>JACPVS010000015.1 GCA_016197365.1 Mycolicibacterium cosmeticum | reverse complement strand
CCAACGCCTTCTACGAAAACATGGCCTGGCGCTGGCCCAACTGGGCCAAACTGTTCTTCAACAACAAAGGCGTCGCCGCCCACACCACCGACATCTGCCAGAACTACCCCGCCAACGACATGTCCGTCTGGGACTGGCACTAAATATCAGTGCGCCGCGGCGGCAACCTCATGTTCGGCGACCGCGGCAGCCTCCGGCCGGTGACCGCGGGTGAGGGCCACCAGCGCGATCCCGGCCAGGACCGCGGCGGAGAACATGGCGATGCCCATGGGCACCGCGCTGTGCTCACCGGCGAGGCCGACCAGTGGCGAGACGCCCGCGCCGAGTGCGTATTGCAGAAATCCCAGCACGGCCGAACCCGTGCCCGCCGCGTAGCGCACCTCGGCGGTGGCCAGTGCCATCGCATTGGCAACGATGAATCCCATGCAGGCCATGAAACAGGCCATCAATGCGACGGTCGGCAGCGGCGCCACGCCACCCACGGTGACAGTGACCAGCAGCAGACCGGTGACGACCACCATGGCGGACACCCCGCCGTGCAGCAGCGTGCGCGGTGCGACGCGACCCACCAGCTTGGCCGACAGCGCGCTCATCAGCGCCATCACCACGGCACATCCGCCGAACGTCAGTGAATACGTCCGCGGGGACAACCCGATGATGTTCTGCAGCACGAACGGTGATGCGGAGATATAGGAGAACAGCGCCGTGAAGACGAAGGCCAGGGCCAGCGTGTAGCCCAGGTAGCGCCGATTGGACAGCACCGTACGGGTGCTCGACCGCAAGGCGGCCAGTCCCCCGGGTCGGCGCAGTTCCCGCGGGAGTGATTCGGGTGCGCAGAACACAACGCCCAGAAGCATCGCGGCGTTCAACGCGGCCAGCGCCGCGAACACGGCGCGCCACCCGAAGTCGGCGACGACGAACCCTCCCAGAACCGGCGCGATGACCGGCGCCAGCGCACCGATGACCATCAGCACACCGAACAGTCGGGCGGCTGCGGCGCCGGCGGCCCGGTCCGCCACGATGGCGCGGGAGATCACCACGCCCGCGGCCCCGGCGAAACCCTGGGCGAACCGCAGCGCGATGAGCACCTGCACCGTCGGGCTGACGATGCAGAGCAGACTCGCCACCAAGCAGACCGATGTGCCGATCAGCAGGGGCACGCGCCGGCCGTAGCGATCCGACAGCGGTCCGATGACCAGCTGACCGACCGCCAGCCCGATGAGCAGCGCGGTGAGGGTGAGCTGCACCATCGACGCCGAGGTGCCGAACTCGGCCGCCATCTCCGGGAATGCCGACAGGTACATGTCGATGGACAGTGGTGTGACAGCCGACAGCAGCGCCAGCACGGCGATCAGCGTCGCCGGGGTGGTAGCACGAGTTGATGTGGTCAAGAAGAGCCTCACGTCCAGTTGAGTATTGCTTGATATGTATCTCAACATATATATGCACCTATATGTAATATGGAGTGATGGAGACCACGTCGATGACCGACCCCCGGACCCGGGAACTGGCTCTCGGACTGCACGACCTGTCGTGGCGGCTGAGTCGCTTCGGCCCGCACCTCGCCGGCCTCGAGCCCCTGCCCGCCTCCGAACTCGCCGTGCTGCGCGCGGTTGTGGACCAACCCGGACTGAGTGTGTCCGAGGTGGCGGCCGCGGTGGCCATGCGATCGAGCAACGTCAGCGCGGCGGTGCGGGCACTGATCGACCGCGGCCTGGTCTCGAAATCGCCACATGATGATGACCGGCGAATATCGGTATTGCACCCAACTCCGCAGGCCCGCACCGACAAACACGCGATCGACGACGCACTGTCCGGCGGCGTCGCCGAACTTCTGGCCGAGTTGCCCGCCGAATCCGTCTCGGCCCTGCTGTCCGCGGCACCCGCCATCCACCTGTTGGCGGCGGCGCTGTCGGCCGCCGCCGGATCCGCGCGCACTCCGGTTGCCAGGATCGAACGGGATCGCGAGTCCTAGCGAATTCTCTTTCCCCGCAGCACTTTTGGGTGTCTGGCCGGGCACCGCTCCAGGACAACGGGATTCACGATGACGTTTACTCGAACGCGCCGTACGTCAGGCAGTAGTAGTGGCCGACAACACCTTTGCGAGAAGTCCCCGGCAGGTGTCCATCGCGGGTGAATAACGGCCGCTGTCAACACCGTTCACCGGCGTGTTTGTGAGATCGCCGATAGGTTTTGCGAATTGTGAAGGGAGTCACAGAGTTTTGCTCCCTTACAAAATGCTCTGTTAGTGTCCGTCCGCATGTTTGCTCTTGCGTCGCTATTGGCGCTCGTCAACCAGGTTTCGGGAACGCCGTACATTCCGGGTGGAGACAGCCCGGCGGGTACGGATTGCTCGGGCCTGGCATCCTGGGTCAGCAATGCTGCGACCGACCGCCCGGTCTTCGGGGACCGTTTCCACACCGGGAACGAAGAACGTGCCCTGCTGGCCCGCGGCTTCAAGTACGGCACCGCGCCGGGCGCCCTGGTGATCGGTTGGAACGGCGGCCACACCGCCGTGACCCTGCCCGACGGCACCGCGGTTTCCTCAGGCGAGCGCGGCGGCGGCGTGCGGGTCGGTGGCGGTGGCGCGTACCAGCCACAGTTCACCCACCACATGTATCTGCCGATGCCGACCGACGGCGCACCGCTCGATTCGGATGCGCCGGTGGATGCCCCGCCGCCCCCGGTCGAGTTCCTGCCACCTCCGCCCGCCGACGTCCCGGCACCGGTGACCGCGGACTTCGTCCAGCCGGCTCCGCAGGACATGCCCCCGCCGATGCCCGTCGACTTCGCACCCCCGGCACCCGCGGACCTGCCGCCCGCTCCCGCGGACCTGCCGGCGCCGGACACCATTCCGGTCTGACCGGAGCCGGTTACACGTACCGGTTCCGGCCGGCCAGCGCGCCGGTCACCAGTTGGACGGCGTAGACGGCGAGCACCATGCCCCACGACACCGTCCAGCGGCCCGTCAGATCGTGCAGCAGGCCGAACAGGAACGGGCCGACGCCCGCCAGCAGGTAGCCGATCCCCTGCACCATGCCCGACAGCCGGGCGGTGTCGGTGGCATCGCGCGACCGCAACGCGATGACGGTCAACGCCAGGGAGAAGACGCTCATCCCGAGGCCGAGCAGCACGCTCCACAACAGAGGCGCGACGTCCGGCGCCACGGCCAGCCCGGTCACGCCGACGAAGCCGAGCGCCCCGAGGCCGACGATCCAGCCGCTCTGACTGGGCCTGCGGGCCGCAGCCGGAGCGATCACGATGCTCACCGGCACGGCCAGCACCGAGATCAGCCCGAGCAGGAGTCCGGCGGCACCTTTACTCATGCCCTCGTCGATGAAGACCGCGGGCAGCCAGCCCATCACGACGTAGGCCAGGAAGGCCTGGCAGCCGAAGAACAACGTGATGGTCCACGCCAGTCGGCTGCGCATCAGGGACGGCCGAGCCTCGGGCACGGCCTCGTCGGCCGGATACGGCACCGCGGCGGTCCGCCCGCCGCGCCGACTCGTCGCCGTGAGCCACAGCGCCAGGGCGAGCGCCGCCAGCGCGGCCCAGGCGCCCAGTGCGGTGCGCCAGCCCGAGATGGTCTCGAAGGCGGGGGTCAGCGCCGATCCGAGTGCGCCGCCACCCTGCAGGGCCGCGGTGTAGATGCCGGTCATCACGCCGATCTGGGCGGCGAACGACCGTTTGATGACGACCGGGATCAGCACGTTGATCAGCGCGATGCCCGCCGTCGCGACCAGCGTGCCGCCGATGACGACCGCCTGACCGTCGACGACGCGCAGCAGGAGTCCGGCGCTGAGGACCACCAAGGCGGCGGTGATGGCGCGGTCGAGGCCGACCTTGGCCGCCAGCCGCGGCGCCGCCAGGCCGGCAGTGGCGAAGCACAGGCCGGGCAGCGTGGTCAGGACGCCCGCCCAGATGGCGGACGCGCCCAGCGAATCACGCATATCGCCCAACAACGGACCCACACTGGTGATCGCGGGGCGAAGATTGAGTGCAGTGAGTACGACAGCCACCGTCAACAGCAGTCCACCGGCCGCCGGCCGCGCCTCGATGGCGCCGGCGTCAGCCGGCCGGTCGATTGTGTTGCTGCTGTGGCGAGAGTCGATCACCGGAGTTAGCATGCCATACATCCCATGATTGGATGAAAGGGGTTTTGTGTGCCTTTGGCCACGACACGTCGGACCGGGTTGGTCGACCAGGTCATCGACCAACTACGCGATTCGGTGACCGCGGGCGAGTATCCCGTCGGCACCAAGATCCCCACCGAGCCGGCGTTGGCCGAGACGCTCGGTGTGGGGCGCAACACCGTCCGGGAGGCGGTCCGCGCCTTGGCGCACGGCGGCATCCTCGAGGTCCGGCAGGGTGACGGCACCTACGTGCGGGCGACCAGTGAGGTGTCGGGTGCGTTACGCCGGCTGTGTGGATCCGAACTGCGGGAAGTGCTGCAGGTGCGCCGGTGCCTGGAAGTCGAGGGCGCCCGGCTGGCGGCGACGGCACGGACCGAAGACGACCTCGCCGAGCTCTGGCAGCTGTTGGCACGTCGGGACGAACTGCAGCGTGAACAGGCCGTCGACGATTTCGTGCGTGCCGACGCCGAGCTGCATTTCGCGATCGTGCGCAGTGCACACAACACCGTGCTGACCGAGCTCTACCGAGGGCTGACAGAAGTGGTGCTCGCGAGCGTCGCCACCACCACACATGACACCGAGGCCGCCGCCCACATCCGGCATCGTGGCCTGGTGGAAGCCATCGATACGCGAGACGTCGACCGGGCAGCGCGGGAGGCGGGCGGCTTCCTCAACGAACTGCTGGGCGAGGCACCCGAGCAGTCCTGACTGCTATTCGGGACGCAGCGCGTCGCTGTTGACGAACAGCAGGGAGCCGCTGTCGAGCTGGACCGCCCATCGGCGCGCCGGGTCGGCGATGACGTCGTCTCCGACGGACACCGCATAGCCCGCTGCGTCGCCGAAGTCGTCGACGACGAGTCCGCGGGTTTCGTCGTCGGTATCCGGGTGGACGACCACACGCACATTGACGGCCAGCCCGCCGTCGCGGTCATCGTCCTCGGTGTTGGCATCCACGAGTTCCTGAGCGGTCACCGGAGTTCTCCTGTCATTCCTGGCGACTGACCAAAGCCAGCCACGGTCTGTGCCTTTTCCGGAATCGAAGATTGCGGCGTTTGTGATGTTAAGCGATCAAGTATGTGCAGCAGTTAACGATTGAGATACCTTATCCCCGCTCGGGAGGCGATGCTAACCACCGATTTCCCGTCGCACCGACCGAAATCCGTCCCCAATCCGATCTTCGGCACGGTGTGGACCGCTGTCAAGCACGAAATGGAAATGCGCGCAATATGTTCGTATGGGCGGAAAACGCCGGTCCGGCTATCCATTCAACGCACCCGGCGGCGGGCACAGCTAAGACATTGGTGGTTGATTCAGAAAACAGTCGGCGCCGATTCGGACTTTGCAGAAAAACACCTGACGCCCAGTAGTGCCAACGGTTTCAGTGCTTACAAATGTGTACCCAATGCGAACTCCAGCGAGCACCCGCCGATCGCCATTCCCGCCGAAAGTTCGGCCGCACCATCGGCCCCTCGGCGGTGGACCGAGTCGGCAACGGCCGCCGCTCGGCTACCCTCTGTCCGGTGATCGTGCTGTTACCTCCGTCGGAGACGAAACGCGGCGGGGGCGACGGCCCGCCGCTGGACATCGACGCGCTCGGCTCCCCCGCGCTGAACCCGGTACGGGCGGCACTGGTCGGGGAACTCGTCGACCTCACCGACAATCGCGAGGTGTGCCGAAAGGCGCTGGGGATCACGGTCGCTCAGGACGGCGAAATCGACCGCAACGCAGCACTTTTGACGTCGGCGACCCTTCCCGCGATCGACCGGTACACCGGCGTGCTCTACGACGCACTGGACGTCGACTCGTTGCGCGGGGCCGCCGCGGTGCGCGCCAGGGCGCGGTTGGCGGTGGGTTCGGCGCTGTTCGGGCTACTGCGCGCCGACGACCCGATCCCCGCCTACCGACTGTCGGCGGGTTCCAAGCTGCCCGGCCGGCCCACCTTGGCCGCCCGCTGGCGACCCGCACTGGAGCCGGTGTTGGCCGAGATCGCCGCCACCGAACTGGTGGTCGACCTGCGGTCGGGATCGTATGCGGCGCTGGGCCGGTTGCCGGGTGCCGTGACGGTCGACGTGCTCTCGGAGAACAGCGCGGGCAAGCGCACCGTCGTGAGCCACTTCAACAAGGCGCACAAGGGCAAACTCGCCCGGGCGCTGGCCTCGGGGCGGTCTGATCCCGACGATGCAGGCAAGGTCGCCGCCATCGCCCGCCGGGCGGGGATGAACGTCGAAAGGTCGGGCAACGAGCTGACCATCGTCCTGGTGGCCTGAGTTAAACCGTTACATCACAACGTGATCACGGCCCGCGCGGGACCTCGGACCCGACAGCATGCACTGCTAGCTTGCGGTACATGCCCCTGCTCCGTCGCATTTTGGGACTCGTGGCGACCGCAGCTCTGCTGGCCGGGTCCGTCACCGTCACCGCACCGTCCGCGGCCGCGTTCTCGAACGCCGGCGGACCGATCGAACTGCTCCAGGTGCCCTCCCCGGCGATGGGCCGCAATATTGCCGTGGGATTCCAGGGCGGCGGACCCCACGCCGTGTACCTGTTGGACGGGCTGCGGGCGCAGGACGACTTCAGCGGCTGGGATATCAACACCCCCGTCTTCGACTGGTTCTACCGTTCCGGACTCTCGCTGGTGGTGCCCGTCGGCGGGCAGTCCAGCTTCTACACCGACTGGTACCAGCCGGCGAAGGGCAGCGCGGGCACCACGACCTATAAATGGGAGACCTTCCTGACCCAGGAACTGCCCACCTGGCTTGCCGCCAACCGCGGGATCAGCCCGACCGGCAATGCGGTGGTGGGACTGTCCATGTCGGGCGGTTCCGCACTGACGCTGGCGATCTGGCATCCCACCCAGTTCATCTTCGCCGGCTCGCTGTCCGGCTTCGTGAATCCGTCCCTGGGACTGTGGCCCACGCTGATCGGTGTGGCGATGCGCGACGCCGGCGGCTACCGGGCCACCGATATGTGGGGACAGAGCACCGACCCCGCCTGGCGGCGCAACGACCCGATGGTCAACGTGGCGACCTTGGCCGCCAACGGCACCGCCGTGTGGGTGTACTGCGGCAACGGCGCCCCATCCGGCCTCGACACCGGCTCCGACTTCGGCGGTCTGTACAGCGCCCAGTTCCTGGAGAACATCACGCTGAACACCAACAAGGACTTTCAGAAACGGTACGTCGCCGCCGGCGGCCACAACGGCGTCTTCAATTTCCCGGCCGACGGCACCCACAGCTGGGGCTACTGGGGCTCGCAACTCCAGGCCATGAAACCCGATCTGCAGCGGGTGCTGGGCGCGACACCGACCGGCTAGGCAATTCCGCGCCGGGCTGTTTCACTCGCACCCGCATCCCAGCCGCGATGGGTAGCGTCTACCGGTATGAAGCTCATCTCGCCGACCGACTCGATGTTTCTGCTCGGCGAGTCGCGTGAGCACCCGATGCATGTGGCCGGACTGCAGTTGTACCGGCCGCCCGACGGCGCGGGCCCGGAGTTCGTCACCGACCTCTACGAGTCGATCGCCAAGTGCGACGACTTCCAGCCCACCTTCCGCAAGCACCCGGCCCGCGCTTTCGGCGGAATCACCAACGTGGCTTGGGCTTTCGACGACGACGTGGACGTCGACTACCACCTCCGCCGGTCTGGTCTGCCGCGTCCCGGCCGGGTGCGCGAACTGCTCGAACTGACCTCCCGGCTGCACGGCACGCTGCTGGACCGGCACCGTCCGCTGTGGGAGGCCTATCTGGTCGAGGGCCTCGACGACGGCCGGTTCGGCGTCTACACCAAGATCCACCACTCCCTGCTCGACGGGGTGTCGGCGCAACGGCTGATGATCCGCACCCTGTCCGATGACCCCGACGACCGCGAGGTGCGGGTGCCCTGGGCCCTGCGGCCGCGTACCCGGACCCGCGCGCCCGCGCCGCGCGGGTCGTCACTGCTGCGCACGGCCACCGGTGCGGCCGGCGCGGTGGCCGGGCTGGCGCCGTCGGCGCTCGCCATCGCACGGGCCGCGCTGGTCGAACAGCAACTGACGCTGCCCTTCGGTGCGCCCAGGACCATGTTCAACGTGCCGATCGGCGGGGCGCGGCGTTGCGCCGCGCAGTCCTGGCCGCTGGCCCGCATCAAGGCGGTCAAGGACGCCGTCGACGGCACCACCGTCAACGACGTCGTGCTGGCGATGTCGTCGGGGGCGTTGCGCGCCTATCTGGACGAGCGCCAGGCGCTGCCCGAAACCCCGCTGGTGGCAATGGTTCCGGTGAGCCTGCGCGGTGAGCACGAGCAGGACGCCGGCGGGAACATGGTGGGCACCATCCTGTGCAATCTGGCGACCGACATCGCCGACCCACTCCAACGTCTGGAGACCATCAGCGCCTCCATGCGCGACAACAAGAAGGTGTTCTCCGAACTCCCCCGAATGGAGGCCCTCGCGCTGTCTGGCTTCCTGATGTCGGGCATTGCACTGGGTCTGCTGCCCGGCTTCGCAGCGTCCGCGCCGCCGCCGTTCAACATCGTCATCTCGAACGTGCCCGGCGCCCGGACGCCCATGTACTGGCGGGGTGCCCGACTGGATGGCAACTACCCCCTGTCCATCGCGTTGGACGGCCAGGCACTGAACATCACGCTGACCAACAACGCCGACAACCTCGACTTCGGCCTGGTGGGCTGCCGGCGCAGCGTGCCGCACCTACAGCGGCTGCTGACCCACCTTGAGGACTCGTTGGCCGCGATGGAGAAGGCCACCGCCGCCTGACCTTCCCCCGGCGCCGACTGCGTAAACGCTTGTCCGGTCACGGAATTGACACTTCTTGGTATCGGATCGAGATGTGTCAAATTAGCAACTTGTGCAAATTCCGTTTCGCGATAGGTTCTTGCTTGTCGCCGCCGGAAGCAGAATCGGGAGTCCATGTCGCACGTCTCGAATCGCACTGCGTTCACGGCGGTGGCGGCCGCCGGCCTCTACTGGTCGATGCTGGTGATCAATCCCGCGGCGATCGCCGACGCGGAGTCCGCGGGTAGTCCCGGCATCCCGTGCCTGGACATGGTGCAGCAACTCGCGGCCTCGCCGGAGATCATCCCCGAAGCGTTGGGGGCCGTTGCGCCGCCGGCACCACCGGTGGTCCCTGCAGCACCGGCCGAGCCGCTGGTCGAAGCCGCGGTGGTGATTCCGGAGAGCCTCCCGCCCGTCCCGGCCCCGGTACCCGAGGTCGTCCCCGCGGTACCTGTCGCGGCGATCGTCGTTCCCGAAGCAGCGGAACCGGCGGCCGTTCCCGCCGCCCTGCCGGTCGCGGAGATGGCCGCCGTCGACGCGGTACCGGCGGCCGCCGCCGCACCTGCTGCGCTGCCCGCGGCCGCGCTGCCTGCAGTGCTGCCGGCTGTCCCGCCGGTTCCGCTCGGTGTGCCCATTCCCCTTGGCGCACCGCCACTTCCGGCCGCGGCTCCGCTGATCGAAGCGGCCGCCCCCATTCCCGATGCCATCCCGGCTCCGGCGCCCGACGCCCTGCCGGTCGCCAATGTCGCCGCGGTGGCGCCGGCGCCCGAAGTCGCCGTGCTGCCACCCGCACCGCCGGCCCCGCCGGTGGAAGCTGCCCCGATGGTCGCGCCGCCGGTCCCGGCCCCGCCGGTCGAGGAAGTTCCCGCCGCCGATGTGGTCCCCGTCAGCCTGGCTCCCGCGGACGTGGCACCGCTGGACGCCGCCCCCGCGGCAGCCGCCCCGGTGGAAGCGGCCGCACTCCCGGTCGATGCGGCTGCGGTGGCCGTCCCGGTCGGGGTGGGCGTGCCCGCGGGACTGCCGATTGATGCTGCGGGAGCGGTGCTTCCGATGCTCGCCTCCGCACCGGCGGTCCTGGCGGCCACCCCGCCGCCGCCACTGCCCCTGCCGGTCGTTCCCGGCCTGCCGGTCCTGCCCACCGAACTGACGCTGCCGCACGATCTGCTCTGCGCGGGCACCGCCTGGTCAGCCGACGCCGACGGCACCCACCACGAGATCAGCGCCGATCGCACCGGATGGGACGACGGCCGTCACGAAGAGGGCTGAGCTTCAGGCGCTCGGTGCGCGGACCACCACGGGTGCGGCCGGGAAGTAGATCGCCATTTCCGAGCGCGACTTGCGCAGTGCCGCAGTGCCGTAGCCCTTCTTGCGATGCTCGGGACGAATCCAGATCCGCACCTCGACCTCATGGCCGTTGAGTTCGCCGAGCACCAGGCCGACCTTCTCGTCGCCTTCCAGGGCCACGAACCAGGCGGCCTCCTCGGCGTCGACGCGCGCCAGCGCCGCGGCGATCTCGTCGTCCAGGCTGCCGGCCGGTGCGCCCGACCCGTCGCCCGAGTTGCCCTGATCCTGGATGCGCACACCCAGGATGTCGCCGTCTTCCGCGCCCGAGAAGGCACGCAGCACAAGGGTTTCCGCCGAGGACGCGGGCCGCTCGTTGAGCGTGAACGTCAGCTGGCTGTTGAGGTCGTCGAGTTCCTCGGCGATGATCCGCCGCGATTCCTTGGTGACCTGATCGAAGGACAGCCCGATCACCGCCTCACCACCCGCGTGGGTGGTGCCCAGCAGGGTGGCGATGGCGTCGACGGCGGCGTCACGGTTCTCGGCGTCGACGATGATGTCGAGCACCTCATGCCGGCGATCGAGCGCCTTCACCAGGGCATCGGCGATGTCACGACGGGCTGCGGCACGGTCCAGATCGGTCATGCCGACAAGCCTAGTGCAGCATCAGGCCTTGGCTAGTTGGTTCTGTTCGTAGCGCCGGGCCCATTCCGCGCGGGGCCGGATCGACACGTCGACATCGGTGGCCTTGGCCCGCAGCGCGCCTGCCGTCGCCTGGTCCTTCGGTGTCAGCTTGAACGGATCCCACCCGAAGAACCGGCAGGAATTCTCCCAGGTGATCTTGTTGATGTCGGAGTCCGAGGCGCCGGCGGCGTTCAGCTCGGCGAGCACCTGCTCGGGGGCGTCCGGCCAGAAGCAGTCCGAATGCGGGTAGTCGCATTCCCAGGCGATGATGTCGATGCCGATCTCGTGCCGCAGCTTCAGCGAGGTCTTGTCGGTCACGTAGCAGGCCAGCGAATGCTCACGGAAGACATCGGAGGGCATCTTGTCCCCGAAGTCGCGGCGCAGCCACTTCTGGTTGGTGTAGTGCCGGTCGCTGCGATCCAGATAGAACGGGATCCAGCCGATGCCGCCCTCGGAGAACGCGAACTTCAGGTCGGGGTAGTTGCGCATCGCCGGACCCCACAACAGATCCTGAGCACACATCGCCGACACCTGGGTGGCCAGGATGATCATGTTGTCGATCGGGGCGTTGGGCGCCATGCTGATCGCGCCGAAGCCGGTGCCGATGTGCAGGCACATCACCACGTTCTCTTCGGACAGCGTGCGGAACACCGGGCCCCAGTAGTCCTCGTCGTGATAGCTGGGGAGACCCTCCAGGTGCGGCAGTTCCGGCATCGTGACGGCACGACAACCCTTGGCTGCCACCCGGCGGATCTCGGCGCACATCCCCTCGGGCGTCCACGTCGGCATGATGGCGATCGGGATGAACCGGTCGGGATAGCTGCCCGCCCATTCATCGATGTGCCAGTCGTTGTATGCCGCCACCATGACCAACGTGATGTCCTCGCGCGTCATGTTGAGGTGGCGCGCGGAGAACCCGGTGAACGTCGGAAAGCACATCGACGCCAGGATGCCGTTGCGGTTCATGTCGCGGACACGCTCGTGCACGTCATAGACGCCGGGGCGCATCTCGGCGAAACCGGCCGGATCGCGGCCCCACTCTTCCGCCGGCCACGACACGACCGCGTTGAGACCGCTGACGCCCTGCGGGCGACCCTGGTACATCCACTGATCGACGCCCTTGTCATCGGTCACCACGATCGGTGCCTCCGACTTGTACTTCGCCGGTACGTGGTTGAGGAACATGTCGGGCGGTTCCACGACATGGTCGTCGATGCTCACCAGAATCAGGTCGTCGGTCTTCATACCTAACTAGTACCCTCGGAAGTCATGACCGTCTCTGCGCTATCGGACAGAGGTTTACCTGTTTCGGCCAAAGTCGAACCGGCCCGCCCGGTGATCGAACTGCGCCGCGGCGGCCACGCGCTCGCGGGCAGCTACCTGTACGAGGGTGACGGTCTGATCACCGGCTGGCACTCTCACGAGGTTCACCAGATCGAGTACGCCGTGGCGGGTGTCGTCGAGGTGGAGACCGATTCCGCGCACTACCTGCTGCCACCCCAGCAGGCGGCCTGGATCCCGGCGGGTCTGGAACACCAGGCGGTGATGAATCCGGACGTGAAAACCGTTGCGGTGATGTTCGATCCGGCCATGATCGCCGAACCCGGCGACCGCGCCCGGATCATCGCGGTATCCCCATTGATCCGGGAGATGATGATCTACGCGCTGCGCTGGCCGATCGAACGACGCTCATGCGCACCGGAGGAAGAAGCCATCTCCGATGGGTTCTTCGCGACCCTGGCCAACGTCGTCAGCGAGGCGCTCGATCACGAGGCGCCGCTGAGCCTTCCGACATCGGAGCACCCGATCGTGGCGGCCGCCCTGGCCTACACCAAGGAGCACCTGGAATCGGTGACCGTCGAAGACGTCAGCCGCGCGGTGGCGGTGTCCGAACGCACCCTGCGCCGTCTGTTCTCCGACACCTTGGGACTATCGTGGCGGACCTATCTGCTGCACGCCCGGATGTTGCGGGCCATGGCCTTGCTGGCCGGCCCCGGCCAGTCGGTGCAGGCGACCTCGTCGGCGGTCGGATTCGACAACCTGAGCTCCTTCACCCGCAGCTTCACCCAGTTCTGCGGAGAGACCCCGTCGTCCTACCGGCGACGGGTGGTCGGACGGCCGCTGTAGCGTTTTTTCATGTTTCGGCCGTGTAAACGCTATAGTCAGGCCATGCGAGACAGAGCGGTCTCCCTCGAAGTCGAGACCTTGTACGCGCGCTACCTGAGCCGCGACATCACCCGTGAGGCCCTGCGCCTCCATGTTCTGGCGGCGGCACACAGCGTCAACACCGTCCATCCGGAATTCATCGCCGACATCGCGCTGGAGCGCATCGTGCCGGATTCCACCACACCGGCTTTCGAACTGTGGCTGGCCGGTCTGTGGGAACGGATCGACGGCGGCTACGCGATCATGGATCCCGAGTTCATCGGCCACATGACCCAGCGCGCGGCCGGACATCACGTCAGGTCGGCCGAGTGGCGGTTGCGTCAGCGCGCCGTTGCGTGGTGCCGGCGATCATGGCGCGTTCTCAACAGCGAGAGCGTCATCCCGCTCTGATATCGGCTCAGCGCGGCGGGGCACCCGCGCTGTCGGGATCGACCTGCACGGCATATGAGGTGATGGCGGCGATCTGGTTGTCGGCGAATTCGAAGATGTCGCAACCCGCCACCGCGGTGACCCCGTTCGGCCCGCTGTAACGCGAGAACATGTCCACCGCGACGACATCGCCCTGCGCGGCCACCACGCACCGGTCCACGCTGGTGTCCGTGTCGGCCAGCCCCTCCCGGGTGTCACGGCAGGTCCTGATGACGGCGTCCGCCCCTTCCAGGACCATGAAGCCGACGATCGTCCACCGCACGTCCTTGGCCAGGTGGACGAGGGCCTCCTCGAACCGGTGCGTCGAGAATGCCAGCGCGACAGCGCCTGGGTCGACCGGCTCGGCCATGGGTTCCTCCTTGAACACGGTTCCCGTTGAACACGGTGGCTACGAACCTATCCGGTCGCCGCAACGGATTGGGCCGAAGACGCGGCCCGGTTGCCGCCCATCGAAGCGCACCGCAGGATGGCGGCCATGGACGAACCCACCGCGAGTGAGCTGGCCGATGTCGACGCGATAGGCCAGGCGGCGCTGGTGGCGGCCGGCGATGTCTCGGCTGCCGAATTGCTCGATGCGGCGATCCTGCGGCTGGAATCGGCCCGGCACCTCAATGCCGTCATCACCGACCTGTTCGACCGGGGCCGCGAGCAGGCCGCCGCGCTGGACGCCGCGGGCACCTTGCGCGGCGGCGGCGCCGGTCCGGTCGCGGGAGTTCCCTTCCTGCTCAAGGATCTTGGCGCATCCCTGGCCGGCGCACCCGAGGCGATGGGTTCGCGGGCGCTGCGGACCCATGTCGCGGAGGAGTCGGCGTGGATCGTGCAGCGCTACCTGGACGCCGGCCTGGTGGTGTTCGGCAAGACCAACACCCCCGAATGGGGTAACCACTGCACCACCGAGCCGACGCTGTTCGGCCGCACCGCCAATCCCTGGTCGCCGGACATCACCCCGGGCGGCTCGAGCGGCGGATCGGCGGCCGCGGTGGCCGCCGGGGTGGTCCCCGCGGCGTCGGGCGGCGACGGCACCGGCTCGATTCGGGTGCCCGCGTCGTGTTGCGGCCTGGTCGGGCTCAAACCGCGCCGCGGCCGGACATCCTTCGCACCGGGGGCGGGCCACGGCCTGGAAGGTCTGGTCAACGAGCACGCGCTGACCCGCACCGTGCGGGACAGCGCCGCGCTGCTCGATGTGGTCGCCGGCGGCGCACCCGGCGATCCGTACGGCGCTGTGGTTCCGGTGCAGTCGTATCTGACGGCGATCGGCCGGACGCCGGAACCGCAACGAATCCTGCTCGCGACGGCGTCACCGTTTCCCGGGCCGCCGACCGATCCCGAGGTGGTCGCGGCGGTCGAGTCGGCAGGAGCCTTGCTCGCAGACCTCGGTCACCACGTCGAATCCGGTGCGCCGTCAATAGATTCGGATGCCGTCGCCGACGCCATCGCGGTGCTGCACACCGTCAGCAACGCGCAGTTGCATGCCCTGGCCACCGCGCACCTGGGGCGCGCGCCCAGAGAAGACGAATTCGAGCCGAGCACCTGGGTGATGGTGCACGAGGGATTCCGGACCACCGGCGTCGAATACGCCTCGGCCATCTCGGCCGTACACGCTCAGACCCGCCTGTTCGCGGCGGGCCTGAGCGCCCACGATGTGCTGCTGGTCCCGACGCTGCTCACCGGACCGCCGCCGTACGGGCTGCTGGACCAGCCGCGGGGCACCACGCGCGCGTTCTTCGACGTCGAGTTCGCCACCACCGGGTGGACGTCACTGGCGAATGTGACCGGGTGGGCGGCCATCTCACTACCGCTGGGCCAGACATCGACGGGCCTGCCGATCGGTGTGCAGTTGATGGCCCCGGACGAGACGATCCTGCTGCAACTGGCCGCCCAACTCGAAGTGGCCGCCCCGTGGGCGAATCGGCACCCGTCGGCAGGATCCGGTCAGTGACCGGACTGGTGCCCACCCGCTGACTGCTGGCCACCCTGCTGGGACTGATTGCCCTGCTGCGACCGCTCCTGGTGGGTCTGCGGAACCTGCACCGAGGTGGTGACGGTCTCCGTCGCCGTCTCGGTCACCGGCGTCTGGGTCTGCGTCTCGGTCACCGGGACCTGCGTCTCGGTGACCGCGGGGGCGTCCTCGTGATGCCGCGGTGCCTCTCCGCCGCCGCCGTCGCTGCCGGAGTCGGAGACCGTCGCACTCGTGGTGGTCGTCGACGTGGTGGTCGTCGTGGTCGGTGTGGTCGAGGCGGTACCACCGGAGTCACCCCCGCTGCACGCGACGGTGAGGCCGCCGGTGGCGATGATCGCCGCCAGCGCGCCCACCGCTTTGACCCGCCGGGCTCCGGCCGCGCTCACCGTCACAGCGGAATCCACAGGCCCAGGAACCAGAAGCCCCACCCGTGGTGGTTGTCGTCGAATACCGGGTTGACGCGCTGCCCGTTGTAGTTGAACGGCTGGTGGTCCTGGCGGCCCTGATCCATACCGCGGTGGCCCCAGTCGTCCTGCTGTCCCCCGCCGGGGCCGCCGCGGTCGTCGTGGCCGCCGCGGTTGTCGCAGTTGCCCTGCTGCGGGCCACATCCAGGTCCGGGATCAGCGGCCGCGGTGCCCATGCCCAGCAACCCGCTGACTCCAATGCCCATCGTCAGCGCCGAGACGCCGGCCATTCGCTTGAGATTCATCGTCAACTCCCTTTCGCCGGGCTCACCGTGGCGGTTGCCCGTGAAATGAGTCTCCGAACTCAGCCTTGTTTTTTGCTGTGTCGGCCGTGTGTTCCAGGTATAAAACGGTTGTGCAGCGAATTTGATCACAATGCGGCACCGGACCGGCGCGTCGGTTTGACGCCCTTCCGGCCAGCAGGCTGTGGCGCGTAAGCCCCGCCCGCCAGGCGTGATGCCGACCACGATTGGGTTCCGCCGGGGCACATGACACACTCAGTTCATGGTTCCTCGTATTGCGCGCCCGAAACTCGAGGGCAACATCGCGGTCGGTGCAGACCGCCAGATCGGGTTTGCCGAATTCGGTGACCCCCAGGGCCGGGCCATCTTCTGGCTGCACGGCACGCCCGGCGCCCGCAGGCAGATTCCCGCCGAGGCCCGCGCCTACGCCGAACTGGAGCACATCCGGCTGATCGGCGTGGACCGTCCGGGCATCGGATCGTCGACCCCGCATCAGTATTCGAACGTGCTGGCCTTCGCGGACGACCTGCGCGTCATCGCCGACACGCTGGGTATCGACGACTTCGCCGTCATCGGCCTGTCCGGCGGCGGCCCGTACGCGTTGGCCACCGCGGCGGCGATGCCCGAGCGGGTGGTCGTGGCAGGCATCCTCGGTGGCGTCGCCCCGTACATCGGTGAGGACGCGATCGCCAGCGGCCTGATGAACCTCGGCTCGAACGTGGCCCCCATCCTGGAGGTGGCCGGGCTGCCCATCCGGTTGGTGGCGGGCACCTTGATCAAGTTCCTCGGACCGGTGGCCTCACCGGCCCTGGAGATCTACGCCCGGATTTCGCCCGAGGGCGACCGGCGCCTGCTGGGCCGCCCCGAGTTCAAGGCCATGTTCCTCGACGACCTGCTCAACGGCACCCGCAAACAGCTCGCCGCCCCGTTCGCCGACATCGTCGTGTTCGTCCGGGACTGGGGTTTCCGCCTCGACGAGGTCAAGGTCCCGGTGCACTGGTGGCACGGCGACAAGGACCACATCGTCCCGTTCGAGCACGGCGCGCACTCCGTGGCCAGGCTCCCCGAGGCAAGCATGACGGTGCTGCCCGGCGAGAGCCACCTGGGTGGGCTGGGACGGGCCGAGGAGATCTTGCGTACGATGCTGGAGGTCTGGGACCGCGACGGTCGCACATAACCGAAAGGAACTGCACGGATGGAACTTTCGGGCGTCGGCATCTGGAGCGCGCAGCTGCGCTACAGCGATCCGGTCCAGGCCGCAGAGGCGGCCGCCGAGCTGGATGAACTGGGTTACCCCGCACTGTGGATACCCGATGTGGGCGGAGCACTGTTCGATTCGATCGAGAACCTGCTCGCCGCCACCACCCGCACCGTCATCGCGACCGGCATCCTCAACCTGTGGATGCACGAGCCGCAGGACGTCGCGACCGCCCACGCCCGGCTGACCGCCCGGTACGGGCCGCGCCTGCTGCTCGGCATCGGGGTCAGCCACGCGCCGCTGATCGACTCGAAAAAGCCGGGCGCCTACCGCAAACCCCTGGCGGCGACCAAAGCCTTCCTCGACGCCCTGGACGCCGCGGACCCGCCCGTGCCGGTCGCGGAGCGCGCACTGGCCGCGCTCGGCCCCAAGATGCTGGAGCTGGCAGGCACCCGGTCCCGGGGAGCCCATCCCTACCTGGTGACTCCCGCGCACACGGCCACCGCCCGCGAAACCCTCGGGCAGGGTCCGCTGCTGCTGCCCGAGCAGACCGCCATCCTGACCGACGATGCGGATACGGCCAGAAAGATCGGCACCGACTGGCTGCGTTCGTATCTGGCGATGCCCAACTACGCCAACAACCTGTTGCGCTCCGGCTTCACCGCCGAGGACATCGCCGATGTCAGCGACCGGTTGTTCGACGCGATCATCGTGTGGGGCGACGAGGAGAAGATCCTGGCTCGCGTCAACGAGCATCGCGACGCCGGCGCCGACCACGTCTGCCTGCAGGTACTCGACAGCGATCCGAGTGCCTTCCCGCGGGAGCAGTGGCGCCGGCTGGCTGCCGCATTGCGCCCGTGACCACGTTGGACATCGGCGTCTACCTCCCCCAGATGGGGATGTCGTATCCGGATGTCCTGCACCGGGCACTGCGCTGCGAAGAGCTCGGCATCGGCTCGCTGTGGCTCTATGACCACCTGTACGGGCCGGGTGTGCCCGAGATCGACTCGCTGGAAGCCTGGACGCTGGCGACCGCGCTGCTCACCAGGACCGAACGGCTGCGGGTCGGGCATATGGTGCTGTGCAACCAGTTCCGGCACCCGGCGGTGCTGACGAAGATGGCAAGCACCCTGGACCAGATCTCGGCGGGCCGGTTGCAGCTCGGTCTGGGCAGCGGCTCCATCGAGGATGAGCACGTGCGCACCGGCCTGCAGTGGGGCACGTTCGCCGAACGCTCACAGCGGCTCGGTGAAACCCTGGAGATTCTCACCCAGGCGTTCGCCGGCGGGCGGATCGACTTCGCGGGCAAGCACTATCAGATCAGCGAGATGCCGGTCCGGCCCGGGCCCGTGCAGCAGCCCCGCCCACCGATCGTCGTCGGCGGGGTCGGCGAGAAGCACACGCTGCCGCTGGTGGCCCGCTACGCCGACGTGTGGAACGTGCCGACCTATGCGCTCGGCGAACTGCAGCACAAGCTCGCCGTCCTGCGGTCGCTGTGCGCCGACATCGGCCGGGATCCGGCCACCATCGTCATGTCGGTCGAGGCCGTGATGGCCTTGTCCCCCGATGACGCCACCCTGCCCGAAGTTCGCGCACTCGCCGAAAAGCGGTTCGGTGGAGCAGGTTTCGGCCTGCAGGAGGGCGGCCTGATCGGGACGGCGCCGATGATCGTCGAACGGCTGGCGCACTGGCGCGACCTCGGCTTCGGCCAGGTGGTGCTGTTCACCCACGACCGCGGCAGTGACCGGACGCTGGATCTGCTGGCCTCACAGGTCATCAGCGAATTCGAGCGTTAGCGGGGTCGTACAGCGCACGGCGCGACACCGTGAGCGGATAGCCCGTGCCCCCGACGTTCACCTCATACTCTCCGGCGTCGACCCATTCGCTGTCGATCACGCGCCCGTCCTCGGCACGCAGATACGCGAGCCCGACGCATGATCCGATCGCCGCGCCCCACGCCGCCGAGCTGACCTGACCCGCCACCACACCGTTGCGCCGGATCAGCTCGCCGCCCCACAGCATCGGTTCCGGCGAGGACACCGCGAAACCGGCCAGCCGCCGCAGAGTTCCCTGCGCCCGCGCCTGCTCGACCGCAACGCGGCCCAGGAAATCGATGTCGGTGCGCAGCTTGCAGGTGAACAGCTGGCCGGCTTCCACCGGGCTGTCGCCGGGGGTCAGTTCCCGGCCGAACGCCCGATAGCCCTTCTCCAGGCGCATCGACTCGATGGCGTAATAGCCCCCGCGCGCCACGCCCAACGGCTCCCCCGCCGCCAGCAGGTCCTCGTACACCCCGACCGCGAACTCCGTGGGAACGTAGAGTTCCCAACCCAACTCGCCGACATAGGTGATGCGGGTGGCCCGTACGGTCGCATATCCCAGCGAGATGAGCCGGCTGCTACCGAACGGGAAAGCGGCATCGGAGAGGTCGGCGTCGGTGAGCGTCCCGAGGAGGTCGCGCGAACGCGGTCCCATGACACCGAAAACGGCCAGCGCCGAGGTGATGTCGACGAGATGTGCGCCGCCGCCGGCAGGGAGGTTGCGGCGGATGTGGTCCTGATCGCGCTCGGTGGTCGCTGCGCTGCTCACAATCAGGAACTCGTCCGCCGCCGTCCTGGTCACCGTCACGTCGGATTCGTAGGTGCCGCGCTGGTTGAGCATGCCGGTGTAGACGGTGCGGCCGACATCGACGCCGACGTCGGCGGTGCACAACCACTGCAACGCCCGCTCCGCCCCTGCGCCCACCATGAGGTACTTCGAGAAGGACGTCTGGTCGAAAACGGCGACCGCGGAGCGGGTCGCGACCTGTTCGGCGGCCGAGTACGGCAGCCAGTTCTGTTTGCCCCACGAGTATTCGATGTGCGGCTGCGCCCCGGGTGGTGCAAAGAAGTTGGCGCGCTCCCAGCCCATTCTGCTGCCGAAGTTGGCTCCCGCTGCCACCAGCAGATGGTGGACCGGTGAGCGCCGGAACGGCCGAGCGGTGGCCAACTCCCGGTTCGGCCAGGGAATCTCATAGTGCAAGCCGAGGATCTCCCCCACCCTGTCGTGCAGCCAGCGGGTGTTGCCGTTGAAGGGCGCGAAGCGCCGGATGTCCACGCTGGTGAGGTCGGAGGTCGGCGAGCCACTGACGATCCATTCGGCCAGCGCCCGACCGGCCCCGCCGGCCGAGGCGATGCCCACCGAGTTGAAACCGGCTGCCACGAAAAAGTTCCGGCATTCCGGAGCCTCGCCGAGAATGAACTGATTATCCGGGGTGAAACTCTCCGGGCCGTTGTAGAACTTCTTGATACCGGTCTCCTCGAGGGCCGGTATCCGCAGCATCGCGTTGTCCATCAGAATCTGGAAATGGTCCCAATCTTCCTCCAGCAACTGGAATTCGAAGGGATGAGGTAGGGCGTCGGGGCTGACCCAGGGCTTGGCTTCCGGCTCGAACCCGCCGATCACCAAGCCGCCGACCTCCTCTTTGAAGTAGGTGTAGCCGTCCGGGTCACGCAGGATCGGCATGTCGGTGTGCACGCCATCGATGGTCTCGCTGACAACGTAGAAGTGCTCGGCCGAATGCAGCGGGACGTTCACCTCGGCCAGCGCGCCCACCTGCTTGGCCCACTGGCCGGCGCAGTTGACGACGATCTCGGCCTCGATGTCGCCGCGGTCGGTGCGGACGCCTGTGGCCACGCCGTCACTCACATCGACTCCGGTGACGCGCACCCGCTCGAACACTCGCGCCCCGCGCAGCCTGGCCCCCTTCGCCAGCGCCAGCGTCAGGTCTGCCGGGTTGGCCTTACCGTCGCCCGGCAGCCAGATCGCTCCGGCCAGGTCGTCCACCCGCATCACCGGGTAGTGCTCCAAAGCCTGCTCGGGGGTGAGCATTTCGCATTCCATGTCGAACGCCGCCGCGTTGGCGGCGGTGCGGCGCAGCTGGATCATCCGGTCCTCGGTGCGGGCGACCGTCACACCACCGCAACGTTTGTAGCCTGCGGACAGCCCGGTCTCACGTTCCAGGTCGGCGTAGAGCTGCGTCGAGTACTGCACCAGCCGGGTTCCGCTCTCGGAGGCACGCAGCTGACCCACCAGACCCGCAGCGTGCCAGGTGGTTCCGCAGGACAGCTGTCCCTGCTCCAACAGGACCAGATCGGTGTAGCCGAGTTTGGTGAGGTGATAGGCGACGCTGGTGCCGATCACCCCACCCCCGACGATGACCACTCGAGCCCGGTCCGGTAACGCCTTGGTCATCTCTCATGTCCTCACGTTCGTCAGTCGGTCGCGGCGACATCGTCGAGCAGCCGGGCGAAGTCGGGGCCGGTGAATTCCTCGACGGCGGCGTCGTAGCGCTGCATGGCCCAGCCCCAGAAATCGAAATCCACGGCACTGGAGCCGTTCTGGATACAACCCCACAGGGTCCAGCCGTACTGGGACACCGTCCCCTGCAGGCGGACGCGGGCCAGCTTGTGCCGAAGCGGACGGCCGTAATAGGCGGTGACGAGTTCTTCCAGCTGATCGAGTGAGAGCCGGCATTCACGCCAGATGTTGCCCAGCTCGAAACAGGGATCGTTGTTGCCCGAATACTCGTAGTCGATGATCCACACCCGGTCGGCGTTCTCCACGAAGTTCGCGGCGAGCAGGTCGTTGTTGCACGGCACCGTTTCCGCGTCGGTGGCCCGCAGCGCCCGCCGGATGTCGTCGAACCGTTCGGCATGGTTCAGATAGTCTTCAGGCATCCGGAAGCCGTTGTCCACCAGCGTTTTCAGATATCCGGGCTGGAGGGAGAACATGTCGAAGTCATTGCAGAACCGCGGTCCGGCATGCAGTTGCCTGCAGCTGTCGGCCACTTTCGCCACCAGCCCCGGCCGCGCAAAATCTTCGTCGTGCAGCGATTCGCCGTCGATGTAGCCGATCAGCAGGATTCCGAGGTCAGGGCGGTAGTCCAGCACCGGCGCCCCCACACCTGCCCGGTGCGCTGCGACGCTGTTGTGGAACTCGGCGTCCCGGTCGATACCGAGCAGAGCCCCCGAGGCATCCGAACACCGCGCGACATACACACCGCGCGCCGTGGTGATCTTGACGTTGCGGTTGGTCAGCCCACCCGGGAGATCTTCCACCTGCCGCGACTGGCCGGACAGCACCGGAAGCTGGTCGAGCAGCGCGCCGAGCGCAGCATCGCCGAGCCGGTATGCCATCTCTCGAACATAACGACTACCGCCACGGCGTGCGCCCTAATCGAGTCCGAGCAGTTCCCGGCGCAGCAGATGCATCGCCACCGTGGTGGCGCGTTCGCGGACATCGCTGCGGTTGCCGGGCAGCCGCAGCGTCGTGGTGAGCGGCTCACGGCCGGCCAGCGCCACGCTGAAACACACGGTGCCGACCGGCTTCTCGTCAGATCCGCCGCCCGGGCCCGCGATGCCGGTGATCCCGACGGCCGTATCCGCGTCGAACCGGCGCAGCGCGCCCTGAGCCATCGCGATCGCGACCGGTTCGGACACCGCGCCGTGGGCGGCGATCAGCGCGTCGTCCACACCGAGCAACGCGACCTTGGCCTCGTTGGAGTACGACACCACGCCACCGGTCAGGTACGCCGAGGACCCGGCCCGGTCGGCGAGCCGCGCGGCCAGCATGCCGGCCGTGCAAGACTCCGCGGTGGCGATGGTGCGCCCGGTGAGCAGCGCCGCGAGTTGTTCGTCGATCAGCGCGCCGTCCTCGGAGAAGAGCTCACGCGGATAGCGCTCCCTCAGGAAGTCGATCAACGCACGGTAGGCGGCGTCGTCCTTGGGCTCGTAGCGGGTGACGATCTCCAGCTCGCCGCGGCGCAGGCAGGTGGTGATCTCGAGTCCGTTGAAGCCCGGGACGTGAGTTTCGGCTTCCCGCAAGGATTCTGCCAGTCCGGACTCGGCCAGGCCGAACATCCGGACGGTGGCCTGCCGGTACTCGGTGCGGCCCGCGATGGCCCGCTGCACGGCCGGCGCGGCGACGGCCCGCGCCCACATCGGCTGCAGTTCACGCGGTGGACCGGGCAGCACAATGACGACGGGTGCGCCGTCGGCGCTGCCTTCGACGACCACACCGGGCGCGGTGCCCTCGGGCTCGAGGATGTCGGCCCCCGCGGGCACCAGCGCCTGTTTGCGGTTGGCCGCCATGACCGCGTCGAAATCCGTGGTGCCGGGTCGGCGGGACATCAGCCTGCGCAGGATCGCGGCGATCCGCGCCTCGAGGTCCGCGTCGAGCACCAGTTCACGCCCACAGAACCGGGCCACCGTGGCGACGGTCAGGTCGTCGGCGGTGGGCCCGAGGCCGCCGCTGGTGACGATGAGGTCGACGCCGTCAGAGGCGAGGAAGCGCAGCTGGGCCTCGACGTCGTCGGCACGGTCACCGCAGATGGTGATGTGCGCCAGCTCGACGCCGAGTTCCAGCAGCCGGTCGGCGATCCACGGGCCGTTGAGATCCTGGATCCGGCCGGTCAGCACCTCGGTGCCGGTGACGACGATTCCGGCGCGCACACTCACCGGGTCAACCAGCCCTGCACCGTGCCGAGGTCGCGCGAGTACTGCTCCATGACGTCGTCCTGGTAGCGGGAGCCGCCGCTGAGGTCATCGCCCGCCCAGATCACCCGGACCCGCGCCACGCCACGCAGGTATACGTCGACGCGGTCCACTTCGCGGCGCGACCACCCGTGCTGTTCGGTGAGCTGCGCGAGCTGCTCCCGTGCGTTGCCGTCTGCTGTCGCGTCTGACATCTGTCGTCCTCCTGAACCTGGCGTGCTGCGTACCTGTCGTGCTCGCGGTCAATCCTGCCCCACGCACGTCATCAGCCGACCGGCACCACCACGGGCGCGCTGTTGTATCCGGTGACCCGGACGAAGTTGCCCTGCTCACCGGCGGCGAGGACGGTGGCCCGCACGTCCACGGTGTCGCCGGGGAACACCGTCACATAGTTGTCGGTGTACTCGATGGGCAGGATCTCGTCGCCGTCGGCGGTGCCGGTGACCTCGGCCCGTTCGAAGAAGGCGACCTGCTTGCCGGGGTTGTGCAGCCGGATCGCGACGTCGCGGTCCCCGACCCGTTTCGCGCTCACCTGCAGCGGCGCCTTGGCCAGCGAATTCAACGGGGTCATGTCGGCCCAGGCGGTCTGCTTCAGCTCGAAGGCGGTGTCGTTGGCGGGATCGCCGACATCGTCGGGCTGCTGGGATTGCCAGTACACGTTCTGCGATATCACCGTGCCGCCCGCGTCGAGCAACTCGGCGCGGACGAAGAACACCCGGGAGTCCCGTACTTCGCGCGGCAGGGTCAGCACGGTGTGCGCGCCTCCCGAGGCGACGGCGACGCCGTCGACGGTGCGGTCGTCCCGGACCCGGCCGGACAGGTCGTAGACCCGCACGCGGGCACGGAGATCGGACACGTCGTGCGCAGTCTGGTTGACCACCTTGACGTCGGCGGTGCTGTGGTTGCCGGTGGCGTAGGAGTCGAAGACCAGTGACAGCGGGCGTAATCCGGCTTTCGCGCCGTAGTAGGCACCGCCCGGGCGCAGGTAGTAGTCGAAGATGTTGCCGAAGAACGACGGCCAGTGACTGTTGAGCATCCAGTAGATGGTCATCTTGTGGTTGGCCCACCCGTTGGCGGCGAACGCCTCGAACTGCGCGCGCGTCGATTCATAATGCGCGAGTTGAGCTTTGCGGGTGAACTCCTCGACGCTCGCGGACGGCCCGTAGCGGCGCAGGATCGCCAGCCGAATGCTGGACAGTTTCGCGTTGCCCGGATTGGAGCCTGCATGAAAGGACCAGGTGTCGTTGATCGGCCAGAGCTTGTCGGGCGGGATGAACTCCTTGAGGCTGGCCAGCGGCGGGATGTGTTCGTTGTCGCCCTGCTCGGCGTTGGAGCCACGGGTGGCGCCGTAGCGGCCGCTGAACCAGTAGCTCGGGGGCCGCCAGCTGTACGGACCGGCCATGTGGATGCCGTCCCATTGCGGCTTGCCGTGCTCGTCGCCGTGCCCGAACGAGGAGACGGTGTCGACAACGGCGTTCTGCCAGTGCAGGTCCCGCAGCACCGCGTGATACTGGCCGCGCAGCGGCTCCGGCGGCAGGCCGTCGGAGCCGTTGGCCCAGATGGCGACCGACGGGTGCGAGCGCAACATCAGGATCTGGGACCGCAGGCTCTCCAGGGCGACGGCCCGGTCCTCGTCATCCCACTGATCCCACTTCTCCCACTGGTTGCAGCACATCCAGCCGACCATCAGCGGGATGCCCAGTTCGTCGGCCTTTTCGATCAGCCGCTCGCCGGGGATCTTGGACTCCAGCCGCAGCAGGTTCAGGCCCAGGTCCTTGGTGTACCGGAGGATGGCGTCCTCGCGGTCGGGGTCGTTGTCGAACAACAGGTCGGGGGTGTACACCGCGCCGCGCACCAGGAAGTCCCTGCCGTTGACCGTCAGGTAGAAACTGCCACCGGAACCGAGTTCGGGGAACTGCTCGTCGGTGTCGCGATGCTGGGCGACGGTCCGGATCCCGAACCGCTGGGTGCTGCTGTCGGTGACCCGGTTGTATTGGCGGAACTCCACTTTCAGGTCGTACAGGTTCGGATCGCCCATGGTGTAGGGCCACCACAGGTCGGGATGGTCCACCGTCAGCTCGGTGAACCGCGCCGGGCTGAAGCTGACTTCGCGGCGTTCGCCCGGTGACAACGTGACCGGCTGCTCGACGGTGATCTGCGGTCGGCCCGGCCTGCTGATGGTCGCCCGCAGCACGCCGTTGACCCGTCGCGCCGAGGAGTTGTGCACATTGGCATAGACCGTCAGGCGCGCGGAATCCGTTCTGGGCAGGGGTAGTTCGGTGTTGACGGTGGCGTCGCCCAGTTCGGCCGCGCCCGCGGTGCGCAGGTAGACGGGTTTGAAGATGCCGGCGTTGCGGTCCGGGATGAAGGAATTCCCGGCGGCCGGGTTCGCACCGGGCCCCTGGTAGCCGAGGTATCGCCAGTTGATCCAGTCCCACCAGCTGTCGGCGAGCTCCACGCCGTCGACGTCCTGCAGGGCACGTTCCGGGATCACCTTGACCGCAAGCACATTCGGCCCGCCCCGGATCCATCGGGTGACGTCGAGGTCGTGGGCGGTGTACATACCGACGATCTGCGTGCTGTCGGCGACCAACTGCCCGTTGAGCCAGATCTCGGCGCGGTAGTTGATGCCCGGGAACTGCAGCTGATAGTTGCTGTGGCCGGCCGGCGCGTCGAAAGTGGTGCGATACCACCAGTCCTGCTTGTAGAGATCCTGCGGGACCTTGTCCAACAGGTTCGTCCCGTAGTAGAGGTCCGGGTACGTGCCGTCCTGCTGCAGCACGTCGAGCACGGTGGCCGGCATGCGGGGCACGGAATGCCAACCGCTGTCCTGGTAGTCGGGTGTGGAGATGGTCCGGCCGTCGGCGGCCAGACCCGTCGCGGACACCAGTTTCCAGCCCTGCGCGAGCTCGGTGGTGGTGCCCGCGGGCTCCGGCCGTGCGAAGGACGCGAAATCTCCGGCGCCGAACACCAGCACCATCAACAGCAGGGCGACACTGAACAGGGCAGTACGACGCTTCGATGCCCCGATGGTGCCGCTCCCTCCGATGCGCTTGGCGCTCAGTGTGTCGGCCCGCTCGGCCGACACCACATTGTGCCTGCCCGCCGCGCCGACAACCGGCCGGGTCGGCTACCTGAGGAGCACGTCACACCGTCAGAAGATGTTGTCCTTGTGGTTGACGTCGGTGACCAGTCCGCCGTCGACGACGAACTCCGAGCCGGTGGCGAACGACGACTCGTCGCTGATCAGGAACACCACGAACGCGGCAACCTCATCGGACTGGCCGGGCCGGCCCAGCGGCGCGGTCACCATGTCGGCAGGGAAATGCTCGGTCATCGGGGTGCGGATGAAGCCGGGGTGCAGTGAGTTCACCCGGATGTTGCGCCTGCCGAGTTCCAGTGCCGCGGATTTGGCCAGGCCGCGCACCGCCCACTTGGAGGCGACGTACGGGTGCACCATCGGGGCGCCGCGCAGCCCCTCGATCGACGAGACGTTGATGATGGATCCGTTGCCCGCGGCCTTCATCGACGCGACGACCGCCTGCATGCCGAGGAAGGTGCCCGTCAGGTTGACGTCGATGACCTTCTGCCATTCGGCCATGTCGAAATGGCCGATCTTGCCCAGCGCCACGATGCCGGCGTTGTTCACCAGTCCGGTCAGGCTGCCGAAGGCGTCGTTGGCGACGGCGACCGCGGCGTCCCACTGGTCGGCCTGGGTGACGTCGAGGTGCACATAGCGCGCCGCGTCACCGAGTTCGTCGGCCAGCGCCTGTCCCGGCTCGTCGAGAATGTCTCCGATGACGACCTTGCCGCCCTCGGCCACCAAGGCCTTGGCGTGCGCCGCGCCCATCCCCTGAGCGCCGCCGCTGATCAGTACAACCTTGCCGTCCACGCGTCCCATGGGGCGTGAGGCTACCCCATCCGGGAGGCAAAATTAGAACCTGTTCCAATTTGTCCGGCAACCGCTCATACTGCGTTAGACCAAACACCTGGAGGAGACCCGTATGGCCATTCGCGTGGCGCTCGTCGGCACCGGAAACTGTGGCCGACTGGCCCTGCTCCAGCTCATCGAGGATCCCCGGTTCGACCTGGTCGCGGTGGGCACCTCGACCCAGGACAAGGTCGGCGTCGACGCGGGTGAGCTCGCCGGTATCGACCTCGTGACAGGCGTGGTCGCGACCCAGGGCATGGACGGCACGCTCGAAGCCAAACCGGACTGCCTGGTGTACTGCGCCATGGGCGACACCCGCCCCGTCGAGGCGACCCGCGACGTGATGGCGGCACTGTCCGCCGGGATCAACGTGGTCGGCTCGGCACCCGGTGGGCTGCAGTTCCCGTGGGGTGCGATGCCACAGAAAGCCATCGACCGCGTGGAGGACGCTGCGCGCACCGGCAACGCGAGCGTGTACATCACCGGCGTGGATCCCGGGTTCGCCACCGACCTGGTGCCGTTCGCGATCGCCAGCACCTGCCAGCGGATCGAACAGATCAAGACCATGGAGATCGCTGACTACGCCACCTACGACGGCGCCGAGGTCATGTCGATCGTGATGGGCTTCGGCAACCCGATGGATCAGCCCGGCATGCTGTTCTATCCCGGCATCCTCAGTGCCGCCTGGGGCACCGCGATCAAGATGCTGGCCGCAGGCCTGGGCGTGGAGGTCGAGGAGATCACCGAGAGCTACGAGCTCGAGCCCGCCCCGGAGGACATCGACGTCGCCACCGGCGTGATCGCCAAGGGCACCGTGGCCGCCATGCGTTTCGAGATCAACGGCATGGTCGGCGGCAAGCCGGTCATCGTCGTCGAGCACATCACCCGCGTGCGCGAGGACCTTCGCCCGGACTGGGCGCAGCCCGCGCAGCCCGGTGGGTCCTATCGCGTGGAGATCACCGGCGAGCCGTCCTACGTCGTGGACATCTGCCCGACGAGCAGCCGCGGCGACCACAACTACGCGGCGATCCTGGCCGCCGCGGGGCGGATCGTGAACGCCATCCCGGACGTGATTGCCGCCGCTCCGGGTATCCGGACCACCCTTGACCTGCCACTGGGCACCGGTAAGGGGTTGTTGTCGCACGCAGTACGCAGAATGGAGTAGTGCCCGATCCGCTGGAGGAAATCCGCAGCGCTCCCACCGGTCCGTCGGTGGGCGCCTTCTTCGACCTGGACGGCACCCTGGTCCGCGGATTCACCGCCACGGTGCACGCGGGGCACCGCTTCCGGCACGGTCAAGCCCGCTTCGGTGAACTGACGGGGATCATCGAGGCGTCGGTGCGGTACAAGCTCGGCCGGATGGAGTTCGAGCGGCTGCTGCAGCGCGCCGGGGGGTATCTGGCGGGCGACGAGCTGACCGAACTGGACGACCTCGGCGAGGATCTGTTCCAGCGGCGCACCATCTCCCGGCTGTTCCCGGTGATGCGCGGGGTGGTGGCGGCCCATCAGGAGTGCGGCCATACCGTCGTGATGAGTTCGTCGGCCATGACCTTGCACGCCGAACCGGTGGCCCGCCACCTCGGCATCACCCACGTGCTGTGCAATCACTTCGACACCGATGAGCACGGCAGGCTGACGGGTCGAATCGTCAAACCGATCATCTGGGGCAGGAACAAGGCGCGAGCGGTGCTGCAGTTCAGCGCCGCCCACGACATCGACCTGACGCAGAGCTTCGGCTACTCCGACGGCACCGAGGATCTGCCGGTTCTGGAGGCCGTGGGCCATCCTCGGGCGGTGAACCCGCGCCCCGGGCTGGCGGCGGCCGCCGCCGAACGGGACTGGCCGGTGCTGCGGGTCAGTGCCGGCGAAACTCGGCGCTGGGCCGCGCGTCTGCGGCGCGACGCGCATCGATGATGGCCCGCACCGTGCGCCGGCACCGTCCGCAGTCGGCGCCGGCACCACAGGCCACCGCCACCTCGTTGGTGGTGCACGCGCCGGCGTCGACCGCGTCGGCCACCGCATGGCTGGTGATCCCGTTGCACAGGCAGACGAACATCAGCGCGCGGCGCCCGGCTGCATCATGTGCTGGAACGTCCCGATGAACACCGGCGGATAGGCACCGACTCCGGCCTCGGTCAGCCAGGCCGCCGCATCGTCGGAGTCGTGCAGCCAGCGCCGTGCACTGGACTCATCGTCGACCTGCTGCAGGATCAGCGCCTCATGGGGGTCATCGAAGGCCTTGAAACTCCAGAACCGACGCACCCCGGTGTTACGGAACGCGGGCGACGATTCGCGGACCCGTGCGCTCAGCTCGGCGACGTCGGCCACCGGGGTCACCATCGACACGATGACCGGCGGAGGGCCGCCGAGCTGGTCGCCTGCGAGGTCGATGCGGTCGAACAGTTCGCCGGCGAAAACCGCGGGCAGGTCCTGCACCCCCACCGCGTCGAACCAGTCGAAGAACACCCGGGACCGCAACAGATCCAGGATCGGTTCGTGGGCGTGGATGACGAGGATGACCAGAACGCGCTCGGGATCGGTGGTCGAGGTGTACACCAGAACGTGGTGGGCGCCGAGGTCGGCGAGCACGTCGGCGCGGCGTCGTAACAGCGGCCACACCTGAGCGGGGTCCGGTACCCGGTAGTCCGAGACCAGTACCAGCGAACCCGACAGCCAGTCCGTCATGGCCGACAGTCACCCCCGCTTCCCCCGAACACCACTGTTAATGAGACTTGCGCAAAACGGTAATGCCATTCTCACGCGCTGTCGAGGCCCGAAGCGTCAGAAAAGGCGGACAGGGGCTTGCCGTGGGTACCGCGCCGTCGCCTAAACTAGAACACGTTCCAGTCGTCCGCTCGCGATCGTCCCCAAGGAGAAGGCATGCGTACCGCCCTCTGTGACCAACTCGGCATCGACCTGCCGATCTTCGCCTTTACCCACTGCCGCGACGTCGTCGTGGCAGTCAGCAAGGCCGGCGGGTTCGGCGTGCTCGGCGCCGTCGGCTTCACCCCCGAACAGCTCGAGATCGAGCTCAACTGGATCGACGAGCACATCGGCGACCACCCGTACGGTGTGGACATCGTCATCCCCAACAAGTACGAGGGCATGGATTCCGACATGTCCGCCGACGACCTCAAGACCACGCTGAATTCGCTTGTCCCCCAAGAACATCTTGACTTCGCCAAAAAGATCCTGGCCGACCACGGGGTCCCCACCGACGACAGTGACAGCAACGCGCTGCAGCTGCTCGGCTGGACCGAGGCCACGGCCACCCCTCAGGTCGAGGTGGCGCTGCGGCACCCCAAGATGACGCTGATCGCCAATGCGCTGGGCACCCCGCCCAAGGACATGATCGAGCACATTCACGCCGAGGGTCGCAAGGTCGCCGCGCTCTGCGGATCGCCGTCGCAGGCCCGTAAGCACGCCGACGCCGGCGTGGACATCATCATCGCCCAGGGCGGCGAGGCCGGCGGGCACAGCGGCGAGGTCGGCTCCATCGTGCTGTGGCCGCAGGTCGTCAAGGAGGTCGCCCCGGTCCCGGTGCTGGCCGCCGGCGGGATCGGCAGCGGTCAGCAGATCGCCGCGGCCCTCGCCCTCGGCGCGCAGGGGGCGTGGACCGGCTCGCAGTGGGTGATGGTCGAGGAGTCCGAGAACACCCCCGTGCAGCACGCCGCCTACGCCAAGGCCGGCAGCCGCGACACCGTCCGCAGCCGGTCCTTCACGGGCAAGCCCGCCCGCATGCTGCGCAACGACTGGACCGAGGCGTGGGAAAACCCGGAGAACCCGCAGCCGCTCGGCATGCCGCTGCAGTACATGGTGTCCGGCATGGCCGTGGCCGCCACGCACAAGTACCCGAACGAGACCGTCGACGTCGCGTTCAACCCGATCGGCCAGGTGGTCGGCCAGTTCACCAAGGTGGAGAAGACCTCCGCCGTCATCGAGCGCTGGGTTCAGGAATATCTCGAGGCGACCAGCACGCTGAACGAGATCAACGAGGCAGCTTCCGTCTAGCTGCCCGCCGAGACAATCCCCGGGTCGCTTCGCTCCTGCCCGCCGAGACAATCCCCGGGTCGCTTCGCTCCTGCCCGCCGAAACCCGCGAATCCCGCCGGCCTCCGTTCTCCCGGACCGGCGGGATTCGTGCGTTTCGGGTCGTCGCACCCGTCGTTTTCTGCGTGAGGGTCGCGACGGCGCCTAGATCGCGACCCTCACGTCGAAAACGCGAACGGCTCTTCCCACGCGACCCGCTATGTATGATGCTCTACATAATCGTCCGGAAGGATTCTCGATCATGGCCAGCCCGCGTGACCGCATGATCGTCTCCGCCGCACTGCTCATCCGCGAACGGGGCGCACACTCGACGGCCATCTCCGACGTTCTCGAACACAGCGGCGCGCCCCGCGGCTCGGCTTACCACCACTTCCCCGGTGGCCGCACCCAACTCCTGTGCGAGGCCGTCGACTTCGCCGCCGAGCACATCGCGCGCCGGATCTCCGCTGCGCCCACCGCGGTGGACGCGCTGGACATCGTCGTCGAGGGATTTCGAGACCAATTGCACGACAGCAAGTTCCGCGCAGGCTGCCCGGTGGTGGCCGTGGCCGTCGAGGCCGACAACACCGAGGTCCTCGCCCGCGCCGCCGCCGCGTTCGACAAGTGGATCGGCCTGATCGAGGGCCTGTTGCGCTCCGACGGTGTCGCCCCCGACCGCGCGGCCGAACTCGCGATGCTCGCCACCACCTCCATCGAAGGCGCGGTCCTGGTGGCCCGCACCCGCGGCGATGGAACCGCGCTCGACCTCGTCCACCGGCAGTTACGCGCCCTCGTGGCTGCCGCCTCAGGCGAACGAAAGGCCCGACCATGAACGAGACCACCGAATGGCATCCGAGCGCATGCATTCTCTGCGAATGCAATTGCGGCATCATGGTGCAACTGGAAGGCCGCACGCTGGCCAAGATCCGCGGCGACAAATCCCACCCTGCATCGCAGGGATACACGTGCAACAAGGCGCTGCGCCTCGACCACTATCAGAACAACCGGACCCGGCTGACCTCGCCGATGCGCCGCCGACGCGACGGTACGTACGAGGAGATCGACTGGGAGACAGCGATAGCCGAGATCGCCGAGGGGTTCGCCCGGATCCGGGACACCGTCGGTGGGGACAAGATCTTCTACTACGGCGGCGGCGGACAGGGCAACCACCTGGGCGGCGCCTACAGCGGGGCCTTCCTCAAGGCACTCGGCGCCCGCTACCGTTCAAATGCGCTGGCGCAGGAGAAGACCGGCGAATTCTGGGTGGACAGCCAGCTCTACGGTGGCCACACCCGGGGTGAGTTCGAACATGCCGAGGTGTCGGTGTTCGTCGGGAAGAACCCGTGGATGTCGCAGAGCTTTCCCCGGGCCCGCACCGTCCTGCAAGACATCGCGAAGGATCCCGGCCGTTCGATGATCGTGATCGACCCTGTGATCACCGATACCGCCAAACTCGCCGACTTCCACCTGCGGGTGCGCCCGGGCACCGACGCGTGGTGCCTGGCCGCCATGGCAGCCGTCCTGGTCCAGGAAAACCTCTGCGACGAAACATTTCTGGCCGAACACGTGACAGGTGCCGAGCCGGTGCGCCGGGCGCTCGCCGCGGTGGACGTCGACGACTACACGGCACGCTGCGGGGTGGACGCCGACCTGCTGCGGGCCGCGTCCCGACGGATCGCCGCCGCGTCGAGTGTGTCGGTGTTCGAAGATCTCGGCATCCAGCAGGCGCCCAACAGCACGCTGTGCTCCTACCTCAACAAGATGCTGTGGATCCTCACCGGGAACTTCGCCAAACGCGGTGGGCAGCATCTGCATTCGAACTTCGCCCCACTGTTCGGCACCGGCGGGGTCGGGCGTACCCCGGTCACCGGAGCGCCGATCATCGCCGGGCTAGTGCCGTCGAACGTGGTGGCCCAGGAAATCCTCACCGATCACCCCGACCGGTTCCGGGCGATGATCGTCGAGAGCAGCAACCCGGCACATTCGGTCGCCGACTCATCCGCGGTGCGCGAGGCGTTGTCCGCGCTGGAGCTGCTGGTCGTGGTCGACGTCGCGATGACCGAGACCGCGCGGCTGGCGCACTACGTGTTGCCCGCGGCCAGCCAGTTCGAGAAGGCCGAGGCGACGTTCTTCAATCTGGAGTTCCCGCACAACACCTTTCACCTTCGCCACCCCCTGCTGGAACCGGCGGCAGGCACCCTGCCCGAGCCGGAGATCTGGGCCCGCCTGGTGCGCGCACTCGGCGTTGTCGACGACGCCGAACTGGAACCGCTACGCCGGGCGGCGGCCGACGGGCTGGAGGCCTACACCCAGGCGTTCTTCGCCGCGGTCGGGGCGAACCCGGGGTTGGGCCGGGTGCTGCCCTACGTCCTCTACGAAACCCTCGGACCGACCTTGCCCGACGGGTTGGCCGGCGCCGCCGGACTCTGGGGGCTGGCGCAGAAGGCGGCGCTGACCTACCCGGAGGCGGTGCGCCGCGCCGGGCACGCGGACGGCAACGCCCTGTTCAGCGCGATCCTCTCCAGCCCGTCCGGGGTGACCTTCACCGAACACGAGTACGCCGACGACTGGGCGCTGATCGGTCACGCCGACCGCCGGATCGCGTTGACCGTCCCGGAGCTGCTCGACGATCTGGCGGGGTTGGCGGCACGGCCGTCGGAGCTGACGAGTACCGAATTCCCCATCGTGCTCTCTGCCGGCGAACGCCGCGCCTTCACCGCCAACGACATCATCCGGGATCCGGGCTGGCGGAAGCGGGACGTCGACGGGGCGCTGCGGGTCAGCGTGCACGACGCGCAGGCTCTCGGGCTACTCGACGGCGGCCGCGCCACCATCACCACCTCGGCGGGTCGCGCGGAAGCGTCGGTGGAGATCAGCGATGCGATGCTGCCCGGGCATGCGTCCCTGCCCAACGGGTACGGGCTGGACTTCGTCGGGGCCGACGGTGCTGCGGTGGTCCCGGGTGTGGCGCCGAATGCGCTGACGTCGACCGACTGGCGCGATGCCTACGCCGGCACGCCGTGGCACAAACACGTACCCGCGCGGATTGCCCCTGTGGAACCGATCAGGGCGTAGCGGGATCTGCCGGTGCCGCGTCGCCGGGCGTGTGAGGCGTGTTCGGGCCGGCCGCCTGCACCGGGTTCGGGGTGTCCATGCCGCGTTGCGCGATGCCGAGCACGAGGGCTTCCTTGCCGCTGATCTCCTGGCTCTGCACGGCGCGCCATAGATCCTTGAGATAGCTGACGCGTGGGGACTCGGCGCCGGCCATCACGCTCGGATCCATCGTCGAGCCCGGCGGCAGCGCGTCGGGACTGGCCAGGTGCGGCACACCGTCGGCCGGTGCCGGCGCGGTGTCCGACGCGGGCACCTCAGGGGCGGGCGCATCGGGGTCGGCTGCGGCGGGCGCGGCCAGCATGAGGGCGGCAACCGCTCCGGTGAGTGCGGTCAGTATCTGCGTTCTGACATCGATCGCCATCGATGCCCCCTTCCCCACTGCCATGACGTGACTGATCTATGGGTAGTTCTCTGCGGGCACCGAAATTGTTACACCTGTGCCGTCTGGGGCGGAGGGGATTGAGCTGAGAATCCGGTTCTGTCAGGGGGTGCCACCTTCCCGGAGTCCGAGACACCGGGCCGTTGCGTGGTGTGCAATGCGAACAGGGGGACCATTTCACACCGTCGCCATGGGAGTGCATCGATGCCGAGCCCGAACCTGCCCGCTGGATTTGATTTCACCGATCCCGACATCTACGCCGAGCGCCTGCCGGTGGACGAACTCGCCCAGATGCGGAAGGTGGCACCGATCTGGTGGAACGAACAACCGCTCGACAAGGGCGGGTTCGGTGACGGCGGTTTCTGGGTGGTGACCAAACACAAGGACGTCAAGGAGGTCTCGCGACGCAGCGACGTCTTCTCCAGCCTGGAGAAGACCGCGCTGCCGCGCTACGCGGACGGCACCGTGCAGGCCCAGATCGATTCAGGCAAGTTCGTGCTGCTCAACATGGACGCGCCGCACCACACCCATCTGCGCAAGATCGTCTCGCGGGCGTTCACGCCGCGGGCCGTCGAACAGCTGCGTGTCGACCTCGCCGAGCGGGCCCGCCAGATCGTCGCCGCGGCCGCCGCCGAGGGCCGCGGTGACTTCGTCGAGCAGGTGTCCTGCGAGCTCCCCCTGCAGGCCATCGCGGGCCTGATGGGGGTGCCGCAGGAGGACCGGATGAAGCTGTTCCACTGGTCCAATCAGATGGTCGGCGACCAGGATCCCGAGTTCGCGAACAACGACGCCATCAGCGCCTCGGTGGAGCTCATCACCTACGGCATGCAGATGGCAGCCGAGAAATCCGCCAACCCCACCGACGACCTGGTCACCAAACTGGTGCAGGCCGACGTCGAGGGCCACAAGCTCTCCGATGATGAGTTCGGATTCTTCGTCATCCTGCTCGCCGTCGCGGGCAACGAGACCACCCGCAACTCGATCACCCAGGGGATGATGGCGTTCACCGATTTCCCCGATCAGTGGGAGTTGTTCAAGCGCGACCGGCCCGGCACCGCCGCCGACGAGATCGTGCGCTGGGCGACCCCGGTCACGTCGTTCCAGCGCACCGCACTCGAAGACACCGAGCTGGCAGGCGTGCCGATCAAGAAGGGCCAGCGGGTGGTGATGTTCTACCGCTCAGCCAACTTCGACGAGGACGTCTTCGACGATCCGTACAGCTTCAACGTCCTGCGCGACCCCAACCCGCACGTGGGGTTCGGCGGCAACGGCGCCCACTTCTGCATCGGCGCCAACCTGGCCCGGATGACGATCGACCTGATGTTCAACGCCATCGCCGACGCGATGCCCGACCTGACGTCACTGGCCGAGCCCGAACGGTTGCGTTCGGGCTGGCTCAACGGCATCAAGCACTGGCAGGTCGACTATTCGGGGTCGTCCAGGGCTGCGGTGTAGTCGGCAACCCGGCGCAGATCGGCGGGTTCGGTCGTGGACAGGAACTCGTCGAGCAGGTCGACGACGGCCTCGGGCGCCTCGACCGGAGGGAAATGCCCGACGTCGGGCAGGACCTCAAGTCGGCAATCCGGGCGGGCCTGCAACGCCGAGTAGGCGTGGTCGACCGGAATGATGTCGTCGTCCTCACCCCAGATGGCCAGGACGGGCAGCTCTTCGCGCAGGTTCAGCCGGTTCAGCGCACTCACCGACTGGCCCCGGTAGTCGACGACCGAGCGCAGGGTGCGGATGAAGGCCTCGCGCGTGGCGCGGTCGGCGAACGACGAATACGCGTTCCAGATCTCCGCGCCACGGGGCGAACGCAAGCCCATCGAACTGAGCCACGACTTCGCCGCGTTCCCGGCTCGCAGGACGGGTGCGGGCGCGATGACCGGCATCACGAACTCCGCTCCCGGCGCGGCGAGCAGGCGCAGGATCCATCCCACGTCCGGGCCCAGGCCACCGCTGCTGATCAGGGCCAGCCGACGGCAGTACTCGGGATGCTGATAGAGGAACTGCATCGCGACCCCGCCGCCCAGCGAGTGACCGACCACCGTCACCGAGGACACGCCGAGTTCGTCGAGCAGATCCCGCAGGCCCACCGCGAACGCACCGAGCGAATAGTCGGTGCGCGGTTTCCCGGACTGGCCGTGGCCCAGCAGGTCCGGCGCGATCACCCGGTACTTCTTCGCCAGCTGCGGCAGCACCGCCCGCCAGCTGTGTGCACTGCCCGCCATGCCGTGGATCAGCAGCAGGACTTCGTCGCCCTCGCCGGCGTCCAACACGGCCTGCCGCACGCCGTGGATCTCGATGATCTTCGGTTCGATCACTGGAACTCCCCCTGTCTGACCCGAGCCTACTGATCAGTAACGGATGATGGCGTCATGACATCAGCACTGCTGGACACGGTCGCACTGGTTACCGGCGCCAGTAGCGGAATCGGCGAAGCCACCGCGCTGGCCCTGGCCGCGGAGGGCGCGACGGTGGCACTACTGGCCCGGCGCCGCGACCGACTGGACGGCCTGCGAGCCCGCATCGAGGACGAGGGCGGCCGGGCCCTGGCCGTCGAGGCCGACGTGTCCGATCCGAAGCAGGCTGCCGATGCGGTGGAATCCGTTGTGGCACAAACACGTCGGCTCGACATCCTGGTCAACAATGCCGGACTGATGCGTATCGGGCCGGCCGCCGAAGCCGACCCGGCGGACTGGGACCAGATGATCTCGGTGAACGTGTCCGGGCTGCTCTACGTGACCCGCGCCGGCCTGCCGCACCTGATCGCCGCGGCGGCGGACTCCCCCCGCGGGGTGGCCGACATCGTCAACATCAGCTCGACGGCCGGCCGCGTGGCGCGGGCGGGCACGGCGGTGTATTCGCTGACCAAGCACGGCATTGGTGCGTTCTCCGACGCCCTCCGCCAGGAGGTGCTCGGCCAGCGGGTCCGCGTCAGCCTTGTCGAGCCCGGCACGGTCGAGACCGAGATCACCGATCACCTGCCCGAGGCCGACCGCGAGACCCTGCAGCGACGCACCGAGGACATGGTCAAACTGCTGCCGTCCGACATCGCCGACGCGGTCACGTTCGTGGTGACCCGCCACCGCCGGGTCGCCGTCAACGAGGTTCTGGTGCGGGCTTCCGAACAGACCTGGTAGCCGGATCCGGGCAGTCGATGATGCTGCGCCAGTAGTCTTCCCCGATTTCGGTGTCGGACCGCAACACGATGGACAGGCCCGTCGCCATCGCGATGCCGAGCAACCCCAGCCACAGTCCGGTCAGTGCGATGACGGCCCACAGCACCGAGGTGAGGGCGGGCCAGGGCGACACCACCGCGAGCAGTGGCGCGAAGAAGAAACCGGTACCGACGTACCACGAGGACCCGGCCCGGTCGCATCGCAGTACGAACGTCAGCCAGCGCGGGATGCTCGTCTCGGTCATGTCACCAGCGTGAGCCGCGCAGGTAAGTGCGGCAATTACCGCACAGGTAATGGCGCCGCCCACCCCGGTGACCGACACTGGCTCTCGTGACCACCGTGGATGTTCAAGCCTCACCGTTCGGCACGCTGATGCGGACCTGGCGGCAGCGGCGCCGGCTCAGCCAGCTCGACCTGGCTTTGGAGGCCGACGTGTCGGCCCGGCACGTCAGTTTCATCGAGACCGGGCGGTCGGCACCCAGCCGGTCGATGGTGCTCAAACTCGCCGCGGCACTCGATGTGCCCGCGCGTGAACAGAACCAGCTGCTGTTGGCCGCCGGGCTCGCGCCGGTGTACACCGAGCACGCCCTCGACGATCCCGGGATGTCCGCGGTGCGGTCCGGTGTGGAGCGAGTCTTGGCCGCCTACAACCCTTTCCCATGCCTGGCAGTGGACCGGGGCTGGAATGTGTTGCAGGTGAACGCCGGAACCGCACTGCTGCTCGACGGGGTGGCACCGCACCTGATGGAACGGCCCAACGCGTTGCGCATCTCACTGCACCCCGACGGCCTGGCCCCGCGGATCCGCAATCTGGCCCAATGGCGCCACCACGTGATCGGCCGGTTGCGTCGCGAGGCGGCGGTGAGCGCATCACCAGATTCCTCGGCACTGCTGGCCGAGATCGAGTCCTATCCCGGCGGGCAGTCCGGCGTGGCCGAACTGGGCGGGGTGGTGGTGCCACTCGAACTCGACGGCAGCAACGGCGCGGTGTTGCGATTTCTGAGCACCGTCACCACCTTCGGCACCGCACTCGACCTGACCGCCGCCGAGCTCAGCATCGAGGCCTTCCTACCCGCCGATGACGCGACGGCCGAAGCCCTGCGCTGACAACGTTTTTCGTCGCGCGGCGCAAAACCGTTGCCGGATCGGCGCGAGTTGCGCATCGTCGGACAGATGACTGCGACCGTTGATACCGCCCTGACCCCGTCGACCATCTCGCGACTGCGGGTGCCGGAACTCGACGACCTCACCAGCCCCGGCGTGCGGGGCTTCTTCGCCAAGCAGCAACGCGACGAAGGCCTGACCTCCAACTGGTTCCGCGCGCTGTCACTCAACGAGGGCGACCTGGAACGCCTCAACGGCTACCTGCTGCCACTGCTGGGCACCGACGGCCGCGGCGGGCTCACCGCTCGCGAACGCGAGGTCATCGCGACCGTCGTCTCCGGTGAGAACCGGTGCGCCTACTGCCACACCAATCACGCCAACAAACTGGGCAAGGTGGCCGGCGACTGGTCGTTCGGGCAGCGGGTGGCCATCGACCACCACCATGTCGACGAGCTCACCGAGCGCGAGCACGCGCTGGCCGACCTGGCGGTGGCCATCAACAACGATCCCCGTTCCATCACCGAGGCGGACCTCCAGCAGCTGCGCGACCTGGGCCTCGACGATCAGCTGATCCTGGAGGGCATCTCGATCGCCGCATTCATCGGTGCGACCAACCGGATCGGCATCGCGCTCGCGGTGCCGCCCAACCCGGAGTACACGGGCGTCCCCGGTCACTGAAATTGCACTGGTCTTACCACTTGACCTCTGACCGCCGACCTGTGATGCTCGGGCCATGGCATTACAGCCCATTCATCGCAGGTCGGTCTCCGGGGACGTGTTCGACCAGATCATCACCGATGTCCTCAGCGGCGAGATGGCGCCGGGCGATCCGCTACCCAGCGAACGCCGCCTGGCCGAGGTGCTGGGGGTGTCCCGGCCCGCGGTGCGCGAAGCGCTCAAACAGCTGACAGCCGCCGGGCTGGTGGAGATCCGCCAGGGCGACACCACCACGGTGCGCGACTTCCGCAAGCACGCCGGACTGGACCTGCTCCCCCGGTTGCTGGTGCGCAATGGGCAACTGGATCCCGCGGTGGTGCGCTCCATCCTGGAAACCCGGCTGCACAACGGCCCGAAGGTCGCCGAACTGGCCGCCGCCCGGCACCGTCCCGAACTGGCCGGCCTGCTCGACGAGGCCATCGCTGCGTTGATCGCCGAAACCGATGCCGTGCAACGACAGCGGCAAGCTTTGACCTTCTGGGATCACCTGGTCGACGGCGCCGATTCCATCGCGCTGCGGCTGATGTACAACACCCTTCGCGCCACCTACGAGCCCGCACTTCCCGCGCTGGCCACCCTGATGGCCGCCGAGGTCGGCCGGCCGGACGCCTACCGCGCCATCGCCGGCGCCGTCACCGCCGGGGATACCGAGGGCGCCGCGCAGGCCGCGCGCGATCTCCTCGAGCCGGCGACCACGGCCCTGCTGGATGCCCTCGCGGCGCTGGAGGCGCAGTCATGACCACCACCGCCACCCGGCACGGCGCCACCCTCGGCGCGGCCGCCCGGGAGTTCGTCCGGCACCCCACGCCGTGGATCCTCGGTACGACTGTGGTCGCGGCGCTGGCCGCACGAATCCTGTTCGGCCACTGGGAGATCGGTGATGCCCTTGTCCCGCTGGGGATGCTCGCGCTGTTCCCGTTCCTGGAGTGGATCATTCACGTCACCGTCCTGCACTGGCGGCCACGCCGCATCGCGGGTATCGCGGTCGACCCGCTGTTGGCACGTAAGCATCGCGAGCACCATGTCGCTCCGCGCGACATCGGTCTGGTGTTCATCCCGTGGCAGTCACTGCTGTGGGCGCTGCCGCTGGTGACGGCCGTCGGCACGCTCGTCATTCCCGCCACCGGTGCCGGACTGGGCCGCGGCCTGACGTTTCTGGTCGGTATGGCCCTGCTGGGGCTCGGCTATGAGTGGTGTCACTGCCTCGTACACACCGACTACAAGCCGAAATCCGCGCTCTACCGGTCAGTGTGGCGCAACCACCGCCGACACCATTTCAAGAACGAGCACTACTGGTTCACCGTGACCAGCAGTGGCACGGCCGACCGGGTCCTGGGCACCTACCCGGATCCGGCCACCGTCGCCACCTCACCGACCGCGAAGAACCTGCACGGTGGGTCCCGTCAGGCCTGAATGATGATCGGGTCGCCGATGCTGACGTTGTTGTAGTACCAGGCCGCGTTGTCCGGGCTCAGGTTGATGCAGCCGTGGCTGACGTTGGAATTGCCCTGCGAGGCCACCGACCAGGGTGCGGAGTGCACATACACCCCGCCCCAGGTGACCCGCACGGCGTAGTTGACGGTGAGCTTGTAGCCCTCCGGGTCACTCAGCGGGATGCCGATGGTGCGCGAATCCATGATGACCGGATTCTGCTTTTCCAGCGCCGTAAAGGACCCGACCGGGGTGGAGTGCTTGGGCTTGCCCATCGAGGCCGGCATTTCCCGGACCACCTGGCCGTCGATGCTGACGGTGAAGGTGTGTGCGTCGATGTCGGCGAGGCCGACCACCTGGGCACCGGTCTCGAACGTCGTCTTGAACCCGCCCACCGACATCGCGATGGTCGAATGCGCCGGCCAGTAGTCGCTCGGGGTGAAGCGGACCGTCGAGTCGTCAAGCCAGGCAAAGGATCCCGCGGGAATCTTGGACCCACTGAACTTGATGCCGTGCTCGACGGCACCGCGATCGGCGATCGGCCGGACGAAGTTCATGGTCACCGGGTACGCCACCCCGACGACTTCGCCAGCTTTGGGCGATACCGACACGACCGTGCTCGGTGCACCGGCAACCGCCGCACCCGAAACCCCGGCCGAGATTGTCGCCATCATGACGATCCCAGCGATGACAAGCACATACTTAAATGCTGCGCGCAAGCTCTCAATCCTCCCTGGAGACCCAGAACGGCGATAGTGGACTACATCGTAGTTCGTTTCCGGCCCGACAAATGTTAGCCAGGACGCGGCGCGCTGGTCAGCCCTGCGGCGCCAGGATCACCGGGGCCGGGTAATCGTCGTCCGCGCCGGGGTGCAGCCGGTCGCGGATACGCTCGAAAAGCGACTTCTTGACCGGCGGTGCCGGCGGCGGCGCCACCACCGGCGGCACGATCATCTGCGGCGGCATCGCGGCCACCACGGCCGGGTCCGGGCCGAGCGGCGACACGGTATCGACCGGGGCCACCGCGGGCACATCGGTGGTCGCCTCCGCGGGCGGTGCTGCGTCGGCGACATCTCCGGGGGCCGCGGCAGGCAGCTCAGCACTCACGTCGACCGGAGCCTGCGGCACCTCGACCGGTGGCAGCGCCGCCGGAACCGGAGCGGCCGGGGCCTGCGGGATGGCCCTGGGGGCGGCCGCCTCGGGAATCTCGGCGGTCACGACGGCTGCGCGCGGCGTCGCCACCACCTGCTCCGGGGACAACGCCGCCGCGACCGCCACCGACGCCGACACCACGAAGGTGACCACGCCGGCCACCAGCACACCGCTCAGTGCCCCGGTCGGCGATACCCGACGGGTGGCGGCGGCATACCGGCCCGAGCCGGTGGTCAGCAGCGCCAGCTCGTCGAACGGCTGGGACAGGCTGTGGGACGACGCCAAGGCGGCCCCCCGGGCCAACGCCAGCTGCGCCTCGGCCGGCGCGAAGACCGGCACGGACAGCGCCTCTTCCAGATGCGGGAGCACCCCGTCGAAATCACCGGCCGAACCCACCAGTACCAGGGCCTCGGGCTGCCAGTCGGCGCGGGTGAAGACCGTGCTGAGCCAGCCGATCAGGGATTCGTCGCTGTCGATGCCGTGGTTGATCGCCGTCTGCACCGCACCGTTGTCGGTGTGCACGATCAACGCGATCGCCGTGTCGGGTTCGACGACGCAGACCGCGGTCGTCCGGTAGCCGATCACCTCGGCCGTGCCGCGGGCCAGCGCCTCGGTGGCCTCCGGCAGGCGGATCGGCACCACATTGCCGAAACCGGACTCACTGAGCGAGTCCATCAACCGGGACGCGTCGGCACCGGCCTCGTCGCTCCAGGTCACCCCGATCGACTTCAGTCGGTGACCGCGTGCCGCGGAGATCGCCTCGACCGCCGCCGTGACCTGTTCGGTGGCCTCCCGCACGTCTGCCGCACCGTCGACCCGCAGCGAGAAGGCATCGGGGGTGCGGTCTGCGACGTCACCTTCGGTCAGCTCGTCGCCGCCGACAACCACCAAGCCGAGCGACGTAGGTGTCATCGACAATCCGAGCACCGCGTCCACATGCACCCCTTCGGACAAAGCCGGTCACAGTGGAGCGCGACCCGCGCCGAGTCGATGTCGTCATCGTCTCGTTATCGGGCTGACACTACCCGGGTGCCCCCGCCGGGGCCCAGTCCGAAGCCCGGCCCCGACCGAACGGCAGTGCGGGCGGCACCGAGCGTGGCAGGGTGACGTCTATGGCTGGGGTGGAGCAGGTGCCGGGTACCAGGACGATTTTCGGGCACCCGATCGGGCTGACGAATCTGTTCGCGGTCGAGTTGTGGGAGCGCTTCTCGTTCTACGGGATGCTCACCATCCTCGGCTACTACCTCTACTACTCGGCGACCGACGGCGGGCTGGGCATGTCCAAGGCCACCGCCACCGGCATCGTCGGCGCGTACGGCGGTCTCGTGTACCTGTCCACGGTGCTGGGCGGGTGGATCGCCGACCGGCTGCTGGGCATGGAACGCACCGTGTTCTACGGCGGCGTCGTCGTGATGCTCGGGCACATCGCGCTGGCGGTGCTCCCGGGGCTCAGCGGGGTCGGCGCGGGCCTGGTGCTGGTCGCCCTGGGCTCCGGAGCGCTCAAAGCCAACGCATCCTCACTGCTCGGCACGCTCTATGAGAAGGGCGACGCCCGCGCCGATGGTGGATTCACCCTGTTCTATCTCGGTATCAACCTCGGCGCCTTCATCGGCCCGCTGATCACGGGACTGCTGCAGACCCGGATCGGCTTCCACTACGGCTTCGGCGCCGCCGCGATCGGGATGGCACTCGGCCTAACCCAGTACGTGGCGTTCCGCCGCAATCTCGGCGAGCACGGTCGCGATGTGCCGAACCCGTTGCCCCGCAGCGCCATCGGGAAGACCGTGGGCGTCTTCGTGGCCGTCATCGTCGTCGTCGCCGCGGCGGTGGCCCTCAAACTGGTGACGCTGGCCAACCTGTCGCAGGTCACCACCGGAGTTATCATCGTGGCGTCCATCGCGTACTTCGCCATCATGCTCACCAGCGCCAAAGTCACCGGGCAGGAGAAGGTGCGGGTCCGGTCGTTCATTCCCCTGTTCGTCGCCAATGCGGTGTTCTGGTCGCTGTTCCAGCAGATCTTCACGGTGCTCGCCGTCTACTCCGACGACAGGATGAACTGGTCGATCTTCGGCTGGACGGCGCCGTCGAGCTGGATCGGGTCCATCGAACCGGTGTGGATCATCCTGCTGTCACCGCTGTTCGCGGTGCTCTGGACCAAGCTGGGCAACCGGGCACCCACGACGCCACGCAAGTTCAGCTACGGCGTCATCGGCATGGGGGTGGCGTTCCTGTTGTTCGTCCCGCTGGCCGGCATCGAGGCGGTCCCCGCGCTGCTGATCGCGGTCATCCTCGGCGCGTTCGCCATCTCGGAACTGCTGTTGTCCCCGATCGGGTTGTCGGTCACCACCAAACTGGCGCCCGAGGCGTTCCGCGCGCAGATGATGGCGCTCTACTTCTTCTCCGTCGGTCTGGGCACCTCGATGTCGGGTGTGCTGGCCAAGTATTACGACGCGGCCCGCGAGGTGCCCTACTTCGGAATCCTCGGCATCGTGGCGATCGTCGTCGGCATCATCGTGTTCGCGGTGTCGCCGTGGATCAGCAGGCAGATGGACGGCGTGCACTGACGATCATCCCCGTCGCTTCGCTCGCCCCACACACAGTTACGGGTGCTCCACCCGATCTGTGCCAACCCGTGACCTTCCCCCGGCCGCTTTCGGCGTTGTCGTGCGCGAGAATTGAGCCACGATCTGCCCGCCAAAGGAGGTGCTGGTGAGCGCTTCGATTCTCGATCTCCGCCCCACGGGGTCAGCAGTGCGTGCCGGCCTGGCCTCGGTGTACCGCCGCGGTGTCGGGCATTCCACCGCGAGCTGTTCGTGCGGCTGGTCCGGTGTCCGGCGCACACTGAAAGCCCTTGCCGCACAGGACGCGTGGACGCACTGCATCCAGCAAGGGTGCGACGTGTCAGTGCCCCTGGTCTTCGGCGCCGGCTGACCCTTCGAACAGGATCTTCCGCAGCAACGCTGGCTCGACATTGCCGCCGGACAGGATGATCACGGTGGGCCCCGGCGGCAGCGGGTGCCGGCGGTAGGCGGCGAGCGCCACCGCTCCGCTCGGCTCACTCACCAGCTGGGCTTTGAACGCCAATTCCCTTACCGCGGCGCGTATTTCTTCTTCGGAGACGGTGAGAACCGCGGTCAGAACCCGCTGCAGATGGGCGAAGGTCAGCTCCGAGGGCTCCGACCGCAGTCCGTCGGCGATGGTCCGGTTGCGCTCGGCCACCGGCATGGGCACCCGGTGGCCGGCCCGCAGACCGGCGGCGGTGTCCGCGGCCAGTTCGGGCTCCACGCCGAAGATCTGCGCCTGCGGGCACAGAGCTTTGACGGCCGTACCGATGCCGGAGGCGAGCCCGCCCCCGCTGACCGGGATGAGGACATTGGCGACATCGGGCATGTCCTCGGCGATCTCCAACCCGACGGTGCCCTGTCCCGCGATGACATCGGGGTGGTCGAACGGCGGAACCAGCGTCGCCCCGGTGCGCTCGACCAGTTCGGCGGCCACCGCTTCGCGCTCACCTGCCCCGCACAACACCACCTCCGCGCCGTGCGCGCGGGTCTTACGCACCTTGATGTCCGGCGTCTCCGCCGGCATCACGATATGCGCGGCGATGCCGAATGTGGCTGCCGCATAGGCGACGGCCTGGGCGTGGTTGCCGCTCGAATAGGCCACCACACCGCGCGCGCGGACCGCCGCATCGATGCGTCCGACGGCATTGAGCGCGCCCCGCACCTTGAAGGCGCCGATCACCTGCAGGCTCTCCGGCTTGATCCACAGCGGACGGTCCGGATCGCCCCACGGGGCGGGGACCAGCGGGGTGCGCACGATGCCGCCGCGCAGGCGTTGCGCCGCGGCGCGGATGTCTTCGAGGGTGACAAGGGTCGGGGTGCTCATCGGCGACCACGCTTCCATGGCGTCACCGCGTCGGGCAAGGTGAGCGGGTGAGTTCACCGACCGACCAGCCGTTCTCGTTGCCGATCGTGCCCCGCTACGCCGAGGTCGATCAACAGGGCGTGGTGTTCAACGGCCACTACCTGACGTGGTTCGACGAGGCGTGCACGGCGTTCCTGGACCGGTTGCCGGTGAACTACGAGGGGCTGATGGCCCGCGGGTTCGATTTCAAGGTGGTGCACAGCGACATCGACTACCGGGCTTCGGTGCGGTGGCGCGACGCCGTGCGGGTCGCAGTGCGGCGCGAGCAGATCGGCACCACGAGTTTCACCCTCGCGTTCACCGTCCTACGGGCCGGCGCAGGCGAGGCCGAACAGGTCGCCGTGCAAGGTCGCAACACCTACGTCGTGGTGTCGACCGACGACTGGACCAAACGCGCCATCCCGGACCCGTTTCGCGAGGCCCTGACCTCTTGTGTCCGGCCGGACGGGCGCTCACAGTGAAGAGATGACCGAACAATGGATCCAGGGCCACGTCCTGCAGCGGATCATGTTCCGCGACGGTCTGGTGCTCAACCTGGAGGATTACAACGAACTCGTCATCTCCGCGCCGATGGAGCTGACGGTGCCGCCCGTCGTCGGGGATCGCGACGAGGTGTTCTCGATCGACCCGCTGGCGGTGCGACGCGAACAGAAGCCGCTCTTCGACTTCGCCGGAACCACCTGCACCCACGCCGACTGGGACGACGACGGCAGCCTGCACCTGCGGTTCTCCGGCGGCCAGGGTATCGACGTCCACAGCGACGATCAGCACACCTCATGGGAGTTGTACGGCAAGTACCACGGCTACGCGGCGTGCCTTCCCCACGGTCACGTGCGGGTGGTCCGCCACGACCTTCCCGAAGCGGAGGCCACCGGCACGGGCTGACGCGGGTCTGTGCGAGCGCTCATGCACTCTGCGTGTGCAGGTGCGCCCGCATCTGGGTGAACAGGAACAGGCCGGGCCGTCCGGAGATCTGCTCATAGGCCCGCACCTGGTCGTCGACGAAATCGTCACGCTCGCCTGCCGGCACACGGTCGGTCCAGGCCGTCGACCCGACGGCGCACCACCGGGTGAACGTGTAGCGACTGCCGAAATCCCACTCCCGTTCGGTCACCGAGAGCTCGTCGATGGTCAGACCGGCCGAAGCGGCCAGCTCGGCGTAGCGGTCGGGGTCGACGTGCACGAAGGGGGCGGTGAATCCGTCGAACCAGTGGGACCAGCGCGGCTGCCCGGTGATGCGCATCGCCGTCTCCTCGATGCTGGGGCGCGTACCGGCACACACCATCTGGATCACCGCTGTCCCGCCCGGGCGCAGTGCGCGGGCTATCTGGGTCAGCGCCTCACCCTGGGCCGGAACCCAGTGCAGCGCATTGAAGGACACCACCGCATCCACACCACTGACTGGCAGGCCCAAGGCGTCGGCGACGACGAACCAGGGACCGGCGTCGTTCACCGCGCCGGAGCCGTGCGCGGCGGCGATCATGCGCTGCGATACGTCGGCACCGACGGCCAGCCCGTCGCCGCCGACCTGCCCGGCAATGGCCCGAGTCAGAAAGCCGTCACCGCAGCCGATGTCGAGCACGCGGGCGCCCGGTTGGAAGGACAGCGCGCCGAGGGCCTCGTCGATCATGGCGCGCTGCAGACCACTCACCGCGATGTAGTCGGATCCGCTCCAATCGGTCATCTGCACAAACTATGTCGTGCGGCCCGGCCACGTCGGCGGATCAGTTGAAGCCCACCCCGAAGATCGGGATCCACAGGCCGAAAAGCCAGATGCCCCACTGGCGGAAGCCGTTGTCCCACACCGGGCTCGCGTTATAGCCCCAGTAGTTGACGTTCTGCGGGAGCGGGCCGCCGTTCCACTGTAACGGGGGCGGCGGGCCCCAACCCCAGGGCGGCGGTCCCTGACGGTCATCCCACCAGTCGTGGCGGTTGTCGGCCCACCACACACCCTTGTCCCAGTGCTTGTCGAATCCGGGTCCGTTGCACCACGGCCGGCAGTCGTTGCCACGTCCGCCATGTCCGTCGTCGTGCCCGTTGCCATGCCCGTTGCCGTTTCCGGGTTGTGCCGTCGCCACCGCGCCCCCGAGGGTTGCGCCGCCCATTCCCAGACTGCTGACGATCAAGGCGCTCGCCACGATCTTGGCCAGTTTCACAGTGCTCTCCCCACCATGTCGCGTGCTTCTTCCTTCAGGAAGACGGCATCAGGCGACAGGCAGATCGAAGGCGGAGCAGGTCACTGCCGGTCGGCCGCCATTCCTACTGGGATATCGACACCCGCCGCGACGGCGTTACCCGCAACCGGGTCAGGGAGTCACGACGACCCCTGCCGAGTCCCTGACCCGACGGCCGATGACAGCCCCCACGACGAACGACACCACCAGCAGACCGATGATGCCCCAGCCCAACGCATTCGAGGTGGCCAGCCCCTCCAGGTTCGTCAGGATCAGCCCCAGCGTGCCCACGAGTCCGGCCAGGCCGATCGCCGGCGCGATGCGCACCCGCCACTGCGAGTGGCCGCGACGGTCACGTGCGAAGAACACCAGCACCGCCACGCTGGTTGCGATCAGCAGCACCACGAAACCGACCGTGGTGGCCGCCGCGAACCATGTGTAGAACTGCGTGACTGGATCGAGTTGGAACAACACGGCCGCCGCGATGCTGATCGCGACGACGCCCGAAATCCACAGCGACGCCTTGTGCGGTGACCCGTGTTCGGCGTGCGCAACACCGAGCGACTGCGGCAGCACGCGGTGCTGCGACAGCGCGAACACATAGCGCGAGGCCACGTTGTGGAACGCCAGGATGCAGGCGAACAGGCTGGTGAAGTAGAGCACCGTGATGATGTCGTTGCCCGCGGTGCGGATGTAGGTCTGCGCGATGTCGGACAGGAACGTGCCCCCGGAATCCGTTGCCTTGGCGACGGCCTGGTCATCGCCCCACGCCGAGATCAGCGCCCAGCTGGTGACGGCGTAGAACGCCCCGATGAGGATCAGCGCGGCGTAGGTGGCGCGCGGAATGGTGCGCTCCGGGTCGCGTGCCTCGTCGCGGAAGATCGCCGTGGCCTCGAAGCCGATGTAGCTGAGCATCGCGAACAGCAGTCCGATTCCGAGCGATCCGGAGAACACCGTGGCGGGATTGACGACACCGGTGGACAGCCCGTCGTCACCGCCGCCACGCGCGACGATGACCAGGTCGAGGACGAGGATGACCGCGATCTCAGCCGTCAGCAGCACACCGAGCACGCGGCTGGACAACTGGATGTTGCGGTAGCCCAGGAACGTCGTGATCACGAACGCGATCGCCGCCAGTGCCCACCACGGGATCGCGGGGCCGCCGAACAGTGAGACGACGCTGACCCCGGCCGGTCCGAGCAGGCCGTACACCCCGGCCTCCAGGGCGACGTAGCTGACCAGCGCCAGGAAGCCGAAACCGATGCCGACCGAGAAGCCAAGGGAATGACGGATATACGAGAAGAAGGCACCTGCCTCCTCGACGAACGGTGTCAGTGCCGTGAAGCCGACAGCGAACAGCAGCAGGATGACCGTCGAGACGATGAAGGTCGCCGGGAACCCGGCGCCGTTGCCGTTGGCGATCCCCAGCGGGAAGACGCCGCCGACGACGCCCAGCGGTGCGGCCGCGGCCACCACCATGAACACGATCGACGCCACACCCAGATTGCCGCGCAGTTTACGTTCGGCGGGCGCAGCCCCGGTGAGATCTTCAGGTAGGGCAGTGATTTCGGACATGCGCGAGAACGTAAGCGGCTGCCGCCGTCGCGGCCACGGCTACGGTCACCCTGCGTCAAAGGCCGTAACAATCCGACACATTCGGAGCCTTGCGAACGCCCGCGTCATCAGTAGTGTTGCCGACCATGTCGACGAGTTCGGTCCGGTCGTTCGCCACCAGGGGTCTGCGCCCGCTGCGAGTGGGCGCCACGCCGGTGCCGCACGCCGAGATCCTGGAAAACGTCCGCGCGGACCTCGCCGCCCACGGGATCGACCTTCAGGTGACGGTTTTCGACTCGTTCGACGAACCCAACGACTGGCTGGCCGCAGGACGGCTACACGCCAACTACTTTCAGTACCTGCCGTTTCTCTCGGAGTTCAATGAGCGCACCGGTAACGCACTGGTTCCGGTGGTACCGGTCCACATTGAACCGTTCGGCCTGTACTCGACGCGATTCGGCGCTGTGGCCGCGGTGGCCGACTACGCCGAGGTGGCCCTGCCGTCCGATCCGGTCAACGCCGACCGGTCACTGCGGATGCTGGATCAGTTGGGTCTGATCGAATGCGTCACCGGGGCAGGGACTCTGGCGTCGGTCGCCGATGTGCGCGCCAACCCGCGCGGTCTGGTGTTCAAGGAACTGACCAGTTGGACGTTGCCGTCGGCGCGCGAGGATTTCGACGTGGTGTTCCTGTTCGGCAACCAGGCCATGGAATCGAACGTCGACACCTCCACCGCCCTGCACTGCGACCGCGCCGACCCGGCCTATGCCGAGTACCTGGTGGCGGCGCCCGGCGCTGCGGACGACCCCGACATGGGTGTGCTCGCGACGGCCCTGAACAGCGCGTCGACCCGGGAGTTCATCGCCTCCGCGTACGCCGGTCAGGTGGTCCCCGCGTTCTGACTTGGGAACATCGCGAGGTAAACCCTGTACGGGCCGCCGATCAGCGGACAGATTGTCACGATGTACCAAGCCGCGTCCGCGCCGCAGGCCGAACGCGGCGCCACGGTGCAGGTGGTGCTGACGTTCGACGTGCCGGCCGGCTTCGTCGAGCTTCCGCTCCGCACGGCTCAACTCGCCGACGAATACGGCCGGATCATCGCCCGCTCGATCCCCGGTGTGCGGGTTCGGCCCGCGCAGGTCGGCGCGGCCCGGCCCAGCGGTGCGGGCGCACCGATGCCCCCGAACGGACTGGTCATCGGCCGCAACGACGCCTGCGTCGACGGCGTGCCGCTACGGCTGACCCGCCGGGAGTTCGACCTGTTGCGGCATCTGGCCGACCACCACGGTCAGCCGGTCTCGCGGGGCCGGCTCATGGCGCAGGTGTGGCGCGACCCTCAGATGTCGGGCCGCACGGTGGACACCCATGTCCGGCGCCTGCGCACCAAACTCGGCGGCTACGCCGAGGCCTTGCGGACCGTCCGCGGATGTGGATACCGGTGGGATCCCACCGACCTGCCGGACCTGGCGCGTCACAACGTGACGGTCACCGGCCCCACGGAGTTACACACCGAGAAGGCCGGGCTGCCGGCCGTCGAGCAGCCCCGACCGCTGGCCACATAGGTCGCGCCGGGCCGGTACGGGGCGAATACCTCCGCGGCGACCGGACCCTCCTTCGACGCGCATTGCGGCGCCACGCCGGAACCCTGCACCTGCAGGCAGGCCACCTGGAACATCGAGTTGGACTGGTTGCATGCCGCGACCGTGACCGCGCTGGTCACCATCGGCGTGCCCGACACCTGGGTCACCACCGGTTGCGCGAGGGTGTAGGCGCAGCCCGGCTGGTCGGGTGCGGCCGCAGCCGGTCCCGCGCCGGTGAGGCCCGCGGCGATCAGGAGCGGCAGGTAACAAGCAGCGCGACGTCTCACCGGTGGATCGTATGTCACGGCATCGCGTCCCGATCGACAATGAACAGCACCAACGTGACGGCGAGAATCCCGGCGGCCACCCAGATGGCGTGCACGTCCCAGGCCCGGCTGAGCACGGCGCCGAGTACCGCTCCCGCCGCGAAGGCCCCGATGAGCGCCGCGTAGATCCCCCACGCCTTCAATGCCCCCGGTTTGCGGTCGACCAGCCCGTCGTAACCCGACTCGACGAAGCGCATCAGGTTGCCGGTGGTCGCCGCCGGCAGATAAGCCAGATCCCCGATGTTGCGGAACAGGCCGATCTGCACGGCTGCCAGGAACGAGATCGGCACGGTGACATAGCTGTGCGGCACCGAGGACGGCACGAATCCGATGACCACCAGCGCCACCACCTGGACGCCCATCGTCCAGCGCAGCGGGTGCGGGATATACCGTTCCGCCCGACCGGATTTGATGTGCGCGGCCACCGACACACCCGCGATGAAGGCCAGGATCGGCCACACATGGGCCATCGCCGCGGCGACGCGCTGCTCCGAGATGTCCAGCGCGAAGAAGATGACGTTGCCGGTCTGAACGTTGGCGAACACGTGCCCGCGGGCGTAGTACGTGTGTGCGTCCAGGAACCCGTTGGTGACGGTGAGCAGCAGCGCGAACCACAACGTACGGGTACGTGCGGTGTCGTCGACACCGGATACAACTCCCGGGTCGCTACGCTCCTGCCCTCCGGTGCCGCCTGACATGGCCGTAAAACTACCCGGCGGCCGCACCCAGCGCGTCGAGCATGCCCGCGGCCGAACGCGGCCAGGTGAACTGCTCGGCGCGGCGTCGCGCGCTGTGCCTGCGCAGCAGTTCCGGACGGCTGATGACTCCCGTCACCGCGTCGGCGATCGCCACCGGATCGTTGTCCGCGGTCGCGCCGCTGTCCTCGGTGAGGATTTCTGCCAGCGCCGAGGTGCGCGACACGACTGCCGGGGTACCGCACGCCAACGCCTCCAGCGCGGCGAGCCCGAAGGTCTCGTGGGGTCCGGGTGCCAGTGCCACATCCGCAGAAGCCAGGATGCCCGCCACCGTGTCACGGCAGCCGATGTAGCCGGTGAAATCGACCGCCAGCCCCGCAGCCTGCCGTTCCAGCCGGGCCCGGAGCGGACCCTCCCCTACCACCACCAGCCGCGCATCGAGACCCGAATCACGCAGCGCCACAAGGGTGTCGATGCTGCGATGGGCGTGCTTCTCGACCGAGAGCCTGCCGCAGTGCACCAACAGGGTCTGCTCCGGCGCGGCCCATTGACCGCGCACCTGCGCACTGCGCCGGTTCGGATGGAACTGCTCCAGATCGACGCCGAGCGGGACGGTGACGACATTGCGGGCGCCGATCCGGTCGAACTCCGCACGGGCGAAGCCGGTGGTGCACACCACGGCGTCGTAGTTCGACGCGGTGCGACGGTTCGCGAAATCGGCCACCCCACGGGCCGCCTGACTCGGAAGAACCTGTCCGACAAGGCGATCGAGCCGTTCGTGGGAGATCATCACGGTGGCGACGCCATGGCGCCTCCCCCATGGGCCCAGCGACCGCAGGGTCAGCCGGTCCGATACCTCCAGCGCATCCGGCGACAGTTCGGCCAGCAGCGCGGTCACGGGGCCGGGCAGCACCGCGCGATACCCACCGGTGAACGGGATGAGCGCCGCGGGCAGCGACAGCCGTACGACTCCCGACGGCAGCACCTGCCGATCCCGGTGCGCGCCGGGCACGACGAGGAACACCTCATGACCTGCCGCGCAGTATTCGGCGCCGAGCCGGTCCACCGCGGTCCGCAGGCCCCCCGACCGTGGGCCATAGAAGTTCGCGACCTGGACAACCCGCATGTGTCCATCAGATCGGCAGCCCGTGTGCTGACGAACACGCCCACCCGACGAGTCCCTTAACGGCTCATGAACGACCTGCTCAGGTGAGGTACTTCGTAAACCAGTCCTGCACCCGCTGCCAGGCATCCGCGGCGGCCGCAGCGTTGTAGCGCTCACCGGTGTCATTGAAGAACGCATGGTTGGCGTCGGGTTCGGTGACCAGGTCGTGGACCATGCCCGCCTTTTCCAGTGCCGCCTTGGCGGTGGCCTGGGTGGCGTTCACCCTGTCGTCGAGCGCACCGTAGAACCCAAGCACCGCAGCATTTTTGGAGCCTGCGAAGTCGGCGTTCTCCGGCGTCGGGCCGTAGAACGGGACGGCAGCGGCCAGCCGTGGTTCGCCGGCCGCGAGCGTCTGCCAGACCAGGCCGCCACCCATGCAGAAGCCGACCGCGGCCAGCTTGCGGCCGGGAACGCGACGGGCCAGTTCCTCGACCCCGGACTTCAGGTTGGCCACCAGATCGGCGGCCGGGATCTTGCCCAGCGCGGCGGTGGCGGCGGCGGGGTCGGTGAAGCTGCCGGTCCCGCCCTGGGGCGAGAGCAGATCGATGGCCAGCGCCGAGTACCCGCTGCCCGCGAACCGGCCGGCGACCGATCGCGTCCAGTCGTTGAGGCCCTTGTTCTCGTGCACGATGAGCACCCCACCCTTCGGGTCGGGCGCCTCACTCCACGCCGCCTCGAGCTCGCCTTGCGGGCCGGTCCAGTTGATCGGCGCGGTCGGCAGCGTGTGCTCGGAGCCGGGCGGCGGGGCGACGGCGGCGGAGGTGCCGGACGGTGCCGTCGACGTCGGAGCCGGCGTCGCTGCCTTCTTGTCGCTGCACGCCGCGATCAGGACGCTGGCCGCGCCGGCACCGACGCCCAGCAGCGCGAGCCTGCGGAGCGCTTCGCGCCGGGACATCAGCCCGTCGACGTGGTCGGTGGCAATCTCTTCGGCGATGTAGCGCTGCATCGGGGTCACCCTCGCGAGTATGCACCGGATTCGTTAAAGCCCCCTGGCGTGTTTCTGGACAGGCAATACTCAGTCGATGACGGCTGGATCCTTGCGTGGCCGGGTTGCAGTCGTTGCCGGCGCAACCCGTGGTGCCGGCCGCGGGATCGCCGCCGCGCTCGGTGAGGCGGGCGCCACCGTCGTCTGCACCGGTCGCAGCAGCGCCGCGGGCAATGAGGATTCCGACTACGAGCGCCCCGAGACCATCGAGGAGACCGCCGAACTGGTGACCGCGCTGGGCGGCACCGGGCTGGCCATCCGGGTGAACCATCTCGATGTCGCCCAGGTTCAGGGTCTGGCCAGGCGACTCCGATACGAGTTCGGCGCCATCGACATCCTGGTCAACGACATCTGGGGCGCCGAGGTGCTCAAGGGTCCGCCGTCGACGTGGGGCAGGCCGATGTGGGAGCACGACCTCGATGACGGGCTGCGCATTCTGCGCCTCGGTATTGACACCCACCTGATCACCTCGCACTGCCTGACCCCGCTACTGGTCACCCGGCCCGGCGGTCTCGTAGTCGAAATCACCGATGGCACAACAGAATACAATGCCGAGAACTACCGTCTGTCGGTGTTCTACGATCTGGCCAAGGTCGCCGTGAACCGGTTGGCCTACAGCCAGGGCCACGAGTTGTCGGCCTTCGGCGCCACCGCGGTGGCCGTCACCCCCGGCTGGCTGCGTTCGGAGATGATGCTCGACGCCTACGGCGTGTCCGAAAAGGACTGGCACCAGGCCCTGGACATCGAACGCGCCGACGGCTACCCCGCAGCACCGCCTGGTTTCGCCCAGTCCGAGTCCCCCCGATTCGTGGGCCGCGGGGTCGCGGCGATCGCCGCCGACCCGCAGCGGCGGCGGTGGAATCAGCGGTCGGTCACCTCGGCCGCCCTGGCCGCCGAATACGGGTTCACCGACATCGACGGCCGCTGCCCTGATGGGTGGTCCGCACCATAGCCGCAGGTCGACGAGATTTGTAGACAATTTCAGGAATCTGTTCACGATTTTCGTTGACACCCGTCCCGCCGCGCTGTTCTGATGGCGGGGTGAGCACGAACGTGACCCGCAACACTTTTGACACGATCATCCGCGGCGGCCGCTGGTTCGACGGAACGGGCGCCCCGTCGGCGGTCCGCAACATCGGCATCCGCGACGGCCATGTCGTGGCGATCAGCGCCGACGAACTCGATGCCGCCGGGTGCCCCGATGTCGTCGACGCGGACGGCACCTGGGTGCTGCCCGGCATGCTCGACATCCACACCCACTACGACGTCGAGATCCTCGGCGGCCCGGCACTGGGAGAGTCGCTGCGCCACGGCGTGACCACGGTGATGCTCGGCTCCTGCTCACTGTCGACCGTTCACGTCGGCGGCGAGGATGCCGGGGACCTGTTCGGCCGCGTCGAGGCGATCCCCCGCGACCACGTCATCGCCGCCGTCGACGAGCACAAGACGTGGAGCAGCGCCGACGGCTACGTCGAGGCCCTGGAGAAGCTGCCGCTGGGTCCGAACGTGGCGGCCTTCCTCGGGCATTCCGACATGCGCACCGCCGTCATGGGACTGGACCGGGCCACCCGCGGCAACGAACGTCCGACCCGGCGCGAGCAGGCCGAGATGGAACGCATGCTCGCGGAGGCGCTGGACGCCGGATTCGTCGGAATGTCCTCGCAGCAGCTGCTTTTCGACAAAATCGACGGCGAAGTATGCCGGTCTCGCACCCTGCCGTCCACCTATGCCAAACCGCGCGAGCTGCGCAGGCTCAAATCGCTGTTGCGGCGCACCGGCCGCGTTCTGCAGTCAGGCCCCGACATCACCAACCCGCTCAATCTGGGATCACAGCTGGCACAGTCGCTCGGCCTGTTCCGCAACCCGCTCAAGACCAGCCTGCTCTCGGCCGCCGACGTGAAGTCCAACCCCTACGCCGTGAAGATCCTCGGCCCGCTGGCGCGAACGGTGAACGCACTGGGCGGCAATTTCCGCTGGCAGCACCTCCCGGTCCCGTTCGAGGTATACGCCGACGGCATCGACCTCGTGGTCTTCGAAGAATTCGGCACCGGCGCCGCGGCGCTGCATCTGCGCGACGAGGCGGAACGCGATGAGCTGCTGCGTGATCCCGCGTACCGGCGGAAGTTCCGCGAGGACTACGAGAACAAGTTCGGTGTCCGGGTGTGGCAACGCGACTTCTTCGACGCCGACATCGTCGCGTGCCCGGATCCGACCGTGGTCGGCCGGTCCTTCGGTCAGGTGGCCACCAACCGTGGCGTGCACCCCGTCGAGGCGTTCCTGGACCTGGTGCTCGAGCACGGCCGAGAGCTGCGCTGGCGCACCACCATCTCCAACCACCGTCCGGACGTGCTGAAAAAGCTGGCGCGGGACCCGGGAATCCAGATCGGCTTCTCCGACGCGGGTGCGCACCTGCGCAACATGGCCTTCTACAACATGGGTCTGCGGCTGCTGCGCCATGTCCACGACGCCGAGAGGGCCGGCAGCCCGTTCATGACCATCGAGGCCGCCGTGCACCGGCTCACCGGTGAGCTGGCCGACTGGTACCGCCTCGACGCCGGCCACCTGCGGATCGGGGATCGCGCCGACCTCGTCATCGTCGACCCGGCCCGGCTCGACTCCGCCCTGGAGGCCTACGCCGAACAGCCCGTCGACCAGTACGGCGGGCTGTCGCGCATGGTGAACCGCAACGACGACACCGTGCGCGCCGTGTACGTCGGTGGCCGCGCGGTGTTCGCAGGCGGCAAGTACAGCGAGCTCGTCGGCAGGCGGCGCACCGGACGGTTCCTGCGCGCCGCGCACCGAGCCCCCGCGCTGCGCACGGAGAAAGGCGAATTGTCCAGTGTCAGCTGAAGATACCGTCAGGCAGATGTGGAAGGCGCTGTCCGAGCGCGACTGGGATGCGGTCAAGTCGCACCTCGCCGACGACTGCCTCTACGCCGACATGCCGGTCGGCCCCGCGGCGTCCGCCCGTGGCCCAGAGGACATCGTCAAACGGTTGAAGATCGGGCTGGAGCCGCTGGCCTCCTACGTCAATCACGACGGGCTGTTGGTCGCCGATGGCGGCAGTGTCATGTACGAGCATTCCGAGACCTGGGAGTGGCCGACCGGCGAGACCGCCGTGCTGCGTTTCGTCACCGTGCACCAGGTGGAGAACGACCGGATCACGTTGTGGAAGGACTACTGGGACATGGGCGCGCTGGTGAACTTCGCGCCGTCGACGTGGATGGATGACCTCGCCCGGTCCGACATGTCCTGGATCTACGACGCCACCGGGCAGATCTGACTGAACCGGACCGCAACCGGGTACGTGCTACCGGTATGACCTCCCGAATCCGTCACCTCTGGCTCGTCGTCATCGCAGCCGCGCTGCTCGCCGGTGTCACCGCTCCCCCGGCCCTGGCCGACGACCGTCTGCAATTCACCGGAACCACCCTGTCGGGCAGCCCGTTCAACGGCTCGAGCCTGCAGGGCCGCCCGGCCGTGCTCTGGTTCTGGACACCGTGGTGCCCGTTCTGCAACCAGGAAGCGCCCAGCGTCAGTCATGTCGCCGCGACGCATCCCGGGGTCACCTTCGTCGGCGTCGCAGCGCGCTCCGACGTGTCGGCCATGCAGGGTTTCGTCTCCAAGTACAACCTGGGCTTCACCAACCTCAACGACGCCGACGGGTCCATCTGGTCGCGGTTCAATGTGCCGTGGCAGCCGGCCTACCTGTTCGTAAAGCCGGATGGCACAACATCATTCGTCAACAACCCGACCTCGGCGATGTCCGAACAGGAACTCTCCGACCGCGTGGCCGCCCTGAGCTGAGTGGACGCCGATCTGCTCGGACTGGCGTTCGGTGCCGGACTGGTCGCCGCCCTGAACCCGTGCGGATTCGCCATGCTGCCGGCGTACCTGGCATTGGTGGTGCGCAGCGATGGCGCACCGGGGCGAGCACTCGCCAGGGCGGTGGCCGCAACGGCGGCGATGACGCTGGGTGTGGTGGTGGTGTTCGCGGGGTTCGGCACGCTCGCCGTGTCGGTGGCCTCCACCATCCAGCGTTATCTCCCCTACGTGACGGTGTTCATCGGTGTCACGCTGGTCGGCCTGGGCCTGTGGCTCCTGGTGGGGCGTCGGGTCGGGATACCTTTCGGCGCGGGCGCGCGATGGGCGCCGTCGGTGCGACTGGGCTCCATGTTCGGCTACGGCGCCGGTTTCGCCCTGGCCTCGCTGTCCTGCACGGTGGGCCCGTTCCTGGCGGTGACGGCCGGCGCGGCGCGGGCGGGCTCCGTGCAGAGCACGGTGTTGGTGTACCTGGCCTATGCGGGCGGCTTCGCGCTGATCGTCGGGGCACTGGCGGTGTCGGTGGCGTTCGCCAGTTCCGCGGTACTGGACCGGATGCGCCGAATTGTGCCCTATGTCAACAGAATCAGCGGCCTGCTGCTGATCGTGGTGGGCGCCTACGTGGCCTACTACGGCGTCTACGAGATCCGGCTGTTCGGGTCGGCGACACCGGTGACCGACCCGGTGGTCACCGCCGCCGGACGCATCCAGTCCGTCCTGGCCGGCTGGGTGCACCAGCACGGAAGTTGGCCGTGGCTCGCCGTGCTTCTGGTGGTCGTCGTGCTCACCGTGACAACAGTGCGATACCGGCGACGAGCAGAGCGATCACCTTGACCAGTTCGAGGCCGACGTAGGCGTGGTGCGCGTCGGATCGCGGCGTGTCCGACCCTGCCAGAACCGCATCCGAGCGGCGCGTGAGGCGCGGCCGCACCGCGACGAGTTGCACCACCAGCGCGCCGATGGCGACGGCGGCCGCGGCGACGACAACCGGCGACGGGGACACCGCCAGTGCCACGACGATGACGGAGGCGAGCGCCGCTTCGGCGGCGTTGAGCGCTCGGAACACCAGGCGCCCGATTCCGAGCCCGACGGGGAGCGTGACGCCGGGGGCGCGGAACTTCAGCGGCGCTTCGAGGAAGGAGATGGCCAGCACCATGCCGAGCCAGACGAATGCGGCGGCCGCCGCGGTGGCGGCTCCGGCTCCCAAACCTCTTCTCCCGTCGCTACGCTCGTCCCGCGACGGATCAGAGGGTGATCTTGCAGGACTGCCCGATGTCCAGGGTGCGCAGCATCCGGCCCATCCCCAGCCACATGGCACAGGACAGCGCCAGGTCGGTCAGCAGCTCGTCGTCGAACTCCGCCGAGCAGCGTACCCAGAATTCCTCGTCGTCGCGCAGGGCGGTGTGGTCGCGCGCGAACCGCTCGGCGAATTCGGCCGCGACCCGCTCCTGTGCGCTGTAGCCGGGCCAGGTCTGCCAGTCGTGGGCGTGGCCATAGAGGTCCTCGTCGACGCCGGCGGCGATGCCCTCGGAATCGCGGGTGTTCTGGCACACCACGCATTCGTTGTCCAGCGCGATCACCATCCGGGCGAGCTCTCGGACCCGCATCGGCAGCCGGTTCTTCGTGTAGACCGCGTTGGTGAAACCGGCCATGGCCACGCCGATCTCGGGTGATTTGAGCACCCAGGCGGCGGCATCATCGTCGGCGAAGTCTCCGATACGGCTCATGACAGTCACCGTACGCCCGACGCGCCAAAATTGGAACGCGTTCTAGTTTTTCAAGCGAGACGGCCGCCGGCTCCTGCGAGCCGGCGGCCGTGTCGAAACGAAGATCAGTCCGCGCCGCCACCGGGCGGACGCGAGACGCACTGCGCCGAGTACAGCGCCTCGCCGAGCTTCTCCATGAGCTCGAGCTGCGTCTCCAGGTAGTCGATGTGCTTCTCCTCGTCGCCGAGGATCCGCTCAAGGAGGTTGGCCGACACGGCATCCTGCTTCTCGCGGCACATGATGACGCCCGGCCGCAGCCGCGCCACCACCTCGTACTCGATCGCGAGATCGGCCTCGAACTGCTCACGCAGCGTCTGGCCGACACGCAACGAGAACAACCGCTGATAATTCGGAAGCCCGTCGAGGAGCAGAATTCGGTCGGTGACCCATTCCGCGTGATGCATTTCTTCAATGGATTCTTCGCGCGTATGTTGCGCCAATTCGGTGAATCCCCAATTGTCTTGCATCTTTGAATGCAGGAAGTATTGGTTGATCGCCGTGAGTTCGCTGGTCAACTGCTCGTTGAGCAGTTTCAGAACTTCCGGATCGCCTTGCATGTCGCTCCTAAAACACCTTGAGGGCTGGTCAAGTGTCACTACATCCGTACCCCCTGAATCTAGTCGAGTACGGGTACGGGAGCGAGGGCTTCGGTGGCGTTTTCGACCCGACTTCGGCTCGGTTCACGCTGGTTATAGGTGAGGCTAACCCTAGTGAGCGGTGCATGAATGGACTGCCTGCCCTAACTAAGGGTACACTCACCTAACTTACCGAGGACCGCGCCGGACACCCGGCCCTGCATTGAGGCAAAGGGGCTCTTCATGATTGAGGGTGTAGAACGGTCAGCTGCTGTCGGCCTGTGATTGGGGTGTCTGGTTGGCTGGGTGTGTGCCGGAGGAGAAGCGGAAGAGTAAGAGGAAGAGCGCGGTGTCCGGGGGTGGTGTGGACCTGT
>JACPVS010000008.1 GCA_016197365.1 Mycolicibacterium cosmeticum | reverse complement strand
CAAGAGGTTAGGGGTTCGAATCCCTTCGGGCGCACCGAGCACCACCATCGACGACTCCCGCGGCAGCAGCGACACGCCCCGGGAGTCGCTTCATTTTCGCCTACGGATGGGTGGGCGGGTGCATGTACGCCGGCGAATTGGTCCGCGTCACATTCGTCTTCGGATTGGGCCGCTTCGACGGCGTCGCGGAAGTCGGCGGCGCGGCGGTCGTCGACGGAGCCGCGGTCGCCGGTCGCTCGACGGTCTCGGTCGGCTCGACGGTGGCCGGCGGAGCCGGCTCGACGGTGGCCGGGGGCTCGACGGTGGCCGGGGGCTCCGCGGTCGCTGACCGGGTCGGCGCAGCGCTCATGACGGGTGCCACCACAACCGGTGCGATCGTGCTCGGAGATGGCTCTGGGGCGGCCGGTACGTACGCCGGGCCGCGACTGGGCGTGTGCAGGATCGTCAGCGCAGCAAGTCCTGCCACCGCCGCCATCGCCGCCGTCATCACCAGCCCGCGGACGGATACGTGTCGAATCAACCGTCGGTATGCCGCGTTCGCTTGCACGCGCGGGACCTTAGTGCGAAATGCTGAGTAGCAGCTGTGAAATTGGCGGGGCCGATGGCCCGATGGCCGATTCCGTTCGGCCGCTGACTTTTAGAGCGTCTCGAACGGCTGAACAACCGGCGGCCGGCTGGTGTCGAATCGCTCGTTGACGGCCAGCCGGGCCCGCAGTTCCCTGGCGAACATCGGCTCGGCGAAATAATGCCCCTGGCCGACTTCACAGCCGAACTCGCGTAGCCGCTGGGCGGTGGCGGCGTCCTCGACGCCCTCGGCGACGCTGGTGATGCCGAGCGCATGGGTCAGTCCGATGACCGAGCACACGATCGCCGCCGTGCGCGGGCTGTCCAGGATCTGCGCCACGAACTGCTGGTCCAGTTTGAGCTCGTCGATCGTCAGGTCGCGCAGGTAGCTCATGGTGGCGTAGCCGGTGCCGAAATCGTCGATGGAGACCCCCACCCCGGAGGCGCGCAGCCGCTCGATCACCTTGGCGGCACGCCGGCTGCTGGACAGCAGGAAGTGCTCGGTGAGTTCGATCATCAGCGAGCCGGCCGGCAGCCGGTAGCCGGCCAGCACCGCGGCGATGCGGTCGGGCAGCGTGGTGTCGTTGAGCGACGGCGCGAACAGATTGATCGAGACCGGCACCTCGCAACTGCCCGCCGCGTACCACTGGGCGGCGTCCCGGGCCGCCTGATCGAGCACCAGGTCGGTGACCGCGCCGATCAGGCCGTTCTGGCGGACCAGCGGCAGGAACTCGCCGGGCGTCAGCATCCCCAGGTCGGGGTGTGGCCAGCGCAGCAGCGCCTCCACGCCGACGATGCCGCCGGTGGTCAGCGAGACCTTGGGCTGATAGGCCAGGGTGAGTTCGCCGTTGTCGATGCTGCGCCGCAGCTGCCCGAGCAGGCGGATGCCGGCGACCGACGCGCGCCGGCGTTTACCGGTGTCGCTCAACGACTCCGGCAGCTCGACTCGGTCCAGTCGCATCTCCGGGTCGAAGGACTGCACCCCGCCGACGCCCGTGCGTTTGGCCGCGTACATCGCCACGTCGGCCCGCTTGAACAACTCGTCGGCGGAGATGTCCTCGGCCTCCGGAGCCGGCGCGGTCGCCAACCCGATGCTCGGATGCATGAACAGTTCCTCGCCGTCCAGCACGAACGGGTCGTCGAACGCTTCGGCGACGCGCTGGGCGATGGCCTCGGGCAGTTCGTCACCGCCCTCGATGAGGATGGCGAACTCGTCGCCACCGAGCCGGGCGACGTTGTCGCCGTCGGGCACGGTGTCCATCAGGCGCACGGCGATGGCGCGCAGCAGCGCGTCCCCCGACGGATGCCCGAGGTGGTCGTTGACGAGCTTGAAATCGTCGAGGTCGAGGGTGAGTATCGCGACGGCGCGGCCGTCGCGGTGCCGCAGGCCCATCGCGTGGTGCAGACGGTCGGTGAACAGCAGCCGGTTGGCCAGGCCGGTCAGCGGGTCACGGAGCGCCTGGGCGGCGACGGCCGCGAACAGCCTGCGGTTGTCGATCAGCGCGATGAGCTGACGGACCGCGGCGACGGTGACCAGGACGGCCGCCGCGATGATGACGGGCCGCGTCTGATGGATCGGCCACATGTAGAGAAAGCCGGCGCCGACGGCGGCCAGCAGCGGGATGTAGGGCAACGAGATGCCCAGGCGCGACGGTGGGCGCTCCGCGACGGCGATCGCACCGGGGGTGCGGCTGGAGATCAGCGCCGCCGCGGTGATCAACAGGGCGCCGGTGGCCCAGCCGATGAACATGGCGGAGTTGGACGGCAGGCCGTGCGCCCGCAGGTACAGATGAGTGCTGTCGGCAAGGGCGGTCACCGTCATCCCCGCCGCGACCAGACCGACGGTGCGGCGGTGCCCGACCGGTGCCGACGACGCGACGAGAACCGCGAGGGTGATGACGATCACGTCGGAGACGGGGAACGCGACCGCCACCGCGAGCGCGAAGGTGCTGGCGTGACTCGTCTCGAACACGTCACGCAGGATGGCCACCCAGGACACCAGGAACAGCGCCGCGGCGATGACGATCCCGTCCAGCAGGGGGCGCAAACGGGTGAGCTTGCTCGCCGAGGCCTGGGTCGCCCACGCCGCGCAGACGCAGATCGGCAAGACGAAGTACGCGATGTCGGCGAGCGACGGAAACGGTGGCTCGACATTGCGGATCAGGCCGTAGTAGGCCCAGATCAGACTGCCGACGACCCAGCCGGTCAGCCCCACGGTCATCGCCCGCCAGCTGCACCTGCGGGGGCCGACGGCGTTGCGTGACGCGCGCGCCGACGCCAAGGCGGCGACGGCGGTGAAGTACACCAGGCCCACGTAGCCGACGATCGCCGTGACACGAGGTCCGCCGACGCCGCTCAAAAGCACGAAGGCAAACACAGCAAGCACCGCAGAAGCAACAGCCAGGTATGTGCGCATTTGGGTTGAGGACACTTAATACTCCCAGTTTGGGGCCATGCTTGAGCAGTTTGCAGGCGATGTCAAGCTGGGTTGCCGGGGCTTTGTTGATCATTCAAGACAATTCTCAGCAACGTTTGCGTTGCCCACCGCGTTACGGTGGTGCTGTGCGCCTGTTGTTCATCGCGGATACCCATGTGCCCACGCGCGCGAAGGATCTCCCCGCGGCGGTCTGGAGCGAGGTCGCCTCCGCCGATGTGGTGATCCATGCCGGGGACTGGATGTCGCCGGCGCTGCTGGATCAGCTGACGGCACGGTCCCGACGGCTGCTGGCCTGCTGGGGCAACAACGACGGTGACGAACTGCGGGCGCGGCTACCCGAACGTGCCGACGCGACGCTGGACGGACTGCGGTTCACGGTGGTCCACGAGACCGGGGCGTCGGCCGGGCGCGACGAACGCATGGCGCGGCAGTACCCGGACACCGATGTGTTGGTGTTCGGGCACAGTCACATTCCGTGGGACGCCACCGCGTCCACCGGACTTCGGCTGCTCAATCCGGGGTCACCCACCGACCGTCGGCGGCAGCCGTTCTGCACCTATATGACCGCGACGGTGGAGGGCGGCGTATTGGCTGACGTCACCCTGCACCGGGTGGCAGGCTAGGGCGCATGGAGCAGAAGCCCGCTACCGCCACCATCTCCTCAGCCAATCACGAGCACCACGACGGTCTGCCGTTCGCCGACACCCGCGATTTCGAGGACGCGGACCGTGGGTTCATCGGCGCGCTGGAGCCATGCGTGGTGACCGCGCCGGACGGAAGAGTGGTGTGGGACAACGACTCCTACGGCTTCCTGACCGGTGATGCGCCGGACACGGTGCACCCGAGCCTGTGGCGGCAGTCCCAGCTGTGCACCAAGCAGGGTTTGTATGAGGTGGTCCCCGGCATCTACCAGGTGCGCGGCCTGGACTTGTCGAACATCAGCTTCATCGAGGGCGACACCGGTGTCATCGTCATCGACCCGCTCATCTCCACCGAGACCGCGGCCGCCGCGCTGGGACTGTACCGCGCGCACCGCGGTGACCGGTCCGTCGTCGCGGTCATCTACACCCACAGCCACGTCGACCACTTCGGCGGCGTCCTCGGCGTCACCTCACAGGCCGACGTGGACGCCGGCACGGTCGCGATCCTGGCGCCGGAGGGCTTCACCGACCATGCCGTGCAGGAGAACGTGTACGCCGGCACGGCCATGGCGCGCCGCGCCGCCTACATGTACGGCGCGGTGCTCGACCGCGGACCGCAGGGCCAGGTCGGGTGTGGCCTCGGGCAGGTCGGCTCCACCGGTGAGGTCGCGCTGATCGTGCCCACCGTCGACGTGCGCAGCACCGGCGAAAAGCACACCATCGACGGTGTCGAGATCGAGTTCCAGATGGCGCCGGGCACCGAGGCACCCGCCGAGATGCATTTCTACTTCCCGAAATTCAAGGCCCTGTGCATGGCCGAGAACGCCACCCACAACCTGCACAACCTGTTGACCCTGCGCGGCGCGCTGGTCCGCGACCCGCACGGCTGGGCCGGCTACCTCACCGAGGCCATCGACACCTTCGCCGGCCGCGCCGACGTGGTGTTCGCCTCGCACCACTGGCCGACATGGGGACACGACAACATCGTCGAATACCTGTCCGTGCAACGGGATCTGTACGCCTACCTGCACGACCAGACGCTGCGCCGGCTCAACCAGGGCTTCACCGGTATCGAGATCGCCGAGACGTTCCAGATGCCGCCGGCTCTGGAGAAGGCCTGGCACACCCATGGCTATTACGGGTCGGTCAGCCACAACGTCAAGGCGGTGTACCAGCGCTACATGGGGTGGTTCGACGGGAACCCGGGCCGGCTGTGGCAGCATCCGCCGCAAGCGCTGGGCCCGCGCTATGTCGAGGCCATCGGCGGCGTGGACCGCGTCGTCGAATTGGCCCAACAGGCGTTTGATGACGGCGATTTCCGCTGGGCGGCAACGCTGTTGGATCATGCGATCTTCACCGACGAGAAGCACGCGGGCGCCCGCAGTCTGTACGCCGACACCCTCGAGCAGTTGGCCTACGGCGCCGAGAACGCGGTGTGGCGCAACTTCTTCCTCTCCGGTGCCACCGAGCTGCGTGAGGGCAACTTCGGCACGCCCACCCAGACGGCGTCCCCGTCGCTGATGAGTCAGCTCACCCCCGAGCAGATGTTCGACACCTTCGCCATCAACGTCAACGGCCCCCGCGCCTGGGATCTGGACCTGACCATCGACGTGACGTTCGTCGACCTGGCGGCGGATTACCGGCTGACGTTGCGCAACGGGGTGCTGGTGCACCGTAAGACACCGGCCGACCCTTCGACCGCCACGGCGACGGTCACGTTCGCCACCAAGGGGCGGTTGCTGGCCTTCGCCGCCGGTGACACCGACTCGCCCGGCGTGGAGACCACCGGGGATGCCGGCGCACTGGCGGCACTGCTCGGTGTCCTGGACCGCCCCGATCCGGGTTTCGCCATCATCACGCCCTGATGCAGCAGGTGCCCCGTTTCAGGGCAATCCGCCGTCCGCCCGCAGGATCGACCCAGTGGTGAAGCTGGACGCGTCCGACATGAGAAACAGTGCGGCGCCGACAATCTCGGGTGGGTCACCGGCGCGCTGCAACGGGAAGTTTGCGAACGGTTCGGCCGCACTGAAATCCCACGCCTTGCTCACGTCGGTCAGGAACGGACCTGCCATCAAGGTGTTCACCCGTACCGTCGGACCGAATGCCTTAGCGAAACCCTCGGTCAGCACGTTCAATCCGGCCTTCGCGGCGGCATAGGGCAGCATGTACTGGTCCGGGCGCAGTGACCCCGACGAACTCACATTGATGATCGACCCGCCGCCGTCGGCCACCATGCGCTCACCGATCACGGCGGTCAACCGGAACGGTCCCTTGAAGTTCAGGTTCACCACCGAGTCGAACAACTTCTCGCTGAGAGTGCCCAGCGACTCGTACAGCGGCGACATACCGGCGTTGTTCACCAGCACGTCCACCTTGCCGAACCGGGCGTAGGCGGCATCGGCCAAGGGCTCCAACTGATCCCACCGCCCGACATGCACCTCGTGGGCCAGCGCGGCCCGGCCGGTGGTGGCGGTGATCTCCTGCGCCACCTCGACGCACGACTGCAGGTTGCGGCTGGCGATCACCACGTCGGCACCGCACCGCGCGGCGGCGAATGCCATCTCGCGGCCCAAGCCTCGGCTGCCGCCGGTGATCAGCACCACCCGGTCGGTCAGGTCGAACAGTTCGTCGGCGTAACCCACGTCAACTCCTGGCGGTATCGCGGATGACGCGGTGGACGAAGGCGAGTTTGTCCACCACCGCGGGCGGGATCTCGAAGGGGTACAACGGATTCTTGCCCATCGCCGTGTTCACCCGGTTGAAGAACAGCGACATCCACTTCCAGTCGAACAGCATCCGTTCGATCGGTTCGTCGTCGTAACACTCCAGCGCCACGATGTCGCGCGGCGCGTTGAACCGCACCCGGTCGGCATGCAGCACCATGCCCGCCTCCCGCGCGGTGTCCATGGTGTCGGCGATGTGCAGGTAGTGCGCGAAGCACTCGGCGAAGTCCTCCCACGGGTGCATGGTCGCGTACTCGGAGATGAACGTCGCCGCCCAGCCTTCGGGGGCGCCCAGCTTGTAGTGCCGGGCGATGGCCTCGCTGTAACCGGCCTGTTCATCGCCGAACAGCTTCCGGCAGTCGTCGAGATAAACATCTGCGCCGGAACCATTTTCGACGAGCACATTTTGGTAGTAGTGCCCCACCTCGTGCCGGAAGTGGCCCAGCATGGTGCGGTACGGCTCACCGAGACGCACCCGCAGCGACTCCCGGTAGTCGTCGAGCGACTCGACCACGTCGATGGTGATCACCCCGTTGGCGTGGCCGATGATCACCTTCTCGCCGGTGGTGTAGCTGGACAGCAGGTCGAAGGCCAGCCCGCCGTCGCGCATCCAGTACGGCTCGATCGGCAAGCCGATGTCCGCCAGCTGGAACACCAGCCGGCGCAGCGCCGCCGCGGTCGGCACCAGCTTCTCCCGGGCCAGGGTGTCGTCGGCCGCCGGTTCGCGGCGGATCAACGAACCGGACAGGCAGCGGCCCCGGGGACCGGCCAGGGACTCCTCGTCCTGTTCCTCGGGGGCCAGCCAGTTGCACGCCAGCGTCCGGTGCTGGTTGCACCGGACCCACCGGGTGCCCTCGTGCACCGCCACCCCGTCGGCGAGGGCCAGCATGTTCAGTGACGGCAGGTGCAGACCCAACTCGGTGCCACAGTCGGCGCAGTGATCGGCTTCGAACGCGATGAAGGTGTCGCACACCGGGCAGGCGAAAGCACGCACGGGCCATATGGTGTCACGGTGCAACTGCTTCTGGTCCGACATGCGTTACCCCTGCGCAGCGAGCCAGGTCAGGGTTCTGACCCCGACCTGTCCGGCGAGGGCGTCGCGCAGGCCGCACGCCTCCCCGACGCGCTGGCCCGCTTCCCGATCGCCCGGCTGGTGAGCAGCCCGCAGCGCCGCGCGATCCAGACCGGGGGCCCGCTCGCCGAGGCTCTCGGGCTGCCCATCGACGTCGACGAGCGGCTCGCCGAATACGACCGCGACATGACGCACTACGTGCCGATCGAGCAGATCGCCAAGGACAACCCCGAGGAGCTGGCCCGGCTGGTCTCCGGGCATCTGCCGAGCGGTGTCGACGAGAAGGCGTTCCTCGGCCGCGTGGTGGCGGCGGTGGACGACATCGTCGCAGCCGCCGCTCACGAGGACACCGTCGCGGTGTTCGGCCACGGCGGGGTCATCAACGTCCTGCTGCACCACATCCTGGGCACCGAGCGGCTGCTGTCGTTCCACGTGGACTACGCGTCGGTGACGCGGTTGCTGTCCTCGCGCAGCGGCAAGCTGGCCGTCGCCTCGGTGAACGGCACCGAACATGTATGGGATCTGCTGCCGCGAAACGTGCAGTGGTAAACAGTTCCGGTGACCACCCTTGAAGGACTCGATCTCGACGCCCTGGACGCCCACCTGCGGGCGGAGGGCATCGCCCGCTCTGGTGAGCTGCGCGCCGAGTTGATCTCCGGTGGTCGCTCGAATCTGACGTTCCGGGTGTTCGACGACGCGTCCAAGTGGGTGCTGCGCCGGCCGCCGCTGCACGGGCTGACCCCGTCGGCGCACGATATGGCCCGCGAATACAAGGTGGTCGCCGGCCTGGCGGGCACACCCGTGCCGGTGGCCCGCGCGATCACCATGCGCAATGACGACTCGGTGCTCGGCGCGCCGTTCCAGATGGTGGAGAACGTCGAGGGCCGCGTCATACGCAGCGCCTCCGAACTGGAGGAACTCGGCGACGACACCGTCATCGACAAGTGCGTGGACGCGTTGATTACGGTGCTCGCCGACCTGCACGCCGTCGACCCGCAAGCCGTGGGACTCGGCGACTTCGGCAAGGCCGACGGCTACCTGGAGCGTCAGGTCCGGCGCTGGGGCTCGCAGTGGGATCTGGTGCGGCTGGCCGACGACACCCGCGACGCGGACGTCACACGGCTGCATTCCGCTCTGGCAGAAGGGATTCCGGCCAGCTCCCGGGCATCGATCGTGCACGGCGACTATCGCATCGACAACACCATCCTGGACAACTCGGACGCCTCGGTGGTGCGCGCGGTGCTGGACTGGGAGCTCTCCACGCTCGGCGACCCACTGTCCGACGCGGCGCTGATGTGCGTCTACCGCAACCCGAATTTCGACGATGTGCTCGGCATGCAGGCCGCATGGACCTCGCCGCGGCTACCGTCGGCGGACGGTCTGGCCGAGCGTTACGCGCGCGCCAGCGGTCAGGACCTGGCCAACTGGGACTTCTACATGGCCTTGGCGTATTTCAAGCTGGCCATCATCGCCGCGGGCATCGACTTCCGCGCCCGCGAGGGCGGCGCACCGTCCCGCGTCGGCGAAGCGGTGGCACCGCTGATCGCCGAGGGACTCAAGCTGATCTAGAGGCGGCGATCTACAGGCGTCGGGCGGCCTTCAGGTTTTTGCGCGCCGCGCGACGCAGTTGCACGATGCGCGCGGCGCCGACGAACACGGCAAGCAGCCCCCCGCACACCGCGGCCAGCAGCAGCGCCACCCCGAGTGGCAGCGTCCAGTTCCAGCCGAGGAAGTGGAAGGTGCCGGAATCGGTGTTCTGTGCGATGAAGATCAGCAAGACGATCAGGATGACGAACCCGGTGATCAGCGACGACCACAGCGCCGCGGCCCGGGTGAACTTGACCGCGTCCTCCGGCGGAGGTGGCGGCGTCGCGGGTACTTCCGGAAGCGGCTCACCCGGGGAATTGAAGGCCGCATCCGACGCGGTGGGATCGGTGCTCATGACAACATCTTTGCCCTTCGCGGGTCAGAAGCAAACCACCTCACGGTGAAGTAAAGCCCGGCATGTCGCGGCGTGGCCCGTTACTGTCGAGGAAATTGGCACGCAGCAACAGCCAATACGGCCGAGGGGACGGTATGCGCTGCAGATCTAGATTGTTGGTCGTCATCGCAGCGGTGGTCGCCGTGATGAGCACCGCGTGCGGAAGTTCCAACCCGCTCGGCGGCGGCGAGGTCTCCGGCGATCTGAAATCGATCACTGTCGGCTCGGCCGATTTCACGGAGTCCAAGATCATCGCCGAGATCTACGCTCAGGCGCTGGAAGCCAACGGCTTCACCATCAAGCGGCAGTTCGGCATCGGCAGCCGGGAGACCTATATCCCTGCCGTGCAGGATCATTCCATCGATCTGATCCCGGAGTACACCGGCAATCTGCTCCAGTACTTCGACGAGAAGTCCACGGCCACCACCTCCGACGCGGTGTTGCTGGCCCTGCTGCAGGCGGTTCCGGGCGACCTGTCGATCCTGTATCCCTCTCCGGCCGAGGACAAGGACACCCTCGCGGTGTCCGAAGCCACCGCGAAGAAGTGGAATCTGAAGTCCATCGCGGATCTCGCGGCGCACTCGCCGGAGGTGAAAGTCGGCGGCCCGTCGGAGTTTCAGACCCGGCAGACCGGGCTGAAGGGCCTGCAGGAGAAGTACGGGTTGAACATCTCGCCTGCCAATTTCGTCGCGATCAGCGACGGCGGCGGCCCGGCGACGGTACAGGCGCTCAATGGTGGCACCGTCACCGCCGCGAACATCTTCAGCACCTCGCCGGCCATCGAGAGTGACAAGCTCGTGGTCCTCGACGATCCCAAGAGCGTGTTCCTCGCCGCGAACGTGGTGCCGCTGGTCGCTTCCCAGAAACTGTCCGCCCCGCTCAAGAGTGTGCTCGACGCGGTCAGTGCGAAACTGACCACCGAGGCCCTGATCGAACTCAATACCTCGGTCGAAGGCAACAAGGGCGTCGACCCGGATGAGGCAGCTGGAAAGTGGATCAGCGACAACGGTTTCGACAAGCCCCTTCCCGGTAAGTGAGGAGTGCGATGATCACCTTCACCAACGTCACCAAGAAGTATCCGGACGGGACCGTCGCCGTCGACGACCTCACCCTCGACATCCCCGAGGGCACCCTGGCAGCCTTCGTCGGGCCGTCGGGCTGCGGCAAGACCACGTCCATGCGGATGATCAACCGGATGATCGAACCGACCTCGGGCACGCTCACCGTCGACGGGAACGACGTCACCAAGGTCGATCCGGTGAAGCTGCGCCTCGGTATCGGCTACGTCATCCAGAGCGCCGGGCTCATGCCGCATCAGCGCGTCGTCGACAACGTCGCCACCGTGCCGGTGCTCAAAGGTGAAACCCGCCGTGCCGCACGCAAAGCCGCGCTCGATGTGCTGGAACGGGTGGGGCTGGATCCCAAGCTCGCCAACCGCTACCCGGCGCAACTGTCCGGCGGTCAGCAGCAGCGGGTGGGGGTGGCCAGGGCGCTGGCGGCCGACCCGCCCATCCTGCTGATGGACGAGCCGTTCAGTGCCGTCGACCCCGTGGTGCGCGAGGAGTTGCAGGCCGAAATCCTGCGGCTGCAAAGCGAACTGCGCAAGACCATCGTGTTCGTCACCCATGACATCGACGAGGCGGTCAAGCTCGGGGACAAGGTGGCCGTGTTCGGCCGCGGCGGGGTGCTGCAGCAGTACGCCGAACCTTCGTTCGTGCTCTCGAACCCGGCCAACGAACTGGTGTCCGGTTTCGTCGGCACCGACCGCGGCTACCGCGGCCTGCAGTTCTTCGGCGCGACCGGCCTGCCGCTGCACGACATCCGCCAGGTCGCCGAGGCCGAGATCGACGCGCAGCAGCTGGCGCCCGGCGAATGGGCACTGGTGATCCGCGCGGACGGCAAGCCATTCGCGTGGATCAACGCCGAGGGTGTGGAGGTGCACCGCAGGGGAAGTGCGTTGTACGACAGCACGATCGGCGGCGGGTCCTTCTTTCGGCCCGACGGCTCGCTGCGGCTCGCGCTGGACGCGGCGCTGTCCTCACCGTCCGGTCTCGGGGTCGCGGTCGACGAGGACGGCCGTCTGCTCGGCGGCATCAACGCCGACGATGTGCTGGCGGCACTGCAACAACAGCGCCGCATACCGAAGGTCGGGTAGCGGCCGCGTGACGTACCTGCTGACCCATCTGGACAAGGCCTGGGCGCTCACGCTGATCCACCTGCGACTGTCGCTGGTGCCGATCGTCCTGGGCCTGCTCATCGCGATTCCGGTCGGCGCGCTCGTGCAGCGCACCACGCTGCCGCGCCGCGTCATCACGGTGATCGCCAGCATCATCTTCACCATCCCGTCGCTGGCCTTGTTCGTGGCGCTGCCACTGGTCATCCCGACCCGCATCCTCGATGAGGCCAACGTCCTTGTCGCACTCACGCTGTACACCACCGCCCTGCTGGTGCGGGCCGTGCCCGAAGCGCTGGATGCGGTACCCGCCGATGTGTTGGACGCGGCCACCGCCGTCGGCTACCGCCCCATCACCCGGATCGTGAAAATCGAACTGCCGCTGGCCATCCCGGTGCTCATCGCGAGCCTGCGGGTGGTCGCGGTGACGAACATCTCGATGGTTTCGGTCGGCTCGGTGATCGGCATCGGCGGCCTGGGCACCTGGTTCACCGAGGGCTATCAAGCCAACAAGAGCGGTCAGATCGTGGCGGGCATCATCGCGATCTTTGTCCTCGCGGTGGTCATCGACACGCTGATCCTGTTGGCGGGCAAGGCCTTGACCCCCTGGGTCCAAAAGGACAGCGCGAAGGCGGGTGCCCGGTGAACTTTCTGCAGGAGGCTTTGTCCTTCATCTTCACCGCGGCGAACTGGTCCGGCCCGGCCGGTCTGGGCATCCGGATCGCCGAACATCTGCAATACACCGTGATCGCGGTGGTGTTCTCCGTGCTGGTCGCCGTCCCGATCGGCCTGCTCATCGGGCACACCGGCCGGGGCACGTTCCTGGTGGTCACCGGCGTCAACGCCCTGCGGGCGCTGCCGACCCTGGGTGTCCTGCTGCTCGGGGTGCTGCTGTGGGGGCTGGGACTGATCCCGCCGACCGTCGCGCTGATGCTGCTGGGTATCCCACCGCTGCTGGCCGGAACGTACGCGGGCATCGCCAACGTCGAACCCGCCGTCGTCGACGCGGCGCGGTCCATGGGCATGACCGAACGTCAGGTGCTGTTCCGGGTCGAGGTGCCCAACGCCCTGCCACTCATCCTCAGTGGGTTGCGCACCGCCACCCTGCAGATCGTGGCCACCGCGACCGTCGCGGCCTACGCCAGCCTCGGCGGGCTGGGCCGGTACCTGATCGACGGCATCAAGGTGCGCCAATTCCACATCGCTCTGGTGGGCGCCCTGATGGTCACGGCGCTGGCGCTGATCCTCGACGCGGCGATGGCGTTAGCGGTCTGGCTGTCGCAGCCGGGAGCCGACCGCTGGCGCCGCTTCCCGCAGCCGCTGCTGGACGACGAGGTGGCCCTGGAATCCGGGGGTCCGAATCGGAGTTCCGAACGCGGCTACGAAGCCAGGGGTCCGTCGCCTACGGTAGAGGCGTGACTGACGCAGCCCCACGCTCAGGCCCAGAATCAGACACTGTGCCAGCCGACAGCCCCTGGCCGGCCATCCTCACGTGGCGGGCCCATGACCTGCCCCGGATGGAATCGGTCCGGGTACAGCTGTCCGGGAACCGCATCAAGGCCTACGGCCGGATCGTCGCCGCCGCCACGGATGTCCACCCTGCGTTCAGCGCCTCCTATGACCTGGTCACCGACGAGTCCGGGGCCACCAAGCGGCTGTCGCTGACCATGACGCTCGCCGAGCGGGAACGCCAGCTCTCCATCGCCCGCGATGAGGAGAACATGTGGCTGGTGCAGGACCACCAGAACCAGACCAGGCGCGCTGCCTTCGACGGTGCGCTGGATGTCGACGTGGTGTTCAGCCCGTTCTTCAACGCCCTGCCGATCCGCCGGACCGGCCTGCACCAACGCGCCGAATCACTGAACCTGCCCGTGGTCTATGTGCGGCTGCCGGAGCTGACGGTGGAATCGGAGACCATCAGCTACACCAGCACGGACGCCGGCATCAGCCTGAAGTCGCCGATCGCGGAGACCACCATCACGGTGGACTCCCACGGCTTCATCCTCGATTACCCCGGACTGGCAAAGCGGATCTGATCACCCCGCCCGCCCGGCCCGCGGCGGCCAGTTCTTCGCGCCAGTTGTCGGCGCCGACGGTCACGTGCAGGATGTCGGGCCGGCTGAAGCTGTCGTAGCGGACGCGCGCGGCGTGCCCGGAGTCCACCAGATCGGCGACCGACGTGTGCGCGGCAAGGTGGTCCCTGGCCTGCGTGAGCAGCCCGAGGGTGCGATCCAGCATGGACAGCAGTTCGTCAGCGTTGGCTTCGCACATGGCGCGCACCAGGTCGGGGGCGGTGGCCGCGACCCGGGTGCCGTCCCGGAAGGAACCGGCGGCCAGGGCGAAGGCCAGCGGCACGTCGCCCGCGGTGACGGCCAGGGCTTCGGCCAGCAGATGCGGCAGGTGCGAGATGGCGGCCGCCGCGGCGTCGTGTTCGTCGGAGCGGGCCGGCACCACGAACGCCCGGCAGTCCAGGGCCAGGTTCATCACCTGTGCGAACACCTGCGCATCGACACCGTCGTCCACACTGGCCACCCACGCGGTGCCCGCGAACAGTCCCTTGCTGCCTGCGGCCCAACCCGAGTGCGCGGTACCCGTCATCGGGTGGCCGCCGACGAACCGGGATCGCAGCCCGTGCGACTCGACCTCGCGCAGGACGGCGCCTTTGACGCTGGTCACGTCGGTGAGCGCGCAGTCCGGGGCGATACGGCGGATGTGGTCCAGCAGCACGCCCAGCGCGGGCATCGGGACGGCCAAGACGATCAGGGCGCTGCTCGTGGCGGCGCGGGTCAGGGCCTCATCCAGGGTGGCGGTGGCGTCGAAGCCGTCGAGCCGGGCGGCGGCCACGCCGTCCAGGGATCGGTTGTAGCCGAACACGTCCCGGCCGGCCGCCTGCGCGGCACGCATCAGGGAACCGCCGATCAAACCCAGTCCCAGCACGCACACCGGTGTGTCGGTCACGGGTCAAGGTTGGCATACGGGGCGGGTGGGCGGTCATTAGGTGGTCAAAGCCCCTGGTCTGCGACTAGCGTTAGCGCCATGGGAGCACAGCGTGCGCCGGCGCAGGAAGCTGCCGGTCACCCCGAGGGGTTCGGGGTTGCGGTCGTCCGTGAGGACGGCAAGTGGCGTTGCACGCCGATGCGGCGCGCGGCTCTGACCAGCCTGTCTGCGGCTGAGACGGAGTTGCGCGAATTGCGCAGCGCCGGCGCGGTTTTCGGGCTCATCGACGTCGACGACGAGTTCTTCATCATCGTTCGGCCCGCGCCTGCGGGCACCCGGCTGCTGCTGTCGGACGCCACCGCGGCACTGGACTACGACATCGCCGCCGAGGTGCTGGACAAGCTGGACGCCGACATCGACGACGAGGACCTCGAGGACGAGGACCCGTTCGAAGAGGGCGACCTGGGCCTGCTCTCCGACGTCGGGCTGCCCGAGGGCGTGCTCGGGGTGATCGTCTCCGACATCGACATGGAGATCGACGAGCAGATCAGTGCGATCGCCGAGCGGATGGGCTTCGACTCGGAGCTGTCCGAGGTGCTCGACAAGATCGGTCGGTGAGTTCTCCCGAATCCCTGATCCGGCAGGCGCTGGACGCCGCCCGGGCGGCGGGCCCCGACGACGTGCCGATCGGTGCGGTGGTGTTCGGCCCGGACGGGGCGGAGCTGGCCCGCGCGGCCAATGCCCGCGAGGAACTCGGAGACCCGACCGCCCACGCCGAGATCCTCGCGATGCGCGCGGCGGCGACCCTCCTCGGTGACGGCTGGCGGCTGGAGGGTTGCACGCTGGCGGTGACGGTCGAACCGTGCACCATGTGCGCCGGCGCGATCGTGATGGCGCGGATCGGGCTGCTGGTGTTCGGGGCGTGGGAACCCAAGACCGGGGCGGTCGGCTCGTTGTGGGATGTGGTGCGCGACCGTCGGCTGACCTACCGCCCGCAGGTGCGCGGTGGGGTGTTGGCGGCGGAGTGCGCCGCACCGCTGGAGGAGTTCTTCGCGCGTCGGCGCTGACGCGATTAGGGGCAACCGCACCCGACCGGTAAGCTGCCTCCCGGTGGCGTGTCCGAGCGGCCTAAGGAGCACGCCTCGAAAGCGTGTGACGGGTAACCCCCGTCCGAGGGTTCAAATCCCTCCGCCACCGCCAAGAGATCGACGAACGAACCCAGCGTCAGCCGGGTTCGTTCGTCTCATCGACGCTCGACCTGACGCAGCGCCCTGTGATGCGGCCGAGCCGTTATGCCGTCCGACGTTTGCGCCACGTCGTGATTATCTGGCCGGCGAAGTCGAGCATTCGGTCGAGGCTCGGGAACAGTGCGAAGGCATCCACGACCGCCTCGTCGACACCGTCGCTGGACAAGCGCGCGAGCGTGTCGACGACCGAGTCGACGGACGTGCCGGATTCGAGGTTGATCCGCATTGCGGTCTCCAGCGCATCGGGATCGCGGCCCGCGTCCTGCGCCGCTCGGCGCGCAAGTGACAACAGGTGGTCGGTGACGCCCGTGGGGAGTCCGTCGACCCCGAGCCAGCCGGTGCCGACGCGACCGACCCGGCGCATCGCGGCTTCGCCGGCCCCACCGATCCAGATCGGTGGACCGCCCGCTTGGGCCGGGCGTAGGTCGGCGTGGACTGCGGGCAGGGTGAAGAACTCGCTGTGCCACGACACCGGGGTGGTCGTCCACCAGTGCTGCAGGAACGCCAGCACGTCGTCGAGCATCCGTCCGCGACGGTGCCAATCCGCCCCGCGCGCGATGTCATGTTCGTCCTTCATCCACCCCACTCCCACGCCGAGGTCGAGACGGCCGTCGCTGAGCACGTCGAGGGTGGTGAGTTGCCGCGCAAGGTGCGTCGGCTCGTAGTAGAACGTGCCGAGCGTGCTGGCGTTCAACCGCACTCGACTGGTCGCCGTCGCGGCGACCGTCCACAGCAGGACCGGATCGAGGTTGCGGGTCATCTGAGGCGGGTAAGGCTGCTCTCTGCCCGGGTAGGTGGCTTGCATGTGCACCGGGGTGACGAGGCGATCGCCCACCCACAGCGTGTCATAACCAAGGTCTTCGAGGCCTCGACAGAAGGCGCTCAGGCCGACGGCGCTGCCGATGGCGGGTCCCACCACAGGAATGACGAAACCGAGTCTCATGCTCAACTGGGAAACGTGTTGGCGCCGAGCGCAATATCGAAGTCGCCCAGCCCATGACGGGCTAGACCCATGAGGATCAGGCCTGCTCCTTCGAGCCAGTGCGCCATGCTCAGGCCGCCGACGTCCAGCGGGCGCAGCCCAAGACTTGCGATGAACGTGGACACCTCGGCCTTGGCCTGCACGTGGTCGCCGGCGAAGAACACATCGGGGGTCTGGCCTTTGTCCAGGACGTGACCGAAGACGGTATTGAAGGCTTTCACCACGTAGGCGTCGGCCGGGGCCGCCTTGGCGACTTCCTGTGCGATCGAGGTGTCATCGGGGATGGCGAGCCCGTCGGCATCGGCATTGAACGGGTTGCTGATGTCGACTATGACCTTGTGCGCCAAAGCTTCTCCGTATTGGGCGACGACCGGAACCACGTCGGCGTACCTCACCGCGATGATGACGATGTCCCCGGCCGGGGCGGCGCCGAACTCTCCGGTCACGGCGCTACCACCGAGGGTGCCGGCCAGGGCGGTGGCCTTGGCTCCGTCGCGCCCGACGATTTCGACGGCGTTGCCGCCCTTGACGGCCAGGGTGCCGATGGCGCGGGCCATGTTGCCGGTGCCGATGATGGTGATGCTGCTCATGATCTGCTCTCTTCGCTTGTCGTCTGATGGGTGCCCGGAGGCTGCGTATCGGTGCGCAATTCCCACGGCTGCATGCCGAGAAGGCCTGCAAGGTGCCGTTGCATCTGGACCCCTGCGGGCAGGGGGCGCCACCAGATGACCACTTCGGCGATCTTTCCGTCGGTGTCGAGCAGGATGTAGTCGATCCCGTCGACCACGGTGTCTTCGATCTGGAGGCGAAAGTGGGTGGCGTGGTGCGTCGGGCCGCTGAGGACTTCGTCGTAGGTGAGATCGGACGCCACGGCGCCGACCGCCTGCATCGCCTTCAGGACGGCGTTGCGGCCGACGACCGGCTCATCGCCGAGTGGGCCGTACAGCACCACGTTTTCGGCGAGGATGGCGGACAGGGCGCTGTCGTGTGCACCGCCGTGCATGCCGTCGATGAAGGCGTCCAGGGTGTCGCGGTGCGGGGCTGCTGTCGTCATGGCTGTTTCCTTCGGGTGCTTGCTGCTCGTTTGGTGAGAACTGAATTCGGCTGATGCGCCAACCGCTCAGATCACGGTGGTGCCGCCGTCGACCACCAACTCCTGACCGTTGACGTAGCTCGAGTCGTCGGAGGCGAGGAACAGCGCGGCCGACGCGATCTCCTCGGGGCCGCCCATTTCACGCCGCGGAATCACGGATTCGAACTGGGCCTTCATCTCCTCGTCCATCACCGCTTCCAACATCGGTGAGGCGACCTGGCCCGGGGTCAGGACATTCACCCGAATCTTCCTGTCCCGCAACTCCGACACCCATACCCGTGCATAGGCAGGCAACACGGCTTTGCTTCCGGCGTACACACTCCAGTTCGGGTAGCCCCGCAGCGAAGCGTTCGATCCGGTCATGAAGATCGATCCGCCGTCGTTGAACAGCGGGAGCGCCTTCTGGACCGTGAACAACGTGCCGCGCGCGTTGAGCCAAAAGGCGTCGTGGAAGTCCTCCTCGGTGATCTCGCCGAGTGTGGCCTGCTTGCCGACTCCGGCGCTGGCCCACAACACGTCGATGGCACCCTTCTCGTGCTTGACCGTGTCGAACAAGCGGTCCAAGTCGTCGAGGTCGGACGAATCACCCTGTACACCAGTGACATTCCGCCCGATCTGGTCGGCGGCGTCGTCCACGGCCTCCTTGCGCCGGCCGGTGATGAAGACGTGAGCGCCCTCGTCGACGAACAACTTGGCGCCGGCGAGCGCCATCCCGCTCGTCGCGCCGGTGATCACTGCGACCTTGCCATCGAGCTTTCCCATGATTTCCCCATCTCTTGATAGCGATTTATGTACACCGATCGTCGTACTTAACGTAACGGACGATCTGACCGGATGCAAGCTATGCACACCGATTCGTACCGAACGGGCTATCCTGGGAGCATGACGGAGTTGGAAAAGGGGCCGCGAGGCCTGCGCCGCGGCAGGGGCGCACGTGAGCGCATCCTCGGTGCGTCGCGGCAACTGTTCCGCGACCAGGGCATCAACAGCACGGGGCTGGATCAGCTCTGCTCGGTCGCGCAGGTGTCCAAACGTACTTTTTACCAACACTTCTCGAGTAAAGACGAACTCATCACCGAGCACCTCCGCCGATTCGACCCCGACGTCCTACCCGAGGTGTTCGACCGCACCGACCTCACACCGCGCGAGCGACTTCTCGCTGCCTTCGACATCCACGCGCCCCTGTGCCCGTTCATCGCCGCGGCCGTCGAACTCCACGACCCGGTCCACCCGGCACGTCTGAAGGCCCGCGATTACAAGACCGCCTTCGCCGCACGGCTCACCGACACCGCCCGCGAGGCCGGCGCCACCAACCCCGAACAGCTCGGCGAACAACTGGCGCTGCTGCTGGACGGCGCGTCAGCCCGCAACCGAGTCCTCGACGCCGACACCTTCGCCACCGCAGCCGCCATCGCAACCGTCCTCGTGGACAACGCGATCCCCGCGGCAGTGGATCCGTCCGGCGCGCGCTGAACCTTTCGTAAGAGCGACGCTCGGAGCCATTGCCCGATCGGCCGGGCCCGTTCTTGCCCGACGGCGGATCGGCGTTATACGGCCGCGCTGACCGTCGATCTGGTGGCAGTGCTCACCGGCGCAGGGGCCGTCCCGATGACCCGGCCGTGCGCGGTGCCCTTCGGGGTGTCGATATCGATGATGCTGCCGTGCACCAGGGCATCGCTGTCATCGGTGTAGTTCGTGGGGTCGAACCAGGCGTTGAGCCAGCGGACCGCCAGATTCTGGACTGCCGGCGGATTCTGCGCCTGCGGGAACCCCGCGAACAGGAAGGCGAAGAACTGGATCACGGGGTTGCCACCCTGCATCGAATCCATGTGCACGCCGCCGGACAGGATCACGCCGTTGAATCGGTCCGGCCGAGCCGTGGACAAGGCCTGGTTGACGGTGCTGGTGGAGTTCCAGGCGTTCTTCGGCGCGCCGATCTCGCGGACCGGGATGTAGTGCCCGCCAGGTGAATCGGCATAGGTATTCAACTTGAGCAGGGCGGCCTCGAGCGTTCCCTCGCTCGGTACGGCGTCCAGCAGGATGACACCGACCAGATTGTCGGCGGCACCGTTGGTCGCCAGGAAACCGGCGGCACCGGAGACCAGGCTGCCGCCCAGCGAGTGGCCCGCGAGGGCGAACTTCTCGGGCAGGACGGCCGTGCCATACCGGGTGGCGTACCCGGCGGCGATCGCGCTCTGGGTGAGTGCGTCCCGGTTGCCGGTGAACAGGTTCGCGATCTCCTCCGACATTCCCGTCCCACCCAGCCAGTGGTCGTCCCCGGCCAGGAAGTTGGACGGGAGACTCGGCGTGACGACGACGCTGTTCGTGCGTTCGGCGAGGTTGGCGGCGGTGAAGCTGTACATCGGCCCCAGCGCCAGGAATCCGTGCTGCAGCAGGATCATCTGCTCAGGCGGCTGATCGCCGTCCGGGTAGTACCAATTGGCCTTCACCCGTTGCCCGTTCGCCAACAGGATCGTTGAGGTGCGGACAGTGACAGTGCTGCCGGCCGGCAGCACTGGCGGCCCGGTGACGAACTGCTCCAGCGCTTGAACCGCGTTGATGATGGCGGACCCGATGTTGTTGACCAACCCGGTGACGGCCCTGGCGATCACCTTGACCGGGTTGACGGCGGTGGGTGCGGTCGCGGCGGTGACGGGCTCCTGGGCCAGACGCAGCGCGGTCGTGGCGTTCGCGACCGATGGGGTCGTAGGGATCGTCACGGTTTTCGCCGGTTGGGACGTCGCAGTGGCCGGCTTGGTGGTCGCGGCCGTCTCGGTGGCCGCGGTGGACGTGGATGCCTTGTGCTCGACGGCGGACTGCGCCGTCGAACTGGCGGCGGCCTTCTTCTTTTTCTTCTTCGGGGGCTCGGGCTGCGACGGAGCGCTGGTCCCAGTGGTGGTCCCTGCGGTCTCCGCGGTGGTCGGTTTCTCGGTCGTGCCACCGGACTCGGTGGTCTTCGGGTCGGTGGGTGACTCGGTCTTGGCGGCACCGGGCTCAGAGGCACCCGACGTACCTGCTTCCGAGGACGGCGCCGAACCGGTCTCGGCCGCTGCGACTCCCGCGCCGGTCAGCACGCCGGCCGACACTCCCGCGGTCAACAGACCCGTACTCACCCACACTGAAAAACGCTGCACGAATGACCCCTTCTGGAAGCACACCTGCCCCGCATACTGACAGGGGTCAGTGGCTGTGCGGGCTGTTTCCGGCGAATGAATTGGTCGATCTGTCAATTCCCCGTCGGCGCACTGCCATCGCGCGCTGAGCCGGACGAAACTGCGCGGTGTCACCGCGAAAATGAGATTGCCGCGAGAGCGAATGTGGTCTCTTTCGCCGGCCAGGAACCGTTCCGTCATCCGGTGGTGAGGACGCTGTCGGGGCGTGTTCACCCGGTGTTTGCTTCGCGAGTGAGATTTGTCAAAGACGGCGTGTGCCAACCGGATTGGTGGCCTCCGGTGTGCGACAGTGGACGCATTATGGCGAACAGCGTGAAGAGGCCGCCGCTATGGCGTGACCCGATGTCGTTGTCTTTCGAGGTGCACCGGCGGGTGTTGCTCGCCCGGCTGCGCCGTCATCAGCGGCGCCACCCGGCCCCCGCGCCGGTGTCCCCGCGTCCCTGACCGCCTTTCCCTCACGAACCGGAGCGTCGCACGTCGTCACGGGTTTAGGGTTGACCGCTATGAAGGCATTGCGGGGATTGATCGTCGCGGGCGCGCTCGGTGCGGGATTGGCGGGCGTGGCCGCGCCCGCGGCGCATGCGGACGTCGTCGCGTATCTGGTGAACGTCACCGTGCGGCCGGGCTACAACTTCGCCGGCCCCGACGCCGCCATCGCCTACGGGCACACCGTCTGCGACCGGGTTGCCGGGCGGATGTCCTACGCCCAGTTGGTCCAGCAGGTGATGTCCGAGTTCAACAGCTCCGACAACTACCAGGGCGCCTATCTGATCAATCAGGCCGTCAACGAGTTGTGCCCGGCGCAGATCTGGCAGTTGCGCCAATCCGCTGCCGGCTACACCGTCCCGGCTCCGGCCTGAGCGCAGACGACAACGGCGGCGCCCCGCTGGGGGACGCCGCCGTCGTGTCGTCGTTTGCCCGTCAGTTGGGGCAGGTGACCTCGATGGTGAACGGCTTGTTCACCGGGGTCATGGGGTTGGCCATGTCGATGCCGGTGGCGGTGCCGCTGATCTTGTAGGTCTTGCCGTCCTTCTCGGCCTTGGCCTCACCGCCGGCGCCCGCAGCGTAGGCGAGCGTGACGCCGTTGACGTTGCCCAGGCCCACCGAGGTGACGGTCGGGGAGTCGCCATCGCCGACGACAGCGGCGATGCCGGTGGCGCCTTCGCCGATGGCGATGTTCGTATTGCCACCCATGGAGGCACACACGACCTGGCCGTTCACGGCCTGATCGTTACCGTCGATGGTGACCTTGGTGCCACCGGTGCCCGAAGCCGCCGTGGGCGAGGCCGTCGCCGTTCCGGAGGCCGAGGAGGTCGCTTTCTCCGAGCCGGCGCCGGAGGATTTCTTGTCATCTGACGAACAGCCGGACAGTCCCGCGACGACAATCGCCGCACCGCCCAGGGCGATCACGAATTCACGCTTCACCACTGATCTCCTTGTTGTCGTGCGATCCCATTTCAAGATCGCCCCGATGATCCCAGAGCAGTATGGTGCTCAGCGGACTCATAGATACCGTTATGCGCGAAATACTTGACTGTGAGCTACCTGCAGGTAAACCGCAGTTCAGCACGCCACCTTCACGGTGAATCGGCTCTGCGCGTTGAAGCTGGCGTTGTCCGTGCGGAAGCCCTGCGCCGTTCCGGAGATGTCGTAGGTCCGTCCGGTCATGCTGACCGTCGCGCTCGGTTTGTCCAGTCCGGCGTTGTAACTGCCGGTGAAGCCCCCCACATTGCGGAAGCTGATCGATTCCGCGGTGAGCTCGTCGCGGTTGGACACCATGGCGCTGATTCCCGAGGCGTCGTCACCGGTGGTGATGGTGGTGAGGTAGCCGGCCGGCGAGCAGCTCACCGCATGGGTGGTGCCTGCATCGCGACCGTCGATGGTGATCTCGGCGGTCCCGGGGGTCAGCGCCCCCGGAGGCGGTGCGGGGGCTTGCGGGGACGACGAGCACGCGGCGGATGTGGCCGCGACGGCCGCCAGTGCCGCGATGCCGGCCAGCGATCTCATCATCATGTGGTGAATCTACGACCGAGAGCGCCTGAGCACGGGGACTTCGCGGTTGATTGAATGTTCGCGTGAGTGAGCAGTATTTCGAGGTGCAGGCCGAGTTGCCCGGGCGCCAGGGTCGGGTGGGCGTCATCCACACCCCGCATGGTGATATCCAGACGCCGGCGTTCATCGCCGTCGGAACGGCGGCCACCGTCAAGGCCGTGCTGCCCGAGTCCATGAAAGAGGTTGGAGCGCAGGCCCTTCTGGCCAATGCCTATCACCTGTATCTGCAGCCGGGACCCGACATCGTGGACGAGGCCGGTGGTTTGGGCAGCTTCATGAACTGGCCCGGACCGACGTTCACCGACAGCGGTGGCTTCCAGGTGCTGTCCCTCGGAGTCGGATTCAAGAAAGTCCTCGCGATGGACGCGACGCGGGTCCAGGCCGATGACATCATCGCCGAGGGTAAGGAGCGGCTGGCGCACGTCGACGAGGATGGCGTCACCTTCCGGTCGCACAAGGACGGCTCGACGCACCGCTTCACCCCCGAGGTGTCCATCGGGATCCAGCATCAGCTCGGGGCCGACATCATCTTCGCCTTCGACGAACTGACCACTCTGGTGAACACCCGCGGCTACCAGGAGCAGTCGGTGCGGCGCACCCATGACTGGGCGGCGCGCTGTCTGGCAGAACATCGGAAGCTCACCCTGGAACGCGCGCACAAGCCGCGCCAGGCCTTGTTCGGCGTGGTGCAGGGCGCGCAGTACGAAGATCTGCGGCGCCAGGCGACCCGCGGACTGGTCTCTCTCGCCGACGAGGACGGAAACGGCTTCGACGGCTATGGCATCGGCGGCGCGCTGGAGAAGCAGAACCTGGCCACCATCGTCGGCTGGGTCACCAGTGAACTGCCCGCGGACAAGCCCCGGCATCTGCTCGGGATCAGCGAGCCCGACGATCTTTTCGCCGCGGTGGCGGCCGGCGCGGACACCTTCGACTGCGTCTCGCCTTCCCGGGTCGCCCGCAATGCCGCCGTGTATTCGGTGAACGGGCGCTACAACATCACCGGTGCGCGCTACCGCCGCGACTTCACCCCGATCGACGCCGACTGCGACTGCTACACCTGTGCGCACTACACCCGGGCCTACATCCACCATCTGTTCAAGGCCAAGGAGATGTTGTCCTCGACGCTGTGCACCATCCACAACGAGCGCTTCACCATCCGACTGGTCGACCAGATCCGCGCCGCGATCGTCGCGGGCGAGTTCGACGAGCTGCGCGAGCATGTGCTGGGGCACTACTACGGGACGGACCTGCGCACCTCTTAGACGCGTGCACAATAAGGGCATGACGTCGACCACCGCCGAAGCTCAGATGCTGCTGGTCCAGATGCTCGACCCGGCGATTCGCGCCGACCCGTACCCGGTGTTCGCGCGGATCCGGGAGCTGGGCCCGATGGTGCTGCCCGACGCCAACATGGTGGTGTTCGCGGGCTTCGAGGACTGCGACGAGGTGTTGCGGCACCCGTCGTCGTGCAGTGACGGGATGAAGTCGTCGGTGGTCCAGCGCCAGATCGCCGAGGGCATCAGCCCGCAGCGTGCGGCGACGCCCGGGTTCCTGTTCCTCGATCCGCCCGACCACACCCGGTTGCGCAAGCTGGCGCAGCAGGCGTTCTCGCCCAAGGCGGTGCGCGCACTGGAACCCGAAATCGAATCACTGGTCGCCGAACTGCTGGACAAGGTCGCCGAGTCCGGGCGCCTGGACGTGGTGCCCGACCTGGCGTATCCGCTGCCGGTCGCGGTGATCTGCCGGATGCTCGGAGTCCCGCTAGAGGACGAACCGCAGTTCAGCCGGGCCGCGGCGCTGCTGGCGCAGGGGCTCGACCCGATCATGACGCTGACGGGCCAAGCGTCCGAGACCGCCGACGAACGCCTGCAGGCCGGCGAATGGATGCGTGAGTACCTCGGGGCCTTGGTCGAGAAGCGTCGCGCCGACCCGCGTGAGGACATGATCTCCGCTCTCATCGCGGCGGAGGAGGACGGCGACCAGCTCACCGCCGACGAGATCGTCGCGACCTGCAATCTGCTGCTCGTCGCGGGTCACGAGACGACGGTCAACCTGATCGCCAATGCCGTGCAGGCGATGATGCGGGAGCCGGCGCAGTGGACCGCGCTGGCGGCCGACCCGGACCGGGCGGGCGCGGTCATCGAGGAGACGCTGCGCTACGACCCGCCCGTGCAGCTGGTGATGCGGATCGCCGGAGCCGAGATGCAGATCGGTGAGGTCACCGTTCCGGTGGGTGACAGCATCCTGCTGCTGATCGCCGCGGCGAACCGCGACCCGGAGGCCTTCGATCGGCCGGATGACTTCGACCCCGACCGGGAAGGGTTGCGGCACTTGACTTTCAGCAAGGGTCCGCACTTCTGTCTCGGCGCGCCCTTGGCCCGGGTGGAGGCCCGCATCGCGTTGACCGAACTGGCACGCCGATTCCCGTACATTCGGCCGACGGCGGGCCCGGTCTACAAGCCGAACGTCACGCTGCGCGGACTGGCGTCACTGCCACTGGGCTAGGGGTGGTGGACCATCCCGACCCAGCCGTTGAATTGGTGGGCCGGTGGCGCTTTCACCGTCGGGGTGGCGATGACCCGGATGTGACCCGCGGTCTGGCAGACGGTGGCACCTGTGTCGGAGGGCCGGCACGGCGGGCCTGACGGTGCGGCAGCCGCGGGGGAGGCCGCGGCGATGGCGGCTGAGATCAATCCGGTGGCGATGGCGATGGCTATTGAAGTGGTGTGCATGAACTCACCTTCGCCGCGTCGGTCGCCCGGCACAGCGGTGGTGGCCCGCCACTTTTCCGGGGGTTAACCCCTCCACCGGTTGGATACGTATTTCGTCGTCGATCCCGCGTACCAGTCTGCATTCCGTACAAACTCTTGCGAAATCAAGATGAATCCGCACTAGGGTGGCCTTCATGCGGATTCTCCTGGTGGGTGCCGGCGGTGTCGGTTCGGCGTTCTGTTCGATTGCTGCGCGACGGGACTTCTTCGACGCGATCGTCGTGTGCGACTACGACGAGGCGCAGGCGCTGCGGGTCGCCGACGGCGTCGGTGATGACAGGTTCAGCGGGGCCCGCGTCGACGCGAGTTCGGCCGACGCGATCGCCGGACTGGTGCGTGAGCACGGCATCACCCATGTGATGAACGCCGTCGATCCCCGGTTCGTCATGCCGATCTTCAACGGCGCGATCGCCGGCGGCGCCGACTATCTGGACATGGCGATGAGCCTGTCGCAGCGTCATCCGGACCAGCCCTACGAACTCCCGGGGATCAAACTCGGCGACGAGCAGTTCGCCGCCGAGGCCGACTGGCAGGCCGCGGGCCGGCTGGCACTGGTCGGGATCGGCGTGGAGCCGGGCCTGTCCGATGTGTTCGCCCGCTATGCCGCCGACCATCTGTTCGCCGAGATCGATGAGCTCGGCACCCGCGACGGCTCCAACCTGACGGTCGAGGGGTACGACTTCGCGCCGTCGTTCTCCATCTGGACCACCATCGAGGAATGCCTGAACCCCCCGGTGATCTGGGAGGCCGACCGGGGCTGGTTCACCACCGAACCCTTCAGCGAGCCAGAGGTTTTCGACTTTCCCGACGGTATCGGCCCGGTCGAGTGTGTCAACGTCGAGCACGAAGAGGTGCTGCTGATGCCGCGCTGGGTGAAGTGTCGGCGGGCCACCTTCAAATACGGATTGGGCGCCGAGTTCATCGACGTGCTCAAGGCGCTGCACAAGCTGGGCCTCGACCGCACGGAGAAGGTGTCGGTGGGCGGCCAGCTGGTCAGCCCCCGCGATGTCGTCGCGGCCTGCCTACCCAACCCCGCCACTCTCGGCCCTCGGATGACGGGCAAGACGTGTGCCGGGTTGTGGGTGACCGGCACCGGCACCGACGGTGAAGCGCGGTCGACCTACCTGTACCACGTGGTGGACAACGAATGGTCGATGGCGGAGTACGGCCACCAATGCGTCGTATGGCAGACGGCGGTCAATCCGGTTGTCGCATTGGAACTTCTGGCGAATGGGACGTGGTCGGGCAGCGGCGTGCTCGGTCCCGAGGCGTTCGACCCGGTGCCCTTCCTGGACCTGCTGACCGCCTACGGGTCACCGTGGGGAGTCAAAGAACTGTAGGAGGTCGTTCGCAATGTCACGCTGACAGCCCCGCCGCGTAGATATATCCATGACGAGGCTGTCAGGGTGACATTGCGATTGGCGGACACGTAGCGTCGAGTCCATGCCGACCGAGCTCACCGCCGAGCAAGCCGCCGCGCAACTGCGGACGACCGATACCTTGGGAATTCCGCTGGGGCCCGGTCAGCCGCCCGCCTTCCTGGCCGCACTGGGCGCCCGCGACGACTGGATCGACCTGCGGGTGTACGGCGCACTGCTCGCAGTGCTCACCGAGCTCTTCACCCGCACCGGCGTGCACTACCTGTCCGGGTTCTATGGACCCCTGGACCGGGCGTTGCGTGACGGCGGAGCCGATGTCGAGTTCACGCCCGCGGACTTCCGGCGTTTCGGCCCGCTGCTGCGACGGCAGTCCCCGCGGGTGATGACGACCGTCACGGCAGCACCGGATGCCGACGGCTGGTGCTCGCTGTCCCTGCACGCCGGCGGGACCGTCGACGAATTGCGCCGTGCCGGAGCGGATCCCGACCGGCTACTGATCGTCGAGGCTTCCGACGCCTTCCCGCGGACCTACGGCCTGCGCGATGGGTACCGGCACGCCCTGCACATCGATGAGATCGACATCCTGGTGCGTTCGTCGGAGGCGCCGTTGGAGTTGCCCGGCGGTGATACGCCGCCGAGCGACGTCGACCGGGCGATCGCGCACAACGCCGTCGCGTACATGCCGCCGGGGGTGACCCTGCAGACCGGTATCGGTTCGATCCCCAACCAGATCGCGACACTGCTCGCCGAGGGCGATGCCGGCGACTTCGGCTTGCACAGCGAGATGTTCACCGACGGCTGTATGCGCCTGCACCGGGCGGGCAAGATCACCAACGCCCGCAAGGGCCAGTTCGACGGCGTCAGCGTGACGACCTTCGCGTTCGGTTCGGCTGAACTCTACGAGTGGCTGGACGGCAACCGGGAGGTCGCGTTCCTGCCCGTCGAGGTCGTCAACGCCCCCGACGTGATCGCCGAGAACGACCGCATGGTCACCATCAACGGTGCGCTGGCCATCGACATCCACGGTCAGGTGGTCGCCGACACCATTGCCGGCGGTCAGTTCAGTGGGATCGGCGGCGCCGAGGATTTCGTGGCGGGGGCAGGGCTCGAGTTGTCCGACCGCTCACTCATCTGCCTGCCCTCCACCTACACCAGGGACGGCGTGCTGCACTCGCGGATCGTGCCGTGGTTCGGGCCCGGCGCTGTGATCACCACGCCACGGCATCATGTCGACGTCATCGTCACCGAACACGGCACCGCCGAACTCGAGGGCCTGACCGTCCGCGAGAGGGGCGAGGCCCTCGCGGCTATCGCCGATCCGCAGTTCCGGGACGGGCTGCTGGAAGCGGCCGAGCGTGCGGCCAAAGGCCGCTCGCCGGTGGCGGACCGCATCATCCTGGCCTAACTTACGAAATGTAAGTTATTGTCGCCCACATGGGTGAGGACACACGGCACTTTGTGGTGATCGGTGGCGGCCTGGCAGGCCTGGCTTCGGCCGTCTGGCTGGCCGAGGCGGGCAAGCACGTCACCCTGCTGGAACGGCGCGGCAGCCTCGGCGGCCGCACCCATGCGATGCACGCCGACGCGGTCGACGATGTGCCGGACAACGGCCAACACGTCATCGCCAGCGGATATCAGCACCTGTACCGGTACCTGGAAAGTGTCGGTACCCGGCAATACATCGAGTTCCCGAAGTCCTCGACCCTGCGCTGGCCCGACGGGCGCCACGTCACCATGCACACCACCGGTCCCGGTGCCATCCGCACGTTGTTCGGTGTGCATCCCGACGCCGGCTGGGGTGAGAGGTTGCGTGCCGCCCGCGCCACCGTGCTGCTGGGCTGGCAGGCCCTGCGTCAGCCGGCCGACCTCGCGGATCTGAGTACCGAGCAATGGTTCCAGCGCGTGGGGATGCCCGCCAAAGCGCGGGAAGCGTTGTGGGACTGGCTCGCTCTGGGGATCGCCGCCGAACCGGTGGCGCGCGAGTCGGCCAAGGTGTTCGCCGACGTCCTGGCCACCGGCATCCGCCTGGGCATCAAACACCGCACCCCGGTGACCATCGGCTATCCGACCGTCGATCTGGACACCCTGTACATCACCGGTGCGATCAAGGTGTTCGAGGAGCAAGGCGTAGACGTGCGCTACCGCACCGTCGCGCGCCGGGTTCGGATCGAGGACGGCAGCGTGCGCGCTGTCGTCCTGGCCGACGGCACCGAGATCCCCGCCGACGCGGTGATCTGCGCGGTCCCCAACTCCAACATCGCCGGCCTACTCGACGACCTGCCCGAGCACGCCGAGATCTACGCGGCGGCAGACAAACTCGGCCACACGCCGATCGTGAGCACCAATCTGTACCTGGACCGGCCGCTGGGCACGGAGTCCGCCTTCGAGGGGCTGATCGGCGGTACCGGCGTCATCGACGAAGTCTTCGACCGGCAGATCATGCACGGCCGTGGCACCGAGCGGGCGTGGCTGTACTGCCTGACCACCAGCGGTGCCTACGAACAGATCCACAAGTCCAACGACGAGATCGTCGCCGAACAGCTGGAGCTGCTGCGCCGCTACTATCCGGCCGCTGCGCAGGCGAACGTACTCCAGGCGCAGGTGGTGAAAATGCCCAAGGCCACCTTCTCCCAGGTGGTCGGGACAGATGCGCTGAGGCCACCACAGCGCACCTCGGTGCCGACGCTGGCGCTGGCAGGCGACTGGACCGCGACCGACTGGTCGGCCACCATGGAGAGCGCCGTGCAGAGCGCGGCGGTGGCCGTCGACCTTCTGCTGCAGTGACCAGACGACGCCTCAGTGCGGCCGATCGTCGCGATCAGTTGCTCGATGTCGCACGCGAAATCGTTGCAGCGGAGGGCTTCACCGGCCTCGCCATCGACAAGGTGGCCCGGCAGTCCGGGGTGACCAGGACCGTGGTCTATCAGCAGTTCACCGACCTCGCGGGACTGACCACCGCGTTGCTGGACCGCGAATCGGCGATCGCCTTCGCCGGAATGAGCACCGTCGCCGACGTCGGCCTCGAACTGCTCGGCGCGGGCATCCTGGCGTATCTGCATGCGGCACCGGCGAGTTGGGGGATCATCCTGCGCCCACCCGACGGTGCCCCGCCCGAGGCGCGGGTCCGGATCGAACTCGGCCGCACCTATGCCCGCCGGGTGGCCGCCCGTCATCTCGGACTCGACCCCGATGGTGCGCCGCTACGAATCCTGTTGGCCGCCATCGAGGAACTGGCGCGGCTGCACCTGGAAAACCCGGACCGGTACCCGGACGAGATGGTGTGCACTCACCTGCGCTCGCTGGTGGCTTGGGCGGCCGATGCCGCGGTCACAACGGATTGAGAATCCGGTCCAGGAACTGCCTGGTCCGCTCCTGTGTGGGGTTCCCGATGACCTCGTCGGGGGTGCCGCGCTCGAGGATGATGCCCTGGTCGGTGAACAACACCTGTTGGGACACCTGCCTGGCGAACTGGATCTCGTGTGTGACGATCACCAGCGTCCAGCCTTCGACCGCGAGATCCTTGATGACGGAGAGCACCTCGCCGACCAGTTCCGGATCCAGCGCCGAGGTCGGCTCGTCGAAGAGCACCAGTTTCGGTTTCAGCGCCAGTGCCCGGGCGATACCGACGCGCTGCTGCTGACCACCCGACAACTGGAACGGGTATTGGTCCTGTTTGGCGGCCAACCCGACCTGATCCAGTAGTGCGACGGCCTCCGCGACCGCCTCGTCCTTCGGCCGCTTCTGCACGATCACCGGTCCCTCGATGATGTTCTGCAGCACCGTCTTGTGCGGGAACAGGTTGTGGCCCTGAAAGACGAACCCGCTGCGTGACTGGAACCGCCGCACCTCGGGTTTCGGTGTCGGCGTGGCGAAGTCGATCTCGACATCGTCCACCCGGATCACGCCGGCGTCGGCCCTGTCGAGCGCATTGAGGGTGCGCAACAGGGTCGTCTTACCCGACCCGGAGGGCCCGATGATGGCCGTGGCCGTGCCGCGCGCCACCGTGAACGACACGCCCTTGAGTACCTTGTTGTCGCCGAACGCCTTCTCGACGCCCTCGGCGACCACCCGGTATTCGGTCACGTCTTCGGTCATCGCGCCACATACCTTTCGAGTCGGCGTTCCAGCCGGTTCTGCCCGGAGGACAACACCAGGCAGATCACGTAGTAGTACACAGCAGCGGCAACGTAGGTCGAGAAGAAGTCGAACGTCGGCGCCCCGATGATCTGCGCCTGCCGGAACAGTTCGGTCACCAGGATGGCCGACGCCAGCGAGGTGTCCTTCACCAGTGAGATCAGCGTGTTGGACAACGGGGGTACCGCCACCCGGGCGGCCTGCGGCAGGATGATCCGGCGCAGCGCCCCGGCGTAGTTCAGGCCGATGGTCTCGGCCGCTTCCCACTGGCCCTTGGGGATGCTCTGGATCGCGGATCGGATGATCTCCGCGGAGTAGCCGCCAACGTTGAGCGAGAAGGCGATGACGGCGGCGGTGAAGGCCGGCAGGGTGACCCCGAATTTCGGCAGGCCGTAGAAGACGATCACCAACTGCACCAGCAGCGGGGTGCCGCGGATCACCGAGATGTAGAACCGGGCCAGATTGGTCAGCACCACATTCGAGGACAGCCGGGCAAGTGCCACCGCCAGCGCGATGACCAGACCGACCACGAAGCTGATGATGGTGAGTGGAATGGTCGCGGTGATCGCAGCCTTGGCCAGCGGCCACAGATTGTCCAGGACCAGCTGGAAGCCGGAACGGGTCTGCGGCGCTTGCGCACCTTGTGCGGCAGGCACGCCCGCGGCCTGGCCGGTGGCGTCGGCTTTGAGGTATTTCTGCGAGATGGTGGCCAGGGTGCCGTCGGCGCGGAGTTCGTCGAGCGCCCCGTTGAGTTCGGGTACGTAGCCGCTGTCCTTGCGGGCGGCGAAGCCCTGATCGCTCTTCTCCCCGGTCTGAGCGGCGATCTTGACGGTCTTGTCGCCGGTCTCGGCGAGGTAGGCATAGACCGCGATGCTGTCGTTGACGGTGGCATCGATGCGGCCCTGGTTGAGCAGGGTGATGGCTTGGGCGAATCCTTCCACCGCTTCGACGGTGGCGCCCGCGTCGCGGGCCACCTGGGCCCAGTTGCTGGTGCTGGACTGCGCGGTTGTCTTGCCCTTGAGGTCGGCCAGGGATTTGATCGAATCATCGTTCGCCCGGGTGACGATGACACCTTCGCCCACGGAATATGGTTGGGAGAGGTCGTATTTGGCTTGGCGTTCCGGGTTGATGGTGACCTCGTTGGCCACCACGTCGAAGCGCTTTGCTTCCAGTGCCGCGAAGATCGAATCCCACGGTGTCTCGACGAACTCGACTGGCACACCGAGTTTCTCTCCGACCGCCTTGGCGACGTCGACGTCATAGCCGGTGAGCTCACCGGTCTTGGTGTCGTGGTAGCTGAAGGGCGAGTAGGTGCCCTCGGTGCCGACCCGCAGCACCCCGGCCGACCTGATCGGCGTGTCCGGTGGGGCGCCGGTCGCGTCGGTCTTGAGGTACTTCTGCGAGATCTTCGCCAGCGTGCCGTCGGCGCGCAACGCGCTCAGGGCGCCGTCGAGTTCGGGAAGGTAGGCGCTGTCCTTGCGGGCGGCGAAGCCCTGCTCGCTCTTCTCGCCGACGGTGCCCGCGATCTTGACGGTCTTGTCACCGGTCTCGGCGAGGTAGGCGTAGACGGCGATGCTGTCGTTGACCACCACGTCGACGCGGCCCTGGTTGAGCAGGGTGATGGCCTGCGCGAAGCCCTCCACACTCTCGACCTTGGCGCCCGCCTTGCGGGCCACCTCCGACCAGTTGCTGGTGGCGTTCTCGGCGGCGGTCTTGCCCTTGAGATCGGCCAGTGACCTGATCGACGTGTCGCCGGCCCGGGTGACGATGACACCTTCGCCCACCGAATAGGGCTGCGACAGATCGTATTTGGCTTGGCGCTCAGGGTTGATGGTGACCTCGTTGGCCACCACGTCGAAGCGGTCGGCCTCCAGCCCCGCGAAGATCGAATCCCACGGAGTCTCGACGAACTCGACCTTCACGCCCAGCTTGTCGCCGACAGCCTTGGCCACATCGACGTCATAACCGGTCAGCTCGCCGGTTTTGGGGTCGTGGTAGCTGAACGGCGAGTACACCCCTTCGGTGCCCACCCGCAGCACACCGGCAGATGCGATCGGCTTGTCGCCGCCTCCTTTGGCTCCGCATCCGGCCGTCAGCAGCGTGGCGAGCAGGGCAATCACCAGTACCACTGCGCTTGCCTTGCCGGATCGTCGAAGGGGGAAGCTCACCGGCGCAACCTAGCAACGTGCCGGCCTATACCCAACGGTTTCGCTCAACCCGGCTGGTAAATCCAGGGTGGGGTGGGTAACGCGGCGGGGTCGAACCGGGCGAGCATGGCTTCCGGTGGGCCCGGTGGCAGGTGCAGCGAATCGGCGATCTGCGCGAGCGCACGACCCACCCCGATCTCGGCGAGGGTCACCGCGCCGTCGCGTTTGGCCAGCCGCTTACCCTCGGCGTTGAGCACCAGCGGCACGTGCGCGTAGACCACGCCCGGATAACCGAGGAGTGCGCCGAGATAGGCCTGCCGGGGTGATGAGGACAACAGGTCGTCGCCGCGCACCACCTGGTCGACGCCCTGCGCGGCATCGTCGACCACCACGGCCAGGTTGTAGGCGGGCACCCCGTCGCCGCGACGCAACACGAAATCGTCCACCACGCCGGTGTATTCGCCGTGGATCAGGTCGGTGACGGTGTATTCGGTGGCGTCGCTGCGCAGCCGCAGCGCGGGGGGCCGCTCGCCCCGCATCGCTCCGGGCGGCAGATCGCGGCATGTCCCCGGATAGGCGCCCTCCGGCGCGTGGGGTGCACGCGGGGCCTGCAGAATGTCCTTTCTGCTGCAATGGCATTCGTACACCAGGCCGCGTTCGATCAGCTGCGCGATGACGGCGTCGTAGCGATCCTGGTGTGCCGTCTGATATTCCGGCGGCTCATCCCAGGTCACCCCGATGGCCGCGAGGTCGGCGACCTGTCGGGCCGCCACATCGCTGAAGGTGCGGTCGTCGAGGTCTTCCACCCGCAGCAGGAACCGCCGTCCGGTCGAGCGGGCGAACAGCCACGCCAGGATCGCCGTGCGGAGGTTGCCGATGTGCAGGTCGGCCGATGGGCTGGGCGCGAACCGCCCCGCAGCGCTCATGTCGCCAACCTAGATCAGGCGACCAGGGCCAACCGTTCCCGGGCCTGTTCGACGCACTGCGCCCATCGCCGCGCACCGGGAGCATGGACCCCGGACTCGCCGGGGAAGGCGCTGGTGATCACGAGGTCGGGTTGCAGTCCGGCCAGCACCTGCAGGCTCCGTGACAGTGACCGGGCCTCGCTGAGCGACGGGATGTAGCCCGGAATCCAGTTGCCGTCGGGATCCTGCATGATCGTGTCCCCGGTGAACAGGTAACTCTGCCCGTAGGCGCCGGGCACCAGATAGCAGGTGCTGCCTGGGGAGTGGCCGGGTGTCGGGATCACCTCGATGCCGTTGCGGTCGACGTGCCGGCTGCCGATGGGCACGTCCACGTGCGCGTGCATCCCGATGTCGAGCAGTTCGGCAGCCGGTGCGTGCAGCTGGGTGTCGTACCGTTCGCTGATCGAGCGCAGCATCGGGCCTGCCTCGCGCAGATGTGACAGGTACTGGTGTGCCACGCCGCCGAGCGCGTCGAACTCGCCGAAGGCGTCGTCGGTCTCGGTGCTGTAGAACAGCACGTTGCCTGCCTCACCGCCGGTCCACAGGTACGCGTGGGTGGTGACGCCGGGAAAAGAGCGTTCCGAACTGGTTTCCCACAGGTCGGCTCGGATCTGTCGCATGAGTGCCCCCTCACTGGATTGGATACAGCTTTCAACATCAACCTGTGTTGAGGTCAAGCGATTTATCGCTGGGCGCAATCGGCGACAACCTGTGGATCGTGCAAGGAAACCCCGGCACCGATCGGCATGCTCTTCCCCGGCCGCCCGACACCGGCCCATGATGACCGCAACCGGAGTAGAGGAGGGTTCATCATGCAGTTGGCAATAGGTCTGGCCGCACTGTTCGCGCTGGCCGTACTCACCGTTCTGGCATGCCATCTTCACGCGAAACTGGAGCCGCAACCCGCCACCGATCTCTGGGACGCCGGTTCGGAATCCGACGGCGGGGCCGCGAAAGGCAAGAAGGGCGTGGCCTGGGGGGCGATCGTCGTGAGTTGTGGGGGCTGCGGTGGCTGCGGCTGTGGTGGGTGACCCGGTGCTGCGCAGCGGCAGTCTGGGGCGCTCGCTGGTAGCGGTCAGCGAACTCGGGCTTCCCCCAGTGGTTTTCACCACCTGCCCTTGGCAGCCGCGCGACCTCGTCGAGATCGGGTTGCGGCAATGGCTGCGGTGTTGTGCGGTCGCCCTGCGTGACGACCAGGTGATCGGGATGCCGTCACACGCCGTCGACGAGGCCTGGCACGGCCTGATCCTGTGCAGCATGCGGTATCAAGCGTTCTGTCAGGCCGCCTACGGGCGCTTCATGCACCACACTCCGGTCGGCGGTGCGCCGGACCGCAGCCCCGCCGCGGACGAACCCATGGCCGAGCAGCTGCGCAGGACGGTGATCGCGTGGGAACTCGTGGCGATGCCCGGGGAGCGGTGCGTGCTGTGGGATCTGGACGAGCGGGTCGGCGTCGAACGGCCGTGGGGGCTGGAGTCCGGCTACGTGGCGAAGATCCGGGCCGCGGTCGGCGAACTCCTCGCCGCGCCGTGACTTTCTGGAGATGATGTCGGACATGCGCGTGCTGCTTGTCGAGGATGACGAGGGGGTCGCCTCCGCCCTGGTCGAACTCCTCGAGCGCGCGGGCGCGGCCGTCGTGCATGTCGCCCGGGGGTCCGACGCCCTGCACCGCGTCAAGGGATGCGATCTGGTCCTGCTCGACCTGGGGCTGCCCGATATGGACGGTCTGGAGGTGCTGCGCACTCTGCGCCGGGCGAGCACGGTGCCGGTGATCATCATGACCGCCCGGGACAGTGACGGCGCCGTGGTACTCGGACTGCGGGCCGGAGCCGACGACTATCTGGTGAAACCGGTCCGCAAGGCGGTGCTGCTGGCCCGCATCGACGCCGTCATGCGCCGGTTCCGGCGCGGCGCCGGTGAGCTCACCGCTACGGCCGGCCCGGTGATCGCGGGGCCCGTCACCATCGATCGGGAGCGCCGCGAGGTCGTTGTGGCGGGCGAGGCTCGTCCGCTCACCAGAACCGAGTTCCAGATCCTGGCGACGCTCGCGGCTCGGCAGGGCGAGGCGGTCAGCCGGGAGGAGCTGATGCTGGAGGTGTGGGGGACCGCGGTGGTCGGCCGGTCGCGATCGCTGGACTTCTTCATCGGGCAGTTGCGCACCAAACTCACCGGGGTGCCGCTGCAGACGGTGCGCGGCTTCGGTTTCCGGCTGGACGGCTGAGGTCGGGCGGCCGAGATGGGATTACGCGTCCGGGTGGTGTTGGTGGTGCTCGCTCTGCTGGCAACCGCGGCGCTGGCCATCCCGCTGGCGTCGAGTTCGGCGGCACGGCGCACCGCGGTGCTGGCCGACGAACGGGGGCGCCAGATGACCGAACTCGCCGACTCGGCCGCCGTGCCGGGCATTCCTTTGCAGCCCTTGGTCGATCGCTACCAGGATGTGTACTCCGAAGGCGTGCTGATCGTCGACATCGACGGGCAGGTGCTGGCCGCCCGCGGGCTCGCCACCGCCGACCCGGCGGTGGCGGCGGCAGCAGGCCGCGGGTTGATCGATGCGCCCGCGCCGCAGTGGCCGCGGGTGCTGCCCTGGCGTACCGACCCGGTCCTGATCTCCAGCAGTGTCCGGCGCGACGGTGAAGTGGTCGGCGCCGTCGTCGTGGCCGCCGATCCCGCCACGGCCGCGCGTGATGTCGGCCGGGACTGGTTGTGGGTCGCGGTGGGGTGCCTGTTCGTGCTCGTCGTCGCGGCCGTGGTGGCCCGGGCGCTCACCCGATGGGTGCTGCGCCCGCTGGACGGGCTGGAACGCGCCGTCGCGGAGATGACCGAGGGGGTGTCGGGTCCACCCGCCCATGTCGCGGGCCCGCCGGAGTTGCGCCACTTCACCGCCGCGTTCAACACCATGGCCCACGTGGTGCGCGCCTCACTGGACCGGCAACGCCGCCTCGTCGCCGACGCCTCGCACCAGTTGCGCAATCCGCTGGCCGCGGTGCGGTTGCGGGCCGACACCCTCGAAGACTATGTGCAGCAAGCCGGTTGGCCGACCTACAGCTCGATGACCGCCGAACTCGACCGATTCGAGAACCTGCTGGCGCAGCTGCTGCGGCTGGCCCGCGCCGAGGAGGTCAGCGGCAGCCGCCAGGTGGGCCTGGCCAGTACGGCCGAAGCCACCGACCTGGCCGACGTGATGACCGAACGCGAGGCATTCTGGCGGCCGCTGATGGAAGGCCAGGGGCAGAAGCTCCACGTCGGTTCGGATTCCGTTCCGGCGGTTCAGGTTCCGCGTCACGACATCGAGCAGTTGCTCGACGTCGCACTGGAGAACGCCCGACGCTATGCCGGAGCGGGTGCCACCGTCACCGTCGCGGCCACAGCGACCGGTGCCGGTGTCGAGTTGGTGGTGAGTGACGACGGCTGCGGGCTGCCGGAGGAGGATCTGGTCCGCGCCCCGCAACGATTCTGGCGGGGCGCCGACGACGGCTCGGGGACCGGCCTGGGGCTGGCCATCGCGGCCGAGATCGTCGCGGGCCATGGCGGGTTGCTCACCGTCGAGCCGGCGCTCGAGGGCGGTCTACTGGTGCGCTACCGCCTACCCGCGGCGAGTGAGGCCGACCCGTGATCCGCAACCAGTCGACCAGGCGCACTTTCCTTCTCGCGGCCGCAGCGCTGACGGCCTCCTGCGCCATCCCGGGTGGACCGAGCGGGCGCCTGCGCCTGGCCGCCGGCGATCCCGGCGGCATGTACCTGGCCTTCGCCGAGGTATTCGCCACCCAGCTGCGCGCCCGGTACCCGGACATCGACATCGAGGTCATCCCCACCGAGGGCACCGTCGACAACCTGGCCAGGCTGCGGGCGGGCGAGGTCGACATGGGCCTGGCGCTGGCCGACGTCGCCGAGCAGGACCGGACGTCGGAGACCGACGCGGCCGCACCGCTGGCCGTCGCCCGGGTGTACGAGAACTATCTGCAGGTGATCGTCAGCGATGCCCACGGCGTCCGCGACTTCGCCGATCTGCAAGGGCGGCGGGTGTCCATCGGGGCCGCCCGATCCGGCGGGGCGATGAGTAGCCGGGTGCTGTTCGAGGCGGCCGGGCTCAGCGGTCACGTGCAGATGCTGAACTACCGACTGCAGGAGGCGCTGTCCCGGCTGGCGGACGGTGACATCGCGGCCCTTGTGTGGTCGGGCGGCGTGCCGACACCGGCGATCAGCGACCTGGACGGTCAACTGCCGCTACGGATTCTCGACATCGGCGCGCGGGCCGCGCCGATGAGCCGGATCGCCGGGTACCCGTACATCGTGCGGCGGGTCCCGACCTGCGGGTACGTGTCGCCGGGGGTGTTGTCGATCGGGGTGCCCGACCTGCTGCTGTGCCGCCCGGATACGCCCGACGGGCTGGTCGGCGCCGTCGTCGACGTGCTGGCGACCGATGGGATGAAACTGGTGCCGCCCTACGTGCGCGGGCTGCAGTACCTGGACACCCCGTCGATGATCCAGACCGGTTTTCTTCCTTTGCATTCCGGCGCGGTGGGTGCCTACCGGAAGCTGCACGGCTGAGAATGGACTGATGTCGCTGCCGGTGCTGCCGCCGATCAAGCCGATGCTGGCCAAGGCCGTGACGGCCATCCCACCGGACGCGATCTACGAACCGAAATGGGACGGCTTCCGGTCGATCTGCTTCCGGGACGGGGCGGACGTCGTATACGGCAGCCGCAATGAGAAGCCGCTGACCCGGTACTTCCCGGAGCTCGTCGAGGCGGCGAAGGCCGAACTTCCGGAGCGCTGCGTGATCGACGGTGAGATCGTCGTCGCCACCGAGGACGGACTCGATTTCGAAGCGCTGCAACAGCGTATCCATCCCGCGGACAGTCGGGTCCAGATGCTGGCGGTCAAGACGACGGCGTCGTTCATCGCGTTCGACCTGCTGGCCGTGGGGCAGGAGAACCTCATGGACCGGCCCTTCGGGGAACGCCGCGCGCGGCTGGTGGACCTGATGGCCGGGACGGGCCCGCGATTCCACCTGACTCCGGCGACCACCGACCCGGACACCGCGCAGCGATGGTTCGCCGAATTCGAGGGTGCGGGTCTGGACGGGATCATCGCCAAGCCGGCGTCCCTGGCGTATCTGCCGGACAAGCGGGTGATGTTCAAGGTCAAACATCAGCGCACCGCGGACTGCGTGGTGGCCGGCTACCGGTTGCACAAGTCGGGCGCCGACGCCGTCGGGTCCCTGCTGCTCGGCCTCTATCGGGAGGACGGCGGGCTGGCCTCGGTCGGCGTGATCGGCGCCTTCCCGATGGCGACGCGGCGTGCGCTCATCGCCGAATTACAATCTCTGGTCGCCACATTCGACGAGCATCCGTGGAACTGGGCGGCCCAGGCGGCGGCCGATCCGGACCTGGCGCGCCGCTACGGCGGCGGTTCGCGCTGGGCCGCGGGTAAGGATCTGTCGTTCGTCCCGCTGCGGCTCGAGCGGGTGGTGGAGGTGCGCTATGACTACATGGAGGGCCAAAGATTCAGGCACACCGCGCAATTCAATCGCTGGCGGCCGGACCGTGATCCGCGCACGTGCACGTTCGGTCAGTTGGAGCAGCCGGCGGGCATCGACCTCGACCGCATCATCCCCGGCCTGGCCTAGGAACCGCCCGCCGGATCCCAGCCCTGCATGGCCGCGTCCATCTGATCCGGGTTGAGTGCGTCGACCTCGAGATGATGGCGGTCGGCCCGGTTGCGCATCCCCTCCAGCAGCACCGCCACGTACCGGCGCCACAACTCGGGTTCCACGTGGCCGGCCCATTCGCTGACGGTGCCCGCCAGCAGCCCGACGATGGGCATGTCCGTGTGCTCGATGTCCGGGCGCAGGTACCCGTCACCGCGGGCGCGTTCGACGAGCTTGGTCATGTGCGGGGTCAGTCGGTCGCGTGCGCACCCGACGCCGTCGCCGCCGTAGGCCGTGCTGTAGACCATCTCGCGCAGACCACGGTCGGTGGCCGTCAGTTCGCACATGTGCTGGACGAACCACACGAAACCGTCCCATGAATCCTGCTGCTGCAGGGCCTCTTCGGCCAGCGCGACCACCTGGTCGATACCATCCTCGAAGATGGCGTCGACCAGCTCTTCCTTCGTCGCGAAGCGGCGGTAGACGGTCCCCACACCGACGTTCGCATGGTGGGCCACGTCGTTGAGAGTGGCTTCCATGCCTTTGACCGCGAACAGTTCGCGGGCCGCCTCGAGCACACGTTGCCGATTGCGCTCCGCATCCTTGCGCAGCGCTCGCCGTGGCTGATCCGTCATTCGCACCACCTTAGTGACGTGCCTTACTCCCGGGAATAAATGGATTGACCCTATCCACTTATACCCTTAGATTCACTAGCTGGACCGCCTGCTGATTTGTGTGGTTGTCACATCATGAAAGGCCTTCTTTTGATTGCGGTACTCAAGCGCGTCTGGCTGCCCGCCCTCATGGTGGTGGCTCTCGCGGTCGGCGTCGTGAGCGTGTCCCACCTGCGGTCGGTCTTCGGCTCCGACGGCGCGGTGGTGACCCCGGTGGGATCGGACACCGCCGACAAATTCAACCCGAAGGTGGTCGTCTACGAGGTTTTCGGGACCGGATCGACCGCAACCATCAACTACATGGACCTGCAGGGGCTCCCGCAGCGCACCGAAGCGCCACTGCCCTGGACCCTACGGCTGGAGACGACCATCCCGTCCGTCCAGCCCAATCTCCTCGCCCAGGGTGACGGCCAGTCGATCGGCTGCCGCGTCACCGTCGATGACGAGGTCAAAGACGAAAGGACGGCCACCGGCGTGAATGCTGCAACATTCTGCCTGGTGAAGGCAGCATGACAATTCTCACGGACGACACCCCGACCGACGCACTGCCGCCCGCGCGGCACGCCGCCCGTCCCTGGCTCCCACGCTTGCTCCGGACCTTCTCGATCCCGATCGTGCTGGGCTGGCTGGTCATCGTCGGGCTGCTCAATACCGTTGTGCCGCAGCTGGAAGACGTCGGCAAGATGCGGGCGGTATCGATGAGCCCCAACGACGCCCCCGCGTTGATCGCGACCAAGCACGTCGGCAAGGTGTTCGAGGAGTACGACACCAGCAGCTCGGTGATGATCGTGCTGGAAGGCCAGGACAAACTGGGCCCGGACGCCCACGCGTTCTATGACGAGATGGTCCGCAAGCTCCGCGCGGACACCAAACACATTCAGCACGTGCAGGATTTCTGGGGTGACACCCTGACCGCGGCCGGTGCGCAGAGCATCGACGGCAAAGCCGCCTACGTGCAGGTGTACATCGCGGGCGACCAGGGCGAGGCGCTGGCCAACGAGTCGGTGGAGGCCGTCCGCAACGTCGTGAACGACACCAAGGCGCCCGACGGCGTCAAGGCATACGTCACCGGGCCGGCGGCCACCACCACGGACCAGAACGCCGTGGGCGACGCCAGCATGGAAACCATCGAGATGCTGACGTTCGCCGTGATCACGGTGATGCTGCTGATCGTCTACCGCTCCATCGTCACCGTGCTCATCACGTTGTTCATGGTGGTCGTCGGTTTGTCCTCGGCGCGCGGGATCATCGCATTCCTGGGCTACCACAACGTGTTCGGGCTCACCACGTTCGCCACCAACATGGTGGTGACATTGGCGATCGCTGCGGCCACCGACTACGCCATCTTCTTGATAGGCCGATATCAAGAGGCGCGGCGCGCCGGCGAGGACAAGGAATCGGCCTACTACACCATGTTCCATGGCACGGCCCACGTGGTGCTGGCCTCCGGCCTGACCATCGCCGGTGCCACCTTGTGCCTGCACTTCACCCGGCTGCCCTACTTCCAGACCATGGGCATCCCGCTGTCGATCGGCATGGCGATCGTGGTCGCCGCCGCCCTCACCATGGGACCTGCACTCATCTCGATCGTCACCCGCTTCGGAAAGGTGTTGGACCCCAAGCGCATGGACCGCGCCCGCGGCTGGCGCCGCATCGGCGCGACCATCGTCCGCTGGCCCGGCGCGGTCCTGGTGATGGCCGTGGTGCTCGCTCTCGTCGGGCTACTGACGCTGCCGGGCTACCACACCACCTACAACGACCGGATTTTCCTGCCCGCCGACATCCCGGCGAATGTCGGTATGGCCGCGGCCACTCGGCACTTCTCCGAGGCGAAGATGAACCCGGAACTGGTGATGGTGGAGGCCGATCACGATCTGCGCAATCCGGCCGACTTCTTGATCATCGACAAGATCGCCAAGGCGATGGTGCGCGTGCACGGTATCGCCCAGGTGCAGACCATCACCCGCCCGGACGGCAAGCCGATCGAGCATGCGTCCCTGGCGTACTCGATGAGCCAAAGTGGCACAGGCACTCTCATGAACAACGACTACCAGCAGACAGTGCTGGACAACACGTTGAAGCAGGCCAACGAGATGCAGACCAGCATCGATTCGCAGGAGAAGCTCTACGGCATCACCCTGCAACTGGCCGATGTCACCCGCAGCATGGCCGACAAGATGGACAAGACCTCGGCGACGCTGAGCGACGTGCGTGATCATCTGGCCGACTTCGACGATTTCTTCCGGCCCATCCGCAACTACCTGTACTGGGAACCGCACTGCTACGACATCCCGATGTGCTGGTCGGTGCGGTCGATCTTCGACAGTCTGGACGGCATCAGCCAGATGTCCGATGATTTCCAGGACATCGTGCCGGACCTGCACCGGATGGCGGAGCTGACACCGCAGATGGCGGCCGTGATGCCGGCGATGATCCAGACGATGAAGAACCAGAAGCAGTACCTGCTCAACCAGTACCAGGCGCAGAAGGCGCAGCAGGACCAGAACATCGCCAACCAGAACAACCAGACGGCGATGGGGCAGGCCTTCGACGCGTCACGCAACGACGACAACTTCTATCTTCCGCCGGAGGCGTTCCAGACGGCCGACTTCCAGCGGGGCATCAAGCTGTTCATGTCGCCGGACGGACATGCCGTGCGGTTCACCGTCTTTCATCAGGGTGACCCGTTGACCGAGGAGGGCACCTCACACATCGAGCCGTTGAAGGTGGCGGCGGCCGATGCCATCAAGAGCACCCCGCTGGAAGGTTCCACGGTGTACGTCGGTGGCACCGCTGCCATGTACAAGGATATGCAGACGGGCGCGGACTACGACCTGCTCATCGCGGCCGTCGCCTCGTTGATCCTGATCTTCCTGATCATGGTGGTGCTCACCCGCGCGGTGGCGGCCGCCGCGGTCATCGTCGGAACCGTGGTGCTCAGTCTCGGTGCCTCCTTTGGGCTTTCGGTTCTGATCTGGCAGCACCTCGTCGGCATCCCGTTGCACTGGATGGTGCTGCCGATGACGGTGATCGTGCTACTCGCCGTCGGGGCGGACTACAACCTGCTGCTGGTGTCCCGGATGAAGGAGGAAATCCACGCGGGTCTGCACACCGGGCTCATCCGGTCGATGGCCGGTACCGGATCGGTGGTCACCGCGGCCGGTCTGGTGTTCGCCTTCACGATGATCTCGATGGCGGTCAGCGACCTGGTCATCATCGGTCAGGTCGGCACCACGATCGGCCTGGGGCTGCTGTTCGACACCCTGGTGGTCCGGTCGCTGATGACCCCGTCGATCGCGACGCTGCTCGGCCGGTGGTTCTGGTGGCCGCTGCGGGTGCGCCCGCGCCCGGTTCCGCAACCCTGGCCCCAACCGCGGGTGACCGCACAGGATCCGGTCGTAGGGTGAATCGCCTGTCGGGCCGGCGATGACATTGCCCGGCGTCGGTGGTCTACGTGAGTATGGATTGCGTGGATCTCCCCGTGTCACCACCGGTCGACCCGATGCTCGCCAAGGCTGCCGTCAAGGTGCCCGATGACCCCGGGGTGTGGTCCTACGAACCGAAATGGGACGGCTTCCGGGCGCTGGCCTTCCGGGACGGCGACGACGTGGTCCTGCAGTCGCGCAACGGCAAGGAGCTCGGCCGGTACTTTCCCGAACTGCTCGACGCGCTGCGTGACGAACTCGCCGACCGCTGCGTGCTGGACGGGGAAGTGGTGGTGCCGCGGGAAGTGGACGGCAGGATTCGGCTGGACTGGGAGTCGCTGAGTCAGCGGATCCATCCCGCCGCCAGCCGCATCGCGATGCTGGCCGAGCAGACGCCCGCGCATTTTATCGGCTTCGATGCGTTGGCCGTCGGCGACCGTTCGCTGCTCGCCGAACCGTTCCGGACCCGCCGCGTTGCGCTCATCGGAGCTGTCACCGAGAAGAAGTGGTGTCACGTCACCCGCACCACCACCGATCCCGTCGTCGGCGGTCAGTGGCTGGACACGTTCGAAGGCGCAGGCCTGGACGGCGTGATCGCCAAACGCCTCGACGGTCCCTATCTGCCGGGCAAGCGCGAGATGGTGAAGGTCAAACACCATCGCGACGCCGACTGCGTGGCGATCGGCTATCGCATCCACAAGAGCGGTGAGGGGCTCGGCTCGATCCTGTTGGGCCTCTACCGCGAGGACGGCGAACTGCAGATGGTCGGCGGTGCCGCCTCGTTCACCGTCAAGGCCCGGGCGAGCCTCTTGGCCGACCTGGAACCGCTGCGTGAGGGCGAGGCCCGCGACGGCGATCCGAGTCGGTGGAACTCGGCGGCCGACAAGCGGTGGATCCCCGTGCGTCCGGAACGGGTATGTGAGGTGGCGTATGACCAGATGGAGGGCAGTACCGCGCACGGGCAGCGGTTCCGGCACGCGGTGAAGTTCCTGCGCTGGCGGCCGGACCGGGACCCCGCCAGCTGCACGTTCGACCAACTCGATGCGCCCCTGCACTACGACCTGTTCGACGTACTGGAGAAGGGCGTCTCGGGCGAGCGCAGGGAAGGGAGAGGATGACGGATGGCCACACCCGCGGAGGAACTCGACGTCGACGGTGTCGCCGTCCGGCTGACCAGCCCCGACAAGGTGTACTTTCCCCAGCCGGGCTACACCAAGCGCGACGTCGTCGACCACTACCTCGCGGTGGCCGACCGGATGGTCGCCCTGCTCAAGGACCGTCCCACGCATCTGCAGCGCTTCCCCGACGGCATCGAGGGGGAGGAGATCTACCAGAAGCGGGTGCCGCAGAAGCATCCGGACTATCTGGAGACCTGCACGGTGACGTTCCCATCCGGCCGGACCGCGGACGCCCTCAAGGTCACCCACCCGTCGGCGATCATCTGGGCCGCGCAGATGGGCACGGTGACGCTGCATCCGTGGCAGGTCCGCTGCCCGGATACCGAACATCCCGACGAGTTGCGGGTGGATCTCGACCCGCAACCGGGTACCGACTTCGCCGATGCTCGCCGTATCGCCGTCGACGTGCTCAAACCGGTCCTCGATGAGCTGGGCTTCGTGGGGTATCCGAAGACCTCGGGTGGCAGGGGCGTGCACGTCTTCATCCGGATCAAGCCGGATTGGGACTTCATCGAGGTACGCCGCGCAGGCATCGCACTGGCCCGCGAGGTGGAACGCCGCGCCCCCGACGCCGTCACAACCTCGTGGTGGAAGGAGGAGCGGGGCGAGCGGCTGTTCATCGACTACAACCAGAACGCCCGAGACCGCACGTTCGCGTCGGCCTATTCGGTGCGCAAAACACCGATCGCCACGGTCTCGATGCCACTGACCTGGGCCGAACTGGCCGACGCTGATCCTGACGACTACACCATCGCGACGGTGGCGGCGCTGGTGGCCGAGCGCGACGACCCGTGGGCGGGCATCGAGGAGACGCCGCATTCACTGGAGCCGCTACTGGAGATGGTGCGGGTCGACGAGGAAGCCGGCCTGGCGGATCTGCCGTACCCGCCGAGTTACCCGAAGATGCCCGGTGAACCGCCCCGGGTACAACCCAGCAAGAAAGTCGCGGCCCATTGGGACGCCGACGGGAACCCCGTGCCCGGCGGGGCCTAGCGCAGCGGCACGACCGTCGCGGGAACCAACAGGTGGGAAGCGCTGTCCAGCGCGTCCAGGTGCGACGGCACGGTGGACGCCGCGGCCACCGAGCTGAATTCGACGGCGCCCAGCAGCAGCAGAGGCCACAGTGCCCCGGCCACCGCGCTGAGCGCGAACTGGTACGGCACCGGCTCATGCTTGGAACCGATGTGCCGGCTGGCCACATAGATGACCACAGCACTGAGCGCCCAGCCGACGAGATAGGCCGCAATGACGGTTTGGACCACGATGTCTCCCCCTTGCCAGCGGGGCAGGCTGTTGCATCCATGCACAGCTGCGGGCCGCAGGTCGTTACGCCAAATGTAGCGCCGAGACGCAGCGTGGGAAAGTCTTCCGTTGCCTACTCAGAGGCGACAATTAGCAGGTCAGCGGCCTTCAGTGAGTATTCAGCAACGGGATGTGCTGTTGCCCAGGCAACTAATTTCGGTTGAGTCGGCGATCAGGTCAACGGGGTCGGCCGGGTCTGGCGGGTGGCGTCGAGGTGTGCTGGCACCGTGATGTGAGCGGGCGTCAATTCATGTCGCTGTGCGGTGCCGAGTGGCAGGCAAATTTCGCGGCGGGCCGCGTCGAGCGGACGGCGGTGCGTGCGAGACAGTCGCTCGGTGCCGCCGCGTGCCGTGCTGGGAGTTCGCGCGCTGGGCGGGTCGGCGCGCCCGCGTTGGGCCGGCGCCGACTTCGGTTGTGGCGCAGCGTCGCCGAGCGTGCGTTAGCGGCTCCGCGGTGTCGCCGAAAGGCCCTATGGCAGTGTCGATTTCAAGATCACATCGGCCTGTCTGAGCGCCGTCGCCACCAGGCCTGCCGCACCCGCGGCACGCCGTCGCGGGTGATGGTCCCGGGTTGCCGCGGAACTATTCTTTGCTCACGAGCGACGCCGGCTGTGCACGCTCGGTCAGCCGGTCGCAAGCCGACCGGCCACCGGCACATGCGATCGGCGACGATCGATGAGCTCGTGATTGCGGTGTCAATCACCGACGGGGGATGGACGGCTTCACAGTGCCACAGGAATCGGGTCGGCCGCGAGATCAACGGCAATTTTGACGAATACGTCACATTTTGTCGCCGATGCTTGCGCGAGCAACGCACGGTCCACTCAGGTGACGCATCTGCAAATTTCACAAAGATTTTTTTTCGACGGCGTGGCTACGCCTCATGCGGGGCGTGTCGTGCCTCCCGGACGGGTCAGTCGCCCGCCGTCAGGGTGGCTTTCCCGACCTGCTGCTGTCCCGCCCGGTCGATCCAGGTCAGCCCGATCACGTCACCTGGGTAGTGCCGGTCCAGCACGGAGGTCAGCGTGGTGGCGGAATCGAGCTGGATGCCGTCGAGGGTCAGGAGCACGTCGCCGTTGGCGAGTCCGGCCCGCTCGGCCGGCCCGCCGCGCAGCACTTCGTGCACGAGGACGCCGGGGAAGGCCTCGTGCTGCTCGGCCGTGCTGACGCCGACACCCAGCAGCGTCGGCGGACCGATGTGCACGGTGTCGGACGGCGCCGCGGCGCGGATCTGATTGGCGATGGCCAGTGCGTCGTTGATGGGGATGGCGAATCCCTCCCCGCCGGGGCCCATCCGGAAGTTCACCGACGCTGCGGTGGTGATGCCGACGACCTGCCCGGCGCCGTTGACCACGGGTCCGCCCGAGTCGCCGGCCCGCACCGGCGCGGCGATCTCGAACAGGCCGGTCATCTGATTCGCCGACCCGGTGAGCTCGTCCTCGGCACTGATGGTGCGCCCGAAGGCGCTGATGGTGCCGGTTTCCCTGGTCAGAGGGGAGCCGGATCCGCGGGCGTTGCCGAGCGCGACGACGGGGTCGCCGATGGCGAGCTGGGCCGAATCACCCAGCGGGGTGGCGGGCAGGCCGCCGGCGCCCCGTAGCTGGATCACCGCGATATCCCGGCGGCGGTCGAAGCCGACGATGTCCGCGGCGAACGGCCGGCCGTTGACCGACGTGTTGATGGTGTCCGCACCCTGGATCACGTGATAGTTGGTCATCACCTGGCCGTTGGCGTCGAGAACGATGCCGGTACCGGTGCCCATCACGTGCTGGTAGTCGTTGGTGGTGTCGATGCGCACCACGGACGGTTCGACCGCCGCGATGGCACCGGACAGATCTTCGGGTGCGGCCGCCGCGGGGGCGGCCGGCAGAACGGCCACGAGTACCGCGATCAGGGCCGTGAGCCACCGTCGGGAGTGGAACGTGCCCATTCGCCGCCTTCCGGAGCGCCAGAGGTGTCCCTCAATATTGACGGTGCGACCGGAAACTGTCGACGTAGCGACACGCAGGCGCTCAGTCCTCGACGGCTATCCCGCTACGAGTACGGCCACGCCGTGCTTTTCCGGCAGGCCGGCGATTGCGCAGCTTGCTGCCACCGGCCTCGGTTTCGGTATCGGTACCGTCGGCTTTCTCGTTACCGGCGACGGATTCCGTATCCGTCGCGGTCGCGTCCCCGTCGGCGGCCGCCTCGGCCGTTTCGGTCCCTTCCGGCGCGTCGGCAGGCTCGGATGTGTCCGAAATCTCTTCTTGGCCGCGGCGGCTGTTCTTCTCCGCTTTGATCTTGAGCGGCTTCGGCGGTGGCGGCGGCAGCTCAGCCACGAAGGCGAGGTAGAAGGCGAACGCCCCCAATAGGGCGATCGCGGCAGCGGCGCCGTAGATGCCGAACAACCACTGGCCGGCGCTGTCCAGGCTGAGCCAGATCTCGCTGATGCCGGCGCCGGCGATGAGCACACCGGCCAGCACATGCGCGACGATCGACCACACGCGCAGCGACAAGGCCAGGGTGGGCGTGCCGAGCTCGGGCTTACGGGTGCGTGACCACGTGAGGAACACGGGCAGGGCGCTCAACGCGACCAGCACACCGCACACGATGCGCATCGCGGTACCCAGGGTGTGCGGCAATTGGCCGGTCAGTTCGAACCAGCGCGGCAGGACGAAGAAGAAATACAGGGCCGCCGCGAGCAGAAGTGACGTTGCGTGCCACAGCACCGCGATCCCGCGCCGCATGGTCCTCCTCGAATCGGTGGGCCGGGGTGCGACCAGGTCGATCGTCTGGTGACAATCGCCGGGTCGCGCCCCGGACCGAGCGCGGAGGATAGGGGATTTGAACCCCTGAGGGCTATTAACCCAACCCGCGTTCCAGGCGAGCGCCATAGGCCACTAGGCGAATCCTCCGTCGGCAATCGTAGCCGACCGTCGGGAGTGGCCCGACCACGCCAGGGTCGGCGCACTCTGTGCTAGTTCCCCCGGTCGCTCCGCTCCACCCCCTGGCAGGGGACTACACTCACTCACCGGACCCCGCGCGGCGTCCATCCTGTGAACTCCCCCAGGGCCGGAAGGCAGCAAGGGTCAATGGGCTCTGGCGGGTGCGCGGGGTCCCCTTTGTCTCGACTTGTCTTGACGGCTTTGAAAGGCCTGCAGTGTCGTTTGAGTCCCTCGGCCGTGACGAACTGGCCGCCCAGCATGACCTGCAGCAGCAGAATTACGCCGCGCTGAAAGCCAAGGGGCTGGCCCTCGACCTGACTCGGGGTAAGCCGTCGCCCGCTCAGTTGGACCTGTCCAACGGCCTGCTGTCGCTGCCGGGACCCGATTCCTACCGTGACGCGGACGGTACGGACACCCGCAACTACGGCGGGCTGCACGGCTTGCCGGAACTGCGGGCGATCTTCGGTGAACTACTCGGGATCGCGGTGCCCAACCTGATCGCCGGCAACAACGCCAGCCTGGAGTTCATGCATGACGCGGTGGTGTTCTCGCTGCTGCACGGCGGCGTGGACTCCCCGACGCCGTGGGTGAACGAGCCGGTGGTGAAATTCCTGTGCCCGGCTCCCGGCTATGACCGGCACTTCGCGATCACCGAGAGCTACGGCATCGAGATGGTTCCCGTGCCGATGCGTGAGGACGGCCCGGACGTCGACCTCATCGAGGAACTCGTGGCCGCCGACCCGGCGATCAAGGGCATGTGGTGTGTGCCAGTGTTCGCGAACCCGACCGGGGCCACCTATTCCTGGGAGGTCGTCCGGCGGCTGGTGCAGATGAAGACGGCCGCCCCCGATTTCCGGCTGTTCTGGGACAACGCCTACGCCGTGCACACCATCACCACCGAATTCACCCGCCAGGTCGACGTGCTCGGACTGGCTGCGGCGGCCGGAAACCCCAACCGCCCGTTGGTATTCGCGTCGACGTCGAAGATCACCTTCGCGGGCGCCGGGGTGAGTTTCTTCGGTGGCTCACTCGGCAACATCGCCTGGTATCTGCAGCACGCCGGGAAGAAGACCATCGGCCCGGACAAGGTCAACCAGCTGCGCCACCTGAAGTTCTTCGGCGACGCCGACGGTGTGCGCCTGCTGATGCAGCGGCACCGCGCCTTGCTGGCCCCGAAGTTCGCGCTGGTCGCGGAGATCCTGGAGGACCGCCTCGGGGAGTCCAAGATCGCCTCGTGGACCGATCCCAAGGGCGGCTACTTCGTCAGCCTGGATGTCCTGCCCGGAACGGCGAAGCGCACCATCACGCTGGCCAAGGACGCGGGTATCGCCGTGACCGCCGCCGGGGCCGCCTTCCCATACGGAAAAGACCCCGAGGACAAGAACATTCGGATCGCCCCGAGCTTCCCCGGGGAGTCCGACCTGCGCGAAGCGATCGACGGGTTGTCGACGTGCGCGCTGCTCGCGGCCACCGAGTCGCTGCTGACTCGTGATTAGTCGCACCCGCTCGGTAGCCTGCTGACCGTGGCGCTCTACCGGAAGTACCGACCCGCAAGCTTCGCCGAGGTCGTCGGGCAGGAGCATGTCACCGCACCGCTGTCGACGGCACTGTCGGCCGGTCGCATCAACCACGCCTACCTGTTCTCGGGGCCGCGTGGGTGCGGCAAGACGTCGTCGGCGCGCATCCTGGCCCGCTCGCTCAACTGCGAACAGGGCCCCACCCCGACGCCATGCGGGGTATGCGACTCGTGCGTGGCGCTGGCGCCCAACGGGCCGGGCAACGTGGACGTCGTCGAGCTCGACGCCGCCAGCCATGGTGGCGTCGACGACACCCGCGAGCTGCGGGACCGGGCCTTCTATGCCCCGGCCCAATCGCGCTACCGCATCTTCATCGTCGACGAAGCGCACATGGTCACCACCGCCGGATTCAACGCGCTGCTCAAGATCGTCGAGGAGCCGCCGGACCACCTGATCTTCGTCTTCGCCACGACCGAACCGGAGAAGGTGTTGCCGACCATCCGGTCCCGCACCCACCACTATCCGTTCCGGCTGCTGGCGCCCAAGACCATGCGTGGCCTGCTGGAGCGCATCTGCCACGACGAGGGCGTGACGGTGGATGACGCCGTCTACCCGCTGGTCATCCGGGCCGGCGGCGGATCCCCGCGCGACAGCCTGTCGGTGCTCGACCAGTTGGTGGCCGGGGCCGACGGCAACCGGGTGGTGTACCAGCGCGCCCTGTCGCTGCTGGGCGCCACCGACGTCGCGTTGATCGACGACGCCGTCGACGCCCTCACCGCGGGCGATGCCGCCGCCTTGTTCGGCGCGGTGGAGTCGGTCATCGATGCGGGCCACGATCCGCGCCGCTTCGCGATCGATCTGCTGGAGCGGTTCCGCGACCTCATCGTGTTGCAGGCGGTACCCGATGCCGCCGACCGCGGTGTCGTCGATGCGCCGGTCGATGTGCTGGAGCGGATGCGCGAACAGGCCCACCGGCTGGGTTCGGCGACGCTGGCCCGCTACGCGGAGGTGGTGCACGCGGGGCTCGGCGAGATGCGCGGGGCGACCGCGCCCCGGCTGTTGCTCGAGGTGGTTTGTGCCCGGTTGCTGCTGCCCTCGGCCAGCGATACCGAATCGGCTCTGCTGCAACGGATCGAGCGCATCGAGACGCGACTGGATGTGTCGGTCCCCAACAGTGAGCTGAACCCGCCGCCACCGGTTCCGGTGACCCGGCAGTTCGTCCGGCCCAGTCGTACCGACCAGGAACCGCAGGCACCCGAAGCCGAGTCGGCTCCGGTCCCCGAGCCGACGCCGGTGCCGGCACCGGTGCCCAGGCCCGAGCCGGTGCCCGAGCCCGTACCCGAACCGTCGCCGGCTCCCGAACCGGTGCCCGTGGCACCCGAACCGGTGCCCGTCGCGCCCGAACCGGTTCCCGTGCCCGCCCCGGCGGCCGTGGTGCCGCCCGCACCCACACCCGAGGCCGTCGCGGTCGGTGAGCCCGACGCGGCCGCGGTCCGGAGCATGTGGAACACGGTGCGCGAGAAGGTCAATGGCCGCAGCAAGGCGCTCAACGCGATGCTCGCCGACGCCATCGTGCGCACGGTGGACGGCGGCACCCTGGTGCTCAGCCACCCGGCCCCCAGCCTGGTGAAGCGCATCGCCGAGTCGAAGAACGCCGAGATCATCCGGGAATCGCTCAAGGATGCGCTCGGTGTGGACTGGCAGGTCCAATGCGTGCCGGACACCGGTGAGGCGGTACCGGCCCCCGGCGCGGGGCCCGCCGCAGCGCCGGCCGATCCCGCGGTCGAAGAAGAACGCATGCTCGCCGAGGCCAGCAACGACACCTCCGAGGTGGTCCGTCGCGACCCGGAAGAAGTGGCCATCGAACTGCTGCAGACCGAGTTGGGCGCCCGTCGCATCGACAAGGGCTGACGTCTCCGACTTTGCTGTGAGCCCTTCCCCGGAATGGCGCCGGCCTCCGCTCTGTTAGCCAGTACCTGCCCTCTGCACGCTAGAGTCGTGTCCTAGCTATAGCTACGACTTGGGAGCATGTGTGGGCAGACGGGAATATCGGTTCGCCACCAGCTCGCTGCGCGAGGGCCGCTTCATGCGCGTCTTCATGGCCGTGGTGGGTCTGTCGTGCCTCGGTCTGGCCGGACTCGGATTCATCGTTCAGTTTCACCCGGCCGGCCCGTCCGGCACCGTGGCGCGGGTGGTGCAGGCCGCGGTGATGGTCAGCGCCGCCGCCGTCGGGGTGCGCTGGCTGCGCGGGCCGTGGCCGACGTTCGGTCAGGCGGTTGCCTTCGTGGTGTGGGCGAACGCCGCGGTCGCGGCCACGGCGATCACCATGTCCACGCCGTCAGCGCGGCTGTGCGCCACGCCGTACCTGGGGCTGATCGGCGTGTACGTCGGGTTCATCCTCGGCGTGCGAGTCCTGCGGGCGCACTGCGCGTTCGGTGCTCTCCTCATCGGTGGTATCAGCGCCTGGGCGGTGGCTTTCGAACACCAGAGTCTGTTCGGCCTGTTCATCTACTTCATGCCGGCACTCACCTGGGTGGTGGTGATCCCGCTCGCCGGTTCGGTGCTGATCGAACTCGGCAGGCGTGCCATCGTGCGCACGGTGCGTTCGGCCCACCGCGACGCCCTCACCGGACTGCGGAACAGGCGGGGCATGCATGCCGCGGTCGGGGCCGTGCTGGCGCGCGATGCACCCGTCGTCGTGGTGACGGCTGTCTGCGATATCGACCGGTTCAAACAGCTCAACGACGACGGCGGGCACGCCCTCGGGGATGCGGCGCTGGTGGCCCTGGCCGACCGGTTGCAGAGCGTGGCGCTGGCCGGCGAGATCACCGGGCGGATCGGTGGTGACGAACTGGTGCTGGTGGCGTTCCTCGACGACCTCGACGTCGTACCCCAACTCGTGGACCGGCTGACACCGCTGACCCGCGTGCAGACGGCCGGGGCAGAGTTCACCGTCAGTATCGGGGTCGCCGCGATGTCGTCGTCGGCGCAACACTTCGCGGTCGATGATGTGGTCCGCCATGCGGATTCGGCGATGTATGACGCCAAACGCGCGGGAGGCGGGGCGTGTGTCGTCTACCGCCCCGAGGTCACGGAGTCCACCACGGACGCAACGGCAGGCCGTTCCCGCCCCGGTCGTCCAGCTTGACTGCCAGAACCTGGTGCAGCTGAACGATATTGGATTCGAAGCCCCAGCGTGACCCGGCCATGTACAGACCCCAGACCTTCGCGGTCGGCAATCCGACCTCGGCCACCGCCTCGTCCCAGTGCTCGACCAGGTTGCGGCACCAGTCGCGCAGCGTCATCGCGTAGTGCTCGCGAAGATTCTCCTCATGGACCACTTCGAGTCCGACGTCCTGGGCATCGGTGATGAGGCGTCCCGAACCGGTGAGTTCCCCGTCGGGAAAGACATACCGGTCGATGAATCCCCCTGCGTTGGAACCGGTCCGGTTGTCCGGACGGGTGATGCAGTGGTTCAGCAGCAGCGCACCCGGGCGCATCTTCGATTGCAGGAACCGGAAGTACGACTGGTAGTTGGCCACGCCGATGTGTTCGGTCAGCCCGATCGAGGACACCGCGTCGAAGTCCGATTCGGATACGTCGCGGTAATCGCAGTGGCGGACCTCGGCGAGGTCGGACAGCCCCTGGTCCGCGACGGCTTTCTGCGCCCAGGAGGCTTGTTCGGCCGACAGCGTCACGCCCAGCACCTTGACCCCGTGCCGGGCAGCGTAGCGGACCATCCCGCCCCAGCCGCAGCCCACGTCGAGCAACCGGTCGCCCGGTTGCAGGCGTAGTTTCTCGAACACCAAGCGGTACTTGTTGTCCTGCGCCTGTTCGAGGGTGGCGCCCTCATCCGGATAGCACGCGCAGGTGTAGGTCATCGAGGGGCCGAGTACCCACTCGTAGAACGTATTCGACACGTCGTAGTGGTGGTGGATTGCCTCGGCATCGCGGGTCTTGCTGTGCCGCAGTCCCTCTACCGTCCGGCGCCAGCGGGGCAGTGCCTCCTGCGGAGGCGGGGCGATGGGCAACAGATGCTCCACACCGATGGAGGCGACGATGTTGGCCAGTACCCGTGCCGGTGGCCGCTTGAAGCGCATTTTGTCGGTCAGCGCCCTGAGGAGCTGGTACGGATCGCCGGGATGCACACCCAGCATGTCCAGGTCGCCGGCCACATAGGCGCGGGCCAATCCGAGCTCGCCGGGTGAGGTGGCCAGGTAGGTGGTGCCCCGGGGCGTCTTGAGATCCAGCCCGACGGGTGCGTCCTCGGGGCCGGCCGTGCTGCCGTCGTACGCGGTGAATTTCAACGGGAGTTCGCCCGCAGCAACGATTTCGAGGATCTCGGCCAAGCTGAATCGGCCGGTGGATGCCGCTGACCGGTCCTTGTACGTGGTCACTTTCGTTGCACCGCCTTCGCGTACAGGTCGAGTAGCCGGGAATCGGGGTCGTAGGTCTTCTTCACCGTCCGGTACGCCGCGCCGCCGTAGAGTGCGTCGAAGTCTTCCACTGAATAGAAGGCGTCCGAGTACAGCGATTTATGCCCGTCGAGTTCGCTGACCTTGTGTTCGATGAGCTTGTTGGTCTCCCTTTCGGTCGCGCCGGCCGGCACCGAGGACCAGAAACCGATGTTGAGGTAGGTGTGGTGCGGGCGGATCGGATACAGCGGCCACCCGGTGTCGCCGCGTAAACGTAGTGGGCACAACCAGATCGGTTCGATGGGCACGTGTGTCAGGAACCAGTGCAAGTACTCCGCGGCCCGGCCGATGGGCACCTCGACGTCCTGCACCACCCGCTCCAGTGGCGGCCGGCCGTGCCGTTTCTCGATGCGATCGGCGATGTTGAACCGGCGGTCGTAACTGATGAGCTTCCAGTAGAAACTGCTGCGGCGGTAGCGGCGTGGCCATACCCGGCGCGCGATCGGATGCTGGGCGCCGAAAGCCCTTGAACACCAGAACCAGTCGGTGTCCCACCGCCAAAGGTAGTCGTGGATGGTCAGTCGGTCGTGTTGCTCGCCGCGCGGATGCTGGATGGAGCGGTAGTAGATGTGCCGGCCGGTGTAGTCGCTCACCGGTCCCGGGGTGGCGGTCTGCACCCCGAGGCACAGGTAACTCTCATCTGCGCTGAAGACCACGCCGTCGAGGTAATCGACGGGCACACCGTCATGCCCGCCCGTGTCGATGATCCGCTCCATGGCGGCGATGAGGTCCTCGATGGTGTGGAAGCGCAGGTGGCGCAGGCTCACGAACGGCTTCACAGGTTCGAGCTCGATCTTCAGGCGCACCGAGTAGCCCAGCGTGCCATAGGAATTCGGGAAGGCGTGAAAGAGATCGGGGTACCGAGTTCTGCTCGCGGTGAGGATTTCGCCTGCGCCGGTCAGAACGTCGAGCTCCAGCACGGACTCGTGCGGCAACCCGTTGCGGAACGAGGCGGACTCGATGCCCAGCCCGGTGACGGCGCCGCCGAGGGTGATCGTCTTGAGCTGCGGCACGACCAGTGGTGACAACCCGTGCGGCAGTGTGGCCGCCACCAGATCCTCATACGTGCACATGCCGGACACGTCGGCGGTGCGCGCCTGCGCGTCGACGCCGATGACGCCCGTCAGACCGGAGGTGTCCAGGCCTTTGGCCGTGCTTTTCGCGCGCGAGCGGAACAGGTTGGACGTGGGCTTGCCAAGGCGCACAGTGGCTGTCGCGGGGATGGCGCGGTAACTGTCCAGCAGCCGCTGCACCCCCGCAGCGTGGGCCCCATGTGCATCGGTCACAACAACAGACACACATATACGCTAGTCCTCGGTCGCCGACGACGCGACCGCACACACTGGGGGCACGCCCCTTATATGACACGGGAGTTTCTCACATGGGACAGGTCAGCGCGTCCAACACGGTGTTGATCGAAGCGACGCCGGAAGCGGTGCTCGCCGCCGTCGCCGACTACCAGACGGTGCGGCCGAAGATCCTCTCCTCGCACTACAGCAACTACCAGGTGCTGGAGGGTGGCCAGGGGGCGGGCACGGTCGTGACCTGGAAGCTGCAGGCCACCGAGTCTCGCGTGCGCGATATCAAGGCGACCGTCGACGTGGCAGGTAAGACCGTCATCGAGAAGGACGCCAACTCGACGCTGGTGACCAACTGGACGGTGGCACCGGCGGGCACCGGGTCGACGGTGACGGTCAAGACTTCGTGGCAGGGTGCGGGCGGCGTCAAGGGATTCTTCGAGAAGTCGTTCGCGCCGCTGGGCCTGCGCAAGATTCAGGACGCGGTGCTGGCCAACCTGAAGAAGGAAATCGAGGGCTAACTCACACCGGACGCCAGGTAGGTGACGATGCCGCGGACGATGGCGTCGGCGTATTTCTGGCGTCCGGACTCCGTCTCCATCTGGGCGGAGTCGGCGGGGTTCTTCATGTTGCCGCACTCGACGAGGATCGAGGGGTACTGCGCCAGGTTCAGCCCGGCGATGTCCGAGCGCGCGTCCAGGCCGCCGGAACCGATGTAGTTGGCAGGCGGGATGCCCGATCCCTGGATCTGATCCCGCATCACCTGCGCGAACTGGATGGCGGGACCGGCCTGGGCGGTGTTCAGCGGCGGCGACGAATACAACACGTGGAAGCCGCGGCCGTTGGCCGGGCCGCCGTCGCCGTGGATGCTGACGATCGCGTTGGGGCGGATCGCGTTGGCCATCGCGGCGCGTTCGTCGACGCAGGGGCCCAGAGCATCGTCGTTGCCCCGGGACATCGCGGTGCGCACCCCGAGTTGGGTGAGCGCGGCCCGCACCCGCAGGGTGGTGTCCCAGGTGAAGCTGTGTTCCGGATAGCCGGAGTTGCTGCTGGTACCACTGGCCTGGCAGTCCTTGGTGCCGCCCCGTCCGGTCGGCACCTGCCGGCTGATCGACGCGTCGTTGGCACCGTTGTGACCGGGGTCGAGGAAGACGATCTTGCCCGCGATGCCGGCCGGAGCGGCGGCAGCGGGGACAGAGCCGGCAGCGGACAAGGTGGCGGCGATGAGCAGTGCCGTGGCGCCGACACGCAAGCTGTTGGGGACGTGCACGGCGCCACCGTAACCGGGGTGGAGACTAGTCTTGAAGGGCAAACCGCCGTCGGCTCGGGAGCGAAACCAAGTCGAGACCGGGCCGCAATCAACGCGCAGCGTCAGACTCGAAAAGGAACAGGCCATGCAACCCGAAGGCGCACCCGATATGTCCGCGTTGCTCGCGCAGGCACAGCAGGTCCAGCAGGCACTGATGGAGGCGCAGGAGTCGCTGGCCAACGCGGAGGTGCACGGCCAGGGTGGCGGCGGACTGGTGCAGGTCACCATGAAGGGCAGCGGCGAGGTGACGGCGGTGGCCATCGATCCCAAGGTCATCGACCCGGCGGACCCCGACACCCTGCAGGACCTCATCGTCGGCGCGCTGGCGGATGCCTCCAAGCAGGTCACCATCTTGGCGCAGACCCGGTTGGGCCCGCTGGCCGGCGGGATGAGCGGCTTGCAGATTCCGGGATTCTGAGTTGTTCGAAGGCCCGGTCCAGGATCTGATCGACGAGCTCGGCAAGCTGCCCGGGATCGGGCCGAAGAGCGCCCAGCGCATCGCTTTCCATCTGTTGTCCGTCGAGCCACCCGACATCGACCGGCTGACCGCGGTGCTGGGCCGGGTCCGCGACGGTGTCACGTTCTGCTCGGTGTGCGGCAACGTCTCCGACGAGCAGCGCTGCCGGATCTGCAACGACGCGCGCCGAGACGCCTCGCTGGTGTGTGTGGTGGAGGAGCCCAAGGACATTCAGGCCGTCGAGCGCACCCGCGAGTTCCGCGGTCGCTATCACGTGCTGGGTGGCGCGCTGGATCCGCTGTCGGGAATCGGCCCGGATCAGCTGCGGATACGGGAGCTGCTGAACCGGATCGGTGAGCGGGTCGACGGTGTCGACGTCGCCGAGGTGATCATCGCCACCGACCCGAACACCGAGGGCGAGGCGACCGCCACCTATCTGATGCGCATGCTGCGTGACATCCCGGGCCTGTCGGTCACGCGGATCGCGTCCGGCCTGCCGATGGGCGGGGACCTGGAGTTCGCCGACGAGCTGACCCTGGGCCGCGCCCTGGCCGGCCGCCGCGCCATGGTCTGAGCACAACCCGCTAAGCGCGGCGCGGGGCCGCCAGGCGTTCGGTGCGCAGCCGGGTGACCTCGGGCAGGTCCAGGGGCGCCAACTCGCCGACGACACGGCTCAGCAGGTGGTCGGCCAGTTGTGGATTGCGGGCCAGGCACGGCCCGTGCAGGTAGGTGGCCACCACGCTGCCCTGTACCGCGCCGTCGACGCCGTCACCGAGGCGGTTGCCCGCGCCCTTGCTCACCCGGGCCAACGGCTGCGCCGAGGAACCGAGAACCGTTCCGCCACGGTGATTTTCGAATCCGGTCAGCGGCTCGGTGAGACCGTCGACCAGCGGAACCGACGTCACCTCGCCGATGGTGCGGGCCTCCTGCGGGGAAGTGGTGACGTCGAGGAGGCCGACCCCGTCCACGCGCTCCCCGGCCGACGTCTCATACCAGTGCCCCAGCACCTGGATGGCCGCGCAGATGGCCAGCACCGGCGCACCGTTGGCCGCCGCCCGCTGCAGGCCGGGATAGCGGATCAGGTGTTTGGTGGCCAACCGCTGCGCGTAATCCTCTGCGCCACCGAGGGTGTAGAGATCGAGTGAGTCGGGCACCGGATCGTCGAGCGTGATGTCGACGATCTCGGCGTCGATGCCACGCAACCGCAACCGCTGCCGCAGCACCACCGCGTTGCCGCCGTCACCGTAGGTGCCCATCACGTCGGGGAGCACCAGCCCGATCTGAATGGTCATGAGACCCGCCGGCTCAGTTGCAGGAAAGCGGTGTAGTTGCAGATGACTTCGACGTGCCCGGGCGGGCAGGACGCGATCGCGGCGACGGTGTCGTGCACCAGCGTGTGCTCCACGCCCGCGTAGCCGAGTCGCACCGCGAGGTCCGTCCCGCGCTCGCCTGCGGCGACCACCTGCGTCCCTTGATTGTCTGCTCTTCGCGCAAGCGGCTCATCGACGAACTGTTCGAACTTCACATCCCACAACCAGGACAGGTCCTCGCCGTCGGGAACCTGCCCGTTCACTGAGATCACCACTCCCGCAGAGTGTTTGTCGACCATCGACAGGGCTTCCTGCCAACCGGCCGGATTCTTGGCGAGCAGCAGACGGGCCGTGTGTGCGCCGATCTGCACGGTCCGGTAACGGCCGGCGACCTCGTCGACGCCGCCCACCGCGGCCACCGCCCTGGCCGGGTCCGCTCCGAGCGCCACGGCGGCCGCGACCGCCTGGGTGGCGTTGCCGCGGTTCACCATGCCTGGCAGTGCCAGTTGCATGGGCTGCGAAAAGCCATCCGGCCCATAGATATTGGTCTCGTCGTACCACCATTGAGGTGACGGACGCTTGAAATCGGTTCCGGTGGAATACCAGTCGATGCCGTCGCGCACGATGATCTCGCCCGACCGCGGACAGCTCACCGAGTCGCCGGCCCAGCCGCCGCCCGCCGCCACCCACACCACGTTCGGGCTGTCGTAGGCGGCCGAGGTCATCAGCACGTCGTCACAGTTCGCGACGATCACGGTGCCGGGATGGCGCGCCAGGCCCGCCCGCAGGGTGCGTTCGATGTGATTGATCTCGCCGACCCGGTCCAGCTGATCCCGGGACAGGTTCAGCAGCACCACGACCGCGGGCTCGACGGCATCGCTGACGTGCGGCACGTGCATCTCGTCGACTTCCAGCGCGGCGAGCTCGGCATCCCGGGCGCCGGCCAACGCGGCCACCAGGCCGGCGTCCATGTTGGCGCCCTCGGAGTTGCTGGCCACTGTCTGATGTCGCCGCCGCCGCGGCTCCACTGTCTGATGTCGCCGCCGCGGCTCCGCCGGACCCAGGGTGGCCAGCGCGGCCGCGGTCATCCGGGTGGTGGTGGATTTGCCGTTGGTGCCGGTCACCACCACCGAGCGTCGTCCGGCCCCGAGCTGGCCGAGGATCGAAGGATCCAGTGTCATCGCGACGAGGCCGCCGATCATCGCACCCGCGCCGCGGCCGGTGACCCGCGACGCCCAGCGCGCGGCAGCACCCGCGCTCAGCGCCATTTTTCCGCGTGTAGTGACGGCCATCAGGAGAATTTTAGGGGCCCGACACGCGTGCCTGCGATCGGCGTGTTGTCGGACCACCGTGTCATCCTCGAACCATGAGCCAGACCTGGGGACGACCGGCGGTCGAGCCGGGCGCGGGCTGGGCCGTCGTCGACGTCGAGACCACGGGGTTTCGTCCCGGCGAGGCCAGGGTGGTCAGTGTGGCGGCGCTCGCAGTCGGTGACGACGGCAGCGTTGAACACAGCGTTTCCAGCCTGCTCAACCCGGGCGTGGATCCCGGTCCCACCCATGTGCACGGGCTGACCGCGGAGATGCTCGACGGCCAGCCCACGTTCGCCGAGGTCGCACCCCGGCTGATGGAGATCCTGCGTGGCCGCACGCTGGTGGCCCACAATGTCGCGTTCGACTACGCATTCCTGGCGGCCGAGGCCGAACTGGTCGGTGCCGAGCTTCCGGTCGAATCGGTGATGTGCACGGTGGAATTGGCCCGCCGGCTGGCGCTGGGCACCGAGAACCTCCGGCTGGAGACCCTGGCCGCGCACTGGGGTGTCACCCAGATGCGCCCGCACGACGCGCTCGACGACGCCCTGGTGCTGGCGCAGATCCTCAAGCCGACGCTGGTGGCCGCCCGCGAGCGCAAGTCGTGGCTGCCCATCCGGTCGGTGACGCGCAAGACCTGGCCCAGTGGTCAGGTCACCCACGAGGAGCTGCGGCCGCTGAAGGCGCTGGCCGCCCGGTTGCCGTGCCCGTATCAGAATCCGGGCCCGTTCCTGGCAGGCCGCCCGCTGGTGCAGGGCATGCGGGTGGCCCTGTCGGCCGACATGACACGCACCCACGAAGAGGTCATCGAACGGATCCTCGATGCGGGGCTGGCCTACACCGAGAACATCGACCAGCAGACCTCGGTGGTGCTCTGCAACGAGCCGGTACCCGAGCAGGGCAGGGGTTACCAGGCGGTCGAACTCGGCATCCCGCTGATGTGCGACACCGAGTTCCTGACGCTCATCGAGCAGACCGTCGGTGGCCGTGATGTCGAGGCGTTCACCGACACCACGGCCGACGGCGATCAGTTCACGTTGTTCTGACCGTCCTCAGGACGGCTTGACGAACGTGTACACCTGGTACTGGAGAAGGCCCAGCTTGGACAGCCACTTCATCCAGAAGGTGCCGACGACCATGGTGTTCTGGGCATCCTCGGACGCCTGCTTGCGGAAGAACTTCAGCAGGAAGGGGTAGGTCGGCATGGTGTTCTTCCGGATGTTGCGGCGCGCGCCGAGGTCGAGGCCGGCACGTCGGCCCATCGACTTGTAGCCCCTCAAGGGGATGTCGCCGATCGTCCCGTAGGACTTCGCGACACGCGGGCGGATCGCGGCCCAGATGGGTGTCTTGCCGAAGAACGTCATGGTCGGGACGAAGTCGGACACGGCCAGGCACCCACCGGGCTTGAGGACCCGGGCGGCTTCGGCGAGAAACTTCTGCCGCGACGGGAAATGGAAGATGCACTCGACTGCCAGGATCCGGTCGAAGGAGTTGTCCTCGAAGGGCAGCTCGCACGCGTCCGCCTCGATCCAGCGCAGGGTGTTCCCGTGCCGGGGCGTCGTCTGGGCGTCGGCGGCGGCGAGCTGGCGCGGGTCGATGTTCAGCCCGGTGAGGTCCATGTCCGAATAGGTGCCGTTGATCTGCTGGATGGTTCCGCCGAACCCGCAGCCCACGTCGAGCAACGTCTGTCCGTCGGCAAGCCTGCCTGCCTCGAACAGCACACCGTTCATCGCTTCCATGGCGGCCATGTAGTCGGCCCGGGTGCCCTCCGCCGACCTGGGGTTCTCCCAATAACCCCAGTGCACCTGGTTCTCCCAGAGCTGGCCCGTCTCGCCGCCGTCCTGACGCTCATCCATGAGCAGGTCGAAGTAGGGCAGCGCCACCTTCGACGGCAGTTGTGCCGAAAGGGTTTCCATGTCAGTGGTCTCCGCGAACTCGGTGGTGGGTGAGAGGGTCATTTCAGCCTTTCCGGTTGATCCAGGGTCAGTGTCTGTTCGGTCATGCGGTGGGTGTCCATTCGGCGAGCGCAAGGATCATGAGCACCACCAAGGCGAGGCCGATCAAACCGCCGGCGGGAATCATGGTGACGCACACCGCAACCCAGACCAGAAACCTCGGCCATTCGAAGGGCTGGTTGCCCACTACGCCGCCTCGTCGCTCCCGCAGTGTGTGGTAGACCACCCAGGTGGCCGTCCCCGCGGCGGCGACGGCGATGATGCGTAGTCCGTCCGGGGTGGCCAGCAGGGCCACCCCCGCCATCAGCACCGCGGCCGTGAAGCGGGCCCAGACCACCCCTCGACGCTCGTCGACCAGGGTGATCGCAGGACTTCGATCCGGTTCGCCGCGGTAGCGCGGCATGCGCCCGTCGATGCCCAACAGCCGCCAGATCCAGCGCGACCATGTCGTGCGCAGGCCGAGTTCGTCGGCGAGGCGGCGAACGTCGGACGCGGATTCCGCCATGAGCTTGCGTGAGTAGTCGCTGCGCCAGTACGCCGATTTGAACACCCGGCGCGGAATCCCGAACTCGCGGACGAATGCTCTTGGTGGAGTAAGCATCTCGCCGATGAGCCAGCGCAGGAAGAACGGAAAGGTGATGGCGTAGAACGCTCGGCGCAGGCGCCCGGCGCTCTTGATGCGCTGCGTCAGATGGATATCGGCGAAAGTGATGTGCCGTGCTTCTTCGGCCAGGTGGATCGAGGTGATGCGGTTGAGCAGTGGGGTTACCTGCGCCGCGCCCCGATGCTGCAGCGTCTGCTGGAAATGCAGTGGCTGTTCGCCGCACAGCACACCGATGAAGAGGAAGATGTTGGCGTAGCCGCCGATGAAGGCGAAGATCGGCCCGATGATCCGTGATGCGCGGCGCATGCCGGGAACGTCGTCGCCCGTGCGGTTGACGAACTCCTGGAACATCTGGATGTGATGACACTCGTCGGACAGTTCGTGGAGCAGATACCGGAAGATGTTGGCGCCGTTCGGCAGTGAGCCGGCGTAGTGCACCACTCCACGGATCAGCATCATCTCGAACTGAAGGGTGACCTTGAGCATGTTCGCGGTCATCCAGCGGCCCATGTCGGTACGGCGCTGCAGCGACTGTTCGTCATGCCATCGCGTTGCCGCGATCGGAGCCGCACTCGGATCCAGTTGCCAGCGTGGATCATTTGCGTCTACTGCGTTCTCGGGTGCGTCCCAGTCGATGTCGACGTAGGGATCGAAACTGAGGCGGGACATCGCGTCGGTGAGTGCACTGACTCTCTCGGAGTAGTCGGCACCGGACGTGTCGTCCGCCTGGCTAAGTAATGTCATTTGCTGCGCGATCTGACGCCGCGCGGTGCCGAACCGGGGATCCGTCGGCATCTGGCGTGCCCGGAGTCCGCCTGTGGGCGCTGACATTGCAGGTCAGCACCCATGCGGACCGGCGCCGGTGTCTCGACGCGCGGTGCCGGCGGACAATGCCATTGCATACCGATCTCCATCCAGCTTGTTGCTAGAGCAATTGGTACCAGCGTTTGTATCGTTGTGTACGCAAGTGCATCAAGTCGTTATGCATTGCGCACTGACCCGTTACTAGCCCCAGCGGAGCCGAAAGCCCTTGCCGGGCAATCGGGTTTCGGCAGAGGTCGCGGCGTGGCACAACGGGCAGTGGCGCCGACGTACCCGGGCCCCTACATTTGGTGGTCGGGCAAGGCTCGCCAACGCCGTGGCGACTGGCCGTGGTGGCGACGGAAGACTCGGGCGAAATAGGCGGGGTCACCGATCCCGATGCGGCGGGCGATCTCGGCGACCGACAGCTCGGTCCCGTCGAGCAGGGCGCGGGCTTCGGTCATCCGTCGTTCGACGATCCACTCCTGCACCGTGCGCCCGGTGCGCCGGCGTACCACGGTGGTCAGATGTCCGGGAGTCAACCCGAGTTCGGCGGCCACGTCGCGCAGGGACAGTGGCTCGCCCATGCGGCGCTCGATCAGGGCGAACACCTCGGCGATCAACGGCTCGCCACTGCGCCGAAGATCCGTGGCCACATCGTCGACGTCGACGGCGGACATCACCTGCCGGACCGGCTTCCGGAACTGCTGCGCAGCACCGGCTTCGACTGCGTGACGTTCCCGTCGCACCGCCTGCGGCTGTTCGGTCCGGTGGCGTTCTACCGGGCCACGCGCCCCGACCGCGGTTAGCCGCGGGCCGCCCGGTTCACCGCGGAGACCACCGCACGCAGTGACGCCGTGGTGATCGACGTCGCGATGCCCACGCCCCACACCGTCTTGCCTGCGATCGAGGCCTCCACGTAGGCGGCGGCCTGTGCCTCCTCGCCGGAGGACATGGCGTGCTCCGAGTAGTCCAGCACGTTGACATCGAAACCGATGGCGCCCAGGGCATCGCAGAATGCGGCCAGCGGGCCGTTCCCGGCGCCGACGATCTCGCGCTCTTCCCCGTTGATCAACACCGTCGCGGTGATGGTGTCGGTGCCGCCGTCGACCTCGGCGGCGTCCACCTTCTGCCGGATCCGCTCCAGCGGGGTGATCGGTGCCAGGTACTCGTCGGCGAAGACATCCCAGATGGCCTTCGGCGACACCTCGCCGCCTTCACCGTCGGTGATCGCCTGGATGGCCTTCGAGAACTCGACCTGCAGCCGGCGCGGCAGCACCAGGCCGTGATCGGCTTTCAGGATGTAGGCCACGCCACCCTTGCCGGACTGCGAGTTGACCCGGATGACGGCCTCGTAGGTGCGCCCGACGTCCTTGGGGTCGATGGGCAGATACGGGACCTGCCACAGGATGTCGTCGATGTCGGCGTCCTGCTCGTCGGCCGAGATCTTCATGGCGTCCAGGCCCTTGTTGATGGCGTCCTGGTGGCTGCCGGAGAAGGCCGTGTACACCAGGTCGCCGCCGTAGGGATGCCGCTCGTGCACGGGCAGCTGGTTGCAGTACTCCACGGTGCGGCGGATCTCGTCGATGTTGGAGAAGTCGATCTGCGGATCCACCCCGCGGGAGAACAGGTTCAGGCCCAGCGTCACCAGGCACACGTTGCCGGTGCGCTCACCGTTGCCGAACAGGCAGCCCTCGATCCGGTCGGCACCGGCCTGGTAGCCCAATTCGGCTGCGGCGACACCGGTTCCGCGGTCATTGTGCGGGTGTAGGCTCAAAATGATGGAGTCCCGCGGGGACAGATGGCGATTCATCCACTCGATGGAGTCCGCGTAGACGTTCGGGGTGGCCATCTCGACGGTGGCGGGCAGGTTGACGATCAGCGGCCACTCCGGGGTGGGCTTGACGATGTCGGCCACCGCGTTGCAGACGTCCACGGCGTACTCCAGTTCGGTGCCCGTGTAGGACTCCGGGGAGTACTCGAAACGCCAGTTGGTCTCGGGGTATTTGGCGGCCTCGCCGACGCACATCGTGGCACCGTCGGTGGCGATCTTCTTGACGGCGTCGCGGTCGGCACGGAACACCACGCGGCGCTGCAGTATCGACGTCGAGTTGTAGAAATGCACGATGACCTGCGGGGCACCCGCACACGCCTCGAAAGTGCGCTCGATCAGCTCCTGCCGGCACTGGGTCAGCACCTGGATGGTGACATCCGCGGGGATGGCGCCCTGTTCGATGATCTCGCGGACGAAGTCGAAGTCGGTCTGGCTGGCCGACGGGAAACCTACTTCGATCTCCTTGTAGCCCATCCGCACCAGCAGGTCGAACATCCGGCGCTTGCGCTCCGGGCTCATGGGGTCGATCAGGGCCTGATTGCCGTCGCGCAGGTCCACCGCACACCAACCGGGGGCGTGAGTGATGACGTTGTCCGGCCAGGTGCGGTCGGCCAGGGCGACATCTTCGACCTCGGCGGTGAAGGTGCGATACCGGCTGACGGGCATCGAGGAGGCGCGCTGGGTGTTCCAGGCGGGCTGGCCGTCGCGGCGCGGACCGGCGGGCGTGGTGATGGTGCGGGCGGAAGAGTAAGCGTCTGGGCTGTTCATGATGTCTGCTCCGGAGTCTTTGGGATCAATCCCGTGGATTTCAGACCGGCGCATCACCAAACACCCGCGACGGGTTGCCGGTCTGGTCAGACCCCGTCGCGGCGTCCGAGAAGGAGCACCCGCTGCACGTGGGTTACTGTACTCCGCATAGCTGTGGCGCCAAAACCCCGCTCTGTGCGGTCAGTGCTGGTCCTGTTCCTGGTGATGGCACTGGGCCTCGCCGGATGTGCCCGCGCCCTCGATGTCACACCACACGCCGCGGCACCCGATCCCGCCTTCTTCTTCGCCGGCCCGGTGCCCACCTACGGTCAGCAGGTCAGCCCGACTCAACGCAACCGGCTCGCGTATCTGCGGGCCCTGCGCCGCGTCGACCCGTGTGACCTGCTGACCCGCGCTGCGCTGGCCCGCGTAGGTGAAATCGGTTCTGTCGGAACTATGTTCGCATTCGGCGAATGTGATGTGGACATCAAGGTGGCCGGTGACAGCGCCCGCCGCTATCTCAGTGTCGAGGTCGAGTTGGGCACTTTGGACCGGGCGGCATGCCAGTACGTGGCGCCGCTGTTGCTCGCCCGCCTGCCCGGTGCCCCGCCGCTGCCCGGTCCGGTGCAGCCGGTGGTCCGGATCTCTCCGATCACCGACCAGGCCTGTGCGTTCGCCGATCAGGTCGGACGGTCGGCCGCGCCGATCCTAAACGCGAACCGGCCGCCCATCCGCGACGGTGTGTCGGCCTATCCGGTCGCGCTCGCCGAGCGCGATCCCTGCGAGATCCTGCAGGTGATGCCGGGGGCTCGGTGGGATGTCGGCGCGACCCGGCCGCATCTGTGTGCCGTCACGCTGACCGATGGCACGGCTGTTCGTCTCACCTTGGCGCCGCAGCTGTTCGAGCCGGACACCGACACCCGGTCGCAGCACAGCCGAGACGGGGTCGACGTGTTCGTCGACACCCAGTTCTGTGCGGCGAGTGTCTTCGTCGGTGCTCCGATGCGCCGGAAGATGCTCGGCGGTGACTACCAACGACCCTCCGATGTGGTGATCCGCCCGTCCGTCATGGTGGAGAGCGTCCCGGCGCGGTGCGACACCGTCGGCGATATCGCGGTGGCCGCGGGCAAGCTCTTCGGCTGATTCCCCCGATCGGGGGACGCCGGACTCCTCCGCATCATCCACCGGTCACCCGACAGATCGGCGATCACTTCCGCGGCAATGTCTGTATCAACAGCATACGCAGACAAAGGAACTCGAATGATGAACAAAATCGCCAAGGCCCTCGCCGCCCCCATCCTGGCCGCCGGCGTTCTCGGTGTGGCCGCCCTCGGTCTCTTCGGCGCCGCGGGTGGGGTGTCCGGTCTGGAGTCGTCGAGCCTTGCCCACGCCGCCTACCAGGGGCAGTAGTCAGACCTGGGTGTCCGGGAAGGCGATCACCGACAGAAACCGGATCGGCACCTGCACCAGATCCACCGGCCCGTGTGCGCCCTCGCCGTCCATCTGCAGTGAGTCACCCGAGTGCAGCCGGTAGACCGACCGGCTGTGGCTGTAATCCATCACGCCTTCGAGCATGAAGATGAACTCGGTGCCCGGATGCTGGAACAGCGGATAGGTCCGGCTCTTCTCGTTCAGCGTCACGTGCAGACATTCCAGGCGTTTGTGCTCGCCGCGCAGCGAGCTCAGCAGCTGATACTCGTGCCCCTCCTTGGTCCCGTTGCGCACGATGCGCGCCCCGGTGCCCGATTTCACGAACGCGGCCGGGCGTTCTACGTCAGCCCCGCGGAACAGGCTGGTCACCGGCACGTCGAGACCCTTGGCCAGCAGCGCCAGCGTGGACAGGCTGCAGGATGTCTGGGCGTTCTCGATCTTGGACAGCATCGCCTTGGAGATCCCGACGCGTGCGGCCATCTCCGCGACGGTGAGTCCCTGCGCCAGCCGCAACTGGCGCACATTGCGGCCGATCGCCGCCTCGAACTCGAGGTCGTCGGCCGGCGCCTGCGGATCCCGGTCCCGCGCCGTGCCGGAATTACGAAGCAGGGGAAGGTCGCTCACCTGGGCACTCCTGTCCTACCGCATCTCGCCCGCACCGACGTACGGGTACGGGCTCCTGAGTAGATCTTCCTCGGCGAACCGGGACAACCGGAAATCGGCCTCCGGGATCCGCGGGTCCGCGCTGCGCCCATCCACGACCAGATCAGCGACGAGGCGACCGACCGCAGGGGCGATCTTGAAGCCGTGACCGCTGAACCCGGCCGCCACGATGAGTCCGTCGATGCCGGTGCGGGAGATCACCGGATTCCAGTCCGGGGTGACGTCGTAACAACCCGCGTAGCTGCCGGCAATGGCGGCGTCGGTGAGCCCGGGGAAGCGGGTACTGATCTTGTCGACGGTGAGGTCGACGAACGCGTCGTCGGCGCGATTGGAGTACGCGTCGGGATCGGCGATGTCCAGCGCGACCAGATCGGAGTTCCCGAACAGCAGCTCACCGTTCGGTTCGGGCCGGATGTATTGCAGGGAAACCAGATCGGAGAACACCGGCACCTGCCCGACATCCACGCCGGGTTTGATCATCATGATCTGTTCGCGGTGCACCTCGATGGGCACGTCGACGCCGTAGGGTGCCAGGAACGGTCGGGTCCACACCCCGGTGGCGACGACGACCGTGCCTGCCGACACCTCCGTGCCGTCGGCCAGGCGCACCCCGGTGACCTTGTCGCCGTGGATGATCAGCCCGGCGACCTCGGTGCCCTGCCGGACCCGTACCCCGGCCGCGCGCGCAGACACCGAGAAGGCCTGCGCGGTCTGATAAGCGTCGCCGTAGCCGCCCCGGGCCTCCCAGCCGAAGGCAGCGAACGGTTCCAGGTCGGCCCACGGCCACATCGCGGCGACCTCGGCCGCGTCGATCTCCTCGGTCTGCACGCCGACTTCACGTTGGGCAGCCAGGCTTTTGCGCATGCTGTCCACGTTGTGTTCACCGACGCCGACGACGTAACCGGTCTGCCGGAAGCCGATGTCAGTCCCGAAGATATCCTGCGCCTGCTCGAAAACCTCCAGTCCCACCGCTGCCATCGCCGCCAGCGAGCTGACGCCGTAGTGGCACCGCACGATACCGCTGGACTTACCGGTCATCCCGGACCCGACGGTATTGCGTTCGGCGACAAAGACATCGCTGATCCCGCGCCCGCTCAGGGCCCACGCTGCCGCGGCGCCTTCCAAACCGCCGCCGATGATCACGACCTCTGCGGTGGTCATGTCCCGGGAATCCAGTTCGTGCCGGCCAGCGGCACCCTGGCCATGGCGGCCGCTTCGATGGTGACGGCCACCAGGTCCTCGGGCTCGAGGTGGGTGACGTGCGCCTTACCGCAGGCGCGGGCGATGGTCTGGGCCTCCATGGTGAGCACCCGCAGGTAGTTGGCCAGCCGCCGGCCCCCCTCGATCGGGTCGAACCGCGCCGCCAGGTCGGGGTCCTGGGTGCTGATGCCTGCGGGGTCGCGGCCGTCCTGGAAGTCGTCGTAGAAACCGGCTGCGCTGCCGAGCTTTTCGTACTCGGCGGCGTAGCGGGGATGGTTGTCGCCCAGGGCGATCAGTGCAGCCGTGCCGATGGCCACCGCGTCGGCGCCCAACGCCAAGGCCTTGGCGACGTCGGCACCGGAGCGGATGCCGCCGGACACGATGAGTTGAACTTTCCGGTGGACGTCGAGTTCTTGCAGGGCTTGGACTGCCTGCGGCACAGCGGCCAGCGTCGGGATGCCGACGTGCTCGATGAACACATCCTGCGTCGCGGCGGTGCCGCCCTGCATCCCGTCGACCACCACCACGTCGGCACCTGCATGCACGGCGAGCTTGACGTCGTAATAGGTGCGGGTGGCCCCGACCTTGACGTAGATCGGCTTCTCCCAGTCGGTGATCTCACGCAGCTCGTTGATCTTGATGGTCAGGTCATCGGGTCCGGTCCAGTCCGGGTGCCGGCAGGCGCTGCGCTGATCGATGCCCTCGGGCAGGGTGCGCATCCCGGCGACTCGCGGGGAGATCTTCTGCCCCAACAGCATTCCGCCGCCACCGGGCTTGGCGCCCTGGCCGAGTACCACCTCGATGGCATCGGCCTTGCGCAGGTCGTCGGGATTCATCCCGTACCGCGAAGGAAGGTACTGGTACACCAGGTTCTTCGATTGCCCGCGTTCTTCGGGGGTCATGCCGCCGTCCCCGGTGGTGGTGGAAGTGCCGGCCGCGCTGGCGCCGCGGCCCAGTGCCTCCTTGGCAGGCCCGGACAGCGCGCCGAAACTCATGCCCGCAATGGTGACCGGGATATCCAGGTGCAGTGGTTGTTTGGCGTGCCGGTCGCCGAGCACGACATCGGTGCCGCAGCGCTCGCGGTACCCTTCCAGCGGGTAGCGCGACATCGACGCGCCCAGGAACAGCAGGTCGTCGAAATGCGGCAGGGCGCGTTTGGCGCCCCAGCCGCGGATGTCGTAGATCCCCGTCTCCGCGGCCCGCTGGATCGCGGCGATGGTGGGGCGGTCGAAGGTGGCGGATTCACGCAGGCCCAGCCGGGCCCGGTCGTCTACAGAAGTCATGTCAGTAGCTCGCAGAGTTGTCGACGTGGAAGTGATAGAGGTTTCGGGCCGATCCGTACCGGGTGTACTCCGCGGTGTCATCGGTGTAACCGGCCGCGGCCAGCAGTTCGGCCAGTTCCGTGTGGTGTTCGGGACGCATCGGCTTGGCCACGCAGTCCGCGCCGAGGGAGGCGACCTCGCCGCGCACGTAGAGCCGTGCCTCGTAGATCGAATCACCCAGTGCCTCACCGGCATCGCCGCGTACGACGAGGCGCCCGGCCTGGGCCATGAAGGCACTCATGTGGCCGATGCTGCCGCCGACCACGATGTCGACGCCCTTCATCGAGATCCCGCAGCGTGCCGCCGCGTCACCCTCGATGACCAACAGCCCGCCGTGCGCGGTGGCACCGGCGGACTGTGAGGCATTGCCCGTGACCCGCACGGTGCCGCTCATCATGTTCTCGCCCACGCCGGTGCCGGCGTTGCCCGCGATGACGACGTCGGCGAGCTGGTTCATGCCCGCGGCGTAGTACCCGACGTGCCCCTCGATGCTCACCCGCACCGGCGCGTTGAGTCCGACGGCGACGTTGTGTGCGCCGTCCGGGTGGGCGATGACGAACTCGCCGTTGACATCCGGTTGGTGCAGAGTCGAGTTCACCTCACGCAACGGCGTGGTGCGTACATCGAATTGCGTCACGGTCATCTGGTCCATGCGTACACAACCTCCGGTTCCGGTTCCCAGATCTTGGCTTCGTCGACGCCGGGCAGCCCGGCCAGCGCGCGGTACTCGCTGGCCATCGCCACCCAGTCGGATGTCTCAGCGATCACCGCCGGCTTGCAGGCGATGGCGTCCCGCACCACCGCGAACGAATCACGATCGGACACCAGCAGCGTGTAGAAGCCATCAAAGGTGGCGCACAGCTCCTTGAGCGCGCTCTCCACGTCGCGCCCGTCGGCCAGTTGTTTCGCGACGAACCTCGCGCCCACTTCGGTGTCGTTCTCGCTGTCGAAGTGCACACCCGCCCTGCGCAGTTCGCGCCGGATGGTGGCGTGATTGGCGAAGGAACCATTGTGCACCAGGCACTGCTGCGGACCGACGGTGTACGGATGGCAGCCCGACGGGGTCACCGCCGACTCGGTGGCCATCCGGGTATGCCCGACGCCCTGCCAGCCCTGAGCCTTGGCCAGCTCCCAGCCCTCGGTCAGGGCCCGCGGATCACCGACTCCCTTGAGCACGGCCAGATCTGCACCGAATCCGGAGATCAGTGCCTCCGGGCAGGCCGCCCGCACCCGCGCGAGCAATTCCTCCGACGGGGTGTCGGCGGTCAGGACATAGGTCGAATCGACCTGTACCACCGTCACATCCGGTCCGAGGGCGGGTGCCGCAGCGATATCGGTGACCGACACGGCACCGCGGCCAGGCGGTGACCAGACCGGGTCGCCGTAGACGGCCACCCCGGCCGAATCCGAACCGCGGTCCGACATTTCACAGAGCATTCCGGTGAGCAGTTCGCCCAGCCGGGGGTAGAGCTCCGGTGTGCGCAGGTGCAACCCCACGATCCCGCACATGGTGGTCCTTTCTAGAAAGCGGTCAGGTATTGGTCGACTTCCCACGGCGACACGGTGCCGTGGTAGGCGAAGAACTCGTCACGTTTGACACCGGCGAAGTAGGACGAGACGCCGTCCCCTGCGGCGTCGAGTACGCCGGTGATCACCGGGTCGGCCTGGAGTTCGTCGATGGCGTGCAGCAAGGTGGGCGGCAAGGTCGCCGGACCCTGCGCCCCGACGTCACCGGGGTCGAGGCTGCGTTTGATCCCGTCGATGCCGGCCCCGAGAGCGGCCGCGATGGCCAGGTACGGATTGGCCGAGCCGTCGCCGCCGCGCAGTTCGACCCGCTGGTTGTCCGGCACCCGGATGTAGTGGGTGCGATCGTTGCCGCCGTAGCTGGGTTTGCGCGGCGCCCACGACGCGCCCGACGCGGTGGTGGTGGCCCCGGTCCTCTTGTAGGAGTTGACAGTTGGGGCGACGACGGCTTGTAGTGCGCAGGCGTGGTCCAGGACGCCGCCGATGAATCCATACGCGGTCTCGGACAGGCCGAGGCCGCGTGCGTCGGGGGCCTCGGAGTCGGCGGGGAACACCGGGGTGCCCGCGCTGGTGAGCGACATGTGCAGGTGCAGGCCGTTTCCGGTCCGATCACCGAAGGGCTTGGGCATGAACGTGGCGACCATGCCGCGTTCGGCGGCGATCATCGACAGCAGATAGCGCAGGGTGATCACCCGGTCGGCGGTGGTCAGCGCATCGGCGAACGCGAAGTTCTGCTCGAACTGCCCGTTGCCGTCTTCGTGGTCGTTGGCGTAGTTGGACCAGCCCAGCGCGTTCATCGCCGTGGAGATCGCGGTGAGGTGGTCATACATCCGGGTGACACCCCGTGCGTCGTAACAGGGTTGGGCGGCATTGTCGTCGGCGTCGGCCGTGACCAGGTTGCCGCCGGCGTCGCGGCGCAGCAGGAAGTACTCCACCTCGGCACCGACCCACGGTTCGAAACCGGCGTCGGCGGTCTGCTGGATGAGGCTCTTGAGGATGACCCGCGGCGCGTAGGGCCACGGCTTGCCTTCCACGTGCGGGTCGCAGTGCACCAGGGCAAGGCCCTCTTTGATGAACGGGATCGGGGTGAAGGACGCCGGGTCGGGGATCGCGACCAGGTCGGGGTCCTTGGGTTCCTGGCCCATGGCGCCGACGGCGTAGCCGGCGAAGCCGACTCCCTCGGTGGCCAGCTGGTCGATCGCCTCGACGGGAACCAGTTTGGCGCAAGGCTTTCCGCGCAGGTCGACGAACAGCGCGAGGATGAATTTGGTGTCGGACCGGGTGGCAAGGGTGCCGAGGTCAGGCGGCATGTCAGTCTCCTAATGTGAACCAGAGTATCTTACGGTGAAACTTGAATGGGCCAAAGAAAGCCCGGTGACCGGCCGGCGCAGAACGCTGCGCCGGCCGGGCCGGGTCGGGGATCTACGCGGGTGCGAGCTCGTACGCCGCGTCCCGGTGGACGTGAGTGTCGATGCCCTTCTCCTCCTCCTCGGGCGAGATGCGGATGCCGATCGTCTTCTTCAGCGCGATCGCGATGATGTAGGCGATCACGAACGAGTAGATGACCACCGCGCCCGCAGCGACGGCCTGGCGCCACAGCTGGTCGAACCCGCCGCCGTAGAACAGGCCGTTCTTGGCGTTCGGCATGCTGTCGCTGGCCAGGAAGCCGATCATCAGCGTGCCGATGATGCCGCCGACGAGGTGGACGCCGACGACGTCGAGCGAGTCGTCATAACCGAACTTCGTCTTCAGGCCCACGGCGAACGGGCAGATGGCGCCGGCGACGATGCCGAGGATGATCGCACCGACCGGGGTGACAGCACCGCAGGCGGGGGTGATGGCGACCAGGCCGGTGATGGCGCCTGCTGCCGCACCGACGCCGGTGACGTGGCCATCCTTGAACTTCTCCACTGCCAGCCAGGCCAGCGTCGCCGCGCAGGTCGCGACGAAGGTGGTGACCATGACGATGGCGGCCGAGTTGCCCGCGGCCAGTGCCGAGCCACCGTTGAAGGCGTACCAGCCGGCCCACAGCAGTCCGGCGCCCAGCAGGGTCAGCGGCACATTGTGCGGCTTACGCAGCTGGCCCCAGTTGGCGGCCTTACCGAGCACGATCGCGACGGCCAGGGCCGCCGCGCCGGCGTTGATGTGCACCGCGGTGCCACCGGCGAAGTCGATTGCCTTGAGGTTGTTGGCGATCCAGCCACCGACCGAGTTCTCGGTGACGACACCGTCGAACGCGAACACCCAGTGCGCGACGGGGAAGTACACCAGCACGGCCCACAGGCCAGCGAAGACCATCCAGGCGCCGAACTTCATCCGGTCCGCGGCGGCGCCGGAGATCAGAGCGACGGTGATGGCCGCGAACAGGGCCTGGAACAACGCGAACAGGCTCACCGGCAGACCCGAGATGGTGGTCTGCGACTCCAAGAGGTCTTTCATGCCGAAGAACTCGGTGATGCTGCCGACGAATCCGCCCATCGAGGTCCCGAACGTCATCGAGAACCCGAACAGCACCCACAGCACACCGACCAGTGCCACTGCGCCGAAGGTCATCATCATCATGTTGGTCGAGCTCTTCACCGAGACCATGCCGCCGTAGAACAGCGCCAGTCCGGGGATCATCATCGTGAGGCCGATGATGCAACACAGCATGAACGCGGTGGTTCCGGTATCCATAAGCATCTCCTGAGGGGGTGCGGCCGCCTGGCCGATCACTGGCAGTAGACGATGTTTCTGTTACGTGGACAGCTTCCTGTTGTTGCGGCCGCGTTACGGCTGGACCGCCCATATCGTGAACGCATGGCGGTGATCGATGTCAGAACGTACGGCGCTGCGGCGGACGGCACGACCGACGACCACCCGGCCATCACGGCCGCTCTGCAGGCCGCGCACGACGCGGGTGGCGGCACGGTGTTCCTGCCCGCCGGCACCTACGCCCTGGCGACCGTCCTGTCCGGCGACTTCGCGAAGGTGTTCCTCGTCGGCGACGGCGACCGGGCCTCCACCCTGCTGGCCACCGGACCGTCGACCGTGATCACCGGCACGTGGACCGAGTGCCGCATCGAGAACCTGACGATCGATGCGGGCGGCCACGGCGGCGCGGGTGTCGTCGTCGACCTGGACAAGAGCTACCTGCGGCACTGCTGGGTGCGCCGCTGGCAGGGGTTCGCAATCTCGTTGAACCCCAACGCGATCGGCCTGCTCAACTGGATCGACGACAACTTCGTCGAGCAGTGTGACGGCACCGGCATCCACACCACCTACCGGTTCTACGACTCGTGGATCGTCAACAACAACGTCGGCTCGACCGGCCCGAACCTCTCGGTGGAGGCGGGTCCGGTGCGGATCCTGGCCAATCACCTCGACGGGTCCCCGCGCCACAACATAGAACTGCGCGGCAACAAGTCACTGACCATCATCGGCAACATCTGTGAAGGCGCGCACCGCGAGGCGGTCATCTACACGATGCCGGACTGGCTGGCCCAGGATGCGCCCCAGGTGCAGATCGTCGGCAACAACATCACCAACGGCGGCAAGGAGGAGGCCGGCCGCTGGCCGGCCATCGGGATCTACTCGCGCGATGCGCAACACCGCACCTCCGGGTTCGGCATCACCGGTAACTTCATCGCCTGCACCGACGACGACGCGGGGTGGTCGCACGCCGTCGATGCGGAATTCGTGGACACCTTGGCGATCACCGGAAACCAATGGGACAACCGGGGTTTCACCGTCGCCGCGGTGCGCGCCGCGGGTGAGCACGTCGGTGTCGCCGGCAACACGTCGGCGAACCGGACGGCCGTCTTCACCGTGACCGGCGCGGACGTGACGCTGGGCGAGGAAGGCGTCTACCTGTCGGCCGGCGCCACCCGGGTGTGGCTGCCGTCGGGTAGTCCCGGCCGGTACACCGTCAAGAACACGGCGGCGGGAACGGTGCGGGTGAGCCCGCAAGACGGTCAGATCGACGAGCTCGACCACGTCGATCTCGGCCGCGGTGCTGTCATCGATCTGGTCTCCGACGGCACCGCCTGGTTCACCCTCTGAGCGGCCAGTTGAGCACGATCTGCTCCAGCGGTAGCCGTTCCCGCGGCCTGCTGTCGCGTTCCACGATCGCCTCGTCGGCCTGCGCGTAGTCACCGAGTGATCCGACCGCGACGATCGCGAACGGTCGCAGCCCTCCTGCAAGACCGAACACCTGTTGCGCGCCGTCGGTGTCGAAACCCGCCATCGGATGCGCGATCAGTCCGCGGGCGACCGCCTCGATGGACAGCGATGCGATCGCCGCGCCGACGTCGACGGCGGCATAGCGGGCCGTGCGGTCGTCCTCCCCGTCGTCGGCGCACACCAGGATCAGCGCGCCCGCCGCGCGGGCGTAGCTGTTGCCCCGCTTGAGCAGGTCCGCAAGCTTGGTCCCCGTCTCGTCCCCGCGGATGCCGACGACGTAGCGCACCGGCTCGCGATGCCCCCACGTGGCCGACCAGCGCGCGGCCTCCAACAGGGCGGTCAGCTCGTCGTGGCTGAGCACCGCGTTCGCGTCGAATGCCCGCGGGCTCCAGCGGGCTGCGATCGGCGGATGGATGGGCACACTGGTCCGTGCGAGCCGATCACTCATGACTATTGAAGCTACCGGCAGGTGGAGGGGTAAAAGCCATCGCGCCGACCCTTTATCCTTGGGTGGACATTCCCGGCGGTTGAGAGGTACACAGTGGCGCTCGTCGTGCAGAAATACGGCGGATCATCGGTGGCAGACGCCGATCGGATTCGGCGCGTCGCCGAGCGCATCGTGGAAACCAAGAAGGCCGGCAACGACGTCGTCGTCGTCGTCTCCGCGATGGGCGACACCACCGATGACCTGCTCGATCTGGCCCGCCAGGTGTCCCCGGCGCCGCCCGCCCGCGAGATGGACATGCTGCTGACGGCCGGTGAGCGCATCTCCAACGCGCTGGTCGCCATGGCCATCGAGTCGCTCGGCGCGCAGGCCCGGTCGTTCACCGGTTCGCAGGCCGGCGTCGTGACCACGGGCACCCACGGCAACGCCAAGATCATCGACGTCACCCCGACGCGACTGCGTGAAGCCCTGGACGAGGGCAAGATCGTCCTGGTCGCCGGCTTCCAGGGTGTCAGCCAGGACAGCAAGGACGTCACCACCCTGGGCCGCGGCGGTAGCGACACCACGGCCGTCGCGCTGGCGGCCGCCTTGCACGCCGACGTCTGCGAGATCTACACCGACGTCGACGGCATCTTCACCGCCGACCCGCGCATCGTGCCGAACGCCAAGCATCTGGACACCGTCTCCTTCGAGGAGATGCTGGAGATGGCCGCGGCAGGCGCCAAGGTGCTGATGTTGCGGTGCGTCGAATACGCCCGCCGCTACAACGTGCCGATTCACGTCCGTTCGTCGTATTCGGACAAGCCAGGAACCATCGTCAAAGGATCGATCGAGGACATCCCCATGGAAGACGCCATCCTGACCGGAGTTGCCCACGACCGCAGCGAGGCCAAGGTCACCGTGGTCGCGCTGCCCGACGTTCCGGGCTACGCCGCCAAGGTTTTTCGTGCCGTCGCCGACGCCGATGTGAACATCGACATGGTGCTGCAGAACATCTCGAAGGTCGAGGACGGCAAGACCGACATCACCTTCACCTGCTCGCGGGAGAGCGGCCCGGGTGCGGTCGAGAAGCTGACCGCACTCAAGGAAGAGATCGGCTTCAGTGCCGTGCTCTACGACGATCACATCGGCAAGGTGTCGCTCGTCGGTGCGGGTATGCGCAGCCATCCCGGGGTGACCGCGACGTTCTGCGAGGCGCTGGCCGACGCGGGCATCAACATCGACCTGATCTCCACCTCCGAGATCCGGATCTCGGTGCTGATCAAGGACACCGAGTTGGACAAGGCGGTCGCGGTGCTGCATGAGGCCTTCGGCCTCGGTGGCGACGAGGAAGCTGTCGTGTACGCGGGCAGTGGTATCTGATGGTGAACATCGGTGTGGTGGGTGCGACCGGTCAGGTCGGCCAAGTGATGCGGGCACTGCTGGAGGAACGGGACTTCCGGGCCGACTCCGTGCGGTTCTTCGCGTCGCCGCGTTCAGAGGGCAAGAAGCTCACGTTCCGCGGCCAGGAGATCGAGGTCGAGAACGCGGAGACCGCCGACCCGTCCGGTCTGGACATCGCGCTGTTCTCCGCGGGCGCCACCATGTCACGGGTGCAGGCGCCACGGTTCGCCGCGGCCGGCGCCGTCGTCGTGGACAACTCGTCGGCTTGGCGGAAGGACCCAGAGGTCCCGCTGGTGGTCAGCGAGGTCAACTTCGCCAGAGATGTCGCCAACCGGGCTCGATCCCTTCCCAAAGGCATCATCGCCAACCCGAACTGCACCACCATGGCCGCGATGCCGGTGCTCAAGCCGCTGCACGACGCCGCGGGCCTGACCCGGCTGATCGTGTCGAGCTACCAGGCGGTGTCGGGTACCGGCCTGGCCGGCGTCGAAGAACTGGCCACCCAGGCGCGCGCCGTCATCGGCGGCATCGAGGGACTGGTGCACGACGGGCGCGCCGTCGACTTCCCGGCGCCGGTAAAATACGTTGCGCCCATTGCGTTCAATGTGATTCCGCTGGCCGGCGCACTGGTCGACGACGGTTCGGGTGAGACCGACGAGGACCAGAAGCTGCGCAACGAGAGCCGCAAGATCCTCGGCATCCCGGAGCTGCTGGTGTCCGGCACCTGCGTGCGGGTTCCGGTGTTCACCGGGCACTCGCTGTCGATCAATGCCGAGTTCGCCGAACCGCTTTCGCCTGCGCAGGCGCGCGAACTGCTGGCGGGCGCGCCGGGGGTGAAGCTGGTGGACGTACCGACGCCGCTGGCGGCTGCGGGCGCCGACGAGTCACTGGTCGGCCGGATCCGCCAGGATCCCGGGGCGCCGGACGGTCGCGGTCTGGCGCTGTTCGTCTCCGGCGACAACCTGCGTAAAGGCGCCGCCCTGAACACCATTCAGATCGCCGAACTGCTGGCCGCCCAGCTCTGATCCCCTTGCGCCGAATCGCACAGGTGGGCGCCAGAGCGCGAGTGGTGTGTGCCCTTACGTCGATCTCGGCGCTGGTGTGCGCCCCACCCGTGCATGCCGACCTGGGCCTGGCCCCCGGCCAGGTGATCCGCCTCGGCCCGGTGGCCGGAACGGGCACGGCCACCGGCGATTACGGTATCGGCGCGACCGACCTGTGTGAGTTCATGGAATTCCCCAGCCGGACGCTGCAGGTGTGCGGTGACAGCTTCGCCGGCCAGGGGGTGGGGTTCGGGAATTGGTACTCGCCCGTCGCGCTGCACATCGACCCCGACTCGATCGCCACCGAACTCCGCGTCACCGGGGTCACCGGCGCGTCGACACCGCTGCTGGCCGACCCGAAGCCGCCCCTCGCGTCGGTGCTGCCTGCCGGCATCGTGTCCATCAACCGCGAGAACTATCTGCTGGTCACCACCACGCGCAACCTCAAACCCGAATCGTCACGCCTGGTGAAAGCGGATGCGGCGCAACCCAACTGGCCGACAGTGCCGAAATCGCAGCGCGACGCCACCTATGCAGGGGGCGCGCAGTCGCAGATCAGCGGATACTACGACCCCGTCCCCACCCACGACTCGGCCACCGGCTGGGTGTACATCGTGGCCAACAATTTCGATCGCAGCAGCCCGGCCTACCTGTATCGCGTCCCGCCGAAGGAATTCACCGACCGGGGCCGGTGGCGGGGCTGGTCGGCGACCCAGGGCTGGGGTCGGCCACCCACCCCGCTGTGGGGTGACCAGACCGGTGAACTCAGCGTGCGCCAGATCGACGGCAAGACGGTGCTGTCCTACTTCAACTCCACCACCGGCAACATGGAGGTGCGGGTAGCCGACGACCCCACCCGCCTCGGCAGCGCGCCGGTCACGACGGTGGCCGTCGGCTCGCCGTGGCCGGATGCGCCGGAGGATCTGCCTGCACCGGGGGACAACAGCCTGGCCCAGCCGTACGGCGGCTACATCTCACCTGCGTCGACGCTCGATGAACTGCGGGTCCTGGTCAGTCAGTGGCACACCGCACCGGCGGACAACGCCCCGTACCGGGTGATCCAATTCGCGGTGAATCCGCTGAAGCCCTGGGCCGCAACGGGTTAGCGCGCAGGCGTTGCGGCGGGCGGCGTTCGCGTAGCATCGAGGCGGCGTCAGCCCGGCGCGTCCACAGGTTTCAAGACGGCGGGGTCCGGTAATACTGCCCAACGGGGCAGCACCGTCATGCCAGGTGAGGGAGGAGACAGATGTCGTCGCAGACAGCTGAACCACCGGAGCCGGTCGCTGCTTCCGCTGGTTCGTCTGACGAGCAGCCGAACGAGCCCACCGAGATCACCTTCGACGAGTACCTGCACCCGGCGCGACCCAAGACCTTGCGGTCGCGGCCCCGGGTGCGTACCCCGTTCGTGCGGCGGTCCCTGGCTCAGGATGGTTCGCCGACGGGGGAGAACCCCGCTTACGTGTCCTGGCTGCTGTCACAGTCGATGCTGGCCGACGCCAACGAGATCAGCCAGCAGTTCTCCGGGCAGGGGTCGATGTGGCAGAACCCGTTCGCACGGCCGAACCCGCGCTCGGCCGTCGACACCGCCTCGGTGTGGTTCACGGCCTATCCACTGTCCTTGATCACGCGTTCCGATGAGTCGTTCCTCAAGGCGATGTCCGACAAGGAATTGTGGAAAGCCTTTGCGCAAATAGGTATTCAGGCTGTCCACACCGGGCCGGTGAAGCGCGCGGGAGGCATCTCCGGCTGGCAGCTGACGCCCAGCGTGGACGGTCACTTCGACCGGATCAGCACCCAGATCGACCCCGCCTTCGGGACCGAGGAAGAGTTCCGCGAGATGTGCGGGTCGGCCAACTGGTACGGCGGCACCATCATCGACGACATCGTGCCCGGGCACACCGGTAAGGGCGCCGACTTCCGGCTCGCCGAGATGAAGTACGCGGACTACCCCGGCATCTATCACATGGTCGAGATCGACTCCCGGGACTGGGAGAACCTGCCCGCCGTTCCCGCGGGGGCCGATTCGGTGAATGTCGATGCGGCCACCGAGGATTGGCTGGACAAGGCTGGCTACATCATCGGCCGCCTGCAGCGCGTCATCTTCTATGCCGAGGGCATCAAAGAGACCAACTGGAGTGTCACGCGTCCGATCGTCGGCGTCGACGGCGTCGAGCGGCGCTGGGTCTACCTGCATTACTTCAAGGACGGTCAGCCCTCCATCAACTGGCTGGACCCCAGCTTCGCCGGGATGCGGCTGGTGATCGGCGACGCGCTCCATTCGCTGTCGGACCTGGGGACCGGCGGATTGCGGCTGGACGCCAACGGCTTTCTCGGCGCGGAGAAGTCGGCCGAGGACGACGTGGGCTGGTCCGAGGGCCACCCACTGTCCCAGGCGGCGAATCAGTTCATCGGCAGCATGGTGCGCAAGCTCGGCGGGTTCACCTTCCAGGAGCTCAACCTCACCATCGACGACATCCGGGACAACAGCGTCGCCGGCCCGGATCTGTCCTACGACTTCATCAATCGGCCGGCGTACCAGCACGCGCTGGCCACCGCGGACACCGAATTCCTGCGCCTGACGCTGCGGACCACGCTGGAGTCCGATGTGGACCCCGCCTCGCTGGTGCATGCGCTGCAGAATCACGACGAGCTCACCTACGAACTGGTGCACTGGTCCAACGGGCACCGCGACGACGTCTTCACCTACAAGGGTCAGGAGGTCACCGGTGAGGAACTCGGCCATGCCGTGAGGACCGACCTCACCGAGGCGCTCACCGGCCCGCGCGCGCCCTACAACCTGGTGTTCACCACCAACGGGATCGCCTGCACGACGGCCACGGTCATCGCCGCAACGTTGGGTGTCAGGGATCTCGATGACATCGGCGATCTCGACCGCATCCGTCGGGCACATCTGCTGATGGCGATGTTCAACGCCCTGCAGCCTGGTGTGTTCGCGCTGTCGGGATGGGACCTGTGCGGAATGCTGACGCTGCCGTCCGAACAGGTCGGAGAGTTGTTGCGCGGCGGGGACACCCGCTGGATCCACCGTGCCGCCCACGACCTGATGGGCGTCAATCCGGAGGCCACCCACTCGGGCGCGGGGATGCCCCGCGGCGTCAGCCTGTACGGACCCATACCGGAGCAACTCGCCGACGAGACCAGCTTCCTGCGTCAGCTCCAGGCGATCCTGAAGGTACGTACGCACTTCGGTATCGCCACCAGCAGGCAGATCGACATCCCCGAGGTGTCCCAGCGCGGCATGCTGGTCATGGTCCACCAACTCGACGATCCGAACCAGTTGCAGTTGACGGTGCTGAACTTCGCCAACGAAGACATCGCGGGCACCGTCCGTTCCGAACACCTGCCGCCGAGCGCGGTGGTGTCGGACATGTTCAGCGGCAAGGTCATCGCCGCGGTCGACGACCTGCACAGCTTCGGCGTCGAGATGCCCGCGCACCACGGGATGTCGCTGCTCGTGGAAACCGCACCGGTCGACGACGTGCCGCCATCTCACAGCTGATTCATATTGCTGAGCTATCTGGCGCATTGCCGCACGTCGGCATCATGGAAAGCATGAGCGAAGAAGCCGAAACCCCCACCACTCCCGTCGCCCCGGTGACGACCGTTCCGCCCGCGGAGCCGGTCGTCGTGGAGCGCAAACGTCACAACAAGCTGTTCCAGGCGGTGGCCTGGGTCGGAATCGCCGCCGGCGCCACCTTCATCGTCGCCGTGGTGTTCTTCTCCGGGTTCTACCTGGGTAAGACCTCCGACGGCGGTCACCACGGCGGTCCGCACCACGAGGCGGGCATGTTCCACCGGGAGGGCCCGCCGATGGGCCCGCCGCACATGTTCTTCCCGGGTGGCCCGGGTGAGCGCGGCGGTCCGGGCGGCCCGGGAGAGCGCGGCGACGGCCCCGGCTCGGGTGGTCAGCAAGGTGGGCCGCAGGGCCCCGGCGGACCGGGAGGACAGCAGGGTCCCGGCGCCCCGCGCCCCTGAGACCTTAAGAGGACGGTCACGGGGGTCTGAGAATCCCCGTGACCGCTTGGCAGCAGCGGCCGACTCGTGAGAGTGTCGCTAACCATGACACGCCGACCGTCGCCTACCGTGCTGATGGTCGGCGTTGTGGTATTAGCAGCGATCCTGTCCTCCTGCGGATTCCGCGGTCAGCCCGCCGACATCGCGACGTCGACGATCTTCGCGGTGGGGGATTGCGTTCAGATCCCCTCGGCGACCCCGGATTCGCAGGCCCGTGCCGACAAGTCGCCGTGCACCGCCGATCCGAGCTACACCGTGGGTGCCACCGCCGACGCCAACGGCAACTGCCCGAGCAACGAATACCAGCACCTGTCAACGCAGTTGGCCGAACCGGGCACCGCCCGGCTGTGCCTGGTGCCCAATCTCGTTGCCCAGCACTGCTACACGATGGAGATGCCGATCGGCGTCGTACAGAAGGCCGACTGCGCCGACCGTGGATCGGCACTGGTCGTCCAGATCACCCAGCGACTCGACATCCGCGACCAGTCCGCCTGCCCCGCCGTCGTCGGCTCTTACGCCTGGCCGTATCCCGCACCGGCCCGCACCTACTGCACCCAGACACTTTTCTAGGGGACTCTGCACCCTGGCATGATCGATGCCATGCGCCTGACAGCAGCTGCGGCCGGGGTATGCGCGGCGGTCATCCTGGCCGCCCCCGCGTGGGCCAGGCCGTCCGATCCCGGAGTGGTCAACTACGCGGTGCTGCCCAAGGGCTCGGTGGCCAACATCATCGGCGCGCCGCTGGGATGGGGAACCGACTTCACCGACCCCATCCAGGCGTTCTCCGTCGAGAACCCGGCGTGCAACAACTGGGCCGATATCGGCCTACCCGAGGTGTACGACGATCCCGACCTCGCATCGTTCAACAGCGCGCTGGCGCAGACCTCGGCGACCGACACCACCCACCTGGTCAAGCAGGCCGTCGGAGTCTTCGCCACCGCTGACGCCGCCGCCAGGGCCTTTCACCGCATCACCGACCGCACCGTGGGCTGCTCGGGGCAGACAACCCCGATGCATCTGGACAACTTCGTGACCGAGGTGTGGACCTTAACCGGCGGACCCGCCGCACCCGCCGACGCGGTCTGGGTCAAGCAGGAAGCCGGCACCGACCGGCGGTGCTTCACGCAGACCAGATTGCGGGACAATGTTTTGCTGCAGGCCAAGGTCTGCCAATCTGGGAACGGCGGGCCCGCGGTCAACGTGCTTGCGGGGGCCATGCAGAACTCGCTGGGTCAGTAGCTGTGCGCAAAAGCCTTGGGAATATGTCGGACTCTTCTGGAAGATAAAGGGTAGATAGTGAGAACGGCTCCTTAGCGTCCAGACCACCGGGGAGGAACGGCACGCATGACCACCGCTGCGTGGGATGTCGACTGCGCTTCCGGCGTCATGGCTGCGCGCGTCGCCGAGGACTGTCTGCGGGACGGCCCGGTCGGTGTGGTCGGCCTGGAACTCGAAGCGCATTGTTACGACGTCGGAGACCCCACCCGCAGGCCGGGCTGGGATGAGATCGGTGACGCCATCGAGTCGGTGCCTGCGTTACCGGGCGGCAGCACCATCACGGTCGAGCCCGGCGGTGCGGTCGAGCTGTCCGGCCCGCCGGCGGCGGGGGTGTCTGCCGCGATCACGGCGATCACCGCAGATCGAGACGTGCTGCGGGGCGCGTTCGCGGCCCGCGGGCTGGGCCTGGTGTTGCTGGGCACGGACCCGCTGCGCCCCGCACAGCGCATCCACCCCGGAGCCCGGTACCAGGCCATGGAGCGCTTCTTCGCCCGATCGGGTACCGCAGGCGCCGAGATGATGACCTCGACGGCCTCGATACAGGTGAACATCGAAGCCGGCCCACGTGAGCAGTGGGCCGACCGGGTGCGGTTGGCCCATGCGCTGGGACCGGTGATGATCGCGCTGTCGGCCAACTCCCCGCTGCTCGGTGGCCAGTTCACCGGCTGGCGCAGCACCAGGCAGCGTGTCTGGGGTCAGATCGACGCCGCCCGCTGCGGTCCGGTGCTCGGCCAGAACGGTGACGATCCCGGGGCGGACTGGGCGCGCTATGCCCTACGCGCCCCGGTGATGCTGGTGCGCGTCGCGGGTCGCGACGGCCAGGCCGAGGCCGCGACGGACTGGGCGACGTTCGCCGACTGGGCCGACGGCCGCGCGTCCCTGGGTGGCAGGCTACCCACCGACGCGGACCTCGACTACCACCTGACGACGCTGTTCCCGCCGGTGCGGCCCCGGCAGTGGCTGGAGATCCGCTACCTGGACAGCGTGCCCGACGATGTGTGGCCGGCGGTCGCCTTCACGCTGGCGACGCTGATGGACCACCCGGCGGCCGCGCAGATCGCCGCCCAGGCCACCGAACCTGTTGCCACGGAATGGGATCTGGCCGCCAGGGTGGGGCTGGCCGACCCGCGCCTGCAGGCCGCCGCCGTCCGGTGTGTGGGCGCCGCCGCAGAACATGCACCCGAGCAACTGGTCGAACCGATGCAGCGGTTACTGCGGAACGTCACGGCCGGCCGCAGCCCGGCCGACGACTTCTCCGATCGGGTCCTCGCGGACGGCATCCCCGCGGTCCTCACGCACTTGGCGAAGGATGGTTTGTGACGTCACCTGAGGTGCTCGCCGCCGAGCTCACCAGGGCCAGGGAACGCACCCTGGCACTGGTCGACTTCGACGACGCCGAACTGCACCGCCAGTACGACCCGCTGATGAGCCCCCTGGTGTGGGACCTCGCCCACATCGGACAGCAGGAAGAACTGTGGCTGCTGCGCGACGGCGACCCGGACCGGCCCGGCATGCTGGCCCCCGACGTCGAAGCGCTCTACGACGCGTTCGTGCATTCCCGCGCCAGCCGCGTCCGGCTTCCCCTGCTGCCACCCACCGACGCGCGGGTGTACTGCCGCACCGTGCGGGACCGCGCCCTCGATGCGCTCGATGCGGCCCGGACCGAGGACGAGCTGTTCCGCTTCGGTTTGGTGGTCTCCCACGAGAATCAGCACGACGAAACCATGCTGCAGGCGCTGAACCTGCGCGCCGGGCCGCCGATCCTCGGAACCGGGTCGTCCCTGCCCGCCGGCCGCCCCGCCGTCGCCGGCACCTCGGTGCCCGTACCGGCCGGGTCATTCGCCTTGGGCGTCAACGCATCCGACGAGCCGTACTCACTCGACAACGAACGGCCCGCCCACACGGTCCATGTCGACGCCTTCCGGATCGGCCGGGTCCCGGTCACCGTCGCTGAATGGCGTGGGTTCATCGACGACGGCGGATACCACCAGCCGCGCTGGTGGTCCCCGCGCGGGTGGGAGCACCGGCAGCAGGCAGGGCTGGTGGCGCCGGCATTCTGGAACCCGGACGGCACCCGCACCCGGTTCGGGCACGTCGAGGAGATCCCCGCTGACGAACCCGTCCAGCATGTCGGCTTCTTCGAAGCCGAGGCGTACGCGGCGTGGGCGGGGGCCCGGCTGCCGACCGAGATCGAGTGGGAAAAGGCCTGTGCCTGGGATCCCGCTCGCGGCGAACGCCGCCGGTTCCCCTGGGGCGGAGCCGAACCCACCGCGGATCTGGTCAACCTCGGCGGTGCCGCCATGCGACCGGCGCCGGTGGGTGCCTACCCCGGCGGCGCGTCGGCGTATGGGGCCGAACACATGCTGGGTGACGTGTGGGAGTGGACCAGCTCCGTGTTGCGGCCCTGGCCGGGATTCACCCCGATGATCTACGACCGGTACAGCGAACCGTTCTTCGACGGCTCCGGTGCGGGTGACTACCGGGTACTGCGCGGTGGGGCGTGGGCGGTGGGAGCCGGGATCGTGCGGCCCAGCTTCCGCAACTGGGACCACCCGATCCGGCGCCAGATCTTCTCCGGAGTGAGACTGGCCTGGGATGTGTAGGCATCTCGGGTGGCTGGGCGCCCCGGTGGCGGTGTCCGCACTGGTGCTTGACCCGCCGGAAGGTCTACTGGTGCAGTCATATTCGCCACGTCGGCAGAAGAACGGCCTGCTGAATGCCGATGGCTGGGGGGTGGGCTTCTTCTCCGATGGGGGTGTGCACCGCTGGCGCAGCGACAAACCGCTCTGGGGGGACGCCTCGTTCGCGTCGGTGGCGCCCGCGCTGCGCAGCGGTTGTGTGGTGGCCGCCGTCCGGTCGGCCACCATCGGCATGCCCATCGAACCGTCGGCCTGCGCGCCGTTCACCGACGGCACCTGGTTGCTGTCGCACAACGGCATCGTCGACCGCGGGGTGTTGCCGCCGGCTCGGGACGCCGAGTCCACCGTCGACAGCGCCGTGCTGGCCGCGCACATCTTCAGCCGCGGCCTGGATGCGCTGGGCGCCACGGTCGCCGAGGTCGGCGCGGCGGATCCCGGTGCGCGGCTGAACATCCTGGCCGCCGACGGTTCCCGGCTGCTGGCCACCACGTGGGGCGACACCCTGTCGGTGCTGGCGCGCGCCGACGGCGTGGTGCTCGCCAGCGAACCCTTTGACGATGACCCCGACTGGCGTGACATTCCCGACCGCCACCTCGTGCAGGTGGCGGCCGGGCAGGTCACCCTCACCCCTCTGGAAGGATCGCCATGACCCTCTCGTTGGCCAACTCCCTGCGCCGCGACGTTCTCGACGGTTTGCAGCAGACCCCGAAGACGTTGCCGCCCAAGTGGTTCTACGACGCCGTCGGCAGCGACCTGTTCGACCGCATCACCCGACTGCCGGAGTACTACCCGACCCGCACCGAGGCGTCGATCCTGCGTGACCGCGCGGCCGAGATCGCGGCGGCCTCCGGCGCGGACACGCTCGTGGAGCTGGGCAGCGGCACCTCCGAGAAGACCAGGCTGTTGCTCGACGCCTGGACCGGTCGCGATCTGCTGCGCCGGTTCATCCCGTTCGACGTGGATCCCAGTGTGCTCAGCGACGCCGCCGCCGCGCTGCGCACCGAATATCCGGGCGTCGAGATCGAGACCGTATGCGGCGATTTCGAACAGGATCTCGGCGCCATCCCGCAGCAGGGCCGGCGCCTGGTGATCTTCCTGGGCTCGACCATCGGCAATTTCACCGCCGGGCCGCGTGCCCATTTCCTTGCGGCACTGGCAGATACGCTGCGGCCTGGTGATGCGCTGCTACTGGGCACCGATCTGGTCAAGGACACCGACCGGCTGGTGCGCGCCTACGACGACAGCGCCGGTGTCACCGCGGCCTTCAACCGCAACGTGCTGACCGTGGTGAACCGGGAGCTGGACGCCGACTTCGACCTCGACGCCTTCGAGCACGTCGCCAAGTGGAACGGCGAACTGGAGCGCATCGAGATGTGGCTGAAATCCGTTCCGGCCCAGCGCGTTAACATCGACGCACTCGGATTGACGGTCGACTTCGCGGCAGGCGAGGAGATGCTGACCGAGGTGTCCTGCAAGTTCCGGCCCGAAGGCGTGGCCGCCGAACTCGCAGCGGCCGGCCTGCGCCGGACACACTGGTGGACGGACCCGGCGGGCGATTTCGGGCTCTCCCTGGCGGTCAAATGACCCTCGCGCAGCTGTGGCGCGACGCCCGGCCCCCTGTGGCGGGACTGCATCTGGACAGCGCGGCCTGTTCCCGGCAGAGCAACGCCGTGATCGACGCGACGTCCTCCCATGCCCGCCATGAAGCAGAGGTGGGTGGCTACGTCGCCGCCGAAGCCGCCACACCGGTGCTGGACGCCGGCCGTGACGCGGTACGCGCGCTGGCCGCCATCCCGGACGCCGAGGTCGTCTTCACGACGGGTTCCAACCACGCGTTGGATCTCCTGCTGAGCAGCTGGGCCGGTCCGCGCACGCTGGCCTGCCCGCCGGGTGAGTACGGACCCAATCTCGCGATCATGGCGGCCAACGATTTCGCGGTCCGACCGTTGCCCGTCGACCCCCTCGGGCGCCTCCTGGTGGATGAGGCCACCGACGTCCTACGGGCCGATCCGCCCGCGCTGGTCCACCTGACCGCCCTGGGCAGCCACCGCGGGGTCGCGCAGCCACAGGCCGAACTGGCCGCGGTGTGCCGGGATCTCGGGGTGCCGCTGGTGATCGACGCCGCCCAGGCATTCGGCCATCTCGACTGTGCGGTGGGGGCGGACGTGCTGTACTCCTCGTCGCGTAAGTGGCTCGCCGGCCCGCGCGGTGTCGGGGTACTGGCGCTGGAGCCCGCATTCGCGCGGGGTCTCGCACCCCGGCTGCCACCGCTGGAGAGCGGCGAGGCCAATATCGCTGCGCGCGTCGGGTACGCGCTGGCGGTCGGCGAGCACCTGGCCGCCGGGCCACCGGCGGTGCGGGCGCGACTGGCCGAGGTGGGCCGCTGGACGCGGACCGCGCTGGCCGACATCCCCGGCTGGCGCGTCGTCGAACCCGTCGACGAACCCACCGCCCTGACCACCCTGGAACCGACCGGGGACGCCGTCCCGGCGCGGGTCCGGTCCCGGCTGATCGCCGAGCATCGCATCGTCACCACCGCGTGCGAACTGGTGCGCGCACCATACGAACTCGCGCGTGCCGTGCTGCGGGTGTCCCCGCACGTCGACGTCACCGAAGAGGAGCTGGAGCAGTTCGCTCAGGCGCTGGTGGTCTGTAGTTAGTGTGAGCGGGTGACCGCGCTCAACGACGAAGAGTCCTATCTGATCCAGACCGTGCGGGCCTTCGTCGACCGCGAGGTCAAGCCCACGGTGCAAGAGGTCGAGCACGCCAACGAATACCCCGAGCGCTGGATCGAACAGATGAAGCAGATCGGGATCTTCGGTCTGGCGGTGCCCGAGGGTTACGGCGGCAGCCCGGTGTCGATGCCCTGCTATGCGCAGGTGACCCAGGAGTTGGCGCGGGGCTGGATGAGCCTGGCCGGGGCGATGGGTGGGCACACCGTGGTGGCCAAGTTGCTCACCCTGTTCGGCACCGAGGAACAGAAGCAGTCCTACCTGCCGAGGATGGCCACCGGCGAGGTGCGCGCGACGATGGCGCTGACCGAACCGGGCGGCGGCTCGGACTTGCAGGCGATGACGACCGTCGCGAAAGCCGAGGGCGACGATCTGGTGATCACCGGGTCCAAGACGTGGATCTCGAACGCGCGGCGCTCGGATCTGATCGCGCTGTTGTGTAAGACCGACCCGAGCGCGACACCGCAGCACAAGGGCATCTCCATTGTGCTGGTGGAACACGGCCCCGGGCTGACGGTGTCGCGGGATCTGCCCAAGCTGGGCTACAAGGGTGTGGAATCGTGTGAGCTGGCCTTCGACGAGTACAGGATCCCCGCTGCGGCGATCCTGGGCGGGCAGCCGGGCAAGGGCTTCGCACAGATGATGAAAGGCCTGGAGACAGGACGCATCCAGGTGGCCTCGCGCGCGCTCGGGGTGGCCACCGCGGCGCTGGAGGATTCGCTGGCCTACGCCCAGCAGCGCGAGAGTTTCGGCAAGCCGATCTGGAAGCACCAGTCGATCGGTAATTATCTGGCCGATATGGCCACCAAGCTGACCGCGGCCCGCCAGCTGACCTGGTACGCCGCCGAGAAGTACGACAGTGGCGAACGCTGCGACATGGAAGCGGGGATGGCGAAGCTGTTCGCCTCCGAGGTGGCGATGGAGATCGCGCTGAACGCCGTACGCATCCACGGTGGTTACGGCTACTCCACCGAGTACGACGTCGAACGCTACTTCCGGGATGCCCCGCTGATGATCGTCGGGGAGGGCACCAACGAGATCCAACGCAACGTCATCGCCGCACAACTGGTGTCCCGCGGCGGCATCTGAGCGTTATTTGTGCGCGCTGAGCAGGAAGGCCGGGAATTTGATCCGGCCCTTGTCATCGAGAGCGTGCGTGAGCTCGAACGGTGCCTCGTCGGGAATGGCGGTGGCGTTCGCGTGGATGAACGCCGGGCGGATGTCATCGACCGTCCAGTGCTTAGACACCGCGGCCCGCAGTTCGTCCTCTGCGACCTCGTGCGGCTTCTGCTCCAACTCGGCAGGGAAGGCGCCCGTGGCGAACACCAGCACGAAGTACGACGCCCCCGGCGCCGCAGCCCTGTGCACCGCCTGCAGGTAGCCATCCCGTGCCTCGACGGGAATCGAGTGGAACAGCGTCGAGTCGATGACGGTGCTGAACCGGCCGTCGTATCCCGTGAACGACGTGATGTCCGCCTGAGCGAACGCCGCGGTGCTCAGATTGCGTTCCTGGGCTGCACGATTCGCCGCGGCGATGGCAGTCGGCGAAATATCCAGGCCGACGACGTTGTAGCCCTGCGCCGCCAGCGACAGTGACAATTCAGCGTGTCCACAGCCGGCGTCGAGCACGTCGCTGCGGACCTTTCCGCCCGCGATGAGGGCCGCCAGTTCGGGTTGCGGCTCGCCGATGTTCCACGGCGGCGGACCCTCGAAGGTGCCGTCCTGCCGGTATGCGCCGTCCCAGTCCAAAACCTCAGATGCCATGGCATCCAACGTACGCCGCGTCAGGGGGCGGGTGTCTCCCACGTATGGACGGGGGCGTTGCTGTGCATCGCCTCGCAGTACAGACGCAGCATCTCCGCCAGCGCCTCGGGTCGCGTCAGGCCGCGCTCCTGCAGGGCGTGCACCGTTGCGGTCTGCCAGGCGGCGCCGTTGCGCCCCGTCTTCGCGCGGCCCTCGATGACACCCAGATAGCGGTCACGTACGTCGGCGGCGACGCTCCACCGGCGCAGGCCCTCGTCGGCGAGTGGGAGCAACTCGCGCAACACCAGCTCGTCGGGAGTCACCTCGCCCAGGCCCGGCCAGTACAGCCGGGCGTCCATGCCACGTCGTGCCGCAGCGGTGAAATTATGTTGCGCCGCAGCGAAACTCATCTTCGTCCACACCGGGCGGTCCTCCTCGGACAGCGTGCGCAACAGCCCGTAGTAGAACGCCGAGTTGGCCAGCATGTCGACCACCGTCGGTCCGGCGGGCAGCACCCGGTTCTCCACCCGCAGGTGCGGGCGGCCGTCGACGACGTCGTAGACCGGACGGTTCCACCGGTAGATGGTGCCGTTGTGCAGCCGCAGTTCGGCCAGCTGCGGTGAACGCCCGGCCGCGAGCTCGGCGACCGGGTCCTCGTCGGACAGCTCGGGCAGCAGCGACGGGAAATACCGGACGTTCTCCTCGAACAGATCGAAGATGGACGTGATCCAGCGTTCCCCGAACCACACCCGGGGCCGCACCCCCTGGGTCTTCAGTTCGTCGGCGCGGGTGTCGGTGGCCTGGGTGAACAGCTCGATACGGGTCTCGGCCCACAGCTCGTGTCCGAAGAAATACGGCGAGTTGGCGCCCAGCGCCAACTGCGGACCGGCCAGCACCTGGGCTGCGTTCCAGTTCTTGGCGAAGTCGGCGGGCGATACCTGAAGGTGCAATTGCACACTGGTGCAGGCAGATTCGGGGGCGATATCGGCCGACTGCACCGCCAGCCGCTCCGGCCCGGCGATGTCGATGTCGATGTCCTCACCGCGGGCGGTGAAGATCGAATCGTTGAGGGCTTGATAGCGCGTCGACGGACTCATCCAGTCCGCACTCAGATGTTCGGGCATCAACGTCGGAAGGATCCCGATCATCACGATGTGCGCGCCGTCTTCGGCCGCCTTGGCCTCGGCGGCGTTCAGGCTGACCCGGACCTCTTCCTCCAGGTCCAGCGCCGCCCGGCCGGGAAGCGGGCGCGGTGGGACGTTGAATTCGATGTTGTAAGCGCCCAATTCGGTTTGGTAGGCCGGGTCGGCGATGGACGCCAGGACCTCGGCATTGCGCAGGGCCGGTTGGTACGCGCTGTCGACCAGGTTGCACTCGATCTCCATGCCCGTCAGTGGCCGGTCGAACTCGAAACTGGACTGCGACAGCATGGTTTCGAAGACGTCGAGGCACAGCTGTACCTTGCGCCGGTACTCGCGGCGCTCGGCCCGGCTGAAGTCGGTCTGTGTGACGTCGTCACCCACGGGCCCGAGCCTAGCCGCGGGTGGCCACCGACACCTGAGGACCGAAGAGACCGGCGCGCACGGTCACGTCCACCCCGGCGTGCGCGGCCAGTGCCCGCATGGCCGACGGGCTGTAACAGCGCAGCGAGCTGATCACCCCGTCGTGCACGAACGGGACGAACGGGGCCAGCGGCAGCATCGTCGCCAGCCGCAGCAGATGCAGTGGGGACGGCGGCCGCGGTAGGTCGATGACGATCAGTTTGTCGGCCACGCGGGTGCCTTCGGCGAGTACCTGCGCCGCGAGGCCCGGCGGCAGATGGTGGAAGGACAGCGCGAACACCGCCAGGGCGAACTCGCCGTCGGCCGCTTCGATCGAGGTGGCATCCATCGCGCGCACCTGGGCGCGTGGATGATGGCCGAGGACGCCGGCGCCCATCGCCGCCACCGAGTCCGCCTCGATGTCGGTGACGGTCAGCCGTGCGGTGGGATGCTGCTCCAATACGGTGGCCGACAGTGCGCCGTGCCCGGCGCCGAGTTCCAGGATCCGCGGATCCGCGACGTCGGCGACCTCGTCCAGGACGATGCGGGCGAACTGGTCATGGTTGCCGAACACCCGTCCGGTCCAGTCCAACGCGGCGATGACGCTGCGCTTGACGCGCGGGTCCACGTCATCGCGGTCGAGGTACTCGGGCCGGTCGGTCTGTAGCAACCGGTCGACGCAGGAGGCGTCCGGCCCGCCGCGGGGCATGCTGTCGATGTCGGAGAACTTGTCGGCTGCCACGGTTTTCAGATGTTCTGGCACTTTTGCAGGAGCACCCGCAGCACGTCGTAGAACCGCGCACCGAGCAGTGCGTGGGTGCCGGTGTCGCCGATCTGTACCGTCGCGGTGATCTGGTCGGCCAGGTCGACGAGATCCTTCACCTGTGGCGTGATGTCCCCCGCGGTGACCTGTGCGGCTTGATCATGCAGGTCGCGGGACCACTTCTGGAAGTCGCCGCTGGTCGGGCCCTGGTTGGCGAACGACGGCAGGACGAACGCCGACTGCGCCATGCTGGTGGCGATCAGGGTCTGCGCCTGCCGGCAGCCCTTGCCCGAGATGTAGGTGTAGGTCACCGACGAAATGATCACGACGACAGCCAATCCCACTGCAGTCATGGCGATCTTCATGTTGCGTTCCGGGGCGTCGAACACGATCCGGCGCCACAGCACGTGCGTGCCGACGGCGACGGCGCACGCGGCGATGGTCATCAGGACGGCGCTGAGCGGCTTGCCGAACCCGGACGCCGAGTTCAGCGCCGCGGAGGTGGCGATCGCGGTGAGCAGCACCAGCATGTACAGCCACATGCCACGCCGGCGCTCGGTGGCGTCGGCGTCACGAAAACTGACGCCGAGCACACCGCCGAGTCCGGTGAGAACGGCCACGATCACGGGGATCGCGTAGCCGGTGAGATCGTCGATATTCATCGTCCGGAAATGCTATCGAGGCGGCTCTTCACCTCGTCGGGCAGTTCGATCTCGGCGACCGCCAGATTCTGCTCCAGATGGGACACCGAGGAGGTACCCGGGATCAGCAGTACGTGCGGTGACACCGACAGCGTCCACGCCAGCACGATCTGGGCCGGGGTGCGGCCGAGGTCGGCGGCGGCGTGGGTGACGATTTCGTTGTTCAGCACCGGGTTCTGCGGATTGAAACCCGATCCCAGCGGGAAGAACGGCACGAACGCGATGCCGTGCTCGAAACACAGGTCGAGCACGGGCTGGGCAGTGCGGTCCAACAGGTTGAAAGCGTTCTGCACACAGGCGATCTCGGTGCGCCCCAGCGCGAACTTGAGGTGATCGAGCCCGATGTTGCTCAGGCCGATCCCCGAGATGAGGCCCTCGTCGCGCGCGGTGATCATCGCGTCGAGCTGAGGGCCGAAAGTTTGCGGATCCAGCGTGGCGATCTCGTCGGGCGCGTCGCCCGGCGGCATGATCCGCAGGTTGACCGCGGCCAGCCGATCGATCTGAAGGGCACGCAGGTTGTCCTCGATGCCCCGCCGGAGCTCGTCGGGTTGGTCGTAGGGCAACCAGCCGCCCTGGGCGTCGCGGCAGGCCCCGACCTTGCTGACCAGGGCCAGGTCGGCCGGGTAGGGATGCAGGGCTTCGTGGATGAGTTCGTTGGCGACGTCGGGGCCGTAGTACTGGGAGGTGTCGATGTGATTGACGCCCAAGGCGACGGCGCGATGCAGTACGGCGAGTGCCTGATCGCGGTCCTTTGGTGGGCCGAAGACACCGGGGCCGGGTAATTGCATTGCGCCGAATCCGATGCGCGCGACGTCGAACGGACCGAGCGGGTGGGTCTGCATACCCCTCAGGTTATGCAGACCCACCGTCGGAGTCACTCCTCGCCGAGGATCTGGTAGACCTCGCGGCGGGCGTTGTTGACGATGTCGAGGATGCGCTGCTGCTGCTCGTCGCCGGTGGTGTGCACCGCTTGGGCGACGGCACCGAACAGTTGGCCGAGCGCGGCACGCAGGTTCACCGCGTTGGGGTCGGCATCTTCGGTGATGGCGTCCCACGGTGCGGTCTCGATCTTCTCGGCGGCGGCACGGCCCTCGTCGGTCAGCTCGAAAGTCTTCTTGCTGCCTTCACTTTGGGCGGGGGTGATCAGGCCTTCGTCGACCAGCAGCTGGAGCGTGGGGTAGACCGAGCCGGGGCTCGGCTTCCACAGATCGTTGCTGCGGGTGGCGATCTCCTGGGTCATCTCGTACCCGTGCATGGGCCGCTCGGTGAGCAGCGTGAGGATCGCGGCACGCACGTCGCCGCGCTTACCTCGACCGCCGCCGCGTCCGCCACGGCCACCGCGGCTTCGTCCTCTGGGGCCACCAGGGCCGAATCCGGGACCGAAACCCGGTCCGAAGGACGGCCCGAAACCGGGGCCGAAGCCGCCGCGTCCGAAGCCGGGGCCGAACGGACCCTGCGGACCGCCGTGTTCGCGGATCTGGTCCCTGCACTCGCGGCGTGCGTGTCGACGCTGCTCGTGCAGTGCTCGTCGGTCACCGGGGCCGAAACCGCCGGGACCGAAGCCCGGTCCGAAGCCGAAGGGCTGATTGGGGGGTGTGAATGGGGTGTTCATGTCTGTGTCTTTTCTCTGGCGGGAAGCGCCGTGTGCGCTTCCGATGCAGTAACGATATATCGGAAACTATCGCGATGCAACTACGAGTTATCAAGTTCGATCGACGATGGCGTTGACCAGCCATTCGGCCCACTCGGCCTGCATGGCGTTGTAGCGCAGCCCGTGTTCCAGGGCGGCCAAGCCGTAGAAGGACTCCTCGGAGTCGTCCCAGTGCAGCTGCGCGCGCAGCGCCTCCAGGCGGCCGATCTCCGTACGGGCGTGGTCGGCCAGCGCTTGGACGTGCCCGGCGGCGCCGTCGCGGGGTAGCTCGCCGAGCAGGAAGATGCGCAGTTGTCCGGGGCTGCGATACGGCGGGTCGTCCTGGGGGCTGACCAGCCAACGGCGTAGTTCCTCGCGTCCGGAATCGGTGGCGCGGTACACCTTTCGGCCGCGCGGACCAGTATCGGCCACCTCGATCAGGCCGGCCGCGGCCAGTTTGTTCAGCTCGCCGTAGAGCTGACTCTGGGTCGCCGGCCACACATTGGCCATCGACTTCTCGAATCGTCTGAGTAGGTCGTATCCGCTGCCGGGGTGCTGGACCAGGAGGCCCAGCGCGGCGATTCGCAAGCTCATCCACGAATCCTACATTCCACTATTGACATGTCACTAGTGGAATGTCAGGGTTGCGCTATGACTCAGCCCTCCGCATCCACCGGACTGCCCACCACCGGTGACTTCTTCCGCCGGGAGAACTACGCGCCCGTCGCCGACGAACTCACCGAGTACGACCTGCCCGTCGACGGCGTCATCCCACCCGAACTCGACGGCTGGTACCTGCGCAACGGCCCCAATCCACGCCAGGAATCGGCGCACTGGTTCATGGGCGACGGCATGATCCACGGCGTGCGCGTCGAGGGCGGCGCGGCCAAGTGGTACCGCAACCGCTGGGTGCGCACCGACAGCTTCAAGGAGGATTTCCCGCTGTACAACAGCGACGGCACCCGCAATCTGCGCGCCGCGTCGTCGAACACCCACGTCATCAACCATGCGGGAAAGACGCTTGCGCTGGTCGAATCGTCGTTTCCCTACGAAATCACCGCCGAACTGGAGACCGTCGGCGCCTACGACTTCGGCGGCAAGCTCAACGACTCGATGACCGCGCACCCCAAGATCTGCCCCACCACCGGCGAATTGCACTTCTTCGGCTACGGCAGCATCTTCGCCCCGCACGTCACCTATCACCGCGCCGATGCTGCCGGTGAGCTCATCATCAACCGGCCCATCGAGGTCGGCGCGCTGACGATGATGCACGACTTCGCCTTGACCGCAGAGCATGTCGTCTTCCTGGACCTGCCCATCGTCTTCGATATGGACATCGCGGTGAGCGGGGAACGGGACATGCCCTACCGCTGGAGCGACTCCTATGGAGCCCGATTGGGCGTGCTACGCCGCAGCGACCCTTTCGGTGACATCCGCTGGTTCGAGATCGACCCGTGCTACATCTTCCACGTCGCCAACGCCCATGACGACGGTGATTCGATTGTGCTGCATGCGGTCCGGTACCCGGAGCTGTGGCGTCGAGCCGGCGACTTCGACACCGACGGGGTGCTGTGGGAATGGCGCATCGACCTTGCGAGAGGCACCGTGCGCGATCGCCAGCTCGACGACAACGGGGTGGAGTTCCCACGTATCGATGACCGGCTGGCCGGTCTACCGGCCCGTTATTCGGTGGCAGTCGGCGAAAACGGCTGGCTCCGTTACGACCTGAGCACCGGAACGTCGGTGCGACATGATCTGGGGACCGGCGGCGCGGGGGAGGCCGTGTTCGTGCCCGGCGCCGGACCGGCCGACGAGAACAACGGGTGGTACCTGGGCTACGTGTACGACCCGGAGCGAGACGGCAGCGACCTGGTGATCGTGGACGCCTCCGATTTCGGGGGCGACCCCGTCGCCACGATCCATCTGCCGCAGCGCGTTCCCTATGGCTTTCACGGGAACTGGATCGGCGCCTGATTTCCCAGCCGATTGCCAGCTCATCCGGACTAGGGTGTCCGGATGGGTGTCAAGTGGCTGGATGAGCCGGAAGAGCACGACTACGACGCCGCCGCCGACTATCTCAGCATGCTGGCGGAGCCCGCGGTGGTGGCAGCCACGGTCGAGGCGCTGAAACAGGCAAAACCCTTGCAGCGCGCGGCCAAAGACATCCTGCGGGCCGCGCAACTCGCCCTGCTCCCGGACAACAACCAGCACGTCCGCAACGACCTGGCGAAGATCAGCGACGGCAAGCGGCTGTCCCCGATCCTGTTGGTGCGCGGTCGGTATGCCCAGAACGTGCCGATGCAGATCGCCGACGGCTATCACCGGGTGTGCGCGAGTTACCTCACCGACGAGAACACGCCCATTCCGTGCCGGCTGGTGTCGTGGCAGGAGTAGTCGCGCGATGACGGGTTTCGGATTCGACACCTTGGCGCTGCTGGCGATCATCGGGCTGGCCGGTCCCGCGCTGGCCGCCATCCCACGATTGCGCCTGCCGGTCGTGGTCGGTGAACTGGTGGCCGGGATCGTCATCGGCAGAACCGGGTTCGGCATCGTCGACGATACCGATGCGACCTTCAAGCTGTTGGCCAACATCGGCTTCGCGTTGGTGATGTTCATCGTCGGAACGCATGTGCCCGTGCGCGATACCGCGTTGCGGGGCGCGCTGGGCATGGCGGCGCTGCGGGCGGTGGCCGTCGGAGCGGTGGCCGCGGTGCTGGGCGTGGCGACCGCGTCGGCATTCGGCACCGGGCACGCCCTGCTGTACGCGGTGCTGATGGCATCCTCGTCGGCGGCACTGGCCTTGCCGGTGATCGACTCCCTCGGGCTGACCGGGCCGCCGGTGCTCTCGGTGACGGCGCAGATCGCCATAGCCGATGCTGCCTCGATTGTGTTGCTGCCCTTGGTGATCGACCCCAGTCATGCCGCGCGCGCGGCGCTGGGTGCGTCGGCGATCGCGATCGCCGCGGTGGTGATGTTCGTCGTGCTGCGCCATTTCGAGCGCAGCGGCACCCGTAAACGACTACACCACTACTCCGAGGACCATCGGCTGGCGCTGGAGCTGCGGATCAGTCTGATCCTCCTGTTCGGTCTGGGGGCTCTGGCGATCGCCACGCATGTGTCGATCATGCTGGCGGGCTTCGCGCTCGGGCTGGTGATCTCGGCGATCGGTGAGCCGCGCCGGCTGGCCCGCCAGTTGTTCGGCATCACCGAGGGTTTCTTCGCGCCGCTGTTCTTCGTATGGCTCGGCGCGTCCCTGCAGGTGCGTGAACTTGCCGACCATCCCCAATTCATCGGCCTCGGTCTGGCATTGGGGATCGGCGCCGTCGCCGCCCACACCACGGGCAGGCTGTTCGGGCAGCCGCTGGCGCTGAGTGTGCTGGCGGCCGCCCAGCTCGGGGTCCCGGTCGCGGCGGCCACGCTGGGTACCGAGCAGAACCTGCTCGCACCGGGCGAACCGGCGGCGCTCATCCTCGGTGCGCTGATCGCCATCGCCGCGACGTCGGCGGCCGGTGCCGTCGCCAAGCGGCGTCAGGCGGGCGCCGCGCCGGCCACCTGATCGGCGGCGTGGGCCTCGCGGTACGCGGCCGGACTCATCCCGTACGCGCGTTTGAATGCCGTGCTGAGAGCGAACGGTGTGCCGTAGCCGACGTGATCGGCGACCGCGGCGATGGTCCGGTCACCGGACCGGAGCAGATCGGCGGCCAACGCCAGACGCCACCCGGTGAGAAAGGCGATCGGCGGTTCGCCGACCAGATCGGTGAACCGGCGGGCCAGCACTGCACGCGAGGCACCCACCGCCGCGGCGAGATTCGCCACGGTCCAGGCGTGCCGGGGATGGTGGTGGATCAGCCGCAAGGCCGGGCCGACGATCGCGTCGTCGGCGGCGCCCCACCACGGCGGTGCTTCGCCTGCGCCGTCGAACCAGCTGCGCAAGGTGTCGATCAGCATCAGATCCAGTAAGCGGTCCAGGTACACCTCCTGTCCCACGCGCTCACATCCGGCCTCCGCCGCGAGCAATCCGATCAGCGTGGCGGGCCTGTCCGGGTGCACGACGAGCACCGGGGGTAGAGCTCTCAGCAGCCGGGAGCTGACCTCGCTGCGACCCTCGTAGGCGCCGATGACGACGCCGTCGGCACCCGCGGCGCTGTTGCCCCAGGTGCGCACACCCACGCTGAGCGCGAAGCGCATGTCCTCGCCCGCAAGGGTGGTGCAGCGCTGGCCCGGGTGGATGACCAATTGTGGCGCGACTTCGGGGGAGCAGGCGAAAAGGTAGTGGCACGCACCGCTCGCGAGCGCGATATCGCCTGGGGACAAGGGGAATTCGTCACCTTCGTCGGTCACGATCACCGAGGTTCCGGCGGTCTGACAGATCAGTGTCAGGGCGCCGTCCTGGATCCGCATCGACCACGGGGGATCCAGCGACAGGCGCAGGACGAAGGCTCCGCGAGCCCGTACCCCGTCGAGCAACCCCGAGAGCGCGTCCATATCGGCGGACCCTACTGCCGGGCGTAGGCGGGCTCAGGCACATCTCAGAATATGGACAGTTGCGGTACGCGGTGGGTGGGGCGACGACCCGCGCCGGGCTACGCGGCGGACCCGGACGACATTTCGTTGCTGATTGTCCAATCGTTCGACAGATAACAGGTGAATGACTCCTCGCCATGGAATGTGCCCCACCTCCTGACCACGGGGTGATGTGGGCTCGATCACGCAGTTCAACGGCCGTCCGATGGACCTCAGTTGCGTCCGGACGTCATGTCGTGCGCAACGCTAACGACTTCACTGGAGCCGCAATTTGCCAGTTTTGTTGCGATCGAAATCAGACGAACCGATGAGCAAACCTGGGAATCCGCAGATTGGCAGATCGTGAAAATTGGCAGTGCCTGCAACTTTGCCGAAAATCCTTGCCAACAACTTACTGGCCAGTAGGTTCTCATCCGGCTGGGGGGAACCAGAGATCCTATGAAGGGATGACCCGAGGAATGTCAATGCAATCGGCCATGCGCCCCTACGTCACGGCGGGCGTCGCGCTCGTCGGAGCCAGTGTCATCGCGGTGACGCCCATCGCTGCGCACCCCAACCTGCCGCAGATGCACATGCCGCAGGTCTCGCTCACCGCCTCGTCGATCGACAACCCGATCAACGTGTTCAAACCGGTGATCGAAGATGCCGGCGGCTGGCTGAACGAGACGGTCCACACGGTGCTGGCCAACCCGTTGCCGATCCTGCGCCAGATCGTCGACAACCAGCTCTACACCGCGCGGCAGGTGCTCGACGCGGCGAAGTCGGCAGGCTCCGCGCTCGGTCAGCTCGGCGCCGGACTGCCCGCGGCGCTGAAGGCGGTGGGGGCCCAGCTGGCCACCGGTGACGTCAACGGCGCCATCGACGCCCTCATCTCCGCGGGTCTGCAGCCGATCCTGAATCTGCTCAGTGCCCCGTGGACGGCCCTGCAGCCGGCACTGGAGCGGCCGTTGAAGGTCGCCCAAGCCCTGATCCCGGCGCTGTACGACGCGGGCCTGAGCATGCTGGTGGGGGTCGTCATCTCCACCGTCGGCATCGGGTTCGACACCGGCACGGAGCCTTTCCTCAAGCAGATCGTCATCAGCACACAAAAGGTGCTCAACTCGCTGAAGACGCTGAACCCGATCAACGTGATCAACGCCGTGCAGCATGGCATCGCCGATGTGCTGGAGAACGCCGTGACGCAGGCCAAGGCGTTCACCGAGGGCACTCTGCCCTACGTCGGTGCCGCGATTCTCAAGGCGCTGCGGACCGGCCTGCCCACGACGGCGGCGGCGACGGCGACCGCCGCCGCGCTGCCGACCGCGACGACCGCGACCACGGTCACCCTGGCGGTCGACGCATCGGGCGCTGCTCCCGCTGCCAAGGCCGAAAAGGATTCGACGGCAACGGGATCCGCTGCCGAGGCGGACACGACGACGCCGACCGAGTCCGCCCCCGACGCCGACGTCAAGGCCGCTCCCGTCGAGGCGGCGGAGCCCGCCAAGGACGCCGAGACCGCCGCGCAGGTGAAGGTCGCCGACAGCACCACCGCGACGGACACCAAGGCCGCCACCGACGGTGCGGCGACCGAATCCGGTGCGTCGTCCGCACCGAAGGACGCCGACGCGACGTCCTCGACCACGAAGGACGCCGGTACGGCCAAGGGCGGCAAGGGCACGAAGGGGACGCACGGTGCCAAGGGCAGCAAGGGGTCGGTGACCCGCGACAGCGCCAAGGCGGAGCCGGGGGCGGGCACCAAGCCCGGCGGCACCCAGGCCTCGGCGGGTTCGGCCGGCGCGTCGCAGACCGGATCGGCCGAGTCGGCCAAGGCCGGCGCGGGCGCGAAGTCCTCGAGCGAGGGCGCGGGCAGCTCCAGCGAGTAAGCCGTACACACGATGATGGCCTCCCCCGCGCTGCGGGGGAGGCCATTGGCGGCGAGACGGTCACGTATGCAGACAAGACGATGAGCCATAGATCGTCTGAGGTGAGTGCAGTTCACTGAGGGCATGTCACACACCCCGGTCGCCGTGCTCACCGCCGCAACCGCCCTCGGCAGCGCCGCCGTGGGAGGCATCTTCTACGCGTTCTCCAGCTTCGTGATGCCCGGTCTGGACCGCACCGGACCCGCCGATGCCGGCACCGCAATGCGCGGCATCAACGCCGAAGCCCAGGCCAATGCGCCCTTCTTGGCGCTGTTCTTCGGCACCACGGTGCTCGCCCTGGTGCTCGGGTCCATCGCCGTCGTGCAGTGGGGCCGGCCTGGAAGCTGGCTTCTGGTCGCAGGTGCGGTATTGGCCGTGCTGCCCGCCGTCATCACGATCGTCTTCAACGTGCCGCTCAACGACAAGCTGGACGGCGGGCAGGACTGGCAGTCCTACCTGGGCCCGTGGACGGCGTGGAACCACGTCCGCACCGTCACAGCCCTGCTGGGTGCGGCGCTCCTGGTGACCGGCGGAACGACACGCTGACGATGGCCGCCGCGGTCAGCGTGAGCACGATGGCAATTACCGCGGTCGGTGCGATGCCGGAGTCGAAAGCCGTACGCGCAGAGTCGAGTAGGACCTCCGCGGGCGCGGCGGGAAGCTCACGGGCCACCGACGTGGCGCCGCCGATGCTCTCACCGGCCGCGCCTGCCTGCTCGGCTGTCAGCCCGCTCGGAACCACCACATTGGAGCGATAGAACGCGCTGAAGATGGTGCCCAGCGTCGCGGCGCCCACCACCGCGCCCAGTTCGTATGCGGTCTCCGACACGGCAGACGCGGCACCGGCTTTGGCCGCCGGAACGGACGCCACGATGGTGTCATTGGACACCGTCTGAGAAATGCCGACGCCGAACTCCAGCACCACGAACGACGCGATGACCGCCGCGACCGTCAGGTCATGCCGGAACAGCAGGATCAGCGTGAAACCGAGTGCCACGAAGATCAACCCGACGATCATCAGCGTCTGCGGGGTGAACCGCCTGGCGGCGCGCACGACGCCCATACCCGCGATCATCGAGACCACGGCGCCGGGCAGCGTCACCAGGCCCGCGGCCAGCGGACTCAACCCGAGCACCAACTGCAGGTGCTGCGAGGTGAAGAACATGAACCCGATCAGGCCGACGATGGACAGGAAGTTGGCCAGCACGGACGAGGTGAACGGGCCGTACCGGAACAGTTCCATATCGAGCATCGGTGTGGCGCTGCGGTTCTGCCGTCGGACGAACAGCACACCCGCAGTGATGCCGAGGGCGAAGGCCGCTACCGCGGCGACCGACAGGCCGTCATGGGCGGCGGTCTTGATGGCCCAGACCAACGGCAGCATGGCGACGAACGACAGCGCCACGCTGGTCAGGTCCAGCGGGCCCGGATTCGGGTCGCGCGATTCCGGTACCAGCTTGGGTGCCAGCACCAGCAGCGGCAGCAGAACGGGCACCGCCACCAAAAAGACGGCACCCCAATGGAAGTGCTGCAGCAGTGCGCCGCCGACGATAGGTCCCAGGGTGGTGCCCGCGGTGAAGCAGGAGGCCCAGATGGCGATCGCGAGCCGTCGCGCCGATGCCTCGATGAAGATGTTGCGGATCAGCGACAGCGTCGAGGGCATCAGCATGGCGCCGAACACGCCGAGCACGGCACGGGCCAGTACCAGCATCTCGGCGCTGGGCGCGAAGGCGGCGGCGACTGACACCACCATGAAGCCGGTTGCGCCGATCAGCAACAGTTTGCGCCGGCCGAGTCGGTCGCCGAGGCTGCCCATCGCGACCAGGAGTGCCGCCAGCACAAGGGAGTACACGTCGACGATCCACAACTGGGTGGCGGCGGCCGGACGGAAATCCTCGGCGATCATGGGTAGCGCGAACGCCAGCACCGTGTTGTCGATGGCGATCAGCAAGACGGGTAGTGCGAGCACCGCGAGCGCAATCCATGCGCGGCGCGGGGTGGTGACGGGGGACTTCGACGCCTGCGCGTCGAGGCGGGTGGACATGGGACTTCCTTTAACGAGATGTGATGGTGCCCTGCGTGAGGCTGGACATGATGGCGTCGACGACCTGGTGTCTGGGGGTGCCGTCCAGTCTGATGGCGTCGTAGCCGGTCAGCAGTAGCGCCCAGAACACCCGGCGGGCCCAGCCGGGCGGATAGACCGGACCGTCGGCCGTCGCGCGGGCCAGCACTTCGGCGATCGCCTCGTCCCCGGAGTCGAGATGGGCGGCGAGTTCGGGATCGGCCAGCAGGGCCGGGTCGGTATAGATGTAGAGCACGATGGGGCCCAGGTCGAGCTGGCTTTCCACCACGCGGCGCAGGGCCGCGTCGACGGGGCCGCAGGTCGGGTCGGCCGCGGTGATGGCCGCGGTGCTCACCTCGTGCACATGCAGGGCGACGGCGCGCATGAGGTCGCCACGCTCGGAGAAGTGCCGGTGCAGGGTGCTGCGACCGACGCCGGCCGCCTCGGCGATGTCACCGAGGGTGGCGGCCGGGTTGGTGGCGATGACCGAGATGGCGGCATCGATGATGGCCCGACGGGTCCGCCCGCGAGGGCCGCTGGTGGCCCCGTTGTCGGTCCAGGCAGGCATGGTCATGTATCAAAATATAGCAGTTTTGAGCCAAAATGGGACACGCATGTCCCAATTTCTAGCTGGGAGGCGTGAACCCGCTGCTAGGAGGGGTCGCCGGGAGAGGCGGCCCCGGCGGTATGGGCGGCGCCCCTGGTGCGGCGGCGACGGGTTGCCCGACCTTCAGACGCTCCAATTCGCGACGGTGCCGCTCGGCGAGCACCGCGGCCAGCACCGGTTCGGGAGGTGTTCCCGGTGGTGGCGCAGGCGCGATGCGGGCCACCACCTCGCCGGCGATCCGGTACGCCATCTGTTCGCGGGTCCGCGGGTCCAGCTGCGCGGCGCGGGACAGGAACTGACGTGCCATGTCGGCCTGGGCGGGTCCGAGCCCGGACAACTGCAGCGATGCCGCCCACCAGGCCAGTGCCGGTGGCATGAGTGGTGGCGGGCTCAATTTCGGTGCGCGCTCACTGATCACGATCGTACCGGCGAACACATCGCCGATGCGCTTGGCCTTCGCGGACACCATGCTGCACAGGACGGCCGGGGCGCCGGTGAACATCCAGATCTCGATGACGCCGGCCAGCGCCCGAAAGAGCGCCTGGCGCAGGCGTTCCGGACCACCGTCATCGGAGACGACACGCAATCCCAGGGCCATCTTGCCCAGCGAGCGTCCCCGCGTAGCGGTCTCGAACACCACCGGATACCCGAGCAGCACCAGCACGGTGAAGATGATCAACACGGCCGCCGAGAGGGCCGAATCGAAGTCATCCAGCGTCAGCGCCCACAGCGTGACGCCCAGGACATACCCGATCAGCATCACCGTGAGGTCGATGAGCGCCGCGGCGGCGCGCACCGGCAGTTGAGCGATCGACACGTCGAGCACCACGGCATCGCCTGTCACCAACGGTTCCGGCTGCGAGCCCATGTGGGTAAACGCTACTAAAATCGGCGCGATGGATGTCGACGCGTTCGTGCTGGCCCACCGCGCGTCGTGGGATCGGCTGGAACAGCTGCTCAAACGTCGTCGCGCAATGACCGGCGCCGAGGTGGACGAACTGGTCGATCTGTACCAGCGGGTGTCCACCCACCTGTCGATGGTGCGCAGTTCCTCGGCTGATCCCGTCCTCATCGGCAGGCTGTCCGGTCTGGTCGCGCGGGCGCGCTCCGTTGTCACGGGGGCGCATGCCCCGCTGTGGAGTGAGCTCGTCCGCTTCTGGACGGTGTCCTTCCCCGTCGTCGCGTACCGATCGTGGCGGTGGTGGCTGGGGACGGCGGTGGCGTTCTTCATCGTCACCGTCATCATCGGAGGCTGGGTGGCCGGCAGTCCGGATGTCCGCGCCGCGATCGGTACGCCCGCCGAACTCGAGCAACTGATCAACCATGACTTCGCCTCGTATTACAGCGAGAACCCCGCCGGATCGTTCGGCCTGGGCGTCTGGGTGAACAACTCGTGGGTGGCGGCGCAGTGCATCGGGTTCGCCATCCTGCTGGGGATCCCGATCCCGTACATCTTGTTCCAGAACGCCCTCAACCTCGGGGTGTCCGGCGGTTTGATGTTCGGCGCAGGCAAGGGCGACGTGCTGCTGGGCCTGTTGATCCCCCACGGCCTGCTCGAGCTGACGGCGGTGTTCCTCGCTGCGGCGGTGGGAATGAGGCTGGGCTGGACGGTGATCGCTCCGGGGAACCGGCCGAGGGGCCAGGTGCTGGCGGAGCAGGGCCGTGCGGTGATCGCGGTCGCGGTGGGGCTGGTGGTGGTGCTGCTGATCTCGGGACTGATCGAGGCGTTGGTGACGCCCTCGCCGATGCCGACCTACCTGCGGATCGGCATCGGTGTGGCCGCCGAGGCGCTTTTCCTGGGCTACATCGTCTACTTCGGCGGTAAGGCGGTGCGGGCCAAAGAGTCCGGTGATGTCGACGACGCACCCGACGTGGTGCCGACCGGCTAGAGCGTGCCGGTGGCCTTCATCGCCAGGTAGCGGTCGGCCAGTGCCGGAGCCAACTCCTCGGGGGGAGAGTCGATGACGTCGACGCCGTGCTTGCGCAGCCGGGCCGCGATGTCTCTGCGGTCATTACGGGACCGTTCGGCGGCCGCGGCGTCATAGACCTGCGCGGCGTCCGCCCTGCCGGCGGCCAGTTCGTCCACCCGCGGGTCGGACACGGCAGCGATCAGCACCTGGTGCCGATTGGCCAACTGGGGTAGCACCGACATCAGACCTTCGTCGAGAGCGGAGGCGTTGAGGTCGGTGAGCAGCACCACCAGGGCCCGCCGCCGAACCCGGCGTTGCACGGCCGAAACAGTCGCGGCGGCATCGGATTCCACCAGGGCGGGCTGCAGTGGCGCCATGGCCTCCACCAGTTGCGCCAGCAGTTCGGTACGCGAGGCGTTGAACAACGCGGCCCGTGGAACACGATCATGGGCGAGGAAATCCACGTGATCACCGGCGCGGGTGGCCAACGCCGACAACAGGAGTGCGGCATCCATGGACCAGTCCAGCCGGGGCCAGCCGTTCGGGTCCGCTGACGTCGGATCGACACCGATGCGCCCGGCCGAGGTGCGGCCGGTGTCGAGCACGATCACCACCCGGCGGTCGCGTTCCGGCCGCCAGGTGCGGACCACCACGTCGGCGCGGCGGGCGGTGGCACGCCAGTCGATCGAACGCACGTCGTCACCGACGACGTATTCACGCAGCGAATCGAATTCGGTGCCCTGGCCGCGAATCAGCACCGGGACCATGCCGTCCAGTTCACGCAGCTTGGCCAGCCGGGACGGAAGATGTTTGCGCGACAGGAACGGCGGCAGGATGCGCACCGCGCCGCCGACCGAGTGGGTACGTTGTCGCCCCGCCAGCCCGAGCGGGCCCATCGCACGCACCGTGACGTGGGCGCAGTGCTGGTCGCCGCGGCGCGCGGGCGCCAATGTGGTGACCACGCGAACACGTTGTCCGGCCGGGATGTCCACCGCGGTCTCGCGGGGTGAGGCGCACGCGCTGGGCGCCCACGCGTCGCGGACCCGGCCCCGCAGGCGTCGGCCGCCGCGGTTGTGCACCACCACATCGGTGCGCACCGGCTGACCGAGCCGTGCGGCAGTGTCTCCCGACCGGCTCAGTTCCACGGTGCGCGGGTTCGCGGAGAGCATCATGTCGAGCCCCACCGCGCCGGCCAGCGCCACCGCGAGAGCGGCGAAAGTTGCTGCGGGCCAGGGCGAGAACACGACCGGCACCGAGCTGATCAGGGCGATCAGCCCGGCGCGGCCGGTCAGCACCACTAGCGGGGAACCGGGACGGAGGCCAGAATGCCATCCAGTACGCCGTCCGGGCTGGCGCCTTCGAGCTCGGCTTCGGGCCGCAGGGCGATGCGGTGCCGCAAGGTGGGCCGGGCCATCGCCTTCACATCGTCAGGGGTGACGTAGTTGCGCCCGGACAACCAGGCCCACGAGCGCGCGGTCGCCAGGAGCGCCGTCGCGCCACGCGGGGACACGCCCAGCGCAAGGGACGGCGATTGCCGCGTCGCGCCGACGACATCGACGATGTAGCCGAGCACGTCGTCGGCCACCAGTACCCGGCGTACCTCTGCGCGGCCCGCCGCCAGCTCGGCAGGCCCCGCGACGGGGCGCACCGCCGACAGATCTCGGGGATCGAAGCCGCGAGCGTGGCGATCCAGGATGGTGATTTCCTGGTCCCGCGGCGGTAGCGGCACATTGAGTTTCAGCAGGAACCTGTCGAGCTGGGCCTCGGGCAGTTGGTAGGTGCCCTCGTATTCGATGGGGTTCTGCGTGGCCGCGACGATGAACGGATCGGGCAGCGGCCGCGGTTCGCCGTCGACGGTGACCTGCCGCTCCTCCATGGCCTCCAGCAGCGCGGCCTGGGTTTTGGGTGGGGTGCGGTTGATCTCGTCGGCCAGCAGCAGGTTGGTGAACACCGGTCCGGCCCGGAACGCGAATTCCGCCGTGCGCGCGTCGTATACGAGCGACCCGGTGACATCGCCGGGCATCAGGTCCGGAGTGAACTGCACCCGTTTGAACTCCAGCTGCAGAGCCGCGGCCAGGGTGCGCACCAGAAGCGTCTTGGCCACCCCGGGCACACCTTCGAGCAGCACGTGTCCCTGGCAGAGCAAGGCGATCACCAAGCCGCTGACCACGGCCTCCTGGCCCACGACGGCCTTGGCGATCTCGTTGCGCAGGGCCAGCAGCGCATCGCGTGCGGTGTCCTCGGGGGGTGGCTGACTCACGACTGAGCGACCTGCCTTTCGATGTCGTCGAGCTGGTGGGCAAGGGTGTGCAGTTCGGCATCCGAGCTCGGCGCCGGGCCGAACAGGCTGTGTGCCACGCTATTCGGATCCTGGTCCCCGCGTCGGCTGACGGCCTGGGTGACAGCGGCGTCGGTGGCCGAGGCGCCGAGGCCCAGGCGTGGGAGCAGGCGGGTCAGGGTGGCGGCGCGCAGCGCCGCGGCCGCCCGGTCCCGGGCCCGGCGGGACCGGTACAGCCGTGCGCGGCCTTCCACGGTCTCCGACGCCCGGACCACCACGGGTAGGTCCTCGGCGACCAGCGGGCCCAGCCGTCGTCCGCGCCACCACGCGATGAGCCCCACGGCGAGGCACAACTGCAGGACGGCCCAGTACACCTGGTCCGGGATCAGGTCGGTGATGGACCGCGCGCCGTCGACCGTGCCCTCGGTGCGTTGTGGGGCGTACCAGACCACCCGGTCGCGCGCACCCGCCAGATTCATTGCCAGCGCGGCATTTCCGTCGCCGAGCAGACCCGCGTTCGTCATGAATTCGTTGCTGCCGACCACGGTCACGGTGCGACCGGCATCGGTGTAGCGGACCAGCGCCCCGTCGTAACACCGCGTCACCGAGGGGTGGTCGCCGGCGGCTTCGAAGGTGTCGCTCATCCCGAGATCCGAGCGGCCCGAACGCGTCGCCTCCGGTAGGTCGCATCCCGGCGGACCGCCGAACGGGGTGGCGCCGTCGCGGCTGATCGCCGGAGCGAGCCGTTCCCGGGTACTCGAGGTCGGGGCCACCAACAGGCGGTCGCCGGGTAGATCGGCCAGCGCCGCCAGTGTGTCGTCGCCGGAGAGGAAGAAGGTCTGCGCCATCACCAGCAGCGTGTCTGGTCGCGCCGCGCGGACGACCGCGTCGAGATCGTCGGCGACGACCACGTCCACCCCGTGATCGCGAAGCAAGGTGACCAGCGCGCGGGCGCCGTCGGGCGAGGTTGAGTCGGCCTCCATCAGACCACCGGGCCGAGGTGCGGTGAGGAGGGTGGTCAGCGCCGCGACCGCGATCACGGCGGCCACGGCCAGGGCGATCCAGGTGCGCGTTCTGGTCATCGCACCGGCACCCAGTCGTCGGCCGGGGCGCTCGGTGTGTCTCCATGCGTGGCGACGGCGCGGTGCAGATGATCGTCGAGGTCCGCGATGGCCCGGTAGCCCGGCTCGGTCGCGGCCCTGGCGCCGTAGGCGACATCATTGAAAATGGTTGCGGCTTCCCGTAATTCGCCCTTGAGACCGGGCAGCGCCGCGGCCGCGTCGTCGGCGAGCTCGGTGGCGGTGCGTCCCGGTACCGGATCGAGCACCGCCGTCTCCTCCAGGCGGCGCGCCACGGCGCGCAGCCGGTGCTTGATGGCGGATGCCCAATCGCCTTGGGCGGCGGACTGTTCTGCCAGGGCGCGGTGCTCGCCCGAGCTGAGCTCGTGGTGGTCGAACAGCGCGACGGCCCCGGCGCGCCGGGTGCGCATGGTGCGGGTGGCAACGCGTATCGCCACCACGGCAGCGACGACGAGTAGCAGGGAGAGCAGTCCGATGGTGATCCAGCCGCCGGGCACCGAGGATCCGGCGTTGAATATCCGGAAGATCAGGTCGTCGAGCCAGGCGCCCAACAGGTCCGTGAGCGAGGCCCTGGGGTAGATGGGTTTGCTCAGCTCGCGTTGCGCCGCGTCATGGGCGGCGTCACTGTCGATTTCGAGTCCGGACACGTCAGGGGTGGCGAGTCAGCCAGAGGTTGTCGGCGAAGTCCGTGGCACCCACCGGACCCGCGCCCGCACCGGTCCGAAGCACCAGATCGAAGGCCTCGGCCCGGATCCGCCGGTCGGTGTACTGCAGGACGACGACACCGGCGGTGAAGGGGGCGGTGAGGATCTGCCCGATGGCGCCGCCCACGGCGACGAGTACCAACCCGAGCACCACGGCGGTGCCCGTCTCAGAGGCGAAGAGCATGACCTGGCCCCCGATGCTGAAGGGCACGGCGACCGCCCCGGCGATCATGCCCGCGACCACGGTGGCCAGCAGCCGGATGCCGAACACCCGCCAGAAGTCGTTGCGGATCAACGCGAACGACCGCCGGACGGCCGCGATGAGGGGCAGGCGTTCCAGCACCAGCAGCGGCGGGACGAATCCGAGCATGGTGTTCAGGTACACCAAGAGGACGACCGTTGCGAGGGCCAGCGGGATGCCGACGAGGAAACCCGCCACACTGCCGCCGACGAAGACGGCGATGAGGGTGGCGCCGACGACGACCGCGATGAGCAGCACCGCGCCCAGGCCCTCCAGCACGGAAAAACCGAGGAGTGCCCAGATCCGGCTGCGCAGCCGGTGCCAGGCCGCACCGATGGTGATGCCGGAGCCGAACACCGCACGGCCGACGATGACGGTGAGCAGTCCACTGAGCACGATGCCCGACAGCCAGGTGGCCGCGGCGCCGGCCACCGTGCCGAGGGAGGACCCGATGAGCGCCGCGGCGGGGGCCTCCTCGCCCGTGTACATGGAGTCCAACTGACCGCTCGAGGCGAGCGGCGTTATCTGGAGCGCCAGTGCGAACAACTGCGCGATGACCACGACGATCGTGGTCAGTCCGAGGGTGGCCTTGGGGTTGGCCCGGATATAGGCGAACGCACCGTTGAAGATGTCGGACAGGTTGAGCGGGCGCAGGGCGATGATGCCCGGTTTGAGGTCCGGGGGCGGACCATAGCTTGGTGGCGGATAGCCGGGCGGCGGATAGCCGGGTGGCGGATAGCCGGGAGGGGCGCCGTATCCGGGCGGCGGACCGTATCCGTAACCCGGCTGCGGGGCGGGCCAGCCCCCGGGCGGCGGATAGGCCGGACCCCGTACGACCCCGTCGCTGTGCATGGCCACCATCCTGTCGGCGACTCGGCCGATTGACAACGTAAGTGGACCTGCGCGGGGCGTTGGCAGGCGTAGCGTCTGGACCATGGCGGAACTCAAAGCCCGGCTGCGGGCGGACCTGACCGCGGCGATGAAGGCTCAGGACAAGCTGCGGACGGCCACCCTACGCATGCTGATAGCGGCGGTCGGTGCCGAGGAGGTGTCCGGCAAGCAGACGCGCGAACTCTCCGACGACGACGTGCTCAAGGTGCTTGCGCGCGAAGCCAGGAAGCGTGCCGAGGCCGCGGAGATCTACACCCAGAACGGTCGCGGCGAGCTCGCCGCGAATGAACACGCCGAGGCCCGGGTGATCGACGAGTATCTGCCGACCCCGTTGACCGAGGCCGAACTCGCCGATGTCGTCGATACGGCGATGGCGCAGATCGCCGAGGAGCTCGGGGAACGGCCGGGCATGCGACAGATGGGCCAGGTCATGAAGGCGGCCACCGCCATTGCCGCGGGTAAGGCGGAGGGCTCGCGACTATCCGCGGCCGTGAAGGCGCGGTTGTAGATTCGCCGAGGCGCGGCGTTCGACCAGCAGGGCGATGTAGTCGCGCACGGTGCTGGCGATGAAATGTTTGTGGGCGTCGGCGACCGCGGCCGTGACGTGTTCCGACGGCAGGCTGGGATACTTCTGCAGCAGCCGTGTTTCCACGTCGTTCACCTGATCTTGTTCCGTTCGTTTACCCACGCTAAACATTCTGAAAGATGATCTTGAGCCGGTCAACTGAATGACGGCCTCGCAAACGTGATTCTCAACACCCGTCAAGAGCGCCACAGGGCCTGCTGGCTGGTGTTCGCGATGAGCCGGCCAGCGCTGTCGTAGATGCCACCCGCGACGAGTCCGCGCGAGTGACTGTTGCCCAACGGGTCGACCTCGTAGCGATGCCAGCGGTCCGGGATGAACGGCCGGTGAAACCACACCGCGTGGTCCAGACTGGCGGCGAAACCCTCGGCGGGCGCCACCTCGGCACCGGGTGGGCGGGCCACCGGCACCGGACCCATGTCGGACATGTAGGTCAGCGTGCAGGCCCGGATCAGCGGGTCGTCCTCGATCGGCTCGCGGGTCCGAATCCAGAACGGCGGGACCGCGAACGGCGAATCATCGCCCGGATTGCACCGTAGTTCGAATCGGTCCACCGATTCCAGATCGGGCTGCTTCGGGATGGCGTCGGCGAATTCGACGCTCGGCCCGCGCTCGGGGTGCCAGTCCGGGCCGGCCTCGGGAAGGTGGAACGACGCGATCATCTCCAGGATGACCTTGCCGGTTTGGCGGGCGGTGACCCGGCGGGTGTCGAAAGACCTGCCGTCGCGGGTGCGTTCCACCTCCAGTTCCACGTCGAGGCCGTACTGGCCGCCGCGCACGAAGTAGGCATGCAGGGACTGCGGTTGTTTGTCCGGGTCGACCGTCGCACCGGCGGCGCCGAGCGACTGGGCGGCGATGAGACCGCCGAACAGTCGGTGGCCGGGGCCGGCCCACTGCGGTGCGATGAACAGATCGCCGTCGCGGTCGAACTCGAGCAGTCCGGCAATCCAGCTCTTTGCGGTCACCGCCGTGACCCTATCAACTACTTGGTAGGGCGGGAGGACCCGGCTCAGTCCTTGTTGTCGCGCGGACCCTCCGGGATCGGCGGCTGCGGTACCACCGGGTATTCGCCGGTGTAACCGATCCGTTCGGTGGCGATGGTCAACACCTTGCCCCGCACCGCATACCAGCCGGCTATCAGCATCGGGATGATGACGAAGATGGCGATCAGGTTCCAGTAGTTCTCGTAACACATGAGGGCAGTCACGGCGACGAGGAACACGATGGTCGCGTAGCTGGTGTACGGGGTGCCCGGGAGGCGGAACTTGGGACGCTCCAGGATGCCCTTCTGTTCCCATCGGTACAGCTGGATCTGGCAGGCCATGATCATGCCCCAGGTGAAGATGATGCCCAGAGCCGACAGGTCCAGGGCGATGTTGAACGCTTCCTCGGGTACGAACAGGTTGAGGATGACGCCGAGCAGGGTCAGGGCGCCGGTCAGCGCGATGCCGCCGAACGGGACACCGTTACGGTTCATCTTGCCGGTGAAGGCCGGCCCGCTACCGTTCATCGCCATCGAGCGCAGAATCCGGCCGGTCGAGTACAGGCCGGCGTTCAGACTCGACATGGCCGCGGTGAGCACCACCAGGTTCATGATGCCGCCGGCGGCGGGCACTCCGATCTTGGAGAAGAACGTCACAAATGGGCTCTCGCCCTTGTGATATGAGGTGTACGGCAGCAGCAGCGCGAGCAAAATCAGCGATCCGACGTAGAACACCGCGATACGGACGACAACCGAATTGATGGCTCGTGGCATCACCTTCGCCGGTTCGGCCGTCTCGCCCGCGGCGATGCCGACGAGTTCCACTGCGGCATAAGCGAAAATGACACCCGAGGTGACGATGACGAGCGAGAAGAGGCCGGTCGGGAAGAGTCCGCCGCTATCGCTGATGACGCTGAAACCGGTTGAGGCGCCCTCGATGTCGAACCGTCCGGCGAGGAAGACGATGCCCACCACCAGGAAGGTGATCAACGCGGTCACCTTGATGATGGACGCCCAGAATTCCATCTCGCCGAACAGCTTCACCGAGATGATGTTCATGGTCAGCACGATGCCCAGCGCGATGAGCGCGATCAGCCACTGCGGGACGGCTTCGAACATGCCCCAGTAGTGCACGTAGAGCGCGACGGCGGTGACATCCACGATGGCGGTGGCTGCCCAGTTGAAGAAGTAGAGCCAGCCGGTGACGAAAGCTGTCTTCTCGCCGAAGAATTCGCGAGCGTAGGAGACGAACGAACCCGATGACGGCCGGTGCAGGACCAATTCGCCGAGGGCGCGCATGATGAAGAAGACGAAGATGCCACAGAACGCGTAGACCAGGAACAAACCCGGCCCCGCGTCGTGCATTCGACTGCCGGCGCCCATGAACAGGCCGGTGCCGATGGCTCCGCCGATGGCGATCATCTGGATCTGCCGCGGCTTGAGGGCCTTGTGATACCCCTCGTCTTCGTGAGCCAGGGCCGAGTTGTCGTACGTCGATTCTGTGGTCATACCGCTCCCCGCCGCTAGGTGCGGGCCTCATCCCCGGGGCCCGAAAAGCTACTGCAGACGCACTCTTTCGGCAGCCGCAAACCTGTTGCGTCCGCAAGTGCATACTCGCTCGACAGTAAGCCTGCCGTGGGTGGTGCGAAAGTTGAGGAATGTAAACATTGCGCTACGCCAACGTCATTGCCTCAGGGGCCGGGTCTCAGGGGCGGCCCGTGCGCCGATGCGGGAACGCCTCGGGCACCGGGACATCGCGCAAGGTCCTGGTGACGATGTCGACGAACTCCGCGCACGAGCCGTACCGCGCTCCGGCGTTCTTGGCCAAACCCTTTGCGAACACGGCGTCCAGGGACCCGGGCAACCACGGCCGGCGTCTGGTCAATCGAGGCGCCGGGTCATGCAGATGCGCATAGGTGATGGCGAACGTGGTGCTGCGAGGGAACGGTGGCGCCCCGGTCAGCCATTCGAACATGGTGCACGCCAACGCATAGAGATCGGTGGCCCGGCTCAGCTGCTGCGCCTGCAACAGTTCGGGGGCCGCATACGCGATGGAACCCCGGACGCGGCCGTTGCTGGCCAAGGGCTTGACGTCGTCTATCAACTGGGCGATGCCGAAATCGGTCAGATAGGCGAAGCGATGATCTGCGGACAACAAGATGTTGGCCGGCTTGACATCGCGGTGGAGCACATCGACGGAATGGGCGTAGTCCAGTGCGGCGGCGATCTGCTTGGCTACCAACAGGATAACGGCGACATCGGGTTGCGCGGACGGCGCGGGAACGAGGACCGCGGAGTCCGGCCCGTCGACGTACTGCGTCGTCATCCACAGTGTCGGGCACGCCGGCGGCTCGGCCGGGATCTCGCCTTTGGCATACACCGCGACGATGTGTGGATGGTGCAGGAGAGACGCGATGCCGAACTCCCGGGCGAAGCGCTCCCGCGCCTTCGCGTGCGACGCCGCTTCGGTGCGGAGCACCTTCATGGCCAACTGGGTGGCCTGCCCGACGGGATGCACGCGGTAGACGACGGCGCTCGCGCCGCCGCCCAGGCGCGCATCGACGCGGTATCCCGAGACGACACTGCCGGCCTCGAACACAGTGCACAGATTAAGCGTGCCGGGGTCGCCGCGCAGTGCACACCGGACGCGCCCGGCTCAGCGAAACGGTGTCCACGCCAGATGAATGCGCGGGCACAGTGATTCGTCAGGTCTCGTCGGCCACTTGGCGTCGGCTCTGTGAACGGGCTGGAGCGTCGGGATCCTCGTCCTGATGATCGAGCTGGTCCTGTAGCTCGCGCTGCTCCGCGGTGGCCTTGGTGGCGTCCCTCGGGGTGGGTGGCGGCGTCCTGCTCTGTTCCATCCAGCTAGATTCGCCGGAATCGGTCGGGGCCAAACCTGCGACGCCGGGAAGCCCCGGACAGCAAGAAGGCCCCGACCCGGTATCCCAGGTCAGGGCCCTCTTCACGCTGTCGGGGTGGCGGGATTCGAACCCACGACCTCTTCGTCCCGAACGAAGCACGCTACCAAGCTGCGCCACACCCCGCGTGAAGCCACGACAGCGTATCGCACCGGGGCACTGCGAAGCCAAACGCCTGTTCAAAGCCGGTTTTGCGGGGAGTCGTCCGAGACGCTCGGCGTGGCGATGTTTACGACTTCCCGGATTAGGAAAGAATTAGAGGACCGCAGGCGTTATATCCATCAGGGCATCGAGCCCGTGCGACAAGGGAGGCAGAGATGACAGGACTGGGAGCTTTGGTCTACGTCGGGTTCTTCGCCGTCGCCGCGTTGTGGCTGTTCATGACCGGCCGGGTGGAGCGTCAGGCCCAGCGACCCGAGAGTTCGAATTCGTCGAGTGCCGCCGCCGGCGCCGAGGGGTCAAGCCCCTGGCTGGTGACCCACTCGTTGTCGAAGTAGGTATCCGCGTAGCGATCGCCGCTGTCGGCGAGCAGCGTCACCACCGACCCGCTGCGCCGCTGCGCGATCATCTCGGCCAGCATGCCGAACGCGCCCCAGATGTTGGTTCCCGTCGACGGACCTACCCGGCGGCCCAACACCCGGCTGACGTGGCGTGCTGCGGCCACTGACGCTGCGTCGGGGACCGTCACCATACGATCCACCACACCGGGCAGGAACGACGGTTCCACGCGGGGACGCCCGATTCCTTCGATCCGTGAGGACGCACCCGTCTCGATATCGTCGCGACCCTGCTCGTAGGCGGGGTAGAACGCCGAGTTCTCCGGGTCCACGACGCACAGCCGGGTCGCATAGCGGCGATATCTCAGATAGCGGCCGATCGTCGCGCTGGTGCCGCCGGTGCCCGCGCCGACGACGACCCACTCCGGAATGGGATGCGCCTCATCGAGCAGCTGGTCGAAGATCGATTCGGCGATGTTGTTGTTACCGCGCCAATCGGTGGCCCGCTCGGCATTGGTGAACTGATCCAGGTAGTGGCCGCCGGTCTCGCGCGCCAGCCGCTCGGCCTCGGCGTACACCTGTGCCGACTTCGTGACGAAATGGCAACGGCCGCCCTGTGTTTCGATCAACTCGACCTTGGTGGCGCTGGTCGAGGACGGCATCACCGCGATGAACGGCAGCCCGAGTAGCGCGGCGAAGTACGCCTCGGAGACCGCCGTCGAACCCGAGGACGCCTCGATGACGGTGGTGTGTTCCCCGATCCACCCGTTGCACAGCGCGTACAGGAACAGCGATCGCGCCAACCGGTGCTTGAGGCTCCCGGTGATGTGCGTCGTCTCGTCCTTCAGATACAGCTGCACGTCCACGACGTCCGCCCATGCGCTGGGCAACGGGTAGCGCAACAGATGGGTGTCGGCGCTGCGCCGCGCGTCGGCCTCGATCAGCCGGACCGCGTTGTCCACCCACTCCCGTGGCTGGCTGCGGGTGACCGACCTGCCCGGGCTCACCGCGCCGTGACGGACGGGTGTGCCTGCCCGGCCCGAGCGCCCAGGACTGCGCCGCCCGTGGGTGCGGCGACGAGCGTGAGCAGGGTGGCCTCCGGGCGGCAGCAGAACCGCACCGGTGCATACGGCGACGTACCGATGCCTGCCGACACGTGCAGCTTCATGTCCGCTCCCCACTCGGAGGGACCCTTCACCCGGGAGCGGTCCAGTTCGCAATTGGTGACCAGCGCGCCGTAGAACGGCACGCACAGCTGGCCGCCGTGCGTGTGCCCGGCCATCACCAGCTGGTAACCGTCGGCGGCGAAGCGGTCCAGGACGCGGGGCTCCGGCGAATGCGTGACACCGAGCGTCAGGTTGGCGGTGCCGCTGGCGGGGCCGGCGATGGCGTCGTAGCGGTCGCGCTTGAGATGCGGATCGTCGACCCCGGCGGCCGCGATGCGCAGCCCGGCCACGTCGAACTCCCGGCGGGTGTGCGTCATGTCCAGCCAGCCGCGCTCGGTGAAGGCCGCCCGCAGGTCCTGCCAGGGCAGCGGCGCGCCGTGGATCCGCTTGTGCTTCTTGAACAGATAGTTCGCCGGGTTCTTCGGCCTGGGGGCGAAGTAGTCGTTGCTGCCGAACACGAACACCCCGGGCACCGACAGCAGGTCGCCGAGTGCCTGCACGACTGCCGGGACCGCTCGCTGATGGGACAGGTTGTCGCCGGTGTTGACGACGAAGTCCGGTTCCAGGGCCGCCAGCTCACGTAGCCAGGCCTGCTTGCGGTGCTGCCGCGGCAGCATGTGCAGATCGCTGAGGTGCAGCACGCGCAGCGGGGTGGAGCCCGGTGACAGCACCGGCATCGTCAGCTCCCGCAGTGCGAATGCATTCCGCTCGATGAGCGACGCATAGCCGATGCCGGCAGCCAGGGTGCCTGCAGCGATGGCAGCGGTGTTCTTCACGTACGGCATGCCCAAAAGACTACTGCGAGTGACGCAGGACGACCCAGCTATCACCTGTGGATTACGGCGGCGGTGGGGGTGGCGGCGGTGGCGGACCGAGCACCGGCACCGTGATCGGCGGCAGGCCGGGGATCTCGATGACCGTCGACCCGACCTGTGGCGGCGGGGCGAGCGGATCCAGCCCCGGGATGCCTGCCGGTGGCGGCGGCGGTGGCGGCGGGATGCCGTTGCTGATCTGGATGGTGATGATCGAGCCCGGAATGGTCTGCCCGGACGGCGACGTACCCACCACGGTGCCCGCCGAAGACACGCTGTTCACGGGGTTGGCCTGGTCGGCGACCTGGAATCCGGCGTCCTTGAGTCGCTGTCGCGCGGTGTCCTGGGACATGCCCGCGACGCTGGGCACCCTCGAGCCGGGACCGCCGTCGACGAACCGCGGATCGGTCGGCGGCAACTGCACGGTGTCGGGGGTGATCGGCTTCATGGCGGTGAACCACGTACGGGCCGGTTCGTTGCCGCCGAACAGGTCACCGGACCCGCACTGGCGAAGTGGGAAAGAACACAGGTCGCCGGGGGTGCTGGAGTCGTCGTAGATGTAGTTCGCGGCGGCGAAGGCGCCCGTGAAACCGAGGAACCCGGATGACCGGTGGGCCTCGGTGGTGCCGGTCTTGCCCGACATCGGCAGGTTCCAGCCCGCCGCGCCCGCCGAGCCGGAGGCGGTACCGCTGCCCTGATCGTCCTTGCTCATCGCGTTGGCCAGCGTGTTGGCCAGCCCTTCGGGCACCACCTGCTCGCAGGTCTCGGTGGTGACCGCCACCTCCTGGCCGCGGCGGTCATAGACCTTGTCCACCGGGTTGGGTGGGCACCAGGTGCCCGAGGAGGCCAGCGTCGCAGCGACATTGGACAGTTCCAGCGCATTGACCTCGACGGGGCCCAGGGTGAACGAGCCGAGATTCTGGCGCTTGATGAAATCGGCGAGGCTCTCGTTGCTCTCCGGGTCGTAATCCCGAGCGGTACCGGGCAGCGCGTAGGACCGCAAACCCAGCTTGACCGCCATGTCCACCGTGCGCTGCACGCCGACCTGGCTGATCAGTTTGGCGAACGCGGTGTTCGGCGAGGTGGCCAGTGCGTCGGTGACGCTCATCTGCCCGCGGTAGTTGCCGGCGTTCTGAACGCACCAGGTGGCGGCCGGGCAGCCCTTGGCGCCACCACTGCCCAGGCCCTTGGCCTCGAACCGGGCGGGCGCGTCGAGGGTGGCGCTGATGCCCATGCCCATGTCCAGGGCGGCGGCGGTGGTGAACACCTTGAAGATCGATCCCGCGCCGTCGCCGACGAGGGAGAACGGCTGCGGCTGCATGGTCTCGCCGGCGTCGGTGTTCAGGCCGTAGTTGCGATTACTGGCCATCGCCACCACCGGGTGGGCGGTCTTGCCGGGCCGGATCACGCTCATCACGCTGGCGACGCCGTCCAGGTCCGCCGGCGCGATGCTGTTGACCGCCGATTTCACGCTGCCCTGCACGTCGGGGTCCAGCGTGGTGCGGATCATGTAGCCGCCCTTGGCGACCTGCTCCTTGCTGATGCCGGCCCGGGCCAGATAGTCCAGGACGTAGTCGCAGAAGAACGCGCGGTCCCCGGCGGCGATGCATCCGCGGGGCAGTTCGTTGGGCTGCGGGAGGATGCCCAGCGGCTGCTGCTTGGCGGCCCGCAGCGCCTCGGATTCCTGCGGGATGTTGTCGATCATGGTGTCCAGCACCAGGTTTCGCCGCGCGAGCGCGCCGTCGGGATTGGTGTACGGGTTCAGTGCGCTGGTCGACTGGACCATGCCGGCCAGCAGGGCGGACTGTTGCCAATTCAGGTCGGCGGCGTTGACGCCGAAGTATGTCTGGGCTGCGTCCTGGATGCCGAAGGCGCCGTTACCGAAGGACACCAGGTTCAGGTATCGGGTCAGGATCTCCGGCTTGGTGAACGTCTTGTCCAGGGTCAGGGCCATCCGGATCTCACGCAGCTTGCGGGCCGGGGTGGTCTCGATCGCGGCCCGCTTCTCGGCGTCGGTCTGCGCGATCACCAGGAGCTGGTAGTTCTTCACGTACTGCTGCTCGAGCGTGGAGCCGCCGCGGGTGTCCATATCGCCGGACGCGTATCCGGCCAGACCGGTGAGCGTGCCCTTCCAGTCCACCCCGTTGTGTTCGGCGAATCGTTTGTCCTCGATCGAGACGATCGCGAGCTTCATGGTGTTCGCGATCTGCTCGCTGGGCACCTCGAACCGGCGCTGGCTGTAGAGCCAGGCGATGGGGTTGCCGCGGGCGTCGGTCATGGTCGAGACCGCCGGAACCTCGCCCTCGACCAGCTGGGCCGAACCGTTGGCCACGACGTCGGAGGCCCGGTTGGACATCAGTCCGAAGCCGCCGACCACGGGAAACATCAAACTGGCCGCGATCACGCTGGCCAACAGGCAGCACCACGCGAGCTTGATGAGCGTCACCGCAACGGGTGGGCGCGGTGGGTCCTGCTCTGCCATGGGTAACAGACTAACCAGACGTTTCGAAGGTGGCCTGCGAGCGGTGTGTTTGTACCTCGGACGGCCTGGCGGCACGCCCGTCCCAAAAAAACGTGATCTGACTGTTGCGTAAAACCCCTCTGACCACCTAGCTTGAACACACAATGCGATTCAGGTAACACTATTGGTCGTAATGTGGCGTAGATCGCATTCGTGGTCTGGCCAGTTGAAGCGAAAGGGTTGCTGGTGTCAGTTTCATCGACTGCAGTACACAAATTGGGCACCGGCCAGCAACCCGGCAGTGCCACAGCCAGCGCAGAAGCCGAAGCCCGTATCGCGTGGGTATCGCAGGCCCGCTGCCGCCAGGCCGATCCGGATGAACTGTTCGTCCGCGGCGCCGCCCAGCGCAAGGCGGCCGTGATCTGCAGGCATTGCCCCGTCATCGCCGAATGCGGAGCCGACGCCCTGGACAACCGGGTGGAATTCGGAGTGTGGGGCGGCATGACCGAGCGTCAGCGCCGCGCCCTGCTCAAGCAGCATCCCGAGGTGGTGTCCTGGGCCGAGTTCTTCGCAGCACAGCGCAAGCACCGCAGCGCCGTCTAGAAAAACCTTCTACCCCGGATCGCCGTTTACCCCACGAATCGTGGGGTAAACGCATTTTCAGGCAGTCTCGGCGACACCCGTGAGCTGATCGCCGATCGCCCGCAGGGCCTCCAGGTCGGACACGTCGAACGGCAACGAGGGCACCCCGACGATCGCGACGTGCGGGTTGGCGCCGGTGAACCGGCCGAGCAGTCGCACCTCACGCTTGGCGGTCGTCGCCCGGGCGGCGTGAATCCTCAGCACCGCGGCGGTCACCCCGCCGGGCTCCTGCGCATCCAGTTGGTCGGCAGCCTCCGCGGCCTTCTCCCCGGCCAGGCTGCTCAGCGTCGGGTGCGTCCGGTTCAGGATCATCCCGGCCAGCGGCATGCGCTCCTGGGAGAGCCGATCGATGAAGAAGGATGCCTCACGCAGGGCGTCCGGCTCGGCGGCCGACACCACGACGAACTGGGTGCCCCTGCGCTTGAGCAGCTCATAGGTCTTGTCAGCCTTCTGGCGGAATCCGTCGAAGGTGGCGTCCAGGGCCTGCACGAATCCGGCTGCATCGGAGAGCATCTGAGACCCGAGCACGGTAGAGAGCGCCTTCATCGCCAAACCGACAGCGCCGGTGACGAGCTTGCCGATACCGCGGCCGGGGGCCAGCAGCAGCCGCCAGAGACGGCTGTCCATGAAGCTGCCGAGGCGTTTGGGCGCATCCAGAAAGTCCAGCGCATTCCGTGACGGCGGGGTGTCGACCACGATGAGATCCCACTTGTCCTCGGCCAGCAGCTGACCGAGCTTCTCCATCGCCATGTACTCCTGCGTGCCGGCCAGCGACGTCGCGACGGTTTGGTAGAACTGGTTCTCCAGAATCGCCTCTGCGCGCGTGGTGTCGGAGGAGTACTGCAGCACCATCTCGTCGAACGTGCGGCGCATGTCGAGCATCATGGCGTGCAGTTCACCGGTGACCTCGGGGGCCAGCGGCACCCGCTGCGGGCTGTTGCCCAGGCTTTCGATGCCCAGGGCCTGCGCCAGCCGCCTGGCCGGGTCGATGGTCAGCACCACGACGGTGCGGCCGTACTCGGCGGCGCGCAGCGCCATCGCCGCGGCGGTCGTCGTCTTGCCGACACCACCTGCGCCACAGCACACGACGACACGATTGGCCTTGTCGGTCAGGATGGCGCCCAGATCGAGGGCGGCGGGTGTGGTGCTCATGGGTGTTATCTCACTCCCTGTTGGGCGAGCGCCTCGGCGAGTTCGTACAGGCTGCCCAGATCCACTCCGTCGGAGATGGTGGGCAGGTCCAGGCGGGCCACGTCGAGCTCGTGGAGCTGCTCGGCGCTCTCGGCGCGGGCGGCGATCCGGGTGGCGTGCTGGATGGATTCGGTGAGCAGGCCCGCGAAATCGTTGTCGGACAACGTGATTCCGACCTTGTCCAGTCCGGCGCGGACCGCGTCGGCGTCGATGTCGCCCTCGGCGGCCTTACCGAGCGCATCCGCGGGCAGATAGTTCTCGATGTTGCGGTTCACGATGACGCTGCCGATCGGCAGCTCGAGGGCCCGCAGATCTTCGATGGCCTCCAGGGTCTCCTGGATGGGCAGCGCCTCCAACAGGGTCACCAGGTGCACCGCGGTCAGCGGTGAGTGCAGGATCTTGACCACACCGTCGGCCTGGGAATGGACCGGTCCGCCCTTGGCCAACTCCGACACCGCCTTGGTGACGTCGAGGAAGCGCGAGATCCGGCCGGTGGGCGGGGCATCGACGACGATGGCGTCGTAGGCGATCTGGTCTTTCTTCGGCGGCTTGTCGTTCCGCACCACGATCTCTTTGATCTTGCCCGTGAGCAGAACGTCACGGAGCCCGGGCGCGATGGTGGTGGCGAACTCCACCGCGCCGATCCGGCGCATCGCGCGGCCGGCGATGCCCAGGTTGTAGAACATGTCGAGGTATTCCAGGAACGCGGCCTCGGTGTCGATGGCCAGTGCGTTGACCTGACCGCCTCCCTCTGCCGTCGCGATCTTCACCTCTTTGTAGGGCAGCGGCGGCACGTCGAAGAGTTGGGCGATGCCCTGACGTCCCTCGACCTCCACGAGCAGCACCTTGCGCCCGCCCGAGGCCAGGGCCAGGGCAAGCGCGGCGGCGATCGTCGATTTACCGGTTCCGCCTTTGCCCGAGACGAAGTGCAGGCGGGCCTCGGTCAGGCGGGTTGGCCAGCCGACCGGGTTGGGTGCAGGGTCCACCAGTGCATGCTAGCTGTGAGCATCCACGCTCCGGATAAGCTCTCGGGCATGAGCGAATTGACCCGGTGGGAGTACGCCACCGTCCCGTTGCTGACACATGCCACCAAGCAGATCCTGGATCAGTGGGGCACGGATGGTTGGGAACTGGTGTCGGTGCTGCCCGGCCCGACCGGTGAACAGCACGTCGCGTACCTCAAGCGCCCCAAGTGAGCCACTCACAACGGCTGACCGAGCTGGGCATCGAGCTGCCCGCGGTGGTCGCACCGCTGGCGGCGTATGTGCCGGCGACGCGCACCGGGAACCTGGTCTACACCGCGGGCCAGCTGCCGATCACCGACGGTGAACTGTTGGCCACCGGCAAGGTCGGTGCCGACATCACCCCGGAGCAGGCGAAGGACCTGGCCCGGGTGTGCGGTCTGAACGCGCTGGCCGCCGTGCACGCACTCGTCGGGATCGACGCGGTGGTCAAGGTGGTCAAGGTCGTCGGATTCGTTTCGTCCGCACCGGGATTCACGGGGCAGCCGGGCGTCATCAACGGCGCTTCGGAACTGTTCGGGGAGATCTTCGGCGAAGCCGGCGCCCACGCCCGGTCCGCCGTCGGGGTGTCCGAGCTGCCGCGGGATGCGCCGGTCGAGGTGGAAATCATCGTAGAAGTGTCATGACCCATCCCGCGTACGGCGTGCTGCGGCCGGTGACCGAAACGGCCTCGGTACTGCTGTGCGACAACCCGGGCATCATGACCCTGGACGGCACCAACACCTGGGTGCTGCGCGGGCCGGGCAGCGACGAGATGGTGATCGTCGACCCGGGACCCGACGACGCCGACCACATCGGCAGGCTCGCCGACCTCGGCCCTATCCCGCTGGTGCTGGTCAGCCACAAGCATGAGGACCACACCGGCGGCATCGACGCCATCGTCGAGCGCACGGGTGCGGTGGTGCGTTCGGTCGGCAGCGGATTCCTGCGCGGCCTGGGCGGACCGCTCACCGACGGTGAGGTGATCGACGCGGCCGGTGTCCGGATCAAGGTGATGGCGACACCCGGGCACACCGCGGACTCGGTGTCGTTTCTGGTCGACGATGCCAGGGGCGAGCGAAGCGACGGGGGAGTTGCCGTGCTGACCGCGGACACCGTGCTGGGTCGCGGCACCACCGTCATCGACACCGACGACGGCAGCCTCGCCGACTATCTGGAATCGCTGCGCCGGCTGCAGGGCCTCGGGCGGCTGCGGGTGCTGCCCGGCCACGGCCCCGATCTCGACGACCTCGAAGCGGTCAGCGGCATGTACCTGGCGCACCGGGAAGACCGGCTGAACCAGGTCCGCGAGGCCCTCCGGGTGCTGGGCGAGGAGGCCACCGCACGACAGGTCGTCGAACACGTCTACACCGATGTCGACAAAAAACTGTGGGACGCCGCCGAGAAGTCGACCCAGGCGCAGCTGGACTACCTGCGCGCCTAACGGGCTTCAGCGCGCTCGCCGCGCCAATCTTTCGCTGTCGCTGATCAGCACGCTCTTGCCTTCGAGCCGGATCCAGCCGCGGTGGGCGAAGTCGGCCAGCGCCTTGTTGACCGTCTCGCGGGAGGCGCCGACCAGCTGGGCGATCTCCTCCTGGGTCAGGTCGTGCGTGACGCGCAGCGCGCCACCCTCCTGGGTGCCGAACCGCTGGGCCAGCTGCAGCAGTTGCTTGGCCACCCGGCCCGGGACGTCGGTGAAGATCAGGTCGGCGAGGTTGTTGTTGGTGCGCCGCAGACGACGGGCCAACACGCGCAACAGCTGTTCGGCGATCTCGGGGCGATCGGCGATCCAGGCGCGCAGCGCCTCGCGGTCCATCGACACCGCGCGCACCTCGGTGATGGTGGTGGCGCTCGAGGTACGCGGCCCCGGGTCGAAGATCGACAGTTCACCGAACATGTCCGACGGGCCCATGATGGTCAGCAGGTTCTCGCGGCCGTCGGGAGATCGGCGGCCGATCTTCACCTTGCCGGACGTGATGATGTACAGACGGTCGCCGGGCTCGCCCTCGGCGAACACGGTGTGTCCCCGCGGGAAGTCGACGGGCTGCAGCTGCTTGGTCAGCGCCGCGACCGCGGTGGGTTCGACTCCTTGGAAGATTCCGGCCCTGGCCAGGATCTCGTCCACGTTGCCCCTCTTAAGCTAATTGTTGATATGACACGCGCCGACCAACCGCTGGCTGGTGAGCGAATTCAGTCTAGATGCTGACCAGTTCGCGACGAGCCAACGCTACACACGATTGGGCTGGCGAGTCGCCGGAAATTGCGGATTCAGTCCGGTTGTAGGTTGAACCCGGGTCGGCAGGCCTGCGGTCTCGAACGCGAGCGGGCGCGGTGGGGGCACCCGGTCCAGCAAATTCGCTTCGGTGCGGGGTGGCGCGGTGTCCTCACGCAGGCTGGCTTCCAACCGGTCCAGACCGAAGGTTGCCAACATCAGCAACCCGGGAACGAACGCCACCAGCAACCACGACACGAATCATGAGTAAACACGGCCAAGGTCTCAGCCAGATCACGTTTTGTCACCGGTCGGCACAACGCTGACCTGCATTCTCTCCCATCGCTCCACTCGCCCATGGGTGCACGTCAGTACGCTTATCCGGGTGACAGCCCGGAACAAATCGACAGCCAAGTGGGATGCCGAGACCCACCTCGGCCTGGTGCGCCGGGCGCGCCGGATGAACCGCACCCTGGAGACGGCGTTTCCGCACGTCTACTGCGAATTGGATTTCACCAACCCGCTCGAGCTGACCGTGGCGACCATCCTGTCGGCGCAGTGCACCGATAAACGGGTCAACTTGACCACCCCGGCGCTGTTCGCGCAGTACCGCACTGCGCTGGACTACGCCCAGGCCGACCGCACCGAACTCGAAGAGCTGATCCGGCCCACCGGCTTCTACCGCAACAAGACCAACTCACTGATCAACCTCGGCCAGGAGCTGGAGGCTCGGTTCGACGGCGAGGTCCCCGGAAATCTGGCGGACCTGGTGACGCTGCCCGGCGTGGGGCGCAAGACCGCCAACGTGGTACTGGGCAACGCCTTCGAGATTCCCGGCATCACCGTCGACACCCATTTCGGCCGGCTGGTCCGGCGCTGGCGCTGGACCGAAGAGCAGGACCCGGTGAAGGTCGAACACATCGTCGGTGAGCTCATCGAACGCCGCGAATGGACGTTGTTGAGCCACCGCGTGATTTTTCACGGCCGCCGCGTCTGCCACGCCCGGCGCCCGGCATGCGGGGTGTGCGTCCTGGCCAAGGACTGCCCCTCGTTCGGGGAGGGCCCCACCGATCCGATGACGGCGGCGGCGCTGGTCAAGGGCCCCGAGACCGAACACCTGCTGGCGCTCGCAGGCCTGTGAGCAGGTCCGCACGCTGGACCGCGGTGGTGCTGATCATCTTCGCGGCACTCGCCGTCGCGATGTGGCGCGAGATCGGCGCCGAGGACGCAACACCGGCCGGACCGTCGGAGCCGGCGTCCACCGCCCGTGATCACCGCGACGCCGACACCCCCGACGCCCTGCGCGGCCCCCGCGCCGAGGCCGACCTGCCGCCGTGCCCCGCCCCGACAGACCAGCCCGGTCCGGCCGCCCTCCGTGGCATCACCCTGGAATGCGCGGGCGACGGCATCCCCGTGGACCTCGCCCCGGCGCTGGCCGGACGCCCAACGGTGCTCAATCTGTGGGCCTACTGGTGCGGGCCGTGTGCCGACGAGCTGCCGGCCATGGCCGAATACCAGCGTCGGATGGGCACCGCGGTGACCGTCCTGACCGTGCACCAGGACGAGAACGAGTCGGCCGGGCTGCTGCGGATGGCGGAGCTCGGGGTGCACCTGCCGATGCTGCAGGATGGCCGCCGATCGGTCGCCGCCGCACTCAAGGTGCCCAACGTCATGCCTGCCACCGTGGTGCTGCGGGCGGACGGTAGCGTGGCCGAAATCCTGCCCCGGCCGTTCGCCGACGCCGACGCCATCGCCGCCGCGGTGAATCCATCGATAGGAGTGCCGGGATGAATCCCGAAGCCGCCCCGCCGTGGCTGCGCCGCCTCGTCGACGACGTCGCCCAAGTGCCCGACGCGTATCGGCGCCGCGTTCCCGAGGACGTGCTCGCCGCGATTGCGGAGGCCAACACATCGGCGACGCGCTCGGGGACCAAACGCGATGCCGCGGTCCTGGTGTTGTTCTCCGGCCCGCAGAATGCACCGGCCGGTGCGCTGCCCGAGGACGCCGACCTGTTGGTCACCGTCCGCGCCTCCACTCTGCGCAACCATTCGGGCCAGGCCGCGTTCCCGGGCGGGGCCGCCGACCCCGGCGACGGCGGGCCGGTGGGAACCGCCCTGCGCGAAGCCATGGAGGAGACCGGTGTGGACACCTCCCGGCTGACACCACTGGCCACGCTGGACCGGATGTTCATCCCGCCCTCGGGTTTTCACGTGGTGCCGGTGCTGGCCTATTCGCCCGACCCCGGCCCGGTCGAGGTCGTCGATCCCGCGGAGACGGCGATCGTGGCGCGGGTGCCGGTCCGTGCCTTCATCAATCCGGAGAACCGCCTGATGGTGTACCGGCAGCAGAACACCAGCCGCTTCGCCGGGCCTGCGTTTCTGCTCAACCAGATGTTGGTGTGGGGATTCACGGGTCAGGTGATCTCGGCGATCCTGGATGTCGCCGGCTGGGCCCAGCCGTGGGACGCCGGCGACGTGCGTGAACTCGACGAGGCAATGGCGCTCGTTGGGCAGGCCAGCCAGTACGGTGTAGAGCAATAATGACCTCGTCTCAATGGCTTGACCTCGTCATCCTCGCCTTCGCCGTCGTTGCCGCGCTGTCGGGTCTGCGCTCCGGCGCCCTCGGCTCCTTGCTGTCACTGGTCGGTGTCGTCCTCGGTGCCGTGGCGGGCGTCCTGCTGGCGCCGCACATCGTCAGCCACATCGACGGCCCCCGCACCCGGTTGTTCGCGACACTGTTCCTGATCCTGGCGCTGGTGGTGATCGGTGAGATCGCCGGCGTGGTGCTGGGTCGCGCCGTGCGCGGCGCCATCCGCAACCGCCTGCTGCGCGGCTTGGACTCGCTCGTCGGTGCCTGCCTGCAGTTGGTCGCGGTGCTGTTGGCGGCCTGGCTGCTGGCCGCGCCGCTCACCTCGTCGAGCCAACCCGGGTTGAGTGCGGCGGTCCGAGGTTCGCGGGTGCTCACCGAGGTCAACAACCTTGCGCCGGAATGGATGCGCAAGGTGCCCAACCGGCTGGCCGGCCTGCTGGACACCTCGGGCCTGCCCGACCTGCTGCCGCCGTTCGGGCGTACACCGATCGTCGCGGTGGACGCCCCCGACGGCGCGGTGGTCGACTCGCCCAACGTCGCGGCCGCCCGGAGCAGCGTGGTGAAGATCCGCGGTGTCGCGCCCAGCTGCCAGAAAGTACTGGAGGGAAGCGGTTTCGTCATCGCCCCGAACCGGGTGATGTCCAACGCGCACGTGGTCGCGGGCGCCGAGACCGTCACCGTCGAGGTGGACGGCACGTCCTATGACGCCACCGTCGTCTCCTATGACCCGAACGAGGACATCTCGATTCTCGCGGTGCCGGACCTGCCGTCCCCGCCGCTGCTCTTCCATGACGCGGAGGCCAAACCGGGCACCGACGCCGTCGTGATGGGCTACCCGGGCGGCGGTGATTTCACGGCGACGCCGTCGCGGGTGCGCGAGACCATCGAACTCAACGGACCCGACATCTACCACACCACCACGGTGAACCGGACCGTCTACACCATCAGAGGCACTGTCAAACAAGGCAATTCGGGCGGACCGATGATCGACACCGACGGCAAGGTGCTGGGTGTGGTGTTCGGTGCGGCCGTCGACGATGCCGATACGGGATTCGTGCTCACCGCCGAGGAAGTGCTGCAGCAGCGCCTCAAGGTCGGCAACACCGCGCCGGTGCCGACCGGGCGGTGTATCTCTTAACGCGGGTACACCTGCGACAGGAACCGCGTCAGCTGCGCGTTGACCGCATCTGGGCACTCCTCGTGCGCGAAGTGCCCGGCGCCTTCGATCGATGCGTAGTGCCCGTGCGGGGCATACTGCCGGGTGCGGTGCACCGCGTCGGCCAGCACGTACGGATCGGCGTCACCGCGCATGTGCAGGACGGGGATGGCCAGGGGCCGCTTCATCGACCGCATGAACCGGCGGCCCTCGGCGCGCAGCTGACTGCGCACCGCCCAGCGCTGGTATTCCAGCGCGCAATGGGTGGCACCCGGAATCCGGGCGGCCGTGCGCACATGCCTGATGGTTTCGGCGAAATCTTCCGACGCTTGCCATTTCGCACTGGCGCGGGCGCGGATCAGGTGTTCGAGCTCGGCCGCGTCGTGGCGGGTGAGTTCACGCTCGGGCCAGAACGGCACCTGGTATCGCAGCATCGAGGGCAGCAGCGCCTTGCTCTGGTCGCGCCGGGTCAGCGCGGAGGCGCGCAGCGCCACCGGGTGCGGTGAGCTGACCAGTCCGATGGCCGTCACCGCGCGCGGGTGCAGCACCGAGGTGGCCCAGCAGACCAGTCCGCCGTCGGCGTGGCCGATCAGCGTCGCGCTGCGATGGCCCAGTGCCCGCACCAGGCCCGCCGTGTCGCCGGCCAGGGTCCAGCCGTCGTAACCGCGCGGGGGTTTGTCACTGCCGCCGTAGCCGCGCAGGTCGACCGCGACCACCCGTGCGCCGGTGGCTTTTCCCGTCGCTCCGCTCGCCCCGGCGAGAGCCCGCAGTTGGTGTCGCCACGACCACCAGAACGAACCGAACCCGTGCAGCAGGATGACCAGCGGACGGTCCGGGTCGGCCTGCGCGCTCTCGGCCTCCACCACGTGGAAGCGGATGCCGTTCGCGTGGACCTGGAGATGACGCCACGGGCCGTCGAGGTAGACCACCGACGGATCGGGCGGATGCATTTACCAGCCCGACGGGTCGGTGGGTACCGGGCGCGCCGGCTCGGCCGGCTTGTCGTGGCCGGGGGTCAGCGCGGCCGGGATCTCCCGGACCGTCTCGATGGTCTGCCGGGGCCCGCGGATCCGGCGCACCTTGAGGTAGCCGAACAGTGCCAGCGCTCCCGTCGTCAGCACCATGAGCACGAAGACGATGAGGAACGCCACCCAGCGCCAGATCCACTCGTCGAGCAGCTCGGCCAGGAAGAAGAAGAAAAAGAACGTCGAGTAAAACAGCACCACCAGGGCGGCGATGAAGAAGACGCTGCCGGTCAGGCCCTTCTTGACGTCGCGGGTGATCTCGGCCTTGGCCAGTTCCACCTCGGCGCGGACCAGGGTCGACACCTGAGCGGTGGCGTCTTTCACCAGGTCGCCGATCGACGGGTCGATCTTGGGGGCATGCGGGTCAACGAGCGGAATGGATGCGACCGTCGTCGGCACGCCGTTCTTGCTTTGCCCTGTCGTCATGGGGCTATGGTGCCATGTCGCGCCCCGGGCATCGATCTAGCCCGACGATAGGATGGCCCCGTCGGGCCAGATCGAATTGGGGATGCTTTTGAGATACCGCTGGCATGAAGCGGCTTCAGTGGTTGTGGGGGCGCTCAGCGCCGTGGCGGCGATCGTCATCGCTCCCGTCGCGCACGCTGACGGACCGGTCGATCTGGGTGGTGGTTCCGGGATCGTGATCAACGGCGACACCTACTGCACGTTGACCACGATCGGTAATGACGCCGCAGGCAAGCTCATCGGTTTCACCTCCGCGCACTGCGGCGGCCCGGGGGCGAAGGTCAGCTCCGAAGCCGCGCCGGGCGCCGGCGAACTGGGCACCATGGTCGCGGGCAACGACGGTTTGGACTACGCCGTCATCGAATTCGATCCGCAGAAGGTGCATCCCGTCGACACCGTCAACGGTTTCCGCATCGACGGCATCGGACCGGACCCGGCGTTCGGGGAGGTCGCCTGCAAGTTGGGGCGCACCACCGGCTACTCCTGTGGCGTCACCTGGGGGCCCGGCAAGGACCCCGGCACCATCCTGAATCAGGTGTGCGGGCAGCCCGGGGACTCCGGCGCACCCGTCACCGTCAACAACCGGCTGGTCGGCATGATCCACGGCGCCTTCACCGAGGACCTGCCGACCTGCATCGTGAAGTACGTGCCGCTCCACACCCCGGCCGTGACCGTGTCGATCAACGCCGCCCTGGCCGACATCGCAGCCAAGAGCCGCCCGGGGACGGGGTTCGTCCCCGTCCCCTGAGCCGATTCCCCGTCGCTTCGCTCGCCCCTGAGCTGATTCCCCGTCGCTTCGCTCGCCCCTGAGCCGATTTCACTTGTTGGCGCGGATCGCCTCGAACACGCTGGGGTCCACCAGAGTTGACGTGTCGCCGAGTTCGCGGCCCTCGGCGACGTCGCGCAGCAACCGGCGCATGATCTTCCCGCTGCGGGTCTTGGGAAGCTCAGGGACGACGTGGATTTCGCGCGGTTTGGCGATCGGCGAGATCTCGGTGGCGACCTGGGCACGCAACTCCTCGACCATCGTCTCGGTTCCGCCGTGGGCACTGGCCTTGAGGATGACGAACGCGCAGATGGCCTGGCCGGTGGTGTCATCGCTGGCGCCGACCACGGCGGCCTCGGCCACCCCGGAGTGACCCACCAGCGCGGATTCGACCTCGGCAGTGGAGATCCGGTGCCCGGAAATGTTCATCACGTCATCGATGCGGCCCAGCACCCAGATGTTGCCGTCCGCGTCATACCGGGCGCCGTCACCGGCGAAGTACCAACCCTGCTCGGCGAACCGCGACCAGTAGGTTTCCTTGAAACGCTCCGGGTCGCCCCAGATTCCACGCAGCATCGACGGCCACGGCTGATCCAGGACCAGGTAACCGGTGACGTGCTCGGCCTCGTCGGCACCGGGCACCAGGTCGTTGCCGTCGTCGTCGACGATCTTGGCCGAGACACCGGGCAGCGGGGTCATCGCCGACCCCGGTTTGGTGGCGGTCACCCCCGGCAGCGGGGAGATCATGATCGCACCGGTCTCGGTCTGCCACCAGGTGTCCACGATCGGAGTCTTGTTGGCGCCGATCACTTCCCGGTACCAGCGCCACGCCTCCGGGTTGATCGGCTCGCCCACCGAGCCGAGCAGTCGCAAGCTGGACAGGTCGTGCGCGGCGGGAATCTGGCGGCCCAGCTTCATGAACGTGCGGATCAGCGTCGGCGCCGTGTAATAGATTGTCACCCCGTACTTTTCGATGACCTCGAAATGCCGGTGCTCGGTCGGCGAGGTCGGGGTGCCCTCGTAGACCACCTGGGTGACGCCGTTGGCCAGCGGTCCGTACACGATATAGGTGTGCCCGGTGACCCAACCGATATCGGCTGTGCACCAATACACATCGGACTCGGCCTTGATGTCGAAGACGTTGTTGTGGGTGTAGGCCGCCTGGGTCAGGTAACCACCCGAGGTGTGCACGATGCCCTTGGGCTTACCGGTGGTTCCGGACGTATAGAGCAGGAACAGCGGCTGCTCGGAGTCGAACGCCTCGGGGGTGTGGTCGGTATCCGCGGTGGACACGGTTTCGTCCCACCACTTGTCGCGGCCCTCGGTCCAGGTCACGTCGATACCGGTGCGCCGCACCACCAGGACATGCTCGATGGACGGCTGGCCATCGACGGCCTCGTCGACGGCGTCCTTCAGTGAGGCAGCCTTACCGCGCCGGTACTGCCCATCGGTGGTGATCACCAGCTTCGCCGCGGCGTCCTCAATGCGCGCCGCCAGCGCGGTCGCCGAGAACCCGGCGAAGACCACGCTGTGCATGACGCCCAGGCGCGCGCAGGCCAGCATCGCCACGATCGCCTCCGGCACCATCGGCATGTAGATCGCCACCCGATCCCCTGCCACCAGGCCCAGATCGGTCAGTGCGTTGGCCGCCTGGCTGACCTCGTCCTTGAGCTGGGCGTAGGTGATGTCGCGGGCATCTCCGACCGGCTCGCCCTCCCAGTGGATGGCCACCCGATCGCCGTTGCCGGCTTCGACGTGGCGGTCCACACAGTTGTAGGCGACGTTGAGCTTGCCGCCGACAAACCACTTCGCGAACGGTGCTTCCGACCAGTCCAGCACCTCGGTGAACGGCGTCTGCCACGTCAGGAGGTTGGCCTGGGTCGCCCAGAAGCCGAGCCGATCCTGCTCTGCGTCGTCGTACAGCTTGCCGGTGGCGTTGGCATTCGCCGCGAAGTCGGCGGGCGGCGGATATGCGGACGGGACGTCGGCGTGGGTCAGCGGCGGTGTCGTCATGGGTGTGAGCGTAGTCACCGAACGTTGCACGAGTGTTGGAGCGTCACAACGTGCTGCGGGCGGCGGGGCCGGTGCGATGAACGGTCGCAGATGCGGCGCTCAGCGGTCGGCTAGCGTAAGCCCGATGACCGATCCACTTGCACCGCTGGCCGACCTCGAAGGGGTGGCGGCCGCCGGCGAGGAGGCGCGGGAGGCGCTGGGCCGGGCGCACCGGCACCGCACCAATCTGCGGGGCTGGCCGGCGACGGCGGCCGAGGCCTCGCTGCGCGCCGCGCGCGCGTCGTCGGTGCTCGACGGCGGTGCGCTGAGCCTGACGGAATCCGGCGAGCCCGATCCGGTGCTCGCGGGCGCGCTACGGGTGTCCGAAGTGCTGGAAGGCGGGGCGGGTTCCCTCGTCGGGGTGTGGAAGCGGGCGCCGCTGCAGGCGCTGGCCCGGTTGCACGCCCTGGCCGCTGCGGATCTGGTCGACGATGACCGGCTCGGTCGCCCGCGGCCGGACCCCGAGGTGGGACCGCGGCTGGAGCTGCTGGCCGATCTTGTGACGGGTGGCACGAAGGTCCCGGCCTTCGTGCTGGCGGCGGTCGCGCACGGGGAACTGCTGACGCTGGAGCCGTTCGGGGTGGCCGACGGCGTGGTGGCGCGCGGGGTGTCGCGGCTGATCACCATGGCGAGCGGGCTGGATCCGCATGGCCTCGGCGTGCCGGAGATGTTCTGGATGAAGCAGTCGGGCAACTATCGCGCGGCGGCGCGCGGGTTCGCGTCGGGTACTCCCAACGGTTTGGGGGCGTGGCTGGTCCTGAGCAGCCAGGCGCTGCATGCCGGTGCGCGAGAAGCGCTTTCGATCGCCGAGGCGGCTCGGACCTAGGGCACACATGAAGCGGGCGACGTTCCGGTATCAGACCTGCATCTGATTCGGCTCGCCGCCCGCTAGCACGGAATCCGGTTACCAAGCGTGCTCTGGTGGGTTGCGTGGGTGACCTCGGCGTTCTTGCGTTGCGCTGTGGCTGCGGCTCCACCCAAGGAGCCGTCGACGCCATCCGCTTTCGCAATTCCGCAGGCCCGCAACACTTTTACCTCTATCGCGGTATGTGCTCCGCGTGGGTGCCGGGATCCGTGCTGGGGAGCTCGGTTCGGGAGATCACACCTTCTCTTCCGGTGTGAACTTGGCCTTACCGCGCTTCCGTGTCTCCTTTGTACTACGTGACCGCGGTCACATCAAGTGTCTATTGATGCCGATTCCGGATCGTTACGCTGTACCGCCGACTACGACCGACCGTCGTACTACCGGCTCTGAAACATGAACCGGCGCAACAACGAATAGGTCAGCGCCCCGCCCGCCAGGGCGCTGAGGCCCACGGCGAACGTCGTGGCGACGGCCGCGCCGGACGGCGCAGGCAGCCGGTCCCGCAGCGATACCGGCCGGCTGAAGGTCAGGACCGGCCAGTCGCGCGAGGCCGCTTCCTTGCGCAGCGCCCGGTCGGGATTGACCACCGACGGGTGGCCCACCGCTTGCAGCATCGGCAGGTCGGTGACCGAATCGGAGTACGCGTAGCAGTGCTCGAGCGCGTAGCCCTCGCTGGCGGCCAGTTCGCGGATCGCTTCGACCTTGCCCTCGCCGAAGCAGTAGAACGCGACCTCGCCGGTGTACTTGCCGTCGTCGACGACCATCCGGGTGGCCATCGCATGGGTGGCGCCCAAGGCGCGCGCGATGGGCGCGACGATCTCCTCGCCCGAGGCCGAGACCACGACGACGTCGCGTCCGCACAGCTTGTGGTCGGCGATGAGGAGGGCGGCTTCGGCGAACACCAGCGGATCGACGATCTCGTGCAGGGTCTCGCCCACCACCGACCGCACCTGCTCGACGTCCCAACCGGTGCACATATCGGTCAAGTAAGTCCGCATTCGGTCCATCTGTTCGTGGTCCGCGCCGGACATCAGGAACAGAAACTGGGCATACGTCGACTTGAGGACCGCGCGCCGGTTCAGGAGTCCTTGATCGAAGAAAGGTTTGCTGAACGCCAGTGTGCTGGACTTCGCGATCACGGTCTTGTCGAGGTCGAAGAATGCCGCCGTGCGGATAGGTTGCCCAGATTCGGCGGGGCCATCAGCGTCGGCGGGCGCGTCAGGAGCCCCGTCGGATACCGTCACGGTCCCCAGCATATGCCCGGAGCCGGGGAAGCCTCTCCCATTGCTGGGAAAGTAGCAGCTCACGTGATGTGTTGCCGACCGCTGGTTTTTCCGTTCCAAAGCGCATTCTCAGGCAAGTGCAACTTGCGCTACGGGACAACCTCGTGTGTATAGTGAGCATTACCCGGCTTATGTCGGGTGTGGATCAGCCCGACCCCCCGGGGCTGATACACGACGACCTCCGCCTCCTCCCCCCCTGGCGGGGGTCGTCTCTTTTCTGGGGGTTTTTCTTTCGGCCCGTGGTGGCAATCACACCTTTCCGGCGTTGCGGAATGCCATTCTCAGTGCGGCGCCCGGCCGGGATTCATGCACAGTTGCCGATTCATCCACAGATGTTCGACTGCCCTCTGGCGCTTGTTCGCCGCCTGTTCGCACAGTGGTCGGGTGACCAATTCTGCATCGGTGTCGGTACTGGCGATCCTCACCGACGGCGCGGTGCGTGACGATGTCGATCGCGTCGCCGCCGCTGCCGGGGTGCGGCTGGTGCACGTCGGCGAACCGTCCAGCGGGGCCGTCTGGGCGAGCGCTCCGATGGTGCTCGTGGACAGCGCTGGCGCGCTGCGGTGCGTGGCGCACGGGCTCCCACGCCGGGACAGGGTGCTGTTGTTGTCGGCCGCGCTGACCGGCGCGGACTGGGAATCTGCGGTGGCCGTCGGCGCCGAACGGGTGCTGCAACTGCCCCGGCAGGACGGCGAACTGGTGACCGAGCTGTCCGGCGCTGCGGACCGGCACGGCGCGGGGGCGCGGTGTGGTCCGGCAGTCGCCGTGTTGGGCGGTACCGGCGGCGCCGGCGCCTCCCTGCTCGCGGTGGCCATCGCGCAGACAGCCGCCGAGGCGCTGTTGATCGACGCCGATCCCTGGGGCGGCGGCCTGGACCTGGCGCTGGGCAGCGAGGGTGAACCGGGACTGCGCTGGCCCGATCTCTCCCTGAGCGACGGCAGGCTCGGCTACGACGCACTACGCGACGTGCTGCCGTCCCGCCGTGGGGTCACCGTGCTGTCCGGCGGGCGCGCGGGAGCCGATATCGCGGCCGGCCCGCTCGCGGCGGTCATCGATGCGGGCCGCCGTGCCGGGGTGACGGTGGTGTGTGACGTGCCCCGCCAACCCGGCCCCGCCTCCGAGACGGCGCTGCGGGCCGCGGACCTCGTCGTGCTAATCACCCCCGCCGACGTGCGGTCGACGGCCGCTGCCGGTGTTACGGCCGGCTGGGCCGGCAGCATCAATCCCAATGTCGGACTGGTGGTCCGCGGTCCTTCCCCGGGCGGGCTGCGGGCCGAGGACGTCGCCCGCACCGTGGACCTGCCGCTGCTCGTCTCGATGCGGCCCCAGCCCGGTCTGGACGGCGCGATGGAGCGTGGTGGACTCCGGACTCGCGCCAGATCGCCGCTGGCGACGGCGGCGAGCCGGATCCTGGCACTGCTGCCGCAACAACCGGCGGGAGTGCCGGCATGACGGCGTCATTGATCGAACGCGTGCGGGAACGCCTTGCCGTCGAGGACATTCCGCTGCGCCCGGCCGTCGTCGCCGCGGCGATCCGGGCGGAATCCGGTGGTGTGCTCGGCGACACGGATGTCCTGGCCACCATGCGCGTGTTGCAGACCGAACTGACGGGCGCAGGTCTGCTCGACCCGCTGCTACGCCTGCCCGGCACCACCGATGTCCTCGTCACCGCGCCGGATGCCGTCTGGGTGGACGGTGGAAACGGATTGTCCCGCAGCGAGATCCGATTCACCGACGAAGGCGCGGTACGGCGGCTCGCTCAACGGCTCGCCCTCGCGGCGGGTCGCAGGCTCGACGAGAACCAGCCCTGGGTGGACGGACAACTGACCTGTCTGGGTGCCGACCCGGTACGGCTGCATGCCGTGCTCCCACCGATCGCCGTCGGCGGAACCTGCCTGTCCCTGCGCGTGCTGCGCCCGGCCGACCAAGACCTCGATGCGCTGATCGCCGCCGGCGCCATCGCCGCGGAGGCGGCCCACCTGCTCCGCCAGATCCTCTGCACCCGAATGGCATTCCTGATCTCTGGTGGCACCGGTGCGGGCAAGACGACGCTCCTGGCGGCGATGCTGGGTGCCGTCGACCCAGGTGAGCGGATCGTGTGCGTCGAGGACGCCGCCGAACTCGCGCCCCGGCATCCGCATCTGGTCAAGCTGGTGGCCAGGGGCGCCAACGTCGAAGGCGTCGGCGTGGTGTCCGTGCGTGATCTGGTCCGCCAAGCCCTGCGGATGCGGCCCGACCGGATCGTGGTCGGGGAGGTGCGCGGCGCCGAGGTGGTCGACCTGCTCGCCGCGCTCAACACCGGTCACGACGGGGGAGCGGGCACCGTGCACGCCAACAGCCCATTGGAGGTGCCTGCCCGATTGGAGGCGCTCGCGGGCGCCGGTGGGTTGGATCGTGCGGCGCTGCACAGTCAACTCGCCGCCGCGGTGCAGGTCGTGCTGCATGTGCGCAGGGACGCGTCGGCCGGTCGCCGGCTCGTCGAGATCGCCGTGCTGGTCCGGGGCGACGACGGCTGCGTCCGGGCCGAGACGGTGTGGGATGTGGACGGCGGGTTCGGCTCTGGCGCGCCGGCATTCACCCGGATCATCGATGACCGGCGCCACCGATGATGGGCGCCGCGCTGCTGCTGGCGGCCGCCCTGCTCATCGTGCCGTCGGCGGCGCGGCGGCGGCTCGGACTGCCCGGACACGTGGTGGGCGGCCGTCTGCTGCTGTGGCCGTGCGCGCTGGCGGCGGGCGGCGTGGCGGTGCTCCTGTTGCCCGTGGCGACCGTCGCGGCGGCCGCACTGGTGATCGGCGCCGTAGCTGCCCGTCGCAGGCAGGCGGATCGCCGGGCACGCCGACGGTCCGAAGCCGCGGCGCTGCGGGACGCACTGGATGTCCTCGTGGGTGAACTGCGGGTGGGTGCGCACCCCGTGCGGGCCTTCGGTGTGGCAGCCGGGGAAGTCGAGGGACCGGTGGCCGCGGCGTTGCGCGGGGTGGCGTCGCGCGGGCATCTCGGCGGCGATGTGGCGGCCGGCCTGCGGGCGGCCGCCGGAAAATCTGCGCTGCCCGGACATTGGGAGCGGCTCGCGGTGTGCTGGCACCTCGCCCAGACCCATGGCCTGGCCATTGCCACGCTGATGCGGGCCGCACAGCGCGATATCGCCGAGCGCGAACGCTTTTCGGCCAAGGTCGACGCGGGACTGGCCGGGGCTCGCGCCACGGCCGCAATTCTTGCGGCGCTGCCCGTGTTCGGCATCGCCCTCGGACAGCTCATCGGGGCGGAATCGCTGCGCTTCCTGTTGTCCGGCGGCTCGGGTGGCTGGCTGCTGGTCATCGGTGTGTCGCTGTGCTGCCTGGGATTGTGGTGGTCGGAGCGAATCGCATCGGGAGCCCTGAAATGACCTGGCCTGCCATACTTCTCGCCGCTGCTCTACTCGTCGGGGCGGGTCCCGCACGGATCGGCATCAGACCCGCCGAGCCGAGGGCGGCGCGTCGGGTAGCGGATCCACTCGCCGCGGCATCCTGCTTCGACGTGCTGTCGGCGTGTCTGAGCGCCGGAATGTCCACCCCGGGCGCGGCCGCGGCGGCGGCCGCGCTCGCTCCTGCCGAGCTGGCCGAACGGCTGACCCGCGCTGCGCAACTGCTCGCGCTGGGCGCGGACCCGGGCAAGGCCTGGGGGCAGGCCGAGTCGACGGCCGACCCACACGGCAGCACGCTGGCCCGGATGGCACGGCGATCCGCCGAATCCGGTGCGGCGCTGGCACAGGGTGCCGCAGGGCTTGCCGATCAGGTACGCGGTGATGCGGGCGCCGCGGCAGAGGCCGCCGCCGGTCGGGCCGCGGTGCTCATCGCGGGCCCGTTGGGTCTGTGCTTCCTGCCCGCGTTCGTCTGTCTGGGCGTGGTGCCGGTCGTGGCTGGGCTGGCGGGCGACGTGCTGGGGGCGGGTCTGCTGTGAACACTCCATCAACCGAAGGGAAAGACAATGGGAGGAAACATGTTTCGATCGATTCAGGCGAAGCTGACGGTGCTCGCCGCCGACGAGTCAGGGATGTCGACGGTGGAATACGCGATCGGCACCGTGGCTGCCGCCGCCTTCGGCGCCATCCTGTACTCCGTGGTGACGGGCGATTCCATCGTCACCGCGCTGTCCAACATCATCACCAGGGCGCTGAACACCAATGTCTGAGTGGCGATGACGGCGCCGTCACCGTCGAGGCCGCGTTCGCGGTCGCCACGCTGGTCGCGGTCCTGGTCCTCTGCGCGGCCGGCCTCACCGCGCTCGGCATGCAGGTCCGGTGCATCGACGCGGCCAGGGAGGCGGCCCGGCTGGCTGCACGGGGTCAGAACGGTGTCGCCGCGGCCGAGCAGGTCGGCCCGCACGGCGCGATGGTGGCCCTGCGGCGCGACGGTGGCTTCGTCGTCGCCCGGGTCAGCGCGAGGTCGCCCCTGCTGCCGGGCGTCACCGTCGCCGCAGAAGCTTTCGCGGCGGTCGAGCCTGGGCAGCGATGACCGTGGCTCCGCGACGCTGATCGCGGCGGCCATGGTCGGCGTGCTGGTCGCGCTCACCTCGGGTCTGGTGATACTGGGTGCGGCCGTCGTCGCGCGGCACCGGGCCCAGGCGGCCGCGGACCTGGCCGCCCACGCCGCCGCGGTCGGCCTGCTCGCGGGGCAGCAATTCGCTTGCGCGCAAGCAGCTTCGGTGACCTCGGCGATGAGCGTCACCCTGGCGGGCTGCGCCGTCGACGGATTGGACGCTGTGGTCAGTGTGGATGCGGCCACCGGGTTGCGACAGTGGCGGGCCCGCGCCCAGGCGCGCGCCGGCCCCGCGGATCAGTCCTGATGCTCCTCCGATTTACCCAGCCGCAAGAGGGATTTCAGGGTGGGCCGGGAGCCGGCATCGGTGGGATCGGCCACCACCGCCCCGTGCTGGGCGGCGGCCATCTCCTCGTCGGTGGGCAGCCGCAACGCCAGCAGCGCCGCGATGGTGTTCTCGTCGAGTTCGACGCGGGTGGCCGTCACGTGGATCGGCGTGTAGCCCCCGCCGTGGGCCCGCAGGCCCAGCACACGGGCCGTCGGTCCGATGGCGAATTCCTGTGCCATGGAGAGGATGTGGCGCTCGTCGGCAGGATCGAGCATGGGAACGTCCGTTTCGGCGGCGCGCCAGTCGTAGAACGGGCACGGCGTATCGAGCCACTTCAGCAGGCGCCAGCTGTTCAAATCCACCAGCGCGCGGTACACGCCGGGCACCGCCAGGCCGTTGAGGATGCGCTGGGCCAGATCATCGGGCCGGGCCAGAGGTTCCTCACGCTCGGCGCGCCAGTTCATCGACCGGCAGATCAACCGCTCGGTGCCGTCGTCCTGCGCTTCCTGTGCGGCGCGGGCCACGAAGCCCACCGCGATGGGCCTGCCCTGGTAGTCGGTGACGTTCCAGGTACTGCACATGACATGGCCCGGTTTGGCGCGGATGACCATCGAGAGCACGCTGGACTCGTCCGGGTTGAGAGCCCGTGCCGGCAGATCCTCGGCAAAGGCGCGACCGTGCGTCGCCTCCCGGGACGCGTCGCGGCCACTGTTGGTCAGCGACTCCGCGGTGTCGGTTGCCACACCCGAATCCAGATCCCATTTGAGTGGGCCGATCACCGGGCGCTCCGGCGCCTCGATGTCGGGCGGGCCGATCCACAACTGCACGCCGTGGATCACCCCGTCGGACATCCGCACCACGTCCGTGCAGATCACCCGATCGTGCTTGGTGGTGATGCTCGTCAGCGGTTGTCCACCGCGGACCGTTTCACCGATCGCGGATTGGATGGCCATCAGGTGCGGATTCCGTCGAAGAAAGGTGCTGATCGGAACGAGGTTTTTGGTGCGCGACCCCTGGGCGACCACTGCGGGCTCGTCGCCGAGCGTCTCCACGAGCAGCCAGTCGTGGTCCATGGGGAGCAGTTTAGCTGGCGGCAGGCGCTGCGCCCGCGATTTGCGTCTGCAACGAAATCCGTCGTGCACGTTGGATCGGGGCGACCGATCAGGGTGTGTGCGTACACAACAGAATTTGCGTGTGCCCTGGTCGCGGGGTACTTTACGTCGGCGCCCGGTTCGCCGGGATTGAGAACGGATCGCGTTGTCCGACCGTTTGTCGCGATGTCGAGGTGCTCGGCGTGCCGGTGTCGGCGTGCGGGCAGAGCAAACGGCGATTCTCGTGGGGTGGATCGTCAGGGCTCGTGGCGAGCCAGTATGCCGAGCACCAGGCGCAGCACCGTCACCGCGCCGGCCTTGTCCAACGGGTCATTTCCGTTGCCGCACTTGGGCGACTGCACACATGAGGGGCAACCCGACGGGCACTCACATGCCTCGATGGCGGCGGCGGTGGCGCCCCACCAGGTGGCGAACTTCCGGAATCCCCGATCGGCGAAACCCGCCCCGCCCGGATACCCGTCGTAGACGAAGATCGTCGGCAGTCCGTCTTCCGGTCCGGACGCCGTGGACACCCCACCGATATCGCCCCGGTCGCAGCTGGCCACCAACGGCAGCAGGCCGATGGCCGCATGCTCCGCGGCGTGCAGCGCTCCGGGCACCTCCAGCATCTCGATCCCGTTGTCGCCCAACAACTCCGGGGTCAGTGTGCACATCACAGCCACGGTGTTCAGCGTGCGCGACGGCATGTCCAGCTCGATGAAGTCGATGACCTCACCGTCGACCCTGCGGCGTAGGTAGCCCGTCACGGTATTGGTCACCGACACCGGAACGAGGCCAAGAGTGATGGGGCCGTAGGTGTTTCGTTCACCGGGCCCGGTGACGGTGATATCGGTGATCTCCCGCGCCGACGTCGTATAGCCGGGGTCCTCGGCGTGCACGAAGGCGATCCCGTCCTCGAAGTCCAGCGAGTCGACCAGATAACTGTCGCCCTGGTGCAGGTAGACGGCGCCGGGATGGATGGCGGCCGGTGCCTGGCCGGTGCCGGTGGTGCCCAGCATGCGGCCGGTGCCGTCCTCCAGGATGGCGATCTGGCCGCCGGACCCACCCCGGATGTCGACCGCGTGATGCGGATCGACGCCGGGCGCGGGGAAGTACCCGCTCGGCCTGCGCCGCAACAACCCGTCGTCGACCAATTCGGCGGCCACCGCCTCGGCGCTCCAGGCTCGCACCTCGCCATCGGTCAGGGGCACTTCGGTGGCCGCACACAGCAGCTGCGGGCCCAGCACGTGCGGATTGGCCGGGTCGATCACCACCCGCTCGATCGGCTTGTCCAGCAGCGCCTCCGGATGGTGCACCAGGTAGGTGTCCAGGGGGTCGTCCCTGGCGATCAGCACGATCAGCGCACTCTGGCCCCGCCGCCCCGAACGGCCGGCCTGCTGCCAGAACGACGTGACGGTGCCGGGGAAGCCGGCCAGCACGACGGCGTCCAGTCCCGCGATGTCGACGCCGAGTTCCAGTGCGTTCGTGGTGGCGAGCCCGCGCAGATCTCCCTCGGACAGAGCGTGTTCCAGCTCGCGGCGATCCTCGGCGAGATAGCCGGCGCGGTAGGAGGCGACCCGGTCGGCGATGTGCGGCGCGATGTCCTCGAGCCGGGCCCGCGCGGCGAGTGCGGTCAGCTCGGCACCTCGCCGGGAACGCACGAACGTCAGGGTGCGTGCCCCCTCGGCCATCAGGTCGGCCATCACCCGCGCGGCCTCCGCGCCCGCCGATCGCCGCACCGGGGCGCCGTTCTCACCGACGAGATCCCCCAGCAGGGCCGGCTCCCACAGGGCGATGGTGCGCCCGCCCTGCGGTGACCCGTCGTCGGTCACGGGGACGACGGTCTGGCCGATCAGTTCTGCGGCGGTCTCACCCGGGAGTGCCGTTGTGGCGCTGGCGAAGATGACGGTGGGAGTCCCCGAATATCGCTCGCAGAGGCGCAGCAGCCGACGCAACACCATCGCCACATTCGACCCGAAGATGCCACGGTAGTAGTGACACTCGTCGACCACGATGTAGGTGAGGTTGCGCAGGAACACCGCCCACCGAGCGTGGTTGCGCAGCAACGACAGATGGATCATGTCGGGGTTGGAGAAGATCCACCGCGACCGCTCCCTGGCGAAGCGCCGCATCTCGGTGGTGGCGTCGCCGTCGTAGGCGCTCGGCGCAATGTCGCGCAGCGTTTCCGCCGCCGAGGTGAGGGCCTGCGCGGCGCGCAGCTGATCGTGGCCCAGCGCCTTGGTCGGCGCCAGATACAACGCTCTGGCCTGGCGGTTCTCCGACATCGCCGTCAGAATCGGCAGTTGATAGGCCAGCGACTTGCCCGACGCCGTGCCGGTCGACACCATCACGTGACGACCCTGATGGGCCAACTCCGCGGCCGCCAGTTGGTGTGACCACAATCCGGTGATCCCGCGCTCCGCGTACGCCGCGACCACCTCGTCGGGAGCCCACTGCGGCCACGGCCGGCCCTGGGCGCGGCGCGCGGGCAGATCGGTGACGTGCCGCAGCGGATGTTCGTCGGGGGCAGTGCCTTCCAGCGCACGGGCCAGCAGTTCGCGCCCGAATTGAGATCCCGATTCGGCCACTGATCCGCTCACCTGCTTCCGTTCTCAAATTCCGGGGAGATTCCGGGGACGTGTCCCCAGGTGAATTGTTAACTACCGGATCGTGCCGACACTGTTGTAGGCGCTCTGAACATGATTGACTAATCGCGGTCGCAGCTTCTGTGTTCGTGTTCTCGCACTCGCAGGATCGTCGTTGCGATCGCGGTTCCTGCGAGGGTTGTAGGTCGGGTCACGTTCCGGCGACTCCACGAAGGATTGGCGGTCGGAACGGGCCCGGTACACCGGAAGTCGGTGAACCGCACCCGGTAAGAGAAGGAATGTACGGAAAATGCCACAGGGAACTGTGAAGTGGTTCAACGCGGAGAAGGGCTTCGGCTTCATCGCCCCCGAGGACGGCTCCGCCGATGTTTTCGTCCACTACACGGAAATCCAGGGGTCGGGCTTCCGCACCCTGGAAGAAAACCAGAAGGTTGAGTTCGAGGTCGGCCAGAGCCCCAAGGGCCCCCAGGCCACCGGCGTTCGCGCCGTCTGATCTAGCACAGTCTGACGAAACACCCCCGGCCACGCCGGGGGCGTTTTCGTTTACGGCGCCGTTAGTGTCGAGCGTGTGAGCCAGCTGTCGTTCTTCTCGGCTGAGTCGATACCACCGCAGGTGGCCGACCTCACGGGGATTCTCGCGGCTTCCGGCCAGGTGGTGATCTCCGGTGATGAGGCACGGTTGTCGGTGGTCATCGACCGGCTCTGGCGTGCCGAAGGCCTGGCCGAGATGATCACCGAGGCCGGCCTGGTGGCCGAGATCGCCCGGACCGACGAGAACAACCCGCTGGTCCGTACCGGCATGGACAACCGCCTGGCCGGGCTGGCCAGGGAGTGGACCAGGGGTGCGGTCAAGACGGTGCCCGCGCAGTGGCTGCCCGGCCCTCGCGAGCTGCGGGCCTGGGCGCTGGCGGACGGACGGCCGGAGGCCGACCGATACCTGCTGGGCCTGGATCCGCACGCGCCCGACACCCATGCCGCCCTTGCCGCGGCCCTCATGCGGGTGGGAATTGCGCCCACTCTGATCGGTACCAGAGGGTCCCGTCCAGCCCTGCGAATCAGTGGCCGCAGACGGCTGTCACGCCTGGTAGAGACGGTTGGGGAACCTCCGGGGGACACCGACGCGTTCGCGCAGTGGCCCCGAATATAAGGACATGTCACGGGCGAGCCGGTTTGCGTTGGTACGCGTGGGGTGCGAAATTGTCAGTTGCCAACGCGCTGGACACGCGCAGAGAACTGGAGAGTAAAAGCAGGTGGCTGACGAGGACCGGAGCCCGGGAGGCGCCGGTAACGTACGGCGGCTCGTCATAGTCGAGTCGCCGACGAAGGCGCGCAAAATCGCCGGCTACCTCGGCTCCAACTACGTCGTGGAATCCTCGCGCGGGCATATTCGCGACCTTCCGCGCAATGCCGCCGACGTCCCGGCCAAATACAAATCCGAACCGTGGGCCCGACTCGGCGTCAACGTCGATGACAACTTCGAACCCCTCTATATCGTCAGCCCGGATAAAAAGGCCACCGTCACCGAACTCAAGGACCTCCTCAAGGGCGTCGACGAGCTCTATCTGGCGACAGACGGTGACCGCGAGGGTGAGGCCATCGCCTGGCACCTGCTGGAGACGCTGAAGCCCCGCATCCCCGTCAAGCGGATGGTGTTCCACGAGATCACCGAATCCGCCATTCGGGCCGCCGCCGAGAATCCCCGCGACCTCGACATCGCTCTGGTCGACGCGCAGGAAACCCGCCGCATCCTCGACCGCCTGTACGGCTACGAGGTGTCGCCCGTGCTGTGGAAGAAGGTCGCGCCCAAACTGTCGGCCGGCCGGGTGCAGTCCGTGGCCACCCGCATCATCGTGTCGCGCGAGCGGGAGCGCATGGCGTTCCGTAGCGCCGGCTACTGGGACGTCACCGCCGAACTCGACGCGTCGGTCTCCGACCCGTCGGCGTCGCCGCCCAAGTTCACCGCCAAGCTCAACTCTGTCGACGGTCGCCGGGTCGCCAGCGGGCGCGATTTCGACTCGCTCGGTGCGGTGAAACGCCCCGACGAGGTGCTCGTGCTCGACGAGGCCGCCGCCAACGCCCTGGCCGGCGGGCTGCGCGGCGAGCAGCTCGCGGTGTCGTCGGTGGAGCAGAAGCCCTACACGCGTAAGCCCTACCCGCCGTTCATGACGTCGACGCTGCAGCAGGAGGCCGGCCGCAAGCTGCGGTTCTCCTCGGAGCGGACCATGAGCATCGCGCAGCGGCTGTACGAAAACGGCTACATCACCTACATGCGTACCGACTCGACGACGCTGTCGGAGTCGGCCATCAACGCGGCACGCAACCAGGCCAGCCAGCTCTACGGCGCCGAGTACGTGCACCCGTCGCCGCGCCAGTACACCCGCAAGGTGAAGAACGCGCAGGAGGCGCACGAGGCCATCCGGCCCGCCGGTGACGTCTTCCAGACCCCGGGCCAGCTGCACAGCGCCCTGGACACCGACGAGTTCCGGCTCTACGAGCTGATCTGGCAGCGCACCGTCGCCTCCCAGATGGCCGACGCCCGCGGCACCACGCTCAGCCTGCGGATCTCGGGCAACGCCCGCACGGGCGAGCAGGTCGTCTTCAACGCCTCGGGCCGCACCATCACCTTCGCCGGGTTCCTGAAGGCCTACGTCGAGAGTCTCGACGAGCAGGCCGGTGGCGAGGCCGACGACGCCGAGAGCCGGCTGCCGAACCTCACGCAGGGCCAGCGCGTCGACGCCACCGGCCTGACCGCCGACGGGCACACCACCTCGCCCCCGGCCCGCTACACCGAGGCCTCGCTGATCAAGGCGCTCGAAGACCTCGGTATCGGGCGGCCGTCGACGTACTCGTCGATCATCAAGACCATCCAGGATCGCGGCTACGTGCACAAGAAGGGCAGCGCCCTGGTGCCGTCCTGGGTGGCGTTCGCCGTCATCGGGTTGCTGGAGCAGCACTTCGGCCGGCTGGTCGACTACGACTTCACCGCCGCCATGGAGGACGAGCTCGACGAGATTGCCTCCGGCAACGAGCGACGGACCAACTGGCTCAACAACTTCTACTTCGGTGGCGAGCATGGCGTGGACGGATCCATCGCCCGCGCCGGCGGACTCAAGCAACTGGTCGGCGGCAACCTGGAGGGCATCGACGCTCGGGTTGTCAACTCCATCAAGCTCTTTGACGACGACGAAGGCCGCGCCATCAACGTCCGCGTCGGCCGTAACGGCCCGTACCTGGAGCGGATGGTCGCCGACGACGAAAACCCCGGGGAGCTCAAGCCGCAGCGCGCCAATCTCAAGGATGAGCTGACTCCCGACGAGCTGACCCTCGAACTCGCCGAAAAGGCTTTCGCCACACCGCAAGAGGGCCGCTCCCTCGGTATCGACCCGGAATCCGGGCACGAGATCCTGGCCAGGGACGGGCGCTACGGTCCCTACGTCACCGAGGTGCTGCCCGAGCCACCGGAGGATCCCGAAGATGGGGTCACGGCGAAGAAGGGCAAGAAGCCGACGGGCCCCAAGCCGCGCACCGGTTCGCTGCTGCGCACCATGGACCTGGAGACCGTCACCCTGGAGGATGCGCTGCGGCTGCTTTCGCTGCCCCGCGTCGTCGGCGTCGACCCGGCCAACAACGAGGAGATCACCGCGCAGAACGGCCGCTACGGCCCGTATCTCAAACGCGGCACGGACTCCCGGTCCTTGGCGACCGAAGAGCAGATGTTCACCGTCACCCTCGACGAGGCGCTCAAGATCTACGCCGAGCCCAAGCGGCGCGGCCGTCAGGGTGCTGCCACACCGCCGCTGCGCGAACTCGGCAATGACCCGGTGTCGGAGAAGCCGATGGTGATCAAGGACGGCCGTTTCGGCCCGTACGTCACCGACGGTGAGACCAATGCCAGCCTGCGCAAGGGTGATGACGTGCTGTCGATCACCGATGCGCGGGCTTCGGAGCTGCTCGCCGATCGCCGGGCGCGTGGGCCGGTGAAGAAGGCCGCCAAGAAGACGCCGGCCAAGAAGGCCGCCGCGAAGAAGACGCCGGCCAAGAAGGCTCCGGCGAAGAAAGCCGCCAAGAAGGCTTAGCCGCCCCGGTTCGCGTCCTGCCCGATCTGGATGCGTCCGCTCGGGCTGGACCGCACCAGCGGCCTGGCCAGCTGGGTGGGCGCGACCCGGCCGCGCAGTTCGACGATCTCGCCGACGTCCCAGCACAGCGCCTCGGCGTCCAGCGCGCCGCTGACCGCGATCGCCGAGGCCAGGACGTGGCCGGTCTCCAGCTTGGCCAGCTCGGTCAGCCGGGCGGCCTCGTTGACCGGATCACCGATCACGGTGTACTCGAACCGGGCCTGCGCGCCGATGTGCCCGGCGATGGCCCGTCCCGCGGACACGCCGATCCCGAACTCGGTCTGCCCCAACACGTTCACCAGTTCGTCGTGCAGCTCCCGGGAGGCGGCGAGCGCAGCGCCGGAGGCATCGGGATGCTCGATCGGGGCGCCGAAGATGGCCAGCGCGGCGTCCCCCTGGAATTTGTTGACGAAGCCACCGTGCTTGTTCACGGTGTCGACGATGACGCGGAAGAACTCGTTGAGCAGGTTCACCACTTCGGAGGCCGGGATGGTCGAGGCCAGCTTCGTCGAACCCACCAGATCGACGAAAAGCACTGCGACATCGCGTTCTTGGCCACCGAGCTCGGTGCCGCGTTCCAGGGCCCGGCGAGCGACGTCCTCGCCCACATAGCGGCCGAACAGGTCCCGCAGCCGCTGCCGTTCGGCCAGGTCACGGACCATGTCGTTGAAACCGGCCTGTAGCAGGCCCAGCTCGCTGGCGTCGTAGATCTGCATGTGTGCGTTGTAGTTGCCGCGTTGCACCTCACCGAGCGCCCAGCGCAGCTGGCGCAGCGGGTCGGCGATGGACATGGCCACCAGCACCGTGCCTGCCAGCCCGATGACCAGGGCGGCGATGGCCAGCAGCAGCAGTGGGGTGTTCAGGCGTTCGGCGGGCGCGGTGAGGATGGCGAACTTGCTGGCCACCAACGCGAGCACGATGGCCAGCAGCGGCACCCCGGTGGACAGCACCCAGGTGAGCACCTGGCGCAGGATGACCCCGGGCGCACGGAAGTTCTCCGGTACCCCGCCGCGCAGCGCGGCGACGGCGACGGGGCGCAGCACGCGCTCGGACTGCAGGTATCCGATGATGGCGGTGGCGGTGGCACCCAGTGCGGTGGCCACGGCGACGACGGGCGCGGACTTGCTGGCCACCGGCCAGCTGGCGGCGATGAACACGATGGAGCCGAGCATCCAGTTCGAGACGCTGATCAGGGTCCGGTAGAACGGCATCTTGAGCGCGCGGACCCGGGCCAGCCCGGTGATGGTGGGGTCGCCGTCGGCGAGCAGGGTGTCGCGGCGCTGCCAGCGGATGACCGGCAGCAGCAGCCGCAGGCTCAGGTAGGCGCCGACGGTGAACGCCACGAACAGGTAGCCGAGAAAGACCGCCAGATTGAACGCAGGCAGGTCCTGTAGCTGGATGCGGTCCTCGGCGGGCAGGCCGAACCGGAGGAAGCCTAGGACGAACAATGCGCCGATGATGTCGGACTGCACCATGCCCAGGGTGAACACTGGCCACGGCGTGCGCGCCACCCAGCGGACGAATGCGTTGATTCGCCCGATCGGATTGGAGGCCGTGGTCACCCGTTTACCGTATCGGTCAGGTGTGACCTCATGCGCTGCAGTTCTCGGTCATGTCGCGACCCACCACTAGTGTCTGTGCCGTGGGAAGCGGTGTATTCGAGCGGCTGGTGGGCCAACACGCCGTGGCGTCGGAATTGGTGGCGGCCGCTCGCGCGGCACGTGGTGATTCCGCTCACAGCGGGCTCACAGCGGGCGGGATGACCCATGCGTGGCTGATCACGGGCCCGCCGGGGTCCGGCCGCTCGATCGCTGCCGTGTGTTTCGCGGCCGCGCTGCAGTGTCAGTCCGAGGGCGAACCTGGTTGCGGCGAATGCCGCGCCTGCACCACGACGATGGCAGGCACCCACGGCGACGTGCGGCGCATCATCCCCGAAGGTCTGTCCATCGGTGTCTCCGAGATGCGCGACATCGTGCAGATCGCGTCACGCCGTCCGGGCACCGGTCGCTGGCAGATCGTGGTGGTCGAGGACGCCGACCGGCTCACCGAGGGCGCGGCCAACGCGCTGCTCAAGGTGGTGGAGGAGCCGCCGCCGTCAACGGTGTTCCTGCTCTGCGCGCCGTCGGTGGATCCCGAGGACATCGCGGTGACCCTGCGTTCCCGTTGCCGACACATCGCGCTTGTGACACCGCGTGCGGAGGCCATCGCGCAGGTGCTGGTCGACAACGACGGCCTGACCGAGGAGCTCGCCACCTGGGCGGCCTCGATCAGCGGCGGGCACGTCGGCCGGGCGCGGCGGTTGGCGACGGATCCGGAGGCCCGGCAGCGCCGCGAGCGCGCGCTGGGACTGGCTCGCGATGCGGCCACCCCGAGTCGGGCCTACGCCGCGGCCGAAGAATTGGTGGCGACGGCCGAGGCCGAGGCGAAGGCCTTGACCGCCGGGCGCAACGAGAGCGAAACCGACGAGCTGCGCACCGCGTTGGGCGCGGGCGGCACCGGCAAGGGGGCCGCGGGGGCGATCCGCGGGGCGGCCGGCGCGATGAAAGATCTGGAGAAACGGCAGAAGTCGCGACAGACCCGCGCTTCGCGGGATGCACTGGATCGTGCGCTGATGGACCTGGCGACCTACTTCCGCGACGCGCTGGTGGTATCCGCGGGCGCCGGCGGGGTGGTGGCCAACCACCCCGATATGCAGGAGAAGATCGCCGCGCTGGCCGCGCACGCACCACCCGACAGATTGCTGCGGTGCATCGAGGCGGTGTTGGCATGCCGGGAGGCGCTCGAGACGAACGTGAAGCCCAAGTTCGCCGTCGACGCCATGGTCGCGACGGTGGGGATGGCCCTCAAGAGCTGACCCCGGGGATCAACTTGGGTGGGCGGCGGCGCCTGCCGTAGACTCACCTCGCCCGCGTGTCGGGCAACGCCGCCCTAGCTCAGTCGGTAGAGCATCTCACTCGTAATGAGAAGGTCAGGGGTTCGATTCCCCTGGGCGGCTCCATTTTTTCAGGCGCGCCGGTTGGGTTGCACCGCCCGCCGCCAGGCCAGTGGATTGAGCTCCCGGTACGGGTCTTCGGCACGGATGGCCAGTAGCTCTTCGAGCGCGCGCTCCAGCCGGTCCTTGGTTTCGTCCCGGACCGTCGCGACCCACGCCTGCTCGTCGACACCGCCGGGCTTGGCGGTGTCGATCGGCGCGGCGAAGCGCAGGTACATCCGCTGCGGACGGGGGATCATCGTCGGCCCGAGTCCGCGAACCAGCGGCATCGCCATGTCGGGTTTGCCGCCGAACTTCTCGGCCAACCCCTGGCTGAATCGACCCCACAGTCCGTCGCGGCGGGTCAGGCTCGTATAGACGTCGTCGCCGCCGATGAGCGCCGCGGGCACGATCGGGTAGTCGTTCTCCACCGACAGCCGGGCGAAACCGGCGCGGCCCTCCCAGCGCAGCGTGTTCTGCTCGCCCTTGAACTTTGCGATCTCACGGCCGCCGCCGGGGAACACCAGGATGGGCTGGTCGTGCCGCATCAATTCCCGCGCGGATTCCGGCGCCCCGACGGTCGCGCCGAACGCGGCCATCAGCTCGCCTGCGGGGAAGGGCATTTTGCCGAAGCCGCGGTCGGTGAGCGGCCGGACCAGGATGCCGAGTTCGCGACGCACCGCGTAGGGGATCAGGAATGCCTCGAGGCCGGCCTGGGAGTGGTTGCCCACCAACAGGAATCGGCCGTCGCGTGGAAGGTTCTCCAGACCGTCGACGTACGGCCGACACAGATCGACAAGAGGTGCGGCCGCGTCGGCGACCGTCTCGGCGGCGCTTCGCATCGCGCGGATGTGGCCGGGTGGGTCGATCAGGGTGTCGACGTTGGTCATGATGTGCGCGGACATGACGCCACGATACCGAACGAACTGGTTCGTCTGTATATGATCAGCCTGTGAGAACGACGACAGAGCTGCGCGGTGAGATCCTCACCGCCGCCCGCGCCGAATTCGCCCGGTGCGGGCTGGCCGGCGCTCGCATCGACCGCATCGCCACCTCCGCCAGGGCCAGCAAGGAACGCCTGTACGCCCACTTCGGTGACAAGGAGACCTTGTTCCGGGAGGTCGCACTGGCCGACGCCGCCGAGTTCTTCGAATCCGTGCCGATGGCACCCGAGGACGTCGCCGAATACGCGGCCGGTGTGTACGACCTGGCCTGCCGGCGGCCCGAGCACCTACGCATGCTCACCTGGGCCCGGCTGGAGGGCTTCGTGCTGCCGGCGCCCGACGCCGCCAGTCACCCGGTTCCCGAGTTGGTGGTCACGGCCATCGAGGCCGCGCAGGCCGACGGGCGCGTCGATCCGAACTGGAAACCCGAAGACCTGATCGTCCTGTTGTTCGGGGTCGGGCTGGCGTGGGCACACCTGCCCGACGACATCGCGGGCACCGACGACCCGGAGGTCATCGCGAGCCGTCGCGCCGTCGTCATCGAGGCGGCCCGGCGGATCATCGCGAAACCGGGTGGCTAACCCGCCTCGGCTGCCAGCGCATCCCGCCGTACCGCGAGGCGCTGAAACAGGTCATCCAGATCGATGTCGTGGGCCTGGCGGGGCCTGCGCTGGTGGAAGCGCGCCTGCTCGAAGCTGGCCGGGCAGGCGAACTTGTGCAACTGCAGACATGTTGTCGGCCAGCGGCTTTCCAGTTCGTCGTCGAGGTCGATCACCTGGCGGGTGTGCCGCCGGATGGCAAACCGGTTACCGGGTGCGCTGTCATCGGTGCGGTGCATGTGCGCGTCGAAGAGCTGCCAGCTGCCGTAGGCCAGCTGCAGCCACACCGTGTCGACATCGCAGTGCGGGCACGGCGCGACGACCGACGGGCGGGAATCTGGCCAACTCATGCCGAGCAGCCTAGGGAAGGTCACCGACAAGTCCGGCCGCACACGCCGGGCTCAGGCGGATTCGGCTGCGAGGGCTTCGGCAGCGACGGTGCGCGCCGAGTTGGCGGCGGGAAATCCGGCGTATCCGCTGGCGTGGTAGATCACTTCGGCCAACTCGGCATCGGAGAGTCCGTTGGTTCGGGCGATCCGGAAGTGCGCGTCCAGTTCGTCGTTCGCGCGCAGTGCGATGAGGATCCCGAGGGTCACCAGGCTGCGATCTCGTTTGCTCAGTCCTTCGCGCGACCACAGCCGGCCGAAGATGCTCTCGATGCCGATGTCCATCAGTTCCGGTGCGAAGCCGTCGCTGAAACCGACCTCGGTGTCGTCGTCGGGAAGTGAGCCGGGGAGCAGTTCGCGGAACACCCGCAGACCCTCGCCACGTAAGTTAGTCATGCTTACGATCTTGGCATGCGGGGGCCGCAACTACTTCGGCGCCACGAATCCGACAGGTCCCGACGCGATGCACACCGACAGTGCCGCGGTGTCGGCCCGTACCTTGATGGCTGCGCCGGCGCCCGGCAGCCGGACGAACACCCGGTTCAACCCCGGTCGCACAGGCACTTTCGCGGGTGGTCCCTCGGGCAGCGTCATCATCAGCGTGCCGTCGTTGTTGGCCAGATAGTTGATCTCGGCGGTCCAGTCGGCGGGCAGCAGCGGCCCGTCCAGCGGCATGGTGACCTCGTCGTCGGGCTGCACCAGGTAGCCGCAGTTCGGGTGCGGGCCGGGGGTGATGGTGCGCACCCAGGTGACCACCGCGTCCAACAGTCGGCCGGCGCTGTCGAACATGCGGAGTTCGGTCGTGGCGGTGGCGAACTCGGGCCGCGGGCGGACCAACGCGAACATATGGCCGGCCAGGTTCTCCGGCCAGGCCACCCGCTGCAGGATCAGCGGATCCACCTCCTGGTCCAGCAGCGGGGTGTCCACGGAGGCGAGCCCGGCGCGGACATTGGCCACGTAGGCAGGCACGGGGCTGTCCCGCCACACCCGCAGGAACGTCACCGTGGAGTACAGGCTGCTCGCCACGAACACCAGCGCCACCATGGCGACCGCCACCGAACGCGGCACCGAAGCGTCCAGTCGCGGCGACGTGCGATTGGGTGCACAGAACGCGACGGCCGCCAGCAGCGCCAGCACCACCACCAGATCCGGGAGGTAGCGCAACGTCTGCGCCAATTCCAGTGCGGTGAACCGGGACGACCGCATCAGATAGATCGGCACCTGGCAGGCCACCGCGTAGCCGACAGCGGTGGCCCACACCCAACCGAGCCGCCGCTTGCGCAGCAGCGACACCGCGAAGACGGCCACCAGCACCAGCCAGCCCAGCGCCATGACGGTCACGCCGGGAGTTCCCCACGGCGACGCCGGAGCCCAGCGCTGCCAGTCCCACGGCCCACCCGCCAGACCCGGCACGATCGCGTGGGTCACCGAGCGCCGCAACAGGTCCCACGTCATGACGGGGTCCAAGGTCCAGCGTTTCTGGTCGACGACCACCAGGTACACGCCGATCCACGCCGCGGTGATCAGCAGCAGCGACACCCACAGGGCGCGCCCCCGTCGCCACACCTCCGCCACCGACTCCCCGCGCACGTGGGCCAGCAGGGCCGCGACGGCGAACGCGACGAACGGGATGACGGCCGACTTCTCGAAGAACAGCAGACCGCCGAAGTAGACCAGCACCGCCGAACCGAGGTGCCTGCGGTCGCCGGTGCGCAGGAACAGGATCGCCGACCCGCACACCCAGGCCAGCGCGGCCTGCAGCGGCAGCGCGTTCAGCCCGGCGGCCCACCACGCGAAGGCGGGCACCGTCAGCGGGGTGAACAACGCGAACGTCAACGGCACCAACAACACCGGGCGCCGGCCGAGAATGATGTGCAACGTCCGCAGCAGACCCAGCGAAGCCAGTAGCTGGAGCACCAGCAGGCTCAGTGCGGGCCAGATCCAACTGAACGGCGCCAGCCGGGTGATCACGCCGGCGACCAGGAACGCGCCCGGCATGACATGCCCGTCGTGATCGTCGAACAGATACCCGGGGGACAGCAGGCCCTGGGTGCCGGCGCGGCCGATCAGGATCAGGTCATCCCAGTAGAAATAGCCACCGAAGGCCACCACTGCGCGGATCGCCAGCTGCGCCACGATCAGCGCCACAGCGACGTGCGCAATCCATCCGCCGTCGCTGCGCTCGCCCCGGCCCGGTTTCATCGCTGCCGACTGTACGGATGCACACCTTCCGCGGCTAAGGTGAGGCCGTGCGCACACTGGTCACCGGCGCTGCCGGATTCATCGGATCGACCCTCGTCGATCGTTTGCTCGCCGACGGGCATGCCGTCGTGGGGATCGACGATCTGAGTACCGGCCGGCGGGTCAACCTGACCTCGGCGGAAGCTCACCCCGACTTCACCTTCATCGAGGCCGACATCGTGTCCGCCGATCTCGGCGCGATCGTTGCCGAGGCCCAGCCGGAGGTGATCTTCCACCTGGCCGCGCAGATCTCGGTGCGGCACTCCGTGGACAATCCGCAGTTCGACGCCTCGGTCAACGTGGTCGGCACCATCCGGCTGGCCGAAGCCGCCCGCGTACACGGCGTGCGCAAGATCGTGCACACCTCCTCGGGTGGCTCCATCTACGGCACCCCGCCGGTATTCCCCACCAGTGAAGAGGTGCCCACCGACCCGGCATCGCCGTACGCGGCCAGCAAGGTGGCCGGCGAGGTGTACCTCAACACGTTCCGCAACCTGTACGGCCTGGACTGCTCGCACATCGCACCCGGGAACGTCTACGGCCCGCGCCAGGATCCGCACGGCGAGGCCGGTGTGGTGGCGATCTTCGCCAAGGCACTGCTGGCCGGGTCGACCACCAAGATCTTCGGTGACGGCACCGACAGCCGCGACTACGTGTTCGTCGACGACGTGGTGGACGCCTTCGTGAAAGCCTCCGGGGAGGCCGGCAGCGGGCAGCGCTTCAACGTCGGCACCGGCATCAGCACCACGGTGCGCGACCTGCACTCCTCGATCGCCAAGTCCGTGGGCACCGCAGACGACCCGGAGTTCCACCCCGCCCGCCTGGGTGACCTGCGTAAATCTCAGCTCGACATCAGCCGCGGCGCCGAGGTGCTGGGCTGGGTGCCGCAGGTCGGCATCGACGAGGGCATCGAGCGGACGGTCGACTTCTTCCGGAATTGATCGCTCAAAAAGATTGTGAGCGCTCGCTATCTAACCTAGCCTGGTGGCATGCCCTATGACGTCATCATCCGCAATGGTCTGTGGTTCGACGGCACCGGCCGGCCGCCGCTGACCCGCACCCTCGGAATCCGCGACGGGGTGGTGGCCGACGTGTCGGCCGGGCCACTGGATGAGACGGGTTGCCCCGATGTCATCGACGCTTCGGGCAAGTGGGTGACCCCCGGCTTCATCGACGTGCACACCCACTACGACGCCGAGGTGTTGCTCGATCCCGGGTTGCGTGAGTCGGTGCGCCACGGCGTCACCACCGTGCTGCTCGGCATGTGCTCGCTGTCCACGGTGTACGCCGACACCGAGGATGCCGCCGACCTGTTCAGCCGGGTGGAGGCGGTGCCGCGCCAGTACGTGCTCGGCGCCCTGACCGACCACAAGACCTGGACCGACCCGGCAGGCTACGTCGACACCATAGACGCGCTGCCGCTCGGCCCGAATATCGCTTCCTTGCTGGGGCATTCGGATCTGCGGGCGTCGGTGCTGGGACTGGACCGTGCCACCACCCGCGACGTCGAACCGACCGACGCGGAACTCGAGATCATGGCGCAGCGGCTGGAGAAGGCACTGGAGGCCGGCATGCTCGGCATGTCCGGGATGGATGCGGCGATCGACAAACTCGACGGCGACCGGTTCCGCTCCCGGGCGCTGCCGTCGACCTTCGCCACCTGGCGGGAGCGGCGCAGGCTGATCAAGGTGCTCCGCAAGCACGGGCGCATCCTGCAGAGCGCGCCCAACGTCGCGAAAATCCAAGAGGCACTGAACTTCTTCCTGGAGAGCAGCGGTCTGTTCGGGCGCCGCCGCGGCGTGCGGATGAGCCTGCTGGTCTCCGCCGACGCCAAATCCTCACCCGGGGCGGTGCACATCCTGGGCCCGGGCGTGCGGCTGCTGAACCGGATCCTGGATTCGAAGGTGCGCTTCCAGCATCTGCCGGTGCCGTTCGAACTGTATTCCGACGGAATCGACCTGCCGGTCTTCGAGGAGTTCGGCGCGGGCACCGCCGCCCTGCACCTTCGTGATCAGCTGGAGCGCAACACGCTGCTCGCCGATCCCGAGTACCGCCGCCGGTTCCACCGCTCCTTCGACCGACGCAAGCTCGGACCTGCCCTGTGGCACAGGGACTTTCATGATGCCACCATTGTCGAATGCCCGGATGCCACGCTGGTCGGCAAGTCCTTCGGCCAGATCGCCGACGCGCGCGGCATCCACCCGCTGGACGCCTTCCTCGATGTCCTCGTGGAGAACGGTGAACGCAATGTCCGCTGGACCACCATCGTGGCCAACCACCGGCCCAAGCAGCTGGACAAGCTGGCCAAGGAGCCGTCGGTGCACATGGGATTCTCGGATGCCGGCGCGCACCTTCGCAACATGGCGTTCTACAACTACGCGCTGCGGATGCTCAAGCGGGTGCGCGATGCCGACCGTGCCGGCCGGCCGTTCCTGACCACCGAGCATGCCATCCACCGCCTCACCGCCGAGGTGGCCGACTGGTTCGGCCTGGAGGCGGGCACGCTGCGGCGCGGGGACCGCGCCGACTTCGTGGTGATCGACCCTGCCGCCCTTGATGATTCGGTGAACTCCTACCACGAGGCGACGGTCCCGTTCTACGGCGATCTGAGCCGGATGGTCAACCGCAACGACGCCACTGTTCTTGCGACCGGAGTCAACGGCCAGGTGGTGTTCCGCGCCGGCGAGTTCCGCGATGGCTACGGCTCCACGGTCCGCTCCGGGCGCTACCTGCGGGCCGGCGCCGACTCCGGCGCGAAACCGGCCGCGGTCTGACGTGGCCCGCACCCAGCAGCAGCGACGCGAGGAGACCATCGCCCGGCTGCTCGACGCCAGCATCGAGACGATCATCGAGATCGGTTATGCCCGTGCGTCGGCGGCGGTCATCTGCAAGCGCGCGGGCATGTCGGTGGGTGCGCTGTTCCGGCACTACCCGACCATCGGGGACTTCATGGCCGCCACCGCCTACGAGGTGTTGCGCCGTCAGCTGGAGTTGTTCAGCAAGCAGGTCGCGGAGATCCCGGCCAGTGAGCCGGCGCTGCCCGCGGTCCTAGCGGTGTTGAGCGACGTCACCGGCAATGACACCAACGCGGTGTTGTTCGAGTTGATGATCGCGGCCCGCACCGACGAGAAGCTGCGCACCACGTTGCAGCACGTGCTGGCCGAGTACGGGACCAAGATCTTCGAGACGGCCCGGGCCATCCCGCCCGCCGACCAATTCCCCGATGCGTCCCGTGCGGTGGTGACGGCGTTGCTCACCAACACCTTCGACGGGTCGGCCATTTTGCGGCGCGTACTGCCCGACCCGGAGTTCGAGGCCCGCAAGATCGCCCTGCTGACCAAACTGCTCGGCTACTGATCGTCGGCGGGGGCGCGCGCACCGTCGAGGGCCACCGCCCGCGCCAGCCGCGCATAGCGCAGCTCCAGATCCTTGAACCGCATGTAGGTGCTGATCGTGGTGAACAGGAACGCGATGATCAGGGCGTACTCCAGCAGGTCCGCCCCGCGTTTGACCCCGAGCCAGTTGGCCACCACGGTGGTGTCGTCGGGCCGCACGATCGCGTAGATCGCCGCCACGACGAACAGCAGGTAGCCCAGCTTCACCCACGCCTTGGCCTGGGCGCTGCGCCGTGACCGCAGCAGGTAGACCAGCAGCGTGACGATCGAGGCGATCAGCAGCACCTGGATCCAGTTCATCGGGACATCCTCCCGCGCAGGAGGCCGTCGAACAGGATGTTGACCCCGTTGAGCAGGGGCTGGCCCTTGGACTTCGAGTAGTCGGTGTAGAGGATCTCGACCGGCTCTTCGGCTACCCGCCAATGGTTTTCGACGGCCAGGGCGATGAACTCGCTGGCGTGCGCCATGCCGCTCATGGTGATGTTGAGTTCGTCGGCCACCTCTTTGTCGAACACCCGCAAGCCGTTGTGGGCGTCGGTGAGACCAAGGCTGCGGCTGTGCGGGCTGACGACCGCCGCGAGCCGCAGGATGACCCGTTTGAGCGGGGGAGTGTGGGTGACGGCGCCGCCGAACCTGGTGCCGATGACCAGATCGACCGAATCCCCGGTGAGCCGGTCGATCATCCGGACGACGTCCTTGACCCGGTGCTGTCCGTCGGCGTCGAAGGTGACGAACACCGCCGCCCCGGGCCGGGACCGCGCGTACTCGACACCGGTCTGGATGGCCGCGCCCTGCCCGAGGTTCACGGGGTGGCGCACCAGGTGTGCGCCCGCGGCGTGTGCGGCGCCGGCGGTGCCGTCGCGGCTGCCGTCGTCCACGCACACCACGTTCGGAAAGACGGTCCGCAATTCGGCGATGACGTCGGCGATGACGCTCGCTTCGTTGAAGGCGGGGACGATGATCCAAACGTCCTGGTACGGGGTTTCGATGGGCACCAAACTACACGCTACAAAGGGGAAGTCCGCGCCAGCGCCGCCAGGTGCACCGCGATTCCCACCAGCGGCCCGCACAGCAGCGCGACGATGGTGCGGGTCTCCAGTTGAAGCGGCAGGAGCAGCAGCAGGGTCGCCGCGACGGTGGCACTCACCCAGCCCGTCGCGTAGGCGCGGTGCAGGGCGGCGGCAACGGTGGCGGCACCGGTGAGGGTCAACAGCGCGATGGCCACCGCACCGGCGGTCAGCCATGCCAGCAGCGCGCCGCCCGCCCGGTAGTCCGAACCGAACCCGGCTTCCAGCAGCCAGGGTCCCGCGAGCCCGGCCGCGACCACGCCCAGTGCGCCGATCGCGGAGACCACCACGGCCGGGATGACCAGCGCGCGTAGCCGCTCATCCGGTTTGTCGACGAAGTAGGCGATCAGATTGCCCTGCAGCGCGGTGAGCGGCACCAGCAGGGGGGCCCTGGTCAGTGTGACGGCGAGGATGACGACGCCGCCGGTGGCGCCGAGGTGCGCCGTGGTCGCCTTGAGCAGCACCGGGAATCCCATGATCAGGATGGCGCTGGCGCCCGCGGCGGCGATGGAGTGTGACGCCCCCGCCAGGAAGGTCCGCACGCTGCCCGGCGTCGCGAGCGCCGCGGCCGCCCTGTTCGCCGGCGAGGCGAGCAGCAGCAGCAACCAGGACACCGAACCCGCGACGGTCGCCCACAGATAACCGGCCAGTCCCCACCCGGCCAGGAAACTGGCCACCGCGACCAGCACCCGCAGGCCGGCGTCGGTGACCATCAGCGCTCCATACTGCGTCCAGCGGTTCACGCCGGCGAGCATGCCCAGCAGAGTGGCGTGCAGGCAGAAACCGGCCAGCCCGACGCTGAGCAGGACGACGGACAGCAACCGGGACTGTGCGAACACATGGCCCGACCACAGCGGTGCGGTGACCGCGATGAACACCGCTGCCGCGATACCGAGGCCCGCGGCCACCCGCATCGGATGGGTGCGCGGACCGGTGATCTCGACGGTGTGCCGCGCGGCCCGGACCTCGCGGGTGGCCTCCTGCAACAACCCGAAGGCGGCCCCGGTCACCAGACCGAACGCACCCCAGAACACCCCGAACAGGGAGAAGCCGGCCGGTTCCAGATTGCGGGCCGCCAGGTAGAGCACGGCGTAGCCGCACAGTGCCGACAGCACCGTGGCCAGCCCCACCCGGGCGACACTGTTCCGCGTGACCGGCCCGTCGGTCATGGGACCGTCACAGGTCCGGCACGGCCGTCGAATACAGCCAGGCGTCCCACAACGGGCGCAGTGAGACGGCGGCGTGATTGGCGGCCAGCCCGGTGAAATCGTCGGTGACCGCGGTGCTGTGCCGGTACCGCGTCGTCCAATCCTTCAGCAAGGCAAAGAAACTGGTATCACCGATCGCCAGGCGCAGGGCGTGCAGGGTCAATGCGCCCCGCTTGTACACCCGGTCGTCGAACATGTCGGCCGCCCCGGGATCGGTCAGGAGCAGGTTCTGCGGCGAATGCTGTAGACGCTTGTGATAGGACCGGGCCCGTTCGTCGGCGCTGGGACCGCCGGACTCCTCGGACCACAACCATTCGGCGTAGCAGGCGAATCCCTCATGCAGCCAGATGTCGCGCCAGCGCCGCACCGTCACCGAGTTGCCGAACCACTGGTGGGCCATCTCGTGGGCGATCAGCCGTTCCGCGGTGCGTTTGCCGTCGCAGTGGTTGGCGCCGAAGATCGAAAGTCCTTGGGCCTCAAGCGGAATCTCCAGATCATCGGCGGTGACGACGACGGTGTAGCCGTCGACCAGCGGGTACGGCCCGAACAATTTGGTGAACAGCTTCATCATCTGCGGCTGTCTGCCGAAATCGTGATCGAACTGCCTGCGCAGCCGGTCCGGCAGCACCGCGTACATGGGGACCGGGCTCTTCTGTATCCGCAGCCGCTCGTACATCCCGATCTGCAGGGTGATCAGGTAGGTCGAGGTAGGTTCGGCGAGCTCGTAGGTCCAGACGTTCAGGCTGGCCCGGGACTGCCGGGAGATCAACTCGCCGTTGGCGATCGCGTAGTAGGGATTGTCGGTGGCGATCTTGATGCGGTAGCTGGCCTTGGCGGCGGGGTGGTCATCGCACGGGAACCACGATGCCGCGCCGTTGGGCTGGCCTGCGACCAGTGCGCCGTTGGTGAGCTCTTCGAAACCGACGTCGCCCCACAGGGTTCGGATGGGACGCGGTGCGCCGCCGTAACGGATCGCGATGGTCATCGCCGCCCCGGCGGGCAATTTGGTGGGCAGGGCGATGTGCAACTTGCCGTTCGAACATCGGAACTGGTCGGGGCGGCGTCCGTTGACGGTGACCTTGGTGACGCTCAGCGGTGTGGCCAGATCCAGGGTGAACGTGCGCAACTCGGCCAGCGTCACGGCGGTGATGGTCGCCGTCCCGGACAGCCGATTGGCCGAAACCTTGTACTCCAGGTCGAGTTCGTACCGGGAGACGCGGTAACCGAAGTTACCGTTGCGCGGCAGGTAGGGGTCGATGACGGGCGGGCTGGAAGAGGCCGCCTTCTTGGCGGCCTTCTTCGCGGGTCGGCTCACTTCTCGTTCTTCTTCTTTTTCGCCGGATCCCACAACGCGATCGGGTTGCCCTGCCAGCGGGTGGAGCCGGGCACCTCGTCGCCGCGCATCACCAGCGACGCCGGGCCGACGGTGGCGCCGGCGCCGATCTTGCTGGCCGGCAACGCGACACAGTGCGGTCCCATGGTGGCGCCGTCGTCGACGACGACGGTGTCCAGTCGCATGATCCGGTCGTGGAAGAGGTGTGTCTGCACCACGCACCCGCGGTTGACGGTGCTGCCTGCGCCCAGGCGCACCAGGTCGGCCTCGGGCAGCCAGTACGTCTCGCACCACACCCCGCGGCCGATCTTCGCGCCGAGTCCGCGCAGCCAGATGTTCATCACCGGTGTGCCGGTGGCCGCGCGGGCGAACCACGGCGCGGCGACGGTCTCGACGAAGGTGTCCGCCACTTCGTTCCGCCAGACGAACGACGACCACAGGGGATGTTCGACGGCCTGGATGCGGCCGATGACAAGCCATTTGGCCACCACCGCGATGGCCCCGGCGGCCCCGCCGGCGATCAGCAGGACCACGCCACCGGCGAGGGCGGCGAGGCCGTACCCGAAGGCGTCGGCCAGCGCCTGCAGACCGGCCAGCACGGCGACGCCGATCCCGAAGGTGACGATGACCGGGATGATGCGGCAGGTCTCGACGACCGACCGCATGACCTTCAGCCGGGCCGACGGGTGGAAGGTGCGCAGGGCGTCGGCGTCGGTGGGGTTGCGGCGCAACCGGATCGGTGGGCTGCCCAGCCATGACGAACCGGCCTTGGCCTTGTGCGGTGCGGCGGAGAGCACCGCGACCAGACCGTCGTCGGGAACCCGGCGGCCGGGTTGGGTGATTCCGGAGTTCCCCAGGAACGCCCGCTTGCCGATGGTGGCCCTCGCGACGTGGATCCAGCCGCCACCGAGTTCGTAGGAGGCGACCATGGTGTCGTCGGCCAGGAAAGCACCGTCTTCGACGACGGTGAATTTCGGGGTGAGCAGCGCGGTCGAGATCTCGGTTCCCTTACCGATCTTCGCGCCCAGCAGGCGCAACCACCACGGGGTCAGCAGGCTGGCATAGATCGGGAACAGGTAATTGCGGGCGGCGTCCATCAACCGCTCGGTACCCCACAGTTGCCAGCCCACCCGGCTGCGCACCGGGTGATAACCCTCGTTCAGGCCGATGGACAGTGCGCGCACGCCGATGACGGTCAGCGCCGCGTACGTCGCCATGGCTGCCAGCGCGGCGACCGGTGTCCACAGCAGCACCGGGACGATCGCCTCGGTGGGGGTGGCGGTGCCGTGGATGGCCCAGGCCAGCACGGCCAGCCCGGCGGCCAGCCCTGCCAATGGCAAGGCGCCCAACAACATCGACGAGATCCCGTAGATCGTCACCCACACCGTCGAGCGCGGCGGGCGTTCGTCGGGCCAGGGGTGACGGGCCTTCCCGGACTTCGCCGCGGGCGAGCCCTTCCAGAACTGGCCGTTCTTCACCTTGCCGACCACGCCGGAACCCGGTGCCACGTCGGCGTTCTTCCCGATGGTGGCGCCGGGGAACAGGGTGGTGCGCGCACCGATGCTGGCGTCGTTGCCGATGCTGATGGCCCCGACATGGAACAGATCGCCGTCGACCCAGTGCCCGGTGAGGTCCACCTCGGGTTCGACCGAAGCCCGGTGCCCGATGGTGAGCAGGCCGGTCACCGGCGGTGCGGAATGCAGGTCGACGCCATTGCCCACCGAATTACCCAGGGCGCGCGCGTAGTACACCAACCACGGCGCGCCCGCCTGGTTCTCGGCGCCGCTGGCGTCGGCCAGCCGCTCGGCGAACCACACCCGAAGGTGCTCCGAGCCGCCGCGCCGGTACGTGCCGGGTTGCAGGTTGGACAGCAGGGTCCGAGCGCCCAGCACCGCGATCCCCATCCGTCCGGGCGGGGTGATGAACACCAGGAAGCCGGCGAGGATCACCCACCAGTTGAGGTGCACCGCCCACGGCACCAGGTTCGTCGCGGCCGCCAGATTGTTGAGCACGGCCAACCAGATGATCCACTGCAGACCGGTCAGGGTGGCCAGCGGTATCGACATGCCGACCTGCGCCAGCTGGGTCAGCAGCGGGGTGGGGGCGACATCGCGGATGTGCACCTCGGGTGGCGGGGCCAGCTCGTCGAGGTAGCCGGCCATCGAGCCGAGGCGGGGATGGTCGTAGAGGTCGGCGACGGTCACCTGCGGGTAGCGCGAACGCACCGCGGTCACCAGCTGGGCGGCCGACAGCGAGCCGCCGCCGAGGGCGAAGAAGTCGGCCTCGGGTCCGTCGACCGCGGCGCCGAGGACATGGCGCCACAACCCGGCCAGCCAGCCCGTGGTCCCGGTGCCCAGGTCGGGTTCGTCCTCCTCGGCGGCGCCCGGCGGCGGCCAGGGCAGCGCGTTGCGGTCGACCTTGCCCGACGTCCGGGTGGGCAGCTCGTCGAGCAACACCAGCCGGGGCACCAGCGCAGCGGGCAGGGCCGCGGCCAGCGCCGCGCGCGCGGCCGTCAGATCGAAGGCCGGGTCGGCACTGGCGATGTAGCCGACCAGCAGCGGGGTGCCGCTGGCGGTCTTGCGGACCGCGGCCGCGCCACCGCTGACGCCCGGCAGGTGAACCAGTGCCGAATCGACCTCGCCGAGCTCGATCCGACGGCCACCGACCTTCACCTGATCATCGGCGCGGCCCTGGAAGTAGAGGCCGTCCGCCTCCAGGCGCACCAGGTCGCCGCTGCGGTAGGCCCGCTCCCAACCCAGCGAAGGCATGGCTGCGTACTTCTCGGCGTCCTTCGCCGGGTCCAGGTAGCGGGCCAGACCCACGCCGCCGATGACGAGCTCGCCGACCTCGCCGAGCCGGACCGGTTGGCCTTCTTTATCGACCACTACCAGGTCCCAGCCCGGCAGCGGCAGCCCGATGCTGACCGGCCCCTTGCCGTCCAGCGGGGCGGCGCAGGCCACCACGGTCGCCTCGGTGGGTCCGTAGGTGTTCCATACCTCGCGGCCCTCTACGGCCAGGCGCTCGGCCAGTTCGGGCGGGCAGGCCTCACCACCGAAGATCAGCAGCCGCACCGCCTCGAGTGCCTCGGCGGGCCACAGCGCGGCCAGTGTCGGCACCGTCGAGACGACGGTGATGTCCCGCGACACCAGCCACGGGCCGAGGTCCATGCCGCTGCGGACCAGCGACCGCGGTGCCGGCACCAGGCACGCGCCGTGCCGCCAGGCCAGCCACATCTCCTCGCACGACGCGTCGAACGCCACCGAGAGCCCGGCCAGCACCCGGTCCCCGGGGCCGAGCGGTCCGGCCTGCAGGAACATCCGGGCCTCGGCGTCGACGAACGCGGCCGCGTTGCGATGCGTCACCGCCACGCCCTTGGGGGTTCCGGTCGAGCCGGAGGTGAAGATGATCCAGGCGTCGTCGCGGTGGAGTGGCGGCGCGGCGCGCCAGCCGCGCGACGACCCGGTGGCCCGGACCAGGCCCCGCGCGGTGATCACCGCGACCACTCCGGCCTCGCCGAACACCAGCGCGGCGCGCTCGTCGGGGTCGTCGGCGTCCACCGGGACATAGGCGGCGCCGGCAGCCAGGGTCGCCAGGATCGCCGTGTACAGCGCGTAGCTGCCCGAGGGCATCCGGATGCCGATGCGGTCGCCGCGGCCGATCCCGCGGGCGGCCAGCCAGGCCACACTCTCCTCGATGTCGCCGATCAGTTCGGCGTAGGTGAGCTGAATCTCGCCGTCGTCGATGGCGGGCGCGTCCGGAAAGCGGCGGGCGGTGTCGTAGAGGATGTCGATCAGGGTCCGCGGCTCCGGCGCCGAGGACGACAAGAGGTACTGCGGGGGAATCGCCGGAGCTGTCACCCGTACAAACTACTAAGCCCGCGCGCCGGGCCGGTGACGCCGCACGGACCCGGGGCATTCCCATTCCGTCTGGCTGATCGCAACCGTTGGCGTGAGTGGCACCCATCTCTATCGTGGCGGCGTGCGGCTATTTGTGGCAGACGAAGCGTGGAGTGAGTTGACCTCCGGTGCCGAACCGACGGTGCGGGTGGTGGCCGCGGACCTGGGCCAGGCCCGGCGGGCCAGGGCCAGGCTGCGCGGCGGGCCCGAGCACGTGGCGGTGATCCTCGACATCGCGGTGGCGGTGGACGGCGACGTGCGGGCGGCCTTCGCGTCGCTGGACGGCAAGACCGTCGGCGTCCGGTACGCCGGAACGGTCGCCGGGCTGGCCGGGCTCATCGCCGACATCGAAACGGCCGAGGTCGCCGACGGGGTCACCCTGGTGTCCACGGCCTCCCCGCAGGACCTGCGCGGGCTGGGTGAGGACGTGCTGCGCCGGCTCGCCGAGCGGGGCCGCACCTCCGCCTGATTGCCTCCTTCGGCAATTCAATTCGTGCATTAGTGTGCGCCAAAATAGTCTTGGACATGAATTGATCGGGGTTCTAGCGTTGAACCCGTGACCACCCAACTGACCGCCCGTCCGACCGGCCAGATGATCATCGCCGGTAAGCCCGTCGCAGGATCCGGCGCCGAGGTCCGGGGCTTCAACCCCGCCACCGGCCAGACCCTGGAACCCGCCTTCCGCTACGGCGACGAATCGCATGTGGACGCCGCCTGCGCCGCCGCCGCTGAGGCCTTCGGCCCGTACCGGGCGACCGGCTCCGAGCAGCGCGCCCAGTTCCTGGAAGCCATCGCCTCGAGCATCGAAGCCATCAAGGCCGAACTGGTGGAGCGGGCCGTCGCAGAGAGCGGCCTGCCCGAGGCACGTATCGGCGGCGAGATCGGCCGGACCACCGGTCAGCTCCGCCTGTTCGCCGCGGTCCTGCGCGAGGGCAGCTGGAACTGCGCCCGCATCGACCCGGCCCAACCCGACCGCACCCCGTTGCCGCGTGCCGACATCCGGCAGCGCGAAGTGCCGCTCGGCCCCGTCGCCGTGTTCGGCGCGAGCAATTTCCCGCTGGCCTTCTCGGTGGCAGGCGGTGACACCGCGTCGGCGCTGGCGGCCGGCTGCCCCGTCGTGGTCAAGGCGCACGACGCACATCCGGGCACCTCGGAACTCGTCGGCGCGGCCATCGCCCGTGCCGTCGCCGAGACCGGAATGCCCGCGGGCACCTTCTCCCTGCTGTTCGGGTCCGGTCCCGGCCTGGGCACCGCCCTGGTCACCGACCCGCGCATCAAGGCCGTCGGGTTCACCGGATCCCGGTTCGCCGGAACGGCTCTGGTGGCCGCCGCGGCGGCCCGTCCGGAACCCATCCCGGTCTACGCCGAGATGAGCGCCATCAACCCCGTGTTCCTGCTCGGCGGCGCCCTGGCCGCCCGCGGTGCCGAGATCGGCAAGGCCTTCGCCGGTTCGCTGACGATGGGCTCCGGCCAGTTCTGCACCAATCCCGGTTTGGTGCTCGCCGTCAACGGCCCCGGTCTCGACGACTTCCTGGCCGCCGCCGGTGCCGCTCTGGGTGCCGCTGCCGCCACCCCCATGCTGACGCCGGGGATCGCCGCGAGCTACGCCAAGGGTGTGGACGGCCTCCGCGCCGTCGCCACCGAAGAGGCCCGCGGTCAGGCCGGCGACAGTGAGAACTTCTGTCAGGCAGCACTTTTCAGTGCCGACGCTGCGACATTCCTGGCATCGGACGCACTGCAGGCCGAGGTGTTCGGCGCGTCGAGCGTGCTGGTGCGGTGCGCCGATGTCGACGAGATGGTGGCGGTCGCCACCGGCCTGGAAGGGCAGCTGACGGCCACCGTGCACGCCGAGGAATCCGACTACGGCGTGGCCGCGAAGCTGCTGCCGGTGCTGGAACTCAAGGCGGGCCGCATCTTGTTCAACGGCTGGCCGACCGGCGTCGAGGTCGGACACGCCATGGTGCACGGCGGGCCGTACCCGGCCACCTCGGATTCCCGCACCACCTCGGTGGGGGCCCGCGCCATCGAGCGCTTCCTACGTCCGGTGGCGTATCAGGACGTGCCTGATGCCTTGCTGCCCAGCGCCATTGCCGACGGCAACCCGGATGCGCTCTGGCGCCGGGTCGACGGCCAACTCACCCGCGACTGACCTCGATCACCGACCACCACCTTTAGGAGCACTCCCATGCTTGATGGCGTCCTGTTCTTCCCCGTCACCCCCTTCACCGCCTCCGGTGAGGTCAACCTCGAAGCCCTCGCCGCGCATGTGGCCAAGGGTGTCGACGCCGGTCCCGGCGGAGTGTTCGTCGCTTGCGGCACAGGCGAATTCCACGCGCTGGAGACCCACGAGTTCGCCGCCGTGGTCCGCACCGCGGTGGCCGCCACCGGTGGGCGGGTGCCCGTCTACGCAGGTGCCGGCGGGGCGCTGGCCCAGGCCAAGGCCTTCGCCAAGGCGGCCGCCGACGCCGGTGCGGACGGCTTGCTGTTGCTGCCCCCGTACCTGGTGACCATGTCGCAGCAGGGCCTGATCGACTACACCCGCGAGGTTGCCGCAGCCACCGAACTGCCGGTCATCGTCTACAACCGTGGCAACGCCCGCTACACCGAGGCGTCCGCGGTCGAGGCCGCCCAGATCGCCAACGTCGTCGGATTCAAGGACGGCACCGGTGACGTGGATCAGGTGGCGCGCATCGTGCGGGCCGTCACCGACGCACTGGCCCCGTCGGGCAAGGACTTTCAGTTCTTCAACGGCCTGCCCACCGCCGAGGTATCCCAGCAGGCTTACCGCGCCATCGGCGTGACGCTGTACTCGTCGGCCACCTTCGCCTTCGCCCCCGAACTGGCGCTCGCCTACTACCGGGCGCTGGAGGACGGCGACGAGGTCACCCTGGCCGCGTTGCAGCGAGAGTTCTTCCACCCGCTGGTGCGGCTGCGCGACACCGTGCCCGGCTACGCCGTCTCCTTGATCAAGGCAGGCGTGACGATGGAAGGCATCGACGCCGGACCCGTGCGTGCCCCCCTGGTGATGCCGTCGCCGGAGCACCTGACCGAACTGACCCAGATCGTCAAAGCCGGCCGCGCGGTGCTGTGATGGCCGCAGCGACGATCCGGATCACCGGCGCCCGCATCACCCCGGTCGCCTTCGTCGACCCGCCCCTGCTGAACACCGTCGGGGTGCACCAGCCCTACGCGCTGCGGGCGATCATCGAACTGGACACCGACGCCGGCCTGGTCGGACTCGGGGAGACCTACGCCGACACCCGGCACCTGGCCCGGCTGAACGCCGCCGCCGACGCGATCACCGGGCTGGACGTGTTCGCGCTCAACGCCATTCGGGCCGCCATCGCCGATCGCCTGCGCGGTGACGACGCCGCGGTGGGTACCGCGGGGATGATCACCACCGCCAGCGCCGTCGACCAGGTGTTCTCCCCGTTCGAGGTGGCCTGCCTCGACGTGCAGGGGCACGCACTCGGTCGCCCGGTATCGGATCTTCTGGGTGGCGCCGTACGTGGCGCCGTGCCGTTCAGCGCGTACCTGTTCTACAAATGGGCCGCCCATCCTGGCGCTGAGCCCGACTCCTGGGGCGCCGCGCTCGATCCCGCGGGTCTGGTGGCGCAGGCGAAGCGGATGATCGACGAATACGGCTTCACCGCAATCAAACTCAAGGGCGGGGTGTTCCCACCCGAGGAGGAGATGGCGGCCATTGAAGAGATTCATGCGGCCCTTCCGCATATTCCGCTGCGGCTCGATCCCAACGCCGCGTGGTCCCCGCAGACTTCGGTGAAGGTGGCTTCAGGCCTGGCCGGCATCCTGGAATACCTGGAAGACCCCACCCCGGGCATCGAGGGGATGTCCGAGGTGGCGGCGCAGGCGCCGATGCCGTTGGCCACCAACATGTGTGTGGTGGCGTTCGACCAGCTGGCCCCCGCGGTCGCCGCGCAGTCGGTGAAAGTGGTTCTCTCGGACCATCATTACTGGGGTGGCCTGCACCGCTCCCGGTTGCTCGCCGGGATCTGCGACACCTTCGGGCTCGGACTGTCGATGCATTCCAACTCGCATCTGGGGATCAGCCTGGCCGCCATGGTGCACCTGGCCGCCGCCACCCCGAATCTCACCTACGCATGCGACACGCACTGGCCGTGGAAGTCCGAAGACGTGGTCGTACCGGGGGTGCTGGGCATCCGGGACGGCAGCGTCGCCGTCCCGGTCACCCCGGGTCTCGGTGTCGAACTGGACCGCGACGCGCTGGCCGCGTTGCACGAGCAGTACCTGCGCTGCGGTATTCGCGACCGCGATGACACCGGCTACATGCGCAGCATCGACCCGACCTTCGAGGCGCTCAGTCCGCGCTGGTAGCGGTGCGGACGGCCGCGAACAGGGCCACCAGCAGATCGACCAGGTGCGCACGCTCCACCTCGACATCGCCCAGGAGGACCGCTCCCACGGTGCTGACCATCCCACCGACCAGGAACTGGGCGATCAGCCGGATGTCGGTGGGCAGGCCGTCGGGCTCCAGCCCGGGGTCACCGCCGCTGGCGGCCGACGACGCGAGCATGCCTGCGAATCGGCGTGACTCGGCCAGGCTGCGCCGGCCCAGGGCGGGCGACGCGGTGGCCTCCAGCACCAGGATGCGGCCCTTGCGCGGGTCGCCCAGGATCAGGTCGACCATCTCCTCCATCACCGCACGGATCCGCGAGTGGTCGTCGTCGGGCGCGTTGATCAGCGCCGCCACCGACCGCTGTGCGCCCTCCTCGATGACCTCGCTGTACACGGCCAGGTGCAGCGCCTCGATGTCTTCGAAGCTCTCGTAGAAGTACCGGGGTGCCACCCCGGACAGTTCTGTCACGCCACGCACCGTGGTGCCCGCGGCTCCCCGGGTCCCCATCAGCTGCTGTCCGGCAGCAAGCAGCCGGGCGCGGCGATCGGCCACCCGGTCCACGGCGTCCTGACCGCCATAGCGGCGCGTCACGTTCGGCTTGGCGTCTGGCCCGGGGATCGGCACCGAAACATCTTGACACAGACGCCGATCGGCTGATTTGCGCTGTCTGTACACGACCGTTTCCTGTTTGTCGGATGGAGTCCGGATGACCAGCGTGACAACGGATATCGACGAGCTCCCGCCCTGGCACCCCAGCCGGCCGCACCACGAATTGGCCGCCGACGTGCGCTGGTGGATGGGCACGCCGCTGGGCTTCGGCCTGTTCGGCAGGCTGGCGCTGAACCAGGTCGCCTACCGCAAGGTCGCGGCCGCGGTGGATGCGACCGGGCGGTTCGAGGCGAACTTCACCGATCGCGGGATCGGCAGCTACCTGTGGAACGGGCCGCTGGCCTTCGGTGCCGAGGCGGCGACCCACCCGAAGATGATGGAACTGCTGAACAGCTCGTGGAGCCCGGCCAAACAAGCCGAATTCGCGGTGTACCGCACGATGATCCGCGCCGCCCGGCGGTGGCTGCCGAAATGGCTGGTGCTCGAGCCGTTGGCGTACAACCGGTATCGCTACGAGCAGCTGCGGGCCTTCCACGCGAGGTACGACCTGGAGACATTTGCCGTGCCGGAGGAAAGGCGCGCATAGACTGCAGCGATGTTCTCGCTGGCCAGGCTGTCGTGCTTCATCGCCGTGGCCGAGGAACTGCATTTCGGCCGGGCCGCCGAACGCCTGCACATGACGCAGCCGCCGCTGAGCAGGCAGATCCAGCAGCTGGAGACCGAACTGGGCGTGCAGCTGATCGACCGCACCACCCGATCGGTCACGCTGACCCCGGCGGGAATCGCGTTCCTGCCCGACGCCCGTCGCATCCTGCAGCTGGCCGAGAGCGCCGCGCTGACCGTCAAGCGGGTGCCGGCCGGGGACCTGGGCACCGTCGTCGTCGGATTCACCGCGGCCTCGGCGCACGCGGTGCTGCCGCGCCTGCTGGAACGCACCAGGGCCAAGCTGCCGGACGTGAAACTCGAACTGCGCGAGATGGTTTCGGCCGCCCAGCTGGAAGGTCTGATGACCGGTGAGATCGATCTGGGGATGGCCCGGCCGCCGCTGAAGCGGCCCGGCATCGTGTCCCGGCCGCTGCTGCACGAGCAGTTGGTCGCGGCCCTGCCGGCCGAACATCCGCTCGTCACGCAGGCCCGGCAGCTGACCCTCAACGACCTGGACGGCCAGGACGTCGTGATGTATTCACCGATTCAGGCGCGGTACTTCAACGAACTGCTCATCAGCGCCTTCACCATTGCCGGCGCCACACCCCGCTACGTCCAGTTCGTCACGCAGGTGCACACCATGCTGGTGCTGGTCCGTTCCGGGATCGGGATCGCGCTGGTGCCGGCGTCGGCCGCCACGCTGCACCCGGAAGGCGTGGTGTTCCGGTCCATCGGCGCGTTCCGCGAACGGCCCGTCGAACTCGATGCCGTCTGGCGGGGTGACAGCACCAACCCGGCGCTGCTGCGCCTGCTGCGCGATGTGCTGCCCGCCCGCGAGTGGACCACCGACGATCTGGTCGAGCTCCACACCTGAACCGCCGAACGTGCATTACCGCTCGAAGAAACAGCGAAAAGTGGTGCGGTAATGCACGTTCGGCAGAGGAGCTACACCCGCGCGGCGGGCTGCAGCACCGGCGTCACCAGCCGGCCGGTGGCCAGGAACTCGTCGAGATTGCGTAGCGTCAGCGCCTCCATCTCGGCGCGGGTCTGCACGGTGCCGCTGCCCACGTGCGGGAGCAGCACGACGTTGTCCATCCGCAGCAGCTCCACCGGAACGTTCGGCTCGTGCACGAACACGTCCAGGCCCGCACCCGCCAGGCGGCCCGCGCCGAGCGCGGCGACCAGAGCCGTCTCGTCGACGACACTGCCGCGGGCGATGTTGATCAGGTAGCCCTCGGGTCCCAGTGCGTCCAGGACGTCGGCGTCGATCAGGCCGCGGGTGCTGCTGCCGCCGGCCGCGGCGACCACCAGGACATCGACGTCGCGGGCCAGTTCTACCGGCGAGGCTGCGTAACGGTACGGCGAATCGGTCACCTGGTTGCGATTGTGATAGCTGATGGTGCAGCCGAAAGCGCTGAGCCGCTTGGCGATTGCGCCACCGATGCGGCCCATGCCGATGATCCCGACGTGGGAGTTGCTGACCTGGCGGGTCAGTGGGTAGTTGCCGTCGATGGGCCACCGGCCGGCCCGCAGGTAGCGGTCGGCGTCGGTGAACTTGCGCAGTACGTCGATCATCAGGCCTACCGCGGTGTCGGCGACACAGTCGGTCAACACGTCGGGGGTGTTGCTCACCCTGACACCCGCTGCGGCCGCGGCATCGATGTCGGTGGTGTCGTAGCCGACCCCGAAATTCACCACCGCGCCGAGTGCCGGCAGCGCCGACATCAGTTCGGCGTCCACACCGGTGCGCCCCGAGGTCACCACGGCGGTGACGTCGGCGCCGTTGGTGGCCAGGAACTCTGCTCGGTCGGGGCCGCTGTCGGGCAGGACCAGGGCGTCGTACTTGGTCTGCAGGGTGTCGGCCAACGAGGGCTTGAGCGGGCCGACCTGCAGGACGCGCGGGGTGGCGGGGGCGGAACTGGGCATGGCTGGACCTCTCTAGTCCGGTGCACTTTCACTCACCACGCTAAGGATGCCCAGGAATACCTGTCCAACACGGAAATAGCATGGGTTCATGCCGAACCCGCATAACAAGGCAAACCTCTGCGCCCTGCGGGTATCAAAGTGGCTTCGGAAGCGATAAAACTCCAGTTCAGATGGCATAAACAGGGCGCGCGCCCGACGGCCGACACCGCCCTAAAACGTCGAATTTGCCCTTTTGGCCGGGGTTGACGCGTTTCGAAAGTCGCTCCTACGGTGTGTCTACCGTCACAGATTCCGTCCACATACATGGACGTCACACACGGAACAGCCTTTTTCGAACCGGAGGATCAGATGGCCCTAACAACCCGAGCGGCGCTCGCCCTGACGGGTGCAGTCGTGCTCACCGGCGGCTGCACCGTCGCCAATTCAGGCCACGGCGGCTACGACGCGAACACCCTGCGCCTCGTCATCTCCCAGGAGCCGCCCACGCTGGAACCCTGCGAGAGCTCGCTGACATCGACGGGCATCGTGGTGCGGTCCAACATCACCGAGCCGCTCATCGAACGCGAACCCGATACCGGTGAACTGCAGCCGCTGCTGTCCACCGGCTGGCGGCAGAGTTCGCCCACCGAATGGACCTTCGACATCCGGCCCGGCGTCACCTTCTCCAACGGGGCACCGTTCACCGCGGCCGACGCGGCCTTCGCCATCGACCGGGCCGTCAACTCCGACCTGCAGTGCAACGTCGACGGTTACGTGTTCGGCGACGAGAAGCTCAAGCTCGCCACCCCGTCCGACACCACCCTGACCGTCACCACCGAGAAGCCGGATCCGATTCTGCCGCTGCGTATCTCCTTCGTCGAGATCGTCCCCCGCGGTACCAGCATGACGGAGAAGGTGCGCGAGCCCATCGGCACCGGCCCGTACGCCATCGCAGACTGGGAGTACGGCCAGAAGCTGACCCTGGCCCGCAACAAGAGCTACTGGGGTGCCAAACCCGCCTTCGAACGCGCCGAATACCAGTGGCGCAGCGAGGGCAGCGTGCGGGCGGCCATGATCACCAACGACGAGGCCGATATCGCCACCTCACTCGGACCCGAGGACGGTGCCGGCGACCGGGGCGTCCCGTTCCAGAACAACGAGACCACGGCGCTGCGCATGCAGGCCGGTGAGGCGCCGCTCAACGACATCCGGGTGCGCCAGGCCATCAACTACGCCGTCAACCGGACCGGCATCGTCAAGGCGCTGTTCCGCGGCCTCGGCGATCCCGCCTCGCAGCTCATCCCGAAGGGCGTGGTCGGCTACAACGACCAATTGGACCTCTGGCCGCACGACACCGACAAGGCCAAGGCGCTGGTCGCGCAGGCGAAGGCCGACGGGGTGCCGGTGGACCGGCAGATCCGGCTGATCGGGCGCACCGCCCAGTTCCCGAAGATCGCCGAGACCATCGAGGTGCTGCAGAGCGAGTTCGCCGAGATCGGGCTCAACGTGAAGATCGAGATGATGGACACCGCCGGCCAGTTGCAGTACCAGCTGCGGCCGTTCCCCGCGAACACCGGGCCCTACCTGCTGATGATTCAGCACGGCAACCAAGCCGGTGACGCCGCCTTCACGATGGATCAGTACATGCTGGCCGAGGGCCCGCAGAGTGCTTATGGCACACCAGAATTCGATGCACAGATCAAAGCCGCGGAGGCCCTCACCGGTCAGGCCCGCCAGGACGCGTTCGCCAAGCTGTTCGCCGAGGAGCCCCAGCAGATCATGCAATTCGCCTACATCGCCCACATGAAGGGCATTCTCGGCAAGTCCCCCCGCGTGGACTACACCCCGAACTCCGCCACCGGTGACGAGATGCGCCTGGCCGAGATGACAGCGGCCGGCAACGGCTCTGACCAGTCCGACAGGAGCTGAGCCCGATGTTCTCCTTCGTCCGGCGCCGGATGTACACCAGCACCATCCCGCTCGTCATCGTGTTGCTCGGGGTGTTCCTGCTGGCCCGGCTCACCGGTGACCCCACCAACCTCTACCTGCCAGAATCGGCCACCGCGGCCCAGCGCGAGGCGTTCGCGCAGTCGCACGGGTTCGACCGGCCCATGATCGCGCAGCTGCTCGACTACTTCAAAGGTGTTGTGCACCTTGACTTCGGCACCTCGCTGCGGACCGGCGAATCGGCCTCGGAGATGGCCCTGCGGGCCTTCCCGGCCACCCTGCAATTGGCGGCGACCACCATGGCGCTGGCGATCGTCGGTGCGGTGATCATCGGCTGCTGGGCGGCGTACCGGCCCAACTCGCTGGCCGACCGGTTCTCCAGCCTGCTGTCCATGACGGCGGCCAGCATCCCCGACTTCTGGTTCGCCATCACCGGGGTGTGGCTGTTCGCCGTACTGCTCGGCGTGCTGCCGACCTCCGGTACCGACGCGGGCCTGCTGTCCTGGATCCTGCCGATCGCCACCCTGATGATCCGGCCGCTCGGCGTGCTCACCCAGGTGGTGCGCGGCGCCATGGTGTCGGCGCTGTCGGCGCCGTACATCCGGCTGGCACGAAGCAAGGGCGCCAGCGACTTCCGGGTGGTCACCCACCACGCGCTGCGCAACGCCGCCGCGCCCGCCCTCACGGTGGCCGGCGACCTGGCCGTCGGCCTCATCAACGGCGCGGTGGTGGTCGAGGCCATCTTCGGCTGGCCGGGTATCGGCAAGCTGATGATCGACGCGATCCTGCAACGCGACTTCGCGGTGCTGCAGGCCGCGGTGCTGCTCACCGCGGTCAGCATCTTCCTGCTCAACATCCTCATCGACGCCTGCTACGCGCTGCTCGACGCCCGCGTCCGCGAACCGGCAAAGGTATAGGTGCAATCACATGACTCAAATCGACCTCGTTCCGGTCAAACCCACCACCGCCATCGTCGGCGAACCAGAGATCGAGCCGACCTCCGCCCGCTCGCTGTGGTTCCGTCTGCTGATAAACGACCGGGTCGCCGCGGCCGCCGCGGTGATCCTCGGCCTGGTGATTCTGACCGCCGTCTTCGGCCCGATGCTGATGGGCGGCCTGGCCACCCACATCGACCTGGACAACTCGAACCAGCCGCCGTTCACCCTGGCGCACGGCTGGGCCAACATCCTGGGCACCGATCCGCTGGGCCGCAGCATGCTGGGCCGTCTCGTGGTCGCCTGCCGGACAACGCTTTCGGTGGCGATCCCCGCCGTGGTGATCTCGGCCGTGGTCGGCTCGGTGATCGGTATGGCGGCCGGCTACTACCGCGGCTGGCGGGAAACCCTGGCCATGCGGGTGGCCGACGTCATCATGAGCTTCCCGTCCCTGCTGCTCGCCGTCGTCGTGCTCTACGTGTTCTCCCCGAGCGCGGCCAACATCGTCCTGGTGCTGGCGATCACCCGCATCCCGGTGTACCTGCGCACCGCAAGGGCCGAATCCGCCGAGTTGTCCAGCCGGGTGTTCGTGGACGCCGCAAGGACTTTCGGTGCCAGCGGTTCGTCGATCATCACCCGGCACGTGTTGCCGATCGTGCTGCCCACCCTGCTGACCGTGGCCACCCTCGACTTCTGCTACGTCATGCTGGCGGAAAGCTCCTTGAGTTTCTTGGGCATCGGCATCCAGCCCCCGGACGTCAGCTGGGGCCTGATGGTCGCTCAGGGCCGCACCTACCTGCACACGGCCTGGTGGCTGTCGTTCTTCCCCGGCCTGGCCATCGTCATCACCACCGTCTCTGCGACCATCCTGGCAGCCTGGGCCCGCATCGCCACCGATCCCGCCCAGCGGTGGCGGCTCACCGTCCCGCAAAAACGCCTGTCCCGCTTCGCCAAGACCGGAAAGGCCCTCTGATGGCACTGCGCCTGGACGACAAAGTCGCCGAACACCCAACCACCGATCGCCTCGACGCAGACCCGGCCCTGCGGGTCGAGGGACTGACCGTCGACATCCGCACCATCACCGGCACCGTGCGCGCCGTCGACCATGTGTCCTTCGCGGCACGCAGCGGCGAAACCCTGGCCCTGCTCGGAGAATCCGGATGCGGTAAGTCGATGACGGCCACCGCGCTGGTCGGCTTGCTCGAACCGGTCGCCGACGTGGTCGACGGGTCCGCCACGCTGGCCGGCGTGGACCTGCTGGCCACCGACCGCAAGACCCGGCGCAAACTGGCCGGGCCGGAACTGGCGATCGTCTTCCAGGACGCGCTGACGGCGCTCAACCCGCTCTACACCGTCGGTACCCAGCTGGCCGAGCCGTTCCGCATCCACTCTCGCATGAAGCCCAAAGAGGCCAGAGTCAAGGCCATCGAACTGATGACCCGGGTGGGCATCCCGCAGCCGGAAGAACGGATCAACTCCTACCCGCATCAGTTTTCCGGCGGCATGCGTCAGCGTCTGCTCATCGCCATGGCCGTGGCGCTCAACCCGCGGGTGCTGATCGCCGACGAACCCACCACCGCACTGGATGTGACGGTGCAGGCCCAGATCATGGCGCTGCTGAAAAGCCTGCGGGCCGAATACGACATGGCCGTCGTGCTCATCACCCACGACCTGGCGCTGGTGGCCGAGGAAGCCGACCGCGTCGCGGTGATGTACGCGGGCAACGTCGTCGAGACGGGCCGGGTATCCGAGGTGTTCGCCGAACCCAAGCATCCCTACACCAAGGGCCTGCTGGATTCCGTCCCGGTCAGCGCCGAACGGGGCGCCGAACTGAAATCCATCGGCGGTGCCCCGCCGGACCTGCACTCCATCCCGAAAGGCTGTGTCTACCAGGACCGCTGCCCGCTGGCGCGCGACCTGTGCCGAGAGACCAGGCCGACACTGGCCCCGGTCGGGTCGGGCCGCAAATCCGCATGCCACTTCCCACAGGAGGTCAACAATGTCTGATTCGACGACGCCTGACGAACTGCTGTCCGTGCGCGGACTGTCCAAGAGCTTCCGGGTGGGCGGCGCCAAGTTGCTGCACGCCCTCGACGGCATTGACCTCACCCTCGGCCGCGGCGAAACCCTGGGCCTGGTCGGCGAATCCGGCTGCGGTAAGTCGACCCTGGCGCGCACCCTGATGATGCTGGAACGTCCGGACGCCGGCACCGTCGACTTCGACGGGATCGACCCCTACGCCCTGCGCGGCAAGGACCTGCTCAAGTTCCGCCGCCGGGTGCAGATGGTCTTCCAGGATCCGTACGCGTCGCTGAACTCGCGGATGACGGCGGCCGAGATCATCGCCGAACCCTGGCGCACCCACAAGACGCTGTACGCGTCCCGCAAGGACCGCGACATGCGGGTGCGGGGACTGCTCGACATGGTCGGCCTGGGGCCCAAGGCGTTCGGCAAGTACCCGCAGGAATTCTCCGGCGGCCAGCGCCAGCGCATCGGCATCGCCCGCGCACTGGCACTCAACCCCGACGTCATCATCTGCGATGAACCCGTCTCCGCACTGGACCTCTCGGTGCAAGCCCAGGTGCTCAACCTGCTCAACGACCTGCAGCAGGAACTGAAGATCTCCTACGTGTTCATCTCGCACGACCTGTCGGTGGTGCGCCACGTCGCCGACCGGGTCACCGTGATGTACCTGGGCCGGATCATCGAGACCGGACCCACCGAAGCGGTGTTCGACCATCCGGAACACCCCTACACCGCCGCGCTGATGTCGGCGGCCCCGAAACTGCATGCGGCCCAACGTGGTGAGCGCATCCTGCTCAAGGGCGAGGTGCCTTCGCCGCTGAATCCGCCGTCGGGCTGCCGGTTCCGCACCCGCTGCGCCCACGCCACCGAGATCTGCGCACAGCAGCGCCCACCCCAGGCGCTGGACCTGAAGGTGCCCGGGCATTCCGCGGAATGCCATCACCCGTTGGGCAGCGCACAAGCCCTGTCGCACAGCGCGTGAGCGAGGTGGGCCTGTCCGGCTACGCGATCATCGCGATCGCGGTGCTGATCGCGTCCTGCTTGCAGGCCTCGATCGGCTTCGGGCTGGGCATGCTCGCCGCCCCCGTCGTCGCGCTGGTCGACCCGGGCCTCATCCCGGGCACCCTGATCATGCTCGCCGCGGTTGTCACGCTCATGGTGGTGCTGCGCGAGCGCACCGCGATCGACGTCACCGGCACCGGCTGGGCCTTGCTCGGACGGATACCGGGCACCATCGCCGGCGCCCTGATCCTGACCGCGATACCCGAACGGGCCCTGGCGATGTTGATCGCCGCCGTCGTGCTCGGCGGTGTCGCCCTGACCAGCCTCGGCTGGATCCCCGCGCCGCGGCGGCGGAACCTGGTGCTGGCCGGTGCGACATCGGGGGTGCTCGGCACCGCGACCTCGATCGGCGGCCCACCGATGGCACTGGTGTGGCAGCGCAACAGCGGTCCCCGGCTACGCGGCACCATGGCCGGGTTCTTCCTGATCGGATCGTTGATGTCCTTGACGATGCTGACCGTCACCGGCGCCGTCGATCGGCACACGGTGGTGGCGTGCGCCCTCCTGATACCAGCCACCATCGGCGGATATGTGTTGTCTCGCTACGCGAATCGGCTGTTGAACCCGCAGAGGCAGAGGTGGACGGCGATCATCGCGTCGGCCACCGGCGCCGTGATCCTCGTCGTCCAGCAGATGGGATTGATATGAGCGAACCCACCGTACGAAGGATCTCGTCGGGCGTGAAGTCCGCCGCCCGCACCGTCGAACTGCTGGAGTACCTGGCCGACCGCCAGGACCAGCCGGCCCGGATCCGCGATGTCAGTGCCGCACTGGACATGCCGCGCAGCAGCGCGCATGCCTTGCTGCGCACTCTGATCGCCCAGGGTTGGGTGCGCTGTGACGACTCGGGCACCCTCTACAGCATCGGGGTGCGCGCCCTGCTGGTCGGGACCAGCTACCTGGACACCGATCCCTACCTGCCGAGCATCACCCCCTTCCTGGACGAGTTGCGTGGCATCTGGGACGAGACCTTTCATCTCGGACGCCTGGACGGCTGCGACATCGTCTACCTGGCCACCCGGGAGTCTCGTCAGTACCAGCGCACCACCAACCGGGTCGGCCGGCGACTGCCCGCCCATGCGACTGCGCTGGGCAAGGTCCTGCTGGCCGAACGGGTCGGCGCCGAGCGGGACAGCCACGTTCCGGCCGAATTGGTCGCGCTGACGCCGCGCACGGTGACCGATCGCGCGGAACTGGAGGAGGCCCTGGAACTGGCGCGGGTCCGCGGCTATGCCACCGACGACGAGGAGAACACCTCGGGTGTCCGGTGTTTCGCGGTTCCGTTGCGCTACAGCAGACCCGCGCAGGACGCGATCAGCGTGTCGGTTCCGATCGCCCGGCTGACACCGGAGCGGCAGGCCGAGCTCATCGAGTCGCTGTGCGCGGTGGGGGACAAGGTGAGCCGGGTGCTGCGACCGGTCGCCAACGGGGACAAATGGTTTGCCCAGCAATGATTTCGAAGACGTCGATCCAGAAGGTGATCTCATGAGTACACAGAAAACGCCGGTCGTCACCGAGATGCGGGTGGTTCCGATCGCCGGGCATGACAGCATGCTGCTCAATCTGAGCGGTGCCCACGGGCCTTACTTCACCCGGAACCTGCTGATCGTCAAGGACTCCGAGGGCCATACCGGTGTCGGTGAGGTGCCGGGCGGCGCGGCGATCCAGCGCACTCTCGAAGATGCCCGCCCCCTCGTCGAGGGCCGTAGCATCGGTGACTACAACGCCGTGCTCGCGGATATCCGGCGGGAGTTCGCCGGTCGCGACGCCGGCGGGCGCGGGGCCCAGACCTTCGACCTGCGGGTGACGGTGCACGCTGTCACCGCCGTCGAATCCGCTCTGCTCGACGTGCTGGGCCAGTACCTCGGGGTTCCGGTCGCGGCGCTGCTCGGCGACGGCCAGCAGCGCAGCCGGGTGCAGGCGCTGGGCTACCTGTTCTTCGTCGGGGACCGCAGCAGGACCGACCTGGCATATCGCTCAGCGGCCGACGAGGGCGCGGATGCCGATGACTGGCAACGCATCCGGCACGACGAGGCGATGACACCGGAAGCCGTCGTGCGGCTGGCCGAAGCCGCCCGCGAGCGTTACGGTTTCCGCGATTTCAAACTGAAGGGCGGGGTGCTGCCCGCGGCCGACGAGGCCAAGGCCGTGATCGCGCTGGCCGATCGGTTCCCGGATGCCCGGATCACGTTGGACCCCAACGGCGGCTGGCTGCTGGCCGACGCCATCACCACCTGCCGGGAACTGACCGAGGTGCTCGCCTACGCCGAAGATCCGGTGGGTCCGGAGGGCGGATTCTCCGGGCGCGAAGTGATGGCCGAGTTCAAGCGTGCCACCGGGCTGCCGACGGCGACCAACATGATCGCCACCGACTGGCGTGAGATGGGGCATGCGATCCGCTCGGGCGCGGTGGACATCCCGCTCGCCGACCCGCACTTCTGGACCATGAACGGATCGGTGCGCGTCGCCCAGCTCTGCGACGCCTGGGGTCTGACCTGGGGGTCGCACTCCAACAACCACTTCGACGTCTCGCTGGCGATGTTCACCCATGTCGCCGCGGCGGCGCCCGGCGCCATCACCGCCATCGACACCCACTGGATCTGGCAGGACGGGCAGCGCATCACCAAAGCGCCGTACGAGATCGTCGACGGCTACCTCGACGTACCCGACAAGCCGGGCCTGGGCGTCGAACTCGACGAGGACCGCGTGGCCGCCGCGCACGAGCTGTACCTCGCCGAGGGCCTCGGTGCCCGTGACGATGCGGTGGCCATGCAGTATCTGATCCCCGGCTGGCAGTTCGACAGCAAACGCCCTGCGCTGCAACGGAACCTGTGATCATGCATATCCTGGTCGCCGACCGTAACCTGGTGCCGCACCGCGCACGCTTCGAGGCCGCGCTGCCGCACGACGTGACCGTGGCGTGGGGCGATGACGGTGCCCTGCGCACGGCCGAGGTCTTCGTCGGCGGCCGGTTCACCGCCGAGATGGCCGCGGTGGCCGAGAAGTTGCGGCTCATCCACGTCGCGGGCGCGGGTACCGACCGGGTGGATTTTGCGGCACTGGGTCCGGACACCGTGGTCGCCAACACGTTTCATCACGAGCGCTCGATCGCCGAATACGTGCTCAGTGCGGCCATCCTGCTGCGGCGCGACTTCCTGGCCCAGGATCGTGCGCTGCGGCGCCAGGTGTGGGCCACCTCGGTCTACGACGATGCCATCGCCCAGCTACCCACCTTGAGCAGCGCCCGGGTCGGGTTCGTCGGTTTCGGGCACATCGGCCAACGGTCCTGGGAACTGTTGCGCGCACTGGGATGCACGGGGGCGGCAGTCACCGGTTCGGGCCGTGTCGACCCGGCGCACGGGCTGGCCTGGGCGGCACCCGCCGAGTCCCTGGACCGCCTGATGGGCGAGTCCGACGTCGTCCTCGTGTCAGCACCGCTGACCGCGCGGACCACCGGCATGATCGGCGCCGCGCAATTGAGCGCGCTGGGCGCAGAAGGGGTACTGATCAATGTGGGCCGGGGACCGCTGGTCGACGAGCAGGCGCTCTACGATGCGTTGCTGCACCGGCACATCCGTGCCGCGGCCATCGACGTCTGGTACCGGTATCCCACCCCGGGAAGCGGCGGGGCACCCAGCGATCTGCCGTTCCACGAGCTGACCAACATCCTGATGACCCCGCACTCTTCGGGCGTCACCTCGGACACCTTCGCCGGCCGGGCCGACGACATCGCCGCCAACATCGGCCGGCTGCACCGCGGGGAACCGTTGCGCAACGTGGTGTCAGGAGCTGGCTGACCAGATCTGCTGAACCCGCTGCAGCCCTTGCGCAGTCAGGCTTCCGTACAGCCGGACCCGGGCCATCCCACCATCGGGGTAGATGTCCAGACGCGCCGCGGTGACGGGGCGCTCGTCCTTGATCAGGAACCGGTGCCGGGTATCAGGCTGCAGCTCGGTGCGGGGCAGCAGTTCGAACCAGTCGCCGTCACCGTCTCGGCCGGACAGTCGCGCCCATCCCGGGGCGTTGCCGACGAAGTACGAGGTGTCCAGTTCGGCGGCCGCCAGTACGCCCTGGCTGGCCAGATGCACCTGTACCCAGTCGTTCCCGGCGTCGCGGCGGCGCGAGGTCTCCCACCCTTCGCCCATGTGCCGCGGGGTGCCGGGCAGCAGCAGGTTGTTCGGCGAGCTGTAGAACATGTTGGAGCAAGCCGTGATCCGGCCGCCGTTCTCCAGCGCCGCCAGATCCAGCGGCAGCCCCTCGGCGAACCGGGGATCGAGCAGCCCCTCGCCGTGCACCCGGAACCGAGCCACCCCACCATCGGGGTACATTGACAGACGAATATGGGTCCAGCGCCGGGTTGACTTGACGGGGAACGGGTTTCGAGTGTCGCCGTTGGCCGCGCTGCGCTCCACGATGGGCGTCCACTTGGTCTTGTGCACCAACTCCTCCACCGAGGGATGTCCCGGTACGTCGGCGGCCTCGACTGAGATGTGCGGCGGGTAGTTGCCGGTGAACCAGGCGGTGTCGACGACCACGCCGCGCACCACCCCGGGCACCCCGAGTCGCACGATCGCCGCATCACTGGAGTCCGGAGTCGCTCCGCGGCGACGCCGCGTCTCCCACCCGTCATAGATCTGACCCTTGTGCCCGAAGGTCGCGGGCCGGTGCTCGGCCGCGGCCGGCGTGATCAGGTTCTCCTTCTCGGCGAAGACGTCGTCATTGGCCCAGACGACCGCGCCGCCGGCGGCTCGAGAGGCGAGATCGGGGAAAGCCAGGAAATGGGGAGAAATGCCGCTGCTCACGCCTTGAGCTTATTGCTCTTCGCGCAAGCGCTCATCGCGGAGCTCGGTTACCAGTTGTAGAACCCGCCCTCTGGGCCGAGCATTCGCTCCAGCCGGGTGCGGTTGATCTTGGCCAACTCGTTGCACACCACTTTGCGCTCGGTCTCGACATCGTGGTGCATGCGGTCGGCGATGGTGGTCAGCACATCCGGCGCGCACAGACCCGCTACGTACATCACGTAGTCGAAGCCGAACGTGTCGCGGTAGGTCTGCTCGGCGATGCGCAGGGCGTCTCGCTCGCTGTCGTCGCAGGGCTTCACCGAACACGGGTACGCCTGCAGGATCGAATCGATGGACTGCTCCGAGAGGGAGAACAGCAATGCGTCGGCCCGCCGGAACAGCGCGTCGTGGTCGCCGTAGGCGCGGCCCTTGGCCAGGTCACCGGCGAGCGTGACGCTGTTACAGCACTCGTAGAGCGCGTGTACCGCCTTGCGTTCGGGTAGCGCGTTGAACGCGTCCAGGCCGATCCCCTGATGCATCAGCACAAGGCCAATGATCGGAGGCCGAAAGGACGGCGAGGTTACCGCGTGTTACGGCAGTGCTAAATCACCTTCGCGGTGCGAAGCGTCAGTGCCCGCCCGTGGTCTTGAAGCGATCCACCGACCGCACCAGCTCGGCCTCGGCGGCCTCGCGCCCGGCCCAATCGGCGGCCTTGACGAACTTGCCGGGCTCGAGATCCTTGTAGTGCACGAAGAAGTGCTTGATGGCGTCCAGTTCGAAGGACGACACGTCGCCGAGGTCCTGGATGTGATCCCAGCGCGGATCGCCGGCGGGCACGCACAGCACCTTGTCGTCGCCGCCGGCCTCGTCGGTCATCTGGAACATCGCGACGGGCCGGGCCTCGACAATCGCACCGGGGAACACGGATTCGGGCAGCAGCACCAGGGCGTCCAGCGGATCGCCGTCCTCACCGAGGGTGTTCTCGAAGAATCCGTAGTCGGCGGGGTAGCCCATCGGCGTGTAGAGATAGCGGTCCAGCTTGACCCGACCGGTCTCGTGGTCCACCTCGTACTTGTTGCGCGATCCCTTGGGGATCTCGATGACGACGTCGAACTGCACGCTCAAAGCTCCTCCAAGGGATTGGTGTCTGCAGGTCGCCACGTGACGACGCGGGTCCACCCTAGAGGTACCGATACCCTGCTCTATATGCGGCCCGCTCGGTGGCGCCGATCCACCCACGTGGTGATCGGCTTGGTGGTACTGGTGCTCGTCGCTGCCGTCGTCGGGGTGGCCGCCGTGATGACCTCGGGCGACACCTCGGCCCGCAACAACGACGCGATCCGTCCCCAACCTGCCGCGGCGACCGCGGCGCCGGGCGTGCAGGCCCTGGGGCATCGCACCGACGATCCGTCCGCCTCGGGCCTGGCCGCAGCCTTGGCGGGCCCCCTGGCCGACCCCAACCTCGGTGCACTGACCGGCCGGGTGACCGATGCCGACACCGGGGCCGAGCTCTGGACCCAGGGTGCGACCATCCCGATGCTGCCTGCCTCGACCAACAAGGTGCTCACCACCGTCGCCGCGCTGGCCACCCTGGACCGCGACGCGACGCTGACCACCACGGTTCTGGCCGGCGCCACGCCCGGTGTGGTGGTGCTGCACGGCGGCGGTGACCAGACGTTGTCGGCGGCCCCCGCGGGCAAGCCCACCTGGTACAAGGGCGCGGCCCGGATCAGCGATCTGGCCGATCAGGTGAAGCGCAGCGGCACCAGTACGACCGCCGTGCAGGTCGACCTCTCCGCGTACAGCGGACCCACCATGGCGCCGGGCTGGGATCCCGCCGACATCGACGGCGGCGACATCGCCCCGATGGAGTCGGTCATGCTCGACGGCGGCCGGACCCAGCCGGTGTCCGTCGAATCGCGCCGGTCCACCACACCGGGTCTGGATGCCGGCCGCGCACTGGCCGCGGCGCTGGGTGTCGATCCGGCGACCGTGACAGTCGCGTCCGGGCCGGTGCCCGACGCCAGGGAGCTCGCCTCGGTCACGTCGCCGCCGCTGCTGGAGCGGCTGCGGCAGATGATGAACGAATCCGACAACGTGATGGCCGAATCGACGGGCCGCGAGGTCGCCGCGGCACTGAACCGCCCGCAGAGCTTCGACGGCGCCGTGCAGTCGGTGCTGACCCAGTTGCGGGGTGTCGGCGTCGACACCGCGGGCGCGACGCTGGTGGATTCCAGCGGGCTGTCGCTCGATGACCGGTTGACCGCGAACACGCTGGACGGCGCGGTCGCCGCCGCGGTCAGCGGGGATCACCCCCGGCTGCGCCCGCTGGTGGACGTGCTGCCGATCGCCGGTGGCAGCGGCACGCTGTCCAACCGCTATCTGGACACCGACGCCGGCAAGGCCGCCGCGGGCTGGCTGCGCGCCAAGACCGGCTCGCTGACCGCGGTGAACACGCTGGCCGGCATCGTCACCGACGAGAGCGGGCGGGTGCTGACCTTCGCGCTGATGTCCAACAACGCCGGACCGACCGGGCGGACCTCGCTGGATGCACTGGCTGCGGTGCTGCGGTCGTGCGGGTGCGGCGGATGAGCCCTTCAACCGGCGGGCGGGAGCGGAGCGACCGGGGGATCCGCACTGTGGGCGGCGCCGTCGACTGGGAGTTCGCGGCCAACGTCGGCGCGAAGCTGGCCCGCCCCGCCCCGGTCACCTCCGATTACACCCGCGACCAGGCGGTCACCCAACTCGCCGAATTGGCCCGCCGCGCAGAGCTTCCCGTGCGCGAGGTGACCGGACTCAACGAGGGCGCCGACATCGCGGAGGCGCGTGTGGTGGACCGCCCCGAATGGGTGCGGGCGGCCACGAAGTCGATGCGCGTGATGACCGGCGGCACCGATACGCCGGGCGGATTCCTCACGTCGAAGCTCGCCGGCGCGCAGACCGGCGCGGTGCTCGGGTTCATCTCGGCGGGCATCCTGGGGCAGTACGACCCCTTCAGCTCCGGCGGGCTGGAGCGTAGCGACTCGGGGAATGACACCGCGGGCGTACTGCTGCTGGTCTACCCGAATGTCATTGCGGTGGAGCGGCAGTTGCGGGTCGACCCCACCGACTTCCGGTTCTGGGTGTGCCTGCACGAGGTGACCCACCGCGTCCAGTTCAAAGCCAACCCGTGGCTGGCCGAACACATGTCGTCCTCGCTGGCGACGCTGACCCAGGATGCCGGCGAACAGGTCGGCGAGATCGTCGGCCGGCTTGCCGGCTACGTCCGCGAACAACGCAAAGGCGATGCGGCCGAAAAGAACTCGGGTGGCGTGGTGGGACTGCTGCGCGCCGTACAGGCCGAACCGCAGCGCCAGGCCCTGGACCGGTTACTGGTGCTGGGCACCCTGCTGGAAGGCCATGCCGAACACGTGATGGATGCCGTCGGGCCCGCGGTGGTGCCGTCGGTGACCACCATCCGCGCGCGCTTCGATGACCGGCGGCAACGCAAACAGCCTCCGCTGCAACGGATCGTCCGGGCCCTGCTGGGCTTCGACGCGAAGATGAACCAGTACACCCGCGGCAAGGCCTTCGTCGACGAGGTGGTGGGTCGGGTCGGGATGTCCCGGTTCAACACCATCTGGACCAACGCCGAGACGCTGCCCCTACCCCCGGAAATCGAAGAGCCGCAACGGTGGATCGACCGGGTGCTGTAGCCGAGCTGCGCGCCGTGGTCCGGGCGTTCGCATCGGCGCACGGACCCGAGCGCTGGTGCGTCGGACTGTCCGGTGGCGCCGACTCGTTGGCTCTGACCGCCGTGGCGGCAGCGCTGCGTCCCACCGTCGCGCTGATCGTCGACCACGGCCTACAGCCCGGATCGGCCGCCGTCGCGCGCGCCGCCCAAGAGCAGGCCCTGGCGTTGGGATGTGTTGGCGCACAAGTGCTCGGCGTCGACGTCGGTACCGCGGGCGGCCCGGAGGGTGCGGCCCGGACGGCCAGATATCAGGCCCTGGCCGACGCGCGCAACGGGCTGCCGGTCCTGCTGGCGCACACCCTCGACGACCAGGCCGAGACGGTGCTACTCGGGCTGGGACGCGGGTCGGGCGCGAGATCCATCGCAGGCATGCGGGCGTTCGACGACCCGTGGGCGCGCCCGCTGCTCGGGGTGCGGCGCGAGCGCACCAGGGCCGCATGCGCCGAGCTCGGACTCACGCCGTGGGAGGACCCGCACAACGCCGATCCCCGCTACACCAGGGTCCGGTTGCGTACCGAGGTGCTGCCGCTGCTGGAGGAGGTACTCGGCGGCGGGGTCGCCGGCGCGCTGTCCCGCACCGCCGCCGCGCTGCGCGAGGACACCGAGGCACTGGACACCCTCGCCGAGCGGGCGCTGCCGGACATGGCACGCGACGACGGCCTGGCGGCCGGCGCGCTGGCCGCGCTGCCTGCCGCGGTGCGCCGACGGGTGATCCGGCTGTGGCTGCTCGAACAAGGCGCCGTAGACCTGAGCGCAATCCAGATCCACGGGGTGGACGCGCTGGTCACCGCCTGGCGCGGGCAGGGCGGGGTGGCCGTCGGGTCGGACCTGCGCCACGCCCGGCTGTTCGCATCCCGCCGCGACGGAGTGCTGACGATGCACACCGAGCCGGTCTGATCCGGAACGAGCGCAGCGACGGGGATTTGTTGGAACACAACGGCTCGACGTGGCACGCTGTGGGCGTGCCTGCGCATTCCGCTGCCGAGTTGTATCCCGGTGACATCAAGTCGGTGCTGTACACCGAAGAGCAGATCCAGACGCGCACCGCCGAACTCGCGGCCGACCTCGCCGCCCATTACGGCCCGCTCGTCGAGGGCGGGGACGATCTGCTGCTGGTGACGGTGCTCAAAGGTGCGGTGATGTTCGTCACCGATCTGGCCCGCGCCATCCCGCTGCCCACCCAGCTGGAGTTCATGGCCGTCAGCTCGTACGGGTCGTCCACCTCGTCCTCGGGGGTGGTCCGCATTCTCAAGGACCTCGACCGCGACATCAACGACCGGCACGTGCTGATCGTCGAGGACATCGTCGATTCCGGGCTGACCCTGTCGTGGCTGCTGCGCAACCTGGCGACCCGGCGGCCGCGCTCGCTGAGCGTGTGCGCTCTGCTGCGCAAGCCCGATGCGGTGCGCGCCGACGTGGACATCCCGCACATCGGGTTCGACATCCCCAACGAGTTCGTCGTCGGGTACGGCCTGGACTACGCCGAGCGCTACCGGGACCTGCCGTTCATCGGCACCCTCGAACCCAAGGTGTACGAGCACCCGTAAACGGCGCAGAATGCGGTCATGACCGAATCAGCCCTTCGGATCTGCCCCTTGTGCGAAGCCACCTGCGGGTTGGTGCTGACCATCGAGGACGGCAAGGTCACCCACGCCCGCGGTGACGCCGACGACGTGTTCAGTGCCGGCTTCATCTGCCCCAAAGGGGCCAGCCTGCCCGGCCTGGACAACGACCCGGACCGGTTGAGCGGCCCCCTGATCCGACGCGACGGGGAACTGGTCGACGCCACCTGGGACGAGGCGTTCGACGCGGTCGCCGCCGGCCTCGGTGGTGCCGTCGCCGCCCATGGCGGGGCATCGGTCGGTGTGTACCTGGGTAATCCGAACGCGCACACCGTGGCCGGGTCGTTGTACGCCCCGGTGATCGTCAAGGCGCTGGGAACCCGGCAGGTGTTCTCCGCGAGCACGCTGGACCAGATGCCCAAACACGTGTCGCTGGGCTTCATGTTCGGCAGCCCGGTCGCGTTCACGGTGCCCGACATCGACCGCACCGATCATCTGGTGGTCATCGGCGCCAACCCCATGGTGTCCAACGGCTCGCTGGCCACCGCCGCCGACTTCCCCGGCAAGCTGCGGGCCCTGCGCAAACGCGGCGGCAGGCTCACCGTCATCGACCCGGCCCGCACCCGCACCGCCGCGCTCGCGGACCGGCACATCGCGCCCCGACCCGGCACCGACGCGGCGCTGCTGTTCGCCGTCGTGCACGTGCTGTTCGACGAGGGACTCGCCGATCTGGGGGAGATCGCCGCACTGGTGAACGGTGTCGACGAGGTCCGCGCACTGGCCGCGGATTTCGCGCCGGAGACCGTCGCCGAGCACTGTGGCGTACCGGCCGCCGATATCCGGGAGCTGGCCCGCGACATCGCGACGGCGCCGTCGGCCGCCGTCTATGGCCGAATCGGCACGTCCACAGTCGAATTCGGGACCATGGGCAGCTGGCTCGTGGACGTCGTGAACATCCTGACCGGCAATCTCGACGTACCCGGGGGCGCGATGTTCCCCCTCGGTGCCGCCGCGCCCGCGCCGAAGAAGCCGGGGCCCGGCCGCGGATTCGTCACCGGCCGGTGGCACAGCAGGGTCTCCGGGCATCCCGAGGCGCTCTCCGAACTGCCCGCCGCGGCCCTGGCCGAGGAGATCGACACCCCCGGGGACGGCCAACTCAAGGCGCTCATCACGATCGCAGGCAATCCGGTGCTGTCGGCGCCCGACGGCGCCCGGCTCGATCGCGCGCTGTCGGGTATCGGGTTCATGCTGTCGGTCGACCCGTACCTCAACGAGACCACCCGGCACGCCGACGTCATCCTGCCCCCGCCGCCGCCCTCGGCCAGCCCGCATTTCGATTTCGCGCTGAACAACCTGGCGGTGCGCAACAACGCGCGCTACACCCCGCCCGTGCTGCCGGCCGCCGACGGGCGGCCCGACGAGGCCGAGATCCTGTCCCGGGTGGCGCTGATCCTGTACGGGGTGGGTCCGCACGGCGATCCCGGTCTGGTCGATGACCAGGTGATCGCCGGGGCGCTGGCCAAGGCGACCGCCGACCCGAATTCGGCGGTGCACGGCAGGCCGGTGGCGGAACTGACCGCTGCGCTGACCGGGACGCGTGGCTATGAACGCCGGCTCGACATGATGCTGCGCCTGGGCCCGTACGGCGACGGGTTCGGCGTCGACCCCGACGGCCTCACCCTGGCCCGGCTGCAGGCGTCACCGCACGGAATCGACTTGGGGCCGCTGAAACCCCGCCTGGCGCAGGTGATTTCGACACCGTCGGGAAAGGTGGAGCTGGCGCCGCAGGCGTTGGTCGCCGACACCGCCCGGTTACGGGCGGCGCTGGACCGTCCCGCGGAGGCGTACGTGCTCATCGGTCGCCGTCACCTGCGGTCCAACAACAGCTGGATGCACAACGTCGCGACGCTGACCGGCGGATCCAACCGGTGCACGCTGCAGGTACACCCCGACGATGCCGCCGAGCTCGGCCTGACCGATTCCGCCAAGGTGCGCGGGCCCGGTGGTGAACTGATCGCGCCGGTGGAGGTGACGCCGGGCATGCGCCGCGGTGTCGTGTCGCTGCCGCACGGGTGGGGTCATGACCGCGGGGGCACCCGGCTGGGTGTCGCGGGGGCCGAGCCCGGGGTCAACGTCAATCAGCTCAACGACGGCAGCGCGCTGGATCCGCTGTCGGGCACCGCGGTGCTCAACGGCATCCCGGTCGACATCGCACCCGCGGGTTAGGTCAGCTCCCAGACCACCGTCACGGAGAACCCGACGGTCTGCTGACCGGGTTCCAGCGGCACGGCCTCGGCCATCGCGGCGCGTGGCATCGGTGTCGGGGTGGGCGGGTTGGGGCCCGGTGAACCTGAAACTTCGGAGATGGAGATGACCTTGCCCAGCGACAGTCCGGACAGTTGCGCGTACTGATCGGCGCGGTCCTTCGCGTCGTTGAAGGCACGTGCGCGGGCGTCCTTCACCAACTGCGAATCGTCCTCGATCGAGTAGGTGACGGAGTTGATCCGGGTGGCGTCACCGCCGTTGTTGGTGATGAGCGCCAAGATGTTCGACGCCGTGTCGATCTTGCGGATCTTCACGTCGATGGAATTGCTGGCCCGGTACCCGGAGATGGTGGAGCCGTCGATGTTGTACTGCGGTTGCAGCGACACCTGCGAGGTGCTGATGTCCTTCTTGTCGATGCCGGCACCGCCGAGGGCGTTGATGACCGCCTGCTGACGCTGGCTGGTCTGGTTCAGCGCCGCGGTGATGTCGGGCGCCGTCGCCTCCATGGACGCCGACACCGTCAAGGTGTCGGGGGTGCCCTGGACCTTGCCGCTCCCGACCACCGTCACCTGCCGTGTCGCGCTGGCGTCGGAGGACTTCGGGGACGGCGGTGTGGAGTCACACGCGGTGACACCCAGGGCAAGTGCCGCAGCGATCGCGGCGAGGCAGATCCGGACCGGTGCACGGTGTGCAAGGGGCATGTTCGCACCCTAGCGGCTGCCCGGGTTCGCCCAGCTAGATCAGTTCAGCCCGGCCAGGAATTCCAGTAGCACCGCATTGACCTCTTGCGCGCGCTCCTGCTGCAACCAGTGCCCGGCGCCGTCGAGCAGCACCTCGCGGTAGTCGCCGGTGACCACGTCGTGCACGCGGTGGCGCGGAGTGAACGTCAGCACCGGGTCGGCGCTGCCTGCCAGGAACAGGGTCGGGACGGCGATGGTCGTGGCCGGGGTCGACTCCGTGAGTTCCCAGTTCCGGTCGAAATTCCGGTACCAGTTCAGCGGGCCGGTGAACCCGGTCCGCTCGAACGCCGCCACGTAGTGGTCGAACTCCTCGGAACTGATCCAGTCCGGCAGTGGCGGCAGCGGCTGGTCGGCCAACTCGGTGGCCGGCGCGGTGATTCCCTGCATGACGACCATCCGCGCCATGGTGTCGCGGACGTCGCGGGCCATCTGCCCGTCGGCCACCCCGGGTTCCTGGAAATGCAGGATGTAGAAGAATCCGTCCCCGACCAGCCGGCGCCAGATCCGGGTCGGCGGTTCGGTCGCCCGCGGCACCGGAGGCACGCTCAGCGCGGCCACCGCAGCCACCCGGTGCGGGTGCAGCAGCGCGAAGTTGCACACCACCGGCGAACCCCAGTCATGGCCGATCATCACCGCGCGTTCGGCGCCGACGTCATCCAGCAGGCCCGCGAGGTCACCCGTCAGCGCCACGATGTCGTAGTCCTCGACGGCACCGGGGCGCGACGAGCCGCCGTAGCCACGCTGGTCAGGGGCGATGACGTGATAGCCGGCCGCCGCCAGCGCCGGGATCTGGTGGCGCCACGAATACGCGAGTTCCGGGAAGCCGTGGGCCAGCACCACGACGGGTGCACCCCGCTCGCCGGCCTCGAGAATCCGCAGGGTGACGCCGTTGGTTCGGACTGACCGCAGGGTCGGGGTGAGCACCGATCCACCAAAGCACACGCGGATCTCACGGTGGGAACTGCTGATCGTTGGCATAGCGGTAGCCTGAAAGTTCTCAACTGCGCTCATTGGAAGGACCGGGCCGGCTCGCACCTGCCGGCGAATGACATCGATGAACCGAAAAAACGTGATCCGCACCCTCACCGCGATCGCGGTGGTGTTGCTGCTGGGTTGGTCCTTCTTCTACTTCAGCGATGACACCCGCGGATATAAACCCGTCGACACATCGGTGGCGATGGCGCAGATCAGCGCCGACAACGTCAAGAGCGCCCAGATCGACGACCGCGAACAGCAGGTCCGTCTGGAGCTGAAGTCGGGCAACGGCGACACCGAGAACAGCGACAAGATCATCACCAAGTACCCCAACGGGTTCGGTGTCGACCTGTTCAACGCGCTGACCGCGAAGAACGCGAAGACCAACACGGTGGTCAACCAGAGCAGCCTGCTCAGCTCGCTGCTGATCTACATGCTGCCGCTGCTGCTGCTGGTCGGCCTGTTCGTGATGTTCTCCCGCATGCAGACCGGCGGCCGGATGGGCTTCGGGTTCGGCAAGTCGAAGGCCAAGCAGCTCGGCAAGGACATGCCCAAGACCACCTTCGCCGACGTGGCCGGTGTGGACGAGGCCGTCGAAGAGCTGTACGAGATCAAGGACTTCCTGCAGAACCCCAGCCGCTACCAGGCGCTCGGGGCCAAGATCCCCAAGGGCGTGCTGCTGTTCGGTCCGCCCGGCACCGGCAAGACCCTGCTGGCGCGCGCCGTGGCCGGCGAAGCGGGAGTTCCGTTCTTCACGATTTCGGGTTCCGACTTCGTCGAGATGTTCGTCGGCGTCGGCGCCTCCCGGGTGCGCGACCTGTTCGAACAGGCCAAGCAGAACAGCCCGTGCATCATCTTCGTCGACGAGATCGACGCCGTCGGCCGCCAGCGTGGCGCAGGCCTCGGCGGCGGGCACGACGAGCGCGAGCAGACCCTCAACCAGCTGCTCGTCGAGATGGACGGCTTCGGTGAACGCCAGGGCGTCATCCTGATCGCGGCCACCAACCGGCCCGACATCCTCGATCCGGCGCTGCTGCGTCCCGGCCGCTTCGACCGCCAGATCCCGGTTTCGAGCCCGGACCTGGCCGGCCGCCGCGCGGTGCTCAAGGTGCACTCGGCGGGCAAGCCGATCGCTCCCGATGCCGACCTGGAAGGGCTGGCCAAGCGCACCGTCGGGTTCTCCGGCGCCGACCTGGCCAACGTCATCAACGAGGCCGCGCTGCTCACCGCCCGCGAGAACGGCACCGTCATCACCGGTCCGGCCCTGGAAGAGGCCGTCGACCGGGTGATCGGTGGACCGCGCCGCAAGGGCCGCATCATCAGCGAGTTCGAGAAGAAGATCACCGCCTACCACGAGGCCGGGCACACCCTGGCCGGCTGGGCGATGCCGCACCTGGATCCCGTGTACAAGGTCACCATCCTGGCCCGCGGCCGCACCGGCGGACACGCGGTGGCCGTCCCCGAGGACGACAAGGGACTGCAGACGCGCTCCGAGTTGATCGCGCGCCTCGTGATGGCCATCGGCGGCCGTGCCGCCGAAGAACTGATCTTCCGGGAGCCGACCACCGGTGCGGTGTCCGACATCGAGAACGCGACGAAGGTTGCCCGCGCCATGGTCACCGAACACGGGATGAGCCCCAAGCTGGGTGCGGTGCGCTACGGCACCGAACACGGCGACCCGTTTCTCGGCCGCACCATGGGCACCCAGAGCGATTTCGGCCACGAGGTCGCCCGCGACATCGACGACGAGGTCCGCAAGCTCATCGAGGCCGCACACACCGAGGCGTGGGAGGTGCTCACCGAGTACCGCGATGTGCTCGACATCCTCGCGCTCGAACTGCTGGAGAAGGAAACGCTGCACCGCCCCGACCTGGAGCGAATCCTCGTCGACGTGAAGAAGCGGCCTCGTCTCACCATGTTCGACGACTTCGGGGGGCGCATCCCGTCGGAGAAGCCGCCGATCAAGACCCCGGGCGAGATCGCCATCGAGCGTGGCGAGCCATGGCCGCCCCCGGTCCAGGAGCCGGCGTTCAAGGCGGCAATCGCCGCGGCCAGCGCCAAAGCCGCGGAGGCCGCGGCACAGAACGGCAACGCCAACGGCGCCGGTCACACCAACGGGACCAACGGAACCAACGGCGTTCCCAACGGCGCGCAGCCCAATTACGGCGCACCCGCGGGCTGGCACGCCCCCGGCTGGCCGCCCCGCGACCAGCCCCCGCAGCAGCAGGGCCACTGGTATCCCCCGGGACCGCCGCAGCAGCATCAGCAGCCCGGCTACCCGCCGCCCCCGCAGCAGCAGCCGTATCCGCAGTACCCGCCCACACACGGAGAACAGGCCCCCGAGGAGCGCCGATGACGGCGAGCGACGTCACCGCTGCCAAGCGTGATTTCGACCAGCCACGCGCCGAGGCCGCCGTACGTGAACTGCTGCTCGCCGTCGGCGAGGACCCCGATCGGCACGGTCTGATCGACACTCCGGCGCGGGTGGCCCGGGCCTACCGGGAGATCTTCGCCGGGCTGTACACCGATCCCGACGCGGTGCTCAACACCACTTTCGACGAGCAGCACGACGAACTCGTCCTCGTGAAGCAGATCCCGATGTACTCCACCTGCGAGCACCATCTGGTGTCCTTCCACGGGGTGGCGCATGTCGGCTACATCCCGGGCCTGGACGGCCGGGTCACCGGGCTGTCCAAGATCGCCCGTCTGGTCGACCTCTACGCCAAGCGCCCGCAGGTTCAGGAGCGGCTGACCGCCCAGATCGCCGACGCGCTGATGCGCAAGCTCGACCCGCGCGGGGCGATCGTCGTCGTCGAAGCCGAGCACCTGTGCATGGCGATGCGCGGGGTGCGCAAACCCGGTGCGGTCACCACGACGTCTGCGGTCCGCGGACAGTTCAAGACGGACAAGGCGTCCCGGGCCGAGGCACTGGAACTGATCCTGCGCAAGTGAACGCCGGTCGTGATCTCGTCGCCCCGGTTGTGATGGGTGTCGTCAACGTCACCGACGACTCGTTCTCCGACGGTGGGCAGTTCCTCGACCGGAACCGAGCCGTCGCCCACGCGCTGCAACTGGTGTCCGACGGGGCCGTTGTCATCGATGTCGGTGGCGAATCGACCCGGCCCGGGGCCACCCGGGTGGATGCGGCCGTCGAGATCGGCCGGGTAGTGCCTGTCATCAAAGAGCTTGCCGCGCAAGGCATCACACTCAGCATCGATACCATGCACGCCGCGGTGGCCGAAGCGGCGCTGGCCGCGGGCGCCCAGATCGTCAACGATGTGTCCGGCGGCCGGGCCGATCCGGCGATGGCCGGCCTGATCGCGCAGGCCCAGGTGCCGTGGATCCTGATGCACTGGCGCTCCGTCGGGGCGGACCGACCCCATGAGGTGCCCCGTTACACCGATGTGGTGGCGCAGGTGCGCGACGAACTGATGCGCAGCGTCGATGCGGCGGTGGCGGCCGGCGTCGAGGTGGGCAACCTCATCATCGACCCGGGTCTGGGTTTCGCCAAGACCGCCCAACACAATTGGGCGCTGTTGCGGGCGCTGCCGGAGTTCGTCGGCACCGGCATCCCGGTGCTCGTCGGCGCGTCCCGCAAGCGCTTCCTGGGGAGCCTGCTGGCCGGCGCCGACGCCGAACCTCGGCCCCCCGCGGGCCGCGAAACGGCGACCGCGGTGATCTCCGCGCTGGCCGCCCGCGACGGTGCCTGGGGAGTCCGGGTGCACGACGTGCGGGCCTCGGTCGATGCGCTGAAGGTAGTGGAGGCTTGGGGAGGGCACGATGGCTGACCGAATCGAACTGCGCGGCTTGACCGTCCGTGGACATCACGGGGTGTTCGAGCACGAGCGCCGGGATGGGCAGGACTTCGTCGTCGACCTGACCGTCTGGGTGGACCTCGCTGCGGCCGCCGCCAGTGACGACCTGGCCGACACGCTGGATTACGGTGCGCTGGCCCAGCGGGCCGCCGACATCGTGGCCGGGCCGCCGCGCAATCTGATCGAGACGGTGTCGGCCGAGATCGCCGACGATGTGATGACCGACGCCCGGGTGCACGCCGTCGAGGTCGTGGTGCACAAACCCGGTGCCCCGATCCCGTTGGCGTTCAACGATGTTGCGGTGGTGGCGCGCCGCTCGCGGCGCGCGGCGCGGGAGCGGCAGTGACCCGCGCCGTGCTGTCCATCGGATCCAACCTGGGGGATCGGCTCGCGCATCTGCAGTCGGTGGTCGACGGTCTCGGCACGGCCGTGGCCGCGGTGTCCCCGGTGTATGAGACCGACGCCTGGGGTGGGGTCGAGCAGGGCCCGTTCCTCAACGCGGTGGTCATTGCCGAAGACGCCGGCGCCGCCCCGATCGACTGGCTGCGGCGCGGGCAGGACCTGGAGACCGCGTCCGGTCGGGTACGCGAAATCCACTGGGGCCCACGCACGCTCGATGTCGACGTGATCACCTGCCGGGACGGGCAGGCCCAGGTGCGCAGTACGGATCCCGAGCTCACGCTGCCGCACCCGTACGCCCATCAGCGCGCATTCGTGCTGATTCCATGGCTGGCCGCGGACCCGGCGGCCCGGCTGTGGGTGTCGGGGACCGACCGCCCGCTGACCGACCTGCTCGACGGACTGGACCCCGAAGAACGTGCCGGGGTCCGGCCCACCGACCTGGTGCTGAGCGCCTGATGGGCCCGACCCGGCGGCGCGATCTGCTGTACGCCGCGGTGGCGGCGGCCACCATCGGATACCTGTTGGTGGTCTGGCTGTACCGGTGGTTCCCTCCGATCACGTTGTGGACCGGGGTGTCCTTGCTCGCGATGGCCGGTGCGGAAGCCGGCTGGGCGTACGTGGTGCGGGCCCGGATCCGCGATGGACGGATCGGGGTGGGCGGCGGCAGACTGCACCCGCTCGCCGTGGCCCGTTCGGTGGTGATCGCGAAAGCGTCCGCCTGGCTGGGTGCGCTGGTGTTCGGCTGGTGGCTGGGCGTTCTGGGTTATCTGGTGCCGCGCTGGGGAGTCAGGATCCCGCACGAGGACATCCCGGGTGCCGTGGTCGCCGCGCTGTGCGCGCTGGCGCTGGTGGTCGCGGCGTTGTGGTTGGAGCATTGCTGCAAGTCCCCGGACGACCCTGAGGAGCCGTGGGACGCGGCCCCGGAGTAGTCGAATCGCCGCCGAATCGCCGCATGGGTCGACACGCGATGCGAACTGTGACCGGTACAGTCAGCCCATGACCGATCCGTCCCGCGGCATGCGCGCTCGGCGCGTTTCCCGCAGGCCGGGATGGATCCTGCTGTCGGTGTTGCTGGTGCTGGCCATCGTCGCCAGCTCGGTGCTGGTGTTCACCAATCGGGTCGAGTTGCTCAAACTCGCAGTCGTGCTGGCGTTGTGGGCCGCGGTGGTCGCCGCTTTCGTCTCAGTGATCTACCGCAGGCAGAGCGATGTCGATCAGGCCAAGGTGCGTGATCTCAAACTCGTCTACGACCTTCAGCTGGATCGGGAGATCTCGGCTCGCCGGGAGTACGAGCTCGCGGTGGAGTCCCAGCTGCGCCGGGAACTGGCCGCCGAGTTGCGCGCCCAGGCCGCCGACGAGGTGGCCGCGCTGCGAGCCGAGTTGGCGGCCCTGCGCAACAATCTGGAGATCCTGTTCGACACCGATCTCGATCAGCGGCCCGCTCTGGAGACCGATCGCCCGGCCGGGCGGGTCATCGCCAGCCGCATCGACGTCGAGCAGCGCCGGGAAACGGATCCGCGCACCGAGGAAAGCCCGATCATCGACGTGCCCGTCGAACCCCCTGTGCCGGAGTATCAATGGGGCCAGTCGCAACCCGTCGGCGGTGCACACCGCAGGGCGGGCGAGGCAGAGCAGCCCGCGCCCGCGCGAGAGTCGGTGTGGCAGCCCCCGATTCAGCCCGCCCCGGTGCCGCCCCCGCCTCCGCCCCCGAGCCAACCCCAGCCGGCGTGGAGCCCGCCGCCACCCCCGCCGCAGGCGCCACGTCAGCCGACGGCCGACTGGCAACCGGTGCCCGCGGAGGGTGTCTTCATCCCGGCCGGTGCCCCGGGCAGCAACTGGGTGGCCCCGCCCGTCCAGCCCGCCCCGACCCCGCCGCCTGTCACGCCCCCGCCGGCGGCACCCGTCCATCCCGGGCCCGCGATGACCCCGCCTCCGGTGCAGACCCGTCGCGGCCGGCATTCCGGAACCGACCCCGAGGTGCCGCCGTGGGCCGCGCGTCAGCCCGCACCGGCCGACCCCGCGCCGGCGCCCACACTGGCCACGTCACCGCCGCCACCGGCCCCGCCGGAGCCACGGCGCTCGGCCCGGCACCGTAGCGCCGACGACCCCCAGCCACCCGAGCAGGAGGCGCCCGAGGAGCCGGTCGGCCAGCACGCGGGTGGTCAGCCCGTGTCGGAGCTGCTGTCGCGGTTGCAGACGGGCAGTAGCGAAGGTGGGCGGCGTCGCCGCCGCGAGGAGTGAGCTACGCTCTTGGCGACCGTCCGGTACCTGCAGAGCAGGACCGGAACGAAATTTCTGAGACATTTGCGAGGTCACTGCGATGGTGCAGTCCCCTTCGGCGTCGGAGCCCGCATGGGATCGCCCCGATGGGCTGCGCCCGGCGCGGCTGACGGTCGGGGTGGTGTCCGCCGGCCGAGTCGGGTCGGCGCTCGGCGTGGCACTCGAGCGGGCCGGCCACATCGTGGTCGCGTGCAGCGCCATATCGCAGGCGTCCCTGGACCGGGCGGCCCGGCGGTTGCCCGACACCGCGGTGGTGCCCGTCCATGATGTCGCGGCCCGCGCCGAACTGCTGCTGCTCGCCGTCCCGGACTCGGAACTGGCCACCGTGGTCTCCGGCCTGGCCGCCACCGAATCGGTCCGGCCGGGCACCATCGTCGCCCATACGTCGGGCGCCAACGGTGTCGCGGTGCTGACCCCGCTGACCGAACAGGGTTGCATCCCACTGGCCATCCACCCGGCGATGACGTTCACCGGATCCGACGAGGACATCGCCCGGTTGCCCGACACCTGCTTCGGTGTCACCGCGGCCGACGAGATCGGGTATGCCGTCGCGCAGGCGCTGGTGCTGGAGATCGGCGGCGAACCCTTCCGGGTGCGCGAGGACGCCCGCACGCTGTATCACGCGTCGTTGGCGCACGCCAGCAATCACCTCGTCACCGTGGTTCTGGACTCCCTTGCCGCACTGCGCAATGCGTTGCGCGGTCAGGAGTTGCTCGGTCAGGAACTGGTCGGCGACGCACCCGGAGGGCTGGCCGAGCGGATCGTCGGTCCCCTCGCGCGGGCATCGTTGGAGAACGCGCTGCAGCGTGGGCAGTCGGCCCTCACCGGACCGGTGGCCCGGGGTGACGCGGCCGCGGTGGCCGGCCACCTGCTCTCGCTCTTGGAGACCGATCCCGAACTGGCACAAGCTTATCGGGCCAACTCACTGCGCACCGCCCAGCGGTCGCACGCACCGAAGGATGTGTTCGACGTGCTCACGAAGGACGATCAGCAGTGACAGCGCCCAAACCGCCGCGTTTCACGGCGGGTGAACTCAACCTCTACACCCGCCCCGCCGACGTGGCCGACCTCAGCCGGGCGCTGCGGACCACCGGGCGACGGGTGACGCTGGTGCCCACCATGGGGGCGCTGCACGAGGGACATCTGAGCCTGGTCCGGACGGCCAAGCAGGTGCCGGGCTCGGTGGTGGTGGTCTCGATCTTCGTGAACCCGTTGCAGTTCGGTGCCGGCGAGGACCTCGACGCCTACCCGCGCACATTGGACGCCGACCTCGAGGCGCTGCGCGGCGAGGGCGTCGACGTGGTGTTCACCCCGAGTGCCGCCGAGATGTATCCCGCAGGACCACGCACCTCGGTGCACCCGGGACCGCTCGGATCGGAGCTCGAAGGCGCTTCGCGGCCAACACATTTCGCCGGCATGCTGACGGTGGTCATGAAACTGCTGCAGATCGTTTCGCCCGACCGTGCGTATTTCGGCGAGAAGGACTATCAGCAGCTGGTACTGATCCGGCAGATGGCCGACGATCTCAACCTCGGCACCCGCATCACCGGGGTGCCGATCGTGCGTGAGGCGGACGGGCTGGCCATGTCGTCACGCAACCGGTATCTCAGTGCCGGTGACCGCGAACAGGCCAGTGCGTTGTCGGCGGCACTGTTGGCCGGAATGTACGGTGCGGGTGAGGGTGTCGAGTCGGCGCTGGACGCCGCGCGCGCCGTGCTCGACGAGGTGCCTGCCATCGAGGTCGAGTATCTCGAGGTGCGCGACGTCTGGCTGGGTCCTGCCCCCGAGCGCGGCCGGGCCCGGATGCTGGTGGCGGGCCGGCTCGGCGGTACCCGGTTGCTGGACAACATCGCCATCGACATCGGTGCGCCATCGGGACCCGGCCCCGACGTCGAGTACGACGAACACGAATTGCCCTGGAGGAACTGAATGTTGCGTACCATGCTCAAGTCCAAGATCCATCGCGCCACGGTGACGCAGGCCGACTTGCACTATGTCGGGTCGGTGACCATCGACGAGGATCTGATGGAGGCCGCCGATCTGCTCGAAGGCGAGCAGGTGACCATCGTCGACATCGACAACGGCAACCGGTTGGTGACCTACGCCATCACCGGTGCGCGGGGCAGCGGTGTGATCGGGATCAACGGCGCGGCAGCGCATCTGGTGCATCCCGGCGATCTGGTGATCCTGATCGCCTACGGCGCCATGGAGGATGCGCAGTCCCGGGAGTACCAGCCCCGGATCGTGTTCGTCGACGCGGACAACCGCCAGATCGATCTGGGCTCCGATCCCGCCTACGTGCCGGCCGACGCCTCCGGCCTGCTGTCGCCCCGCTGATGCTGCTCGCGATCGACGTCCGCAACACCCACACGGTGGTCGGTTTGGTGTCCGGCTCCGGTGACCACGCCAAGGTGACGCAGACCTGGCGGATCAGGACCGAATCCGAAGTGACCGCGGACGAACTGGCGCTCACCATCGACGGGCTGATCGGCGATGCCACCGAGCAGTTGACCGGTGCCACCGCTCTGTCCACGGTGCCCTCGGTGCTGCATGAGATACGGCTCATGCTCGAGCAGTACTGGCCCGCGGTCCCGCACGTGCTGATCGAACCCGGTGTGCGCACCGGGATCCCGCTGCTGGTCGACAACCCCAAGGAGGTCGGGGCCGACCGTATCGTCAACTGCCTGGCCACCTTTCAGAAGTACGGCTCCGCGGCGATCGTGGTCGACTTCGGTTCGTCGATCTGTGTCGACGTGGTGTCGGCCAAGGGGGAGTTCCTCGGCGGTGCCATCGCCCCCGGCGTGCAGGTGTCCTCGGATGCCGCCGCCGCCCGCTCGGCCGCACTGCGCCGCGTGGAGCTGACCCGGCCGCGATCGGTGATCGGCAAGAACACCGTGGAGTGCATGCAGGCCGGCGCCGTGTTCGGGTTCGCCGGGCTGGTCGACGGACTGGTGAGCCGGGTCCGTTCCGATGTCGAAGGATTCGGGGGCAGCGACGTCGCGGTGGTGGCGACGGGACACTCCGCGCCACTGGTACTGCCGGACCTGCGCACCGTGGAGCACTACGAACCGAACCTGACCCTGGATGGCCTGCGGCTGGTCTACGAACGCAACCGGGACATCCGGGCGCGCCGGGCGACCTAGAAGAACGTCCGGACCAGGTCCACCACCCGGTCCTCGTCGTCGAGCACCGGGATCAACGGCCATTTGTCGAACGTCGTGCACGGGTGCGAGACCCCGAACGCCAGCCAGTCGCCGACCTCGACCGCGTGCCCGGCCGGCGCCAGGAACGCGTGCTGGTCGTTGAGTTTGGTGACCGTCGCCCCCGGAAGGTGCAGGGGGACCGGCAGGCCGGCGTCGAACGACACGTCGCGCCGGCCCATGGTGACCAGCGCGAGGCCGGACTCCGGCCGGGACACCACCGGCGCCCACACCTGCAGGGCCGGTCGCAGCGCCAGCGGTGACGTCGCGGCGTACAGCCCGTCGTCGTGCGTCAGATAGCAGCCGCTGCGCAGCAGCACCCGCGGCGCCGCCCCGGCCAGTTCGTCGACGACCACATCGGGGTAGGTGCTGCCGCCCGCGGTCACGATCACCTCGTCCGTCTGGAACAGGGCCCCCAGCCGCGCCACGGTGGCCCGCATCCCGGCCAGGTAGGCCCGCACCTGCGTGACAGCCTCCACGCTCACGTCCTGAGAGCGGGAGGCCTCGTAACCGGCCACCCCGATCAACCGCAGCCGCGGTGACGCCGCCGCGGCGCGGGCCACCTCGTCCACCTCGGCCGGGGTGCGGCAGCCGGTCCGGCCGCCCGGCATGCCGACCTCGACGCAGACGTCCACCTGCCTGTGGGCACCGGAGAGTGCGTCGGTCATCAGCCGCACGCCGCGCACCGAATCCACCCAGCACACCGCGCTGAAGTCGGGATCGGCGTCGAGCTCGGCGGCCAGCCAGCGCAGCCCGGGAGCGTCGACCAGTTCGTTGGCCAGCATGATGGCCGCCACCCCGAACGCCCGATACACCCGGGCCTGGCTGATGGTGGCCACCGTCACCGCACAGGCGCCTGCGGCGGCCTGCCGGGAGAACAGCTGGGGTGACATGTGGGTTTTGCCGTGCGGGGCCAACAGCACACCGCGGTCCCGGCACCACGACGCCATGACGTCGACGTTGTGCCGCAGCGCGGTGTCCCGCAGCACACAGACCGGCCCGGTCGGCCCGGCGTCGAACAGACGCGGTGCTTCCGCCAGCACCTCGGCGGCGGTGACGTCCTGCCAGGCCACCGGAATGCCCTTGAAACGCCAGTCCAGCCGTTCCCGGTGGAGGGCCTCGGTGGCAGGGTGCGACGACGGGCTCACGAATTCATTTAAGCTGGCACGTCGTGAGTTCTGATGCGCCTCGCCCTGACGCGACCGAGTCCGATGACCTTCCGGAGCAGTACCGGATCCGTCAGGCCAAGCGTGCGCGCCTGCTCGCCGACGGTCGCGACCCGTACCCGGTGGAGGTGGCGCGCACCCACTCCCTGACGGAGTTGCGCGCGGCCTATCCCGACCTTGAGGTGGACACCCAGACCGGTGACGTGGTCGGGGTCGCCGCGCGGGTGGTGTTCGCCCGTAACTCGGGGAAGCTCTGCTTCGCCACCCTCCAGGACGGCGACGGCACCCAGCTGCAGGCCATGATCAGCCTGGCCGAGGTAGGCCAGGAATCGCTGGACGCGTGGAAGGCCGACGTCGACCTGGGCGACATCGTGTTCGTGCACGGTCAGGTGATCAGTTCCCGCCGTGGCGAACTGTCTGTGCTCGCCGATTCCTGGCAAATCGTGTCGAAGGCGTTGCGGCCGCTGCCGGTGGCGCACAAGGAAATGAGCGAGGAGACCAGGGTCCGGCAGCGTTATGTCGACCTGATCGTCCGGCCGGAGGCCCGAACCATCGCCCGGCAGCGTGTCGCGGTGGTACGAGCGGTGCGGTCTGCCCTGGAGCGTCGCGACTTCCTCGAGGTCGAGACGCCGATGTTGCAGACCCTCGCCGGCGGTGCGGCGGCCCGGCCTTTCGTGACGCACTCGAATGCGCTGGACGCCGATCTGTATCTGCGCATCGCCCCGGAGTTGTTCCTCAAACGGTGCCTCGTGGGTGGTTTCGAGAAGGTCTTCGAGTTGAATCGCAACTTCCGCAACGAAGGTGCGGATTCCACGCATTCGCCGGAATTCGCGATGCTGGAGACATATCAGGCGTACGGCACCTACGACGATTCTGCGCGGGTGACTCGCGAAATCATTCAGGAAGTGGCCGACGAGGCGATCGGCACCCGACTGGTGCCATTGCCCGATGGCAGCACCTATGACCTCGACGGCGAATGGCAGACGCTGCAAATGTATCCGTCGCTGTCCGAGGCGCTGGGTGAAGAGATCACGCCGGAAACGACCGTCGAGCACTTGTGGGCCATCGCCGATCGGCTAGGTCTGGAGATTCCCACCGATCGCGGCTACGGGCACGGCAAGCTGATCGAGGAACTGTGGGAGCACGCCGTAGGAGACCACCTGTGGGCGCCGACGTTCGTGCGCGACTTTCCTGTGGAGACCACCCCACTGACGCGGGCACACCGCAGTATTCCGGGAGTCACCGAGAAATGGGATCTCTACATCCGCAAATTCGAATTGGCGACGGGTTACTCCGAACTGATCGACCCGGTGATTCAGCGGGAGCGATTCGAAGATCAGGCCCGCGCGGCCGCCGCGGGCGATGACGAGGCAATGCGCTTGGACGAGGACTTTCTTGCCGCATTGGAGTATGCGATGCCGCCCACCACGGGCACCGGAATGGGAATCGACCGGTTGCTGATGGCATTGACGGGACTGTCGATTCGGGAGACCGTTTTGTTCCCGATTGTGCGCCGGCAGGGATAACTGCTCCGACGCGGTGCGTGAGTTGTTGTTCGGATTCCGATCCTATGCAAATATTGCGTTGGGGACGGGATCGAACAACAACAGCCACCGAAGGGTCAGTGTGAGCTAATGGGGCTCTTCATGATTGAGGGTGTAGAACGGTCAGCTGCTGTCGGCCTGTGATTGGGGTGTCTGGTTGGCTGGGTGTGTGCCGGAGGAGAAGCGGAAGAGTAAGAGGAAGAGCGCGGTGTCCGGGGGTGGTGTGGACCTGT
>JACPVS010000030.1 GCA_016197365.1 Mycolicibacterium cosmeticum | reverse complement strand
GTTCGTCGAGACGCCTGCGGCTGCTTCGGTGGCGTGGCGTTTGGTGGCCCAGGCTTCGGTGGCGCGGGCCTGTGCTGCCGCGGCGGCGGCCTTGAGATGCTCGAAGCGTTCGACCGCGCCGCGCAGGACCGCTTCATCGGCGTCGGCATCGAAGTCGAACAAACTTTCGAACATGAGCACGACGATACGCCCCCCGACCGACAAGCTCAGACGACCTCGACACCGGCTTCCCGCAACGCCACGACAGCGTCGGAGGTGCTCGTCGGCGCCACGCCCGCGGTCAGATCCAGCAGCACCCGGGTACGGAAGCCCTCGGCTGCGGCGTCCGCGGCGGTGGCCTTCACGCAGTAGTCGGTGGCGATGCCGACCACGTCGACCTCGTCGACACCGCGCTCGTGTAACCACGAAGCCAGTCCGGTGCCGGCCGCGTCCGCGCCCTCGAATCCGCTGTAGGCCGCCGAGTACTCGCCCTTGGTGAACACCGCTTCCACCGCGGCCGGATCGAACGACGGGTGGAACTCGACACCGGGCGTGCCGACCACGCAGTGCCGCGGCCACGAGTCCCGGTAGTCGGGCGTCTCGGAGAAGTGCGAGCCGGGATCGATGTGGTTGTCCTTGGTGGCCACCACGTGGTCGTAGTTGTGGGCGGTCAGCAGGGCCGTCACCGCGCGGGCGACCTCGGCGCCGCCGGCAACGGCCAGCGATCCGCCCTCGCAGAAGTCCCGTTGCACATCGACGACGATCAAGGCCCGCATACCGAAAGCCTAGCCGCCGAACAGCAGATACAGCCCCGTGAAGGTGTAGCCGACCATCACCAGCATCATCGCCAGCTGCCCGGTCAGCTGATGCCGCTTCGGCAGCACCCGTAACGCGCAGTCGTGCGCGGCCACCACCCCGGCGATGTGGCCGCCCAGGACGAAGAGGACCTTCAAGGCGGCCAGCACCGACGGGTGCAGGGACAGCACGTAATACACGTGCGCATCGTGCATACCCAGCAGCGCGTAGACGGTCTGCTGGCCCTTCTCGACCAGATAGGTCAGGTAGTGCGCGAACACATAGCCGATGACGATCGGGATGAGTGAGTGCGCCATCAACCCCGGCAGTCGGCGGCGCAGATCTCCGTCCACCCCGCCGGTGGCGCGGGCGGCCACGCTGAACGTCACGGCCACCGTCACCACGAACACCAGCAGCCCGACGGACTTGAAAGCTGTTGGCTGCCAAGCGCCTGAGGTGTGGGTGTCGACGAAACCGCGCCACGCCGGCGTCGCCGAGAAGCTGTCGAAGGCCGTCGACCCCAGCAGTACCGCGAGCACGGTGACCGTCGCGGGCCGAATCGGCAACGTGGGTAGGTGGTGGAACGGGTTGCCGACGGCGATCTGGCCGTCCGCGTTGCGCCGCACGGGGGCACACCGCGACGCGACCACGCTGTACACCTCGAACGGGTCGGCGTGCGAGCACCACCGGGTGCCGAAGGCAATGGCGCCGCCGAGGGTCACGCCGAGGTAGATCAGCAGCCAGATCTTCACGGCGCCAAGCGAACCCGGATCAGGGCTGGCCAGCTCGAGCCAGACGAAGGCGAACAGGCCCAGCGCCGCCGGCCAATATCCGAGGCGCACCGGATACCCGTCGGCGCGGACGCGGAGCAGGCGGGCAAGGGTGCGGACGGGCGACAGTACCCGCCAGACCGGACCGAAAAGCACTGACAGCGCGACGATTCCGACCCACAGCAGCACGTAGAAGACGCCGGTCAAGGCGTTCGACGAGTTCTGCGGACCCCATACCGCAGCCGCGGCCACCCACAGCGCGAAGGCGAGCCCCAGCAGGCCCACGGCCCAGCGGATGACCGCAGCGTCCACCGCGGAGGTCACCCACCGTGGCAGCGGGCGTCCCGGCGTCGCCGGATCGAAGCGAGGCTTACGCCATGCCAGCGCCACCACGGCGAACGTGAAGGTCAGCGCCCAAGCCGCGCCGATCAGCGCGTAGGTCAGCGGGATCGGCAGATCGGCCGAGCCGCCGAGCCCATGGGCCAGCAGGGTCACTGCACCGTGATGGTGGCGACGGTCTTGTCCAGGTGGTGCAGCTCGACATCGACCTTGCCGGGCACGTCCACGGAGAACTGGAACGCCTGACCGTTCTCCGGCTTGATGTCGAACGTGTGCTCGGGATTGGAGTGCACGTGCAACTGATCGGCCACATCGCTGTTCACCCGGACGATGATCGGCTGCTTGACCTTGGCCTGCACCTGTTGATTGGTGGGCGTGACATTGCCGCCCGCGATGGTGACGTCGAGGACGACGCGCTCCGGCGGGGTCTGCTGGTCTGTCATGGCCGGCGCGGCGGTCCCGCTACTGGAGGCCGTGCTGGTGTTCTCCGACGATGTCGAACCGCCGCAACCGGCGACCAGGAGGGCGACCGTGCCGGCGGCGGCCAGTGTCTTGAAAAGGGTCACGCTGAACCATCCTCGTCGGTCAGACCTGCGTTCTCACTGTCAGAGTCCTCTTCGGGGTTGGCCCGCCGGTCGCGCATGGCCACCCAAGCCACCACTCCGGCCACCACGACCGCCGGTGCGAACGCCGGCAGTGCCAGTAGGAGCGAGTGGTCGGCGAGAACGGTCACGGTTGCCCGACGGGTTCCCGGGCCTCGGCAGCGACGTGCTTCTCGCGTGAATTGATCCGTCCCGCACCCCAACTGAGCAACGCGATGAGGATCAGCGAGCACGCCAGCACCACCAGCGATGCCGCGCTGTACAGCCAGGACGGCACGTCGAGGTTGCGTTCGCGCTGCAACACCTTGATCTCTTCACTGAACGGCCGTGAGGTCGAGGCCAACGCCGGGGTCTCCTCGGCGCCGATACCCGGATCGGCGGGCAGGAACACCGGAACGGCTGCCATGGTCCGGCCGTCCTGCACGCGCAGCACCGTCTTCCAGGTGCCCCACACCGGGATGGGCCGGGTGGAGCGGTAATGGCCGGGGCCCACCCGCTCCAGATGGTCGATGACCAGTCCGCGGTCGTGTTCCAGCTTGCCCTGCCAGGCCAGGATGGACACCCATTCGGGGTCATCGCTGATCAGGTTGGCCGGGGTGATCTGGACGTCGGCGTCGGCCAGCCGCTGGCCCTCGGGGCCGGGCACGTCGGTGAGGGTGATCTGCGCGCTGGCGTTCTCCGGGACGGAGACGTTGAGCCCGTTGGCGATGGCGCCACCGATCACCAGCACCGTGACGGTCACGATGCCGATGCCGATACCGCGCGACGGCAGCTTCTGCCCGGTGAGCACGATGGCCAGCAGTGCGCCGCACATGCCCATCCCGATGGCCACCGGCACCGAGGTCGCCAGCGCCTCACCCCACATGCTCTGCGGCCACGGGTTGCGGAACACGGCGTCGACCCAGAAGGACTCCAGCCACATGCCGACGGACCCGATGCCCAGGCCTGCGACCGCGCCGAACAGGATGGGCCGCTTGACAAGTGGGGTCAGGCCCAGGAGTTCGACCACGATCGCCGCGCCCAGGTAGAGGGCGAACCAGCTGGGCGGGGCGCCCAGCACCGGACCGACGACAAAGGACACCAGGCCGCGGATCAGCAGGGCGAAGGCGATGGCGCCGAAGGTGGCGAACCGGCCGAGGAAGAGCCGGGTGACGACCAGCGACATGGCCGCGGCCGCGGCGATCAGCATGGGGTGCAGCACCAGCCGGAACTGCTCGACGCCGAAGTCGTATTCGACGGGGAACACCGAGAGGCCGATGACCAGACCGCCGCACGCCAGATAGGCCAGGATGCTGCGGCGCTGCGCGGGTGCCTCGGCGCCCATCGCGATGTCACCCTCGCGGGTCAGCAACAGGGTGGCCACCAGCGACAGTCCGGCGCCGCCGATCAGCATCAGATGGGTGGGGCCCCACAGGGTGACGTCCTGGCCGAAGATGCGGTGCCAGATGTCGTCGAGCGGGAACCCGATGAGCGCGTACAGGCCGCAGCCGGCCATCAGGATGCCGCCGACGGGTGCGTACCAGGTGCGGGTGATCTTCACCGCGGCCGGTCCGGGCTTGTCGTAAGGCAGGATGATCGACAGCGATCCGGCGATGAACAGCAGGAACAGCCCGATCAGGATGAAGTAGTGGGCGGGGTTGGCCAGCGGCCCGGCGTCGCGGCCCTTGCCGATGTGCAGGCTGACATCCCAGATGAAGCCGAACATCGCGCAGATGATCGTCGAGGTGAACAGCAGCGCCGGCAGGGCGACCCAGGGCGGCCGGTTCATCTTGCGGCCCGCGAGTTCGGCCAGATTCTGCAGCCAGGTGATGCGGCGCTGACGGTGCAGGTAGCCGATCCACAACAGGCCGGCGGTGACGATGGCGGCCACCACCGACATCCCGATGACCTGGTCCAGTGCAGCACCGCCGCCTTCGGTTCCGGCCGCGGCCAACACTGTGCTCGTTTCGGCGATCTGTTCCGCCATATCCCACCCCGCCACGTCGAAGAGCCCGTACCTACTCGCCGGTAATATTGTCAGAAAGCTGTATTCGAAACCAGGGGTACCGGTCGCGTTTACGAGCCTAGGCAGTTTGCTGACGCCGCGGCTAGCCTTGATGCGATGAAACTCGCGGGCCTGCGCCAGCGTGACGGCGTCACCTGCGGCCCGACCGTGGCGGTGGTGGCGGGTGCGCTGCTGGATCCGGCGTACCGCGAAGCTCTGGAACACACAGAACTCTTCGAGGCCGAGCAGGGCCGGGTACACCGTCTGGTCAACCGCTTCTGGCCGCGCCGGCTGGGGACGACGCCACCCGGGGTGGCTCGCGCCATCAACGCACACAGCCCTGTCCCGTACCGGTGGAGGCTGTTCCGTGGCCTGCTGCCCGGTGGCCGGGACGACCTGTCCGATCTGCTGCACGCGGTCCGGTCGGGACGCCCGGTGGCGGTGCTCATCGGCCGGCTCGTGCCCCGGCACTGGATCCTCGTCGTCGACGCCGGCGAGGGCAGACTGCACTGCTACGAACCCGGTGCGGGACAGGTCCGCGAGGTCGCGATCGATACTGTCCGGCGCGGCGGGCTGACGGGTCTTGGCTTCCCGACGCCGTTTGCCTTTGTGCTGCCGCGGCAGTGGTGACCCGACGGCCGCGTTGCGTCTGCTAGCTCGTCAAACTATAGTCTGGACACATGTCCAGTGTGTCCCGCCGCAGTTCAGTGCAGTGAGCTGACGTGCGCATCGCCCTGCTTTCCTATCGGAGCAAGACGCACTGTGGTGGCCAAGGTGTGTACGTACGGCACCTGTCCCGCGGCCTGGTCGAGCTCGGCCATGAGGTCGAGGTGTTCTCCGGCCAGCCGTATCCGGACGGGCTGGACCCGCGCGTCCGGCTGACCAAGGTGCCGAGTCTGGATCTCTACCGCGAGCCCGATCCGTTCCGGGTACCGCGGCCCAGAGAGATCCGGGACAGCATCGATCTGCTGGAGCTGTTCACCATGTGGTCGGCCGGCTTCCCGGAGCCCCGCACCTTCTGCATGCGGGTGGCCCGGATCCTGGCCGCCCGCCGCGCCGAGTTCGACGTGGTGCACGACAACCAGAGCCTGGGTTCCGCGCTGCTGGGCATCGCCGAGGACCTGCCGCTGGTGGCGACCGTGCACCACCCGATCACCCGGGACCGGGTGCTCGAGGTGGCCGCTGCCAAATGGTGGCGCAAGCCCCTGGTGCGGCGCTGGTACGGCTTCGCGGAGATGCAGAAGCGGGTGGCCCGCCGCATCCCCGAACTGTTGACGGTGTCGACCACGTCGGGTGCCGACATCGCCGAGGACTTCGGCGTGACCGGCGACCAGTTGCATGTGGTGCCGCTCGGTGTGGACACCGACCTGTTCCGGCCCGCCGAGCACCGGGTGCCCGGCCGCATCATCGCGATCGCCAGCGCCGACGTTCCGCTCAAGGGCGTCAGCAACCTGCTGCATGCGGTCGCCCGGCTGCGGGCCCACCACAACCTGGACGTCCAGTTGGTGTCCAAACTGGAACCCAACGGCCCCACCGAGAAACTGATCGCCGAACTCGGTATCTCCGATATCGTGCACAGCTCCAGCGGGCTGCCCGACGAGGAGCTGGCCGCTCTGCTGGCATCGGCGGAGATCGCCTGCATCCCTTCCCTTTATGAAGGGTTCTCGTTGCCGGCTGTGGAGGCCATGGCCAGCGGGACGCCGATCGTGGCCAGCCGCGCGGGAGCGCTGCCCGAGGTGCTGGGCGCCGAAGGCGAATGCGCCCGCCTGGTGCCCCCCGGCAATGTCGACCAGCTGACCGCCGTGCTCGGGGAACTGCTGGACTCCCCGGCTCAGCGCCGCGCGCTCGGCGCCGCCGGCCGGCAACGTGCACTGGACGTATTCAGCTGGGAATCTGTTGCCGCTCAGACGGTTTCAGTGTATGAGAAGGCAATAGAGAGGACCTCATCGTGCTGACCGTGGATTATGACCGGCTGGGCATCGGGCCCGGCACCGCGGTGATCGATGTGGGCTGCGGCGCGGGCCGCCATTCCTTCGAGGCCTACCGGCGCGGCGCCGATGTGATCGCCTTCGACCAGAGCGTCGAGGACCTCAACGACGTCGACGCTATCCTGACCGCGATGAAGGACCAGGGCGAGGCTCCGGCCGGCGCCCGCGCGGAGGCGGTCAAGGGTGACGCCCTGGACCTGCCCTATGCCGACGGCACTTTCGACGTCGTCATCGCCTCGGAGATCCTCGAGCACGTGCCCGCCGACGACGCGGCCATCGCCGAACTGGTGCGGGTGCTCAAGCCCGGCGGCAAGCTGGCCGTGACGGTACCGCGCTGGCTGCCCGAGAAGGTGTGCTGGCTGCTCTCGGATGAGTACCACGCCAACGAGGGTGGACACATCCGCATTTACCGCGCCGACCAACTGCGCGACAAGATCACCTCTCGCGGCGTGCGGTTCGCGGGCGCGCATCACGCCCACGCGCTGCACGCCCCGTTCTGGTGGCTGAAATGTGCTGTCGGCGTGGACAAGCCGAAGCACCCCGCCGTCACGGCCTATCACAAGCTGCTGGTGTGGGACATGATGAGCCGACCGTGGCTGACGCGGGCCGCCGAGGATGTGCTCAACCCGCTGATCGGTAAGAGCGTCGCGCTTTACTTCACCAAGCCGGGCGCGTAGGGCACCATGGCCCGCCATGAGATTCCCGGTGTGCCAGGCGTGTTGACGCCGCGCCAATGTGTGCAGACGGCCGAATCGATCGCGGCCACCCAGGAATCGGACGGCGCCGTTCCGTGGTCGGTGGGTGGGCACACCGATCCGTGGGATCACGTCGAGAACCTGATGGCGCTGACGGTGGCGGGCCTGCTCGAGCCGGCCCGCGCCGGTTTCGACTGGTGCCGCCTGACCCAGCGTGCCGACGGCTCGTGGCCCATCCAGTTGCGTAACGGCGTCATCGAGGATGCCAACACCGACAGCAACTTCTGCGCCTACATCGCCACCGGGGTGTGGCATCACGTGCTGATCACCGGGGACCGCAGCTTCGCGCAGCAGATGTGGCCGACCGTCAGCCGGGCCATCGAGCTGGTGCTGAGCATGCAATTGGCGGGCGGCCAGATCAGTTGGGCCAGAAGCGATGGCGGAATGATGGAGGAGGCGCTGCTGACCGGTTGCGCGAGCATCTACCACAGCATCCGGTGCGCGCTGGCGCTCGCGAATTATCTGGACGAGCCGCAACCCGAGTGGGAGGTGGCGGTCGGTCAACTCGGTCACGTCATCGCCGACCATCCGGAGGCGTTCAGCCCCAAGGACACCCACGCGATGGAGTGGTACTACCCGATTCTCGGTGGGGCGGTGCGCGGTGCGGCCGCGCGCGCCCGGATCGAGGACCGCTGGGACGACTTCGTGGTCGACGGCCTGGGCATCCGGTGCGTGGACCACCGGCCGTGGGTGACCGGCGCCGAAACCTGCGAACTGGTGATGGCGCTGGACGCGATGGGCGACCGGGTGAGAGCCCACGAGCAGTTCGCGGCCATGCAGCACCTGCGCGAGACCGACGGCTCCTATTGGACGGGTCTGGTGTTCGCCGACGGCAAGCGCTGGCCTGAGGAGCGCACCACCTGGACGGGCGCGGCGATGATCCTGGCCGCCGACGCGTTGTCCTCGGCCAGTCCGGCCGCCGGGATTTTCCGCGGTACCGGGCTGCCGCGCGGCCTGGAGAACGAATTCGACTGCGTCTGTCCGGCTTTCGGCCGCTAGGTACGGCGGCGCAGCTGCACCAGGGCTCCCCGCGCCGGTGCGATCGCCACGCCCCGGGACCGGGAGCGCTCGTCCGGTGCGCCGGTCGGCTCGATGACGAAGTCGCGCAGCAGGGTTCGCAGCACCACCCGCATCTCCATGGTGGCGAACGCGGCGCCGATGCAGCGCCGGACCCCGCCGCCGTAGGGCATCCACTCGGACGGATTCGGTACCCGGCGCAGGAAGCGGTCGGGGTCGAACCGCTGCGGATCGGGGAATACGTTCGGGTCCGAGTGCAGCAGCCCGATGCTCGCGGCGATGGTCTGCCCCTGCGGCAACGCCCACGGGCCCAGTTGCAGCAGAGGGCTTTTCACCTGCCGGAAGGTGACGTCGATGACGGGCCGGATGCGGAGCACCTCGAGGATGGTGGCGTCCAGCAGATCCTCGACGCCGCTGTCGAGTTCGGCGGTGAGCCGCGTCAGCACGTCCGGGTGCCGCTGCAGCCGTTCCACCGCCCAGGCCAGGGTGGTGGCCGTCGTCTCGTGGCCCGCCGCGAGCATGGTGAGAAGCTCGTCGGCGATCTCGACCCGGCTCATCGGACTACCGTCCTCATACCTGCTCTGTAGCAGGGTGGCCAGTACGTCGTCACGCTCGGCGAGGGCGGGGTCGGACAGCGCCCGCTCGATCAGCCGGTCGACGATGGCGTCGTACTCCCGGCGGTATCGGTAGACCCGGCCCCACGGGCTCCAACGACCCCAATCCCATTGGGGCACAGGGATGAGCGACAGGGCTGAACCCAGCCTGATCGCCGGTGGCAGCAGCTCACGCAGCCGCTCGAGGTCCTGGCCATCGGCGCCGAACACCGCGCGCAGGATGACGTTGAGGGTGATGCGCATCATCGACGGCAGTGCCGCGAACTCCTGCGCCACCGGCCAGGTGGCGGCCTCGCGTCGTGTCTCTTCCTCGGTGATCTGTTCGAAAGCGGCCAGCCGGCGGCCGTGGAACGGTGGCGTCAGCAGTTTGCGCTGGGCCAGGTGCCGATCGCCGGTCAGTGCGAACAGCGAATTGGGACCCATCACGCGGCCCAGGTTGGCCTCGGTGGTGTCGACCACGGCCGGTCCGCACCGGAACAGTTCGCGCATCTGGTCGGGATCGCTGAGCACCACCAGGTGCCCGAAGATGGGCAGGTCGACGGAGAAGGCCGTGCCGTATCGGGCGCGCAGGATCTGCAGCGCGCGAAGCCGGTCGGCGACGCCGAGGGCACCCTGCACCGTTCGGGGCAGCGGCGGGCCGGGAGGCAGGCACGGGAGCGCGGGTGCGATGGTCATAGCGCCGCGCACAGTAGACGGCGGAAACGTCGAACGGGTGGACGGCAGGCGTCCGCTGATCTAGCCCACGCGCTCCAGCAGCCGCAGTGAACTGGTCACCGAGACCTCCCGGAAGTCACCGGAATCGATTGCGCGCCGGTAGATGTGGTACGGGGCCTGGCCGCCGTCGTTCGGGTCGGGGAAGACGTCGTGGATCACCAGGCCGCCGCCCGGCGCCACCCACTTGGCCCAGCCGTCGTAATCGCGCTGGGCGTGCTCCTCGGTGTGGCCGCCGTCGATGAACAGGAACTGCACCGGCGTGCCCCACACCCGCGCCACCGTCGGGGACTTCCCGACGATCGGCACCACGTGGTCTTCCAGGCCGGCCAGATCCAGGGTGTGCCGCAGCGTCGGCAGCGTGTCGAAACGCCGGGTGACCGGGTCGACGAGCGTGGTGTCGTGGTACTCCCACCCGGGCTGGTGTTCCTCGGAGCCGTGATGATGGTCGACGGTGTAGATGACGCCGCCGACCTGGCGGGCGGCCGCGCCGAGCAACACCGTCGAGCGGCCGCAGTAGGTGCCGATCTCGACCCCGACACCGCCGGCCAGGTAGTGCACGGCGGCGTCGTAGAGCGCCCGGCCCTCATCGGCGGGCATGAAACCGATGACCGTCTCGGCGAACTCGAAGAGCCGCGCGGCGTCGGGCGGCAGGGCGGTGTCGGCTGCACTCATGGCAGTCAACCTACCGTTGCTGGTGACAGGTCGTTGTAGTAGCGTCCAGACACGTGTCCGACGCGGCTGTGGAGTCGACTCGGCGGCGTCTGAGCGCCAAACAGGCCGACACCGTCGAGCGTCTTGGTCATGCCGCCATCGGCTTGCTGAACCGCGAGGGTTTCGCCGCGCTGACCGTGCGCCGGGTGGCTGCGGATGCCGGCGTGGGTGCGGCCACCGCCTACACGTACTTCTCCTCGAAAGAGCACCTCGTCGCGGAGGTGTTCTGGCGCAGGCTGGCCGCGTCGGCGCCGACCGAGCACGGCGACGGCGACGCGGTGGTCCGGGCGGTGGAGGTGCTGCGCCACATCGCGCTGCTGGTGGCCGACGAACCCGAATTCGCCAGTGCCGTCACGAGTGCGCTGCTGGCGCGTGATCCCGACGTCGAGGTGCTGCGTCAGCGCATCGGACTGGATATCCGGGAGCGGCTGATGGCCGCCCTCGGGCCCGGCACCGACATGAACGTCATCGAGACGCTGGAGCTGCTCTATTCGGGCGCCCTGGTCCGGGCGGGCATGGGATACGTCTCCTACGCCGATATCGCGCCACGCCTGGAACGGTCAGCGCGCCTCATCTTGAGCTGACGCTCCCATCACCGCCACCGAGGCGGTGATGGCTGGCTCCAGGATGTCGCTCACCGGCCTGCTGTCCTCGACGGTGAGCGCGGTCAGCTCGCGCAGGCCGCCGAGCAGGATGACCGCCAGCGACCGGGACACCGGGGCCAGCCCGGCCCGCCGGAATCCCTCGCTGTCGGACAGCTCGACCAGCATCTCGGTCAGCGAGCTCATCGCCGAGCGCTGGATGGTGCGCACCGAGGATCCGAGCGCGGGTAGCTCGCGGATCCAGCTCAGGGTGATCTCCGGGCGGGCGGCGATGTGGTCCACATACGAGGCCGCCGCCTGGCCGATCTGGTCACGCCACGGCGCCTGCGGATCGACAGCGGCCCGGATGCCGGCGATCAGGTCGTCATTGTTGGCGTGTAGCAGCTCGACGAAGCACTCTTCCTTACCGGTGAACTCGTCGTAGAAGGTGCGCTTGGAGGTCTTGGCGTTGCGCACGATGTCGGCGACGGTGGTGGCGCGATAGCCCCGTTCGGCGATGGACGCCGCCAGGCCGTCGAGCAGCCGGGTGCGAAAAGCCGTCATGTCCTACTCCAGACCCTTGCGCCCATTCGGTACCACGGAGTACCGTAACGCACACGCCATTGGTACACGGCGGTACCAACGTAGGGGTCTGGAGCGCACATGACTGAGACAGCCACCGAGCAGTCGATTCTTCCCCGCGCGGCGCACCTGCCGCCCGGCCCGCGCGTCGCCCGTGCCCTACAGGGTTTCACGTTCGCGCTCTTCCGCAGGCCGATGACCGAGATGCTGGTCCGGCGATACGGTCCGGCGGTGACCGTGAGCTTGCCGGTGTTCGGCCAGACCGTCATCATCGCGGACCCGCAGCTGGCCAAGCAGCTGTTCACCGCCAACACCGACGACGTCGGCAACATCCAGCCCAACCTGTCCCGGGTGCTGGGCCCCGGTTCGGTGTTCGCGCTGGACCGCTCCGAACACCGGCGCCGGCGCAAGCTGCTGACCCCGCCGTTCCACGGCAAGAGCATCAAGAACTACGAGCGCATCTTCGAAGAGGAGACGCTGCGCGAAGCCGCGAGCTGGCCTGTGGGACAAGAGTTCCCGACGCTGGAGCCGATGATGCGGATCACCTTGAACGCCATCCTGCGTGCGGTGTTCGGCGCCGACGGTGCGCATCTGGACGAGCTGCGCCAGATCATCCCGCCCTGGGTCACCCTGGGCTCCCGGCTGGCGACCATGCCCAAGCCGGCGCGCGATCTCGGGCGGTACAGCCCGTGGGGCCGGCTTGAGGAATACCGCCGCCGGTACGACGCGGTGGTGGGAACGCTCATCGACGAGGTCCGCGCCGACCCGGGCCTGGCCGACCGCAACGACGTGCTGGCCCTGATGCTGCGCAGCACCTACGAGGACGGTTCCGCGATGTCCCGCGACGACATCGCCGACGAGCTGCTGACGCTGCTGGCCGCCGGGCACGAGACGACGGCGTCCACCATGGGCTGGGTTTTCGAGCGGATCAGCCGGCACCCGCAGGTGCTGGCCAGGCTGGTCGAAGAGGCCGACGGGGACGGCAACGAATACCGCTCGGCCGTCATCCTGGAGACCCAGCGGGCGCGTACCGTCATCGACTTCGCCGGTAGACATGTCTACACGCCGACCTTCGAACTCGGTGAATGGGTTGTCCCGCAGGGGCATTCGATCATGGTCAGCCTCTCCCAGCTGCACAAGCGGGAGTTCGCCGACGCGGACCGGTTCGACCCGGAGCGCTTCCTGGGCACCCGGCCGCCGCTGGCCTGGGCCGCCTACGGCGGCGGCACCCGGCGCTGCGTCGGCGCGGTCTTCGCCAATGTCGAGATGGACATCGTGCTGCGAACGGTGTTGCGGCACTTCACCGTCGCCACCACCACCGCGCCCGCTGAGAAGGTGCATTCCCGGGGGATCGCCTTCACACCGAAGCGCGGTGGCAGGGTCACGCTCTACGAGCGTTAAACCGCCACGGCGGTGCCGTGATCAGACCTCAGCGCGCTTGGGCAGCTTCCAGCCGGCCCGCGGGAAGTGGCAGGTGTATCCCGACGGATAGCGCACCAGGTAATCCTGGTGTTCCGGCTCGGCGTCCCAGAAGTCGGCCTCGGGGACGACCTCTGTGACCACCTGGCCGGGCCACAGCCCGGACGCGTCCACGTCGGCGATGGTGTCCAGCGCCACCTGCTTCTGCTCGTCGTCGACGTAGAAGATCGCCGAACGGTAGCTGCTGCCGACGTCGTTGCCCTGCCGGTCCTTCGTGGACGGATCGTGGATCTGGAAGAAGAACTCCAGCAGCGCCCGGTAGTCGGTCTGGGCAGGGTCGTAGATGATCTCGATGGCCTCGGCGTGCCCGGGGTGGTTGCGGTACGTCGGGTGATCGTTTTTTCCGCCGGTGTAGCCGACCCGGGTGGAGACCACACCGGGCTGCTTACGGATCAGGTCCTGCATGCCCCAGAAACAGCCGCCCGCCAGAATCGCCTTCTGGTTGTTGTTCACTTGTCCTCCTGTGTCGTGAAGAGCGTCCGATATTCGCCGTAGCCCTGCGCCTCGAGATCGTCGAGGTGGATGAACCTCAGCGAAGCCGAGTTGATGCAGTAGCGCAACCCGCCCCGGTCGCGGGGACCGTCGGTGAACAGGTGGCCGAGGTGGCTGTCGGCGTTCGCCGACCGCACCTCGGTTCTGAGCATCAGATGGGAGAAGTCGCGCTTGCGCACCACGTTCGCGGAGTCGATCGGCTTGGTGAAACTGGGCCAACCGCTGCCGCTGTCGAACTTGTCGGTGGAGGCGAACAACGGTTCGCCCGACACCACGTCGACGTAGATACCCGGTTCGTGGTTGTCCCAATACTCGCCGGTGAACGGCCGCTCGGTGCCGTCACGCTGGGTGACCCGGTACTGCTCCGGGGTCAGCGCATCCACCGCGGCCGGGTTCTTGTTGAACGTCATGCTTTTACAACCCCGGTGACATTCGGTTAGTTCCCGTCGCGCACCCGCTCGACGACCGCCAGGATCTGGTCGGCCACGGCCCGGGGCTGGTACAGCATCTGGTTGTGCCCGGTGCCCGGGATGATCACGTTGGTGGTGCCCAGCGCGGCCGCCAGCAGGTCGTTGGCCGTGTGAATCTGCGCCAGGGTGTAGTTGTCCGGCTTCACCACCCACGGCGGGGCGAACTTGTCCGCGCTCAGCACGATGGCGGGCACCCGCGGCAGCGGAGGTGCGGCGGCGATCTGGGCGAAGGCGTCGTCGGCCAGGATGGCCTCGGGGCTCGCCGGATCGATCGCCATGCCGTCGATGTTGAACGCCGCGTTCTGGTCGGGCCGGCCCACCGACAGAAGGAACTCCGACGTCGGCTCGGAGAACACCAAGCCACTGACCAGTTCCGGGTTGGTGCGGGCCAACAGGTCCAGGATCAGCGCGCCGTAGGAATGCGCGACGAACACCATCGGTGTCGGAAGGTTCGCCGCGGCAATGATTTTGCGCACGTCGTCGACATCGTCGGTCAGGTGGTGCGGCTGCCGCACCGGGGTCGATCGGTCGGCGCCGTCGGGCCGGGTGTCGGGGCGGTCGTAGATACAGATCCTGGTGCCCGCCGCGCCCAGGGGTTGCGCCGAGGCCGGGCTCAGGGCCGGCTCGGCCTCTTCGATCACGTCATAGGGAGACGACCGCGCCGGGTCGCCGGGCGGGATGGCGGCGTTCCACGCCTGCACGTAACTGCCCTTGCCGGGGATGACGAACACCGTTGGCTCGCCCGAGCCTTGGCAGTCCAGGAACAGCGAGCGGCCTCCGCCGATGGGCACCAGACCGGACGTGTCGGCTGCGGCGGTCGGCAGCGCACCGGTGACGGTGAGCAGTGCGGCGACCAGGACCGGCCGGATCCACATGCGCTCACGATACGTCCAGCGCACTCACAGATATCGGTACATTCGTTTTATGGCAAAGGCCCTGGCCCTCCTCGCCCTGCTGGTGGCGCTCACCGGATGTGCCGGCGGATCACCGATGCGTGATTCCGTTGCCCCGGTGGCGGAGGCACCCCAGTCGAAACTCTCCGACGCCGGTGGTGGCCCGCCGCTTGCCCCGCCGGGCGAACCGGCACCGGACATCAAGCGCGACATCATCAAGACGGCGACCGTCACGATGACCGCCGCCGACGTGCCCGGCACCGCCGACAAGGCGGCCGACGTCGCCACCGCGGCGGGCGGCCGCGTCGACAACCGGTCCGAGGACGCGGGCTCGGGGACCGGCCGGGCGCACGTGTCGCTGGTGCTGAGGGTGCCCGCCGCGAAACTCGATGCGGCACTGGGTGACATCAAGAAGCTGGGCACCGTCGAGAGCGTGCAAATCAGCTCCGACGACGTGACCGCGCAGCGGGCCGACCTGGACGCCCGCATCACCGCACTGCAGACGTCGGTGGACCGGCTGCTCGGCATCATGCGTGACGCCAAGGATCCGGAGGCGCTGATCAAGGCCGAGGACGCCCTGTCGCAGCGCCAGGCTGATCTGGACAGCCTGCGTGCGCAGCGCGCCGCGCTCGGCGCGCAGATCGACTACAGCACCCTGAACGTCGAGATCCGCGCCGAACGGGTGGGTGGACCCGCGCCCGAGGAGTATCACGGATTCTTCGGGCAGGTGGAGCGCGGCTGGGACCTGCTGGTGAGCGCGGTCTCCAACGTGGCCCTGGCGTTCGGGCTGATGCTGCCGTGGTTGGCGGCGGTGGCCGTGCTCGGCGGGATCGGCTACGGAATCGTGAAGCTGGTGCGTTCCCGGCGTTCGTGAAAATCTCGACAAGAGCCGTTAGAACGTGTTCTAGTTTGTGATGTGACGCGCACATTGTTCACCCGCGATGAACTGGCAGAGGCCTTCGCTGTCTTCGAGCAGACCGTGGACCGGGCCGCGCAGACCCGGGACTGGGATCCATGGGTCGACCAGTACACCGAGGACGTCGAGTACATCGAACACGCGGCAGGCACCATGCGGGGACGCGAACAGGTGCGGCCGTGGATCTGGAAGACGATGGAGTCCTTCCCCGGCAATCACATGACCGCGTTCCCGTCGCTGTGGACGGTCATCGACGAGCCCGCCGGCCGGGTGCTCTGCGAGCTGGACAACCCGATGCGCGACCCGGGTGACGGCACCATCATCAGCGCCACCAACATCTCGATCGTCACCTACGCCGGCGACGGGTTGTGGCGGCGCCAGGAAGACATCTACAACCCGCTGCGCTTCGTGTCGGCGGCGATGAAGTGGTGCAAGAAGGCCAAGGAACTGGGCACGCTGCCCGATGAGGCCGAGCAGTGGATGCAGAGCATGAGAGGCGCGAAATGACGTCCTTGGTGATCGGAGCCAACGGCTACCTCGGCTCCCACGTGGTGCGTGCCCTGGTCGAGGACGGCGAGGATGTCCGGGTGATGGTGCGCGAGGGCGCCAACACCATCGGCATCGACGACCTCGACGTGGCGCGCTTCGTCGGCGACATCTGGGACAACGACGCGTTGCGGGCGGCGATGACCGGGGCCGACGTCGTCTACTACTGCGTCGTGGACACGCGGGGCTGGCTGCGCGATCCATCGCCGCTGTTCCGCACCAACGTGGAGGGCACCCGCAACGTGCTGGACGTCGCGACGGAAACCGAAATCGTTTCGGGTCTCCAGAAATTCGTGTTCACCAGCAGCTACTCCACGGTGGGGCGCCGTCGCGGCCGGGTGGCCACCGAGGCCGACGTGATCGACGAGAAGGGCCTGACGCCCTACGTCCGGTCCCGGGTACAGGCCGAACGGCTGGTACTGCACTACGCGCGGGAAAAAGGTCTGCCCGCGGTGGCCATGTGCGTGTCCACCACCTACGGCGGTAAGGACTGGGGCCGGACCCCGCACGGCGCGATCATCGCCGGCGCCGCCTTCGGCAAGCTGCCCTTCGTGATGAGCGGGATCGCGCTGGAAGCCGTCGGGGTCAACGACGCCGCGCGCGCACTGATCAAGGCCGCGGCCAAGGGCCGGCCCGGCGAGCGTTATCTGATCTCGGAGAAGATGATCAGCAACGCCGAGGTGGCCCGGATCGCCGCGGAGGCCGCCGGTGTGCCCGCCCCGGCCAAGTCGATTCCCCTGCCGCTGACCTACCTCCTGGCCACGATGGGCACTGTCAAGGGCAAGCTGAAGGGCACCGACGAGAAGCTCTCGCTGGCCTCGCTGCGGCTGATGCGCGCCGAGGCGCCGGTGGACTGCACCAAGGCCCGGCGCGAACTCGGCTGGGAGCCAACACCTGTGGAGAACTCGATCCGGGAGGCGGCACGGTTCTGGGTGGGCCTGCGGGAGGCGCGGCGCAAGAGCAAGGCCGGCTGACCGGCTAGCCTCGCAGGGGTGACGGACAAACTGCGGGTCGATCTGTCCGGTGCGCCCCTGACCATGCTGGCCACCCTGTACGCCAAGGCGCTGGACGCCGATCTGCCCAACTCGATCCTGCACGACCGGTGGGCCAGCGGGATCGTCGACCGGATCGACTACGACTGGTCACGCACCTCCATCACCGCGGCGAACTCCCCCGCGGTCACGACCCGTTCGGCGCACTTCGACCATTGGACGCGCCAGTTCCTCGCCGCGCATCGGGATGCCGTGGTGCTGCATCTCGGGTGTGGTCTGGACAGCCGGTTCTGGCGGGTGGACCCCGGACCTGCCGTCGACTGGTACGACATCGACTACCCCGAGGTGGCCGCACTTCGGGAGAAGCTCTATCCCACCGCCACGAACTACCGCGTGGTCGCTGCCTCGGTCACCGACCCCGGCTGGCTGGCCGACATCCCCGGCGACCGTCCGGTGCTGATGCTCGGCGAGGGCCTCACCATGTACCTGACCGCGGCCGACGGGGTGGCCCTGCTACGGCGCATCGTCGGGCACTTCCCCAGTGGGGAACTGCAATTCGACGCGTTCAGCCGGTTCGGGATCAAGACGCAGTGGAGCAATGCGATCGTGCGCAGGGCGGGCGCGACGCTGCACTGGGGCATCAACCGGCCCGAGGAGATCGTGACGGCGGTGCCGGGGGTGCGGCTGTTGTCATGGCAGTCCCCGTTCGAGACGGCGAGCTTCCGGCAGGTGTCGCTGCCGTTCCGGGCGATGGCCCGGGCCATGTCGGCGGCCGACGCCACGAAGTACATGGCCCAGTACCACCGCTACGCGTTCTAGGCGCTGCTGCCAGAATCGACCGATGCCAGTGAACGGTCACGTCTCCCATTGGTTCGACACGCTGCCGACGCCACGGCCGCCCCTGCCGGGGGACCGGGACGCCGATGTGGTGATCGTCGGCGCGGGCTATACCGGGCTGTGGACGGCCTACTATCTCAAGACGCTGGATCCGTCTCTGCGCGTCACCATCCTGGAGGCCCGGTTCGCCGGCTTCGGCGCGTCGGGCCGCAACGGCGGCTGGCTCTCGGGTCTGGTGCCCGGTGACCGCCACGCCATGGCGAAGCAGTACGGGCGCGACGGCGTCATCGCCTGGCAGCGCGCGCTCAACGACGCCGTGGACGAGGTCATCGACGTCGCCGCACGCGAAGGCATCGACGCGGGCGTCGTCAAGGGCGGCACCCTGGAGATCGCGCGGAACCCGGCGCAGGCGGCGCGGCTGGCGGCGCATCTGGCCGAGGAACGCGCGTGGCAGATCGACGGCATCAGCGAACTGACGAGTGCCGAAGCGGCGCAACGTATCCGGTTCACCGATGTGGTGTCGGCGTTCCACACCCCGCACTGCGCGCGCATCCAGCCGGCCTGGTTGGCCACCGGGCTGGCCGACACCGTGGAACGGCTCGGCGTCACCATCTACGAGCGCTCCCTGGTCAGCGAGATCGCGCCCGGCCGGGCCGCCACCGCCCGGGGCGTCGTCCGGGCGCCGATCGTGCTGCGCTGCACCGAAGGGTTCACCGCGCGGATGAGCGGGTTACGACGACGCTGGCTGCCGATGAACAGCTCGATGATCGCCACCGAACCGATTCCGGCCCGACTGTGGGACGACATCGGTTGGGCGGGAAGGGAAACCGTCGGCGACTCGGCGCACGGCTTCTTCTACGCGCAGCGCACCGTCGATGACCGCATCGCCATCGGCGGGCGCAGTGTCCCCTACCGCTTCGCCTCCCGCACCGACCATGACGGCCAGGTGCCGGCCCGCACCATCACCGCGCTGACGCAGGTGTTGCACGACATCCTGCCGCAGGTGCGTGAGGTGCCCATCGCGCACGGCTGGTGCGGTGTGCTGGCCGTGCCGCGGGATTGGGATGCCGGGGTGGCGCTGGACCCGGCCAGCGGATTGGGTTGGGCGGGTGGCTATGTGGGCCACGGGGTGACCGCGACGAATCTGGCCGGCCGCACACTGGCCGACCTGGTGCTGCGCCGCGACACCGACATCACCCGGTTGCCGTGGGTCGGCCACCAGTCACGTGACTGGGAGCCCGAACCGCTGCGCTGGCTGGGTGTCCGGGGCCTGTACATCGCCTACAAACTGGCCGACCGGCACGAGGCGGGTGGCCGCGCGAGCACGTCACCCATCGCGAGGGTGGCGGACCTGATCACCGGGCGGCCGTGACCGGTCAGCGCCGGTCGATCATGTCCATCTGCGCGTCGGTGTGATGGCCGCCGGCGGCCGGGGCCATCGCATCCAGCGTCGCCAGTTGGTCGGCGCTCAGCGTCACGCTGTCGGCAGCGACGTTCTCCTCGAGTCGCCCGACCCGCTTGGTGCCCGGAATCGGCACGATGTCAGGGCCTTTGGAGAGTAGCCAGGCCAACGCGACCTGGGCGGGTGTGGCACCCGCCTCGTCGGCGATGGCCCGCACCTGGTCGGCCAGGGCCAGGTTGCGCGCGAAGTTCTCGGCCACGAAGCGGGGGTTGTCGCGGCGGGTGTCGTCATCGGCCAGGTCGTCCACCGACCGGATCTGGCCCGTCAGGAATCCGCGGCCCAGCGGCGAGTAGGCCACGAATCCGATGCCGAGCTCACGCAGCGCGGCGAGGATGTCGGATTCGGAATCCCTTGTCCACAAAGAGTATTCGGACTGCAATGCGGATATCGGGTGGACCGCGTTGGCGCGCCGGATGGTCTCGACACCCACCTCGGACAGTCCGATGTGGCGGACCTTGCCTTCGGAGATCAGCTCGGCGACCGCCCCGATGGTGTCCTCGATCGGCGTCTGCCGGTCCAGACGGTGCTGGTAGTACAGGTCGATGTGATCGGTGCCCAACCGCTGCAGTGATCCCTCGACGGCGGTGCGGATGCTGGCCGGGCTGCTGTCGACGCCCTCGCGGCCGGTGTGCGAGACCATGCCGAACTTGGTGGCCAGCACCACCTGATCGCGCCGGCCTGCCAGCGCCCGGCCCACCAGTTCCTCGTTGACGTAGGGCCCGTACACCTCGGCGGTGTCGATCAGGGTGACGCCCAGATCGAGGGCACGGTGGATGGTCCGGATGGACTCGGCGTCGTCGAGCCCTGCGCTGCCGTACGCGAACGACATGCCCATGGTGCCCAGCCCGATCCGGCCGACCTGCAGGGTTCCGAGCTGTGCGGCTTGCATCAGCCTTCGGCCTTGGCCTTGAGGCGCGCCAGGGTGAGCTTGATGTGCTCGGCGTTGGCCGTGCCGCGATCGGAGATACCGGTGGCCAGCCCGGCGAGCGGCTTGAACCAGCCCGGCCTGCGGTCCCAGGTCTGTTCGGTGACCGTGCACCCGCCCTCGGTGGCCGCGATGTCATAGCGCCAGTGCGCGATCGGCAGACCCGTGGACTTCACGTCGAACGCGAACGCCCGGCCCGGCTCGGCGGCGGTCACGGTGCACTTGGTGGTCCATTTCTTGGACCCGTTGCAGTTGTGGCCCTTGAACACCGCCCCCGGAGCCACCGCATTGCCGGTCACCCATTCCATGGCGTCCGTCTCCTCGGCCAGCGCGGCCAGCGTCGGCAGGTCGGTGATCAGCGCGTACACCGCCTCGGGCGAGGCGGCGATGGTGACGTCGGCGCCCGCGGCGGGCGCTGTGTGCTCGGTCATGGGCAGATGGTAGCCAGAAGCGGGCCCTGGAACAGCGGGTTGGCCGCCGCCGTTGTGCCCTGTATGACAGAACGTCACGTGCTCGAGCCCACCGCGGAGCACCCCATCACCATCACCCCCACCGGCCGGCGCGTCACGGTCCGCGTGAACGGTGCCGTCGTCGCCGACACCGAGAACGCGCTGACGCTCCAGGAGTCGACCTATCCGGCGGTGCAGTATGTGCCGCTGGCCGACGTCACGGCCGACGTGCTGACCCGCAGCGGCACCCAGACCTACTGCCCGTACAAGGGCGACGCCAGTTATTACGACGTGGCCGGGGTACCGGACGTCATCTGGACCTACGAGCAGCCCTATCCGGCGGTCGCCGCGATCGCGGGCCGGGTGGCGTTCTATCCGGACAAGGCCGACATCACGCTCGATTAACCTGGACCGGTGCCCACCCGCAGCGTGGCCTTCGCCGGTCCCGTCAGCCCCGGGCTGACGCTGTTCCCACTGCGGCGCGGCCCCGGCGACCCCTGCTTCAGAGTGTCCGACGGCGTGATCTGGCGGGCCAGCCTGATGCCCACCGGTCCGGTGACGGCGCGGATCAGCAGTTCCCGCAGCATCGTGGACTGCGAGGCGTGGGGGGCCGGTGCCGACGAATTCCTGGACGGCCTGCCCGCGTATCTGGGGGCCGACGACGACGCGTCCGGCTTCGAGCCGGTCGACCCGGTGATCGCCAAGGCGCATGAGCGGGTCCCACATCTTCGGCTCGGTCGCACCGGTCGGGTGCTGGAAGCGCTGATCCCGGCGATCATCGAACAGCGGGTGGCCGGCAAGGACGCCTTTCGTGGGTGGCGGCTACTGGTGACGAAATACGGGACTCCGGCGCCGGGCCCGGTGCCCGCCGGGATGCGGGTGCCGCCCGCGGCGGCGGTGTGGCGAACCATCCCGTCCTGGGAATTCCACCTCGCCAACATCGATCCAGGCCGCGCCCGCACCATCGTGGGCTGCGCGCAGCGCGCCGATGCCCTGGAACGCTGCCGCACCGAGGCGGGCTTCCGGTCGATGCCCGGCGTGGGGGAGTGGACCGCGGCCGAGACCATGCAACGCGCCTTCGGCGACGCCGACGCCATCTCGGTGGGCGACTACCACCTGTCCAACATGATAGGGATGACCTTGCTGGGCTACCGCATCGACGACGGCGCGATGGTCGAACTGCTGGAACCGCTGCGGCCGCACCGCCAGCGGGCGGTACGGCTGCTCGAGGCCAGTGGCCTGGCGCGCAACCCGAGATTCGGTGCACGCCAGGCCATTCCGGACTTGAAGGCCCTGTAGCTAGTTCACCCGGTCAAGGGCGCCGTCGCGGTCGGGCCGGTCCGCGAGCTGTTCGGCGACACCGAACAGGAACGGATACGCCACACCGGCGATCGCGGCTCCGACCAACGGCGCCAACCAGAAGGCCCACAGTTGCGCGGGTGCGCCGTCGCCGTTGAAGAACGCCACCGCCGTCGAGCGGGCCGGGTTCACCGAGGTGTTGGAGATCGGGATGGAGATCAGGTGGATCAGCGTCAGGGTGAGCCCGATGGAAAGGCCGGCAAAGCCTTTCGGGGCCCGGTCGTCGGTGGAACCGAGGATCACCAGCAGGAAGATGCCCGTCAGGACCACCTCGGTGACCAGCACGGCCACCAGCGAGAAGCCGCCGGGCGAGTGGGCGCCGAAACCGTTGGCGGCCATGTTGCCCGTCGCGCTCCAGCCGGCTTGACCGCCGGCCACGAAGTAGATGACGCCGCCGGCGACCAGGCCGCCGAGCACCTGCGCCACCCAGTACACGGGCAGCGCCGACCATTCCACCCGTCGGGCCAGGGCGGCGCCCAGGGTGACGGCGGGGTTGAAGTGCCCGCCGGAGATGGTGCCGAAGGCGTACACGCCGGTGAGCACCGTCAGGCCGAATGCCAATGCGACGCCGAGGAACCCGATGCCGAGGGAGGTTCCGTCGGCGGCCACGAACTTGGCGGCGAAGACGGCGCTACCGCAGCCGCCGAGGACGAGCCAGAAGGTTCCGATGAACTCGGCTGCCAGCCGGTGTTGCATGGTGGGTCTTTTCATGGCGAGCTCCTCTGCTGGACATGATGTCTGATGTGAGAATCGCACAGCCGACACCCAGCAAAACTGAAAGTGTCCGAATCTTGGCTGTTTAGCAACAGTTTCTAGATTTGGGTGTCACTGTCCCGGTTCAGGCGCTGGGCCTTGTAGATCGAGACCCGCGTCTGGCTCATCAACAGATACGCGACGCCTACGGCGATCATGGCACCGGGTAGCACCGAGAACGAGTTGGTCATCTCGGCCACCATGATCATCACGGCCAGGGGTGCGTGCGCCACACTGCCGAAGCAGGCCATCATCGCGAGCACCACGAAAATGCCGGGGCCGTCCGGAATTCCGGGCAGTCCGGTCAGGTCGGCGAGCCGCCAGACGGCGGCGCCCACGAATGCGCCGATGACGATGCCCGGCCCGAAGATCCCGCCGGAGCCGCCGGTGCCGATGGACAGTGACGTCGCGACGATCTTGGCGAAGGGCAACACCAGGATGATCCAGAGCGGGATGGACATCAGGCTGTCCTTCGCGGCGGCCAGCTGAGCCCAGCCGTACCCGCTCGCGAGGATCTGCGGGATGATCAGGGCCAGTAGTCCAACGGCCAGACCGCCGAGTGCGGGCTTCACCACGATGCCACCCGGCAACTTCGCGGTCAGCGCGACGGTGCCGTAGAACACTCGGGCGTAGAGATAACCGACAGCAGCAGAGACGATCCCGATCACCGCGAACCAGATCAATTGTGCCGGTTGCAGTTTGTAGTCCCCGACGATGGTGCCGAACATGGGCTCGAAGCCGAGAATGCTGCCGTACACCGCATAGGCGGTGCCTGAGGTGATGAACCCCGGGATCAACGAGCGGTAGTCGAAGTCCTCGCGATAGACGATCGAGGCGGCGAGCACGGCCCCGCCCAGCGGGGCACCGAAGATGGCGCCGATGCCCGAGCCGATACCGAGCGACACAGCGACGCGCCCGTCTGCGTCGGTGAGGTCCAGCCGTCGGGTGAGCAGGGAACCGAAGCCCGCCGAGATCTGGGCGGTCGGTCCCTCCCGGCCCGCCGATCCGCCCGACCCGATGGTGAGGGCGCTGGAGACCATCTTGACCAGGACGGCACGCACCCGGATGGCCCGCGGATCACTGTGGACGGCTTCGATGGCCGCGTCGGTGCCGTGCCCTTGGGCTTCGGGTGCGAGCTTCGCGACGATGATCGCGGAGATCAGCGCGCCGCCGAAGGTGACCAGCGGGATAGCCCAGGCACGCGCGAAAGCCGGTGACCCGGGGTGCCCGCCGTCGCCGGCAGCGGTGGGGGCGTCATAGCCGCCGAGAAAGCCGAGCAGGAACCGGCCCGAGTAGTCGAGCATCAGGAAGAACAGCACAGCGCCCAGCCCCGCGATGATGCCGATCGAAATGCCGAGAATCAGCCATTTGCGCAGGTAGCCCGAATTGCGGATGGACGCGGCGACGTGGGACAGCACTGGTCGGATGCTAGTGCCGAAGGCGGGCCGTTGTCAGATATAGGCCGTCAGCCGGCCGATCAGGGCCAGCCGCCCGTCCGCGGCGAATGCCTGCGCATCGGCTACGCCGGTGCTGCGGCCGCTGTGTAAAGCCGTTGCGGTGTAGTGCGATCGGCCGCCGGAGATGAGCCGGCGCAGATAGTTCACCCGCAGTGAGGCGGGCCGCAGCGGGGTGTCGCGGTCGGTGTTGAGCGCCGCTGCGGCCACCAGTTCCAGGCCTGCCGCGGCCACGCCGCCGTGCACCGCGCCCATCGTGTTGTTCACCGCGGGGTCGCAATGTTGCACGAGCACCGGATCAGCGCCGCCGGCCTCGGCCACCTCGACGGCCATCAGCTCATCGAGGGCCGTGGGGACGGTGTCGGGCGCGGCGGTGCGCAGCTCAGGGCCGGTTGGGGCGGACGCGGCGATGTAGAAGGTCCGCACCGTGCCGACCCCGATGTCGATGCCACCGTGGCTGAGATCACACGCAGACAGTGACGTGGCGGTGGCGGAGCCCACGGGCCGGCTCGCCGCCAGCACCGGTGTGCCCGGGTCGGCGGTGATGACCGCCAGCGCGTCGGGAGTGAACTCCATGGCGAGCTCGCTGGAGACCGTCCAGTGACCGTCGGGGCGGCGCAGATGGTTGGCGAAACCGGCGATGTGGTCGATCAGCACGGCCAGCGGCGCGAGGCTCGGTGTGCCGGTGAAGGGATTGAGCAGACCCGACATTGGCATGGTGGCGGCACAGCCCTGTTCGGTGGCGTCCAGGTTGACGATCCCGAAGCGGCCCGGCGGTGTGTTCAAGGGATAGGACATCACGTGCAGCTTGACATGACCCCATCGTCGGAGCGCGCGCAGCCAATTCGCAGTGCGGCCGGAGTGTCTGGTGTGGCGGATGGTGTCCGTGGTCGGGGCGGGTGCTGTAGTGCCTAAGAATCTGACCAGGCTTTGAGCAAATAAATGCATTCTCATCTGTGCATGTCAGAGCGGAATAGGCTGCTTGGAGCAAACGATCGTGAGGATAGGCCCTGCGCGGCGCCGGGCGGGCTCGGGGGCGTGGAGTAGATGAAAAGGCAAGGGCTGCAGGTTGTTTGACGACCCGTGCGAATAGTGCACGGTCTCCGCGCAGCGGCCCGTCGGCGGGGTTAGTTAGGTATGACTAAGTTGGCATGTCAGGCGGTGTTTGTCATATCGTTTTTCCCAACTCAAGGCGAGCGGGCTTAGCCGTCGTTCAGTGCTGCACGCAGGCACCGCGTCGCCGGGCCGGTACCGCCGGCGGATGCCGCTGGTCACAGCAGGCAGCAACACACCCAGCTTCACGCGAGCTCGGGCAAGATAGTGAAGGTCAGGTGGTATCCGGTGGGACCAGGGCCCAGTGGTCTGTACAACCCCGCGTATGAGCACGACTCATGCGGAGTTGCCATGGTCGCCGACATGCACGGCCGCCGCAGCCGCGACATCGTCGACAAGGCCATCACGGCCCTGCTGAACCTGGAGCACCGCGGCGCCGCGGGCGCCGAGCCCAACACCGGAGACGGCGCGGGCATCCTCCTGCAGGTGCCGGACGCGTTCCTGCGGGCCGTCGTGGACTTCGAGCTGCCCGAGGAGGGCAGCTACGTCACCGGCATCGCCTTCCTGCCGCAATCGGCGCGCGACGCCAAGCTGGCCTGCGAGGCCGTCGAGAAGATCGTCGAGGCCGAAGGCCTGACGCTGCTCGGCTGGCGCGACGTCCCGACCGACGACTCGTCGCTGGGCGCACTCGCCCGCGACGCCATGCCCACGCTGCGGCAGGTGTTCATCGGCGGCGCGTCCGGGATGGACCTGGAACGCCGCGCCTTCGTCATCCGCAAGCGCGCCGAGCACGAGCTGGGCACCAAGGGACCCGGACAGGACGGCCCCGGCCGCGAAACCGTTTACTTCCCAAGTCTTTCCGGCCAGACCCTGGTCTACAAGGGCATGCTCACCACCCCGCAGCTGCGGGCGTTCTACCTGGACCTGCAGGACGACCGGCTCGAAAGTGCGCTGGGCATCGTGCACTCCCGGTTCTCCACCAACACGTTCCCGTCGTGGCCGCTGGCGCACCCGTTCCGCCGCGTCGCGCACAACGGTGAGATCAACACGGTCACCGGTAACGAGAACTGGATGCGGGCGCGGGAAGCGCTGATCCATACCGATGTGTTCGGTTACCACAACGACCTGAACAAGATCTTCCCGGTCTGTACGCCCGGGGCCTCGGATACCGCCCGATTCGACGAGGTCCTGGAGCTCCTGCACCTCGGTGGCCGCAGCATCGCCCACGCGGTGCTGATGATGATCCCCGAGGCGTGGGAGCGCAACGAGGACATGGATCCGGCCCGGCGGGCCTTCTATCGCTACCACGGCTCGCTGATGGAGCCGTGGGACGGCCCCGCGTCGGTGTGCTTCACCGACGGCACCGTCGTCGGCGCGGTGCTGGACCGCAACGGCCTGCGTCCGTCGCGCATCTGGGTGACCGACGACGGACTCGTCGTGATGGCCTCGGAAGCCGGCGTGCTGGACCTCGACCCGTCCACGGTGGTGCAGAAGCTGCGCCTGCAGCCCGGCCGGATGTTCCTGGTGGACACCGCGCAGGGCCGCATCGTCTCCGACGAGGAGATCAAGGCCGAACTGGCCGCCGAGCATCCCTACCAGGAATGGCTGGACGCCGGTCAGTTCCACGTCGACGACCTGCCCCCCGGTGACTACGTCAAGATGCCGCACCACCGCGTGGTGCTGCGTCAGCAGGCCTTCGGCTACACCTACGAAGAGCTCAACCTGCTGGTGGCGCCGATGGCGCGGACCGGTGCCGAGGCGCTCGGCTCGATGGGCACCGACACCCCCATCGCGGTGCTGTCCCAGCGCCCCCGGATGCTCTACGACTACTTCCAGCAGTTGTTCGCCCAGGTCACCAACCCGCCCCTGGACGCCATCCGCGAAGAGGTGGTGACCAGCCTGGCCGGCGTCATCGGCCCCGAGGGTGACCTGCTGAACCCGGACGAGAACTCCTGCCGCCAGATCATGCTGCCGCAGCCGATCCTGCGTAACGCCGACCTGTCCAAGATCATCCACGTCGATCCCGACCACGAGATCCGCGGCCGCAAGCACGGCATGCGGGCCGCGGTGGTCAGCTGCCTGTACCCCGTCGCCGACGGCGGTGCCGGCCTGCGCCGGGCGCTGGAGGAAGTCCGCGCCAAGGTCAGCCAGGCCATCCGCAACGGTGCCCGCATCATCGTGCTGTCGGACCGCGAGTCCAACGAATGGCTGGCGCCGATCCCGTCGCTGCTGTCGGTGGCGTCCGTGCACCACCATCTGGTCCGCGAGCGCACCCGCACCCAGGTCGGCCTGGTGGTCGAGTCCGGTGACGCCCGCGAGGTGCACCACATGGCCATGCTGTGTGGCTTCGGCGCCGCCGCGATCAACCCGTACATGGCGTTCGAGTCCATCGAGGACATGGTCGACCGCGGCATCATCACCGGCTTGACCAGTGATGCGGCCAAGGCCAACTACGTCAAGGCCGCGGGCAAGGGCGTGCTGAAGGTGATGTCCAAGATGGGCATCTCCACCCTGGCCTCCTACACCGGAGCGCAGCTGTTCCAGGCCGTCGGCATCGGCCAGCGCGTGCTCGACGAGTACTTCACCGGATTGCACTGCCCTACAGGCGGTATCGACCTGGACGACATTGCAGCCGATGTGTCCGCCCGGCATGACCTGGCCTACCTGGACCGGCCCGACGAGTGGGCGCACCGCGAGCTCGAGGTCGGTGGCGAATACCAGTGGCGCCGCGAGGGCGAGTACCACCTGTTCAACCCGGACACGGTGTTCAAGCTGCAGCACTCCACGCGCACCGGGCAGTACTCGGTGTTCAAGGAGTACACCAAGCTGATCGACGACCAGAGCGAGCGGATGGCTTCGCTGCGTGGCCTGCTGAAGTTCAAAGATGATGTACGGCAGCCGGTTCCGCTGGACGAGGTGGAATCCGCCACCGAGATCGTCAAGCGCTTCTCGACCGGCGCCATGAGCTACGGCTCGATCTCGGCCGAGGCGCACGAGACGCTGGCCATCGCGATGAACCGGCTCGGGGGCCGGTCGAACTCCGGTGAGGGCGGCGAGGCCGTCGAGCGGTTCGAGCCCGATGCCAACGGCGACTGGCGCCGCAGCGCCATCAAGCAGGTCGCCTCCGGCCGGTTCGGTGTGACCAGTCACTACCTGACCAACTGCACCGATATCCAGATCAAGATGGCCCAGGGCGCCAAACCTGGTGAGGGCGGCCAGCTTCCGGGCCACAAGGTGTACCCGTGGGTGGCAGACGTGCGGCACTCCACGCCCGGCGTGGGGCTGATCTCACCCCCGCCGCACCACGACATCTACTCCATCGAGGATCTGGCGCAGCTGATCCACGACCTGAAGAACGCCAACCCGGCGGCGCGTGTGCACGTGAAGCTGGTGTCGGAGAACGGTGTCGGCACGGTGGCCGCGGGCGTCTCGAAGGCGCACGCCGACGTGGTGCTGATCTCCGGCCACGACGGTGGCACCGGCGCCACGCCGCTGACCTCGCAGAAGCATGCGGGTGCGCCGTGGGAGCTGGGCCTGGCCGAGACGCAGCAGACGCTGCTGCTCAACGGGCTTCGCGACCGCATCGTCGTGCAGGTCGACGGCCAGCTCAAGACGGGCCGCGACGTCGTGGTCGCCGCGCTGCTGGGCGCCGAAGAGTTCGGCTTCGCCACCGCCCCGCTGGTGGTGTCGGGCTGCATCATGATGCGGGTCTGCCACCTCGACACCTGCCCGGTGGGTGTGGCCACCCAGAACCCGGTGCTGCGCGAGCGGTTCAACGGCAAGCCCGAGTTCGTGGAGAACTTCTTCCTGTTCATCGCCGAAGAAGTCCGGGAGCTCATGGCGCAGCTCGGATTCCGCACCATCAACGAGATGGTCGGCCAGGTTTCGACGCTGGACACCCAGCGCGCCGCGGAGCACTGGAAGGCGCACAAGCTCGACCTGTCGCCGGTGCTGCACGAGCCGGAGTCGGCGTTCATGAACCAGGATCTGTACTGCACGTCGGTGCAGGATCACGGGCTGGACAAGGCGCTGGATCAGCAGCTGATCACCCAGAGTCGCGAGGCGATCGACAGCGGGACGGCGGTCAGCTTCACCACCAAGATCGCCAACGTGAACCGCACCGTCGGAACCATGCTCGGCCACGAGGTGACGAAAGTCTATGGCGGGCAGGGCCTTCCGGACGGCACCATCGACATCACCTTCGACGGCTCGGCCGGTAACAGCTTCGGTGCATTCGTACCGCGCGGTATCACGCTGACCGTCCGCGGTGATGCCAATGACTATGTGGGCAAAGGCCTCTCGGGTGGACGCATCGTGGTGCGGCCGTCTGCCGCTGCCCCGTCGAATTACGTAGCCGAGGAGAACATCATCGGCGGAAACGTGATCCTGTTCGGCGCCACCAGCGGACAAGCGTTCCTGCGCGGCGTGGTCGGCGAGCGTTTCGCCGTCCGCAACTCCGGGGCGCACGCGGTCGTCGAGGGCGTCGGTGACCACGGATGTGAGTACATGACCGGCGGCAAGGTGGTCATCCTCGGGCAGACCGGGCGCAACTTCGCCGCCGGTATGTCCGGTGGCGCGGCCTATGTCTATGACCCGGACAAGCAGTTGGCGGGCAACGTGAATGGGGAGATGGTCGATCTTGACGCTCTGGACGATGCCGACCTCGAATGGCTGCACGGCATGATCACCGCGCACGTCGAGGTCACCGATTCGGCTGTGGGTCACCGGATTCTGGCCGACTGGCCGGCGCATCAGTCGAAATTCGTGAAGGTCATGCCGCGCGACTACAAGAAGGTACTGGTGGCGATAGCAGAGGCCGAGTCCGCGGGCAACGACGTCGGCGAAGCGATCATGGCGGCCGCTCGTGGCTGATCCGAACGGCTTCCTCAAGCACACCGCCCGGGAGACCCCGACCCGGCGCCCCGTCGACCTGCGCCTGCAGGACTGGAAAGAGGTCTACGAGGACTTCTCGAAGGACACCCTGCAGGTCCAGGCATCACGCTGCATGGACTGCGGTATCCCGTTCTGCCACAACGGTTGCCCGCTGGGAAACCTGATCCCCGAGTGGAACGACCTGGTGTTCCGCGACCGCTGGCGCGACAGCATCGAGCGCCTGCACGCCACGAACAACTTCCCGGAGTTCACCGGCCGGCTGTGCCCGGCTCCGTGTGAGGCGTCCTGCGTGCTGGGCATCAATCAGGATCCGGTGACCATCAAGCAGGTCGAGGTCGAGATCATCGACAACGCCTGGGAGCAGGGCTGGGTCAAGCCGCTGCCGCCGGACGTGCTGACCGGTAAGAAGGTCGCCGTGGTCGGCTCCGGGCCTGCCGGGCTGGCCGCCGCCCAGCAGCTCACCCGTGCCGGACACGAGGTGACCGTCTTCGAGCGGGCCGACCGCATCGGTGGTCTGCTGCGCTACGGCATCCCCGAGTTCAAGATGGAGAAGCGCCACATCGACCGGCGTCTGGAGCAGATGGCGGCCGAGGGCACTACGTTGCGCACCGGAGTCAACGTCGGCGTCGACATCACCGTCGAGCAGCTCCAGGAAGACTTCGACGCCGTGGTGCTGGCCGGCGGGGCGACGGCATGGCGCGACCTGCCGATCCCGGGCCGTGAGCTGGACGGTATCCATCAGGCGATGGAGTACCTGCCGTGGGCCAACCGCCTGCAGCAGGGCGATGACGTGGCCGGGCCCGATGGTCAGCCGCCGATCACCGCCAAGGACAAGAAGGTCGTCATCATCGGTGGCGGCGACACCGGCGCCGACTGCCTGGGGACGGCGCACCGTCAGGGTGCGGCCAGCATCCATCAGTTCGAGATCATGCCGCGGCCGCCGGAGACCCGTGCAGACTCGACGCCGTGGCCTACCTATCCGTTGATGTTCCGGGTGGCCTCCGCGCACGAAGAAGGCGGCGAACGGGTGTTCTCGGTGAACACGGAGCAGTTCGTCGGGACCGACGGCAAGCTGTCCTCGCTGAAGGTGCACGAGGTCGAGATGAAGGCGGGCAAGTTCGAGAAGGTCGAGGACTCGGACTTCGATCTGGACGCCGACATCGTGTTCCTGGCGATGGGCTTCGTCGGACCGGAGCGTGAGGGGCTGCTCACCGATCTCGGTGTGGAGTTGACCGACCGCGGCAACGTCGCGCGTTCGGATGATTTCCAGACGACGGTGCCCGGTGTGTTCGTGGCAGGCGATATGGGTCGCGGGCAGTCGCTGATCGTGTGGGCGATCGCCGAGGGCCGCGCCGCGGCCGCGGGTGTCGACCGGTTCCTGATGGGTGAGTCGGTCTTGCCGGCACCGATCAAGCCCACCGCTGCCCCGCAACGGTAGGTCACGGTTGGCTGTCCGCGAGATTGCAGTTGTTGCGTGCGCTGGTCGCAGAATCGCGACGCAACCGCAATCTCGCGGGCCGGACAGGTCACAACGCGGTCGCGCGGCGTAACTTCAGCAACTTCAGTCCCATCAGAAACATCGGACTTTTCGTCGGCGCGCCTTTCAGTGTTTGCTCCGTCACAGGTATCTAATGATCCCGCAGGGGTCGTGCGGTAAAGTGACCCCCCGGTGCATGTAAACGCCCGACCGCAGGAGTTTTCACCGTGTACAACAACACTTATTCACGGTCCCGAGTCAGCCGAATTGCCTGGTCATGGTTCCGCCATCCGGTCAAGAGCCGAGAATTCCCAGCTAAGCACGAGCGCCTGATCACCGCCGCGGAGATGCTCCGCTTCGGCGCCTGATCTACCCCGTTTTCCGGCCTCGTACTGACGGCAGCGTTACTTTGCCAGCCGTTATCGTTTCGTTACCGCCAGTTCGGTAGCGCGCTTCACCGCCGCACCCGGCCTCTTTGAAACTCATCACCGCCGAACTGGCGTTTCGCCGCGCAGAATCGCTGCGCAATGCACAGGATGTACCCAGAGACCAGCGGTGTCGTCCTGGATCTCTGCCCGACCGGCGGTTCCCGCAGGGTGACCTGCCCCCTGCGGGAACCGTCCCGGGTCAGAGTTTGGCGTCACGGATGGCCTCGGCCAGCGGCTCCAGCACCGCGGTGTCGTACGGCGGCGGCAGGTAGATGATGGCCAGATCCAGGCCGGCCTCGCCGAGGGCGGCCGCTTCGGCGACGACCTTGGCGTAGTCGCGGTCCTCACCGAGGCGGACGTGCGCGGAGGTGGTGATCTCCTTCGGGTCGCGGCCGATGTCGGCGCAGTGCGCGTCCAGCACCCCACGCAGTCGTGCGAACTCCTCCGGCGGGCCGCCGACGAAGTTCCAGTGATCGGCGTACTTGGCGGTGATCTTCAAGGTGCGCTTCTCGCCGCTACCGCCGATGCAGAACGGCGGGTGCGGCTGCTGCGGGCCCTTCGGCTCGTTGCGGGCGTCCTTGAGCTGATAGAACTTGCCGTCGAACGTCGTGGTCTCTTGGGTGAGCAGGCCCTTGAGGATCTGGCAGGCCTCCTCGAAGCGGTCGAACCGTTCCTTGATGCTGCCCAACTCGATGCCGTAGGCGCCGGACTCTTCCTCATTCCAGCCGGCACCGATGCCGAGCTCGAGGCGGCCATTGGAGATGATGTCCACCGCCGCGGCCATGTTGGCCAGCACCGCGGGATGGCGGTAGTGGATGCCCGTCACCAGCACGCCCACCCGAAGCCGCGTGGTGGCCTGGGCCAGCGCGGTCAGCGTCGTCCAGCCCTCCAGGCACGGACCGGTGGAATCGGAGAAGATCGGATAGAAGTGATCGAAGGTCCAGCCGGATTCGAAGACGTCGATGTCATCGGCCGTTTTCCAGATGGCCAGCATGTCGGCCCATGTCGTGTTCTGCGGGGATGTCTTGAAGGCGAATCTCACACGAACCAAAACTAGTCCTGTTGCGGGATTCATTCCGGGGACTTGTTGGCAGTTTGGTGTGAATCGGTGGCGACGGGCTAGCCGGGTGCCACGAGCGACATCAATTCCGTTCCGTCATCGGACAATTGGACGAGGGTGGTGTTGATGCGCCAGAGCCTGTGAAAGGTGCCGACTGGCGACTCGGATTTCCACACGGTGTCGCATGTGGTGAGGTCGACAGCCGTCGTGGTGCGGACCGTGTCGGCATAACCGTGCTCGCCGAGTGCGACTCTGCCGTCGCTGGCGAAGTAGCCCTCTGGCAGGTCACACGGTTTCATCTCGGTGCCTGACGTCATGTCGAATTGTCTCTTGTCGCCGGGACCATCACCGCTGATCAACAACATGTCTCCGACGATCTCTGCGTTCGCGTGTGTCGGGGTGGCCTGCTGCATGAGCAGTTCGCCTGGGGCGTCGAACAGGGCCCATCCTCCGCCTGCGAGGTTGACCAGAGGTAGCCCGTTGGCGTGGCCTAGTTCGCCCGGGGCGCTGTTCGGACCTTCGCGGGCGCCGGAGTCGTCGAAGAACTGGACGTGGCCGAGCTCCCGCGGGGCGGCCACTTCGGCGGCGAATCCGCCTGGGTACGTGACACTCCGTTGCTGCTGCTTGTTGTCGGCGAGTGTGGGTCGGATGACCGTGCCGTCCTTCAGTGAGAACGTGATCGTGCGAGCAGCACCGCGACCGGCCGGCTGGTTGGTCAAGGCGGGGGGTACGAGGTCCAATGGATGGGGATCGGCGTCATTGACCGTCCCGTTCCCGGGGACGAACCAGGTCGTCTCGGCGGTGGGACCGACTCCGTATATCCCGGAGTCCGGCTTCAGCGCGACGGCGTAGAGGCCGATCTGCCGCATGATGAACTGTGACGAGTACACCGTCAGCGCTGTAGGTCCGGTGTATTCAACTCTTCCGTTGTGACTGTTGATGATCCACGCTGTGCCATCCTTGCCGTCGTCAGTGAGGCAGAGCAGCGCATCCGGACCATTGAGATAGCACCGAGGGCGTGCCTGATCGGTGGCCAGCGGGACTGGGGCGAAGGTCCGGTCGCCGGTTCGCACGTCGATGCCCACCAAGAACCATTGTGGAGTCGGTGAGTCGATGTTTCCCAGCATGAAGTAGGCGTGGTCGCCCATATTTCCCACGTAGGGATCGGACAAGAACGGATTCTCGTCGACGCCGAATTTGTAAGGGGCCGAGTCGGTCTCGTCAGGCAGGCCGATGCTGCTCACCTTCGTGAGCCAGCCTGGCACGGGCTCAACCGCCATCGACGATGACAGGAGCCCTTGCGGGGGAGCACGCCAATGACCGCGGACGAACTCCGCGTCGTCGGTCGATCTCCACCACGGGAGTACCCGGGATACAAGAATGGTGGCCGCGACGGCGATTGCCGGTATGGCAAAAAGAGCGACGACGAGAATCAACCAGATTCGTTTGTAAGGCTGCGGAATCGATCTCATCGCCGCGGGGAGTCCTCCGTGTTGTGGGTGTATCCGGCGGAGAACAGTTGGGCGCGTTCTGCCAGAACCACGTCGGGTGCAGGAAGGTGTAGGTCTCGTTCCAGGAAGCTTCGTGTGTTCGCGGGGTCTTGTCCGAGGCGCTGCATGAGGGCCGAGATGATCAGGTGCTGACCTGCGAGCGCTTGTCTCGTGGCAAGTCTCGCGATCACGACGACCTCCTCTTCGAGCTCCGTCTCGGTCATCGAATGCACGCCGGGTGTCAGCTCGACGCGCACCAATCGGCCGTCCATCAATGCTGTGACCGATACCGTGCCAGCAGGATTGATTGCGGTGAAGACAACTGTCTGAAGTTCGTCCGCTGTCGCCGATACCGTTGATTTCCAGCCTAATTCGGCTCCCGTCGGCGCGTATGCGGCGAAGGCCTCGAACACCAGGCCCTCATCCGCCTGGTGGGTGCCATCATCTTCGCTGTCCCAGGGCGAGTCGTGCGGGTCGGTCACATTCGACCCGCTTGGCTGATCTGTTTGCCGGCGCGGTAGTCGGCGTTGTCGTAGTTGGCGGCCGCGGTGTCGAGCTTCCCGGAGAGGTCGGTCGATACTTTCTGCAAGGCAGAACCGGCCGCGTTACGCGCGGAATCGGCGGCGTCGAGCGCGACGCTGGTGAAGGAGCACACCACCCCGTGTGTGCTCGAAACGCGCGCGGCCACGTCCCCGATGGACCGGCTCGCACCGGTGATCTGATCCGCGGCCGTGTGTTGTGTGACCGCGAGCTTCCTGACGTGGTCGGTCAGCACGCGCAAGTTGTCCGCTTCGGATGTCATCGCTCATCCCCCTGTCGGGCGATTGTCGTAGGGCCGGCCCGGAGTATTCGGCGGATCGTCCGGGGAAGGGATCTCGTAGGACCTGCCGTTGTTCAGGCGACCCGGTGCGGTGCCCTCGGCGATGTCGGTCACCTGCGACACAAATGGGTCGCCCTCCCTGGGTTGTTGCGCCGCCGGCAGGTCGGGTTTGGTGCTCCGCTCGGCCGCTGCGGCGTAACTGCCGGCATGCGCGCGGATCCGCGCCGCGTTCTCCGCGGAGTTCTTGACGAGAATCGCCATGGTGGAATTGGTCGTGGCGAGTGCGGCCGCCGCCGCTGCGACGTCGGCGACCATCTTCGCGTGCGCCAAACCGGGCACGAAATTCATCCATGCCGTGGCGGCCCCGAAGTCCGAGAGGTACTGGTTCGTCTCGTCAAGGGTTTTGCGGGTTCGGCTCACCTGGACGGCTTCGGTGCTGAGGATCTGACTGATTTCTTCGTCGGCGCCTTGTACGGCGGATGCGTGTGCACGGTGCCTGCTGTTGGTGGTCGAGTAGGCGTCTGATGCGGCGCCGCTCCAGCGGTCGCCCCGAGGATCCGCGTCCGACAGGGTTTGGACTACCTTCTGCATCCGTACGGCCGACTCGTGATAGCCGTTGCCGTCCTCGGGATCGCCTGACCCCGTGGTCGCTTTCTCTGCCTCGATCGCCAGCTGCGCGGCCGACAGGATCCGCGAGTCGGCGAGCTTCCCGACTGCAGAACCGACGTACTTCTCGGCGATCTTTCGTGGGACCTGCGTGATCCCCATGCCCAGACCACCGAGACCGCTCAGCACGTCCCCCACATCTCCGATGACCTTGCGGCCATCCGTGAGGGCGCCATGGGCATCGAGATCCACGACGTCCTGGAAGAGTTTGGGGACGTCCTGGACGCCACTCCTGATCCCATTACCCAGGTCGAACAGATCTTTGAGCAGATCTCCGCCGCCGTCACCCATCCGACACCACCCCCGTCGAGCAGCGTAACAAGGCATCGCCGTGGGCCGGCGCACGTTTTCCCGGCACACTGGACTCATGGACCCGGTGAGCGCGCTGCGCGAAATCGCCTATTACAAGGACCGGGCGCGCGAGGAATCCCGCCGGGTGATGGCCTACCGCAAGGCCGCCGACGTGGTGGAGGCATTGTCCGACGAGCAGCGGGAGAAGTTGGGGCGCAGCAACGGCTGGCAGTCTCTACCGGGCGTCGGGCCGAAGACCGCAAAGGTCATCGCGCAGGCGTGGGCGGGCAGCGAACCCGACACCCTCATCGAATTACGCGAGAAGGCAACCGATCTCGGCGGCGGCGACATCCGCGCCGCGCTCAAGGGTGACCTGCACCTGCATTCGAACTGGTCGGACGGTTCGGCGCCGATCTCGGAGATGATGGCCACCGCACAACGGCTCGGCCACGAATACTGTGCGCTGACCGATCATTCGCCGCGCCTCACCGTCGCGAACGGGCTGTCGCCGGACCGGCTCCGTCACCAACTCGACGTGATAGACGAACTGCGCGAACAGTTCTCGCCGATGCGCATCCTGACGGGTATCGAAGTCGACATCCTCGACGACGGCAGCCTCGACCAGGAACCCGAACTGCTGGAGCGCCTGGACATCGTGGTGGCCAGCGTGCACTCGAAACTGGCGATGGACGCCGATGCGATGACCCGGCGGATGGTCCGCGCCGTGTCCGGTGGCCAGGCTGATGTGCTCGGGCACTGCACGGGCCGGCTGGTCGAGGGCAGCCGCGGCACCCGGCCGGAGTCGAAGTTCGACGCCGAGAAGGTGTTCACCGCGTGCGTCGACCACGGGGTCGCAGTCGAGATCAACTCTCGCCCCGAGCGCTGCGACCCGCCGGACCGGCTGCTGAGACTCGCGATCGAGATCGGCTGCGTGTTCAGCATCGACACCGACGCGCACGCGCCCGGCCAGCTCGACTTCCTCGGCTACGGGGCCGCGCGGGCGCTGGAGGCCGGCGTGCCGCAGGACCGGATCGTCAACACCTGGACGGCCGAGCGTCTCCTGGCATGGACGGCTCCCTAGACTCGGCGCCATGGCCGCGAATCTCGGGATCGACACCGTCATCACGCTGCTGTCGGCCGGGCTGATCTTCCTGGCTGCCCTGATCCTGGGAGCCTGGAAGTACCGCCAGATGGCGACCAGCCCAGACCATCTGGCGCACCCCTACGTCGACATCGCGCACCGCGCCGCCCTGTTGTACTCGTTTGCGACGCTCCTGGTAGCGGTGTTCGTGGAGCTCAGCGCGTGGCCTGTGTGGGTGAACCTCACGGCCGCAATGGTTTTGGTGTTCTTCTTCGTGACGGCCATCGCCGCCTACGTGCAGCACGGGCTACGCAGGGACACCACCAACCAGTTCGAGAACCCCAGACCCGGCCTGCACGCCGGGATGATGGCGCTGATGGCCGGTGAGATCGGCGGATTCCTGGTGCTGTTCGCCGGGTTCGTGGCGGCCCAATTCGGTTAGTCCGGGAGCATCGGCATCTCCAGATCCGGATCACGGCCGAGCAGCACGCCTCTGGTCAGCATGGCGTTGCCGAAGCGCTCCCTGACGCGGTCCACAGCGGTATCGATCGCGAGGGGGTCAGAGCCACCCCCGAACGGCAGTTCCAGTTGTGCGGCACCGGCCCGGTCGATGTTGGACACGGCGAATCCCACCAGGGTCAGACCGCGTTCGCCGATCAGTGGGGCCGCCGCGGCCACCAATACCCGGGCGGCGGCCAGTACCACCTCGGTCGACGAGGTGGCCCGGGCCAAGGTGTGTGAACGGGTGGCCCGGCCGAAATCGTCGAAGCGCAGGCGCAGCACCACCGTGCGACCGGTGCGCCCGGACGCCCGCATCCGCCGGGTGATCCGGTCGACCAGGTTGATGACCACCGCATCGATCTCGTTGGCGGACATGGTGTTTCCGGACCGTCCCAGCGCTCGCTGGGCACCCACCGAACGACGGCGCACCCCGGTGACCACCCGTCGGCGATCGATGTTGCGGGACAGGCAGAACAGTTGCCGGCCCATCGCACCACCGACCATCGCCCCCAGCGAGCCTTCGCTCAGTTCGGCCACGTCGGCGACCGTGTGGATGCCGTGCGTGTGCAGTTTCTCGGCCGTCTTGGCACCCACGCCCCACAGGCTGCGCACCGGCAGTGGGTGCAGGAACGCGAGCTCGCGGTCGGGCGGCACCAAGAGCAGGCCGTCGGGTTTGGCCTGCTGGCTGGCGACCTTGGCGAGGAACTTGGTGCGGGCGATGCCGACGGTGATCGGTAGGCCGACGCGGTCGCGGACGTGGTCGCGCAGCGCCGCCCCGATCTGCACCGGGGTGCCCGACACCCGCCCCAAGCCCGACACGTCGAGGAAGGCCTCGTCGATGGACAGGGGCTCGACCAGGGGAGTGGTGTCGTGGAAGACGTCGAAAACGGCGCGGCTGGCCTGCGAGTAGGCCGACATGCGTGGCGGGACGACGATGGCGTGTGGGCAGAGCTGCCGGGCAAGGCGGCCGCCCATCGCGGTGCGGACACCGTAGGCCTTGGCCTCATAGCTGGCCGCCAGGACCACCCCGCCGCCGACGATGACGGGCCGCCCGCGCAGCGTGGGGTCATCCCGCTGCTCCACGGACGCGTAGAACGAATCGAGATCCGCGTGCAGGATGCTCGCCGGGGAGGACACGAACATATGTTCGCATCCGGGTCCGACATGCCTCAGGCGGTGCCGTAGATACTGGTCAGCCAGATGTGGGTGAGGGTGTCGACCACCTTGTCGTGCTCGACGGCCAACTGCTCACCGGCCAGCGTCGCCATCATCACGCGCTCGTTCATCTGGTTCAAACACGTGGCGAGGTCCAGTGCCGGAATGGTCTCCGGCGCGACGCCGCGGTCCCGCTCCGCCTTGATCAGTGCGGCCGTCAAGCCGATCCACTTCTGCATCAGCCCGTCCCAGACACCCCGGAATTCCGGGCTGGAGGTCAACGCCTCGGTGCCGGCGCGGGCTGTGGTGGCGTGGGAACCGAAGGAGCTGAAGAAGATCTCGATTCCGCGCCGGACGGCCTGATGAGGGTCGGTGGGCATGCTGTCCAGTGCGCGATCGAAGCCCGTGTCGACGATCTTGAAGATGGGGTCCAGCAGCGTGAGCAGCACCGCTTCCTTGGACGGGAAGTAGAAGTAGAAGGTGGGCCGTGAGATGCCCGCGCCCTTGGCGAGGTCATCGACGGAGATGTCGGCGAAGGCGCGGTCCTCCAGCAGGCGCCGCGCTGTCGCCAGGATGGCGGCCTCGCGATCATCGCCCGACGGGCGCGCCGCGCGGCGGCCGCGGGCCGGACTGGAGGTGGTCATGAGCCAAGACTTTACGCTATGTCGAAATTTTCGACACACTGTTGACCGACTCAACACCATGTTGATACCGTCGGTCCCATGAACGAACACTTCGATGTCGTGATCGTCGGCGCCGGCATTTCGGGTATCAGCACCGCCTGGCACCTTCAGGAGCGCTGTCCGTCCAAGAGTTACGTCATCCTGGAACGCCGCGAGAACATCGGCGGCACCTGGGACCTGTTCAAGTACCCCGGAATCCGCTCCGATTCCGACATGTTCACCCTGGGCTTCCGGTTCAAGCCGTGGACCTCGGCGCGCTCGATCGCCGACGGTCCGTCGATCTGGAACTACATCAACGAAGCTGCCGTCGAGAACGGCATCGACAAGCACATCCGCACCGGCCAGAAGGTCGTCGCGGCCGACTGGTCCGACACCGACAACAAGTGGACCGTCACCGTCGAGACGGACGGCGTGCAGAAGCAGGTCACCGCCTCCTTCCTGTCGGTGTGCAGCGGCTACTACAACTACGACCAGGGCTACACCCCGGCGTTCCCCGGTGCCGAGGACTTCAAGGGCCAGGTCATCCATCCCCAGCACTGGCCGGAAGAGCTGGACTACGCGGGCAAGAAGATCGTCGTGATCGGCTCGGGCGCCACCGCCGTCACCCTCATCCCGTCACTGATCAACGGCGGCGCCGGACATGTCACCATGCTGCAGCGCTCGCCCACCTACATCGGCTCGCTGCCGCTGGAAGACCCGGTGGCCAAGCAGGCCAACAAGTTCCTGCCGAAGAACATGGCGCACTTCGTGAATCGGTGGAAGGCCATTGCCTACGCCACCGGGCAGTACCAGCTCGCACGCAAGTTCCCCGCGGTGTTCAAGAAGGCGCTGCGCGAGATGGCGACCCGACGGCTGCCGTCGGACTTCGACTACGACAAGCACTTCAGCCCGCGCTACAACCCGTGGGATGAGCGAGTGTGCCTGGCGCCCAACGGTGATCTGTTCAAGGCCATCCGTTCCGGCAAGGCCGATGTGGTCACCGACACCATCGACCGGTTCACCGAGACGGGGATCAAGTTGGCCTCCGGTGAGGAGCTGGCGGCCGACATCATCATCACCGCAACCGGTTTGAACATGCAGTTGTTCGGCGGCGCGAAGGCGCTGCGCAACGGTGAGCCCATCGATCTGACCAAGTCGATGACCTACAAGGGCCTGATGCTCTCCGGTGTGCCGAACATGGCGATCACCTTCGGGTACACCAACGCGTCGTGGACGTTGAAGGCGGACCTGGTGTCGGAGTTCATTTGCCGCGTGCTGAACTACATGGACGACAACGGTTTCGACCGTGTCGAGGCGCAACACCCCGGTGCGTCCGTCGGTGAGGAGCCCTTCATGGACTTCACCCCCGGCTACTTCAAGCGCGCCATGGACACCCTGCCCAAGTCCGGTTCACAGGCCCCGTGGCGGCTCAAGCAGAACTACTTCATCGATCTGCGCACCATCCGCTACGGCAAGGTCGACGAGGAGTCGCTGCACTTCACCAAACACCGTACGGCCGTGACGGTCTAGACGTTCAGACACGTAGGGCCCCGAGATCACCCGATCTCGGGGCCCTACGTGTCGTTGTCAGGCGGGGACGACGACGATGCCGTCCTCGTCGCTGTAGGCGATCTCACCGGGGACGAAGGTGACGCCGCCGAAGGAGACCTCGACATCGCGTTCGCCCGCACCGGTTTTGGTGCCCTTTCGCGGATTGGTGCCCAGCGCCTTGATGCCGACGTCGATGGTGCGCAGCGTCGACGCGTCCCGTACCGCGCCGTGCACGATGACCCCGGCCCACCCATTGTCCTGGGCCAGCCCGGCGATGATGTCGCCGACGAGCGCGGTGTGCAGGGATCCGTCGCCGTCGACGACGAGCACGCCGCCGTTGCCCGGCGTCGACAGAATCGACTTGAGCAGCGCGTTGTCCTCGAAACAACGGACGGTGGTGATCGGCCCGGCGAAGCTGGTCCGGGCGCCGTAGTTCTGTAACTGCAGATCGCAGCTTCGGACGTCGGGATAGATCTCGTCGACCAGATCAGCGGTGGCGCGGGGTTCGATGCTCACGCCTTGAATGCTAGCGAGGACGGTCAGTCCTCTTCGGACCCCCGGCGGGCGAGGTAGACCACCAGAACGGCGAGCAAGCCGGCGACCAGGGCCGCGGCCAGCGGCAGCCGGGACTGTGCGGGATCAGGTGACGGCACCACGGTGAGTTGTGCGGGCGCCGACTCGACCGTCGATTTTGCTTGGGCGGCAGCCTCTTTGGCCGCGGACACCGTCTCGACAGGTTGGGGTTGTGCAACGGCGAGCGGCGGCGGCTGCTTGGCCGGAGGGGCTTTCTTGGCGGGCGCGGCCTTCTTCGCCGGCGCCGCCTTCTTGGCCGGAGTGGCCTTCTTCACAGCGGCCTTCTTGGCGGGGACCTTCTTCGCCGGGGCCTTCTGCGCGGGCACCTTCTTGGCGGGTGGAACCGGCGGCTGCTCGCTCGGCGTCTCGTCGGGCCGGTCCGGCTCGTCGGCCATGTGGGGCGCTCCTTCACTGTGTGGCACAGGCGGTGGCTCCATCATGCCAGCCGGGTATTCGCTAGCCGGTGACTGCCAGTGCGGCGGCCAGCATCAGGGCGACGGTCATCAGCGCCAGCTCGACGTCGGAACGCCTGCTCGAGCTGGCCGCCGTCACCCGATGTCCCCGCGCCGACGGCAGCCAGCCCGTCCGGTTGTGCCAGGCCAGCGCCAGAAGTGCGGCGGTGAACAGCACCTTGGCCAAGATCAGGCGGCCGTAACCGGTGCTCCACAACTGACCGGGTGCGTCCAGCGTCACCAGGGCGCTGCCGATCCCGCCCGCCAGCAGTACGACCACACACCACAGCGACACCGCGGAGAACCGCGGCAGCACCCGCGCCCACTGGCCGCGGTGCCCCACCGTCAGTACCAGCGCCGCGAGCAGCCCACACCACACCGCCGCCGCCAGGGCGTGCAAGGTGACGGCGATTCCGCCGAACGCGTTCTCGGACAGGTGGCCGGCCAGGGTGCGGGCGGTGGTGCCGATCGCGGCGATGCCGGCCACTGCGACCCCGGTGGCCGGCGTCCGCCACCCGATGGTGAGGACGCCGACCAGTGCCGCGGCCAGCACGCAGATCAGGTCGGCCCGGCCGGCCACCGTCGATACGGCGTATTCGACGGTGGTCCGGACACCGAGGGTGCTCAGCGGCACGGCGGCGGTGGCGGCCGCCGCGGTGCACAGCCTGGCGACCTCCGCGACCAGCCAGGCCGCCGAGGCGATCGCCAGGGCCGACGAACTGCGTGCGGACAGCTCGGCGCGGTAGCGCGGGATGTCCAGCAGCGGCACCAAGGCCAGGCCCAGCACCACCACCGCGGCACCGTCGGCCGCGGCCCTGGTCACCGTCGCCGCGATCGCGTGCTGCGGGTAGGTCAACACCCAGGCCAGCAGCAGGCCGGCCAGCACGGCCGCGGTGCCACCGAGCGCCCTTCTCACGTGCGCCGGCGCCGGCTCCACCAGATGCCCGCGCCGACGATCGCCACGGCGAGGACGGCGAACGGCCAGACCGGGATCTCACCGTCGGACGCCGCCGGTGCGGAAACCGGGGGCCCCGGGGTGCCGGGGCCCGCCACCGAGAGCTGGAACGCCCAGGAACCGTTCACCACGTGGCCGTCCGCCGACGTCACCCGGTAGTTGGCCGTGTAGGTGCCCGCCGGACCGAGCGGGCGAAGGTCGACCTGCACCGCGGGCCCCTGGACCCGGGCTTCTCCGGTCGACCACAGATTGCCGTCCGGTCCCACCAGCGTCATCGACGCGAAGGCAGTCTGGAGCTGCTCGTTGAAGGTGGCGGTGATCAGGGCCGGCCCCGCGGCCAGCACCGCGTCGGGCGCCGGGTCGCTGGACACCCGCACCGCGTGCGCGGAAGCCACGCCGGCTCCCGCCAGGGCGGCCACCGCGAGGACGGCTCCGAGGACGGCCAGCAGGCGCAGCCTCATGCCTGTCGCCGCCCGATGAGCGCGGCGGCCACGGCGATGGCGGCCAGCGCCAGCGCGCCGCCGGCCAGCCAGCGGGCGCCGTTGTCGGCCTTGCTCACCGGTTGCGCCTGCACCGCAGGGGCCGCCGGCGTCGAAGCGGGCGCGGGTGCCGGTGTGTGCGACTCCTCGGGCTCGCCGGACAGCGACAACTCGGGTGCGGGGTGCTCGGGTTCGCCGCCACCGGGCAGCGGCGGCTGATCCCAGCGCACGACGGTCCCGTCGGAATAGGTCTGGGTGGCCGGGAAGCTGACGCTGTCCTGCTTGGGCAGCGTCACCGAGATCCGGAACAAGCCGAACTGATCGGGGCCGATCCCGTTCTGCGGTGTGGCCGTCCAGGTGACCGACCGAACCGTGCCCGCGGCGGCGTCGCGGTCCAGGCGCGCGGTCCAGCCGGGCATCTGCTCGGTGCTCGCCGACGCGACGTTCGGCAATATGAAGGTCAAACTTGTTGTGAGGGCGCCCTTTTCGGACTCATTGGGGACGCGGAAGGTGAGCACGGCCGACCCGCCCGGATGGGCGTCGTCGGCGTCGACGTGCACGTGTGCGGAGGCCGGGGCGGCGGTGATGAGTGCGGCGCCGGCCGCGGCCAGCGTGAAAAGGACGCGCGCGGGCGCCCGGTGGATGAATCGCATTCTGTTGTCGGCTTTCTGGGGGAGGGGTCGTGGGTCGGCGGTCAGGCCGGGACCGGTGGACCCCGATGCGATATCGACGCCCGCACCAACCAGGCCGAGTGCCGTGGCTGGCCCTCGGAGCGATAGATCCGTGTGGTGGCCGGTACCCGCAGCGACAGCGGTCCGGCGATGGCGTCGATGGTGCGCGACAGTGCGGCACACAGCCGTTCGCCCGCCCCGATGAGGACGGCGCCCGCCAGCACCGCGACGAGGTGGGCAGCGAGCATCGTCAGGGGATGGGCCTGGACATGTCCGTGCTGCCCGATGTCGAGCAGTTGATGGCCCAGCACCTGGCCGGCCGCCAGGACCGTCAGCAGGGTACGCACTCCGCCGCGGGTCGTGGCCGCCACCGCTCCCACGGCGGCGGCGAGGACCAGGAGTTGGGCCAGCGCCGTGCCGGTGGGGAACATCGCGGAGGCGGTGCCGTGCGCCGCCAGGGCCAGCGCGGCCGTCAGTGCACCGACAGCTCCGCCGCGCAGCAGCGCCGGCCGGCGCGGTGGTGCGGCGGTCATGGGCGGTCGCTCAGCCGAGTCCGAGGCGGGCCAGGAGGTCGGCGTCGATGCCGTCGAGCTGGGCGCTGATCGCGGCGTGCGCCGGGCGGCGGCGCTCCGAGGGCATGTTCTCGGCGGCGGTGATCGCCGCCGACAGGTCGGTCAGGCGGTCGGTGATCGCCGCGACGAACTGCTTGGTCTCGGCATCCTTGGGTTTCTTGGCGGCCACCTGCTGCAGGGTCTGCTCGGCGCCGGCGACGCGGGCCGACAGCGACGCCCCGTGGCCGGAATACTGACCGAGCTGGCTCAACGGAACGCCCAACCGGTCGGCGCGGCGCTGGTCGAGCAGTCCGCGGGCCGTCACCAGCACGCGGTAGGCCAGCGGCACCAGGATCGGCGCGAGCAGTCGCGACACCGTCAATGTCCGGCGAATTCTGGTCGGCGACAGCAACTTGCCTTCGCGGGCGGCTTTGAGCTGGATCTCAGCAACTTTGAGTGCAGAACGGTCGCTGTCCCGCTGAGCCCTGATCTGGGACTGGAGCGCCCGGGACTGTTCCTTGCGATCGGCCTTGATGCGGCGGGCGTCGTTCTTGGCGGCGAGTTTGGCCTCCAACTTCGCCTTCGTCTTGATGGAGCGCTTGATGGCGCGGGCCTCGGCCCGGCGGACTGCCCGGCTCTTGCGTCGCGTGAACAGGCCCATCGGTATTGCCTCCCGGTTCGTCAACGACTGCCGAGGTCGCGGCACGGCAGTGTGGCCAACACTATCGCCCGTACCACGCGGCAGCCGCCGGTGACCTCCCGCGGCGGTGAATTTAGTTCCACAGCAAACAATTCGTCCGCGATATGAGACAATCGGGTAAATTTCAGCCGCCGCACAGTGCGGTGCGGTGAGGGGTGGTGACGACGTGGTGTCGCGGGTGCGAGTCGCGGCGGCAGCCTGTCTGATGGCTTCCGGCCTGTTCGTCGGTGGTGCCGGCGGCGCACTGGCGTTTGCCAGTCCGGAGGACGGTGAGAGTCCGGGCGGTGGGGAGGTGGCCAGCGGAAGTACCGGCGCCGCGGACCCGGACACCGTGGGATCGGCCCCGGCCGAGGGCGCCGTGGGGACCGGGCCCGACCGGCGGGGGCGTTCGGCGCGGCCACCCCGGGTGATCATCGGCAACGGACGTGACACGACGCCGTCGGACGCTGGGGAAAGCGCCCCGGAAGGCAAATCCAGCAAACAACCCGCGAATGCGGGCGGAAGCTCGGCCACCGCGCCGGGGGCGCCCGCCGGCGAACAGCCGAGAGACCCGGGCGACCCGACGCCCTCCGCACCTGGTGTGGCGACGGTGGGCGCTGATCCCGACCCGGGACTCGCCGCGGCGGCACCGCCCAACCCTGGTGATCCCGGTGCCGAGAACCCGCAAGGACCAGAAGACCCCGAAGATCCGGACGCCTGCGACGAGGACGGCCAACACTGCCTGCCGTGGTGGTGGCCCAAACCCGGGCTGAGCTCGTCGGGTAACGGCAATGGTGGCGTCGGAAGTGGCGCTGCCAAGCCGCCCACCCGACGGCCGCCCAACCCGCCGGTGATGCAACTACCGGTTCCTGCGCAGGCCCCGAACGGCGAGGTCCCCGTGCTGCCCGCCATCCCCGACATCGTCAGCCCGGCCCCCGGGCTGGCCACCGCCGCCGCCGCACTCCCGCTGCCCGCGGTGTCATTGCCCCAGATCGTGGTGCCGCCCGCGGCGGGCGGCGGTATCGGTGCCGGCGGCGGTGCGGCCGGTGCCCCACCTCCCGCAGCGCCGCGTGCCCCGAGCGCCCCACGCTCACCCGCGGAGCCGCCGCGCAACCCGGTGCAGGCCGTCGACAATCCGGTGGTGCCGGCGTCCTACCGGGTGGGGTACGGCGAGTACCTGCGCACCGCAGGCATCTCGCAGGTGGTTGCGGTGGCCGTTCCCGGAGCCACCGGGATCGTGTTGCTGACCGGCGCGGGTGGGATCATTGGTTATCGCCAGGCCCGGTCGGCGCTCGCCTCACGATCGAGCCGGTCGGCCAGGTTCACCAGTTGACCGGAACTGCTCGCCTGCACGGCGTTGCACCGCCATAGTGGAAGTATCGAAAGGGGGTCGAAATGCCTGCTAGTCGCAGTGTGACCAAAGCTGTGAGCGCGGTACTGGATCTTGCCCCACGTAAGGGAGAGGTGTCCCTCCCACGGTTGGTGGAGGCCGTCAGTGCGGACCGCGGACGGCCGATCGAACTGAAGATGGCGGAATTGCCGGCCGGTGTGTGCGGCCAGTGGCGTCAGTACGCTGACCACGATGTGTTCCTGATCCAGAAGGGATTGCCGGCGTGGGACCGAACCTTGGCCCACGAACTCGGTCACCTGGTGCTCGGGCATGACGGCATCCCGGTGGTGGAAGCGGCACGCGGCACCATGGAGCTCGCCGGGTCCGACCTCATCGGTTACATGCTGAACCAGCGGACCGGTTGCATGGGACCCGCCGGCGAGGATGCCGAGCAGGAGGCCGAGGATTTCGCCGCGCTGTTGATCTACCGACTGGGCCGACTGCCGTCCGATCGATCGTCGATCGTGCAGGTGCGGCTCGGAGAGGCGTTTGGTTGATCGTCTGGGTGATCGCCGGTCTCCTGGGGCTGGCGACCGGCTTGCGTATCGGATGGGCTCTGGTCAACAAGCAATCCTTGGTCAGCAGCGCCATGATCTTGGCCCTCGGCAGTCTGGGCACCGTCGCGGCGCTGAATTGGCAGCCGCTGACGCTGCTGATCGACACGGCGCTGCACTGGCCCAACATCGCTGTGGCGCTGAGCCAGGTCGCGCTGATCTCCTGTGCGGCGGGCAGCTGCGTCATGATCACAACGGTCGCCTCCGACCGTAAGCCGGTGACGATCCGGCGGATCGCCATCGCGCAGTACCTGGTGGCGCTCGCGATCGCCGTCGTCACCATGGTCGGGTTCTTCGTCTCGGGGCAGGAACCGGAGATGGCACCGCAGGAGTATCTGCGCCGCAACCTGGTCGGGGCGGACGGCTGGTCAGCGTGGCTGCTGCCGATGCTCTACGTGCTGCTGGCGCTGACCCTCGTGGCCTGGGCTGGCGTGCGGCATTCCAACCGCACCCGGCGCGGTCGGGCGCTGTTCGTGTTCAGCATCGGGATCGTGCTGATCGTGCTGGCCAGCGCCTTTTTCCTACTGCGTGCGGTGGGCAACACCGACCTGCTCGGGGTCGGCTCCGCGGCGACGCTGCTGGGCTGCGCCATGCTGGTGGTCGCGGGCGGGTCGCTGCTGCCCAGCATCGAGGACTGGTTCGGGGCCCGGCGTGAGCTGCGCACCGTCTCGCCGCTGCTGGCCGAGCTCAGCGGCCGGCACCCGGACGTGGGTATCGGCGTGCGCCCGCGCGGCCCGCTGTTGTTCCGGGTGGCCGAACAGATGTCGCTGATCTCGGACTCGCTGTATCTGGAGGCCACCGCCGCGGAGATCACCCGCAGGCGGGTCCAGTCCAACGGGTCGATCGCCGAGGAGGACGATCCCGACGACGTGGTGGACATCACGGAGCTGGAGGCGCCCCCGGTGCCCGCAGGCGAACAGGCCAGAGGCATTGCACGGTGGATCTACGACGGTCGTGGTGACGGCCGCGATGCCGCCAATGCGGATTTTCCGGGACTCAACTGGCTGCGCCAGCCCCCGACCTACTCGGATCGGGAATGGATCCTGGCGATCGCCGAACAGTACTGCGAGCTCGAACATACAAACGGTGCCACCGTGCGTTAGACGCTCGGTGGCACCGTGTGGTGATGCGTGTGGGTTGATCCTGGCCGGGGCCGGAATCAGCTGTCCAGGTTCTCCTTGCGGCGCAGCTCGTCGGCCTTGAGGGCCAGATCCTGCTGCGACTCGGCGGAGAGCCCGACGGTGCGGGCGGCGATACGGCGCACGCCCTCGTCCCGCATGTTGGCGAGCCAGCTCAGCTCTTTGTCGAGCTTTTCGTAGTACTCGTCGTCGGTGAAGTACGCCGGCTTGATGCGGAAGAAATTGGCGAGCGCAGCCATGGTGGTGACCGAGGGGTTGGTCCGGTTGCCCGAACGGAGTTGCGACAGGTACGGGGCCGACATCGTGACGCCTTCAGCCTTCAACGCGCCGATGACCTCAGCAGATGTGTGCGGACCGCGCCCCGGCGGGTAAACCGTCTCGAACAACCGGTTTAGCCGGGCGGCGAACGTCTTGCTCATCTACTTTCCTCCACATAACTCACGAGTGGTGCACGTTAGTCTCGTATTTGCTGATCATCGTAGCGAGAGTTGTCGCCACAACCAAGTGCAAACCACGGAAAAGTCGCATCCCGTAGGCAGAGCATACTCCGCTATGCCCCTCAGCAGCACGTCAGGCGGTTTGGAGAACCCAGGACCACTGGTTCGGCGAACGAAAAAATAACGCGTGCGCTGTTTTGCCCGGATCGACCATGCAGTGCGCGTAGTCACAGCTCGCCCACGGTGTGTGCTCAGCCGGACGCGCTACCTGCAGCAAAGCGGAAAGTTGAATTTGCTGGTGACGCTGGCGAAATAAGGGCAGCCACAGTCATAAGTCTGCCTATGGGCACGTGAATATGTGGCCCCCACGGCCGATCCCGATTGTCATCCGAACGGATGGCGGTAGCCAGCCGTCGTTCAGCGGTATTCCGGCGACGAATCCAGTGGTGTGTCGGCGCTTTGGCCGTTGTTCGGCGAGCTGAGAGCCGCGCGGTGGCGCCGGTGGCGCACGACCGCGGTGCCGACGGAGGTGACGGCCAGCGTGCCGGTGACCGCCACGGCCACCCAGGGCAGCCCCAGCGCGTTGTCGAACAACAGCCAGAAGCCGAAGAGTGCGAAGAGCACGGCGGCCATGCTGTGCAGGAAGCCCTCGGGCAGCCGCCGGTGCAGCAGCGCTCCCGCCGCGATCGCGACGCCGTCCGCGGCCACCATGCCAATCGTGGCGCCGATCCAGACCCCGGCCCAGTTGTGGTCGCTGGCCAGCGCCACCGTGGCCAGCATCGTCTTGTCGCCGAGCTCGGCGAGCACGAAGGAGGAGACGACGGCGAACACGATGAAGCGAGGTTCGGCGATCCGCACCTCGTCGCCGTCGTCCGCCTTGGCGCGGCTGTCCCGCCAGGTCCACACCGCGAAAAGCAGGAAGGCGATGGCCGCGGCGAACGCGATGGGCCGCTCCGGGAGCGTGAGGCCCAGGAAGTGGCCGATCGTGACGGACAGCCCGTGCACCAGGAACGCGGCGATACCGACGCCCGACAGCACCACCCACCAACGGTGGCGCAGCGCGTAGGTCATGGTGATCAACTGGGATTTGTCGCCCAGCTCGGCGACGAACACGACTCCCATACTGACGAGTGCGGCACTGAGCACGATGACGACCTTTCGACACGGTGCCCGGGGACCACATGCTGGCGGTCCCACGGGCATTCGGTCGAAGGTCTCGCCCACCACGCCTACAAGAGGTGCGGTTCGCCGGCCGGGCTTTCGCCAGTATGTCGACACGACGATTGGGGGCTACTCCCCTTCGCTGATGCATCGACGATAGCCGCTGCATCAGGGAGGCGCCACCGCACGAGCCGATTTCGGGAGCCCGTACTTTCTTACGACGCTAGGCGAAAAGCCTTATGCGGCAAGTAACATCGCCAGAATCGCGGTATCCGGGTGGCTGATCGGGTCCACTCCGACGCGGCTGACCATCGAGGTGATGGTCCCGTCGGACTCGGCCTCCACCCACGCGGCACGGTGCTCCAGGCCGAGGTGCGGCAGGCCCGGCAACAGCACGCAGCCCGAGGCGGCGCCGCTACATTCGGGCAGCGACGGGGTGGTCTCCGACGGCGGATGCAGCATCAGCAGCGCCGGCGGTTGGCGGTCGGCGAAAAACCCGGGGGGAACCGCAGATTCGCCGACCACGGTGCCCTCGGCCAACACGAGTCCGACGGTGCCCGGTGCGGGTTGGTCGGGTAGCTCCTCACGGACGCCGAAAATCGTTGTGGTGGAGAGCAATCCGGGCAGCGAGGCGACGCGGACCGCCACGATCAACAGCTGGGCCCACTCCTTGGTCGAATCTGGCCAACGGCCGGACACCACAAACCCTTTGAGTGCACCGCCCGTGTGGAACGGGGCGATCTCCACCGCCCGTTGGGGTCCGGTATCCATCTGGCCTCCCGACAGTGCTTGATCGCTGGCGACACTGCTGTGGGTCGATCCGCCCAGAATGCGGCAGGAAGTGGTTAGCACGCAAGAGGACACGAGTGCTAGGCACGAACCGTTATGTCACGCAAAGGGCCCCGCACGCTCTGCGTGCGGGGCCCTTTGGCGTATACGTCGGGGCTCAGCCGAAGATGAGACCACCGGTCTTGGAGGTCGCCTTGGCGAACCGGTCCTGCACGTCGGCCCAATTGACGACGTTCCAGAACGCGGTGACGTAGTCGGCCTTCACGTTCTTGTACTGCAGGTAGTACGCGTGCTCCCACATGTCGACCTGCAACAGCGGGATGATGCCCAGCGGCACGTTGGCCTGCTGGTCGTACAGCTGGAAGGTCAGCAGACGGTCGCCCAGGCTGTCGTAGCCGAGCACCGCCCAGCCCGAGCCCTGCAGACCGTTGGCGGCCGCGGTGAACTGTGCGCGGAACTTGTCGAACGACCCGAACTGGTCATCGATCGCCTGGGCCAGTTCGCCGGTGGGCTTGTCGCCACCGTTGGGGGACAGGTTCTTCCACCAGATGCTGTGGTTGACGTGACCGCCGAGGTGGAACGCGAGGTTCTTCTCGTTCAGGAAGATGGCGGACTGGTCGTCCTTGGCGCGGGCTTCCTCGAGCTTGGACAGCGCGTCGTTCAGACCCTTGACGTAGGTCGCGTGATGCTTGCTGTGGTGGATCTCGTTGATCTGTCCGGAAATGTGGGGTTCCAGGGCGCTGTAGTCGTAATCAAGCTCCGGGAGGGTGTATTCAGCCACTGGCTTCCTTCCTAGTCATTTTGATCCGCATGGGATCAGCGGTGGAGTTCGGCGTCGGACATGGCGGGCATATCTCGACAACAAGCTCGACTCCATCCTTGCCTCATGACGGCTGGCACCGCAAGGACGAGCCCCGTTACTGCGCACGGGGAATAAAACCGGCCCGGCTCAGGTCAGGACGATGAGTGCGAGAACGGCGAGGAGTACCAGGGCGATCACGCCGGCGCGCAGGCATGCCATGGCCTGGTTGCCGTACATCCGCGACGGGCCCTGCCAATCGGACGGGGGCACAGCTGATCCGGGACCCAGTGGGTGCGCTGCCATCAGAAGCTCCTGACCTGCACGATCGATACATCCCCCAGTGAGATCTGTCACACGGCTGTTGTGACGGTGATCATAAACCCTGATCAGCCGCAGATGAAATCGGCCTCCGCGTTTGAGATTGTGCCCCGATGGGAACAATCATGCTGAGCCGAACTCGGCAAAATTGACCGTGCGTGAAAGTTAGCCGGGCGAGCTTTTTCGCTCGACGGTGTCCGGACTTGTTGATCACGGGGCGATTCGGGGCTCAGGTTATCCACAGCCGATCCAGGGATTCGCACGCATGCGAGGGGTTCTATGGCACTCGGTGCCTGTGGATGGACCTGTGGAAACTGTGGATAGCTCATTCATTGCTGGGGCGGCGACGCATGCCGGCATGACCCGAAGTCTTGCGCTGTCCGGCGGGCAGGACAGAATGGGTGCTCATGTCCGAGATTGAGGTGCTCCACGCCGACATGAACGACGTTCCGGTCGCGTTCGACGAAACCGTGGTTTTCCTGGATGTCCGCGAGGACGACGAATGGCAGCGGGGTCACGCCGCCGGTGCGCAGCACATCCCGATGGGCGATGTGCCTGCCCGAATCGACGAGATCGACCGCGACGCGAAGCTCTACGTCGTCTGCCACGCCGGCGGGCGGTCCCTGCGTGTCGCCCAGTACCTGGCCAGGAACGGGTTCGAACCCACCAACGTGACCGGCGGGATGCTGGCGTGGACGCAGGCCGGACGTCCGGTCACCACCGACGGCGGCTCCGCCGGAACGGTCTGAGCGGGCCGTAGGCTGGTCGGCGTGATTCAGGTCTGCGCCCAGTGTGGGACGCGGTGGAACGTCCGCGACCGTCAGCGGGCCTGGTGCCCGCGATGCCGAGGCACCCTGCTGGCGCCCGGCGTGCTGCCGTCAGCGCCGCAGCCGCCACAGCCCGGTAACCAGGATCCGCGCTGGAGCCCGCCGGCCGGCGCCCCGAACCGGCCGCAACCCGGGCCGCTCCCGCAGGGCTTCAAGTGGATCGCGGTGCGTCCCGGCGCGGCGCCGCCGCCGCGGCACCAGCGTCGTCCGCTGGGGCCCACCCCGCGCTACGCAAGCGTCCCGCGGTGGAGTCTGTACGGACCGGCCGGCCAACTCACCGACGGCGCGGCTGTCGAATCCGAGACGCGTGGCGGCCCGTCGGCCACGATGGTCCGGGTCACCTTGGTCGCCACGATGGCGTTCCTCGGCTTCGCCGCCCTGATGCACGTCGTGCGCTACGCCCTGCTGCTGATCAACCGGACCGTGCTGCTCAACCCCGCCCTCGCTGCGGTGGTCACCTGGGGCGGCGTGGTCGCCAGCGTGCTCGCGCTGTTCGCGGTGGTCGTCACGGCGGTGGTGCTGACCAACTGGCTGATCGCGCGCCGTGCCGCGGTGTTCGCCCACAATGACCGCGACGACCCGCGGTCGAAATGGCAGCTGTGGGCGGGGTGCCTGGTTCCGCTGGTCAACCTCTTCTGGGCGCCGGTGTACCTGATCGAATTGGCCCGCGCCGAGGGGCGTACCGGCCTGCGGATCACCGCATGGTGGATCACCTGGATCTTCAGCACCGCCGTGTCGGTGTTGTCGATCGCGACCAGTTTCGTCAGCGACGCCCAGGGCATCGCGAACAACACCGTGGCCACGACCATCGCGTACCTGCTGGCGCTGGCCACCGTCGTGCTGGCGCTGCAGGTGTTCCAGGGCTTCGAACGCCGCCCGGTCGACCGCCCGGTCAAGCGCTGGGTGATGGTCGCCACGGGCGCCGGCGCGGAATCCGGTGAACATTCGGGCGAATCCGCTCCAGCGGTTGAGACCGAAGACCAAAACCCGGCAGCATAGCCATATGACCGCGGGCGAGGCCGGCGCCACAGGGCCAGCCGGATCGGAACCGACATCGGAATCCTCAGCCGTACGTGACCCCTTCGTCGTCGCCCACCGCGGCGCGTCGGCCGAACGTCCGGAGCACACGCTGGCCGCCTACGAGTTGGCGTTGCAGGAAGGGGCCGACGGCGTCGAGTGCGATGTCCGGCTCAGCAGGGACGGCCACCTGGTGTGTGTGCACGACCGCCGGGTGGACCGCACCTCCGACGGAACCGGTCTGGTCAGCGAGATGACGCTGGCTCAGCTTCGGGAACTGGACTATGGCTCCTGGCACGCGGGCTGGCGCGAGAGCGGCGCCACCGGTGACACCGGGTTGTTGACGCTGGACTCGTTGATCACGCTGGTGCTGGACTCGAAGCGGCCGGTGAAGATCTTCATCGAGACCAAGCACCCCGTGCGCTACGGCGCGCTCGTCGAGAGCAAAGTGCTGGCCCTGCTGCACCGGTACGGGATCGCCGCGCCGCCGTCGGCGGATCTGGCCCGCGCGGTGGTCATGTCGTTCTCCGCCGCGGCGGTGTGGCGGGTGCGGCGTGCCGCGCCGATGCTGCCGACGGTGCTACTGGGCGAGACGTCCCGCTATCTGGGCGGTAGCGCGGCCACCACCGTCGGGGCCACCGCCGTCGGTCCGTCCATCGCCACCTTGCGGGACCACCCCGAGCTGGTCGACCGCGCGGCCGCTCAGGGCCGGGCGCTGTACTGCTGGACCGTCGACCACTACGAGGACGTGCGGTATTGCCGTGACGTCGGGGTGGGCTGGGTGGCCACCAATCACCCCGGCCGGACCAAGGACTGGTTGCAGAACGGTCTGACCGGGGCGGGTCGGGACTAGTTCAGAGGTTGCCGCCCGCCGCTTTCGGAGCGCTCGGGTCGGTGGCGCCGCGGGTGAGTTCGCGGGCGACGAAGTCCTCCAGATGGAACAGGTTGGCGCCGGCGCGCTCCGCGATGCGGACCAGCGACGAGATGGTGGCGACCTCCTCCACCTGCTCCTTGAGGAACCACTGCATGAACTGCTCGCCCAGGTAGTCGCCCTCTTCGCGGGCCACGCTGGCCAGCCGGGTGATCTGCTCGGTGACGGTGCGCTCCTGCTCCAGCGCCAGCCGTAGGGCCTGGGCGGGGGTGTCGAAGGTGTTGTGCACCGAATCGATGCCAGGGATCTCGACATCCAGGTCGCGATCGAGCAGGTACTGCACCAGCATCATGGCGTGATTGCGCTCTTCCACGGACTGGGCGTAGAAATGCGCGGCCAGCCGGGGCAGGTCCGTCCCATCGCAGTACACGGCGATGGCGATGTATTGCTGCGACGCGGTGAACTCACTGCGGATCTGTTCACGCAGGAGGGTGTTGAATTTCGTGTCGAGTGTGGTCGCGTCGTTCATGATCAAGACAATAGTGCAGGTCAGAGCACCTGTCAGCCAAGGTCACCCTTATTCAGGTTAGCGTTTCCTAACTGGAGTGACTCCAGTTACATCCAACATTTGAATGCGGCAAAAGTTTGCTGGAGCTAGGGCCCGTCGGTATTGAGGACGTCGTCGGGCACCGGGGTGTCGGCGGCCAGCGCGGCGAACAGCCGACCGGCCGCCTCGCTGTCCCACACCACCACCGAGCCGGAGTCGCTGCTGGTGAAGTCGCCGATGGGCACCGTCGTGGTCACGGTGTCGCCGTGCAGCGCCCAGCCCAGCCGGGCCAGATCCCAGACGTGCCCGCCCTGATCGACGGCGAGCGCTCCACCCGCGGCGTGCACCATCGGATACCAGCGCAGTGGGTTGAGCAGCACCTCTGGGCTGGCGGCCCGGTGCAGCAGGGCCGCCATGAAGGCGCGCTGGTTGAGCATCCGGTCCAGGTCGGCCCGCGGCGTGGCCCGGGAGCGGACGAAACCCAGCGCGTTGCGTCCGTCGAGTTCCTGGCAGCCGGCCGGGAGATCGATACCGGCCAGCGGGTCACTGATCGGCTCGGCCGGACACATGGTCACCCCGCCGACCGCGTCGACGAGTTCAGCGAAACCGTCGAAGCCGACCTCGGCGTAATGGTCCAGCCGCAGCCCGGTGGCCTGCTCCACGGTCTGGGTCAGCAGGGGTGCGCCGCCGATGGCGAACGCGGCGTTGATCTTGTCCTCGCCGTGGCCGGGGATGTCCACGTAAGAGTCCCGGGGCAGCGACACCATCGTCGTCGGCGCACCCGATCCCAGGCCCCCGATGTGGACCAAGAGGATGGTGTCGGTTCTGCCGTTGCCGATGTCACCGCCCGTCGCGAGGGCGGCCTGCTGCTCCGGGCTGAGGTTCTGACGACTGTCGGACCCGACCAGTAACCAGGTGACGCCCTTGCCGGCGCCAGGCCGGTCCGGGTAGCTCGCGAGCGCAGGAATCCGGTGCAGCGTGGTGTCGAACCACACCGCACTCGCGGCGCCGGCGGCCAGCACGGTGAGCAGTAACACCATGAACACCGCCACCGCGCGGCGGAGACGACCGCGGCGACGGGGTTTGGCGGGAGTGGGGGGAGCCGCCTGACGCGGTGGGGGCGGTGGTGGCGGGCGGCGTGGTGGGGGCGGCGGAGGTGCCGGCCGATTGACGGGAGGCGGAACCGGTCGCCGGGGTGTGGGCGGCGGTGCCGGCGTCGGCGGATTGGGTGGCCAGGGCGGCGGCCGATGACCGGGATCGCGCCGGATGACTTGCGACGGCTCCCGCTGCGGTGGCCGCCGCCTCGGGGGCAGCGGCTCCGGTCCAGGCGGCCGGTAGTCGTTCACAACTGCGAATGTACTGGTAGTGACCGCGAAATCAGGTGAGCCAGCTCAAGTGGCCGGCGGCCAAGGAGTAGCCGACGAAGGCGACGGTGTCGATCAGGCCGTGCGCGACGATCAACGGCCACAACCGGCCCGTACGCATCCAGACGTAGCCGAACACCAGGCCCATGACCACATTGCCCAGCCCGGCGCTGTAACCCTGATACAGGTGGTAGGCGCCGCGCAGGACCGCGGACAGGGCCAGCACCGCCGCCGGATTGAACTGCAGCTGACGCAGCCGGGTGATCAGGAACGCGACCACGATGATCTCTTCGGCCCACCCGTTGGCGAAGGCGAGGGCCACCAGCACCGGGATGCGCCACCACGTGTCGTACAGCTCGGCGGGTTCGACGGAGGCGCTCAGCCCCAACAGCCGTGCCGCGACGTACAACCCGAGTCCGGGCAGCCCGATCAGCGCCGCCAGGGCCAGGCCGCCGGTCACGTCGGGATGCCAGCGGATGCGGCCCAGCCCGATGCTTCTGGGCCCGAAGCCGCTGCGCCACAACAGATAAAGGCCCAGCGCACCCCAGGCGAGCAGCTGGAAAACCGAGGCCATGTTCAGGCCGAAGTCGATCAGGTCGAACGGTGAGCGGCGCTGGTTGAGGGCGACGTGGCGGCCGGACAGGCCGAGCAGGACGGCCTCGATGAGGTCGAGCAGAGCCGTGTAGGCACTCAGGCCGAAGGTGACCGCGAGGACGACGAGGATCTCGATGCGGACGGTGCGCTTCGGCATGTCCGTGGGTTGGTCCGGTCCGGCGGTCACCGCAGACACGGTAGCCGCCGTCGGGTGGGGCTCAGATCCGGCGCGCGCGCAGCCCGTTGAGGAAGGGGCAGCCCATCAGCACCCGGATCGCCTGGCTCAGTCCGGTGACGTCGTCGACCGGCTTGGCGAACGGCAGCCGGACGTCATGGTCGCCGGTCTCGTCCTCGACCCGTAGCTGCACGCCGTAGCGGTCCAGGCCCAGCGGCCGGACCCGGCCGGTGCGCAGCGCCATCGGCAGTTTCGCCGAGAGCCGTTCCACGACGTCGCGGTGCGCCGATTCCAGATGACGCAGCCACCCGGACTCCAGGCCGCAGAACGGGTCGGGCACGGCCTCCAGCAGTGCGCCGACACCGACAGATTCGGCGCCGGTCGAGTCGGCGACCACCACGGATTCGATCTCCAGGCGCACCAGGGCGTACGGCGTCTCGTCGCCCTGGGTGCCTTCGGTGTTCACCTGCAGCAGAGCGGGATTGGGGTGATCGGTGGCGATCAGGTCCAGTAGGCCGGGGATCTCGCCGGTGGGCACGGTGAACAGCCTGCCGCGGATCCACACCAGGGAGCGGACCGGTTCGCGCAGCGGCAGCGGAGCATAGTCCGTCATTTCCAGGACCGCCTGCAGGCCACCCGCACCGGCCGAGACCAGCGCGCCGGCCAGCGGACCGTCGGTGGGAATGGTGATCGCGAACGAACCGTCGGCGAGCAGATGGTGCACCGGGGTTGCGGCCGGCTCCAGTCCTTCGACCGCGAGCATCGCGCCACCGGCCCGTGTGCAGGCGCTGCGGATCCGCTCGGCCGTTGTCGGTGCCGCCACCACAGTCGTCATCTGATCACCTTCCGGTTAGTGAGGTAAGCCTTACTTAACTACATGCTGGCCGGGGTCGCAAGGTTTCCCTCTCGGCGTACCTGACCCGCCGGGATCAGCCACTAGGGTTGAAGGCGTGCCACGCATCGCCTACTTCGGACCGGAGGGAACGTTCACCGAGGCGGCATTGCTGCAGATGGCGGCCCTTGGGATGGTGCCCGGAGGCGGCGCGGTGGACCCGGTCCCCTACGACAGCCCCGCCGGTGCGCTCGAAGCCGTCCGGGCCGGCAGCACCGACTATGCGTGCGTCCCGTTCGAGAACTCCATCGACGGATCGGTGCTGCCCACCCTCGACGGCCTGGCCACCGGATCGGCCCTGCAGGTCTATGCCGAGCACACCCTGGACGTCTCGTTCAGCATCGTCACCCGGACGGGCACCGCGGCGGCGGACATCGCCACCGTCGCGGCCTTCCCCGTCGCCGCCGCACAGGTCCGCAAGTGGCTGGCCGCCGAACTGCCGCAGGCGTCGGTGGTCCCGGCCCAATCCAATGCGGCGGCCGCCGCGGACGTCGCCGGCGGTCGCGCCGATGCCGGCGTCAGCACGGCGCTGGCAGCCACGCGTCACGGGCTGGCGGTGCTGGCCGCCGATGTGGTCGACGAACCCAATGCCCGGACGCGGTTCGTGCTGGCGGGCACACCGGGACCGCCGCCCGCCCGCACCGGAGCCGACCGCACCTCGGTGGTGCTGAGCCTGGCGAACGAGCCCGGTGCGCTGGTGGCCGCGATGACCGAGTTCGCGATCCGCGACATCGACCTCACACGCATCGAATCGCGGCCCACCCGAACGGCATTGGGCACCTACAAGTTCTTCCTGGACTGCGTCGGGCACATCGACGACGACGCCGTGGCGCAGGCGCTCAAGGCGTTGTACCGGCGGTGTGCGGACGTCCGCTATCTGGGGTCGTGGCCGACGGGTGCCGCGACGGGAGCAGTGCCACCGGCGTCGGATGCGGCGACGCGGTGGCTGACAGCATTACGGCAGGGGGAGCGATCGTGAGCGGGCGGCTGGTACTGGTACGGCACGGGCAGTCCTTCGGCAATGTCGAGAAGCGCCTCGACACCCGCCCGCCCGGCGCGGCGCTCACCGACCTCGGCCACGAACAGGCGCAGACCTTCGCCAGGGACTGGACGCATCCGGTCGGCATGGTGGCGCACTCGGTGGCCGTCCGGGCCAGGGAGACGGCCGCCGACATCGGCACCGGTCTGACGCTGACGCCCCACGAGATCGACGACATCTACGAGGTCCAGGTCGGCGATCTGGAGGACCGTAACGACGACGCCGCCGTGCAGCAGTTCGACGAGGTGTACAGGCGTTGGCAGCTGGGCGATCTCGACGCGTCCATGCCCGGTGGCGAGAGCGGGCGCCAGGTTCTGAACCGGATTGTCCCGGTGCTCACCAAACTGCGGTTGCGCCACCTCGACGACCGGGACTGGCACGACGACATCGTGGTCGTCAGCCACGGCGCGGCCATCCGGCTGGTGTCCGCGGTACTGGCCGGGGTGGACGGCAACTTCGCGCTCGATCATCACCTCGCCAACACCGAGAGCGTGGTGCTCAGCCCCATCACCGACGGACGTTGGAGCTGCGTGCAGTGGGGGCTGCTGAGCCCGCCGTTCTACGCGGAGCGCACCCGTGAGGACCCGGTACCCGATCCGATGGGCTGAACCTCGGCGCAGAGGCAGCCGATGGCGGCACAGTCGAGGATGAAGGTGTGTTCGATCTCCGGGGCACCGCAGTCGTCGGTGCACTCTGGCCGTTGCCCGACGTGCAGGATCACGGTGCCGTGGCAGTGTGCGAGGTCGGCCCCGCACTCCCGACAGCCAATATCCATGACTCGTTTCTAGCACCGCTCACCGACAAGCCGGGACTCCCACGCGGGATCTGCTAGGCCCAACCCAATTCGTGCAGCCGGTCGTCGTCGATGCCGAAATGATGGGCCAGTTCGTGCACCACGGTGATCGCGACCTCCTCGACCACCTCTTCGTCGGACGCGCACATCTCCAGTAGCGCGTCGCGGTAGATGGTGATGGTGTCCGGAAGGTAGCCGCCGTAGGACGAGTCGCGTTCGGTCAGTGCCACGCCCTCGTAGAGGCCGAGCAGCTCGGGCTCCTCGGGATGGCGACCTTCCACCAGGAAGACGACGTTGTCGGCGGCGGCGGCCAGCTCGGGCGGGATCAGGTCCAGCGCATCACCCACCAGTTCGTCGAACCGTTTCCGGTTCATCTGCACCGGCATCGGGCGATTACTGCCCCGGCGGGGGCGGCAGTACCGGCTCGGCCGGGCCGGGGGCCGGACCCGCAGGCGGTGCCGCGGGAGCATCCGCCGGGGGCGGCGGGCCGTCCAGCGGCGGGCCTGCGCCCGGCAGGGGCTGGTCGCCGACCTCACCCGGAGGCGGCGGCGGGGGACCGTTGATGAACGTGTTACCACCGCCGGGCGGTACCGGTGCCGGCGACGACGGCTGGGCGCTCTGCGTCGTGGGTGTCTGGGTGCCCTGCCCGGGCAGATGCTGATTGGACTGCGTCTGCTGGGTCGACTGGGTCTGCTGCGACGACTGGCTCGAGTCGTAGGACCCGGAGGACTGACTCTGGGACAGATCGATGGACGGCGCCGGAATGGCGGGCATGTTGAGGCGCTCGTCGGGGATGTCCGGCGGTGGGACGGGTGGCCGGCCGTTGATCATCAGCGCACCCTTGGCGCTGTTGAGCAGGGTGGACCAGCCACCGTTGCCCAGGGTGGTGCCGATGCTGCAGGACACCTGGTGGCTGCCGGCCAGCCAGCTGGGCAGCGAAATGGTGCTGTACACCAGCGTCAGCGTGGTGGTGCGCAACTTCAGGGGCGACAGGTATCCGTCGGTGACCGTCGCGCAGGTGTCCTTGACGTAGGAATCCTGCTCCTGGTCGGGCGGGACGCCGGCGGGGTACTTCTCGGCGAGGTTCACCGCACCGGTGACCTCCAGCGCGTGCGGGCTGGCGCAGTCGACGGGGACATCGGTCGGCTGGTTGGTGGCGGGGTCGATACCCAGGCAGGTGCCTGCCGGCCACACCTTCGACTGATCGACCGCAGCGACCTTGCCCTGGAAGGCCTGCTGCTGGTTCTCGGCCCCGGGCAGCTGCAATCCGCACAGCATCCGGCGTTCGCCGTTCTGCCGCCACGCCTTCTCCCCGGACCAGAGCAGGCTCACCGCGAACCGGCCGTTCGGGTCGTACTTGTCGCCCAGGTAGCGCTGGACGGCGCTCTGGCACTGTTCCTGGCTGATCTGCTGGATCCGGGCCGGCGACGGCGGGGCGGCGTCCGCGCCGTACTCGGTGCCCGGGAAGGCGCGCAGGTCGATCGCCTCGGCCACCTCGAACCGGTGCTCGGTGGTGCAGTCGACGATCTGGGCGGCGTCGGGCACCCGGTCCGGCCAGTTCAGGCAGGACCCGCTGGCGGCGTGATCGAACGTGCTGTTGGACCGGGACAGGCCGTTGGCGCCAGAGCTCAGGCCGGCAAGTCGGCCACCTGCGGCGGTGTCGGGCAGAACGGTGATGACGCCGGCGATCATGAGGCCGCCGAGCGCGGTCAACAGGAGTGCACGTCGGGTCGGGGTGAGCTGCGCATCGCGCAACCAGGCCAGCCTCCGCCGAGAGTGGCCTGGTTCGGCCGTCCCGTCGTACAGGAACGGCTCCGGGTGTTCGGGTGCGTCCAACATCGGTTCTATTGTGACAGGCGTGTCACGGGCTGTGACAAGTGATGCAGTTGTAATGTTATGGGGTTGTGGCATGCTGCCCCGGCCGACGCGGATCGGCACAGTAGGGTTACCGCCGTGATCGACCTCAAGCTACTGCGTGACGAACCCGACCGGGTGCGTGCGTCACAACGTGCCCGCGGCGAGGATCCGGGCCTGGTGGACGCGCTGCTGGATGCGGATACCGCCCGCCGTTCCGCCATCTCGGCCGCCGACAATCTGCGTGCCGAGCAGAAGACGGCAAGCAAGTCGGTGGGCAAGGCGTCCGCGGAGGACCGCCCCGCCCTGCTGGCGCGTGCCAAGGAACTCGCCGAGGCCGTCAAATCCGCCGAAGCCGCGCAGGCGCAGGCCGAGAGCGCGTTCACCGCGGCCCACATGGCCGTCGGGAACGTCGTCGTCGACGGGGTGCCCGCGGGTGGCGAGGACAACTTCGTCGTGCTGGACACCGTCGGGGGGACCCCGGCGATCGAGTCGCCGAAGGACCATCTCGAGCTCGGCGAGGCGCTGGGCCTGATCGACATGGAGCGCGGCGCCAAGGTGTCGGGCTCGCGCTTCTACTTCCTGACCGGTCAGGGCGCGTTGCTGCAACTGGGCCTGCTGCAGCTGGCCGTGCGGCTGGCCACCGCGAACGGTTTCACCTTGATGATCCCGCCGGTGCTGGTGCGACCGGAAGTTATGGCGGGCACCGGATTCCTCGGCTCGCACGCCGACGAGATCTACCACCTCGACGAGGACGACCTCTACCTGGTGGGCACCTCCGAGGTGCCGCTGGCGGGGTATCACTCCGACGAGATCCTGGACCTGTCCGACGGTCCGAAGCGCTACGCCGGGTGGTCGTCATGCTTCCGCCGCGAAGCAGGTAGCTACGGCAAGGACACCCGCGGCATCATCCGCGTGCACCAGTTCGACAAGGTCGAGGCGTTCGTCTACTGCAAGCCGCAGGACGCCGAGGCCGAACACCAGCGACTGCTCGGCTGGCAGCGCGAGATGCTGGCCGCCATCGAGGTGCCCTACCGCGTGATCGACGTCGCCGCAGGCGATCTCGGCTCATCGGCGGCGCGCAAGTTCGACTGCGAGGCCTGGGTGCCCACGCAGGGGACCTATCGCGAACTCACCTCGACGTCGAACTGCTCCACGTTCCAGGCTCGCCGGCTGTCCACCCGCTACCGGGACGACGACGGCAAGCCGCAGATCGCCGCGACGCTCAACGGCACCCTGGCCACCACCCGGTGGCTGGTCGCGATCCTGGAGAACCATCAGCAGCCCGACGGCAGCGTGCGGGTACCCGCCGCGCTGGTGCCCTATCTCGGTACGGAGGTCCTGACAGCGTGATCGAACTCGACGACGCAGAGCTGCGGAACTGGTTCGGCTTCGGGGTGGCGGGCAACTTCGCCGGCCATCTCGAACAAGCCGGTGAGGCAGTCGATTTCGCCAATGTGCAATCGGAAGGGACGGCACCGAAGGGCATCTTCCCGTGGTACGCACCGGGATACAACAGCTTCCTCGGCGAGTTCCCGCTCTCGCACGACGCGATCGCCCTGCCCGCCAGCGATACGCCGCTGAACCTGCAGATCGAGCCCGAGGTGGGGCTGGCGTGTGAGGTGACGTGGCAGGGCGACACCGTGGCGTCGCTGCGGCCGTTCGCCCTCGGTGCGTTCAACGACTGTTCCATCCGGCGGCCCAACGCCCCGAAGATCAGCCACAAGAAGAACTGGGGCCCGGCGTCCAAAGGTGTTGCGCGGCAGTTCTTCGACATCACCGACCTCACCCCGGACGGCCCGACCGCGACCCTGCGGCTGGTGTGTTTCCTGCATTCGGCCGACGGCCAGGAGCACGAGTACGGCGTGGACAGCCCGCTGCTGGGCTACTCGTACTACGGCGAGGTGCTGCTGGACTGGATCGTCGAGCGGCTGGCCAACCAGAAGGGTTCGCCGGACACGCCGCTGGAGGACGTCGGTGCGCTGATGGTCGCCTCGGGACACCCCGAGCATGTGCTCATCGGGATCGGTGCCACCCGCTACACCCCGCTGGGAGAGACGACGTTCCTGGCGCCCGGTGACGAAGCGGTGGTCCGCGTGTACGACACCGCCTCGGATGCGTACTCCGAATTGCGCCAGAAAGTTCGCTGAGCGAAGCGTCTGGTCATGAATCGCGGCGGTTTCCCGTACACCGGGTGCCGTTGTGCGATGTACTGACCCCGAAGCGATGGCCATGCCGCCTGCCTAGGGGGAAACACGCATGAGTACGGCTGCCGAACGCGCTACCCAACTCGATCTCGTCGGCCGGCTGAAATCGGCGTATCCCGAGATCCCCGACGCGCCCTACCCGGACCTGATGGACCACGGCCGGATCGTCGCGCTGACCAAGCCGGTCCACGACGTGGGTGGTGAGCCCGACGCGCCGATGCGCTACGTCAACAAGGATTACGAGTACTGGGAGCACATGACCTACGTCATCTGCGAAGTGCTCGCCTGGCGCGGTATCTGGCTGTCCGAGGAACGGCGCCGGATCGGCAATGTCGACGTGGGACGCGCCGTCTACCAAGGGTTTCCGTACTACGGCCGGTGGCTGCTCTCGGTTGCGCGGGTGCTCGTCGAGAAGCACCACATCGGGCTCACCGAACTCACCGAGCGGATGCTCGAGGTGGCGGGCCGCTACGCCGACGGCCTCGACGGCAAGCAGCTCAAGGCCGAACCCAAGTGCGAGGGCGACGGATCGGGGGTCGCCCGCAACGAGCACCACATCCATGCCGTCGGCAAGGGTGATCCGCAGGTGTACGCGGGCCAGGCCGGTGCCGCCAAGTTCAAGGTCGGCGACCGGGTGGTGGTGCGCGACGAACTGCCGGTGCTGTTCTACACCCGCACACCCGAGTACTGCCGCGGCGCCGAAGGCGAGATCGCCGTCGTCGCCTACGAGAGCCCGGCCGCCGAGGACGAGACGTGGGCCCGCTCCGACGCCAAGCCGGAATGGTTCTACGTCGTGCAGTTCACCATGGCGTCGCTCTGGGACGACTACACCGGAGCGCCCGCCGACACATTGCGGACCGAGATCCCCGAACACTGGTTGCGAGGCGCCTGATGCACGACCACGACCACGACCACGATCACGACCGCACCGTCAAGCCGATGGTCGACGAGATCACCGACTTCGAGGTGCTCGAGATCGCACTGCGCGAATTGTGCATCGAGAAGGGCATTTTCACCGCGGAGGAGCACCGTCGCTTCACCGAGTTCGCCGAACAGATCGGGCCCACACCCGCGGCGACGTTGGTGGCGCGCGCCTGGCTGGACCCCGACTTCAAGGCACTGGCGCTGGCGGAGCCGATGACCGCGAGCAAGGAGGTGGGCGTCGACTGGATGGAGCCCACCGGCTTCGGTACGCCGAGCGACTTCACCGCCTTCGAGATCCTCGCCGACACCCCGACGGTGCACCACGTCATCGTGTGCGCGTTGTGCTCCTGCTACCCGCGCCCGATCCTGGGCAATTCGCCCGAGTGGTACCGCACACCCAACTACCGGCGTCGCCTGGTGCGCTGGCCGCGGCAGGTGCTCTCCGAGTTCGGCCTCTATCTGGGCGACGATGTCGAAGTGCGAGTGCAGGATTCGAACCAGAAGCACCGGTTCATGGTGATGCCGCTGCGGCCGGCGGGCACCGACGGCTGGACCGAGGACCAACTGGCCGAGATCGTCACCCGGGACAGCCTCATCGGCGTCGCCCTGCCGAAGGCCGGCGTGACCACCAACGTCATCGTCGAGACCCGCCCCGCCATCCACCCGAACGGCGCATGAGCACCCCGCCCGAAGCGCTGGCCGGCATCGTCGAGCGCAACCAGGTGTGGCCGCGAATGGCGGCGAAGTACGGTGTCGAGAATCCGGTCCCGCCGTGGAAAACCAGCCTCGACGGCATGTGCGACGCCCTGGACCGCGCCGGGTGCGAGGCCGACATCCCCGACTTCAAGCAACGACGGGACGAAGAGGATGCGCTGTCGGCGTCGGTGTACTCGGACCTTCCCTACCCGGAGAACCAGCTGATGGCGCTGGCCCATTCGCTGCTGGAGCGCGGGGTCATCGGTGAGCAGGAGCTGGCGCAGCGGCTGGCCGCCGTGCGGGCCCGGCTGCAGGCCTGATTCTCAGGCCTGGCCCAGCAACTCGTCGAGCACCGACAGGAACTCCTTGACCCGCAGCGGGGTGAACGCGGGGCTGGGCCGGGTGCCGGGCACATCGAGCACCACCAGGGTGGATTTGATGGGCCGCCACACGTCCAGCGGCAGCCAGCGGCGCGGATCGTCGGACGGTCCCCAGATCCGGAACCGGTCGAAAGCGAGGCGCATCGATTCGGTCTTGTATCCCCGAATCGAGCGCAGCGCAATGATCTTCGATGTCCCGGACGGGAAATGATAGCGGCGCAGTGTCAGGGCCTGGCGGTCCAGCAGGATCAGCCCGTCGTCGTAGGACACCGCCGTGGTCATGACTGTTTCGCACTCCGCAGCGGGTGGCCCTTGGCCGTCAGGCAGCGGCCGTTCTCCAGGTTCCACTGCCAGCCGTGCAGGTTGCAGGTCAATGTGGAGCCTTCCACCACACCGAATTTGGACAGGTCGGCTTTCAGGTGCGGGCACCGGCGCTGGATCTCCCAGCCGTCCAGCGTGGTCGAGGCGGTGTCGTCGTGGGCTTCGGCGAACCAGCCGTCCGCGTAGGCGATGCGTTCATCGGTGAGGCATTTGAAGAACGTGTAGAGGAACTCGTTGTACCCACCCACCCGCCACGCCTTGAACCGGGTGGACAGGAAGATGGTGTTCACCCAGTCGGGTTCGTTGTCGCGCACCACGGTGCGCACCAGCTGGGCCGGTATCTCGAAACCGTAGCGGAACTTCTCGTCCGGAACCGGCTCGCGGACAGCACGTTTGGGGAAGTCCAGGACGATCGTCTCGGGTCCGAGCCGCAGCTCCACCGGATACCCGATGCCGTCGCAGATCTGGTCGGACTGGATCATGATCGGCTCGAACCGCGCACGCAGCGGCTCCAGTAGAGAGTCACCCTCGGCCGGTGCCCACGCGGCCTTCTCGGCGGCCAGCACGGGCGCCATCCGCCGGGCGTAGTCCTCGATGTAGGCGGCCTTGCCGGTGGTGAAGATCCCCTCGGGGTCCGGCACCGGATGGGTCAGCGAATTCAGTTGCGAGCCCGCGAAATCAGCTGTCGAGCCGGGGATCATCAGCAGCCCGCCGTGGTGACCGTGAGTGCGCATCTGGTCCAGGAAGACGATCTGGTCCGGGAAGATGTTGGCCGGGTCGCCGTGATCATCGTTGAGATCGCGCAACTCCGGATCCAGGAAGCAGGGCGGCCCCGCCGACGGCACCACCCACGTGGCCCCCACCTGGGCGATGTACTGGCGGCAGCGGTCCATCTGGCGCTGGCGCTTCTGGGTTCCGAAGGCCTCCTTGGCCCGGGCCGGCATGTCGTAGACCATCGGGTACCAGATGGCGCCGGAGTACTGCAGCATGTGCACGTCGATGGGGCCGAACTGGCCGAGAACGTCCAGATCCACCGGCCGGGCGTCGTTCATGTTGAACGCGGTGGTCACGCCGTCCGACACGACCAGGCCCGAGTCGCCGATGGGGCCGTCGGCCGGGGCGCGCAGCGCGATGATCATCACGTCGAGATCGCCCTTGGGCCCGCTGACGGTCTGCTTCACCGAGTCCGTGGTCTCGACGAAGGTGTGGAAACCCAGGGCTTCCAGCTCGCGGCGCAGATCGGGCACCGGGAAGTCCGGCAACAGGACCACCGCGTCCTTGTTGACGTGATCGCGCAGGTTCACCGGGTCGAAATGGTCCTTGTGCAGGTGGCTGACGTAAAGGTAGTCGCAGTCCCCGAGGGCGTCCCAGTCCAGCGTGCTGTTGTCCGGGAACGGGAACCAGGAGGCGAAGTACGCCGGATTGACCCAGGGGTCGCACAAGATGCTGCCTGCCGCCGTGTCAATCCGGAAGCCTGCGTGCCCCACGCTCGTGACCTGCACAAATACCCTTTCGCATGGTTACCGTCGTGCGCTATCAGGGTAACCGGCGCGGCGGGGGCCGCGCGCCCGAGACTTGCCGTGTGGGCGGGCAATGCGTCCGGCACTAGGCTGTTCGGTGTGGAACCGGTATACGGAACTGTCATTCAAGCCGCCCGCCTGGTGTGGCGGTTGCAGGGCTTGAAGTTCACCGTGACCGGGGTGGAGAACCTCCCCGTCACCGGGGGAGCGGTCATCGCGGTCAACCACACCAGCTATTTCGATTTCACCTTCGCCGGGTTGCCCGCGTACCTGCAGCACCGTGGCCGCAAGGTTCGGTTCATGGCGAAGAAGGAAGTCTTCGACAGCAAGGTCAGCGGCCCGATCATGCGCAGCCTGCGGCACATCGAGGTGGACCGCGCCAGCGGCGCCGAATCGTTCACCGCCGCCTGCCAGGCCCTCAAGTCCGGTGAGCTGGTCGGGGTGTATCCCGAGGCCACCATCAGCCGCAGCTTCGAGATCAAGGACTTCAAGTCCGGCGCCGCGCGGATGGCCATCGCGGCCGACGTGCCGATCGTCCCGCACATCGTCTGGGGCGCCCAGCGCGTCTGGACCAAGGGTCATCCGCGCAATATGCGCAGGCCGAAGGTGCCCATCACGGTCGCCGTCGGCGAACCCATCTACCCGACGCTGCCTGCCGCCGAGCTGACCGCCCTGCTGCATTCCCGGATGCAGCACCTGCTGGAGCGGGTTCAGGACGAGTACGGGCAGCATCCGGCCGGCGAGTTCTGGGTTCCGCACCGCCTCGGCGGCGGTGCGCCGACGCTGGCCGAGGCCAACCGGATGGATGCCGACGAGGCTGCGGAGAAGGCCGCCCGCCGGGCCCAGCGCGCCGGTGAGGCGCCGGAATAGGGATGCTGCCCACTCTCATCGCCACCGACGTCGACGGCACGCTGCTCGACGAGGACGAACACGTCACCGCCAGGACCAGGGCCGCGGTGCACGCCGCCGTCGACGCCGGCGCCCAGTTCGTGCTGGCCACCGGCCGGCCGCCGCGCTGGGTGCCCCCGGTGGTCGAGCAACTGGGCTTCGCGCCCATGGCGGTCTGCGCCAACGGCGCCGTGATCTACGACTCGGCGACCGATCGCATCGTGTCCGCCCGCACCCTCTCGGCGGAGGTGCTCGCCGTGCTGGCCGACATCGCCACCGCGATCATCCCGGGAGCGGGCCTGGCGGTCGAGCGGGTGGGTCGCAGCGCGCACGACGCGGCCACCCCGCAGTTCGTCAGTTCACCGGGCTATGAGCATGCGTGGCTGAACCCCGACAACACCGAGGTGTCGCTGGAGGACCTGCTCAGTGCCCCCGCGGTCAAGCTGCTGATCCGTAAGTCCGGCGCGCGCAGCGCGGACATGGCCGAGGCGCTGGCCCCGCACATCGGCGCTGCGGGCGACCTGACGTACTCCACCAACAACGGTCTGATCGAGGTGGTGCCGCTGGGCATCAGCAAGGCGACCGGGATCGACGAGGTGGCCCGGCCGCTGGGCATCCTCGCTGCGGACGTGGTGACATTCGGGGACATGCCCAACGACGTCCCGATGCTGCGCTGGGCGGGCCTGGGTGTCGCGATGGGCAACGCGCATCCGGATGCGCTGGCCGCGGCCGACGAGGTCACCGGCACCAACGCCGAGGACGGCGTGGCGCGGGTGCTCGAACGCTGGTGGATGTAATGCAGCGGGCGAGCGAAGCGACGGGAAATGAATCAGCGCGCGTCGATCGGGGTGAACCGCTCCATCTGGATCGGTGAGTGATTCGGTGCGGGCAGCTTCAGCGGCACACCGTCGGTGACGCGGGTGATCTCGCCGGTCTCCCGGTCGAAGTTCAGGGTGCCGTGCTGGAAGTTCTGCACGATCCACAGCGGTTCGTTGATCTCGCCGCTGGTGGGCAGGCCCAGTGCGCCACGCTCGAAACCCAGCGAGCCCCAGGCGTCGTAGATCGCCCCGGTCACCGGTTGCGCGCCGCTGACCGGTGACCAGTACATGGCCCCGCGATCGAAGGTCACATAGCGGGCCGCGCCGTCGCCGGCGGCTTCGGGCGAGGTGGGCACACCGAGCGGGCCCTTGTCCGCGCCCATCGCCTGCCACCTGGCGAAGATCGCGCCGCCGCGCAGCGTGTCCACCAGGTCGGCGGGGCCGGCGGGCCGGTTGAACCGGGCGGCGATATCGCGCAGCACGGGCATCAGGGCGTATGCGGCGTTGCCCGGGCAGTCGGTGTTGCCGACGTCGCGGTGGGTGAAGATCGTGGGCAGGGTTTCCACGGCGCCTTGCGGGAACTTGGTGAAACCGCCGCCCGCCGAGGTCAGCGCGACGGTGCCCAGCGGGTCGACATGGTCGAGCCCGAGCCGCCAGCCCAGCAGCCTGCCCACCGTGCGCAGCTGGACGGGGGTCGGCGGCACGACGTCGAAGTCGCCGAGCATCGCCACACCCCAGGTGTCGGTGTTGAACCCACCGGTGTGCGCGCCCTGGACCGGCCGGTCCATCCCGCCCGCGCGGCCTTCGAACACCTGCCCGTACTTGTCGACCATGGCGTTGTAGGCGATGTCGCACCAGCCCAGCGTGCGGGCGTGGTACTCGTAGATCGACCGCACGATCGCCGCGGAGTCCTCGGGCAGGTAGTCGTTGCTGCCCGCGGTGTGGTGCACGACGCCGGCGCGCACGCCCCGGTCGTAGATGGGTGCGCCGCACTTCATGCCCTCGTCGGCGCCCCACTGGGCGCGGCTGATGATGTTCGGAGGCTGGCCGGGAATGGTCGTCGCGGCGGCCGGCGGGTTGAACTGCACGTCCACCGGCGCCTTGGGCGGGCTGATCAGCACGGCATTGACGTTCATGGGCAGCGGCTGCTCGACGTTGGCCGGGATATAGCCGAGATCTGGCTTGGGATGCGCGGGTGGCGGCGCATGCGTGACGGAGATCTGCACGGTGGTGGTGCGTCCGACGAACACCGGCTCGGTGCCGTGCGTGGTCTTGCCTTGCGGGCCGACGCCTTCGAGGGTCTCCGTCTCGTACCAGGGTCCCCACGCGCCGTCGGGTTGCTTGGCCCGAACCCGTGCGGTGGTGCCGTCCAGGTCGTCGGCGGTGATGGCCACCATCGAGAACGGGGTGTCCTGGTGGACTTCGCGGATGGTCTCACCGGCCGCGTCGGCACCGCCCAGTCCGGCCAGCGGCTGTTGGCTGATGACGACGGGCGGGGGACCGGGATTCTGGGGCACGCCGTTGACCGCCCACGGCAGGATCACAACCGTGCCCACGACCGCTGACAGCAGCAGTGAGGGTGCAGGACGACGACGCGACACGCCCTGATGTTACGTATGGGTCTGGTGTTACCAGAGTTTCGACACGACATGAATTCTGCTCATCACATAACGGCACCGCAGAGCCGGAAGGGCTTCTGCGGTGCCGTTCGGTGACAGGCTTTTGATGGGCTGTGCCGGGTCAGGCGCCCGCGCCCGAAGCGACCTGAGCGATGGCGGCCGGGGCGGCCGCCAGGGCGGGTGCCGCCGCTGCGGCCGGAGCCGCTGCCGCCGCGGCGGGTGCCGCCTGCTTGATGGCCGACTGGATGGCCGGCATCACCATGCCCTTGAGCAGATCGATCGCCTGGCCGGCGCCGAGTTGATTCGCCGCACTGCTGAGGTCGCCGATCAGCCCGCCGCTGCCGCTGGCCGCGGCCGGAGCGCCGAGTCCGAGACCGGGATCGCCACCGAGGATCGGGTACGTGCCCGCCATCGGGTCCAGCCCGATCGGCGCCGAGATCGGCACCTCACCGGGAAGCCCGAGGCCGGTGGTCCCGAGGCCGGGCGTACCCAGGCCGGGGGTACCCAGGCCTGTGGTGCCCAGGCCTGCCGGGGTGGCCAGGCTCGGCGTCAACGGCGACGTCAGACCCGGTGTCGCACCGGTCAGGCCGGGATTGGTGTTGAGCGGATCGGTCAGCGACGTGGGGCTCAGCGAGGGCGTCGTCGCGTTGATCGGCGGCACGCTGAGTCCCGGCGCCAGCGGCGAGGCCGGCGCTCCCGGCAGGCCCAGGCCGGGCGTCAACCCGGTGGCCGCCGCGGGCGGCATCAGACCGGGCGTTGCGCCCAGGCCCGGTGACAGCGGCGAGGTCAGGCCGGTGGCGCCCAGGCCGGGAGAGGTCAGCACGGGGCTGGCCGCGGGCGAGCCGGTGAGCATGCCCGTCGGCATCGGCGGCAGGTTGACGCCGAACTGGGACAGTCCCTGGGACAGGGCCGAGATCAGTTCACCGGGCAGGTCGGTGATCAGCGCGGCCTGCACGAACTGGCGGTGCTGGGGTTGTCCGTTGTTCGCGGGTAGTTCTGAGATCGCAGCTACTGCAACTGGACTTGCGACGGCCAGGGCGGCGACTGCGCTCATGGCTGTCGAGAGCTTGCGTCGACGTCGGTTAGGCACGGAAGTCTCCTCAATACATGGACTACGTGTTTGCGGTATGTGTTTCGGTGGAGCGTCGGCGACGTTGACTTCCTGAGGTCCTGTGCCTTGCCATCAGCTCCGAAAACGCCGTCTTCCAACGTGATCGATGGTACTGGTGTGACTAGTGAGTCTGGAGTGACGATATTGAATCGTGAGCGAATTGCGACCTGCCGATAACGTCTCGCCGTCACACGTTTCGGGTGGGTGGGGGCCGGTCGGATACCCTTGCTGCCGATGACCGATCAATCTGCCCGGGTCGCCGCGCGCCCTTCCACCGGTCGTTACGACCTCCTCGTAGTGGGCTCAGGGTTCTTCGGCCTGACCATCGCCGAACGCGCCGCAACCCAATTGAACAAAAAGGTGCTGGTGGTCGACCGCCGGTCCCACCTCGGCGGCAACGCCTACTCGGAGCCCGAACCGGAAACCGGTATCGAGATCCACAAGTACGGCGCCCACCTCTTCCACACCAGTAACAAGCGGGTGTGGGACTACGTGCGCCAGTTCACCGACTTCACCGGCTACCAGCACCGCGTGTTCGCGCTGCACAAAGGCCAGGCTTACCAGTTCCCGATGGGCCTGGGTCTGGTGTCCCAGTTCTTCGGCCGGTACTTCTCCCCGGACGAGGCCCGCGCACTGATCGCCGAGCAGTCGGCCGAGATCGAGACCGGCGACGCGCAGAACCTGGAAGAGAAGGCCATCTCGCTGATCGGCCGCCCGCTCTACGAGGCGTTCGTCAAGCACTACACCGCCAAGCAGTGGCAGACCGACCCCGCCACCCTGCCCGCGGCGATCATCAACCGGCTGCCGGTCCGGTACAACTTCGACAACCGCTACTTCAACGACACCTATGAAGGTCTGCCTGCCGACGGGTACACCGCGTGGCTGCAGAACATGGCCGCCGACGACCGGATCGAGATCCGGCTGGACACCGACTGGTTCGACGTCCGCGACGAACTCCGCGCCGAGAGCCCCGATGCGCCGGTGGTGTACACCGGCCCGCTGGACCGCTATTTCGACTATGTCGATGGCCGGCTCGGCTGGCGCACCCTGGACTTCGAGACCGAGGTCCTGGCGACCGGTGACTTCCAGGGCACGCCCGTCATGAACTACAACGACGGTGATGTGCCCTTCACCCGCATCCACGAGTTCCGGCACTTCCACCCGGAGCGTGACTACCCGGCCGACAAGACGGTCATCATGCGGGAGTACTCCCGCTTCGCCGAGAACGACGACGAGCCCTACTACCCGATCAACACCGAGGCCGACCGGACGCTGCTGGCCGGCTACCGCGAGCGGGCCCGGGCCGAAACGGCTGCCGCAGCGGTCCTGTTCGGTGGCCGCCTGGGCACCTATCAGTACCTCGACATGCACATGGCCATCGCCAGTGCGCTCAACATGTACGACAACATCCTGGCCCCGCACCTGCGCGACGGCGCGCCGCTGCCGGCCTCAGACGAAAGCAGCAATCCATGAGTGACATCCCCTCCGGCGCGCTCGAAGGCGTCGAGTCGCGGGCCGTCAGCCTGCTGTCCCGGGTCATCCTGCCGCGGCCGGGCGAACCGCTCGACGTGCGCCAGCTCTACCTCGAGGAGTCGGCCACCAACGCGCGGCGAGCGCACGCCCCGAGCCGCACCACGCTGGAGATCGGTACCGAATCCGAGGTGTCGTTCGCCACCTACTTCAACGCGTTCCCCGCCAGCTACTGGCGGCGCTGGTCGATCCTGGAATCGGTGGTGCTGCGGGTCGAGATCACCGGCAGCGCCCGCGTCGACGTGTACCGGTCCAAGGCGACCGGGGCGCGAATCACGGTGGGCGGCACCGAAATCGTCGATTCCGGCGTCGCCGAGTTCGAGATGGGCCTGGAACCCTTTGAAGACGGCGGCTGGATCTGGTTCGACATCACCACCGATTCGCCGGTGACGGTGCGCAGCGCGGGCTGGTACGCACCGGTCCCGGCGCCCGGTGTGGCCGACATCGCGCTCGGTATCCCGACGTTCAACCGGCCTGCCGACTGCGTCAACGCGCTCGCGGCCCTGACCTCGGATCCCTTGGTGGACAAGGTCATCACCGCGGTCATCGTGTCCGACCAGGGCAACAACAAGGCCAAGGACCACCCCGGTTTCGCCGCGGCGGCCACCCCGCTGGGCGACCGGCTCACCATCCACAACCAGCCCAACCTCGGCGGCTCCGGCGGATACAGCCGGGTGATGTACGAGGCGCTGAAGAACACGGACTGCCAGCAGATCCTGTTCATGGACGACGACATCCGCATCGAGCCGGACTCGATCCTGCGCGCGCTGGCCCTGAGCCGGTTCGCGAAGGTGCCCACCCTGATCGGTGGCCAGATGCTCAACCTGCAGGAGCCGTCACACCTGCACGTGATGGGCGAGATGGTCGACTCGGAGAACTTCATGTGGACCGGCGCGGTCAACACCGAGTACGACCACAACTTCGCCAAGTACCCGCTCAACGACGAAGAGGAATACCGCAGCCGGATCCTGCACCGCCGCATCGATGTCGACTACAACGGCTGGTGGATGTGCATGATCCCGCGCCAGGTCGCCGAGGAGCTCGGTCAGCCGCTGCCGCTGTTCATCAAGTGGGACGACGCCGACTACGGACTGCGCGCCGGTGAGCACGGCTACCCGACGGTGACGCTGCCGGGCGCGGCCATCTGGCACATGGCGTGGAGCGACAAGGACGACGCCATCGACTGGCAGGCGTACTTCCACCTGCGCAACCGCCTGGTGGTGGCGGCGCTGCACTGGGACGGCGATGTCAAGGGACTGATCGCCAGCCATCTCAAGGCGACTCTGAAACACCTTCTCTGCCTTGAGTATTCGACGGTCGCCATCCAGAACAAGGCGATGGACGACTTCCTGGCCGGCCCCGAGCACATCTTCTCCATCCTGGAGTCGGCGCTGCCCGAGATCCGGGCGATGCGCCAGGAATTCCCGGACGCCGTCGTGCTTGCGAGTGCCACCACGCTGCCCACCCCGTCGGACAAGAAGTGGCGCAGGAAGGTCAAGATCCCGGTCGGCCCGGTATCGATCTCCTACCGGCTGGCCCGAGGGTTGCTCTACCAGCTGACCGCCCACGATCCCGAACACCATGTGCGCCCACAGATCAACGTCGCCACCCAGGACGCGCGCTGGTTCTCGCTGTGCAAGGTCGACGGCGTCACGGTCACCACGGCCGACGGCCGTGGCGTGGTGTACCGCCAGCGGGACCGCGAGAAGATGTTCGAGCTGCTGCGCGAGTCGGTCAAGCGACAGGCACTGCTGGCCCGCAAGTTCAACCGGATGCGCAAGGTGTACCGCGCCGCGCTGCCCGAACTCACCAGCACCCAGCGCTGGGAGGCCGTGCTCAACGCGCACGCCGAGACCACCTCTTTGGAAAAGGCGTGATGTGGCAGGCGATCTGACGCGCGAGGAGACCGCGCTGGTGGTGGTGCAGGCCACGCTGGCCGGCCGGCCGGGAGTGCTCCCCGCCGCGCGCGTCCTTTCGCATTTCGGTGAGCACAGCGCGGGCTGGGTCGGCGTCGCCGCGCTCGGTGCCGTGCTGGCGCCGCAGCGTCACCGGGCCTGGCTGGCCGCCGGCATCGGAGCCTTCGCCGCCCACGCGGCGGCGGTGGTGATCAAGCGCGTGGTGAAACGTGAACGCCCGCACAACCCGGCGATCGCCGTGAACGTCGCGACACCGAGCCGGTTGAGCTTCCCGTCGGCGCACGCCACCTCGACCACCGCGGCCGCCATCCTGATCGGCCGGGCCACCGGATCGCGGCTGCCGTGGTTGGTGATCCCGCCGATGGCGCTGTCGCGCTTGGTGCTCGGGGTGCATTACCCGACGGACGTCCTCACCGGCGTGGTGGTCGGTGCACTGACGGCCAAGACGGTGGGGGCGATCTCAGAAAAACTGGGTGAAGGAGTCGTGCAGTGAGTGAAGAAGCGCCGGCGTCGACCCTCGGCCCGCCCAAGAACCTCTTCACCGGGGTGATCAAGGCGCTTCGCCCGCGGCAATGGGTGAAGAACCTGCTGGTGCTCGCCGCGCCGCTGGCCGCCCTGGGCACCGACGTCCAATACGACTACGGCTTCCTGGCGTCCCGCGTTGCCGCGGCATTCGTGGTGTTCAGCATGGCGGCGTCGTGTATCTACCTGATCAACGACGCCCGCGACGTCGAGGCGGATCGGCAGCACCCGACCAAGCGGTTCAGGCCGATCGCGGCGGGGGTGGTCCCCGAGTCGTTGGCTTACGGCCTGGCCGCCGTGCTGGGCGTGGCGGCGGTGGCTCTCAGCTATCTGGTCAGTCCCAATCTCGCGGTGGTCATCGCGGTCTACATCGCCATTCAACTGGCGTACTGCTTCGGCCTCAAGCACCAGGCGGTGCTCGACATCTGCATCGTCTCGTCGGCCTACCTGATCCGGGCGATCGCCGGTGGCGCCGCCACCAATATCCAGTTGTCGCAATGGTTCCTGTTGGTCATGGCGTTCGGCTCGCTGTTCATGGCGGCCGGTAAGCGTTATGCCGAGCTGCAACTGGCCGAGCGCACCGGCGCCAAGATCCGTAAGTCGCTGGAGAGCTACACCAGTTCCTATCTGCGCTTCGTCTGGACGCTGGCCGCCACCGCCGTGGTCTTGTGCTACGCCCTGTTCGCCTTCGAACGTGACGGCGGGTCGGCGTCGTGGTGGGCCGTGTCGATCATCCCGTTCACCATCGCGATCCTGCGCTATGGCGTCGACATCGACGGCGGCGAGGCGGGTGAACCGGAGGACATCGCCCTGGGTGACCGGGTACTCCAGCTGCTCGCGCTGGCGTTGATCGGAACAATCGGTGCCGCTGCCTACTTCGGCTGACCGCGCCGGCCGCGCCATCGCGGCGTGGTTGTCCGGTTGGCCGTCGTTCCGCTACAGCACATCGGTGCGGATCAGCCTGTGGGTCTCGGTGGTCGTGGTGGCCGGACTCTTTGGCTGGGGTGCCTGGCAACGGCGCTGGATCGCCGACGACGGTCTCATCGTGTTGCGTACGGTGCGGAACCTGTTGGCGGGCAACGGGCCCGTGTTCAACGCCGGGGAACGCGTGGAGTCCAACACCTCCACCCTGTGGACCTACCTGATCTACGGTGCGAGCTGGCTCAGCGGGCCCGTGCGCCTGGAGTACGTCGCACTGACGCTGGCCCTGGTGTTCTCGGTTGCCGGCGTGGTGATGATGATGCTGGGCACCGGGCGTTTGTACGCGCCGGGTCTGACGGGTCGCCAGGCGGTGTTGCTGCCCGCCGGTGCGCTGATCTACATCGCGGTCCCGCCGGCCCGCGACTTCGCCACCTCCGGCCTCGAAAACGGTTTGGTGCTGGCCTATGTCGGCCTGCTGTGGTGGTTGATGGTGGCCTGGTCGCAGTCGCAGCGGCTGCCCGGGCAGCGGCGCCAGGGCGCGGTGTTCCTCGCGGCGCTGGCCTTCGTCGCGGGGCTGAGCGTGTTGGTGCGCCCGGAACTGGCCCTGCTCGGCGGTGTCGCTCTTCTGATGATGCTGGTGGCCGAACCGAGTTGGGGACGCCGGTTCCTGATCGTGGCAGCCGGTGGTGCATTGCCGGTGGGCTATCAGATCTTCCGGATGGGGTACTACGCGCTGGCGGTCCCGCAGACCGCCATCGCCAAGGACGCCTCGGGCTCGAAATGGGCGCAGGGTTTCGAGTACCTGACCAACTTCAACAACCCGTATCTGCTCTGGGTGCCGCTGGTACTGGTGGTGCTGCTCGCGGTGGTGTTGCTGCGGGGCCGATCGCACCCGTGGACCATCCGGCAGGTCGAGCCGAACGGGGCCGCGCACCGGCCGAGCCGTGCGGCGCGGATCGTGCAAAGCCCCACCGCGGTGGTCGTATTCATGGTCGGCAGTGGTCTGCTGCAGGCCGTGTACTGGATTCGCCAGGGTGGTGACTTCATGCACGGGCGGGTGCTGCTCACCGCGTTGTTCTGTGTGCTGGCACCGCTTTCGGTGATCCCGGTCCGGGTTCCGGAGGAGGCGCGCGTCAGCAGGCAGACCGGCTATCTGCTGGCAGGGGTGACGAGCGTGCTGTGGCTGGCGATCGCGGGATGGTCACTGTGGGCGGCGAATTCGCCCGGCATGGGCGCCGACGCCACCAGGGTGACGTACTCGGGCATCGTCGACGAGCGGCGTTTCTATGCCCAGGCCACCGGGCATGCGCATCCGCTGACCGCGGCGGACTACCTGGACTATCCGCGGATGCGCGCGGTGCTCACCGCCATCAACAACACCCCCGACGGTGCCCTGCTGCTGCCGTCGGGTGACTACGACCGCTGGGATGTGGTGCCCGCCAAGCCACCCCCACCGGACAAGCTCTATCGGAACGGCGAAACCGGTCCGCACACAGTCTTTTTCACCAATATGGGCATGTTGGGCATGAATGTCGGGCTCGATGTCCGGGTGATCGACCAGATCGGTCTGGTGAACACCTTGGCCGCGCACACCGCGCGCCTCGAGGACGCCCGCATCGGTCACGACAAGAACCTGTTCCCCGACTGGGCCGTCGCCGAGGGCCCGTTCCTCAAGGAGCGGCCCTATATCCCGGTCTACCTGGACGAGGACTGGATTGCCCAGGCCGAGGTGGCGCTCACGTGTCCGGAAACCCACGTGATCCTGAACTCCGTGCGCGGCAACCTGACGCCCCGGTTGTTCCTGTCCAACCTCACCCACGCGCTGCAGTTCGGCAGTTACCGGATCGACCGGGTTCCCCTCTATGAGCTGTATCGCTGCGGCCTGGTGGCCCCGCCGCCGAAGGTTCCGCCCTACACCGGAATGCCCGCTACGGGCCCCTAGGGTTTTGGTGGTCTCGTAACGCCCCGGCTATGTTGTGGCGATACAAGAAGCGTGGAGGCACTGGTGCCCCCGCTCGGGGGACTCCGGCCTTGAAATGCGAAGCATCGCATTGCCTGTGAAACGGAATGGATGAACGACGCATGCGCAGGACCAAAGGTGTGAAGCTGATCACAGGACCGCTGCGCGCGGTGCTGGTGACGCTTGTCACCACGGTCGCCGCGCTGGTGGTGCCGCTGCCCGCTGCCCACGCGTTCTCGCGTGAAGGGCTGCCGGTCGAATATCTCGACGTGTTCTCCGCGGCGATGAACCGCAACATCCGGGTCGAGTTCCAGGGGACCGGAGGCGCACCGGCGCCCGCACCGGGTACCGGAACGTCCCCCGCGCCGACATCGACTCAGGCGGCGCCCAGCAGTCGCGCCGTCTACCTGCTCGACGGCCTGCGCGCCCAGGACGACTACAACGGCTGGGACATCAACACCGCCGCCTTCGAGTGGTTCTACGGTTCCGGCGTCTCGGTCGTGATGCCCGTCGGCGGGCAGTCCAGCTTCTACAGCGACTGGTACTCGCCGTCGTCCTTCAACAGCCAGGGCTACACCTACAAGTGGGAGACCTTCCTCGCCAACGAGCTGCCGCAGTGGCTGGCAGCCAACAAGCAGATCTCCAGTTCGCGCAACGGGGTCGTCGGGCTGTCCATGGCAGGTGGGGCGGCCCTGACGCTGGCCGCCTATCACCCGCAGCAGTTCAGTTATGCCGCGTCGCTGTCCGGGTTCCTCAACCCGTCGACGGTGTTCATGAAGCAGGCCATCCGGGTCGCGATGCTCGACGCCGGCGGCTACAACGTCGACAACATGTGGGGCCCACCCTGGGACCCCGCCTGGAAGCGCAACGACCCCGTCGAACAGGTGGGCAGGCTGGTGGCCAACGGCACCCGCCTGTGGGTCTACTGCGCGCCCGGCGGGTCGACGCCGATCGACGAGAACGCCGACCCCGGCCAGAAGCTGAACGCCGACAGCCTGGAGGGGCTGGCGATCGGCAGCAACAAGCGATTCCAGGATCGCTACACCGCTGCCGGCGGCCGCAACGCGACCTTCCAGTTCCCTTCCTCGGGGAACCATTCGTGGGCGTACTGGGGCGCCCAATTGCAGGCTCTCAAACCCGATCTCATCGCCACCCTGAACGGCTGAGGCAGGAGTGAAACGGGACCATTTCGGTGACAGGGGCGGACTTTCGCGGAAGAGAGAGTCACACAGACTTGTGATTGACTACACGGGCAATGCGGCCCGGACCGGCGCACACCGACCGGGTGCGGCACACGACAGAATGGATTGGTAAGCAGTTATGAGTTTCGTTGGGAAAATTCGCGGCGCCACGCGCCGAGTGGTGGTCGCGGCCGCAGCGGCCGCGGTACTGCCCGGTTTGGTGGGCGTTGTCGGAGGCTCGGCGACTGCTGGTGCCTTCTCCCGGCCGGGTCTCCCGGTCGAATACCTGGACGTTCCGTCGGCCGGCATGGGCCGCGACATCCGGATCCAGTTCCAGAGCGGTGGTGCGAACTCGCCGGCGGTGTACATGCTGGACGGGCTGCGCGCGCAGGACGACTTCAACGGCTGGGACATCAACACGGCCGCATTCGAGTGGTACAACGGCTCGGGCATCTCGATGGTCATGCCCGTCGGTGGCCAGTCCAGCTTTTACTCCGACTGGTACAAGCAGGCCTGCGGCAAGGCCGGTTGCTCCACGTACAAGTGGGAGACCTTCCTGACCCAGGAACTGCCGGCATGGCTGCAGGCCAACCGTCAGGTCAAGCCCACCGGTGGCGCGGCCGTCGGTCTGTCGATGGCCGGTTCGGCCGCGATGACGCTGGCGATCTACCACCCGCAGCAGTTCATCTACGCCGGCTCGATGTCGGGCTTCCTGAACCTGTCCGAGGGCTGGTGGCCCTTCCTGGTCAACATCTCCATGGGTGACGCCGGCGGCTACAAGGCCGACGACATGTGGGGCAAGACGGGCGACGCGGGCAGCGCGTGGAAGCGCAACGACCCGCTGGTGAACATCAACCAGCTGATCGCCAACAACACCCGGCTCTGGGTCTACTGCGGCAACGGCACCCCGTCCGAGCTCAGCGGCGGCGCCAGCCAGGGCAACCTGTTCAACGCGAAGTTCCTCGAAGGCTTGACCATCCGTACCAACAAGACCTTCCGGGACACCTACATCGCCAACGGCGGCACCAACGCCGTGTTCAACTTCCCGGAGAACGGCGTGCACGACTGGCCGTACTGGGGCCAGCAGCTGCAGGCCATGAAGCCGGACATGCAGCGCGTGCTGGGAGCCGTGCCGACCGCCTGATCCGCGGCACAGCGACGAACAACTGAAGACTGACGGCGGTGACCCTTCGGGGTCGCCGCCGTCGGTCGTTTCTGGATCGTTTCGAAAGCAACGGGCGTCAGTGATGTGATTCACTACAACGCGGTGGTGGGGAGAGATCGGTGACCAGGATGAGGTGGGATATGCACGCGACGATCCGTCGAGCCGCGCAGGCGACCTGCGCAGTGCTGCTGGCGCTGGGCCTGTGGTCGGCCGCGGGAACGGTCGACACCCCCGCCAAGGCCGACGGCATCGAATACCTCCAGGTCCCCTCGGCGGCGATGGGCCGCGACATCCCGGTGGCCTTCCAGGGCGGTGGCCCGCACGCGGTCTATCTGCTCGACGCCTTCAACGCCGGCCCAGACGTGAGCAACTGGGTGGGCGCGGGTGCGTTCAACACGCTTGCCGGTAAGGGCATCTCGGTGGCCGCCCCGGCCGGTGGCGCGTTCAGCATGTACACCAACTGGGAGCAGGACGGCAGCAAGCAGTGGGAGACGTTCCTGTCCCAGGAACTGCCGGACTGGCTGGCGGCCAACAAGGGCCTGGCCCCCTCCGGGCACGGCATCGTCGGTGCGGCGCAGGGTGGCACCGCGGCGCTGACGCTGGCGGAGTTCCATCCGGACCGCTTCCGCTACGCCGGGTCGATGTCGGGCTTCCTCACCGTCGGCAACACCTTCCTCAACGGCGCGATCACCGCGGGGATGGCGCAGTTCGGCGGGGTCAACACCCAGAACATGTGGGGGCCCGCGCAGTTCGGCCGGTGGAAGTGGCACGACCCCGACGCCCACGTACAGCTGTTGGCGGACAACAACACCCGCATCTGGGTGTTCAGCCCGCAGACCCTGACATGTGCCGACCCGGCCGCGATGATCGGCTACTGCGATCAGGCCCAGGGCAGCAACCGGGCCTTCTACTCGCATTACCGCGGCCTCGGCGGCCGCAACGGGCACTTCGACTTCCCGACCGGTGGACAGCACGACTGGAGCAGCTGGGGCCCGCAACTGGCGGCGCTGTCCGGCGACCTCTCGGCCGCCATCCGCTGACCCCGGTTCGACCCGCTGCGACCAACGCCACAGTCACGGCATCGTCTCGGGCTTGTCTCACGCCGGGGCCTGCGCGGGAGAGCCGGTACCGTGGAACCGTGCTGCGTAACCACCGGTGGACAGCGGGTCTGGCAAAGAGACCCGCCCTGGTGCTGACCCCGCTGATGCTGGCCTCCACCGCGGTGGCGGCGTGCGGATGTTCGTTCAGTGACGACGTCATCACCACCATCGGGCTGCCGTCGTCGCAGTCCGCGGGGCACACCGACGGGTTGGGCAGCATCGCGCCGCCGGCGGCCAGTGCAACCGGCGGGCGGCACGAGCACATGCCGATGTCGCATCAGCAGCAGTCCTATCTGGACGCGCTGGGGACGTCCGGCGTGCACCCGTCCGACGAGATCATCGCGCTGACCATCGGGTCCTACGTCTGCCAGGCCCGCGCGGCGAAGCAGACCGATCAGGCGGTGTGGGACTTCGTGCTGCCGTTGGTGCGGGCGGATGTCCGTGAGGCGCACGTCAGCTCGACAGCGCCGCCGACGGGTGAGGTCGACTCCGTCACCGCCGACTACATTCGCATCGCGACCGACCAGCTCTGCTGACCGCGCCCCGCGGATTACAAGCAGGCCGGCGTTGACTTGAGGAGCGCTCAGAACTATGGCGAACAATCGCAAACGCCACCGGATTCTCGCGGTGGCCGCGGCCGGGGCCGTCGCCGTCCTGGTGGCGGTGATCGTCGCCGCGCTGGTGGTCTGGCTGCGCCAGCCGGAGTCCCCACCGCTGGCCACGCCGTCGACGCCGCCCCCGTCAGGCCAGCAACAGAGCAGCGCACCGTCGACCAGCAAGCCGCGCCCCGAGTCGCAGGACGCCAGCTGCCCGGATGTGTTCCTGCTGTCGATCCCCGGCACCTGGGAGTCCTCTCCGGTGCTCGACCCGAACAACCCGGTGCAGTTCCCGCTGGCGCTGCTGCTGAACGTCACCAACCCGTTGCTGCAGCAGTTCGGTCCGGACCGGGTGCAGGTCTACACCGTCCCGTACACCGCGCAGTTCCATAACCCGTTCTCCGCGGACGGGCAGATGTCCTACAACGACTCCCGCGCCGAGGGGATGAAGAACGCGGTCAAGGCGTTGACGGACATCAACAACCGGTGCCCGTTGACCAGTTATGTGATCGCCGGCTTCTCCCAGGGCGCGGTGATCGGCGGCGATCTGGCCAGCGACATCGGCAACGGCCGCGGCCCGGTGGACCAGGACCTGGTGCTCGGCGTGACGCTCATCGCGGACGGCAGGCGCCAGGACAACGTCGGCCAGAACCTGCCCGCGAATCCGCCGGGGCAGGGCGCCGAGATCACGTTGCACGAGGTGCCGATGCTGTCGGCGCTGGGTCTGGCCATGACGGGCCCCCGCGACGGCGGCTTCGGCGCTCTAAACGACCGCACCTATCAGATCTGCGGTAACGGCGACCTGATCTGCGCCGCCCCCGAGGAGGCGTTCTCGGTGGGCAACCTGCCCGCGACCCTGCAGACCCTGCTGGGCAGCACCGCAGGGCCCGTGCACGCGCTGTACAACACGCCGCAGTTCTGGAGCCTGGACGGCCAGACGGCCACCCAGTGGACGGAGCAGTGGGCCCGCAACCTGCTGGAGAACGCTCCGCACCCCAAGCACAGCTGAGGCAGGCACCCCACCGCCGTCGCTTCGCTCGCCCAGATCCCCGACTCGCCGGTAACCAGATTTGGCCTGCGGGAATCGGTCGCTTAACATTAAGAAAAAACTAAGAGTGGTGTCGGTCGTCCGAGGGGGGAGATCGAGCGGTCCCGGTACGATCGCCGGGGCTCGCGACGACCGAGCGAAGAGTGTGCTGTGACAGGAGAGTTTGATGCCGTTCCATAACCCGTTCATCAAGGACGGTCAGATCAAGTTCCCCGATGGAGCCAGCATCGTCTCCCACGTCGAGCGCTGGGCCAAGGTCCGTGGCGACAAGCTGGCGTACCGCTTCCTCGACTACTCCACCGAACGTGACGGAGTGGCCCGCGACCTCACCTGGGCGCAGTTCAGCGCCAAGAACAAGGCGGTCGCCGCGCGGCTGCAGCAGGTCACCCAACCCGGCGACCGGGTGGCGATCCTATGCCCGCAGAACCTCGACTACCTCGTCGCCTTCTTCGGTGCCCTCTACGCCGGCCGCATAGCCGTGCCGCTGTTCGACCCGTCCGAGCCGGGCCACGTGGGCCGCCTGCACGCGGTGTTGGACAACTGCAACCCGTCGGCCATCCTGACCACCACCGAGGCCGCCGAGGGCGTCCGCAAGTTCTTCCGCAGCCGGCCGGCCAACCAGCGCCCCCGGGTGATCGCCGTGGATGCGGTGCCCGCCGACGTCGCCGCCACCTGGGTGGAGGAGACGGCCACCGAGGAAACCATCGCGTACCTGCAGTACACCTCCGGTTCCACCCGCATCCCCACCGGTGTGCAGATCACCCATCTGAACCTGGCCACCAACGTGCTGCAGGTCGTCGAGGCGCTGGAAGGCGAGGAAGGCGACCGCGGCCTGTCCTGGCTGCCGTTCTTCCACGACATGGGGCTGATCACCGCGCTGATTGCCCCGATGATCGGTCACTACTTCACCTTCATGACCCCGGCGGCCTTCGTGCGCCGGCCCGAGCGCTGGATCCGGGAGATGGGCTTCAAGCCCGACGACACCGGCGGCGTGATCTCGGTGGCCCCTAATTTCGCCTTCGACCACGCCGCCGCCCGCGGCGTACCGAAAGACTCCGAGAACGCACCCGACCTGTCCCACGTCAAGGCGGTTCTCAACGGCAGCGAGCCCATCTCGGCGGCCACCGTGCGCCGGTTCAACGAGGCGTTCGCCCCGTTCGGCTTCCCGCCCAAGGCGATCAAGCCGTCCTACGGCCTGGCGGAGGCGACGCTGTTCGTCTCGACCACCCCGGCCGCCGAAGAGCCCAAGATCATCACCGTCGACCGTGATGCGCTGAACACCGGCCACATCATCGAGGTGCCCGCCGATTCACCCAAGGCGGTGGCGCAGGCCTCGGCGGGCAAGGTCGGCATCTCCGAATGGGCCGTCATCGTCGACGCGGAGTCGGCCACCGAGCTGCCCGACGGGCAGATCGGCGAGATCTGGATCAGCGGCCAGAACATGGGCACCGGCTACTGGGGCAAGCCCGAGGAGAGCCGCGAGACTTTCCAGAACACCCTCAAGTCGCGGACCAACCCGTCGCACGCCGAAGGCGCCGCCGACGACGCGACCTGGGTGCGCACCGGCGACTTCGGCGCGTTCTACGACGGCGACCTCTACATCACCGGCCGCGTGAAGGATCTGGTGATCATCGACGGCCGCAACCACTATCCGCAGGACCTGGAGTACTCGGCGCAGGAATCCAGCAAGGCGCTGCGTACCGGATTCGTCGCCGCATTCTCGGTGCCGGCCAACCAGTTGCCTCCCGAGGTGTTCGAAAACACCCATGCCGGACTGAAATTCGACGCGGAGGACACCTCCGAGCAGCTCGTCATCGTGGGTGAACGCGCGCCCGGCTCGCACAAGCTGGACCTGGCCCCCGTCGTCGACGACATCCGCGCCGCCATCGCGGTCCGCCACGGCGTCACCGTCCGCGACGTGCTGCTCACCCCAGCCGGAGCCATCCCGCGGACCTCCAGCGGCAAGATCGGACGCCGCGCATGCCGCGCCGCCTACCTCGACGGCAGCCTGCGCAGCGGCAAGATCGCCAACGCCTTCCCGGACGAAGCTGACTGACCCCCGCCAGACAACCGGCCCGTCATCCAGGCCGCACGGCGGCGAAAGTGAATGAAATGACTGAAAACATCGAAAATTCAGAAACCGCCGCCACCCCGGCCGCCGATGTCGCCGCCGGGGCGGCTCTGAGCCCGGATGTCGCCGCTGGGGCGGCTCTGAGCCCGGATGTCGCCGCCGGGGCGGCTCCGGGGTCTGATGTCGCCGCCGGGGCGGTTCCGGCCTTCGACATGACCGTCAACGAGATGCGCGAATGGCTGCGCAACTGGATCGCCAACGCCACCGGGCAGTCCGCGGACACCATCAACGAATCGGCACCTATGGTCGAACTCGGCCTGTCCTCCCGGGACGCCGTCGCCATGGCCTCCGACATCGAGGACCTGACCGGCGTCGCCCTGACGGCCACCGTCGCATTCCGGCACCCCACCATCGAGTCGCTGGCCCAGGTCATCGTCGAGGGCGAGCCCGAACCGGCGGACACCGGCGATGACGACTGGTCGCGGCCCGACGACGTCGAGGACATCGCGATCGTCGGAGTGGCGACCCGTTTCCCGGGTGACATGAACACCCCAGACGAGATGTGGACCGCGCTGCTGGAAGGCCGTAGCGGGATCACCGATCTGCCGGAGGGCCGCTGGGAGGAGTTCCTCGGCGAGGCGCGCATCGCCGAGCGGGTGGCCAAAGCCCGCACCCGCGGCGGATACCTCTCCGACATCAAGGGTTTCGACTCCGAGTTCTTCGCACTGTCGAAGATGGAGGCCGACAACATCGACCCGCAGCAGCGCCTGGCGCTGGAGTTGACGTGGGAGGCCCTGGAGCACGCCCGGATTCCGGCGTCCAGCCTGCGCGGCGGCAATGTGGCCGTCTACATCGGCAGCTCGAACAACGACTACCAGTTCCTGGCCCTGATGGACCCGACGGTGGCCCACCCGTACGCCATCACCGGCACGTCCAGTGCCATCGTCGCCAACCGGGTGTCGTACTTCTACGACTTCCGCGGCCCGTCGGTCCAGGTGGACACCGCGTGCTCCAGCTCGCTGGTGGCCGCGCACCAGGGTGTGCGGGCACTGCGCTCCGGTGAGGCCGATGTCGCACTGGTCGGCGGTGTGAACGCGATGATCACCCCGATCGTCACCATCGGTTTCGACGAGGTCGGCGGTGTGCTGGCACCGGACGGCCGGATCAAGTCCTTCTCCGCCGATGCCGACGGCTACGCCCGCTCCGAGGGCGGCGGCATGCTGGTGTTCAAGCGGCTCTCGGACGCCCGCCGCGACGGTGACCCGATCCTGGCGGTAATCGCCGGCTCGGCGGTCAACCACGACGGCCGCTCCAACGGGATGCTGGCGCCCAATCCCGATGCGCAGGAAGCGGTTCTGCGCCGGGCGTACAAGGACGCCGGTATCGACCCGCGCGACGTCGACTACGTCGAAGCGCACGGCACCGGCACCATCCTGGGTGACCCGATCGAGGCCGACGCGCTGGGCCGGGTCATCGGCCGGGGGCGTGCTGCGGACAAACCCGCCCTGCTCGGTGCGGTGAAATCCAATGTGGGCCACCTGGAGTCGGCAGCCGGCGCCGCCAGCCTGGCCAAGATGACGCTGGCCCTGCAGCACGACAAGCTGCCCCCGTCGATCAACTATGCCGGGCCCAACCCGTACATCGATTTCGAGAAGGAACACCTCAAGGTCAACGACACCGTCTCGGAATGGCCGCGTTACAGCGGGCACGCCATCGCCGGGGTGTCGGGCTTCGGCTTCGGTGGCGCCAACGCGCACCTGGTGCTGCGCGAGGTGCTCCCGGCGGATCTGGTCGAACCGGAACCCGAGCCAGCTCAAGACGTCACCGCCGAGTCGGCCTCCGAGGACGCGGTGTACGTCGGCGGGGTCCGGATGGACGAGTACGGCGAATTCGTCGACGAGCCGGAATTTCCGGCCTACGACGAAACCAGTCACCAGCTGCCCGGCCTGACCGATGAGGCCAAGCGGCTGATCGAAGCCGGTCGTCAGGAGCTGGAATCCGGAGAACAGCCCGCACCGGTTGTGCCGCTGGTCATTTCCGGTTTTCTCACCTCGCGCAAGAAGGCCGCCGCCACCGACCTGGCCGACTGGATCGACAGCGAAGAAGGCCGCGCGTCGTCGCTGGAATCGATCGGGCGCTCGCTCTCCAAGCGCAATCACGGCCGCTCGCGCGCGGTGGTGCTGGCCCACGACCACGAGGAGGCGATCAAGGGCCTGCGTGCCATCGCCGCCGGCAAGCAGAGTCCACTGGTGCTTGCCGCCGACGGCCCCGTCAGCAACGGACCCGTCTGGGTGCTCGCCGGATTCGGTGCGCAGCACCGCAAGATGGGCAAGAGCCTGTACCTGCGCGACGACGTGTTCGCCGAGTGGATCAACAAGGTCGACGCGCACATCCAGGATGAGCGTGGCTACTCCGTCGTCGAACTGATCCTCGACGACGCGATCGACTACACCAACGAGACGTGTGAATACCCCATCGAAGTGGTCCAGACGGTCATCTTCGCCATCCAGATCGCGCTCGGGGAGCTGCTGAAGCATCACGGTGCGAAACCCGGTGCGGTGGTGGGGCAGTCGCTCGGCGAAGCCGCGGCCGCCTACTTCTCGGGTGGGCTGTCCCTGGCCGACGCCACCCGCACCATCTGCTCGCGTGCGCACCTCATGGGTGAGGGCGAGGCGATGCTGTTCGGTGACTACATCCGATTGATGGCACTGGTCGAGTACTCGGCAGACGAGATCAAGACCGTCTTCTCCGACTATCCGGGGCTGGAGGTGTGTGTCTACGCCGCCCCCTCCCAGACCGTTATCGGTGGTCCGCCGGAGCAGATCGACGCGATCATCGCCCGCGCCGAAGCCGAGGGCAAGTTCGCCCGAAAGCTGCAGACCAAGGGCGCCAGCCACACCCAGCAGATGGATCCGCTGCTCGGTGAGCTCTCGGCCGAGATCCAGGGCATCGAGGCCCGTCCGCTGCAGACGGCGTACTTCTCCACGGTGCACGAGGGCAAGTTGATCCGGGCCGGTGCCGAGCCGATCCACGACGTGGAGTACTGGAAGAAGGGGCTGCGCCACAGCGTCTACTTCACCCACGGCATCCGCAACGCCGTCGACAACGGGCACACCACCTTTGTGGAGCTGGCACCGAATCCGGTGGCGCTCATGCAGGTCGGCCTGACGACGGCAAGCGCGGGACTGCACGACGCTCAGCTGATCGGCACCCTCGCCCGCAAGCAGGACGAGGTCGACTCGATGACGGTGGCGATGGCCAACCTGTTCGTGCACGGCCACGAGCTGGATCCCAGGACGCTGTTCGGGCAGGGCGAGTTCGCGAACATCCCGCCGACCCGGTTCAAGCGCAAGCCGCACTGGCTCAACGCCCGGTTCGCCGGGGACAGCTCGGTGCTCATCCCGGGGACCCACGTCGCCACGCCCGATGGCAGGCATGTGTGGGAGTACACCCCGAGCGGTGCCACCGACCTGTCGGCACTGGTGAAAGCCGCTGCCACCCAGGTTCTTTCGGACGCCGTCGTGACGGCCTTCGAGCAGCGTGCCGTCCCCGGTGACGGGTCCCGGCTGGTCACCACCCTCACCCGGCACCCGGGCGGCGGCACCGTGCAGGTGCACGCGCGGATCGACGAGTCCTTCACGCTGGTCTACGACGCCGTGGTCAGCCGCAGCGGAACGGCCGCCGCACTGCCGGTGGCCACCGGTGCTGCAGTTGCCATTGGTTCTCCGGTGGTCGGCCAGGTCCCGGCGGAGGATGATGCTCCGTCTGATGTCGCCGCTGGGGCGGCTCCGGCTATCCTCCAGGACAACCTCACCGCCGGAGCGGGTCTCGCGGCCAACTTCGCCAAGTGGTCGCCGGACTCCGCGGAGTCGATCGCGGATCGGTTGGGCGCGATCGTCGGCGGGGCCATGGGCTACGAGCCCGAGGACCTGCCGTGGGAGGTGCCGCTGATCGAGTTGGGCCTGGACTCCCTCATGGCGGTACGGATCAAGAACCGTGTCGAGTACGACTTCGACCTGCCGCCGATCCAGCTGACCGCGGTGCGCGACGCCAACCTCTACAACGTCGAGGAGCTCATCAAGTACGCGATCGAGCACCGCGACGAGGTCGGTGCGCTGCACGAGCACCAGCTGGGCCAGTCCGCCGAGGAGAACGCGGCGGAGATGAACGCGCTGGTGGCCGCCAGGGCCGCCGCTCCGGAGGAAGCCCCGGTCGCGAACCCGACCGAGCTTGAGATTCCGCCGCCGCCCACCGATCCGAGCGGACCGGCCATCCCGGCACCGCCCAGCGACCCGGCCGGCCCCAACAAGGCCACCGCCGCCGCGGCTGCCGCGAAGGTGCTGACCCAGGAGGCCGTCACCGAGGCGCTAGGCGCCGATGTGCCGCCGCGGGATGCCGCCGAACGCGTCACCTTCGCCACCTGGGCGATCGTCACCGGCAAGTCACCGGGCGGCATCTTCAACGAGCTGCCCGCACTGGACGACGCGGCCGCGGAGAAGTTGGCGCAGCGCCTGTCCGAGCGTGCCGAGGGCATCATCACCGTCGACGAGGTGAAGGGCGCCGAGAACATCGAGGCGCTGGCCACCGCGGTCCGCAACCAGCTCGAAGATGGCGTGGTGGACGGGTTCGTGCGCACCTTGCGGGCCCCCAAGGAGGGCTCGAATGCGGTGCCGCTCTTCGTGTTCCACCCCGCCGGTGGATCGACGGTGGTCTACGAGCCGCTGATCAACCGGCTGCCCGCCGACACCCCGGTGTACGGCATCGAGCGGGTCGAAGGCTCCATCGAGGAGCGGGCCGCCGAGTACGTGCCGAAACTGCTTGAGGTGTACCAGGGTCCGTTCGTGCTGGCGGGCTGGTCGCTCGGTGGCGCGCTCGCCTACGCCTGCGCCATCGGCCTCAAGCAGTCCGGAGCGGATGTGCGCTTCGTCGGCCTGATCGACTGCGTGCGGCCCGGCGTGCCGATCGACAACACCCAGGCGGGCATGCGTGCCCGCTGGGATCGGTACGCGCGCTTCGCGGAACGCACCTTCAACGTCGAGGTGCCCGCCATTCCGTACGAGGAGTTGGAGAGGCTCGACGACGAGGGCCAGGTGAAGTTCGTCCTGGATATCGTCGCCCAGAGTGGGGTTCAGGTGCCAGGCGGGATCGTGGAACACCAGCGCACGTCCTACCTGGACAACCGCGCACTGGACACCATCGAACTCCAGCCCTACGACGGGCATGTGACGCTGTACATGGCCGACCGCTACCACGACGACGCGATCGTGTTCGAGCCCGCCTACGCCACCCGCCAGCCCGACGGTGGCTGGGGCGAAGCGGTCAAGGATCTGGAGGTGGTGGCCATCGGTGGCGAGCACATCCAGGCCATCGACGAGCCGATCATCGCCAAGGTCGGCGCGCACATGAGCGAGGCCATCAACCGGATCGAAGCCGAGAAGGACGCGAACAAGTGACTGAAACGTCGTCAGCCCCTGCCGTGACCACTGCGCAGAAGCTGGCCGAGCTGCGCGAAAAGCTGGCTCTGGCAGCCGATCCAGGTGACGAGAAGGCGCGGGCCCGCCGCGACAAGAAGGGCATCCCCAGCGCCCGTGCCCGCATCCACGCGCTGCTCGACCCCGGCAGCTTCCTGGAGATCGGTGCGCTGGCCAAGACCCCCGGCGACCCGAATGCCTTCTACGGCGACGGCGTGGTCACCGGGCACGGCACCATCGACGGTCGCCCAGTGGGCGTCTTCAGCCACGACCAGACGGTGTTCCAGGGTTCGGTCGGCGAGATGTTCGGCCGCAAGGTCGCCAAGCTGATGGAATGGGTGGCCATGGTCGGTTGCCCGATCATCGGCATCAACGACTCCGCCGGTGCCCGCATCCAGGACACCGCGACCTCATTGGCCTGGTACGCCGAACTCGGCCGCCGCCACGAGATGCTGCGCGGCCTGGTCCCCGAGATCTCCCTGATCTTCGGCAAATGTGCGGGCGGAGCGGTGTATTCGCCGATCCAGACCGACCTGGTGGTCGCGGTGCGCGATCAGGGCTACATGTTCATCACCGGCCCGGACGTCATCAAGGACGTCACCGGTGAGGACGTCAGCTTCGACGAGCTGGGCGGCGCCGACGTGCAGGCGCAGCGTGGCAACATCCACAAGGTGGTCGAATCCGAGTCCGCCGCATACCAGTACGTGCGCGATTACCTGGGCTTCCTGCCGCCCAACCACTTCGACGACGCGCCCATCGTCAACCCGGGCCTGGAGCCCGAGATCACGCCGTCCGACCTGGAACTCGACACGATCGTCCCGGACTCGGACAACACGGCCTATGACATGCACGAGGTCCTGCTGCGGATCTTCGACGACGGCGACGTCTTCGAGATCGCCGATCAGCGCAGCCCGTCCATGATCACCGCGTTCGCGCGGGTCGACGGACGCTCGGTCGGCGTGATCGCCAACCAGCCGATGCACATGTCCGGCGCGGTGGGCAACGAGGCCTCCGACAAGGCGGCCGGCTTCATCCGGTTCTGCGATTCGTTCAACCTGCCACTGGTTTTCGTCGTCGACACCCCGGGCGCCATGCCGGGTGTGGAGGAGGAGAAGGGCGGCATCATCAAGCGCGGCGGACGGTTCTTCAACGCCATCGTCGAAGCCGATGTACCGAAGGTGACCATCATCGTGCGCAAGGCGTACGGCGGCGGATACGCGGTGATGGGCTCCAAGCAGCTGTCCGCGGACCTCAACTACGCATGGCCCACCGCGCGGATCGCCGTGATCGGCGCCGAGGGTGCGGCGCAGCTGCTGGTGAAGCGCTTCCCTGATCCGACCGCACCCGAGGTGCAGAAGATCCGCACCGACTTCATCGAGGGCTACAACCTCAACCTGGCCACCCCGTGGATCGCCGCCGAGCGCGGCTACATCGACGGCGTCATCGAACCGCACGAAACCCGGCTGCTGCTGCGCAAGTCGCTGCATCTGTTGCGCGACAAGCAGAACATCCACAAGGTGCAGCGCAAGCACGGCCTGACTCCGCTGTAACGATGGCGAACGCGGTGGTGGTGGGCGGTGGCCCCAACGGGCTGGCCGCCGCCATCACGCTGGCCCGCGCCGGTGTCGAGGTGACCGTGCTCGAGGCCGCCGACGAGGTGGGCGGCGGGGTGCGCTCGGGGGAAGCGATCGTGCCGGGTCTGGTGCACGATCATTGCGCCGCCATCCACCCGATGGCCGTCGGGTCCGAGTTCCTCGGTGGACTGGACCTGGCGAAGCACGGATTGCGGTGGCGCCACCCCGAAATCGACTGCGCACACCCACTGGACGGCGGTCGTGCCGGGTTGCTGCACCGCAGCGTCACGGACACCGCCGCCGCGCTGGGCCCCGACGGTGCGCGGTGGCGGGCATTGTTCGCCCGTCCGGTCTCGCGCTTCGACCTGTTGTCGCAGGACATCATGGGGCCGCTGCTGCATGTGCCGAAACATCCGCTGGCCCTTGCCCGTTTCGGCATTCCCACGGTTCTGCCCGCCGCGGCGCTGACGCGGGTCTTCCGTACCCCGGAGGCTGCCGCGCTGTTCGGTGGCGTGGCCGCACACGCCTTTCGGCCCCTGCACCACCCGCTGACGTCGGCGATCGGGCTCGGCATCCTCACCGCCGGGCACCGGCACGGCTGGGGGGTCGCCGAGGGCGGCTCGCAGTCGATCACCGATGCGCTCGCCGCGTCGCTGTCCGAGCACGGCGGCAAGGTGGTGACCGGGGTCGAGATCACCTCGGCGGAGCAACTGCCCACCGCCGACGTGGTGCTCTTCGACCTGGCGCCGACAGCCGTCGCCGATATCCTCGGCGACCGGCTGCCCCGCCGGATCGGCCGGGCATTCCGGCGATTCCGATACGGCCCAGGAGCTTTCAAGGTCGACTTCGCGGTGCAGGGCGGCGTGCCGTGGACCAATGCGGCGGCGCGCCGGGCCGGAACCGTGCACCTGGGCGGCGAGTTCGCGGAGATCGCGGCCACCGAGCGACAGATCCAGGTGGGCCGGATGCCCGAACGCCCGTTCCTGATCGTCGGTCAGCAGTACCTCGCCGACCCCGGCCGCTCGGTGGGCGACATCCACCCGGTGTACGCGTACGCCCATGTGCCGCACGGGTTCACCGGTGACGCCACCGAGGCCGTCATCGGGCAGCTCGAGCGGTTCGCGCCCGGCTTCCGTGACCGCGTGGTCGGCATGGCCGTCCGCTCGACCACCGAACTGTCGGTGGACAACCCCAACTTCGTCGGCGGCGACATCAACACCGGGGCAATGGACGTCCGTCAACTGGTGTTCGGGCCGCGGACCACCCTGCACCCCTACCGGCTCGGCACTCCCGGAATGTACCTGTGCTCGGCTGCCACCCCGCCCGGGCCCGGCGCGCACGGGATGTGCGGGGCGAACGCGGCGGCCGACGCCCTCGCCCACCTTCGGCGCTGAAACTCCGACCGCACTCCGAGATGCGGCACACCAGCTCTGATCGGCCATTACACTTCGCCCATGCCGCTCGAGGAAGGCCAGGTGATCGCCGGGTACACCGTCGTGCGGTCGCTCGGTGCGGGCGGGATGGGCGAGGTCTACCTGGCGCAGCACCCGCGGTTACCGCGCCGCGACGCGCTCAAGGTGCTCGGCGCCACCGTGTGCGCCGACCCGGAATACCGGCAGCGCTTCGAGCGCGAGGCCGACATCGCGGCCACCCTGTGGCACCCGCACATCGTGGAGGTCCACGACCGCGGTGACGTCGACGGCCAGTTGTGGATCGCCATGGACTACGTCGAAGGCACCGACGCCGGCGCGCTGCTGTGCGAGCGCTACCCGAACGGCATGCCCGCCGACGACGTGGTGCGCGTCATCGCGGCCGTCGCCGAGGCGCTCGACTACGCGCACCAGAAGGGACTGCTGCACCGCGACGTCAAGCCGGCCAACATCCTGATCGCCAATCCGGACACCCCGGATGAGCGGGTCCTGTTGGCGGACTTCGGCATTGCCCGTCGCACAGGTGAGGCCAGCAATCTCACCGGCACCAACATGACCGTCGGGACGGTGGCATATGCGGCGCCCGAGCAGCTGACCGGCGCCGAGATCGACGGCCGCGCCGACCAGTACGCGCTGGCGTCCACCGCCTATCAGTTGCTCACCGGGGCGCCCCCGTTCCAGCATTCGAACCCGGCGGTGGTGATCAGCGCGCACCTGACCGCCACTCCGCCACCCATCGGGGACCGCCGGCCGGAATTGTCCGGGCTGGGGCCGGTTTTCGAGCGGGCGCTGGCCAAGAACCCGACCGAGCGGTACGGCAAGTGCGTGGACTTCGCCCGCGCCCTCGAACACCGCCTCGGCAGTGCCGGATCCGACGCCACCATGCTGGCGATGTCCACATCCGGGCCGCGACATGCCAAGGCGCACCCGGTCCCGGCGAAACCGCGGTCCCGGCTGCTGGTCCCTGCCGCGGCGCTGGTCCTCGTCGCGGTGGTCGCGGTGGCGGTGGCGTTCGCCTTCGGTGCGTTCAGCGGCACGAGTGGCACCCCCGCCACCTCCGCCCCGCCGAAGTCCGCCACCCCGACGGCCGCGCCACCGCCGGCACCGTCGCCCGCCGTCGCCCCGGCCATCCCCGTCGTGGTCGTCGGAGCCACCTGCGCCACCCTGGGGGCCGCCGGCATCGCGGAGTCCGGTGCGCCCGCGTACTGCGCCCAGCTGCCGAATGCCGCCTCCACCATCTGGTCGTTGACGGAGCAGGTCACCGCGCCCAGCGCCACCCCCGCCGAGGGCGAGCCCACCTACGCCCCCGAGACCGAGGGACCGGTGCGGGTGTGTGTCGACCAGACGCACCAGACGCGGCTGCGCTGCCTGGAGGACATCATGCGCGGCAACGGCCGAGCGTGATGCCCACTGACGGACCCCGGGAACCCCGGTCGTCGGCCCCGGTCGATCTTGCCGCCGGGATAGCCGCCACGGCGGTCGGTGGCGCCGTCGCCGTCTACCGCGGAGCCGAACGGTTGCCCGTCCTCGGGGGTCTGCTGCACCACACCCGCACCCAACTGGCCGCCCGCGGCGAACGCGCCATGGAACCGGTCAAGGCGGCGGTCGCGACCATCGCGGTGCAGATCGTGGAACGGGTGCTCGACGAACTGGACCTCAACGAGCTCGTGCGCACGCGGGTCGATCTGGTCGGCTTGGCGAACGAGGTGGTGGACGGGATCGACCTGCAGGCCATCATCCGGCAGTCCACCGAGTCCGTCACCGCCGAGGTGATGACCGACGTTCGCAGCCAGGGCGAACGGGCCGACGACCTGGTATCGGGTTTCGTCGACCGGCTGCTGGGGCGTGAGCGTGAGTGACGTCCGCGCCGCCGGTGTCGTCAGCCGCGGGGTCGCCGCGGTGATCGACCTGGTGATCGTCGGGATCGTGCTGGCCGCGATCTACCTCGGTCTGCTGTTGAGCCGGTTGATGTTCCACCCCACCGCATTCCGGGTGCCGACCACGAGCGCGATCTTCTCCACCGCCGTGCTGTTCGTCGTCGCGGTCGGCTACCTCACCGCGTGCTGGGCGGTATCGGGCTGCACGGTCGGATCGGTGACCATGGGTTTGCGGGTGACGGGCCGGCGCGGAGGGCGGGTATCGCCGGCCGTGGCGTTGCTCCGGGCGGTGGCGTACGTGCTGCTCCCGGTCGGGCTGTTGTGGGCGGCCGTCGACCGGCGCCGGAGATCGTTGCAGGACATCGCCTTCGGCACCCGGGTCGTCTACACGCGGCAGTAGTCCCGGCCGGACCGCACCCGTGCTACCGTGTCTGTAACGATCCTTACAGACGGGGAGTACCGGTGACCGCACCGCAGACCAGGCGTCAGCAGCAGGGTGAGAACTCCCGCGAACAGATTCTCGACGCGGCCGAACGGCTGATGGCAGGCCAAGGCTACGCGGCCACCTCGATCAGCCACATCCGCAAGGAGTGCGGGCTGCCCGCCAGTTCCATCTACTGGCATTTCGGTTCCAAGGAAGGCGTGCTGGCCGCGGTCATGGAACGCGGCGCCGATCGCTTCTTCGCGCAGATTCCGCGCGACCAGGATGTCGAGAGTCAACGCGCCGCTGCCGTGCGACTGCATGCCCAGCACCCGGAGTTCCTGCGCCTGACCTACATCCTGTCGCTGGAGCGCACCGATGATCCCGCCGTCGGGGCGGCCGTCCGGCGGGTCCGCGACCAGGCCATCGCGGACTTCCGCGGCATCATTGCTGCGCTACTTCCCGATGGCGTCGACCCGGACCGGGCCGAACGCGTGGTCGCCGAGCTGGCCGGTTTGGCCACCGCTTTGTCCGACGGGGTGTTCTTCGCCGTGCACCTCGAACCCGATTCCACCGATGTGGACCGGATGTACACCCGGATGGTCCAAGCGGTCCAAGCCCTGATCCCGATCCTGTTGGAGGAGAAGTGAACACGCGATGCGTCGTCATCACCGGAGCCAACGCGGGCCTCGGCCTCGAGTGCGCCCGGGCCATCCTGGAAACCGACCCGTCGGCCCATGTCGTGCTGGCCGTGCGTGACGCGAAGAAGGGTGCCGCCGCCGTCGCCGACCTCGGGTCACCGGACCGGTGCACCGTGCTCCCGTGCGACCTCGCGTCGCTGCAGTCGGTACTTGCCTTCCCTGCCGCCTACGCGGCGGCCGGCCTTCCGCCGCTGCACGCGGTGGTCTGCAACGCCGGCCTGCAGATGGTCTCCGGCCTGCACAAGACGGCCGACGGCGTCGAAATGACCTTCGGCGTCAACCATCTCGGCCATTTCGCACTCATCGACGGGCTAATCGAACACCTGGCCACGCCAGCCCGGGTGGTCGTGGTTGCCAGCGGCACCCACGATCCGAAGAAGTTCACCGGCATGCCGCACCCCGCCTACACGTCGGCGTGGGAGCTGGCGCACCCGCACGCCGGCGCCCCCGCCGACGGCAGGCGCAGGTACACCACGTCCAAGCTGTGCAACATGCTGTTCGCCTACGAACTCGACCGCAGGCTCGGGCACGGCGCCCGCGGCATCACCGTGACGGCCTTCGACCCCGGCCTGATGCCGACGTCGGGCCTCTCCCGTGACTACACGCCGGCGCAAAAGGTCGTCTGGAGCGTGGTGTCCCCGGTGCTGCGACTGCTCCCCAACGTCAACAGCGTCGCGACGTCGGGCCGGAATCTGGCCGCGCTTGCCGTGGACCCGGCGTTCGACGGCGTCACCGGTGAGTACTTCGAGGGCACCAAACGCATCCGGTCGTCGGCGGACTCCTACGACGCCGCCAAGGCCCTCGACCTGTGGGATACCAGCGCGCAACTGGTGGCGCCCTAGATCGGGTCGAGGTCCAGCCAGGCGTCGACCATGAACGCATCCCCGCGGGCGACGATGGTCGCGCCGCCGTGGCCCGGGTAGTGCGCCGGGATCACCGACGCCCGCCGCCGCGCGGCCTCGGTGAAGATGCGTTTGCGGCTGGCGACCGCGGCGGGTCCGTCGACGTCGAAGGCACAGGGGTCCGCGGGCCGCGGGATCTGAATGGGGCAGTGGGTCAGATCGCCGACGAACACCGCAGTTCTGCCCGCGTCCAGCCACACCACCGACGAACCCGGCGTATGGCCGGCGGCCGGCCGCAGCCATACCGACTCGCTCAATTGATGGTCACCGGAGAACAATTCGACCTGCCCGGCGGCGTACACCGGGGCGACACTGTCGTCGAACACGATGGCCGCGGCCGCGTCGGCGCCCGCGCCACCCGGTTCGAAGTGCCGGAAGTCGGCCTCCGGCAACAGGTATCGCGCGTTGGGGAAGAACGGCGCCCACGCGTCGCCACTGCGGTGGGTGTTCCACCCGACATGGTCGCTGTGCAGATGGGTGTTGACCACCACATCCACGCTCTCGGGCGGCACACCCGCCCGCGCCAGCGCTGCGGGGAAATCGGTGTCTAGGTCATCGAGGACCGGCACGGCGCGCCGTCGGCCGTTACCGACGCCGGTGTCGATCAGTATCCGCAGGCCGTTGACATCGATCACCCAGGACTGCACGACGACGCGCCAGCGCTCGGCGTCCGGCCGGTAGAACGTCGGCACCAAGAGGTCGGCGTGCTCGCGCCACGCCTCCGCCGGGGTGTGGGTGAAGACCGCGGCGGGCGGGTCGAACATCGTCTCCACCACACGGGTGAGGACGGCGGTCCCGAGGCGGATGTGATCGGGCATGGCTTGACGGTACGGCGAGGTCGGGTAGGTTGCTGGGCAGGCGCGCAGGAACGCCCGACGTCCGCTCGAAGGGGCTCAGCCCTCCTGCAGCAGTTCCTGACCGAGACCGACCTCTTCTCGGCCCGACTTCGCGGACACCGGGCTTGCGAGAGGAGGCCGTCATGGCCAGCGCATTGCCCGACAACCCATCGCTCGACCGGATCCGTGCCGATGCGCGAACCCTGCAACGGGCGGTGCGCGCCGCCGACGCCGATGCCCGGGCGACGGTCCTACGCCACCATCCGCGGGCTGAGATCGCCCTGGCGCGAACCGATTTCGCTCTGCACGACGCCCAGCTGACGGTGGCGCGGGGCCACGGCTTCAGCGGCTGGCCCGCGCTGGTGCGGTACCTGCAGCTCGCCGCCGGCCTGAGCGTCGATCCCGGTTCCGTCGACGAGGACGCGCTGCCCCTGCCGGATCTGTTCTGCGCCATGGCCGCACTGCGCTACGACGGCGCCGACGCCCCACCGCGATGGCAGGCCGCGGCCGAACTGCTGACCGGGCAACCCGACCTGGTGGGCGGGCACATCTGGGCCGCCGCCGCGGCCGCCGATCCCGACGCGCTGCGGTATCACCTGCGTACCGGCGCCCCGGATGCCAAAGGCGGTCCGTACGGCTGGTCCCCGTTGATGTACCTGGCCTACAGCCGGGTTCCCGGTGCCGCGGTGGCGGCCGCCCGCCTCCTGCTCGACGCCGGCGCCGATCCCGACGGCGGCTATCTGTGGCGCGGGATGTCCACCCCGTTCACGGTGCTCACCGGGGTGTTCGGGGAGGGCGAACAGGGTGCCCGCAGACAGCCGCGGCACCCGCAGGCCGACGAACTGGCCACCCTGCTGCTGGAGCGCGGAGCACACCCGGCCGACCAGCAGACGTTGTACAACAGGATGTTTCGTGCCGACGACGGGCACCTGCGGCTGCTCTTCGCCCACGGCCTGGCCGATGCCGCGCCGAGTCCCTGGGAGCGCCGCCTCGGTGAGGCGATGGAAACGCGGGCCCAGATGTGGCAGCGCCAGGTGCACTGGGCGGCCGAGCGCGGCTTTGCCGACCGGCTGGCGCTCCTCGCCCGCCACGGCGTCGACACCTCCGCCGCGCGCCTGCGCCCCGTCACGTTTCCCGCCGACCCCAACCTGCGCGATGACGACGGCGCCACCCCACTGCACCACGCGGCGTGGGACGGCGACCTGGCGCTCATCGCGCGGCTGCTGGCGGCGGGCGCCGACCCGGGTGTCACCGACGCTCGGTTCGGTGCCACACCGCTGGGCTGGGCCGAGCACGCCTACCAGAGCGAAGCCGCCGACCTGCTGCGCGGCGTAGGGAGCGGCTAGGCCTCGATCCGGATCCGCCCCGGCGAGTACAGCCCGGAGTGCGTCGCGGTGCCCAGCTCGATCTCGGCGGGCGCCGCATCGACGATGGTCTGGAACTGGCGCAGCGATCCCCAGTCCCGGCCCCAGTCCTTGTTCAGGTACGTCGCCATCAGGTGCGCCCGCAGCAGCAGGTCACTGATCCCGAGTAGGCCGCCGTTGATGCCGTCCTGCCAGGTGTCGGTGTCCTTCTGCTTGGCGTTGTAGTCCGGCGTGATGCGGTACTTGGGCACGTCGGTGACACCGTTGGCGTGCAGCATCGGCTGCTGGCACGGGAACGCCAGGCCGACGGCCCAGTCCAGCAGCACGGGCTGTTGGGACCCGATGTACTCCTGGATCGTCTTCATCTGCGGCACCCGCGGCGGGGTGATGGCCACCCAGTCACCCTGGGACAGCGACTTGTCCTCGGCCACCACGCGAACGAACGTGGCGTCGGCCGGGATCTGGTCGCGGTCATACCGCAGGTTGCGCCACGACGGCAGTGGGCCGATGTCATACGGCGTCAGCCGTCCCGCGGCCACCGGAGCGCCGTCGGCCCCGGGCTTGCCGTACTCGAGCTGCACGGGCTGGCCCTGGGTGAGGCCGTTGAAGATGCTGTTGCCGGTGATGGTGCCGGCCGCGGTGACGACCACCAGCGGATGCGCGGCATCCCGCGGCGGCAGCTGGTACCAGGCTGAGGCCAACCGGGCCTCCTGCTGCGACGGACCCTCGGCGAAGCTGCCTGCCAGCGGCACCTTGGTCGGGTCCAGGCCGTAGGGCAGGGGCACGGTCGAGCCGTTGATTCCGGGGACCTTCAACTTCACCGCCGCATCCCAGTCGTAGTCGGTGCCCGGCATCGGCAGGGACAGCCGGATCGCCTCGGCGACAATGTGATCCGGTACGCCGTTGGGCGCGAAGCCGACCGGCTTGACGCCGCCCAGCGGGCCCAGCGGGCCGTAGTCACCCGGTAACGCGGTTAGGAAACCCTCGTTGGGATCCGGCTCGACCAGCACGCTGTCGGCCAGCCCGCAGCCGCCCGCGAGCGCCTCGACGTTCGACGACGCATTGGTATAGGTGCCGTGCTGGCGCACCACACCGAACAGCATGGACGCCACGAACACGGTCACCATGAAGCCGGCCGCGATCGGCACGGGCGCGGCCGTCACCCACCGCACCACCCGGCTCTCGGGACGGTCGCGGGGCGCCAGGTGCAGCCAGAACGCCCACACCGCGGCAATCAGGAACAGCGCGAAGAAGATCGCGCTGACGGTGATCCCACCGATCGCGGGTTTGTCGTTGTTGAACGGCACCCCGTAGCTGGACACGTACCACCAGCCGTTGGTGGTGGCGAAGCACAGCGCCAGCACGAACAGCACGGCCGCCGCGAACGCCATCCGGTTGCGCGCCGAACGCAGCACCACACGGGAGGCGAGCACCGTCACCACCGCCGCCATGGCCGCGCCCACCGCGGCGAACAGGCCGAAGTGGTGCACCCACTTGGTGGGGGTGAACATCAGGCAGAAGACGGTCGCAAAGATGATGCCCATCAGCCGCCACACCGGACCGCGGGCCACCCCGGGAATCCGCTTGCGGCGCAACATGATGAACATCGAGGCGAACAGGCTCAGCGCCGTGATCATGAAGCCGAACCGGCGCGAGACCGAGCCGTCCACCGTCGGCAGGATCAGGTAGTAGTAGCGCAGGTTCTCGGTGTACCACTCCTGGCTGGGCCCGATGGCGGTGCGAATCCTGGTGGCCTCCAACACCGTTGCCAGCGTCTGATCGGCGAACACGACGCACAGGATCACCGTGCCCGCAGCCAGCAGCGGCAGGATCAGCGGCCACAGCCCGACCTGGCGCCGCCGCCGCACCAGGATGCGCAGTACCGGGCGGCCACCGGCCAGCAGGGCGGCCACCGCGATCAGCCCGGTCGGCTGGATGCCGAGGGTGAAGGCGGCCGAGATGATCGCCATCGCCGCGGGCATGAGCCGGCCGGAGATGACGGCCCGTTCGATCAGCACGTAGGTGATCAGGGCGCCGGTGGCGATCTGACCCTCCGGGCGCAGACCGTTGTTGAACGGCATCCATGCGCCCATCAGCACGAAACCCGCGGCCCACAGCGCGGGCCTGCTCGCGATGACGGCGGGCCCCAGCCGGGGCAGCACCTCACGGGAGAGCAGCAGCCAGCACACCAACGCGCACACCAGGTCCGGCAACCGCATCCAGATGCTGGCGTCGCTGATGTGGGTCATCAGCGCGAGCAGGTTGTAGAACCAGCCGAACGGGTCCTCCGGGCTGCCGAACCAGCGGAAGTAGTTCGACATGTAGCCGGCGTGGTCGGCGACGCGGGCCATCTGCAGGATGTAGCCGTCGTCGGACGAGTTGGCGCCGATCACATGCCACAGCAGGAACCCACCGACCACGACACCGTCCACCGGTGTCACCGTGCGCCAGCGGGTCGGGATGATCCGCTGCATACGGCGACCGTCGGTCTGGTCCAGCCGCCACAACGCGAACAGCGCCACCACGGTGGCCACGATGCCCAGCAGGATCGCGGCGAGCTTGAGTGCGGTGGGTTTGGTGGTGAACCGGGTGTCGATGGTCGCCGACAGCGAAAGCCCCTGCGGTGCAGGTCCGGTCAGGTCGGTGAACACCCCGACGATCGTCGGGCGCAGGTTCGGGTCGGGGAACCCGGTACGGAGGTCCTTCCCATCGGTGACACTCCCCGAGTCGCTGCGCTCTCCCCCGCTAGCGGGAGGTGCCCCCAGCCCGCCGGCACCCGGGAGCCCGACGAAGGTGGCGAACGTGCCGTCCGCGGACGAGGTGATCTCGATGCGCTGGCACGCAGCGGCTTTCGCGCGCGGGACGCTGGCGATCACCACATTGCGGTCGGTGATGTCGACGCGGGAGGCGCTGACGTTGACGAACAACGCGTTGAGCGCGGCCTGCTTACCTGACTTGGGGGCAGTGCCCAGCACCAGCGCCCCGGCCGGCGGCACCGACCGGATCACGTCACACGGCACCGTCGCCGTCAGCTGGACCGGGGTCTGGGTGATCAGCGGCGCGGTGACACTGTTCAGCTGGCCCGCCTGCGGCCAGTTCAGCGTCGCCGTGGTCTGCACCACCGGCAGCAGCGGGGTGGCCACCGCACACAGGAAGCCGATGAGCCCGGCGATGATCGCCACCCAGCGGGTGATCTTCATGTCTTCTTTCATGGGAGCGCCCTGATCGGTCCGGACCTACTCCAGCCGAACACCCGTTGGGTGCCCTCGTCGACGTGGGCGACCGGCGCCTGGGCCGGCGGCACCACCGGGTTGTAGCGCTCCAGCGAACCCCAGTCCCGATACCAGTCGTTGCGCAGGTACGTCGGGATGGTCGACGTGCGCAACAGCGCCTGGATGAACAGGAAGGGGCCACCCTTCTGGGCGGACTGCCACATGTTCGACGACACCACCACTTGTTTGACGTTGGGCAGGATGCGGTACTGCGGAAGCTCGGCGACGCCGAGATGCTCGGCGAACGGCCGCTGGCACGGGAAGTTCGCGGCGGTGGCGATGTCCAGCATCACCGGGGTCTGCGAACCGAGGAACTGTTGCGCGGTCTGCAACTGGGGCACCCGCGGCGGGGTGAAGCCGAACCACTGGTCGTCCGAGAGGTTCGGGTCATCGGCCACCAGTCGTGCCACATTGGCCTCCGGCGGCGCCCATGCCAGTGGGAACCGCAGGTTACGCCAAGCGAATTGGGCGAAGACGTCGATCGGCTGCACCGAGTCCAGCGCCTGGTAGCTGCCGTCGGGCCGGTGCACGCCCCACTGCAGTTTCAGCGACTGGCCGTAGTGGAACTCGCCTTCCTCGTCGTAGTACCAGATGGCGCCGGCCGCGGCGACGGTCACCAGGGGGCGATCGGCGCTGCGCGGGGGCAGCTGGTACCAGGACGAGGTGGCCTTGGCGGCGGTCGTGTTCTCCTTGTAGCTGCCCATCACCGGGGTGCGCGCGGGGTCGAGTCCGAACGGCAGGAACACATTCGAGCCGTTCACGCCGACGGGGCCGTAGCCGCCGCCGGTGCCCGCGGCGTACGCGATGCCGACGTTGGGCTTGTTGGGGGAGCCGTCGGAGTTCACCGTGCCCGGGTTGGCGACCACGGGTTTGGGCGGTTCCAGGGTGTCGCTGATGCCGTTGGGGGTGAACCCGACCGGGTTCTCCCCGCCCAGCGGACCGTACTGGCCGTAGGTCTGGCCCGGAACCGGTTGCAGCGAACCGGCATTGGGATCGGCTTCGACGAGGACGTCGTCGGCCATCGCACAGCTGGTGCCCGACAGTCCGGAGCGCAGCGCGCCCAGATTCGCCGACGCGGTGGTGTAGGCCGGGTAGCGCTGCACGAAACCCTTTGCCATGGAACCGGCTTCGAGCACCACCATGATGACGGCGACGATCAGCAGGGGCGTCGAGGCCAGGGCGCGGTTGCGGCCGGTGTTGGCCACCTCGGTGTGCCCGGCGTAGTCGATGCGGAAGTGCAGCCAGCCGGCGAGCACCGCGGTGATGATGGCCAGCGCCAGGAACATGGACGTGACGGGCGCCCCGGCCAGCACCGGCTGCCGGTCGAACCAGGGCACCCCGTAGTTGCCGGTGTAGAACCAGCCGTTGATCCCCGAGGTCGCCCAGGCCAGCACGAACAGCAGCGCGGTCACATACAGCGCCAGGTTCCGCCGGCTGTGCAGGCCCACCCGCGCGAACGTGAAGGCCGTCACCGCGCCGAACGCGCCGGAGATCCCGGCGAACGCACCGAACTGCACCGCCCACTTGGTCGGCGTGAAGGTCAGCAGCAGCAGACCCACCCCCGCGATGCCGATCAGCCGCCACATCGGACCGCTCGCCAGACCGGAGATCCGGCCCTTGCGCAGCAGCACGGCGATCATGCCGAACAGGCACAGCAGCAGCACCAGCACGGAGAACCGGCGGGTCAGGGAACCGTCGGTACTGTCCTCCACCGTCAGGAAGTAGTAGCGCAGGAATTCCTGATACCAGGAGATCGTCGGGCCGACGGTGTACTTGATCCGCACAGCCTCGGCGACACCCGCCAACGTCTGACTGCGGAACACCACGACCGCCAGCAGCGACGCCGCGGCGGCGAATGCGCACAGCGCGGGCAGCACCGCGCGCCGGTCCCGGATCACGCTGATCACGGCCCGGGACCCGACCAGCAGCGGAGCCAGCACCAGGATGCCCTGCGGTGCCAACGTCACGGTGAACACCGCGACCACGACGGCCGCAGCCGCGGGCCACAGCCGGCGCGACGCGATGGTGAATTCGACGAGTGCCCACGCCGCCAGCACACCGAAGGCGATCAGCGGTTCGGGCCGCAGACCGTTGTTGAAGGGGAACCACGCCGCCAGGAACACCGCAGCAGAGGTCCAGACGGCGATCCGGTTGACCGCCAGCTTGCGGCCCAGCCGCGGGATCAGCCAGCGGGACAACAGGATCCAGGTGCCGATGCCTGCCAGCAGCGCGGGCAGGCGCATCCACACGCCGGCCGTGCTGATCGCGGCGAGGTGGCTGAGCACCGACTGATACCAGTCGAACGGGGCTTCCGAGGCGCCGAAGTAGCGGTAGTAGTTGGCGACGTAGCCGGCCTCGCCGGACACCCGGGCCATGGTCAGGTTGTAGCCGTCGTCGGAGGAGATCGCGCCGATCACGTGCCACACCAGCAGCCCGCCGATGACCGCGATATCGGCGATCCCGGTGGCGGGGCGGACCCGCCAGAACCGTCGCCACGCGCGCTCGATGCGGTGGCTGGTGCGGCGGTCCAGCACCGCCAACGCCCCGATCGAGATCAGCACGCTCAGCACGCCCAGGCCCATGACGGCGGCCTTGAGTGCGGTCGGCCTGGAGATGAAGCGGGTGTCGATGTCCACCCGGGCGCTCAGCCCGGCTTGCGCAACGATCTTGAGGTCGGTGTAGATCCCGGCGACCTGCGGTTTCTTCTCGATGGCCGCGGTGCCCGCCGCGCCGGGGATCCCGACGAAGTCGGCGCCGACGCCACCGCCGTTGGCCCAGATGTGCAGCGTGCTGCAGGCGCCCGAGTTGACCGCGGCGCGCGGCGCGACGGCGGTGACGGCGTCGCGGAAGGCGACGAAGACGGTGTCGGTGGTGGCCCGGGCGAACAGCCCGTTACGGGTGGCGTCGATACCGCCGGGCGGAATCGTGGAGAACACCAGCCCACCGGAGGCCGGCAGGGTGGCGACGGCCTGGCAAGGGATGGACACGTCAAGGGCCAGCGGCGCCCCGGAGACCAGCGGCGCCGTCAGGTTTCCGACGAATCCGTCAGCGGTGGGGGCTTGGGGCCAGGTGATGGTGGCGGTGGTCTGTTTGACCGGAAGTAGCGGGGTCAGCGCACACAGCAGCAGGCCGACGATGCCCGCGATGATGGCTACGAGTCGGGCAGTCCTGGCGGGCACGATGCTCGAGAGTAGGCGACGTAACTATGGGTGCCGCCCGGCGACCCGCGACGGTGCCCGAGTTTTGTGGCCGCGCTACGTGCGCCCGGCGGTGGAACGCGGACGGACGGGACCGAGCGCCGCCAGAGCGGCGTCGCCGCCGTAGTGGGCCAGCACCCGGTGATCCATGGTCCGCCGCCACAGCGGCGTGCACCAGGCCAGCACCAGCATCGTGCCGTACCCGTAGGGCAGCTGCGGTGCCTGATCGGACGGCCGCAGGGTCTGATAGCGGCGCTGCGGGTTCGAGTGGTGGTCGGAGTGGCGCTGCAGGTGGAACAGGAAGACGTTGGCGATCAGTGTGTCGCTGTTCCAGGAGTGCTGCGGCCCGACCCGCTCATACCGGCCGCTGGCCAGCCGCTGGCGGCGCAGGCCGTAGTGCTCCAGATAGTTCACCGACTCCAGCAGGCACACCCCGATGACGGCCTGGCCGATCAGCCAGGGGGTGACGACGATGCCGAACCACACGTTGAGCCCGATGAACAGGCCGGCGCCCAGGAGCCAGGCGTTGATGACCTCGTTCTGAAGGAACCAGCGCAGGCTCCATTTGGAGGTCCCGGCCCGGCCCAGCCGCTCGCTCTCCAGGTTCCATGCCGACCGCACGCCGCCCACCACCGAGCGGGGGATGAAGTGGCAGAGCGCCTCCCCGAGGCGGGCGCTGGCCGGATCCTCGACCGTCGCGACCCGGACGTGGTGGCCGCGGTTGTGCTCCACGAAGAAGTGGCCGTAACCCGTCTGCGCCAGCGCGAGCTTGCACAGGCGGCGTTCGGCATTTGCCCGGCGGTGGCCGAGCTCGTGTGCGGCATTGATCGAGATGCCGCCCACGATCCCGACGGTGAGCATCAGGGCGGCCTTGTCCGCGGCGTGCATGGTGACCCAGCCGCCGCCGCTCCACAGCCAGCAGGCGAACACCAGCGACAGATATTGGTTGGGCAGATAGAGGTAAGTCACCCAGCGGTAGAAGGCGTCGTCCTCGAGCCACTCCAGGGTTTTCTCAGACGCGCGGGAATCGTCGCTTCCCACCAGGTGATCGACGACAGGGATGATGATGAAGGCCATGAGCGGACCCACCCACCAGAAAATTTCCTGTCCGGTCAGCTTGACCAGTAGCCACGCAAAGGGAACCAGGCCGGGAACAATGGCACCGAGCAACCAGAGGTATCGCTTCGCGTCACGCCATGTCGGCGCGCGGAGGCCCTCTTGATCTGCCACGTAAAGTCCTTGCCGGTCGGTTCGAGCTGTTTGCTGTAGAGACTATTTAACCTGGAATCTGACGCAACGCAAAGGCGGACGACGTCCAGGAACGTATTTGCTGAGAGGGCGTGTGTGACACTACCGCAGAATAAGTTGACGAGACGTAAATTTCTCGGCGCTGCCACCGGTATCGCCCTCGGTGGTGCCGGTGCCGGTGCGTACCTCCTCTCCCGTCCCGAACATCGTCCCGAAACGCGCAAGCATTACCGCGCGATCGTCATCGGCAGCGGGTACGGCGGCGGGGTCAGTGCGTTGCGGCTGGGACAGGCCGGTGTCGAGACCCTGGTGCTGGAGCGGGGCAGGCTGTGGGACACCCCCGACGCGGACGGCAAACGTTTCACCAAGATGTTGCCCGCAGACCACCGCGCGGGCTGGTTCGCCGATGTCCCGCCCAGCATCGTGACGTCGTTCCGGGGGGTGTCCATCGACGCGGTCGCCGCGCAGAACCCGGGTGCCCAGCCCAAGCAGGCCGGCATCTGTGAGAAGGACACCCACGGCGCCCATAACGTGTTCCGCGGTGTGGGGGTGGGTGGTGGCTCGATGGTGAACGCCGCCATCGCGGCCGTCCCGACCGCGGATCAGGTGCGCGCGGCCTTCCCCGACATCGATCCCGCCGAGTTCCTCGGCACCTACGTCGAACGGGCCAAGACGGCGCTGCGGATCAGCTACCGGAACATGGACTGGTTCGAGCAGACCCCGTACTTCCAGTACGCCAGGGTGGGCCGCATGTACGCCGAGACCGCCGGCTACAAGGTCGACTACAACGGCAGTGCGTATTCGTTCGACTACATGGTGCGTGAGGCCAACGGTGAGGTGCCGTTGTCGGCTCTGGATTGGGAATGCCAGTTCGGCAACAACTACGGCCGCGACGGCAGCGTCGATGTGACCTACATCGCCGAGGCGGTCAAGACCGGGAAGGTGACGCTGCAACCGCTGACCGAGGTCACCGGGATCCGCCGGGAGCAATCCGGCGAGTACGTGGTGTCCACCCGGCGCATCGACCGATGGGGCGCCGAGCAGTCACGCGACGAATTCGGTTGTGATCAACTGCATCTCGCGGCGGGCGTGTTGGGCACCAACCAACTGCTGCTGCGGGCCCGCGAGACCGGTGCGCTGGCCGATCTGTCCGACGAGATCGGCCGCGGCTATGGCAACAACGGCGACGTGATGGTCGCGCACAACACCAAGGACACCGATCCGGTGGGCACCAAGCAGTCACTGCTGGGCATGATCAACCTGGACGGCCGCGACGACCCGGAGAACCCGGTGTACGCCAGCATGTTTTCGCTGCCGCTCCCGGTGGAGACGAATGCGCTGGGGTACTACGTGATGGTCAAGACCGGCGACCGCTCCGACATCACCTTCGACAAGGCGTCGGATTCGATCACGATCGACTGGCCGCAGAGTCATACCGACCACCTGATCGAACGGGCCAAGATCGTCTTCGACAAGCTGACCCAGGCCAACGGCGTCGACTATCGCGATGACCTGTTCTCGGGACAGGTGTTCGCGCCCAACACCGTTCACCCGCTGGGTGGATGCGTGCGCGGCAAGGCCACCGACGCGTTCGGCAGGGTCAACGGGTACGACAACCGGCTCTTCACAGATGAGGGTGTAGAGGTGGTTGGCGCGTCGTTGCCGGGATAGAGGTCGAGGTCTCTCGAAAATGAGGGTTCCTACACTCCTCATCCGAAAGACCTCGACGTGCCTGACGCTACCGGTCGGGCGGGCTT
>JACPVS010000031.1 GCA_016197365.1 Mycolicibacterium cosmeticum | reverse complement strand
TTTGTCGGGGCAGTAGTAGTTCAGGGCGGAGCCGAGGAACTGCCAGTTCTGTTCGGTGGTGTTGTGGCGGTCGAGGTTGGCGCCGACGAATTTTGCGGAGTCGAAGGCGGTGTGGTCGACGTTGTTGGTGAGTCGTTTGCAGACCAGTTTGCCGATCCAGGCGTTGAAGTCTTTTTGGCCGTAGATGCCGTAGGTGTGCAGTTCGTGGGCGAAGTTGGTGTCGGGATCCCGGTCATAGGCCGGATCAGCGTGCGCGGGTGCGGCCAAACCGACTGCCGCACCGGCGATCAGGGTGGCGATGACGAATTTCATGACGAGACCTCCTCGGTCTGCTTGTGGACCGGATCCGGCCACCTCGACGGGACAGGGCGCTGCCGCACCTGCTGTGGCCACCAGAACCACTTGCCCAACAGAGCCGCGATCGCGGGCGTCATGAACGACCGGATGATCAACGTGTCGAACAACAGACCCAGACCGATGGTGGTGCCGACCTGACCGATGACGGTGAGCTCACTGACGGCCATCGAGATCATCGTGAAGGCGAACACCAGACCGGCGGAGGTCACCACCGAGCCGGTACCACCCATCGAGCGGATGATGCCGGTGTTCAGGCCCGCGTGGATCTCCTCCTTGAACCGCGACACCAACAACAGGTTGTAGTCCGCGCCGACGGCCAACAGGATGATCACCGACATCGCCAGCACCATCCAGTGCAGCGGCGTGCCAAGGATGTGCTGCCACAACAGGACCGAGAGTCCGAAGGACGCACCGAGTGACACCAGCACCGTTCCCACGATCACCGCGGCGGCGACCACCGCCCGGGTGATGATCAGCATGATGATGAAGATCAGGCACAGCGAGGCGATGCCCGCGATGATCAGATCCCAGTTCGCGCCTTCTTGCATGTCCTTGAAGGTCGCGGCGGTACCGGCCAGGTAGATCCGGGAACCCTCCAGGGGCGTGCCCTTGATGGCTTCCTTGGCGGCCTGCTTGATGGACTCGATGTGCGAAACCCCTTCGGGGCTCATCGGATCGCCGTCATGGCTGATGATGAAGCGCACCGACTTGCCGTCTGGCGAGATGAAGTTCTTCATGCCGCTCTTGAATTCGGGGTTGTCGAACGTTTCCGGCGGTAGATAGAACGAGTCGTCGTTCTTCGCGGCGTCGAAGGCCTCGCCCATCGCAGACGAATTGTCCTGCATGGCCGACATCTGATCCTGTATGCCCTTCTGGGTCTGATACATGGTCAGCATGTAGGTCTTCATGTTCTTCATCGTCGCGATCATGGACGGCATCAGCGCGACCATCTGCGGCATCAGGGTGTCCAGACGCTCCATGTCCGGCATCAGCTGCTGGATGTCGTCGGTCATCGTGTCGATGCCGTCGAGGGTGTCGAAGATCGACCGGATGGCCCAGCACGACGGGATGTCGTAGCAGTGCGGTTCCCAGTACAGGTAGTTACGGATGGGCCGGAAGAAATCATCGAAATCGGCGATGTGGTCCCGCAATTCGGCCACATCGACGGTCATGTTCTTCATCTTGCCGACCATCGAATGGGTGGTGGCCGCCATCTGGACGGTGATGTTGGACATCTTCGTCATGCTCTCGATGGTCGACTGCATGTCGTCGGCCTGCTTGAGCATGTTGGCCATCATGTCCTGCTGGTACTTCTCATTCATCTTCTGAGACGTGCCCTGCATGCTGATCTGGAACGGGATCGAGGTGTGCTCGATCGGCGTGCCCTGCGGCCGGGTGATGGCCTGCACGCGCCCGATGCCGGGGGTACGGAACACCGCCTTGGCGATCTTGTCGATCACCAGGAAGTCCGCCGAGTTGCGCAGATCGTGGTCGCTCTCGATGAGCAGCAGTTCGGGGTTCATCCGTGCCTGATTGAAATGCCGGTCCGCCGCGGCATAACCTTCGGCCGCGGGAAGGTTCTGCGGCAGGTAATTCCGGTCGTTGTAGTTGGTCTTGTAGCCCGGCAGCGCGACCAGGCCGATGAGACACAGGGCAATCGTCGCCACCAGGATCGGGCCGGGCCAGCGCACCACGGCCGCACCGATCTTGCGCCAGCCGCGGATACGGGCACTTCGCTTGGGCTCCAGCGTCTTACCGAACCGGGTGGCCACCGAGATGATGGCCGGCCCCAGCGTCAGAGCACAGAGCACCAGCGTGACCATGCCGACGGCCAGCGGGATACCGAGGGACTGGAAGTACGGCAGCTTGGTGAAGTGCAGGCAGAAGGTCGCACCGGCGATCGTCATACCCGAGCCCAGGATCACGTGCGCGGTGCCGTGATACATGTCGTAGTACGCGGCTTCGCGGTCCATGCCGCGGGTGCGCGCCTCTTGATAGCGGCCGATCAGGAAGATCGCATAGTCCGTCGCCGCGGCGATGGCCAGCGTCACCAACAGGTTTGTCGCGAACGTCGAGAGCCCGATGATGTCGTAGTAGCCGAGGAACGCCACCGCGCCGCGGGTCGCGGCCAGGCCCAGCACCACCATGACCAAGGTCAGCAGCACCGAGACCACCGACCGGTAGATGAGCAGCATCATCACGATGATCACGCAGAAGGTGAGCGCCTCGATCACCTTGAGGCTGCGGTCACTGGCGATCTGCTGATCGGCCGTCATCGCGGCCGGACCGGTGACGTAGACCTTCACGCCCGGCGGTGCGGTGAGGCTGTCGACGGCCGCCTTCACCGCGTCGATCGATTCGTTGGCGAGCGACTCGCCCTGGTTACCGGCGGTGTACACCTGCACGTAGGTGGCCTTGCCGTCGGCGCTCTGCGCGCCGGCCGCGGTCAGCGGATCGCCCCACATGTCCTGGATGTGCTCGACGTGCTTCTTGTCGGTCTCCAGCTTGGCGACCATCTCGTCGTAGAACTTGTGCTCGGCATCGCCGAGCTGGTGGTCGCTCTCCAACACCACCATGGCCGAGCTGTTCGACTTGAACTCCTGGAAGTTCTCGCCGACGCGCTTCATCGAGATCACCGACGGAGCGGTCTCGGGGCTCATCGAGACTGCCTTCATCTGCCCCACCACTTCGAGCTGCGGGACGATGACGTTCAGTAGTACGACGAGGGCGATCCAGCCGATGATGACCGGAACAGCCAGGGTGCGAACCCATTTCGCAATGCCACGACGGTCGTGTTCGGTGGCGTGCGGGGCGGCCGTGAAGGGATCGGTGGGCGGATCGGTCTGAGGTGCACTCATGCGGATTTCACCAAGCAGTAGGTATGGGCGCCGACACCGTCGACAGTACGTTCGTCTTTGACCTCGTCATCGACGGTGATGCGGCAGGACAGCGAGGCACCGTCGCCCTGGCCCGAGATCGTGGGGAAGACAGAGGGTGCGGTGGTGCTCAGCGTGAGGGTCCAGGGCAGTGCGACGTTGTCGGCGCGCTGCGGCTTGGCGTCGAGATCCATGTAGTTGACGTTCGCCGTCGCACCGGGCTCGCCCCAGATCTCGTACTTCACCACCTTGGGATCGAATGGCTCGCTCTCATCGGCGGCGCTGTTCTCCGTGGAGACGTAGCCGGGACCGGTGCCGAAGAAGGTGCGCACCCGCATCACCGTGAACGATGCGACGGCCACCACCACCACGATGACCAGTGGTATCCACACGCGTTTCAACACGTTCATCGCCCGACTCCGTCCGATCCGTGAACAGCCTCAATTAGCCTAGCTACTCGACTGGACGAGATTAGCCAATCGGCTAAGTTAGGACAAGACGAACGTCAAACTCTGTGACGGCGGATACTGTCCGTGCAAAGATGCGCAGCAGGTCACATGCCGGATCAGCGAAAGGAGGCGGGTCGGATGGCCAAGCCAGTGGCGCAGCGCGGCTTCGCACGCGAGCGGGTGCTCGACGCCGCCCTGAATCTGTTCGCCGAACGCGGCGTCAACGGCACATCGCTGCAGATGATCGCCGACCACCTCGGCGTCAGCAAGGCCGCGATCTACTACCAGTTCCACACCAAGGACGACATCGTGCTGTCCGTCGTGCGACCGGTGTTCGACGACATGGACCGGTTGGTGCGCATCGCCGAGACCATCGCCAGTCCGGATTCCCGCCGCGACGCCACCATCAGCGGCTTCGTCGAGATGGCCATCCGGCACCGGCGCATCGGCAGCTTGTTCTACGGCGACCCGGCCGTGCTCGAATTGGTGAAATCGCACCGGGAGTTCGAGGAATGCGGCGACCGCATGCGCACGCTGCTGATCGGCCCGACCGTCGACATCGCGACCCGGGTGACCATCGGGATGATCACCGCGGGCGTCTTCGGCAGCATCACCGAGCCGCATCTGAGCGACGTCTCCGACGCCGACCTGCACCGCATCCTGCTCGACCGCGCGCAACGACTGCTGGCCGTCGCCGCCGAACCCAGCACCGCGGCTCTGCGGCGCTGATCATGAGAATCGGACTGGCCGCACTGGCCGCCGTCACCGCGATGGCCGTCACGCCGGCGGTGGCGCACGCGACGCCCAGCCCGCTCGATCCCCTGGTGTCGGCCGCCGCAGAGCGGCTGCAGGTCGCCGATCCCGTTGCCGCGCTCAAGTGGATCACCAAGGGCGACATCGAAGATCCGGCTCGCGTGCAGCAGGTGCTCGCCTCCGTCGGCACCACGGCGGACACCCGCGGGATCGATGCGGGCTACGTGACACGGATCTTCACCGATCAGATTCATGCGACCGAGGCCGTCGAGTACCGCCGGTTTGCGGAATGGAAACTCGATCCCGCCGCCGCGCCACCCACCGCGCCGGACCTGTCGTCGTCGCGGGCGCGCATCGACGCGCTGAATACGACGATCGTCGATGAGATTGCAGCGCAATGGGATCTGCTGCACTCACCGTCGTGCGCCGCGGCCCTGCGCGATGCGACCGAGGGCGCCGCGGCGACACATCAGCTGGACCGGGATTACCGGGACGCGTTGGCCTACGCGACCCACTCATACTGCGGCTGAGACCATTCCGGCCCGTTGCTGTTTGGCTACGCCGAAGTTCGCCACGGTCCGGACCAGTTGCTCGAGGTCTGCCACCGTGGCGACCGGTACCCCGCTGGGTGCCATCCACAGTCCCCGATGAACGCGCCGCAGGGTCAGGTGCGGTATCGGCGCGCGCAGCACGGTGATCGGCTCGTCACGCACAATCTGCGCTTGTAAAGGCCGGCCGTCGGTGCGCCGCACGGTCAGAAGCGCAGGACGTCTGATCACGTCGATGGCGCCGGTCCGGTACCGCCCACCCAGCCCGATCTGGATCATGTCGTCGACCAGCGGCACGGTCAGACGAACGACACCGGTACCCAGTTCGTCGAGCGCGGGGACGCGGAGCAGCCATCGCGGAGCAACGAACACTCTTTAATGGTAACGGTTGCCAATAAGCGGCTCAGCGGCCGCCGGCCTCCGCGGGTAACGGCGGCGGCAGCGGCGTGGTCGAAGTCGGCGTCGTGGAGGTCACTGTCGTGGTCACCGTGGTGGCGGTGCCACTGGTCGACGTGCCACTGGTCGACGTGGACGGCGAGGTGGCGAGCGCGCCCTGCGGTTCGTGCACATCGGTCAACGGTTCGTTGCGCAGTACTGTGCCGCCGGTGCTCACCTTCAGCCCGTTGGAGGTGACGGTGTAGGTGACGCCGTCACTCTCGGCGACAAACCCGCCGTTCGAGGCGGTGGCCTTGAGCACGAGCTTGGCGCCGTCACGCACCCGAACGCCGCGATATTCGTAACTGCCGCCGGAGGTCTTGCAGATGGCGACGCGCGCGCTCGACGTGCTGCCGAAGAGGACGGCGACCGCCGGGGCGCTGCACCGCGCCGTGGAATCGACATAGCCCTGGCTGTCGCTGTCCGGTGCGGCGCCGGCCAATCCCGCGGCGGTGGCGAGCAGCGTCAGGCCCGCCGCGGCGGACGCGGTCAGGCGGACAATGGAGAGCTTGGTAATAGGCATCACCATCCACCAGAGCACGCCACGCCTCTTTGCGCGAGCGTCAACGCCGGGGCAGCACCGAATTGTTAACTTTCCGCAACGCACTCGAGCTTGCGTCAGCCGCGGCGGACGAACCCGAGGTCGTCGGCGATGACGGTGCCCGGGCCGATCGGCAACTGCTCGTGATCGGAGCCGCCGATCTTCACGAAGGCGAGCTTCTCGGCGGCGGCCTTGCGCAGCAGGTCTTCGAACGCCATCAGCGTCAACTGCTCGCCGGGGCAGCGCCGGTAGCCGAAGCCGAACGGCGCGAAGCCGGCGTAGTCGCAGACCGGCATCGGACGGTCGTCCGCGACACCGAAGACCGTGCCGAACGCGCTGTTGCGCAGCGCGGCCTTGCGACCGTCCTTCACGTCGAACGAGGTCGGCGTGAAGGGGCAATTGGCCAGACCCATCTGATGGATCTTCGCCTCGTCCACGTCCTGACTGGTGGGCACACCGCTGTAGCGCGACGGGTCGAACTCGTCGGGGTTGCGCCACTGCACGGGGTCATGACTCGTCGACGTGTGCGGGCTGACGATGTAGCCGTTGCGGTCGAACGGCGGCTTGCGGGTCTCCGACAGGGCGGAGATGCTGCCGCCGTTCGGGGAGATGGTGCGGAACAGTTCCATCACCAGACGTTCCAGGGGCGGGAACGCCGACCCGTCCGGACGGTCCGGGTCACCCGACATCGTCTTGGCGAACCAGTCCTTGGCGCCCGGATCTCCGCCGGTGTCAGCGAGTTTGGCCATCACGTTGTACAGGCTGTTGCCCCACTGACTGAACGCGACGAAGTTGTGGAAGCACTCGAACACCACATCCTTGTGGTTGAAGTACTCGCTGCCTTCGCCGTTGGCCAGCCAGTACCAGCCGAAGGTCTTCTCGCGATCCGGCGTCTTCCCCGAGCTCAGGTCCGCCAGCCGGTCGTCGATCCACGTCTTGAGGAAGTCCAGGTGCTTGCGGACCGTCATGTAGTTGTCGTAGACGATCTTCTGGGTCGGATCGCGGTAGGCCAGCACGGTGTTGAAACTCGCGCCGATCTCGCGGACCTGCGCCGGGATCTGGTCCCCCCGCACGCCCAGGTGCAGATCCCAGTAGAGGTCCCAGAAAGTGTCCAGGTAGATCCGCATCAGCGGTTTGTTCGCGTTGCCGGGGGCGAACAGATCGGTCCAGAATTTCACGATCTTGGCGCGGTAGGCCCCGTCGTACAGGTCGGGCGTGACCGCCGACATGTAGATCCGCTTGCGGCGGTTGTCCGGTCCGCGCTTCTCCAGGCCCTGCAGGAACACCGTCACACCGGCCTCGGGATCCGGGCGCCAGGTGTTGCTGAGCAGTCCCCACAGATCGGTGGGCAGCGCGTTCTCCTTCGTCAGCGCCACGTCGATCATCGGCAGCACCGGACGCTGGCCCTCGTACATGCTGACGAGGTAGTTGGGCACGATGGCGTTGTCGACGTACTCGGTGTCGAATTCCGCGTATTGGGCGCGCAGTTTCGCAATCGCCTCGGCGGTGGCGTCGGTGCTCGGTGCCGGGGCGGCGCTGTTCTCCGGCGACGAGCAGGCCACGACCGACTGCGCGGACAACGCCGCGACCGCGCCCGCCCCGCTCGCAAGGAAAGTGCGCCGCCTCATGTCATTCCCTTCGACCACTGGATATCGCGCTTATTAACGCACGCGACAGGATCGAACTGATGACGTTCGGGCTAACCTCGCGCGTCGCGCAGGATCTGCTGCAACCGCTCCACGGGATCGCCGGCGCCGGGATCCAGCTGCCGCGCGGGCTCCTGTTCGGTGGGCGACGTCCCGACGATCGGGGCCGGCGCCGGGGCGGCCACCGCCGGCGGGGGTGGTGGTGGCGGTGGCGGCAGGGTCGCGAGCACCCGCAACTTGTCCTCCAGCCGGGCGGCAGCGCCATCGAGTACCGCGCGCCGACCGGGGTCGGGATCGGCGTTACCGGCGAAGCACCCGGACGGTGCTTCCCGAACGGCCTCGAGCGCGCTGCGGTACTGCCGCGCCGCCGAGTCCGGGTCGAAGATGCCTGCTGCCCGGTCGCCCAGTGTCTCGCGAACCAGCTCGAGGTTGACCCGGACCGGGCACGATGCCGCCGCGTCGGTGCCGTCGAGCGCGGCCGAGAAGCGGTCGTCGGCGGCGTCGAGCCGGCCGCCCAGAACCGCGAGTGCCCCGTCGGCGAACGGCGCGTTGGCCGGCTCCAGGACGTTGAGCACTCCGAGCCCGGCGACGTCCGTGCGCAGGCCTTCCTGATTGCCTTCGGCGAAGTGCCGTTCGGCCGAGTTGCCGAGCACCACGACGGAGACCGCCTTCACCATCAGCAGGACGATCAGCACCACCACCGGTGCCGACCACAGCAGCAGCCGCCGCCTCACCGCAGTGCCCCGACGTCGACGGACCGGGTACGACGGAATTCACGCAGGATCACGACCAGTTCCGCGAGGAGCAGCACTGCCGCGATACCTGCCGGCGCCCAATATGTTTCGACGAGTCGCGCGGCGGTCAGCGCGTCGTCCTGCCGGCCGCTCGTGTCCTGCGGTAGCACCGCGCCCAGGGGCCCGGCGTCCGCTCGTGGCAGGTAGGGCACCCCGATCTGACCGGCGACCTGTTGCAGCGTGCCGCCTCCGGATGCGCCGTAGCCGAGAACGGCGCCGCCGTCGACCGCACCGGCAGGAAGGTCGAACGGTCTTGTCGGAAGACGTGATCCGGGTGCCCCGGCACCCAGATAGAACACCAGGTTGTCCGCGCGTGGGTACTGTTGGCGCGCGCTGATCAGCTGGTAGCGCAGGACGGTGCCCGCGGCCCCGGCATTCGCCTGGCTCAGGGCGTCGGCGTTCTCGGCGTAGGGCCGCACGGCCGACACCACCGGACGCAGACTCCAGGTGTCGGCCGACAGCGGCCAGTCCAGCGACGGCTCGGCCGCGAACGTGACGAGCGCGAACCGGGCGCCGGGGTAGCGGTCGATCAGCGCGTCCACGTCGGCGCGGGCCGCGGCCATGTCGGTGCGCATGTCCGGGGACCGGTCCAGCACCACGAACACACTCGGGGCGGTGTCCCCCACCGGCCTCGCCTGGACGTCAGCCCCGACGACGGGACGCCAGCAGGCCAGCGCGAGCAGCACGGCGGCCGAGGTGACAGCGGCCCAGCGCCACAACGGTTTCCGCGGCCACCCGGCAGCCCGGATCCGCAGCAGCGCCGCGGCGCTACACAGGACGATCACCGCGCACAGCGCGGCCAGTACGATCGGGTTCACCACCGGCAGGAAGGTCATCGCCGCACCACCCGCGAGAACACCAGCAGGCCGGTGACCGCCAGCAGCGCCAACACCAGTGGGATGTCCGGTGATTCGAGGGTCCGCGCCGCGACGTGCTCGGCCTCACCCGGCGCCGGCGGATGCGCCCGGATCTGGTCCAGCTGTGCCGCAGCCGCACCAGCGCCTGGATGGAACAGGCCACCGGTCGAGCGGACCAGGGTGTCGATGGTTGCGGTGTCCGGGCCCGATACGATGGCGTTCACCTGAACTCCTGCCGCCGTGGCCATATCCCGAAGCCGGTCCGCGGTGAACAGCTGCGGCCGAACCTCATTCGGCTGACGAAGCGTCCCGGGTCCCACGTAGATGAGGGACCGTGGACTCGGGGCCGGGGCGCCGAAATCCGGGAAGCCGGTCAGGCACATCGCCAGCACGTCCTCGACACTTGTGGCGTAGTCGGTGTAGGTGACATCGGCGATCAACCGGCCGTCGCTGCCGGACCGGGCCAGCTCCGCGAATTGCGCGGCGGCATATTGGTAGTCACGAGTCAATGGGACGGCGCGGCGGTTCGCCGAGGTCAGCCCGATCCGTTCGGCGCCCAGGGTGGTGACCTGTTCGGCGAAGTACTGCAGCGTTGCGGCGACCGCCGGGTCGGTCGATGGGGCGCCCGTGCAGACCATGATGTCGCCGGCGGACCGCACGGTGTGATCGTTTGCCGCAGAGGGCAGTCCGGTGGGCCTGCCCGCGGCGAGGACCGCCGCGGCGAACCCGGTGACCAGCAGGATCGCGGTCACCGCGAGCCGCAGGGTCCGCAGCCGGACGGCCCGGCGGTACTGCGGCAGCCGGGTCAGCCGGGCGGTGTTGGCCAGCGGACGCAACTGTCGCCGCTCGGCGCCCGTCGGCCACAGGACCGCCGCGCCGATGCCGACCGCGAGCGCCACGCACCCGGCGATCGCGACGATCCACCATCTCAGGTCCATGTGCGGACCAGTTCCTCGGCGCGGTCGCTGACGTCGCCGACGTCCACCGCGGAGTCCGCGTTGAACTGCGCGTCGACCAGGTCCGCCAACACCGCTGCGGCGGGGGCCAGTTCACTGCCGGCGATGGCGCCCAGTTGCATGTATTCGGCCCGCAGACCGGTGATCCGGTGCAGGAAGCGGCGCACTTCTGCGCTGACGGCCGCACCCGCCGGCGCCGGCGCGAGCTCGCCGCGGCGATAGCGCACCGCAATGGCCCGGATGGCGCGCGCGGACCGGCGCTTGATCAGATGATCGCGCGCACCCGACAGCACCCGCACCTCGGGAAGCCGTCGGCCAGGCGCGGTCAGCACGAAAACGGCTGCGTACCAGATGATCAGGACGGCCAGGCAGAACACGGCGACCCACAGCCAGACCTGCGCGTAGGGTTGCGGCCCGGTGACGTAGCGGAGCAGATCATCGGGCACGGGCATACACCTCCGTCATCGCCGTCAAGCCCGACCTGATGCCCGCGCTCCCTGCGAAGTCCGTGTGCACGACCGCGTGCATGGTGAGGAACTCCGAAACCTGCTGGCGTCGTTGGTCTTCGGACTCGCGGTAGGCCTGCACGACACCGGCTCCCAGCTCGGCACCACTGAGTACGAACGTGCCGCCCGCGATGTCGAAGCCGGCCCGTTCGTCCTCGGCGGAGGACACCGCGGGCTGATCGGAGATCATCGCCCACATCAGGTCGTGCCGGGCGGTCAACCGGGACAGCACCTCGGCCAGTTCGGGACTGGGGTCGGGTTCGTCGGCCACCACCACGATCAGCAGCCGGTGCCGGTAATGCCTTGCCACCCAATTTAACTGGACGGCGATGTTGCTGGCCGCCGGTGTGGTGGTGCTCTGGTGGTGGAAGCGGTGCAGCAGGTATTCGATGTGTGTCTCGCCGCGGCGCAACCGGATGTCGACACAGCCCCTGGCGTCGCCGAGGACCATGCCGATCTGGTCGGAACGGGGCACGGTCAGCAACCCGACCGCGCCGATCACGTTGCGCGCCACCTCTTGTTTGCGCTCTCCGGACGGCGCCAGGGCGGTGATGTTGCGTCCGGTGTCGGCGACCACAAGAACCTTGTGGTGTTTCTCGGAGACGAACCGCTTGATCAACGTGTGGCCGGAGCGGGCGGTGGCCTTCCAGTCGATGTCGCGGACATCGTCGCCCGGCACATACGGCCGGAGGTCGTCGAGTTCCAGGCTGCGGGTGTGCACCAACGCGTAGCGTCCGCCGTCGAGCAGACCGCCGGCGTCACGGCCGAAATACGCTCTCGCGCTGTCTAAATGCCTGCCCATGTCGGGTCAGGGCACGCGGACGGCGCGCAGCACCGCGTCGACCACCGAGTCGGGCGTGATCCTGGCGCTGGCCGCCTCGAAGCCGAGGATGATGCGGTGTCGTAGCACCCGGTGCGCGACGTCCGCGATGTCCTCGGGCACGACGTGCCCGCGGCCGCGCAGCACCGCCAGGGCACGGGCCGTGCGGCAGAAGGCGATGGTGGCGCGGGGGCTGGCGCCGTACTCGATGAGCCGGGCCATGTTCGCGGGCAGCTGCCCGTCGGGTGCCCTGGTCACCGCGACGAGGGTGCTGGCGTACTGGATCAGGGCCCGGTCCAGATGCACGCCGCGCACCGCCTGCTGAATTCTGCGGATGTCCTCGATGCCGACGACCGGGGCGGTGTGATGGTCCTTGTCGTACAGCCCGGTGTCCATCCGCGCGATGATCTCGACCTCGTCGTCGATCGTCGGGTACCGGACGATGTCCTTGAGCATGAAGCGGTCGGTCTGGGCTTCCGAGAGCGGATAGGTGCCTTCCTGATCCACCGGGTTCTGGGTCGCGATGACGAGAAACGGCTCGGGTATGGGGTATTCCACGCCGGCGATCGTGGTCTGGCGTTCCTCCATCGCCTCCAACATCGCGCTCTGCGTCTTGGCGCTGGACCGGTTGATCTCGTCGAGCAGCACGATGTTGGTGTGCACCGGCCCGAGTTGGGTCACGAACGTGTTGGCCGTGGCGTCATAGATCTGGGTACCGATGATGTCGCTGGGCAGCAGGTCCGGCGTGCACTGGATGCGCCGGAAGCCGCCGTGCACGGATTCGGCGACGACGCGCGCCGCCGTGGTCTTTGCCAGGCCCGGGACGCTCTCGATCAGCAGGTGGCCGCCCGCGAGCAACCCCAGCAGGATCGACTCCCGCAGATGTTCCTGGCCCACCACTTTGGCGGAGAACGCCGAGGCCACCGCCCCTATGACGTGTTGGGCGTCGGCCATATCGCGGTCGTTGAGCCGCATACCGGCAGTCGTCATGCGTGGCGGGTACCCGCCGGGCAGGTGATTCATGCCCACCTGGTGTTCGCTGGCGTCAGTCGGCCGGGTGCGGTACCGCCCGGATCGCCGTGCGAATGGCCAGGTAGATCAACGACGAGGTGACCACGAACACCGGCCAGCCCATCGCGACGCGGGCGATCGCGAGCAGCTCGGCCTGATCGGAGTCGTACAGGTGGTATTGGACGAAGAACCGGGTCCAGGACACCAGCGCCATCACCACGGTGACGGTGTCGAAGGCCAGCCGGGCCCGCCGGACCCCGCGCCAGCTGCCGTCCCGCCCGGTGACCCGCGCCCACACGACGCCGACGAGTGGGCGCCGGATGAGCACCGACACCGTGAAGGCGAGCGCCATGCCGAGGTACATCCAGATGCCGGGCAGGTAGAAGTCCTTGGCCTGACCGGTGATGAACGCCAGGCCGGCACACAGCAGCACACCGCCGAAACCGAACAGCGCGGGACGGATGGACTCGCGGCGCGCCAGCTGCCACACCAGGATCACCACCGCGACACCGACGGCGGCGGCGACCGCGGGGACCAACCCTGCCAGCGCCGAGGTGGCGGCGAACACGGTGACCGGGAGCGCGGTGTGGATGAGGCCGCGCACGCCACCCGCATGGGCCAGCAGCGCGGCGGCCGGTGACCGCGTGTCCGTCATACCCACCGAGGGTACGGGCGTGGCAGAGGGCATTTGCCGCCCGCATGGTGAGTGAGTACTCTCTCACCTGTGACCGCCTCCCGCCGCGATCAACTCATGGCCACCGCGCTGCAGCTGTTCGCTGCCAAGGGCTACGGGGCGACGTCGGTGGCCGATATCCAGCAGGCGGCCGGACTGGCGCCGGGTTCCGGTGCGCTCTACAAGCACTTCAGTTCGAAACGTGCGCTGCTGGAGGCCGCCGTCGCCAGCCGCATCGAGAAGATCGTGACCGCCCGCGAGCAGTACGACTCCGGCGACCAGAAGGGCGTGGAGGCCTCGGTACGTACCGCAGGCCAGCTGATCTGGAACAACCTCACCGAGAGCGAAGAGTTGCTGCGGGTCATGCTTCGCGAACCCGACGAGCTCGGCGACCTGGACGAGAAGACGTGGCAGGTCATCACCGACAACGCCTACCAACGTTTCGCCGACGAACTCTCCGCGTCGAATCGGGCCGGCCGCACCGCAATTCCCGATCCGGAAGCCGCCGCGTCGGTCGCCATCGCCTCGCTCTGCTACAACGTCACGCTGCGCGCACTGACCAACCGCACCCCCGGCAACGTCGACGACGACCGTTATTTCGAGGCCTGGGTGGACCAGACCACTGCCGTCCTGGAACGCCACACCATCCCCAAGAAACCTTGAGCACCACACTGATTCAGGAGTTCACATGACCTTCTCGCTCCAACTGTCCGACGACGTCATCGAGGTCCGCGACTGGGTGCACCAGTTCGCCGCCGAGATCGTGCGGCCCGCCGCCTCCGAATGGGATGAGCGCGAGGAGACGCCGTGGCCCATCATCGCCGAAGCGGCCAAGGTCGGGCTGTATTCCCCCGAGTTCTTCGGGACGCAGGCCGCCGAGCCGAGCGGACTGGGATTCATCACCGTCTTCGAGGAGCTGTTCTGGGGTGACGCCGGCATCGCGCTGTCCATCCTGGGTACCGGCCTGGCCGCTGCGGCGTTGGCGGGCAACGGAACTCCCGAGCAGATCGGCCTGTGGCTGCCCGCGATGTTCGGCACACCGGGCGAGCCGCAGCTGGGTGCGTTCTGTTCCTCGGAACCCGACGCGGGTTCCGACGTCGGCGCCATCCGCACCCGGGCGCGCTATGACGAAGCGACCCGCGAATGGGTGCTCAACGGCACCAAGACCTGGGCCACCAACGGCGGTATCGCCAACGTGCACATCGTGGTTGCGTCGGTGTACCCGGAGCTCGGATCCCGTGGGCAGGCCACGTTCATCATCCCGCCCGACACCCACGGCCTGACCCAGGGTCAGAAGTTCAAGAAGCACGGCATCCGCGCCTCGCACACCGCCGAGGTCGTCCTCGACAACGTCCGCCTCTCCGAGGACCTGATCCTCGGCGGCCGCGAGAAGTTCGAGGAGCGGGTCGCCCGCGTCAAGTCGGGTGCATCGGCCGGCGGACAGGCCGCGATGAAGACCTTCGAACGCACCCGACCCACCGTCGGCGCCATGGCGGTCGGTGTGGCGCGCGCCGCCTACGAGTACGCACTCGACTACGCCAGCCAGCGTGAGCAATTCGGCCGCAAGATCGGCGAATTCCAGGCCGTCGCGTTCAAGCTCGCCGACATGAAGTGCCGCATCGACGCCGCCCGGATGCTGGTGTGGCGCGCCGGGTGGATGGCACGCAACAATCAGAACTTCGACAACGCCGAAGGGTCGATGGCCAAGCTGGTGGCCAGCGAGACCGCCGTGTATGTCACCGACGAGGCCATCCAGATCCTCGGCGGCAACGGCTACACCCGTGACTATCCGGTGGAGCGCATGCACCGCGACGCGAAAATCTTCACCATCTTCGAAGGCACCAGCGAGATTCAGCGCCTGGTGATCTCCCGCGCGATCACCGGGCTGGCCATCCGGTAGCGCGAAAAACCAGTGGCGCCGGGCACCGGCGCCGGGGCACGCTGAGACGATGACCGACGTCGACGCCTTCCGTCGCGACGGCTACGTCCGGATCGACGGCGCCGCGGTGCACGAGGACGCCCTCGCCGCCCAGGCGCTGCTGTGGGAACGTATCGGGCTCGCACCACATCACCCTCGGCAATGGACACGTCCGGTGGTGTGGACCGCCGATCTGGCCGGAGCTGCCCCGTTCGGCGCGCTCACCCGCCATTCCGCCTTGGCGGACACACTGGACGACCTGGTCGGCGCGGATCGCTGGATACCGCGAGCATCGCTGGGCAACATCGTCATTCGATTCCCTCTGGAACCGGACACCGATGACCGCGGCTGGCACATCGACCACAACACACCGCTCCCGGACGGTTCGTGGGCGGTATCCGGGCGCCCCCACACCGTTCTGTTGCTGACCCTGCTGTCGGAAGTCGGCGCTCCGGACGCCCCCACCCGCATCCGCGTCGGGTCACACCATGACGCGGGCGGAGTGCTCGGTACGGAACCGATGGACGCGGTGACGGCGGGCGAACGCGTCGCCGCCGCCAGCACGAGCCGCCCGGTGGCCTTCGCCACCGGGCACCCCGGGGACATGTTCGTGTTGCATCCACTCACCGTCCACGCGGCGGATCGCCATCATGGCCGCCGCCCGCGCTTCATGGCTCAGGCGCCGGTTCTGTTGACCGAACCTCTCACTTGGCCGTGAGCAACACGTACTGGGCGGCGACCAACTGCTGGACATCCGGCAGTTCGGCACCGGTCGCCTCGATCGCGTACTGACCCGCCGGGGCCACGCAGTAGAAGCTCTTCGGGCGTGCGGCGCAATGACTTTCGGGCAGTGCCTGCACCGCGTCGGCCGGTGTGGCCCCCTCCGACAGCACCTCGGCGTTGAAACCGTTGGTGATCATCAGTGCGGTCAGCGGTTGCTTGGCCTGGTAGACGTTCGCCTTGCCCATGGCGACCATGGTCACCCCGGTGTCGGAGAACAGTGTCTTGGATGCCACCGGATCGGTCTGGAAGTGCATGGCCGCCTTGGCCGGATACACGGCGTTCTTGCTGGCACTGACCTCCCCGCCGAGCGGGATGGTGCGGGCCAGCAGACCGGTCGGGTCGAGCGGGACATCGGCGAACGCCGGCAGGCCGGCCGGGGTGAACTTGTCGATCGCCGGTCCCTGCGTGTCGATCGCCTTGGTGATCAGAGCCGCGGCGGCATCCCGGCCGTCGGCGTCCTGGGCCAGCTGCATGAACACGAACGTGCCGTGCGGGGTGAACGACCGCACCACCGACCACGGGTGATCCGCGCCGTGCGGAGTGAAGTCGTAACTGACGGCGGCCGCCTCGGGATGGCCTGGCACGGGGGCGCGCTGCGGTTGGGCCCCACCGACGGGACTCGCAGCGGCGGCGTCGGCCATCGTCGTCGCGGCGGCGGTGGCGGCCGCGGGGTCGGGGAATCGCAACACCGCGTTGACGAAGACCGCCTTGTCCGAACTGCGCGCGGAGGCGAAGCCGTTGACGAATCCGTGTTCCTGCGCGGCTGTCGCGATGGCCTCCGGGCCCAGCTGTGCCAGCAGGAGCGGAGTGGTGAGGATGTAATAAGCGCTCAGGTACGGCTTGACCAGCGTCTTGTCGACGTCCCAGGGCCCGATGACGAACTCGGCCATCCCGCGCGCGTCCGCTGCCACACCGGCCTCGACGGAGCCCGCGTTACCGAGCGGGGGTCGCGGCGCCGTGGGGTAGCTGCCCACGTTGAGCAGGGTGGGACTGACGATCGGCGGCGGCGTAGCCGTGGGCGCTGCAACCGAATTGGTGGGCGCCGAAGGGTCACTGGTGTGCGAACATGCGGCAAGGGCCACCACGCTGGCAAGGACCAGTGCGTGCTTCACCATGGGCCGCAACGCATCTGATGTAGTCATTGCGATCCGACCCTAGCGCGCTAATCGCCGGTGCGGACGAACTTGTCCGTGAAATCTCCGCCCTTGCATTCGCCGCCGGTGGAGATGTTCTGCCCTTTGCCGGACAGCACGGGAATCGGATCCTGCGCATCGCCCGTCAACGGGTACTCGGCGGTGATCTTGGTGTTGGTCGTACCGCCCATGGCACACGGGACGATGCCCTCTTCGTCGCGCACCCATTTGCCGTCGGCGAACACCAGGGTCACGACGCCGTCGATCGCGTGGAACATGCTGATGCACCGGTCACCGGTGCGCAGACAGTGGGTGCGCACCTGCAGGTCCGGCGACCCGGGCGCGTAGCCGCCGTTCGCGTACACCGTGGACTCGTGATAGCGCCCGCGCAGACCCGACGCCGGGGACGTCACCCGTGGCGGGAGGGTGGTCGGGTCGGGCAGCGTGCTGCGCTCGTTCTCGCCGGTGCGGGTGAACGTCACCGTCCGCTTGCCGCTTCCGCAGTTGTTCGCGGTGGATCTGGCGGTCTCACCGGTGAGCGTTCCGTCGGGTTGCGGCGTCAGGGTGTAGACCACCCACACCTCGGTGGGCACATCGGGACACTGCACGGACGCGGTGGCCACGGCGACCCAGTCGCCGGCGATCAGGTCGAAGGTCATGTCCGAGACCAGCACGATGCCGCTCTCCCCGACATAGGACGCGGTAGCGATGCACCCGCCTGCACCGCACCCGGAGCGGACGTCGTAGGTGCCGGTGGTCGCCGGTGCGCCCGGAACCGGATTGCCTTCCAGGTCGGTACCGGGCCCGAAGTCCGCCCGGTACAGGCCGGTGAAACCGGATCCGGTGGCCACCTGCGCGGTGGGGGCGGCCGACGGCGCCGGTCCTGCGGCCGGCTGGTCGTCGCGCGACAGCAATCGCGTCCCGGCGAAGACACCACCGGCGACCAGGATCAGGGCGAGGACCGACAGCACCGCGATCAGTGGCTTGGAGACACGTTTGGAGGCAGGCTTCGGTGCCGGCGGGGTGCTGGACGCCTGCGTGGGCGGCAGCGTGACGGCGGTCGAGGTGGGCTGACTGCGGTGATCCTCGATAGGCGCATTCAGTTGGTATTGCAGTGCATGCGCGAATTCCTGACAGCTGGGATACCGGGCTTCGCGGGTCTTGGCCATCGCCCTGGCCAGTACCGGATCCAGCCCGCGCAGGTCCGGGCGCCGGGCGCCCAGCGACGGGGCGGGCGCGGTGACGTGCCTGGTGATCACCACCGCTGGGTTGCTGTCGGCGTACGGCGTGGTTCCGGTGAGCAGATGAAATGCGGTGCAGGCCAACGCGTATTGGTCGGTACGCCCATCCATCGGCTCGCCGCGCAACTGCTCGGGTGCGGCATAGGCGACCGTTCCGACCGCCATGTTGGTCGCGGTCAGCTTCGTCGAGTCGTCCATCGGGCGGGCGATGCCGAAGTCGGCCAGATAGATCCGCGAGGTGTCGGATTCCAGCAAGATGTTGGCCGGCTTGATATCTCGATGCAACAGGCCGCGCTGATGCGCATAGTCCAGCGCCGACGCGACGCCGGCGATGATCGGCAACGCCACGTGCGCGGGCATCCCGTTGGGATAGTGGTCACGCAACAGCCGGGCCGCGTCGGTGCCCGCCACGTAGACCATCGAGATCCAGAGCTGGCCGTCGACTTCCCCGCGGTCATACACGCCGAGGATGTTGGGGTGCGACAGCGTGGACACCAGATCCGCCTCGCGCCGGAACCGCGGTGCATACTCCGGATCCGCGGTCAGCGTCGCCGCGAGTACCTTCACGGCATCCTGGCGTGGCAGCCGCGGATGGTCGGCCAGGTACACGCTGCCCATCCCGCCCGCGCCGAGCAGTCGCCGGATGGTGTATCCGGCGAAGACCTGGCCCTCGGTGAGCGACACGGGCAAATCGTATTCGACCCGTCGTGCGCGCGAGGCAGGTCGGTCAGGCAGGCTGGAGCAGACATGAAGACCCTGTTGCCTGCGCCGGACACCGACCCCGACGAACTGTTCACCTCATTCGCCGCCTGGGCCGAGGAGGCGGGCACGACCCTGTACCCCGCGCAGGAAGAGGCCCTGATCGAAATGGTCAGCGGCGCGAACGTGGTGCTGGCCACGCCCACCGGTTCCGGTAAGTCGCTGGTGGCCACCGGGGCGATCTACGCGGCGCTCTCGACCGACCGCGTCAGTTTCTACACCGCCCCGATCAAGGCCCTGGTCAGTGAAAAGTTCTTCGCGCTGTGTGAGGTGTTCGGGGCCGACAACGTCGGCATGCTGACCGGCGACGCCTCGGTCAACCCCGACGCCCCGATCATCGCGTGCACCGCCGAGATCCTGGCCAACGTCGCCCTGCGCGAAGGTGCCGGGGCCGACATCGGCCTGGTGGTGATGGACGAGTTCCACTTCTACGGTGACCCCGACCGCGGCTGGGCGTGGCAGGTGCCGCTGCTGGAACTGCCGCGCGCACAGTTCCTGTTGATGTCGGCCACCCTCGGCGACGTCACGTTCCTGCGGGAGGACCTGACCCGGCGCACCGGCCGGCCGACGGCACTGGTGGCCGGCGCGGAACGCCCGGTGCCGTTGTACTACTCGTACGCCAGCACGCCGATGCACGAGACCATCGGGGAACTGCTGGACACCAAGCAGGTGCCCATCTACGTCGTGCACTTCACCCAGGCCTCCGCCCTGGAACGCGCCCAGGCCTTGATGAGTGTCAACGTGTGCACCAAGGAGGAGAAGGCCGCGATCGCCGAACACATCGGCGCCTTCCGCTTCTCCACCGCCTTCGGCGCCACGCTGTCCCGGTTGGTGCGCCACGGCATCGGCGTGCACCACGCCGGCATGCTGCCCAAATACCGGCGCCTCGTCGAACAATTGGCCCAGGCCGGCCTGCTGAAGATCATCTGCGGCACCGACACCCTGGGCGTGGGCATCAACGTGCCGATCCGGACCGTGGTGTTCACCGCGCTGTCGAAGTACGACGGCACCCGCACCCGGCTGCTCAGCGCCCGGGAATTCCATCAGATCGCCGGCCGCGCGGGCCGCGCGGGCTATGACACCGCGGGCACCGTCGTCGTCCAGGCACCCGACCACGAGGTGGAGAACCTCAAGCAGTTCGCCAAAGTCGCCGACGACCCGAAGAAGCGGCGAAAGCTAGTGCGCCGCAAGGTACCCGAGGGCATGGTGCCGTGGAGCGAGGCGACCATGACACGACTGGTGGAGGCCGCGCCGGAATCGTTGACCAGCACCATGCGGGTCTCGACGGGGATGATCCTGGATGTCGTCGATCGCCCCGGTAATCCGTTCGAGTCGATGCGCCGATTGCTCACCGACAATCACGAGCCGCGCAAACGTCAGCTCAAGCTGATCCTGGAAGCGGTCGGCATCGCCCGCTCGCTGCTGCAGGCCGGCATTCTGGAACGGCTACCCGAACCGGAGGCCGACGGCAGGCAATACCGGCTGACCGTCGACCTGCCACCCGATTTCGCGCTGAACCAGCCACTGTCGACGTTTGCCCTGGCCGCGGTGGACGTCCTCGATGTCGACGCCGAAACCTATGCACTGGACGTGGTTTCGGTGATCGAGGCCACGCTGGAGGATCCCCGGCAGATCCTGTCCGCGCAGTTGAACAAGGCCCGCGGCGAAGCCGTCGCGCAGATGAAGGCCGACGGCATCGAGTACGACGAACGCATCGAGTTGCTCGACGAGGTGACCTACCCCAAGCCGCTGCAGGAGATGCTGCAGTACACCTTCGAGGTGTACCTGCGTACCAATCCGTGGGCCGCCGACGGGAAGCTGGCGCCGAAGTCGGTGGTGCGCGAGATGTGGGAGCGGGCGCAGACCTTCCGGGAGTTCGTCAGCGAGTACGGCCTGACCCGCTCGGAGGGTGCGGTGCTGCGGTATCTCTCCGACGCGTTCAAGGCGCTGCGCTCCGGAGTTCCGGCGGCAGCCCGCACCGAGGACGTCGCCGACATCGTCGAATGGCTGGGTGAGCTTGTCCGACAGGTTGATTCGAGCCTGCTCGACGAATGGGAAGAGCTCACCAGCGGTGCGCATCCCGAGGCTGCGCCGGTGACGGTGCCGGTGCGGGCGCTGACCGGCAATGTCCGGGCGTTCACCGCGATGGTGCGCAATGCGTTGTTCCGGCGGGTCGAGTTGTTCGCGCGCGGTCGCTGGTCCGACCTCGGCGCGATGGATGCCGGCTCCGGGTGGCCCGCGCACCGCTGGGAAGAGGTGGGCGCGGCGTATTTTGCTGAGCACGACGATGTGGGCACCGGCGCCGACGCCCGCGGACCCGCCATGTTGATCTTCGACCGTCAACCGGAGGTGTGGCGGGTCCGCCAGATCTTGGACGATCCGGCGGGTGACCACGACTGGGGCTTCGATATCGAGGTGGACCTGCCTGCCTCGGATGAGGAAGGATCACCGGTGGTACGGATCGCCGGGGCCGGCCGACTCGACTGAGCGTGCCGGGCATCACATTCGGCATTTTGATTCGGATGTGAAGTTCCTGGGTATCCGGACCGTGCTTATCGCGGGGCACCGGCGCCGCCGCGGGTCGGGGACGAAGTGTGGAGCGGCGAGATGAATCGGATTGATCGTTGGTTGGGCGCGGGAGCCGCGACATTGTTCGCGGCGGCGGGTTCGCTGGTCGCGGCGGGTTCGGCTGCCGCCGACCCGTGCCCGGACATACAGGTGGTGTTCGCGCGCGGCACATTTGAGCCCGCCGGTGTCGGAGGTGTCGGGCGGGCCTTCGTGGATTCGGTGCGAGCCAAGACACCCGGCAAGTCCGTGGAGGACTACGCGGTGAACTACCCCGCATCGATCGATTTCGCGACGGCGGCCGATGGTGTCATCGACGCCAGCAACAAGGTCATCGCCACGGCGGCGGCCTGCCCGAACACCAAGATCGTGCTCGGCGGTTACTCGCAGGGCGCAGCGGTGGCCGCGTACATCACCGCCGACGCCGTGCCGCAGGGCTTCGCACTGCCGCCGGGCCTGACCGGACCGATGCCCGCCGACGTCGCCGACCACGTCGCGGCCGTCGCGTTGTTCGGCAAGCCGTCCAGCGGCTTCCTGCAGATGATCTACACCGGCGCGCCGCCGATCACCGTCGGCTCCCGGTACGTCGGCAAGACCGACGACGTGTGCATCGCGGAGGATCCGGTGTGCTCACCGGACGGCCACGACCAAGGCGCCCACGGCACCTACATCGACCGCGGCCTGGTCGATCAGGCGGCCGACTATGTGGTCGGCCACCTGGGCAACCAGCGGACGGCGCAGCCCGTGAACCAGTCGTCCACACACGGCTAGACCAGATTGCGCAACTGTTCGATCAGCGTGATCCGGGCGGCAGGTGTCTCGGCGATCGGCACGACGTTGAGTGCCGTGACGCCCGCCTCCCGGAACGCTGCGACCCGCTCCTTGACGAATCCCGCTGAGCCGACCAGGGATACGTCGCGCACCAGATCGTCGGGCACGGCCTTGGCGGCGGCCTCTTTGTCGCCGGCCAGGTAGAGCTCCTGGATGCGGTCGGCCTGCGGGCCGTAGCCGTAGCTGGTGGCCAGTGAGTGGTAGAAGTTCTTGCCTTTGGCGCCCATCCCGCCGATGTACAGCGCCAGGTGGGGTTTGATGAACTCCCGCAACGGTTCGACGTTGTCACCGATGGCGAGCACCGGTCCGGCATACACGTCCAGCTCGCCCAGCGCGGGATCCCGCTTGGCACGCCCGGCCTGCAATGACGTGCCCCAGACGTCGGCGGCCTTCTCTGGCAGGAAGAAGATGGGCTGCCAGCCCTCGGCGATCTCGGCCGTCAGCTCGACGTTCTTGGGCCCCAACGCCGCGAGCAGCACCGGGATCCGTTCCCGGACAGGCTCGTTGATCAACTTCAGCGGTTTGCCCAGCCCGGTGCCGCGGTCCTTCGGCAGCGGGATGGTGTAGTGCTCGCCGTCGAACTGCACCCGTTCGCGGCGCCACACCTGCCGACAGATCTGCACCACCTCACGGGTGCGGGCGATCGGCGCGTCGTAGGGCACCCCGTGGAAGCCCTCGATGACCTGCGGTCCGGATGCCCCGAGCCCCAGGATGAACCGGCCGTCGGACACGTAGTCCAGGCCGGCCGCCGTCATCGCGGTCAGGGTGGGTGTGCGGGTGTAGAGCTGCATGATGCCCGAAGCCAGTTGCACCCGTCGGGTACTGGCGGCCAGATAGCCCAGCGCGCTCACGGCGTCGAACGAGTACGCCTCCGGGACGAAGACGATGTCCAGGCCGGCGCGTTCCAGATCGGCGACCTCGGCGGCCACCTCCTTGAATCCGCCGGCGTAGTTGATGCCGAGCCCGATCTTCACTGGGAACCCTCTCCCCCGGGTCGCTGCGCTCCTGCCCCCAGGAACGAAGCTTCCTGCTGGATCTGCGGGAATTGCGCCGCCATCGCCTCCGACAGTGCCTGCGCACCGGAGAGTGGACGGACCATCACCATGAAGTCGTCGATCAGCCCGTCGGCATTGGTGTGGATGAAGTCGCAGCCGGTGATCCGTTTCCCCGACACCGTGGCCTCGAAGACGAGAGCGTGGTCGGCGCCGTCGCTGATCTCGCGGATGTAGCGGAAGTCCTCGAAGACTCGCAAGACCCCGCGCAGGATCGCGGCGGTGAGCGGTTTACCCGGGTACGGCTTGAACGCCACCGGGCTGGTGAACACGACGTCGTCGGCCAGCTGGGCGGCCATCGCCTCGGGATCCCGGGCTTCGACGGCCTGACGGAAAGGATGCATCCGGCACCTCGCATAGTCACTTTGTTGAATAGGTGCGGATGACAGTACACTAGCGCCGTGGCACTACGTGACGCGGTGCTGGCCGCCCTGCTCGGCGGCGAATCGTCGGGTTATGACCTGGCCAAGTCGTTCGATGCCTCGGTGGCCAACTTCTGGACCGCCACCCCGCAGCAGCTCTATCGCGAACTGGACCGCCTCGCCGCCGACGGTCTGATCGAGGCGCGGGTGGTGCAGCAGGAACGCCGCCCCACCAAACGGGTCTTCTCCCTGACGCCGGCCGGACGCGCCGCCATCGTGGCGTTCACGGCCGCGCCGCCCAAGCCCTCGACGTTCCGCAACGAGTTGCTCATCAAGGTCAACGCCCTCGACGGCGGCGACCCGGTCGCGGTCCGCGAGCTGGTCGCCGAGCAACTGCGCTGGTCGACGGACAAACTCGAACGCTATGAGCGGATGCGCCTGCGCCTGCTCGGCGGTCGCGACGAGGACGACTTCCTCGCCGACAGTGCGCGGATCGGACCGTATCTGACCTTGCTGCGCGGTATCGCCTTCGAAGAGGAGAACATCCGCTGGGCCGGGCGCACGCTGTCGGTGCTCGACAGACGCCTGGGATCAGAGCCGGTACATCTCACGTGACATCGCCGCGTCTTCGATGACGCGGTCCCGCTTGGGCGGGTAGTACCGCCGACGTTTCACGCCGGGTTCCGACCGCTGCGATTCGGCGATCCACTCGCGCGCGAACACGTTGAGCAATGTCATCACCAGCCGGCGCGCTCTCGCCGGTGTACCTGAACCAGTCAATGCAGCCATGGGATCTTCCCGTCTTCTCAACTGCCGGAAACGTAACATAAGATTTTGAAGTACGCACTATGTTATTTCAGTTCGCACATACATTCAGGAGCACTCCGGTAGGGTTGGCGGTCATGTCCAGACGCAACTACGGCCAGTTCTGCGGTCTCGCCCACGCCCTCGACGTGGTGGGGGAACGCTGGACGCTGCTGATCGTGCGGGAGTTGGCGTCCGGGCCGAAGCGCTACACCCAATTGGCCGATGCGCTCACCGGGATCGGCACCAGCCTGCTGGCCACCCGCGTCCGGCAACTGGAGGCCGACGGTGTCGTCGTACGCAAGCTCATCCTCGACCAGCCCAACGCGGCGGTCGCGTATGAGCTGACGCCGTCCGGCGTCGAACTGGCCAAGGCCGCCGTACCGCTGGCCCTGTGGGGTGCCCGGCACCAGATGGCCGGGGCGGACTCCGGCGACGAGACGTTCCGGGCCGAGTGGGCGCTGGGTTTCCTGGCGGCAGCGGACGACGACGAGGTGCCCGCCGATTTCGCTGCGATCTACCAATTCCACATCGACGGCAGCAGCGCGTGGCTCCGCGTCCGGGGCGGCCGGATGCGCGTCACCGCGGGCGAGAGCCCCGAGGCCGACGTCACCATCCGGACTACCGCCGCGACCTTCCTGGCGATCGCCGGCAGGCACGTCACCGTGGGCGAGGCCATCGCCCGCGGTGAACTGGAGGTCACCGGCGATCCCGGCGCGATGGCCACGCTGACGGGTATCGTCGAGCGGCGCCTGCCGGGGAACGCCACCCAGCGGGCCTGACTCCCCTTCCACCATATAGCGAGGTGGGGGGCTTGCGGCAAGGCCGGGGTACTGACTCAAACTGGTTGGCCTGAACCGGAACTCATGGGCGTTCGGGTGCGTTGGGGGGAACTGTGACTACCGGAACCGTGACCACGGGCGATGGCCGATACGAGGACGAGCTGCGGTCCGAGCGGCAATACGTGGATCGGCTCTACACCCGGCTGGACAATGACCGGGCGGCCGCGAAGCGCCGCTACGACGCCGCGCTGCGCGGAGACATCGACGCCCAGGACGGGGCGACCCTGCTGGATCGCGACGTCAGCGTGCGCGCGCTGGCCAGGGAGATGAACCGCCTCGACGTCGCCGACAGTGGCCTGTGCTTCGGGCGCCTCGATGCCGAGGACGGCGACGCGCTGTACATCGGGCGCCTCGGCCTCTTCGATCCGAGCGACGGCTACGAACCCGTGCTGCTCGACTGGCGCGCCCCGGCGTCCCGCGCCTTCTACACCGCCACCGCGGCCAATCCGGAGAGCATGCGCCGGCGCCGTCAGTTCCGCACGCTCGGCCGTGCGCTGGTCGGATTCACCGACGAGGCACTGGGCCGACCCGACGCCACCACCGGCGGTGACGCCGCGCTGCTGGCGGCGGTCAACGCGCCACGGGGCGACGGCATGCGCGACATCGTCGCCACCATCCAGGCCGAGCAAGACGAGATCATCCGGCTCGATCACCCCGGCGTGCTGGTCATCGAGGGTGGACCCGGCACCGGCAAGACCGTGGTGGCCCTGCACCGGGTGGCCTACCTGCTCTACACCCGCCGCGAACAGATCGAACGCCACGGTGCCCTGGTCGTCGGACCCAGCCCGGCCTTTCTCGATCACATCGGCCGGGTTTTGCCCTCGCTCGGCGAGACCGATGTCGTCTTCACCACCACGGGCGATCTGGTGCCCGGGCTGCGGGTCACCGCCGAGGACGCGCCCGGCGTCGCGAAGATCAAAGGCTCGCTGCAGATGCTCGACGTGCTGGCCGCGGCAGTCGCCGACCGGCAGCGCATTCCGGACGAGCCCTTGACCATCGAACTCTCCGACGTCACCACCCGGATCGACGCCGAGACCGCACAGTGGGCCCGGGAGGAGGCCCGCGGCAGCGGCCACCCGCACAACCAGGCCCGCGCGGTGTTCATCGACATCGTCACCTACGTCCTCACCGAGCGGGCCATCGCACGGATCGGCAAGGGCTGGTTGTCGAGGTCGGACAAGAGCGCCTGGGAGCAGATGCGCTCCGACCTGCTCGAGAATCTGGCCGAGAGCGCCGCGTTCCACGCCGCGATCAACCAACTGTGGCCGCTGCTGACCCCGGAATCGCTTCTGTCACAGCTTTATTCGTCGCAAGAACGGCTGAAGGCGGCGGGTGCCGACGAGTCGCTGTGGCGCGCCGACGGCGCCGCGTGGACGGTGTCGGACGTGCCGTTGCTCGACGAACTGGTCGATCTGCTCGGCCGGGACCGGGCCGCCGACAAGGCCGCCGCCCGCGAACGCAAGCGGCAGGAGGACTACGCCAAGGGCGTGCTGGACCTCATGGTCACCCGCGAGGAACTGATGGACGACGAGGACCGGCTGCTGGCCCAGGACGTGCTGGCGGCCGAAGACCTGGCCGACCGGTTCGTCGAACGCGACACTCGCGATCTCGTCGAACGTGCTGCCGCCGATCGCGACTGGACATACCGGCACGTGGTGATCGACGAGGCGCAGGAACTGTCCGCGATGGACTGGCGGGTACTGATGCGCCGGTGCCCCGCCCGGTCCTTCACCATCGTCGGCGATCTGGCGCAGCGGCGCTCCGAAGCCGGCGCCCGGTCGTGGGGCGAGATGCTCGAACCGTACGTGCCGGGCCGTTGGGTGTACCGCTCGTTGTCGGTGAACTACCGCACGCCGGCGGAGATCATGGCCGTCGCGGCGTCGGTGCTGGCGGATTTCGCACCCGAGGTGACGCCGCCGGAATCGGTGCGCGCATCGGGCTTCCAGCCGTGGGCCCGCCGGGTGAGCCCGGACGAATTACCCTCGGCGATAGCACAATTCGTTGCCGAAGAGGATCGACTGCCCGGTACCAGCGTGGTGATCGGGCCGCCCGGCATGCCGGGCACCGTCCCGCCGTCGGAAACCAAGGGCCTGGAGTACGACGCGGTGCTGCTGGTGGAGCCTGCGGCGATTCTGGCAGGCGGGGTGCGTGGGGCAGCCGACCTCTACGTCGCGCTGACGAGGGCCACCCAGCGCCTCGGCGTGCTGCACACCGAGCCGCTACCGGAGGGTTTGAGCGGGCTGCATCTCTGAGGCCAGCACCAGGTTGTACAGCGGGGCACCCCAGGCATGCGGGCCCGCGGCGCTCGGCGCGTAGCCGGTGTGGATGGCGATACCTGTCACCGACATGTCGTCCTGATCGGGCACGGAGTCACACACCGGGTCGCCGATGTCGCACACGCTGACGGTCCGCGCGCCGATGCCTGCCGGGAGCATCGAGGTGTCCGTCGACGCCAGGAACGAATGTTCTTGGGCGACACCCTTGCCGATCCCCCGGGCCAGCGCCGCCGAACCCATGCTGATGGTGGTGTCGACCGGCAACCGGTCGCCGTCGGCCACCAGCAGCGCGGCCACCACCTGCGGATCATCGGCGAGGTCGTGCAGGTTGCGGTGAATCACCATGGCGCCCTGCGAGTAGCCGGCGAGCACGACCTTGGTCGCGGGGCACTGCTCGCTGAAGGCCTCCAGCTGATCCGCCGCGGCATCGGTGCCGTCGTGGACGCTGTCCATGAAGTTGGCCCACCCGCGCAGTCCACCGTCGACGGGGACGGGGGCGGCCGGGTACGCCACGGCTTCGGCGGTGATCGTCCGCCCGCTCGCGGCCAGGGCACTCTGCAGCTGCAGGAACGACTGATAGACCACGTCACCCATGCCGCCGTTGGCGGCCAGGTGGGTGGCGTCGCGCTGACCGGAGCCGGCGGCGCCGATCCAGTGGTAGTCCGCGCAGCCGGGCGCCGCCGAGGCAAAACCGGTGGACAGACCGAGGAGACCTGAGGCGAGAAGCACGCCCGCAAACACTGCTGTTACCCGACGAATCACGACTACTTGATCGTCACCCGCGGTTCCGGTGTTACGTGACGTGGGTAGCTAATTAGTATTTGGAAACGAAATATCGTGTTTGCTCGCCGCTTCGATCCCGACCTGAGTCGGCCTACCTGGCCCCAGACCGCTAGCATTGATCCGTCTCCGCGGCTGACGATGCTGTTACCGCGCCCCGCCCCACCGGTGAAAATGTCTCTCGGCGTGGGTAATAGAAGCGAAGAGTGGACACCAGGGCGTTGCCGCGAGTTCTTCGCGGAACAAATGCCCGTTCGAAGGAGTTGCAGCAACACGTGGCCGACCCATTCCGGATGACCAGCCGGCCTCGCCCTGCGCGCATTTGCCAGCAAATTCACAGTTTCGGGGCGTGCTGATGCGCCAGGGCCCCCTCGCCGGCCGGTATCCGGCCGTGGCCGCGATGGTCACGTTCGCACTCATCCCGTACCTCGCCCTGTCGGCGGCGCTCGATCCCCTGGTACCGCTCATCTCCGCCGACCTGCACATGACGGCCCAGCAGATGAGCCTCGGTTCGGGTCTGGGCAATGCGGCCTACGCGGTGGGCACGGTGCTCGCCGTGCAGTTCGCCCAGCATCTCCCGCAGCGCCGGATGCTGCTCGGCTACGCGGTCCTGCTGGTGGTGGGTTCGATTCTGGCCGCGTCCGCTGTCAACGCCGAAATGTTCATGACCGGGCACGTCCTGCAGGGGCTGGCCACCAGCATGCTGCTCATCGCGGCCGCCCCACCGCTGACCATCGGCTTTCCCCGCGACAAGCTGCGCAATACCGCCGTCATCATGAACATGTGCGTGTTCGGGGCGGTCGCGCTCGGCCCCTTCATCGGCGGCATCCAGGCCTCGGCGAACGCCTGGCGCCCGCTGTTCTGGATCGTCGCCGCGATCGCGCTGACGGCACTGATCCTGGCCGCGCTCACCTTCGACGACGCCCCGCCCGCCGATCTGGACGCACCCCGTGACCTGCGGGCGATCCTGCTTGCTGCCGCCGGGTGCACCGCCGCCTTCGTCGGCGCCGCGCAGCTGACCACCCATGGCTTCGGCGACCTGGCGGTCACCGTGCCGATGCTGGGCGGCCTGGCGCTGATCGTCGTGCTGATCGTCTACCAGTTCCGGGCCAAGCGGCCGCTGCTGACCGTCCGCACCATGCTCACCAGCGCCATCCCGGTGGCCGGTGTCGGCGTCGCGCTGTTCGCCGCCGCCGCCTCGGTGGCGGCCACCGTCCTGACAGCCAACGTCTACCTGCTGAGCTTCAGCCCGGTTCAGGTCGGTCTGCTCTATCTGCCGGAACTCGGTGGCGCCGTGGTGATGGCGGTCGTGTTCGGGATCGTCATCTCCCGGCGGGCGATCCACTACCTGCCACTGGTCGGGATGGCCCTGTTGGCGGCCGGGATCCTGGTGTTCCGACTCTCGCTGCCGGGTGACCAGCACCTCGCGCTGCTCGGCTCCGCGTTGACCGGCCTCGCACTCGGCGCGACGGTGGCCCCGGCGCTGTTCGTCGCCGGTTTCTCGCTGCAATCCAACAGCTTGCAGCGGGTCTTCGCGATCATCGAGCTGCTACGCGCGGTGGCGGCGTTCATGGTGGCGCCGATCTTCGTCTACTTCGCCTCGACCGCTGCCGATGACCTGGTCACCGGCACCGGAATCGCCCTGTGGATCGGATTCGGGTTGTCCATCGCCGGTGCCGTCTTCGGGGTGGCGGTCTATGTCCTGAGCGGCGCCCGACCGCAGACCCCCGACCTCGACCTGTTCCTGGACGGTGAATCACCGGCCTGGTACTCGCCGCCGCTGCTGGCCCGGCTGCGCCGTGGGCTGCCGGCACCGGAGCCGGCCGCCGAATCCGTGCACGCCGCTCCGGCGCCCCCGTCGTTCGCTGGGTCGCCCGGCCCCGTCGTCATCGCCTACGACGGCTCCGAGCGGGCCGCCACCGCCATCTCGGCTGCCGCGGCGGCCCTGCCGCCCGGCCGGCAAGCGCTCGTCGTCTGCGTCTGGCAGCCCGTCGACGTCGGGTTCACGCCCGCCGACGGCCGTCATCTAGACGCCGACAAAGCCGCTGAGGTGCGGCGATCGGCCGAACAGACCGCCGCCTATGGCGCCCAGCTGGCCGCCGGGGCAGGATTCGAGGTGTGCAGTAAGGCCGTCGAAGCGTCGCCCACCTGGCAAGGCATCGTCGCGACGGCCAAGGAACACCACGCAAGCCTGATCGTGCTCGGACCGCACCGCCGCAACGGATTTCTCGGTCACCTGCAGGGCAGTGTCGCGGCGGCGGTCGTCGCGCACACCGACATCCCCGTGCTCATCGTGCCGCAGGTTCCCGATCTCGTGTCGGCCGGTGACTGAAAGGAACCCGTTGATGAACCGACGAGACATGATGTTGCTGACCGGCATCGGCGCGCTGACCGCCGCCATGCCCGCACCCACGGCCGGTGCCGCACCTGTTGCTCCCCCGCCCGCCGCCCCACCGACCGGGGGGTACCTCTTCGCCGACGAGTTCGACGGCCCCGCCGGGTCGGCGCCCGACCCCTCGAAATGGGAAGTGGCACTGGCCCGCGAGTCCATGGAAGACCCGACGTTCTGGGAGTTGCCCGGCAACGTCGGTCAATACCGCGATGACCGCCGCAACGTGTTCATCGACGGCAAGTCCAATCTCGTGTTCCGCGCGGCCAAGGACGGCAACACCTTCTACAGCGGCAAGCTGTTCGGCAAATGGCGGGGCGGGATCGGGCACAACTGGGAGGCCCGGATCAAGATGAACTGCCTCACCCCGGGCAGTTGGCCGGCCTGGTATCTGGCCAACAACGACCCCACCATCGGTGGCGAGGTCGACATCATGGAGTGGTACGGCAACGGTAAGTGGGCTCCGGGAACGGCCGTGCACGCCAAGCTCAACGGCGGCGAGCACGTCAGCCAGACCATCAGTGTGGACAGCGGATGGCATACCTGGCGCGTGCAGTGGGATGACGCCGGGATGCGGTTCTGGCGGGACTACGCCGCAGGGGCCCAGCCGTATTTCAACGTCCCGGCACACGCACTGCCGGATTGGCAGTTCAATCAGCCTGGCTACCAACTGTTTCCGGTGCTCGACCTGGCGGTCGCCGGGTCCGGCGGCGGCGATCCCGGCGCGGGCACCTACCCGGCCGACATGCTCGTCGACTACGTCCGGGTCTGGTAGCTCACGCCGTCGCGGCCGACACCCGCGCCCGCTCCCGCATCGAAGCCACCACCCCACCGTCGTTGAGGATGTCGGTGCCGGTCAGGTAACCGGCCCGCGGGCTGGCACAGAACGCGAACAGTTCGGCCATCTCCTCGGCCTTGCCCCAGCGCGGCACCGCGAAGTCGGCCACCACGGCCCCCGCCCCTGCGTCGGCTTCCAATTTCCCCATCTCGGTGTCCACCGAGCCCGGGGACACCGACACGATCCGCAGGCCGCGGCCGTTGAAGCGCTCGGCCTGCGAGGAGGTGTACCACTTCACGAAGCCCTTGCTCACGGCGTAGGACATCCCGGAGCGGGCCTCCTCGGGCGCGATCCCGTAGGACGCGCGCATCGCGTCGGCGAAGGCCGCGGCATCCGTCAGCGCCAGCGGGAACTGGGCTGCCGGCATGAATTCCTCGGGCATCAGGTAGGCCGCCATCGAGGCCACGTTGACGATCACCGAGCCCTCACCCGCCGTGGCGAAGAACGTCTCGTTGACGTTGACCGTGCCCAGGGCGTTGGTGCGCATGACGTAATCGGCGTCGCCCATGCTCGGGCTGACGCCGGCGGCGTGGATCACCGAGGCGATGGCGCCGAGACCGGCGGCCGTCTCGAACAGCGCCGCGACCGCGGACCGGTCGGTGACATCGCAGTCGACCGTGGTGGCCTGCACTCCGAGACCGGACAATTCGGCGGCCGCCGCGTCGAGGCGGTCCGGCCGGTTGTCGGCCAGGACCACGGTGTGGTCCCGGCCGAGGATCTGCGCCGTGGCCCGTCCCATGCCGCCCGCACCGCCTGTGATGATCGACACTCCGCTCATAGTTAGACCGTATACGTAATCCACGGGGATGCGTAGGGCCGACTACGGATTACCAAGGGCTCGGACTGGCGTTGGGCACGGCAGGCTGAGAGCCGGAACAGACCACAGACAGGAGAACGAACATGAAGATCACGGTTTTCGGGGCATCCGGGCTGATCGGTTCGCAGGTCACCGCGCTGCTCACCGCCGCAGGGCATGAGGTCGTGGGCGCCTCGCTGAGCACGGGGGCCAATGTGCTGACCGGCGAGGGTCTGGCCGAGGCAGTCGACGGGGCCGACGTACTCATCGATCTCACCAACTCGCCGTCCTTCGCGGACGAGGCGGTGCTGGCGTTCTTCACCACGTCGTCGACGAATCTCGTCGAGGCGGCGCGGGCTGCCGGCGTCGTGCACTACGTGGCGCTGTCCATCGTGGGGTGCGACGGCCTGCCCGACAGCGGCTACATGCGGGCCAAGGTCGCCCAGGAGCGGATCATCACCGAATCCGGGCTGCCGCACAGCATCGTGCGGGCCACGCAGTTCCACGAATTCGCCGGTGCCATCACCGATTCCCTGCTCTCCGGCGATGAGATTCACGCTCCCGCCGGCCGGATCCAGCCGATCGCGTCCGCGGACGTGGCCGCGGAGGTCGCGGCGGTGGCGCAGAAGCCGCCGCTGGACGGCCTCGTCAACATCGGTGGCCCGGACAAGATCGACTTCGCCGACATGGCGCGCGCGGTGGTGGCGCAGCGGGGCACCGACGTCACGGTGGTCGTCGATCCGGCGGCGACGTATTTCGGCACGGGCGTCGGGCAGGACAGCCTGGTGACCGGGCCGGACGCGGTGCTCGCCCCGACCCGGTTCGCCGACTGGCTGGCCACCCGGTGAGCCGCTAGGCGGGTAGTTCCACCGGATAGGGCTCGGCGAAATCCGCTGATCGCCCGACGGCCGCCCATTTGCGGTCCTCGGCGAGCAGGAACTCGTCCTGGCGGATCGAGCCCTCCACGGCGTTCACCCCCAACGGCAGGTGATAGGGCAGGTCGTCGCGTCGCGACAGCCGCACCAGAATCTCCGCGGCGCGGGCCGGATCACCCGCGGTGATGGCGGCACTGCTGCCGCGCATCGCGTTCATCGCCCCCACCGTGCTCGCGTAATGCTCTGGCACATCGCCGATCTCCATCGACGAGCCGGCCCAATCGGTGGCGAATCCGCTGGGCTCCACGACCAGCAGCTTGATCCCGAACGGCGCAGTCTCGGTCTGCAGCACGCGGGAGAACCCGTCGAGCGCGAACTTGGCGGCCTGATAGGACGCGATGCCGGCCGAGCCGCCGACTCGTCCACCCATCGAGGAGAACTGGATGATCAGCCCTCCACCTTGGTTGCGCAGCACCGGGATCGCCGCCTTGGATACGTTGACCACGCCCCAGAAGTTCGTCTCGAATTGGGCGCGGAAGTCCTTGTCGTCGGCGGTCTCGATGGGTGCGACGTTGGCGTACCCGGCGTTGTTGACCACGACGTCGATGCGGCCGAACCGCGTGTGCGCGGCGGCGATGGCGGCCGCTGCGGCCTCGGCGTCGGTGACGTCGAGTGGCAACGCCACGATCCGGTCACCGTAGGCAGCCACCATGTCGTCGAGTTGTTCGGGGCGCCGGGCGGTGGCGGCGACGCTGTCCCCGGCTTCCAGTGCGGCGCACACCAATTCGCGGCCGAAGCCGCGGGATGACCCCGTGATGAACCAAACCTTGCTCATACTCTCTTCTCCTTGTTGTTCTCAGTCGGACACGGTGGCGGCGTGGACCGGGGTGTAGCGCTCCCCCACCACCCGGCCGGGTGCGAAAACTTGACTCAGGTAGGCGACCTCGTCGGCGCTGATCGCCACGGCCGCGGCGGCCACGTTCTCCCGCACATGCACGATACGCCGCGTGCCCGGGATCGGGACGACGTCCAAGGATTGTGCCAACAGCCACGCCAGTGCCAATTGACCTGGCGAGCAGCCCTTCTCGGCGGCCAGTTCGGTGAGTGCCGCGACCGGTGCCAGGTTGGTGGCCAGGTTGGCGCCCGAGAATCGCGGGTTGGACGACCGGAAATCGTTGGCGTCGAACGAGTCTCCGGACTTCAGTGTGCCCGTCAGCGCTGAGCGGCCCAACGGGCAGTACGGCACCAGGGTGATCCCGAGTTCACGACACACGGTGGTGATCGACTGCTCTACGCCGCGCTCCCACAGCGAGTACTCGCTCTGCAACGCGGTGATCGGATGCACCGCGTGTGCCCGACGGATCAGGTCGGGGCCCACCTCGGACAGACCCAGTGCGCGAACCTTGCCCGCGGTGACCAGTTCGGCCATGGCGCCGACGGTGTCCTCGATGGGCACGGTGCGGTCACGCCGGTGGCAGTAGTAGAGGTCGATCACGTCGGTACCGAGCCTGCGCAGGCTCGCGTCACACGCGGCTGCGACGTACTCGGGCCTGCCGTCGATCGCGATCCCGTCGCCGGTGTCGTTGATCTTGGCGCCGAACTTGGTGGCCAGCACCACGGGATCACGCCGGCCCGCGAGCGCCGTGCCGATCAGTTGTTCGTTGTGGCCGAAGCCGCGCCCGTTGGTCGCGGTGCCGATATCGGAGCCGCCGTATACATCCGAGGTGTCCAGGAAGTTCACGCCCAGATCGATCGCGGCGCGGATGGTCTCGATGGACTGCTCGTCGTCGGAGTCGCCGTAGAACTGCGACATTCCCATGCAGCCGAGCCCGATGGGTCGCACTGTGAGATCCGAATGCCCGAGAGTGATCACTGTTCCTCCATAACTGATAGTGTAGCTATCACATAGTCTGGAACGTGTTGGTGCGGGATCTATTCCCGCGACGGGTCGTCGGAGGTACACGTGCGGCGGGATGCCACGAACAACCGCGACAAACTGGTCAAGGCGGCCGAACGGGTGTTCGCCGAACACGGCCCGAACGCCACCCTCGAGGACATCGCGACCGTCGCCGGCGTTGGCCCGGCGACGCTCTACCGCCGGTTCGCCAACAAAGAGGCCCTTGTACAGGAGGTGCTCGCGGGCTTCTTCCAGCGACTCATCGAGGTCGCCGACGCCGCCGAGCAGGCGCCCCCCGAGCAGGGCGTCGAACTGTTCCTGCGCACCGTCGGTGTCGAATTGGCCGAGAAGGCGGGACTGTCCGCCCCGGTGTGGGGTGACCTCGCGCCCCGTCCGTTGGTGGACGAGTTGCGCCGGCGCTCGACGGCCCTGCTGACCCGCGCCCAGCAAGCGAATGCGGTGCGCGCCGATCTCACCCCCGATGACATCACGATTGCCGTATGGGCGCTGCGCGGTGTCATCCAGTCCGAGCGGATCGATCCGGCCCACCGGGGCAGGCGCCGCTGGCAGCGCCACCTGGACACCATCATGCGGGGATTCAGCCCTGACGCAGGGCCGCCGCCCGGATCGTGAGGTGATTGCGCTCGGCGACATTGTCGGCCTGCCCCGCGGCCTGGACGTAAAGATCTGCAGCCGTTGCTGTTTCACCTGATCGTTCGTAGAGGTAGGCCCGCGCGGCCGTATACCGGGGTAGCGCGGGATCCAGTTCGGCCAGCGCCGCGAGTCCGGCCTGGGGACCGTCGGCCTCACCCACCGCAACGGCCCGATTCAGTCGCACCACCGGGCTGCCGGTCAGGCGCACGAGTTCGTCGTACCATTCGACGATCTGCACCCAGTCGGTCTCCTCGGCGGTCTGGGCGTCGGCGTGCAGGGCCGCGATCGCCGCCTGAGCCTGATACTCCCCCAACCGATCCCGGCTCAACGCGGCCTGCAACACGGCGACACCCTCGGTGATCAGATCACGGCGCCACAACTCCCGGTTCTGCTCCGCCAGCGGGACGAGGCTGCCGTCGGGCGTCGTGCGGGCCGGCCGGCGGGCGTGATGCAGCAGGAACAGCGCCAGCAGTCCGGCCACCTCGGCGTCCGGGGTCGCGACGGCCAGCTGCCGCGCCAGCCGGATGGCTTCCTCCGCGAGGTCCAGCTGGCCGCCGTACCCTTCGTTGAACACGAGGTAGAGCACCTTGAGCACGGTGGCCAGGTCTCCGGGCCGGTTCAACCCGGTGCCGCCGACGGTGCGTTTGGCGCGGCTGATACGTTGCGCCATGGTCGGTTCCGGCACGAGATAGGCCTGCGCGATCTGCCGGGTGGTGAGCCCGCCCACCGCGCGCAGGGTGAGCGCGACCGCCGAGGCCGGCGTCAGCGCCGGGTGCGCGCACAGGAAGTACAGCGCCAGGGTGTCGTCCACCGCGACGGCCGGGCCGGCCGGAGGCTGTTCTGCGACAAGGACTTCGCGGGTCGCCCGGGCGGTATCGGATCGGGTGAGGTCCAGGAAGCGGCGCCACGCCGTGGTGATCAGCCAGCCCTTCGGATCCTCGGGCGGGCGCGCCGGCCAGGTCTCCAGCGCCCGGATGAGCGCCTCCTGTACCGCGTCCTCGGCGGTGGCGAAATCCGCGCCCCGGTGTACCAGCGCCGCCAGCACACCGGGGATCAGATCGCGCAGCCGCGCGGTATCCATTACTCGGTGGCGCAGGGCGCGTGATTCAGGAACGGCCGCAACTCCAGCCATTCATGGATCGGCTTGCCACCGGCACCCGGCGCGGCCGACAACTCCGCCGCCAGCTCGAGCGCCCGCTCGTAGCTGTCGACGTCGATGACCATCCAGCCGGCGATGAGATCCTTGGTCTCGGCGAAGGGCCCGTCGGTCACCGGTGCTTCGCCCTGTCCGCCGGAGCGGACCCAGGTGCCGCCCGGGGCCAGCGCCTGGCTGTCGACGTATTCGCCGGTGCCCTGCAGTTGCGCGGCGAAACCGTTCATATAGGCGATGTGGGCCTCGACCTCGGCGGGTGTCCACCGGTCCATCGGCACGTCGTTCACCGATGCCGGCGCCCCCCGGTAATGCTTGAGCAGCAGATACTTCGCCATGCGTTTCTCCTCCTGTTCGCGACCCTAGCGGTCACTCACCACGGGGACGGAGCCGCCGCGCGATTCTCGACATCTACGGCGAGGACGGTGCCCGGAACAGCACCGTGATGCAGAACGGATGGCCCGCCGGGTCGATCAGCACCCGCCACTTGTCCGGATTCGGCTGCACCTGCGCCTTCGTCGCCCCCAGCGCCAGGATCCGGCCCTCCTCAAGGTCGAGGTTGTCGACCGCCAGATCCAGGTGCAGCTGTTTGGGCACCGGACCGCCGGGCCAGGTGGGCGGCTGATGATCCTCGATGCGTTCGAAGCTCAACAAGATCCCCGGACCTTCCAGCGCCACCAGGTCCGGGGTGGACAACAGCACTTTCGCGTTCAGCACCTCGCGATAGAAGTCCCCGAGCGCTGCCGGGTCCGGGCAATCCACCGCCACCGCGCCCAACCGAATACTCACGACCGTCCCCCGTCAGTCCGTCAGAAGTGACGCACGCTCATGCGTCCCCGTTCTGACAACGAACTGACAGTAATTGCTCTTCCGTGCCGGCTCAGACCCCGCCCAGGCCAGGGCGCAGAACCGGGGCCAGCGCGGTCAGCGGAACGTGGACGGTCACGGTGCCACCGTCCATCGACCACTGCATCCTGCCCGGCGTGAAGTCCAGCGGAACGTCATGGCCCACCGGGTAGTCCGGCAGGTACAGGATCAGCTCGTCCGGAGTCAGGGCCCACGCCCGGTATGCACCCGAGTACACCTTGTCCGGGGTCCACCGGTCCGGGACGAAGGGGTAGGTGCCCGGATCGTGTGGCGGGGCGGCGGCATCGAGTGCGGTGCTCAGGAAGGGCTGCGCCAGCGGCGGGATGGCGGTCAGCGGATCGACCCCGGGGCGCATCAGATCGGCCAGGCGCACCTGGCGGCGGCCGGCCATGTCGAACGTGAACGTCCGGTACGCGTTGTTGAAGTCGGGTCCGTCGGCGTGATAGGTCTCGTGAAAGACCACCGAAAGCAGATTCCCGTGCTGGAAGGTCTGGAAGTTCTCTTCGCCGTAGCTGTCGGCGACCATCTTCGTCCCGACCGAGCGCCAGTTGTCCATCAGCGTGCGCAGGTAGTCCCGCAGTACCGGTCCGGCGGCGGGATGGTCGACCAGATCACCCGGGACGGCCAGCGTGATGTCGCGCACCGCCTGGCGTTCGGAGGTGACGGTGGTGTGGCAGTACTGCCCGTCCCACTGCCCACCGAGGTCGCCGCACAGGGATACCGCCGATGCGGACGCCGGCGGAGCTGCCAGCAGCGCAAGGGTTGCCCCGGCCATCAGAATGCTCTTGATACGCATGGTGTTACGGCAGTTCGACCTTGGCCGCGCGCCAGCGGCCGTCGACGTACTCCATGGTCATCTTCACCCGGCTGCGGTCGATCCGCGGATCGGGCACGTTGGTGTTCTGCACCGACTGGTCGACGAACAGCAGCACCACCACCTTGTCCTTGGTGGCGGACTGGACGGCGGACTCGGTGACGATCCCGTGCGCGGCCGCCTTGTTGTCGATCAGCAGCTGGCGCAGTTGCACGCTGGACTGGGAGTACATGTCCTTGAACTCACCGGTGGCGCCGTCGAGCACCTGAGCGAAGTTCTCGTCGACCTTGCCGGAGTCGATGCTGGTGAGGATCTGGGCGTAGGTGACGGCGGCCTGGCGGGCGTCGTCGCCGGCGCGCGCCACCTGATGTTGCTGCCACAGCTGCCAGCCCAGGAAACCGCAGCCGCCGAGCGTCACGAGGTAGATCAGCGCGAGCGCCGCTGCCAGGATGCGCCGCGACCTGCCGGGTTTCGGCGTCTCCTCGGTGGTGTCCTCGGGCTCGGCGGTGTCCTCGGGCTCGGTGGCGTCGGGCGTGAGGTCTTCGTCGGTGACGTCCTCGTCGTGCTCGGTGGTCTTCTCGGTCGTCTTCTCGGTGACGGTGGCCATGATGGCATTCCTCCTGTCGTGCGTGCTAACGCGGTGGTTCGATCGGCAGCACCGGGCCGCCGTACGGGGTGGGGATGCTGAACCGTCCCTGCGGGGTCGGATCGGTGGTGCGGCCGAGATCGGCCCCCGGTGGGGGTCCGGCGGTGTCGTCCCCGGCCGGGCGCGGCGCGTTCTTGGCGCCACGGATCAGCACGGCCGGGTCGTCGTCGGCGCAATAGGTGTACATGTACGGCTCCGGGTAGTCGGCCGAAGACGGTGGGCGGCGCGGTGTTCCGTACTCACAGGCGTAGCGCGGGTAGGCATCGCCGGTGGCCCAGATGCCGTGGTCGTGCATGATGCTGCCGAGCGCGTCGAGCGCCGAGGTCCGATACGTCGGGAACAGCGCGTTCACCGCCGGGGTCCGCAGGTACAGCAGTTGCGAGGTGCTGGCCAGGCTCCCCAGCAGAGTGACCATCGTGTCTGAGTTGTCGGTGAACAGGTTGTCGATCGAATGCAGCGCGCCGGGCGTCTGATTGGTGAGCCTGCGGAAGCCGTCGCGCATCTTGTCGATGCCGACGAAGGTGGCGTTCAGATTGGTGCTGGCGGCGCGGATTCCGGCGTTCTTGTCGTTGAACAGGTTCATCACCACACGACTGGTCTTGAGCAGGCTGGTGGTCTCCGGCAGCACCGAGTCCAGTGTCGAAAGCAGGAAGGTGCCGCCGTCGATGATGTCGGCCAGCTTGCGTGGCCCTTCGGTGCTGAGGCTGAGCTCCTTCTTGATCAGGTCCAGCTTGGCCGTATCCACCTGTGCGAGAGCACCATCGGCGTTGGCGAGCAGCTCGGCCAGGGTGACGGGCACGGTGGCCGTGCCGAGTTTCACCACACTGCCGTTCGCCAGGTAGGGCCCCGCATCGGCGCCGCCGTCGAAATCGACGTACTGCTCACCCGCTGCGGACAGACCGGACACCCGGACCGCCGCCGAAGCGGGGATCTTGATGTCGGACTGCAGGCTGACTTCGGCGTCGACGCCGTGCGGCGCCAGCCGCAACGCCTCGACCCGGCCGATTGGGACGCCGTGCAAGGTGACGTTCTGGTCGGCCAGCAGGCCACCGGATTCGGGGAGCTCGATGGTCACCCGGTAGCTCGATGCGAGCGGATTCACCCGCAGCGCACCGAAGAACAGGTAAGCCGTGGCGATCACGAGGGTGAGGACGAGAGCGCCCGCGGACAGCCAGGTACGCCGCCGATGCGCGGCGCGCACCATCCCCACGGCGCCGTCGGCCAGCCGGCCGATCATCGGGGTGGCTCCGGGGTCGCGGGGATCAGTTCGCCGGGCCGGACGGGGTCCGGCACCACCGGCACAGGGGGCACACCTGGGCCCTGTCCGACGACGCGCTCCTGCAGCCGCCACAACGTGTACTTCAGCGATCCGATGATCTGCTGGAAGTTGTTCCACTTCGGGCCGTGCAGGCCGACGTCGCCGCCGAAGCCGATATCGGGGATCGATCCCAGCACCAACCGGTCGATGCTCACCCGCACCGACATCGCGCTGCTGGAGGTGGCTTTCACCAGCGGCGGCATCAGCCTGTTGAGCGCGGCGAGTGTGGCGTCGGGCGCCAGGGCGACATCGTTCCAGGCTGCGGCGACGGTGTTGGCGTCCTTGACGACGCTGCGACCGCTGGTGTCGGTGCCCGCGACCGACGGGAACTTCCGTAGTTGCTCGGAGGTGTCGCCGAGCTGGCGCACGAGATCGGCGATGGCCGTGGTGTGTTCGGCCAGCGTGTCGGTCGCGGGCGCGGCGGCCGACAGTACGTCGGTCAGCTCTTGGTTCTTGGCGTCGAGCGTCTTGGCCACGTTCGCGGTCTCGGTCAGCGCATCGGAAATCTGATCCGACCGCGAATTGAGCCGAGCCAACAGGTTGTTCGTCTTGCCGATCAGCTGGCCGAAGGCCTGTCCCTGGTCGCCGGTGGCCTTGCCGAAGCCGTTGATGAGGCCGGTGAAGTTGCGTACCGCGCCACCGTTGACCAGGATCGCCGCCGAGCTCAGCACCGACTCCACGGTGGCCGCGGCCCGGGTGGAGTCCAGGCCGATGGTGTCACCGTCGTGCAGCAGCGGGGCGCCTGCGGCGGCGTCGACGGGCGGCTTGATCGCGACGAACACGTCGCCCAATGGTGTGGCAGAGCGCAGTTCGGCGGTGCTGCCGACGGGCAGGGCCACCCCGTCCATGATGCGCAGAGTGGTGACCGCGGTGTAGTTGTGGGCGGTCATCGTCTCCATCTGCCCCACATCGGCACCGGCAAGCTTGACCTTGGCGTTGGCGGGCAGGTTGAGGGCATTGGCGAAAATCACGTTCAGTGTGTAGCCGCCCGAGCCGACGCCGGGCCGGGGCAGCGGCAGGCTGGACAGGCCGCTGGAGGCACACCCGGACAGGACGAGCGCCAGGCCGATCAGCAGTGCCGCTCCGCGGGCCCTTCTCCCGTCGCTTCGCTCGCCCCGGATCATTTCTGCCCCATCGCGGCCATACCGTCGAGCACGTAGGTGAGACCGAAGTCGGGGCCGAAGTCCTGCAGAGTGCCGGTGCTGCAACCCAATTGCCGCAACCCCATCATGTTGCACAGCTCCTTGGTCGACTGCGTGTCGAAGATGAGTTTGTCGGTGAGCACCCGGACCCGGGCCGAACCGTTGGTCTGGTCGACGATGTTGTACAGGTTGTCCAGCGTCATCGGGGTGAGATCGAGGAACTCGGCCAGGTCACGCTGGTGCGCCACCGCCGTCTTCAAGGTGGTGTCGCCGTTCGCCACGATCTGTTTGATCTGGTCCCGGTTGGCGTCCAGCACCTCACCGAGTTGTTCGATCACCCGGTTGATCTGCCGTCCGGTGGTGCCGCTGCCCAGATTCTCGTCGGCCAGCACGTCACTGAGCGAGCGGATCGTGGAGCCGAACTCCCGCAGGGTGGTGTCGTTGGTGGCCGCGGCATCGAACAGCGAGCTGACGTTCTTGACGATGGTGGTCAGCTGTCCGCCCGTCTGCGCACCGCCACCTGCGCTGAGCCGCAGGGCATCCGACAACTCACCGAGTGCGGATTTCAGCTGATCGCCGTTGCCCGCCGCGATGTCGCCGGCACTGTTGACGACCTCGGCCAGCGGGCCGCCGCCGTGCCCGTCGCCCTTGAGCGAGCTGGACAGTTTGTTCAGAACGTCGAGTACCCGCGCGAATTCGACGGGGGTCTTGGTGCGGGGCAACCCGATGGTGTCGTGGTTGGCCAGCGTCGGTCCGCCGCGATACGGCGGCGTCAACTCGATCTGTCGGTCCGTCAGAATCGAGTTCGAGACGGTCACCGCCTGGACGTCGGCGGGGATCTGCACCCCACGGTCGACGGAGAACTCGACCTCGACATAGCCGCTCTTCGGCGTGATCCTGGTGACCCGGCCCACCGGCATTCCGAGCACCGCAACCGTGTTGTCGGTGTAAAGCCCTGCTGCGCTGTCGAATTGCGCAGTCACGTGGATGACGTCGATGCGGGGGGCGATGACACGCCAGGCCACGACGCCGCCCACCACGGCCAGCACGGCAAGGCTCAGCGCGATCAGCTTGGCTCTGGTGGTTCTCACTTGCAGTCCTTGTAGTACTGGATCATGCCGAACTGTTTGGCACGGCCGCTGATGGCGCACATCCACGAATCGACGAGCAGGCCGTTGGGCACGTTGAGGTCCACCGCGTTTCCGGTACCGGTGGCGTTCGCCAGTCCGCGCAGGGCGATGGGTCCGGCCTGCAGGGTGCTGCGCAGCAGATCGTCGTGCTTGCCCAGCATGTCCGAGAGCGTGCGCAGCTCCCTGAGCAACTGCTCCAGCTGCGGCCGGTTCTCGATGGCCAGGTCGCTCAAGGTGTTCACCAGGTCGGTCAGCGAGCGCATCATGGCGTGGAAGGTCGCCTGCCGCGCCACGAACTCGCCTACCAGCTGCTGGCCCTGGTTGATCATGGTGCCGATGTTCTTCTGCTGGCGGCGCAGGGTATTGCTCACCAGTTCAGTGGTTTTCAGCAGCGCACCGATCTGGTCGCGGCGGTCGGCGATGATGGTCGAGAGCGTGTGCACGTTCTGGATCGCCTGCGGCACCACCGGTGGAAGGGTCGACAACTGCTTGCCCAGCACGGCCAGCGACTGTCCGAACTGGTCGGTGTCGACCTGCTCGTAGGTGGTCGTCACATCGGCCAGTGCTTCCTGCAGATCGTAGGGCACCTCGGTGTGCGCGAGGTCGATCCTGTTGTGCGGCAGGCTCCCCGGGCCAGCCGGTTGCAACGCCAGGTATCGCGAACCCAGCACGGTGGTGATCTTGATGACGGCCCGGGTGTCCGCGCCGAGGCCGACGTCCTTGCGCACCTTCAGCCGGACCTCGACATGGTCGCCGGCCAGTTTCATGCTGCCCACCTCGCCGATCTGGATCCCGGCGACGGTGATCGGGTTTCCGGACTGCAGAGCGGCGGCCTGCTGGAATTGTGCGGTGTAGGAGCGGTATCCGATGTCGAGTACCTTGGCCAGCAACAGCGCGCCGATGAGCACCGCGACGACCGCGATCGCGATCAGGCCGAGCACGGTCCGGCTGTAGGACTCCAGCGGCCGCTTCTTGGGGTGTGTCTGCTCAGCCATTCGCCATGTTCCTGCATCTCGGGGTGTGCCAGGCCTTGTTGCCCGGGGTCGCGGCGTCGACGATGATCGGCACCACGTCGTTGAGGCCGGGGAAGAATCCGGTGATGTTCAGGTCGCAGGAGTAGGCGTTGGCGTAGGCGCCCTCGCCCGTGATCCGGGCCAGGCCCTTCAACAGCAGCGGAAGGTTGGCGCCGGTGAATGCCAACTGCGGTTCGATATCGGCCATGTGCTTGACGAATCCCGGCTGGCGCGTGACGAGTTCGTTGAGGGAGGGATAGACCTCATCGGAGATGGTCGCCAACTGCCGGATCACCCTGGCCGCCGAACCGGTGGAGGCGATCAGCTCCGGCCGCCGCGCGTCCAGGGTCTGCACGACGTCGCGGGTCTGCCCGATGACATGGTCCAGATTGTCGTTCTGGGTGGCCAGCATGCCGAAGAGCTTGTCCAGGTTGGTGATGGTGTCACCCAGCGCCTGGTCTTGGCCCGCAAAGGATTCGGTGAGCCGCGACGTCTGGTCGACCAGCGCGGTGAGCGAGGCCGGGTCGCCTTGCAGGGACTGGATGACGCCCTTGGTGAGGTTGTCGGCGTCCTGCACGTTGAGCACGCTGAACAACGGCTCGTAGCCGTTGAGCAGGGTCCCCACATCGAAGGACGGGTCGGTGCGGTCGACGGGGATGACACTGCCCGGATGCAACGCACCGGTGTCCCCGATGGCGCCCAGCGACAGGCCGAGGTACCGCTGGCCGACGATGTTCTGGTAGGTGACCGAGGCGACGGTATTGCCCATGACCTGCTGGTCGCTCTGCACGACGAAGGACACCTTGGCGAGATCGCCTTGCAGTTCGATGTTTTCGACGCGGCCCACCCGCACCCCCGCCATGCGGACGTCGTCGCCTACCCGCAGTCCGAAGACATCGGTGAACACCGCCGCGTACGGTTCGGTGCGGCCCGCCACGTCGCGGCGCAGCGTGACGTACACCAGCCAGGTCAGCGTCATCGCGACCACCATGAACAGGGCCAGGCCGATCGCCGCGGAGCGGTGCCTCATGCGCTACCTCCCGCCGGCGAAACGGTCGTGCCGCGCGCGACCGGGCCCAGCAGCAGTTGGGTGGCCACCGTGGCGGGCTGCCCGGTGATGATGCTCAATTGCTGCTGCTCGGAAGGGCTTCCGACCGGTCCGACATTCCCGCCGGAGACGCCGTAGCCCGCGGGAGCGGCCTCGGCCGGCAACAACGGCGCGTCGGGGGCACCCGTCGGGGGTGCGGGCGCGAAGGCCGGGTTGGACGTGCCGGGTACCGGCGGGGCGGGTGTGACGCCCGGTGGCAGGGGCGGATTCGGGTCGGCGAGGTTCGGGTACGGGTTGACCGGCGGCGGGCCGACCGCCACCAGGTTCCCGTTGGGCCCGACCACGGTGCCCGGCGGTGGCGCCAGGTTCGCGGGTGGCCGGTAGTTCTGCGGCAGCAGCGTCTGGGGCAGGTCGGGGCGCACGGGGATCAGTGGCGCCGTGTAGCAACTCGGCCCCTTGAGCTCTCCATACTGCGGGCAGTCGGCCCGGCTGTAGGTGTAGGACGGGGTGAAGGAGAGGTTCACCCGCATGTTCGGGGTGTCCACATCCGACATCCACACCTCACTGAAGAATTTGTCCGCCAACGCATTGAGTTTGGTGAAGGCCGGAACAAAATTGTGTGCTTGCTGAGCGAACACGCCGAACACGGGGGTGAGCTGTCCGGTGATCCGCACCAGCTGATCGCTGTGGTTACCCAGGGCGGTACTGGTCGTGTTCATGGTGTGCACACCGCCGTCGATCAGATCGGTCAACTGGGCGCGCTGCTCCACCAGCGTCTGCATCGGCCGCACCGCCTGATGCAGCGCGTCGACCAGTTCGGGTGCGCTCTGCTGCAGGCCGCGGGTGGCGGCGATCAGGGCGGACACCGTGGTGCCGTCCGGATCGGTGCTGACGATCCCGTTGAGCTGGTCGATGATCGCGTTCAGCTGCCCACCCGCCGTGAGCAATTCGGTGCGGCGGTTCTGGGTGGCGGCGTTCACCGCGGCCAGCACGCCGATGGTCTTGTCCTCACGTCCAAGACCGGTGGACGCCAGGATGTCGCGCAACTTGCTGATGGTGGTCTGGAACAGCACCGTCGGCAGTTCGGTGTCCTCGGAGATCCGGTCGCCCGTGCTGATGGCGGGGCCGGCGTTGCGGCCGTCGGGGTCCACCAGTTGCACCGACGAGACGGCGAACACGTTGCTGGGCACCACTCGCGCGGTGACCGACGCCGGAATGGACTGCGCATATTCGGGTTTGAGGTCGATGTGCACGAAGTTCGGGTTGCCGTTGGCCGCAGGTACGACGCTGTCCACCGAACCGACGAGCAGGCCGTGGTACTTGACGTCGGATTTCTGCGGCAGGCCGTCGCCGACATTGATCAGGTCGGCGACCACCCGGACGTAGTTCTCCAGCCGGCCCGTCGCCTTGGCCAGCAGCACGGCGGTCACCACGGCGAACACCAGCACCACCGCGACGCCGGCGAGCAGCAGCTGCCGGGTGCTGGCACCGCGCCCGTCGGTGTCGAAGTTGTTCGCCATCAGCCACCGAACCTGGCGCCGGAGTCCACGGTCCACAGCGCCATCGTGAGGAGCATGTTGACGATGACGACGACCGTGATGCTGGCGCGCATGCCGTGCCCGGCCGCGACGCCGACGCCTTCCGGGCCGCCGGAGGCGTAGTACCCGAAGTAGCACTGGATGGTGGAGGCGATCCAGACGAACACCACGGCCTTGAGCAACGAGAAGATGATGTCGGTACCGGACAGCATGAGGGTGAAGTAGTGCATATAGGAGCCCATCGAGCTCCCGCTGATGGCGAACACCACGATCTGGGTGGTCAGGTAGCTCACTGCCAGGCAGGCCACGTACAGCGGGACGACGGCCACCACCGAGGCCATCAGCCGGGTGGTCACGAGGTACGGGATGGGCCGGATGGCCAGTGAATCCAGCGCGTCGATCTCCTCGGCGATCCGCATGGAGCCGAGTTGGGCGGTGAACCGGCAGCCGCCCTGAGTCGCGAAGGCGAGCGCGACGGCGATCGGCGCCAGCTCGCGGGTGTTCACCAGCGAGCTGATGATGCCGGTCGCGGGGCCCAGCCCGAGCAGGTTCAGGAAGTTGTAGCCCTCGATCCCGACGACGGCGCCGACGGTGATGCCCAGTACCACCGCGACTCCGGCGGTGCCGCCGCCGACCACCAGCGAGCCGTTGCCCCAGGCGATGTCGGACAGCAGCCGGACGAACTCGGAACGGTACTGCCGCAACGCGATCGGCACCGAGGCCGCCGCCCGGACGAAGAAGACCAGCATGTGGCCGAGCCGGGCCAGCGGCTGACCGGCCCGGTGACCGGCCTTGGCCAACGGTGCCAGCAGCAGCGGGCGGTAGGAGGATGCGGTCATCTCAGAGCCCGGTCCGCGGGAAGAGCATCGTGTACAGCTGACTGATCGCGACGTTGACGATCATCAGGATCAGGATCGATTCGACCACCGCGGCGTTCACCGAATTGGCCACGCCGGTGGGTCCGCCCTTGGTGGACAACCCTTTCTGGCATGCCACCACGGCGACGATGGCACCGTAGATGACGGCCTTGAACAGGGCGAGCACCATGTCGCCGGTGGTGGTGAACGACGCGAAGGTCGCCACGAAGCTGCCTGGCGCGCCGTTCTGGAAGTACACGTTGAACAGGTAGCTCGCCAGGAACCCGACGAAGCACACCACGCCGGTCAGGGCGACGCCGATCAGGATCGCCGCGGCGAAGCGGGGCACCACCAACCGGCGCAGCACCGAGACCCCCATGACCTCCATGGCGTCGATCTCCTCACGCATGGTGCGTGATCCGAGGTCGGCGGTGATGGCCGAACCGACCGCCGCGGCCATCAGGACGGCCGCCACCAAGGAGGCCGCCTGCCGGATGACCGCCAGGCCGCTGGCCGCGCCTGCCAGTGACGTGGCGCCGACCTGGCCGGCCAACAGCGCGAACTGGATCGAGAGCGTGACGCCGATCGGCAACGCCACCAGGACGGTGGGCACGACGGAGGTGCCCGCCATGAACGCGCCCTGGCGCACGAATTCACCCCACGGAAAGCGTCCGGTGAACAGATCCGCGAACAGATACTGCAGGGTGCGGACACCGACGACGAACTGGTCGCCGACGGTCGCGATGGACGCGAGCGGGTGGCGCCGCAGATACCCGCCAGCCCAACCCTCGATGGCCGCAAGGCCGTCTCCGCCGTGCGCGTCCGTGCCGGCGTCCTTCACCGACACGGGACCCCCTGGCCAAACGTCACTGTCAACGACCCTTCCCCTGTTGCGACCGTCTCAGCGTTCCGATGGTACGGAATGATGATTCACTTTCTGCGGACCCTGTCGCCCGCCACCCTCGCTTGCGTCCTACCACGAATGCCGGTTTCGCCGCGGTCTTATGTCAGATTTCGCCGCGTCCGATACGGCTGAGACGTGCCTTGAACTGTAAGAACGCTTATTCACATCTCCCGAGCCATCCTCAGACCAACGCTTTGTGCCGCCGGATCCTGCGCCGGACGTCGCCCATCAGCACACGCGTCGCGCCCTGCCGCACGAAACGTGGCAGCACCCTGTTGACGGCGGCGACGAGCACGAAGAGTCGCTCGAACCGGCGCTGGTCGCGCTCGCTCCAGTCCAGTCCCATCGCGTCCCGGAACACCGGGGCCAGCGTCCCGAGGGTGAGGAAGCGCAGCAGTGGGGCGAAGGTGACGCGCAGGGGCAGCCGCACCATCTCCAGATCCACGAGCGCCAGCAGGTAGGAGCGCACGCGGTCGTCGATGTGGATGCGCCGGCAGGCGATGTTCCAGTAGTCGTCGAAGTCGGCACGCGTCGGGGGCCACTGGTCCTCGGTGACCTGCAGGGTGGTGCCCAGCGGCATGGCCGTCGAGTAGAAGTGCTCACGCTCGGGCACCGTCATGCGACCGTGCAGCAATTGGTAGGTGTCCTCGAATCCGACGTAAAGGCAAGCTGCCACCCACATTTGGAGCGTGCGGTCGAACGCGTTGTAGGTGACCGGACTTCCGCTGTGCGACCGGACCTGACGGTGGGCACCGTTCACGGCATCGCGGTAGGCGGCGCGCTCGTCGTCGGTGCCGAGGATGGCGACCGCGAGATATTGGGTGGTGGTGCGGGCCCGCTTCCACGGATGGTGCATCAGGCTTCCGGACTGGACCCGGCTCTCCACGACGCCATAGCCGACTTCCGGCCACGACAGTTGCATGACCACGTTGGCCGCTGCTCCGGCGAACGACCAGAAGTCCACGGCATCCGAGAGCGCGAGGCCGGCGTTGTCACTCGAGTTGTACCGACGGGCTTTCACCCGTCGCCGTGGGATGGCGATCCGGGTCCGCTCCGTCGTCGGGACCGGCCGCCTGCCCTGCTCGAGAGGCTCCGTACTCACAGCGATCCCCACCGATTCATGTGTGAAGCGTGTCACAACATGGTGTCGGGTGCAAGGATTAAGTTAATCACTATTCTGACTAGTAGTGGCGCTCGGTGGCGGCCAGGCCCTACGCAATTCGCTGCATGATCTGTGCATATCCCGTTTGACGCTCCTGGCTGTAGGACGACACGTGATTGCTGCCCATACCGAAGTTATCCGCCATTACGAGAGTCAGTGGCCTATGCTCGGGGGATGCCCGAAATGCGGCGGCGCCCCAAGGACCGGAAGGCGCAAATCGCCGGTGTCTCAGCCGAAGCGTTCAGCGACCTGGGCTATCACGCGGTCAGCATGGAAGATATCGCCCGGCGCGTCGGCGTCTCGGCGGCCGCGCTGTACAGGCACTCGCCCAGCAAGTACGACTTGTTCCGCGACGCTGTGCTGTCCCTGAGCCAGCAGCTGGTCGACGGCACCGAGGTGGCCGGATCCTCCACCGACGGCGGTGCCGACCTGTTCACCGCATTGGTGACCGGACTGGTCGACGTCTCGATCCGCAACCGCAGCACCGGCGGGGTGTACCGGTGGGGTGGGCGCTACCTCACCGAACAGGACAGCGCCATCCTCGGTGGGCAGCTCGAACTGGTCAATCGCCGACTGCAGGAACCGCTGGTCGCGCTGCGCCCCGACCTGACCTCGCACCAGCGCTGGACATTGTCGGTGGGCGTGCTGAGCGTGATCGGTTCCCTCGTCGACCACAAGACCACGCTGTCGGCCGGCCGCATCCAGCAGCTGTTCGCCAAACAGACCGCGGCGGTCTTCTGGGCCGACATCCCCGAACTGGCGCCCAGCACCCCGCCGTCCACCGCGATGCCGCCCGCGACCGGCACCACCACGACGGGCCGGTACGAGGCGGTCCTGCGCGCGTCGATGACGTTCTTCCATCTGCGCGGCTACCGCGAAACCACCGTGGACGACATCGCCGCCGCGGTGGGCATGCCCGCGTCCGGTATCTATCGCTATTTCCCCGGCAAGGCCGACATCCTCGCCGCATTGTTTCGCCGGGCCGCCGACCGGCTCTCCGGCGACACCGCCGAGATCCTGTCCACCGAAGCGGACCCGAAGGCGGCGCTGGACCAGCTCGTCGCCTCTTATGTCGCAAGGTCTTTCGACAACCCGGAGATCGACTACCTGTACTTCACCGAACGCACCAGCCTGCCGTCCAGCGATCGGACCATGCTGCACAACATCCAACGGGCCAATGTCGAGGAGTGGTCCCGGCTGCTCGCCGCGATCCACTCCGACCTCACCGAACGCGAAGCCCGCTTCGTCGTGCACGCGGCGTTCGCATTGGTCATCGACCTCGGCCGGCTCACCCGGTACGAGAACAGCGAAGCCGCCCGCGCCGTGGTCTGCGCGCTGATGCGGGCGGCGCTGCTGGCGCCCAGTCACGCATCGGCCCGGACCGGCTAGCTGCGGTACCCGGCCACCTTGGCCGCGAAGTCGTCGAGCAGGCGCAGTGACTCGTCCCGCGGCAGAATCGGCAACGCCAGACCCAGGTGATCAAACCCGAGTTTCTCGACGGCACTCCAGTATTGAGAATCGACGGGGGTGTTGAACTGGTAAAGCGGGACGTCGTGTCCGGCTCCGGCGCGCAACTGCTCGACGCGCTGAGTCAGCGCATCGACGGGCAGTGGGTTGGAGATCCACCCCGCACCGTGGCGGATGATCCTCTTGACCGTGGCGTCCGAGTTGCCGCCGATGAGGATCGGCGGGTGGGGCGTCTGGACCGGCTTGGGCCTCAGGTAGGACGAATCGAAGTCGACGTACTTGCCGTGATATTCGGCGGGCTCGGAGGTCCACAGGGCCTTGATGGCCTCGATGCGCTCATCGAGCAGCGGGCCCCTGGTCTTGGGATCGGTGCCGTGGTGCCGCAGCTCTTCCAGGTTCCAGCCGGCGCCGACGCCGAAGACGAAGCGGCCGTTCGAAATCAGGTCGATGCTCGCGGCCTCTTTCGCGGTGATGATCGGGTCACGCTGAATGAGCAGGGCGATACCGGTGATGAGCTCGATGGTCGAGGTGACGGCCGCCGCCGCGGCGAGGGTGACGAACGGATCGAGGGTTCGGTAGTAGTAGTCGGGCAGCTCGCCACCCATCGGGTACGCCGACTCCCGGCTGGCCGGGATGTGGGTGTGCTCGGCGATGGACAGCGACTCGAAGCCCCGCTCCTCGATTGCCTTCGCCAGCGTCACCGTGTCGATGGTGTCGTCGTTCACGAATGTCGAGATTCCGAACTTCATGCGCGTTACCCCCGCTGTTGTCGTCATGGGTTCCCAACCACATGTGCAGTATGGCTATTCCCCCCGCTGCGGTGAACGGCGGTTCGGGCGCAACAAAAAAGGAGGGGCACCCGCTTGCGGGTGCCCCTCCTGAACGGGTCGATCAACGACCGGCTCAACGACCATTGCCGAAGGTCGACGTGACCTGACCGGTGGTGGCCCGCTGCTGATTGTCGTGCACCCATTCGTGGTGGGCGATATCCGCCTGGGCGGGCGCGGCCAGTCCGACGACGGCAGCGGCGAAGGCGGTGGCGATGATTCCGGTGAATCCAAACTTATTCATTTCCAATCCCTTTCGTGGGATGCTGTGGTTTCTTCTGGTGTGCATAACGCACCCTCTCGTCGGGTAATTCCATTGGCAGCAATTGACCGCCGGATGGCAGTCGGGGTACGTATCCTCACCGGTATGCACCTGATAGCGCTCGAAGAGCACTACGCCTGGGACCCCGCAAGTGACGACAACGTGGTGGCGTCGTGGCTGCACTCCCACAATCGGCTCGGCTACGACCGGCTCTACGATCGTGGACCGTTGCGCCTGGAGCAGATGGATGCCGCCGGTATCGATTTCCAGATCCTGTCGCTGTTCGACCCGGGCGTGCAGGAGTACACCGACACCGCGCAGGCCGTGGATTACGCCTGCCGGGCGAATGACAACCTGGCCGAGACGGTGCGGCAGTACCCCCGCAGGTTCGGCGCCTTCGCCACGCTGGCCACCCAGGATCCCGACGCCGCCGCCGCCGAGTTGCGTCGGGCCATCACCGATTTGGGGTTCGTGGGCGCCCTGGTCAACGGGCACACCCATGGCCGGTACCTTGACGATCCCGCCTACGAGCCGCTGTTCGACACCGCCGAGACCCTGGGGGTGCCCGTCTACCTGCATCCGACCACGCCGCATCCGGCGGTGATGGAGGCCTGGTTCGCTCCCTACACCGATCAGGGGCTGCACCTGGCGTCGTGGGGTTTTGCGGTGGAAGCCGGCACCCATGCGCTGCGGTTGATCTATTCCGGACTGTTCGACCGACACCCGAAGCTACAGATGATCCTCGGACATCTCGGGGAGATGTTGCCGTTCACGGCTTTTCGCACCGACCGATATTACGGACTGGGTGGGTCGGGTGGTGGAGGCCTCGCCAAGCTCCCGTCAGAGTATCTGCGGGACAACTTCTTCGTCACCACGAGCGGCAATTTCTCGCCGCCGGCGATGGCCTGCACCCTGTCGGTGCTGGGGGCCGACCGCGTGATGTTCTCGGTGGACTATCCGATGGACGACAACGTGGCGGGCGCCGAATTCCTGTCGTCCTATCCGATGAGTGAGGCTGACCGCCGCAAGGTCGGTTACGAGAACGCGGTGCGCCTGTTCGGCGGCCGGATACCGGATCCGGCCGACTAGAGCGCGAAGACCTGACCGTCGCGAGCCACCGTCACCCTGCCGGCGAAATGCTTGCCGATGGCGCCCTGCCACGCCGAGTCGGGCAGGTTCGTCGGCGAATAGTGGCTCAAGACAACATGTTTGGCCTTTGCGGCGGCGGCAACCTCACCGACCTGTTCGGCCGAGGTGTGTGATCGCACCAGATAGCCGGGTGGGAACCTGCTATTGGCGCCGGTGTCGGCGAGGCTGAACTGCGCCTCGTGTACCAGGATGTCGGTGTCGCGCGCCAGTTCGATGACGTTGTCCGACTTGGTGGTGTCGCCCGAAAACGTCACCGACACACCCGATTTCTTAAGATCGAACCGGAACGCGAACGCCGGGTACACGTCGTAGTGACTGACCAGGGTGGCGGTGACGGTCACGTTGTCGTCGCTCATCACCGGGAAGGGCGCGATGCGCGGTGACCGATTGAGGTAATCCGAGCCCGGCGGCACCGCGATCTCGTTGACCGAGACCAGACTCTGGATGTCGTCGGTTCCCATATCGCGGATGAAGATATTGCTGGTGTAGGCGAACGCCCGGTGCAGTGCCGCCGTCATCGCCGCGATCCCCGGGGTGGGTTCGGCCGGGTCGACGACCGGCGGATCGGAATTGCCGACCTCACTGGGCGGCAGTCCGCCCGCAGGTCCCGGACCGTACACGGTGACGGCGGCCTTCCCCGGCGCCGCGGTGTAACCGCCGGACAGGAAGAAGCTGTAGTAGTCCACGATGTGGTCGGTGTGCAGGTGCGTGACGAACAGGCTCTTGAGCTGGTCGAAGTGCAGGCCGGCATTGGCGAAGGCGTTCAAAGATCCCAGGCCGCAATCGATCTGATAGACATCGCCGCCGATCTTCAGCGCCGAGGAGATGCCGGTGCGGTGCGCCACCGGCGGCGGTCCCGCTTGCACGCCGAGGGTGATCAGCGCATTGTCGGGCAACCCGGCCGGCGCCGGGGCTGCGGACCCGCGGGCCGCAGTTGCCATTGCCGCGCCACCGAGCACCGCGGCCACCGACGCCGCGAGGGCCGCGCGCCGCGAGATTTCGTCACCGCAGCCGTCGCCGCACCCATGCATGGCCGGAACCTATCACCGCCGGGCGGTTGCTGACGCTAGTCGGTCAGCCCGGTGAGAAAGCGCCGCACACTGGTGGCCAGCGAGCGGGGTACATGGTCGGGGTCCATCAGATCGTTCTCGGCCAGCGGACTGCCCTCGTCGGCGACCGCCTCGGCGGTGAACCGGCGCAGCGTCCTGCCCTCGCCGGTCAGCGCCTCGACGGCCTGCAAGAAGGTCGCGCCGTCACGCAGGCCGGCGGCGAAGTCGTCGGCTCCGACACCGAGATGCTCACCGATCAGCCGGTTCCGCAAGGCGGTGATCGCCTGCCGGATGGTGTCATCGTCCGCGCCGGCCTCGATCGCCACATCGCACTCGCTGTCGAAACCCATCGAACGGTTGTTCAGATTGGAGGACCCGATGCGCAGCAACCGGTCATCGACCGCCATGACCTTGGAGTGGACGTAGATGTTCGTCCCGTTTTCGGCCACCGGCCAGTAGACGCCCAGCCGGTCGTGCTCATCGGCGGCCCAGAGCAATTCCAGGAGCAGCTTGCGGGCGCTGTCCATCGACTCCTGCTCCAGCCTGCTCTCGGAGCGGCGGGGCAACACGATGACGATCGCCGGACCATCAGCCTCCCGGAGCCGGTCGGCGAGCGCGTCGACCAGGGTGCGCGAGGCCAGGTACTGGTTCTCCAGATAGATCGTGTGCCGCGCGGCGGCGATGGCGGCCAGGTTCAGTGCCTCCACCTCACGCACCTCGTCGCGATCCGGCAGATCCGGTGTGGTCCGTGCGATGCCGACCCCGACATCGCACAGGTCGGGGTCCAGTCCGCGCGGCCAGGCCCGGTGCGTTGCGTCCAGGCTCTCCAGGGCCTGTCCCGTCGCCGACTCCCAGCGGTAGCGGGCGACGGCGGCGAGCCGGCGGGCGGCGGCGCCGTCGACGGCGGCGGCCACCTCGTGGCGGGGGCCGTACTCCCTACGAAATGCGTTGTCGTCCAGGTGTTCCGAGGTGTCCCAGCGCCCCACGGTGAGGTCGATGCCGCCACAGAAGGCGAGCACGTCGTCGACCACCACGATCTTCTGATGGTGCACCGCCCCGGTGGGGTGGTCACCGTCTACCGCGAAGCGGATTCGCCTGCCGCTGAGCCTGTTCAGCACCGTCACCGGCGTCAGCCCGTACCAGAGGTCGTCGAACACCGGGAGCAGCCGTAGATTGGACTTCAGCACATGGATCTGCAGTCCGGGCTTCTTCCACAACAGCCAGTAGAGGAACGCGCCGAGCTGATTGGGGCCGGGCAGCGTGTCCGGGCCGTGCTCCAAGGTGGTCCTGCCGTCGAAATCCCAGCCGACCAGGATGATCCGGTGTTGGGCGCGCAGCAACGCGGCCTTGACCTGCCGGAAGTAGTCCGCACCGTCGACGATGAAGGCAACGTTGTCGGCGTTCTCGACCGCCCAGCAGGTCCGGCCCGGCACGAGCACGGGAACCCCAGACACAGCCGTTGTCTATCACTGCACCGCCCGCGGTGAGAAGCAACTGTGACGATCCTTACGACGCCCGCGGGCGAGGCGTTTCGCCATCCCGCGGCAGGGTAGCCGGGTGTCGTCACGTCCGAATGGGAGGAAAAACCGATGCCAGAGGAACTGCAGGGACGCTCAATCGCCATCCTCGCCGCGGACGGCGTCGAGAAGGTCGAGTTCGACGGTCCCCGCGCCGCGGTGCAGGACGCGGGCGGGCGGGTCGAATTGTTGTCATTGAAATCCGGCGAGATCCTGGCCCGCAATCACGACCTCGAACCGGCGGGGACGCTGGTGGTCGATCGTCCCGTCGCCGACGCCGACATCGGCGACTACGACGGCCTCATCCTGCCCGGCGGCACCGTGAATCCGGACAAGCTGCGCCTCGATGCCGCGGCGGTGGCCTTCGTGCGGGAGTTCGTGGGGTCCGGGAAGCCGGTCGCGGCCATCTGTCACGGTCCTTGGACATTGATCGAAGCCGATGTGGTGCGTGGCCGGACGCTGACCTCATATCCCAGCATCCGCACCGATCTGCGCAATGCCGGGGCCACGGTCGTCGACCAGCCGGTCTGCGTCGACGGCAGCCTGATCACCAGTCGCTCACCGGACGACCTGCCCGCCTTCTGCCAGGCGATCATCGACAAGTTCGCCGACGTACCCGCCCGCGGCTAGAGCTTCTTCTCGAAGGCGTGCACGCCGACCTGCTCGGGTGGCAGTTCTCGGTCGTAGAGGGCGGTGTATCCGGTAGAGAGGTACAGCGCCACCGCCTCGGGCTGACGGGGCCCGGTGGTCAGGTACACCCGGCTGTAGCCGCGTTCGCGGGCGATGCGCTCCAGTTCGGCGACGACGAGCTTGCCGTAACCCCGGCCGCGGTGCCCAGATGAGGTCCAGATCCGTTTCAGTTCGGCCGTCGACGGATCAAGGCGGCGAAATGCACCGCCGGCTACGGCCACGCCGCCGGATAGTCCCACCACGAGCACGCCGCCGGGCCCGGCGAAGTGTTCGACCGGATAGGTCCGCATATCGGCGTACTCGGTGCCGCTGAGATCTCCGTAGCGCGAGTGGTACTCGGTGGCGAGTTCGTCAAGGAGCGGGGCTGCCAAGGGATTCTCCTGTCCCACGACGACGAACTCGATTGGCTCCGTACTCATCCGGGTCACGCTACAAGCCGACCTACGACAAAGGGGCACCCGATTCGGGTGCCCCTTCGCGTGCTGCGGTCAGCGGTCGGCTCAACGTCCGTTGCCGAAGGTCGAGGTGACCTGGCCGGTACCGGCGTGCTGCTGGATGTCGTTGATCCACTGGTGGTGGGTGATGTCGGCCTGAGCGGGCGCGGCCAACCCGACCAGGGCAGCGGCGAATCCGGTGGCGATGATGCCGGCAAATCCGAAGTTCTTCATGGCGGGGGCCCTTCTGTCTGAAAATCGGTTACCGGTTCGGGTTTTCCCATCCGGTCTGATGTGCACAACGCACTGCTGCGCGGCATTGATTTCCGTTGGCAGCAATTGGTTTACGGCTGGCAGGAATCCCCGCCCGACCCGTTCATCTCTGCCGCAGGACGGTGCAGGCTCACCGGTATCCCGGAGTAGCGCACCATGCCGGTCACCACGTCGATGTCGTCCTTGCTCGTCAGATGATTGACGTTGGCCGTGCGGTGGCCGTGCGGAATGGACACCGCGCCGCGGCGCATGGAGTCGTCGATCCGCGCCACCCCGGTCAGCCGGCCACTGGCGCTGCGCACGGTCACCGGTGCCCCGTCGATGATTCCCGCTTCGGCGGCGTCTGCCGGATGGACGAGGATCTCCGGCTTCTCACCGAGAAAATCGAGTTGTCCGTTCAGCTTCTTGCGCTGCCGGCGCGGGACCATGACAAGCGGGGCGGGCGGTTGGAGCCGAGCCAGCTGGTCGACCAGCAGCCGCGGGGCCAGCCGCCAGCCACCCATCCGGCCGATGTGCTCGTCCACCCAGGCGGCGGGCAGTTCCTTGGGCACCTCTGCCCAGCCCGCGGCCCGCACGTCGTCGAAGCTGCACCGCGCCCCGGAGAGCAGGACAGCCAGGACGTCGTCATCGGAACTGGTGGCGGGATCACCGAGGGGTCCCATGTCGTAGCCGAGGCGCCTGCCCAGTTCGGCGAACACCCACCACATCGACCGCCGATCGCCCACCGGTGCGACGACGGCGGGGCTGTACTGCACAGACACCCGCGAGCTCAAGATGTCATGGAGGGTGATGTCAGGACGTTCCAGCGGATCCTTGGTGGGCAGTACGTGGGTCGCCAGTTCCGTCGTCTCGTTGCTGACGATCTCGGTGGTGACGAAAACGTCCAGGGCCTGGAGCGCGGGGATCAACGTGCCGGTCTCCGGGAAGCTCGTCACCAGACTCCCGCCGACATTGATGAGCGCCCGGATGTTCCCCGCTTCGATCTCGTCGGGCAGGACCGCACAGGGCCACTCGTTGATGAAGGCCCGGGCATCCGGGCGACTGCGCGGACCCGGGCCGAACGCCCCTTCGGGCGGTGTGATCGGCAGGTGTTCGCCGAACGCCTCCAGTTGGTAGGCGAATCCCGGATGGAACCACGCACCTCCCGGACGATTCATCGCGCCGGTGAGGATCATCAGCACCCACGCCAACCACTGGGTCACGTTGGCCCGCTCGGCGGTCATGGTGACCCCGGTTCCCGTTTCGACGGCGACGCACTCGGCAGCGCGCACCGCGGTGCACAGCCGCACCAGGTCCGCTTGGGGCACGTCAGCGGTCGTCGCCGCGTGCTCCAACGTGAAGGGCTCGACCGCCCGGGCGAGTACATCGCGATCCTGGACGGGCACATCGGCCTTCGCACCGTCGCGCAGGATCTCCCGGACCAGGTACGCCAACACGGCGTGGTCGGTGCTGGGCCGTGGCGCCAGGTGCGCGGTGGCCAGCCGGGCCGTTTCGGTGCGTCTCGGATCGACGACCCACACCTGGCCTCTGCGGGCGATCTCACGCACCGTGCCCGTGGGGTTCGGCATCGAGATGGCATGACCATGGGAGACAACGGGATTGACGCCGATGAGGAGCAAAAAATCGGCGTTGTCGAGGTCGGCGCGCGCCGAGAGACCCATGAACCCACCGACCAGGTCGGAGACCAGCGGTTTGGCAGTGCCGTCGATGGTCAGCGGACTGAATTTGGCAGGCGTACCGATCGCGGCGTGCAGCGCTTCGGCCATCCGGAAGCCCGCGCTCTCCATGGTGCTGAAGTAGAAGGCGACCGAAGCCGGTCCGTGCTCGTCGATGATGCGCCGCAACCGCAGCGTCAGGTCGCTCAGGCAGGTGTCCCAATCGGTGTCCTGCAGCGATCCGTTCATCCGGATCCTCGGTGTCTCCAACCGATCCGGGTGGTGGTGCAGCAGCGGGAGTGCCCGGCCCTTCGCACAGGTATAGCCGCGGGAGAACGGGTGGTCCTTGTCGCCGCGCACCGCGAGGACGTCGTCACCGTCGACGTCGACGAGGATGCCGCACACCGAGGTACAGACCCGACAGAAACTACGGACGGTCTTCACAGCGCACCACCTCGTCGCCGAATAGCCGATCGGCTATTCGGTGCCCACGGTAGTCGACCGCGCGCAACCGCGGCCCGGAATGACGCAGCGAATATCGGCGCGGGGAATTATCCGAACCGTTATCGATGTTTACCTCAAATGTCACACGGGTAACTCTTGTAACAGCATCCGGTGACGGTGCGACCACAATCCGCAGAGAAAGAGCCGAATGGGTAACCGATATGAATACCGTCCTCTACTTCAGCGCCAACGGCGCCGTTTATGAAACTCGGGCCTACACCCAGGCCGACATCACCCAGCTGATCCACGACCAAGGGCTGCAATGCCTGACCAGTGCCGACCGGCAGTTCGATTTCTGGTTCAGCCCGACGACGAGTCGCTGCCAGCGACGCGTCAACCGCAGGGCCACCGAATTACTGGCGGCGACAACAGCTTTCACGGCCAAATCGGTGCCCCTGCTGCGCGGCAGCATCGTCATCGCCACCCACGACGCCGACGGTGACCTGGACGGCTTGAGCTGGGAACAGCTCGATCTGCTGGCCCGCAAGAACCGCGCCGTCACCCCGCGGGACGAACGCATCCTCAATCGGCGGATCCTGCGCGACCAGCGCCGCATGCGCCGCGGCACCGAGGCCGCACCCGCCCGCCTCACCCCCGCTGCACGTACGGCGACGCCCGCCGTCAGGTGACGCGGCGGGCGTTCATCGGCCCGACTCAGCCCGCTCACAGCGTCCTCCCACCTCCCCGAGATCTGATGACTTGACGGCCCACGTGTCGCCGGCAGCCGGCACGGGTATGCCCATGGCTGGCATCAGAACTACATAGGAGGTACGCAGCGATGTCCGTCAGCACGTCACCCCGGGCGGCCGAGCAAGCGCCGCCCGCCGACGCGGCGGACCGTCGCCAGCGCAATTTCGTCTTTCTCGCGGTGGTCCTGGGCATGCTGCTGGCCGCTCTCGACCAGACCATCGTCGCCACGGCACTGCCCACGGTCGTCGCCGACCTCGGCGGGGCGGGCCACCAGGCCTGGGTGGTCACCAGCTATCTGCTGGCATCCACCATCGTCACCGCGGTGGTCGGCAAGCTCGGCGACATCTTCGGGCGCAAGACGATATTCCAGGTCGCGGTCCTGCTGTTCCTGGTGGGATCTGTGCTGTGCGGGCTGGCTCACTCGATGGAGATGCTGGTGGCTTCGCGGGCCCTGCAGGGCCTCGGCGGCGGTGCCATCACCGTGACGGCCGTCGCGGTCATCGGCGAGGTCATCCCGCTGCGTGAGCGCGGTCGCTACCAGGGCGCACTGGGCGCCGTTTTCGGGGTCACCACGGTGATCGGCCCGCTGCTGGGCGGCCTGTTCACCGACCACCTGACCTGGCGGTGGGCATTCTGGATCAATGTGCCGGTGGCGCTGGTCGTCATCGCGATCGCCGCCGTGGCCATGCCGGCGCTGGCCCGCACGGCGCGACCCGTGCTCGACTACGCCGGCATCGTGCTCGTCGGCCTCGGCGCGGCCGGGTTGACCCTGGCCACCAGTTGGGGCGGCACCACCTACGCGTGGAGCTCGCCGACCATCATCGCGCTGTTCGTCGGTTCGACGGCGGCGCTGGTGGCCTTCGTGTTCGCCGAGCGCCGTGCCGCAGAACCGATCCTGCCGATCCGGCTGTTCGCCAATCCCGTGTTCACGGTGTGCTGCGTCCTGTCGTTCGTCGTCGGCTTTGCCATGCTGGGTGCCCTCACGTTTTTGCCGACCTATATGCAGTTCGTCGACGGCGCCTCGGCGACCGCGTCGGGACTGCGCACCCTGCCGATGGTGGCGGGCCTGTTGGTGACGTCGCTGGGCAGCGGCGTGCTCGTCGGCCGCACCGGCCGCTACAAGATCTTCCCCATCGCGGGTACCGCGATCATGGCGGCGGGCTTCGTGCTGCTGTCCACGATGGATGCCGGCACCTCCACCTTGGCGCAGTCGCTGTTCCTGTTGGTGCTGGGTACCGGGATCGGCATGAGCATGCAGGTGCTGGTTCTCGTCGTGCAGAACACCGTCGACTTCACCGACCTCGGCGTCGCCACCTCCGGCGTCACGTTCTTCCGCACCATCGGCAGCTCGTTCGGCGCTGCCATCTTCGGCTCGATGTTCTCCAATTTCCTGGACGGCCGACTGCCCGCGGCGATGGCAGCCGGCGGAGCCCCGCCCGAGGCGGCCACCTCGCCGCAGGTGCTGCACCACCTCGCCCCGCAGGTCGCCGCGCCCATCATCGACGCCTACGCCGACTCGCTGAGCCAGGTGTTCCTGTTCGCCGCACCCGTTGCCGTCCTGGGATTCGTGCTGGCACTGTTCCTCAAGCAGGTCCCGCTGCGCGACACGGCCGCCACCGGCAGCACCGATATGGGCGAGGGCTTCGGTATGCCGACCATCGAATCTCCGGAGAAGTTGCTCGAGGTCGCCATCGGCCGCCTGCTGCAACGCAGCCACGGTGTCGATCTGGAGGCGCTGGCACACTCGCCGCGCTGCCACGTCGACACCGCGGGGCTGTGGGGCCTCATGCAGATCTACCGGCATGCCGCCGTGACGGGTACCGCGGATCTGCGCGACATCGCCGACGAGCGGCGGGTGCCCCACCAGATCCTGGAGCCCACCTACAGCCGGCTGGTCGGCACCGGTTACGCGAGACGCACCGGTTACGAATTCGCGCTGACCCCGGCCGGTGCCGCGGAGATCAACTCTGCTCGCGATCTGATCTCCAGCTGGATCACCGAAACTCTGTCCCAGTCAACAGAATTCCAGGGCAAAAGGCCCGATCGGATGCAGGTGCAGGGCGCGCTGGACCGGGTGGCGCGCGGCGTGCTGTTGGAGCGGGACGCGACCGCTGACGAGACCCGGCCACTGAAGTTGGGCGCACCCCGGCCCACCGCGGCCGCGCCGGACCTACCCACCCGGCCGTTCCGGGCGAGGCGATGACGTCGCCGTTCCAGAGCCACCGTGTTTGACCGCGGCCGGGGCGGGTAGCTGTCCTACATGTCGACAGCTCTGGCCGTGGTGACCGGCGCATCGAGCGGCATCGGATTGGAACTCGCGCGGCTGTTCGCTGCCGACGGCTATGACCTGGTCGTGGTGGCCGACGAGGAGGAGATCGACGATGCGGCAGCAGAATTGAGCACGACCGGCAGTGCGGTCGAAGCAGTGCGGGTGGACCTGCGCGACGCCGACGCGGTACGCCAGGTGTACCGGGTGATCAGCGCAGGCGGGCGGGTTCCCGCCGCCGTCGCGCTGAACGCGGGAATCGGCCGTGCGGGCAGGTTCGTCGACGGCGAGTTGAGTGCCGATCTGGACATCATCGACGTCAACGTCCGGTCGACCGTGGCGCTGGCGAAGCTGGTGCTGAGGGACATGGCGAGCCGCGACCAGGGCCGTGCGTTGTTCACCTCCTCGATCGTGGCCACGATGCCCGGCTCATACCAGACCATGTACAACGCATCGAAATCCTTCATCCAATCGTTCGCCGAAGGACTGCACGACGAGTTCCGGGGCAGCGGCGTCTCGGTGACGGCGCTGATGCCCGGTCCGACCGACACGGCGTTCTTCCGCCGTGCGGCGATGATCGATACGCCGCTGGGCCGCTTGCCCTTCAAGGACGACCCCGCCAAAACCGCCCGGCAGGGCTACCTCGCCATGATGCGCGGTGAGCAGAAGGTTGTCGCGTCGTCAATGACGAGCAAGCTCATGGGTGCGGTGGCGCACGTGCTCCCGGACTCGGTGAAGGCAACGGCCAATCGGCTGATGGTCAAACCGTTCGGAGACAACTGAGGAGGACGCCACCGTGCCCCGCTTGCCGAACGCCGGGTCCCTGACGCTGCCGGGTAGCTCCACCACCGATGCCGTCGTGATCGGCGCCGGTCACAACGGGCTGGTAGCCGCCGCACTGCTGGCCGACGCGGGTTGGGACGTGACCGTTCTCGAAGCGCAGGCCGAGCCCGGTGGTGCCGTCAAGAGCGCCGAACTGACACCCGGTTACCTCAGCGATCTGTACAGCGCCTTCTATCCCCTGTCGGTCGCATCGCCCGCCTTGCGCGAGCTCGGCCTGGAGGACCACGGTCTGCGCTGGACGCATGCGCCGGCTGTGGTCGGGCATGCCCGCAACGCGGCCGATGAGGACGCCCCCGTCATCTACCGCGACATCAACCGGACTGCAACGGAATTGGACCGCATGCATCCCGGTGACGGTCAGCGCTGGTGCGATCTGTTCGAAGAATGGCAGCAGATCAAGACGCCACTGCTGGACACTCTCTTCGCACCGTTTCCCCCGGTGCGCGGCGCCGCCGGGCTGCTGCGTCGCCTCGGCACCGCCGGCCTCTTGCGGTTCGCGCACCAACTGATCCTGCCCGCGGGTCTGCTGGCCCAGCACCTGTTCGAGGGTGACGCGGCACGGCTGTTGCTGCTCGGCAATGCGATGCACGCCGACGTTCCCCCGGACGCCCCCGGCAGCGGAGTGATGGGTTACCTGCTGATCATGCTGGCACAGGACGGTGGCTTCCCGGTGCCGGTGGGCGGCGCGGGCCAATTGACGGCCGCCCTGGTCAAGCGGGCGGAATCTGCCGGCGCTCAAGTGTTCTGCGGCCATCAGGTCAGCGGTATCGAGGTGACCGGCGACCGGGCAACCGCCGTCCACACCGCAGGCGGTGCGACCGTCAGGTGCCGGCGCGCCGTCATCGCGGACACCTCTGCGCCGCAGCTCTACGAGCATCTCCTGCCCGAGGGCCGGCGCCGCGCCATGGACCGGTTCGTCTGGGACACACCCGTTCTGAAGATCAACTACGCCTTGGACTCGGAGATCCCGTGGCGATCGAAGAGTCTGGCTGCCGCCGGCACCGTGCATCTGGGCGCCGACCACGATGGACTCATCCGCTGGATGGCCGACCTGAACACGCGTACCTTGCCCGAACATCCGTTTCTGCTGTTCGGGCAGATGACGACGGCGGACCCGTCCCGGTCGGCCCGGGGCACCGAAAGCGCCTGGGCTTACACCCACCTGCCCCGCGGTCTGGCCGACGACCGATCGGCCGATCAGTTGGCCGAGCGGGTCGACGCCGTGCTGGAGGCACACGCGCCGGGGTTCACCGACCACCTCGTCGGCAAGACGGTCCAGCGCCCCTCCGACCTCGAGGCGGGCGACGCCAACCTCTTCACCGGCGCGGTCAACGGGGGTACATCACAATTGTTCCAGCAGTTGATCTTTCGGCCGGCGCCCGGGTTCGGCCGGGCAGAGACACCGGTACGCAACGTGTTCCTGGGTAGCGCGGGCGCTTCCCCCGGCGGGGGTGTACACGGAGTGTGTGGACGCAACGCCGCGCGCGCCGCACTGGCAGCCGACGGGATGCGCGGGTGGCCCAGACGCCGCCTGAGCGCTGCCGCCACCAGGTTGCTCACGCGCTGAGCGGCGCGCGCCTGGTCAGATGGTCGATCTGCAGGTAGACCGCGTAGAGGACCAAGGGCGGCAGCACGATGAAGGGCACATTCTCCCCGATGAACTTGAACCAGAGACCGAATCCGCCTTGGCCGATGTCCCGGAAGCCTGCACCCACCTCACTGAGGAAATAGACGGCGGTACTACTCATCAGTACCGCGATGCCCGCGAACGTCACCCACAGACAACGGATGCGCGACTCACTCGGCAGGTCGGACCTGACCAGCCGCGTCCACATGACGAACAACGTCGTTCCGGTGCCCACGCCGACGATCTCCAAGGCGAACACCCACGGGTTGCCGCTCACATAGCGGGTGTCGGCGAGGCCGTACTGCCACCACAACCATTTCCAGCCAGGGTCGGTCGTCGGTGCCCACAACCCCAGCGGGTGGCCGATCAGGAACATCAGTTCGTACCCGATCTGGCTGCCCGCGGTGAAGGGGATGTAGAACAGCGTGAGTTCGGCGGCTCTGTCCACCCGCGTGCGCTGCTCGCCGGGAGCGCTCCACAGAATCACGAACGGCAGCACCATCACCGGGATCCCGAAGACCAGGTTGGCGATCACGTCCACGGTGAAGGTGGGCGGGATGAGGTCGAAGCTGACGCCGAGGGTCAACAGCACGAACATGACACCGACGAACAACCCTGTCCAGGTATAGATGCGCAGGCGGTGCGGGGCCCACGGCCGAGCGAAATCGGTCTCGTGGTCATACACCGACGTCATCCCGCCCACCTCACCCGAGTATCTCAACTAGTTGTGATCGCTCGGGTAGCCTATCGGCTATTCGGTTGGCGCGTCAGGATTTGGCGGCAGCGCGGGCAGTCTGCCGTTTCCGCTTTTCGGCCTCGGCCAGATCCTCGACACGGTCGGCTTGATCTCGCGCCGCCTCGGCGGCCGCGCGCTTTTCCTTGGCGTCCTCCAGCGTGGACGCGGATTCGGCCGCGACCTTCTGTTCGGCCGAGCGGATCCGGGCCAGCTCCTCGCGCCTGGCCTCCTCGACGGAATCCCGACGGCGCGCCGCCGCATCGTCGGCCTGCTGCCGCGCGGCAGCGGTGCGCTTCTTCGCCGCCTGCTCGGCGTCGCGCTTGCGCCGGCTTTCAGTCGACCGGGCGTCGTCCACCGCCGCCTCTTTCTCGGCGAGCGCCTCGGACTGATCCTCCGCGGCACGGTCCAGCCTGTTCTTCAGGGTTGTCTCGGCCTGCTCGCGTTCCGCGCTCGCCGACGTTCGCAAGGTCGCGGCCCGCCCCCGGGCGGCGCTGCGCTCGGCGAGAGCCGCACCTTGGCGCCGCAGCTCGCGGTCGCCAAGGGCTCCCCCGACAGTGGTGTCGAGAAGGCCCAGCGACCGCTCGAAGATCAGCCGGATCGGTGCGTCGTCGGATAGCCGGGTTGCCAACCGCTGTTCGACCAGCCCCAGCGGGAACCGGACCAGCTGATATTCCAGCCGAAGCACGGTGCGCGGCAATTCGATGATGTTCATGGTCACATCCTTTGTCTGGCAGAAGTTTCAGGGCAGATCGGCGCGGTCGGTCAGCTTGTCGGCATACTGCTCGAGGCGATCGGCCTCTGCCTCGTCAGCCGCCGCGTCGCGGACCGTCGCGCGGTGCTCGTCGACGGCAGCGGAGGCGTCCGCGGAAGCGGCCTTGATATCGCGGCGTTCCTGCTCGGCCGCCTGACGCTGCTCCCGCTCCGCGTCGCGCTCCGCCTGCGCCTTGTGCTGTTCGGCATCGAGGCGGCCGGCCTCCTCGGCGACCTGCTTGGTCAGAACCTGCTGCCCGGCGGCGACCCCCTCGGCGGTCGTCGCAGCCTCGTTCACCGCGGACCGTTGCGCGGCGGCCTGACGCCCTGCCGCGCCGGCGACCTCGCGGGCCGCTTGCGTTTCGGCATCGGCGATGGCTTCGACGGCGTTGGCCTCCTTGCGTTCCCGGGCCTGCGCCTGTTCGAGTTGCCCCTCGGCTGTCAGCGAATCGCTCCCGGTCACCGCACCGGCGATCTCCTTGGCCTTGCCCTTCACGGAATCGATCAGTCCCTTACGGGCCTCGTCGGCCTTGCTGTGCTCGCTCATGAAATCCTTCCGAGTTGGTTCTCGGCTGGGTTGCTCAGCTCGGTGGCTTTTAAACCGATACGGTGCACTCGCATCGGAATCGGCCTGTGACATTCGTTTCACGGCTTCCGGCGTCCTCTGCTGGTATGTCCGCCGTCGGGCCCGGGTATCACACCTGCATGAGTTCCGAGACCGCCCTCAACCGGAGCCGTCGGCGCAGTTTTTTTCATCCCGGCCCGATCCGCACGCTGATCGGTGACGAATCACGCGGGGACGGCGAACTCACAGCGGAAGGCGGTCACGTGCAGGAACTGGTGGTGCTTCTCGACGACGACGGCCGCAGCATCGGCACCGCACCGAAGGCCGAGGTACACCACTCCAGCACCCCGTTGCACCTGGCGTTCTCCTGCTACCTGTTCGATGACGGGGGGTCAGTGCTGTTGACCAGGCGGGCACTGCACAAGCGCGCGTTCCCCGGTGTCTGGACCAACTCGTGCTGCGGACATCCCGCCCCTGGCGAGGACGTGGACGAGGCGGTCCGCCGGCGGGTGCGCGACGAACTCGGGGTGGGCATCAGCGAATTACGTTGTGTGCTGCCCAATTTCCGCTATCAGGCCGCCGATCCCGACGGCGTCGTGGAGAACGAGGTGTGCCCGGTGTACTTCGGCCGCACGGCAGGCCCCGTCGACCCCGACCCCGACGAAGTCATGGCGCACGTGTGGGTGCAATGGGATCAGTTGCGCGCCGCATCCCGGCTGCCGTGGGCCATCAGCCCATGGGCGGCCGCTCAGATTCCCCTGCTCGATTCCCTTCATCTGATGACGTTTCGCTGACCGTCAGCGTGGTATCCCGCGTACGTTGCGCCGACTCGTGTGTTCGGCATGCCCATCGCAGGAGGTCACCTTGGCAGCGCGAGCGACAACGGCCACTATGACGCTCGCCACAACTGCGCGCGGCTGCCCATCCCGGTCGGCCGCGCCGTCGAATCCCCCTACGCACCGCGGATTCGAGGAGCGCCTTGGCTGAGCACACCCAACCCACCCTGGTCGACGTCCGCCGCCATCGGGCAGGGGTCGCCACGCCGCGACACTGGCGCGCTCAGCTGTGCGCCGCGGTGCGCGACGAACTGGACGACTTCCTGGCCCGGCACTGCGCAGAACGACTGCGCGGGTCGCACGTCGACATCGCCACCGACGTACTCCGTGGCTTCACCGACGGCGGGAAGTTCGTCCGTAGCACCTTCATGTACCTGGGCTGGACCTGCGGGTCCGACCATCCGGACGGTTCCCGACCCGCGGTGCGGGCAGCGGCCAGCCTGGAGTTGTTGCACGCCTTCGCCCTGCTTCAGGACGACGTGATGGATTCGGCCCAGCTCCGCCGCGGCCGGCCGGCGGCCCACGTGGCGTTCAGCCGTTGGCACCGCGAGCGTGCCCTGGGCGGCGACCCGGACCGGTTCGGCGAATCCGCGGCGGTGCTGCTCGGCGACCTCTGCCTGGTGTGGGCCGAGCAGATGCTGCGCACCAGCGGCCTGGACCACCGCGCGCTGAACCGGGTCTGGCCGCGTTACGACTCGATGCGCAGCGAGCTGGCCATCGGTCAGTTCGCCGACCTCGTCAACGACTCCCGCGCGCTGCCCTCCATCGACGACGTGCTCGACGTCCTGCGGCGCAAATCCGGCAACTACACGGTGCGCCGGCCCCTCGAACTCGGCGCCGCGATGGCCGGCTGCGCGCCGGGCGTCATCGACGCGCTCGGCGGGTACGGCGGCGCGATCGGTGAAGCGTTCCAACTCCGCGACGACGTGCTGGGTGTGGTGGGCAGCGTCTCCGAGACCGGCAAGCCGACCCACACCGACCTCGCGGACCGCAAAGCCACCAGCGTCGTGGTGGCCGCCCACCTGCTCGCGGAGCCACCGGCGCGCCGCGAGCTCACCGAACTGATGACCGCGCCCCACCTGGAAACCCACGACATCGACCGGTGGCGCGCGCTCATCCTCGCCAGCGGCGCGCTGGGGTGGATCGAAGATCTCATCGCCGAGCGGCTCACGTATGCGCTCGGCTGTCTGAACCGGCCGGACCTTCCCCACGGCGCCCGGACCGCACTCACCGAGATGGCCATGTTCTGCACGGAAAGGCTTGCCTGATGCGTTCTGTGGAGGGTCGTACCGACCGCGTCGTCGTCGTCGGCGCCGGCTTGTCGGGCCTGTCGGCGGCGCTGCACCTGGCCGGTCGCGGCCGCCAGGTGACCGTGCTCGAACGGGAATCGGTGCCCGGTGGGCGGATGGGCCGCGCCGACATCGCCGGGTACCGCCTCGACACCGGCCCCACGGTGCTGACGATGCCCGAGATCATCGATGAAGCCCTTGCCGCGGTGGGCGATTCGCTGGCGGCACGGGTCGACCTCGCACCGGTTCATCCCGCCTATCACGCGCAGTTCGCCGACGGCAGCGCGCTGGCCGTGCACACCGAGGCCGGCGCGATGGCCGCCGAGATCGAGCGGTTCGCCGGACCCGACCAGGCTGCGGCGTACCTGCGGCTGCGGGCGTGGCTGACCTCGTTGTACAAAGCCGAGTTCGACGGGTTCATCTCCGCCAACTTCGACTCCCCCCTGTCGCTGCTCACCCCGCAGTTGGCCCGCCTGGCCGCGCTGGGCGGCTTCCGGCGCTGGGAGCGGATGATTCGCCGCTACTTGGACGACGAACGGTTGCTCCGGGTCTTCACCTTCCAGGCGCTCTACGCGGGGGTGCCACCGCACAGCGCCCTGGCGGCGTACGCGGTGATCGCCTACATGGATACCGTTGCGGGGGTGTACTCCTGCCGCGGCGGGATGCGCGCGATCCCCGATGCGATGGCCGCCGCGGCCGAGGCGGCGGGCGTCGAATTCAGCTACGGCGCCGACGTCGACCGCATCGAACGCGACGGCTCGCGCGTCACCGCGGTGGTGACCGGCGACGGCACCCGGGTGCCCGCCGACGCCGTGGTGCTGACCAGCGAGCTGCCCACCACCTATCGCCTGCTCGGGCGCACCCCGCGCCGCCTCACGCCACTTCGGCCCGCCCCGTCGGCCGTGGTCGCCCACGTGGGCTGTCGCGCGGGCGGGCACACCGCGGGCCACCACACCATCGTCTTCGGCGACGCGTGGCAGCAGACCTTCGACGAGATCATCAACCAGGGCCGGGTGATGCGCGACCCCTCCCTGTTGGTCACGCGGCCGACGGCGAGCGATCCCAGCCTGGCCCCGCCCGGCCGCGACCTGCTCTACGTGCTCGCGCCGGCACCCAATACCCAAGTCGGACATATCGATTGGGATTCCACGAGTTCGGTATACGTCGATCACATGTTGGATTCGGTACGAGCCCGGGTGCCCGGACTCGGCGAGGACGCCGAGATCCTGCACGTGGTGAGCCCCGCCGACTGGGCGCGCCAGGGCATGCTGGCCGGAACACCGTTCGCCCTGGCCCACACCTTCGGCCAGACCGGCCCGTTCCGGCCGGCCAACACGGTGCGGGGCATCGACAACGTGGTGCTCGCGGGTTCGTCCACGGTTCCGGGGGTCGGCGTGCCCACCGCAGTCATCTCGGGGCGACTCGCCGCCGACCGCATCACCGGCGTGACGACGCGGCGCCAGAACCGGGCGGCGGTGACCCGATGATCAAGAACGAACTCGACGCCGCCGGGGTCAGCGACGTCGCGCTGCGCGAGGCGTACGCCCACTGCCGGGCGGTCAATGCCCGCGACGGCAAGACGTTCTTCCTGGCCACCAGACTGCTCGCGCCGGACAGACGGCCGGCGGTGCACGCGCTCTACGGTTTCGCCCGCCACGCCGATGACATCCTCGACGGCTTCGACCCCCGCGACAGCGCCCAGCGTGGCGAACAACTGCAGTCGTTGTCGGACAAGCTGTCCGAATGTCTGACCGGCGGTGCGTCATCGGTCGGAGAGCCCGTTCTGACAGCCGTGGTGCACACGGCGCATCGGTACGGCATCGGGTGGGAGCTGTTCGACGATTTCCTGGCCTCGATGCGGATGGACCTGACCGTCACCGGCTATCCCGACCGCGCCGCCCTGGAACGGTACATGTACGGGTCCGCGGAGGTGATCGGGCTGCAGATGTTGCCCGTGCTCGGTACCGCGGTGTCCCGCGACGAAGCGGCTCCTTACGCCGCTGCACTCGGAAAGGCCTTCCAGCTCACCAACTTTCTGCGGGATGTGGACGAGGATCTGACCAGGGGCCGGGTGTATCTGCCAGCCGACGAACTGGCCGTACACGATGTCGATCGCGACGTTTTGCTGTGGTGCCAGCGGCAGGGCCGCACGGATCAGCGGGTGCGCAAGGCGCTGATCGACCAACATGCCGCGGCTCGCCGGGTGTACACCGAGGCCCGGCCCGGGATCGCGATGCTCGAGCCGGTGTCCAGGCCTTGCGTCCAGGCCGCTCTGACGCTGTACTCCGAAATCCTCTCGCGGATAGAGGCTCTGGACTTCGAGATCTTCGGCAGGCGGGCCAGCGTGGGCAAGCCCCGGCGCGCAGTGGTTGCCGGGCGCGGCCTCGCGGGCGCGTGGTGGGCCAGAAGCGGGATGCGGCGATGAGCCCGGCGGTGGACCAGTGGCAGTATCTGCTGGTGCTGGCCGGGTGCGTCCTGGTCACGGCACCACTGGAACTGCTCGGCCGGGGCGTCTACCGGCAGCCGCGCCGGTTGCTGGGCGCCGTACTGCCGGTGGCGGCGGTGTTCCTGGTGTGGGACGCGATCGCGGTGGCGGCCGGGGTGTGGCACTACAACCCGCGATATTTGCTGGGAGTGGTTCTGCCGGGGGCACTCCCGTTGGAGGAAGTGCTCTTCTTCGTGGTGATCCCCCTGTGCGGGCTGCTGACCTACTCGGCCGTGGACACCCTGATGGCCTGGCCCGCCAAGCGCCGCGCGGAGTCACGACGGTGATCGGGCTCGGCTACACCCTGCCCGCGCTGCTGGCCGTGGCACTCGTCATCCTGCTGGAGTGGAAGCTGTTGCGCACCGGCCTTTTTCGGCGCGCCTCCTATTGGGTGTCCATGGTGATCGTGATCGGATTCCAGGTCCCGGTGGACGGCTGGCTGACCAAGCTCAGCGCCCCCATCGTCATCTACGACGACCGGCACACCAGCGGCATCAGGTTTCCCTTCGACATCCCGGTCGAGGACTTCCTGTTCGGTTTCGCGCTGGTGACCGGGGTGCTGCTGCTCTGGGAACGGCGCAGGGAGGCCCGATGACGGCGCCGGATCCGCGGCGCGAATTGCTGCCCGGCGGTGCGGGACTGCGTGACGCCGGTGGGCTCGACGAGCTTCCCGCCGTCGCCGTCGTCGGCGGCGGCATCGCGGGACTGGCCGCGGCGACGGGTCTGGCCGAGCGGGGCGTCCGCGTCGACGTGATCGAGTCACAGGATCAACTGGGTGGCCGGGTGAGTGGCTGGCGCGAGGAGCTGCGCGACGGCAGCCCCGCGGCGATGAACCGGGGATTTCACGCCTTCTTCCGGCAGTACTACAACCTGCGCGCCCTGCTGCGCCGCGCCGATCCACACCTGACGTCGCTGTCCCCCGTCACGGACTACCCCCTGATCGACGGCGCCGGCCGGCACGACACCTTCCGCGGCCTGCCGCGCACACCTCCGTTCAACGCGCTGGCGTTCGCTTTGCGCAGTCCCACTTTTCGGCTGCGTGATCTGGTCGCACTCAAGGCCAGGGCCGCCGCTCCCCTGGTGTCGGTCGGGGTGCCGTCGACCTATGACCGGCTCGACGATCTGGATGCGGCAACCTTCCTGCGCGACATCAACTTTCCCGACGCGGCGCGCCACCTCGCGTTCGAGGTGTTCGCCCGCAGCTTCTTCGCCCGACCGGAACACCTGTCGGCCGCCGAACTGGTCACCATGTTCCACATCTACTTCCTCGGATCGTCGGAGGGCCTGCTCTTCGACGTCGCCAACGCGAATTTCGATGCCGCGCTGTGGAATCCGCTACGCGATTACCTCACGCACCGTGGCGTGCGCTTTCACACCGGCGTCACCGCGTCGTCGGTGAGCAGCGGGGTGGACGGTATTCGGGTGCACACCGCACGGGGCGACACCGTCGCCGCCGACGCGGCCGTGCTGGCCACCGACGCCGGCGCCTTGCGACACCTCGTCGACGCATCACCGGCGCTCGGCACCACCGGCTGGCGGAACCGGGTGGCCGCGCTGGGCACCGCGCCGGCATTCGTGGTCCTGCGGCTCTGGCTGGATCGCCCGGTGCGGCCGGACCGGGCGCCGTTCGTCGGCACCGGCGGCCGTGCGCCGCTGGACAACATCAGCGTGCTGGAACGCTACGAGCGTGAGGCCGCCCAGTGGGCCGCGCGAACCGGAGGGTCGGTGGTCGAACTGCACGCCTACTCGGTGACCGAATCCGACACCGCGGTCCGCGCCGCGCTGGTGGACCGGATGCATGACCTCTATCCGGAGACGGCGGCCGCTTCTATCGTGGACGAACGCCTGTTGCGCAAACAGGACTGCCCGCGTTTCGCGCCAGGTGATTTCGCGCACCGCCCCACGGTGTCGACCCCCGACCCGCGGATCATGCTGGCGGGCGACGGTATTCGGGTCGACCTCCCGGTGGCGTTGATGGAACGCGCGGCCACCACCGGATGGCTGGCGGCCAACCTGCTGCTCGCGACGTTCGGTCTGGCCGGCCACGACCTGCACACCGTCCCCACCCGCGGACGGTCCGGCATCCTGCGCCGCCTCGCCACCCGCGCTCAGGGGTCGCGCCGGTGAGCGGCGTATTTCCGTTCACGTGGCTGCCGGCGTCGCGCTGGACGGCGCAGCGCCCGACGTACGGCGACGCGAGTCCGGCGGTCATCGCGGCCGCGTTGCGCCGCACGCTGCGCAGGCCCAGCGGCAACTGGTACGCCTTCGCCGACAGCGCGCGCATCCGGAACAGCCCGTTCGGGACCCGGGTCGCGGGCGTGCCCATCGTGGCCTGGCGGGGTGCGGACGGACAACTGCTGGCCGGGCCACGCGCCTGCCCGCACCTCGGTGCCGATCTGGCGACGTCCCCGGTGGACTGCGGCGCGCTGATCTGCCCGTGGCACGGGCTTCGGCTCGATGGTGGGCGGCACGGGACCTGGCGAGCGCTGCCCGCCTTCGACGACGGGGTACTGAGCTGGGTGCGCCTCGACGCGGTCGGCGGGGAGACCCCCACCGACGCCCCGATCCTGCCGCGGCGACCTCCGGCACCACAGTTGGCCGCGGTCGCCACCTTGGAGGGTGTGTGCGAACCGGCGGACATCGTCGCGAACCGCCTCGACCCCTGGCACGGCGCGTGGTTCCATCCATACTCGTTCACCTCACTCGACGTGCAGGATTCCCCGCCCGCGGTCGATGACCTGAGTCCGGAGGCGGACCGCTTCGTCGTCACCGTGACGTTCAAGGTGGGTCGCCTCGGGGTGCCGGTGGTGGCCGAGTTCACCGCTCCCGAGCCCCGCACCGTGGTCATGCACATCGTCGACGGCGAAGGGGTGGGCAGCGTGGTCGAGACGCACGCGACACCGGTGGGCCCGGGTCCCGACGGGCGCCCCCGGACGGCGGTGATCGAAGCGGTGATCGCGCACTCGGACCGCAAGCACTTCGCCAAGTCAGCGGTGGTGGCCCCGTTGCTCCGACCCGTGATGAGGGCGGCCGCCGCTCGGCTGTGGCGCGATGACCTGGCCTATGCCGAGCGGCTCTACCACTTGCGGTCCGAGGGCTGAGGAGGTTTTCCGCCCCGCAGTAATGGGTAATTGCTCCGCCATGAGCACACTGGTCACCTCGGAGACGCGCGACGACGCGCCCGCCACCATCGGGCTTCTCCTCAACTTCGCGGCCCTGATCGCGATCACAGGTTCTCTCGCGTTGGCCCTCGGCGGACATACCGCCACCGCGGTGATCCTGGCGGTGGCCGCCGCCACCGGGTTCATCGCCAGCCTGGTCCTCTTCGCGGTCGACAGCCACCGCGCCGAACAGCTCGCCGACTGAACCCTAGATTCCGTAACGCAGCTTGACGCTGTGGTAGCGGTCGTGCAACTGCCGGACGCGTTCATCCCCGGTCACCGTCGCGGTATCCGGCGGTAGCGCCTCCTGGAGCTCCGCACGTTTCACCAGCCGGGTACGCAACGCGGCCGGGTTCTGGCTCAGCAGATTCCGGTAGGTCAGGTTCCCGTTCGACATCCGCTGCGTATCGAGCCAGTTGTGCACACCGGGGTCGTCATGCGCCAGCACCAGCCGCACGACGCCGTCACCGTCGACGGCGGTGCGCGCCGGGGTGTAACTCACCGGGCGGTAGAGGAAGTCCATGCTGCCGGCGAACACTCCGCCCATGCCGAAGATCCAGAACCCGTCGTGCTGGTCCATCTCGACGATCAGCGCCTCGTCGGGTTCCAGGGCCCACACCATGTGTGCGGCCATCCGCCCGCGTTTGGCGTCGGACTCCGTGTCGGCGACCTTGTCGGGCGGGAACTGGTTGAGATATGCCGGATCACACACTCCCCCTGAGTAATTCCAGGAATGCTCCGGCCAGTCACGCATCGCGCCGGTGAGGAAGTCGCCCGCCCATCGCATCGCCTCGACCATGTCGCCGGACGTGGGGACCGGCCGGGGCCCGTCCATCCCGAGACGTTCGATGGACAACGCGGTCGGCGTCTCGAACCAGTCGTCGAATGCCTCCCGGATGAACAGTTTCCGGCTCCCCGGGGTGGTGGGCAGCCAGTTGCCCGGTCGTTCCGCCCCGCCGATGTACAGCTCGAAATGGCCGTTCTCGGTGTGCAATTGGTGGCCAAAGATGTTGGTCTCGGGGATGTCCCCGAAGGGTTCGTGCAGCGACGGCCAGTCGGTGCCGGGGATGGTGACCGGACGGGGTCCCTGCACGGTGATGTTGAGCCAGCGCGCGGTGCCGCGCTCACCGGTGATCCGGTAGGTGTGCGCGCCGTCGATCCAGGCCTGCCGGTAGGTGAAATCGGCGACGTCGCCGCCCAGTTTGCGGGTCGGCGTGCAGAGCGGGTGCAGCTGCGGGAACGCCGGATCCTTGGTCTCCAGAGCGAGATCGAACGCCTGGCCCAGGTTCTGGGTGAGGAATCGGAACGCGTCGGCCCGCATGAGCGGCGCGCTCGGGTTGGCCTCCTTGAACACCTGGTCACCGGCCGCAGCCAACTGTTCGCAGAACTGCCGCCACGCGGCACGCAGCGCATCGTCCGCGGGCCCGTCCCCATACGCCATCGTCAGGCCCCCAAGGTGGTGAGAAGTTCGGAAAGTCGTCGGGCACCACGGGTGGTCGCGGCGGCCGCTCCTTCGGTGTCGATCCGCGGGCCGACCAACTCCAGGTCGAAGAGGCCGTCGTAGCCGGCGGCCAGGATCTCCCCGAGCAGCCGTTGCAGGGGAATGGCGCCGTCACCGGGCACGGCACGGCACGGTGCGCTGCGGTCGCCCAGCACGTAGTCGCTGACCTGCACCAGCCCGATGATCGGCATGGCGCGCTCGATCAGCTGCGGCAAATCCGCCTCCATCCAGCAGGCGTGCAGTTCCAGACAGACCCCGACGCCCGCGATATCGGCCAGGCGCAACGTGTCCGCCAGCGTGTGCGCGATGTGGATGTCCGCGTTGAATGCCGATGCGTTCTCGACAAGCAGGCGCACCCCGGCCGCCGCCGCGACGGTCTGGCACGGGGCGACGAGTTCGGCGAACCGCTGGGCCGCCTGCTCCCAGGTGAGCGAGCCCCGGCCGCCGGTCAGCAGGTAGATGGTGTCCGCACCCAACTGGGCGCCGATGTCGATGGCCTGCAACAGCTTTGCCGTGGCCTTGCCGCGGTCGGCAGCCAGATCGGGATACGTGGCGAACGGATGGTTAAGGTTCGCCACCCGGGGACCGCCGGCGGCGATCGATCGGCGGATGTCGTCCACGCCGCCGTGCGGTAGCAGCGGCGTGGCCAGCGTCAGGTGCCCGACCCCGAGCGCGCGGCAGTGCGCGGCGAAGGCCGTAACGTTCTCATGTGCGAACGCAACCTGGTGCACGCTGACGCGGGGATGCACGGCTAGGCCCGGTTCTCGATCTCGACGCCGAACCGCTCGCGGAACGGCCGGAATTCCTCGTGCAGGGCGTCGAGGTCCTCCCCGATATCGGTCAGCACGGTCGTCGAGTACCGGAATTTCCCGTGCCGGTCACCCTTGTTGTTCGCCAGGTAACTGCGCATCGCCGCTTCGGCCTGCGGGGTCAACTCCCGGCCACTGAAGGCGTAATACTCTGCCACGGTAGCGATCTGGTCGGCCACGAAGTCCGCGTAGCGCACGTGCAGTATCCGCGGGTCGTCGGTGAACGGGTTGGACATCGTGTTGGCGATGCCGGCCCTGGTCAACTCCAGGTGCAGTTTCGCCGCCGCCGACAGGTCGACCGGACCGGCGATACCCTCGGTGATGTCGGCCATCATCATGGTCCGCGACGCGGCCACCTGCACCGGATCCCGGTGCAACCAGACCAGGGTGGCATCCGGGTAGGCATCGAAGAACTCCTTCAGCCGGAATCCGTGGAAACCCTTGAGCACCCAGTACTTCGACGGCCGGCCGAGCTGGAACTGCTGCAGCATCATCCGGTGCAGGCGGTACTGGGCCGCGGGGTCGACGGGGAGGCCCTGCACCACCGGCGGCAATGGCACCCGCCACCAGGCCGTCGGGGTCATCACCCGGAAGTCGAAGGCCCAGGTGCGTTCGTCCTCGGGCAGGCCGCCGCCGAGCATGTCGTTGTACGGGTGTGAGTGCAGCCATTTCGGCAGTTTGGCGTTGATCTCCCGCCAATTCTGGTCGGCGCGGGCTCGTCTCGGATCGGCGGCATCGGCCAATCCCGGTGGCCCGGACGGGTACATCACTTCCCAGAACCGCAGCGCCCGGGCGTCGGGGTCCACCGACATCAGCGCATGCATCAACGTCGTTCCGGTGCGGGGTTCGCCGGTCACGAACATCGGTGCCGAGATCACCTCGTCGGCCACCGGGTATCGGCGCCGATCTTCGAAGAACTCCAGTCGCGAGGTCAACAGCTCACCGCAAACCTGCGCGGCGTGCCGGCGGCCCGCGTCGTCCATGCCTGCGGCGGTGAGGAGTTCGACCACCGCACCGAAGCGTTCCGGCAGCGTGGGGTCACCCCAGTCGGTCAGGCCGGTCCGGGCCTGCGCGTCGGCGAGCAACGCACCGGCGTCCAGCGTGGTGTCAGTCATGGGCCACCGCACCGACCAGCTTGAGCACTTCGTCCTCCGTTTCACGTACCTTTGCCGCCGACCGCGACGCGAACTCCAGGCCGGCCATGCCGCCGTAGTCCATGATCTTGAACACCCGCATCCCGGCATCGCAGAAGTCCTTCACTTTGTGCGCCACCTGTTTTGGGGTGCCGCACGGGAAGATGTCCCGGATCGCGCGGGTATCGACCCGATCACAGAACGCGATGATCTGCTCCCGGGACAACCGCACCGGATCGAAGTCCATGATGCCGCGCCAGGTCGGCCCCATCGGATGCTGATGGCCGAACCTGCGCAGGTCCTCGGCGGTGACCAGCAGGATGATCGCCTTCACCAGCGGGGTCGCGAGCATCTGTGCCAGTTCGTCCTCGTCGCCGATGAGGCAGATCTGGGTGACGGCCGGGACGATCGCCGACGGGTCCCGGCCGGCCCGCTCGGCGGCGTCGCGGACCACCGTCAGCTTCGCGGCGTAGTCCTGCGGCGTGTACGCGCCGTTGGGCCACCACCCGTCGGCGTGCCTGCCGGTGATGCCGAGCATCCGCGGCCCGGCCGCCCCGATCCAGATCGGCGGGCACGTGCCGCCGTAGGGTTCGGCGTCGAGGCGGGCATGCTCCAGGTGATAGAACCGGCCGTCGAAGTCGACGGGACCGTCGCTGTCCCAGAGCAATCGGATGACGGTGAGGGCTTCCTCGAATCGGGCGACCGGCTTGTCGAAGTCGAAGCCGTAGGGGACGGTGTTCTCCAGTTCGCCCGACCCGAGCCCGAGGACGAACCGCCCACGGGACAGGTGATCCAGCGTCAGCGCCGTCTGGGCCAGCATCGCGGGGTGCCTGCGCACCGTGTCCACCACCGTGGTGACGATCGGCGTCCGGTGGGTGAGTACCGCGGCCGCCGCCGCCACGGCCATGCCGTCGAGGTGGCGGTGCGGTGACGGGGAAACCGTTGCCAGGTCGGTGAATTCGGGCGTCCAGATCGAATCCGGCCAGAAGCTGACCATGTGGTCGGGAAGCCAGATCGAGTGGTAGCGCCCGGAGTCGTACTGCTCGAGCAGCTCTATGCCCAACGGGAGGGTGGTCCGCAGGAACGCGGCCGGCTGCACCTTCACCGCGCCCCACCGTCCAGCGCACGCTCCAGCCCGGCGATGATGACGGCCAGATTGAAGTCGAGCTGGCCTCCGTCGGCACTTGCGCCCGAGGCCACCACCTGGCGCAGGATCGGGAAATCGGTCTCCCCCGCGCGCTGCAGTGCGCCCACCACCTCGGGGACGTTCGGGTGCACCCGGTTCTGCGCCGCCAGCACCGCCGAGCGGCCCGCGGCGTATGCGGTCTCGGTGATCAGTGTCAGCGCCCGGCCCGCCTGATCGATGCCGAAGCCGGCGTCCACCAACACCTGCAGCACGCATTCGACGGGTGCCAGCGCGCCCAGCCCGCTGGCCGCCGGAAGGTGGAACGAGGTGGCCAGCACGCCGAGCTCGATGAACGCGTCGCGCAACGCGCAGGCATAGGAGCCGACCACCACCCGCCAGTCGCCGTCGGCGGGCAACGAGACGCGGCGCAGCTCCGATTCGAAGACGTCGAGCGCCACCAGCTCGCGCAGACCCTCACGGTCACCGACGTGATAGTTCAGCGCCTTCGGGTCCACGCCCAGGGCGTCGGCCACCGCCTGCATGGTGAGCGCCTCCGGCGGCAGTTCCCTGGCTGCCGACACGATGCGCTCACGGCTGATCTGCCGGGGCCTGCCCCGTTGACGGGCGGGCGGCACTGCGTTCATCAGCCCACCCTAATATTTTTTCCCGTTCGGGAGTAGGTTATGCCGCAATGTTCTAACGTGCAGTGGACGACGGCGGACAAATTCAGAAGAGAAGGTGCTGACGATGGCGGATTCCGCGTGGATCCTGGATGTCGTGCGAACACCGCGGGGCCGCGGCCGTGCCGAGGGCGGACTGCACGGCATCCACCCGCAGGCATTGTTCGCCCAATGCTTGCAGGCACTCGTCGCGCGGCACGGCTTCGACCCTGTCGAGGTGGACGACGTGATCGCCGGTAACGGCCTGCTGGCCGGCGACCACGGCGACGACATCGCCCGGCTCTCGGTCTTGCTGGCCGGCTGGCCCGAGACGGTGCCCGGCATGACGCTGAACAGGTTCTGCGGCTCCGGCCAGCAGGCCATCACCGTGGCGGCGACGGGGGTCGGCAGCGGGGCACAGGATCTGGTGATCGGCGGCGGTGTGGAGTCGATGTCCCGATGGAACCTCACCGCGGGTTCGGTGACCATCGACGGTGGCAATCCCGCGCTGCGGGCCCGCTACCCCACCGTGCCGCAGGGTGTTTCGGCGGACCTGATCGCCACCCTGGAGGGCTTCACCCGTACCGCGGTGGATGAGTACGCCGCACAGAGCCAACAGCGGGCCGGCACCGCGATCGCCGAGGGTCGGTTCACCAGATCGTTGGTTGCCGTCACCGACGCCGACGGCACCGTGGTGTGCGACCGCGACGAACACCCCCGCCCCGGCACCACGCCCGACGCGCTGGCCAAGCTCCGGCCCGCCTTCACCGCGCTCGGCGCCGACCGCGCCGAGGGCGAGTCCCGCAGCTATGACGAGATCTGCCTGGCCCGCTACCCCGGCATCACCGCGATCGACCACGTGCACCACGCGGGCAACTCCTCCGGCGTGGTCGACGGCGCGGCCGCCGCCCTGATCGCCTCGGACGCCTGGGTGCAGGCACACGGCGTCACGCCCCGCGCCCGGGTCCGGGCCACCGCCGCCGTCGGTTCCGAACCGATCATCATGCTGACCGCACCGGCTCCGGCGGCTGAACGCGCCCTGGCCAGGGCCGGCATGAGCCCCGCCGACATCGACCTGTGGGAGATCAACGAGGCGTTCGCCGCCGTGCCCATGAAGACGATCCGCGACCTGCACCTCGACCCCGATGTGGTGAACGTCAACGGCGGAGCCATCGCACTCGGGCACCCGATCGGCGCGACGGGCGCCATGTTGATCGGTACGGTGCTCGACGAACTGGAGCGCCGAGACCTGAGCACCGGACTTGTCACCATGTGTACCGGCGGCGGCATGGGCACCGCCACGATCATCGAGCGGGTATGACCGTGCCACAGACCATCTCGATCGAGACGCCGGCACCCGGCGTCGTCGTGCTGCGCCTCGATCGGCCCGAACGGCTCAATGCCATCAACCAGACGATGCGGGATGAACTGATCCGGACGCTGACCGACCTGGCGACGTCGACCGACGTGCGAGCCGTCGTGCTGACCGGCAGCGGCCGCGGATTCTGCTCCGGACTGGACACGCGCAACTTCGGCGACGGGATACCGACCGCCACCGACCCCGCCGTCGATCGGCTGCGCTTCCAGGAGTCGATGGTCGCGCTGCCCGAGGCGATCCGCGCACTGCCGCAGCCCGTCATCGCCGCCGTCAACGGGCCGTGCGTCGGCGCCGGCTTCGCCCTGTGCCTGGCATCCGACATCCGAATCTGCTCGACCGCAGCATCGTTCGGGAACGGCGCCATCCTGCTCGGACTCTCCGGCGGTGAAATGGGCATGAGCTACCACCTGCCCCGCATCGTCGGCACCAGCGTCGCCGCGGACTGGATGCTCACCGGGCGCACGGTGTCCGCGGTGGAGGCGGACCAGCGCGGGCTGGTGAGTGAACTGATCGAGCCGGACCAACTCGAACACCGCGCCGTCGCCCTGGCGGCCGGCGTGGCCGGCCTGTCGGCACTGGGGGTCCAGCTGACCAAGCGAGCGCTCCAGGCCAATACCGACGCATCCCTGGACGCCGCAACCGAACTCGAGAACCGCAACCAGGTGCTCAGTCACGCCGACGCAGCACGCGAGAGGAACTAGAAATGTCGTGGGACTTCTCGACCGATCCCCAATGGGCGCAACAGCTGGAGTGGGTCGACGAATTCGTACGCGCCGAATGTGAGCCGATCGACTATGTGGTCAAGGAGTCGCACGACCTGACCGACCCGGTGCGCCAGGCCCTGATCCCGCCCCTGCAGAAGATCGTCAAGGAGCGAGGGCTGTGGGCCACCCACCTGGGTCCGCATCTCGGTGGCCCCGGCTACGGTCAGATGAAGCTCGCCCTGCTCAACGAGATACTGGGCCGCTCCGAATGCGCCCCCATCGTCTTCGGTTCTCATGCACCCGATTCCGGTAACAGTGAGATCCTCGCGCACTACGGCACCCCGGAACTCAAGGAACGCTACCTGGAGCCGCTGCTCGACAACCGGATCATCTCCTGCTTCTCCATGACAGAGCCCCAGGGCGGCGCGGACCCGAAGGTGTTCACCACCAGCGCAGTACAGGACGGCAAGCACTGGGTGATCAACGGCGAGAAGTGGTATTCGTCGTTCGCCTCGTCGGCGTCGTTCCTCATCGTGATGGCGGTGACCGATCCCGATGCGCCTCCGTACCAGCGGCATTCGATGTTCGTGGTGCCGGGCGAGACGCCGGGCATCAACGTGCTGCGCGACGTGGGTCTGGGCTATCAGCCGATCGACGGCGGTGGCCGCGAGGGCTATGTCCGGTACGAAAACGTCCGGGTACCCGAGGATCACATGCTCGGTCCTCGCGGCGGGGCGTTCGTCGTCGCCCAGACCAGACTCGGCGGTGGCCGCATCCACCACGCCATGCGCACCGTCGGCCTGGTGCGCCGGATCTACGACATGATCTGCGAGCGGGCCGTCTCCCGCTACACCCAGGGCGAGATGCTCGCCAAGAAGCAGCTGGTCCAGGAGATGATCGCCGACTCCTGGATGGAGATCGAGGCCTTCCGGCTGCTGACACTCCAAACCGCCTGGAAGATCGACAAATTCAATGACTACAACGCGGTGCGCGCCGACATCTCCGCGGTCAAGGCGATGATGCAGAAGGTGCTGCACGACGTGTCGGCGCGCGCGCTGCAGATCCACGGCTCCCTCGGCACGTCGCACGAGATGCCATTCGTCCAGCACCTGACGGAGTCCTTCGTGCTCGGGCTCGCGGACGGCCCCACCGAGGTACACAAGGTGACGCTGGCGCGCCAACTGCTCAAGGACGTCGCACCCGCGCCCGACCAGTTCCCGTCGGAGCATCTGCTGCGGCTGCGGGCGGCGGCCGAGGCCAAGTTCGCCGACCGGCTCGCCGGCATCCCACGCAGCTAGGAGACAGACATGGCAGGACAGTGTGCAGGCAGGGTCGCACTGGTCACCGGCGCCAGCCGGGGCCTGGGCAAGGCGATCGCGCAGCGATTCGCCGCCGAGGGGGCGGACGTCGCGATCACCGCACGGACCATGGAGCCCGATCCGAAATATCAAGGGTCCCTGCGGGAAACCTGCGAGCAGATCATCGAGTCCGGTGGCACCGCGCTGGCCGTGCAGGCCGACCTGTCCAGCTCGGAGGACCGCGAGCGCCTGTTCGCCGAGGTGGTGGGGACGCTCGGCGCCCCCGACATCCTGGTCAACAATGCCGCGGTCACCTTCCTGCGACCGCTGGACGGCTTCCCCGAGAAACGGGCCCGGCTGATGGTCGAGATGCACCTGATCGCGCCGCTGCACCTGACCCAGCTGGCCATTCCGGCGATGCGGGAACGTGGCAGCGGCTGGGTGCTGAACCTGACCTCGGTGGGCGGGGACCTGCCCGACGGACCGCCGTTCTCGCAGTTCGACACCGAGGCCGGCTTCGGGATGTACGGCACCGTCAAGGCCGGCCTGAACCGGCTGACGAAAAGCCTGGCCGCCGAACTGCATTCCGATGGCATCGCCGTGAACGCCGCGGCGCCCTCGAACCCCGTGGCGACCCCCGGCGCCGGAACGCTCGACCTGGCCAAGACCGACACCGAGGACATCGAGCTCATCACCGAGACCGTGTTCCGATTGTGTACGGGCGACCCGAAGACCCTGACCGGCCGCATCGCGCACACCCAGCCGTTCCTCCGGGAAGTCGGATGGCTGCACTGACGGCGGTGCAGTTCGACGACCTCGACCGGCGGCTCTCGGCGCTGGGCGTCACCGGGATCCGGCCGCTACCCGGTGGCGCGTCCAGCGTGACGTTGCGCGGTGTGCACGACGGGCGGCCGGTGGTCGTCAAGGTGGCACCGCCCGGCGTCGCACCGATCCTGCACCGCGACGTCCTGCGCCAGGCCCGGATGATCGCCGACCTCGGCACCTCCAGGGTTCCGGTGCCCCGAATCCTGTTCGAGGACAACGGTTCGCCGCCGTTGTTCGTGATGTCGTTCCTCGACGGCGAGTCCGCCGAGCCGTTGTTCGATCGCACCCCCAGCCCTGCGGCCCCCGAGGTGATGGCCGACCGGCTGCGTGACGCGGCAGCGGTACTGGCCCGGCTGCACACGCTGGCGCCGGGATCGGTCGGCCTGGACGCCGAACCGGTCGGCTCCCCCGCCGACGAGGTCGAACGCTGGTGCCGAGCGCTGGAGACCATCGATCCCGCGCTCGTCGCGGGATGGGTCGACGTCGGCCACGCGTTGCGGGCGTCGGTGCCGCAGGCAATGCCGCCCTCGGTACTGCACGGCGACTTCCGGCTGGGCAACCTGCTGGCCGTCGATCGGTCGATCACCGCGGTGATCGATTGGGAGATCTGGTCGATCGGCGACCCGCGCGTGGACCTCGGCTGGTTTCTCATCAACGCCGACCCCGCCACCTATGGGCGTGACACGCCCTACGCGGGCACCACGCCCGCGCCGGCCGAGCTGCTCGACATCTACGCGCGCACCATCGGACATCCGGTGCCCCAACTGAATTGGTTCCAGGCCTTGGCGTGCTTCAAGTCCACCGCCACCTGGGGGTTGATCATCAAGCACAATCGCCGGCGGCACACTCCCGACCGCGACATCGAAGCCATGGCGCCCGTGCTGCCGTCGCTGCTGGCACGGTCCACCGAATTCCTCGCAACGACCTCGACGACGGGATGCTGATGACCGAGTGGTTTCTCTACATGTCGCAATACCGCCTGCCGGTGGGCGATTTCGTGGTGCGGGCGCAGGCGGCCGAGAATGCCGGCTTCGACGGCGTCGCGTTCTTCGATCACCTGGAGACGCCGGGCCTGCCCGACATCCCGGTGTGGGAAGCCATGAGCCTGGCCACCTGGGTCGCCGCCAAGACCGAACGGATCACGATCGGCCATCTGGTGCTCTGTGACGCCCTGCGGCACCCCGCCGTCCTCGCGAAGCAGGCCGTGACGCTGGCCGAGGCATCCGGTGGCCGTTTCGAACTCGGCCTCGGATCGGGCTCGATGCCCAAGGAACTCGCCAGATTCGGGTTGCTCGGTGGCGATGCGGCCTACCGCGTCGAGCAACTCGACCGCAGCCTGGGCCTGCTCAAGGAATACTGGGGATCCGCAGGTCCGACCGAGCGCACCCAGGCACCCCAGCCTTCCTCGCCGATCCCGATCGTCATCGGCGGCTCCGGGCCACGGACGCTGGATGTCGTTCGGCGGCACGCGGACTGGTGGAATCTCCCGGCGACGATGGTGGATCGCCTACCGGAGTTCCTGCCCGCCATCGGGTCGGCGCGGGCGTCGGTACAACAGATGGTCGGTTTCGCACGCCGCGGTGCCGACCCGGAGAAGGTGGCCGAGACCAGCCGCCGGCATTGGGGACACCTGGGCCCCGGCCTGGTCAGTGGGGACGCCGCGCATCTGATTGCGCACTTCGACGCGCTGGCATCCCGAGGCGCGCAACGGTTCTACGTGTGGTTCTCGGACTCGGCGCCACCCGATGCGATCGAGGAGTTCGGCGCGACGGTGATCGCGGAAACCTCTCCGTCTACACCTCGATGACGCGCCCTGCCTCGACGTGCCAGGTCCGGTCGAGTCGGACGTTCTCCAGCATCCGGCGGTCGTGCGTCACCAACAGCAGTGCGCCGTCATAGGTTTCGAGCGCCTGCTCGAGCTGCTCGATGGCCGCGAGGTCCAGATGGTTGGTCGGTTCATCCAGAACCAGCACGTTCACCCCACGGGCCTGCAGCAACGCGAGGCCGGCTCGGGTGCGTTCCCCCGGCGAGAGCCCGTCGACGTCGCGCTCGACATGGTCGGCGCTCAGCCCGAACTTGGCGAGCAGGGTCCGCACGTCGGCCGTCGACCAGGACGGCACCTGCTGCTCGAAACGATCGACGAGCTTTGCCGCCCCGGTGAATTCGGCGCGCGCCTGATCGATCTCCCCGACGGCGATGTTGGCGCCCAGGCTTGCCCGGCCCTCGTCGGGCTGCAGCCGTCCCAGCAGCAACCGCAACAAGGTCGATTTGCCCGCCCCGTTCGGGCCGGTGATACCGATCCGTTCGCCGGCATCGACTTGTAGGGACACCGGGCCCAGCACGAAACCGTCGTGCCGCACCACGGCCTCGCCGAGGGTGGCCACCACCGAACTCGACCGCGGCGCAGGGCCGATGGTGAATTGCAGGGTCCATTCCTTGCGGGGCTCCTCGACCTCCTCCAGGCGGGCGATCCGGCTCTCCATCTGACGCACCTTCTGGGCCTGCTTCTCGCTGGACTCGGATTGCGCTCGGCGCCGGTTCTTGTCGTTGTCGGGAGCCTTGCGCATCGCGTTGCGGACGCCCTGGCTGGACCACTCGCGCTGGGTGCGGGCCCGCGCCACCAGGTCGGCTTTCTTGTCGGCGAACTCCTCGTACTGCTCGCGCTTGTGGCGACGGTTGACCGCGCGCTCGGCCAGATAGCTTTCATACCCGCCACCGAAGACGGTGTTGGTGTGCTGCGCCAGGTCCAGCTCCAGGACGCGAGTCACGCTGCGGGCCAAGAACTCCCGGTCATGACTCACCAGCACCACACCCCCTCGCAACTCCTGGACGAAGCGTTCGAGGCGGGCGAGTCCGTCGAGATCCAGATCATTGGTGGGCTCGTCGAGCAGGACGATGTCGAAGCGGGACAACACGAGCGCCGCCAGGCCGACGCGGGCCGCCTGCCCACCGGACAGGGACGTCATCAGCGTAGTGTCCGGCGGCGCGGAGAGGGCGTCGAAGCCGAGATCGGCGAGCACCGCGGGCAGCCGTTCGTCGAGATCGGCTGCGCCGGTGGCAAGCCAATGATCCAGCGCGGCGGAATACGCATCGGTCGCCGCCTGGTCTCCGTCGGACAGCGCCTCTGCCGCCGTGTCCATGGCAACGGTTGCTTGCGCGCATCCGGTGCGGCGGGCGATGTAGCCGGCCACGGTCTCGCCGGGCACCCGTTCGTGTTCCTGCGGCAGCCATCCGATGAAGGCGTCGGCCGGCGCGTAACTGACCGTGCCTTCCAGCGGAGCCAGGTCCCCGGCCAGGATGCGCAGCAGGGTGCTCTTACCCGCACCGTTGGCGCCGACCACACCGATCACGTCGCCGGGCGCCACCGTCACGTCGAGGCCCTCGAACAGGGTGCGATGGGCGTAGCCGCCTGCCACGTTGGCAGCGACGAGCGTTGCGGTCATGGCAACATCGTCGCACCTTCGCGCGACGACCGGCGCCGGCCTACAGCCCAGCCTTACTGGCCAGGTCGATGGCGTATTGACTCATGAAACGTCCCGCACCGGGGTCGCCGCGGCCGCACGATCCGTCGGACTCGCCCGGCCGCTTCACCCACAGGTAGGCATCCGCATGCGCCCCGGCGGTGGCGGTGGTGGGTGGGGTGCCCAAGGCCCGGCCTGCGGGGTTGCACCACGAGTCGCTGTCGACGGGCCCGACGCCGTTGCGCGAGGTGTCGACCACGTAGTGCGCGCCGTTGGTGAGTCCGGAGATCGCCTCGCCGTAGCCGATCTCCTCCTCGGTGGTGAAGAAGTTCGCGGTGTTGAGGCTGAACCCGCGCGCCTTCGCCACTCCGACCTCGTTGAGCATGCCCGCCATCTTGTCGACGCTGGTCCACCGCGAATGGCCGGCGTCGACGTAGACGGCGGTGGCCGGATTGCGGGTCAAGGTGTCGACGCCGTAGCGGATCAGGTCGAGCCGTTCCTGACGCTGGCCGGCCGACAGGCAGTCCGCCATGGCCAGCGCATCGGGTTCGAGGATGACCGCGGCCGGACCACCCCCGATGGCGGCGGCGACGCCGTCGATCCAGCCCCGGTACGCGTCCGCCGAGGAGAACCCGCCGGCGGAGAAGTTGCCGCAGTCGCGGTGCGGGATTCCGTACAACGCCAGCACCGGCCTGGTGCCCGCCGCCTGCGCGGCGCCGATGTACGCGGCGTCGACGGCCGGGGTGGACAGCCGGTCCATCCAGTACCCCTGCGGGGTGTTGGCGATGGTGTTCAACTGAGGACTCGGCGGGTCCGCGCTCTGCGCGGCGCGCATGGCCGCCGAGCCGGGATTGACGTAGAACGGCAGTCCGTTCAGCGGGTTGGCATCGTCGACCAGACGGATGGCGGGGGTCTGCACCGGGGCGGCCACGAAAGCCACCCCCGCGATGGCTGCCACCGTCAGGAACGGCGCGACCCACCGAGCGACCACGCCGGCAGCTGAGGACATCACGCCCAAAAACATAGTGTCGCAACACAATGAGTGCCAATCGCGACCACATGCTCCGTCGGTTCGAATCGATGCTGGGCAGGTCCACCGGCAAATCGGGGTCCAGAGCTCAAAACTGCACAGAATGCGTGGTTTGCCGCTACGCCGAAACGTCAGCAACTTTTTGCGGGTGCGAAAAGTGTTCGCTATCAAGGGGTCATCAACCCTCAACTTCCACCGGAGGGTTTTCCGCGCCGAAAATGTGGTCTCACCACCTCAAATGTCGGCCGCGTAAGAACACCACCTCACCGACCTGCGGTGGGATAGAGTCCCCTCCGAATCATTTCCGCCCCGAAAAAGTATGCGAGCTCACACTTTGAAACCCTTCCACCGGCTTGTGGTGATCTTGGTGCTTGCTCTCGGCATGGTGGGAGCCGACGGTGCGCTCCACACCGACGTTGCACGCGGCACTGCGCCCGCGCCGACCGTATCGGCGTCCGAAGTCGCGGCCCGCGCCCAGAGCGCCGACCGAGTTCGGTTGTACAGCAACAAGCCCATGCTGGCCTGGCGGCAGCAGCACGGCCAGCCGCTGAGCTCGCTGGCGGCGGCGTCCGACCGGTTGATGGCGACCATCACCCGTGGGGACTTCGCCGGCATGCACACCGTGTGCCAGGACGTCGCGGGCATCAACCAGCGCATCCGTACCTCCCTGCCGACGCCCGATCGTTCACTCACCTCGACGCTGCGCCAGCTGACGGTGCATCTCGACAACTTGACCACGAACTGCTCGACGCTCAGTCTGGCCTCCCCGTTCAGCGCGTTCGGCCGGCTGACCGACGATTTCAAGGGCGCAGCGCAGTCGTTCGCGGCGGCCAGGTTCCTGCTGAAGGGCACCGAGCCGCGCTGAGTGGCCCAGGTGGACGCGCGGTGCTCGAACTACGGACCTATTCGCTGGCGAACGAAGCGGCGCGGCGGCAGTACACCTCGGAATTCTGGCCGCGACATATCGTGAGCCTGGGCAAGTACGGCATCACCGTGCACGGCGTGTGGACCGATACCGCCCCTGATGGTCACCGTGTGGTGGCACTGATCGGCTACCGGTCCGGCGAGGATCCGCAGCGGCTGGCCGAGGAGTACCGCAACAGCGCCGACTTCGCCGACGATCACGCCGTTTTCGACACCGCCCTGATCACGTCGGTGCACACTGTCACCCTCGAACCGATCGCCGGCTCACCGCCGCAATGAGGCCTCAGCCGGTCGCCATCGCCGCGGTCTCCAGTTCACGGATGGCCGTGCGCAACCCGCGGCGACGCCCGGTGGCCGGGTCGACGCCGAAGCTCTCCCGCATCCCGGCACGGATCCGGAACTTGAGTTCGGAATTGGTCTCCGGGGCGTCGTCGGACGTCGCCTTGAGCAACTTGTTCGGGAACGCGAGCTTGAAGATGGTCCAGAACGACTGGAAGTACTGCCGCGGAAGCGAACCCGTCGTATAGGGCAGATCGTATTTCTCGCACAGTGCGCGCACGCGCACACTGATTTCGGCGTACCGGTTGCTCGGCAGATCGGGGAACAGATGGTGCTCGATCTGGTAGCACAGGTTTCCGCTCATGAACGCCATCACCGGGCCGGCCCGGAAGTTCGCCGAGCCCAGCAGCTGACGTAGATACCATTCGGCCGGCGTCTCGTTCTCGAACTCGTCCCGGGTGAATTTCTCTGCGCCATCCGGGAAATGGCCGCAGAAGATCACTGCGTAGGACCAGTAGTTGCGGATCAGGTTCGCGATCGCGTTGGCCTTCAGCGTGCTCTTCCAGTTCTTGCCTGCCAGCGCGGGAAAGACGATGTAGTCCTTGCCGACCTGCTTGCCCACCTTCTTGCCGATCACGCGGAGGTCTTTTCTGACCTCGGCCCAGGACTTCTCCTTCGCGCGGACCTTCGCGGTCTCCAAACCGTGTGCGGCGACACCCCACTCGAAGAAGGTGCCCAGCAGCACGTTGTAGATCGGGTTGCCGATCATCCACCGCTCCCAGCGCTGGTCGCGCGTGAGTCGCATGATCCCGTAACCGATGTCGTCGTCGAGGCCGACGACGTTGGTGTACTTGTGGTGGATGAAGTTGTGCGACTTCTTCCAGTGCTCGGTGGGGGAGGTGGTGTCCCACTCCCACTCGGTCGAGTGGATCTCCGGATCGTTCATCCAGTCCCACTGACCGTGGGTGATGTTGTGTCCCAGTTCCATGTTCTCGATGATCTTCGCCGTCCCGAGCATGGCGATGCCCGCCCGGCGGGCCACCGTGTGGTGGCTGGCGAACAGCAGCACCCGGGCTCCGACGACCAGTCCGCGCTGGAACTGGATTGCCCTGCGGATGTAACGGGCGTCGCGCTCCCCGCGGGACTCCTCGATATCGGACCGGATCGTATCCAGTTCGCGGGCAAACGCTTCCACGTCGTCCGGTGTCAGATGGGCGTATTGCTTGATGTCGGTGATGGCCATGATGGTCCCCCTAGACCTTGAGCGTGCAGTTGCCGGAGGCGGTGGAGACGCAGGTGTTGATCCGGTCTCCCGCGCCGTGCTCGGTTCCCGAGCGGAAATCGCGTACGTGGCCCTCTTCCAAGGGCAGCACGCATGTCTGGCAGATGCCCATCCGGCAGCCGAACGGCATCTGGATGCCGACCTTCTCTCCGGCTTCGAGAAGTGATGTAGCGCCGTCTATCTCGATGGACTTGCCGGAGATCGCGAAGGTGACGGTCCCTCCTTCGCCGCCTTTGTCGGTCCGGTCGATCGTGAACCGCTCGACGTGCAGCGCATCGTCGAGTCCCACCTGATGGAAGGCCTTCTCGACATCGTCGAGCATCTGAGCCGGGCCGCACGCCCAAGTGGAACGCTGTGTCCAGTCCGGGACTGCCGCATCCAAACTGCTGAAGTCCATGTGACCGGCCGTCTCGGTGAGCTGCAGGTGCAGCCGGTAACTCGGGTGCCGCTGTTCGAGAGTGCGCAGCTCCTCGCGGAAGATGACCGACTCCTCGGACGGGGCCGAGTGCACGTGCACGATGTCGGGGTGCTGTCCGCGGACCGACAACGACCTGAGCATGGCGATGACGGGGGTGATCCCACTGCCCGCGCTGATGAACAGGATGCTCGGCGGCGGCGGATCGGGTAAGGCGAAATCACCCTTGGGTTTCGCCAGCCGGACGATGGTGCCCGGTTCGACGCCGTTCACCAGATGGGACGACAGGAATCCCTCGGGGGTCGCTTTGACGGTGATGGTGATGTGCTTGGCGCCGCGCTGCGGCACCGACGTCAGCGAATAGGACCGCCAGTGCCAGCGGCCTTGCACTCGCAGACCGATGCCGACGTACTGACCCGGCTGGTAGTCGGCGGAGAATCCCCAGCCCGGCTTGATCGTCACCGTCGCGGTGTCCTCGGTCTCGCGCTGCACCGAGATGACCTCCCCGCGCAACTCGCGGGCCGACCACAGCGGGTTCAGCATCTTGAGGTAGTCGTCGGGAAGCAACGGTGTTGTGGCCCGGGCGGTCAACCCGCGGACCACATTCATTTTCGGGCTGATGGCGGTGTCGACGTTCTTCGCCGGCCTGATACTCCACCGGGTCAGTTGGCGCAGCGCGGAGACCATCAGCGCGACTCCCCTCGGGGCTCACATGTGACCATGACGGTCTTATTACCCGCGAGTAAGGTAGTTCACACATCCCATTTCGAGGACCGCCGCTGAACCCTCAGAGCAGGCCGAGGCCCTGCGCCACGAACGCCAGGCCGACCAGCGTCAGGATGGCCACCACGATCTGGATCCGGTAGCCGCCCACCCAGTCGTGCACCCGGCGCAGCGCGGCCTGCGTCCTGGCCGGGGCCACCAGGTTGCAGATCAGCACGATCTCCACCACCGCCAGGCTGACGACGATGAACACGATCGCCGCACCGATCTGGGCGCCGAACGCCGCACCCGAGGCCAGGATGGTCGCCAGCGAGAACGTCACCAGCGAAGGGTTGGGTCCCGCCCAGAAGCCGATCACCGCCGCCACCCACAGCGCGCCGCTCTCCCAGGCCCGATGGGCACGCCCGAGCAGCCGCTGGACCGCGGAGCCGCCCTCCGCCGGTGCATCCCGGCCGCGGTTCAACAACCGCGCGATGGGTGATGGGTCGTCGGAATCCGTTGGTTCCGAGTCTTTTTCGGCGTCAGCGCGGACGGCCGTTCGTCGTTTCACCGCCCGCAGCCCCGTCGCCGCCGCGATCGCCAGGATCAGGACGCCCACCCCGACCTCGACGCGCCGGACCGTCACACTGGCGGCGGTCTGCGGGTTGGCCAGATCGTGCACGAACGACGCGAAGGCCGCCGTGTTGTGCAGCACCAGCAGCGGTACCACCAGCAGCAGAATGCTCGCGGTGACACAGCCGATCCAGTACACCAGCAGGTTCTGCGCGGGGCGCGGGCGGGAGATCAGCAGGAGGTTGACACCCAGACGCACGGGGTCCAGCGCGATCGGAAGCGCCAGCACCGCCACCGAACTCCACATCGCCGACAACGTTCCCTTTCCCGTCAATCACCGAACAAGTTGCAGCACAGCGGATTCAGGCGTCCAGCCGGGCGAACTCGCCGAGCCGGTACTGGTCCGCGCACGACGCCCGCCGAATCTTGCCGCTGGTGGTGATCGGGATGGAGCCCGGTGACACCAGCACCAGATCGGCGATGGACAGTCCGTGCGCGGTGAACACCGCCGAGGCCACCTCGCCGCGCACGGCGGCCAGATTGGCCGCCACCTCTTCCTCGGATGCGCCGCGCCGCTTCTGCTCGATGACCGTCACGAGCTTCTCGGTCTGGCCGTCGGGCACCGCGATCGCGGCGACCCGGCCGCCGGTGATCTCCTGGATGGTCGCCTCGATGTCGTCGGGCGAGTGGTTGCGCCCGCGCACGATCAGCAGATCCTTGATGCGCCCGACGATGTACAGCTCATCCTCGAAGAGGAAGCCGAGATCGCCGGTGCGCAACCAGGGCCCGTCGGGTGTGCCGGCGGGCGGGTCGGCCAGCACGCCCCCGAACGTGCTCCCGGTCTTTTCCGGGTTGCCCCAATACCCTTCGGCGACGTTGTCGCCGTGCACCCAGATCTCGCCGGTGGTACCCGCCGCGCACTCGGTGCGGGTGTCGGGATCGACGATGCGCACCAACGGGGCCTGCGGCCGGCCGTAACTGATCAGCGGGGTGCCCCGCCCGCCCGGTAGCGGCGCCGCCTGCCCCTCGGACAGCTTCTCCGGATCGAAGTGCCCGATCGCGGGCGCGTCGCCGGGCGCCCGGGTGGCGACGTAGACCGTCGCCTCGGCCAGGCCGTAGGACGGCCGGATCACCGACTCGTGCAGGTTGAACCGGGCGAACCGCTGGGTGAAGCGGCGCAGGGTGGCCGGATGCACGCGCTCACTGCCGGTGACGATGTTCAGCACGCCCGCCAGGTCCAGCCCGGCCATGTCCTCGTCGGTGGTCTTGCGGGCCACCAACTCGAACGCGAAGTTCGGTCCCGCCGTGTAGGCGTGCGGGTGGCTGCCCAGCAACTGCATCCAGCGGGCCGGCCGGGTCAGGAACGCGACCGGACTGGTCAGCACCGTGCGCAACCCCAGCAGAACCGGCGCGCACACCCCCAACACCAATCCCATGTCGTGGTAGAAGGGCAGCCAGGAGACGATCGTGGTGTCCGGGGGCGGAAACTTCCCGTGATCGGCGAAGTAACCGGCCATCAGCTGCTCGAAATTGGCGAGCACGTTCTGGTGCGACATCATCACCCCGGCGGGCTGCCGAGTGGATCCCGACGTGTACTGCAGGTAGGCCGTGCTCCGGCTGTCCCCGAACTCGGCGTCCTCGCCGAAGGGCGCACCTTCGCCCAGCAGATCGACCTCGATCAGCAGTGCGCCGTGCTCGGCGGCCGGCCCCAGGTGCTCGCCCACCACGCCTGCGACCGCGGAGGTGGTGAGGACGGCGGCGGGCTGCGCGTCCCGCAGCACCGAGGCGACCCGCTCATCGGTCGCCCCGCCGAGCGGGACCGAGAGGGGAACCGCGATCCGCCCGGCCAGCAGCGCGCCGAGGAACGCCACGAGGTAGTCCAGGCCCTGGGGCGCCGAGACCACCGCGCGGTCCCCCGCGGAGCCGTCCGCCGACAGTGCCTGCGCCACAGCCGATGCCCGCCGGTACAGCTGCATCCAGGTGAGCGACAGGGTTTCACCGTCCCAGTCGCGGTCGTAGTCGATGTAAGTGACCGCTACATCGTCCGGCTGCAGACTGGCGCGCTCACGCAGGACGGCCGGGATGGAAGCCTCAATCACGTAGCTCACACTACTGCGGGCGGCTGGTCCCGATACCCGGGTTCGGGGTTAGCTGGGTGGTCTATCGTGAGCGGCGGGGCAGCGTGCCGTGCCTTGATCTGTTCTGTAGGGGTGCAATGGTCTCGTTCGATCCCGTCGGCGGTACTGCGGTGGCCGTGATCGGAATGGCGTGCCGGTTTCCCGGGGACATCGATTCCCCTGAGCGCCTGTGGGATGCGCTCGACGACGGTGCCGGGTTCGACATCGAGTCCTCGCCGCAGCACCCATGGCCGATGGAGACGGCCTGCGAGGCCGTCGAGCATGCCGGCATCTCGCCGGACTCGCTGGCCACCTCACCCACCTCGGTTTTCGCCGTCATGGCGGCGGACCAGATCGCCGACGCGCTACGCACGCACGGCCCGGCGCTCACCGTCGATACCGGCCTGCTCGCCGTGCACCTGGCCTGCGGCAGCCTCGACAGTGGCGAGAGTGACCTCGCCCTGGCCGGCGAGGGCACCGCCATGGTCCTGCTCAAACGGCTGCCGGATGCGCTGCGCGACGGCGACCGGGTCCTGTCCGTGGTTCGGGGCTCCGCCGCGGGTCGTGACGACGAGGCCGCGGTGTACCGAAAGGCGTTGGCCAGGGCCGGTGTTGATCCCTCGTCCATCGGGATGACGGAGACGGGTTCGCTCGGGTTGATGACGGTGGTCCTCGCCGTCCGGCATGGGCAGTGGGCGGGCAGTGAGCTGCACCGGGCGGCGGTGTCCGCGGTGAGTGAATCGGGCACCCGGGTGTGCTGCGTCGTGGAACGGGCGCCCCAACAAGATGAAGTGCCGGCGCCTGCATCTGGACCACTGCTGTTCGCGCTGTCCGCCACGTCCTCCGCCGGATTGCGCAGCACGGCAGGCCGTCTCGCGGACTGGGTGCAGACACACCAGGATGTGTCGTTGCCCGACCTCGCGTACACGTTGGCGCGCCGTCGCGGGCATCGCCCGGTACGAACCGCCGTCATCGCAGACACCCGAACCGAACTCGGCGACGCGTTGCGCGGGGTGGCCGACACCGAGACCGTAATCGAAGCCGCCGTCGGCGGCGACGACCACGGCCCGGTCTGGGTGTTCGCCGGCCAGGTGCCGCAGCGGCCCGGGGCGGCCGCCGAGCTGCTGGCGAACGAACCGGCCTTCGCGGCCACCGTGGCGCTGGCCGAGCCGGCCATCCTGCGCGAGTGCGGTTTCTCCGTGGCCGAGGCACTGGCGTTGCCGGACAACGAATCTGATATCAGGCGCGCCCATCCGACGCTGTTCACCATGCAGGTGGCCCTGGCCACCGCACTGCGGGAGCACGGTGCCCGGCCGGGTGCGGTCATCGGATACTCGCTCGGCGAGACCGCGGCGGCGGTGGTCGCCGGCGCACTGTCGCTCGAGGACGGGCTGCGGGTGGTGTGCAGCCGCGCGAATCTGCTGGCCCGTGTCGTCCTCTCCGAAGGTGCCGTGGCGGCGGTGGAACTCCCTGCTCAGCAACTTCTTTCGGAGCTGACGATGCGCGGCCGGAACGAGGTCGTGGTCGCGGCCGTGCCGTCGCCCGGGTCCGCAGTGGTCGCCGGGTCGGCGGAGGTGGTACGCGACCTGATCGCTGGTTGGGAGCAACGGGAGGTGCCGGCCCGGGAAATCCCCGGCGTGGTGGCCGTGCACTCCCCGCAGGTCGATTCGATCGTCTCGGAGTTCACCTCCGCCCTGTCCGGGCTGAACCCGATGACACCGCAGGTGCCGTTCTACACGGGCACCTCGTTCGACCCCCGGGACCGCCCCGCCTGCGATGCCCGTTACTGGGTGGCGAACCTACGCAAGATGGCTCGGTTCTCCGCCGCGGTGCGAGCCGCGCTGGAAGACGGCCACCGGGTCTTCGCCGAGGTGGTGCCCGACCGTCTGCTCACCGAGGCTGTCGAACAGACCGCCCGCAGTCTCGACATCACGCCGGCCATCCTACGTGTCTCACCCGACTCCGCCTTGTCCGAATTCGTCGGTTCGCTGTACTGCGCGGGCGCCGCAGTCGATTTCGCGGTGCGTCACCCGTCCGGGACCCTGGTGGACGCGCCGCTACCGACCTCGGCCCACCCACAGCCTCCGTCGGAGGAGGCGCGCGACGAGGCCCCCGTTGGTCACACCGTTGCAGCGCACCCCCTGCTCGGGGTGCACGTGCTTCTGCCCGAGGACCCGGAACATCATGTGTGGCAGGCACAATCGGGATCCGGGCCGGCACTGTCCGGTGCCGTCTGCTGCGAGATGGCGTTGGCGGCCGGACATACCGTGTTCGGCGACGCCGTCGAGGTCCGGGACATCGCGTTACGTGGCGGCTGGGATGGCGACGCGGACACCGTCATCACCGCTTCAGCGACGGGTGACAGGCCAGGGCCGTTCGATTTCGTGGTGAGTACCGGGCGGGGCCGCTACGCGTCGGCGGTACTCAGCGCGCCGGAGACTAACCGCCCGACTGCCGCTATCGGGGGATCCGAAACCATCGATATCCCCGCCGGGGGGACCCTCCACACCGTGTTGGACGCATGTTTCCGCGCGGTGGCAGAACATCAGTCACCCAACGCCATTCGACTGCTGCGCGCATACGGTCCCATCCAGGCCGCCCGGTACTGCCGCACCCGCGTCACTGCCTCGTCCTCCGGTGAGGTGGAAGCCGATCTCGACGTTCTCGATCAGGACGGTGCGGTGTTGCTCGAGGTGCGGGGCGTTCGCTTCGCCGCGAACCCCGCCGTGGACGACCGGTTGTTGACCATCGACTGGCGACCACGTGCGGTGCCCGATGTCCCACGAGCTGATCCCGGACGATGGCTGCTCATCGGTGACGGTGAGGGGCTCGGCGAGGACCTCGAAAGCCTTGGCGCACACTGCATGAGTACCTCGTGGTCCGCCGACGCGTTGCACCATGAGGCGCGCGGCGGCGAACTCGCCGCCGTGGTGGTTCTGCTGGAGCCGGACCTCTCCGGGCTCGAGGCCGCCCGGAAACTGCTGGAGATCATCGGTGAAGTGGTGGCGTTGACCGGTGAGACGCCGCGGCTATACATGGTGACCCGCTCGGCGCAGGCGGTGCTCGACGGCGAGCGTCCAGATCTGAGCCATGCGGGCGTCGGGGGGGTGCTCCGGGTGCTCGGCGGTGAGCATCCCGGACTGCAAGCCGTGCATGTGGACCTCGATGCCGACGGGTCGACCACGGGTGTCGCCCGGCAACTGCTTTCCGGTTCCGACGAGGACGTCACAGCCTGGCGTAGCGGGCAGTGGTACACCGCGCGCCTGTCGCCGGCGCCGCTTCGACCCGAGGAACGACGGACCGCCCTCCTCGATCCCCGGCACGACGGCTTGCGCGTGCGGGTGCGGGCGCCCGGTGCGGTGGAAGTCGTTCAGGTCCCGCGCATCCCACCGGGAACGGGCCAGATCGAGGTGGCGGTGCGGGCAGCAGGTGTCAATGTCGCCGACGTGCGGGCCGTGTTCGCCGAGGGCCCGGTTGCGCGGCTGGGCACCGACTTCGCCGGTGTGGTGACCTCGGTGGGGCCGGGGGTTACCGACCATCGCGTCGGTGACCGGGTCGCCGGGATCTGCGCCGGCGGTTCCTGGGGCACGTTCGTCACCTGCGATGCCCGGTTGGCTGTCCTGCTGCCCGCGCAGGTCTCCGACCGGCACGCCGCGGCGGCGGCCACCGCGGGCGTCGTCGCCCTGCATGGCCTGGCTGGGCTCGCTGCCGGCGATAAGGTGCTGATCCACTCCGCGGCCGGCGGCGTGGGACAAGCGGCGATCGCCATCGCCCAATCCGTCGGCGCGGAGATCTTCGCCACGGCGGGCAGTGAGTCCCGGCGAGAATTGCTGCGCGACATGGGTATCCAGCAGGTGTACGATTCGCGGAGCGCGGATTTCGCGGCGCTGATCCGCACTGACACGGACGGGTATGGGGTCGACGTCGTGCTCAACTCGCTCGACCGCCCCGCTCTTGAGGTACTCGCCCACGGCGGCCGCTTCATCGATATCGGCCGGCGGGACGAGGTCCGGCAGTGGGCCGTGCAACCCAACCAGACCGTCAGCACCCTCGACCTGGTGCGGCTGGCCGACAGTCATCCGGTGCGGGTGCACCATCTGCTGACGACGCTGTACCGGCAGCTGGCCGACGGCGTCCTGCCGCTCCCGGAGTACATCGCTCATCCCCTCGCCGACGCCATCGACGTCGTCACTGCCGAACGCGCAGGCAGGCTCGTTCTCGACATCCCGTCCACCGGCACCGTCCGCGCGGTCGTTCCACCGGAGCAGGTGCGGCCTTGCCGGGCCGATGGCGCCTACCTCGTCACGGGTGGGCCGGCGGGACTGCTTTTCGTGGAGTGGCTGGCCGCCGCCGGGGCCGGCCGGATCGTCTTGTGTTCTCCGACAACACTTTCGCCGCAGTCGCTCGAACGGATCGAGGCCCTCCGCGCGGCCGGTACCGATGTGGTGGTCGAGTGCGCCGATGTCGGGGGGGACGGCGTCGCCGAGCAGCTCGTCGGTGTTGCGTGCGCCGCCGGCCATCCGCTGCGCGGAGTGCTGCACGCGGAGACGCCGGATGCCACGGAGCTTGAGCGGGTCTGGGCCTCGACGGTGCAGGGCGCGTGGAACCTGCACGCGGCCAGCACCGGGCAACCGCTGGACTGGTTCTGCATGTTCTCCTCGACGGCCGCACTGACCGGCGCACCCGGCCAGACCGCGGCCGCCGCGGCCTCAAGTTGGTTGGCGGCGTTCGCGTCGTGGCGCCGGAACTCAGGACTGCCCGGCCTCACGGTCGCTGCGCAGGACGACGCGCTCGACGCCTCGGTGCTCGACGAGTTACTGTGCCACGATCGCGCGTACAGTGCCTGTGCCCCAAACGATGCCGCGTGGCTGTCGGCAGTGGCCGCGCGCTCGCCGTTCGGCGCGGCGGTACGCGCATCGCGGCGAAAGTCGGCGGACGCCACGCGACTGCGCGCCGAGCTGGTGGCTCTCCCTCGCCCGGAATGGTCGCCGCGCCTGCGAGCGCTGATCGCCGATCAGGTCAGTGCTGTGGTGCACCGCAACATCGACGCGGACCGGCCGCTGCCGGAATGCGGGATCGACTCCCTCGGGGCTCTCGAACTGATCACCCGACTGGAGACCGCGACGGGGATTCGGGTCCGAGCTACGGAGATCACCACGATCCGCGGGCTGGCCGACATGCTGAGCGAGCGGCTGGACGGCTAGGGGCGGCGTGCCTGCGGTCGCAGGTGAGGGTCCCATCAACGAAGACCTGCCTGTAAACGACGACTCAGACGGTCAGTCGTCCAGGGCCAGAGAGTAGTGGCCTGGGCCGGTTTCGAAGCAGTCCGCATAGCGAATACCTCCGACCTTTGCCTGCTTTTCGGCGGCCTTACAAGCTCCTTGATTGGTGCCGTAGTCGATCGTGTCGTAGGCGCCGGCAACGGCCGCGTCAACCATCGCGAAGGTTGCGGCAAGAGCGCCGAGCAAGATCACCTTGCGCCACATGTTCATGGGATAGAACCTTCCTCACCCGCAATCTTCGGACGATATCGATGGCACTTTACGTGCGTGGACGAATCGTCGTGGGACTTTAAGGTTGAAGCACTAGCCACTAGAACGACCGTGCCATCAACATCACCGATGGTGGCCGTTCCGCCGATCCCGACTTGTCGGACCGTGGTGTGACAATGATTTCATGTCCACCGCGGCAGCGTCTTTGGCTCCCAAGGAGCGCCTTGAGGCGCTGTTCGGGGAGCTCTCCGAGTTGTGCGGGCAGCGCAATGCGATCGACGGCCGCATCGTCGACGTCGTTGCCCAGTTAGAGCGCGAGGACCTGGCCGGTATGACCGGCGCCAAATCAGTGCCGGCATTGGTGGCCTGGAAAACCGGGGTCTCCTCCCGCAACGCCGAGACCATGGTCGCCATCGCCCGACGACTCGACGAGCTCCCGCGCTGCACCGACGGACTACGCGAAGGCCGGCTGTCACTGGATCAGGTCGGGGTCATCGCCGAACGCGGCGTCGACGGCTCCGATGAGCACTACGCCGAACTGGCCGAATCCGCGACCGTCACCCAACTGATCAAAGCCATCAATCTCGCCCCGAAACCCGAACAACCATCCCGCCCCGAACGGGGGCCGGAGTTCAGCAAGACCGTCGAAGACACATACACCACCTACCGGATCCGGCTGCCCCGCATCGACGCCGCGAAATTCGAGGCCGCACACCA
>JACPVS010000009.1 GCA_016197365.1 Mycolicibacterium cosmeticum | reverse complement strand
GATAGGACAGGCGCCTCTTCTCGACGCGTGTCAGGTCGTCTTCGAAATCTTCGAGCAGATGCCCGCCGATCCATACCGGAAGGTCGTACTGCGCGATGAATGGATCATCGAGCTTCCGGATGCCGCTCTCCCCGTTGAGCAACTTCTTCCAGGTGCCTTCAGCATCGGTGGCCAACGCGGTCGACATGGCAACGCCAGTGACGACCACGTTGGGCAAACCGTTCCCCGTGGAGACTCCCGTGACTCCTGCCATTACCGAGTTCTTCCTCTCGCGGCTCAGTACCGGCCGAAGGCCAGGGCCACATTGTGGCCACCGAACCCGAATGAGTTGTTGATGGCGTACTTGAAGTCGCCGTATCGAGGCTCGCCCGCAACGACATCGAGATCGATCTCGGCGTCGGGCGTCTCGTAGTTGAGCGTCGGCGGGATGACGCCGTCGCGCAGAGCCAGCACGGTCAGGATCGACTCCAGGGCGCCGACGGCGCCGATCGAGTGCCCGAGTGCGGACTTCGGTGCGTACACCGCGGCGTGGTCGATACCGGCGACCCGGAGTGCGTTGGCCTCCGCCGTGTCACCGATCGGAGTGGCCGTGGCGTGCGCGTTGACGTGGTCGATGTCCTTGGGCGACAGGCCCGCGGTTTCCAGTGCGCGCGTGATCGCGGCACCGGCCCGCAAGCCGTCCGCCGCCGGAGCGACCATGTGGAACGCGTCGGAGGTGATACCCGCACCGAGCACCCGGGCCAGCGGCTTGGCGCCACGAGCCTTGGCGTGTTCCTCGGTTTCGAGGATCAGCACCGCACCGGCTTCGCCGAAGACGAATCCGTCACGGTCCTTGTCGAACGGACGCGACGCGCCGGCCGGATCGTCATTGCGGGTGGACATGGCACGCATCATCGAGAACGCCGCGATGGGCAGTGCCTCGATGCCGCCCTCTACACCACCGCACACGGCGATATCGGCGTCACCCATGACGATCTGGCGCCATGCATGCGCGATCGCCTCCGACCCCGACGAACACGCCGAGACCGGAGTGATGACGCCGGCGCGGGCCCCGAGTTCGAGGCCCACGACGGCGGCAGCACCGTTGGGCATGATCATCTGCACGGCGAGCGGGCTGACCTTGCGGATCCCGCCCTCGTTCATAGCGTCGTACGTTTCGACGATCTTCTCGCCACCGCCGAGACCGGTACCGATCACGACGGAGAAACGATCCGGATCGACCTCGGGCATGCCCGAGTTCTGCCACAGGCGGCGGGCCAGCACGAGCGACAAGCGCTGCACGTAGGAATTGCGCCGCAGTTCGACTCGGCTGAGGTGGCTTTCGATGTCCTCGACCAAGTGACCACCGATACGCACCGGAAGGTCCCACTTGGTGACGAAGTCATCGGTCAGCTCACGGATGCCGCTTTCGCCTGCCAGGAGACCCTTCCACGTGCTCTCGACATCAGCAGCGAGCGCCGTGGTTGCCTCCACGGCGGTCACCACGACGTTCGGGAAGCCTCCGTTAGCAGTGGAAGGCCTGGTCACTTCGTGAACTTATCGCGCAGCGCGGCGGCAGCCTCGGGGTTCTCTTCCTCGAGCTTCTGGATGTAGCCGACGACGTCGCCGACGGTGCGCAGACCGGCCAGGTCCTCGTCCGGGATCTTCACGCCGTACTTGTCCTCGGTCTGCACCGCGATCTCGACCATCGACAGCGAGTCGATGTCCAGGTCGTCGACGAAGCTCTTCTCCAGCGTCACCTCGGAAGGCTCGATGCCGGTGACCTCTTCGATGATCTCGGCGAGACCGGCGATGATTTCTTCTTGATTGGCGGCCACGATGGCTCCTTTTTCATTGGTGTTGCTTCACTCCGGCTGTCGGAGTGTCGGGTGGGGACTAGAGCTCGGCGAGCCCGTCCAGGTCTGAGGGGGCCTTCACCGCGTGCGTGGGTGTGCCCTTCAGTTCGCGTTTGGCGATGCCGACGAGGGTCCCGGCGGGCGGGAACTCGACGATCGCCTTCACGTCGAGACCCCGCAGGGTCTCGTTGCACAGGTCCCAGCGCACCGGCCGGGTCATCTGAGCGACCAGCTTGGCCATCGCGTCGGCGGCGCCGGTGACCGGCTTGCCGTCGGCGTTGGACAGCAGGGTGGCGGTCGGCTCATTGGTGGCGACCTGCTCGGCCGCCGCGGCGTAACCCTCGGCGGCGGGCGCCATGTAATGGGTGTGGAAGGCACCGGCGGTGGCCAGCACCCGGACCCGGGCCTTGGCCGGCGGATCCTCGGCCAGCTTCTCCAGCGCGGCGATGGCACCGGCGGCCACGATCTGGCCGGCGGCGTTGCGGTTGGCGGGGACCAGATCCAGCGATTCCAGGCGGGCGAGCACTTCGGCTTCGTCGCCGCCGAGGACGGCGGCCATTCCGGTGGGCTCCAGCGCGCAGGCCTTAGCCATCTCGGCGCCGCGGGTGGCGGCCAGCTTGATCGCGTCGTCGGGGGAGATGACGCCTGCGATGGCGTAGGCGGCGATCTCACCGACGGAGTGGCCGGCGACGGCGATGCTGTCGTTGATCAGGTCGCGCTTGGTGAGCTCTTCGTGGGCCAGCAGCGTCGCCGCGACCACCAGTGGCTGGGTCACCGCGGTGTCGGTGATCTCCTCGGCGGTGGCGGTGGTGCCCAGGCGGGCCAGGTCCAGTCCGCTGATCGCCGACCACGCCGCGAGCCGCTCACCGGCACCGGGCAACTCGAGCCAAGAGGTGAGCATGCCGGGGGTCTGGGATCCCTGTCCGGGAGCAAGCATTGCAAGCACGGCTCTAAGAAAACACTGTGAAGACGTCTCCGCGCCGTGTAAGAGATTATGAACCTTGTCTTATTCTTTTGTGGAGAGTCTACAAAACGGCACGTGATGCGACCTCGTCGAGACCGGATTGCGATTTGTCACATCGGAATCTGGCTGCCCGACTTCGCTGGTTGGCTGAGGAACACCCCGTCTGTACTGCCGTTTGACCCGTTGAAATGCCCGGTGTCGCGGCGCAGCCGGCCGACCGTCGTGGCGACCCGCAGGACATACGCGTCCCGCGGCACCGTCGGATCACGCCCGGTGAAGTCGGTGATGCGTTTCAGGCGGTAGCGGACGGTGTTTGGATGAACCGTCAATTTGCGCGCGCAAGCTTCGATCGCGCCGCCAGAGTCCAGGTACGCGTCAAGGGTTTGCGTCAGCGCGGGGTCTGCGTCCCCGAGCGGGCGCATCACCTCGGTTTCGAGCGCGGCCAGCGCAATGGGATCGCCCAGCAGCGCCCGCTCGGGCAGCAGTTCGCGTGCCGCCACCGGCCGCGGCGCGCCACCCCAGCCCGTGACGGCGCGCATCCCCGAGATGGCTTCGGAAGCACTGCGGTGCAGGGTCGTCAGGTTCGGTGCGGTGGGGCCGAGCACCACCGGGCCGTTGCCGAACACCTTCATCAATTCGGACAGGAAACGGTCGGTCGGCGACAGCGGACCGGACACGATGGCGACCAGCCAGGTGCCGTGCACGTCGGACAGAGCCATGCGGCCGTGCCTCAGTGCAGCGTCATGGACGTCACCGCTGACCAGATCGAGTCGGTCGGGCTGCGGGTAGCCGACGATGACGGTGGCGGGCGCGGTGGCATCCCAGTTCAGGGCGGCGGCCTGGGACTGCAGCGCCGGGCCGGCGTCCCCGCGGACCACCGCGTCGACGATGTTGGCTTCCATCCGGCTGTCCCAGGCGCCGCGCGCCTCGGCCTGGTCGGCGTAGGCGGTCGCGGCCGCGAAGGCCAGGTCGCGGCTGTAGCGCAGGATGCCCGTGGTCAGGGCGGTCAGCTGTTCGTCGGTGCGGGCCAACAGGGGCACTACTTCCTCGAAGAACTCCATGGTGACGCGTACCATCTCGACGGATTGCCGCAGTGCCACGCGCCGGCGCAGGTCCTGGGGGACGACGTCGAAGGCCTGTGCGGTGTAGCTGACGTCGCTGCTGGGATCGCGCATCCACTCGACGAAGTTGATGACGGCGGTCTGCACCACCAGTTGCACGCTGGCGCGCTGGGAGGCTTCCAGATCCGAGAACCCCGGCAGCCGCTCTTCGAGCGCGTGCACGGCCTCGGTGGCCAGCCGTCCCGAATACTGCTTGAGCCGGCGTAGTGCGGACTCCGGCACGTTCTGCAGCACGTCGAGCGTCGACGCGGGCGGAATGGTCCGTTTGTCGGGCATGAATAAAATCTACGCCCCAGGTTTGTGGGATTTGTGGAGCGTCAGCCGTAATGAGTGCGGCTGACGCTCCACAAATCGCCAGAAACTAAGCGCTACCCGTGTCGGCGAACGAGACCTCTGCAGCCTCGACGTCGTCGATGCGGTACTGCTTGGCCGCCGCGACGGCCACCGAGGGGTCGATCTCCCCGTCGCGGGCCAGGGCTTCGAGCACCGCGACCACCACCGACTCGGCGTCGGTGTTGAAGTATCGCCGCGCCGCCGGGCGGGTGTCGGAGAACCCGAATCCGTCGGTGCCCAGCGTGACGTAGGTGCCGGGCACCCACGGCCGGATCTGCTCGGGTACGGCACGCATCCAGTCCGAGAACGCCACCACCGGTCCGGCGGAGTCGGCCAGCACCTTGGTGACGTAGGCGGTCGGTGCGGGCTGGTCCGGGTGGCGGAGCCGTTGCTTCTCCACCGCGACACCATCGCGGTTGAGCTCGCCCCAGCTGGTCACCGACCAGACGTCGGCGGCCACGTCCCACAACTCGGCGAGCATGTCGGCGGCCTTGACCGCTTCGGGCATCGACACACCGGAGGCCAGGATCTGCGCGGTGCTGCTGCGCTTCTCCGGGGCCGCCCGGAACCGGTACATCCCGCGCAGCACACCTTCGGGATCGAAGTTCTCCGGCTCGGCGGGGTGCAGGTAGGGCTCGTTGTAGATGGTGATGTAGAAGAAGACGTTCTCCGGGTTCTCCCCGTACATCCGCTTCAGGCCACTCTCGACGATGTGGGCGATCTCGTAGGCGAACGCCGGGTCGTAGGTGACCGCTGCCGGGTTCGTCGAGGCGAGCAGCAGCGAATGCCCGTCGGCATGCTGCAACCCCTCACCGGTCAGCGTGGTGCGCCCCGCGGTGGCGCCAAGCACGAAACCGCGGGCCATCTGATCGGCCGCCGCCCAGAAACCGTCGCCGGTGCGCTGGAACCCGAACATCGAATAGAAGATGTAGATCGGGATCATCGGCTCGTTGTGCGTCGCGTAGGACGTGGCGACCGCGGTGAACGACGCGGTGGAGCCGGCCTCGTTGATGCCCTCGTGCAGGATCTGGCCGATCTCGGATTCCTTGTAAGCCAGCATCAGCTCGGAGTCCACCGCGGTGTAGAGCTGCCCGTTGCGGTTGTAGATCTTCAGGCTCGGGAACCAGGAGTCCATCCCGAACGTGCGTGCCTCATCCGGGATGATCGGCACGATCCTGGGCCCGATGTTCTTGTCGCGCAACAGTTCCTTGAACGTGCGGACGGTGGCCATGGTGGTGGCCACCGGCTGCTTGCCGGACCCCTTCTTGAGCGCCTTGTAGGTATCTGTGCCCGGCAGCTGCAGTGCCTTGCTCTTGGTGCGGCGTTCGGGCAGGAACCCGCCGAGGGTCCGGCGCCGGTCCAGCAGGTACCGGATTTCGGGCGAATTCGGCCCCGGGTGGTAGTAGGGCGGCAGGTAGGGGTTCTCTTCGAGCTCGGCATCGGTGACCGGGACCCGGGTGACGTCCCGGAAGTCCTTGAGGTCTTGTAGCGCAAGCTTTTTCATCTGGTGCGTGGCGTTGCGGCCCTCGAAGTGATGCCCCAGAGTGTAGCCCTTGATGGTCTTGGCCAGGATGATCGTCGGCTGGCCCTTGTGCTCCATCGCGGCGCGGTAGGCGGCATACACCTTGCGGTAGTCGTGCCCACCGCGCTTGAGGTTCCAGATCTCGTTGTCGGTCATCGGTTCCACCAGCGCCTTGGTGCGCGGGTCGCGGCCGAAGAAGTGATCACGCACATAGGCACCGTCGTTGGCCTTGTAGGTCTGGTAGTCACCGTCGGGCGTGGTGTTCATCAGGTTCACCAGGGCGCCGTCGCGATCGGCGTGCAGCAGGGCATCCCATTCGCGGCCCCACACCACCTTGATGACGTTCCAGCCGGCGCCGCGGAAGAACGACTCCAGCTCCTGGATGATCTTGCCGTTGCCACGGACCGGGCCGTCGAGGCGCTGCAGGTTGCAGTTGACCACGAAGGTCAGGTTGTCCAGCGCTTCGTTGGCGGCCACCTGGATCAGGCCGCGGCTTTCCGGCTCGTCCATCTCGCCGTCGCCGAGGTACGCCCACACGTGCTGGTCGGAGGTGTCCTTGATGCCCCGGTCGTGCAGGTAGTGGTTGTAGCGCGCCTGGTAGATGGCGTTCATAGGGCCCAGGCCCATCGACACCGTCGGGAACTCCCAGAAGTCCGGCATCAGCCGGGGGTGCGGGTAGGACGGCAGGCCGCCACCCGGATGGCTGTGCTCCTGGCGGAAGCCGTCCAACTGATTGGCTGTCAGGCGGCCTTCGAGGAAGGCGCGGGCGTAGACGCCGGGGGAGGCGTGGCCCTGGATGAACACCTGGTCGCCACCGCCGGGATGGGCCTTGCCCCGGAAGAAGTGGTTGAAACCGACCTCGTACAGCGCCGCCGACGACGCATACGTCGAAATGTGGCCGCCCACACCGACTCCCGGCCGCTGGGCCCGGTGCACCATGATGGCTGCATTCCAGCGGATCCAGGCCCGGTAGCGCCGTTCGACATCCTCGTCACCGGGGAACCAGGGCTCCAGTTCGGTGGGGATGGTGTTGACATAGTCGGTGGAGGTCAGTGCGGGAATCGAGACGCGCTTCTCGCGGGACCGTTCCAGCAGGCGCAACATCAGGTAGCGCGCGCGGGCGGAACCGTGCCGTTCGAGCATGGCGTCGAACGATTCGAGCCATTCGGTGGTCTCATCAGGATCGATGTCAGGTAGATAGGAGGCGACTCCTTCCCGGATCACTCGGACCCGGTCGGGTTCGCCTGCGTTACCGGAGTTTTGGGCCAGGTCTTGGCGCGCGAACTCGGTGGTCAACTGGAGCTCCTCGGTTGGCGGTGCTTGGCAGTGCTGGGTTGCTTGTGGCCTCACTATCGTGCCTCTATCGTGCCGCAGATCACCGGGCAGGGTGGCCTACCGCTCGGTAACCAAATGATCCGGCGATCGGTGGTCCGAACCGGTAACGTCTGGCAACAATGCTCAAAAGTTGGCGGGGGTCCTCGGTGCTGGTCCGACTGCGAATCGGCGCCCTGGTGGTGGGTTGTTCGGCCGTGCTGGCAATGATCGCCGTCGGGTGCACCAGCGTGACCGACGGAAGCGCCTCGGTGGACAAGGCCGATGCGCCCGTCTACCGGGCCTCGGTGTCGGCGTCGGCGGCCGAATCGGCCGAGAGTTCGAGCTCGAAGGAATCCGAGCGGCAGGAGTCGGTCACCACCGGTGCGATTCACGCGTCGTGTGAGGCACTCAGCTCCAGCAGCGTGGACGCCATCTCCGCGGTGAACGACTACGTGGGCGCCTACAACGAGAACGGTGACGTCAGCGGCGCCGCGCGCCCGGCCATCGAGGCGCTCAACCACAGCGCCGACACGGTGGAGCGAAGTCTTTCCGACCCGCTGGCGCCCGATCTGCGTGGCGCTTTGATGGAGTGGGTGACCGCGGCGCGGGCGGTGGCGTCGGCGATCGCGGGCGATGTGGGGCCCGATGCATTCAACGACGGGGTCGGTCGGCTCAACGACGCAAAGGACGCCGCATTGAACATGTGCGACGCGGCATATCGATAAACCTTGCCCTCAAGTCTCGGTTGGGGACCCCCGGCGTGCGAATATAGGCCGAGCGCACTCAATACAGGCTTGAAGGAGGACAGACGGTGGTCGCGGGGACGGACTCTGACCCGAATTACGCCCGAAAGTTGGGCATCGAGAAGAATCAGGTCGTCCAGGAGTTGGGGTGGGACGAAGACACGGACGACGACATCCGGGTCGATATCGAGGACGCCGCCGGTGGTGAGCTTCTCGATGAGGATGCCGACGAGGTGGTCGACGTCGTGTTGCTGTGGTGGCGCGACGACGACGGGGACCTGGTGGATCGTTTGATGGACGCCATCACGCCGCTGGCTGAGGACGGCGTCATCTGGGTGGTCACGCCGAAGACGGGTAAGCCCGGCCACGTGCAGCCCGCCGAGATCGCCGAGTCGGCGCCGACCGCCGGGTTGATGCAGACATCGTCGGCGAACCTGGGCGACTGGATCGCCAGCCGGTTGGTGCAGCCGAAGTCCAAGGCGAAGAGCAGATAGCTCGGTTGTGAGTCGATGCTGACGGTCGGCACCCCGGCACCCGACTTCACGCTCAAGAACCAGCACGGGCAGCCGGTGACGCTGTCCGGCCTGCGTGGCCGCAATGTGCTGCTGGTATTCTTCCCGCTGGCATTCACGCCGATCTGCGCCGGTGAACTGGGCGAGATTCAGGATAATCCCGAGGTGTACGACACCGCCGACACCGTCACCCTGGCGATCTCGGTGGGGCCGCCGCCGACGCACAAGGTGTGGGCCACCCAAAGCGGCTTCACCTTCGGTCTGCTGGCCGACTTCTGGCCGCACGGGTCGGTCGCGTCGGCCTACGGGGTCTTCAACGCCGAATCGGGATTCGCCAACCGTGGCACCTTCGCGATCGACCGGGAGGGGATCGTCCGGTTCGCCGAATGCAAGCAGCCCGGTGAGGTGCGCGATGCGGCCGTGTGGCGCGACGCCCTGGGCGCTTTGCGGATTTAGTACTCGACATTGCGGGCGTGTAGCGTGCCTGCGACGGGGCGCGTAGCTCAGTGGTAGAGCTCTGGTTTTACACACCAGCGGTCGGCGGTTCGATACCGTCCGCGCCCACTATCAAATCTCCTGATCAGAGGATTTTGGCTCGGATTCTCAAAACCCCCGTTGTGCCAAGAATGTGCCAAGGCGTGTGCCACGCACACCTGAATGGCCCGTCGGCGCCGTCCATGAATCCACTAGACGCGTTTTCCTTCGACATGTCGGATTGTTGGTGCACGCCAGACGGTGGGCCCGGGTCCGGGACAGCAGCCAAGTCCATGGTGTACGCGTTAGCCGCGCTGAACCGCGTTGCTCCGGCCGGGCAGGCAAACCGAAGGCAACTTGCGGGAAACGGGGACTGCCCCCAGTTTGGTTGACTCCTGACCTGTGAGGATTCGTCCTTGCTGGAAGGATCAATCTCGTGCCGAAGCCGTTTCCTGCCGAGTTCCGAGCTGATGTCATTGCTGTGGCCCGCAAGGGTGAGGCGCCGTTGCGCCAGATCGCGAAGGACTTCGGTATCTCGGAGGCCTGTCTGCATCGCTGGCTCAAGATCGCTGACCGTGAGGACGGTGCCGGGCGGCCCGCGTCTGCGGCGGCCTCTGAGGATGTGGCCGCGCAGCTGCGCGAAGCGCATAAACGGATCAAACTCCTCGAGCAGGAGGCCGAAGTGATGCGACGCGCGGTCGGCTACCTGTCCCGGGACGCCAACCCAAAATGACGCTTCTATGGGTGATGTCAAGTCATCGTGGCCTGGAGTTGTCGGAACATTGAGCGGCAGACGTAGCGCTTGAGGTTGCGCCGGATCTCTCGGTTGGTTTTGCCGGTGGCCAGTCCTCGGCGGAGGTAGTCGCGGGTCGCTGGGTCGAAGCTCATGCGGGTTCGGACGATGATGTCGATGGCGCGGTTGAGTTGGCGGTCGCCGGATCGACTGAGTCGGTGTCGTGTGGTGTTCCCTGATGACGCGGGCAGGGGCGCGATGCCGCCGAGGGCGGCGAATGCTGCCTCTGACCGGACGCGTCCGTGGTGGGAGTAGGCGCAGATCAGAATTGCGGCGGTGACTGGTCCGACCCCGGGCCCCTCTTGAAGGCCGGGAGCGAGGCGCTCGGCAACTTCTGCGAGCTGGGTGTGGTTGTGGCGTAGTTGGCGGGTCTGCTCAACTACTGAGGTTGCTAGTCGTTTCGCCTCGGCGCGGGCGACAAACTGAACTACTTTGGCGCAGCGAATATTTCGCCATGATGCGATGACCGCGACTTGCTTGTCGGTTAAAGATGAGCGGGCATCGACGCCGAGGTCAACAGTGCGGAGCAACGCGGTCAGCGCGTTGCGGTTGGCGGTGCGCTGGTGGTCGATGAGTGAGCGTGCACTTAGAAGTACACGGAGGGCAGCGCGGTCTCCGGCGTCGCGTGGTTTGGGCACACGCGAGCCTTCCTTGCCCAGCACCCAGCGGGCGGCGGCCTCGGCGTCGAGGGGATCGGATGTCCCGGCGTATGCGTGTGCGGATCGTGGCTGTGGACGCACTTCACCGACGGGTATGCCACGCGCTGTGAGTGCCGCGGTAAGGGTCGCTCCGTAGGAGGATGTGCCTTCGACTGCGGCGAAGACGGTGCCTGGAGCGCGGCGCGCGACCCAAGCCAAGGCCCGGTTGATTCCTGCCGCTGACGCAGGGAAGGTCGCCGTATCGATCACGGCTCCCGACCTGGCGCGCAGAACGCAGTAGGTGTGTGTTCGCGCGTGGGTGTCTACTCCGACAATGTGGTCGAAGGTGTCCGCGATGATTGCCATCGAGAGTTCTCCTCTGTTGGTTGTTCGCTTACCTTTCTGGATGGCGCCGATGAATGTTGTTCGCGCAGAGACACATCTGTAATGAGTCACGCCGCAACTGGTGGTGGCGGACAAGCTTCTGATTAAGCCATCTGTGCGGACAGTGTCGACGCCGGCTCCTCTCGCGGACAGGTCATTTTGAAGACACCGCACTGTGCGGGTCGGATATACCCGGAGTCACACGAGCCGAGCCAAGCGTCAACACTGCCAGCCGGCCTCGGGCCAGCCGCCACTATTACAGATGTACCCGCTGGTCCTCGACCTTGCCGACGACGGCGTGCCCGTCACGGTGACCTGCCGGGTCCTGGGATTCTCCACCCAGGCGTTCTACAAATGGCGCAAAGCACCCCTGTCCCAGCGTGATTGGGACGATGCGCACCTTATCAACGCCGCACGTGACATCCATGTCGATGACCCCGCATTCGGCTACCGATTCATCGCTGATGAGCTGCCCGGGCGCGGAATCACTGCCGGCGAGAACCGCGTCGCCCGGCTGTGTTCCCAGGAGCGCATCTGGTCGATCTTTGCCAAGAAACGTGGACTGAACCGTCGATCCGGTCCACCGGTGCATGACGACCTCGTTCAGCGTGAGTTCAGCGCCCAGGCCGCCAATCAGGTCTGGCTGGTCGACATCACCGAGCACCGCACTGATGAAGGCAAGCTCTACCTCTGCGCCATCAAAGACGTGTACTCCAACCGGATTGTGGGCTACTCGATCGACTCGCGGATGAAGTCCTCGCTCGCCGTCGCGGCCCTGGATCACGCCGTGGCGTTACGCTCACCGGTCGCGACGATTGTTCACTCGGACAGGGGCAGTCAATTTCGATCGAGGAAGTTCGTTCATGCACTGTCGCACAACGGGTTACACGGATCGATGGGCCGCGTCGGTGCGTGCGGAGACAATGCCGCGATGGAGTCATTCTTCGCGCTTCTGCAACGCAACGTGCTCGACCGGCGACGCTGGTCCACCCGAGCCGAACTACGCCTGGCGATCGTGGCTTGGATCGAGCGGACCTACCATCGACGCCGCCGGCAACGCGCCCTCGGGAGGCTCACCCCGATAGAGTTCGAACTGCTCCACACACCAGTCGCAACTGCGGCCTGAAATTCACACCCCGCGAGTCAACTGAACTCGGGGCAGTCCCAGTGTCCCGGTCATGACAGCATCAGGAACATCGAAGGTGGCGGCTCGCCGCCGCGCCCGCGAAGCTACCCGCCGCGCCAACGAAACCCGCGCCGCCCGGGACAAAGCCAACATTGAGAACGCGGCGACCTACATGGTGGCCAAAGCGAAGCTCGCCGAGATCGACGCCTGGGAGACCGAGCGCCTGGCTGCGGTGACCGAGCAGGTGCGCACCGAAGCCGGGAAGCGGCGTACCGGCACACGGGCCGAGGCCGGCGCGGCAATCAGGCAACTGCAGGCACGTGGTGAAACGCTGACGACGATTGCCGAGCTGACTGGCGACAGCATCGTCGAGGTACGGGCCACGCTGCGGCACATGTCGACTGACGAGAAAGCCACGGCGACAGATAGTTCGAGTGTGCGTCGGGGGTGTGGCGATGCTGAATCAGCGGTGAACGGCGGGAGCGCGGCCGCTGGCTTTCGGGGTTCGCCTACGCGTGACCCTCGCGGACCGATTGGCGATGGGCTGGGATCCGATCGATAAGTGGGTGCGAACACACCTCTGCCGAAGATCTTGGCCCGGATTGGCGGGGCGGTTGTGCTACGGGACGGCGATGGCATTGATGTAATCGACCCGCGTCGGATTACGCGTTGCGTGAGTGAGGGTTAGACCCTGGTTAGACTCCAGCGAGAAGTCCGCCGTCGATGCGGAATTGTGCGCCGGTGAGGAAGCTGGCGTCCGGCGATACCAGGAAGGCGACGAGTGCGGCGACCTCCTCGGGTGTTCCAGCACGGCCTAGGGGGCCCAGCTGGTCGTTCAAGCCGGCTTGGAGTTGCTCGACATCAATGCCTTGTTGGTCGGCCATTTTCTGCAGGTACGCCGATGAACCGGGGGTGGTGATCATGCCGGGCACGACGCAGACCACGCGCACTCCAGCGGCGGCGACCTCGGTGGCGAGCTGGCGGCTGTAGACGTTGAGCGCGGCTTTGGCTGCGGCATAGGCGGCTTGGCCGGTCTGGGGTTCGCGGCTGAGGACGGAGGAGAGGTGCACCACGACGCCTGCGCCTTGGGCGACCATGCCGGGAACGAGTGCGCGATCCAGGCGTACGGCGCTGAGGAGGTTGAGGTCAAGGGTGGCGTGCCAGTTGTCGTTCGTGGTGTCCAGTGCCAGTGCGAGTTCCCCGGCGGCGCCGGCCACGTTGACGAGGATGTCGACTCCGCCGGCCATGTCGTGGATGTGGCGGGCCAGTTCGGAGACTCCCTCAGGAGTGGAGAGGTCCGCGCGGATGTAGGTGGCGGGCAGGTCTTCGGGTGCCGCGTCGCGCGCGGCGACGAACACTGTGGCGCCCGCGGCGGCTAGCCGTCGGGTAATGGCTTCACCCATTCCCTTCGTTCCGCCGCTGACGAGAACGCGCGTATCGGCGAAGGATGTGTTGCCTGTGGTGATCATTTCTTGGTTTCTCCTCTGGGTAATCGCTTGTTGTGTGGAGCGTTTGGACAAGCCGGGGCTTGGACGGCCGCGGCGGGTAGGTGTACTTCGGTGCGTCTGAGTTCAGGCGTTGTAGACGCACTCGGGCTGTTCCCGAGAGGGCACGATGCGCGAAGTTTCCTTCCGTGGGGCTGATCGGACGGTCGATTGGCCGCGATGACTGGGTGTCGCGCTGAGAAACGAGAACGGGTGTGCTGCGTTCACTGCCGCAGGCGGTCGGATAGCTCGTCGAGGTGGCGCGTTTCCTCGTCGGACAGGTGCACCTGCAGGGCGCCTGCGGAGTCTCGTGCGTGGTGCGCCTTGGAGGCTCCGGCGATCGGAATGACGGTGCCCCGGTAGTAGTCGACGAGCCAGGCCAGGGCGATTTGTCCCACGGTGGCCTGGTGATCGGTGGCGATGTCGGTCATGGCGTCGATCAGCGGCTTGGTTCGGTCGAGGCCTTTTTCGTTGAGGCCCATGATCCTGCGCCGTACCGGGTGCACGTTGGCGATCAAGCTGCGATCAGCGTGGTATTTACCGGTCAGGATTCCCTGGGCTTGGGCCGAGTAGGCCAGCAGCGAGATGCCGAGCAGCTCGGCCGCTACGAGCATGCCGTTGGTTTCGATGTCGCGGCGCAGCATGTTGACCTGAATCTCATTGCTGGCCAGTGGAATGCCGTGGCGAGCGAGTTCGTCGTGCGCGGTCTGCATCTGTGCGGTGGTGAAGTTGCTGACCCCCACGGCGCGGATCTTGCCGGCCTGGACCAGTCGGGCCATTGCGCGCATCTGGGCGCGCACCGAGGAGAGACTTCCCCGATTGAGGTGAACCTGGTGCAGATCGATCGGGAATGGGTCTAACGCTTGGATGCGCTCGCCGATGGTGCGTTCGATGCTGGCCGCGGTTCGCCCGATCGGCATCCACTTGGTTGCCACCACGACGTCGCCCGGCGTGACGCCGGCTTCGATCAGCGCACGCGCCAAAGCGCGCTCTGCGTTACCGCCGCCGTACATCTCGGAACTGTCGAACCATGTGATGCCGCCGTCGAGGGCGGTCTTGACGACCTCGGCGACGTGTTGCAAGGGGATGGGTGGTGTCATCGCCGAGATCCAGCTCTTCCCGGCGAACTGGGCCGTACCCAGCCCAATCGGCGACAAGTGGAGGTCGGTAGTTCCGAGTTGCACAGCAGTCATGAGATCAATGTACCTCACTATGAGACATATATGTCTCGTGAGCAGTCATCGCTCACCGTCCTTAAGGGCGGGAGGGGCATCGGGACGTGCATTCGTTCCGAGACGTAGTTGTCTCGCCGTGAGACGTACGATCGAGCGCATGGCTCGGGAAGACATGACTGAACGCACGCGGCGCGCAATTCTGGATGCCGCTGGGCGGGTGTGGGGTCGCAAGTCGGATGCGGCGATGAGCGAGATCGCCGAGGAAGCCCGAGTCGGACGGGCCACTCTGTACCGACATTTCCCAACGCGTGAAGCTCTGGTGCGTGGGGTCCAAGACATCGGCGTGACCGAGCTACTGGAAGCCCTCGACGCCGCCGAACTGGACTCACTGCCCGCCGACCGGGCGATTGCTCGGATTACTCACGTATTTTTGCGTACCGGCGCCAAGTACGCCGCAGTGGTCAGCCAAGACGACGAGCACACGGATCATCCGCCTCATGAGCGCGCGATCGCGCCAGTGCGTCACGCGCTGAACCGCGGTATCGGCAACGGCGAATTGCGCACAGACCTCACGGCGCAGGCCCTATTTGCGATGTACGAAGCTCTGCTCGGTCGTGCACTCGTGCTGGCCGTGACCGAGCAACTGACACCGGAACAAGCCGCGGACGTCGTCGTCGAACTCTTTCTCCACGGCGCCGCACGCCCGGCCGCGCATGGGAGCGATCCTGCCTAGCAAACCGGGCAAGTCCAGACTGCAGCGAGCCACGCTCCCGACCACGCCGTGTTGTGTGGCCCCTATGGCATGGCTGGATTGCGGGCAGCGCCGCCTGGCCACTGGCGGGCTGTTGGTGAGTCTAAGCTGTCGTAGGCATCGCCGGGAGTGACGGTACGAACCTAGGACTCGGTTGTCTGACATCGGCAACACTTAGATCGCCATCGCGCGCTGGCACCCCGAGGCGCCTGGCCCTGAATCCCGAGTATTTACTTGCTGGCGCGGATCGCCTCGAAGACGCTGGGATCCACCAGCGTGGAGGTGTCGCCGAGTTCGCGCCCCTCTGCCACATCGCGCAGCAACCGGCGCATGATCTTGCCGCTGCGGGTCTTGGGCAGCTCCGGAACGACGTGGATCTCGCGGGGTTTGGCGATCGGCGAGATCTCCTTCGCTACTTCGGCGCGCAGCTCGTCGACCATCCCCTCGGCGCCACCGTGGGCGCTGGCCTTCAGGATGACGAACGCGCAGATGGCTTGCCCGGTCTGCTCATCGGTGGCGCCGACAACGGCCGCCTCGGCCACCCCGGCGTGCCCGACCAACGCGGACTCGACCTCGGCGGTCGAGATGCGGTGCCCGGAGATGTTCATGACATCGTCGATGCGGCCCAGCACCCAGATCTCGCCATCGCTGCCGTAGCGCGCGCCGTCGCCGGCGAAGTACCAGCCCTGCTCGGCGAACCGCGACCAGTAGGTCTCCTTGAAGCGCTCCGGGTCACCCCAGATGCCGCGCAGCATCGACGGCCACGGCTTGTCGAGCACCAGATAGCCGTTGGCCTGCTCACCGTGGTCGGTGCCCGGTGTGAGCTCATTGCCCTCGTCGTCGACGATCTTGGCCGAGATGCCCGGCAGCGGCCGCATCGCCGAACCCGGCTTGGTGGACGTCACGCCCGGCAGCGGTGAGATCATGATCGACCCGGTCTCGGTCTGCCACCAGGTATCGACGATCGGGGTTTTGTCATCGCCGAAAACGGTGCGGTACCAACGCCATGCCTCGGGGTTGATGGGTTCGCCGACCGAGCCCAGCAGCCGCAGGCTCGACAGGTTGTGGTCGGCGGGGATCTGACGCCCCAGCTTCATGAACGTGCGAACCAGCGTGGGTGCGGTGTAATAAATTGTCACACCGTACTTTTCGATGATCTCGAAGTGACGGTGCTCGGTGGGTGAGGTCGGAGTGCCCTCGTAGACCACCTGGGTGACACCGTTGGACAACGGTCCGTACACGATGTACGTGTGTCCGGTCACCCAGCCGATATCGGCTGTGCACCAGTACACGTCGGACTCCGGCTTGACGTCGAAGACGTTGAAGTGGGTGTATGACGACTGCGTCAGGTAGCCGCCCGTGGTGTGCACGATGCCCTTGGGCTTGCCGGTGGTGCCCGAGGTGTAGAGCAGGAACAGCGGATGCTCGGCGTCGAACGCCTCGGGTTCGTGTGCGGACGACGCGCCGTCCACCGCATCGTGCCACCAGATGTCGCGGCCTTCGGTCCAGGAGATGTCAATACCGGTGCGGCGCACCACCAGTACGTGTTCCACGGAATCGGATGCTTCGACGGCGTCGTCGACGGCCTCCTTGAGTGAGGCGGCCTTTCCGCGCCGGTATTGGCCATCGGTGGTGATGACGAGCTTGGCCTCGGCATCGTCGATGCGGGCCCGCAGCGCGGACGCCGAGTACCCGGCGAACACCACCGAGTGCATGATGCCCAGTCGTGCGCAGGCCAGCATCGACACGATGGCCTCGGGCACCATCGGCATGTAGATGGCGACGCGGTCGCCGGACACCAGCCCCTGCTCGGTGAGCGCGTTGGCGGCCTTGCAGACCTCGTCCTTGAGCTCTGAGTAGGTGAGCGTGCGGGCGTCGTCGACCGGTTCGCCGACCCAGTGGATGGCGACCCGGTCGCCGTGGCCGGCCTCGACGTGACGGTCCACGCAGTTGTAGGCGACGTTGAGTTTGCCGCCCACGAACCATTTCGCGAACGGCGCGTTCGACCAGTCCAGCACCTCGTCGAACGGGGTCTGCCAAGCCAGTCGGTTGGCCTGCTCGGCCCAGAATCCGAGCCGGTCGGCCTCGGCCGCGTCATACAGGTCGCTGGTGGCATTGGCATTCGCGGCGAAGTCGGTGGGCGGGGGATAAGCACGGCGTTCGTCTGCCGATGTATCAGTGGTGTCGTTGAGCACCGATCTACCTCACTTAAGTTTCGCTATGGAACGGCCAGTCCGGGCATGCCAGTGGCCGCCGACAGTGGAAGCGGCGGGCTCTGGCGGTGTCGGCGGCGCCGGCATTTGGTACTTCACATGTGTCCCCGGGCGCACGATGGGTGCCCACCGACGCGGCGCACCGAGATTAACGTGGTTCGTGGATCGTTCATCGACTGCCTCTCAGATCCGTACCCACGCGGGCCTTTACGCGATGCTCAAGGTGCACTGTGTAAACCACGCTAGGAGTGAAGGCTGTCCAGTTTCGTCAGGACTTGGAGCATCACCTCGTCTGCGCCCCCACCGATGGACGTCAGGGTCATGTCTCGGAGGAAGCGGGCTGTCCATGTTTCTTCCATGTAGCCGATGCCGCCGTGATACTGCAAGCAGGTCGCCGCGATCTCGCGGGACAGTCGACCGATCTCGAGCTTCGCCACTGTGGCGAATCTCGTCGTGTCCTCGCCGGCCATATAAGCCTCGGCGCAGGCGTAGTTGTAGTGCCGCAACATGTCGAGGCGGGCGGACAGTTCTGCCAATCGAAATGCGACGTGCTGATTGTCAATCAGAGCTCTACCAAAAGCGGTCCTCTGCTTCAGGTAGTCACGGGTTCGATCAAGGGCTTGCTGGAGCGCCCCGACGCGGTCGTAAGCCGCGCTCATTCGTTCATTCTGGAACTGGGTCATCTGCTGCTGGAAGCCGCGGCCGATTTCGCCGACGGTATTGGCGATGGGTACCCGCAGGTCCGTAAAGGCAAGTTCGACGGTGTCGGAGGACCTCATGCCCAGCTTGTTGAGCTTGCGGGACACGACGAAGCCTGGAAGATCAGTGGGAACTATGATCTGGGATAGTCCCTTCGCGCCGGGCTCGTCCGAGGTGCGGGCGAGCAGGCAAATCCAATCTGCCTGTAATCCGTTGGTGATGTACAGCTTTGAGCCGTTGATCACCCAGTCGTCACCGTTACGCACGGCGCGCGTACGAAGGTTTGCGACGTCTGATCCCGCATCCGCTTCGGTCACTGCGATCGAACACACTGCTGTCCCAGCGATTGCCGGGGCGAGGTACTTGCGTTTGAGTTCCTCGCTTCCGAAGCGATGCAGTGACGGTGTGGCCATGTCGGTTTGAACGCCGATCGCCATGGGGACTCCGCCGGCGTCTATTCTGCCCAGCTCTTCCCGCAGGATGACCGTGTACAAATGGTCGGCGTCCTGTCCGCCGTAATCGCTGTCGTACTCGAGACCTAGAAGTCCCAAGGCCCCGAGCTTGGGAAACAATTCATGTGCAGGGAAGCCGCCAGCGGCCTCCCATTCGTCGACGTGAGGTTGAATCTCCTTCTCGACGAACTGACGGACCATCTTGCGGAATGCAATGTGCTCTTCGGTGAACGTCACCATGTCGGTGAATCCTCTCTGTTGTGGTTCATACCGTCGCTCTTCGTGGTGATCAGGCGTAGCGGTCGCCGGTTCCCGCTCGGCGACGGCGAGCATGGCGTCACTGCGTGTCGAACAGCAACACAGTCGATCTCGTTAGCTGCCGGGTTTGCGGGATCGTGTCCTGATCCTCCCCGTTTCTTTCCGGGTGCCTCCCGCGTGCGCGAGGTGTGATTCCGGGGATGTCATGACTGCGGCGTGCGTCGGCGGACCGTCGCATGACGTGCGTCAGTTGCCCTAGGCCAGCGCGACGCCGAGCACGACGTCTGCTTGCGTGTGTTTGGCACGCGATCGAGAGCGATGCGGGTGACTTTGAGGAGCTGAGCATCGTGCGGCGATAGAACTGGTGCGGCACAGGGCCCACCTGCACTCCAGTGATCATCACCATCATTGGTGCACCTCGATCGAACTCGTGGAAATGAAGCGATTAGACAGCGAGCCAGAGCCTTTACTCGGCGCGCAGCGCTCGCGGTTGCGCCTCGACGCCTGGGCGTGAAGAGATAGAGCAACGGAATCCGGTCCGAGCCGATACATCCCTACCTGTTCGATGAAACAATAAGTTGATCAGCAAGTCAAGTATGAAAACAGTGATCTGAGTTCAAAGGAAGCATTTCTACTGCTTTCTAGTGCTTCTGCTCGATAAAATATGACTGATCAGTCAACTAGTCAACTAGTCAGCACAGTTGACGGGCAAATTTGGATCTACAGACCGAGTGCTCAACGTCAGTGGTCGGTACATCCAGGAGAACGCGCAAACTACGGGTATGTCGAGTGATCGAGCGATCGGCGCCTGGTGTGGATACCCAGCTTGCGGAGCAGTCGCTCTCTACCTTGGAGCCACCACGCCGCCTGTGGGTGCCAGTGGTCAAAAGAGCGTTCAGCCGTCTGTAGTTGCAGGCGTGCCTTCACGGCCCAGTTCGGGTCGACCAGTGCTTCGCGAGCGATAGCGACGATGTCTGCTCGGCCCGCCGCGATGATTTGCTCGGCCTGATTCGGCTCCAGGATGAGACCGACTGCGACTGTAGCGATTTCTGCGTGCTGACGGACTGCCTCAGCGAACGGAACTTGGAAACCGAGGTCGATCGGCTGTTGGTAAGCCCCGCCGACCCCGCCGGAGGAACAGTCGATGATGTCGACGCCCAGTTGCTTGAGTTCACGGCTGAGGGACACGGTGTCAGTGAGGTCGATGGCCCCTGCGACTCCGTCGACGGCGGATATGCGTACGCCGAGTGGGTACTGCGATGGCCAAACCGATCGGATGGCAGAGGTCACTTCCAGCAGGAATCGCTGGCGGGCTTGTCTGCTACCCCCGTACTCGTCGGCGCGGGTGTTGGTCAGCGGCGAGAGGAAACTATGGAGGAGATAGCCGTGCGCGGCGTGGATCTCCAGGTACCGGAATCCGGCTTCGCGGGCACGGCGGGCGGCGGCAGCATAGGCGTCGATCAGTTGATGGATGGCGGCGACGTCGAGCGCGGCCGGCGCCGGCCACCCGGGTCCGGCCGGTTCTGAACTGACCGAGACGATCTGCCATGGGAGCGCGCCGCGTGCGGCATCGTCCATCCCGAGTGGCCCGTTGCCTTCCCAGGGCTTCTGAGCACTGGCTTTCGGACCTGCATGTCCCAGCTGAATCCCTGGCACGCTGCCGTGTCGGGACAGGAAATCGGCCATTCTGGCTAGCCCGGCCGTCTGCTGGTCCGACCACAGGCCTAGATCACCGTGCGTGATGCGGCCCTCTGGCGTGACGGCTGTCGCCTCGACGACGACGAGGCCGAAGCCACCCAAGGCGTATCTACCGATTTGCACAAGGTGGTAGTCGGTTGCTGCTCCGCCTTCTCCAGCGGAGTACTGACACATCGGTGAGACCATGACACGATTTGGGATCTCGACCGAACGCAGTGTGATGGGCTGGAAAAGCGCCGACGAATCGCCAATCGTCTCTGAATGCTTCATATGTCCTTGATGTCGCAGGCGTCAGCTGGCCGTGGCGGTTGAGGGCACACTGGCAATCAGTCCGATCGCATTGGCCCACAGCGTGGTTAACGTGCGGAGAGCGGCTTCTTCGTCGAATCTGACGCCGTGCACGTACCACATTTGGGTGAAGTGTTCGACCATGCCGCCGAGCGCCGCGGAAACAATCGTCGGGTCGAGGCCTGGGTCGACTAGGCCTTGCTCCTGCAGTCTGCGGATCCCGGCTTCGTTCCGGCGCAGGAACACTTCCCGTAGTTGAAGCTTGAGATCGCGAAAGTGATTGTCGCGCAGTGCGGTCTCGTCGATCACTGCGATCAGCCAGGCGTTCCGTCCGGCAGCCGCAAAGTATTTGCGTGTGGCAGCCTCGATCCTTGCGATCGGGTCATCGGGAACATCTCGTCCTGCCTGCGAGGCCGTGAACATTTCACCGGCCACCGTGGTGAATAAGGCGTGGAGGACGTCTTCCTTTGTTTCGAAATAGTGATAGAAGGTGCCGTAGGAAGTTCCCGAACGCTCGGCGATATCGGATATGCGCGTCTCGCGGTAGCCCCGTTCTTCGAACAGCTCACGTGCCGCGCTGACCAAAGCGTCTCGTGTCTTACGACCGCGCTTGGTGGGTGGCGCGTCATCGGGTCCTTTGCGATGCTGTGGAGCGGTCGGCTCGGAGTTCGGCTCGGTGCCTTCGTTCGATGCCATGGCGGTGGTCCTCACAGGTCGAATGGGTGCCGTTGTGGTGCCCACCGTACGTGGCGGCATTACCTATACCTCCCGATCGCGGAGCTCCACTTTCTTGATCTTGCCCGAAGGCGTGAGCGGCAGCGAATCAACCACCAGGATTTTCGCGGGCAGCTTGTATTTGGCGAGCTGTTTTGCGCATTTTGCGAGGAGATCGTCGGTGTCGATTATGTGTCCGGGCGAGGGGACGACGTAGGCGTAACCGACTTCGCCGTAGAACGGGTCAGGCATGCCGACCACGGCGCTCATGGCGACTTCCGGATGGCGTGCCAGCACATTCTCGACTTCCACGGGGTATACGTTGTACCCGCTGCGGACGTACATCTCCTTCAAACGACCGCGCAGGGCGATGCGCCCATCAGGGCGCAGTACCGCCATGTCGCCGGTGTCGAGCCAGTTATCGGGCAGGAACGCCTGGGAGGTCTCCTGAGGCTTCTGCCAGTAGCCCGCGGCTACACACTGCCCTCGCACGCGGAGCTGGCCTTCGGAGCCAACGGGCAGTGGTTTGTGGTTCGCGTCGGTGATGCTGATCTCGAAACCGCCAATGGGGACGCCGAGGGTGTCCACGAGGGTGTCGAGGTCGTCGTCGATCGCGGAAATGATGCAACCGCCGGAGGTCTCGGATAGCCCGTAGAGGTTGGCCATTCGGGCGCCGGCGAAGTTCGCCAGGATCCGCCTGCCCAGCGCGGGTTCCATATTGGATCCTCCGATGATGCAGGTGCGGATCGATGTCACGGCCTCAGGGGAGAAGTCGGGGTGATCCATCAACATCGTGTACATCGTGGGCACACCGATGTAGGTTGTGACGCCGTGCCGACGGATCGCGTCCAGCGCCTGCGTGGGATCGAATCGGGGCAGTAGCACTACCCTTCCGCCCGCCACCATCGTAGCGGCCACGGTGCAGGTCATGCCGCCAACGTGATTTAGCGGCATATGGCCGATCGCAACGTTGTTCGCTCCGAGGCGCAGATGATCTGCTTGGGCCAGGGCCGAGCCCAGGATGCTGCGGTGCGTGAGGGTGGCTCCCTTGGGTTGTCCGGTCGTGCCGGACGTGTAGAGGAGAACCGCAGGGTCATCAGAGCGCACCTGGGATTCGTGATCGCGCAACGCATCCACGTCGATGCTGGAGGTAAGGTCGTTCCAGCGCATGCTTCCCGGGAAGCCCTCGCCGCCGAGGAACACGTAGTGCTGCACGGTCTTGAGTCTCGGTCGTAGCCCGTTCAAGAAGTGGACGAAGTCAAAGCCGCCGTTCTCGGCGCAGCAGATGAGCATCCTCGCCGAGGACTGGTTGAGCATGTAGTCGAACTCCTGGTCGCGGTAGGCGACATTCAGCGTCACCAGGATGGCGCCGATCCGTGCAGTCGCAAACCAGGTGATGAGCCATTGTGCGGAGTTGGGTGCAGCGACAGCGACACGGTCGCCTTTCCCAATTCCCAGCGAAAGGAGCCCGGTAGCGAATTGATCTACCGCGGTACGCAATTCACTGGATGTCCACGCCTTGTCCGCACACAGGAGAACTGGTGCCTCCGGGTCGGCCGAGCGAAGCAGGTGCGACAGCAGGGTGGGTGTGAACGCATCAGGGGGCGATGCGATGGTCGTGTCCATGGTGGAGTGCTCCTCGTGAGCGTTCAAGGAAACCATCGGGTGGGTCGGGTTCACGTCTCAATCAGATCGGAGTGCATGGCTTTGGACGCGCGGAACTGCACGTAGTCATAGTCGGTGACGATTCCTTCACGGATGAACGGGTCGCGCGACATGGATTCCCGCAGCGCGGCCTCGTTGTCGCCGCGGGCGACGATTACACCGCCGGTGAAGGGCGATCTCGGTCCGGAGGCGATGAAAGTACCACTCTTATACATCGATTCGACAAATGCGATGTGTTCCGCGACGAGCTGTTGGTCCTCCAGCGGACGAGTGTACTTACTGAGAATTACGAACACGGCATCTCCCTGTTGTGTGTGGTGAAGGTCATCGGTGTGCTCCGACTGGGAGCCGCGAGAAGTCGAAGCCCTCGAAATCTTTGTTGGCGCAATCGCTGAGCACTTGTAGGTAGGCGGCGGCGCCGCCGAAGTAGAACAGGACACGACGGGGCTTACCGGGTGTGTTCGCTCCGAGGTACCAGCTGTTGACCTCCTCGCCGGCGGGCAGCAGAGTGGCGTTGAAAATGGCGTCTACCTGGGCTACCCAGCTGGCGGTCGCCTCCGGCGTCGCCTCGAGACGTTCATAGTTGTTCTTCTTCATGAACGTCAGCGCTTGCCCCAACCAGGTCACGACTGCTTCGATGATCACCGGGATGTTGGCGTAGGCACTCTGAGGACCGCAGACCGTGACCAGGTTCGGGAATCCCGGGGTGGCGGTGCCGAGGTAGTTCTCCGGCCCCCCCGCCCACGCCTCCGACAGCTTCACGCCGCCCTTGCCGGTGATGTCGATGCTGTTCAGGGCTCCGGTGACCGCATCGAATCCGGTGGCGAAGATTACCGCGTCGAAGTCGTAGTCGCGTTGGCTCGTGCGCAGGCCGGTGGCGGTCATCGACTCGATGGGGTTGTTGCGGATGTCGACCAGTTCCACATTGTCGCGGTTGAAGGTCTCGTAGTAGTCGGTACCTGACGGCGGGCGCTTGGAGATGTAGGGGTACCCGCGAGGGGTCAGCAATTCGGCGGTTGCCGGGTCTTCGACGGTTTCGCGAATCTTGGTGCGGATGAATTCGGCGGCGGCGTCGTTGGAGCGCTGGTCGAGGATGAGGTCATCGAAGGTCTCGAAGACGAAGTGGAAACTGCCGTCGCGCCAACCCTGCTCGAAGATGTCGTGGCGCTCTTTTTCGGTGGTCACGTCGCTGTAGGTGCGTCCCGCGGGGTCGAGGGGGAAGCCGAAGACGTGGCTGCGTGCCTTTCGCCAAACCTCGGCATAGTCGTCCTTGATCTGCTGGCGGAAAGCGTCGTCGAGGTCATGGTTCTGGGCGGGCATCACGTAGTTGGGCGTGCGCTGGAAGACGGTGAGATGTGCCGCCTGCTGGGCCACGATGGGAATGGTTTGGATGCCGGAGGCGCCGGTGCCGATCACCGCCACCCGTTTGCCGGTGAAGTCGACCTCTTCCTTCGGCCACTGGGCCGTGCTGTACACCTCTCCTGCGTAGGTGTCGAGGCCCTCGAACTGCGGCAGCTGGGGGATCGAGAGGTGCCCCAGGCAGGTGATCAGGAAAGTACAGGTGTAGCGGCTGCCGTCTTCGGTGGTGACGGCCCAGATGTTCGCGGTCTCGTCGTAGCTCGCCGAGGCGACCCGCTGCCCGAAGGTGACCTGGCGTCGCACATCGAAGTGGTCGGCAACAAAGGCGACGTAGCGCTGCACCTCCGCCTGACCGGGATAGCGCTCAGACCAGTTCCATGCCTGTTCGATCTCCGGGAATGGGAAACAGTAGGACCAGCTTTCGCTGTCAGTGCGTGCTCCCGGGTAGCGGTTCCAGTACCACGTACCACCGACGTCGGTGCCGGCCTCCAGGGCGATGGCCGAGAGGCCAAGTTTGTTGAGTTCGATCAGGGTGCGCACTCCGCCGAATCCGGCGCCGATGACGAGTGCGTCGGTGTGGGAGTGGGTCGCATTCTGCTGTGGCATGGGTCAGTCCTTGAGGTCGGGTTGTCGGGATGTGTTGCTGTGGTTGCGTATTAGTCCGCGAGGTGTCGCCGAATCCATGCGGCGGCGGCGGCGATGGCTTCGTCGGCCTCGGGTGCTCGTCCGGCAAGGAAGGGAAAGACGTGCTGTTGGTCGTTCACGGCGCGTAGCTCGGTGGTGACGCCGGCGTTGGTTGCGCGTTCGACAAGCCGCTCGGAGTCGCTGAAAAGTGCTTCGTCCGTGCTGGCAGCTACATGCAGAGGTGGATAACCTGCGAAGTCAGCGAACAGGGGGTTGGCGAGAGGGGCCGTGGGTGACCCGTTCTGGCCGAGGAACATCTGGCTCAGCATGGTGACGACAGCGGTGCTGACCAGTGCGTCCTTTTCGGCATTGGTCTTGAGTGTCTCGCCCAGGTGCTCCATATCCAGCCACGGCGAGAAGGCGACCACGGCGGCTGGGGCGGGCTCGCCCAGGTCCTTGAGCTGTAGCGGGAGCGTAATCGCCAAGTTGCCTCCCGCGGAGTCCCCGGCGGTCGCGATCTGGTTGGGCGGCAACCCTTGGCTGCGCAGCCAACGGTAGGCGGCCAAGGAGTCCTCGACCTGTGCGGGAAAAGGGTGCTCCGGTGCGAGCCGGTATTCGAGGCTGAACACACGGACTCCAGCCGACCCGGCCAGGTGAGCGCTGAGCTTGCGGTGGCTGCTTGCGGTGTTGCCGACAAAGCCGCCGCCGTGGGTGTAGAGAATCGCCCGGTCGTCCGGTGCGCCGACCGGGAGACACCACAGCCCTCGGACTCCGTCTTGGTCGATCTCGGCGTAGGTGACGTCCTCGGGTTCTTTGGCCAGCGAGCCAAGCTCCTCGAACATCGACCGCAACGTCACCAGGTCCATGTCTGGGTCCGCGGCCATGCGACCGACGATGGATTCGTACAGGGCTTTGAGAAGCCCGGATTCGACACTCGCCATGAATTTCACAATCTCCTAAAGAGGCGAACAGCCAACCGGTTGTCCGCGTTTGGGTCAGGGCGCCGTCATCTGGTCGTGGGGAGCTATCTCCGCCCGCTGATCGACCGCCCACTGTGACGGTAGACACAACATGACTTGCAAGTCAAGAAAATTTAACCGCGGTTCGCTCGCTGACGGTCTTAGAAACCGGAATCTCTCGTGATGAGACTTGACTCACTAATCAAATTGAGAGATGGTCGGAGCAGTGCATCGCGCACCCATCTCCCGCGACTGGCGCTCACTGTGCGGTCACGTCCGCTCTTGGCGTCAGGACCAGTGCAGTTCACCGTCCGTGTTCCATTCGATTGAGGTATTCCGATGACCGTCATCACCACTCGGCTCGATCCTCGTTCCGAGCAGTACGAGACCGATCGCCGCGCCATGTTGGAGGCGTTGGTGCCACTGGGGCAACTGGCCAGCCAGATCGTGGCGTCGGGAGGAGCCAAAGCGGTGGACCGTCACCGCTCCCGGGGCAAACTGCTCGCCCGCGAACGTGTCGATCTACTTCTGGATGAAGACGCGCCGTTCTTGGAGCTGTCCTGCTATGCGGGTGCCCACGATCCGAATGAACAGCCAGGCGGCCGGATGATCACCGGTATCGGTCCGGTCTCGGGTGTCGAGTGCATGATCATCGCCCACCAGCCGACGGTGAAGGGCGGTTCTCTCAATCCTGATGCTGTCGCAAAACAGCTCCGCGCCCTAGAAATTGCCGACCGGAACCACTTGCCCCTGATCAGCCTCGTGGAGTCCGGGGGAGCGGATCTACCCCGGCAGGCCGACATCGTCGTTCCCGGCGGGCAGGTGTTCCGCGAGATCACCCGCCTCACGGCCAAGGGCATCCCGACCATCTCGCTGGTCTTCGGTAGCTCGACGGCCGGTGGCGCCTACGTGCCCGGCATGAGCCAGTACGCCGTCCTGGTGAAAGAGGCAGCGACGGTCTATCTCGGTGGGCCACCGCTGGTGAAAATGGCCATCAACGAAGACATCGACGATGAATCGCTCGGCGGCGCCGAGATGCACGCCCGGGTCTCGGGACTGGCCGACTATCTGGCCGAGGACGAACGTGATGCCTTGAGGTTGGGTAGGCAGATCGTGGCTGACCTGGGATGGACCAAGGCCGGCCCGGGACCGACGTTGCCCGCAGACACGCCACAGCTCGATCCTGAGGGGCTCCTCAGCTGTGCAGCCGCTGATCCGAAGCGCCCCGTGGAGGTGCGCGAGGTACTGGGTCGCGTGCTGGACGGTTCCCGCTTCAGCGAGTTCAAGCCGCTCTTCGGTCCTCAATTGGTGACCGGCTGGGGGTCCATCGCCGGCTATCCGGTCGGGGTGGTGGCGAACAACGGAATCCTGTTCTCCGACGAGTCGAACAAGGGTGCGCACTTCATCCAGCTCGCCAACGCGCGCAATATCCCCCTGCTGTTCGTGCAGAACATCACCGGGTTCATGGTGGGCTCTGCCGCCGAACGGGGCGGAATCATCAAAGACGGCTCGAAGCTGATCAATGCCGTCTCCAATTCTGCGGTTCCGCACCTGACCCTGATGATCGGCGCGTCCTACGGAGCCGGCAACTACGGCATGTCAGGCCGCGCGTTCGACCCGCGTTTCGTCTTCACGTGGCCCAACCACCGGATTGCCGTCATGGGAGGCGCACAGCTCGGCGGCGTCATGTCGATCATCCGGCGCGGCGCAGCGCAGCGTTCGGGCGCCGAGTTCAGCGACGCCGACGACGCAAAGGTGCGTCAGGAGATCGAGGACATGATCGAGCAGCAGTCGGGCGCGCTCTACGCCACAGGCCGAATCTGGGACGACGGCGTCATCGATCCCCGAGACACAAGAACGGTTCTCGGCCTCGCCCTGTCGGCCACCCACTCCGCGCCAGTCGGCGGCACCCACGCCTTCGCCACCTTCCGAATGTGAGCACCCCCATGACAATCAAGCCCATCACCACCCTGCTCATCGCCAACCGCGGAGAGATCGCGCGGCGCGTGATCCGAACTGCGCGAGCCATGGGCATCCGAACCGTCGCGATCTACTCCGATCCCGACGCCGGTTCACCGCACGTCTCCGATGCCGACCTGGCGGTCCCGATCGGCGGCGCGAGCACCGCAGAGTCTTACCTCGTGTGGCAGAAAATTCTCGCTGCCGCTCAGCGAGTCGGCGCCGACGCGATCCATCCCGGATACGGATTCCTTTCGGAGAACGCTGAATTCGCCGAGGCCTGCGCCTCCGCAGGCATTCGTTTCGTAGGTCCCAGCCCGCACTCCATGCGCGAAATGGGCCTCAAAGACAGGGCCAAGGAGTGGGCACGTAAGGCCGGTGTACCGGTGCTCCCCGACGCCACGATTACCGGGGACAACCCTGAAGAATGGGCTGACGCCGCTCGTGAAGTCGGCTTCCCGCTCCTGGTGAAAGCCGTCGCCGGAGGCGGCGGCAAGGGGATGCACCTAGTGGAGTCCCAGGACAAGCTGAACGATGCGGTGGCGTCCTCTCGTCGCGAGGGTGCCAGCCTCTTCGGAAATTCGACCGTGTTCCTTGAGCGCTATTTGCAGCTGTCACGCCACATCGAAATCCAGGTGTTCGGAGACGACCACGGCAACGCGATTCATCTCGGTGAGCGCGAGTGCTCGATTCAGCGCCGTCACCAGAAGGTACTGGAGGAGTCACCGTCGCCGGTCATCACTCCGGAGGTCCGCGAACGCATGGGCGCCACCGCGGTCTCACTGGTGACAGAACTCGGCTACGTCGGCGCCGGAACAGTCGAGTATCTCTACGACGACGAGACCGGCGGCTTCTATTTCCTGGAGATGAACACCCGGCTCCAGGTCGAGCACCCCATCACCGAGGAGGTCACAGGGCTCGACCTTGTCGCGCTTCAGCTGCGGGTGGCCAGGGGCGAGCCGCTTGCGCTCACACAGAAGGACATCCGATTCTCCGGGCATGCCATCGAAGTGCGCCTGTACGCCGAGGACCCCTCGCAGGACTATTTGCCCACCCCGGGCCCCCTCTATTTCTATGAGCACCCGGTCTGCGCCGGCATCAGATACGAAGACGGAGTCAGCGCGCCGACACAGATTTCGTCGTTCTACGACCCCATGATCGCCAAGGTCATCTCTTTCGCCGACAACCGCATGGATGCCGCGGCCGCTCTCGCATGCGCCCTCGATGCCACGAAGGTCCACGGCGTGCGGACCAATCGCAGTTTCCTCGCCGCACTGCTCCGCGATCCGGACTATCTGGTCGGCCAGACCCGCACCGACTTCCTCGAACATCATCCCGACCTTCTCGACCCGCCGTCCGCAACGCCCGGGGCAGTGCACCTGGCGGCGGCCGTCGCGGTGAGCGCTGCCCGCCGCGGCGCCGACCATCCTCTGCGAAACGTTGCGGGGCCGGGCTTTCGCCCCATGCCGGCGCATCCCCTCGCCTCCGCCGTTTGGCGCCGAGAAGGCGACGAACAGGCGCTGTCCATCGGTTACCGGCTTGGTGCCTGGAGCGGCGACACGGACCTGCTGATTGTTGTTGAGGGGCAAGAGCACCGGTGCACCCTGCGTCACCTTCGCGGTGAGGGAGTGACGGTCGGCTATGCCGGAGTCGACTACCCGTGCACCGTACGGACCTACCCGGACGGCTCGGTGTGGGTGAACGATGTCACCAGCCAAAGTGCATGGCGCCCAGAGCCGCGACTTCCCGGGCCCGACAGCGCAGCAGGCCCGTCGGCACTCGGGCCGGTGAACGACATCCCCGGCACCGTAGTCAGCGTGAACGTCGCAGCTGGGGACACCGTCACTGCAGGACAGAAGCTGGTCATTGTCGAGGCAATGAAGATGGAGCACCCAGCCACCGCCGCCGTCGATGGCAAGGTCGAAGCCGTCCACGTATCGGTAGGCCAGTACGTCGACGCCCACACGGTCCTGGTCACCCTCGCAGCGGAGGACGGGCAGTGAGCACGCCGGCCTCACTGCGAGTCGCCAACTGCTCCGGCTTCTACGGCGACCGCCTTTCTGCCGCCCGCGAAATGGTCGAAGGCGGCGACATCGACGTCCTGACTGGCGACTGGCTCGCCGAGCTCACCATGGGTGTGCTGGCCAAGCAGCGAAATCGTTCCAGCCACAGCGGCTTTGCCCGCACCTTCGTCAACCAGATCGAGGACGTGCTCGGTATCTGCCTGCGGCGCGGCATCAAGATTGTTTCCAATGCCGGCGGCCTCAATCCCCATGCCTGCGCAGAGAAGATCTCTGAGGCGGCCCAGCGGGCCGGCCTGTCTGTCAAGGTCGCTGTCGTCGACGGTGATGACGCCACCGACGCTTTTGCGCGCGCACGCAGTGAAACAAATTGGGAAGCACCGCATCTCGACTCGGGTGAGCCGTTCACGGCAATCGGCGAGGAGCCCCTCGTCGTCAACGCCTACCTCGGCGCCTGGGGCATCAAAGAAGCGTTGGACGCCGGTGCCGACGTGGTCGTCACCGGACGCGTCACCGATGCAGCGATCATCGTCGGCCCAGCAGCCTGGCACTTCGGATGGGCCCGCACCAACTGGGACGCCCTCGCCGGCGCGGTCGTGGCGGGCCACATCATCGAGTGTGGAGCCCAGGCAAGCGGAGGGAACTTCTCTTTCTTCCACGAGCTGGACGGTATGCAGCACGTCGGATTTCCGTTGGCCGAGATCGCCGTTGACGGCTCGTCGGTCATCACCAAGCACCCCGACACCGGGGGAGCGGTCACGATCGAGACCGTCACCGCGCAGCTGCTGTATGAGATCGACGGACCCCGCTACGCGAACCCCGACGTGGTGGTGCGACTCGACACGGTGCAGCTGCAGGACATGGGTGCGGACCGAGTCAAGGTCACCGGTGTGCGCGGCGAACCCGCGCCCGACACGGTCAAAGTCGGCGCCATCGTCTCTGGCGGCTGGCGAAACGAGATGACCTTCGTTCTTACCGGCGGTGCCATCGAAGCCAAAGCCGAATTGGCCCAGCAGGCGCTGTGGGAGGTGATGCCAGGCGGGCGCGCCGCCTTCGAACGCGTATCGGTCCGGCTGGTGCGCGGCGACCAACCCGATCCGGCAACCATCACCGACTCCGTCGCCTTACTGACCGTCACGGTGGCCGATCCGTGCCGCGACACCGTCAATCACTTCGCGCGCGCGGCTATCGAGACCGGTCTATCCAGCTATCCGGGCCTTTACTTCACGTCCCCACCCGGACCCGCAACCGAAATGACCATTTTCTGGCCAACTCTCATGCCAGCTGCCATTTTCCCCCAACGAGTCACGATCGTGGGCGAAGCCACCATCGAGGTGGTGCCGCCCCCGACAGGAGAACCAGCCCCAGGTATCCCGGACTCGCAGCTTCAGGCCACGGCTGTGGTGGGCGGCCCAGTGACGCGCTGCCCGCTCGGCACCATTCTCGGTGGCCGCTCCGGGGACAAGGCGGGCAACGCCACCCTCGGGATCTGGGCGCGCGATGACGACGCGCATCGCTGGCTCCGATCTTGGTGGAGCGAGGACGCCGTCTATGACTTGATCCCCGAGGCGGCCGGCCATCAGCTCAAGATTTGGGAGTTGCCTCATCTGCGTGCGTGCGGTGTCACGATCGTCGGCCTGCTCGGTCAGGGTGTGGCGGCGAACCTCGACCTTGATTCCCAGGGCAAGGGCTTGGCCGAGTACGTGAGAGCGAAGCACCGAGTTATCCCAGACGCGCTGCTGCATCACGGCGCGCAGAACGGAGGGTGGGTGCGATGAAAGCGCCACCGATCGACACTGACCTGGTGTGGCTCGACATCAAGGGCGGGGTCGCGACGATCACCCTCGACTCGCCGCACAACCGCAACGCACTGTCCAGCCGACTGCGCCGCGACCTTACTCGGCACCTGCAGACGGTCGATGCCGACGAGTCCGTCCGCACCATCATCCTCACCCATAGTGGTCCGGTGTTCTGTTCCGGCGCAGACCTCAGCGAGGCCCACGACGGCGATCCCCAGCAGGCGACCCAAGAGCTCATCGGGATCCTGACCGCCCTGCTGGGTGCCGGCACACCGGTCATTGCCAAATTTGCAGGCCCAGCGCGAGCCGGCGGCATCGGCTTGATCGCTGCCTGCGATTTCGCCGTCGCAGCGCCTGAAGTCACGTTCGCGTTCAGTGAAGTACGCATCGGCGTGGTGCCCTCGATCATTTCGGTGCCCCTGCGACTCCGAGTCGCTCCAGTCGCTTTACAGCGCCTGTTCTTGACGGGTGAGACCTTCGACGCGGCACGCGCTGCCGAAATCAACCTGATCAGCGACGTGTGCCCGGCCGCGGATCTCGACAATCGCGTGGCAGACCTTGCCGAGCAGCTTCGCCTCGGAGCGCCCAGTGCACTGTCCGGAGCCAAACGCTTGCTGCAACCCAGTCCGGAAGTACTACGCCGGCAGTTTGCTGAAATGGGCGAACTGTCAGCACGTTACTTCGCCTCGCCCGACGCGAAGGAGGGGGTGCGCGCTTTTCTGGAGCGACGTCCGACGCAGTGGGCGACAAGTCCCGCCGCAGGGACAACCCCGACCAGTATCCGTTGACTCCACCAGTTGCCACGTTGACACGCCGCGTGGTCGCAAAGGTTTCACGGCTCCCGCGACGACCCAATACGCCCTGGAGGCATCCGCAATGATTCAAGATCTGGAAAAGCCCGACGTGGCCGAACTCACTCGGAAAACCCGCGATTTCATCCGCACGGAAGTGCTTCCTATTGAAGATCAGCACGCGGGCGACATCACGGCGGCGGGCGGCGATCAGCTGAGGGAAAGGCTTCAGCACCTGGCCCAGGAGGCCGGAGTTTTCGCCCCGCACGCCCCGCGCAGGTATGGCGGACATGGAGCGAACATGGTTGACCGCGCCCCCGTATTCGAGGAAGCCGGCTACTCCCTGTTCGGGCCCGTCGCCTTGAACATTGCAGCCCCCGACGAGGGCAACGTGCACATGCTCGAACACATCGCGACGCCCGAGCAGAAGGAGCAGTACCTTGCACCGTTGGCCGCCGGCCAGGTTCGCTCCGCGTTCGCGATGACCGAACCCGCACCTGGTGCAGGGTCAGACCCCACTGCGCTCACCACCCGCGCCGAGCGGGTTGCGGGCGGCTGGCGGATCACCGGCTACAAGCACTTCATCACGGGAGCCGACGGAGCAGACTTCTTCATCATTTTCGCCCGCACCTCGGGCAACCCTGGCGACCGGGGTGGCGGAACCATGTTCGTCACCCAATCCCAGACGCAAGGGTTGGTGGTCGGACGTCACATCGAGACCTTGGACAAGTCGATGATCGGTGGCCACTGTGAGGTCCACTTCAATGACCTGTTCGTACCCGACAGCGGCGTGCTCGGAGGCGTCGACAACGGCTTCAGCGCCGTCCAGGTAAGGCTCGGACCGGCTCGCATGACGCACGTCATGCGTTGGCTCGGGGCAGCGCGCCGCGCTCACGACATCGCAGTGGCATATGTCTGCGAACGGCAGGCATTTGGCGGAAGGCTCAGCGATCTCGGCATGGTCCATCAGATGGTGGCTGACAACGAGATTGACATCGCCGCCACCCGAGCCCTTCTGATGCAAGCATGCCAGGAACTCGATCGCGGAGAGCATGCCAACCAATCCACTTCTATTGCAAAGACTTTTGCAGCGGAGGCCATCTTCCGCATTGCTGATCGCTCGGTCCAGATGTGCGGCGGCCTCGGTGTCTCGGGCGACCTCCCGGTGGCGCGCATAGCAGGCGAAGTGCGGGGATTCCGCATCTACGACGGTGCGTCCGAGGTCCACCGGTGGGCCATCGCCAAACGCGCGCTCGCCGCCGCCCGCAACGGCCAGGGGGTACCCGCATGACGACCCAAACTCACCCCGTCCTCCAGTTGTCCTCTCTGCGAGCCTATTTCGAAAAGGCGGGCATCCCCATGGACGGCGATCTTCGTGCGTCACTGATCACGGGCGGCAAGTCGAACCTCACCTTCCTGGTCACCGACAATTCCTCACGGTGGGTGCTGCGGCGCCCCCCGACTGCGGGATTGACGCCCTCGGCCCATGATGTCGCCCGAGAATTTCGCGTCATTGCAGCGCTGCAGGGCACTGGTGTTCCGGTTGCACCCGCAATTGCGTTGTGCGAGGACCCCTCTGTTCTCGGAGCGCCGTTCAGTGTGGTCGGCTTTGTCGCGGGCAGCGCGATACAAACCAGGCAAGACCTCTCGGCCCTGACCGACGCCCAGGTCGAGACTTGTGTCGATGAGCTGGTCCGGGCGCTGGCGGGGTTGCACCAGGTCGATCACACAAGCGCAGGCCTGGGTGGCTTTGGGCGTTCAGAAGGCTATCTCAGCCGGCAGGTGGCGATATGGGCCAACCAGTGGCAGCGAGTCAAGACTCAGGACTCCAGCGACCTCGACCAGTTGCACGCGCTGCTTGCGGATTCTGTCCCGTCGGAGTCGCGAGTGGCGCTCGTGCACGGAGACTTCCGCATCGACAATACGATTCTGAGCGGCGATTATGCCGCCGTGAACGCGGTGGTCGATTGGGAGATGTCGACTATCGGTGATCCCCTCGCCGATGCGGCATTGATGTGTGTCTACCGCAATCCGGCGCTTGACTTGGCGCTCGGCCAGTCTGCGGCCTGGACCAGTCCGCGGCTGCCCTCGGCTGCTGCCCTCGCGGAGCGTTACGCGCACGCCGCTGATCGTGATCTGCCGCACTGGAGCTTTTACGTTGCGCTGGCCAACTTCAAGGTGGCAGTGATTGCGCAGGGGATCAACCACCGCTACGAAGCCGGCGCCACTGTCGGCGAGGGTTTCGACCGCGCCGGCGAGGCGGTGCCTGAGTTCATCGCGGCGGGTCTACGAGCAATGAGGAGTAACCATGCTTGATCACACCACCCGGGCTGATGCCGAGCAGCGACGCGCTGCGTGGGAGCTGGCCAAGTCCGATCGCTACGGCGACACCCAGTTCACCACCGAAAGTAGGTCCGGTCTCACCATCAAGCCGGTCTACGATCCGCTCGATCTGGATAGACAGGGCGAATCGGACCTCAGCGAACCTGGTCAGTACCCCTACACCCGGGGCGTCTATCCGATTCATTACCAGCATCAGCCGTGGATGGATCTGCAGATCATCGGCTACGGCGTCGCGAGCCAGCTACGTGAGCGGATGGACCTGATCAAGGAAGCCAACGGCGCCAAAGGATACTTCGGCGCTGAGGCCTACAACATCATTTTCGACATGCCCACGTCCATGGGCTTCGACCCCGACACTCCTGCGGTACGAGGCAGTATCGGCGATTGTGGCGTCTCGATAAGCAAAGCGTCGGACTACGAGGTGCTCTTTGCGGGCAAAGACCTCAAGAAGACCCACGTCTCAATGGTGTGCAACGCCGGGTCGCCTGCCATGCTCGCGCTCTATCTGGCCGCGGCCCGGCGGATGGGCTTTGACGGCCACGAGGTCTCGGGCAACATCACCAACTACATCTGGGATTTCTTCGGCCATTGCGGAGGCATGAATTTTTCCCCGCGCGGCAGCTACCGCCTGTGCGTGGATCTCGCGGAATACTGTGCGCAGCATGCCCGTAAGTTCAACACCCTCACCGTCAGCGAGCACAACATCTGTGAGGCGGGCGCCACCCAAGTTCAGGCCCTGGCCTTCAGTATGGCGACGATCATCGCCCTCAACGAAGAGTGCGTGACGCTGGGCATCGACCCCGACACGGTGGTGCCTCGCTACGGCTTCCACATGCGCTACGGCGAGGACTTCTTCGAAGACGTGGCGAAAACGCGCGCACTGAGACGGATGTACGCCCGCATCAACAAGGAGCGGTTCGGTTGTAAGCGCTCCGGCTCGTTGATGGCCCGCATGCACGCCCAGACCGCCGGGTCGCTGCTGACGGTGCAGCAGCCGCTCAACAACTTGGTTCGCAATGCCTACGGAGCACTGGCCGCGGTCATGTCAGGCGTCAACGCAATGACGATCAACGCCTACGACGAGGCCCTCGGTATTCCGAGCGAGGAAGCGGTGACGCTATCGCTGCGCACAAGCCAGATCATCGCCGAAGAGACCGGAGTCACGAAAGTTTCTGACCCCCTGGCCGGTTCCTACTATGTCGAGTCACTGACCTCGAACCTCGAAGCGGCAGCCCAGGCGATCATCGACGACATCGACGAAATGGGTGGTCTGGTCGCCTGCATTGAAAGTGGATGGGTTCAGGAGCAGGTGGCCGACTCTGCCTACAAGTGGCGCCAGGAGGTCGAGCGCGGCGAACGCGTCATGGTCGGGGTGAACAAATACGTCGTCGACGAGGCCGACCAGACCAAGGTCTTCCAGCCCGATCCGATGGCCGCGAAGCTGGCGCTTGAGGATCTGGAGCGCCACCGTGCAGAGCGGGACGACGCCGCAACGGAGGCGGCGTTGGAGGCGCTGCGTCGCGCGGCCATCAACGTGATGGCCGGCAACAATATCGGCTCGTGCACTTCGGCCCTCGTCGATGCGGCCTTGGCCGATGCAACCCTAGGCGAGATGCAGACCGTGCTCTTCGAAATTTTCGGACGAAACAAGTAGGTGGATATGGACAATCAGACGCTTCGCGTGCTTTTGACCAAGAGCTTTATCGACAGTCACGACCGTGCCATCAAGACCGTCGCAGCAGCGCTTCGCGACGCCGCGATGGAGGTCGTGCTCATCGATTACGAAACACCCCAAGACGTTATCGACGTCGCGATCGATGAGGACGTCGACGTCGTCGGACTAAGCTTCATGTCGGGTGGGCAGGTAGACGTGACCACTCAGGTCGTTGAGGGCCTGCGCGCGAAGGGAGCGCACGACGTCCCTGTCGTTGTCGGCGGCACGATCCGCCCGTTCGATGTCGACCCGCTCGTGGCCGTCGGGGTCGCCGCCATCTTCCGGGGCGGCGAGACGCTGGCTTCCATCGCCGAGACCTTCGCCCGATTTGCCGCGCAACGAAAGTCACGCATCGATGACTGAATCGGCTGAAAGCCTCTTCACGGGGATCCTCGCCCGAGACCGGCGGCGTCTGTCCAGATCCGTCAGCGAAATAGTCAACAGCTCGCTCATTGGTCGTGAGTTGGCCCGCCGACTAGACGAGGGTCGCCACCGCGCATTCACGATAGGCATCACCGGCCCACCGGGCGCCGGCAAGTCCACGCTGATCAGTCATCTGACTCCGGCCCTGCAAAAGCGTGGCGGCCGGGTCGCCGTCCTTCTGGTCGATCCCTCCAGCCCGGTCTCGGGCGGCGCGGTGCTGGGCGACCGGATCCGTTTCTCCCGAGTGGCGGGATCTGCGGACGTATTCGTGCGCTCGTTCGGCAGCCGCGGTGGAGTCGGCGGGGTCATCGCAGCCCTCGATCACGTCATCAAGGCGGTCGCAGCCGCGGACTTCGACACGGTGATCGTGGAGACGGTCGGAGCGGGTCAATCAGACATCGCCATCACTTCGACCGCGCACTGCACGATCTGCGCCATGCCGCCCGGCCTGGGTGACTCGATTCAGGCGATCAAGGCGGGAATCCAGGAAGTCGCTGACCTTTTCGTGGTGACCAAGGGCGACCGGCCGGGGGCCGACCAGTTGCTTCGCCAGCTGCGTAACGTGCCATACCGGGTCGGGGACGATCGCGCCCGCCCTGTTTTTCGCACGTCTGCGACAGACGCCGAAGGCATCGACAGCCTTGCCGATGATCTCCGCAGCCGCTACCTGGCTGCAATGAAGATAGGGGCCCCGTCATCACGGATCTGAGAATTTCAAGTCGCTCGCTCGAGGGGCGGGTAGCCATTGTCACCGGTGCCACGGGCGGTTTGGGTGAGCGATTCGCCAGGGTCCTGCATGCCGCAGGCGCGACGGTCGTTGTCGGCGGTCGGCGCCTCTCGCGATTGACCGCCCTCGGTGAAGAACTGGGCGCCCGCATTGTTCCGGTAGCTATGGACGTCACCTCAGAGGAAGACTGCGACCACATCGTCCAAACAGCCAGGGGAGTGTCAGGCAACCTTGACATTCTCGTCAACAACGCCGGCATTGGCGACACTGTCGCTGCTGAGGACGAGGATATCCAACTTTTCCGAGACGTCGTGGAGGTGAACCTCGTTGGGCTTTTTACCATGAGCCAGCGGGCCGGCCGGGTCATGCTTGCCCAAGGCTCCGGCTCGATCGTCAACATCTCCTCCGCGCTGGGGCTCGTCGCATCCTCTCCGATCGCACAGGCCGGGTACTGCGCGAGCAAAGGGGGTGTCGTCAACCTCACTCGCGAGCTTGCTGCCCAATGGGCCCGCCGGGGTGTGCGGGTCAACGCACTCGCTCCAGGCTGGTTTCCCTCCGAAATGACCGGCGGGATGCTCAACGACCCGAAAGCCATGTCCTTCGTCGAGCGTGGAGCGGCAATCGCCCGTTTCGGTGCTGCACACGAACTGGACGGTGCGCTGCTGTTCCTGGCAAGTGACGAGTCGACGTATGTGATCGGTCAAACCATCAGCGTCGACGGAGGCTGGACCATCCGCTGATCTCACTCCGCGACGGCGACCGAGCCACACGCAGGTGCAGGAGCGAGCCAACTCATGAACAGTCGGTTGGAGCGGTATCGGGTGATACCGCTGGCTGATTGAGCGTCAGCGTGCGGAGCCTTTGGCAATTTGTTCGATTCGGGGCAGAAGGGCATCCAGCGACTCCTCGGTCTCGAGAACTATTATGGCGGTTCGCTTTTGGGATGTGGTCTGTAGCATGCCAGTAGCTGTGTCCATGGCCCGCGAGAAGTCGTCAACCGGGGTGATGGTCTCTGCACGTAACCATCGACGCAGGACGTAGTTGTGAGCGGTGACTACCGTTGCTGCCAGAATTTCGGCTTCTAATGCCGCGTTGGCACCCCCTGGCTGGTGCGCGAGGAGATGGCGGGTGAACAGTCTCGTGTACTGGCTGATGCTGGCGACCTCTCGATCACGGAGTTCGGGCACGGTGCTGGTCAGGCGGTACCGGGCCTGGGCTATCTCCCCTTCGGACAGATAGTGCGCAAATACCATCCGAGCACAGCCGATGACAGTGGCGAAGGCAGTGCGATGCGTAGCGGCCGTTAACTTCGCCTCAGCGTCGGCCAGCAATGCATCGTGGTCGGGAAAGACCAAGTGTTCTTTCGATCCGAAGTGTCGAAAAAGGGTTGTCCGCCCAACATCGGCGCGGCGTGCGATCTCCTCAACTGTGACTGCGTCGTAACCCTTCTCCTCGAACAGCGCGATGGCGGTGGCAACGATCCGTTGCCGAACACTTGTTTTCGACATCCAATCTCCTCTGAAGTTTTTTTCGGCGACGAGGCTACGTTTTGAACGCAGTACCATTACGTGGTACTAAGTACCACTATGTCTGATTCGTTCGATCTGTATCAACTTCCCGAGGAACACGAAGCGCTGCGCAGCACGGTCCGTGCTCTAGCCGAGAAGCAGATTGCGCCCCATGCAGCCGACTGTGACCAGAACTCTCGCTTCCCTGAAGAGGCGTTGGCCGCTCTGAACACGTCCGGCTTCAACGCCGTACACGTACCGGAGCAGTACGGCGGGCAGGGTGCTGACTCGGTCGCAGTGTGCATTGTGATCGAAGAAGTTGCCCGAGTTGACGCCTCAGCGTCCTTGATCCCCGCGGTTAATAAGCTGGGCACGATGGGATTAATCCTGCGTGGATCCGAAGAACTCAAGAAGTTGGTCTTGGGTGACCTCGTCAACGGAGCGCTCGCCTCCTACGCGTTGAGTGAGCGGGAGGCAGGTTCGGACGCCGCGGGAATGAAGACCCGCGCAAGAGCCGCCGGCGATCACTGGATCCTCAACGGTGCCAAAGCGTGGATCACCAATGGCGGCGAATCTTCCTGGTACACGGTCATGGCAGTGACGGACCCGGACAAGGGCGCTGACGGCATTTCGGCGTTCGCAGTGCATATCGATGACGAAGGCTTCACCGTCGGGCCAAAGGAGCGCAAGCTGGGTATCAAGGGTTCCCCCACCACTGAGCTGTATTTCGACAACTGCCGGATCCCGGATTACCGCATCATCGGCGAACCCGGAACAGGATTCAAGACTGCGCTTGCCACGCTCGATCACACTCGGCCAACTATCGGGGCTCAAGCCGTCGGCATCGCCCAGGGCGCCCTCGACGCGGCCATTGCGTATACCAAGGAGCGGAAGCAGTTCGGCAAGTCGATCTCTGAATTTCAGGGTGTGCAGTTCATGCTCGCAGATATGGCGATGAAGGTGGAGGCGGCCCGGTTGATGGTTTACAGCGCGGCGGCACGTGCCGAGCGGGGGGAGCCGAATCTCGGCTTCGTGTCTGCCGCGAGTAAGTGCTTCGCCTCCGACGTAGCGATGGAGGTGACCACCGATGCTGTGCAGCTGTTCGGTGGCGCCGGGTATACCGTCGATTTTCCGGTCGAGCGGTTCATGCGGGACGCCAAGATCACCCAAATCTATGAGGGAACAAACCAGATTCAGCGTGTCGTGATGAGCCGGGCGCTCCTGCGATAGCGCGAAGCCTGCGCTGCCGTAGCGTCCGCTCCCACCTTGCCGGACTTCCGATTTATGCGGATCTGCCGATGTCAGCGCTCCCACGGCGCTGAGTGACTACTTGAAATCTGTAATCAATGAAAGGAACGTCATGCCCGAAGCCGTCATCGTCGCCACCGCCCGCTCCCCCATCGGACGCGCCGTCAAGGGATCGCTGGCCACCATGCGTCCCGACGACCTGGCTGCCCAGATGGTGCGCGCGGTGTTGGACAAGGTGCCCTCGCTGGATCCCCGCGATATCGACGACCTGATGATGGGCTGCGCCCAGCCCGCTGGTGAGGCCGGCTACAACATCGCCCGTGCGGTGGCCGTCGAGCTCGGCTACGACTTCCTGCCCGGCACCACCGTCAACCGGTACTGCTCGTCGTCGCTGCAGACCACCCGGATGGCCTTCCACGCCATCAAGGCCGGCGAGGGTGATGTGTTCATCTCCGCCGGTGTCGAGACGGTGTCGCGCTTCGGCGTCGGTGCCGCCGACGGTGCGCCCAACAGCAAGAACGCCCTGTTCGAGGAGGCTCAGGCGCGCACCGTCACGCAGGCCGAGGGCGACATCCCGTGGCATGACCCGCGCGAGGACGGCCTCATTCCCGATGTCTACATCGCCATGGGCCAGACCGCCGAGAACGTCGCCACCTACACCGGCATCAGCCGCGAAGACCAGGACCGCTGGGGGGTGCGGTCGCAGAACCGGGCCGAGGAAGCCATCAAGAGCGGGTTCTTCGAGCGCGAGATCTCGCCGGTGACGCTGCCCGACGGCACCGTCGTGTCCACCGATGACGGCCCGCGCGCGGGCACCTCCTACGAGAAGATCAGCCAGCTCAAGCCGGTGTTCCGCCCGAACGGCACGATCACCGCCGGCAACGCGTGTCCGCTGAACGACGGTGCTGCCGCCGTCGTCATCATGAGCGACACCAAGGCCAAGGAGCTGGGCCTGACCCCGCTGGCGCGCATCGTCTCCACCGGCGTGTCCGGGCTGTCCCCGGAGATCATGGGGCTGGGCCCGATCGAGGCCATCCGCAAGGCTCTGGGCAAGGCCGGCAAGACGATCTCCGATATCGACCTGGTCGAGATCAACGAGGCCTTCGCCGTCCAGGTGATCGGCTCCGCGCGCGAGCTCGGCATCGACGAGGACAAGCTGAACGTCTCCGGCGGTGCGATCGCGCTGGGGCACCCGTTCGGTATGACCGGTGCCCGCATCACCGCGACGCTGCTGAACAACCTGGCCACCCACGACAAGACGTTCGGCATCGAGTCGATGTGTGTCGGTGGCGGCCAGGGCATGGCAATGGTCGTGGAGCGCTTGGGTTAAGTCCCGCGCGTCGAACCACACCCTCTGCGCTCTGCTCAAGCAGCCGCCCCGCGTTCGGCGCAGAGGGCGCTCGGCGTTGAGCAAGGCGCCGCGCGGCAAATCGACTGACTCCGCGTGCCGCGTTGAAGAAGCCTGCGCCTGCAGCCTTGCTCTCTCCGGCGCACGCCATCCGGACTACTCGCCCCCTCGTCATCGTTTGCGCGTGTAGTCGCGAACCCGTTGATCGCAATAGCTGAGAAAGCCGTAGTGAATTGGCCGGAACTCCTCTGGCACATCGCACTTCAAGAGTATCTCGCGGACGCGCATGTAGAACTGGACTGGCGTCAGCCCGAAGCTGGTGAAGACTTCCTCGTCGGCGCTCCCACCGAAGGGCATCCATCGGTACGCGAAGGTCACCATCTGCTCGTCAACGTTGAGGGTGGGCGCCGCATGAGGTTGAGTGACTTCGCCCGGCGAATACGGAAGTGCGAACTGATCCGCGGGGGCGCGCGCTCCAAGATCGTTACCGGATGCGGACGAATCGTGCCTAGGCGGGTTTAAGGGCTTCAACGACATGACCTAATGAACTCTCGGCGCCGCCGAGAAGCTTTGATGTCAGCCCGAACAGCGGGTATTCGACGCCTAGTATGCGAGATCTTCCTGATGGAGTCAGAACTCGCGCTGACCGCAGCCGGCCGGCATCGAGGACGGGCGTCCAGACCACGGTTGAAACCCCGTTTCTTTTCGATACGATCTGGAATCGTCTTCTGTGGGCTTGGGGATGCTTTCAGCGAGCCGCTGGAGGGAGCCCACCCAGTGAGTGTCGCCGGCAACGAACCGACAATGTTTCCCGCCTTGCGCTTCAGGAGTTTGGTGGCGACGTTGATCTGGGAGGCGGCCGCCCACCCGGTCAATGCGTTGGCGTCATGGCCAGCACTATTCAATGACCCCATCCAACGGCGCATCGTCGTTCTCCTCGTCCGTTTCGACCGAGAGCCAGCAACACTCACACGCAACAAGCGCACACCGATCGGGATCCTGTTGAGCGCCAGGGTGTCGCGCAGGGCGATCAATGTCGCCGACCCGGCGAAGCGCATACCTGTATTGGCATTCTGGCGACTGCGCACCGCGATCTTCGGTATCGCCACACCACGGTGACCAAAGACGATCGATGTACGGGCCACCGTATACCGCGCGGTGTTCAGCAAGCTCACCTTTCGACCACTTTCATCGACTCGGGCCTCCGTGCCCTTTCACAGAGTCTCCGCGTGGTTGAGTTTCGCGGTCAGCCGGAATCGTGATCGCGATGCTCAGTCTCCTGGGGACTTAAGAAGGTTGATTCCAACGCGTCTCCCATCGGGGTGGGGGTGCGATGCGCGCAAACTGGCGCTGACTCCGGTGCTCGGTCGACGACGCCCTGCGCCCCCTCAACAGTATTTCTGACTGAAGTATCAAGTCAATAAATGCGCTGAAATGCCTTATTTGTACAGTGTCTCGGCGAGCACGTGTCGAATCTGCTGGACCAGAGTTGACTAGTCAATCAACATGTGGTTACGATCACATCGTTACACGATGGTGATGAGTCGCACCCCACGGTGCTCTTTGCCGACGCTGGGGGGACCCCGCAACCCGCACTCTCGACAGTCAAGGAGGTGAAACGGTGGCGCCGGTCCGCTTGGGTGTGCTAACGCAGATCGCCAGATGGGTTGATATCAAGCGGGTTTGAACGTGTGCACCTGTGTCGTGGTAGCGGGCCTTTCGTTCTTGCCACCCGGACCATTGGCGGTGTGCAGGTTCTCCGCACCCCACTGTCCTCTGCCCAGTGCACACCAGTACTTAAGACTCGACGGTTGCTCACCGGCTCGCGCGAGCGAGTTGCATCGGTACACGAGTTGGGCACTTCGCCTGTCCGTTCTCTGACTCGCCATCAGCGGTATCCGCGTCTCTCTGTCGAGGATCTTGTCCACCAAAGCCAGAAAACCTGGCGCTGAGCTCACCGTCCGGCAGCGTCCGCTGCTCGACGTTGTTATGCAAAGGAAGTTGAAATGCCCCTAGCGGTCCACAGGCAGAGCGCGACCAGTGAGAGAACGCGAATGCGCACTCGCACAACTCTTTCAGCGGGATCGCTCGATCGCCTATCGAACCTGCCGTACACGGTCCGACTGATGCGGAAAATCTTCGTCGCAGCTTTAACTCTGCTGGTGGGGGCGACTGTCTCGGTCGCAGTGGGTGTACCCACTGCTCATGCCGACGAGTCACATTATTGGCCGTTTTATACCCCGCCGATCCCTTTGCCAGAAGGGGCGCCCGGTGACCTCATTCGGACGGAGCCGTCACGGTTGGTCTTGGAGCCATCCGGGCAACTGGGTGCGTTTGTGGGCACAGGTACGCGAATCATGTATCGCAGCACCGATGCTCAGGGCAAGCCGGTCGCTGTCACTGGAACCTACATCGAGCCGGATGTGCCTTGGCCTGGAAACGGGCCGCGGCCTTTGCTCGCGTATGCGACAGCCCCGTACGGGATGGGTGAGCAGTGTGCTCCGTCGCGACTGTTCAATCAGGGTATTCATGCCTCGCTGGACACTGGGTTCGACTTGATGTTCAACCTCGAGGAAGGTTTCGTTGCCACCCTGCTGGCTCGCGGATTTGCGATCGTGGTGACCGACGGAGTGGGACTGGGCGTCCATGTCCCGGAAAGCCCGCAATTTCTGAATCGAGTCGCAGCAGGCACGGCCTTGCTTGATGCGGCGCGGGCCGCAATGAAGTTGCCCGGTACTTCTCTTGACCCACAGGGCCCAGTGGCGTTCTGGGGATGGCTATCTGGCGGGCAGGCAGCACTGTCTGCCGCTGAGCTGGCGAGCAGCTATGCACCGGAGCTCGATGTTGTTGGCACGTACGCCAGTGGTGCGCCTACCGACCTGGCGCAGGTCCTGGGACCGATCGACGGCAACTTCCTCGCGGGCGCGCTCGGGTGGGTGCTGCGGGGAATCACCGCGTCCTATCCAGAGACCGAGCAGGCCGTGCGCGGGGTGCTGACCCCGCGTGGTCTAGAAATGTATGAGAACACGGGTCGGCAGTGCATGCTGCAGACCGGTATCGACTACGCGTTCCGTCATATACAGTTCTGGTTCAACACCGACATCTTTGCAGCGGTCCAAGTCGACCCGTTCAAGACATTGTTGGCCAATCAACGCCTTGGCAACATCAAACCCACTGGTCCTATTTATCTTTCGCACAATCGCTGGGATTCCTTCGGACCGTACCTGGCCGTGCGTGACACGGCGCGCGACTGGTGCAACATGGGTGCTGACGTCACCTTGTGGACCAACGAGCAGCCTCCATTCCTGAACAAGCTGGATGTCAACGCGCTACTCGGAGCGTTCGTCGATGGTGAGCGGACCATGGCGTGGATCACTGACCGCTTCAACGGCGTTCCCGCGGAATCGAACTGTCGCGATATATGATCCCCTCGCACGCTGCCGGACTTGCTATGTACTGGCACGTCCGGCAGCGTCGGGCCCTATGGCACAGGCGATTTCGTGATCAAGGGATCCGCACGCCGCTCACGGAACGGCGAGGTGCCGACATCGACGTGAGTGACATACGTCTGATACAAGCGTTTCGGCTGTCAGCCGGCGCAGCGCAACGAGTTGGCTGTCTGGCCTACCCTCGCGTCACCCCGGACACGGATGTTTGCTGTCTCTAACGAGTTAGCACTCGTCTCGGGCGGATTGCCGGGTGCGCGCCGACGGGTAGGCCGTTGCGGTCAGGCAGGACTAGCACCTGGCGACCGGGAAGCTGACCGACGAAGAGCTCTTCACATCTTCGTCGGGTCTCAAAGACGAGCCGGCATAGTTGCCCCCGTCACCAATCGCCTCGGAACTGACCGAATTATACCGGCGCACAGAGCTTCTGGCCGCTTCACTCAAGCCGGCAGGCCCAAGGTCCATCGCACCTGCCTCGGCGACTTGACGGGCGTGAAGGCTCCGGGCCAAGTGGTCAACCCGGTCTCCCGCGTGCTTGCCGCTTCCTCCGTTAGCTCAGTGCATCGGAAATTGATGGTTCAGTCAAGTGCGGCTGGCCGAGAAATATGCAGCGGAGACAATCACTCGGGTCCGAGGACTGGCTCGTCTGGAGGTGGCGTTCGAGCAATTTGTTGACTGATAAGTCACATTCAGGATAATCTGTGATGACGGTCACGAACAGGTCAGGCATGGGACACCCACTCGGTGCCGTGCTGCTGCGTCCTTATCGCACTAGAGATGCTCTGAGAATCCAAGTTCGCGACCGCGCTGAGTTTTCACGCTCGAATGTCAAGCCCGAAACGAATAACTCGAACGGAGATCTATCAGAATGGCCAATCTCGAAGGAAAAGTCGTCATAGTTACCGGCGGAGCGCGCGGCATGGGAGCTGCTCACGTGCGGACGCTCGTTGATGACGGTGCACGCGTCGTCATCGCAGACGTTCTTGAGGAAGAAGGGCAGGCGGTGTCCTCAGAACTCGGAGACAGCGCACGCTTCATCCATCTCGATGTGACCTCCGAGCAGTCCTGGACGGACGCGATTGGCAAGGTCCACGCGCACTTTGGGCCCATCACGTCGCTCGTAAACAATGCCGGTGTCGAATTCGCCGCACCATTGCACGAAACCTCGGTCGACCAGTTCGACCGGGTTGTCGGCGTCAACCTGAAGGGCGTATTCCTGGGCATCAAAGCGGTAGCTCCAGACATGCTCGAGGCGCGGGCGGGTGCGATTGTCAACATCGGTTCCGGTGCCGGCCTCATCGGTTACGAAAACCTGTCGGTGTACTGCAGCACCAAGGCAGGAATCAATGGCCTGACGATGTCGGCTGCAATTGACTACGGCAAGTTCGGTATACGAGTGAACGCGCTTCACCCTGGGATCGTCCAGACGCCCATGCTGCGCGAAGCGATGGACTCGAACCAAGACCTCAAAAATACGCTCAACGACTCGGTCAAATTCCAGTCCATCCCCCGCATGGGCGAGACACGTGAGATTTCTGCGGCAGTGTCGTTTCTCCTGAGCGACGCCGCAAGCTTTGTAACCGGCATCAGCCTTCCCGTAGATGGCGGACTCATCCTCGGAAAAGCCACGCCCCTGGCGGGTTAGGCAGTTCAGGTCATCGAAGGCGACTGAGGGCAACCACCAACACCATTGCATTGCCCCAGCGCTCGTTTCACTACCGAGCCATCTCAAAATCAAGGAAAAGACGACTTTGATCACCGAAAAGGATATCGACTTCCACATCCCACCCACCGCCGATTACCTGTGGGCGGAGACCACCTACTTTGCCATCACTATTCCGGAAGAGCGCCTGATGGTCTCGGTCTATGTGGTGTATCGAAAGGGCCTGGGCGTGATGTCAGCGGACGTCACCGCTTTCGGCGCTTTAGCGGATACCCGCGCCGAGTGCCTGTACCACGACAACCACCAGCACCTACCCGCGCCGGAAACCATGACGGACATGACAACTCCGACGGGCCTGAGAATTCGCTGTTCCAATCCCCGGGATTACCGTATCGATTACGTCGGCTTCGATGACACTGAACTCCACGTCGATTTCAAAGGGCTCATGGAACCGTTCGACATTCGCGATCCGATGCACAGCCCGAAGGCCACTGCGGACTCCAAGGCCGCAGCGGAGAGCTCCGGCCTCGGCACCGCCTACAACGGGCATTTTGACCTCACCGGTCGTATTACCGGCACACTCAAGCTGCGTGGCAAGGAGTATGAGGTCGATTGCATCGAGACCATGGACCACAGCTGGGGGCCGCGCCCAGAAACGCACCTGGCCGACAGCGGTTGGCAGCACGCCCATTTCGGGGAAGATCTCGTCTTTCACTGGATAGTGCTGTGCGACTACAGCAAGCCCGTCGGCGAGCAACATGCCCTTGCTCATGGCTACGTCCTCGACGATGGCGTAGTTCACGGCCTTACTGCCCTCAAGCTGCGCACTATCCGTACCGGCGTGGTCACCGTCGCACACGAACTCGAGGTCACCGACGTTCGCGGCAAGGTATGGAATCTATATGGGAGCGCAGAAATTGGCGCACCGTGGGTCTGTTACATCAGCGCTCTGGTTTACGTCGCAATGATGCGATGGACGCTGCCCGACGGGCGGGTCGGTTACGGCGTATCGCAGGAAGCCCAGTCCATGCAAGGACTGACGGCACAGCGCGGCAAGAGCTGGACCGAACAGGTCTCCAAGGTCACCTCGTGAACAGATCAAAGGCGCCATCGGCGAGCTCGGTTCGGTCAGATGAACCTCAGCCCAGCGTGATGTGGGTGAACCGAATCTCAAAACGGCCGCGAAATCGATCGAACGGTCAGCCGCACCGCAAACGGTGAGAGCAAATCTGGTCAATCGAACAGTAGTTTGCTTGACCCGACCGCGCCGATATGTCGACACCGGAAGAGCTTTCGGTGGACGCCGACGCTGCTTCGCAACTGCAATCGATCGAGATGCGCCTCACATGCGTGAGCGCAGACGCAATAGCCGACTCTCGACGGGAACTTCGAGACGTCACCGGTGAACCACCCGACACGAGAGCGGCGCACCCGCGCAAACTCGGGACCGACCCGTGCACGCATTTTGTGCACGCTCAAATCAGCCATGCACGCCCGACAGAGAGAGGACCCATCGATGAAAACGACCCCGTACACAACTCATGAGACCACCATCGCTTGCACACCTGAGGATCTGACGCCCGCGTGGTTCACCGACATGCTGCGCAGCGCGAGACGCATCACTAACAGCACCGTTGAATCTGTTGACACCAATATGGTCGGAACCGGCCAGCTCGGTTCGTTGCTGCGCGCCACCCTTTCCTACGACGCACCCGAACCGGACGCTCCGCATTCTGTGATCGTCAAGCTCGCTTCCGTCGACGAGGGTAGCCGCGCATTGGGGGTGCGCGTCGGCGCCTACGAGGCCGAGGTCCAGTTCTACCGGCAGATCGCACCCAGTCTCCAAATGGCTCTGCCTCGCTGTGACTACGCCGCGTTCGATGCGCAGCACGGGTGGACCACCCTCGTCCTGGCCGATCTCTCGGACCGATCCGAGCCTGGCGACGTACTCAAGGCCGGCACGGTCGACCAAGCGGCAGCGGCGCTGCAGGAACTCGTCGGGCTGCAGGCACCACGCTGGAACGACCCCGACCTTGTCGGCGAGCAGTGGCTGAATCACAACCGAACCATTGCATTGTTCGACGAAGTGCCCGGGCAGGCCTCGGCCGTTCTCGAACGTTTCGGGGAGCACCTTGAGCGCGAGCAAGTCTCACTGATTGAACGGATTGCCCCGCTAGCCCCGAAATGGGTACGCGGCTGGGAAGGTCCCCGGGTCGTGCTGCACGGGGACTACCGGTTGGACAACATGCTCCTGGGGACGACACCGGACAGCCCGCGGATCACGGTCGTCGACTGGCAGACGGTGAAGCTGGGACCACCAACCATCGATGCGTCGTATTACTTAGGTGTATGCCTGCCCGTCGAGCTACGTCGCCGCCACGAACAGGACCTGATCGCCGACTACCACGCGCAGGTCGTCGCGGCAGGCATTGGGAATTGGTCCTGGGATGACTGCTGGCGGGAGTACCGCACGCAGTCCATCTACGGCCTCTACATGGCCCTTGTCTTCGCCGCGCAGGTCAAGCAGACCGCGAGAGGAGACGCGATGTTAGCCATGGCGACTCGGTGCTACGCCGACCTGGCGCTTGACCACGACGCTGCGAAGCTGCTTGAGCAGCAACTGTAACCTCTAGCATCCGGTCTCGCCCGCGCCTTGTTTCTGAATTGGGCAGAAGCCGCCAGTACAGGCCGAGCCGGTCGTTCGACGGTGAAGCCCTGGGGACATGCTATCTCGCCGTCGCCTGATTCTTCGAGGTGATGGGTCAGGCGGTGCGAGCTGAGGGGGTGGCTCTTGTTCGGTGGGGGTGTCGATCATCGTGCGTGATTGGATGAGGGTAGTGGCAAGCATCGCACGGTGCGTACGTTGGCTTTCGAACCCAAAACCCCCGCTGTGCCAAGAATGTGCCAAGACGCGCACAAACAGCCGAGACGGTGGCGACGGACTAGAACGGTCGAGACCGCCTGAGCTGGACAGATAGCTACGGCACAGACACAGTGAGACGCTATAGAAGCTGCTCAAACGCTTTTACACACCAGCGGTCGGCGGTTCGATACCGTCCGCGCCCACCATAAAAACTCCGGCGGAGCTGTGCGACTACCCCGTTGACGCTACGGCTCGCTTCGCCGCCTCGAGCAGGTGAGACGCGGCACGGTTCATCTTCTTGCATTCGGCCGCGGAGAGCTTCTCTTCGGTCCCGGAGTCGACAAACAAGTCGCCGGCCGCGTTGGGCATATCGTCTTCCAGATTCTGGTCGGCATCCGCCCCGGTGATCTGGTCGGAGATACCGCATATCGGGCAGCGCACCAAGCGCTTCCGGCTTTTGACCGCCATCATTTTCGTCGGCGGGCTCGGGCGCCTGGCAGCATGGCGGCAGACGAGGCGTCCACATCCTGTCTTCATCGCTGCGACCGCGCTGGAGTTGGTCGGCATCCCGGCGCTGGCACTGTGGCAGACCCGCGTCGCCGACCTCGGCGCCAACGGCCACGATGGCCATGCGGGTTAAGGCGTAGCTCGTCTGATCTCGCCGGTGAAACGGGCGGCCACCGAATCACCTGTTGCGCAGTTCGGCGTCACCGGTTCGACGTGGCGGAGCGAGCTGTAACGGCTGCTGGGCCACCGACCCGGTGAGCCAAGCCAAGGGCGCTGGGTTGCGGTCATCGATTGCGTTCCTCAGGCGTCAGCGTCCCCACGGCGCGAGGAGGAACTCGTCGACGAATCTGGCGAACGTGTCATCTACGAAGGTCGGGTCGGGGGCGGTGAAGTATTCGATGATGAGGCCTTGGAAGGCGGCCAGCGCAATGCGGGAACGGCTTTCGGCGACATGGGCAGGCATTCCGAGTGCGTGCAGGCGGGCCTCCGAGTTGCGGGTCAGCAAGGACAAGGTGTTCCAGGTGTATTCGCGGTAGGGGCTGTCGACTCCGCACGCGGCGCCGAACACCTGCAGTACCACCCGCAGACTGTCGCGGCGTTCCCCGCGAGTACAGGCCTGCCAGTCCTCAAAGCACCATTGCCTGTGTGCGGCAACATGGCTCACTACGCCCAAGCCCTGCTCGATCGTGAAGCACCGGGCCTCGGGGCTCTGGACCCTCGATGGGATGCGGATAACGACAGCCGGGTGGGTTATGCGTGGTTCACCGATCGAGTAGCAGACGTGGACATCACCTGGCACAACGGCGCAACGGGAGGGTTCGCCAGCATGCTGGCCCTCGACCGGAGCGGCGCTGCCGCTGTGGTTGTCCTGGCCGATTCTGCCGTTGCGGTTGACGAGATCGCGATAGGCCTTCTGTTGGATGCGACGTGACAGTTGACGGCCGGTAACGTCGAATCCGTGATCGTGTGGATCAACGGCACCCACGGGTCGGGCAAGACGACAACCGCCCACCTCGTCCAAAAACTGATCCCGGCCTCTCACGTGTTCGACGCGGAGAAGGTCGGCGAGACACTCATGGACATCTCGCCGGGCCTGCCCGCCACCGATAACTTTCAGCATTGGCCCCCGTGGCGACCACTGGTGGTCGAGACCGCGCGATACGTCCTCGACTACACCGGCGGCACCCTGGTGATGCCCATGACAGTGCTCGTGGAGCAGTACTGGCGCGAGATCAGCGGCGGCCTCGCTGAACACTCAATCCCGGTAAGGCATTTCGTGCTGCATGCCGACCAGGACACACTTCGCAGGCGGATCGAGGGGGACATGGCTATGGGTCCCTCTGCATTCCGCATCCAATATTTGGAGCCTTACGCGCAGGCCGCCCGCACCTGGCTGCACGGCGAGGCTGAGGTCATCGACACCGTCGACCTCAGCGCTGAACAGGCGGCGGTGAAGATCGCAGACGCGGCTTTACGGCCTGTCGACGACGAATTGACGTAATCGCGAGCTCTGGTCGCACGTCCGCGGTTAAGGTTCCTCCATCACTGGCCACGACGATCGGACCGATCGATGACGGCAGATCCCGTGGCGAGTTCTGCCTCCGCGGCCGAAGATCCCGAGCTCAAGCGCGCCCTCGGCCAGTTCCAGGTATTCGCCATCTCCTTCGCGTTCATCTCGGTCGCGGTGGGGATCTTTGCATCGTACGAGAACCTCCTCGGGACCGCGGGTCCGGTCGGAATCTGGCTGTGGGTCATCGCCTCTGTGGGGCAGACGCTGGTGGCCCTGGTCGTCGCCCAGTTCGCGGCACGTATCTCGCTCAGCGGCTCGTCCTACCAATGGGCCTCGCGCCTGGCCAGCCCGAAGGTCGGCTGGCTGTTCGGCTGGTTGACCTTCTGGTACTTGGCTACAGGGGTGGTGGCGATGGACAACGCGCTGGCCGGTCAGGCGTTCATGCCGCTGGTCGGTCTAGCCGAATCGGAAGACACCGCCCGAATGCTCACGGTCGCGATCCTGGCGGTCCAAGCCGTGCTGGTGATCGCCTCGACCCGTCTGCTCGGCCTGATCAGTTCCGCTGCCGTCGCGCTCGAACTGGCCATCGTCGTGGTGCTGGTAGTCGCACTCGTGGCGGTGATGCTGTCCACCGGCAGTGGCACGTTCGACAATCTCACTTCCCGAGGTATCACCGCGGACGCGCCCGACTACTTCGGTCTCGGTGGCGGTTTGATGGCCGGGATGCTCATGGGACTGTTGACCCTCGTCGGTTTCGACTCGGCGGCCAACCTCGCCGAGGAAGCGAAGGATCCTTTCCGCACCGTCCCACGTGCGATCGTGTCTTCTGTGGTCGCGGCCGCAGTGCTGGGTTTCGCGTTCTTGGTCGTACTCACGCTCGCCATCAAAGACATCCCGTCGGTGAGTGCCAGTGAATCGCCGGTCGCCGCCATCATCCGCGGCCAACTGGGGCCCGTAGCCGAGCGAATCCTCCTGTCAGGATTGACCTTTGCGATGTTCGGCGCCGGTATGGTGGTGATGGCTGCCGGTGCCCGGCAGGCGTTCGCGATGGCCCGCGATCGGCGGTTCCCCGCGCACGCGCTGATGCGCAAGGTCAACGCCACCACGCAGACGCCGGTGCCGGCGACGATTCTGATCGTGGCCATCGGGATCATCTTGATGCTGGCACTACCAGGACAAGCACTGCTGCAACTGATCCTGGGCGGCACCATCCTGCCTGCCTTGATCTATGGTGCCGTCGTGATTCTCTACCTGGGGGTTCGGAAACGCTTCGAGCGCAGGAAGGGCGGATTCAGCCTCGGCCGTTTAGAACTTCCGGTTTCGATCGCTGCGCTGGTGTGGGTAGGTGCCGCGTTGGTCTTCCTCGTCACACCTGGCGACGCCACGATCCCTGCGCTGATCGTCCTCGGCCTCATTCTGGCCGGCGGCATCTACTTCGCCTATCTGATGGTTTTCCACCGCGAGGTACTCGACGCAGAAGCAGTTTACGACGATGCGGTCGTGGCGCGGTCGGCCGCGCCCGGGTGATCCTCACTCCATCACCCGATCGTGTTTCAATATGCTTGCGATGCATAGCCTTTGGCGCTTGCGGGTGGTACGGGTCGGCAAACTCAAGCTAGTTCAGTAAACTTGTTTGCCGCGTTTTCAAGTATTAATTCCTGTTCCCGGGATGTTTTCGCCATACCTGGCAAAGAACTGTGCGTGCTGCGTAGAATCCTGCGTGTTGGCCGGTCGGCCTTCGCACTGCACGAAGGGGACAGTCATGCGAAAAGCGCAGCGCTTCCTGATTCTCGGGTTGGTGACAGCGGTCGCGCCTTTCACGGCGGTCGTCGCGGCGCCGGAGGCCCTGGCCGACTGCACGTACAACAACGGAGTCACCATTTGCGCCCAGGGCGACGCTCGCGGTGCGGACGGTGTGCCGAGGCAGGCGACGGCCGGTGTGCCCTATCCCTGCGAATACGATTACTACTGCGGCGATGACGACTGGGATATCGACGTCGACTGGAACCCGGGCAGGCCGGGCATCGGGGGCCCGGGCGGACCGGGTGGTCCCGGCGGACCGATCATCGGCGGTGGCCGCGGCGGCGGTCGCGGTCGCTGAGCAGCGTTGAGCAGCATGGTGAGCAGCCACCCCGTGACCCCGTCAAACCTCGAAAAAGGAGCCCCTATGTCGCACTCCACACCCTTCGTCCGGCGCGTGGCCATGGCGGCCGTCGGCGCCGGTGTCCTTTCCGGCGCAATGCTTTTCGGCGGCGCCGCCCTCGCGAGCGCAGACCCGGACGCGCCGGTTCCGCCGCCGTGCTCGGCCGCCGAGTTGGCGCGGGTGATGTCGGGCATCAGTTTCGACACGTCGAATTACCTGATCGCCCACCCCGACGTGAACGATTTCTTCACCGGCCTCAAGGGCCAGCCGAAAGCCGACATCGGACGCCAGGTCGAGACGTACTACGCCGCGAACCCGACCGTGGAGCAGGAGCTCAAGGGTCTGCGCCAACCGGCGATCGATTTCCGTGCGCGCTGCGGACTGCCGCTCAACCCGACACCCTGACACGCCCCTCACCACTGACCCCGCCTCACCGCAGAGGCGATCTCCACCGCTACTCCGCGTTCGCGGGCAGCACCGTCGATCTCCGCGTGCGTGAGGGCAGCGTCATGGTGTCGAGGCCGTAGCGATCGGCAGCGCGCGGTCGACAATTGTGGTGTCGACCAGCTCGGCGAAGGTGGGCGCACGACGAACCATATTCTCGTCCTGCAGGATTCGCGTCCATCGTTCGGTCGCTGCCGGGTCGATGCGCACGGTGTCCCAGGTCAGCGAGCCCAGCATCCGCGCGCAGGCCCGACGCAGGGGTCCTGCCGGCGTCGCGGGCCAACGCTGCGTCAGCAACGGGTCGAGGTCGGCCAGTTCGATCGACTTCATCAGTTGCATGGATTCCTGCAGACTTGAGGCGAAGGCAACCAGCTGATCGGACAGCTCGTCGAAACGGTCTGTGCGGCAGTAGTACACGCTGTTGGGCCCCAACCCGCCGGTCTGGGTGTACTCCCGAGCGATGAAACCGGAGCCGCGCTCGGCGACGATCTCCGCATTCACCAGGTCCAGGACGATCGCGTCCCCCACACCGGCTTCGAAGAGTTCGACGTACATCGAGCTGGACAGGTCGCGCAAGAACGTGATCGATTCGGGGTCGACCCCGGCTTCCCGGATGAGGCCGGCAGTGAACGCATACGGTGCGCTGCCGCCGATTCCCGGCGCCAGGACGGTCTTGCCGATCAGATCGGACCATTCGAAGTCCGGGTCCGGGGCCCGGGTCACCAGCGCCTTCGGGAACTGGTGATTCACCTGGGCGAAGACCGTGAGTCGGCGCGGAGTACCCCAATACATGGCCGGTACCCACAGCCCGCCGAGGGCGACATCGGCGGCGCCGCTGTCCAGATCGTCCAGCACTCCGGTCCAGGGATCGCGGGCGGTGGCGGTGACCGTCAAGCCGCGTTCGCCGAACAGGCCAAGGCTGTCTGCATAGTACTGGGGCAGGTAGTTGGCGGCATCAGCGGTGGCAGAGATGTTGAGGTTCAACATGTTCGGGCTCCTTGTTTGTTGAGGATCAGGCTGCGGCGGCGAGCGCCGCGGGCGTCTCGGTAACCGCTTCCAGCGGCTTACCGAAGGTTTCCGGCCCGAAGCGCGCGGCGACGACCAGCAGGACGTACATGACGGCGATCATGATGAAGACCCCCGCGACACCGGCTCGGTCGAAGAAGAACAGCGCGGCAAAGGGCATGACGGCGCCCGCCACGTTGCCGATCCCGTTGACCACCGATGTTCCCATCGCGCGCACAGAGGTGGGGAACAGTTCCGGCGACCAGACCGAGAGCATGGTGTTGAGCATCATCGTGAAGAACTGGAAGATCATGCCCAGCACGAGAATCAGCGCGGTGGAGTCGGCGAACGACGCGAAGCAGATGGCCGAGATGCAGCCGAGGGCGGCGGCGACACTCACGGTCAGTCGTCGCGGTGCCTTGCCGGCCAGATAAGAGGCAGCGCAGGCGCCGAACAACGAACCGATGTTCATGATCATGGTGAATGCCAACGAATCGGACAGCGAGTAGCCGCGGGAGACCAACAAGATCGGCATCAGGAACAGCAGTGTGACCTGGGCGCCGAACGACATCCACGACGCGGCGCCGATCGCGGCGGTGCGCTTGAGGTTCTGGCCCTTGAACACTTCGGCGTAGCTGGACTTGACCTTCGCGGGAATGTCTGCGGCAGTGACGAATTCGCGGGTGGGACCGGGCTTGCGCAGTCCGCTGATCCGTCCGGCCGACAGCCGGGTGAGGCTTTCGTTGGCTTCGTCGACGCGGCCCTTGGAGAGCAGGAAGCGTGGTGACTCCGGAAGGTAGCGGCGGAAGAAGACGACGAGCACGGCGGGGACGGCGAGGATCACGTAGGTCCACCGCCATGAGGTGTCATTGCCGCCGAGCATTCCGTTCAGCGGACCCAGAACGAGCCAGAAGAATCCGAAGGACGCGATATTGCCGACGCCGCCCGAGGAGATGTTCAGGGTGGCCAGCAGCGAACCGCGATGGCGGGTGGCGACGATCTCCGCGAGAATGGCCAGACCGACGGTGAATTCGCCGCCCAGTCCGATGCCGACGATGAACCGGCTGGACAGCAGCATCTCGTAGTTGACGGCGGCGGCGCTGATGAGGCCTCCGAGGGTGTAGACCAACAGGTTCAGGCTCAACGCGGCACGGCGACCCCAGCGGTCGGCGATGTAACCGCCGATGATGCGCCCGGCCAGGCCACCGAGCACGGTGGCGGTGTTGATCATGGTCAGTTCGGCGTTTCCGATCCCGAAGGATTCTTTGAGTAGGGGACCCATCGCCCCGGTCGAGTTCTGCTCCAGCGAATCGAAGAACAATCCGGCCATCAACAGGAGGATCAGGGCGGCTTGCACGCGGCCGAAGCCGATGCGGTCCAGTGCGGCGGTCAGACCCGGCGACGCGGCGTCGTCCGCCGTCGAGTGAGGGTCGTCGATCAGGGTGGTGTCAGGGGGGATGGCAACTGTCGGGCGGATGAGGGACATGGCGTGCTCCAGGTGTGATCGGTGAAATCATGCTGGAGCAATTTGTATACGAAATCTGTTACGTCACGATTTCTCACCAGGAGTTTTACGTTACGAATACGATAACTCAGCTCAGATTGTAAAACAATCCGAGCTGCAGTCAGGCTTCGCCGAACTTTTCGGTGAAGTACTGTTCGTCGCGTCGCAGGTGCTCGTCCATGAGGTATCCCGCCTGGACCACCGACCCATTGAGGATCGCCACCGCGAGCACCCGATGGTCGCTGATCGATACGTTCGGGTTGTGGCCCAGGCCCCACTGCACCCGGCGATTCACGCCCGCCAGCATCTCTTCCAGCTGCCGGTTGCCTGAAGCTGCGGCGACCAATTCGTGGAACGCACGCGCGGGTGCGCATTCGACGTCGACGTGGTCCTCGGCAGCGGCCGCCAACTGCTCGGCGACGGCGCCACCCCGATTCTGGGCGGCCAGTTGCGCGGCCAGAATCTCCAGCCCGCGCCGGATTTGCAGCAGCTCCCTGCTGTCCTGGACCAACGTCTCCGACACCGTCGCCCCCTTATAGCGGACGATTGTGACGAAGCCCTCGGACTGAAGTCGGTTCAACGCCTCACGGACGGGAACCCGTGACACCCCATACTGTTTGGCGATCGACTCTTCGACCAGGCGTTCGCCCGGGGACAGCCGACCGGCCAAGATGTCCTCGCGCAGAGCATGGGCAACCGAATCGCCAGTGGACTCCACCTGGGGCGGTGCGCTCATGGGCATGAACCTACCGCGCCCGTGCTCGTCACATTGTTGACCGATGTCTATACGCCGGCGACCGCCTCGACCACAGCCGAGCAAAACGCCGGCAGATCGTCGGGCGACCTGCTGGAGATCAGATTGCCGTCGACGACAACCTCTTGATCGACGACGGTGGCGCCGGCATTGCGCAAATCGGTACGCAGGCTCGGATACGACGTCAGGGTGCGGCCCTTCGCCACACCCGCTTCGACGAGAGTCCAGGGAGCGTGGCAGATCACGGCGACCGGTTTACCGGATTCGACGAAGTCGCGGACGAAGGCCACCGCGGCATCGTCATTGCGCAGCTTGTCGGCGTTCACCGTGCCGCCGGGAATCAACAGCGCGTCGAAATCGTCGACGTTTGCCACCGCGACGAGACTGTCGACGGGCGCGTCACCGGCGGGCGTCAGATCATGATCGCGGAGGTCGATCGAACCGTCCTGCAACGACAGCAGGTCGGTCGACGCACCCGCGCCGCGTACCGCCTCCCGCGGTTCCTCCAGCTCACGGCGTTCGACTCCGTCGGTCGCAAGGATCGCCACCCTCTTGCCCTGCAGTCTGCTCACGGCTTCGTCCAGATTCTGCTGGGTCTGCTCGGCGTCGTCCGCGAGCTCCGCGACGGTCTCGTCGCCTTCCTCGGCACGCATGATGGTCTCCGTTCGTCGCTGTACTCACCGGCGGATGCCCGACAGGTGGAGCGGCCAAACGTGACGTGGGTGGCGGTTTACCCCGGCGGCGCGAAGAACTCCAACGCGATGCCGTCGGGGTCACGAAAGCTCAGCCCCGACCCGTAGTGGGCGTCCACCACGCCGCCGTGCGCGATACCGAGCTCATCCAGCCGAGTAGCCCAGGTCACCAGGTCTGCCCGTGAGCCGCAGCCGAACCCGACGTGGTCCAGGCCCGCACGGAATTCGGTGAACTGACCGGATTCGATCCCGCGGTCGTGCTGGTGGATGCCGAAAAGCGTGCCGCCTTCCAACGCCCACACCAGGTGCCGGAATCCGGCATCGGTGTCCTCGTCGAGGACGGGGTCGAAGCCGATCAACGTGCGGTACCACGGCCCGCTGACGCCGATATCGCTGACCGTGACCGCTACATGGTTCAGTGCCCCAAATGACATGACTTCCCTTTCAGATCACACGTATGCCCAGGCGCGCCCGCGTGCGCATGTCCCACAGATAGATCCGATAGCCGAACTGCCAGAGCTCCCGCGGCACCACCCGGTCGGCGAGTCGAAGCCCCATCAGCAGTAGCGCGAACCGGCGCTGGTCGTCCGGACTCCAATCCAGGTTCATCATGGTCCGAAATCTGGACGAGAGAAAGCCCTTGGTGGCGAACAGGATCGACGGCCCCGCCAGTTGCCGCAACGGCTTCGGGAGGAACGCCGCCGACGCCACGCCGTACAGGTGCTCACGCACCGCTTCGTCGATACGCAGATCGTCGAGGGTGAGCTTCCAGTATTCGTCAAACGCCGCCCGGTCGGCCGGCCACATCTCTTCGCGCACTTGCAGGGTGGTGCCCAGGGTGCGGGCGTCCTGGTAGATCGCGTCGGCCGATTCGTCGTCGAGTGGCCCGTACAGATACTCATGCTGATCGATGTAGTAGCGGTACAGGCAGGCGGCCACCCAGAGCTGCAGCTTCGGATCGAAAGCGTTGTAACGCACCGGACTCGACGGCCGGGACCGGACCTGGGCGTGGGCGCGGTCCACCTCGGCCCGGATCAGGGCGCGGTCGGCGTCGGAACCGTAGGTGGCGGCGGCCAGGTAGGTGCCGGTGGTGCGGGCCCGCTTGAACGGGTGCATGTACACGTTGCCGCTGTCGACCGGGCTCTCCAGCACCCCGTAGCCGACGCCGGGCAGCGACAATTGCATGATGACGTTCGCGGCGGGTGCCAGTGCCGCGGCCGGATTGAGAAGGTCGATGACGCGTCGCGGGCGACGCGGTGGTCCCAGCCTCATGTCATCGAGTAGACCACCTTGTGAGACGTTCAGGCGCGGGAACCGACGGGGAATTATGCTGCCCGACGTGTTCGGACACACTGCCCGCGCGGCAGGCCTGGCGGCTGGGTACCTGGCGGACCTGCGCTGGGCCGATCCGCGCCGCGGACACCCGGTCGCGGCCTTCGGAACCGCCGCGGCCGCCCTGGAGAAGCGCAGCTACGCCGACCGCAGGTCCGCCGGGGTGCTGCACACTGCCGCGCTGCTCGGCGCCCTCGGCGCGTTGGGTGTCGCCGCCGAACGCGCCGCGGCCCGGCGCGGGCCGCTGTGCACCTTTGCGGTCACCGCGGTGTGCACCTGGGCGGTGCTCGGTGGCACGTCGCTGGCCCGGACCGGTGCGCAGATGGCCGACCGACTCGACGCCGACGACCTCGACGGGGCCCGGGCCCTGCTGCCGTCGTTGTGTGGCAGGGATCCATCCGCTCTGGACCCCGACGGACTCGCGCGTGCCGCGTTGGAGTCGGTCGCGGAGAACACCTCCGACGCCCAGGTGGCGCCGATCCTGTGGGGCGCGGTGGCCGGCGTGCCCGGCCTGCTGGTGTATCGGGGTGCCAACACCCTCGACGCGATGATCGGCCACCACTCGCCGCGCTATGAACGGTTCGGCTGGGCCGCAGCGCGTTTCGATGACGTGGTGAATTACGTCGGGGCGCGCGCGACGGGACTGTGCGCGGTCGTGGTGTCCGGCGCACCGGCCGGGGCGTGGCGGGCGTGGCGGCGTGACGCCGCACGTCACCCCAGCCCGAATGCGGGCGTGGCCGAGGCATCCTTCGCGGGCGCACTCGGCGTCAGTCTGGGCGGGCCCACCCAATACGCCCACCGTCTCGAGATGCGCCCCACGCTGGGCGACGGTCCGTCACCCAGAGCGGCCGACCTGCGCCGCGGGGTGCGGCTGTCGCGCGCCGTGCAGACGCTGGCCACCGTGGCGGCCGTCAGCGTCGCCGCCCGTACCGGTCGGCGAGCTTCTCCTCCGCGGTCTGCGGCGTGATGTCCGCCTCTTCGGCGGCCGCGGCGGCCTTATCCCGACGGCGGGCCTTCACCTCGGCCACGATGAAATAACCCAGCCCGATCGGGGCGATGATGCCGAACGCGATCCATTGGATGCCGTAGGACAGGAACGGCCCGGAATCCAGATGAGGCAGGGGGATGACCCCGAGTCCACCGGGTTGCTTGTCCACCAGTTGCAGGTACGAGCCGGCCAGCGGGGTCCCGGTCACCTGCGAGACCTGGCCCGGGTTGATCGAATACACCTGCTGCGCACCGTCGGCGCGGAACGGCTCCTTGCCGGTCAGGACGGGCTCGGCGTCGCGCAGCCGAGCCTCGATGGTCACCGTGCCCGACGGCGGGGCGGCGAAAACCGGCAGCGCCGTACCCTGCTCGGGCTTGACGTAACCACGGTCCACCAGCACCGTCGGCCCGTGATCCACGGCGAACGGGGTCAGCACCTCGTAGGCGGGATCGCCGTCGGCCGACCGCAGCCGGGCCACCACCTGCGCCTCGGGTAGATAGTGCCCGGTGGCGCTCACGCGGTGCCACTGCTGATCCGGTGCCGACGAATCCTGGTGCGGCAGAACATTGGTCAGCGGCACGGGGTCAGCCGACAGGGAGCTGGAGATCTGCGAGTTCTCCCGTGATGTCTTGGTGTTCTTGCCCAACTGCCAGGGGGCCAGCACCGTGAAACACAGCCAGGCGAACGCCAGCACGACGACGAACAGCGCCAGCCACTGGGGCCGGAACAGGAACGTCCACCGCTTCATCGTGATGCCAGCTGCTTGTCGACCCACTCGTGCAGCCCGGGCAGCGAGACATCGATGACGTCGAACACGTCTTGAAAGTCGGTGAGGGAGCCGTAGTAAGGATCCTCGACGTCGAGGGCGAATGCGCCCGACCGGGGATCGAAGGATCGCATCATCCGCAGCCGCTCGGGCGGCACGCCCATCTCCTTGAGGAACCGGGCGTGGTTGCGGCCCATGGCGATCACCATGTCGGCGGCCAGGTGATGGTCGCCGATCTGCGCGGCGTGATGGGCGGTCGGGTAACCGTGCTGGCGCAGAACCTCATTGGTGCGGTGGTCGGCGGGCTCACCCGAATGCCAGCCCCCGGTGCCGGCGCTCGACACCCGCACCACGTCGGCCAGGCCGCGTTCGGAGATCTGATGGGCGAACATCTTCTCCGCCATCGGCGACCGGCAGATGTTGCCCGAGCAGACGAAGGTCACATGGAGGTCAGACACCCAGCACCTCCCGCAGATCGGCGATGGTGTCGACCTTGTGCAGCGGTGCCGGCGCGTCGGGGCCGTCGAAATCGGTGGCGCCGTAGCCCCAGCCGACGACGACGGTGCTGATGCCGTGCTCGCCGGCGCCCTCGACGTCGTGGGAGCGGTCACCGATCATCAGGATCCGTTCGGGCAGCGGAGCCAGCTGCGCCAGGGCGTGCGCGACGACGTCCGATTTGGCGGCCCGGGTGCCATCCGAACTGGCACCGGCGATCACCTCGAAATACCCGTCCAGGCCGAAGTGGGCCAGGATGCGCTGCGCGGTGGTCTCGGCCTTCGACGTGGCGACGGCCAGCCGCACACCCGCGGCGCGCAGATCCTCCAGCAGCGCCGGTATCCCGTCGAAGAGGCTGTTCATCGACCAGCCGCGGGTGGTGTAGTCGGCGCGGTAGGCGGTGATCGCGTCCTCGACGCGATCGCCGAGCCCCATCGCGCGCAGTGTGTGGTGCATCGGCGGCCCGACGATCCGCCCCGCCAGGTCGCCCTCGGGGACCTGCACGCCCACGGTGTCCAAGGCGTGCCGGAAGCTGGCGACGATGCCCACCGCGGAATCGGTGAGGGTTCCGTCGAGGTCGAAGAGCACCAGCTGCGGGAGGCGTGTCACGAACACATTCTCTCCGATGTACCTGTGCCGCCGAGCGGCGCACTACTGTCGTGCTGTGGTTCACACGGTTCGGCAGGCGGCGCGCTATCACGGCGATCAGGCCGTTACGCCCGGCATGCTGGACTTCGCGGTCAACGTGCGTGCCGCGGGCCCGCCGTCGTGGCTGGTGGACCGGCTGAGCGTCCGACTGGGTGATCTGGGCCACTACCCCTGCGCGGCGGACACCGAGCGGGCGGTGCGCGCCGTCGCCGAGCGGCACGGCCGGGCGGTGGACGAGGTCGCGCTGCTGGCCGGCGGCGCCGAGGGATTCGCGCTGCTGCCCAACCTGGCGCCGGTGCTCGGGGCGCTCATCGCCCCGTCGTTCACCGAACCCGAGGCCGCACTGAGCGCCGCGAACATCCCGATCGCCCACGTCGTGCTGCCGCCACCCTTCACGTTGGCCGACGCCGCGGTGCCCGACGAGGCCGACCTGGTGGTCGTCGGCAACCCGACCAACCCCACCTCCGTGCTGCACACGCGCGAGCAGATCCTCGCGCTGCGGCGGCCGGGTCGCATCGTGGTGGTGGACGAGGCCTTCGCCGACGCCGTACCGGGGGAGCCGGAATCGGTGGCGGCGCTGACACTGCCCGACGTGGTCGTGCTGCGCAGCCTGACCAAGACATGGTCGCTGGCTGGGCTGCGCGTCGGCTACGCACTGGGGGCGCCCGACGTGCTGGAGCGGCTCACCGCGCGGCGTGCACACTGGCCGCTGGGCACCCTGCAACTGGAAGCGGTGACCGCCTGCTGCGCGCCGGAGGCGGTGGCCGAGGCCGAGGCAGGCGCCCGTCGGCTGGCGGTGCTGCGCGCCGAGATGGTGGCCGGGCTTCAGGGAGCGGGCTTCGACGTGGTCGACGGCCGTGCGCCGTTCGTGCTGCTGCGTGTCGCCGACGCCGAACTGGCCCGTAAACAACTGAACAGCATGGGAATTGCGGTGCGCCGCTGCGACACCTTCGTCGGCCTGGACGGCGAGTATCTGCGCGCGGCGGTACGCCCCGAATGGCCGTTGCTGGTGGAGGGCCTGCGTTGACCGTACGACTGGCCGATGTGATCGAGGTGCTCGACGCCGCGTATCCGCCTGCCCTGGCCCATGATTGGGACTCGGTGGGGCTGGTGTGTGGCGACCCCTCCGAGCCGGTGTCCTCGGTGACCGTCGCGGTGGACGCGACGGAGGCGGTGGTCGACGAGGTCCCGGACGGCGGTCTCCTGCTGGCGCACCACCCCCTGTTGCTGCGTGGGGTGGACACCGTGGCGGCCAGTACCGCCAAGGGAGCGTTGATCCACCGGCTCATTCGTTCGGGGCGATCGCTGTTCACCGCGCACACCAACGCCGACGCGGCGCTGCCCGGGGTGTCCGACGCCCTTGCCGAGGCGCTGGGTCTGGTGGTGCAGGACGTGCTGGCCCCGGCGGAGTCCCGCGCCGATCTGGACAAGTGGGTCGTCTTCGTCCCCGTCGAAGATGCTGAGCGGGTGCGGGTTTCGCTGTTCGCCGCCGGTGCCGGCCAGATCGGTGACTACTCGTGCTGCAGTTGGAGCGCCACCGGCACCGGGCAGTTCCTGCCGCGGGAAGGCGCCAACCCTGCCATCGGCCGCATCGGCACCGTGGAACAGGTGGCCGAGGACCGCGTCGAGGTGATCGCGCCGTCCGCGATACGCGCGGCGGTGCTGGCGGCGCTGCGCGCGGCGCATCCGTACGAGGAACCCGCTTTCGATGTGTTCGCGCTGGCGCCCCTGCCGTCGGGCGTCGGTATCGGCCGGATCTGCGCCCTGCCCGAACCGGAATCACTGTCGGCGTTCGTATCCCGCGTACGCGACAGGCTGCCCGCGACCTCGTGGGGTGTGCGGGCGGCCGGCGATCCGGAAGCGCTGGTGTCGCGGGTGGCGGTGTGCGGCGGAGCGGGGGACTCGCTGCTGGACACGGTCGCCCGGACTAATGCGCAGGTGTACGTCACCGCCGATCTGCGGCATCACCCCGCCGACGAACATCGGCGAAAGTTCGGCACCGCCCTGGTGGACGTGGCGCACTGGGCCAGTGAATACCCCTGGTGTAGCCAGGCGGCCACCCTGCTCACGAGCCGTTTCGGCTCCGAGCTTCCGGTGCGCGTGAGCACGGTGCGCACCGACCCCTGGAATATCGAAGAAGGACATCACTGATGAAAGCTGCACTCACCCAACAGCGTTCGCTGCTGACGCTGGTCGAGCTCGATGCCGAGCTGGGACGGGTCGAGCACCGGGCCCGCAACCTCGCCGAGCAGCAGCGCTTCGACGATGCGCAGGCCGAGCACCGGGCCGCCAACGATCAACTGGCCGTCCTCGAGATCACCATGGAGGATCTGGAGGGTCAGATCACCAAGCTGGACAGCGAGATCGACGGCGTCCGGCAGCGTGAGGACAGAGACAAGGCGCTGCTGGACAGCGGCGAGGTGAACGCCAAGCAGCTCGCCGAACTGCAGCATGAGCTGGAGACCCTGCAGCGCAGGCAGTCTGCTCTGGAGGACGCGCAGCTGGAGGTCATGGAGCGCCGGGAAGCGTTGCAGGCCCAGCAGTCCGAGGAGCTGGCCCGCATCGATGCGCTCCACAACGAGATGTCCGCTGCGCAGCTGGCCCGCGATGAGGCGCTGGTCGTCATCGACCAGGCTCGCCACGTCGGTGGCCTGCGCCGCACCGAGCTGACTTCCGGTCTGGATGCCGCCCTGGTGGCGCTCTACGAAAAGCAACGGGCCAACGGTGGACCGGGCGCGGGACTGTTGCAGGGCAAGCGATGTGGGGCCTGTCGCATCGAGATCGACCGCGGCGAGATGGCCCGGATCTCGGCCGCCGATGAGGACGAGGTGCTGCGCTGCCCTGAGTGCGGCGCCATCCTGTTGCGGTTGCGGCCGTGAAGGTCGTCGTCGAGGCCGACGGTGGTTCGCGGGGTAATCCGGGACCGGCGGGCTACGGGGCGGTGGTCTTCAGCGCGGACCGGTCCGCAATGCTGGCCGAACGCCGCAAGTCCATCGGCACGGCCACCAACAACGTCGCCGAATATCGCGGACTGATCGCGGGTTTGGAGGCGGCCGCTGAGGTCGGCGCCACCGACGTGGCCGTTTCGATGGACTCCAAACTCGTGGTGGAGCAGATGTCGGGCCGCTGGCGGGTCAAGCATCCGGACCTACTGGAACTGCACCGTGAAGCCGGGCAGGTGGCCCGGCAGTTCGGCGACGTCAGCTACGAATGGATTCCGCGGGAACGTAATTCGCACGCGGACCGGCTCGCCAACGAGGCCATGGACGCCGCGCAGGCACCGGTGTCCGACAAGCCGGCGGGGCCCGGCTGGACCGGTGCGCGGGGTGAACCCACCCGGCTGCTGCTGCTGCGTCACGGCCAGACCGAGCTTTCGGTGGACCGGCGCTATTCGGGCCGTGGCAATCCGCCGCTGACCGAACTCGGCCGCGCCCAGGCCGAGGCGGCGGCCCGCTACCTCGGTGAGCAGGGCGGTGTCTCCGCCGTCATCGCGTCACCGCTGCAACGCGCCCAGGAGACGGCGGCCGTCGCCGCGAAAGCCCTGGGCCTGGACGTCAGCGTCGACGACGACCTCATCGAGACCGACTTCGGGGCGTGGGAAGGTCTGACGTTCAGCGAAGCGGTGCAACGGGATCCGGAACTGCACGGGCAGTGGCTGCGCGACACCAGCATCACACCCCCGGACGGCGAGAGTTTCGACGCCGTCGCGCAGCGGGTGCGCCGGGCTCGCGACCGGATTGTCGCCGAACACAGCGGGTCCACGGTGTTGGTGGTGTCACACGTGACGCCGATCAAAACCCTGCTGCGCCTTGCCCTGGACGCCGGCGCCGGCATCCTCTACCGACTGCACCTGGACCTGGCGTCGCTGAGCATCGCGGAGTTCTACCCCGATGGGCTGGCCTCGGTCCGGCTGGTCAACCAGACGGCGTATCTGTAACTAGCTGTGCAGGTGCATCCGTTCGCCGTGCACGTCGAAGATCATGATCGCTTCGACCGGGCCGTCGACGGTGCCGAACCAGTGCGGCGTCCACGTCGAGAACTCCACGGCCTCACCGGGTTCGATGGTGAAGTCGCGCTCGCCGAGGATCAGCCGGAGCTTGCCGGACAGGACGTACATCCAGTCCTGGCCCTCGTGGGTGGGTAGTTCGGCGGGCGGTTTGTTGCGCCGTGCGCTGACCCGCACCTTGTAGGTGTGCCTGCCGCCGGTGGGGCCGTTGCGGGTCAGCGGCCAGTACGTCACACCGTGGCGGGTCTGCGATCCGCCGCGCACCCGGGGGTCCTCGGACTCGGGTTCGCGGAGCAATTCGTCGGTGCTGACCGCCAGGGCCGAGGCCAGCCTAGGCAGGTGATCCAGCGCCAGCCGGCGCTTTCCCGACTCCAGCCTGCTCAACGTCGACACGTCGATGGCGGCGCGGGCGGCCACATCCTGCAGGGTCAGCCCTTGCTGGATCCGCAGTTCCCGCAGTCGTCTGCGTACGGTTTCGTCCACCGAGTTTGCCTGCATGGCAAATCAGCTTGGCATTCTGGGCGTCCGTCGGCAAGCTCGAGGACATGGACATCACATGGGACTGCATCATCGTCGGCGGCGGGGCCGCGGGTCTGAGCGCCGCCCTGGTACTCGGGCGGGCACGCCGTCGCACCCTCGTTCTGGACGCCGGCGCGCAGAGCAATCTGGCTGCGCACGGCATCGGCGGGCTGCTGGGCCACGACGGCCGCCCGCCGGCGGAGCTCTACGAGATGGGACGGAAGGAGGTGGGCACCTACCCCAGCGTCGAGGTGCGGTCGGCAACGGTGGTGACCGCTCGCCGTGAGGGCGACAATTTCGTGCTGACCACGGCCGACGGGCACCGCGTCGTGACCCGGCGGGTGCTGCTGGCGGCCGGCATGCACTACGAGATGCCGGAGATCCCCGGTATTGCCGAGCTTTGGGGACGGTCGGTCTTCCACTGCCCGTTCTGCCACGGCTGGGAGGTACGTGATCAGCCTCTCGCGGTGCTGGCGCAGGGCGACCGCGCGGCGCACATCGCGCTGTTGCTCCGGGGCTGGAGCGATGACATCGTCGTACTGTCGAACGGGCCTGCCGGCCTGGATACCCATCAGCTCGACCTGCTGGCGGGCGCCGGTGTCACGGTGGATGAGCGCCCTGTTGCCGAATTACGTTCCCAGGACGGGGAATTGGCGGCGGTGAGGTTCGCCGACGGCGCGCAGTTGGCACGTCGCGGGCTGCTGGCCTCGGTCGGGTTGCGGCAGCGCAGCGACCTGGTGGCGCAACTCGGGCTCGCACTCGCGCCGCCGTCACCGGTGGCCGTCGACGCGGTGGCCGTGGATCCCATGTACCGCACCTCGGTACCCGGGGTGTTCGCGGCCGGCGATGTGTGTCCCGGCATGCCTCAGGTGGCGGCAGCGGTGGCAGCGGGATCGATGGCGGGTGCCGCGGTGATGCAGAGCCTGATGTCCGACGACGTCGGGCTGCCCGGTCCGCCGTGGCCGGTGTTCGAGTCGACCGCAGCGCAGCACTGGGACCGGCACTACGGTGAGCGCGAACGGATCTGGAGTGGGCGGGTGAACAAGCACCTGGCCGATACCGCCGGGGCGCTATCTCCGGGGCGCGCTCTGGACCTGGGGTGCGGCGAAGGCGGCGACGCGATCTGGCTGGCCCGTAACGGCTGGCAGGTGGTCGCCACCGACATCTCCGGTGTCGCGCTGCAACGGGCCGTCGACGACGCCGGTGAAGTGCGTGAGCGTATCGATTTTCAGCGGCACGACTTTGCCGAGAGCTTCCCGGCCGGCGAATTCGATCTGGTGTCCGCACAGTTTCTGCACTCGATGGTGCCGCTGGACCGCACTGCGGTGCTGCGCCGTGCGGTCGATGCCGTCGCCCCCGGTGGGCGACTGGTGATCGTCGACCACGGTGCCGCCCCGCCCTGGTCCAAGCACAAGGACTACCCGTTCCCCACGGTGGACGAGGTGCTGGCTTCGCTCGAGCTCGGCGACGGCTGGGACCGTCTTCGTGCCGAACCGGTCGAGCGGGACGCGACCGGCCCGGACGGGGAACACGGCCATCTGATCGACAATGTGATGGTGCTGCAGCGCCGTTCGTAGATACCCTCAGGCGTGTTCGGCGAACTGTTCCGCGTCCTCGATCTGGCCGGTGTCTTCACCAACGCCATCCTGGGCGGCATGGTGGCCCGCGACAAGCGTTTGGACCCAGTGGGTTTCGCAGCACTGGCGCTGGTATCGGGGCTCGGTGGCGGGATCATCCGCGACACGCTGCTGCAGCACGGGCCGCCGGTGGCGCTCACCGATTCGCGGTATGCCGTCACGGCGATCGCGGGGGCGGTGGTCGCCTTCCTGCTTCCGGTGCGCGGCCGGCTGTGGAGTGTGTCGTTCCTGTTGATCGATGCCCTCGCGTTGGGCTGCTGGGCGACGGTCGGCACGCAGAAGACACTGTCGTTGGGGCTGGGTGGTTTGGCGGCGCTGCTGCTCGGCACCATCACCGCCGTGGGCGGGGGCGCGTTGCGCGACCTGTTCGTGCAGCGGATCCCCGAGATATTCGGCCGCAACACTTTGCACGCGACCTGCGCGGTGGTGGCCAGCGGTGTGGTGATCGCGTTCTGGTACGCCGGACTGCCGACCACGGGGGCGCTGGCCGGCACCGGGGCGGGTGCCGCGATGTGCCTGCTGGCGCGTTGGCGGGGTTGGCAACTGGGCGAGGGGTTGGCGTGGGATTATGCGGTGACGCGGCCGCCCGGACGGCGGCTGCCGCGAGTGTCGGTGCGGGTCGTGCGGAGACGCGGGGACTTGTCGTAGTGATGATTTAGCATCGAACACATGTTCGAATCGTCCCGGTTTCTCGACTCGGCTCGGCAGGAGCTGCGGGCGGAGCGTGCGGCGACGGCGCGGCGGTTGATCGCGCTGGGGCATTACGCGACCGATCGGATGGCTGAGCTGGGAAACAGCCGCCAGGACTGGGTTGTCGACGACTGGGAACTGGTCGCGGTCGAGGTGGGCACCGATCTGGGGATCGGCCGGCACCGGGCGTCGACGGAGATGGTGCACGGGCAGACCCTGATCGAGCGGTTGCCGCGGCTGGCCGAGGTGTTTCTGGCCGGCGATCTGGACTATGGACATTTCACGGCCATCGCATCGCGCACGGCTCTGATCACCGACCCCGACCTGCTCGCGATCGTCGATGAGCGGGTGGCTGCCAGGGTGCCGGGATGGTCGGCGCGCTCGCGGGACAAGGTCGCCGAGTTGGTGGACTGGCTGGTCCGGGAAATCGACCCGGACGCGATCCGCGTCGCCAAGCGGCGCCGCGCCCAGCGCCATATCGGCATCGGGCCCGCCGGCGACGGGATGGCCGAGATCTACGGGATTGTCGATGCGGAGGACGGGGCGGTGGTCGACAAACGCCTCGATGAACTGGCGGCGACGGTCTGCCGGGACGACCCGCGCCCCCACGCCGCTCGGCGGTCGGATGCGATGCGGGCCATGGCCGACGGGGCCACCAAGCTCGCCTGCCTGTGCGGGTCGGCCGACTGCCCCGCCGGTGCGGCCGAGGCCCCTGCGGGCACCATCGTCATCCATGTGCTGGCCGAGCAGGCCACCCTCGACGGAGACTGTGAGACACCGGGATTGCTGCCCGGATACGGCGCGATCCCGGCCGAGCAGGTGCGTGAGATGGCGCCGCGGGCGAAGTGCCGGCCGCTGCCGCTGCCTCAGGAGTTGATCTCGGAGTCGGTCTACCGCCCCTCGGTGCGGCTGGCCGACTTCGTCCGCGCCCGTGATCTGACCTGCCGCTGGTATGGCTGCAATGCACCCGCCGAGCGCTGCGATATCGACCACACGACGCCGTGGCCTGACGGACCGACTCACCCGACGAACAACAAACTATATTGCCGGACACATCATTTGGTGAAGACCTTCTGCCCGGACTGGGTCGACACCCAGGCGGCCGACGGCCGGGTCATCCTCATCTCACCGTCCGGCCGGATCTACACCACCAAACCCGACGGGGCGCTGTTCTTCCCCCAATTGGCGGCACCCACCGGTGAACTCGCACCCACCCAAGCGCCGCCGCCGACGGCGGCGCGCGGCACGGCCATGCCGACCCGCACCCGACGTCGCGCCCGTGACCGGGCTTACCGCATTGCGCACGAACGCGCCCTCAATCGCGCACGCGCCGAAGCGAATCCGCCGCCGTTCTAGCCGGCGAACGCACTCATGTCGGCCACCTGGGTCAGTCGCACACTGTTGCCCGACGGGTCGCGGAATCCGCAGTCGATCCCGTAGGGCTGCTGGTGCGGTTCCTCGGTGAACTCGACACCGCGGGCCTTGAGCTCCTCATAACTCGCCTGGCAGTCCTCGGTGGTGAGAAAAACGGTGCCGGCAAAGCCTTTGGCGGTCAGCTCGCGAACCTGTTGCTGGGTCGCGGAATCCATCACGGGCGGCCCGGGGACGGCCATCAGCACGATCGACACGTCGTCCTGGCCGGGCGGCCCGACGGTGAGCCACCGGAACACATGTTCCAGATCGGGTAGTGAAACATCCTGTCGCACTTCGAATCCGACCTTCTCGGTCCAGTACGCGAGGGCGACTTCCTGGTCATGTACCCACAGGTGGGCGCTTGCAATTTTGATCATGCCCCGACGCTACGAGGCGGCACCGGTATCGGTCTTCTCCGTTTGTGCTGTCTTTCGGGTATCGCGTTTGAGGATGCAGCTAGGCACCCGGGCGTAGATGCTCGCCGGCGGCAGCGCGGCCCGGTAGGCGGCCGGTGGCTTACCGTAGACGCGAGCGAAGTTTGTGGTGAAGGAGCCGACACTGGTCAGTCCGACCATGGCGCAGATATCGGCCACCGACCGGTCCGTGTAGCGCAGCAGCGAGGCGGCCCGCTCCAGGCGCCGGGTCTGCAGATAGGCACGTGGCGATTCACCGAACGTCCGGGTGAACATCCGGCTGAAGTGGGCCCGGGACAGGCCGGCGGCCGCCGCCAGATCGTCGACCGTCAGCGGATCGGAGTACCGCGCGTCGGCCAGGTCTTTGGCCCGCAACAAATAGCGGGCTGGAGGTACCTGCGCCATGTTGCTAAGGTAGCGCGCGCGGACGAGTTGGCCGGGCGACCGCGGAGAAATTCGAGGAAAGTCCGGACTTCACAGAGCAGGGTGATTGCTAACGGCAATCCGAGGAAACTCGCGGGAAAGTGCCACAGAAAACAGACCGCCGGAGACGGTAAGGGTGAAACGGTGCGGTAAGAGCGCACCAGCACCCCGGGTGACCGGGGTGGCTAGGCAAACCCCACCCGAAGCAAGGCCAAGAAGGCCGCGACCTGGTCGCGGCTGCGCAAGCGCTCGAGGGCTGCTCGCCCGAGCTTGCGGGTAGGCCGCTTGAGGCACCCGGCGACGGTGTGTCCAGATGGATGGTCGCCACCTCACCATGTGAGGGACAGAATCCGGCTTAGAGGCCAGCTCGTCCGCCCTCGCCCTGCGCCCGGTTATTTTCCGATGGCCTTGCGCAGCGACTTCAGGGCGGCCCCGATCTCCTCTTCTGCATAGAGGGCGATCTCGGCCTCGATCTGGAACAGCAGGCCGTAGGTGAAGGTGTCTTCACCTGCCGCGTGTGCCGCGTCGGTCTGGGTCAGCAGGTGTGCGCGGCTGACGGTGCTGTCCTGGTGGTCGCCGAGCAGTGTCTGGATGGACTTGGCACTCTCGGCCACCGCGGCATCCCCGTGAGCGGCCGCGGTGTAGCGGAGTTGCTTGGCGCGCTTGCGGATTCGGTGCAGCGCCTCATCGGTGCCGGCAATCTTGGCGGCCTTCGCGGCCTTGGCCACCTTGCGGTAGGCGCCCTCGACGGTCACCTGGGATGCTTCGCCCTCGGCGCCGGCGGCGGGCGCGGCCACCACGTTCTCCAGTGCGTCGAGCAGCCGGAAGTACCGCTCCGAGCGCATCGCGGTCACCGACCGACGCCAGCCGGCCTTGTACTTGGCCTTCGCCCCGTCGACCAATCGCTCCCGCACCGGGCCGCGGACCAGGTGGTCGGGTAGGTCGGCAAGGGACTTCTCGTACTTCTCGGCAAGCACCTCGGCGTCGCGGGCGGTGCCCAGCACCGCGGCCAGTTGCTTGAGCTCCTCAAGAACCCACGCGTTGTCGGTGCCCGACTCCTCGGCCAGCAGGCTGCGGATCTTGCGCGTGGTGACCCGCATCTGGTGCACCGAATCCCACACGTCGGCGCGCACCGCGCGGTCCCACTCGAGCAACGCGTCGACGTTCTCGGCCACGGCGCGGTGCACCGGGTCGGTCGGGGTAGGCGCCTTCTCGGGCGCCGAGACGTCGAGCACCCGGGCCAGCTTCGAGCCGTGCCCGGCCGGTGCCGCGCCGGCGTCCAGCAGACGATTGGACAGCCGCTCCAGCACCTCGGCGGGGCCGTCGCCGACCAGTTCCAGTTCCCATTCCCGCCAGGTCTGCGGCTCGCTGTCGGGGCGCAGCGCCGAGGCGGTCACGCTGTCGTCGCAGAATTCCGCGACCGCGGTTCCTTCGGCGCCGAACAGCAGCGACACCGAGCGCTGCGTCGAGATGCGGGCCACTGCCCCCAGGGGGCGATCGCGCACGATCGCCGCGACGACATCACGGATCTCGTCGGGCAGGGCATCCTCCAGAGGGGCCCGCACCTCGGTGCGGGTGTCCTGGCCGGCGGGCAGCTTGATGTGCCAGCCGGCGTCCGTGCCCCCGGTGCGACGGCGCAGGGTGATCTTGCGCGTGGCGAGGTCGTAGTCCGGGGTGTCGTAGTAGACGGCCTCCAGCACCTGGGTGGGTGAATGCTGCACCCGCGTCACGACGGCCAGCCCTTCGAATGAGGGTGACACCGTGGTTTCGAGCACGTCGAACTTGCGCTCCACCTCGGTGTGGCGGGAGGTCTTGGACTTGGCGGCAGGCATTTTCACCTTCGGTCGGGCGTGAGTCTGAACAGGGTGCCACATCGAGGTGAACAAATATCTCAGCCCGCCCGGCGAAACTCCCCGGCGAGATCCCAGGCATGCCGTTCGGCCGCGAAGGCCGTCGCCTGCTGGGCGCGGAACTCGGCGATCGATTCGGCGTGCACGGCCAGGAAATCACGGTACCCGGCGAGATCGAACTGCCCATCGGTGATCTGCACCTGCCCGCGGCCGGCTGCCATGTCTGCCCGCAGATCCAGCAGCTCGTCCGCGCTGACGGGGTAGAAGCTGATCCGGTCGAAGTAGCGGAGCAGCCAGGGCGTGCCCGGTTCGAAGGCCGCCGAGTCGGACGGATGCCGGTGATTCCACACCTGCGTGGTGCGCCCGACGAACTGGTAGCCGCCCGGGCCCTCCATGCCGTAGATGCACATATACGCGCCGCCGATGCCGACGGCGTTCTCCGGGGTCCACGTGCGGGCCGGGTTGTACTTCGTGGTGACCAGGCGGTGCCGGGGATCCAGGGGAGTGGCCACCGGTGCACCCAGATACACGTCACCGAGGCCCAGCACCAGGTAGTCGGCGTCGAAGACGGTGTCGTAGACCTGCTCGACATCGGCCAGGCCGTTCACCCGCCGGATGAACTCGATGTTCCACGGGCACCAGGGCGCGTCGGCGCGGACGCCGTTCATGTAGCGCTCGATGGCCTCCCGGGTGGACGGGTCGTCCCAGGACAGCGGGAGTCGCACGGTGCGGCTGGGCACCACGAGTTCCGTCGTCGCGGGCAGGCTTTCGTCGGCGCGGGCGATCAGGTCCACCACCTCGGCCATGGCCAGTGCCGCCGGGTCGAACTGCACCTGCAGGGAGCGCACCCCGGGCGTGAGCTCGGTGATGCCCGCGATCTGCCGTGCCACGAGGTGTTCGTAGAGGACGTGCACCCGCGCCCGCAGCGCGAGATCGAGCACCATGTCGCCGTATTCGACGAGCACCCCGCCATCGCCGGCGCGGCGCATGGTCACCTTGGTGCCGTCGGCGGCGGTGAATCGGCCGAGCACACCGTCGTCGCCGTCGCCGCCCGTGGACACCACCAGTGGCAGCGACGCGCGCCGGTCGATGTCGATGGTGCGCAGGGACGGCGCCCGATCGGCGCGCACCGGGACGAACCGCACGGTGTCACCGGGCGCCAGTTGGCCGAGCTTCCAGCGGTCACCGCCGACCACGGTGACGGGGCAGACGAATCCGCCGAGGCTCGGTCCGTCAGGTCCCAGCAGAATCGGGGTGTCGCCGGTGAAGTCGAGCGCGCCGACGCAGTAGGCGTTGTCGTGGATGTTGGACGGATGCAGACCCGCCTCACCGCCGTCGGTACGGGCCCAGTGCGGTTTGGGTCCTTCCAGTCGCACGCCGGTGCGGTCGGAGTTGAAGTGCACCGTGTAGTCGGTGCCGACGATGGTGTCGATGTCCTCGCGGGTGAAGAACTCCGGTGCGCCGTGCGGCCCCTCGGTGACCGCGAGCTGCCAGTGGTGCCCGATGCTGGGCTGTTCCTCGATGGCGGCCCGGGCATCGCGACCGGGCCAATCCTGGTGCGGACCGGGATCGGTTCCGGCCGCCAGGGTGTCGTGTTCGCGCAGTGGCCTGCCGTCATGGCCGCCGAAGGTCCCCAACGTGAACGTGGCTGTGCTGCCCAGGTATTCGGGCTCCGTCAGGCCGCCAGCGATCAATATGTAGCAGCGCATCCCGGGGCCGGATAGCATGCCGACGTCGAGTACCCCACGGGCGGGCACGGTGACCGACTGCCACTGTGCCACGGGCACGCCGTCCAGCGTCACCGGCACCGGTGCGCCCGTCACACAGACCCGTCCGCCGTCGGGGAAGCGCAGCGCGGGGCCGCCGCGGGTGCACTCCAGACCGGCGGCGCCCTCGTCGTTGCCGAGCACCCGGTTGCCGATCCGGAAGGACAGATCATCCATGGGACCCGACGGCGGAACGCCGATGTGCCAGTAACCGACTCGGCCCGGCCAGTCCTGCACGGTGGTGAGCATGCCGGGGCGCAGCACCTCGATCATGACAACACCATCTGGACCGGCGTCGGGTTGAAGCCGTTGCACGGGTTGTTGATCTGCGGGCAGTTGGACACCAGCACCAGGGTGTCGATCTCGGCGCGCAGCGTCAGTGTCTTCCCGGGAGCCGACAAGCCGTCGACGATGCCGAGGGTGCCGTCGTCGTCTACGGGGACGTTCATGTAGAAGTTGACGTTGGAGACGATGTCGCGCTTACCCATTCCCCACCTGGTGGCCTCGGCGAGGAAGTTCTCCGCGCAGGCGTGCTGGTGCACGGTGTGGTGCCCGTAGCGCAGCGTGTTGGATTCCTTCGAGCACGCGCCGGCGATGGTGTCGTGGTTGCCGACCTCGTCCTCGATGAGCGTCATCAGCGCGGTGCCGTCGGACGCGCGCAGCACCGAGCCGGTGGACAGGAAGATATTGCGTTGTGCGGCAACGGTTGTCTGCGCGTTATAGCGCAGCGCCGGGTCGGGCCGGCCCGCGGTGACACCGTAGAACAGGGTGTCCACCGCCTGGTTGCCGAACAGGTCGATGATCTGAAGTGTCTTGCCGGCGGGCACGATGGCCGACCAGGGTGCGCAGGCTGCGACCTCGAACGTCGTCATCAGATGAACTCCTTGGTGTTCTGTGCTGCGGCCCAGGCGCTTTCGGTGTTCAACAGGGCGCGCAGGTATTCGGGGTCGGTGCTCAGTGGGGTGCGCAGTTCGTCATCGGCCCGCCACGCCAGCACGTCGAGGTCGGTGATCCCGGGATCGGGGTCCAGTGGATGCGCCGTGTTGACCAGGACCACGACGACGGGCAGGTGGATCAGCAGGTCGACGGAGCCGCCGGGGCCCGCGCTGCCGGTGAAGTGCAGGCCGCCGTCGGCGTGCACGCGCGCGCCCTTGAAGAACGACACCGAGGGTGCCACGTCGCGGATGTCCAACCCGTGTTTGTGCACACCGAGCAGCATCTGGGCCTGCCCGGCCGGGGTGAGACCGCACAAGGTGTCGTGGTGCGCCGAAGTATCGGCGACGACGGTGGCCAGCACCCGGCCCTGGTCGGACAGCAGGGGATGGCCGGCGCCCAGGTAGGCCTGCCACGGCACCTTCACCGTGTCGGCGACGTTGAGGCGTTCCCATGGGGCGTCGGCCCGGAACAGCAGCAGGTGCGCGCAGGCGCCGCCGCCCGGATCGGCCAGCCGCAGCCGGGTACCCCGGCCCAGCACCTTGGTGGCGTAGGAACCACTCGGGACGACCTCGGCCCAGCGCACGTCGGTCACGCCGGGGGGAGCCGTCGGTACCCGGCACTGCGCCTCCGCGGCCTGTGCCCGGGCGTGCGACCGCGCCCCCTCTGTCGAACTGGTACCTGCCATGTCCGGCCTCCTTAACTGTCACTTGAAAGTTTTATTTGCCCGCATTTTCTGCTGGTGACGGACCTGTTACGGGCACGTGACTTATTTCTATCAAATGATAGGAAATATGGCACCTCGAACGGCGGATGCCACAATGGCCCCATGAGCAGCGATGGCCGGGGACGTCCGAGGCTCGAAAAGCCTCGCCGCCCGGGGCGTACACCGCGGGATGAGATTCTCGATGCCGCCGCCGAACTGTTCACCGAACACGGGTACGCCAACACCTCGACCCGGCGGATCGCCGATGCCGTGGGCATGCGCCAGGCGTCGCTGTACCACCACTTCGCCACCAAGGACGACATCCTGGATGCGCTGCTGGCAGGCACGGTGGAGGCGCCTCTGCAGCTGGCCGCCGAGTTGGCTGCCGAGGGCGGCCCGGTGGTGCAGCAGCTCTATACGTTGATCGTGTCCGACGTCGCCCAGCTGTGCCGGGGCGCCTGGAACCTGGGCGCCCTGTACCTGCTCCCCGAACTGCGGGTGGACAGGTTCGCGCAGTTCCGCCGCAGGCGCGCCGAGCTGCGCGAACGCTACCGGGCGCTGGCGGCGGCCGTGGTCGCCGACTGCGGCGGACCGGCCGATGCCGTCGATCTGCCCTTCCGCCTGGTGGAGTCGGCGATCAACCGCCGTTCCGACGACGGCGCCTGCCCGCCCGAGCAGCCGTGGATCAGCGCCGACGGCGCGCTGCGGGCGCTGGGTTGGGGTGGTGACTTCGCGACGGTGCGGACCGCCGCCGAAACCCGACTCGCGTTACACACCGCCGCGGTGACGTAATACCGTGTGCCCCATGACCGAATTCGAAACGCTGAAGTTCACTCAGTCGGGGCCCGTCACCAGCATCGTGCTGAACCGACCGGACGCGGCCAACGGCATGAACGACGCGATGACCCGCGACCTGGCCGTCGCGGCCGCGTTGTGTGACACCGAGGCGACGAAGGTGGTCACCCTGACCGGTGCGGGGCGGTTCTTCTGCGCCGGCGGGGATCTCAAGTCGATGGCCGCCGCCCCCGATCCCGGCGTCTTCGTCAAGGGCATTGCCAACGATCTGCACCGGGCGATGTCGACGTTCGCCCGGATGGATGCGGTGCTGATCACCGCGGTCAACGGCACGGCGGCCGGTGCCGGCTTCTCCTTGGGTGTGTCCGGTGATCTGGTGCTGGCCGGTGAGTCGGCGGCGTTCACGATGGCCTACACCAAGGCCGGGCTGAGCCCCGACGGTGGCGCGTCCTACGTGCTGCCGCGCCTGGTCGGCCTGCGTCGCGCGCAGGACCTGATGATCACCAACCGGGTGCTCAAGGCTCCCGAAGCGCTGGCCTGGGGCCTGGTCACCGAGGTGGTCGCCGACGCGGAGCTACCCGAGCGGCTCGAGCAGTTGGCCGGTCAGATCGCCGCCGGTGCCCGCGGCTCCAACTCCTCGGTCAAGAAGCTGCTGCTGAGCACCTACGCCAACGGGTACGAGGCGCAGTTGGAGCACGAGGCACGCCATATCGCCGGCAATGCCTCCTCTCCCGACGGGAAAGAAGGCATCGCGGCGTTCCTGGGCAAGCGGGCGCCCGACTTCAGCTAGTAGGAGTGTTCCTCGGCCGGGAACACTCCGCTGGCCACCTCGTCGGCGTATTGCGTTGCAGCGCTGCGCAATGCGTCGCCGACCTGGGCGAACTTCTTGACGAATTTGGCGGTCTTGCCCGACGTCATCCCGGCCATGTCCTGCCACACCAGCACCTGCGCGTCGCAGTTGGGGCCCGCGCCGATCCCGACGGTGGGGATGGTCAGCTTGCCGGTGATCTGGGTGGCCAGCTCGGCGGGCACCATCTCCAGCACCACCGCGACCGCACCGGCCTCGGCCACCGCGATGGCGTCGTGGATGGTCTGGTCACCGGCGTCGCCGCGACCCTGGACGCGGTAGCCGCCGAGGCTGTTCACGCTCTGCGGGGTGAAACCGATGTGGGCGACGACCGGGATGCCGGCCGCCGTCAACGTCGCGATCTGCTCGGCGACACGTTCGCCGCCTTCGAGCTTCACCGCGTGGGCGCCGGTCTCCTTCATGAAGCGGGTCGCCGTCGCCAGAGCCTGCGCGGGGCTGGACTCGTAACTGCCGAACGGCAGGTCGGCGATCACCAGGGCGTGCGTCGCACCGCGGACGACGGCGCTGACCAGGGGGATGAGTTCATCGACGGTGACGCGGACCGTCGTGTCGTAGCCGTAGACGACGTTGGCGGCCGAGTCGCCGACCAGCAGGACCGGAATGCCGGCGTCGTCGAAGATGCGGGCGGTGGAGAAGTCGTAGGCGGTGAGCATTGCCCACTTGTGGCCTTCGTTCTTCCACTTCTGCAGGTGATGGGTGCGGACCTTTACGGGGGTATTGGTGGCACCATAAACGGACTGCTCAGACATCTTTGTCCCTCGGTGTGTGGTTGTCGGGTTGATCCTCGAGGCCGTTGCTCGGTCCCCGGGTCTTCTGACAGCGACAAGTCTGCCACTCCTGACCTCGAAGTTGAACGTCAGGTTAAGTGGATTTCCTCACACCGCCGCGGTGACATGGACCTAACATCGGCGTCATGCAACGGCGTGCGCTTCAAAGACTCAGTGGACTGGACGCCAGCTTTCTCTATCTCGAAACCGCGGCCCAGCCCTTGCACGTCTGCTCGATCCTGGAATTGGACACCGCCACGGTGCCCGGCGGCTACACCTTCGACCGGCTGCGCGACGAGCTGGCGATGCGGATCAAGGCGATGCCGGAGTTCCGCGAGAAGCTCGCCGACAGCAGGTTCAACCCCGATCACCCGGTCTGGGTGGAGGACAACGATTTCGACGTCCAGCGGCACCTGCACCGGATCGGGCTGCCCTCGCCCGGTGGGCGTGCCGAGCTGGCCGAGATCTGCGGGCACATCGCATCGCTGCCGCTGGACCGCACGCGGCCGCTGTGGGAGATGTGGGTCATCGAGAACGTGGCGGGCACCGACGCGCACGCCGGCGGCAAGCTGGCTCTTATGACCAAGGTGCACCACGCCGCCGTCGACGGCGTCACCGGCGCCAACCTGATGTCCACGTTGTGCAGCACCGAACCCGACGCCCCGCCGCCGGACCCGGTCGACGGGGCGGGCAACGCGACCGAACTGGAGATCGCCGTCAACGGCGCCATCAAGTTCGCCACCCGGCCGCTGAAGCTGGTCAACATGCTGCCCTCCACGGTGGCGACGGTCATCGACACCGCGCGCCGGGCCACCAAGGGGCTGACCATGGCGGCGCCGTTCGCCGCACCCAAGACCCCCTTCAACGCGAATGTGACCGGCCACCGCAACATCTCGTTCGCCGAACTCGACCTGAGCGACATCAAGACGGTGCGCGCCCATTTCGGGGTGAAGGTCAACGACGTGGTGATGGCGCTGGTGTCCGGGGTGCTGCGCCGCTACCTGCTGGACCGCGACGAACTGCCGGAATCCTCGCTGGTGGCGATGATCCCGGTGTCGGTGCACGACAAATCCGACCGGCCCGGCCGCAACCAGGTGTCGGGCATGTTCTCGTCGCTGCACACCAACATCGAAGATCCAGCGGAACGGCTGATGGCCATCTCGTCGGCCAATTCGCTTGCCAAGCAACACAGTTCGGCGATCGGAGCGACCCTGCTCCAGGACTGGTCGCAGTTCGCCGCGCCGGCCGTGTTCGGTATCGCCATGCGGGTGTATGCGCGCAGCAACCTGTCGGCAGCGGCGCCCGTGCACAACCTCGTGGTGTCCAACGTGCCCGGCCCGCAGATCCCGCTGTACTTTCTCGGCTGTGAGGTCAAGGCCATGTACCCGCTGGGGCCGATCTTCCACGGGTCGGGACTGAACATCACCGTGATGTCGCTGAACGGCAAGCTCGACGTCGGCATCATCTCCTGCCCCGAACTGCTGCCCGACCTGTGGGACATGGCCGACGACTTCGCCATCGAACTCACCGAGCTGGTAGACGCCACCAGCCGTGTCTAGGTAGCCTCACCAGCCTCGATGCGGACGCATGGCAGCATGGTCAGCCATGAAGCTCACGCGCGGCGTTCTCGCGGCCGCCATGGTGCTGCTCCTCATCGCAGGATGCAGCAATGTCGTCGACGGTCGAGCCGTCATCTCCGCTCCACGGCCCGGCAGCCCGGTGCAGTGGTCGCCGTGCAAGGCGTCCTCGGGTGAGTCGCGGATACCGTCCGGTGCAGAATGCGGCTACCTCTCGGTGCCGGTCGATTACGCCAAGCCCGACGGCGAGGTCGCACAGCTGGCGATGATCCGCTTCAAAGCGACCGGCGAGAAGATCGGGACGCTGTTCATCAACCCCGGCGGCCCGGGTGAATCCGGCGTCGAATCCGCGGTGTCGCTGGTGGGCACCATGCCCGATTCGGTGCGCCAGCGGTTCGATCTCGTCGGCTTCGACCCGCGCGGGGTCGGGTCCTCCAAGCCCGCACTGTGGTGCAACTCCGACGACGACAACGACCGGCTGCGCGCCGACCCGCAGGTGGACTACACCCCGGAGGGCGTCGCGCACATCGAGTCCGAGACCAAGGACTTCGTCGCGCGCTGCCAGCAGAAGATGGGCGAGGAGTTCCTGGAGAACATCGGAACCGTCAGTGTGGCAAAAGATCTCGACGCCATGCGGCAAGCCGTCGGCGACGACAAGCTGACCTACCTCGGCTACTCCTACGGCACCCGGATCGGGGCCACCTACGCCGAGCTGTTCGGTGACAAGGTGCGCGCCATGATGCTCGACGGCGCCGTGGACCCCAACGCCGATCCGGTGGAAGCCGACATCCGCCAGGCCAAGGCTTTCCAGACGGCGTTCAACAACTACGCCGCCGACTGCGCGACCAAGCCGGACTGCCCGCTGGGCACCGACCCGGCCAAGGCCGTCGACGTGTACCAGTCACTGGTCGAGCCGCTGGTGAACAAGCCCGCGCCGACCAAGGATCCGCGCGGTCTGAGCTACAGCGACGCGATCGTCGGCACCATCCTGCCGCTGTACTCGCCGAACCTGTGGCGCCACCTCACCCAGGGCCTGAGTGAACTGACCAAGGGTCACGGCGACACCATGCTGGCGCTGGCCGACCTGTACATGGGCCGCGACGGGGAAGGGCGCTACAACAACTCGACCGATGTCCGGGTCGCGGTGAACTGTGTCGACGAGCCGCCCATCACCGACCGCGCCACCGTCGTCGACGAGGATCGGCGTGCCCGCGAGGTCGCCCCGTTCATGAGTTATGGCGAGTTCACCGGAAACGCACCGATGGGCACGTGCGCGTTCTGGCCGGTGCCGCCGACGTCGACGCCACACCAGCTGAAGGTCGCGGGCCTGCCCCCGACTCTGGTGGTGTCCACCACCAACGACCCGGCGACGCCGTATCAGGCCGGGGTAGATCTGGCCAAGCAGCTCGGAGGCACGTTGCTGACGTTCGAGGGCACGCAGCACACCGTGGTGTTCCAGGGCAACAGCTGTGTGGACGGGATCGCCGCGAAATACCTCGTGGATGTGGTGGTGCCGCCGGAAGGCAGCCGCTGCTAGGTGGTGTGCGGGGGGCTTCGCTTTGGTAACGGCCCCGTCACCGTCTGATTGCTGATCACCCCCGTGGGGATGCTCCGGGCGAACCGGTCCGCCCGCTGTGCAACCATGAGCGCCATGTGGCTGGCGGGCAGGATTTTCGCAGTGCTGCTGGCCCTCCCGATCGTGGCCGGCGTGCTGTGCGCACCCGCGTCGGCGACGCCCGCGTCGCTCTATGGGCAGCCCGCCGTGTGGGGAAGTTGTGAGCGCTTCCTCGGAAGCAGTCCCGCCATCGCACGTAACCTGCCGACGGCGCAGTGCACCGACGTGGCGGTGCCCGTGGACTGGAACAATGTCGCCAATCCCCAAGGCGCACAAGCACAATTGGCCGTGATCCGGGTGCCCGCCAGCGGTCAGCGGATCGGCACCCTGATGGTCAACCCCGGCGGGCCGGGTGCGTCGGCGGTGGACACCGTCGCCGGCATGGCCGCCGCGCTGAACGGTTCGCCGATCCGGCAGGGCTTCGATCTGGTCGGCTTCGACCCACGGGGCGTCGGCTACTCGACGCCGAAGGTGAGCTGCCGCACCGACGAGCAATTCGACGCATACCGGCGGGAGTCGTTGACCGACTACAGCCCTCCCGGGGTCGCCCATGCCGAGGACGTCTACCGGACGTTGGGCCAGTCCTGCCTCGACCGGATGGGGCCGCAGTTCCTGGCCAACATCGGGACCGCGTCGGCGGCCAGGGACATGGATGTCGTGCGGGCCGCGCTCGGTGACGAGCAGATCAACTATCTCGGCTTCTCCTACGGCACCGAATTGGGCGCCGCCTACGCCGACCGCTATCCGGAACGGGTCCGCGCGATGGTGCTCGACGGGGCCGTCGACCCCGGTTCGGATCCGGTCGACGAGAACATCAGCCAACTCGCCGGGTTCCAGGAGGCGTTCGGCGTCTACGCCGCCGACTGCGCCCGTTCGGCGGACTGCCCGCTGGGCACCGATCCCGCGCAGTTCTCCAGCCGCTACCACCAGCTCGTCGACCCGTTGGTGCAGCGTCCCGGCGGAACCTCGGATCCGCGCGGACTGGGCTACGCCGACGCCATCACCGGTACCGCGAACGCGCTGTACACCAAGCGGTACTGGCCGTACCTGACCAGCGGGCTGCTCGGCCTGGCCCGCGGCACCGACGCCGGCGACCTGCTGATGCTGGCCGACGACTACTGGCACCGAGACGAGAACGGGCACTACGGCAACCAGCAGGATGCGTTCGCCGCGATCCGCTGCGTGGACGCGCCGTATCCGACCGATCCGGCGGTGTGGGCGCAGGCCGACCAGCGCGCCCGGGCGGCGGCGCCGTTCATGGCGTACGGCACGTTCACCGGTTATGCGCCGCGCGATGTCTGCGCGCTGTGGCCCGTACCGTCGACCACGGTTCCGCACGACGCTGCCGCGCTGCCCGCGGGCAAGGCGGTGGTGGTGTCCACCACGCGTGACCCGGCAACGCCGTATCAGGCCGGTGTCGACCTCGCCCGCGAGCTGGACGCCTCGCTGATCACCTTCGACGGCACGCAGCACACCGTCGTCTTCAACGGTGACGCCTGCGTGGACACTGCGGTGGTGAACTTTTTCACCGGGTTGACGCCGCCGCCCGCCGGCTTGCACTGCTGACGGTCGGCGTTCAATTCTTCTGGTAGGCAACCATTTCGCGGGAGAGCCGCTCCCGCAGCCGTGGGTTCCGGCTGCACGCGTCGGCGAACACCGTCAGCAGCAGCCAGCTGCTCAGGGCGCTGCCCAGCACCAAGGCGAACGCCGCCCAATCGCCGCCGACCAGCTCACGCGACGCCGTCTGGCGAGACCACAGCCGCCAGTAGATCATCAGGTTGACCGTGAGCCCGACGCCATAGGACAGCGCGAAGGAGAACGCGAACGGCAGCCAGGTGCCGTCGTGCAGGCGCTCTGAAAGAGGTTCGCGGCGTAGCGGATACACCACGGACAGCACGTTGGCCGCCCCCAGCCAGATGAAGACCATGGTGAGCAACTGGTCGACCATCGCCACGAAATGGCCGTCACCGGTGATGGCCAGCACCGCGATGACGGGTACACCCGCGCCGAGCACCGCCGCCGCGATCGCCAGATTCTTGGTGACCAGCACCCGCCACACCGGTTCACCCTCGATGAGCGCGCGTCGCACCCGTTCGGCCTCGAAGCACAAGGCGTTGGTGCACACCACGCTGCCGACCACGGCGGCGAACAGGTAGAGGGTCAGCCGGCCCGCGTCATACCGGGTCAGACCGGTCAGGTGGTAGAACGCCACCAGGCTGAGGCTGACGCCCAGGGTCACCACGATCCGCAGCAGCACGGCGCGGGGTCGGTCCGCCACGATGTGGCGGACCTCACCCGCGACCCGTCGCACGCCCCCCGACATCGACGGCCGCATCCGCGGGACCCGGCCGGGGCCCACCTGGTGTGCCCGGGCTACCGCCAGGACGGCGTCGGCCACCGCCGCCCTGGCCCGCCGCACGGCGTGCACGACTTCCGCCGGGGCGGCCGCGAGGTCGGTGTCACCCGGTTCTGCCAGCACGCGCAGGGTGGACTGCGCTTTGGTGGCTTCCAGGTGCAGGGCGGTGTCGTCGCCCCATTCCGCGGCCGATGCCGCGGCGACGGCGCCGGCGAGCGAGTCGCTGAGCGTGCGCAACTCCTGCACGGCAGCCAGCGGTAGCGTGATGCCGTCCTGGTTCGGCGCGGTGCTCATGACAACACTGAATCACGGCGCGGGCCGGAAGCCGATTCGCCCGTGTAACACAGATTTAACAGCCGCTGCTTAGGCTTCGGTCATGGACCGCCAGAAGGAATTTGTGCTGCGCACGCTGGAGGAACGCGATATCCGGTTCGTGCGGCTCTGGTTCACCGACGTCCTCGGATACCTCAAGTCGGTGGCGATCGCGCCCGCCGAGCTGGAAGGTGCGTTCGAAGAGGGCATCGGCTTCGACGGCTCGTCGATCGAAGGGTTCGCCCGGGTCTACGAGTCCGACACCGTGGCGCGTCCCGATCCGTCCACGTTCCAGGTCCTGCCGTGGACCACCAGCGGTGGCCAGCACCACTCGGCGCGGATGTTCTGCGACATCACGATGCCCGACGGTTCGCCGTCCTGGGCGGACTCGCGGCACGTGCTGCGCCGTCAGCTCGCGAAGGCCAGTGACCTGGGCTTCTCCTGCTACGTGCACCCCGAGATCGAATTCTTCCTGCTCAAGCCCGGTGAGGATGACGGCTCGGTGCCGATCCCGGCCGACAACGGCGGGTACTTCGACCAGGCCGTGCACGACGCCGCCCCCAACTTCCGCCGGCACGCCATCGACGCGCTGGAGCAGATGGGTATCTCGGTGGAGTTCAGCCACCATGAGGGCGCGCCCGGCCAGCAGGAAATCGATCTGCGCTACGCCGACGCGCTGTCCATGGCCGACAACGTGATGACCTTCCGCTACGTGGTGAAGGAGGTCGCGCTGGCCGACGGTGTGCGGGCGTCGTTCATGCCCAAGCCGTTCAGCGAATACCCGGGCTCGGCCATGCACACCCACATGAGCCTGTTTGAAGGCGATACCAACGCCTTCCACAGCCCCGACGATCCGCTTCAGCTCTCGGACGTCGCCAAGTCCTTCATCGCCGGCATCCTGGAGCACGCCAGCGAGATCAGCGCCGTCACCAACCAGTGGGTGAACTCCTACAAGCGGCTGGTGCACGGCGGCGAGGCGCCGACGGCGGCATCCTGGGGCGCGTCCAACCGGTCCGCCCTGGTGCGGGTGCCGATGTACACCCCGCGCAAGGCGTCCAGCCGGCGCATCGAGGTCCGCAGCCCCGATTCGGCGTGCAACCCGTACCTGGCCTTCGCGGTGCTACTGGCCGCCGGCCTGCGGGGTATCGAGAAGGGCTACACGCTGGGGCCGCAGGCCGAGGACAACGTGTGGAGCCTCACCCCGGAGGAACGCCGCGCCATGGGTTATAAGGAGCTGCCCGGCAGCCTCGGTGTGGCGCTGGCCGAAATGGAAAACTCGGAGCTGGTCGCGGAAGCGTTGGGGGAGCACGTGTTCGACTACTTCCTGCGCAACAAGCGCACCGAGTGGGAGAACTACCGCAGCACCGTCACCCCGTTCGAGTTGAAGAACTACCTCTCGCTGTAGCTTGGTGGGGTGCCAAAACCCGTCACCCAGCGTCCCAAGCTGCCCAGCGTCGGACGGCTCGGGCTCGTCGAGGCACCCGCGCGGGCCGGGCTGGACCGGTTGGGCTGGAACACCGACGATCACGTCGAACTGCTGTGGGCGCTGTCGCGCGCCCCTGACGCCGACGCCGCGCTGCGCACCATGGTGCGCCTGGCCGATGAACTCGGCGACGGCTGGGATGAACTGAACCGGGCGCTGGTCAAGGACAAGGCGCTGCGCGGCCGGTTGTTCTCGGTAATCGGCGGATCGGTGGCGCTCGGCGATCACCTTGTCGCGCGGCCCCAGTCCTGGCACCTGCTGGCCGGTCGGGCGGCCCTGCCCGACGCCGCGCAGTTGCGCAGGGAATTCGTCGCGGTGGCCGAAAGCTCCACGGACACAAGATCTGTGCAGGCGTCACTGCGCTGCCTCTACCGGGATCGGCTGCTGGTGCTCGCGGCGCTCGATCTGGCGCCGACCGTCGAGAACGAACCGGTGCTGCAGTTCAGCACCATCGGTGCACACCTGTCGGACCTGGCCGACGCGGCGCTGAGCGCCGCCCTGGCTGTCGCCAACCGCCTGGTCTGCGGGGAGGAGGCGCCGCCGCGGCTCGCTATCATCGCGATGGGCAAATGCGGTGCGCGCGAACTGAATTACGTCAGCGACGTGGACGTCATCTTCGTGGGCGAGGCGGCTGACGCGGTCACCACCCGGGTGGCCGGGGAGCTGATGCGGTTCGCCAGCGACACCTTCTTCGAGGTGGACGCCGCCCTGCGCCCCGAAGGTAAACGCGGGCAATTGGTGCGCACCCTGGAGTCGCATGTCGCCTACTACGAGCGGTGGGCGAAAACCTGGGAGTTCCAGGCGCTGCTGAAGGCGCGCGCCGCCGTCGGTGATGCCGAGCTGGGGGCGCAGTACATCGACGCGCTGATGCCGATGGTCTGGACAGCCTGCGAGCGTGAGGATTTCGTCGCCGACGTGCAGGCGATGCGACGCCGGGTGGAAGAGTTGGTGCCCGCCGGGGTGCGTTCGCGTGAGCTCAAGCTCGGCACCGGCGGCCTGCGCGATGTCGAATTCGCGGTGCAGCTGCTGCAGTTGGTGCACGGCCGCACCGACGAGTCGTTGCACGTGGCGTCCACCGTCGACGCGCTCGCCGCCCTGGGATCCGGCGGCTATGTGGGGCGCGACGACGCCGCCAATATGACTGCCTCGTATGAGTTTCTGCGACTGCTGGAACATCGGCTGCAACTGCAGCGGCTCAAGCGCACCCACATGCTGCCCGAGGACAACGATGAGGAGGCGATGCGCTGGTTGGCGCGCGCCGCGCACATCCGTCCGGACGGCCGCCACGATTCCGCCGGGGTGCTGCGTGACGAACTGAAGCGTCAGAGCATGCGGGTGTCCCGCCTACACGCCAAGCTGTTCTACCAGCCGCTGCTGGAAACCGTTGGGAAGCAAGGCTTCGACGGCATGAGCACCGAGGCGGCCGAACGCCAGCTGGCGGCGCTCGGCTACGAGGGGCCGCAGAGCGCACTGACCCATCTTGCGGCGCTCACCAGTGAGAACGGCCGTCGGGGTCAGGTGCAGAAGGTGCTGCTGCCGACGCTGCTGGACTGGCTCTCGGACACTCCCGACCCGGATGCGGGTCTGCTGTCCTACCGCCGGATCAGCGAGGAACTGGGCGATCTGCGGTGGTACCTGTCCACCCTGCGTGACGAGGGCGCGGTGGCCAAACGGCTGATGCGGGTGCTCGGCACGTCGGCCTATGTACCGGATCTGCTGATGCGCGCACCCGAGGTGATCCAGCTCTACGCCGACGGCCCACAGGGACCCAAGCTGCTGGAGGGCGACCCGGACGTGGCGGCGCGCGCCCTGATCGCGTCGGCCGCGCGGCACGCCGATCCGGCCCGGGCCATCGCCGCCGCGCGCACCCTGCGCCGCCGCGAGTTGGCCAGGGTCGCCTCGGCGGATCTGCTCGGCATGCTCCCGGTGACCGAGGTGTGCGATGCACTCAGCTCGATCTGGGTGGCGGTGCTGCAGTGCGCCCTGGACACGGTGATCCGGGACCGGTCACCCGCGGACGGACCGAAGGCCCGGATCGCAGTGATCGGGATGGGCCGGCTCGGCGGCGGCGAACTCGGCTACGGGTCCGATGCCGACGTGATGTTCGTGTGCGAACCGATCGGCGATGTCGAGGAGTCCGCGGCGGTCCGCTGGGCGGTGGGTGTCGCAGAGCAGGTGCGCACGCTGCTGGGGACGCCGAGTTCGGATCCGCCGCTGGAGGTCGACGCCGGGCTGCGCCCCGAGGGCCGCAATGGCTCACTGGTGCGGACACTTTCGTCCTACGAGGCCTACTACGCCCAGTGGGCGCAGCCGTGGGAGGTCCAGGCCCTGCTGCGGGCCAACAAGGTGGCCGGCGACACCGACCTGGGTGAGCGTTTCCTGCAGATGATCGACAAGACCCGGTATCCGCAAGGCGGCATCTCACCGGAGACGGTGCAGGAGATCCGGCGGATCAAGGCCAGGGTGGATGCCGAACGGCTGCCGCGCGGTGCCGACCCGAACACGCACACCAAACTGGGCCGCGGCGGGCTGGCCGACGTCGAATGGACCGTGCAGCTGCTGCAGTTGCGCTTCGCCGACAAGATTCCGGCGCTGCACAACACCTCAACTCTGCAGACGCTCAACGCGATCGGTGCCGCCGAGCTGATCGCCGAGGGTGATGTAGACCAGCTGCGCCAGGCGTGGCTGACGGCGACCCGGGCGCGCAACGCGCTGGTGTTGGTGCGCGGCAAGCCCACCGACCAGTTGCCCGGGCCGGGCCGCCAGCTCAACGCCGTCGCCTCGGCGGCAGGTTGGGAGAACGGCGACGGCGGTGAGTTCCTGGACAACTATCTTCGCGTGACTCGGCGGGCGAAAGCCGTGGTGCACAAGGTGTTCGGAGGTTAAATGCTCTTCACGCCCACCGCGTCGAAGGCGGTCCTGATCGCGGCGATCTGCTTGGCGGTGAAACCGTTGGCGCGGGCGCTGGTGAGAATCGCGAACCGGGCGTCGATGTAGGACGCCGTCGACGGCAGGCTGTAGAGCGACTCGTAGTACACCTGGGCCCACTGCTCGCCGGAGATCTCGTTCTTGGTGGCGTCCATCATCTTGTACGCGGCGAAGGACATGATCCCGCTGTTGCTGTGGACGTAGTCGAAGTCGTCGGTGTCGTTGTCATTGCACCCGCACGGATCGATGTAGCGCTGCGGGTAGCTCTCCCGCTGGCTGTAGTCCGACGGGTCCTCCATGCTGCGGTACGGATTGCCCGCTGCGTCCTCGGCGAAAAGCCACCTGCCGCTTCCCGTTTTGTTCTCGATGAGGGCGCCCATGATGTCGGCGTACGCCTCGTTCAGGGCTCCCGAATCACCCAGGTACGCCAGGCCGTTGACGTACTGGATGACGGCGTGGGTGTACTCGTGGCCGACCAGATCCAGTGCCGCCTGGGTGCTGCCGGAATCACCGAAGACCAGTTCCCGACCGGTCCAGGCGGCGTTGCGCCACCCGGCCGCCGAGGAGCCGCTGGGGTTGTAGTCGATGCTCAGGATCACGGCAGCGCCGTTGTCGTCGAACGAATCCCGGCCCAGGATCGTCGTGTAGTAGTCGTACACCCGCGTCATGTTGGACTGGGCGGAGACGGCGGCGGTGCCCCAACTCTTGGAGTAGGTGACCGTGCTGCCGGGGACGCTGGGCTGGCCCGACCACCCGCTACTGACGTACGTGGTCAGGTAGGTGGTGATGTTCCGGGTCGGGTCGACCAGGACGAGTTGGGTGCCGGTGTTGCTCGCCCCGACAGTTCGGGTCTTGCCCTGCAGGTCGGTACCGGAGGAGCGGATCGGCACCAAAGCCTGCTGGGCACTGGAGAAGTCGGAGAAGATGGTGCCGGCCTTGGCGCCGTTGGCGTAGATGTAATAGGTCGCGCCGACCGAAGGGTACGGGCTGGTAGGGTCCGACGAGGTCACCACCCGCCACGCCAGGGTCGCCGGGTTCCAGCGGGCCCCGGTCGCGAGGTTGGTGCTGACGTCCTGGTCATAGATGACCAGATCGGTGTCGAAGATCAATGTCGCAGCGAACGCGTCTTCGGTGGCCTGGCTGGGACTGCCGCCGAAGTCGGCCAGGGCGTCGTCTTTGGCTATCGCTTCCGCTTTGGCGGCGGTGTTGATGGTCGATATCGGCGTGGTGTTCACACTCGTGATGGCGGCGTCGTAGTTGCTCACCAGACCGGTCACGCGCCCGGCACTGTCGGTGGACAGCACCACCTCGCTACCGACCACCGGCACACCGTTGACGGTCTGGCTCAGGCGGTAGAAAACGCTGCCCGAATAACCGACCGAGGATACCGCGATCTGGGAGGCGGTCGCGAATCCGCTTGGTGCACCAAGCAGTCCGGCCATCTTGTTCAGTACCGTGGCCGCCGTCGCGGCGTTGGTCACGGTGCTGACGGTGAAGGTGCCGGAGATGTCGCGGACCTTGCTTGACGACGTGAGGGTGACGTCGACGTCGCCGGTGGTGGCGAGGGTCTGCAGCTCCGACAGCGTGAGTGTGCCGTCGCTGTCGGGATGTAGCGCCGTGATGGGCACGGTCACGTCGACGGGGATGCCGTCCAGGCCGTCCGAGACATTGACGGTGAACGTGAGGGTGTCGGCGCCGGGCGTGAACCAGGCGTGGTAGCGCGCGGTGGTGCTGGGGGTGTAGGTGTAGGCGCCGGCAGTGGTGACGACGACGCCGGAAACGGGCGAGGCCAAGGCGTAACTCAACGTGCTCGCATCGGTGGCGCTGACCTGACCCGTCACCACGCCGGTCGTGGCGTTGACGGTGGTCGAGTAAGTCGGGTTCACCGGCAGGGTGTTACCCGCAGCGGAGGCAACGACATTCACGTTCACGGTGACCGTTCGGCTGCCTCCGTGTCCGTCGCTGATGGTGACCGTGAACGCGTCCGTGCTCGCGCCCGTGGCGCGGGCCAGTGCGGTCGGCGTATAGCTGAACGAGCCGTCGGTGTTGACCACGACCGTGCCCTTGGCTGCGGCGGTGGCCGTGTAAGTCAACGTGTCGTTGTCTGCGTCGGTGGTGGTGATTTGGCCCGTCACCCGTGCGGTGCTGCTGTTGGTCACCGGGGTGCTGACCGTGGCGGCGGTGGGGACAGTGTTGAACGGACTGATGTTCAGCGTCACCGAAACCGGTGTGACTGAACCGTGCCCGTCGTCGACGGTGACGGTGAAGGTCTCCGTCGACGGCCCGCCGGCAGCGGCAGCGTGGCGGGCAGTGACGGTGGGGGTGTAGGTGTACTTGCCGTCTCCGCCAACGACCAACGTGCCCGTCAGGGTGGAGGTGGTGCCGTCGTAGTAGACCTTGTCTTTGTCTCCGTCGGTGCCCGTGACTGACCCGGTGATGACGCCCGTCGACGAATTTGGGTTGCCCTTGGTCGTTGTGATGGTCGGCGCCTTGTTCGCCGGTATCACTGTGACGGTGATGGTCTGCGACACGATGCCGCGCCTGCCGTCACTGACGGTGAACGTGAACGTGTCGGTGAGGTCGGTGGTCAGCGCGGTGTCCGCGGCCGCGAGGTGCCTGGCCGCGGCGGTGGGGGTGTAGGTGAAGGTGCCGTCGCCGGCGAACGTCACCTTGCCCTTCGTCGGCGCGGTCAACACCGTGACCGTCTGCGGGTCGTCGTCGGCGTCGGTGACCCCGGTCAAGCCGCTGACCACGCCGGTCAGGGTGCTGGAGGTGGTGACCGGAAGGCCCACAACGGGTTTCACATTGGTGGGGACCAGCGACACCACACGCATGGCGGCGCCACCCGCGGTGTACAGCTGCATGCCGTCCGGGCTGGCGGCGATGGCGTTCACGGTGTCGCCGGTCGCCAGCGTCATCAGCAGAGCGCTGGTCGCGGTGTTGTACACCTGCAGTTCGCCGCTCTGGGTGGTGACCATCAGGAGCGAACCGTCTTTGTTGACGGTCGCTGCCTGCACGGCCGACGTGGTGCTGAACTCGGCCAGGCCGGCGAACTTGCTGGTATCCAGCACCTTGACCGTGGTGCCGTCGGTGACGACGTACAGCTTCTTGCCGTCCTTGCTCGCGGCGACGGCCGTCGGTGAAGTGCCGGTGATCGCAATGACTTTGGTAGAGCCCGACGAGACCGTGTAGGTCACGACCCCGGCCGGCGTCGTGGCATAGACCCGCTTGCCGTCGGGGCTGACGATCACGGAGGTGGCGCCCACCGCGGATACCCATCCGGTGACCTTGATGGTCGATGTGCTGACCTTCGCCAATTTGCCGGTGGCGTTGCCGACATACAGGGTGCCGCCGGATGGGTAGATGACCATGCTGGTGGGCGCGATGGTGAGTGCGACGGTGCGGGTGACGGTGTTGGTGGCACCGTCGATGACGGTGATCGTGTTGCTTGTGCCGTCCGCGACGTAGACGACCTTGCCGTCCGGTTTCACCGCCACCGCAATCGGATTGGTGCCCACCGTCATGGTTTTGACGACGGTGCCGTCGAGGGTGTTGACCACGGTGAGTGTGCCGGCGCTGCTGTTGGTGAGGTAGGCGCGGGTGTCGGTTGCGGCGATGGCGGTGGCTTGACCGGTGCTCACCGGGCTCAGCAGGTGCACCGGCGTCGGGTCGATCGGCACTGCCACGGTGCTCAATACCTTGGCGGTCTTGCCGTCGGACGCCGACACGATGAACGTAGCATCGGGTTCGGTGGTGACACCTGCCGAAACACGTTGTGCTGCAGTGGGTGTATAGGTGAAGGTGCCGGTTTTGCCGACTGTCACGGTACCCAAGGTCGGGCCGGTCACCAGGGCATAGGTCACTACCTTGCCCTCGGGGTCGCTCGCGGTCAGCTGGCCGGACACCGCACCCGTGGTCGGGTCGGGATCGCCTAGGGTCGGCGCGACGAATACCGGCTGCTGGTTGGGTACGGCCGTGGTGGCTGTCGCCAGACTCAGGCTGGTGAACGTCTGGGCTTCTACCGCAACGGTTTCGGTGTCCTCGGTCTGACCGATCTCACGCCGGGTGGCCGCGGCCATGATCCAGGCCAGGGGAGAGGCGATCGAGTTGACAGTGCCGAGGATGCGGGCCACGAACTGGTTGAGTGCCGAGGCGATCGCCGCCCCGGTGCGAGCCAGCGTGACGGCGGGCGTCGGCGCGGGGGTGCGTACGGTGGCGACGGTGGCGGTGGCCGCGGTGAGGGTGGTGAGGGTGGTCCCGCTCACTGCGGACGCCGTGGGCAAGGCACGCGCGATGGATACCGAGGTGGGCGTATCGGTGTCGGCGGTTGGGGCTGTCTGCTTCGAGGGCTCAGCGGTGCTCTTCGTGGCCGACGTGCCTGCCGTCGCGGAGGTGCTGTGCTTGCGGTCGTTCTTGCGGGGCTTCTTCGGCGTCGTTGTTTTTACCGAGGATGTCGTCTGAGTGGCCGCGGTGCTCGGCGTGACGGCGGTGGCGGTGCTGCTCACTGGTGCGGTCGGCTGAGCGTCAGCCTCGGTGTCGGCCTTCGTCTCGGTAGCGGCCGACGCCTCCTTCTCACCTGACGGCGCGGCCGTGCTGCTGCTGTCGGGTTCGGCCCATGCGACGGCGGGCGCGGTCGCCACGGCGCTGCCGATACCCAGCGCGACGGCGAGCGCACCGACCCGGCCCACGTACCTGGCACTGCACGTCTCGTTCATTTGCTGACGCCTCCGTCTGGCCGTGCACGCTGCGATCACGCTGAGACTAGTCTGTGGACGCTGCGCAGGCTGCCAGTACGCCGGGTTGGTGAGCCCGAGGGCTGCGCCGATGCTGCGCCCCGAGTTTGCTTGCGCGGAGCGAGCCGGACTGACTGCTCGTCATCTCGCAGCGTATGTGTGGTGCAGAGGGGTGGCACGAGTAGTTCGGTACTCGGGCGGAGCTGACGTCGGCCTGGTCGCGGCGTTTGTTAGGCAGGCTGATAGAACCTGTGGATGAGTGTTCCGTTCGAAGTGATCAGTGCCGATGAGCATGACCGGCTGCAAGAGTTGTACGGTCCGCTGACCGCGGCGGTGCGCAAACTCGTCGACGCCAGCATTCGCACCGGCGTGGACGGCGCGACCATCCGGGAAGCCCAAGCCGCGATCGAGGCGGTCACCGCCACGCTGGAGACCAGGCAGCACGAGGGCCCCCGCACCCTGCGGCACGCGGTCACGGGCCGCCCGGTGGCGTGGGCCGACCCCGCGATCGGGTTACGGAACGCGATCGCTCCACCCCTGGACATCCACCACACCGAGGACGGCCGGTGCTGGACGGAGTTCACCCTCGGCGCCCCCTACGAGGGTCCGCCCGGCCGGGTGCACGGCGGAATCTGTGCGCTGGTTCTCGATCACATCCTCGGCGAGGCGGCCAGTGAAGGCTTGGTGAAGCCGCGGTTCACCGGCACGCTGACGCTGAAGTATCTGCGCGGCACGCCCCTGGGCCCGCTGCGCGCCGAAGCCTGGGTAGACCGCACCGAGGGTGTCAAAGCCTTTGTGCGAGGCCAGATTCTCGATGCCGAGGGTATCACCGTCGAAGCCGACGGCATCTTCGTCATGCCGGCCTGGGCGCGGGAAGCCGGCTGAGGGTCAGCTGGTGCGCTTGCCCAGGACGGTGTCGGCCGCGAGTGCGCCACCGCCCGTGAAGATCAGCAGGAAGAATCCGAAGCAGAGCAGCAACGCGGGCTCACCCTTGTTGACGATCGGCCAGAAGTCCGTCGGTGCGTGCTGGGAGAAGTACGCGAACGCCATCACGCCGGAGGCCAGGAAGGCTGCCGGCCGCGTGAACAGCCCGACGAGCAGCAGCAGGCCGGTGATGAGTTCGAGAACTCCGCCGTACCAGTACGGCCAGGCGCCCACGGGTGCCTGCATGTCAGCGGGCCAGCCGAAGAGATGCGCGGTGGCGTGGGTGAGCAGCACCAGCGCGAAGATGATGCGGACGATCGACAGCACGATCGGCGCGTAGGAGTTCAGCTTGGTTTCGAGAGCGTTCGAGGCCATGCGCACCATAATAGGACTACAGTCCGCTTTTGCCGGGCTCGGGTGTGCGACTGCGGAACGTGTCCAGTGAGTAGCGGCCGCCGCCGGTGAACACGAACAGAAAGAACACGAAGCAGAAGGCGATGGCGGGGAGGCCGCCGTTACCGCCGTACTGCGGGTCGACGATGGGCCACAACCCGAGCGGCTGGTGCTGCCAGAAGTAGGCGACCGCCATCGCACCGGACGAGATGAAGGCCGCGATCCGGGTGAACAGGCCCGTCATGATGAGCAGGCCGCCGACGAACTCGATGAGTCCGGCGTACCAGGCCGGCCAGCTCCCGGTCGGGATGCCCATCGCGATGGGCCAGTCGAAGAGCTTGGACGTGCCGAACAGTGCGAACAGAAATCCGAAGACGACGCGCACCAGGCTCAGCACGGCAGGTGACAGCGCTTCCAAGCGAGTGTTCAGGTTCCCCATAGCTTCGACCGTACTGAAGCGTGGTGACAAGCCGCTTACAGGGAGGCGACGGTGTTCAGGTCGATGACCGAGATGGAGCCACTGGAGTTGACGACATAGAGCCGGGTGCCGTCCGGGGTGATGGCTGAGCCGACCGGCCCGATCCCCACCTCGATATTGGTGACGGCATTCGTGACGAGGTTGATCACCGACACGGTGCCGGGGTGCAGGTCGCCGGGGGACAGCCCGCTGAAGTTGGTGACGTAGGCGTGCGTCCCGTCGGCGCTCAGGTGCAGATCGATCGGCGTGGTGCCGACGGGAATCTGTCGGACGACGGCATTGGTGGCCGTGTCGATGACCTGGACCACGTTGCTGAATTGGGCGGTGACGTAGGCAAGGGTGCCGGCGCTGTTGAATTTGATGATGGTGGGATACGAGCCTGTGGGAATGGTGGTGACGAGTTCCCTGGTGGTGGTGTCGATCACCGAGATGCTGGCGGCGAACTGGTTGCTGATGTAGAGGTGCGCAGTGTTCGGGAGCAGCGCCACCTGGGTGGGGTCGCCCCCCATGGGAATCGCGTCGATGAGCGAGTTGGTGGTGGTGTCGATGATGGCGACGAACTGTCCGCTGCCCCCGGCGACATAGCCGATGCCGCCCGGTCCGAAGGCGAAGCCCAACGGGTGCCCACCGACAGGAATGCCGGCGGTGACGGTATCGGTGGCGGGGTCGATCACCGACACCGTGCCACTGCCCTGATTGCTGACATAGATCTTGCCGTTGGGTGCGAGCGCCGCGATGGTCGGCTGATCGCCGATGCCGTCCGTGATGGTTGTGACGACGGTGTTGGTGGTGGTGTCGATCACCGAGACGCTGGCCGAGCCCTGATTGGTCACGTATGCGCGGGTGCCCGACGCGTTGAACGCGATCCACTGCGGTGAATCAGACTGCTGCGCAGGGATTGTCGTGGTGACGGTGGTCGGCGTGGGGATGGCGACGGGCACCGTGACGGTGATGCTGCTGCCGTCGTTCAGGGGCACCGCCCCGCCCGTGATGGCATGGAGGAAGGCGTTCACCAACTGCGCGGTGCCGTGGATGTGGCTGGCGGCGTTGGTTTCCCGGACCGTCACCGTGAAGCTGTCGGTGCCACCGCTGGCCGCCAACGCCGCTGAGGGCGTGTAGATGTAGGTGCCGTTCGGATTGACGACGACACTGCTGCCGGCCTTGGTCGGTCCCGACTTGAGGCTGACGGCGAGGGGATCGTCGTCGGGGTCGGACGCGCCGACGTCACCCGTCAGGACGCCGGGGGTGGACTGCACAGGGTCCTGCCGCGGGGATGCGGTTGGGCTGGAATTGAAGTATGTCGTCTTGATCCGGCGGACGATCGCGGCGAGCGGGTTCGGCTGCGTGACGGGGCCTGCCGTCGCGGGTGTGGCGGTCACGTGCCGTGACGCCTTCTGTGCGGACGCTGACGTCGGGGTCGCATCCGGCTGTGCATCGTTGTCCTTGCCCGCATTGCGTTGCGCGACAGCCAGTTTGGCCTTCGGCGCCGACGAAGCCCGGGTATGCGTGGAGGATGTCGATCTCGTGTGTGCGCCCGGATCGGGGGCGCTGTCCGCGCCGCTGCTCGCCGGCGCGTCCGGCGCGGATTCGTCAGCGTGGGCAACGCCGGCACCACTTGCCATGGCTGCACCGAGGCCGAGCGTCAGCGCTCCTGCTCCGAGCCATCGGTAGGGAGCTCGTCCGGATGCCGCTCGTCGCGAACGATGACGACCCGCCATGTTTGCCTCCCATGACTCCGCTGCGGAAGTGCTGAGCACTCGCTGTCGGAGTTATAGCAAGTAATTGACAGCGACGTCAGGCTGTTGGGCCGCAGACCAAGTATGTTCATCCGAACAACGGACGTCACTACGCAGAAGCGCCCCCGGGTCCGAAGACCCGGGGGCGCCCTGTGTGATCGCTACGACTTACACGTCGTAGTACAGGCTGAACTCGTACGGGTGCGGACGGATCTGCACCGGCAGGATCTCGTTCTCCCGCTTGTAGGAGATGTAGGTCTCGATCAGGTCCTCGGTGAACACGCCACCCTCGGTGAGGTAGTCGTGATCCTGCTCGAGCTTGTCGATCACCGCAGCCAAAGAGGTGGGCGCCTGCGGGATGTTGGCCGCCTCGTCCGGCGGCAGCTCGTAGAGGTCCTTGTCGACCGGGGCCTGCGGCTCGATCTTCTTCTTGATGCCGTCGATGCCGGCCATCAGCATGGCCGCGAACGCCAGGTACGGGTTGCCCGAGCTGTCCGGGCAACGGAACTCGAGGCGCTTGGCCTTCGGGTTGTTGCCGGTGATCGGGATGCGGACGCAGGCCGAGCGGTTGCGCTGGCTGTACACCAGATTGATCGGCGCTTCGTAGCCCGGCACCAGACGCTTGTACGAGTTCGTCGTCGGGTTGGTGAAGGCCAGCAGCGAAGGGGCGTGGTGCAGGATGCCGCCGATGTAGTGGCGGGCGATGTCCGACAGGCCCGCGTAGCCGGACTCGTCGTGGAACAGCGGCTTGCCGTCCTTCCACAGCGACTGGTGCGCGTGCATGCCGGAACCGTTGTCACCGAACAGCGGCTTGGGCATGAAGGTGACGGTCTTGCCGTTCTTCCATGCGGTGTTCTTGATGATGTACTTGAACAGCAGCACGTCATCGGCCGCGGCCAGCAGCGTGTCGAACTTGTAGTTGATCTCGGCCTGGCCGGCGGTGCCGACCTCGTGGTGGCCGCGCTCCAGGATGAATCCGGCGTTCTGCAGATTGGTGGCCATCTCGTCGCGCAGATCCACGTAGTGGTCATACGGCGCGACGGGGAAGTAGCCACCCTTGGGCCGGACCTTGTAGCCCAGGTTCGGGCTGCCGTCAGCCTCGTAGGGCTCGCCGGTGTTCCACCAGCCCGACTCGGAGTCGACCTCGTAGGAGGTGCCGTTGATCCGCGAGTCGAAGGTCACCGAGTCGAAGATGTAGAACTCGGCCTCGGCACCGAAGTACGCGGTGTCGGCGATGCCGGTGCTGGCCAGGTAGTTCTCCGCCTTGCGGGCAACGTTGCGCGGATCGCGCGAGTAGGCCTCGCGGGTGAACGGGTCATGCACGAAGAACTGCAGGTTCAACGTCTTTGCTTTGCGGAACGGATCGATGCGCGCGGTGTTGGGATCCGGCAGCAGCATCATGTCGGACTCATGGATCGACTGGAAACCGCGGACCGACGAACCGTCGAACGCCAAGCCATCCTCGAACACGCTCTCGTCGAAGGCCGCAGCCGGGATCGAGAAGTGCTGGACGACACCAGGCAGATCGCAGAAACGGATGTCGACGTATTCGACGTTCTCGTCCTTGATCAGCTTGAAAAGGTCGTCCGATGTCTTTTCTGACACTGAATACTCTCCTTTGACTCGTTACCCGCCGGTGACGCTAGGGAGTTGATGTTGCACCCCGGTCAACCATATGTTGCGCCGAAGTTACGCAATCGACCGCGCTCTATGCTTGGGCCCATGGCCCGCGAAATCGCGTCCTGGTTGTCAGGTCCGCAGCCAGATTATGAAACCGGCGACTATCCGGGACAACGACTCGGCATGCCGGAACACGGCCCGGGGTCCATTGCCCGGTTCGGCAGGCGCACCTTCGCGCTTCTGATCGACTGGTTGATCGGGTACGGCCTGGCGGCTCTGGCCATGACATTCGGCTGGGTCTCGATGACGACGCTGTCCACCGTCGTCTTGGCGGTGTGGTTGGTGCTGGGCGTGGTGTCGGTGCGGCTGTTCGGTTTCACCCCAGGTCAATTCGTGATGGGACTGATGGTGGTGCCCGCCGACAACCGGGTGCACGTCGGTCTGGGGCGCGCCGTGATCCGCGGCCTGCTCATCGCTTTCGTGGTGCCGCCGCTGTTCACCGATGCCGACCTGCGCGGCCTCCATGACCGGGCGAGCGCCACTGCGGTGATACGCCGCTGACTTCCGTCGGCGCGAACGTGGGTTACCGCTCGAAGAAGCGCGCGGATCTCGCACACGAGTTCACGTTCGCGCGGCTGCGAGCAGCGCCGTCCGGACGCGCTCGACGATCACGCCCTCGTGGTAGCGCAGCAGATCGGCACTGACCCGGACGATGCGCCAGCCGAGCCGCTCGAGTTCGGCTTGCCGATTGATGTCACGGTCACGTACGACGGGATCCGTCCAATGTTGTGCGCCGTCGTACTCGACGCCGACCTTCCAGGCGGGCCACCCCATGTCGATACGGCCGACGAAATCGACACCGTCGAACACCTCGATCTGGGTGTGCGTCGGCCGCAATCCGGCGTCTGTCAGCACCAGCCTCGTCACCGACTCCTGCGGCGACTCGGCGCCAGGGTCGGACAGTTCGACCACCTCACGGAGGCCGATGATTCCGCGTGCACCGCGGTGCCGGTCGGCGAGTGCGGTGATGTCGACGGGTTTGAGCCCGGTCGCCTGCATCAGCGCATCCAGCCGGATCACCGCCGTCGTTCGGCCGGGCCGGCGTCCCAGGTCGTACGCCGTCCGCGCAAGCGATGTGACGGCAATGTCGCCGACCCTGCAGACGTCGTCGTCCGCCAGCGCGTCGCTGTGTAGGACGATCCCCGGGGTCTTGTGGCGACTGGAATGGTTGAGTTCGGCGGGCAGTCGCGCGTCGATCCACTTGGATCCGTGCAGGGCGGCGGCGGACATCCCGGCAAGGGTCGCGCGCCGACCCGACCACAGCCACGCGCCGACCGCCTTGTCGACCGGCGTCGGCTCGTACCCCTTCGGTACATAGACGTTGCGGAACAGCTGGTCATGATGCATCGCGAGCTGATAGCGGTTGACCGCGCCGGCAGCGACGGCCTCGGTACCGAGGAAAGGCCACTCCATGCTCTGATCTGACGCAGAGGAGGATCAACCGGTTCCACCCGGCGTCGAAAGTGAACTTGAGCTCGAAATCCGCGCCAGAACTAGCGCGGTAATGCACGTTCGCGCAGAGGGCGTGCGAGCTACCGGCGGCGCACCGAGCGCTGCATGCCCTTCATCTTGCCTGCGTTGGGCAGCGGGCCCTTGGGCATGGCCGCGGGGCCGATCTTGCTGCCGAGCGCGACGAGCTTGGACTCCAGCGAGTCCATCTGCTTGGTGGTGATGTTGGCGGGCAGCTTCATCAGGTGCCGCTCCAGCTTGGACAGCGGAACCTCGCCCTCGCCGTTGCCCACCACGATGTCGTAGATCGGCACTTCGCCGACGAGTCGGGCGGTGCGCTTCTTCTCCTGCGCCAGCAGCGGCTTGACCCGGGTGGGCGAACCCTCACCCACGAAGATGACGCCGGGACGGCCGATCACCCGGTGCACGGCGTCGAAGCTGCCGGTCGCCGCCACCCCGGGGGTGACCCGCCACTTGCCGCGCATGTTGTCCAGCGCCCAGGCCGCCGCACCGGTCTGGCCGTCGGCCTTGCGATACACGGACTTCTGCGCGCGGCGCCCGAAGATGATGAATGCGACCAGGGCGCCGAGCACGATGCCCAGCGGGATCAGCATGTAGGCGGTGAAGCCGCCGGCGAACAGGCCCAGCGCCACCGCGGCCGCGACGATCAGCACGAAAGCACCGATCATGTACGGGAGCAGTCGCTTGTCCTCTTTGCGCTGCATGTTGAACGCCTGCCAGAGCTGACTGCGGCGCTGCTTGGATGCAGCCTTGCGGACAGCCTTGGCCTCGGCCTTCGCGGCCTTGTCGGCGGCGGGGTTACGTGATTTCGCCATTGGCCAAGGATACGGCTCAGGAAACGGGCGGCCGCACGCGCGCCGCCTGCTGGTACAACCGGCCCGCCCGGTACGACGATCGGACCAGCGGACCGGCCAGCACACCGGCGAAGCCGAGACCCTCCGCGAAGGCCGACAGGTCGACGAATTCGTCGGGATGCACCCAACGCTCGACGGGGTGGTGACGCGGCGACGGCCGCAGGTACTGGGTGATGGTGACGATGTCGCAGCCCGCGCTGTGCAGGTCGGCCAGTGCCTCGCGCACCTCGTCGATGGTCTCGCCCATCCCCAGGATCAGGTTGGACTTGGTCACCAGCCCGAAGTCGCGGGCCGCGGTGATGACGTCCAGGCTGCGCTGGTAGCGGAACGCCGGACGGATCCGCTTGAAGATGCGCGGCACCGTTTCGACGTTGTGCGCGAACACTTCTGGACGCGACTCGAAGACCTCTTCGAGCAGTGCAGGGACGGCGTTGAAGTCCGGCGCCAGCAGTTCGACACCGGTGTTCGGGTTCAGCGCGTGGATCTGGCGGACGGTCTCGGCGTACAGCCACGCCCCGCCGTCGGGCAGGTCGTCGCGCGCCACCCCGGTGACCGTCGAGTACCGCAGGCCCATCGCCTGCACGCTCTCGGCGACCCGTCGCGGCTCGTCCCGGTCGAGTTCGGCGGGCTTGCCGGTGTCGATCTGGCAGAAGTCGCAACGACGGGTGCACTGCTCGCCGCCGATGAGGAAGGTGGCCTCGCGGTCTTCCCAGCACTCGTAGATGTTGGGGCAGCCGGCTTCTTCACAGACCGTGTGCAATCCCTCACGGCGCACCAGGCTCTTCAGCTCGGTGTACTCCGGGCCGGTACGCAGCTTGGTCTTGATCCACGGCGGTTTGCGCTCGATCGGCGTCTCGGCGTTGCGGACTTCCAACCTCAGCAGTTTGCGACCTTCGGGGACCACGCTCACCGGGTCGATGCTACTCGGATGCGCCCATCCAACGCGTCGCTCACGGCGTCGCCGACCGCGGCGGTGACATCATTCACAGCGACCCGACGGCCCAGTTCGGCGGTCAGCGACGTGACCCCGGCATCGGCGATGCCGCACGGGATGATGCCGCCGAAGGCGCCCAGGTCGCAGTCGCAGTTCAAGGCGAACCCGTGCAGGGTCACCCCGCGGGCCACCCGGATACCGATGGCGCCGACCTTGCGCGCCGGCTCGCCGGGCACCCAGACGCCGGAGCGGCCGTCCACCCGGCCCGCCTGGACGCCGAGGCCGGTGCACACCGCGATGAGTGCTTCCTCAAGGCGCCGAACGAAATTCACCACATCGAGCGGCTCGGTCAGCCCGACGATCGGATAGCCGACCAGTTGTCCCGGGCCGTGCCAGGTGATCTTGCCGCCGCGGTCGGTGTCCACCACGGGGGTGCCGTCCGCGGGACGCTCTTCGGGCAGCGTGCGCTTGCCCGCGGTGTACACCGGCGGATGTTCCAGCAGCAGCAGGGTGTCGGGGCCGCCGGCGACGCGGGCGTCGGCGATCTCGCGCTGCAGCGCCCAGGCGTCGGCGTAGTCGACGGTGCCCAGCAGCCGGACCTCGAGGGGTTCGGCGGACGCCCGGATGGAGGCCATGAAGTCACGCTACCCGGCGGTGGCGGAGCTGGTGGCGTAGGTCAACGCCTCCCCGACGGTTTTGTGGTGGAACACGAAACCCGCGCGTTCCAGTGCCGCCGGAATGGCGCGCTGTCCGAAAAGCAACCCCTCGTCGGCGAACTCGCCGAGTGCCGCGCGTAATGCGAAGCCCGGCACGATCATCGGCGTCGGCCGGTTGAGTGCACGGCCCAGCGCGGCCGTGAAAGCGCCGTTGGTCACCGGTGCGGGGCCGGTGAGGTTGACCGGACCGGTGACGCCGTCGTCGGCGATCGCGAACAACAGCGCACGCACCGTGTCTTCCAGGCTGATCCACGGAAAGTACTGGCGGCCGTTACCGAGTCGGGCGCCCAGCCCCAGCGCGAACAAGGGCCGCAGCCGGCCGAGGGCCCCGCCGGAGGACGCCAACACCACGCCGGTGCGGGCCAGCACCACCCGGGCGCCGCCGTCGACCGCGGCGTGGGCGGCCGCTTCCCAATCCGCGCACAACTGAGCCAGGAACCCGCGTCCCTGCGGTGCGGTCTCGTCGGCCACCTGGTTGCGGGTGTCGCCGTAATAGCCGACCGCACTCGCGTTGAGCAGTATGGGGACCTGCGCGTCGGCGACCGCACCGGCGAGCACCTCGGTGGGGCCGATGCGGCTGTCGCGAAGGCTCTGCTTGAACGAACCCGACCAGCGTTGGGCGCCGACGCCGACACCGCACAGATTCACCACCGCGTCGACGCCGGCGAGTGCGTCGACGTCGAAATCCCCGGTGCCGGGGTTCCAGAACAACTCGTCGGCGTTGCCCGGTGCGCGCCGCACGATCCGGATGACCCGGTGGTCGGTGGCGCGCAACGCGGTGACCAGCGCGGTTCCGATCAGTCCCGATGACCCGGCGATGGCGATGGTGCCGGGTTTCAGCGCTGGCACCTACAGCCCCAGGTCGGCCTCGAATGCACCTTCTTCGAGGCGTCGCTTGACGGTGGTGAGGAAGCGGCCGGCATCGGCACCGTCGACCAGGCGGTGGTCGTAGGTGAGCGGGAGGTACGCGACCGACCGGACACCGATCGACTCGTTGCCGTTCTCGTCGACCACCACGCGCGGGCGCTTGACGATGGCCCCGGTGCCCAGCATGGCCGCCTGCGGCGGTACCAGGATCGGGGTGTCGAACAGCGCGCCCTGGCTCCCGATATTGGTGATCGTGAACGTGCCGCCGGACAGCTCGTCGGGCTTGAGGTTGCCCGAGCGCGCGCGGGCCGCGATGTCGGCGATGGCGCGGGCCAGCCCGGCCAGCGACAGGTCACCGGCGTTGTGCACGACGGGGGAGAGCAGACCCTGTTCGGTGTCGACCGCGAAGCCGAGGTGCTCGGCGTCGTAGTAGGTGATCTCCTTGCTGTCCTCGTTGTAGCTCGCGTTGACGTTCGGATGCGCCTTGAGGGCGTCGACGACGGCGACGGCGAAGAACGGCAGGAACGTCAGGTTCACGCCCTCGCGCTCGGCGAAGCTCTTCTTGGCCTTGGCCCGCAGTGCCACGATCTTGGTCAGGTCGACCTCGTGGGTCTGCGTCAGCTGGGCCGTGGTCTGCAGGCTCTCGCGAGTCTTCTTCGCGGTGATCTGCCGGATCCGGTTGGCCTTCTGCGTGGTGCCGCGCAGATGCGCGAGCGCCGGAGCTGGTGTCGCGGTAGCGGGCTTGGCCGGGGCCGCCGACGCGGCGGCAGGGGCCTGAACTGCCGGGGCCTGCGGTGCTTTTGCAGCCTCCGCGGCGGCAAGCACATCCTGCTTGCGGATCCGGCCACCGACACCGGTGCCGGTGATGGCGCCGAGGTCGACACCGTTCTCCGCGGCCAGCTTTCGGACCAACGGGGTGACGTACGGGCCACCGTCGCCGGCGGGCTCCGACGCGGGCTCAGCCTTGGCCGCCGGCGCGGGTTCGGCCTTGGGTTCGGGCTTCGGTTCGGGCTTCGGTTCCGGCTTGGGCTCGGGTTTGGCTTCCTGCTTGGGCTCGGGAGCCGGCTCGGCCTGCGGCTCCGGCTTGGGTTCCGGTGCGGCCGCGGGCGCGGATCCCTCGGCGCCGATCTTGGCCAGCTCGCCGCCGACGGCCACCACGTCGTCCTCTTCGGCGGTGATCGCCACCAGCACACCGGCCACCGGGGACGGGATCTCGGTGTCGACCTTGTCGGTGGAGACCTCGACCAGCGGCTCGTCCACGGCGACGCTGTCGCCGACCTTCTTCAGCCACCGGGTCACGGTGCCCTCGGTGACGCTCTCACCGAGCTCGGGCATGTTCACGGAGGTGGACTCGCCACCGCTGCTCGCGGCGGGCTTCGCGGGCTCGGGCTCCGGTTCGGGCTTCGACTCCTCGGCGGCCGGCTCGGGCTCGGGCTCCGGCTCGGGCTGAGCCTCCTCGGCGGGCGCCGCTGTCGGCTCCTCGGCCGTAGGCTCACCGGCAGACTCGCCGGCCTCGCCGATCAGCGCGAGATCGCCACCGACCTCGACGACGTCGTCCTCGGCGGCGATGATCTTGGTCAGCACACCGGAAACCGGGGCCGGGATCTCGGTGTCGACCTTGTCGGTGGACACCTCAAGCAGCGGCTCGTCGACCTCGACGGTGTCGCCCTCTTGCTTGAGCCACCGCGTGACGGTCCCTTCGGTCACGCTCTCACCGAGTGCGGGCATCTGGACGGAGATGGCCATGGGTTTTGACTCCTCGAGCAGTCGTCGTCACGGGTGGAATGCGATGCAGAACCCATCCTGTCATGTCCGCTCGGTGCGGTCGTCGCAGACGTCGGTACTCGTCGTTCTGGCACCATCGAAGGTGACAAAGACAGGAGTTTCGCCAGTTGGCTCTATTCGATAAGTGGCGGCGCTCGGGTGGTTCACGCGGCGCCGACGTGGAGTATCTGCGGCAGTGGGTGGCCGGTCACCACGGTGTCGAGGCGTTCGTCGAGCCGAAGACCACGGTCACCGAGGTCACCGTGGTGCTGGTTGCCGCCGACGGGGAGTGGACCAGGCGCCGCACCGGCGGTGACGCGGGCGCCCGCAAGCTGAGCAAGCAACTCGACATCCCGGTCTACGACGTGCAAAAGGTGGGATATCCACAACGCATGCGCGACTATGACGCACGACGACGCATCGAACGTCAACGTGCGCTGCGCAGCGAACTCGAGGAGTGAAGCGCCCATGACGCAGCGTCGCGTGCACAGTGCCGACGGCACGGCCCTCGCGGTCTACGAGGACGGCAACCCGGACGGTCCCACCGTCGTCCTGGTGCACGGCTGGCCGGACTCGCATGTGCTCTGGGACGGTGTCGTGCCGCTGCTGGCCGACCGGTTCCGCATCATCCGCTACGACAACCGCGGCGTCGGGGGATCGGATGTGCCGCAAGCTGTTTCGGCCTACACCATGGCCCGTTACGCCGACGATTTCGCTGCCGTCACCGCGGCCGTCAGCCCCGGTGCGCCGGTTCATGTGCTGGCCCACGACTGGGGTTCGATCGGGATGTGGGAGTACCTGGCCCGCCCGGAGGCGGGTGCGCGGGTCGCGTCGTTCACCTCGGTGTCCGGGCCGAGCGCCGACCACGTCAACCGGTTCGCGATGACCAGCCTGAAGCGGCCCTACCGGCCGAAGCCGTTCTTCCAGGCGCTCGACGGGATGGCCCGGCTGGCCTACATGGGCGCCTTCTCCACGCCGGTGCTCGGAGCGGCCTGGGTCCGGTTCGCGTTCGGCCGCGGCTTCATGCGCCGCCACCTGCTGCGCGACGGGATCGCGCGTGAGTCGATCCACCACTCGGACACCTTCGTGCGCGACGCCGTCAGCAGCATAAAGGTGTACCCCGCCAACTACTTTCGCAGTTTGGCCGGCGGCCGGACCGACCATTACGTCGGGATTCCGGTGCAGCTGATCGTCAATGCCGACGATCCGTTCATCCGGCCCTACGTCTTCGACGCCATCGCCGAATGGGTGCCCCGGTTGTGGCGACGCGACCTGAAGGCCGGGCACTGGGCGCCGATGTCGCATCCGCACGTGCTGGCCAGGGCGGTCGGCGAATTCGTCGACCACCTCGACGGAGCGCCTGCGGCGCGGGATCTGGCCCGGGCGCGCGTCGGTGGCCGGTCGGCGCCGTTCGCGCACACCCTGGTGTCGGTCACGGGTGCCGGTAGCGGAATCGGGCGCGCGACTGCCCAGGAGTTCGCTTCACAGGGTGCCGAAGTCGTCGTCAGCGACATCGATCACGCCGCCGCCAAGGAGACCGTCGAGTTGATCGCGGGCCGGGGTGGGGTGGCGTACGCGTATCACCTGGACGTCGCCGACGCCGAGGCGGTGGCGCGATTCGCCGACGCGGTGTGCGCCGAGCACGGTGTCCCCGACATCCTGGTGAACAACGCCGGTGTCGGGCACGGCGGCAACTTCCTGGACACTCCTGCCGCGCAGTACGACTGGGTGATGGACATCAACCTCGGCGGAGTCGTCAACTGCTGCAGGGCTTTTGCGGCACCTATGGTGGCCCGCGGCACCGGCGGCCACGTGGTGAACGTCGCCTCGATGGCGGCGTACACCCCGGCAGGCGCCATGAACGCCTATGCCACCAGCAAGGCCGCGGTGTTCATGTTCTCAGACTGCCTGCGCGCCGAATTGGTCTCCGCCGGAATCGGTGTCACGACGCTGTGTCCGGGCGTGATCGACACCAACATCGTCGACCACACCCGCTTCGACGTGCCCGCGGCCAAGCAGGGCGAACTCGCCGCCAAGCAGGTCCAGATCAAGAAGGCTTTCGCCGCGCGGCGCTATGGCCCGGACAAGGTGGCCCGGGCCATCGTCTCGGCGGTGCTGAACAACCAGGCGATCCGCCCGGTGACCACCGAGGCGCATGTGGCCTACGGATTGTCCCGGGTGGTGCCGGGCGTGCTGCGCCGCGCGGCGCGCAGCGACCTGCTTTAGCCGGGCCTCCGGCGGAGCCGGAAATTCGGCCTGCCTCCGGCGGAGCCGGAAATTCAGCCTGCCTCCGGCGGAGCCGGAAATTCAGCCGTGGGCGGCGATATCTTCCAGCACCGCGAACATGGTGCGGGTCGGCACCCCGGTGCCGCCCTTGGGTGTGTAACCCCACGGGCCGCCGGTGTTGTAGGCCGGGGCCGCGATGTCGATGTGCGCCCATTCCACGTCCTCGGCCACGAACTCGCGCAGATACACCCCGGCCACCAGCATGCCGGCGTACCGCGACGAGCTGACGTTGGCCAGGTCGGCCACCGTCGACTTGAGATCGTCCTTGAGTTCCTCGGGCAGCGGCATGGCCCAGGCGTTCTCGCCGACCGACGCCGACAGCGTGGCCACCCGGTCGCGGAACTCTTCGCTGCCCATCACGCCGGGGGTGCGCGCGCCCAGCGCGACCGTCTGCGCACCGGTCAGGGTGGACGTCTCGATCAGGTAGTCCGGCTTGTCCTCGCAGGCTCGCACGATGCCGTCGGCCAGGATGAGCCGGCCCTCGGCGTCGGTGTTGAGCACCTCGACGGTGATGCCGCCGTACTGGGTCAGCACGTCGCCGGGGCGGATGGCCGTCGAGGACGGCATGTTCTCGGCCATCGGCACCGTGGCGATGACGTCGATCGGCAGGTTCTGCCGCGCGGCCAGCACGACCGTCGCGATGACGGCGGCCGCACCGCCCATGTCGGAGGTCATGTGGTGCATTCCCGCGGCCGGCTTGATGGAGATGCCGCCGGTGTCGAAGGTGATGCCCTTGCCGACGAGCGCCACCTTCTTACCTTTACGGCCCGCACCCTTGTGCGTCAGACGGACCAGCCGCGGCAGCCGCGATGAGCCCTGGCCCACGCCGACGATGCCGCCGTAGCCCGACTTGGCCAGTGCCTTGTCGTCGAGAATCTCGACGGTCAGGCCGGCTTCCTCACCCAAAGCCTTTGCCCGCTTGGCGAATTCGGCGGGGAAGAGGTGACTCGGCGGGGTGTTGACGAAATCCCGGGCGGTGGCGACGGCGGTCGCGATGTCGACGGCACGGTCGGCCGACTTCTTGGTGGCCGCCTTCGTGTCGGCCGCCAGCGCGACGATCTTGGTCAGGCCCTTGTCCTTGGGCGCGGTCTTCTCGCTGCGGAACTCGGTGAAGCGGTAGGCGCCCAGAATGAGGCCTTCGACGACCGCCTCGAGGTCCAGCGCGGTCAGGGTGGTGACGACGGATGCCACCTTGTCCAGTCCACGTGCCGCACTGCCGGCCGCCCGGCGCAGGGTGTCGGCGGGCCACTCGTCGCGCTGCTCGCCGAGTCCGACCGTCAGCACGCTGGCCACCGGGAGATCCGCGATGACGAGACGGTGCAGTTGGCCTTCGCCGCCGGTGCCGCCGAGCGCGGCGACGCCGGACTCGATGGCCGCGACCGCGGCCGCGTCGAGGTGATCACCGAGCACCGCAGGTCCGTTCTCGCCGGACACCACGCCGACGATGAGGACCGCGTCGCCGGTACCCCGACGGGGCAGGGACGAGCTGACGGTGACGGAGGGGGTCTGGTATCCGGATGCGCTGCTCACGTTGTTCACCCTAGAGACACTGCAGCGGATGCGCCGTGACCGGTGCGTCGAACCCCTTCAAGGTGTAGGACCGCGGGGGCTCGAAATCCCACCCCGGCAACTGGTCGTGCAGCGCCGAGGACACCAGGATCTGGCCCCGGTCGGCGATGGCCACCAAGCGGGCCGCAAGATTCACCGGATTGCCGAAATAGTCACCGCTGATGGCCAGCACCTCGCCGTAGCTCAGCCCGGCGCGCACGTGCAGGCCCGCGGCGTGGGCCTTGGCATTGTCGACCAGGGCCACCGCTGCCTCGATCGACTGTTCCGGTGTGGAGCTCACCCACATGACGGCGTCGCCGATGAACTTCACCACCCGTCCGCCCGCGGCGTGCACGACGTCGGATGCGGTGGCCCCGAAGTCGTTGAGCAGATCGGTCAGTTCGGATGCGCTCAGGAGCTGCGTCAGCGCGGTGAACCCGGACAGGTCGGCAAAACCGATGCCGCACACCACCGTCGGCGATCCGTCACGCACAACGTGTTCGAAGTAGGTGCGGGCGCTCATCAGGTGCTGACGGTGCACCGCATCGATGGCCGCCCCGATGCGCGGCAGGTAGGACACCGCGTCGCGGTAGGCGCGCGCAGTGGCGAATTCGTCGTGGGTGATCTCGATCTGGACGTCCGGCGACGACGCCCGCATCATCGACGACTCGGCCTCGGCGAGGCGGGCCATGCCCGCCCCGATCACCCGGAGCAATCCCGTCGCGGCGACGTCGCCGACCACCATCCGCATCTCCGCCCAGGTGCGCAGCGCTTCCACGTCGGCCTGGCTCAGGGATTTGGTGGCGCAGTCGGTGACGGTCAGGCCCATGGCCGCCCACGCGTGCTCCGCATCGGAGAGCGACACCCCGATCTCGGCGGCGGCGTCGGCCAGGCAGTACAGCGGCGGGCCGGACCATTGCAGGACGTCGCCGGCCAGACCGAACAGCCGGCCGCGGGACTCGGCCTCGACCATCTCCGCGGCGGTGAAGCCGAGCCCGTCGAGATATTCGATGAGTGGGGCGCGCTTGCGGGCGTCGGGGATTCCCGCCGCCTCGAGCGCGTCCAAATCGACCACGGAGCAAGTGTGCCAGCGCTGTCCCCTCTAGGGTGGGGGATTGTGAGTGACACCGTCTTGCAGGGCCCGTTGGAGGACCGCCACCGCGCGCTGGGGGCCAGTTTCGCCGAGTTCGGTGGCTGGCTGATGCCGGTGTCCTACGCGGGCACCGTCGCCGAGCACACCGCCACCCGCAATTCCGTCGGACTGTTCGACGTCAGCCACCTCGGCAAGGCCAAGGTGGCGGGTCCGGGTGCGGCCGCCTACGTCAACAGCGCGCTCACCAACGACCTCAACCGCATCGGGCCCGGCAAGGCGCAATACACGTTGTGCTGCAACGAGTCCGGCGGGGTGATCGACGATCTGATCGCCTACTACGTCTCCGACGACGAGATCTTCCTGGTGCCGAATGCGGCCAATACGACCGCCGTGGTCGCCGAACTGGTGCGCCACGCCCCGGCCGGTCTGACCATCACCGACGAGCACCGCTCATATGCGGTGCTGGCCGTGCAGGGACCGAAGGCCGCCGAGGTGCTCGGCGGGCTGGGCCTGCCGACCGGCATGGATTACATGGGGTACGCGGACGCCTCGTTGGAGGGTGTGCCCGTACGGGTGTGCCGGACCGGCTACACCGGTGAGCAGGGCTACGAGCTGCTGCCCGAGTGGGACCGCGCCGGTGTGGTGTGGGATGCGCTGCTGGAGGCGGTGCGCGCCGCCGGTGGTGAGCCGGCCGGCCTGGGCGCGCGGGACACCCTTCGCACCGAGATGGGCTATCCGCTGCACGGCCACGAGTTGTCGCTGGACATCTCGCCGGTGCAGGCCCGCGCCGGCTGGGCTGTCGGGTGGAAGAAGGACGCGTTCTGGGGTCGCGACGCGCTGCTGGCCGAGAAGCAGGCCGGCCCGCGCCGGACGTTGCGCGGGCTCAAGGCGCTGGGCCGCGGTGTGCTGCGCGCGGACTTGACCGTTCTGAACGGTGATGCCGCGGTGGGCATCACCACGTCGGGAACGTTCTCGCCGAGTCTGAAGGTCGGTATCGCGCTGGCGCTGATCGACACCGCGGCCGGGATCGCCGACGGGCAGACGGTGACCGTCGACGTCCGTGGCCGGGCGCTGGAGTGCGAAGTGGTCGCGCCGCCGTTCGTGCAGGCGAAAACCCGTTAGCCACTGGTTATACAATCGGTCCATGACAGACGGTCCCCTCGAGTTCACGCTTGCCCGCAACACATCACCGGCAAGCGACGAGGTACGAGCCGCCATCCTGGCCGATCCCGGTTTCGGGCGATACCACACCGATCACATGGTCTCGATCGACTACAACGCGGTCGACGGCTGGCACCACGCCGAGGTGCTGCCGTACGGTCCGCTGCAGCTGGACCCGTCGGCCATCGTGCTGCACTACGCGCAGGAGATCTTCGAAGGTCTCAAGGCCTACCGCTGGGCCGACGGTTCGGTGGTGTCGTTCCGGCCGGAGTCCAACGCGGCCCGGTTGCAGGGTTCCGCGCGCCGGCTGGCGATCCCCGAGCTGCCGACCGAGACGTTCCTGGAGTCGCTGCGCCAGCTGATCGCCGTCGACGGCCAGTGGGTGCCGGCGGCCGGTGGCGAGGAATCGCTGTACCTGCGGCCGTTCGTGATCGCCACCGAGCCCGGGCTGGGGGTGCGGCCCGCCAACGAGTACCGCTACCTGGTCATCGGGTCACCGGCCGGCGCGTACTTCAAGGGCGGGATCAAGCCCGTCAGCGTGTGGCTGTCGCATGAGTACGTGCGGGCCTCGCCGGGCGGCACCGGCGCCGCGAAGTTCGGCGGCAACTACGCCGCGTCGCTGCTGGCGCAGGCGCAGGCCGCCGAGCAGGGCTGCGATCAGGTGGTGTGGCTGGACGCCATCGAACGGCGCTACGTCGAAGAGATGGGCGGGATGAACCTGTTCTTCGTGTTCGGCAGTGGCGGCACGGCGCGGCTGGTCACCCCGGAGCTGTCCGGTTCCCTGCTGCCGGGCATCACCCGGGATTCGTTGCTGCAGTTGGCCACTGACGCGGGTTACGCCATCGAGGAACGGAAGATCGATGTCGACGAGTGGCAGAAGAAGGCCACCGCCGGCGAGATCACCGAGGTGTTCGCCTGCGGCACCGCCGCCGTCATCACGCCGGTGTCGCACGTCAAGCACCGCGACGGGGAGTTCACCATCGCCGACGGTCAGCCCGGTGAGGTGACCATGGCCTTGCGGGACACCCTGACCGGGATCCAGCGCGGCACGTTCGCCGACAAGCATGGCTGGATGGCCAAGCTCGGTTAAGCCACCGAGGTGGCGGAGCTGCGCGGGTCGATCAGGATCTTGGCGTGCTTCTCCGGGTCGCTCAATGCGTCGAAAGCCGTTGCCACGCCGTCGAGTCCGACGGTGCCGGTGATCAGCGGTGCGGCATCGAGCTTGCCGTCGGCCAGCAGGTGCAGGGTGTCGCGGAACTCCAGCGGCGTGTAGCCGAACACGAACCGCAGGTCGATCTCCTTGCCGATGGCCATCGATGGGCGCAGCTTGTCCTCGCCCATGCACAGGCCGACGACCACCACCCGGGTGCCCAGCGGGGCGGCGGCGATCACCCCGTCGATCATGCCCGGGACGCCCACGCATTCGAACACGATGGGGCGCTTGGGATCTGCGGCGCCCAGCGAGTCGACCAACCGGTACAGGTGGACCCAACCCGGGACCTTGCGGAGCTTCTCCATGGACCCGACGGCGAGTTCGAACAGGGCCGGCGCCTCGGTGATGGTGCCCTTGGTTATCGCCGCCTCGTACGGCGAGTCGACCGCGGGGTCGACGACGACGTCGGCGCCGCAGCGTTGGGCCAGGGCCCGGCGGCCGGGGGAGAAGTCGCTGGCCACGATGGTCTTCACGCCGCGGGCCTTGAGGTGGCAGATGACCGCGAGGCCCAGCGGTCCGCAGCCGACGACCACCGCGGTGTCGCGCCGGGAGATATCGCTGCGCCGCACCGCGTGCAGGGCGACGGCCATGGGCTCGGTGAGCGCGGCGACGTCCATGGACAGGCCGTTGGGGATGGCGAATGTCATCGAGGCCTCGGCCAACGCCTGCTCGGCGTACCCGCCGGGGGCCAGCGGCGACAGTCCCGTCATGTGCACGCCGCCGCGGGCGCGCAACATCGGGAACACCGCCACCGGGGTGCCGACCTTGAACTGTGTGGCCGCACCCTTCCCCCGTTCGGCGATCTCACCGCAGAACTCGTGGCCGAGGACGACGGTCGCGGAGCTGTGTACGAAGTCGTGGTAACCGATCTCGCCCAGGACGGCGTGCAGGTCGTCGGCGTGCAGCCGGGCATGCAGGTCCGAGCCGCAGATCCCGGCGCGGGCGACGTCGATGACGAGCTGGCCCTTGGCCGGTCGCGGCGCGGGCAGAGCGACGACATCGAGGGCGCCGGCGTGACAGGTCACGGCGCGCATGGTGCTGGCGGTCATCCCTGCATTATGCGGTACCGCCGGTTCCGGCTTGTCGTGCGGTCAGGTGCCGCAGAAGGTCTGGAAGCACGACGCGAACTCCGCCGGTGCGGGTTCGGTGTAACGCTGCAGGCCGGGCCGCTCGGTGAAGGGCTCGCGGACGGCGGCGGCGAGCGCACGGACCGGGTCCAGGTCGCCTGAGGTGGCCGCCGCGAGCGCCTCCTCCACCAGATGGTTGCGCGGGATGTAGAGCGGGTTGACCCGATCCATCGCGGCGGTATCCGGGCCGAGCGCCTGCCAGCGGCGGGCCCAGTCGCCGAAGCCGTCGGGCACCGTGCCGCCGCTCAAGGCCCGGAAGAACGAGGTGAAGTCGGGGCGGTGCTGCTCCAGCAGCGCCAGCAGATCGTCGATGAGTTGCGGATCCGCTTGAGCTACGCCGAGTTTGGCGCTCATCCGGGCGTGGAAGGCCTGCCGGTAACCGTCCTTGAATGACTCCAGGGCGGCCGTGGCCGTCGCGATCGCGGTGTCGGTGTCCGGATCGACCAGTGGCAGCAGGGTTTCGGCGAAGCGGGCCAGATTCCAGGCCGCGACCGCGGGTTGGTTCCCGTAGGCGTAGCGGCCCCAGCTGTCGATCGAGCTGAACACCGTCGTGGGGTCGTAGGACTCCATGAACGCGCAGGGCCCGTAGTCGATGGTCTCGCCGGAAATGGTCATGTTGTCGGTGTTCATCACGCCGTGGATGAATCCCACGGACATCCAGCGCGCGATGAGCGACGCCTGCACGGCCATCACAGACTCGAGCAGCGCGAGATAGCGGTTCGGCGCGGCGGCCGCCTGCGGGTGGTGGCGCTCGATGGCGTAGTCGGCCAAGCGGCGCACCAGGTCTCCGTCCCCGGTCAGCGCCGCGAACTGGAAGCTGCCGACTCGCAGATGGCTGTCGGCCACCCGGGCCAGCACCGCACCCGGCAACGGCGTCTCCCGCTGCACCGTCACGCCGGTGGCCACCACCGCCAGCGCGCGGGTGGTCGGGACACCGAGGGCGTTCATCGCCTCGCTGATCACGTACTCGCGCAGCATGGGCCCCACCGCGGCCAGCCCGTCGCCGCCGCGCGCGAACGGGGTCCGGCCCGACCCCTTGAGGTGTAGATCGCGGCCGTCGGCGAGTTCGCCGAGCAGCAACGCGCGCCCGTCGCCGAGGCGCGGCACCAGGTTGCCGAACTGGTGGCCCGCATAGGCCTGTGCCACCGGCGCCGCACCGTCGGGCAGTGCCGTCCCGGTCAACAGTCCCAGGCCCGCGGCGCTGCACAACCAGTCGGGATCGAGCCCGAGTTCGGTGGCGAGCGGCTCGTTGAGCAGCAGCAGCGCCGGCGCGGTGGCGGCTTGGGCCTGCCAGGCGATCGACATTTCCGGCAGCGTGCGGGCGAAGTGGTCACCCAGCGCAATCATGGTCTCGACAGTACTCAGTGCGCGGCCAGGCCCAGCGCCACCAGCGTCGTCGTCAGTTCGGACGCCGCGCCCAGCACGTCCCCGGTGATGCCGCCGAACCGGCGCACGCAGTGCGCCACCAGTGCCACTGCGAGAGCCAGCGCTGCGATCACCACCACGGGTCCCTGCCACGGTCGCACCGCGGCGGGAATCGCGGCGGCCGCCAGCGCGACCGCCCACCCCGCCGCCACCCACCACGGCTGGGATCCGGCCACCAGGGCACCCAGGGTGCTGCCCTCGGCCGCGGGCACCCCGCGCCGGCAGGTCAGCACGATGGCCACCCTGCCCGCGGTCACGGCGACCACCACGCCGGCGGCGCTCAGCTCGCCGAAAGTCAAGCCCTGCAACAGAATCACGACCACCACGGCCGCCACCCCGAACGGGCCGGCCGTACCGCCGCGCATCACCGTGAGCGCGCGTTCGGGCGGGCCGTAGCAGCCGAGGCCGTCGACGGTGTCGGACAATCCGTCGATGTGCAGGCCACGGGTGCACAACAGCAGGACCGCCACGGCGAGCAGTCCCGCCAGCGCGCCCGGCCCGTACAGCTGGGATGCGCCCCACACGGTCAGCGCGGCCAGGCCGCCGAGCGCTGCGCCCACCACAGGCAGTGCGGTCAGGGCGCCCCGGCCGAACGGGTGTCTCACCCGCAGCGGCAGCACCGTCGCGAAGGCGAAAGCCGAACCGAGCGAACCGATCACGTCACGCGCCAGAAACCTGAGCTTCGTCGAAGGTGGCCATCGAGGCCAGCGTGGCCACCGCGGCCCGCACGACCGGCAGCGCCACCGCGGCACCGGTGCCCTCGCCCAGGCGCATCCCGAGGTCGACGATCGGTGTCAGCGCGAGATGGTCCAGCGCCAGTGTGTGGGCCGGCTCGGTGGAGCGGTGCCCGGCCTGCCACCAGGCCCGGGCGCCGGGGGCCAGCATCTCGGCGATCACGGCGGCGGCGGTGACCACCACCCCGTCGAGCAGCACCGGGGTGCGACGCACCGCGGCCTGGGCCAGGAAACCTGCCATCGCCGCGAGGTCGGCGCCGCCGCAGATCCGTAGCAGCGCCTCCGGATCCGTCGTGGCGGCGCGGGCGCGGTACAACGCGTCCCGGATGGCCGAGACCTTGCGGGCCCAGCCGGCGTCGTCGACACCGGTGCCGCGGCCGGCCACCGTGACCGGTTCGGACCGGGTCGCAGCGGCGATCAAAGTGGTTGCGGGCGTGGTGTTCCCGATGCCCATGTCGCCGGCGATGAGCAGGTCCGCCCCACCGTCGACCTCCTCGTCGGCGATGGCGCGCCCCGCCGCGATCGCCGCGGTGACCTCGTCGGGGGTCAGGGCGTCCTCGACGGCGATGTTGCCGCTGCTGCGACGCACCTTGTGCGCACCGATCGCCGGGCTCAGGGGTTCGGCGTCGACGGCGATATCGACCACGCGCACGCCGGCGCCTGCGAGGGTCGCCAGCACGTTGATGGCGGCGCCGCCGGCGTCGAAGTTGGCGACCATCTGCGGCGTCACCTCGGGCGGGAAAGCCGAGACGCCCGAGGCCGTCACCCCGTGGTCACCCGCGAACACCACCACCCGGGCGCGTTCGAACTGCCGCGGCGGGCAGACGCCCTGGCAGGACGCCACCCACACCGACAATTCCTCCAGCCGGCCCAGGGCGCCCGGCGGCTTGGTCAGCGTGTTCTGCCGGGCCAGGGCCGCCTGCAGCGCCGCCGAGTCGGGCGGGACGATCCCGGGGAACGCACTCACGTGATCTCCTTCACCACTAAGGGTTGCCCGGCGATCACCAGCACCACCCGGTCGCAGAGCGCCGCCAATCGTTGGTTGAGCGTGCCCAGTTCGTCGGCGAACAGTCGCCCGCCCGCGGTTGCGGGCACGACGGTGAGCCCCACCTCGGGGCTCACCAGGGTCAGCTTTCCATCGAATCCTGTGACCGCCGCGCAGAGTTCGTCGACGTCGGCGCGTACCGACCCGCCCGTCCACGCCTCGAGGCGGTCCATCGCCGCCGTCAGCCAGCCGCCGATATCGTCGACGAGCGTTGCGGTGTGCGGGTCGGCGCGCAATTCGCTTGCCACATCGGCGGTTTCGACGGTCGACCAGTGCGCGGGGCGCCGGCTGCGGTGCGCGTCCACGCGGCGCGACCAGTCCGGATCGTCGATATCGGTGCGACCGGTGGCCACGTAGCGGACCGCATCGCCGGCGATATCGGTCTCGGCCCAGCGTGACTTACCCGAACGGATCCCGCCGAGGACGAGTACCCGCACGTGCTCAGACGTCGTCGCCGCGATTGACCAAGGGCCGCGGTGCCCGCATCCGGCGCAGCTGGGAGGCGCGGCTGGCCGCATAGAAGCCGAGCTTCAGGCCGCTTTCGGTGTTGGACGGGAACTTCTCGTCGACCATCCGGTTCACCCGGCGGCCCACCAGGACACCGTCGATGGCCATGATGACCAGCAGCACCGGCATGCCGAAGGACACGTACTTCTGCACGGCCACGGCGGGCACCGCCAGCGTGATGAGCACCAGGCCCAGGGCCACCGGCATGAACAGGCCGAGCAGGTTGCGCCGGGAGTCCACGATGTCGCGGGCATAGCGCCGGACCGGGCCCTTGTCGCGCGGCAGGAGGTAGGCGTCGTCGCCGGCCATCATCCGTTCGCGGCGGTCGGCCATATCGGCGCGCCGGGACACCTTCTCGGCCTTGCGCTCGTCCTTGGACAGCTTCGGCTTGGACGCGGCGAGTTCCTTGCGCCGCTTGCGGGCTTCGGAGGTGGTCAGCGGGGCGGGGGCGACGGGCCCGCGTTTACGGGCCGCCTCGCTGCGCTTGGGGGTGGGCCGGCCCTTCCCGGCAGTCGGGCCGGTCTCCGACAGCTTTGCAGCGTCGGCGGCGACGTCCTCCGGTTGCGGATTGTCCTTCTTACGGCCCAGCAGATTCACGCTCACAGGGTACTTCCGAACGGGATTTCCTCGGCGAGCGGCTCCGGATCGGACGCCCTACGCTGGGCGGATGCATGTGCTGGTGGCTCCGGACTGCTTCGGTGACAGCCTCACCGCGGTGGCAGCGGCCGAGGCCGTCGCGGCAGGCTGGATCCGGGCGCGGGACGGCGACACCTTCACCTTGGCGCCCCAGTCCGACGGCGGACCCGGGTTCGTGGACGTGCTGGCCAGTCGTCTGGGCGGGTTGCAGTATGCCCAGGTCAGCGGGCCGCTGGACGAACAGGTGACCGCGGAATGGGTGCTGCACGACGACACCGCGTACATCGAATGCGCGCAGGCGTGCGGGTTGACCCTGCTGGGCGGTCCGCCGACGGTGCAGACCGCCCTCGCGGCGCACAGCAGGGGAGTGGGCGAGCTGGTCGCGGCGGCGCTGGACGCGGGTGCCCGCCGGATCGCGGTCGGGCTGGGCGGCAGCTGTTGCACCGACGGCGGGCGTGGACTGGTGGACGCGCTGGGTGGCCTGGCTGCAGCCCGGGCCCGGCTGGCGGACATCGAGCTGATCGCCGCGAGTGACGTCGAGCACCCGCTGCTGGGCCCGACGGGCGCCGCGACGGTGTTCGGCCCGCAGAAAGGTGCCGACCCGTCGACCGTGACGGCGCTGGAAGCCCGGTTGACGGAGTGGGCCGGTGAGCTGGGCGCCGGCATCGCCGACCAACCGGGCGCGGGTGCGGCCGGGGGCCTCGGCGCGGCGCTGCTGGCACTCGGGGGCCGCCGGGAATCGGGTGCGGCGGTCATCGCCGAGCACACCGGGCTGGCAGGCGATATCGCCGACGCCGACCTGATCATCACCGGTGAGGGCAAGTTCGACGATCAGTCGCTGCACGGCAAGGTGGTCAGCGCCCTGGCCGCCGGTGCCCGCCGCCGTGGCACGCCGGTGCTGGTACTTGCTGGTCAGGTCACACTTGAGCCGTCGGTGTTGGTCTCGCAGGGAATTGCCGCTGCGTATTCGATCACCGAGTTCGCCGGATCGGTGGAGCTGGCCATCGCCGACGCCGCCAACCAGCTGACCGGGCTGGCCGAGCGCACCGCACTGCACTGGTCTGAGACTCGGGAATAGTGCCCGGACAAGGTACCGTTGAAGACATCGCGAATGCACTACCGCCTCAGGAGACGCAATGACTGTTCAGGACGACACCACCACCGAAACCCACGGTGCGGTGCTGACCGATGCCGCCGCCGTCAAGGCCAAGGCTCTGCTCGACCAGGAGGGCCGCGATGACCTGGCGCTGCGTATCGCCGTGCAGCCGGGTGGCTGCGCCGGCCTGCGCTACAACCTGTTCTTCGACGACCGCAGCCTCGACGGTGACCTGACCAGCGATTTCGGTGGCGTGGCACTGACGGTCGACCGGATGAGCGCGCCGTACATCCAGGGCGCCACCATCGACTTCGTCGACACCATCGAGAAGCAGGGCTTCACCATCGACAACCCCAACGCCACCGGCTCGTGCGCCTGCGGCGATTCGTTCAACTGAGCTAGTCGGCGCGCTGCACATAGCTGCAGACCAGGATCTTGCCGTCCTGCGACAAGACCTGGGCCACTGCCTGGCGTTCGCCGCCGGGATCCACGGGCATCCGCCCGGCCAGGGCCGGTGTGCCCTTCATGGTGAACAGCACCTGCGCTTGCGTCGGTGACAGAAAGACGATCTTGTCGATCGATGTCACCTCGACGCTTTTGTACTGCCTGCGGAACGCGTCGCCGCTCATATCCGCCAGGGCCAGATCCGAATCGTGGCTTTTCACCGCGTCGTAGAGACCGCACAGCGTATGCCGGGCGATGGTCTGTTCGTCGCCGTCGGCCAGCGCGGTGAGGAATTCCTGAATGGCCGGCTCAGCGGTGGCCGCGGTGATCTGCTTGTCCGTCGGCTCCGGGCGCTTGGCGAACGCCACGACGACGCCGATCACGGTCGCGATCACCGCGATGACGGCGACGATCGCCACGACAAGTGGCCACCGTCTGCGCTGCGGATACTGCACCGGCGGCGGAAGCGTGCCAGGGTAGGAACCGGAGATCTGGTGCGGTGGAAATCCCTGAGGAGGAAAGGACATCGGATACGTTTCGGTGTCTAGGCTTGGACTCGCCGGTCGGCGATGACCGTCGATGGGGCTTTCAGGCAGGCTAGCGCACCGGGGCAGATGCCCTGCGGTCCTCTCGTCGTGCACCCGTATCCTCGGAAGATTCGTTAATGAAATGAAGGGCGACCACTCGTGACCATTGCGGTGACCGGTTCGATTGCGACCGACCATCTGATGAAGTTTCCCGGCAAGTTCTCCGAGCAGCTGCTGCCCGAACATCTGCAGAAGGTGTCGCTGAGCTTCCTGGTCGACGATCTGGTCATCCACCGGGGCGGTGTCGCCGGCAACATGGCCTTCGCCATCGGCGTCCTCGGCGGGAAGGCGGCCCTGGTGGGTGCGGCCGGCTCGGATTTCTCCGACTACCGGAAGTGGCTCGACGACCACGGCGTCAACACCGACAACGTGTTGATCTCCGATCAGGCCTACACTGCCCGCTTCGTCTGCACCACCGACGTCGACATGGCCCAGATCGCCTCGTTCTACCCCGGCGCCATGTCCGAAGCCCGCAACATCAAGCTAGCCGACGTCGTATCGCGCACGGGCACACCGGATTTGGTGATCGTCGGAGCCAACGACCCGGACGCGATGTTCGCCCACACCGAGGAATGCCGCGCCCTGGGCCTGGCGTTCGCCGCCGACCCGTCCCAGCAGCTGGCCCGCCTCGACGGCGAGCAGATCCGCAGCCTCATCGACGGCGCCGCCTACCTGTTCACCAACGACTACGAGTGGGACCTGCTGCTGCAGAAGTCCGGTCTGAGCGAGGCGCAGGTGATGGGCCAGATCGGTCTGCGCGTCACCACGCTCGGCGCCAAGGGCGTGGACCTGGTGTCCTCCGATGGGACCTTCGTGCACGTCGACGTCGTTCCCGAGACCCATCAGGCCGACCCGACGGGTATCGGTGACGCGTTCCGTGCCGGCTTCCTGACCGGCCGCTCCGCCGGTCTGAGCCTGGAACGCTCGGCGCAGCTGGCCTCGCTGGTGGCCGTGCTGGTGCTGGAAGCCACCGGTCCGCAGGAGTGGACCTGGGACAAGGACGCCGGCATCGCGCGGATCGCGGACGCCTATGGCGCCGACGCGGCCGCGGAGATTGCCGCCGCTCTCTGACGCTAGAGCTGCACGGGGTAGGTCGGCTCGCCGATCTGCGGGGTCACGCTGCCCTCGATGAAGATGGCGTGCCACAGCATGAAGATCAGCACGGTCCACAACCGTCGGCTGTGATCGGCCTCCCCGGCGCGGTGCTCGTCGAGCATGGTCCGCACCGCCGCGAGGTCGATCAGGTCGCCGGTCTGCGAGGCGGCCACCATCGCATACGACCAGTCCAGCAATTCACCGGCGCGCAGCCAGTGCCGGATCGGCACCGGGAAGCCCAACTTTGCCCGGTGCAGCACGTGCGCGGGCACGATCGGTTCCAGTGCGCGACGCAGCGCGTACTTCGTGGTGGTCCGGGTGATCTTCTGCTCATAGGGCAGCCGGGAGGCCACCGCGAACACCTCGGGGTCCAGGAACGGCACCCGCAGCTCCAGTGAGTTGGCCATCGTCATCTTGTCGGCCTTGACCAGGATGTCGCCGCGCAACCAGGTGAACAGGTCGATGTGCTGCATGCGCGCCACCGGATCCCAGCCCGCCGATGCCTCGTACAGCGCAGCCGTCACGTCGGTGTGGGTCCAGTTCGGGTTGAACTTGGGCAGCACCGCACGCAGCTGATCATCGGAGAAGCTGCGCGCATTGCCGTAGTACCGCTCTTCGAGCGTCAGCGACCCGCGGTGTAGCAGGCTCTTGCCGCGCATGCCTTCGGGCAGCGGCCGCGACGCCTTGCCCAGGGAGCGGCGGACCGGCCGGGGGAGATAGTCGAAAGCCTTGAGCGACAACGGCTCCCGGTAGATCGTGTAGCCGCCGAACAGCTCGTCGGCGCCCTCGCCGCTCAAGACGACCTTGACGTGCTTGCGGGCCTCGCGGGCGATGAAGAACAACGGCACCAGCGCCGGGTCGGCCACCGGTTCGTCGAGGTACCAGACGATCTCGGGCAGCGCCGCGACGAACTCCTCCTGGCTGACGACCTTGGCGACGTGCCGCGCACCGATCGCCTCGGCGGAGGCGACGGCCACGTCGACCTCGGAGAAGCCCTCCCGCTCGAAACCGGTGGTGAAGGTGATCAGCCGCGGGTTGTGGCGCATCGCGAGCGCCGCGATGGCCGTCGAGTCGATCCCGCCGGACAGGAACGCGCCCACCGTGACGTCGGCGCGCATGTGCTTGGCGACCGAATCCTCCAGCACCGCGGTGATCTCGTCGTAGCGCGCCTGCTCGGCGTCGGGGGTGAACGGCACCGCGGCGAACCGGGGGACGAAGTACCGGGTGATCTCCGGCGCCGAGCCCGGGCGGATCCGGGCGTAACTGCCCGATTCCAGTCGCCGCACCCCGCGCTGCAACGTCTCCGGTTCGGGGACGTACTGCAACACCGTGTAGTGCTGCACGGCGCGTTCGTCGATGGTGAGGTCCAGGCCGGCGGAGGTGGCCAGGTCGACGAGACACTTCTTCTCGCTGCCCACCACCGTGCCGCCGGGTCCGGTGGCCATGTACAGCGGTTTGATCCCGAACGGGTCGCGGGCGCAGAGCAGCTCGCGGGTCTGGGTGTCCCACAGCGCGAAGGCGAACATGCCGCGCAACCGGGTCAGGACGTCGGTGCCCCAGTAGTGGTAGCCGGCGACGATCGCCTCGCCGTCACCGTCGGTGTGGAACACGGCGCCGTGGGCGGCGGCCAGTTCCTCCCGTAACTCCAGGTAGTTGTAGATCTCGCCGTTGAACACCAGCGCGTAGCGCTCCGGGGCCTCCGGCGGTCCCCAGCGCAGCGGCTGGTGGCTGTGGGCGATGTCGATGATGGAGAGCCGGTTGAAGCCCAGCACCACGTCATCGTCGGCCCAGGTGCCCGGTTCGTCGGGACCTCGGTGCCGCATCAGATGCGACGCTCCGGACACCGCGTCGACCAGGGCCGCGGAGGTCTCAACGGACGGGTCAGTCAGGTAGGCCAGCAGTCCGCACACGGGCCCCAGTATGCCGAATAACCTGGGGTTAACCTTCATCCAGCGCGACTTGGCAGGTCGCTTCGCGGGTTCGCCCACCCGTGGTCTACGCTGCGTAGTACATACAGAGCCGACCGGCCGTTCGACGGTCCACCGACTTCTATAGGAGGCGCCAACGTGACCGCTCGCGGGTACAAGTTGGTGGCGTTGTCAGTGGTGTTGGGGGGGATGACAATCCTGCTCAGCGGATGCAGCTGGCAGGAGGTGTTCGGCCTCGGCTGGCCCACCGGAATCACGCCTGAAGGAAAGCTCAACCGCGACCTGTGGGTCTGGTCGGTGATCGCGTCGTTCGTCGTGGGTGCCATCGTCTGGGCGCTCATCTTCTGGGCCAGCGCGTTCCACCGGAAGAAGAAGACCGACACGGAGTTGCCGCGTCAGTTCGGCTACAACATGCCGCTGGAACTGGTGCTGACCGTGGTGCCTTTCCTCATCATCTCGGTGCTCTTCTACTTCACCGTCGTGGTGCAGGAGAAGATGCTGCACAAGGATCCCAACCCCGAGGTCGTCATCGACGTCACCGCCTTCCAGTGGAACTGGAAGTTCGGTTACCAGAAGATCGCCTTCGGCGACGGCACGCTGAGCTATGACGGCGCCGACCCGGAGAAGAAGGCCGCGATGACGTCCAAGCCCGAGGGCGTGGACGAGCACGGTGAGGAACGGGTCGGCCCCATCCGCGGGTTCAACCCCGAGGACCGCACCTACCTGAACTTCGACAAGGTCGAGACCCTCGGGTCGTCCACCGAGATCCCGATCCTGGTGCTGCCCAAGGGCAAGCGCATCGAATTCCAGATCGCCTCGGCCGACGTGATCCACGGCTTCTGGGTGCCGGAGTTCCTCTTCAAGCGCGACGTCATGCCCAATCCCAAGGAGAACAACTCCGACAACGTCTTCCAGGTCAGTGAGATCCAGGAGACCGGGGCGTTCGTCGGGCGTTGTACCGAGATGTGCGGCACGTACCACTCGATGATGAACTTCGAGGTGCGCGTCGTGGAGCCCAACGACTTCAAGGCCTACCTGCAGCAGCGACAGGCCGGTAAGACGAATGCCGAAGCGCTGCAGGCGATCAACCAGGATCCGCTGGCGGTCACCACCCATCCGTTCGACACGCGGCGCGGCGAACAGGTCGGCGTGCCTCCCGCCCAGGCGAGCAAGTAAGGACAACTCATGCATATCGAAGCGCGGTTGTTCGAGTTCCTGACGGCGTTCTTCGCCTTGGCCGCGGTGGTCTACGGCGTGCTGACCGCCCTGTTCGCCAACGGCGGCATCGAATGGGCCGGCACGGTGGCCCTGGTGCTCACCACCGGCCTGACCTTGATCACCGGGACCTTCTTCCGGTTCGTCGCCCGCCGTCTGGACACCCGGCCGGAGGACTACGAGGACGCCGAGATCAGCGACGGCGCCGGCGAGCTGGGCTTCTTCAGCCCGCACAGCTGGTGGCCCGTCCTGATCGCGCTGTCCTTCTCGACGGCCGCCGTCGGCGCTGCGCTGTGGCTGCCGTGGCTGATCGTCGCCGGTATCTGCTTTGTGCTGTTCACCGCCGGTGGCCTGGTCTTCGAGTACTACCTCGGCCCCGAGAAGCACTGACCCCTCGCGCAGGTCACAACCGTGCGTCAGTTCCCTGACGTGCCGCGTTGCCTGATCCGCTGGACCGCTCGGTTGGGTAGTGTTGCCGAGGCAGCAATCGAGACGGATAGGCCGAGGGTTAGTTTGAGATGAGCGGGCCTTCAGGACCGGAGAAGCCCGGTGCGGGCGACGTGCCGGCGCCCAGCACCGGCGAGACCGAGATCCATTCGCGGGCATACTCCGCGCCGGAATCCGAGCAGTTCGTCAGCTCCCCGTACGTCCCGCCGGATCCGGCGATGTACGACTACGACAGCTACGAATCCTCGTCCGATGATGGGCCCGACAGCCCGCCGCGCTGGCCGTGGGTGGTCGGCGTCGTCGCTATCGTCGCCGCCGTCGCCTTGGTCGCGTCCGTAGCTGTCCTGGTGACACGCACCGACAACGCCAACCTCGCCACCCCGGCGACGACGACCACAAAGTCGGCGCCGCCGGTGCAGGACGAGATCACCACGACGACGCCTCCGCCGCCGAGCCCGGAGCCTCCGCCGCCGACGCAGGAACCGCCGCCGCCACCACCGGAGACGGTCACGGTGACGCAGGAGCCTCCGCCGCCGCCTCCTCCACCACCCCCGGCGCCCACCGAGGCGCCGGCGCCGGCCACCACCACGGCACCTCCGCCGCCCCCGACGAGCACTGCGCCCGCCGGACCACGCCAGGTCACCTACTCGGTCACCGGCACCAAGGCACCAGGAGACATCATCACCGTCACCTACATCGACGCGTCCGGGCGCAGTCGCACCCAGCGCAATGTCTACATCCCGTGGTCGCTGACCGTCACGCCCATCTCGCAGTCCGAAGTCGGATCCGTGCAGGCCTCCAGCCTGTTCCTGGTGAGCCGGCTGAACTGCTCGATCACGACCAGCGACGGCACGGTGTTGTCCTCCAACACCGGCAACGCCGCGCAGACGAGCTGCTGATGAGCGACGACAAGACACTCTCCGGACCCGAGAACCTGGACCGCATCCTGCTCGGGGTGTGCGCCGGGATCTGGCTGCTGGCCCTGGGGGCCGGGGTGGCGGCCACGGTTGCGCTGGTGGATTTGAGCAACGGACGCGGCTCGGTACGTGCCGAACTGTCCGGCACGGATACGCCCTGGGTGCTCTACACCGTGATCGGTGTGTCCGCGGTGGTGATCGCCGCGGCCATCCCGCTGCTGATCCGGGCCCGCCGGGACAACAGCCATCGTCCGCTGCGCGGTGCGCTGGGTGGCAACACGGGATCGGCGGCCGACGACATCGCGGCCGTCGCCGCTCGGTCGGCCGGCCGTCGTCGCGCAGACGCCTCCGCGTCGGACGGCAGGCGGCCCGCGCTGCCCGCGATCGTCGACCAGGTCTACGTGCGCTGCACCACCGCCATCGGCTGTGCGGTGGGCGCCGGAGTGCTGGCCGTCGGCATCGCCACGTATCTGATGGCGACCGGCAGTGAGACCGGAGCGTGGGCCGCCTACATCGTCGGCGGGCTCATCACTGCCGGCATGGTCGCGCTGCCCTGGTTCTATCTGCGTGAGCTGCACGCGGTGACGGGGACCGCGTAGTCCCCGCTTCTTCGGCGGTGAGGGCGCGAAAGTGCGAGTGGGCGACGCCCTGAGCGACGAGTGAATGCGCGAGGGTGCATCCAGAGCGTCGCTGAGGGTGAAAGCACTCTCTGAGTGCACGCTGGCGGTCCGGTTCCCGTTGATTCGGCGGTGAGGGCGCGAAAGTGCGAGTGGGCGACGCCGTGAGCGACGAGTGAATGCGCCCCGCACTCAACCCGCGGGGTAGGGGAGTGGCACCAAAGCAGAAGGGCCCGTCCAGCTTTCGCTGAGCGGGCCCTTCTGGTGTGAACCTCTAGTGGTGACCGTTGGATCCGTTGGACCCATTGGTGCTGGTGCCCTGACGCTCGCGCAGGGCGGTCAGTGCCCGGTGCTCGGAGGCGTGTGCCGCCTCGGTGAGCGCGTCGTGCTCCTCGACCGGGTCGGCCAGCAGGAAGCTGCCCGAGCCCGGCGAACCGGCGGAGCCCAACTTGTTCATCTTCTTGGGCAGCGCCGCACCCTGGTATTCCAGCGGAATCGGGTGGCCGTGGTCGTCGACCGGGCCGAGCGGCTGATGCAGCTCGATGTAGGCACCGTGCGGCAGGCGCTTGAGGATGCCCGTCTCGATACCGTGCTCGAGCACCGCGCGGTCGCTGCGCTGCAGACCGATCGCCCAGCGGTACGCGATGTAGTAGACGATCGCGGGCAGCACCACCATGCCGATGCGGCCGATCCACGTCGTCGCGTTCAGCGAGATGTGGAACTTCAGCGCGATGATGTCGTTCATGGCGGCCAGCGTCAGCAGCATGTAGAACGAGATCGCCATCGCGCCGATGGCCGTGCGGACCGGTGCGTCACGCGGACGCTGCAGCAGGTTGTGGTGGGCGTCGTCCCCGGTGAACTTCTTCTCCAGGAACGGCCATGCGATGAGCAGACCGAAGATCAGGCCCATCAGGATGGCGACACCGAACACCGCAGGGATGGTGTGTCCGAACGGGTAGAACTCCCAAGGCGGCCAGATACGGGCCAGGCCCTCGGTCCACATCATGTAGAAGTCGGGCTGGCTGCCGGCCGATACCTGCGACGGTTTGTACGGGCCGAGCTGCCAGATGGGGTTGATCTGCAGGAGACCGCCCATCAACCCGAGCATGCCGGTGATGATGGCGAAGAACGCGCCGGACTTCACCGCAAAGACCGGCATGACGCGCACGCCGACGACGTTGTTCTCGGTCCGGCCGGGGCCGGGGAACTGGGTGTGCTTCTGGAACCAGAGGATCATCATGTGCGCCGCGATGAGCGCCAGGATGATCGCCGGGATCAGCAGGATGTGCAGGCCGTACATCCGCGGGATGATGATGTGGCCGGGGAAGTCACCGCCGAACAGTGCCCAGTGCATCCAGGTACCGACCACCGGGATGCCCAGGGTGATGGAGCTCAGCGCGGCGCGCAGGCCGATGCCGGACAGCAGGTCGTCGGGCAGCGAGTAGCCGAAGTAACCCTCGAACATCGCCAGGATCAGCAGCAGCGAGCCGATGACCCAGTTGGCCTCACGCGGACGACGGAACGCGCCCGTGAAGAAGATGCGGGCCATGTGCACCATGATCGACGCGGCGAAGAGCAGAGCCGCCCAGTGGTGGACCTGGCGGACGAACAGACCGCCACGCACCTCGAAGCTGATCTCCAGCGCCGACTCGTAGGCCCGCGACATCTGGACACCGCGCAGCGGCTGGTACACGCCGTTGTAGGTGACCTCGGCCATCGACGGATCGAAGAACAGGGTCAGCCACACACCGGTGATCAGCAGGATGATGAAGCTGTACAGCGCGATCTCACCGAGCAGGAACGACCAGTGGGTGGGGAACACCTTGTTCAGCTGGCGGCGGGTCGCAGCCGAGGGATGGAACCGCGAGTCAATCGCGTCGCCCTGGTGGGCGGCGAGCTTGGCAAGGTCAGGGCTCATGATTTGCGCTCCCAGAATGCCGGTCCGACAGGTTCGATGAAGTCACCGTTGGCGACGAGATAGCCGTCTTTATCGATGGTAACCGGCAGCTGCGCCAGGGCCCGGGCTGCCGGACCGAAGATCGGACGCGCGAAGTGCAGCGCGTCGAACTGCGACTGATGGCACGGGCACAGGATGCGGTAGGTCTGCTGCTCGTACAGCGACGACGGGCAGCCCAGATGCGAGCACACCTTGGTGAACGCGAACAGTTCGCCGAAGTTGAAGCTCTCCTGGCCCTGACGCTTAACCACCTTGTGCATGTCATTGGGCTTGATGCGGATGAGCATCACCGGGTTGCGCACGCCCAGGGCGATCTCGCCGAGCTTCTCGTGCGATTCGACCGTGGTGCCGTCACCGTCGGATTCCCGCCACGGGAACACCGTCTCCATACCGCCGGCGTCGAGGTCCTCCGGGCGCATCTTGACGAACGGCGACTCGCCGGGCAGGCCCGTCGCGCGGGCCATGAAGATGGTCTCGCCGGCGAACCGGGGCGTCCAGCCCGAGGTCCACAGCACGGCCTTCTTGCCCTCGGCCGTCTGCACGACCGGCTTCCACGGGTTCTTGATCAGACCGCCGGCGAAGGCGACCAGCGTGCCCAGGCCGAACGCGCCGAGGCCGATGCCCAGGGACAGGCCGACCAGCTTGCGCCGCTTGATCGTCGAGGTCTCCAGAGCATCACCGAGGTTGGCGGCGATGGTCTTGCGGTGCAGTTCCGGGGAGGAGCCGTCATGGCGGTCCTGGATGGTGATCTCTTCCGGAATGAACTTCTTCTGGTAGAGCACCGCCCCGACGCCGATGGCCAGGATGGACAGCCCGAAAGTCAGGCCGTACAGCGGAGTGGCCATCGAGTAGGCCCACTCACCCTCGGACCCGTAGGGCTGGTACTCCCAGGGCCAGAACAGGAAGATCAGCAGCAGAGCGAGGCCGGCCACGCCGCCGAACAGCAGCCAGTACGAGACGGTGCGCGAGGCACGCTTCTCGGCCTTGGTGCCCTCGATGGGCCAGCGCGGCTCCTTGTAGACGATCTCGACGCCGTCGAGCTTGCCGCCGAGTTCCAGCAGCTCCTCGCGCGACATCTCGGCCAGCTGGGCGTCCGTCGGGGTATCAGGGGTGTTGGCGCTCATGAGCGGGCTCCGATCCACATCGCGACACCGATCGCGGCCACCATCCCGATGATCCAGACCGCCATGCCTTCGGGCGCGGGCCCGAAGCCGCCGAGGCCGTAACCGCCGGGGCTGGGCGTCGCCGCCGACTCCCGCACGTAGCTGACGATGTCGGTCTTCTCCTCGGCGGAGAGCTGGCGATCAGAGAACTTCGGCATGTTCTGCGGGCCGGTGAGCATCGCGGTGAACACCTGCGCCGGAACCTTGGACGCCTCACCGAGATCGGGGGCGTACTTACCGGAGGACAGCGCGCCACCCTTGCCGGTGAAGTTGTGGCAGGACGCGCAGTTCAGCCGGAACAGGTCGCCACCGCGGGCGACGTCACCACCCAGCAGCGACTCGTCGGCGATGTGTCCGTTGGCGTCACGCGGGACGATGGGGCCGCCGCCGTTGGCCTGGACGAAGGCGCCGAGTGCGTCGATCTGGTGCTCGTCGAACACCGGGTCCTTGCGCGGGGCCTGGGCCTCGCCGCGCATCGCCGGCATGCGGCCGGTGGACACCTGGAAGTAGACGGCCGCCTCGCCCGCGCCGATGAGGCTCGGACCGCGGTCGGGAACGCCCTGCAGGTTGGCTCCGTGGCAGCTGACGCACGACGTGTCGAACAGCTGCTTGCCGGTGCGCAGCAGCGCCGACTGCGATTCGTCCGCGACCGCCACCTGTGGGGTGGGCGTCAGCGTGGCCGCGACGGCGCCCGCGGCACCCAGGCCGATCAGCAGCAACACCGCCGCTGACAGGCGCCGGTGCAACCGACGGCGAGACTTGGTGGTCATCGAACCCCTTCTCATCGACTGGATCACCGGGATCAACGGACGAAATAGATGACGGCGAACAACGCGATCCACACGATGTCGACGAAGTGCCAGTAGTACGAGACGACGATCGCGGCGGTGGCCTGCGCCGGCGTGAACTTGCTCATGCGCGTTCGCGCGAGAAGGAAGATGAAGGCGACCAGACCGCCGATGACGTGCAGTCCGTGGAAGCCCGTCGCGAGGTAGAAGACCGAGCCGTAGGCGCTGCCGGGGATCGTCGTGCCGTGCTCGACGAGGTGGACGTACTCGTAGGCCTGTCCGCCGACGAAGAACGCGCCCATGAAGAACGTGATCACGTACCACCGGCGCAGGCCGAAGACGTCACCGCGCTCCGCCGCGAACACGCCCATCTGGCAGGTGAACGATGAGGCGATCAGGACGGCGGTCACGGGCACGGCCAGCCACAGGTTCAGCTCTGTGGGATGCGGCGGCCAGTCGCCATGTGCCTGGGCTCGCGCGGTGAAATACATCGCGAACAGACCAGCGAAGAACATCAGCTCACTGGACAGCCAGACGATGGTGCCGACACTGACCATGTTCGGCCTGTTCAGCGAATGCACGCGAGATGTGATCGCGGTTCCGGAGGTCCCTACAGCGCTCGTCACAGGTGCAAGTATGACGCTTTGTAGTTGATTAACTCCACCCGGGTTCCGAATTGGTCTCCATCGTGTCGCACTCCGGCCGGGTCCGCCTCGTCACGCCCTCGTGAGCGGGCCGCCGGAGCGTCTGCGACCGGGCGATAGCATCACCTGGTGCCTTCCGCTGAACCCCAACTCGACGCACCTACCTGGCCGCAGATCCTGGGTCGGCTGACGACAAATCAGGATCTGCTCCGGGGGCAGGCGGCCTGGGCGATGGACCAGATCATGACCGGCGCCGCGACGCCCGCGCAGATCTCCGGTTTCGCCGTCTCGATGAAGATGAAGCGCCCGAACTCCGCCGAGGTCCGCGAACTGGCCGACGCCATGCTCAAGCACGCCCGTCGGCTGCCGTCGGACGCGGTCGGTGTCGACGCCGTCGACATCGTGGGTACCGGGGGCGACGGTTCGAACACGGTGAACCTCTCCACGATGGCCTCGATCGTCGTCGCCGCGGCCGGTGTGCCGGTGATCAAGCACGGCAACCGGGCCGCCTCCTCTTTATCCGGGGGTGCCGACACGCTTGAGGCCCTCGGAGTGCGCATCGACCTCGGGCCCGAGGACGTCGCCCGCAGCCTGAGTGAGGTCGGTATCGGCTTCGCGTTTGCCCCGCAGTTCCACCCGTCCTACCGGCACGCGTCGGTGGTGCGCCGCGAGATCGGCGTGCCGACGGTGTTCAATCTGCTTGGGCCGCTGACCAATCCGGCCTCGCCGCGGGCCGGTCTGATCGGCTGCGCATGGGGCGAGCTGGCCGAGGTGATGGCGGGCGTGTTCGCCGCGCGGGGATCCAGCGTCCTGGTGGTGCACGGCGACGACGGTCTCGACGAATTGACCACCACGACGACCAGCACCATCTGGCGCGTCCAGGCCGGCACGGTGGAGCGGCTCACGCTCGACCCTGCCGCCTTCGGTTTCAAACGCGCCGATCTCAGTGAACTCGTCGGCGGCGACGCCGAGGCCAACGCCGCGTCGGTGCGCTCGGTGCTGGGTGGGGCGCAGGGGCCGGTGCGGGATGCGGTCGTACTCAACGCTGCCGGCGCGATGGTGGCGCACGCCGGCCTCGCGGGTGACGCCCAGTGGGTACCGGCGTGGGAGACCGGCCTGCGCCGTGCCGCCGAGGCGATCGATTCCGGCGCAGCCGAGCAGCTGTTGACCAAGTGGGTTCGGTTCACCCAGAAAGCGTGACCGGCGCGGCTTTTCGCACGGGCCGGGCGATGCCGAAACGGTCGTCGTCGAGCTCGTCAGAGATATCCTGCCGGGCGGCCAGTCGCGCCGACCGGGCGGTGGCCGCCCAGCCCGCCCACCGGGCGGCGGAGCCGACGGCACTCGAGTAGCCGCCTTCGGCCCGCACGATCCGTACGCCCGGGCCTGCCAGCCAGCGCACGATGAGCGCCGTCTCCTCGACCAGGGCTCCGCCCAGCGGGGCCGATTCCGGCAGGATCGTCTGTGCCGCAGCGCAAATGGCGTCCACAACGGGCATCGGCGGGACCCCGCGGCGCGCACACCCGGCCGACGCCAGCTGCCCGTGCCGGATGACCGCCAGCTCCCAGCCGCCGCGTCCGTCGGGACGGGCGGCGACCAGTTCCTCGACGGCGGCCAGCGCCTGCAGCCGCTGGCCCCGGCACACCACGTCCACCGCGTCCGCGGTGTGGTCGCGCAGCCGGGCGGCGCTCTCGTACCGGTGGTGTTCGGCCAGCGCCTCGATCTGGGCGAGTACGGTGCCGAACGCCGAACTGTCGGTGCCCTCGATGAGGGCGGCGGCCGATCGGGGCGCCGGCGCGTAGGCGGCGGCGTCGGCCCCGCGCGGTGCCGGACAGGGCGCCAGCTCGTGATCGACGCAGGTGTGGCGGGCGGTTCGGGACAGCCGTGCGGTGCAGCTGCGCACCCCGGTCCCGCGGGCCAGGATCTCCGCGGTGGCGACGGCGTCGCCGCGGGCGGTGAACGGGCCCAGCGCGCGGGCGCTGCGCGGGGCGCGGACCACCGAGAACCGCGGGAACGCCTCGTCGGTGAGCACGATCCACCACCACCGGCGGGGGAACTTGGAGCGCCGGTTGTAGGGCGGTGCGTGCGCGGCCAGCAGGCGCAGTTCACGCACTCCGGCTTCCAGTTCATGCGCGCATTCGACGTGGTCGACGCGGGTGGCCAGCGCCACCATCTCCTTCATCCGGGTGCGCGGGTCCGCGCCGGTGAAGTACTGACTGACCCGGCGGTGCAGGTCCACCGCGGTGCCGATGTAGAGCACCTCCTCGCCGGGACCACGGAAGAGGTACACCCCGGGCCGGCCTGGGATGCCGGTGGCGAGGTGGCGCTTGCGGCGCTGGGGCGCGGTCTTGTCGGGCAGATACGCGCGCAGTTCCGGGTAGGTGCGCACGCCCTGGTTCCCGACCCGGGAGATGAGGCCGTGCAGCACGTCGACGGTGGCGCGGGCGTCGTCGAGTGCCCGGTGGGTCGGGGTGGTGCTCGCGCCGAAGAGTTCGGCCATGGCCGAGAGCCGAACGCTGGGCGCCTCGTCGCGGGACAGCACCCGCCGGGCCAGCCGCACCGTGCACAGCACCGCTGGGCGCGGCCAGGTGAGCCCCAGGCGTTCCGCTGCGGCCCGCAGGAACCCGATGTCGAAGCCGGCGTTGTGGGCCACCAGGACCGCGCCCCGGGAGAACTCCAGGAAGGCGGGCAGCACGCTGTCGATCCGCGGGGCGTCGTGGACCATCGCCGAGGTGATCCCGGTGAGCTGGACGATCTGCGGTGGGATGGCCCGGCCAGGGTCGACCAGGGTGGCCAGCTCGCCGAGCACCACGCCGCCGCGCACCTTGACCGCGCCGATCTCGGTGATGCAGTCGTGGTTGTCGCCGGAGGCCCGGCCACCGGTGGTCTCCAGGTCGACGACGACGAAGGTGGTGTCGGCCAGTGCGACGTCAGCGAGTGGCTCGACGTCGGCGAAGCTCAGCTGCGACACACGGGTGACGGTAACCGGTGGATCCGACAGTGGTGGGACCTGTCGGTACCCCTCGTTACGGTGCGGGCACTGCAGAAAAAGTCGTACCTGACCCGAAAGAGATGAGAGGGCATGCCGTGAAGCCTGTAGAGCAGCCAGCCGAAGACACCGGAACCTCCTGGCTTGATCCGGGTCCCGACCCCGGCGCCGGCAGCGGCTCCGTCGTGATCGACTGCGACGACTGCGCGGTACGTGGTCCCGGGTGTCAGGACTGTGTGGTCAGCGTCCTGCTCGGAGTTCCTGAGACTTTGCTGGACGACGAACGTCGGGCGCTGGAAGTGCTGGCGGAGGCCGGTATGGCGCCACGGCTGAGGTTGGTCCCGATCCGGCGCGCAGAGAACAGGGATGGTAGAACAGGTGTGGCGTGATGACACGCACACTCTGCGGAGGCAAAAATTCATCCCAATTGGCTGTTAAATTTGCGTCTCCTGTTGGACAAGCTCGATGCCGTTTCGTAACCTGTCTGAGACCTAATTGAGTTCGAGGCGGCTCGTAAGCAGTTTAAGGACGCAAAACCTTGAGGCCTGATCGCACACACCGACCCAAGCGTGGCGTCCAACGACCCCTGGTCGGTGCGTTGGCGGGTCTCACCGTCCTGGGCAGCCTTCTCGCCGGAAGTGTGCACGCCGACCCGGCTGCGGACCAGCTGGCAAAGCTCAACGAACTTTCTCGGCAGGCCGAAGCCACCACCGAAGCCATGCACGCCGCCCAGCTCGATCTCGACAACAAGCTGGCAGCGCAACGCGCAGCGGAGACCAAGCACACCTCCGACCTCGCAACCGTCGATTCGGCGAAGACTCAACTGGCAACCTTCCAGACCTCCGTCAACAGGGTTGCTGCAGCCCAGTACATGGGTGGTCGTACCGACGGCCTGGACGCCATGCTCACCGCAGGCTCGCCGCAGGGTCTGATCGACCAGCTCGCCGTCCAGCGGGTGATGGCGACCGAGATGTCGGCGCAGATGCAGAACTTCCGGACCACCAGCCTGCAGGCCGCACAGGCCGAAATCGCGTCGGCGCAGTCGGCCGCGGACGCCAAGACGGCCACCGAACAGGCCGCGGCGGTGCGCGCCGATCTGCAATCCAAGCAAAGCAAGCTGCAGATCCAGATCGCCGTCGTCAAGTCCCAGTACCAGGTGCTGACTCCCGCTCAGCGCGAAGCGCTGGCCGCCATCCCGCCCGCTCCCGCCGCACCGGCACCGGCCGACGTGCCGCCGCCTGCGGCGTTGCCGGGACAGGACCCGGGCGTCCTCGCCGCACCGCCGGCCGGCATCCCGCCCGGGGACATGGCCCCGCCGCCGGACGGTGCCGTGCCCGGCATCGGCGGCAACAGCGAGGGGATGGCCGCCGTTCAGGCCGCGCTGACCCGAATCGGTTCGCCGTACTCCTGGGGTGCCGAAGGCCCCGGCGCGTTCGACTGCTCCGGCCTGGTCAAGTGGGCCTTCCAGCAGGCCGGTGTGGCGCTGCCGCACTCCAGCTACGCACAGGCCGCCGGTGGTCAGCCGGTGTCGACCGATCAGATGCAGCCCGGCGACGTCATCTCCTATTACTCCGATGCCTCGCACGTCGGCATCTACATCGGCGACGGCATGATGGTGCACGCATCGACCTTCGGTGTGCCGGTCCGCGTCGCCCCGGTCAACAACGCGCCGATCTACAACGTTCGCCGTTACTGACCTACCCAGGCTGGCCTCTGCCCTCGTGGCCGCGGCCCTGTTGGCAGGCTGTCAGCAGAACAGCGCCCTACCGGCGCCGACCACCTCGTCGGTGACATCGAGCGCGGCGGACACCCAGTCGATGACGCTGCCCGACGGCCGCACCGCTCACCTGCGAGGTCTCGGCGGCACCCACACCCAGCCGCTGCTGGACCGGATCGCCGGTGAACTCGACGGGGCGACGGCGGCGGTCACCGCATTCTGGGGGCCGGACTGGCCGCGGGACATCGTCGTGATCGCCACGGAGACCGACGAGCAGTTCCGGGTACTGGGCTTCGACGGACCCGACATCGCCGCCGCGACCACTGCCGACGGCATCGTGTTCGCGCCCGGCGCGGCCGCGATGAGCCCCGAAGCCCTGCGAATCGTGGTGCGGCACGAACTTTTTCACTACGCCGCGCGGGCGGTCACCGCTGCCGACGCCCCCCGGTGGCTCGCCGAAGGAGTGGCCGACTACGTGGGCCGCCCGCCAGAACCGCTACCCGGCCCCGCCGCGGCGGCCACGCTGGCGCGGCTGCCCACCGACGCCGACCTGAATGCGGTCGGGCCGCAGCGTTCGGCGGCCTACGACCGGGCCTGGTGGTTCAGCCGCTACGTCGCCACCCGGAATGGGCCCGGCGCGCTCGCCGCGCTGTACCGGCGGGCCAGCGAGCCCGGTCATCCCGATATCGCAGTGGCCGTGAAGGACACCCTCGGCGCCGGCCTGGACGAGGTGGTGGCCGGCTGGCGCGACTGGATGAGCGGATAGCCTGTTCGCGATGACTCGGGTTCTGCTGGTTACCAACGATTTTCCGCCGCGCAGCGGCGGCATCCAGTCCTACCTGGAGGCCTTCGTCGGCCAGCTGCTGCAGTCCGGCGGCCATGAGCTGACCGTGTACGCACCGAAGTGGAAGGGTGCGCCCGAATACGACGCGGCGGCCGACTACGAGGTGGTGCGCCATCCGACCACGCTGATGTTGCCCGAGCCGACGGTGGCCAACCGGATGCGTGCCTTGATCGCCGAGCACGGTATCGAGACCGTCTGGTTCGGTGCGGCCGCACCGCTGGCGCTGCTGGCCCCACTGGCCCGGGCCGCCGGTGCCGACCGGGTGATGGCCAGCACACACGGCCACGAGGTGGGCTGGTCGATGCTGCCAGTGGCGCGAAATGCCTTGCGGCGCATCGGTAACGACACCGATATCGTCACCTACGTCAGCAATTACACCCGAGGCAGGTTCGCGTCCGCCTTCGGTCCGAACGCTCGCCTGGAGCGGCTCTCGCCCGGTGTCGACGTGGACCGATTCGTGCCCGATCCCGTTGCCCGCGCCGAACTGCGGGCCCGGCACGGGCTGGGGGAGCGACCCGTCGTGGTGTGCCTGTCGCGGCTGGTGCCGCGCAAAGGCCAAGACATGTTGATCCGTGCGCTACCCGCGATCAGGGCGGCGGTGCCCGGCACCGCCCTCGTCGTGGTCGGTGGCGGACCGTACCGGGACACCTTGCACAAGCTGGCCCGCGAGGCCGGGGTCGCCGAGCATGTGGTGTTCACCGGAGGGGTTCCAGGTACCGAACTGCCCGCCTATCACGCGATGGCCGACGTGTTCGCCATGCCGTGTCGCACCAGGGGAGCCGGTCTGGACGTCGAGGGTCTGGGCATCGTGTACCTGGAGGCCTCGGCGTGCGGGGTGCCGGTGGTGGCCGGCCGATCAGGCGGCGCACCCGAGACGGTGCGCGACGGCGAGACCGGCGTGGTGGTCGACGGCACCGACGTCGCGGCGATCGCGGCCGCCGTCAGCGGCATCCTGGCCGACCCGGACGCCGCCGCGGCGATGGGGACGGCCGGACGGCAGTGGGCCGTGCAGAACTGGCAGTGGAGCGCCCAGGGGGCGCGGCTGCAGCGACTGCTGGACGGCTAGGAGTACAGCGCGTCGATGTCGGCGGCGAACTTCTCCGCGACCACCTTGCGCTTGACCTTCAGCGTGGGCGTGAGTTCGCCGGTGTCCTCGGTGAAGTCGACCGGCAGGATCCGGAACTTGCGGATCGATTCGGCATGCGACACCACCTGATTGGCCTCTTTGACGGCGAGATCGATCTCGGCGGTGAGGTCCGGGTCGTCGACCAGGTCGCCGACCGACGCGGCCGCATCCTTGCCGTTGCGCTGCTTCCAGCCGGGGAAGGCCTCCGGGTCGATGGTGATCAGCGCAGCGATGAAGGGCTGCTGGTCGCCGACCACCAGCGCCTGACTGATCAGCGGGTGCGACCGCAGCCGGTCCTCCAGGACCGCGGGGGCGACGTTCTTCCCGCCCGCGGTGACGATGATCTCCTTCTTGCGGCCGACGATGGTCAGGAACCCGTTCTCGTCGATCGCGCCGAGGTCGCCGGTGTGGAACCAACCGTCGGTGAAGGCGTCCTTGGTGGCGTCGTCGTTCTGCCAGTAGCCGCCGAACACGACGCCGCCCTTGACCAACAGTTCGTCGTCATCGGCGAGGCGCATGCTGTTGCCCGGCAACAACTTTCCGACCGAGCCGACCTTGAGCGCGCCGACCTGGTTGACAGTGATCGCCGCGCTGGTCTCGGTGAGGCCGTAGCCCTCGTAGATGGTCAGGCCGACACCGCGGTAGAAGTGGCCGAGCCGCGCACCCAGGGGGGCGCCGCCGGAGATCGCGGCCAGGCAGTCGCCGCCGAGAGCGGCCCGCAGCTTGCCGAAGACCAGCCGGTCGAACAGCGCGTGCTTGACCTTGAGCAGCAAACCGGCGCCGGCTCCCCCTTTTTGGTCCAATGCCCTGCTGTACTCGATCGCGGTGGCGGCGGCGAGCTCGAAGATCCGGCCCTTGCCGCCGTCGCGGGCGTTCTGCTCGGCGGTGTTGTACACCTTCTCGAACACGCGCGGCACCGACACCACCAGCGTCGGCTTGAACACCCCGAACGTCGGGACGAGGTTCTTGATGTCGCTGGTGAAACCGAGGGTGACCTTGTTGGTGAAGGCCGCGACGGTGATCGCCCGGGCCAGCACGTGGGCCAGCGGCAGGAACACCAGCATCCGCTCGCCCTTGGCCAGCAGGTCGGGGAAGCTGGCCTTGGCGCCGTGAATCTCCGAGAGCAGGTTGGCGTGCGTCAACTGGCAGCCCTTGGGCAGCCCGGTGGTGCCCGAGGTGTAGATCAGGGTGGCCGGGTCCGAGGATTTGATACCGGCCAGCCGCGCCTCGAGTTGGCCCGCGTCGACGGTCTTGCCCGCTGCCGCCAGCTCGTCGAGGGCGGGCGTTCCGGTGCCCTCGATACGCAGCACCTTGCGCACGTGCGGTACCTGCTCGCGCAGCTGTTCCACCCGGTCGGCGTGGGCGTCGGTCTCGGCGACCACCAGCACCGCCGACGAGTCGTCGAGCACGTGCCGGATCTGCTCGGCCGAGCTCGTCTCGTAGATGGGCACCGTCACCCCGCCGACCGACAAGATGGCGAAGTCGATCAGCGGCCACTCGTAGCGCGTAGCCGACAGGATGGCCACCCGATCACCGGGCTGGACGCCTTCGGCGATCAAACCCAAAGCGGTGGAACGGATCTGCTCGGCGACCTGAGCGGCGGTGACGTCGGTCCAGCGGCCGTCGACCTGGCGCTGCAGGATCGGGTGGCCGGGATCTTGACGCTCGTGGGCGTATACGGCGTCGACGACGGTGTCGGACTCACCGATCTGGAACGTTGCGGCAACGCTGTACTCACGCATGCGCGACAGCCTAGTCGCCCGCCTCGGACCGGCGGTACCGCGTGTGTGATGCTGGTCAGCCATGAACAGCGTCCAGATCTCCGACGAGACCTTCGTGTGTGCCGATCCGGCGGATGTCGGTCGGGCCGTGGCCGACGCGGCGAATTGGCGGCGGTGGTGGCCGGATCTGCGCCTGAACGTGGTCGAGGACCGCGGCCCGGCCGGGGTGCGCTGGACCGTCGCCGGAGCGCTCACCGGCACCATGGAGGTCTGGTTGGAGACCATGATGGACGGCGTCATCCTGCACTACTTCCTGCATGCCGAACCGGCGGGTGCGGCCGGCGGCACGGATCTGGCCAAGCTCAACCACGCCCGCCGGGTCGCAGGCAAACGGATGGCCTTCGAGGTCAAGGCCCGTTTGGAGGAGCACCGGCCGGTCGGGGTGTCACGACTGGCCCGATAGCGAGCACCCCGTTTGGCGGTGCGGGTAGATTTCTCGACGTGGCTGAGAAGACGGCGCAGACGATTTACATCGATGCCGATCCCTCGACGGTGATGGACGTGATCGCCGATATCGGCTCGTACCCGGAGTGGGTGGCCGAGTACAAGGAAGCCGAAGTGCTCGACGCCGACGGGGCCGGGAATCCCAAGACGGCTCGGCTGGTGCTGGACGCGGCGGTGCTCAAGGACACCATGGTGCTGTCCTACCAGTGGCCTGCCGACCGCAAATCGGTGACCTGGACGTTGGTGTCGAGTTCGCTGCTGCGCGGCCTGGAGGGCGCATACAAGTTGTCGCCCAAGGGTTCTGGGACCGATGTGACCTATGAGCTGTCCGTGGACCTGCTGATCCCGATGATCGGCCTGCTCAAACGCAAGGCCGAACGCCGGCTCACCGACACCGCGCTCAAGGACCTCAAGAAGCGAGTCGAGGTGCAGTGAGCTGAATGGCGAGCAAGCGCCCGTGCCCGCTCGGATCAGCCTGTTCGTCGGCAAGGGTGGGGTAGGCAAGTCCACGTTGGCCACCGCCACCGCCGTGCGTGACGCGCGCGGCGGACAGCGGGTGCTGATCGTGTCGACCGACCAGGCGCATTCCACCGGCGACGTGCTGGGCGCGGCGGTCGTCCCGACGGGCGAGCGGAAGCCCACCCGGGTCCTCGCCGACCTGGATGTCGGGGTGGCGGATTGCTCCGGCGGCTTCCTCGACGCCCTTGCCCTGGACACCCTGGCCCTGCTGGAGAACCGCTGGCGCGAGATAGCCGGCCTGCTCGCCGATCGGTTTCCCGAGTCGGATCTGGGAAATGTTGCTCCCGAAGAACTTTCGGCCCTGCCGGGAATTCAGGAAGTCCTCGGCCTGCATGAGGTGGGGGAGCTGGCGGACTCGGGTGACTGGGACCACGTGGTGGTCGACTGCGCCTCCACCGCCGACGCGTTGCGCATGCTCACCTTGCCCGCGACCTTCGGGCTCTATCTGGAACGGATGTGGCCTCGGCACCGGCGACTGTCCTTGCCAACCGGTGACGCGGTGTCGGCCGGGGTGATCACCCTGCTGGAGCGGGTCGCGGTGGGCACCGAGGAGCTGTCGGCACTGCTGGCGGACGTCGAGCGGGTCAGCGCGCACCTGGTGCTCACCCCGGAGCGGGTGGTGGCCGCCGAGGCGATCCGCACCATCGGGTCACTGGCCCTGATGGGCGTGCGGGTGGCCGAACTGCTGGTCAATCAGATTTTGGTGCAGGACGATTCATTCGAGTACCGGAACCTGCCCGAGCACCCGGCCTTCGACTGGTACACCGAGCGGATCGCCGACCAGCGCGCCGTGCTCGACGAGTTGGACGCTGCCATCGGCGATGTGCAGCTGGTGCTGGTGCCGCACCTGGCAGGGGAGCCGATCGGGCCCAAGGCGCTCGGTGAACTGCTGGACAGTGCCCGGCGACGGGACGGCTCGCCACCGCCGGGGCCGCTGCGGCCGGTGGTCGACCGTGAGTCGGGAACAGGACTCGAAGCGGTCTACCGGATGCGGCTAGAGTTGGCCCAAGTGGATCCGGGCTCGTTGACGCTCGGCCGAGTCGACGACGATCTGATCATCGGTTCAGGCGGTATGCGCCGCCGGGTCCGGTTGGCATCAGTCCTGCGGCGCTGCATCGTCATCGACGCACAACTGCGCGGCAGCGAGCTCACCGTGCGATTCCGCCCTGATCGAAAGGTGTGGCCGGCGTGACCAGGGAGCACCCCGATCTGGCTCCTGAACTTCGGCAGCTCGCGCAGGCCGTCCTGGACCGGCTCGACCCCGCCGTCCGGATGGCCGCTGCGCGCGCCGCCGCAGCCGGCGCAGGTCCCGGACAGTGCCAGCAGGTGTGGTGCCCGGTATGCGCGCTGGCGGCCCTGGTGTCCGGTGAGCAGCATCCGTTGCTGTCGGTGATCGCCGAGCACAGCGTCGCCCTGCTCACCATCGTCCGGACCATGGTCACCGAGCCCGGCTCCGAACCCGGGCCGACGCCGACCCCGCCGGACGACCCGTCCGGTCCGCCGGCCCCCGAGGGCGCCCCGGCCCCGCCCGGTCGTTACGAACACATCCCGGTCAGCCTGGAAGACTGACGATTCTCACAGGCTTCGATGTGGTCCCCGCAACATTGCGTGGGTAAAGTTGTCGCGGAACGCTGTCGCAGCGTCCGGCGCAGGAGGGTCCATGTTTTTCTGGTTCTACAAGCACATTCTGATGGGCCCCTTGTTGCGTTTGCTCGGCCGACCGAAAGTGCAAGGGCTGGAATACGTTCCGGACTCGGGAGCCGTGCTCCTGGCCAGCAACCACCTCGCAGTAGCGGATAGCTTCTATCTGCCGCTGGTGGTCCGGCGCCGCATCACCTTCCTGGCCAAGGCCGAGTACTTCACCGGCACCGGCCTGAAGGGCAAGCTGACCAAGTTCTTCTACACGTCCACCGGCCAGGTGCCCATCGACCGCACCGACGCCGATTCCGCCGCCGCCGCGTTGACCACCGCCCAGCGCATCCTGTCCGAGGGCAAGCTGCTCGGCATGTACCCCGAGGGCACCCGGTCGCCCGACGGCCGCCTGTACAAGGGCAAGACCGGGTTGGCCCGGGTCGCCCTGGAGAGCGGTATCCCGGTGATTCCGGTGGCGATGATCGGAACCGACACCGTCAACCCCCCGGGCAGCAAGAGGTGGCACTTCGGCCGCGTCGAGGTCCGTTTCGGCAAGCCGATGGACTTCAGCCGGTTCGAGGGGTTGGCGGGTAACCGGTTCATCGAACGCGCCGTCATCGACGAGGTGATGTACGAACTGATGCGCCTGTCCGGCCAGGAGTACGTCGACCTGTACGCCGCCGACATCAAAGAGGGCAAGACCCCGCCGCCGGCCGCCAAGGCCGGTTAAGTCAGACCGTTCGTCGCCGCGATCTTGGGATCGGCGCCGACCGCCGGGTCCGGACGCTCCGCCAGGCGTGGCGCCACCACGCCGGCCACGGTGATCACGGCCAGCGCCCACCACAGGTACGAGGCGCCGAGCAGGCGTCGCCACAGTGAGGCCGCCGTCTCATGGTGCTCGGGCATCAACACGATCGGTGTCCACACCATCAGCGCCAGGCCCACCACACCGACCACCAGCAGACCCACCGAACGCCGGCGGAGTCCGATCACTCCCACCACGAGCGTCGCGGGCAACACCCACACCCAGTGGTGCGACCACGACACCGGCGACACCGCCAGCCCGAACAGTGCCACGCAGATCAACGCCAGGACAGGCTGATCGGCCCGCAGCACCCGGCGCGCGGTCCACACCGTGAGGCCCAGCACCGCGACGCACGCTGTCGCCCACAGCACGAAACGCGCCTCTTCACCGATGCCCAGCCGGGCCAACGTGCCCGAGATGTTCTGGTTGGTGTTCAGCGTCGCGTTGCCGATGCGATCGGTGTCATGCAGCGTCTCGGTCCAGTACGTCCACGAGTCCCGCCACGCCAGGACGAAGCCCACCGCGGTGGCCGCGCACGTCGATGCCGCCGTCACCAGCACCGCGCGCACATCGCGGCGTAACACGAAATAGAGCAGGAACACCGCAGGGGTCAATTTCACGGCGATGGCCACACCGAGCAGCAGTCCGCGCGGCCACGGCGTCTTGCGCGGGACACAGTCCGCGATCACCAGCGTCATCAGCACCACGTTGATCTGGCCGAAGGCGAAGTTCGCGCGGATCGGCTCCAGGTAGACCACGGCGGGGGCCACCAGTGCCGCGGCCAGCCATACCCGGGCCTGCCAGCCGGGACCGACCTCAAGGCGGGTCAGCACGATCGTCATGGACACCACCAGCAGGACCAGGGTGGTCACGGTGATGGCGGCGCTGGCTGCCGGCAGGGTGAGCCAGGCGAACGGGGCGAAGACGATCGCGGCCAGCGGCGGATAGGTGAACGGCAGATCGAGGCCTGCCTCTGTCTTGAACTTGGTGCTGTCGGCATACAGCGGGGTGCCGTCCAGCCAGGCCCGCCCGCCCATCCGGTAGACGTCGATGTCGATGCGGTACGGCGCATGGCCCAGCAGGTGCCAGCCTGCCCAGATCAGCCCGGCCAGGGTGAGCAGCTGGAACAGTCGCCATGCGACGGTCGTGCCCAGACCCGCCTTGCCGGATGTGTGCGGACGGGGTGGCTGAGTGGTCATTTCGCCGACCAGCCTATCGGGGTGGTTCGGCACGCCGGACGGCACAGGAGGACTGGTGGCACGTTCTGGTCGCAGGTCGGCGTATGTTCTCGACCGTGCATCTGCGCATCCAGCTCGACTTCATCACCGGCGATCGCCTGCCGTTGTTGTGCTGCCTGATCGCATTCATCCTCACGTTCTTCCTGACCCGCCTCATCGTCCGTTACATCCGCAGCCACCCCGGCGGCGACGCGCCGCGCAAATGGTGGCAACCGCGCAACCTGTCGGTCGGGGGCGGTGTGCACCTGCACCATGCGGTGATCGGCGTGATTCTGGTGATGGTCTCCGGGGTGTCCATGGTGACCCTCGCGGTAAACGGCGGTGTGCCCGAATTCACGGTGGCTGCGGTGTTCTTCGGGATCGGTGCGGCGCTGGTGCTCGACGAGTTCGCGCTGATCCTGCACCTGCAGGACGTGTACTGGGCCGAGGACGGCCGGACGTCGGTGGACGCGGTGTTCGTCGCGATCGCGGTCGCCGGGCTGCTGGTGCTCGGCTTCAATCCGCTGTCGTTCTTCGATATCAGCATCTGGCGCGCCGACGACACGTGGCAGGCGCGCACAGCCGTCATCGGCATCGCCGTGCTGACGCTGGCGCTGGCCGTGGTGGTGCTGTTGAAGGGCAAGGTGTGGACCGGCCTGGTGGGCATGTTCATCACGCCGCTGCTGTTCGTCGGCGCCATCCGGTTGTCGCGGCCGCACGCCCCGTGGGCGCGCTGGCGGTACACCACCCGCCCGCGCAAGATGCACAAGGCGCTGGAACGGGAACGCCGGCTGCGCCGGCCGGTGGTGCAGGCCAAACTGTGGGTTCAGCATGTGGTCGCGGGCGAACCGCATTTCCCCGACGACGCCATGGTCGACCAGGAACTGGACCGCGAGATCCACGCCGCTCCGGCTCCTGCCGAGCCGCTCGCAACCAAGGGAGCTCGCTGACATGCGCTACTTCTACGACACCGAGTTCATCGACAACGGCCGCACCATCGAGCTCATCTCGATCGGGGTGGTGGCCGAGGACGGTCGCGAGTACTACGCGATATCAACCGAGTTCGATCCGGAACGGGCCGGCAGCTGGGTGCGCAAGAATGTGCTGCCCAAGCTGCCGTCGCCGTCGTCCAAGCTGTGGCGTTCGCGCAGGCAGATCCGGGCCGAGCTCGAAGATTTCTTCGACATCGACGGTGACGAGACCATCGAGCTGTGGGCCTGGGTGGGCGCCTACGACCACGTCGTGCTGTGTCAGCTGTGGGGACCGATGACCGATCTTCCGCCGGCCATGCCCCGGTTCACCCGGGAGCTGCGCCAGTTCTGGGAGGCGCACGGCAGCCCGCGGATGCCACCGCGCCCCAGCGACTCCCACGACGCGCTGGTCGACGCTCGTCACAATCTGCGCCGCTATCAGCTGATGAACGATGACGGGGACTGGGCGGCACGAGCCTGAGCTGCGGGTATGGCCGGTAAATTCGCCGCGGCGGCGCGGTTACCATAGAGCGGTGAACTGGACCGTCGACGTACCCATCGACCAGCTTCCGGAGCTGCCGGCCCTGCCCGAGGACCTGCGCCAGAAGCTGGATGCCGCTCTCGCCAAACCCGCGCTGCAGCAGCCCAGCTGGGACGCCGGCCAGGCCAAGGCGATGCGGACGGTGCTGGAGAGCGTGCCGCCCATCACCGTGCCGACCGAGATCGAGAAGCTCAAGGTGCAACTGGCCGCCGTCGCGCGCGGTGAGGCCTTCCTGCTGCAGGGTGGCGACTGTGCCGAGACGTTCGTCGACAACACCGAGCCGCACATCCGGGCCAACATCCGCACCCTGTTGCAGATGGCGGTGGTGTTGACCTATGGCGCCAGCATGCCGGTGGTGAAGGTCGCCCGGATCGCCGGCCAGTACGCCAAGCCGCGTTCCTCGGACACCGACGCGCTGGGGCTGAAGTCCTACCGCGGCGACATGGTCAACGGCTTCGCCCCCGACGCCTCGGTGCGCGATCACGACGCGTCGCGCCTGGTGCGGGCCTACGCGAACGCGAGTGCCGCGATGAACCTGGTGCGCGCGCTCACCTCGTCGGGCATGGCCTCGCTGCAGAAGGTGCACGACTGGAACCGCGAATTCGTGCGCACCTCGCCCGCGGGGGCGCGGTATGAGGCGCTGGCCGGCGAGATCGACCGCGGGCTGCGTTTCATGAGCGCCTGCGGTGTCGACGACCGCAACCTGCAGACCGCCGAGATCTTCGCCAGCCACGAGGCGCTGGTGCTCGACTACGAACGCGCCCTGCTGCGGTTGTCCAACGAATTCGACGAGCCGCGGCTGTACGACCTTTCCGCGCACTACGTGTGGATCGGCGAGCGCACCCGGCAGCTCGACGGCGCGCACATCGCCTTCGTGGAGACCATCGCCAACCCGATCGGCATCAAGATCGGCCCCACCACGTCGCCGGAGCTGGCCGTCGAATACGTCGAGAAGCTGGATCCCAAGAACGAAGCGGGCCGGCTCACCCTCGTCAGCCGGATGGGCAACCAGAAGGTGCGCGACGCGCTACCCCCGATCATCGAGAAGGTGCAGGCGTCGGGGCATCAGGTGATCTGGCAGTGCGACCCCATGCACGGCAACACCCACGAATCGTCGACCGGCTACAAGACGCGGCACTTCGACCGCATCGTCGACGAGGTGCAGGGCTTCTTCGAGGTGCACCACGCGCTGGGCACCCACCCGGGCGGGATCCACGTCGAGATCACCGGTGAGAACGTCACCGAATGTCTCGGTGGCGCCCAGGACATCTCCGACGACGATCTGGCCGGCCGCTACGAGACTGCGTGCGACCCGCGGCTGAACACCCAGCAGTCGCTGGAATTGGCGTTCCTGGTCGCCGAGATGCTGCGCGGCTAGTCCAGCAGTCCAGGCAGGTTGCTGCCGAGCGTCCAGGCGCCGGCGGCGACCAGCCCGGTCAGGGTGAGCAGCACCAGCATCCAGATCAGTGTGGTGCGCCGGGCCCGCTGGCGGGCCCATGCGAAGTCGTCGAGGTCGATACCGGCGAATTGTGTTGGCGCCGGCGAATATTCGGGTTCGGTGTCGGACTCTTCCAGGGCGCTGTTCAGGTCGTCGGCGAAATCGGCGCCGTATTCACGCGTCGGGTTGGGCCGGGCGTTCGGTCCCGGCCGGACCGCCTCGGTGCGCACCCGGGAGTGGTATTCGGTCGCGGCCCGGTGCTGGGCGGACTGCTGCGGAGCAGGCACCCGGAACGGCGGCAGCCGCAACTCGTCGACCACACCGGCCACCGCGTCGGCCAACTCACCCGCGTCGGCGTAGCGCGCCGCCGGATCGCGGTCGGTGGCGCGCAGCACCAGTTCGTCGAACTGCCTGGGCACCCCGGCGATCCCGGTGCTCGGCGGCGGCACATCATGATCCATCCGCTGATATGCCACCGACAGTGCGGTGTCACCGGTGAACGGGGCGGCGCCCGTGAGCAATTCGTACGCCAGGATGCCGACCGCGTACACATCGCTGCGCGGAGTGGAGTCGCCGGTGCCGACCTGCTCGGGGGACAGGTAGGCCGCCGTGCCCAGAATCACACTGGTCGAGGTGATTCCGGCTTCGGCGACGGCCCGGACCAATCCGAAATCGGCGATCTTCACCTCGCCGGCATCGGAGATCAGGATGTTCTCCGGTTTGATGTCGCGGTGTACCAGCCCGGCGGCATGCGCCACCGCCAGCCCGCGGCACACCGGTGTGAGCACCGCAGCCACCGCGTGCGGCGGCATCGGCCCGCGCTCGCTCAGCAGTTCGCGCAGCGTGCCGCCCTCGACGAGCTCCATCACCAGGAAAGGCGCCTCCCGGCTCGAACCTCCACCGCCCTGGTCGTAGACCGCAACCAGGGCAGGGTCCTTGAGCCGGGCGACGGCTTTGGCCTCGCGCTCGAACCGGGTCAGGAACTGTTGATCCCCGGAATAGCGGGAGTCCATCACCTTCAGCGCGACCGGACGATCCAGCCGGACGTCCAGGCCGCGGTACACGGTGGACATCCCGCCGGAGGCGATCGGGGCGTCCACCCGGTAGCGCCGGTCCAGCACGGTGCCGACGAGCGGGTCGGCGCGCTGGTAGGTGTCCATCGAACACATGGTACGAGAGTGGCTCTGACCCTTAGACTCTGTGCGGTGAGCAGTATTCCGGCGGCCGACGATGTCTTGGACCCCGACGAGTCCGTGTATGACCTGGCCGCGGTGTCGGCCCTCCTCGGTATCACGGTGACCAAGGTGCATCAGCAGCTGCGCGACGGCCATCTGGTCGGCGTGCGGCGCAAGGGTGCGGTGGTGGTACCGAAGATCTTCTTCGACGACACCGGGCACGTCGTGAAGACGCTGCAGGGGTTGCTCGTGGTGCTGCACGACGGCGGGTACCACGAGACGGAGATCGTGCGGTGGCTCTTCACCCCTGATCCGTCGCTGACGATCAGCCGCGACGGCAGCACCGACCGGCAGACCAACGCACGCCCGGTGGATGCGCTGCACTCACATCAGGCCCGCGAGGTCATCCGGCGGGCTCAGGCGATGGCCTACTAGGTTCGGCTGCCTTCGGCGCCTTGGCCAGGTAACGCCATGCGCCGAACGCGCACGCCGTGGCCAGCGCGACGTGGATCCACGAGTACATGCCGTGTGAGCCATCGGGTTTGAAGATCACCATGATCCACGTCGAGAACCCCGCGATGAGCGCGATCGCGGCCCGGGACTGGGCCAGTGCGGAGAGCACCGCCAACGGCCAGGTGTAGTACCAGGGCAGCGCGGCGGGTACGAACAGCACGACCACCAGCATCGCCAGGGTGATACCGGTCAGCGCCTCCCGGTCGTCATGACGGAACCGCCACCACAACAGCGGCAACGCGATCGCGATGACGGCGACACCCATGATCCGGCTGATGTCCAGCACGGCGTAGAAGTTGACCGGGATGAACAGTCCGCCAACGGTGTTGATGATGTTCGCGGTGGCCGTCGGCACGGTCAGCCAATTGATGATCTTCACCGACCCGGCGAGCGCGGTCAGCCAGCCCAGGCCGACACCGGCGAGCCAGGACAGCACGGCGAACACGGCCACGAAGATCGCGGCCGAGGCCGCCGTCGCCACCGCGAACGCCGGCACCGGACGGTAGCCGCGGGTGTCGCGCAGTTTCCGCATCCACACCCACACCATGAACGGCAACGCGATGCCGGCGGTGGCCTTGACCGCCACGGCGATCGCGATCAGGCTCACCCCCCACATGGGGCGGCCGCCGAAGGTCAACGCGATGGCGGCCATCATCAGCCCGACCATCAGCATCTCGTTGTGCACGCCGCCCATCAGATGGATGATCACCAGCGGGTTCAGCACGCAGATCCACAGCGCGACCGCACCGTTGGCGCCGACGTGGCGCGCCACCCGCGGCGCGGCCCAGATGAGCAGGGCCAGCCCGGGCAGCATGCAGAGCCGCAGCAGCATGGTGCCCTCGACCACGTGGTTGCCGACGATCATCGTCACGAATTTCGCGACCAGGATGAAGGCGGGTCCGTACGGCGCGGTGGTGGTGGTCCAGATGGGGGAGACGTTGTCCAGCAACGAGTTCGGATTGTCGATGGGGCCCACGACGTAGGGGTCGAAGCCGTCGCGCAGCAGCGCGCCCTGGGCCAGGTACGAATACGTGTCGCGGCTGAACACCGGCACGCTCAACAACAGCGGCGTCAACCAGAAGCCGGTGGTGGCCAGCATCGTGTACTCGGTCACACCCCCCGGTCGCTGCGCTCCAGCCCGCCGTCCACCTGTCCGGTCGACCACCCGCCGGCCCAACCCCAGCCACGCGACCAGCATCAGCGCGACACCGCCCCACAGCAGCACCGACGACAGCACCAGGCCATGCCCGAACCGCAGCCAGGACAGGTGCAGCGACTCCAGCAGCGGGTCGTGCAGTCGCGTGCTGCCGGCCCCCAGGCCACCCGCGGTGATCATCACCGCGCCGAGGAAGCCCAGGCGGGCTGGACCGGCCTCGGGCGAGGCCGCGAACAACAGCAGCCGTGCCATCTGCCTGCGCAGGGCGCTGGTCGGCCCGCCGTGGGCGGGGTCGATCGCCGTCGGGGTGGTCATGCTCCTAGGCGGACCGGTTGGAAGCCAGCCCCGCGAGTTCGGCGAGGCCGATCTTGGCGTGCTGATCGATCGGAGCGGAACTCAGCGCGTCGAGTGCCCGCCGGTTGAGGGTGTCGATGCGGTTCTCGACGGCCGCCAGCGCGCCGACGGACTCGATGACCTGGCACAGTTCGCGTACCTGGGCCTCGGACAGGTCGGTGCCGATGGAGGTCCGCAGCAGTTTGGCCGCCACCGGGTCGGAATTCTCGGCCAGCTCGACGGCTTCGGCCAGAAGCACGGTGCGTTTGCCCGAGCGCAGATCGTCACCGGAGGGCTTGCCGGTGACGGCCGGGTCACCGAACACGCCGAGCACGTCGTCGCGCAGCTGGAAGGCGATGCCCAGATCGGTGCCGATCTGATGGAAGATCGCCTGCACGTCGGGCCGGTCGGCCGCGGCGGCGGCGCCGAGCTGCAGCGGGCGTGACACGGTGTAGGACGCGGTCTTGTAGGTGTTCACGGTCATCGCCGAGGCCACCGAGTCGGCACCGCTGGATTCGGCGACGATGTCCAGGTATTGGCCGCCCAGCACTTCGGTGCGGATGTCCGCCCACACCTTGTGCACGCGCACATGCGCCTCTGCGGGCAGATCGGCGGTGGCGACGATGTCGTCGGCCCAGACCAGCGAGAGGTCACCGGCCAAAATGGCCGCCGAGAGACCGAACTGTGCGCTGGAACCGTGCCAGGTGCGGTCGCGGTGCAGGTCGGTGAAGAAGCGGTGCACCGTGGGCAGGCCGCGCCGGGTCGCCGACGCGTCGATGACGTCGTCATGGATGAGCGCGCACGCATGTAGCAGTTCCAGCGCCGAGAAGAGGCGCACCGCTTTCACGTCGTCGACGTCGGGGTCGCGGTTCGGGCCGGCCACGGCCCGCCACCCCCAATAGGCGAACAGGGGTCGGATGCGCTTCCCGCCACGCAGCACGAATTCCTCGAGTGCGGCGGTCAGTTCGGCGTACTCGGAGCCGATGTAGGCACTGTCGCGGCGGCGGTCGGACAGGTAGCTCCGCAACTGGTCGACGACGGCGTTGGCCAGTTGCACGGCTGATGGTGCCGCTGTTTCCACGGTCAGCGGGCGCCCCTTTCTTCCTGCCCCGAATTGGCCCCGACGGTTCTCAGCCTAGAGCTTCGGTACGAATTTGTAGTAGCCAGCACGGCCGAGCCGGGCAGCTGGTTCAGCTGGGGTCGCCGACCTTCGGGGACTGGTCACGGGCCGCCCAGGCGACCGCGCCGATGATCCCGGCCACGATGAACGACCCGACGGTGAGCCAGATGGCGGCTCCGGTGAAGGAGCGCGCACTCGGGTCGGTGTAGCGCGCCTGAGCGTTCATGGTGGTCACGACGCCGGGCTTGAGCTTCCATTCGACGACATCGCTGGAAACCTGGTCGCCGTTCGTCGAGGTGACCTCGCCGGGGAACGACACGCTCATCGACACGTCGGCCTCGGGGTCGCTGAGCGTGGTCAGGTCGACCCGGCCCTCCAGGATCACCAGCTCCCCGGCGCGCCGCAGGGAGATGTCGACCCCGGCCGCGTCGCGATTCATGTTGGCCAGCTGCGGGAGCTCGGCAAAGGTGAGATCGGAGAACACCGCCTGCGAACCGACGTAGTCGCCGCGGTCGTACTGCGAAATGGCCACCTTGTTGCTGAAGGGCAGCGTGTTGAGTAGCTGCGGGCCCTTGTCATCGGAGTTGCGGGCCTTGGCCGACGCGACGATCTGGCCGGACACCCGGTCGTCGGGGGAGACGGTGATCGACGTCCGCACCCGGACGCAGCCGACGGCCAGCGGAGTCAGGATCAGCAGCAGCAGGACCAGGGCCCGGAAGCGCCTCGACCTCATCGGGTTCGTCATGGCGAGCTGGTGCAGCACCCGGTCATCGTGCCAGACCGGGACCGTCGAGGGGCAGCGACCGGCCCAGGATCGCGAAGGCGCGAGGGTCGCCCGCGAAGTGGTAGTCGCGGATCACGTCGGTGAAACCCAGCCGGCGGTACAGCCGCCAGGCCCGGTTGGACTCGCCGTTGATCTCGGGCGTGGAGAGCAGGACGTGGGTTTCGCTGCGGTCGGCCAACAGCCGGCGGGCCAGCGCCTCGCCGAGACCGCGTCCCTGCGCGCGTGGGTCGATGTGCAGTTCGGTGAGTTCGAAATAGCTGTTCATCAGGGCGTTGACGTGGGCGGCCTCGACGCCGACGCGCCGCAGGCCCTGCAGCACCTGCTGCTGCCACCACTGATCGGGTGCGCCGCAGTAGCCGTAGGCGATGCCGACGAGGGTGCCGGACTCCAGGTCGGAAGTGTCGGGTTCGGCTGCTGAGTCGATAACCGCTGACTCGATGACTGCTGACTCGATGACTGCGACGCCCTTCCACCCCGGACGGCGGCTGTGCTCCAGCCACATCGAGGCGCGCTGGCTCTCGGTGCCGCGCGGGTAGCGCATCGCGTCGACGTAGACGGACAGGGCCTCGTCGAGTCGCCGCTGCATGGCGGCAGGCGACAGGTCCACCAGATACGTCGCCAACGGGTGCCCTTCGAGGTATGCGTGCGTTCTAACGCATCCATTATCGGATGCGGGTCCGCCTGGGCGGCGTTCCGGGGCAGGGTTGCGGTGGTGGCCGCGGAGTTTCCGTGCCGGACGTCATACAATCGTCGGTCAAGTAGGTGGTACGGGTCGAATCGACCTCGTATCATGGTTATTAAGCGTCCGTACTCGCGGGCGTCATCGACTTTGAAGACACTGGCCGCGGCTGCAACGACGCTGCATCGATCCTGAGGAGGGACGGATGCCACTCTCCGATCATGAGCAGCGCATGCTCGACCAGATCGAGAGCGCGCTGTATGCGGAGGACCCCAAATTCGCGTCCAGCGTGCGGGGCGGCACACTTCGTGCACCGTCCACCCGCCGTCGGCTACAGGGTGCGGCGCTGTTCGTGATCGGTCTGGCCCTGCTGGTGTCGGGGGTGGCGTTCAAGGCCACCATGATCGGCAGCTTCCCCGTTCTGTCGGTCATCGGCTTCGTGTTGATGTTCGGTGGCGTGGTGTTCGCTGTCACCGGACCTCGGGTGGCAGGCCGGCCGGACAAGTCGGCTCCTTCCGGCGGTTCGGCCAGGGGGAAGCGCGGTAAGAGCGGCGGCGGTTCGTTCACCAGCCGGATGGAGGATCGCTTCCGGCGTCGTTTCGACGAATGACCGGTTGCGGCTCCGGGGCAGTTCCGTAAGGAACTGCCCCTTTTTTGTGCGTGGGTACGCCCGGCGTGTCGGCACCGACGGGCGTGGGCAGGGCGGAAGGCGTCCGTGCTCCCCACTTTCCCCCACCTCGGCGTACGTCCTGCTGAGCGCGGCTGAACTGCGCCTTTCTTCCCTCTGGTGGCGCTTCGTGACGTGACTCCAGGCCCTTCGGGGCGGTCGAAAGGGGTCACAGTGGGGCAGGACACCAATTCAGTGGCAGCAAATGGCGCCGGGTGGGGGATTGTGGGGTAAAGTGGCTGACAACGGAGCGGCCTGGGGCTCCGGGGTGGTGGGAGGTGACGGGATGTTTCTCGGTACCTACACGCCCAAGCTCGATGACAAGGGGCGACTGACGTTGCCCGCCAAGTTCCGCGACGCACTGGCAGGGGGGTTGATGGTCACCAAGAGCCAAGACCACAGCCTTGCCGTGTACCCGCGGGCCGAGTTCGAAACGATGATCACCGAGAAGTACGAGAAGGCTCAGCGCGGCAATCCGGAAGCCCGCGCCTACCTTCGAAACCTCGCGGCGGCCACCGATGAACAGCATCCCGACGCGCAAGGCCGCATCACCCTGTCGGTCGACCACCGGCGCTACGCGAGCCTGAGCAAGGAATGCGTGGTGATCGGCAACATCAAGTTCCTGGAGATCTGGGATGCCCAGGCCTGGCAGGAATACCAGAACACCCACGAAGAGAACTTCTCAGCGGCTTCCGATGAAGCTCTTCACGACCTCATCTGATCTTGCCCGTGCAGCGTGGCCTCTGCCCGAACCGGCCCTGGCGTACTTCCCCGACGCCAGGTCCGTCACTTCGGTCAGAGACCTCGCGCCACGGGCTCACCATCTCCAGCGCCGGAGGGTCCAGGTGTCCGACAACCGCATGCCTGATGACAGCGCCGCTCACGGCCACATCCCCGTTCTGATCGACCGCTGCGTCGAACTGCTCGCCCCCGCATTGACCCGCAGGCACGCCGACGGCCGTGGCGCCATCCTGGTGGACGCAACGCTCGGCGCGGGCGGGCATTCCGAGCGGTTCCTCACCGATTTCCCGGGACTGCGCGTGGTGGGACTGGATCGCGACCCGAACGCGCTGGCCATCGCCACCAGCCGCCTCGAGCGCTTCGGTGACCGGATGACATTCGTCCGGACCCGCTACGACGGCTACTGGGACGACCGCGCCGAAGCGGAGGTCGACGCGGTGCTGTTCGATCTCGGCGTCTCGTCGATGCAGCTGGATCGGGCCGACCGTGGCTTTTCCTACGCGCAGGACGCCCCGCTGGACATGCGGATGGATCCCGACGCGCCGCTCACCGCCGCCGACATCCTCAACACCTACGACGAGAAGGCGATCGCGCGCGTGCTGCGCGAGTACGGCGAGGAGAAGTTCGCCGGCCGCATCGCCGGCCGGGTCGTGCGCCGCCGCGAGAAGGAACCGCTGCGCACGACGGGCGAACTCGTCGAGCTTTTGTACGAGGCGATCCCTGCCGCCACCCGGCGCACCGGCGGTCACCCGGCCAAACGCACGTTTCAGGCGCTGCGGGTCGCCGTCAACGCCGAACTCGAGTCGCTCAGCGCCGCCATACCCGCGGCGATGGACGCGCTCTCCGGCGGCGGCCGGATCGCGGTGATGGCCTACCAGTCTCTGGAGGATCGGATCGTCAAGCGGCTGTTCGCCACTGCGATCCAGTCCCGAACCCCTCCCGGTCTGCCCGTCGAACTCCCCGGCTACGAAGCCGAGTTCGTCACGCTGACCCGCGGCGCCGAGCAGGCCGACGCCGAGGAGATCGAACGTAACCCGCGCAGCGCATCGGTGCGCTTGCGCGGTCTGGAAAAGGTTGCCGGAAAGGATGACTCATGAAGGTCAAGCGATCCGAACCGGTGCGCAGCGCCGAGGAGCGCCGGCGCGGCAACCCGAAGAAGAAGGCGCAGGCCGCCAAGCGGCAGCCCGAACCGCAGGCCCGCCGGCGCAGCCCGCGTCGCCCGGCCGCCGAGCCGCGCACCCATCGGCCGCAGCGGTCGGCGCCGCAGACCAGTCCCATCCCACGGTCGGCACCCGCGCCGACCATGGCCAAGAGTGCCAAGCAGGCCAAGGCGCGAGCCAAGGCCCGGAAGGCCAAGGCCCCCAAGATTGTTCGGATCCCGCTGCGGGAACGGCTGATCACCCGGCTGGCCTCGATCGAGTTGAATCCGCGGGCCATGGTGTCCCGGGTGCCGTTCGTGGTGCTGGTGATCGGCGCACTGGGCGTCGGTCTCGGCATGACGTTGTGGCTGTCCACCGACGCCGCCGAACGTTCCTACCAGCTGGGTCATGCCCGCCAGCTGAATCAGGCTCTGCTGCAACAGAAGGAAGCCCTGGAGCGCGATGTGCTGGAGGCGCAGGCCGCCCCGGCGCTGGCCGAGGCCGCGCGCAACCTGGGCATGATCCCGTCCCGCGACACCGCCCACCTGGTGCAGGACCCGACCGGGAACTGGATGGTGGTGGGTACGCCGAAGCCTGCCGAGGGTGTTCCGCCGCCACCGCTGAACACACCGCTGCCCGACGACAACCCGGTGACTTCAGGGCCTGCCCCGGCCCGTCCCACGCCGGCCGCCCCGCCCGGACCGCGGGTGGTGGACCCACGTGAGGTCGTCGTCCGGATCCCCGGCAATATGCCTGTGGCACCAGTGCTCCCGCTCGCGGGCGTACCAGCCGCGAGCCTCCCGCCGGTGACCCTCCCGCCTGTTGTCATCCCGCCCGCAGCCGTACTTCCGGTGCCTGCTGCGCCCGCACCGGAGGCGGTGCCGGTTGACGGGGCCCCGCACCTGGCCACTCCGGCGCTTCCGGCACAGCCCGGCCCGGTCGGCGGCGTCGAGCAGCCGTCGACCGCCGCGCCTCTGGGCGCACCGGCATGATCGGCCGCAAGAAGAAGCCCGCGCAGCCTGTCCGGCGACGCACCCCCGCAACATCCACCCACGAACATTCGGCCACCGAACGGCGCGTCCGGCAACCCATGAAATCCGGCGGTGAGACCGGTTTGCGCAGTTCGTCTTTCGTGTTCCGGCACCGGCTCGGCAATGTCGTCATCTTCCTGGTGCTGGTGGTCGCCGCAGCGCAGCTGTTCAATCTGCAGATCTCCAACGCCGCCGGCCTGCGCGCCGAAGCGCTCGGCCAGCTGAAAGTCACCGATGTGCAGAAGGCGGTGCGCGGCAGCATCGTCGACCGCAACTTCGACAAGCTGGCGTTCACCATCGAAGCCCGCGCGCTGACCTTCCAGCCGGTCAAGGTGCGAAGGATGTTGGAGGAGGCCAAGGCGGCCGACCCGGACGCGCCCGACCCCGATCAGCGGCTGCGCGCCATCGCGACCGAGGTGGCCACCCGGCTGAACAACAAGCCCGACTCGTCGACCCTGCTCAAGAAGCTCAGCGGCAAGGACTCGTTCGTCTACCTGGCCCGCGCGGTGGACCCGGCCGTCGCCGATGCGATCACCACGAAGTTCCGTGAGGTCGGCACCGAACGCCAGGACATCCGCCAGTACCCGGGCGGCTCACTGGCCGCCAACATCGTCGGTGGCATCGACTGGGACGGACACGGCCTGCTCGGGCTGGAAGACTCCTATGACGCCAAGCTGGCCGGCAACGACGGATCGGTCACCTACGACCGCGGCTCCGACGGTGTGATGATCCCGGGCTCCATGCGCAACCGTCACGACGCCGTCAACGGCTCCTCGGTGCAGCTCACACTCGACGACGACATCCAGTTCTACGTCCAGCAGCAGGTGGAGCAGGCCAAGGAAGCGTCCGGGGCGAGCAATGTCTCGGCTGTGGTGCTGGACGCGAAAACCGGTGAAGTGCTGGCGATGTCGAACGACAACACGTTCGACCCCAGCCAGGACCTTGGCCGCCAGGGCGACCGCCAGATGGGCAACACCTCGGTGTCCTCACCGTTCGAGCCCGGATCGGTCAACAAGATCGTCACCGCCGCCACCGCGATCGAACTGGGTCTGACCAATCCCGATGAGGTGCTGCAGGTTCCGGGCTCCATCGACATGGGCGGTGTCACCGTCCGCGACGCGTGGCCGCACGGCGTGATGCCCTACACCGCGACGGGGGTGTTCGGAAAGTCGTCCAACGTCGGCACCCTGATGCTCGCCCAGCGGGTCGGGCCCGAACGCTTCTACGACATGCTGGGCAAGTTCGGCCTGGGGCAACGCTCCAACGTCGGCCTGCCCGGTGAGAGCTCCGGTCTGGTGCCGCCCATCGATCAATGGTCGGGCAGCTCGTTCGCGAACCTGCCCATCGGCCAGGGTCTTTCGATGACGCTGCTGCAGATGACCGGCATGTACCAGGCGGTGGCCAATGACGGGGTGCGGATCCCGCCGCGGATCATCAAGTCGATCATCGCCGCCGACGGCAGCCGGGCCGACGAGCCGAAACCCGAAGGCATCCGCGTGGTCTCGCCGCAGACCGCGCAGACCGTGCGCAACATGCTGCGCGCCGTCGTGCAGAAGGATCCGCGCGGCATCCAGCAGGGCACCGGTTCGGCGGCCGCGGTCGACGGCTATCAGATCGCGGGCAAGACGGGCACCGCCCAGCAGATCAACCCGGCGTGCGGCTGCTACTACGACGACCACTACTGGATCACCTTCGCCGGCATGGCGCCGTCGGACGACCCGCGCTACGTCGTCGGCATCATGGCCGACAACCCGCATCGCACGGCCGACGGCCTGCCGGGCACCACGATGGCCCCGCTGTTCCACCACATCGCCGCCTGGCTGCTGCAACGGGAGAACGTGCCGCTGTCCCCGGACCCGGGACCGCCGCTGGTCCTGCAGGCCGACTGAGCCCGATCACGTCGACCGTCGGCCACCAACCCGCCCGGTACTGTGGCAAGGCCATGAATCTGCGTCCCTCGCATCCCACGGGCGAACTGCTCGGACCGTTGGCCGCGCGTATCGGTGCCGTCGGTGTACATGCCCCCGATCTCCGCGTCACCGGTGTCACGCTCCGCAGCCAGGACGTCGTCGCCGGTGATCTGTTCGCCGCGCTGCCCGGTTCCCGTATGCACGGCGCCCGGTTCGCCGGCGACGCGATCGACGCCGGTGCGGTGGCGGTCATCACCGACCCGGACGGGGCGGCACAGCTGCCGCCGGACCTGGCCGCCGAGGTGCTCGTCCATCCGCAGCCGCGCGCGGTGCTCGGTGAGCTGGCCGCCGCCGTCTACGGCGATCCGTCCCGCAAGCTGCGCGTCATCGGGGTCACCGGGACGTCCGGCAAGACCACCACCACCTACCTGGTGGAGGCCGGGCTGCGCGCCGCCGGCCGGGTCGCCGGCCTGATCGGTACCGTCGGGATCCGGATCGACGGTCACGACCAGCCGAGCTCGCTCACCACGCCGGAGGCTCCCGACCTGCAGGCCCTTTTTGCCGTGATGGTCGAGCAGGGGGTGGACACCGTGGTGATGGAGGTGTCCAGCCACGCGCTGGCGCAGGGCCGCGTCGACGGTCTGGCATTCGAGGCGGGTGGGTTCACCAACCTGTCGCGCGATCATCTGGATTTCCATCCCACGATGACCGACTACCTGGACGCCAAGGCCAGACTGTTCGAGCCGGCCTCGCCGACGCACGCCGCTCACGCGGTGGTCTGCGTCGACGACGACTGGGGCCGCCAGATCGCCGCGCGGTCCGCCGACCCGGTGCGGGTCAGCACGAACGGCGCCGACGCCGACTGGCGCATCGAAGAGGTGCACGCCGTCGGGCGCAGCGCCCAGGAGTTCGTCGCCGTCGATCCGTCCGGCGTGCATCACCGGCTGCGGATCGGGCTGCCCGGCGGCTACAACGTGGCCAACGCGCTGCTGGCGCTCGCCCTGCTCGACGTCGTCGGAGTGTCCCCGGAGCAGAGTGCCCCCGGGCTGCGGGAGGCCGCGGTGCCGGGACGACTGGAAGCCATCGACCGCGGGCAGGACTTCCTGGCGCTGGTCGACTACGCGCACAAGCCGGGGGCGCTGGAAGCGGTGCTGAACACCCTGAAAGGGTCCGGCAGGCTGGCCGTGGTGTTCGGGGCCGGCGGCAACCGGGACGCGGGCAAGCGGGAACCGATGGGCCGGGTGGCCGCGGAGCTGGCCGACCTCGTCGTCGTCACCGACGACAATCCGCGTGACGAGGACCCTGCCACGGTGCGGGCCACCATCCTGGCGGGCGCGGCCGGACTACCCGCGGAGGTCGTCGAGATCGGCGACCGACGGGCGGCCATCGACTACGCGGTTGCCTGGGCCGGCCCGGGGGACACGGTGCTGATCGCGGGCAAGGGCCACGAATCGGGGCAGACCGCCAACGGCAGCACCCGGCCCTTTGATGACCGCGAGGAGTTGGCCGCCGCGCTCGAACTGTTGAGGCGGCACGCATGATCACCCTGACCGTGGCGCAGATCGCCGACATCGTCGGCGGCGAGCTGTCCGGCATCACCCGCGCCGACGCCGAAGCCACCGACGTGACCGGCACCGTGGAGTTCGACTCGCGCAACGTCACCCCCGGCGGACTGTTCCTCGCGCTGCCGGGAGCCAAGACCGACGGCCACGACTTCGCCGCCACGGCGGCCGCCGCGGGGGCCGTCGCGGTGCTGGCGGCCCGTCCGGTCGGGGTGCCCGCGATCGTCGTTCCGGCCGCCGAGGATCTCGACAGTGCGTCGGGTGCCCTCGAATACGACACCGACGGCTCGGGTGCGGCGGTGCTCGCCGCCCTGGCGCGGCTCGCGGCCGCGGTGGCGGCCGAGCTGACGGCCGGCGGGCTGCGGATCATCGGGGTCACCGGATCGTCGGGCAAGACGTCGACCAAGGATCTGCTGGCCGCGGTGCTGGCGCCGCTGGGTGAGGTCATCGCCCCGCCCGGTTCGTTCAACAACGAGCTCGGGCATCCGTGGACGGTGCTGCGCGCCACCACCGACACCGACTTCCTCATCCTGGAGATGTCGGCCCGCCATCCCGGCAACATCGCGGCGCTGGCGGCGATCGCGCCCCCGTCGATCGGCGTGGTGCTCAACGTCGGCACCGCACACCTGGGCGAGTTCGGCTCTCGTGAGGTCATCGCTGCGACGAAATCTGAACTGCCGCAATCTGTTCCGTCGTCCGGTGTGGTCATCTTGAACGCCGACGACCCGGCCGTGGCCGCGATGGCGGGCACGACCGCCGCGCGGGTGGTGCGGGTGTCCCGGGCGGCCGGCGGCGATATCTGGGCCGGGCCCGTCGCCCTCGACGAGGTGGCCCGGCCGCGGTTCGCCCTGCACGCCGGCGGCCACGAGGTCGAGGTGGCCCTGGCGGTACACGGCGAACATCAGGTGTCCAACGCGCTGTCCGCGGCCGCGGTGGCGATCGAATGCGGGGCGAGCCTGACCCAGGTGGCGGACGCCCTGGCGAACGCCGCCCCGGTGTCGGCGCGACGGATGCAGGTGAGCACCCGGGCCGACGGCGTCACGGTGATCAACGACGCGTACAACGCCAACCCGGACTCGATGGCCGCGGGACTCAAGGCGCTGGCGTGGATGGCCAGATCCGGGAATTCGCGGCGGCGTAGCTGGGCCGTGCTCGGCGAGATGGCCGAGCTCGGTGCGGACGCGATAACCGAACACGATCGCATCGGACGGCTCGTCGTGCGCTTAGATGTCTCTCGTCTGATTGTTGTCGGAGCCGGGAGGGCGATGAGCGCGATGCACCAGGGGGCGGTGATGGAAGGGTCGTGGGGCAGTGAGTCCGTGCTCGTCCCCGACGCCGACGCCGCGCTGGCGTTGCTGCGCGCCGAACTGGCCGACGGTGACGTCGTGCTGGTGAAGGCCTCCAACTCGGCCGGGCTGGGAGCGCTCGCCGACGCTGTGGCTGCCGGTGGGCAGAGGCCCGAAGCATGAAGCAGATCCTGATCGCGGTGGCCATCGCGCTGGCGGTGTCGATCGTGCTGACCCCGGCACTGATCCGGCTGTTCACCCGGCGGGGCTTCGGCCACGAGATCCGCGAGGACGGCCCGGCCAGCCACCAGAAGAAGCGTGGCACGCCGTCGATGGGCGGGGTCGCCATCGTCGCGGGCATCTGGGCGGGCTACCTGGGCACCCATCTGGTCGGCTTGGCGTTCGACGGCGAAGGGCCGTCGGCGTCCGGGCTGCTGGTGCTCGGACTGGCCACCGCACTCGGCGTGGTCGGATTCATCGACGACTCGATCAAGATCCGCCGTTCGCGCAATCTGGGGTTGAACAAGACGGCCAAGACGGTCGGGCAGTTGAGCGCCGCGATCCTGTTCGGCGCTCTGGTGCTGCAGTTCCGCAATGGCGACGGGCTGACGCCGGGTAGTGCCGGGCTGTCCTACGTCCGCGAGATTGCCACGGTGACGCTGCCCCCGCTGCTGTTCGTGGTCTTCGTGGTGGTCGTCGTCAGCGCCTGGTCGAACGCGGTGAACCTGACCGACGGTCTGGACGGGCTGGCCGCCGGCGCCATGGCCATGGTCAGCGCCGCGTACGTGCTGATCACCTTCTGGCAGTACCGCAACGCCTGCGCGACCAGCCCCGGCCTGGGCTGCTACAACGTGCGCGATCCACTGGATCTGGCGCTGGTGGCCGCGGCGACGGCCGGCGCCTGCATCGGGTTCCTGTGGTGGAACGCGGCGCCGGCGAAGATCTTCATGGGTGACACGGGTTCGCTGGCGCTCGGTGGCATCATCGCCGGACTGTCCGTGACGAGCCGCACCGAAATGTTGGCGGTGGTACTGGGCGCGCTGTTCGTGGCCGAGGTGACCTCGGTGGTGGTGCAGATCCTGGCATTCCGCACGACGGGTCGCCGGGTGTTCCGGATGGCGCCGTTCCATCACCATTTCGAATTGGTGGGCTGGGCGGAAACCACCGTGATCATCCGGTTCTGGCTACTGACCGCGATCGCGTGCGGGTTGGGCGTCGCGCTGTTCTACAGCGAATGGCTTACAGCCGTCGGCGCGTAGGCGCCGCGAGACAGCAACGTCGGCGCCTGACCGCTTCCTGATCGTTATCGCGACACGCCCCGGATGTCCCGACGCTCAGTGGTGGGACGGGGGAGGATTCTGGGGTGCAAGGGACTAATGGGGCAGGTGTGACACCTGTGGCTCTTGTGAATCGTCGGGGGATGGCTTGCTGACCGCCGTGCGGTCACGGCTACGGCGTTCCAGCAAAGCCGAAGACAGCGCGACTCCGGAATCGGAAGACACCGCGAAATCCGCGAAGGCAGTGCACGTCAAGGGCGAGCCCCGAACCCGGTTCGGGGTGTGGCTGGGCCGGCCGATGACGTCCTTCCACCTCATCATCGCGGTCACCAGCCTGCTCATCACGCTCGGTCTGATCATGGTGCTGTCGGCGTCCGGCGTGCACTCCTACGACGAAGGTGGTTCGCCCTGGACCATCTTCGGCAAGCAGGTGCTGTGGACCGCGGTCGGTCTGGTGGCGTTCTACATCGCGCTGCGGACCAGGATCTCGCTCATGCGCCGGCTCGCGCTGCCCGCGTTCGCTTTCACCGTCGTCCTGCTGGTGCTGGTCCTCATTCCCGGGATCGGCACCTACTCCAACGGTTCTCGTGGTTGGTTCGTCGTCGCCGGCTTCTCGATGCAGCCGTCGGAACTGGCCAAGATCGCGTTCGCCATCTGGGGTGCGCACCTGCTGGCGGCACGCCGTATGGAGCACGCGTCGCTGCGCGAGATGCTGGTGCCGCTGGTGCCCGCCGCGCTGCTGGCCCTCACCCTCATCGTGATCCAGCCCGACCTCGGCCAGACCGTGTCGATGGCGATCATCCTGCTCGGCCTGCTCTGGTACGCCGGGCTGCCGCTGCGCGTCTTCGTCTCCTCGCTGGGCGCGGCGATGGTGGCCGCCGCCATCCTGGCCCTGTCGCGCGGCTACCGGTCCGACCGGGTGGAATCCTGGCTCAACCCGAACTCCGATGCCATGGGCTCGGGCTATCAGGCCCGGCAGGCACGCTACGCGCTGGCCAACGGCGGGGTGTTCGGTGACGGGCTGGGCCAGGGCACGGCCAAGTGGAACTACCTGCCCAACGCCCACAACGACTTCATCTTCGCGATCATCGGTGAGGAGCTCGGTTATATCGGTGCCGCGGGTCTGCTGTGCCTGTTCGGGCTGTTCGCCTACACCGGCATGCGGATCGCCCGCCGCTCCGCCGACCCCTTCCTGCGTCTGCTGACGGCGACGGTGACGCTATGGGTGCTCGGCCAGGCGTTCATCAACGTGGGTTACGTCATCGGGCTGCTGCCCGTCACCGGGCTGCAGCTGCCGCTCATCTCGGCGGGCGGTACCTCAACGGCGACAACTCTTTTCGTCCTCGGTGTGATCACCAACGCGGCGCGCCACGAGCCGGAGGCAGTGGCCGCGCTGCGGGCCGGCCGCGATGACCGGGTCAACCGCGTCCTGCGGCTGCCGCTGCCCGAGCCCTACGTGCCGCCGCGCATCGAGGTCGCGCGGGATCGCATGCGGGCCAAGAGTGACAAGCCGGGCCGGACGCCCCAGAAGGCCATCGCGAAAGCTTCCGCCAAGACGCCCGCGAAAGCCCCGGTCAAGGCCAAGAACGCCGCGGGACGTAAAACCGACCCTCCGGCTGACCGGTCCCGACGGCGCGCAGGGCATCATGGAGGCGGCCAGAGCTCCGGCCAACCGGCGCGCGCCGGCCGCGGGGCGACCGGCGAACAGCGTCAGCAGGGCCGTCGGGCCCGCGCACTGGAAGGTCAGCGTTACGGGTGAGCAGTTCGGGGATATCGGTCGTTCTTGCCGGTGGCGGGACGGCGGGACACGTGGAACCCGCGATGGCCGTGGCCGATGCCCTGATCGAACTCGACCCGGACGTCCGGATCACCGCGCTGGGTACCGCCCGCGGTCTGGAGACCCGGCTGGTGCCCGAGCGCGGCTACGACCTGCGGCTCATCACCGCGGTGCCGTTGCCCCGTAAACCATCGGGGGATCTGGCCCGGTTGCCGTTGCGGGTGCGCAACGCCATCAGGGAGACCCGCGCGGTGTTCGACGAGACGGCGGCCGACGTCGTCATCGGGTTCGGCGGGTATGTGGCGTTGCCGGCCTACCTGGCCGCCCGGCCGGGACTGCGCAGGGCCCGGGTGCCGGTGGTGATCCACGAGGCCAATGCGCGCGCCGGCCTGGCGAACCGGGTGGGGGCCCGATCGGCCCGGCGGGTGCTCTCCGCGGTACCCGATCCCGGCCTGCGTGACGTCGAGGTGGTCGGGGTGCCGGTGCGGGCCAGCATCACCGCGCTGGATCGCGCCGCGTTGCGGGCGCAGGCCCGCGCGGCCTTCGGGTTCGACGACGACGCCGTCGTATTGCTGGTGTTCGGCGGTTCCCAGGGCGCCCAGTCGATCAACCGGGCCGTCGCAGCCGCAGCCAAAGACCTTGTCGGCAAGGGTGTTTCGGTGCTGCACGCGCACGGCCCGAAGAACACCCTGGACCTGCCCGAACTCACCGGCACCGGCCGGTACGTCGCGGTCCCGTATCTGGACCGGATGGATCTGGCCTATGCCGCAGCCGATCTGGCGATCTGCCGGTCCGGGGCGATGACGGTGGCCGAGGTCACCGCCGTCGGACTGCCCGCCGTCTACGTCCCGCTGCCCATCGGCAACGGCGAGCAGCGCCTCAACGCACTGCCCGTGGTGTCCGCGGGCGGTGGACTGCTGATCGACGACGCCGAACTGTCCGGAGGTTTCATCGCCGAGCGGGTGGTGCCGCTGCTCACCGACACCGAGAGCCTGGGGCTGATGACGGCCGCGGCCGCCCTGGCCGGGCATCGTGATGCCGCCCGCGCCGTGGCCGAGGTGGCTCTGGACGTCGCCCGCCAGGGCCGCGCACAGCGAAAGTTCGCGCGGTGATCGGGTTACCGCCCGAGCTCGCGCGAGTGCACATGGTCGGTATCGGCGGTGCGGGCATGTCGGGTATCGCCCGCATCCTGCTTGACCGCGGCGGGCAGGTCTCGGGCTCGGATGCCAAGGAATCGCGTGGGGTCGCGGCGCTGCGGGCCCGCGGCGCGCAGATCCGGATCGGTCACGACGCGTCGGCGCTGGACATGCTCGAGGGCGGGCCGACCGCGGTGGTCACCACCCACGCGGCGATTCCCAAGACCAACCCCGAGCTGGTCGAAGCCCGCCGCCGCGGCATTCCGGTGATCCTGCGCCCGGTGGTGCTGGCCAAACTGATGGCCGGGGACCTGACGCTCATGGTCACGGGTACAGCCGGCAAGACCACCACGACGTCGATGTTGATCGTCGCGCTGCAGCACAGCGGCTTCGACCCGTCCTTCGCGGTCGGCGGCGACCTGGGCGCCGCGGGCACCAACGCGCACCACGGCAGCGGCGCCTACTTCGTGGCGGAGGCCGACGAGAGCGACGGCTCGCTGGTGCAGTACCGGCCCGACATCGCGGTGGTGACCAACGTCGAGGCCGACCATCTGGATTTCTTCGGCAGCGAGCAGGCCTACATCGACGTGTTCGACGCGTTCATGGAGCGCCTGACGCCGGGCGGTGCCCTGGTGGTCTGCGCAGACGACCCCGGCGCCGAGGCGCTCGCCGAACGCACTGAGGCACTGGGCATTCGGGTGTTGCGGTACGGCAGCGCCGGGCGCCCCGATCTGGCCGGTGCGCTACTGGACTGGGAGCAGCACGGCACCAGCGCGATCGCCACGGTGCAGTTGGCGGGGGAGACCCGACCGCGCACCATGCGGCTCGCCGTCCCCGGCCGGCACATGGCGCTCAATGCGTTGGCTGCGCTGTTGGCGGCGATCCAGGCCGGCGCGGCGCCGGAAGTGGTGCTCGAGGCCCTGGCCGCGTTCGAAGGGGTGCGGCGCCGCTTCGAGTTGGTGGGCCAGTCGGCGGGTATCCGGGTCTTCGACGACTACGCGCATCACCCGACCAAGGTCGCGGCCGCGTTGTCCGCGCTGCGCACGCTGGCGGACGAATCGACGGGCAGGGCCATCGTGGTCTTTCAGCCCCATCTGTATTCGCGGACCGAGACTTTCGCACGGGAGTTCGGTGTCGCGCTGAGCGCAGCGGACGAGGTGTTCGTACTCGACGTGTACGCCGCCCGCGAGCAGCCGATCCCCGGGGTGAGCGGGCGCAGCATCGTCGAGCACGTCAGCTCACCGGTGCACTACGTACCGGATTTCTCCGCCGTCGCCGAGCGGGTGGCGGCGGTGGCGCGACCGGGTGACGTGGTGGTCACCATGGGCGCGGGGGACGTCACCCTGTTGGGCCGGGAGATCCTCGCCGCAGTGCAGCGCCGGCCGGTGTGGTGATGACCGAACCCGAAGGCCCCGCCGAATCCGCCGAGCCCGCCGAGGTCCCAGAGCCGGTCGACAGCCCGGAGGCCGGCGAAAATGCCGAAACCGCAGAGGATTTCGAAGGGCCGCGCCGGCGTGCGCGGCGCGAACGGGAAGAACGCCGGGCCGCGCAGGCACGGGCCACGGCGATCGAGGACGCGCGCCGGGAGGCCAAGCGCAAGGTGTCCGGCCGGCCCGAGCCACAACAGGCCGCCACGCCGCGCAGGGTCATCCGGGGCCTGAAACTGCTGATGTGGTCCGCGCTGGTGTCGGTGGTCGCGGTGGCGCTGGGCCTGGTGCTGTACTTCACGCCCGTCATGTCGGTGCGGGAGACCGTCATCACGGGCCTCAGCGTGCTGACCGAGGACGAGATCACCACGGCGGCGGCGGTGGTTCCCGACACGCCGCTGTTGCAGGTCGACACCGACTCGGTCGCCGAGCGGGTGGCCACGCTGCGCCGGGTGGCCAGTGCGCGGGTGCAGCGGGAGTACCCGTCGACCCTGCGGATCACCGTCGTGGAACGGGTACCGCTGGTGGTGAAGGACTTTCCCGACGGTCCCCACATGTATGACAGGGACGGCGTCGACTTCGTCACCGGCCCGCCGCCGCCGGGGTTGCCCTACCTGGATGCCGACACTCCCGGCCCGAAGGACCCCGCGACCAAGGCGGCGCTGCAGGTGCTCACCTCGCTGCCGCCGGAGGTGGCCGGTCAGGTCAGCCGGATCGCCGCACCGTCTGTCGCGGCGATCACGCTGACCCTCATCGACGGCCGGGTGGTGGTGTGGGGCACCAATGACCGCACCGACGAGAAGGCGGCCAAACTCGCGGCGCTGCTGACGCAACCGGGCCGCACCTATGACGTGTCCAGCCCGGATCTGCCGACTGTGAAATAGATCCGGACGCGTGCGAGAAAAACCCGCGCGACACCCCGGCGCGCCTGACGCGCGATATGGCGTCGCCGCCCTACCGTTCTGTTTGCGCGGAACTACTTGACATAACTCTAAACCTATGGTTGAGGGTTTCGCCTCAAGGACACGATCATTCTGGGAGGAAGGCACCCCATGACCCCCCCGCACAACTACCTCGCGGTCATCAAGGTGGTCGGCATCGGCGGCGGCGGCGTGAATGCCGTCAACCGGATGATCGAACACGGACTCAAGGGCGTCGAGTTCATCGCCATCAACACCGACGCACAGGCGTTGTTGATGAGCGATGCCGACGTCAAGCTCGACGTCGGCCGCGACTCCACCCGAGGGTTGGGCGCGGGCGCCGACCCGGAGGTGGGCCGCAAGGCCGCCGAAGACGCCAAGGACGACATCGAGGAGCTGCTGCGCGGCGCCGACATGGTGTTCGTCACCGCCGGCGAGGGCGGTGGCACCGGCACCGGTGGTGCGCCGGTCGTCGCGTCCATCGCGCGCAAGCTCGGTGCACTGACCGTCGGTGTGGTCACCCGGCCGTTCTCCTTCGAGGGCAAGCGCCGGTCCAATCAGGCCGAGAACGGCATCCAGGCGCTGCGCGAGAGCTGCGACACCCTGATCGTCATCCCCAACGACCGGCTGCTGCAGATGGGCGACGCCGCCGTCTCGCTGATGGACGCCTTCCGCAGCGCCGACGAGGTGCTGCTCAACGGCGTGCAGGGCATCACCGACCTGATCACCACCCCCGGTCTGATCAACGTCGACTTCGCCGACGTGAAGGGCGTGATGAGCGGCGCGGGCACCGCGTTGATGGGCATCGGCTCGGCACGCGGCGACGGACGTGCGCTCAAGGCCGCCGAGATCGCGATCAACTCCCCGCTGCTGGAAGCCTCGATGGAAGGTGCGCAGGGCGTGCTGCTGTCGGTGGCCGGTGGCAGTGACCTCGGCCTGTTCGAGATCAACGAGGCAGCCTCGCTGGTGCAGGAAGCCGCCCACGCGGACGCCAACATCATCTTCGGCACGGTCATCGACGATTCGCTCGGCGACGAGGTGCGGGTCACCGTCATCGCGGCGGGCTTCGACAGCGTGACGCCGAGCCGTAAGCCGGTGACGGGGCAGGGCGCTCAGACCGTCGCACCCGCGGCGGCAGGCAATGTGCGCTCGACGGTGTTCGAGCCGGCCGACGCGGTCAGCGTTCCGGCCGGTCACACCAACGGGGCCACGGTGCGCATCGGCGGACCCGGTGACGGCGGCATCTCCGACGATGACGTCGACGTGCCGCCCTTCATGCGCCACTAGACGCCGTGCCCGTCCGGGTTCGACGCGTGACGACCACCCGCAGGGGCGGCGTCTCGCGGCCGCCCTACGACAGTTTCAACCTCGGCGACCACGTCGGCGACGACCCGGCGGCGGTGTCGGCCAACCGAAAACGCTTGGCCGACACCATCGGTGCCGACGGCGTGGTGTGGATGAACCAGGTGCACTCCGACCATGTCGTGGTGGTCGAGGCCGATCCGGGTGCCACCGTCGATGACACCGACGCCCTGGTGACCGTCGCCCCGCGACTGGCGCTGGCCGTGGTGTCCGCGGACTGTGTGCCGGTTCTGCTGGCCGACGCGCGGGCCGGGGTGATCGGTGCCGCCCACGCCGGCCGCGTGGGGGCGCAACTGGGCATCGTGGCGCGCACCGTGGAGACCATGGTCGGTGTCGGGGCCGACATCGCCCATATCTCGGTGCTCCTGGGCCCGGCGGTCAGCGGACGCCGGTATGAGGTGCCCGCGACCATGGCCGACGAGGTCGAGGCCACCCTGCCCGGCAGCCGCACCACCACCGCCAAGGGCACCCCGGGCCTGGACATCCGGGCCGGAATCGCCCGGCAATTGACGACATTGGGGATCACCACCATCGATATCGACCCGCGCTGCACCGTCGAGGACCGCGCGTTGTTCAGTCACCGACGTGGCGCACCGACCGGACGCCTGGCGTCGTTGGTGTGGATGGAATGACGGACCATACGCACCGCGACGCGGAGTTGGCAGGATCCCTGGCCGCGGTCCGGGCGCGGCTGGCTGCCGCCGCCGACGCGGCCGGTCGTGACGTCCGGGATATCGACCTGCTGCCGATCACCAAGTTCTTCCCGGCCTCCGATGTGATCCTGCTGCGGCGCTTGGGCTGCACCGAATTCGGTGAATCCCGCGAGCAGGAGGCCTCCGAGAAGGCGGCCACCGTCGCGGCCGCGTTTCCCGGCGAGCCAGCCGGAGCCATCCGGTGGCACATGGTCGGCAGCATCCAGCGCAACAAGGCACGCGCCGTGGCGCGCTGGGCGTATGCCGCGCACTCGGTGGACAGCGCGCGATTGATCGCCGCACTCGGTGGCGCCGCCGAAGAGGAGATTGCGGCGGGACGGCGCACCGAACCGTTGCGGATCTACCTGCAGATCAGCCTGGACGGTGATCCGGCACGCGGCGGAGTGCCCGTCGACCAGTCGACGCAGATCCTCGATCTGTGCTCCGCGGCCCATGCCATCGACGCGCTGGAATTCGTTGGCCTGATGGGGATTCCCCCGTTGGGCTGGGACGTCGACGAGGCGTTCGGCCTGCTGGCCGCCGAACGGGACCGGGTGCAGGGGGCGTTCGGCCACCGACTGGGGCTCTCGGCGGGGATGTCCGGCGATATCGAAGTAGCTGTGCGACACGGATCCACGTGTGTGCGTGTCGGTACCGCGTTGATGGGGCAACGGCCGCTAACGTCACCCTGAGTAGTCACTCCAGTCACATCTTCATCACAGACCACACAGATATCAGCAGCAGAAGGGGCAGGCGATGAGCACACTGCACAAGGTGAAGGCCTACTTCGGTATGGCGCCGCTGGACGAGTACGAGGACGACTACTACGACGACGAGCGTCCGTCGCGTACCTACCCCCGCCGGGGCGCCGAGGAGCGTTTCGAAGAGGACGGTTACGGCCGCGAGCCGCGTGCCTTCGAAGAGCGCGGTCCTCGTGAGTACGAGCGCGAGATGGAAATGGCACCCGGCGGATACCGCGGGGGATATGAGTCGCCGCGATTCGAAGGCCGGTTGCGTGCGCCGCGCGAGTTCGATCGCCCCGCCCCCCGCTTCGCCACCGCACCGACCCGTGGCGCACTGGCCATGGAGCCGCGCCGGATGGCCGAACTGTTCGAGGCGGGCAGCCCGCTGGCCAAGATCACCACGCTGCGCCCGAAGGACTACAGCGAGGCCCGCACCATCGGTGAGCGGTTCCGCGACGGCACCCCGGTCATCATGGACCTGGTGTCGATGGACAACGCCGACGCCAAGCGCCTGGTCGACTTCGCCGCCGGTCTGGCCTTCGCGTTGCGCGGTTCCTTCGACAAGGTGGCCACCAAGGTGTTCCTGCTCTCGCCGGCCGACGTGGATGTCAGCGCCGAGGAGCGGCGCCGCATCGCCGAAGCGGGTTTCTACTCCTACCAGTAGCTGGTCAGCCCCCTGCCGGTGGTTCTGGCAGGGGGTACACCGGTGACGTTGGGTAGGCTGAATCCCGAGGGGCTGGCTGGTCCCACCGGTTCGCAATCTGGTTTTCCGCCGTAGTGAGGTCGGCTTCAAGTTGGCGCTGTTCTTCGAAATCCTGGGTTTCGCACTGTTCGTGTTCTGGCTCCTGTTGATCGCGCGAGTGGTCGTGGAGTTCATCCGGTCGTTCAGCCGGGACTGGCACCCCAAGGGGGTGACCGTCGTGATCCTCGAGCTGATCCTGTCCGTCACCGACCCGCCGGTGAAGCTGCTCCGACGACTGATTCCGCAGCTGACGATCGGCGCTGTCCGCTTCGACCTGTCGATCATGGTGCTGCTGCTGGTGGCGTTCATCGGCATGCAGCTGGCGTTCGGGGCAGCCGCCGGATCGGCCGCCTGAGCCCTTTCGGTGGCTCCGAATGTCGCCTCCGACCAGCGCAGAAGATTGAAATTCGCTCTTAATTATGAGCCTCCTCTGCAACCGCCGGGTCTGCTGTGACAGGATGGACGCCAGTTACTCGTACTCACGCTTTACACTTTGAAACCGGTTGACGGTCCAGACTTCAAGGGGGCAGGCGATGCCGCTCACACCAGCCGACGTTCACAACGTCGCTTTCAGTAAGCCGCCCATCGGTAAACGCGGCTACAACGAGGACGAGGTAGATGCCTTCCTCGACTTGGTGGAAAACGAACTCACCAGGCTCATCGAGGAGAACGCCGATCTTCGGCAGCGGGTATCCGAGCTCGATCAAGAGCTGGCCGGCGCACGCTCCGGTGGTGCGCAGCCCACCCAGACGATCCCGGCCTACCAGCCCGAGCCCGAGCCGGAGCCCGTGGTCCAGCCGGTGTACGAGGCACCGCAGCCCGTGGTCCAGGCGCCTGTCGCCCCCGCGGCCCCGGTTTCCGAAGATCACCACGTCAGGGCCGCCAAGGTGCTCAGCCTGGCCCAGGACACGGCCGACCGGCTCACCGGATCCGCGAAGGCGGAGTCCGAGAAGCTGCTCTCCGATGCGCGGGCCCAGGCCGACGCTCTGGTCAGCGAGGCCCGGCACACCGCGGAGACCACGGTCACCGATGCCCGGCAGCGTGCCGACGCCCTGCTGACCGATGCCCAGACGCGGTCGGAGACGCAGCTGCGGCAGGCACAGGAGAAGGCCGACGCCCTGCAGGCCGACGCGGAGCGCAAGCACTCCGAGATCATGGGGACCATCAACCAGCAGCGCACGGTGCTCGAAGGCCGTCTCGAGCAGCTGCGCACCTTCGAGCGCGAGTACCGCACCCGCTTGAAGACCTACCTCGAATCGCAGCTCGAAGAGCTGGGGCAGCGCGGGTCGGCCGCACCGGTGGATTCCGGCGCGACCAACGATTCGGGCGGCTTCAACCAGTTCAATCGGGGAAACAACTGACCGGCCCCTCAGCCGGTTAAGTTCGATCAATGCTGATCATTGCGCTCGTCCTCGCCGTCATAGGTCTGGCCTCGCTGGTGGCCGCGGTCGTCACCAGCAACGAGATCATCGCCTGGGTGTGTATCGGCGCCAGCGTCATCGGTGTCCTGCTCCTCATCGTCGATGCGCTGCGGGACCGGTCACGGCGGGACGCGCACGACCAGGACGACCAAGCCGAGCCGGTCGACGAGGTTGACGAGCCGGAAACGGTTGTCGTGCAGGACTATCCGGACGAACCGGCCGACGAGGAGATCGCGGTCGAGGAGACCCCGGCCGCGGAGGCGGAACCCGACGTCGCACCGGAACCGGAACTGGTCCCGGACCCCGAGGCCGAGCACACGATCGAGACCGAGCACAAGAACTAGGGCGGGGTCGCCAGCAGGCGCCGGACTTCGTCGTCATCGGTCTGCCGGAAGTCGTCATACACCTGCCCGACCGCGCTGAAGTCGGCCGGTGTGCAGCAACAGAACACCGCGTCGGCCTCGGTGCGCAGCGCCCGGCACGTCGATGCCGAACCGACCGGGACCGCCACCACCACCGCGGTGGGTGCGCCCGCCCGGACGGCGCGCACGGCGGCGAACATGCTCGCTCCGGTGGCCAGGCCGTCATCGACCAGGATCACGGTGCGTCCCTCGGTCGCCGGCGGCGGATGGTCGCCACGGTAAGCCCGCTCCCGCCGGTGCAATTCGGCGGTCTCCACGCGGATCGTCTCCTGAAGTTGATCCTCGCCGATCCCCAAGTTGTCCATCAGGTTCCGGTTGAGCACCAGACCCCCACCGGCGGCCAGTGCCCCCATGGCCAGTTCCGTCCAGTCCGGGACGCCGAGCTTGCGTACCAGGAAGGTGTCCAGCGATGCGTTCAGATACGCGGCCACCTCCCACGCCACCGGCACCCCGCCGCGCGCCAGGCCAAGCACCAACAGATCGGTCCGGCCGCGATAGGACGCAAGTTGCCCGGCCAGGACGCGGCCGGCATCTCGGCGGTCGGCGAAGGTGCTCCGGCGAAGAACTTTTCTCATGGCATGGACTCGTGATCAGGGACACTTCGAGCGTACGACGGCTCACTGTCGGGTACCCGCACTCCGGAGGTGGCTAATCGCTCATGGGCATCGAATACGACAGTGTGGTCGACCATCCGCTGGACGACGTGTTTGCCTGGCACGCCCGCGCCGGCGCGATGCGGCGGCTGGTGCCGCCGTGGCAACCGATGACGGTGGTCGCCGAGACGGGATCCCTGGCCGCGGGGCGGGCGGTCCTGGGCCTGCCGGGCGGGCTGCGCTGGGTGGCCCAGCACGACGCCGCAGCGTATGACCCGCCGCACCGCTTCGTCGACGCGCTGGACACCGAAGGCCCGCGGTCCTGGCCGGTCCGGGCGATCGGGCAGTGGCGGCACACCCACGAGTTCGACGCCGTAGGTCCCGGTGCGACCAGGGTGTCCGACCGGGTCGAGACGATCGTGCCCGCCGCGGCACTCCGGCCGATGTTCGTCTACCGGCACACGCAGCTCGCCGACGACTTGGCGGCCCACCGCGACGCCGCCGCCGCGGGACGGCTGACCGTCGCCATCACCGGGTCCAGCGGTCTGGTGGGTGCGGCGCTGGCCGCGTTCCTCAGTTCCGGTGGTCACCGGGTGGTCCTGCTGGTGCGCCGCGAACCGGCCGGACCCTATGAGCGCCAATGGAATCCGGCCGACCCACAGCCCGACCTGCTGAGCGGCGTGGACGCCGTGGTCCACCTGGCCGGTGCCTCCATCGCGGGGCGCTTCACCCAAGGTCACCGCGCAGCGATCCGGGACAGCCGGATCGAACCGACCCGTGCGCTGGCCGAGCTTGCCGCGCGAACTGCCACCGGTCCCAAGACTTTCGTCAGCGCGTCCGCGATCGGCTTCTACGGATATGACCGCGGCGACACCGAGCTGGACGAAACCAGCAGCCGCGGTGACGGTTTCCTGGCCGACGTCGTCGCCGACTGGGAGGCCGCCACCGCACCCGCCGCGGCGGCCGGACTGCGGGTGGTCAATGTCCGCACCGGGGTGGTGCAGTCGTCGGCCGGCGGCACGCTGCGACTTCTGCGGCCGCTGTTCGCCGCAGGCCTGGGCGGTCGGCTCGGCAGTGGGGCGCAGTGGCTGTCCTGGATCGGTCTCGACGATCTGTTGGACGTCTACTACCGCGCTCTCTACGACGACCGGCTGACCGGACCGATCAATGCGGTGGCGCCCGCACCGGTCACCAACGCCGAGTACACCGCCGCGCTGGGGCACGTGCTGCACCGGCCGACGCTGTTGCCGGTGCCGTCCTTCGGCCCCCGGCTACTGCTGGGGGAGCAGGGCGTGCGTGAACTCGCCGAGGCCAACCAGCGGGTGTTGCCCGCCGCGCTGCACGGCGTGGGGCACCGGTTCCGTCGGCCGGGTATCAAGGCGGCGCTGGCTCACGAACTGGGGCACGGCTGACGTGCCACGTGAGTGAGGAAGCCGCGCACCAGGCCCCGAACGCGTTCGGCTGCATCGTCCTTCAATTCCGCTGTCCGGGACAGGATGTCGTCGTGATCGAGGCCGTGCCCGATGACCTCGCCGTCGCGGTCGTCGGCCAGCCACCGGGACAGCAGCCGGTGGTCGATCTCGGGATGGAACTGCAGCGCCAGCGCACGGCCGAGCACGAATGCCTGTGACGCACGGGCCGTGCGGGCCACCTCGACGGCCCCCGGCGGCAGCGTCCACCGGTCGAAGTGCCACTCGAACCAGGGGCCGCCGGGCACCAGGTCGGGCCGGTCGGTGCTGACATCGGTCCAGCCGATCTCGGCGACGGGCGCCCGGGCGACCGTCCCGCCGAAGGCCTGCGCAATCAGCTGACCGCCGAAGCACACCCCGAGCACAGCCACCCCGGCCTCGGCGGCGTCGTGCAGCAGCGCGGTCTCCGCGCCCACCCACGTGCGCCGCAGCGCGTCGTCGTACACCGGCCAGCGGGCCCCCAGCGGGACGAGCACGTCGTAGTCGGCGGCCGACGGGAAGACGACATCCCGGGCGGGGTCGTCGACCCGCTCGGCAGGCACCACCTCGAAGGTGTGCACGTCGAAACCGTGCTCGGTGAACGCCTCGCCGAGTAGGGCCTCGGACGCGAGGTGTTCGTTGTAGAGGAACAGAACCTTGGGTGCCACGCACGCCATTATTTCGCGGGCGGCACGGGCGGCGCATCTTCGGGTGCGAGCTCGGCGCCGATCTTGCGGAACAGAGGTTCGGCTTCATTGCGATTGTCGCCCCGGTCATCGAAGGCGGCCTGGGCGAAGGTGACCGCGACGGCAATGGCGATCTTGCGCGCCGGCAGGTAGGCCTGCACGGCGGCGTACCCGGCGAACATCGGATTCTGCACCAGCCACTTGCCGGAAATCACGATGCCCAGCCCGTAGGTGTAGCCGTCGGTCATCTCGGCGCAGGTGGTGCAGCCGGGCTGCGTGTGGGTGGTGCCACGCAGCCCGGTGGACACCAGTTTTCGGTAGGAATCCGCGGACAGTAGCCGGCCCGACCCGATCCCGGCTGCGCTCGCCTCCAGGTCGTAGATGTTCGTGGTCTGGATCGCGCCGCGCGTGATGGTCCACGACGGGTCCCAGAACGTCGTCTCCTCGTAGAACGGGATGTTCGCCGGGATCTTCAGCGCGGCCCGGCGCTCGGAGCTGAAGGCGTGCAGCACGGGCGCCGGGATGGCCGCTGTCTCGGCGTTGGCGGTGTTGGTCAAGCCCAGCGGCCGAAGCACCTTGTCGGACAACAACGTCGCCATGTCGGTGCCGGTGGCCTTCTCCAGGGCCAGCCCGAGCAGCACATAGTTGGTGTGAGCGTAATTCCAGTTGGTGCCCGGTTCGTACAGCAGCGGCTTGTGCACCGCGAAATCGAGCAGCTCCTGGGCTGTCCAGTGCCGGAACGGGTTCGCGTACAACGCGTCGTTCATGGCGGTGTTGCCGATGACGTAGTCCACGTAGCCGGAGGTCATCTGCGCCAGCTGGCCCAGGGTCACCCGATCGGCGTGCGGGGTGTCGGGTAGCCACGTGGACAGCTTGTCGTCGAGGGCGACCTTCTTCTCGTCGACGAGGATCAGCAGCAGTGTCGACACGTACGAGATGGCCACCGCGCCATTGCGGAAGTGCATCGCGGGGGTGGCCGGAACACCGGTCATCGACTCGCCGACGGCCTGGGTGAGCACTTCCTTGCCGTCGACGGTGACCCGCACGATCGCCGACCTCAGATGGGCCTGGGTCACCGTGTCACGGACGATGCGCATGATCGCGTCGGCCTCCGCGGTGACGGGGCTCGGAGTGGAGGTCCGGGTGGCCGGCGCACAGCCCGCCAGCATGAGCGCCAGCATCAGCACCAGGCCCCGCCGCAACACCGCCATGCGGTGGATCCTAGCGATTGTCAGGCAGCGTCGAACTCGATCGGCAACCGTGCGGGCCCCGAGATTCCGGTGAGCGGACGCCACGGCACCGGCCCGGTGGTGTGCGCGTTCGGCATGGTTTGGGTTATGACGGTAAGGGCCTCTGCCAGTTCGATTCTGGCCAGGTGGGCACCCAGGCAGTAGTGCACGCCGCCCCCGAAGGTCAGCATGGCGGCCGGGCCCTCCCTGGTGATGTCGAGGCGCTCGGGATCGGGGTAGGCCGCGGGATCACGGTTGGCGGCTGCGGTATTGGCGACGACGAAGGTGCCGGCCGGGATGGTGTAGCCGGCCAGGTCGACGTCCTGGACTGCTTCCCGGATGGCGGCGAAAACCACGGGGGAGTGCCGCATCAGTTCTTCGACGGCTTGCGGGGCCAGTTCGGGGTGTGCCGCGAGAAGCGCCCACTGTGAGGGGTTTTCGCAGAGCGTCTGCACGGCGGCCGCCAGCTGGTTGCGGGTGGTGTCGGTGCCGGCGATCAGCAGGCCACCGGCCAGCATGAGCAGTTCGTCGTGGCTGAGCCGGTCGCCGTCGCATTCGGCGCGGATCAGGTCGGAGAGCAGATCGTCGGTCAGGTCATCGGTGCGCCCGCGGACCATCGTGTCGACGTAGTCGTCGAGTTCGTTCCACGCCCGCTCGACCACCGGGGCGTCATCGGCGAGGTTCCAGCTGAACATCTTGAAGATGTCATCGGCCCAGGAGGAGAACAGATTCCAGTCCTCGCGGGGTGCGCCCAGCAGCGCACAGATGATCGGGATCGGGTACTGGCGGGCGATGTCGGCGACCATGTCGCAGCGGCCGTCCTCGACATGGCCGACCAGTTCGCCCACCACGTCGCTGCATGTGATGCGCAGTCGGTCGGCCGCGCGCGGGGTGAACGCCCGGGCCACCAGGCGGCGCAGCCGATGATGGGCCGGTCCGTTGAGGCTCAGCAGGTTGGTGACGGCGCGCTCCCAGAGCGGGCCGGAGGTGATGCCCTGCGCCGACAGGAACAGGCCTTCGGGCACGGCGAACCGATCGTCCCGCAGGACGGCGCGGACCAGCTCGTAGTCCAGGATTTCGGGGCCGTGCGGACCGATGGCGATGGGGGCACGGTCATGGGCATCGCGGATCGCGGCGTGTGCGGTGGCGCCGTCGGGCAGTTTCTCGTAGTCCAACGCCGGTAAATCAGCATCTAAGACGTTCATGCCTCCAGCGTCGCGCCGTCCGGATGGGCCGGACTGCGTACCGGCATACCCGAATTTCTATCTGGCCTCGCGGTAACGGCGTTCGGGGCGGCCTGCGCCGTACTGCAGACGCAGTTCCAGCAGACCCGTGCCGAGGTAGTGCTCCAGGTAGCGGCGGGCGCTCACCCGGGAGATGCCGACCAGGTCGGCGCATTCCGCTGCGGACACCTCCCCGGCCGCGTGGATGGCGTCGAGCACCAGCTGCCCGGTTTCGGTGCCCAGGCCCTTGGGCAGCACCGCCGCGGTGGCGGCCGTGGTGCCGCTGAACAGGGCGTCGATCATCGACTGGTCGGCGCCGCCGTCGGCGGCCAGCGCGTCGGCCCGCGCCGCGAAGGTGCCCAGTTTGGCGCGCAGCTGGTCGAACTCGAAGGGTTTGATCAGGTAGTCGGCCGCGCCACCGTCCAGCGCGCCGCGCACGGTGTCCAGCTCACGTGCCGCGGTGATCATGATGACGCCCACGCGGTCGCCGGCGGCGCGCAGCTGCTGCAGCACCGCGAGTCCGGACATGTCGGGCAGGTACACATCCAGCAGGATCAGCGCGGGCCGCAGTTCGGCCGCGGCGGCCAGCGCTTCCGCGCCGGTGCGGGCCACACCCACCGCCCGGAATCCGTCGATCCGTTCGACGAAACGCCGGTGGATGTCGGCCACCATGAAATCGTCGTCGACGATCAGCACGTCACGCATGGGCCAGCCGCACCACGAAAGACGCACCGCCGTCGGGTCCGTCGGTGACCTCGACGTGGCCGCCGTGCTGTGTGGTGACCAGCCGGACCAGGGCCAGGCCGATACCGCGGCCGCCGGGGACGTCGGGTTTCGAGGTGACCCCCCGCGCGAACAGTGACTCCCGCAGATGCGGTGGCACACCGGGTCCCGAGTCGGTGACGGTGAGGGTCAGTCCGTCGGCGTCGTCCACGGCGACGCTCACCTCGGCGCGCGATGCGCCGACCGACGCGTCGACCGCGTTGTCGATCAGGTTGCCCAGCAGGGTGATCACGTCGGTGGCCAGTGCCGGAGCCAGCGGCCGCAACCGGCTGTCCGGGTCCAGCGTCAGGGTGACACCGTTCTCCGCGGCCAGCGATGTCTTGGCGATCAGCAGCGCGGCCACCGCCGGGTCGGAAACACGCCGTGTGACAGCATCATTGAGCTCGGCGCGGCGTCGGGTCAAGGTGCCCACCAGGTCGTGGACCGCGTCGTACTCGCCGAGCTGCACCAGCCCCGAGATGGTGTGCAACTGGTTGGCGAATTCGTGGGTCTGGGCGCGCAGCGTATCGGTGACGCTGCGGTGTGAGGACAGCTGTGCCTGCAGCGCAGCCAATTCGGTGCTGTCGCGCATGGTGGTGACGGTACCGATGTGCTGACCCTGGCTGCTGGCCGCGCGCCGGTTCAGGGCCAGCACGTGCCTTCCGGTCGCGATGATCACGTCGTGCCCTTCCTCGCCGGACTTCAGGAAGTCGGCGACGGCGCCGCCCAGGCCGAGGTCGTCGACCCGGCGGCCGACGGCACCGGCGTCCAGGCCCAGCAGTTCCTGGGCGCTGTCGTTGAGCACCGTCACCTCACCGTCCGGATTCACCGCCACCACGCCCTCACGGATGCTGTGCAGCAACGCTTCCCGATGATCTGCCAGGCTCGCGATCTCGGTGATCTCCAGCCCGCGGGTGTGCCGTTTGATCCGGCGCGACAGCAGCCACGACGCCGCCAGCCCCAACACCGCGCCAAGCCCCAGATACAGCAGCAGCCGTTCGCCGGCACCGCCGAGCAGTTCCCACACCGTGGGGTAGCGCTCGCTGACCGAGACGATCGCCAGCGCCACGCCGTCGGGCGCCAGGATCGGGACCTGCCCGATCAGGCTGCGGACGTCGTCGATGTCGCCGTCGCCGAACCAGGCCCGGCCCTCGTCGGCGCGGCTGGCCGACATATCGACGCGCTTGCCCACCCGGCCCGGATCCGAGGACACCCGCACCAGACCGTCGGGGTCCAGGATCTCGGCCAGCCCGGCGCCGGACAGGGCTACGGCGCGATCGACCTCCGGGGCCAGGACCTGCCGGACGAACGGATCGGCCCAGCCGTGGTCGACGCGGTCCCGCACGATCGGGGTGGACGCCACGTTCTCCGCGACGGCGATCATCCGCTGGCCGCGGACGTCGCGGAATTCCCGGGTGGACTGCGCGACCGAGACCGCGGCCACCGCGATCAGCACGACCGCCACCACGAGCAGCTGGAACATCAGGAACTGGCCGGCCAGGCTGCGCCCGTGCAGGTGCCCCCGCGTGAACTTAACGACCACAACTTCCTTTGCGAACTCATGCGTGACCCACATCACTGTGCGGGTCCAGTATTGCTGAACATCACAGCGACGATGGGGGATGACCGTGCGTTCCAAGACGGGACTGGCCGTGCTGCTGGTGGTGGCGCTGCTGCTGACCGCATGCGGGGTGACCCGCGGCGAACAGGCCGACGGCCTGCACCGGCTGCGGATGATGGTGCCCAACAGCCCGGGCGGCGGGTATGACCTGACCGCCCGCACCGCGGTGCAGATCATGGAAGACACCGACATCACCGGGCGCGTCGAGGTGTTCAACGTCATCGGCGCCGGCGGCACCGTCGCCATGGCTCGCCTGATGAACGAAAAGGGCAACGGCGACCTCATGATGATGATGGGCCTCGGTGTCGTCGGCGCGGTGTACACCAACGGATCCTCGGCGCGCGCGTCGAACGCGACAGCGTTGGCCAAGATGGTCGAGGAGCAGGAAGGCATTCTGGTTCCGGCGAACTCGCCGTTCAAGACCGTGCAGGACATGGTCGCCGCGTGGAAGGCCGATCCCGCGAAGGTCACCATCGGTGGCGGATCCTCACCGGGCGGACCCGACCATCTGTTCCCGATGGAGACCGCTCGCGCGGTCGGGGTGGACCCTCGCAAGGTCAACTTCATCACTTACGACGGCGGCGGGGATCTGCTCACCGCACTGCTGGGCAAGAAGGTCGCCGTGGGCACCTCGGGGCTCGGCGAATACGTCGATCAGATTGAGGCGGGCCAGGTTCGGGTGCTGGCGGTATCCGGGACGGAACGCATAGAGGGGATCGATGCCCCGACCCTGACGGAGGCCGGCATCAACCTGACCTTCACCAACTGGCGCGGTGTCCTGGCACCACCGGGCATATCCGACGAGGCGAGGCAGGCGCTGGTGAAGGTGCTCGAAGCGCTGCACGCCACCGACGCATGGAAGGAGGCCCTGGTGCGCAACGGATGGAGTGATGCGTTCCTGACCGGGGAGAAGTTCGAGCAGTTCCTGACGGATCAGGACCAGCGGGTGTCCTCGACGCTGACCGAACTGGGGTTGTTGTGAGTGCGCCCGAATCCGGTACCGGCCGGGTGGACAAGGCCCAGTATCTGGTGGTCGCGGTGCTCGTCGCCGTGGGTGGTTTTCTGATCTACGACGCCCTCACCCTGCCCGGCGGCTACGCGCAGGTAGATCCGGTGGGGCCCAAGTTCTTTCCGATGGTGATCGGCGTCGTGTTGCTGGTGCTGGCGATCGTCCTGGGGATCGCGATACCGCGCGGCTCTGTCGGCGAGGCCGACGCGGGGGAGGACATCGACCCCGATATGCCGAGTGACTGGCGCACCGTCGGGCTTCTGGTGGCGCTGTTCGTGGCCACCATCGTGCTGGTCAAACCGCTGGGCTGGGTGATCACCGCCGGGCTGATGTTCGCCGGCGCGGCCACCGTGCTCGGCAGCAAGCATTACATCCGCAATCTGGTGATCGGCGGAGTGCTGTCCGTCGGCAGCTTCTACGCGTTCTACTCCGGGCTCGGAATCCCGCTGCCCGCAGGCATTCTGGACGGGATTCTGTAAATGGACAACTTCAATTGGCTCATGCAGGGGTTCGCCGAGGCGGCCACTCCGATGAATCTCCTGTATGCGGTGATCGGTGTGCTGTTGGGCACCGCAGTGGGTGTGCTGCCCGGTATCGGACCGGCCATGACGGTGGCCCTGCTGCTGCCGATCACCTACAACGTCAGTCCCAGTGCGGCGTTCATCATGTTTGCCGGAATCTTCTACGGCGGTATGTACGGCGGTTCGACCACCTCGATCCTGCTCAACACTCCCGGTGAATCCTCCTCGGTGATCACGGCCATCGAGGGCAACAAGATGGCCAAGGCGGGTCGCGCCGCGCAGGCGTTGGCCACCGCGGCCATCGGGTCGTTCGTCGCAGGCACCATCGGTACGATGCTTTTGGTGCTGTTCGCGCCCGCCGTGTCGCGGTTCGCGGTAACTCTCGGTGCCCCTTCATATCTGGCGATCATGCTGTTCGCCTTGGTGGCAGTCACCGCAGTGCTGGGCAGCTCGAAGCTGCGCGGCGCCATCTCACTTTTCCTGGGGCTGGCGATCGGCGTCATCGGCATAGATTTCATGACCGGCCAGCCGCGGGCCACCTTCGGGTTGCCGTTGCTGTCCGACGGCATCGACATCGTGGTGATCGCCGTGGCGATCTTCGCCCTCGGTGAGGCGTTGTGGGTGGCTGCACATCTGCGCCGCCGGCCCGCCGACGTCATCCCGGTGGGCAGGCCCTGGATGAGCCGCGCCGATTGGAAACGGTCATGGAAGCCGTGGCTGCGCGGGACGGCGTACGGCTTCCCGTTCGGCGCACTGCCTGCCGGCGGTGCCGAATTGCCGACCTTCCTCAGCTACATCACCGAGAAGAAGCTGTCCAAGCATCCCGAGGAGTTCGGCAAGGGTGCGATCGAAGGTGTCGCCGGGCCGGAGGCGGCCAACAACGCCTCCGCCGCGGGCACTCTCGTGCCGATGTTGTCGTTGGGCCTACCCACCAACGCGACTGCCGCGGTGATGCTGACGGCATTCGTGTCCTACGGGATTCAACCGGGTCCGACACTGTTCGACAAGGAACCGCTGCTGATCTGGACGCTGGTGGCCAGCCTGTTCATCGGCAACTTCTTGCTGCTGGTGCTGAATCTGCCGCTGGCGCCCTTGTGGGCCAAGCTGCTGCGCACCCCGCGTCCTTACCTGTATGCGGGCATCCTGTTCTTCGCCACCCTCGGTGCGTTCGCGGTGAACGTGCAGCCGCTCGACCTTGCTCTGCTGCTGGTGTTCGGTCTGCTCGGGTTGATGATGCGCCGGTTCGGTCTGCCGGTCCTGCCTTTGATCATCGGTGTGATCCTGGGACCGCGCATCGAGCGTCAGCTTCGCCAGAGCCTGCAACTCGGCGGCGGGGACTGGGGGAGTCTGTTCACCGAGCCGGTCGCAATCGTCACCTATGTCGTGATGATCGTGTTGTTGCTCGCGCCGCTGGTGCTGCGGCTGATGCATCGCAGCGAGGAGACGCTGCTGATTGTCGAAGGTGATGCCGATCAGCAGGAGAAGGCTCTGAAGGAAGGCTCGGCGTCATGATCACCGACGAGCGCTTGCGCGAGGAGAAGAAATGAGCACCGACGAGCGTTTGCGCGAGGAGAGAAAATGATTGTCGTCGGCTACACCGAGGATCGGTTCGGCAGCGCTGCATTGGAACACGCGATTGCAGAGGCCCGACTGCGTAATACGGCGCTGCGGGTGATCAACTCCACCAAGGGCGACGCGCTCGCCGACCCGCAGTTCGCGCAGTCCGCAGAACTGGAAAGCCTGCATGATCGCCTCTCCGCTGCGGGGGTCACCTATGAGCTCGTACAGCCTGTCGGCGTCGACCCGGCGGAGGAACTGCTGGGTGCGATGGACAGCCCCGACGCCGAACTGCTCGTGATCGGCATCAAGCACCGCAGCCCCGTCGGCAAACTGCTGCTCGGTAGTGTGTCGCAGCAGTTGCTGCTGGAGTGCCTGAAGCCGGTTTTGGCCGTCAAACCGCCGCAATGAGCGCCTACATCCGCGTCAATTAGCGGTTTGGCTCCCGGGTGCGCCGGGGTATCCGCCGGTCATGGTGGACACCCGTGGCGCGGCAGTCAAGGCGCGCAACAACGATTGGTTCGAGCGCATCGCGCGCGGAGGCTTTGCGGCCAGCGGGGTGCTGCACCTGCTGTTGGCGTGGATCGTGCTCATGTTGGCCTTCGGTCAAGGCGGCAGCGCAGACCAGTCCGGCGCGCTCGCAGCGCTTTCCGCGCAGACCGGCGGATCGGTCATGTTGTGGGTGGCGGCCGTCGGGTTGTTCGCTTTGGGGCTGTGGCATCTCGTGGAGGCCGTGGTCGAGTCCGAACTCAAGGACCGGGCCAAGGCTGCCGCTGTCGGCATCGTCAACTTCGCGTTGGCCTTCTCCGCCGCGAAGTTCGCCATGGGCAGCGGTCAGTCGAGCGGACAACAGAATGCGGGACTGAGCGCGCAACTGATGCAGTCCGGCTGGGGGAGCGCGCTGCTGGTCATCGTGGCGCTGGTCGTCATCGGCGTCGGCGGCTACCACGTGTACAAGGGCGCCACGAAGCGCTTCCTGAAGGATCTCGACGGCACCGGCGGTAGCATCGTCACCCCGATCGGCATGGTCGGCTACATCGCGAAGGGTCTGGCCCTTGCGGGTGCGGGCGTGCTGGTGATCATTGCCACCATGACGTCAGATCCGTCGAAGGCGTCCGGCATCGATGCCGCGGTGAAGACGTTGGGCTCCGCGCCCTTCGGCAAGGTACTCCTGGTGCTGGCCGCCCTCGGCATCGCGGCGTACGGCGTGTACAGCTTTGTGCGAAGTCGCCACGGCGACATGTGAACACCGCCGACGGCTGATCATGCCGCGGTTCCCGGTGGTGTTTCCGGGCGCTTTGTCCTGGCTTGGTTCTTGTCACCCATGATCTGTTCGGGGTGGTGATAGAAGTTGGTGCGGGCTTGGCCGGTGTCCAAGGCTGGTGGTGGGATCCATTCGACGGTCCCGTCGGGGTGGATGACGGTTTTCCAGCCTTTTTCGGTGACGTAGCGGTTGTGCGGGCCGCAGGCGGGCACCATGTGTTCGATATCGGTGCGCCCACCTTTGGCGAAGTCTTGTTTTGCGTGGTGGGCCTGGCAACCGTAGGCGGGGACCCGGCAGCCGGGGAACGTGCACCCCCGATGCTTGTAGGTCAACACCAGGCGCTGATCGGGGCTCGCGCAGCGGCGGGTCCGCCCGAAATGCAGGGGTTGGCCGGTCACGTCGTCGAACACCGTCAAACACCACCAGGCGTGCGAGGCCATCCGGATCACATCCCGCATCGGGACCCGCGACCCGCCCGCGGTGACTGCCTGCCCGGTCACCGCTGCGAACTCGGCCACCCTCGCCCCGAGCACCACCGTCACCGGCAACCCGTTGTGTTGGCCCAGCTCCCCGGAGGCCAGGGCGTTGCGGGCGATCGTGATGAGCGCGTCGTGCTGGCGCTGGCCCCGCGTGCGGGTATCCGTGTCGATCGCTTCCTGCGACGGGGTGCCTCTGGTGCACGGGTTCTCATCCTCGGGGTTGCACATCCCGGGCGCGGCCAGCTTGCCGAACACCGGTTCCAGATACGCCCGCCCCTCCGGGGTCAGGGTCCCGTGGAAATCGCTGTTGCCGTCCTCGTCTTGGGGACCCAGGACAAACGTGCGCCGCTCCTCACGGCGCGCCGCGGCCTCGTCATCATTGGGTTCGGGCCCGTCCGGGTCGAGAACCTCCAGTAGGTGTTTGGCCAACGCACGCAGCGTGCCCGGATCGTGCACCGCCGCGAAACCGGCCAGGCGGGCCTCGGCATCGGCGCGGGTCGGCTCATCCACCCCCACCGGCAACTTGCGCATCGTCTTGAGAATGATCCGGACATGCTCACCGGTGATGTCCCCGCGGGCTTGGGCGGACGAGGTCGCTGGATACAGCGGCTCCAGCGGCTCACCGGTCACGCTGCGCCGCGGGGCGAGCACCTCACCGTCGGCCAGTCGCCGGCCTGCTTCGGCTTCCGAGAGCCGTAACCGGATGCCCAACGCGTCGCGCCAGGTGCGGGCCCCCAGATCAGCCGGGCCCGCTTGGGTTTTGATCGCGGCCATCACCCGATGCTGGATGGCCGGGATCTGCCGGAACACCCGCTCCAACGCTGTCTGCACATCCAACAATTCAGTGACAGTGGCGTCGTCGAACCCAGCGGTGGACAGTTCGTCCATCACCGCGACCAGATCAACGACACCTTCCACCCTTCGAACACTAGTACGAACAACCGACAAGAACCGCAGTTATCCACAGCCCCCCGAAACCATCAACAGATCACGAAATAGGCCTTGACAGAACCGAATTCACGGTTTGCGGCCGAAGTGCAGGAGGCGCGTCGGATCTGATCTGCTGTGTGCCCTCGACGGGACGCCGATCTCTGGCATCCTGAACCCATGACCGATCAGCCGCCCTACGGTGTCGACCCGGGCAGCATCCCGCCGCCTCCGCCCGGGGGACCGCAGTACCCGCCGCAGTACCCGCCCCCGGCCTATCCGGGCGCCTATTACGACCCGATGGCGCCCTACGGCAGGCACCCGCTGACCGGCGAGCCGTTCTCGGACAAGTCCAAGGTGGTCGCCGGCCTGCTGCAGCTCCTCGGGCTGTTCGGCCTGGTGGGCATCGGACGCATGTATCTGGGGTACACCGGCCTGGGCATCGCCCAGCTGCTGGTCGGGCTCGTCACCTGCGGTCTCGGTGCGGTCATCTGGGGCATCATCGACGCCATCATGTTGCTCACCGACAAGGTCCGCGACCCGCAGGGCCGCCCCCTGCGTGATGGAACTTAAGACCGCGCACTACGGCGTCCTCGGCACCGGTGCGGTGCTGGCGGGCAGTCTTGCCTATATCGGCCTCGCGGACCCGCACCGGCCGGGATTCCTGTTTCCGGGCTGCCCGTTCAAGATGCTGACGGGCTTCGACTGCCCGGCGTGCGGCGGTCTGCGGATGACCCATGACCTGCTCACCGGCAATGTCGGCGCCGCGGTGGTCGACAACATCTTTCTGCTCGTCGGGTTACCCGTGTTGTTCACGTGGCTGGTGGTGCGGTGGCGGCGCGGCCAGAAGCTGATGCCGACCGCGGCCACCGTGACCGTCATCGCCGCAGTGGCCCTCTGGACGGTGGTGCGTAACTGGCCGGGGTTCCCGCTGGCCCCTACGTTTGTCAGTGGGTAGACACGTGTCTGCGCTGATACACTGACCTTTCGGGCCGACGCAGTCCCTCGACATCATTTCGAATACTGCGGAGGTAACCCCGTTGCTGTTCTCGGCACTTCCCGAAGCGCAAGGCCTCTACGACCCGGACAATGAGTCCGATTCCTGCGGCGTCGCCATGATCGCCGACATCCAGGGACGTCGGACCCACGGCATCGTCGCGGACGGCCTCACCGCTTTGGAGCATCTCGAACACCGCGGCGCCGCCGGGGCCGAACCCAACAGTGGTGACGGCGCAGGCATCCTGCTGCAGCTGCCGGTCGAACTGCTCACCGCGGTGGTCGATTTCGCGTTGCCCGCACCGAATGCGAACGGGGAGAACACCTTCGCCGCCGGGATCTGCTTCCTGCCGCAGGATCCGATCGAGCGATCGGCCGCCCGCGAGCACATCGAGGCCTTGGCCGCCGAGGAAGGCCTCGATGTGCTCGGCTGGCGCGAGGTGCCGGTCGACCCGGCCGGCGCCGAGGTCGGTTCCACGGCGGTCAGTTGCATGCCCTACATGGCGCAGTTGTTCGTAACGGCTCCGGAGCGTGCGGGCAGCCGGATCGGCGGCCTGGATCTGGATCGGCGGGTCTATCCGCTGCGTAAACGGGCCGAGGATGCGGAAGTCTATTTCCCGTCGCTGTCCAGCCGCACCATCGCCTACAAGGGCATGCTCACGACAATGCAACTGCCGCAGTTCTTTCCGGACCTGCGCGACGAGCGCTGTCGAAGTGCCATCGCCATCGTGCACAGCCGTTTCTCCACCAACACCTTCCCGTCGTGGCCCCTGGCGCACCCGTTCCGCTTCGTCGCCCACAACGGTGAGATCAACACCGTGCGCGGCAACCGTAACCGGATGCACGCCCGCGAGGCCAAGCTGGACAGCGCCCTCATTCCCGGTGACCTGAGCCGGCTTTCGCCCATCTGCTCCCGCGACGGGTCGGACTCCGCCTCGTTCGACCAGGTGCTGGAACTGCTGCACCTGGGCGGGCGCAGCCTGCCGCATGCCGTGCTGATGATGATCCCGGAGGCATGGGAGAACAACACCACGATGAGCCCGCAGCGGCGGGCCTTCTGGCAATTCCACGCGTCATTGATGGAGCCCTGGGACGGGCCGGCGTGCGTCACCTTCACCGACGGCACGGTCGTCGGTGCGGTGCTGGACCGCAACGGATTGCGGCCCGGACGGTGGTGGCGCACCATGGACGACCGCATCATCCTGGCCAGCGAGAGCGGCGTGCTCGACATTCCCAGCGGCGAGGTCGTCGCCAAGGGCCGCTTGGAGCCCGGCAAGATGTTCCTCATCGACACGGCCGCCGGCCGCATCGTGTCCGACGACGAGATCAAGGACCAACTGGCCTCGTCCGAGGCGTACGACGAATGGCTGCACGCCGGTCTGCTCGACCTCGCCACACTGCCGGATCGTGCTCGCGTGCAGCCGAACCACGAGTCCGTGGTGCGCCGGCAGGTGTCCTTCGGGTACACCGAGGAAGAGCTGCGCATCCTGCTCACCCCGATGGCCGCTTCCGGTGGCGAACCGCTCGGCTCGATGGGCACCGACACCCCGACGGCGGTTCTCTCGCAACGGTCCCGGTTGCTCTACGACTACTTCGTCGAACTCTTCGCCCAGGTGACCAACCCGCCCCTGGATGCCATCCGCGAGGCGGTGGTCACCTCGATGGGCCGGGTCATGGGCCCCGAACAGAACCTGCTGGAGCCGACCGCGGCCTCGGTGCGCCAGATCATGTTGGCCTGGCCGGTGCTCGACAACGACGAGCTCAGCAAGATCGTGCACATCAACGACGACGGTGAGCAACCCGGCCTGCGCACCGCGGTGCTGCGGGCCCTCTACGACGTCGAACGCGGTGGCGAAGGCCTGGCCGAGGCGCTGGAGGACCTGCGGGCCCGGGCCTGTGAGGCCATCGCGAAAGGTGCCCGCACACTGGTCATCTCGGACCGCGACTCCGATCACACCAAGGCGCCCATCCCGTCCCTGCTGGCGGTTTCGGCGGTGCACCACCATCTGGTCCGCACCAAGGAACGCACCAGCGTCGCCCTGGTGGTGGAAAGCGGTGACGCCCGCGAAGTGCATCACATCGCCATGCTCATCGGCTTCGGCGCCGCGGCGGTCAACCCCTACCTGGCCTTCGAATCCATCGAGGACCTGATCCGCGAGGGCGAGCTGACCGGCATCGAGCCGGGCACCGCGGTGCGCAACTACCTCAAGGCGCTGGGCAAGGGCGTCATGAAGGTGATGAGCAAGATGGGCATCTCGACCGTCGCGTCCTACACCGGTGCGCAGGCGTTCGAGGCCATCGGCATCAACCGCGACATCATCGACGAGTACTTCGCGGGCACCCCCAGCCAGCTCGGTGGGGTCGGCCTGGACGTGCTCGCCGAGGAGGTCAAGCTGCGGCACCGCCGGGCCTACCCGGAGAACCCCACCGAGCGGGTGCACCGCCGGCTCGAGGTGGGTGGCGAATACGCCTTCCGCCGGGAAGGAGAGCTGCACCTGTTCACCCCGGAAGTGGTGTTCCTGCTGCAGCATTCGACCCGCACCGCCCGCCGCGACATCTTCGCCCAGTACTCCGACGAAGTGAACCGGCTCAACCGCGAGGGCGGTGCGCTGCGCGGGTTGTTCGAGTTCAAGCAGGGGGTCCGGCCGCCGGTCGCGCTGGAGGACGTCGAACCCGTCGACTCGATCGTGGCCCGGTTCAACACCGGGGCGATGAGCTACGGCTCGATCTCCGCCGAGGCGCACGAGACCATGGCCATCGCCATGAACAGCATCGGCGGGCGGTCCAACAGTGGCGAGGGAGGTGAAGACGTCGACCGGCTGTACGATCCGAAGCGGCGCAGTGCCGTCAAGCAGGTGGCGTCGGGCCGGTTCGGAGTCACCAGCGACTACCTGGTGAACGCCACCGACATCCAGATCAAGATGGCTCAGGGCGCCAAACCCGGTGAGGGCGGGCAGCTTCCGGGCTACAAGGTGTACCCGAACGTCGCCAAGACCCGGCACTCCACGCCGGGCGTGGGTCTCATCTCGCCGCCGCCGCACCACGACATCTACTCGATCGAGGATCTGGCGCAGCTGATCCACGACCTGAAGAACGCCAACGACCAGGCCCGCATCCACGTGAAGCTGGTCAGTTCGGTCGGCGTCGGCACCGTCGCGGCCGGCGTCTCCAAGGCGCACGCCGACGTGGTGCTCATCTCCGGCTATGACGGCGGCACCGGCGCGGCGCCGTTGACCAGCCTCAAGCATGCGGGCGCACCGTGGGAGATCGGCCTGGCCGACACCCAGCAGACGTTGGTGCTCAACGGTTTACGCGACCGCATCACCGTGCAGTGCGACGGTGGTATGCGGACCGCGCGCGACGTCATGGTGGCGGCTCTGCTCGGGGCCGAGGAATACGGGTTCGCGACGGCGCCGCTGGTGGTCGCGGGCTGCATCATGATGCGGGTGTGTCACCTCGACACCTGCCCGGTGGGGGTGGCCACGCAGAACCCCGAACTGCGGGCCCGCTTCAACGGCAAGCCGGAATTCGTGGAGAACTTCTTCCGCTTCATCGCCGAGGACATCCGGACCTACCTCGCCGAACTCGGATTCCACAGCCTCGACGAGGCGATCGGCCGGGTCGAGGTCCTCGACACCGCGCAGGGCGTCGCGCACTGGAAGAGCGAAGGGCTGGACCTCAGCCCCATCTTCACCCAGCCGACCGATGCGCACGGCGCCAAACTGACGCAGCGCCGCCGGTTGCGGGATCAGGACCACGGATTGGATCAGGCGCTCGACCGGACCTTGATCCAGTTGGCCGAGGGAGCGCTGGAGGATGCCCACCCGGTTCGGCTGGAACTGCCGGTGCGCAACGTCAACCGCACCGTCGGCACCCTGCTCGGCGCCGAGGTCACGCGGCGCTACGGCGCCACCGGCCTGCCCGACGACACCATCCACGTCACCCTGACCGGGTCGGCGGGACAGTCGATCGGCGCGTTCCTGCCACCGGGGATCACCCTGGAGCTCGTCGGCGACGCCAACGACTATGTGGGCAAGGGCCTTTCCGGTGGGCGGGTGATCGTCCGGCCGCCCGACGACGTGCTGTTCCTGCCCGAGGACAACGTCATCGCCGGTAACACCCTGGTGTTCGGCGCCACCTCCGGTGAGGTGTTCCTGCGCGGCCGGGCCGGGGAACGGTTCTGCGCCCGCAACTCCGGTGCGCTGGCCGTCGTGGAGGGCGTCGGTGACCACGCCTGCGAGTACATGACCGGCGGCCGCGTGGTGGTGCTGGGCGACACCGGCCGCAATATGGCGGCGGGGATGTCCGGCGGCATCGCCTTCGTGCTGGGCCTGGACCCGGCGAAGGTGAACACCGAGATGGTCGAACTGCAGGGCCTCGAACCCGAGGATCTGGTGTGGCTGCACGACGTCGTCGCGCGGCACGCCCAGTTCACCGACAGCACCGTGGCCCGGTCGCTGCTCTCGGACTGGCCGCGACGCAGCGCCCAGTTCACCAAGGTCATGCCGACCGACTACCAGCGTGTCCTGCAGGCCACCCGGATGGCGAAAGCCGAAGGGCGCGACGTGGACACCGCGATCATGGAGGCTAGCCGTGGCTGATCCCACCGGATTCCTGAAGGTCACCAAGGTGGAGGCGGCCAAGCGTGCCGTCGACGAACGCGTCGGGGACTGGCACGAGGTCTACGAATCGCAGGAACCGCACCAGCGCACCGCCGAGGTCTCCCAGCAGGCACGGCGCTGCATGGACTGCGGTATCCCGTTCTGCCACTCGGGCACTGCGGGTTGTCCACTGGGCAACCTCATCCCGGAATGGAACGACCTGGTGCGTCGCGGCCGGTGGGACGCCGCCAGCGACCGGCTGCACGCCACCAACAACTTCCCGGAGTTCACCGGCAGGCTGTGCCCGGCGCCGTGCGAGGCGGCCTGCGTGCTGTCCATCGCCGACGAACAGACCGGCGGCAGTGTCACCATCAAGCGCATCGAGCAGACCATCGTCGACCAGGCGTGGCTGGCGGGCACCGTGGAACCGCAGCCCTCGGCCATCTCCACCGGCAAGAGCGTCGCGGTGGTCGGGTCGGGACCCGCGGGTCTTGCTGCGGCACAACAACTCACCCGGGCCGGGCACCACGTCACCGTCTACGAGCGCGACGACCGCATCGGTGGCCTGATGCGCTACGGCATCCCCGAGTACAAGCTGGAGAAGGCGACGCTCAATCAGCGGCTGAGCCAGATGCAGGCTGAGGGAACACGTTTCGTCACCGACTGTGAGGTGGGCGTCGACCTCACGGTCGAGCGGCTGCGCGAACAGTACGACGCCGTGGTGCTGGCGGTGGGGGCATTGCGTGCCCGCGACAACGACGTCGAGGGCCGTCACCTTAACGGTGTGCACCTGGCGATGGAGCATCTGGTGCCGGCCAACAAGGAATGCGAGGGCGACGGCGCCTCGGAGCTGTCCGCGGCGGGCAAGCATGTGGTGATCATCGGTGGCGGTGACACCGGCGCGGACTGCCTGGGCACCGCGCACCGGCAGGGCGCGGTCTCGGTCACCCAACTCGACTACAACCCGGAACCGCCCGGACTGCGTGACGAGAGCCTGAGCCCGTGGCCCACGTGGCCGTTGGTGCTGCGGACTTCGCCCGCGCACGCCGAGGGCGGCGCGCGACGGTTCGAGGTCGCCGTCCAGCGCTTCGTGGACGACGGTCGCGGCAACGTCCGCGCGATGGAGATCGCCGAGGTCAAGGTCGAACGCGACGCCAACGGGCGCCGGGTCATCACCCCGGTCGGCGAGCCGCTGGAGATCCCGTGCGATCTCGCGCTGCTGGCGATCGGCTTCGAGGGCGTCGAGCACATGGCCCTGCTGGGCGGGCTGGACCTGGCGCTGACCAGGCGCGGCACCGTCTCGTGCGGCTCGGACTGGCAGACCGATGCGCCGGGGGTGTTCGTCTGCGGTGACGCGCATCGCGGCGCCTCGCTGGTCGTGTGGGCGATCGCGGAGGGGCGCAGCGCGGCGCACGCCGTCGACGCGTTCCTGATGGGGGAGTCGGATCTGCCCGCGCCGGTGCGGCCGGGAACCCTGCCACTGGCGGTTGTGTGAGGACGTCGCGGCCTGTCTGAATAGCCGTCTGAATCGATCATGACTATGCTCACGTGACGTGAATAGACGCGGAAAAATCGTCTGTACCCTCGGCCCGGCGACCGGCACCGAGGAGATGGTGAAGGCTCTGGTCGAAGCAGGGATGGACGTCGCACGGCTGAACTTCAGCCACGGCAGCCACTCCGACCACGAAGAGAACTACCGGAACGTCCGGGCGGCTTCCGATGCCGCCGGGCGGGCGGTCGGCATCCTCGCCGACCTGCAGGGACCCAAGATCCGGCTGGGCCGGTTCGCCACCGGCGCCACGCTGTGGCAGGCCGGTGAGACGATCCGCATCACCGTCGACGACTTCATGGGCACCCACGACCGGGTGTCCACCACCTACAAGCAGCTGGCTTTGGACGCCTCTCCCGGCGACCGGCTCCTGGTCGACGACGGCAACGTCGGTCTCATCGTCGAGCACATCGACGGCAACGACGTGGTGTGCACCGTCACCGAGGGCGGCCGCGTCAGCAATAACAAGGGACTGTCCCTGCCCGGCATGAATGTCTCGGTGCCCGCGCTGTCCGAGAAGGACATCGCCGACCTGGAGTTCGCGCTCGAGCTCGGCGTCGACCTGGTGGCGCTGTCATTCGTGCGGTCCCCGGCCGATATCGAGCTGGTGCACGAGGTGATGGACAGGGTCGGGCGCCGGGTCCCCGTCATCGCCAAACTGGAGAAGCCCGAGGCCGTCGACAACCTCGAAGCGATCGTGCTGGCCTTCGACGCGATCATGGTCGCCCGCGGTGACCTGGGCGTCGAGCTGCCGCTCGAAGAGGTTCCGCTGGTACAGAAGCGGGCCATCCAGATGGCAAGGGAGAACGCCAAACCAGTCATCGTCGCCACCCAGATGCTGGAGTCGATGATCGACCACTCGCGTCCCACCCGGGCCGAGGCGTCCGACGTGGCCAACGCCGTCCTCGATGGCGCCGACGCCGTGATGCTCTCGGGTGAGACCTCGGTGGGCAAGTACCCGCTGGAAACCGTCCGCACCATGGCGCGCATCGTCGCAGCGGTCGAGGACAACTCCACCGCGGTACCCCAGCTCACCCACACCCCGCGCACCAAGCGCGGCGTCATCTCGTACGCCGCCCGCGACATCGGTGAGCGCCTGGATGCGAAGGCGCTGGTCGCCTTCACCCAGTCCGGGGACACCGTGCGCCGGCTGGCCCGGCTGCACACCCCGCTGCCGCTGCTGGCGTTCACCCCGCTGCCCGAGGTGCGCAGCCAGCTGGCCCTGACCTGGGGCACCGAGACGTTCATCGTCCCGCACATGCTGACCACCGACGACATGATCAAGCAGGTCGACGAGTCGCTGCTGGGGCTGGGCCGCTACAAGCGGGGCGACCTGGTGGTCATCGTCGCAGGCGCTCCTCCGGGCACAGTAGGCTCGACCAACCTGATCCATGTGCACCGGATCGGCGAGGACGACCACGCGTAAGGGGGACTCTTGTCGGCAGACCATCTTCAGGAACTGCTGACGGTCCTTGATCTCACCAGGGTGGGCGAGGATGCGTTCACCGGAACGCATCCGAGCCTCAACCCGGTCCGCACGTTCGGCGGCCAGATGATGGCGCAGGCGTTCGTGGCGGCCTGCCGGACCGTGCCGGAGAACTTGCCTCCGACCACCCTCTCGATGCACTTCATCGCGGGCGGTGATCCGGCGAAAGACCTGGAGTTCCAGGTGGTTCGGTTGCGCGACGAGCGCCGCTTCGCCAACCGCCGGGTGGACGTGACCCAGGACGGGGTGCTGCTGGGCTGCGCGCTGGTCTCCCATCTGGCCGGCGGGCGCAGCCTGGAGCACGACGCGCCGTTCCCCGACGTGCCGCATCCGGACACGCTGCCCACCATCGACGAACTGCTGGTCGGCTACGAGGAAAAGGTGCCGTTGTTCGTCGCGGCGCTCAAGCCCATCCAATGGCGGTACACCAACGACCCCGCGTGGGTGATGCGCGACAAGGGTGGCCGCCTCGACCACAACCGGGTGTGGCTCACCGCCGACGGTCCCATGCCCGACGATCCGGTGCTGCACGCGGCGGCGCTGGTGTATTCCTCGGACACCACGGTGCTGGACCCGATCATCACCCGGCACGGTCTGTCGTGGGGTTACGACCGGATCTTCGCGGTGACCATGAACCACACGGTGTGGTTTCACCGGCCGGTGCGGTTCGACGAGTGGGTGCTGTATTCGACGGCGTCCCCGGTGGCGGCCGACTCCCGCGCGTTGAGCAACGGGCATTTCTTCGGCGCGGACGGTCAGATCGTGGCGACCGTCGTGCAGGAAGGCATCATCAAGTATTTCCCGCCCCGTTAAGGGGTGGGTGCGATGGTGACGCCGTAGTCGGATTCGATCTTGCCGCGCATGGTGCTCTCGCACTGCACCTGGGCGGTCCTGTCGTTGCCGGCCTTCGTCATGCAGTCGACGTAGTCACCGATGCCGAGCTGGGAGAAGAAGCTGATCCAGACCGGGATGAAAACCAGCCCCAGCACGATTGCCAACGCGCCCAGCACGATTCCGGAGATCGCCAGGCTGCCGTTGGTGGCTTCGCCCCGTTTGACCCGGCCGCGTGCCGCGAAGCCGATGATGAGGGCGACCAGGCCCAGGACGATGCCGCCGGCGACGGTCCACGAGAACAGCAGTCCCAGCACGGCCAGGACGAGTGCGGTGACACCGAGTCCGTTGCGCGGGGCGCTCGGCGGCGGAGGCGGATAACCGGCGTAGGGCTGCGGCGGTGGCGGTGGGTACTGCCCCGGATATTGGCCGCCATACGGCTCATAGGAGCTCATGATTGGTGAGGGTACTCGCCGGGCGGCAGCCGCACCGCAGGACAACCGATGCCGTCGGGCAGGTGATGGGTGGCCACGACGACGGCGCGCTCGCGACCGAACAGCGCGCCGGGGGTGAGCAGCCCGCGCAGCAGCCGGTCGCTGTCGGCCTCGTCGAGATGCTCGGTCGGCTCGTCCAGCAGCACGACGGGGAACTCGGAGATCAGTGCACGGGCCAGCAGCAGGCGCCGGCGCTGACCGGCGGACACGGCCGCCGCGCCGCCGGTCAGGATGGTGCCCAGGCCGTCGGGCAGCTGATCGAGCCAGTCGCGCAGCCCCACCCGGTCCAGCGCCGAGAGCAGTGCGTCATCGGTCGCGTCGCCGCGGGCCACCAAGAGATTGTCGCGCACCGTGGTGTCGAACAGGTGGGCGTCCTCGGCGAAAAAGGCTGCGGTCAGCGGACTCTCAGGATATCGACCGGCGATTCCCATCAGCATGGTCGTTTTCCCGCATCCGCTCGGACCGAGCACGGCCAGTCGGTTGCCGGGTGTCAGCGCCACGTCGGGCACCTCCGGGCGAGGCCGGCCGTCCGGGGTGGGCGCAAGGATGTCGCCGATCCGCCCCGCGGCGAGCCGGGCCCGCACCAGGGCCACCGCTGCGGCCGGCAGTACGGCGGTCGCCTCGAAGGCCGACAACGGAACCAGCATCAGAATGGCGAGGGTGGTGGGCGCGGTGACGGGCGCCAGCGTGATGCCGATGACGGCGGCGGCCAGTACTGCCGCGCCGACGGCCGCAGTGGATGCCGCGGCGGCCAGCGCGGTGGGCGCCGCCGAGCGGTCCAGTTCGCGGCCCCAATCACGTTGGCGGCGCTCCGCTTCGGCGATCACCTCGGGAAGCCGGCCGCTGACTCGCAGTTCCGCGGCGTGTTCCAGGGCGAGCACGGTGGCGGTGTCGCGAGCGCCGTGCGCCAGCGTGGCCAGCCGTTCCGCGGCGGACGACGCCCGCCCGGCCAGCCACGGCGCCAGCACACCGGCCACCAGCAGACACGCGGCCAGCACCGCTGCGGCAGCCGGTGCGATCAGCCCGATGATCGTGATGGCGGCCGCCGACAGCAGCACCGCCACACAGATCGGCAGCACCGCCCGCACCAGCGCGTCGGTGAGCTCGTCGACCGAACTGCCGACACGTGCCACCACATCGCCGCTGTGCAACCGCACCGCGGTCTCCGGGGGGAGTCCGGTCAGCCGGCGGTACAGTCCCGCGCGCGCCTGGCCTGCCGCCCGCAGCGCGGTGTCGTGAATGGCCAGTCGTTCGCAGTAGCCGAACACCCCGCGGGAAATGCCCAGTGCGCGAACGGCGACCACCGCGACAGAGAGGTCCAGCACCGGCGGCATCTGCCACGCCCGGGTGATCAGCCACGCAGACACCGTCGCCAGCACCAGGGCGCTGCCCAGTGCGAGGGTGCCGAACAGGATGGCCAACAGCAAGCGCGGCCACCGCGGACGCAGCAGGTCGAGGACGTCACGAAGGGACATGCAGGGCACCTCCCACCGCGACGATGTGGTCGGCCGCGGCCAGCACCGGTGCGCGGTGCCCGATCACGATCACCGTGGCGCCCTCGCGGGCCCGTGCCGAAAGGGCCTCCAGGACGCGGCGTTCGGTGTCCGCATCAAGGTGGGCCGTCGGCTCGTCGAGCAGCAGCACCTGCGCAGCCGAACCCAGCGCGCGGGCCAGGCCCAGCCGCTGGCGTTGTCCCAGGGACAGCCCCACCCCGCCGCGCCCGATCACGGTGTCCAGGCCCTCGGGCAGCGTCGCCAGCACCTCGTCGAAACCCGCTGCACGGCAAGCATGGTCGACGTCGGGTAGGGGACCGAACAGTTCGAGGTTGGCCCGCACGGTGCCGGGGATCAGGACCGGGCGCTGCGGCAACCACGACACTTGCGGCCACCACGTCTGCAGGTCGGCCTCGGCGATGTCGACGTCACCGGCGAGTACCCGGCCCGACGAGGCCGCCGTCAGGCCCAGGATCGCCTCGAAGGTGGTTGATTTCCCGCAGCCGTTGGGCCCGGTGAACACCGTCACCTCACCGGCGACGGCGGTGGCGGTCAACCGGTCCGGTGCCGGTCCGTCGCGCCCGACGACGCTGAGCTCCTCCAGTCGGATGGTGTCCCCCCGCGCAGTGCGGTGCCCCGGGGCGCGTGGGGGCGCCGACTCCTGCAGTCGCATCGCCGCGTCGGCGGCGGTCTTGCCGTCCTGCGCGGCGTGGAACTGCACTCCGACCCGGCGCAACGGCCAGAACACCTCGGGTGCTAGCAGCAGTGCGGTCAGTCCGGCGGCCAGCGTCATCTCGCCGAACACCAGCCGCAATCCGACGCTGACGGCCACCAGCGCCACGCCCAGGGTCGCGAGCAGTTCCAGGACGGCGGCGGACAGGAACGCGATGCGCAGCGTGGCCATCGCCGAACGGCGATGCGCGGCAGCCAGTTCGGCGATGCGATGGGCGGGACCCGCGGCCCGGCCCAGGGCGCGCAGGGTCGGGATCCCGGCGACCAGATCCAGCAGCCGGGACTGCAGCGTCGTCATGGCCGCGAGTGCGGCCGCAGAGCGGTCCGCGGTCAGTTTGCCGATGAGGATCATGAACAGCGGAACGAGCGGAAGCGCGATCGCGACAATGATCGCGGCCTGCAGATCGGTTGCGGCGATGACGATCACGGTCATCGGCGTGAGGATCCCGGCCAGTAGGACGGCGGGTAGATATCCGGTGAAGTACGGACGCAACCCGTCCAACCCGCGGGTCAGGATCACCGCGGTCTCATCGCGGACCGCGAGGAGGTCGTGGGGGGAGCGGGCGGTCACCGAGCGCAGCACCCCGGCGCCGAGTTCGCCGATCACCGCCGTCGCGGCGCGCTGACTGAGCCTGGCCTGTAGCCAGCACCCGATGGTGCGAACGGTCCACAGCCCCAACAGGATCAGCAACTGCCCGGACCAGTGCGCGGCGGTGCGCGTGGCCGGATCGGTGATCACCCCGGGGACCAGATGGGCAAGCACCCAGGCCGACGCGATCGTGGCGACGCTGATCAGCATGCCGTACACCGCGGATGCGATCAGGTAGCGCCGAACCGACGGGGGGAAGTTGCGTGTCACGGCAGGCGCGGTGACAGTCCCGCGGGTTCAGGGATCCGGTCGGCCGAGATGCGCTGCCGGAAAACCCAATAGGTCCACGCCTGGTAGGCGATCACCAGCGGAGTCACCAGCACCGCCGCCCAGCTCATGATTCTCAACGTGTACGGGGTGGAGGACGCGTTGTGGATCGTCAGACTCCACGCCGGGTCCAGCGTCGACGGAATGAGATTGGGGTACAGGCAGCCGAACAACAGCGCCACCACCGCCGCGATCACCGACGCGGTGGCCGCGAACGCCCAGCCGTCGCCACCGCGGCTCAACACCAGCATGACCGCGCCCAGCTGCATGACGACGGCGAAGCCCAGCACCAGCCAGGTCCAGTCCTTGCCGTAGGCGAGCTGCGTCCACAGCCCGAAGCCGGCGACGATGACGGTCACCGGCAGGGCCAGTCGCGCGATGAACTTGACCGCGTCGTCACGCACGGCGCCTTCGGTTTTCAATGCCACGAACACCGCCCCGTGGAACAGGAACAGGCCGCAGGTCGCCAGCCCTCCGAGCAGGGTGTAGGGGTTGAGCACATCGCTGATCGAGAGATGGATCTGATGCTCGGCGTCCACGGGCAGGCCGCGCAGCAGGATGGCGAACGCCACACCCCAGAGCACGGCGGGGACCCAACTTCCGACGGCGATGCCGATATCGGCCCACCGCCGCCAGTTCGGATCGTTGATCTTGCCGCGCCATTCGATGGCGCAGATGCGCATGATCATGGAGACCAGGATGGCCAGCAGCGGCAGGTACAGCCCGGAGAACATGGTGGCGTACATGCCGGGGAACGCCGCGAACATCGCGCCGCCCGCGGTGATCAGCCAGACCTCGTTGCCGTCCCACACCGGGCCGATGGTGTTGAGCACCGCTCGGCGGTGCTTCTCTTTGTCGCCGGTGCTCGTGCGGCCGAAGACCGCCATCAGCATCCCGACGCCGAAGTCGAAACCTTCCAGCACCAGGAAGCCGACGAACAGTACGGCCAGGATGATGAACCAGAACGTCTGGATGTCCACGGCACACCTCCTAGTAGGCGAATGACAGCGGCGCGACGTCGTCCTCGCCGGGTGGTGGGGGTGGGATGGGTTCACTGTCGTGTTCCAGCGGTCCTTCGACGACGTAGCGCCGGATCAGGAAGAACCAGATGACCGCCAGCACCGCGTAGAGCGCGGTGAACACGATCAATGACAGCCAGACCATGCCCGCCGAGTTGTGCGACACCCCTTGCTGCACGGTGAATCGCACCATCTGGTCGCCGGTGGGATTGGGTGCGACCACCCAGGGTTGGCGGCCCATCTCGGTAAACACCCAGCCCGCGCTGTTGGCCAGGAACGGGGTGGGCAGGGTGAGCAGTGCGAACCACGCGAACCAGCGTTGTCGCGGTATTCGGCCACCCCTGGTCAGCCAGAGCGCGGTGAGTGCGAAAAGCATTGGCACCGCCATGAATCCGATCATCGCCCGGAACGACCAGTAGGTGACGAACAGGTTCGGCCGGTAATCGCCGGGGCCGAACTTCTCCTGATAGCTCGCCTGCAGATCCTTGACACCCTCGAGCGTGACGCCGGTGAACTTGCCTTCGGCCAGGAACGGCAGCACGTAGGGAACTTCGATCAGGTGGGTGACGCTGTCGCAGTTGTTGTGCGTCCCGACCGTCAGGATGGAGAACTTGGGGTCGAGTTCGGTGTGGCACAACGATTCCGCGGAGGCCATCTTCATCGGCTGTTGCTGGAACATCAGCTTGCCCTGGACGTCGCCGGTGAAGAACAGCCCGGCGGCCGAGATGAACGCGATGAGGCAGCCCAGGATGGTGGCCGGGCGATACATGGAGCGGGCTTCGTCGGAGTCGGGGTTGCGCACCATCCACCACGCGCACACTCCGGCGACGAAGGTGCCCGCCACCAGGAAGGCGCCGGCGACCGCGTGCGGGAAGGCCGCCCACGCGGTGTTGTTGGTGAAGAGTTCGGTGATGCTGGTCAATTCGGCGCGGCCGGTCTCGGGGTTGTAGTGCGCCCCGACGGGATGCTGCATGAACGAGTTGGCCGCGATGATGAAGAACGCCGAGGCGTTCACGGCGATGGCGACGATCCAGATGCAGGCCAGGTGGACCAGTCGGGGCAGTCGTGTCCAGCCGAAGATCCACAACCCCAGGAAGGTCGACTCGAAGAAGAAGGCCACCAGGCCTTCCATGGCCAGCGGAGCCCCGAACACGTCGCCGACGAAGCGGGAGTACTCACTCCAGTTCATCCCGAACTGGAATTCCTGGACGATGCCGGTCGCCACGCCCAGCGCGAAGTTGATCAGGAACAGTTTCCCGAAGAACCGGGTGAGCCGGTACCAGGCGTTGTTCCCGGTGATGACCCACACGGTCTGCATCACCGCGATGAGCGGGGCGAGGCCGATCGTGAGCGGTACGAAGATGAAGTGATAGACGGTGGTGATTCCGAATTGCCACCGCGACACGTCCAGCGCGTCCATGTGCACCAACTCCCCGGGCTGCGGGTCTCTCTACGACTCTGTAGAACTACGACACACTGTAGTAGGTGATTGTCCGCATGCCCAGAGAACGTGGCGCAGACAACTCATGCGACAGGCTGGGCCGGCGGGGTCAGGGTTTCGGTCAGCTTCTTGGAGGTGGACCGGATGCCGAAGGCACTGACGACCTCCATCGCGCCGATCACCACGAGCCAGATGCCGGTCACCAGAGCCAGCGTCGCGATCGACTCGAACGGGGACGCGAGGACGACGATGCCGGCGATGAGGCTGATGACGCCGACGAAGATGTTCCAGCCGCGGCCGGGCAGGGTGGGATCGCTGATCGCGGACACCGCGGTGGCCACTCCGCGGAAGACAAAGCCGATGCCGATCCAGATGGCCAGCAGCAGTACGGCGTCAAAGAGGTGGCGGAAGGACAACACCGCAAGGATCACCGAGGCCGCACCACTGATGAACAGCAGGATCCGTCCGCCCGCCGACACGTGCAGGCTGAACGCGAAGATGACCTGCGCGATACCGGTGATCAGCAGGTAGGCGCCGAAGAAGCTGGCAGCGACGACAATCGAAATCTTCGGCCAGGCGAGAACCGCGGCACCGAGGGCCACCGCGAGAACCCCGGAGACCAGGGTGGATTTCCACAGGTGAGGCAGCAGGCTGGGAGGAGCGACAGTTGTCATAGCGGCAGTCTCCCACAGCGTCAAATACCGCTGGACGATTACGGCACACCGTGATCGGAAGGTCGTTAATCTTCGGTTACCGGCACTGCGCGCTGGGGCCACTGTGGTTAACGTCTTCGCCTTGGGGCAATAGTTGGCCAGACGTCGATGGTGGATGAGCCCGATCAGGAAAGAGGAATCGTGTCAGTTGGATGTAAGAGTCGCGGGACCAAGGTCTGGCGCGTTGCGGCAGTGTTCGTCGCGACCGGCGCGCTGGCCCTGTCGGGTTGCGCGAAGAACGAGGACAGCGCCGCGCCGTCCACCACGACGACGGCCGCCTCGGCGTCGAAGGTCGACACCATCGCCAATACCGTGCCCGAGGCCATCAAGTCGTCCGGCAAGCTCGTGGTGGGCGTGAACATTCCTTACGCCCCCAACGAGTTCAAGGACGAGACCGGCAAGATCGTCGGCTTCGACGTCGACCTGGTCAACGCGGTCGCCGCCACGCTGGGCCTGCAGGCCGAGTACCGCGAGTCCGATTTCGCGAAGATCATCCCGTCGGTGCAGGGCGACACCTTCAACATCGGGATGTCCTCGTTCACCGACACCAAAGAGCGTGAAGAAGCAGTCGATTTCGTCACCTACTTCTCGGCGGGCATCCAGTGGGCGCAGCCCAAGGGCGGGTCGATCGACCCGAGCAATGCGTGCGGCAAGAAGGTGGCCGTCCAGGCGACCACCACCGAGGAGACCGAAGAACTGCCCGCCAAGAGCAAGGCGTGCACCGATGCCGGTAAGCCGGCCATCGAGATCCTCAAGTTCGACAGCCAGGACGCCGCGACCAACGCCGTGGTGCTCGGCCAGGCCGACGCCATGTCGGCGGACTCGCCGGTGACGCTGTACGCCATCAAGCAGAGCAACGGCAAGCTGGAAACCGCAGGGGAGACCTTCGAATCCGCGCCCTACGGCTGGCCGGTGAAGAAGGGCTCGCCGCTGGCGCAGTCACTGGTGCAGGCGCTGCAGCACCTGATCGACAACGGCACGTACAAGCAGATCGCGTCCAACTGGGGCGTCGAGGCAGGCATGATCGACAAACCGGTGATCAACGGAGCGATCAGCTGACGAACACCGACGTTCCAGCGGCTCCGTCGCCGATCGACGCGGTGCCCCTACGCCACCCATGGCGGTGGGTGGGGGCGGCCGCGATCATCGTGGCGACCGGACTGTTCCTCTACGGTGCGGCCACCAACGATGCCTACCGCTGGTCGGTCTACCGCAAGTACCTGTTCGACGAGCGTTTGCTGGAAGGCGCGTGGAACACCTTGCAGCTCACCATCTATGCGATGGTGCTGGCGATCCTGTTGGGCATTCTCCTCGCGGTGATGAGGCTGTCGCCGAATCCGGTGTTCCGGTGGGTTGCCTGGGTTTTCCTCTGGGTGTTCCGCGGCACCCCGGTGTATGTGCAGTTGGTGTTCTGGGGCCTGTTCCCGACCATCTACAAGAACCTGCAGCTGGGTGTCCCGTTCGGCCCGACGTTCTTCACCTTCAACCTCCAGGCGTTGTCCATCCCGTTCCTGCTGGCGGTCATCGGCCTCGGTCTCAACGAGGGCGCCTACATGGCCGAAATCATCCGCGCCGGAATCTCATCGGTGCCCGAGGGGCAGTCCGAGGCGTCGACGGCACTGGGCATGTCCTGGGGCATGACCATGCGGCGCACCGTGTTGCCACAGGCCATGCGGGTGATTATCCCGCCCACCGGCAACGAGGTCATCAGCATGCTGAAGACCACCTCGCTGGTGACGGCCGTGCCGTATTCCTATGACCTGTACGGCATCGCGGTCCGCGATATCGGCGGCAGGATCTTCGAACCGGTGCCGATGCTGATGGTCGCGGCCAGCTGGTATCTGCTGGTCACCAGCGTGCTGATGGTCGGCCAGTACTACCTGGAGCGGCACTTCTCGCGGGGCGCGTCGCGCAAACTGACCACCAAACAGCTTGAGGCACTGGCCAAAGCACAAGCCGGAACGGGTGGAATGTGACCGTACAAGACGCAACGTCGGCCGGACCCATGGTCAAGGCCGAACAGGTGTGCAAGAGTTTCGGCGCCCTGCACGTGCTCAAGGGCATCACCCTGGAGATCGGCAGGGGCGAGGTGCTGGTGCTGGTGGGGCCGTCCGGTTCGGGAAAGTCGACGTTCCTGCGCTGCATCAACCATCTGGAGCAGGTCAACGCCGGACGTCTGCACGTCGACGGTGAACTCGTCGGCTATCACGAGCGGGGCGGCAAGCTGCATGAGATGAGCCCCAAGGACGCCGCCAGGCAGCGCCGCGACATCGGCATGGTGTTCCAGCATTTCAATCTGTTCCCGCATCGCACCGCGCTGGAGAACATCATCGAGGCACCCATCCACGTCAAGGGTGTCAAGCGCGACGCCGCGGTGGCACGGGCCAAGGATCTGCTGGCGCAGGTCGGACTGGCCGACAAGGCCGAGGCGTACCCGGCTCAGCTTTCCGGGGGCCAGCAGCAGCGTGTCGCGATCGCACGGGCACTGGCGATGAGCCCCAAGCTGATGCTGTTCGACGAGCCCACGTCCGCACTCGACCCGGAACTGGTCGGGGAGGTGCTGGGCGTGATGAAGAACCTCGCGCGCGAAGGGATGACCATGGTGGTCGTCACCCACGAAATGGGTTTCGCCCGTGAGGTCGCCGACAAGGTGGTGTTCATGGACGCCGGTGTCGTGGTGGAAAGCGGTGCTCCGCGTGAGGTTTTGACCAATCCTCAGCACGAGCGCACGAAGGCCTTTCTGTCCAAGGTGATGTAACCGCGGTGCGCAGCTTGGCCGACCCGGCCGCGCCGCTGTGGCGGGCCGCGCAGGTGTTCAGGCTGCTCAGCTGGGTGTACGCCCTGGTGTTCCAGCTGTCGAAGAACGCCGAGTTGGACCGCCCGGTGCTCGCCTGGGTGCTCTTCGGGGTGCTGACCGTCTGGAATGTGGTGTGCGGGGGCGCATATCTGCGCGGGTTCGGCAGGCGCCGGGCCTGGGTGCTTGCCGAGGTGGCGGTGATGGTGGCGCTGATGGCCACCACCGCACTGGTCGCGTCGGCGGAGTGGACGTCGGCCAACCAGGCCTGGCCGACGACGTTGTGGGCCACCAATGCCGTTGTCTCCTCGGCGATTCTGGCCGGGCCGGTGGCGGGCATGGCCGCCGGCCTGATCGTGATGGGCACCGCGGCGGCACTCAAGGGGACCATCGCGGTGGACTTGGTGCGCACCCCGACCATCCTCATCGAACTGGCGGTCGGGCTGGCCGTCGGGATGGCGGCCACCACCGCGCGGCGGGCGCACGCCGAGCTGGAACAGGCGATCCGGCTCAGCGCGGCGCTGGCCGAACGGGAACGGCTGTCCCGGCAGGTGCACGACGGCGTCATGCAGGTGCTCGCGCTGGTGTCCCGGCGTGGCCGCGAGATCGGCGGCGAGACAACAGAATTGGCGGACGCCGCCGGCGAGCAGGAGCGTGCGCTGCGGCGGTTGCTCAGCGCTGCAGCGGGTGTGACCGACGGTGGAATAGGTGATTCCGTCTCCGACCTCGGCGGCCTGTTGCGCCGATACGAGTCCGACCGGGTGGCGGTGAGCCTGCCCGCCACGGCGGTGTACCTCGACGCCCGGGTGGCCGATGAGGTGTTGGCCGCCACCGTCAACGTGCTGACCAACGTCGAGCGGCACGCCGGTCCGGGCGCGCGCGCCTATGTGCTGGTGGAGGATCTCGGCGAATCGGTCGTGGTGAGCGTCCGCGACGACGGTCCCGGCATCCCGGCCGGCAGGCTGACCCAAGCGGAGAACGAAGGGCGCGTCGGCGTGTCGAAATCCATCAGGGGCCGGATGCACGCACTGGGCGGCGAGGCCGTCCTGACGACGTCGGAGGGCGGGGGAACGGAATGGGAGCTGACAGTGCCCCGGGAACGGACGCCGTGATCACGGTGATGGTGGTCGACGACCATCCGATCTGGCGAGATGCGGTGGCCCGCGATCTGGCCGACGACGGATTCGAGGTGGTGGCGACCGCGGACGGGGTCGGGTCGGCCCGGCGCCGGGCGGGCGCGGTCACCCCCGATGTGGTGGTGATGGACATGCGCCTGTCCGACGGCACCGGTGCCCAAGCCACCGTCGAGGTGCTGGCCGTCTCGCCCGCGTCACGCGTCCTGGTGCTCTCCGCGTCCGACGAGCGCGATGACGTCCTGGAGGCGGTGAAGGCCGGTGCCACCGGCTATCTGGTCAAGAGTGCATCCAAAGCAGAACTGGGGGAGGCGGTCCGGGCCGCCGCTGCGGGCCGGGCGGTCTTCACACCCGGGCTGGCAGGTCTGGTGCTGGGGGAGTACCGGCGGATCGCGCAGAGCCCGCACGACGGTCCGGCCGGGCCCAGCCTGACCGACCGGGAGACCGAGATCCTTCGTCATGTCGCAAAAGGGTTGACCGCCAGGCAGATCGGTGAGCGGCTGTCGCTGAGCCACCGCACGGTGGAGAACCACGTGCAGGCCACATTTCGCAAGTTGCAGGTCGCCAACCGGGTCGAGCTGGCGCGCTACGCGATCGAACACGGTCTGGATCGCGACCCCGAAGTCGAGTAGTCCTACTCATCCGCTGGGGTGCCGGTCCGCGCGACGATGGCGGGCATGACCGAACCCCAGCAGGTCGCCGTCCGTCTCTCGGCCGAATTCGCCGCGATCGCCGGCCAGTTGACCCGTGCCTCCGCCGAGCTGCATGAACTGGGCCTGCGGCTCAACGGGTCGTCCGCGCACGCCGCGGCCCCGCAACCGGTGTACTGGCCCTACCCTCCGCAGCCCTACCCGATGGCTGCCCCCGCACCTGCCGCTGTTCCACCACCGAAGCAGCAGAGCCCGCCGTCGAATTGGATCGGCAAGGCTTTGGCCGCCGCCGGGGTCGCCGTGACGTTGATCGGCGTCGTGCTGCTGGTGGTGCTCGCCGCCCAGGCCGGCCTGCTCGCCCCGTCGGTCCGGGTGGCCGCCGGTGCGGTGCTCGCGGCAGCCCTGCTCGGCTGCGCCCTGTGGCTGAGGTCGCGGCCCGGCGGCAGCGTCGGGTCGATTGCCCTGGCCGCCACCGGCATGGCCACCGCGTACCTCGATGTCCTCGCCGTCACCACGGTCTACCAGTGGTTGCCCGCGCCCGTCGGGCTGGTGCTGTCCGCGGTGATCGGTGGCGGCGGCTTGATGCTGGCGCGACGCTGGGACACCGAGCAGTTGGCGCTCCTGGTCCTGGTGCCGCTGATCGTGCTGGCCCCGATCGTCGCGGGTGGCATCACGCTGTTGCTGGTGGGCTTCATGCTGGCGCTCTCGGCGGCGACGCTGCCGGTACAACTCGGCCGGGACTGGGTCTGGATGTCTGCCGCGCGCACGGTGGCCGGCAGTGCCCCGGTGCTGCTCGCACTGGTGGGCAGCGCATTCGGCTCGGGCCGTGACGCGTGGCTGGCCGGTGCCTGCGCCATCGCCGCGGTGCTCTCGCTCGGATCGGCCCTGATGGTGCTGCCGCACAGCGGACATCGCGTCGGTGTCGCGCTGGTGGCTGCCATGGGCACGCTGCCCGTGCTGGCGGTCGGCGCGGCCACGACGGATACGGTCGCCGCCGTGCTGGCCGCTGCTCTGTCGGCCGCGGTGCTGGCGATCGTCGTGGTCGCCGAACGGATTCCCGGGATGACGACGCCGGTTCGGCAGGTGTGGACGGCGTTGTCGGCTGTGGCCGCTCTGGTGGCCGTGGGCGTCGGCTTCTCGGCGCCGGTCGCCGGACCGGTGCTGTTGGCGATGGCCGTGCTGGCGGCGGTCGCAGGGCGGCACAGTGTGGCCGCGCAGTGGTCGGCGGTGCTGTTCGGTGGATTCGGTGGGCTCCATCTGCTGGCGATGGCCGGGCCGGGCACCTTGACGTCGGGCACGGCGCTGACGGTGCCGGACGCTGTTTCGGTGCTTCTTTCCTGCACGCTGCTGGGCGCGTACGCCGTCGCGCAGTGCTGGTCGGCCCGTTCCCGGCTCGACAGCGATCTCGCGCGTCTGCTGCTCGGTGTGGCGGCGACCGTCCTGGTGTACGCGGTCACCGCGTTCACGGTGACCGCCGGAGTGCTGATCGCGGGTCCTGCCGGCGGCTTCCTGGCCGGGCAGATGGCGGCGACGATCTGCTGGATTGCGATGGCCGCGGCGTTGTTCGGCTACGCCGCGCGCCGGCCCCGCACGGATCGCTCCTTACCGATCGGCGCCGGGATGGCGCTGGTCGCCGCCGCGGTGACCAAGCTCTTCGTCTTCGATCTGGGCACGCTCGACGGCATGTTCCGGGTGGCTGCGTTCATCGTGGTCGGGCTGGTGCTGCTCGGCATGGGTGCGGGCTACGCGCGACTGTTGAGCCAGCAGGACCAGCAGCGGAACTGATGGCCCCTTTCTGGAATCATTCCAGAAAGACTGTCGTTGCCTCTTGCATGACTACTTCTACGCGCCGTACCGAAACCGACGTCAACGGATTCCAGGCTTCTGCCGAGCTGAGCGCTCATCTGCAGCAGGTTCTGGTCGACATGATCGAACTGCATCTGCAGGCCAAACAGGCCCACTGGAATGTCGTCGGCACGAACTTTCGCGATCTCCACCTACAAGTGGATGAGGTCGTCGACTTCGCCCGCGAGGCCAGTGACACGATCGCCGAACGCCTGCGGGCTCTGGACGCGGTGGCTGACGGCCGTTCCGACACCGTCGCGGCCACGACCACCCTGCCGGCATTCCCGGCCTATGAACGCAGTACCGCCGAGGTGGTGGACCTGGTCGCGACGCGGATCTATGCGGCGGTCCACACGCTGCGTGACGTGCACGACGCCGTCGATCGGGAGGATCCGACCACCGCGGACATCCTGCACCAACTGATTGAGGGGCTGGAAAAGCTCGCGTGGCTGATCAAGTCGGAGAACCGCAAGGTGTGACGCTTGCGCCGTCGATCGCGCGGGATATCTCAATATTGCACTGAGTGTCGTTAGCCGATCGGTGGTCGATTCCCGTTGTTCGGGCCGATCGCGGGTAGAGCCCCGTCCGGCGCTGGCAATCATGTTCGGCGGACTACCCACGCCCGCCGGTCGCTGAATCCGCGCCGCGCCGGCGCCTGCGGAGCACCATCCCGGCGTCGGGAGTGCGGATCCACGGAGGGGCTGTGACCGGCGGATGGGGTGAGAGTTAACGGAAGCGGCCTTGCGGAGGTGTGACCCCTCTCACATGTCAGGATTGGGCCCTGTGAGGTCGAACTTCGCGGAGGACGGGCAAATCTTGTCCACGCCGATGCGAAGGCGGATGTCCGCCGAACGGGCGACCGGAAATAAGAATTTGCCACGGCAGCATGTCCGGTCGTCTATTGGGTTCGTGAAGCGCACGGATCCGACGTTCTGAACGGAAAACCCTGCTCGCGCTGTGATTTTGCTGTGATGTGAGTCACAAGCCCGTGATGTGTCACGTTGACGGCGGTGCGTACCAGGCTTTGCCATAAGTCGACTAATGCGAATTCGCCAAGTTTCGAATGATTCGGCGGAGAATTTGCCCAAGTTGGTTGCCTCGGAATGTGAAAAAAGCGTCAATAATTACTCCTGAGTAATTCCGAAAAAAACTGGCGCAACCGTCAATTTTCGAGCAACATCCTCCTCCTGACCTCGAATCACACTGCATCCGAACAGGAGTCACCATGGGTACGCCCGTACAAAAACCGATCAAAAGGGTTGCCTCGCGATGCGTAATAGCCGTGACTGCAACCGCGCTAATAGCCGGAGTGCCGGGGCAATTGTCCTTGCCAGCCCACCCGCATATCTCGTACGACATCGTCAACACCGCCGCGATCGAAGACCAGGCTTCGACGGTGGGAATCGCCGAGTCCTACCTCTATTACGAAGTGGCCAATGCCGCTACTGCCGCGCAAAGACAAACCATCATCAATCAGGCGCTCGACGCGTTGCAGTCGCTGGGCGTCAGCGATGTCCGGATCGCGATCCCCTGGAACACCGTCGAGACGGCGGACGGCAAGTTCAACTGGACCGTGCCGGACATGATCGTGGCCGAGGCGGAGAAGCGCGGTATGGGCATCCTCGCCTCGATCAGCCACGCACCGTCCTGGGCGGGCGGCGGCATCGGCAGCGCGCACCCCAGCACCGATCAGGCCGCCGCGCTCGCCACGTTCGCGTCCCAGTTCGCCGACTTCACCTCGGCGGTCGCCACCCGGTACTCGACCGGTCCGTTCGCGGGCGCCATCTCGTCCTACGAGATCTGGAACGAGCCCAACGGTGTACTCGAGTGGAACCCGTCGGACCCTGCGGCGTACACGGCGCTTCTGAAGGCGGCATACACCGCCATCAAGGCCGTGAACACCAACATCTCCGTCATCGGTGGCGTGGTGGGGGCCGGCTGGGGTATCCCCGGCCTGTCGGTGGATCCCGTGGGCTTCGTGGCGGGCATGTATGCCGCCGGCGCGAAGGGCTTCTTCGACGCGCTGTCGTTCCATCCGTACAGCCAGAGCCTGCCGTTCAGTTCCGGGGTCGGGGCCAACTTGCCCGGCGGCCTGTCGGCCGTCCAGCAAGTGAAGGCCATCCGCGATCTGATGGCGGTCAACGACGACGCGGGCCTGAAGATCTGGATCAGCGAATACGGCTACGCAACGGCGAACAGTTCCGATGCAGAGCAGTTGAAGCAGGCTCAGTTCATCGCGGATCTGGTCAACTACTGGCAGACCTTCCAGGGCGGCGGCCCGATCTTCCTCTACACCGCCCACGACACGTACCCGAACAGTTCGGTGGCCGAATACAACTTCGGGTTGTTCACCTACAACTGGGTGGCCAAGTACGCAGCCAGCATCGTCAAGCAACTGGTGGCCAATCCGTCGGCAGTCATCAATTTCCCGACCACGCTGCCGGGACCGGTGGGCGCAGCGCTGAGTGCGTTGGCCCAGCAGGTCGCCGCGGCGGTCAACTCGATGGTCAACGCCGTCGCCGGGGTGGTCATGTCCCCGGTCAAGGCCGCCGTCACCGTCGCGAACTCGATCGCCAACGCCCTTGCCGCGCTGAAGAAGGCGCTGACGAAGACACCGAAAGCCGCAGTGGCCAAGTCGACCGCGGGCGCTGCGGCACTGAGCGTTGCCGTCTCGAACGAGTCGGTCGAAGCGACGACGGCGGAGGCGGTGTCCAACACGGGCACCACGATCACCACCAAAGCCACCGCCGCCGAGGCGGTCACCGGAGAGCCTGCCTCCGAGGCGCCGTCCATCTCGAAGGCGGATGCCCCGACGGAGCCGGAAGTGGTGACCGTTCCCGAGCCCGTCACGGAGCCCGACCCCGTCGCTGCGCCCGAGACGGTCGCCGAATCGGCAACCGCGACGGCACCGGAACCCGTCAAGACGGTGGCGGTCGGCACGACCGCCACCGAGGGCCAGTCCGCCACCGAGCAGTCCGCCACCGAGGACAAGCCGGCCGCCGCGAACGGGTCGGGAGTGGATCGCCCGCGCAAGACGTGGCGTCACGGCAAGGTCCGCGGCACCAAGGACGACACCACCGGCTCGAGCAGTGCTACCAGTGCTGCGGACGGCGCAACTGCTTCCGGCCCGCGGGGGCACAAGCCGAAGCCGCGGGCGACCGCGGGTGTCGGGGCCTCCGAAGCGTCGTCGCCGAAGGACTCGGACAACGGGAGCGGCGGGACCGCTGACTGAGACGAGGGGAATGCGAAGGGCCGCGAGCGATCGCGGCCCTTCGTTTGTCTCCAATCACGTTGTCACCGCCCGGCTTAGCGCAACAGGACGCCGCGGCCGCCTCCCGTCAGGTCTCCGGGCGTCGGTTTTGCGGGCATCGCCGGCAGCAACCGGATCGGTGTCCTCCCACATTCCAAGATCAGGGGCCGGATCACCCGATTCTCCGCTGCTTTGGGCAAACATAGCCCGGCACCGCCGAAGGATCTGGAGGCCAGGGCTCAAAGAAGCCATGGATAAGTTTGCCAAAATTGCACATCGGCGTAGAAACCTGGCGCGGTCGCCGCCGCCTGCTGCCGATCCTTCCATCCGCAAGCGGCCCGTGTACCTGGGAAAATAGAGCATTTTGCCTGCTGAGACCGCTCTCAGGAAAGTCGCAGGAGTGGCGGTCACGCTTTGCCATAACTCAGTTTATGAGAATGGAAACCGCTATTTTCCGAGCGGTCAATTAGTTGCCAAAATCAGCTGCTCCGGGCTAAGTATTTCGGCCCAAATATTACCCTTGGGTAAGTTATGCAAATTGCCGTCAGCTCAGTTAATTTTCTTGCACTCTCAAGCACGAAACTGTGGTCAGAGGTACAGAAGAGTAGAGATGAGGCGGTTGCGATGTGGGGACACGTTCCTGGGTCGACACGCGGAGTGATGAAGCGTGCAGTAATCGGGTTGACCACCACGGCCATGATCGCCGCGGCCGGAAGCCATTTCGTCATGCCGGATGTGAAGCGGGTCGCGTCGTACGAAATTCTCAACGTCGCGGCCATTGATGAGGCTCCGTCGACGGTCGGCATCTCCGAGGGCGGGGACTTCTTCCACGACATCAACGACAAACTTCTCAAGCCGAACATCACCGCAGCAGAAATTGCCGCGATCCGTGCGGAGGTCGATCAGCGGCTCCAGTCGATGAAGGACATCGGCGTCACCAACGTGCGGGTGCTGGTGCCGTGGGCGAACATCGAACTGAAGGACCCCGATCTTCCTGGCGCCACCAGGAATTGGGCAGCAATGGACATGATCGTCAATGCCGCCAATGCCAAAGGTATGGGCATTCTCGGGGTGCTGAACTCGACGCCGACGTGGGCCACGGAGTCGTCGCCGGTCAACGGTCAGCCGAAGGATGTCAACGACTTCGCGGCCTTCGCCAAGCAGGTGGCCTTGCGCTACGGCGACAAGATCAGCGCCTACGAAATCTGGAACGAGCCGAACGCGTTCATCTTCTGGAATCCGGTGGACCCGATCGACTACACCAAGATGTTGAAGGCCGCTTATACGAGCATCAAACAAGCGGCCGCACAGCTCAATATCGACATCACCGTGATTGGCGGGGTGGTCGGTGCCGGGACGACATTGGGCAACTGGACCATGAACCCCGTCGACTTCGTCAAGGCGATGTATAACGCCGGCGCGAATGGTTACTTCGACGCGCTGTCCTTCCATCCGTACGACTACTTCTCAATGTTCGGCTCCGGCAACTTCGCGGCCTCGCAGGTTCAAGCCCTGCGGGATCTGATGAATTCCTACCTCGCGCCGGGCCAGGAACAACTGAAGATGTGGATCAGTGAGTACGGTCTCCCGACCAATGTGGTGACAACCGCTGCCCAGCAGGCCTACATCGAGGACTTCATCAAAACCTGGCAGAACATCGCGGGGGCCGGGCCCATCTTCCTGTACACGCTGCTGGACAGTGCGGGAAAAACCGAGGACCTCCTCAACAATGAGGCGCATTTCGGGCTGTATTACGAGGACGGCACACCGAAACCCATAGCGCTCATCCTCAAGGAACTGATCAAGTCGTTGAAGCCGACGACGCCGACGACTCCGGCCAACCCCATCACTGCGGTGCTGACGGCGCTCGGACAGCTGATCGGCCAGATCTTCAGCTTCGTGCCGACGGTGATCAACACGATCGTGACGTCGGTGGTCGCCGCGATCACCCAGCTGTTCAGTGGGCTTGGCGGGCAGACCGCCGCCGCAACGGCTTTGAGTGCGGCCCGGACGAGCGTGGTCGACGGAGTCACCGCAGAGGATGCCGAGTCGGCGGCGAAGACCGGCGACGAGGTATCCGCGGAGAGCGAAGAGAAGGCCAAGGCCGGCGAATCCGAGGATGCGGAAGCGACGTCGACGGAGGCGGTCAAAGATGAGGCGACCACCGTCGAGGAAGTCGCCACGACCGAAGAGACGGTGACCGAAGAGACCGTGACCGAGGAGACGGCAACGGAGGAGGTTGAGACGGAGGAGACCGTAAAGACCCCCGCCGCAGAAGAATCCGCGACCGAGACGCCCGCCGCGGAGGAGACCGCGACGCCGGCGGAGCCGGCGGAAGCCACGACGGATCCGGCCACCGGGGCCGGCACCGACACCACCGGCACAACGACGCCGGAGGCGACCACCAAGCCCGAGGCGCCCGTCAAGGACGAGCCTGCCAAGGATGGGCCCGCCAAGGACGAGCCGTCCAAGCCGGAGTCGACCAAGCCGGAGTCGACCAAGCCCGAGACCACGAAGCCGGAGTCCACGAAGCCGGACTCGACCAAGGGTGATTCGACCGGGGCATCGGGCGCAAATGGCGCTGGGGATGACGGCACCGGCACCAAGGCGACCCACTCGGGCGGGAAGTCGGGCCATTCGGAGCACGGGACCAAGCCGAAGTCCGGGGACAAGCCGAGCGCCGGGGACAAGCCGAGCGCCGGGGACAAGCCGCGCCACGGCGGCGCCGGGACCCCGTCGGCCACGGCGTCCTCGCAGCGGGAGAACACCACCGCCAAGGCCGGTCCGTCGACAGCTTCGGGAGCCGGCGGGTCCGAATAGGGAAACGAGGGGAGATGAAGGGCCGCGATGGTGCGGTCCTTCATTTTTCTCCTGCCCGACGGCTGTCCACACATCACCGCAGTGAAGGTCCGGGCCGCTCCAGTCCTTCCTGTGGCGGCATGAATGTTCGCATCAGCAGCGGCAGCATGATCCACAGGCCGCTCCACACCACGGCGCTGCCCACTCCCGCCCCGAGGGCGGCGGCACGACCAGCCATCACATCGAACACGATGGTCGCCACGCCCGACATGGCTGCCCCGAGAAACAGCAGGCCGATCAGTGTGAGGCGATGCGAGACGGACACCAAATGGCGCAGCATGTGGCGCCGGAACACCATGCGATGCGTCGAAACCGGAGCCGTGAGAAGCAACGTCGCTGCGATGGAGCACGCTACCGTGGCGAGGTAGAGCCGGCGCATGTCGTCATCGAGCACCGCGAAGCGCTGCTGGAACGGTAGCGTCAGCAGGAATCCGGTCAGCAGCTGTACCCCCGTCAACACGACCCGTAATTCCTGGAGCAGGCATGCCCAGTTTCGATCGAGACGCTGGGTGTGGGTCTCGCATCGTTCCTCGCGATTCCAGAGGTCATCCGGGAATACGGTGGCAGTGCCCATCATCGAGACTTAGCCATCTGACCTCCGGCTAAACCTCCTATCGCACATCAAGGTCGGTGGCCGGCAAGATGAGACAGGTCACGGTGCAACTGCGAACTACACGTGCGGTCCTTGCTGGGCGCGCCACACGCCCGCCAATCGAACATCGACGACATTTCTGTCCGATTCGTCGAAGTCGGACACCTTTGGGGTCTGGCCTGTCTGGCGTAGTGCAGCCGCACGCATGCGCGCCCTTTTCTGGTCGTTGTTGCGCCGCTGAAGGTTCTCGTGCCCGCGGCTGTTACGTGCGCCGTCTCAGTGCGATGGCGAGCACGGCGGCCGTGGCCGCCGTCGCGGCACCGGCGTACGCCATGGACCGCTGCTTGGCGGACCGCAGGCCCCCCTCGACTATCGCGGCGTCCTCCGCGGGATCGAAGAGATTGCCCGCGCTGAGCGGAACATGTTGCGCATCGGCGAAATAGGAGTTCATTAAGCGGAACATGGTTCGTCCTGTGGCCATGGGGCTCACGGCGTGCACAAGTCGAGTCAGGACGGCCGTCGTACCGACTGATGTCGTGGGTTTCGGTTTGTCGGCCACGCGTAGGACGGCCATTGCAACGCGCCAAGGGTCGAGAACCGGTGGCGGGGCGGACACCTTGCGCCCGACGTAGTTGGCGCCGTGACGTATACCCGGGGTGTCGACGAAGCCGGGATAGATATCGCAGACGTGGATGTGTGGGTGGCCGGAGAGTTCGGCACGCAAAGACTCCGAGAAGCCGCGCAGGCCGAACTTGCTGGCGCTGTAGGCCGCGGCAAACGGCGCCGCGGCGAACCCGCCCAGCGAGATCATGTTGATGAACGTGCCGCTGCCCTGACGCAGGAAGATGGGCAGAACCGCGTGCGCATCGTTCATGTGACCGATCAGATTGGTTCGGATGATCTGTTCGTGAGCTTCCATCGGCGTGTCCTGATACAGCCCGATGGCGCCGACCCCGGGGTTGCTCAGCCACACGTCTACGCCGCCGAGTTCCTCAGAAGCGCGGCGGGCGATCTCCCGGATGGCATGGATGTCGGTGACGTCTGCCTTGACGGCGACGGCGTCACCTCCCGCCGCCCTACAACGCGTGGCTACCCTCTCCAGGGCCTCGCCGTTTCGGGCTGCCAAGAACAGGCGCGCCCCACGGCGCGCGAACATCCCGGCGGTCGCCTGCCCGATCCCGCTGGAAGCGCCCGTGATGACGACTCGCAGGGATTCGTCTCGGTCGGCTCTGGTCATTGGACACTCCGGTCGGGCGCTCGATGTTGTCTCCTCATGCCATCGGGACTTCCCGCATCCAGGCGCCTTATGCACCGAGACGCCTCCGGATGAGCGAGGCTCAACCGGAGGCCCCTCGCTGTAAGCCGCTGCGGCTGAGGTCAACTCCCTGCGGGACCGGCGGCTCCGGCTCCAGCGAGTTCCCTCATGAACTCGTGGCACCGCGCCGCCCGGTCGGAATCCTGCTTCATGACTTCTTCGAAGAACGAGGCGATGTCGTCGCGTCCCGCATTCTTGGCGTCACGAACGTACTGCCCGTAGTCGTGGCCGGCTTTGAGTGAGTGATACTGCACCGACACCAAGTCGAACGTGACATCGTCGAAGCCGGTCTCTCCAGTTGCCATAACGCACCTCCAGTTGATCGTGTGGACCAACCGCGTCTACCCCGCCTCCGGGTACGAAAACATCGACTCCGGCGTCCTGAGGGCCATCGCTCCGACCCAGGTGGGTGGGTGACCGGCCGGTATCCCGGCACGGGCGCGGGCAGAGGCTGAGAAATGGTGGGGATGCTCGCCGGTTTTGTGGTGCCCTCGGTGAGATTCGAACTCACACTGCACGGGTTTTGAATCCGTTTCCTCTGCCAGTTGGGATACGAGGGCCAGCACTGGTGCGGACTCCCACCTTAGAGGATCGGCACGGGGCCTCCCGCACCTGCCCGACGCGCCCAGGTAACCCCGAGGTCGCTGATCGGCCGCACTCACGGAAGAATGGCCGCCATGACCGAAGCTTCCGCCCCGCGCCGTGTCCTCATCGCCGAGGACGAAGCACTGATCCGACTCGATCTGGCCGAGATGCTGAACGAGGAAGGTTATGAGGTCGTGGGCCAGGCCGGTGACGGCCAGGAGGCGGTGGATCTCGCCGAGAGCCTCAAACCTGATCTGGTGATCATGGATGTGAAGATGCCCCGCCGCGACGGGATCGATGCGGCATCGGAGATCGCTGCCAAGCGTATTGCGCCCATTGTCATCCTCACCGCCTTCTCGCAGCGTGAACTGGTCGAGCGGGCCCGCGACGCGGGCGCGATGGCCTATTTGGTCAAGCCGTTCTCCATCACCGATCTGATTCCGGCCATCGAGGTCGCCGTCAGCCGCTTCGGTGAGATCGCGGCGCTGGAACACGAGGTGGCCAACCTGTCCGACCGGCTCGAGACACGCAAGCTCGTCGAGCGGGCGAAGGGTTTGCTGCAGGCAAACCAAGGAATGACGGAACCCGAAGCGTTCAAATGGATTCAGCGCGCGGCGATGGATCGGCGCACCACCATGAAGCGGGTGGCCGAGGTCGTGCTGGAGACTCTGGACCCGCCTGCCGAAGAATCGCCGTCCGCCTGACCCGCGCGGACGGCCCGGGTTAACACTGCGTTTCCGGTCCTGCGCTATCACCTGCTCGCGATACCGACGCGCCGTGGCCAATCGTTCAACATCACGCAACGCGGCGACCGTTTGGCTAGTGTCTACCCGAAGCATCAGCGAGCGGCCGACCTGCGACTCATCGCCGATGCCGTCGGAATCCATGACCCGGAGGTGAAGCGTGCGCAGTCGCGTGGCACGGAATGCATTTGCGCTCGGTGGCGCTGGACTGCTGGTACTCGGTATTGCCGGGTGTAACCAGTCCACTCCCGAACAGAGCACGTCGAAAGCCGACCTGAAGATCGTCGAACAGGTCCAGATCGACGAAAACGGCGCGGAGGTCAAGGCCGCCACGGGCGCCACCCCGGCGGATCCTGCGGGCGACGGCAAGGCCACCTGCCCGCCCGTCTCCATCGCGATGGCCGGGGCGCTCAACGGTCCCGACGCGGCGCTGGGTATCAACATCAAGAACGGCGTGCAGCTGGCGATCGACAAGCACAACGCTGCCAATCCGGGCTGCCAGGTGCAGCTCAAGCCGTTCGACACCGAAGGCGACCCGCAGAAGGCGACGGCCATCGCCCCGCAGATCGTCGACGACCAGTACACGATCGGCCTGGTCGGCCCGGCGTTCTCCGGCGAGACCAAGGCCACCGGCACCGTGTTCGACCAGGCCGGCCTCGTCGCCACCACGGCCTCGGCCACCAACCCGACGCTCAGCCAGAACGGGTGGAAGACCTTCTTCCGCGGACTGGCCAACGACGCCGTGCAGGGCCCGTCGGTCGCCAACTACCTGAAGAACGCGTTGGGGTTCAAGAAGGTGTGCGTCATCGACGACAGCACCGACTACGGCCTCGGTCTGGCCACCGCGGTGCGCGAGACCCTGGGGCCCGTTGCGGACCCGGGCTGCAACATCTCGGTGAAGAAGGGCGACAAGGACTTCTCCGCCGCGGTGACGCAGGTCAAGGGCATCAGCCCGGACGCCATCTTCTACGGCGGCTATTACTCCGAGGCGGCGCCGCTGGTGCAGCAGCTGCGCGACGGCGGCTACACCGGGGTGTTCTCTTCGGCCGACGGCACGAAGGACATCGAGTTCGTCAAGCAGGCCGGCGAGGCTTCCAAGGACGCCATCCTGGCCTGCCCGTGCGGCCCGGCCACCGGCACGTTCGCCGAGGATTACAAGAAGAAGTTCAACGCCGACGCGGGCACGTACAGCGCGGAGGGCTACGACCTGGGCACCATCCTGCTCAAGGGCATCGACTCGGGTGCCATCACCCGGCCGGCGCTGCTGGACTTCGTGAAGACGTACAACGGGCAGGGCATCGCCCGCAACTACCAGTGGACAGACAAGGGTGAGCTCACCACCAACCTGATCTGGATCTTCAAGGTCCAGTAGGGAACTCACCAAAGGACGCGTCCGGGACCCCGGTTCCGGACGCGTTCTTGTTCCAGACAACTTTTCGACCAGGAGCCCGCCACCGGATGACCCCCGATTGCATCGGTCAGTACGTCTGCACCGCAGCCAATATCAACTTCAACGTCGACAACCTGGTGAACGGGTTCGGCCAGTTGACGATTGACGGTCTGGCGTGGGGGGCGATATACGCACTGGTCGCGGTCGGCTACACCCTGGTGTTCGGTGTGCTGCGGTTGATCAACTTCGCTCACTCCGAGATCTTCATGCTCGGCATGTTCGGCGCCTACTTCGCGCTCGACATCATCCTCGGTTTCACCCCCAGTGGCACGCCCTACAACAAGGGCATCCTGTTGACAGTGCTGTACCTCGCGATCGCGATGGTGGTCGCCATGGTCGTGTCGGGCTCGGCCGCGGTCGGACTGGAGGTGGTGGCGTACCGGCCGCTGCGCAAGCGCAATGCGCGGCCGCTGACCTTCCTGATCACCGCCATCGGCATGTCGTTCGTGCTGCAGGAGTTCGTCCACTTCGTGCTGCCCAAGCTGATCAAGGGTTACGGCGGCAGTAACGCCCAACAGCCGATCATCTTGGTACAACCCAAGACTCAGTTCACGATCTTCGGCGCCACGGTGTCCAACGTGACCATCGTGATCGTGGTGTCCGCACTGGTGCTGGCGTTGTTGACCGATATCGCGATCAACCGCACCAAGTTCGGTCGCGGCATCCGTGCCGTCGCACAGGATCCGACGACGGCCACGCTGATGGGTGTGTCCAGGGAGCGGGTCATCATGACCACGTTCCTCATCGGCGGCTTGCTCGCCGGTGCCGCCGCGTTGCTGTACACGATGAAACTGCCGCAGGGCATCATCTACTCGGGCGGATTCCTGTTGGGTATCAAGGCTTTCTCGGCCGCGGTGCTCGGCGGTATCGGCAACCTGCGCGGCGCCCTGCTCGGTGGTCTCATCCTGGGCATCATGGAGAACTACGGCCAGGCGCTGTTCGGCACGCAGTGGCGCGACGTGGTGGCGTTCGTACTGCTGGTGCTGGTGCTGCTGATCCGCCCGACCGGCATACTCGGTGAGAGCCTGGGGAAGGCGCGAGCATGAGCCATCAAGAGACAACCGGTTGGCGCCGCAACGTCCTGGCGCCAGGAGATGGCCTGCGCCGATGGTGGTCCGAGCTAGGCCGGCCGGCGAAATGGATCTTCGGGGCGCTGCTGTTCCTGATCGTCGGGCTGTTGCCGCTCTACACCCCCGGCTTCCTGGACACCCCGGGCATCAGTTTCGGCGGCACCATGGCGCAGTTCGCGATGATCGCCATCATCGCGATCGGCCTGAATGTCGTTGTGGGGCAGGCCGGTCTGCTCGACCTCGGCTACGTGGGTTTCTATGCCGTCGGCGCCTACACCGTTGCGCTGCTCACCAGCCCGGACAGCCCGTGGAACCAGGTCGGTGTGGAAGGCTTCTTGAGCAAGGATTGGGCCTGGCTGGCCTGCGTGCCGATCGCCATGGCCGTCACTGCGCTGGCCGGCCTCATCCTGGGCACCCCGACGCTCCGGCTTCGCGGCGACTACCTGGCCATCGTCACCCTCGGCTTCGGCGAGATCATCCGGTTGCTCGCCGACAACCTCACCGACGTCACCAACGGCCCGCGCGGACTCAACGAGATCGCCTACCCGAGGCTCGGGGAGAGCGAACACCTGCCCAATGGTGTCTTCTCCAGCGGCAATTCGACGGGTGACGCCAACTACGGCACCTGGTGGTTCTGGCTCGGTCTGGTGCTCATCATCATCGTCCTGCTGCTCGTCGGAAACCTGGAACGCAGCCGGGTCGGGCGCGCGTGGGTGGCCATCCGAGAGGACGAAGACGCCGCCGAGGTGATGGGCGTCAACACGTTCAAGTTCAAGCTGTGGGCATTCGTGATCGGCGCGGCCATCGGTGGGCTCTCCGGCGCGCTGTACGCCGGGCAGGTCCAGTACGTCGCGCCGCCGACGTTCAACATCATCAACTCGATGCTGTTCCTCTGCGCCGTCGTGCTCGGTGGCCAGGGCAACAAACTGGGCGTGGTGTTCGGCGCGTTCATCATCGTGTACCTGCCCAACCGCTTGCTCGGCGTGCACTTCCTCGGGATCAACCTGGGCGACCTGAAATATCTGTTCTTCGGTCTGGCGCTGGTGGTCCTGATGATCTTCCGGCCGCAGGGCCTGTTCCCGGTGCGTCAGCAGTTGCTGAGCTACGGCAAGGCCGCGCGCGGTCTGCTCCGCAAGGCCGACGATTCGAAGGCGGCAGCGTGACCAGCCCCGAGATCGACGCGGAAATCGACGAGGAAAAAGCCGCGCTGCACCGTGACGTGAACGCGGCCGAGGGTGAGAAGCTCTTGGAGACAAAGGATCTCACCGTCAAGTTCGGCGGCCTGACCGCGCTGGACTCGGTGTCCTTCGACATCAAGCGTGGCGAGATCCTCGGTCTGATCGGTCCCAACGGGGCGGGCAAGACCACCTGTTTCAATGCGATCACCGGTGTCTACCGGCCCAGTTCGGGCAGCGTCACGTTCGACGGCGCCCCGCTGGGCAAGATCAAACGGCACGAGATCACCCGCCGCGGCATCGCCCGCACCTTCCAGAACATCCGGCTCTGGGGTGAGATGACCGCCCTGGAGAATGTGGTCGTGGGTACCGACGCTCGGCACAAGACGTCGGTACCTGGCGCGCTGGTGCGCACCCCGCGGCATCGGCGCGAAGAGAAGGACGCCATCGAGCGGGCCGCAGCGCTGCTGCAGTTCGTCGGGATCGCCCACCGCGGCGAGGAGAAGGCCAAGAACCTGCCCTACGGCGACCAGCGCCGACTCGAGATCGCCCGCGCTCTGGCCACCGAACCCAAGTTGCTGTGCCTGGATGAACCGGCGGCCGGCTTCAACCCCAGCGAGAAGGCCGCACTCATCGACCTGATCCGGGCCATCCGCGACGACGGCTACACCGTGCTGCTCATCGAACACGACATGCGCCTGGTCATGGGGGTCACCGATCGCATCGTGGTGCTGGAGTTCGGCCGCAAGATCGCCGACGGCTTGCCGGCGCAGATCCGCGAGGATCCCAAAGTCATTGCCGCCTATCTGGGAGTGCCCGATGACGAGCTCTGAGCCCACGGAACCCGATCCGCGCCCGATTCTGCTCGAGGTGCGCGAAGCCGTCGTGCACTACGGCAGAATCCAAGCGCTGCACGGTGTTTCACTCGTCGTCCGGGAGGGGGAACTGGTCACGCTGTTGGGATCCAATGGCGCGGGTAAGACCACGATGATGCGGGCCATCTCCGGGCTGCGTCCCCTGAGTTCCGGGTCGGTGTGGTTCGACGGCCAGGACATCTCCAAGGTCAAGGCGCACCAGCGGGTCACCCAGGGTCTCATCCAGGCGCCGGAGGGCCGCGGCGTGTTTCCCGGCATGACCGTCGTCGAAAACCTTGAAATGGGTTGCTACGGGCGCAAGTTCGATTCCAAGCATGATCACGACGAGCGCCTGGATTGGGTGATGACGACCTTCCCGCGGCTCGCCGAGCGGCGCAGCCAGGTCGGTGGCACCCTGTCCGGCGGCGAACAGCAGATGCTGGCGATCGGCCGCGCGCTGATGGCCAGGCCGAAGGTGCTGCTGCTCGACGAGCCGTCGATGGGTCTGGCGCCGATGATCATCTCGCAGATCTTCCGGATCGTCTCCGAAATCAACAGTCAGGGCACGACGGTGCTGTTGGTCGAGCAGAACGCGCAGCAGGCGCTGAGCCGCTCCGACCGGGCCTACATCCTGGAGACGGGGGCGGTCACGCGTACCGGTGACGCTCGTGACCTGCTGAAGGATGACAGCATCCGGGCCGCGTACCTCGGGGTGGCCTGACCGCACAGGGTGGGTAAAGAAAACTCACATCTTCCCACAGCTTCCTCATGGCTTGCACTGAATTCCAACCGCGAGAATAGGTTTCGGTTGGGACTTAGTGAACGGAGCTCGAGATCCAATGAACAGGTGCATCAATTTGGTGGCGAGTTCGGCTGTTTTGGCTGGTCTCGCTGCTGGGGCGCTCGGCGCCGGTGCCGGAGTGGCGACCGCGGCACCGCAGTGCCCGCCGGGCGCACAGAACTGCCAGGGTGGTGGCCCCGGAGGTCAGGGCGGCCCCGGTGGTCAGGGTGGACGGGGCCCGCAGGACAACGGTCCCGGCGGCCACGACAACAACGGCCCGGGCAACAACGGTCCTGGTGGCCACGACAACAACGGCCCGGGCAACAACGGTCCTGGTGGCCACGACAACAACGGCCCCGGCAACCGCGGGCCCGGCGGTGACCAGCATGACGGCACTCCCGGCTGGCATCCCGACCGACCGCCGGCGCTCCCGCCCGGTGTGTTCGATCGGCCCGCGCCGCGTGATGGCGATCCGGCCTGGGGTTGGGGTCCCGGTCAGGGCAACGTCCCGAACTGGGCGCACTCTCGTCCCGGCGCGCCGTGGTGGGCGCCGTTCGCGCGGGTGTATTGGTCGGATGTGCGCAACTCGTGGGGCTTCTGGTGGGGTCCTTTCTGGTTCCCCGCTTACTGATTGAGCGCTGAACGTGAGCTCGTGTGCGTGAATCCGCAAGGATGTGGCGCGCGAGCTCACGTTCGTGCCGAAATGCGGGTTTACACTCCCGATCGTGAGTGATCGCATCTCGGTCGTGATCGCCGAGGATTCCCTACTGGTCCGTGACAGTGTCACGCGCTCGTTGTCCACCGTTCCCGAGGTCGACGTCGTCGGCGTCGCCGCGGACTACGACACCGCCGCCGAACTCGTCGCCTCGCACCGCCCGACGATTCTGATGACCGATGTGCGCATGCCACCCACCGCCACCGATGAGGGGATCCGGTTGGCGCGGTCGTTGCGCACGACGCACCCGGATGTCGGGGTGATCGTGCTGTCCAACTACGCGGAACCCGGGTATGCGGCGGGTCTGCTGGAAGGCGGCACCGCGCGGCGCGGCTATCTGCTCAAAGAGCGGGTGGCGCATTTCGACGAACTCGGTGAGGCCGTCCGGCAGGTCGCCGCGGGTGGGACGGTGCTGGACCCCCTGGTGGTCGAAGCGCTGCTCGCACAGCCCCGTTCGGCCACCACGTTGAGCCGGCTCACTCCCCGCGAACGCGAGGTCCTCAGCGAACTGGCGACAGGGTTCAGCAACCGCATCGTCGCCCAACGTCTGGTGCTGTCCCAGCGCGCCGTGGAAAAGCACATCAACGCGATCTTCGCCAAGCTCGAATTGACCGTCGACGACGGGGTTGACCGGCGGGTCAAGGCCGTCCTGATGTTCCTCGACGACCGCGGGACGGGCTGAGCGTGCACGCCGCGAAATCCGAAAGTAGTGGTGTGTACACCCTCGTGCCGAGCAAATCCGCCGGGCACGATGGCGTGGTGGCTGGAGAGCAGGTTCGTGTCTGGGTCGTAGACGACCAAGCCAGCTTCCGTCGTGCCACCGCTGCGACGTTGGCGGCAATGGACGATTTCGTGATGGCCGGTGAATGCGAAACGGGCGAGACCGCCGTCGAGCAGATGCGCAGCGGCGACGGCGATATCGTCTTGATGGACATCCACATGCCCGGCATCGGCGGTATCGAGGCCACCCGGCAGATCTGTTCGGCGCGAACAGATCTGATGGTTGTGCTGATGTCGACCTACGACGTCGAAGACCTTCCCGCCGCGGCCGCGGACTGCGGCGCCGCCTCCTATCTGCACAAGGAGCGGCTGAGTCCGGACCTGCTGAGGCGGATATGGCGAGCCGCCGGCTGAGCCTCGGATCCGCGACGCTTTCGGTGCCGCGGTGGGAGGCGCCGAGGATTCTCATCAACGGCATCACCCGGACCCAGTCGCCCCTCGACCGGGATCTGGTCCTGCGCTTTCAGGACGAACGCTTTCAGGTATTTCTCGTCGGCCACTTCGCCATGTGGTTCGGCGCCGGTGTGTTGATCCCGGCCGTCCAATACATCTGGATGCAGCGGTCGTTCTGGTTCCTGGTGCTCGGCGGCATCTCGGTCCTGCATTCCGTCGCGATCGTCGTCGCCATCTGGCTGGCCCATCGCAAGCGGTATGCGCAAGCCATCGCCGTGGTCTGCGTGGGCAACTGGATCGGTGTTCTGGTGGTCGTCTACGTGTCCCCACCGACGCTGTCGGTGATGGCGGTCACCGCGATGCTGCCCGCCGCCTTCGCCGAGCCGTACCTGCGATGGAAAACCGGGTTGGCCTACGCCGGAATGACCGGCGTCTGCATGATTGTGGCCGGCATGCTGGCCCGCTTCATTCCGCCCAACGACGCCGTGCGGCACGCCACGCAGTGGGTGGAGACCTCGTTCGTCGTTGTCGGACTGGGTATCACGGGGCTGAATCTGATGGCGATCGTGTGGCACAACGCGGCGGCGCTGCGGACGTCGCAGGCGCATCTGGCCGAACGGGCGGTGGAGCTCGCGGCATCGCGCACCCGCCTCAGCACCGCAGCCGACGAAGAGCGCCGCCGTATCGAACGGGATCTGCATGACGGCGCCCAACAGCATCTGGTTGCGCTGTCCGTTCTGATCCAGTTGGCGCGCACCGCCGATCAGGACCGCTATCAACCGCTGCTGACCGAAGCTGCCGAATTGGTGGACACCGCCATCGGCGAGATCCGCAGGCTTGCCCATGGGATCTATCCGCCCCTGCTGCTCAGTGGAGGGCTCACCGAGGCGCTGCCCATGCTGGCATCACGCGCCGCCGTGCCCGTGCGCCTGGATCTGCAGGGCATCGGCCGCTATCAGTCCGCCGCCGAGGGCGCGCTGTACTACTGCTGCAGCGAGGCGTTGCAGAACGCGGCCAAACATGGCGGGCCGGACACCACGGTGGCCATCATCGGTCGCGCCGACGGGGACACGCTGACGCTCGAGATCGCCGATACCGGGCCTGGATTCGACCGGACCACCGCCGGCATGGGACTGACCAACATGGCGGACCGGCTTTCGGCGATCGGTGGGCAACTGGTGATCGACACCGGACTTGGTCGTGGCACCCGCATCATCGCCACGGTCGACATCCCAGACCCCCGCTAGGGGTGTACACACCACCGCCGATCGTGTTGCGCGCACGGTAGCCCTGGCGGGCCCGACGCAGCAGGATGGCAGTACAGCTTCGAAAACAATTGGCTCGCACAAGGTTCTGACCACGGGGGTTCGAATGTCCAGTACCGCTTTACCTACCGGCACGGTGACGTTGTTGATGGCCGACATGGAGGGGTCCACCCGGTCCTGGGAAATCCAGCCCGATGCGATGGCGGCGGCCGTGTCCGCCATGGACCGCGCGCTTGCGGAACTCGTCGATACCCATCGCGGGGTGTGCCCGACCGCGCAGGGTGAAGGCGACAGCTTCGTCGTCGCCTTCACCCGCGCCAGCGATGCGGTGGCCTGCGCGCTCGCGCTGCAGCAGGCCGTGCTCGCACCCATCCGTCTGCGAATCGGCCTGCACACCGGCGAGATTCAGTTGCGTGACACGGGCAACTACATGGGGCCGACGATCAACCGGACCGCCCGGCTACGCGATATCGCGGTGGGCGGCCAGACGCTGATGTCGGGGACGACGTCCGATCTAGCGGGTGACGTGCTGCCCGACGACGCGTGGCTCATCGACCTGGGCCGCCACCCGTTGCGTGATCTACCTCGTCCGGAGCGGGTGACCCAACTGTGCCACCCCAGTCTTTCCACCGACATCCCGCCGCTACGCGTCGACCGAGACCACTCCTTGCAGTGGCGCCCAGTCCAACTCACGTCCTTCGTGGGTCGGGCCCGTGAGCTCGCGGAGATCGCCAAGCTGCTGGAGGGTTGCCGGTTGCTCACCCTCGCCGGAGCCGGTGGCGTCGGCAAGACGCGCCTGGCGCTCGAGGCAGCCGAGCGCACGGCCGATCAATACCGCGACGGAATCCGGTGCGTGGATCTCGCACCGGTGACCGACCCGGACCTGGTGGCGCATGCCGTCGCTCAAGCGCTCGGCGTGTCCGATCCGCGGGGGCGCCGTGCCACCGCGGATATGGTGACGCGCAACATCGGTGACCGTAGCCTGCTCCTGGTCGTGGACAACTGTGAGCACCTGCTGGACGTCGGCGCCGCTTTCGTCGGGAGCGTGTTGCGGTCCTGCCCGAACGTCACCGTGCTGGCGACCAGCAGGGAGCAGTTGGCGGTGGGCGGTGAACAGGTGTGGCGGGTGCCGTCCATGTCACTGGACGACGACGCCATCGAGTTGTTCGCCGATCGCGCGCAGCGTGCCCTCGCCGACTTCAGCCTCGACACCTATGGCGCCGTGGCGGTGCGGGAGATCTGCCGTCGACTCGACGGCATGCCGCTGGCGATCGAGCTGGCCGCCTCGCGGGTGCGCGCCCTCACGCTGGACGAAATCATCGACGGCCTGGATGACCGGTTCCGCCTCCTGACGGGTGGTGCCCGGACGGTGGCGCGCCGCCAGCAGACCCTGAAGGCCTGCATCGATTGGTCCTATACCCTGCTCAGCGAGCACGAAAAAGCCGTCCTGCGAAGGCTTTCCGTCGTGCCCGGCGGCGGGTTCGACGTGCATACCGCCCGGACGGTGGCGGCCGGTGGGGACGTGGCGGCCTTCCAGGTGATCGACCTGCTCATGTCGCTCGTGGACAAGTCGCTGCTCGCGGCCGAAACCCGTTGTGGGCGAACGCGGTACCGCCTCTCGGAGACGATGCGCGACTACGCCCGCGAGCGGCGCGCAGAGAAGGGCGAGCCGGACTCGGTGCCAGTGTCGCCGGTCAGGTGCTAACGCGCGACGATCACCGACGAGCCGTGTCCGAACAGCCCCTGGTTGGCGGTCACGCCGACCGTGGCGCCATCGACCTGCCGGCCCATCGCCTGGCCCTTGAGCTGCCAGGTCAGCTCGCACACCTGCGCGATGGCCTGTGCCGGGATGGCTTCGCCGAACGACGCCAATCCGCCGGAGGCGTTGACCGGCACCCGGCCGCCGAGGGCGGTGGCGCCGCTGCGCAGCAGCGCCTCGGCTTCACCCTTGGCGCACAGGCCGAGGTGTTCGTACCAATCCAGTTCCAGCGCGGTGGACAGGTCGTATACCTCGGCCAGGCTGACATCTTCCGGGCCGATTCCCGCCTCGGCGTAGGCGGCGTCGAGGATCTGGTCCTTGAACACCCGCTCCGGCGCGGCCACCACGGCCGTCGAGTCGGTGGCGATGTCCGGAAGTTCGGGCAGATGCTGGGGGTAGCGCGGCGTCACCGTGCTGATCGCGCGGACCGACGGGACACCTTCGACGGAGCCGAGATGCTTCTCCGCGAACGACTTGCTGGCCACGATCAGTGCGGCCGCGCCGTCGGAGGTGGCGCAGATGTCCAGCAGGCGCAGGGGATCGGCGACCACAGGGCTGGCGAGCACGTCCTCGACGGTGGCTTCCTTGCGGAAGCGGGCGTTCGGGTTACCCAGGCCGTGCTTGGCATTCTTGACCTTGACCTGGGCGAAATCCTCCAGGGTGGCGCCGTAGAGGTCCATCCGGCGCCGTGCCAGCAACGCAAAGTACACCGGATTGGATGCGCCGATCAGGTGGAACCGCTGCCAGTCCGGGTCGTTCTTGCGCTCGCCCCCGACCGGAGCGAACGCACCCTTGGGCGTGGTGTCGGCGCCGATGACCAGCGCCACATCGCAGAACCCGGCCAGGATATGCGCGCGGGCGCTCTGCAGCGCCTGCGAACCACTGGCGCAGGCGGCGTAGCTCGACGAGACCGGCACCCCGTTCCAGCCCAGTTTCTGGGCGAACGTCGAGCCGGCGATGAAACCGGGATAGCCGTTGCGGATGGTGTCCGCGCCGGCGACCAGCTGAATCTGACGCCAATCCAAACCGGCTTCGGCCAGCGCGGCTCGTGCCGCCACGACGCCGTATTCGGTGAAATCGCGGCCCCATTTGCCCCACGGGTGCATTCCCGCGCCGAGGATGTAGACGGGTTCACTCATTTCGCGATCCTCCAGGCGTGCGTGATCCGCTCGACGCCCTCGGCGTCGGTGAACAGCGGCATGGTGGTCAGTTCCATCTCCATGCCGACCGACAGGTCGGCGGCGAGGGTGCCCTCGACCACCTTGCCCAGCACGATCAGGCCCTCGTCGGCCAGTTCCACCGCGGCAATCGCGAACGGCTCGAACGGATCTGAGGCCGGGTACGGCGCGGGCGGGGCGTAGCGGTTCTCGGTGTAGCTCCACACCGTGCCGCGCCGTGACAGGGGAACCTGCTCGAGCACGTCGCTGTCGCACGCCGGGTTGGGGCAGTTGTTGGCCCGCGGCGGGAACACGTAGGTGGCGCACTGCGGGCACTTGGCCCCGATCAGATGGGCGGCGCCGGCGTCGTCGGTGGCGAACCACCCTTCGACCGCGGGCTGCGAGGATGCTGCTGGCACGAGCGTCAGCGTACCCAGAACGGGCACAAAACTGAAACGTGTTGCAGTTTGGCGGTCAGGGTCCGGGTAAGGTGACCGGAACGACCGGACCGACCGCCACGGGCACGCTGGCACGGCCCCGAGCTCGGTCGAACGGGCTGTACCGCGGCAATTCGTTGAAGGGGTCGGCAATCACAGCTCTCAAAAGGTTGCCCAGCGTGGCATCCACGATCAGCTCCCGGATCTGCGCAGGGCCGTGGAAGTGAGCGGCGGCGTTGGTCTCGACCGCTGTGAACGAGAGGTGGTAGGTCAAGTTCGGTTCGGTCAGCGCGGCTTCCGACGGTGTGTAGGTGTACGTGTAGGTGCCGTCGCCGTGGTCGGCCACCGAGGTGGTGCCGTAGATCATCGACGCGGTGTACTCGATGGTCAGCGGGTCACCGTCGACATCGGAGGCGGTGAACTGGCCGGTGTAGGTGCCGTCGGTGTTCTTGGTCGGGGTGGAAATGGTGATCGTCGGGGCCGTGTTGTTGAACGTCTTCGTGATCCACGCCTGGATGCCATGGACGAAGGAGTTCAGTGGATTCGTCGCGGCGGTGGGCAGGCTTTCGGCCTTGGCGGTCGCCAACGTAGAAGTCGTCGTCGGCCCCACCGGGATGTCGACTCGGAGTTTCGCGGTGCCCCACTCCTTCGAGGCGTAGGGCCTTAGGCCGAACAACGCCAAGACGACGGGCGGGGAGTCGGCGAAGAGGGACGCCCGCAGCTGTCCGAAGCCGTGGAAGTGGCTGTCGTAATTCGTTTCCACGGTCTCGAAGAACAAACTCGCGACGTAGCCCGGTGTGGACAACGCATAGGCAGCAGGCGTGAACGTGAAGCTGCCGTCCGCGTTCAGCGTGTTGAGGCCGGCCGAGTTGACTTGCAACGGAACCGATATCGCGAGCGGATCCCCGTCGGGATCGCTGGCGCTGACCTGGCCGGTCCAGGTGCCGTCAGCGTTGTGAGTGGGCTCAGAGACGGTGATCGTCGGCCGCTTGTTGAGGTACTTCTTCTGGTACGTCGCGAGGGCCCGCTGAAAGTGGTTCGCCAGCGTGGTGAGCGGATCGGTCGCGGTGGCCGGAGCGGCAGTCGCCCTCGCGGCCGGCAGGGCGGCCACTTTCGGCGCCGCGCTCACCCGGGAGTCCGTGGTCTGAACGGTCCGCGGCGCGCTGCCCGCTACGACGGCACGCTTAGGGATCGTGACGGCGTCGCCGTCATCTGAGCTGTCGGTTTCCGGCGATGCGGACGTTGCAGCCGAGGTTGCCTGGCGGTCGGTACCGCGCCGGGGCTTCTTCTTCGGCGCGGAGGTGGCCTTCGAGGTGGATGCCACCTTCGGCGTGGAGGTCGTGTCGCCCGCCGGCGTAGGTGCGGGCGATGTACTGATGCCCTTGGGGCGTGCGGCGGTATCGGCGGACTTCGTCGACGTATCCGAATCCACTTTCTGGTGCGTGCCGGCCGACGCCGACGTTCCCGATGACTCGTCGGTGCTTGCGCTGGCGACGCCGGCGCCGCTGGTCAACGCCGCGCCGACGCCCAATGTGATCGCACCGGCGCCGAGCCAGACGGTGACGGGAAGTGGGGTTGCTTTCGATCGATGCCGGCCGGCCATGGAGGCTCCTCGAGTCTATGAATTGACTGTGAAGATAATTACCAGGCGCAGCCCGGCCTTCCAAGGGATTTCGGGACCTCGATTCGTTGCCGCTTGCGGTCTCAACAAATGTCGTTTGTGGTGGCAACGAAACCCGCCGCCACGGTCGGCTGGCCCGGGGCCACCGAGACGTCGGTGGCGGAGCATAGGGTGAACGCCGTGAGTTCAACCGCGACGGAAACCAAGCCCACCTTGATGCTGCTGGACGGCAACTCGCTGGCGTTCCGGGCGTTCTACGCGCTGCCCGCCGAGAACTTCAAGACCCAGGGCGGGCTGACCACCAACGCCGTGTACGGCTTCACCGCGATGCTCATCAACCTGCTGCGCGACGAGAGGCCCAGTCACATCGCCGCGGCCTTCGATGTGTCTCGCCAGACGTTCCGCAAGGAGAAATACCCCGAGTACAAGGAGGGGCGGTCGGCGACCCCCGACGAGTTCCGGGGCCAGATCGACATCACCAAAGAGGTGCTCAACGCGCTGGGCATCACGGTGCTGGCCGAAGAGGGTTTCGAGGCCGACGACATCATCGCCACCCTGGCCACCCAGGCCGAAGACGCCGGCTACCGGGTGCTCGTGGTCACCGGTGACCGGGACTCCCTGCAGCTGGTCAGCGATGACGTCACCGTGCTGTATCCCGTCAAGGGCGTCAGCGAGCTGACTCGCTTCACCCCGGAGGCTGTCCAGACCAAGTACGGGCTCACGCCCACCCAGTACCCGGACTTCGCCGCGCTGCGGGGCGACCCGAGTGACAATCTGCCGGGCATCCCGGGGGTGGGGGAGAAGACCGCCACCAAGTGGATCGTCGAGCACGGCTCGCTGCAGACCCTCGTCGACAATGTCGATCAGGTCAAAGGCAAGGTCGGGGATGCGTTGCGGGCCAACCTTTCCCACGTCATCCTCAACCGCGAGCTGACGGAGCTGGTCAAGAACGTGCCGCTACCGCACACCCCGGACACGTTGCGGATGCTCCCCTGGGACCGCGACCACATCCACCGCCTGTTCGACGACCTGGAATTCCGGGTATTGCGCGACCGACTGTTCGACACCCTGGCCTCGGCCGATCCCGAGGTGGACCAAGGTTTCGAGGTGCGCGGCGGTGCGCTCGCCCCCGGCGAACTGGCGGCGTGGCTGTCCGAGCACAGTCTGGGCAATCGTTTCGGCATCGCCGTGGTCGGTACCCATCTGGCGTTCGACGCGGACGCGACGGCACTGGCGATCGTGGCCAACGACGGCGACGGCCGTTACATCGACACCACCACCCTGCACCCCGACGACGAGGCCGCCCTGGCGTCCTGGTTGGCCGACCCGGGCCCGCCCAAGGCCCTGCATGAAGCCAAGCTGGCCATGCACGACCTCGAGGGGCGCGGCTGGAAGCTGGCCGGCGTCACCTCCGATACCGCGCTGGCGGCCTACCTGGTGCGGCCGGGACAACGCAGCTTCGCTCTCGATGACCTGTCGCTGCGCTACCTCAAACGTGAGCTGCGCGCGGAAAATGTTGAGCAGCAGCAGCTTTCATTGCTCGACGACAACGATGGCGTCGACGAACAGGCGGTGCAGGCGGTACTGCTGCGGGCCGGCGCCGTGATGGACCTTGCCGACGCCCTCGATGAGGAGTTGGCTCGCATCGACTCGTCATCCCTGCTGGGCCGGATGGAACTGCCGGTGCAGCGGGTGCTGGCCGAGCTGGAACACACCGGCATCGCCGTGGACATCGCGCATCTACAGGAGCTGCAGAGCGAGTTCGGGGACCAGATCCGCGACGCCGCCGAGGCCGCCTACGCGGTCATCGGCAAGCAGATCAACCTCGGCTCACCCAAACAGCTGCAGGTGGTGCTGTTCGACGAGCTCGAGATGCCCAAGACCAAGAAGACCAAGACCGGTTACACCACCGACGCGGATGCCTTGCAGGGCCTTTTCGACAAGACGGGTCATCCGTTCCTGCAGCACATGCTGGCCCACCGGGACGCCACCCGCCTGAAGGTCACCGTCGACGGTCTGCTCAATTCGGTGGCCTCCGACGGCCGCATCCACACCACGTTCAACCAGACCATTGCGGCCACGGGACGGTTGTCCTCGACGGAACCCAACCTGCAGAACATCCCGATCCGCACCGAGGCGGGCCGCCGCATCCGCGACGGTTTTGTCGTCGGCCCCGGGTACGCCGACCTCATGACGGCCGACTACAGCCAGATCGAGATGCGGATCATGGCGCACCTGTCCCGCGACGCGGGTCTCATCGAGGCCTTCAACACGGGTGAGGATCTGCACTCGTTCGTGGCGTCGCGGGCATTCGACGTCCCCATCGACCAGATCGACGCCGAGATGCGCCGCCGCGTCAAGGCGATGTCCTACGGCTTGGCCTACGGGCTGAGCGCCTACGGGCTGTCCTCGCAGCTGAAGATCAGCACCGAAGAGGCCAAGACCCAGATGGAGCAGTACTTCGACCGGTTCGGCGGCATCCGCGACTACCTGCGCGACGTCGTCGATCAGGCTCGCAAAGATGGTTACACCTCAACGGTTTTGGGACGCCGGCGGTATCTGCCCGAACTGGACAGCAGCAACCGCAATGTCCGGGAGGCCGCCGAACGCGCCGCGCTCAACGCCCCGATCCAGGGCAGCGCCGCCGACATCATCAAGGTCGCGATGATCAACGTCGACCAGGCGATCAAGGCCACGGGTCTGCGATCGCGGATGCTGCTGCAGGTGCACGACGAGCTGCTCTTCGAAGTGGCCGACGGCGAACGCGACACCCTGGAGGCGTTGGTCCGCGAACACATGGGCGGCGCCTACCCGCTGGACGTCCCGCTGGAGGTCTCGGTCGGGTACGGGCGCAGCTGGGATGCCGCGGCGCACTGACGCCGTCGGGTAGCCGGGTGTTCACCGCGAATTCAAGGTCGCGGGCCGACACGGGTAGTAGTGCGGTACTCGTGGCGTAAACCGTTGTCGCGGTTAGCGTCAGGTCATGGTCAACGAAGCCGGTAGCGCCGAGTTCGCCATACCACCGGCGCCCTGAGTCAGTGCACGCGGTAGTTGGCCAGCCAGCCCAGCGCCGGTGCCGAGGCCCGCGCGCCGTGCACCCAGTACGCCTCCTCGTTGAGCAGGGCCTGCACCCGCGCGTCGCCGAATCCGCGATCGATCCGGTCCCGCACGAACGCGAGCTCCACCACCTGGGCGGAGAAGTCCCGCACGGCCTTCCCGTCGCGCTTGCCACTGTGCCGGGTGACCTCCGCGATCGCCTGCTTACGGGTCCGCAGTGAGCCCAGCCAGCTCGCCTCGTTCGCGGTGATCAGGCCTGCGGACACCATTCCGGGCAGTTTCTCGGCGACCACCCGCTGCTCCCGGCGGCGACTGTGCACGCCCAGGACGATCGCCAGTGCGAAGATCGGCACCATCCAGAGCAGGTACACCGCGAAGTAGGTCTCGATACCCAGCAGGGAAGACCCGTTCCACAGCATGTGCATGACCACCGCGGCCGCGTACCCGAGGACGATGCACGCCACCTTGCCGAGGGTGGAGCGCTGTTTGAGCGCGAAGTACACGCCGATACCGGTGAACGTGGTGAACAACGAGTGGGCGAACGGGGCCATCACCAACCGCGGGGCGGCGGTCAGCAGCGAGCCGGCCACCGACTCCCCGTTGGCGATGTAGAGGATGTCCTCCAACCAGGCAAAACCCGCGCCGACCAGTCCCGCGTACACCAGGCAGTCGGTCAGCGAGTTCAGCTCGTTGCGCCGCCGCCCGGTCATCATGACCAGCAGGAACAGGCCTTTGGCGGCCTCTTCGATGAGCGGCGCCCGGATCGCGGTGGACTCGAAGCCCTCGGGCAGTCCGGCGATGGGCGCGAACGACGAGTCGAGCCACAACTCGAAGATCAGCGAAACCACGATCGCCAGGGACGCGCCCCAGATGAAGGCCAGGTGCAGCAGCCGCGGGGGCTCGGGTTCCCAGCGGTCCAGCCACAGGTAACTGAGCACCACGACCGCGATGGCCAGGGTGGACAGCACGAAGCCGATCGCGGTGCCGACCGGGTTGGTCAGGGTCAGCAAGATGATCAACAGCCCGGTCACGGTGCCCAGGCCGATCAGCACGGCCAGCGGCGCGCCGACTTTTCGGGCCCGGCGGGGCCACGGCGGAATGTGCGGGTGAGGTGGCTGCGCGGCAGGGTGCACGACAGCAGGGTAGCCGGGTTTGTCCAGCGTGTACCCGGTCGAGTACTCTTTCTAGGTACCTGTGTGCCGCGTCGGTTCTGCGGAGTTACGGGTGCGACGCACAATCTCGGCGTTCGCGCCGGAAAACACTGACCTATTCCTACGATTAAACTTGTCCGGAGCAACCCACCACATGCCAAGTCCCTCCATCACCTCGCCGCAAGTAGCCATCAACGACATTGGCTCTGCCGAGGACTTCCTCGCCGCGATCGACAAGACCATCAAGTACTTCAACGATGGCGACATCGTCGAAGGGACCATCGTCAAGGTGGACCGCGACGAGGTTCTGCTCGACATCGGATACAAGACCGAAGGTGTCATTCCTTCTCGCGAACTTTCCATCAAGCACGACGTCGACCCCAATGAGGTCGTTTCCGTGGGCGATGAGGTCGAAGCCCTCGTTCTCACCAAGGAGGACAAGGAAGGCCGTCTGATCCTGTCCAAGAAGCGTGCTCAGTATGAGCGCGCCTGGGGCACCATCGAGGAGCTCAAGGAGAAGGACGAGGCCGTCAAGGGCACCGTCATCGAGGTCGTCAAGGGCGGCCTGATCCTCGACATCGGTCTGCGCGGCTTCCTGCCCGCCTCCCTGGTCGAGATGCGTCGTGTCCGCGATCTGCAGCCGTACATCGGCAAGGAGATCGAGGCCAAGATCATCGAGCTGGACAAGAACCGCAACAACGTGGTGCTGAGCCGCCGCGCCTGGCTGGAGCAGACCCAGTCCGAGGTGCGCAGCGAGTTCCTCAACCAGCTCACCAAGGGCGCCATCCGCAAGGGTGTCGTGTCCTCCATCGTCAACTTCGGCGCGTTCGTCGATCTCGGCGGCGTCGACGGCCTGGTGCACGTCTCCGAGCTGTCCTGGAAGCACATCGACCACCCGTCCGAGGTTGTCACGGTCGGCGACGAGGTCACCGTCGAGGTGCTCGACGTCGACATGGACCGCGAGCGGGTTTCGCTGTCGCTCAAGGCGACGCAGGAAGATCCGTGGCGCCACTTCGCCCGCACCCACGCCATCGGCCAGATCGTGCCGGGCAAGGTCACCAAGCTGGTGCCGTTCGGTGCGTTCGTCCGCGTCGAAGAGGGCATCGAGGGCCTGGTGCACATCTCGGAGCTGTCCGAGCGCCATGTCGAGGTCCCGGACCAGGTGGTCCAGGTCGGCGACGATGCGATGGTCAAGGTCATCGACATCGACCTGGAGCGTCGCCGGATCTCGCTGAGCCTCAAGCAGGCCAACGAGGACTACACCGAGGAGTTCGACCCCTCGAAGTACGGCATGGCCGACAGCTACGACGACGCGGGGAACTACATCTTCCCCGAGGGCTTCGACGCCGACACCAACGAGTGGCTCGAAGGCTTCGACAAGCAGCGCACCGAGTGGGAAGCCCGGTACGCCGAGGCCGAGCGCCGGCACAAGATGCACACCGCGCAGATGGAGAAGTTCGCCGCCGCCGAGGCCGAGGAAGCCGCTCGCCCGTCGACGTCGAGCAGCTCGACCCGCTCGGAGGGTGAGTCCACCGGTGGCTCGCTGGCCAGCGATGCGCAGCTCGCCGCGCTCCGCGAGAAGCTCGCGGGCAACGCGTAACAAAGACACTCTTCGCCGAGTGAAACCGCGCAGCACGTCCTCACGGACGTGCTGCGCGGTTCTTTTTTGCACCTGTTGAAGGAGTTTCATGCTCAGGATCGGACTGACCGGCGGCATCGGTGCGGGCAAGTCGACGGTGTCGTCGACGTTCGGTGAACTCGGCGCGATCGTCGTGGACGGCGATGTGATCGCTCGGGAAGTGGTCGAGCCCGGTACCGAGGGGCTGAGCAAGCTGGTCGACGCGTTCGGGGACGCCATCCTGCAAGCGGACGGCGCGCTGAACCGGCCCGCGCTGGCGGCCGTCGCCTTCAGCGACGACGAGAAGCGTCAGACGTTGAACGGCATCGTGCATCCGCTGGTGGCCCACCGCCGCTCCGAGCTCATCGAGGCGGCCGGCGCCGATGCCATCATCGTCGAGGACATCCCGCTACTGGTGGAATCCCAGATGGCGCCGATGTTCCCCTTGGTGATCGTGGTGAACGCCGATCCCGACCTGCGGGTCAAACGGCTCATCGAATACCGCAATTTCACCGAGGCCGACGCGCGCGCCCGGATCGCCGCACAGGCCACCGAGGAGCAGCGCCGGGCCGTCGCCGATGTGTGGCTGGACAACTCCGGGTCGTCGGGGGAGTTGGTCGAAAAGGCAAGGGAGCTATGGCATCAACGCATCCTGCCGTTCGCCCACAATCTCAGGGCCGGCACACCGGCGCACCGCGACTACGCCGTCGTTGCCTACGATCCGACATGGCCGGAACAGGCGCAGCGCATCATCGCGCGGCTCAACACCGCGTGCGGGCACCGGGCGCTGCGGATCGACCACATCGGCTCCACCGCGGTGCCCGGAATGGGCGGTAAGGACGTCATCGACATCCAGATCACCGTCGCAGTGCCGGAATTGGCCGACGAACTCGTCGGGCCGCTGCTGGCGGCCGGCTACCCGCGGGTGCCGACGATCACTGCGGACACGCCGCACTCCGCTGATGCGGCGCTGTGGCACAAGCGCTTTCACGCATCCGCCGACCCAGGCCGGTCCACGAACGTCCATATCCGGGTGAACGGCAGACCGAACCAGGAGTTCGCGCTGCTGTTCGTCGACTGGTTGAAGGCCAACCCCGGGGTCCGGGCCGACTATCTGGCTGCCAAACGCGCCGCGCTGGCCACCGCTGACTACGCGCAGGCCAAGGAACCCTGGTTCCTGGACAACTACCGACGGGCGCAGGTGTGGGCCGACAGCACCGGCTGGCGGCCCTGAGACGCTACTCGGGCGGCGCCGGCACCGCCGCGTCGGCAGGCGGCGGGAGCGTGCCGGCGGCCGGCACCTCCAGCGGCGCACCACACTGCAGGGTGCCGTAGAGCGGGTCGTCCTTCACCCGGAACACCCGCGGCGCGATGAACTGATCGGCCTGCGCCACGGTCTGGTCGTCGACCAGGATCTCGCAGTGCAGATTGGACCCGTACGGCCACTGGATGGACAGCTCCATTCCGGCCAGCTTCGGATCCGTCATCACCGTGTTGATCTCGAATGTCTGCCCCGGCAGCAGTGTCGGCTGCTCACTGTTGATGTTGTGGTCGTCGGCCTTGTAGGCCACGGTCGCCCCGCGCGACGTCCCGTCGGCCCTGGCCTTGTACGTGACGTTGTGCAGCAACTGACCGGCCTGATCCGGCGCCGGTGGGGGCGGGGCGGGCTCCGGGTCGGCGGCCGCGACGGCCGGGAGCCACTGCCCCGCACACAGCAACAAGGCGGCCAGGGGCCCGGCCACTCCTGCGCGTCTGGTGACACTCATACCGCGAGACATTACGCCCGCCAGGTCAGCGGCATATCGCGACCGGTCAGCCACCGCCCCAGGTCGTAGTCGTGCCGGGCGAGTGCGTCCACCGTCGTCAGTGCCGTCCGGATGGCCTCCTCGGCGGCTTCGGCGCTGAGCAAGCCCGCGGTCACGGCGGCCACCAACTCGTCGATATCGGTCAGTCCGACGTCCGTACCGGTGCGGACCACCAAGTCCAGGTAGTGGTCCTCGGCCTCCCAGCGGTCCGCCCCGGCGGTGTACCGCCCGACGTCGAGATAGAAGTCCTGATCGCGCTCGTGGCCCGGGTTGAAATGGAACACCGTCGCCCGCAGCCCGAGGGTGGGCAGCAGCCAGGACTCCAGGTAGTGGAACTGTTCCCGGCCGGGAGCGGGCCGGGCCATGTAGAGGCCCCAGGGTTGCACCGTGTAGACGTCGACGTCGCGCACGATGCCCTTGGGGTCGGTGTTGGTGCGGGCCCGCAGGTCGAAGACCTCGTGTTTGGGCGGGTGGATGCCTGGCACGGCGTCACGGTAGCGCAGTGCGGCTCGGGCGGGAATGAACATGTCGGTGGCGGCGCTTAACCTGGTGATCATGGCTTTCGCGACCGAACATCCCGTGCTGGCGCACTCGGAGTACCGACCTGCCGCCGACGCCGTGAATGGCATCGTGCGTGCCGGCGGCGAATTCGAGGTGGTCAGCGAGTATCAGCCCGCCGGTGACCAGCCGGCCGCCATCGAGGACCTCGAACGCCGGGTCCGGGCGGGGGAGCGGGACATCGTCCTGCTGGGCGCCACCGGTACCGGTAAGTCGGCGACCACGGCATGGCTCATCGAGCGGCTGCAGCGGCCCACCCTGGTGATGGCGCCGAACAAGACCCTGGCCGCCCAGCTGGCCAATGAGCTACGGGAGATGCTGCCGCACAACGCCGTTGAATACTTCGTCTCGTATTACGACTACTACCAGCCGGAAGCGTACATCGCGCAGACCGACACCTACATCGAGAAGGACAGCTCGATCAACGACGATGTCGAGCGGCTGCGGCACTCGGCGACCTCGAGCCTGCTGTCCCGCCGTGACGTCGTCGTGGTCGCCTCGGTGTCCTGCATCTACGGCCTCGGCACGCCGCAGTCCTACCTGGACAGGTCGGTGGAACTCAAGGTCGGCGACGACGTGCCGCGGGATGGATTGTTGCGGCTGCTCGTCGATGTCCAGTACGACCGCAACGACATCTCGTTCACCCGCGGATCGTTCCGGGTGCGGGGCGACACCGTCGAGATCATCCCGTCCTATGAGGAACTCGCCATCCGCATCGAATTCTTCGGTGACGAGGTCGAAGCCCTGTACTACCTGCACCCGCTCACCGGCGACGTGGTCCGTCAGGTCGAGTCGGTGCGGATCTTCCCCGCCACCCACTACGTGGCGGGTCCCGACCGGATGGCCGTGGCGATCACCAGTATCGAAGCCGAACTGGAAGGCCGGTTGGCCGAACTGGAGGGTCAGGGCAAGCTGCTGGAGGCGCAGCGGCTGCGGATGCGGACCAATTACGACCTGGAGATGATGAAGCAGGTCGGCTTCTGTTCCGGCATCGAGAACTACTCGCGGCATATCGACGGCCGTGGCGCGGGAACGGCGCCGGCCACGCTCATCGACTACTTCCCGGAGGACTTCCTGCTCGTCATCGACGAGTCGCATGTCACGGTGCCGCAGATCGGCGGCATGTATGAGGGCGACATGTCGCGTAAGCGCAACCTGGTGGACTTCGGGTTCCGGTTGCCCTCGGCCGTCGACAACCGTCCGTTGACCTGGGAGGAGTTCGCCCAGCGCATCGGCCAGACGGTGTATCTGTCGGCGACGCCGGGCAACTACGAGATGGCGCAGGCCGGCGGCGAGTTCGTCGAGCAGGTGATCCGCCCGACGGGGCTGGTCGACCCGCAGGTGCAGGTCAAGCCGACCAAGGGGCAGATCGACGACCTGATCGGCGAGATCCGGCTGCGCACCGAACGCGATGAGCGGGTGCTGGTCACCACCCTCACCAAGAAGATGGCCGAGGATCTCACCGACTATCTGCTCGAAATGGGCATCCGGGTGCGCTACCTGCACTCCGAGGTGGACACCCTGCGCCGTGTCGAGCTGCTGCGTCAGCTGCGGCTGGGCGAGTACGACGTGCTCGTGGGCATCAACCTGCTGCGCGAGGGCCTGGATTTGCCCGAGGTGTCCCTGGTGGCCATCCTCGACGCCGACAAGGAAGGTTTCCTGCGGTCTCCGCGCAGCCTCATCCAGACCATCGGCCGCGCGGCGCGCAACGTGTCCGGTGAGGTGCACATGTATGCCGACAAGATCACCGACTCGATGCGAGAGGCGATCGACGAGACCGACCGCCGCCGGGCCAAACAGGTCGCCTACAACGAAGAGCACGGTATCGACCCGCAGCCGCTGCGCAAGAAGATCGCCGACATCCTCGACCAGGTGTACAAGGAAGCCGATGACACCGAGTCGGTGCAGATCGGCGGATCGGGCCGCAATGCCTCGCGGGGGCGCCGCGCCCAGGGCGAGCCGGGACGGGCGGTCAGCGCCGGCATCATCGAGGGTCGCGACACCGCGAACATGCCCCGTGCCGAGCTCGCCGACCTCATCAAGGACCTCACCGAGCAGATGATGACGGCGGCCCGGGATCTGCAGTTCGAGCTGGCCGGACGCATCCGCGATGAGATTCAGGACCTGAAGAAGGAACTGCGAGGAATGGACGCGGCCGGGCTGAAATGAGCCTTCCTTGACCTCAACTGCTGTTGAGCGTTTAGCGTTTCCGGCGTGACCGACACGCACGCCGATCCCGTGACCACCGGTAGTTGGCGGGAGTTGCTCGGCCCCAAACACCTTGGTGCGTCGACAGTTCTGGCCGGCGGCGTCGCGCTGTATGCGACCAACGAATTCCTCACCATCAGCCTGCTGCCCAGCGCGGTCGCCGACATCGGTGGGCAACGGTTCTACGCGTGGGTGACGACGGTCTACCTGGTGGCCTCGGTGGTCGCCGCGACCACCGTCGGTGCGGTGCTCAGCCGGCTCGGGCCGCGCTGGGCGTATTTGGCCGGGTTCGCCGTCTTCGGCGCGGGCAGCCTGCTGTGCGCCGCCGCGCCCACCATGGAGTTGCTGTTGGTGGGCCGGACGGTGCAGGGTGCGGCCGGTGGCCTGCTGGCCGGCCTGGGCTACGCCGTCATCAATTCGGCTCTGCCGCAGGCATTGTGGGTTCGGGCTTCGGCTCTCGTCTCGGCGATGTGGGGCGTGGGGACGCTGCTCGGGCCTGCCGGCGGCGGGTTCTTCGCCCAGTTCGGTTCGTGGCGTTGGGCATTCGGCGTGCTGGTGATTCTGACTGTTGCCATGGCGGTGCTGGTGCCGCTGGCGCTGCCGGGGCGCGGGCGCGCAGCGACCGGACCGGAACCCGGCGCACTGCGGATTCCGATCTGGTCGCTGCTGCTGCTCGGCGGCGCCGCGTTGGCGATCAGCGTCGCCGGCATTCCGCGCAATGCCGTGCTCACCGCGGTGCTGCTGGCCGGCGGCATGGGCCTGATCGTCGCGTTTCTGGTGGTGGACCGCCGGATGGCCGGGGCGAGAGCTCGGGCATCGGTGCTGCCGCCGACGGCGTTCCGGCCGGGCCCGTTGAAGTGGATCTACCTGACCCTCGGCCTGTTGATGGCGTCGACCATGGTCGACATGTACGTGCCGCTGTTCGGCCAGCGGCTGGCACACCTGGAACCACTGTTCGCCGGCTTCCTCGGCGTCACGCTGTCCGTCGGCTGGACCGCGGGGGAGATCGTCAGCGCGTCGGTCGACCGCAAGCGGCTGGTCTCCCGGATCGTGGCCGTCGCGCCGCTGGTGATGGCGATCGGGCTGGGGTCGGCGGCGTTGAGTGTGCGGTCCGATGCGTCCGTTGCGGTGACCATCGGCTGGGGGGTGGCGCTGATGGTCACCGGCACCGGCATCGGGATGGCGTGGCCGCATCTGTCGGCGTGGGCGATGGGTGCGGTGGACGACTCCGCGGAAGGCGCGACGGCGGCCGCGGCCATCAACACGGTTCAGCTGATCTGTGGAGCCTTCGGCGCAGGCCTGGCCGGTGTCATCGTGAACGCCGAGTTGGGCGATGACGCGACGGCGGCGCGCTGGATGTTCGGGGTGTTCGCGGTGCTGGCGGCTCTCACCGCGGTGGCGTCATACCGCGCCACCCGCGCCGCGTCTCAGTCGGGATCTTCGTCGAGCTGACGGATCGACGTCACCCCGGGGATGCCGGCCAGCACCAGCGGCGCCTGGGTGACGCCGTTGCCCGCCAGGGTGAGGATCGCGCCCGACAGGTTCGCGGGCACCTCCAATGGTTCTGGACCGCGATCGGCGGCCAGCTCGGTCAGCTGCCAGCGGCGCCGGTCGCATGCGGCCAGCAGTTGGGTCATCACCCCGTGACCCTCCTCGTAGGTGATGTGCATCCGGATCGACCCGGCCAGCCGGGCGGCCAGCATGCGCGCCAGGGGCATGAACCCCACCATGATGAGGAAGTGGATGACGGTCACGGTGACCGCCAGTAGTAAAAGTCCCGCGCCGGCGGCCATTCCGATTGCGGCCGACTCCCACACCGCGGCGGCGGTGGTGAGGCCGTGCACCGCGCCGCGCCGGGTGATGATGATGCCGGCACCGAGAAATCCGATGCCCGAGACGATCTGGGCCGCCACCCGGGACGGGTCGACCATGACGGTCCCGGCGACCAGGACGTCGGAGAAGCCGTACTTGCTGATCAGCATGATCAGGGCGGCGGCGGTGCCGACGATGGTCTGGGTGCGCAGGCCCGCGGCCTTACCCTGGATTTCGCGTTCCAGACCGATCAGCGCGGTCAACCCGAACGCGGCGAACAACTCGATGATCTGGCGGGCTCCCTGGCCGGGACCGCCGAACAGTGGGGGATCGGCCAGCCACTCAATCATGCGAACAACCTAAACCGCGGGGTGACCGCCGCGATGAGTTTCGGTGCCCGGGCGGGTCGGTACCTCAACACGACTCGAAGGAGGCTGACCTGATGTCATTCAGCACCGCCTATCCCGATGTGGCGTCGCGCGAGCAGTGGCTGGCGGCCCGCAAGAAACTGCTGGCGCGGGAACGCGAGGCCACCCATCTGCGCGACGCGGTCAACGCCGAACGCCGGCGGTTGCCGATGGTGAAGATGGACAAGGACTACCGCTTCGACGGACCGGACGGCGAGGTGGGACTGGTCGACCTCTTCGAGGGGCGTCAGCAGCTCTACATCCATCACTTCATGTGGCTCGACGACATCGACCAGGGCTGCCCCAGTTGCACGGCGGCCGCCGACCTGACCTTCACCGAATCCGACCGGGCGCTGCTGAACGCCAAAGGGGTGACGTTCGCCTGCGTGTCGCGGGCGCCGTACGCGAGCATCGCCCGCTATCGCGATGCGCACGGCTGGACGTTCCCGTGGTACTCCTCGCGTGATGGTGATTTCAGCTACGACCTGGGCGTCACGCTCGACCCGGAACGTGCTGCGGTGCACTACAACTACAAGTCGCTCGACGAATTGCGCGCCGACGGCTGGACGGATCGTGACCTGCGGGGCGACTGGCCGGGCGCCAGTGTGTTCCTGCGCCGCGACGACGAGGTCTTCCACACCTACTCGGCGTACGCCCGGGGACTGGACCATTCAGCCGTCGGGTATCCGTTCCTGGATCTGACGCCGTTCGGCCGCCAAGAGCCTTGGGAGGACTCACCGCCGGGCTGGCCGCAGACCGGTTTGGCAGCGGGCATGCCGCACGAATAGCGATCACGGCGAGTGCAACGGTTGGCACAGGTCAGCGGGGGTGGCAATGTTCATCGCGCTGCGGGTGTGGCTGAGTGGCTAGGCACCGGCCTGCAAAGCCGTTTACACGGGTTCGAATCCCGTCACTCGCTCCAGCGATCGCGAGGTAGGTACCGTTTCGGCGGTGCCTACCTCGCGATGGGCGGGTTTTGCGCGCCGCGTCGGCAATCCGGCTCTAGCATCATCTCGTGCACATTCGGATTGCAGGGGCCACCGGGCGATGACGGAGTTCGTGAGCAAGCCACACAAGCGATGTGTCGAGCGGCCCGACGGATCGATGGTGATCGTGCGGTCCGCATATCGTCCCTGCGATTTCCAGTTTCCTGATCGGGAACTCGAGCACTTCGCCCACATTCGCAGCGAGAGCGGCACTTACGGGGGTTCCGAGGACATCCTCGACGTCTATGACGGTGTCCTGAGTTACTATCATCAGATTCGCCGTTTCGAGCGGGACGGCCTGAGGTGGATTCTGTTGCAGCATCCCGACGAGTACGCCGTCGAAGTGGAGCTCACCCGAGGCCGGCTCGGCGACATCCGGCCGTTGCCTCCCGCGGAGGCCTGGCTGCTGGCCCGCGAACTGGATCGCCGCGAGAACCGCCACCCCATCGAGGTGGAGATCGGTTCGGCTCCGGCCTGAAGGTCATGCGCGGCGGGGAGACTCAGCGGCAGCAGTTGGGGTCCAGCACCGAGCACAGCGCGACAAGCGATTCGTGACGGGCGCGGTGGTACACGTTCATCCCGCGCCGCTCGGACTCGACGAACCCCGCCCGCCGCAACTGCGACAGGTGATGGCTCACAGTCGATTCCGACAGGCCTACCGCCGCCGCGAGGTCGCAACTGCACTCTTCGCCTGCGCCGCTGCTGAACAGCAACGACATCACCTTGACCCGGACCGGATCGGCAAGTGCCTTGAGGCGCAGTGCAATCTCCAACGCCGCGGCGTCATCCACGGGACCGGCGGCGACCGGCGAGCAGCACACCGGCTCGGACACGTCGATGGTGGGCAGCGTCTTCGGCATGCCTGCCATGGTGCCACACCTTATTGACAAATATCGAAGAGGTGGCAGGATTGTCGCTGCCAGGAGTTCGACATAAGCCCAAAAGGTAGGCGTTTCTCATGTCCCGCGCACAACTCGCCCTCAACGTCGACGATCTCGAACAAGCCGTGGCGTTCTACTCCACGCTCTTCAACACGTCGCCGGCCAAGGTGAAGCCGGGATACGCGAACTTCGCGGTATCCCAGCCGCCGTTGAAGCTCGTCCTCATCGAAAACCCAGGGCACGGAGGCACTCTCAACCACTTGGGTGTAGAGGTCGAATCCAGCCAAGCCGTCCACGCCGAGATCGCGCGCCTCACCGGCGAAGGCATGTTCACCGAGGAGGAGATCGGCACCACCTGCTGCTTCGCCACCCAGGACAAGGTGTGGGTGACCGGTCCTGCCGGCGAAAAGTGGGAGGTCTACACCGTGCTGGCGGACTCGGACACCTTCGGCGTCGACTCTGCCGCCCTCGCGCCTCCTCCTGCCTGCTGGACACCGAACACCGACACCGCGGTCTCTCCGTCGTGACAGACGCCGCCACGGCGCAGCATCCCGCCGTCGTCGCCAAGCTCTCCGTCCTGGACCGGTTCCTTCCGGTCTGGATCGGGGTGGCGATGGTGGCCGGTCTGCTGCTGGGGCGTTATTTCCCCGGGCTCAACGTGGCGCTCAATAGTGTTGCCGTCGAAGGCATCTCGCTACCCATCGCGCTGGGCCTGCTCATCATGATGTATCCCGTCTTGGCCAAGGTCCGTTATGACCGGCTCGACACCGTGACGGGTGACCGCCGACTACTCGTCAGCTCGCTGGTGCTGAACTGGGTGCTGGGTCCGGCCTTGATGTTCGCGCTGGCGTGGGCGTTTCTGCCCGATCTGCCCGAGTACCGAACCGGGCTCATCATCGTGGGGCTCGCCCGCTGCATCGCGATGGTCATCATCTGGAACGACTTGGCCTGCGGTGACCGCGAAGCCGCGGCCGTGCTCGTCGCGCTCAACTCCGTTTTCCAGGTCGTCATGTTCGCGGCACTGGGCTGGTTCTATCTGTCGGTCCTGCCCGGCTGGCTCGGCCTGCCCCAGACGGACATCACCACCTCGCCCTGGCAGATCGCGACATCGGTGGTCGTCTTCTTGGGTGTTCCACTGCTGGCGGGATACCTGTCGCGGCGAATCGGGGAGCGGTCCAAAGGCCGCGACTGGTACGAGACAACGTTCCTGCCCAAGGTCGGACCGCTCGCGCTGTACGGATTGTTGTTCACCATCGTCGTTCTCTTCTCGTTGCAGGGCCAGCAGATCACCAGCCGCCCATGGGATGCCGCCCGCATCGCGCTGCCGCTCTTGGCCTACTTCACCATCATGTGGACCGGCGGGTACCTCGTCGGCGCCGCCCTCGGACTCGGCTACCCACGCACCACCACGCTGGCATTCACCGCTGCCGGCAACAACTTTGAGCTGGCGATCGCCGTGGCCATCGCCACCTACGGCGCCGCCTCAGGGCAGGCGTTGGCCGGCGTGGTCGGCCCACTGATCGAAGTGCCGGTGTTGGTCGGCTTGGTCTATGTATCGCTGGCGATCCGTCGCCGCATGAAGCCGGACGCGCAGACGCCCCCGAGTCCCTGACTCACATCCAACGAGGACGAGAAACCGATTTTTCTTTGTACTCACAGCGCCGGACGCTCACACATGGCGCTGGGTTCCTTCCACCTCGCCGCGGGGAGCGCCGCGGACTTATCGGGCGGTCCTCAGACCGTTGCTGCAGAGCGCGTTATGCACGCATTCCGATCTGGTCGCGCGAGACTGTCGTTATGGCGACGGTTACTCGCACTTTCGCGCCATAAGTGCAGCCTCGCGATGCAGGAAATCAGATGCAGGGGCGGAAGAAGGCCAGCTTGACCGGCAGGCAGTTCTGGAACAGTTTCGGCATCTTGAGCTTGGGGACGCCGACCTTGGGCAGACCCGGAGACGGCAGGGCCTGCGCCACGTTCGCGGCCGCCGCCAGCGGACTCCTGAGGCCGGATGCGCTGACACCGCCGATCTGATTCAGCAGGTAGAACGTGCCGGCGATGTCGTTCACACTGCCGGTGATGCTGTAAGGAATGTCGATGGCCAGGTTCGCCACGCTGTTGATGTCGTTGAGCGTTCCGGGCAAGCGTCGCACCGAGTCGATGGTCGAGTAGGAGTTGGCCCATTCCATGGGCGTCACCTTCGAGATGGCCGGCGGCTGCGCCTTGCGGAGGGCCTCGGAGAGCCCGCTGCTGCACAGCCCGCTCTCGGTGCGCACGGAACCCTTGTTGCAGGTCTCGGCGACGCAGTTGCCGTTGAAGTCGATCTTGCCCTCGCCGCAGGCGGCGGAGCTGGGCGCGGCAGTGATGACGGAGACGGCGGCCAACGGCATGAAAGCGGCCAGCGTCGCCGCAGCGTAACGGCGCTTCGACTTCTGCACAGCGTGCCCCTCGTATCCGATCTAGCTAACGATTCAGTGAGAGTGTAGCCGAGCTATTGACCTGGTACCGCGCTCTCAGCGCAATGCCAGGTCAGCCGCCCGGGGTGGCGAACACGAAGAGCGCCATGAACGCGATGTTGATGAAGAAGGTGGCTTCGATCAGGCTCACCGTGATGAAGAACGGCGTGTACAGCCGTGACTGCGCCTCGGGTTGGCGCGCGACACCGGCGATGAACTGGGCGCCGGCGACGCCGTCGCCGATACCGGCGCCGATCGCGCCGCCGGCGAGGACGATGCCACCGGCCAGTAGCGCGTGTCCCATCAGTTCTTCACTGGTCATCACGTGCCTCCTGACGTCGTTGTTCCAACTGGGTGGCTATGCGGTCGGCAGCGTTGGATGCGCCGTCCTCGTCGTGGATCAGCTGAGACAGTTCGCGCGCACGGCGCCGGTAGCCTGCATCTGTCGTCGCGGCGGTGATCGCCGCGGCGAGGTCGTCAGCGGTGACCGCGACCCTCCGGAGCGGAGCGGTGGCGACACCGAGTGTGTCGAGGCGGCGCGCCCAGAACGGTTGGTCCATGATTCCGGTGACGGGGATCGACGGCACACCGGCGCGCAGAGCCGCGGCCGCAGTGCCGGCGCCGCAGTGGTGGACGACCGCGGCCATCTGCGGGAAGAGCCAGGAGTGCGGCAGGTCGTCGACGGTGAGAATGTCGTCGCCGTCTCCGTGCAGACGGGCCCACCCGGATTGGACGACGCCGCGCACTCCTGCCGTGCGCAACGCGGACCCGACGAGTGCGGACAGACGTTCGCCGTCGGCGGTGGCAGTGCTTCCGAGCCCTACGTATACCGGCGGCGGTCCGGCGCGCAGGAAGTCGACGATGTACTGCGGTGGGCGCCATCCGGCAGGGTCGGCTGGCCACCAGTAACCGGTGACGTCGAGCCCGGGCCGCCAGTCGGAAGGGCGGGGCACCACGTGCCGGGAGAACCCATAGAGCACCGGCCACGATTCGGCCCGGCGGCGTTGATAGGTACCTCGCGATTCGGCGGGCAGACCCAGATTCGCCCGGAGCCCGTCGATCAACGGGGTGTACACCCGCTCGCCGGCGTTACCCAACCGCCACGCCGCGCGGTTTCCCCAGCGGCCGAAAGACCGTGTGGTCAGCGGTGGGGGAGCGAATTCGCTTGTCGCGCTGACAGGCTGGAGGAACACCCCCATACTCGGAATGCCGAGAGCCTCGGCGACGTGATAGCCCAGCAGGGAGCCTATCGGCCCTTCCAGCAGCAGGAGGTCGGCGCCGGAGGCCGCGTGGGCGATGGCCTCTCCGACGCCGGTCAGGTCCTCGCGCATCTGGACGAGTATCTGCTTGGTCGGACGCATGCGGGCACCGTCGACCACGGCTTGCCCATAGGCGGATTCGCGGGTGGACCGCTCGGTGTCGTTGGGCAGCAAGGTGAATTGCAAGCCGGCGGCTGTGACCATCTGCTGATACGGGTGTTGTGCGGCAAGGGTGACCTCGGCGCCGAGTTGCTCCGCCAGCTTCAGGCCCAAGCCTGTCAGTGGTGCGACATCACCGCGGGTACCGAAGGCTGCCATCACGATGCGCGTCATCACGGCAACCTGGTGGCCAGATCGAAGGTGGTCGCCAACTCGTCGCCGTACCCGACGACGTCGTAGTGTGGGTCGCGGGCCAGCTCCCACACCGCGCCGTCGAGAGCGGCGCGCAGTGCGTTCTTCATGAACGTGGGCGAGAGACTCCGAAAAGCTTTACTGGCAACACCTTCGGCGAAGATCGCTTCCGGGTCCAGGGGGTTGTCGGTGCCTGGGTCGGCGACCTGATCGAGGCGAAGTCCGGCGGGGGACCGATAACCCGTCACGATCTCCAGCATGGCGAGGGCGCCCCCTCGGTTCTGGTCGATGAAGGCGATATTCGAGCGGATATACGCAGCCAGGCGGTCTGCCGGGCTTTGCGCCGCCGTCAACGCCGGGATCATGTGGGCCGCCGCGGTATTGAAAACGTCGGTGACAACCGCCGCGATGATGTCGTCTTTGGTCTTGAAGTGGTACAGCACAACACTTTTCGCGATGCCGACATGATCGGCGATTTTTGCGACGGACGTCTGGGCGTAGCCGATTTCGGCGATGATCGTCGTGGCACCCGCGACGATCTGCTCGCGACGTGCCCGTTCGGTGAACGTCTTGTCCGATGTTGACCGCATGGTCAGATATTAGACCGATCGGTCAGGTGGGTGCAAGGGTGACCGCCTGGTTGATGGGCTTCTTGGCGCCGCCCCCTACCATGTAGTCGGCAGTAGTACGCCGCGGGCGCGACGAACGATGTCGAGTCGATGCGCTGACCGCACCACACGTTCAAGCGAAAGGCCGCAGGCCATGGCTGAATCAATGAGACCGCACTTCGAAGACGTCCAGGCGCACTACGACCTCTCCGATGACTTCTTCCGGCTCTTCCTGGATCCGTCGCAGATCTATAGCTGCGCCTATTTCGAGCGCGACGATATGACGCTCGCCGAGGCGCAAGCGGCCAAGGTCGACCTGTCGCTGGGCAAGCTCGGGCTCGAACCCGGTATGACGCTGCTCGACGTCGGCTGCGGCTGGGGCGCGGTACTCCGTCGGGCGGTGGAGAAGTACGACGTCAACGTCGTCGGCCTGACACTGTCCAAGAACCAGGCCGCGCACGTCCAGGCCGGCTTCGACACCTTGGACAGCCCGCGCAGCCGGCGGGTGCTGCTGCAGGGGTGGGAGCAGTTCGATGAGCCGGTGGACCGGATCGTGTCAATCGGCGCGTTCGAGCATTTCGGTTTCGACCGCTACACCGACTTCTTCGCCAAGACCTACCAGCTCCTGCCGTCGGACGGGGTGATGATGCTGCACACCATCTGCGCCCTGCATCCAGACCGCGCGAAGGAACTGGGCATCCCGCTCACCTGGGCGATGGCCCGGTTCGCCAAGTTCATCCTCACCGAGATCTTCCCGGGCGGGCGGCTGCCATCGATCGAGAAGGTCGAGCAGCATGCGGAGGCCGCCGCCTATCGGGTCACCAAGGAGCAGTCGCTCCAGCCGCACTATGCCAAGACCCTCGACATCTGGGCCGCGAACCTCGAGGCGCGCCGGGACGAGGCGATCGCCATCCAGTCCGTGGAGGTCTACGACCGGTACATGAAGTACCTGACCGGATGTGCCGACCTGTTCCGCAACGGACAGATGGACGTCGTCCAATTCACGTTGGAGAAGTAGGGCGCCACCGCCTCCAAGATTATTCCAAGGGCGGCAAAGACGATTAGCGACATGACAACAGCACCTCAGCCCCCGTACAACGCCCCACAGTCGGCCTACCCGAGCGTAGACCCGCAGACCGGCGGCCCTCTCTCCGACAAGAGCAAAGTGACCGCAGGCATCCTGGGTATCTTCCTGGGCAGTTTCGGGCTCGGCCGCTTCTACCTCGGATATACCAAACTCGCCGTCGCGCAGATCGCGGTCACCTGGCTGACGCTGGGCATCGGCGGTATCTGGCCGTTCGTCGACGGCATCATGATCCTGCTGGGCAAGGTGCCCGACGTGGAGGGTCGCACGCTGCGCGGTTGAGCCAGCCGAATCTGATCACTGCCCTCGCCGAGCACCGGCGAGGGCAGTGCTCGGCTACTCAGCCGGCGTCACATCCGTACCGGAGCCCTTGATCGCAGCCTTCGCGCGCTTTTCCGCGCGCACCGGCTTGCGGCCACGCACGTATCCGGTCGTCGAGATCGCCGCCGACACCAACGCGTTCTCACCGGTGGTGAATGGGTGGAACCCGACACCGGCGCCGCCGCGGCCCTTGACCGGGATGTCGGCGACTTCGGTGACCTTCCAGCCCTTTTCGGATATCGACAGGATCGCCTCGCCGTTCTCGCACGAGACGGGCAGAGCGCCCACCACCTCGTCGTCATCGGCGCCCAGCTTCACCCCGGCCACGCCGTTGCCGGCCGCCCCTTGCGGGTTCACCGCCGCCGGGTCGATCCGCAGGATCTTGCCGCGCCGGGTGACCAGCGCCAAGTGGTAGCCCTCGGGCAGCACACCCGAGCGCAGCAGCCCGGTGATGTCCGGGGCGACCGGGATGTCGCGAATCTTGTAGGGCAGACCGTTCCCGGTGGTGAATTTGATCCGCCCGTCGGTCCACACCGCCCAGCCCAGACCCGAGGTCAACAGCTCACCGTGGCTGTCGGAGAACACACCGCGGTCATCAAGGCGCCACGAGGCGTTGACTTTTCGTTCGCGGGCACCGTCCTCGTCGGTTCCGGACGTGGTCGGTGTGGCGTCGAAGTCCAGCACGGTGCGACGGTCGAACTCGGGGCCCTTGAACAGTTTGCTGGTCTCGACCAGCTCCTTGTCGATCACCACCCGGCGGGCGTCGGGGTTCTCGACCAATTCGGTGAGCTCGGCGAACTCGGTATCCAGCTTCTCGGCCTCGGCCTGCAGTTCGATCACGTCGAGCTTCGTCAGGCGCCGAAGCTGAAGTCCCAGAACGTAGTCGGCCTGTTCGGCGTCGATCGCGAACCGGTCCTGTAGTCCTTGGCGGGCCTCTTCGACGGTGTCGGAGCCGCGAATGACCGCGACGGCAGCGTCGATGTCGAGGTGGATCAGCATCAGGCCGGACACCAGGTGGCGCCGGGCGGTGACCTTCTCCAGCCGATACTCGCTGCGCCGCAGCACCACCGAATCACGCAGGTGCAGGAACGCCGAGATGAGTTCGCGCACCGACCACCAGCGGGGCACCCGATCCTCGTCGAGTGCGACCAGGCTGGCGGCGAAGGTCGACTCCAGCGGGGTCAGGGCGAGCAGCTGATCGCGGATGGTCTCGGCGCTGTGGCCACGTTTGGCGGTGACCACGATCCGCAGCCCGTTGCGACGGTCGGTCAGGTCCGACATGTCCGCCACTCCGGACATCTCGCCGGACTCGACCAGGGCCCGGATCCTTTCCTGCACAGTGTTGCTCGCAACGCCGGGCGGTAGCTCGGTGACGATGACGTTCTTGCCGTCTACCGACACCTCGCCGCGTACGGTGAACAGACCGCGGCCGGTGGTGATGTATTCGCGTAGACCGTTCTCGCCGACCACCGTTGCGCCGCAACCCCAGTCGGGGCCGGGGATGAGTTTCATCAACCTGTCGTCGGTCATGTTCGGCGTCTTCAGTAATGCCCGGCAGGCGGCCATGATCTCGCGGGGATTGTGCGCGGGCACCTTGGTGGCCCAGCCTTCGGCGATGCCGACGGCGCCGTTGCAGAGCAGCACCGGCCACTGGGCCGGCAGCACCGTCGGTTCGATCCACTCGCCATCGAAGGTCGAGACCATCGGCACCGCGTGGTCGGCCAGTTCGGCGGTCAGGGCCGCGCCGGGTGCCGACAACCGCATCTCGGTGTAGCGGTCGGCTGCCGGAATGTCACCCTGGATCCGCGGGAAAGCACCTTGTCCGTCAATGACTTTCACACGCTGGAATTCGGCGGCCATCAGCGCCGCGGCGCCGTACATCGAGGCGCCGCCGTGCGGGTGCAGGTTGCCGGTGACGGCCGAGCAGACCTTCGAGGACTTCTGCGGCTTGTTCCCCGGCAGCAGTCGGGAGTCGTACATCTGATACAGCAGACGGCGCTGGCCGGGCTTCAGCCCGTCGAACGCCGACGGGATGGCCCGGTCGCTGACGCTGTAGAGCGCGAACGTCAGCTGGTAGTGATTCCAGTAGTCGTCGGCGCTCTGGTCTAGCACCAGGTCCGGGTTCTGCTCGGGAACGTCCAGGGTGGCGGTCAATGTACTTCTTCCTACGTCAGGTCGAGAGCGGCGGTGTCGACGCGGGAGGCGACATCAGCCATCCACGTGCGCCGGCCCTCCGGTGGCCCGCCGAACAGGGTGTGGTGCAGCTTCGGATCGCCGTCATCCAGATGCACTCGAATCACGGTGCGCCGCTGCGGATCCAGCACGGTGTTCCAGAAGTCGTCGGCATCCATCTCGCCGAGACCCTTGTTGCGCTGCACCTCCACCTTGCGTTTGGAGGTGGCCTTCATCTGCGCCACGGCGGCGTCACGCTCGGATTCGTCCTGGCAGTAGATGCGTTCCTGGCCGTCCTTGACCACGAACAGCGGAGGCAAGGTCACATAGACCATTCCGGCCTTGACCAGTGGTCGGTAGAAGTCCAGGAACATCGAGATGAGGCTGGAGTTGATGTTGCCGCCGTCGGGGTCGGCGTCGGAGGCGAACAGGATCCGGTCGTAGCGGCAGGACTCCGGATCGCAGTTGTCCCGGACCCCGCAGCCCAGGATGCGTTCGATCGAGTCGAACTCGTCCTTGACCCTGGCCTTGCTCACCGTGTATCCGAAGACGTTGGGCGGCTTGCCTTTCAGCGGGAACGCTGCCTGGAAGGTGGCGTCGCGTGCCGCTTTGATGGTGCCCAGCGCGGAGTCGCCCTCGCACAGGAACAGCTCGGCACCCGAGCCCCGGCCGGTCTCCCGGCTGGGCAGCAGCTTGGGGGGCAGCGACAGGTTGGTGCCCAGACCCTTGGCTTTCGACGCCGCGCGGGACCTGGCCTTGGCGCCTTCGGCGCTGCGGCGGGCGCGGGCGGCTTCCAGGGCCAGCTGGGTCCAGCGCGTCACCGCGTCGCCATTGCCGGGGTTGGCCGCCCAGATGGTGACGCTGCGCGCCACATCCGGGGCCATCGCCACATTGAGCGAACGTGACGACACCGCGGTCTTGGCCTGCGAGTCCCACGCCACATCCGGCGCGCGGGTGTCCACGGCCAGGGCGCTCACCGCGACGAAGTCCTGCGGTTCCGGGCCGTCTTCGCCTTTGGCCAGACCCAGGTCGCGGATCCGGGAAGCGCGGTCGGCCAGCGCTTCGGACAGGCCTTTCATCGCCGCCGTCAGGTGCGATCCGCCGCCCGGGGTCCGCACGGTGTTGCAGAACGCGGCGACGGTGGCGGGTTCGGCAGGCCCGGCAGTCAACGACCACCGAAACGGGGTCGGCCCGCGGCCGGTGGTGTACTCGCCGCGGCCCTCCACCACCGCGCGCACGGCCGGCACCGGGGTGCCCGCGGCGGTGCACATGAGGTCCAGCAGGGTGTCACTGCCCCAGGGGCCGCTGAACGGTTCGAGCAATGCCGGCGGAACCTCGTCGCCGGGCCAGCCCTCGTCGACGACGGTCAGGTGCACGCCGGGCGACATCCGGGCCGCGGCGTGTGCCCGCAGCAGCACCTCGCCGACGTCGACGGTCGAATCCGGCACCACGGCCGGGTCGAACAGGATGCGCACGGTCGTTCCGTGCGCCTGTGGTTTGCGGTTGCCCGCGCCGCGCAGGCTCTGGGTGTCGGCGCGGGTGAACGGGGCGGCCGGATCGAAATCGTCGCCCTCGAAAGATCCCGGGTAGCCGGCGCCGAAACTCTGCAGGTAGGTCTTGCCTGCCCGGCGGACGGTCACGTCGGTGCGGGCGGAGATGAAGACCGCTGCCGCGGCGCCGATCCCGTTCAGCCCGGCTCCGGTGCTGGTGGCGTCGGAGTGCGCGGAGAACTTCCCGCCGGCCCGCGCCGTGCCCAGCGTCTTGACGATGCCGTTCTTGCCGGTGGCGGGGTCGGAGTCGACGGGCAGGCCGCGGCCGTCGTCCGCGACGCTGACCGATCCGTCGGCGTGCAGGGTGATGGTGACGGTCGACCCGCCGTGGCTGGGGTCGGCGACCTCTTCGATCGCGTTGTCCACCAGCTCACGCAACGCGGTGTTCAGTACGTCCAGGCCCAGGTTGACCGCCGGCCGCAGGCGTGTGTGCTGGACATCGTCGAGCTCGGTGATGTCCGCGGCGTTGTAACTCACTGCTATTCCTTCCACCAGGGCTCATGCCGGAGCGCGCCCTCGCCGTGCCGGCCGCCCCTGTTCGGCGGGCGGCGTAAGCATTCTGCCCCGGGGAGGTGACATTGCCCCCAACGCCGCGACCGAAGCGGCCGAAAAATTCGGTGATTGCGCCCACAACGCGCCGGTGAGCTGGCGTTTTGGTGGGTGGTCGCTACGTCACGGCACGGTCGACCATCGGCGTGAGGACCTGCTCGGCGAACAACCGCAGCGCGGCGTCGTCGCGCACGTCGGGGTCGTGCGGCGGCATCGAGATGTAGGTGAAGAACATCCTGGCGAACACGTCGGCGACCCATCGGGCCTGCTGGGACGGGGAATCGCCCTGAATGTAGTTGGCGATGAATGTTTTTCCCATGTCGATGAGGTCCGCGGCCTCGGGAACCGGCATCGGGTCCAGTTGGCCGGCCCGGCGCAGCATGGGGTGTTCGCGGGTGAAGGTCACCGCGGCGATGAAGGCCTCGGCCACGCCGTGCCGAGCGTCGGCGCTCGACTCGATCGCGTCGGCGACCGCGCCGAGAAAGCGTTGAGTCTCGCGGCTGATCAGGGCGTGGACCAAATCGTCGCGCCGGGGATAGCGCCGATAAGCGGTCATGCGCGACACACCGGCGCGGCGGACGACGTCCTCGACGGTGACGCGCCGCAGGCCCACGGCCGCGGCTTCGAGCACGGCGGCGTCGAGCAGACGTTCGGCGGTGCGGTCGGCGACCGGTGCGCTCGGGGTGCCGGTCACGGCGTCGCCGATGGCGTGCAGAAAGTGCGCGTCGATCATGTCGCGGATACCGGCGCCGGGTGGGCACGTTGCCTGGCGAGCCGGACGTAGTCGGGAGTGCCGAATGCCCAACGGATCCGGCGCGCATCGAGTTGGAGCGCCGGTTGGAGAAGCATGCGGGTGGCCGGAGAAGGGTGGTCGAATCCGATCAGTTCGCGCGCCCACGGTGGCGCGTAGCTCATCCCGGCGTACATCGTGAATCGGTGCAGCGCTCGGTCCACCGGATCGGGCAGGCGCGGCAGAAACGGAGCGGTGAGCAGGAAGTCGACGAACTCACGGGTCTGCCCGTTCACCGACAGCGTGGGCCGCATGCGCGCGACGTAGTCGTCCAGTTCGGCGGTGCTGGTGGGCACCCACCCGGCGCCACTCATCCGCCCGATGACGGCTTGTTCGCTCAGATACCGGTCACGTTCTCGGGGTGCGAGTGCCCGGTGGGTGCGTTCGAAAGCACGCATGATCATCCAGGGGATGCAGGTGTGCACCCAGCCTAGGAGGTCGGGATCGAGTGCGGCGTACGGGACGCCATCCGGGCGCGTGCCGGTGATGTGGGCGTGGATGTTCTTCACCCGGTCGATGAGACCTGTCGCGGCCTCGGTGTTGCCGAAAGTTGTTGTCAGGACATAACCCAACGTGGTGCGAGCCCGCTGGAAGGGGTCCTGCTGATAGGTCGACAGGTCCTGTACGCCGGCGACCACCGACGGGTGCAGGATCTCCAGGACGATCGCGGCCGGACCGGCCTGTGAGACGGCCGCCAGGTCGGCGTTGATCTCCCAGGACACGCTGTCGGGGCCGAGGAGGCCGGGATCACCGGCAGGGCCGCCGTACACGCCGGGATCGGCATGGCGCCCCGATATCTTCTCGAACTCGTCGACGATGCGGCGTTTGAGCATGTCCATCCCGAACCTCCGCGCGGTACGAATGTGACAAACAACTAACCATCTATACCATTCGGATGCGCCACGGAAAAGGGCCGCAACGCCCTAGGTCTCAGCAACGACGACCCTCGCTCACGCGGTCGAGGCGGCAGGTGTCTTGGTGAACGGCGCCCCGAAGTCGGCGATCGGGGTGAAACCATCCTTGCGGGCCCGCGCGGCCGCGCGGTGCGCGAGCAGGTAGAGCACCGTGAACGCCACCTGATCGATGGGCAGGCTCGTGGCCAACCGGCTGTGTGCGAAGGACACCGCCACACCGCTGGCCGGGTCGGCCCAGCCGAACGAACCCCCAAGGCCGACATGCCCGAATCCGGGCAGGAATTGCCGCGGCACACTGTGGTAGCCGAGATGGAACCCCAGGGGGACATACACACTGCGGTCGATGGGGAAGGACCGTTCGGCTGTCAGTTCTTTCACGGTGTCGGCGGCAAGGAATCGATTGCCTTCGATCGTGCCGCCGTTGGCGATAGCGCCGTAGATGCGGGCGATGCCGCGGGCGGTGGCGACCGCGTTGGCCGACGGAATCTCGGCGTCGAGGAATCTCATGTCCTTCTGCATGGCGGCGCGCACGCCCTCGTAGTAGAGCGCGCCGAACAGTGCCGAGCGAGGATGTGCGGCGACGCGGCGGGCGACGGTATCGAAGATCCGGTTCTGCCGGGTGCTCGCCAGCGTCACGATCTGCGCCGCATGCGTGGGCGATCCGACCGGCGGACGACCCAGGTGTATGCCGTCGGTGTTCAGCGGCTGCGCCAGCTCGCTCCGGAACAACTCCCGCATGCCCTTACCGGTGACGGACCGGGCCAGTCCGGACAGGATCCAACCGTAGGTCAGCGCGTGGTAGGCGGATTTGCCCGCGGACAATCCGGGTGCAGCGGCCGCCAGTCGCTCTTCCATGGCGATGTGGTCGAGGACCTGCTCCGCGGTGACGCCGTTGAGCTGGGACAGCCCGGCACGGTGGTCCATGATGTCCCGCACGGTCAGGGCGGCTTTGCCGTTGGCGGCGAACGCCGGCCAGTATTCGGCGACCGGCGCTTCATAGTCGATGAGGCCACGATCGTGCAGACGGTGAATCACCGTCGAGGCCATTCCCTTGGTTGCCGAGAACACCATCGCCCCGGTGTCAGCGGACCATGGTGTCGTCGTGGTCCGGCATTCCCAACCGGTCCACACGTCCACCAGTGGCTGGCCGTCGAGATAGACCGACAACGCGCCGCCACTTCGGGCCCGGCCCGGGAACAGTCTGGCGAAGGTCCGCACCAGGCGCCGGAAGTGGGGGTCATAGGCACCGTGTACCTGCGCCGCGGAATCTGCGGCGGTGCGGGAATCCAGTTGGCTGTCCATGTCGGCGAGAACCTGTCTCTTCGATGCGAGGGTGAATGATGTTGCACTGCTTGGTGATCAACAGGCGGATGCGTTGCTTTGAAGTACGGCCCTGTTGTGGGTCGGTGGCAACGATTTCCGTGTTTGTTGACACTAGCACTGCAATGTGTACTATTACTCGCCAGTAGGCTCGACCGCAAGTCCACGATATTCGCGGAAGTCCTACTGCGACCTGATATTCCGGCTGCGCGCCAGATGTGCGCGGTCGCCGGATCCGCGCTGGCCGAAACAGTCGGCCGCCAGGCGAGACAGTTAACTTCGACGATGGGGGACCGATGCGTGCCATGATCCCGATCACCGTGGCGGCGCGGGCGTTCTCAGCGCAGGTGGCGCCCGTCGTATGGTGCTGAATCAGGAGGCACTGCCACACCCCGACGCGCCGCGCCCGAGCAGGGTCGTCTCGGCTGCGGTCAAAGAATATGTCCGTCAGCACCCCGTCGCCGCGATCGAAACGGCGGGCAGTCAGGTCATCCTCGGCATTCGGGTACTGCAGTACCTCGTCGAGGACCTGGTGCGCGGCCGCTTTCAGTGGCAGGAGTTCGTCCGCCAGGGCGCATTCATGGCCGGCGCCGCCGTCTTGCCGACACTGTTCGTCGCCATTCCGATCGGAGTCACGCTGTCGATCCAATTCGCCGTCATGGCCGGGCAGGTCGGTGCGACCTCACTGGCGGGTGCTGCCAGCGGCTTGGCTGTGATCCGCCAGGCGGCGTCGCTCGTCGCGGCAGTGCTGATGGCTTCCGCGGTGGGCTCGGCGATCACCGCCGATCTCGGGTCGCGGACCATGCGCGAAGAGATCGACGCGATGGAGGTGATGGGTGTCTCCGCCATCCGCAGGCTGGTGGTTCCGCGCACCGCAGCGGCGGTGCTGGTCGGGGTCGGACTAACCGGCACCACCGCGTTCGTCGGTTTCTTGGCCAGCTACCTGTTCAACGTCTACTTCCAGCACGGCGCCCCGGGCAGCTTCGTGGCCACCTTCGCGTCGTTTGCCACCGTCGGCGACCTGATCCTGGCGTTGCTCAAAGCGATCCTCTTCGGCCTGATCGTGGCAGTCGTCTCCTGCGACAAAGGATTACGCACCAGGGGTGGGCCTGCCGGTGTAGCCAACTCGGTCAACGCTGCGGTCGTCGAATCGATCCTCGTGCTCATGATCGTCAACGTCCTGATCAGTCAGATGTACGTCCTCTTGTTCCCGCGTACCGGGCTGTGAGCACGATGAACAAAGGATTGATCTGATGGCGGCGATAGGGTATCGGCCGCCCGGGACCCGGGCGATCAGCGCCGTCGCCGGGAAATTCGCCACGACGATTCGTCGGCTCGGTCACCTGCTGTCCTTCTTCGTCGACGCCACCGCGGCCATCCCGCTGGTGCTGCGCCGCTACCGCAAGGAGTACTTCCGCCTGCTCTCCGACGTCACCTGGGGCAACGGCTCGATCGTCAGCGGCGGCGGGACGGCCGGGGTAGCCGCCGTCCTTGGCATCACCGCAGGCACGCTCGTGGGCATCGAGGCTTACGCGATGCTCAACATGCTGGGCCTCGGGCCGGCGACCGGGTTCGTGTCTTCGCTCGCGTCGACGCGCGAACTGGCGCCGTTCATGGCCTCCTTGGCCTTCGCCATGCAGGCCGGCTGCCGATTCACCGCTCAGCTCGGCGCGATGCGGATCAACGAAGAGATCGACGCACTCGACACCCTGGGCATCCCGTCGATCGCGTACCTGGTGACCACCCGACTGCTGGCATCTGCCACTGCCGTCCTGCCGCTGTACGTCATGTGTCTGGCCTTGAGTTACTTCTCCTGCCAAATCGTGGTGCAGTTCTCGGGCGCCGGATCCATGGGCGCCTACCTGCACTACTTCACGCTGATGCTCAGCGGCACCGACATCATCTACTCCATCCTCAAGGCGGTCATCTTCGTGTGGATCGCCTCGACCATCCAGTGTTACTACGGCTTTTACGCCTCCGGTGGCCCCGAAGGGGTCGGCATCGCTGCAGGGCATGCGATGCGTGCGGCCATCACTGTGGTGACGGTAGCCAACATGCTGATGACGTTGGCGCTGTGGGGCGTCGACACCGGCGCACGGTTCGGCGGGTAGACGATGGGCAACACCTTCGACCCGAATGGGCGCGGCTGGACCGACCGCAAGCTACTGATCGGCGGCCTGGTGGTGCTCGCCGTGGTGGGCGCGATCACCACAGGGTTGCTGGCCAAGTCCAAGGGCTATCTCGATGACCGGGTCACCGTGACCGCGCAGATGATGAACGTGGGTGACGGACTGCCCGAGCGTGCCGATGTGAAGTTCCGCGGAGTTCTGGTCGGCGCCGTCACCAGTGTCGATCCCGGTGAGGGCGGCCGACCCAATGTCGTGCACATCGACCTCCAACCAGCAGCAGCCCAGAAGATACCGAGTACGGTCACCGCCCGCGTGGTCCCCAGCAACGTCTTTGCCGTCTCGTCGATCCAGCTCATCGACCGCGGCGCGGCCTCGCCACTGACACCCGGCTCCGTCGTCGCCGAGGACACCGAATTCCCCACCGCGTTGTTCCAGACCACCATCAACCGGGTGCGTGACCTGTTGGCCGCCACCGAGCGCCACCGCGGCGACCCGCCGGTCGGGGTACTCGAGTTGATCGCGGGCGCCACCAACGGCCGCGGGGACAGCTTGTTGGCGACCGGCGCACGGCTGCAACGCATCCTCACCCAGATGAACGACGTGATGGCCGGTGGCCCGGATGATCCGTCGACGATGTCGGCGGTGAGCGCGATGTCACGCGCTCTGAACACCGCCACGCCGGATCTGCTGGACTCCCTGGACAAAGCATTGGTCCCGATGCACACCATCGCTGAAAAGCAGTCCCAGATAAGAGAATTACTCTCAGGTGGGCTCGACACCGCAGGGCGAGCGTCGACAGCCATGGACAACCAGATGGATCGCCTCATCGGCATCACCACCCACTTGGAGCCTGTCGTGGGAGTGTTCGCGCAGAACAGCGACAAGCTGCTCCCGATCGCCACCCGGCTGACGAGGCTGACTGACAAAGGCTACGAGGAGGCGTGGAACCCTCAGCGCCAGACGTTCAACGCCAACATCATCGTGTCGTTCACCCCGTTATGGAACTACGTGCGGGCCGACTGCCCCCGCTACGGCCAACTGGCGGGCCCCAGCTGCACCACCGCCCCGGAAGTCCGGCAGAAATTCGACATCCCACAGGTGCTGCTACCCGGTAGCTACAAGCCGCCCCCGGACCTGACGCCCCCACCGGGTCTCCCGCTGCCCCCCGTCGATGCGAGTGCAGCGCTGAGCCCCGGCTCAGGTCCCGACAACGGCGGAGCCCCAGCAGCACCCGACGCCGGCCAGGATCCCTCCGCTCCGCAACCGCCACAGGGCGTTCCGGGTGCCGCACCGGCCTCCTACGGCGGCAACGTCGGCCCGGTAGGCAGCCCCGGCGAACGGCAACAACTCTCCGCGATCCTCGGCCAACCACCCACGTCGGCGCAGCAAGTGCTGCTCGGTCCGCTGGCCCGCGGTAGTGCTGTCACCGTCACCGAGAGCCCGGCACCGGCAGGTGGATCATGACCTTCAAATCTGCGCTCGTCGCGTTCAGCGCATTCCTGGTGGCCGCCGTCGCGGTGACCACCCTGGTATACGGCACGTTGCGCCGTGACACCGCGGGCCCGACCGATGCCTACTCGGCGGTGTTCAGCGATGTGACCGGCCTGCAGGAAGGCGACGATGTCCGCATCGCCGGCGTGCGTGTGGGTCGAGTGGATGCCATTGCCCTGCAGGACAACCGGGCCAGGGTGAGCTTCCGGGTCGAACGCGACCAGGTGCTCTACACCGACACCATCGCGTCGGTGACCTATCAGAACATCGTCGGACAGCGGTACATCGGGTTGTCCCGGCCGCCGTCGGACGGACACAACCAAAAGCTGTCGGCCAACAGCCAAATCCCCTTGGAGCACACCGAACCCTCCTTCGACATCGGTGCCCTGATCAACGGGTTCGAGCCGCTGTTCACGCTGCTCGATCCCGCACAGGCCAACAGGCTCTCCGACGCGCTGATCGAGGCTTTCCAAGGGGAATCCGGCGCGGTCACCCGACTGCTCGTGCAAACCGCGCAGCTGACCCAATCGTTCGTCGGTGACGACGAAGTACTCACCGGGCTCATCGATCACCTGCACACCCTGGTGAGCAGCTTGAATCGCCAGGATGCCAACCTCGATGCAGTCATCGGTGAGGCCAGACAGATGGTCGGCGACCTCGCCGCACGCCGAGACAACATCGTCTCCTCCCTGGGGTCGCTCACCAAGGTCGCCGGACGGCTGTCCGACGTCGGTGACGCCGCCTACCCGCAGTTCTCCGACATGCTGCACCGCGAACCCGGCGTGGCCCAGCACCTGGTCGACAACGAGGACCAGATGGCGTTCATGGGCGCGAATCTGCCGGCGTTGCTGAAGGGCCTGGCCCGGCTGTCCCAAGATGGGGCGTACGGCAACGGCTACGTATGCACCCTGAACGTGCTGGGCTTCTTCCCCGGCCTCAACAATCTGGTCCCGACGATCGTTCGCTACGCCTCGCCGGGCAATGTCGTCAAGAACACCCAGAAATGCAGGCCGGCATCATGAGCATGAAAACCGTTGCCCTGGCGCCGATCAAGAGACTGCGTGGTCGGCCGCTGGAGTCCTACAGTCCGTTCTGGGTCGGCCTCACCTCCATCGCACTGGTGGCCGTCGTGGCCGGGTCGCTACTGGCGGTGCGGGCCTCGGGCGTCGGATACCTGCGCTACACAGCCGAATTCGCCCAAGCCGCCCAACTGCGCTCCGGCGACAACGTGACCATCGCCGGTGTCCATGTCGGTGAGGTCGACGACGTGCAGCTGGCCGGCAACAAGATTCTCGTGGCGATGCGGGTCCGTGACAACGTGGACCTGGGTGATCAGACCCATGCCGCCATCAAGCTCACCACCCTGCTCGGGTCGCGATATGTGGAACTGCGACCCGCCGGTACCGGGCGCCTCGATCACCGGCGAATAGGTATGTCCTACACCGAAGTTCCCTACGACCTACAATCCCTGCTGGCCGACGCCACTACCACGGTGGAGGAACTCGACGTCAACCGTATGGTCACCGCCCTCGGCAGGCTGTCCGGCCAACTCGATGGATTGCCGGAGGCGCTCCCGCAGGCCATGAGCAATCTCAAGCAGCTTTCCGGGGTGATCGCTGACCGCCGCGGCCAGATCGGCGAGATGCTCCACGGTGCGGCCACCATCACCAGCACCCTGCACCGCCAGCAGGCAGCCTTGGGCCAGCTGGTCTACCAGGGTCGGGACCTGCTCGGCGAGTTCGTCAGCCGGCGCGCGTCCTTCCACAAGATGATGGCGTCGGTGACCAGCCTGGTCGCCCTGATGGGCAAGATCGTCGGACCGGACCGGGCGGCTTTCGAATCGCTGCTGGCCAACCTGCAGAAGCTGACCGCGATGTTCAGCGATCACGACGACCTGTTCCGCAACCTGCTGCAGGTGATGCCGATCCCGCTGCGCAGCATCGCCAACGGTACCGGTAGCGCACCTGCCCTGGAGTTCAACTTCTCCGCCGGAATCATGATCGACGACTGGCTGTGCGCGATCAGCGGCCGCGCCAAACAGTTCAATCTCACGGAGTACTTCAAGGACTGCGCATGAGAAAAGGTCTCGCCCTCGGCGCCGTCGTCGTAGCTGTCCTCGCCGGCATCGGCTACCTCACCTTCGGTGACGCGGCCCGACACCGCCCGGTCACCATCACGGCGATGTTCGACGAAGCGTCGGGCCTCTATCCCGGCAACGCCGTCGAGATACTCGGCATGCCCGTGGGCACCGTCACCACGGTCACCCCGAAAGGCACCCACGTGGAAGTGGCCATGACCATCGACGGCGGCATCCCAGTGCCCCGCGACGTGATGGCTGCGACCATCTCCACCTCGATCCTGACCGACCGCCGCGTCGAGCTGTCCCCGCCGTATCAGGACGGGCCGCAACTGCGCAGCGGCGACCTCATCCCGCTGGACCGCACCCGGACCCCCGTCGGCTTCGACCGGGTCCTCGGCATGATCGACAAACTGACCTCGGCGATGCGCGGCGACGGCAAAGGCCAAGGACCGCTCGCCGACCTGATCACCATCGGGGCCACCGCAACCTCCGGTAACGGCAACAACATTCGTGCCGCGCTGGACGAGCTGTCCAAGGCGCTACGGATGACCTCCGACGGAGCCGCCACCAAGGAAAACCTCACCGCCATCATCACCAGCCTGGACTCGCTGACCAAAGCCATGACCGACAACGACGCCACCATCCGCACGTTCGGCTCGCTCATCCACGGCACCAGCGATGTCCTGGCGGCCGAGAAGTTCGGCACCGGCACCACCGGCAGGCAGATCAACGATCTGCTCACCCAGGCCGCCGACCTGCTCGAGCGCAACCGCGACACCATCAGGGCGACGGTAGGCAACACCAACACCATGGTCGGCACCATGAACGACAAACAGCGCGAACTCGCCGAAACCTTCGATGTGCTGCCGCTGATGATCGACAACTTCTACAACGCCATCGACCCCGTCAACGGCGCACTGCGGGTGCACGCCCTGATCGACAAGATCCTGTTCGACAGCCAGTTCACCAAAGAGGTCTGCAACGTGATGGGGCTGCGCCAACTCGGCTGCAGTACCGGCATGCTGCAGGACTACGGACCCGACTTCGGCCTGACCTACATGCTCGACTCGATGGCCCGGATGGGGCAGGGCCAGTGATCGCCCGCCGAGTTTCGTCCAAGGCGGTGACCGCCTTGCTGGGATCGGTGCTGCTCAGTGCTGGGTGTGCCGCACCCGGGCTGGACAGCCTGCCGTTGCCCGCCCCCGCCTTGGGTGACCAATCCTTCACCGTCACAGCGCGGTTCGCCAATGCGCTCAACCTGCCTGCAAAAGCCAAGGTGCGTGTCGGTGGTGCCGATGTCGGCGAGGTGGAGTCCATGCGCGCCGAGGACTACACCGCCGTGGTCACACTGCGGGTCCGTCAAGGAGTGCGCCTGCCCATCGGTTCGAGCGCTGAACTGCGCACTGCCACCCCGCTGGGCGATGTGTTCGTCGCGATCAAACCCCCGGCCGATCCGGGACCGCAAGTTCTCAAAGACGGCGACAGCCTGGGCCTGGAATCGACCGCGTCGGCATCGACGGTCGAGGACGTGCTCAGCTCAGCCGCGGTGCTCGTGAACGGCGGCGCGGTACGCAATCTGACCAAAGTGGTCAACGGATTCGGCAAGGCCGCGGGCGGCAACGGTGCGGTGCTCAAAGATATTGTCGACCAATCCAACCGGGCCCTGGCCACCCTCGGTAATCGCTCCGAGCAGATCCGTGGCGCACTCGACGACCTCTCGAAGTTGGCCGACACGCTCAACGGCCGACAACAGTCCCTCGATGACCTACTCGACGCTGCGCCGCCGGCACTCAGTGCCGTGGACACCGGGCAGGTGACCGCACTGGTCGAGCAGATCGGCCGGATGTCCGACCAATTGGCCAAGCTACCCTCGGTACAGGGCACTGACACGCGCAGTGTGATCGCCGACCTCAATACCGTCTCGCGTGCCTTCAACGACGTGGTGCAGTCCCCGGACACCCGACTGGCGTCGATCAACCGATGGCTGCCCATCCTGATCAAGGAAACTTCCGGCACCGCCATCAGCGCCGATATCAGCGTCGCGAAGCTGGCTCTGGGCAACATGCCCGACATCGGCTACCTGGGCGACACGGCGTTTCACGGGCCGAAGCGGGCCGACTGGGACTATTTGGTCGGCAGTTTGAAGTACTCACTGCTGCGATTGCAGGAACGCGTCGTGGGGCAGAAGCCATGATCGACAAAATCGCCGCAGGACTGCTGCGCGCCGCCGGCTGGCTGCGGGGGCGCAAAATTGCGCTTGCCGCGGGATCGCTGGTGGTGATCCTGCTCGGCGCCAGTACCTACCTGGTGCTGGGAACTCTGCGGGTGGATCCGACCAGATCCATGATGCGCGTGCGAATTCCGCTCGTCGAGTCGGGCGGGCTGCTGCCCAATCAGGACGTCACCCTGCGCGGCGTGCCGATCGGGCGGGTGGAGTCGGTGGACCTGGCTGACGACGGGGTCAACGCGGTCGCGCGCATCGATGAAGGGGTGCACATCCCGGTCGACAGCACGGTGCGGGTATCGGGTCTGTCTCCGGCCGGCGAGCAGTATCTGGATTTCCGCCCCGATCGTGACGGAGGGCCGTACCTGGCGGACGGTGCCACCATCGCGCGCGATCGCACCAGCACCCCGATCACTTTGGCGCAGTTGCTCTCCGACGCCGATGGTGCTCTGACCCAAATGGATCCGGCGAAGCTGGCCACCATCCGCCAGGAGATCGGGGTCAGCCGTGAGGGCCCCGGCAAGCTCGCGGCGATCCTCGACGGCGGGACGTTCCTGTTGTCCACGCTGGACGGGGTGCTGCCGGAGACGATGCGGCTGATGAAATCGACCCGTGTGTCGCTGTCCACCGTCGTCGATCTCACCCCCGGACTCACCGCCACCGGGCATCAGTTCGGCAGCGTCTTCACCGGAGTACGGACCATGGACGGCGGTTTCCGTCATCTGGTCGAGGCCACGCCGAAATCGTTGACCGCCGTCAACAACCTGTTCGACGACAACTCCGAGACCATGGTCCAGCTGTTGGGCAATCTGGCGACCGTCGCCCAGCTGTCCTACGTGCGCGTGCCCGCGCTGAATGCGTTGTTCCCGGGCCCGGAAGTGCGTGGGTCTCTCTTGGAGAACATGTCGAATATTCTGCGTGACGGTCACACCTGGGTGATCGCTGATCTGTACCCGCGCTACAACTGCGACTATGCGGGGCCGCGGGGTGCGCCGTCGGCCGCGGACTACCCCGAACCGCGCCTGCACTCCTACTGCGCCGATCCCGAACCTTCGGTGCTGGTGCGTGGCGCGCGCAACGCACCGCGGCCGGGCGGGGACGACACCGCAGGTCCTCCGCCGGGATCTGACCCGAACGCCACCACCGACCCGACACCCAAGGGGCGCTGGACCATTCCGACGCCCTATGGCGGTCCGCGGCTACCGATCGCCATCCCCGGCGACGTCCCGCTGCCCCCGGACGCGCCACCGCAGCCACCCGGGTGGCCGATCCCCGGCCCCAACGGCTGACACCGACCGACCCGCACGAGAAAGGCGACTACATGACGACAAAAGGCAACGCAGCCTTGTCCAACGGACACAAGCCCAGCCGCGACGTTTTCGGCGCCGCCACGGCGGAGTCGACCGCGGCTCACGCCGGCACCGGTACCCCCGAGGTCGGCGCCATGCCGGCAGCACCGCACGGCGAAGGGGCGCAGGTGCAGACACCCGAGGCCGAGCACGACGTAGAGGGTGGCACCGACGTAGAGGGTGGCGACGACGTAGAGGGTGGCACCGCCGAAAACGTTGCGACACAGAAACCGGAGCGTCGCCGGCTCCGCTGGGCCACCCGCGGCGCGGCGGCCCTCGCGATCGCCGCTGCTCTGGCGGGCGCAGGTTATGGCGGTTGGCTGATGTATCAGCAGCATCAGGATGGCGTCGCCGCGCGCGATGCGCAGCATTCGGCCGAAAAGTACGCCGCGGTGCTCACCAGCATCGACACCAACGCCATCGATCAGAACTTCGCCGACGTCCTCGACGGGTCCACCGGTGAATTCAAGGACATGTACAGCAAGTCCAGCACCCAGTTGCGCCAACTCCTGTTGGACAACAAGGCCGCCGCACACGGCACGGTGCTGGAATCGGCGGTCCAGTCCGTTACGCCGGACCGGGTGGTGGTGCTGCTGTTCGTCGATCAGTCGATCACCAACGCGCAGGTGCCCGACCCCCGCGTCGACCGCAGCCGGATCAAGATGACGATGGACAAGGTGGACGGGCGCTGGTTGGCCAGCAAGGTCGAGCTGCCGTGAAACCCGTTGTGGCACTGGTGGTGGCAGCGGGGCTGATCGCCACCGCGCCACCCGCCGGTGCTGCCGACGGCCAGTTCTGCGCGGCGCTGGCCGGGCACTGGGACGGTGCCGTCTGCACGGCATCGGTGACCTCAAATCGCAACGCGCAGCTGGACATCGGACTCAGTCTGCCGGTTGCGCTGCTCGATGATCCGGTGATAGGCCCGGCAATACGGGCCTATCACCAGAAGCTGATGGAAGCCTGGCGGCGCACCGGGACCACCATGGTGCGCGACAGCGTCGCGAGCACCGACTATCAGCTCTACCCAGGCCCGGGCACCGTGCAGTCGTTGGTGATCCACGAGGTCTGGCAGCCCAGCGGCGTGCAGGCGAACAACGCCTACCGGTCTTTCATCTTTGACACCGCGAGCGGCCACCGGCTGACCTTGGCCGATCTGTTCAAACCAGGTGTCGACCCGATGACGGCCATCCCACCCGCCGCGGCAGCCGTCCTGCCCGATGCACTCGACGCCGCACCACCTGCGCATCAACCGGGAACCTTCCCGTTCACCGTCGACCAGTGGCAACCCGGACCGCAGGGCAGCGGCTACACCGGCGAATACCGAGCGTTCGGACTGTCCAAGGACCACCTGATCCTGTACATGCCGGATGCACCGATGGCACACCAGGATCCGGTTCCGCGGGACCGCTTCGTGTGGTCGATGGACGGTGGAACGGTGACCATCCAGATCCCGCTGAGCTCGCTGGCGGGTGCACTACGACCGGAGTACGGCGGTAGGTGACGACACCGATCAACTTTGCCTGTCGCGGTGCGTCCGTTCGTACGGTCCGAGTACAGTAGCGCCAAGTGTCGACGGGATCAGTCGAGCTGCCGGTCGGGGAGAACCAGGATCGTTACGACGTGCCAGCAACGAAGAAGCCGCAGAAGCGGGGACGCCCCGTAGGCGGTGGCCACGAACCCGAGCAGGCCAAAGAGGCCATGCTCGATGCGGCGGAACGGTTGATGAGCAAGGTCGGCTACCGGGCTGCGACCATGGAGGCGATTGCCAGGGAAGCCGGTTTCACCCGGACGATGATCTACCGCCATTTTCCGACGCGCAACGACCTGCTGGAGGCACTGCTCAAGCGCGGCACAATTCGGCAGATGGTTGCGATGCTCGCCCGGCTGGGACCCGACCCCGACCTGGCGACCCTCGTCGTCGAGGCCAACGTGATGGTGGCGACCGACCTCGCCCGCGATCCGCTGTTCGCGGTGTTCGCCGAGCAGACCGACACGGGCAATGTCGCTCAGCTTCTGGTCAATGCCCAGCAGTACATGGATTTTCTCGAGCCACTGTTCGACCAAATGGTGCAGGCGGACAACACCTTTCTCCGCAAGGGCATCGGTAGTAAGGATGCCGCCAAGTTCCTGGTCGGCACGGCGATGGCCTTCCTGGTCGGCCTCGTCCCGGGCGCGCAAGACCCCGACCAGGTGCGCCGCTATGTCACCGCGTTCATCTTGCCGGCGATCATGGCCAACCCGCCCAAGCCTGGACCGGTGTTCTCGGCGGTGTAGGGCGCGGTCGCCGGCAACGCGGTCAGCGCGACTCCCACTGGGCGATGCGACGCCCCATGTCGGTCGCCGGTTCCCGATTCAGAATCCATTCCTCAGAGATCGCCCGCCACGGCGCGCTCGCCTGCAGATCACCAAGGAGCGCACAGACATTCATTTCGGTGCGGCGCGAGAACAGATGTTCCCGGGGAACCCGCTGCTGATAGATCCATTCGCGGAAACTGGAACTCGGCAACATGCCTTCGGATACCGAGAGCAGCGCGGACTCCGGCGTCACTGTGACCACGCCCGGGGCCAAATGCCAGGCGCCGATGGCGGCCAGGTAGCCCAGCGCCACCTCCTCTGGCATGGCCGATTCGTCCACGATGAACCCGCCGGATCGCAGCAGCGCATGGACTCTCGGCGCATCACTTGCCAGCACGGCGGCAAAGATGGCGCGTTCGAGGGTGATCTGCTCGGTATCCATCGTCACGTACAGCCCGAAGTCGACGAAACCCACGGTGCCGTCGTCGAGAGCAATGATGTTGCCCGGGTGCGGGTCCGCGCAGAATTGCCCGGCCGTGTACAGGCCGCCGCAGTAGAAGCGGTACAGCGCCTCACCCAACGTGTTGGCGGTCTCCGGGCTCACCGGACCGAGCTGGTCCAATGTTGTGCCTTCCAGGTACTCCGTCGTCAATACCTTTGCAGTACAGAGGTTCTCGATTGGCTCTGGAATGCGAAACGCCGGGTGTCCTACGTGGGCGCGGTACACCTGTCGGTGGTTGTCGAGTTCGCGCTCGTAGTCGAGCTCCAGATGGATCTGGTCACTGATCTCTGCCACCAATTCGGCGAGGCCGAGGTTCGGAAAGTCCCGGGCGCGGAGCCGGGAGAGCAGCGCGAGGTTTCTGAGATCCGCGGCCACCGCGGACTTCGCAGAAGGGTATTGCACCTTGACCGCCACCGTCCGGCCATCGGCGAGTGTGCCCCGATACACCTGTCCCAACGAAGCCGCGGCGATGGGTTCGGATTCGATGGACACCAACTGGTCCCGGCAGGCGCCCAGTTCGCGATCCAGCAGCTCGAACATGATGTCGTTGTCCGTCGGGGGTGCCTGCCGATACAGGGGCGCGAGCCGTTTGGTGAACTCGGCCCGCGCCTCTGCCGAACTCAATCCGAGATTGAGCAGCGAGATCGATTGCCCGAATTTCATCGCCGCGCCCTTCATGGACCCGAGTGCGGACACCAGATCATCGGCGAGCCTGAGCATCTCGCGATCCCGCGCGACCACCTTGCCCGCCTCGGACATGAACGGCTCGCGGAGGCGACGCCACGCTACCCGGGAGAGTTGCGAAACCGCGACGCGACCGAGTCGTGCGCTGCGATTGAAGCGATCCCGCAACCGAGGCTCGTCAGAGGCCACTGTCCACCCGCTTCAACCGGGCCGGCGCTGTCGGTGAAATCGTCAACGCGGCCCGTCCTCCTCGTCGCTGGCTCGGCGGATGGTGGTCGCCGTCGGCGTACCCCACCGGTCTATGTCGTCAGCTTAGGTGACGGGCGGGCGATGCCAGGGCACGACGGTGCGCTGTCGACACCCTGATCGGGCGTACGCTGAACACCTAGCTGGCAATCGCCGCCCGAACCGGACGTCCATTCCCGCGGCGCAGGGGCGACCTGGCGTCTGCCGAGTCCACGCGATCGCCGTCCTCGATGTGATGTCGACCCCTCGCCGAGTCCGCCCCAAACTCGACATGAAACACCCGGGCCCGCGCCCTGTGGTCCGTGGCCCTCTGGTCGCCGGGAGGGCACCAGTGGATCCAGAACTCGAAGCACCCCCAAATGGAAGGAATACACCATGCCTGCTCCAGGCCGCTCTGAGCGCGACACGATCGAGACCATGCTTGACCACAACCGTGAGGCGCTCATCGCCACCGTGCGGGGTCTGTCCGACGAGGATGCCCGCCGACGGTTGGTCGCCTCGCTGACGACGCCGATCTCGCTGATCAAACATGCGGCTGCGGCGGAAAGGATCTGGTTCCAACGGTTCTGGGGAACGTTGGACGCCTCCGAGTGCGACGGATACTCCGAGCGGGACGAGGGCACCTTCGCCGTGGCCGACGATGAGACGGTCGACGACGTGATCGCCGAGTTCGAGCGCGCCAGCGCACGCTCCCGGACCATCGCCTCCGGATTTTCACTCGACGACACGAAGCGAAACCCTCGCGAAGGCACGGTCAGCATGCGGTGGACCCTGCTGGCCATGATCGAGGAATTCGCCAGGCACGCCGGGCATGGGGACATCCTGCGTGAACAGATCGATCACCCCGCCACGTCGCCGCAAACGTCCTGAGGCGGCGCTAGGTCGACCAGACCAACTCCGGGGCGAGCTGCCCGAGCGTGACGCGGGCCCGGCGCTCGACGAACAGTGGGACGAACTCCCGGATGGGGTTTCCCGCGAACAGCGCGTAGGCGTCCTGGACCGCCTTGGCGACGTCATCGGCGGGTATTTCGGTGTTGGTCACGACGAGCCGTTGGACGATTTCCTGAATCTGTATTGCTTCATCGGTGGCTCGCATGACGGATACTGTGAGGCAACTGTCAACAGCCGTCAAGTTCGAATTTCGCTCACCGACGGCCGGCGTGCAATGTGAGTTCTGAGCTGGGCAAACCATTCTTTCTCGGGCTTTGCCAGGTCGCGGCATTCGTGAGCAAAGACGCGGTATTCAGCGGGCCGGAGAAGGATGCGTCAATTGCCGCAAAATGCCACCCCCCGGTGCGCGCACCTTAAAAAATGATGAGAAGATGCCCGTGTGACTGAAGATGCGGCGGTGAGCCAGGCGCGACAGCTACTCAAGGCGCTGTACGACCAGGTCTCCGACATCTCGCGCAAGCTCGAAATCGTCGACGCGCGAAACAGGCGCGCCCGGGCCCGCGGCAACTCGCGCGTGGACCCTCGGGCGGGCGACCTGCGGCGCGAACTCTACGAGGCGCACCGGCTGATCGACGGATTGCACCGTCGTTTCCCCGAAACCTCCCCGCATGCAAGGCCGTTCGTCGGCAGGCACGCCATGGCGGGTCAGTCCCGGCTGGCCGCCAGTACCGAGAGCAGCTCGTAGCCCCGGCGGGGGATTTCAGTCGATCTGGTTCAGCGGGTACATCCGCGCCCACGCGACCTGCATCCGTGCGCCGCCTGCCAAGTTGATCGGACGCTTTTCCGTCGCATCCAGCTGAAGGGCCAAATGCATTGCGCCGGGCGGGAAATGCGAAGTGTCGGTCGAGTTGAACACCGGATTGCCGTCGATGTAGTAGGTGATCTTCTGCGGTGTCCAGCTGACGGCATAGTGGTGCCACTGGGTTGCATCGACCTGCGAAAAGGCCCACTCGGTGCGGTTCTGCGCCGAATAGTGCAGGAAGTGGCCTATCCGCTGGCGGGTGGCGTCGTTGGTCATCTCGAAAAAGTCCAGCTCCCCGCCGACGGGAAAGTTCTCGGCGTCCGGCCACAGCAGCGCGACGGCCTGGTAGTCGGCGGCGCCTTGGGGCACCTTGATCCGGACCTCCCAGGAACCGTATTTCTGGCCGGGCATCCATGCCATGCCCCCGGTGTTGCCTGCAGGGTCGCCGGTGATGACCATGCCTTCGTTGCCGAACGAAATCGCAGCGGGTGTGCGCCGTCCGTACCCTGCGTGCCCGGGCGAGTTATACACGCCCCAGCCATTGGCCAGGCTTGCCGCACTGGTGAAGACGGTGGACCTCGACGGTGCGCCCCAACCGAGTCGCGCCGCGGCGGTGGCGGGCGAAGTCGGATTGGTCGGAGTCGTGGGATTGGTGGGTGTTGTCGGGTTCGTCGGGTTCGTGGGAGTCGTCGTGCGGCCGGCGATCGACACGGAGACGGCGGCCGTCGAGCCGAAGCCGGGAACCAGGAAACCCAGCGGGCCGTGCACATGGGGACCGTTCGACGGGAGATCGTCGGTGGCGGTAACCGTGAATGTGTCTCCCGATGAACCGAACCCGGATCCCGGCGTATAGACGAAGGCGCCGCTGGCGCTGACCGCGACGCTCCCGTGGGCGGGCTTGCTCGCGGTGTAGCCGAGCGTGTCGCCGTCGCCGTCTACGCCGCGTATCGCTCCCTTGATCGTCCCGTTGGCCTGTGTTGTCTGGCCTGGGACCACGGAGATGGTGGGGGTGAGGTTGAAGAACTTGCGCAGTATCCAGTGTCGTCGTGCCGGCGGGGCGGGTGCCGCCAAGGCGCTCGCCGTCGCGGGCTGAGCCGACGCGGTGATGGCCGCCTTCGGCTGCGGCGACGCAGCCGCGGCGGCGATGCCGCGCTTCCTGCTGTCCAATTTCGCTGTAGGCGCGGGAGTTTCGGTAGTCGCGGTCGGGTCTGAATTCTTGACTCGGGCGGCGGCCACGCGGGTGGATCCGGCTCGTGCCGACGGCTTCTCGATATCATCGGCTTTCTTCATGGATGACGCCGTCTCGGCCGCCGTTACGCGCTGTTTCGGCGTGGTCGCTGTGGTTTTTCCGGTTGCGGCAGCCGTCGACGACGCGGTCTTGGTTGCGGGCTGGTCGTCACTTTTGCTGGGCCCGGTGTCTTCGGCTTTGCTGCTCCCGCTATCGGCCTGTGCGACACCCGAACCGCTCACCGCGGCGATGCCGAGCCCGACGACGCCGGCCCCGAGCCATCCGTAGGGCACCGCGGCTCGCTGCCGGCGGACGCGATGCCGGCCACGCTTTCGTCCGGTCGCCGGATTCTGATCGTCTGCGTCCGCCCGTGCACTCATGTCGTTTCCCCGGTGTGGTGTTTCTCGACTGATGGTTGGCCTTGTGCCGGCGGCCAAGGTCGGTGCGTCTCACAGGAAACCTACAGACGTCACCCATGAAATCAACTGCAGGACATTCGGTCGACGATTCCGGTGCGTGCCGAACGGGAGCTGAGTGCGGAACGAAAAGTGTTGACGCAGAACATCGTTCGTTAAATCGCCAGCCTGCGGTACTCGGCGTGAGTGCGAAGCAGCCTGTGGGAAGCCTTAATTGACGACCGCGGCCCCCCGTTGACGGACAGTGCGACGGGCCCGATTTCCTCGGCAAAGGCGGTGCAGCCGGTTGTTGCAAGGTTCGCGTCTGGTGGGCAAATCTCCGGCATTAGCGTGCGGTGGTGCGCTCGCGGCTGCTGCGGCGCCGATGCCCGCGCCAGCCCTCCACTTATTAGGAATCTGTGAGAACATGCGCCGCCATGCCCGATGGGAGTGTCGGTGCACTGCAATACGGTTCGCCCCCGCGCTCAAGGCTCCCACCGGGGCACCGTGACTACACTTCGCTGATGACCCGGATCGCGTGCTGTCAGATCGCGCCAGTGCTCGGCGCACCCGATGCCAACGGCGGCCTGATCGTCGAGCAGATCCGGACGGCCGTCGCGGACGGTGCCGACGTCATCATCCTGCCGGAACTCGCCACCTCCGGGTACATGTTCGGCGACGCGGACGAGGCCCGGTCGCTCGCGCTGCCCGCCGCTGCCGAGCCGTTCACCGACTGGATGGCCGCGGCCGGCGACGCGATCGTGATCGGCGGATTCCCCGAGATCGGCCCGGACGGACTGCTGTACAACAGCGCGGTCATGCTGGACGGCAGCGGCGTACTCGGCTTCTATCGCAAGTCGCACCTGTGGGATCGGGAGAAGCTGATCTTCACCCCCGGTGCCGTCGCACCGCAGGTGCTCGCCACCCGCCACGGCGCCATCGCGGTGATGATCTGCTACGACGTGGAATTCCCGGAACTGACCCGGCCGGTGGCGTTGGCCGGTGCCGAACTCATAGCAGCACCGGTGAATTGGCCGTTGTTCCCGCGACCGGACGGAGAGCATGCCGGCGAAGTCATCAACGCCATGGCCACCGCTCGGGCCAGCAAGGTGGCCGTCGCCTGCTGTGACCGCACCGGGGTGGAACGCGGGCAACCGTGGACCGAGGGCAGCGTGGTCGTGTCGCCCGACGGTTGGGTACTCGACAGTGTCGGGCCCGGCTCGGGGATCGCCATCGCCGACGTCGACCTCACGGTCACCCACAACAAGTCCTTGACAGAGCACGTCGACCTGTTCGCCGACCGGCGCCCGGAGCTGTACTGACCCGTCAGCGGGTCGATTTCACGATCTGCGCGAAATTGAACTGCCAGCGCTCCACGATGTGGAAACCCATCCGTTCGGGCACCTGGTAGGCCGGTGCCCGGCGCAACCGCGGTCCGGGGTCGAGCGCTGCGCCGCTTTCCCGTTCGGGCACGGCCCGGTCGCGCTGGGAGACGGTCCACAACACGGTGCAGCGGCGGATCTGATCAGCCACGCCCCAGATGCCGAGATGGGCATCCCACAGCCGGTTTCGGTCGGCGGCGCGCATCCCGCGGCCTGGGTCGATCAGTGCGGCGTAGGCCGCGGGCCGGGCCGCGGTGAGCGGGCGGATCGGGCCCGGCAGCCAGGTCGTGGTGTTGTCCATGATCAGGCAGTCCCCGGGTGCGGCATGGGCGGTGACGACGTCGGCGACCTGGCTGAAATCCATCCCTTCCTTCGCGTACGGCCCACGCTGCACGAACAGGAAGTTCGGCGTCGCGGCGACGGCGAGGACGGCCACCACGGCGGTGGCACGTTCCCGGGTGCGCACAAGACCCACGATGCACACGCCCAGCAGCAGGGCCATGGCGGGGGAGGTGTAGGTCAGATACCGCGGGTAGTAGAGGGGTTCGGCCACAGCCGAATACGCCAGCATGACGACGGTCGGCAGCACCATCCAGGCCAGGCTCAGCCGGATCAGGGCGCCCGCGCCGGGTTCGGTCGGCCGCAGCCGGCGAAACAGCAGGGGCAACAACAGGATCAGTGCGGCACAGACCGCGAAGGCCACGCTCTGGTCGAAGTACTGCTTCCCGAGGATCTCGCCGAAGGTGCCGGTCGACAGCGGCGAGATCCAGTGCACCTGCGCGATCTGGGTACGGCAGAAGAACAGGAACGGCGCGATCGCGACGATCGCCGCCGCGGTGGTGCCCACCCAGGCCCGTGCGGGTCGGCGGGGTCCGAGGCTGACGATGTAGGCAGCGTGCACCAGCACCAGCAGCACCATGAACACGTTGAGCAGGGTGGCCAGCGCCACGCCCACGCCGTACCAGGCCCACAGGCCCGGCCGTCGCCGACGGGAGGCGGCCACCAACAGCACCGTCAACCACACCGCGACCGCCGCGGTCAGCGCGTAGGACCGCGCCTCGATGCCGGCCCACGTGATCCTGGGCAGGATCGCGAACACGACACCGGCGGTGACGGCCGACGAACGCCTCACGAACCGGCGGCCGAGCGCGACGACGCCGGCGGCGGCGAGCCCGACCGCCAGGCAGCTGGAGAACCGGGACCAGAATTCGGTGGCCGGGAACACCGCGAACCACCCGTGCATCAGCAGGTAGTACGCCCCGTGCACCGCGTCGATATTGCCCAACAGACCCCACAGTTGCGGCAGCGTGCGGGTGCCCGCCGAGATGGTGGCCGCCTCGTCGAACCACAGGGACGGGCGGGCGGCACCGGCCGCACTGACCGAGACGGCGAACACCGCCACCAGGACACCGTCGAGGCGGCCGGCCCGCAGAAGCGCTGCCGGATCGCGGTGGCGCAGCGTGGGCTGTGACAGTTCCACCTGGCCGACCCCCGTTTTCTGCTCTTGGGCAGAACGGTAATACCCGGCTCGCGGCGCCGCTACCGCACCTGGTCACCCTCCGGTCACCGGTACACGTTCTCGGACAGTGATTTTGCCGCCGAGGTGCCGCACCCACCGTTGTCGAATTACGATCCCCGCCACGGCTGAGGTGCCCAAACATCGGCGCAGTGAACGAAATTGGGCGCCGTTGTGATCTTCGGCAAAGAGGCGGCGCAGGTTTGACGCCGGTCACGTGCTGGCCATGTCCTGCGTCACCATAACGCCTGATCCGGGTGCCCGGCGGCTAGCATCGGTACCCGAACGACGCCGCCGGGACGGACGTCGACGCGCCGGGTGTCGCCAATCGCGCCCACGGCCGTCGAGCAAAGGGTTACTGTCTCGGGTGGCGTAGCTATGAATAAGGTTCTGACACTTGGAGGGCATGAATGAGCGCCTATCGGACCGTGGTCGTCGGCACGGACGGATCTGATTCGTCCCTGCGTGCCGTGGAACGCGCCGGAGAGATCGCTGCTGGATCGGGTGCGAAGCTCATCGTCGCAACCGCATATTTCCCGCAGAGCGAGGACCACCACGCCGCTGACGTCCTGAAGGACGAAGGCTACAAGACCACCGGCAACGCCCCGATCTACGCGATCCTCAAGGAGGCGAGCGATCGGGCGAAGGCTGCCGGAGTCAAAGAGGTCGAGGAGAAGGCCATCGTCGGCGCACCCGTCGACGCGCTGGTCGACCTGGCCAACGACTCGGGAGCGGACCTCCTGGTGGTCGGCAACGTCGGCCTGAGCACCATCGCGGGCCGGCTGCTGGGCTCGGTGCCCGCGAACGTGGCACGCCGATCCAAGGTCGACGTGCTCATCGTGCACACGTCCTGATATCGAGTTCGAAGAGCCCGGCGCACCACGGTGTGCCGGGCTCTTTCGTCTCTCCATGCAGCCTTTACTCGATGTTCTTTACAAAAAGTGAAACAACTGTCACGGTGTCTGAGTGGATTTCTCCCGGGTACCGCTGACCGACGAGGACCTGGCGTTCCAGGATGAGCTGAGAGCGTTCCTGGCCGACGTCGTCACCGACGAGGTGATCCGCCGGGATCGTGAGACCGGTGAAAACTTCGACGAGACAGTACATCTGGCACTCGGCGCGGCCGGCTACCTGGCACGCGACTACCGCAGTGCGGCGGACGGCGGGTTCAGTGCGGTACGCCGCCGGATCTGGGAGCTGGAGATCGGCCGGGCACACACCCCGTGGTTCCACTGGGGCACCACCGCCATGGTCGCGCACACGGTGGAACGCTTCGCGTCGGCCGAACTGGTCGCCGAGGTGCTGCCCGGGGTGCTCTCCGGCGAGTTGCGGCTGTGCCTGGGCTACACCGAGCCCGACGGCGGTTCCGATGTCGCCACCTGCAAGACGCGCGCCGTGCGCGACGGTGCGGGCTGGATTGTGAACGGCTCCAAGATGTTCACCTCCAACGCGCACAACGCCGGCTACGTCTTCCTGCTCACCTGTACCGACCCCGCCGGGCCGAAACACCGCAACCTGACCATGTTCCTGGTGCCGCTGGACTCACCGGGTGTGCAGATCCAAGGCATCCGCACCGTGGACGGCGACCGCACCAACATCACCTTCTACAGCGATGTGCGCATCGACGACCGCTACCGCATCGGTGAGGTCAACGGAGGCTGGGCGGTGCTGCGCGGGGCACTGGACGCCGAGCACGGCACCGGCGAGCGCGAGGCGGGCGGCCTGCAGACCATCGCGGTGATGACCGACCACGTCCTTTTGATGGCCCAGGCGGTGGACCGGATCGCCGCCGACGCGCCACCGTCCTACCGGCTCGGCCGCGCGGTGGCGCGGATGGAAGCGGCCATGAGCGCGCCCGGCATGTACGGCCGGGTGGCCATCGCGCAGACGATGCGCGACGTGTCGCCGGATCTGATGGACCTCTTGGGGACGGCGGGCGCGCTGCCCGCGGGCACCCCGGGCGCCGCCGATGACGGGGGAGCCGAGTACATCTTCCGGCTGGCCGCGCCGACCGGGATCTACGCCGGAACGCTGGAAGTCTTCCGCAACATGATCGCCCAACACGCCCTCGGTCTCGGCAGGCCGAGCTACACATCCCCGAACGGAGCCCGATGAAATTCGCTTTCACCCACCCGATGCACAGCCACCCGTACAACCCGGAGCTGGTGGGGGGCGCGGGCGTGGCGGCGGTCGCCGCAGCGGCGGAGGCGGCGGGGTTCGGCGGATTCGGCTTCACCGACCATCCCGCACCCACCGAGAAGTGGTTGCGGGCCGGAGGACACGACGCGCTCGATCCATTCGTGGCGATGGGGTTCGCCGCGGCGCACACCTCGACGCTGCGACTCATCCCCAATGTGGTTGTGCTGCCGTACCGTAACCCGTTCGTGGTCGCCAAAGCCGGCGCGACGCTGGACCTGCTGTCGGGCGGTCGATTCACCCTGGCCGTCGGCGTCGGCTACCTCAAGCGTGAATTCGCGGCGCTGGGTGTCGATTTCGACGAGCGTCCCGAGCTGGTGGAAGAGGCGCTACGGGTGATCCGGGGCATCTGGACCACCGACGATTACAGCTTCGAGGGCAAGCACTTCACCGCCGTCGGTATCACCGCGCATCCACGCCCGGCCGTCGCGCCACCGATCTGGATCGGCGGCAACACCGGTGCCGCCCGGCGCCGGGTAGCGCAGTACGGCGACGGGTGGTGCCCGTTCCCCGCTCCGGCGATCCTCGCCCAGACCGCCCGGACGGCGTCGCTGGAATCACTCGATGAGCTCAAGGCGGGCATCGACGATCTGCGCCGCCGCCTCGATGAGGCCGGTCGCGACCCGGCGACTGTCGACATCACCTTCAGCAACAACCAGGGCGGGGTGCCCGGCGCGGACGGCTTCGACGCCGCCGCCTACCTGGACGGTGTCGCGAGGCTGGCCGACCTCGGTGTCACCTGGGTCCAGGCACAGGTACCCGGGGACAGCCTGGCCCACGCCATCGAAGCCGTCCAGCAGTTCGGGGAACAGGTCATCGCCAAGGTCTGACGAATCGGCGACAGACCCCCCGCTGCGGTGTCACACTCGGCCTGAGGGAGGTCGAGCCATGACCGCAACGTTGAGCCACACCGGTATCCCGCCCCGCCGCAACGGTGCGCCGCCGCCCGACGTGCCACTCGGCGACATCGATCTCGGCGCACTGGCGTTCTGGGAATGGGACGACGACCTCCGCGACGGTGCTTTCGCCACCCTGCGCCGCGAGTCGCCCATCACCTTCTTCGGGGTGCCGGAGTTCGCCGGGTTCCCCTCGGGTGCCGGGCATTGGGCGCTGACCACCTATGACGACGTCCGCCATGCCAGCAGGCACCCGGAGATCTTCAGCTCGAGCCCCACCAGCACGTCGCTGTCCGACGTGCCCGCCGAGATCTCGGAATTCTTCGGCTCGATGATCACCCTCGACGATCCGCGTCACCTGCGGCTGCGGGGGATCGTCAACCGGGCCTTCACCCCCAAGGTGGTGGCCCGCATCGAGGACAGCGTGCGCGAACGGGCCCGCCGGCTGGTCGCGCAGATGCTCGAGCGCCACCCCGACGGCGAGGCGGATTTCGTCGCCGAGGTCGCCGGGCAGCTGCCCCTGCAGATCATCTGCGACCTGATGGGCATACCCGAAGAGGACGAGGCCGATATCTTCGGATGGACCACGGTGCTGCTGGGCGCCGGGGATGACGAAGTGTGCGGCGACTACGACGAAATCCTCAAGGTTTCAACCAATCTCGCCAACTATGGGATGGATCTGGCCGAACAGCGGCGGGCCAAGCCCGCCGAGGATCTGACCACCAACCTGGTGCAGGCCGAGGTGGACGGCGAGCGGCTGAGCTCCGCGGAGATCGCGTCCTTCTTCATCCTGCTCTCGGCGGCGGGCAACGAGACGACCCGCAACGCCATCAGCCACGGGATGGTGGCACTGACGCGCTATCCCGAGCAGCGCGACATCTGGTGGAACGACTTCGACGCCATCGCGCCGATGGCGGTCGAGGAGATCGTGCGGTGGGGCTCGCCGCTGATCTTCATGCGGCGCAACCTCACCGAGGACATCGAGATGCGCGGCATCCCGATGAAGGCCGGCGACAAGATCTCCATGTGGTACACCTCGGCCAATCGTGACGAGCAGCGGTTCGCCGATCCCTATCGGTTCGACGTGACCCGCGACCCCAACCCGCAGATCGGCTACGGCGCGGGCGGCGCGCATTTCTGTCTGGGCGCCAACCTGGCCCGCCGAGAGGTCCGGGTGCTGTTCGACGAGTTGTACCGCCAGGTCCCCGACATCATGGCGATCGACGAGCCGGCGATCCTGCGGTCGGCGTTCATCCACGGGATCAAGCGGCTGTCCGTCGCATGGAAGTGAGCCTGGACCCCCGATTTACCAGCCCATCGAGCCGGGGATGCCTTTGAAGGGACCGGTCACCCAACTGGTGATCCACCCGCCGTAGAAGCCGCCGGGCTGGGGCCGGACCTCCTCGTCGTCGACGGTGCAGCGGTCGACGGCCGCCGCCATCACCGCGACCGCTCCGGTCAACGGTTCGAAGCCGCGCGTCGGTGTCAGGTACGTCCACGCCGCGCGCTCCGCCACCACCGATCCCGCCACCACGTCGTAGTAGTTCGCCGCGCCCTTCCATTCACACCACGACGAGCCCGGCGCATCGCGGAGCGCACCGTCCGCAAACGCCGCGCGCGGCAGGTAATACGTCGGGGGATGGCTGGTCTCCAGCACCCGCCAGCCGCGGTCGGTCGTGGCAATGCGTTCGCCACCGAGCTCGACGGTGATCGATCCGCGGAATTCTTCGAGCCGGGGCGGGCGTGGGTAATCCCACACCGACTCCTGACCGGGTCCGGGCTTGACGGGCACGGGCCAGGTGCTCATCGGGCTACCACCCGCGTTTCTGCCACTCGGCGAGATGTGGTCGCTCGGCTCCGAGCGTCGTGTCATCGCCGTGGCCGGGGTAGACGACCGTCGAATCGGGATAGCGGTCGAACACCTTCGTGCTGACATCGCCGAGCAGCCGGTCGAAGTCGCCGTCCTGCCACGTCTTGCCCACGCCGCCGGGGAACAGGCAGTCCCCGGTGAACAGATGCGTGACGTCCCCGTCTGCGCCGCGCAGCGCCAGCGCGACCGATCCCTCGGTGTGGCCCTGCAGATGGATGACGTCGAAGGTGAGGTCGCCGATGGCGATGGTGTCGCCGTCGGACAGGATCCGGTAGGGCGTGACGGGCAGCGGCTCGGCGTCCAGAGCGTGGGCGGCGGTCGGTGCGCCTGTGGCGTCCGCCACCGCTTGCAACGCCTGCCAGTGGTCGAAATGCTGATGACTGGTCACAATGAGAGAGATGTCGGGGGCGTGCGTCCTGATCAGCTCGATGAGCCGGTCGGCGTCATTGGCCGCGTCGATGAGCAGGGTCTTCCCGGTCGCGGAACACGTGATCAGGTAAGCGTTGTTGTCCATCGGACCGACCGACGCCTTCACGATGGTGGCCGCGGGCAGGCTGCGCCGGGCTGCGGTTCCGCCGTCGACGTGGCCGGTGTAGTCGTCGGTGAGGGCTGTCATGACTGCCACGCTATCCGGCTTGTCGGTACCGGCACCTAGCATGGCGGAGGATTGTTCTGCCTTCGGTTCCCGCGGGCAGGAGCGAAGCGTCGCGGGAAACAGCAGGACTAGGAAAGGGACAGTGTGTCTGACCGTCTGATCGTCAAGGGTGCGCGCGAGCACAATCTCCGCGGCGTGGACCTTGACCTGCCCCGCGACGCGATGATCGTGTTCACCGGTCTATCCGGGTCCGGTAAGTCGTCGCTGGCGTTCGACACCATCTTCGCCGAGGGGCAACGCCGCTACGTCGAGTCGCTGTCGGCCTATGCGCGGCAGTTCCTCGGGCAGATGGACAAACCCGACGTCGACTTCATCGAGGGCTTGTCGCCGGCGGTGTCCATCGACCAGAAGTCCACCAACCGCAACCCGCGCTCGACCGTCGGCACCATCACCGAGGTCTACGACTACCTGCGCCTGCTCTACGCGCGGGCCGGCACGCCGCACTGTCCGGTGTGTGGTGAGCGCATCGCGCGGCAGACCCCGCAGCAGATCGTCGACCAGGTACTCGCCATGGAGGAGGGCACCAAGTTCCAGGTGCTCGCGCCGGTGGTGCGTACCCGCAAGGGCGAATTCGTCGACCTGTTCGACAAGCTGAACTCGCAGGGTTACAGCCGGGTGCGGGTGGACGGCGTCGTGTACCCGCTGACCGAGCCGCCCAAGCTCAAGAAGCAGGAGAAGCACGACATCGAGGTGGTCGTCGACCGCCTCACCGTCAAGGCTTCGTCCAAGCAACGGCTGACGGATTCGGTCGAGACCGCGCTGGGCCTGGCCGACGGTATCGTCGTCCTCGACTTCGTGGACCGGGAGGACGACCACCCGCATCGCGAACAACGGTTCTCCGAGAAGCTGGCCTGCCCCAACGGCCACCCCCTGGCCGTCGATGACCTGGAGCCGCGGTCCTTCTCCTTCAACTCGCCCTACGGCGCCTGCCCGGAATGCACCGGCCTGGGTATCAAGAAGGAGGTCGACCCGGAACTCGTCGTCCCCGACCCGGAACTGACGCTCGCCGAGGGCGCGGTCGCGCCCTGGTCCATGGGCCACACCGCCGAGTACTTCACCCGGATGATGGCCGGCCTCGGTGATGCGTTGGGCTTCGACGTCGACACCCCGTGGAAGAAGCTTCCGGCCAAGGCGCGCAAGGCGATTCTGGAAGGTTCCGACCACCAGGTCCACGTGCGGTACAAGAACCGGTACGGACGCACCCGGTCCTACTACGCCGACTTCGAGGGCGTGCTGGCCTTCCTGCAGCGGCGCATGGAGCAGACCGACTCCGAGCAGATGAAGGAGCGCTACGAGGGTTTCATGCGGGACATCCCGTGCCCGGAGTGCTCGGGAACCCGGCTCAAGCCGGAGATCCTCGCGGTGACCCTGGCTGCGGGCACTCACGGTGACAAGTCGATCGCCGAGGTCGCCGAACTGTCCATCGCCGACTGTGCCGAGTTCCTGAACGCCCTGACGCTGGGCAGTCGGGAGCAGGCGATCGCCGGGCAGGTGCTCAAGGAGATCCAGTCCCGGCTGGGGTTCCTGCTCGACGTCGGCCTGGAGTACCTCTCACTGTCCCGGGCGGCGGCGACGCTGTCCGGCGGCGAGGCGCAGCGCATCCGGCTGGCCACCCAGATCGGCTCCGGCCTGGTCGGGGTGCTCTATGTGCTCGACGAACCGTCCATCGGCCTGCATCAGCGCGACAACCGCAAGCTCATCGAGACGTTGGTGCGGCTGCGCAACCTGGGCAACACGCTGATCGTCGTCGAACACGACCTGGACACCATCGCGCACGCCGACTGGGTGGTGGACATCGGCCCGTATGCGGGTGAACACGGCGGGCGCATCGTGCACAGCGGCACCTACCAGGATCTGCTGAAGAACCCGGAATCCCTCACCGGCGCATACCTTTCCGGTAAGGAGAGCATCGAGATCCCCGCCATCCGCCGGCCGGTGGACCGCAAGCGCCAGCTCACCGTGGTGGGTGCTCGCGAGCACAACCTCAAAGAGGTCGACGTCGCGTTCCCCCTCGGTGTACTGACCGCGGTGACGGGGGTGTCCGGGTCGGGCAAGTCGACCCTGGTCAACGACATCCTGGCCACGGTGCTGGCCAACAAACTCAACGGCGCGCGGCAGGTGCCGGGCAGGCATCTGCGGATCAACGGGATCGACCAGCTGGACAAGCTGGTGCGCGTCGACCAGTCGCCCATCGGTCGCACCCCGCGATCCAACGCGGCCACCTACACCGGTGTGTTCGACAAGATCCGCACGCTGTTCGCCGCGACCACCGAGGCCAAGGTGCGCGGTTACCAGCCGGGCCGGTTCTCGTTCAACGTCAAAGGCGGCCGCTGCGAAGCATGTTCGGGTGACGGCACGCTGAAGATCGAGATGAACTTCCTGCCGGACGTGTACGTGCCGTGCGAGGTCTGCCACGGCGCCCGCTACAACCGGGAGACCCTCGAGGTGCACTACAAGGGCAAGACGATCGCCGAGGTGCTGGACATGCCGATCGAGGAGGCCACCGAGTTCTTCGAACCGATCTCCTCGATCCACCGGTACCTCAAGACGCTGGTCGACGTGGGGCTCGGCTATGTCCGGTTGGGCCAGCCTGCGCCGACGCTGTCCGGTGGTGAGGCGCAGCGCGTGAAGCTGGCGGCCGAATTGCAGAAGCGGTCCACGGGTCGCACCGTCTACATCCTCGACGAACCCACCACGGGTCTGCACTTCGAGGACATCCGCAAATTGCTCAAGGTCATCAACGGCCTTGTCGACAAGGGCAATTCGGTCATCGTCATCGAGCACAACCTGGATGTCATCAAGACCTCGGACTGGATCGTCGACATGGGTCCCGAAGGGGGCGCCGGCGGCGGGACTGTTGTCGCGCAGGGCACCCCGGAGGACGTGGCGGCGACGCCGGAGAGCTACACCGGGCAATTCCTCGCGGAGATGCTGGAGGCGCCCGCCCCGGCGCCGACCCGCAAGCGGCGCAGCAAGGTCAGCGCGTAGCCGGCCGCATCAGCCCTTGGTCAGCGGGGACGGAAACCGCGGCTTGATCTGCACGCCGTCCAGCCACGCCGTCAGCTCGTCGGCTTTGCGCTGCAGCGCTTTCCGGGACTTGGCGGTCACGTCGGCGGTCAGCCGTACCTGGACCCGGCCGTCGGCGTCGTGAACCCAGCCGCCCACCACCCGGCCGTCGACCCATGCGGTGGGCCCGCCATTGCCATTGCGGTCGAACACGCGCTCGCGGTGACCGTCCAGATACCAGTCGCGGTCGAACCAGCCCATCGTGGTCACATCCAGGCCGGGTAGCAGCGCGCACCAAGGTTCGGCGGCGGGTTCTGATTCCAGGTCGTCGGGCAGGACCACCCCGGGTGAGCCGTGCAGATCCACCGTGACCGCACCGACCTCGGCCAGTGCGCGCCGCGTCCAGGTCAAGGTGTGGCCGAACCACCACGCGATGTCCGCGACGGTGGCCGGGCCGAATGCCCGCAACCAGGTGCGGACCAGACCCGCGGCCGCGGCGTCGGGGTCGGCTACGGCACCCTCACCCAGCCAGGAGGCCCGCGACGCCCAGAGCGGCCGTGAGGACGTCCACACGCCGGTGTTCGGCCCGCGGACGATGTCGCCACGCACCCCCAGCACTGTCAGCACCCGAGGAGCCACCGGAGTGGCTCCGCCCCAACTCTTTCCGGGCGCGGGGTCATAGCTGCCCGCCAGTTCGGGCAGCGCGGTGCGCAGCTGCGCCGCGCCGGTCGAGCCGTGCTCGTCCAGGTGCGCCAGCACCGCGGCGCAGGCGGTGTCCAGCCACGCCGCACCGTCGGCGGCGATGCCGCCCTTCTCGATGTCGGCGATCAGCTTGCGCCGCTCGTTGGCGGCCACCCGATCGCTCGATGCCGCCTGAACCGCGGGCAGTCCGTCGGCGCCGAACACCCAGAGCGTGCGGCGCATCGCCAGATGTTTGGCCACGGAACGTCGTTCGTACAACGCGCCATCGAGATCGGCAACGGTGAACCCCGGCACCCGCGCCCACAAGGACAGATACGGGGTGGCCGGATCGGTGGCGTGCAGGCCGACCAACGCCGACGTCACGTCTTCGACGGTCCCGCCCTGCGGTGCCAGGAAGTGTCGTCGGGCCAGCCGGGAACGTCGTTCCTCGACGGTGAACGACCTCTCAGCCGTCACCGTGATCCATCGACTCCCTGATCTGGCGCAGGCGCTCGGCGGCCGCCTCCTGACGCTTCTCGTACTGCTCGGCCACCGTGCGGCCCTCGGGAGTCTCCTCGGCCAGCTCTTGTGCACCGATCGCGGTGCCGAACCGGTTCTCGATCTTCTCCCGGACCGACTCGAAGGTCGGCACGCCGTTGGCGTCGTACCCGAGATCCGGCGGAACGGAAGGCTGCTGGTCATCGGCCATATCGCCACCGTACCGCGGAGAAGTTTGGGATCGGTAGCAATGGCGTCCCGATGTACTTCTCCCACGCAGCGCCACCGGGGCGCAGGGCGAAACGAAGGGATTCACACGACATGACGAAGAACCGTGTTCTGATTGCCGGCATCGGGATGATCGCGACCGCCGCGGTCTTGGTCGGCTGCTCCGATGACAAGGGCAGCACCACGACGTCGAGCACCGCAGCGGGCAGCGGCAGCAGCCAGGTCAGCTCCGGTGGCAACACCGTGGTCAAGGTGGAGGGCCAGGACCTGTCCGGCCTGGACGTGAAGACCGTGACCTGTGTGAAGCAGGGCGGCAAGATCAACATCGCCAGCGGCGCGATCGGCGGCCAGCAGGGCCTGGGCGTCGTCATGACGGACGAGGCCACCCCGAAGGTGGAGTCGCTGGGTCTCGTGGTCGACGGCAACGCGCTCGCCGTGGCCGCCATGGGCGGCGCGAACACGGGCTCGGCCGATGTCAAGGTGGACGGCAGCACCTACACCATCACCGGTGAGGCCGCCGGCGCCGACCTGAAGAACCCCATGGCCGGGATGATCAGCAAGAAGTTCGAGATCAAGGTTTCTTGCAGCTGATCGTCCCACCCCGTCGGGGCGAGCGAAGCGACGGGAGAATCCCTCCTGGCGGCGGGCGTGCCAGGCACGCCCGCCGTCTTCGGTTGTCCACTTATGATGGCGCGATGTCCATCCCCGGCGACCTGGAACGGGCCCGCGAGCTGGCCTTCGCTTCCGATGAAGGCGCCGCCAAGGACCTGCTGTTGTCGCTGATGCCACGCATCGACCGCGATGACCAGATGCTCGAGGTGTTCGCTCAGCTGGGGGAGATCTACCTGGTGCGTACCGCCAATGACGGTGTTGCCGAATGCATCACCCGCATCCGGGACTGCCTGGCCGCGCACCTCGACCAATCCGGGCGCGATGCCGGCACCGACCAGATGATCGCCCGCTATACACGCCGCGCCGACTTCCTGGCTGCCGGGCTGGCCGCCGCCAGGGGAGATCACGACGACGCCGCCTACTGGTTGCGGGCACTCGGCGAACCGGTGGACGACGAACACCGCTATCTGGTCGCGTACGCGCGGATCCTCTGTGCCACCGCATTGTCCGACGACGATCTGCATCACCGCGCGGTCGAGTTGTGGGAGTGGGTCCTCGCCGATATCGACGACACCGGCATCTACCACGACCGGCTGCTGGTGCTCACCGGCAGCGGCTTCGGCGGCTTCTGCGTGCAGACCGGCCGGCTGGCTGAGGCTGACCCCTGGCTGCGCCGCGCCGGTGCCCGCGCCGAGGCGCTCGGCTGGGAACTGGACACGGCCCGAACACAACTGGAGCGGGCGGTGGCCGCGTGGTCGGCCGGTGACCATGTCCGCACCGATGCGCTGATCGCGCAGGCCTATCCGGTGATCGCGCGGTACGCCCGCGCCCACGACGTGTCGCGCTGCTGGCTGTATATGGGGTTCACCCGGCTGGCCGCCGGTGCACTCGAACAGGCAGACGAATGCTGGGCCAACGCCGAGCGGCATTGGCGCGAACTGGGCAAACCGCTCCACCTGCACCGGATCCTGCTGCAGCGCAGCTGGATTCCGATCTTCTTCGGCAGATTCGCCGACGCCGTCGAGCTCATCGCGCAGGCCCGCGCACTGCTCGACGAATGGCCGCGCAGCAGCTGGCTGCAGTACGCCCGGCTCGATGACCAGCTGGGCACGGTGTGGCGCGCCGACGCGCTGGCCGATCTGGGCTTCGACGGTGCCGGTGACCCGGACGACGACTGGGACGAGGTCGAGGCCAAACACCAGGCATCGGTGGGTGCTACCTTCGCCGCGACCGGCACCCCGGAATTCCGGCGCGCGATGGGCAAACTGGAGCAGGCCGCCGAACTCAAGGTGCCCGCCGCGCTGGCGGTGGATTCGGTGCGCTACTCGATCACCGACGCCGACGCCCGGTCGCGGTGGGCCGCCCGGGTCTCGGCGCCGATGCTGGCGGGCGCGTTCGCGGTGGCCTGGGAGTGGGAGAACACTGCACTGACCGCGGAACTCATCGAATACCACAGCGCCCGAGGCAGTTTCAGTACCGAACCAGCAGGAGAGTCGGGCGCACCGATCTGGGCCGGCCCACCGGTGGTCGCCGTCGACAGCGAGCCCGAGCTGGCCGACGTCGCGGCCGGTCCGCCCGGTCCGGGCGGACCGTCGTTGACCCGGTTGGGGCCGCTGCCGCCGCTGCAGATGGATCCCGGACGGGACACCATTCTCGGTCACTACCGCGCCCTGGCGCGGCAACGATACGGTCGAGATGTCACCACCGATGAAGCGGCGTGGCCGACGTGGCCGTGACCGAACCACTGACCCTGGTGCTGCGGTACGCCGACCTCGGCATCGCCACCTACGCGAGTCTGCGCGTCGTCGGGCAGCCCGAACGCACCGTCACCTGGGTGGTCGAGGAGACCATTCTGCTCGCGGCACTGGACGAGATCGACGCCGCGCTGCCGGATCCGCGGGAGGGTGAGACCGCAACGGAGGCACTCGAGCGAGCCCTCACCCTGGGCGCGTTCACCGACCCCGAGCGGGAGGTGTTGCTGGCCTACCGGCTCGGCGTGCTGCTGATCGCGCCGCGCGGCTGGGATCTGCTGACCGAATGTGTGCGCTCGCCCCGGGCGGTGCTGTTCGTGGCGCCCAGTGCCCGGCTGGGCCGCATACCTTTCGGGGCGCTGGCCAAACCCGCCCTGTTCCCCGTCGTCGCCGAGATGTTGGCCGCCCGTACCGAGGCCGTCACTGCAGAGGGCCCCGTCCCGGCCCGGATTCCGTGGCCGGATGCCGAACCCCGCCAGCTCACCGAGGGCTACCGGTTGCTGGAACTGGTCGATGTGCTGATGGCGGTCCCGGCCAACATCGTCGCCTCCCGGCGCCCCGCCGTGCCCGTCACCGGTACTGCGGCGCTGCTCATCCTGGACCCCAGAGTGCCTGGGCAGCGCCCGGATTCGGCGCTGGGCTCGGTGTTGGGCCGGCCTGCCGCCGACAGTGTGCCTGCCCGGCACTACGCGACGGTGCTCGACCGCGTGCTCCCGCCCGTCGTGTCGGTGGTCGAATTGTTCCGCCGCACCGACGCCGACCGCGGTTGGCTGGCCGGGATGCTCGCGCGGCGGCCGGGGCGGCTGATGTTCGTCGGGCATGCGAGCGCGTCCGACAGCAGCGCGGAACGCGCCGCCGTGCACCTGGCCGACCACCGCCCGCTCAGTGCCGCGGACCTGATGGCGTCGGACCTGGTGTTCCCGCCGAAGGTGGCGCTACTGGCCTGCGCGTCGGGCGGGGATTACCGCTTCGACGAGGCCACCGGTCTGGTCGCCGCGATGGTTCTCGCCGGCGCCGAACTGGTGACGGCCACCCTGTGGTCACTGCCCACCACGGCCGGGTACCGCAAGTTCACCGACGCCGACGCCGGTGATCCGATGGGGGAGACGATCGTGTCGGTGGATACCGCCCACCGGGACGGCACGGTCCTGGACACCGGCCGGGCGGTGAACCGCTGGCAGCGTGGACAGCTGCGGCGCTGGCGCGACGGGGACAGGTCGGCAAGCCCGGTGTACTGGGCCGCGTTGGCGACGTTCGCGATATCTCAGGCGGGCGGCACACACACGGCGACGGCCGACTCGTCGCCGCACCGGTAGTAGGCGTCGATGATGCTGCCCGGGCACACGCGGTCCAGTGCGGTTGCCGGGATCAGGGTGGTCTCGTGAGCCGGGAACTGGCCACCCTCGGGTTTGCGCACCATCAGGTCGAGCACCACCTCGCGATGGCCCTCGCGGGTGGCCCCGGTGGGTTGCGACGCCGTCACCACACCGTGGCCTTTGGTGCCGTGCCGGATCAGGGTGAGCTGCGAATCGGTCACCAGCCCCTTACCCAGCAGCATCTCGTCGAAAGCGGCACGCACCGTGGTGATCTCGGGAGCCGCGGCGGTGCGGCGCACGAACACGACAACGAGCAGGGCGATCAGGAGGACGTCGAACATGGATCACAGCGTCACCTGACGGCGTGGCTACCGAACCCAACTTCGTGCGACGCACCCTATTCTGGGGCGATGACTGCCGAGGCCATGCCGCGCGCGGCCGGCGTGCGCGCCGCGCAGCCGCGCCGAGCCGTGATCGACCGGGCCTGGCGGGCCGTCGGGCCCGGCGTCGAGGTACTCAGCAGCGAGGACGGTGGACCGCTGAGCCGCACCGTCAAACGCATCCTGGATCCGCTGGTGCTGCGGTTACGGTCCAACCCGCAATACTCGGCACCGGTCGTGACCGCCGAGGTGGCCACCGAGATGTACGACCTGATCGTGGCGCACCGGGATCGGTTGCGTGCCACCGCCGCCTGGTTCGCGGTCCTCAAGGTGCACCGGCGGCGGCTGCGGCTGACCACCGGCAATGCCCAGGAACTGTACTTCCCCGCCTGTTTCGAGCTGGCCATCACCAAAGGTGCACCCGTCCATGATGATTCGGCCACGGCCGAACAGGTGCTACGCGGCATCCACGGTGACCGGGACCGCACCGCCATCGAGGTGCTCAACCGGTACGTGGCCGATGTCCGCGCGATGGCGGCCTTGTCGGCTCAATTGCAGCGCAGCTGGCGTGATGTGCTGCCGTCGGAGGCCATCACGGCACCGTTCCTGGCCGGTCTGTCCACGGTGCTCGGCGACGCCGACGGCCACACGGCGCAGGCGGCCCGGCAGCGCGTGTGGACCGCACTGGTGGCCGACGCGACGCCCTACAACCTGGGTGCCCGGGCGCACGGTCCGGCGCCGGAGCTGCCCTGGTCACTCGTCGACATCGGCTTGAGTTCTGCTGTGCCGCAACCACCCCCGGTCGTCGACGGCGGTTCGGACAATGATCGGCCGCTCAACCGCAGCGTCGTGGACCGGGTGCGAGCCACCCTGCGGCGCGCCCTGGACCGTGACGAACTGCCCGATGTCCCGCTGCTGTGCGCGGAGGAAGTGGACCGGGCCTGTGCGCCGTGGGGCCTGCTCGGCGAGGACATGCAGGCGACGCTGGTGGCCGGGGTCGAGGTCGCCGTCGAGCTGGCACCGCTGAACGACACCGCCGCGCCACGCTATCCGCTGGCGGCGCTGATCCAGGCCCGGCTGAGGAAGGAGGCCTACGTGCTGCACGCGCGGCGCTACCTGGCCGCCGGGGAAGCGCTGCACCCACGCCAGCAGCAGGTCACCGACGACTTGGGGTCGTTCGCCCGGCCCTATCTGAACCGGCTGTGGGCGCGACTGCACGGCCGCGACGTGTGGCAGGAATCGTGCGCCGACGTCGACGAGGTGCGGGCGCTGCTCGAAGGAGTGGCACGTTCGGTCAGCCTGGATCACCGGCAGCGGATCAAGGCGATGCTGGAGCTGGTGGCCGCGCGATGAGACTCGTTGCCCAGCAAGGCTTGTGGACCACCGACTACCGCGCCGACGCACCGCCGGCGGTCGCCGTGCTCGAGGTTTCCGGCGCGGTCCTGGCCTGGACCGTCGACGACCCGACCGGCCCCGTGCAGGTCACCTTCACCGATGTGGCGGCCGCCGACTGGCTGTGGCGGGTGCTCGGGGAGGACGGGCATGTCGGCCTCGTCGGCGCACTGGCAGACCGGACCCCGACCGCGCTGGAGCTGTCCGGCGTCGATTGGGCGGCGGGCGCCCTGGCCCCCCTGCGACGGCTGGCGCTCGGGCACTGGCTGCGCCGCTGGTGGCCGGCCGGCACCACGGACGGGATCGCCGACCTGGATGCCGCCCTGCTGGACGCCGAGATCGCGGTACTCACCGCGGCCGCCGAGGCGTTCTTCGCCGGGGACACCTTCGATTCCGATGTGGCCGGACTGCTGCAGCCACACCGGGGCGCGCTCGTGGGTTGGCTGCGCGACGGCGATCCGCGGGTGGCCGCACTCATCGAGTCGTGCGCCGAGTTGGCGGAATGGCCCGATCTGGCGGATGCGGCTGCGCCGCGCAGGCAGGACGACTACGCGCTGGCGGCCGGTGCCGCCGGGATGGGTGGCTCCGGTGCCATCGCCTCGGGTACCGCGTCCCTCGCGTGGAGCGCGGTGCCGCCGGGGGTGTTCGACGCGGCCGAGGACACCGTGTCGTGGTCCGTCGGTAGCGCCGCCGACGGCGTGGTGACCGCAGAGATCGGCATCGCGGTCATCGGGCCGGCGACCGGCGTAGCGGTCCGGTTCGACGGCATCGACGGCGTACTCGACGCGCGGGGCCGGGCCAGCCTGGTCCTGCCGATGGCCGAATCGGCGGCCTGGAACCGGGACTGGTCCGCACCCGAGATCGCCGTCGCGGGCCGCCCCGACCCTGGCGAAACCCGTGAGGTGCGGGACCGGATCCGGGCGTTCGCGCGAGCACGTCTGAGCGCACCGGGCGCCGACGCATTCCTGGCCGAGATCCTGGCCGCCGAAGCCGACTACTGACCCGTCGCGCAGCACATCACGGACTTTTGTCGGGCGCCGATTGAACGGCTGAGGCCGCTCGACCGTGTATCGGGGAAGCAATTGTCGGCACCGGCGGAATTTTTGTCCGTTTCTGTCAGAATGAGAGCCCCCGTGCAGGGACAACGCTGGGAAACGCGGGACATGGGCAGCGCAACGCCGCCTCAGACGGGAAGGCGAAAGCCCGGGATGGCTGGAGATGGCGTGGGTGGCGGTCCGTTCTCGGCACAGGCACGCATTATTGCCGAGCTGACCGAGGCCGGGTTCGCCGACGCCGTTGAGGTCGGCCGCGGCGGTGCCGGCGTCGTGTACCGCTGCTCCCAGACATCGTTGCGCCGCAGCGTCGCCGTCAAGGTCCTGGCATCCGACCTCAACGAGGACAACCAGGAACGTTTCCTGCGTGAGGGTTACGCGATGGGCGGCCTGTCCGGGCATCCGAACATCATGAACATCCTGCAGGTCGGCGTGACGGACAGCAGCAGGCCCTACATCGTCATGCCGTACTACTCGGGCGGCTCCTTCGCCGAGCGGCTCCGACGGTCCGGGCGGATCGGGTGGCCCGACGCACTGCGCATCGGCGTGAAGCTGGCGGGCGCCCTGGAGACCGCGCACCGGGCAGCCACGTTGCACCGCGACATCAAGCCGGGCAACGTGCTGGTCAACGAATACGGCGAACCGCAGTTGAGCGACTTCGGGATCGCGCGGATCGCCGGGGGTTACGAGACCTCGACGGGATTCTTCACCGGCACCATCGCCTTCACCGCGCCCGAGGTGCTCGCCGGAGCGCCACCCACCGTGCAGTCCGATGTCTATTCCCTCGGCGCCACGCTCTACGCGCTCATCGCGGGCACCGCCGCCCACGAACGCAAGCAGGGCGAAGAGGTCGTGGCCCACTTCCTGCGCATCAGTTCGACGCCCGTCCCGGACCTGCGACTGCAGGGAATCCCGGCCGACGTGTGCGCGGCGATCGAGACGGCGATGGCCTCGGAGGCCGGTGACCGGCACGCGTCGGCGGCCGAGTTCGGTCAGGCCCTGCAGGCGGTGCAGCACCGCAACGGGTTGATCGCCGATTCGATGGCGCTCAGCGACGGCCACGACGAACCGGCGCCGCCCTCCGATGTCACCGCGGCGACGCCGATGAGCCTGTTCGGATACACCGACTCCGTGCCGCCGGGGACCCCCTCCTGGAGCGAGCCACCCGCCCCGGTCACGCCACCCCCGCCGCCTCCGCCGCCTCCGCCGCCGAGCGTTCCTGCGCCGGTCCCCGGGGCCGAGGATCCGACCCGCAACATCGGGCAGCGACCCCGCCGCAAGGGACTGTTGCTGGCCATCGCCGCCATCCTCGGGGTGCTGGTGATCGTCGCGGGCGGTATCGCGTTGTTCGGCGGCAAGGGTGGCGACGTGGGCACCGCGACCGGCACGACGACCGCCGGCAAGCCCACCGCGCAGGCGCAAGGCGGCTGGGAAACCCTGACGAACGCCCGGGTCGCGCGCGCCGCCGCCGCCACCACCGAGGCCGACGGCACCATCTGGATCTTCGGCGGTGTCGGGGCGGACAACCGTGTCACGGGCCGCCACGAGGGCTACGACCCCATCATCGACGGTTGGAAGGGCAGCGACGATCTGCCGGTGCCCGTGCAGCACGCGATGGCGGTCACCTGGCAGGGCACGCCGGTGGTCTTGGGGGGCTGGCGGTCCGAAGGCGCCGACAATGCCATCGCGACCAACCGGGTGTGGCGGGTGGTCAACGGCCGGTGGGTCGAACTGCCGCCGCTGCTGCAACCGCGGGCCGCCGGGGCTGCCGCCGTCGTCGGCGATCGCATCGTGGTGACCGGCGGAGTCGACGCCGGCGGCCGATTGATCACCGGCACAGAGGTTTTCGACGGGACGTCGTGGACCCGAGCCGCGCCGATGCCGACACCACGGCAGTTGTTGAGCGCGGCGTCGGATGACACCGTGGTGTACGCCGTCGGTGGCACAGACGGCACGGCCGACCTGGCGACGGTCGAGGCCTACGACCCCGCCACCAACGCCTGGACCACGTTGCCCCCGCTCGCGCAGCCGCGCAGCGATCTCGGCGTCACCGTCGCGAACTCGCGACTGGTGGCGGTCGGGGGCATCTCCGGCGGCCAGGTGCTGGACAGTGTTGCGGCCCTGGACCTCACCACGCTGACGTGGGCCGGTTTGCCTGCCCTGGACACCGCGCGGCACGGGATGGCCGTCGCCGCCATCGGAAACAAGGTGTTCGCGATCGGCGGTTCGACCGGCGCGGGGGACACCGAGGTGACCTCGTCCGCGGAGGCTTTGACACTCGCGGCCCGCCAGACGCAACCGAAGCTGTGGCGGAGCCTGCCCGACGCGCCGTCGTCGCGCTTGATGATGGCTTCCACCGTGCTCGACGGGAAGATCTGGATACTCGGAGGCATCCGGCACGGCGGCACGCTGGACACCGTGGAGACCTACGACCCGCAGACCGGGCAGTGGCAGACGCAGCCGCCGTTGCCGATACCCCTGCACCACGCGACCGCGGCCACCTATCGCGGGCAGGTGGTGGTGATCGGCGGCGCCAGCGAGGAGATCGGGCACGCGTCCGACCGGGTGTTCGCGTTCTCCGGGGGAAGTTGGTCCGAACTGCCGGCGCTGAAGCATGCGCGTGCCGGTGCGGCCGCCGCCGTGGTTGGGGACCGGCTCGTGGTGGTCGGGGGGCAGAGCGAGAAGCAACTCGTCGCGGCCACCGAGATCTACGACGGGCAGTCCTGGAGCCAGGGGGCCGACCTGCCGACACCGCGCGAACATCTCGCCGCGGTGTCCGACGGCACCTACGTGTATACGGTCGGCGGGCGCTTCCTGTCCGCCGACAAGAACTCGGCCGCGTTCGAGCGCTTCGACCCGGCCACCGGGGACTGGGTGCACCTGGTCGACATGCCGACACCCCGCGGAAGTTACGGTGCCGCCTACCTCGACGGCCGGATCGTCGTCGTCGGTGGTGAGGAACCCACCCAGGTGCTGGGCACCGTCGAGATGTACGACACCGCCGACGGGAAATGGACCACGGTCAAACCCATGCCGACACCCCGGCACGCGCAGGCCGTCGTCGCGGTGGACGAAACCGTGTACTGCATCGGTGGCGCGAACCGGCCCGCGCACGAAGGTGCTGTCGCGACTATCGAGGCCCTCGACTTCGCCTGATCCAGGCTGCCTAGCCCTGGACCCGCAGCATGGCCAGGGTCACTGCGCCGCGGCGCAACGCCTCGTTGGCGAGCCTGACGCGCCGGTCACCGTCGGCGGGGACCGCGAACTTGTCGTAGAGATTCTGCAGGTGCTGCTTGACTGCCGCCTCGGTCACCACGAGCTCCGCCGCCAGCCGGCGTACCGAGGCCGGTTCCGGGAACGGATCGCCGGACACCAGCGGGCGGCACAACGCGATCAGGACGTCGAGTTCGCGCGGGGTTAGGCGGGGTGGCAGCAGCGCCGGCTCGGCGGACAGTGTCGCGTCGGCCGGCGCGGTGTCACCGGCACCCCTGCTGTCCCAGAACACCAACCGGGAGTTGCCGACTCGCACCTCGTCGCCGGAGCGCAGCACCCGCTCCTGGCCGATCTTCTCGCCGTTGACGAACGTCCCGTTGCGGCTGCCCACGTCGCGCAGCGACCACGCCGATCCCAGGTTCTCCAGCACCGCGTGCAGGCGCGAGACCGTCGAGTCGTGCGCAAACGCCACCAGATTCGACGACGATTTACCGATGGTCACCCGCTCGTCGCCCAACGGAATCAGCTCCCGTCCGGACGGGGACCAGACCTCCAGGTGCGACGACATGCCGGAATCCTATGCAGTGCGCATCCGTTGGCCGGGGAAACCGTCCCGTTCCGGGCGTGCGTGCGCCTCATGGGGAGATGGACCGCCACGGGTCCACCTCACCGAAAGGACACCTTCATGACGAACGACCACCGCCCCTTGGCCTTGCGCCGGCACAGCATTCGCACGCTCACGACAGCAGAACTGGGCCTGGCCTACGGCGGCAGGGGCAACGGCACCGGCGGCGACGCCCCGACCTGCGCCGGCGGCTGCAACACCAACACGACCCGCACGACGGCCAGGACGAAATGAACACCCCCGATCTGGCGTTGCGGCGCCGCAGCATCCGCGCCCTGACCACCACCGAACTGCGCCTCGCCCACGGCGGCAAGGGCAGCGGCACCGGGACGGGCACCGGAACCTCCGGCCCCTGCGGAACCAGTACGAAGAAAACGAAATAGCCCCATCGAGGACCACCCCGTGACCCCGGTTACGGGGTGGTCTGCGTTTGCGCCGGGAAAAGCGTCACCCCAGGCGGCGGCCGGTGCTCGTACACGCAGCCAAGGGAAGAAGCGCGGAGGTGCGGTCATGGATGACGGTGGCGAGGGTTCGGTGTTCCGGGACCGTTGGCGGGAGCGCCAGTCCGCGGCAGGCAGGCCCGGTGAGCTGATCAAGCAACCCGGATGGATCGACAGCGGATTGTGGACGCTCGGTCTGTTGATCGCTGCCGGTGTGCTCGCGGCGTCGACCGGCACCGTCGCACGGACCGCGGCACTGCCCGCCGTCGCGCACGGCGTGACGGTGTCCGCCACCCGCACCGCCGATGTCGTGCCCATCGTGGGCGACCCGGCGCAATTCCACGATGCGTCCGGCGCCACCCGGGCCGCGGACATCCTCGAGGTGACGGCCACCGAGGTGCGCGCGGCGCTGCGGTCACCCGGTCCGACGGAGTCGCCGGGTGTCCTCGACGTGCCGTCGGGGCGGCAACGGTTGATCGGCGTGCTGTTCTCGAGGTGGTGGTGATGCGGCCCGGGCACGCGATCCCGTTCGTCGCGCAAGCCGAGATGGCCGACTGCGGTGCCGCAGCACTGGCCATGGCGCTGGGGTACCACGGCCGGCATGTCTCGCTGGCCGAGATGCACGAGGCCACCGGCACCGGCCGCGACGGGATAGACGCGCTGCGCCTGGCCGAGGCGGCGTCGTCGTACGGATTGCGGGCCCGTGGTGTGGCCACCGAGCTCGACGATCTGCGGGTACTACCCAGGGGAACTGTGTTGCACTGGGGTGCAGCACATTTCGTCGTCCTTGACTCGACGTCGCGGCGCGGCGTGACGATCGTCGACCCGGCCGCCGGCCGGTACCGGCTCAGCTGGGCGGCCGTCGACGACCTCTACAGCGGCGTCGCGGTCATCCTGGAACCGACCGATGCGTTCACCAGGGGTGGGCGGGTGGCCCCGGGTGCACTGCACCACGCGCGGAGGCTGCTGAACCGGTCCACCGGTATCGGCCGGGTGCTGGGTACCTCGGTGGTGGTGCGGCTGATGGCACTGGCGGTCCCGGTGCTGACCGGGGTGGTGGTCGACCAGGTGGTACCCGGCGACGACGGGCGCCTGCTCAACGTGCTCGCCGCGGTGATGGCCGCGCTGATCGGATATTCGGTGCTCGCCACCTACCTGCGCGCGCACCTGCTGCTGCGGCTGCGCAGCCGGCTGGACGTCGACATGACGCTCGACTTCCTCGAACACCTCGTCGACCTGCCGTATTCGTTCTTCCTGAAACGGTCTTCGGGGGACCTGATGATGCGGCTGCGCAGCAACGCGACCGTGCGCGAGATCCTCACCACCGGCACCATCGCCGCGCTGCTCGACGGCACCCTGGCCACGCTCTACCTCGTGGTCATCGTCGCGCTGTCACCGACGCTCGGCCTGCTCGTCACGGTGCTCGGTGCCGCGCAGTGCGCCGTCCTGCTGACGGCCCGGCGCCGCAACCAGCACCTGATGGGTGAGGCCCTGGCCACCGAGGCCCGGTCGCAGTCCTACGCCTACGAGATGTTCTCCGCGGTCGAGACATTGAAGGCCGCGGGCGCCGAGCGCCGGGCGGTGTCGCACTGGACCAACCTCTTCGTCGACGAACTCAACGTCTCGCTGCGGCGCGGACGCCTGGAAGCCGCCGTGCAGACCGCGATCCACGGACTCGCCCTGCTGTCGCCGATCGCGGTGCTGTTGGTCGGCGCCCACCTGGTGGGCACCGGCGCGCTCTCGCTGGGCGCCATGCTCGCGCTCGCGGCGCTGGCCGCGGGTTTCCTTGAGCCACTGAGCATTCTGGTGGGTACCGCGCTGCAGGTGCAGCTGCTCGGCAGCTACCTGGCCCGCCTGGGCGACGTCTTCGACACCCCGACCGAAACCCAGGGCCGCGACCTGCGGCACGCACCTCGGCTCGAGGGTGCGGTGCGCGCCGAAGGTCTGAGTTTTCGCTATCACCCCCAGGGCCCGCTCATCGTCGACGACGTCGACCTGGCCGTCCGGCCCGGGCAGGTGCTGGCCATCGTGGGCCGCTCCGGGTCGGGCAAATCGACGCTGGGGCGGCTGTTGCTGGGGCTGTTCGAGCCCTCGGGCGGCCGGGTCATGCTCGATGGTCTGGACCTGGCCACCCTGCACCCGCGCAGCGTGCGCTCCCAGGTCGGGGTGGTCACCCAGGACCCCTACATCTTCGGGCTGACGATTCGGGAGAATCTGCTGCTCGGCGACCCGGGCCTGCCGCTGGACCGGCTCCAGGACGCCGCCGAACTGGCCGGCATCGCCGAGGACATTCACGCCATGCCGATGGGTTGGGACACCCCGCTCGTCGACGCGGGGGCGTCGTTGTCGGGGGGACAGCGCCAGCGGCTCGCCCTGGCTCGGGCGCTGGCGCCGCGCCCCGGTCTGCTGCTGCTCGACGAAGCCACCAGCAGCCTGGACACCGTCACCGAGGCGACCGTGCACGCCAACATCGCCCGGATGGGCTGCACGGTCATCGTGATCGCGCACCGCCTCGCCACCGTCATCGACGCCGACCAGATCGTCGTGATCGACGCCGGTCGCGTCGTCGAGACCGGCACCCACGACCACCTGATGACCACCGACGGGCACTATGCCCGCCTCGTGTCGGGCCAACTGGTCCGCGAAACCTAGGAGCTGACATGGACACCACAGCCGGACTGCGACCGAGCGGATTCTTCGTGATGCGCGCCCCGCTGCTGCCGCTGGAGGAACTGGACCGGTTGCGCACCGAACCGGGGCACTGGCGCACCCTGATCGCCCGCGCCGACGTACGCGAGGCACTGCACCTGGCCTCGCCCGGACTGCTGCGTCGGGTGGCCGCCGGCGATCTGGATGACCGGGTGATCGCCTCTGTCACCGCGTATCTGACCAGAATGTGCACCCGCTCCACCCCGTTCGGTCTGTTCGCCGGGTGCGCGCTCGGCACGGTCGGTGACACCACCTCGCTGCGGGTGGACGGACCCGAGGGCATTGCGCGGCACAGCCGTCCCGACACCGAGGTGCTCGCCACGCTGGTCGACCGGCTGGTGTCCGACCCGCAGACCCAACAGGCGATGACGGTGGAACCCAACTCCAGCCGCTACCACGCCGCGGGCGCGATGCGCCTGATCGAGAGTCGGCTGCGCGACGGTCGCCGCGCCCACCACCTGGTGGTCATCGACGAGGACGCGGCGCTGCGGTGCGCACTCAAGGCCGCCGACGGGGGCGCGCGGGTGTCCCACGTCGTCGAAGCCGTCACCGCGGCAACAGGAGTCGATGACGGCGACGCCCGCGACTACGTGGCGGCCCTGATCGAGGCCAAGGTGCTCACCCCCGTCGCCGAGCCCGCGGTGACGGGGCCCGAGCCGCTGACGCATGTTCTCGCCGCGCTGAACGGACCCGAGTACGCGACCACCGCGCAGGCGCTGCGGCAGGTCTCAGACGATCTCGCCGCGCTCGATGCCGCCGGGATCGGCAATCCGCCGGAGGCTTACGCGGGCGCCGCCTCGACTCTGCTGGAGCTCGCCGGCAGCGGGGACGAGGCCAGGGCGGTGCAGGTCGACCTGCACCGCGCCGGTGCGCATCTCACCCTGGGCCCCGACGTGTTGCGCTCGCTCACCGACGGCGTGCAGCTGTTGCACCGGGTGTCCGCGGGCGGCGAGCACCCGGCGATGGCGCGGTTCAAAGCCGACTTCGCGGCGCGATATGAGGATCGTGCCGTGCCGCTGATGGAGGCACTCGACGAGGAGATGGGCATCGGGTTCGGCCGGTCGACCCATCCGGCCGCCGACGAGTCGGCATTGCTCAACGGGATGGATCTCGGCGGCAACCCCGTCGACGGCGTGTTCACCACCCGCGATGCAGGCCTGCTGGACCTGCTCGTGCGCAGCCGCGAAAATGGTTCGGCCAGTGTCGAACTCGACGCGAACGCCGTCAAACGCCTGGAGTCGCCGAACCGGCGGCCCCTGCCGGATGCCTTCGCGGTCAATGCCCACGTCCTCGGTGACGGAGTGGAGATCGACGGCGTGTACGGCCCGTCGGGCGCCGAACTGCTCGGCCGGTTCTGCCACGGGGACGCGGGCCTGCGCGACGCGGTGCGTGCGCATCTGCGCGCCGAGGAAGCACTGTCGCCCGGGGTGGTGTTCGCCGAGCTCATCCACCTGCCGGAGGGACGGGTGGGCAACGTGCTGGCCCGGCCGGTGCTACGCGACCACGAACTGATCCTGCTGGGCCGCTCGGGAGCACCCGCGGACCGCCAGATCGGCGTCGACGAGTTGACGGTGCGCCTCGACGGTGATCGCGTGGTGCTCTACTGCCCGCGACTGCGGGCCGAGGTGCGCCCCCGGTTGACCACGGCCCACAACCCGGCATGGCGCGGATTCGGGGTGTACCAGTTCCTGGCCGCGCTCGGCGGGGACGGGGTGGCCGCGCATCTGTCGTGGGATTGGGGCGCTTTGTCCGGCTCGCCCGCGCTGCCGCGGGTCACCTCGGGACGCCTGGTGCTCTCCCGCGCTCGGTGGCGGCTGTCCGCGGCCGAGATCGCAGGCGTGACAGGGCCCGGCGCGGCGGCGCGCTGGGCGCAACTGACCGTCGTGCGTGGTCTGCCGCGGGAGGTGCTCATCGTCGACGGCGACAACCGGCTGTATGTCGACACCACCTGTGACGCGCTCGTCGCCGCGGCAGCCAAGGTGCTGCGCGGCCGTGCCGCGGCGGTGCTCGAGGAAGTGCTGGGCATCGGCGCGGACTCGACCGCGACCGGGCCGCAGGGCCGCTTCGCGCACGAACTGATCGTGCCCTTCCTGCAGGACCGAAAGTCTGGAACCCCTGCGGTGCAACCACGGTGGACCGCACCGACCGTGCAGCGCACGTTCCCGCCCGGCAGTCAGTGGCTCTATGTCAAGGCCTATACCGGAACCGCGTCCGCGGACCGGGTCCTGACCGGCACAGTGGGTCCCGTGCTCGATCAGTTGCGTGACACCGGCGTCATCGAAGACTGGTTCTTCCTGCGCTACGCCGACCCCGAACACCACCTGCGACTGCGCCTCAACGGCGATCCGGATGCGCTGCGCCGGCACGCCTTGCCGGCCCTGACCGATGCCCTGGCCGATTGCCTGGATGCCGGCACCGTCTGGAAGGTCACACTGGACACCTATCACCGCGAGATCGAACGCTACGGCGGCGACCACGGCATCGAACTCGCCGAGCGGATTCACGCCGCCGACAGTGACGCGGTGCTGCGGGTGCTCAGCCTGTTGGAAAATGTTGCGGGGGAGGATATTTCGAACATCAGCTGGAAGCTGTGCCTGTATGCGACCGACCGGTTGCTCGCCGATGCGGGCTTCGATCTGCAGGCACGCCGCGACTGGGCCCGCCAGGGCGTGGCCGGATACCGGCCTGAGTATCCGAACGCACCCGAGCTCGATCCCGCCATCGGTGTGCGCTGGCGTGCCGAGCGTGCCGATCTCACCCGCCTGCTCGACGACGCCACGGACCATCCGTATGAGGCTGCGCGCGAGGTGTTCCGGCAGCGGTCCACGCGGTTGGTGCCGTTGCTCGCCGAGTTGCGCGAACGAGCCGAGGCAGGTGCGCTCACCACGTCGTTTTCCGGCATCGTGCACAGCGTCAGTCATCTCAACGCGGTGCGGCTGCTGCGCTCGGCGGCGCGTACCCATGAGTTGGTGCTGCTGAGTTTCCTCGACCGCCACTACGCCAGTCGAATCGCCATGCAGCGCAACGGAAAAAGTGTCTCCATTGCAACGCCTGGCCCCTCTTACATATGAGCGAGGCCCACCGGGGCCACGACATCGAACAAGGAGAGAACATGAGCATCAACACCGACAAGCTCGCCCTGCGCCGCCAGAGCATCCGCGCCCTGACCGCCGATGAGCTGCGCAGCGCCCACGGTGGCAAGGGTGACGGGACCGGCAACGGCACCGGGACGGGCACCGGCAACGGGACCGGCACGGGTACGCACCGGACCAAGTAGTCCCTGCACCGTCCCCTCAACCACCGCCCCATGACCACGGTCATGGGGCGGTGGCTTTTTGCGTGTTCGGTCCTGCCGCACCCGACGGGCCTTGCCTCAGGGATAGGAAAACCTTCCCCACGGGGAGGGGAGTCTGGCCCCGCGGCGATTCAGAAAACCTCCAGGAAGACAGACGATTCTCGCTATGACATCCATCACCGCACCAGCACCCAGCGACGCCGACCTGGCCACCGCGGCAGCCGCCGGCGACCGCGCCGCGCTGGCCGCCATCTACCACCGCTACGCCCGCCGCCTCCAGGACTTCTGCGCGGGCATGATCCGTGACCACCATGCCGCCGCGGACTGTGTCCAGGATGTCTTCTGCACGGTCGCCGTCGAGCTGCCGAAGCTGCGCGAACCCGACAAGCTGCGGCCGTGGCTGTACGCGATCGCCCGCCGGGCCGCGCTGCGCACCCTGCGCGAACGTCATCGCGAGGCCGCGTTCGGCGAGGTCCCCGACAGCGCCGCGACGGGTCCGGGGCCGTTCACCACCACCGCCCGAAACGAACTGGCGGAGTTGATCACCCAGGTGTCGGACGGCCTGTGTGAGCGGGACCGCCGCGTGCTCGACCTCGCCTACCGGCAGGGTCTGAGCGGCGCCGACCTCGCCGTCGCCCTCGGGGTCAGCACCGAGTCGGCGAAGAAACTCACCCAACGGCTGCGCGACACCGTCGAGCGCTCGCTGGGCGCCCTGCTGGTGGCCCGGCAGCACGACTGCCCGCAACTGGCCGCGACACTCGCCGGCTCCGACGGACAGTTCACCGTGCTGATGCGCAAACGCATCGCGCGCCATATCGAGTCCTGTGACGACTGCGGCGCCTACCGCCGCAGTGTCGTCACCTCTGCGGCCATCCTCAGTGGGGCCATCCTCGACCGGAGGTGACCGGTCAGCGGGCCGCAGCCTGCAGCGTCGGCGGACCCGACTGAGGGAGCGGGACGCGCGGCACACCGGGGGTCCCGATCTGCCCCGCCAGCCACGGCAGGGCCGACTCGAAAGCGCGCGCCGCGAACGGCCAGTCGTGCTTGCCGGGCTGGATGATCACCGCGCAGTCGATCCCGTTGGTGGAACCCAGACCGCACAACGACTGGGCGGCCAGCGCCTGCTCGCTGGAATGCGGGGTGTGGCCGCCCTGCGGCGGACCCGCGTCGTTGACCGCGAACCAGCCGGCGACACCGGCGTAGCGGCCGTGCCGGCTCATCACCGTGGTGGGGTCGAAGGACGCGTACTGGGCGATGTTCCCGCCGAACAGCCGGTCGATGGTCTGCGCCTTCGTGCCGGAGTTGGGGCTGATGTCCCCGGCGATGTCCTCGAACACCGAGAACATGTCCGGGTGCATGACCGTCAGATCCACCGCACACGTGCCGCCCATCGACCAGCCGACCGATCCCCATCGGGCCGGGTCCGCGCTCACCCCGAACTGCGAGATCACCGCGGGCACGACATCTTTGGTGAGATGGTCGGCCGCCTTGCCGCGCCGGCCGTTCACACATTCGGTGTCGTTGTTGAAGGCGCCGCCGGAATCGACGAACACCAGCACCGGCGCGTTGCCGGCGTGGGCTGCCGCGAACCGGTCCACCACGTGGATGGCGTCGCCGGCGCGCAACCAGTCCGCCGGGGTGTTGAATTCGCCGCCGATCATCATCAGCGTCGGCAGTTTGGGCGGCGGGTTGGAGGCGTACCAGGCCGGCGGCAGGTAGACGAGTTCACCACGGTGCTTGAACCCGGAGGCAGTGTCGCCGGAGTCGATGGGCACCACGGTGCCGCTGGCCGGGATGACCCGCCGGCGTTGCATGGCGGTCACCGTCGCCATATCGGTCTGGTCCGGCAGCGGACCTTCGGTCAGCTGGTTCCAGGCCGTCTGCACCGTCGGGAAGTAACCGACCCACAAGTTCAGTGCCAGGGCCGCGCACAAGGCGCACAGGGGTAGCGCCAGCACCGTCGTCCCGCGGCGCGCCCAACCGGTGCGCCGCCACCCCGTCACCAGCACCGCGGCGACGAAGCCGACGAGCCCGATCCAGATCCACAGCGCGTGCGGGGCGGGGTCGCCTGCCAGTCCCTGGCTCCCGATGTACCAGTGCACGACGGTTGCCACGGCAAAGCCGGCCACCAGCGACACCGGAAGGCCCACCCGGTGCCAGCGCCTGCTGCGCCAGCCCACGGCGGCGATCACGACCGCTGCCGCGATCAACTGGGCGATCACCGGAAGCCATCCGTGCATCAGCGAAATACGGTGCAGGAAAGATTCATTCGCATCGGCCAGGAAGTGTGCGGCGGCCAGCGGAGGTCCGGTCGTCGAAGGTGTCACGCCACCATCGTGGACGGACTTCCTTGGGGCTGGCTGTGAGTCGCTGTCGGTGTTTTCGTCAGCGCGGTTTTGCCAGAGGGAACGGCAGCGTCTCGCGGATGCTGCGCCCCGTGATCAGCATGACCACGCGGTCGACACCCATCCCCAGTCCGCCCGTCGGCGGCATCGCGTACTCCATGGCCTGCAGGAAATCCTCGTCCAGTTCCATGGCCTCGGGGTCACCGCCCGCGGCCAGCATGGACTGCTCCTGCAGACGGCGGCGCTGCTCGACGGGGTCGGTCAGCTCGCTGTACGCCGTGCCCAGTTCCACACCCCACGCCACCAGGTCCCAGCGTTCGGCGACCCCGTCGATGCTGCGGTGTGGTCGGGTCAGCGGCGAGACGGAGGTGGGGAAATCCTTATAGAACGTCGGCCGCTCGGTCTGGCCCTCGACGAGCCGTTCGTAGAGTTCCAGGACGACCGCGCCCGCATCCCAGTGCTTCAGGTAGGGCACGCCCGACCCGTCACACAACTCGCGGAGCCGGGCCAGGCCGGTCTCCGGTCCGATCTCCTGGCCGAGCGCCTCCGACACCGCGCCGTGCACGGTCTTCACCGGCCACTCGCCGGAGATGTCGACGGCTTCCAGCTCGCCGTCCGGCCCGGGCCGCATCACCACCTGCGCCCCGTTGGCAGCCTGGGCGGCGTTCTGGATGAGCTCGCGGCAACCGGTGATCCAGACGTTGTAGTCGGCGTGCGCCTGGTAGGCCTCCAGCAGGGTGAACTCCGGGTTGTGGCTGAAGTCCACGCCCTCGTTGCGGAAGGCGCGGCCCAGTTCGAAGACCCGCTCCACACCGCCGACGCAGAGCTTCTTGAGGTACAGCTCGGGCGCGATCCGCAGATACAGGTCCAGGTCGTAGGCGTTGATGTGGGTCTGGAACGGGCGCGCGTTGGCGCCGCCGTGGATCTGCTGCAGGATCGGCGTCTCGACCTCCAGGAAGCCGTGGCCGACCAGTGTTTCGCGGATGGCGTGCAGGATCGCGCTGCGCGCGGTGATCAGGTCCCGTGCATCGGTGTTGATCGCCAGGTCGACATAGCGACTGCGCACCCGGGCCTCGGGGTCGGTGAGGCCTTTCCATTTGTCGGGCAGCGGTCGCAGGCATTTGCCGATCAGTCGCCAGTCGGTGACGAGCAAGGACAGCGTGCCGTTGCGGCTGCGCCCCATCGTGCCGGTGACCTCGACGAGGTCGCCGAGGTCGATCGCCGCACCGAAGTCGGGGCCGTCCTGCGTCACCGCCGTGCCGTCGAGCAGCAGTTGCACCTCGCCGGACCAATCGCGCAGCACCGCGAACAGCACGCCGCCGTAGTCGCGGACCCGCAGGATGCGCCCGGCGACGCTGACGGCGGTGGCGGGGTCGGTGACCTCGAGGGCGGCCGCGACGGTGTGGCTGGGCGGTTGCCCGACCGGATAGGCGTCCACGCCGTGGTCCTGCAGGTTCTTCAGCTTGGCCATCCGGACGCGCACCTGGTCGGGCAGCCGGTGCTCGTCGTCGGCGTCGGGCAGGTCGGCGCGCAACCCGCTGACATCGGGGGCGCTGCCGTCCTGATGCAGCAGCCCGCTGTCGACCAGTTGTTGTGGGGCGGCGATGTGTTCGCCGGTATGCGGTTTGCGCCGGGAGAACGGCAGGATCAGGAAACCTTCGGCGATCACCGAGGCGACGCCGACCCTCGGGATCAGCCGGGCATCCTCGTAGCAGGCGAACCGCGGCACCCAGTCCGGCTGATACTTCATGTTCGAGCGGTACAGGGTCTCCAGCTGCCACCAGCGGGAGAAGAACACCAGCAGGGCGCGCCACAGTCGGGCAATCGGGCCCGCGCCCAGTTGGGCACCCTGTTCGAAGGCGGACCGGAACATCGCGAAGTTCAGTGAGATGCGGCTGATTCCGAGATCCTCGGCCTGCAGACAGAGCTCGCTGACCATCAATTCGATCGTGCCGTTGGGGGATTGGGGGGAGCGGCGCATCACGTCCAGGGAGACGCCGGTGCTGCCCCATGGCACCAGGGAAAGTAGCGCGACCACCTCATCTGCTGCGCCGTCAGATCCCTCCTTCAATGCCTCCACCAGCAGGCAGTCGCTGTCCGCCGGATCGCCGAGGCGGCCCAGCGCCATCGAGAAGCCGCGTTCGGTCTCGGTGTCGCGCCACTGGTCGGCCCGTTTGGTCACCTGCGCCATCTCGTCGGCGGGCAGATCACGGTGCCGGCGGATCCGGACCGTCAGGCCGGCTCGGCGGGCCCGGGTGACGGCTTGGCGTACCGGCTTCATGTCGGGGCCGGACAACTTGTAGCCATCGGGGTAGAGGATGGCCTCGTCGCCGAGTTCCAGGGCGTTGAGGCCCGCTTCGCGGAAGGCCTGCGCGCCGGTGGCGCTGGCCCCCATCACGCCGGGCGCCCAGCCGTAGGTCTCGCACAGGTGCAGCCACGCCTCGATCGCCGCCGGCCAGGCCCGCGGATCACCGACGGGGTCACCGCTGGCCAGGCAGACGCCGACCTCGACGCGATAGGTGATGGCCGCCCGGCCGTTGGGGGCGAACACCACCGACTTGTCGCGGCGGGTGGCGAAGTAGCCCAGCGAGTCGTTCTTGCCGAAGAGTTCGAGCAACCCGCGGATCGCGGATTCGTCTTCGCCGGTCAGGGCGTTGGTCGCGCGCTGCGACGCGAACAGCACGATCGCGGCGACCACCAGCGCCACCGCCCCGAACAGGCCGAGCAGGGCGTTGACCAGGCCGTGGGGATGGCCGGTGAAAGCATCGGCGTCCGCACCCGCGAAGGCGCTGACCCGGTTGAGCGCGTACCAGGGGCGGTCGGCCTGGGCGAGCGAGCCGGGGAAGAACTCCAGCAGCCCCCACCCGATCAGGGTTCCGACGGTCATGCCCGCGACCAGGGTGGCGGCCGCCTTCACCAGCGCCCCGCGCCGTACCTTCGCCCAGAACTGCGGCCGAGCCAGCACGAGTGCGCCGATGGACGCCAGGTGGAACACCAGGCCGATGACCTCGCCGATCTCCTCGACGACCGTCTCTTCACCGCTGGCGAGATCGCCGACGTTCCAGCCGACCGCGGCCACCATGTAGAGCACCAGGATCCACCACGCGATGCGCTTGCGGGCGGCCAGTGCGGCGGCCAGCAACCCCAGCACGACGGCCCACGCGAAGCTGGTGTCCGGGAAGTTGAAGATGTAGTCGTTGACGAATTCCCGTGGCACCCGGATCAGCCCGCGCACCAATGGCGAGACGCTGGCGAGCAGGGACAGCGTGGCGATGATGCCGACGATCCAGCCTGCGACGGCGGGCACCCACGTGAATCTGGACCGGTGGCCGGTTCTCGACGGCTGCCGGGCGATTGTCGAGGTCATAGGCCGCGAGGATATGCCTTTGACCAATGAATTTCGTGTGAGTGGCTACCAGACCGGGCCGGTGTATTTTTCGCCGGGCCCTTTGCCGGGCTCTTCCGGATCGACGCTGGCTTCGCGGAAGGCCAGTTGAAGGCTTTTCAATCCGTCGCGCAACGGCCCGGCGTGCAGGCCGAGGTATTCGGCGGAGGCGGTGACCAGACCGGCCAGGGCGGTGATCAGGCGACGCGCTTCGTCGAGATCGCGGTGCGGGCTGTCGTCGGGATCCTCGGACGCCAACCCCAGCTTTTCGGCGGCCGCGCTCATCAGCATCACGGCCGAGCGGGTGATCACCTCGACCGCGGGAATCTCGGCGAGTTCTCTAACCTGCACGTCTTCAGCAGTTGGAGTTTTCTGATCATCGGTCATGCCTGATAGAGTGGCACGATCGACCGTCCCGGCGAACGCCAGGGACAGCAAGTGGAGTCCCGCTCCCACCGCAGACCTTACCGGTCCCGCGGTCCGGTCGCAGGCATCCGCGGATGCCCTGTACTGCGTTTATACGCAGGCGGCGCAAGCCGTGATCGGTCGGCATCGGGCCCTGCTATATGCAGGGCCTTTCTGTTCGTCAGAGCAGAAGTGCTGATGGTGTGGTGCTCCCTGCTGGCCCGTCGTCTCCCCTCGGTCGTGGACCAGAAGACAACGTAGGAGGCCCCATCAGCACTGAGACCCGCATCAACGAGCGCATTCGCGTACCTGAAGTCCGCCTGATCGGACCGGGTGGTGAACAGGTAGGCATCGTGCGCATCGAAGATGCGCTCCGCGTCGCCGTAGACGCCGATCTCGACCTTGTCGAAGTAGCTCCTGACGCCAAACCGCCGGTTTGCAAGATCATGGACTACGGCAAGTTCAAGTACGAGACGGCACTCAAGGAGCGCGAGTCTCGCAAGAACCAGCAGCAGACCGTCGTCAAGGAACAGAAGCTGCGGCCGAAGATCGACGATCACGACTACCAGACGAAGAAGGGCCATGTGGTCCGCTTCCTGGAAGCCGGATCCAAGGTCAAGGTCACGATCATGTTCCGCGGCCGCGAGCAGTCCCGCCCCGAACTGGGTTACCGACTGCTGCAGCGCCTGGGCGCCGACGTCGCCGACTACGGCTTCGTCGAGACCTCGGCCAAGCAGGACGGCCGCAACATGACGATGGTGCTGGCGCCGCACCGCGGCGCGAAGACTCGCGCCAAGGCGGCACACGACGCAGATGCGCCACCCGCTCAGCGAGGCAACGCAGCAGCAGCAGCTCCTGCCGCCGCCGAGCCGCCCGCCGAGAACCAAGAACCACCGACCACCTGATCCACGAGAAAACCAGAGGACACCAATGCCCAAGGCCAAGACCCACAGCGGCGCTTCCAAGCGCTTCCGTAAGACCGGGACCGGCAAGATCGTGCGCCAGAAGGCCGGCAAGCGCCACCTGCTGGAGCACAAGGCCAGCAAGCGCACCCGTCGTCTCGACGGCCGTGCAGTGGTCGCCCCCGCCGATGCAAGCCGTATCAACAAGCTGCTGAACGGCTAACAGCCGCTTCACTTTTCGACTTCCCCCCGCAAGAATAGGAACACTCACATGGCACGCGTGAAGCGCGCACTCAACGCCCAGAAGAAGCGGCGCACAGTCCTCAAGGCGTCGAAGGGCTACCGCGGGCAGCGCTCGCGGCTCTACCGCAAGGCCAAGGAACAGCAGCTGCACTCCTTGACCTACGCCTACCGCGACCGCCGCGCCCGCAAGGGTGAGTTCCGCAAGCTGTGGATCTCGCGTATCAACGCCGCGGGCCGCGCCAACGGCATCACCTACAACCGCTTGATCCAGGGCCTCAAGGCCGCCGGCGTCGAGGTGGACCGCAAGAACCTCGCCGAGATCGCCGTCAGCGATCCGGCCGCGTTCACCGCGCTGGTCGAGGTTGCCAAGGCCGCACTGCCCGAGGATGTCAACGCACCGTCGGGCGAAGCCGCCTGAGACCCCTCACCGAAAAGTCCAATCGGGTAGCTGCGGCGATCAAGCTGCAGCGTCCCGCCGGACGTCGCCACGCCGCACGCTTCCTCGCCGAAGGTCCCAACCTCGTCGAGGCCGCGCTGCGGCGTGGACTCGTTGAGGAGGTGTTCGCGACTGCGGATGCCTGGGCCCGCTTCGAGTCATTGCTCGGTGACGCGCCCGTCCACGAGGTCACCGACCGGGCCGCGAAGGCGTTGTCGGACACCGTGACACCCGTCGGGCTCTTTGCGGTGTGCCGGTTGCCCGAGGCGTCACTCGCGGACGTGCTGTCCGGGTCGCCGCGGCTGGTGGCGGTCGCCGTCGAGACGTCCGACCCCGGAAACGCGGGCACGCTGATCCGGCTCGCCGACGCCATGGGCGCCGACGCGCTGATCCTGGCCGGCGACAGCGTCGACCCCTACAACGCGAAATGCCTCCGCGCGTCTGCCGGAAGTATCTTCGGGCTGCCCGTAGTGCAGGGGCCCGACACCGGCGACGTCATCGCGGCGCTCCGCGGAGCCGGGCTGCATGTGCTGGCCACCACGGTGGACGGGGAGACTTCCTTGCCCGCGGCCGATCTGGCACAGCCCACGGCGTGGCTGTTCGGTTCCGAGGCGCACGGGTTGGCCCCAGAAGTCGCCGCCGCGGCGGACGTCCGGGTGACCATCCCGATGTACGGCAGCGCGGAGAGCCTCAACGTCGCCGCCGCCGCGGCCATCTGTCTGTACGCGAGCGCATCGAGCCGAGTGGCCACTTAGCGCACGGGTTTCGTCGGTCTGCGTGCGTCAACTGGCCGCTCGACGCTCACACCGTGACGTCGAACCCCAGGTCGACATCGCGGGCGGCTTGTCCACCCCGGATACCCCAGTTCTCCAGCGCGCTTTCGCGCAGCAGGATCGTGACGTGGTCGGGTGGGATGCCGACCGTCGCGAGGTTCCGCGTGATGTGGCGGTACAGGTTGCGTTTGGCCTCTACCGACCGCCCGGCGAAGCAGTCGATGCCGACCAAGGTGTAATTCTCCGGCGTCGCGAGCCCGGGTGCGACGGCGAAGCGGTGCGGCTCGTGGACCACCAACCGAACGTGCTTGTCGCCGTCGGGTATTCGGAACGCGCTCACCAAGGCTGCGTGCACGGCGTCGATGATTGCCACCTCTTCTGATGACTCGTACCGGCGCCGAACTTCGATGATGGTGCTGGGCATGGGGGAGTCTCCCACGAGGGGAGAGCATCGGGCACCTGAATTTCAGGCGCACCGCCTAGTTCAACAACGCCCGGGCCACGTGGGTGATCTGCACCTCGTTGCTGCCCGCGTAGATCATCAGTGACTTGGCGTCGCGAGCCAACTGCTCCACCCGGTATTCGGTCATGTACCCGTTGCCGCCGAACAACTGCACGGCCTCCATCGCGACATCGGTGGCGGCCTGCGAGCAGTACCACTTGATGGCCGACGCCTCCGGAAGCGAGATCGGGGCGCCCTTCTGCGCCGATTCGATCACCCGAAACAGCATGTTGCGCACGTTCATCCGCGCCACCTCCATGTTGGCCAGCTTGAGCTGGATCAACTGGAATTGGCCGATCTCCTTGCCCCACAGCACCCGGGTCTTCGCGTAGTCCACCGACAATCGCAGACATTCCTCGATGACGCCCAACGACATCGCGGCCACACCGATTCGTTCGGCGGAGAAGCTCGACCGCGCGCTGTCCCGGCCGTCTCCGTTGCTGTTGTCCTCGGTCTCACCCAACAGCCGGTCGCGGCCCAGCCGGACATTGTTGAAGAACAGCTCGCCGGTGCGTGATGAGTGAATACCCATCTTGCGGAACGGTTTCGACTGCACGAAGCCATCCATGCCGCGATCGAGCACGAACGTCAGCACCTTGCGGTCGCGCTTGTCGACTGGTTCATCTCCCCGGTCGCTTCGCTCCTGCCCGCCGGTGCCTTCATCCAGCTTCGCGTACACCACCACCACATCGGCGTCGGGCCCGTTGGTGATGAAAGTCTTCTGCCCGTTGAGGATGTAGTCGTCCCCATCACGGGTGACATAGCTCTTCATCCCACCGAACGCATCCGAGCCGGAGTCGGGTTCGGTGATGGCCCACGCGCCGATCTTCTCGTAGGTCACCAGACCGGGCAGCCAGCGCTCCTGCTGGGCCAGGGTGCCGCGGCCCTGGATGGTCGGCACCGTCAGTCCCAGGCTGACCCCCATGCCGGTCACCAAACCCATGGACACCCGGCACAATTCGCTGATCAGGACGAAACCCATACCCGCCTGGTCGGGCCCGCCGCCGAACATCCCGCCCGAGGCTTTCGACGGTTTCGAATCCCGCCCGCCGGACTCATTTCCCGAGTCGCTTCGCTCCTGCCCGCCGGACTCATTTCCCGAGTCGCTTCGCTCCTGCCCGCCGGACCGCAGCCGGGACAGCCTCCGCTCCAGCGATTCCTTCGCCATGACGTCGATACCGAAGGTGGCGAACAGTTTCCGGACGATGGGGTAGGGCTCCAGCTCGCCGTCCTCGAGGTCGTCGATGTGGGGCCGGATCTCCTTGTCGATGAATTCGCGCACCGCATCGCGCACGGCGATATCGACGTCAGACCATTCCAGCATCGTGTCAAGCAACCTTTCGTCGGGAACGTGCGGGCCGTCGGGGAGAGCGAAGCGGGAGTCGATTCAGGCCGGCCAGCGAGAAAGTGGTGTGGACCAGCGATCCGGCCTGGTCCAACAGCGTCTTGTGGGGTGGTTGGTAGTGCATCGGCAGGCCGCGGCGATCACGGGGTGGGGCCATGAACGCGGGAGCCTCCACCAGTGGGGCGTCGTCGGGGGTCTTGCCCGAAGCGCGGCGGTAGGCCGCCACCGCGCGGGGGTGTAGCCGGATCTCGTCGGGCACGGCGACGAACGCCAACTCGACCATCTTGCCGAGCAGTCGAAGAGCCACCTCGTCACCCGGCGTCCAGCGCATCCCGGCCTTCTCGCGCAGCACCGGGTCGAACAGACCGGCGGCCACCCAGCGTTGGGCACCGACCATCGGCTTGAACAACTGGTCCCAGACCGGGGTGGGCATCAGCACGAACCAGGGCTTGGGGATGCGGATGGTGAAGATGTCCAGGGTGGCCCGGTTGATCTCCAACTCCTCGCGGCACTTGTGATCCCAGTACTCGCAGAACTCCTCCCAGGTGTCCGGGACGGGTCGCATGCTCATCCCGTACATCCGGTACCACTGCACGTGCTCGTCGAACAGTTGGTGCTTCTCGGCCTCGGTCAGGCCGCCGCAGAAATACTCCGCGGTCTTCACGATGAGCATGAAGAACGTCGCGTGCGCCCAGTAGAAGGTCTCCGGATTGAGCGCGTGGTAGCGCCGTCCCTTGCCGTCCACACCTTTGATGCCGTGGTGGAAGTGCTTGATCTGCTCGCCGGTCTCCGCGGCGCGATCGCCGTCGTAGACGACGCCCATGATCGGATACACCGACCGCGCCACCCGCTGCAGAGGTTCGCGCAGCAGGATCGAATGGTCTTCCACGCCGGCGCCGAGCTCGGGATACATGTTCTGGATCGAGCCGATCCACACCCCTAACAACCCGGTGCGCAAATCGCCGAAATACTTCCAGGTGAGCGAATCGGGGCCCAGCGGAATGGTGTGCTGTGCCTGCGGGCCTGCATGGGAATGTGCTGTGGTCATGGCGTCCTCGCTGACGAAACCCACGGTTTTCCCGCCACCCTAATCTTGACAACGGGTGTTGTCTATTGCGCCACGGGCGTGGCGCGCAGCCGTGATGCGTCGGCGATCTTCCCTCCATGAAGCCGTGACCTGGTGCTTTTCGTGTGTGAGCAAGGTCCTGCCGCGTCGTGATTGCCGCTACCGGCGGTGCCACCTATCGTGGCGCTGTGGATGCTGAACCGGTGGGCGAACCGTCCGGCGGCATAGAAGCGGTCGAGTTGCCGCCACCGCCTGGTGCGCTGGGTGGCCCGCTGGATTGGCTCAAAGGCACCAACCACAATCCTGGCGTGATCGCGATGCTGCGGCGGATGCGCCGCGCGCTGCCCGGTGACCCCGACTTCGGCGATCCGCTGTCGGCGGCCGGCGACGGTGGCCCGCGCGCTGCGGCCCGGGCCGCGGACCGTCTGCTCGAGCGTGACGCCGCCTCGCGCGAGGTCAGCCTGGGTGCGCTGCAGGTGTGGCAGGCGCTCACCGAACGCGTCTCGGGGCGGCCCGCCTACCGCGAGGTCACCCTGGTCTTCACCGACCTCGTCGGGTTCTCCGACTGGTCGCTGCGCTCCGGTGACGACGCCACCCTGCGTCTGCTGCGGCGCGTCACCTCGGTGGTGGAACCACCGCTGCTCGCCGCGGGCGGCCACATCGTCAAGCGGATGGGCGACGGCGCGATGGTGGTGTTCCGGGACCCGGTGCCTGCCGTGCGCGCAGTGTTGACCGCGTTGGATGCGGTGAGCGCCGTCGACGTCGACGGCTACACCCCGACCATGCGGGCCGGGATCCACACCGGCCGCCCGCAGCGCATCGGCTCCGATTGGCTGGGAGTGGACGTCAACATCGCCTCCCGGGTGATGGAGCGGGCCACCAAGGGCGGCCTGGTGGTCTCGCAGTCCACGCTGGACGGCATCTCCGACGCCGACTTCGCGGCGATGCGGCTGTCCGCCAAGCGGGTCCGCAAGCAGCTCTTCGGCGCCAAGCCCAGCGGGGTACCCGAGGACTTGCAGATGTATCGGGTGCGCACGCGCGCCTCGGAGCCGGTTGACGACTCCGAGGATGATTCCTCCGCAGGTGGGTAACCCATGTCGGTGAAATGGGTGTCCGGACTTCGGGTGACCATCGGCTACGCCACCGCGCTGGTCGTCGTCGCCGGGGTGCTCGCCGCGCTGGGGCCCGCGGTCCACGATCGGGTTATCCGGCACGCCAGTACCAATCTGCACAATCTGGCCCACGGCCGGATCGAGACGCTGCTCGGCAGTGCGTTCGTCGTCGACGTCGGCGGCATGGCGCTGTGGCTGCCCGGCCTGGTGTGCCTGCTCGCGGTGGCCGAGTTGTTGTGGCGCAGCCGCAGACTGGTGGTCACGTTCCTGGTCGCCCATATCGGCGCCACCCTGGTGATAGCGGCCGCGCTGGTGCTGGCGGTGCGTCAGGACTGGGTGCCGCACTCGATCAGCAGGGTCACCGACGTCGGGATGAGTTACGGCGCGATGGGCGTCCTCGGCATGTTGACCGCAGCGATCCCGGCGCACCGGCGTGCGGCGTGGGTGTGCTGGTGGGTCACCCTCGGTGCGGTGGTGGCCGTGGGCACCGGAGACTTCACCGACGCCGGGCATCTGGTGGCCCTGCTGCTCGGCATGCTGGTGTCGCTGCGCTTCGGCGTACCCGGCCCGTGGACCAGGCCCCGGCTGGCGCTGCTGGCCGTCGGATCGACGTTCGGCTACCTCGTCGTGGCCTCCGCTGCGCCGCCGGCGACCGCCGTTGTGGCCAGCGTCATGGCCGCGGCGGCAGCGCTGGCGGCGGGACAACACGGGCCCGTCGCTATGATCGCCGGGTGGCTGACCAGACAGAACAGCGGGGCGAGCCCAATGACCTCTCCGAAGAAACCCTGACCGACGCCGTCAGCGCGGCCCGGCTGGCGTTCGATGCCGCCGCCGACCTGGACGCATTGGCCCGGGCCAAGACCGAACACCTCGGTGACCGTTCCCCGATCGCGCTGGCGCGTCAGGCCTTGGGCGCGCTGCCCAAGACCGAGCGCGCCGATGCCGGCAAGCGGGTCAATGTTGCCCGCGGCGCGGCCCAGCAGTTGTTCGATAACCGGCTGGCCGTGCTGCGCGCCGAACGCGACGCCGCCGTCCTGGTCGCCGAACGCATCGACGTCACCCTGCCCTCGACCCGGCAGCCGGTGGGGGCGCGGCACCCGATCACCTTGCTGACCGAACGCATCGCCGACACGTTCGTGGCGATGGGCTGGGAACTGGCCGAGGGGCCCGAGGTCGAGACCGAGCAGTTCAACTTCGATGCCCTGAACTTCCCGCCCGACCATCCGGCCCGCAGCGAGCAGGACACCTTCCAGATTTCTCCGGACGGTTCGCGTCAGGTGCTGCGGACGCACACCTCGCCGGTGCAGATCCGCGCGCTGCTGGAGCGCGAGCTGCCCGTGTACATCATCTCGCTGGGCCGCACGTTCCGCACCGATGAGCTGGATGCCACCCACACCCCGGTGTTCCACCAGGTGGAAGGGCTGGCCGTGGACAAGGGACTGACGATGGCCCACCTGCGCGGCACGCTGGACGCGCTGGCGCGCGCCGAGTTCGGGCCCGCCGGGCGCACCCGGTTCCGTCCGCACTTCTTCCCGTTCACCGAACCCTCGGCCGAGGTCGACGTCTGGTTCGAGAACAAGAAGGGCGGGCCCGGCTGGGTGGAATGGGGCGGCTGCGGCATGGTCAATCCGAACGTGCTGCGCGCCTGCGGAATTGACCCGCACCTGTACTCCGGCTTCGCGTTCGGTATGGGATTGGAGCGAACCCTGCAGTTCCGCAACGGAATTCCCGATATGCGCGACATGGTCGAGGGCGACGTGCGCTTCTCCCTGCCGTTCGGAGTGGGCGCCTGATGCGTATTCCCTACAGCTGGCTCCGTGACGTGATCCGGGTCGGCGCTCCGGACTGGGACCTGAGCGTCGACGAGCTGGAAGCCACGTTCATCCGCATCGGCCACGAGGTCGAGGAGATCCTGCCGCTCGGGCCGGTCACCGGTCCGCTGGCCGTGGGACGGGTCACCGAAATCGAGGAACTCACCGAGTTCAAGAAACCGATCCGGGCCTGCAAAGTCGACGTGGGTTCCCACAATGTCGACGGCGAACCTCGCGATATTGTCTGCGGCGCACGCAATTTCGCGGTCGGCGATCTGGTGGTGGTCGCGTTGCCCGGGGCGGTGCTGCCCGGCGACTTCGCGATCGCCACCCGCAAGACCTACGGCCGCACCTCCGACGGCATGATCTGCTCGGCCGCCGAGCTGAACCTGGGCGCCGACCAGGCCGGCATCATCGTGCTGCCGCCCGGCACCGCCGAACCGGGTACCTCGGGCATCGAGGTGCTCGGCCTCGATGACGTGGTGTTCAACCTGGCCATCACCCCGGATCGCGGCTACTGCCTGTCCATCCGCGGTATGGCGCGCGATCTCGCCTGCGCGCTGGACCTCGACTTCGTCGACCCCGCCGATGTTCCCGCGCTGCCCGCCGAGGGTGAGGCGTGGCCGGTGACGGTGCAGCCCGGCACCGGGGTGCAGCGGTTCGGGTTGCGGCCCGTCACCGGTATCGACCCGGCCGCGGTGTCGCCTTGGTGGTTGCAGCGCCGACTGCTGCTCTCGGGCATCCGCGCCATCTCGCCCGCGGTCGATGTCACCAACTACGTGATGCTGGAGATCGGGCATCCGATGCACGCCCACGACCAGTCGCTCATCACCGGCGGTTTCACCGTGCGCTTCGCCGAGCCGGGCGAACAGGTGGTCACGCTCGACGATGTGAAGCGCACCCTGAACGACGGCGACGTGCTGATCGTCGACGACGTCGCCACGGCCGCGATCGGCGGCGTGATGGGCGCCGGCACCACCGAGGTGCGCGACTCCACCACCGACGTGCTGCTGGAGGCCGCGGTGTGGGATCCGGCCGCGGTGTCGCGGACCCAGCGCCGGTTGCGCTTGTCCAGCGAGGCCGGCCGCCGCTACGAGCGCACCGTCGACCCGGCCATCTCGGTGGCCGCCCTCGACCGTTGCGCCGCACTGCTCGCCGAGATCGCCGGTGGCACAGTCCAACCGACCTTGACCGACTGGCGTGACGATCCGACGCGCAGTGACTGGGCGCGGCCGCCGGTGAGCATGCCGATCGACCTGCCCGACCGCACCGCGGGCGTGACCTACGCCGACGGTGTGACGCAGCGTCGTCTCACCCAGATCGGTGCCGAGGTGTCGGTGGCGGACGGTGTGGTGACCGCTGTCCCGCCGAGTTGGCGTCCCGATCTGCGAGAGCCCGCCGACCTCGTGGAGGAGGTGCTCCGGCTGGAGGGGCTGGACCTCATCCCGTCGGTGCTGCCGCACGCCCCCGCAGGCCGCGGCCTGACCGCTATCCAGAAACGCCGCCGGGCGGTGGGGAAGTCGTTGGCGCTCGGCGGTTTCGTCGAGGTGCTGCCGAACCCGTTCCTGCCTGCCGGGGTGTTCGACACCTGGGGCCTGGGGCCCGACGACCCGCGCCGGGTCGCCACCACGGTGCTCAACCCGCTGGAAGCCGACCGGCCGCATCTGGCCACCACCGTGCTTCCCGGCCTGTTGGAGGCGTTGGCGCGCAACGTGTCCCGCGGGGCGGTCGACACGTCGTTGTTCGCCATCGCCCAGGTAGTGCTGCCGACGGCGGAAACCCGCGCGGTGGAACGCATCCCGACCGACCGCAGGCCCACCGACGACGAGATCGCCGGACTGGATGCCTCGTTGCCGCGGCAGCCCGAGCACGTCGGTGTGGTGCTGACCGGTCTGCGTGAACCCGCGGGCCCGTGGGGCGCCGGCCGCAAGGTCGAGGCCGCCGACGCCTTCGAGGCGGTGCGCGTGATCGCGCGCGCGGTCGGGGTCGAGCTCACCCTGCGCGCGGCGCAGGAACTGCCGTGGCATCCGGGTCGGTGCGCCGAGGTGTTCGCCGGTGAGGTGTCCGTCGGGTTCGCCGGACAACTACACCCGGCGGTGGTCGAACGCGCCGGGCTGCCGGCAGGCACCTGCGCCGTCGAACTCGATCTGGATGCGATCCCGGTCGTCGAGCGGCTGCCCGCGCCGTCGGTGTCGCCGTTCCCGGCGGTGTTCCAGGACATCAGCCTCATCGTCGCCGAGGACGTTGCGGCGCAGGCCGTCGTCGACGTGGTCCGCGCCGGGGCCGGCGAGCTGCTCGAGGATGTCCGGTTGTTCGACGTCTACACGGGTCCGCAGATCGGGGAAGGGCGCAAGTCCCTGGCTCTGGCGCTCCGGTTCCGGGCCGCGGACCGCACCCTCACCGAGGATGAGGCCAGCGCCGCCCGCGACGCCGCCGTCGCCGCGGCCACCGAGCAGCTCAACGCCACTCAACGCGCCTGACTTTTCCCGCGAGCAGACACACATTCCCGGATTTATGGTCCGAACTGCGTGACTCTGTGCCTGCCCGCGGGTACCACATTTAATGTATTTGCAATCAACTGCATAACAATGCAAAGATCGCTGTATGACTTCGGTAGCTGTCGCCGGTGCCAGTGGATACGCCGGCGGCGAGATCCTGCGTCTGCTGCTCGGCCACCCCGCCTACGCCGACGGGCGCCTGACCATCGGCGCCCTCACCGCGGCGGCCAGCGCGGGAACAACCCTCGGCGAGCATCACCCGCACCTTCTTCCGCTGGCCGGCCGGGTGCTCGAGGCCACCGACGCCGACCTGCTCGCTCAGCATGACGTGGTGTTCCTCGGACTGCCGCACGGGCATTCGGCCGAGCTGGCCGAGCAGCTCGGTGACACCGTCATCATCGACTGCGGTGCGGACTTCCGGCTCACCGATCCCGCCGACTGGGAGCGCTTCTACGGGTCCACGCACGCCGGCAGCTGGCCTTACGGGCTGCCCGAGCTCCCGGGCAATCGGGAAGCGCTGAAAGGCGCCATCCGGATCGCGGTGCCCGGCTGCTACCCGACGGCCGCGCTGCTGGCGCTGCTGCCCGCCTTCGCCACAGACCTGGTCGAACCCCACGTCACCGTCGTCGCCGTCAGCGGCACCTCGGGGGCGGGCAAGTCCGCGAAGGTCGACCTGCTCGGCGCCGAGGTCATCGGCTCGGCGCGGGCCTACAACATCGGGGGCAAGCACCGGCATACCCCGGAGATCGCCCAGGGCCTGCGCACCGTCACCGACAAGAAGGTCACGGTATCGTTCACGCCGGTGCTCATCCCGACCGCTCGCGGCATCCTGGCCACCTGCACCGCCCGTACCTCGGCGTCCGAGCAAGAGGTCCGGGCCGCGTACGAAAAGGCTTATGCCGACGAGCCTTTCATCCACCTGCTGCCCGAGGGGCAACTGCCGAAGACGGGCTCGGTGATCGGCAGCAACGCCGCGCAGTTGGCTGTAGCCGTCGACGAGGACGCCCAGACCCTGGTGGCGGTCTGCGCGATCGACAACCTGACCAAGGGCACCGGTGGTGCCGCCGTGCAATCCATGAACCTGGCCCTCGGCTGGCCCGAAACAGAAGGACTGTCCATCGTGGGAGTGGCACCGTGACATCACAAGCGACGACCGGCAACCTTGTTCGCAACCAGGGCGTCACCGCCCCCGCGGGTTTCCGGGCCACCGGAATCTCGGCCGGTATCAAGGCATCCGGCAACCTCGACCTGGCACTGGTGTTCAACGAGGGACCCGACCACGGCGCCGCCGGCGTGTTCACCCGTAATCAGATCAAGGCCGCGCCCGTGCAGTGGTCGCAGCAGGTGCTCACCACCGGCCGGCTGCGCGCGGTCATCCTGAACTCCGGCGGTGCCAATGCCTGCACCGGCCCGCTCGGCTTCCAGGACACCCATGCCACCGCCGAAGCCGTCGCCGCCGCACTGAGCGACTGGGGCACCGAGACCGGCGCCGTCGAGGTGGCGGTCTGCTCGACCGGCCTGATCGGCGACCGCTTGCCGATGGACAAGGTGCTGGCCGGCGTCACCGAGATCGTGCACGAGATGGCCGGCGGCCTGACCGGTGGGGAAGAGGCCGCGCGGGCCATCATGACCACCGACACCGTGCCCAAGCAGGTGGCGCTGCACCACCCCGGCAACTGGACCGTCGGCGGCATGGCCAAGGGCGCGGGCATGCTCGCCCCGTCTCTGGCGACCATGCTGGTGGTCATCACCACCGATGCCGTCGCCGACGCGACAGCACTGAACACCGCGCTCAAACGCGCGGCCGCACGCACTTTCGACCGGCTCGACGTGGACGGCAGCTGCTCGACGAACGACACCGTGCTGCTGCTGGCCTCCGGTGCCAGCGCGATAACGCCCTGCCAGGATGATCTCGACGACGCGGTGTTCGCGGTGTGCGAAGACCTGTGCGCACAACTGCAGGCCGACGCCGAAGGTGTCACCAAACGCGTCACCATCACCGTGCAGGGCGCGGCCGACGAGGACGACGCGCTGGTCGCCGCCCGGGTAGTGGCACGCGATAGCCTGGTCAAGACCGCGCTGTTCGGCTCGGACCCGAACTGGGGCCGGGTACTCGCCGCCGTCGGCATCGCTCCGGTGACCCTCGATCCGCAGCGGATCAGCGTGTCGTTCAACGGTTCTCCGGTCTGCATCGACGGAGCCGGCGCGCCCGGCGCGCGCGACGTCGACCTGTCCGGCGCCGATATCGAGGTCGTCATCGATCTGGCCGCCGGTACGGACACCGCCTCCATCAGGACGACGGATCTGTCGCACGGCTACGTCGAAGAGAACTCGGCGTACAGCTCATGACCGCGACGGTGACCAAGGCCGCGGTTCTCGCCGAGGCACTCCCGTGGCTCAAGCAACTCAACGGCAAGATCGTCGTCGTCAAGTACGGCGGCAACGCCATGACCGACGACACCCTCAAGGCGGCGTTCGCCGCGGACATGGTGTTCCTGCGCAACTGCGGGGTGCACCCGGTCGTCGTGCACGGCGGCGGCCCGCAGATCAGCGCCATGCTCAAGAAGCTCGGCATCGACGGCGAGTTCAAGGGCGGATTCCGGGTCACCACACCGGAAGTGCTCGACGTCGCGCGGATGGTGCTGTTCGGTCAGGTGGGCCGCGAACTGGTCGGGCTGATCAATGCCCACGGCCCGTACGCCGTCGGGATCACCGGTGAGGATGCGCACCTGTTCACCGCGGTGCGGCGCAGCGTGCTGGTCGACGGGGTGCCGACAGACATCGGTCTGGTCGGAGACGTCGACCGGGTGGACACCCGCGCGGTGCTCGATCTCTTTGCCGCCGGCCGTATCCCGGTGATCTCCACCATCGCCCCCGACAAGGACGGCGTGGTGCACAACATCAACGCCGACACCGCGGCAGCCGCGGTGGCCGAAGCGCTCGGCGCCGAGAAGCTGCTGATGCTCACCGATGTCGAAGGCCTGTACACCAGTTGGCCCGATCGCACCTCGCTGGTCAGCGAGATCGACACCGGCGCACTGACGCAACTGCTGCCGACACTCGAAGCAGGCATGGTGCCCAAGATCGAGGCCTGCCTGCGCGCTGTCACCAACGGGGTGCCCAGCGCCCACGTGATCGACGGACGCGTCGAACATTGTGTTCTCGTCGAACTTTTCACCGATGAAGGAACCGGAACCAAGGTGGTGAATCCATGAACGGCGGGCAGGAGCGCAGCGACGTGGGGAATCAACACAGTCTCCAAACCCGCTGGGAAGCGGTGATGATGAACAACTACGGCATCCCTCCGCTGGCACTGGCCAGCGGCGACGGTGCGGTGGTCACCGACGCTGACGGCAAGTCCTACCTGGACCTGCTCGGCGGGATCGCGGTCAACCTGCTCGGCCACCGCCACCCCGCCGTCATCGAAGCCGTCACCACCCAGCTCAACACGCTGGGCCACACCTCGAATCTGTATGCCACCGAGCCCGGTATCGCGTTGGCCGAGAAGCTCGTCGACCACCTGGGTAGCCCGGCGCGGGTGTTTTTCTGCAACTCCGGCACCGAGGCCAATGAGGTCGCCTTCAAGATCACCCGGCTGACCGGACGCACGAATATCGTTGCCGCAGAAGGCGCTTTCCACGGCCGTACAATGGGCTCACTGGCGCTGACGGGCCAGCCCGCCAAGCAGGCGCCGTTCGAGCCGTTGCCCGGCAACGTCACCCACGTGCCCTACGGCGACATCGACGCCCTCGACAAAGCCGTCGACGACGACACCGCCGCGGTGTTCCTGGAGCCGATCATGGGGGAGGGCGGCGTCGTCGTCCCGCCGGCCGGCTACCTGGTCAAGGCTCGGGAGATCACCGCGAAACACGGTGCGCTGCTGGTGCTCGACGAGGTGCAGACCGGCGTCGGGCGCACCGGGGCCTTCTACGCCCATCAGCACGACGGCATCACCCCCGACATCGTCACCCTGGCCAAGGGACTCGGCGGCGGATTGCCGATCGGGGGCTGCCTGGCCCTCGGCGCGACCGGGGATCTGCTCACCCCGGGCCTGCACGGCAGCACCTTCGGCGGCAACCCGGTGTGTACCGCGGCCGCGCTCGGCGTGCTCAAGGCGCTGGCCGACGAGGACCTGATCGCGAAAGCCGGGGTGCTGGGCAAGACCATCAGCCACGGCGTCGAGGAGCTGGGCCATCCGCTCGTCGACCATGTCCGCGGCAAGGGGCTGCTGCAGGGCATCGTGCTCACCGCGCCAAACGCCAAGGCCGTGGAGTCCCATGCCCGCGACGCCGGTTTCCTGGTCAATGCCGCTGCGGCCGACGTGGTCCGGCTGGCCCCGCCGCTGATTATCACCGAAGCGCAGATCGACCAATTCCTCACCGCCCTGCCCGCGATACTGGACGCCTCATGACACTGCGACATTTCCTGCGCGACGACGACCTGAGCCCCGCCGAGCAGGCCGAGGTGCTGACCCTGGCCGCCGAGTTGAAGAAGGCGCCGTTCAGCATGCGGCCGCTGGAGGGCCCGCACGGGGTGGCCGTCATCTTCGAGAAGAACTCCACCCGCACCCGGTTCTCCTTCGAGATGGGCATCGCGCAACTCGGTGGGCACGCCGTCGTCGTCGACGGGCGCAGCACCCAGCTGGGCCGCGAGGAGACCCTCGAGGACACCGGGGTGGTGCTGTCGCGCTACGTCGACGCCATCGTGTGGCGCACCTTCGCCCAGGAACGCCTGACCGCCATGGCAACCGGTGCGACCGTGCCCATCGTCAACGCGCTCTCCGACGAGTTCCACCCCTGCCAGGTGCTGGCCGACCTGCAGACCATCGCCGAGCGCAAGGGCGCGCTGACCGGTCTGACGATGACCTACCTCGGGGACGGCGCCAACAATATGGCGCACTCGCTGATGCTTGGTGGCGTCACGGCCGGTATCAGCGTCACCATCGCCGCGCCCAAGGGCTTCGAACCGCACCCGCAGTTCGTCGACGCCGCCAGACGCCGTGCCGCCGAGACCGGCGCCACGGTCAACCTCAGCAGCGATCCGAAGGCGGCGGCCGAGGGCGTCGACGTGCTGGTCACCGACACCTGGACGTCGATGGGACAGGAGAACGACGGCCTCGACCGGGTCCGCCCGTTCCGGCCGTTCCAGGTCAACGCCGATCTGCTGTCCATCGCTGCTCCGGAAGCGGTTGTGCTGCACTGCCTTCCGGCGCACCGGGGGCACGAGATCACCGACGAGGTGATCGACGGCCCGCAGAGTGCGGTGTTCGACGAGGCGGAGAACCGGCTGCACGCCCAGAAGGCGCTGCTGGTGTGGTTGTTGGAGAAAGCCCGAACGTGAGCTCCCCGACCCGGGTCGGACGTCAGGCCCGCATCGTCACCCTGCTTTCCGCGCACGCGGTGAGCAGCCAGAGCGAACTGGCCGCGATGCTCGCCGAGGAGGGCATCGAGGTCACCCAGGCCACCCTGTCGCGGGACCTCGAGGAACTCGGTGCAGTGAAGCTGCGGGGCGCCGACGGTGGTGTCGGCGTCTACATCGTCCCCGAGGACGGCAGCCCGGTGCGCGGGGTTTCCGGCGGCACCGAGCGGGTGACCAAGCTGCTCGGCGAACTCCTGGTGTCCACGGATGCCAGCGCCAACATCGCCGTGCTGCGCACCCCGCCAGGGGCGGCGCATTACCTGGCCAGCGCCATCGACCGGGCCTCGTTGCCCCAGGTTGTCGGCACCATCGCCGGTGATGACACCATCTTCGTGATAGCGCGCGAGCCGATGACCGGCGCCGGGCTCGCGACCATGTTCGAGAACTTGAAGTAGCAGTACAGAAAAAAGGGAGAACACAACATGTCCGATCGCGTCATCTTGGCGTATTCCGGCGGTCTGGACACTTCGGTGGCCATCAGCTGGATCGGCAAGGAGACCGGCCGTGAGGTCGTCGCCGTGGCCATCGACCTGGGACAGGGCGGTGAGGACATGGAGGTCGTGCGGCAGCGTGCGCTCGACTGTGGCGCCGTCGAGGCCGTCGTCGTCGATGCGCGCGACGAGTTCGCCGACGAGTACTGCCTGCCGACCATCCAGTCCAACGCGCTGTACATGGACCGGTATCCGCTGGTGTCGGCGATCAGCCGGCCGCTGATCGTCAAGCATCTGGTCAAGGCCGCCCGCGAGCACAAGGGCGGCACCGTCGCCCACGGCTGCACCGGCAAGGGCAACGACCAGGTCCGGTTCGAGGTCGGGTTCGCCTCGCTGGCGCCCGAGCTCAAGGTGCTCGCACCCGTGCGCGACTACGCGTGGACCCGGGAGAAGGCCATCGCCTTCGCCGAGGAGAACGCCATCCCGATCAACGTCACCAAGCGTTCGCCGTTCTCGATCGACCAGAACGTCTGGGGTCGCGCGGTGGAAACCGGCTTCCTGGAACACCTCTGGAACGCGCCCACCAAGGACGTCTACGACTACACCGAGGATCCGACGACCAACTGGAGCACTCCCGACGAGGTCATCATCGGGTTCGAGAAGGGTGTGCCCAACTCGATCGACGGCCGCCCCGTCACCGTGCTGCAGGCCATCGAGGAGCTCAACCGCCGTGCCGGCGCGCAGGGTGTGGGCCGTCTCGACGTGGTCGAGGACCGTCTGGTGGGGATCAAGAGCCGCGAGATCTACGAGGCGCCCGGTGCGATGGTGCTGATCACCGCGCACACCGAGCTGGAGCACGTCACCCTGGAGCGCGAGCTGGGCCGCTACAAGCGCGGCACCGACCAGAAGTGGGGCGAGCTGGTCTATGACGGCCTCTGGTACTCCCCGCTCAAGCGCGCGCTGGAGTCGTTCGTCGCGCACACCCAGGAGCACGTCACCGGCGAGATCCGGCTGGTGCTGCACGGTGGGCACATCGCCGTCAACGGCCGGCGCAGCCCCACCTCGCTGTACGACTTCAACCTCGCCACCTACGACGAGGGTGACAGCTTCGACCAGTCCTCGGCCAAGGGCTTCGTGCACGTGCACGGCCTGTCCAGCAAGATCTCGGCCCGCCGTGACCTCAATCTCTGACGCCGAGCGTGCGGGTCTGTACGGCGGCGCGCCGCAGATTGTGTACAAACGCGCACGCTCGCGGGGAGGTCTGAATTGAGCACCAACGAGGGATCGCTGTGGGGCGGCCGGTTCGCCGACGGGCCGTCGGAAGCCCTTGCCGCGCTGAGCAAGTCGACACACTTCGACTGGGTGCTGGCGCCCTATGACGTGACCGCGTCCAAGGCGCACGCCCGCGTGCTGCACGGGGCCGGGCTGCTCGCCGACGAGCAGCGCGACGGCTTGCTGGCCGGGTTGGACAGCCTCGGCGTCGACGTCGCCGACGGCAGCTTCGGACCGCTACCCACCGATGAGGACGTGCACGGGGCGCTGGACCGCGGCCTGATCGACCGGGTGGGGCCGGAGTTGGGCGGGCGGCTGCGGGCCGGCCGATCACGCAACGACCAGGTGGCCACCCTCTTCCGGATGTGGCTGCGGGACGCCGTCAAGACCATCGGCGACGGCGTGCTCGACGTGGCGGCCGCACTGGCCACCCAGGCGGCCATCCACCCGACCGCGATCATGCCGGGCAAGACCCATCTGCAGTCGGCGCAGCCGGTGCTGCTGGCCCACCACCTGCTGGCGCACGCGCACCCCCTGCTACGCGACGCGGACCGCCTCGTCGACCTGGACAAGCGGACCGCGGTGTCCCCGTACGGCTCCGGGGCGCTGGCCGGTTCGTCGCTGGGTCTGGATCCCGACGCCATCGCCGCGGACCTCGGATTCGCCTCGGCCGCAGACAATTCCATCGATGCCACCGCCTCCAGGGACTTCGCCGCGGAGGCTGCCTTCGTCTTCGCGATGATCGCGGTGGACCTGTCCCGGCTGGCCGAGGACATCATCCTGTGGAGCACCACCGAGTTCGGCTACGTCACCCTGCACGACTCGTGGTCGACGGGCAGCTCGATCATGCCGCAGAAGAAGAACCCGGACATCGCCGAGCTCGCACGCGGCAAGTCGGGCCGGCTCATCGGCAACCTCGCGGGCCTGCTGGCCACGCTGAAGGCGCAGCCGCTGGCCTACAACCGGGATCTGCAGGAGGACAAGGAACCCGTCTTCGACTCGGTGGGGCAGCTCGCGCTGCTGCTGCCGGCGATGGCCGGGCTGGTCGGCACCCTGCTGTTCGACACCGACCGGATGGCGCAGCTGGCCCCGCTGGGCTACACCTTGGCCACTGACATCGCCGAATGGATGGTGCGCCAAGGCATCCCGTTCCGGGTCGCGCATGAAGCGGCAGGCGCGGCGGTCAAGGCGGCCGAGACCCGCGGCATCGGGCTGGAAGAACTCGCCGACGACGAGCTTGCAGGCATCCACCCCGGGCTGACGGCGGAGGTGCGTGACGTGCTGACCATCGCGGGTTCGGTCGACTCGCGGGACGCCCGCGGCGGCACCGCCCCCGTGCAGGTGGCGCGTCAGCTGGGCGTGGTGCGCGACACGCTGGACCGGCTCCGGATCGCGCTGCGCTAGTACTATCGGCAGTCATGGAGCCCGGGGGGAGCGTCAGCGCCATCTCGCGTGTCCGGCAGCATCTTTCGGGCTGGGGCGTCAAGCAGTGGCAACAGGCCGGTTTGGTGGCCGTGCTGGCGGGCACCGCGGCGTTCGGCGGCCTGGACACCGTGAACCAACACGTCACCGACATCAAGCCTGGCGAACAGTTCGACACCGGCGAATTCGAGATGACGGTGCACCGCGCCACCCTGGTGGATGAGATCCGCGCCGGCAAGCGGGTGCTCTTCCCTGCCAAACCGGGCAGCCGCTACCTCGGGCTGGTGGTGACGGCGCACAACACCGGAACGCTGCCCGGTGTCGTCGGGAAACCGGTGCGCCTGGTCGATCAACCCCAGGCGCGGGAATTCGCGCCCATGCGGGTCGCCGACGGGACGCTGTCCGGGCGGCTCGGACCAGGCCTCACCGACGAGATCGTCCTGCTGTGGCAGGTGCCCGAGAACGCGGTGGCGGTCGGCGCCGAGTTGTCCGTCCAGATCTGGAAGGAAGTGCCCAGGCTGAACGTGACCGCGGGCCAGGGCTGGGTGCTCGGCAAGGACTACGCCCAGCTGACCGTCCCGGTCGGGGGCCGGTCGTGACCAGGACGCTGCACGCCCTCGCCACCGCTGTGGTGATCGCGGCCGCCGCATGGATGTGGCACAACCTGCCCACCCCCGATGAGGTGTACGCCCCCTTCGACGTCGATGCCGGAATGGGGCAGCGGGCCGTCGGCCACGACATCAGTGCGAAGGTCACCGGTGTGCGGATCGGCCCCCGCATACACCGCAAGCAATACCCGCCCGCCACCGTCGATGCGCTGGGCACCTGGGTCGTCGTCGACGCCGAGGCGATGGCCACCCGCTCCGACCAGGTGCCGACCGTCGAGCTGCTGGTCGGGCCGAACACCTACGCCACCACCCAGCGCCTGGGCTTCACACCCCTGACGGGCAACCTGGCTCCCGGTATCGCCGTGCGCAGTTCGTGGATCTTCGACGTGCCCGCCGAACTGGTGGCGCAGGACAAGGACAACATCACCGTGCGGGTCTGGGTCGGCGACTGGCGCCTCGATTCCCGGCTGGTGTTCGACATCGGGCTCGACGATGCCCGGGTGCAGCACACCGATCTCGTCGAATTCGGGCCGGCTGAGCAGGTCGGCACGTGACGGTCACGCTCTGGCGGCGCAACGTGATCGGGGGTCTGGTGGCCGCGGCCGCGCTGACCACCATCACCACCGTCCTGCTGAAACCGGACTGGGAACGCTATCTGCACACCGTGCGGCCCGCCCATACGGCCGCGGCGCATCAACCGACCGAGGTGGACGGTCAGACGTGGTCGATCCGCAATGTCAGCCGGTCGACCCGCGCCGCGGGGTCCGGTCTACCGCTGCCCGACGGCACCGTCCTGGTCAACGTCGTCGTCGAACGGTCGGGAACGGCGACCCAAGGTTTCGGCTGCACCGCCTACCTGGTCGACGGCGAGCGGTCCTGGCGGTCCACCGCCGGGCCGCCCTGCGGCGCCGCGGTGTCCATGCCGTGGAGTTTCCTGGTGCCGGTGAGTGCGGAACCGACAGCGGTAGACATCAAGAAATCGGACGGCTCACTGCTACTTCGGCTGGAGTTGTAGCGGGCGGGGGAGTGCAGCGCTGCACGCACCAGGCCAAGGTGGTCGCTATCAGGCAGATCCGCAGCGGCTCGATGAGCGCGTGCGAGATCAGCGCCATCGGATCCCAGGTGGCGAACCAAAAGCCGATGTCGTGCGGTCCGAGCAGCCAGCCCATGCCGCGGAACAGGTATCCCGATCCCAGTTGTGCGCGGAAGAAGCTGCCCGACATGTCCAGCCAGGCCAGGCCCAGATAGCCCAGCACGTACAGCGACAACGCGAGGATCCCGGCGGCCGCGATGACGTGCGCGGAATCGGTGATGGGTTTGAATTTGCCGATCTGTCCGGTGAACTGGTCGCGGACCTCGGTGCGCACCTTGCCGGGCAGGCGTTTCCACCCGGTGCTGAGTTGCGTGCGGGTGGTTTCGGAGCGGTCGATCCACCGGGTCACCCGGTCGCCTCCGACCCGGCGGGCCGAATCGCGCCAGTCCTTCTTGGCCGTGACGCCGTAGACAATGCACGCCACCGCCAGCCAGATCAAGGGGACCGCCGCACCACCGAACGCGGTCTTGAGCACCCACATCAGGGCATCCCACGCAACGTCGAGCAGATGGAAGTGGGAGAAGACGCTTTCGCGGGTGTCGTTGAACCACACGATGATCCGTCGCTCCGAGACCCAGGCCGACGGATTGATCAGGAGCGTCAACCCGTTGCTGGCCGACAGCGTCAGCACCAGGAACACCCACAGTGCGTCCAGATACACCCGGACGGGCAGCAGCCAGGTCGGCAGCTTGTCCTTCAGCCGGCCGAACACGAGACGGGCCACCAGGGCCGTCCCGATGATGACGACGGTGACCGGGCCGACCGGCAGCATGTCCGGGTTCAACTCGACGGGCGCGTCGGACGTCAGCGCCTTGTCGAGCTGGTAGTCCCCGGCGCGGTACACGAAGCTCAGCCAGTCCTCCCGGAACATCTGCCAGGCAAGGTAAATCGCGAAGAACGGCACGATGACGGTAGCGAACAGGTCGATCTGTCGCGCCGATCGCGCGGGCAGCCCCGCCAGCGCCGGGATGCCCGGGCGGATCACCAGGAACATCGCGACGTAGGAACCCAACCGGGCCATGCCGGCCAACGGCATGATCAGCGATGCCCACAGGTAGTTGTCGTAACCTGCCCATGCTGCCCACTCGATGGCTGCGACGCGGCCCAGATAGCCGAGCAGATAACAGGCCACCAGCTGCGGAAAGCAACGCACCCACAGCGTCACCGGCATCAGCAGATAGCGCACGCCCTCATCGTAGCGATGTCAGCCCAGCGACTCGGACAGCGCCAACCACTTCTCCTCCAGGTCGGCGATCTCGGTTTCCAGGTCCCGCAACTCACCGGTAAGCCGTTGCAGCCCTTCATAATCACCCTGATCATGCTCGGCCAGCCGTTGGTGGGCGGTGCCGATCTGACCGTCCAGCTTCTGCAGCCGACGTTCGATCGAGGAGATCTCCTTCTGCGTGGCGCGCAGATCGGCGCCCGACGGAGCGGCCGCGCCGACGCCGACCGGGCGCGACGCCGCGGCACCGGTCTGTGCCGCATGCGAGGCCCGCAACCGTAGATACTCGTCCACCCCGCCGGGCAGGTGGCGCAGCCGCCCGCCCAGGATGCCGTACTGCTGGTCGGTGACCCGCTCCAGGAAGTACCGGTCGTGGCTCACCACGATCATCGTGCCCGGCCACGAGTCCAGCAGGTCCTCCATCGCCGCGAGCATGTCGGTGTCCAGATCGTTGGTCGGCTCGTCGAGGATCAGGACGTTGGGCTGCTCCAGCAGGATCAGCAGCAACTGCAGCCTGCGCTGCTGGCCGCCGGAGAGATCCTTGACCGGCGTGGACAGCTGCGCACTGCTGAACCCGAGCCGCTCCAGCAGCTGACTGGGGGTGAGCTCCTGGGCTTTGGAACCCGTGCCGACGCTGTAGGTGGTGGCGAGGTCGCTGAGCACGATCCGGACCGGATCGTCGAGGTGCTCGGCCAGCTTCTCCACGCCCTGGGTCAGCGTCGCGACCTTGACCGTCTTGCCGCGCTTGACCCGGCCCGACGTCGGCTCGACCGAGCCGTCGATCAGGCCGAGCAATGTCGACTTGCCCGCGCCGTTGACGCCGAGGATGCCGGTGCGCTCACCCGGGGCGATCAGCCATTCGACGCCGTGCAGCACCTCGCGATCGCCGTAGCTGACCGACGTGTCCAGCAGGTCGACGACCTGCTTGCCGAGCCGGGTGACCGCCAGCGACTGCAGGGCCACCTTGTCGCGGATCTCCGGCACGTCGGCGATCAGGGCGTTGGCCGCGTCGATCCGGAACTTCGGCTTCGTCGTGCGCGCCGGCGCGCCGCGCCGCAGCCAGGCCAGTTCCTTGCGGGCCAGATTCTTGCGCCGCTCCTCGATGGTTGCGGCCTGCCGGTCGCGCTCGACTCGCTGCAGGATGTAGGCGGCGTAGCCCCCCTCGAACGGCTCGACGATGCGGTCGTGCACCTCCCACGTCACGGTGCAGATCTCGTCGAGGAACCAGCGGTCGTGTGTCACCACGAGCAGTCCGCCCGATGTCGGGCTCCAGCGCCGCTTGAGATGTTCGGCGAGCCAGGTGATCGCCTCGACGTCGAGGTGGTTGGTCGGTTCGTCGAGCGCGAGGACGTCGTGATCGCCCGCCAGCAACTGGGCCAGCGCCACGCGGCGGCGCTGCCCGCCGGACAACGTGCCCACCGTCGCGTTCCAGTCCAGGTCGCTGAGCAGACCGGAGATGACGTCGCGCCCGCGTGCGTCACCCGCCCATTCGTGCTCGGGTACGTCGCCGACCACCGTGTGCCCGACGGTCCCGGTGGGATCCAGGGTGTCGGCCTGGTCGAGGACGCCGACGCGCACCCCGCCGCGGACGGTCACCCGGCCACCGTCGGGCCGGACCCGCCCGGCCAGCATCGCCATCAGACTGGATTTGCCGTCGCCGTTGCGGCCGACGATGCCGATCCGGTCGCCTTCGTTGACTCCGAGCGAAACGGAGTCGAACACGACCTTGGTGGGATATTCGAGGTGGAGGGCTTCTGCCCCGAGAAGATGCGCCATGTCCCCTTAAGGCTAGGCGGACTTCGTGACGTCCATTCACCGAGGACATTCAAGGCGGCCGATTGATGTTGCTATGCCATGATGTCGGGGCAATCGGGGGATTGAACCTTAAGACGTAGGGGAGCGGGCGTTGGTCGATTTCTCGATGATCACCGGGCCGGTAGGCCGATTTCTGGCCACCGCGCAGAACGGGATCGAGGTGCTTCGCTACGGCGGGCTGGAGACCGGCGCCGTCCCGTCGCCGTTCCAGATCATCGAGAGCGTCCCGATGTACAAGCTGCGGCGCTACTTCCCACCCGACACCCGCCCGGGTGCGGCGGCGCCCGGTGCGCCGGCACTCATGGTGCACCCGATGATGATGTCGGCCGACATGTGGGATGTGACCCGGGTGGACGGCGCGGCGGGCATCCTGCACGCCTCGGGTCTCGACCCGTGGGTCATCGACTTCGGTTCGCCCGACAAGATCGAGGGCGGGATGCAACGTAATCTCGCCGACCATGTGGTGGCACTGAACGAGGCCATCAGCACCGTCAAGCGCGTCACCGGGCGTGACGTCCACCTGATCGGCTACTCGCAGGGCGGCATGTTCTGCTACCAGACCGCGGCCTACCGGCGCGCCAAGGACCTGGCCAGCATCATCACGTTCGGCGCGCCGGTGGACACCCTGGCCGCGCTGCCGATGGGCATCCCGCCGAACATGGGAGCCGTCGCCGCGAATTTCATGGCCGATCACGTGTTCTCGCGTATCGACATCCCAGGTTGGTTGGCGCGTACGGGTTTTCAGATGTTGGACCCACTGAAGACCGCGCAGGCCCGACTGGACTTCCTGCGTCAGCTGCACGACCGTGAGGCGTTGCTGCCCCGCGAGCAGCAGCGCCGCTTCCTGGACTCGGAGGGCTGGATCGCCTGGTCCGGGCCGGCGATCTCCGAACTGCTCAAGCAGTTCATCGCGCACAACCGGATGATGTCCGGCGGGTTCTCCGTGCACGGCGATCTGGTGACCCTCGCCGACATCGACTGCCCGGTGCTGGCGGTCATCGGCGAGGTCGACGACATCGGCCAGCCGGCTTCGGTGCGCGGTATCAAGAGTGCGGCGCCGAAGGCTGATGTCTACGAATACCTGATCAGGACAGGGCATTTCGGTCTGGTCGTCGGTTCGAAGGCGGCCACCCAGTCGTGGCCGACGGTCGCCGGCTGGATCAAGTGGCGCGATGGCGACGGCCCACTGCCCGACGACGTGGTACCGATGGCCAGCAAGTCCCCGGCTACCGTCACCGACAGTGGGGTCCCGCTGGCCTCCCGGGTGGCCGCGGGCACGGCGGCGGCCACCGAGGTGGCCTTCGGGCTGGCCCGTACAGCCGCGGACGTCGTGGTCGCGACGCAGAAGTCGGCGCGCACGCTGGTCGTCGAGACCGCACGCACGCTGCCCCGGCTGGCCCGGCTCGGTCAGGTCAACGACCACACCCGGATCTCGTTGGGCCGCATCATGTCCGAGCAGGCCGAGAACAACCCGGGCGGCGAGTTCCTGTTGTTCGACGGGCGCGTGCACACCTATGAGGCGGTGGACCGCCGCGTCAACAACGTGGTGCGCGGCCTCATCGAGGTCGGGATCCGCCAGGGCGTGCGGGTCGGTGTGCTGATGGACACCCGTCCCAGCGCGCTGGTGGCCATTGCCGCCCTGTCGCGCCTCGGTGCGGTGGCGGTGTTGATCCCGCCCGACGCCGACCTGGCCGAAGTGGTCCGTATCGGGGGGATCTCCGATGTGCTCGCCGACCCCGGCAATCTCGAGGTGGCGGGCGGCCTGGGCATCCGGGTGCTGGTGCTCGGTGGCGGCGAATCGCGCGACCTGGACCTGCCTGACGACACCGCCGACATCATCGACATGGAGAAGATCGATCCCGACAGGGTCATCCTGCCCGGCTGGTACCGGCCCAACCCCGGCTTCGCGAGGGATCTGGCCTACGTGGCGTTCGCCAGCGCCGGTGGCGAGTTGGTTGCCCGCCAGATCACCAACTTCCGGTGGGCCCTGTCGGCGTTCGGCACAGCCTCGGCGGCCAACCTGGGCAACCGCGACACCGTCTACTGCCTCACCCCGCTGCACCACCAGTCGGGCCTGCTCGTCAGCCTCGGCGGTGCGGTCGTCGGAGGGGCGCGCATCGCGCTGTCCCGGGGACTGACGCCGGACCGCTTCCTGCACGAGATCCGGCAGTACGGCGTGACCGTGGTGTCCTACACCTGGGCGATGCTGGGCGAGGTCATCGACGATCCGTCGTTCGCGCTGTCCGGTAATCACCCGGTGCGGCTGTTCATCGGATCCGGTATGCCGACGGGGCTGTGGCGTCGGGTGGTCGAGGTGTTCGACCCGGCGCATGTCGTGGAGTTCTTCGCCACCACCGACGGCCAGGCCGTGCTGGCCAACGTGTCGGGCGTCAAGTTCGGCAGCAAGGGCAGGCCCCTGCCCGGCGGCGGACGGGTGCAGCTGGCCGCTTACGACGCCGTCGACGACCTGATCCTCGAGGACGAGCACGGGTTCGTGCGGCTCGCGCAGCCCAACGAGGTGGGCGTGCTGCTCGCGCAGCCGCGCGGCCCGGTCGACCCGACCGCGTCGGTCAAGCGGGGCGTGTTCGCGCCGGCGGACACCTGGGTGTCCACCGAATCACTGTTCCGCCGAGACGAGGACGGTGACTACTGGCTCGTCGACAACCGCAGCGCGGTGATCCGCACCGAGCGTGGACCCGTCTTCACCGCCGCGGTCAACGACGCGGTCAGCCAGGTGGGCTCGGTCGACCTGTCGGTCACCTACCGACTGAAAGTGCAGGACCGCACCGTGGCGGTGACCGCGGTGACGCTGCGCCCGGGGGGCAGCGTGCCGAGCGCGGAACTCTCCGAGGCGCTGGCGGCGCTGCCCGTCGGGGCCAGCCCGGACATCGTGTACGTGGTGCCGCAGATGACTCTGAGTGCGTCGTACCGGCCGCTGGTCGGCCCTCTGCGTGCGGCGGGGATCCCGAAGACGTCGCGTAACGCCTGGTATTTCGATGCCGATACGAGTCAGTACAAGCGCTTGACGGCGGCGGTGCGTGCCGAGTTCGGGGATCTGTGACCCCGCGCCCGGTACCGGCGACGCTGTTAGGCTCCCCGAGACGTCGAAACGCAGTGGAGGACTTATGGCAGCGGAGCTGACGCGCACCACCGGATGGCGCCGTGCAGTCGCAGGCGTCGCCGTGGCGACCGGCCTGATGGCGGCCTTCGGATCGGGTATCGCCGGCGCCGATGTGCTCGACGACATCGCCGGTGAGTACGACACCGGCTCCGGCGGCGGGCAGGTCTCCACGTTGATCCACGACGCGCTCAAGCTGAGGGCCCTGGGCTTCATGCCGTCGCGGGGCAACTACGCGGACCTCAAAGACGGTCTGGACAAGCGGCCCAATCAGGGACCGCTGGTCAGCGCGCTGAAGTCCACCGTCGACTTCCAGCGCAAGACGCAGGCGCGGATGCAGAAGCCGTCCAACCCGGCGACCATCGGCATCAACACCCAGAACGACGACGGCATCCTCGGTGGCTTCTTCATCAACCCGGGCGGATAGCCTGCGGTCGTGGTCGATTCGAAACTTCTGAGCATCCTGGTCTGTCCCGAGGACCGTGGCCCGCTGCTGTACGTCGCCGGCGAGTGCCTGTACAACCCGCGACTGCGCCGGGCGTATCGGATCGTCGAGGACATTCCCGTGCTGCTGATCGACGAGGCTGTCGCGGTGACCGAGGACGCCGAGCACGAACGGCTGATCAGCTCAGGCTCGGCAACTCCCCAGTGAGGTAGCGCTGCAGATTCGGCGCGATCGTCTTGGCGATCGACTCCGGCGGCAGCGACGCGAACGGCTCCAGTTCCAGGATGTAGCGGGCCACCACCACACCCACCAGTTGGGACGCCACGAACTGGACGCGGATCGGGCCGGAGCCGGGTGGATTGTCCACCCGCGATCCGACCTCGACGGTGATCACCTCCTGCAGGAACGACCGCACCAGGGTGACGTCGGCGCCACCGATCAGCGAGCGCAAGGTGGCGATGAAACCCTTGCCGAGCTCGGAATCCCAGAGTGGCAGCAGCAGCGACGGCAGCATCAGGCCGATCTCCTCCACCGGCGTCTCCCGCAGTGGCCCGATCACCTGCATCGGGTCGATCGGGATGTGGATGGCGGCGGCGAACAACTGCTGTTTGGTTCCGTAGTAGTGATGCACCAGCGCACCGTCCACACCGGCGGCGGTGGCGATGGCGCGAATCGAGGTCTTGTCGAAGCCGTTGCGGGAGAACAGTTCCCGTGCGCTTTCCAGGATCCGCTCGCGGGTGTCAGACGCTCCGGGGGGACGTCCGGGTCGTTTGCGCTCGGTTCTGTTGGTGGTCACTGGGTCCTTCTCGGCCTACGGGTCTGTCCTCACGGCGTGCGACGGCGCAGAGTCGCGGCGGCCAGCGCCATCGCCAGGACCGCGAAACCGATCACCGCCGCGATGTCCCGGGCGGCGACCGCCGTGAGCTCGGTGTACGCGCCGACCTGCTGCAGTGCTTCCAGAGCGTAGCTGGCCGGCAGCACGTTGCTGATCCATTGCAGCCACTCGGGCAACACTTCGCGGGGCACGATGATGCCGCACAACAGCAACTGCGGGGCGATCACCACCGGCATGAACTGCACCGCCTGAAACTCGGTCCGTGCGAAGGCACTGCACAACAGCCCCAGACCGACCCCCAGCACGGCGTTGACGATCGCGATCACGAACACCAGCACCGGGCTGCCCGCGGTGTCGAAGCCGAGAAACCAGAACGCGACGACACAGGCGAGGGTGGCCTGGATGGCTGCGGCGATCGAGAACGCCGTCCCGTAGGCGGCGAGCAGGTCGAACCGGCGCAGCGGGGTGGTGAGGATCCGCTCGAGCGTGCCCGACACCCGTTCACGTTGCATCGTGATCGAGGTGATCAGGAACATCACGATCAGCGGAAACACGCCGAGCATGATCAGGCAGGCGTTGTTGAACGGCGATGGTGTGCCTGGGCGGTGCGGCACGTTATCGAACATGAAGTACATCAACGTGATGATCAGAGTGGGCACCAGGACGATCATCGCCACGCTGCGGTGATCACCTGCCAATTGGCGCAGGATGCGGCCGGTGGTGGCCAGGTACGCCCGCGGGCTCAGCTTGTTGTGGCTGCGGTGCTGTGCCGGATGACGGACAGGAACGCTTCCTCCAGTGACGAACATCCTGTGTCCTCTCGCAATCGGGTCGGGGTGGTGTGGGTGAGCAGGCGGCCTTCGCGCATGAGCAGCAGGTCGCCGCAGTGGTCGGCTTCGTCCATGACGTGGCTGGAGACCACCAGGGTGGTTCCGGCGCGGGCCAGCTGGTGGAACTGCTCCCACAGATCCACCCGCAGTACCGGGTCCAATCCGACGGTGGGCTCGTCGAGCACCAGCAGGTCCGGGTGCGACACCAGCGCGCAGGCCAGCGATACCCGGGTGCGTTGTCCACCGGATAGGTTGTCGCACAACGCTGTTCGGTGGTCGCTGAGGCCGACGGCGGCGACCGCGTCTTCGGCTGCCTGGGCGTCGGAGCCGTAGAGGGCGGCGAAGTACCGGGCATTGTCGATGACGCGCAGGTCGCGGTAGATGGTGGCGTCCTGGGTGACATAACCGACGCGGTGGCGCAGTTCGGCCGAGCCGGCGGGATGTCCGAGGACGGTCACGGTGCCCGACGCGACGATCTGCGTGCCGACCATGGCCCGCATCAGGGTGGTTTTTCCGCAGCCCGACGGTCCGAGCAGGCCGGTGATGGTGCCGCGGGCGATCTGCACCGTCAGGTTCTCGATCGCCTGTCGCGTGCCGCGGACGACCTGCAGGTTCTCGATGGAGATCGCCGGGTCGCGGTCCCCTTGCTGTAATTCATCATTCGATGAAGTCATCATGTGATGAATAGTGCGCCCGAGGTGGAGTGCTGTCAAGGGCCGGGCACAATCGATCTCGTGGATGAGCTGGCGGTCGACCCGGTGTCCGCGGCGAAATTGCTGCTCGGCGCGCGGCTCGAGAGCCGCGGGGTGGTGTCGACGATCGTCGAGGTCGAGGCCTACGGCGGTCCGCCCGATCAGTCGTGGCCCGACCCGGCCGCGCACTCCTACGGCGGGCGCCGGCCACGCAACGCGGTGATGTTCGGCCCGCCGGGGCGGCTGTACACCTACCGCAGCTACGGCATCCATGTCTGCGCCAACGTCGTATGTGGCAGTGCGGGTTTCGCGGCGGCGGTGCTGTTGCGGGCGGCCGTCGTCACCGAGGGGACCGACGTAGCGCGCCGTCGTCGGGGAGTGGCCGTTCCCGACCCGGCGCTGGCCCGTGGTCCGGGCAACCTCTGCTCGGCGTTAGGAATCCTGATGGAGGACAACGGAATCGACCTCGCGGATGACGCCGGCCCGGTCCGGCTCACGCTCAAGCCAGGTATCGACGGTGCGGAAGGTCCGAGGGTGGGGGTGAGCACCGCAGCCGACCGGCGGTGGCGATTCTGGTTACCCGGCCGTCCCGAGGTGTCCGCGTACCGGCGCAGCCCGCGCGCTCCGGTGCCGGGCGGTAGCGACTGAGCCGCGCAGTAGGTAAAGATCGACAGCGTGAGCACGGGCATCCTCGAAGAACTGGAATGGCGCGGCCTGATCGCGCAGTCGACCGACCGGGAAACGCTGGCGGCGGATCTCGCCACCGGCCCCATGACGGTCTATTCGGGATTCGACCCGACCGCGCCCAGCCTGCATGCCGGTCACTTGGTGCCGCTGCTGACTCTGCGGCGGTTCCAGCAGGCCGGCCACCGGCCGATTGTGCTGGCAGGCGGCGCGACCGGCATGATCGGCGATCCCCGGGAGACAGGGGAGCGGACGCTGAACACCGCCGATACCGTCGCCGACTGGGCGGACCGGATCCGAGGCCAACTCGAGCGATTCGTCGAGTTCGACGGCACGCCGACAGGCGCCATCGTGGAGAACAACCTGTCCTGGACCGGGCAACTGTCGGCGATCGAATTCCTGCGCGATATCGGCAAGTACTTCTCGGTGAACGTGATGCTCGACCGCGAGACGGTGCGGCGCCGCCTGGAGGGCGACGGCATCTCCTACACGGAGTTCAGCTACATGCTGCTGCAGGCCAACGACTACGTTGAGCTGCATCGACGACACGGCTGCGCGTTGCAGATCGGTGGCTCCGACCAGTGGGGAAACATCGTCGCCGGGGCCCGGCTGGTCCGGCAGACGTCCGGCGCGAGCGTGCACGCGATGACGACACCCCTGGTCACGGACTCCGAGGGCAAGAAGTTCGGGAAGTCGACCGGCGGCGGCAATCTGTGGCTCGACCCCGAGCTGACGTCGCCGTATGCCTGGTACCAGTACTTCGTGAACACCGGAGACGCCGACGTCGTGGGCTACCTGCGCTGGTTCACCTTCCTGGATGCCGAGGAACTGGGCGGATTGCAGCAGGCCACCGAGGAGCGGCCACACGAACGCGCCGCGCAGCGCCGGCTGGCGCGCGAACTCACCACATTGGTGCACGGACAGGCCGCCACCGATGCCGTGGAACTGGCCAGTCAGGCGCTCTTCGGACGCGCGGAACTCGCTGACCTGGACGAATCGACCCTCGCTGCGGCATTGACCGAGGCCAGTAATGGTCAGGTCGCGGAGTTGGCGCCGGGCGACCCGGACGCGATCACGGACCTCCTGGTGGCGACCGGACTGTCCAAGAGTCGTGGGGAAGCGAAGCGGGCACTCGCCGAAGGCGGCGTCTACGTCAATAACGCACGCGTGGAAAGCGGCGAATGGATACCACAGTCGACGGACTTTCTGCGAGACCAGTGGCTGGTGTTGCGGCGTGGCAAGCGCCACATCGCGGGGGTCCGTCGCGTCACCAGCGCTGACCAGCGCAAATAGACCTCTGACCAGGCGATTTGACTCGCTGTTAGCCCTGCCGTAACTTATTGCAAGTCAGAGCGACACGGCCTCGGCCGGAGAGCGAAGACCAAATCCGAGAGAGATTCCCTTAACCGGGGAGTTCCTCACTGCCCGCACTACGGACCGCGGCTTTTAGCCGCGGGATTGTTGCGCGATCAGATCGGGCGTGTTGTTTGAGAACTCAATAGTGTGTTTGGTGGTTTTTGTTTGTTGTTTTTTGGCCACTCGTTTGGGGGGATTCCCGTCTTCCTGAGTTGATGGGTGGCTGTTTTTTTGATGCCAGTTTGTTGGTGTCTTTTGATTTGGAT
>JACPVS010000025.1 GCA_016197365.1 Mycolicibacterium cosmeticum | reverse complement strand
GGAGTTCAGCAAGACCGTCGAAGACACATACACCACCTACCGGATCCGGCTGCCCCGCATCGACGCCGCGAAATTCGAGGCCGCACACCAATCCCACCGCGACAAACTGATCGCCGACCACGACAGCGAAAGTGAAACCCCCTTTCCCACCAACGTGGATGCATTCATGAGCCTCGTCGACGCCGGCTGGGACGCCGACGTCGCCCGCCGCCCCCACGGTCAGCACACCACCGTCATCATCCACGTCGATGTCGACAAACCCGCCGCCCTACACCTCGGGCCCGTCCTGGCCGACGCTGACCGCCGATACCTCCTCTGCGACGCCACCTGCGAAGTCTGGTTCCAACGCGACGGCCAACCCATCGGCGCCGGACGCGCCACCCGCACCATCAACCGCCGGCTACGCCGCGCCCTGGAGCACCGCGACCGCTGCTGCGCGGTCCCCGGCTGCGGCGCCACCCGCGGACTACACGCCCACCACATCACGCATTGGGAGGACGGCGGCCAGACCGAACTCGACAATCTGATCCTGTTGTGCCCCTACCACCACCGGCTCCATCACCGGGGTGGCATCACGATCACCGGACCCGCCGACCGCCTCACCGTCACCGACGACCAAGGCCGACCCCTCGACAACGGATCACTGGCCCGACCACCCACCACCCCACCACCAGACGTCGAACCCTACAAAGGGCCGACCGGCGAACGCGCCCAATGGTGGTGGTACACACCCTACGAACCGCAACCACCACCGCCGCCGAACTAGTCGCGGCCGGCCCGGATCATGTGATCCCGGGGCACCACCTTCACCCGCTCGCGACCCTGTTCGACGCCGAGCGCGATCTCGTGGGCATCGAGACGTTCCCATTCCGCCCACGTGGTGTAGTCGATCCCGTTGCGGGACAGGTGTTCCAGGATGGCATCGGGATCGGCGATCTCCGGCGGCCGAAGGGCGGCCAGGTCGGCCAGGTCGGCCAGCAGGCTGGTGATCGTCTCGGACGCATCGGATTTCGTGTGACCGATCAGCCCGATCGGGCCACGCTTGACCCAGCCGGTGACGTACGTCGCGTCGACCACCATCCAGTCTGCGTCGAGCACCCGGCCGGCGTCATGCGGCACCACACCGGCGTGGTGGTCGAAGGGTAGATCGGCCAGGTGTGAGGACTGGTATCCCACCGCTCGGTACACGGCCTGCATCGGCCAGTCGGTGAATTCACCTGTGCCGCGAACCGTTCCGTCACCGATCAGCTCGGTGCGCTCGGTTCGGAGTCCCTCGACCCGGTCGGCGCCGAGCACCGCCACCGGCGCCTGGCACAGATGGATGTGGATGCGGTGCGGCGCCCCGGTGGGCTCCTTGTCCATGTACCGCATCATCGTGTCGACCACCAGCTTGACCGATTTGGTCGAGTTGATCGCCTTCTGACTGGCCTCGTCGATCTCGAAGCCCTCCGGGTGCACGACCACGTCGACACTCGGTGAGTGCGACAGCTCGCGAAACTCCATGGGCGAGAACTTGATCTGAGCCGGCCCGCGGCGGGCGAACACGTGCACGTCGGTGGCCCGGTTCAGCGAGAGTCCCTGGTAGACGTTGCCGGGAATCTCGGTGCTCAACTGCTCATCGGCCGGTTTGGCCAACATCCGCGCGATGTCGAGGGCGACATTGCCCGCACCCAGAACGGCGACCTGTTCGGCGTCCAGCGGCCAGGTCCGTGGCACATCGGGGTGGCCGTCGTACCAGGAGACGAAGTCGGCGGCCCCGTGATTGCCGGGCAGATCGATCCCGGGGATGTCCAGCGAGCGGTCCGCCCGGGCGCCGGTCGAGAAGATCACGGCGTCGTAGTGGCGCCGAAGGTCGGCCAGGGTCACGTCGGTGCCGTAGTGCACGTTGCCGATGAACCTGATCTCGTCGCGCGAGAGCACCCGGCGCAGCGCCTTGATGATCTCCTTGATCCGCGGATGATCGGGCGCCACGCCGTAGCGGACCAAGCCGTAGGGCGCCGGCAGCCGGTCGAACAGATCGACCCGAGCACCGGGATGTTCGCTGGTCAGGATGTCGGACGCATAGATCCCGGCCGGACCGGCCCCGACCACCGCCACACGGATGTCACGCATTTCAGCACCTCGCTCACTTCAAAGTAAGGTGAGCCTAATTTGGTACGGCGGTACCGCAAGACCTACGTCCTCAGCGCACCAGCGTCGCGCCCCCGTCGAGACGGATCTGCTGCCCGGTCATGAAACGAGATTCGTCGGCGAGCAGGTACAGCACGGCGTAGCCGGTCTCCCAGGCGGTGGCCCGGCCCATCTTGAGCTTCAGGACGTCCTGGTAGGCCTGGTCGACCTCGTCGGGCTCGAACCCGAATAGCGCCTGCGAATCGGTATTGCCGAGCTGCGAATCGATCGGTCCCAGCATCAAGGTGTTCGCCCGGATCCCGGCTTCCGCATACTGGGCCGCCGTCACCTCGGTGAGGTAGTTCAGACCGCACTTGCCCAGCGCGTACGGCATGATCCCGATGTTCAGGCCGATCTCGTTCTTGATGCTCGCGATCGACGAGATGTTGACGATGCTGCCGGTGGTGTCGCCCTGGTTCTTCTCCATGGCCTGCGCGGCGAAGAGGTTGCAGTAGTAACACCCGAGCACGTTCACGTTGATGCCGCGATCGAAGTCGGCGGTGGTCATCGAGTTGTTCAGCCGGTCGAACGGCGGGTTGATCGCCACGCTGTAGACCATGCCGTCCACCCGGCCGCTCCGCTGCAGGACGGTGTCGAATATCGCTTGGCAGTCATCCTTTTCCGCGACGTCGGCCTGCAGCGCGTAGGCGCTGCCGCCCTCTTCGGTGATCAACGCCACGGTCTGCTGCGCGGACCCGAGGTCGCGGTCGACGGCGACCACCGTCGCCCCGTGCCGGGCCGCCAGGATGGCGCTGGCGCGGCCGTTGCCCAATTTGGGGCCGGGCATCTGACCGCCGCCGACGATGACGACCACCCTGCCGGTGAGATCGAAGGCCGTGCGCCCGGCGTTCTCGAAATCGATTGACATCATTCCTCTTTCAGACAGGAGAACGGCTCGGCCGGGAGATTATCTAGCTACCCTAACAGAACTAGGAAACATTTGTTACTTAGTGGGTATGCGCCCCATACTCGACGCATGGATACCGAGCCGGTCCGCGACCCTCGCGCTCAGCGCACGCGTGCCGTGCTGATGCGGGCCGCCCTCGATCTGGTGTCCGCGCGCGGCACCGCCGCGATCACCCTGTCCGATATCGCCGAAACCGCGAACGTCAGCCGCAAGGCCGCCTACCAGCAGTTCGGCGACCGCGACGCCCTGCTGCTGCAGACCGCACTGGACCTGCTCCGCCGCGAGTTGGTTCCGTCACTCGCCGCGCTGCCCAGGGGCCGGGCGCGGGTGTTGAGCAACGCCCAGCACTTCGCGCGGCACCGCGCCTTCTACCGTCCTGTCCTGCTCAACGCCGGTGGCCTGGCGCTGAGTCGCGAACTCGCCCATGTCCTGGCGCCACTCACCCGCGAGAGTCTGGCCGTGCAGTTCGGCGACACCGTCAACGCCGACGCGCTCGCGGACCTGACCACCTCCTACGTCGGCGGCAGCACGGCGCTGCTGATCACCTGGCTGGTCGACGATGCCGAGCCGCTGGATCCGGAGGACTTCACCGAGCGGTACTTCCGCGTGCAGTCGGTGGTTCTCGGAGGACAATGGTCGACATGACAATGCCGGTGGTGTTCTTCGGGCACGGCAGCCCGATGAACGCGTTGGAGAACAATCGATACACCTTGGCGTGGCAGGAGTTCGGTGCGTCCGTTCCGCGGCCCCGCGCCATCCTCGTCATCAGCGCGCACTGGTACACCAACGCGACCGCGGTGACGGCGATGCCGAGCCCCCGGACCATCCACGACTTCTACGGATTTCCGCGCGACCTCTACGACATGCAGTATCCGGCGCCCGGTCTACCCGAACTGGCCGGTGAGATCGCCGAGATCGTGCAACCCACCTGGGTGGGCTCCGATCTCGACAGCTGGGGTATCGACCACGGGACCTGGTCGGTGCTGGTGCACGCCTTCCCCGACGCCGATATCCCGGTCGTCCAGTTGTCGATCAACGCCGAGAAGCCGTTGGACTACCACCTCGACCTGGGTGCCCGACTGGCCGGCCTGCGCGACCGCGGGGTGCTGATCGTCGGCAGCGGCAACATCGTGCACAACCTGCGCGCCATGGATCCCGCCGCTGCGGACAGCGGATTCGATTGGGCCGCAAGGTTCGACGATGCGGCCCGGGAACTTCTCGCCGAGGCTCCGGCCGAACTGGTGCGACTGACCGAGCATCCCGACTACGCCGCGGCGGTACCCACCCCGGATCACTTCATCCCGTCGCTGTATTTCGCCGGACTGGTCGCGGCGTCGGACACCGCGGCCGCCCGGCTGGTCGACGGTTACACCTACGGTTCGTTGTCCATGGCGTCATATGCGGCATGATCGGACGGCGGGCAGATAGCGTGTGCCGCATGAGTACACGGGCTGTTCGTCTGGCGATGGTGCTGACCACCCTGCTAGCGCTCACGGGATTCGTTGCGCCCCAAGCCCGGGCCGATCTTCAGTCGCGCATCGCCGCGGCCGACAGCTATCTGGCGACCCGTCCCGGTGTAACCGGATACGTGCTGCGTGACCGGAGCACCGGAGCGCGTTACGCCAACGCAGGCGCCGACACCATGATCTGGACCGCGTCGACCATCAAGCTCGCGATGGTCGTCGACCTGCTGACGCGGGAAAGGGCCGGTGCCCTACGCCTTTCCGCTGCGGACCGGCAACTGATGATCGCCATGTTGCGCGACTCGGACAACGACGCCGCCGACACGCTGTGGTCGCGTTACGGCGGACCCGACCACCGGGCGTTCAACGCCGACTTCCCGCGCTACGGCATGACCTCGCTGCAGCCACAGCCCGGTTTCGGCGATATCTTCCCCTACTGGGGTTTTCAGAAGTCGACGGCCAACGATCTGGACAGATTGATGAATTACATTCTGGGCCAGATGAACTCCGCGGACGCCGCGGCGATCGCGGGTGAGATGCAGAAGGTCAGCGCCGATCAGCAATGGGGCGTATGGGGTGCCGGGCCCGCGATGGCTCCGGGCAACAAGAACGGCTGGTCCCAGGAGCAGGGCGGCTGGGTGATCAACTCCGTCGGATTCGCCGGGCCCAGCGCACGTTTCACGCTCGCCATCATGAACTCCCTCGGCGGCGAAGGCGGCTACGACGACGGCGTCGCGACCACCACCAAATTGAGCCAGATCCTGCTCGGCTGACCCGTCACCGCGCCCGGGCGGCCCGAATGGCAGGTGCGTTCGACGCCGCCAGGAAACTGCGCATGTCCTCGGGATAACGCACATCCAGTTCTACGGATTGTTCGAACCGGTAGGGCTGGGCGGCGATCACGCCCACAAGTTGCTTTCTGATTCGCGACATCTCGGCCCGCACGGTGACCACCCGGGAACGGTCGCCGTAGAGGTCCTCCGCCAGTTCCGGCGCGGAGCGGCCCGACCGTCTCGTCGCAAGCACATAGAGGATCTCGGAATGCCGCGGCGAGATGTCACGGCGCCACGACCCGAACCGGCCGGCCATCTCGAGCGCCGGGGCACCGGTGTCACGCAGATCCAGGATGGCCCGGGCCGACGCCGGCGCGGCGTCATCGTCCCCGACGGGGCGCACCAGCCAACCGCCACTCAACGGTTCCAGGTCGCACGAGCCCAGAGCGGGCACCCAGGACCGGCCTGGTGTGGCGTTCTGCGGCAGCAGGATTCGATGATGCGGCGGCAACGCCCCGACGGCGGCGACCCAGCCATCCACGTCGACGGCCAGCGCAGGTGCGGCGATGCGGGCCAAAATCGGGGCTGCGACGGCCCGCAACTGGTTCAGCGTCCGGTCGTGCGCCTCCCGCAACTGGGATTCGGCCAACCGCGCCACCAGGTCGACGAGCGCGACGGTGGTGGGATGCACCGTCGCCACCGGGCCCGACACATCCACCGCGCCGATGACCTGGCCGGTTCGCGGGTCCCGGATGGGGGCGCCCGCACAGGTCCAGGCGTGATGACTGCGCAGGAAGTGCTCGGCCGAGAAGATCTGGACCGCGCGCCGCGATACCAGCGCCGTGCCGATGGCATTGGTGCCGACGGCGGCCTCACCCCAGTTGGCGCCTTCGACGAAGCCCAGCCGATCGGCCTGCATCAGCACCCGCGGAGCCCCGGACCGCCACAGCACCCGCCCGCGTGCGTCGGCGACCACCAGGATGTTGTTCCCGTCGGCCAGCACCGATTCCAGACCGCGGGCGATGTCGTCGAGCACCGTCATCAACCCGGAGGATTGCCGCAGCAGGTCCAGCCCGCTGCGGTCGACGTCCGGCGGACAATGGTGTTCCGGGTCAATCCCCTTGCCCAGCAATCTCTTCCAGGATTCCTCGATGACCAGGCGCGGCCTGGCGGGCGACCGCGAGCCTGCCATGGTGGCGTCGTACACCTCGGACAGCAGCAGCGCATAGCTCCGCGGGTCATCGCCGAGCGCGACCGCGGGTTCGGGTATCGACGAACCGGGCATCGCCTCGATTGTGCTCCCCATCACACCGGCTGTCACGCGCGGGCGGCCCGGCCTCAGCGGTACACCATGCCGCCGTCGATCAGCCCGGACTGACCCGTCATGTAATCGGCGCCCGGTCCCGCGAGGTAGCCGACGAATCCGGCCACGTCCTCGGGGGTCTCGGCCCTGCCCAGCGCGATGGTGGCGGCGAACTTCTCGAACGTCTCCCCCTCGGCCGCACCGGTCAGTTCGGCGAACCGCTTGTCGATCTCCACCCACATGTCGGTGCCGACCACGCCGGGGCAGTACGCGTTGACGGTGATGCCGTCGGCGGCGTGCTCCTTGGCCGCGGCCTGCGTCAGCGCCCGGACCGCGAATTTGGTGGCGCTGTAAGGACCCAGCATCGCGAACCCCTCGTGTCCCGCGATGGACGACGCGTTGACGATCTTGCCGCCGTGACCGAGTTCCTTGAACGTGGCGACCGCGGCCTGGATGCCCCAGAGCACGCCGTCGACGTTGATGGCCCACAGTCGCGCCAACTCGGCCGGGGTCACCTCCGCGAGCGGACCCACCAAGGCGATACCGGCGTTGTTCACCATCACGTCGAACCCACCCAATGCGGAGGTGGCGTGCGCCACCGCGGCGAACACCGCGTCGCGGTCGGACACATCGGCCACGAAGGTGGTTGCTTTCGAACCGAGTTCGGCGATCTCGTCGGCCACCGCGGCGATACCGTCCAGATTGACGTCGACGAGAGCGACATCGGCGCCTTGGCGGGCGAGTTCCAGGGCGACGCCCCGGCCGATTCCTCGGCCGGCGCCGGTCACCAGGGCGACCTTGTCGAGCAGCGGGGCCGCGATGGTGCGGGTCATGGCTGCACCAGGACCTTCATCTTGGCTCCGGCGTGTAGTGCCTCGAATCCCTCATCGATCACATCGTCGATGCCGATGGAGGTCACCCAGCCGGTGGTGTCGTAGGCGCCGCGCGCCATCAGGTCGATGACGGCCTCGAAGTCGGCGGAGGTGTAGCACAACGATCCCTGGATGCGGGACTCGTTCATCACCAGCCGCAAGAGTGGTGTGGTCAAAGGCTTTTCGTAGATCGCGACGCTGACCATCGGCCGCCGCGCCCCCACGCACGCGAGCGCGGTCTCCACCGCGGGCGCCACCCCCGCCGCGTCGTACACCGCGTCCGCGCCCCGGCCCGAGGTGTGCTCGGCGATGAATGCGGGCACGTCGACCGCACCGGGATCCAGGGTGCGCGCGCCGAGCGCCTCGATGGCCGCCCGCCGGGTGGGTGCCGGTTCGACGACGAAGATGTCCTCGACTCCCTTGCCGCGCAGGGCGAACCACAGCCCGATGCCGATCGGTCCGGCGCCGAACACCATCGCGGTGCCCTCCCGGTCAGGATCGCCGAGGGTGGCCGCGTGATAAGCCACCGACATCGGTTCGACCAGGGCGCCGAGTTCCAGCGACACGTTGTCGGGCAGCTTGTGCAGCATGTTCGTGGGCACCACGGTGTACTCGGCCATCCCGCCGTCGGACATCAGGCCATGGAATCCGATCTGCGCGCAAATGTTGTAGTTGCCCGCCGCGCAGGCCGGGCACTGCCCGCACCGGTAGATGGGTTCCACCGCCACCCGGTCTCCTTCGGCCCAGCCCCGCACCCCGGCGCCGACGGCGGTGATGGTCCCGGCGAATTCATGGCCCATCACCAACGGCAGCTGCTGACCGGTCAGCGGGTGCGGTTCGGTGGGCACGAAGATGGGGCCTGCGAAGTACTCGTGCAGGTCCGTCCCGCAGATGCCGTTGAAGCCCACCTGGATCTGCACGGTGCCCGGGCCGGGCTCGGGTTTGGGCACGTCGGTGACGTCGATCTTGTTCGGTCCGTAGTAGACAGCTGCTTTCATGACACCGTTCTATGTGGCGTGGACCACAGTCGGAAAGAGTTGCAGGGGGTTGCAAGCTCGCGCCACCTATCGGTGCAACCCCCTGCAACCCTTGTGACCATCGCCGACTCGGGTGTGTGCTGGCTCACATGACCCAGATCGCTGACCTTCCCGTTGCCCCGGCCACGTTGTCCCCGCAGGAGCGGGTCGACGCCTGGCTGACCGATTTCGAGCACGCCTTGGCCACCCGCGATATCGAGCGCGTCGTCGGCAAGTTCGCCGTCGACAGCTTCTGGCGTGACCTGGTGGCGTTCACCTGGAACCTGAAAACCCTGGAAGGTCGTGAGGCCATCGGCGAGATGCTGGAGAACCGGCTGGCGGGCGCCGATCCGTCGAGGTTCCGGACCCGCGAGACCCCGACCGCGGACGGGGACGTGACCACGGCCTTCATCGAGTTCGAGACCGCCGTCGGCCGCGGGGTCGGCCATCTCCGGCTCAAGGGTGATGAAGCCTGGACCCTGCTGACCACCCTGCAGGAACTCAAGGGCCACGAGGAGCCCAAGGGCACCACCCGGACCCTCGGTGCCGTGCACGGATCGGATCCGGATACCCGGTCGTGGGCGGAGAAGCGCCTCGACGAGGACCTCAACCTCGGATACTCCGAGCAGCCGTACGTGGTGGTCGTCGGCGGCGGCCAGGGCGGCATCGCGCTCGGTGCGCGGCTGCGCCAGCTCGGGGTGCCTGCCATCGTCATCGACAAGCACGAGCGGCCCGGTGACCAGTGGCGCAAGCGTTACAAGTCGCTGTGCCTGCACGACCCGGTCTGGTACGACCACCTGCCGTACCTACCGTTCCCGCCGAACTGGCCGGTGTTCGCGCCCAAGGACAAGATCGGCGACTGGCTGGAGTTCTACACCAAGGTGATGGAGGTGCCGTACTGGTCGAAGACCTCGTGCGTGGCCGCCACCTACAGCGAGACGGACAAGCGCTGGACCGTCGAGGTCAACCGCAACGGCGAAAAGGTGACGCTGCGTCCGGCGCACCTGGTGCTGGCCACCGGGATGTCGGGCAAGCCGAACGTGCCGGCGTTCCGTGGGCAGAACGCCTTCCTCGGCGACCAGCACCATTCCAGCCATCACCCCGGGCCCGACCAGTACGCCGGTAAGCGGGCGGTGGTCATCGGCTCCAACAATTCTGCGCACGACATCTGCAAAGCACTGTCGGAGAACGACGTCGACGTCACCATGGTGCAGCGGTCGTCCACCCACATCGTGAAATCGGATTCACTGATGGATCTGGGCCTGGGTGACCTGTATTCGGAGCGGGCGCTGGCCGCGGGCATGACCACGGAGAAGGCCGACCTGACGTTCGCCTCGCTGCCGTACCGGATCATGCACGAGTTCCAGATCCCGATCTACGACGCAATTCGCGAGCGGGACAAGGACTTCTACGCTCGGCTGGAAGCTGCCGGCTTCGACCTGGACTGGGGTGACGACGGCTCCGGTCTGTTCATGAAGTACCTGCGCCGCGGCTCCGGGTACTACATCGACGTCGGTGCGTGCGATCTGATCGCGGACGGCAGCATCAAGCTGGCGCACGGCGACGTGTCGCACCTGACGGCGAATTCGGTTGTGCTGTCCGACGGAACGGAGCTACCCGCCGACGTCGTGGTGTATGCCACGGGGTTCGGTTCGATGAACGGCTGGGCTGCCGACCTGATCGGCCAGGAGGTCGCCGACAAGGTGGGCAAGGTGTGGGGCCTGGGATCGGAGACCACCAAGGATCCCGGCCCGTGGGAGGGCGAGCAACGCAACATGTGGAAGCCCACCCAGCAGGACAACCTGTGGTTCCACGGCGGGAATCTGCATCAGTCCCGGCACTATTCGCTGTACCTGGCGCTGCAACTCAAGGCGCGCCACGCGGGTCTGCCCACCCCGGTCTACGGGCTGCAGGAGACCCACCACCTGTCCTGACTCAGCAGCCGCCGCTGACGGTGCGGTCGGGCCTGCCCTGGTCGTCGACGACGATGTCGATCACCCCACCACGGGACAGGCCCACCCGCACCGTGCGGGGGCCGATCCACTGAATCAGGTCCAGCGACATGGCATCCGAGTTCACGCAGCCCAGGTTGGACTCCCGCGACAGCAGGCCGCGCCGGGTGTGCAGACGCAGTTCCCACGTCATGTCCGGCGCGAACCCGGCGGTGCTCTGATAGGCCACCAGCTGCGCCCAGCCGTCCGGTGCCTCGAAGGTCCCCACCTCGTTCATGGGACTGGCGTAGGCCGAGGCGAACCAGCCGAGGAACCCCACCACCGCGGCGCCGAGTGCGCAGACGAGCACGCCCGCCGACTTCAGTGCCGTACGACCGAAACCCATCCAGCAGGCGACCGCCAGGATCAGGAAGCCGGGGACGCCGAACAGCACCGGGTGGTAGAGCCACGGCCGCACGACGAAATACGGGTAGAGCAGGAGTCCGCCGACGGCCAGGGTGCACAGCGCCGCGCCGATCAGGGTCAGGATCGCCACGGCGGTGGCGCTCGAGCGTTTGGGACGAGCCACCCGGTCAAACTAGTCGATCCCGGCCTCAGGGATTGATCGTGTCCTCGCCCAGTTGCCGGCCCCATACGTATTCCGACGCCAGTGGCTGACCGGGTTCGAGGTGGTTGTAGGGCGCGAGGCTGGCGCCGGTGTCCATCACCAGGTACGGCGCGGGCCACAGATCGCGGGTGATCGGCTGCCAGCAGCCGGGCCGGCCTTCCGGGCCGCCGCTGGCGTTGACCCGCGGCAGATTATCGGGATACACGTAACCGTTTCCGGCGCCGACCAATTCATCGGCCAGCACCAGTGAGTACCCGTTGCCGCCGAGCATGTCGGCGAACCGGGGCGCGACGTCGTGGAAGTTGCGCAGCGTGCACAGCAGCGCGGGGCTGTAGTAGTCCAGCAGCTTGCCGGTGGGCAGCAGATCCTTGGCACCGCGCACCAGATACGGCCCGCCGCGCTCGACGATGTCGCCGGCGGTGTTGCCGAACCCCACCGCCGACATCAGCGCCTGATCGACGTTGCCCCGCTCGGCATTCAGCGTGCGCGCCGTGGTCACCGCGTTCGTCAACCCGTCGAACAGGTCCGGCGCCGCGTTCGCGTACACCGCCGACAGCTCCGCCAATCCCGTGGTGTCCCGATTGATCTGCGGTATCCGGGTATTCAGATCACCCAGTATGTCGTTGCCATCGACCAACGACTGCCCGAACCGGTCTCCGAGGCCGTCGAGCGCCTGCGCCGCGGCGGTCAGCGTCTGATTCAGCTTGACCGGATCCACCTGCGAAGCGATACCCATGATCGTCTCGAACAACGTGTTGAATTCCGTCGTCGTGCTCCCCGCGGTGATCGTCGAACCGGGCTGGAGCGTTTCCGGCGACGGATCGGCGGGCGACACCAACGAGATGTACTTGTTGCCGAACACCGTCGTGGCCCGTACCTCGGCATCCACGTTCGCCGGGATCAGGGTCAGATACCGCGGTTCGACGTCGAGCAGCAGCCGCGCCCGGGACCGGCCACCGTCGGTCAACACGCCCGCAGACGTCAACCGCCCGATCGGCACCCCATTGAAGGTGACCTTCGAGCCCGAATCCATCGACAACCCGGCCCGGTCCGCCATCACGACGAGGGTGGATTTCTGGTCGAAGTAACCCCGGAACTGCGCCCAGGTCAGACCGCAGACCGCGACGACGATCGCGAGCAGCACCGCGCCGGCGATCCGGTACGGGGGCTCCTTCGCGTCGTTGAACGGGCCGTCATCGGACACGTCGTCGACAAGTTCGTTACCACCGGTACCGGGTACTGTCACCGGCCAATTGCACCATGTGACAACGGCTTCCCGCGTTCCGCGGCGTAGTGATCCTCACCAGTCAGGCCACCTGGTGTGACGGCAGTTACAGCCGACGGCTCAGTGCCAGTCCCAGACGGACATGTCGTTGGCGGGGTAGTTCTGGCAGATGTCGGTGGTGTGGGCGGCGACGCCTTTGTTGTTGAAGAACAGTTTGGCCCAGTTGGGCCAGCGCCAGGCCATGTTTTCGTAGAAGGCGTTGG
>JACPVS010000027.1 GCA_016197365.1 Mycolicibacterium cosmeticum | reverse complement strand
GGTCAGGGTCCGGTCCTTGCCATCGACGAGGCTCAGCTCGTTGTCCAGACCCGCGTGAGAGGTGCCCGTGCCCACGAACAGCGCGGCAATAGCCGCCACCATCGCAAGCAGCACCCGACTGAATGCCTTCATGTTCTCCCTAGCTGTGCCGACGGTGTTCTGGCGTGACACCGTATCTGTCGATGTGAGGCCCGGCCCTAGCGCAACCTCACACCTTGCAAGACCTCCATGTGGACCGAATTAGAAAGCCCACATGTTGCTCTTACTCTTTGCTCATCGTTGACACGAGGAACATAACGGGGAGGCATCCACCCGGCAACGCGTACATGGCGCCGCCGGCCGACCATGTCTCACACTCGCAAAGTTTGCTGGGGCATGCATAACCAGCAACGATCGAGCGCACCAGGGGCGTCACACCATAGCGGTGACAAATTTGCCTCGCACGCCGAGTCGCGCAGCGATTTCTCTCGAAATCAAGAAGATTCCAGCCGATCAGGACGAAATCACAGCTCAGCCGTGGTGTGGCGGCACATTGTCCCGCAGCCACCGGTCACGTTCGGACGCCTCGGCCGGCAAATCCTCGGCCCGCTCGTCACGCTCCGTGCTCGGCAGCTCCTCGCCGAAGATGGCGTTAACTACATCTCGCGATGGCTTGGAGGGTCTGCTCACATCACGCTCCGGCTGTGACTAACATCACATTTATCGGCACCGGCGTGTTCACACGAACGTAACGCTGCGGGCCTGCGATTTCTTCCCTCACGTGCGAGAACGGTCATATTCCGGGCCTGACAAACGGTGCTAAATGTCCAAGCTGGACAGCTGGCCGATGATCTGACCCGCGAGCGGCCCGAGCGTGGCCATACCGTCGCGCACCGCGGCCCGAGAACCGGCGATGTTCACCACGAGGGTGCTGCCGGAGATCCCGGCCAGTCCACGCGAGACGCCCGCGTCGATGATGCCGGCGGACAGACCCGACGACCGCAGCGCCTCGGAGATGCCGAGCAGCTCGCGGTCCAGGATGTCGACAGTGGACTCCGGAGTGACGTCGCGTGGGCTCACACCCGTGCCGCCGACCGAGATGACCAGGTCGACGCCGCCGATGACGGCGGTGTTCAGCGCGTTGCGGATCTCCACCTCATCGGCGGCCACCACCACGACACCGTCGACCAGGAATCCCGCCTCACCGAGCAATTCGGTGACCAACGGCCCGCTGTGATCCTCTTCCCCATGTGCAGTCCGGTCGTCGACCACGACGACGAGTGCACGCCCTAACACCGACCCAGGTTGTTCCATGAGTGCAACCGTATATCCGGCCGGAGACAACGAAGCAGCCGACAGCCGTGCGTCGCCACGCGTGCGCTTCACTGGGCTGCCTTGCCCAGCGTGACGTCGAGGGTGGCCGGCTTCCCGGACGGATCCAGGTAGGTCACGGTGATCTTGGTGCCCGGGGCTTTCGAGCGCACCGCCGCCACCAATGCGTCAGCGCTGCCGATCACCCGGTCGTTGACCTTGGTGACCACGACACCACTGGGCAGGCCGGCCGACGCCGCCGCGCCACCGGCCGTCACCTCGACGATCTTGGCGCCGTCGACGGCCGCGTCATTACCGACCTGAACGCCCAGGGAGGCATGTGAGGCAGTCCCACCCTGGACCAGCTCGTCGGCGATGCGCTTGGCCTGGTCGACCGGGATCGCGAACCCGAGACCGATCGAACCGCTCTGGGACTGGCCGGAGTCGCCTCCCAGGGTGGCGATGGCCGAGTTCACGCCGACCAACTCGCCGCTCATGTTGACCAGCGCACCACCGGAGTTGCCCGGGTTGATCGCGGCATCGGTCTGGATGGCGTCCAGGACGGTGTTCTGATTCTTGGCGTCGCCGCCGGCCGCCACGGGCCGGTTCAGCGCGCTGACGATGCCGGTGGTGACGGTGCCCTCCAAACCGAGGGGCGATCCGATGGCCACCACGTCCTGGCCGACCCGCAGGTTCTCCGAAGAGCCCACCGTGATGGGCGTCAGGCCGGACACGCCCTGGGCGCGCACCACCGCGATGTCACTGCTGGGGTCGGTACCGACGACGCTGAACGTCGCGGTGCGGCCGTCGGCGAAGGTCACCTTTGTCTGCGCGGCCCCCGCGGGCGCGCTCGGCGCCCCGGGCAGGGGCGGAGTGCCGGGACCGGCGCCGGCCACCACGTGGTTGTTCGTCAGGATCAGCCCGTCGGTGCTCAAGATGATGCCCGAGCCCTCTTCGGACGCCCTGCCCATGTCGGTCTCCAGCTTGACCACGCTGGGCACCACCTTCGCCGCGACCTGCTCGACCGAGCCGACGGGCAGGTTGGCGGCAGGCATACCCGGGGTCGCACCACCGAACGACGAGGTGGCCGTGGTCTGGTCGGGCCGGGCCAGGACCGCCACCCCACCTCCGACACCGGCCGACACCACCGCTATGGCAACCGCTCCGGCGACCAAAGCGCCTGTGCGCGAACGCTTCTCCGGCCGCGGTACGGGCACTGCGGCGGGCCGATAGGGGTCGTATTGCGGCTGCGGGGGGTGCTGCTGACGGGGCTGCTGCGCGTAACGCCAGTCGTAGGTGGCCTGGTAGCCGGACGGCGGACCATGCTGCGCGCCGTGCTGAGGACCTGCCTGCGGGACACCGTGCGGAGTGGGAGTGGGATACCCGGACCCTGGCTCATACCCGCCGGGGCGCTGCGGGGGCGTGTACCTGGGGTGGTTCGTCATGTGGCTCCGCGCTCTTTCCGTCGAGGTCCTGTTTCCTGGTCAACGCATCCATCACCTACACAGTGCCCAGCTGGGCTGAGAATCCACTTAGAGATCGACAAGGGACGCCGAATCCCCCTCGCGTCCCGATGCGCCACACTCCCCCAGGCCGAACGTCAATGATTCTCCGCGCCCGCCACCGCGCCGTCCACCGAATTGACGGTGCGTGTCGCGGCCGACACATCGGCGTTGCCGTCGAGGATCGCCCGCCGCCCGGGCAACACGACCCGGATCGACGTGCCCGGTGGATCACCACCGAGCACGGTGTCCTCAACCCGAAGCGTCCCACCGTGTTTGAGCACCACCTGTTTGACGATCGCCAGACCGAGACCGGATCCCGGCATGGCCCGCGCCGAGGTGGACCGGTAGAACCGCTCGAAGACCAGGTCACGTTCCTCGGGTGGAATGCCTGGTCCCCGATCGGCGACCACCAGTTCGGCGTGCACGGCGTCGCGCTGCTGCAGGCGCACCGTCACCCGCCCGCCGGGCGGGCTCCACTTCGCCGCGTTGTCCAGCAGATTCAGGATCGCCCGGGACAACCCCGCGGCATCGCCATAGATCTCCCACGAGATGACATCGGCGTCGAACTCGATATCGCCACGGCGCCGGCGAACCCGCTCCAGGGCGCGCTCCACCACGTCGGAGATGTCCACCGCCTCGTGGACGACGGCGCCGGCGTCGTCCCGACTCAGGTCCACCAAATCGCCCACCAGCGTGGACAATTCACTGATCTGGGCGATGACGTCGACTTGCAGGCCGGTCATCTCGTCGTCCGGCAGCCGGGGCGCTCCCGGCGCCATCGACGCCATCAACAGCTCGACGTTGGTGCGTAGCGAGGTCAGCGGCGTGCGCAGTTCGTGGCCCGCGTCGGTGACCAGCCTGGCCTGGCGTTCCCTGGATTCGGCGAGCGCCCGCAGCATCATGTTGAACGCCTCGGTGAGGCGCGCGAGTTCGTCGGTGCCGAGCACCGGGATCGGCCGCAGGTCATCGGTGCGGGCCACCCGTTCTGCCGCCTGGGTCAGTCTGCCCACCGGGCGTAGGCCGGCTCGCGCCACCATTCCACCGGAGATGGCCGCCACGGCCATACCCGCACCACCGACGATCGCGAGGATCGTGCCCAGCCGTTTGAGCAGCGCCAGCGTCGGGCGGAGGCTCTTGGAGATCAGCAGCGAATTGCCGTCGGCCAGATGCACGGCCAGCACCCGCTGATCGTTGGCCGTACGCAGCGACATCAGGAGCTCGCCCTGCACCACCGCCTTCTCCGGCGCGCCGAGAGGCAGGGTCTGGCCCTGCTGGTTGGCGGTGTAGATGTAGCGACCCGGGCTGACCAGCATCGCGTTCACATCCGAATAGGCGGTGCCCTCGATCGCCTTGCCCGGATCAGCGGCGAGCGACCCGCTCTCGATGAGCAGCTGGGCCCGGCTGTGCAACTGGGTGTCGATGTCGGCGAACACCGAGCGCGACACCACCACGTACACGGCGACGGCCATCAGGACCACGACCATGGCCACCATCGACATGGCGAGCAGCATCACCCGCCAGCGCAACGACACCGAACTGACGTTGCGGACCGTGCCGTATCGACGGGGCGGCGCTTTCACGTCTGACATCAGGGTGGAGTCTCACGCAGCACGTAACCCACCCCGCGAACGGTGTGGATCAGCCGCGATTCTCCTTCGGCCTCGGTCTTGCGACGCAGGTAACCGACGTACACCTCGAGGGCGTTGCCCGAGGTCGGGAAATCGAAACCCCACACCTCTTCGAGGATGCGGCTGCGGGTCAGCACGCGGCGCGGATTGGCGATCAGCATCTCCAACAGGGAGAACTCGGTGCGGGTGAGGCTGATGGACCGCTCACCACGGGTGACCTCGCGCGTCACCGGATCCAGGCTCAGATCGGAGAAGGTCAGCGCACGGTTCTCGATGCTGTCGTCCGGCACCCGACGCCGCAGCAGCGCGCGCATCCGGGCCAGCAGCTCTTCGAGGGCGAACGGCTTGGGAAGGTAGTCATCGGCACCGGCATCAAGGCCGGCCACCCGCTCGGATACCGAATCCCGGGCGGTAAGCACCAGGATCGGCAGATCGTCACCGGTACTCCGAAGATGCCGGCAGACCTCCAGGCCATCGAGCCTCGGCATCATGACATCCAGAACCAACGCGTCGGGGCGGTCACTGGAAATCAGATCCAGCGCCTCGACACCATCCTGGGCCAACTCGACCGAGTACCCGTTGAAAGAGAGCGACCGGCGCAGTGATTCGCGCACAGCGCGATCATCGTCAACGACAAGAATGCGCACCGCCACAGTGTCACCTGCGTGTCTGAGAGCGACCTGAGAGGCGCGCCGCAGAGCGGTCGAAGCCGGGTGGAACCCAGCTCAGCGAGCTACTTGCGGTCGAGGTCGACGAGGCCGAGACGGGCAGCCTTGAGCAGGCGACGAGGCACCTTGTGCTGCTGTCCGGCCACGTTCACGTTGACCAGGCCGGTGGCCTCGGTCTTCCACTGTGCGCGACGGCTCCGGGTGTTCGAGCGCGACATTCTCCGCTTCGGCACGGCCATGACGTGCTCCTCCTTAAGATTTGGTTCCCAAAAGTCAAAGTCGCGCGGAACATCAGCGGCGACAATTGCAATTGAGGATAGCCGGTGAGCCGCGTCGGCTCCAAAACGAGCCTGTGCGCGCCACTCGCCCCTTGACTCGAGACCGGCGGTACCCGATAACCTACCGGTTGGTTGGGCCGTGGTCCGATCGCGTCCAGTTCAAGGGAGAATGCGTGACGTCTGCAGCCGTCCGAATCGGCAACTGTTCGGGCTTCTACGGGGATCGCCTCGCGGCGATGCGGGAGATGCTCTCCGGCGGAGAGCTGGACTACCTGACCGGCGATTACCTCGCCGAGCTCACCATGCTCATCCTGGCGCGCGACCGCGCCAGGAATCCGGGCCTGGGCTACGCGAAGACCTTCCTTCGCCAGTTGGAGGAGTCCCTCGGTCTGGCGCTGGACCAGGGCGTCAAGATCGTCGCCAACGCCGGCGGGCTGAACCCCGCGGCCCTGGCCACCGCGGTGCGCGAACTCTCCGACCGGTTGGGCCTGACCGTCAACGTGGCCCACGTGGAGGGCGATGACCTGGTTTCGCGCGCAGACCAGCTGGGGTTCGGCGCCCCCCTCTCGGCCAATGCCTACCTGGGCGCGTGGGGCATCGCCGACTGCCTGAACTCGGGCGCGGACGTCGTCGTTACCGGGCGCGTCACCGACGCCTCGGTGATCGTCGGGCCGGCCGCTGCCCACCACGGCTGGACCCGCACCGACTACGACGCGCTGGCCGGTGCCGTCGCCGCGGGCCACATCATCGAATGCGGCACCCAGGCGACCGGGGGCAACTTCTCCTTCTTCACCGAGGTCGCCGACCTCGGGCGCCCGGGCTTCCCGCTGGCCGAGATCGCCGCCGACGGATCCTCGGTCATCACCAAGCACGACGGCACCGGCGGGCTGGTCAGCACCGACACCGTGACCGCACAACTGCTCTACGAGATCACCGGGGCGCGCTATGCGAACCCCGACGTCACGCTGCGGATGGATTCTGTGACGCTGTCCGCCGACGGACCGGATCGGGTACTGGTCGCCGGGGTTCGCGGGGAGGCACCGCCGCCGACGCTGAAGGTGTCGCTCAACAGCATCGGCGGCTTCCGCAATGCGACGTCGTTCGTGCTCACCGGCCTGGACATCGAAGCCAAGGCCGAACTGCTGCAACGCCAGCTGGAGAGCAGCCTGAAAACGCGGCCCGCCGAGCTGGTGTGGACGCTGGCCCGCACCGACCATCCCGATGCCGACACCGAGGAAACCGCCAGCGCGCTGTTGCACTGTGTGGTGCGCGATCCTGATCCGGCCACCGTCGGACGCCAGTTCTCTTCGGCTGCAGTCGAACTGGCACTCGCCAGCTATCCAGGATTCACCTCGACATCACCCCCTGGCGAGGGCCAGGTGTACGGCGTGTTCTCTCCCGGCTACGTCGACGCCGGGCTGGTGCCCCATATCGCGGTGCACGCCGACGGTGGCCGCGTCGACATCGCCCCCGCCACCGACACCCTGGAACTCGACGCGGTCGAGGAGCCCCCGCTGCCTGCGCCGCCCGCCGACGGACCGGTGGTCCGCGCCCCGCTCGGCCGCATCGCGGGTGCCCGCAGCGGCGACAAGGGTGGGTCGGCCAACGTCGGGGTATGGGTGCGGACCGATCCCCAGTTCCAGTGGCTGGTACACACCCTGACGGTGGACAAGCTGCGCGAATTATTGCCTGAGACAGCCACTCTGGGCGTCACCCGGCACGTGCTGCCGAATCTGCGTGCGGTCAATTTCGTCATCGACGGCATTCTCGGCAAGGGTGTCGCCTATCAAGCCCGGTTCGACCCGCAGGCCAAGGGCCTCGGTGAATGGTTGCGATCCCGATATCTCGACATCCCGGAAAGGTTGCTGTGACCGACATCTGGCACACCCCAGAACGCGACGAGCTCCGCAAAGCGGTGCGCACCTTCGCCGAACGCGAAGTCCTGCCATACGCCGACGAGTGGGAGCGCAGCGGCGACCTGCCGCGGGATCTGCATCGCAGGGCCGGCGCGGCCGGCCTGCTCGGGGCCGGCATGCCCGAGTCGGTGGGCGGCGGGGGCGGCGACGGCGCCGACGCCGTCGTGATCTGCGAGGAGATGCACCAGGCGGGTGCTCCTGGTGGCGTGTTCGCATCGCTGTTCACCTGCGGCATCGCGGTCCCACACATGATCGCCTCGGGCGACCAGCGCCTGATCGACACCTATGTGCGTCCGACGTTGCAGGGCAACCTGATCGGATCCCTGGCGATCACCGAACCCGGTGGTGGCTCCGATGTCGGGCACCTGACCACCAAAGCTGAGTTGATTTCGGGCGCTGACGGGCCGTACTACATCATCAACGGCGCCAAGACCTACATCACCTCGGGCGTGCGGGCCGACTACGTGGTGACCGCGGTGCGCACCGGCGGGCCCGGAGCGGCCGGGGTGTCGCTCATCGTCGTCGACAAGGGCACCCCCGGTTTCGAGGTGAGCCGCAAGCTGGACAAGATGGGCTGGCGTTCCAGCGATACCGCCGAACTGTCCTACACCGACGTTCGGGTGCCTGCCGCGAATCTGGTCGGTGCCGAGAACACCGGCTTCCTGCAGATCGCCGGAGCCTTCGTCTCCGAACGGGTGGGCCTTGCCGCCCAGGCGTATTCGAGTGCGCAGCGCTGCCTGGACCTGACCGTCGACTGGTGCCGTAACCGGGAGACCTTCGGCAAGCCGTTGATCACCCGTCAGTCCGTGCAGAACACGCTGGCCGAGATGGCCCGCCGCATCGATGTCGCCCGGGTATACACCCGGGCCCTGGTGGAACGTGAACTGGCCGGCGAGTCGAATCTGATCACCGAGGTGTGTTTCGCGAAGAACACCGCCGTCGAGTCTGGCGAGTGGGTGGCCAACCAGGCCGTCCAATTGTTCGGCGGCATGGGCTATATGGCCGAGTCCGAGGTGGAGCGGCAGTACCGCGACATGCGGATCCTCGGCATCGGCGGCGGGACCACCGAGATCCTCACCTCGCTGGCCGCCAAGACGTTGGGGTATCAGTCATGACACGCTTGAAATCCACCCTGGATCCACGTTCGGCCGCCTACACCGACGCGGCCGCGGCGATGACCGCCAAGCTCGCGGACCTCGACACCGAGCACGCCAAGGCGTTGACCGGTGGCGGACCGAAATATGTTGAGCGCCATCATGCCCGGGGGAAGCTGACGGCGCGCGAGCGCATCGAACTGCTGCTCGATCCCGATGCGCCGTTCCTGGAGCTCAGCCCGCTGGCAGCCTGGGGCACCGACTTCACCGTCGGCGCCAGTGTGGTGGTGGGCATCGGCGCCGTCGAAGGCGTCGAGTGCATGCTCGTCGCCAACGACCCGACGGTCAAAGGCGGCACCACAAATCCGTGGACGTTGAAGAAGATGCTGCGGGCCAACCAGATCGCCCTGGAGAACCGGCTGCCGCTGATCTCCCTGGTCGAATCGGGCGGGGCCGACCTGCCCACCCAGAAGGAGATCTTCATCCCGGGCGGCCGCGGTTTCCGGGATCTGACCAGGTTGTCCGCGGCCGGCATCCCGACCATCGCGCTGGTTTTCGGTAACTCCACTGCGGGCGGCGCCTACATCCCCGGCATGTCCGACCACGTAGTGATGATCAAGGAACGCTCCAAGGTGTTCCTGGCCGGGCCGCCCCTGGTGAAGATGGCCACCGGCGAGGAATCCGATGACGAGTCCCTGGGCGGGGCGGAGATGCATTCGCGCACTTCCGGTCTGGGCGACTACCTGGCAGCCGACGAGCTGGATGCCATCCGGATCGGCCGGCGCGTCGTGGCGCGGCTGAACTGGCACAAGCAGGGCCCGGCCCCCGCTGCGGTGACCGAGCCGCGCTTCGACCCCGAAGAGCTGCTCGGGCTGGTCGGAGCCGACCTGCGCATCCCGTTCGATCCGCGCGACGTGATCGCCCGGATCGTGGACGACTCCGACTTCGACGAGTTCAAGCCGCTCTACGGTTCGTCGTTGGTCACCGGGTGGGCCCGGCTGTACGGCTATCCGGTGGGCATCCTGGCCAACGCGCGGGGTGTGCTGTTCAGCGAGGAGTCCCAGAAGGCCACCCAGTTCATCCAGCTGGCCAACCGTTCCAACACCCCGTTGTTGTTCCTGCACAACACCACCGGCTACATGGTGGGCAAGCAGTACGAAGAGGGCGGGATGATCAAGCACGGGTCGATGATGATCAACGCCGTCTCCAATTCGACGGTGCCGCACATCTCCCTGCTGATCGGCGCCTCCTACGGCGCCGGGCATTACGGCATGTGCGGGCGGGCCTACGATCCACGTTTCCTGTTCGCCTGGCCCAGCGCCAAATCCGCGGTGATGGGCGGCACCCAGTTGGCCGGGGTGCTCTCGATCGTGTCGCGCGCCGCCGCGCAGGCGCGCGGCCAAACCGTCGACGAGGATGCCGATGCCGCGCTGCGAGCCGCCGTCGAGGCGCAGATCGAAGCGGAGTCGCTACCGGTGTTCCTGTCCGGCCGGCTCTACGACGACGGGGTGATCGATCCGCGCGATACCCGGACCGTGCTGGGAATGTGCCTGTCCGCCATCGCCAGTGGCCCGATCGAGGGGACGTCGAACTTCGGCGTCTTCAGGATGTAGTGATGAGCGCTTGCGCGAAGAACAGAAAGCACAGCCGATGATTCGTAGCGTCCTGGTTGCCAACCGCGGTGAGATCGCCCGCCGCGTCTTCACCACCTGCCGTCGGCTCGGTATCGGCACCGTCGCGGTGTACACCGATCCCGATGCCGACTCTCCACATGTCGCCGATGCCGACACCCGGGTCCGTCTGGAGGGCCGCAACGGCTACCTGGACAGCGCCCAGTTGATCGCCGCCGCCCGGGCCTCCGGCGCCGACGCGATCCATCCCGGCTACGGGTTCCTCTCGGAGAATCCTGATTTCGCGGCCGCCGTGCAGCAAGCCGGGCTGACCTGGATCGGCCCGCCGGTGCCCGCGGTGGCAGCGATGGGCTCCAAGATCGAAGCCAAGAAGTTGATGTCGGCGGCCGGGGTACCGGTGCTGGCCGAACTCGACCCGGACACCGTGACCGCCGCCGAGCTACCGGTGCTGATCAAGGCATCGGCCGGTGGTGGCGGGCGCGGCATGCGCGTGGTACGTGAATTATCTTCGCTGCCAAACGAAGTCGCCGCCGCGCAGCGGGAAGCCCAGTCGGCGTTCGGTGATCCGACGGTGTTTTGCGAGCGCTACCTGGCCAGCGGTCACCACATCGAGGTCCAGGTGATGGCCGACGCGCACGGCACCGTGTGGGCGGTCGGGGAACGCGAATGCTCCATCCAGCGCCGGCATCAGAAGGTCATCGAGGAGGCGCCCTCGCCCTTGGTGGAACGCACGCCGGGGATGCGGGAGAAGTTGTTCGAGGCGGCCCGCCTCGCCGCCGGCGCGATCGGCTACACCGGCGCAGGCACGGTCGAGTTCATGGCCTCGGGTGAAGGTGATGACTTCTTCTTCCTGGAGATGAACACGCGGCTGCAGGTCGAGCATCCCGTCACCGAGGAGACCACCGGCCTGGATCTGGTCGAGCTGCAGATCGACATGGCCGACGGCGGCCGGCTGGATCCGGAACCTCCCGCTGCGCACGGGCATTCGATCGAGGCGCGGCTCTACGCCGAGGATCCGGCCAAGGACTGGCAACCCCAGGCCGGTCCGGTGTACCGGTTCGGCGTGCCGGGCGCGCGCACCGAGTTCGGCACGCTGGGCGGCCGCAGCGGCGTGCGGGTGGACTCCGGCATCGTCGACGGCTCGGTGGTCTCGGTGTTCTACGACCCGATGCTGGCCAAGGTCATCTCCTTCGCCCCGACCAGGGATCGGGCCGCCTCGATCCTGGCTGACGCGCTGGCCCGCGCCGAGCTGCACGGGATCACCACCAACCGCGATCTGCTGGTCAATGTGTTGCGCCACGAGGCCTTCCACGCCGGTGACACCGACACGGCGTTCTTCGACACCCACGGGCTGGCCTCGCTCGCCGCCTCATCCGCTGCGGCGAGCGCTCCGTCCTGCATGGCCGCCGCGCTGGCCGATGCCGCGCACAACCGCGCCACCGCAACGGTATTCGCACCCGCGCCCAGCGGCTGGCGCAACCTCGCCTCGGGGTATCAGACCCGGACATACCGGGACGCGGCCGGCGATGAGCATCTGGTCCGCTACCGGTTCACCCGAGCCGGTGTCGAACTTCCAGACGGGGACGCCGTGTCCGTGGTGGCCGCGACACCTGACCGGGTGGTGCTGACGGTGGGCGAAGTGGAGCGGGCGTTCGACGTATCCCGCTACGGTGACGAGGTTTTCGTCGACTCCCCGCTGGGTGCAGTGCGACTGACCGCGGTGCCGCGCTTCCCCGACCCCGACGACGCCGTCGCTCACGGGTCTCTGCTCGCCCCCATGCCGGGATCGGTGGTGCGCGTCGGCGCCGCGGTCGGCGACACCGTCACCGCCGGGCAGCCACTGATCTGGCTGGAGGCCATGAAGATGGAGCACACCATCGCCAGCCCGCACGCGGGTGTGCTCACCGAACTCAATGTCGCCGCCGGCCAGCAGGTCGACGTCGGCGCCGTACTCGCCCTTGTCCAGACCCCCGAAGGAGAACAACCATGAGCTTCATCGAAACCGAGGAACAGCGCGCCCTGCGCGACGCCGTCAAGGCCATGGCCGCCAACTACGGCCAGGACTACTACCTGGAGAAGGCCCGCGCCGGGCAGCACACCACCGAATTGTGGAACGAGGCAGGCAAACTCGGCTTCATCGGGGTCAACCTGCCCGAGGAGTACGGCGGCGGCGGCGCCGGCATGTACGAACTGAGCCTGGTCATGGAGGAGATGTCGGCCGCCGGGTCGGCCCTGCTGATGATGGTCGTCTCCCCCGCCATCAACGGCACCATCATCTCCAAGTTCGGCACCGAGGACCAGAAGAAGCGCTGGATCCCGGGCATCGCCGACGGCTCGATCACCATGGCCTTCGCCATCACCGAACCCGACGCCGGATCCAACAGCCACCGCATCACCACCACCGCGCGCCGCGACGGCAGCGACTGGATCCTGTCCGGCCAGAAGGTTTACATCTCCGGGGTCGACCAGGCGCAAGCCGTGCTGGTCGTCGGGCGCACCGAGGATCACAAGACCGGCAACCTCAAGCCCGCGCTGTTCGTGGTGCCGATCGACACCCCCGGGTTGCACTGGACCAAGATCGAGATGGAGATCGTCAGCCCCGAGTTCCAGTTCCAGGTGTTCCTCGACGATGTCCGGCTCCCCGCCGACGCCCTCGTCGGCTCCGAGGACGCTGCCATCGCCCAGTTGTTCGCCGGGCTGAACCCCGAACGGATCATGGGCGCCGCCAGCGCGGTCGGCATGGGTCGCTTCGCCATCAACAAGGCCACCGAATACGTCAAGACCCGGCAGGTGTGGAAGACGCCGATCGGCGCACACCAGGGCATCTCACATCCCTTGGCGCAGAACCACATCGAGATCGAACTCGCCAAACTGATGATGCAGAAGGCCGCCTCGCTCTACGACGGCGGGGACGACTTCGGCGCCGCAGAAGCCGCCAACATGGCCAAATACGCCGCAGGCGAGGCGTCGGTACGCGCGGTCGACCAGGCCGTGCAATCCCTCGGCGGCAACGGACTGACCAAGGAGTACGGCATCGCATCGGTGCTCACCGCCTCCCGGCTGGCCCGCATCGCCCCCGTCAGCCGCGAGATGATCCTCAACTTCATCGCCCAGACCTCACTGGGCCTGCCGCGGTCCTACTGATGAGGTCCCACTGATGACAGACACCCTGGTCCGCTACGACACCGACGGCGTCGTCGCGCGGCTCACCCTGGACTCACCGCACAACCACAACGCGCTTTCCACCACCCTGGTGACCCAGTTGCGCGACGGGCTGGCGCGCGCCGCCGACGCACCGGGGATCCGCACGGTGGTGCTCGGGCACACCGGTAAGACGTTTTGCGCAGGCGCGGACCTGAGCGAGGCGGCCGGCGGCGATCCCGGCGACCTCGCGGTGGACCGGGCCCGCGAGATGACGGTGGTGCTGCGTTCCATCCTGGAACTGCCCATCCCCGTCATCGCGGCGGTGGACGGACATGTGCGGGCCGGCGGCATGGGACTGGTCGGCGCCTGCGACATCGCGGTGGCCGGCCCGGCCAGTACCTTCGCCCTGACCGAGGCCCGGATCGGGGTCGCGCCGTCGATCATCTCGTTGACTCTGCTGCCGAAGTTGACCGCTCGCGCGGTGGGTCGCTACTTCGTCACCGGTGAGAAGTTCGATTCCGCCCAAGCCGCTGCCATCGGCCTCATCAGCATCGCCGCCGACGACGTCGATGCCACGGTGACGGCACTGACCGCCGAGATCGGGAAGGGCTCGCCGCAGGGGCTACGAACGTCAAAGGCCCTGACCACGGCGCGCACCCTGGCCGACTTCGATGAACACGCCGAGGAGCTCGCGGTCCAGTCGGCGGAACTGTTCGTCTCCGACGAAGCCCGCGAAGGCATGCTCGCCTTCCTCCAGAAGCGGTCGCCGAACTGGCCGTCCTGACCCGAGGGATGCAATTACAGCAAACATCGGCGAGCGCGACAATATTTGGCCGCCGGTATTGCATGTGCCGCCATTCGCCGTAGGCTCGTCAGTGATGAGCCCCCGCGCAACGAACAGATGGCACTGATGAGCACTTCGGCGCCGCGGAGCGGATCGATGCGGGCTGCCGACACCGACCGGATCCAGGTGGCGCAGTTGCTGACCGATGCCGCCGCTCAAGGGCGCCTTTCGCTGGATGAGTACGAGGCCCGGTTGGCCAAGGCGTATGCCGCGCAGACGTGCGCCGATCTGGACCGGCTCAGCGCCGACCTCCCCGGCGGTAGCGCCACCGGTAAGGGTGTCTGCCGGCCCGCACCGTCGACGCTGCTGCTGGCCATCATGAGCGGTTACGAACGCCGAGGGCGCTGGAACGTGCCCATGAAGCTGACCACGTTCGCCCTCTTCGGTGGCGGCGTGGTCGACCTTCGCTACGCGGACTTCACCACACCCGACGTGGAGATCCGCAGCTACTCGATTTTCGGCGGGCAGACCATCCTGGTGCCACCGGAGATCAACGTCGACATCGGTGGGGTCGCGGTGATGGGCAGCTTCGACCAGAGCGTGGACGGCAGTGGCTCGCCCGGCGCCCCGCGCGTGCGGGTGCGTGGGTTCTCGCTGTGGGGCAGCGTCGGGGTGAAGCGTAAGAAGCGCCGCCACCCCGGCACCGACGACGACTGACGCCTACCGGCGCCGCGACGTCAGGTAGTCACCGACCACCGCTGCACCCAGCCCGTCCAGATCGGGGACGACCACGCGGCCCTGCACCCGGCGGGCGACCTGGTCGATGAACCGCGCCAGGCTCGGCTCGTTGCCGAGCCGGAAGATGGTCACCTGCGCGCCCAGCCGGGCGATCTCGTCGAAACCCTTGACCGTGCACGCGATGGTGCGCGGGTGCGGCGGGTAATCGAAAAACACCTGTGAGCCGTCACCGCCGCCGAAGTCCTCGAGATGCGCGGTGGGTTCACCGTCGGTGACGATCATGATGACCGGCTGCGCATTCGGGTGCCTGCGCAGGTGCCGGGCGGCCAGGGCCAGCGCGTGGTGCAGGTTGGTGCCCTGCTCGTACACGCCTTCCAGTCCGGTGAGTTCGGCTGCGCTGAGCGTCCGGGCATACCGGCCGAACGCGATGATCTGCAGATCGTCGGACCGGAACCTGGTGCTCACCAGATGACTCAGTGCCAGCGCGGTGCGCTTCATCGGCAGCCATCGGTTTTCCATCACCATCGAGAAGCTGGTGTCCACCAACAGCGCCACGCAGGCCTGGGTGCGGGTCTCGGTCTCGGAGATCTCGACGTCGTCGACCGTGATCCGCAGCGGGCCCCGCTCGCCGGTGCCCGCGTTGCGCAGCACCGCGTTGGTGAGAGTTCTCGTCACGTTCCAGGGTTCGGTGTCGCCGAACTCCCACGGCCGGGTGGCTCCCGTCAATTCGCCTGCCGCGCCGGCCCGCCGGGTCTGGCGCTCCCCGTTGCGGCCCGACAGCTGCCGCGCGACGTCGCGGAGGGCGGCCTGCCCCAGTTGGCGCATGGCCTTGGGCGACAGCCGCCACTTACCGTCCGAACCACGGTCCAGGAAGCCCTGATTCATCAACGCACGCTCCAGATCGGCCAGCGTGCGGGCGTTGACCGCCGCGTCCTCGCCGAGCTGGCGGGCCAGCGCATCCAGGTCGACGTCTTCCATCGTGGCGCCCGCGTAGCTCTGCGACAGCTGCTCGGCCAGCTGCTCCAGCTCCGCGATGTCGGCCAGGGCCTGTGCGCCCTCCCCCATGCCCAGCGGATCGCCACCGGAGAACTCCTGCGACCCCGACCAGTCCTCGCCGGGCCGGGCGGCCTGCAGGTGGGAGTCCAGCCGGTCCAGCGCGTTCATCAGCGACGGCGATCCGAAAGCCTGCTGCGCCAACGCATCCAGCTCGGCACGCTGGTCGGCGGACAGGCTGTTGCGGAAGCGCTGGGCGGCCGCGGCGCGCTTGGCCAGCGAGTCGATCAGCTCTTCGACGTTCTGCGGGTTCTCCGGGAAATGCTGGCCGTGCTTGGCCATGAAATCATCGAAGTCCTGCTCGGTGTCCTGCCCGGCGGCATGTTTGTCGAGCAGACCGTTGAGATCGTCGAGCATCTCGTTGACGGCCTGGCGGTCCTCGTCGGTCGCATTCTCCAGCGCCTGCTTCATCCCGGAGAAGCGTTGGTCGAGCATCTCCCTGCCGAGCAGATCCCGGATCTCGTCGTACTTCTGCTTGGCCTCCGGCGAACGCCACTCGTAGTCGGCCAGTTCGCGCACCGCCTTCGCCGGCGACGGTGACAGTGACTCCATCTGCATCTCGCCGAACCGGGCGTCATCGTCGAGCGCGCGGGCCAACTCCTTGCGCTCGGCCAGCACCGCCTCGTCGAGCAGCTTCTTGATGTCCTGCAGGGTGCCGTCGAGATTGTTGCGCTGCAACAATTCCCGACGTTTGCGGTTGGCCTCGGCGGCGAGCTTGTCCGCGCCCGGCATGTCCCGGGTGCCGCGGCGCAGCAACTCGGAGAGGGCACGGCGCGGGGAGCTGCCCTCCATCACGTCCTGGCCGATCAGTTCCAGCGCTTCGCGCAGATCGACCGGGGGCGCCAGCGGATCCGGGCCACCGGTATATCGCGAGTACCGCGAGAGGTTTTTAGCCATAAACAGTTTCGCCCTCACCCGAGGTCTTGTCGATCCGCTTCGCCAGGTACAACGCTTCCAATGCCAGCTCCACCGCGGCGGCACGTTCCCCGTCGGTGTTCGCGCCGAGCCGTTCGGCGATGGCGTCGAGCACCGGCAGATCCGGCAGGGCGGCCAGCACGTCCTTGGCGCTGACCCGTTCGCCCGTCGTCACCGGCGAGCCACCCTCGACGGCAACCACGAGTGGGCCCACGTCTATTCCGCCGAGCGCGCGGGACGCAGTGTCGGCCGTCGCGCGCCGCAGCAGATGCTCAAGCACCACCTGTTCGCGGCCCTCCTCGCCGGACTCGAATTCGAGTTTGCCGCGCAGCACGTCGATCACGGTGCCGAGATCCACCACACGGGCTACCGGCTCCTGCTCCCCCAGCAGGGCCCCACGGTGACGCGCCGAGGCGGCCACGGTTTCGGCCGCGGCGATCGCAAAGCGCGCCGACACTCCGGAACGCTGGTCGATGGCGGTGGATTCACGGAGCGACCGGGCAAACCGGGCGACGATCTGCAGCAGGTAATCGGGCACCGGCGCGCTCAGGTGCGCCTCCTGCTTGATGACGGCGACCTCCGCCTCGAGCTCCAGCGGGTAGTGGGTGCGGATCTCGGCGCCGAAGCGGTCCTTGAGCGGAGTGATGATGCGACCGCGGTTGGTGTAATCCTCGGGGTTGGCGCTGGCGACGACGAGCACGTCCAGCGGCAGGCGCAGCGTGTAGCCGCGGACCTGGATGTCGCGTTCCTCCATCACGTTGAGCATCGACACCTGGATGCGCTCGGCGAGGTCGGGAAGTTCGTTGATGGCGACGATGCCGCGGTGCGAGCGCGGGATGAGGCCGTAGGCGATGGTTTCGGGGTCGCCCAGGCTGCGGCCCTCGGCCACCTTGATCGGGTCGATGTCGCCGACCAGATCGGCCACGCTGGTGTCCGGCGTGGCGAGCTTCTCGGTGTAACGCTGGCTGCGGTGGCGCCAGGAGATCGGGAGGTCGTCACCCACCTCGGCGGAACGCCGGATCGATTCCGGGGTGATGGGACTGTAGGGATGCTCACCGAGTTCGGAGCCGGTGATGACGGGGGTCCACTCGTCGAGCAGCCCGGCAATCGAGCGAAGGAGACGGGTCTTGCCCTGTCCGCGTTCGCCCAGCAGTACGAAGTCGTGCCCGGCGATCAATGCCCGCTCGACCTGGGGCAGCACGGTGTCCTCGAAACCGAACAGACCGGGCCAGATATCGGCGCCGTCCGCGAGGCGGACCAGCAGATTCTCCCGGATCTCCTGCTTGATCCCGCGCTCGACGTGCCCGGTTGCGCGCAGCTCGCCGACGGTACGGGGCAGATTGTTAGGTGACGTCACCACTCCACGCTACGACTGCTCGCGGCTGCAGGCATGGCCACCTGTGATTTCCAGCCGCCAGAATACCCGGTACCATGGGTACCGTGAATTTGCTCGAATGGCGTGATCGGCCGACGACGGTGCAGTTCGGCCCTGCCTCGCGACAGTCCAAGCTGCTCGGTTTGCTGACGTCGATCCTGCTCCGGCCGGTGCTCGGCGTGCTGACGGTCATCGGCCTGATGTTCAACAAGGTATGGCCGGCCGGGCTGCAGCGGGCGCACCTCGATCTCATCGACCGGCCGCTACGCGTCATCCGTCCCCTGCCGGGCACCGCGGTGACCAAAGCGACTCTGCCGCACTGCCCCGCCGAGTGGATCGTCGCCCCGAACGCGCGCGACTCCGAACGCGTCATCGTGTACTTCCACGGTTCGGCGCTGGTCACTCTCGGGCTCAACTCGCACCGGCGGTTCGCCTCCAAACTTTCCGAGTCCACCGGCGCTCAGGTCTTCAACGTCGGTTACCGACTGGCCCCGCAAGCCAGCATCGACGAGGCCGTCGAAGACGGAGTGGAGGCATACCAGCACGTGCTGGCCCTCGGCTTCTCACCGGAACACGTTGTGCTCGCCGGGGATTCGGCAGGTGGCCTGATGGCCGCCGACACCGCCCTGGCCATCCGCGACGCCGGCCTGCCGGTACCGGCGGGCCAGGTCCTGCTGTCCGCGTTGACGTCTGCCGATATGCAGCTCAAATACGATGCCCTCAAAGAACACATGGACGTGCTGTTCCCATTCATGACGGTCAAGTTCATCTACGACGTGTTCGCCACCGTGAACGGCACCCGGCCGGTGCCGGTGATGCCGTCCGAGGCGAACATGCGCGGACTTGGCCCGTTCCTGCTGCAGATCGGCACCAACGAGATGCTGCGCAACGACACCTTCACGCTGGCCGACCGGCTGCGCGCCGACGGAGTGCCGGTCTGGGTTCAGGTGTGGGACAAGGCAATGCACATGTTCCAGTTGTCCTTCGACGTCAACCCGGACGCCCGCCGCGCCGTCGAGGAGATCGCGTCGTTCGTGGCCTATGTGACGACGGTGCAGCGCGACGAGGCCAGCGCCTGACGCCTGTAGTCGTCTTGTTGGGTGCTCCAGCGAGATCGACGTCAGGGTCGTTGTGAGTTATCCACAGCCATCACGTCGATCTCGCTGGAGCACGCCAAAGACGTCGGTGGCCCCTGTCACGATGCCGCTATGGAACCGATCATCGGCTCGGAAGCCGTCGCCAGCGGGATGCTCACCAGGGGTGAACTGCGCTGGCGGTTCACCCCGCTCTACCCGAATGTCTATGTGCCGAAGGGGACTACGCCCAGTCTGATCGCCCGGACCACAGCGGCGTGGCTGTGGAGCGGCCGTCGGGCCAACATCGCCGGCCGGACCGCTGCCGCACTGTACGGCGTGCCCTGGATTTCGGATGCCGCGTCAATCGAACTCATCGCACCGAACAGCAAGCACCCCGACGGCATCATCGTCCGCAATGAACGCATCACCGTGGATGAGATCCGGGTCATTGCGGGCGTACCGATCACCACCCCGGAACGCACGGCCCTCGACCTCGCCCGACACCTGGAGTTGGTTGCCGCTGTCGAACACCTCGATGCATTGGCCCGCATCACCGGCTTGCGCAAGGACGACATCTGGCACCTCGAGGAGCGTTATCCAGCTGCGCGCGGAATGATCGCCGCCAGAGAGGCGATAGCCCGGATGGATGCCGGTTCCGCATCGCGCTGGGAAACGCAGGTCCGCCTCATGCTGCACAGTTTCTCGGGCATACCGACACCCCGCACCAGGCTCCACATCAGCGACCTCGTGATCGCGATGGGTTGGCCAAAGTGGAAGGTCGGCATCGACTGTGCGCAGCGGCCCACCGACGAGCGTGATTTCCTGGAGCGCATCGGCTGGACGATGGTGTCGGCCATGCCCAGGGACACCCGACGCTCCATCGTCACCCGGGCCCGCGACGCGCTGTGGGCCCGAGTCGGCCTCAGTGCGCGAAGTGCCGCGCCCCGGTCAGGTACAGGGTGACACCCGCGGCCTCGGCGGCTGCCGTCACCACGTCGTCACGCACCGAACCACCCGGGTGCACAACCGCTTTCACGCCGGCGTTGGTCAGCGTCTCGAGTCCGTCAGGGAACGGGAAGAAGGCGTCCGACGCGGCGACGGCACCCTTGACCCGGTCACCGCCGCGCTCCACCGCCAACCGGGCGGCGTCCACGCGGTTCACCTGTCCCATACCGACGCCGACGGTCGCGCCGTCGGAAGCGACGACAATGGCGTTCGATTTCACCGCGCGGCAGGTGCGCCACGCGAACACCAGATCGGCCAGCGTCGCGGGATCGGCGGGGGTGCCGGTCGCCAGCGTCCAGTTGGCCGGGTCGTCCCCGGCTGCGTCCAGGGCGTCGCGCTCCTGCAGCAGCAGTCCGCCACTGATCTGACGGAATTCGACACCGGATTCCTGCGGTTCGGACGCGACCAGGATGCGAATGTTCTTCTTGCCCGACAACACTTCCACCGCACCGGGCTCGTACGCCGGTGCGACGATCACCTCGGTGAAGATGTCGGCCACCGTCTGCGCCATCTCCACGCTGACCGTCGTGTTGGTCGCGATCACGCCGCCGAACGCCGAAAGCGGGTCGCACTCATGGGCTTTACGGTGCGCATCGGCCACCGACACCGATGAGATCGCGATCCCACACGGGTTGGCGTGCTTGATGATGGCCACACAGGTCTGCTCATGGTCGAACGCGGCGCGCCACGCGGCGTCGGCATCGGTGTAGTTGTTGTACGACATCTCCTTGCCGTGCAACTGCTCGGCCTGCGCCAGGCCCGGCCAGCCCGCGTCGTTGCGGTACAGCGCGGCACCCTGGTGCGGGTTCTCGCCGTAGCGCAGTACCTCGGCACGCCGCCAGGTCGAGCCGACCCACTGCGGCGGCCCGTCGGGAGCGGTGCCTTCTTCGGGGGAAAGCACGGTACCCATCCAGCTCGCGACCGCCACGTCGTACTCCGCGGTGTGCCGGAAGGCCAACGCGGCCAGCCGCTTCCGCTCGGCGAGGGTGAACCCGCCGGCGCGCACCGCGGCCAGCACGCCCTCGTAGCCCAGGGGCTCGACGACCACGGCCACGCTGGGATGGTTCTTCGCCGCCGCACGCACCATGGACGGGCCGCCGATGTCGATCTGCTCGACGCACTCGTCGGGTGCGGCGCCGGAGGCCACCGTCTCGCTGAACGGATACAGGTTCACCACGACGAGTTCGAAGGCTTCGATGCCGAGTTCGTCGAGCGCTCTGAGGTGCTCGGCTTTACGGGTGTCGGCGAGCAACCCGGCGTGCACCTTCGGGTGCAACGTCTTCACCCGTCCGTCGAGCACCTCGGGAAAACCGGTGACATCCTCCACGGGCGTTACCGGAACACCGGCCTCGGCAATCGTTTTCGCGGTCGAACCGGTCGACACGATGGTCACGCCCGCGTCATGCAGTCCGCGGGCCAGCGCCCCCAGTCCGGTCTTGTCGTACACGCTGATCAACGCGCGCCGGATCGGTTTCTTGTCGCTCATCCGAAGTTAGCCTTTCGCCCCGTCCAGGTGAGACCGCGGGTAGCCACCGCGGCCAGCACGTCCACCAGCAGCCGACGTTCGACCACCTTGATGCGTTCGTGCAGAGTCTCTGCGTTGTCATCATCGAGCACGGGTACGGCTTCCTGCGCCAGAATCGGCCCGGTATCCACCCCGGCGTCGACGAGGTGCACCGTGGCGCCCGTCACCCGCACCCCGGAGGCCAACGCCTCGGCGACGCCCTGCGCGCCGGGGAAGGCGGGCAGCAGCGCCGGGTGGGTATTGACGACACGTCCGGAGAATCTCGAAAGAAACTCCGGACCAAGTATTTTCATGAATCCTGCGCTGACGATCAGGTCCGGCTCGTAGCCGGCGACCGTCGTGGTGAGCGCGGCATCCCAGCCGGCCCGGTCGTCATGGTCGCCCAGCCGCACGGTGAACGACGGAACACCTGCCCGGGCGGCGATCTCCAGAGCATGGCACGCCCGATCGGTGCCTACCGCGACCACATCGCCCGGAAAGTCCCCGGCAGTCGCTGCCAGCAGTGCTTCCAGCAGCGATCCGGTGCCCGACGCCAGCACCACCAGCCGCGAGGGCGCCGTCGGGGGCACTCGAAGCGGGGGCTGCACGCCCAGCAGCCTAGTCGCCCTGCTCGCGGGGCTTTTCGGCCGGATCCCCGTCGGCCAGGAAGTGCTCTTCGGGATCCAACCCTGGATCAAACGCCGGATCGAACTCAACGTCGAGCGGCGGCTCCGGCTCGTCGATCGGTTCCGCCGCCTCGGGCTCGGCGATCATCTGGAGCTCTTCGGGATCACCGAACACCACGGTGACGGCGTCATCGGGTTCGGGCTCGGGGTCGGGTTCCGGCACAGGCACCGGCTTGACCGTTTTGGGTCGCCGCGCCAGACCGCCGGCCATCGCCACGGTGAGCCCACCGATGGACACGAACCACAGGAACACCGCGGGCGCGAACGTGACCTGGTCGACCCCGACGTCGCCGAAGTTGCCGAGGCGTCCGCCGCCGGCGTACCCGAGCAACGCCATGACGGCCGCCGCGAGGGCCGCGGCCACCACCAGTTTCGCCGCGGCCGCAGGCAACGGCACCGGGCGCCGGGCGCACTGCTGGCCGAGTGCCACCGCGGCGACCGCGGCGACGATCAGCAACGCGACCCAGATGGGTCCCAACGGTGGTGTCGGCACGGCCGCCAGCACGGGCACGGCCGGGATGTCCCCACCGAGCACGGTGAACGAGCTGAAGGTGGCCAGCCCGACATGCACGCTCGATCCGACGGCCACCGCCGCGGTGCCGACGATCACGTTGGGGATGTAGAGCGCGGACAGCAACGCCAGGCTGAACTGGCCGAACATCGAGTCGGTGATCCCGAACAAGTCGTGCATGGTGCCCCAGTGCACGACCAGCGATCCGACCGCGACGACGCCGGACAGTCCGAGCAGCGCGAGCACACCGGCACCCGCCGCGCGCAGCGCGTCGGGCAGCCAGCGCGGGAGCCACGGAAGGGTCTGCAGCTTGCCGGTGATGATGACGCCGATGACAGCGCCGACGGCATGCACCACGAGCACGCCCGCGAAGGCGCGCCCCGCATTCGGTGTCTGAAGTTCGGTGAGCACCGAGGAGGCATCGTGGATGACCGCCAGCGCCAGCGCCGCGATCAGCAGCGGACCGCCGAGCGCGGAGGCCACCACCCAGCGGATGACGAACCACGACGACCGGGCCGAGGCCGCGGCCGTCGTGCGCGCGGTGCCCCACACCATCAGCAGCACCGGGATCAGCGGCATCACGCCGAGCTCGCGCCCGCCGATCGACACCGGCACCTGATGCACGCCCAGCCACATGCTGGCGATGGCGCCGAAGGCACCCGTCATATCGCTGTTGGCGATGAGCAGCTGCAGCAACGTCACCGCAGCGATGATCCCGAGGGCGACGACGGACGGACCGAACGCGACGCGCAGCAGGTCACGTGCCTGTCGGGTGTCGACCGAACGGTTGTCCACTAGCTGGGTCGCTCCTCGCCGGCGCTCACGCACCCGACCGCCGGACGCGCGACGCCCAGACTACGACGGCGGCGGCCCGGCTTGCTGTGAGGACGCGGCGTGCGGCTGCATGGGGACCGCGGTGGTCGGCTCCGAGGAGCCGGCCGGCTGCGGCTGCCCGAACGCGGGGAAGCCGGTGGGCGGCGTCGGCGGGCCGCTCTGGTGGCCGGGTGCCGGGACTGCGGAGAAACCGCCGGTGTTCTGTCCCGGGTAGCCGCCGTACTGCGACGGCGGCGCGTAGCCGGGTCGGCCCTGCTGCTGCGGCTGACCCTGAGGCGGGCCGTAGGGCGCTCCGGGCTGGCCCGGCTGGCCATAGTACGGCGCACCATATTGCCCGTAGGACTGCTCGTATTGCGGGCGCGGCGCCGGGGCGGTGATGATGCCGGATTCCAGCAGCAGCGCCGCGATCGCGACGCCCGCCTGCAGCACGGTGCTGATGATCACCAGGTACAGCGCCCAGCCGATGGTCACACCCTGCGGCGCGTTGATCACCTCGCCGAGGACCAGCAGGAACGACAGCAGCGCGATGGCCGCCACCACACCGGCGGACACCTTCTGCTTGGGCAGCAGGCCCACCGCGGCGATCAGTCCGGCGAGCACGGAGGCGGCGACGGCCAGGCCGATGCCGATGGTGCTGCCGCTGGCACTTCCGAACTGCGGGAAGTCCGAACTCGTGATGGTCAGCAGCGGTCCGAAGTTGAACGCGTACGTCAGCAGGCCGAGCACCGCGACCGCGGCGAGCAGGTAGATCGGCAGCTTGGACGGGCCTGCCGGATCGGCGGGCTTTCCGAACTGCTGGGTCGGAGCGGGGTACTGATTGCTCTGCTGGGCGGGCGGATATCCGGGACTACCGGGTGGGTAGGTCATGACTCTCCTGTATCAGCGATCTCGACCACCCACGCTAGCGCACCCGCTTGTGAGTGACCTCAAGCCGATACCAGCACCGGGGCGTTCGTGGAGTCCTGTTCGGCGGCTTCGATTTCGCGGACGAGTGGCAGGACGTGCTTGCCGAAGTACTCGACTTCTTCCTGGAAGTGGAGGAAGCCACCCAGGATCAGATCGACCCCACGTTTGCGGTAGGCCGCGATCCGCTCGGCGATCTGCTCCGGGGTTCCGATCAACTGGGTCCGGAAACCGTCGTTGTACTGAACCAGGTCCTCGAACGACGAATCGGCCCACATGCCCTTCTTGTCGCCCGTCGAACTCCCGGCCTGTTGCACCGCCCCACGGAAGCCCTCCACCGCCGGCTTGTTGGCCTTGGCGATGATCTCGCGCAGCGTCTCGCGGGCTTCTTTTTCTGTATCGCGGGCGATGATGAACCCGTTCAGGCCGAAGCGCACCTCCCGCCCGGCGTCGCGGGCATGATCACGGACGTCCACGACCTGCTCGGTGAGGCCCGCAAAGTCCTTGCCGTTGGAGAAGTACCAATCCGCGTAGTGGCCCCCGTTGCGCCGCGCGGCGGTGGAATTGCCGCCCTGGAACAGCTCCGGGTTGGGACGCTCAGCGGTATTGAGAGGTTTGGGCTTCAACGTGAAGTCGTGGATCCGGTAGAAGTCGCCCCGGAAGTCGACGTCATCCTCGGTCCAGATCTTGCGCAGCACCTGCAGGAACTCCGCGCTGCGCCGGTAGCGCTCATCATGCTCCAGCCACGGTTCACCCAGATGGGTGAACTCATCCTTGAACCAGCCCGACACCACGTTCACCGCGAACCGGCCACCGGAGAGGTGATCGGCGGTCGCCCCGAGTTTGGCCAGCACCGCCGGCTGCCACAACCCCGGATGCACCGCGGCAATCACCTTCAACCGCTCCGTGGCCAGCAGCAACGCCAGACTGAAACTGGTCGACTCGTGCTGGAACTCCGCACCGTAGCTGGCTTCGTACCGCACCTGGGACAACGCGTACTCGAACCCGTTGTTCTCCGCGGTCTGCGCCAACTTCTTGTTGTACTCGTAATTCCAGTCCGTGCGCTGCTCGATGTCGCTGGTCACCAAACCACCACTGACATTGGGCACCCAGTAGGCGAACTTGACGTGATCGGCAATCCGTTCGGTACTCATGTCGGGTGATTCCAGCCCGGTCTCGCCGCGACGTCACGGGTATCGATCTGGCTGATCCTGAGAACTGCCGGCACCGCGTCGGACACCGCCGCGTCCAATTCCGGCGACGCCGGACGGCCGCCCGAAAGCCCGCGCACCCACCCTTCCTGCGGTCATAGCCACGGCGGGCGGCAACCCGGCCTTGCCCTTCGGACTAGAACACGTTCTAATTCTTGCCATGGACTATGGGCTCGTACTCTTCACCAGCGACCGCGGCATCGCCCCGGCCGCCGCCGGCAAGCTCGCCGACGACCACGGCTTCACCACCTTTTACGTGCCCGAGCACACGCATATCCCGATCAAGCGGCAGGCCGCCCACCCCACCACCGGCGACGAGACGCTGCCCGACGACCGCTACATGCGCACCCTTGACCCCTGGGTCTCCCTCGGTGGCGTGGCCGCGGTGACCGACCGGGTCCGACTGTCGACCGCGGTGGCGCTCCCCGTCGAACACGACCCCATCACGCTGGCCAAGTCGATCGCCACCCTGGATCACCTGTCCGGCGGCCGGGTCAGCCTGGGTGTCGGATTCGGCTGGAACACAGACGAACTCGCCGACCACAAGGTGCCACCGGGGCGGCGCCGGACCATGCTGCGCGAATACCTGGAAGCCATGCGCGCGCTCTGGACCCAGGAAGAAGCCGAGTACGACGGCGAATTCGTCAACTTCGGCCCCAGCTGGGCCTGGCCGAAGCCGGTGCAGTCGCACATCCCGATCCTGGTCGGCGCCGCGGGCAACGAGAAGAACTTCAAGTGGATCGCGAAGTCGGCCGACGGTTGGATCACCACGCCGCGTGACTTCGACATCGACGAGCCGGTGAAGCTGCTGCAGGACACCTGGGCCGCGGCCGGCCGCGACGGGGCACCTCAGATCGTCGCGCTCGACTTCAAGCCGGACGCCGACAAGCTGGCGCACTGGCGCGAACTCGGCGTCACCGAAGTGCTGTTCGGCCTGCCGGACAAGTCCGAGGCCGAGGTCGGCGCCTACGTCGAGCGCCTCGCGGGCAAGCTCGCCGCGCTCGTCTGACGCAATTTGTCGGCGCCAAAGCCATTCCGGCTCAACCCGTGCGTGCAGAATACGGGCCATGAGCCAACGAGTGAATCTCGGGAAATCCGCGCCCGAGCTGTATCGCGCCGTCGCCGGACTCGACCGCCTCGCCTCCGAGGCGGTCGAGAAGGCGGGCATCGCCACCGGGTTCGCGCACCTGTTGCGCCTGCGGGCTTCGCAGCTCAACCAGTGCGCGTTCTGCGTCCGTATGCATGCGAAGGACGCCGCGGCCGACGGCGAGTCGGCCGATCGGATCGCGGTGCTCCCGGCCTGGCGGGAGACCGGCTACTTCGACGTCAAGGAACGGGCCGCGCTGGCGTTGGTGGAGGCCATCACTCTGATCGCGGACGGACAACTGCCCGATGCGATCTATGAGGGCGCGGCCGCCCACCTGACGAACGACGAGATCTCCGCGGTCGAGTGGCTGGCCGTGGTCATCAACGCCTGGAACCGCATCGCGATCCCCAGCCGCTATCCCGTCGATCCGTAGGTTTGCTGGGCCGACGGAAAGGTAGCCTCCAGCCGTCTTTTTGGTGACCTTCGGGTGAACGTCGATCGACGAAGGCATGGCAGAACCCACAGGACATCCACCGGTTCAGACCCAACGATGCACCCATGTCAGTCGCCCCGATCTCGGACGAATACGAATACCGCATCCCCACCCGGCCGGTGCTCGTGGCCGCCAGGAGATCGCACCCCGGCACGGCCGACGCCGCGCAGGCCCGCCTTTTCGCGGCCCTATTGGAGGCCGAGATCGCCGAATTGAGCGCCTATGCCGTGGCAGCCGAAGAGAAGTGGAAGCGCAGCCACCCGGCCGAGGCCAGGCGGCCGGACGGGCTGACCCGCCAGCACACCCGCGTCGACGAGGCACGCCGACTGCTCGCGGCGCTGCAGGATCGGTTTGTGCTGAACTGACCGAATTCGGATCAGCGCGAATGTAATTCGGCGTTGCGGCCGGTGCGCACGACGGCGGTGCAGGTACCGCTGCGGGCCCGGGTTTGCTGGCGATCTAGGCCAGCGTCGCGCGGTTGCCGTCCTCGGTCGATACTACCGAGATCCGGGCGCCGAGTGGCTCCCCCTCGGACAGCAGAGCCACCAGCGCCTCGTCCGTGCTGGTCGCCATGAAGCGCGACCCGTCGGCATCCAGACGGCCGATGATGACACCGGTGGGTGGCGTCCAGTCGTAGCGCACCGAGTAGGTCTCGATGGTGCCGATTCCGTCGGGATGGCGGGTGACGGCGACCGTCGGCAGGGCGTCGATCTGTGCCTGCAGGTCGCGGCTGCGGTCGACCACCCATTCGGCCGGCTCGGCGGAGTAGACCCCGACCGAATACTTGCTCATCACACCGCCGTTGGCGCCGACCAGCCCGAATTGACCTGGCCTGTCCCTCATCTCGTGGACGGTCTCGACGATTCCGTGCAGTGAATAACTGTTGCCCGGGCCACCGAAGAACGGCAGACCACCGGTCAGCGTCAGCCCCCGCGGATCATCGGTGGCCAGCCCTGCTGTGTCGCACACGGTGAACACCGGGAAGGGGAAGCAGCTGTACAGATCGAAGGTGGACACATCCGCCAGCCCGATGCCGGCGACCCGAAGCGCCTCGGCCACAGCCAGTTCCGCAGACGCGCTGGTGCTCAGATCCGCCCGGTCCAGCAGCGGCTGCTCGACCATATCGGCGTGCCCGCGCAGGTAGACCCACTTCTCCTCGGGCACCCCGAGTCGCTGGGCCGCGGCCACCGACATCAACAGGATCGCGGCGCCCTGGTTCACCTGATCGCGGGCCACCATCAGGCGCGGGTACGGATCGCAGATCATCCGGTTGGCGGCCGTGACGGTGGCCAACTCGTCGGCAGAACGTTCGGTCGGCGCCGACGAATACGGGTTCTTGGCAGCGACCTTGGAGAACGGCGCGAACAATTCGGCCATCGCCTGCCGGTAGTCATCGACCGACACCCCCAGCCGAGCCCGCCGGGCGTTGTCCAGCAACCCGTACTGCACCGGCGCGCCGGTGAGTCCGTGCGTGGCGGTGTACTCGTTCATGTACTGGTCGAATCCGTACCCGCGGTCCTCCAGCTGACCACCGACGTGCTCGGAATGATCCGGCTTGTCGTCACGGTCGGCGAAATACCGCAGCGTAGAGCCGTTCTCGGACCCCAGTACCAGCACCACCTCGGCATCGCCGGCGGCGATGGCACCCGCGAACTCCGTCACCACCTTTTGCGAGCCGTGCCCGCCCAACGGTTCGAGCACGGCGCGGGCCGGGTCGGCACCAACACGTGCCGCGACCGAGCGCACGTAATTGTCCGAACAGCCCAGCGGCGCCTCCGAGAACGGCGTACAGATCTCGAACTGCCGGAGCCCGACGAACACGTCGATCGATCGCGCGACGGCCGTGGCGTCGGCGTCGGTGTTCTCCAGCGCGGCGCGGGCCGCGGCGGCGGCCAGGTCCACCGACGACATACCGCGGTAGCCGGGATCGCCGAGCCGCTCGGTGAACTGTCCGACCCCGACGATGACGGGGGTGCGTGGATCGACCATGGCAACTCTCCTGACGCGTGTTAATTCGCCAGGCTAATGGAAAACCGGAACACGTTCCAGTTTGGCCGTCATCTGTACGGCATGATTGTTGTACGTCCATTTCGACGTACAACAATGCCGACGTATGATGGCCTTCATGACGTGGCCCGTTCGTCCGATGTCCCTGGTGGTGGGCGGCGTGGTGCCACCGGAGAACGTCGTCGGCCGGGTCCGGGAGCAGCAGGAGATCCTGGCGAGTCTCCCGGACGGCGGCGCCGCTCTGGTCGGCGACCGCAGGCACGGCAAGACCTCGTTGTCCCGCCTCGTCGCCCACACAGCGCGCCACAGCGGACTGACCGTCATCTCGGTCAGCGCCGAACGGCAGTCCTATGCCGAGTTCATCTCCGCCCTCGCGGGCGAACTGGGCCGACTCGACACCACGCTGCGCCAGGAGGTCGATCGCTGGAAGATCGCCTTCGGCACGGGCCCGGTGCGGTTCGAGCGGGCCCGCGCCGAAGCGGCGCTCGACGACCTGCTGCAACGCGCGGTGGCCCGCACCGCCGACGGTCCGCTGGTGCTGTTCATCGACGAGGTCACCGTGCTGGCCCGCAACCTTGAGCGCGAGAAGGCCGGCGGCGGAGACGGCTTCCTGCATCTCCTCCGGCGGCTGCGCCAGGACCACGCCGGCCGGTTGGCCACGGTGCTCTCGGGATCGATCGGCTTCCATCACGTTTCGGCCGAGGCGCTGAGTTCGGTCAACGACATTCGCAAGGTCACGGTCGGGCCGATCCGGCACGACCACGCCACCTACCTGGCCGAGTGCCTGCTGCTGGGCGCCCAGGTGAACACCGTCGATGCACATGCGGTCGCGGCGGCCGTCGCCACCGCGGCCGAGAACGTTCCCTATTACATCCAGCACCTGGTGGCCGCGGCCGCTCGACTCGGCGAACCGGTGAGCGCCGAACGCATCCCACTGCTCCTGGATGCGGCCATCACCGACCCCCATGATCCGTGGGATCTGCGGCACTACCGGGACCGGTTGCGCCATTACTACGGCGAGGATGCATCGGCCATCGCCGGGCTGCTCGACATTTACGCCCACGCACCGGAACCGCTGGGCGTCAACGCAGTTCTGCAACTCCTCAGCAGCGAAGGTTCGCCGGTGCGGGACCGGGACCAGCTGGTGTCGTTCGTCGAGCGCCTGGAGCAGGACCACTACCTACGGCGCGACGGCGATGACGATGCATTCGCATCCGGACTGGTGCAGCGCGCCTGGCGGGCGCTCAGACGATGAACGCCCCCCTCTACAGCCCCGGCACCGCCGACGCCGCCGACCTCGACGCGCGCACCGTCGGCCGGGAAGCCCTGTTGTCGCGACTGGTCGCGCGCCTCGGCACCGCCTCGGCAGACGGTTCCCGCCCACACACCCTGATCGTGGGGCCCCGGGGCAGCGGCAAGACACACGCGGTCCGGGTCACGCTGCATCGCACCCTGGCAGAACACACCGAAACCATACTGCCCCTTGTCATCCCCGAGGACGCCCTGGCCATCGGCAGCTACGCGGACCTGCTGGTCGAACTCCTGCGCGCACACGAACCAGGCACCAAACACGCCCGCGACGACGTCGTCGCGCTGGAACGCGCCATCCTCGATATCGCCGACGGCAGGATGGTGCTGGCCGTCGTCGAGAATCTGGACCGGGTGTTCGACGCGATCGGCGAGGCGGGACAGGGCAGCCTGCGCGCCTGGGTCGAAACATCTACTGCGGTAACGATTTTGGCGACGTCACCGGCATTGTTTCCTGGCGTGTCATCACGTAGCCACCCCTGGTACGGATCCTTCATCATCGAGGAGATGGCCGACCTGGCTGCCGCCGACGCCGCCCGGATCGTCGCACGGGCCGCGCATGAGCGTGGAGACGACGCGTTGGCGAGCTACGTGGAATCGACCGACGGGCTGCGCCGTGTCGCCGAGATCGCATCCCTGGCCGGTGGGGCACCGCGGGTGTGGCGGATGGTCGCCGACCTCGCCGACCAGGATGGACTGCACGCGGTGACGCCCGTGGTGGCGGCCCTGCTGGACCGGCTCTCGCCCGCATACCAGGAACGCCTGTGGCAGCTGCCGGTCGGCGAACAACGCCTCGTAGTCGAGATCGCGCGCGGCGACGGTCCGCGAACCGTCTCTGATCTCGCTGCCGCAGTGGGCATTTCGAACCAGACCGCGTCGGCTGCGCTGGGCAGACTGGTCACCGCACGCTGGGTGGCGGCCGCGAAATCCGAGACCGGAGACAAGCGGGCCAGCTGGTATGACCTCACCGAACCGATGGTGCGCCATGTCCTGCGTTACCGCGAAGGCCTCTCCACTCCTTGACGAACCTGTCACTTAGTGCCACAGTGGTCGTGTCACTAAGTGACAGACAGCGGAGGTGGTCAAGATCAGCGACAAACAGGCGCAGGCCCGCCTGGCCGTATCCAGACACGCCGCCGCCCTCTTCTGGGAACACGGGGTGGCCGCGACCAGCGGTGACGACATCGCCGCTGCCGCAGGCCTTTCCACCAGAACCATCTGGCGCTACTTCCGCTCCAAGGAGAGCTGCGTCGAGCCGCTGCTGGCCAAATCGCTGGAACGATTCCTGGCCTCGGCGCACCGCTGGCCGCACGAGTTGTCCCTCATCGAGCATCTCGCGGCCGAGGCCATCACCTACCCGCTGTCACCGCAGGACATCGCGGATGAGGTCGCCGCATTGCGGATCGCGACCATGTCCAACAGCGACCCGGCGTTGCGCACCGCCTACCTGATGGTGCACGACGAGATGGAGCGCGGCCTGATCCCGGTGATCGCCGACCGGCTGGACCTGGCGGCCGACGACCTCACGGTGCGGCTCTGCGCCGCCACCGTGACCGGAGCCTTCCGCGTCATCGACGAGGACGTCGGCCGCGCGGTGATCATCGAAGGGAAGAAAGTCAGCCAGGACGAGGCGTACGCGCTGATCGACCGCGGCATCCGGGAAGCGACCGACGGCCGCCTCGGCGGCCCTGTGGTGCGCTGACTCCTACTCCCCCAACCGAATACACCACGAGCCCCGCACACCAGCAGGCCCGTCGAACAAGCACGCCCCGAGAAAGGATGACCATGCGACCCGAGAACATCACCGTCGAGGAGTTCTTCAGCCCGCCCGAGCGTACGGCAGCGACCATCTCACCGGACGGCACCCGGATTGCCTACCTCGCGCCGTGGAAGAACCGGCTCAACGTGTGGGTAGAGGACCTCGACTCCGAGGCATCCGCCCGCTGCGTCACCGCCGACGACACCCGCAGCGTGTACATCTACCGGTGGACCCATGATTCGCGATGGCTGCTGTACATGCAGGACAGCGGCGGCGACGAGCATTGGCACGTCTATCGCGTCGACCTCGAAGACCCGGAAGCCCCGGCGGTCGACCTGACACCGTTTCCCGGCACCAGGGCCGATTTCGACCTGCTCAAGGGCCGCCCGGGAAAGGCCGTCGTCCAACTCAACAAGCGCAATGCCGAACTGTTCGACGCCTATGAACTCGACATCGCCACCGGCGAGCTGACCCTGCTCGCGGAGAACCCGGGCAACGTCATCAGCTGGCTGTCCAGCGAGAACGGTGACCTGTTCACCTCCGTCCTCACCGCCAACGGCGACGTCGAGCTGTCATCCTGGGACCGGGCCGCAAAGTCGTTGCGCAGCATCAAGATCTACGACGGCACCGACTACCCGCTGGGCATCCACCCCATCGCCGTCACACCCGACGGCACCGGACTGTGGCTGGGATCCAACGAAGGCACCGATCGCACCCGCCTGGTACGCGTCGACGTGGCCACCGGCGCCGAGACCGAAGTGGACAGCCACCCCACCCTCGACCTCGCCTCCCAGATGATGCTGCCCTCGCCGCTGATCCTCAGTTCCCGCACGGGCGAACTGATCGGCGCCCGGTACTACGGGGAGCGTCAGGTGATCCACGCGCTGGACCCGGAGTTCGCCGAGGTGTTGGAGAAACTGACCGGGCTGTCCGACGGTGATCTGGGCGCGCTGTCCTGCGATGCCGAGGGCCGGCGCTGGGTGGTGAACTTCAGCCACGATCGCGACCCTTGGGCCACTTACCTTTACGACCGCGCCACCGGCCAGAGCCGACTGCTCTTCCGCCCCTACCCGCACCTGGACCCCCGCGCCCTCGCCCCGATGACACCGGTGACCATCACCTCGCGTGACGGCCTGGCCCTGCATTCCTATCTCACCCTTCCCCTCGGGGTCGAACCGAAGGGCCTACCGCTGGTGCTGCTGGTCCACGGCGGCCCGTGGGCTCGGGACTGCTGGACCTTTCAGCCCGACGTACAACTGCTCGCCAATCGCGGATATGCGGTGCTGCAGGTCAACTTCCGCGGTTCGACGGGTTACGGCAAGGCGTTCGTCAAGGCCGCCATCGGCGAGTTCGCGGGCAAGATGCACGATGACCTGATCGACGCGGTGAATTGGTCTGTGCAACAAGGCATTGCCGACAAGGATCGGGTGGCGATCTTCGGTGGCTCCTACGGCGGCTACGCCAGTCTGGTCGGTGTGACGTTCACCCCGGATGTCTTCGCCGCGGCCATCGACTACGTCGGCATCTCCAGCCTGCCGAACTTCATGCGCACCCTGCCGACCGTCGCGCGACCGTTCCTGTCGAGCAACTGGCATCTCTACGTCGGCGACCCGGCCGACCCGGCGCAGGAAGCCGACATGCTGGCCCGCTCGCCGATCACCAAGGTCGACCAGATCCGCACCCCACTGCTGGTGGTGCAGGGCGCCAACGACTCCCGGGTGGTGCAGGCCGAATCCGACAACATGGTGGCCGCGCTGCGCGACCGTGGCGTCGAGGTCGAATACATGGTCAAGGCGGACGAGGGGCACGGCTTCCTCAACCCGGACAACCAGATCGACATGTACCACGCCGTCGAGCGGTTCCTGGCCGAGCACCTGTAGCCGGCAGCAAAAAGGCCCCCGCCGATGTGGCGGGGGCCTTTCCGTCAGAACGACTTACAGGTTGGCGAGCAGTTCGCGTGCCTTGGCGGCGGTCTCCGAAGGTGTCTTGCCGACCTTCACGCCGGCGGCCTCCAGTGCCTCCTGCTTACCGGCCGCGGTGCCCGCACCGTCGGACACGATGGCACCGGCGTGGCCCATCGTCTTGCCCTCGGGAGCGGTGAAGCCCGCGACGTAGCCGACGACCGGCTTGGTGACGTTGGCCTTGATGTATGCGGCGGCCTTCTCCTCGGCGTCGCCACCGATCTCGCCGATCATCACGATCAGCTTGGTCTCGGGATCCTTCTCGAACGCCTCGATGGCGTCGATGTGGGTGGTGCCGATGACCGGGTCGCCGCCGATGCCGATGGCGGTGGAGAAGCCGAGATCGCGCAGCTCGTACATCATCTGGTAGGTCAGGGTGCCGGACTTGGAGACCAGTCCGATAGGGCCCTTGCCGGTGATGTTGTTCGGCGTGATGCCGACCAGCGACTCACCGGGGGTGATGATGCCGGGACAGTTCGGCCCGATGATGCGCGTCTTCTCGCCCTTTTCGACGTTATAGGCCCACGCATAGGCGCTGTCCTGCACCGGGATTCCCTCGGTGATGACGACCAGCAGCGGGATCTCGGCGTCGATGGCCTCGATGATGGCGTCCTTGGAGAACGCCGGCGGCACGAACGCGATCGACACGTCGGCGCCGGTCTCCTTGATGGCCTCGGCCACCGAAGCGAACACCGGCAGCTCGATGTCCTTGCCGTCCTTGTCGACGTGCGAGACCGTGGTGCCGGCCTTACGCGCGTTGACGCCACCGACGACCTGGGTGCCGGCCTTGAGCATCAGCTTGGTGTGCTTGGTGCCCTCGCCGCCGGTGATGCCCTGGACGATGACCTTGCTGTCTTTGTTGAGGAAGATAGACATCTTTGTTCGGCTCCCTTACTTGTTGGCCAGCTCGGCGGCTTTGTCGGCCCCGGCGTCCATGGTCTCGGCCTGGATGACCAGGGGGTGGTTGGCCTCGTCGAGGATGCGGCGACCCTCTTCGACGTTGTTGCCGTCCAAGCGGACGACGAGCGGCTTGTTGGCGCTGTCACCGAGCTTCTTGAGCGCGCCGACGATGCCGTTGGCGACCGCGTCGCACGCGGTGATGCCACCGAACACGTTCACGAAGACGCTCTTGACCTGAGCGTCGCCCAGGATCACATCGAGGCCCGCGGCCATCACCTCGGCCGAGGCGCCACCGCCGATGTCGAGGAAGTTGGCCGGCTTCACGTTGCCGTGCCGCTCGCCCGCGTAGGCGACGACGTCCAGGGTCGACATGACCAGGCCGGCGCCGTTACCGATGATGCCGACCTCGCCGTCGAGCTTGACGTAGTTGAGGTCGTTCTCCTTGGCCTTCAGCTCGAGCGGATCGGTCGCGTCCTTGTCCTCGAACTCGGCGTGACCGGGCTGGCGGAAGTCGGCGTTGGCATCCAGGGTGACCTTGCCGTCCAGGGCCAGGATCTGGTCGTCCGGAGTACGCACCAGGGGGTTGACCTCGACCAGGGTGGCGTCCTCGCCGACGAAGACCTCCCACAGCTTCTGGATGGTCACCGCAGCGGCGTCGAGTACCTCGGCGGGCAGGTGACCCTTCTCGGCGATCTCCCGCGCGAAGGCGAGGTCGACGCCCTTGACGGCGTCGACGGGCACCTTGGCCAGGCGCTCGGGCTTGGTGGCGGCGACCTCTTCGATCTCCATGCCGCCTTCCACCGAGCACATGGCCAGGTAGGTGCGGTTGGAACGGTCGAGCAGGAAGGAGATGTAGTACTCCTCGGCGATGTCGCTGGCCTCCGCGACGAGAAGCTTCTTGACGACATGGCCCTTGATGTCGAGGCCTAGGATGTTGGAGGCGTGCTCCAGCGCATCGGCGGGGGTGGCCGCGTACTTCACGCCGCCGGCCTTACCGCGACCGCCGACCTTGACCTGAGCCTTCACCATGACCGGCTTGCCGATCTCTTCGGCGATCGCCTTGGCGTCGTCGGCCGAGTCGGTGACCCGTCCGGGGGTGGTGGGGACGTTGTGCTTGGCGAACAACTCTTTCGCCTGATATTCGAAGAGATCCATGAGCTCTGAGAAATCCCTGTCTGTCTGCGTTGACGTTTGACTTCAATTCAGCGTGTGGGCCTAGACCGGCTCGCTGGGCACTTTATCGACCCGCGCCGCGACCACCCGCATCGCCCACCTGAGTTGTGCTATATCTCACCGGGGCCCACCAGTGATACAGCTCACAATCCCGGTCGGAATACCCGCTTAGGTTGCCAGCCCCGTGAGGGTTTGGTTAACGTGCCTACTGGTCCAGATCACGGCAAGGTCACGAAAAGAAGGACATCGCAGGTTGCCTGAGCACAGTTCGCCCCGCCCCGACAAGGGGACCGCGACGAGCGCTCGCACCAAGAACAGTCCCGCCTCTGCCGCTGAAGTCACCGACATCATCCCGTTCAACGAGTTCGGTGACCTGCATGAACTCGACTTCCGGGACAGTTCGGCCTTCGACAAGGAGCAGCGCGTCATCGCCGCTCCCGAGCTCGACGACCTGCACGACACCGATGATCTGGTGCCGTTGCGGTTGGCGGTTCCCGCCGAGTTCGACGCGTTCGAATCCGACGCACCGCGGTCCCGTGGCTACCGCGACAGCCATACCGATCTGAGCGACGGACTGGCCAAGACCGACGTCATCGACATCCGCGGGCAGCGCCTCGGCGGCGGCTCGCACCGCAAGCAGACCGTAGGCGCCGTGAAGAGCCGGCTGCTGATCGCGGCCATGGCCGCCGGCGCCACGGCTTCGGGTGCCTACACACTGAGCACCGCCGACTCGACCACGACCGCGTCGGACACCGTGCTGACCGCCGGCCAGGCAGGTATCAGCGGCGGCGTCATCACCGGCTCCTCGGACGGCATGCAGATCGTCACCGTCGAGCCGGCAGCCAGCTCCGCCGTGCACGCCGAGGAGATCACCAAGGCCGCGGCTTTCGCCCAGGAGCGCGCCGAGCGGGAGGCCCGGTTGTCCCGGCCGCTGTTCGTCATGCCCACCAAGGGTGTGTGGACGTCGGGCTTCGGCTACCGCTGGGGCGTGCTGCACGCCGGTATCGACATCGCCGGACCGATCGGCACCCCCATCGTGGCGGTCTCGGACGGCACCGTCGTCGACGCCGGCCCGACCGCCGGCTACGGCGCGTGGGTCAAGATCCGCCACAGCGACGGCACCGTGACCCTGTACGGGCACGTGAACACCTGGCTGGTCTCGGTGGGACAGCGCGTGATGGCCGGCGACCAGATCGCGACCATCGGCAACCGCGGCAATTCCACCGGGCCGCATTGCCACTTCGAAGTCTTGCTCAACGGCAGCAACCGCATCGATCCGGTGCCGTGGCTTGCTCAGCGGGGGCTTAGCCCCGGCACCTACGTTGGATGACGTGAGTCCCGAAGCAACACCTGAGGATCCCCGCACCAATATCATTCGCCGGAACCCCACCGGCTCGTTTCCAGCCGTCTCGCCGGACCTCGGGGACGATCGCACGACGTTCGTGCGCACCCCCGCCGAGTCCGACCAGACCAGCTACATCCCCAGACCCACACCCAAGGCGGTACCGTCGCGCCGCGCCGCCGGACCCGCCTCGGCGATCGCCGCCGCGGTGTTGAGCATCCTGACCGGCTGGGCCACAGCCGTCATCGCCACCGACCTGATCGCCGGCTGGTGGCGCACCGACCGGCTGTTCTGCGTGGCCATCGGATTCCTCACCGCGATCTCCGCCGCCGCCGGGATCGGTGGCTTGGTCGCGCTGCTGCTGCGCCACCGGATGGGCCGGCTGCTCATCGTCGTCGGCGCGGCCATCGGGCTGCTGATCTTCGGCTGCCTGTTCATCGCGGGCGCCCGGCTGCATCCCGTGGTGTACGCGATGCCGGTGTTGCCTGTCGCCGCGATCGTGTTGGCGTTGGTCCCGGCGACGGCGAAGTGGGCGCGGAGTTAGAGGTTCGGCGGGCAGGAGCGCAGCGACCCGGGGTTACAACTTGCTCACCGGCGCGTGGTTGTGCATCAGCTTGACCCGGCCTGCGCTGCCGAAATCGATGAGCGACATCGCCGATTCGCCCATGCCGGATACCTCTTCCACCCGGCCCAGTCCATACTTGTCGTGGGTGACCCGGTCCCCCGGCTCCAATGTGATGATCTGCCGGTTGCGCGCCTTGGCCGGTGCGGGACGCGCCGAATCGGCGAACCGCCCCACGCTGCGCGGCGCGCTCAACACCGAGGCCGGCGTCTCGACGCGACGCCAGTTGATCAGGTCCTCCGGGATCTCACGCAGGAAGCGCGATTCCGGGTTGAGCATCGGCTGCCCCCACGAGGACCGCACCTTGGCCCGGCTGAGGTAGAGCCGCTGCCGGGCCCGGGTGATACCGACGTAGGCAAGCCGGCGTTCCTCGGACAGTTCGGTCGGGTCGCCGAGGGCGCGCATGTGCGGGAACATGCCGTCCTCCCAGCCGGTGACGAAAACCACCGGGAATTCGAGGCCTTTGGCGGTGTGCAGGGTCATCATGGTCACCACCCCCGACCCCTCCTCGGGGATGCCGTCGGCGTCGGCCACCAGCGACACGCGTTCCAGGAACTGGGCCAGCACCCCGGTGTCGGGGATGTCCTCGTCGACCAGATCTTCTTCTTCCCGCAACGCCTGCGCATTGGCCAGGTCGATGCTGAATTCGTGTGCGACGCTGACCAATTCGTTCAGGTTGTCCAGGCGGGCCAGATCCTGTGGGTCGCTGGACGATTCGAGCTCGCGACGGTAGCCGGTGCGGTCGAGCACCGACTCGACCAGATCACCGAGTTCGCCGTCCAGCCGGGCCCGCAGTGAGTCGAGCAGCTCCACGAAGGAGGCGATCGCCTTCTCCGAGCGGGTATTGAGCATCGGGACCTTGCCCTCGGCGGCCGCCTGCAGCGCGTCGTTGAAGCTGGCGCCGGTGTTCTCCGCGTACACCGCCACGCACGCCTCCGCGCGATCCCCGATGCCGCGGCGCGGGGTGTTCAGGATGCGCCGCATGCTCACCGAGTCACCGGGGTTGTCCAGCACCCGGAGGTAGGCGACGATATCGCGAATCTCCTTGCGCTCGTAGAAGCGCACGCCGCCGACGACCTTGTACGGGATGCCGGACCGGATGAACACCTCTTCCAGCGCCCGGGACGAGTTGTTGGTGCGGTAGAAGACCGCGACGTCGTTGTAATTGATCTGATTCTGATCGGCCAGCGCGTCGATCTCGCCGGCGACGAACCGGGCCTCGTCGTGCTCGTTGTCGGCGACGTAGCCGACGATCAGCTCGCCCTCCCCGGAATCGGTCCACAGCCGCTTCTCGCGGCGCCCCGCGTTGCGGGAGATGACCGCGTTGGCGGCGTTCAGGATGGTCTGGGTGGAGCGGTAATTCTGTTCCAGCAGAATGGTTGTCGCGTTCGGGTAGTCGCGCTCGAAATCCTCGATGTTGCGGATGGTGGCGCCGCGGAACGCGTAGATGGACTGGTCTGCGTCACCGACCACGCACAGCTCGCCGGGGGGCACCTGGTCATCTGGATCGTGTCCCACCAACTCACGCACCAACATGTACTGGGCGTGGTTGGTGTCCTGGTACTCGTCGACCAGGATGTGCCGGAACCGTCTGCGGTAGTACTGCGCAACCTGTGGAAATGCCTGCAGCACATAGACCGTCTCGCCGATCAGGTCGTCGAAGTCCAAGGCGTTGGCCGCCCGAAGGCGCCGCTGGTACTCGCCGAACACCGAGGCCACCGTGCGCGACATGTCGTCGGAGGAATCGGTCAGCTCGGCGACTGCGCGGTCGGGGTCGATCAGTTCGTTCTTCAGGTTGGAGATGGCGTTGGACAGCACCCGTGGCGAGTACCGCTTGGTGTCCAGGCCCATGTCCTTGGCGATCATCATCAGCAGCCGCCGTGAGTCGTCGGCGTCGTAGATGGAGAAGTTCGAGTTCAGCCCGGGCATCAGTGAGGCCTGGTTGCGCAGGATGCGCACGCACGTCGAGTGGAACGTCGACACCCACATGTTGCGGGCGCGGGGACCCACCAGCGCCACTACGCGCTCGCGCATCTCCGCGGCGGCCTTGTTGGTGAAGGTGATGGCCAAGATCTGGCCGACGCCGGCGTCGCGGGCGGCCAGCAGGTAGGCGACCCGGCGGGTGAGCACCGCCGTCTTCCCCGAGCCCGCCCCGGCCACGATCAGCAGCGGCGAACCCTCGTGCAGCACTGCCTGGCGCTGTTGCGGGTTGAGGCCGTCCAGCAGGTTGTCGGTGTCAGGAGCAAGAGTCATATCGGGGTCAAACTTACCGCCGTGCGGTGACACCGCGCCGCGGGCCAGGCAGACGGATTTTGCGCTGGCCTGGCCGTTGGTGGCACACTCGAATCGTGCTCCATCTGCAGCGACGATTTTTTTACGGGTACCGATCCGCGGTGCCCGTGGTCTAGCTGCTTCCCCAGAGCCCCGCGGTCCGCATTCGGATCCGGGGCTCGTCTGTTGTGTGAGGCCCGGAACCGGATGAAATCAGAACCCACCAACAGCGAGGAAAACATGAGTACCGAAACCGAAGCGCCGAATATCGACGAGCTGCGCCTGGAGATCGACCGGCTCGACGCCGAGATCCTGGCCGCCATCGCGCGCCGCAAAGAGGTTTCCCAGACCATCGGCAAGATCCGGATGGCTTCGGGCGGTACCCGCCTGGTGCACAGCCGGGAGATGAAGGTCATCGAGCGCTACAGCGCACTCGGCCCCGAGGGCAAAGACCTGGCGATGCTGCTGCTGCGGATGGGCCGCGGCCGGCTCGGCACCAGCTGATTTCGGCGCACCTACCCGCGCTGAGCACGGGTAAGCGCGCCGAAACCTCCCCTCAAGGCTTGCCGAAGCCAGCCTGGTCCAGCACCTTCTGACCGGCCTCACCGGTCACCAGGTCGATGAATTTGTGCACCAGGGCCGCGTCGGCCGCGCTCTTCAGCGTCGCGATCGGATAGATGTTCACCGCGCCCGAGGACTCCGGGAACGCCACACCCTCGACCTTGCCGCCCGAGCCCGCGACGTCGGTGACGTACACGAGCCCTGCGTCGGCCTGGCCCGTGGACACCTTGCCCAGCACGTCGGTGACCGAGGTCTCCTCACTCACCGGCGCCAGCGTCACCTTGGTGGCGTCCTCGACCTTCTTGGTGGCCGACCCGCACGGCACCTGCGGCGCGCACACCACCACGTTCAGGCCGGGCTTGGCCAGGTCCTGAAAGGTCTTGATGCCCTTGGGATTACCAGGTTCCACTGCGATGGTGAGGACGTTGGTCGCGAAGTTCACCGGATCGCCGGCCAGCAGCCCGGCCTGGGCCGCCTTGTCCATGTTCTTGGTGTCCGCGGAGGCGAACACGTCCGCCTTGGCGCCCTGGGTCAGCTGCGTCACCAGATCGGACGATCCGGCGAACGAGAACTCCACCGTCGCACCGGGATTGTCGGTCTTGAACTGCTCGCCGATGTCGGTGAACGTCTTCTTCAAGGAGGCGGCCGCGAACACCACCAGATGCTGGGCGGGCGCGCTGCTCGACGTGGCGCCGCTCGTCGACGTATCCGAGCCGCATCCGCTGACCAGTGCCGCGGCGACCAGGCCTGCGGCGGCGATCGAGAGAATCCGCTTCATTTACTTGTCTCCTGGGATTTCGACGATGACGGTGGTGGCCTTGACGACGGCGACCGCGACGCTGCCCGGCTCGAGGTGGAGTTCGCGCACGGCGTCGGTGCTCATCAGCGAGACGACGGTGAACGGGCCGCACTGCAACTCGACCTGCGACATCACCGTGTCCGAGACGATCTTGGTGACCAGACCGGCGAACCGGTTGCGCGCCGAACTGCCGATCGCGACGGGATCCTGCGGTACCCGCCCGGCGTGGTCTCGGATGAACGCGGCCAGTTGCGCGCCGTCGAGCACCTTACGGCCCGATTCGTCGACGCCCGCGGTGACGGTGCCGTCGTCGATCCAACGCCGGACGGTGTCATCGCTGACACCCAGCAGTTCGGCAGCCTCGCGGACCCGGATTGTCGGCACCGCAGGATCGTATCCGCATTCACGGACGATTCACATATTTGACTCCGCGGATGCGGAGTCAAACGGTCAGGGGGTGAAGGCGATGTACTTGGTCTCCAGGTACTCCTCGATGCCTTCGGTACCGCCCTCACGACCGAAGCCGGACTCCTTCACCCCGCCGAACGGCGCGGCCGGATCCGAGATCACCCCGCGGTTCACGCCGACCATTCCGGACTCGATGGCCTCGGCCACCCGCAGCGCTCGGTCCAGCGACTGGGTGTAGATGTAGGACGCCAGACCGTATTCGGTGTCGTTGGCCGCGGCGATGCCTTCTTCCTCGGTGTCGAAGCCGGCGATCGGAGCGACGGGCCCGAACACCTCTTCCTTGAGGATGCGGGCGTCGGCGGGCACGTCGGCCAGCACGGTGGCCGGGAAGAAATTGCCCGGCCCGGCCGGCGCCTCGCCGCCGACGGCGACCTCGGCGCCACGCTCCACGGCGTCGGACACCAAGGTGTTGACGATGCCGAGTTGCTTGGACGAGATCAGCGGCCCCAGCGTCGAGGACTCGTCCAGGCCGTTGCCCAGCTGGTATTCACCCATCCGCTTCACCAGCTTTTCGGTGAACTCCGCGCGCACCGCGTTCGCGACGTGGAATCGGTTGGCCGCGGTGCACGCCTCGCCACCGTTGCGCATCTTGGCCAGCAGCGCACCTTCGACGGCGGCGTCCACATCGGCATCGTCGAACACCACGAAGGGCGCGTTGCCGCCGAGCTCCATCGAGGTGCGCAGCAGCTTGTCCGACGATTGCTTCACCAGCGCCTTGCCGACGCCGGTGGAGCCGGTGAAGGTCAGCTTGCGCAGCCGGCCGTCGTCGATCAGCGCGCTGGTCAGCGCACCGGGGTTCGAGGTGGGCAGCACCGACAGCACACCCTTGGGCAGGCCGGCCTGGCCGATCAGCTTGGCCAGCAGCAGCATGGTCAGCGGGGTTTCCTGGGCGGGCTTGACTAGCATGGTGCAGCCCGCGGCCAGCGCCGGGCCGATCTTGCGGGTGCCCATCGCCAGCGGGAAGTTCCACGGGGTGATGGCGTAACAGGGCCCGACCGGCATCTTGGTGACGACGATGCGGCCGGTGCCGGCCGGGCTGTGGGTGTAGCGGCCGCCGATGCGCACCGCCTCCTCGGAGAACCAGCGGAAGAACTCGGAGCCGTACTTGACCTCGCCGCGGCTCTCGGCGATCACCTTGCCCATCTCGAGTGTCATCAGCGTCGCAACGTCTTCGGCTCGCGCAGTGAGGGTTTCGAAGACGGAGCGCAGGATCTCGCCGCGCTCGCGTGGCGGGGTGGCCGCCCAGTCGGCCTGCACGGCCATCGCGGCGTCCAGGGCGGCGATCCCGTCCGCGGCGGTCGCGTCGGCGACGGAGGTGATGACCTCGTCGGTCGCGGGATTGTGGACCTCGAACGTGGACGTGCCGGCGCGCTCTTCACCGCCGATCCACAGGCCGGTGGGCACGGATGCAATGAGCTCTGCCAAGTGTTCGGTGCGCATACATCCATCATGTACACCCTCGACACGCATACCGCACTAAGGTCTGAAGAATGAGTGCTGACATCACCGCAACGGCCGCATGGCATTCGCTGGCGCGCCATCACGAGGCCGTCGAATCGAAGAATCTTCGGGAGATCTTCGCCGAGGATCCGGCCCGCGGAACCGAGCTGACATTGACCGTCGGCGACCTCTACATCGACTACAGCAAGCACCGCGTCACCCGCGAAACCCTGGATTTGCTGGTCGATCTCGCGAAAGCCGCTGACCTGGAAGGCCGCCGGAACGCCATGTTCTCCGGCGAGCACATCAACACCTCCGAGGACCGCGCGGTCCTGCACACCGCGCTGCGCCTGCCCCGCGGCGCCGCACTCACCGTCGACGGCCAGAACATCACGGCCGACGTGCACGAGGTGCTCGACGCGATGGGTGACTTCACCGACCGACTGCGCTCCGGCGAGTGGACCGGAGCCACCGGCCAGCGCATCACCACCGTCGTCAATATCGGCATCGGCGGCTCGGACCTCGGGCCCGTCATGGTGTACGACGCCCTGCGCCACTATGCCGACGCGGGCATCTCCGCGCGCTTCGTGTCGAACGTCGACCCGGCCGACCTGGTCGGCACCCTCGACGGACTCGACCCCGCCACAACACTTTTCATCATCGCCTCCAAGACGTTCTCCACCTTGGAGACGCTGACGAACGCCACCGCCGCGCGGCGCTGGCTGACCGCCGCCCTCGGCGACGCCGCCGTCTCCAAGCACTTCGTGGCGGTGTCCACCAACAAGCGCCTGGTCGACGAATTCGGTATCGACACGGCGAACATGTTCGGCTTCTGGGATTGGGTGGGCGGCCGGTATTCGGTGGACTCGGCCATCGGCCTGTCGGTGATGGCGGCCATCGGCAAGGAGCGCTTCGCCGAGTTCCTGGCGGGCTTCCACCTGGTCGACGAACATTTCCGCACCGCGCCGCTGGCCGAGAACGCGCCGGTCCTGCTGGGTCTGATCGGGCTCTGGTACAACAACTTCTTCGGCGCACAGTCGCGTGCGGTGTTGCCGTATTCCAACGACCTGTCCCGGTTCGCGGCATACCTGCAGCAGCTGACCATGGAGTCCAACGGCAAATCCGTCCAGGCCGACGGCTCACCGGTGACGACCAGTACCGGTGAAATTTATTGGGGCGAACCAGGAACCAACGGCCAGCACGCCTTCTACCAGCTGCTGCACCAGGGCACCCGGCTGATTCCGGCCGACTTCATCGGGTTCAGCCAACCCACAGACGACCTCCCGACAGCCGATGGCACCGGCAGCATGCACGACCTGCTGATGAGCAATTTCTTCGCGCAGACCCAGGTGCTCGGCTTCGGCAAGACCGCCGAGGAAATCGCCGCCGAGGGCACGCCCGCGGACGTGGTGGCGCACAAGGTGATGCCCGGTAACCGGCCCACGACGTCGATCCTTGCCACCAAGCTGACGCCGTCCGTGGTCGGCCAGCTGATCGCGCTCTACGAGCACCAGGTGTTCACCGAGGGTGTCATCTGGGGCATCGACTCGTTCGACCAGTGGGGCGTCGAACTGGGCAAGACACAAGCCAAGGCACTGCTGTCCGTGCTCACCAGCGACGCGGCGCCCGCGGAACAAACCGATACGTCCACCGACGCGTTGGTGCGGCACTACCGGGCCGAAAGAGGCCGCAGCGCATAGCGACAACGATTTCGGCGCACTCACCCGCAGTCATCGCGGGTGAGCGCGCCGCAATCACTCAGGGACGGATCAGCCCGGGAGCTGAATGGTCCGGCACGGGCCGCCGGGGATGCAGGCTACGCCGCCACCGGGACCGGCTTCGGCCCACGGGCCGCCGGGAACCTGTGCCGACACATGACCGTCGGGGCTGGCCTGAGCACCCGGACCACCCGGGACCTCAGCACCGGCGCCCTGCGGGCCGGCGGACGGCGTGCACGGCGTGCCGTCCGGGTTGTAGCAGCCGGGCGCCGGCGGGGCCGGCGGCATGGGCTCAGCGGAGGCAGCCGGGGCAAGCGCGATGGCTCCAGCAGCGGCAGCACCTGTGAACAGTAGGGGCGTCATCTTCATCAGTTTCACCATCATGCTTCATCGACTACCCAGCCTCCGGAGGGCGTTAAACCACGCGTCCGAAAAAAATTTAGGCGAAACGCTTGGTGTACTTCGGCGGCAACAGCCGCAAGATCTGCGTCAACGGCGCCCACGGCCAGCCGGGAACCACGGCGCGGCCCTTCTCCTTCTCGATTGCGTTGACCATCGCGCGCACACCGGTCTCGTTGTCCACCATCAGCAGCGTCGACGCCGACTTGGCCGTCATCTCGGACTCGATGTAGCCGGGTTCGATGACGGTGATGCTGATGGGGCCCTTGTCGTACTCGGCGCGCAGCGATTCGCCCAACGAGGTCATCCCGGCCTTGCTGGCGCAGTAGGCGGCTTTGGTGCCAGGAACACCGGTGTTGCCCAGTACCGAGGAGATGAGCACCAGGTGCCCGCCGCCGGTTTTCTTGAACATCTCCAGCGCGGTCTCGATCTGCACCAGACCGGCGACCAGGTTGGTCTCGATGGTGGCCTTGTTGGCCCACGGCTTGCCCTCGCCCAGCGGCCAGCCCTTGCCGATGCCTGCGTTGACGATGACCCGGTCGATACCACCCAACGCGTCGGAAAGCTCACCGAACACCCGGGGCACGGCCTCGTGGTCGTTGACGTCCAGTGCGGCGACGGCCACCTTGACGTGCGGGTGCTTGGCGGCGATCTCCGCCTTGAGCTCATCCAGGCGCTCGGTCCTGCGTGCGCAAAGGGCCAGGTCACGGCCTTGGGCGGCGAAGGCGCGCGCCATGCCGGCGCCCAATCCGGAGCTGGCGCCGGTGATCAGGATCTTCTGGCGAGTCATGGCAGCAGAATAACCCAGTTAGATAACTGACCGGAACTCGTCGCTACTTGAGCAGCCGGGACATCCGCCGGTCGGCCAGCTTCTTTCCACCGGTCTGGCACGTCGGGCAGTACTGGAAAGACTTGTCGACGAACGACACCTCGGCCACGGTGTCCCCGCACACCGGACAGGGCAACCCGGTACGCGCGTGCACCCGCAGCCCGGACCGCTTCTCACCCTTCAGCGTGGCGGCGCCTTGGCCCACCGACCGGGTCACGGCGTCGGTGAGCACCGACACCATCGCGTCGTGCAACGCGCCCAGTTGATCGGCCGTCAGCTTCGACGCGCTGGCGAACGGGGAAAGCCTTGCCACATGCAGGATTTCGTCGCTGTACGCGTTGCCGATACCCGCGATGACCTTCTGATCGGTGATGACCGTCTTGATCCGGCCGGTCTGGGGGGCCAGCACCTCGGCAAGCTCCGTGGGCCCCAACGACAGCGCGTCCGGACCCAGCGCGGCGATCTGCGGAATGGACATGGGATCGGTGACCACCCACACCGCGAGGCGCTTCTGGGTGCCGGCCTCGGTCAGGTCGAACCCCTCCCCGTCGAGATGCACGCGCAGACCGATGGGCCCTTTGCCCGGCTTCAACGGAGTCGGGGCGAGCTTGTCCGACCAGCGCAGCCAGCCCGCCCGGGACAGGTGGGTGATCAGATACAGCTCGCCGACCTGCAGACCCAGGTACTTGCCCCAGCGCGCGGCCCCGGTCACGGTCTGCCCGATCAGGGCGGTGACGGGCGGGTCGAAGGTTTTGAGCACCGACAGGGCCGCCACGTCCACCCGCGTGACCTGTCGTCCGACGGCGTGCCGGCGCAGATGATCGGCGAGTGCCTCGACCTCGGGCAATTCGGGCATGTCTCCAGTGTGTCATTCCGGGCGAGCGCAGCGACGGGGAAATGTTCCAGGGCGGAGGCACGGATATCGTCGGCATGTGCTGCCGTACCTGCGCCGCCTGTTGGTGCTCAATCCCGCCCCGACGCGCTGGCCGTTCGCGTTGCGGGCCGGCATCTGCATGGCGGTACCCGTACTGACGGGCTGGCTGGCCGGCGATACCGCGGCCGGCCTCATCGCCACCATCGGTGGCTTCACCGCGCTGTACGGCAGCGGCCGCCCGTATCTCAACCGCGCCGGTTACCTGGCGGTTGTCGCCCTGAGTTTCGCGGCGGCGGTGGCCTTGGGCGACTGGGCCGCCCGGATACCGGCGCTCGGACTGGCGACCATCACGGTGATCGCGACGGTGGCCGCCCTGGTGTGCCATGCGCTGAGCGTCGGCCCGCCGGGGGCCTACATGTTCGTGTTGGGCTGTGCGGCCGGAACCGCGACGGCGGCCACTCACCTGACCCCGTGGCATATCGGCGCATTGGTGTTGTCCGGCGGGGCTTTCGCGTGGATGGCACACATGGTCGCGGCGCTGTGGCGACCCCGTCGACCGGAGTATGCGGCGGTGGACGCGGCGCGTGTCGCCGTCGCCCGCTACCTCGACAGCGCCGAAAGCACTGACCGGCATCTGGCGGCGCGGGCGCTGCATCAGGCCTGGGTGACGCTGGTCAATTTCGAACCGGCCACGCCGCGGCCAGACGGCACCCTGCAACGCCTCCGGGCCGAGAATCACCGGCTACACCGGGTTTTCGCGGCGGCGATGGGTGCCGTCGACCGCGGTGAGTCGCTGCCCCATATAGATGACTCCGCGTACGCCGACACCGCCCCGGAGCTGCCGCTGGGCCGTCCGGGCAACCTCACCCTGTTGCGGCGGGCCGTGACACCGGGTTCGGAGTCCTTCCGGCTGGCCCTGCGGGTCGGCATCGCGGTCGCCGTGGCGGGCACCGTGGCATCGGTGTTGTCGATCGATCACGCCTACTGGGCGATGGCGGCCGCCGTGCTGATGCTGGCCCAGGGTTTCGACTGGCTGCGCACCGTGCAGCGCGGCGTCGAGCGACTGGTGGGCACATGGATCGGACTCGCGCTGGCCGGCCTGATCCTCGCCTGGCATCCGCAGGGCCTGTGGCTGGTCGCGGTGATCGCGTTGCTGCAGTTCACCATTGAGATGTTCGTGGTACGCAATTACGCGATCGCGGTGGTGTTCATCACCCCGATCGCCCTGACCATCGCGTCCGGCGGGCACCCGGTGGCCGACGTGGGCCACCTGTTACTGGCCCGTGGGCTGGACACCGTGATCGGATGCGCGGCAGCGCTTCTGGTGTACCGGATCGCGATCCGCCACCGCGGCCACGCTCCCGTGACCGAAGCCATCGACGCCACCGCTGCCGCGATCGCGGCCACCACCTCACACCTGGAGTCCGGCGCGGTCACCACTGCCGCGGCACGGGCAGACCGTCGCGATCTGCAACTGCGCGCGATGGCGATGCTCGACGCCTATCAGGGCGCCGTCGGCGGTTCGGCCGCCCAACAGGACGCCGCGGAGCGGTTGTGGCCGACGGTGGCGGCCGCCGAGCATGACGCCTATCGCACGCTGGCTGCCTGCTGGCAGGCCGAGCACGGCTGAGGCGCAAGGCCTTTCAGGTACGTACCACCAGGGACAGCACCCAGCTGACGATCGAGAGCACGATGGCGGCCCAGATCGCGGTCCACCAGAAGTCGTCGATGACCAGACCCCAGTGCGTGGTGTGCTCGGTGATCCTCGAGGTGATCCACAACATCAGCGCGTTGATGACCACATGGAACAGGCCCAGGGTGACGATGTAGAGCGGTATCGAGATGATCTGCACGATCGGCTTGATGACGGCGTTGACGAGGCCGAAGATGACCGCGACGACGAAGATGATGCCGGCCCGCTGGACGGTGCTGTCACCGCCGATGAAGGTCATGCCCGGCACGAACAGCGTCACCACCCACAGCGCGAGTCCGGTCAGCGCGGCCCGCAGCAGAAAAGATCCCATTCTTCGATCCTGCCAGGGTCAGGCGCGCAGCAGATAGATGTCCATGATCCAGCCGTGCCGCTCCCTTGCCTCGGCACGGCGCGCCACGATCTGCTCACCGACCTCGCCGACGGTGCCGGACTCCAGCAGCTCGTCGGGCGTCCCGAGGTAGGCGCCCCACCAGATCCGGGCCTGCGGCGGGCAGCTCAGGAATGAACACTCGCCGTCGAGCATCACCACCGCGTCGGTGGTCAGCCCGTTCTCGCGCAGTTGACGGCCGGTGGTGATCAGCACCGGTGCGCCGATGTCGTTGAGCGCGATGCGATGTCGCGCGGTCAGCGCCTGGATCGCGGTGACGCCCGGGATGACGTCGAAGTCGAACTCGACGTGCTCGGCCACCCGCTCCAGGATGCGCAGCGTGCTGTCGTACAGCGACGGGTCGCCCCAGGCCAGGAAGGCGCCGACGCCGTCGGGTCCCAGTTCGGCCTGCAGGGCCTGTGCCCACAGCCGGGCCCGGGCGGCGTGCCACTCGGACACGTTGTCGCGATAGTCGCCTTCGGTCGCCCGCTTGGGGTCGGGCAGTTCGACGAAGCGGTACCCGGGTTCGGCGATGAACCGGTCGCAGATCAGCCGGCGCAGCGCGACGAGATCGTCCTTCGTCTCGCCCTTGTCCATGGCGAAGAACACCTGGGTGTCATTGAGTGCCGAGATGGCCTGCGTCGTCACGTAGTCGGGGTCGCCCGCGCCGATACCGATGACATGGATGGTGCGCACCCGCAGAAGGCTAGCGGAAACGATTTATCCGGTACCGCGGGTATTGACTAAATGCATCGCGCGGACGTAGCTTCGAATTCTGACCCGAAAGGACGTCGACGATGACGGCTTCGCTCAAATCGCAAACCACGCGTGCGGAATTCGCAGAGCGGCTGCTGAAGGGATCGGTGCGTAAGTCCTACGCTCCGATCGTCGACATCGACTGGGACGCCCCGCTCGATGCGGACAAGTTCTTCCTGCCGCCCAAGGTGGTGTCGTTGTACGGCACCCCGATGTGGGACGCGATGAGCCGGGCCGAGCAGATCGAGCTGTCCCGCCAGGAACTGGTGAACACGCTCTCGGCCGGCATCTGGTTCGAGAACATCCTGAACCAGGCACTGCTGCGCAAGATGATGCATCAGGATCCGACCGCCGCCACCACCCACTACGAGCTGACCGAACTCGGCGACGAGACCCGGCACATGGTGATGTTCGGCAAGGCCATCGCGAAGGTCGGCGCGGATCCGGTGCGGCCCAGGCTGTATCAGCGCGTCATCATCAACGGGCTGCCGTTCATCTTCCGCGGCTCGGTGCTGTGGGTGGCCGCCCTGATCGGCGAGGAGATCTTCGACTCGCTGCAGCGGCAGATGATGGATGATCCCGACTTGCAGCCAATGGTGCAGCGCCTCATGCGGATTCACGTCACCGAGGAAGCCCGCCACATCCAGTTCGCGCGCGACGGCCTGCGCAAGCGCGCCCCGTCCATGTCACGGTGGAAGCGCTTCTGGATCGGCAACCTCAACGGCGCCGGCGGCCTGTTCTTCCGTTTCCTGTTCACCAACAAGGTGCAGTACGCACGGGTCGGACTGGATGCACGGGCCGCGCGCAGGATGGCCCGCGCCTCGGCGCACCGGCACCAAACCCAGATCGCCGGGTTCGCCCCGCTGGCCGCGTTCCTGCATGAGGTCGGCCTGATGGGCCCGATCGCCCGCCGAATCTGGCGGCGCAGCGGATTTCTGGCCAAGACGGGCCCGGCCGCGGCCCTCACCGAAGAGGCCGAGGGAGAGTTCGTCGAAGACGTCTACGACGGTCCCGCGACCGTCGACGGCCAGACCGTCCGCGTCCGGCTCACCGGGCACCTCGAGCCGATCGACGGCCGGTACCACTGGCAGGGCACCGTGTTCGACGCCCCGGCGCAGATGCCGCGCGGCGCCGTCACCGTCGTCATCGACGGCAACACCGTGACGGGCCGGTGCATGGAACGCACCCAGCAGGGCGGCTATCAGATCGCCGGCGCGGGCGCCCCACCCTTCCGGTTGGTGTAGCCGAACGTCAGCAGCGCGATGGCGAACACGGCGCCGAGCCCACCGGAGATCAACAACGGCAGCGTGCCGTCCGCACCCCACGCCAGCCCGGCCCAAACACCGGCGATCAGCATCGCGAACCCGCCGGCACCCTGGAACACGCCTTGCGCGCTGGCTTGCAGTTCGGGGCCGACCAATGACGAGATCCAAGCCTTGCTCACGCCGTCGGTGCAGCCGGTGAACAGTCCGTACGCCCCAATCAGCAGCCAGGCGGCCACCGGGTCGGTGGTCAGCCCCAGTCCGGCGTAACCGATGGCAAAGAACACCAGCCCGATGCCGAACACCGGGATCCGGCCGATCCGGTCGGCCAGGACGCCGGCCGGATAGCTGCTCAGCGCGTAGACCGCGTTGTAGCCGACGTAGGCCAAGATCACCTCGACGACCGAGAATCCGATCTCATTGAGCCGCAGCAGCAGTAGTGCGTCGGGGAAGTTGATGATTCCGAACGCAACGAGCACACCGGTCGTGCGCCAGTACCGCCGCGGCAGATCTTTCACGCGCGCGAAGATGGGCGGCCGCTGGGCGGACACGGGGCGTTTGCGTTCCTTGGCCAGGAAGACCAGCGCGACACTCAGCACGGCGGGCACCGCCGCCACCCAGAGCAGCGGCGCGATCTGGTGGTCCAGCAGTTCGTATCCGGCCAGCCCGATGAGCGGGCCGACGACGGCCCCGAAGGTGTCCATGGCGCGGTGGAAGCCGAACACCCGACCGCGGTGCGCGTCGTCGATATCGACCACCAGCAGAGCGTCCCGCGGCGCGCCGCGCAGCCCCTTGCCCAGCCGGTCGACCACCCGACCTGCGAGAACGCCCTGCCAGGACGCGAAGGCCGCCACCATGATCTTGCCGAGGGCGGCCATGCCGTACCCGGTGGCGATCAGCGGGCGGCGCGCGAAGCGGTCACCCAGCGGACCGGAGGCGAGTTTGGTCAGCGCTGCCGCGCCCTCGGCGGCCCCTTCGATCGCCCCGACGACGGCGGGCGGCGCGCCCAGCACGGTGGTCAGGTAGATGGGCAGCAGCGGGTAGAGCAGTTCGCTGGCGGTGTCCTGGAGGAACGACACGGCGGAGAGCACGCGGACGTTGCGATTGAGCCACGACCGGCGGCGCCGGTCATCTTGCCGAGGTCTGGGCACGCCGCTGATCATGCCCGACCGTTCCGCTTCGGAGAACTAGAACGTGTTCTAGTATCGGCTCCATGCGGTTCACCTATGCGGAAGCCATGACCGATCCCACGTACTACATCCCGTTGGCGAAGGCCGCTGACGAGGCCGGATATCACGCGATGACCATCCCGGACAGCATCGCCTACCCGGAGGTGTCCGACTCCAAGTATCTGTACACCGCGGACGGCAACCGCGAATTTCTCGACGGCAAGTCGTTCATCGAGTCGTTCTCCTTGATCGGCGCGCTGTCGGCCGTCACCACCAAGCTGCACTTCAACATCTTCGTGCTGAAGCTGCCCATCCGGCCGCCGGCGCTGGTCGCCAAACAGGCCGGGTCGTTGGCGGCGTTGTTCGGCAATCGTCTCGGTCTCGGCGTCGGCACCAGCCCGTGGCCCGAGGACTACGAGATCATGGGTGTGCCGTTCGCCAAGCGCGGCAAGCGGATGGATGAATGCATCGACGTCATCCGCGGCCTCACCTCCGGCGAGTACTTCGAGTACCACGGCGAGTTCTACGACATCCCCAGCATCAAGATGACGCCGGCGCCGACCAAGCCGGTGCCGATCCTCATCGGTGGTCATGCCGACGCCGCGCTCAAACGCGCCGCGCGCAACGACGGCTGGATGCACGGCGGCGGCGATCCCGAGGAACTCGACCCGCTACTGAAGAAGCTTGCGCAGTACCGCGAGACCGAGGAGCGCATCGGGCTTGCAGACGAGTTCCAGATCCACGTCATCTCGATCGACGGGTTCTCATTGGACGGGGTGAAACGCCTGGAGGACAAGGGCGTCACCGATGTGATCGTCGGCTTCCGGGTGCCCTACATCATGGGCGACGACACAGAACCGCTGGACGCCAAGATCCGCAATCTGGAGTGGTTCGCCGAGAACGTCATCGCGAAGGCCTAAGCGAGCAGCGCATCCACTGCACGCGCGCTGAGCACCTCGTCCAGGGCCATCGCGGCGCTGCCGACGGGTGCCGCCTCACCGCCGTGCGCCGAGGCCACCACCTCAAGCTCGCGGGTCGCCATCGCGGTGGCGTTGCCGTACAACGCTTCTCGCAATCCGGCGACGAAGATGTCGTACGCGCCGGCCATGTCGCCGGTGATGACGAGCACCTTGGGGTTGAGCAGGTTCACCGCGGGCGCGATGCCCTCGCCGACATGGCGTCCGCTGTCGCGGATCATCCGGCGGGTCTCCGGGTCGCCGCCGTTGGCCAGTTCGACGACGTCGCGCAGGTGCCGGACGGTGTAGCCCTGCTGCTGCAGTTCATGCACGATCGCCCAGCCGGCGGCGACGGTCTCCAGGCAGCCGGTGTCCCCGCACCGGCAGGGCCGGCCCGCCGCGGCAGCGATCTTGTTGTGGCCGAACTCCCCCGCCGCACCCGACACCCCGCGCTGCAGTGCACCGCCGGCGATGATGCCCGCGCCCAGGCCGGTCGATGCCTTGAGCACCAGCAGGTCGCTGTGGCCTTCGAGTTCTCCGCCGCGCTCGGCGAGGGCGATCGCGTTCGCGTCGTTGTCCAGGATGACCGGGGCATCGAGCAGTCTGGACGACCCGGCGAAATACTGGCGCAGTTCCACCCCGTCCCAGCCCCGCAGAATCGGCGAGTCCCGGCTGCAGCCACGTTCACGGTCCACCGGGCCGGGCAGGCTCAGCCCGATACCGAACACCTGGACTCCCGCGTGCTCGTCGAGCAGCACGTCGAGACCCTTGACCACGTCAGGCATCAGGTCGTCGGGGCCCAGGGCGACCTCCTGATCGATATCCGACAACCGCAAGATGGCTCCGGCCAGGTCGCAGACGGCAAGCCGGGTGCGGCTGATGCCGACGGACACCGAGAGCACGACGCCGGCCGCCGCGTTGAAACTCACCGGAGTGGCTGGCCGCCCACCGGTCGAGGGCGCCTGCTCACACTCCAGAACGAGTCCGGCGTCGGTGAGCGCCGCGATGCGCGCGGAGACAGCGGTCCGGGACAGGCCGGTCACGGCGGCGATATCGGCACGCGTGGTGTCGCCGCGTTCCCTGATCAGGGTGAATATGTCGCCGGCGGTGGCCATCACCCGATTGAACACCGAAAACGTAAGTTCCGCCACTTTGGCATGATTGATACAAAAGTGAGTTGCCCGTCAGTCGTAAGTGGTTCTACGCTGATCGGGTGTCCCGAACCGCCGCCCGGCCCCACCGGCCCAACTCCGTCGTCGCACCCGACCCGACGGTGCGTTCCTTGGCTGTGTTCGCACTGGCCCTGGGCGGTTTCGGGATCGGCACCACCGAGTTCGTCGCGATGGGTCTGCTCCCTGACATCGCCGCCAGCCTGCACATCTCCGAGCCGACCGCCGGCCACGTCATCTCCGCGTATGCCCTCGGAGTCGTGATCGGCGCCCCGCTGATCGCCGCGCTGACCGCGCGGATGAATCGCAAGACCCTGGTGCTCGGCCTGATGGCGATGTTCGTCATCGGCAACCTCGCCAGCGTGTTCGCTCCCACCTACGGCACCCTCATGGCGGCCCGGTTCGTCGCGGGCATTCCGCACGGCGCCTTCTTCGGCATCGCCGCGCTGATCGCCGCGCACCTGATGGGACCGCGCAACCGCGCCAAGGCCGTCGCGTACGTCCTGACCGGGCTGACCGTGGCCACCGTCCTCGGTGTTCCCGTCGCGTCGGCCCTGGGCCAACATTTCGGCTGGCGCAGCGCCTTCGGACTCGTCGTGGCCATCGGGTTGGTGACTCTGGTCGCGCTGTGGTTCTGGGTGCCGCCTCTGCGCAACATGCACGTCACCAGCCCGCTCACCGAACTCGGCGCGCTGCGCCGGGTGCAGGTGTGGCTGGCGCTCCTGGTCGGCATGGTCGGCTTCGGCGGCATGTTCGCCGTGTACACCTACGTGTCCACCACCATGACCGATGTCGCCGGCCTGCCGCGCGCCCTGGTACCCCTGGCGCTCATGGCGTTCGGCCTCGGAATGGTGATCGGCAACCTGGCCGGCGGCAAGATGGCCGACATCTCGGTTATCCGCGGGCTGTACGTGTCGATGATCGCGCTCGGCGTGGTGCTCGCGCTCTTCGTCTTGGCCGCACACAATCCGTGGACCGCGTTGCTCGGCCTGTTCCTCATCGCGACGGCCGGGTCCGCGATCGGGCCTGCCCTGCAGACCCGGCTGATGGACGTCGCCCACGACGCCCAGACGCTGGCCGCGGCGCTGAACCACTCCGCGCTGAACATCGCCAACGCCACCGGCGCCTGGGTCGGCGGCGTGGTGATCGCCGCCGGATACGGCTACACCGCACCCGCGGCGGCGGGCGCCCTGCTGTCCGTGGCGGGCCTGGTGGTGCTGACGTTCTCCGTGCTGCTGCAGCGCCGCACCTCGACCACCACTACCCCGTGAGCGTGCGCGTCTGCACAGTGGCACGCCGCAATCACTGGCATTGTGCGCACGCTCGTGCCGCGTGATTAGTCGTCGATGACGTGCACGGCAGCTTCCTCCGCGGAGGCCGCGCCCCCGTCGATGCCCACGTCGCTGCCGATCAGTTCAGAGTCCTCGTCCGCGCCCGATCCCTCGTTGGAGGCGACGAGCCGGCCTGAGCGCCGGCCACCCACCTCGTCATCGCCGGCCTGCTCGTCCGGCACAAAAGTCTCGTCCAGTTGCATCGACGGATCCGGCACTTCGGCATCGAGGAACTCGTCGAGGGTGTCGTGCTCACGCGGCTCACGCCACTTCTCCGGCGGCGAGTAGCCCTCGTCCAGGAGATCGTCGACACCGCGGTCGAGCAAGGTGTCCTCCTGCGTCAGCTGATCGTCGTCGTCGACGCTGTACTGGCCGGCGGTCTCTTCCGGGGTCTCTGGGCTACTCATGGGAACCACAGTGGCACCGACCGGGCTACGGTGCCACCCTGCGATCCCCCGGGGTGTCTCCTGCCAGCGCAATCACCAGTTGTTCGACGACGTCGGGATCCGTCAGCGAGTCGCCGTAGAGTTCGCGCAACTGCCCGAGGCGATACCGAACCGTCTGCGGGTGCACGAACAGCGCGGCGGCGACGTCGTCGCGGCGGCCCTGGTGCAGCAGCCAGGCCCGCAGCGTCTCGGCCAGCTTGTCCCGCACCGCGGGGCGTTGCGACTCCAGTGGCGTGAGCACGGCGGCCCGCAAGTCGGCCAGCGCATCCGTATCGGAGCGCAGCACAAGTGCGGTGAGATGCTTCTCGGTGTCGAACGGTTCGGCGTCCGCCGCGCACAGGTCGACGGCACGCAGCACCCGCGCCACGGACTGGGCGGCCCGCGCCCACGGGCGGTCGGGTCCGACGACCACGCCGGGGATGTCCAGTTGCCGGCGCACCATCGATCCATCCGCGAGCAAGACCACCGTGACGGGCCGCGTGAGCGCGGGCAGTGCGTCCTCTGGGACTTCGAGCCCGGAGGTGTTCAGCACACCGGCGACCCGGCGTTCCGATCCGCGCGGCACGGCGACGGCCGTCAACGTCTGGGGTGGCCGCCACTCGGCGCGGTCGGCCGCAGCCAGCAGATCCTCCACTGGCGCTCCCCGAAGTAGTTGGCGGGCAAGGTTTTCCCGGTGCCGCTGCCGGGCGAGTCCGGACTTGGCGAGTTCGCCGGCGTGGCCGGCGACGCTGGCTGCCGACAGTCGATCGATGTAGGCGAACACCCGCTCGGCGAAGACGGCGAGCTGATCCCCCGGCACGGCGTGGGCGACGGCGACGGCGCTCCATTCGCGCCACGCGGTGCGGGCTCCGATACGGAATGCGGCGAGCAACACATCGGTGGACCGGTTCTGTCGCGCTTCGCCCTGGCCCAGGGCGAAGGCGCCGTCGAGCGCGGGTTGCACCGACGGCGAGGTGTCCGGGTCGTCCCCTCGGGACACCAGCTGCAGGAAGGCGGCCAGGGACTGCTGGACGGCGCGTTCGATGTTCTGTCCGGTTCGCCCACTGAACGCGTCGGCGTAGCTCGGCACGTCGCTGACCACGGCCGCGACGGTCCGCTCGGCGACGGCGGGCAGCACCGCAGCCATGGCCGCCGAGACGGCGTCGGGCAGCGGCGCCCACACGACCCGGTCTTCGATACCCATCAGCTCACGATTCTATTTGTTCTCTCCGAATAAAAACTACATCCAGTTTCACACAATGGTGTCGAGAACTCGCGCTCAAAGACAATCAAGATGGATGGCATGACTTCAGCCATCGCCAACGTTCGACGGGGACCACTGCGCGCCGTCGCCCACATGGTGGCCACACCCCTGGTGCCGCGGGACTTCCTCGACCTCATCGACCCGCTCGGCAGCACACGTGATCTGCGTGGCCGCATCGACGCCGTCACGCCCGAAACCGCCGACGCGGTGACCGTGCGCATCCGGGTCGGGCGCGGCTGGCGGGGACACCTCGCCGGCCAGTATGTCCGGCTCGGCATCGACATCGACGGTGTCCGGCAGTGGCGCACGTACTCGCTCACCTCACCGGTGTCTGACACCCGCCACCTCACCATCACGGTCAAGACGATCGACGGCGGCATCGTGTCGAATCACGTTGCCACCCAAGCCGGACCGGGCACCGTCGTACATCTCGATCAGGCCGCCGGCGACTTCATCGTGGCGCGGCCACACGTGGGAAAGGCGCTGTTCGTCACCGCCGGCAGCGGCATCACCCCGGTGATGGGCATGCTGCGCAGCCAGTTGACCGAACTCTCCGACGTCGTCGTCGTGCACAGCTCGCGGACACCGGGCGACGTGATCTTCGGCGCAGAACTGCGCCGCCTCGCCGAAACCGGAGCAATCCGCCTGATCGAACACCACACCGCGACGGCGGCGCGACTGACCGCAGCCGACCTCGACCTGCTGGTGCCCGACTGGGCGCAGCGGCAGACCTGGGCCTGCGGGCCGGCGGCACTGCTCGACGACCTCGAAAACCATTGGGCCCAGCGCGATCTCGCCGATCAGCTGCGCACCGAGCGCTTCACCCTGCCGGCCGTCGGCGGCGGCGAGGGCGGACCGGTCACCTTCACCAAGACCGGGACCACCACCGACACCGCAGCCGCCACAACACTTTTGGAAGCCGGTGAGAACGCCGGCGTACTGATGCCGTCGGGCTGCCGGATGGGCGTCTGCTTCGGTTGCGTCGTTCCGCTGCGCAACGGCGCCGTCCGCGATGTGCGCAACGGCGACGTCACCATCGGCTCCCCCGACGCCGGAGTGCTGGTGCAGACCTGCGTCTCCACCGCCGCCGGCTCCTGCGAACTCGACATCTGACCAACCCTCATCCATCGGAGGAACCATGACCGCCATTCAGAACCAATCCACCAGCCCCGTCGCGCATTTGAGCGCCGACGACATCGAGGACCTGGGCCGCGAACTGGACGCGATCCGCCAGGGTGTCCTGGACACCCGCGGTGCGGACGACGCCCACTACATCCGCACCGTCATCAAGGCCCAACGCGGACTGGAAGCGGGAAGCCGGGCGGTGCTGCTCTTCTCGCTGTTCCCGCCCGCCTGGTGGCTGGGTACCGCCGGGTTGTCGGCCGCCAAGATCCTGGAGAACATGGAGATCGGCCACAATGTCATGCACGGCCAGTGGGATTGGATGCGCGACCCGAAGATCCACTCCACCACGTGGGAATGGGACAACGCCTCACCGGCCGAGCAGTGGAAGCACGCCCACAACGAGGAGCACCACACCTACACCAACGTCCTCGGCAAGGACGGTGACCTCGGCTACGGCATCATGCGCGTCGACGAGGACCAGCGCTGGAGTCCCTTCCACCTGGGCCAGCCGCTGTGGAACGCGATCAACGCGGTGATGTTCCAGTACGGAATCGCCGCCTACGACCTCAAGCTCGGCAAGAACCTGAAAACCGCCGAACGCCGCAGCAACCCCGCCTTCCGGTCCCGGGTGAAGGCCACCCTGCGCAAGATCGGCACGCAGGGCCTACGCGACTACGTCGTGCACCCGCTGCTGTCGGGGCCCAGCGCCGTCACCACGCTGACGGCCAACCTCACCGCCAACGTCGTGCGCAATGTGTGGACACACTCGGTCATCATGTGCGGCCACTTCCCCGAGGGCGTACAGACTTTCACCTACGACAGCATCGACGGCGAGACCCGCGGCCAGTGGTATCTGCGCCAGATGCTCGGCTCGGCGAACATCAGCGGCAGCCGGTTCATGCACCTGATGAGCGGCAACCTGTCCTTCCAGATCGAGCACCACCTCTTCCCGGACCTGCCGAGCAATCGGTACGGCGAGATCGCCCCGCAGGTGCGCGACATCTTCGAGCGGTACGGGCTGACCTACACCAGCGGCCCGCTGGTCAAGCAGGTCGCGTCCGCCTGGGGCAAGGTCATTCGGCTGTCATTGCCCAACGACATGCTGGGTTCTCGGTTCTCCGAGCGAGATCAGCGCGTCGCCGTGGCAGCCTGACCGATCTAGTGGTGCCCGCCCTCGGAATGGGTCCCCACGTTCGGGCCTTCGATGGCGGTGATCTCGTCCAGGCCGTTCTGCGAAGGCGCTGTCATGTTGGGGCTGTTGAAGTCCGGGCCGGTGGATCCCTGTACGTCGTTCTCGGCGGGCAGCGGCGCCAGCTCGGACGTCGATCCGGGGTCCACCGGGGAAACCATGTCCGGTGCCCCGTCCACCCGGACCCAGCCCAGCAGATCGTGGTCCCCGTTGTTGTAGACGACGCTGTTGGGCGGCGGCCCCACCACATCGAAATACAGCTTGCCCCTGGAACTGTCGCCAGGTAGGACGGTTCCACCGCTGAGGCCCTGTGGCGTGAAGATGTTGGACAGCACGCGGTAGGTGGCGCCGTCTTCGGCGCGCGCGTTGAAGAACGGGATGACGGGGCTGACCGCACCCCGCACCGCGTCAACCGTCACCGTGGCCTCGTACAACTGCCCGGCCACCGGGTAGGGAATCGCGTCCGAGCTCGGTTTCAGACCGGCGACGGTGTAGCCGATCGCGGAGCCACCGCTGTCGATGGTCTCCTGCTGGCCGAACGGTTTGATGTTGTCGATCGCAGAGGCCGGTGCGACGGCCACAGCACCGAACAGGGTCGCGACCGCGACCGCAGCGAGCGTGCGCTTCGTCAGGTTCATTACTCTTCCTCGAGGTCACAGGGTGTTTCGCGGGGAGTTGCACTCCGATTGAACCGCATTACCGCTGCGCCCGGAGGCCGTTCGACAGACTGCTATGGCTTGGCGGGGACGCCGAAGGCCAGCACCGCGGAATCGTCCTGCACCCCAGAGCCCAGGCTGTCGAGCAGCGTGTGAATCCTGTTGACGACTTGCTGCGCGCTCACCGGCGACCATCCCTTCGCACTCGCCAGCAGCGCACCGTCGTCATCGAACCGCTCCCGCCCGACTCCGGTGAGCGCCTCGGTGAGCCCATCGGTGTAGAGCACCAACGTGTCTCCGGGTCCCAGGTGCAGTGTGTGGGCGACGAACCGCGGCTGTTCGGTCATGCCCACCGCGTGACCGCCGATGGTGTCGGCGTAGTACGCGGAACCGTCGGCGGCGAACAGCAGCGGCGGCAGATGCCCGCCGCTGGCCAATTCGACGTCGACGCCGTCGCCGGCTTGGCGGATGTTGCCGTAGATCACGGTGCACAAGGTGCGTTGGGGGGCGATGCCGAGCCGCTGGCCCAGCACGGAATTCAGGTTCTGGAGTACTTCCACCGGGTCGTCGTTGGAGACTGCCGCCGAACGCAGTACGTAGCGGGTCAGTCCCGTCACCACTGCGGCTTCGACACCCTTTCCGATGACGTCGCCGATGAAGAAGCCCCACGTCGTGTGACTCAGCGGGAAGAGGTCGTAGAAGTCCCCACCGACGTCGTCGACGGATGCTGTGTAGTAGTAATCGGCGGCCTCCAGCCCCGGCGGTGGCGACAACACCGGCGGCAGAAGTGACTTGCGCAGCGTCTCGGCGAACCCCCGGGCGCGCCGGGACTCCATTTCCGCCCTGGCCCGTTCGCCCAACAACTCGAGTTCGTATGCGCGCCGGTCGGAGGCGTCCACCGCGGTGATGCGAAGGATCTCTGGCTTCCCGTCGCCATCGGCCTTCACGTTGGCGGTCAGGAACATCGGCAGCCGCTGCCCGGCCGCGTCGACCAGATCGAGGGTGACGCCTTGCAGGCGGCCGGTCATCGTCAGTAGCGGAGCAAAGTGGGTTTCGTAGTGCACGCGTCCGGCGACGGTCAGTAGATCGGTGATGAGAGCGCCGTGCAGCGCGTGCTTGTCCGGGTATCCGAGCCAGTCACGAATGGTGTTGTTGGCGCGCAGGATTCGACCCGTGGTATCGGTGACGAAGTGACCGCTGGGCGCGTTCTCCCAGAGATCGTGGTCGCCCACCTCAGCGGGACTCATGCCCGCCTGCGAACGTCGAGATGGCGGCGGCCGTCGCATCGGGTGCACTGACGTGCGGGCAGTGTCCCGTCGCATCCAGGGTGATCAGTTCACTGTCGGCGATCCGGTCATGGACGTAGGCGCCCACCCCACGCGGCGCGATGGCATCGTGCGCACATTCGATGATCAGCGTCGGCACCGGAATGGCGCCGAGGTCGTCTCGGTTGTCGGACAGAAAGGTGGTCCTGGCGAAGACCCGCGCATACGCCGGATCGGTGCGGCAGAACGTGGCCTCGAGTTGCTCGCTGAGTTCGGGACGGTCGGGGTTGCCCATGATGTGCGGTGCCATGGCGTGCGACCAGCCGAGGTAATTCAGATCCAGGGACTCCAGCAGTTCGTCGACGTCGGCCCTGGACATGCCGCCCCGGTAGTCCCCGTCGTTCAGATAATGCGGCGACGGGGTCACCATGACCAGTTTGGCGAACCGCTCGGGTTCGGCGATGACGGCCAGCGCACCGATCATCGCCGCGACGGAATGGCCCACCAGCACCACGTCTCTGAGATCGAGGGCGTGGACCACGTCGAGGAGGTCCTCGGCGTATCCGTTCAACGCCGAGTACTTCGCCTCGTCCCAGGCGCGCGGGTCCGACGCCCCCGAGCCGACGTGGTCGAGCAGCACGATCCGATACGCGGACTGCAGGCGCTGTACGACGGGGTGCCACAGCTGCTGATCGCAGCCGAAGCCGTGCGCCAACAGCAACACCGGTCCTCGCTCCGCGCCGACGACCGTGACGTTGTTCCGTTTGAGAACGTCCACCGGCTCACTGTAGAAGCGGACGGGGTCCGACCGCGAAGTACTCTCGCGTTCATGGGCGCGCGAGTCAGTGTCGACGAGATCGAGGTCGCCGACCCCGCCGAGGTCTGGGCGGATGCCGGGTTCACGGTGTCCGGCCAGGTGAGCAGGGTTGGCGACGTCTCCTTTCGGCTGGTCGGACGCAACCGTGGCACCGGCATCCTCGGGTGGTCGTTGCGCGGAGTGTCCTCCGAGGGTGCGCTCGATGGCATTCCGACCACAGCGTCGGACGCACCCGTCCCGCACGCTGACACGCACGTCAACGGCGTCACCGCGATCGATCACGTCGTGCTGCTGTCCCCCGATCTGGCGCGCACGGTGGCGGCGCTGGCCGCCATCGGGGTGCGGCCACGCCGCGAACGGGAGGGGGAACTCGGCGGACGAGCGATCCGGCAGATCTTCTTCCGGTTCGGGACCGTCATCATCGAGGTCGTCGGCTCCCAGGCGGTCACGGGCGACGGTCCGTCGTCGCTGTGGGGAATCACCTACTCCGTCGCGGACATCGACGCGAGCGCCGCATACTTCGGCGACCGCGCCGCACCGGTCAAAGACGCCGTCCAGCCCGGGCGCCGGATCACCACGCTCGATCACCGGGCGCTCGGAATGTCGGTGCGCACGGCGCTCATTTCGGCACCTGTTGTTTCGGCACCTATTGTCTAGGCGTGACCGACCCCGTGATCATCCACACCGACGGCGGGTGCCGGCCCAATCCGGGGCCCGGCGGCTGGGGCGCCGTGCTACGGCACCGCGAGCACGTGCGTGAGATGTGCGGCGGCGAGCCCAGCGAGACGAGCAACAACCGGATGGAACTGACCGCGCCCATCATGGCGCTGGAAGCGCTGACCAGGCCCGTGCTGGTCCATCTCTACACCGACAGCACCTACGTCCGCAACGGCATCACCAAGTGGGTGCTGGGCTGGGAGCGCAACGGTTGGCTGACCGCCGCCAAGCAGCCGGTGAAGAACGTCGACCTCTGGCAGCGGCTGCAGGCCGCCTGCGCCCGGCACGAGGTCGAGTGGTTCTGGGTGAAGGGGCACTCGGGCGTCGGGGACAACGAGTTGGCCGACGAGCTGGCCACCCGGGGTATGCAGGAAGCGATCGGCGCGCGCTGACCGCCGGTGGGTGCTCAAGAACCAAGGTGTGAGGCAGAATCAGCTTCTGTGGCTGACGAGGCTGGTTCTGCGTCGTTGTCCGCACTGATCCGGCGAGCGGGTGCCACCAGCTGGTCGGTGCTGGGCATCATCGCGCTGACCACGGTGGCCGCCGCCGGCCTGAGTGCGGTGAGTGGAATTCTGATCCCCCTGGTGGTTGCCGTCATTCTGGGGATCGTGCTCGAACCGGTTTCGGAAGCGCTTCAGCGGCTTCGCCTTTCGCCCGCACTGGCCACCGCGGCCACCCTGCTGGCGGCAATCGCGGTGGCAGCGGCGGCCGGCGCCATGGTGGTGTGGGGCTTCCTGCAGCAGTGGCCCGAGATCTACCGGCAACTGGTCCGCGGGTGGACCTCACTGGTGGACTGGGCCGCCGGCCTGGACGTCGACACGCAGTGGCTCTCGCACGTCCGGTCGGCTTTCGAAGGGCATGCACCCCAACTGGGGCAAGGCATTCTCGGGGCGGTCACGAGCACCTTCTACGGTGCCCTGTCCCTGGCCATGGGGACCTTTTTCGCGATGTTCTTCTTGTTCTTCGTCTTACGTGACGCACAACGCTTTTCGGCATGGCTGGCGCGGAGCACCCGCCTGGACGCCACCGAGGTGGACGCGGTCGTCGCGCTGACGCGGCAGTCGGTGCGCGGCTACTTCAAGGGCACCGCCGTCACCGCGGTGATCACCGCCCCGATCTTCATGGTGCCGCTGCTGCTTCTCGGTGTGCCGCTGGCGGTACCGATTTTCGTCCTGTATTTCGTCCTGTCCTTCATCCCTTTTCTGGGTGCGTGGATCACGGGCGTCTTCGCCGTCCTGATCGCCTTCGGTTCAAGTGGTCCGACGGCGGCGCTCATCCTCGGTGCGGCGTTCGTGATCTCGAACGGCACCGTGCAGAGCGCGGTCAGTTCCTGGGCGCTTGGTTCGTCGTTGCGGCTGCACCCTGTCGCCGTGCTCCTGGCGACGATGATCGGCGGCACCATCGCCGGACTGCTCGGCATGATCCTGGGCGCACCGGTCGTGGCAGCGGTCACCAGGTCGGTGGCGGAGGTCCGTCGGCTGCGGCGCGCCTGAGCGACTCCGAAGCCGGGCCGCCGCGACCGTCGGTCTGTGAACTTTCTATTAACTGACGCAAAGGCCTGTTTCAACAGGACGTCTCCGGGCCATTCAGGGACAACGCGCCGAAAAAAGGATTGGTACGCCATGAAGTCGATGCGATCTGCCCGTTGCGCTTCCACCGTCGCCGCGGTGTCGGCGGCCGTAGCAGTGGGTCTGCTGACCGCCGCCTGCGGTGGCAGCGACAAGGGCGGCGAGTCGAGCAGTTCCACGACGCCGTCGTCGAGTGCGGTCACCACGACGCCATCGGCGACTCCCCCGCCGGCCTCGTCGGCCGCGCCGTCGACTCCGGTGACGGAGTCACCCACCGGGGCAACGGAACCCGGCGTGACGGGTTCACCGGCGGCTCCCGGCGGCGACAGCACACCGGAGACCTCGCGCAACGACGTACCGACCACTCCCGCGACGACCAAGGCCTCGCCCGAGGTGACCGCTACGCCCGCTCCGACGGCAGAACCGGGCTGACCACTTTCAGTTTCCGATGGGAATCGTCTCCACGTCATCCGCGGGGATCTCGTAGCCGAGATCGTCGATGAAGGCGACGTGCACCGGCCGCTCGGTACGTCGCGCCTTGCGCACCATCGTTGGGCCCTCTGGACGGGGCAGGTGCTTGTCTCCCCATTGCTGGAGCACGCCGATCAGCACATGTAGTTCCCTGCCCGCGGGCGTGAGGCGGCGTTCGTCAACGAGTACACCCGGCTGCCCGACAGCGAATATCCGCGGCATTCGGATGCCTTCTGGGCGGCGGTGAGCACTCCAGGATTCCAATCGGTCACCACATCCCTATTCGGCGCCGGGCTCCAGGAACGGACGGCCATCGAATACCGGCTCGGCAATGACATCGCCGAGGTGACGCGATGACGGTCGTCGCCGGCAGCTCCCAGTGGACCGGCTCGTTCTTCGACGGGAACGGCTCGCTGTCCACCGATACGAGCGACACCGTCCACGAAGCGCCGTATACCTATGGCAGCCGGTTCGAAGGCGCGCCTGGAGCCATCCCGGAAGAACTCCTGGTGACCGGTCATGCCGGCTGCTACAACCACGCCCTGGCCAACATCGCCCGCAAGTACGCTGTTTCCGTCGAAACGATCAGCACCACCGCACAACTGACCATGGGCACCGACACCCAAGGATCCGACGGGCACGGCTACTCCGTGGAGGGCATTCACCTCATCGTCCGCGCCGACCTGCCCGGCATCACCGACGACGTGTTCCAGAGCCTCGCCGACGAAGCCCGCCGGCTTTGCGCCATCTCCAAGATCCTGCGCGTGCCGATCACGTTGGACGCCACTCTCGACGGCCCAACCTGAGCCTATTCCCACACAACTTCACTCGGCGTCTTGTCCGGCCGCAGCCCCCGCCAACTGGGCTGGCGCAGCCGGCCGTCGGACGTACGCTCGCTGTAGCGCACCTCCCCGACCAATTCCGGGCGAACGTAGGTGACGCCCTTCGCATCGGGACCGGAAAGCCTTGCGGTAAAGGGTGACTCGTCGGTCTCCAGCGGCTTCAGCGTGGCCCGTAGCTCCTTGAGCATCTTCTCGGTGAAGCCCGTTCCGACCCGGCCTGCGAACTGCAGCCCCTCGTCAGAGGGCACCCCGACCAGCAGCGCGCCGATCCCGCTGGTGCGGCCGCCCTCTCCCGCGCGCCAGCCGCCGATCACCACTTCCTGGGTGTTCCAGAACTTGTCCTTGATCCACGATGCGGACCGCCGGCCCGGTTGATAGGTGGAATCACGCTTCTTGGCGACCACCCCCTCCCACCCGTGGGCCTTGGCGTACTCCAGCGCCTCGGCCCCGTCACCGGAAAGGGGCTCGGGCACGATCAGGCCGCCCGCGTCGGCAAGCGTCTCCAGGATGCGTCGGCGATCGGAGTATTTGGCGCGCAACAACGATCGTCCGTCGAGTGCCAGGATGTCGAAGGCCCAGAACTCCACCCGCGTCGAGCGCGCCCGGTTCTGCATCTCACCGAAGCTCGGTACGCCTTTGCCGTCGAGGGCGACCACCTCACCGTCGAGAACGACGTGGTAGTCGGCAAGGTCCGCGGCCAGCGCCTGCAGCTGCGGGTACTCGTCGGTCACATCCCGGCCGCTGCGCGAACGTAGTTGCAGTGCACCGTGATCGGCGTCGACGAGCAGCCGGTAGCCGTCCCACTTTCCCTCGAACGCCCACACGACCGAGTTCATCTTCTCGACCGATCCGTGGGTCGCAAGCATCGGCGCGAGATCGGCCGGTGTCGGCTGGGCCTGCTCCTTCATCCGGTGCGCCAGCCAGTTCTTTCCGCCGGTCTGGATCAGCGCGTAGCGGCCCTGGATCTTCGTCCCGTGCAGAGTGACGATCACTTCGCCGCCTTTGTCGGGACCGTCGGGCGAGTTGTCCCGGAACTTCTCGGTCTCATACGTCCCGGAATCCCAGATGAAGACCTCGCCACCGCCGTACTCGCCCTTGGGAATCGACCCCTCGAACGTCCCGTACTCCAGCGGGTGGTCTTCGGTGTGCACCGCGAGGTGGTTCACCGATGTCGTCTCCGGCAGGTTCTTGGGCACCGCCCAGGACACCAGCACCCCGTTGCGTTCCAGCCGGAAGTCGTAGTGCAACCGTCGGGCGTGGTGTTCCTGGATGACGAACGTGTTGTCGTTCCCCACGGCCGGGGGCGCCTGCGGCACCGGTTCGGGCGTCTTGCCCGCATCGCGCATGCTGCGGTACGTCGTCAGCTTGTCGGCGCCCGGCAGCGCCGCATCGAGTCCGGCGAGCAGGTCTCCGTCACGCTCGAGCCGTTCCAGCACCTCGCCGAATCGCAGGTGCCGCAGATCGGGGTCCCCGATTTCGTCCCAGGTCCGCGGCGCCGCCACCGTCGGCTCGTCGCGACCCCGCATCGAGTACGGCGCGATGGTGGTCTTCGCGGCACTGTTCTGGCTCCAGTCCAGGAACACCTTTCCGGTGCGCAGGCTCTTGGTCATGGTGGCAGTGACCTGTTTGGGCATGCTCTTCTCAAGCTCCACCGCGATGCGCTTGGCCAGCACCGACGCGCCCTGCGAGCTGATCGGTTCGGTCAGCGGCACGTACAGGTGCAGGCCCTTGCTCCCACTCGTCAGCGGATATGCCGTCAACCCGATGTCCTCGACGAACCCCTTCACCTCGTGTGCGACCTCGCACAGCTGCCGGAATGTCACGTCCTCGCCGGGATCGAGATCGAAGACGATGCGGGTGGCCGGTCCGGGCTTCGAATTCTCGAATCGCCACTGCGGCACGTGCACCTCGAGCGAGGCCTGTTGGGCGATCCAGGCCAGCCCCTCTCGGGTGTCGATGACCGGATAAGTCGTGGTGCCCGACCTGTGGGTCACCGAGCCGCGGCCCAACCAATCCGGCGCCGACGACGCGAGTTGCTTCTCGAAGAACTCGGGTTGCCCGACCCCATTGGGCCACCGTTTGCGCGTGACCGGGCGGCCCGCGATGTGCGGCAGCATGGCGTCGGCAACGGCCAGGTAGTACTCGAAAACCTCGGCTTTGCTGGTGCCGGTGGCCGGATAGAGCACCTTGTCGGGGTTGGTCAGTCGCACCCGCCCGAAGCGCTCCATCCCTATACGGTATTCCTGCTGTTACCGTGGAGTTGTGAGGCGACTTTGCGTGGCGGGCCTACTGGCCGTGATCGCGATCGCCGGGGCCTCGGCCGCCGGCGCGGACCCTGCCGACCTGGTGCCCTACTGCTCAGGCGACCAGACGCCGATGGACAACAACTGCCGGTCGGCGCCTTCGCAGGTGTTCACCCATTCCGATTCCTCGCCCGGCGCGAACCCGGACACCCCCGTCGGCTTGAACCCTGGCCAGATTCCGGCGGTGTAGCCGATGCGGTCGATCTGGAAAGGTTCGGTCGCGTTCGGTCTGGTGAACGTCCCGGTGAAGGTGTACAGCGCCACCGAGGACCATGACATCAAGTTCCACCAGGTGCACGGCAAGGACAACGGCCGCATCCGCTACAAGCGCACCTGCGAGGTATGCGGCGAGGTGGTCGAATACCGCGATATCGCGCGTGCCTACGAGTCCGACGACGGTCAGACCGTGGTGATCACCGATGAGGACATCGCCACCATGCCCGAGGAACGCAGCCGCGAGATCGAGGTGGTCGAATTCGTCCCTGCCGACCAACTCGATCCGCTGATGTACGACAAGAGCTACTATCTCGAACCGGACTCCAAGTCGTCGAAATCCTATGTGCTGCTGGCACAGACATTGGCCTCCACCGATCGCGTCGCCATCGTCCACTTCGCGCTGCGCAACAAGACACGGCTGGCGGCGTTGCGGGTCAAGGACTTCAGCAAGCGCCAGGTGATGGTGGTGCACACGCTGCTGTGGCCCGACGAGATCCGGGACCCGGACTTTCCCGTGCTCGACAAGGAAGTCGAGATCAAGCCCGCCGAGCTGAAGATGGCCAGCCAGGTCGTCGAATCGATGACCGACGATTTCCAGCCCGAACAGTTCCACGACACCTATCAGGACGAGCTCCGCGAGTTGGTGGCGGCCAAGCTCGAAGGCGGCGAGGCGTTCACCACCGAGGAGCAGCCGGCCAACCTCGACGAGTCAGAAGATGTGTCGGATCTGCTCGCCAAACTGGAGGCCAGCGTGAAGGCCCGCCAGGGTGACGGCGAGAAGCCGCCTGTGAAGAAGGCCCCGGCCAAAAAAGCCGCCGCGAAAAAAGCTCCGGCCAAGAAGGCCGCCGCCAAGAAATAGCGGCGGCCACCGCGTTCTCCCAGGCCACCAGATCGAGGGCCTCGTACGACGCATTCAGCACCAGCACAGCCGGAAACTTCTTCATGACGATCACCCTCCTTCTCTCTGATTTCCCATGCGGACAACGATTTTGCCGCGATCGGCACCGCCGGAGGGATTCGAACCCCCAACCCCCTGAGCCGAAATCAGGCGCTCTGGATCCGCTGAGCTACGGCGGTGTGACTTTCGATGCGCCGCATCTTCGTCGGAACACGTTCTGTCCCAGCGTGATTGATGCAACCCATCGACTGACAGGCACCAAGTAAACCCGCGAAGGACGTCGCCGTCAACCCCGAAAAATGGCGCTGAACTGGGAGAACAGGTTCATCGCGGCATGCCGAAAGCTAGGCGTGTCGGATGACGCGCCCAGCTGCGGAGATCTCGGGCCTCGCGGTGCGGCGATAGCGAACGCGCCGGAGTTTCCTGTCGTCCGTTGCCCACGCCGAAGGGACCGAGCCGACAGCACTCGACTCGGCAACGACTGGTGACAGCACCGGAACGGACATGAGGAAAGGGTAGGGCCGTGGCCAACGATTTACCGATCTGGCAGCCAACGACATAATTAGAACGTGTTACAGAAAGTCGCCCCGGTCGCGCACACGCCTTGCTACCGTGGCGCCGGAGAAGAAACGAGGCAAGCCATGATTCTGGACAAATTCCGGCTCGACGATCAGGTCGCGGTGGTCACCGGCGCAGGACGCGGACTCGGTGCCGCCATCGCGGTCGCCTACGCGGAAGCCGGTGCGGACGTGGTGATCGCGGCACGGACGCAGGCCCAGCTCGAAGAGGTCGCGGCTCAGATCGCCGCCGTCGGCCGCAAGGCGCACATCGTCGTGGCCGACCTCGCGCATCCCGAGGCCACCGCGGAGCTCGCGGGCCAGGCGGTCAGTGTGTTCGGGAAACTAGACATCGTCGTGAACAACGTCGGTGGCACCATGCCGGGACCGCTGCTGAACACCTCCACCAAGGACCTCAAGGACGCGTTCACGTTCAACGTGGGCACCGCGCACGCGCTCACCCAGGCCGCGGTGCCGCTCATGTTGGAGCACTCCGGCGGCGGCTCGATCATCAACATCACCTCGACGATGGGGCGGCTCGCCGGCCGCGCCTTCGTCGCCTACGGCACCGCCAAGGCGGCGTTGGCGCACTACACCCGCCTGGCTGCGCTCGACCTGTGCCCGCGAATCAGGGTCAACGCCATCGCGCCCGGGTCCATCCTCACCTCCGCGCTGGACATCGTCGCCTCCAACGAGGCCCTGCGCGATCCGATGGAGAAGGCCACCCCGCTGCGCAGACTGGGCGATCCCAGCGATATCGCCGCCGCCGCAGTCTATTTGGCTTCGCCGGCCGGATCCTATCTGACCGGCAAGACTCTCGAGGTCGACGGCGGCCTCACCTTCCCCAATCTCGACCTCCCCATCCCGGATCTGTAAGGAGTACCAAGAGATGGCCATCAAAGTCGCCGCGATCGGCACCGGAAACGTCGGCAGGCACGCGCTGAGCCAGCTGATCACCGACCCGGCCTATGAGCTCACCGGCGTGTGGGTGTCCTCGGCTGCCAAGGCCGGTCAGGACGCCGGAACGCTTGCCGGTCTGGATGTCTCGACCGGAATCATCGCCACCACCGACCTGGGCGAGGTGTTGGCCACCGAACCCGAATGTGCCGTCTACACCGCGATGGCCGACAACCGGCTGCCCGAGGCGCTGGAGGACTACCGCCGGATCCTGGCCGCCGGCGTGAACGTGGTGGGTAGCGCGGCGGTGTTCCTGCAATACCCGTGGCAGGTGCTGCCCGCCGAACTGATCCAGCCCATCGAGGACGCGGCGAAAGCGGGCGACTCGAGCATTTTCATCAATGGCATCGACCCTGGATTTGCGAATGACCTTCTGCCACTTGCCCTTGCGGGCACCTGCCAGAGCATCGAACAGATCCGGTGCATGGAGATCGTCGACTACGCCACCTACGACAGCGCCACGGTCATGTTCGACGTGATGGGCTTCGGCAAGTCACTCGACGACCTGCCGATGCTGCTGCAGCCCGGGGTGCTGAGCCTGGCCTGGGGTTCGGTGGTGCGTCAACTCGCCGCCGGCCTAGGCGTCGAACTCGACGAGGTCACCGAGACCCACGTGCGGATCCCCGCCCCGGAGGACTTCGACATCGCCTCCGGCCACATCCCGAAGGGCAGCACCGCGGCCATGCGGTTCGAGGTGCGCGGCATGGTGAAAGGCCACCCGGCCGTTGTCCTCGAGCACGTCACCCGGTTGCGGGCCGATCTGTGCCCGGAATGGCCGCAGCCCGCACAGGAGGGTGGCTCGTACCGGATCGAGGTGACCGGTGAACCGTCCTACGCGCTAGACCTCTGCCTGAGCAGCCGCAAGGGCGACCACAACCACGCCGGGCTGGTGGCCACCGCGGCCCGCGTCGTCAACGCCGTCCCCGCCGTCGTGGCCGCACCGTCGGGCATCGTCACCACTCTGGACTTGCCGCTGATCACCGGGAAAGGGTTGTACGCTGGGATTTAACGCCCGAGTTCGATGAGAGGGGCCTGCCTATGCGGTCAATGTTCGTCCTGGCTTCACTCCTGGCTGCCGGCGCCGTGGTGCTCGCACCCGCCGCCGCAGCCGACCCGGACTCCAGCTCCAATTCCAACCTGCCGTCGTGCACCAGTGTCGGCGGCAACGAGATGGGCGGCGGCGCAACCGAATGCGCGACGCCCGGCAACGTTCAGCTCAACGCTTCCCCGCCCGAGCCCACCTACCCGTATCCCTGGGACGACGAGTTCTACGGACCCGCCCTGATCATCGGCGGCAACGAGGGTGGCTTCCACGGTGGCGGTGGCGGCCGCCGCTAGGAGGCCCCATGTGGTTCCTACTCATACCGGCTCTACTCGCCGTCGCGTTCATTTCCGCCCCGAACGCGGCGGCGGCACCGAAGTGTGTCCAGACCGGCCCGACGACGACGCAGTGCGCGTCATCCGGCCACACCCAGATCGTCACGTCCCCGCCCAACACCTTCAACGGCCCGTTCTACGGCTGGCCCTACGGGGGCGGCGGAATCGTCATCGGACTCGGCTGACATGGCCCGACTGGTGACCACGCGGAGGTTTCGTCTACCCTAACTTTTCTATTCGAACCGCCGGATAGAAGAGAGGGTGAGTTGGCGCAGGACACGCAGACACGGGTGCGGCCGGGTTGGTACCTGCTCGGACCCGCTTTCGTCGCCGCCATCGCCTACGTCGACCCCGGGAACGTCGCTGCCAACGTCAGCGCCGGTGCCCAGTTCGGCTTCCTGCTGGTCTGGGTCATTCTGGTGGCCAACATCATGGCCGGGCTGGTGCAGTATCTGTCGGCCAAGCTCGGGCTGGTCACCGGGCGCTCGCTGCCGGAATCGGTGGGCGACCACACCCGCACCCCCACTCGGATCGCCTATTGGCTGCAGGCAGAGGCGGTGGCCATGGCCACCGACCTCGCCGAGGTCGTCGGCGGCGCCATCGCCCTGCATCTACTGTTCGATCTGCCGCTGCTGGTCGGTGGGATCATCACGGGCGTGGTGTCGATGCTGCTGCTGGCCCTGCAGAACCGGCGCGGTCAGCAGGTGTTCGAGCGGGTGATCACCGGACTGCTGCTGATCATCGCCATCGGCTTCCTCACCAGCCTGTTCGTCGAGCCCCCCGCCCCGAGCGCCGTCGTCGGGGGCCTCCTCCCCCAGTTCGCCGGGCCGGAGAGCGTCCTGCTGGCGGCCGCAATGCTCGGCGCCACCGTCATGCCGCACGCGGTGTACCTGCATTCGGGGCTGGCCCGCGATCGGCACGGCCGGCCTGAGGCCGGGGCGCCGCGGCGGCGGATGCTGCGGATCACCCGCATCGACGTCGGGATCGCGATGCTGGTCGCCGGCGCCGTGAACCTCGCGATGCTGCTGGTCGCGGCCACCAACCTGCAGGGCATGGACAACACCGACTCGATCGAAGGCGCGCACGCCGCGGTGGCCGAGACCCTGGGCCCGGTGGTCGCCCTGTTCTTCGCGATCGGGCTGCTGGCCTCCGGCCTGGCCTCGACATCGGTCGGCGCCTACGCCGGGGCGATGATCATGTCCGGACTGCTGCGCCGCAACTATCCGCTGCTGCTGCGCCGCGTGGTCACCCTGATCCCGGCGCTGCTCATTCTGGGTATCGGCGTCGACCCGAGCCGCGCACTGGTGATCTCCCAGGTGGTGCTCTCGTTCGGCATCCCGTTCGCCCTCATCCCGCTGGTCCGGCTGACCAGTAACCGGACCTTGATGGGCGACGACGTGAACCACCGCGTCACCACCGCGCTGGGCTGGCTGGTGGCCGGCATCATCATCGTGCTCAACATCGTGCTGATCTATCTGACGGTCCGGGGCTGAATGAGTTTGTCGCACATCTATTTTGCGTACGGGTCCAACCTGTGCGTGGACCAGATGGCGCGGCGCTGCCCCGACGCGACCGACCCGCAGCCGGCGACACTGACCGATCACGACTGGCTGATCAACGAACGCGGGGTGGCCACGGTCGAGCCACTGGACGGCGCCCTGGTGCACGGCGTGCTGTGGCGGGTCAGCGGCCGGGATCTGAGCACCCTGGACAGTGCCGAGGGCGTGCCGGTGCGGTACCGGCGCGACCGCCTGGTGGTGCACACCGCGGACGGCCCTCGCGACGCCTGGGTGTACATCGATCCCCGCGTCGAACCCGGACCGCCGCGGCCCGGCTATCTGGAACGGATCATCTCCGGCGCCCTGCATCATGGGCTGCCGCAAGCCTGGATCGACTTCCTGCACCGCTGGGATCCGTCGGGTTGGCCCAGCGACCGCCGCACCGAAGCGTCTGCGCCGCAGTCACTGACCGCGCTGCTGGCCGACCCGGAGGTGACCGAATCCGCCACCCTGCGGTCCCGTTTCGGCTTCCTGGCCATCCACGGCGGCGGCCTGGAGCGGATGACAGACGTCATCGCCGAACGCGCCGCGCAGGCCAGTGGGGCATCGTCCTATGTGGTGCGCCATCCCGCCGGGTATCCACACCATCTGGCCTCCGCGCGCTACCTGCCCGAGCAGTCCGAACACCTCGCGGCGTTCCTCGACCACGTCGACATCGTGGTGTCCGTGCACGGTTACGGCCGGATCGGACGAAGCAACCAGTTACTCGCCGGCGGCAGCAACCGAGCTCTGGTCGCACACCTGTCCCGGCATCTGTCGATACCCGGCCATCAGGTGGTGACCGACCTCGACGCCATCCCCCGCGAACTGCGCGGCCTACACCCGGACAACCCGGTGAACCGGGCCCGCGACGGGGGCGCTCAACTCGAATTACCACCCCGAGTGCGCGGCATCAGTCCACGCAGCGGAATGGCCGGTGCTGACGGCCTGGTTCCGGCCACCTCCGCGCTCGTGCGCGGACTGACCGAGGCGGCGCGGTCCTGGCCCCAAAATGCTTGACGCCCTTGCACGGCCGGCCGGCGCGCATAGCATCGCGGTATGCCACATGACTTCCGCTTCGGCTTCAGCATGCGCGACGCGACCTCGGCGTCGTTCGTCCGGGACGAAGCGCGACGTGCCGAGAACCTCGGCTACGACGTGCTCCTGGTCCCGGACCACTTGGGCGTCGCCGCGCCGTTCCCCGCGCTGACCGCCGTCGCCGCGGCCACCGAGCGGCTACGCGTCGGGACGTTCGTACTCAACGCCTGCTTCTACAAGCCGGCGCTGCTGGCCCGGGATGTGCAGACCCTGCAAGACATCTCCGGTGGCCGGTTCGAGGTCGGCCTGGGCGCGGGCTATGTGAAAGAGGAGTTCGACGCCGCCGAGTTGCCCTTCCCCAGCGCGGGTAAACGCATCGAATACCTGGAACACGTCACCGCCTATCTTGCCGAACACGTCCCCGCCACGCCGATCGTGATCGCCGGCGGCGGCGACCGGCTGCTCACCGTCGCCGCCAAGTGGGCCACCACCGTCGGTGTCACCGGTGCTCTGGCCGACCGCGTCGCGTTCCTGCGCGCAGCGGCCGGCGACCGCTTCGACGACCTCGAGCTCAACGTCGCGATCACCGCGGTACCCACAGACGGTTCCGGGGTTCCGAATCTGAAGATGACGCGGCGGTTCGCCCCGGACGCCACCGACGAGGAACTTCTGGCCAGCCCTGGGGTGCTGTCCGGGACCGTCGCCGACCAGGCCGACAAACTGCGCCGGCTGCGTGCCGAACACGGGGTGACCTATTTCGTGGTGCAGTCCGCGCATGCCGAAGCGTTCGGCGAGGTGATGTCCGCGTTGCGCTGATACCGGCCCCATCCACGAAGCGGGCGGCGCCGAATAACCGATGTGCAACACATCCATCCGGGCGGCCGGTCCATCGCGGTGATCGGCAGCGGTGTCGCCGGTCTGACTGCCGCCTATGTGCTGTCGGCACGTGACAACGTCACGCTGTTCGAGGCCGATGACCGCTTCGGCGGCCACGCCCACACGCAGTACGTCGACGACGGTGCGGGAGGCACCGTCGCCCTCGACACCGCGTTCCTGGTGCATAACGACCGCACCTATCCGACGTTGTGCCGAATGTTCGGCGAACTCGGAATCGCGGTGCAGGACACCGACATGTCGATGTCGGTGCGCGATGACACCAGCGGATTGGAGTATGCCGGAGCGAGGGGTTTCGGCGGACTCTTTCCCACATGGAACAGCCTGACCCGGCCACGCTATCTGCGGATGCTGGCCGAGGTCAGGCGGTTTCACCGGCTGGCCACCGAACTGCTGGACGGCGACGACACCGGGGAGACCGTGGGCGCGTTCCTCGAGCGGCACCGCTTCTCACGCTATTTCGCCGAGCACTTCATGAAGCCACTCGTCGCTGCCGTCTGGTCTTGCCCGCCCGGCGAGGCGCCGCACTACCCCGCCCGCTACCTGTTCGTCTTCCTGCGGCACCACGGCATGCTCTCGGTTTTCGGGTCCCCCACGTGGCGGACCGTCACCGGCGGCTCGGCCACCTACGTATCGGCGATCGTCGACCGCATATACGAACCATTGACCAATGCGCCTGTGCTCTCGGTGCTGCGACAGGACGACGGCGTCCTCATCACGGCTGCCGACGGACCGGCCCGACAGTTCGACGCTGTGGTCATCGCCACCCATCCCGATCAGGCACTGCTCATGCTGGCCGAACCCACCGTCGCCGAACGATCGGTGCTGGGCGCCATCCCCTATAGCCTCAATTACGCACAGCTGCACACTGATTCGTCGATCCTGCCCATGCACCCGCGAGCACGGGCTTCCTGGAATTACCTGACCGGTCCCGACAGCGATGCCGTCACCGTGACCTATGACATCACCCGGCTGATGCGCCTGACTGGCGAAAAGCGTTATCTGGTCACCCTCGGGGGGCGCGACCGCGTCGACCCGGCGTGCGTGCTGGCCGAGATGATGTACGGCCATCCCGCCTATACCACGGAATCTGTTGCCGCCCAGGCACTTCTACCCGCGCTGGATGACGACCGGGTGGTGTTCGCCGGGGCCTACCACGGTTGGGGATTTCACGAGGACGGCGCGGCGGCCGGATTTCGGGCGGCCCAGCGACTCGGCGCCACTTGGTCCACCCGAGCCGCGGAGAAGGCGCTGGCATGGTGACACCCGCGCTGTATCGCACCAGGATCACCCATGGACGCCAGGCACCGGTGCGGCACTACTTCGAGCACCGCAGCTACAGCTGGTACATCGACATCGACCAACCGCCCCGGCTGCCGCGCTGGCTGCAGGCTTTCGCCCGGTTCGACGCACGAGACCACCTCGAAGGCGATCCGAAAGATTCACTGCGGCAACGAGTCGACGCCTACCTGGGCACTCAGAACATCGATCTGCACGGCGGCACCGTCACCGCCCTGTTCCAGGCCAGGGTGCTGGGTTACGTGTTCAATCCACTGAGCTTGTTCTGGTGTCACGACCAGCGCGGCACCCTGCGCTGCGTCATCGCCGAGGTGCACAACACCTACGGTGAGCGGCACGCCTACCTGTTGGCCCCGGACACTTCAGCGCCCGTGACCAAGCAGATGTACGTGTCTCCCTTCAACGGGACGGAAGGCCACTACCGGGTCCGCGCTCCGCTGCCAGAATCGCAACTGAACGTGTCGATTTCGCTGCACCGCGACGACCACCCCACCTTCGCGGCCACGGTGCACGGCAACCTGCGCAGGGTCACGGTTGCCGAGGTACTGCGCCTGCAGTTCGTCGCCCCACTGGCACCGCTGAGCGGGGCGGTCGCCATCCGGATGCACGGCATCTATTTGTGGCTGCGCCGGGTTCCGCTGACTCCCCGGCCTCGTGTGAACAGTGAAGGAGCGCGTGCCAATGAGCATCGATATCAGTAACTTCGAGGCTTCCCACACCATTGACGCAGACCGCTGGCCAGATGTGGCCGCGGTGCCGACCGGACCGTTGAACACCGTCTCGGCGGTCATCGCCGATCGGCTGTTCCGTCGCGCCGCCGCATGCCTGCCGGTCCGACTGAGCTATCCCGACGGCGCGGTGGTCGGCGCCGCCGATCCCACCCTACCCACCATGGTCATCCATCGTCCGGACGCCCTCGCCCGCCGGATCGGCCGGTACGGTCTGATCGGGTTCGGTGAGTCTTATATGGCCGGTGAGTGGACATCGGCGGATGTCGCCGGGGTGCTGACCGCCTTCGCCAAATCCATCGCCGAGCTGGTTCCCCCTGCCCTGCAACGGTTCCGCCACCTCGCGGTGGTCCGCGCACCGCGTTCGCAACACAACCACCCGAACCAAGCCCGGGCGAACGTATCCGCGCATTACGACCTGTCCAACGACTTGTTCGCCGAGTTCCTCGACGACACCATGACCTATTCGAGCGCCTTGTTCGGCCAACAGCCCGCCACATGGGCGGATCTGCCTGCCGCACAGCACAACAAGATCGACCAACTACTCGACGCAGCCGCGGTTCGGGCCGGTAGCGAAGTCCTCGAGATCGGGACCGGTTGGGGCGAACTGTGCATCCGGGCCGCCAGCCGCGGCGCTCACGTCCGTTCGGTCACACTCTCCGTCGAGCAGCAGCGCCTCGCCCAGCGCCGGGTCGCAGCCGCAGGCCTGTCCGACCGCGTCACCATCGAATTGCTGGACTACCGCGCCGTGCAGGGACAGTACGACGCGGTGGTCTCTGTCGAGATGATCGAGGCGGTCGGCTACCAGTTCTGGCCCACCTACTTCCAGGCGCTGAACCGACTGGTGCGACCGGGGGGCCGCGTCAGCATCCAAGCCATCACCATGCCGCACGACCGCATGCTGGCCAGCCGGCACACCTACACCTGGATCCAGAAGTACATCTTCCCCGGCGGCCTGCTGCCCTCGGAGCAGGCCATCGCCGACATCACCGCGCAGCACACCAATTTGCGCACTGTCGACGTGTCCTGGATGGGACTGCACTACGCCGAGACGCTGCGGCTGTGGCGGGAACGATTCCTGGACCGCCGGGAGGCCGTGCGCGGCTTGGGGTTCGACGACGTGTTCGTGCGAATGTGGGAGCTGTACCTGGCGTACTCCGAGGCGGGATTCCGGGCCGGGTATCTCGACGTCGTCCAGTGGACGTTTGTGCCGGCGGGCAGGGAGAACCTCCCGCTTGCGGGCTGCCGCGAAACGTTCGGGGAATTCGTGCCCACATGACAATTATGGTCCTGCCTGCCGCTAGGCTACGGCTCGTGACCACCGACCTCGACGTTCTGCTGCGCGGGGTCGCCCGTCGCGACGCCGAGGCGTTCGCCGCGTTCTACGATCACACCAAATCCAGGGTGTTCGGCCTGGTCACCCGGGTATTACGGGATCCCGGGTACAGCGAGGAAACCACCCAGGAGATCTACCTGCAGGTGTGGCACAACGCCGGAGGTTACGACCCGACGGCGGGCTCACCGATGGCCTGGCTGATGACGCTGGCGCACCGCCGCGCGGTGGACCGGGTGCGGGCCGAGCAGTCGGCCACCCAGCGCGAGTCCCGCTACGGCGCCGCCAACGTCGACACCCCCACCGACCACGTCGCCGATTCGGTGATCACCCTCGATGAACATCGCCGGGTGTCCGACTGCCTCGGTTCACTGACCGAAGTGCAGCGCGAGTGCATCGACCTGGCCTACTACAACGGACTCACGTATCGGCAGGTCTCAGAACAACTTTCGGCCAACCTGGCCACGGTCAAATCGCGGATGCGAGACGGCCTGCGCGCACTGCGTAATTGCCTGGGAGCGGCATGACCGGGCCCGTAGAGCACGAAGTGATGACGCTGGCGACGCCGTACGCGCTGCACGCCGTCGATGACGGCGAGGTCGAACGACACCTGGCTGACGCTCCGCCTGCAGTGGCCCGCCAGTTCGCCGACGAGGTCATTGCGGTACGCGAATCGATGGCGCGGGCGTCGGCCGCGACCGCACTCGAGCCGCCGGCGTATCTCCGGCACCGGATCCTGGCCGCGGTCAGCCCGGGTGAAGTACGTGAGCTTCGACCGCGCCGTTGGCGCTCGGCCGTGCTGGCCGCCGCGGCCGCCGTCGTCGTGGCCGCCGGTGGCGTCGGGATCGGCGTGGCACTGAGGCCGCCGGCCCCCACGCCGACGACTGCGCAGCAGATCTTCGCCGCACCTGACGTGCGCACCGTGTCCGGGCCCATCCCCTCCGGCGGTACCGCCACCGTGGTGTTCTCCAAGGAACGCAACGCCGGCGTGCTGGTGATGAACAACGTCGCACCGCCCGAATCAGGCAGCGTCTACCAGATGTGGCTGCTGCGCGGGGCCGGCCCGGAGTCCGCCGGGACCATGGATTCGGCGTCGGTGGCACCCTCCACCACCGCGGTGCTGCCCGATCTGGGTGACGCGACGGCGCTGGCGTTCACCGTCGAACCGGGCAAGGGCTCGACGGCGCCGACCACGCCGATCTTCGCCCAGCTGCCATTGACTTAGGCCTGTTGGCCCGGCTTCGGTAAGCTTCCACCGTCCCGGGCCCCCGTAGCTCAGGGGATAGAGCACGGCTCTCCTAAAGCCGGTGTCGCATGTTCGAATCATGCCGGGGGCACTTTTCGATTGTATTACCTCGGTTGATGCGTGACATTTCTGCGTCGGTTGATGCCTGACAGTGTTTCGGCTGATGGTTGACAGATACTTCGGTTGATCCTTGACACTCCCTGAATGAGGGAGTTGAGCGTGGCCGAGCAGCGGTATCAG
>JACPVS010000029.1 GCA_016197365.1 Mycolicibacterium cosmeticum | reverse complement strand
GGTGGGTTGGGTGAGGATGGTGGCGGTGAGGTTGTCGAGGTCGACGTCGGTGTCGTTGTTGGTGAGGTATTGGGCGGGGTCGCCGGTGAGGGGGACGTCTTCGTTGGTGGTGAAGAAGTCGGGGTTGGCGACGGGTGGGTCGTTGACGGGGAGCACGGTGATGGTGACGGTGCCGGTGTCGGTGAGGGTGCCGTCGGAGACGGTGTAGGTGAAGGTGTCGGTGCCGTTGAAGTCCGGTGCCGAGGTGTAGGTGACCGACTTTCCGTCGGCAGCCACGACCACAGTGCCGCCGTGCGCTGTCGCTCCGGTTCCCGTAATGGTCAAAGCGCTACTGGAGTTATCGACATCGGTGTCGTTGCTCAGGGGGGTGATGACGGTGGGCACATCTTCATTGACGGTGAAGGCGTCGTCGACCGCGACCGGCGCATCGTTGACCGAACCGACCGTGATGGTGACCGTCGTTGGCGCCGCGGCATGCGCACCGCCGAAGAAGAATCCACCCAGACCGTGCATGTGCCACGGGCTGGCTTCATCGGACACCGTATACGTGAACGTGTCGGTGCCGTTGAAGTTCGCGTCAGGGGTGTAGGTGAACGTGCCGTTCGGGTTGAGGGCCACCGAGCCGTTGGCAGGCTGGGTGTAGTCGGTCACGGTCAGTACATCGCCGACGCCGAGGTCGCCATCGGTGTCGTTGGACAACACCGGGATGGTCACGCCGGTGTCTTCGTTGGTGCCGATGTTGTCGGCCACGCCGTTGGGGGACTGGTTGAAGAAGGTTCGCGCCAATTCGCGCTGTGCCCAACCTAATACGACGAACAGCATCACCGGCGGTGCCGGAGTTCCGGGCCCGGGGTTCAACAGCGAGTTGAAGAACATCGATATAGCGGTCACCGCGATGTTGGCTAGCGCCGCCGGCGCTCCGATCAGCGCTTCCAACGGATTGTCGGGTTGGTTGACCAGCGCCGCCGGCGCAGGTGTCCCCGACGCGGTCGCGAGTGACAGCTGCGACGTGAAGCTTGCGCCGGCTGCCGTGCTGAAGGTCTGAAGGTTGGGTTGCGTGCCGGCCAGCCGGGCTGCGCTGTTTCCGGGCTGGGTCGGGGTGCCGCTGCCATGAATGACTGTCGTCGTGGTGGTTCCGGACAGTTCAGGGCCGACGTGGCCTGATTGATTCGGCTCTACGTTCGGAGTCGGATTGCCCTGCGGTGCAGTGGGAGTGGTGGTACCGGTGGGCGCGACGTAGCCAGACTGGGTTTGTGATGTGCTTGGGGTGGTACCGCCCGACGGTAGTCCGTTGTTGACCAACGGTTCCTGTGTCGGTGTGGGAGTCTGCGAGTGTGTCGTAGGTGTCTGCGTATTGCCGTTACTCGACCCGTTCTGCGCGCCGCTACCCGTGAGTTGGGCCCCACCGCTGACGGAGACCTGCATCTCGGACGGGTTCGAGGTGTTCGACGGCTGCTGCGACCCGGCATGGTCGGGCAGTTGCATCTCCGGGACCGTGGGGCCGACCGAACCGGCGCCTGTGCCCGAACCTGATCCATTGCCGCCGGGCTCGGCAGGAGGATCCTGGGGATTGGGTGGATCGTTGGGGCTGTTTTCGGTGGACTCAGAACCGTTCTCGGCCGATGCCACCGCCGGGATACCGAGGCCGTAACCGGTGGCCACCGCCGCACCCAACCCCAGCGCCACTGCCAGCGCGCCGACCCGTCCCACATACCGCGCGTATCCCGGACCGCTCACGAGGGCGGGGGCGGGCAGCACCGCCACGGCGGGAACCTCTGGCTGAACCTTTGCTGCGCGGCGGGCCTTGCGGTTGTTGCGCGCGGACATGGCCTGGCGATGGCGAGCAGTTGTCATGAGGGATCCCTTGATCGACCCGAATCGCCGATGTCCCGGCGATGCAGCAAACCATAGGACTGCATCTCTGGGGTTGGCTAGTGTTTCCTGAATATTTCCTGAATGTCATTCTTTCGGATGACAGCGCATATTTAACGCGTCAATATTTGTTCGTCTTCTTTTGCTGTCACACGCAAGTAGATTGCTTCGTCGCCACGGGGGGTGGTGGTCGTCGAGATGTGTGCGGCGGCGGACCGCCCGGACTCGGCAATGTCCGATCGATTCCCATATAGCCAGTTCAAGGTCGATATCCAGGGCCTGTCCCTGGACGCGCCTCTATGGCGTCGAACCGCGCCAGAGCTCCCCGGACGATGATTGATGTCAGTCGGACACCGAAAATGGCGCTGCAGTTTGTTTTCCTAAGTGGTTGCTGTAATTAATATTGACGAACGTTAATAGAATACGAGCGAAGTAGCCGGCGCGCTTTTAATTTGTCGATCTTGACAATATATTTTGCGTCATCAGCTAACTACCCGAGAGATCTATCCGGGTTAGGTAAGCCTCGGTTCCATGCGTCTCTGCGGATTCTGTCCTACGTCGGTCGACCATCCGCGCGTTCATCGCTCGTTTCGGCTCAGTCGCGAAGAGGCATTGGTGAATACCGCTGGGGTGCAGAGCTATTCGCTCCGGCGGCGTCTCGAGGCTGCGGTCGGCACATCGAAACTGTTGTGTTCGAGCGACTTCAGTCATCCGAAGAGCCTGGCCGGTCGGAACGGATGGCGGCCGCCGAATTCACGGCCTTCGGTCATCACTCAGCCGTCACGGCGGCGGCGTGGACCTTGAGGGTGCAACAAATCCGCGAGTTGGTGGTCGACTCCCTGGCAGCGCCGTACCGTGTTGTCGACAGGAAAACAGCCAAAGTGTTCGCGAAGGACCGATGACGCATCTCGACTCGATGAGGCGCTCCGTGACGGTAGGGACGGCGTGCCTGGCGCTCGCCGCCACCGCCGCGTGTGTCCGGATGAGTGAGGGCAACCCTGTCGCGTCCGAAAGTGGCGCGGCGGCCCCGTCGAGCACCTACCGCCCACCGGCCACCGGCGCCCCCGACTCGCCGGCCTTCGGGGTGGTGCCGACCAGTCGTGCGCCCGTGCCGGCCGACACGGTGACGTGTGCGCCTGATCAGAAGCCGCGGGTCGGATTCGTCGCGAAGGTCACCGATGCGTCCGCGCCGGTGATCACGGTCCCGGTACCCGATGGCTGGTCCATGCAAGGCGGTAGCGGCGACATCGGCGGCTATCTCAAAGGCCCGGATGGGATGGCCGCAACCATCACCATCGCGCCAACCCCGCTGGACCCCGCGAAGGCTTTCGACGAGTACGCGGATCGGATGATGGCCGAGGCCGCCGTCAGTTCGATCAGCGTGCTGCCCGCCGAGCTGTGTCAGTACAGCGGACAGAAGCTGCTCGGCGCGTGGTCGGATACTCCGCAGAACGCGGTCGAATTCGTCGACCGGGTGGTGCACATCTGGACGAACTCCGGCAACTACCTGGCATCGGTGCACGCCGCGGCGCCCACCGGCGCAACCGGATTCGATGCCGCCGCCGAATTGCTCTCCGGGGATTTCGAGATCCGCATCCCGTGACACCGACCGAGCTTGTCGAGATTCCGGGTGGACGGTACCGGATGGGCGCGATCGGCTTTTATCCCGAGGAGCAGCCGGTCCGGCCGGTGGAGGTCGGACCTTTCGCGATCGAGCGGCATCCCGTCACGACTGCGCAATACGCCGAGTTCGTCGACGCCACCGGGTACCGCACGGTGGCCGAGCGACCGATGGATCCGGCGTTGTACCCGGGCGCGAACCCGGCCGATCTGGTCCCCGGCGCCATGGTGTTCCGGCCGACGGCCGGACCGGTGAACCTGCGGGACTGGCGCCAATGGTGGGACTGGGCGCCCGGGGCGAGCTGGCGCCATCCGTTCGGGCCGGACCGCGCCGCGGCGGCGCCCGACCATCCCGTCGTGCAGGTGGCCTATGCCGATGCGCTGGCCTACGCGGACTGGTCGGGCCGTCGGCTGCCCACCGAAGCGGAGTGGGAGTACGCCGCCCGGGCGGGAACGCACACCGTCTACGCCTGGGGTGACGAGGTCAAACCGGGTGGCGAGTTGATGGCCAACACGTGGCAGGGTGCATTCCCGTACCGCAACGACGGGGCTGCGGGCTGGGTCGGGACATCTCCGGTGGCCACCTTTGCGCCCAACGCGTTGGGCCTGGTGGACATGATCGGCAACGTGTGGGAGTGGACGGCGAGTGAGTTCACCGGGCGGGTGGCCAACCCCTGTTGCCTGCCCGCTGACGACCCGAGCGTCAGTCAGGCGCTCAAAGGTGGATCGCACCTGTGCGCGCCGGAATACTGCCACCGGTACCGTCCGGCCGCCCGGTCGCCGCAGTCCCGGGACACCGCGACCACGCATATCGGTTTTCGCTGCGCCTCCGACCTTTCCTGAGGATATTCTCAGCGCGATTCCATATCTGGGTGAATGATCCTGCGTCCGGCAACCTGGCGGAATGGCTGACGAGCAGGGCGCGACGAGCTGGGTGACCCGTGTCGGGTCTGACTGGTGGGCAACAATTCTCGGGCTGGCGATCACCGCGCTTGCGGTCGCCGACCTGCTCCCGAAGATTCCGTTCTGATGAGCACCGCCACCGCCGTCGACGAGACGTTCGAGGACGACGCCGCGTTCACCAGCAAGCGGCCGCTGGACTATGTGCCCGGTCTACTGTTGCTGATCGCCGTGGGGCTGGCGGGCAAGTACGCCGAAATCGGCTGGCTGGCACTCGGCAAGAAGTTGCACTGGCATGTGCCCGATATCGAATTCGTGTTGTGGGCCATCCTGATCGGTCTGCTGATCACCAATACCGTTGGGCTGCATCGAATTTTCCGGCCTGGTGTGCTGACCTACCAGTTTTGGCTGAAGGTCGGCATCGTCGCACTGGGTTCGCGATTCGTGTTGGGCGACGTTCTGAAACTTGGTGGTATCAGCCTAGTTCAGATCATCGTCGACATGACGATCGCGGGCACCATCATCATTCTCGCGGCCCGTTGGTTCGGATTGTCCGGCAAACTCGGATCACTGCTGGCGATCGGCACTTCGATCTGCGGGGTTTCGGCCATCGTGGCGTCCAAGGGAGCCATCCGTGCCCGCAACTCCGATGTCAGCTATGCCATCGCGGCGATCTTGGCGCTCGGTGCGGTGGCGCTGTTCGTACTGCCCCCGTTGGGCCACCTGATCGGCCTCAGCGATCACGAGTTCGGGCTGTGGGCCGGTCTGGCCGTCGACAACACCGCCGAGACGACGGCCACCGGCTACCTGTTCTCCGATGAGGCGGGCAAGATCGCCGTCCTGGTCAAGTCGGTGCGCAACGCGCTGATCGGTTTCGTGGTGCTCGGTTTCGCGTTGTACTGGGCCGCCAAGGGTGAGGCCGACGAGCTGGCTCCCGGATTCGGCGCCAAGGCTGCCTTCGTGTGGGAGAAGTTCCCCAAGTTCGTGCTCGGCTTTCTGGCTGTCTCCGCGGTGGCCACCGCAGGGCTGCTGAGCAAGGGGCAACTGGCCAACATCGCGGCCGTGTCGAAGTGGGCGTTCCTGCTCACCTTCGCCGGTGTCGGCCTTTCGACCGACATCCGGCAGATCGCCCGGGCCGGGTGGCGCCCGCTGGTCGTGGCCGTGATCGGCCTGGTCGTGGTGGCCGTGGTGTCACTCGGGCTGGTGCTGCTGACGTCGCGTGTTCTGCACGTGGGCGGCACGTAACCCCCGTCGAAACCTGCAGAATGGTCGTTGCCGCTCGCTCGGCAGCGGCCATTCTGTGCATTCTCGGGACGGCCTGCGCGGACCATAACCGCAGCAATTTGGTGCTGAGCACCTCGTCACCTAGACTCTAGGGGTTGCCGCGGGCAGACCTCGGTCATATTCGTATGACCCTGAGTGCCCTGCGGAAACAAGACCGCGTACGTCCAGGTCGGTATCTGGCGTGCACACAATCCAGGTCAAGGAGATCGAGTGATTCAGCAAGAATCGCGCGTAAAGATCGCCGACAACACTGGTGCCAAGGAAATCTTGTGCATCCGGGTGCTCGGTGGCTCAGCGCGACGCTATGCCGGCATCGGCGACATCATCGTGGCGACCGTCAAGGACGCCATCCCGGGCGGCAACGTCAAGAAGGGCGACGTCGTCAAGGCCGTCATCGTGCGGACCGTCAAGGAACGTCGTCGTGCCGACGGCAGCTACATCCGCTTCGACGAGAACGCCGCCGTCATCATCAAGAACGACAACGACCCGCGCGGCACCCGCATCTTCGGGCCGGTCGGTCGCGAACTGCGTGAGAAGAAGTTCATGAAGATCGTTTCGCTTGCCCCGGAGGTGTTGTAAATGAAGGTGCACAAGGGCGACACCGTCCTCGTCATCTCGGGCAAGGACAAGGGCGCCAAGGGCAAGGTCCTCGAGGCCTACCCGACCCGCGAGAAGGTTCTCGTCGAGGGCGTCAACCGGATCAAGAAGCACACCGCTCAGTCCCAGAACGAGCGTGGCGCATCCTCGGGCGGCATCGTCACGCAGGAGGCCGCGATCCACGTCTCCAACGTGATGGTCGTCGACTCTGACGGCAACCCGACCCGCATCGGCTACCGCGTCGACGAGGAGTCCGGCAAGAAGGTCCGGGTTTCCAAGCGCAATGGCAAGGACATCTGACATGACCACCGTAGAAAACACCGCCAAGGTGCAGCCGCGGCTGAAGCAGCGCTACCGCGAAGAAATCAAGGACGCACTCAACCAAGAGTTCTCCTACGCCAACGTGATGCAGATCCCGGGCGTGGTGAAGGTCGTCGTGAACATGGGTGTCGGTGACGCCGCCCGTGACGCCAAGCTGATCAACGGTGCGGTCAAGGACCTCGCGCTGATCACGGGCCAGAAGCCCGAAATCCGTAAGGCCCGCAAGTCGATCGCACAGTTCAAGCTGCGTGAAGGCATGCCGATCGGTGCGCGCGTCACGCTGCGCGGCGACCGGATGTGGGAGTTCCTGGACCGCCTGGTGTCGATCGCGCTGCCGCGTATCCGCGACTTCCGCGGGCTGAGCCCCAAGCAGTTCGACGGCAACGGCAACTACACCTTCGGACTCGCCGAGCAGTCGGTGTTCCACGAGATCGACGTGGACGACATCGATCGGCCCCGCGGCATGGACATCACCGTGGTCACCACGGCGACCAACGACGATGAAGGTCGGGCGCTGCTGCGGGCCCTCGGCTTCCCGTTCAAGGAGAACTGAGCAATGGCAAAGAAGGCTCTGGTCAACAAGGCCAACAAGAAGCCGAAGTTCGCGGTGCGCGGCTACACCCGCTGCAACAGGTGCGGTCGCCCGCACTCGGTGTACCGCAAGTTCGGCCTGTGCCGAATCTGCCTTCGCGAGATGGCGCATGCGGGCGAACTGCCCGGCGTGCAGAAGTCCAGCTGGTAACCAGCATTCATTCGATTTCAAATTTCGGTAGGCCCACTGTGCCCAATGGCCATGTGGGAACCGCCGCGAGGAAGGTGAACCGGCTGTCATGACGATGACCGATCCCATCGCAGACTTTTTGACGCGTCTGCGTAACGCCAATTCGGCGTACCACGACGAGGTGACTCTGCCCCACTCGAAGATCAAGGCGAACATCGCCGAGATCCTCAAGAAAGAGGGCTACATCTCCGATTACCGCACCGAGGATGCTCGTGTGGGCAAGGCCCTGGTGGTGCAGCTCAAGTACGGCCCAAGCCGTGAGCGCAGCATCGCCGGCCTCCGCCGCGTGAGCAAGCCCGGTCTGCGGGTTTATGCAAAGTCCACCAATCTGCCTCGGGTGCTCGGCGGCCTGGGCGTGGCGATCATCTCCACGTCCTCGGGTCTGCTCACCGATCGACAGGCAGCGCGAACCGGCGTGGGCGGCGAAGTCCTCGCCTACGTCTGGTAGGGGAACAGAAACATGTCGCGTATTGGAAAGCAGCCGGTTCCGGTTCCCACCGGAGTCGATGTGGCCATCGAAGGCCAGAACGTGTCGGTGAAGGGCCCCAAGGGAACCCTGAACCTGGATGTTGCGGAGCCGATTGTGGTGTCCCGCAACGACGATGGTGCCATCGTCGTGACCCGGCCGAACGACGAGCGGCGCAACCGCTCGCTGCACGGGCTGTCGCGCACGCTGGTCGCCAACCTGATCACCGGTGTCACCGAGGGCTACACCACCAAGTTGGAGATCTTCGGCGTGGGTTACCGCGTCGCGCTCAAGGGCGCCAACCTGGAGTTCGCGCTCGGCTACAGCCACCCGGTGCTCATCGAGGCGCCCGAAGGCATCACTTTCGCGGTGGAGACGCCCACCAAGTTCTCGGTGACTGGCATCGACAAGCAGAAGGTCGGCCAGATCTCCGCGGTCATCCGTCGCCTGCGTCGCCCCGACCCGTACAAGGGCAAGGGCGTGCGCTACGAGGGTGAGCAGATCCGCCGCAAGGTCGGAAAGACAGGTAAGTAACCCATGGCTACCACGAAGACTGAAGCCCCCAACCGTAAGCCGGTGGGGCAGAACATCTCCGAGACGCGTCGTATCGCGCGTCTGCGCCGCCACGCCCGGCTGCGCAAGAAGGTCGAAGGCACGGGCACCACGCCGCGCCTGATGGTCAACCGCTCCGCGCGGCACATCCACGTGCAGCTCATCGACGACGCGACCGGCACCACGCTGGCCGCTGCCTCGTCGATCGAAGCCGACGTGCGTGCCGTCGACGGTGACAAGAAGGCCGTCAGTGCCCGGGTCGGTCAGCTGATCGCCGAGCGCGCCAAGGCCGCCGGCATCGAGGCTGTGGTGTTCGACCGCGGTGGGTACACCTACGCGGGACGCATTGCCGCACTTGCCGATGCCGCGCGCGAAGGCGGGCTGAAATTCTGATGACTGTTAACGAGAGGACTGCATGATGGCCGAGCAGGCTGGCGCCGGTTCGGCGCAGGACAATCGCGGCGGTCGTGGGGATCGTGACGGCCGTGGCCGTCGCGACGACCGCGGTGGTCGTGGTCGCGGTGACGACCGCGGCGAGAAGAACAACTACATCGAGCGCGTTGTCACCATCAACCGCGTCTCCAAGGTGGTCAAGGGTGGTCGGCGCTTCAGCTTCACCGCTCTGGTCATCGTCGGTGACGGCAACGGAATGGTCGGCGTCGGCTACGGCAAGGCCAAGGAAGTTCCGGCCGCCATCGCCAAGGGTGTCGAGGAAGCTCGCAAGAACTTCTTCCGCGTCCCGCTGATCGGCGCAACCATCGTGCACCCGGTGCAGGGTGAGGCCGCGGCCGGTGTCGTGATGCTGCGTCCGGCCAGTCCGGGTACCGGTGTCATCGCCGGCGGCGCGTGCCGCGCGGTGCTGGAATGCGCCGGCGTGCACGACGTTCTGGCCAAGTCGCTGGGTAGCGACAACGCGATCAACGTGGTGCATGCCACCGTTGCGGCGCTGAAGATGATTCAGCGGCCCGAAGAGGTGGCGGCCCGTCGTGGTCTGTCCATCGAAGATGTCGCGCCGGCCAGGATGCTGCGGGCCCGTCGCGAGAGCGAGGCGCTGGCCGCTGTGGCCGCGCGTGAAGGAAATGCGTGATCATGGCTGAACTGAAGATCACCCAGGTGCGCGGAACCATCGGCGCACGCTGGAACCAGCGCGAAAGCCTGCGGACCCTCGGACTGCGGAAGATCCGTCAGTCGGTGGTTCGTGAGGACAACGCGCAGACCCGCGGTCTGATCAAGGCCGTCCATCACCTCATCACGGTTGAGGAGGTCTAGGAAGATTATGAGCGTTATCAAACTGCACGACCTGAAGCCGGCGCCGGGCGAGAAGACCGCCAAGACGCGCGTCGGACGTGGTGAAGGCTCCAAGGGTAAGACCTCGGGTCGCGGCACCAAGGGCACGAAGGCCCGCAAGAACGTCCCGTCGACGTTCGAGGGTGGCCAGATGCCGATCCACATGCGGCTGCCCAAGCTGAAGGGTTTCCGTAACCGGTTCCGCACCGAGTACGGCGTCGTCAACGTCGGCGAGCTCGCTAAGGCATTCCCGGAGGGCGGCACCGTCGGTGTCGCCGAGCTGGTGGCCAAGGGCCTGGTGCGCAAGAACGTCCTGGTGAAGATTCTCGGCGACGGCAAGCTGTCCGCCAAGGTCGATGTCACCGCGCACAAGTTCAGTGGGAGCGCCCGCGAGGCGATCACCGCTGCCGGCGGCTCGGCGACCGAGCTGTAACAGCTCCACAGTCTCCACACGAACGGCCCCCGCTTCGGCGGGGGCCGTTTGCGTTGTGCGCCATCAGTCCTCGGAGCGCAGCTGTCCTTTGCGCATCATGTCGTTCACGGCGACGCCCCACCGGGCCAGTTGGTCGGGCGAGGTGAACGGCGCCGGCAGATGCCGGTCGATGTGCGAGCGCAGCAGCACGGTTCCGAAGAACAACAGCACCGGATTCAGCGCCGCCCACGTGTGGTCCAGATCGTCGCGGGTGAGCCCCTCGTCGGCCCGCAGCTGCCAGCGGACCATGCCCTGCTCGATCAAGGTGTCGAAGATCGACGACCCGACCGGGGTGTCCTCCACAAGTGACCGGGCCAGATAGTCGACCACGGTGGTGTGCTGCACGAGGAGGGCCGTCACCTGTTGCCCGAACGCGTCGAGCGTGGTGGGACCGGGTCCGGACGCCAGCGTGGTCCGGAGCACCTGAGTGACATGTTGGTCCACGGCGTCCACGAGTCCGGCCTTGGTGCCGAAATGGTGCTGGACCAGTCCGATCGACACGCCCGCCGCGCACGCCACCTCACGCAACGACGTGGCTCCGACACCTTGCGCGGCGAAGCTGACGAGCGCCGCATCGCGGATCTTGTCGACATTCGATGCAGCCGGATCGGGTTTCTCCTCCGGCGGCGAGCGGGTCACCGCCCCACCGTATAGCCCGACGTGGCAAGTACGAACGTATCGTGCGACAATACGTACGTATTGGCCTGCCGGGGGACGAGGGGTCGGGCAGGCCAATACCCATATCTTCCCGCACGGTGTCTGCCCATGTTTCAGGTCAGCCGCGGAATCACTTCAGCCGCAAGGCGTTCCATCTGTTCGCGGTCCTCGGCGACGGTCGCGCCGAGCGGATTCAACAGGATGGTCTGGGCGCCCGCCGCGATCACCTCGGTAAGTCCGCGCACCACATCGGCGGGGGTGCCCGCGACGGCCACTGCGTCCAGTCCTGCGGCGCGCCCGTAGATCCGGTGCAGACCGCCCAGGGCCCGATCCCAGGCCAGCGATCTGTCGTCGTCGACGATCAGGTACACCCGTTTGCCGATGGTGAAGTGCTCGGCATCCTTCTCCTGTTCGTCGAGTTCGCGGCGCAAGGTGTGCACCGCGAGCGCGAACGCCGCAGTCGTGGACGAACCAGCTCCGAGAAACGCATCCCCGTGCCGCACCGCGCGGGCCAGCGCGGCGGGGGCATTGGCCCCGAACCAGATCGGCGGGTGTGGCCGCTGCACCGGTTTCGGCACGATGTGCAGGTCGTCGACGTCGCGGAACCGGCCGTGGAAGGTCAACCTCGGCTCGTCCGACCACGCTGCCTTCATCAACTCCAGTCCCTCGACGAAACTAGAGACGAACGACGAGCCGTCGACGCCGAACGCCGGGAACTGGCGCCCGCCGCCACCGGGGGCCACCCCGAGGTCCAGTCGGCCGTGACTGAGGTGGTCCACCGCCGTGACCGCCGAGGCAAGTTGCAGCGGGTCATGCAGGGAGGTGACCAGCACGGCCACTCCCAGTCGCAGCCGGGTCGTGCACGCCGCGGCGTAGGCCAGCAGCTCCAGCGGCGCGATCAGCGGTGCCGGCCCGACGGTCTGCTCCAGCGTCCACCCGCCGTCGAAGCCGAGCTCCTCGGCCCGGGTCAGGTAGTCCTTCACGCCCGTCGCGTCGAACGTGCCGCCGTCCGATGCGGTGCCGAGAAGCTGCGGCAGAGAAATGGAGAACCTCACCGGATCACGGTACGACTGATCCGGCGCCGGTGTGTGGTGGCCGGTGATCGGTACGCTCGGGAGATGTTCGGATTCCTTCCCGGTACAGCAGAACTGCGCGCCATCGTCCGCAAGGTGGACACCGCCCGGCACAACGGGGTGCCCGACGGGTGTGTGCTCGAGTTGGATCTCCAGGCGGTGCCGCCGGAGACCACGGGTTTCGACCCGATGACGCTGCTGTCGGTCGGGGGGAAACCGATGACGCTGCGCCGCGCGATTGCGGCGATCCACCGCGCCGCGAAGGACGACCGGGTGGCCGGGCTGATCGCCAGGGTCCAGATCCCGGCGGCCGCACCGGGTCCGGTGCAGGAACTGCGGGACGCCATCGTCGCGTTCGGCGCCGAGAAGCCGACGCTGGCCTGGGCGGAGACCTACCCCGGCACGCTGTCCTACTACCTGGCTTCGGCGTTCCGCGAGGTGTGGATGCAGCCGTCGGGCACTGTCGGGCTGGTCGGTTTCGCCACCAACGCCACGTTCCTGCGCGACGCGCTGGACAAGGTCGGCATCGAGGCCCAGTTCGTGGCGCGCGGCGAATACAAGTCGGCGGCAAACCTTTTCACGCAGGACAGCTACACCGACGCGCACCGGGAAGCCGACAGCGCGATGATCGAGAGCCTGCACGCGCAGGTGCGGACTGCGGTGGCGGCGTCGCGGCACCTCGATGCCGCTGCGGTGGACGCACTGGCCGACAAGGCGCCCTTGCTGCGTGATGATGCAGTCACCGGGGGACTGGTCGACCGCATCGGGTTCCGCGACGAGGCCTACGCCCGCATCGCCGAACTCGGTGGCGGCGCCGCGGTGGCAGACGGCGACGACGCGCCACCCCGGTTGTTCCTGTCCCGGTATGCGCGGGCGACAGCTGCCAAACCTGTGCCGAGCATTCCCGGTCTCAAGACCAAGCCGACGATTGCGGTGGTCACCCTGCACGGGCCCATCGTCAGTGGGCGTGGCGGGCCGGGGGTGCTGCCGATCGGGAACTCCAATGCGGGTGGGGACACCATCGCCGCCGCTCTGCGTGACGCCGTCGCCGATGACGATGTCTCGGCGATCGTGTTGCGGGTGGACAGTCCGGGTGGCTCGGTGACGGGCTCGGAAACCATTTGGCGCGAGGTGGTTCGGGCCCGAGCGGCGGGCAAGCCGGTGGTCGCGTCGATGGGTGCCGTCGCCGCCTCCGGCGGCTACTACGTGTCGATGGCAGCCGATGCGATCGTCGCCAACGCGGCAACCATCACCGGCTCGATCGGCGTGGTCACCGGCAAGTTGGTGGCCCGTGAGCTCAAGGACCGGCTCGGGGTGGGCACGGATTCGGTGCGCACCAACGCCAATGCCGACGCCTGGTCGGTCAACGCGCCGTTCACCGAGGAACAGCACGCCCACGTCGAGGCCGAGGCCGATCTCTTCTACACCGATTTCGTGCAGCGGGTCGCCGACGGTCGCAAGCTCGCCGTCGAGGATGTCGACGCGGTGGCCCGCGGCCGGGTATGGACGGGCGCCGACGCGAAGGATCGTGGCCTCGTCGACGAACTCGGCGGACTGCGCACCGCGATCGCCCGGGCCAAGGTGCTGGCCGGTCTGCAGCCCGACGCCGCCGCCAGGCTGGTCGGTTACCCGGGATCGTCGCTGCTGGATGTGTTGCGGCCCAAGGCCTCATCGCAACCCGTCGCGGCGTCCGTGCCCCAGGCGCTCGGCGCGTTGCTGGGCCGCTCGGTGGTCGGAGCGTTGGACCAGGCGCAGAGCGCGGTCACCGGGGTGACCGCGCTGTGGCTGGGGGACTACCGCTTCTGAGTGCCGCTGATGTAGATGATCTCGGCCATCGGGTTGTCCACGACGAATTCGGGTAACGGCAGTCCGTAGCGGGCGAAGAGTTCGGCGCGTGGTTCGCCCGTCATCTCCCAGCCTCTGGCGCCCAGATAGTCCGCGGCCGAATGCCTTTCGCCCGGGTAGACCAGCGACGACATATCCAGGTCGAGGCCGAGCGCCTTCATGCTCACGGCTTCCTCGCGCACCGCGGCGGGATCGAAGTTCCGTAAGCCGGGCACGAACTCGGTGGCCACGGTGCTGCCCGGCGCGCTGAGCCCGTCGATGACGTCGAACAGGCGGTCCTGGGCTTCCGCGGGAAGATAGATCAGCAGACCCTCGGCGAGCCAGGCGGCCGGTGCGTCGGGGTCGAAACCCGCCTTCTGCAATGCGGTGGGCCAGTCCTCGCGCAGATCGATCGATACGGTGCGACGCTCGGTCGTCGGTTCCGCGCCGATGCCGGCCAGTGTGCTGGTCTTGAAGTCGATGACATCGGGCTGATCGATCTCATAGACCACCGTGCCCGCCGGCCAGGACAGTCGGTAGGCGCGCGAATCCAGGCCCGAAGCCAGGATGACCACCTGGCGGATGCCCGTGGCCGTAGCGGCGAGCAGGTACTCGTCGAAGAATTTCGTCCGCACGGCCATCTCGTCGATGTTGGCGCGCGCCCGTTTGGCGGCTTCGGGCGCGATGTCGGTCAGGTCGAATTCACCGTCGATCATCTTGGTGAAGAAGTCGATGCCGACGGCACGGACCAGTGGCGCCGCGTAGGGATCGTCGATCAGGCCGTGTGGCTCGGTGCTGGCGATGGCGCGCCCGGCCGCCACCAGCGTCGCGGTGGCTCCCACGCTGGATGCCACGTCCCAGGAATCGCCTTCTGTGCGAACCATTGTCACTCTCCCAGAGTTGCCGACAGGTACCCAGAGTCTCCGCCGAATGTCCGCCATTCGTCATCGGGTTGCTCGAATCCGTTGGCGGCGAAAGCATCATCACTCTTGAGCACGGAGGTATGCCAGCCGTGCTGCCGCAGATAGGTGGCAGCCGACGTCCGCTCCCCGATGTAGAACAGCTCGGCGAGGTTGATTCCGGTCCCGGCCCGCTGTGATCGCTCGGTGAGCTTGTCGGCCCAGTCCTCGGGCAGCGACGTCATGTCCATCTCCTCGGTCGCCAGCCGGCTGCCCGGCGCGGACAATGCGGTGATGCTGTCGAACAGGCGATCCTGGGCCTCGGGCGGCAGATACACCAGCAGCCCCTCGGCGATCCAGGCGGTGGGCAGGGTGGGGTCGAATCCGTTGTCGCGCAACGCCGTGGGCCAGTCCTCGCGCAAGTCGATGCTCACGGTCCGGCGGTCCGCCGTCGGTTCCGCACCGAGGTTGGTCAGTGTGCTGGTCTTGAAGTCGATGACCTCGGGTTGGTCGATCTCGAACACCACGGTGCCGGCCGGCCAGTCCAATCGGTAGGCGCGGGTGTCCAGCCCGGAGGCCAGGATCACCGCCTGGCGGATACCCGCCGCGGTGGCGCCGGTGAAGAAGTTGTCGAAGAATCTGGTCCGAACCGCCATCTGCTCGCGCATGTGCCGGCGGGTGAACACCGGTTCGGCCGTGGCCGGCAGATCGTCGTCGACCAGTTTGACGAACGCCTCGAGCCCGACGGCGCGCACCAGCGGCTCGGCCAGGGGATCAGCCAGCAGGGGTGCGGGGCCCTGGGATGCGATGGCGCGCGCGGCGGCCACCGCGGTGGCGGTGGCGCCCACGCTGGAGGCGAGATCCCAGGTGTCGCCGTCGGAGCGCGCTGTGGTGTTGGAAGCCATGCAATGTCCTTCAGTCACGAATTGCGGTGATGGATACGGAGTGCCGCAGTGGGTTGGCCAGTTCGGGGAACTGCCGCCCGTAGTCGGCGAACACGTCACTGCGGTTGCGGCTGTGCACCTGCCAACCGCGCGCGGTCAGGTAATCGACGACGTCGTTGCGTTCGCCCTTGTAAAACAGTTCGGACAGGTCGACGTCGAAACCCTGGGTGCCCCACTGCCCGACCATCTCCTTGGCGCGTTCGCCCAGCGACTGGCCGAAGTCGCCGCCGTGGTACTCGGTGGCGAGGCGGCTGCCCGGTGCGGACAACGCGGTGATCTCGTCGAAGAGCCGATCCTGGGCCTCGGGCGGCAGGTACATGAGCAGGCCCTCGGCGCTCCACGCCGACGGGGCCGACGCGTCGAATCCGGCCTGGCGCAACGCCGTAGGCCAATCCTCACGCAGGTCGATCGCGACGGTGCGGCGTTCGGCCGAGGGCGACGCACCGAGTGCCGCCATCGACTGACTCTTGAACGCGATGACCTCGGGCTGGTCGATCTCGTAGACGACGGTGCCCGCCGGCCAGGCCAACCGGTAGGGCCGGGTGTCCAGGCCGGACGCCAGAATGACGGCCTGCCGGATGGCGGTGTCGCCGGCGGTGACAAAAAAGTCGTCGAAGAAGCGCGTCCGCACGGCCATCGTGTCGGTGATCAACCGGATACCGCCCGCGGCCTCATCGTTCGGCACCTCGACGTCGCCGTCGACCAGGCGGGTGAAGAAATCCATGCCCACCGCACGCACCAGGTCGGCCGCGTACGGGTCGTTGATGATCGCGTCGGACTCGGCAGTGGCCAGGGCGCGGGCCGCGGCCACCATCGTGGCGGTCGCTCCCACGCTGGAGGCCAGGTCCCAGCTGTCCGTGTCGGACCGCGCCATCACTTGACCGCGGTGATGTAGTGCGGCTGCCCGAACTGGGCGTCGTCGTCGAGGCCGGGCAGGCCATGGCGGGTCAACAGTTCGTTGGTGGGCACCGCCGAGGTCTTCCAGCCGAGGCTGTCCAGGTGGGTGGCGGCATCGGTGCGGTCGCCGATGTAGACGAGTTCACTGAAGTCCAGGTCGAATCCGTGCTCGGACCATTTGTCGGTCACCGACTGCATGCGCTCCCGCACCTCGTCCATGTCGACGTCACCGGTGCTCGGCACCGCCTCCGCGGCCACCCAACTGCCCGGGGCGCTGTTCTCGGTGATCAGCTCCAGCAGTCGGTCCTGGGCCTCTGACGGCAGGTAGCCGAACAGACCCTCGGCGATCCAGGCGGTCGGTGCGGCCGGGTCGAAGCCCGCGGACAGCAGCGCCGACACCCAGTCGTCACGCAGGTCGACGGCCACCGTGCGGCGTTCCGTGGTCGGCTGCGCACCCAGGTCGGTCAGCGTCCGGGTCTTGAACTCGATGACCTCGGGCTGGTCGATCTCGTACACGACGGTGCCTGCGGGCCAGTCCAGGCGGTAGGCGCGCGCGTCCAGTCCGGAGGCGAGGATCACTGCCTGCCGGACGCCGGATGCGACTGCCTGATCGAAGAACTCGTCGAAGAACCGCGTGCGCGCGGCCATGCCGTTGGCGAACCGGACGATGTTCATCGACGGATCGTCACCGAGGTCCGCTTCGGTGAGTTCGCCGTCGACGAGCTTGGTGAAGAAGTCGACGCCCACCGCGCGCACCAACGGGGCGGCGAACTGATCGTTGATCACCGGATCCGGCGCGGCCGAGGCGATTGCTCGGGCGGCCGCCACCATGGTCGCGGTGGCACCGACGCTGGACGCCAGATCCCAGGTATCGCCCTCTACGCGTGCCATCAGAAGACCCCTCTCGCATTTTACTTAGCTGATGTAATGAACGCTTCCGACTGTACGCCTCGAAACTGAATGCTTCCTTTCGGAACGAAGGGCGCCGACCGAACACAAAACGAGGCCCCCGGCAGTGCTGCCGGGGGCCTCGCGTCATGCAGTGTGCGGATTACGCAGCGGAGCTGTGCTCTCCGGCCGACGAAGCGGACGAACCGTCGGAGCTGCCGCCTTCGGGCTTGCGGTGCTTGCCGCCGGTCGAGGCCTTCTTGCCGGTGGAGGCCGACGGGGTCGAATCGGCGTCGTCCTGGCGGGCGTGCTTGCCGTACGAGCTCTTCTTGCCGGTGCTCTGCTTGCCGGTTTCCGAATCCTTGGTGTCCTTGACCTCGGTGGTGGTGTCCTTGGTCTCGGTCGCGTCCTTGGTGCCGGTGGTGTCCTTGACCTCGGTCGGGTTCTTGACCTCGGTGGTGTCCTTCACCTCGGTCGGATCCTTGACCTCGGTGGTGTCCTTCACCTCGGTGGTGGAGTCCTTGACCTCGGCCGGATCCTTCACCTCGGTGGTCGTGTCCTTGACCTCGGTGGTGTCCCTGGTGTCGGTGGTGTCTTTGGTCTCGCTCGGATCCTTGGTCTCCGCGCCGGACTTCGAGGTCTCCTCGGCCGTCTTGGCCGTGCTGCCCGGAGTGGAGGGACCTGCGGTCAATGCCAGCGTCTGGACGCGCGAGCTCGAGACGGGCGTCGCGGCGGCCGAGGTCGCCGTGGCGCCTACCGCCCCCCTGATGACGGCCAGATCGTAGGCAACAAGCTTGCCCGGCAAGGCGAAGACGTTCTTGATGGCCTTCACCTCGTCGGAGAAGGCCTGCGCCAGATCAGTCGGGATCGAGGCCCAGGCGCCGGTGTAAAGATGGCCCAGCGCCGAGTTGAGGCCCTTGACGAACACGAGGAGCTGACCCACCGTGTTCACCGCCGTGTTGAAGTTCTGCAGCGGCAGGGAAAGGACCGAGGCAAGCCCTGCGACGGTCGCCCCTGCGCCCGCAGCCGCGACAGCGCTGCTGGAGGTGGCTGCGGTGGCGGCAGTCGCCGTGGCACCGAATGCGCCACCGATGACGGAGAGGTCGTAGGCGATGAGCTTGGCGGGCAGAGCGATGACATTTCGGATCGCCGTCTGCTCATCGGTCCACGCCTGCAGCAGGTCTGCTGGAACAGCGCCCCAGGCGCCCGTGTAGATGTGACCCATAGCCAGGTTCAGCCCCTTGACGAACACCAGGAGCTGACCGACTGTGTTGATCGTCGTGTTGAGGTTGTTCAGCGGCAGGCCGGCGACGGCGAGCAACTGGTCGATCGACGCCGTCAGCTCATACGGCTGGTCCACCACCGACACGGTGCGGTGCGGAGCTACGGGCGCTGGTGCTGCAGCCGCAGCGTGCGGCGGGGCGACAATCAGTGACGCGGTGATGCACAGCGAGCACACACCAGCCGTCAGCGAAGCGGGCTTATTCACGGCAGAAACTCCCGGGGTCTGGGTAAGTTTGACAGCCAGAAAATACCTCAGCATTCTCTAATGCACTACCTACCAAGGCTTTTAAATCGGGTGTGATTGAAACAGCGAGCCGTCTACCAGCGATTCGTTCGGAATGGCTTGGGGGAGTTCTCCAAATGTTCACCGAAACCTTTAAAACAGCAGTGCATTTCGGGCCTCGGCGGAGGTGCGGGGAGGTGGGATGCAAGTGGTAACGACGAAAGATGACGATGGTCAAAGGCTTCCGCCGGCCGCGGACAGATATCGAAAGCAAGACATCGCATTTCGGTCACGAAATGCCGCTGAAGCTCCAAACGACAAAGAGACCGTATCCCGCTGGATTGAAACCCATTGGGATACAGCCTCTTTCGCGCCGAGGATCTGGCGATTGATTGTCAGCCCGGCGGTGGTGGCACCGGAGCCGGAGGAGCGCCGGCCGGCGGCGCAGCCGGGTCGGGCAGGTACTGGGCCAGTCCGGGCGGGATGTTGGTCCCCGGCGCGGGTGCGGTGCCCGGCAACGGTTCTCCGAGCTGTTGCTGAGGCAATTGACCGAGCAGTCCGCCCCGGAGCCTGCCGTCGCGGTACAGGTCGATGTACCGGCCCAGCCACTCCCGGCGGCTCACATCGGCGTGCTCCTCGCCGGGTGCGACGTCGAACTGCTCGCACTTACCGGGAGCCGAAGGAACTTCACACTGCGGCAAGCCATAGGCGTTGTTGAACGGATTGAGGTTCGGCACCACGCCGGGGCCGGCGCCGGGCGCAGCCGGTGCTGCGAGCTGACCCAGAACGGTGGTGCGGTCCAGGCCGTCCACCGCCGGAGCGCCGAGGCCGCCGGGAACAGCGGCCGAAACTCCGTTCTGCGCCAACACATTGAACCCACTCGGTCCGAGCGGCGCGCCGATGACCGGCACGTTCGGAGCGGGCGGGGGAGGTGGACCGGGATCCACGGGGGCCGGGGCGGGGACCGGTGGCAGAGGCTCCGCAACGGCGGCCGCCGGGAAGGCGACCGCCGCTGCGAATGCGACTAGACCAGCTGCCGATGCCACCGCGTACCGGGTGTGCGCTGAGCGATCTGGTGTAGAGACCATGTCGATGTCAGACGGCCTTCGTCACGCCGTAGTAGGCCACGATGTCATCGGTGTCCTCGGTGGCGCTCGTCAAGGTGGCGTACGACCGCAGGAACGACTGTCCCACGCAACCGTCGACCTTGATGTGCGTGTCTTTGATGGTCACGCGCACCGGTGCCGCCTTGTATTCCTTCTTGTTGACGGCGACGTTGGAGACCGTGCCGGGCTTGGCGTGGATCTCGATGGTGCCGGACAAGGGGAAGGAGACACCGGTGGGGATGAGGCCACCGGCGAGGGAGGAGCCGGAGGTGCTGATACCGGCGGAACCGATCAGGCGGACCTGGCCGAGCTCGATACCGCATCCGATCTGGTAGCCGGCCTCCAGCGTGCCGCCCTTGAGGGTGGTCTTGCCCGAGCCGGTCACGGTGCCGGTGAAGGTGCCGCCCACGAGGTATTCGCGAGAGGACACCGCGGTGGTCAGGGGTGCCACCGGCAGCTGGGTCTCGTCCTTGGCGACCACGTTCAGCACCCAGCCATCCGGGGTGGTCACGATGCCGGGCTCGGCAGAGGCGACGATGCCGTTGTCCGGCGGGGGGCCGACGTCGTCGACCGGCGGGTCGGCCAGTGCGAGCGGCGCCGTCGCGAGCGGCAGCGCCATGCAGGCGGCAACTGTGGCAAAACGCTTCAACATTTTCTCTTCCGTTCCGGTGCGCATGTGTCAGACGGCCTTGGTGACGCCGAGGTACGTGATGATGTCGTCGGTGTTGTCCGTCGAGCTGGTCAACGTCGCGTACGAGCGGATGAACGACTGGCCGGCGCACTGGTCCGTCTTGATCCGGACGCCGGTGATCGTGATGCGGGTTTCCTTGCCCTTGAACTTCTTCTTGTCAATGGCAACCGTCGTGACCGTGCCGGGCTTGAGGTAGATCTTGCCCTGGAGAGAAACACCGAAGCCGGCGCTGGCGTCGTTGGTGAACGGAATCTTGATGCCAGGCGAGAAGCTGGCGCCGGGGTTGATCTCGACTTCGTCGGAGATGATGCCGCAGCCGATCTGCTCACCGGCTTCGAACGATCCGCCCGTCAGCTTGGTCTTACCGCCTCCGGAGACCTTGCCGGTGAACGTTCCGGCGATCAGGTACTCGCGGGAGGAGATGGCGGTGGTCAGCGGAGCGACCGGCAGCTGGGTCTCATTGGTGCCGGTGACCTCGAGGCGCCAGCCATCCGGCGTCACGAGGACTCCGGGAGGGCCGGACGGCACGCGACCTTCGTCAGGCAGCGGGTTGGTGACATTCAGCTGAGCAGCCGGATCGGCGGGGGCGGGAGGCGGTGGCGGGTCAGCCTGTGCGAGAGGTGCCGTCGCAACCGGCACCAGCACGCAGGCAGCCAGAGCGGCAAGATGTTTGTACATGGTGGTGATTTCGCCCTCTCATGTTCGGAATACCGAAGGTCCAACAGTTCTGTAACGAATACGTCGCGTCGGAGCCTCTAATGGCCGGGTTTCCAGACGGTGAACGGAGGGGAAATTGTTCACGCCTTGTACCTATCGAGTGAGCGTCTTGGAGCTGGGGTTCTTTCCGGAATCACATGCGGCCCCAATGAATTCCACAGAGCGACGCAAGCGAATGGACGACGGCTGGAAACTATCCGTTGGGTGTTCGTTCACCATTTGGACACCTGATGAATGGACCGTGAGTCGCATTGCTGTCTCAGGGCCCGTACGGGCTGGCTCGTCACGAGACCGAATGCAATTGGAGGAATGTCTTGAAGTCAGCGCGATGGAGTGGAAAGGTCGCGGCGGCATCGCTCGTCGCGCTCAGCATCGGATTGACCAGCGCGGCAACGGCGTATGCCGATGACCTCGATGGCGAGCCGGCTCCCGCTCCGGTGCAGGGCGCACCGGTGCAGGTCGGCGCAGTGACATCGGACAACGCAGACCCGGCCGCCGTGGCGGCGTGCGCGCAGTTCGCCCAGGTGCTCGACGGTTCCTCGACCTACTACGAGAGCTTCGCCGAGTCCTTCGAAGGCTCGGACTACGGCGATCCGGCGGTCGCGAGCAGCAACACGACCGGCCGAACCGCGCTGCGCGAAGCGGCCGGGCTGTCCATGGACGCCGCCAATACCCCGGGACTGCCGGGGGACGTCGCCGACCCGATGCGCTCCTGGTCGCTCGGCGCCACCAAGTTGCTCGTCAAGATGGGCCTGCGGATCCCCGGCGACAGCCTGAACAACACCGTGACGGAGATGAACAATCAGGCCACCCTCACGCAGGAGGCCTGTGCCCGGGCCGGGACGCACGCCTGACCCGGTGAAGTTCATTGTTCTCGGGGCGCTCGCGCTCAGCCTCGGGCTGGCCGGTTGCTCCGACGGGACGGCCTCGGAAGCCTCGAAGCCGCCGAAATCGGTGGCGGACTCCGCCTTGCCCGGTCTGCTGCTCACTGCCAAGGACGTCGACACCGTGATGGGTGTCTCCGGCATGACGCCGCAGAATCCGGTGGACGTGATGGGCGACCATCGCAACCTGCTGCCCAATCTCAACTGTCTGGGTGTGTGGCAGGTCAACGAGGCGCCCATCTACGACCCGAGCCATTTCAAGACGCTCCGCCAGCAAATGCTCCGCACGCCCAACGCGGACAACTGGGACAGCCTGGCGGTGCAGTCGGCGGTCACCTACCGCACGGCAGACGCAGCGCAGGCATTCTTCAACGACTCGGCGGATCGGTGGTCCAAGTGTGCCGGTCACACGGTGAACATCCGGCTCAACGAGCAGGCGCTGCCCAAATGGGTGAGCGGCAACCTCGACAAGACCGACAGCCTGCTATCGATGCCGTACACGCGGACCGACGGAGATCAGGTCAGGTCGTGCCAGCGCGCCCTCGCGGTCGCCGCCAACGTGATCCTCGACATCCAGGCCTGCAAGCCCGCACAGCCGGAGCCGATCACCGCGGCGGTCGACATCGCCGACAAGATCGAATCGAAGATGCCCCGATGATCAGGTATGCCGGGAGCCGGTTTCCCCGGCGGGGCGCCGGCGTGCGACTGTTACTCTCGTAGACTGTTTGACGCGCGACTGTGCAGGCTGGGAGCAGCTGATCGGGGCACCGCGCACGACTTGACCAAACGCTGGATCAACCAGCCCCATTGGCACGCCGCGACAAGTGCTCGGCTGCGCAGGAGGAAGAGTGCTTTCGGCTTTCATTTCGTCGTTGCGGACGGCCGACCTCAGGCGCAAGATTCTTTTCACTCTTGCAATCGTGATCCTGTACCGCGTCGGCGCATCGATCCCGTCACCCGGGGTCAACTACCCGAACGTGCAGAAGTGCATCGAGCAGGTCAGCGGTGGTGACTCGGCGCAGATCTACTCGCTGATCAACCTGTTCTCCGGTGGTGCGCTGCTGCAGCTGACGGTGTTCGCCGTCGGCGTGATGCCCTACATCACGGCCAGCATCATCGTGCAGTTGCTGACGGTGGTCATCCCGCGCTTCGAACAGCTGCGCAAGGAAGGCCAGGCCGGCCAGGCCAAGATGACGCAGTACACGCGTTATCTGGCGGTGGCGCTCGCCATCCTGCAGGGCACCAGCATCGTGGCGCTGGCCGCCAACGGTGGCCTGCTGCAGGGCTGCAACCTGGACATCATCGATGACACGTCGATCTTCGGCCTGATCGTCATCGTGCTCGTCCTGACGGCCGGCGCATCGCTGGTCATGTGGATGGGCGAGCTGGTCACCGAGCGCGGTATCGGCAACGGCATGTCGCTGCTGATCTTCGCCGGTATCGCCGCGCGGATCCCGTCCGAGGGCAAGACCATCCTGGACAGCCGCGGTGGCATCGTCTTCGCCGCGGTCTGCGTCGCCGCACTGGCGATCATCGTCGGCGTGGTGTTCGTGGAGCAGGGTCAGCGACGCATCCCGGTGCAGTACGCCAAACGCATGGTGGGCCGGCGTATGTATGGCGGCACGTCGACCTATCTGCCGCTGAAGGTCAACCAGGCCGGCGTCATCCCGGTGATCTTCGCGTCCTCGCTGATCTACATCCCGCACCTGATCACCCAGCTGATCCAGAGTGGGCGGACCAGCCCCAGCAACGGCTGGTGGGACCAGTTCGTCGCCAACTACCTGACCAATCCCGCGGACCCTGTCTACATCGCGATCTACTTCGGTCTGATCATCTTCTTCACGTACTTCTACGTCTCCATCACGTTCAACCCCGACGAGCGGGCGGACGAGATGAAGAAGTTCGGTGGCTTCATCCCCGGCATCCGGCCGGGCAAGCCCACCGCGGACTACCTGCGCTATGTGCTGAGCCGTATTACTCTTCCGGGATCGATCTACCTCGGTGTGATCGCCGTGCTGCCCAACCTGTTCCTCGAGATCGGCAATTCCGGATCGGTGCAGAACCTGCCGTTCGGCGGTACGGCGGTGCTGATCATGATCGGTGTCGGCTTGGACACGGTCAAACAGATCGAGAGCCAGCTCATGCAGCGCAACTACGAAGGGTTCCTGAAGTGAGAATCGTTTTGCTCGGCCCGCCAGGTGCCGGAAAAGGCACGCAGGCCGAGAAGCTCGCCGAGAAGCTCGGGATCCCGCAGATTTCCACCGGTGACCTGTTCCGCCACAACATCAGCAACGGCACCCCGCTCGGGCTGGAAGCCAAGAAGTACCTGGACGCCGGGGACCTGGTGCCCGCCACGCTCACCAACGCGCTGGTCGATGACCGCATCGATGACGAGGACGCGGCCGGCGGGTTCATCCTGGACGGTTTCCCGCGTTCGGTCGAGCAGGCCGAGGCGCTCAAAGAGATGCTGGCCAAGCGCGGCCTCACCCTCGACGCGGTCGTCGAATTCCGGGTGCCCGAGGACGAGCTGGTCGACCGCCTGAAGGGCCGCGGCCGAGCCGACGACACCGAAGACGTCATCCGGAACCGATTCAAGGTGTACCGCGACGAGACGGCGCCGCTGCTGGACTATTACGCAGGTGAGCTCAAGACGGTCGAAGCCGTGGGTTCCCTGGACGAGGTGTTCGCTCGGGCGCTGCAGGCGCTCGGCCGCTGAAGTAGTCGATCATGATTTCGGTGCCTGGCCGGCGCAAGACCGTTGCCCAGCGCAGTGCGGGCGAACTCGATGCGATGGCCGCCGCGGGCGCGTTGGTGGCCGCCGCGTTGCGAGCAGTACAGAAAGCGGCGTCGCCCGGGGTATCCACCGGCGAGCTGGATCGCATCGCCGAATCGGTGATCCGAGACGGCGGCGGTGTGCCGTCGTTCCTCGGTTACCACGGGTATCCCGCGACGGTCTGCGCTTCGGTGAACGACCGGGTCGTGCACGGTATCCCGTCCGATGGCGAAGTCCTGGCCGAGGGCGACCTGGTGTCCATCGACTGCGGGGCAATCCTGGAGAAGTGGCACGGCGACTCAGCGGTGACCTTCGGCGTCGGTGCGTTGATCCCCGCTGATGAACTGCTGTCTGAAGCAACCCGACTGTCCATGGAAGCCGGGATTGCCGCGATGGTGCCCGGCAATCGGCTGACCGACGTCTCGCACGCCATCGAGACCGGGACGCATGCCGCCGAGGCGCGCCATGACCGCAAGTACGGCATCGTCGAAGGCTATGGCGGTCACGGGATCGGTCGCGAAATGCACATGGATCCGTTCCTGCCCAACGAGGGCGCACCGGGGCGTGGCCCGTATCTGGCCGCCGGATCGGTACTGGCCATCGAGCCCATGCTGACGCTGGGTACGGCCAAGACCAAGATCCTGGACGACGAGTGGACCGTCGTCACGACCGATGGCTCGCGGGCCGCGCACTGGGAGCACACCGTCGCGGTCACCGATGACGGGCCACGCATTCTCACGCTCCACCCGGCATAGTCGCTCACCGCCGGATCACGTCCCGGGTCGCTTCGCATTCCCCCGCCGGTGGCAAACATTTACCGTTGAACCGGATCACCGCCCACGTCGTATAAAGGACGGAGGTTGGGAGTGGACGATCCGGAGGCCGCGATGATGCGGGTGCTGTATGACGAGCACGCCGGCGCACTGTGGCGGTACGCCCTGCGATTGACGGGCGATGCCGCCCGCGCCGAAGACGTGGTGCAGGAGACCCTGCTGCGCGCGTGGCGCCATCCCGAGGTGACCACCGACCCCGAACGGCCCGTACGTCCCTGGCTGTACACCGTCGCGCGTAATCTCGTCATCGACGACCGGAGAAGCGCCCGTTTCCGCAACGAGACCGACACACCCGACGTCGAAAAGGCCGCCGACAGAGCAGGCCCCGACGAAGTGGATTCTGCGCTGGACCGCCTACTGATCAGCACCGCGCTGAGCGAACTCTCCGAGGATCATCGCGCGGTCATCAAGCGCGCCTACTACCAGGGCATGAGTACCGCACAGATCGCCGCCGACCTCCAGATCGCCGAAGGCACCGTGAAATCCCGACTGCACTACGCGGTGCGCGCGTTACGGCTTAATCTGCAGGAAATGGGGGTGACGCGATGACCGGGTTCGATACGACCTCCGCCGGAGATCAGTACGCCACCTGGGACGCCTCCTATGTGCTCGGGGCGCTGTCGCCCGCGGAACGTCGTGAATACGAGGCGCACCTGCTGACCTGCGCGCCGTGTCGCGCCGCGGTGGCCGAACTGACGGGCGTGCCCGCACTGCTGGCGATGGTCGACCTCGCCGACATCGAGGCGATGGACAGTGCGGAAGGGGCAGGGGGAGAACCGGAGCCGCCGCTTCGTCCCGAACTGCGCGACCAGGTGATCGACCAGGTGCGGACGCGCCGGCGTCGGTCGCGGTGGCTGACCTCGGCTGCGGTCGGGTTGGCCGCCGCGCTGCTCGCGGTCGGAGTGGTGGTCGCATTGCGACCCGAGGTGTTCGGCATGCAGCAGGGCACCCAGCAGGCGGCGCCCTCGCTGGAGATGAGCAAGGTCAATCAGACCACCATCGCCGCGAGCATCTCGTTGTCCGAGTACGGCTGGGGCACCCGGATCGACATGGCGTGCAGCTACGGCGACTGGGGTCAGCGCGACACCAAGGCCCAGAACCTGGGAATGGTGGTGGTCGGCAGGGACGGTAGTCGCGACCAGATCGCAACGTGGCTCGGACTGTCCGGCGCGACCGCTCTGCCCAGCGGAAACACCCCGCGGCCCATGAAGGAAATCGCTGCCGTGCAACTGGTTTCGGCAGACGACGGGAAGGTCCTGCTGGAAAAGAACCTGTGAATCGGGCCCGGAGGGTGAACCCAATCCCGACCGGACCCGTGTCACCTGCAGAACGAGAAAGCAGGTGAGCAGTGAGCAGCAGGAACAGGGTGGTCGACCATATCGTCGGCCGTCTCGCGGCACACGGGGTGCGGCACATCTTCGGCGTCGACGGCGCGAACATCGAGGACCTCTACGACGCTGCCCACTTCCGTACTGATCTGACCGCGGTGCTGGCCAAGCACGAGTTCTCGGCCGCCACGATGGCCGATGGATACCGCCGCGCCGGCGCACCACTGGGGGTGGTGGCCGCGACATCGGGCGGTGGATCGCTCAATCTGGTTGCTGCGCTGGGAGAGTCGCTGGCCAGCCGGGTGCCGGTGCTTGCCCTGGTAGGTCAGCCGCCAACGGCGCAGGACGGGCGTGGGTCGTTCCAGGACACCAGCGGGCTGGGTGGCTCACTCGACGCCGAGGCGCTGTTCTCGGCGGTGTCGGTGTTCTGCCGGCGGGTGGTCGACCCCGGCGCCATCGACGCGGTGCTGACCGAGGCGTTGACAGCCGCCCGGCGCGGACCCGCCGTCGTGCTTCTGCCAAAAGACGTGCAGCAAAGTGATTTTCGCGTCGGAACCGGTGTCGCATCGACCTTCGCCGCGCCGCTGGGTGACCCCGCGCCGATTGCCGAACAGTTGCGGCGGGTTCGTGGTCCGGTCACGATCATTGCCGGTGAGCAGGTCGCCCGCGACGATGCCCGCGACGAACTGGAACGGTTGCGCGCCATGCTGCGGGCCCGGGTGGCGACTGTGCCGGATGCCAAGGACGTCAGCGGTGCTCCCGGTCTGGGATCATCGTCGGCCCTGGGGGTCACGGGCGTGATGGGTCATCCCGGGGTGGCCGACGCGGTGGCCGCCAGTGCCGTCTGCCTGCTGGTGGGCACGCGACTGCCGGCCACCGCGCGCGCCGGCCTGGACGCCCCGCTGGCAGCGGTGCCGGTGCTGTCGCTCGGTGCGAAGCCGCCCTACGTCCCGAGCCTGCATGTACACACCGATGATCTCCGTGGTTCGCTGGCACTGCTCAACACGGCGCTGTCGGGGCCGGGGCGAGCCACCGGAGTCACTGTGCCAGAGCATATTTCGCACGCCGAGCTCACGCCACCCGCCCACGACGGAACCGGGATCCGGTACCGGGCCGCGATGCACGCGCTGGACCGGGCGCTGCCCGAAGGTGCCGACATCGTCGTCGACGCGGGAAACACCGGTGCGTCGGCCATCCACTATCTGCCGGTCCGTCGCGGTGGACGCTTCGTCGTGGCGCTGGGGATGGGCGGGATGGGCTACAGCTTCGGAGCCGGTATCGGGATGTGTTTCGCCCGCGGTCGGCGGACCGTCATCATCGCCGGCGACGGTTCGTTCTTCATGCACGGGCTGGAACTGCACACCGCCCTCCAATATCGACTTCCCGTCACCGTCGTGCTGTTCAACAACAACGCCCACGCGATGTGCGTCACCCGCGAACAGCTGTTCTACCAAGATCTGTACAGCTACAACCGTTTCCGGCCCAGCAGGCTCGGCGCGGGGCTGGCGGCGATGTTCCCGGGACTGCCTGCGGTCGACATCGACGATATCGGTGCGCTGCCGCAGGCGCTACAGACCGCCCTCACCGCCGAGGGACCGTCGGTGGTCAGCATCGAATGCTCCGCCGACGAAATACCACCGTTCGCACCGTTTCTCACGACCAAGGAGGTAAGACCTCATGTCCCTGCCCGCACTTGATGACATCACCGCCCCGATCGACGGGGTGGTACGGATCGAGACCGCGCCGCGTGAACAGGCCACCCCGATCATCATGGAGATGATGCGGTCGGTGTACCCACACGACCAGGTGTTCGGCGACTTCTGCACGGTCAACAGCTATGTCGACTGTCCGCCGACGGAACTCTTCGACTACCTGGCTGACACCCGGAGTCTGGAGGAGTGGACCTATAGTCTGCGCGGATTCACCCCCACCGATGAACCGGATCTCTGGCTGGCCTATGACCGGCTGGGCTCTGAGACCGAGATATTCACCCGCACGGTGGCCAACCGCGAGGCCATGACGGTCGATTACCACTGCGCCTGGGACCAGGGACACCACCTGTGGATGGTGTATCTGATGCGCGTCGTCGACGCGCAGGTGGTGTTGAACAAGCCCGGCTCCGTGGTGTTGTGGACCAACTGCCACCACCCGTTCTACGACGAGAATCCGTACCCGGAGGCGGCGCCGCCGGAGCGGCCGGTGTGGGTCGGCGACTTCTGGGACATGTTCGGCGCCGGCCACGAACTGGAGCTGCGCAACCTGAAGGCCATCGCCGAGTACCGGTACCACCACGGCCTGCCGATCACCCCCGACTGGATGAAGTGAGGTGTCTGCGATGACGAGAACAGCCGTAAGCCTGCTCGACGTCTCGACCTATCTGCCCGGCGATCCCATCGGGGCGGATTACTACGCACAGTTCGCCGATTCCGATGACCTGCGCGACAATCTGATGTTCCGCGCTCCGAAGTATCGCCACCACGTGGCTCCCGATGAGACGGCCACCGACATGATCGAACGGGCCGCCGCCGGCCTGATCGAGCGTCATGGCGCCGATGTGCTGGCCGATGTCGATGTGCTCATCACTCACACGCAGCTTCCCGACATGCCGTTCTACGGCGGGGGTGGGGCGATCGCGCATCGGCTCGGGATGAAACCCGGCTGGGTGGTCGATTTGCACAACGGCGGCTGCGCGGCATTCGTGCTCGGCCTCAAGATGGCCCGCAACCTCCTCATGTCGGGGGAGGGGCGCACGGCGCTGATCGCCGTCGCGCAGAATGCCGCGGGGCAGATCTTCGAACAGGAGACGGTGCGGCGCAAGGCCCAAGCGTCGGTCCCCGGCGACGGTGCGGCCGTCGGACTGGTCACCGTGTCGGACACCTCGCCGATCCTGGACGTGGAGTGCCGCACCTACGGAGAGTTCGCCGGGGACATGACCATCGCCGTGGACCCGCCGCGAAAGTGGTGGGCTGCGGGCCCGGGTGAAGGCTGTATCGGATTCACCGAATCGAAGATCACCAAGGTGCTGGCCCGCGGAAACCGGCAGGTGCCCGAGGTGTCGTACGCGGTGTGCGATCGAATCGGATTGGCGCCCAGGGAGATCGACCTCTTGGTCACCAACCAGCCGAACCGGGTCTTCCTGCGTAATTGGCGTGACGCGCTGGAACTGCCCGCCGAGCGGCACGTCGACACTTTCGATGACTGCGGCAACCTCTTCGCCGCCGGGATCCCGGTGAACTTCGACCGCGCGATCACCGACGGTCGGGTGAAGGCCGGCGATACCGTGCTGATGGCGGCGTTCGCGCACGCCGGCGACTTCGCCGGTGCGGCCGCCGTGCGTTGGGGCGGACGATGAGCATGCCGGATGGGGCGCTGTCCGATGTGTTCGACGCCTTTCCCGAGGGTCAGGACCCGTTGGCGTTGTCGCTCAACGAGAATCCGTTCCCGCCGTTGCCGTCGGTGCGGGCCGCGCTGGTCGCCTCGATCGGCTCGGCGAACCGGTATCCGGAGTTCCTGCCGCAACGGTTGCGCACCCTGGTCGCCGGTCACCTGGGGATCGATGACACGCAGGTGGTGATCGGTACCGGCGCGACCGGAGTCATCATGCAGGTGCTGCAGGGAGTCGCCCAACCCGGGGACACCATGGTGATGGCCGCGCCGACCTTCGACGGGTATCCGATTTTCGCTCAGATCGCGCGGCTGCGATCGGTCACCGTGCCGCTGGACGCCCACGGCCATCACGATCTGGACGCGATGGCCGAGGCGGCTGCCGCGGGCGCACGGGTAGTGGTGGTGTGCCGGCCGCACAACCCCACCGGCACCATCGAATCCGCGTCCGACATGCAGCGGTTCCTGGCGCGGATGCCGGCCGACACCGTCGTGGTACTCGACGAGGCGTACGTGGAGTTCTTGGCTCCCGAAGACCGGCTGCCCGTTCGCGAATTGCTGCAGAGCTTCCCCAATCTCGTTGTGGTCCGGACATTCTCGAAGGCGTACGGACTGGCGGGGCTTCGCGTCGGATACGGTTTCTGCGGCCGGGATCTGGCCCGGCGGCTGTGGACCATGCAGATGCCGTTCGGGGTGGGGCTCACCGGTCTGGTGGCGGTGGCCGCCTGCTACGACGCGGAAGATGAGATGCGGCAGCGGATCCGGATCATCGGTTCGGAGCGCCGGCGGCTACGGGCGCGGCTGTCCCGGCTGGGGATCTACAGCACCGATGCGCAGGCCAACTTCGTCTACCTGCCCGCGCCCAACGGTGACCGCACGGCATGGCGGCAGGTGTTCGACGAACACGGTCCCCGCGTGCGGCATTACGGGGACGGTGGGGTGCGCATCACGGTCGGGGTGCGCCAGTCCACCCGGGCGGTGCTGTCCGCGGTCGCCGGGTTTCGGGCCTGAGGATCCGCTTGCCCGAGGTATGCGGTGATCAGGGCGCGATGCGGTAAGAACTAGGGAATGTCCCCGCAACCCGGCAAACGTGACCCGATCGCGCAGGCCCGCGCCAACTGGGAACGCGCGGGCTGGGGTGATGTGGCCGACGGCATGGTGGCGGTCACCTCGGTGATGCGGGCACATCAGATCCTGCTCGCGCGGGTGGAAACCGCGCTGCGCCCCTACGATCTGAGCTTCTCGCGCTATGAGCTGTTGCGGCTGTTGGCATTCAGCAGCAGCGGTGCGCTACCCATCACCAAGGCCTCGGACCGGCTGCAGTTGCACGTCACCAGCGTCACCCATGCGATCCGGCGGCTGGAGGCCGACGGTCTGGTCGAGCGGCTGCCGCACCCGACCGACGGCCGCACCACGCTGGTGCGGTTGACCGAACTGGGCCGGTCCACGGTGGAAGACGCCACCGAAACCGTGAACAAGGATGTCTTCGCCGACGTGGGGATGTCGGCGGCGGACTCGCAGGCGCTCACCACGGCCATCGAGACCCTGCGCAGGCACGCCGGCGACTTCTGACGCGCCTAGACCGACGGGAGCGGGATGGTGGCCGTCACCGCCGTACCTGAGCCGGGGCGCGACCGGATGTTGAGCCGCCCGCCGACGATCTCGGCGCGTTCGGCCATCGACAGCAGGCCGTAGCCGCCCATCTCGTCACTGCCCAGCGGGTTCTCCAGGGTGTCGAAACCTATTCCGTCGTCGACGATCTCCAGGCGTGCGGTGTCGTCGTGCACCCCGAACGTGAGCCGCGCCGAGCTCGCCTGCGCGTGCTTGACGACGTTCTGCAGGCACTCCTGCGCGATCCGGTACAACGCCACCTCGATGTGGTCGGGCAGCCGCTTGTCGGACAGATCCACCTCGAGGCGCAGTTGCGGGATGGACCGCGCCAGGCTGGCCAGCCCGCCGGCCAGACCGAGATCGTCGAGCACCGGTGGCCGAAGGCCGCCGATCGCCGCCCGTGCCTCCTGCAGCGTCAGATCGACCAGCTCGCGGGCCCGGCCGAGTTGCTCGCCGGCCGCAGAAGGATTCTCGGCCACGGTTCGGGTGGCCGCGTCCAGCCAGTACGACAACGTGATCAACCGCTGCGATATCCCGTCGTGGATGTCGCCCGCCAGGCGCCTGCGTTCGATCTCTTGGGCCTGGATGACCTGTTCGACGAAGTTCTCGTGGGCGCGTTCGCGCACCACCAGCTGCCGGTGCAACCGCGCCTGGTGCATGGCGCCGGCGATCAGCTTGCCGATCACCAGCAGCAACTCCACATCGCGGGCACCGAACTCGCGGCGCGCCACGGTGTGCACGTTGAGCACGCCGACCAGTCCGCCCGGATCGGTCTCCATCGGTACCGACACCATCGAGGTGAAGTCGGATCCTCGCAGCGACTCGAAAGGCAGGTAGCGCGGGTCGGCCTCTTTGTCGGCGATGATCACCACCGTCTCCCGGTGGCTTGCCACCCATCCGGAGACACCGTGGCCGAGTGGGAGCCGGATCTTGCCCACCTCGCTGTCGAACGGCGGCGTCGCACCGGCCAGCGTGAGTGATCGTTCGGTGTCGTCGAGCACGTGCACGAAACACACGTCGGTGCCGGTGGCTGCGGTGATCATCCGGGCTGCGGCGGCCGCCAGCGGCTCGACGCCGGGACCGCTGGAGGCTGCCTGGATGAGCTCGCGCAGCAGGGCCAGTTCGCCGTCGGCGGTCAGCAGGTTCGCGCGGGCGGGAGCGGGACGACCCGGGAGGTGGCCGGCGTCGGTCATCGGTAGATCCCCTCACGTAGCGCGGTGGCCACCGCTCCGGTGCGGTCGGTGACCCCGAGCTTGCGGTAGATCGAACTGAGATGGCTCTTCACCGTTTCGTCGCCGATCACCAATTTGGTGGCGATCCCGCGATTGGACAGACCGTTGACCACGTACGACAGGATTTCGCTCTCACGCTGGGTCAGACCTTGGCGTGCGCCCGGCCAGAATTCGTCGCGTTGCAGGCGGGCGGCGGTATCGGCGGCACGGGCGGCCATCCCCGGGTCCAGCGCGGTCTGCCCGACATGCACGAATTCCAGCTGCCGGACCAGTTCATCGCTGCCGATGCTCTTGAGCAGGTAGCCCGAGGCCCCCACCCGCAACGCCTGGAACAGGTATTGCTCGTCGTCGTAGACCGACAGCATGACGACCCTGCGATGGGGGTTGCGCTCCCGCAATTCGAGACACAGATCCAGGCCGCTGGAACCCTGCATCCGGACGTCGCAGAGCACGATGTCCGGGTCGAGTTCGTCCACGACGTCCAGCGCGCGGTCGGTGCCGACAGCCTGGCCCACCACCTGCACCCGGTCGCCGAACGCGGCGAGCATCGCCTTGAGCCCCTCGATGACCATCTCGTGGTCGTCGACCAGGACCAGCCGCAAGGGCGTGCGCGATCCGCCTTCGGCTTCCGGCTGGGATGACATGGCCACCATTCTGCGCAAGTTGACCTGCCGAATCCCCCCTTTGGGGGAGGCCGTCCAGGTGTGACCTGGGCCACGATATGCGGATGAGGGGTGAAACCGTGCAAGCGGAGCGACGGGAAATTTTCTGGTGGGACGCCGGCAGGCCCGCAGGCGCTGTGGTCGAGCCGCTGCAGGCAGTGATCTTCGATGTGGACGGCGCCCTGGCCGATATCGAGCGCGATGGTCAGCGGCGCGCGTTCAACGCGGCGTTCGCCGCCCACGGTTTCGATATCAGCTGGACCGCCGCCGAATACGGCAGGCTGGTCTGTATCGGTGACGAACGGCGGCGGATCGCGTCGGCGCTGCGCCGGCGCGGTTATGGGCGGATCAGTGCGGAGATCGCCAGCTACATCCAGCACACCAAGAACGACGCGTTCGCCGAATGGGTGCTCGACGGTGACGTGATCCCTCGGACCGGCCTGGTTGATCTGGCGAACAGCCTGTACGCGGCCGGTATCTCGATCGCCGCGGTCAGCACCGGCTCCTCGCAGTGGGTGGAGCCGCTGGTGCGGCAGCTGATCGGCGAGGGGATGGCCGAGGCCATCGTCACCCCCGACGATCTGCCCCGACCGTCCCGCGAACCTGACCTGTACGGCCATACGCTCTGGGAACTGGGGCTGGGCCCGGAGTCGGTGCTGGCGGTGGCCGGCTCGGTGCACGGGCTGCGTGCCGCAACGGGGGCCAAGCTGGCCACCGTGGTTGTCCCGACGACGTACACGGCGAGTCAGGACTTCACCGGCGCTGCCGCGGTGCGCACCGATTACGAGGGGTGGACCGCCGACGGGTGCGCGCGGTTGCACCGCCACTGGTGGATGTCGCGCTGATGGCGCGCCGGCGTCAGCCGCGGATCAGCTCGATGACGGCGCTGAAATCCTTGTCCGCGTGTTCTTCGGCGAACTTGGCGTAGATCTCGGCTGCGTGGGTGCCCAGCGGTGCGGCCGATCCCGTCGATGACACCGCAGCCATCGCCAAGCCGAGGTCCTTGTTCATCAGCGCGGTGGCGAACCCGGGCTTGAAGTCGTTGTTGGCCGGCGAGGTGGGTACGGGTCCCGGAACCGGGCAATTGACCTGTACCGCCCAGCAATTGCCGGTGGCCCCGGTGATGACGTCGAACAGGGACTGCTTGTCCAGACCCAGCTTCTCGGCCAGCACGAACGCTTCACCGATGGCGATCTGTTGCACGGCGAGCACCATGTTGTTGCACACCTTGGCGGCCTGGCCGGCGCCCGAGTCGCCGCAGTGGATGATCTTGCCCGCCATGGGTTCCAACACGGGCCGGCCACGCTCCACGGCCTCGCTCTCGCCGCCCACCATGAAGGCCAGCGTGCCCGCGGTGGCGCCCTTGATACCGCCGGAGACCGGCGCGTCGAGCTGAGCGAAACCGGCATCGACGGCCTGGCGGTGGATGTCGCGGGCGTCGTCGACCGAGATCGTCGAGGTGTCGATGAACAGTGCGCCTGTTTTCGCGGCCGGCAGCACCTCGGCGTAGCAGCGTTTGACGATGTTGCCGTTGGGCAGCGACGTGATCACCACGTCCGCCTCGGCGACCGCCTCAGCGCCGGTGCCAAAAGTCTTCGCGCCCTTGGCCGCAGCCTGTTCTGCGAGCGCGGCCACAGGGTCGAACCCGTGGACGGTATATCCGCCGGCGACCAGATTGGCCGCCATCGGGCCGCCCATGTTTCCCAGCCCCAGAAAAGCAACGGTGCTCATCAGTGCCCCACCTCTCGTTATCCGGCGGCCTTGGCGCGGGCGGCTTCCGCCCTGCCGATGACCACGCGCATGATCTCGTTCGTTCCCTCGAGAATGCGGTGCACCCGCAGATCCCGGAGGATTTTCTCCAACCCGTATTCCTTGAGATAGCCGTAGCCGCCGTGCAGTTGCAGCGCCTGGTCGGCCACCTGGTAGCAGGCATCGGTGACGTAGCGCTTTGCCATCGCGCACAGGGCCACCTTGTCGGGATGATTGCTGTCGAGGGCGGAAGCCGCCCGCCACAACATGATCCGCGACGTCTCCAGGCTGGTGGCCATGTCGGCCAACGCAAACCGGATGGTCGGCTCGTCGAGCAGGGCACCCCCGAAAGCCTGCCGGTCCGCCAGGTAGGCCACCGTCTTGTCATAGGCGGTCTGTGCCCCACCCAGCGAGCAGGCGGCGATATTGATGCGGCCGCCATTGAGGCCGTTCATCGCTATCCCGAAGCCGGTGCCTTCGGTGCCCCCCAGGAGTGCCTCGGCGGGCACCCGGGCGCCCTCGAAGACGACCTGGGCGGTGGGCTGCGCATTCCAGCCCATCTTTTGCTCGTTGACGCCGAAACTCAGCCCCGGCGTGTCCTTCTCGATGACGAAGGCCGAGATGCCGCGCGGGCCGTCGGCACCCGTTCGGGCCATCACCACATACAGATCTGAGACGCCCGCCCCGGAGATGAACTGCTTCACTCCGTCCAGGACATAGTGCTCCCCATCCCGAACGGCCCTGGTACGCAACGCTGCCGCATCCGATCCGGCGCCAGGTTCGGTCAGGCAGTAGCTGGCGATGGTCTCCATCGAGGAGAGCTTGGGCACCAACATCTTTCGCTGCTCTTCGGTGCCGTAGCTGTCCACCATCCACGCGGACATGTTGTGGATGGACAGGAACGCCGCGATGCTCGGATCGGCGGCGGCGAGGGCCTCGAAGATACGCACCGCATCAAGGCGGCGTAACCCGCTGCCACCGGCATCCTCGGAGCAGTAGATACCGCCCATGCCCAGGTCGGCTGCTGCGCGCAGCACATCGGTCGGGAAGTGATGGTTTTCATCCCATTCCAACGCGAAAGGGGCGATACGTTTCTCGGCGAAGGCGGCAGCCGTCTCGGTGATGACGCGTTCGTCGTCATCCAACTCGAACATGGCCGGCTACTTCATGGTCGGGATGACGAACTCGGCGCCATCCTTGATGCCTGAGGGCCAGCGCTCGGTGACGGTCTTGACCTTGGTGTAGAACTGGATCGAGGCGGGTCCGTGTTGGTTGAGATCGCCGAAGCCGGAGCGCTTCCAGCCGCCGAAGGTGTGGTAGGCCACCGGAACCGGGATGGGTACGTTGACCCCGACCATGCCGACCTGGACGCGGGAGACGAAGTCGCGGGCTGCGTCGCCGTCGCGGGTGAAGATGGCTACGCCGTTGCCGTATTCGTGTTTGGTGGGTAGTTCGAGGGCGGCTTCGTAGTCCTCGGCGCGCACGATGCACAGCACGGGTCCGAAGATTTCGTCGGTGTAGATCGACATGTCGGTGGTGACGTGGTCGAACAGGGTGGGGCCGATGAAGTAGCCCTTCGACAGGTCCTGGTCGTCGAAGGTGAGTTCGTCGGTGGCGCGTTCGCGGCCGTCGACGACGAGTTCGGCGCCGGCGTCGACGCCTTGGCCGATGTAGTCGCGGACGCGTTCGAGTGCGGCGCCGGTGACCAGTGGGCCGTAGTCGGCTTTGGGGTCCAGGCTGTGTCCGACGCGCAGCTGGTTGACGCGCTCGACGAGCCTGGCGCGCAGGCGGTTTGCGGTTTCTTCGCCGACGGGCACGGCGACGCTGATCGCCATGCATCGTTCACCGGCGCTGCCGTAGCCGGCGCCGATGAGGGCGTCGACGGCCTGGTCGAGGTCGGCGTCGGGCAGCACGATCATGTGGTTCTTGGCGCCGCCGAAGCATTGCGAGCGTTTTCCGTGTGCGGCGGCGGTGGAGTAGATGTACTGCGCGATGTCGGAGCTGCCGACGAAGCCGACGGCCTGCACGTCCGGGTGGGTGAGGATGGCGTCGACGGCCTCCTTGTCGCCTTGGACGACCTGGAAGACGCCCGGGGGTAGGCCCGCCTCGATGAACAGTTCGGCCAGGCGCAGCGGCACCGAGGGGTCGCGTTCGGAGGGCTTGAGGATGAAGGCGTTTCCGCATGCCAGGGCGGGGCCGGCTTTCCAGAGCGGGATCATGGCGGGGAAGTTGAACGGGGTGATGCCGGCGACGACGCCGAGGGGCTGGCGGATCGAGTACACGTCGATGCCGGTGCCCGCGCCTTCGGTGAATTCGCCCTTGAGTAGGTGTGGGATGCCGATGGCGAATTCGATGACCTCGATACCGCGCTGGATGTCGCCGAGGGAGTCGGGCACGGTCTTGCCGTGTTCGATGGACAGCAGTTGGGCGAGTTCGTCGGCGTTCTGGTTGACCAGGTCGACGAATTTCATGAAGACCCGGGCGCGGCGTTGCGGGTTGAATCCGGCCCATACTTTCTGGGCTTCGACGGCGTTGGCGACGGCGGTGTCGACGTCGGCGGTCGAGGCCAGCAGCACCTGGGCCTGGACCTCGCCGGTGCTGGGGTTGAGCACGTCGGCGGTGCGGGTGGATGCGAGGTTGCTGCGCTCGCCGTTGATGAAGTGCGGAATCTGTGTGGTCATGACGTCCGTCCCGAGAGGTTGTGCCCAGAGAGTTGTGCGCGAGAGATCCGGGCCGCGACCCGAGATACTTGCATATCCTAGTAATGGTGCTGTCGAGTTGGCAAGAGGCCGTCACCGGGCGATCGGACGGCGGATCGCCGACCTATATTTACTTCGGCGCGGGGCTGCCGCGCCGGCAACGATCGACCGCTGAGGTGACGGATGGCCGGGGTTCACGAGTACGAGCTGGACGTGACGTGGACCGGGAACACCGGTACGGGAACCAGTGGATATCGCGACTATGCGCGTTCGCACGACCTCAGCGCGCCCGGCAAGGCCACGATCCCCGGGTCCGCCGACCCGGCTTTCCGCGGGTCGCCGGATCGGTGGAATCCCGAGGAACTGCTGGTGGCCACCCTGTCGCAATGCCACATGCTGTGGGTGCTGGCGCTCTGCGCGCAACAGGGAATCGTCGTCACCGGCTATACCGATCACCCGTCCGGCACCATGGTCGAGACGCCGGACGGTGGCGGGCACTTCTCCGACGTGATCTTGCGCCCGCAGGTGGAGATCGACGACCCGCGGGATGCCGACAAGCTGCCCGGCGTACATGAGCGTGCCCACCAGCTGTGCTTCATCGCCAACTCGGTCAACTTCGACGTCCGTTGCGAGGCGCGGTATTTGGTGCGCGGTCAATAGGTGACCTGAGCTCACCACTGCGGTCGATTCGTCACTCCGTCGTGGGTATAGCGGCGCCTGACGATGCGATGACGGCCCTCGAGCGGCACCATTTCAAAAAAACTTTCCGGCGGCGGATGAGCAGAGCGCGCCGGCGTTTGTACTTTTGCCGTTTCCGCCCGGATGGGCCCGGAAGTTGCTGGAGGCCCTTTCGGCAGACGGCCGGAGGCGTCAATTCCGCTGGTGACGGCATGAAACAGGTATTCCGGCACCCTACCCATCGCTAGCGGTTCTAGCTAATTATTTTCAAGATCGTTGATTTGCTGCATCAGCCGTTGAACTGCAAGATTGACGGATCTGCCATTTTCTACAGTTACTTCCTTTCCCAAGCTGAGTGAATGACGCCGCGAGACCCCGGGTATGGCTCCTAGTGACGCAGCTCACCAAGGGGAAGGGAAATCATCGTGAGGCACATCGTTTGCAGGACCAATAAATTCGTGGTCGGCTCCATCGCGATCATCAGCGCCTCGGCGGTGCTGGCGTACACAGGTCCGGGGACCACGCCCATGGACGTGGCGCTGGCGGCGGCGATCGACACGTCTTCGGACACACTGGGTATCGCCGATTCCGACCTCATCTGGGACTCGCCCGCAGCGCAGGACCAGGCGCTGGATGCGATGCAGGCCATGGGAGTCAACACCATTCGCATCGGTGTCTTCTGGGCGGGTATCGAGCAGGCGCCGGGTTACTACAACTGGACCGCGCTCGACAACCTGGTGAATGCGGCGGCCGAACGCAACATGGGTGTGCTGGCGGCGGTCACCACCACACCGTCGTGGGCTTCCAAGCCCGGGTCGGGGTACTACACGCCGCCGTCGAACCCCCAGACGTTCGGAAACTTCACGGGGGTTCTGGCCGACAGGTACGCCGGCAAGATCTCGGCTTATGAGGTGTGGAACGAACCGAATGCCGGTTTCTTCTATAACCCGCAACCGGATCCGGCGTCGTACACCCAGTTGTTGAAGGCGGCCTACCCGCAGATCAAGGCTGCCGATCCGGACGCCACCGTGATCGGGGGCGTGGTCGGCGCGGGTCTCACGTGGGGCAACCTGACGATGAACCCGGTGGACTTCGTGAAGGGGATGTACGCGGCCGGCGCCGAGGGCAACTTCGACGCATTGTCGTTCCACCCGTACCAGTACACGACGAAGTTCTCCGAGGGTGAGACCCTGGCCAATTCGCCGATCAATCAGCTCACCGACATCCGGAATCTGATGGTGGCCAATGGTGATGTCAGCAAGCAGATCTGGTCCACCGAGTACGGCTTGCCGACCAACGCCGTGAGTGAGCAGCAGCAGGCGGACTACATCCAGGACATGGTCACCGACTGGCGCACGCTGCCCTACGCCGGTCCGGCGTTCATCTACACCTTGCAGGACACCAACACCGGAAGCACGAACGACGAGGACAACTTCGGCGTCTACCGCACCGACTGGACACCGAAGGCAGCCGTGGCGGTGATCAAGGCGTTGACCAGCAGTGCGGCAGCAGATCCCGCGGTGGCGTTGACGGCCCTGACCACACCGCTGGATTCGTCGCGGATGGTGACGCTGAACACCGCCTCGACGGCTACGGACGCCGCTGCAGCTGCCACCGCCGCCGCGGCTACGCCGGCCCAGCAGCTCGCTGCGATCGCGGCGGCGGATCCGACGGTCGCGGCACAGCTGGAGACGCTCACCGATCAGCTCGCCACGGCGACCACTGATGCGGCCGACCCGGCTGTGGCGGCACAGCTTTCGACGCTGAGCCAGCAACTGCAGAGTGTCGAATCGGTCGAGCCGGCGACTGCGCTGGCCGCGGATGTCGCAGCAGCGGCGGCTACGGATCCGGCTGCCGAGGCCGCCCCGACCGCGGTTGCGACGCTGGCGGCAGCGGAGCCGGCTGCCACCACGAAGAGCGCCCCGACCATTGCGCAGCGGATTGCGGCGGCGGTCAAGAAGAATCCGGTAGTGGCCAGAATGCTTGCGGCGGCCAAGGATCGTGCTGCCGATGAGCAGGACGCGACTGCCGCCGAGAGCGCGGACTCCGCGCAGCAGCAGGTGGCCGCGGTCGCCGAACAGAATCCGGCCGCAGCGAGAAGGCTTGCGGCGGCGGTGAATCGTGAGGATGCGGCCACCCCGGCCACCCCGGCCACGCCCGCGACGCCGGCAACCCCGGCAACTCCCGCGACCCCGGCAACTCCGGCAACTCCGGCGACTCCCGCGACCACCTCCAGCGACACCGATTCGACTGCGGAACAGGACGATACGCCCAAGACGGCACGCCGGGACGCACCCCGCACGCCCGCTCGGGATGACGCCAAGGGTCCGTCCGCGAACGGGCGCGACAGCGGCTCTTCGGATCCCGGCCCGCGCAGGTCGGCGGGCCGCCACGACCGCGGTGACCGGCATGCTGACGGCGGCGGCAACCACCGCCGTGCCGAACATGCGGGAAGCGGCCGCCGATAGCGGCATCGATGACCGAAGTGACCTGTCGCCGTGGGCGGCGGGTCACTTCGGTCGTTGCGCTATGCCTTGAGGCCCAACGGTCCGGCAAGTGCGGTCAGGGTCGGCAACAGCTTGTCCCATCCGCCGAGCACCTGAATGGTCACGTGATCGGCGCCCGCGTCGAGATGCTCCGTCAGTCGCGCGGCGATCGCATCGGCGGTGCCGTGCGCCACCACGGCGTCGATCAACGTGTCGCTACCGGGCTTGGCGATGTCCTCTTCGCTGAAGCCCAGCCGGCGCCAGTTGTTCAGGTAGTTGCTCAGATTCAGATAGAAGTCGACGGTCTCGCGGCCGACCTTGCGGGCCGCCTCGGTCGCCTCGGGTGAACCGTCGGTCAGAACCACCTTGTGCTCGGGCGCCAGGAAAACGCCCTCTCCCAACACCTTCCGGGCCTCGGCGGTGTGCTCGGGCGTGGTCAGGTACGGATGCGCACCGGCGCTGCGATCACGCGAGAGGCGCAGTACCTTCGGGCCGAGCGCGGCGACCACCCGTCGCTCCGGGGGCACACCTGCGGCGTCCAGTGCGTCGAGGTACTCGACCAGGACGTCGTAAGGTTTGCGGTATTCCTCGGTGTGCTCCGGATGCCCGATACCGATACCCAGCAGGAAACGTCCGGGATGAGACTTCTCCAGACGGTGGTAGGTCTCGGCGGACTGTTCGGCCGGCGACGTCCACACGTTGATGATGCCGGTGGCCAGTTGCAGGGTGTCGGTGGCGTCCAGGATGCCCTCGGCGAAGGGCAGATCCCCGGCCGGGGAGCCGCCGATCCACACGGCGCCATAACCTAGCTTCTCGATGGCGACGGCCTGTTCGGGGGAGACCTTGCCGAATGTCCACACCCCGTAGCGGCCCACATTGATCGTCATGGCTGTCCCTTTCGGTTACCGCAGGCCCAGCGGACCGGCGAGTTCGGTCAATGCGGCGACGAGCTTGTCCGGCGAGGTGAGCACCTGCACCGGCACGTGGTCGGCGCCGGCATCGCGGTGCTCACGCAGGCGTGCCGCAATCGCGTCGACGGTGCCGTGCGCGACCACCGCATCCACCAGGCGATCGCTGCCCGGCTTGGCCACGTCGGAGTCGGTGAACCCCAACCGCTTCCAGCTGTTGAGGTAGTTGTCCAGGTTGAGGTAGATCTCCAGGGTCTTGCGGCCGGCCGCGCGGGCCTGCTCGGCGTCGGTGGTCAGCACGACCTTGTGCTCGGGGGCGATAAAAGCCTCGCTGCCGAGCAGTTCACGCGCCTGCCTGGTGTGCTCCGGGGTGGTCAGGTACGGGTGCGCGCCCGCCGACCGGTCCGCGGACAGCTGCAGCACCTTCGGGCCCAGCGCGGCGACGACACGACGGTCCTTGGGTACACCGTGCTCGTCGAGCTTGTCCAGATAATCGTTGAGGGCGTCGAGCGGCTTCTTGTATTCGGTGATCGCCTCGCGGTGGCCCACGCCGATGCCCAGCAGGAAACGGCCGGGGTAGGCGTTGTCGATGCGGTGGAACGACTCCGCCGTCGGGCCCGCGTCGGCGGTCCAGATGTTCACGATGCCGGTGGCCACCTGCAGGGTGGTGGTGCTCGCCAGCAGCGGCTCGACCCAATCCAACTCGGCGGGTGGTGATCCGCCGGCCCAGATGGCGCCATAACCGAGTGCTTCGATCTCTTGCAGTTGAGCGGGGGAGAGCTGCTGCCACTGGGTGTAGTGGCCGAAGACGCCGTACGGTCCGAGATTCGGTTTCGATGAGCGCTCGCGCGAAGAGGATGTGCCCTGTGTCATGGATCAAGTCAACCCGTCGCGCCGCCGCCGGTATTCCGATTGGATCCGCATGAGGCGAACTATTCGGCGGGGTCGGCCTCGTCGGGCCGCGGGGCGATCACGGGCAGGCAGACGATGAAGCGGGTGTTTCCCGGTTCGGACACCACGCGCATGTCCCCGCCGTGCTTCTCCACGACAATGCGCCAGGCCAGGTCAAGGCCGAGCCCGGTGCCCTCGCCGAACGGCTTGGTGGTGAAGAACGGCGTGAAGATACGGCCGATGATGTCCTCGGGGATACCCGGCCCGTCATCGCAGATCTCGACCCGGATCATCTCGTCGCTCTCGCGCGCGGTACGCATCGTCAACGTGCCGTGCCCGTTCATCGCCTGGATGGCGTTGTCGATGATGTTGGTCCACACCTGATTGAGATCGCCTGGGTAGCACTGCAATTCGGGCAGTGACTTGTCCAGATCCTTGATCAGGGTGATCGGCTTGCCCTGATGCCCGATCTTGTCGCCGAACATCATGATGGTGCTGCGCAGCAGTTCGTGGACGTCGGCGCTCTGATACGAGCCGCGGTCCATCTGCGAGTACTGCTTGGCGCCGGCCAGCAACGCGGAGATCCGGCGGCTGGCTTCGGCGATCTCGTTCATCCGCAGCTCGTTGTCGATGGTGTATTTCAGCCAGCCGGTGGCGGCCTGCAACGAAGCGGTGGCGTCGACGTCGTCGATCTGGGCCGAGATGCCCTCCAGCCAGTCGATGTCGAGGCCGGCTTCGACGAAGGTGGGCGCGTAGTCCCACGCACCGACGATCCCACGGTCCTCGAGCCACTCACCGACCTGGTCCTCGCGGTCGGTGGTTTCCAGCGCGGTGAGTTCGACACCCTTGTTCTTGGCGACCTGTTCGGCGACCTGGTCCTGGATGGTGACGAGTACTCGCAGCGCCTCGGGGGAGAACTTGCCGTCGGCGAGCATGGCGAGCTTGTGCCGCATCTTGCCGACACCCTCACGCAGGTCGGCCACGGCGCGGGCGGTGGCGGCCGCCGGGTTGTTCAGCTGGTGGGTGAGCCCGGCGGTGATGGTGCCCAGCGCCAGCAGTTTCTCGCGCTGTCCGATGATCTGGCTCTGGCGCCTGCCGCCGACGAGGTGCCCCTCCAGAAGGTGCACGGCCATGGGGAACTGCGCCCGCATGAACGCGGCGAACGCGTCGGCGTCCAATACGAACACCCGCGACGGCTCCACCAACCGAACCGAGGCCATGTAGATGTGCTCCTCGCCGGGGATGTACGCCGACCACGCGCCGAAGTACACGCCACGCTGCGAGGTGCGATTGGTCTGGATGTCGACGCCGCCGGAGCGCTTCGACATGATCAGTTCGCCATCGATCAGCACGTAGAAGCAGGTGGCCTGCTCACCTTCGGTGACGATCGGACCCGCAGGGAACGTCTCGATGGTGCCGGCACGGCACAACGTGTCGAGCTGGTCGTCGGTGAGGTGCTCGAACAGGAACAGTGTCCGCAGTTCGTCGCGCACGCAGGTTTCGCCCATCGTGTTCAGTTCCTTTTCTATGCCTCGGCCAAGTAGCGGTGCACGAGCATGACGGCCATCGACCCCTCACCGACGGCAGCCGCCACCCGCTTCGCGGATTCGGCGCGTACATCTCCTGCAACAAACACACCGGGCACACTTGTTTCCAAATGGTGCGGCGGACGTTCCAGACCCCAACCGCAGACGTCGCGCAGATCGGGTCCGGCCAGGATGAAACCGTGGTCGTCGCGGGCCACCACGCCGTCGAGCCAGTCGGTGCGAGGCGTCGCGCCGATGAAACAGCACAGCCGCGTCGAGTGCACCTCTTCGCGCTCTCCGGTGCGCCGGTCCTCCAGCGTCAGGCCCACCAGATGGTCGTCCCTGCCGCTGGTGCCGACCACCTCGGTGCAGGTGCGCACGCTGATGTTGGGCGTCTGCTCGATCTGCTGGATCAGGTAGTAGGACATCGACGTCTCCAGCGACGGCCCACGCACCAGCAGAGTCACCGATTTGGCTTGCTTGGACATGAACATCGCCGCTTGGCCTGCCGAGTTGGCGCCGCCGACGATGTAGACGTCTTCGCCGGCGCACTCGGAGGCATCCGACACCGAGGCGCCGTAGTAGACGCCCTTGCCGATGAGGTTGGACTCATCGGCCGCCGAACAGCCGGACACCGAGAGTTCGCGGTACTCCACGCCGGTGGCGAGGATGACGGCGCGGGCACCGATGGTGCTGTGGTCCTCGAACGAGATGGTGCGGGCCGTGCCGACCTCGCCGGCCTGGAGCTTGACCGCCTTGCGGGTGGTGATGACCTCGGCACCGAACCGCTCGGCCTGGCGCCGAGCGGTGGTGGTGAGCTCGATTCCGGAGACGCCGTTCTCGAATCCGAGATAGTTCTCGATCCGCGAACTGCGCCCGGCCTGACCGCCGGTGGTCGCGCGTTCGATGAGCACGGTGTTCAGCCCCTCGGAGGCGCCGTACACCGCTGCCGCGAGTCCGGCGGGTCCGCCGCCGATGACCGCGAGGTCGTACATTTCCAGCGACGGGTTGGTGGACAGCCCCAGCAGGTCGGCGAGTTCGGCGTCCGACGGTTCGACCAGTGGGGTGCCCTCCTCGGTGATGACGACCGGAAGCTGCCTACCGTCGAGGCCGGCGGCGTCGAGCAGCTGCTTGCCCTTGGGCTCCTCGGCGGTGAACGCCTTGAAGGGGTAGGCGTTGCGGGCCAGGAACTGACGCACTTCCCAGGACCGGGGATTCCACTGGTGGCCGATGACCTTCGTGTACGGGATGGCCCGATCGCCGACCGCATGCCACGATTCCAGAAGGCCGTCGATCACCGGGTACAGCTTTTCCTCCGGTGGATCCCACGGCTTGAGCAGGTAATGGTCGAGGTCGACGACGTTGATGGCGTCGATGGCCGCGGTGGTGTCGGCGTAGGCGGTCAGCAGGACCCGCCGGGCCATCGGGTAGAGGTCCATCGCTGCTTCGAGGAACTCGATGCCGCTCATCTGCGGCATCCGGTAGTCGGCGACGAACACCGCGACGGCGTCGCCACGCAGCTTGAGTTCGTGCAGGGTTTCCAGGGCGTCCGGGCCGGATTCGGCGCGCACGATGCGGTACCGCTCGCCGTAGTGGCGGCGAAGATCGCGGGCCACGGCACGAGAGACGGCAGGGTCGTCGTCGACGGAGAGAATCACGGGCTTGCGGGGCTGGGGCGCGGGTCCAGTCATATCGCTTTCAATTATGCTCCCGCCGTCCACTGATTTCGGCGCTGACCTCCTCACATGACCGATTGTGAGGTGCCGCTCCGGCGATTTGGGTGCTGGCCATAGCAGAGGGTATTGTGGACCAACGGTGCGGCTTCCGCGCCGACTCTTCTCGTGCCCGGTCATTGGAACTTCTTCGTTTCACCGATTCAGCCCACGTTTTGAAGTCGGAACGAAGGTGTGCACCGACTGCAAAAAGCGGGCGCACGATACGAAACGAAAGCAAGGATCGTCAGACAGTATGGCAAAGAAAGACGGTGCCATCGAGGTCGAGGGTCGCGTGGTCGAACCCCTGCCCAATGCGATGTTCCGCATTGAGTTGGAGAACGGACACAAGGTCCTGGCCCACATCAGCGGCAAGATGCGGCAGCACTACATCCGCATCCTGCCCGAGGACCGCGTCGTGGTGGAGCTCTCTCCATACGACCTGTCCCGGGGCCGCATTGTGTACCGATACAAGTAACTCGCCCTCAACCGCAACCACACCGAATGTGTGACGAGCGCTCGCGCCCGTCACCGCACAACCAAGAAGGATCGCGAAGCCGTGAAGGTCAACCCGAGCGTCAAGCCGATCTGCGACAAGTGCAGGGTGATCCGTCGGCATCGGCGGGTCATGGTGATCTGCTCTGATCCGCGGCACAAGCAGCGGCAGGGCTAGTCCCGAGCTCAAGCAGCTCCACCCACAACTGAATGCAGACCTCCCAGTACCACTGAGCAGATTCGCTGCTCATCACGTCCGGCACGGAGGCCGGACCCCGTGAGGGGAACGGACTGGGAACAGACCTCCGCAACCTAGAAGGAATCACTGCCACATGGCACGTCTCATGGGCGTCGATCTGCCGCGCGATAAGCGCATGGAGATCGCGCTGACCTACATTTACGGCATCGGCCGTACCCGTTCCCAGGAAATCCTGGACGGCACCGGTATCGACCGGAACCAGCGCAGCAAGGACCTGACCGACGATCAGGTCAGCCAGCTCCGCGAATTCATCGAAGCCAACCTGAAGGTGGAGGGTGACCTGCGCCGCGAGGTTCAGGCAGACATCCGCCGCAAGATCGAGATCGGCTGCTACCAGGGCCTGCGCCATCGCCGCGGCCTGCCGGTGCGTGGTCAGCGGACCAAGACCAATGCGCGTACCCGCAAGGGCCCCAAGCGCACCATCGCCGGCAAGAAGAAGGCCAGGTAATCCGAGATGGCACAAGCCAAGAAGGGCGCGCCCAAGAAGGGTGCTGCCAAGACCCGCCGCCGGGAAAAGAAGAACATCCCGCACGGCGCCGCGCACATCAAGAGCACGTTCAACAACACGATCGTCTCCATCACCGATCCGCAGGGCAACGTCATCGCCTGGGCATCCTCGGGCCACGTCGGCTTCAAGGGTTCGCGCAAGTCGACGCCGTTCGCCGCGCAGCTGGCCGCCGAGAACGCAGCCCGCAAGGCGCAGGAGCACGGTGTCAAGAAGGTCGACGTGTTCGTGAAGGGCCCGGGCTCGGGCCGCGAGACCGCGATCCGTTCGCTGCAGGCCGCCGGACTCGAGGTCGGCGCCATCTCTGACGTCACTCCGCAGCCGCACAACGGCTGCCGCCCGCCCAAGCGGCGCCGGGTCTAACGAGAATTTAGGAGAGGACCTCAAACATGGCTCGTTATACCGGACCCGCGACCCGCAAGTCGCGTCGCCTCGGCGTCGACCTCGTCGGCGGCGATCAGTCGTTCGAAAAGCGCCCCTACCCGCCCGGCCAGCATGGTCGCGCGCGGATCAAGGAGAGCGAATACCGCACCCAGCTGCAGGAGAAGCAGAAGGCTCGCTTCACCTACGGCGTCATGGAGAAGCAGTTCCGTAAGTACTACGAAGAGGCCAACCGCAAGGCTGGCAAGACCGGCGAGAACCTGCTGCAGATCCTGGAAAGCCGTCTGGACAACGTCGTCTACCGGGCCGGGCTCGCCCGCACCCGCCGGATGGCGCGCCAGCTGGTCAGCCACGGCCACTTCACCGTCAACGGTGTGAAGGTCAACATCCCGAGCTACCGGGTGTCGCAGTACGACATCATCGACGTCAAAGACAAGTCGCTGAACACCCTGCCGTTCGAGCTCTCGCGGGCCACCGCCGGCGAGCGTCCGATCCCGGGCTGGCTGCAGGTCGTCGGCGAACGTCAGCGGGTGCTGGTGCACCAGCTGCCGGTGCGGGCCCAGATCCAGGTGCCGCTCACCGAGCAGCTCATCGTCGAGTTCTACTCGAAGTAATGTCGCCCGGCCAACTGGCCGAGTGACACCGTAACGGCATCAAATAGCGGGTGCCGAGAAGGAGATAGAAACACCATGTTGATCTCACAGCGACCCACACTTTCCGAAGAAGTGTTGGCCGACAACCGTTCACGGTTCACCATCGAACCGCTGGAGCCCGGTTTCGGTTACACCCTCGGCAACTCGCTGCGGCGCACGCTGCTGTCGTCCATCCCGGGCGCAGCGGTGACCAGCATCCGCATCGACGGTGTGCTGCATGAGTTCACCACCGTTCCCGGGGTGAAGGAAGACGTCACCGACATCATCCTGAACCTCAAGGGTCTGGTCGTGTCCTCCGAGGAGGACGAGCCGGTCACCATGTACCTGCGTAAGCAGGGCCCGGGTGCGGTCACCGCCGGCGATATCGTGCCGCCGGCCGGTGTCACGGTGCACAACCCCGACATGCACATCGCCACCCTGAACGAGAAGGGCAAGCTCGAGGTCGAGCTCGTCGTCGAGCGGGGTCGCGGTTACGTGCCTGCCGTGCAGAACAAGGCTTCCGGCGCCGAGATCGGCCGGATCCCGGTCGATTCCATCTACTCGCCGGTGCTCAAGGTGACCTACAAGGTCGAGGCCACCCGTGTCGAGCAGCGCACCGACTTCGACAAGTTGATCCTCGATGTCGAGACCAAGAACTCGATCACCCCGCGGGACGCACTGGCTTCGGCCGGTAAGACCTTGGTCGAGCTGTTCGGTCTCGCACGGGAACTCAATGTCGAGGCCGAGGGCATCGAGATCGGCCCGTCGCCGGCCGAGGCCGATCACATCGCCAGCTTCGCGCTGCCGATCGACGACCTGGACCTGACGGTGCGGTCGTACAACTGCCTCAAGCGCGAGGGCGTGCACACGGTGGGCGAGTTGGTGTCTCGTACCGAGTCGGATCTGCTCGACATCCGTAACTTCGGCCAGAAGTCCATCGACGAGGTCAAGATCAAGCTGCATCAGCTGGGTCTCTCGCTCAAGGACAGCCCGGCCACCTTCGATCCGTCCGAGGTCGCCGGCTACGACGTAGCCACCGGCACCTGGACCGGTGACGCCGGCTACGACCTGGATACCGACCAGGACTTCGCCGAAACCGAACAGCTCTAAACCAGAAGTTCCGTCCCGGCCCTACCTGATACGGGGGTCGGCCCCACTTAGGAGATAGACGCAATGCCCAAACCCACTAAGGGTGCTCGCCTCGGCGGGTCGTCCTCGCACCAGGCCGCGATCCTGGCCAACCTGGCCACGTCGCTGTTCGAGCACGGCCGTATCAAGACCACCGAGCCGAAGGCACGGGCACTGCGTCCGTACGCCGAGAAGCTGATCACCCACGCCAAGAAGGGCACGCTGAACAACCGGCGTGAGGTGCTCAAGAAGATCCGCGACAAGGATGTGGTGCACACCCTGTTCGCCGAGATCGGACCCTTCTTCGCGGACCGTGAGGGCGGCTACACCCGCATCATCAAGGTCGAGAGCCGCAAGGGCGACAATGCGCCCATGGCGGTCATCGAGCTGGTGCGGGAGAAGACCGTGACCAACGAGGCCGACCGTGCACGTCGTGCCGCGGCCGCTCAGGCCAAGGCTGCCGAAGGCACCGAGGCCCCGGTCGAGGACAGTCCGGTTGTCGAGGCTGACGTCGCCGATGAGGCGATCGCCGATGCCCAGACCGACGAGGTCGTCGAGGACGCCACCGAGTCCGAGGACAAGGCCGGCTCCGAGGATGAAGCCAAGTAACCAAGCAATGAACGAACCCGCCATCGAAACCGATGGCGGGTTTGTTCGTTTGCGCCTCCAGATCGCTTACGACGGTACGGATTTCGCCGGCTGGGCGGCTCAGGCCGGCCAGCGGACCGTCGCCGGTGTGCTGGAGGAGGCGCTCGCGACGGTGTTCCGGACGCCGCTGGAGTTGCGGGCTGCAGGCCGTACCGACACCGGGGTGCACGCCTCCGGTCAGGTGGCGCATGTGGATATCCCCGCCGACTCGCTCGGCTACGCCTACCCGCGCACCCCGCGCCCGCAAGATCCCGAATTTCAGCCTCTGGTGCGCAGACTGGGCCGATTCCTGCCCGAGGACGTGCGCGTGCTCGACGCCGTCCGCGCCCCAGCGGGTTTCGACGCGCGCTTCTCCGCGCTGCGGCGGCACTACGAATACCGGCTCAGCACCGCCACTTTCGGTGCGGTGCCGGAGCATGCCCGCTACATCACCCCCTGGCCACGCCGCCTCGACGTCGCGGCGATGACCGAGGCATCCCGCGCGTTGGTGGGCCTGCACGACTTTGCCGCGTTCTGCCGGCACCGCGACGGCGCCACCACGATTCGCGATCTCCAGCGGTTCGACTGGGATGCCGAGGGCGACATCGTGACGGCCCGGGTCTGCGCCGATGCATTCTGCTGGTCGATGGTCCGGTCACTGGTGGGTGCCCTGCTCGCGGTCGGAGAGGGCCGGCGAGACGCTGCTTGGTGCGCCGGCCTGCTGGAGGCGACATCGCGGTCCAGTGCGTTCCCTGTGGCGCCCGCACGCGGTCTCTCGCTCGTTCGCGTCGACTATCCGCCTGACGATGAGCTGTCGGCGCGCATCCTGATCACCAGGGACTTGCGGGTGCGGCCACCGGTCGAGCCTGCCTGACGGTATCGGCGATCAGACGAGCTTGCCTGCGACGAAATTCGCGGCCTTGTTCACCATGCCTGCTTTGATGTACGCCGGCGCCAGGTGCTCTGGCCAATAGGTCTGCCAGTTCTCCATGTCCGTCGGGTTGCAGATCGGGTCGTTGCCGTGGCACAACTCGATGGTTCGGCTCTGGAACGCAGGATTGAACTGGGTGATCGGGGCGACCCACTGAATACCGTTGCCGAACAACGCGATTGCCACGATGTGAGGGCTCGCGGTCGCCGGCAGTGGCAACTTGAAGTTGAGAATCGGGAACGGCATGGCCAGAACGACATCGGTGGCCGCCGCGCCGAGCGAGTACCCGCCCAGCACGATGGGCGTCTTCGGGCAGTTGGTCATGGTCGTCTGGATTCGGCGACTCATATCGTTGGCGCCCATGTCGATTTGGGTGTCGGCCGGGTAATTCACCGAATAGAGCGTGATGTTCTTCTTGGTCTTCTGGCGCAGTGCCGTCACCAAAGCGTTGCCGATCTGCCCCGCGCCTGGCGGTTCCATCCTGCCGCGCGCAAAGATCACTTCCGCGTCCGGACATGCCGCAGCCGAGGCGACGGGAGCGACACCGACGGGAGCGGCCGTGGTCAGCACAGCGCTGAACACGGCGAGAATGGCGGCGCACCACCGGATTCGACCCTTCGACATCAAGATCACCGGTTCGATTGTAGACAACCGAATTGACGTAACCGTTTTTCGATTCTCTACGTTTCCGAAACGTATTGGTGCCGTGACCTGCCGGAGATCTACTTATTGGACTCGCGCGGCGGCGAAATCAGCGGCCTGATTCACCAATCCGCCGTTGATATAGGAATCCTGAAGATGGCTGCCCCAGTCGTTCTGGAAGTCGGGCATTCCCGTCCGGCAGATCGGATCCTCGGGGTTGCATGCCTCAAAGACCCTGTCCCGGAACGCCGGACCGACACCCGCCCCACCCATTCGGCGAGTGACGTTTGCGAACAGAACCACTGCGGCGACGTGGGTGTCGACACCGGGCGGAAGTGGATTCTTGAAGCCGAACCCGTTGGTGTTGGCAGACAGCGCGACCGCGGCGGAGGCGGCACCTAATGAGTAGCCACCGACTACCAGTCGAGTGTCAGGACAAGCGCCGGCCATGAACTGGATCCGTGAACTGACGTCGTTGGCGCCCTGTGCGATCTCGGTGTTGGCCGGGTAGTTGGCGCCGTATGCGGCGACCTCCATGGGGACCCGAGCCCGCAAGGCGTCGATGAACGCGTTACCCAGCCTGCCGGGGCCCGGTGCCTCATTGCGTCCGCGCGCGAAGATCACTTCGACGGGCGGGCACGGATCCGCATGTGCGGAAGGAAGACCACCCGAATTGAACGACGAAGAGACCATCAAACCGCCGACGGCGCCTGCCGCGGCCAGAGAGCACGCGGCGAGGCGCCGTACGAACGTCGAAATCATTGCCACCCAGCAAATACTAGCTGTACCTGTGAGGTGGTGGTTCTGCCCAGGTCAGCCAGGCAAACCCTGCTCCTCGGTGGGCAGCGGGGCAGGTCCCTTGATGGCCGGCTCGGCCTTGGCAATGGCGGGCGCGTTGGCCGGTGCGGTCGGGGTCACGGTCGTGCCCAACTGCATGTCACCGTCGGCGACGGCGGTGGACGACTGCTGAAGCAGCGCGCCGGTGGCCAGGGCGCCGAGACATGCCAGCCCGCCTACGGCGGCGGCAACCCGAACCCGGACGTCACTGAGAGAAATGTTGTGTGCGTTCATGATCCAAGCAATCCCATCGATCTTGTGTGCAATAAAAGTAACTCGCAACAAGATCAACAGGCGGATCGCTCGGAACATTCCTGTCTGGATGAGCGAAAATCTGTGACTTTCGTCGAACCTAGAGAAGCCCGGCGACGAAGTTGGCGGCCTGGTTGGTCGGGCCACCGGTGTAGGCGCGGTGCGCCGCGACGTCCTCGCCGGGGCCACAGACCGGGTCGCCACCGTTGCACAGATCGATGGACCTCGATCCCCAGACGGGGCTTGAGGTCATCGGGAGGCCCACCTTCGCCGTCGGATTGCCGAAGACGGCGATCGCCGCGACGTGGTCGGGTGCGTTGGGCGGCAGGGGAGCGTTGAATCCGACCGCAGGGAAGGGGACGGCGGCGATGATGTCGATGACCCCGGCGCCCTGGGAATAGCCGCCCAGCACCATCCGGGTATTGGGGCAGTTGTCCATCACCCATTGGATGTGGCCACTGGCGTCATTGGCACCGGCCGCCGCGGCGAGGAAATCGAAACTGGCCGGGTAGTTGACGGCGTAGGCGCCCACCGAACGCCCGCCGACCTTGTTGCGGAGTGCGCCGACGAACGCGTCGCCGATCCGGCCGAGGCCGGGACTGTCGTTGGTGCCGCGGGCGAACACCACCTCGATGTCCGAACAGCCATCGGCCTGGGCCGTGGCCATGGCGCCCAAGGGTGCCGGTGCGATGATCGCCGCTGAAGCAGTCAGCAAAACTGCGGACGCTGCCAGGGCGACTCGACGAACAAGATCAAACGTCATGGCCACACTCTAACGCGGAGTACAGCTAAACAAGTCGCGCGACGAATCCTGCGGCCTGGGGGATGAACTCCGAGGTCTCGTAGTGGGTGTGCGCGAACGGGTTGCGCCCGCGCGAGCAGATCGGGTCGCCGTCGGCGCAGAGGTCGATGGCTCGGCCGCCGTAGGGGGCGGGCGCGGAGTTGGCGGGATGGCTGAACTTGGCGCCGGGATTCCCGAAGACTGCGACGGCTGCCACCTTGCCTGCGAGTGCGCCGGGCAGCGGGGGTGCGGACCCGACCTCGCCGATCTTGTCGCCGACCGGCGGAAGCCCGATCAGCATGTCGACAATTGCCGCACCCTGCGAGTAGCCGCCCAGCACGACCTTCGTCGAGGGGCATTGCTGCGCAAGGGCCGCGATTCGGGCCGTCGCATCCGACGCGCCGTCGGCGGCGGCCAGGAAGTCGTAGGTCGCCGGGTAATTGATGCCGTACGTGCTCAACGTGCGGCCGCCGAGCTGCGGCACCAGCGCGTCCGCGAGTGCCTGGCCGACGCGACCGATGCCCGGGTCCTCGCTGGTGCCACGACCGAAGATGAGTTCGACGTCCGAACAGGGCTCGGCGCTCGCCGCGGGTGCCGGGCCGGCGAGAAAGGCGAAGGCGGACACGACGGTGAAACCGAGGGCGGCCGTCCGGGCCGTGGGCTTGGGCAACTTCACGGACAGCATCTTCACACTCGCAGGCTAGTTGCTGCCAATCGCTTGCTCGGCGTGCGGCTGGGCCGGCGGCACATCGGGCCAGCCCGCATCCAGCACTGCATCTGCGCGGTCGCCCAGTCGGGCCAAGGTCAGGCCCAGCAGCACGACACCGCCGCCGAACGCCTGGGTCGCCGTGATGGCCTCACCCAGAAAAGCCCAGGCGATCAGGACCGCGAACAGCACCTCGGCCAGGCCGACCAGCGAGGCGAAGCGCGGTCGCAGTCGGGCGACACCGAAGATTCCCAGGGTGTACGCGATGGCAGTGGGGATGATGGCCAAGGCGATGACCGGGATGAACCAGGGCAGGGTGAGACCGGCGACGACGGTGCTGTGGGTGCTGAACGTCATAGGCATCACGCCGGAGAGCCCGAGGGCGGCCACGGCGACGGCGCCGACGACCAGGCCGCCGGCCGCCAGGGTGACGGGGTGCAGACCGTCCCCGTCGGAGGCGGCTTCGTCGGACATCATGAAGTAGCAGGCGGCGCAGACCGCCGCGGCCAGACCCCAACTCACGCCGGCGGAGTTGATCCGTGCACCGGCGAAGACGTCCAGGACGAGCATGATGCCCGCCACCGCCAGGGCGACGCCGGCGAGGGTGAGCTTGCCGGGCGCCCGTTTGGTGGTGGCCCACAGCCAGCCGACCACGAGGATCGGCGCCGTGTACTCCAGCAGCAGGGCGACGCCGACCGACAGGTGTGCGACGGCGTTGTAGTAGCAGAGTTGGGCGCCTGCGATCGGGACGAGGCCGTAGGCGATGACTGTCTTACGGTGCGCGAGCGCGTCGCGGACCCAGTCCGGCTTGATGAGGCTGGCGAAGACGGCCATCGCGAGCGCGCCGCCGGCAAGGCGGGCGGTGACGGCGGCGGTGGGCGTCCAGCCGGCTTCCATGAGGGCCTTGGCCAGGGGGCCGGACATGCCGAACGCGAAGGCCGAGGCGACGGCGAAGAACATGCCGAGCCGAAAATGGCCGGTGTCGGCACGCGCGTCGATCGCGCTCATCGAGAACCCCCGAGCTGTAATGAGTAAAATGCAAGTTGGTCATGACGCTAGCGTGAAGGGAGGTCAGGCGTCAAATGATTTTCACTCATGACACGGAACTCACCCTGCGGGCCGCGTGTGTGCTGATCAACAGCAATCGGATCGACGACGAACACCTCGGTGACATGGCGGCGCTGGACACCTACCTCGACGGTTTCGGCTGGACGGGTCGTCGGGACAGAGACGACGCGGAGCTCGCGGCGGTACATCAGTTGCGGGAGCGCATCGGACGGATCTGGGCTGCCGCCGACGACGAGGAACGCGTGGTCGGTCAGGTGAACGCGCTGCTTGCCGACACCGAGGCCTCGCCGTGGCTGACCCGGCACGCGGAGATGCCCGAGTGGCATCTGCATCTGGCATCCATTCATGACCCGCTGTGGCAACGGATGGGTGCCGAGATGGCGATGGCGCTGGCCGATCTCATCCGTGGTGGGGAACTGCGCAGGCTCAAGATCTGCGCGGCGCCGGACTGCGAGGCGGTGCTGTTCGACGTGTCACGCAACAGGTCCCGGATGTTCTGCGATACCGGGAATTGCGGGAACCGGCAGCATGTGGCGGCTTATAGGGAGCGGGAGCGGGAGCGGGAGCGGTTCAAGGACAGCTAGGGCAGATACCAGCCCCGGATGCGGTGGAATCTACCGCGTCCGAGGACAGTATTGGCAGCCTGCAAACCCGACATCACAGCCGCCTCGATGCAACCTGCGTTCATGCCGCAGTCCGTCCAGTCTCCGGCAAGGACGAGGTTGTCGTAGCCGCTCTCGTCGGGGCGCAGACGGTACTTGTCACTGCCGGGGACCGACTGGACATAGCGATCCGACGGGTCGATGTTCACGCTGACGTGCTGCGTCTCCATGGCTGCAACGCCAGTTCGGCCGTTCGTGCCACACACCGCTCGCCAGTCGAATCCAAGCTCGTTGACTGCCTTCGGAAAATACAGACCGAGGTGTCGCTCGACGTACTGGGTGGCTCCGGCGTACACCCTGTCTGTCTGCCGCGTTACGTAGTCCTTCTCATCGCCAGTGAAGGGCCACGGCGCGTCGAGACTGCCGCAGAAATAGGCGACGGTGCCTGGCCGATCCGTCGCGGGCCAATTTTCGGCCCACAAGGTCTGAGGCATAGACGCCCACGTCTCGAATGGGCGTTCATAGGCGCTGACGGTCACGCCGGGTAGATGCCAACCCAATGCGGGTTCATCGGGACGGAGCCAGATCTGAAACGCCTGTGTCGCGACGGTTCGGACGTGCTCGGTCATCCGCCGCCAGTCTGGGGAGTCCTCGACGAGTTCGTGCGCAACAACCGGCATCATCCCCAACGAGACCGCCAGAATGACGTGGTCAAAATCCTTACCACGCCGGAGTGTTACCGACTCCGCGTCGTCTCGTTCGCCGAAGTGCGATTCGACGTCGTTGCCAACGGGATTGGCGAGTAGCTCCTGTTTGGGCCGACTAGGGAACACCGGTAGGCCGGTGACGTGGACGAGCGGTTCGTAGCACTCGACACCGTCGGCCAATCGCGCCTGTCGGCCCAGGGAGATCCTGGAAATCGACTGCTTGGCTCGATCGAGGTGAAGCGCGTCGAGACGATGAAAGAACTCGAACCTGACGCCGCGGTTATGCAGGACCTCGTAGATCGGAGCGATGATGACATCGCCCATCCCGGCTGTCATCTTCCAGAAGATGGCGCCTTTGTACTCGAACAGGACGATTCCGATCAAGAAGATCATCAAACCGGCTGCTACTGAGGGCTTCTCAGGATCCGCATCGCGATAGCCGAATACCAGGTCGTACACGCCGCGGATCAACGGGTAGTCGATGACGTCGGGATGGCCGCCGTGGCGGAGGATCCACGTTTCGAAATCCTCGTCGTTGACCGCTCTGAATCCGTCAGGATGCGTCACCAGGTTGTCCGTGACGATGCCTCGGACCACTGCAGTGACCAGAGATATGAGCAGCCAGATCCGCCTGCGATCGACCTGCTGTTCGTCGTCGATCGCCTGATGGATTACCTCCAGGGTGCGGTCGAGGATGTCTGACGGTGTGCCTTCGACCAGTCCTGGTTCCAGCAGCGCGGCGAGCGCGGCCGCTGCGCCCCGCGTGACGTCGCTGGCGATGCGTGAAAGTGGCCTTGGTGGTGTATCGGCCGTTGACGACATCAGGAGCCCTGCGGGTGAGAGTTCATCGAGCGACATCGTGAAGTCGAGAATGAGTTGCAGGGCATGCTGTACGAAGCCCACCGCGGTCATCTCACGGCCGCTTCCGGCGGGGTCGCCGGGAAGTCGCTGGTCGCGCGCAAATGTCCCGAGCCAGGTCGACCAGTCGTCCCCCGAGTGCTCTGCCAGACCGAGATCGTCGGCAGGGATCATCGCTTGTTGCCATGCGTGGATGGGAGCATCCGGATCGGTTGTAGGCCTATCTAGTTCGGCATAGCACTCTCGCAGCATGGCAAATGCGTTCTCGTAGGATCCGAGCCAGATGTGCAGCCCGTGTTCTTCGATCCGCCCGTGCCGTCCTCTGCTCGACGCCCCCTTACCTCCCAGTCTCCAGCCGCGCTGGTAAACGGTGATCGAGTCGAAACGGTCTTGCCATCCCGGCTCGCTCAGTCGCCACGCAGCCGCCAGCCCCGCCATGCCGCCGCCGAGAATCGCAACCTTGCCGCCCGGGCGTTTCATCCCAGAAGTGTCCGAGCCAGTGCCAATTCAGGCCAGCCAGAATCCGAGCTGAACCCGTTGATTGCTGTACGCAGATCGTCGACACCCGTAGAGTTATCCAGTTCGAAAAGATCGATTGCTGAACGCAATTCGTAGATTCTGGCGCCTTGGCCGCGCGCCAGCTCGACCGAGGAGCGCAAGCCGGCGGCACGGAATGCCGGGTCGGCACTCGTGTGCGCTCGAAGCCGATGCAGCTCGGCGTCATAGATGTGCATGCCGGTCCGGTCGGCAAGTTGGAGCGCCAACTCGACCCTGTTTCGCGCGTCCTCAGACCTTCCCGCTGCGATGAGGAGGCGTGCGACGATCGCATCGTAGAAGGTGATGAGTGAGAGGGCGCCCAACATTCGCCATAGGTCGACGAGGCCAGTAATGGTCGCGATGTAAGTGTCCAACACTGCGGTCGGCGCGGCGCCTTGTACGGCGACAAGTGCGCCAACACAGGCAGATTGGGCGCCACCGACCATAGCCCACGAGTCGAACCCATGTTGCTCACCGAGTTTCGTGAGCTCTGCTGCCGCGTCGGCAGCTCTAGCCAGCTGACCGGCATCGATCCTGATGAGCACCTCCAACTGTCGCGAATAAGCGAGGCTGAATGCACCTTGCGGGAATTCGATCGACCTGCATCGCCGTTCTGTTCGGTCGAGTTCCTCCTCGGTCGCGTTGAGGTTTCCCTGTATGTAATGCGCCAGCGCAAGATGGGTGTATATGGAAGCTGTCGCCTCGTTCGGCATGAACCAGATCGCCGCCAGCTCAGTGGCGCCCGCCTCGCTCCTCGACTCAGCTGCGGACTGCAGCTTCAGAAGGGCTTCCTTACAGTCTCCTCGGTACCAGGCGAGCATCCCGAATGCCGCGTCGTTGAACGGCCGGAACCATTGCCGAGCACCCAACAGGTTCGCGCGGACCGAGGTAAGGAGCTGCTCGACCCGGTCAAGATCGGCACGCATCGCGTAGTAGCCGTAGAGCGAGCAGAAAGTGGCGAAGAGCTCGTCGCTGGTGAGAAGTTGGTCTGCCGCCATGTCGGAACTGCTCAATTGCAGGCACCGCTCGAATTCAGTTGCGGCACTGGGGCTCGATGCGCCCTCGGCAGCATAGATGAGGAATCCGCGCCGCAGGCGGAAGGCGATCTCGGCTCGATCTCGGTCCTGGCTCTCCGGGGATCGTTCGATCTGTGCGATCGCACTGGTGAGATGGCTTCGTGCCTCATCGAGTGCGCCGCGTTGACGAGCGTCCCCGGATGCTGCCGAATATGCGGCAGCCGACTGCGCAAAATTGTCGGCTCGCTCGTAGTGCTGGGCAATGAGCGGCCAATCCGGGTTGCCGGCTCCAGCAAGCACATCCGCGATGCGATGGTGCAGCCGTCGTCGCACACTGGGCGGAGACAGTTCAGCGGCCACCTCACGCAGCAGCTCGTGCCGAAATCGCCAATTGTCCGCCTCCAGCGGTTCGAGGACCTGCGCCTCGACCAGCTGGGTGAGGATCGGGTCAACCTCGGTTGCGGGTCTGTCGACGACCGCCAACAGTGTGCCCCGCTCGATTCGGCTGCCTAGAAGCGCCGCTGATTCGAGCACGGGAAGAGCATTCGTACTTGACCTCAAACGTGCGAACAACGCTTCGTACAGAGTGTCCGGTACGTCATCGACAGTTGTTATGCCTCGATCTTGTGCCTTCAGCTTCGCGACGACTTCCTCGATGTAAAGGGGCACTCCATCGCACCGGCGTCGAACGGCACGTTGTTCTTCGGAGGTCGCCGAGGGATGGAGCGCGACAATCAGGCTGTTCGCATCGTCATCGGTCAGCGGGTCGAGTTGGAACACTTGGGTTCGGGAAACGTCGCTCATCGCTCCAGGGTCACGGCTGGTCATAACCACGACGACGTGGCCGCCGAGGTCGCTGTTGACCAACCTTTGAACCACCTCCACGGTCGCCGCGTCGAACCAATGCATGTCTTCGACAAGGACCACCGTGGGCGAGTTGGCGGCGCAAGCGAGTAGATACTCCTGTACGGCGATGGCAATGAGTTCGGACAACTTGCGACCCTCTGCCCGAACGGGTTGGTACCGACCAGTGGGTTCCACGTTCAGTAATGGCGCAAGTGCGGATACTGCCGAATCGAGGTCAAGGGGTAGACGAGCCAGCTCCTGTTCGAGGCGAGTCAAACGCAGAGCCGGGTCGGAGCTTCGGTCGATGCCGCAGCGGCGTTCCAATAGCCGGCGTATAGGGCGCAGCCCGACTTCGGTATGAAAGGGGGAGCCGATCAGCTGCACGATCACTCCGTGCGAATGCTCCGCGAGCTCGACGGCGGACCATGCCAGCCGGCTCTTTCCGATACCGGCGTCACCGACGAACAACACGCCGGGCTTGGTGAGGTGGCCTGATTGCACCTGCGCCCACGCCTGGCCGATGTACTGATATTCGCGTTGACGGCCGATCAGTGGACCGAATGTCACACGCGGGTGGTCACGCTCGGACACCACCCGGTGGTGGCGCACCGGGTCCGCGATTCCCTTTACCTCTGCGGGCGGCCTGGCTTCAAGTTCGAAATCATCGCGAACCAGTGGTTCGATCGCATCCGAAATTGCGACAGTGCCGGGAGAAGCCAAGCTACATATTCGCGCGGCCAGATTCGCGCCGAGTCCCCAGACGTCGTCGCGCGTCGTGTCGAGATACACGATCCCGCGGTGTATGCCGACGCGGACGTTGATGTCGAACCCGAACTGCCGGTGAACTCTGCTACTGAGCGCACTGATTTCCCGCGTGATGTCCAGCCCGGCTTGGACCGCTCGCCGGACGTCGTCTTCGTGGGCATGGGGATGCCCGAAGAACGCGAGCAGACCGTCGCCTTTCAGGGAATCGAGATGGCCCTCGTAGCGGTTGACGATCCCGACCACGTCGTCGCGATAGCGCCCGACGACCGTGCGATAGGTCTCTGGGTCGATCCTGCTGGAAAGCGCGGTGGAGTCGACCAGGTCCGCGAATAGGATTGACAACCGGCGTATCTCACCGCCGTGTGGCATGGCGGCCAAGAGGTCCTCGGCGTCCGCGTTGTTGCGGTCGACCGCCAGTACCTCACCTGCCAGCCGGTTGGCGGTGTCCCGATCCCCCTCGGCAAGTGCCGCCAGCGCCCGATCCAGCAGTCGATCGACCGGACCCGGTTCCAGCGCTTCACTCACAGGGGGAGTGTCACCGTCAATGATTGTGAAGCGCCCGACAGGGGATCGTCGAGGTCGATGCTGGCGATGTAGGAGCCACTGGTGAGCCCGGCAGAGTTGATGATAATGGTGAACTCGGTGGCTCCGGCTGGGAGTACACCGTCGGCCGGATCGAGCGTGATCCGGTCTGCGGCCAGCGCCGGAACGGTCGGCGGTCCGCCGAGGGCCACCTTCACGACGGTCACCTTATGGCTGGTCGCTAACGGCGCCTGGAGCACCACCGTTGTACCGATGATGGTGGGTGCGTATTGAGCGGGGCCCGCTGCGACGGTTTGGAGTGCGTCGGCGCCGTTCAGCAACGCGATATTGGCGAGTTTGATCGTTGTGTGAACCGCGGAGTCACTGTCGAAGGTCTTCGCCGCGATCAGATCCGAAACCTCATCCGCGACGGTCTTGGCGTCGGCCACCGACTGGGTGGCAATGGTGGCGAGGTGATCCGCGAGAACGAGCACGCTTTGCTTCGGTTCGACTTGAAGCGCGGTCTGGCCCATCGAGACACCGCCTTCGATCGCGATCTTGGCCAGCTTTATCCACGATTTGATCGCGTCATCCACGGTAAAGCCGATGGGTGGCCCCGGGTTCTTGTTGATCTGATTCACGACGCGGATGACCTCCGCCTGCGAATCTGCGACTACCTTCTTCGCGGAAGCAGCAAAGGCGTTGGCGATAACCTGCGGATCGTCCATCAGTGCGGTCCGGGCGTGACGTTGTCTGAGGCAGTTACGTATACCTTCACCCAGAACTCGTTGAAATCGGCGCCGATCTTCTTGGTGACGATATTGACGTCGTTCTCGGTCAGCCCATCTATCCAACGCGCAGCCAGATCGCCGAGGTTACTCGCAGCGCGGCCGATCAAATCGTTCGTGAGAGTCGCGGTGTCTCCTACGGTGTCGACAAGATTTGGCGGCAGTGGCTTCGGGTCCGGCGGCATGAGGCGCTCCTATCAGATCGAATCGGTGAAGGATTTGGAGTCGTTTGGCGATCTGCGGAAGGGCTGGATCGGGGGAGGCGGGTTTGCCTGCCCGGCGTACTCGCTGGCCTTGCCTGCGAACATCTCCTTTGCAAAGGTGCCCCAACCCATGAGGCACGCCAGCGCCGCGGTCGCCGTGGGGCTCAACCCGTCCACGCGTTCCAGCTTGCTCGTCCGAAAGCGAACTCCGGGTGATTGCCCGGGCACAATCGGAGTCACAAGAATGTATCCGCTGTCGACCTCGACAAGCAGATTGTCCTGGTCCCTGTGCTGGTCGAGGTCGTAGTTGAGATAGATCGATCCGTCGGCCTGTTTCGCTTTCCAAAAGACGAGTGCCGTGTTGAGGCGATATTCATTGCATTCGCCGCTGATGCTCTCCAGCAATCGGCTGGCGCCGCCAGGCGTGGTGAATTTATTGGTCGTTTGTTCCGTCATCTTGCAAAAAAAGGTGCACAAATCATCCCAGTTGATTGGCTCGATGACCTTCGCGAGATCAGCGACGGAGAGTTTCTCCTCTAGGTCATCGGTGGTGATGAACGCGTGGTATCGCCCGTGCACCTTTTTCAACCCGCCGAAACATGGAAGTCCGGCGTTGGCGAAGGCCGAGCCGACGACGTCGCCCGCAACCAGCAACCACTTCGGGCGGTCCTCGATCTCTGCGATTCGTCCAATCAGTTCGTTCGCGATCGGCTCGCCGAAACCCTCCTCCGTCCACGAGATGAGCGTGGTGTTCAGGAGCGAGAGGACGTCCGGGTGTGGAGCGGGAAGGTTGCTGGTCAGATCAAAGATCTTCCTGAGAACGATGGCTGCGTAGCTGGCTCGGGCCATCGCGGGATCGTGGTCGTTGGGCTCGTTCGAGGTATCCGAGATTTCCTGGATAGCATCCCCGAGTTCGGGAAACGACGGACCCCCAGAGGAAACGGGATCTGTCCGCAGCTCTGGTCTACGGAGGTATTCGGTGAGCTCCGGGTACCACCGATTCTGTCCGAACCCCGCTGTGCCGGGAAGGAATTTGGAGGCGAGTTCGATGACTTCGCAATCCCTGGCCGCGGCCGCGCCCGTGGAGCCCTCTTTCAAGCGAATCTTTGCGTTAGTAACTTCTTCATCAATCGCACCGAAAAGAGCGAGTTGTGCATGAAGTTTCGACATCGTCACGCCCTCCGCTCACGTGCGTCATAGCATACCTTTATGCGGACCGAATACCACCCGGATGAACAGGTTTGACTGGATGACAAATCACGGTCGAAGTGATGACGGCACCATTTCCGATATGCCCTGGGCATCGGTATTCGATCCAGTAGTGAATGTCCGGGCTCTCGGGGAGATACAGGCTCGCGGATTTCGCGCCGCAACGGACCTCGTCGATCGGTTCGTTCGGCAGGCGCCGCAATCCGAACCCAGGGCTGCGGAGGCATCAACTGCCGAAGCCCATCCCGCCACCGACGCTGAGCGTTCGGCACCTGACGCGGAGCAGGTACTCGGTGCATGGCAGCGCCTGGCTGGGCAGGCTGTGCACTCACTGCGCGGGGAAGCTAAGCCACAAGGTGATGCCGTCTTCGATTTTGCCGCTGAGACAGCAGCGGGCCACATTCATCTCGAGTCGGCCGGTACCGGAGCAGTTGCAGGGGAAGTGTGGTTGCACAATCGTGGGCTGGTGGATCTCGGGAAGATCCGGCTCAGATGTAGTGACCTGCTTGCACACGACGGCGCGGTGATCTCAGCGGACACGGTGCGCTTCGATCCCGACCCTGTCGACATGCCGGCACGTTCCAGCCGCGGTGTCACCGTCGAGGTCGACGTCGATGACGGTGTGCGGCCGGGCTCCTATCGCGGCACACTGCTGGCCGACGGTTTTCCGGATATCTGGCTGTCTATCGCGCTGCGTATTTCCTCCACGGTCGAATGACCGACCTCGCCGGGCGGCCCGGCCAGATCGCTGTCGTCGAACACCGACTGCATGACGTCGGTAAGCATGTCCGCCGCGCGATGCTGGACGCGCTGCCCGACGGTGAGCCGGTCGAATGGCTCTACGGCCCGATGCGCGACTACCCACGGCGACCGGGCAAAGCGCTACGGCCGGCGCTCTGCCTCTCCGCAGGGAAGGCTTTCGGGGCCGAGGGCGATGATCTGCTCGGAATCGCCGTGGCCATCGAGCTTCTGCACAACGCATTCCTGGTGCATGACGACATAGCCGACGGCAGCGAGATGCGCCGGGGCCGCCCCACCTTGGCCTCGACGTACGGCATGGCGGCGGCGCTGAATGCGGGGGACGGATTGGCCGTAGTCGCCGGACAGGTGCTGAGACAGGCGACACGGCGTCTGGACCGCGACCTCGCGGATGTCATCTGGGCTGAGTTCGACACGATGGCGTTGCGCACGCTCGAAGGGCAGGCGACCGAAATCGGTTGGCAGCTGGACAACGTCGAAAATCTAGGACCCGAGGACTACCTGAACCTCATCATGCACAAGACATGTTGGTACACCACGATCCACCCTCTTCGGGTGGGTGCCATCGTCGGCTCCAGGGGGCGGGTCGAACTGGGCCCCCTGGTTCGTTTCGGATTTCATTTCGGCGCAGCGTTCCAGATTCGCGATGACTTGCTGAACCTCGTAGGTGACGAACAGACCTATGGCAAGGAGATTTTGGGCGATCTGTACGAAGGAAAGCGGACTCTGCCGCTGTTGCATCTGCTCAGCATCACCGAGGGGAGAGATCAGCAGCTGGTTCGTGACTACCTTCACCGCACACGAACCGAACGATCTCCCGAACTCGTCACGACCGTGCGAACTCTCATGGATACGTACGGCAGCATCACCTTCGCCACCGAATACGCCGAAGGCATCCTGCTCGTCGCCGAAGAGTATTTCGAGCAGGCATTCGTCGACGCGCAGCCGGGGCCAGACCTGGACTTCCTTCGTGCGTTGGTTCCCTACGTGTGGGCACGCTGGCGCTGAGCCAACTCTGGTGCCGTTGACCTCCTCGGATCGCCCTTAGGCTCGACACCGGGGGACATGGATGAACCGGGACTCGACCACCACACTGCACGCCAGCGGCCACCGCTTTCTGGTGCGGCGCATGGAATACGCGCTGGCGTGCCGTGACACCCGCATGCTCGATGACCCGATCCGGGCACAGTCGCTGGCTCTTGCCGCAGGAGCGGTGCTGACCGTCATCGCCGTGGGTGTGTGCATGGCCCTGGCACTGATCCGGCCGCACGGCACCATCGGATCCGCGCCGATCGTCGTCGCCCGTGAATCGGGTGCGATCTACGTGCAGGTCGGCGATACCTTGCATCCGGCAATGAATCTCGCGTCGGCCCGGTTGATCGCCCAGGCGCCCGCAACGCCGGTGCTCGTCAGCGCCGCGAACATCGCCACAGCAAAACGTGGTCCGCTGATGGGGATCCCCGGAGCTCCGACGACATTGCCCGCCGGGCCGTCCGATGGTGTGGCGTGGACCGTCTGCGACGACGGAGTGACCACCGTTCTCGTCGGCGCCACCCGGCCAGACCCCGTCGCGCCACCGCTGCTTGTGCGTCCCGTCGGCGACAGTGCCGCCGTCGTCTACCTGCTTTTCGACGGCCACCGCGCCCGCGTCGACCTACGCGACCGCGTGGTGGTGCGGGCATTGCGGCTCGATGGTGTTGAACCGCTGGCGGTCTCGCGCGTTGCGCTGAACCTGCTGCCCGAGGTCGCCCCGATCAGCGCCCCTGTCATCGACAATGTCGGCGCGCCCGGTCCCCGTCAACTTCCGGGTAGCCGAGTGGGTTCGATCGTGCGCGTGCGCCGCACCGACGTGGCCCCCGACCAGTACGTGGTACTGCCCTCGGGGATCCAGCGGGTGGGCTCCGTGGCAGCCGATCTCATCCGATTCGCGGTAGCACAGAATGATCCGGTCCGGGAGTTGCCGGCGGATCGGATCGCCGATGTCCCTGTCGTCGAAGTGCTTCCGCTGCGACACCTGCCGACAAATGGCGCCACACCGGTCGGGGGCGATCTCACGACTCCGGTGTGTGTGCGCTGGCTGCCGCGCCAGGCCGGTACCGCCCCAGAGGTGACCGTGTCCATCACGGCATCCGGCCCGCCGCCGACTTCCTCGATCACCCTGGCCCAAGCCGATGGCGACGGACCTCTCATCGACGCCGTCGCGATCACGGATGGCGCGTACGTCCACGCGACCGGCGCCGCAGGGGCAGGAGCCGCGAACGGCCCGCTGTTCTTCGTCGATCAGGCCGGAGTGGCATACGGCCTGGACGGACCCGATGCCGCGCACAGCCTGGGTCTGTCCGACTCTCCGGGCAGCGGACCGTGGCCGGTTCTCGCGTCGTTACCGCGTGGGCCCGTACTGAGCGCGGCCGCCGCCTCAGTCCATCGGGACGGGTTCCCGCCGCCGGCGTAGCCGAGGCGCCGAGATCAGCGCGGCGGCAGCGGCGAGACACATCGCCGCGCCCACCAACGCCGGACGCGCGGTGTCCACGGAGATGTCACCGCCCGGAAGCGGCGCAGCCGGTGCAAACGGAGTATGTGGTGTGGTTCCTGGGCCGACATCGTCGAGCGCGCCCACCACATCGACGATGCCGCGGCCCAGCGCGGGGTTCCAGCCGGATCCCGGCGTCAGGGCGGTGTCCTCGATGCGCTTCATCACTTGCCGGGCCGTCAGGTGTGGCACCGCCGCACGCAGCAGCGCCACCGCTCCCGCCACCATCGGCGCGGAATAGCTCGTTCCGGAGATGCTCCGGGGCTCGCCATCATCGGATGACTGGTTCACCACGCCTTCACCGGCCGGGCTCAGTGACGTGACATCCTCTGCAGGCGCGGCCACATCCACCCACGGACCGCCCAGACTGAATTCCGACGCTGTGCCGTCAGCGCGCGCCGAGCCGACGGTCAGCACGTAGTCGTCATACCAACACGGGCTTGCCACCACGTCGACGTGTTCCCAGTCCGGCCGGCCTGCGGACAACGGATTCTGCTTCGGGCAGCTGCCGTGTCCACCGACGTTGCCCGCCGCTGCCACCACCACCGCGTTCTTGACATCCACCGCGTAGGCCAGGGCCGCTCCGAGCGCACGATCGTCGAGGACGTCGTCGGCAGCGACGCACGCCACCGACGAGATGTTGATGACCGTCGCGCCGCGGTCCGCCGCCAGTCGCACCGCCGCTGCCAGCGTGTCGACGTCACCCACACCCTCACCGCCGTCCACGTCGCGGAATCGGCTGCTGGACTGACGGATACCGAGGATTGTGGCCTCCGGCGCGATACCGCTGAACCCCGACTCCTCATCGAGTGCCGCGCCGATGATGCCCGCAACGATGGTCCCGTGCCCATCACAGTCCTCGGTACCGTCACCCGTGGCGACGAAGTCGCCGCCGGGCACAAGATGCGGCAACAGGCGGTGACGGGTCACTCCGGTGTCGATGACGGCGACCGTTTGGCCGGCCCCTCGCGTGATCGCCCACGCGGCCTGGAGGTCGGGTCGGTCGGGCAGGCGTCGGGTCACGGTCTCCGCAGCGACGGCGCACTCCTTGGATCGCTCGGTGTGGAACGGCGGTGCCGCTGGGCCTGGCCGGGGCAAGAACGACGGGTCCACCGGTGGCGGGGAAACTGCTCGCGCCGTCGGTGCGCAGACGAGCGGGACAGCGGCCAGGATTGCCGCGGCGAGGAGCGCCGCCATGCGTGTCACCACGGCATGTTCATGTTCCGGGCGACGCCGAGCAATCCGGAAGTCCAACCGGCCAACGGGATTACGGACACCAGCAGCGCACCCTCGAGCACGTCGACGGAGCGAGCCCAGGACGGGCTGACCGAATGTCGTTGCGCGTAGAGGCTGCCAGCCACCCCGACACTCGTGACCGCGAGCCAGCCGGCGTGCGCGGGCACCGATAGTAAGAGAATGACCGAAGTTGCTGTGGCGCAGACCAGTCCACCGGACACCACGGCGATTCTGCAGTCACCGTCGGCAAACAGGCGTGACCGCAGAAACAGCACCCCCGCCACCACGGCGGGCAACACCGGGCCGGCCGCGGGCACGGAACCGGCCTCTGCGTAGCCGACTGCCAATACCGCAGCACCCGTCGCGGCGGCAGCGGCGCTACCCGACACGACCCCGGCCAGCACCGCGCGTGCGTGCACTGCGCGTCGGTCGGTCACGGCCGACTCCGTGTGCCCGGTGAGCGTCGGGGTCAATCCCGTCAGCATGATCACCAGCCGGGCAGCGGTGCCGAGGGTGCTCAGTGCGGCGAGGGTGAGGATGGCGGCGACGACGAGCATTCCGACCGGTGTGACCACGGCGGGCGTGACCGCCACCGCCACCAGGGCAGCGAAGGTCGCGCAGGCGGTGAGAAGTGTTGTACCGCTGCGCGTCAACCGCAGGAGTGCGATGGACGACACCGCCGCGGCAGCGGATCCCAGCAACACATTCGCAGCTTGCGGTGACGTCCCGATCACGAGATACCCAGTCGCCGCGCTGAATATCACGGCGACGACGCACGATGCCATGCGCGCGCCCGGCGCGCGCCGCGCGACCACCGCAGCGATGGCCACGGTGGCAGCGCCGATGGCTGCCGACACCACTGGATTGCCGTCCATCGCCAACGGGGCCATCAGGGTGGCGACGGCCACCGCGGCGCACCACGCCCACGCCTCGGATACCCGCGCGGTGGGGCGTGGCGCCTGCGCCAAATCGACCGTGCGGAATTGCCCGGGGGCGGTACGGGCGAACGTTGGTACGGGCGCGCCGGACATGGTGAGAACGTCGCCGTCGTGAACACCGCACTCCCGCAGCGTCATCGCAGCATCGAGCCACTCGCCGAGTGGCCGGCGCAGGTGCCAGGTGCGGGTGACATCGGCGCGCACGTCGTGCCCGACGACGAGATCGACGAGGTCCGGCAGCAAGGCCGCCAGCGGTAAACCCCGCGGCAGGGCCACATCGACCAGCACGCCCGACCATGCGACCGACACCCGGCACAGCGAATCTTCCACCGCAGCAACCCTCCTCACACGTGGCTTCACGTTACGCACCCCAGGCGGGGTGCCGGCGCACCAAAATTGAGCGGAACCGAGTGGCGTCCCGGTGCGTCGAACCCATTGTGGAAACCGTGAAGCCGCCGCCTTCGGGTGCCGTCGAACTGCGACGTCCGCCGGACCTGCCTGGCACCCCGCCGATCAATCCGCTGACCCGCCTGCTTCCGGTGGTCATGCTGGTGGCCGTCGGGGGAATGGCCGCGGTGTACCTGACCTCTGGGCAGACGACGGCGCGGAATCCGATGTTCCTGCTCTTTCCCGTCATGATGCTGGCATCCGCGTTGGGTACGTTGGCGCACACCTTCCGCGGCCGCACCGCCGAGATCAACGCCTCACGTCGCAGCTATCTGCGCTATCTCGACGCGGTGTCCGATGATGCCGCGGATACCGCGCGCCACCAGCATGAGTACCTGCATCGGACGCACCCCGAACCTGGTGGGCTGTGGACTCTGGTCGATGGCCCGCGCAGGTGGGAGCGCCGCCCCGGTGACCGGGACTTCGGGGTGATCAGGGTGGGCCTCGGGGCCGTCGCGCTCTCGACACCGCTGGTCGGTCCGTCGTCCGGCCTCACGGAGGAGACGGACCCGGTGACGGTCGGTGCGCTGAACGAGGTGCTGGAGGCGTGGGCGTTACTCGCCGATGTCCCGGTCGCCCTCACCTTGGAAGACGGTGCCCGGCTGCCGTTCGGTACGGGCCGGGACCTGGTACGGGCCATGGTCTGTCAGTTGGCCGTGCTGCACAGCCCGCGCGACGTGAAGGTCGCGGTCGTCGTGCCCGCCGGTGACACGCACTGGGATTGGCTGAAATGGCTCCCGCACCATGGTGATCACCGCGAGGCCGACGCCGTGGGCCCGCGCAGGCTCACCTTTGCCGACCTCGCCACTGCGCTGGAAACCTGTGCAACGCTCGGAGCCGTCCAGATGGTGATCATCGCGGACGGGGTGGATGTCTCGAGCGCGGAGATCACGTCCGGGGTGACGGTGCTCGACATCACCGACGACGGGGTCGCTGCGCCTCGCGCGGGATGGCGTCCGGACGGTCTCGGCACTGCCGAGGCGTTGATCTGTGCTCGCAGGCTTGCGCGGTACCTCTCCGATGTGCCCGCTGGGGCACCGCCGGGATGGCCCGACCTGGTCGGTGTCGGGTCATCAGGTGTGTTCGACCCGGCCGTGGGATGGCGTCCACGGGCGGATGAGGACCGGCTTCGGGTACCCATCGGCTTCATCGACACCGCCGACCGGCGCGGAGATCCGCTCGCACTGGACATCAAGGAAGCGGCCCACGGCGGCATGGGACCGCACGGCCTGTGTATCGGTGCGACGGGTTCAGGAAAGTCAGAGTTCCTGCGCACCTTGATCCTCGGGCTGATCGCGACCCACCCGCCCGATGAGCTGAACCTTGCGTTGATCGACTTCAAGGGCGGTGCCACATTTCTCGGACTGGACCGCGCCGCTCATGTGGCCGCCGTCATCACCAACCTCGCCGATGAAGCACACCTGGTGGACCGGATGCGGGATGCGCTGACCGGTGAGATGAACCGCAGGCAGGAGCTGTTACGTGCGGCCGGAAACCTGGCCGGGGTGCACGAGTACCGGCTGGCGCGGACCGCCGGCGCGGACCTGCCCGCGCTGCCCGTGCTGTTCATCGTCGTCGACGAGTTCTCCGAACTGCTCAGCCGGCAGCCCGATTTCGCCGAACTGTTCGTCGCGATCGGTCGGGTAGGCCGCTCCCTGGGCATGCATCTGCTGTTGGCGAGCCAGCGTTTCGACGAGGGCCGGATGCGAGGTCTGGACACCCATCTGTCGTACCGGGTGTGCCTGAAGACGTTCTCCACCAGTGAATCCCGGGCCGTGCTCGGCATTCCGGACGCCTATCATCTCCCGGCTGCTCCCGGGTCGGCCTACCTCAGGACGCCGGCGGGGGAGACGGTCCGTTTCCGCACCGCATTCGTGTCGGGACCGATCACGGAACCGGCGCCGACGCACCCGGACGTGCCGCGCCTGTTCACCGCGGCACCCGTGGACCACGACAGGGCTGCCGAGGCGCCGCGAACGACGTTGCTCGACGCCGTGCTGAACGGGTTGACCGGCCATGGCCGCCCGGCGCACCCTGTCTGGCTTCCACCGCTGGACGCCCCACCGATGCTGGGAGAGCTGCTCGCCGAGCACCGAGGCGGTCCGCTTCGGGTGCCCATCGGACTGGTGGACAACGCCTTCGCGCAACGGTGCGACCCCTTGATGGTGGACCTGGGAGGCGCCGCGGGTCATGCCGCGGTGGTCGGCGCCACTCGATCGGGTAAATCCACCGCCCTCTGCGCAATCCTGTTGGCGTTGGCGGTAACCCACGGTCCCGCCGAACTGCGGTTCTACCTGCTGAACTTCGGTGGCGGCGCGCTGTCCCTGCTGGACGGCTTGCCGCACACCGGTGTCTGCGCGGGCCCCGGGGACGGCGAGCTGGCTCGCCGGGCCGTCACGCACGTGCACGATCTGCTGCGGGGGCGGGAAGCCGGGACACCCGACGTGGAAGGTGAGGTGTTCCTCGTCGTCGACGGATGGGCGGCCCTCCGGCAGGAGTGTGACGGATTGGAGGAGGCCATCACCGCGCTGGTCGCACGAGGTCTCGCACATCGCGTCCACGTCGTCATCACGGCATCCCGATGGGCGGAGTTGCGGCCCGCGCTCAAGGACCAGATCGGCACCCGCATCGAATTGCGGCTGGGCGAGCCGGCCGAGTCCGAGATGGATCGCAAGCGGGCCCGACTGCTCGCCGACCGCCGGGCCGGCACGGGCCTGACCCGCGAGGGTCTGTTCACCGTGATCGCGCGCCCCACCCTCTTCGGCATGGATATCGATGCGGCGGTGCAGGTTCTGCGCGCCAGGCACGGTCACTCGACGGTGCCGAGGATCCGGTCGTTGCCGGTGATGCTGCGCTGGCCTGAAGACCTGATGCACACGGACCGTCCCACAAACGGGATCGTCATCGGCCTGGGCGAGAGCAGAATGCAGCCGGCGGCCCTCGATTTCCGCAAGCACGGTCACCTCATCGTGCTCGGCGAGAGCGAATGCGGAAAGACGGCGGCCCTACGCACCCTCTGTCTCGCGCTGACGGGTCCGGCCACCGCTGACGAAGTGCGGTTGCTCCTCGTGGACTATCGCCGCACCCTGTTGGGTGCGGTCGACTCCGCGCATGTCGCCGGGTACGCGGTATCCGCCGACGCACTGGCGGCGCACCTGAAACCCATACTCGCGCAGTTACGCTCCCGGGTTCCGGGACCTGCCGTGACACAGCGACAATTGCGCGATCGATCCTGGTGGTCCGGTCCGGAGATCTATGTCGTGATCGACGACTACGAACTCGTGCCGGTCGCGGCGGGCAACCCGCTCGGACCGCTGCTGGAATACCTGCCGCACGCCAAGGACCTGGGTTTGCACATCATCGTGGCCCGCGGCTCAGGGGGTGCCGCGCGGGCCATGTTCGACCCGCTCCTGGCGCGGCTGCGCGAGCTCGGAAGCGCCGGCCTGATGATGAGCGCGGGCGCGGAGGAGGGTGTGCTGCTGGGCTCGACCCGTCCGGTGCCGCTGCCGCCAGGCCGGGCCACGTTGACCGTGCGGGGCTCACCCGATGAGCGCATTCAGGTTGCCTGGGCCGAACCGTGATGACCACCGCCGTGGTTCTCGTCGGCCCCGCCACGGTGCGTGGTCCCTGCCCGGTCCGCAGCGAGTTGGCCCGCGCGGCAGTGACTTTCCTCGATGACCGCGAGACGGTTCTCGATGATCGCCCGGTAGCGGTGGACACGGTGCTGGGTGAGGTGATCGCCACCGTGGTGGGGGAACACCCCCGGGCCGCGGGTGCTGTGATGCTGGTCTGCCCGGGATGGTGGCCATCGGCCTGGCAGGATCGGATCCGCGCGGCGGCCGTCACGATGTTCGCCGAAGCCGTTGTGGTGCAACGGCCAGAACTGTATCGGCGAATGCGTCCCGACGTGGACGTCGTCGTCGAGATCACCGATGAATTCGTCGTCGCAGGCACCGGTCGGTCCGTGCTGTTCGTTGCCTCGCGACGGGCGGGCGTAGTCGACGCGGTGGTGGCGGGCCTCGGCGAACCCACGTCGACACTCATCGATGTGCCCGGTGGAGTTCGGGGCGCGCGGACCATCGCCACCCAGATCGCGGCCCGGCTGCGCCGCACCGGCGAGGTCGAGATCGTCGGAGATCCGCTGTTGCTCCGCGCGGTGAGGGAGATGTCCGCACCGCCTGCCCCGCGGCCGGGCCGACGTGTGAGGTGGGTGGCTGCCGCCCTGTTGCTGACGACCGCCACCGCCGGCGCGGCACTGCACCATGAAATACGGCATCCATCAACGGTATTGATCACCGAAGGCCGGGTCAGCGCCAGCGTGCCGGTGGGCTGGGCGGTCGAACGCATCATCGCCGGAAGGGGGTCGCGCCGCGTGCAGGTCGCCGAACCGGGTGGCGAACGTGCGGTGCTCATCGTGCAGTCACCGGCCGAAGCCGACATGGCCGCGACAGCGGCGACCCTGGCCTCGGCATTGCAGCGCGAGAATCCACTGGTGTTCGCCGACTTGCAGACAGCGGCGCAGCGTGGTGGTCGACCGGTCGTCAGCTACACCGAGACAAGGGCAGGGCGGCAGGTGGATTGGGCCGTCTTCCTCGACGACGGGATGCGCATCGCCATCGGATGTCAGAGCCCCCCGGGGCAGCCGATGCGGGAGATCTGCGACGAGACCATCGCGTCCGCCCATGCGGTGCGGTGAAGAAACTCGGAACCGAAATGGCTTCCGCTGCGTCCAACATTTGTAGTGGGTACACAACGAGAGGACTCAGATGACTTCGCTGAATACCGATTTCGACCTCATGCATGCGGTCGCCGGGCAGATCGACTCCCGCAACGAGGAGATCCGGGCCATGCTCGGGTCGTTCATCGGCCGTATGAGCGCGGTCCCCCCGTCGGTGTGGGGAGGTGCCGCGGCGGTGCGCTTCCGCGAGGTCGTCGACCGGTGGAACACAGAATCGACGGCGCTGAACCACGCCCTGGCTCGGATCTCGGAGACCATCCGGGTCAATGAGCGCACCCTGCGCGAGGCCGGTGACGGCCATTCACAGCAGATCGCCGCCGTTACCCAGGATCTTTGAGGAGCCACCCATGGATGCCACCTTGTCTTACAACTTCGACGAGATCGAATACACCGTGCGTCAGGAAATCCACACCACCTCGGCACGGTTGAGTGCGGCGCTGGACGACCTGCGCGCACAGATCGCGCCACTGCAACAGATCTGGACGCGCCAGGCCGCCGAGGCGTACCGCACCGAGCAGATGCGCTGGGACCAGTCCGCATCGGTGTTGCAGGACATCCTGTTCCGATTGGGAAATGCGGTTCGCGACGGTGCCGACGACATCGCGGCCACCGACCGCCAGGCTGCCAACGCATGGGGCTTCTGATGGCCCCGGCGTTGCCATGAGACCTGCGCGGTCCCGTCGGGAGGAGAGGACCGGCGGGATCGCGCAGTCAGACCAGCTCCACACCCACAGAAGTGACAAACTCACTCAAATGTCCTGTCCGACTTGCCACTCGCGAATGGCGGGTCGCAACGCGGTGATCTTGAGCAGCTTCGCGGGTTCGTTCCCGCCGCAAGCAAATGGGGCTATGGTGTGGAATGCGGCCGAGGCAGTGAGGCTTCCGGCCGTGATCGGGAGCGTGATCATCTGTGAGGACGACCAAAGGGCCGAGTGCTCGGGAGCTTCGTGCTGTGCACGAACTCTTCGTCGCCGGGGAGGTCGACGTCGCGGAGCTGGAGCCCACGACGGTGCGGCCCGTCGTCGCCAAGAGTTGGCAACGCAGCCTCGCCAAGGGCGTCGATCCGGACTTCGACCGCGCCCGGCCTGCTGCCGTGGCCGCCGGCATCGCCAAGCTGCGTGACTCCCATCCCCTGGCACCCGCGCTGCCCGTGATCCGGCGACTGCTGGTCGACGACGCGGTCGACGCGGGCGTCGTCGTGGCGGTCACCTCTGCCGACGGCATGCTGCTCTGGGTCGAGGGCGACCCGAAGGCACGCCGTAAAGCCGAACAGATGAACTTCGTCCCCGGCGCGGACTGGAGCGAACGCAGCGCCGGGACCAACGCGCCCGGCACCGCCCTGGCACTGGACCGTGAACTGCAGATCAGGGGCTCGGAGCATTTCTCCCGCGTCGTGCAGCCGTGGAGTTGCACCGCCACCCCGTTGCACGACCCGGACACCGGCGCCCTTCTCGGTGCCATCGACCTCACCGGCGGCGCGCAAGCCGCGTCGGCGCAGACATTGGCACTGGTCAGGGCCACCGCGCTGGCGGTCGAGAATCATCTCGCGTTGTTGCGGTTGACCGGCAGCATCCCCGAGCCCGCGACCCGCAAGCCTCATCTGGTGGTGCTCGGCGCCGACCGTCCGCGCTGGGTGACCACCGACATGTACGGTCACCTGCGCGCGACGATGCTCACCGGCAGGCATGCCGACATCCTGGTGCTGCTCAGTCGCCACCCCGAGGGACTGTCCGCCGATCATTTGGCCGTGCTGCTCGACGACAAGGATCTCGACGTCGTGACGGTCCGAGCCGAGATGTCACGCCTGCGCAAGGTCATCGGCGCCGAATACCTGGAGTCGCGGCCCTATCGGCTGCTGGTCCCGATCACCACCGACATCGGTGAGGTGTTCGACGCGCTCGATCTCGGGGACGTCGAATCCGCCCTGGCCGCCTACCACGGGCCTTTGCTACCACAGTCGGTATCCCCGTCGATTGCTCGGCTACGCATGCAGTTGTCGGCGAGCATGCGGGGCGCGGTGCTTGCTGAGTGCACGCGGGGCGACATGGCTCCGCTGCGCCGCTGGCTGGATATGCCGGAAGGCCGCGACGACCGTGACGGCTGGGAGGCGCTGCAGAACAGCTCCTCGATCGGTCCGGTGGTCCGGGCTCAGGCCGGTGGGCACCTCGCGGGCCTCGACTTCGAACTGGGCTGAGGTCCGCTTCGCCGGGTCACCGCGTGCAACGGTGCTGCAACCCTGCCTTTCGTACATTTAGTGACGACCGCCACATTTCGTCGTCCTTCGGCAGGAGAAATTTCCATGACTGTGTACGCGCGCCCGGGCGCTGAGGGTTCTTTGATGTCGTTTAAGGCGCGTTATGGGAATTTTGTTGGGGGGCAGTGGGTGGCCCCGGTTGCGGGCCGGTATTTCGAGAATCCGTCGCCGGTGACGGGGCAGGTGTTTTGTGAGATTCCGCGTTCGGATGAGGTG
>JACPVS010000026.1 GCA_016197365.1 Mycolicibacterium cosmeticum | reverse complement strand
GTGTTCGACGAAGACGATGCGCAGGGTGGGGAAGCGGTCGAAGACGCCGTCGAAGATGAGGCTCATGACTTGGTTGGCGGCCAGCAGTGAGTAGGTGACCATGAAGTCGTGGTTGTAGCTGGGGAATCCGACCGGCGGGATGGGCAGCGTCTCGTAGTACCCACGGGAAAGGTGGCAGGACACGGTGATGTCCTCTTCCGTGGCCGCTTGCCAGATCGGGTCGTACATTGGGTCACCCCAGGACGGACGCGGTTCGGCTTTGATCAGCACCTGGGCCATAAAGGGGTGTTGGGCCCACTTGTGGATCTCGGCGGCGGCGAGTTCCGGCGCTTCGATGGCCGCGCAGATGGAACCGCGCCAGCGCTCATGCCAATTGTTCTTCGAATCCAGCCAGTTCTCCGCCAGCCAGGAATTCACGCCCTGGCAGAACGCGTGGGTGGCTTCGCCCAGCCGGTACTCGACGTGGGTGGGCTCCAGGATCGCGATATCGGAGCCGGCCTCCATGATCAACTGTTTGAAGGCGAACTCCGGGTCGCTGCAGGCGAATTGGCCGTCGGGCGGGAAGGCGTCCACCCGCATGGCGTAGGAATGCGCGTAATCCGGTGCGTCGTAATAGATCTGCTCGCCGACGGGGTGCGAGCCGAAGTACTTGCTGCGCCAGGGCTCGGGTAGGTACGGGCCGAGTTCACCGCGGCGCGGCATCGGGTGCACGTCGGAGTCGACGCAGCGCACCGCGATGCGTTCGGCCGGAGCGACGCGGGGGGTGGCGGTAACTGTCATCAGGGCCTCCTCGCCGGCTCTACTGTGCGCCCGAAGCGGATGAAAAAACCGGACTTTGAATGCCATACAGTTCGGCGGCGTTGCGCCAGCACAACTTGTCGCGCTGCTCGGCGCTGTACGCGGCAGGCACGGTCAGGTCGGCGGCATGGAAATGCGGGTAGCTGGACCCGAACATCGTCATGTCCTCCTTGCCGGTGAAGGCGAACCATTCACCCGCGTAGTCGACGTCGCCGGGTCCGTCGTAGCCGCCCTGGATGAAGAAGACGTGCCCCGGCAGATAGTCGCTGGGCATCTTGGGCGCCCACGGGGTCTGCTCCAGATGGGGCCTGCCGAAGCAGTCCATCCGCCACATGAACGGGGTGAGCATGTCGGCGGCGCCGTCGGCCCAGACCATCTTGAGGTTGGGCATCCGCTCGAACACGCCCTCGGCGATCATGTTCATCAGGTGGTACAGGTAGTTCAGCGACATGAACGACAGGTACTGCTCATAGGTCCGGGTCTTGCCGGATGGTGTGGGGGAGAACTGGATTCCGGCGCCGACCTCGATGTGCACGGCCACCGGCAGGCCGGCCGCTTCGGCGGCTTCCCACAACGGCCAGAACTGCGGCTTGCCGTACAGCTCGCGCGACTGCAGGGGAACACCGATCTGCACGACCCTCGGGTGGTCCTTGTACTTCGCGATCTCGCGCAGGGCCCCGATGATGTCGTCGGGGTTGACCCGGATGGTGCCCCGGAACCGGTCACCGAATTCGTCGTGGTCCAGCCAGCGGGTCACCATCATGTCGTTGTGGGCCGCGGCGAGTGCGGAGCCGAGGTGGCGGTCGGGCATGATGCCGCGGGTCATCGGGTGCAGCACTGCCACGTCGACGCCGCGATCGGCGAACAGGTGCTTGGCCACCAGGTCGACGTCGGAGCCCGGGTATTCGCGGTTGGGGCCCTTGGCTTCCTTCAGGTACTCACCGCCCGGTGCGCCGTACCAGTCCATCTCGTAGTCGGGGAAGCCGCGGCTGCTGAAGGGTTCACGCAGAAAATTCTGTCGAAGGTCCTTGTTGGAACCGAAGAAGACGTGGACGCTGGCATCGATGACGGGCACCTGCACCACGCCCGAGCCGTCACTGAACTGCTTCACCAGCGCCATCCTTCAGATCGCATGCCGGACCGAAAACCGGGCCGGAGTTGTTCCCAGCATAGATCCTTGTTCTTCCAAATCAAGAATAATGTTCTCCAGCGGTTCGCTTACATCGCCGCTGGTGGGAGAGCGTGCTGGTCAGTCGCGTAGCCGTTGATTAGTGAAACTCCATACTGGCTGGAGGAGAACGCGGACACCAGTTAGGAGAATGCTATTCTCGCAGCGTCCGAACAAGTAAGGCGGGAGGTGCCGCGTGCTTCTTGAGTTCGATGATGACCAGCGGCTATGGCAAGAGACGGTGCGCGACGCGGTGGGCAAACAGTGCCCGGCGTCGCTCGTCCGCGGAATCGCAGAGGACAAGGGGACCCCAGGAGCAGCCGAATCACTGTGGAAGTCCTATCTGGAAGCGGGCTGGACCGAGCTGGCCGACCCGGAGAACGCGGTCGAACTGGCCATCGTGCTGGAGGAACTCGGGCGCGCCACCGACCCGACGCCGTTCCTGGCCACGCTGTCGCAGTTCGCGCCGCTGGCCGGTGAGCGTTTCGATCCGTCGAAGGCCGGCGCCGCGATCTACGACGGGGTCAGCGCCAACTGGAACCAGCAGGGTTGGGTGCTCGACGGCACATCGAAATTCGTGCTCGACGGGGACCGTGCGGAGCGGCTCGCCGTGGTCACGCCTGCCGGCATCTTCCTGATCGACGCCGACATCGCCAAGGCGCATCGCCGGGACGTGTTCGATCCGGTCCTGCACGTGGCCGAGGTGAGTTTCGACCGGGTGCGGGTGGAGGAGACGGACCGACTGGATCTGGATCCGTCGACCGCGCTTGCCCTGGTGGAACGTTCTCGGCACATCGCGTTGATGGGGATGGCCATCACGATGGTCGGGGCCTGCCAGCGCATCCTCGATCTGGCCCTCGAACACGCGAAGAGCCGCCAGCAGTTCGGGGTGCCGATCGGCTCGTTCCAGGCCATTCAGCACAAGGCCACCGATATGTACGTGGCGATCGAGCGGGCCCGGGCACTGTCCTACTTCTCCGCGCTCACCATCGCCGCCGACGATCCGCGGCGGCGTATCGCCGCGGCGATGGCGAAGGCCAGCGCGGGGGAATGCCAGACACTGGTGTTCCAGCACGGCCTGCAGACCTTCGGAGCCATGGGCTTCACGTGGGAGAACGACCTTCAGTTCGCGCTGAAGCGGGCCAAGGCCGGCGAGCTTCTGCTCGGCGGCGCCGCTGAACACCGCGCCCTCATCGCCGAGGAGTTTGATGCAACTCGAATTTGATCCCGACGTCGAGGAGTTCCGGGCCGAGTTCTCGGCCTTCATCGACGAGCATCTGCCCTCTGCGAAGGACACACTGGAACGTCCGCGTTCGGTGTCGCACATGCCGCAATGGGCGCGCGACTGGCAGCGACTGCTGTTCGACAACGGCTGGCTGCTGCCGGCCCAGCCGCCGGAGTTCGGCGGGCGCAACGCGTCGGTGCTGCAGACCTACGTGCATCTCGAAGAGCTCTGCCGGCGACGGATCTATCACAGCTTCAACCCGCAGGGCGTGAACATCATCGCGGCCTCGCTGTTGACGTTCGGCACCGATGAGCAGAAGCAGCAGTGGGCCGTACCGGTGCTGAAGGGGCAGAAGACCGCCTCCCTGGGGATGAGCGAGCCCAGCGCCGGGTCCGACCTTGCGTCGTTGCGTACCAAGGCCGTTCGAGACGGGGACGATTTCGTCGTCAACGGTCAGAAGGTGTGGACCTCGGGGGCGCACGACGCCGACTGGCTGCTGACGTTCGTCCGCACCGATCCCGACGCGCCCAAGCACAAGGGCATCAGCGTGTTGATCATCCCGACGGACACCCCCGGCGTGGTGTGCCGCCCGTTCGCCGACCTGACCGGTGAGGAGAACAAGGACTTCAACGAGGTCTTCTTCGCCGATGTGCGGGTGCCCGCCGAGAACCTCGTGGGGCCGCTCAATGCCGGCTGGAAGGTGGCCAACGGTTCACTCGGCCACGAACGCACCATGATGTGGCTGGGTTTCGCGGACCGGATCGCGAACTCGATCGGCGATTTCAAGCCGTCCACACCGCTGGAACGCGATCAGTTGGCGTCCACGATCATGGACTACCAGGCGTTGCGGCTGCTCGGCTCGGTCGGGCTGGCCAAGGCGGCCCGCGGCGAGGTCGACGTCGCATCCGTGTCGGTGCCCAAACTGCTGGGCGCCGAGGCCGAACTGCGGGCGTCGAACAACGCGCTCGCGGCGGCCGGGTCCGAGGGGCTGATCCACCCGTCGTTCAGTGGGCCCTACGCCCACATGAACCTGGACCACTACTACGCCAGTTGGTTCGAGCGCTACGCCCGCAGCTTCTCCGGCACCATCGCCGGCGGCACGTCGGAGATCCAGCGCAACATCATCGCCCAGCAGGTGCTGGGCCTACCTCGCGGCTGAGCTGCGCAGACAAAATTCGGCGCGTTTCGGGAGAACCTCCCGAAACGCGCCGAATTCGTGATTGCTCAGTAGTTGTTGCAGCTGGTGATGATCTGCGCGATCCCGTCGAAATACTTCGACGCACCCGGTGCATTCGCGATCTGAGTAGCGGTGCGCTGACGCTCCGCCGGACCTGACGCAAGGAAGTTGCGCAGCATCGCCTGACCGACCGGCTGTGCATTGAACTGCTGAGCCAGATCGGGCCGCTGCGCATTCATCGCACCGATGACCTGGTCATAGTTGCACGTCGTGTTGATCACCGGGCTCAGGTCGGGGGTCGCCGACGCGATGCCTGCCGTCAGAGGCAGCGAGGCCGCCAGCCCGACCAGGGTGAACACCAGTTTCTTTCCCGACACCTTCAACATTGTCTAGATACCTTTCCCCGCCCGACCAGTTTCCGGCGACACACTCTTTTCGGTGTTCACGCCGGTTGCGTTACACGCTGATTTTTACAGGCTAACAGGGGTTGCGACGGGGCAGTCGGCTCGACGAAAACAGGCCGCTTGAGCTGGCCTTTTACAATTTATTCCAATTCTCGGACAAGTATTGCCAATCTCACAGTAATTCAGCAGCAGCAGAAATCGGCGGCCATTCGTTCCGCCATTCAGGCCGGCGGCTGCATGCTGCGCAGCGTCCGAGTGAGGTAGTCGTGGAGCAGGTCGTGCCGGCTCGGCCAGTCGCTCGTGGTGATCAGCAGCGCGTACAGGCCGAGCAGGAAGTACACCGCGCTGTTCATCGGGCTCACCGTGGCGTCCAGCTCGCCGCGGCCCCTGGCCAGTTCGATCTGGTCGGCGACCAGGACGATGACCGGGTGATCCCGGCCGTCCTCGGCGGGCGGGCGGGTCTGCGAGAAATGCAGCGCCAGAAAATCCTTGAACAGAATGTCGCCGAGCCTGCGTTCCAAGCCCATGATGAGTCGCGCCGCTTCGCTGAGCGCCGAGGCGAGCTCACCGGGCGTCTTGAGGAACTGCCTGAACTGTTTGGCGATCCGCTCTTCTTCGCGCCGCTCGAGTTCCAGCAGCACGTGTTCCTTGGTGGGGAAGTGGAAGAAGAAGGTGCCGTGCGCCACGCCGGCGGCGGCCACGATGGCCGCGACGTCGGCGGCGGCCAACCCGGAGCGCTTGAACTCGGCGATCGCCGCACCCATCAGGCGCTCCCGGGTCTGTAGCCGCTTCGCCTCGCGCGCCGATACCTCCACCACAGCGACACAGTAGCGTCTGACGGTCGTCGGCCAGGCAGTCCCTGCGGCTGGTGCTGCAGGAGGCGGCTACCAGTCGATGACGGCAGTCTCTTTCCGTTCGGTGATGGGCCGCGCCAGTTCCTGCTCGTTGCAGATCCGCTGGAGGTTGTCCAGGGTCTCGTCGAGGCCGGGACCCAGCCGCTTACCGGGAGTGAAGGTGGCGGGCAGATTCCGCATGCCCTGGATCACGCCGATGCTGTCGTAGTGCACCGCACCTTCGGGATCGCACACGTAGTCGGGCATCCGGTCGAGCACCGCGGTCAGCATCGACTTGAAGACGGTGCGGGCCACATTGGATCCCACGCAGCGATGGACACCGATCCCGAAGCTGAAGTGCCGGTTGCCTTTACGGTCCATGACGATGTTGTTCGGATCCTCGAACACCGACGGGTCCCGGTTGGCCATCGCCCACGAGATCCACAGCCGCTCACCCTCTTTGAATCGGGTGCCCTCGACCTCGACATCGGCCGAGAAGGTGCGGCCGTCGCCGGGCGCGGGGGTGAAGAAACGCAGGAATTCCTCGGTAGCCGGGTTGAGCAGTTCGTCGCGTTCGCGACTGAGCAGCTCACGTTGTTCCGGGTTCTCCCCCAGCCATTCCAGAGCGTGCGCGGTGAGCGCGGTGGTGGTGTCGAACCCACCGCCGATGATCAGGCCGAGGTTGCCCAGGATCTCCATGTCGGGAGCGGGCTCACCGTCGATGCGCAGCTGGAGCAGGGCGTTGATCAGGCCCGGCCGCGGGTTCTCCTTCATCGCGAACATGTTGGTGAGCAGGTCGATACCCATCTCACGGTGCTGCTCGTTGATCTTCGCGCGATCGGGGGAGTGCTCCGGGGTGTACACCGACGCGTGCGTCGGCTCGCTGTAGACGTTCCACTTCTTGAGGTCCAGGCCCATCATCGCCAGGGTGAGGACCGCGGGAACGACGTTTGCCAGGTGATCGACGAAATCGATGCTTCCGGACTCGATGTGCTCATCCAGTGCTGCGCGGGTGATCTCGTCGACGAACGGCACCCACCGCTTGATGGCGGCCGGGGACAGGTAGGGGTTCAGCGCACCGCGGTAGGTGCTGTGGTCGGGCTCGTCCATCTCCAGGATGCCGCCGCGGACCGTGGCGGCCCGGCTGGCGAGCGGGATGCTGATGCCCTCGTAACCCGTTCCCTCACCGGTGATGTCGTGATCGTTGGAGACCACGGGACAGCGCGCCAGTTCGAAGACGTGCTTGCTGTCCGCCGCGACCCAGTGCCCGTTGTAGACATCGGTCCACGCCATCGGACACCGGGCGTGCATCTCCTCGGTGATCTTCTCGAACTGCAACCGGTACTCCGGCGTGTGCCGGTCGAAGTGGTAGTTGTTCTTCTTACGGTCGTCGTCAGTCGCGACATCATCGATGCTCACGGCGTTGTCTCCCTATACTTTTCGTGGACATGTGACGGCGGCCCTGCCGGTCATTCGATGACGATTGCCTGCTCGGGGCAGGAGTGCGCAGCTTCGCGCACCGCGTCCTGCTGATCGTCGGGAACGATCTCCGAAACCGGTGAGGCATGACCGTCGACGTCGTCGAGTTCGAACGAGTCCGGCGCGATCATCGAGCACAGCGTGTGCCCCTGGCAGCGCGAGGCGTCAACTGAGACCTTCACTACGTCAGCTCCTTCTGCAGTGCGTTCTGGCGAATTCCGTTGCCGGACATCACACGTGGTAGTCGTACCACTTGAGGTAGCCGCCCGCGTCGACGCGCAGCTGCATGCCGGTGACGAACCGGGCCTCATCGGAGGCCAGCCACAGCACCGCGTTGCTGATGTCGACGGGCTCGACCCACGGCACCTTCATGGCCTGCTGCACGTAGAACACCGGTTCGGCATCCTTGAGCTCGGGGTTTTCCAGATCGGGCCGGAACGACTTGTACATCGGCTCGCTCTGCAACATGTTGGTGTTGCAGTTGGTCGGGTGGATGACGTTGGCCCGGATGCCGCGCGGGGACAGCTCGGTGGCCAGGTAGTGGACGTACTCCGAGATCATCCGCTTGGAGACCATGTAGCCCATGCCGCCGGGATCGGACCCCGGGTTGGGCTTGTTGCTGGCGTCCATCAGGGCGGCCGCCGATGCGGTGGCGATGATCGAGGCGCCTTCGGTCAGATGGGGCAGTGCCACCTGGATGGCGTTGATGGTGCCGACCAGGTTCGTGTTGATGCCGTCGGTCCAGGCCTGCATCGGCGGCTGGCCCTTCATCGCGGCGACACCGGCCTGGGCCACCACGATGTCGACCTTGCCGAACTCGGCGAGGCCCGCGTCGAGGGCTTCCTTGAGTTGACCCGCCTCGCGGACGTCGGCCTGCGCGGTGACGATGCGCCGGCCGGTCTTCTCGACGAAGCGTGCGGTCTCTTCCAGATCTTCGGGGGTGGCCAGTGCGTAGCCGATCGTGTCGATGTTCTGACACAGATCGACGGCGATGATGTCGGCACCCTCTTCGGCGAGCCGGATCGCATGGCTGCGACCCTGGCCGCGTCCTGCGCCGGTGATGAATGCGACTTTCCCGGCAACCCGGCCGTCAACATTTCCCATTAGGAGTCCCTTCGGTCTTAGGTGTTCCGGCCGCCGTTGACGCCCAGGATCTGTCCGGTGATGTAACTGGCTTCTTCGGAGATGAAGAAGGCGCAGGCCGCTGCGATGTCTTCGGGCTTGCCCATCCGGCGCACCGGCGTCTGGGCTATCTGCTTGTCGGTGTCGCCGAGGAATCCGCGGTCTTCGGCCTTGCGCAGCATCGGGGTATCGATGAAGCCGGGCGGGACGGCGTTGACCGTGATCCCGGCCGGGCCGTACTCCAGGGCCAGCGACTTCGTCAGGCCGTTCACCGCAGACTTGGCCGCCACATACGGCGCCATGAACGGCTGGCCCGAATGGGTGCTCGATGACGAGATGTTGACGATCCGTCCCCAGCCGGCCTCGATCATGTCGGGCAGTACGGCCTGGACGCAGTGGAACACGCCGTTGAGGTTGACGTCGATGACGCGCTGCCACTGTTCGAAGGACGTGTCCGTGAACTTGCGGAAGCTGTCCAGTCCGGCCGCGTTGACCAGGATCGAGATCGGGCCCAACTGGGCGCGGATGGCGTTCAGCGCCTCGTCGACCGCGGCCCGGTCGGTCACGTTGGCCACGAACGAGTTCGGCTCGTCAGACGGGTTCAGATCGAGGATGGCCACGTGGTGACCGTCCGCGCGGAGTCGGTTCGCAATGGCTAGCCCGATTCCCGACCCGCCGCCGGTGACGACAGCGTTCTTCACCTACAGAGCCTCCTCGTGTGTGGCGGCGATCTCAAGAATCGGCCTTCCGATTATGAGAACCGTACTCTCGCACGCCGTGATCCCGCAAGGCTAGGGGCGTTGTCCCGCGGAACAAAACTTAGGCCTGCGATCCAGGTTGGGACGCTCGACTAGGCCATCTACGCTTTCTTGCGTTCTCATCCAGCGGATGTAAGATTCGCCGGTGATGAGAATGGAATTTCCATCACAGTGAGGAGTCCTTTGTGACCGAGACCTCGACGATCACGTCGGAGCGACGGGCCGGCGCGGCCGACCGCCGCATGCTGATCGACGGACAACTGGTCGACGCGGCGCAGACTTTCGCGACATTGAACCCCGCCACCGGTGAGGTGCTGGGCCATGCCCCGGATGCCGCCGTCGCCGATGCCGAGGCGGCCGTGGCGGCCGCTCGCCGGGCGTTCGACGAATCCGGTTGGGCCACCGATGTCGCGCTGCGGGTCCGTTGCCTGGAGCAGTTCCACAACGCTCTGATGGAGCACCGCGACGAGCTGGCCGCGCTGACCACCGCCGAGGTGGGTGCAACCGCCGCACTGCTCGCCGGTGCCCAGCTGGACCAGCCGATCGCCATCGTGAAGTACTACACAGATCTGTTGCGTGACTACCCGCTGACCGAGGATCTGGGCAACATCGAGAGCCGCGGTGCGCTGCACCACCGCTGGGTGGAGAAGGAAGCGGCCGGCGTCGTCGCCGCGATCATCGCGTACAACTACCCCAACCAGTTGGCGCTGGCCAAGCTCGCGCCTGCGCTGGCGGCGGGCTGCACGGTGGTGCTCAAGGCAGCTCCGGACACGCCGCTGATCACCTTGGCGCTCGGCGAGCTGATCGCCAATCACACCGACATCCCGGCCGGCGTCGTCAACGTCATCAGCGGTGCCGACCCGCAGGTGGGTGCGGTGCTGACCACCAGCCCGGACATCGACATGGTGACCTTCACCGGTTCGACCCCGACCGGCCGGGCCATCATGTCGGCCGCGAGCGCCACCTTGAAGAAGGTGTTCCTGGAACTCGGCGGCAAGTCGGCGGCCATCGTGCTCGACGACGCCGATTTCGGTCTGGCCGCGGTGTTCTCGGCGTTCAGCATGGTCACCCACGCGGGTCAGGGCTGCGCGCTCACCTCAAGACTGTTGGTGCCACGCAGCCACCACGACGAGATCGTGGAGCTGATCAAGACCAATTTCGGGCATGTGCGCTTCGGGGACCCGACCGACCCGTCCACCTATATGGGCCCGCTCATCAGCGAGAAGCAGCGCGACAAGGTCGACGCCATGGTGCAGCGCGCCGTGGCCGACGGCGCGACGCTGGTCACAGGCGGCGAGAAGAAGGGTCCCGGATTCTTCTACACGCCGACGTTGCTCACCAACGTCGACGCCGACAGCGAGATCGCCCAGGAAGAGGTGTTCGGGCCGGTGCTCGTCGTCATCGCCTACGACGATGACGACGACGCGGTGGCGATCGCCAACAACTCCATCTACGGGTTGTCCGGCGCGGTGTTCGGCGGCGAGGAGCGTGCGCTGGCGGTCGCCCGACGGATCCGCACCGGCACCTTCTCCATCAACGGCGGCAACTACTTCAGCCCTGACAGCCCGTTCGGCGGGTTCAAGCAATCGGGCATCGGTCGCGAGATGGGAGCGGCCGGGCTGGAGGAGTTCCTGGAAGCCAAGACCTACGCCGTGCCGGCTGGGCCTGCCTGATGAGCAAGCCACTGGACGGAATCCGGGTCCTCGAGGTCGCGATGTACGGGTTCGTCCCGTCGGCCGGCGCGGTGCTGGCGGAGTGGGGCGCGGACGTGATCAAGGTCGAGCACGCTGTCACCGGCGATCCGCAACGCGGCCTGCGCCAGACCGGCCCGTTGCGGGTGGAGGGTGATCCGAACCCCAACATCGAGCATGCCAATCGCGGTAAACGCAGTGTGGGCCTTGACATGTCGGTGCCTGAGGGCAAAGAGGTGCTGCTGGAACTGGCGCGCCGTGCCGACGTGTTCCTGACCAGCTTCCTGCCGGGGCACCGCAGGAAGTTCGGGATCGACGTCGAGGACATCCGCGCGGTGAACCCTTCGGTGATCTATGCGCGCGGTAGTGCGCTCGGGCCGCGCGGTGATGAATCCGAGAAGGGCGGTTACGACATGACCGCTTTCTGGTGCCGGGCCGGCACCGCCGCCACCATCACCCCGCCCGGGGTGGAGGGCATGGTCGGCCCGCCCGGACCGGCCTACGGTGACACCATTTCCGGCACCAACCTGGCAGGCGGTATCGCCGCGGCTTTGCTGAAGCGGGAACGCACGGGGCAACCGTCGGTGGTCGACGTGTCCTTGCTCGGCAGCGGCCTGTGGGCGATGGGGCATACCGTCGCCCTCACCTCGCACCTCAACCAGCGTCTGGTGGCCCAGCCCCCCGGGGTGCACGGATCACCGATCAATCCGCTCGTCGGGGTCTACGGGACCGCCGATGACCGTTACATTTCGTTCGTCATGATGCAGCCCACCAAGTTCTGGGCCGATGTCTGCCGCCACGTCGACCTGCCCGAACTGGCCGACGATCCGAGGTTTGCCACCGCCGAGTCGATCGCGGAACACACCGCCGAGGCGGTCGACATCCTGCGCGAGGTGATGATCACCAGGACTCTGCCGGAGTGGAGCAAGAAGTTTGCCACTCTGGCGGGTCCGTGGGCTCCGGTGCAGGACACCCTGCAGGCCGCCGAAGACGCCCAGGTCCGCGCCAACGAATACATCGTGACCGCCGGTGAATTGGAACTGGTGGCCAATCCGGTGCAGTTCGACGTCGGCGCACCGCACACCGCCGGTGCGCCGGGCTTCGCCGAACAGACCGAGGAGATCCTGTTGGAACTCGGACTGGACTGGGACCGCATCATCGAACTGAAAACTGCAGGCGCAGTTACCTAATCGGCTATCTGAGAGGTCGACCACACAGCCCATGCCCTATGTCGCTTCTATCGGTACGTACCTGCCGTGCTGGGGTAACACCCAGTACCGGGTGCCCGGCGACGACGAGGATGCCATCACCCTCGCCGTCGAAGCCGGCCGTGCCGCACTGGAATCCGGCGGGGCGGTCGAGCGCGTGGTGTTGGTGAGCCGCAGTTTCCCTCTGCTGGAGAGCAGTAACGCCGCGGTGCTGCTAGCCGGTCTCGGTTTGGATTCCGAACTCGAGGTCGACGAGCGACTCGGTGGCGCCCCGGCTACTGCCGATGCGGTCAGTTCGGCCCGGCCGCGGACCCTGATCATCGGCGTGGATCTGGAACCGGCGGGCGCGGCGGCCCTGGTGACGGCAGAACGCGGACTGCAAGTACGCACCGCCGCACGGGTGGCGCGCAGCCTGCCGGTGCGGACCCGTACCCAGGCGGGCGGCGTCCGGGACTATGGCGACCCTCGACTGCTCCATGAGCGTGGCCTGATCGCGTCCCTGGAGGCTGCCTGGCTGGACACACCCGTGGCGGTCGCCGGAGTGGACCACGACCAGGCGGGCGAACTGTGTCTGCCGGATCCGCCGGGGCTGCCCACCGTCGGCGCAAGCGCGAGCATTTTCGCCCTGGCCGGGATGGCCGAGGCGGGCAGAACCGGACCGCTGGTGGCCGTCGAGCAGGCCATCCTGTCCGGCATCACGGTCGGCAACGGCGTTGCGGTGACGCACCGCCGCGAACCTTTGGCCCGAGAGGTACCCGTCAGCAGGATCACCCCCGGCATCGAGATCCCGATCTCGCTGGCTGCCTACGAGCGTGCCTTCGAAGCCAAGGTGCGCTGGGAGGCGGGAACCTTCGCAGGCAGCGACGAGTTGGATTTCCCGCCGCGATTCCGGGTCGCCAGGGACGGGTCGCTGGCGATGGACTACGAACTGGTGCCGCTGCCGCGCACCGGCACCGTCTACACCGAGGTCACCGTGCACGTACCGGTGCCCGGTCTGCGGACGCCCTACTCGCTGGTGATCGTCGAACTCGACGGGGTGGGGGTGCGCGCGTTGGTCAAGGTGACCGGGGTCGAGCCCGGCACCGTCGACATCGGCGACCGCGGCCGGATGGCGTTGCGGCGGGTCGCCGTGCGCTCCGGGGTTCCGGATTACGGCTACGCCTTCGTGCCCGATGCGGCGGCGGCATGAGTGCCGGGCAGCGCCGGATCGGCAAAAATCGTGAACTTTACCGTAAAGCATTCGATAAGATCCGCCCGAGCAGGGGAGGGAGGTCATGAGAAACGTCGCCATCGTCGGCGCCGGAATGACTCCCTTCGGGGAGCACTTCGCGCTGGGACTCAAGGATCTCCTGCCGCTGGCCTTTGCCGACTGCGTACGCAGCATCGACAAGGGTCTGGACAAGCATGACCTGCAGGCGGCCTGGTACGGCTCGATGGGCACCACCGACGGTTTCCCGGCGGGAATCCTGGCGGACACCCTCGGTCTGCCCGACCTGCCCGTCACCCGCATCGAGAACTCCTGCGCCACCGGTAACGACGCGGTGCGCAACGCGATGTATGCGGTAGCGTCCGGCGCCTTCGACGTGGCACTGGTGATGGGCGCCGACAAGCTGCGCGACACCACCAGCAGGGACATGTTGTGGGAGTGGGAGGGGATGGCCCGGGACAAGGCATGGGATTATCCGCTGGGCCTGGTGGCGCCGGCCGGTTTCGCCCTGCACGTGCGCCGCTACCTGCACGAATCACCGGCCACCCGTGAACACCTCGCGATGATCGCGGTGAAGAACCACCGCCACGGTGTCAACAACCCGAAGGCCCGGCTGCGCTTCGAGATCACGCTGCAGCAGGCGCTGGACGCCCCGACCGTGGTGACCCCGTTCCACGTCTATGACTGTGCGCCACAGAGCGATGGAGCCGCCGCACTGGTGATAGCCGCCGAGGACGTGGTGGACCGCTTCACCAACCGGCCGGTGTGGATTCGTGGGGTGGGCCTCGGCCTCGATTCGGTCATGCACCAGCACAAAGGCGATATGACGACGTTCCCGGCCACGGTCCGGGCGGCCAAGCAGGCCTTCGGCATGGCAGGCATGACCCCTGCCGATATCGACGTCGCCGAAGTACACGACTTCTTCACCGGTATCGAGTTGATCAGCTACGAGGATCTCGGCTTCGCCGACCGCTTCGAGGGCTACAAGCTCGTCGAGACCGAAGTCACGAGCGTGGGAGGCGCGCTACCGGTGAATACGAGCGGCGGATTAAAAGCCAAAGGGCACCCGCCGGGTGCCACTGGTGTGGCACAGTGCGTCGAACTGTTCGCGCAATTGCGGGGGGAGGCCGTCAATCAAGTGGACGGAGCTCGAGTTGCGTTGGCACACAATGTCGGTGGACCCACGGCGGTCGCCGCGGTGACTCTCTTGGAAGGACCGGGTTTCAATGGCGATTAAGGGCCCGGAACGGTGGACCGCGGGGGTGTCCATCGGTAAGAGCGCGTCGGGACCGATGCAGGCCATCGGAGGCTTGTTCCTGATGTCGGCCGACGCGGTGAAGTACTTGTTCCAGCGGCCGTTCTTCTGGCGCGAGTTCCTGGAGCAGGCGTGGTTCGTCGCGCGAGTGTCGTTGGGCCCCACCCTGTTGGTGGCCATCCCGTTCACCGTGCTGGTGAGCTTCACGCTCAACATCCTGCTCCGTGAACTGGGTGCGGCCGACCTGTCGGGCGCCGGTGCGGCATTCGGCGCGGTCACCCAGGTCGGGCCGATGGTCACCGTGCTGATCGTCGCCGGAGCCGGTGCGACCGCCATGTGTGCCGATCTCGGCTCCCGCACCATCCGCGAAGAGATCGACGCCATGGAAGTGCTGGGTATCAATCCGGTCCAGCGTCTGGTCACGCCGCGCATGCTGGCATCGGGCCTCGTGGCGCTGCTGCTCAACAGCTTGGTCGTCATCATCGGAATCCTTGGCGGATATACCTTCTCGGTGTTCGTCCAGGACGTGAACCCCGGCGCTTTCGCCGCAGGTATCACGCTGCTGACCGGCGTCCCCGAGGTCATCATCTCCTGCGTCAAGGCCGGTCTGTTCGGGCTCATCGCCGGTCTGATCGCCTGCTACCGCGGGCTGACGATCTCCGGCGGTGGCGCCAAGGCCGTCGGCAACGCCGTCAACGAAACGGTGGTGTACGCCTTCATGGCGCTGTTCGTGGTCAATGTGGTGGTCACCGCCATCGGCATCCAGATGACGGCCCGGTGAGTTGATGGGCAACAGAGCCGCACTGTCGGCCACCTATCCACGGGTGGTGCGCACGGTCAAGAAGCCGGTCGCCACGCTGTCGAGCCTGGGCGACCACACGCTGTTCTACGGCAGGGCCATCTCGGGTATCCCGCACGCCGCGGTGCACTACCGCAAGGAGGTCATCCGGCTCATCGCCGAGATCTCCATGGGCGCGGGCACGCTGGCCATGATCGGCGGCACCTTGGTGATCGTCGGATTCCTGACCCTGGCCACCGGCGGAACGCTGGCTGTGCAGGGGTACTCCAGTCTCGGCAACATCGGTATCGAGGCGCTGACCGGCTTCCTGTCCGCCTTCATCAACGTCCGGATCGCCGCGCCGGTCATCGCGGGTATCGGGCTGGCCGCGACGTTCGGCGCCGGTGTGACAGCGCAGCTGGGCGCGATGCGGATCAACGAGGAGATCGACGCGCTGGAGGCCATGGCGATCCGGCCGGTCGAGTACCTGGTGTCCACCCGGATCGTCGCCGGCATGATCGCCATCACGCCTCTGTACGCGATCGCGGTGATCCTGTCCTTCCTGGCCTCGCAGTTCACCACCACGGTGCTGTTCGGGCAGTCCGGTGGCCTGTACTCGCACTACTTCAACACCTTCCTCAATCCGATCGACCTGCTGTGGTCCTTCCTGCAGGCGATCCTGATGGCCCTGGCGATCCTGTTGATCCACACCTACTTTGGCTTCTTCGCCACCGGCGGACCCTCCGGTGTGGGTGTCGCGGTAGGTAACGCGGTGCGCACCTCCCTCGTCGTGGTGGTGTCGGTGACCCTGCTGGTGTCACTGGCCATCTACGGCTCCAACGGCAACTTCAACCTGTCGGGTTAGGGAAGAGGCGAACATGAAAAGCAACAATGCGCGCGCTCTGGCCGGCCTGGGCACCGTGGTGGTCCTTGCGCTGATCTTCGCGCTGGCCGTCGGGCTCTTCCGCGGAAGTTTCACCAAGACCGTTCCGCTGACCGTCGTCTCGCCACGAGCCGGTTTGGTGATGAATCCCGACGCCAAGGTCAAGATGCGCGGCGTGCAGGTCGGCACCGTGGACTCCATCGAATCCCGCGCCGACGGCACCGCCGTCCTGCATCTCGCCATGGATCCCGCACAGCTCACGAAGATCCCGTCCAACGTGCAGGTCGACATAGCGTCCTCCACGGTGTTCGGCGCCAAGTTCGTCCAGCTCGCGGCCCCCGCCGATCCGTCGTCCAAGCCGATCCAGCAGGGCGCGGTGTTACAGGGCGACCACGTCACCGTGGAAATCAACACCGTCTTCCAGCAACTCAACCAGGTGTTGACCAAGATCGATCCCGCCAAACTCAACGAGACGCTGGGAGCCATCGCCAAGGCCTTCGACGGCCGCGGGGAGAAGCTCGGCCAGACGCTGTCCGACTTCAACTCGTTCCTCGGCAAGATCGAGCCGAGCCTGCCGAAGCTGGAACAGACCATCGAGAAGATGCCACCCGTGTTCACCGCTTACGGCGACGCGGCGCCGGACCTGACCACCACGATCGAGAACACCACCAAGCTGTCGAACAGCATCGTGTCCGAACAGGGCAACCTGGACACTTTTCTGCTCAGCGCGATCGGGCTGGCCGACATCGGCGACGACGTGCTCGGAAGCAACCGGAAGGCGCTGACCAACCTCGCGCAGATCTTGGTGCCCACCTCCGAACTGCTGGACAAATACCACGACGCGCTCTACTGCTCCATCGGCGGTCTGGTGCCGTTCTCGAAGTCCCCGCCGTTCCCCGTGCCCGGCATCATCATCGCGGCCAGCTTCGTCCTGGGTGAGGAGCGTTACCGCTACCCCAACGACTTGCCGAAGGTGGCGGCCAAGGCCGACCATCCGTTCTGCAAGGAATACCAGCTGCCCAACGTGCCCACCGAATTCCGCGCGCCGTCGATCATCGCCGACGTCGGTGCCCGCCGGGACCAGTACGGCAACCAGGGCATCCTGCTCAACTCGGACGCGCTCAAGCAGTGGCTGTTCGGCCCGCTGGGTGGGCCGCCGCGCAACTCCGCACAGATCGGACAACCCGGATGACGGGCTCCACCAAGACGATCATCAAGTTCGGCAGCTTCGCGGTGATCATGCTGATCCTCTCCGCCATGCTGTTCGCCATCTTCGGTGAGGTTCGGGTCGGTTCGACCAACGACTACTCGGCGGTGTTCAAGGATGCGTCCCGGCTCAAGGCCGGGGACAGCGTCCGCGTCGCGGGCGTGCGCGTAGGCACCGTCAATGATGTTGCGCTGCAAGGCGACGGCACCGTGCTGGTGGACTTCGACGCCGACCGGACGGTGGCTCTCACCACCGGCACCAAGGCCTCGGTGCGCTATCTGAATCTGGTCGGTGACCGCTTCCTGGAACTGCAGGACGGCCCGGGTTCGACCAAGCTGCAGTCCGCCGGATCGCAGATCCCGGTCGATCGCACCGCGCCCGCACTGGATCTCGACCTGCTGCTCGGCGGCCTCAAGCCGGTGATCCAGGGCCTCAACCCGCAGGATGTCAACGCGCTCACCGCATCTCTGATCCAGGTGATGCAGGGCCAGGGTGGCACCATCGAGTCGCTGCTGTCCAAGACGTCGTCGTTCTCCAGTTCCCTGGCCGACAACAGTCAGGTGGTCGAGTCCCTCATCGACGAACTGCAAACCGTGCTCGGCACCCTGTCCAAGGATGGCGACCGGTTCTCCGGCGCCGTGGACAAGTTGCAGAAGTTGGTGAGCGGCCTGAATGACGACCGAGACCCGATCGGCACGGCGGTGGAGGCCCTCGACAACGGCACGGCGTCACTCGCCGACTTCCTCGGTAAGGCCCGCCAGCCGCTGAAAGACACCATCGCGCAGGTGAATCGCCTGGCGACGAATATCGACCAGGACAAAGCCGGCCTGGACGTCTCGCTGACGAAGGCGCCGGAGAACTACCGCAAGGCGATCCGGCTGGGCTCCTACGGCGGATTCATCCAGTACTACATCTGTGGCGTGGCAATCCGCGCGAGTGATCTGCAGGGCCGCACCGTGGTCTTCCCCTGGATCAAGCAGGAAGAGGGACGATGCAAAGACACGGAGTGAGTTCTGTGGATGAAGCGGGACGAGGTGCCGCCCGATGCTGAAATACCGTGGCGGACATCTGATCCGGTCCGGCGTGATCGGCGTCGTGCTGATCGCGTTGTTGATCGCGATCGGTTTGCAGCCCGAGCGGCTGACCGAATGGGCCACCTCGGTGCGCTACCAGGCGCGCTTCGCCGAGGCCGGTGGGCTGTCCACCGGCAATGACGTCACCCTGTCCGGCATCAAGGTGGGTGCGGTTTCCGACGTCGCCCTGGACAACGGCGACGCTCTCGTGACGTTCACCCTTGCCGGCAAGTACGGGCTGGGGTCGGACACCACCGCACACATCCGCACCGGCAGCCTGCTGGGCGAGCGGGTGCTGGCCTTGGAGCCGGCGGGCAACGGCCGCATGCACGCGATGGACCAGATTCCGGTATCGCGGACCTCTTCGCCGTACTCACTGACCGATGCGGTGGGAGAGCTCACCTCCAACAGCGCGGGCACCGACACACAGTCGCTGAACCAGTCGCTGGACACCCTGTCGGAGACCATCGATCAGATTGCGCCGCAACTCGGCCCGACCTTCGACGGACTGACCCGGTTGTCCAAGTCGCTCAACAGCCGTAATGAAGGCCTGGCGGACCTGCTCAAGAGCGCCGCCGATGTCACCGGTGTGCTGTCGCAGCGCAGCGGTCAGGTGAACACGCTGATCCTCAACGCCAACGATCTGGTAGGTGTGCTCAACGACCGCCGCCAGGCGATCGTCGCGCTGCTGGCCCAGACCGCCGAGGTGTCGCGCACGCTGTCGGGGGTGGTGGCCGACAACGAAGGTCAGCTCAAACCGACGTTGGACCGGCTGAACTCGGTGTCCGCGGTGCTGGAGAAGAACCGGGACAACATCGCCAAGGCACTGCCCGGCTTGGCCAAATACGAACTCACCCAGGGTGAGGCCGTCTCCAACGGCTTCTACTACAGCGCCTACGTCCCCAACCTGCTGTTCGGCCAGTTCTTCCAGCCGTTCCTCGACTACGCATTCGGTTTCCGGCGCGGTGTCGATGCCGGGCAGCCGCCGGACAATGCCGGTCCGCGGGCCGAAATCCCGTTCCCCGTCAACGGGATTCCCCAGCCAGGAGATCTTCCGCCCCGATGAAAACACGCAAACCTCTCGTGATCGGTGCCGTCGCGCTCGCGGTGGTGCTGCTGGTCGCCGCCGTCGTATTCGGCTTGCGCCAGTTCGTGTTCAAGCCCACCACCATCACGGCGTACTTCCCGAGTGCGACCGCGATCTACCCCGGCGACGAGGTACGCATCGCGGGCGTCACGGTGGGCAAGATCGATGCCATCGACCCCCAGGGCGATCAGGCGAAACTCACCCTGCGGGTGGACCACGGCATCTCGGTCCCAGTGGACGCCAAGGCCATCATCGTGGCCCCGAACCTGGTCGCCGCGCGCTTCGTGCAACTGACACCCGCCTACCGTGGCGGCGGTGGGCCCACGATGTCCGACGGGTCGGTGATTCCCAAGGAACGCACCGGTATACCCGTCGAATGGGATGAGGTCAAAACCCAATTGGACAGGCTGGCAACCGAACTGGGCCCACAGAGTGGGGTCTCGGGCACGTCGGTGTCCCGGTTCGTCGACAGTGCCGCCAATGCGCTGGACGGCAACGGCGCCAAGCTGCGCGAGACACTTGCCCAGCTGTCCGGTGTGGCGCGGGTGTTCGCCAACGGCAGTGGCAACATCGTCGACATCATCAAGGGCCTGCAGACCTTCATCACCGCCCTGCGGGACAGCAGCGACGAGATCGTGGTGTTCGAGAACCGGCTGGCCACCCTCAGCAGCGTGGTGGACGACAGCAATTCGAGCCTCGACGCGATGCTCAAGAACCTGTCGGTGGCCGTCGGCGACGTGCAGCGCTTCGTCGCAGGTACCCGCAAGGAGACCAGCGAACAGGTGCAGCGGCTGGCCAACGTGACCCAGGTACTGGCCGAGCAGAAAGACGCAATCCGCAACATCTTGCACGTCACCCCGAACGCCATCGCCAACACGTTCAACATGTACAACCCGTCCAGCGGGTCGGCGGTGGGGTCGTTCGCCCTGGCGAACTTCAGCAACCCGGTGCAGGTGATCTGTTCGATGATCGGCGCAGTGGAGAACACCACGGCGCCCGAGACAGCCAAGTTGTGCTCGCAGTACATGGGGCCGGCGCTGCGACTGCTGAACTTCAACGGCGTGCCGTTCCCGATCAGCCCGTACCTGACCAAGGCGCCCAGCCCCGACAAGCTGATCTACGCCGACCCCGCGATGATCCCGGGTAGCACGAATCAACCGCAGCAACCGGCGGAGCCGCCGCCCACGGTGTCGGCCTTCACCGGACTCAACGGAGACGTCGCGCCGCCGCCGGGGTGGGGAGTGCCGCCGGGACCGCCGAGCGCGTTCCTGCCCAACGGTGCCATGCCTGCCATGCCGTCGCCTCCGGTGTACCCGGGCGCGCGGCCGCCGGGGCCCACGACCTTCGACGGCATGCTGCTGCCTGCGGGCCCTTCGCCCGGTCCCGCCCCTGGTCCCGATCCCAACGCTCCGCTTCTGCCCGCCGAAGGGACGCCGCCGTCATGATGAGAACGGGGAGAACTGTTCGCACCGGGCTGGTGGCCGGCTGTGCGGTGGCACTGACGGTCAGCGGCTGTGCGTTCCAGGGCGTGAACTCCCTGCCGCTCCCCGGTGCGCAGGGGCACGGCGAGGGCGCTCAAATGTTCCACGTCGAGGTTGCCAATATCGGCACCCTGGAATCGAATTCGCCGGTGATGGTCGACGACGTCGTGGTGGGCAGCGTCGGCAAGATGACAGCGGACAACTGGCACGCCGACGTCGACATCTCGGTGAACAAGGGCGTGGTGATCCCAGCCAACGCCGTGGCCAGCGTCGGCCAGACCAGCCTGCTCGGCTCCATGCACCTGGCGCTCAATCCGCCCATCGGGGAACAGCCGTCGGGTCAGCTGAAGTCGGGGGCCACCATCCCGTTGAGTGCCTCGTCGACCTACCCGTCCACCGAGCAGACACTGTCCTCGCTGTCGGTCCTGGTCAACGGAGGCGGGCTGGGGCAGATCGGTGACATCATCCACAACTTCAGCACGTCGATGTCGGGCCGCGAACCCGAGATCAGGGAACTGATCACGCGGCTGGACAACTTCGTGGGGGTGCTGGACAACCAGCGGACCAACATCGTCACGTCCATCCAGCAGCTCAATCGGGTGGCACACACCTTCGCCGCTCAGAACGACGTGGTGGACCGGGCGCTGAAGGACATCCCACCGGCCATCGACGTGCTGATCAAGGAGCGGCCGAACTTCACTGCCGCGCTGGACCGGCTCGGGAAGTTCAGCACCACGGCCACCGGTGTGGTCAACGATGCGGGAGATCAGCTCGTCGCCGATCTGACCCACCTCGAACCGGCCATCAAGGCGCTCGCCGACATCGGCCCCGATATCAACGCGGCACTCGCGTACGCCACGGCCTTCCCGTACGGGCCGAACGCGATCGAGCGTGCGGTCAAGGGTGACTACCTCAACCTGTACGCGGTGTTCGACCTGACGTACTCGCGGCTGAAGCGTTCGTTGTTCCTCGGCACCCGCTGGGGTGATGAGAACGCGAAACTCGTTCCGGCACCTGGTGATCCGTGGTACCTGAATTACAGCTACGACCCGCTGAGCAATCCGCTGGCGGCGCCGCCGCCGGATTCGGCGCCGCCCCCGCCGCCGGCCGGGACGATGCCCCCCGTCAACGAACCGGTGCTGCCGGTGGCCCCGCCACCGCTTATGCCGGCGGCCGCCCCGCCGACACCGGGTGGTCCGGTGTTCGCCGGGCCGTACGCGGCAAGCTCCGCGCCAGTGTCCCCGGGAGGTGGAGGCTAGATGCTGACCAGATTCGTTCGCACCCAGCTGATCATCTTCACGATTGCCTCGGTGGTCGGGGTGGCGGTGATGGCGTTCGCGTACATGCAGGTGCCCACCCTGCTCGGGTTGGGCCGCCTGACGGTGAAGCTGGAGCTGCCCGAAACCGGTGGCCTGTACCGGTTCTCGAATGTCACCTACAACGGTGTGCAGATCGGCAAGGTCACCGATGTGGCGCTCACCGGAAACGGTGCTCAGGCCACGCTGTCGCTGGACACGTCGCCGAAGATCCCGGCCGATCTGCAGGCCGAGGTGCGCAGCGTGTCGGCCGTCGGCGAGCAGTACGTCGACCTGCGCCCACGAAACGACAAGGGCCCCTTCCTGCAGGACGGCTCGGTCATCTCCCGGGACAACACCACCGTCCCACAGGCCGTCGGCCCGATGCTGGACAAGCTGAGCGGGCTCGTGGACTCCATCCCGAAGGACCGGATCAGCGATCTGCTCGATGAGACCTACCAGGCATTCAATGGCGCCGGCTACGACTTCCAATCGCTGATGGACTCGGCATCCACGATCAGCACCTCGGCCAACGGGGTGTCCGACCAGATGCGTGCGCTCATGGATGACAGTGGGCCACTGATTGATTCGCAGGCCAAGACCACCGATGCCATCCGGACCTGGTCGCGCAGCCTGGCCGGTGTCACGGGGCAGGTCGCAGCGAACGATCCGCAGATCCGGACGCTGTTGCAGCAGGGTCCCGGATTCGCCCAGGAGGTGTCCGGTCTGCTCAACGACATCAAGCCGACACTTCCGCTGCTACTGGCGAACCTGAACACGGTGGGCCAGGTGCTCCTCGCGTACAACCCGTCCATCGAGCAGTTGATGGTGTTGCTGCCCGGGTACATCGGGGCCCAGCAGAGTTTCGGTCTGCCCAAGTCCACGGCCACGGGCCTGCCGCAGGGTGACTTCAGCCTGACGCTGTCGGACCCGCCCGCGTGCACGGTCGGCTTCCTGCCGCCGTCGTCGTGGCGATCACCGGCGGACACCACGACCATCGACACGCCCGACGACCTGTATTGCAAGCTGCCGCAAGACTCGCCGACCTCGGTGCGCGGCGCGCGTAACTTCCCGTGCATCGAGCATCCGGGCAAGCGGGCGCCGACGGTGCAATTGTGTGATGACCCGCGCGGGTTCATTCCGCTGGCGATGCGCCAGCACATCACCGGACCGGCGCCGTTCGACCCCAACCTGATCAAACAGGGTGTGCCCCTCGACGATCGGGTCACCGCAGACGAGCGGATCTTCGCGCCGGTGGAGGGTACCCCGCTGCCCCCGGGTGCGGTGCCGGCCGGCACACCACCGGACGCACCGGGTGCGGTCCCGCCCCCGCCGGGGGCGGTGCCGTCGGCGCCCGCAGCCCCTGCGGCACCGTACATTCCGCCGCCGCCGCCGGGTAACTCCATCAACGGTGTCCCGGTACCGCCGGCCGACGGGGCCATCCCTGCCGCGCCCAGTGGCTATGCCGGCAGCGGGCCGTCGGTGGCGATGGTGCCGTATGACCCTCGCACCGGTCGTTACATGTCGGCCTCCGGTCAGTACGAGCAGCAGACGAATCTCATTGCGGGATCACAGGCGGCCAAGTCCTGGAAAGATCTGATGCCCACGTGATCGGCGGCATCGGCAACGGTGAGGAGATGCGATGCGGACAACTCGTCTGACCGCAGGCGTGGCGACGCTGGCGGGAGTCCTGTCCGGCTTGACGGTGCCGCCACAGGCCCAGGCCGCCATGGGATGGGAACTGAACGGTCCCTACTCGGTTGTGTCCAACGGTGAGTGGTCCAGGACCAACGAGGTCTTCATGGACGAGAAAATGGTCATCGCGACGTGGACCTTTCACTCCAACTGCACCGACGCGCACACCTGCACGGGCACCGTGACCAGTGATCAGGGCTGGTCGGCGCCGCTTGAGTTCCGGACCACCCGCTGGATCGTGGATCTCTACCACGACAACTGGGAGCCCTGCCCGGACGGCAGCTTTTCGCCGGGGCGGCAACGCTTTCAGTTCCAGGGCACGGATGCCAATGGTCAGGTCGACAAGTCCAACGTCAGCACCCTGCAAGGTTATGACCGCACCATCGGCATCAGCGGCGCGTGCGGCAAGAATCAGCCGCTGGTGATCCAGATGCCGCTCACCTTGCACAAGTTGTGATCCGGACACAGGCGGGGAAAGGCAGGACAGCCGTGGGTATGCGACAAAGGGTGGCGGCCTTGGCGATGGCGGTGACCGCTGCTGCGACACCTTGGGCGATTGCGCCCACTGCCGCGGCGGACCCCGCCTCGACACCGGGCGGATGCGACTATCCCGGGTGCACGCCGGGTATAGCGCCCAACGTGGTGCTGGGTTCGCCGTGCGACAACACCACCTACTACGCGTTCGGCGTGACGAATTGGGGGCGGTTGGTGTTCTGCGGTTCGCCGCGGCGGTACGCGCCGCGCTGGTTCCGGTCCCCAGAGATGCACGGTGTCAAAGACGAGAACTCCGAGTGCCACGGCTACGACGGGGAAGTGGCACAGGCGCCCGATGGCCTGTTCCTGACCTGTGTGCCCGCCAATGACAAAACCGTATGGCTGCGCGGAGACCTGTAATCGGCTCGCGGCCCATGCTCAACACAGAAAACGGGAGGACCGATGAAGCGGTCGATTCTGAGTGCGGCCGTCGCCGCCGTGGCTGCGGTGGGCTTGGCCCCGTCGGCACACGCTGACCAGAAGCTGGGCAACTACGAGGTGCTGAGCGATCGGTGGGCCAACGGGGGCCCTTCCTGGATCTGGGCGTTCTATCCGTGCGAACCAGGCAATCCGGGCGGACCGGAGAAGCCACTGGACTGCGCCATAGTGAGTGCGCTCCCGAGTCCGCAACGCGGCGCCTATTACGGAGGCAAGGCTACCCGGGTGGGCAACCAGTTCTCGTTCACCTCTGATGTGCCCGACGGATTGCGTTGCCCGGGCCAGGTGCTGCCGACCCGCGACACGTACACGTGGGACGCGAACACCCTCGCCGGGTTCGTCGAATCCCGTTACGATGTCGGCTGTTTCAACGGACCGCCCGGGATGAACACCTGGACGTTCGCGCTGCAGCGGTACTGATCGCGGCCGCTGGACCGGATCAACCGCTAGACCGGATCGAAAGCGGAGATCAGCCAGGCGCCGTCGTGGCGCTCCATGCTGACCTTGACGGCGCTGGTGGTGTAGGAACCGTCGGGATTTTCCTTGCTGATGGTGACCTGGTTGAGGAATACGAGCGCCACCGCACGGTCCGGACTGATCTCCGCGACGCCCTTCCGGATGACAGCGGCCGACGTCTTCACGCCCTTCTGCTTGGCTGCCGGCGTGACGATCTGCTGGGTGAAATTCGTGTAGTACGAGAGGAAATCACCAGTCAGGTGCGATTTCGCCTTGGTGAAGTCGGCGTCCAGGGTGTCCGGTGAATACGACAGCAGTGCGACGGTACCGTCATTGGCCGCCTTGAGCACCGCCTGCTGGGCGTCGGCGTCCACCAACTGGTCGGGCCGGTACTGCTGGAAGTACAGCCAGGCCGTCGTGCCCGCCGACGCGAGGAGCAACACTGCGAGGACAGCGGCCACCAACCAGGAGCGGCTGACCCGTCGCCTCGTCGTGGCACCGCTGACTTCCGTTGCGTTGTCGCCCTTTTCGCCGGCCTCCACGGCGTCGGTGGCCGTCTCGGTATCGGTGTCGGCGCTGCTCTCGGTGAGCTCGGCGGCGGCCGAGGAGCCCTTGTCGTCTGCGGTCACGGTACGAACTCGACTTTCGATACTTTGATCTGATCGCCTTCACGGACGAGGTTGACCGACAGACGCCAGTTGCGTGGTTCCTGCCGGGCACCGGCGGCGTTGGTGACCTTGGTGGTGGCGGCGATCAGGACGACGGCGTCGTTGTCCGTGGAGGTCTCCACCGCTGCCGAGCTGACGCTGGCTTCGGTGACCGCCTTCGAACTTCGGGCCGTCTTCTTGAAATCGTCGGCGGCGCTCTCGAAGTCTTTCTTGAAGTCACCGGTGGAGTTGTCGACGATCGCCTTCACGTTGTCGTCGACCTTGTTGTAGTCCAGCGACATCAGCGTCACGACGCCCTGGCGGGCCGCCGCCTCGAACTCGGCGGTCCGCTGCTGGTGGGCCTGGACGTTCTTGTGCTGGGCGACAATCCAAGCGCTCGCCGCGATCAGGCCGCCGATGATGAGCACCGTGACCACGGCAGCGACCCAGCGCAGCGCCCGGCCGAGTCGGCGGCTGCGGGCGGGGGCTTCAATGCTTGAGGTGTCTTCGGTGGCGGCCTCATCGACGACCGCCTCGGGGTCGTCCTCGACGTCTTCGGTCTGGTCGGCTTCGGCCTCGTCGACCTGGTCGGCGTCGGCCTTGGCGCGTTCGGCTTCGCGACGCAGCCGCAGCACGTCCGCCTTGGCGCGCGCGGCCGTTGCGGCGGTCTCGGCTTCGAGTGCCTCGGCCTCCGCCAGCTCAAGTGACTCCGTGGCGTCGGTGTTGGTCGGTGTGCTCATGCCGGCGCCGTCATCAGCGTGCTCGGGTGTGCCAGGTGTGCGGGATGGCATCCGGCCTCCTGTCCGTTGTGCACCCTGCGGCACTGCGTTCGTTGTGAGAATGGCATTATCTTTCCTACGGTACCCGAGCGCCGGAAGTGTCCCGACCGGGCGCTGTCAACAAGCTTTGAGGTGCGGAAATGTCATTTCCGCAGAGGTTACGCGCCGCGCTCCGCCTGGTGTTCACTCACCAGCTGCGCTGCGAGCAGAGCACTCCTTTGGTTCCCGAGTCTGTCGCGACCACTATGTCATCAACGCGGAGCTCGCACACGAAGCCAGGCTGTGAGAGTTCTGCCATGTGCTCGGGCTTGGTGGCGACCACCATCGCCCAATCCTGCGGGTCGGCCAGCATGGCCTCCAACACCCACGGCTTACCCGGGCCGAGATCCGCTTCGACATTCGGGCTGTAGACATAGGGATTGTGGCTGTAGTCGGCGAACGTCGGCGGCTGCATATCCCGGTAGTAGATCTCCGCACGCAGTGGCTGGCTGGCTCCGACGGTGTACTTGACGTGGTGCAACACCGGATCGTCGGCGTGCGCAGGCACCGCCGCGAGCAGGGTTGCCGTCATTGTCGTGCCCACGACGGCGGCCACTGTCGCGACGCGGGTCGCGGTATTCGTCACGACCGACTTCACGGGCGTCCTCCACGGCTAGGCGATCTCCGGCTGACTATAGAACGGTTGCTGGCCGCATTCGGCAAAAACGCGATTCCAAGCTTCGCACTTTTGAAGAATGATGTTCTCGTCATCGGAGAGCATAGTTTCGATTGCGGTGCGAGGCTAGCGGCCCGCTGCCAAGGCGAGGCGCACCGGCAACAGAAAACGCCTGGCGTACTCCTCGGGGCCGTCGGCGGAGTCCAGCTTGAGGACGCCGCCGGGAATCAGGATGAAGGAGTGGATGGTCCGCGCGACGTGTTCGGCGAATTGGGCGCGCACGTCGTCGGGTAGCTCGCCGGCCCGGACCGCTGCGAAGACGAAGCCCCGTGCCAGATCCATCGCGGTCGAGTTCTCGGCGATCAGGTACGGGGCGAGCAGGTCGGGGTTCACCCGCAGGACCGTCGTGAACGCGGGATGGTGGCGCAGTCCTCGATACGCCGCGGCGAAGCCGTGCACCAGCCGGTCGTCGGTGTCCTCGTAGCCGTCGATGACGGCCTGGATGCCTGCGAAGTAGCGCGCCAGTTCGGCTTCCACCAGGGCCGCGATCAATGCTTCGCGGCCGTTGAAATAGAGGTAGAGCGTGGCCCGGCCGATCTTGGCCGTCCGCGCGATCTGTTCCATCGAGTACTTGCGCAGTCCGGTCGTCGACGCGAGGTCGAGGGCGGCGTCCAGGATTCGGCGCCGGGTGTCACCGGAATCGGCGCCGAGAGAACTGCCGGACGTCACGCCGCCATTATCCCTGACCCGTAGACGACGTCATGGCTGCTCCGAAGCACTCGGAACAGCCATGACGTCGATCTGAGCGGAGGGTTACGCGACCGGGGTGAACTTGATGTTCAGCTCGGTCAGGCCGCGCAGCACGAACGTCGGTTCGTAATTGAAGTTCTGGTCGCCGACGGGACCGTGCTTCTCGGCGTCGACGTGGATGTCCAGCATCCGGTCCAGGATGCGCTCGATCGAGACGCGGCCCTCGACCCGGGCCAGCGGTCCGCCGGGGCAGGAGTGCACGCCGCGGCCGAAGGCCATGTGCTCGCGCACGTTCTTGCGGTTCAGCTGCAGCTCGTGCGGGTTCTCGAAGCGACTCGGGTCGCGGTTGACCGCTCCGGGGAGCACCATCACCGGGGCGCCTGCCGGAATCCGAACACCGTTCAGCTCAATTGTCTTGCGGGCCAGACGGAAGTCGCACTTGACCGGGCTCTCGAGGCGCAGTGACTCCTCGATGAAGGTCGGGATGAGGCTGCGATCCGCGCGCAGCTTCTGCTGCACCTCGGGATTCTCGGCCAGTACCCGCATGGCGGCGCTGAGCAGTTTGGTGGTCGTCTCCTGGCCTGCGGCGAAGAGGAACGTCGCCGACCGCACCGGCTCGATGACCGGAGGCACCGATCCGTCCGGGTACAGCGCGGTCGCCAGTGAGGTGAGGACGTCCTCGCGGGGGGTGGCGCGCCGGTCCTCGAGGTAGGCGACGAACTTGTCGTCGAGGAACTGCAGCGGATTCTCTGCGACGACTTCCTGTTCCAGGGAGCCGACGCGGGCGCCGGGCCGATCAGCGCCCAGCACCGTGCGGAACTGCTTGTGGTCCTCCTCGGGCACACCGAGCAGGTCGGCGATCACCAGCAGCGAGAACGGCTTGGCGTACTCGGCGAGGAACTCCGACTGCCCGTTGGTCAGGAATTCGTCGAGCTGGACATCGGCCAGCTTCCACATGAAGTCCTCGTTCTCCTTGAGCCGGCGTGGGGTGAGCAACCGGTTCAGCAGCGAGCGGGCCTTGGTGTGGTCGGGCGGATCCATGGTGACCATGTGCTCGAACATCGGCAGCAGATGGCGGTGCGCCTCGAGCTGCTCGGAGATGTCGTCACCCTCCGGGGTGAACGGCAGCGGAGGGAACGGTCCGCCCAACGCGACGGCATTGGAGAAGGTATCGGTGTCCTTGTAGACCGCGATTGCCGCTTCGTAGCCCGTGACGGCGTAACAACCCCACGGCGGGACCTGCAGCACCGGATTCTGCTCACGCAGGTAGTCGAAGTACGGGTACGGATTGGGCACCAGCGACTGGTCGGTGAGGAAATCCAGCGTCGCGTAGTCGTTCGTCATCGAAAAGTTCTCCCTGGGCTGAGGGAACGGTGAATCCGTCCAAAGTCATTGCTGCTCAAAATGCTGTGCACCTGCTTAGCATGGCGATAGAGTCGTGGTCAAGATCACAAGGCCGCCGGTGACTACGATCGGTGCACGCTGAGCAAAGACTGGGGAGAGCATGACGACGTCGCGCAGGATCGGGGCACCGGATGCGAAGAATCGCGGTGTCCTGCTCGATGCCGCCGAGGGGTTGATGCTCGAAGAGGGCTATGCCGCCGTCACCTCCCGCCGTGTCGCCGAGAAGGCCGGTCTCAAGCCGCAGCTGGTGCACTACTACTTCCGCACCATGGATGACCTGTTCCTCGCGGTCTTCCGCCGGATCGCCGAACAGGGTCTCGCGGTGCACGCCGCCGCGCTGCAGACGGAGCAGCCACTGTGGGCGCTGTGGTTGTTCGGCATGGACCCGACGGCGACGAGACTGACGATGGAATTCATGGGACTGGCAAACCATCGCAAGGTGCTGCGCGCCGAGATCCGCACGTTCGCCGAGAGATATCGCGAAGACCAGGTGGCCGCGATCTCCACCGCCCTCGATCGTTACGGGGTGGACACCTCCGAGGTGCCGCCGGTGGTGTGGACGGTGTTCGCCACCAGCCTGTCCCGGGTGCTGGTGGTGGAGCAGGTGCTCGGCATGTCCACTGGTCATGAGGAGACCCTGAAGATGGTGGAGCTCTGGCTGCACGAGCTGGAGGGCCCGCTACGGCCGCTGGAGATCCCTTTGCCCGACGGACAGTTGCTGCGCATCGAGGACGGCATCCCGGAAGTGGTGCCCGCCGCGCAGTAGCGCCCTCACCGGGCCGTGAGGTAGAAGCCCAGCAGCAACGCGAAGAGGCCGATCAGCCAACCGGCGGTGGTCGCCCGCAGCCAGACGGGTGCCTGGCGCACCTCCATGAAATGCCAGATGACCAGAAAGGTCTTCACCGCGGCGAGCGCCAGGACGGTGACGGTGACCGCGACGTTGAGCTGATGCGCCGCACCGCCGTCACGGGCCGTCAACCACGACACCACGGTGACCGTCGTGAGCAGCGCCCAGACGGCGGTCAGCGGGTTGCGAAGGTAGGACGTCACCGGTCATCACCTCATCAGGTAGAGCAATGCGAACAGGATCAGCCACAGCACGTCGACCATGTGCCAGTAGGTGGCGCCGGTCTCCACGAACGCGATCTTCGGCGCGTGCGGGCCACGCAGGTCGCGAATCACGAAGGCGAGGATCACCAGACCGAGCAGGACGTGACACAGGTGCAACCCGGTCATCAGGTAGTAGTACATGAAGAACAGGCTGGTTCCGGGCGTCAGGCCGGCCGTGATCTCGGGGATGTATTCGAAGAGCTTCAACAGCGGGAACGCCGCACCGAAGGCGAACGCGACGCCGAACAGTCGTATCGCGTCGGCAGCCTTGCCGCCGCGAGCCGCCGTGGTGCCCAGCGCGACGAAAAGTGAACTGGTCAAGAGCATCACGGTGTTGATCGCACCGATGTCGACGTTCAGCCGTGCCTGGCCCTGCAGGAACAGCGCAGGGTCCTGGCCGCGGTAGTACATGTAGGCGACGAAGTAGACGCCGAAGATGAACAGGTCGCCGATGACGAAGAACCACATGCTGGGCTCGCCCGGAACGTGGTTGCGTGCCTTGGTGTTTCGCTGGGTTTCGGTCGTTCCCTCGGCGAGCTCCGTCATGCGTGCGCCTTCTCCGGTGCCGGTGACGACGTTTCCAGCCAGGCGTTTTCGAGTTCATCGTCGGGTTGGTTCTTGATGGCCCGGTAGATGCAGACGTAGACGATGATCTGCCATGACACGTAGAGCACCATGGCGAACCAGAACGTCAACAGGCCGTTCCACGCGAACGGACCGGACTTGGCGATCCACACCGGCGCCGCCATCAGCTCGGTGACGTACTGCCAGATGGTGTAGTAGCCAAGCCATTTCGGCAGGATGTTGTTCGTGTCGAGCAGGATGGCCAGCCCGAAGCACATCCACATGACGCAGAAGCATCCCAGCGAGCCGATGTAGGCCAGGTAGCCGAAGTCGTAGAGCATCGCCAGCGTCGACGGGTCGTATCCGGACCGAAAGGCGCCGAGGCCGAAGCAGAACATCGGGAACAGCATGCCGACCATCGCGCCGGTCATGGAGCCGATCATGACCCCGTAGCGAAACGCCGGGCTGACCGACATCCGTTTGATCTGGGTGAGGTATACCGCGTTCGACAGGGGCGCCAGCCCGAACGAGAGCGTCAGAATCGCGCACGCGATGAGCAGATGGTGCGACTGCATGAACTCGACGATTTGGGGTTCGGTGCTGCTCGGTGAGCGCGGCGGCATCATCCAGCTCAGCGGGACGAAGACGATCCCGAACAGGTTGAAGAACACGGGCACGGTCCAGAACGCGATCCACTGGTCCCGCTTGCGGTTGGGGCGGCGGGTTTGTGCGCCCGTGGATCGTTGATTCGCTCGGCAAGCCTCGCTCATGCCAGCACCGCCTGTTCGCTGCCCTGGCGCGCCACGGTGCGCAGCAGTACCAGGAACATCACCACGAGGTAGCTCGCAAACACGAGGAGCCGCAACGTGAATGACAGGGCACCGTCCCAGGCGAGCGGGCCCGTCGTGTGCAGGATCGAGAAGGCGCTCGGGATCAGCAGGGCGGCGATGGCGATGTTGAAGTGGGCGACCCAGCGCGGAAAGATCGGGTCGGGCCGGGCGTCCAGGTAGACGCTGAGGGCAAAGCAGAGGTTCTGTACGACGATCGCGCCGACCGGTGCGATGAAGAAGAACCAGGCCATGTCGTTGAGCAGGCTGATGAGCTGCGGGTCACGGTCGGGCCGGAACGCCGCCACCCCCCAGCAGTAGTCGGCGAGGATGAACGCCGTCGTGCCGACGCCGACGCAGATGACGTACGCGTAGGTGAACACGCTGCTCGACGTGCCGGTGCGGGAAATCTGTACGGCGGTGACGGCGAACAGCGGGACCAGGGACCCAGCAATCAGATTGCACAGGATCACCACGCCGAGGATGCCGGTGTTGTGGTCGCGGAAGAACGCTGCCACCTCCTCGGGGGTCAGCGTCGGCGACAGCGGTGGGGAGAAGGGCGGGAACAGGAAGTAGGCGAGCACCAACAGCGCGACCGCCGGCGGTGCCGTCCACAACAGGATGCGCTGGCCTCTGGTATTCATCGACACCCGCCTTCATGCTGATAGCCGTTCGGCTATCCAGATCACCCACAGTAGCCGATCGGCTATTTCGCCTCAAGCATGCGCCGGCCGCGGCTAGGCTGGCGCCGTGCTTCCCGGACATATCCGCCAGATCGGCTACGTGGTACCCGATCTCGATGCGGCACTGGCAGATTGGGTACGTCTCGGTGTCGGGCCGTGGTTCGTCATCCGTGGCTTGCCGCAGCGGGTCACCTACCGCGGTGCGCCCTGTGAGGTGACGCTGTCACTGGCGCTGGCCAACAGCGGCGACCTGCAGATCGAACTGATCACCCAGCACGACGACACCCCCAGCGTGTTCACCGAATTCCTGGCCGCGCGCGGGCCGGCCGGGGGATTTCACCAATTGGCCTATTGGACCGAGGATTTCGACGCCACGATGGCGGACATCGAACGCGCGGGCTGGCCGGTGGTGTGGTCCGGTGGGGAGGACGGGGGAGTGCGGTTCGCCTACGCCGAACCGCCCACCGGGGCGGCCATCATGGAGATCATGGAGCTGACGGAGGCGTCGGCGGGGATGGCTACGTTCGTGCGCCAGGCCGCTGAGGGCTGGGACGGCACCGATCCGATCCGGGAACTGGGCTGAGCCCACCCGGACTACTTGCTCTTGTTCAGCACCTTGTCGGCGGCGGCCCAGTGTTCGTCGGACACCCACAGCTTCGCGAATGCGGACACCGCATCGGTGGTCGTGGTCCCGTTGATGACGCGCTTGATCGACGCGCCCGGCTGGCGGGCCAGCAGGTGCGCGGTCGTGCGCCAGTGCTCGGCGAACTCCGCGCGCGGCACCACTTCGTCGAGCAGGCCCAGCCGCTGAGCCTCGGCGGCGCCGAGCACCCGGCCCGTGCCGGCAAGTAAGAGGGCGCGGCTGCGGCCGACCAATGCGCCGAGGCGCTCGGCTCCACCCCACGCCGGCATGATCTCCAACGAGACCTGGTTGAAGCCGATCTTGATGTCGTCGGCGGCGATGCGGATGTCGGCAGCAACGGCGAACTCGGCGCCACCGCCGAGGGCGTGCCCGTTGAGGGCGGCCAGCACCGGGCCGGGGAAGCCGGCGATGCGATCGCAGATGGTGCGCATCCGCCAGGCCATCTCGGCGGCCTCCAGTTCGGTGCGCAACGCGGCCAGTTCCTTGAGATCGCCACCCGAGACGAACGCTTTGTCACCGCCGCCGGTGATGACCAGGGCGCGGGCGCCCTCGGCACCGTCGAGCGCGGTGCTCAATTCGTTCATCGTGTCCAACGAGATGGCATTGCGCGCGTGCGGCCGGTCGACGGTGATGACCGCCAATCCGTCCTCGATCTCGAGGTCGACCATCAAGCATTCTCCCAATTCGATATTGGCATTCTCGCGAGGTGAGAATAGCATCACCAAGGTGCGCGTCATCCCCGTTGACCTGACCAAACGGTACGTGGAGGAAGGGTGGTGGCGACCGGAGACCCTCGGTCAGATGTTGGCCGACGGCTTGGCCGCCAGCCCGGATGCCGGTTTCTACGTGCATTCCGAGACCCGGCCCTACTCGGGAACCTTCGGTGAGGTCGAGCTGCAGGCCAGAAGGCTGGCCGCCGGTCTGCACGCGCGCGGCGTCGGCCCCGGTGACGTGGTGGCGCTGCAACTGCCGAACTGGATGGAAGCCGCCGTCGCGTTCTGGGCCTCGGCGTTCCTGGGTGCGGTGACGGTGCCCATCGTCCACTTCTATGGGCGCAAGGAACTCACGCACATCATCGCGACGGCCCAACCAAAGGTCTTCCTGTCCACCGAGCAGTTCGGCCGGATGACCTTCCAGCCCGACCTGTGCGCGGACATCCCGGTCGTGGGCCTCGTGGGTCAGTCGAGCTTCGACGAGTTGCTCGCAGACCAGCCCATGAGCGGAACCCTGGCCGCAGACCCCGCCGCCCGGGCGCTCATCGCCTTCACCTCCGGCACCACGAAGGATCCGAAGGGCGTCATCCACAGCCATCAGACGCTGGGCTTCGAGACCCGGCAGCTGCTCGCCAACTACCCGCCCAACCGGGGCCGGCAACTCACGGCGACCCCGGTCGGGCACTTCATCGGCATGATCGGCGCCTTCCTCATCCCGGTGCTGGAAGGGACGCCGATCGACCTGTGCGACGTCTGGGATCCGGCGAAGGTGCTGGACCTGATCGAACGCGACGGCCTGTCCATCGGCGGCGGGCCGCCGTACTTCGTCACCAGCCTGATGGACCACCCCCGATTCGACTCGGGCCACCTCGCGAAGTTCACCACCGTCGGCCTCGGTGGCTCGACCGTGCCCGCTGCCGTCACCCGGCGACTGGCCGACCAGGGGCTGTTCGTCTATCGCTCCTACGGCAGCACCGAACATCCGTCCATCACGGGATCGGGTGTCACCGCACCCGAGGACAAGCGGCTGTTCACTGACGGCAACGTCCGCCCGGGGGTGGAGATCCGGCTCGCGCCGGACGGGGAGATCTTCAGCAGGGGCCCCGACCTGTGCCTGGGCTACACCGACGACGCGCTGACCGCGAAACATTTCGACGACGACGGCTGGTACCGCACCGGTGACATCGGCGTACTCGACGAGGACGGCTACCTCACCATCACCGATCGCACGGCGGACCTCATCATCCGGGGCGGGGAGAACATCAGCGCCCTGGAGGTCGAAGAGGTGTTGCTGAACATGCCGCAGATCGTCGAGGCGGCGGTGGTGGCGGCCCCCGACGCCCGCCTCGGAGAATGTGTCGCTGCGGTGCTGCGCATCCGCAGCGGCGCGGAGATGCCGACGCTGACCCAGGTCAAGGAGCATTTCGCGGCGGCCGGCGTGGCCCGGCAGAAATGGCCGGAGCAGTTGCACGAGGTCCCCGACGGCCAGGACTATCCGCGGACCGCCAGCGGCAAGGTGCAGAAGTTCCGGATCCGTCAGCTTGTGAGCGAGTCCTCAGGCAACGCCCCCTGAGGGCATTGCGACATCAATTTTATGAGAATATGATTCTCAAGAACCGAAAAGGAGCATCTCATGGGTCAACTGTCGCATCGGGTCGACGTTCCGTTTCCGCTATTCGATGCGGACAACCACCTCTACGAGCCGCCCGAGGCGATGACCAAGTACCTCCCCAAGGAGTACAAGGACATCGTCCAGTACGTCGAGATCAACGGCCGCACCAAGATCGCCATCAAGGGCCAGATCAGCAACTACATCCCCAACCCCACCTTCTCGGTGGTCGCCAAGCCCGGCGCGTGGGAGGAATACTTCAAGTTCGGCAATCCGGACGGCAAGAGCAAGCGCGAACTGTTCGGTGAGCCGATGAAGGCCATCCCGGCGTTCTTCGAGCCCGAGCCGCGCCTCAAGGTGATGGACGAGCTGGGCCTGGACCGCTCGCTGATGTTCCCGACGCTGGCCAGCCTGATCGAAGAGCGGCTCGCCGACGACCCGGTCGCCATCCACGTCATCGTCCACGCGCTCAACGAGTGGCTGCACGAGGTGTGGGGCTTCAACTACCAGGGCCGTATCTTCACCACCCCGGTCATCACCCTGCCGATCCTGGACAAGGCGATCGAGGAGCTGGAGTGGGCGGTCAAGCGTGGCGCCCGCGCCATCCTGATCCGTCCCGCGCCGGTGCCCGGTTTCCGCGGCCCGCGCTCCTTCGCGCTGCCCGAGTTCGACCCGTTCTGGGAGCGCTGCGTGCACCACGACGTCTTCGTCGGCATGCACTCCAGCGACAGCGGTTACTCGCGCTACACCTCCGAATGGGACGGTGGCGCGCAGGAGATGCTGCCGTTCCAGACCAACGCGATGTCGATCCTCAACGAGTGGCGCCCCATCCAGGATGCCGTGGCCTCGTGGGTTATCCACGGTGCGCTGTTCCGGCACCCGAAGCTGAAGGTCGGCATCGTCGAGGCCGGCTCCAAGTGGATGTTCCCGCTACTGGACTCCATGGCCGAGGTTTACAAGAAGGCTCCCGAGGCCTTCCTGGGCAACCCGATGGAAGAGATCAAGAACCGCATCTACGTCAGCCCGTTCTACGAAGAGGGCATCGACGACCTGATCAACCTGATCGGCGTGGACCAGGTGCTGTACGGCTCCGACTGGCCGCACCCCGAGGGCCTGGCCGAGCCGACGCACTACATCACCGCACTCGAGCACCTCGCGGTGGAGGATCAGGCCAAGATCATGGGCGGCAACCTCGGACGTCTCATCACCACCTAGATGAGCTGGCAGACCATCCCCGAGATGGTTCTCAGTGCTGCCGACCGGTTCGGCGACGCCGAAGCCGTCGTCGACGGTCCGCAGCGCTTGTCTTTCGTCGAACTCGTGGAACGCATCCGGCAGGCGTCGGGTGCGTTCCACGAGTTCGGTATCGCCAAGGGTGACCGGGTCGCCCTGTGGGCGCCCAACTCCGTCGAATGGATCATCGCGGCGTTCGGCATCATGACCGCGGGCGCCGTCCTGGTGCCCGTCAACACCCGATTCAAGGCCGGAGAGGCCGCGGACGTGGTCGCCCGCAGTGGTGCCAAAGCCGTTCTGGTGCAACAGGGTTTCCTGGACCAGGATTTTCAGATCCCGGGCGTCCCGAGCATCGACCTGCGGTCGGACTTCCTGGCCGGCGGTACACCGTTCGTGGCCAACGTCGACGGCGCCGACGTTTCCGATGTCATCTACACCTCGGGCACCACCGGGCGGCCCAAGGGCGCCATGATGGGTCACCGTCAGACGCTGCGGATGTACGAGGAATGGGCGACCCTGGCCGACCTCCGCCGCGGTGACCGCTACCTGATGATCAACCCGTACTTCCACACCTTCGGGCTGAAGGCCGGCCTCATCGCGTGCTTCCTGCGCGGTGCGACGATGTTGCCGGTGCAGGTGTTCGACATCGACGCGGTGGTGGATCTCATTGAGCGTGAACGCATCACGATGCTGCCCGGCCCGCCCACGCTGTATCACTCGCTGCTGACCGTCGCCGACAAGTCCAGACTGTCCACGCTGCGGGCGGGCGTGACCGGCGCCGCCGACATCCCCGTCGAACTCATCCGGCGCATCCGTGACGAGTTGCCGTTCCAGAGTCTGATGACCGGCTACGGCCTGACCGAGGCCGGCAACGTCACACTGTCCCTGCCCGGCGACTCCCCGGAAGACGTCGCCACGACCGCCGGGGTGCCCTGCGCCGACGTCGACGTGCGGATCGGCGACGACGGTGAGGTGCTGGTGCGCGGCTACAGCATCATGCGCGGCTACCTGGACGACCCGGCAGCCACCGCGGAGGCCATCGACGCCGACGGCTGGCTGCACACCGGCGATCTCGGTGAGTTCACCGACTCGGGCCGGCTGAAGATCGTCGGCCGCAAGAAGGACATGTTCATCGTGGGTGGCTTCAACGCCTACCCGGCCGAGATCGAGGGCTTCCTGATGCAACATCCGGCCGTGGCCCAGGCCGCGGTCATCGGCGTGCCCGACGAGCGGATGGGCCAGGTGGGCAAGGCATTCGTGGTGCTCCATGATGGCGGGGCGACCGCCGCAGACCTGATCGGCTGGAGTCGGGAACGCATGGCCGGGTACAAGGTGCCGCGGTATGTGGAGTTCCTGACCGCGCTTCCCACGAATGCGACCGGCAAGGTGATGAAGAACGAATTAGAAGCCGAGGCGCCGGCGACCTGACGACGGATAGTCACAGCACATGAGTCAGGGGGAGCAATTGGCTGGACCGGACGTACATTTCGACCCGTACTCTCGCGAGTTCCTGCTCGATCACCACGACGCCTATCGTCGCGTGCGCCAGGAGACACCCGTCTACTACAACGCCGAACGTGATTTCTACGCACTGACCCATTACGGCGATGTGGTCAACGCCTACCGGGATCACGAGACATACTCCTCGGCAAGAGGTTTCGATCTCGCCATGGTGAAATCGGATCAGCCACCCCCGCCCGCCATCCTGTTCATGGATCCACCTGACCACCGCCGGATGCGGGGTCTGGTCAGCAAGTCGTTCGGTGCCCGCTCGATCGGCGCGCTGGATCGCGCGATCGAAGAACTGGTCGAGCACTATCTGGCGGCGGCCGATCCGTCCAGATTCGATGTCGTGGGCGACTTCTCCGCCCTCTTTCCGCTGGAGATCATCGCGGGCATGGCCGGTGTTCCGCCGGAGTCGCGCCAGCAGGTGAGGTTGTGGGTCGACGAGACCAACAGTGTCGAACCGGGACAGATGGAACGCAGCGCGGCGAGCAACGCGGCACTCGGCAATGCGGTGATGTTCTTCTACGACCTCGTCCAGAAACGCCGGGCCGAACCGGTCGACGATCTCATCAGCCGACTACTCGATGCCGAGGTCGAACGCGAGAACGGCGAGGTTTCGCGGCTCGACGACCTGGAGATCACGGGCTTCGCCCTGTTGATCGCCGGCGCGGGCGGTGAAACCGTGACCGAGCTGGTGGGGAATGCGATGGCGGTCTTCGCCCGACACCCCGATCAATGGGACAAGCTCCGCGCCGATCGCAGCAAGGTTCCTGCAGCGGTTGAAGAGCTGCTCCGGTATGACGGCCCGGTGCGCTACAACGTCAGGTGGACGCTGCGAGAGGCGGTGGTGCAGGGCATCGTCATCCCAGCGGGCAACGCGGTGTTGCTGTGTGGGCCGGCCGCCAACCGCGATCCGGCGGTCTTCGCCGATCCCGACAGGTTCGATATCGACCGCCCCCAAATCCAGCCTGCGCATCTGGGTTTCGGGTACGGCATCCACACTTGTCTGGGGGCACCCCTCGCACGGCTGGAGAGTGTCATCGCGATCAACCACCTGCTCGACTTCATGCCTCGGTATGAGGTGCTGTGGGAGGAAGCCAAGCGGCTGGAAGCCCCCACCGTCACGGGTTGGCAGACCCTTCCGGTCCGGGTGCTGCCGTGACGGCCGGCCTGGTGGGCGACGGGCCCGCATGGACGTGAAGGGCAAGACCGTGTTGTTGTCCGGTGCCGGCGGCGGAATCGGGCGAGCCCTGGCTCGCGAGCTCAAACACGAAGGCGCCGAACTTATCCTGACCGGACGCTCGACGGAAGCGCTGGCGGAATTGTCGGCAGAACTGGATGCCACCATGATCGCGGCCGACCTTTCGCGGCCCGATGAGGTCCAGCGATTGGTCGCTCGATCCGGCTCGGTCGACGTGCTGATCGCCAATGCCGCGGTACATGCCGGCGGGCGGCTCGGTGACGTGGCGGTTCGGGACATCGACGAGGCCATCGCGGTGAATCTGCGCGCCCCCATCGTGATGGCCCACGGGATCGTGCCACTGATGGTGGCGCAGCGGCACGGGCACATCGTGTTCATCGGATCGGCGGGAAGCCGGGTGACCGCGGCCAATTCGCCGGTGTACAACGCCACCAAGTTCGGCCTCCGGGGTTTCGCGTTGGCTCTGCGGCAAGATCTGCATCGGCTCGGAATCGGGGTATCGATCGTCGAGCCGGTCTTCGTCCGCGAAGCCGGGATGTTCGTCGACAGCGGCGTAGCAGTTCCCCGCGGTATGCGGACGAACAGTCCGCACGAGGTGGCTCGGGCGGTGGTGCGAACAATCAAGCGGAACAAGGCCGAGACGATCGTTGCCCCGGCGGACATGCGGTTGGCCCTCGCCCTGGGTGCGATGGTCCCGGAACTCTCGGCCCGCGCAGGACGGTTGTTCGGGGTCAACCTCGAGTCACCTTCTCGCTGAGTCGAATACCCTCAGGAGGTCACAGATGGTGCACGCACACGGTCGGCGCCGTCCGCCGGGTCCGAGTCTTGCCCGGTTGGGAATGATCGTCGCGGGTGAATTGCCCGATCCGACGTACACGCTGCTCCCCGAGATCGCCCGCCGATACGGTGACGTCGCCGATATCCCGGTGCCGGGGCGTACGACGATGACCTTGGTCAGTCACCCGGATCACGTGGATCACGTGATGACCCGCCACCATTCCCGGTACCGCAAACACGAGTCGATCCGCGAATTGTTCTTCGATCAACCCCCGCCGCTCCCCTTGCTGGTGGGGGAAGAGTGGAAGCGGACCCGCAGAGCGCTCAATCCGCATTTCGGGGAACAGGGACTCACAGCCGCCGGCGCCCACCTGACCGCGGGGATCACCGAGCGGGTGGCCGCCTGGGACGGTCACGCCGGTCCGGGCCGGGGCGTCGATCTGCAGGACGCGCTGGCCGTCGTCGTGACCGATGGTCTGATGCGCTCGATGTTCACCACGGCGCTGTCCACCACCGAGTTGACCCGGTTCGTCGATGCGACGCGTGACTACGCCCGTTTCGCGATGGTGCGGACGGCGACCTACCTTCTGCCCGGCTTCCTGCCCAGGCCGTTGCGTCGGCGTGGGGAGGCGGCCAAGAGCTATATCTTCGGTGCCCTCGACGAATTGATCGAACGGCGCAGTTCCGCAGGGCCGCAAGCGCATCCGGATGTCCTCGATGTGCTGCTGAGTATGCCGCTGGAGTACCCGCAGCTGCGGTCCGAGTTGTTCGACCTGGTGCTTGCGGGTGTGGACACCACCTCCGGTGCGCTGGCCTGGTCGGTGGGACTGTTGTTCGCCGATCAGCAGGCTCTGGTTCGTGCCCGCGCGGAAGTGGACGCGCTCGGCGCGATGCCCCTGCAGTTTCAGCACCTCGGCGAGCTGCAGTATCTCCGGTGCTGCTTCGACGAAGGTCAGCGGATTCAGGCAGCCACGCCCGCCAACATCCGGACCGCGACCGAGGATGACGAGATCGGCGGCTATGTCATCCCGGCCGGTTCACACGTACTGATCTCGCCGTACGGACTGCACCGTGACGCCAGGTTCTGGACCGAGCCCGGCACGTTCCGGCCCAGCCGGTTCCTGGACGACCAGATCAATCGAAATGCGTACGTCCCCTTCAATATCGGACCACGCAAATGCATGGGCTACCGGCTGGCCAACGCTGCGGCGGTGCTCACCATGGCGGCGATCCTGCAGCGCTATGAGGTGAGCCTGCCGACAGGGTGGCGACCGCGGCACGAACTACGGGGCGCGACGGGTCTTGCCGGCGGTCTGCCGGTCACGCTGTCGATGCGATGATCGCGTCGTAGTCCCAGCGGCTCAATGGATCTGCGCCCCGTGGCGTCCAGGTCGTGTACCACGTCCCCCGGGGATGTGCCTGTGCCATCGGCGCAATACCGAGTAGGGACCGCACGTCACCGAGCGGTTTGTCCAGGAGATCTTCCCAAGGTGCCACGGCAAGCTTGTCCGCCCGGCGCCCGCGCTCGACCGCTTGCCGGTACACGCGAAGCTTGTGCGGCAACGATGCACCGGGAACACCTGCGGCCATGGCGTATCCGATCTGCCGCAACGGCGACGCCGGTTCCATCTGGCCACAGGTGAATCCGATGGCGATCACCTCACCCGCGAGATCGGGTCCGTATCCGGTGATCACATGGACGAGATCGTGCAGCGCCGTGACCCGCATGATGTAGTAGTAGTAGTCCTCATCCCAATTGTTCTTCTCGGCCAGTGGGCGGACGATGCTGCCCTCATCGTAGATGCCCGCATCCAGCCGGTTGACCGTGAGAAAAGCGCGGTAGGCATGCCCGACCGTGCCGGCCGACAGGGTCGCGAGATATGCGTCGTCGCGCAACTTTTTCAGGATGTCCGGTTTCTCCTGAAACACCCTGCGGCCGTTCGGGTGCGCGCGTGCCTGGTGAAAAGACCGTCCCCAGACGTTGGCTCCCAGGGCCAGATGGACTTCGAACACCACGTCCGGGTCGCCCTGGACGTAGCCGCGCCAACAGGACAGCGCTGCGCGGATATCGGATTTGTCCGGGACCTCACCGCCGGGGCGGCTGTAGCCGCCGAGGGGTGCAGTGGTTGTGGACATCGGCATCAACCTCCGGTTGGGAACCTTATTCGACGCAGGACTGCTTGCCTAGCCTTGGTCAATTGCGCTGTCCCTGCGTGCCGTAACCCGAACCGGCGAGTTCGGCCGATACTCAGATACCGCACAGGCCACCGTGTATCCGGCGGGATGTTAGCTTGGGAGGGATGGTGATTGGCGCTCACGACGGCTCCGATACCGGCACGAAGGCGGCGCGGCCGCCCGGGCCGTCTCTGGTGCGACTGGTGACGATGATGGCCGGTCTGGACGACCGCGCCTACACCTGGCTCCCTGAGCTCGCACGCCGGTACGGTGACGTGGCCAGCATCCCGGTGCCCGTTTCGGCGGTCACCATGACTTTGGTCAGCCACCCTGACCACGTCGATCACGTGATGACCCGCCATCATGGGCGCTACCCCAAGCATGAGTCGACACGGGAATGGTTCTTCGGTGAGCCGCCGCCGCTGCCGCTGCTGGTAGGGGACGAATGGCGGCGGACCCGGCGAGAACTGAATCCCTATTTCGGCGAATCGGCGCTCGCCGCGGTGTGTGCTCAACTGGTCGCGGGTGTGACCGAGCGCGTCGGCGCATGGACCGTACACGCAGACTCGGGTGAACCGGTCAGACTGCAGGACGAGCTCGGTGTCGTGGTGATGGACGGGCTGATGAGGTCGATGTTCAGCACGAGGATGCCCACAGCGCAACTGCGGCGTTTTGTCGTGGCCACCAAGGACTATGACCGTCACGTGATGAGTCGCGCGTCGAGCTACCTGCTGCCCTCATTCGTGCCACGCCCGTTCCGGGCCAGCGGCGAGGCGGCCAAGCGGTTCATGTTCGACGCGCTGGACGAGCTCATCGCCCGGCGCCGGCGCGAGGCGCCGCGACAGTCACCGGACGTGCTGGATGTCCTGCTCGGTATGTCCTTCCCGGGTACGGCAGAAGAGCAGTACGTCCGGATGCGCTCTGAGCTCTTCGGTCTGGTGCTCGCGGGCGTCGGAACGACGACGGTGGCGCTGGGTTGGACGGTGGCGTTGTTGTTCGCGAATCCGACATGCCTGGCCCGCGCGCGTGCCGAGGTGGATGCGCTGCAAGGCGCCGAGCTGGAATATCGACACCTGGAGCGCCTGGCGTACGTTCAGTGTTGTTTCGACGAGGCCCAGCGTCTGCAGGCGGCTGCGCCGGCGATCATCCGGACGGCAGCAGCCGACGATGAGATCGGTGGCTACGCGATTCCGGCGGGCTCCCATGTCCTGATCTCCCCGTACGGGTTACACCACGACCCGCGATTCTGGACCGACCCGCAGGACTTTCGGCCCAGCCGCTTCCTGGACGACAAGATCAACCGAAATGCCTACGTTCCGTTCAATGTCGGCCCCCGCAAGTGCATGGGATATCGACTGGCCAACAGCGAAGCGGTGCTGACCGTCGCCGCGATCCTGCGGCGCTACGAGGTCACTCTTCGGCCGGGCTGGAAGCCGCGGTACGACGCCCTCGGCGCGGCAGGGCTTGCCGGCGGGCTACCGGTCACGCTGTCCCGGCGGGGGCACCGACGTCCCCGCTGATCGTCGTTGCGGACCATCACGTTGCGGCGTTCAGGATTTCCTTCAGCGCGTCGGGAATGCGGTCGGCGACGCTCCACAGGTCCGGCAGCAATTCCGGGCAGGACATCAGCCCGATCTCAAGTTTGCCGTTGAGCGAACTGACCCCGGCGTGCAGGCCGATACCGTGCATGACCGGTGGTAGTCCGTACATCGCCTTGACTTTCGCCGCCCCGAAATACCACTGGACCGGCGGGGCGGGCACGTTGGAGACGGAGATGTTGCACACCGGCCGGCGTGCGCTGGCGCCCGACCAGATGTAGAGGCGCATCGCCAGCCCCAGCAGCTTGGGCGACACGTATTGCAAGGTGTCCCGCAACAGTGCGGGTCCCAGCGCCGCACTGTGGTGCTTGGCCGAAGCACTGGCAGCGGCGATGGCCCGCAGTCTCGCGACGGGATCGGCGATTCCGGTATGCAGGGTGCAAAAGGCGGCCGACAACTGATTGGCGCCTCCGGTTGCCGACCGATCCTCGACGGCGATCGGCACCATCGCGAGCAGATCCGATGCCGGCAGTTCGCCACGGTCCAGCAGGTGGTCTCGCAATGCCCCCGCGAGCAGGGCGAGGACGACATCGTTGACTTTCACGCCGAATGCGTTCTTGGCGGTCTTGACCTCTGACAGATCAAGTTGCACGAAGGCGAGATTGCGAACCTCGGTGGCGTTGCCGTTGAACGACGTCGCCGGAGCGCGGAACGGGCTGGACATCGCGCGTGCTGCGAACGCCAGTTTCGCCGACGTGGCGATCGAGCGCGCCAGGGCCGGCAACAATCGGGTCGAGATGTGAAAGGGCCTGCGGGCGAACAGCTTCGCACCGTCCCGTGCGATCTCCCCGGTGGTGGCGGACCCCGCCCCGGCCAGATGTGCGGGCGCCGGCGCGTCGACTTCGGTGCTGCACAACCTGCCCATCAGATCGGTGTCGCTGGCCCCGTCCATGATCGCGTGGTGTTGTTTGAGCAGTACCGCAACCCGAGGATCGGGGCCCACGCAGTCTGCACCGCACTCGATGACCCACATCTCCCACAATGGGCGACCGCGGTCGAGGCGGCCCGCTGTTTGGGCAGCTGCGAGGTCGGACAACTCGCGGCGTCCGCATGGCGGCGCGAGCACGACACGGTGCAGGTGCCGGTCGAGCTCGAAATCGAGATCGTCCACCCAGACCGGGTTGTCCAGATTCCAGCGGCTGTCGGCGAGTTTCACCCGCAGCTCGGGTAGCGCGGCCAAGCGGTCGGCCAGGTACGAATGGAACTTCTCGAAGCTGTAACCACCCGGAACGGTCGAGGTATCGAGCTCGATGAGTGTGCAGATGTTCATGGTCTGCCGGCCGAACTCGAGGAACAACAGGCTGGCGTCGAGGCCACCGAGGCGTGCCACACTCATCGCGACTTCAGCCCCCGCTCCATCCCCATGCACTACGCCGTTCTCAGATTATAGTAACGAGAATGCCAGTTTGCGAGAATACTGTTCGCATAGTATCGGCATGGGCGAGGGGGGCGCGTGAAGGCTGTTGTCGCACATGAGTTTTCTGGGCCGTCCGGCTTGGTGTACGCCGAGGTCGAGGATCCGGCCGGAGAAGGCGATGTGGTGATCGATGTAGCCGCGGCCGGCGTCTGTTTCCCCGATCTGCTGCTGATTCGCGGTGAGTATCAGTGGAAGCCCCCACTGCCCTTCATCCCGGGCAATGAGGTGGCCGGGACGGTGCTTTCTGCGCCACCTCAATCTGGATTTGTTGCAGGCCAGCGGGTTTCGGCTTGTCCGATGCTCGGTGGATACGCCGAGCGGGTAGCGGTGCCGTCCGAATTCGTGGTGGCCTCGCCTGCCCATCTCGACGACGCCGCGGCGGCGTGCCTGCTGGGGAACTATTACACGGCCTACTTCGCACTGGCGCAGCGTGGTCGGCTTCGGCCCGGTGAGACGGTGCTGGTCCTGGGCGCGGCGGGCGGTATCGGAACGGCGTCGGCGCAGGTCGCCAAGGCCCTCGGAGCACGGGTCATCGCTTTGGTGAACCGACCCCAGGCGGTCGATTTCGCCGAGTCGGTGGGCGCCGACGTGGTTCTGCCCTTGGTCGACGGGTGGACGCGTCGGGTCCGGGACTGCACGGGCGGGGGTGGGGTGGACGTGGTGATCGACCAGGTCGGCGGCGCCGTATTCGCCGATGCGCTCGGTGTGCTGGCGCCGGAGGGCAGGCTGCTGGTGCTGGGATTCGCCTCCGGCGGCGGCATCCCCGGGCTACGGATCCCTGACTTGCTTCCGCGCAACACCAGCGTCGTCGGCGTGAACTCGTACGACTATGTGGCGCGTACGCCGGATGGGCGGGCGCAGTTGCAACGCGGTGTGGCCCGGCTGGTGGAAGCGGGCATGCGGCCGCCGCCGCCTGTGCTGGTCCGGTTGTCCGATGCCGGGTCCGCCCTGGAACGCTTGGCCGCAGGGGAGGTGATCGGCAAGGCCGTGCTGGTGCCCTGACCGGTGTCGCCCATCGCGGTATCGTCGGGTCGTGCTGTCAGCCGATCTGGTGCTCTCCGGTGGCGGAGTCAAGGGTGTCGGACTGGTCGGCGCGGTGGTGGCACTGCTGAATGCCGGTTATGCCGCGCAACGGGTGTCGGGGACCTCGGCCGGCTCGATCGTCGGCGCGATCGTGGCGGCAGGTTCGGAACTCACCGGAGCCGAAGTCAAAGACCTTGCCCTGCAACTGGATTACCACAAGTTCCGGGACCCCGTCGCGTTGCAGCGGCTGCCGTTGGTGGGTGGCTCGCTGGCGGTGCTGCGCGGCGACGGAATGTACAAGGGCGACTACGCCCACGGCTGGGTACGCAGTCAGCTCAGGGGCCTGGGCGTCGAGACGTTCGGCGACCTGGCCATCGACGATGACGAGTTGCCCCCCGAACAGCGTTACAAGCTCGTCGTCACCGTCGCCGATGTCACGACCGGTCAGTTGGTCCGGTTGCCGTGGGACTACCGGCGGGTGTACGGCCTGGATCCCGACGAGCAGAGCGTGGCCGACGCGGTGCGCGCTTCGATGTCCATCCCGTTCTATTTCCGTCCGGCCACCCTGACCAGTGCCACCGGACGCACCTCGACCCTGCTGGACGGCGGCCTGCTGTCGAACTTCCCGGTCGACTCGCTGGACCGCACCGACGGTGCGGCGCCGCGGTGGCCCAGCTTCGGGGTGACCGTCGTACCCGACCTGCCCGACGGCAAGGATCAGGTGATCCCGGACTGGGGGCCGCTACGCCACCTGGGGCCCTCACGCCTGCTCGACGATCTCATCACCACCGTGCTCGTTGGCCGGGACCAGGCCTACCTCAACCAGCCGTGGGTGCGTGCACGCACCATTCGGGTCGACTCGACGGAGGTCGGCTTCCTCGACTTCGACATCACCGACACCGAGGTGGAAGCGTTGTACGCCAAGGGTTACCACGCCGCCCAGGCTTTCCTGGCCGGTTGGGACTGGAACACCTACCTGCTGCGATTCCGCGCCACGAGCCCGATAGCCTGACCGGCGGTGAAGATTTCAGCGATCGTGCCGGTGCGCCGGGCAGAGGTGTTGGCGCCGGTGGCGGGGCAGCCTGCCCTGCGGCGCGTGGTCCAGGCGCTGTCGGAAGCCGGCCTGCACAGCGTGGTGGTGGCCGTCGCGCCACCGCTGGCGTCCGGCGTCCGGCTCGCGCTGGCGGATCTCTGCGCGACGGTGCTGGACGTCGCTGATGAGGACGCCGTCCCGGCTGCGGTGGAACATGTTCGGGCGGAAGGGGTTTCTCACGTGCTGGTGGCCGACCCGCGCCAGGTGCTGGTCTCGCCGCGGGTGATCGAGCGGGTGGTGGCGGCCCTGTCCGGCGGTGCGGTCCGGGTGGTGCCGATCGGGCCCGTCACCGACACCGTCAAAACCGTTGACGCTCAAGGTCGCATCCTGGCCACCGTGGACCGGTCGGAACTGCGGACCGGCCAGTACCCCTACGGGAAGGCCATCGACGCGCCGGCGGATGCGGAGGTCGTGACCGTGGAGGGTGACCCCGACGCGATCCTGGCCGACCTGCCCGCCGATGCCGCCTTGATCGAGGCTCTCATCGCGTGCCGCTGAGCAGATGCTCGGCAAGGGCGATGTCGTGGCGGAACGTCACCTTCAGGTTGGCCGCCGCCCCCGGGAACACCCGCACGTCGACGTCGGTGAAGTGCTGGACGCACGACGAGGTGTCGGTGCCGTCGAAACCCTCCACACCGGCGCGCCGGTAGGCCGCCAACAATGGGGCGGCGCGGAACGCCTGCGGGGTCTGGACCCGCACCAGGTCGTCGGAGAGTCCGGTGAAGGTGTCCGCGCGCAGCACGCCGTGGGCATCGACCGCGGGCACCGCGCCCCCGAACTTCCGTGCGGTGGCCAGCGCCGCCGTCATCAGGTCCGGGGTGGCCAGTGGGCGGGCGGCGTCGTGGATGAGCACGACGTCGATCACGCCGGAATCGATGTCGGCGGCGAGGTGATCCAGCACGTTGGATTCGGAGTCGTGGCGGGTGTCGCCGCCCTCGACGTACTCCACCGGGGTGTCCGGAAGATCGTCGCGCACGGTGCTTTCGGCGATATCGCACTCACCCTTGCGATAGACCAGGACGGTCCGGTCGATTCCGGGGGTGGCGGCCACGGCCTGCACCGACCAGGCCACCATCGAACGCCCGGCCAATCGGAGGTATGCCTTGTTGCCGTCGGCGCCGACCCGCGATCCGATACCTGCGGCGAGCACGACGCCGACCGCGGACCCTAGGGTGTCGGGGGTGGGCATTCGCCCACGCTAGCGCGTCGGGTGGAAAAGGACGGTGTCGTGAGCGAAGCAGGCGACCGCGGGGGCGACATGACGCATCGGGTGCAGGTGATGTCGGGACGAGATCCGCACGAACGGCACCGGGTCGCCACTCCGTTGGAGCTGCTCTTCGACCTGACGTTCGTCGTCGGATTCGGCACCGCCGCTTCCGAGTTCGCCCACGCCCTGACGGGCGGTCACATCTGGACCGGACTGATCTCGTTCGTGTTCGCGACGTTCGCGATCTGCTGGGCCTGGATCAACTTCACCTGGTTCGCGTCGGCCTATGACACCGATGACTGGGTGTACCGGGTGACGACGATGGTCCAGATGGTCGGCGTGGTGATCCTGACGCTGGGCATCCCCGACGTGTTCGCCTCCATCGAGCACGGTGGGCATGTCGACAACGCGGTGCTGGTCGCCGGCTACGTGGTGATGCGCGTCGGATTGGTGGCGCAGTGGCTGCGCGCGGCGGCCGGGGATCGAGCGCGTCGACGCGCGTGTCTCACCTATGCGATCTCGGTGAGCGTGGTGCAGATCGGTTGGATCGCCCAGATCTTCGCGCACACGTCCTTGATGGTCACGCTGGTCTGGTGCGGGGTGCTGATCCTGCTGGAGATCTCCGTGCCGGTACTGGCCGAGCGGCAGGTGGGCGGCACGCCGTGGCACGCGCACCACATCACCGAGCGATACGGACTGATGGCCATCATCGCCCTCGGCGAGGGCGTGGTCGGCACGGTCGCCACCTTGTCGGCGGTGGTGCAGGAACAGGGTTGGACGGTCGACGCCATCCTGGTCACGGTCGCCGGAACAGGGCTGACCTTCGGCATGTGGTGGGTGTACTTCACGGTGCCGACGGCCGACCTGCTGCACGCCCATCGCGAGCAGTCGTTCTGGTTCGGCTACCTGCCGATCTTCCTGTTCGGATCGATCGTCGCCACCGGCGCGGGGTTGCACGTCGCCGCCTACTACCTGGAGGGGCATTCGCAGTTGGGCTCGGTGGGCACCGTGTTCTCGGTGGTGATCCCGGTGGGCCTGTTCGTCTGCCTTGTCTTCCTCATCTATTCGACGCTGGTGCGGCAGACCGACCGGTTCCATCTCCTGCTGCTGGTGCTCACCGCCGGGGTTCTGGTGGGTGCGGTCCTGCTGGCCCTGGCCGGGGTGTCGATGGCGCTGTGCCTGCTCGTCGCCACGGCGGCTCCGATGGTGTCGGTCATCGGGTACGAACTGGTCGGGCATAGGCACATGGCGGCGGCGATGGCCCGGCGGCTGGTGGCCTAACGGCCGGCGTGGGTATCGAACGTCTCCAAGAGATCCCGTTCTTCTTCGGCGCGCATCAGCTTCCGCGCTTTCTTGCGGGTGATCAGGATGCCGACGACGGCCAGCACCCATACCGCGTACTGCAGCGTCCAGGCCAGGTGGAACGAGTCGAACGAGTAGCCGCCCGCGGCGTCCAGGATCCAGCCCATCGCCTGCATGAGGATGAGCGAGGCCAGGAAGCCGCCCATGTTGACCATGCCCTGGGCGGTGCCCAGCGTCGCGCTCGGATTGAACGTGCGGGCGAAATCGAAGCCCACCATGGAGCCCGGGCCGCCGACCGAGATGATCACGATCAGCAGGATCAGCAGCCACAGTGGTGCGGGACCGGGCAGCGCGAGCACCACGGTCCAGATCGCGGCGCTGCTGCCGATGATGCCGAGCACCATCCAGGATCGGCGGTGTGGGTAGCGGCCCGTGTAGATACCCAGCACGATGCCCGCCCCAATGGCGGTGACCACCGAGACGGTCAGCAGCATGCCGGCCACCGCGCGGGATTGGTGCTGCGCCACCGTCGCATAGGGCACGCCCCACATGAGGGCGAAGATGGTCACCGAGAACTGGGTGCCCATATGCGTGAAGAACCCGAGCCGGGTGCCTGGGCGCATCCACACCGTCCGGACGCTGATCAGGGTGTCGCGCACGCTCATGGTCTCGGTGGCAGCCAGCTTGCCGTGCGGGGTGTTCTGCACGATCACGACGGTGAGCACCAGGGCCAGCACGCCGAACGCGGTGACCGACAGGTAGGCGGGCGTCCAGCCGGAGATGCCGAGCAGCGACAGGAACGGGATGGCCGAGAGGACTTGGCCGATCTGACCGGAGATGCCGGTCAACTGCGTGAGCAGGGGGATCTGACGGGGCGGAAACCAGTGCGGCACAAGGCGTAACACCGAGATGAAAGTGATGGCGTCGCCGAGGCCGACGACCGCGCGGGCGGCCAGCGCCAGCGGAAGCGACTCGGTGAGCGCGATGGTCAGCTGCCCGGCGGCCATCACAGCGGCGCCCGACACGATCAGGATCTTGGAGCCGTAGCGGTCCAAGAGGACGCCGGCCGGGACCTGCGCCCCGGCATAGACGATGACCTGCAGCACGACGAACGAGGACAACACGCTCGGGCTGGCGTGGAAGCGATCGGCGGCTTCCAATCCGGAGACGCCGAGCGTCGTTCGGTTGAGCACGGCGACGATGTAGGCGAGTAGCCCGGTGGCCCAGACGATCCAGGGACGCACGGCGGCAGCCTCTCTTTGGGAACAGGCAGACATGATTTGTCCTGTCATATCCTCCCAAAACGATGGGACGATTCACCAATTGATTTCCGGTGAATTTGCTCACGAGGCCGCGAATGCGTTCGCTGAGAGTTGGCTAAGTCTGACGGCTTTGGTGTCGTTCGTCGCTGCTGCTATCGAATTTGCGCAGCTGAGACACGTGATTATTGACAGTCGCGGAAGTGACGTACTGCCGATTGATATTCGCTCCGTGTTGCCTGGTGCGGGCTAGGATGTCGGAATGGGTGGTTGCAGAAGCGGGCGGGCGACCACTTTTGCCTGACTACCGCATGGGTGAGTTGGCCCGCATCTCCGGGGTGACCGCCCGCAACATCCGTGCTTATCGCGAACGAGGGTTGCTGGACCCGCCGCGCCGGGCCGGTCGGGCCGCGCTCTACGACGACCACCACCTCATCCAGTTGCAAGCCATCAACCAATTGCTGCGGCGCGGTTTCACGTCCGCCCACATCGCCGAGTTCTTCGACGGGGTGCGTAGGGGCACCGATCTCATCGGGTTCCTCGGGCTGCGCCAGCCCGCGTCCCTAGTCGATGTCGATGTCGATGTCGATGTCAGGGACGCGGACGCCTTGCTCGCCGCCGGGCTGGTCCGGCGCACCGATGCCGGACTGGCGTGGCTGAACCCGGCGATCGGGGCGATCGTCGCGCGGGCCGACGACCGACGCGGTTATCTGCGCTTCATGCTGCAACTGATCGAGGCGATCGACGGCGATGTTCAGCGGGTGGCCGACGACGTGTCCTCGACCGTGGGAGCGATCGCCGATGCGCCGGCCGATCACGTCGAGCTGAGCCGGCTGGTGGCATCCGACCGGCTCGAGCGGGCCCTGGCGCAGCGGCCCTGACGTTCACAGGCGGGTGGTGGCGGGATCCCCGCCGAACCGTTGCGCCAACCACACCGGCAGGATCGCCAGCGCGGTCAGCACCGCGGCGACCACGTTGATCACCGGCGCCTGGTTCGGCCGGAACAGATTGGCGAAGATCCAGATCGGCAGGGTCTGCACGGCCGGGCCCGCCGTGAACGTCGTCACCACGATCTCGTCGAAACTGAGCGCGAACGCCAGGATCGCGCCGGCCACCAGCGCCCCGCGCATCATCGGCAGGGTGATGAAGCGGAACGTCTGCCATGACGACGCACCGAGGTCGGCCGAGGCATCCTCGAAGTGGGTGCCGAGGCGCCGCAGCCGGGCCTGGGTGTTGTTGAACACGATCACGATGCAGAAGGTGGCATGCCCGATGATCACCGTGGCCATGCCGAGCGTGACGCCCAACGCCGAGGTGAACGTGGCGTTCAGTGCGATGCCGGTGACGATGCCCGGCAGCGTGATCGGCAGCACGACAAGGAAACTCACGGCCTGTCTGCCGAAGAACCGGTAGCGCTGCACGGCGAAGGCGGCCATGGTGCCCAACACCAGGGCGATGGCGGTGGCGGCGACGCCGACCACCGCGGAGTTGGCGAGTGCCTGCCACATCCCCGCGCTGCTCGCGGCGTCGGCCCACCAGCGCAGCGTGAACCCGGTGGGCGGGAAGGCGAACGTGCGTGATGCGTTGAAGGCGTTGACCACCACCAGAAGCAGTGGGGCATAGAGGAAGAGCAGCACCAGCGCGGTCCAGCACCGCAACACCCACCGGGTCCGCACCGATCGCATCAGACGTTCTCCAGTGCACCGGTGCGGCGCATCGCGAGCAGGTAGGCCACGATGGCCACCAGCGGGATGAGCGACAGCGCCGCGGCCAGCGGCTGATTGTTGGCGGTCACGAGCTGGCCGTAGATGAGGTTGCCCAGCATCTGGGTCTTGCCGCCCACGATCGTCACCGCGATGTAGTCGCCCAGGGACAACGAGAACGTGAAGATCGACCCGGCTGCGATCCCGGGAAAGATCAACGGCGCCATCACCGTCCGCAACGTCGTCGCATCGGAGGCGCCCAGGTCGGCGCTGGCGTCCAAGAGCGCGTCGGGCACCCGCTCGAAGGCGGCGAAGACGGGAATCACCATGTAGGGCAACCACAGATAACTCAGTGTGATGACGGTGGCGGTGATGCCGTAACCCGGTGTGCCGCCGGCGGCCCAGGCCAGCGGGCCCTCGGGGGACAGCAACATCCGCCACGCGTAGGCCTTCACCAGGTAGCTCGCCCACAGCGGTGTCGTCACCGCCACGACCAGGAGCAGGCGCACCCGGGGTGAGGCGTATTTGGCCATGAACAGCGCCAGCGGCACCGAGAAGACAATGCAGATGATGGTCACCGCCAGCGCGATGCCGAGGGTGCGCAGCGTGACCGCGCGGAACACCGCGTCGGTGAGCACCCGGACCAGGTTGTCGGTGGTCGGGGTGTGCACGACGGCGCCGGTGAAGCTGTCAGTGCTCCACAGTGCCGAGACGAGTAACACCGCAAGCGATCCCAGATACGCGATGACCAGCCACGCCAGTGGCGGTACGAGCAGGAGAGCCAGGCGCAGGCGCGCCATCACCCCTTGATCTGCTGCCACTTGTCGACCCACTGATCGTAGGTCGTGCAGTCGTCCCCGCTGCCGTCGATGCACTTCTTCTGCGGTGTCGTCCAATAGTGGATCTGCTCAGCGTATTTCGGGTCGGTCGCGTGGAAGACGTCGCAGAAGTCCTTCTGGCTGGTGTGCTCACAGGCCTTGGCCTGCGCCGGCGCCTCGCCGAAGTATTCGGCAACCTGGGCGTTGACCTCGGGGGAGGTGATCCAGTTCATCCACTTGTACATGCAGTTGGGATGCGCCGCCTTGGCCGACACCATCCAGGTGTCCGACCAACCGGTGGCGCCTTCCTTCGGCAGGATCGTGTTGACCTGAACCTTGTTGTCGCCGCCGATGGTGTTGGCGATGACCTGCCAGGTGGTGCCGATCACCGAGGTGCCGGATTCGAAGGCCTGCACCTCTTTGGTGTAGTCCGACCAGTATTCGCCGATGTTCTCCCGCTGGGCCTTGAGCAGATCGGCCGCGGCGTCGAGCTGACCGGCGGTCAGCGCGTACGGATTCTTGATCCCCAGTTCGGGTTTGGTCTTCGACAGGTACAGCGCGGCGTCGGCGATGTAGATCGGTGAGTCGTAGGCCGTCACGCGGCCCTTGTACTTGGCCGAGTCGGTGAACACCGCGCCCCAGGAGTCGGGCGCGTCCTTGACGACGCCGATGTTGTACATCAACAGGTTCGCGCCCCAGCCGTGCGGGATCCCGTACATCTTGCCGTCCACCGAATTCCACGGCTGGTCTTTGAGGAACGGGGTGATGGTCGCGTAGTTGGGCACCAGCGCGGTGTTGACCGGTGCCACGTCACCGCCGTAGATGAGGCGCAGCGACGCGTCACCCGATGCCGAGACACCGTCGTACTGGCCGGTGCGCATCAGCTGCAGCATCTCGTCGGAGGTGTTGCCGACCTTGACGTTGGTCTTGCAGCCGGTTTCCTTCTCAAACGGGGTGACCCAGTCCACGGCCTTGTCGTTGGAACCGTTCTCGGCGTACCCGGCCCACGCGATGAGGTTGAGTTCGCCCTCGCCGTCGCCGAGCGAGGTGGGCGCTTCCAGCTTCGGCGGTGCCTGCCCGGTGGGCCCGCCGCTGGAACCGCTCGAACACGCGGCCAACAGGGCCGCTGTCGCGGCCAGGGCGAGCCCGGTGCGGATCACGGTGAGTTTCATGGGAGGCCTCCTCAGGACTTCAGGTGGTGGACGGCGGAGTCCGGAAAGGACAGGACGACGGGGGAGCCGTGGTCCAGGCCTGCCGGCAGGGAGGTGGCGGAGGTGAGCACCGTGGCCGTCAGGGTCGCGCCCTGGGCTGTCGACGTCACCCGGGTGAGCGGGCCCGCATAGATGATCTCGGCGACGGTGGCCTCGACGTTGCGAGCCCCGGCCTCGGGTGGGCGGCCCGGGGCGTGCACCGAGATGCGTTCGGGTCGCACGGCAAACGTGCCGTCGCGGCCGAGCAGGGTCTGCGCCGCCGTCCCGTCGAAGACGTTGGCGGTCCCGACGAAGTCGGCGACGAAGCGGTTGGCGGGCGACTCGTAGACCTCCCGCGCGGCGCCGATCTGCTCGATGCGCCCGGCGTTGAACACCGCCAGCCGATCGCAGAGGGTCAAGGCCTCGTCCTGGTCGTGGGTGACGATGACAAAGGTGATGCCCACGTCACGCTGGATCGCCTTCAGTTCGACCTGCATCTGCTCGCGGAGCTTGAGGTCCAGCGCTCCCAGCGGCTCGTCGAGCAACAACACCCGTGGGCGGCCGACGAGAGCGCGGGCCAGGGCGACCCGTTGACGCTGCCCGCCGGAGAGCTGTTCGGGCCGTCGATCGCCGTGCTCGGACAACCGCACCATGTCCAGCGCGTCGGCCGTGCGACTGCGCCGTTCGGCCTTGGCGACGCCGCGCACCTTCATGCCGTACTCGATGTTCTGGCCGACGGTCATGTGCGGGAACAGGGCGTAGTCCTGGAACACGGTGTTGACGTCCCGGCGCTGCGCGGGCAATCCGGTGACATCGGTACCGCCGAGCCGGATGACCCCCGCGGTGGGTTGTTCGAAGCCGGCGATCATCCGCAGCACGGTCGTCTTGCCCGATCCGGAGGGGCCGAGGATGGCGAACAGCTCGCCGTCGGTGACGGTGAGGTTCGCGCACTCGACCGCGACCACCTCCTGTGATCGGCTTGCGAAGACCTTCCTGACCCCGGCGAGCTCGATGCGCGGGGTGCCCGTGCTGGTGGTGTCCGGGGTCTCGGCGAGTCCGGAGATCGGTGCGGGCATGGTCGAGATCGTATGGATTCGCCGGTGAAGCCGCAGCCTAAGTGCGGATTTCGTGCCATAAGAGGGGGGTGAGCACGATATCCGCCGACGGCCGGGGGGTGTTGGTTCCCACTGACCTGTACCGCACCGGGCTGACGATTGTGTCGCGGCAAAGGGGGCGCCGCCGACCGGCTCGGCGGTCAGGACGCCGGTGTCACGCGCGCCGAGCGTGGCTTGGGGCTGCACCGCCCCGTGCAACTGCTCCAGGGAGAGATCGACCGGCGCTCGGTCGTCGCGTGGTCGTGGACCCTTAGTCAGAAAAACTTACTGATCAGTAATAAAAAGCAGCAAACTTTCGCCGCTTACTGGCACCCTTTTGTAGACACTTCTGGTCAAACTGTCGATCGTGGCGATGCGCCCGGTGGGCGCCGGAAATCGACATAACGATTTGATAACAATGCTGCTTTGATCTGGGAAGTTATAGCTACTCGACCGTAACCACCCGCCAACAGGACGTTTGTCCCGTAGGGCTTTACTCGCCGTGCGAACCGGCGTTATGCGCGCCGAGGTTACCCGAGCGTAGAACTCGCTAGTAACCATTTAGGGGTGGATGATCACACCAGCTCTTATGACACTCTTAGTACAGCTGGACTGCCCTGCTGGACCTGGCTCCGGGGGGCCGCACCGTGACGGTGCGGCCCTCGACCATGCCGGCAGGCCGGCGCCCGCTGAGAGCTCATGGAGATTCAGTGCCGAATCGCCGGGGCCTGCATGAGGCAGGCCCGTCCGGGATCCGCCGCGATGGCGCGGCGACACCGGCACCATCAGCCAGACGCGTGACGAGATCTGTACCGAGGGAGATGGCAAGACGTGACGATCAATGAACACGACAGAGTGACCGCCAACGGCAAGAGCGACCTCGGCCGAGCGTCGCTGTCGGGCGCGCACGCGCTCGTGGATCTGCTGAATGCCGGCGAGCCCTACGCGGTCGCGTTCGGTGGGCAGGGCGGCGGCTGGCTGGAGAGCCTCGAGGAACTCGTCAGCTCCGCGGGCATCGAATCGGATCTGAGCGAACTGGTCACCGAAGCCGACATGCTGCTGGAGCCGGTGGCGCGCGAGCTCGTCGTCGTCCGTCCCATCGGCTTCGAGCCGCTGCAGTGGGTGCGCGCGCTGTCCGCCGACGAGCCCCTGCCGGCCCCCAAGCAGCTGATCAGCACCGCCATCTCGGGCCCCGGCATCCTGCTGGCGCAGATCGCCGCCACCCGCGCCCTGCTGCGCCAGGGACTGGACCTGCACGGCACCCCGCCGGTCGCCGTCGCCGGGCACTCGCAGGGCATCGTCGCGGCCGAGGCACTGAAAGCCAAGGGCACCCGCGACGCCGAGATGCTCGCGATCCTGCAACTGATGGGGGCCGCGGGCTCGCTGATGTCGCGCCGCCGCGGGATGGTCGGCCGTGGCGACAAGTCGCCGATGGTGTCGGTCACCAACGCCGACCCCGACCGCATCGCCGAACTGCTCGAAGACTTCTCCACCGACGTGCGCACCGTGCTGCCGCCCGTGCTGTCCATCCGCAACGGCAGGCGCTCGGTGGTCATCACCGGCACGCCCGAGCAGCTGTCCCGCTTCGAGCTGTACTGCAGCAAGATCACCGAGAAGGAAGAAGCCGAGCGCAAGAACAAAACCCGTGGCGGCGCCGTGTTCGCCCCGGTCTTCAACGGCATCCAGGTCGAGGTCGGCTTCCACACCCCGCGCCTGGCCGACGCCGTGGACCTCATCGACTCGTGGGCCAGCCGCATCCCGGGCATCGATCCCGAGCTCACCCACCACTTCGCCAAGGCCGTCTTCGTCGACCCGGTCGACTGGGTCGCCGAGGTCGAGCGCCTGCACGAGGCCGGCGCCAAGTGGATCATCGATCTCGGGCCCGGCGACACCGCCACCCGCGTGACCGCCCCGGTCATCCGCGGGCTGGGCATCGGCATCGTCCCCGCCGCCACCCGCGCCGGCCAGCGCGCCCTGTTCACCGTCGGCGCCGCACCCGAGGTGCCCGCCCCGTGGAGCAGCTACGCGCCGTCGACCGTCACGCTGCCCGACGGCTCGGTCAAGCTGTCCACCAAGTTCACCCGCCTGACCGGACGTTCGCCGATCCTGCTGGCCGGTATGACCCCGACGACGGTGGATGCCAAGATCGTCGCCGCCGCAGCGAACGCCGGCCACTGGGCCGAGCTGGCCGGTGGTGGTCAGGTCACCGAGGAGATCTTCGACGGCCGCGTCGCCGAACTGACTCAGCTGCTGGAGCCGGGCCGCGCCATCCAGTTCAACTCGCTGTTCCTGGACCCGTACCTGTGGAAGCTGCAGCTCGGCGGCAGGCGCATCGTGCAGAAGGCGCGCCAGGCCGGTGCCCCGATCGACGGTGTCATCGTCACCGCAGGCATCCCCGAACTGCCCGAAGCCGTCGACCTGATCGAGGAGCTCAACGGCATCGGCATCACCCACGTGGTGTTCAAGCCCGGCACCATCGACCAGATCAAGTCCGTCATCAAGATCGCGGCCGAGGTGCCCGGCAAGGACGTCATCGCCCACATCGAGGGCGGCCGCGCCGGTGGCCACCACTCGTGGGAGGACCTCGACGACCTGCTGCTGGCCACGTACTCGGATCTGCGCAAGCTGTCGAACATCACCATCTGCGTCGGCGGCGGCATCGGCACCCCGGAGCGGGCCGCCGAATACCTGTCCGGCCGGTGGTCGGAGACCTACGGCTTCCCGCTGATGCCGGTCGACGGCATCCTGGTGGGCACCGCTGCCATGGCAACCCTGGAGGCCACCACCTCGCCTGCGGTCAAGCAGCTGCTGGTGGACACCACCGGCACCGACATCTGGGTCGGCGCCGGAAAGGCCCAGGGCGGCATGGCATCCGGGCGCAGCCAGCTGGGTGCGGACATCCACGAGATCGACAACACCGCATCACGTTGCGGCCGCCTGCTCGACGAGGTCGCCGGTGACGCCGACGCGGTCGCCGAGCGCCGCGACGAGATCATCGCCGCGATGGCCGACACCGCCAAGCCCTACTTCGGCGACCTGGCCGACCTCACCTACCTGCAGTGGCTGGACCGCTACGTCGAGCTGGCCATCGGCAGCGGTGATTCCACCGCCGACACCAAGCACGACGATTCGCCGTGGCTCGACATCACCTGGCGGGATCGCTACGCCGACATGCTCAAGCGCGCCGAGGCCCGCCTGCACCCGCAGGACTCCGGCCCGATCGACACGCTCTTCGCCGACAGCGCGGAAGGTGAAGCGCTGCTGGAGGATCCGGCCGCTGCCCGCGCCGCCCTGCTGTCGCGCTACCCGGACGCCGAGACCATCAAGCTGCACCCGGCCGACGTGCCGTTCTTCATCACCCTGTGCAAGGTGCCGGGCAAGCCGGTCAACTTCGTGCCCGTCATCGACAAGGACGTGCGGCGCTGGTGGCGCAGCGACTCGCTGTGGCAGGCCCACGACGCGCGCTACACCGCCGACCAGGTGTGCATCATCCCGGGCACGCAGGCCGTCGCCGGGATCACCCGGGTGGACGAGCCGGTCGGTGAACTGCTCGACCGCTTCGAGCAGGCCGCCATCGACGAGGTCGTCGCGACCGGCGCCGCCGCGGTGCCCGTGGTGTCCCGCCGTCAGGCCCGCGCCGACGTCGTCGGTCCCATCGCCGTCGTGCTGGATTCGCCCGATGTGCTGTGGGCCGGTCGCACCGCCATCAACCCGGTGCACCGCATCGGCGCGCCCAGCGAGTGGCAGGTCAACGAAAACCGTTCTGCGGTACACCCGTCCACCGGTTCACGACTGGAGCTCACCGAGGCCGGCGTCACGCTGAGCGTGCCGCTGTCGAACATCTGGATCGAGATCAAGCTGACCCTGCCGGCCGCCACCGTCAACGGTGGCATGCCGGTGGTCACCACCGAGGACGCGTCGGCCGCGATGCGCGCCGTGCTGGCCATCGCCGCCGGTGTCGACGGGGTGGATGCGCTGCCCGTCGTCGTGAACGACACGGCCACCGTGACCGTCGGCTGGGATCCGGAGGAGATCGCCGACCACACCGGTGTCACCGCCACCTTCGGCGCCCCACTGGCGCCGGGCCTGACCCTGGTTCCGGACGCCCTGGTGGGCCGCTGCTGGCCGGCCGTCTTCTCGGTCATCGGGTCCGCCGTCACCGCGGACGAGTTCCCGGTGGTCGAAGGTCTGCTCAGCCTGGTGCACCTGGACCACGCCGCGCACCTGCTGGCGCAGATGCCCACGGTCAAGGCCGAATTGACCGTCACCGCAACCGCTTCCGCGGCCAGTGACACCGAGTACGGCCGCGTCGTGCCGGTCTCGGTGACCATCGCGGACAGCGCGGGCACCGTGCTGGCCACCCTCGAGGAGCGCTTCGCGATCCGGGGCCGCAACGGCGCCGCCGAATTGGCCGACCCGCTGCGTGCCGGCGGTGCGATCACCGACAACGCCACCGAGACCCCGCGTCGTCGCCGTCGCGATGCCACCGTCACCGCGCCCACCGACATGAGCGCGTTCGCGGTCGTCTCCGGTGACCACAACCCGATCCACACCGACCGTGCCGCAGCACTTCTCGCCGGGCTCAAGGGTCCGATCGTGCACGGCATGTGGCTGTCGGCCGCCGCTCAGCACGTCGTCACCGCCACCGACGGCCGGGCCACCCCGCCCGCCCGTCTGGTCGGCTGGACCTCGCGCTTCCTGGGCATGGTGCTGCCGGGCGACGAGATCGACTTCCGGGTCGACCGCGTCGGCATCGACCGCGGCGCGGAGATCATCGAGGTCACCGCGAAGGTCGGCGGCGACCTGGTGATGTCGGCGACCGCACAGCTGGCGGCCCCGAAGACGGTGTACGCCTTCCCCGGTCAGGGCATCCAGCACAAGGGCATGGGCATGGAGGTCCGGGCCCGTTCCAAGGCGGCCCGCAAGATCTGGGACACCGCGGACAAGTTCACCCGCGACACCCTGGGCTTCTCGGTGCTGCACGTGGTGCGCGACAATCCGACCAGCCTGATCGCCTCGGGTGTGCACTACCACCACCCCGAAGGCGTGCTGTACCTGACGCAGTTCACCCAGGTCGCCATGGCGACGGTGGCCGCGGCCCAGGTGGCCGAGATGCGCGAGCAGGGTGCGTTCGTCGAGGGCGCCATCGCGTGCGGCCACTCCGTCGGCGAGTACACCGCACTGGCCTGCGTGTCCGGCGTCTACAAGCTGGAAGCCCTGCTGGAGGTGGTGTTCCACCGCGGCAGCAAGATGCACGACATCGTGCCGCGCGACGAGAAGGGCCGGTCCAACTACCGGCTGGCCGCCATCCGGCCGTCGCAGATCGACCTCGACGATGACGACGTCACCGACTTCGTCGCCGAGATCTCGGAGCGCACAGGCGAATTCCTGCAGATCGTGAACTTCAACCTGCGCGGCGCGCAGTACGCGATCGCGGGCACGGTGCGCGGCCTGGAGGCGCTGGAGGAGGAGATCGAGCGTCGTCGCGAAATCAGCGGCGGCAAGCGGTCCTTCATCCTGGTCCCCGGTATCGACGTGCCGTTCCACTCCGAGGTGCTGCGGGTCGGCGTCGCCGACTTCCGCCGCGCGCTGGAGCGCGTCATGCCGGTCGGCGCCGATCCGGAACTGCTGATCGGGCGCTACATCCCCAACCTGGTGCCGCGGCCGTTCACCCTGGACCGCGACTTCATCCAGGAGATCCGTGACCTGGTGCCCGCCGAGACCCTCGACGAGGTGCTCGCCGACTACGACACCTGGCGCAACGAGAAGCCGGAAGCCTTGTGCCGCAAGGTTGTCATCGAGTTGCTGGCCTGGCAGTTCGCCAGCCCGGTGCGCTGGATCGAGACGCAGGATCTGCTGTTCATCGAGGAGGCCGCGGGGGGTCTCGGCGTGGAGCGGTTCGTCGAGATCGGTGTGAAGACCGCGCCGACCGTCGCCGGCCTGGCCACCAACACGCTGAAGCTGCCGGAGTACTCGCACAACACCACCGAGGTGCTCAACGCCGAGCGTGACGCCCCGGTGCTGTTCGCCACCGACACCGATCCGGAGCCCGAGCCCGAGGCGGACGAGGCGCCCGCAGCGCCGTCGGCGGAGGCCGCACCGGCAGCCGCCGCACCCGCAGCGGCACCGGCCGCGGCGCCGTCGGGCGGACCGCGCCCGGACGATATCGTCTACGACGCCGCCGATGCGACCATGTCGCTGATCGCGCTGTCGGCGAAGATGCGCACCGAGCAGATCGAACCGCTGGATTCCATCGAGTCGATCACCGACGGTGCCTCGTCGCGACGCAACCAGCTGCTGGTGGACCTCGGCTCCGAACTGAACCTCGGTGCCATCGACGGTGCGGCCGAGGCCGACCTGTCGGGTCTGAAATCTCAGGTGACCAAGCTGGCCCGGACGTACAAGCCGTTCGGTCCGGTGCTCTCCGATGCCATCAACGACCAGCTGCGCACGGTCTTCGGGCCGTCGGGCAAGCGGCCGGCCTACATCACCGAACGTGTCACCAAGACATGGGAACTCGGCCCCGGCTGGGCCAAGCACGTCACCGCCGAGGTGGCGCTGGGTACCCGTGAGGGATCCAGCGTCCGCGGGGGCAGCATGGGCGGCCTGCACGAAGGTGCGCTGGCCGATGCGGCCTCGGTGGACAAGGTGATCGACGCCGCGGTCAGCGCCGTGGGTGCCCGCAAGGGCATCCCGGTGAGCCTGCCGTCCTCCGGCGCCGCCGGTGGTGGCGTCGTGGACTCCGCCGCGCTCAACGATTTCGCCGCGCAGGTGACCGGACCCAACGGTGTGCTGGCGTCGGCGGCCCGCCTGGTGCTCGGTGAGCTCGGGCTGAACGCGCCCGTGACCGCTGAAGCCGTCAGTGATTCCGAGCTGATCGACCTGGTGACCAACGAACTCGGTTCGGACTGGCCGCGTCTGGTGGCTCCGGTGTTCGATGCCCGCAAGGCCGTCGTCTTCGACGACCGGTGGGCCAGTGCCCGTGAGGATCTCGCCAAGCTGTGGCTGCTCGACGAGAGCGAGATCGACGCGGACTGGGAGCGGCTCTCGGAGCGCTTCGAAGGTGCGGGCAACGTCGTGGGCACGCAGGCCACCTGGTGGCAGGGCAAGGCCCTGGCCGCCGGGCGCAACGTGCACGGCGCGCTGTACGGCCGGGCGGCCGCGGGTGCGGAGAACCCCGAAAAGGGTGGCTACGCAAACGAAGTCGCCGTGGTGACGGGTGCCTCGAAGGGCTCGATCGCCGCGTCGGTGGCCGGGCAGCTGCTCGCGGGCGGGGCGACGGTCATCGCGACCACGTCCAAGCTCGACGACGACCGGCTGGCGTTCTACCGCACGCTGTACCGCGACCACGCCCGCTTCGATGCCACCCTGTGGGTCGTTCCGGCGAACATGGCGTCCTACAGCGACATCGACTCGCTCGTCGAGTGGGTGGGTAGCGAGCAGACCGAGAACCTCGGGCCCAAGGCGATCCACCTCAAGGACGCCCAGAACCCGACGCTGCTGTTCCCGTTCGCCGCTCCGCGCGTCGCCGGGGATCTGTCCGAGGCCGGTGCGCGCTCGGAGATGGAGATGAAGGTCCTGCTGTGGGCCGTGCAGCGGCTCATCGGCGGGCTGTCCCGCCTGGGCTCCGAGCGCGATATCGCCTCGCGGCTGCACGTCGTGCTGCCGGGCTCGCCCAACCGCGGCATGTTCGGCGGTGACGGCGCCTACGGCGAGTCGAAGTCCGCGCTCGACGCGGTCGTCGCCCGCTGGAGTGCGGAATCATCCTGGGCCCAGCGGGTTTCGCTGGCGCACGCGCTGATCGGCTGGACCAAGGGCACCGGGCTGATGGGTCACAACGACGCCATCGTCGGCGCCGTCGAAGAGGCCGGCGTGACCACGTACACCACCGCCGAGATGGCCTCGATGCTGTTGGCGCTGTGCGATATCCAATCCAAGGTGGCCGCGGCCCGCGAGCCGATCAAGGTCGACCTGACCGGTGGCCTCGGTGAGGTTCAGCTCGACATGGCCGAGCTGGCTGCCAAGGCGCGCGAGGAGATGCTGGCCGAGTCGGACGCCGAGGACGACGCCGCCGACGAGGACGGCGCGGCCACCATCGCCGCGCTGCCGTCGCCGCCGCGCGGCTACCAGGCGGCCCCGCCGCCGGCGTGGGACGACCTGGACGTCGACCCCGCCGACCTGGTGGTCATCGTCGGCGGTGCCGAGCTCGGGCCGTACGGCTCGTCGCGGACCCGCTTCGAGATGGAGGTCGCCGGCGAGCTGTCCGCGGCCGGCGTGCTGGAGTTGGCCTGGACCACCGGTCTGGTGAAGTGGGAAGACGATCCCAAGCCGGGCTGGTACGACACCGCGAGCGGCGACCTGGTCGACGAGGGTGAACTCGTCGAGCGCTACCACGACATCGTGGTGGAGCGGGTCGGCATCCGCGAGTGGGTCGACGACGGTGCGATCGATCCCGATCACGCTGCACCGCTGCTGGTTTCGGTGTTCCTGGACAAGGACTTCACCTTCGTGGTGTCCTCGGAGGCCGACGCCCGCGCGTTCGTGCAGTTCGATCCGGAGCACACGATCATCGCGCCGGTGCCGGACAGCGCGGACTGGCAGGTGACCCGCAAGGCGGGCACCGAGATCCGGGTTCCCCGCAAGGTGAAGCTGTCCCGTACGGTCGGCGCGCAGATCCCGACCGGGTTCGACCCGCAGGTCTACGGCGTCACGCCGGACATGGCCAGCTCGATCGACCGGGTGGCGTTGTGGAACCTGGTCACCACCGTCGACGCGTTCCTGTCGGCGGGATTCAGCCCGACCGAGCTGATGCGGTGGGTGCACCCGAGCCTGGTCGCCAGCACGCAGGGCACCGGCATGGGCGGCATGACCTCGATGCAGACCATGTACCACGGCAACCTGCTGGGCAAGAACAAGCCGAACGACATCCTGCAGGAGGTGCTGCCGAACGTCTTCGCCGGACACGTCGTGCAGTCCTACATCGGCAGCTACGGCTCGATGATCCACCCGGTCGCCGCCTGCGCGACGGCCGCGGTGTCGGTCGAAGAGGGCGTCGACAAGATCGCGCTCGGCAAGGCCGAGTTCGTGGTCGCCGGTGGCTACGACGACCTGACGCTGGAAGCCATCATCGGCTTCGGTGACATGGCGGCCACCGCCGACACCGAGATGATGCGGGCCAAGGGCATCAGCGACTCGAAGTTCTCCCGCGCCAACGATCGTCGTCGCCTCGGCTTCGTCGAATCACAGGGTGGCGGAACGATTCTGCTGACCCGCGGTGATCTCGCGGTGCAGATGGGTCTGCCGGTGCTGGCCGTCGTCGCCTACGCCTCGTCGTTCGGTGACGGTGTGCACACCTCGATCCCGGCGCCGGGCCTCGGTGCCCTGGGTGCCGGCCGTGGTGGGCGCGAGTCCCGCCTGGCCCGTTCGCTGGCCAAGCTGGGTGTCGGGCCCGATGACATCGCGGTCATCTCCAAGCACGACACCTCCACGCTGGCCAACGATCCCAACGAGACCGAGCTGCATGAGCGGCTCGCAGCCTCGATGGGACGCTCGAAGGGTGCACCGCTGTTCGTGGTCAGCCAGAAGAGCCTCACCGGTCACGCCAAGGGTGGTGCCGCGGCCTTCCAGATGATGGGTCTGTGCCAGATCCTGCGCGACGGCGTCATCCCGCCCAACCGCAGCCTGGACTGTGTCGACGACGAGCTGGCGCACGCCAAGCACTTCGTCTGGGTCCGCGAGGCCCTGCACCTGGGCGAGAAGTTCCCGCTCAAGGCGGGCCTGGTGACCAGCCTCGGCTTCGGTCACGTGTCGGGTCTGGTGGCGCTGGTACATCCGCAGGCGCTGCTGGCCGCACTGCCCGCCGACCAGCGGGCCGAGTACCAGGCGCGGGCCAACGCCCGGGTGCTGACCGGTCAGCGCACGCTCGCGTCGGCGATCGCCGGTGGCCCGTCGCTGTACGAGAAGCCGGCCGACCGCCGGTTCGGACACGACAACGCCGAGAAGCCTCAGGAAGCGGCAATGCTGCTCAATCCGGATGCTCGTCTCGGCGCTGATGACCTCTACTCGAAATGAGCGGAGGCCAGTCAGATAGCGTGCCGGGTATGGGCATCGTTGGGGTAGGCATCGACCTGGTTTCGATTCCGGATTTCGCGGAACAGGTGGACCAGCCGGGCACCGTTTTCGCCGAGACCTTCACGCCGGGGGAGAGGCGCGACGCCGCGGACAAGAGTTCGTCGGCGGCGCGCCACCTCGCGGCGCGGTGGGCGGCCAAGGAGGCCGTGATCAAGGCCTGGTCGGGGTCGCGCTTCTCCAAGCGGCCGATGCTGCCGGAAGACATCCACCGCGACATCGAGGTCATCACCGACATGTGGGGACGGCCGAAGGTCCGGTTGACCGGGGCGATCGCCGAGCACCTCAAGGACGTGACGATCCACCTGTCGCTGACCCACGAGGCCGATACCGCGGCGGCGGTCGCGATCCTCGAAGCCTGATTGCCGCGAGCCTGCGGGTCTGCACGGCGACACGCCGTAATGGTGTGGCATTTTGCGCACGCTCGCGTGGTCGCGGGTGCGACTAGTCTCGCTGGCATGAGCGATCTGGTCGAACGTGTCCGCGAGGTCCTGCCGTCGGTGCGGCGCGATCTGGAAGAGCTGGTGCGCATCGAATCGGTGTGGGCCGACCCGGCCCGTCGCGACCAGGTACAGCGCAGCGCCGAGCTGACGGCAAAGCTGTTGGCGGAGGCCGGTTTCGGGGACGTCCGCATTGTGGCGAAAGGCGGTGCGCCCGCCGTCATCGCCCGCCACCCCGCGCCCGAGGGTGCGCCGACGGTGCTGCTGTACGCACACCATGACGTGCAGCCCGAAGGCGATGTGACCCAGTGGGCGTCGGCGCCGTTCGAGCCCACCGAACGCGACGGGCGGCTCTACGGCCGTGGCACCGCCGACGACAAGGCCGGAATCGCAACACATTTGGCGGCGTTCCGGGCGCACGGCGGCAACCCGCCCGTCGGGGTGACGGTGTTCGTCGAGGGCGAGGAGGAATCCGGCTCGCCGTCCCTGGCTGCTCTGTTGGCGGCGCACCGCGACCTGCTGGCCGCCGACGTCATCGTGATCGCCGACTCAGACAACTGGAGCACCGACATCCCGGCACTCACGGTGTCGCTGCGCGGGTTGGCCGACTGCGTGGTGGAGGTCGCCACCCTGGACCACGGCCTGCATTCCGGGCTGTGGGGCGGTGTGGTGCCGGACGCGCTGTCGGTGTTGGTGCGTCTGCTGGCCGGCCTGCACGACGACGACGGCAACGTCGCCGTCGCCGGCCTGCACCAGGCCGACGCCGCCGACGTCGCGTTCCCCGATGAACGGGTGCGTGCCGATTCCGGCCTGCTCGACGGGGTGTCCCAGATCGGCTCCGACTCGGTGGTGCAACGACTTTGGGCCAAGCCCGCGATCACGGTCATCGGCATCGACACCACGCCGATAGCCAAGTCGTCCAACACGCTCATCCCCAGGGCGCGGGCCAAGGTCAGCATGCGGGTGGCGCCCGGCGGGGATGCCGCGGCCCATCTCGAGGCGTTGACCGCACACCTGCTGGCGCACGCCCCGTGGGGAGCGCAGGTCACCGTCACCCCCGGCGACGTGGGCCAGCCGTACGCGATCGATGCCACCGGCCCGGTCTACGACGCCGCGCGGGCGGCGTTCAACACCGCGTGGGGCCGGGAACCGGTCGACATGGGCATGGGCGGATCGATCCCGTTCATCGCCGAGTTCGCCACCGCGTTCCCGGCCGCCAAGATCCTGGTCACCGGTGTGGAGGATCCCGGCACCCAGGCGCACAGCATCAACGAGAGCCTGCACCTCGGGGTGCTGGAACGGGCGGCGACGGCCGAGGCGCTGCTGCTGGGATCACTCGGCGCGCTCTGAACCGTCATTCCCGACGTTCTGGTGGCCGAATCCGCGATGAGGCCACCAGAACGTCGGGAACGAACCCCTACACCGAGATATCGCGGCGCAGTTTGGCGACGTGTCCGGTGGCCTTGACGTTGTACTGGGCCACCTCGACGTTGCCCTTCTCGTCGACGACGAACGTCGACCGGATGACGCCCTGCACGGTCTTGCCGTACATCGTCTTCTCGCCGAAGGCGCCCCACGCGGTGAGCACGGACTTCTCCGGGTCGGACAGCAGCGGGAAGGTCAGGCCTTCGTTGTCGCGGAACTTGGCGAGCTTCTCGGGCTTGTCGGGGGAGATGCCGATGACGTCCAGGCCCGCGCCGTTGAGTTCGGCCAGGCTGTCGCGGAAGTCGCAGGCCTGCTTGGTGCAGCCCGGTGTGGACGCGGCCGGGTAGAAGTACACGATGACCTTGCGGCCTTTGAAGTCGGACAGCTTCACTGTGTTGCCGTCGGCATCGGACAGGCTGAAAGCGGGCGCTTTGTCGCCGGCGGCGAGGCGCGGAGTCTGAGGCATGGCTGATACACGTCTTTCTCATCGACCGGTGCAGCGGAGTGGACTGCGGCTGCTCTAGGGTAAGTCGGCAAAGGTTGTGAGATGAACGCGCACATGGAGGGGCACAGTGGCCGACCGGGATCCCGAGAGCATCAAGCGCGATATCGACCAGGCGCGTGATCAGCTCGCGTCGACGGTCGACCAGTTGGCTGTGCGCGCAAATCCGCAACGCCTCGCGGACGATGCGAAGGCCCGTGTGCTTGCGTTCGTGAAGAAGCCCGCGGTGATCGGCTCCGTGGTGGGGACCGTCGTGGTGGTGCTGGTGGTCCGCCGCGTTCGTCGCCGCTGAGGCAGCCGAACAGGTCGGCAGTTCAGCGCCGGCGGCGGGGCCGGAACCAGCTGACGAAGGAGAAGCTGGGCGGATTGGCGGTCATGCCGATGCGACTGCAGCTGATGACCGCGACCGTGCTGTTGCTGGGCGTCGTGCCGTCGTCGCCGGTGACATCCGGCGTCGACGGTGCACTTCCGCTTGGCATCAGCTAATCCTCGCTTTGTCCCTTGTACGTTTGCCAATGTCGGCAACTTCCGACATGCAGCTAACTTGAGACTAGCACGGCACTGGTCATTGTGGCGCGCCGATGGGTGGCCTCTTACCTGGTACTTTGCGTCACACAGCTAAGCGTACGCCTTGAGGATCCGTCGATTCAGCACATTTCCGGTGTCGGCCGTGCCGCCTCGTCCTCGATATTGACGTTGACGTCGGTCGCAACCGTAACATTGCTGAGTTTTCCGATGTGGTCGTTTGCGCCGGATCAGCAGCTGCGTAGCGCTCCCACGTCGAAAGAGTCCTTAGCTGTCAGCTGAGGCCTGTACCGGCGTGGTAGCCGTATTCGCCGACGCCGGTGAGCACCGCCACCATGACCTCGTCGGTCAGCAGGTTGGTGTTGAGCGGTGGTCCCGGTGGCGGCGGGGCCGGAGGCGCGGGCGGCGGTGGGGGACCCGGCCGGCCGGCCGGAACCGGGAAGGTGATGTTGAGCTCCGGTCCTGCGTCCAGCGGAAAAGTGCATCCGGGACCGTAAGTGGCTTTGCTGAGGATCGTCCCGCTATAGGCCGATGCCACCATCGTGCGCATCTGTTCGAAGCTCAGGACGCAGGGGTCCGGAGCGCCGGGTGGGAGCGGTATCGGTGCGGCCAGTGCTGCCGGCGGCGGTGGTGGCGGAGGCGGCGGTGGTGCCGGAGGCGCGGGCGGCGGCGGGGGTGGCGGGAGCGGAGCCCGAGGCGGCGGTGGTGGCGGTGGCGGTGGAGGGGACGGCGGCCCTGGCCGTGGCGCCGGAGCGACGGCGGTCGGAGGTGGGGGCGGACCAGGCGGTACAGCCCGCGGGGGTGCGACGGCGCGGGCGGCGTCGGGCGGCGGGAGCGGCACTTGCGCGCCGATCGATACCGGTGCCGGAGCGGCAATCACCGGCAGTGGTGCGGCCGGCGTCGGCGGCGTTTCGGCGGGATTGTCGCCGTGGGTCACCACCATGGCGGCACCCACCAAGAGAAGAGGTATGACACCTCGAGACCAGCGCACTCCAGGGTGTGTCACAGTGCGTCCCTCCCACGTGGCCTGCGTTGTGGCACCCCGACTCCCCGTTGACAGGGCGAATAATTGTGGCTAACGTCAATTAGTTCGCTACTGCAAGATGCATCATGGCAGAGTGTGCTGCGCCGCGCGGCTTTTGTGGCACTTTTGCCGGTCTGGCACCAAACGGTTCCCGCAAAGTTCCGTGCGACCATATCGATACAGAATTTTCTGTACTATTGCGGCGTGGAAACCGTGATGCACACCGACGCGCTGGCACGCTTCGGGCACGCCCTGGCCGATGCCACCCGCACGCGAATCCTGTTGAGCCTCAACCGGGCACCGGGCTACCCCTCCGATCTCGCCGAACAGATCGGCGTCACCCGGCAGATCCTGTCCAACCATCTGACGTGCTTGCGTGGGTGTGGTCTTGTCATCGCGGTCCGCGAGGGCCGGCGGGCGCGTTACGAACTGGCGGACCCGCGGATCGGAAGCGCGCTGGGCGAACTGATGGGTCTGGTGCTGGCCGTCGACCCGAAATGCAGGTGCGTGGGGCCGGACGGCCGGGAATGCGGCTGCGGGTGACGGCCATCGTGGACCCGGCCCGTCGCGTCGTTCTGGCCCGCCGGATCCGGCTCCTCGTCGCGCTGACCATCTCCTACAACGTGATCGAGGCGGTGGTGGCGATCAGCGAAGGGGCGCGCGTCTCATCGGCGGCGCTGGTCGGGTTCGGGCTGGACTCCGTCATCGAGGTGTCGTCGGCCGTGGCGGTGGCGTGGCAGTTCGCCGGGCGTGATCCGGAATCTCGGGAGAAGGCCACCCTGCGCGTCATCGCGCTCTCGTTCTTCGGCCTGGCCCTCTACGTCACGGTGGACGCCATCCGGGCACTCGGCGGAGATCTGCGCTCCCAGCATTCTGTTGTCGGGATCGCGCTGGCGGCAACAAGTCTGGTGATCATGCCGGCGTTGTCTCATGCGCAGCGCCGGGCCGGCCGGGAACTCGGCTCGCGGTCTGCGGTCGCCGATTCCAAGCAGACGCTGCTGTGCACGTATTTGTCGGCGGTCGTGCTCGCAGGATTGGTGCTCAACAACCTGTTCGGCTGGTTCTGGGCCGATCCGCTTGCCGGACTGGTGATCGCGGCCATCGCGGCCCGCGAAGGATGGGCGGCCTGGCGCGGCAGCGCGTGTTGCTCGGCTGGTGAGCAGCGTTGTGGTGCAGACGAAGTGAAGGGGTGAGGTGATGGGCGCGGCGGCGTGGAGTTCGCGCCACGCCCACCACCTCGGCAGAACTAGTGCGCAGCGGTCGTCAGCTGCGGCGGTGGCGCATCAGCCACCGATCGATGAACTGCCCGAACCCGAGCCCCCGGACGACGAACCGCCGCCCGAAGGGGAACTACCGCTCGGCGAATGCGCCGGGGGCGCAATCGGTGTGGTGGTCGTTGTCGTGGTCGACGACGAACCGTCCGACGATGGTTCGGCGTTCGCGACTGCACCGACTCCAAGGCCGAGAAGTCCGACTCCGGTTGCGAGTGCGCCCATTGCGATCATGGGTTTGATTTTCATGGCGTTGCCCCTTCCGTTGTCGACGATGTGAGACCGGCCGGTCGCACATCCCTTGACGGCGCGCCGGGACCCAACGTACCCACACCCCGGGGTCGAAGTGCAACCGCCGAAACGGATCGGGAGTGGATATCCGCGTCGATGATGCTGGTAGGAAGATACTTTCGCGTGTTCGAAAATTCTCGGCCGAGCTGGAATCGGCTCGCCGAATCCAAATGCCTTGCATCGCCTGATGATTGACAGTTCATATCCAGGTGACGCACAGTCGCGCGCGGAAGTGCGGCAGGCGCCCCTGTCACGAGGGCGCACAATTTCCCAGGTTTCTTGACGTAAAACCTGCGGTGAAATTGACGAGATATTCGAATGCCGCACGAAACTTTGCTGTAGCGTCCGGTTCGGCGCCTCGATGGCGCAATCCACAACCTTGGCGGGGTGTCGAGAATGGGCATGCAACTCGGTCGACTGCGTCGTCACATGATGACGCGAATGGTGATAGTAATCCTGATGCCGGCCCTGCTCTGTGCGGTGATGGGAAATCTGTTCATAGCTGGTGCTCCCGCTAAGTCATATGACGTCGTCCCTACCGCGGCAATTGATCAGTCGTCATCGACATTGGGCTTTGCCGACTCCGATCTGAGTAATACCGGAATGACGTCGACACAGATCACCGAGCAACTGACGATGATGCAATCACTCGGTGTGAAGAATGTCCGCATCCTCATACCCTGGGCGGACATCGAGAAACGCCAGGGCGAGTACAGCTGGGACTACGTCGACTCCATCGTCGAATCGGCGACGAACCTGGGCATGGGGATTCTCGGGGTCATCAGCCAGACCCCCAGCTGGGCCGGCACCCCGATCCTGGCCGGTATGCCCGAGCCGGAGGTGTTCGGTGCCTTCGCTCAGGCCGTGGCCACCCACTATGTCGGCCAGATTTCCACCTATGAGATCTGGAATGAGCCCAACGCGCAGAATTTTCTGGACCCGGTAGATCCTGCCGCGTACACCACGCTGCTACAGGCGGCTTACCCCTTGATGAAACAGGCGGATCCGAACATCACCGTGATCGGTGGCGTCGTCGGTGCCGGTGCGTCCGAGGGCAACGTCACGATGGATCCCGACGATTTCGTCCAGGGTATGTATGCCGCCGGTGCCAAAGGTTTCTTCGACGCGCTTTCCTTCCATCCGTACGCGTACTCACTGGAGTTTTCGGCCGGCGCGGGGGTCGCGGGTTCGCCGCTCGAACAGCTGCAACAGATCTTCAGCATCATGGCCGCGAACAACGATTCGGATCACTTGGTGTGGGCCACCGAATACGGCCAGCCGACGACGGGTCAGTACACCACGCAACAGCAAGCTGATTTCATCCAGGATTTCCTGAATTCATGGCCGGAGATTGCCGGCACCGGCCCCATGTTCATTTACACCTTGCAGGATACGGATTCGGGCAGCGCCAACAAACAAGACAACTTCGGCGTCTACTACTCCGATGGCACCGCCAAACCCGTCGTTCAGATCATCACTGACTATCTGGACTCGCTCGACCCCACCGATCCCACAGATCCGACAGATCCGGGTCCGACGGCGCCGGGTAATCCACTGATCCAGGCGATCAGCGCCGCGGTGCACTGGCTCGGCGCTGCCGCCCGAACCGTGATCAACGGTGCCGTCACGGTCGCCGCGGGGGTCGTCAAAGTAGTGGCCGCGGTCGTCCGAGCCGTCGTGCAGGCCACCGGCAATGCGATTCGCGGTGGCATCAAGCTCGCGAAGTCCTTTGTCACGGGCCTCGCCGACGCCGCGAAGAACGTCGTGACCGGCATCAAGCAGGCGGTGCGGCCGGCCGCGTCGTCAGCCGCGGTCAGCGCGGTGACGGCGGCGCCGGCCGCCAGGTCCGCGAACAGCTCCGCGATTACCGCCAAGGTGACCGGACAGCAGCGCCGCGACGCAGTGGAGCCTTCGCAGGCAACAGGTCTCACCGCCGCGCAACCGTCGACCACCCCTCCCGTGGGGGAGGCGAAGCCAGAGCAGGCTCCTGCCGCCGACACGGGCGGCCCGGCAGTCGACGCGGCGGCACCGGAACCGTCCTCGGCGGCACCGGAACCGTCCTCGGCGGCACCGGAACCGTCGAGCGAAGGAACGAAGGTCGTGCGCAAGCCTCGACGTGGACACCGCCCGACGGCCGCGCCGTCGCCGGGGGACGTGAAGGCGGGCCGCGCGCCGAGCGCTGACACCAAGGAATCCGACGAGAGTTCCGACGCGGACAAGCCGGCTCCCGCCGCGTAGTTCGGCACCTCCGCTGAAACGACAGAAGCCCTGCCGGAGCAGGGCTTCTGATGGGTGCGCCGTCAGGGTTTCGAACCCCGGACCCGCTGATTAAGAGTCAGCTGCTCTACCAACTGAGCTAACGGCGCGCGGGTGAAACAATAACAGGCCCCACGGCGCGAGGTGAAATCCGCATGAAGCGCGGGGTGCGGGCCGCCCAGAACCGCATCGGGAGGCCGCCTGAGCGCCGGTCTCAGCCGGTGCGCTGGTCGGCGTCGATTCCCATAGAATGCTGGCAGGTTGCTGCGAACACGCGGCGCTGATGAGGTGGAGCAAGACAATGGTGCAGGTCACAATGCGGGCGGCCGCGCGCCGGGTGAAGGTGCTGGGCGTCGTTGTCGTGCTGGCTTCTGCGTTCGTGTTGGCCGGCTGCGCCACCAACCAAGCACCGCCCGCGCCGCAGACCATCGCCGACAAGGGCACGCCGTTCGGTGATCTGCTGGTGCCGAAACTGAACGCCTCGGTCACCGATGGTGCGGTCGGCGTCACCGTCGATGCCCCGGTCACGGTCAGTGCCGAAGGCGGCGTGCTCGGCGCGGTCAGCATGGTCGATTCGGCGGGCACCGCCGTCGCCGGCAAGCTGAGTCCCGACGGCCTCACCTGGGCGACGACGGACCCGCTGGACTACAACACCAGCTACACGCTGACCGCGCGTTCGCTCGGGCTCGGCGGCGAAGCGAGCCGGCAGATGACGTTCGAGACGCACTCGCCGAAGAACCTGACCATGCCCTATCTGCTGCCGAATGACGGCGAGGTCGTCGGAATCGGGCAGCCGATCGCCGTCCGGTTCGACGAGAACATCTCCAACCGTCTCGCGGCGCAGAAGGCCATCAAGGTCACCACCAAACCTCACGTCGACGGTGCCTTCTACTGGCTGAACAATCGCGAAGTGCGTTGGCGCCCAGCGGCTTATTGGAAGCCGGGAACCGACGTCAAGGTCGAGGTGAACACCTACGGGGTGGACCTGGGCAACGGGCTGTTCGGGCAGGAGAACGTCGCCACGCATTTCACCATCGGTGATCAGGTGATCGCCACCGCCGACGACGCCACCAAGACACTGACCGTCCGGCGCAACGGTGAGGTGGTCAAGACCATGCCGATCTCGATGGGCAAGAACAGCACACCCACCAACAACGGCACCTACATCATCGGTGACCGGTTCTCACACCTGATCATGGATTCGTCGACGTACGGCGTTCCGGTCAACTCGCCCAACGGATATCGCACCGAGGTGGACTACGCCACCCAGATGTCCTACAGCGGCATCTACGTGCACGCCGCCCCGTGGTCGGTCGGCAGCCAGGGCTACAGCAATGTCAGCCACGGCTGCCTCAACGCGAGCACCAGCAACGCCCAGTGGTTCTACGAGAACACCAGCCGCGGCGACATCGTCGAGGTGGTCGGCACCGTCGGGTCACCCTTGCCCGGGACCGACGGCCTCGGTGACTGGAACATCCCGTGGGATCAGTGGAAGGCCGGCAACGCCAACGATTGAGCGGTTACCCCTCGGGTAATCGACAACGCGCGGACGGTCGGTGAATCTGGTTCGGTACCAGTTCAATTCCGCGAAAGAGGAACACCATGACCGACATCGTCACCGCATATCTGAACACCTGGAACGCCACCGACGGGACCGCCCGCCGAACCCTGCTGGATCAGCATTGGGCGCCCGGGGCCAACTACGTCGATCCGCTGGCCGACGTGACCGGCCACGACGAGATCTCCGCCGCGATCGATGCCGTACACACCCAGTTCCCGGGATTCGAATTCACCTTGGTCAGTGGGTCTGACACGCATCACCGGCACACCCGATTCCAGTGGGGTCTCGGTCCGCGCGGCGCCGATCCGGTGGTGGTGGGCTTCGATGTGCTGTCCACCGACGACGAGGGCCGGATCGAGTCCGTGCTCGGTTTCCTGGACAAGGTGCCTGTCGCTACGTAACCGAACGCTCCAGTGTGGCAAGCGATTCGTCGATGAACTCGGGTCCGAAGACGGGCATGCCGCCGACCTGGTCGCGGAACTCCTGTGAGGTTCCGGTCCAGTCGTAGGTGAGCGTGACGTCGGTGCCCTCGCCGTTGGGGGAAAGGTCGTAGCGCCACCACCAACCGCCGGGTGCCAGCTGCCCCGACTCGTCGAGTTGGCCGGGTTGCCAGCCGATGGTGCGGTCTTGCTCGAACGCGTCGACCAGGTTGTGCATGACGTAGGGCCCGCCGGCATTCTCGAAGTACATGTTGATCGCGAAGATCTGGCCGGTGCCGGTGATGGGCTGCGGATCGATGGCGTCACGCACCCAGTCGCCGGGCTCGGTGTCCTTATGCCGGGCGGGATCGCTGAGCAACGCGAAGACAGTGCTCGGCGATGCGGGGATGGTCCGGGTGACGACGTAGTTCTGGTCGGCGGTCATTACGAGTCCTCTCCATAGGTGCGGGCGATGTCCGGGCTGTCCAGCCAGCCCGAGTAGGTGGGGCGCGACGGCCAGCCGGCCGGAGAATCGAGCCATTCCTCCTGGCGGCCGTAGGGCAGCAGGTCGATCAGCCCGAAGCTGCTGCTCAGTTGCTCGGTACCGCGGCCGTTGGTGTGCCAGGTCCGGTAGACAGTGTCGCCGTCACGCAGGAACACGTTCACCGCGAAACCTTCCCCGGGCGCCGCGTCGACGTCGGCCCCGAACGTGGATTCCGAGGAGGAGTACCAGGTCATCTTGTTGCCCACCTTCTTGCGGTAGGCCAGGGCCTCCTCGATGGGGCCGTTGGTGACGACGACGAACCGGGCGTCATAGCTGTCCAGGAAGTCGAGCCGGGTGAACTGCGAGGTGAACCCGGTGCAGCCGCCGCACTGCCACTCGGCCCCGTCGGTCCACATGTGGTGATAGGTGATCAGCTGGGTACGGCCGTCGAACACCTCGGCCAGGCAGACGGGGCCGTCCTCGCCGATGAGTACGTACTTCGGCAGTTCGACCATCGGCAGGCGCCGGCGTGCGGCCGCGATGGCGTCGAGTTCGCGGGTGGCTGCCTTTTCCCGGGCACGAAGCTCGTCCAGAGCGACGCGCCAGGTCTGGGGGTCGGCCACCGGCGGTTTGGCTGTTGTGGTCATGCGATGTTGACCCACGTCACACCCGAAACTCATCGCACAGGTACTGTCCCGGATCTATAAGGGTGTCCTAACCGATGATGAACGAGGGTGAGAATGACTGATCAGCGCACCGACGCCGCCGGACTGCGACTTCTGGTGGTCGGGGCATCGTCGGGCATCGGCCATGCCGTGGCGACCAGCGCCGCGGGCCGTGGCGCCAAGGTCGCGGTGGCGGCCCGCCGGCTGGATCTGCTGAGCAGCCTGGCCGCCGAGGTCGGCGGATCGGCGTTCGAGCTCGACATCGAGGACACCGCGGCCATCGCCTCGGTCGTCGGTGCCGCGGTGGCGGCCCTTGGCGGCCTCGACGCGGTGGTGTTCACCAGCACCGTCGCGCCGCTGGCGCACATCGAGGACACCGACGTGGCCACCTGGGTGCACGCCTTCAGCGTCAACGCGCTGGGCGCGAACAACCTGCTGCGCGCCGTGCAGCCGCACCTGTCCGAGGACGGGGTGGTGCTGATCGCCTCCAGCCATGACGTCGGGCGTCCGCGCGCCGGGGTGGCCGCCTACAACGCCAGCAAGGCCGCACTCGACGAGATCCTGCACTCCTGGCGCAACGAGCATCCGGACCTGTCGCTGCTGCGCGTCGGCATCTGCCCGACCGAGGGCACCGAGATCCTGCGCGGCGCGGACCGCGACCTGCTGTCGCAGCTGTTCGAGTCGTGGGTGGAGCACGGCCAGCTGCCCGCCCGGATGGCCGCCCTGGGCGATGTCGCCAACACACTGCTGTCCCTGGTGCTCACCGCCCACGAGAACCCCAGTGTGGTACCGGAATTCGTGCAGCTCTCGCCGCGGATCAAGAAGGCGCCCGCCTAGGAGTTCTCGGGGCGAAACCAAGAACGCCGCCTACTCGCGTAGGCGGCGTTCCTGTACTCGGGTGGCTGACGGGACTCGAACCCGCGACATCCAGGATCACAACCTGGTGCTCTACCAACTGAACTACAGCCACCATTGCCGCGTGAGCGGCGTCCTAGATACTAACTGCTCCGGTGCGCCGGAGCCGAATCGGTTTCCTACGTGTCGGTCTTCGGGGGGCCAAGCTCGGCGGCGACGGCGGCGATTTCGCTGGTCGACGGCCCGGGAGCGGGGACGAACGCGGTGCCGCGGTAGTACTTGAGCTCGCGGATGGACTCGTGGATGTCGGCCAGCGCGCGGTGCGCCAGACCCTTCTCCGGCTGCCCGAAGTAGATGCGCGGGAACCAGCGCCGGCACAGTTCCTTGATGGAGCTGACGTCGATCATCCGGTAGTGCAGGTACTCGTCGAGGGCGGGCATGTCGCGCGCGATGAAGCCGCGGTCGGTGCCGATCGAGTTACCGCACAGCGGGGCGGTTTTGGCTTGCTTGACGTGGTCTCGGATGTAGTCGAGCACCATCTTCTCCGCGGTCGGGATGTCGACGGTGGAGGCCAGGACCTCTTTGTCGAGCCCCGAGCTGGAGTGCATCTTGGCCACCACGTCGACCATGCCCGACAGGGCATCCTCGTCGGCGTGGATGACCACGTCGATCCCGTCGCCGAGGATGTTCAGGTCGGCATCGGTGACCAGTGCCGCAATCTCGATGAGCTTGTCGGACTTGAGGTCCAGCCCCGTCATCTCACAGTCGATCCAGACCAGTTCTTCACGCACAGCGATCCACAGTATGCGCATACTCCTGCGGCAGCTGCCCGCACCCACCGTTTGGGCCGCGGTTCAGTAGTGTCTGCCCATGACCTCAGAATCCACCGCAACCCCCGCACAGCAGATCGCCGCAGGTTACGCCGTCGAGGGACAAGCTCTGGAGCTCGGGACGGTGGTGGTCGACGGCGTCGTCGATCCCACCGCGTTGGTGCGTATCCCACTGGCCACGGTCAACCGGCACGGTCTGATCGCCGGCGCGACGGGCACCGGCAAGACGAAGTCGTTGCAGGTGATGGCCGAGCAGCTGTCCGCGGCCGGGGTGCCGGTGCTGATGGCCGACGTGAAGGGCGACCTCTCGGGCCTGTCGCGCCCGGGGGAGACGGGCGACAAGACCACCCAGCGCGCCACCGATACCGGTGACAGCTGGACGCCGACGGCGTTCCCGGTGGAGTTCCTGTCGCTGGGCACCGAAGGCATCGGTGTGCCGGTGCGCGCGACCATCACCAGTTTCGGTCCGATCCTGCTGTCGAAGGTGCTGGGGCTCAACGCAACCCAGGAATCCACCCTGGGGCTGATCTTCCACTGGGCCGACCAGAAGGGCCTGTCGCTGCTGGATCTGAAGGATCTGCGCGCCGTCATCCAGTACCTGACCGGCGACGAGGGCAAGCCCGAACTCAAGGCGCTGGGCGCGGTGTCGCCGACCACCGCCGGGGTGATCCTGCGGGCACTGGTGAATCTGGAGGCCGAGGGCGCCGACACGTTCTTCGGCGAGCCGGAACTGGAACCCAAGGATCTGATCCGGCTGGACGCGCAGGGCCGCGGCGTCATCTCGCTGCTGGAACTGGGCGCGCAGGCCGCCCGCCCGGTGATGTTCTCCACCTTCCTGATGTGGGTGCTGGCCGACCTGTTCACGACGCTGCCCGAGGTCGGCGACGTCGACAAGCCCAAGCTGGTGTTCTTCTTCGACGAAGCCCACCTGCTGTTCACCGACGCATCCAAGGCATTCCTGGAGCAGGTCGAGCAGACGGTGAAGTTGATCCGCTCCAAGGGCGTCGGCGTGTTCTTCTGCACCCAGCTGCCCACCGACGTGCCCAACAACGTGCTCTCGCAGTTGGGCGCCCGGGTGCAGCATGCGCTGCGCGCGTTCACCCCGGATGACCAGAAGGCGCTCACCAAGACGGTGCGGACCTACCCGAAGACCACGGTCTACGACCTGGAGGAGGCGCTGACCTCGCTGGGCATCGGCGAGGCCATCGTCACCGTGCTCTCCGAGCGTGGGGCGCCGACGCCGGTCGCATGGACCCGGATGCGGGCGCCGCGGTCGCTGATGGACACCATCGGCCCCGACGCCATCAAGGCCGCCGCGTTGGCCAGCCCCTTGCAGGCGACCTACGGCCAGACCATCGACCGCGAGTCGGCCTACGAGAAGCTCAACGCCCGGTTGGCGCCTCCGCCGGAAGCGCCCGCGGATCAGCTGCCGCCGCCGGTCTCCACCGGTGGCGGGGCGGACATCGAGGGCACCTCGACCGCGCGCAACGCCGCCGAGCCGGGCTTCTTCGACAAGATGGTGACCAGCCCGGCGTTCAAGAGTGCGATGCGCTCGGCAGGCACCGTCATCGGCCGGGAGATCACCCGCAGCATCTTCGGTACGGGCCGCCGCAAGCGGTGATTTCGGCGTGGTCAGACGCCGCTGACCGCAACGGATGACGCCGAAATCGCTAGTCGCCGCCGAGTTTCTTGTACACAGCCCCGACGATGGGCGTGACGATCGCACGCGGTCCGTACCCGGTGGCCGCCGACATCGCCTTCGATGTCAGGCCGGGGACGATGCGCATCTTGTTGCTCTCCAGCCCGTCCAGGGACAGCTTGGCGGTGTACTCGGTGTTGATCCAGAGGAAGTCGGGGATCAACCGTTCGACGAGCGACTGCTCGGACACGTCGGGCAGGTCGGTGCGCACCGGGCCGGGAGCCAGCAGCGTGACGTGCACACCGGTGCCCTTCAACTCCCCGCGCAGCGACTCGCTGAAGGTGTTCGCGAACGCCTTGGTGGCCGCGTAGGTGGCGTTGTTGGGGATGGGCGAGTTCCCGGCCACCGAACCGGAGATCAGGATGCCGCCGGCCTTGCGCTCCAGCATGCCGGGCAACACGGCCAGGCAGAGATCGTGCACCGCAATGGCATTCAGCTGAACCTGGGCCTTCTCGCCGGCGGGGTCCAGCTTGGCGACCGGGCCGAAGGTGGCGGTGCCCGCGTTGGCGCACAGCACCGAGATGTTGCGGTCGGCGAGCTCCTCACACAGCACATCGCGGGCGGCCGGGTCGGCGAGGTCGACGGCGCGCACCTCGACGGTGAGGCCGTGTTTCTGGGTGAGCCGCTCGGCGAGCTCGGCGAGCACCTCGCCGCGGCGGGCGGTGATGATCAGGTGATGGCCGCGGGCGGCCAGTTCGTCGGCCAGGGCTTCACCGATGCCCTGAGAGGCGCCGGTGACGACCGCGCGGGCGTCGGGATGTGGTGCAGGTACTGGCATGGGAGAAATCGTAGGGACTTATAGGGTGGCGATCATGAGCAGCCCCGTGTCGGAGCCGCGCGGGGCGCGGCGTTCACAAGTGCTGTCGTGGGTTCTGTACGACTGCGGCGCCACCGGCGTCAACGCGATCGTCGTGACGTTCGTGTTCTCTGTCTACCTGACCAGCGCCGTCGGCAAGGACCTGCCGGGGGACACCACTCCGGCGAGCTGGCTGGGCCGGGCGCTGACCATCGCGGGCATCATCGTCGCGGTCCTCGCGCCGGTGACGGGCATCTGGGTCGACGCGGCGCATCGCAGGCGCCGCGCGCTCGTGGTGCTGACGGTCGTGGTGGTGCTGCTGGTGGCCTCGATGACTCTGATCCGCGCCGACTACCACTATCTGTGGGCCGGGCTCGCGCTGCTGGCACTGACCGCGGCGTGCAATGACCTGGCCACCGTGCCGTACAACGCGATGCTGGGGCAGCTGACCACACCGAAGAACTCCGGGCGGATCTCCGGGACGGGGCTGGCGGTCGGCTACGGCGGCAGCGTCGGGCTGCTGCTGATCGTCTACGTCGGATTCATCGCCGGGGACGGCGGACTGCTCGGCCTGCCCCACGATGACGGTCAGAACGTGCGGGCGGCCATGCTGCTGACGGCGTTGTGGTTCGCGGTGTTCGCGGTGCCGTTGTTGCTCAGGGCGCCGTCGCCGCCCGCCGATGACGCGCACCGGCCGGTCGGGATCGTGGCGGCCTACCGCACGCTGTGGGCTGAGGTGACGGGCGAATGGCGCCGCGACCGCAACGTCGTCTACTACCTGATCGCCAGCGCGGTGTTCCGGGACGGCCTGACGGGGGTGTTCACCTTCGGGGCCGTGCTCGGGGTCAACGTCTACGGCATCTCGCCGGCGACGGTGTTGTTGTTCGGTGTGTGCGCCTGCCTGGTGGCCGCGGCGGGCGCGGTTGCCGGGGGCTGGCTGGACGACCGGATCGGCGCCAAGCCGGTGATCGTCGGGGCGCTGAGCCTGATGATCGTCGTCGCGCTCACCTTGATCACGCTCTCGGGTCCGTTGGCGTTCTGGGTGTGCGGGCTGCTGCTGTGCTTGTTCGTCGGGCCGACGCTGTCGGCGGCGCGCACGCAGATGCTGCGTCTCACCCACGAGGGCAAGGAGGGTGTGGCGTTCGGCCTCTTCACGATGACCGGCCGGGCGGCGACCTTCCTGGCGCCGGCATTGTTCGCGTTGTTCATCGACATCTTCGACAGCGACCGCGCGGGGATGGGCGGGATCTGCGTGGTGCTGGTGCTCGGCCTGGTGCTGATGCTCGGGGTGAAAACCCCCAGCCGGTCAGCCGATCGGGCTGCAGATCGTCAGGCCTGACCCACTGCGCTGCTGCACCTGCGCGCCGTCGATGGTGATGGAGCAATTGACCTCACGGCCGACGTTGATGATGCTGACGCTCGCCGAGCCCTTGGCCGGCTTGGCCAGGTCCACCTGCTTGCTCCACGGCAGCAGCACATTGAACTCGGTCTGCAGCACACCGCCGGTGTCGACGTAGGTGATGTTGATGGCCCGGCCCGTGCCGCCGACGTTGTAGACGACGGGCTCGGTGACACCCGGCTCGGCACCCGTGGTGGTCGGGGTGGCGGGGCTGGTGGCCGACGGCGCGGGCACCTGCGTGGGCGTCGAGGTGACGGTGGTCGGGCGGCGCGTCGTCGTCGGGCCGGCCGTGGACGTCGGCTCGGAGAGTGACGGGACCGGTGCCACCACGGTGTCCTGCTGTGAGCTGTTGACGATCACCAGGGCGATCACCAGTCCGAGTACCACGATGATGGCGATGGCCGCGACCACCCAGAGCCAGCGAGGAGTTCGCGGGCCTTCCGGTGGGGTGGGTGCGCCGGGCGGCGGGGGCGGGCCGCCGTAGTACTGATTGGTCGCGTAGGCGGGGTCATACGCCGCGTACGCGGGGATCGGCTCGGTGGGCCGTGTGCCGTGAGGGGGCTGTCCGTAGGGCGCCTGGCCGGCGTAAGCGGGATCGGGGTAGCCGGGATATCCCGGGTAGCCCGAATAAGCGTCGCCAGAACGGCCGGTCAGCCTCTGGGTCGGCTCGTCGCCGCCTGGTGAATTGGTCATGCCCACCTCATGGCTGCAGGGTACCCGCGCCGTCTGGCGATGCGCCGCCTTGCGGGCCCGCCCGATTGCTCGTGACGGCTATCGCGACGCGCCGAGCGCGGCAACGGTCATGGCCCGCAATACCGCTCGTGAGCTGTGGGTGCGGGTCGGTGTCTTGACGCTGTGCGGGGTGGAGTTCAGCAGCCCGAACACGGCCTGTGACATCAGTCGGGCGTCGGATTCGTCCAGGGTGTCGTCGAGGCGGCGCAACACGTCGACCCAGATCTCGATGTATTGCCGCTGTGCCTTCCGCACCTGGCGTTTGGCTTGGGCGGGCAGGTGCGCGAGGTCGCGGTCCTGGATGCGGATCAGGTCGGATTCACCGAGGGCGAAGTCGAGGTGGAAGTCGATCAATCCGTCGAGTGCCGGTTCGGGTTGCGGGTTGGCGTTGACGACGTCGGTGGCGCCGGTCAGCAGCCGGGTGCTGATCCCGACCAGGAGCTCTACCAGCAGGGCCTCCTTGTTCGGGAAGTGCCGGTAGATGGCGGGCCCGCTCACGCCGGCCGCCGCGCCGATGTCCTCGAGACGCACCGCGAGGTAGCCGTTTTCGGCGATCAGCCGTTCGGCGGCGCCGATCAGCTGATCGCGGCGGTCGGACTTGGCTCTGCTGCGCGCGGTTTCGGTCGTCACGGCCGTCCGCCCTCCCTCCGGCTGTTTACATTCGGGTTAATCGTGATTAACATACTACGAGTTAGTCGTCATTAACTCAACTGAAATGGGTTCAGCGATGTCGCATCGCGACGCACACCTCGCGCTGGTGGGGGAGTTGCGCACCAAATTGGCCGAGGCGGCACTGGGCGGTTCCGAGAAGGCCCGCGACCGGCACGTCAGCCGCGGCAAGTTGTTGCCCCGCGACCGGGTCGACGGTCTGCTGGACACCGGGAGCCCGTTCCTGGACATCGCGCCGCTGGCCGCCGACGGCATGTACGACGGCGACTGCCCCGGCGCCGGCATGATCGCGGGCATCGGGCGGGTGTCCGGCCGCGAATGCATGATCGTGGCCAACGACGCCACTGTGAAGGGCGGCACCTACTACCCGATCACGGTCAAGAAACACCTTCGCGCACAGGAGATCGCCGCGCAGAACCGACTGCCGTGCGTCTACCTGGTGGACTCCGGCGGTGCGTTCCTTCCGCGTCAGGACGAGGTGTTCCCCGACCGTGAGCACTTCGGCCGGATCTTCTTCAACCAGGCCACCATGAGCGCGCAGGGCATTCCGCAGATCGCCGCGGTGCTCGGCTCCTGCACCGCAGGCGGCGCGTACGTCCCCGCGATGAGCGACGAAGCCGTCATCGTGCGCAACCAGGGCACCATCTTCCTGGGCGGACCGCCGCTGGTGAAGGCCGCGACCGGCGAGATCGTCACGGCCGAGGAACTCGGCGGCGGCGACCTGCATTCCAAGACCTCCGGTGTCACCGACCATCTGGCCCACGATGACCGCGACGCACTGCGCATCGTGCGGCGCATCGTCTCGACGTTCGGGCCGCGACAGGACCCGCCGTGGGAGGTGCGGCCGACGGTCGCGCCGGTCGCCGACCAGTCCGAGCTCTACGACGTGGTGCCCGTGGACTCCCGCGTCCCCTACGACGTGCACGAGGTGATCACCCGCATCGTCGATGGTGGCGAATTCGCCGAGTTCAAGGCCGAATACGGCACGACGCTGGTCACCGGCTTCGCCCGCATCCACGGCCACCCCGTCGGGATCATCGCCAACAACGGCGTGCTGTTCGGCGAATCCGCCGTCAAGGGTGCGCATTTCATCGAACTCTGCGACAAGCGCAACACCCCGCTGCTGTTCCTGCAGAACATCGCCGGCTTCATGGTGGGCCGCGACTACGAGGCCGGTGGCATTGCCAAGCACGGTGCCAAGATGGTCACCGCCGTGGCGTGTGCGCGGGTCCCGAAGCTGACCGTCGTGATCGGCGGCTCCTACGGTGCGGGCAACTATTCGATGTGCGGGCGGGCGTATTCGCCGCGCTTCCTGTGGATGTGGCCCAACGCGCGGATCTCGGTGATGGGCGGCGAGCAGGCCGCGTCGGTGCTGGCCACCGTTCGCGGCGACATGACACCGGAGCAGGAAGAGGCGTTCAAGGCGCCGATCCGCGCCCAGTACGAAGATCAGGGCAATCCGTACTACTCCACCGCGCGGCTCTGGGATGACGGGGTCATCGACCCCGCCGACACCAGAACCGTTGTCGGTCTTGCCCTCTCAGTTGTCGCACAGGCTCCGCTGGAGTCGGTGTCCTACGGCGTCTTCAGGATGTGAGCGGGATGACCACCTTCGATACCGTGCTGGTCGCCAACCGAGGTGAGATCGCGGTGCGCGTCATCCGGTCACTGCGCGCCATGGGCATCCGCTCCGTCGCGGTCTACAGCGACGCCGACGCCGGCGCCCGCCATGTGGCCGAAGCCGATGTCGCCGTGCGCATCGGCCCGGCCGCCGCCCGCAAGAGTTACCTCGACATCAGCGCCATCATCGGCGCCGCCACCCGCACCGGTGCGCAGGCCGTGCACCCCGGGTACGGATTCCTCGCCGAGAACGCCGAATTCGCCAAGGCGCTGCACGCGGCCGGCATCGTGTTCATCGGGCCGCCTGTCGGCGCGATCGGCACCATGGGCGACAAGATCGCCGCCAAAGCCGCGGTGTCGGCGTTCGGTGTTCCGGTGGTGCCCGGTATCTCGCGACCGGGTCTCACCGATGACGACCTGATCGCCGGCGCTCCGGACATCGGCTTCCCGGTGCTGGTCAAGCCGTCCGCCGGTGGCGGCGGCAAGGGGATGCGCGTCGTGCACTCGGCCGACGAACTCCCGGCCGCCCTCGTCAGCGCCCGTCGCGAGGCAGCCTCGGCCTTCGGTGACGACACCCTGTTCCTGGAGCGATTCGTGTTGCGGCCCCGCCACATCGAAGTCCAGGTGCTCGCCGACGGACACGGCAACGTCATCCATCTCGGTGAACGCGAATGCAGCCTGCAGCGCCGTCATCAGAAGGTCATCGAGGAGGCACCGTCGCCGCTGCTGGACGCGGCGACCCGCGCCCGTATCGGTGAGGCCGCCTGCAACACCGCCCGCAGCGTCGACTACACCGGCGCAGGGACGGTCGAGTTCATCGTCTCCGCCGAGAAGCCCGACGAGTTCTTCTTCATGGAGATGAACACCCGCCTGCAGGTCGAGCACCCGGTCACCGAACTGGTCACCGGCGTGGATCTCGTTGAGCAGCAGGTCCGTATCGCCGCGGGGGAGAAGCTGCCGCTGGCCCAGGCCGACGTCACGATGACCGGGCACGCCATCGAGGCGCGGGTGTACTCCGAGGACCCGGCCAACGGCTTCCTGCCGACGGGTGGCACGGTGCTTGACGTCGTCGAGCCCTCCGGCGGGCAGGAGCGAAGCGACCGGGGGATTGGTTCGCACGCGAGGGTCGATTCCGGCATCTACGCGGGCACCGTCGTCGGCAGCGACTACGATCCGATGCTCGCCAAGGTCATCGCCCACGCCGACGACCGGGCCGGCGCGCTGCGCGGGCTGGACCAGGCACTGGCTCAGACCGCGGTGCTCGGTGTCACCACCAACATCGACTTCCTGCGGTTCCTGCTGGCGGATCCGGATGTGGTTGCCGGACAACTCGATACAGGTCTGTTGGACCGCAGGTTGCCGGATTATGCGCTTGCCCCAGCCGGCGACGAGGATCTGATCGCCGCGGCCGCCTACCGATGGCTGCGCCAGTGGGCCGCCGCCGATGACAACCTCTGGTCGCTGCCCTCGGGTTGGCGAACCGGCCGGCAGGCGCCGAGTGTGGTCCGGCTCAGTGCGGGCGACCGCGTCGACCACGTGCGGATCACCGGAACGCCTGAGGCGGGCACCGCTGTCGTCGAGGACGGCGGAAGCTACTCGTTGACCGCCGCGCTGGCCGGGCGTGACCTGACCGTCACCGTGGACGGGTTGCGCACCGAATACGTGGTGGCCGCCGACGGTGCATACATCTGGCTGGCCGGTCCCGCGGGCACCGTGGTGGTGCACGAGGTCCGCGAAGCGCCGGTGCGCGCCGAGGACGAACACTCCGGCGACGCCGAATTGCTCAGTCCCATGCCGGGTTCGGTGGTCGCAGTCGGCGTCACCGACGGCGCCACCGTGGATACCGGGGCCGTCGTCGTCACGGTCGAAGCCATGAAGATGGAACACGCGTTGTCGTCACCGGTCGACGGGGTGGTCGAACTTCTCGTCGCCGTCGGCGACCAGGTCAAGGTGGGCCAGCCGCTGGCCCGAATCATCGCCGCTACCAAGGAGGCCCAGGAATGACTGATTTCCTGTCAACCGAGACACTGCCCGACGACTACGCCCAACTGGCAAAGACGGTCCGCGACTTCGCGCAGACCGTCGTCGCCCCGGTGGCCGCCAAACACGATGCGGAGCACTCATTCCCGTATGAAGTGGTGGCCGGAATGGCGGACATGGGCCTGTTCGGCCTGCCGTTCCCGGAGGAGTACGGCGGCATGGGTGGCGACTACTTCGCGCTGTGCCTGGCGCTGGAGGAACTCGGCAAGGTCGACCAGAGCGTGGCGATCACCCTGGAGGCCGGGGTGTCCCTGGGTGCGATGCCCGTCTACCAGTTCGGCAACGAGGCGCAGAAGCAGGAGTGGCTGCCGCTGCTGGCCAGCGGAAAGGCGTTGGGCGCGTTCGGTCTGACCGAGGCCGGCGGTGGCAGCGACGCCGGGGCCACCAAGACCACCGCCAAACTCGACGGTGACACCTGGGTGATCAACGGCTCCAAGCAGTTCATCACCAACTCCGGCACCGACATCACCAAACTGGTGACCGTCACCGCCGTCACCGGCGAGCAGCCCGACGGGCACAAGGAGATCTCGGCCTTCCTGGTGCCGGTGCCCACCGCGGGATTCACCGCCGAACCCGCCTACAACAAGGTCGGCTGGAACGCCTCGGACACCCATCCGCTGAGTTTCGACGACGTCCGCGTACCCGCCGAGAACATGCTCGGTGACCGCGGCCGCGGCTACGCCAACTTCCTGCGCATCCTCGACGAGGGCCGGATCGCCATCGCCGCACTGTCGGTGGGCGTCGCACAGGGCTGCGTCGACGAGTGCGTGAAGTACGCGAAGGAGCGGGAAGCGTTCGGCCACAAGATCGGTGCGTATCAGGCCGTCGCGTTCAAGATCGCCCGGATGGAGGCCCGCGCCCACACGGCCCGCACGGCCTACTACGACGCCGCGGCGCTGATGCTGTCCGGCAAGCCGTTCAAGAAGGCCGCCTCGGTGGCCAAACTGGTCTCCAGTGAGGCCGCGATGGACAACGCCCGCGACGCCACCCAGATTTTCGGCGGCTACGGTTTCATGAACGAATATCCGGTGGCCCGGCATTACCGGGACGCCAAGATCCTCGAAATCGGCGAAGGGACAACGGAAGTGCAGCTGATGCTGATCGCGCGGGGGCTGGGCCTGTGACCGAGAAACGTGTTGTGGAGCAGCGCGGCCTGTGGTTCGAGGAGTTCGAGACCGGGGTGCTGTACCTGCACCGGCCGGGCCGGACCATCACCGAGGCCGACAACGTGCTGTTCACCACCTTGACCATGAATACCCAGGCGCTGCATCTGGATGCGGCGTTCGCCGATGCGCTGCCGCCGTTCAACCAGCGTTTGGTCAACTCGATGTTCACACTGTCGACCTTGGTCGGGCTGTCGGTCGCCCAGCTGACCCAGGGCACCATCGTCGGCAACCTCGGCTTCTCCGAGATCGCCTTCCCCAAGCCGTTGTTCCACGGTGACACGTTGTACGCGGAATCCGAGATCCTCGAGAAGCGGGAGTCCAAGAGCCGTCCCGGCGAAGGTATCGTCACGTTCGCTCACACCGGGCGCAACCAGCACGGCGATGTGGTGGCCACGGCCTCGCGCAAGACCATGGTGCGCAAGAAGCCGCAGGAGGCCTAGTGCTCGACAATGCCGGACCCGCATGGATCTTCTGCCCGGCCGATCGTCCCGAGCGATTCGGCAAGGCCGCGGCCTCGGCCGACATCGTCATCCTGGATCTGGAGGACGGTGCCGGTGACAAGCCGGCGGCGCGCGAGGCCGTCGTCAACACGCCGTTGGACCCGGCTCGGACCGTGATCCGGATCAACCCGCACGGCACCGAGGATCAGCGGCTCGATCTGGAGGCCTTGGCGCGCACCGGCTACACCACCGTGATGCTGCCCAAGTGCGAGGCCGTCGAACAGGTGACGGCGCTGGCTCCGCGGGATGTGGTGCTGATCGTCGAGACCCCGCTCGGTGCGCTGAAGGTGGCCGAGACCTCCGCAGCGGCCAACACCGTCGGCGTGATGTGGGGTGCGGAGGATCTGTTCGGTTCGCTGGGCGGAACCCTCAACCGGTTCCCCGACGGCTCGTACCGTGAGGTGGCCAAACATGTCCGGTCGCAGTCGCTGCTCGCGGCCAAGGCCTACGGCAAGCTGGCGCTCGATTCGGTGTACATCGACATCAAGGATCTCGACGGCCTGCGCCGGGAGACCGACGACGCGGTGGCCGTCGGCTTCGATATCAAGGTGGCGCTGCACCCGACCCAGGTGACGGTGATCCGGGACGGCTACTCGCCGTCGGCCGAGCAGGTCGACTGGGCGCGCCAGGTGCTGGCCGCCGCCGCCGACCAACGGGGCGCCTTCGCGTTCGACGGCATGATGGTCGACGCGCCCGTCATCCGACGCGCCGAGAGAATCGTCGCGCTGTCGCCGCGCTGACACCCCGGATCTGACGCCTCCGACACGCCGCCGAACGCGGACCGGCGGTCACGGCAGCAACGCTGTGCCCGAGCGCATACTGGTGACAGCCCCAGTAGTGCGACGGGCGGCACGGATCGTCGGTTGGCTCCACACCCAGGCAACCAGCCGGCACCCCACACCAGGGGGCGCGCCAACCGCACATTACTGAGCACCTCGCTTAATGACGGCCTAACATGCAGTCACCTGGAGGAGGCGGTATGGCGGAGGCATGTGAGCCCGTGCGGCTGTTGGCTGCGGACGGGTCTCCCACTGCAGAGACCCGGTACCGCCGTGACCTGCCCGCGGAGACGCTGAGCTGGCTCTATGAGCTGTTGGTCCTCACCCGTGAGCTCGACATCGAGTTCGTGAATCTGCAACGCCAGGGCGAGTTGGCCCTGTACGCGTCCTGCCGTGGTCAGGAGGCCGCGCAGGTGGGTGCGGCTGCGTGCCTGCGCAAAACCGACTGGCTGTTCCCGCAGTACCGCGAGCTCGGCGCCTTCCTGGCGCGGGGCATCGCACCCGCTCAAGTGGGAGCGGTCTGGCGCGGATCATGGCACGGCGGGCTGTCCTTCACCGAGAAGTGCTGCGCCCCCATCTCGATCCAGATGGCCTCGCACGCCCTGCACGGGGTCGGTGCCGCCATGGCGGCACAGCGCCTCGACGAGGATTCGGTGACCGTCGTGTTCATGGGGGACGGCGCCACCTCCGAAGGTGACGCCCACGAGGCGCTGAACCTCGCCGCGGTGTACCGGGTGCCCACCATCTTCTTCATCCAGAACAACCAGTTCGCCATCTCCACCCCGGTCGGCGGTCAATACGCCGCGACATCGCTGGCGGACCGCGCCGCCGGCTACGGCATGCCCGCGGTGCGGGTGGACGGCAACGACGTGCTGGCGTGCTTCGCCGTGATGTCGGAGGCCGCGCAGCGGGGGCGCGACGGCGGTGGCCCGACCTTCATCGAGGCGATCACCTACCGGATGGCGCCGCACACCACCTCCGATGACCCCACCCGGTACCGGCCCGACGAGGACGTCGAGCAGTGGGCGGCGCGGGATCCGATAGCCCGGTACGGCACGTACCTGCGTTCGGTCGGTGTGCTGACGGACCGGTTGTCCGAACGGGTGGCCGCCAAGGCGGTGCGCATGCGTACGGAGTTGCGGGACAAGCTGATCAACACCCCGGACGCCGACATCGCAGAGGTTTTCGACGTGGTCTATCACGACATCACGCCCGAGTTGGCCCGCCAGCGCGACGAGTTGCTCGTCGAGATGGGGAAGGAGTCCTGATATGACGCAGATCATCGAGCGGCCCCCGATGCAGGGTGACGACGCCCCCGAGCCTCCTTCTGTCGTGCTGACTTTGACCGTGGCGCAGGCGATCAATGCGGGGCTGCGCGATGCCATGGCCGCCGATGAGCGGGTGCTCGTCTTCGGCGAGGATGTCGCCCGTCTCGGCGGGGTGTTCCGGGTGACCGACGGATTGGCCGAAAGCTTCGGTCAGCAACGGTGTTTCGACACGCCGCTGGCAGAATCGGCGATCATCGGCATCTCGATCGGGATGGCAATACGCGGATTCGTACCGGTGCCGGAGATCCAGTTCGACGGGTTTTCCGCACCCGCGTTCGACCAGATGGTGAGCCAACTGGCGAAGTACCGGACGCGTACGCACGGAGACGTGAGCATGGGTGTCACGGTGCGCATCCCGTCGTTCGGCGGAATCGGTGCGGTGGAACATCATTCGGAGTCCACCGAGAGTTACTGGCTGCACACGGCCGGCCTCAAGGTGGTGGTGCCGTCCACCCCGGAGGACGCGTACTGGCTTCTGCGTCAGTCGATCACATGTCCGGACCCGGTCATCTACCTGGAACCCAAGCGGCGATACTGGACCCGCGGCACGGTGGACACCACGCAGGCGCCGCTGCCCTTCGGTCGGGCGGCCATCCGTCGGCCCGGCGAGGACATCACGGTGGTCACCTACGGCGGCCTGGTCGACATCGCCTGCAACGCCGCCGAGATGGCCACCGAACTGGGCTGGAGTGTCGAGGTGGTCGACTTGCGCACGCTGAATCCCCTCGATTTCGACACCGTCGCCGAATCGGTGCGCCGGACCGGTCGGTGTGTGGTGATGCATGAAGGGCCGCGCACGCTGGGTTTCGGCGCCGAGTTGGCCGCCCGGCTTTCCGAGGAACTCTTCTACGACCTGGAGGCGCCGGTGTTGCGGGCCACGGGATTCGACACCCCCTACCCGCCCGCCCGGTTGGAGAAGTTGTGGCTACCGGGTGTGGACCGGCTGTTGGACTGCGTCGAGAAAGCGATGGGGCAGTGACACATCCGCAGATTTTCGAGTTCCGGGTCCCTGACCTCGGTGAGGGCCTGGAGGATGCCACGATCACCGGGTGGTCGGTGACGGTGGGCGATGTGGTCGAACTGAATCAGGCGCTGTGCATGCTCGAGACCAACAAGGCCGAGGTCGAGATTCCCAGTCCCTATGCGGGCCGGGTCACCGAACTCGGCGGCGATGTCGGCGACACCCTCGACGTCGGTGCGGTGCTGGTGCGGATCACCGGAGAGTCAGTCGAGGGCGAGGTCGGCGCGTCAGTTGACGACGAGCCGAGCGCCGGGGGAGTGTCCGGTCCGGTCCTGGTGGGCTACGGCGCCGACGACCGCCTCGACGGATCCAGGCGCGCCCGGGCCAAGCCGTCCACCCGCAAGATGGCCCGCGAATCGGGTGTCGACCTGGCCGCTGTCACGCCGACTGGCAGCAACGGCGTCGTCACGCGCCATGACGTGCTGGCCGTGGCCCCTACCATGTCGGCCCCCACCCTGTCGGCCCCCGACATGGTGGCGCCCACCGGGGTGCAGGTCGAGATGGCCAAGCGGATGACGTTGTCGCGCAGCAAGATCCCCGATGCGCACGCGTCCGTCCTGGTCGACTGTTCAGCGTTGCGACAGCTCTCGGATCGGTTCGAGGTCACCCCGTTCGTCCTGACGCTGCGGCTACTGACACTGGTGCTGCAACGGCATCCGCTGCTGAACTCGACGTGGGTGGACACCGCCGATGGCCCGCGGATCCATCAGCATTCCTCGGTGCATCTCGGCATCGGGGTGTCCACGGCGCGTGGCCTGCTGGTACCGGTTGTCGTCGACGCGCAGCAGCGCACCACCCGGTCGCTGGCGGCGGAGGTGACGCGGTTGATCGAGCGCGCCCGCGGGGGTGGTCTGCGTCCGGCCGAACTGTCGGGTTCGACGTTCACGGTGTCGAACTTCGGGGCGCTGGGCCTGGACGAGGGTGTGCCGGTGATCAACTACCCGGAGGCCGCGATCCTGGGGATGGGATCGCTGAAGCCGCGGCCGATCGTCGTCGACGGTGCCGTGGTGGCCCGCCCGACGATGTCGCTGACATGTGGCTTCGACCATCGCATCGCCGACGGCGCGCAGGTGGCCAAGTTCCTGTGCGAACTAAGGGATCTGATCGAGACGCCGGAGCTTGCCCTGCTGGATGCGTAGTGCGCGCATACCCGGAGCGGGGTAGGGGAGCCGATCACGCTCGGGTGCCAGGGGGACGGCGCCGAGGCCGACAACCAGCGCGGTGAGATGGCCAATCTCGGTGAACGTCGGGCGGACGGCGGCGTTGACGGTCAACGCCGCGACGGCCACCGCCTGCGCGGGTGTCCGGAACTCACGCGGCACGTAGCCCGACAGCGTTCCTGCGACGCCGAAGAAGAAGTAGCTGACACCGACGTCGCGGACGTTCACCAAGCGCCGCGGCGCCGTACCGGATCGGATCGCTCGCCGAAGTTGACCCTGGCCGAGATAGGTGGCGATGACGTGGGCGGCCAGTCCGACGAGAAGCCAACGCCACCAACGTAATCGCCGCTCTGCGGGCGCGAGCACGCCGACGAACAGCGGCACGTACGGCCACCACCGCCGATCATCGAGCCAGAACAGACTGGCCGGGAGCACCCGGTGCGGCTCCCGCCGCAGCCGCGTCAGATTGGTGGAGTACGTGCGCTGCAGGCGCAGCGCTGCCCGCTTGCCTGCCGAACGCTGCACCCGCGTCGTGACGAACAGCACGGCCAGCCACCCGAATGTCAGGGGTGCGCTCGCGATGGCGCGGACGAGCCGGTCGGTGTGCACGGCGGCAGGGTCAGCGGTTCTTCGCTGCGGCCAGCCGGTTCTGAAACTCGGGTGACTCGATGGACCGCGCCTGCGGCGTGATCTCGATGTCGACGGCCAGGGCGTGCTGTTCGTTGTCCAGGAAGCCGGGGTTGGCCGTGGCACGCATGGACTTCTTGGTGTCCAGCACTACGTCTCGCGGCGAACCGGCCGGTCCGGCGGCGAGCGCGCGGGCCGCGGCCACCGGATCGTCGGCCACCTCGAGCGCCAGGCCGTAGCGCACGGCGTCGTGGGCATCGAAGCGCTTGCCGAACAGCAGTGCGGCGCGGGCAACTTGCGGACCGACACCGCGCTGCAGCATCCAGGTGGCGCCGCCGCCGGGATGGATACCCAACTTCTGGAAGCGCGGATCGAACATTGCCGCCGGCCCGGCGATGCGCACGTCGGCCGCGAGCGCGAGGTTCAGTCCGGCGCCGACCGCGGCCCCGTTGACGGCGGCGATCGTGGGCAGAGTGCAGTTGGCGACGGCCAGGAAGCCGTCGTAGATCACCCGCAGACCGTCCTCGGCCGCCTCGCCGAGCGCCGTCAGGTCCGCACCCGCGCAGAAGGCCTTCCCGGCTCCGGTCACGATCACCGCGTGCACGTCGGGATCGGCCTCGGCGGCCTCGATGGCCGCGCGCAGGGCGCGGGAGATGTCGGCGGTCACCGCGTTGCGACGGTCGGGGTCGTTGACGGTGATGGTGGCGACACGGTCGGCGATGTCGACAAGGACGTGATCGGACATGCGCTCAGGTTACGACCGTGCCCGGCGGGTGTTTCCGCTGGCCGGGTGGGGAGGCGTTTCGCAGGACTGTCACAGCGTCGGCTCGCCTTCGCATCGGATCGGTAACCGTCGATTCTGTCGAACACGGAAATTACACAGGTGGGACTTACCTTCAATCCTGACTCCGGCGTCAAATACGGACTTGGGGAGAACATGCGTAGTAAGTCGAATCGGCTGACCGTCAGCATCGTGGCGACGGTCGCGTTGTGCACGCCCGGACTCGCGCTCAGCGCGACCGCGGAAGCACAGCCGATGGTGAAGTCGAGTCCGGGCGTGCCGTGTGTCGGCATGGTCCAGCAGGCCGCTGCCACCCCGCCCAGCGGCGGTCAGGCGATGACCGGGTTGGCCGCGCCGTTCACCGGCGCCGGTACCCCACCTGTCGTGATCCCGCCTGCCGGTGCGGCCAACGGTGTGGCCGGCGCCGTGCCGATTGCCGGTGCGGGCGGCGGCGGTGCTCCTGTCGCGGGTGCGGTGGGCGGCGGCGCGCCGATTGCCGGTGCTGCCGGTGGCGGTGCCCCGCTGGCTGGTGCGGCCGGTGGGGGTGTCCCCGCCGGCGGTGCCGGTGGCGCGGGCGCTCCGGTCGGTCTCGCCGGCGGTGTGCCTGCGGCCGGCGGTGCTCCCGTCGCTGCCGCGGCTCCGCTGGCCGAAGGTCTGCCGGTCCCGGCCGGGGCCCCGATTGTTCCTGCCGCCGGGGTTCCCGGCGGTGCTCCGCTGGCCGCGCCGATCGCCGACGCGGGCTGGGTGCCCGCCGGTGCGGTGGCACCCGCCGCGGGGGCTGCCCCGTTCGGCGGCGCCGAAGGCGCGGGCGCCGGAGCGGCCGGCGGACTGAACGGTGAAGTGCTCCAGGCCGCCGCGCCGATTGCGGACGCGGCCGGTGTGGCCGGTGCGCCGATTGCCGATGCCGCCGGTGTGGCCGGTGCGCCGATTGCGGAAGCCGCGGCCGTGGCGCCGGCGGCCGGTGCGGCGGGCGCGCCCGTCGCCGAGGCAATGGTTCCCGCGGTCGCGGGTGGCGAGGCGGTGGCTCCGGCCGCGGCGGTCATCGGTGGGGAAGGTGCCGGCGCGGGAGCGGGCGGCGCGGCTGCGCCGGTGGCAGCGGTCGGCGGTGGGGAAGGTGCCGGTGGCGGAGGCGCCGCGGGTGCCGGTGGAGCGGGTGGAGCAGGTGGCGGCGGCGCTGCAGGCGGAGCCGGTGCGGTCGGCGGGGAAGCCGCGGGCGGCGGCGCGGTCGGCGGCGGCGGAGGGGAAGGTGCCGCGGTGCCCGCGGCCGCTGTCGTCGAAGGCGGCGGAGGCGGTGGTGGTGGAGGCGTTGCCGGGGGTGGCGCCGCTGGTGGTGGCACCGCCGGTGCCGTTGCGGTTCCGGCGGAGATCGCGGTGGCGGCCCCGCCCGTCGAGGTGGCTCTGCCGCCGGTAGAGGTGTCGGCGCCCCCCGTTGAGGTGGGCGCGCCGGGTGTGGCAATCGGTGGCGGTGCCCCCGGTGCTGCGGCCGCCGCCATTCCGGCGGCCATCGCCGTGGCCGTGCCCGGCGCCATCGCTGGTGGTGCGGCCGGCGGCGCGGCCGGTGCTGCCGGTGGCGCGGTGGCAGGTGGCGCGGCCGGTGCGGGTACCGGTGCCGCGATCGCGGCGGCGCCCCTGGCGGCTGCGGCCGCCGGTGCGGCAGGCGCAGGAGTTCCCGCGGTCGCGGTGGGAGGTGAGTCCGCTGCGATTGCGGCTCCGGTCGAGGCTGCTGCCTTGGTCCCGGCCTCAGGCGTGGTCGGTGGTGAGGGCGCCGTCGGCGGTGGCGCGGCCGGTGGTGGTGCAGGCGGCGCCGGTGCCGAAGGTGCTGCCGCGGGTGGCGCCGGTGGAGCAGGCGGCGCAGGTGCAGGAGCAGGTGCCGAAGGTGCGGGCGGCGGCGGTGGTGCGGGTGCCGGTGGTGCGGGCGGCGCTGGTGGTGCCGGAGCAGGTGGCGCGGGTGCGGGCGGTGCGGGCGGCGGCGGTGCGGGAGCCGGCGGCGCGGGCGGTGCCGGTGGCGAAGGTGCGGGTGGCGCAGGTGGTGCCGGTGGCGGTGCCCCGGTCGCGACCGCAGCCGGCGCACCGGCCGGTGCAGGTGCTCCGATCGTCGGCGACATGCCGGCCGGGGCTGCCGCTCCGGCTGATGCGGGCGCACCGGTGATGCTGGACTCGGGCTCTTTCGGCCCATTGATGGCGACGACAGGACTCAACTCGGCGATGGTGCCCGAAGCAGCCGTGGGTGTACCCGGTGCCGGAGCGGGAGCACCCGCGATCGGCGGCCCGCCGGCAGCGGTCATCGATCCCGCCGCGGCCGTCGTGCCCGGTGCGGGTGCGGTCGGCCCGGTGCCGGACGCCGCCGCGGTGGTGCCCGCCGCAGGCGCGGGTGGTGCGCCCGCGGCAGCGGTCGGTGGCGGTGAGGCGGTGCCTGCCGCGGCGATCGTCGGTGGCGACGGTGCCGGCGGTGGCGGTGGTGCCGCAGGCGGTGGAGCCGGTGGTGGTGGTGCCGGAGCGGGTGGCGCTGCCGGTGGCGCAGAGGCAGGCGGAGCCGGCGGTGGCGGCGCGGGCGGTGCAGGAGCAGGTGGCGCAGGAGCAGGTGGAGCCGGCGCGGGTGGCGCGGGTGGCGCAGGTGCAGGAGGCGGCGCTGCCGGTGGCGGCGGTGGTGGTGCCGGAGCAGGCGGCGGTGGTGCCGCGGGTGCGGCCGGTGGTGGCGGTGCCGGTGGCGCGTCCGGTGGCCTGACCACCGGCGCGGTCGGGCCACTGATGGCCAGCACCGGTGCCCTGGGTATCGCCCAGACGGTGACGGCCCCCGCCGTGAACGTCGGCGGCGGTTCCGCTGCGGTGGGTGCCCCGGCCGGAGCGCTGGCGGCGCTGCCGGGCGCCATGGTTGCCGGTGCGGTACCGGGTGCCATCGCGGGTGCGGTGCCCGGCGCGGTCGCCGGTGCGATCCCCGGTGCGATAGCGGGCGCGGTGCCCGGACTGCTGATGGCTCCGATGGCCGGGGCCGCAGGCCTGATGGCCGACTTCATTCCGCAGCCGTCGCTCGCCCCGCCGACCGGAACCGGCGGCCTGACCGGATTCCTGCCGACACCGCAACTGACCATGCCCGGTCTCAGTGGACTCGGGGTGCCTGTTCCGACTCAGGTATCCATGCCCACCGATCTGGTCTGCGAAGGTCTCGGTTGGTCGGCGTCCACGCCGGGCACCACGGGTACGAGCGGGATGAGCCTGATGCCCGACGCGGCAGGCATCATCCGTCACGACCGCTGGTGAATGCGGGTCAGGCGTTGGACCACCGCAGCAGATAGCGGTAGTAGAGGCCGCGGCGGATGGACGCGCCCGGCAGAATCTGCGCGGCGGTGCGCCGGATCTCGCTCAGCGGTTCGCGGGGTTCGGCGACCGTCACGCCGATGTCACGGGTCTCGTGGCGCACCATGCCTGCCGCACGGACCAGCGGCAGCCGCAAGCCGGAGGCGACCCAGTCACCGAGGCTGTGATTCGGGGCCAGCCCCACCACGGCGAGGGTGCCGTTGGGGGCCAGCAGGGCGCGCGCCTTGGCCAGCGACGCGCGCAGGTCCATGTGGTGCAGGGTGGCGACGAAGGTGATGACGCCGAACCGCGACGGGCCGGGATCGAAGTCCTGGAACGAGGTTTCGGCCACGGTGACGTTCGGCAGCGACCCGACTCGTTCCCGGGCCCGCCGGATTGCGTCGGGGTCGGGATCGATGGCGGTGACCGAACGGGCCACCGGAGCCAACCGCTGTGCCAGCAGGCCCTCCCCGCAACCGACGTCGAGCACACCGCCGGCGTGTTCGGAGGCGATCCGGACCAACCACTTGTGATAGGCCGAGTTGTGGTTCCAATAGCTCTGTTCAGGCACGGGCCAACCGATCCGGTGGGACCGCCGCCAGCAGCGTACGGGTGTATTCGTGCTCGGGTGCGGCGAAAAGTTCTGCGGCCGGCCGGTATTCGACTTTCTCGCCGTCACGCAGCACCAGCACATCGTGGCTCACCCGCTCGATGACCGCGAGGTCGTGCCCGATGAACAGATAGGTCAGCCCCAGATCGCGCTGTAGTTCCAGCAGCAGGTCCAGCACCTTGGCCTGTACCGAGACATCCAAGGACGCGGTGGCCTCGTCGAGGATCAGCAGTTCGGGCTGCACCGCCAGCGCCCGGGCGATGTTCACCCGCTGGCGTTGCCCGCCGGAGAGCTCGTGCGGGTAGCGGGAGGCGAACGATGCCGCCAGCCCGACGGAATCGAGCAGTTCACCTACCCGGCCGGCCCGTTTCGCCCGGTCGGGGACCAGGCCGTGGACCAGCAGCGGCTCCCCGATCGAAATGCCCACCGGCATACGCGGATTGAGTGAGGCGAATGGGTCTTGCATCACCAGACTGATGCGACGCCGGACAGACTTCTGTGTCGCGCCCTTCACGTGCACCACGTCGGTGCCGCCCAGCAGCGCGCTCCCCGCGTCGAGGGCTACCAGACCGGTCAGCGCGGCGGCGACGGTGGACTTCCCCGAACCCGATTCGCCGACCAGTCCGAGGGTGTGGCCCCGGTTGATCCGGAACGACAGATCCCGCACCGCGTGCACGACGGACCGCCCGGCCGGTGTGGTGACCGGGAACCGGACGTCCAGGCCATCGACCGCGAGCAGCACCTCGGACTTCGTCGCGGCCGGGGGTGGATTGCCGCCACCCAATACCGGACGGGCGCTGAGTAATTCGCGGGTGTAGGGCTCCCGGGGGTGGGCGAAGATGTCGTCGACGGTGGTCTGTTCCACCACTGTCCCGTCGCGCAACACGGTGACGGTGTCGGCGACTTCGCCGATGACCCCGAGGTCGTGGCTGATCCACACCACCGCGGTGCCGAAGTCGCGCTGCAGATCCCGGACCAGCGCGATGATCTGTGCCTGCGTCGTGACGTCCAGCGCGGTGGTGGGTTCATCGGCAACCAGCAGTTCCGGATCGCAGGCCAGGGCGATGGCCACCATCACCCGCTGGCGCTGCCCACCGGACAGTTGGTGCGGATAGTTGTGCAAGCGCTGGTGCGGCTCGGGCAGGCCGACGGCTTCGAGCAGTTCGAGTGCCCGTGCGCGGGCCTGCCTGCGGGTCTGATGTTTGTGTGTCTCCAGTGATTCGGTGATCTGGCGTTCGATGGTCAGCAGTGGGTTCAGGGAGGTGCCGGGATCCTGGAAGACGAAACCGATCCGGCCGCCGTGCACGTGTCGCAGTGTCCGCGCCGACGCCCCGACCAACTCCTGCTTGCCGAGGGCACTGGATCCGCTGACCACCGCACCGGGTGCGTCGAGCAGGCCGGTGGCCGCCAGCACGGTCATCGATTTGCCAGACCCGGACTCGCCGACGATGCCGAGGGTCTGCTCACGCTCGACCGACATCGACACCCCCCGCACGACCTCCCGGCGGCCGATTCGCACGGCGAGGTCGCTGATCGACAGCACCGATTCGCTCACCGCGCTCTCCGTGCTTCGATCATGGTGCGCTGCTTGGGATCCAGCACGTCACGCAGGCCGTCCCCCAGCAGGTTGAAGGCCAGCACGATGACGAAGATGGCCGCCCCGGGAAACACGGCCATCCACCACGCCAGCGTGACGAACCCCTGTGAGTCGAAGATCATCCGGCCCAGGGATGGGTCCGGCGGCTGCAGACCCAACCCCAGGAAGGACAAGGCCGCCTCGGACAGAATGGCGAAGGCCAGGGACAACGACGTCTGCACGATGAGCGGGCCGGTGATGTTGGGCAGGATGTGCCGCGTCAGGATGTAGCCCGTGCCGGTCCCCATGGTGCGTGACATCGCCACGTAGGGCTCAACCCGCACGGACAGCGCACTCGCCCGGGCGACGCGGGCGAAGATCGGGGTGTAGACGACTCCGATCGCCAAAATCGTTGTGGTGAGCCCCGGTCCGAGAACGGCGACGATCGCCAGGGCGAGCAGCAGCACCGGGAACGCGAACATCACGTCGACAACGCGCATCACGACGGTGTCCAGCCAGCCACCGCGATACCCGGCGACCACCCCGAGCGTGACACCGACCGCGGCGGCGAAGGCCACGCTGATCATCGCGACCTTCATCGACGCCTGCACGGCGACCAGTACCCGGGACAGGACATCGCGGCCCAATTCGTCGGTGCCGAACCAATGAGCGCCGCTGGGCGGCCGAAGTGCCGACGGGACATCGACGTCGTTGATGCCGTACGGCGCGATCCACGGTGCGGTCAGGGCGATCACGACGACGACCACCAGCACGGCCGCGCTGATGACGGTGACGGGGTTGCCGGCCAGCAGGCGCCAGGCCTTGACCCTTTCGTCGTCGATTGTCTGGTCGGTCATGACAGCCGGATCCTCGGATCGACGACGGCGTACAGCATGTCGACCAGCAGGTTGACCGCGAGGAACAGGACTGCGATCAACAACACCGCTCCCTGGATCACCGGGTAGTCGCGCGCGGCCACCGAGTTGTAGACCAACCGGCCCAGGCCCGGCCAGGCGAACACCACCTCGACGACGATGACACCGCCAAGAATGGTGGCCAACTGGATGCCGGTGATGGTGAGGATGGGAACCAGCGCGTTGCGCACGGTGTGACGCATCGTCACCACCCATGGCGCAAGACCTTTTGACCGCGCGGTGCGGACGTAGCCCATGGCGTTCACCTCCAGTACGGCGGACCGGACGTAGCGGGTCATGATCGCCGCGGCGACCAGTCCCACGGTGAGCCCGGGCAGGATCACGTGGCGCAGCCAGCCGCCGGGGTCCTCGAACAGCGGCCGGTACCCCGATGTCGGCAGCCAGCCCAGCACCGAGGAGAACAGCGAGATCAGCAGTATCCCCAGCCAGAAGTCGGGGACCGATACGCCGAATTGACTCGTCACGCGCACGATGGCGTCGCTGAGGCGGCCCTCGCGCAGGGCGGCGTAGATACCGGCGGGCAGCGCGATCACCATGGCCACGACGATGCCGACGACGGCGAGTGACACCGTGGCCGGTAACCGTTCCAGCAGCACCTGGGTCACTGGGTCGCCGTTGCGGAAGCTCACCCCGAGATCGCCGGTGGCGGCATGCCCGAGATAGCCGAGAAATTGGCGCAGCAGCGGCTGATCAAGTCCGCTGGCCTGCCGCAGTGCGTCGTAAGCCGCTGGTGTGTAACGGGTTCCGAGCGCGATGCGGACCGGGTCGCCGGGAACCAGATGCACCAGCGCGAAGACCACGATCAGCACGCCGATCAGCACCACCAGCGAGTACGCGAGCCGGCGGGCCAGGAACTTGACGGTCGTCATCGGCTGTCCCCGCCGGTCTCCATCACGGCATCGCGGAACCGGATCGCCTTGTCGCGGCGAGCCTCATACCCGGTCAGGTTCGGCGACCAGGCCTGGATGACCGCCGGGTTGTACAGGTAGATGTAGCTCACCTCGTCGGCGATCAGCCTGGCCGCCTGGGCGTAATCATCTTTGCGCCGTTGCTGATCCGTCTCGGTGCGGCCCGCGTCGAGAAGGGTGTCGACGCGCGGGTCGGAGAACTTCTGCGCGTTGCTGGTGCCGCCGGTGTGGTGCTGGGCGTAGTAGAAGTCGTCGGGGTCGATGTTGCCCAGCCAACCCATCATCAGCACGTCGAAGTGCCCGCTGTTCTGCTCGTCGAGCCAGGTGGCGAAGTCGACGGTGCGGATGGTCGCGGTGATGCCCAGGGGCGCAAGGTTGTCGGCGATCACCTGGGCGGCCGTCACCGTCTGCGGGTACTCGCTGGTGACCAGCAGGTCCATCGTCTTCGGCGCCGCGCCGGCCTGCTGCAGCAACTGTTTCGCCTTCGCCAGGTCCTGTCCGTATCGGTCGTACGGCACGAACCATGGGTTGCCCTCGGGAATGGCGAGCTGATTCGCCTGTGCCGTGCCGTAACTGGTGGCCTGCACAATTGAGGGTCGATCCAGGGCGTAGGCCACCGCCTGGCGCACCCGCACGTCGTTCCACGGTGGTCGGGCCTGGTTGAGGGCCAGGTACCAGTAGTCGTTGCTCGGCGTCACGGCCAGATGTACCGAGTCGTCGTTGCGCAATTGGCTGACACGCTGGGCGGGAACCGCGTCGGTCCAATCGATTTCACCGGCCTGCAGCGCGGACAACGCGGTCGACGGCTCGTTGATGAACCGGAACGTCACGCCCGGGATCTTCGCCGGTGTTCCCCAGTATCGAGTGTTGGCGCGCAGGGTGATCGAGTCGCCGCTCTTCTGACCGACGAAGGCGAATGGACCGGTGCCGATGGGGTGGGTGGCGATCTGGCCGTCCTCGACGTTGCGGCGCTGCACGATGGCCATGCCCTTGAAGCCGCCGAGGTTGGTCAGCAGGTTGGGTGTCGGGTGCGCGACGGTGATACGCACCGTCTGCTCGTCGGGGGCGCTGACATCGGTGACGGCGCTGAACTTGTCGGCGTTGGCCAGCTTGCCGTCGATGATGCGCCGGTAGGAGTAGACGACGTCGGCGGCGGTCAGCGGACTCCCGTCGTGGAAGGTCACACCAGGGCGTAGTCGAAAGGTCCAGACGAGTTGGTCAGGCGAGGTCTCCCAGGACTGGGCCAGCGCCGGGCGCATGGTGAGGTCGGCGCCGGGTTCCACCAGGGTGTCGAAGACGTTCTCCAACACCTCGAACGAAAAGTAGGCACTGGTCTTCTGGGGGTCCAACTGATCGGGCTCCCCGGAGATCGCGGCGATGAGGTTGCCGGCACCCTGACCCAGGTCGACCCGACGGCCGGGTGAACACGCGGTGGACGCGAACACGACGACAGCGGCGAGCACGGCCGCAACCAGTCGCATATCCATCACTTTCCGCGGGGCCGTCCCGGGATGGGCATCGGCACACAATTCCGTGGCGGGTACCCGCGTCGGGCAGTGTCTACACCTCGGATCGATCCGGCCAGGTGAGGCAGCTGCTGACCTGGTGTGAGGATGCTGTCAGGCAGGTAACGCAGTGGGGGAGAACGCTAGCCTGCAGGGGATGAATGTCCACAGCGGTCCGCCGGCGGTGCGCCGTCGGCTCGAGGACCGCTACCGCAGGCTGGCCGAGGTGCGGCAGCTGCGTCTGGTCGCCGTGGTGATCGCCCGGTTCAACGAGATCGACGGTGGCACCTTGGGTGCGGTGGTGTCGGTGCAGCTGTTCACCACGGTCATTCCGTTGATGATCCTGGGGTTCAGTTATCTCACCGGGTTCGCCGACAACGCGAGCCCGGGCACCGCCGTCAGCCGGCAACTGGGTCTGGTGTCGCCGATGACCGAGCATGTGCGCGCCGTGTTCGGCCGGGCTTCGGGTCTGCGGTCGAGTTGGACGTTCCTGGGCGTCGCGGGATTCCTGGTGTGGGGCATCCCGATGTCGATGACCATCGCCGGGATCTTCGCGAAGGCGTGGCGCCGTGCGCAGTTGGGTTGGCTGGCCAAGCTGGGCCGCGGCGTGCTGTGGTTCGCGCTGTACCTGGCCATGATGGTCGTCCGCGAACGCATCGCGTTCGGCGGCCACCACCACATGGGTTTGCGCACACTGCGGTTCGTGGCCTCGCTGGTGCCGGTGTGGATCTTCTGGACGGTCACCCCCGCGCTGCTCGTCCGCGACGGGTGGCGGGGACGCAAGTACCTACTCCTGGCAGGGCTGGGCGGGGTGCTGATCGACGGCACCGTGGTGCCGCTGGCCGCGCGGACGTTCTTCCCGCCCTTGCTCGACGGCTGGGACGAGTTCGGCCCGATCGGCATCGCGATGGCGTTGCTCACCTGGTGTGGCGTCATCGGCGCCGGATGGGTGCTGACCGCGTGCATCGGCGCCGTGCTGTGGGAACGCAACGCCCCCACCGAGACGGTCATCGCCTCGGAGACCGACGAGGCGTCGGCAGTCGAGTCCTGAGTGGATCACTCGTGGTGTGAACCGGTTTCGTGCGCTGAGCTGGTCCGTGAAACTTTGCCGGATGGTTGTGCGGTGACCTTCTTGACCAGGTTGTGCACGGCGTCCCGTACGGGGTGCGGACGCTTGGCCGTGGCAGGTTTCGCCACGGTGGAGTCCGTCGCCGCCGACGCCCGAACTCTCGTGGGGAACTTCGTCGTGGTGGTCTTCGGTGCCACCCGGCTGGTGCTCGCCGTCCGTGCACCGGCGGCATCGCGCACATCGTGGACGGCGGTGCCGACGGCCCGGGCGACCACCTTGCCCGCCGCCGCGACCACGCCGGCCGCGGCCTTGATCCCGGCGGCGAGTGCGCGTACCGGGTTGCCGGTCTTCGCGAGTTCCTGCGCCACCGCGTCGGGCACTTCGAAGACGCCGGCCAGGACAGCGTTGAAGGCCGGAAAGATCACGGCGCCAACCACATTGATGGCGCCCACCGCGGCGACCTGGAACACCCCGCGGGGAGCCACCGTCGGCGTCGGGTTCTCGACGAACGGCAGGTTGAGTGCGTCGAAGGTGTCGTGGCGGGCCTTCTGCAGTGCCGTCGCGACACCGGGCAAGCCGTTGCGGACGGCGGGCAGCACGTTGAGCAGGCCGACCACGCCGACCTCGAACGCGTTGAGCGCCCGCTGTGCGGGGATCGCGGCGTCGGCGTCGATGGCCTTCTGGGCGGCAGCTTCGGTCGGTCCCGTCACCGACGCGGCCGCGGCGCCGATCGCCTTCAGCACATCGCCCGCCGAGAGGGCGGCCAGGAAGGTGCCCGGCGCCCGCAGGGCAGTGGACACCGCCGTCACGCCGGTCTGGGCGAGCAGCGGGCAGATGATCGAGCAGTACACAGTCTGGTTGTGCAGGAAGCTGGTGACCAGACCGCCCGGCGGTACCGATGTCGCCGCCAGGCGCACCTCATGGACGCCGGTCGTGGGCGGCGATACCGCTGTGATGGCGGGGAGCGGCGTGGTCAGCACCGCGGTGACGGTGACGGCGGCCATCCCGGCGGTGGCGAGATCGGTGCGCAGGTTGATGATTCGCGACATGGTCGGCCCCCTGTGTGTCCGGTGTTGAAAGGGACACGGTGCGCGGGTGCCGCGGGTTCAATGCGCGGCAGAGCCTCAGACGTCGCTGGTGGTGTACCGCGTCTTGACCGGCGGCTCGGCCACCAACCCGGGCACCTCGGTGAGCTTGCCCTCGCCGGCCCGGAAGGCGCGGTAGGCCTCGTCGGCCTCGACCGATTCCCACAGTTCGTAGATCACCCAGTGGCCTTCGTCGGCCTCATCGACCAGCACGTCGGTGCCGAGGTTGCCGGGGAATGCCCGGGTGTCTTTCAGTGCGCGGCTGAACACTTCCCGCGCGGTTGCCACGGACTCGGGCTTGAACTTCAGTTCCAGGATCACGGTGACCGGCATGGACGACAACATACCTCCGGTGTGCGAATCGCAAGCATCAGAGGCGGCGCAGGGTGACGACGGTGACGTCGTCCTCGGTCCCCTCTTGTCCCATCGCTGCCGAGATCCCGGCCGCCGAGATGTCCCCGAGCCCAGCAAGTGTCGTTGCCAGACGCGCAAGCCCATCGTCGATGGTCGAGCCGCGGCGCTCCACCAGGCCGTCGGAGTACATCACCAGCGCCTCGTCGGGTTCGATGGTGAACGTGCTCGGCAGGTATCGCGCACCGCGGACGCCGATGGGCGGCGACAGCAGTACCGGCGCCGCCGCCACGACCGTCGCGGTGCGCAACGGCATGAGGTGCCCCGCCGACGCCGCTTCGACGTGACCGGTTCCCAACTCGATCCGCGCGGCGATCACCGTGGCGAAGGTGCGCGGCATCAGGTGCAGGCTGAAGGCGTTGAGCTGGCTCAACGCCTCCGCCGGCGCGGCGCCGGCAAACAGCAGCGACCGCAAGGCATTACGGAGTTGGGCCATGGTGCCCGCCGCGGCCAGGCCATGCCCCGCGACATCGCCGAGCAGCACGATCAGTCGCCCGTCGGGCAACCGGAATGCGTCATACCAGTCGCCGCCCACCCGGCCGCCCGCAGCGGGATGGTAGTCGGCGGTCAGCTCCCAATCCGGGACCGTCGGGATCGAGGAGGGCAGCAGACTGCGCTGCAGCACCTCGGCGACCCGCAGGGCACTTCGGGTGCGGCGGTACAACTCTTCGACGAGGTGGCGTCGCAGCGATTCGGCCGACTCGATCTCGATGGGTGCCCACGGTTCACCGCAGTTGTCGACGACTTCGCGCCACCGTTCGAACGATTTGCGCGGGCTGAGCCGAACTCCGTCGCCCTCGCGCACGGCGATGGCCTTGTTGTGCGGATCGCCGCCCCAGTCGACCGCCCGCAGTGCCTCGTGCCGGAACCAGATCACGTACTGCCCGTCGGGCAGGTTCAGCGCGAGCGCGCCCGTCGCATCGTGCAGATCCAGTCCGGGCAGTTCGTCGGACAGGCATTCGGTGCCGGCGATGTCGTTGCCGGTGTCGCGGGCCCAGTCTGCGACGGCCGCCACCACGTCGGGCGGCGGCACCGCGCCCAGCGTCCGGTACTCGTCGCCGATCTGGACGGCCGCTCCGGCGGCGGGCAGCAGATCGAGCAGCCCAGGGGATCGCAGCAGCGCATCCGCGAGCGTTTCGCTGTCGTTGAGGGTGGCGCTGGTCAGTGCGGCCAGCGTCGACTGCGCGGTCAGCCGGTCGCGCAACTGATCCTCGTCGAACCGGTCGACCAGCCGCAGCGAGAGCGTCGACCCGAGGAACTCGGCGGCGGCGCGCGCGCCGTAGGGCGGTAGGTGCGGCCCGGCGTAGTGATGGCACGCGATCAGTCCCCACAGCCGGCCGTGGCGCAGCAGCGAAATCGACATGGAGGCACGGACTCCCATGTTCTGCAGGTACTCGATGTGGATGGGCGAGACGCTGCGCAGCATGGCGTGCGTCAGGTCCAAGGGTGTGCCGCTGTCGGGGTCCACGGCAGGAACCAGCGGGGCCGGGGTGTAGTCGACATCGGAGATGAGACGCAGCCAGCTCTTCTCGTACATGGCGCGCGCCTGGGCGGGAATGTCGCTGGCCGGATAGTGCAGCCCCAGAAAGGAATTCAGGTCGTCACGTTTGCATTCGGCCACGACCTCACCGTTGTAGTCCCGGTCGTAGCGGTACACCATCACGCGGTCGAAGCCGAGGAGGTCCCTGACCGCGCGGGCGGTGGTGTCGTAGAGCTCGGTCATCGATTCGGACCGGTTGAGCGCCTCGACCGAATTACGCACGGCCTGATAGGTGTTCGGGAACGAGAAAGGTCGCTCGCCGTACGCGATTTCGAGCTCCACCAACAGCATCCCACCGGGCTCTCGGTGCAACAGCGCATCGAACGGCCGCGGTGTGCCGGCGACGGCAATCTCCAGTTCGAGCGGGTTGCGCTGGCGCAGATCGCCGAACGCCGACGCGGCCAGCGCAATCCGTGCGGCCTGTTCGTCGCCGATCACGACGGCCAACGGGCGGCCGAGCACGTCGTCCACCTCGTGACCCAACAGCTCGGCGACGTTCGCGCTGATGTGACGGATGTCGAGACCCGGCTCCCGGACGACGGCGAGGACCCCGCGCGGCTGGATGCTGCCCGGAATGTGGATCGGTTCGCGGGCGCAGTTGTCCAGGTCGATGGGCGTGCCGGCGGGCAACAGCCCGGTCGTGTCGACGTCGTCGGTGGGACGCGAAATGAGAAAACCCCCAGGTTGTGGTGTCGAGCCTTGCCTCGAGAGTGCCAGGTCGCTCCGTCCACAATCACACGGACATGCGTCCGTGGGTTAGGCTTACTAAGAGTTGGCGTTTTAGCTTGTTTGGTTCAGACCACAGCCCGCGAGACACAGCGCCCCGAATCGAAGTTTCCGCGAGGTGTTCGATGTCTGACCAATTTGAATCCAATCCTTCCCCCTTGATGTGCGCCCAGACGTGGCATGACACGACGGTGGTCATCAGCTGTTCCGGTGTCGTGGACATGCTGACGGTCCCCGACTTGAACCAGCTCCTCACGACGGCGCTGGACAAACAGCCGAGCGCGGTCGTCATCGACCTGACGGATACCACGTTTTTCGCCTCGTGCGGCATGTCGACCCTTGTGGAGACGCAGGACCAACTGCCGTCCGAGGTTCCGCTGATCGTCGTCGCCGACGGACCCGTGACCCGCCGCCCGCTGGAACTGGTGGGCCTGGCGGCCGTCCTCACCATCCGTCCGACGCTGGACGTCGCGTTCGCGGAACTGGCACTCGTCGATAGCTGAGCCGGATGTCTTGGCGGTCAGGCGAATTCACCAGTCGCTGGGCCGGTAATCCTTCAGGAAGCAGCCGTGCAAATCCTCGCCGGCCTCCCCGCGCACGATCGGGTCGTAGACCCGCGCGGCGCCGTCGACCAGGTCCAGCGGCGCGTGGAACCCTTCCTCGGCCAGCCGCAGCTTGGTGGGGTGCGGACGCTCGTCGGTGATCCACCCGGTGTCCACCGCGGTCATCAAGATGCCGTCCTGCTTCAGCATCTCCGCGGAGCTGGTGCGGGTGAGCATGTTGAGCGCGGCTTTGGCCATGTTGGTGTGCGGATGTCCCGGGCCCTTGTAGCGGCGGCCGAACTGGCCTTCCATGGCTGACACGTTCACGACGTACTTGCGCCGGGCGGGGGAGGCGGCCATCGCCGGGCGCAGGCGACTCACCAGGATGAACGGTGCGGTCTGGTTGCACAGCTGCACTTCGAGCAGTTCCATGGCGTCGACCTCGTGCACCCGCTGGGTCCAGCTGTTGACCGACGCGGTGTCGGGCAGCAGACCGCCCGCGTCGATGGCCGTACCGGCGGCGATCCGCTCCGGTGAGGCGCTGCGGGCGGTCAGGGCGAGTTCCATGATCCCGTGCGGGGTCTGATGCTCGGCGAGACTGCCCGCCAGTGCGGCCGGATGCGCGTCGCTGACGCGGTCGAAGGTGACCACGTCGACACGGGACAGCTCCGGGGGCGGGGTGCGCTCGGCCTCGACCAGCGCCGAGTAGGAGCCGGGGGCTCTCCGCACGGTCTGCGCCGCGTTGTTGATCAGGATGTCCAGCGGGCCGTGCTCGGCCACCGTGTCGGCGAGTGCGACCACCTGGGCGGGGTCGCGCAGATCGATACCGATGATCCGCAGCCGGTGCAGCCAGTCGGCGCTGTCGGGCATCGCGGCGAAGCGCCGGACGGCGTCATTGGGGAAACGTGTGGTGATCGTGGTGTGTGCACCGTCGCGCAACAGCCGCAGTGCGATGTACATGCCGATCTTGGCGCGGCCCCCGGTGAGCAGCGCGGTACGACCGGTGAGGTCGGTGCGGGCGTCACGTTTGGCGTGGCTGAACGCCGCGCATTCCGGACAAAGCTGGTGGTAGAAGGCATCGATGACGGTGTGATGCTTCTTGCAGATGTAGCAGGCCCGCGACTTCAGCAAGGTTCCCGCGGATGCCCCGCCGGCCGTGGACACCAACGGCAGGCCCGCCGTCTCGTCGTCGATGCGTCCCGGCGCTCCGGTGGCGGTCGCGGCGATCACGGCTCTGTCGGCCGCGGCCACCTCGTCGCGCTTGGCGTGTCTGCGGGCCTTGCGCACCGACTTCCAGATACCGGCGGTGGCGCGCCGAATGGCCACCGCGTCCGGGTGCTCGGGGGGCAACGATTCGACCTCGGACAGCACCTGCAGGCAGGCGCTGAGCTTCTCCGGATCGATCGCGGTCACCGTCAAAGGGTGCCAGGTTGCGCGAAGCCGCCGCAAATTCGCGCGGTTACACCCGTCCGGCGATGAAACCGGCAGCTTGGCCGGGGTACGGCGGGGCCTCGTAGTTGTTGTGGGCCGAGCGGTCGAACACCCGCGTCGAGCAGATCGGGTCACCGTTGCTGCACAGGTCGATGGCGCGGCCCGCAAACTGACCGTTGCTGGACAGCGGGGTGCCGAAGCGCGCGCCCGGATTGCCGAAGACGGCGACCGCGGCGACATTGGACGCCAGTCCCGGATCGAGCGCCGGGGCCGACCCGATGCTGCCGATCCTGTCGCCGACGGGCTGCACGCCGGCGAGCATCGACACCGCGGACGCCCCCTGGGAGAACCCGCCGAGCACCAGGCGGGTGTTCGGGCACTGATCGGTCATCCAGGCGATGTGGCCCCGGGCGTCATCGGCGCCGGCGCCGGTGTTCAAAAAGTTGTAGCTGGCAGGGTAATTCACGGCGTAGGCGCCCAGGCTGCGGCCGCCGAGCATGGGTTGCAGCGCGCCGAACAGGGCGTCGCCCACCCGGCCCATGCCGGGTGGTTCGGCAGTGCCCCGCGCGAAGATGAGTTCGACGTCGGGGCAGCCGTCGGCGGTGGCTGTCGGAGCTCCCGAGATCAGGGCTGCGGGCAAAGCCGTCGCGGCAACCAGACGAGCCAACGATGTACGGACATTCACGTGGTCAGCGTGACACATGGAGTGCCCGCAGCGATGCCCAAACGGGTTTGTCGGACCGTCGCGTTATGGTGCGCTCAACGGGAAACGGCACAGACATTTGATCGAGATTGGTACCCCCGACAGGACTCGAACCTGCAACCGACCGGGTAGAAACCGGATGCGCTATCCATTGCGCCACGGGGGCAAAGCACAGACCTCCGTAATTTACACGTCGCCGGCGCCATTTCTCACAGCAAGGCGCCCGCTGTGCAGGGACGCGTGGAAACCGACCGACAGGGCGATCGATGACTCGACACCACACCAAAGACAAGGGCGACCTCGGCGTCGCCAAGGCGTATGCGGACCTCGTCGTCAAGGGGTTCGACGTCTTGCTTCCCACCACCGAACATGCGCCGTTCGACCTCGTCGCATACGAGGCGGGAACGTTTTACCGCATTCAGGTGAAGTACCGGTCGGCGCGGGCGGGTGCGGTCAGACTGGATCTACGGACCACATGGTCCGACCGCCATGGTGTGCACAGTTCGCCGATCGACAAAGAAGCTGTCGACGCACTGTGCCTCTATTGCCCGGAGACCGACGAGTGCTACTACATCAGGCCGGCCGACCACAACGCCTCCGTCGCCCTCCGCATCACGCCGGCCAAGAACGGTCAGCAGAAGCGAATCCTGGATGCCTCGGCATTTCGCGACCTGCCTGAACCGATCCCGCCCATCGATGCGCATCGCGCCTCGGCATGACGCCAGTGTGATGCGCCCGTCGACAGCTACGAAACCCGCGCCACGCCACCGCAGCGCGGACTAGCGTGGACGCCGTATGGCGGCCGCCGGGAGAGCGTCATACAGGAGGAGTACGCGCGATGAGCAATGTGCCGTTGGATGCGGCGGGGTTGCCCCAGAAATTGAACGGCATCGACACCCTGCTGCACCGCGGGGAGGCCAATCCACGGACCCGGTCGGGCATCATGGGCGTCGAACTGCTTGACGTCACTCCTGATTGGGAGCAGTTCCGCGCGGTGTTCGAGCAGGCGTCGCGCAAGGTTCTTCGGTTACGCCAGAAAGTGGTCATGCCGACGCTGCCGACGGCGTCACCGCGTTGGGTGGTCGACCCCGACTTCAACCTGGACTTCCATGTGCGCCGGGTCCGGGCCCCCGAACCGGGCACCTTGCGGCAGGTTCTCGACCTCGCCGAGGTCGCGCTGCAGACGCCGATGGACATCACCCGGCCGCTGTGGACGGCCACCCTGGTCGAGGGTCTGGCCGACGGACGCGCCGCGACCATCCTGCACCTGAGCCATGCCGTCGCCGACGGGGTCGGCACCGTCGAGATGTTCGCCAACATCTACACCCTGGAACGGGATACCCCCGTCGGTGAGCTTGCGCCCCTGCCGATTCCGCAGGATCTCTCCGCCACCGACCTGATGAAACTGGGCATCAACCGGCTACCGATGAAGATCACCAACAGCGTGCTCGGCCTGCTCGGCGGTGCCGTGCACGCGGTCACCAACGTGGTGCGTGATCCGGCCGCCACGGTCAGCGGCGTGGTGGACTACGCGCTGTCGACCGCCCGGGTGTCCCGCCCCGTCGCCGACCACTCGCCGCTGCTGCGCCGCCGCAGCCTGAACTCGCGCAGCGAGGCCATCGACATCGTCTTCTCCGACTTCCACCGGGCCGCCAAGGCCGCGGGCGGTTCCATCAACGACGCTTACCTCGCCGGCTTGTGCGGCGCGCTGCGGCACTACCACGAGGCCAAGGGCATCCCGATCGACACCCTGCCGATGGCGGTCCCGGTGAACCTGCGCGCCGACGACGATCCCGCCGGCGGAAATCGTTTTGCCGGAATCAATCTCGCGGCGCCGGTCGGTATCGCCGATCCCGAACGTCGGATCAAGGTGATCCGCTCACAGATGACCAGCAAGCGCGAGGAACGCGCCATGGACATGGTGGGCACGCTGGCGCCGTTCGTCAGCTTCCTGCCCGACGCCGTCCTGGAATCGGCCGCCGGCTCGGTGGTCAACTCCGACGTGCAGGCCAGCAACGTGCCGGTGTATCCCGGCGACACCTTCATCGCCGGGGCAAAGGTGTTGCGGCACTACGGCCTCGGCCCGCTGCCGGGCGTGGCGATGATGACGGTGCTGGTGTCGCGCGGCGGCTTCGTCACCGTCACCACCCGCTACGACCGGGCCGCCTTCGCCGACGACGCGTTGTGGGCCGACAGCCTGCTCCGGGGTTTCGACGAGATCCTGGCCCTCGGCGGCGAGAGTCGCGCCGTGGCGGCGTCCTTCGCTGCATCCGACACCGTGTCATCGAACGGAAGTGCCGATAAATGAGTGACGCACGACTGCCCGGGACGGTCGCCGAGATCGAGGCCAGCCCACCTGGACCGGGAATCGGCGCGTTCTTCGACTTGGACGGCACCCTGGTCGCCGGGTTCACCGGCGTGCTGATGACCCAGGACCGGCTGAGGCGCGGCCAGATGAGTGTCGGCGAGTTCATCGGCATGGTGCAGGCCGGGCTCAACCACCAACTGGGCCGCTCGGAGTTCGAAGACCTGATCGGCAAGGGCGCCCGGATGCTGCACGGAAACTCGTTGTCCGATCTGGACGAACTGGGGGAGCGGCTGTTCGTGCAGCACGTCCGCGACCGCGTCTATCCCGAGATGCGGGCCATGGTCAAAGCGCACATGGCCCGCGGACACACCGTGGTGCTGAGTTCGTCGGCGTTGACGGTCCAGGTCGAGCCCGTCGCCAAATTCCTCGGGATCGACAAGGTGTTGTGCAACAAGTTCGAGGTGGACGACGAAGGCCTGATCACCGGTGAGGTGCAGCAGCCGATCATCTGGGGTCCGGGCAAAGCGCATGCGGTGCAACAATTCTCAGCCGCCAACGGGGTCGATCTGACTCAGAGTTATTTCTACGCCGACGGCGACGAGGATGTTGCGCTGATGTACGTGGTGGGCAACCCGCGTCCCACCAATCCGGCGGGCAAACTGGCCGCGGTCGCGCTCAAGCGTGGCTGGCCCATCCTGAAGTTCAGCAGCCGCAGCGGCAGCAGTCCGGTGGCGCAGCTGCGCACCCTGGCCAGCCTCGCCACCATCCCGACGGTCGCGGCCGGCGCGATCGGCCTGGGGCTACTCACCCGCAACAAGCGCACGGGCGTCAACTTCTTCACCTCGAACTGGAGCAGGCTGCTCATGGCCACCACGGGCATCGAGCTCAACGTGCTGGGTGAGGAGAACCTGACCGCCCAGCGTCCCGCGGTGTTCCTCTTCAACCACCGCAATCAGGCCGACCCGTTCATCGCGGGCCGGTTGGTGAAGGACAACTTCACCAGCGTGGGAAAGAAGGAGCTCGAGAAGAACCCGTTGATGGGGCCGCTGGGCAAGGTGATGGACGCGGCGTTCATCGACCGCGACGACACCCAGGCCGCTGTCGAGGGTCTGCGTAAGGTGGAAGAGCTTGCCCGCAAAGGGCTTTCCATCATGATCGCGCCGGAGGGCACCCGGCTGGACACCACCGAGGTCGGCCCCTTCAAGAAGGGGCCGTTCCGGATCGCGATGGCCGCCGGTATCCCGATCGTGCCGATCGTGATCCGCAACGCCGAGGTGATCGCCGCCCGCGACTCCAGCACGTTCAACGCAGGCACCGTCGATGTCGCGGTGTTCCCGCCCATCTCCACCGATGACTGGACCCACGACAACCTGTCCGAGCGCATCGCCGAGATTCGTCAGCTCTACCTGGACACCTTGTTGTCCTGGCCGCATGACGAGCTTCCCGACGTTCCCTTGTACAGACGCACCACGCAGACGCCTTCCCCGGAAGGCCGTCCATGACAAGGCGTTCCGGCGACATCGACAGCTTCCACCCGACCGGGGACACCCTGGTGCTCGCCTCGGTCGGTTCGCCTGCCGAGCAGGAGTTGCTCAAGGATTGGCTGCAGCAGCAGCGCAGGGACCGCCCCGACGCCCGGGTCGAGGTGCTGCACCTGCCCGCCACCGACGATCCGCCGCCCACCGTGCTGGCGCAACTCGTCGAGAAGCTCTCGGCCGACCCGGACCGGTCGGTGGTTCCGGTGCGGGTGTTCTGGGTGCCCGGCGGACTGCCCACCCGGTCCAAGGTGGTGTCCCTCATCTCCGGCCGCGACACCTACCGGCCGCCCGAATTGTTGCAGCACCGCATCCTGCGCAAGGACCCGTCGCGGGCCCGCGTGGTGGCCGGGGAGCCGGCCAAGGTGTCCGAGCTGCGCCAGCAGTGGAACGACACCACCACCGCCGAGAACCCGCGTGAATTCGCACGTTTCGTCATCCGTCGCGCCATTCTGGCGATTGAACGGGTCGAACTGCGGCTGCTGGGCCCGGAGTACAAGTCGCCGCGGCTGGTCAAGCCGGAGATGTTGGCCTCGGCCCGGTTCCGGGAGGGCCTGGACAAGATTCCGGGTGCGACCGTGGAGCAGGCCGGCGAGATGCTGGATGAGCTGTCCACCGGGTGGAGCCGGTTCTCCGTCGACCTCATCCCGACCATGGGCCGCGCCATCTTCAGCCGCGGTTTCGACCCCAACATCGACTACGACCGCGCCGAGATCGAGGCCATGCGCGGCTCGCTGGAGATCCATCCGGCGGTCCTGCTGTTCTCGCACCGCTCCTATCTGGACGGGGTGATCGTCCCGGTTGCCATGCAGGAGAACCGGTTACCGCCGGTACACACCTTCGCCGGGATCAACCTGTCCTTCGGGTTCATGGGGCCGATCTTCCGGCATTCCGGGGTGATCTTCCTGCGCCGCAAGCTCGACGACCCGCTGTACAAGTACGTGCTGCGCCAATTCGTCGGGTACATCGTGGAGAAGCGCTTCAACCTGAACTGGTCCATCGAAGGCACCCGGTCACGCACCGGAAAGATGTTGCCGCCCAAGCTCGGTCTGCTGTCCTACGTCGCGGATGCCTACCTCGACGGCCGCAGCGAGGACATCCTGCTGCAGCCGGTATCCATCAGTTTCGACCAGCTGCACGAGACCCAGGAGTACGCGGCGTACGCACGCGGCGGCGAGAAGACCCCGGAAGGGCTCAGCTGGCTCTACAACTTCGTCAAGGCCCAGGGCGAGCGGAACTACGGCAAGATCTATGTCCGCTTCCCCGAAGCGGTCTCGATGCGGCAGTACCTCGGCGAGCCGGGCGGCCCGATCACCGCCAACCCGGACACCAAACGGCTGGCCATGCAGAAGATGGCGTTCGAGGTGGCGTGGCGCATCCAGTCGGTCACCCCGGTGAACGCGACCGGGCTGGTTTCGGCGCTGCTGCTGACCACCCGCGGGGTGGCGCTGACGCTGGGCCAGTTGCACCGCACCTTCCAGGACTCGTTGGATTACCTGGAGCGCAAGGGAACTCCGATGACCAACAGCCTGCTCCGGTTGCGCACCTCCGACGGGGTGCGGGCGGCGGTCGACGCGCTCTCCGGTGGGCACCCGGTCACCCGGATCGACAGTGGCCGCGAGCCGGTGTGGCTGATCGAACCGCAGAACGAGCACGAGGCGGCGTTCTACCGGAACACGCTCATCGCGTCATTCCTGGAGACCTCGATCATCGAACTGGCGCTGGCACACGCGGCCCGCGCCGAAGCCGACCATCTCGACGTGTTCTGGGCGCAGACCGCGCGGCTACGCGATCTGCTGAAGTTCGACTTCTACTTCGCCGACTCCGCGACGTTCCGCAACAACCTGACCAAGGAGATGTCGTGGACACAGGACTGGGAGGAGCAGATCGCGTCGGGCCGTGAGGGCATCGAGGCGCTGCTGCGGGCCAAGCGTCCGCTGCTCGGTTCGGCAATGCTGCGCCCGTTCGTGGAGGCGTACGAGATCGTGGCCGACGTCCTGCGCGACGCCCCGGCCGACCTCGCCGAGAAGGAGCTGACCAAGCTGGCGCTCGGCGTCGGCCGCCAGCAGGTGGCCCAGGGCAAGGTGCGCAGCAATGAGTCGGTGTCCGCGCTGCTGTTCACCACCGCCCGCCAGGTGGTGGCCGACCAGAAGCTGTTGGGCCGCGCCCCCGACCTGTCGCAACGGCGCGCGGAGTTCCTTCGCGAGTTGCGCGACATCCTGACCGACATGGACACCGTGGAGGCCGGATCACGGGCGCAGTTCTACGAGCGGGAGCAGGCGGCCCGGCACACAGCTGACGCTTGAGGGTCACCCCATACGCTGGTGGGATGACTGCCCCCACGACCCGGAGTGCCGCGTGGCCCGTTCTGTTCGGCGTCGCGGTACTCGGCGGTGCCGTGGCGGCGGGTTTGGGCGGGCTGTCGCTGGCCGACGCGCTGACAGCGACGGGCCTTCCGGACCCGGGTCCCGTCACCACGTATGGGCTGCCGTTCGTGCGCGCGGCGGGGGAGATCGCCGCGGCCGTCGCGGTCGGCTCGTTCCTGTTGGCCGCGTTCCTGGTGCCGCCGCAATCCAGTGGTGTGCTGGACGTGGCAGGCTACCGGGCCCTGCGCACGGGCACGCTGGCCTCCGGCGTGTGGACGGTGTGCGCCGTGCTGCTGGTGCCGCTGACGGTGTCCGACATCACCGGTCAACCGCTGGCCAGACGGCTCAGCCTGTCCGATATCTGGTCGGTCGCCAGCTTGGTGGAGACGGCGGGCACCTGGCGGTGGACGGCCCTGTTCGCCGCCGTCGTCACCGTCGTGAGCATCCCGGTGCTGCGCTGGTCGTGGACGCCGCTGCTGTTCGCCGGGTCGGTGTTCACGCTGGTGCCGCTCGCACTGTCCGGGCACTCCTCGGCCGGCGGCTCGCACGACCTGGCCACCAACAGTCTGTTCATCCACCTGGTCGCCGGCGTGGTGTGGGCCGGTGGGCTGCTGGCCCTGTGGGCGTTGGCGTTCCGCGGCGGGGCGCACACCGATCTCGCGGCGCGGCGCTTCTCCGCGATCGCGCTGTGTTGCTTCGTCGCGATGGGGTTCTCCGGGGTCATCAACGCCTTCGTCCGGATCCGCCCGGCCGACCTGCTGCACACCAATTACGGCTGGCTGGTCGTCGGCAAGGTCACGGCCCTGCTCGCGCTCGGGGTGCTCGGGTTTGTGCAGCGCCGCCGCTCGGTCAGGGCGCTCACCGAGGATCCCGACAACCGGCGTCCGTTGATCCAGCTGGCCCTCGTCGAATCGCTGGTGTTCGGCCTCACGTTCGGCATCGCCGTCGCACTGGGTCGCACCCCGCCGCCCCCGCCGCCTGTGTTCAACCCGTCGGTCACCGCCGTCGAGATCGGCTACGACCTGGCCGGCCCGCCAACCGTCGCGCGCATCCTGTTCGACTGGCGCTTCGATCTGATCTTCGGCACCGCCGCGATCCTGTTCGCCGCCGTGTACGTGGCCGGCGTGATCCGGTTGCGGCGGCGCGGTGACGCGTGGCCGGTCGGGCGGACCATCGCCTGGCTGTGTGGGTGCGCGGTGCTGTTGTTCGCGACGTCGTCGGGGCTGGGCCGCTACATGCCGGCGATGTTCAGCATGCACATGGGCGCCCACATGCTGCTGTCCATGCTCTCGCCGGTGCTGCTGGTGCTCGGTGCGCCGGTGACGCTGGCGCTGCGCGCCCTTCCGGCCGCGGGGCGCGCAGGACCGCCCGGTATGCGGGAGTGGCTGCTGGCTGCGCTGCACAGTCGGGCTTCACAGATCCTCACCAATCCGTTCGTGGCGACCGCGCTGTTCGTCGGCGGCTTCTACGGGCTGTATTTCGGCGGGATCTTCGATGCGGTCGCGGGTCTGCACGCCGCGCACGTCGCGATGAACCTGCACTTCCTACTGAGCGGCTACCTGTTCTATTGGGTGGTCATCGGCATCGACCCGACGCCGCGACCCATCCCGTCGCTGGCCAAGCTAGGGATGGTGTTCGGGTCGTTGCCGCTGCACGCCTTCTTCGGTGTCGTGCTGATGGGCACCCAGACCGTGATGGCCGAGGGCTTCTACAAGTCACTGCAGCTGTACTGGCACACCGACCTGCTCGGTGATCAGCGACTCGGCGGCGGCATCGCCTGGTCTGCCGGTGAGGTGCCGCTGGTCCTGGTGATGCTGGCGCTCTTGATCCAGTGGCGGCGCAGTGACAACCGCACCGCCACCCGACTGGACCGGGCCGCCGACCGCGACGACGACGCCGACCTGGCCGCCTACAACGCCATGCTGGCGAAGCTGGCCGAGCAGGAGTCCGGTCGCAGTTAGCCCGGCAGTCCCTGCTCTTCGGAGGGCAGGGGCGCGGGGCCGGTGATCTGCGGGGCCGCGCTCACCATCGGCGGGCGCACGTCCTGCGGTGCGGACGGTGAGTTGGTGACCGTGACGCCGGTCTCCATGCCCGCGGCGGAGTGCATCGGGTCATCCGTGCTCAAGGTGGTGCCCACCAGCCCGGTCAATGCCACGGCGGCGCAGGACAGTCCGATCAGCGATGCACAGGTCAGGTTCTTCATATTCATTCCCCTATGTATTTTATGTCGACCACAGTGGGTCCCTGCCAGTAAATATTGCCGCTGCGCAGGCCCTTTAAACATTAATAGTTATATAGGGTAACGATGAGAGAGTCCAAACCGTCGGCCGGTCACGTGTCGCCGGGGTGCCTGCGGTCGGCGAAAGGCCCACTGCAGGCGTTATTTACGCGCGTGGCGGGTGTTCCCAGCGAATTGGCAGGTTGTATGTGTCTGCCTATGTAAATGCCGGTGAGTGCTCAGGATCCGTAGTTCACCGTGACGGTGCCGTCACGATTCACCCCGGTCTTGGGCGCCGGGTCCTGCTGCACCACCTTGGCGCGGCTCTGCCCGCCCGCGTCGACGTCGGGACCTTTCTGGAAGTTCCCGGTGAAGCCGCGGGACTGCAGCTGCTGCAGCGCGTCGCCGTAGAACAGTCCCCGTAGGTCGGGCATCTCGAGCTGATTGCCGCGGGAGACCTTCAGGGTGACCGGCGCGTCGGCATCCATCGACGTGCCGGCGGGCGGGTCGGTGAGAGCAACCTGACCCGCGGGCAACGTACCGTCGGTGTCCGCCTGAAGGATGGTGGTGAACCCCACGATGCCCAGGTTCTGGGTGGCCTGCTGCACTGTCTGCCCGGTGACGTCGGGAAGTTGCCGCGCGGACGGTCCGGAGCCGACGAGGATGACGATCTCGTTGCTGGTGGCCGAATCCTGTTGTGCGGCAGGCATGGTCCCGACGACCTTGTCCAACTCGGCGGCCTTGGAAGCCTGCGGCATCCGCCGCACGTTGTCGAATCCGGCGTCGTGCAATGTCTGCACCGCGTCGTCGTAACTCAGCGTGGCGACGTCCGGGATGCGGCGCTGCTCGGGCCCGGTCGACACGTTCACGGTGACGTCGCCGCCGGAGGAGACGGAGTCCCCGGCCGCGGGATCGGTGCCGATCACCCGGCCGGCCTCGACGGAGCCGTCGGGGTTGGTGTCGACGTGTGGGGACAGGCCGCGGTCCTGCAGCTGGGTCAGGGCGTCCTGGCGGGTCAGCCCGTGCACGTCGGGCACCTGGACCCGGCTCATGGTGCCCACGATGAACACCCCGGCGATCACCAGCACGATGACGGCCGCCAGGGCGCCGCCGATGAGCCAGCGCCGCGACGTGTTCCGGGGCTGCTGGACGGGCAACTGCAGAGTGTGCGGGTGCTGCGGATCGTGGGCCGTCGGGGCTTCGTCGACGTCGTCGGGCTGCTGCGCCGGCGCCTCGGGTGCGTTCCCGGTGCTGACCCGGATGAGATCGGCGTGCAGTTCCGCGGCGCTCTGGTAGCGCTTCTCGGGTTTCTTGGCCAGAGCCTTGAGTACCACCGCGTCGAGTTCGGGGGAGATGCCCGCATGTCGCTGCGACGGCGGAATCGGCCGTTCCCGGACGTGCTGGTATGCCACGGCCAGTGGGGTGTCACCGGTGAACAGCGCTTGACCGGTGAGCATTTCGTACAGGACGCAGCCCAGTGAGTACACGTCGGTGCGCGCGTCGACGTCCTGGCCGCGGGCCTGCTCGGGGGAGAAGTACTGCGCGGTGCCCACCACTGCGGACGTCGCGGTGAGGCGGTCCCCGGTGGTGGCGTTCATGGCGTGCGCGATGCCGAAATCCATCACCTTCACGGTGCCCGTGGGGGTGATCATGATGTTGGCGGGCTTGATGTCGCGGTGCACGATGCCGCGGCTGTGGCTGAACTCGAGCGCCGTGCACACGTCACCGATGATCGAGATGGCGCGCTGCGGGGGCATCGCGCCGTGCCGCTGAATCAGCTTGCCGACGGTCAGCCCCTCGACATACTCCATCACCAGGAACGGCAGTTTCCCGTTGGGCGTCTGCGCTTCACCGGTGTCGTACACCGCCACGATCGACGGGTGGTTCAGCGCGGCGGTGTGCTTGGCCTCCCGGCGGAACCGCTGATAGAAGCTCGGGTCGCGGACCAGGTCGGCGCGCAAGATCTTGATCGCGACCTCGCGGTGCAGCCGGACGTCACGCGCCCGGTGCACCTCCGACATGCCACCGAAGCCCAGGATCTCGCCCAGCTCGTAGCGGTCGGTCAGCTGTTGCGGCACCGTCATCGCGAAGTACATCCCACGCCATTGATCATCTCTCAACCTGGAAGCGGCGGGCCCGACACCCTTGCGGAAACGCCGTCGGACCCGCCCTACCTGCTGCGCTACGCCTGTGCGGGCAGCGCCTCGGTGTCGGCGTCGCTGGTCGGCGGGCGCTTGGGCTGCGGCGGCAGGAACTGGTAGTCACCGCGCGGATAGACCACCTGCGGCCACCAGAACCACCGGCCCAGCAGCGTGGCGATGGACGGCATCAGCAGCGACCGCACGATCAACGTGTCCACCAGCAGGCCGATCGCGATCGTCGAACCCATCTGGGCGAGCACCACCAACTGGCTGCCCAGCATCGCCGCCATGGTGGCCGCGAACACCAGACCCGCCGAGGTCACCACGCCACCGGTGCCTGCCATCGACCGGATGATGCCGGTCTTGAGCCCGGCGTGGATCTCCTCGCGGAACCGGGACACCAGCAGCAGGTTGTAGTCGGCACCGACCGCCAGCAGGATGATGACCGACATCAGCATGACCAGCCAGTGCACATGGATCCCGAGCAGGTTTTGCCAGATCAGCACCGAGATGCCGAACGAGGCGGCGATCGAGCTGCCCGCGGTGGCGACGATGACCAGTGCGGCCACCGCACTTCTGGTCAGGATCAGCATGATCATGAAGATCAGCGTCAAGGCGGACACGACGGCGATCATCAGGTCGTAACGCGCGCCGTCGGCCATGTCCTTATAGGTGGCGGCCACCCCACCCAGATAGATCTTGGCGTCCGACAACGACGACATCTTCAGCGCCTCTTGCGCGGCCTTGCGCTCGGAGCTGACCCGCGCGATCCCTTCCGGTGTGGCCGGATCGGTCTCGTGGGTGATGAACATGCGCGCCGACTTGCCGTCGGGCGACAGGAACATTTTCAGACCGCGCTCGAAGTCCGGGTTCTGGAACGCCTCGGGCGGCAGGAAGAACAGGTCGTCGTTCTTCGCCTCGTCGAAGCTCTGCCCCATCGCCAGGGCGGTGTTGTTGGTCGCCTCCATCTGGTCGAGCAGGGCCTTCTGCGAGTTGTACGACGCCAGCGACAGGTCCCTGCTGGTCTTCATCGACGCGATGGTCTGCGGAAGCAGCGCCGTCAGTTTCGGCGCGAGGTCGGCCAGTTGGTCGGTGTTGACCTGAACGGCCCCGGTCTTGTCGGTCACCTCGTCGATCGAGTCCAGGGAATCGAAGACGGACCGAAGGGCCGCGCACATCGGGATGTCGAAGCAGTGCGGCTCCCAGTAGAAGTAGTTACGGATGGGCCGGAACTGGTCGTCGAAGTTGGCGATGTTGTCGCGCAGTTGCTCGGTGACCTTCAGCAGCTCCTGCGACTTGGCCGCCGAGTCCAACGTCAGCTTGGTCTGCTGCAGGGATAGTTGGTACTGCTGCTCCAAGATCGAGATGGACGTATTCGTCGCATCGATGGTCTTGAGCTGGTCGGCCAGCTGCTGCCGCTGGAACGGCAGGTTCATGTTGCTGGTCTGGCCCTGCACACTGGTCTGGAACGGAATCGAGCTGTGCTGGATGGGGATTCCCAGCGGCCGGGTGATGTTCTGCACCATGGCGATGCCCTCGGTGTGCATGACGTTGCGCGCCACGGCGTTGAGCACCAGCATGTCGGCGGGGTTGCGCATGTCGTGCTCGGACTCGACCATCAGGATGTCGGGATTCATCCGGGCCTGCGAGAAATGCCGGTCCGCGGCGGCGAACCCGATGTTGACCGGCGCGTCGTCGGGCAGGAAGTAGCGGTCGTTGTAGGCCGCCTTGTAGCCGGGGATCGCCACGATGCCGATCAGCACGACGAACAGGCTGGCCACCAGGACGGGCGCCGGCCAGCGCACCACGGCCGTGCCGACACGACGCCAGAAACGGCTCTGCGGAGGACGTTTCGACTCGTACCAGCCGGCCCGGCTGCCGAGGAACAACACCGCGGGGCCCAGGGTGACGGCCGAGGCCACCACCACAACCATGCCGATCGCCACCGGGGCGCCCATGGTGCTGAAGTAGGGCAGCCGCGAAAAGCTCAGGCAGTACGTCGCACCGGCGATTGTCAGGCCCGAGCCGACGATGACCGGGGCGACCGATTTGAACGTCGTGTAGTAGGCGCTGTCGCGATCCTCACCCATCCCGCGGGCCTCGCGATAGCGGCCGAAGATGAAGATGCCGTAGTCGGTGGCGGCCGCGATCGCCAGCATGGTCAGGATGTTGCCGGCGAACGTGGTCAGCCCGAACACGTCCTGCATGGCCAGCACCGAAATGACGCCGCGCGCGGTCAGCAGCCCGATGAAGGTCAAGAACAGCTGCACCAGTGTGGTTTTGATCGATCGGTAGACGACCAGCAGCATGCCGGCGATCGCGATCAGCGTGTACAGCGTGATCTGTCCCAGACTGGCGTTGCCGATGACATGCATGTCGTTGGTCAGGGCCGCGGGACCGGCGACGTAGGCCTTGACGCCCGGCGGCGCCTTGGTCTCCTCGATAGCCTTGCGGACGGCTTCGACGCCTTCGTTGGCCAGGGTCTGGCCCTGCTCGCCCGCCAGGTTCAGCATCACGTAGGACGCCTTGCCGTCGGCGCTCTGGGCGCCGGCAGCGGTCAGGGTGTCGCCCCAGAAATCCTGGATGTGCTGGATGTGCTCGGGGTTCTCCTCGAGCTTCTTGATGATCTCGTTGTAGTAGTCGTGGGCGTCGGGACCCAGCGGTTTGTCGCCTTCGATGACGACCATCACCGTCGCGTTGGAATTGAATTCCTTGAAGTTGTCGCCCATCCGCTTCATGGCGATCACCGATGGGGCGTCGTCCGGTGTCATTGGCGCCGAGTGCAATTCGCCGACGACCTCGAGCTGCGGCGCGATGACGTTCACCAGTACGGCGATGGCCAGCCAGGCCAGCACGATCGGCACGGCCAGGATGCGGATCGCGTGCGGGAGGACGGGGTGCTTCTGGGTGCCCGCGGGTTCGGCGGTGGCTGTTGCGTGGGTCATGCGGTCTCCTCGCAGGCTCGGATCCCGCATGTCGGTCGTTGATTCGCTCCGCAAGCGTCGCTCATGCGGACTTCACCAGGCAGTAGGTCTGGGCGTCGACACCATCGGCTGTTTGCTCCTCACGAACGGTTCCGTTCACGGTGACCCGGCAGCCGATCTGTTGGCCCTCGGCACGCGCCATCAGGCTGGCGCTGACCGTCGGTAACGTGGTCGACAAGGTGATCGACCACGGCAGCGTCGCGGTCACCGAATGCACCTTGGCATCTGGGTCGAAATAGCTGATCTGCGCGGTGTCACCTGCTGCGCCGTACACGTCGTAGACCAGAACCTTGGGATTGAACTGGACGATCTCGATGCCTGCGCCGGCGTTGGCGTTCAGGTCCTCGGAGGCGAACATCTTGTGCAGCCGCGAGACCACCAGACCTGAGACGGCCAGCACCACGATGAGGACCAACGGGATCCACGCTTTTTTCAGCCAGCGGCCGACTCGAATTTTCTGCACCCCAACCTCTTTCAGCGATCAATCGGTCGTATCGACCGCAAAACACATGTGCCCGTCGACTCAGCCGCGCACGGCGTCATCCGTTCCGTCTGCGTCGTCCGCATCGGCGGCCAGCCGGGTCAGGATCGGGCCGGCGACACTGGCGGCCAGGGACAAGGCGCGTTCCTCTTCGGGCGTCAACGTCGCCAACAACTCACGCAGCCGCTCCCGGCGCGTGCGCCTCCGATTGTCGAGCAACGCCTGACCTTGCTCGGTGATTCCGATCAGGCAGGCGCGGCCGTCATCGGGGTCGGCGACCCGGGCCACCAGATCGGCACGTTCCAGGCGCTGCATCAGCTGCGTCATCGACGGCTGGCTCACGCCTTCTTTGGCGGCCAGGGCGGTGAGCCGGATCGGCCCTTCCCGGGACACCCGATTGATCGCGTACGCCGCCGACGTGCTCAGTTCGGCGCGATCGGACAAGAAGCGTGCGGTCAGATCTGTCGCATCGTCGAGCATGTTGCCGATGCACTCGCGCGCGAAATCGTCGGACGGTCGCGGAGTCACCACGTATCTATATCACGAAGCTTATCTAATCGATAGCTGAAGCACAGGTCCCAGCTGTCAATTTGCTGTCAATGCTCTCGAATGCGGGGTGATTGGATGCTTTGTGTGATGTAGATGCGGTTACACCGCGCCGGCGGCGATCGCGGCGGGCCAGCTTCCGTAACCGCTGATGTCTGCACCCGTCGCCGCGGAGGCGTCCGCGGCGAATGCGGTGCGCCATGTCCCGTCGCTGAATTCGACCTTGCCCAGCTGCATGGGTGCGGGCAGCGCGGCCAGGAAGCGGCCCAGCGCGGCGGGGGAGAGCAGCCACCGGTGCCCCAGCAGCGCGGCGCCGTCGCTGCCTTCGGCGACGCGGGTGATGGCCGGCTTGGGCGGGGTCGTCGGGAGCACCGTCATCCGGTACCTCGGCGCGGTCGTCAGCTCACCGTCCCAGCGGGCGCCCAGATCGGTCAGCTGTGACACCAGCGGGCCGCCGCGCAGGTGTGCGCCGAACACCACGAGTTCGGTGTGGTCGGCCACGGCCAGCGGCCAAACCTGTTGCGGTGCTTCGGCATCTGCGGCGATGGCCGCGATATCCATGGCGACGGCATCCTCGAAGGCGCGCGCCAGCACGGTGACCCCGAACTGCGCCTCGCCCGCGGTGCCGGTGGGCACCGCGACACCACACAGATCGAAGAGGTTGCAGAAGTTGGTGTAGGTGCCCATCGCCGAGTTCACCCCGATCGGGTCCGTGGCCACCTCGTCCAGGGTGGGGTGCAGGGGCGCGGTCGGCACCAGCAGCGCATCCACGCCCTCCAGGGCGGACATCGCCACCTCGCGCAGCCGGGCCACCTCGCGGCGGTCGGCGACCAGTTGGTGCGCCGGGATGTCCCGGGCCCCGGTGACGATGCGCGCCACCGTCGGATCGATGTCGGCGCCGGGATTGGCATCGATGAATTCGCCCACCGCGGCGTACCTTTCGGACACCAGCGCACCGTTGTACAGCAACCGGGCGGCCGCCAGGAACGGGTCGATGTCGACGCGGACGACGCGCACACCGGCTTTCTCCAGGGTGCCCACCGCGGCCTCGAACGCGGCCTGCCATGTCTCGTCGAGTGCAGGCAGCGTCGACGGCACGGCGACAACGGGATTCGGCGGCGCGGACAAGCGGGTGTCGGCCGGCCACGCGCGGTCCCCGGCGGCGGCCATGGCCGCCATCGCCGTGTTGGCCTGCGCCAGGTCGCGGGCGAAAATCGTGACACAGTCATAGGATTCGCATGCAGGTATGACACCGTCGGTGCTGATCACCCCGAGGGTCGGTTTGATGCCGACGATGCCCTGCAGGCCGGCCGGGACCCGGCCCGAACCTGCGGTGTCGGTGCCGATCGCGATATCGGCCACGCCCGAGGCGACCGCCACCGCCGAACCCGAACTCGACCCCCCGCTGATGTAGGCGGGCCGGCGGGAGTCCGACACCGCGCCGTACGGCGAGCGCGTGCCGACGAGGCCGGTGGCGAACTGGTCCAGGTTGGTCTTGCCGATCACCACGGCGCCGGCCGCGCGCAGGGCCGCGACCGCCGGGGCATCGGACCCGGGCTGATAGGCGAACTGGGGGCAGCCCGCGGTGGTCGGCAGCCCGGTGGCATCGACGTTGTCCTTGACCGCCAGTCGCACCCCGGCCAGCGATCCGCCGGCAGCCCGGCTGGCGGCCAGATCGGCATCGATATCGGCATCGGGTCGTCGGCTGATCCACACAGTCATGGGCCAAACCCTAGGGCCCGGTTATCCACAGTGCCCGATTGATCCACAGGCGTGGCCCCGGTCGCGGCGGCGCGTGGCGTCCTGTCGGTGGCGGTCGGCTCAATGGATGCACAGGCCGGCTTTCGCACACATCAGCTGCCGGCACCGGAGAAATGACGAAAGGCAACGCCATGTTCGAGACACCCTTTTCCGTGGTCGGCACCGTGATCACCGACCCCGTCCCGCGCCGCGTCGGCGAGCAGGACTTCACCCGGTTCCGGGTGGCCAGCAATTCACGCCGGCGCACCGCCGAGGGCACCTGGGAAGCAGGGAACTCGCTCTACCTCACCGTCAACTGCTGGGGAAGGGTCGCCGACGGGGTGGTCGGCGTGCTGTACAAAGGCGACCCGGTGGTCGTCGTGGGGCATATCTTCACCAACGAATACGAGGACAAGGAAGGCAACCGCCGGTCCACGACCGAGGTGCGCGCCACGTCGGTGGGTCCGGATCTGACGCGCTGCCGGATGAAGCTCGACAGGACCCGGCCGGCCTCCGAACCGGTCGCGACCACCGAGCCCGACGCTGACCAGAGCGCCGAACACACCGATGAGCCGGAGGAGCTGTCGATCTCGGCGTAGCGGCGCATCCCTCGTTGCCTAGGATGGGTCCGCGAGACTTCTTGCGGACGAAAGGCACGACGAGGCAATGGCCGAATTCATCTACACGATGCGGAAGGTCCGCAAGGCGCACGGCGACAAGGTCATCCTTGACGACGTCACCCTGAACTTCCTTCCCGGCGCGAAGATCGGCGTCGTCGGCCCCAATGGGGCCGGTAAGTCGAGCGTCCTGAAGATCATGGCCGGGATCGACCAGGCCAACAACGGCGACGCCTTCCTGGCGCCCGGTGCGTCGGTGGGCATCCTCATGCAGGAGCCGCAGCTCGACGAGACGAAGACCGTCCGGGAGAACGTCGAGGCGGGCGTCGCCGTCAAGGCCAAGCTCAACCGGTACAACGAGGTCGCCGAACTGATGGCGACGGACTACACCGACGAGCTCATGGACGAGATGGGCCAGCTGCAGGAGGAGCTGGACGCCGCCGACGCGTGGGATATCGACTCCCAGCTCGAGCAGGCCATGGACGCATTGCGCTGCCCGCCGCCGGACGACCCGGTGACCCACCTGTCCGGTGGTGAGAAGCGCCGCGTCGCGCTGTGCAAGCTGCTGCTGTCCAAACCCGATCTGCTGCTGCTCGACGAGCCCACCAACCACCTCGACGCCGAGAGCGTGCTGTGGCTGGAGCAGCACCTCGCCGCCTACAAGGGCGCCATCCTGGCCGTCACCCACGACCGGTACTTCCTGGACAACGTGGCCGAGTGGATCCTCGAGCTCGACCGCGGCCGTGCCTACCCGTATGAGGGCAACTACTCCACCTATCTGGAGAAGAAGGCCGAGCGCCTCGAGGTACAGGGCAAGAAGGACCAGAAGCTGCAGCGCCGCCTGAAGGAAGAGCTCGCCTGGGTGCGCTCGGGCGCCAAGGCCAGGCAGGCCAAGAACAAGGCCCGCCTGGGACGCTACGAGGAGATGGCCGCCGAGGCGGAGAAGACGCGCAAGCTCGACTTCGAGGAGATCCAGATCCCGGCGCCGCCGCGACTGGGCAACCTGGTGGTCGAGGTCGACCATCTGGACAAGGGCTTCGACGGCCGCATCCTGATCAAGGATCTGTCCTTCACCCTGCCGCGTAACGGCATCGTCGGCGTCATCGGACCCAACGGCGTCGGTAAGACGACACTGTTCAAGACCATCGTCGGCCTGGAACAGGCGGACAGCGGCGAGGTCAAGGTCGGCGAGACGGTGAAGCTCAGCTACGTGGACCAGAGCCGCGCCGGCATCGACCCGAAGAAGAACGTCTGGCAGGTGGTCTCTGACGGGCTGGACTACATCGAGGTCGGCCAGAACGAGATCCCGTCGCGGGCGTACGTATCGGCGTTCGGGTTCAAGGGCCCCGATCAGCAGAAGCCCGCGGGCGTGCTGTCCGGTGGTGAGCGCAACCGCCTCAACCTTGCGCTGACGCTGAAAGAGGGCGGCAACCTGATCCTGCTCGACGAGCCGACCAACGACCTGGATGTCGAGACGTTGAGCTCGCTGGAGAACGCGCTGGAGAGCTTCCCGGGCTGCGCCGTGGTGATCTCCCACGATCGCTGGTTCCTGGACCGCACCTGCACCCACATCCTGGCGTGGGAAGGCGACGACGACAACGAGGCCAAGTGGTACTGGTTCGAAGGCAACTTCGGCGCCTACGAGGAGAACAAGGTCCAGCGACTGGGCGCCGATGCGGCTCGCCCGCACCGGGTCACGCACCGCAGACTCACGCGCGACTGATCCGGCGGTGCAGGGCCACAGCGCCGAGCGGGGCGACTAGTCTCGCTCGTGCGTACAGCCGACGACGACGTTCGCCGGTGCGCAGCCGTCTTTGAGGAGCCTTCAACTATGACGTTGAATCCATCAGCCCCCCAGCAGTTGCGCCTGAGCGAGGAGGCCGTCGGGCTCCTCGCGGCGGCGTACCTGGCCACCCATCACGGACCGCACGGCGACGCGCCGTCCAACGACGTCGCGGTGACCGTTCCGGTGGATCGGGCCATCACCGGCAAGGTGATGTCCCCGGAACTGCTGGCCGCGCACACGCAGCTGGGTCAGCGCCGGGCGCCGGGGCAGACCCTGGTGGCGGTGTACCCGGCCGATGCACCTGGGGCGAGCACGGGCGGATTCGGTCCGGCGTTGCAGGTGGTCACCGACCACAGCCCGATGCTGATGGATTCGGTCACGGTGCTGCTGCACCGGCTCGGGGTCAACTACGTGTCGATCATGAATCCGGTGCTGCGGGTGCGTCGCGGACCCGGTGGCGAGCTGCTCGACGTCGCCCCGGCCACCGGCCCCGGCGCACCGGCCGCCGGGATCGACGAGACCTGGATCCACGTGCGTCTCGCACCGACCGCCGATCCTGCCGCGGTCAACGAGGCAGCCGCCCTGCTGCCCAGCGTGCTGGCCGATGCGCGGCAGATCGCCACCGATTCCGCTGCACTCAACGCCACCCTCGTCGGGTTGGCCAATGCGCTGGACGCTGACCACGCAGGCCACTTCGCCGGTCCCGACCGCCGCGATGTCGCGTCGCTGCTGCGCTGGCTGGCCGACGGACATTTCGTGCTGCTGGGCTATCAGCGGTGCGGGGTGCGGGGTGGCGCGGCCACCGTCGACCCGGCCAGCCGGCTGGGCGTGCTGCGGACGCGCAACGACGTCTTCCCCGAGCTGACCGCTCCCGGTGACCTTGTGGTGTTGGCCCAGGCGACGATGCCCAGCTTCCTGCGTTACGGCGCTTACCCCTACATGGTGGTGGTCCGGGAGAATCCGGGTGGCCCGCAGGCCGTCGAGCACCGCTTCGTCGGGTTGTTCACGGTGGCCGCGATGAATGCCAACGTGCTCGAGATCCCGCTGGTCGCGCGCCGCGTCGACGAGGTGCTGGCCAGGAGTCAGGGCGATCCCAGCCATCCCAGCCAGCTGATGCTCGACATCATCCAGACCATCCCGCGCTCCGAGCTTTTCGCGCTGACCGGCGCGCAACTGCTGGACACCGCGCGGGCTGTCGTCGACCTCGGCTCGCTGCGCCGGGCGCTGCTGTTCCTGCGTGCCGACCAACTCGGGCATTTCGTGTCGGCCCTCGTTTATCTGCCACGCGACCGCTACACCACCGCCGTGCGGCTTGCCATCCAGGACATTCTGGTGCGCGAAACCGGTGGCGTCAGCATCGACTACGCCGCTCGGGTCAGTGAATCACCCTGGGCTGTCGTGCATTTCACCATCAAGATGCCCGAGGGTGTGCGCCGCGCCGACATCGACACCAGCACGGCGAACGAGAGCCGGATCCAGCAGCTGCTCACCGAGGCGGCCCGGACCTGGGCCGACCGGTTGATCGGATCGGTCAAGTCCGGTGCGATCAGCCAGGCGCTGGCCGAGCACTACTCGTCGGCGTTCCCCGAGGTCTACAAGCAGGCGTTCACGCCGCGTGAGGCCATCGGCGACATCGCCATCATCGAACAGCTGCAGAACAATTCGGTGAAGCTGGTGTTCGCGGAGGGCACCGCGGATGACCGGGTCGCGAAGCTGACGTGGTACCTGGGCGGGCGTTCGGCCTCGCTGTCCGAACTGCTGCCGATGCTGCAGTGCATGGGCGTGGTGGTGCTGGAGGAGCGGCCGTTCACGGTGACCCGCGCCGACGGTCTCCCGGTATGGATCTACCAGTTCAAAGTGTCCCCGCACCAGTCCATCCCGGCCGACGAGGATCCCGAAACCACCGCGACACTGTTCGCCGACGCGGTCACCGCCATCTGGCACGGCCGCGCCGAGATCGACCGCTTCAACGAACTGGTGCTGCGCGCCGGGCTGACCTGGCAGCAGGTCACCATCCTGCGCGGCTACACGAAATACCTGCGCCAGGCCGGATTCCCGTACAGCCAGTCCCACATCGAAACGGTGCTCAACGACAACGCGGGCACGGCACGCTCGCTCGTGGAACTGTTCGAGGCTCTGTTCGACCCAGCAACCGAACCCGCGCGCGACGCCCAGGCCGCCGCGGCTGCGGTCGCCGCCGATATCGACGCCTTGGTCAGCCTGGACACCGACCGGGTGCTACGAGCCTTCGCCAGCCTGGTGCAGGCCACCCTGCGCACCAACTACTTCGTCACCAGCCCGGACTCGGCACGCGCCCAGGATGTGGTGTCGTTCAAACTCAACCCCGGCCTGATCACCGAACTTCCGTTGCCCCGGCCCAAATTCGAGATCTTCGTCTACTCGCCGCGGGTGGAAGGCGTGCATCTGCGATTCGGCTTCGTGGCCCGTGGCGGGCTGCGGTGGTCGGATCGCCGCGAGGACTTTCGCACCGAGATCCTGGGTCTGGTCAAGGCGCAGGCGGTGAAGAACGCCGTCATCGTGCCGGTCGGCGCCAAGGGCGGGTTCGTCGTCAAGCATCCGCCGCTGCCCACCGGTGACGGTGCCGCCGACCGTGATGCCCAGCGCGCCGAGGGCGTGGCCTGCTATCGGCTGTTCATCTCGGGTCTGCTCGACCTCACCGACAACGTGGAGAAGACGAGCGGAAACGTCGTCACCCCAACGGATGTGGTGCGCCGCGACGGTGACGACGCCTACCTGGTGGTCGCTGCGGACAAGGGCACCGCGACCTTCTCCGACATCGCCAACGACGTCGCGCAGTCCTACGGCTTCTGGCTCGGCGACGCGTTCGCCTCCGGTGGTTCGGTGGGTTATGACCACAAGGCGATGGGCATCACCGCCAAGGGCGCCTGGGAGTCGGTCAAGCGGCACTTCCGGGAAATGGGCGTGGACACCCAGACCGAGGACTTCACCGTGGCCGGCGTCGGCGACATGAGCGGTGACGTGTTCGGCAACGGCATGTTGCTGTCCAAGCACATTCGGCTGATCGCCGCCTTCGACCACCGGCACATCTTCCTGGACCCCGACCCGGACACGGCCGCCTCCTGGGTGGAGCGGGACCGGATGTTCGCGCTGCCCCGCTCCAGTTGGGACGACTACGACCGCTCGCTCATCAGCGAGGGCGGCGGCGTGTACAGCCGCGAGCAGAAGTCCATCCCGATCAGCCCGCAGGTGCGCACCGCGCTCGGCCTGGCCGACGACGTGACCGAGATGACCCCGCCCGCGCTGATGAAGGCGGTGCTGCTGGCACCCGTCGACCTGTTCTGGAACGGCGGCATCGGCACTTACATCAAGGCCGAGACAGAATCCGACGCCGAGGTTGGCGACCGAGCCAACGACCCGGTGCGGGTGAACGGAAATCAGTTGCGGGTCAAGGTGGTCGGCGAGGGCGGCAACCTCGGTGTGACGCAGCGCGGCCGGATCGAGTTCGACCTGGCCGGTGGCCGGATCAACACCGACGCGATGGACAACTCCGCCGGGGTGGACTGCTCCGACCACGAGGTCAACATCAAGATCCTGATCGACTCGCTCGTCACGGCGGGCAAGGTCAGTGCGGGGGAGCGGACCGCGCTGCTGATGTCGATGACCGACGAGGTCGGCGAGTTGGTGCTGGCCGACAACAAGGATCAGAACGACCTGATGGGCACCAGCCGGGCCAATGCGCCCAGCCTGTTGTCGGTGCATGCCCGCCAGATCAGGGAACTGACCGAGCAGCACGACCTCAACCGGGAACTGGAAGCGCTGCCGTCGGAGAAGGAGATCCACCGCCGCACCGATCTCGGATTGGGTTTGACCTCACCGGAATTGGCGACGTTGATGGCGCATGTGAAGCTGGCGCTCAAGGACCAGCTGCTGGCCAGCGACGTACCCGATCAGGAGGTGTTCGCCGCCCGGCTGCCGTCGTATTTCCCGGCCGAGCTGCGCGACCGGTTCGGCGGCGACATCCGTAGCCATCAGCTGCGCCGCGAGATCGTCACCACCATGCTGATCAACGACCTCGTCGACACCAGCGGCATCACCTACGCCTACCGGATCAGCGAGGACGTCGGCGTCAGTTCGGTGGACGCGGTGCGCAGCTACGTCGCCACCGACGCCATCTTCAAGGTCGGCGAGGTCTGGCACGCCATCCGCGCGGCCGGGGTGGCCGGAGTGCCTGTCGTAGTGACCGACCGGATGACCCTGGATCTGCGCCGTCTCATCGACCGGGCCGGGCGCTGGCTGCTCAACTACCGCCCCCAGCCGCTGGCCGTGGGCGCGGAGATCAACCGGTTCGCGGAGAAGGTGGCCGCCCTGACCCCGCGGATGTCGGAGTGGCTGCGCGGCGACGACAAGGCGATCGTGGAGAAGGACGCCGGCGAGTTCATCGCCCAAGGCGTACCGCGGGAGTTGGCATACATGGTGGCCACCGGCCTGTACCAGTACAGCCTGCTCGACGTCATCGACATCAGCGACATCCTGGAACGCGACGCCGCCGAGGTGGCCGACACCTACTTCGCGCTGATGGACCACCTGGGTGCCGACGGTCTGCTGACCGCCATCTCCCAGCTGGCGCGTGACGATCGCTGGCATTCGCTGGCGCGCTTGGCCATTCGCGACGACATCTACGGGTCGCTGCGGGCCCTGTGCTTCGACGTGATGGCCGTCGGCGAACCCGACGAGAACGGTGAGCAGAAGATCGAGGAATGGGAGATCACCAACACCTCCCGGGTGGCCCGCGCGCGCCGCACCCTCGACGAGATCTACGCAGAGGGTGAGCGGGACCTGGCCACCCTCTCGGTGGCGGCCCGCCAGATCCGCAGCATGACACGAACGAGTGGAACGGGAACAAGTGGCTAACGGGTTCGTCACACCGGTGCCGGTGCGCTGGTCGGATATCGACATGTACCAGCACGTCAATCACGCGACCATGGTGACCATCCTGGAGGAGGCCCGCGTCCCGTTCCTGCACGAACCGTTCGTCGGTGACATCGAGACCACCGGATTATTGATTGCCGAGGTCAACGTCAAATACAAAGGTCAGCTGCGGCTGGTGGATTCGCCGCTGCAGGTGACCATCTGGGTCAGCAGGCTGCGGGCGGTGGACTTCAACCTCGGCTACGAGGTGCGCTCGGTGCACGCCGACCCGGACTCCAAGCCGGCCGTCATCGGCGAAACCCAGTTGGCAGCGTTCAACATCGAAGAGCAGAAGTTGGTGCGCCTGGCGCCGCACCATCGGGAGTACCTCCAGCGGTACCAGCGATGACCGAGCGCGGTATCTGGCTCGACGGCGCGGACGGCCGCGCCGACCTGCGTACCTTCGCCGAGCGGACGTTGCGTCTCGACGATGCCGCCGTCATCCGCCTGCGGGAGCGGGCGGACGGTAACATCGTCGCTTGGGTGACAACGGGTTTCGACGTACTCGCCAGCCGGGTGGTCGGCGGCCGGGTCCGGCCCGCGGACCTGTGCGTGGGCGCCGACAGTCTGGTGGGGGCATTGCCCGCGATGGCGGAAACCGGATTCGTCGAACCCGGTTTCGCGATGGATTCGGCCTGGCGCGGTGCGCTGCCGCCGGATACCGGGTTCGTCCACCTCGACGACGTCCCAGCCAGGGCCGTGCTGGATCTGGCTGATCGCGGTGCCGCGCTGGCCAAGGAACACAGCAGCGCGCACGGCCCACCGGCATCGCTGCTCGACCAGGAGGTCCTCGCGGTGACCTCCGGCAGCACGACGGTCGGCATCCCGATGCGGTGTGTATTCGCTTTGACGGCAATGGGTTTCCTGCCGCAGAGTGGCAGCGAGGTCAGCGCCGAGGAGATCGTGCGGGTGCGGGTGCATCCGGCGTGGCTACGCGTCGACGCACGGTTCGGCACCGTGTACCGGCGCATCGGGGATCCCGCGCTGGTGTTGCGCTAGACCACCCAGGCAGCCGAATCCGGCGGCAGAAGCCCGTCCGCCAGAGGCGCACTGGTCAGCAGCACCTCACCGGTCGGCAGCGCCACCGCCGTATCGCCCGTGTTCAGCACGCACACCAGCCCACCGGTACGCCGGAAGATCCCGTCGGACAACCATGTCAGGTCACCGTCGAATTCGGCACGCGCCGAACGTAACTCGATGGCACGCCGGAAGAAGTGCAGGGTGGAAGACGGATCGGCCTCCTGGTGGGCCACCGTCAACCTCGCCCAATCGGCAGGCATCGGCAGCCAGGTATCGGGATCGGCGGAGAAGCCGTACGGCGGCGCCGCGCCGGACCACGGCAGCGGCACCCGGCAGCCGTCCCGGCCGCGTTCGGTACGGCCCGAGCGTTCCCACACCGGGTCCTGCAGCACCTCGTCGGGCAACTCCACCTGCGGCAGCCCGAGTTCCTCGCCGTTGTAGACGAACGACACCCCCGGCAGCGCCAGCATCACCAGCGCCATCGCCCGGGCGCGGGCCAGGCCCCGTGCGCCTCCGCCGTAGCGGGTGACTTCACGCTCCACGTCGTGGTTGGACAGCGTCCACGTCGGCACCGCGTCCGCGAGCTCGGCTGCGGCCAGCGAGTTGTCGATCGCCACCCGCACCTGCGCTGCGTCGAAATCGGCTTGTACCAAACGGAAATTGAAGCCCAGGTGCAGTTCGTCGGGCCGCAGATACTTGGCGAACCGCTCGTTGCCGTGCACCCACACCTCGCCGACGGCCACCGATTCGGGGTAGTCGTCGAGGACGCGGCGGATGAAGCGGTGGATGTCGTGCACGCTCTCGTTGTCGAAGCGCGGATCGCCTTCCTTGTTGCGCAGCAGTTCGTTGTCGGCCAGCGACATGTCCGGCAGCCCAGCCGGTTTCGCCATTCCGTGCGCGACATCGATGCGAAACCCGTCGACCCCACGGTCCAGCCAGAACCGCAGTGTCTTCTCCACGTCGTCGAACACCTCGGGGTGTTCCCAGTTCAGGTCGGGCTGGGCGCTGTCGAACAGATGCAGGTACCACTGCCCGTCGGGCACCCGGGTCCAGGCCGGCCCGCCGAACACCGACACCCAGTTGTTCGGCGGTGCATCACCGGCGGACCCGAGCCCGTCACGGAAGATGAACCGGTCCCGGCGGGCGGGATCGGCCAGCGCCTCCAGGAACCACGGATGCGCCGAGCTGACATGGTTGGGCACCAGATCCATCGTCACCCGGATACCGCGGGCATGCGCCGCGGCAATCAGCTGGTCCAGCGCGGTCAGATCGCCGAACAACGGGTCGATATCGCGCGGGTCGGCGACGTCATAGCCGTGGTCTGCCATAGGCGACACCATGACCGGATTGAGCCACAGGGCGTTCACCCCGAGCGCGGACAGATACTCGAGCTGGTCGGTGATGCCGTCCAGATCGCCGACCCCGTCGCCGTTGCTGTCCCGGAAGGAGCGCGGGTAGAGCTGATAGAACACGGCGTCGGCCCACCAGTGACGGGAGATGCGATCCGCCATCAGAACGCCGAATTCACCATCGACTCGGCGGCCATGTTCAGGTAGTTCAGCAGCAGCTGCCGGTGGGCGTCGTCCAGGGTCTGGGAATCGATGGACGCCACCGCGGTGTGCATGCAGCGCAGCCACGCATCGCGCTCCAGAAAACCGATCCGGAACGGCGCATGCCGCATCCGCAACCGCGGATGGCCACGCTGGTCGGAGTAGGTGCGCGGGCCGCCCCAGTACTGCTCCAGGAACATCCGCAGCCGCTCCTCGGCCCCCGGCAGATCGTCCTCGGGGTAGAGCGGCAGCAGGATCTCGTCGTCGCGCACGAGTTCGTAGAACCGCGACACGATCGCGGCGAACGTGTCGTGGCCGCCGACTTCGTCATAGAACGAGCGCTCCGGTTGGGTCACGGCTCCCATTGTCCAGCACGGCCGGGGATCGGCAGCGGCGCGCCCTACGGCTAGCCGGGCTAAACAAGCCGTCATCCGTTGTTCATCGGACTGACCAGCGAACACCCGCCAAATTACCGTGCGGACGTCGCCGATCCATGGTGGACTGTGCACCGGAGGACGAATGTCGCAGCGCAAGAAAAGCCCTGCTCGACGACAGGGTTACCGGTGCCCCACGGCCGCGGTCGCTCCTGTCGCTGCCCATTCACCGCAGTTCGCTGAGGTCCCGCCCGCCATCCATCCCGCCACGGTGTGGGGCCGGCGCCGGGTGCTGCTGCTGAACTCCACCTACGAACCGCTGACCGCCCTGCCCATGCGCCGCGCCGTGATCATGCTGATGTGCGGCAAGGCCGACGTCGTCCATGACGATCCGTCCGGGCCGGTCATCCACTCCGCAACGCGCACCATCGTGGTGCCCTCGGTGATCCGGCTGCGCACCTTCGTGCGGGTGCCGTACCGGGCCCGCATCCCGATGACCCGGGCCGCGCTGATGCACCGGGACCGCTTCCGTTGCGCGTACTGCGGGCAGAAGGCCGACACCGTCGATCACGTGCTGCCGCGCAGCCGCGGAGGCGAGCATTCCTGGGAGAACTGCGTGGCGGCCTGCTCGTCGTGCAATCACCGCAAGGCCGATCATTTGCTGAGCGAACTGGGCTGGACGCTGCGTTCGGCGCCGATGCCGCCCAAGGGGCAGCACTGGCGACTGCTGTCCTCTGTCAAGGAACTCGACCCGGCGTGGGTCAGATATCTGGGTGAGGGCGCGGCGTGAAACACGCTGCGCTACGGTTTGCGTCGTGAGCATTGCACTGACCCATTCCCTGCTCGGTGGGGTCCCGCTGGTGGTGTTCCTGCTGCTGGCCGTCTGGACCCTGGGCCGCAAGGGCCCGCATCCGGCGACGTACAACCTGTCCGAGAAGTGGACGCACGACCCCATCCTGTGGGCGTCGGACGAGCCCGCCGACCACGGCCACGGTGGCCACGGAACGCATGTGAACGTGGGAGGTTCCGCAAGTGGCAAGTGGTAGTGAGGTAGCGACCACCTCCAAGGAAGCAGTAGATCTGCCCTACGGTTCTGCGCTGACCTACAGCGGCCGGATCTCGGCCGTCACCGAGCCGGGCGAACTGTCGGTGCACTACCCGTTCCCCACCAAGGATCTCGTCGTCCTCGACGACGCGCTGAAGTACGGATCGCGGGCGGCCAAGGCGCGCTTCGCGGTGTACATCGGTCCGCTCGGCGAGGACACCGCTGCCTCTGCGCGCGAGGTCCTGGGCAAGGTGCCCACCCCGGACAACGCCTTCCTGATCGCGGTGTCCCCGGATCAGAAGGCCATCGAGGTGGTCTACGGCGCCGATCTGAAGGGGCGCGGCGCCGAGACCGCGGCGCCGCTCGGCGTCTCGGCCGCTCTCGGATCCCTGCGGCAGGGCAACCTGATCGACGCCCTGGTGAGCGCCGTGCGCGTGGCGTCTGCCGCGGTATCCCCGGCCTGACAGCTTCTTCAGATCGTCCCGGTACCGGCCTCTATGGCTTCGGTGCCGGGACGCTCTGTATTCGGGGTGGTGGAATTCCGGATGGCGACGTAGCGCTCCAGGAAGGTGCGCTCGTCCAGCCGCTTACGCCGCATCCAGCTGGTCACCTCGTCATTGCACTTGCTGGCGTTGCACGCCGCGCAGGCCGGAACCACATTCTCGACGGTGTAGCGGCCACCCCGGGAGATGGCCATGACACAGTCCCGCTGCAACGGCTTGCCGGTGACGCCGCAGTAGGCGCAGCCCTCCCAGGCGATCTTCAGCGCGGCCCATTGCTCTTCGGTGAGGTCATTGACCACCGCTTTGACGCGGCGGGTGCGCCTGCGCGCCGCGCGGGCTCTCCGACTGTTGGTGGCCGCCATGGCCAGAGCGTAAACACCGCCGGCGAGCGTGCGCGTGTGCACAGTTTGTACGGCGTGTCGGCGGACAGACGCGCACGCTCGCGGCATCAGGCAATGTCGAAAGTGCGGGCTTTCAGGGCTCGCTCGACGCCGGCCCGGCCTTCCAGAACCAACCGGCGCAACGCAGGCGGCAGGTCCGGGTCGGCCAGGAATGCCTCGGCGGCGTCCACGCCGCCCTGGCTGACATCCCAGGACGGGTACAGGCCGATCACCACTGTCTGGGCGACCTCGCTGGAACGCCGCTCCCAGACGCCGTTGATGGCGGCGAAGTAGAGGTCGCGGAACGGGGTCAGCAACGCCGTCTGGCCGGGCGCGACGATACCGCCGACGATGGCCCGGGTGGTGATGTTGGGCAGGGTGTCGTCCTCGATGACCTGTTGCCAGGCAGCCTCTTTGACCTCTTTCTGCGGGCGCGCGGCGGCTGCGGCAGCCGCGTTGCGCCTGCCGGCCGCGGTCGGGTCATTGGCCGCCTCGGTATCGATGAACGGCGACGCGATCCCGTCGGCGTCGATCGCCCCGGCCGCCGCCAGCGCGGTCACGATGCGCCACCGCAGGTCGGTGTCGATGACCAGGCCGTCCAGGTTCACCGCTGCCGGCTCGTTGTCCAGCAGGGTCGACAGCACCGCGACGTGATTGGGCGACAGCACCGACGTGCACAGCGCGTTGACGAACGCCAGCTGGTGGTCCGAACCCGGCGCGGATTCGCGGGCCAGGTCCAGCAGCGCATCGCCGAAGGCCGGCCAACCGTTCTCCTTGGCCCACACCGGGTCGGCGTAGGCGTTCAGCGCGGTCTGGGCTTGCAGCAGGATCCGCTGTGCCACACCCACTTCGGATTCCGCGTGGATGCCGCTGATGACGAGTGCGACGAAATCGCGGGCCTTCAACTCGGCCTCGCGGGTCATCTCCCAGGCTGCCGACCAGGCCAGCGTGCGGGGGAGCGGGTCGGCGAAATCGGCGATCCGGCTCAGGGCCGTCTGCAGCGATTCCGGATCGAGGCGCACGGCGCAGTAGGTCAGGTCCTCGTCGTTGACCAGGATGAACTTGCCGCGCGGGACGCCAACCAACTCGGGCACCTCGGTGGCGTCGCCCTCGACGTCGAGTTCGATCCGGTTGACCCGCACCAGCTTGCCGGTGGTGGCGTCGTCGTCGTAGATGCCGACGGCCAGCCGGTGCACCCGGGTCTCGCCGGCGCCCGGCGCGGCGCCGGACTGGGTGATGGCGAACCGGGTGAACTTCCCGTCACTGTCGACGTCGAAATCGGGGCGCAGCGTGTTCAGGCCGGTGGTCTTGAGCCACTGCCTGCCCCACTGCGACAGGTCGCGTCCCGACGACTTCTCCAGGGCGCCAAGCAGATCCCCGAACGTGGCGTTGCCGAAGGCGTGGTCGCGGAAGTAGTCGCGCAGCCCGGCGAGGAACGCCTCCAGGCCGACATAGGCGACCAGCTGCTTGAGCACGCTGGCGCCCTTGGCGTAGGTGATGCCGTCGAAGTTCACCTCGACGGCGGCCAGGTCCGGGATGTCGGCGGCGACGGGATGGGTGGACGGCAGTTGGTCCTGGCGGTAGGCCCAGGACTTCTCCACATTGGCGAAGGTGGTCCACGCCTGTGTGTACTCGGTGGCCTCGGCCTGGCACAGCACCGAGGCGAAGGTCGCGAAGGATTCGTTGAGCCACAGGTCATCCCACCACTGCATGGTGACCAGGTCGCCGAACCACATGTGTGCCATCTCGTGCAGCACCGTCTCGGCACGCCGCTCGTAGCTGTACCGGGTCACCTTGGACCGGAAGACGTAGTCCTCCAGGAAGGTCACCGCGCCGGCGTTCTCCATGGCGCCCGCGTTGAACTCCGGCACGAACAACTGGTCGTACTTGCCGAAGGCATACGGGATGCCGAAGTTGCGGTGGTAGAAGTCGAAACCCTGCTTGGTCTCGGTGAACAGCCGCTCGGCGTCCATGAATTCGGCCAGCGAGGCGCGGCAGAAGATGCCCAGCGGGATCTCGCCGTGCTCGTCGGTGTACACGTCGTCCCACCGGGCGTACGGCCCGGCGATGAGCGCGACCAGGTACGTGCTCATCTTCGGCGTGGTGGCGAAGGTGTGCAGACCATCCTTGGCGGAAACCGTTGCGCCGTTGGAGATCACCTGCCAATGTGCTGGTGCCTGCACCGTGATGTCGAAGGTGGCCTTGAGGTCGGGCTGGTCGAAACCGGCGAACATCCGCTTGGCGTCGGCTGTCTCGAACTGCGAGTACAGGTACACCTCGTCGTCGACCGGGTCGACGAACCGGTGCAGACCCTCACCGGTGTTGGAGTACAGGCAGTCGGCGTCGACGACGAGTTCGTTGTGCTCGGCCAGTCCCGTCAGCGCGATACCGGCCGATTCGTCGTAACCGGACACGTCGAGCGCGACACCGTTGAGGGTGGCGCTGCGCACCGTGTCGGCGGCGATGTCGATGAAGGTATCGGTACCGGCGAGCGCGTCGAACGTCACGGTGGTCACCGAGCGGAAGGTCTTGCCGTCGCCGCCCGTGAGGTCGATGTCGATCCGGTAGTTGTCAACGGTCACCAGCGCGGCGCGCTCGGCGGCCTGGTCGCGTGTCAGATTGGGGAGTGCCACGCGTCCAACCTAGCCGGATCCGCCGGGGCCGGGGGATTGGAATCGGCACGGGCGGGAACATCGACTACACACCCGAAGTTGTGTTGAGTGGACGTGCTGTGCACACATCGAGAGGACACATCGCAATGGCGCAAAAAGATGTCGCTGACTTCTGGTTCGACCCGCTGTGCCCGTGGGCGTGGATCACGTCCCGTTGGATCCTGGAGGTCGAGAAGGTCCGGGATATCGACGTCAACTTCCACGTGATGAGCCTGGCCGTGCTCAACGAGGGGCGCGACCTGCCCGAGAACTATGTGGAACTGATGCAGAAGGCATGGGGGCCGGTACGCGTCGCCATCGCCGCCGAGCAGGCCAAGGGTCCGGAGATCCTGGCTCCGCTCTACACCGCCTTGGGCACCCGGATCCACAACGAGGGCAACAAGGACTTCGCCGTGGTGATCCGCGAGTCGCTGGAAGAATTGGGCCTGCCCGCGGAACTGGCCGAGGCCGCCACCTCCGACAAGTTCGACGAGGCGCTGCGCACCAGCCACCACGAAGGCATGGACCCCGTCGGACCCGACGTCGGCACGCCCACCATCCACGTCAACAAGACCGCGTTCTTCGGCCCGGTCCTCTCGCGCATCCCGCGCGGTGAAGAGGCAGGCAAGTTGTGGGATGCCTCGGTGATCTTCGCCGGCTACCCGCACTTCTGGGAGCTCAAGCGGACCCGGACGGAGTCGCCCGAGTTCGACTAGGGGCTGACGTGCGGAATCGGTCGCGATTCAGGATGTTCACCGAGGTTTCGGCCGCAGGGGCTGGCAGGTAACTCACCGATCCGAACTGCACGCCGCGGGACGGGATGAGAGGGTACCTCTCATGACAGCGGCCGAACCCTCCACCGACGGGTCCTACAGAGACAAGATCGCAGCCGTAGAACCGGGCGGGAACGAGTTCATCGCCGAGTCCGACCGGCACGGCAAGCCCAGCCAACTCTTCTGGACATGGACCTCGCCCAACCTGGAGTTCGCCACCATCTTCGTCGGCGTCCTCGCCGTCGCCTACTACGGCATGACGTTCTGGCAGGCCGTCGGCGGCATCGTGCTGGGCACCGCGTTGGGCGCCATCGCGCACTACTTCCTGTCCGCGCGCGGACCCTTGCACGGTGTGCCGCAGATGGTGCTCGGCCGGTTGCCGTTCGGATTCAAGGGCAACGTGGTGCCCGCGGTGCTGATGTCGATCACCGCCGGGGTCGGGTGGTTCGCCACCAACAGCGTCAGCGGGGCGTTCGCCCTCTCGACGCTGTTCCACATCGGGCCGCTGCTGGCGCTGGTCATCATCGTGGTGCTGCAGACCGCGCTGGCCTTCTTCGGGCACAACCTGGTGCAGGCGTTCGAGAAGTGGGCGTTCCCGGTGCTCGCGGTCATCTTCGCGATCACCTCGGTGGCCATCCTGGCCAAGTCGCAGCCCGGCGCACCGGCCCTCGAAGGCGGCATGGGCGGGCTGGGCGGCTTCCTGCTGACCGTCGGCACGGCCTTCGGCTACGCCGCGGGCTGGACCCCGTACGCCGCCGACTACACCCGCTACCTGCCGACCGGCATCAACACCAAGCTGACCGGGTTCTTCGCGGCGGCAGGGCTTTTCGTGTCGTGCGTGCTGCTGGAGGTAGTGGGCGCGGCATCCGTCACCATCGGGCCCGCGCTGTCGGAGAACCCCACCGAGGCGTTCACTTCGGAGCTGAGTTCCTGGCTGGCCAAGCTGACGCTGCTGGCCATCGCCATCGGTGCGGTCGCCGCGAACGCGATCAACGTCTATTCCGGCGCAATGGCTTTCGTCACCATCGGCATCAAACTGCCCCACCACGTGGCGCGCGCGCTGGTCACGGTGTTCTTCGGAGTGGCGGGCTTCCTGATCGCCTGGTGGGCGCTGGCCGACGCCGCGGCCAGCTACGAGGCGTTCCTGCTGATCATCGCGTACTGGATCGGGCCGTGGCTGGGGGTCGTGTTCGCCGATCAGTACCTGCGCCGCGGACAGCCGGTGGCCGGCTTCCTCTACGACCGCTCCTACGCCAACTGGACCGGGCTGCTGGCCTTCCTGCTCGGCCTGATCGTGTCGGTGGTGCTGTTCTCCAACCAGGCCAAGTTCGTCGGTGTCATCGCCGAGGCCGTCCCGCAGCTCGGTGACATCACCTTCTTCGTCGGCTTCCTGATCGCCGGCGCAAGCTATCTGGTGTTGTGCCGCAGCAAGATCACCGCGGAGCGTGCCCTGGTATGACGCCGGAACGGATGCTCGACATCGCCGTCGAGGAAGCCCGACGAGGATTGGCCGAAGGCGGGATACCGATCGGCGCCGCCCTGTTCAGCGCCGACGGTGAGCTGCTCGGTGCGGGGCACAACCGCCGCGTGCAGAACGACGATCCGTCGGTGCACGCCGAGACCGACGCGTTCCGCGCGGCGGGCCGCCAGCGCGGGTACCGGTCCACGGTGATGGTCACCACGCTGTCGCCGTGCTGGTACTGCAGCGGATTGGTGCGGCAGTTCAACATCGGTGCCGTGGTGATCGGCGAGGCGCGTACCTTCCATGGTGGCCATGACTGGCTGGCCGAGCACGGGGTGGCGGTGACGCTGCTGGACGACGAGCGCTGCGTGACGATGATGGAAGACTTCATCGCCGCGAAGCCGGAATTGTGGGCGGAGGATATCGGCGAATGAGCGCCATTGCGACAGTGGATATTTCCCGGTGGTATGCGGGCGGCGCCGGGGCGGACGCGTTGGCCGCCGAGGTCGACGAGGGTCTGCAGCGGGCCGGGTTCATCGTCGTCACCGGGCACCGGGTGAACACCGGTCTGGCGGCGCGGGTGCGCGCGGCCAGCCGAGAGTTCTTCGCGCTGCCCGGCGAGGTCAAGGCGCGTTACTCGGTGCCGGTGGGCGGCCACGGCTGGATCGGCCCCGGCGCGGAGGCCAACGGTTACGCCGAGGGCACCGAGACCCCACCGGATCTCAAGGAGAGTTACAGCCTGGGCGCCGAAACCGCCACCGGGGATCCGGAGGTGGACCGCGTCTGGTTCGCGCCCAACGTGTGGCCGGCCGAGGTGCCCGCCCTGCAGGCGCTGGTCGCCGAGTACACCGAGCAGATGCGCAAGGTGTCCGACGACCTGTTGGCCCTGTTCGCCCACGCGCTCGGGCTATCGGTGAATCCTTTTGTCGCCCTGGCTGATCAGCCCACCTGGACGATGAACATCAACCACTATCCGCCGGTGAGCGTGGTGGGTGAGCCCGAGCCCGGCCAGTTCCGCATCGGCCCGCACACCGACTTCGGCACCGTCACCGTGCTCGACCGCGAACCCGGGGCCGGCGGACTGCAGGTGTATTCCGAGGCGGCGGGCTGGGAGGACGCACCGTGGGAACCGGGTGCGCTGACGGTGAATATCGGTGACCTGCTGGAGTATTGGAGCGGCCGGCGCTGGCCGTCGGGACGCCACCGCGTGCTGCCACCGCAGCCGCACGCCCCCGAAGAGGATCTGGTGTCGCTGATCTACTTCTACGAGGCCAACCACGACGCACTGGTGACGCCACTGGAGCCGCCGGTCGGCAAGGTGTCCGGGCTGGACCCGGTGACGTCATCGGCCTTCATCAAGGAACGCCTCGACGCCATCACCATCGGGTAGCACCGAGGGCACCGCGTCCAGCGCCGACAGCTGCTCGGCGCTCAACGTGACGTCGCCGGCGGCCAGGTTCTGTTCCAGGTGCGGCACCGAAGTGGTGCCGGCGATCAGCAGAATGTTGGGCGCGTGCGTCAGCAGCCAGGCCAGGCCGACCTGCGCGCCGGTGGCGCCCGTCTCCGTCGCGATCTGTTGCACCACAGCGTTTTCCGTGACCTTCGGGAGGCCGGGGAACGACGAACCAAGGGGGAAGAATGGCACCCAGGCGATGCCGTGGGCCGCGCACAGTTCGAGTTCGTCCTCGTGCGTGCGGTTGAGCAGGTTGTAGGCGTTCTGCACGCAGACGATCCCGGCGGGCAGCGCGCGGCGCAGGGTGGCGACGTCGATGTTGCTGATGCCGATGGCGCCGATCTTGCCCTCGTCGCGCAGTGTGATCATCTCCGCCAGCTGATCGTCGAGGTCGACGATCTGTTCGCCCTCGGCGACCAGCCCGGGCCCCAGATCGGCGCGCCGCAGGTTCACCACCGGGATCTGCTCCACGCCCAGGCCGGCCAGGTCGAGTTCGACGGCGGCGCGCAGATCGGCCGGATGCTGGGCCAGTGCCAGCGGGATCGGGCCGTCGGCGACCGACCGGGCGCCTACCTTGCTCACGAGCACCAGGTCGTCGCGGTAGGGGGCCAGGGCGTCGCGGATGCGCCGGTTCACCACCCCGTCGTCGTAGAACGAGGCGGTGTCGATGTGGTTGACCCCGAGTTCGACGGCCCGGCGCAGCACCGCCGTCGCGTCGTCGTGGGGGAGTTCGTGGCCGAGACCCATGGCGCCGTAGCCGACGCGCGCGACGATGTGTCCGGCTAGCGTGCCGGTGCCACCGGGATGCGAAGTGCTCATGTCCAACTCCTGAAATGTCATACTCGACAACGATGCGGAGGAACCTCCGTTTTCTACCGTAGCAAAACGGAGGAGCCTCCGCTATGGCCGAACGTGCCGACGCGCGACGCAACCGTGAGCGCCTGCTCGCTTCCGCGGCGACCGCGTTCGCGGCCGCCGACGGGCCGGTGTCGCTGGAGGGCATCGCCCGCGACGCCGGCGTCGGCATCGGCACGTTGTACCGGCACTTCCCGAACCGTGAGGCCCTCGTGGAGGCGGTCTACCGCACCGAACTCGAGGAAGTGGCGGCGTCGGCGGCCGACTTGGCGGGACGCCACCCTCCGGCGGTGGCGCTGCGCCGCTGGATGGACCGCTACGCGGAGTTCGTCGCGGCCAAACGGGGGATGGCCGAGTCGCTGCACGCGATGTTCACCGCGGGTGTCGTGCAGCCCAGCCAGACCAGGGACAGCGTGGTGGGGGCGGTGACGATCCTGCTGGAAGCCGGTGTCGCAGACGGCAGCCTGCGCGCCGACGTCACGCCCGATGACGTCGTATCGAGCCTGCTCGGGATCTTCCTGGCGAGCCAGTCCGGCGAGCAGGCCGCGCGGCTGCTCGACCTCCTCGTCGCGGGTCTGGTGGCGACGCGCTGACACGTTAGGGTTACCCCCATGCGCGTCTACCTCGGTGCCGATCACGCCGGACTCGAATTCAAGCAGACCATCATCGAGCATCTCCTGAAGAACGGCCACGAACCGATCGACTGCGGTGCCTTCACCTACGACGCCGACGACGACTACCCGGCGTTCTGTATCGCGGCGGCTCTCAAGACCGTCGCCGATCCGGACAGCCTGGGCATCGTGCTCGGCGGTTCGGGCAACGGTGAGCAGATCGCCGCGAACAAGGTGCCCGGCGCCCGCTGCGCCTTGGCGTGGAGCGTCGAGACGGCGCAGCTGGCCCGCCAGCACAACAAGGCCCAGCTGATCGGCATCGGCGGCCGGATGCACACCACAGAGGAGGCGCTGGCCATCGTCGACGCGTTCCTGACCACCCCGTGGTCGGAAGCCGAGCGCCATCAGCGTCGGATCGACATCCTCGCGCAGTACGAGAAGGACCACATCGCGCCGCCCGTTCCCGGCGCTCCCGCCTGATACATGGCGTGATCGATGCCAGAGGGGCACACCCTGCACCGGCTGGCCCGGTTGCACCAGAAGCGTTTCGGGCGCGCACCGGTGACGGTGTCCAGCCCGCAGGGCCGGTTCGCCGACGCGGCCGCGGTCAACGGCCAGGTCCTGCGCCGGGCCGATGCGTGGGGTAAGCACCTGTTCCACCACTACACCGAGCGCGCGGTGGTGCACGTGCACCTCGGGCTCTACGGCACCTTCACCGAGGCGCCTGTCCCGCTACCGTTGCCGGTCGGCCAGGTGCGGATGCGCATGGTGGGCGCCGAGTACGGCACCGACCTGCGCGGGCCGACGCTCTGCGAGCTGATCGACGAGGCAGCCGTCGACGACGTGGTGGCCCGGCTGGGCCCCGACCCCCTGCGCGCCGATGCCGACCCAGAATTGGCTTGGAAGCGAATCACCAAGTCCCGCAGAACCATCGGAGCACTTCTGATGGACCAGACGGTGATGGCCGGGGTGGGCAACGTCTACCGCAGTGAGCTGCTGTTCCGGCACCGGATCGACCCGTACCGGCCCGGCACCCACGTCGACGCCGACGAATTCGGCGAGATGTGGACCGATCTGGTCGCCCTGATGAAGGTCGGGGTGCGGCGCGGCAAGATCGTCGTCGTCCGGCCCGAGGACGATCGCGGCGCACCCTCCTACCGGGAGGGCCGCCCGCGCACCTACGTGTATCGCCGCGCGGGCGATCCCTGCCGGGTCTGCGGAACGGCGGTGCGCACCGCGGAGTTGGAGGCACGCAACGTGTTCTGGTGCCCGAACTGCCAGTCCTGAGGGGTAGGCCGGGCACGCCGGCGACTTTGACGGGACAATCGTCGTTGTGGAATTGATCCTCGTCGTCGTCGGCGCCATCCTGGTCACCGCCATTGCCCATCGCCGCGGGTTCGAACCCGCGCTGATGATCGTGGTCGTCGGCATCGCCGTGTCCTTCCTGCCCGGATTCGAGGCACCCGAACTCGATTCGCACATCCTGCTGACGGTGGTGCTGCCACCGCTGTTGTACTCGGCGGCTCTGGACTTCTCGTTCCCCACCTTCCTGCGCAACATCCGCCCGATTCTCGGGCTCGGTGTCGCCCTGGTCGCGGTCAGCGCGTTCGCGGTGGCCGCGGTGTCGTCCTGGCTGGCGCTGGTGCCGCTGACCTTCGCCACCGCATTGGTGCTCGGCGCCATCGTGGCGCCCCCGGACGCCGTCACCGCCGTCGCGGTCGGCCGCAAACTCGGCCTGCCCAAACGCGTGATGGCGATCCTCACCGGCGAGAGCCTGATCAACGACGCCGCCGCGCTGGCGCTGTTCTCGGTGGCGGTGACCCAGGTGGCCGGCGGCCACACGTTCATCGCGAATCCGTTCCTGCTCTTCGGCTACAGCGCCGTGATCGGACCCATCGTCGGCCTGGCGCTGGGGTACGTGACGCTGTGGATCCGCAGGCGACTGGCCAACCCGGGACTGGAGACCGTGCAGGGTCTGGTGGTGCCGTTCGCGGCGTTCATCGTCGCCGAGGAGGTGCACGCCTCCGGTGTGCTGGCCGTCGTGGTCGCCGGATTCGTCGTCGGCAACGGCACTCTCGGCGCGGGATATCAGACCCGGCTGCAGGAGCGCTACGTCTGGAATTCCGTCGACGTGCTGCTGGAGGCCTTCGTCTTCGCCTATATCGGCCTGCATCTGCGCTTCGTGCTGGAGGACCTGCGGGAGGCCCACGAATCACTGATGGAGGTCGCGGTCGCCTCGATGATCGTGCTGGTGATCGTGCTGGTCATCCGGCCACTGTCGGTGTTCGCGATGTTCGGCCGCAACAAGCTGTTCCGCCACGTCGAAACCCGGCTGAGCGTGCCCGCACCCGAGAGCGGTCGCGGTGCGCTGGGGACCCGGCGAAAACCGCGGGGCAAGTGGCGGTCGCGGATCGACCGGCGCACGCTGAGCTGGCAGGAGAACGTGGTGGTCTCGTGGACCGGGATGCGCGGCGTGGTCACCTTGGCCGCCGCGGCCGCCATTCCGGCGACGACGATGTCCGGCGAACCCTTCCCGGAGCGGGCGACCATTCAGGCAATCGCGTTCGTCGTCAGCGTGGGCACACTGCTGATTCAGGGCTGGTCGCTGCCGTGGCTGATCCGGCGCCTGCAACTGTCGCGGTTCAACGACGACCACGCCGAAGACCGCGAAGAGGAACTCAAGGCCGAACGGGTGGTGCACGCCGCAGCCGACGACGTGATCGCCGAATTCCGGGCGAACCCGCCCGTGGACATGGACCCGCGGGTGCTCGCGGAGATCCGCACGGCCGTCGCCCGCCATTCCGAGGACGTCGATGAGATGCCCGATCCCGAGGCGCCGACCAAGCGGGCGAAGGTCTTCTCCGCGCTCTACCGCGACGTGCTGTCCGCGCAGCGGGCCGCGCTGATCACCGAACGGGACGAGGGGCGCATCGAGGACGAGGCGGTGCGCGCCATGCTGGAGCGCCTCGACCTGCAGGAGGCCGGGGTGTCTTCCAGGCTGGAGAGCCGGCTGTAGTCAGCTGCCGCCGCAGCCGCCGCCACAGCCCCCGCCGCCGCAACTGGACCCACTGCAACTCGAACCGCTGCAACCGGATCCGCCGCCGCTGTCCGAGCCGCCGCTGCCGGTATCCCAGACACCGCCGTCCGAACCGGAGCTCTGGTCGAACCCCTGCTGATAGCCCTGGTCGAAACCGGCGCCGTAGCCGTTCTCGAAACCCTGTGCGCCGTAATCGACTCCGTGCATCCCAGAGAACAACGAGTCGAACAACAGCACCGACCCGACACCCCAGGCGCCGGCCACCAGGGCAGGCTTCCACCACGGTTCGGAGTACCAGCCGGCCGGGACCGGCCGCCCGGCGACCCGGCCGCCGGGATAGTAGTTCGGCGTGCGCTGCGACGGGGCGGGGGAGGCCTCGATCTGCCTGCCCTCCACGGTGACCCGGCGATCCTCGGTGACGGAGCCGGCCCCGCGCTGGCCGCTGAGCGTCTCCAGTTCCGGCCCGGGATCCAGGCCCATCGCAGCCCGCGCGGCGCGCACGTAATAGAGGCCCTCGATTGCGCTCTCCTTGGCGAACGCGGCCTGGCGCGCGGTCGTGGCCTGATCGATCTGGGCTGCGGCGGCGTTGTACCGCTCCGACGCATCGGCCAGCGCCTGCTTGGAGGCGTTGTCGGTGCCGGTCAGGTTGTACACCTGACCGCCGAGCCGCTCGATGACGCGCCGGGCGTCGGCCTTGGCGTCGGACAGGGCGGCCGCGTTGCGGCCTCCGGTGGCCTTCGACGACGCGTACACCAGCAACCCGATGCCTGCCACGACGAACAGGATGAGGATCAGCAGCATGCCGTTCATGGCGCTCAGCGTAGCCAAAGCCGGCGCGCTGGACCCGCTACCGATCCCACACTTTTCGGTGCCGGATCAGAAGTCGAAGCCGCCGAAGTCCCCGCCGCCGTCGAAGCCGCCGAAATCGCCACCCCCATCGGAGCCGCCCCAGCTGTCCCCGCCCCAACCGCCGTCGGAACCCATGTCCTGGCCGCCCATGTCCTGGCCGCCGTCGGCGGACATTTCGCCCTGCTCCAGGCCCTGCTGGAAGCCGTCACCGTAGCCGTTCTCGAAACCCTGTGCGCCGTAGTCCACGCCGTGCATCCCGGAGAACAGGGCGTCGAACAGCAGCACCGACCCGATACCCCAGGCGCCGGCCACCAGAGCCGGCTTCCACCACGGTTCGGAGTACCAGCCGGCGGGCACCGGCCGGCCGGCGACCCGGCCGCCCGGGTAGTAGTTCGGGGTGCGTTGTGACGGACCGGGGGAGGCCTCGATCTCCTTGCCCTCGAACTGGATTCGACGATCCTCGGTGACGGCGCCCGCCGACCGCTGACCATCCAGGGTCTCCAATTCCGGGCCAGGGTCCATACCCATGGCGGTACGCGCCGCGCGCACGTAGTACAGACCCTCGATGGCGCTCTCCTTGGCCAGCTGCGCCTGCTTGGCGGTGTTCGCCTGGTCGATCTGCGAGGAGGCGGCCGTGTAGCGCTCCGAGGCATCGGCCAGGGCCTGCTTGGCCGCGTCGTCGGTCCCGCTCAGGGTGAACACCTGACCGCCGAGCCGCTCGATGACGCGGCGGGCGTCGGCCTTGGCGTCGTCCAGCGAGGCGGCGGTGCGGCGTCCGGTGGCTTTCTGCGAGCTGTACACCGCGAAACCGATCGCGAGGATGACGAGGACGATCAGGACGAGGAGCAGGCCGTTCATGATTTTCAGCGTACCGACAGGTTCGGGGCGGTCTCCGGCTCGAACTGAGAGCGGCCTCAGGTCGTTGACGTCGCGTGGCGTCGCGCGTCCCGCGGGCGCAGTGCCGTCTTGGTGATGTCGCCGTCGTAGAGGGCCAGCACCCGCGGGTCCATCACGCGCCGCCACAGCGGCGGGCACAGCGCGAGCACGAGCATCGCCACGTATCCGGCGGGAAGCTGCGGGGCGTGTTCGGTGTGGCGCACCGCCTGATAGCGGCGCAGCGGGTTGGCGTGGTGGTCGGAGTGGCGTTGCAGATGCAGAAGAAAGACGTTGGTGATGACGGCGTTGCCGTTCCAGCAGTGCGCCGGGCGCAGACGTTCGTAGCGGCCCGACGTCAGCTTGCGCCGTCGTAACCCGTAGTGCGACAGGTAGTTCATGGCTTCCAGCAGGAACACGCCCAGGACCGCCTGGCCGGCCAGCCACGGGAGATCGACGGCGCCGAACCAGGCCGTCAGCCCGGCGAACAACGCCGCGCTGAGCAACCAGGCGTTGAGCACGTCATTGCGTAGTGACCACGGTGAATGTCCTTGGCGGGCAAGTCGTTTCCGTTCCAGCATCCAAGCGGAGCGAGTGCTTCCCAGCGCCGACCGAGCCGCGAACGCGTAGACCGTCTCGCGGAACCGTGCGCTGGCCGGATCCTCGGCGGTGGCCACTTTCACGTGGTGTCCGCGGTTGTGTTCGACGTAGAACTGCCCGTAAAAGCTTTGCGCCAGCGCCAGCTTGCTCAGCATCCGTTCGGTGCGACCGCGTTTGTGGCCCAGTTCGTGAGCGGCGTTGTTGGCGATCCCGCCGACCACGCCGGTGGCCACCATCAAACCCACCTTGCCCGCGACCGCGATGTGCAACCAGCCGCCGCCGCTCCACAACCAGCACGCGAAGATCAACGAAAGGTATTGCGCGGGAAGGTACAGGTGGGTGGCCGCCCGGTAGTACCGGTCGCCCTCCAGTGCGGCCAGCGCCTGATCGGAGATGTGGCGCCTGTCCTTCTGGCCGAGCGCGTGGTCGAGCAGTGGGATGACGACGAACGTGAGAACGGGACCGGTCCACCAGAACGCCGTCTGCCCTGTCGTCCACACCAGCAGCCAGGACAGCGCGACCATGCCCGGGGTGGCCGGCACCATCAGCCAGAGGTATCGCGTGGGATCGCGCCGGAGGACATCAGCAACGTTGTCGATATCGACAACTGTTGATTGCTCGCCGCTGGTGAATGGGAGTGGCGATGCAGTCATCGCATACTTATACCGTGTGGGTTTTCGCTGCGCAATCAGATCTGGCGAGATGTGTCGGCACTGTCGACTAGCTGGTGATATGTGTTCCAGAGGATTCGCTGACGAGATCATTCCAAAATTGCTTCATCAGTCAATTAGCGGAAGATTTTCAGAGTGATGAGTATTCCCTGGTGAATGGACGAAATCGCGGATCGCACCGCTGGGGCAAATTTTTGAAGCGGGTGTGCACCGTCGCGCAACGAAAATCGGACACCGCCGGGGACTGATGCTTTTCGCTATCAGTTCCCGGCGGTGTCCGAGATGTTGTCTCGCGGCCGTCGACGCGCCGGCCAGCCGGCAGGACTAGCCCCCGAAAGCCTTGCCGATGGCCTTGGTGATGCCACTGACGGCCGCGCCCGTGCGCTTCTGGACATTGGTGCCTGCGGCGCCGACCTGGTTCTGGAGGTTGGTGCCCGCGGCGCCGACCTGGTTCTGCAGGTTGGTGCCGGCGTTGCCGACCTGGGTCTGGCCGTTCGTGCCACCCGCTCCGACCTGATTCTGCAGGTTGGTGCCTGCGGCGCCGAGCTGGTTCTGGAGGTTGGTGCCGGCGTTGCCGAGCTGAACCTGCAAGTTGGTGGCACCATTGCCCAGCTGGGTGATGATGTTTTGCTGCGAATCGGCGGCGGCCACACCTGCCGAGGCGAGCGTGATCGCGATCCCGCCACCGGCCACGGCCACGGCGGCAACTACCTTGTGTCGCATCCCCTGACGACGATCCATGATTTGTCCTCCCGTTAGCAAACTGCTCTGTTGGCATTTGGAAGTTACCACAGCAATTGCCGAAGGGGCCAGAGCCGTGACCATCTCGCGATGCCCCAATATATTAACTGCCCAGTAAATTATTTGCCCAGGACCGCTGCCGCTCGAGCTGGAAGGTAAATCCGACCACGCCCGTTCGGACGGATCGAGTGCGAGTCCAGATCCTCTAGTCAGGATCGTATGCGCTGTTCACAGTGATATGCACGCGCAATCCCACGGGTATTTCCATTGCATACCCTGGTCGAGTGAACGCGCCGGCGGCGGTGGAAATAGTTCTCCGACACTTGCTGAGAATGAACTCAGGGTGAATTTACATCCGCGAGAATGAATGCGTTCCGGCCGCGGAGAATCGATTGCTAACGAAAGTAGACAGCAAACCCACTCGGTGAGGTGGTGGGTGTGCGACACCGCACCGCCACGAGTGAGGCCGACTGGGGCTGCGCGGCAACCGGCGCGCCGGCGGGGCGTGGGTGGGCATCGAGGTATTCGTCGGATGAAGACCACTGATGACGTTGCTGACGGGAATGTGGGCCCGTTGCGAGAATCATCCGACGGGGAGACGTGCTCTGGATCGCCCGGTGCGGACGACGTGCGCCGCCGGCGAGAAGCGAAGCAGTCGGGGACGGGCGGCGCTTTTTGCCCCTGAAACCACAAAACCGCCCTGGTCAGGGCGGTTTATGGAGCGGGCGACGGGAATCGAACCCGCGTAGCTAGTTTGGAAGACTAGGGCTCTACCATTGAGCTACGCCCGCACGTTGGTGCAACGCAAGACTGTACCGGCGAGGGCGCGGACAATGCCAATTGACCGTCCCGCGTGTTGAACCCGTAGTATCTCGACCGCAGCGAGACACGGGGTGTAGCGCAGCTTGGTAGCGCATCCGCTTTGGGAGCGGAAGGCCGCAGGTTCAAATCCTGTCACCCCGACCCACCCGTTTCAGGCGTCCAGCACCAACCGCTCATGGGGTGCCTTGGCCCGGGATACGCACACCAGCATCTGCCCCAGGTCGCGCTGCGCCTCGGTGAGCAGGGTGTCGCGATGGTCCACCTCGCCGGAGATCACCCGCTGCACGCACGTGCCGCAGTACCCCTGCTGGCATGAATAGGCAAGGGTGGGAACGGCATTGCGCAGGGCGGCCAGTGCGCTCTGATGCGCCCCGACGTCCACCACGGTGCCGCTGCGCGCGAGTTCCAGCGCGAAGGGTTCGCCGTCGATCACCGGTGGGGCGCTGAAACGCTCGCTGTGCACCTCGATGCCGGAATCCACCGGGATGGCCCGAAGCACCGTGTCGATCATCGGCGGAGGCCCGCACACGTAGACCGCGGTGGTGGGATCCACCCCCTCGAGCAGGGTCTCGGCGCTCGGCAGGCCGTGCTCGTCGTCGGTCCGGATCCGCACCTTGTCGCCGTAGGGCGCCAGTTCGTCCGTGAACGCCAGCGCGTCGTGGCTGCGGCCGGTGTAGCACAGCGTCCACTGGGCGCCCTGACGTTCCGCCAGCCGGATCATCGGCAGGATCGGCGTGATACCGATGCCACCGGCGATGAAATGCAGCCGCGCCGACTGGGACGCCGAACCGGGCAGCGGCATCATGAACGCGTTGCGCGGGTCGCTCGCCTCGACCATCCCGCCCAGCGTCAGGCCGTGCACCTCGATGGACCCGCCGGCGCCATCAAGGCTGTGCCGCACCGCAATTCGGTACTCGCCGCGCAACTCCGGATCGCCGGTCAGCGAATACTGGCGGGTCAGGCCGGAAGGCAGGTGCAGGTCGATGTGGGCGCCCGGATGCCAGCGCGGCAGGGGAGTGTCGTCGAGGGCAGCCAGGGTCAGTGCCACCACGTGGCCGTCGGCGGCCACGATCTGCCGGTCCGTGATACGCAACGACGTTCGGTTGACGGCGGCGGGCAGCGCCGGCAGTGCAGCGTCGCCACCCAGGCGCGTCACCACGGAGAGGAAATGCGGCACTGCTGCCCCGACGACGCGGATCAGCAGATCCGGCGCTGTCGATTTGTACAGGCCGGGCGGCGGTTCGCCGGCGTAGGGCTTGAGCAGGCTGCGGAGGAAGCGCGGCATCATCCGTGCATGGCGCGGGCGGCGGGTGAGGCAGCCAGATACGCGACGGCTTGTGCGGTGCTGCCTTCATCGACCGGGTTGTAGCCGGGCCGCAGCAGCCGTGACCCCGTCCGGAACAGATAGGCGATGGTCGGGATCGATCCGCGCTTGCCGGAGACGTGCATCTTCCACATCAGTCGCGTGTAGCCCATGTTGGGCAGCGCGGGATCCGCGTGGACCAGGAACTTCAGTCCGCGGAGGACCAGCGCGAAGAACACCACGCTGACCATCAGCCCACCGGCAGCCTGGGCGACATAGTCCATGCCGAAATATTTCGCCACGTTGTAGGAGACGTGACGGTGCTCCACTTCTTCGGCACCGTGCCAGCGCATCAGATCCGCCATCATCGGATCGACGTCCAGGCTTTCCCACTCGTTGTTCAGGGCCCAATGGCCGAGCACACCGGTGAAGTGCTCGGCGCCGTTGAGGGCATGGGTGCCCGAGGCCAGCGCCTTGCGCCGACGATCCGGGCACGAGATCTTCGCGATGCGCACGTCGTACTGGCCGGCCACCCATTCCAGCTGGTCCAGGAACCGGGTGGGGTCGATGTCGTGCCGGCGCAGAAACTCGACGAGGACGACATCGTGGGTTTTCGCGTGGATGGCCTCCTGGCCGATGAATCCGATGATCTGCTCGCGTAGCCGCTCGTCGCGGACGTGTTCGAGCGCCTCGGTGAACAGCTTGGCGAACCAGCGTTCGGCCACCGGCAGGAACAGGTTCAGGGCGGTGATGGCATGCGAGCCGTAGGGGTCACCCGGCATCCAGTGCAGCGGCGTGTTCTCCCAGGAGAACTTGGCGTCGCGGGGGCGAAGGGCCACTTCCTCGGGGGCGTAATTGTCCAATGGGCTCGAGTCTTCAAGCCGATGCTGAGTCACGACTGACCTCCTTGGGGGTGACTGTGACATACGGGTTCCACCCGTGGGGGTGAATAATCATTCCGTTCGTATTCGGTACGTAGCGGTAACCGGATTGGTTGCAATGGGGCCCCGGGAGTCTGCTCAGGGACGCCAAGTGTCGGGCGTCCAACCCGGTCAACTACCCTGTTCGCGAAGCGCGCGGAGCTGCTGAAGGCGACATGACGACACGTTCCGCCCCCGCACGCCGCGACGCCACCAGAAGACGCATACAGGAGTAACGCAGTGAAAAGCACGGTCGAGAAGCTGAGCCCCACTCGGGTTCGGATCAACGTGGAGGTTCCCTTCGCCGAGCTGGAGCCCGATTTCGACCGGGCCTTCAAGCAGCTGGCTCAGCAGATCCGCCTGCCCGGGTTCCGCCCGGGCAAGGCGCCGCGCAAACTCCTGGAGGCCCGCATCGGCCGTGGGGCCGTGCTGGAGCAGGTCGTCAACGACGCGCTGCCCAGCCGCTACAGCGAGGCGGTGAGCACCGCTGACGTGCAGCCCCTGGGGCAGCCCGACATCGAGGTCACCAAGCTTGAGGACAACGAAGAGCTGGTCTTCACCGCCGAGGTGGACATCCGTCCCGAGATCGAGCTGCCCGAGCTCTCCGAGCTGAAGTTCAGCGTCGACCCGATCGCCGTCGGCGACGACGAGGTCGACACCGAGCTGCAGAACCTCCGCGCCCGGTTCGGCACCCTGACCGGTGTCGAGCGCGCGGCCGCCGAGGGCGACTTCGTGTCCATCGACCTGTCGGCCACCGTCGACGGCGAGGACGTGCCCGAGGCCAAGACCGAGGGCTTGTCCCACGAGATCGGCTCCGGCCAGCTCATCGAGGGTCTGGACGAGGCGATCACCGGGCTCAAGGTCGACGAGAGCAAGACGTTCAACACCACCCTGGTCGCCGGACCGCACGCCGGCCAGGAGGCCGAGGTGACGGTCAAGGTGAACTCGGTCAAGGAGCGCGAGCTGCCCGAGGCCGACGATGAGTTCGCCCAGCTGGCAAGCGAGTTCGACACAATCGACGAGCTCAAGGAGAGCTTGATCGAGCAGGTGCGTCGGGCCAAGCGCATCCAGCAGGCCGAGCAGATCCGCGACAAGGCGCTGGAGACCCTGCTCACCGACATCGAGGTGCCGCTGCCCGAGGCGATCGTGCAGGCCCAGGTGGACGACACCCTGCACAACGCCATCCACGAGCTGGAGCACGACGAGGCGAAGTTCGAGGAGTCGCTGACCGAGCAGGGCAGCACCCGCGAAGAGTTCGACGCGGACAACCGCAGCAACGCCGAGAAGGCAGTCAAGACGCAGCTGCTGATGGATGCCATCGCCGACAAGCTCGACATCCAGGTCGGCCAGGCCGACCTGACCGAGCGGCTGGTGCTGATGTCGCGGCAGTACGGTCTGGAGCCCCAGCAGCTGCTGGGCTTCCTGCAGCAGAACAATCAGTTGCCCGCCATGTTCGCCGATGTGCGCCGCGGCCTGACCATCGCCGCGATCGTGCACGGTGCCACCGTCACCGACACCGACGGCGCTGTGGTCGACACGGCCGAGTTCTTCGGCCCGGCCGGTGGCGCTGACGCCGACGCCGAGGCGGCCGAGATCGAGGACGCCCCGGAAGCTCTGGAAGCCCCGGAAGCTGATGACGCCGACGAGGCTGACGATGCCGACAAGGCGGAGAAGGCCGAGAAGAAGGCTGCCAAGAAGGCCGCCAAGAAGGCTGAGAAGAAGGCCGACAAGAAAGATCAAGACACCGCTGAGTGACGCTGTGAGCGAACGCGCGCCCTCTTGGGCGTGCGGTTCGCTGCGCGTTGGTTAGTGTCGGTGAACGAGTACGACAACTCGAGAAAGCAGGTATCCAGCCGTGACTGACATGCGTTCTGGCGCGTCGGGGCTCAACCTCATCGACTCGGTGTATGAGCGGTTGCTCGCCGAGCGCATCATCTTCCTGGGTACCCAGGTCGACGACGACATCGCGAACCGGCTGTGCGCGCAGATTCTGCTGCTGGCCGCGGAGGACCCCGTCAAGGACATCCACCTGTACATCAACTCGCCGGGTGGATCGGTGACCGCAGGTATGGCCATCTACGACACCATGGTGCTGGCACCGTGCGACGTGGCGACCTACGCCATGGGTCTGGCCGCCTCGATGGGTGAGTTCCTGCTGGCCGCGGGCACCAAGGGCAAGCGTTATGCCCTGCCGCACGCCCGGATCATGATGCACCAGCCCTCCGCAGGCATCGGCGGTAGCGCGGCCGACATCGCGATCCAGGCCGAGCAGTTCGCGCTGACGAAGAAGGAGATGAACCGGCTCAACGCCGAGTTCACCGGCCAGACGCTGGAGCGGGTGGAGACCGACGCGGATCGTGACCGTTGGTTCACCGCGCCGGAGGCCCTCGCCTACGGCTTCGTCGACCACATCATCACCAGTGTCAGCGTTAACGGCGACGGACCAGGAGCAGGTATCAAATGAACCCCGATATGCAGCCTTCCTCTCGCTACATCCTGCCGTCGTTCATCGAGCACTCCAGCTTCGGTGTCAAGGAGTCCAACCCGTACAACAAGCTGTTCGAGGAACGCATCATCTTCCTCGGCGTGCAGGTCGACGACGCCTCGGCGAACGACATCATGGCCCAACTCCTGGTGCTCGAGTCGCTGGATCCCGACCGTGACATCACCATGTACATCAACTCGCCGGGTGGTTCGTTCACCTCGCTGATGGCGATCTACGACACCATGCAGTACGTCCGGGCCGACATCCAGACCGTCTGCCTGGGTCAGGCGGCCTCGGCCGCCGCGGTGCTGCTGGCCGCCGGTACCCCCGGCAAGCGGCTGGCCCTGCCGAACGCCCGCGTGCTCATCCACCAGCCCGCCGTCGGCGGCGCGATCCAGGGTCAGGTCTCCGATCTGGAGATCCAGGCCGCCGAGATCGAGCGCATGCGCACGCTGATGGACACCACGCTGGCCCGGCACACCGGCAAGGATCCGGCTGTCGTCCGTAAGGACACCGACCGCGACAAGATCCTGACGGCGGCAGAGGCCAAGGATTACGGCATCATCGACACCGTGCTGGCCTACCGGAAGCTCTCGGCCCAGAACGCATAGCCGCCAAGGTTTTTGGCATCGCGATTGCCGCGCGGATTCATCTGAATCCGCGCGGCAATCGCGTTTTCGGTCTAGCCCTCCGCGGAATCCGGTGTGGACCCGGCCGACGACGGCGCCTCGGGCCGGGACGCAGCCTTCGGGTTCTTCTTATGACTGGTCGTCGGGCCGGCCGAATCTCGGGAACCCCGCTCCGCATTGCCGTGCGAATGGCGGATCTTCGTGCGGGGCTTGACCGGCGCGGCGGGCGGCTCCGGCGCGTCGGGGGACGGCTCGGTCGCGGCCGGGGTGTCACCGGTCGCCGGTGCGGAGACGTCAGGTGTTTCGGGCTCGACGGGCGCCGAGTCGTCCTTCGAGGCGGGTGCCGCCACCGCGTCGGCGGGTGGCTGGATGTCCACGTCATCGCGACGGGGTGCCTGTGGTGCACTCGGGATGTCCGGCTCATCGGCGGTTCGCGCGGCACGCGTGTCGACGGAGAACGCGGTGGCGGTCCGCGCCGCGGGGCCGGGCACCGCGGTTGCGGCGGCCAGACCGGTCGCTCCGCGCAGCAGGGCCGCGGGCAGTCGGAGGAGTCGGCCCAGGGCCGACCCGACGAACCCGACCAGGGAGCTCACTGCCTGATCGATCTGCAGGATGACCGATGCCACGGCCGCCGCGGCCAGGCCGCCCCCGAACAGGGTGATGATGATGGCCGCGCCGACGGGTTGTCCGATGACCGGGTTGTAGACGAAGGGTGACAGCACCGCCACCACCGCGCGGATGGTCACTGCCGCCACTCGGAAAACGCCGTTCGCGATCGTCGTGCCGACGACGGAGGTCGCCAGCCCGGGCGTCGCGGTGGCCGCGGCCGCGGAATATCGCTGGGGCGCAACATTTTCGGGGACCAGGGGATCGACGAGCGCGGCGAACTGTCGCACGTGCGCGACGAGGTCGGGCACGGTAGCGGTCAACGGCTTGGATACGGCCGCGAAGGCGGCGGTGGGCGGCACCGCGCGCGGCGGGCTCGCGACGTCCGGCACCACGACCAGGCCGGCGGCGAGGGCGCACGTGCACACGGCGACGCCACCGGCACGGGCAAGAGAGTTCCTGGGTCTTCTCATCATCGTTCCTTCCTCTGGTCACGCTCTGAGACCGAAATTGTCGGTCGCGTCGATATGCGTGGACTGAGTAGGACGACACTCGCTTTTCGGTTCCTGCGTCGCGATCAGTAGCTGAACGTCGTGGCACCCTCGCCGATCCATTCCCATAACTGCACGGTCCCGCCGGCCTGGGCTCCGGTGATGAAACCGTCCGCGTCCAGGTGCTTGGACTGGATGCAGATCGGACACACCAGGTAGCGGCCGCCGGCGTCCTGGTAGCGCTCCATCAGCTGCTGAAGTGACGGGCACCCGTCGCAGGCGGTGCCGACGGCCACCCCGGGGACGACCAGCCGCACCGCCTCTTTGGTCAGGAACATCATGGTGGGCCGGCCCGACTCGGCGGCGCCGACGGCGACCAGGAAGGCCACCGTCACCCGTTCGGCGTCTTCCAGGCCGGTGGTCAGGCTGACGGCCGCTTTGTTCATCGTGTGATTCATGAGCTCAGGGTCTCGCGACGCGGCACCCGGGTACATGGGGCGTTTGCCCCACGTGTGCCCGCTATCCGGGGTTCGCCAGCCCGTGCCGCAGCGCGTACATGCTGGCACCGATGCGGTTGGACACCCCGATCTTGGCGTAGGTGCGTTCGACGTGGTTGCGGGCCGTCTTCTCGCTGATCAGCAGCGATGCGGCGATCTCCTTGTTCGACGCGCCCCTGGCGACCAGGCGCAGCACGTCCACCTCGCGTGGGGTGAGACCGTCCGGGCGGCCGCCGGGCCGCTCGCAGAGATGGCCCGCCGCGTGCAGCACCGCCTCGACGGCAATCCGGTCGAGCTCTCCCGCGCGCACCCGTTCCTGCAGCCGTCGCGCTGCCGACGCCGGCGTCAGCGCCTCGCGGTAGGGCCGGGGTTCGCAGCCCGACTGGTAGGCGACCGCCGCCGCCAGCACCCGGTCGGGCAGCCCCAGCGCCGATTCGGGCAGGCCGCGCGGGTATCCCGAGCCGTTCAGGCACTCGTGGTGGTTGCCTGCGAGTTGGGCGACCTCCGCCAGCCCGCGCACCTGGCTGAGGATCCGCACCGTCAGATACGGATGGAGCCGGACCCGTTCGGACTCGCCGTAGGTCAGCGGCCCGGCTTTGGACCACACCTGGTTGGAAACCCCGATGCGGCCCAGGTCGTGGACGTGTCCGGCGCGCCGGGTCAGCGCGACCGTCGCCGCCTCCAGGCCGGCCACCGCAGCCGCGTCGCCCGCGAGCCGGGCGACCGCGCGGGAATGACCGAGCGTGAACGGGCACTTCAGGTCGACGAAATCACCGAGAGCCATCAGCAGCGCGTCCACGCCGTCGTCGTCGAGGTGCTCGTGCCGGTCGGGCGCTTCCTGCAGCGCGGCCTGCCACGCGTCGCCGGCCACCGGCCCGGCCAGGATCGCGTCCGCGTCGCGGACGAACACGTCGACGATCGCGGGGTCGAACTGGCCGCCGCGGCGCCGGGTGGCCACGGCCACCGCCCCCGCCACCCCGCCGGTCCGGTGATGCACCTCGACGAGGTCGGCCAGCTGGGCCACCCGCATCTGGATCGGGATGCCATCGCCGCGCACCCCTGTCGGCATCCCGCCGCCGTCGTAGCGCTCGAACGCGAACGCCAGCGCGGCCTGCACGTCGGGCCCCAGGCCCAGCCGGTCGGCCAGCAGTGCCGCAGAAGTGCAGTGCGAGTGGATCATTCGGGACAGCTGCCCGCGGGCGTCGACGAACAGCGTCGCCATCACGTTCAGCCGGTGCAGCAGGGGTTCGCCGCGGGCGATGTTGCCGACGAGGAAGCGCATCAGCGGCCACCCGGCATTGTCGACGAGGTAGGTGTCGTGCCGGACCGCGATGTCGTCGCCGAACCAGCGCGCGTATTCGTGCGAGTCGGCGTGACATCCGATCCACATGATCAGCGTCGTGTAGTAGGTGCAGTCCCGATCGGTGCGGCTCAGGCCCATCCGGTCGGCGAGCCTGGTCGCGATCAGCGCGGATCGCAGCATGTGCTCGCCCGGCTGCCCCAGCCCCAGGTCCACCGCGACGGACAGGGCGGCGAGCAGTTCGGCGCGGCTGGGTGTCTCGGCCGGCGCAGCCATGCGCCGATTATGCAGGGCGGCGGTTTGTTTCGGCACTGTGATGACGGGCGGGGTCGAAATTCTCGAAATGGCCGGATCCGACGACGAACAGGCCGCGCTGCGGAGGCCGGAACCCGGCGAGGCGCAGCTGCCGGGGCAGTGGACCGGGCCGGCCCAGGTCGACGCCGCGCACGGCGGCGTGGCCGGTGGCCTGCCACACCTGCGCCGGGGCCAGCATGAACCGCTGGCCGTTGGGGGCTGCGCCGTGCAACCGGACCGACCCGGCCCGCAACAGGGGGCCTGCCGAGGCCCCGATCAGGGTCAGCGCGCGGCGGTTGGTCCAGGCCCGGTCCGGCAGCGCCCGGCCGATGGCGCTCATCAGCCGGGTCGACGGGCTGGCGCTGATGTCGACGGTCCAGTCCAGCAGGCCGTCGATGCTGACGCAGAGGGTCCACGAGTCCACCCAGGCGACGTCGATCTCGCACTGGACGGCCTGGTGCAGGGCGGCGGTACTGAAATACCGGCTGCAACTCTGCTGCGCGGGAGTGGTGGCGTAGAACGTCCACGCGCCGGCCGGGTCGCGGTGCCACACCGACCGGTACGCGGGCGCGAACGTCGTCGCCGGGAAGTGGCGCAGAGCCAGATAGTGGCCCGAGATGAACGGAAAACCCATCACGCCGAAGCCGACGAACCGCTCGTCGTCGCCGGGCGGCAGGGTGGGGTGGGCCAGTACCGCGGAGGCGGCGTCCAGGGGAGTGTGTGCTGTGGTCATGGGACCACGGTGCCGGGTGGGAAGGATGCTGCACATGAGGCATCGGCCTCACGGTGAACGGGTGTCGATCTCCGCATTTGCCGGTAGCAGCACGCGGTATCGTGGAACACGGCGAAGACACCTTCGATGAACGCGTTTCCGTTACACCGGCGACACGCCAGGGACACGGTCCGCGCGCCGACAGGTGCGGAGCCGCCAGGAGGGATATGTTCTCCTCCACGCGAACAAATACCATCCACGCGATTCGGTCCTATCGGTCGCAACGGGACGGAACGAACGGGTAGCGTCGGGTAAACACCCGAAGTAGCCCACCAGGCGGTGTGAAAACCGACGGCCAACAGGAAGTAGGACCCACCCACATGGCTCGCATCGGAGACGGCGGTGACCTGCTGAAGTGCTCGTTCTGTGGGAAGAGTCAAAAGCAAGTCAAGAAGCTCATCGCGGGTCCCGGCGTGTACATCTGCGACGAGTGCATCGACCTGTGCAACGAGATCATCGAGGAGGAGCTGGCCGACGCTGACGACGTCAAGCTGGACGAGCTCCCCAAGCCCGCGGAGATCCGCGAGTTCCTCGAGGGCTACGTCATCGGCCAGGACACCGCCAAGAAGACGCTGGCGGTCGCCGTCTACAACCACTACAAGCGCATCCAGGCGCAGGAGAAGTCACGGGACTCCCGCGTCGAGCCGGTTGAGCTCGCCAAGTCCAACATCCTGATGCTCGGGCCCACCGGCTGCGGTAAGACCTACCTGGCGCAGACGCTGGCCAAAATGCTCAACGTCCCGTTCGCCATCGCCGACGCCACCGCGCTCACCGAGGCCGGCTACGTGGGCGAGGATGTCGAGAACATCCTGCTGAAGCTGATCCAGGCCGCCGACTACGACGTGAAGCGCGCCGAGACCGGCATCATCTACATCGACGAGGTCGACAAGATCGCCCGCAAGAGCGAGAACCCGTCGATCACCCGCGACGTCTCCGGTGAGGGCGTGCAGCAGGCGCTGCTGAAGATCCTGGAAGGCACGCAGGCCTCGGTGCCTCCGCAGGGCGGCCGCAAGCACCCGCACCAGGAATTCATCCAGATCGACACCACGAACGTGTTGTTCATCGTGGCCGGCGCGTTCGCGGGGTTGGAGCGCATCGTCTCCGACCGCGTCGGCAAGCGCGGACTGGGCTTCGGTGCGGAGGTGAAGTCCAAGGCCGAGATCGACACCCAGGACCACTTCGCCGAGGTCATGCCGGAAGACCTGATCAAGTTCGGGCTCATCCCCGAATTCATCGGCCGTCTGCCGGTGGTCGCCTCGGTGACCAACCTGGACAAGGAATCACTTGTTCAGATCCTGTCCAAGCCGAAGAACGCCCTGGTCAAGCAGTACACCCGGTTGTTCGAGATGGACGGCGTCGAGCTGGAGATGACACCGGAAGCCCTCGACGCGATCGCCGATCAGGCCATCCACCGCGGTACCGGTGCCCGTGGCCTGCGCGCCATCATGGAAGAGGTCCTGCAGCCGGCCATGTACGACATCCCCAGCCGCGATGACGTCGCCAAGGTCGTCGTCACCAGGGAGACCGTGCAGGACAACGTGCTTCCGACCATCGTGCCGCGCAAGCCCACTCGGGCCGAGCGTCGCGACAAGACCGCCTAGGTTTCACAAGTCGAATCCGACGTCATGCCTGTGTTCCACAACGGAACACAGGCATGACGTCGTTTTCGGGGTCGGGTGACCTCATCGATGATCGCGGCGATCTCGGCCACCCCGTCCCGCTGGGCGAACGCGACCTCCACTTCGCGGGCCCGGCGCAGATAACGCTGATCGCGCAGGATCTGGTGGACCGCGTCGGCGATGGCGGCCGCCGGCGGGGTACAGGCGCCCAGATCGACGCCCACCCCCGCCCAGGCGACCCAGGCGCCCCGCTCGGCGCTGCTCGCGACCACCAAGGGAACCCCGGACGCCACCGCGCGCTGGATCGCGCCGTAACCGGCGTCGGTGACCATCACGTCGACCTTCGGCAGCAGCATCTCCGGCCGGATGTGGTCGGCGACGAAGGCGTTCGCGGGAATCCGTGACCGCGCCGGGGTGCCGCCGGTGACCACGACGGTGACGTAGTCGAGTGCGTCCAGGGTCGACACGATCAGCCGGGTGGAACCGGTGACGTGCACGACCGGCCGGGGCGCGTCGAGTTCGGCCCACCACGGGGGTGGGATGAAGTCGCCGGACGGGCGGGCGTGCACGGCCCCGACGAACCGGATATTGGCGGGCAGGTCGCGGCGCAGGTATTCGAACGGGGGAACGGTCGGCACGATCAGTCGGTCGGCGAGCGCGCCGCCGGGGCATCTCAGCGCCGCGTCCAGGGTGGGCGTGTAGTACAGCAACGCCGGGCCGCCGCTCGGAAGTGGCAGTCCCATGAACCCTTCGTCGGCGAGAATCGCATCGAACTGGTTGCGGTTGCGCACTTCTGCCGGTTCGGCCGGTCTTGCCCCGATGGCACGCACCTCATGGGGTTGGGCAATGCCGGTGAGCAGCGTGACGGCATTGCCCCGCTCGACCTGATCGGCGGCCACGGTCAGCAGGGGCGCGATGTGCGCGCGGGAGGACAGCGCGGCGATCAGGATGTCAACCATGCCGGCCCGCCGGCACGCGCCGCTCGGCAATCGCCTCGTCGATGACGCCCGCGATCTCGGCGACGCCGTCGCGGCGCGCGTAGGCCTGCTGTAGTTCCGCGGTGGTCGCGCGGTAGGTGCGGTCGCTGAGCACATCGCGGACGGCGCGGTGCACCGCCGCCGGTGACGGTGTCCCGGAGCGCAGATTCACTCCGGCGCCGAACCATTCGACCCGAGCCGCCACTTCCGGCTTGTCCTCGGTGTTGCCGGCGACCACCAGCGGCACCCCGGCCATCAGTGCACGCTGTACCGCACCGTAGCCGCCGTTGGTGACCATCACATCGACCTTCGGCAGCAATACGTCGTGCGGAATGAACTCGGTGACAACGGTATTGGCGGGCACTGGGGTGCGGATCTGGTCGACAGGGCGGCCGCCGGTGCTGACCACCAGGGTGACGTCCTCGTCGGCGAGCGCGGCGATGGTGGGTTCGATGAGGCGGCCGAGATCGGCGTTGTCCAGGGTGCCCTGTGTCACGTGCACCACGGGGCGGCCGTCGTCCAGACGGTGCCACCAGGGCGGTGGGGTGAAATCGATTGCGGGAGTGGGCGTGACGGCGCCGATGAAGCGCACGTGGGCAGGCAGATCGCTACGGGTGTATTCGAATTCGGGGATGGTCGGTGCGATGAGGCGGTCGGCCAGCATTCCCGAATCGAGTACGAAGGCGGACGGCTCGGGAAGGCCGAGGACGTCCAGCATGGCGGTGAGCGATTGGTGAGCGGGCCGCAGCAGTACGCGTTGGGCCAGCAGGTTGAGGGCGCGGTTACGGGCCCTGGCCCGCCATCCGGCGCCGGGCAGCATGCCCATCCCGCCGGGCGCGGTGTCGCGGCTGGTGAGGAACAGCGGCGTCGTCGAATAGGACAGCACCGGCGGCCGGTCGCGGCGATTCTTGGCCAACAACGGCAGGACGCCGAGAAAGAATGCGTCGGTCAGTATGGCGTCGAAGGTGTTGGTGGCCATGGCATCCGAGAGGGCTGCGGCCTGATACGGCAGTGGCCGCACGAAGACATGTTTGACGTCGAAGTTCACCCGCGCGATGCCGGAGGTCTCGGCCCGGCCGGGCAACTCGCTGTCCAGTACGGTGTCGTCGAAGTCTGCGGGGGCCGGCAGTGGTAGCGGACGGGCACCGGCGGCGCGGATGGCGTCGGCATGGCGCACCGAGGTCAGCATGGTCACGCTGTCGCCGCGGTCCACCAAGGCGCGGGCGACGTTGAGCAACGGGCCGACATGGCCGACGGGTGGGCAGCTGGCGATGAGGATCTCTGACATGCCCACGATGCTTGTCGATCAGCGGGTGGGCATGTTTGGAGGTTGTGTGGAGAACGGCTGGAGATTGCAGGTAGAGCTACTGCACCCGGTCGGGGCGGGTGTAGACGTTCATCGAGTCGCCCCGCAGGAACGCCACCAGGGTGAGCCCGGCCTGCGCGGCCAGATCCACCGCGAGCGACGACGGGGCCGAGACGGCGGCCAGGATCGGGATGCCGGCCATCACCGCCTTCTGGGTGAGTTCGAAAGAGGCGCGGCCGCTGACCAGCAGGACGGTGCCCGACAAGGGAATCCGCCGGGTCTCCAGTGCCCAGCCGATGACCTTGTCGACCGCGTTGTGTCGGCCGATGTCCTCGCGGACCACCAGCTCGGTACCGTCGGTGCGGTACAGCGCGGCGCCGTGCAAGCCGCCGGTGCTGGCAAACACCTTCTGCGCCTTGCGCAGTCTGGTGGGCAGTGCGCTCAGCAACGCATGCGTAATGGTGGTCGGATCGTCGCCGGGGGAGTGCCTGCTCACCGTGCGCACCGCCTCCAGCGAGGCTTTTCCGCACACCCCGCACGAGGAGGTGGCGTAGAAGTTGCGGGTCAGGTCGACATCGGGGGCGGGGACCCCGGCTGCCAGCGTCACGTCCAGCACGTTGTAGGTGTTGACGCCATCTGATCCGGTGCCTTGGCAGTAGCGCACGGTGGCGATGTCATCGCGGCTGCCGACGATGCCCTCGGTGAGCAGAAACCCTTGCGCCAGTTCGACGTCGGAACCGGGGGTGCGCATGGTGACGGTCAGCGGGGCGCCGTTGACGCGGATCTCCAGCGGCTCCTCGACGACCAGAGTCTCGGGCCTGGCCACCACCCCGTCGGCGTTGCGGTGGCTGATGCGGCGGCGCGTGGTTACCCGGCCCATGAATCCGACCTCGGTTCCAGCCTGATCACCACGGCCTTGGAGACCGGGGTGTTGGACCTGACCGCGGTGTGGTCCAGCGGCACCAGCGGGTTGGTCTCGGGGTAGTAGGCGGCGGCGTTGCCCGGCGGGGTGGAGTAGCTGACCACCCGGAAGTCATCGGCCCGGCGAACCTGGCCTTCGAACTCCGAGATGAGGTTCACCCGGTCGCCGTCCTGCAGTCCCAGTGCCCTGATGTCGACGGGATTGACGAACACCACCCGGCGGCCACCCTTCACACCGCGGTAGCGGTCGTCCAGGCCGTAGATGGTGGTGTTGTACTGGTCGTGGCTGCGCAGCGTCTGTAGCACCAACCGGCCCGGCGGTACCGGCACCCATTCCAGCGGGCAGATCGAGAAGTTGGCTTTGCCTGTGTGGGTGGGGAATTCGCGGGAGTCACGCGGCGGGTGTGGCAGCTGGAAACCGTCGGGTTGGCGCACCCGGGTGTTGTAGTCGGTGCAGCCGGGCACCATGTCGGCGATCGCGTCACGCACCAGGTCGTAGTCGGCATTGAACGCCTCCCACCGAACCGGATGTTCGGGCCCGAGCACGGCGCGCGCCAGTTGGCAGACGATGGCCACCTCGCTGCGTAACTGATCGCTCGGCGGGTGCAGGTTGCCGCGGGACAGGTGCACCATCGACATCGAATCCTCGACCGACACCAACTGCTTGCCGGCCTGCTGGAAGTCCTTGTCGGTGCGGCCCAGTGTGGGCAGGATCAGTGCGGTCCGGCCGTGCACCAGGTGGCTGCGATTCAGTTTGGTTGAAATCTGCACCGTCAGTGCACAATTGCGCAGTGCCGCCTCGGTGACTTCGGTGTCGGGGGTGGCGGAGACGAAATTGCCGCCCATGCCGATGAACGTCTTGGCCTGCCCGTCCCGCATGGCCCGGATGCCGTCGACGGTGTCGTGACCGTGCTTGCGCGGGCTGCTGATCCCGAAGCGGGCGTCCAGTGCCGCCAGGAACGTCTCGGGCATCTTCTCCCAGATGCCCATGGTGCGGTCGCCCTGGACGTTGGAGTGCCCGCGCACCGGGCACACCCCGGCACCGGGCTTGCCGATCATGCCGCGCATCAGCAGCAGATTGGTGGCTTCGCCGATGGTGGCCACGGCGTGCCGCTGCTGGGTCAGGCCCATCGCCCAGCAGATGACTGTGCGCTGCGAGCGGATGAAACTGTCTGCTACGCGGCGCAGTTGGGCTTCGTCGATCCCCGTGGCGTCGAGCACCGTCTGAAGGTCGACCTCGCGGGTCTGGCGAGCGTAATCGTCAAACCCGGCGCAGTGTCCGTCCACGAAGGCCCGGTCCACGACGGTGCCGGGGGCCGTGTCCTCGGCTTCCAGCAGGAGGCGGCCGATGCCGGCGAACAGCGCCATGTCGCCGCCGATGCGGATCTGGACGAATTCGTCGGCGATGGGGATTCCGTGGCCCACCACGCCGCGCACCTTCTGCGGATCCTTGAACCGCATCAGTCCCGCCTCGGGCAGGGGATTGATGGCGATGATGTTGGCGCCGTTGGCCTTTGCCTTCTCCAGCACCGAGAGCATCCGGGGATGGTTGGTGCCGGGGTTCTGGCCGGCGATGACGATCAGGTCGGCGTGTTCGACGTCGTCGACGGTCACCGAGCCCTTGCCGATGCCGATCGAGTCGACCAGCGCGGTGCCCGACGATTCGTGGCACATGTTCGAGCAGTCCGGCAGATTGTTGGTGCCGAAGCTGCGCACCAGCAACTGGTAGAGGAACGCGGCCTCATTGCTGGTGCGGCCCGAGGTGTAGAACAGCGCCTCGTCGGGGGAGTCCAGCGCGTTGAGCTCGTCGGCGATCAGCCGGTAGGCGGCATCCCAGTCGATCGGGGTGTAGTGGGTGGCGCCGGGCCGCAGCACCATCGGCTCGGTCAGCCGGCCCTGTTGGGACAGCCAGTATTCGGGCTTCTCGCAGAGTTCGGCCACCGAATGACGGGCGAAGAAATCGGCGGTGATGCGGCGTTTGGTGGCCTCCTCGGCCACGGCCTTGGCGCCGTTCTCGCAGAACTCGGCCAGCTTGCGGCCGCCGTGATCCTCCGGCCACGCGCAGCCGGGGCAGTCGAAACCGTGCCGCTGGTTCAGCCGCGCCAATGCTGTTGCGGTGCGCACCGGGCCCATCTGCGCCAGGCCGCGCTGCATGCTGACCAGGACGGCCTTCACCCCGGCGGCCTCGTGTTTGGCGTCGGTGACCGTGACGTCCGCTTCGTCGTAGCCGGCGTCGATGTCACGGGTCATGGTTTCCAATGTAGCCCTCGAAACTGGCCGTCCCGGCCGGACGCAAGCGGTCGCTATTCGGTATTTGACATGCGGTGATAGATGACGGCTATCGTGACGCCGATGGCAAGCGACGTGCTGCTGCAGCATCTGGACTACCTGTTGGCCCTGGCCGCCGAACGGCACTTCGGGCGGGCCGCCGCGCGCTGCCACGTCAGCCAGCCGACGCTGTCAGTGGCCATCCGCCGCCTCGAGCGCGACCTGGGCATCGTCATCGTCCAGCGCGGGCGTCGTTTCGAGGGTTTCACCGAGGAGGGGCAGCGGGTCGTGGCGTGGGCCCAACGCATCATCGCCGAACGCGACGAGATGCTCGCCGACCTCGAACGGATGCGCGGGCGGTTGACGGCGACGGCGCGGCTCGGCGCAATCCCGACCGCGGTCCCGGCCAGCCCGTTCATCACCGCGGAGTTCCTGCGCCGCAATCCGGCCGCATCGGTGCGCATCGAGGCGCTGTCGTCACGGGAGATCGCCCGGCGGTTGGCCGATTTCGAGATCGACGCCGGGCTGACGTACCTCGACGACGAAACACCGCCGGGCACCCGGTCGGTCGAGATGTACCGGGAGAACTACGTTCTGGTCGCACCGGCCGATCACCGGCTGATGAGCCAGCCGGAGGTGTCCTGGGCCGAGGCCGCCGCTCTGGAGTTGTGTGTGCTGACGACCACGATGCGCAATCGCCGCATCCTCGACGCCAACATGGCCGCCGAGGGTGTGCAGTACCGCCCCGCGGTCGAGGCGGACTCGGTCGATGCGCTGTATGCCCACCTGACCCATTCGCGGCGGGCGACCATCGCGTCCACCGCGTGGCTGCCGCAATTGGGTGTGCCGACCGGCTTCGCTGCGCGGCCGATGGTCAGGCACGGCCCCAGTCCGGCGATCGGGCTGGTGGTGCTCGACCGGGACCCGCCGTCCATCGTGGCGGCAGCGTTGGTCGCCGTGGCTGCCGCCGTCGATCTCGGGACGCTGATCGACAGCGCCACCCGGAGACCGGCAACCCGTTGAACTGTCCCCGATCACCGCTCATCAGCGCGATGCGCCCGACGACGAGCATCGCGTCGTGCTGGCATTGGGCGAGCGTGCGGTGATCGTTGTCGATCTGCGCCTGCGTGGGCAGGTCGGCTGCCTCTGCCAACCTGCGACCGGCCTCGCCGGTGGACAGGCGCCAGCGGATCCGCAACACGGCGTTCCACGACTTCGCTCCCATCTCCCTGGGCGTGGCTTCGGCCTGCAGTTGCGCCAGCAGGCGATGCGTCTGGGAGGGCAGCCGGCAGGTCAGGGACTCGTATTCGTCCATGACCGCGATCAGTTCCGGGCGGGTGAGCCCCTCGAAGTCGCAGGTGGCGAAGGCGTCATAGGCGACGCGCAAGGCCGCCAACGCTTCGATCGCCCCGTCCCGCATGCTTCGAACATAGGTTCGACGACCGACCAAAAAGCCGAGATTGTGGCTGGGGTGAGACCAATGTGGCGCAAGGGATCAGCACGTCGGTCACATCCGAATTGCGTCCTTGACGCGCACGTAACAGTTCCGCCATCGAATCTTCCTACCGTGGGTCGGTCAAGCACATGCGGCGAGAGGAACTCCATTGAGCGGTAATGCGGCCCGTCTGAAGGCCATCACCAACGTCGAGGCGTACGTGCCCCCGGCTTTCACCTTCGACCCGGCCGAGGCTCCCGGCGAGATTTTCGGTGCCAACGTCTTCACGCTGGCAGAGATGAGGCTGCGGCTGCCCAAGTCGGTCTATAAGTCCGTCGCGGCGAGCATCGAGAAGGGCGCCAAGCTCGACCCGACGGTGGCCGACTCGGTGGCCTCGGTGATGAAGGACTGGGCGCTGTCGCGAGGTGCCACCCACTACGCGCACGTCTTCTACCCGATGACCGGCCTGACCGCCGAGAAGCACGACAGCTTCCTGGAGCCGGTCTCCGACGGTCAGACGTTGGCCGAGTTCGCGGGCAAGACGCTGATCCAGGGCGAGCCCGACGGCTCCAGCTTCCCCTCGGGTGGCCTGCGCAGCACCTTCGAGGCGCGCGGCTACACCGGCTGGGACGTCACCAGCCCGGCGTACATCCTGGAGAACCCGAACGGGAACACGCTGTGCATCCCGACGGTATTCGTGTCGATGACCGGTGAGGCGCTGGACTACAAGACGCCGCTGCTGCGCAGTCAGCAGGCCATGGGTGCGCAGGCCGAACGCATTCTGAAGTTGTTCGGGCACAAGGACTTCGATCACATCGTGTCCTTCTGCGGTCCCGAGCAGGAGTATTTCCTGGTGGACCGGCACTTCTTCCTGGCGCGGCCGGACCTGATCAACGCGGGGCGCACGCTGTTCGGTGCGAAGCCGCCCAAGGGCCAGGAATTCGACGACCACTACTTCGGCGCCATCCCGGACCGGGTGCTCGGCTTCATGATGGACACCGAGCGGGAGCTGTTCAAGCTCGGTATCCCGGCCAAGACCCGGCACAACGAGGTCGCGCCCGGCCAGTTCGAGATCGCGCCGATGTTCGAGCGGGCCAACATCGCCGCCGACCATCAGCAGCTGCTGATGACGACGTTCAAGACCATCGCCAAGAAGCACGGCATGGAATGTCTGATGCACGAGAAGCCGTTCGCCGGCGTCAACGGCTCGGGTAAGCACGTCAACTTCTCGTTGGGCAACGCGCAGTTCGGCAGCCTGCTGGTGCCGGGCGACACCCCGCACGAGAACGCGCAGTTCCTGGTCTTCTGTGCCGCGGTCATCCGTGCGGTGCACAAGTTCGCCGGCCTGCTGCGGGTGTCGGTGGCCTCGGCCACCAACGACCACCGCCTCGGCGCCAACGAGGCTCCGCCCGCGATCATCTCGATCTTCCTCGGTGATCAGCTGGCCGATGTGTTCGAGCAGATCGCCAAGGGCGCGGCCACCTCGTCGAAGGGCAAGGGCACCATGATCATGGGCGTCGACACCCTGCCGCACCTGCCGACCGATCCCGGCGACCGTAACCGCACCAGCCCGTTCGCCTTCACCGGCAACCGTTTCGAGTTCCGCGCGCCGGGTTCGGGGCAGACCATCAACGTGCCGATGATCATCATCAACACGATCATGGCGGACTCGCTCGACTACATGGCCAGCTGGCTGGAGAAGGCCGTCGGCGAGGGCGAAGACTTCGACATGGCGGTGCAGAAGCTGCTGACGGAGATCATCACCGAGCACGGTGCGGTGGTGTTCAACGGCGACGGCTACTCGGAGAACTGGCAGGTCGAGGCCGCCGAGCGTGGTCTGCCGAACCTCAAGACCACGATCGACGCCATCCCCGAGCTGGTCAAGCCCGAGGCGATCGCGGTGTTCGAGAAGTATGGCGTCTTCAACGAGCGTGAACTGCGTAGTCGCGAAGAGGTCCGGTACGAGATGTACACCCTGACGGTCGGCGTCGAGGCCAAGCTGACGCTGGAGATCGGTTCGACCGTGGTGCTGCCCGCGGCCGTGCGCTACCAGACCGAGCTGGCGCAGAACGTCGCGACGCTCAAGGCGGCGGGGATCGAGCCCGACACGTCGCTGCTGGCCACCGTGTCCACGCCGATCTCGGAACTGACCGGTGCGCTGACGGCGCTCAAGACGGCGATGGCAGACCACGGAGGCGAGTCCGCTGCCGAACATGCCGCCCATGCGCAGAGTCTGCTGCCGTTGATGGACGCGGTGCGGGCTGCCGCCGACACGCTGGAAGGTGTTGTGGCCGATGACCTGTGGCCGCTGCCGACGTATCAGGAGATGCTCTACATCCTCTGAGCTGGTTGACGGAATGCCCGCTCCCGTTTCGGGGGCGGGCATTTTCATGGCGTGGATATTTGTCTTAACGTATGGACATCACGACAGCATGGTCGCTACTCTTCGGCCATGAGCAGCAGCACTCCCGTCGGCATCATCGGCTTCGGCTGGATGGGTCGTGTCCATGCCCAGGCCTACGCGCGGGTGCGCCACCACTACCCACACGTCGACCGGTTCCCGGAACTGGTCGCGATCGCCGACGACGTCCCCGGCCGGGCCGAGGAGGCCGCCCGCCAGTTCGGTGCGGCGAAGGCGAACACCGACTGGCAGGCGTTGGTCGCCGACCCCGGCGTGACGGCCGTGAGCGTCACCGCACCTAACTTCCTGCACCGCGAGATCGGCACCGCCGTGGTCGCCGCTGGCAAGCACCTGTGGATCGAGAAGCCAGTGGGGCTCAACAGCTCTGACGCGCTGGCCGTCGCCCGCGCCGCCGAGGCCCACGGTGTGCAGACCGCGGTGGGCTTCAACTACCGCAACGCGCCTGCTGTCGCGGCCGCACGCGAGCTGATCGCCGCGGGCGAACTCGGCGAGATCACCCACGCCCGCTTCTACTTCCTGTCCGACTACGCCGCCCACCCCGATGGCGCGCTCAGCTGGCGATTCCAGCGTGACCGTGGTGGCAACGGCGTGTTGGGTGATCTGGCCTCGCACGCAGTGGATCTGGTGCAGCACCTGCTTGGTGGGGTCGATTCGGTGATCGCCGACACCGCCATCTTCATTCCGGACCGCCCGGTCCCGTCGGGTGCGACGAGCGGACATCAGCTGGCCGCCGGCGGAATCCGTGACCGGGTGGAAAACGAGGATTACGTGTTCGCGCAGTTGCGGCTGAGTTCCGGCGCGCGCTGCTCGGTGGAGGCCAGTCGGGTCTCGGTCGGCGAGCAGAACGCCTACGGCTTCGAGATCCACGGCACCGCCGGCGTGGTTGGCTGGGATTTCCGGCGCCTCGGCGAGTTGCGGGTGGGCACGGGTTCGGTGTTCCAGGACCAGCCGGTCACGACGCGCCACGTCGGCCCCGGCGACGGCGAATACGCGGCATTCCAGCCCGGCTCCGCGATGGCGATGGGTTACGACGAACTCAAGATCATCGAGGCGCAGCACTTCCTGGAATCCATCGCCACGGGCAAGCCCGTCGGTGCCACCATCTGGGATGCGGTGGCCGCCGCTCAGGTCATCGAGGCGATCACCGAGTCGGTGCGCACCGGGGCGTGGGTGACACCGGCGACAGTCACCGCTTGAGCTGGCGCCGGATCTCGTCGGCGACCTCCAGCGTCGCGACGGCGCACCGCAACGGGTGGATCTCGGATTCGTTGCGGCCCTGCGTGATCAGTCGGGCTGCCTCCACCGCGGCATAGTGCAGACCGTCGGCTTGCACGCCCGGCTTCTCGTCGTAGCGCAGCACCCGGCCGGGATCGGTCGGGTGGCCCTTGTGCCGGGTCAGTGTGAACGGTCCGGGCATGAAGAACGGGCCGTCGATGTGCACGGTGGCCTCACGCCCGACGATGACGGCCACGGTCGGCGTGTCGGACAGCATGGTGGTGTGCAGCACGGCCTGGTTGCCGGCCGGGTCGGACACGATGGCCGAGATCTGGCCGTTCAGCCCGGGCCGGACGTCCTGGCCCTGCGCCACCACCGAGGTGAACGCGTCGGAGACGAAGTGCGCCAGCGCGATGGTGTACGTGCCGAGGTCCAGCAGGGGACCGCCGGCCAGGGTCGCGTCATAGATGCGGTGATCCGGCGTGAAGAACTCACCGTGATCGGCCAGCACGGTGCGGATCTCGCCGAGCGCGCCGTCGTCGAGAAGTTGGCGGATCACATCGAACTTCGGCAGAAATTTGGTCCACATCGCCTCGCCGACATAGCGATCGGCCCGCGCCGCCGCGGCGACGATCTCGCGCGCCCCGGCGGCATCGACCGCGAGCGGCTTCTCGACGAGCACATGCTTGCCTGCCTCGAGCGCCGCGATCGCGTTGTCCCGGTGGCTCGGATGTGTGGTGGCGATGTAGACGATGTCGACGTCCGGGTCACCGAACAGCGCCTCATAGCTGCCGTGTGCCGTGGGTACCGACCATTGCGCGGCAAAGGCTTCGGCCCGGTCCTTCCCGCGCGAGCCGACGGCAACCACGCGTTGGGTGGTGTGCGCCAGAAGGGCTTCGACGAAGCGGTGGGCGATCCAGCCGGGTCCGAGGATGCCCCAGCGCAGGCTGGGAGCCTCCCGCGGGTCGGGAGTCCGGGGCAGTGGCAGAGCGTCGGTCATGCGCACCAGGGTAAACCGACAAAAGGCTTTTTGTTAAGACATTAAGATGTAATACTCGGTCCATGACTGTTCGCGTAGGTGTCATCGGGGTCGGCGTGATGGGCGCCGACCATGCCCGCAAGCTGGCCCGGGTGGTGTCGGGTTCCGAGCTTGTGGCCGTGACCGATTTCAACGCCACGGTGGCCGGCGAGGTGGCCGCCGAACTCGGCGCCCGCGTGCATCCCGACGGCATCGCGCTGATCCAGGATGCAGATGTGGACGCCGTCGTCATCGCCACCCGCGATGACACCCACGCCGATCTGGTGCGCGCCGCCCTGCGGGCGGGCAAGCCGGTGATGTGCGAAAAGCCCTTGGCCCCAACCGCTGCGGAGTGCCGCGAGCTGATCGCCGAGCAGCGGGCATTGCAGGGTCCGGTCGACCTGGTGACGGTCGGCTTCATGCGGCGCTTTGACCCGCCGTATGTGGCGCTGCGTGACCGTGTGCGTGCGGGTGACCTCGGCACCCCGCTGGTGGTGCACGGCGTGAGCCGCAACGTATACAGCTATCCCGGAGGGGATTCGGCCTCGTCGATCACGAATTCGGCGATCCACGAACTCGACATCATGCCGTGGCTGCTGGATTCCCCGATCGTGGAGGTCAGCTATCAGCACGGCCGTTCGGCTGGGCAGTCCGGCACCCGTCAGGATCCGCAGTTCTATCTGATGCGCACGGCGTCGGATGTGCTGGTGACCGTCGAGCTGTTCCTCAACGCCCGATACGGTTACGAGACACGGTGCGAGGTCGTGATGGAGACCGGTACCGCCGCGCTGGCGCTGCCCGCCCAGATCGTCATCGACGCCGAAAGTCGTAGGGGTGTCGACTATCCCACGGACTGGATTCCGCGGTACAGCGATGCCTACCGCATCGAACTACAGGAGTGGATCGACGCGATCGCCGCCGGCCGGCCCTCGGCGCTGGCGAGCGCCGAAGACGGCTTGCGGGCCGCGTTGGTCGCCGACGCGCTGATCGAGTCGATGAACACCGGCGGCGCGTGGGTGAAGGTGGCGGACTGAGCGTCCTCACGCCAGCGCGAGGAACAACTTCTCCAGCTCTGCCTCGGTCATCGGTGCCGCGCCGTCGGCGGTCTGGCCGGCGATGCACTCGCGGAGTCCGGTCGCCACGATCTTGAACCCGGCGCGGTCCAGCGCCCGGGATACCGCGGCCAGTTGGGTGACCACGTCTTTACAGTCCCGACCCTGCTCGATCATCGAGATCACGCCGGTCAGCTGACCTTGCGCGCGCCGCAAGCGATTCAACACCGCAGCAATGCTGTCCTCGTCACCGGTCATGGCGTCAGGATATACCCCCTGGGGTAATTTGACATACCCATGGGGGTATCGCACGATGGAGGCATGTTCTTCCAGCAGTACTACCTGGAGTGCCTGTCGCACGCGTCCTACCTGATCGGGGATACCACCACCGGCCGAGCCGTCGTGGTCGACCCGCAGCGCGATGTGTCGGAATACCGGGCGGACGCGGAGCGCCACGGCCTGGCCATCGAGCTCGTGATCGAGACGCATTTCCACGCCGATTTCCTCTCCGGTCACCTGGAGCTGGCGCGCGCGACGGGAGCCGAGATCGTCTACTCCTCGGTCGCCGAGACCGAGTTCGAAACGGTGGGTGTCACCGACGGCGAGCGGTATTCACTCGGTGCGGTCACCCTGGAATTCCGGCACACGCCCGGGCACACTCCGGAGTCCATGAGCATCGTGGTCTTCGAGCGCAACGATGACGACACGCCCTACAGCGTGCTGACCGGTGACACCCTGTTCATCGGCGACGTCGGGCGCCCAGACCTGCTGGCATCCATCGGCTTCACCCGCGACGAACTCGCCGAGCAACTCTACGACTCACTGCACGACAAGTTGATGACGCTGCCCGACGACACCCTCGTCTATCCGGCCCACGGCGCCGGGTCCGCGTGCGGCAAGAACCTGTCGACCGAGCTTTCGTCGACCATCGGGGCGCAGAAGGCCACCAACTATGCGCTGCAGGCAGCTGACAAGGCGACGTTCCTGCGGCTGGTCACCGCGGGTCAACCGCCGGCGCCCGGCTACTTCGGCTACGACGCGATGCTCAACCGCCAGGACCGTGCGCTCCTCGACGAGTACGAGACACCCGAAGCACTGACCTACCAACAGGTTCGGACCGCTCTGGCCGCCGGGGCCATCCTGGTCGACGCTCGCTCCCCCGAGGAGTTCGCCCTGGGGCATCTGCGCGGGGCCGTCAACATCGGACTCGCGGGCCGGTACGCCGAATTCGCCGGTTCGGTGCTGCCCGTCGATACCGATATCGTTCTGATGACCGATCCCGGACAGGAACGCGAAGGCAAGAACCGGCTCGCCCGAATCGGTTTCGATCGCGTGGTCGGCTACCTGGCCGACCCGGACGCCGTGATGTTCGCCCACCGCGACGACGTGCACGGTGCGTCCCGCCTGACGGCCGCGGCCTTCGGCGAGCGCGTCGGCGAAATGGACGACCTACAGATCGTGGACGTCCGCAACCCCGGTGAGGTGGAAGCCGGCATCATCCCGCGCGCCGTCACCATTCCGGTCGGACAGCTGCCCGCCCGCCTCGACGAGCTCGACGCCACCAAGCCGACCGTCGTCTACTGTGCGGGCGGCTACCGGTCGTCCGTCGCCGCAAGCCTGTTGCGCCAGCAGGGCTTCGCCGATGTCAGTGACATCCTCGGCGGCTACGGAGCATGGTCCGAGACGCAACAACGGGCGTGACCACCATCGCTACCGCTGTGGGTCTCGGCGCCGTGATCGGTGTGCTGCTGGGCCTGCTCGGCGGTGGCGGCTCGATCCTTGCGGTGCCGGCGCTGGTGTACGTGCTGGGACTGGGGATCGATCAGGCGATCCCGATGTCGCTCATCGTGATCGGCAGCGCGTCGGCGGTTGGGGCACTGCCCAGAGTTCGTGCGGGCCAGGTGCAGTGGCGGCTGGCGGCGATCTTCGCCGCGGCAGGCATCCCCGCCACCTTCATCGGCACCGCCCTCGGCAGCCACCTTCCGCCACCGGTGTTGATGGGCGGTTTCGCCGCCGTGATGGTGGTGGCGGGCATTCGGATGCTGCAGGAAACGGGTGGCACCGGGACGGCCTGCCGGGTGGGCGACGGTGGCATCAACTGGCGGCGCTGTGCACCGCGGTCGATACCGGCCGGCTTCCTGGTCGGGCTGCTGACCGGATTGTTCGGTGTCGGAGGCGGTTTCCTGATCATTCCGGCCCTGGTGCTGTTGCTCGGGGTGGAGATGTCCATCGCGATCGGCACGTCGCTGGTGATCATCGTCGCCAATTCGGTGACAGGCGTGGCGTCACACATCACCGGGACGGCAATCGACTGGACGCTCACCGCCGCGTTCGCCGGGGCAGCGATCATCGGGTCACTGCTCGCCGGGCGGGTAGGGGCCAGGCTCGACACGCGCCGGCTGCAACGTGGTTTCGGCTACCTGGTGCTGACGGTGGCGACCTACGTGCTGACCGACACCGTGCTATTGCGCTAGCACCGAGTACGCCGAATCCGCGGCCAGCTTGAGGCCCTCGCGGACCGGCAACACCCGGAATGACTGCGACAGGATCTCCACACCCCACGGGCCGTCGAAACCGAGGTCGCGCAGCAGGCCCACCAACCCGGCCAGGTCGAAACTGCCGTCCCCGCAGAGCAATCGGTTGTCGACGGTGTCCTCGAACAACGAGCCCGAGACCGTGGGGGCGGCGTCGTCGAGCTCCACCCCGAACACCATCTCCGGGGTGAGGGCGGCACGCAGCTGGGCCAGTGAGGTGCCGGCCCGGAACACGTGCCAGGCGTCGATCAACAATCCCACCCCGGGATGCCCGGCCGCCGCGACGATCTGGGCCCCCAGCGGGACGGTGGAGATGATCGAGAAGGGCATGGTCTCGATCGCGATGCGGGTACCGTGCTCCGCGGCCTGCTCGCCGAGTTCGCGCAGCGGAGCGACGAGCTCCTCCGGGTGATAGGTGCGCGGCCCCAATTCGGAGCCGATCTTGATGAAGGTCGGCCGCAGCACATCGGCCGCCTCGAACAGCAGGGCACGCACGTCGTAGGAGTTCCCCAGCGCGGTCCGCGGCAGCCACCACCGCTCGAGAAGTTCGATCTCGACGTGGGTGAGGCCGGCCGCCGCGATCAGCTCGCGCAGGCCGGCGAAGCCCAGTGTGTCGCGGATCGCCACCAGATCATCGGCGATCAGACCGAGGCCGACATAGCCGGCGTCGGCGATCGCGGTGATCCGTTCGGCGATCGGCACCAGGCTCGTCGCGGGGATCCGCATCGGCGAGGTGTCACCGGCGCTGGTCCACGCCGTCGCGACCAACTGGGGATTCGTCATCAGCCGTTTTGCGGGAAGCCGAGGTTGATCCCGCCGTGCGACGGGTCCAGCCAACGCGTCGTGATGGCCTTCGTGCGCGTGAAGAAATGCACGCCTTCCATGCCGTGGGCGTGGCTGTCGCCGAAGAGGGAGGCTTTCCAGCCGCCGAAGCTGTAGTAGGCCATGGGGACGGGGATGGGGACGTTGATGCCGACCATGCCGACTTCGACTTCGTTTTGGAAGCGTCGGGCG
>JACPVS010000028.1 GCA_016197365.1 Mycolicibacterium cosmeticum | reverse complement strand
GGCGGATCCGAACTCGCCGGACCAATCACGTTCGACAGCAAGAAAACCCGCGCCTATGTGACGACCAACGACATCGCGCTCGACCGCACCCAGTTCGGGGTGTTGAACTTGAGTACCGGTGCGTGGGTTTCTGATCCGGCCCGGGTCAACGGCACCACCACCGGACCGATCTTCACCGACAAGAACACCCGCGTCTGGTTGGTCACCGACGATGTCGCCGGCACCAGCGGCGGCGCCCCCGGCCAAGGACCACTACGCCACCGCACACTGATAACCCTCATCGACACCACCACCGGCGCCGTGATCGCAACCCCCATCGACAAACCCGACACCCAGCTGGTCGGTGGCCTGAACTTCTACGCCAAAGGCCGCGCCCTGGTCACCCTGATCAACGACCAGAGCGCCAAAGGCGGCCTCTCCACCACCTATGCCGGAGTGATCAACACCAGCACCGGCGCACTGATCGGCCCACTCGCCTCCACCGGAGGATCCGAACTCGCCGCCCCAATCACGTTCGACAGCAAGAAAACCCGCGCCTACATCACCACCAACGACATGGCCTTCGACCGCACCCAATTCGGGGTACTCAACCTCAGCACCAGCACGTGGATTTCCGATCCGATCCGCGTCAACGGCACCACCACCGGACCCATCTTCACCGACAAGAACACCCGCGTGTGGCTGGTCACCGACGACGTCGCCGGCGGCACCCCCGGCATGGGCGGCCTACGCCACCGAGCCCTGGTCACCCTGATCAACACCACCACCGGCACGGTCATCGGCACGCCCATCGACAAACCCGACACCCAGATCCTCAGCGCGCCCCACTTCTACGCCACGGGCAAGGTGATGTTCACGCTGTCGGTCACCATGGCAGACCACAGCACATCGACGATCTTCACGGCAGTCAACACCAGCACCGGTGCACTCATATGAATTCACAGTGGAGCAGATCAATCGTGCGCAGGTAGGCGACTACTCGACGCCGATGTGCCGGCGTGGCCAACACTGGAAACGGTAACTTCGGACAGCATTACGAACGAGGAGGCATGATGAGTGGCGTTCCGGGAGACTCCAACCTCAACGGCATACCTGACATCACTGAAGAATTCGTCGGGGGAGCCGTCCGAGCGATCAAGCGACTCGGCAAACACACCGTTCACGGCACCGGTGAATCCATCACCACAAGCGACGAGCCGCAGGGTCCTCGGCCCAAGCCGAAGCCGCGCAGCCAGAACATCGATTGAACTTCCCAGGCGCGGTGGCCGAGTCAGGGCCGCACGAGGATGAATGCCTCGATCTGGCGTCGGCCCGCCCATGCCCGCTCTTTGAGCAGACCGGGAAAGATGTCTACACCCGTTTCCCAGATCTGTTCGCGTTCAACGGGTGTTGCCAGGCGAGCGGCGCTTTGCCAGGTAACTCCATCGATTGTCACCGTGACCGACGAGTTGGCCCTGAGGTTGTAGTACCACCCAGGGTGTCGAGCATCGCCGTAGTTGGTGGCCACGACGGCCACTCCCTCGGGATGCGGGATACCCATCAACGCCACGGTGCGGGCCATGCCCGACTTGGCGCCGGTGGTAGTGAGGATGACCGCGGGCAGCCCCGCCGCAATACGCGCGAAGCTGCGCTTGCCGCCGGTGAGCTTGCTGAGCAGCTTGTCGAGTCGGTGTGCCGTGGGCCGGAAAACAACCCTCCCGGCCTTCGTCGCAGCGGCAGCGCGCATCGCTCGATGAAACACAGGCGCATCGTCAAAAGAACGGACCGACATAGCCGAACTGTGCCACGAACACCCACTTCGCACACAACAAGATCCGCCGCTCGTAAAACTTGTGCGTCTGAGATGCCACGGCGCGTCATCGGTCCGGTCAGGACCAAGTCGCCGGGGGCGGTCAGCGGGGCAACCGGCTCGATGTCCTCGACGAGCAGCCGTTCACTGGCCGGTTCCCTGTTTTAGAGTGCCCCCAGTCGGACTCGAACCGACACTGTGCGGATTTTAAGTCCGCTGCCTCTGCCAATTGGGCTATGGGGGCGTCGCAGATGTTGACGTTAGCGTCTGCCCTGGTCACCAGTGAAATCACTCCCCAAAAGCCGCCGAACGATGGATAGGCAGGCATGCGAGCCGGGTCTACCATCAGCGGATGGAGAGCTGGCTCGCACTACTGGTGACGCTGGCTTTCGTCGTGCCCATCGGCGGCCTGCTCATCTGGCTCGGCCATCGCAGCGCCAAGAAACAGTCCGCGAAGTATTGGTCCACCCGCGGTGGCACCGCCGCCGGTGGAGCCGCTGCCGGTGGGGGCTTCATCGCAGGTGGCGGTTGCGGAGCGGGAGACGGCGGCGGCCATGGTCACGGTGGATGCGGCGGCGGCTCGAGCTGCGGTGGTGGCGGTTGCGGTGGAGGCGGGTGCGGCGGCGGAAGCTGACCACCCGGGTGACCCCGCGCACAGCGCCGCAAGGACTCCGTAAAGGCGGCGGTCACCCCCGTCAAGAAACCGTAAGGGACCAGTTCAGGGGCTCTGCCCAGTCCTAGCGTCGGCGGCATGGCTGTTGTTGTGTTCGTCCTGCTGACCATCGCGGTCTTCGCGCTGCTCGGCTTCGCCCAGAAGATGTTCGAGTGATGGGCCTGATCAACGCGATCGGCCTCGTCTTGGCCATCGCCATCGCCGTCTTCATGGCCGCTGCCCTGCTGTTCCCGGAAAGGTTCTAGTGTCCACCTCTACCGCAGGGATCGTGTTCCTGTTGACGCTCATGGTGGCGTTGGCAGCGGTGCATGTCCCGCTCGGCGACTACATGTACCGGGTCTACAACGGCGACAAGCACTCCCGCGTCGAGAAACTCATCTACAAGGCCATCGGCGCCGACCCGAACTCCGAGCAAGGCTGGGGCGGATACGCGCGCAGCGTCTTGGCATTCTCCACGGTCAGCGTCCTGGGCCTGTTCTTCTTCCAACTGGTGCAGGGCAAACTGCCTCTGCACCTGCACGACCCGGCCACCCCGATGACTCCGGCGCTGGCCTGGAACACCGCGGTCAGTTTCGTCACCAACACCAACTGGCAGGCGTACTCGGGTGAGACCACCCAGGGTCACCTGGTGCAAATGGCCGGTCTGAGTGTGCAGAACTTCGTCTCCGCCGCCGTCGGTATGGCCGTCGCCGTGGCGCTGGTCCGCGGCTTCGCCCGCAGGCACGCAACAGAACTCGGCAACTTCTGGGTCGACCTGGTGCGTGGCACCATCCGGATCCTGTTGCCGCTGGCCGTCATCGCTGCCATCGTGCTGATCGCCGGTGGCGTCATCCAGAACTTCGCCCTGCACACGCAGGTGGTCGACACGCTGGCGGGCGCGCAGCAGACCATCACCGGCGGCCCCGTCGCCAGCCAGGAAGCCATCAAGGAACTCGGCACCAACGGCGGCGGCTTCTACAACGCCAACTCGTCGCACCCGTTCGAGAACCCCACCGCCTGGACCAATTGGGTCGAGATCTTTCTGCTGCTGGTCATCGCATTCACCATGCCCCGCACGTTCGGCCGCATGGTCAACAGCCCCAAGCAGGGCTACGCGATCGTTGCCGTCATGGGAATCATTGCCACGCTCAGCATCTCGCTGACCATGTTCTTCCAGCTGCAGGCCCACGGCACCGTCCCCACCGCCATCGGCGCTGCCACCGAAGGTGTGGAGCAACGCTTCGGTGTCGCCGATTCGGCGATCTTCGCGGGAGCGACGACGCTGACCTCGACCGGTGCGGTCAACTCGTTCCACGACTCCTACACCAGCCTCGGCGGCATGATGACCATGTTCAACATGCAGCTCGGTGAGATCGCGCCGGGCGGTACGGGATCCGGCCTCTACGGCATGCTGATCCTCGCCGTCATCACGGTGTTCGTCGCCGGCCTGATGGTCGGGCGCACTCCGGAATACCTCGGGAAGAAGATCACCCCGCGCGAGATCAAGCTCGCGGCAAGCTATTTCCTGGTGACGCCCCTGCTCGTGCTCACCGGCACCGCGCTGGCCATGGCGCTGCCCGGCCAACGCGCCGGCATGCTGAACTCCGGCCCGCACGGCCTGTCGGAGGTGTTGTACGCGTTCACCTCGGCAGCCAACAACAACGGCTCCGCCTTCGCCGGTATCAGCGTCAACACGGAGTGGTACAACACCGCACTGGGCCTGGCCATGTTATTCGGCCGCTTCCTACCCATCGTCCTGGTGTTGGCGCTGGCCGGATCGCTTGCCTCCCAAGGCACCACACCGGCATCGGTCGGCACCTTGCCCACCCACCGTCCCCAATTCGTCGGCATGGTCACCGGCGTGACTTTCATCCTCGTCGCTTTGACCTTCCTGCCGGCGCTCGCGCTCGGCCCCCTCGCTGAAGGAATCCACTAGACATGTTGACCGCCGCACCGAAACGGACGAGCCTGCTCGATCCGAAACTGCTGTGGAAATCTCTGCCCGACGCGGCGCGCAAACTGGACCCGCGCACCCTGTGGCGCAACCCCGTCATGTTCATCGTCGAGCTCGGCGCGGTGTGGAGCACCGTCCTGGCCGTCACCAACCCCAGCTGGTTCGGCTGGCTGATCGTCACGTGGCTGTGGCTCACCGTGCTGTTCGCCAACCTCGCCGAGGCGGTCGCAGAAGGACGAGGCAAGGCCCAGGCCGACTCGTTGCGCAAGACCAAAGCCGACACCATGGCCCGCCGGCTCACCGAGTCCGGCGCGGAAGAGGAGGTCCCCGCCCCGCAGCTGTGCCAGGGTGACATGGTGGTCGTCGAGGCCGGCCAGGTCATCCCCGGCGACGGTGATGTCGTGGAAGGCATTGCCTCGGTGGATGAGTCGGCGATCACCGGTGAATCCGCACCCGTCATCCGCGAATCTGGCGGCGACCGCTCCGCGGTCACCGGTGGCACTACCGTGCTCAGCGACCGCATCGTCGTGCGCATCACGCAGAAGCCCGGCGAGAGCTTCATCGACCGGATGATCGCACTGGTCGAGGGCGCCAACCGGCAGAAGACCCCCAACGAGATCGCATTGAACATCCTGCTCGCCGCGCTGACCATGATCTTCGTTTTCGCCGTCGCGACGCTGCAACCGCTGGCCATCTACTCCAAGGCCAACAATCCGGGCGTCCCCGACAGTCTCGCGCTCGACGGCAACGGCGTGACCGGCATCGTGATGGTGGCCCTGCTGGTGTGTCTGATCCCGACGACGATCGGCGCGCTGCTGTCGGCGATCGGTATCGCGGGCATGGACCGGTTGGTGCAGCGCAACGTGCTCGCCATGTCGGGCCGCGCCGTCGAGGCCGCCGGCGACGTCAACACCCTGCTGCTGGACAAGACGGGCACCATCACCCTGGGCAACCGCCAAGCCGGCGCTTTCCTCCCGCTGCCCGGCATCTCCGAACAGGAGTTGGCCGACGCCGCTCAGTTGTCCAGCCTGGCCGACGAAACTCCCGAAGGCCGCTCGATCGTGGTGTTCGCCAAGGAAAACTACGGATTGAGGGCCCGCAATCCCGGCGAGCTCGATCACGCCCAATGGATCGAATTCACTGCGGCCACAAGGATGTCCGGTGTCGACGTGGACGGAGTGGTGCTGCGCAAGGGTGCGGCGAACTCGGTCGCCGAATGGGTGCGCCATCACGGTGGCACCGTCCCGACCGCACTCGGCGACATCGTGGACGGGGTGTCCGCGTCGGGTGGCACTCCCTTGGTGGTCGGCCGCATTGTGGACGATAGACCGGACGTACTCGGTGTCATCCATCTCAAGGACGTCGTCAAGCAGGGCATGCGGGAACGCTTCGACGAGATGCGCCGCATGGGTATTCGCACGGTGATGATCACCGGCGACAACCCGTTGACCGCCAAGGCCATTGCCGACGAAGCCGGCGTGGACGATTTCCTCGCCGAAGCCACACCCGAGGACAAGCTCGCGCTGATCAAGCGGGAACAGGCCGGCGGCAAGCTGGTCGCGATGACCGGCGACGGCACCAACGACGCCCCAGCGCTGGCCCAGGCCGACGTCGGCGTGGCGATGAACACCGGGACCTCGGCCGCCAAAGAGGCCGGAAACATGGTGGATCTCGACTCCGACCCGACGAAGCTGATCGAGATCGTCGAGATCGGGAAACAGCTCTTGATCACCCGCGGCGCCCTCACGACGTTCTCCATCGCCAACGACATCGCAAAGTACTTCGCGATCATCCCGGCACTGTTCGTCACGCTGTTCCCCGGCCTGGACGTCCTCAACATCATGCGGTTGCACAGTCCGCAGTCGGCGATCCTGTCGGCGGTCATCTTCAACGCCATCGTCATCGTCGCGCTGATCCCGCTGGCGCTCAAGGGTGTGCGTTACACGCCGAGCAGCGCCTCGAAGCTGTTGAGCCGCAACCTGTACGTGTACGGACTCGGCGGCATCATCGCCCCGTTCATCGGCATCAAACTCATCGACCTCGTCGTTCAACTGCTCCCCGGGATGTCCTGAACATGAAAATTTCCAGCATCGTCCGCCAGCATTGGGCCGCGCTGCGCGCCCTCGTGGTACTCACCGTGATCCTGGGCGGCGCCTACCCGCTGTTCATCTGGTCCGTCGCGCAACTGCCCGGCCTGTCCGGAAAGGCCGATGGCTCCATCGCCGAAGTCAACGGAAAGGCTTTGGGCAGCATCCTGATTGGGCAGGCCTTCACCGATGCCGATGGCAAGCCGCTGCCACAGTACTTCCAGAGCCGACCCGGTGGATATGACCCCCTGGCCTCCGGCGCGAGCAACCTGGGGCCGGAGAGCATCGTCGATCAACCCGGCAAGCCGAGTCTGCTCACCCAGGTGTGCACGCGCAGTGCGGACATCGCCGACCTGGACCACGTCGACGGCGCACGACCGTTCTGCACAGGCGGTGGCGTCGGTGCTGTGCTCGCCGTGCTGGGTCCCCGCGGTGCCCGTGGCACCGTCACGCAGCCGACGCAGGTCATCAGCGTCAATGAGGTCTGCCCGGCGACCCCGTTCGTCGCAGTGTACGAAGGGGTCCGTGTGCAGTGCGCCCAGCCCGACGGCAACTACAGCATGGGGCAGATCGTGCCCATCCACGGCGCCGCAACCGCTCCGCAGATCCCCGCCGACGCGGTGACCGCCAGTGGCAGCGGCCTCGATCCCGACATCTCGCCCGCCTACGCCGAACTGCAAATCCCACGCGTCGCCCAGGCCCGCGGCCTGGCCGAACAGCCGGTCCGCGCCCTGGTGACCGCCAACACCGAAGGACGCGTGCTGGGCTTCCTCGGCGAGCCGCGGGTCAATGTGCTCAAGCTCAACCTTGCGCTGGACCAGCTGGGTGGATGATGGGCTGGTGACGTCTGCCAAACGGGGTGAGCTCCGCATCTACTTGGGTGCCGCCCCGGGCGTCGGCAAGACGTTCGCGATGCTGGGGGAAGCGCACCGCCGGCTGGAGCGCGGCACCGATCTGGTGGCGGCCGTGGTGGAAACCCACGGCCGCGCCAAGACCGCGGAACTGCTCGACGGCATCGAGGTCATCCCGCCGCGCCACATCGACTACCGGGGCGCGCGTTTCACCGAACTCGACGTGGAGGCGGTGCTGGCCCGAAATCCGCAGGTGGTGCTCGTCGACGAGCTCGCCCACACCAACACCCCGGGCAGCAGCCATCCCAAACGCTGGCAGGATGTCCAAGACCTGCTCGACGCCGGGATCACCGTCATCTCCACTGTCAATGTGCAGCATCTGGAGAGTCTCAACGACGTCGTCGCACAGATCACCGGAATCGAGCAGCAGGAGACCGTTCCCGACGAGATAGTCCGCCAGGCCGACCAGATCGAATTGGTGGACATCACCCCGGAAGCGCTGCAGCGCAGACTTTCCCACGGAAATGTGTACGCCCCTGAGAAGGTCGACGCGGCGCTGTCGAACTACTTCCGCCGCGGGAACCTGACCGCGCTTCGCGAGCTTGCGCTGCTGTGGCTGGCCGATCAGGTCGACGCGGCGCTGGCGAAGTACCGGGCCGACAACAAAATCACCGACACCTGGGAGGCGCGGGAACGCGTCGTGGTCGCCGTCACAGGCGGGGCCGAGTCGGAAACCTTGGTGCGACGGGCTTTTCGGATTGCCTCCAAGTCCAGCGCCGAACTGATGGTCGTGCACGTGGTCCGCGGCGACGGACTGTCCGGGGTGGCAGCGCCACAGATGGGCAAGATCCGCGAACTCGCCACGAATCTCGGCGCCACCCTGCACACCGTTGTGGGCGAGGATGTTCCGTCCGCACTCCTGGATTTCGCCCGCGAGATGAACGCCACCCAGCTGGTGCTCGGCACCTCGCGGCGATCGCGCTGGGCGCGCATGTTCGACGAAGGCATCGGCGCGGCGACCGTGCAACATTCGGGCAAGATCGACGTACACATGGTCACCCACGGGGAGACCACACACGCGTGGCGCGGTCTGACGGTGCGCGAACGACGGTTGACGTCCTGGCTCGCGGCGGTGGTGGTGCCGTCGGCGATATGCGCGGTCACGGCGCTGGTGCTGGACCGGTTTCTGGGCATCGCGGGCGAGAGCGCCCTGTTCTTCGTCGGCGTACTCTTGGTGGCTCTTCTGGGCGGCGTCGCCCCGGCAGCGCTGTCTGCAGTGCTGTCCGGGATGCTGCTCAACTACTTCCTTGTCGCGCCCCGCTACAGCTTCACCATCGCCCAACCCGACAGTGCCATAACCATTTTGGTGCTCTTCATGGTGGCCGTCGCGGTCGCCGTCCTGGTCGACGGTGCGGCGAAGCGCACTCGCGAGGCGCGTCGCGCGTCACAGGAGGCAGAGCTGCTCGCTCTGTTCGCCGGTTCGGTGCTGCGCGGAGCGGATCTCGACACGCTGCTCGAACGCGTACGTGAGACCTACACCCAGCGCTCGGTCAGCATGCTACGTGGCGAGGCGATCGTGGGATGTGTGGGTGACGATCCCTGTGTTACCGTCGAAACCGCCGACACCGCAATCGAAGTCGGGGACGATGAATTCTGGATGCTGATGCGCGGGCGAAAGCTGCCCGCCCGGGACAGGCGGGTTCTCACCGCGGTCGCCACGCAGGCCGCCGGCCTGATCCGCCAGCGGGAGCTCACCGCAGAAGCCAGCCGAGCCGAGGCGATCGCCCGCGCCGACGAGCTGCGTCGCTCACTGCTCTCCGCGGTCAGCCACGACCTACGGACCCCGCTGGCTGCGGCAAAGGCGGCCGTCTCAAGCCTGCGCGCGGAGGATGTCGGCTTCTCCCCCGAAGACACTGCTGAACTGCTCGCCACGGTCGAGGAATCGGTGGACCAGCTGACTTCGTTGGTCGGCAACCTGCTGGACTCTTCCCGGCTGGCCGCCGGGGTGGTGCATCCCGAACTCAGGCAGGTGTACCTCGACGAGGTGACCCACCGGGCGATCCTCGGCACCCCTTGGATGCGTTCAGGATTCGACAGGGTGACCATCGATGTCGGCGACACTGCGGTGCTGGCCGATCCCGGCCTGCTGGAACGCGTGCTGGCGAACCTGATCGACAATGCGGTGCGCTACGCGCCCGACAGCGTGGTGCGGGTGAACGCAGGACGCGTCGGACGGCGGGTACTCATCAACGTGATCGACGAGGGCCCGGGCCTTCCTCGCGGAGCCGAGGAGCGGCTGTTCGCACCGTTCCAGCGACTCGGCGATCGGGACAATTCCACCGGCGTGGGACTCGGCCTTTCGGTGGCTCGCGGTTTCGTCGAGGCGATGGGTGGCAATGTCACCGCGACCGACACGCCCGGTGGTGGGCTGACGGTCGTGGTGGAACTGGCGGCAGCCGAATCATGACCCGGGTACTGGTGATCGACGACGAGAAGCAAATTCTGCGGGCGCTGCGGATCAACCTGTCGGTGCGCGGATACGAAGTGTTCACTGCCGCAACCGGGGCCGAGGCGCTGCGGGTGGCCGCCGACCATCGCCCCGAAGTGGTGATCCTGGATCTCGGCCTGCCCGACATGTCCGGTATCGAAGTGCTGGAAGGTTTGCGCGGCTGGCTGACCGCCCCGGTGATCGTGCTGTCGGCGCGTACCGACTCCTCGGACAAGGTGGAGGCGTTGGATGCCGGCGCCGACGACTACGTGACCAAGCCGTTCGGGATGGACGAGTTCCTTGCCCGGCTGCGGGCAGCCGTGCGTCGCGCCGCCAAGGTCGAGGTCGATGAACCGGTGATCGAAACCGACTCCTTCACAGTGGATCTGGCGGCGAAGAAGGTCATCAAGGACGGCACCGAGGTGCATTTGACGCCGACCGAGTGGGGCATGCTGGAGATGCTGGTGCGCAACCGCGGCAAGTTGGTGGGCCGCGAGGAATTGCTCAAGGAGGTGTGGGGACCGGCGTACGCCAAGGAAACCCATTACCTGCGGGTGTATCTGGCCCAGCTGCGTCGCAAGCTGGAGGCCAACCCGTCACAGCCCAGACATCTGCTCACCGAGGCGGGGATGGGGTATCGGTTCCAGGTTTGACGGCCTGGAGGGTGAAGGTGAGCGGCACCCGGTCTCGCCCCTCCTTGAGCACGAACTCACCGGCGAACTCCGGGCTCGGCATCATGGCCTCGCCCAACTGATTCCACGGCACCTCGCGGTGTTCCTCCAATGCCGTGACGGTCAGCCCCGCGGAAGTGAGCGCGGTGAAGATCTCGCCGAGTCCGTGATTGAAGCTGACCGACGCCGGGGCAGCGATCTCACCGGATCCGGCGTAGCTCTCGGTCTGCACGAACGTCAGGCCGTCGGTTTCGAAGTACGGAAATTCGACGACGAGGAGACCGTCGGGGCGGGGATCGCAGATGGCCGAGAGCATCGGGTGCCCGTCACGCAGGAAGAGCCGGCCGCCGGGGCGCAGGAGGCGGGCCACGGTGTCCGCCCAGCGGCGGATGTCGGGCATCCAGCAGATGGCGCCGATACCGGTGTACACCAGGTCGAATTCGCCTGTCGCGTCATACACATCGGATTCGACGAACGTCACCGCGCCGCGTGCGAGCCGACGGGCCACCTCGAGCGCCGATGGCGAGAAATCGATCCCGGTCACCGATTTCGCGCCCAGCCGGGCCAGCGAGACGGTGTCGGTGCCGATATGGCATTGCAGGTGGACGACATCCAGCCCGTCGAGCCGGCCCAGCCGCGGAAGGTCGTAGCGCACCACCTCGGACAGATGCGCGGGGTCATCGAATGCGGCCAGGTCGTAGCCGTCAGGGCCGGTGTGCAGGGGCACCCGGGATTCCCAGTTCGCCAGGTTCGTCGCCCGCCAGTCCTCGGTCACGCCTCATTCTCGCACGCGCATTCTACTCATTTTCGGCGATCAAAACCATTGCGCCGGTTCATCTGTGGATAAGTTGGAAGCCTGTGGACAACTGCTGCCGCCGTCACCGAAACCCGATATCCTTCGAACATGTTTGCGAACACGGTGTCGGATCGAGAGGCAGTCACCACTGCCCTCGCCCAGTACCGTGCCGTCTGCGTGAAGCTCTCGATCCCCGACATGATGCGCCTGGCCGCGCACGCCCACCACTACTTCCTGCTCTACCGACACCACACCGCCGAACCGCTATACCTCGGCAGAACAAAGAGACTGGCCTCCAAGGCCCAACGACTCGTCGCCTACGCCCGCGACCGCGGCTGCACCAAACCCGGCTGCTTCCGCACCGCCGACCACTGCCAGGCCAACCACGTCCACGACTGGGCCGCCGGCGGACACACCAACGCCGACACCATCATCCTGGGCTGCGGCCCCGACAATCTCACCGCCTACGACACCGGCTGGACCAACCGCATCCGCCCCGACGGCCGCGCCGAATGGATCCCACCACCACTACTCAACACCGGCCAAGACACCGTCAACCACCACTTCCACCCCGAAGAACTCCTCAACCCACCCGACACACAAGAGGACGGCGATGATCCGTGACGATTCCAATCGATTTCCAACCGCGACGGCTTACGGTGCCCTCATGACACACTCCACGATTCGTGCTGCCGCGGTGGCAGCGGTCGCCGCGCTGAGCCTGTTCGGCGCCGTCGGTTGCGGTTCTGATTCCAAATCCGAAGCCAACAGCAGCTCGTCGTCGAAGAGCTCGTCCTCGTCTTCGAGCTCGGCCGCGTCGTCGACCAAGGCGGCCCCCGAGACCGGAGGTGCGCACGAGACGATCGCGGACTACCTCAAGGAGAACGGCGTCACCGAGACGTCGATCAAGCGCGGGGAACCGGGCCCGACGATCGATCTGCCTGTCCCCGACGGCTGGGAGGCGACCGACAGTCTGCCGGAGGCGCCCTACGGCGCGATCGTCTTCGGCGGAGGCGCGGTGCCCGACAATCCGCCGCGCATCCTGGCTCTGCTGTCGAAGCTCACCGGCAATGTCGATCCGCAGAAGATCCTCGAATACGCGCCGGGCGAACTGGAGAACCTGCCGGGCTGGAAACCGCTCAACGCGGGCGCGGCTTCGACGCTCAGTGGCTTCGACGCCTACCAGCTCGGCGGCAACTACGACGTCGACGGTAAGCAGGGCGTGATCGCGCAGAAGACCGTCGTGATCCCGGCCAATGACGGTCTGTATGTGCTGCAGCTCAACGCCTATGCCGATGAGTCGGAAGCCGACGCGCTCGGGAGTGCCACCGACATCATCGACCAGCAGACCAAGATCACGCCGTAGCCCTCACAGGCTGCGGTCGGTTCTCGGTCACGCAATCGCCGCGAAGCGTTCGTCTGCTGCTACCTCGCTCGAGGCCAACCCGGGTACACGCTCTAGCCCGTGGACAACTCGCGCGCGTACAACAGTGTTTGGCAATTTCGCAGCGACGCCTGGTGCCGTCTCGAAGAGGCGGCCGACCGGCTGACGCGGCCGAGCACGACCGGTGGCCTCAAAGATGAATACGTCGGCATCTGCCACGACCTGCTGACCAAGTTGACGCCGCTGGAGCCGTACTGGGCCTTCCCCGGTTCACCCCAGTTCGCCAAGGTCCAGCGGTTGTTCAACGCGGGCGCGTACGACAAGTTCGCCCACGCGGTCGCCCGGATCAACCGTGCGCTGACGACGGAGTCCTACCGCACCGGCGATGTGGACACCGCCGGCTCCGACGACACCGCGGACCTGTTCCCGGCCGACCCGCGCACGCTGGAGAGCCAGCCCAGCAACAGGCGCGAGCAGCTGTACTTCGAGGTGCTGGTCGTCGAGAAGATGACCGAGGCCCAGGAGCGGGCGCTGCGCAAAGAGGTGCGCAGCTGGCGCCGCCCCGACGACGAGTTCGTCTACGAGCTGGTCGTCGTCGGCAGCGGTGACGAGGCGCTGATCGCCGCGCGGCTCAACGTCAACCTGCAGGCTGTCGTCATCCGCCGGCGGTTCAGCCATCAGTCGACCCGCGATCTGAGCACGCTGTCGGAGTTCATCGACCACAAGCTGTCCCACGATCTCGACGACCACAAGTCTCCCGACGAGCGGGCCGCGATACTGGCCAAGTCGCTGCACGAGCTGCGTCCCGAGTTGGACCTGTTCCTGATGACCGAGATCGAGGTCGAGGACATCGCCGGCCGGCTCGGGCAGTCCTTCCGGCGGGTGTTCCACGCCCGCGAGGGCGTGCTGGAATTGCACCTGTCGATCCTGCAGGGCGTCGCCGCGCGCTACCGCACCCCGTTCTTCAGCGCGCTCAAGCAGTACAGCCACCGGCCCACCGGCGTCTTCCACGCGCTGCCGATCAGCCAGGGCAAGTCGATCGTCAACTCGCACTGGATCAAGGACATGGTCGGCTTCTACGGCCTGGACGTGTTCATGGCCGAGACGTCGGCGACCTGCGGCGGCCTGGACTCGCTGCTCGAACCCACCGGCCCGCTGCGCGAATCCCAGCAGCTGGCGGCCGAGGCGTATGGCAGCAAGCACACCTACTTCGTCACCAACGGCACCTCGACGGCCAACAAGATCGTCACCCAGTCGCTGGTCGCCCCCGGCGACATCGTGCTGCTGGACCGCAACTGCCACCAGAGCCACCACTACGGGATGATGATGGCCGGCGCCAACGTCATCTACCTGGAGGCCTACCCGCTCCCTGACTACACCATGTACGGGGCGGTCCCGCTGCGCGAGATCAAGTCGAAACTGTTGGCGCTCAAGGCCGCAGGCAAGCTCGACCGGGTCAAGATGATCTCCCTGACCAACTGCACCTTCGACGGCGTCGTCTACGACACCGAACGCGTCATGGAGGAATGCCTGGCCATCAAGCCCGACTTGGTATTCCTCTGGGACGAGGCGTGGTTCGCCTTCGCCCGGTTCCACCCGGTGTACCGCAAGCGCACCGCGATGGCGTCCGCCCGCGCACTGCGCGACAAGCTGGCCGACCCCGAATACCGCGCGTCCTACACCGAGCAGCTGACCAACGAAAGCCCGCTGTCGGACGAGGAATTGCTGAACCGGCGGCTGCGGCCCGACCCGGCCGAGGCGCGAGTCCGGGTGTACGCCACCCAGTCCACGCACAAGACGCTGACCTCGCTGCGGCAGGGCTCGATGATCCACGTGTTCGACCAGGACTTCGAGCAGAAGGTGTCCGAGGCCTTCCACGAGGCCTACATGGCGCACACCTCGACCTCACCCAACTACCAGATCCTGGCCTCGCTGGATCTGGGTCGGCGCCAGGTGGCCCTGGAGGGTGTCGAGCTGGTGCAGCGCCAGATCGAGAACGCCATGCAGCTGCGCGACGCGATCGACAACCATCCGCTGCTGTCGAAGTACATGTCCTGCCTGCGCACCTCGGATCTGATCCCGCAGCAGTTCCGCCCCTCGGGCATCGCGCAGCCGCTGCGCGGTGGGCTGAAAAGCATGATGGCGGTGTGGGATACGGATGAGTTCGTCCTCGATCCGTCACGTATCACGCTGGCGATCGGGCGCACCGGCTACGACGGCGACCGCTTCAAGCGTGAGCAGCTGATGGACCGGCACGGCGTGCAGATCAACAAGACCTCCCGCAACACCGTGCTGTTCATGACCAACATCGGCACCACCCGCAGCTCGGTGGCGTACCTGGTGGAGGTGCTGGTGAAGATCGCCGCCGAACTGGAGGAGTCGGTCTCGGAGATGGGTTTGGGCGAGCGCGCCCGATTCGAGCAGAAGGTACGGCGGCTGACCGCGAGCTCGGCCTCGCTGCCCAACTTCAGCGGCTTCCACCCGGTCTTCAGGGACGGCGACCAGACGCCAGAGGGCGATGTGCGTCGCGCCTTCTACCTGTCCTATGACGACGCCAACTGCGAGTACCTGTCCACCGATGAGATCTTCGACAAGATCGACGCCGGCGTGCAGGTGGTGTCGGCGACGTTCGTGACGCCCTACCCGCCGGGATTCCCCGTTCTGGTGCCCGGGCAGGTGTTCAGCCAGGAGATCCTGACCTTCCTGCGCGAACTCGACACCCCCGAAATCCACGGCTACAAGCCCGAACTCGGCTTCCGGGTATACACCGAGAAGGCGATCGAAGGCCTCCGTCCGTCGCGCTGGTCGGATCTGCCGCAGTCCACCTTGGTCGACTAGGTCGGCGGGGTCAAGCGATCGCAATGTCAGCCTGAGAGCTTCACGATGCGTATATATCCATCGCGAAGCTGTCAGCCGTACATTGCGTTTGGCATCGCTCGGGACCAGCAACGGAATAGAAGGCATTATTCTCGCGGTTGGTTCATCACAACCGCAGAGCGCAAGGGAGCCAGGCCATGACCGATGCCATCGACTTTGACGAGATGAACCGCCGAGTCATCGAGGAATTCAGGACCACCGGCGGCAAGGCCGGCGGCGTCTTCGAGGGCAAACCCCTGGTGCTGGTGCATCACGTCGGCGCCAAGTCCGGGACCGAACGCATCGCGCCGCTGGTGCCCCTGCTCGACGATGACCGCATCTTCATCTTCGCCAGCAAGGGCGGCGCGGACACCAATCCGGATTGGTATCACAACCTGGTGGCCCACCCGGACACCGTGGTGGAGCAGGGCACCGACACGTTTCCGGTCACCGCCCGCGTCCTCGACGGCGACGAACGCGACACCGTGTACGCCACGCAGGTCGAAGCCGAACCGCAGTTCGGCGACTACCAGCGCAAGACCACCCGGGTGATTCCGGTCATCGAATTGGTGCGCACCTCCAACTGAGGCGGCCGGTCCGACTGGACCCGGGAGCGAATTTTTCGCGCTAGGTTCTGCGGTATGCCCGGTTACCGTGAGCTCTTCGACACCAGCATCTCCGATCCGGCGGCGTTCTGGGCGGACGCCGCCACGGCGGTCACCTGGACGCGGGCTCCGCAGCAGGTGCTCGACGACAGCAACCCGCCGTTCTACCGGTGGTTTCCCGACGGGGAGCTCAACACGTGCGCCAACGCCCTGGACCGGCACCTGGCCGACCGGGGTGACCAGGCCGCGCTGATCTACGACTCCCCCGTGACCGGCACGAAGCGCACCTACACCTACCGCGAATTGCATGACGAGACAGCCCGATTCGCGGGAGTGCTGCGCAGCCTCGGCGTCGACAAAGGCGACCGCGTCGTCATCTACATGCCGATGGTGCCCGAAGCCGCGATCGCCATGCTGGCCTGCGCTCGCCTCGGCGCGGTGCATTCGGTGGTGTTCGGCGGGTTCGCCGCCCACGAACTGGCCACCCGCATCGACGACGCCCAACCCGCCGTGGTCGTGTCGGCGTCCTGCGGTGTCGAGCCGAGCCGCGTCGTCGCCTACAAACCGATGCTGGACGCCGCCCTGGAGATGGCCGAGTGCAACACCCCGAAATGCGTGATCCTGCAGCGTGTTCAACAACCGTGCACGCTGGTCGACGGGCGTGACGTGGACTGGGCCGCCGCGATGTCCACCGCCCAGCCCGTCGACCCGGTCCCCGTCGCCGCCACCGATCCGCTGTACGTGCTGTACACCTCCGGCACCACCGGCAAGCCGAAGGGCATCGTCCGCGACAACGGCGGGCACGCGGTGGCGCTGCTGTGGTCGATGCGCCACATCTATGACACCCAGCCCGGCGATGTGTACTGGGCCGCCTCCGATGTGGGCTGGGTGGTCGGCCACTCCTACATCGTCTACGCACCTCTGCTACTCGGCGCGACGACGCTGCTCTACGAGGGCAAGCCGGTCGGCACACCCGATGCCGGCGCGTTCTGGCGGGTGGTCGCCGAGCACGGCGTGAAGGTAATGTTCAGTGCCCCGACGGCGATCCGCGCCATCAAGAAGGAAGACCCCGAAGCGCTGCTGCTCGCCGAGCACGACGTCTCCAGCCTGCGGTACCTGTTCCAGGCCGGCGAGCGGCTGGACCCGGCCACCTTTCACTGGGCCACCGAGAAACTCGGCATCCCGGTGGTCGACCACTGGTGGCAGACCGAGACCGGCTGGGCCATCGCCGCCGACCCGATGGGCGTGCAGGCCCTGGCGGTGAAACCCGGCTCGGCGACGGTCCCCATGCCCGGCTTCGATGTCCGGGTGCTGCGCCCGGACAACACCGAATGCGATGCGGGCGAAGAGGGTTCGATCTGTGTGCGGCTACCGCTGCCGCCCGGCACGCTGCCGACGCTGTGGGGTGACGACAAGCGTTACGTCTCGTCGTATCTGTCCGCATTCCCCGGCTACTACCTGACCGGTGACGGGGGCCATATCGACTCCGACGGTTACCTCTTCGTGGTCGGGCGCACCGACGACGTGATCAACGTGGCGGGGCACCGGTTGTCGACGGGATCGATCGAGGCTGTGCTGGCGAACCACCCCGCCGTCGCCGAATGCGCGGTGATCGGTGTGGCGGACGAGATCAAGGGGCAGGTGCCGCGCGGGCTGGTGGTGCTCAAATCCGGTGCCACCGCCGACGGGCTGGCTGCGGAGCTCATCGACGCGGTCCGCGACAACATCGGCGCCGTCGCGAGTTTCAAACTCGTCGACGTGGTGCCCGCGCTGCCGAAGACCCGCTCGGGCAAGATCCTGCGCAAGACCATGCGCGGCATCGCCGACGGCCGTGACGAGCCGGTGCCGTCCACCATCGAGGATCCGGCGGTGCTGGATGCGCTGAGGACGATCCTCACACGGTGATGCGCAGCTTCTCCCAGCCGCGGACCGTCGAGGTCGGGGCCAGTCTCGCCGAGTCGTAGTCGATGCCCCAGTCCGGGAACCGGTTCAGCATTTCGTCCAGTGCCACCCGGCCCTCGAGGCGGGCCAGGTTGGCGCCCAGGCAGTAATGCAATCCCTTGCCGAAGGTGAGGTGGCTGATGTTGTCGCGCCGGATGTCGTAGGTGTCCGGGTCGGTGTAGCGCCGCGGGTCGCGGTTGGCCGCGCCGAACAGCAGCAGCATGGCGCTGCCCGCCGGGATCGTCTGGCCGTGGGCTTCGAAATCCTTTGCCACCCAACGCGCCACGTGCGGACCGGTCGGTTCGAAGCGCAGCGTCTCGTCGACCACCCGGTTGAGCAGTGAGCGGTCCTGCTGCACGGCGCGGCGCTGGTCGGGATGCTCGGCGAGCACCTTGGCCAGCCAGCCGATGAGCCGGCCGGTGGTCTCGTTACCGGCGCCGGCCACCACCTGCGTGTAGTGCAGCACTTCCTTGCGGGTCAGCTTGCGCATGACCCCGTCCTCGTCGGTGAACTCCACGTTCAACAGGGCCGTCATCAGGTCGTCGGACGGGTTGTGTGACCGCCACTCCACGTAGTCGGCGTAGATCCGGCCGTCGGCGATCTTGTTCGCGTCGCGCACCTTCATCGGTGCGCCGGGGCGGGTACGCAGGTTGGCGTCGTTGGCGTCCCTGACGCCGATCTGTTCGGATTCCGGTATGCCCAAGAGCATTCCGATGACGCGCATGGGCATCATCGACGCCAGTTCGGCGATGATGTCGAAGCCGTCCGTCCCGACCCACGGGTCCAGGCACCGCACGCAGAACGCGCGGATCTGGTCCTCGATGTCGGCCATCCGCCGCGGCGTGAACACCCGCGACATCAGCCCGCGCAGCATCGAATGCACCGGCGGATCGGCGAACATCATCACCCCGGCGGGCATGTCGAAATCCGACTGCACCAATTCGAGGATGTCACTTCGGCTGTTGGAGAACGTCTCCCAGTCCGACAGCGCCGACTCCACATCGGCATGCCGCGACAGCGCCCAGAACCGGTACTGCTCGTTGTAATAGACGGGCGCCTCGTCCCGCAGCCGGGCATAGGTGGGGTAGGGATCGTTGACGATACCGACGTCGTAAGGGTCGTAGTAGACCGTCACTTCAGACAGCTCCCCCCGTCGACGGGCAGGGTCACCCCGGTGATGTAGCGGGCCTCATCGGAGGCCAGAAAGAGCACCGCATTGCTGATGTCCTCGGGCGTCACCCACGGGATGGGCAGCACGTGGAACGTCCGGCACACCGGCTCCAGGTCATCGGGTCCCGGGTTGGCCAACTCGGGCCGGAACATCCGATAGGTCTTCTCGTTCATCAGCATCGGGCTGTTCACATGGGTGGGGTGCACCGAGTTGACCCGGATCGAGTGCTGGCCCAGTTCGACGGCGAAGGATCGCATCAGACCGACGACACCGTGCTTGGCCGCGACGTAATGCCCGGTGAACGGGTACGCCTTGGTGCCCGCCACCGAGCTGGTGAGGATGATGGATCCGCCGCGGCCGCCGGCCAGCATGTGCGGCACACCGGCTTTCACCGATTTCCACACCCCGGACAGGTTGACGTCGATCATCTCCTGCCAGAGATACTCGGCCATCTTGTCCAGCCGCACCCCGGTGGTGCCGATACCGGCGTTGGCCGCGATGATGTCCAGGCCACCCAACTGCTCGGCGCCACTGTCGACGGCGGCCTTGATCCCGTCGTGGTCTCGCACGTCGACCTCGGCGGTGACGACCCGGCGGCCCAGGTTCTTCACCATCTCGGCCGTCTCCGCGAGATCCTCGGGTGTGGAGCCCAGCGCGGGTGAGTTGTCGAAGGTCGCGCAGATGTCCACCGCGATGATGTCGGCACCCTCCGCGGCCAACCGCACCGCGTGACTGCGCCCTTGGCCGCGGGCCGCACCGGTGATGAGCGCGACCTTGCCCTCGACCCGACCAGTCATGTCATCCCCTATGAAGACAGAGTTTGGGCGATCGCCCAGCATTTATGGTGGGGCCATGTCTAGCAGCGCGAAGCCGAAGCGGTCAAGGGAACGCGATCCGGCCGCCCGGACCGCACTGATCCGGGCAACCGCCCAGATCATGCTGGACGACGGGTACGCCGCGGCCACCTCCCGACGGGTCGCCGCCGCCGCCGGGGTCAAGCCCGCGCTGGTGCACTACTACTTCCCGACGATGGACGATCTGTACGTCGCGGTGCTGCGGGCGGGCGCCGAGGCGAACCTGGGGCGGCAGCGGGCAACGCTCACCGAGGCGGCCCCGCTGCGGGCACTCTGGGACCTCAACAGCGCACCCGGTGCTCAGTTGTGGATGGAGTTCATGGCGCTGGCCAACCACCGCAAGGCGATCCGCAGCGAGATCGCTGCCTACGCGGAGCGGGTCCGCGACCTGGAGGAGGCCACCCTGCGGACGGCACTGCGGGCGCACGGCGTGGATGCCGGCACGTTCCCGCCGGTGGTGATGTCGATGATCGTCGCCAGCCTGGCCCGCGTCATGGCGCTGGAGAACGGATTGGGAATCACCCGCGGGCACGAGGAGGCCCGGGCCTTCCTCGACGAGTACGTGACCCGCTACGAGCTACCCGCCGGGCCAGGCCCGGTCGCGCAGCAGCCGCAGCCCGTTGAGCGCGACCAGGATGGTCGACCCCTCGTGCCCGGCGACACCGAGCGGTAAAGGCAAGTACCAGAACAGGTCCCAGATGACCAGGACGGTGATGAAGGTGGCGGCGATGGCCAGGTTGGCCAGCACCATTCGCCTGGCCCGGCGCGCCAACGCCACCACGGCCGGGATGGTGCCCAGGTCGTCGGCGACGGTGACGACATCGGCGGTCTGCAGGGTCAGGTCGGCGCCGCGGCCGCCCATCGCGATCGACGCGTGGGCGGCGGCCATCGCCGGGGCGTCGTTCACACCGTCGCCGACCATCAGGACCCGCCCCGGCAGGGCGCGCACCGCGTCCACCTTCTGCTCGGGCAACAGTCCGGCGTGCACCTCGGCGATGCCGACGGCGGCGGCCAGATGTCTCGCCGCCGGGGCGTTGTCGCCGGTCAGCAGAACCGGGTTGAGCGCAGCGAGTGCACTGATCGCTTCGGTGGCCCCGGGCCGGACCGTGTCGTGCAGACCCAGCACGCCGGCCATCACGCCGTCGACGATCACCACCACCGCCGTCGCCCCGGATTCCTCCAGGCGTGCCACGGTGGGCAGGTTCGCCTCGACCGCCGCCGGGTTGAGTACCTGGACGTGCGTCGGCCCCACGGTCGCCCACACCCCCCGGCCCGGGATGGCCAGGAAGTCGCCCGCGGCAGGCACGTCGATCCCGCGGTGCCGCGCCGCCTCGGTGATCGCACGGCCCAGCGGGTGCTCGCTGTACTGCTCGGCGGCGGCGGCGAGGCGCAACACGTCCGCCTCGCGGTGACCGCCGACGACCTCCACGGCGTCCAGTCGCGGGCGGCCCGAGGTCAACGTGCCGGTCTTGTCGAAGGCGACGATCTCGGCATCCGCCAGATTCTCCAGGGCCACAGCAGATTTCACCAGTACCCCGTGCCGCCCGGCGTTGGCGATCGCCGAGAGCAGCGGCGGCATGGTGGCCAGTACCACCGCGCACGGCGAGGCCACGATCATGAACGTCATGGCCCGCAACAAGGCGCCGCGCAGATCCTCACCGAACGCCAGCGGCACCGCGAACAGCGCCAGCGTGGCCGCCACGACGACCACCGAGTAGCGCTGTTCGACCTTCTCGATGAACAGCTGCGTGCCGGCTTTGGTCGCCGAGGCCTCCGCGACCATCGCCACGATCCGGGCCACCACGCTGTCGGCGGGGTCCCGGGCCACCCGGGCGCGCAACGCGCCTGCGCCGTTGAGCGTGCCCGCGAACACGTCGTCACCAGCCAGCTTGGTCGCGGGCACCGGCTCACCGGTGACTGAGGACTGGTCGACATCGGACGCCCCGTCCACCACCACCGCGTCGGCGGGTATCCGCTCCCCCGGCCGCACCAGCACCAGGTCGCCGACACGCAGCGCCTCGGCGGCGACCTCCTGTTCGCCCTGCTCATCGAGTCGCACCGCTCGGTCGGGGGCCAGGTCCAGCAGCGCGCGCACCGAGTCCTCGGTGCGCCGGGTCGCCAGATCCTCCAGGGCACCGGAGGTGGCGAAGATGACGATCAGCAGCGCACCGTCGAACACCTGGCCGATGGCCGCGGCGCCGACGGCAGCCACGATCATCAGCAGGTCCACATCAAGGCGCCGCTGCGCCAGTTCGATCAGCCCGTCGCGGGCCGGAATCCAGCCGCCGGCCAGGTAACCGGCGAGATAGGCCGTCCACCAGAAAAATTCGGGAGCACCCAGGAGTTGGGTCGCCAAGCCGACGAGCAACAGCGCGACCGCCAGTACCGCCCACCGCACCGACGGCAGCGCCCACACCACCGGGCGGCGCGCTTTCGGGCGCACCGCGAAACCCCTGGCCTCCGCCACCGTCATCACCCATACATCTAAACATGTACAGATTTAAATATGTCAAGTCCGTTTGAGGTCAGCGTGCTTGAATGGACGGATGGGACATGGGGTCGAGGGCCGCACCGCACCCGCGGCGACGCTGGACCCCGCGTCGGCGGTCAAGGTCGCCGAGACGCTGCAGGCGCTGGCTTCGCCCAACCGGCTACTGATCCTGACCCGACTGCGCCAGTCGCCGTGCACCGTGACCGACCTGTCAGCCGCCGTCGGGATGGAACAACCCGCGGTGTCCAATCAGCTGCGCCTGCTGCGCACGCTGGGTCTGGTGGCGGGCGACAGATCCGGCCGCAACATCGTGTACCGGCTGTACGACAACCATGTGGCGCAGTTGCTCGACGAGGCCGTCTTCCACATCGAGCATCTGCGACTCGGCACCCGCGACAGCGCCACCGGCTGACGCACAACAGCGCGCTGACAAGGCAATTCGAGGGTCCAGACCTTTATTTTCGTGCTGCGCCGAACTATGGTGAAGTTGTCATATGTTGATATTCCACTGAGTCCGACACCGGACATCGAGGAGCTGAGCATCAATGGTCGATACCAAGGCCGGATCCGGATGCAACTGCCATTGCAACGCATGCGATGGCGGCCACCACTGCGGTAACCCTCCGAACTGCAACATCAGGCGCTAGAACCCCCCAAGGCGGTGCCTTCACCGGTCGACTGACCGGTGAAGGCACCGTTCTGGTTTGCGAAGCGCCCACATCTGCGGCATTGCCGGTCGAACAGCCCCGCGGCTGCGCCGCAGCAGAGTTTGCTGTGAACGTCCGCGTTCGCTCGAAACCGCTGTGCGACAGCATCGTTTGAATCCGCTTGATTCCCGGTGCCGGTTCCCCGCGCCCTCAGAGCCTGCTAATTTCGCTCACAGTGCGGCCCCACGGGGGGAGCCGCCGGAGTCAGGAGTGGAACACGGTGAAGTTCACGACCATCACAGCGGGGTTCGGAGCGGCAGCCCTTGCCGCCGCAGGAGCATTCGCTGCATTCAGTGCACCCATCGCGACCGCCGACAACGAGACCACCACCTCGCAACTGGGCAGCCAAGCGACCCTGACCAACGGCGACGTCGTCCAGGGCTGGACGCTCTCCGGTCTCAAGGTCAGCACCGACGCGATCCCCTACCAGCCGCACGGCACGCTGTGGGAGGCCACCGCCACCAATCAGGCCGTGCAGGGCAGCGTCACGCCCATCGTGTCGAACCTCAACGCCCGCGCCCAGAACGGGGACACCTACCGCGCGCTGTTCGGCGTCGCCAGCCCGGACGGCGTCAATCCGTCCACCCTCTCCCAAGGCGAAAAGACCACGGGCAAGGTCTATTTCGATGTCACGGGCCAGGCTCCCGACAGTGTCGTGTACGCCAGCGCCGACAATGACCTGATCGTGTGGCTCAAGCCGGCTCCGGTGCAGAGCCCGGCCACCGGATCAGTGCCGCAGTACCGTCCGGCCCCGGCCGCCACCACCAGCACACCGGCGACCTCTACCAGCCCGACCGCAACGACCAGCGCCGCACCGACCACCAGCGGCGCTCCCACCACCAGTGCGGCACCCACCACCGCGGCCACCCCGGCTCCGGCCGGATCCGCAGGCACGCCGCTGCCCGCGGATGCCGTGCCCGCGCAGGTGCCCGCCGGAAGCGCGGGCACTCCACTGCCCGCCGGTGAGCAGGGACCCGCACTGGTTCCTGCCGGTACCCAGCCCGCGCCCCCGGTCGCTGCCGCCGAAGCCGGCACCCCGGTCCCGGCCGAGGCTGTCCCGGCGCCGGGCGGAAGCGCGGGCACCCCACTGCCTGCCGGAGCCGCGCCCACGACGACCGTCGTGCTGCCTGCCCCGGTCGGCTAGAGATCTACCGCAGGGTCGCTCAGGAGTGCGACGTCCACCACGCATAGAGGTGGTCGAGCGTCGGACCTCCTGGGCGGCCCTGCACCACGCTGAACAACTGCTTGTCGATATCGCTCCACGCGAGCATCGGGTTGTCGCCCTGGATGCCGCAGACCAGCGTGCCGCTGACCTCTTGCGGTGACGCGTTGTGCCGCCACGGTCCCGGTGACTGGATCCGGCCCGGGCAGTCGACCACCGTCGAGGTGTTCGCCGCCTCGGTGATGGCCTTCGCCAGCGCCGCCGAGTCGACCAGCAGTGAATACGTCGCCGAGACCGGACCACCCTGGTCGGCGTTGGCCGTGCACGCCACCGTCGCCAGCGCCCCTTCCAGCCGTGCCACCGGGGTGCACGCACCCGCGGGGTAACCCGCCGGAAGTACATGCAGCAGGCGGGAATTGGGGTCATTGGCCGGTTGCCCGGCCGCGGGTTGCGACGACGGGTGCGGCGCGGATGCAACAGGCGCGGCGGAATCGCCGGACGGCCGCAACACCATGAACGCCACTGAGGCACCGACTGCCGCCACGGCCAGCACCACTGCGGCGATGACGCCGATGTTCGGGCCGCGCCGACTGGGCGCGGGCCGCGGAATCACCGGCGGGGGCGCCCCGCCGTCCCATGACCCGGGCGCACTCACGAGGTCTCGCTCCGCACATCCGCGATGGACAACGCAATGCCGTCCAGGATGTCGTGTTCGCTGACGACGAGTTCGTCGATCCCCGCCAGCTCGCCCAGCACGGCCGCGAGTTCCTCGACAATGATCGCGCCGCCGACAATGACATCCGCCCGGCCCTCGTGCATCGGACCCAGCGCGAGACGTTCCGCGGCGGTCATCCGGATGAGGCTGTCGCACATGGCCAAGAGGTCACCGAAGCCGGTGCGGGACAGGTGAATCACGTCCGGGTCGTAGTCCTGCAACCCGAGTGCCAAGGCGGCGAGCGTGGTGAACGTGCCCGCCACCCCCACCCACATGCGGGCCCGTCCGACCGGCACCTCTGCCAGCGCCTCCGCCAGCCGCTCCCGCACCGTCGCCCGCGCTTCGCCGATCTCGGCGGCGGTGGGAGGATCCGTGTGCAGGCAGCGCTCTTTGATGCGCACACAGCCGATGTCGGCCGAATAGGACGCGTCCACCACGGCGGAACCGAGCACCACTTCGGTGGAGCCACCGCCGAGATCGACGACCACGAAAGGCCCTGCGGCCGGGTCGAGTTCGCCTACCGCACCCCGGAAGGAGAGCTCCGCCTCCTCGGTTCCGCTGATCACCTCGGCCACCGCACCGGAAACCACCTCGCCGAGCAGCCGGGCCGTCATCGCGAAGAATTCGTCCCGATTGGCGGCATCGCGGGCCGCCGAGGTCGCCACCATCCGCACTCGTTGCACGCCGCTCTCACGCATGACCGTCGCGTAGTCCGACAGCGCGGTCTCGGTGCGCGCCAAGGCCGCCGGTGCGAATTCGCCGGTGGCGTCGACACCCTCACCGAGCCGCACGATCCGCATCTCGCGGTGCACATCGTGCAGACGTCCCGCCACCACGTCGGCGATGAGCAGCCGAATGGAGTTGGTGCCGCAGTCGACCGCGCCTACTCTCACGTCCACACCTTCGGGTCGAGGATTCCGGCCATCGCGGGTTCGACGGCCAACAGCGCCAATGCTTCGTCGCCGAACGGGTTGACGCCGGGGCCCTTGGCCAGCGCGTGCGCCATCACCACGTGCAGGCACTTCACCCGGTCCGGCATCCCGCCGCCGGAGAACGTGGTGCCCAGCGGTTCGATCGCGTCGCGCTCAGCCAGGAACGACTCGTGCGCACGGCGATACGCCGCCGCCAGCTCCGGGTCGGCGTCGAGCCGTTCGGACATCTCCCGCATCAACCCCGAGGACTCCAGCCGGCTGGCGGCCGCGGTCAGCGCCGGATGGGTCAGGTAGTACAACGTCGGGAACGGCGTTCCGTCGGGCAGCTTCGGCGCGGTCTTGACCACGGCCGGTTCACCGTTGGGGCAGCGGTAGGCGATCTCCAGGACACCGCGCGGCTCGCGACCGAGTTGGCGCGTGACGGCGTCCAGATCCGCGGGCTCAACCACCGGCGGGCGGGGTCGGGGGCGGCGGGGCGTCCGGCGCCGACGGGGGTGCGTCCGGCACGGGCGTCAGCACCGGCGAAATGCCGTGCGGCGCATCGGCGATGGTGTGCCACAGCGAGGTGTACCAGGGGTCGGTGGATTTCACGGGTGCGTCCTCGGTCCCGGGAGCCGCGGGTGTGGCGGCCGACGGCGGGAGTTGCACCTGATACGGGATGTCGCCGGGCATGACGAACCCCAGCCGTTCCCGCGCCTGGGCGGCGATGAATACCGGATCGGCAAGTTTCACCTTTTGTTGCTCAAGATCATCGATCTGCGAACGTAGTTGTGTCTCAGCGGTTTTGAGCTGATTCATCTCGGCGCGCTGCGCGAAGTAGGTGCGCACCGGGCCCGCGATGGTTAGCGTCAGCACGCACACCACCACGGCCAGGATCGCCGCCCGCCGGGCGGCCGAACCGAAGCGCTGTTCGGACTGGTTGTCCAACGATTCGGCGGCCGCCTTACGGATCGACTCGGCCACCGTCTCGGGGGCCGGTTCGACGGGCTGCTGGGTGGCATCGTCCTCGGGGTCCGCCGGGCGCGGTTCGATCCGACGCGGAACGGCACGCGACCGGGCGGCACCCGGCTTACCCGGCCGTGGGGCCGGGCCGCGCCGCCGATCGGGCCGTTTCGCGTCGGGCATGAGAGCGAAGCTACTTGCTCTCCACCGCGAACCGCGGGAACGCGAGGTCACCGGCGTAGCGGGCGGCGTCACCGAGGGTCTCCTCGATGCGCAGCAGCTGGTTGTACTTGGCCACCCGCTCGCTGCGTGCCGGAGCTCCGGTCTTGATCTGGCCGCTGCCCACCGCCACCGCCAGGTCGGCGATGGTGGTGTCCTCGGTCTCGCCGGACCGGTGACTCATCATGCTGCGGTAGCCGCTGTTGTGCGCCAGGGTGACGGCGTCCAGCGTCTCGGTCAGGGTGCCGATCTGGTTCACCTTCACCAGCAGCGCGTTGCCCGCACCCTTCTCGATGCCCTCTTCCAGGCGCTCCGGGTTGGTGACGAACAGGTCGTCGCCGACCAGCTGAACCCGGTCACCGATGGCGGTGGTCAGCGCCACCCAGCCGTCCCAGTCGTCTTCGGAGAGCGGGTCCTCGATCGAGACCAGCGCGTAGGTGTCGAGCAGGCCTGCGTAGAACTGGGCCATCTGCTCGGCGGTCCGCGTCTCCTTCTCGAAGGCGTAGCCCTTGCCGTCGGTGTAGAACTCGGTGGCCGCCACGTCCAGCGCCAGCGCCACGTCGGTGCCGAGCTTGAGGCCGGTCGCCTCGATGGCCGTGCCGATCAGGTCCAGAGCCGCCCTGGTGCCGGGCAGGTCGGGGGCGAAGCCGCCTTCGTCGCCGAGGCCGGTCGCCAGGCCCTGCTTCTTGAGCACCGCCTTGAGCGAGTGGTAGACCTCGGCGCCCCAGCGGAGCGCCTCTTTGAAACTCGGGGCGCCGATCGGCGCGATCATGAACTCCTGCACGTCCACGCCGGTGTCGGCATGCGCGCCGCCGTTGATGATGTTCATCATCGGCACGGGCAGCACATGGGCGTTCGGTCCGCCGAGGTAGCGGAAGAGCGGCAGACCGGCCGATTCGGCCGCACCCTTGGCCACCGCCAGTGACACGCCCAGGATGGCGTTGGCGCCGAGGCGCGACTTGTCCGGCGTGCCGTCCAGGTCGACCAGGGCCTGGTCGACCAGCCGCTGATCGTCGGCAGCCAGGCCGATGACGGCCGGCGCGATCTCGTCGAGCACGGCCTCGACGGCCTTCTCGACACCCTTGCCGCCGTAGCGCGATCCGCCGTCGCGCAGTTCGACGGCCTCATGCTCGCCGGTCGACGCACCCGAAGGCACTGCGGCGCGGGAGAAGGTGCCATCACTCAGGGCAATCTCGACCTCGACGGTGGGGTTACCGCGCGAATCGAGGATCTCGCGGGCTCCGACCTGTTCGATGATGGACACGGGTTCCTCCTGTGTGTGACGGCTGGGGAGACGGGTCACGCTCTCGACCAAGAGCCTAAAGGTTGAGCGCGGGCGCGGCGTGCCCCAGTCCGGCTCTTACAGGGGATGACCGGCGGCGTACGCGGTCGCCCAGTCCCGCACGGTGCGGGCGTACTGGTCGGACAGGTTGTAGGCGCGCAGCGCGTCCATCCAGCCCCGTGGGGTGGACAGGTCCTTGCCGCGCCAGCACAGATAACCCGCCGCCGACAGGGCCGCGTCATCGATGTTGTCGGGACTGACCACGCCGTCGTTGTTGGCGTCCACACCGTAGAGCCGCCAGGTCTCCGGGATGAACTGCATCGGGCCCATCGCCCGATCCATCGTGGCGTCCCCGTCGAGCTTGCCGTCGTCGGTGTCGGCGATCTTCAGATTGCCCATGGTGCCGTCGAGCTGCACCCCCCTGATCGGCGGCCGCACATCGCCGTTTGGCGCGACGGTGGCCCCGCGGTAGGTGCCGTGATGGCTCTCGACCATGCCGATGCCGGCCAGCGTGGTCCAGGCGAGATTGCATTTCGGGTTTTCCACCTGCGCGACCCGCGCCGCGTAGGCATACGCCTCCAGCGCGGTCACCGGGATGTTCATCCCGGGCGCGCGCGCAGCGGCCCACGCGTGCAGCGCGTCGGCAGGCCGGCCCGACGCGTGGGTGTCGACTTCGGGGACAGGGTCACCGGCGGGCGGCGGCACGCCGTCGGGAATCGGGATGCCGGTCTGCCAGGAGCAGCTCGAGGCCATCAACAGGGCTGTCGCGCCGACCACCGCGACAGCCCGTAGCCAACGCACTGGCGACACCGGACTCCCTACATACCTGCTCTGCTTGCTGCCATCGTCCCATGCGACGACAGCGAACCGGCTCAGTCACACGAGCCCCGTCGCGGCGCCCGCCCAGACCAGCCCCCGGCCGCTACGGCCCCTGATAAGGTACGCCACACCTATCTTTGGCAAGGCAAAGCTGGGTGTGTACCAGGTAGCGAGGACGACTCAATGACGGCATTGGCAGAGCTTCCGGCCACGTATCTAGCCGCGGCGCCCAATCTCACCTCACAGCTTTTCGGCAGCGGGCTCATAGGTCTGCGCGAAGGCCTGGAAACCAGCATCGTCGTGTCGATCCTGATCGCATTCCTGGTGAAGTCGGGCCGGCGTGACGCCCTCAAATGGGTGTGGCTCGGCGTCGCCGGGGCCATCGCCATGACGATCGGCGTCTTCCTCACCATCCAGTTCAGCGCCTACACCGTCTCCGGACTCGGCGCCGAAGCCATCGCGGGCGTGGCTTCCCTGGTCGCCGTCGTCATCGTCACGACGATGGTGCTCTGGATGAAATCGGCCGCGGCCACCATGTCCGGTGAATTGAAGTCCGGGATGGCCCGTGCGCTGGACACCGGCGGCGGCGCCGTGGCGGCCCTGGCATTCCTGGCGGTGGGCCGCGAAGGCGTCGAGACGGCCCTGTTCATGGTCGGCTTCGCCGAGGCCGAGACCCTCTGGCCGCTGGTCGGTCTGGTGGTCGGCGTGCTCATCGCGATCGCCATCGCCTGGGCGATGTACGCCGGCGCGATCCGGATCAATCTGGCCAAGTTCTTCAAGTACACGGCGGTGTTCCTGATCCTGGTCGCCGCCGGCATCCTGTCCTACGGGGTGGGCGCGCTGCAGACCGTCGGCTGGCTGCCGGGCCTGGCCAACAAGGCGTTCGACATCAGTTCCTGGTTCAACTGGGCGTCCTGGTACGGCCAGGTGGTCCAGGGCGTCTTCAACGTCACGCCCACGCCCACGATCCTGCAGTTCGGGGCGTGGCTGGCCTATCTGGTGATCGTGCTCGCGGTGTTCCTGCGGCCGACCAAGGCGCCGGCCCGGCCGGCCGATGCGCCCACGCCCGATGACTCGAACTCTGACGCGGTCCCGGATCCGGAACCGTCCACCACCCCCGAAAGGTCGACCACGTGAACAATCGCACCGCCCTGACAGCCGCGCTGTTGGCGGCTCTGGCCCTCGCGGGCTGTACCGCCAAGGAGACGGCCACCTCCGGCGACACCTCCAAGGCCGGTGCGCCGGATGCGATCACCGTGACGGCTTCCGACGACAAGTGCGAGCTGTCCGGCACCGAGGGCGCGACGGGTCCGACCACGTTCAACATCACCAACAACGGCACCAAGGTGACGGAGTTCTACGTCTACGGCGAGGGCGAGCGGGTGATGGGTGAGGTGGAGAACATCTCCCCCGGCCTGCAGCGCAAGCTGATCGTCCAGCTCGCCGAGCCGGGCACCTACCAGACGGCGTGCAAGCCCGGCATGATCGGCGACGGAATCCGGACCGACTACAAGGTCAGCGGCGAGACCGTGAAGGTCGACACCGAGGGCAAGTTCAAGGAAGCCGCCGACAACTACAAGCGCTACGTCAACAGCCAGACCGACGCGCTGATCCCGGCCACCCAGCTCTTCGTCGACGCCATCAAGAAGGGTGACGTCAACGCGGCCAAGGCCCAGTTCCCGATCGCCCGCACCTATTACGAGCGCATCGAGCCTGTCGCGGAGTCCTTCCCCAACGATCTGGACCCGCGCATCGACCTCCGTGAGGCCGACCTCGAGCCCGGCCAGAAGTGGACCGGCTTCCACGCCCTGGAGAAGCAACTCTGGGTCACCGGGCTGCAGCCCGACGCCGCCGCGCTGGCCGACCAGCTGCTGGCCGATGTGAAGGAACTGGACGCCGGAGTGAAGGCACCCGACTGGACCATCGACTCCACCCAGATCGCCGGTGGCGCGCAGGGCCTGCTCGACGAGGTCGGCGCCAGCAAGATCAGCGGTGAAGAGGACATCTTCAGCCACACCGACCTATGGGACTTCAACGCCAACGTGCAGGGCTCGCAGACCGCGGTGGCCTCCGTACGCCCCATCCTCGACGAGCGCAACCCCGACCTCGGCAAGCGCGTGGATGAGCAGTTCGCCAACGTCGAGGCACTTTTGGCCAAGTACCGCAAAGGCGACGGCTTCGTTCTCTACGATACGGTGACCGAGCCCCAGCGCCAGGAACTGTCCCGCGCGATCGACGCGCTGTCCAAAGAGGTAAGCCAGGTGCAAGGTGTCATCGCACCCCAGTAACCCCGAAGACGCTCCGGAAGCCCCTGTCGCGGACAGCCCACGGCAGGGGCTTTCCCGGCGCAAGCTGTTCGGTGCCGCCGGCGTGACCGCCGCGGTGGTCGGCGCCGCCGGCGCCGGCGCCCTGGCCGGGCGCGCCTCGGCCACCAGCACCAGGGACAAGGACTGGGAACCGCACGGTGCGGTGCCGTTCCGCGGTGACCGGCAGGCCGGCATCATCACCGAGGCCCAAGACCGGATGCACTTCTGCACCTTCGACATCACCACCGACAAGCGTGACGACGTGGTGGCCATGTTGAAGGAATGGACCGCGATGGCCGAGCGGATGACCAGGGGTGAGGACGCCGTCAAGGACGGTGCCGTGGGTCTGAATCCGTACGCACCGCCTGCCGATACCGGTGAGGCACTTGGCCTTCCGCCCTCGCAGCTGACCCTGACCATCGGCTTCGGCCCGACCTTCTTCGTGAAGGACGGCAAGGATCGTTTCGGCATCGCCGACAAGAGGCCGGCCGCGCTTGCCGACCTACCGAAGTTCACCAACGAGAACCTCGACCCCGCCAAGTGCGGTGGCGACATCTGCATCCAGGCGTGCGCCAACGACCCGCAGGTCGCCGTGCACGCGGTGCGCAACCTGGCCCGGGTGGCCTTCGGGACCGCCGCGGTGCGGTACTCGCAGCTCGGTTTCGGTCGCACGTCGTCCACCACCCGTGACCAGTCCACGCCCCGAAACATGTTGGGGTTCAAGGACGGCACCAACAACGTCAAGGCCGAGGACACCCACATCCTCAACCAGAACGTCTGGGTGGGCGACGGTGACGGCCCGGACTGGCACAACGGCGGCACCTATCTGGTGACCCGGCGCATCCGCAACCGGATCGAATCGTGGGACCGCACCACCCTGCTGGAGCAGGAGCGGGTCATCGGGCGCGCCAAGGGCACCGGGGCACCACTGGGCTACGACGACGAGTTCGCACCCCTGGACTTCAACCTGAAGAACCCCAAGGGCGAGTTGATGATCGACCGCGACGCGCACGTGCGGCTGGTGGCCCCGGAGCACAACGACGGTGTCGAGCTGCTGCGCCGCGGCTACAACTTCACCGACGGATCCGACGGCTTCGGGCACCTGGACGCCGGACTGTTCTTCATCGCGTTCACCCGCAACCCGGGCACCAAGTTCGTGAAGGTGCTGTCGAAGATGTCCAGCGACCTGCTCAACGAGTACATCTTCACCAACGGCACCGGTGTGTTCGCCTGCCCGCCCGGACTGAAGGACGGCGACAGCTCCAGCTACTGGGGCTCCGGCATCTTCACCTGATCTCCTGCCGGTAAGGTTCCGCCTGTGACCCCGCCGAACGCCCGCGCGCACTGGCTGCGCGGCGGGCTGGTCGGCGGAAGCTCGGCCGTGATCGCCACCTCGGCGCACGCCGGCGCGGCGGGAGCCGTGCCACACGGCGCGGCCCTGGTCGCCGCGCTGCTGGTATGCGCCACTGCCGGAGCGGCCGTCGGCGCCGTCGACGTGAGCGGCCGCTACGCCAGGGGCATCGCCGTGTTCGGCGCGCTGTGCGCCGCCCAATTCCTCAGCCACATCACCCTGGCCGTCACCGGCGGCCATCACCACGCCGGTGACGGGATGGGCCTGTCCCCGGCGATGATCGGCGCGCACGCCGCCGCTGCGGTGGTCCTCGGACTGTCCATCGTGGTGGTCGAACACCTCTACACCATCGGCGCCACGCTGCTGACCTGGCTGCGCCTGTTCACGGTCGGCAGCCCACAACCCACGCCGCCGCTGGTCCGGCATGCCGAGCCCGTCGTCGTCCGCCCGGTGCTGCTGCGCCCTGGGTTGGGTATGCGCGCACCGCCTTTCGAGATTTTCGCGACCGCGTAGGCGGCCGGCACTTCTCCACCTCACCGCAGGCCCTCCATGGGCTGCGGTTGTGCGCGTTGCGCGCATCCCGATTTTTCGCAGCGATTCAGAGAGCACGTCACATGACCCTTCCCGAGGAAATCTCCGCACCCGTCACCCCCACCGACCTACCGCCACCACCCCGGCGTAGCTGGCGCCCGCTGATCATGCGGTTGCACTTCTACGCCGGCATCCTGGTCGCCCCGTTCATCGTCGTCGCCGCCGTCACCGGCGGGCTGTACGCGATGGCACCCACCATCGAGCGACTGGTCTACGGCGACCTGCTCCACGTCGAGGCGTCCGGCCGGCCGGTATCGCTGAGCGACCAGGCCGCCGCCGCTGCGTCCGCGCATCCCGGCCTGGCCATCACCGGGATGCGCCCGGCCGCTGAATTGGGCGAATCCACCCGCGTCTACTTCGCCGATCCGGCGCTGGACGAGGAGTTCCGGCGTGCCGTCTTCGTCGACCCGTACACCGCCCGCGTGCTGGGCGACGAGCCGACCTGGCTGGGGTACCTGCCGGTGAGCACGTGGCTGGACGGCCTGCACCGCCATCTCCAGCTCGGCGAACCCGGCCGCATCTACAGCGAGACCGCGGCGTCCTGGCTGTGGGTGGTGGCGCTCGGCGGGTTGTGCCTGTGGTTGTTCCGGCGGGGCCGCATCTTCACGGTGGGCCGCCGGCTCAAGGGCCGCGCCCGCACGCTGAACTGGCACGGCGCCACCGGGGTGTGGCTGCTGGCCGGGCTGCTGTTCCTGTCGGCCACCGGCATCACCTGGTCGACCTACGCGGGTACGCATGTCAGCGATATCCGGACGGCGCTGAATTGGCAACGGCCACAGATAGATACCACGACCAGCGCGGCCGTCGCGACGGGTCCGGTCGACTACCAGGCCGTCGTCGACGCCGCGGCCGGTGCGGGTGTGGCACTGCCGGTGGAGGTGGCGCTACCGACCGAACCCGGCGCCGGTGTCAGCGTCACCGAACTGGACAAGCCGTACCGGCTGACCACCAATGCCGCCACCGTCGATCCCGCCACCAACACCGTCACCAGCACGCTGGACTACTGGCGCGACTACTCCGTGGTGGCGATGCTCGCCGACTGGGGCATCCGTGCGCACATGGGGTTCCTGTTCGGATTGCTCAACCAGCTGATCCTGCTCGGCATCGCGGTGGCGCTGGTGGGCGTCATCGTCGGCGGCTACCGAATGTGGTGGCAGCGCCGCCCGACCCGCGGGTCGGCATGGGCGATGGGCAGAGCGCCGCAGCGGGGTGGCGTGCGCAGGTTGCATCCGGCGACGGTCGGGGGCCTGGCGATCGCCGCGGTGGCGGTCGGCTGGTTCCTGCCGCTGTTCGGAATTCCGTTGGCGGCCTTCCTGATCACTGACCTGGCCATCGGGGCGGTGAAGCGTGCCAGGTAGGCGCGCGGCGCTCGTCGCGCTGGTGTTGCTTCTGACAGGCTGCACCAGCACGCACCAAGAGCAGCCCATGGCGGCCGAGGTCACCGTCAGCGATCAGTGGGCCAGCGCGGCTGAATCCGGGATGGCAGCGGTCTTCGGCACTTTCGCCAATGCCGGCCACCACGAGGCCCGCATCGTGTCCGGTGCCTCGCCGGTCGCGGGCCGGGTCGAGGTGCACGAGGTGACGGGGGATGCGACCGGCACCAAGACCATGCACCCGAAGGCCGGCGGCATCGTGGTACCGGCGGCAGGAACGCATGAACTGGCGCCCGGCGGTGATCATCTGATGCTGATGGATCTCAAGGCGCCGTTGTCGCCGGGTGCCGAAGTCCCGGTGACGGTGACGTTCGAGGATGGCTCGACGCTCGACGTCACCGCACAGGTCCGCGATTTCGCCGGCGCCAACGAGGATTACTCATCGCATGGTTGACGTGAACCGGCGGCGCCTCCTCACCGGGGGTGCCGCCGCGCTCGCGGCCGGCGCCGCGCTCACCCGAAGTGGCGCTGCCCAGTCGGCCTCGGCTCCAGCCGGTTTCGGCATCGAACCGTTCCATGGACTCCATCAGAGTGGGGTGACCACCACCCCGCAGACGCATGCGCTGTTCGTCGGGCTCGACCTGAGACCCGGCGGCGGGCGTGAGCAACTCGCCGCCGCGCTCAGGCTGTGGAGCGCCGACGCCGCCCGGCTCACCCAGGGGGTGCCGGCCCTGGCCGACACCGAACCCGAACTGGCCCTGCGGCCGGCGCGGCTCACCGTGACCGTCGGGCTCGGTCCCGCGGTGTTCGACAAGGCCGGGTTCACCGATCGGCGGCCCAACTCCGTGTATCCGATGCCAGCTTTCGGCACCGACCGACTCGGACCGCGTTGGTGCGGTGGGGATCTGCTTCTACAGCTGTGCGCCGACGACCCGATGGCACTGGCGCATGCCGCGCGGGTGCTGCTGAAGAATGTCCGCAGCCTCGTGGTTGAGCGCTGGCGGCAGAACGGATTCCGTCATGCCGCAGGCGCCGAACGTTCCGGCACCACGATGCGCAACCTGATGGGCCAGGTCGACGGGACTGCGAACCTGCGGGAGCCGGCCGAGTTCGACCGGCACGTCTGGGACGACGGCGCCCAGCAGCCGTGGTTCACCGGGGGCACCGTCCTGATATTGCGCCGGATCCGCGCCGACATGGACACCTGGGACGAACTGGACCGGGAGAGCAAGGAATTCGCCGTCGGTCGGCGGCTGGACAACGGTGCCCCGCTGACGGGGAACCGCGAGTCCGACGAACCCGACCTGACCGCTGCGCGCGGCGGTATCCCGGTGATCCCGCCCAACGCGCACATCGCCCTGGCCAGACACCGCGCCCCCGACGAGTTGATGCTGCGGCGGCCGTACAACTACGACGATCCGCCCGCGCCGGGGAGCACCACCGACAGCGGATTGCTCTTCGCGGTCTACCAACGCGACCCAGGACGCAGTTTCGTCCCGGTGCAGCGCAGACTTGCGGCCGCCGACGCGTTGAACCGCTGGGTCACCACGATCGGCACGGCCACGTTCGCGATCCTGCCCGGCGCGCCACCCGGCGGCTATCTAGGCCAAACCCTCCTGGGCTGACGGCCAGTGTGCGCGCCACTCGTCCCCGGTGATGGCGGCGGGTGGCGCGTCGCCGATCGCGTCCCCGCGACGGTCGGCGAAGACGGTGTTCTCGACCGCGCGGATGGTGTCGATGAACTCCAGAACCGCTGTGCGCAGGTCATTTTCGACGTCGGTACCGGTGTCGATCCGCACCTCGAGCAGGGTGGGGGGCACCAGGTCGTCGGGCAGCCCCGCGGCCGCGGCCCGTTCCCGGATCTTCTGCGCCAGGGCCAGCGCGGGCTGGCCGGTCGGCACGTCGTCCATGCAGGAAAGGCGCGCCTTCGCGAGTTTCTCCGCCGCTTTGCGCTCTTCCCACTGCGCCAACTGCTCTTCCAGCGATACCGATTCGCCGGCCAGCACCCCGAAGGCGCGGTTGCCGAGCTTACGGACCAGCGCGTCGGCGACGTCGTCGATGCCGAACGGATGCGTGGGCGCGTCCTCGGCGATGCGGGCGTGAAAGAGCACCTGCAGCAGGACATCTCCGAGCTCTTCGCGCAGCTCGACGGCGTCACCGCTGCGCACCGCGTCGAACAGTTCGTACGTCTCTTCGAGCAGGTAACGACGCAGCGAGTCGTGCGTCTGCTCGCTCTCCCATGGCCCGTCGGTGCGCAACTTGTCCATCATGGCGACGGCGTCGACCAGCCGCTCGCCGGATTGCGGTGCGGGAGCGGCGATCAGCCGCTCGCCGGCCGCCAGTCGGGCCTTGACCGAAGGGTGCTCGGGGTCCGAGGACAGCAGTACCGGCGCGGGCTCCCCGTCGTAAGCCGGGCGTGCCGACGGCAGCGACCACGGCACCTTGATGGGCATCTCCTCGGTGTACTGCACATCGCCGGCCAACAGCTCGACGGCGTCCACCGGAACCAGGGCCGGGCGGCGCGGATCCACCAGAACGACCGTCATGACGCGCCACCTCCCACGGTCAAGTCCACATCGCCCGCGGGCCTGCCGTCCAGCGTGAGCAACAGCCCGGCCACCGCTCGCACCAGTTCCACATCGCGGATGCGCGGGGCCCCGACGTTCGTGCCGGTGCGCGGAATCGGGATCTGCACAGCGGATGTCGTCGCCCGGTAGGCCGCGCCCGGATATACGCGCTTGAGCCGCAGCTGCTGGGAATCCTGCAGGGTCACCGGCCCCACCCGCAGCGTCGAATCGGAGATGGTGGCGACTTCGGTGACACCGTATTCGCGGCACAGCAGCCGCAGCCGGGCCACCGCGACCAGTCGTTGCGCGGGTTCGGGCAGCGGACCGTACCGGTCCACGAGTTCCTCGATGACCGCGTCCACGGCCGCACCGTCGGACGCGGCGGCCAGACGACGGTAGCCCTCCAGCCGCAGCCGGTCGCTGCCGATGTAGTCCGGCGGCAGGTGCGCGTCCACCGGCAGATCGATGCGCACATCCTTCGGTTCTTCCACGCCCACAACGGTTTTGCCGTCCACGACGGCGCGGTAGGCCTCCACCGCTTCGCCGACCAGGCGAACGTACAGGTCGAATCCGACGCCGGCGACGTGCCCGGACTGTTCGGCGCCGAGCACGTTGCCCGCGCCGCGGATCTCCAGGTCCTTCATCGCCACGGCCATGCCGGCGCCCAGGTCGTTGTTCTGCGCGATGGTGGCCAGCCGGTCGTGTGCGGTCTCGGTGAGCGGAACCTCGGGCGGGTACAGGAAATACGCGTACCCGCGTTCGCGGCTCCGGCCGACCCGGCCGCGGAGCTGATGCAACTGGGACAGGCCGAACGTGTCGGCGCGTTCCACGATCAGGGTGTTGGCGTTCGAGATGTCCAGTCCCGTCTCGACGATGGTGGTGCAGACCAGGATGTCGTACTCGCGGTTCCAGAACCCTTCGACGGTCTTCTCCAGGTTGTCCTCGTTCATCTGCCCGTGGGCCACGACGACGCGGGCCTCCGGCACCATCGCCTGCACGCGGGCGGCGGCCTGGTCTATCGACTTCACCCGGTTGTGGATGTAGAACGCCTGCCCGTCGCGCAACAGCTCGCGCCGCAGTGCGGCCGCCACCTGCTTGTCATCATGCGGGCCGACGTACGTCAGCACCGGGAAACGCTCCTCGGGTGGCGTCAGGATGGTCGACATCTCCCGGATTCCGGCCAGGCTCATCTCCAGTGTGCGCGGAATCGGGGTGGCGCTCATGGTGAGCACGTCGACGTGGGTGCGCAGGCTCTTGATGTGTTCCTTGTGCTCGACACCGAAGCGCTGCTCCTCGTCGACGACCACCAGGCCGAGGTCCTTCCAGCGCACGCCGGTCTGCAGCAGCCGGTGGGTGCCGATCACGATGTCGACCGAGCCGTCGGCCATGCCCTCGATCACGGCCTTGGAGTCGGCGGGATCGGTGAAGCGGGACAAGCCTTTCACGGTGACCGGGAAGCCGGCCATCCGCGCGGTGAACGTCTGCAGGTGCTGGTCGGCCAGCAGCGTGGTGGGCACCAGCACGGCGACCTGCTTGCCGTCCTGCACCGCCTTGAAGGCGGCGCGCACCGCGATCTCGGTCTTGCCGTACCCGACGTCACCGCAGATCACCCGGTCCATCGGGACCGGCTTCTCCATATCGGATTTGACCTCGGTGATGGCGGTCATCTGGTCGACGGTCTCGGTGAACCCGAACGCATCCTCCATCTCGGCCTGCCACGGGGTGTCCGGCCCGAAGGCGTGCCCCGGCGCCGCCTGGCGCTTGGCGTACAGCGAGACCAGTTCGCCGGCAATCTCGCGAACCGCCTTGCGCGCCTTGGTTTTCGTGTTCGTCCAGTCACTGCCGCCGAGCCGGCTCAGGGTGGGCGCCTGGCCGCCGACATAACGGGACAGCTGATCCAGCGAGTCCATCGGCACGTACAGCCGGTCCGACCCGCCGCCACGCTTGGCCGACGCGTACTCCAGCACCAGGTACTCCCGGCGGGCGCCGCCGACCACCCGCTCTGTCATCTCGACGAACTTGCCGATGCCGTGCTGGTCGTGCACCACCAGGTCACCCGCCGTGAGAGCCAACGGGTCGACGACGTTACGCCGTTTGGCGGCAAGCCTTTTGCCCTCGGCCGCGGCGACCCGGTTGCCGGTCAGATCGGTCTCGGTGATGATCACGAGGTTCGCGCCGGGCAGCACCAGCCCGTCGTGCAGCGGCCCTTTGAGCACGCCGACCACGCCGGCCTTCGGCGTCGCCCCGGCCTCCAGAAGTGTTGCCGGGATATCGGATTCGCGGAGTTGCTCGACGACGCGGTGCGCGGTGCCGGTGCCCGGTGTCACGATGACGCCGAAGCCACCGGTGGCGGCGTGGGCGCGCAGCATGGCGAAGATCTCTTCCAGCGACTGCTGGGAACGTGCCGACGGCGCGGGCCGCAGGTCCAGTTCGGTGGCACCTTCGGCGGTGAGCTGGCTCAGCGTCCACCATGGGTGGCCGCCGGCGGCCGCGGTGGCACGCACCTCGTCGAGACCGCGGAAGCCGGAGCCGCCGAGATCCTCCACGTCGATCGGGGCGTCGCCCCCCATCGCGGCGACCGACCAGGACGCTTCGAGGAATTCGCGGCCGGTCTTGATCAGGTCGGCGGCGCGGGACCGCACCTTCTCCGGGTCGCACACCAGCACCGGCGTGCCGGCCGGCAGGTGCTCGGTGAGCAGCACCAGATCGTCGGGGCGCAGCACCGGCGCCAGGGCTTCCATGCCGTCGACGGCGATGCCTTCGGCCAGCTTGGCCAGCATGTCCCCGACGGTGCCGGCGATGGTGTTGTCGGTGGAAGGACGGGTGCCGGCGAGCTGACTTGCCCGCTCGCGTACATCGGGGGTCAACAGCAACTCGCGGCAGGGCACGGCGATCAGGTGGTCGATGGCGATCTCGGTGATCGAGCGCTGGTCGGCGACGGCGAACATCCGCATCTCGCTGACCTCGTCGCCCCAGAATTCCACGCGCACAGGGTGTTCGGCGGTGGGGGCGAACACGTCGAGGATGCCGCCGCGGACGGCGAACTCACCACGCTTGGCGACCATGTCGACGCGGGTGTAGGCCAGCTCGACCAGCCGGGCGATGGTGGCGTCGAAATCGGTCTCGGCGCCGACGGTCAGGGTGACCGGCTCCACGTCGGCCAGCTCGGGTGCCATCGGCTGCAGCAGGGAACGGGTGGTGGTGACGACCACCCGTAGCGGCGGGCCGAGCCGGTCGTCGTCGGGATGTGACAGCCGGCGCAGCAGCCGCAGCCGCGCGCCGACGGTCTCGACGCCGGGTGAGAGCCGTTCGTGCGGCAGCGTCTCCCAGGACGGGAACAGCGCGGCGGCGTCGCCGAAGGCGGCACGCAGCTCGGCGGTCAGGTCATCGGCTTCCCGGCCGGTGGCGGTGACGACGAGCAACGGTCCGGCCTGCGCGGCCGCGGCGGCGACGAAGGGACGCGCGCTGGCGGGTCCGACGAGGTTCAGCGTGTCCGGGCGCTCGGTGACGGCGCGCAGGCCGGGATCGGTGAATGCCAGCTCGATGAGGCCCGCCAGCGGGGTCTCGACAGAATGGTGCCCCGGTGCGGTCATGATGGCGCCCAGTCTAGTGGCGGCGCAGCGGTGTCAAGAATTGGTACGCCGGTGTCAATAGTGCGTCAAGATCGTGGCGCCTGGTCATGACCCCGCGCACCGTGGGGTCATGACTCTTCTCGATGCGGTGCACTCGCTGCGCCGGGCGGCCCTCCAACGGGTCGACCCTGCGGTGTGGCCGGTGACCGCCCAGGTCGATGCCGAGGGCCGGCTGTGCGTGGGCGGGGTGGCGCTGACCGAGGTCGCCGACCAGTTCGGCGCGCCGGTTCTGGTGCTCGACGAGGCCGAGTTCCGTTACCGGGTGCGCCGCCACCGGGTGGCGCTGCCGGAACGCCGGACCGTGTACGCCGCACACGCCCTGCTGACCAAAGAGGTGGCCGGCTGGGTGGCCGACGAAGGCGTCGGGCTGGCGGTGCGCAGCCCGGCCGAGCTCACCGCCGGACTGGCCGGCGGTGTCGATCCGGGCCGCATCGTCGCGCACGGCTGCGCCCGCACCACCACCGATCTGCGGGCCACCGCCGGGGTGGGCCGGATGGTCGTGGGGTGCGGCACCGAGATCGCGCTGCTGGCCTCGCAGCTGCACCGCCCGCAGCAGGTGCTGATCGAGTCGGCCGACCTGGCCGGCCGGGTCGGCCACCAGCCGATGCTGCGGCTGGCCGGGCTGCGCTGCGGTGCCGACCAGATCAAGCAGGCCCTGTCGGACATGGCCGACACCCGCGACCGCCACGGCGTCACGCTGTCCGAGATCCACATCGGCGAGGTGGGCGCCGAGCTGACCGATTTCGACGGGGCCATCGACGACGCCCTCGACGAGGGCTGTGCGGCGCAACGTTTCCCGCGCCCTATCGTCGTCGTCGAATCGGGGCACGCCATCGCGGCCAGGGCGTTGGTGAGTTGCGCGCGCGTGGTGGCGGTCGCCGGGAGCACGGTGACGGTCGACGGCACCGGGTCCGGTGCGGCCGTCGTGGCCAACCGGCATCCGCTCGGATCGGTACGGCCGGTCACCGTGCTCGGCCGGGCCGGTGAGGTGATCTGCGCCCAGGCGACCCTGCCGACCGATCTGCATCCGGGCGACCTGCTGGCCATCTCAGGCAGCGCCGACCGCGGTGACGCATTGGTGGCGCGCCCGCCGATCGTGGTGGTGCGCGACGGACGGTCACATCTGTCGGTGCGCCGGGAGACCACCGAGGACCTGCTGTCCCGCGATCTCGGTTAGTCGGCTTCCAGCACGGGATCGGCCTCCAGATGGGTCAGCCCGTTCCACATCAGGTTGACCAGGTGCGCGGCCACCACTTCCTTGCTGGGCTGGCGCACATCGAGCCACCACTGCGCGGCCATGGACACCGAGCCCACCAGCGCCTGCGCGTAGAGCGGCGCGAGGTCCGGATCCAGGCCGCGCCGGGAGAAATCGCCCGCCAGGATCGAGGCCACCTGGCTGACGGCGTCGTTGAGCAGCGTCGAGTAGGTGCCCGAGGTGATGGCGGCCGGCGAGTCGCGGATCAGGATCCGGAAACCGTCGGTGCGTTCCTCGACGTAGGTGAGCAGCGCCAGCGCCACCCGCTCCAGCCGCACCCGGGACCGGTTGTTGGTCAGCGAGGACGTGATGCCGTCGAGCAGGGCCGACATCTCGCGGTCGACGACGACGGCGTAGAGCCCTTCCTTACCGCCGAAGTGCTCGTACACCACGGGTTTGGAGACGTTCGCACGCTGCGCGATCTCCTCGATCGAGGTGCCGTCGTATCCACGGTCGGCGAACAGCGACTTGGCGATCTCGATGAGCTGCTGGCGGCGCTCGGAGCCGGTCATCCGCGCGCGAGGGGTGCGGGCTTCCTTCTCTGGTGCTGCCACGTTTTGAAGAGTAGTGGGTTGCACTAGAGTCTCGGGTTGATCGGTCCGTCGTGGTGTAATCGGCAGCACCTCTGATTTTGGTTCAGATAGTTCAGGTTCGAGTCCTGGCGACGGAGCAATCTCATTCCGCGAGCGACCTCGAACTGATGTGTTGAGGAGAGTCGTGTCGACCGACATCGCTGTAGTCGTCCTCGCCGCCGGGGCAGGCACCCGGATGCGATCGAACACCCCGAAGGTGCTGCATCCGCTGGGCGGACGCAGCATGCTCGCGCACGCCCTGCTGGCCGTCACCCCGCTGCAACCCAGCCACGTCGTGGTGGTCGTCGGCCACGGCCGGGACCTGGTGGGTGCGGAGGTGACCCGGGTCGCCGAGCGCACCGGCGGCCGGATCGTCACCGTGGTGCAGGAGGAGCAGCTGGGCACCGGCCATGCGGTCGGCGTCGGCTTGTCGGGCCTGCCCGACGACTTCACCGGCACCGTCGTGGTCACCTCCGGCGATGTGCCACTGCTCGATGCCGAGACGCTGGCCGCGCTGGTGAGCACCCACGACAACGGCGGGGCCACCATCCTGACCACGACGCTGCCCGACCCGACCGGCTACGGCCGCATCATCCGCGACGAGGCGGGTGCCGTGCTCGCGATCGTCGAACAGGCCGACGCCGATGCCACGCAGCGTGCCATCGGCGAGGTCAACTCCGGGGTGTATGCCTTCGACGCGGCAGCGCTGCGGTCCGCGCTCGGCCGGTTGCGCGCCGACAACGCCCAACGCGAGCTCTACCTGACCGATGCCATCGGCCTGGTCCGCGGGGACGGTCTGCCGGTGCGTGCCCAGCACGTCGCCGACACCACTCTGGTCGCCGGGGTGAACGACCGGGTGCAGCTCTCGGCGCTGGCGGCCGAACTCAACCGCCGCATCATCGAGCGGCATCAGCGCAACGGGGTCACCGTCGCCGATCCGCGCACCACCTGGATCGATGCCGACGTCGAGATCGGCCCCGACACCGTCATCGCGCCCGGCACCCAACTGCTGGGGGCCACCGCGATCGGCTCCGACTGCACCATCGGACCGGACACCACGCTGACCTCGATGGAGGTGGGCGACGGCGCCTCGGTCATCCGCACACACGGCGAGCTGTCGGTGATCGGGGCGGGCGCGACCGTCGGGCCGTTCACCTATCTGCGGCCGGGCACCGAACTGGGCGCCCAAGGCAAGCTCGGCGCGTTCGTGGAGACGAAGAACGCGGTCATCGGCACCGGCACCAAGGTGCCGCACCTGACGTATGTCGGTGACGCCGACATCGGCGAGCACAGCAATATCGGGGCGTCCAGCGTGTTCGTGAACTACGACGGCGAGACCAAGCGCCGCACCACCGTCGGCTCTCACGTCCGGACCGGCTCGGACACGATGTTCGTGGCGCCCGTCACCGTCGGGGACGGCGCCTACACCGGCGCCGGGACGGTGCTGCGGGAGGACGTGCCACCCGGAGCGCTGGCCATATCCGCTGGTCCGCAGCGCAATATCGAGGGTTGGGTGGTGCGCAAGCGACCGGACTCGAAGGCGGCTTCGGCGGCTCGAGCCGCGAATCAGGCTGCGGCGGCCCGCCCGCCAGAAGACGCCTGACGTTCGGATTCTGGTAACCCGGCAACGACTGCCCCGTCGGGCTACGTACGATTGGCGCGTATTCGACCCCGACCGGCGAAGGCACAACTGTGAGCCACGACTGGACCGACAATCCCAAGAACCTGATGCTCTTCTCGGGCCGGGCTCATCCCGAGCTCGCCGAGCAGGTAGCCAAGGAGCTCGACGTACCCGTTACCGCGCAGACGGCGCGGGACTTCGCCAACGGCGAGATCTTCGTCCGCTTCGACGAGTCGGTGCGCGGTTGCGACGCCTTCGTCCTGCAGAGCCACCCGGCGCCGCTGAACCAGTGGCTGATGGAACAGCTCATCATGATCGACGCGCTCAAGCGCGGTAGCGCCAAGCGCATCACCGCGATCCTGCCGTTCTATCCGTACGCCCGGCAGGACAAGAAGCACCGCGGCCGCGAGCCCATCTCCGCGCGCCTGGTCGCCGACCTCTACAAGACCGCAGGCGCCGACCGGATCGTCACGGTGGATCTGCACACCGACCAGATCCAGGGCTTCTTCGACGGCCCGGTGGACCATATGCGCGGGCAGTCGCTGCTCTGCGGTTACATCGCCGACAAGTACCGCGATGCCGACAAGGTCGTCGTCTCCCCCGACTCGGGCCGCGTGCGCGTCGCCGAGAAGTGGGCCGATTCCCTCGGTGGTGTCCCGCTGGCCTTCATCCACAAGACCCGCGACCCGCTGGTGCCCAACCAGGTGAAGTCCAACCGCGTCGTCGGTGACGTGAGGGGCAAGGTCTGCATCCTGACCGACGACATGATCGACACCGGTGGCACCATCGCCGGCGCGGTCCGGCTGCTGCTCGAGGACGGCGCCACCGATGTCATCGTGGCCGCGACCCACGGCGTGCTGTCCGACCCGGCCGCCCAGCGGCTGGCCGACTCCGGTGCGCGTGAAGTCATCGTCACCAACACCCTGCCGATCACCGAGGACAAGAAGTTCCCGCAGCTGACCGTGCTCTCCATTGCCCCACTGCTGGCCAGCACCATCCGCGCGGTCTTCGAAAACGGTTCGGTGACAGGACTTTTCGACGGGTCCGCGTAGCGTGGGTGCGCGCATCTTCCACAACCCGAAGTGCTCGACCTCCCGTAAGACGCTGGATCTGCTGCGCGAGAACGGGATCGAGCCCGAGATCGTGCTGTACCTGAAGACGCCGCCGACCCGGGCCGAGCTGGCCACGCTGATCGCCGATGCCGGCATCGGTGTCCGCGACGCGGTGCGCAAGCGCGAATCGCTCTATGGCGAGCTGGGTCTGGCCGACGCTTCCGACGATGAGCTGCTCGATGCGCTGGCCGAACACCCGATCCTGATCGAGCGGCCCCTGGTGGTCACCGACAAGGGCACCCGGCTGGCACGGCCGATCGATCGGGTCCGCGAAATCCTGTGAGAATCGCGGCTTGGGTTGTGGCGCTGGCTTTCTTGTTGGCCGGCTGTGGGGACGACACCCCGGATTACCAGTCCATCTGGACCACCACCACGACGACCACGACCAGCGCGGCACCCGGCGCGGCCGCCAAGCCGGTGCCGCTGTCGGCCTATCTGGAAAGCGTCGGTGTCACCGGCGACCCCATCGCGCCGGAGAAGATCACCGATCTGACCGTGGATCTGCCGCGGCCGGCCGGCTGGCAGGCCTACAGCAATGTCAACCTCTCACCGGGGACCCGGGTGATCGCCAAGGGCGACACCTATCCGACGGCCATGCTGATGGTGTTCAAGCTGACCGGGAACTTCGACATTGCCGAGACCCTCAAGCATGCCGACGCCGATGCGCAGCTGTCGCAGAACTTCACCAAACTCAACGGCTCGGCCGACAACTTCCGCGGTTTCCCGTCGTCGATGATCGAGGGCACCTACGACCTCAACGGGCGCCGGATGCAGAGCTACAACCGCATTATCATCGCGACCGGTACGCCGCCGAAGCCTGCGCCCGGCCAGCAGCCCGCCCCGGGCCAGCGCTATCTGATCCAGCTGACCATCACCAGCTACGCCGACGAGGCGCAGAAGCAGGGCAAGGACATCGAGGGCATCATCTCCGGGTTCAAGGTCGCAGCGAAGTAAGTAGTGTTCCCAGCATGAGCTGGACAGCCGCAGACCTGCCCTCGTTCGCCGGGCGCCACGTCATCGTCACCGGAGCCAACAGCGGCCTCGGTCTGGTCACCGCACGTGAACTGGCTCGCGTCGGTGCGTCGGTCACGCTGGCCGTGCGCAACGTGGACAAGGGCAATGCCGCCGCCGCGCAGATGACCGGCGACGTCACCGTCGCCGCACTGGATCTGCAGAGCCTGGCCTCGATCCGGGACTTCGCCTCCGGTGTCGGCGCGGTGGACGTGCTGGTGAACAACGCCGGCATCATGGCGGTGCCGTTCGCGCAGACGGCCGACGGGTTCGAGAGCCAGATCGGCACCAACCACCTCGGGCACTTCGCGCTGACCAATCTGCTGCTGCCCAAGATCACCGATCGGGTGGTGACGGTGGCCTCACTGATGCACCTGATCGGCTGGATCAACCTCAAGGATCTGAACTGGAAGTCCCGGCCGTACCTGGCCTGGCCGGCCTACGGCCAGTCCAAGCTGGCCAACCTGCTGTTCACCAGCGCATTGCAGCGCCGGCTCACCGCGGCCGGCTCCCCGGTCCGGGCGATCGCCGCGCACCCCGGTTACTCGGCCACCAACCTGCAGGGGCAGACCGGCAACGCCGTCGGCACCAAGGTGTGGCTGGCCGCCAACAAGGTCGCCACCGACGCCGACTTCGGCGCCAGGCAGACGTTGTTCGCCGCATCCCAGGACGTGCCCGGCGACAGCTTCATCGGCCCCAAGTTCGGCATGCGGGGCGCGACCGGGCCCGGCCCGCGCAGCCCGCTGGCCCGCTCGGAGCGCACCGCCGAAGGGCTGTGGCAGCTGTCCGCGCAGCTCACGGGCACCGAATTTCAGATCTGAGGCCGCTATCGGCTACCCTTGCTGACGTCACGGCGAGGGTGGTTGCCAACCACCGTTATCGACGGGAACCCATTCAGTTGGACCCTGGCCGTGTGTGAACCGGTTACAGGAGGAACAACACATGGCCAAGAACTCGGCCCCCAACAAGCTCACCGCCGCGGTGCGTACCCGCACCGGCAAGGGCGCCTCGCGCCAGGCCCGTCGCGACGGCAACGTGCCCACCGTGCTGTATGGCCACGGTGAAGACCCGCAGCACCTGGAGCTCAACGCGCGCGACTTCGCCGCCGTGCTGCGTCATTCGGGCACCAACGCGATCCTGACCCTGGACATCGCCGGCAAGGAGCAGCTCGCGCTGACCAAGTCCATCGTCATCCACCCGATCAAGCGCAACATCGTGCACGCCGACCTGCTGGTCGTGCGCCGTGGCGAGAAGGTCACCGTCGACGTGAACGTCGTCGTCGAGGGTGACGCCGTGCCCGGCACCTTGGTCACCCAGGACGCCAACACCATCCAGGTCGAGGCCGAGGCCCTGTCGATCCCCGAGCAGTTGACCGTGTCGGTCGAGGGCCTGGAGGCAGGCACCCAGATCACCGCCGGCCAGATCGAGCTGCCCGAGGGCACCAGCCTCATCGTCGACCCCGACACCCTGGTGGTCAACGTGGTCGCCGCGCCGACCTCCGAAGAGCTCGACGCCGAAGGTGCCGGCGAGACCGCAGCCCCGAGCGAGGCCGCCTCCGAGGAGCCCGCCGCCGAAGCCGAAGCCGCCGAATAATTTTGACTGAGCCGCTACTGGTCGTTGGGCTCGGTAACCCCGGGCCCAACTACGCCAAGACCCGGCACAATCTCGGCTTCATGGTGGCCGACATCCTGGCCGATCGGATCGGCTCGGGTTTCAAACTGCACAAGAAGTCCGGGGCTGACGTCGCCACGGGCCGGTTGGGAGACCGGTCCGTGGTGCTGGCCAAACCCCGGGTGTACATGAACGAGTCCGGCCGTCAGGTCGGGCCGTTGGCCAAGTTCTACTCGGTGCTGCCCGGCGACGTCGTGGTGCTGCACGACGAACTGGACATCGACTTCGGCCGGATCAGGCTGAAGCTCGGCGGCGGCGAAGGCGGCCACAACGGGCTGCGCTCGGTCGCATCCGCTCTGGGCACCAAGGATTTCCAGCGGGTGCGCATCGGTGTCGGCCGTCCGCCCGGCCGCAAGGACCCCGCCGCATTCGTGCTGGAGACCTTTACTTCCGTCGAGCGACCCGAGGTCCCGTTGCTCGTCGAGAACGCGGCCGACGCGACCGAACTGCTCTTGCAGGTCGGTGTCGAGGCAGCGCAGAACACCGTGCACGCCTGGTAGTTCCGGGCCTCAGTCCGACGTCCGCCGCGCATACGCCCGCAGCGCGAACGGCGCCAGCACGGCCGTCATCGCCAGCGACCACAGGACGGTGGCCAGCACGGGGTGATGCAGCGGCAGCTGCGCATCCGGCGGCGCGGCCGGCCCGTTGCCCCACAACTCCCGCATGGCCTGCGCCAGCGAGGACACCGGATTCCACTCCGCGGCCACCCGCAGCCAGCGCGGCATCGGTTCGGTGGGCGCGAACGTGTTGGCCAGGAACGTGATCGGGAACAGCACGGTGAACATCACTCCGTTGACCGCTTCCACCGACCGCATCAGCGAGCCGACCAGGATGCCGAACCAGATCATCCCGAACCCGAACACCAGGATCAGCGCGAACGCCAGCACCGCCTCGCCGACGCTGCCGCGGATCCGCCAACCGATGCACAGGCCGGTGATCGCCATGACCACGATGCCGATGGACGAGTGGATGAGGCTGGCGATGCTGCGCCCGATCAGCACCGAGGACCGCCGGATGGGCAGCGACCGGAACCGGTCGATGACCCCCTTCTCGGCGTCGGCGGTGATGCCCGATGCGACGACGAACGCGGTGAACACGATGGTCTGCGCCTGGATGCCCGGCAGCAGGAACTCCCGGTAGGACGCCCCACCCCGCGTCGCGATGGAGGCGCCGAACACGAACGCGAACAGCAGCACGAACATGATCGGCTGCACCGTCACGTCACTGAGCATCTCAGGCATCCGTTTGGTGTGGATCATGTTGCGCTTCACCATGATCCAGGACTGCTGGGCGACGTTCGTCGGCCTGATCTCCGTCACGCCTCCACCTCCTCGACATTCTCGGCGCGGTGCCCGGTGAGCGACAGGAACACGTCGTCCAGGCTGGGCCGGGACAAGCCGATGTCGTCGACCTTGATGCCGCTGTCCTGCAGCCAATTCGCCACCCGGGTGAGGTCGGCGATGCCGTCGGCCGCCGCGGTGAGCTGCCGGGCCCCGATGTCGACGTGCACCTCGGTGCCCGTCCGGGCCACCAGTTCCCTGGCCGCGGGCAGGTCGGCCGCGTGCGACACGGTGACCACCAGGCTGGCGTTGCCGGCCTGATCCTTGAGTTGCAGCGGGGTGCCTTCGGCGATGATCCGGCCGTGGTCGATGACGACGATGTTGTCGGCGAGTTGGTCGGCCTCCTCCAGGTACTGCGTGGTGAGCAGCAGCGTGGTGCCGCCGGCGACGAGTTCCCGCAGCACCTCCCACAGGTCGCTGCGGCTGCGCGGGTCCAGCCCGGTGGTCGGCTCGTCCAGGAACAGCACGGGTGGCGCGGCGATCAGGCTGACCGCCAGATCGAGCCTGCGCCGCATGCCGCCGGAGTACGAACGGACCGGCCGGTCACCGGCGGCCACCAGATCGAACTGCTCGAGCAGCCGGTCCCCCAGCACCTTGAGGTCCTTGCGCCCGATTCCGTACAGCCCGCCGATCATCCGGATGTTCTCCCGCCCGGTGAGCAATTCGTCCACGGTGGCGGCCTGCCCGGTGAGGCCCATGTTGCGGCGGACCAGGTCGGGTTGGGTGCGCACGTCGTAACCGGCGACCCGGGCGGTGCCGCTGGTGGGTTCCGACAGCGTGGTCATCATCCGCACCGTGGTGGTCTTGCCCGCGCCGTTGGGGCCAAGCAGTCCGAGCACCGCGCCCTGGGGCACCGAGAAACTCACGCCGTCGACGGCTCGATTGTCCCCGAAGTCTTTGACGAGATCGATCGCCTCGATGGCCGCTGCGTGACCATTTCCCGTCCCTCCGCTCGCCCCGCTCATGGCCCCAACCGTAGCCAGGAACCCCGACATCTCACCAATGCATTAACGGCGTCAAGATCGCCGGGCGCTCCGTAAAGATTCCGTTCACGACGCCGCCGCGGCCGGTGGCCGGGCGTAGACCGGAAACCATGAGCACCACCACCACGCGACTCACCCGTCTGCTCGACGGCGACCGGGACTGGGGATCACTGGCCATCTCGGTGACCCGGCACGGCGTCACCCGCTACCGGCTGGTGGTGTTCCCACCCGGCCTGACACCCGAGCAGCGCCGCCTGCTGCGGGTGTGGCGGGCGTGGCCGACATGGGGTCTTGCGGTGTGGCTGGGGATGGAGGTTGCACTGCTGCCGACGGCGGGAACGATTGGCGCGCTGGTCATATCCACCTTCGCAGCGCTGTCCGCGGGCGCCGTCTCCATGGTGCTGGTCGACCAGTTCCGCCGCGAGGTCCGCACCCTCACGGTGGTGCGGATGGGCGGGATCAACGACCGCGAGACCGCCGACCTGTTCACCGCACTGAAAGGGCACGCGACCGCCTTGGCCGTCGCCGACCGCGACCTCACCGGAGCGGAGCACGAGGCCGTCGTGTGGCGGGTCTATGAAGACATGGCAGCCTGAGGGGCACCGCGGATGAGCCATACCCCCAACGCGATCACCGCGGCCACCTCGAACCCCGCGATCCCCCGCTCCACCAAGCCGAGCGGGATGATCCGCCACCACGAGGCACCGGTCACCATGCCCACCGCGATGGCGCCGAACAGCACGCCGAGCCACCCGATGGAACCCCACGCCAGCCAGCGCGCGGCCCGCGCCCAGCGCTCCTGTCCGCGCGCGATCACCAGCACCGCCACCGGCAGCGCCACAAAGGCGAGCAGCGTCGCGACCCGGTGCACGGTGCCGCTCGCGCTGGGCCCCACTGCCCAGTTGTGTTTGGGGAACGCGACCACACCGAGCAGTCCGATCACCCACAGCACCAACAGCACCGAGCCCACCGACAGCGGCGGTATCCGCCTGGCATGGATCAAGCCCGCGAGCAGCAGCGCCGACCCGACCGCAAGGGCGAGTACCGCCGTGACGAAAAGCCAACCGCCGGTGGTGAACACGTATTCGGAGATGGTGGCCCGGCGCAGCGTCCGGCCGCGCAGCGGTTCGCCACCGAGGACGGCGTCCAGTGCCAGCACGGTCAGCAGGGACAGCGCCGCACCGAAGACCGCGATCCAGCCGAACACCACATGCAGACGCCGGTTCATCGAACCAGCCTACTGATCACCGCCCGCGGATCCCGCTGTCCACGACCTTCACCGTCTTGTGCGGGTAACGCTTCTCGGCATGGGCCTTGGCCGCCGAGTTCGGCAGGACGTAGAGCGTTTCCTTTTTCTCCTGCAGTGGTTTGAGCACCAGATCCATGAAGCCCTTGCGGTTGTCGAGGTAGGGCTCGATGACGTCCTCACCCGCCGGGCAGACCGCCAGGCAGTAGGCCGCCTTGTAATTGGCCTTGAACGACAGGCTCTGCCACATCGAGGCGTTCTCCGAATCGCTGACCCGGGAGCGGAAGTCCTCGGCGTCGGCGCTGTCGGCGATGGTCTGCGCCCAGTCGGTGAACCCGCCCATGAATTCCCGGTAGTTGTGCACCGAGCAGGCCACGAAGTCGAACTCGCCGTCCTTGCCGATGGCCCCCACCGGGCAGGCCGCGACGCACAGCTTGCATTCCAGGCACGGCGAATAGTCCAGCGGTGCACCGTATTCGGAGATCGGCGCGCCCACCAGCAGGGTGGCCAGGATGATGAAGTTGCCGAACTTGGGATGAATGACGTTGCGGTGGATACCCATCACGCCCAGGCCCGCCGCCACGGCCACCGGCTTGTGCGCTATCACCCAGATGCGGCCGGGGAACTTGTCCATCTCCATGGGGAAGGTCGCCGACGGGTTGATCACCCGATAACCGGTGTCCTCCAGGGCGCGGGTGACGCGGTGCGCGGCCTCATTGATGATCTCCCCGCTGCGGTGGAACTCCTGATTGGCCACGCTGCGCTCCGAGGACCGCACGTTGTCGCGGTTCATCTTCACGACCAGCGAGATGTAACTGCGCACCCCTGGCAGCGCGGTCTCGGCGTGCTCGCGTTCGGATGCCAACGCCGGATCGTCGAACGAGGCGAACGCGACGTCGTCGGCCCCGGCATCCAGGCAGAGCCGGCGCAGCCAGTCTGCGTCGATCACGGGTGGCACCGGTGGCGCCGTGCGGGCGCGCACCGCCCGCACGGTCGGATGGTCGGCGAGGCGCGAGGGCAGGCGATCCGTCATCATCTGAGTATAGACAGATATACCCAGCTAGGCCGAGCAGACGGAAACTCCCGCATTTCCAGGCGGAAATGCGGGAGTCGACGTCTGTTCGGTGAGAAGTTATCCGGTGACGAGGGCGACCGAGTTGGCGCGGCGCAGCTTGCCCGACGGTGTCTTCGGGATGGTGCCCGGGCCCAGCACGACCACGTTGCGCGGACGGACGTCGACCTCGGTCACCACCTCGTGCGCGACCTGGTGCTCGATCCGGCGCACCGCGATCGGATCCTGGTAGGCGTTGGACTCGACGGCCACCGCGAAGGTCTCGCGGGAGTGGCCGGCATCCAGGCGGACCGCGACGGCACAACCGGGACGCACGCCCTCGACGCGGCCGGCGGCCCGTTCGATGTCCGTCGGGTAGATGTTGCGGCCGGCCATGATGATGACGTCCTTGACGCGGCCGCACACGACGATGTTGCCCTCATCGGTGATGTAGCCGAGGTCGCCGGTGTCATACCAGCCGTGCTCGTCCTGGGTGGGCAGGAAGCCGGCCATGGTGATGTAGCCGGGGGTCACCGACTCGCCGCGCAGCTGGATGACGCCGACACCGCGCGTCGGCAGTACCGCGCCGTCCGCGTCGACCACCCTGGCTTCCAGATCCGTGAGCAGCGGGCCGAGCGAGGCAAGCCGACGGGTGTTGCCCTTGCTCGCGGGCACGGCACGCCGCAGGGCGGCCAGCAGGTCGGCGTCGACCTCGTCGACCACCAGGCCGGCGTTGCACGGGGAGAACGAGACCGCCAGGCAGGTCTCGGCCATACCGTAGGCCGGCAGGATCGCACCGGGTTGCAGGCCGAACGGCTTGCCCGCGTCGATCAGATCCTCGACATCGGCCGGCTCGACCGGCTCGGCGCCGGACAGCGCGAAGCGCAAAGTGGACAGGTCGAACTCGCCCGGCTTGGCCTGCCGGCGCAGCCGCTTGGCGAACAGCGCGTACGCGAAGTTCGGGGCCGCCGTCATGGTGCCCTTGTACTTGTCGATCAGGCGCGCCCACAGCAGGGTGTCGCGCAGGAAGTCCATCGGCGTGACCTTGACCAGCTCGGCGCCGAAGTACATGGGGATGGTGAGGAAGCCGACCATGCCCATGTCGTGGAAGCAGGGCAGCCAGCTGACCATGACGTCCTTGTCGACGTCGTATTCGGCGCCGATGAACATGGCCTCGGCATTGGAGAAGATGTTGCGGTGGGTGATCTGCACGGCCTTCGGCGACCCGGTGGACCCGGAGGTCAACTGCATCAGGGCCAAGTCGTCTTCGTCGGTCTCGACGGGGTCGATCGGGTCGGCGGCCAGCAGGTCGGCCACCTTGAGGACCTTGATGCCCTTTTCCTCGAGCACCGGGATGGCGACGACGAAAGGCTCGGAGATGATGACGGCCTTCAGCTCGATCATCCCGATGACGGTCATGGTGTCTTCGGCCCAGACCGCGAGGTCGGTGCGCGGGGTGGGCTGGTGCAGCATCGTCAGGCTGCCGCCGCGCATCCATACGCCCTGGGCGGTGGGGGCGATCTCGACGGGGAAGCCGGCCAGGACGCCGACGGAGTCGCCGGGGCCGATGCCCGCGGCGGCCAGGCCACCGGCGATGCGGCGGGCGCGCTCGTGAACTTCGCCCCAAGTGTGGCGGATGGGCTCGTAAGGCTCACCGGTCACCATGCCCCGCGCGCTCTCGCGGGCGCTGCGGTACATCTTGTCGGTAAATCGGCTCACGGCAACCTCCTGAATGTCTGAGAGCGCGTCGCCGGCGACGTCGACCCCAGTGTCATTGCACGTTTCCCTATATTCCGCCTGCTAGCACGCGCTATTCGAGAGGCGCGCGCACACAATTGGGAAGCAGTTGTGTCTCGAAATGGTGATGGTCCAGCGAACCCAGTTCCCCCGAACAACTCTGTCGCGTGGGGAACGACCCGGATCAGCGCTAGTTTCCACCGCAAGCCATCTTAAAGAACCCTTAAGTAACTGCCAAACTGTCCCGAGAATTGAGGTATGAGTCACACCTCGGCGACAACGCGCGCACCCGGCACCGGCCCGCTCGCCACCCGCACCGTGCGGCACACGCCGGCCCCGGAGAGCGCCGCGCCGACCGCGACTGCGGCATCCGCCGATTCGCACAGAAATGCGCAGGTGGGGCCGGATCCCGACACGATGCCCGCGAGTGCCCCGGCCTCGGTGCCCGCGCGCAGGGTGCGGCGCAGATCCGGGCGCAGGCTCAGTGCCGCCGGCTGCAGATCGTTGCCCAGCAGCGCCGCGAGCTCACCGGGATCTCCGGTCGACAAAGCCGCCAGCACCGGCTCGACATCGTCCAGACGCGGCGGGGCGTCGCGGTCCTGCGCCGCCCGCAGCCGGTCGATCTCACCGAACACCGCGGGCGTCGACAGACCCTTCTCGGCAAAGGCCAGCACCCAGTGGAAGGAGCTGCGGGCCAGCACCGTGGCCAATTGCTCACCGCGCCCGGTGCCCAGCGCCGTCCCGCCGTGCAGCGCGAAGGGCACGTCGCTGCCCAGCTTGGCGGCCAGCGTGTGTAGATCACGCCGGGCCACCCCGAGCTCCCACAACGTGTTCATCGCGACCAGCACGGCGGCCGCGTCGGCGCTGCCACCGGCCATCCCGCCGGCCACCGGGATGGATTTCGCGATCGAGATGGCCACATCGGGTGCCCGGCCGACGTGATCGGCCATCAGTTCGGCCGCCCGCCACGCCAGGTTGCGGTTGTCGGTCGGCAGCCCGGCCACCCCTTCACCGGTCATCTCCAGCGTCAGCAGATCGGCGTTGCGCACCGTCACCTCGTCGAACAGCGACACGGCGTGAAAAAGCGTGGTCAGCTCGTGGTAGCGGTCATCGCGCAGATCGCCGACGCCGAGGTAGAGGTTGACCTTGCCCGGTACCCGCACGGTCACCGAACCAGTAGCCACCCAGTCGGACGCGGTGTTTCCGTCGGAGGAGGGCACGGATCGACACTATTCGTTCCGTCCCGGCGACGGAAACGCCCGCTCAGCGGACGAACTCCCCCGCGATCTCCCGGCGGCACACGAAATCGGTGAGCGCTTCCCCTGCCAGACCCATACCGGTGCCCAAAGAGACTTTCACGTAAGCGGTTTCGGCCCGCATGGCGCTGAACGGGATCAGGCCGGCCGCGGCGAACCCGGTCACCGATTCATACGCGGTGACGTCATCCGGGACGGGCCCGAGGAAGATCGGCACCCCGGCCGCCCGGCAGCGTCGCGCGAACTCGGTGACGTCGGTGGGCCCGGCCGGGTCCACCGAGCATGCGGTCCCGGAGTGGTAGGTCTCGTGCACGACGGCGTCGTAGCCGCTGGGATCGACCGCGTGATAGTCCAGACCCGGATAGGGGCGCAGGAACAGCACCCGCGCCCCGAATCGGACCGGTCCGGCCGGCCAGGGCGGACGCTCGCGGCGGGGCAGCGCCACGGTGCCGTCCGCCATGTCGACCTCCCCGTCGCTGTGCACCTCGTGCCGGATCGGTGTCGACGGCTGAACCCGCGCACCGCCGTGCACCAACCGGCGGCCGTCGGGATTGCGGAAGGTGACGAAGACACCGCCCCCGCGCGCCATTCCGATGACGTCCAGTGCATCACGAAAGTTACTGTGCCCGTTGGCATCCGGATGGTCGAGCGGCCGGTTGCTGGCGACCACGACGACGGGAATCTGCACATCGCACAGCGCGAAGGCCAGCGCGGTGGCGCCGTAGGACAGGGTGTCGGTGCCATGGGTGACGACGACGCCGGTGTGCTGCGGCCGGATGGCGGCGGTGACGGCGGCGGCCATGGCGGTCCAGTCGGAGGGTCTGGCGTTCTCGCTGAGCAGGGACAGCGGTTCGACCACGTCGAAACCCGCGATGTCGTAATCCTGGAACAGCAGCCGGGTCTGGCCGGGCGCCAGCCCGATCACGTCTCCGGACAGCCGGGAACCGATGGTGCCGCCGGTGAAGACGACGAGAACAGATCCCGCGTCGACGCTCAGCTGAGCGAGGCCTCGGTGTTGTCGATGGACTCGGCGGCGTCGACGGACTCGATCGAGGGTGCGGACGGCACCTCGAGCTCACTGGAACGCTGCAGCAGCCGGACGAAATCGGTGATCGACAAGGTCTCGCCGCGACGGGCCGGGTCGATGCTGGCCGACAGCAGCCGCTCGGCCGACTCGTTGCCGGAGCCCGCCCACTCGGCGAAGGCATTGCGCGAGGTCTTGCGGCGCTGCGCGAAGCCGATGTCGATGAGCTCGAAAACCTGCTGGCGGAAGGAATCGTCGGTGGGCCACGGGGCCGTCTCGTACCGGTCGATGCGGACCAGGCCCGAGTACACCCGCGGGATCGGCCAGAAGACCGTCGGCGACACCATGCCGTAGCGGCGCACGTTGCCGAAGAAGCGAACTTTGGCGCTGGGCACGCCGTACTCTTTGCCGCCGGGCTCGGCGGCCAGGCGCTCGGCGACCTCGGCCTGCACCATCACCATGACCGTCTTGATGGACGGGAATTCGGACAGCAGGTGGATGAGCGCCGGCACCGCGATGTTGTACGGCAGATTCGCCACAAGTGCAGTGGGCTGCTCATCCAGATCGCCGGACTTGAGCGTGAGGATGTCGCGGTTCAGCACGGTCAACCGGCTGATCTCGCTGTGCGAATGGTTCGCGATGGTCTTCGGCAGCTGATGCGCCAGCACCGGATCGATCTCGACGGCGGTGACCCGCGACCCGCGGTCCAGCAGGCCCAACGTCAGCGATCCCAGGCCGGGCCCGACTTCGAGCACACAGTCCTGCCGGTGGATACCAGAGGCCGACACGATGCGCCGCACCGTGTTGGCGTCATGCACGAAGTTCTGTCCGAACGCCTTCCGGGGCCGGAAGTCGATCTCACGCGCCAGATGCCGGATCTCGGTACGCCCGAGGAGTCGGATCGTCATCAGGACGTACCTACCCTCCCACTACACACAGGCCAGGCGCCCCATCCTTGACGCGCCCTCGTCACTTCAGCAATCGCGATTTGTTCCTCACGGGTTGCCAGATCCGCGCGCTGAGCATACCTCAGACCGCCCTGCCGTTCCCATGTGTTCTGATCAAATTGGACTCCACCAAAATATCCGTTGCCGGTGTTGATGGCCCAATTACCTCCGGATTCGCACTGGGCAACGGCGTCCCAGGCTCTCGGCATGGTCACCGGCGGCACCTCGGTGCCCGGTTTGGCGCCCACCCGCAGCACAGAATCGCGCGCCGGGGAGACGACGACATTGGCTACTGGCAATCTCCCGGTCTCCACACCGTTGACCTTTGCCACGGCGAAGGTCACGTCCTGAACGCCCGGCGTTCCGGGATCCACGACGACCTGCCGGCTCATGTTCATGGTCACGTCTTCGATGCGCTGGCTGACCGGAACCAGCGGCATCTGCTGGGTGACCTTCTCGATCCGGAGGCGGGTGACCTGGATCTGCATGCCGTCGACGACGGGCGAACCCGCGGCCGGCACGACGGTGTCGCGCTGTTGCAACGGCACACCGGCGGCATCGAGCAGGCCCGCGACATTCGGTGCGGCCAGCCGCACGGTCCTGATGGCACCGCCGTCGTCGATCCGCACGGTTTTGGCGCTGACCACGGGCAATGACATCCCGGCCAGGGGCACCCGGGTCCCGCGCGAGGCCGCGGCCGGCGCCGTGTCGGTCATCGAGAGCTGCGCGAGCGCGTCCTGCACGGTCGAGGCGGTGGTCCACACTTCTTTGCTGTTCTGACCGTCCAGGGAGATCTGCACCGGACGGCTGCGGCTCAGGACGATGGTGTCAGCGTCGTGCACCGTGGTGCCGGCTGCGGGGAACAGGTCATCCCGCTCGCCGACGGTGAAGCCGTTCTCCCGCACCACGTCGATGACCTTGGACTTCATGGTGGTCACCGTGATCGGTGCACCGTCGACGGCCAGCGTCACGGTCTTGCGCGAGGCGACGGCCACGCCGCCAGCAAACACGAGTGTCAATAACAGCGCACCCACGAGCAGCCGTAACGCCGGCGAACGCACTTCGTGGATCTTATTCAGGATGTTCAAGAGTCTGTTGTCCCCGGCTCTCGACCCAGGTGGGCCCGCGGACCTCGCGACCCGGCTGGTCGCCCGCGTTCTATCACAGGAAGGTAACGAAAATTCGCGGCCGGCGCCAATTACACCGCCGCCAGTCGGTAGATGCGCCGCGCGTTGGCCGTCGTCACCTCGGCCAGTTCGGCAGCGGGCCGTCCGGTCAGATCGGCGAGGGCACGCACCGTGTAGGGCAGGCAGTACGGCTCGTTGGGAGCGCCGCGGAACGGGTGCGGCGTGAGGAACGGCGCGTCGGTCTCGACGAGCAGCTGGTCATCCGGGATCAGGCCGGCGGCCTCCCGCAGGGCGTGCGCATTCCGGAAGCTGACGGTCCCCGAGAGGCTCAGCGTCCAGCCGTTGGCGACGCATGTCCTGGCCATCTCCGGACCGGAGGAGAAGCAGTGGAAGATCACCGCCTCCGGGGCGCCCTCGGCCGCCAGGACGTCCAGCACCTCGACGTCGGCGTCCCGGTTGTGGATCATCAGCGGCTTACCGGTCCGCTTGGCCAGGTCGATGTGCCAGGCGAAGGCCTCGCGCTGCTGGGCGGGGTCGGCGCACCCGTCGAGCTTGCCGGGCCAGTACATGTCCATCCCGGTCTCCCCGACGGCGACCACCCGGGGGTTCGCGGCCAGCGACTCCAGCTCGGCCCGGGCGGCGTCGTCGAGGACGTTGGCGCGGGTGGGGTGCAAGGCCACCGCGGCGTAGACGCGGTCATCCCAGCCCGACGCCTGGGCAGCCCAGCGCGCGGCGTCCAGATCGTCGGCGATGGTCACCACGGTTTGGACGCCGGCCTGTCCCGCTCGGTCCAAGATTGCGTGTACGTCCTGTGCCGTCTCGGCGCCGCACGCATCCAGATGGGTGTGGGCGTCGATCAGCGGGGTCAGCGGCTCCGGGGCGGGCGGTTTCTGTCTCTTGGAGCTCACGCTGACACCTTAAGGTGAGACCAAATGAGCGAGCCTTTCTATATCACCACCGCCATCGCGTACCCCAACGGCGATCCGCACATCGGGCACGCCTACGAATACATCGCCACCGACGCGATCGCCCGGTTCAAACGCCTCGACGGATTCGACGTGCGCTACCTGACCGGCACCGACGTGCACGGCCTGAAGATGGCGGAAACCGCGGCCAAGCTGGGTATCACCGCCGCCGAACTGGCGAAGCGCAACTCCGATGTGTTCGAGCGGATGCAGGAACGCCTCGACGCCTCCTACGACCGGTTCATCCGGACCTCCGACGCCGACCACTACGAGGCGTCCAAGGAGATCTGGCGCCGGATGAACGAGTCCGGCGACATCTACCTGGGCAGCTACCAGGGCTGGTATTCGGTGCGCGATGAGCGCTTCTTCACCGAGGACGAGACCGAGGAACGCGACGGCGGTCGGTTCGCGGTCGAGACGGGCACCGAGGTCACTTGGACCGAGGAACAGACCTACTTCTTCAAGCTGTCGGCCTACGCCGAGCGGCTGCTGGCCCACTATGCGGAGCATCCGGAGTTCATCGGCCCCGACGTGCGGCGCAACGAGGTGGTCAGCTTCGTGTCCGGTGGGCTGCGCGACCTGTCCATCTCGCGGACCACCTTCGACTGGGGCGTGCCCGTCCCGGACCACCCCGACCACGTCATGTACGTGTGGGTGGACGCGCTGACCAACTACCTGACCGGAGTTGGCTTCCCGGACACCGCATCCGAGGACTTCGCCAAGTACTGGCCGGCGAACCTGCACATGATCGGCAAGGACATCATCCGGTTCCACACGGTGTACTGGCCCGCCTTCCTGATGTCGGCCGGGATCGAGCTGCCCCGAAGGGTTTTCGCGCACGGCTTCATCAACGTCAAGGGCGAGAAGATGAGCAAGTCGCTGGGCAACGTGGTGGACCCGCTGGTGCTGGTCGACGAGTTCGGCGTGGATCAGGTCCGCTACTTCTTCCTGCGCGAGGTGCCGTTCGGCCAGGACGGCAGCTACAGCGAGGACGCCATCATCGGGCGGATCAACGCCGACCTGGCCAACGAGCTGGGCAACCTGGCCCAGCGGTCGCTGTCGATGGTGAACAAGAACCTCGACGGCCTGCTACCTGCGCCGGGCGCGTTCACCGCCGCGGACACCGACATGCTCGCCGCCGCCGACGCGCTGCTCGAGCGGGTGCGCGGCCACTACGACGAGCAGGCCATGCATCTGGCGCTGGACGCCACATGGACGGTGTTGGGCGCCGCCAACCGGTATTTCTCCGCCCAGGAACCGTGGGTGCTACGCAAGACCGATCCGGAGCGGTTCGCCACGGTCCTGTACACGACGCTGGAGACGGTGCGCATCGCCGCGTTGATCACCCAGCCGGTGATGCCGGCGTCGATGGCCACGCTGCTGGACCTGCTCGGACAGCCCGCCGACCAGCGTGATTTTTCCGCCGTCGGCACCCGGCTGGTGCCGGGGACGGCCCTGCCCAAGCCCGAAGGCGTGTTCCCGCGCTACCAGGTCCCCGAGCCCGCGTGATTCGTGGAGCGTCGGCCGTAACCATTGCGGGTGAGGCTCCACAAATCGCGTGATCCGTGTCACTCGCTGTCACACTTGGACGATGGGCGGTGTCTTGAGGGCATGACTGAGAAAAGCACCACCCAGAAAGTTGTTGTCCTCGGCGGCGGCTACGCAGGCGTGCTGGCCGCCAACCATCTGCTGCAGCGGCCCGGCACCGGCGTGACGCTGGTCAACGCCCGGCCCGAATTCGTCGAACGGATCCGGCTACACCAGCTGGCGATCGGCAACGACGACGCCACCGCCGGCTACGACGAACTGCTCGCCGAGCAGGTGACTTTGGTGGTCGAGCGCGCCGCCCGGATCGACACCGCGGCGCGACGGGTCGAGCTGGCCTCCGGCGCCGCGCTGGACTACGACTATCTGATCTATGCGGTCGGCAGCACCAGCGGCGCCGCACCCGAATTCGCCTACCCACTCGGCGAATTGGAGGACGCGCAGCGCCTGCAAGCCCGGCTGCAGGACGTTCCGGAATCCGCTCCCATCGTCGTGGTGGGCGGCGGCCTGACCGGGATCGAGGCGGCCGCCGAGTTCGCCGAGGGTGGTCGCACCGTGACCTTGGTCGCGGGACCGCTGCTGGGTCCGTCGTTGAGCCAGCCGGGCCGCAAATCGGTGGCCAAACAACTGACCAAGCTGGGCGTGACGCTGATCGAAGGGGCGACGGTGACCGGGGTCAGCGCCGACGACGTGACCCTGTCCGACGGCCGGACGCTCGCCAGCGCGGCGACGGTGTGGACCGCCGGGTTCGGAGTGCCCACCCTGGCTGCGGACAGCGGGCTCCGTACCGATGACATGGGCCGGCTGCTCACGGATGAAACCCTCACCAGCATCGGCGATCCGCGGGTGATCGCCGCGGGCGACGCGGCCGCGCCGTCGGGCGTCCCGCTGCGGATGAGCTGCCAGGCCGCCCTGCCGTTGGGCGCCCAGGCCGCCAACACCGTGCTCGCGCGGATGGCGGGCACCGAACCGGCCGCGATCAATCAGGCCTTCACCGGGCAGTGCATCAGCCTCGGCCGCGACGGCGGCACCATCCAGATCGCCCGGCCCGACGACACCCCGATTCGGCTCTATGTCGGCGGTCGCGCGGCGGCGCTGATCAAGGAGCAGGTGTGCAAGGGCACGCTGGCGTTCCTGCGCAAGGAGGCCCGCAAGCCGGGCGCCTACTTCTGGCTCAAGGGCGGCAAGCGCGCCAAGAAGCTCGAGATGGCCCTGCCGGCGTGAGCGAGCACGCCGAGCGGTTCACCGCGCTGCGGCCGCTGCTGTTCACCATCGCCTACGAAATCCTGGGCTCGGCAACCGAATCCGACGATGTGCTGCAGGAGAGCTATCTGCGCTGGGCCGAGGTGGACCTCGACACGGTGACCGATACCAAGGCGTACCTGGCGCAGCTGGTGACCCGGCAGTCGCTCAACGCGTTACGCGCGACGGCGCGCCGCCGAGAGGAGTACGTCGGACCGTGGCTACCGGAACCCGTTCTGGTGCAGGACGCTTCGGCCGACGTGGTGCTCGCCGAATCGGTGTCGATGGCGATGATGGTGGTGCTGGAGACCTTGACCCCCGACGAGCGCGCGATCTTCGTGCTGCGCGAGGTGTTCGGGTTCAGCCACGACGAGATCGCCGCTGCGGTGGGCAGATCCACCCCCGCGGTACGCCAGATGGCGCACCGCGCCCGCGAACACGTGCACGCGCGGCGCAAGCGCTTCCAACCCGTCGACGCGTCGGTGAGCGAACAGCTGACCGCCCAGTTCTTCGCGACCGCGGCCACCGGCGACGTGGCGGCCCTGATCGAGCTGCTGGCCCCCGACGTGGTGTGGACGGCCGACAGTGACGGCAAGGTCAGCGCTGCGCGACGGCCGGTGCGCGGCGCCGACAAGGTGGCCAGGCTGGTGCTGGGCTTGATGCGGGTGGCGGGCGACAGCCCCGACGCCCGCATCGACCTGGCGATGTACAACAACGCCCCCGCACTGGTCCTCTATCTGGGCGACAACCTGGAAGGCGTGATCACCGTGGAGATCACCGACGGTGTGATCAGCCACTTCTATGCGATGCGCAATCCGGCGAAGCTGTCGACGATCCTGGTCCCCCGCGCGATGAGCCGCTAGCTTCTGTCACGCTTGATCCGTGCGGATCGAGCGACTGGCGGACCTGGGCGACGCCCCGGGAGTGCTGCGTGCCGTCGCCGACGCCGGGCGGCGCCGCGGCCTGCCGCCGCCGGCGGCCCTGATCGGTGACTGGTTCGGGTCGCGGGCCGTCATCGCGCCGAGCCTGGCTGCGGTGCCGGGTGACCGGGTGTTCGACGTGGCGCCGGGCGCAGGCCCGGTAGTCGGCGGCGGCTGGTTCGGCTACCTGTCCTACCCCGACGGCGCCATGCGCATCCCGGCGGCCGCCGGCGGCTGGTCTGATTGCGTGCTGCGCCAGGACCTCGAAGGCCATTGGTGGCACGAAAGCCTTTCCGACACCGAGCTTCCCGACTGGCTGGCCGGCGCCACCGCCACCCCGGCGCGCCCGTTCGAGCTCACGTGGCAGGTGCCGGACCGGGCTGCGCACCGGGCCGGGGTGCTGGCCTGCCTGGAGGCGATTGCCGCCGGCGAGGTGTACCAGGCCTGCGTGTGCACCCAGTACACCGGCCGCATCGACGGTGACCCGCTGGACTTCTTCGTCGACGCGGTCACCCGCACGTCGCCGTCCCGGGCGGCGTTCGTGGCAGGCGACTGGGGTGCGGTGGCGTCGTTGTCCCCCGAACTGTTCCTCAGCCGCCACGGCGAGCAGGTGACCTCGAGTCCGATCAAAGGGACACTGCCCCTTCATGAATCACCGGCGGCCCTGCGCGCCTCGGTGAAGGACGTCGCCGAGAACGTGATGATCGTCGACCTGGTCCGCAACGACCTGGGCCGGGTGGCCGTCACCGGCAGCGTGACCGTGCCCGAACTGCTGGCGGTGCGGCCCGCGCCCGGTGTCTGGCACCTGGTGTCCACGGTGACCGCACGGATACCGGTCGCCACCCCGATGAGCGAGGTGCTCGACGCGACCTTCCCGCCGGCGTCGGTGACCGGGACCCCGAAGTGCCGGGCCCGGACACTGCTCGGAGAGTGGGAGCACGCGGGTCGCGGAGTGTATTGCGGCACAATCGGATTGGCCTCGCCGGCGGCGGGCACCGAGCTCAACGTCGCAATCCGCACCGTCGAGTTCGATGCACACGGGCAGGCCGTGCTGGGTGTCGGCGGTGGGATCACCTCGGACTCCGACCCGGACCGCGAGTGGCAGGAATGCCTCGACAAGGCCGCTTCGATCGTCCGTCAGTTCACAGACGTGTCGTCGGGGTGAGCGCGGCGATCCAGGGCACGATACCGGGGAATACGTAGAAACCGATGTCCCCGCCGGCCGTCGTGACGATCAGGTGTGGCCGCCCGCCGGTCACCGACCCTTTGAACACCGACTGTTCCCGCACCCCGGTGATCGCGTCCACGGGGACCTCGATGGTCGTGTTCGTCAGCGTGCGAAAGATCAGCCGCCGCCGGGTCAGCGCGATCATCCCGTTGTTCTTCACCACCGGGTAGCCCGGGACGTTCGCCCCGCGATAAGCACCCTTCTCCGGCCCGAGCACGACCGTCTCCCCTTCGAGTTCGGCCGCCATCCACGCGGCAACCGCCCGACTGCGCCGGCGCCACCAGATGACGGTCGGCACGGCGATGAGCGCCTGCAAGGCCAGGATTCCGCCGACCAACACGATCACGAACATCGTCGTGGTCATGACCGGCCCGCCCTTACTCGCGTGACTTCAGAACCGCATCGTAAAGCTCGCGCCGCGACGGCGCGCCCGGATGAGCGGCAATCACCTCGGCACACGCATCCTTGACCCGGGCGCCGTCGTCGACCAGTTCCAGCACCAGCGCGACCAGGGACGCGGCGTCGACCTTGGGCACCGCGCCGGCCAGCACCACGGTGATCTCGCCGAGCACCCCGTCGGCCGCCCAGTCGGCCAACTCCCCGAGGGTGCCGCGCTTGATCTCCTCGTGCGTCTTGGTCAATTCGCGGCAGACCACCGCACGCCGGTCCGCGCCCAGGGTGTCCACCGCGTCGTGCAGGGTGTCGGCCAGCCGGCGCGGCGACTCGAAGAACACCGCGGTGCGCTGTTCGGTGCCCAGGCTGCTCAGCCAGGTGCGGCGCGCCACCTGTTTGCGCGGGGCGAACCCCTCGAAGCAGAACTTGTCGGCGCCCAGCCCGGAGACCGCGAGCGCGGTGGTGACCGCCGACGGGCCGGGCAGGCACTGCACCACGAGCCCGGCCGCGATGCAGGCCGTCACCAGCCGGTAGCCCGGATCGTTGATCAGCGGCATCCCGGCGTCGCTGATCAGGACGACCGTCGCGCCGCCGCGGATCTCGTCGAGCAGCGCGGGCACCCGCGTGGCCTCGTTCTGGTCGAACACGCTGAGCCAGCGGCCCGACGGCGTCACGCCCAGCGCCGCGGCCAGCGTGCGGGCCCGCCGGGTGTCCTCGGCCGCGATGATGTCGGCGGTCGTCAGTGCCTCGACCAGGCGGGCGGACGCATCTGCGGGCTGTCCGAGCGGCGTGGCCGCGAGCAGCAGTCGGCCGAGCCCGGGGTCTGACACCTGGACAGAATACGATCGTCGGTGATGACCGCTCCTCATACCGTGCAGCCGGAGCGCGCCGTTCCCGTGATCAGCCCCGGCCCGCTCGTCCCCGTCCCGGACTTCGGACCGCTGGATCGCGTGCAGGGCTGGGTGATGACCCTCATCATCGGGGCGCTGGCGGCGCTGACCCGTTTCCTCAATCTCGGCTCGCCGACCGATGCGCACACCCCGATCTTCGACGAGAAGCACTACGCACCGCAGGCCTGGCAGATGCTGGGCAACCACGGTGTCGAGGACAACCCCGGTTACGGCCTGGTGGTACATCCGCCGGTAGCCAAGCAGCTGATCGCGATCGGCGAATGGATCTTCGGCTACAACGGCCTGGGCTGGCGGTTCTCCGGCGCCGTATGCGGCGTCATCATCGTGGTGCTGACGGCGCGCATCGTGCGCCGGATCGCCCGTTCGACACTCATCGGCGGCATCGCCGGGCTGCTGCTGATCGCCGACGGCGTCAGCTTCGTCTCGGCTCGCACCGCGTTGCTCGACGTGTTCCTGGTGATGTGGGTGGTGGCGGCGTTCGGCGCGCTGATCGTCGACCGCGACGACGTGCGCTCCCGCATGCACGTGGCGTTGATGGAGGGCCGGATCGCCGAGACGCCGTGGGGCCCGCGCCTGGGCGTGCGTTGGTGGCGGTTCGGGGCGGGCGTGCTGCTGGGGCTGGCCTGCGCCACGAAATGGTCCGGCCTGTACTTCATCGTGTTCTTCGGGCTGATGACGCTGGCGTTCGACGTGGCCGCTCGCCGCCAGTACCGGGTGCCGCGGCCGTGGGTAGGCACCCTGCGCCGCGATCTGGTGCCGTTGGCGTACGTGCTCGGGCTCATCCCGTTCCTGGTGTACCTGGCCAGCTATGCGCCGTGGTTCGCCTCCGAGACCGCGGTGGACCGCCACGAAGAGGGCCGCTCGATCGGCCTGGACAGTTGGATGCCGGACGCGCTGCGGTCGCTGTGGCACTACACCTATCAGGCGTATCACTTCCATTCCGGCCTGACGAATGCCGCGGGCAACCATCATCCGTGGGAATCGAAGCCGTGGACGTGGCCGATGTCGCTGCGGCCGGTGCTGTACGCGATCGATCAGCAGAACGTGCCCGGCTGCGGGGCGCAGTCCTGCGTGAAGGCCGTGATGCTGGTGGGCACGCCGGCCATGTGGTTCGTGGCGGTGCCGGTCCTCGGCTGGGCCTTGTGGCGGACATTCGTCCGCCGCGACTGGCGCTACGCCGTGGTGCTGGTGGGATACGGCGCCGGCTTCCTGCCGTGGTTCGCCGACATCGACCGGCAGATGTACTTCTTCTACGCCACCACCATGGCGCCGTTCCTGATCATGGCGATCGCGTTGATCCTGGGCGACATCCTGTATCAACCGGGGCAGAACGCCGAACGCCGAACGCTGGGCCTGCTCGCGGTGAGTTGTTATGTGGCGCTGGTGATCACGAACTTCGCGTGGATGTATCCGATCCTCACCGGGCTACCCATCTCGCAGGCGACGTGGAACATGCAGATCTGGTTGCCCAGCTGGCGTTAGCGCGTTTCCAGCACCGGCAGTTGGAGGTAGGACGCGTGATCGCCGCCGGTGTGGATGACGTGTTGCCCCACGTTGGCGCCGACGTATTCGTCGATGGCCGGCATCAGCGTTCCCAGTAGGTTCGCTGCGCTGACGATGAAACGCAACTGTTCGCCGGCGTGGAAGCGCAGGCCGATCGGCAGCAGATCGATGTCGACGCAGGCGATTTCACCCGGCGTCAGCTTGTCGACCCGGTCGAAGCTGTGCGCGGGCACGTCATCGGTCGAGAGGGTCTCGTCCAGGTGACGAGCCGACACCCGCAGCCGTCCGTCGGCTCCCTTGTAGCGCAGGATGCTCGCCCCGTGGTCGGTGAGATCGTGGATTCTGGCGTTGTTGTTGGGCACGGTGAACTGTTGCAGCGGCGTGCCGTACGCATCGAGCTTCTGGAGGAGCACGAAGAGATCCATGTCGTCGGACCCGCGCGCTTCGACCCAGAGGTGCGCCTTCGGATAACCGACCAGCACCGTCTCCTTGTCGAATTTCATGATGAACGACACCGCATTCGGGACGGCGTCGACGTCGTAGGCGACCGTGGCCGCGTCGGCCGGCGCCTCGGCGCTCAAGGCACGGGACGTGCCGTCGAGGTAAAATCTCGTCGCGACGAACTCCGTTGGCGGGAATTCATCGGCAACGACACCGACCTGGTCGCCGCCCGCCAAATCGAGAACCGAGTAGCGAACGCGGGGTGTCGATTCCCAGTCGTTGTCGATGTCCTTCAGATAGTGGTCGAAGAACCTCCGCAGATCCTCGACGTTCGCCTCGTCGTAGTAGTCGGGCCATTCCTGCGAGTTGTGGATCCGCAGCCACTTGCACTGGGAAGCCATCCGGCGCCACGCCCGGAACGTGCCCGCGGTGTGCAGGGTGTTGGAATAGCTGGCCACCACGTAGGCCGGCACCGCGATCTTGTCGAAGTCGGGAATCTTGTTCTCCCACAACGCATTGACCAACGGAAACCGCTGCGCCTCGGTGAGGATGTCCTCTTTCCGGTTCGCGCCGAAAAAGCTGCCTTCTTGCAGTTGCCGGGCGAAACCCGTGTCCGGCATACCACCGCGCATCACCAGATCACGATAGACGTCGCTGACGCCTTCCCAGGGGTTGATGGCCGCCAGGTGCTGTGGTTGCTCAGCCGCGGTGAACCACTGCGACACCGCTAGGTATGAGGTGCCGCTCATCCCGACTTTGCCACTGCACCAGGGCTGTTCGGCAAGCCATTCGATCAGGTCGTGGCAGTCCCGGCCCTCCTGGCGGTCCCACAACACGCTGTCGCCACCGGAGTCCACCACCCCGCGTATGTCCGGATTGCAGATCGCGTAACCGTGCGCGCACCAGTACGCCGGATCAGGGCCCTCGAACTTCTCCAGCCCCGACACGACCGCGTTGTCCAGGCCGACCATCCCGAAAACACCCATCACACTGGCCGAGGTGCCCTGCCCTTTGCCGTACGGACTCCACGCGACGATCACCGGGACCTTCTCGCTACCCGCCGGCCGGAACACATCGACGTGGATCGTCACGCCGTCGCGCAACCGTACGGCGACGTCCTTGTCCAGCACGATGTCCACCGGGATGGACCGGAACTGCGGCGCGATCCGATAGCCCGCCGCCAGGGTGCGGCTGCCGGGATCGAATCCGGTCAACAACCCGGTTCGCGCCGCCGGCAGCGGCGCCGACGCAACATAGACCCTCTGGTCATCAGACATATCGGCCACGTCGTCACCGGATCCCGTCATACCGCCGGAGCGCCTCGGCGCGTTCGGCTTTGTGGTCGACCATCGGGGCGGGGTAGGCGGGGCTGCCGTAGTCCGGCACCCAGCGCCGCACGTAGACCTCGTCGGGGTCGAACTTCTTGCCCTGGGTGTCGGGGTTGAACACCCGGAAGTACGGCGCGGCGTCGGTGCCGCAGCCGGCCGCCCACTGCCAGCCATGCTGATTGCTGGCCATGTCACCGTCCACCAGCTGGTCCAGGAACCAGCGCGCGCCCCACTGCCACGGCAGGTGCAGATCCTTGACCAGGAAGCTGGCCGTGATCATCCGGACCCGGTTGTGCATGAATCCGGTCTCGGCGAGTTGGCGCATGCCGGCGTCGACGATCGGGAAGCCGGTCTTGCCCGCCTTCCACGTCTCGAAGCGCTTCTTCGCCTCGGCATCCTCGTCCACCACGATGGGGTCGAAGTTGCGGTTCCAGTTCCACCATGCGCTGCGCGGCCAGTGGTGCAGCACGTCGGCGTAGAAGTCGCGGAAGGCCAGCTCACGTAGATATGCCTGCGCCCCTTCGCCTTTGCCGAGGTCGACGGCCATGGTGCGGGGATGGATGGCACCGAACTTCAGGTGCGCCGACATCCGGCTGCTGGCATCGAGATCTGGCCGGTTGCGGTCCTCCTCGTAGTCCTGCAGCCCGCCGGCCACAAACCGTTTCCAGGCCTTGCGCGCCGTCGTCTCCCCGGCAGGCAGTTCCAGCTTGGTGTCCCCGGCCGGGATGTCCACGCCGCCATCGAGATCGGCCGGGTCGATCCAGCGGGCCGCTTTCGGGCCGGTCTTCGCAGGCGATCGCCAGCCGTGCTCGCGCCACATCCGGAAGAACGGAGTGAACACCTTGTAGGGGGTGCCGTCGTCCTTGGTGACCCGCCCGGGTGAAACCAGGTAGGGCGAGCCCGACTCTTCCAGCGGCACCTCGCCCAGCGCCTCACGGACCGCGTCGTCGCGCCGCTTGCCGTACGGGGTGGAGTCCCCCGACACGTGCACCGACGTGGCGCCGATCTGCTTGACCAGGGCCGGAATCCGATTCTCGGCGCGGCCCCGCGTCACCAGCAGCCTGCCGTCGAGCTGCTCGTGCACGTCGCGCAGCGCGTCGTACAGGTATTGCAGGCGACGGGCGCCCGAACTGGCCTTCAGCCGGGGATCCAGGACGTAGCAGGCCAGTACCTCACCGTCGGGCTCGGCGGCGTCCAGCAGGGCGGGCAGGTCGTGCAATCGCAGGTCGCGCCGGAACCAGAGAACAGTGGGCATGCTCTCGACGTTACAGCGGGTCGCGCGCGGCAGGACAGGACATGCAGCGCGGGCCACCGCGTCCACTGCCCAGCTCGGAAGCCGCGATGGTCAACACCTCGATTCCCGAATCTTCAAGGCGTGCATTGGTTTCGGTGTTACGTTCGTAGGCCACCACCACGCCCGGCGCCAGGGCCAGGGTGTTGTTGCCGTCATCCCACTGCTCACGTTCCGCGGTGACCGGGTCGAGGCCGGTGTCGATCACCCGCAACGTGTCGATCTCCATCGCCGCGGCCGCCGCCGTGACGAACGGCGCTTCGTCATCGATCTGGACCCCACCGCCGGCGGTGCGGCGCATGGTGAACGCCGAGAGCGAGTCGACGATGTTCGGATACATCACCACCGCGTCGACGTCGACCATGGTGCACACGGTGTCCAGATGCATCTGCGCGCGCTGCTGGGCGATCGGCACGGCCAGCACGGTGTGCGCCAGCTCATCCTCGAACAGACTGCGCGCCAACGCTTCCGCACCGGCCGGCGTGGTGCGCTCACCCACCCCGACGGCCACCACCCCCGGCCGCAGCAACAGCACGTCACCACCTTCGACCGGCGCCGAACGCGATTCGTAGGCGCGCCGCACCCCCAGGAAGCGGGGGTGGTGGGCGTAGATCAGGTCGGTCAACGACGATTCACGGGACCTGGCAGGCAGCGCCAGCGAGGTGATCGCCATCCGCGGACCGATCCAGAAGGACGAGTCCCTGGTGAACATCAGATTGGGCAGCGGGTCGATGACGAAGTCGGCGCCGTGGTGCATGCGGCGCACCAGGGACAACTCGCCGCCCGCGAAGGGCAACTCGGTGAAGGTCATGCCGGCGATCAGCACGTGCGCCAGGGTGGCGGCGTCCAGGGTTCGCAGGTAGGTCGAAAGTTCTTGGGCCAGTGGAATACCCAGGCGCCGCGCATCGACGGCTGCGGAAATGCCGTGCATCCTGGCCGCCCCGGAGGCCAGTGCCTCGGCGAGCAGATCGGCCAGCAGCAGCACCTCGACACCGCGGGAGGCCAGCACCGCGGCGAACGCGTCGTGCTCCTCCTGCGCCTTGGCCACCCAGGGCAGACCGTCGAACAGCAGGCTGTCGTTGTTGCGCGGGGTCAGGCGCTGCAACTCGGCACCGGGGCGATGCAGGATGGCAACCCGCAATGTCCCCACTTCCGAATTGCACCCCAGTACCCGCGCTGTTTCCACACCGGCAACGTTAACTCAACTATGGTTGAGGTGTATGGAGTCCCAGGAGCTGACACCGGGTGAGATGTCACACCGCAGTGGTGTGGCGGTCTCGGCGTTGCACTTCTACGAACGCGAGGGACTGATCGCCTCTCGGCGCACCACGGGCAATCAGCGCCGCTACCCGCGCGAGACCCTGCGCCGGGTGGCGTTCATCCGGATGTCGCAGCGCCTGGGCATCCCACTGGCGCGCATCCGCGACGCCCTGTCGTCGCTACCCACCGACCGGGTGCCCACGAGCAAGGACTGGGCCAAGTTGTCGGCCGGCTGGCGCCAGGACATCGACGATCGCATCGTGCACCTGGAGCGCCTGCGCGACAACCTGGCCGGTTGCATCGGGTGCGGCTGCCTCAGCCTGAAGACATGCCTGCTGTCCAACCCCGGAGACATGCTGTCCGAGCGGGGACCCGGCGCCGCCAAGCTCTGATATCGAACGCATGTGCGATACGCTTCTTTGGTGTCTCTGGCCGTTCAGGGGTCGCTCTTCGACCACTCGGAACGTCGCTATCTGGGCGACGGTGCGTGGATCGACGTGCGGGCGGGGTGGCTGGGCGAGGACGACAGGTTGTTCGACGAGCTACTGACCGCCATTCCGTGGCGGGCCGAACGCCGGCAGATGTATGACCGGGTACTCGATGTGCCGCGGCTGGTCAGCTTTCACGACCTCGCCACCGACGCCGCGCCGCACCCCGGCATCGCCCGGCTGCGGGTGCGACTCAACGACATCTACGCGGGTGAACTGGGTGAGCGGTTCACCACGGCGGGTCTGTGCCTCTACCGCGGCGGCGACGACAGCGTGGCCTGGCACGGCGACACCGTCGGCCGCAGCAGCACCGACGACACCATGGTGGCCATCGTCAGCCTGGGCGCGCGAAGGGTTTTCGCCATGCGGCCGCGCTCCGGCGGGCGCAGCCTGCGGTTACCGCAGGCCCACGGCGATCTGCTGGTGATGGGCGGATCGTGTCAGCGCACCTGGGAGCACGCGGTCCCCAAGACGGCGCGGGCGATCGGTCCGCGGATCAGCATCCAGTTCCGGCCCCGCGATGTCCGCTGACCGTCAGCCGCGCACGGCCGCGACCGCGGCGACCAGCAGGTCCCTGGCCTTCGCGGTATCCACCGGCGCCGGCGGCTTGTCCGGAAGCACCAGCGGATTGGCGGTCACGAGCACCAGGAACGTGTCGAAACTCGCCACGTAGTTGAACAATTCACCGGTGCGCGGCGGCCCCCCGGGCACTGCCGTCTGCACCACGCGGTGCGTGCCGAGTACCCGTGCGCCGTCGATCTGCGGGGAGTCCACCACCTCGACCTGACCGCGCACGCCCGGACCGTCGTAGTTCACCTTCTGGCAGCCGGGGCCGGGATCGGTCATCGGGATGGGCTCCGACGTCTCCACCGCGATGGCGATGTACCGGTTGCCGTTGCCCTCGGCGGTGGTGGCCGCCATGTTGCCCTGCAGCCCGGGCGGCACCGTGATCCCGTTGGCGAATTTGGCACAGTCCGGCGGATCCACCTTCACCCCGGCGGGCATCGGCTGTCCCGACAGCAGCTTGGGGTCCACTCCGGTGGGCGCCACGGTCTTCACCTGGAACTCGGGACCGAACTGCGATTTCACGTCGGCGACGCGGGCGATGTCGGCGGGCGCGTGGGCGGCACTGGAGCAGGCGGTGAGGGCGGCGGCGCAGACCACGAGGGCGGCCGCTCGTGGGGTGAGCATCGCCGCCAATCTACCGGTGCTCATCCCGCCACCGCCGAAACCACCTGCGCCAGCAGGCTTGGCGCGATATCCGGTGGGAGCAGCTGCTGAACGGATCCCGGATCGGTGACCACGGTGACCGAGGCGACGTAGGTGCCGCGCAGATACGCGGTGACGGTGTCGGCGTGCATCCGGGTCTGGGTGCCGCCTTCGACGGTCGTGGTGGCCACCGCACTCATCGCGACCGTCGACGCCGCTGCGATGGCGGGGGCGGGCACCTCGGTCACGGCGGCACCGGTGTGCCCGCCCGCGAGGGACCACGCCGCACACCCCTGCGGCGCGGCTTCCCGGGCGCCCGGTCCCGCGACGACGGCGTAGACGATTCCGCCGGGTCCGGATGCCGACCAGCCGCGCACCGGCGCGCCGGCACCCGGATCGACCAGCGCGCCGCACTGCTCCGGGGTAGCGGCCCATCCTGGCTTGAAGCCCCAAAAAGTCACGGGTGCAGCGTTTTCGGCGAGATCGACGACCTCGTATCCGGGCGGTAGGTCGCCCCGGGCCCGCGCCACCGCGGCCGGGTTGACGGTGGCGGCCGCGGTGGGGGTCCCCGCCGGCGTCGACGGTGCGCTGTCGGAGGAGGTCCCACACGCGGCCACACCCGAGGCCACCAGAAGGCAAACCACCAACGTGCGCACGCCGCTGTGATACCACATCCTCATGTGCACCCGGGTCTTCTGGAACAGCAATCAGCTCGCCAAATTGACCGGCCGCAGTATGGATTGGCCGGAATCGACCGAACCGCTGCTCATCGCCTTCGGCGCCGGCCGCGACCGCGACGGCGGGAAGCTGCTGGACCACGTGGTGGTCGCGGACAACCCACTGCGCTGGACCAGCCGCTACAACAGCCTCATCACCAGCGTCTACGGCCTGGGCACCGTGGACGGATTCAACGAGCGCGGCCTCGGGGTGCACGCGCTGTACCTGAAGTCCACCGACACCGGTCCCCGCGACAGCACCAGGGCCGGCCTGCACACCGGGTTGTGGGCGCAGTATCTGCTGGATCAGGCCGCCTCGGTGCAGGAGGCTCTGGCCCTGATGACCGACGTGCAGCTGGTGATGGTCGGTGCCCGCGGCCGGGAGGCCACCCTGCATCTGGCGATCGAGGATGCCTCCGGTGATTCGGCGATCCTCGAGCTGGCCGCGGGCGAGCTCGTCGTCCACCACGGGCCGCAGTTCACCCTGATGACCAACGACCCCAGTTACGACGAACAACTGGCGCTGCTCGCCGAGCACGACTTCTCCCACCCCAGCCGGGATCTCCCGCTGCCCGGCAATGTCAATCCCGTCGACCGGTTCCAGCGCGCCGCCTACTACCAGGCCTTGCTCCCCGAACCCACCAGCGAGCGTCAGGCGGTGGCCGGCGTCATGGCGATCATGCGTAACGTGTCGGTGCCGTTCGGCGCTCCGTACGGCGACTTCGGGGTGTACAACACCGAGTACCGGACGGTCAGCGACCTCACCCACCGCGTCTACTACTTCGAACTCACCACCAGTCCCAGCGTCCTCTGGGTCGAGTTCGACAAACTGCCCTTCGGCAGACAACCTGTGGCGATCAACCCCTACGACGACGCGCTGACCGGTAACGTCACCGACCGATTCACGCCGAGTGACATAGGTTTCTGACAGGATCTCCCCAGCAGACGGCGCGACCCCACAGGAGCACGCATGACACGACAGATCAGCGTCCGACGGCCGGCCCTCGGCCTCGTGGCGGCGGCCACCGTCCTGGGGCTCGCCCTGGCCGGTTGTGGCGGATCGGACACCAAGACCGAGAGCGCGGCGAAGGACAGCACGAGCACGTCGGCGACTTCTGCGATGTCGAGCACCAGTGCCGCGCCGAAGGCCGAACCCACCCCCAAGGCCAGTGCCAGCGGTCCGAACTACACGATCGCCGATTACATCAAGGACGAGAAAATCGTCCAAACCCCGGTCAAGCGAGGCGATCCGGGCACTCCCACGCTGAACCTCCCGATCCCGGAGGGCTGGGCGGACGCCGGCGCGAAGGCGCCGGATTGGGCGTGGGGGCAGATCGTGCTGGCGGGTCCGCCGGCCGGAGCGGTTCCGCCGTCCATCACCGCCATCATGTCCAAGCTCACCGGTGCCGATTCAGCAAAGATCGTGGAGTACGCCCCCAACGAGCTGAAGAACCTGCCCGAATTCGACGGCGGCAACGCCGGACAGAACGGCAAACTGGGCGGCTTCGACGCCATCCAGGTTGGCGGGACGTACGTCAAAGACGGGCAGAAGTTGCTGATCGCCCAGAAGACCGTGCTCATCCCCGCCGGCGAAGATCTGTTCGTCCTGCAACTCAACGCCGAGGGCACCGAGGAGGACATGGGCCCCCTGATGGATGCCACGTCAGCCATTGACGAGCAAACTACGATCACCCCATGACGCAGCCCGTACCGCACGAACCACCGCCCCCTCAGCGCGGCCAGACCCGCGACGAACGCGGTCGCGATATCAGTGAAGCCCAGGCTGAGGCCGAGGCAGAGACCTCCAAGGTCCAGCAGTATCTGAAGATGATGAGCCCGCGGTACTTCCTGTCCATGGCCGAGGGCTACCCCGTGGTGCTCAAGCAGTTCATCCAGTTCTGCCTGATCATCATCTGGCCGGCCTGGGTGTTCACCGTGCTCGTCGGTGCAGCCTTCCATCTGCTGTTCTACGTGACCATCTACCCCATTCTGTGGGTGTTGTTCTGGCCCATGCGTAATCACCAGAAGAAGAACCACCCGGAGGAGTACGCCGCCTCCCAACGGAAGTAGCCATGGGGTTGTTCAGTCGTGATGGCGGTGCCCGCGTCGACATCACGCCCGCCGTCGCGCGGCCGCGTCAGACCGTCACGGCGACCGTCAACGTCGACAAGCCTGTCGACAAGGTGACATCGGCGCGGCTGGAGTGGGGCTACGACAACTTCTACCGCTACCACTGGGCCGGCCGTCCCGACTCGGCCGTCGCCGCGGCCAATGACACGCTGTGGACGGCGGGCCAGGTCGGCACCAGCTACGGCGGTGAACGCGACACCGATGACTGGGTGTGTGTCAGCCGCGTCGACATCCCCGTCGCGACAAGCGAATTCACCGACACCGCGGCATCGTTCAAGGTGCCGTCCTGGGCGGCGGGGTCCTCGCCCGAAGTGGCGCGGTGGGGCTGCCGGCTGGTGATCGACAGGGGCGGCAGGGACATCGACGCCAAGGGCGAGTTCACGGTGCTGATCGGCGCCGGTGACGTCGACGCGGTGGACGAACCGCAGGAACGCTACATGGGCGACGCCGCAGCGCAATTGGACATCGTGCTGGCGTCGCCGGTGGGTGTGGCCGGCGCCCCGATCACGGGCCACCTGGTGGTGCGCCCCCAGCAGGATCTGCCGACCGCCGACATCGCCGTCTATTGGCAGCGCCATCGCGAACATCACCCCCTGGAGCGCTATCCCGCCCAGAGCGGCGAGCTGGACGGTCCACCGCTGCATCTGGGCAAGAAGATCCCGATGCACGGCGGCACCGAGTTCGGGCTGCCGTTCGCCTTGCCGCTGCCCGCGGATGCGGCGCCGACCGCGACCGCGGTCCATTCCTCGCTGTCCTGGTTCGTCGGCGCCCGGATCTTCTACTCCGGCTTCACCGGGCACCAGGTGGAGCGCGTGCGCAAGCCGATCACGGTGGTCAACGCGCCGTAGTCGTCAGGCGCGGGACACCGCCGAGGCCGTCGCGATCTGTTCGGCAGACGGCCGCACCCCGGTATAGCGCTCGAACTGTTCGGCCGCCTGCAGCGCGATCACCTCCGCACCGGTGATCACCTTGATCCCCGCCGCCCGCGCAGCGGTGATCAGCGGCGTCTCCGAGGGCAGCGCCACCACGTCGAACACCGTGTCCGCCTTGGCAATTGCGTCATCGTCAAAGGCCTGCTGCGACTCCTCGGCACCGCCCGACATCCCGATCGGGGTGACGTTCACCAGCACGGCCCGGCGCAGCGCGCCGACCTCGGGTGCGTAGTCATAACCCAGCCTGCCGGCCAGTGAGCGGCCGGCTTCGGCATTGCGCGCGACAATGACACCCGAACCGAAACCACTGTCCCGGAACGCACTTGCCACCGCACTGGCCATCCCGCCGCTGCCCTTGATGACGACGGTCCCGTCGGGATCCAGCGCATGGGACGCGATGAGTTGTTGCACCGCAAGGAAATCGGTGTTCGACGCGCGCAGGTGCCCGTCGTCGTTGACGATGGTGTTGACCGATTCGATGACCCGGGCCGACGGTTCGATCTCATCGACCAGCGCCATGACGTCGTATTTGAACGGCATGGACACCGAGCAGCCCCGAATCCCCAGTGCGCGCACACCGCCGATCGCGGCCGCGATGTCGGTGGTGGTGAACGCTTTGTAGAGGAAGTCCAGGCCCAGTTCCTCGTAAAGATGGTTGTGGAACCGGGTGCCGATGTTGCTCGGCCGCGCGGCCAGCGAGATGCACAGTCGGGTGTCTTTGGACAGCGGCGGTCTGGCCATCACCCCACCGCCCGCATCGCGTTGCGGGCCATCTCGTAGATGGCGCGGTACCGCTTCGGGCTCATCGACACATCGGGCACGTCGACAACGGTAGTCACCACATTGAGGTCGTCACGCTCCCAGTGCGCGCCGGCGCGGTCCATGATCGCCCGCATCGGGTAGTTCTCCGACAGCACGCGCGCGGTGAACGTCGTCACCCCGCCGGCGCGGGCCGCCACCGCGAGCGCATCCATCAGGAACGTGCCGATGCCACGACCCTGGTACGCGTCGCCCACGATGAACGCGACCTCGGCGGTCGTGGCGTCGGGGCCGTCGCGAACGAAACGCGCATCGGCGACCACAGGCCCGTCGACCCCATCGGTCAGCACCCAGACGAAGTGGTCGACGTAGTCGACCTCGAACAGGTAGGCCATCAGCGACGCCGTCGGCGTCCGGGTGCTCTGGAACCGGCGATAGAGCGTCTCGCTGGAGAACTCAACCGGGCCGTGGATGGTGCGTTCGTTGTCGCCGGGCAGCACGGGCCGCAGATACAGCTCGGTGCCGTCGCGCAACCGGACGGCGATGGGGGTGATGAACGCCGCGAGCCGCTGCCGGGCGGTCCGCATCATCCGCTCGATCACGCCGGGCAGTTCCAGCATGGTGGCGAACGCCTCGGAGTCCCCCACCCAGCCGGTCAGCGGTCCGGTCGCCGTCACCGTCGCGGTTCGCGGAGTGTCGCGCAGCAGGGCGATCTCACCCACCACCAGGCCGGGATGCAGCGGCACCACCGTCGCTTCGCCGTCCGCCCCGACGTGGGAGACCTCGGCATGCCCCGTGCCGATCAGCAGGAAGGACACGGCGTGCTCACCCTGGCGCATGAGCACCTCACCTGGGGCCGCGGTGAGCGTTTTCAGCAGAGCAGCCAGGGGTACCAAGGACGGGGCCGGACACCCGGCGAAGAACTCCAATGCGGCCAGTTCACCGGCGCGCGCATCGGTCAGTCCGGACACGTCACGAGGCTACGGCTTCCGGCGGGCCTGGTCCATGGTGGCGCCGCGACGCTGACGAAACTTTGCTGTGCGGCGACTGTACGAGCAGTCATGAGCAGCATTTCTACGCAACGGTCAGATAAGTGTGGCAAACTCCGCGTATGACTCAAGCGCTGCGCCGCACTCGCGGTCGCCCCCGGGCAGCTAACGGCTCGGAGACTCGTGAGCGAATCATCCGCGCGGCTCGACAGGTTTTCAGCGAACTTGGCTACGATGCGGCCACTTTCCAGGCGATCGCCGAGCGTGCCGATCTGACCCGGCCCGCGATCAACCACTACTTCCCCAACAAGCGGGCCCTGTATCACGAGGTGCTGACGGCGACGAACACCGCGCTGATCACCTCGGGCGTGACTGCAGCTGCCGGCCAGACCACGCTGGTGGACAAGCTGTCGGCGTTCCTCAGCGGGATGCTGCTGGCGCACCGGGAGTACGACTCGGCCGCGGCGTTCCTGGTGACCTCGATGCTGGAATCCCACCGCCACCCCGAGCTGAGCCAGGACGCGTACGCCCCGCGTGACGACGTGCGCGCGTTCGTCGGCACCGCGGTCACCGAAGCCGTGGCCCAGGGACAGCTCGATCCCGGCACCGACCCGGACACCCTCGTGGAGATGCTGCTGGTGCTGATGTTCGGCATGGGCTTCTACGCCGGTTTCGTGGGTACCGACGCCGAGGTGACCGCCGTGGTCGATAAGTTGCAGAGGTTGTTGGCCAACAACTTGTGGAAACTGCAGGAGCCTGCCGCCACCTGACCGCGCCGGGCCCTTGCCGATGTGAAAGAGGGCTCACGTGGATCAGCAGACCTACGACCGCGGACGGCAGGTCCGCACCGCCGTGCTCGGCGAGGAGTACGTCGCCGCGGCCATGCGCAACGCCGACGAGTTCAGTGCTCCGCTGCAGGATCTGCTCACCGAGTACTGCTGGGGCGCCGTCTGGGGCCGCGAGGGTCTGGAACTCAAGACCCGCAGCATGCTCAACCTGGCGATGATCGCCATCCTCAACCGGCCGCAGGAACTGCGCACCCACCTTCGTGGCGCCCTGAACAACGGCGTGACGCGCGAGGAGATCCGCGAGGTCTTCCTACAGGTCGCCGTCTATGCGGGTGCGCCCGCCGCGGTGGACAGCTTCCGCATCGCCCGTGAGGTCTTCGCCGAACTCGACGGCGCGTGACGGTCGGCTTCGTCGGGCTCGGGAACATGGGCTTCCCGATGGCCCGCCGGCTCATCGACGCCGGCCACGACGTCACCGTGTGCGACACCCGGGCCGAGGTGCTCGACGAAGCCGCGGCGCTTGGGGCCACGCCGGCCTCATCGCCCCGCGACGTCGCCGACCGGGCCGAGACGGTGTTGGCGAGTCTGCCGTCGGTGCAGGCGTCGCTGACGGTGGCGACCGGACCAGAGGGAATCGTGCACGGGTCCGCGGTCCGGCGGTTCGTCGACCTGTCCACGGTGGGCGCCGGACAGGCCGCGCACATCCACGGTGTGCTGGCCCACCGAGGTATCGCAGCCCTGGACTGCCCCGTCAGCGGCGGGGTCCGCGGCGCCCAGAACGGGACGCTGGCGTTGATGGTGTCGGGGGCCCGACCCGACTTCGATGCTCTGCTCCCATTGCTGGAACTGCTCGGGCGGCCGATCTTCATCGGCGCGAAACCCGGTGCGGCGCAGACGATGAAGCTGGCCAACAATCTGTTGGCCGCCACCACGCTGGCCGCGACAGCGGAAGCGGTGGTGATGGGCGTCAAAGCGGGCCTGGATCCATCGGTGATGATCGAGGTGTTCAACGCCGGCTCCGGCGCCACCCACGCCAGCCGCGACAAATTCCCGCGCGCGATCCTGCCTCGTACCTTCGACTTCGGGTTCGCGACCGGGCTGATGGTCAAGGACCTGCGCCTGTGCCTGCAGGAAGCGGCCGAACTGGGCCTCGCCCTGCCGGTGTCGGAGGCCGTGGGGCAATCTTGGGAGGCAGCCCTGATCGATCAGGGCGCCGAATCGGATTTCACCACCATCATCCGGCCGATCGAAGACGCCGCCGGCGTCATCGTGGACGGCCGTCAGCCAGGAGAGGACCGGCCGCAATGACCCGTGTTGACCCGCTGCCCCCGAAGCAGTGGCCGCCGACGATGCGCGAGGCCCTGGCGGCGATGAACCCGCCGGTGCGCCGCCACGAGCCGATCGCCACCGAGGGCAGGCCCAAGGGGCTCAACGTGCTCGGCGCGCTGGCGTACCACCCGGAACTGGCGCGGGCGTTCTTCACCTTCAACGGTCATCTGCTGTCGGCCACCTCGCTGACCCCGCGTCAGCGCGAGCTGCTCATCCTGCGCACGGCGGTGCTGCGCCAGTCCGAATACGAGTGGGCCCAGCATGTGGTGATCGCCGGTGATGTCGGGATCTCCCGCAACGAGGTCACCGCGATTGCGTGGGGTCCGGATCACTCGGACTGGTCGGAAGCCGACGCGGCGCTGCTGCGCACCGCCGACGAGCTGGTCTCCGACGGCGTGATCGGTGACGCGACATGGGCGGCGCTGACCGCACAGCTGAGCACCCAGCAGATCCTGGACGTCATCTTCACCGTCGGCGCGTACGAGACGCTGGGCTGGATGTTGCGTTCGTTCGGCGTCCGGCTCGACGACGACGTGCGCGACTACCTGGCGAACCGCGACGGTTAGGCGAGCAGGCCGAGTTCGCGGCCCGCTGTACGTGAACCCATGGGGGCCGATCGGGTGTGACCGGCAGCCGAGACATGAGTCAGGTTCCGTGCGATATCCGCACAGATGTTGCGACGCAGCAGATCTGATGCGGTCAGGACACCGGTGTGGTCAGCACCCGAACCGCTTCGCGCAACGGGTCCGGGCTGGTCGCGATGTCACCGAGGAACGGGTGCGCCAGTTCCAGCACCAGGAACAGATTCGTGGCCACCAGCACGCCGACGATGATCACCATCGGGTAGTGCATCGCCGGGCGCTCGACGCCGTAGATGATCGCGGTGCCCAGCACCATGGCGCTGGTGATGAACACCACCGCCCAGATCGGCCAGGGCGGACCGTCGTCGTTGCGGGCCTGCAGGATACGCACGGTCCGCGCTTGGGCGATCTTGTCCAGGTTGGCGAACGATGTTGAGAGAAAGGTCTTCTGGGCGTCGTTCGTCGTCTGGATCTGGGTGTAGGCGGTGCGCAGCTCGGTCAGCGCCCGGTCGGCGGCCGGCGACCGCTGGTTACCGCCGTCGCTCCATTCGGCGATCGCGGCGTTCTCGTAGGCCAGCAGGGCGGCCCGCACCCGATCCCGGTCGGCCGGGGCGAACACCGTCGCGTCCGTGGCCATCTGCACTGCAGCCGCACCCTCGGCCCGGACGTTGCCGTCCGCGGTGTTGATCTGACCCCACATCGACGAGACGACGAAACCGATGAAGAAGGCGTAGACGAAGCCGATCACGCCATAGGTGAAGCGGGTGACGTCATTGTGTTCGTCGAGGGTGAGCGCCGGGAAACGATGACGCATCACCCTCAGGATCAGCACTGCGCCGCCGGAGATGACCACGATCAGGGTGAACAGCAGGATTCCAGCCGGGATGTGCTCGACCAACGACGCCGCCACGGAGCCTCCCCTCGATCGTCTTTCGAACCTTAGGCGACGCCCTACCCCGGCGCCGCAAATCCGTGCTCAGGCTAGGCCTGCGCCGCGGCGCCCGTCCAGCGACCTTCCATGACCTGTGCCACCTCGGTGGACATGGACTGGTAGCGCTCCAGCAGTCGGTCCGCTGCCGAATCAGCATCCCGGGCAGCCGAACTCAGCTCCGGAGCACTGACCTGCAGGGTTTCGTCGCTCACGAGAACAATGCCCGGTTGGCCTCGGTGATGCTGCGAAATGCACTGTGGGCGTTTGTCGATGCCTGGTGTAGCCGCCGAACATCTTCGGCCATCAGGAGGGCGCCCTGCTCCCATTCGGCATGAGCCTTGGCGTGAGCGCCTGCGGCGTCACCACTCCACTGGACGTGCAGTCCGTCGACGCGCTGTTCCAGTTCGTCGAGCTGCGCGTCGATATCCCCGGAGAACGTCGCCAGTGCGGCAATCAGTCCGTCCAGAGGAATGGTACCGCCCGCCAATTGGTCTGCGAGCGACTCATTCTCGCCGTCAGCATAGGCATCCGCTCCTAGGATGAGGCGATGAAGGCCATGGCCCAGCGGACCTGGGCGGCAGGCGCGCCCCTGATACTGCTCGAACTGCCCACCCCGCAACCGCGTAAGCACGAAGTCCGGGTGTGCGTGCAGGCCATCGGAGTGAACCCGGTGGACTGGAAGATGCGCAGCCACGGCCCGCTGCGGTGGGCGGCGCGCCTACTGGGGCCGCGGCCGCCGGTGATCGTGGGCGTCGATTTCGCCGGGGTTGTCGACGCCGTCGGCCCCGGGGTGCGCCGCGTCGCGGTCGGTGATCGGGTGGTCGGTGGCACCAACTTCGCCCGCCGACAGCACGGCTCGTACGCCGACACCGTCTTGGTACGCCAGGACCAGATCTGCCGGCTGCCCGATTCCGTGGACATCGCGGTGGCCGGCGCGCTGCCGATTCCCGGCGTCACCGCGTGGATGGCGGTGGTGGATCTGGGCCGGATCCGGCGGGTGCCCTCGGCCGAACGCCGGGTGTTGGTGCTCGGCGCCTCCGGTGGCGTCGGCCAGCTGGTGGTGCAGATCGCGAGCCGCGAGGGCGCTTTCGTCGCCGGCGTCTGCTCGACGAGCAATATCGCCCGGGTGCAGGACCTGGGCGCTGACGTGGTGGTCGACTACACCCGCGGCGACGCACTGACCCAGGCACGGGCCCACGGGCCGTTCACCGTGATCGTCGACTGCGCCGGGGGCTACTCCGGCCGCCGGTGCCGAGCCCTGCTGGCTCGGGGCGGGCGGCACATCATGGTCGCGGGCGACGACGCCGACGCCGCGCTCCAGCGACTGATGGCACCGCGAAAGTCCAAGGGCATTCTCGGCAGACCCACCGGCGCCCGGCTGCAGCCGTTGGTCGCCGCACTCGCCGACGGCAGTCTGCGGGTCACCATCGCGCAGACCCTGCCGCTCACCGACGCCGAAGAAGCCCACCGGCTCAGCCGAACCGGGCGGATGACGGGCAAATTGGTACTCGAACCCTGATTCCGGCACTACAGGTTTCAACCAGCTACCCGGCGGGGACTAGTAGCGACAGGCGTGTGGGTACCAACCCGGGTGGTCTCGGCGCCAGGTTCCCCCGGTACAGACCGCTGCCGGGGGGACCGCTCTGAGTCGGGCTTCAGGAGTAGTCCGCGGTCAACCATCTGTCGGGACGGACCATGAACAGCACGCTCTCCGCATCCTTCATGCTCTCCACGAACGCGCGTCCACCTTCCTCACCGAGGTAGCGGATGGCGATCGCCTCTCGGACGTCGCGCGGCGCAGGCGCGACGGTCTCCACGACGCTGCCTTCGACGACGACGTACTGATACGGCGGCTCTTCATGCTGCACCACGAGCGTCACCGCACCTGCACGCTCGATGAGCCGCGCCTTGCGCGAGGCGGCCCCCGTGTTGATCCGGATGAGTCCGTCCGAGGTGTAGTCGTACCAGATCGGGACGCTCGCGGGCGGGCGGCCGTCGCCCGCCGCCACGGACAGCACCCCGACGTGCTTGGCTGCCAGGAAATCTTCGCGTTCTGATTCTCCGAATGGTCTGCTCATACTGGCGGGCAACGTCGCAGCGGTCCGCGCCTATTCCCTCACCGGGCTCGGAGGAAGCGTTGATCGATTGCCTCGAGCATGTGGGTCGCCTCTTCGATGCGCTGCAGCACCACGGCGATGCGGCACGGTGGGTCCACATAACCCTTACCCTGGCAGCGGCGCCGCCAATCTGCCTCGGCCTTGGCGATTTTGACCGTCATGGTGGCGATCTCGTTGCGTAGCACGTCGGCGAACAATTCGGCCTGGGCACGTTCGGCGGGCTGCACGATCCGCAGCACCACGGCGTCGGCGACGTGGTCAGGCCTGCTGTCTATGACCATGTGCCCCAACCTATTTCGGGAATGTCAGCGGATCATCAATGGGCCAGCCGGCGGCTAGCAGGCGGTGTTCGACGCGTTGCACGTCCTCATGCGAGGGCATTTCGTCTGTCAACTTGGTGATCGCCACCCGGACATCGGTGCCATGCGCGGGCTTACTTCCCTCGGAAATCAATTCATTTGCCAGCGTAAGTACTTCGTCCTCGGAAAGCCGTCGTCGCAAGACCGCCACCAACGGGATGTAGTCACCCGGTGGAACGCCTTCGGGATAACCTGCTCGCAGAAACCCCAAAACTCGGGCGAGAACATCCGATAACGCCACGGCTCCCCCTCGGCCCCCCGGCCATATCTTCGCGGTCATTCCTTGTTAGTCGCTGCCTACCGAGCGAGGCAACTGGTTTCACCCCCCAGTCAGGTCACATTAACGGTGAATTCACCAAATGCGCATCCCGCGCCCATCAGCATCTACTGTGTGTCAATGCGGACCGCCTTCCAAGAGCAGCTCGACGGGCTCACCCGGACGCTCAGCGAGATGTGCGGACTCGCCGGACTGGCGATGGAACGTGCCACCCAGGCCCTGCTCCAGGCCGACCTGGCGACCGCCGAGCAGGTCATCACCGATCACGATCACCTTGCCGAGCTGCGCGTCCAGGCCGAAGAAGCCGCGTTCGTGCTGCTGGCCTTGCAGTCACCGGTCGCGAGCGATCTGCGGCTGGTGGTCGGCTCGTTGCAGAACCTGGCCGATTCCGAGCGGATGGGTGGGCTGGCCCTACACGTGGCCAAGATCGCGCGCCGGCGCCATCCCAGCCACGTCGTGCCCGAGGAAGTCGACGGATATTTTGCCGAAATGGGCCGCATCGCAGTCGAACTCAGCAACTGCGCCCAGGAGGTCGTCTTGTCGGGCGATCCCCAGAAGGCCGCCCAGATCAGCCGTGACGACGACGCGATGGACCACCTGCACAAGCACCTGTTCACGGTCCTGATGGACAAGCACTGGGACCACGGTGTCGCCAGCGCGGTGGACGTCACCCTGCTGGGCAGGTTCTACGAGCGCTTCGCCGATCACGCCGTGGCGATCGGGCGCCGGGTGATCTTCCAGGCGACCGGAGTCAATCCCGAGCACTAACCCCGCAGCGTGTCGTGGGGACTGCGCCCGTACCGCTCGCGGCAGTAGACGGCGAAGCGGCCCAGGTGGGCGAAGCCCCAACTCTTCGCGATCTCACCGATGGTCGTCGTGGCGCGGGTGCCGGCCACCAGTTCGGTGTGCACGTGGCGTAACCGCACCAGCCGCAGGTACTCGGTCGGCGTGCAATCGCGGCGCTTGCGGAACATGTACTGCAGGGCGCGCGGGGTGATGTAGACGACCTCCGCGATGTCCGTCAGGGAGATGTCGCGGTGTGCGTTGCCCTCCATGAAGTCGATCGCGCGGCCGAGCAGCGTCGGCGGCTCGACGGATGCCGGTGTCTCTCGCGTGAGAATCTCGGCGCTGATCACGCGCAGAGCGTCCGTGTTGCGCTGCCGGCCGGTGGTGTCGAGCAACATCTCGACCACAGCCCGCTCCTGATCGGGGTCCACACGCCCGACGAGCGTCCATCCAGACCCTTCTGGTCACCCCGTGGTGCCCGACGCACACCGGGAGGACCAGCGCCGCCGCAAACATCCTGTCGCGCAGCAGAATAAAAAGAACCCCAGCCGCGGCTGAGGTTCTCGTTGTGGAGCCAAGAGTTGTGGAGCTAAGGGGAATCGAACCCCTGACCTTCTCGATGCGAACGAGACGCGCTACCAACTGCGCTATAGCCCCTTGTGCCGGTAGCACGTTACCAGGAACACCGGCGGCGACCGAAACCGGCCGCCACCGGGCGGTCACTGGCCTGACGCGCGCGGTAGATCCCAGCTCCGAGCAGCCCGGGTGTACTCCAGATGCTCGAAGATCGGGTCTTCGTCGTCGATCTCCAGCACCGCCGATCCGGGCCGGCGCAACCGCGCGGGCACGACGTCGTACTCGTGGTCGTCGGTGTTCTCCACGCCCAGCCGGGACCGCATCATGCGGTGCGCACGACGGCGGCGCAACTGCTCCTCGATGCGGGTCTGGCGGCGCAGGTAGGCCAGGTACAGCAAGGTCACCGCACCGAGGGATCCGCATACCCACCACACGCTCGGGCCGAGCAGGAAGGAGAGCCCGGCCGTCACCGCCAGCAGCACCGCCATCACCGACAGCACGCGCTTGCGGAAGGTGTACTTGCGCGCGCTCACCGCCTGGGCGGTCTTGGACTCGAAGCGGTTGCGCCGCGCCGCCGTCAGCGACTCGGCACCGGTCTCTTCTTCGGCTTCCAGTCCGGAGGTGTCCTCGACGTATTCGTAGTCGTCGTCGGTGCCATCGGACAGATCGTCCACGGACTCGTCCGCGGTCGCTTGGGTCGCATCGCCTGCTTCGGCTGCGACCTCTTGAATGTCCTCGGCCGCCGGCTCCGGTACGGGTTCGGCCGCCGGCTCCGCATCGCCGAAATCCAAAGGCAATTCATCGGTTTGGGGCTCGGCGCCAACGGCACTGCCGAACGACTTACCGATGGGCAAGGCACCGGAATCCTCTTCGACGATGTCCACGTCCAGATAGGGCGACTCGACGGGCACCTCGACCGCCGCGGCCAGCACCACCGCACGACGTGCGGGCTGCTCGGCGGCGTCGTCCTCGGCGTCGTCCTCGGCGTCGTCGAGGTCGCCGACATACTCGGCTTCTTCCGGTTGCCATTCGGGGTCGCTGTGGTGCCCGTCGGCAGGCCGGGTGCGCCGGCGCAGACGGGTGTTGCGGCCCGTGTTGAGCACCCGAGTCGCAAGCGCGACATCGCTGGTGCGGCGGACCGTGTCGCGTTTACTCACCAGCATCGGCACCAGCACGAAAAGCCAGAGCACGACGAGCGAGATCCACAACAGAGATTGGGGGATGCTTGGCATGACGCCTTTCCTTTCCCCTTCAGGCTAGGTCTGTGACCAGCGCATCCGTCCACGGCGCGCCGAGACAATTACACACCTGTAATTCGCTGAGTACAAGCACCACCAGTAACACGAGTCACATTGGCCACATCGTGTCGCCGAAATCGATGAAAAGCCGGAATGAACCGGGTCAGGTCCAACTGGCCCGGCCGCTGCGCACCAACTGCGCGGCCACCGATCCCTGCACCTCTTCAAGGGTGAGCGCCACCAGCAGATGGTCGCGCCACGCTCCGTCCACGTCGAGGTAGCGCCGCAGCAGGCCCTCCTCACGGAAACCCGCCCGCGCCAGCACGGCACGACTGGCCGTGTTCTCCGGCCGCACGGTCGCTTCCACCCGGTGCAGCATCACGGGCCCGAACGCATGGTCCAGCCCCAGCGCCAGGGCCGCGGTCGCCACCCCCGCGCCGGTGAAATCCTTGGCCACCCAGTACCCGATCCACGCCGAGCGCAGCGCACCGTGCGTCACATTGCCGATCGTGATCTGGCCGGCGAACTGGCCGTCCAGCTCGATCACATACGGCAGCATCCGGCCTTTGCGGGCCTCCCCGCGCAGCCCTGAGCACACCGCCGGCCAAGACGAAAGGGCATGGCGCACTTCCCAACTCACCTCGGCACTGGGTTCCCACGGCTCAAGATGAGCACGGTCGGACAGTCGCAGCCTGCTCCACTGGGCGCCGTCGCGCAGCCGGATGGGGCGCAGGCTCACCAGCCCGGCCCGCACCCGGATGGGCCCCGCGGGCAGCGGCCATCCGGGATGCACCGCACTCGTACGCCAGCGACTCACGCTCTGTCAGCCGCGCTGTGCGAGGAACGCGACGTCGACGACCTCGCCGGTGCGGATCTGCTCGGCCTCACTGGGCACGATCACCAGACAGTTCGCCTCGGCCAGGGTGGCCAGCAGATGCGAGGACGCACCCGGGGTGCCGCCCAGCGCCTGCACCAGATACTCGCCGCTGTCCTGATCGCGCATCAGTTGCCCACGTAGAAAACCCTTGCGCCCGGCCACCGAACTGATCGGTGCCAACGTCCTGGCCTGGATCACCCGGCGCATCGGCTGCCGCTTGCCCAGCGACATCCGAATCAGCGGCCGGACCATCACCTCGAAGACCACCAGCGCGCTCACCGGGTTGGCCGGCAGCAGGAACACCGGTACCCCGTCGCGGCCGAGTTGGCCGAAACCCTGCACCGAACCGGGGTGCATGGCGACCCGCACCACTTCCATCTCCCCGAGTTCGGAGAGCACCGAGCGCACCGACTCCGCGGCGGCCCCGCCCACCGCGCCGGCGATCACCACCACCTCGGACCGGCTGATCTGGCCCTCGACGACCTCACGCAACTCCGCGGGATCCGTGCCGACGATGCCGACCCGGTTCACCTCGGCGCCGGCATCCCGCCCGGCCGCGGCCAGCGCGTAGGAGTTGACGTCATAGACCTGCCCGTTGCCGGGCGTGCGGGACACGTCCACCAGTTCGCCACCCACCGAGAGCACCGACATCCGGGGCCGCGGATGCACCAGCACCCGATCGCGGCCCACCGCGGCCAGCAGACCCACCTGCGCCGCGCCGACGATCGTCCCGGCCCGGACGGCCACGTCTCCCGGTTGCACGTCGTCCCCGGTGCGGCGAACGTAGGCGCCCGAACGCACCCCGCGCAGCACCCGTACCCGGGACTGACCGCCGTCGGTCCAGCGCAGCGGCAGCACCGCATCGGCCAGCGTGGGCATCGGCGCACCGGTCTGCACCCGGGCGGCCTGGCGCGGTTGCAGCCGGCTGGGGGTGCGGGCGCCCGCGTCGACGTGCCCGACGACCGGCAGGCTGACCTCCCGGCTCACCCCGTCGTCGTCGGTGCCACCGACCGCGATGACATCGACGCTGCGGACGGCATAGCCGTCGATGGCAGCCTGGTCGAAGCCCGGCAACGGGCGCTCGGTGACCACCTCTTCGGCGCACATCAAGCCTTGCGATTCGGCGATCGCCACTCGCACCGGACGTGGCGCCACCGCAGCAGCCGCTACTCGGGCCTGCTGCTCCTCAACCGAACGCACCGCACGCCTTTCTCCTGTTCAGGACCGGCCGCGCAGTCGCTATCTCTCGACCAGGTCCAATCGCTCGACCAACCATCGCCGCAGCTCCGGTCCGTAGTCGTCGCGCTCCAAAGCAAAGTCAACCGCAGCCTTGAGGTAGCCGCCGGGATTTCCCAAGTCGTGTCGGGACCCGCGGTGCACCACCACGTGCACCGGATGGCCCTCTTCGATGAGCAGCGCGATCGCATCGGTGAGCTGGATTTCGCCGCCGACACCACGGTCGACCCTGCGCAGCGCGTCGAAGATGGCGCGGTCCAGCACGTAGCGGCCGGCGGCCGCGAACAGCGACGGCGCGTCTTCGGCCTTGGGCTTTTCGACCATCCCCTTGACCTTCAGCACGTTCGGGTTGGCCGCGTCGGGCACCACCTCGACGTCGAAGACACCGTAGGCACTGATCTCGTCCTCGGGCACCTCGAAGGCGCACAGCACCGAGCCGCCGCGCTTGGCCCGCACCTTGGACATGATCTCCAGCACACCCGTCGGCAGGACCAGATCGTCGGGTAGCAGCACCGCGATGGCGTCCTCGTCGGGCAGCAGCTTCTCCTCGACGCAGCCGACCGCGTGACCCAGTCCCAGCGGCTCGGCCTGAACCACGGCCTCGACCTTGATCAGGGCGGGCGCGCGACGCACCTTTTCCAGCATCACGTGCTTGCCGCGGGCTTCCAGCGTCCCCTCGAGAACGAGGTCCTCGACGAAGTGCGCGACGACACCGTCCTTACCCTCGGAGGTGATGATGATCAGCCGTTCGGCGCCGGCTTCGGCGGCCTCGGCGGCCACGAGCTCGATCCCCGGGGTGTCCACCACCGGCAGCAATTCCTTGGGGACAGTCTTGGTGGCGGGGAGAAAGCGAGTCCCCAGACCGGCCGCGGGAACGACGGCCGTCCGCGGGATCGGTACCTGTGCCTGTGTCATCCTCGACACACTAATGCCAGCGCGTTGATAGGCGAAGGGATAGCAGCGCAATCGTGGCAATCCTGACAAAACGCGCGCTCCGGATGCGGATTCTCGCGGCTCGTCGCACAGTGACCCCACAGCAGCGGCAGGCCGAAGCGGCTGCCCTGCAAACACACATCACGATGCTGCACCCGCTCGGCGGCACGGTATGCGGCTACGTTCCGGTGGGGTCGGAACCGGGGTCGGTCGCCATGCTCGACACGCTCGTCGACGCCGGGGTCCGGGTGCTGCTGCCGGTGGCCCGCGACGGACAGCCCATGCAATGGGGTGACTACGTGCCCGGCGGATTGGTCGCCGCGCCGTTCGGCCTGCGTGAACCTGCGCCGCCGTGGCGGGCACCCGGCGCGATCGGCGCCGCGGCGGTGGTCCTGGTGCCGGCGTTGGCGGTCGATCGGCGCGGAAATCGGCTCGGCCGCGGCGCCGGTTTCTACGATCGGGCGCTCCCGCTGGCCGATCCGGATGCCCGGTTGATCGCGGTGGTGCGCGACGACGAACTGCTCGACGAGGTGCCAGCCGAACCGCACGACGTCGCGATGACGCACGTGCTCACACCGGGGCTGGGCGTGGTGGCCCTGACCGGACAGGGAATGTCCTGACCCGTTTGGCGGTTCTAGCACTTGAGCCGGTAGAGTGCTAGAAAGTTTGACTGTCTCGGAGGTTTTCGTGCCTACCTATTCCTATGCGTGTACCGAATGCGACAACCGCTTCGATGCCGTGCAGGCGTTCAGCGATGATGCGCTGACCACATGCCCCAAGTGCTCCGGCCGACTGCGCAAGCTGTTCGGCAAGGTCGGTGTCGTCTTCAAGGGCAGCGGTTTCTACCGCAACGACAGCCGCGACTCCTCGAAGTCGAGCAGCAACGGCGGCAGCTCGTCGGCCAAGAGCGACAGCTCGTCGAGTTCGTCGTCCTCGGATTCGTCGAGCACGTCGTCGTCGGATTCGTCGAGCTCCTCGTCCTCGTCGACGTCCACCAACTCGAGTTCGAAATCCGGCTCCGGGTCGGGAACTTCGGCCCCGGCCGCGGCGGCGTCCAGCTAGTTATCCACAGGCTCGCCGACGCGGGCTGTGCACGTCCCCTTCGGCGGCCTAGCGTGGCCGCGTGGGGGAATCACTGAATCCTGCGTTGTGGACCCGATTTCGGCGCGCTGCGCGTCCCGACTGGAGCCGCACCGTGGCGGCCCGCCGGTGCGCGGCAGGCCTGCTCGTCGTCCTCGCGGCAGTGACCGCGCTGCGTCCCGACTCCGACACCGCGGTACGTCCCGTTCTCGTCGCAGCGCGCGACCTGGAGCCCGGGACGGCACTCACCCCCGCAGACGTCCAGATCGAGGCCCGCACGGCCGCAACGGTTCCCGACGGCGCACAGAGCGACCTCGCGGCCGCACTGGACGCCACCCTCGCCGGGCCAGCGCGCCGCGGCGAGGTACTCACCGATGTGCGACTGCTCGGGTCGCGCCTGGCCGAGGCCACCGCGGGACCGCAGGCTCGCATCGTCTCGCTGCACCTGGCCGACGACGCGCTGGTCGACCTGATCCGGCCCGGCGATGTGGTCGACATCCTGGCCGGCGGCAGCACCCCAGGCGGCACCGACGCCGACCCGGAAGTGATCGCCACCGATGCCGTGGTGGCACTGGTATCCCCACGCGGGACTGGAGCGGCGACGGGCGCGGACCGCGTCGTCCTGGTTGCCTTGCCCCGCACAGCCGCCAACCAGGTGGCGGGCGTGGCACTGACCAGGCAGATCACGGTCACATTTCACTGAGGACGACGTGCCGTCTGCTCGGTAAGGTTTGCGTCGTCGATCACGTCATCGCAACTGCAGGAAGGGTCCCCGCATGCTCAAAGGTTTCAAAGAGTTCCTCCTACGCGGCAACATCGTCGATCTGTCGGTCGCCGTCGTCATCGGTACCGCGTTCACGGCGCTGGTCACCAAGTTCACCGACAGCATCATCCAGCCGCTGATCAACCGTATCGGCGCAGGCAGCGATTCCGACTACGGAATCCTGCGCATCAACATCGGCGGCGGGCAGACCGTCGACCTCAACGTGCTGCTGTCGGCCGCCATCAACTTCGTCCTGGTCGCCACGGTCGTGTACTTCCTGATCGTGGTGCCGTTCAGCAGGTTCCGTAAGGAGAAGGAAGTCGTCGCCGACGCCGAGGTGGTTCTGCTCACCGAGATCCGTGATCTGCTGGCCAATCGTCATGAGGGCAACCCGCTCGATCAGGCGTGACCTGGAAGCAACCGAAAACAGCCCCCGGTCGGTGACCGGGGGCTGTTTTCATGTCGAACCGCTAGTTCATGTACTAGTTCATGTTCCAGGGCTCGCCGTAGGTGGTGACCGAGTCACCAGTTCATGTTCCAGGGCTCGCCGTAGGTGGTGACCGAGTCACCCTCCTTGGCGATCAACCGAGCGAACGGACGCAGCAGCACACCACCGGCAGCACCGGTCACCGTGCCATGCGCATTGGACACCGCAACCGCACCGTTGGCACCGGCCACATCGGTGGAGAACGTCGCAACCTCCTGGATGCCTGGGCCGTTACCCAGATCAGCGCTGATCGACGCACCCGGGAACAGGTTCGGGGTGATGACCTGCAGCGGGTTCGCCGGCGTCGCATCGTCGAGCAGGATGTTCGGGGTGGTGTAGCTGAAGTTGATACCCACACCCAGCGACCAGGGGAAGCCGATCTGGTAACCCAGCTCCAACGTGCCCTCGAAGTCATCGGCACCCGCGCCCGACACGATGTACTTCGCCTTGCCCGAGTGGAACCACTCACGGGTCAGACGGTTGCGATCCAGCGGGAACACCCCATTGAGGAAGGTGTCCCACTGCTGGATGGTCAGGGTCCGGTCCTTGCCATCGACGAGGCTCAGCTCGTTGTCCAGACCCGCGTGAGAGGTGCCCGTGCCCACGAACAGCGCGGCAATAGCCGCCACCATCGCAAGCAGCACCCGACTGAATGCCTTCATGTTCTCCCT
>JACPVS010000019.1 GCA_016197365.1 Mycolicibacterium cosmeticum | reverse complement strand
GGTGTGGACGAATTGTTATCACCAGTATCCCGCGCATGCGGCGTTCGGTGGGTACAAGCAGTCCGGTATCGGTCGGGAAAACCACCATATGATGCTCGATCACTACCAGCAGACCAAAAACCTCCTCGTCTCCTACAGCGAAAACGCCGCAGGCTTCTTCTAACGAGATATGCACGGGTCACACCCCGAGTCCCCGGCTCGGGGTGTGACCCGAGGGATCGCTGGACAAGAACCGGGGCATACGTCACACTATTTTAAAGGTTGGAAAAACAACCATATGGGCGCGGAGCGCCCGTGGCCCGTTGCTCGCACGCGGCCTCACCAGAGAAAACTGAGGGAGTGAAAAGTGGCGGCACGTCACGGCGCGGTAGACGAACACCGGGAAAGCGCCAGTTATCTGCAGAAGCGGCAACTCAAATCGGGCAGTGCCGGCTGGATTCTGCTGGCCGGTCTGGGTGTCAGCTACGTCATCTCCGGCGACTACTCGGGCTGGAATTTCGGTCTGGCCCAAGGCGGTTTCGGTGGACTGGCCATCGCCGCGGTGCTGATCGCCGCGATGTACCTGGCGCTGGTACTCGGCATGGCCGAACTGTCTTCGGCGCTGCCGGCCGCAGGCGGCGGATACACCTTCGCCCGCCGCGCGCTCGGACCGTGGGGCGGATTCGCCACCGGCACAGCCATTCTCATCGAATACGCGATCGCACCCGCGGCCATCGCGACCTTCATCGGCGCCTACGTCGAATCGCTGGGCCTGTTCGGCATCACCGACGGCTGGTGGGTCTACCTGGCGGCGTACGTGCTCTTCATCGGCATCCACCTCTCCGGCGTCGGTGAGGCACTGAAGGTCATGTTCGTGATCACCGCCATCGCGCTGGTCGGCCTGGTCGTCTTCGCCATCTTCGCGGCCGGCCAGTTCGACGCCGCGAACCTCACCAACATCGCGGCCACCGACGCGGTCGGCGCCTCGGCCCTGCTGCCGCACGGCTACATGGGTATCTGGGCCGCAATTCCCTTCGCCATCTGGTTCTTCCTCGCTGTGGAAGGCGTGCCGCTGGCCGCCGAGGAGACCGCCAACCCAGAGCGCAACGTCCCCCGTGGCATCATCGCCGCCATCTCGGTGCTGCTCGTCAGCTGCGCCGTGGTGCTCGTCCTCACCACCGGCGCGGGCGGGGCCGAGGAGATGTCATCCTCGGGGAACCCGCTCGTCGAGGCGCTCGGCGACGGGGTGGCCGCCAAGGTGGTCAACTACATCGGCCTGGCCGGCCTGATCGCCAGCTTCTTCTCCATCATCTACGCTTACTCGCGGCAGTTGTTCGCCCTGTCCCGGGCCGGCTACCTGCCAACCCGCCTGTCGGTCACCAACTCTCGCAAGGCACCCACTCTGGCGCTGATCGTCCCGGGTGTCATCGGCTTCGTCCTCTCGCTGACCGGGCAGGGTGCGCTGCTGCTCAACATGGCGGTTTTCGGCGCCGCACTGAGCTACGTGCTGATGATGGTCAGCCACATCGTGCTACGACGGCGTGAACCGGAGATGCACCGGCCGTACCGCACCCCCGGCGGCGCCATCACAACCGGCTTCGCGCTCGTCATCGCCGTCCTCGCGGTCATCGCGACCTTCCTGGTGGACAGCGTCGCCGCCTTGTCTTGCCTCGGCGTCTTCGCCGCGTTCATGGGATACTTCGCGGTGTACAGCCGGCATCGGCTGGTGGCGAACTCGCCCGACGAAGAGTTCGCGATGCTGGCCAAAGCGGAGAGTGAACTCAAATGATCTACCGGCAGCAGCTTTCCGGGACCGGCTATTCCTTCGACGGCCTCGTCGAGGTGATGGCCAAGGCCACCCCACTGCGTTCGGGTGACCAGCTGGCCGGCTGCGCGGCCGAGTCGGATGCCGAGAGAGCTGCTGCCGCATGGGTTTTGGCGGACCTTCCGCTGGAGACGTTCCTCAACGAGGTAGTCGTGTCCTACGACGACGACGAAGTGACGCGCCTGATCATCGACACCCACGACCGTGAAGCCTTCGCGGACATCTCGGACCTGACCGTGGGTGGATTCCGGGACTGGCTGCTGGACAACGCTTCTCGTGACGACGGCGCGCAGCGGATCGCGTCGGTCGGTCCGGGCATCACTCCCGAGATGGTGGCCGCCGTCAGCAAGATCATGCGCAACCAGGATCTGATCGCGGTCGCGGCCGCCACCCAGGTCACCGCCGCGTTTCGGACCACCGTCGGCACACCGGGAACCCTGGCCACCCGGCTGCAGCCCAACCACCCGACCGACGACCCACGCGGAATCGCCGCAGCGGTGCTCGACGGGCTGCTGCTGGGTTGCGGTGACGCCGTCATCGGCATCAACCCCGCAACCGATTCACCGCACGCCACAGCCGATCTGCTGCACCTGCTGGACTCGATCCGCGCCCGCTATGACATTCCCGCGCAGTCCTGCGTGCTGTCGCACATCACCACCACCATCGGGTTGATCGAAGAGGGCGTGCCCGTCGACCTGGTGTTCCAGTCGATCGCCGGCACCGAAGGTGCCAATACCGCGTTCGGCGTCGACATCAACCTGCTGCGCGAAGGCAACGAGGCGGCCCGATCGCTGCATCGCGGCACCGTCGGCGAGAACGTGATGTACCTGGAAACCGGGCAGGGTTCGGCACTGAGCTCACACACCCACCTCGGCGTGGGCGGCAAACCCGTCGACCAGCAGACGCTGGAGGTACGTGCCTACGCCGTCGCGCGCGACCTGCAGCCGCTGCTGGTCAACACGGTGGTCGGGTTCATCGGCCCGGAATACCTGTATGACGGCAGGCAGATCATCCGCGCCGGTCTGGAAGATCACTTCTGCGGCAAGCTGCTCGGCCTGCCGATGGGCGTCGACGTCTGCTACACCAACCACGCCGAAGCCGACCAGAACGACATGGACAACCTGCTCACGCTGCTGGCCGCGGCCGGGTGCGCGTTCGTCATCACCGTTCCGGGTGCCGACGACGTGATGCTCGGCTATCAGAGCCTGTCGTTCCACGATGTGCTGTCCACCCGCCGCACGCTCGGATTGCGGCCCGCGCCCGAATTCGAGGACTGGCTGCGTCGGATCGGCATGATCGACACGGCCGGCCGGTTGACGCCGTTCGACGTCACGCAGTCGCCGCTGCGTTCGTTGACCTCGGCGGGCACGTCATGAGCTCCGAGGAACTCGCACGCCAGAAGTTCTGGGATGAACTGCGCACCACCACCCAGGCCAGGATCGGCCTCGGCCGCGCAGGCAATGGCCTGCCGACGCGAGAAGTGCTGGCATTGAACGCCGCTCACGCCGCGGCCCGCGACGCCGTGCACCTGCCCTTGGACGTGGCGGCGCTGGCCGCTGCCGTCGCCGAGGTCGGCATCGGCACCCCCGCCACTGTCACCAGCCAGGCCACCTCGCGGGGTGAGTATCTGCGCAGGCCCGACCTGGGCCGGAGCCCCGCTGATCTCTCGACGGTGCCTGCCGCGCCCGCGGACATCGGATTCGTGCTGGCCGACGGACTGTCGCCGACGGCTCTGATGCACCACGGTGCTCCACTGCTGCGGGCGCTGGTAGCCCAACTGGGACAGACGTATTCGCTGGCGCCGCCGGTCATCGCGACGCAGGCGCGGGTGGCGCTCGGCGACCACATCGCGGCGCGCGGTGGCTACGGGACGCTGCTGGTCATCGTCGGCGAGCGGCCCGGGCTCAGTGTCGCGGACAGCCTCGGCATCTACTTGACGCACCGACCGCGCCCGGGTTGCACCGACGCGGATCGCAACTGCATCTCCAACATCCATCCGCCGGACGGGCTGGGCTACCAGGAGGCGGCGCGCGTCGCGGCCGGCCTGGTCGCCGGGGCGCGTGCGCTCGGGCGGTCCGGGGTGGCGCTCAAGGACACGTCACGGGGAGTGGCCGTGGGTTCCGGTTCGAGCGGGGAGCTGAACTAGCTTGTCGGTGCCCCGACCTAGCATCGCGGCATGAGATTCGTATCGATACGCATCATCACCGCAGATGTCGCCGGGCTGGCGGCCTTCTACGAGCAGGTCACCGGGATCGCCGCGGTATGGGGTAACGAACTGTTCGCCGAGATCCCGACGCCGGCCGGGACGCTGGCCATTGGTAGTGACAAGACCGTGCCGCTCTTCGGTGCCGGGTCGGCCGAGCCCGCCGCCAATCGAAGCGCGATCGTCGAGTTCCTCGTCGACGACGTGGACGCCGAATACGAACGGCTGCGCCCGCTCGTCGGTGAAGTCGTCATCGAGCCGACCACCATGCCGTGGGGCAACCGGGCGCTGCTGTTCCGGGATCCCGATGGGAACCTGGTCAACCTGTTCACCCCGGTGACGGATGCGGCGCGCGCCAAGTTCGGGGTCTGATCAGTCCACGAACTGCGCCCGGGACGGTCCGGGCGGGAAGGGGTCGCCGAAGTACTGGGTCTCGCGGATCACGGCACCCGCGTCGAACTCCATGATGCTCACGACGTAGGACGGTTCGCCGTCGTAGGTGAGCACCAGCTCGCTGATCCACAGGTCGCCGGCGCCGACAATGCGGCGCAGCGTGAACCGTTTGGCGTTGGGTTGTGCGGTGCGCGATGCCTGAATATTGGCGCGGCCGCGGATCCGCTCACCGGACTGCGGATATTCCAGCACCGCGTCATCGCGGTAGATCCGATGCTCGGCGTCGAAGTCGTTCTCGTCGGAAGCCGCCCAATGCGTCTCGAGCGCGTGCCGGATGTCGCGATCGTCCATGACTCACCGTAGCGCCGAGCGCCCATTGCGCCGTACCAAAAAGTATGGCACCGTCGGTCTGGCATCGACGCGGAGGTTTCATGCGGACCGTCAACGACCCTCGACCCCGAGAGTTTCACCAGCACCCAGGGGTTCTCGATGGACGACATGCCACCGGAACTGTTGGAGATGCTCGGCTCGATCATCGTCATGGATGATCCCAAGCACTAGCAGTACCGGCGCCTGGTGCAGGTCGCCTTCTCACCGCGCGCCATCCGGCAGATGACCGACTACGTCGGGCAACTCTCCGATGCCCTGGTCGACCAGATCCGTGAGGCGCGTGAATTCGATTTCGTCGACACGGTCGGAGCCTGCCCTGCACCATCGGCTGACGCCGTCACCCCACCGGGCTGACACTCGCGCCGCAGATCGGCAGATCGACGGGCAGCGGGTGCGCGACATAGCCGTCGGGCGGGGTGACCACCAGCCGGCCCCAGCGGGCGCACGAGTTGCCGGTCTCCGTGTCGATCGCATAGGTCAGCACATCGGCGGTACCCGCTTCGCCGGGTTGCACGGTCAGTCGTGGCGCCGCGTCGGCCGGTCGCCTTGGGACGTCGATCAGCACGCCGCCGGCAGGCGTCACCAGAGCGACGCCCGGGTAGCCGACCATCGTGCACGCGTGCGCCGAGGAGTTCCGGATCGACACCAGGACCCGTCGCTGCGTGTTCGCGGACGCCATCGGCCCATTGGTGACCTCGAGGTCGTCATCCGAGCATGCGGCCGGCTCGACGGCAGGTGTCGGCGGGGCGGCTGTCACCGTGACCGTGACGGTCGGCATCGCTGGAGTCACATGCGGGGCGGCGCAGCCCGAAAGCAGGGCAATCGCCACCATGGGCAGCGACCGGGCGACGATCTCCATGCGGAGTCCTCTCATGGCGATCGGCCCGCCACCGGAGTCATCCGGTGACGGGCCGAAGCCTGGTGATGGGTCAGCGGCCGGCGGACGGAACGGCGACCGAGGGAGCCTCCACGGGGTTGACGCCGCCGGTCGGGTTGAAGGAGGGGGCCTGCCGGAACTCGGGGACCCGGATCTTCACCGAGCCGTCGCCGGGCTTGAGGACCTGGCAGGCGTTGCAGGTCACCAGCGGGCCCACGTCGGAGTAGTCGACGCCGACGCCGGGGCCCTGCGGCTGGGCGAGGGCGGTGCCGGTGCTCAAGCCGAGCCCGGCGGCTGCGACGCCGCCGGACAGCAGTGCGCCGATGACGATCTTCTTGAGGTTGTGAGTGGCGTTCATGGTGTGCTCCTTTGTTGTCGGTCGCGGTCCGGGTGGGCCGCTGTTCTTGTGGTGACATCAAAGTAGGACCGGGAACTTGACGAATTCTTGGAGCCGAAGACGAGTCAAAAAGGCTGACTACAAACACTTTTCGCACGCACAAACACCGCGGCGAAGAGTATCGATACTCTTCGCCGCAGTGTTACGGCGCCGGGAACTACAGTCCGCCGCACCTCGACGGCGCCAGGAACGGTGACCACGGCGGGCAGTCGGCGGGCAGCGGCTGTGGGGGAGCCGGTGGCGGAGCAGGCGGTGCGGGAGGCACCGGCGCCGCCTGATGTGGTGTCCCGCGCCACGGGTAGATGGTGTTGGTGGCGATGTCCACCGTGCCTTCGGAGTTCCAATACCAGTCGTGGCAGATGTTCCAGTCCCAGCTGATGACACCGAACTCGGCGCCGGGGATCAGCGGGTCGCCCGGGCACCAGTGCGTGCAGGTCAGCCCACCCGGACAGTTGCCGCCCTGATAGCTGGGTCCGTCAGCGTAGGCGGGACCGGCGAACAGGGCCATACCTGCCAGACCCAGCCCGCCGGCCACGGCCGCCGTGGCCGCCATCCGTGCGATTCGGAACATGTCGGGTCCTTCCGTCAGGCGCCGGCGTCCGGACGCGTTGTCGCATCCAGTACGCGCCCTGCGGATCGCTACCGATCCCAAGAATGCGCTCTGCACCCTTTATCGCCGGGCCTGCGGACAGCGTTAACCCGCCGATGGGTTCGCACCGGCGGGGTGGCCGCGATCACTGGGCGAAAAGCACTGCAGTGCAAGCAAACTCGGAGACCGAGCCGTCGACCTCGGGGGTAGTATCGACGGCTCGGTCTGCCTGATATAACGCACGGGTGGCCGTGGTTATGCCGGGGGTGCCCCGACCTCGACGGCGATCTCGTCACCCAGTGCGGATCCGGCGGTCAGGGACAGGGTGTCGCCGCTCCAGAACTTGCCTGGGTCGAAGTAATTCTCCCGCTTCTCGGTGTGCAGCAGGCCCATCTCCTCGTACGTGATGGCCACCGTCTCGGCGCAGTAGGCGGTCTCCAGGCCGACGGTCCGCCGGTGTGACTTGCTCCGCTCGGCCGACTCGCGCACCCGCTTGTGTACGAACGGCAAGCCCCGGGTGAAATCGCTGACGATGGGCAGCCGACCGCGCAGCCACCGACCGGTCAGCCGGGCCGTCGTGGGAAACGCCGTGCCGTTCATCCGTGCGATCACCTGCAGCATCTGGTCCTCCTGCGCACGGGTCGCGTACGGGGACAGCTGGCGCAACCAGCAGCGCTGCCCGTAGCCGTGCACCCACTGCTCGACGACCTCGCGCGCGTCGTTGAGCTGCACGCCGCGGTGATTCGTGCCGGTCCAGAGGTCCAGCAGCTTCTGCCCGAGTTCGGCGTGCCAGATCAGCGGCGGCAGATCGTCGATCGCCACCGTCATCCCGACGTGATTGACCGGTGCGTTGGTGAGTGTCTGGATGGCCCGGTCGGGGCCGGAGTCGCCGCGGAACAGCCAGATATCGCCCGTGCGGGTTTCCTGCAGCGCCTGGGTCAGCGACACCGTGTGTGCATTCACTCGGGCAGCTTATGCACAATCGCTTCATGCGAAGCATCTGGAAGTGGGTCGGGTTGGCCGGTGTCGCCGGGGTGGTGGCCGGTGGTGCGCTGGTGGCGCGGGATCAACGCAAGCGCAAGGCGTACACCCCCGACGACATCCGGGCCCGGCTGCACCAGCGGCTGGCGGAGGCAGAAAAGTAGCGCCCGACGCCCGCGAGCGTGCGCACAATGTCAGTCTTTGCGGCGCGTCTCTGCACAGACGCGCACGCTCGCGGGAAAGAGTTCGGTGAGGGCGCGGTCCAGGGTGTCGACGTAGAAGTCGGCCCCGGCCATGTCGATGCACAGCGGCGGCTTGGTCTTGAGGATGTTCTGATGATCACCGGTCGGCTGGATGACCACTCCGAGCTCGAGCATCCGCTCGCAGATCGCCATGGTCTCGGTGGGCGCCGGTTCCAGCGTCTCGGGATCGCGGATCATCTCCACGCCCAGATACAGGCCCATCCCGTGCACCGTGCCGATCAGCGGGTGCTTGTCCCGTAGTGCCAGCAGCCGCTTTTTCAGACGGGTGCCCACCCGCAACGCATTGTCCTGCAGACCCTCGTCGCGCAGCACGTCGAGCACGGTGATCCCGATGGTGCTCGACAGCGGGCTGCCGCCGGTCGAGGAGAAGAAGTAGCCCTGGGAGCGGAACGCGTCGGCGACGGCGCGACTGGTGATCACCACACCCAACGGGTAACCGTTGCCGGTGGCCTTGGCCACCGACACGATGTCGGGCACCACCTGCTGTTCGTGGAAACCCCAGAACCACGCCCCCAGCCGGCCGTAGCCGACCTGGACCTCGTCGGCGATGGCCAGCCCGCCCGCGGCCCGCACCGCCGCGTACACCTGCGCAAGGTAGCCCGGCGGCAGCGCCATCCCACCGGCGTTGCCATACACCGGTTCGCAGATGAAGCCGGCAGGCGGACGGCCGTCCGCGGACATCTGCTCGATCTGGGCGACGGCGTCGGTGGCATACCGGGCCGCTTCGGCGCCGCGGTACTTACCGCGAAAACTGTTGGGGGACTCCACGGTGTGCACCCAGTCCGGCCGGGTGGAGAGCGCGTTCGGGTTGTCGGCGGTGGACGTCGACACGGCGTCGGTGGCGTAGGTCCAGCCGTGGTAGGCCTCGCGGACCGCCACCACATCTCTGCGACCCGTGGCGGCCGTGGCCAGCCGGATCGCCAGATCGCTTGCCTCCGAACCGGAATTGACCATGAAGACGGTGTCGAGTGGCTCGGGCAGCGTGGCGGTGATCCGCTCGCTGAACTCGACCACCGCCTCGTAGTTGAACCGCGAGTTGGTGTTGAGCCGGCCGAGCTGGCGGGCCGCCGCCTCGGCCACCCGAGGATGCGCGTGTCCCAGCACGGTGACGTTGTTGACCATGTCCAGATACACCCGGCCGGCCGTCGACATCAGGTAATGACGTTGTCCGCGTTCGATATGCGGCGGTCGGCGGTAGTAGCGCTCCTGCACCTGCGCGAAGCTGTCGTCGCGGCGCGCCAGCAGGTCTCGTTCCGGTTCGGGTGCGGGCAGGGGATCCAGGCCCAGGAGCGGACGCGGGTCGCGGGCCGAGGCCAACCAGCCGGGCGCCAACTCGGCGCGCACGAATTGCGGTGCCGCCGGCGTGCCCGCGGGACGGACCGACAGCGCCGCCCACCGCTGCCCGCCCAGCACGCCGAGGTGCTCCCCGGCATGCACATGGCCCGGTGCGGCCCCGGCTTCCAGGCCGGTCATCGTCAGCTCGAAGTCGATTCCGCGCAACGTGATCCGGTCATCGGCGCGGTCGGTGACCTCGGCGTCCCACGGTGCGAGCACCCGGGTGGCGGCCGCGGGCCACAGGCTGACCCCGGTCTCGACCACGTCCGGGCTGTCGTGGCTGAGCAGCGGCGCGCGCTGGAGTTGCGGCTGCCCGAACCGGGTGATGACCAGTGCCGCACCTTCGCGCACGGCAACCTCGGCGAGTACGTCAGAGCTTTCGCGGGTGTCCGAAAGGTCGAGAGCCACCACCGAATCCGGGTCCAGATCGGCGATCAGCCGGTTCTCCACCGCCACCTCGGTCGGCTCGGTCGCCAGTCCCAGCTCCGCAAGGATCAACGCCGTCATCACCTCCAGCGGAAGCGAGGTGGCCTGCTCGAACATCCGCCACTCGGCATCGGACTGTTCGGTGACGTAGGCGTTGCCGGGGTCGAGTGCCGCTTGTTGCGCGCCACTGACCAGCAGTACCGCGGTGCGCAGCACCAGCAGCGGCCACAGCGCCCGTGCCTCGGCGACCGCCAACGGCCGGATCGCGTGAAAAGCCTTGACCCCGGGCAGGATCGAGGTGGGATCGGTGCCCGGATGGCCGAGCACCGAGGACAGGGTGATGGCCGGCTCGGATACCGCCCAGGTGTCGGACAGGTCGCCGAAATCGATGACGCCGTCGGGTGTGCCCGCCGGGCCGGCCACCACGTTCGCGTCGGTGAGGTCCAGATGCACGGCTTGGCGGGGCAGGTCGGCGGCCAGTGTCCCGATCTGCGCCCAGGCCTGGGCCGCGGTCGCCGAGACACGGTCCGCATGCACCGGCAGGTGAGAGATCAGTTCGGCCATCACGGCATCGCCGAAACGCAGATCCCACTGCAGGGCACGGTCGGTGCCAGGATGGCTGAAGTCGGCCAGCGCCAGGCTCACCCGCGCCGCGAGTTCACCCATCGCGGCCACCACCGGCGGCGTGAGGTAGCCCGCTTCGGTCAGCGCACCCCCGGTCAGGTACGGCAGCAGCCGGACGTATGCCGGTGATTCACCGAGTTCGGTTGTGGTGGCGTACTTCTCGCCGGTGATCGTGGGCATCGGGGTGGCGACCCGCAGTTCGGGGTAGGCGCCCGCGATGCGGTCGGCGGCGGCGTCCTGAGCTTCCAGCTCGCCGGCCGAGAACGCCGGATTGGCGATCTTGAGCACCGCGACGGGTTCGCCGCCGTCATGCACCAGAAAGTTGCAATCCTGTTGGCTGCCCAGCAAGGTCGCCTCGCCGGTGACACCGTAGTGGGTGCGCAGCAATTGCTCGGCCTGGGCAACGGACACCTGCGGGCCCGGCAGAGCGGGTTGCTCCAGGAAGTTGAAACCTTTGGGGGACAAGGGACTTACCGGGTGACGAAGTCGACGACCACGGTGGTGAAGGCGTCGTTGTCATCCCCGGCGGCGGTGTGCCCGGCGTCGGACAACTCGACGAACTCGGCTGCGGGCACCTTCTCCAGGAAATCCCTGACGCCCTCTTCGGATACGACGTCGGAGAGCCGCCCGCGAATCAACAGGATCGGCACCGTGAGGTTCATGGCGGCCTGTTCCATCTTGTCCACCCGCGTGAACGGATCATCGCCGGGTTTGGTCAGGAAGGCCGGATCCCAATGCCAGTACCACCGGCCGTCGCGTAGCCGCAGGTTCTTCTTCAACCCTTCGGTGCTACGGGGTTTCGGGCGATGCGGCAGGTATTCGGCCACCGCGTCGGCCGCCTGCTCCAGCGAATCGAAGCCGTGCACGTGGTTGAACATGAAGTCTCGGATGCGGGCGCTGCCGTCCTTCTCGAACCGCGGCACCACATCTACGAGCACCAGCTTGGTCACCAGTTCCGGTCCCGCCTCGTGCGCGGCGAGGATGCCGGTCAGTCCACCCATGCTGGCGCCGATCAGCACCACCGGCCGGCCGATCTGATACAGCACCTGCAAGGTGTCGGCGCACAGGGTTTCGACGGCGTAGTTGGCCGTGGGGGAGCGATCGCTGTCGCCGTGCCCGCGGCTGTCCAGCGCGAGGACGTGCATGCCGCGGTCAGCCAGGATCTGCCCGGTGTTCTTCCACGAGTGACGGTTCTGGCCGCCGCCGTGCAGCAGCAGCACGGTGGGCAGCTCGGTCTCGATGCCGCGGTTCCATTCGTCGCCGACCAAGGCCAGATCATCGACGCCACGCAAGGTGACCGTCTGTGGTGCGTTGTCTGCTGTGCTCACGGGCATCCTCTCTCGCCGACCTCCGGTCACGTTACCCAGCGGCCCGATTCCACCATTCGGCGGTCCAGCCGTGCGGCCGTCCCTAGAATCTCGCGTTGTGCCGCCTGATCGTCCCGATGCCGACGAACGTGGCCGCATCATCGACGCCACCTACGTGTGCCTCCTCGAGCCGCACGAGGGGCCCGTCCCGGTCGCGGCGATCCTGGCCAGGGCCGCGGTTTCCAGCCGCGCTTTCTATCGGCATTTCGAGTCCAAGGACGACCTGTTCCTGGCGATGCTGCAGAACCTGACGGCGACGCTGTCCGGGTGGCTCGACGAGATTGCCGGCGGGCCCGGCACCCCGGCGGAGCAGGTGCGGCGGTGGATCGAGCAGATGTTTGCGCTGGCGACCGAACCGTTGGTGTCCAGCTACCTCGCGGTGATGGAGTCCGACGAGATGCGGGCAGCCAGAGGTTATCCGCACGCCCGCGAGCTCGCGCGCGCCAACCGGGAGCGGTCGCTGATCGAAATTCTGCGGCGAGGTGTCGAGGATGGGTCATTTCCGCTGGCCGACCCTGAGAGTGACGCGGTCGCGATCAGCGCGCTGGTGAGCCGCGAGCTCAGTGTCCCGTCGATCGCCGACCCGGTCCTCACCGAGGTCGCCAAGCGCCGGGTGGTGAGCTTCTCGATGCGCGCTCTGGGGGCTGGCAAATATTGAGCGGTAAAGACCCGTATTTTATTTCCTGACCGCCGATTGCGGTGCGCACCCGTAGATGTTGCTGACGGGAAAATCGTTATGTACGTTCTTGCCCGTCCATGGTGGTGCCTGTGGTCAGATTCGTGTGACAGCGGCACCGTCGGGGCATGTGGAAGGGAATAAGCAGGTAATGCGGCAGAGGTACAGGTCAGGGCGGCTGCGTTAATGGCCCCGTCCGATGCGGTGCCCGCGGTCATTGCCAAACCCGTCCGCGCGTTCGGCGGCTTCTTCTCGATGACGCTGGATGTCTTCGTCCTGATGTGGCGACCGCCGTTCGCCTGGCGTGAATTCATCCTGCAGTCCTGGTTCGTCGCCCGGGTGGCGATCCTGCCGACCTTGATGCTCACCATCCCGTACACGGTGCTTCTCACCTTCACGTTCAACATCCTGCTCACCGAGTTCGGTGCGGCCGACTTCTCCGGAACGGGTGCCGCGCTGGGCACCGTGAGCCAGATCGGGCCCATCGTCACGGTGTTGGTGATCGCCGGCGCCGGTGCCACTGCGATGTGCGCCGACCTCGGCGCGCGGACCATTCGTGACGAACTCGACGCGTTGCGCGTCATGGGTATCAATCCCATTCAGGCCCTGGTGATTCCGCGCGTGATGGCCGCGACGATGGTCTCGCTGGCGCTGTCGGCGACTGTGGTGCTGGTGGGCCTGACCGGCGCGTACCTCTTCTGCGTCTACGTCCAGCACGTGTCGCCCGGTGCATTCGTGGCCGGTCTGACGCTGGTCACCGGCCCCGCCGACGTCGTCATCGCGCTCGCCAAGGCCGCGCTGTTCGGTCTCGCGGCCGGCCTGATCGCCTGCTACAAGGGCATTTCCGTGGGCGGTGGGCCCGCGGGTGTCGGTAACGCCGTGAACGAGACGGTGGTGTTCACGTTCATGACGCTGTTCGCCATCAACGTCGTCGCGACGGCCGTCGGCGTGAAGGCCACGATGTGAGTGGGGCACTGGGCCACCGGGTCCGCCGATCTTTCGGTGGTCTCGTCGACGGCTGGAACCAGGTGGGGGTGCAGACCAAGTTCTTCGGTCGCACCCTGCGCTCGATTCCCGACGTGTTCCTCAACTACCCCAAGGAACTGATCCGGCTCATCGCCCAGATGGGCCTCGGCACCGGCGCTTTGGCGATCATCGGCGGCACCGTGGCCATCGTCGGCTTCCTGACCGTCAGCACCGGCGCGCTGGTCGCCGTGCAGGGCTACAACCAGTTCGCCGAGATCGGCGTCGAAGCGCTCACCGGGTTCGCGTCCGCCTTCTTCAACGTGCGGCTCATCGCGCCGGCGACCACGGCCATCGCACTGTCGGCGACCATCGGCGCCGGCGCCACCGCGCAGTTGGGCGCCATGCGCATCAACGAGGAGATCGACGCTCTCGAGGTCATCGGCATCCGCAGCGTCGCCTACCTCGCGTCGACCCGCGTCATCGCCGGTGTCATCGTGGTGATCCCGCTGTACTGCGTCGGCGTACTGATGTCGTTCTGGGCGGCCAAGCTGGGCACCACCGCCATCTACGGCCAGTCCATCGGCATCTACGACCACTACTTCGACACGTTCCTCAATCCCATCGACCTGATCTGGTCGTTCGTGCAGTCGATCGCCATGGCCATCGTGATCATGCTGGTGCACACCTATTACGGCTTCACCGCCAGCGGCGGCCCCGCCGGCGTCGGTGAGGCCGTCGGCCGAGCGGTGCGCACGTCGCTGGTGATCTCCGCGTTCGTCGTGGTGATGATCTCGCTCGCCGTGTACGGGCAATCGGGCAACTTCAACTTGGCCGGTTGACGCATATGGACCATTACTCCCGCGAAAAAGGCCTGGCGCCCGGTTGGTGGACGCTGTTCCTGGTGCTGTTCCTGGTCGGCTCGGTGTGGCTGTCGTACTCGCTGTTCACCGGCGACCTGAAGTCCAATGTCCCGGTCACGCTGACCTCGGACCGTTCCGGACTGGTCATGGAGACCAACGCCAAGGTGAAGATGCGTGGCGTGCAGGTGGGCAAGGTCAGCGCCATCTCCGGCGGCAATTCCGAGAGCGCGGCGCCGGTCTCGCTGCGCTTGGAGATCGACCCCGACCAGGTCCGCTTCATCCCGGCCAACGTGGAGGCCCGGATTCGGGCCACCACCATCTTCGGGGCCAAGTTCGTCGACCTGGTGTACCCGGACGACCCGAGTTCGCAGCGCCTCCAGAAGAACCAGGTGCTCACGTCGCTGAACGTCACCACCGAGGTCAACACCGTCTTCCAGAACCTGGTCGGCGTACTGGACAAGATCGACACCGCCAAGCTGAACGCGGTGCTCTCGGCGCTCGCCGAAGGCGTACGGGGACAGGGTGAGCGCATCGGTCAGGCCACCACCGACGCCAACCAGGTGCTGCTCGCGATCAACCCGCGCAGCGAGGCCATCCGCGCGGACTGGAAGTCGCTGCAGGGTTTCAGTGACGCCTACAGCGGTGCGGCGCAGGACATCCTGTCCACCCTCGATGCCGCATCCACCACGGCGGTCACCGTCGCCAGCCACGCCCAGCAGCTGGACGCACTGCTGCTGGCCACCACCGGGTTCTCCAACAAGGGCATCGAGCTGCTGGCCCCCAACCAGGCCAACCTGATCAAGGCCGTCAACACGCTGCAGCCGACCACCGACCTGCTGTCCAAGTACGACCCCGAGTACACCTGCATGCTCGTCGGCGCGAAATACCTTCTGGAGCACGGCGGTTACGAGGCCACCGGCGGCAACGGCAAGTCGTTCATCCTCGACGCCGGTATCCGCCCCGGCAACGATCCCTACAAGTTCCCGCAGAACCTGCCGGTCGTCGGCGCCAAGGGCGGCCCCGGCGGCAAACCGGGCTGCGGCTCGCTGCCGATCGTCGACCAGAACTGGCCGGTGCGCCAGCTCATCACCAACACCGGCTTCGGCACCGGCCTGGACTGGCGCCCCAACCCGGGTATCGCGTTCCCGATGTACGGCAACTACCTGCCGACGACCCGCGCGGTTCCCGAACCCCCGAGCATCCGCAACACCTTCGGTGGCCCGGCGCCCGGGCCGATCCCCGGTCCCGGAGCCCCGGCCTACGGTGCGCCGCTGTACGCACCGGACGGCACGCCGCTGTGGCCGGGCCTGCCGCCCGCACCGCCTCCGGGCGCTCCGCGTGACCCCGGCGCAACCCCGGGTTCGGAGCCGTTCGTGGTCGTCGCTCCTGGCGTGCAGCCGACACCGCTGCCACCGGTACCTCTTCCCGAGGAGGCCGCCCCCGCACCGTAGAACCGCAAGAATCCGTAGCGAAGCAAGCACCTAGAAGGAACGAGCCATGAAAGACAATCTGGTAGGCGCGATCTGGCGCCTCGCCATATTCCTGGCCGTCTGCTTGCTGGGTGTGTTCGGATTGTTCGCGATCTTCGCGCAGTTGCGGTTCGGCGAGGCCACCAATGGCTACAAGGCGTTGTTCGCCAATGCCTCCGGCATGGAGGAAGGCGATTTCGTGCGGATCGCCGGTGTCGAGGTCGGCAAGGTCGGTGCCATGCGGATCCTGGACGACGGCACGGTGCTGGCCGAATTCACCGCCGACGACTCGGTGGTGCTGACGGCGGGCAGTCGCGCGGTGATCCGCTACGACGACCTGATCGGCGGGCGCTACCTCGCCTTGCAGGAGGGCACCGGCGATACCAAGAAGCTCAAGCCCGGTGACACCATTCCGCTGGCCCGCACCTCACCCGCGCTGGACCTCGACGCGTTGATCGGCGGGTTCCGGCCGCTGTTCCGTGCGCTGGACCCCAACCAGGTCAACGCCCTGTCGGGCCAGCTGATCAGTGCGCTGCAAGGGCAGGGCGGCACCATCGGGTCGTTCCTGACCCAAACCGCCGCGCTGACCAACACTTTGGCCGACCGCGATCAGCTGATCGGTGAGGTGATCGTGAACCTCAACACCGTGATGGGCTCCCTCGGCGACCAGAACAAGCAGTTCGCCAAGGGCATCGACGGTTTGGCGCAGCTGCTCGACGCGCTGTCGGCACGGCGCAGCGACATCGCCAACGGGGTCGCCTATGCGAGTGCGGCCGCGGGCAGCATTGCCGATCTGCTGTCGCAGGCGCGGCCGCCGCTGGTCAAGACCGTGCACGAAACCGACCGTGCCGCAGGCATCGTCGTCGCCGATCACGACTACTTCGACAACCTCGTCAACACCCTGCCGGACTCCTACCAGATCCTGGCCCGCCAAGGCATCTACGGTGACTTCTTCAGCTTCTACCTCTGCGACATCATCTTGAAGCTCAACGGCAAGGGCGGTCAGCCGGTGTACGTGAAGGCGGCCGGGCAAGACAGCGGGCGGTGCACGCCCCGATGAAATCCTTCTCCGAACGTAACCAATTCGTCGTCGGCGCCATCGGCCTCGCGGTGTTCGCCGCGATCGTGCTGGGCGCACTCAACTACGACAAGCTGCCTTTCCTGGATCGCGGCAAGAACTACTCGGCGTACTTCGCCGAGGCCGGTGGCCTGCGAAACGGTGCCGCCGTTCAGGTTTCGGGCATGCGGGTCGGGCATGTGACGGCCGTGGAACTGGACGGCCGGCAGGTGCTGGTGAAGTTCAAGATCGACGACGGGGTGCGGGTCGGCGACCGCAGTGAGGCCGCGGTCAAGACCAAGAGCCTGCTGGGTACCAAGATTCTGGAGGTCTCCCCGCGTGGTGACGGCACGCTGAACGCCACCATCCCGCTCGAACGCACTACGCCCGCATACCAATTGCCGGATGCACTGGGTGATCTGGCGGCGACCGTCAGCGGCCTGAACACCGACCAGCTCTCGGATTCGCTGCGGGTGCTGTCGGAGACCTTCGCCGACACCCCACCGGAACTCAAGGTCGCCGTCGACGGGGTGGCCCGGTTCTCCGAGACCCTCAACCAGCGGGACGCGCAGTTGCGCGGGCTGCTGACCAACGCCAACACGGCCACCACTGTGCTGGCCGAACGCAGCGACCAGATTGTCGGCCTGGTGCGCAACACCAACGCGCTGCTGGCCGAACTGCAAGGGCAAAGCGCTGCGCTGGACAGCCTTTCGGGCAACATCTCGGCGTTGAGCCAGCAGGTGCAGGGCCTGATCGCGGAGAACAAGACCACGCTGCGGCCGGCGTTGGACAAGCTCAACGGCGTGTTGACTATCCTGGACAACCGCAAGGACCGGCTGCGCCAGGCACTTCCGCTGCTGAACTCCTATGCGATGTCGCTCGGTGAGTCGGTCAGCTCGGGGCCGTTCTTCAAGACCTACATCGTCAACCTGTTGCCCGGGCAGTTCGTGCAGCCCTTCGTCGATGCGGCGTTCTCCGACCTGGGTCTGGACCCGCACGTGCTGCTGCCGTCGCAGCGCACCGACCCGCAGCTCGGCCAGGCCGGTACCCCGGCCATGCCCGTGCCGTTCCCGCGGACCGGCCAGGGTGGCGAGCCCCGGATGAACCTGCCCGACGCCATCACCGGCAACCCGGGCGACCCGGGCTGCGGTCCGCCCGGAATCCCCCTGCCCGGACCGACCGGCTGCTACCCGTACCGCGAGCCCATCCCGCCCGGTCCTCCTGGTGGACCGCCGCCCGGCCCGCCGGCGATCGCCCCGCCTGGGATCGCTTCCACCCCAACGCCGTTCCCCAGCCCGGTGCTGGTCCCGGCGCCGGGTGAACCCACGCCTGCGGGAGCCGGCCAGTGAACGCGGCAGTGAACCCACGCAACGCCCGGATCGGGCTGGCGATCGCCCTGGTGATCCTGCTCGCCGCCGGCCTGTACCTGGTGACGCGCGCCAATGATTCCCTCAACCGCCGCAACGCCGTCGCGTACTTCGAGAACAGCAACGGCATCTTCGTCGGCGACGACGTGGTCGTCCTCGGTGTGCCGGTGGGCCGGATCGACAAGATCGAACCGGAGCCGCAGCGCGTCAAGATCTCCTTCCACTACGACGATCACGTCAAGGTGCCCGCCGACGTGAACGCCGCCATCCTGTCGCCGATGTTGGTGACCTCGCGGGCCATCCAGCTGACCCCCGCCTACAACGGCGGAGCGGTGCTCGCCGACGGCGCGGTGATCCCGCGGGAGCGCACCGTGGTGCCGGTCGAGTACGACGAATTCCGGCAGCAGTTGCAGCGCCTGACCGAGACGCTGCAGCCGACCGAGCCCGGCGGTGTCAGCACCCTCGGCTCCTTCATCAACACCACCGCCGACAACCTGCGCGGCCAGGGTGCGAGCATCCGCGATGCGCTGACCAAACTGTCCCAAGCCGTTTCGGCGCTCGGTGATCACAGCACCGACATCTTCAGCACGGTGAAGAACCTGTCCATCCTCGTCTCGGCGCTGCAGGACAGCACGACGGTGATGCGCCAGCTCAACCAGAACCTGGCTTCGGTGACGGGTCTGCTCTCCGACAGTCCCAACGAGGTCGGCAACGCCGTCAAGGATCTGTCCGACACCGTCGGGCAGGTGCAGACGTTCGTGGCGGACAACCGCGAGGCGCTGGGCACCACCTCGGACAAGCTCGCCGGGGTGACGCAGACCCTGAACGACAGCCTCGCCGACGTCAAGCAATTCCTGCACGTGGCGCCCTCGGCGTTCCAGAACTACGTCAACATCTACCAACCGGCGATGGGTGCGGTCGCGGCCGTGCCTGCGATCAGTAACTTCGCCGACCCGATCTCGTTCCTGTGCGGCGGTATTCAGGCGGCGTCCCGGATGGGCGCCGAGGAGTCGGCCAAGTTGTGTGTGCAGTACCTGGCGCCGATCGTGAAGAACCGCCAGTACAACTTCCTGCCGATCGGCTTGAACCAGTTGGTCGGAGCGCAGGCCCGTCCGAACGAGGTCACCTACAGCGAGGAATGGATGCGGCCGGACTACATCCCGCCGCCGGGCCCGGCGCCTGCAGTCCTACCGTCCCCGACGGGAGCCGACCTATCGGCGCCCCCGCTGCCTGCCGAAGCGGCTGTGGTGACCGATCCGAACGCCGGCCTGCCCGGGCTGATGGTGCACGGCGGTGGTGGATCATGATGAAACGCCTACTGATTGCCCTGGTCTGCCTGGCCCTGAGTGGGTGTTCGTGGCAGGGGCTCAACTCGTTGCCGCTGCCCGGCGTGCAGGGCCAAGGCGCGGGCGCGTACACGATCAAGGCCGAGATGCCCGATGTCGACAACCTGGACCGTAATTCCCGGGTCCGGGTCGACGACGTCACCGTCGGCAACGTCGTCGACATCCAGCGTCAGGGCTGGCACGCGGTGATCACCATGAAGCTGAACTCCGACGTGGTGCTGCCTGCCAACGCGACCGCCAAGATCGGGCAGACCAGCCTGCTGGGTTCCCAGCACATCGAACTGTCGCCGCCCAAGGACACCGCGCCGCAGGGCCGGCTGCGCGACGGCTCGCTGATCCCGCTGGCCAACAGCGGTGGCTTCCCGACCACCGAGCAGACGCTGGCGGCAATCTCGTTGCTGCTCAACGGCGGTGGCCTGGGTAACGTGCAGGACATCACGGCGGCGTTCAGTCAGGCGTTCACGGGCCGCGAAGCCGACCTGCGCAGCCTCATCGAGCAACTGGACACCTTCATGGCGAACACCAACGCCCAGAAGGACGACATCATCGACGCCGCGGCCAGCCTCAACGATCTGGTGGGTCAGGTCGCCGCGCAGAAACCGGTGGTGGACAAGGCACTCAAGACGGTGCCGGACGCGCTGGCGGTGCTGTCGGATCAGCGTGAGCAGCTCGCCGAGGCGGTGACACAGCTGGGCAAGTTCAGCGCGCTCGCCGCCGACTCGGCGAACCAGACCAAGGATTCCCTTGTCGCCGAACTGAAGACGCTGGGCCCGACGCTGGAGCAGCTGGCCAATGCGGGGCCGGCGTTGACGAGGTCACTGAGCTTCTTCACCACCTATCCGTTCCCGAAGGAAACGTTGGCCAACTGGATGCGCGGCGACTACGCCAACCTCACCCTGGTGGTGGATCTGACGCTGAGCCGGCTCGACCAGGGTGTGTTCACCGGAACCCGGTGGGAGGGTGATCTCACCGAGCTGGAGATGCAGTGGGGCCGCACCATCGGTCAGCTGCCCAGCCCCTACACCGCGGTGAATCCGCTCGTGGTGCCGTACCGCTGGGATCAGGGGCCGTAGCCATGGTGTTGACGAAACGCATTCTGCTGCAGTTCGCGGTGTTCACGTTCATCTCTGCCATCGCGATCGGCATCATGGTGTTCGGCTACATGAACCTGCCGAATCTGCTGTGGGGCGCAGGGCACTACAAGGTGACGCTGCAGCTTCCCGAGACCGGGGGGCTGTACCCGCGCAGCAATGTCACCTATCGCGGCACCCAGGTGGGCCGGGTGGAAAGCGTCAACCTCGACGACCGCGGCGGCGTCAACGCGGTGCTGTCGCTGAAATCGGACATCAAGATCCCGTCGGATCTCGAAGCGCAGGTACACAGCCAGACCGCGATCGGTGAGTTGTTCGTCGAGCTGTTGCCGCGTGCCGACGGCGGCCCCTACCTGAGCAACGGCGACGTCATCGCAACCGACCGCACCACCGTGCCGCCGGACGTCAACTCACTGCTCGACGCCACCAACCGAGGCTTGGACGCCATCCCGCGGGACAACCTGCAGACCGCGGTCGACGAGGCCTACCAGGCCGTCGGCGGGCTCGGGCCCGACCTGTCCCGGCTGATCAAAGGCTCCACCGCGCTGGCCATCGATGCGCGCGCCAACCTCGACCCGATCACCACGTTGATCGACCAGTCCAAGCCGGTCCTGGACACCCAGGCCGACACCTCGGGGTCCATCCGGGCATGGGCCTCACATCTGGCGTCCATCACCGGGCAGCTGCAAACCCAGGACCAGTCGGTGCGGGGCCTGCTGACCCAGGGCCCGGGCGCCGCCGAGGAAGTGCGGGCGCTGTTCGACCGGTTGCAGCCCACCCTTCCGGTGGTGCTGGCCAACCTGGTCAACATCAACCAGGTCGCCATCGCTTACCAGCCGGCGCTGGAGCAGCTGCTGGTGCTGCTGCCGCAGGGCACCGCGACCTCGCAGGCGGTCGGTACCGCGAATCGCAACACCAAGCAGGCCTTCAAGGGCGCCTATCTGGACCTCAACTTGAATCTGAACCTGCCGCCGCCCTGCACCACGGGATTCCTTCCGCCGCAACAGCAACGGGTGGCCGCCGACGTGGATTACCCGAACCGGCCCGCAGGCGATCTGTACTGCCGCATCCCGCAGGACGCGGCGGGCAACGTGCGTGGCGCCCGCAACCTGCCGTGTGAGACGGTGCCCGGAAAGCGGGCGCCGACGGTGAAGCTGTGTGAGAGCACCGAGAACTACATTCCGCTCAACGACGGCTACAACTGGAAGGGCGACCCGAACGCGACGTTGTCCGGGCAGGCCATCCCGCAATTGCCGCCGGGAACGCCGCCCGCACAGGTACCGCCTCCGGCCGCCCCGCCGCCCCCGCCGATAGCGGCCGCCGAATACGATCCCAGCACCGGCACGTACGTTGGACCCGACGGGCAGGTGTATACCCAGTCGAATCTGGCCCAGAGTGCTACCGAGGAGCAAACATGGCAGACGATGCTGCTACCCCCGAAGGGGCGGTAAGCGAGTCCGCGACGAAGGCAGAAGACGAGATCACGCCATCGGAAGCCGAGCCCATCGAGGATTCGGCCGAGGACATCGACGCTGCCGAAGCAGGTGAGGACAGCCCGCCGGCGATCGCGGCGGCGGAGCGTTCGCACGTCACGCTGGCGCTCATCGCCGGTCTGGTGCTGGTTCTCGCGCTCGGCGGTCTCACCGGCTGGCTGGGATTCCGCGCCTATCAGTCCAAGCAGCTCGACGATCAGCGCAAGGTCTTCCTGCAGGTCGGTCGCCAAGGTGCGCTGAACCTCACCACCATCGACTTCGAGCACGCCGACTCTGATGTCCAGCGCATCCTCGATTCCGCGACCGGGACCTTCTACGACGATTTCCAGAAGCGTGCCGGGCCGTTCGTCGAGGTGGTGAAGCAGGCGAAGTCCAAATCGGTCGGCACCGTGACCGAAGCCGGCCTGGAAACAGAGTCCGACACCGAAGCAGAGGTGCTGGTCGCGGTGACGGTGAAGACCTCCAATGCGGGAGCCGCAGAGCAGCAACCACGGTTGTGGCGGATGCGGATCACCGTGGAGAAGATGGGTGACGACGTGAAGGTGTCCAACGTGGAGTTTGTGCCGTGACCGAACCGAAGCACGACGACAAAGACACGGTCACCGAGGCCGAAGAGCTCAGTGAGTCGTCCGCTGTCGAGGAGACCGGTGCAGAAGACGCCGCCACCGACGCACCTGTAGCCGCCGAGCCGGTCGAGCCGCAGCCGAAGCGGTCCCTGGACTGGAAGCGTGTCGTGGCCTTCGGCATCTTGCCGGGGCTGGCCCTGGTGCTGGCCCTGACCGCCGGTTTCTTCAAATGGCAGGACAATTCGGTGCGCGACGGCGACAAGGCCCGGGCCGAATCCGTCCAGGTGGCCAAGGACAGCACCATCGCCCTGTTGTCCTACAAGCCCGACACCGTCGAGCAGCAACTCGATGCCGCGCGTGATCTGCTCACCGGCGAGTTCCAGGAGTCCTACACCTCGTTGACCCACGAGGTCGTCATCCCGGGTGCGAAGCAGAAGCAGATCTCCGCGGTGGCAACGGTTCCGGCGGCGGCGTCGGTGTCGGCTGATCCCAGCCATGCGGTGGTGCTGGTATTCGTCAACCAGACCGTGGTGGTCGGAGCCGACGCACCCACCGACACGGCCTCCAGCGTCCGGGTGGTGCTGGAGAAGCACGGCGACCGCTGGCTGATCTCGAAATTCGACCCGGTGTAGTCGTGAAGGGTCGGCGGACGCCCCGTTTGGCCCCGGCCGATGCCCAGATGTTCTGGATGTCGGCCAAGATCCCCAACGACACCATCCTGGTGTACGGGTTCGACGGTGTGCCAGCCGATCTGGACCGGGCACTCGACGAGCTCGTCGTGCAGGCACGCGCCAGTGTGGATCTGTCGCAGCGCATCGACGGCTCGTCGCGGCTGCACTACCCGAGCTGGGTGCCGTGCCCGGCCGACCGCTCCCGCTTCACCGTGCACGCACCCGGCGAGCGCACCTGGGCAGGCTGCCTTGCCGCGGTGCGCGCCGTGGTGGATGATCAGCTCGATCCGCGAGTGACGCCGTGGCGGCTGCACATTTTCGCCGGAATCGACGGCATCCCCGGCGTTTCCGGCCAGGGGACCGTCGTGGCACTGCAGATCACCCACGCCCTCGGCGGCGGTGGGCGTACCTGCGCGCCGGCGGCACTGATGTTCGGCCGGGTGGGTGAGGTGGCGCCGGTGGTATCGCCTCGCATCGGCCCGCTGTCCTTGCCGTGGCGCAGCGTGCAAGCCGCCCGAGCGCACCGTGAGTTGGTGCAGGACACCGAATCCGGACTGGTACCGCCGCCCGCTCCGGCGCGGGTGCCCTTGGGTACCAACGCGCGCCCTTCCGGTGCGCAGGCCATGCGGACCTTGGTGCGCCCACGGGCGTCCCTGTTCGGCGGCACGGTCACCGTGGTGGCGCTGGCCGGGATCGCCGAAGCCCTTGCCGCGCAACTGTCGGAGCTCGGCGAGGACGTGTCCGCACTCGGTGCGGAGGTCACGATGGCCAAACCCGGCCCGCGCCAGGCGTACAACCATTTCGGTACCGTCGGCGTCGGCCTGTCTCCCGAACTGGCGGCGGGGGAGCGCCGTACCGCCATCGCGGGTGAACTTGATGCGCGCAGGGCCCGCGCCGCGCACCGTGCGATGCGTGCCTCCGACGAGGCCTTCGCCGCCACGCCGGCGCCCCTGTTGCGTTGGGGCATAGGACAATTCGACCCGTCGACGCGGTCGGCGACAGTCACCGGGAACACGGTGGTGTCCAGCGTGAACTGCGGGCCCGCGGATTTCGCGTTCGGCGGCGCGCCGGTGCGGATGGCCGCGGCGTTTCCCGGGCTGTCCCCGATGGTGGGGCTGACCCACTGTGTCACCGGGGTGGGCGACACCATCTCGATCAGCGTGTTCGCCGCCGAGTCCGCGATCGGCGACGTGGACGCCTATATGGAGCGCCTGGAGTCCGCTTTCCCGTGATTTGTGGAGCCGCACCCGTAACCATTACGGGTGCGGCTCCACAAATCACGGGAGGAGCACGGCAGTCGCGGTGAGTTCGAGCAGCTGCTGAGGATGGATGAAACTCGCGCAGCCGATCCAGGTGCTGGTCGGCCGGTGCTCACCGACCCAGGCCTTGAGCATCGGGGTGCACGCGGCCAGCGCCGGCATGTCGGTGGTGTAGATGGTCCAGGCCACCAAACCTTCTCGGCCGGTATCGGCGGCGAGCAACGAACGCTCCAGAACGTCGAGCACGTAGGCCAGTTGGTCGGCGAAGACCGTGCTCACCACATCGACTTCCCCGGTGGCATCGGTCAGCGGAGCAATGCCCGACACGTACACCGTGCCGTTGGCGACGACCGTCTGCACGATGCCGAGATCATCGAACAGTTGCGGGCTGAGGTAGCCGATATCGGGTACCGAGCGGGTGATGGTCACCCGCTGATCATCTCAGGCCGAAGGCCGGGGATCGTTCGGATCATCGGGGTCGGGGTCGCCGAACCAGCGCGACGGTGCGCGCTGCCCGTATTCGTCGTGCCAGCACCACCATTCGTACGGCTTGGACTGCGGATAGCCGGCCGGGGAGTCCTCCCAGGTCTCCTGCCGGCCCAAGGCCGTCATGTCGAGGAAGTTCCAGGTGTTGACGAACACCTCGTCGCCGCGGCTGTCGATGAAGTAGGTGCGGTAGACGCGGTCACCGTCGCGGATGAAGGCGTTGGTGCCGTGCCATTGGTCCACGCCGAAGTCGACATCGAAGGCGTTCTCGCCGGGAAGCATGGTGTACCACGGGATGTCCCAGCCCATCCGCTGCTTGATCCGGGCCAGATCGGCCTGCGACCCGCGTGAGGTGTAGACCAGCGTGGTGCCACGGGCGTTGAGGTGTGCCAGGTTGCCGATGTGGTCGGCCATCAGTGAGCAACCGACGCACCCGTGGTCGGGCCAGCCGTGCACGCCAGGGTCGACGAACGCCCGATAGACCAGAAGCTGGCGTCGGCCACCGAACAGATCGAGCAGACCGACCTGCCCATCGGGCCCGTCGAACACGTACTTTTTGTCCACGAGGGTCCACGGCATCCGTCGGCGTTCGGCCGCCAGTGCGTCCCGCGCCTTCGTGAAAGCCTTTTCCCTGAACAACATTTCGTCGAGTGCCTGCTGCCAATCGGTGGCAGAGACGATTGCCGGCTTGTTCATTGCCATCCCCCTAATTCAACCATTGTGTTGAATGTCTCGAATCCAGGGAAACACGGCCCGGCCGCTATAGTCAACAGAATGGTTGAAGATCAGATGCTCGACCGCGCTTACGCCGCGCTGGCCGACCCGACCCGCCGCAGCCTCCTTGCGGCGCTGCGCGACGGCGACGCGCGCATCACCGACTTGGCTGCCCCACTGCCCATGACGTTCGCCGGGGTGTCGCGGCACGTCGGGGTGCTGGAGTCGGCCGGCCTGGTGCGCCGCGAAGTACGCGGCCGTGAGCACTGGCTGTCCCTGCAGCCCGATGGGCTGACCGCCGCGCAGCAGTGGATCGACGAGCACACCGACTTCTGGTCGGCCCGAGCCGACGCACTGGCGGACCGGCTGCGTCGCAAGAGCGCCGCCAGAACCAAGAACATCACCCGATGACCGAGACCGTCACCGCCCGCGTTGCCCGTGTCATGCCGGCGACCCCAGAGGCGGTTTTCGACGAATGGCTGGACCCGGAGTCGTTGGCGGACTGGATGTGTCCGCGACCCGACAAGTGCGTGGCCGTCACCGTCGAACCACGTGTGGGCGGGAAGGTGCGGTTCGACGTCGACCACGCCGGCACGCTGGTCATCATCAGTGGCCAGTTCCTGGACATCGATCGGCCACGTCTGCTGCGCTTCACGTGGGCCAATTCGGACTGGCCGGATCCGACGGCGTCCAGCATCGTCGCCGTCACCTTCGAGCTGCACGGCCAGGACGAGACGCTCATGTCGATCGAACACACACTGCTGCCGTCGGACGTGTACCGCGACTTCCAGAACGGCTGGGCCGGGGTGTGCGATCAGCTCGAGGAGTACCTAACTCGCTGAGCGCAGCGTCTCTATTCCGACGTCGAGCGCGTGCTCCAGGTAGGACAGGTCGCCGGTGGCCAGCAGGATGCCCACCCCGCCCTGAATTCCGGCCAGTAGCGCGGCCGAACTCTTGCGAGCGTCCACCCGTGCGGAGATCTTGCCTTGGGTCTGCATGTCCCGGATGCCGTCGGCGATCTCGTCATGCCAGCGCTGCATCAAGGCAGTGGTGACGGCCTGCGCGCCCGGTGTGGTGCGGCCGATCTCGGACATCAGCATGCTCAGCGGGCAGCTCTGGCCCTGGCGCCGGTATCGGTCCACGACGGCCTCGCGCCAGCGCTGCCACGCCGCCCAGGACGTCAACGCACCCAGGTGAGGTTGTTGATCGGCGAGTACCTGTTCGGCCTCGTGCTGGGCCACCGCGAGGAGTAGTTGCTCCTTACCGCCCGGAAAGTAGTGGAACAGTTGACTCTTCGAGGTGCCGGTGCGGGCCCGGATGTCATCGAGGGTGGTCAGGGCCACACCGCGAGCGCGAATCTCGGTGGCGGCGCCCACCACGATACGGTCCCGGGTCGCCGCGCCTTTCGCGGTCAAAGTTTGGACTTGCGGGTCCATTTTCAACGGACTACTTGTGGACTCATGAGTCCAAACACTACGCGGCTTGCGGGCCGCACAGCACTGGTAACAGGGTCCACCGGCGGTCTCGGTGTCGCCATCGCGAAGGCCTTGGCGGCCGAGGGCGCGCGGGTCATCGTCAGCGGCCGGGACAAGGTTCGCGGTGACGCCGTCGTCGGAGACATCCGGGCGGCCGGCGGGCAGGCCGAGTTCATCGCCGCCGATCTGGGCGCGGGTGAGGCGCAGGTACGCCGACTGGCCGAGGCGGCCGGGCCGGTCGACATCCTGGTGAACAACGCCGGTATCTGGTCGCTGCCGGTACCGACCGAAGCGGTGTCCGAAGAGACGCTGCTGGAGTCCTACCGGACCAACGTCCTCGCGCCGTTCCTGCTGACCGGCGCGCTGGCGCCCGCGATGGCACAGCGCGGCGGGGGAGCGGTGGTGAACATCGGCTCGATCACCGGACTGATCGGCGGCGACAAGTCGGCGCTGTACAGCTCCACCAAGGCGGCGGTGCATTCGCTGACCAAGTCGTGGGCCGCCGAGTACGGGCCGCAGGGTGTCCGCGTCAACGCCGTGGCGCCCGGCCCTATCGCCACCGACCGGGCACTGGAGTCCGCCGACCACGTCGCCCCGGTGCTGGCCCGCATTCCGTCGCGCCGGATGAGCACACCGGACGAGGTGGCCGCGGTCGTGGTGTTCCTGGCCGGTGACGACGCCGCGAACATCCACGGCGCGGTGCTCAGTGTGGATGGGGGGTGGGCGGCCGTGTAACAGATGCCCTAGATTCTGTTACGTGGCTGCTGATACTGCGATCCTGATTTTGCGCGTCGTTCTCGGTCTGACAATGGCCGCTCACGGCTACAACAAGTTCTTCGGCGGGGGGCGCATCCCCGGCACCGCGGGCTGGTTCGACAGCATCGGGATGAAGCCGGGTCTGTTCCACGCGCGGGTGGCGGCGAGCACCGAGATCGCCGCGGGCCTCGGATTGGCGCTGGGTCTGCTGACGCCGATCCCGGCCGCCGGCTTCGTCGCCCTGATGCTGGTGGCGGCCTGGACCGTGCACCGGCACAACGGCTTCTTCATCGTGAAGGAAGGGTGGGAGTACAACCTCATCCTGGCCGTGGCCGCCGTCGCGATCGCGGGCACCGGTGCCGGTCGCTACAGTCTGGACCACCTGTTGTTCAGCACGACCGGCATCTACCAGTACCTGCACGGCTGGTGCGGGCTGGCGATCGCCGTGGTGCTGGGCCTGGCCGGTGGTATCGGCCAGCTGGCCATTTTCTTCCGCCCGCCCGCCAAGACCAACTGAGTCGCAGGGCTTCCGCGCGCGCCCGTCTGATTTTCGTTACCGTGTGCTCGGGGTGACTGAATAGGGCTGAGAGCAGTGTCGCAACCCGTGAACGCGGGCGTACCTCTTTAGACTCCCCAGGGTATCGGCGGAAATGGTGCGAAGAGCGGGCTGACGTGGCGCTGAAGCTTGAGGACTATCTCGGCGAGAGCGGCCGGATCGAGTTGCCGACGGATACGACGATTTGTACGTATCTGGAACGCAACTTCGAGGCTGCCTCGCCCGCGGTCGCGTATCGGTACCTGGACTTCGGTCCAGACCGGAGCGTCCGGCGGATCGATTTGTCATGGCAGCACATGCGGCTGCGTGTCTCGGCTGTCGCCGCACGATTGCAGCAGGTCACCCGTCCCGGCGACCGGGCCGCCATCCTGGCTCCGCAGGGTATCGACTACGTGGTGGCATTCTTCGCCGCCATCCAGGCAGGCTGCATCGCCGTGCCCCTCTTCGCTCCCGAAATGGCCGGTCAGGCCGAGCGGCTCGACAACGTCATCGTCGATGCGCAGCCGACGGTCGTGCTGACGACGATGGACTGCGCCGAAACGGTCCGCGACTGTCTGCGCCGCCGGGCGGCCGGTCAACGCCCCCGCATGATGGCGGTCGACGCGGTCCCCGAGACGCTGGCGTCCGAGGTGCGGCCGGTGCCGATCGGGATGGACGACATCGCCTACCTGCAGTACACCTCGGGTTCCACCCGCAAGCCCGCCGGCGTGGAGATCACCCACCGGTCGGTCTGCACCAACGTGCTGCAGATGGTGATCGCCGTCGGGCTGGACTGGGACATCCGCAGCGTCAGCTGGCTGCCGCTGTTCCACGACATGGGCCTGCTGATGATCATGTTCCCGGCCCTGCTCGGTGGCCACATCACCCTGATGTCGCCGTCGGCGTTCATCCGGCGGCCCTACCGCTGGATCAAGGAACTCGGCTCCGACACCGAACCCGGCCGCACCTTCGCAGCGGCCCCCAACTTCGCCTTCGACCTCGCCGCCACGCGCGGCCTGCCCCCGGAGGGTGAGTCGCTGGACCTGAGCAACGTCGCGGGCCTGATCAACGGATCCGAACCGGTCAGTGCCGACTCCATCGGCCGATTCAACGAGGTGTTCGCGCCGTACGGTTTGGCGCCGACGGCCGTCAAGCCGTCCTACGGGTTGGCCGAGGCCACCCTCTTCGTGTCGACCACCGATCCGGCCGCGGCGCCGCGAGCGGTCGCCCTCGACCGTCACGAACTGGGTGCCGGCCACGCGGTGAAGACCGAGCCGACCGCCCCCACCGCCAACACCCACGTCTCGTGCGGCCGGATCGCGCCGAGCCAATGGGCCGTCATCGTCGACGCATCGACCGGGACGGAGTTGGCCGACGGCGAGGTCGGCGAGATCTGGCTGCACGGGGACAACGTCGGCGCCGCCTACTGGCGCCGGCCGCAGGAGAGCGAAGCCACGTTCCGGAACAAACTGGAATCGACCTTGGCGGCGGGCAGCCACGCCGAGGGCACCGAGTCCGGCGCCCTGTGGTTGCGCACCGGCGACCTCGGGGTCTACCTCGACGGGGAACTCTTCATCACCGGACGCGTCAAGGATGTGCTCATCGTGGACGGGCGCAATCACTATCCGCAGGACATCGAACACACCGTCGCCGAGGCGACCCCGGCCGTGCGCGCCGGATTCGCGGTGGCATTCTCGGTGCCCCTGGCCGGCGGCGAAGGTGTGGTGATCGTGGCCGAACGCGCCGTCGGTGCGGGCCGGGTGGACCCCGAGACGGTGGCGGCCGCGATCAGGGCGGCGGTGTCACGCGGCCATGGTTTGGCGATCGCCGACATCCGGCTCGTCAGTGCGGGCACGGTGCCCCGCACCACCAGCGGCAAGCTGGCCAGGCAGGCCGCACGGTCGGAGTATCTGGCCGGAGGCTTCTAGGACCATGCGGTTCGTGCGGCGGGCCGACGGGCTTACCTACGAATTCGTCCGCCGCGATGATCCGGGATTCGGCGTCCTTCCGCCAGAAGGGCTGTGGGCCAGCGCCAAAGGCGATAAGGGGTATGCCTACGACCTGAGGTTCGACGGGGAAGCCAGGTAGTCGACTACGCGTGCGGGCCGCGCCGCCTGCGGACGAAGATTCACCACGTGCCCCTGAGAATAATTGTGGCGACCGCGCTGGGCTGCGCGGCGCTGCTGACCGCCGCCGGCTGCACGAAGGCCGAGGAGCGCGCCCCCGCGGGCAACGGGGCCGCCGCGGTCGCGGTGCAGGCCAGCCAACCCAGTTATGCCGCAGGGGAATCCGTACGGCTGACGGTGACGCTCACCAACACCTGGAGTCAAACCTGTCGCCTCACCAGGTCGGCCATGGGTGGCATCAGCGTGCTCGAACTGACCCGGGACGGCAGTCCGGTGGCGCCGCAGATGACCGAAGCCAGCTTCATCAACGGGTTCGAGTCGGCGGTGGCCGCCACCTTGGTGGACGTCGAACCCGGCAAGACCGTCCGGTTCGATTTCGCAAGTGAGGACGGCACTTTGAACACCTATTCCGGCGATGCCGGCGGCGGCGCCGAGGTCAGTCTGTGGCCCGTGGCTGCGCCCGGTCGGTACGCCTTGACCCTCGCCTACCTCCGGCCGCCGTTGCCCAAGGTGCCGGCCGACCCCTGCCAGGCCGGCGGGGCGAGCGCCACCGTCAACTTCACCGTGGCGTCGTCATGAGAGTCCTGCGCGCGGTGCTCCCCGTCGTTCTTGCTGCGGCGATGCTGTTGGTCGGCCAAGCGACCGCCGGAGCGAAGGTCGATGTCGCACCGGCCCTTCAAGCCGACTTCGCGGCATGTGCGGCGAAAATCGATGCTGCGGGGATAAAGATCGTCAACGATATCCAACGCAACGGCAAGGACAACAAGATCCTCACCGGCGGAGGTGATCAGGTTCTGCCGACGGATCCGACCGCGGTTCTCATCGGCGCGGGCAGCGGCGGGAAGCTGTACTGGGACCCATCCGAGACCGCGGAGCTCGAGAAGGGGGTGAATGCCGAAAAGTGCGCCGCCCTCGTGCACGAAGGAAAGCACCTGCTCGACTACAACAACGGCGAGACTCCCCGGGCCAAGTGTTTCTACACCGGCGCCGATGGTGTGCAGCAGGACACGCGCATTGCCGCCAGCGAGGTCAACGCCACCTACGCCGAGAACCAGTACCGTCGCGCTGTCGGTCTGCCGCCACGCACCCAATATGCCTTGAGTCCGCTGCCGCCGAACAATGCCCCGTGCGAAAAGGAGAAGCCAAAGGAGCGGCCGCCGAACTCCGGCTGTTCGGTTGTTGCGGTGGGCGCCCCCTGCGCGGGCAGCAACGGCGATCCACACCTGACCACCTTCGACGGGTTCCGCTACGACCAGATGGCGGCCGGTGAGTTCACCCTCGTGCGCTCGCAGGTGTCCGGTCTGCGAATCCAGGCTCGCCAGACTGCGTTTCCCGGTTCGCGCGACGTCACCCTGAACACCGCCGTCGCTGCCGAGGTGGCCGGTGACCGCGTGGGCGTGTATCTGGTCGACGGCACCATGGAAGTGCACGTCAACGCGAAGGCAGTGCAGGTGCCGGCCGCGGGACTCACGTTGTCGCACCGGGGAGTCGTGGGTACCGACGACGATGCGGTCCGGGTGGACTGGCCGGACGGGTCGACGTTGGAGGTGCGCCCCATCGGTCGGTGGGGGCTGAGCCTGATTGTCGGGCTTGCCGAGTCGCACCGCGGAAAGACCAGCGGGCTGCTGGGGAACTTCAACGACGACGACGGCGACGACCTCGCCCTCAGTGATGGAAAACCGTTGGGCGGCAGCGGCTTCGATGACCTGTATCCGCGCTTCGCCGACAGCTGGCGGATCGGTGCACAAGAGTCGCTGTTCGACTACCAGCCCGGTCAGAGCACGCAGACTTTCACCGATCGCAGCCTGCCGGAGCGGCCGATCGTCGCGGCCAACCTGCCCTACCGAAAGTCCGCCGAACTGATCTGCCGCCGCGCGGGCGTCACCGACCCCGCGGTACTGGACGGCTGCACCATCGACGTCGCCTTGACCGGTCAGTCGGTATTCGCCACCGACGCTGCGGTAGCCCAGAGGGTATCTGCGGCAGGCAGTGTGGCCCTGGACAGCGGTGGCGCGCCCGCACGGACCACCGTCCAGGGCAACGCCGGCCAGCGGTTGTTCGTCGATGCTGTCCGCAGCACGCTGCCCGACCAGTGTGGCGTGCTGCAATTGGTGGGCCCGGACGGTGTGAAACTCAACACCGGCTGCCTGAACGGCGGAACGGGCTACATCGACGGCACCGTGCTCCCCACCTCGGGTGAGTACGCGATCGTGGTGGCGCCGGTGGGCTCAGATACCGGCCGAACCGAGCTGCGGACCTACGTGAGCACCGACCAAGCACTGGATATCGAGGCCGGTGGCCCGGCGGTCACGGCAACGATCATGTCACCGGGTGCCCTGAGCAGCAGCAACTTTCGTGGTAGCGCCGGACAGAAGGTGTTCGTCACGGCATCAGATTCCACGGTGCCCGATCAGTGTGCGGCCCTTCAGTTGTTCGGCCCGGACGGAACGCGCATCGAGACCGGCTGCACGGCCCAGGGCAACGGCTTTCTCGACGGCATCGAGCTCCCTACCGACGGTGAATACCGCATCGTCTTCGACCCCGCCGGCCGCGATACCGGAACTGTTCAACTGCGTCTGAACACCGCCGTGGACCAAACGGGCGTGGTGCGCATCAACGGGTCCCCGGCGACCGCGACGATCGGCCAACCCGGGGCAACGAGCCGGCTCACCTTCGACGGCGCTGCGGGACAAGAGGTCACGGTGGAGGCGACCGATTCCACGCTGCCGGGCCAATGCGGCATCCTGGAACTGCGAAACCCGAGCGGGGATGTCATATCGCGAGGATGCGTGGTGGGCGGTAGCGGTAGCACCGATCCGGTGAATCTGCCGATCGGCGGGCGGTACACGGCCGTTGTCGATCCGGCCGAGGACGGTGTCGGCAGCGCGAAGATCGTCGTCCGCAGCTAACGCACCAACCGCAGCCGCTGCTCGGCCAGTCGCACCGAAACCCGTTGGCCCCAGGACAACGTCAGCGTGTCGGCTTCGATACCGTCGCCGAATGCGACCAAGCGGTCGGACTCTACATCGATGGTCAGTTCGGCGGCGGTCAGGGCGCCTTCGACCAGCGCGGTGCCGGTCGCCGGTGACGGCCAGGCCTCCCTCACGAACCACACCAGCCGTGGATCGGTCGGGCCGGGTAGCGGTAACGCACTGTGTCGGCCTTGCCAGACCGACCGGCACCAGCCGCTCGCGCCGGTACCGGTGGAGACGATCAGGCCCGACGAGGCCTGCCGTTCGGTGTGCCCGTCCGGGAGATTCAGTGTGTAGCGGGCGGTCTGGTGGCTGGCATGCCCGACGAAGATCTCGTTGACCGCCATCAGCCGTTGCCCGTCGTCGGTGCCGGCTTGCACCATCGCCCGCAGTTGTACCTCGGCATCCCCGTGTACCGCGGCGCGCATCAGCGGGCCGGCGGCGTCGGGGGAGTGCGTCACCAGGACCCCGGCATTGCGTCCGGGCTCAGGGTCCACGCCGATCACGGGTTGTCCGTCAAGATATTTGGCGACATTGGCGACCAGTCCGTCCTGCCCGACGACGACCACCACGTCGGCGGGTTCGAAAAGGAAGCGGGACAGGTCGGCCCGCTCCACCCGGCCACGTCGCCAATCCACCGGGATCCCGGCGGCGACAGCGGTGAGCGCGGATTGGGTTCGGGCGTGCCGGGTTTCGAGCTCATCGATATCACGGCCCCTGCTGCGTAGGAAGAAGGCCGCCTGGCCGTGGGTGCCGTGCCGGGCCAACGCATCGTCGAGTTCGGTGCGCCGGTGCACGACCACCACCCGCGGCGCGAGACTGGTCATTGCCCGGCTCCCAACCGGGCCAGCACAGGAGCCAGCAGATCCGGGGTCAGCACCAGGTGCTCGATCTTCGGCAGATTCACCGCCAGCTCCTTGAGCGCCAGGCCCAACAGCGTCGCCTCGCTCAGGTCGCGGTAAGCGGCCAGTCGCGCCGCTTCGGCGGCGGCCTCGGCCTCGCCGACCAGGCGGGCGGCTTGCGCCTTGGCCTCGGCCAGCGCCACTTCGCGGTGTGCCTTCGCCTCGGTGGCGATCGCGTCGGCCGCCCACGATTCCTGGGTCTTGAGCCGATCGTTGGCGCCGTTCTGGGCCACCAATTCCTCTTCGCGCCGGGCCAGTTCGATCTTGGTCTGCAGCTCGTTCTCGCCGATGGCGCGTTCGCGTTCGACTGCCAGGGCGCGTCTCTCGAACGTCGCCTTGTCGGCGTCCTGCTGCACCTGTTCGCGGGTCGGTGTCTGCAGCGCGCGTTCGACGTCCGGTTCGGGCCGCATCGCCACCACCCGAACGCCGATCACCTCGATCCCGGTTTCGGTCAGCCGGGTGTCGGCCGCCAACCCGGTGCTCATCCGTTCACGCACCGCACTGATCCCGTCGATCAGGGCGACGGTCAAGGTGGTGCGGGCGAGCAGGTCCAGGCCGTGCTGTTGAGCGGATTCGGTGAGCAGCGCGGCCACCTGTTCCAGTGGGGTCCCACGCCAGCGGCCGGTATCGGTGTCGATGGCGAAGTCGATGCGCTGGGCGGCCAGCGCCGGGTCGACCACGCGGTAGGTCACCGTGGCCTGCACCGTGACGTCCTGGAAGTCGGCGGTGCGGGCGTGGAACAGCAGGGGCAGCTCTCGATCGTCGAGTGGGACCTCCGACATCGCGGCGGTCAGCGGGCGGAACCAGAACGCCAGCCCGGCTCCGTCGCGCACCACCTTCCCGCGGCGCAGCGCCCGGATGTGCGCGGTCGGCGCCACCCGCAGGTGACGGATCAGTGGGTAACGGGTGATGACGGCCATGGTGGCCACCTCCTTTATCGTCAACGCGACGATAAGCCGAGGTATGGCTTTTCGTCAATATGACGATTACCGTGGCGCCGTGGCGTACGACTCGCAGAACTATCCGGCCGTCGCGGTGACCGTGGACCTGGTCACGCTGACCATCCGCGACGACATCCTGTGCGTGCTGGTCATCCGGCGCGGCGAGGCGCCGTATGCCGGCCAGTGGGCGCTGCCCGGCGGGTTCGTGCGCCCGGGTGAGGACCTGGATGCAGCGGCCACCCGCGAACTCGTCGAGGAAACGGGGATCGGTTGCTCCCGGCTGCACCTGGAGCAGCTCGCGACCTACGGTGCGCCGCAACGTGACCCACGCATGCGCGTCATCACGGTCGCCTACCTGGGCCTCGCGCCCGACCTACCGTTGCCCGTGGCGGGCGGAGACGCGGCGGGCGCCCGATGGGCGCCCGTGGACGATTTACTGGCCGCCCCGCTGGCCTTCGACCACGGCCGGATTCTTGCCGACGGACTGGAACGGGCCCGGGCCAAGTTCGAGTACACCCCGCTGGCCACCACCTTCTGCCCCGATGAGTTCACCGTCGCCGAGCTGCGTCGCGTCTATGAAATCGTGTGGGGCGCAACGCTGGACAGCAGGAACTTTCACCGCAAGGTCACCGGGGCGGAAGGCTTCTTGTTGCCGACCGGTGCAACCACCGGGCGCGACGGTGGGCGACCCGCAGCTCTGTACCGGCGCGGTGACCTGCAATTACTGCATCCACCGATGCTCCGTGCCTGATCTGGGGGGCACCGTTCCCGGCGAAGTGATTCCCTCGGTTTAGAACACGTTCTAGTCTGACCGGCATGGGTTTTTTGAAACAGGAAACGCCCCAGATCGACTTCGAGCAGTGGAGCAAGGGCACCCGGGCGGAGAAGATCCGGCCGATGGCCCGGCACTGGGCCGAGGTCGGCTTCGGCACACCCGTCGCGCTGCACCTGTTCTACGTCGTCAAGATCCTGGCTTACATCCTCGGTGGCTGGCTGGTGGTGCTGAGTACCCGAGGTGTCGACGGCTTCACCGATGTCGCGCAGTGGTACGCCGAGCCCATCGTGTATCAGAAGATCGTCTTCTACACGATGCTGTTCGATGTCGTCGGCCTCGGTTGCGGTTTCGGCCCGCTGAACAACAGGTTCTTCCCGCCACTGGGATCCATCCTGTACTGGTTGCGGCCCAAGACGATTCGGTTGCCACCGTGGCCCGGGCGCATCCCGTTGACCGCCGGGGACACCCGCACGCCAGTGGACGTGGCGCTCTACGGCGCGCTACTGGTCGTTCTGCTGATCGCCATCTTCTCTGATGGCACCGGGCCCATCCCCGAACTCGGCTCCACCGTCGGGGTGCTGCCGGTCTGGCAGACGGCGGCGATTGTCGGACTGCTCGCGCTGGCCGGGCTGCGCGACAAGGTGATCTTCCTGGCCGCCCGCGGCGAGGTGTACTGCTCGCTGGCGGTCTGCTTCCTGTTCGCCGGGGCTGACATCGTGATCGCCGCCAAGCTGGTGTGCCTGGTCATCTGGATGGGTGCGGCCACCTCCAAACTCAACAAGCATTTCCCGTTCGTCATCTCCACGATGATGAGCAACAATCCGGTCTTCCGGTCACCGGCGATCAAACGAAAGTTCTTCGAGCACTTCCCCGACGACCTGCGCCCCGGCCCGCCGTCGCGCTTCATCGGGCACTTCTCCACCGCCATCGAAGGACTGGTCCCGCTGGTGCTGTTCTTCTCCCACGGCGGCTGGCCCACCTACATCGCAGCATTCATCATGCTGTGCTTCCATTTCGGCATCTTGAGCTCGATCCCCATGGGCGTACCGCTGGAGTGGAACGTCTTCATGATGTTCTCGGTGTTCACCCTGTTCGTCGGGCAGGCCGGCGTCGGGCTTACCGACCTGCAAAGCCCATGGCCCATCATCCTTTTCGCGGTGGTCGCCGGCACCGTGGCGGTGGGCAACATGTTCCCGCGCAAGGTCTCGTTCCTGCCGGGCATGCGGTACTACGCCGGTAACTGGGACACCTCGCTGTGGTGCATCAAACCCTCGGCCGACGAGAAGATCGCGAAGGGCGTCGTCGCCATCGCCAGCATGCCCGCCGCCCAGTTGGAGCGGTTCTACGGCAGCAAGGAGGCCGCGCAGATCCCGCTCTACATGGGATATGCCTTCCGCTCCTTCAACACTCACGGCCGAGCGCTGTTCACCCTGGCGCACCGCGCCATGGCCGGACACAACGAGGACGACTACACCCTGACCGACGGCGAACGCATCGTCAGCACCGCCATCGGCTGGAACTTCGGTGACGGGCACATGAGCAACGAACAACTGGTGGCCGCGCTGCAGGCGCGTTGCCACTTCGAGCCCGGCGAGGTGCGCATCGTCATGCTCGATGCGCAGCCCATCCACCGCCAGACCCAGCAGTACCGTCTCGTCGACGCCGCCACCGGACAGTTCGAATCCGGCTACGTGAAGGTTGCCGACATGGTGGTTCGCCAGCCCTGGCAGGACGATGTGCCCGTCTACGACGTGAAGCCTTGATAAGACTGTCGGTATGGCGATAGACACCGCAAGCCTTGCCGACCTGTACCGCGCACTGCACAGCGACCCCGAACTGTCCGGTCAGGAGCACGCCACCGCGGCCCGGGTGATTGCCGCGCTCGAGGGCACCGAAGCCGAGGTGACCCCTGGCGTCGGTGGCACCGGTGTGGTCGTGGTGCTACGCAACGGCGACGGGCCGGTGGTGATGTTGCGGGCCGACATGGATGCGCTGCCGGTTCGGGAGAACACCGGATTGCCCTATGCCAGTATCAAATCCGTGCCGGATGCCAACGGCCGGCAGGTGTCCGTCGCGCACGCCTGCGGCCACGACATGCACACGGCGGCCCTCGTCGGTGCGGTGCAGACGCTGGCGGCCACCCGTTCCGCGTGGTCCGGAACGCTGCTGGCCGTCTTTCAGCCCGCCGAGGAACTCGCCAGCGGCGCCCAAGCGATGCTGGACGACGGATTGTTCGACCGCTTCCCGACGCCGTCGGTCATCATCGGGCAGCACGTCGGCCCGCTGCCCGCAGGCGTCATCGGCTACGGCACCGGCCCGATCATGGCCGGGACGGATTCGGTGGACGTGACGCTGCACGGCCGCGGCGGGCACGGGTCCTCACCTGAACACACCGTCGACCCGGTGGTCATGGCGGCCGCGGCGGTACTGCGCTTGCAGGGCATCGTGGCCCGGGAGGTGCCGTCGCACGAACAGGCCGTCGTGACCGTGGGACGTCTGCAGGCGGGGACGAAGGAGAACATCATTCCCGACACGGCCGAACTGGGGATCAACGTGCGGACCTACTCGGCCGAGCGCCGGGCCGCGGTGCGTGCGGCGGTCGAACGGGTGGTGCGCGCCGAAGCCGCGGCCTCGAACGCGCCCCGCGAGCCGGACTTCGACTGGACGGTGACGGCGCCCGTGCTGATCAGTGACCCGGCCGCCACGGAGAAGACCGTCGCCGCCCTGCGGGAGCACTTCGGGGCGGACAAGGTGTGGCCGCTGCCGCCGCTGTCGGCCAGTGAGGATGTCGGGGTGTTCGGCAACGCCATCGGGGTGCCGACGGTGTTCTGGTTCTGGGGCGGGGTCACCATGCAGACCTTCACCGACGCCTTCGCCAAGGGGGAGTTGCCGCCGACGAACCATTCACCGGAATTCGCGCCGGTGCTGGAACCGACCCTGAGTGCGGGGGTGGAGGCGCTGACGGTGGCGGCCCGCACCTGGCTGGGTGGGTCCCGTTAGCCCATCACGTCGCGGACCTTGACGGTCTCCATGCCCTTGAGCAGCAGTTCGCGCGCGGTGTCCAGATGCTTTCGCCAGTGCGCCTCGGCGCCCTCGCCGTCACCCGAGCGCATCAACGTCATCAACCGCTTGTAGGAGCGCATCAACAACTCGTAGTCCGATTTGGACATCGGGCGGTTTTCCTTCATCGCGAAGGCGGTGTGGCGCACGGTGATCTCGTGCAGCATGCCGGCGATGATGGTCAGCGTCGCGTTGCCGGACAGTTGGACCATGCGGCGGTGGAAGTCGCCCGTCGTCTCCGCCATCCGGCCGGTGTCGCGGCCCGAGGGCACGTAGTCGGTGAGCATGGTGTCGAGTTCGTCGAACGCCTCGGTGTTACCGGATTCGGTGAGCAGTCGCACCGCCATCGGTTCGATACCCGAGCGGGCGGTCATCACGTCGGCGATGGTCGCGCCGGACAGTTCCAGTAGCAGCCCGGCCGGCCGCGCGACGATCTCGGGTCCGGGTACCCGCACCCGCGCGCCGGTGCGCGAACCCCGTCGCACCTCGACGAGGCGTTCGGATTCGAGCACACGTACCGCTTCACGCAGGGTGGGGCGGCTGACGGCGAAATGGGCCATCAGCTCGGCCTCGTTGGGCAGGAAGTCACCCTCTTTGAGCTGCCCGTCGACCACCATGCGGCGCAGGGTGCCCGCCACCAGTTCGGCGGTCTTGGGGCTGCGGATGGCGCCGCCGGACGTCGATGGGATGGCGTTGGGGCCGATCATCGGCGATAACGGGGTGGACTGGGCCACCGGGGCCTCCTGGACTGATTGTGGCCGGGTTGCGGCCAGCTAGTGAACTCAGTAAACCATGTCTGGGGTCAACCGGGGCGTAACTCGGCTCTACCAACCAGTAGGTTGACCTAGTAAACCTTCTGTTCTAGGTTCAGCTTAAGGCTCTGGCTGAACTCGCGGCCTAAGCGACTCTTTGCAAAAGCCACCACACCTTCGAAGGAGAAGTCATGGCAGAAGCGGTCATCGTCGAGGCAGTGCGGTCCCCGGTCGGGAAGCGCAACGGCGCCCTGTCGGGAGTGCACCCGTCGGAGCTGTCGGCCCAGGTGCTCAACGGCCTGGTGCAGCGCGCCGGGATCGACCCCGCCCTCGTCGACGACGTCATCTGGGGTTGCGTCATGCAGGCGGGTGAGCAGGCGCTCGACATCGCCCGCACCGCCGTGCTGACCGCCGGATGGCCCGAGACCGTGCCCGGTGTGACCGTCGACCGCCAGTGCGGTTCCAGTCAGCAGTCGCTGCACTTCGCCGTCGCCGGCGTGGTGGCCGGCCACTACGACGTCGTCGTCGCCGGTGGCGTCGAGTCGATGTCGCGCACCCCGATGGGTTCCTCGCTGGCCAACGGCGGGCACCCCTACCCGGAAGCATTCCAGGCGCGCTACGACCACAAGACGCCCAACCAGGGCGTCGGCGCCGAGATGATCGCGTCGCAGTGGGGCCTGTCGCGCACCCAGCTGGACGAATTCTCCCTGCGTTCGCATGAGAAAGCCGCCGCCGCACAGGATTCCGGCGCATTCAAGGACCAGATCGTCGGGATCAATGTAACGGACGCGGACGGCAACAAGGTCACAGTGCTGGAGGACGGTGGCATCCGCCGCGGCGGCACCGTCGAGTCCATGGGCAACATCAAGCCCGCCTTCCGTGAGGACGGCGTCATCCACGCCGGTAACTCCAGCCAGATCTCCGACGGCTCGGCCGCGCTGCTGGTCACCTCGGCCGAGAAGGCAAAAGACCTGGGGCTCAAGCCGATCGCCAAGGTGCACACCGCGGTGCTCGCCGGCGCCGACCCGGTCATCATGCTGACCGCGCCGATCCCGGCCACCCAGAAGGCACTGGCCAAGTCCGGCCTGAGCGTCGACCAGATCGGTGTGTTCGAGGTCAACGAGGCCTTCGCCCCCGTGCCGATGGCGTGGCTGAAGGACATCGGCGCCGACGAGAGCCGGCTCAACCCCAACGGCGGCGCCATCGCGCTGGGCCACCCGCTCGGTGGTTCCGGCGCCCGCATCCTGACCACGTTGCTCTATCACATGCGGGACAACAACATTCAGTACGGCCTGCAGACCATGTGCGAAGGTGGCGGTCAGGCGAACGCGACCATCCTGGAACTGCTGTGAGCGACGAGCAGCAGCCGGGTGCGCTCGTAGAACGACGAGGCAACGTCTCGATCATCACGATCAACCGGCCGGAGGCCCGCAACGCCATCAACGCGTCGGTGTCCATCGGTGTCGGCGATGCCTTGGCTGCCGCGCAGGACGATGCGGAGGTCCGGGCCGTCATCCTCACCGGGGCGGGCGACAAATCATTCTGCGCCGGTGCGGATCTGAAGGCCATCTCGCGCGGGGAGAACCTGTTCCACCCCGACCACCCGGAGTGGGGCTTCGCCGGGTACGTGCGGCACTTCATCGACAAGCCGACCATCGCGGCCGTCAACGGCACCGCGCTGGGCGGCGGCACCGAACTGGCGCTGGCCAGTGACCTGGTGGTGGCCGAGGAACGCGCCAAATTCGGTCTGCCGGAAGTGAAGCGCGGCCTGATCGCCGGCGCCGGCGGGGTGTTCCGCATCGTCGCGCAGCTGCCCCAGAAACTGGCCCTGGAACTGGTGTTCACCGGCGAACCGCTGTCCTCGGCGGACGCGCTGAAGTGGGGCCTGATCAACAAGGTGGTACCGGACGGCACCGTGCTGGACGCGGCGCTCGCACTGGCCGAACGCATCACCGTCAACGCTCCGCTGGCCGTCCGTGCCAGCAAGCGGGTGTCCTACGGCGCCGTCGACGGCGTCATCGGCGCCGACGAGCCGTTCTGGAAGCAGACCTTCGGCGAGTTCGCCACCTTGCTCAAAACCGAGGACGCCCAAGAGGGTCCGCTGGCTTTCGCGCAGAAGCGCGAGCCCGTCTGGAAAGCGAAGTAACTGTGAAGAGACTGGTTTTCGAAACCGAGCACGAGCAGCTCCGGGACACTGCCAGGCAGTTCCTGGAGAAGGAGTGCCTGCCCAACGTCGAGAAGTGGGAGGCCGACCGCCTCGTCGACCGCGGAGCTTATGTGGCCGCAGGCAATTACGGGCTGATCGGGTTCAACATGCCCGAAGAGTTCGGCGGCGGCGGGGTCGACGACTTCCGGTTCAACGCTGTCATCGTCGAGGAATTCGCCAAGTTCGGTCTGGCCTGCCCGGGCGTGAGCCTGCAGAACGACATCGTCGGCCCGTACTTCAAGCATCTGGCCACCGAGGAACAGCTCAAACGCTGGATGCCGGGCTTCGTCAGCGGTGAGCTGATCGGCGCGATCGCCATGAGCGAGCCGGGCGCCGGCAGCGACCTGGCCGGCATCCGCACCACCGCGGTGCGCGACGGTGACGACTGGATCATCAACGGCTCCAAGACATTCATCTCCGCGGGCATCAACTCCGACCTGGTGGTCGTCGTGGCACGCACCGACCCGGAAGCCGGCCACAAGGGCTTCTCGCTGCTGGTGGTCGAGCGCGACACCCCGGGCTTCACCCGGGGCCGCAAGTTGGACAAGATCGGTCAGCACGCCGCCGACACCGCGGAGCTGAACTTCGAGGACGTCCGCGTCCCCGCCGAGAACCTGCTGGGCACCGAAGGCAAGGGTTTCTACCATCTGATGGAAAACCTGCCCTCGGAACGTCTTTCGATCGCCATCGCCGGTGTCGCCGGCGCGAGGGCCACGTTCAACGAGACGCTGCAGTACGTCAAGGACCGCAAGGCCTTCGGCCAGCCGATCGGCAGCTTCCAGAACAGCCGCTTCGTAATGGCCGAGTTGGACACCGAACTGGACATCGCCGAGCAGTACGTCGACCGTTGCCTGCGTGCGGTCGTGGACGGCGAGCTCACCGCGGTCCAGGCGTCCAAGGCCAAGTGGTGGTGCACCGAGCTCGGCAAGAAGGTCGTCGACCAGTGCCTGCAGCTGCACGGCGGCTACGGCTACATGAACGAATACCGGGTCGCCAAGGACTACATCGATGTGCGAATCCAGACGATCTACGGTGGCACCACCGAGATCATGAAGGAGATCATCGGCCGGGATCTGGGCCTGTAATCCGTTAGTACCCAACGAAACTGAAGCCAGGGATGGATCCTTTACGGATTCCGTCCCTGGCTTCAGTTTCGCGGTGAGCCGCTCAGCGCGGCGGGGCCACCGTGGTCGTCGTGCTGGTGACCGTCACCGGGGTCTCGGTGGCCGGAGCGGCCGGCGTGGTGGTCGCGGTCTCCGTCGAGGACGTCGACGTCGTGGTGGCCGTCGCGGTCACGCCCTCGGGGGCCAGGGCCGGGTCCAACACGGTGTCGAGGATGTAGATCCGCGCGTTCGCGGTCTTGATGCCGGCGCAGGTGACCTTGGCGTCGTTGACGGTGATGTCCCCGCCCTTGCCCTTCACCACGACCGGCTTGCCCTGCTGGGTGTACATGGTGCCGTGGATGTCGTCGGGGCCGAGGATGCCGAGCACCATGTGGTAGTAGACCAGCGCGGTCAGCTTGACCGGATCGGCCTTGATGGCCTCCAGTTCGGCGGGATCGAGCTTGGCGAAGGCGTCATTGCTGGGCGCGAACACCACGTACGGGCCGTTGTCCAGGACGCTGCTGACGTTCACCGCCGGATTGAGCTGACCCGAGATGGCCTGGCTGAAGGTGGAGATCTCCGGGATGCTGGCCAACGCGGCCGACGATCCCGCGGTGGAGAGACCGAGCAGCGAACCCGGGCCGGATGCGACGGCCTTGACGCCCGCGTCGCAGGCGGAACCCTGCGGAACGGGGACGGGTGCCGTCGGGGTGGTCGGGTCGGCGTGGGCCGTCACCGCTGCGGACAGGGCGATCGCTGCGGATGCGACGACGCCGCCGATAAGCTTGCCGGTGCGTGCTTGCACGTGAGTTCCTCCATGTCGTGCCTGGGTCCAGTTGCTTGAAGCTGGGCGGCGCGGATGGGCGGGAACCTCGGCACATGCAGCGTGCGTGCACCATCAGCTAACAGTCCACCCGAGCCTCGGCGTCCCCGCGGCGCCGCTTGCATGGTATTCGTACCGGCCGGACTAACAAAAACGAGGCTCTCAGGCCACCGCTGCCTGCTGGGGTCTGCGCACCGCGCCGCAAAGTCCAGCGGCCACGACGCACAACCCCGCGGCCAGATAGAACGCCAGGTCATAGTTGCCTTGCAGATCCCGGATCCACCCGGCGCCGGCCGCGGCGACGGCCGCGCCCAACTGGTGGGATGCGAACACCCAGCCGAACACCACGGGTGTGCGGGCACCGAAGTACTCCCGGCACAGCACGATCGTCGGCGGCACAGTGGCCACCCAGTCCAGGCCGTAGAAGATGACGAACACCCAGGTGCTCGGTTCGGCGTGCGGGGACAGCAGCGACGGCAGCAGCGACAACGACAACCCGCGCCCCGTGTAGTAGACGACCAGCAGCAGCCGGGGGTCGACCCGGTCGGTCAGCCAACCGGAGAACACCGTGCCTGCCACGTCGAAGATGCCGATGGTGGCGAGCAGCCCGGCAGCGAGCGTCGTCGGCATCCCGTGATCGTTGGCGGCCGGGATGAAGTGAGTGCCGATCAAGCCGTTGGTGGTCATGCCGCAGATTGCGAAGCTGGCCGCGAGCAGCCAGAACGCCCGGGAGCGCAGCCCGATCCGCAGTCCCTCGAAGGCGGCGCTGAACGTGCCGGTGGGCAGCACCGCGGTTTCGGTGGTGGTGGCTCCGTAGGCGGTCAGACCGATGTCCTGCGGGTAGCTGCGCATGAACAGCACCACCAGCGGCACCACCGCGACGGCGGCCGCGGCGACGATCAACGAGGCCCACCGCCAACCGTGTGCGGTGGTGACGGCGGCGACCACCGGCAGGAAGACCAGCTGACCGGTGGCGCTGGCCGCGGTCAGGACGCCGGTGACCAGGCCGCGGCGGGCCTCGAACCAGCGGGTGGCGATGGTCGCGACGAAACCCATCGAAATGGCGCCGGTGCCCAGCCCGACCAGCACGCCCCACAGCAGCACCAGCTGCCAACTGGCCGTCATCAGGACGCTCAGTGCCGAGCCGGTGGCAATGAGGGTCAGGGCGCCGGTGAGCACCGGGCGCACCCCGAAGCGGTCCATCAGCGCCGCGGCGAACGGGGCGGTCAGGCCGTACAGCGTCATGTTGACCGCCATCGCCGCGCCGACCGTGCCGTGGCTCCAGCCGAATTCGTGATGCAGTGGGTTCATCATCACGCCGGGCACCGAGCGGAAGGCCGCTGCGCCGAGGATCGCGATGAAACTGACCGCGGCGACCACCCAGGCCCAGTGCAGGCGTGTTCGCGTACCGAGAAGTGTCACCGGCCCACTGTCGCGGATATGACCACCGCCCGCCTAGTGGCACAAACGACACGATTCATCAAAAACATGCCAAGATGGCGGGGTGCATCGAATAGCAGTTCTCCTGCTACCGCCGGTGGTCGGTTTCGACGCGACCATTGCACCCACCCTCTTCGGCAGCGCCCTGGCCGTCGACGGAACACCGCTGTACGAGGTGACGACGTGTGCCGTGCAGCCCGGACCGGTCGCCTCCACCAATGGTTTCGCGATGGTGCCGGTCGCCGGACCGGAGGCACTGGACACCGCGGACACCGTCGTCATCCCCGGCACCCGCTACGCCCCGGCCCGCACGGGCGGGTTCCTCGACGACGACGTCACCGCCGCGTTCGCCCGGATCCGCCCCGACGCCCGGGTGGTGTCGATCTGTACCGGCGCCTTCGTGCTGGCCGCCGCGGGCCTCCTCGACGGCCGCACCGTGACGACGCACTGGAAGTTCGCCGATGCGTTGCGCGCGCTCTATCCGGCGGTCGACGTGGACGAGAACGTGCTGTTCGTCGATGACGGTGACGTGCTCACTTCGGCGGGGCTTGCTGCGGGAATCGACTTGTGCCTGCACATCATTCGTGGTGACCACGGAGCGCAGGTGGCCAACACGGTCGCCCGCTACTGCGTGGTCCCGCCGTGGCGTGAGGGTGGCCAAGCACAGTTCATCGACCGGCAGATGCCGGTGGACGACCACGCATCGACGGCGGCCACCCGGGCCTGGGCGCTGGCGCACCTGGAAACCGAGCTCACCGTCGCACGGCTGGCCGGCCACGCCCACATGAGCCTGCGCACGTTCAACCGCCGCTTCCGGGAGGAGACCGGCGAGGCACCGGGCAACTGGATTCGGCAGCGCCGGGTCGACCGGGCCCGAGAACTCCTGGAGTCCAAGGACATTCCGGTCGACGAGGTGGCGCGGCTGTCCGGGCTGGGCACCGGCGGCAACCTACGCCACCACCTGCGCCGCGGCATGGGAATGTCCCCGTCGAGTTATCGCAAGGTCTACCAAGGTCTCTAAGACGGTCTCCAGGACGCACCTGACTACGATGACGGCCATGCCTGAGCCGCTGATCATCCCCATCCGCGGGCGTGCCCCGCAGTTGCACGCCGAGTCCTGGGTGGCGCCCAACGCCACCGTGATCGGCCCGGTGACGCTGGCCGCGCGGGTGAGTGTCTGGTACAACGCCACCCTGCGTGCCGAGTTCGAGCCCATCGAGATCGGCGAGGGCAGCAACATCCAGGACGGCGTCACCGTCCATGTCGACCCCGGATTTCCGGCACGCATCGGCGCGGGCGTCACCGTGGGCCACAATGCGGTGCTGCACGGCTGCACCATTGAGGACGACGTCCTGGTCGGGATGGGCGCCATCGTGCTCAACGGCGCGGTGGTCGGAGCGGGTTCGCTGGTCGCGGCGGGTGCGGTGGTGCCGCAGGGCGCGGTGATTCCGCCGCGATCGCTGGTCGCCGGCGTGCCGGGCAAGGTGCGCCGCAGCCTCAGCGACGAGGAAGTCGCGGGTAACCGTTTCAACGCCGAGGCCTATCAGGGGCTCATCGACGTGCACCGCCGCCAGGACTGAGGCCGAAGGCGCCACGGCGACAACGGTTCCCGCTGGTCACACGGAAAGTGGTTTGAAGGGTGGCCCGCGTGGGCATCCGCAAAACCAACAGGTGCGTCAATAACTTGGCGCGCACCGTTGATCGGAGGAGCCCTCATGACCACCACCAGTTGGATCATCGTTGCCGTCATCGCCGTCGTGGTGCTGGCGCTCGTCGCATTCCTGGTCCGCAGCGCAACCCATCGTCGCCGCTCGGTACAGGCCGAACGCATCCGCGAAGAGGTGCAGGAGGAAAGCCAGCGGCTGAACCGTCATGAGGCCGTGGCCGCCGAGACCGAGGCGAAGGCCCGGGCCGCCCAGGCCGAAGCCGAGGCGAAGGCCGCCGAAGCCGCCCGCCTGCAGGAGCGGGCCGCCAGCCACCGCGACAAGCTGGACTCCACCCGTGAGCAGTTGGACGCGCGCCGTGAGCACGCCGACAAGATCGACCCGAAGGTCAAGCGCACCGACGCCGACGACCAGCCCGATCGGGTGCTCATCGACGACCCCAAGGTCGCCCGCGACGTCGATCCGGTACACGCCAAGGGCCGCCACACCACCCGCTGAGCGGGTGTGACGAGCGCCGCGATCGGGTGTAGCGCTCAGTAGAACCGGGTATGGGCCTCCGCGCGTCGAATTGCGGACACGTGCGGCCACCGGGGCCGTCGGGTGCCGGTGAGCAGGAGGCTTTGGTGCAGATCAGGACGTCGAACGCCCGCACGGGCCGCGCATGACCCAGCGCATCCTTGTCACTGGTGCCACCGGCTACATCGGATCGAGACTGGTCGGCGAATTGCTGGCCACCGGCCATGACGTGATAGTCAGCAGTCGCGATCCCGGTCGGCTCACCGCCTTCGGCTGGTATGAGGACGTCGCGACGGTCGCCTTGGACACCCGCGAAGAAGATTCCGTGGCAACGCTTTTCGAACGCTCGGGACCGATCGACGTGATCTACTACCTGATCCACGGTATCGGGGAGCCCGGCTTCCGGGCTGCGGACAACGAGGCGGCCCGACGGCTCGCCGAGGCGGCCGGGTACGCCGGTGTGCAGCGCATCGTCTACCTCGGCGGGTTCGTGCCCGAGGAAGACAATCTCTCCGAACATCTGGCGGGCCGCGCCGAAGTGGCGCACGCTTTGACCGTGCGCGGCGGCCCCGAGGTGGTGTGGCTGGGAGCGGCGGTGATCATCGGAGCCGGTTCCACCTCGTTCGAGATGATGCGCTACGTCGGCGACCGGTTCCCCGTGTTGCCCCTGCCGCCCTGGCTGACCAATCCCATCGACCCGATCTCGGTGCGAGATGTGTTGTACTACCTGGTCGCGGCCGCCGATGAGAAGCAGGTGCCCGCCGGTGCCTATGACATCAGCGGACCGAGCACCACCAGCTACGGAGGCCTGTTGTCGGCCTATGCCAGGCTGGCTAACATCTGGCATCTGGCCGTGCCCGCGCCGAGCGTGCCGACCGCGCTGGCGTCGCGGGTGTCGGCCGCGGCTCTGCCTGTACCGGGGGGTCTGGCCGCGGATCTGACTGCCTCCCTTGATCATCCGATGACCGCCGCCGGTGCCGGGCTGCGCGAACTGGTGCCCGACCCGCCGGGGGGCCTGTTGAGCGTGGACGACGCGATCAGGCTTTCCCTGGCGACGCGCCGCCGCCGGCCGGTCGACAGACTTGCCGATCCACACCATCTCGCCGACACGGATCCGAGCTGGGCGGGTGGCGATGCGGCCCGCATCCGATCGCTCACCCCAACGGTTGCGCGACCCGCGCTGGCACTGCTGCCGCTGCTGCCCGGCCCGGCGGTCGCCGCCCTGCGTACGGGTATCGACTTCCTGGCCGACCTGATTCCGCAGGGGAAGCACTCATGATCCCGTCACCATGGCGCGCCGCCGCGCCCACTGCCGACGAAGCCCGCAAGGTGGTGCGGCGCCGGCGGATCACCGTCATCGCGGTGTTGGTGATCGGGGCCTCGCTGCAGGCATATTCGTTGAGCAGGCACCCGGGCGACAACGCCTTCTATATTCTCACCCTGGCCATGGCCGGGGTCTGGACCGTCGGCGCGGCACTCTCCGGCCCACTGCACCTGGGTCGGTTACCCGGCAGCGGGCCCAGGTATCGGCGCCCGGTGCTCCTCGGTGTCGGCGTGGGACTGGGTGTCGGAGCCGTGTTCGTCATCGGCGGTCTGGTGGCCCGGTTGATCCCGCCCGTACGCGAATACATCACGGCTGTGCTGGAATTCGCCAACCAGGGTGCGTTGCCACTGATCGTGTTCATCACCGTGCTCAACGGGCTGGCCGAGGAACTGTTCTTTCGCGGCGCCTTGTACTCCGCACTCGGCGGACACCGTCCGGTGCTGGTGTCCACGGCCATCTACTTCGTGTCGGTGATGGCGGCCGGTAACCCGATGCTCGGTTTCGCGGCCATTCTGCTCGGCACGATCTGCGCCCTGCTGCGCCGGATGACCGGCGGTGTGCTGGCGCCGATGCTCGCCCACTTCTTCTGGGGCCTGGTCATGGTGCTGGCGTTGCCCCCGATCTTCGGCCTCTGACTCGGCTCTAGCTCGTCAGCGGATGCGCCAGTTCGTCACGCGACATGCGGGCACCCAGGTAGGCGGCCAAGGCCAGCACGATCGGTGCGAGGCCGGCGATCAGGTAGATCGTCTGCACCGGAATCACCTTGGACACCGGACCGGCCAGCGCCATCGACACCGGCATGAACACCAGGGAGACAAAGAAATCCAGGCTGGACACCCGGCCCAGCATCTCGGACGGGACGCGTCGCTGCAGCAGGGTGCCCCAGATGACGAACGCCGCGCTGTCGGTGAAGCTGGCCACGAACGCCGAGGCTGCCATCACCGGGAACGACGAGGTGAACCCGATCAGCGCCATGGGCAGGTTGCCCAGTCCCCACAACACCATCATCACCGTGAGGTAGCGCCGCGGCATGGGGCGCGCGGACACTGCGACCGCGCCGAGCGCGCCACCCACTCCATAGGCGGCCAGCACCAGACCGTAGGTCTGGTCGCCGTTCTCGAACCGCGCCTGGGTGATGAACGGGAGCAGGACCTCCAGTGGTCCCATCACCAACAACACGAAGGTGCTGGCGAACATCAGTGAGGCGAACAACCACGGGGTGCGCACCATGAACAGGAAACCGTCGCGCAGTTCGGCGAGTGGGTGAGTGTGCGTCTTCTCGGGGGAATCAGGTTGTCGCACAGGTCGGGTGGCGATCAGCAGGGTCAACCCGAGGGCATACAGCACCGCGACGGTGACCGCGCCGACGGTGGGAAAGGTTGCGCCGATGATCACGCCCGCGATGGCCGGGCCGACCGCCTGCTGGAAGGTCGGCCGGACCACGCCCTCGATACCGTTGGCCGCCAACAGTTGTTCCTCGGGCAGGATGCGTGGCAGGTAGGCGCTGTAGGCCGGGAAGAAGAATGCGCCCGCGACGCCCAGCGCCCCGGCGGCCACCGCCATGTGCCACAGTCGCAGCGTGCCGGTCAGCCCCAGGATCGCGATCGCCGTCACCGCGGCGGTATTCACCGACTCGACGACGATGATGATGGTGCGCTGCGGAAACCGGTCGGCGGCAATGCCTCCGACGAGCACGAAGGTGACCAGCCCGATGCTCAGGCACGCCGCCACCAGAGACAGTGCGGCGGGATCGTTGTCGATCGCCATGACCTGCAGCGCCATCACGACGGTCCACATGCCGGTGGCGAAGATCGAGAACGACACCGCGGCGATCAACAGTCGGTACTCGCGGAACCGCAGCGGGGCCAGCGCGCGCACGGTGCCGGTTTGGATGCCCACGAGGGGAGACCCTATCCGGCGTCACACGTCCAGCGGATGTTCCACCTCGTCCCGTGGCATCCGGGCGGCCAGCCATGCGACCACACCCAGCGCCGTCGGAATGATCCCGGCCGCCAGGTAGATGGTCTGCACGTCGAACACCTTGGACAGCGGCCCGGCCAGCGCCATCGACACCGGCATGAAGACCAGCGAGACGAAGAAATCCAGGCTGGACACCCGGCCCAGCATCGCCGGCGGCACCCTGCGTTGCAGCAGTGTGCCCCAGATGACGGTGGCCGCACTGCTGGTCATGCCGACGACGAAGGCGGCCGCCGCCATCACCACGAACGACGACGTGTAGCCGATCAGCACCAGGGGCAGATTGCCCAGGCCCCAGCACGCCATCATCACCGTGAGGTAGCGCCGCGGCAGGCGGACCGAGGAGACCGCGAGCGCGCCGACCGCTCCGCCGAGTCCGAACGCGGCCAGTACGAAGCCGAAGATCCGTTCACCGTGCGCGAACCGGGCATTGGTGATGAACGGCAGGAGCACCTCCAGCGGGCCCATGATCAGCAGCACGAATCCGCTGGCGAACAACAGCGTCGCCAGCAGCCACGGCGTGCGCACCATGAACCGGTAGCCGTCCCGAAGGTCGGCCAGCGGATGCGTGCTCGGTCTTTCCGACGAAACCGCCTGCGCCACCGGCCTGGTGGCGATCAGCAGGGTCAGTCCCGTGCCGTACAGGACGGCGACGGCCGCGGCACCCAGCGCAGGAAAGGTGGCGCCGATCAGCATGCCGGCCACCGCGGGTCCGACGGCTTGTTGCAGGGTCGGCCGGAGCACGCCCTCGATTCCATTGGCCGCCAACAACTGTTCGGGCGGCAACAGCCTCGGCAGGTAGGCGCTGAAGGCAGGAAAGAAGAAGGCAGCGCCTACGCCGAGCGCAGCGGCGCCGACGGCCATGTGCCACAAGCGCAATTGCCCGGTCAGGCCGAGTGTGGCGATCGCCGTCACGACGACGGTGTTCACCGACTCCACGGCGATGATGATGGTGCGCTGCGGCAGCCGGTCGGCGGCGATGCCGCCGACGAGGACGAACGCGATCAACCCGGCGCTCAGGCAGGTGGCCACCAGCGACAGCGCGGTGGGATCGTTGTCCAGCGCGATCACCTGCAGCGCCATCACCACCGTCCACATGCCGGTGGCGAAGATGGACAGCGTCAGCGCCGCGATCAGCAGGCGGTACTCGCGGTGTGCAAAGGGCGCGAGTACCCGCCAGCGGGGTTGCCCGAGTTGCGTACTCACACAACTGATGGTGACCGATCAGGGGTGGCCGAAGCCACTGATTTATCGGGCGTCCATTTGTGCGGTGTGGTTCGTCTGGTTCGGCGTTTCGCGGATCAATCCGCACAACCGGCGCCCCCGAGGTCTAGCTGTCGGTGAAGGTGGCTTGCCGGTGCTCCTGGAAGGCCGCGGTGCCCTCGCGGAAGTCCTTGGAGGTGAGCAGGATCAGCTGGCCCTCGCGCTCGCGCTCGATGGCCGCCTCGAGTTCGGTGAGGGTGGCGTCGTTGATGGCCTGCTTGGTCTTGCGCAGTGAAACGGCGGGTCCGGTGGACAGCGTGGCGATCACCTTGGCCACTGCGGCGTCCAATTCGTCGGTGGCATGCACGGAGGTGACCAGGCCCCAGTCATAGGCTTCGGCCGCGGTGATGCGTTCGGCCAGCAGCGCCATCCGCTGCGCGCGGATGCGGCCGACGGCCGCCGCGATGAGCGCCGACGCACCGCCGTCCGGCATCAGCCCGATCTTGGTGAACGCCAGCATGAAAAACGCCTTCTCCGAGGCCAACACGATGTCCGAGGACAACGCCAGCGACACACCGACACCGGCGGCCGGGCCCTGCACCACCGCGACGACGGGCTTGGGCAGCGCGACGATGGAGCGCACCGCGCGGTTGGCCGCGTCGAGCACCACCTCCGGTCCGTTGACGGATTTGGCCGATACGTCCTCGGCGCTGATCCCGGCCCCGGAGCTGAAACCGCGGCCCGCGCCCGCCAACTTCACGACGCGGACCTCGGCGTCGGTGGCGGCCTGCTCGAGGGCGTCGGCGATCCCGGTCAGCATGGCCTCCGACAGCGAGTTCAGGGTGTCGGGGCGGTTCAGGGTCACCGAGAGCACACCGTCGGCGAGCTCCACGGTCAACTGCTCGATGCTGCGATACGTCATGGGTACGCCCTCACGTTCGGCGGGCGGGTGGCCCGCGGCCGGTCGACTTGGTTATACAAGTAAGCTATGTCGGCGGTCAACTAACTCGGTACTCGACGAAGTATTCAACGACGAAGGACGGTCGGTATGACGGGACCACTGCACGGCTTGCGGGTTGTCGAATTGGCCGGCATCGGCCCCGGCCCGCACGCGGCGATGATTCTGGGAGATCTGGGCGCTGACGTGGTGCGGGTGGACCGCCCGTCCGCGTCGAACAGTCCGGCGAAGGACGCCATGCTGCGCAACCGGCGCAGCGTCACCGCCGATCTGAAATCCGCCGAGGGCAAGAAGTTCGTCCTCGACCTGGTGGCCAAGGCCGATGTGCTGATCGAAGGTTTCCGGCCGGGGGTCACCGAGCGGCTGGGCCTGGGGCCCGAGGACTGCGCGAAGGTCAACGAGAAGCTGGTCTACGCCCGGATGACCGGGTGGGGCCAGGACGGTCCGCGTGCGCTGCAGGCCGGCCACGACATCAACTACATCTCGCTCAACGGTGTGCTGCACGCGATCGGGCGCAAAGGCGAGAAGCCGGTTCCGCCGCTGAACCTGGCCGGCGATTTCGGCGGCGGGTCGATGTTCCTGCTGTTGGGCATCCTGTCGGCCCTGTGGGAGCGCCAGACGTCCGGCAAGGGCCAGGTGGTGGACGCCGCGATGATCGACGGTTCCAGCGTGCTGATCCAGATGATGTGGTCATTCCGCGCGCAGGGGCTGTGGAACGACGTGCGCGGCGCCAACATGCTCGACACCGGTGCCCCGTACTACGACACGTATGAGACCGCCGACGGCAAGTACTTCGCGATCGGCGCGATCGAGCCGCAGTTCTACGCCGAATTGGTGGCCAAGCTGGGCCTGGACGCCGCGGGCCTGCCCGAGCAGAACGACATGGCCCGCTGGGAAGAGCTGCGGGTGGCGTTCACCGAGGTGTTCAAGACCAAGGATCGCGACGAGTGGGCGCAGATCTTCGCCGGCTCGGATGCCTGCGCGACGCCGGTGCTGGCGTTCGGCGAGGTGCTCAGCGAGCCGCACATCGCGGACCGGGACACCTTCTATGAGACGGGCAGCGGCCTGCAGCCGGCTCCGGCGCCGCGCTTCTCGCGCAGCGCGCCCGGGCAACCCACGCCGCCGCCGGTGATCGGCGCCGACAACGACACCATTTTCAACGACTGGATCTAGGAACCTGGCACGACCCCAATTGGAAGGAAGCACGACACGTGGAAATCAAGGATTCCGTAGCGGTTGTCACCGGTGGGGCGTCGGGCCTCGGCCTGGCGACCACGAAGCGGCTGCTCGACGCCGGCGCCTCGGTGGTCGTCATCGACCTCAAGGGCGAGGAAGTGGTGGCCGAACTCGGTGCGCGCGCGAAGTTCGTCGCTGCCAACGTCACCGACGAGGACGCGGTCACCAAGGCCCTCGACATCGCGGAGTCGCTGGGCCCGGTGCGTATCAACGTCAACTGCGCCGGTATCGGCAACGCGGTCAAGACCCTCGGCAAGGACGGTCCGTTCCCGCTCGACGGTTTCCGCAAGGTCGTCGAGGTCAACCTGATCGGCACGTTCAACGTGCTGAGGCTGGCCGCCGAGCGGATCGCCAAGACCGAAGCCGTCGGTGAGGAGCGCGGCGTCATCATCAACACGGCGTCGGTCGCTGCCTACGACGGCCAGATCGGGCAGGCCGCGTACTCGGCCTCCAAGGGCGGCGTGGTCGGGCTGACTCTGCCTGTGGCGCGCGACCTGTCGCGCAGCCTGATCCGGGTCTGCACCATCGCGCCCGGCCTGTTCAAGACTCCGCTGCTGGCGTCGCTGCCCGAGGAGGCGCAGAAGTCCCTGGGGCAACAGGTGCCGCACCCGGCACGGCTGGGTGACCCGGACGAATACGGCGCGCTGGCCCTGCATATCGTGGAAAACCCGATGCTCAACGGCGAGGTCATCCGCCTCGACGGCGCTATCCGTATGGCTCCCAGGTAGGAATCGAACATATGACTCTGGTAACGAAATTCACCGAGGCTTTCGGTGTCGAGCACCCGGTCGCCCAAGGCGGCATGCAGTGGGTTGGTCGCGCGGAACTGGTTGCGGCCGTGGCCAATGCGGGTGGGCTCGGTTTCATCACGGCGCTGACCCAGCCGACTCCGGCGGATCTGGCCAATGAGATCGCCAAGACCCGCGACCTGACCGACAAGCCGTTCGGGGTGAACCTGACGATCCTGCCGGCGATCAACCCGCCGCCCTATGACGAGTACCGCAAGGTGATCGTCGATGCGGGCATCAAGATCGTCGAGACGGCGGGCTCCAACCCGGCGCCGCATCTGCCGATGTTCCACGACAACGGCATCAAGGTGCTGCACAAGTGCACCTCGGTGCGCCACGCGGTCAAAGCGCAGACCTTGGGTGTGGACGGCATCAGCATCGACGGCTTCGAGTGCGCCGGACACCCCGGTGAGGACGACGTGCCGGGCCTGGTGCTGATCCCGGCCGCGGCCAAGGAGATCGAGATCCCGATGCTGGCCTCGGGTGGCTTCGGTGACGCCCGTGGCCTGGCAGCTGCGCTGGCGCTGGGCGCCGACGGCATCAACATGGGCACCCGGTTCATGTGCACCGTGGAGTCCTGTATCCATCAGAACGTCAAGGAAGCCATCGTCGCCGGTGACGAACGCGGCACGGAGCTGATCTTCCGCAGCCTGCACAACACCGCCCGGGTGGCAAGCAACACCGTATCCCGCGAGGTCGTACAGATCCTCAAGGACGGCGGCCAGTTCGAGGACGTCAAGGACCTGGTCGCCGGGGTGCGCGGCCGCAAGGTGTTCGACGACGGCGACATCGATGCCGGTATCTGGACCGCGGGCACCGTGATGGGCCTGATCCACGACATCCCGACCGTCGAGGAGCTGATCAGCCGCATCGTCGACGGCGCCGAGGACATCATCATCGGCCGGCTGGCCGACATGGTCGTCCTGGACGACGAAGAAAAAGCCACGGCCTGACCCGATCGGCGTCACTGCCGGAACAAGCAACCGCGCGACCGAACAATGACGTTCGGTCGCGCGGTTTTTGTCTCAGAGGCATCCGAGACGCCAAAACGCCGCCGAGACAGTGCTCAGCGGCGTTGTGGTGCTAGGAGGAAACTGCTGCGGTCAGACCGCTGCAGCGAGGTCAGGGAACTGCTCGGAGGTGTCACCCTCGACGAGGACGTCCCCGTGGTACAGGGCGTCAAAGTCGACTTTGATGACATCGGCACTGGTGTCGTCGATCCACATGACACTGACTGTATGAGTCACATTTAAGGAATCTTTGAGTCACGATTCTGAAAACCCTGGCAATTCTTACCGCCGGGTAGGTTGGCGATGTTTGCGGGCGCCGGGTACCGCGGACTTACTCAAAAGTCAGTATGCCTCTGACCTGCCATTAAGCCGTACTGTCGAGCTTTCCGGGGCGGGTCGGTGTGTGTGCCGACACATCTGGACGGCGCTGTGATCCCAGCAAACGTTACTTGCGAGTTCTACTCCTGAGTAGGGCGAAGGCCGCCGCTGAACCGTCCGGGCCGCTGCGTCGTGATCGGAGTGGACGGGTTGACGGCCTCACTTACCGTTGTTAACTTAACGACGATATCTCCGCCTCCCCCTGGGAAGGGAACCTGCATGCTGAATCGAATTGCGCTGCTGGCGATCGCCGCGCCCCGCCGCGTCCTGGCACTGTCGGCGCTCATCATGGTCGCGGCCGCGATCTTCGGCATTCCCGTCGCCAAGAGTCTGTCCGCCGGCGGGTTTCAGGACCCGACGTCGGAGTCGGCCCGCGCGACGCAGGTGCTCACCGACAAGTTCCATCAGGGCGATATGCAGCTGATCATCAGCGTCAGCTCCCCGGACGGCGTCACCAGCCCCGCCGCGACCACCGTCGGGACCGAGATCGCCACCGCCCTCGGCAAGTCGCCACACGTCGCTCAGGTGACCTCGGCGTGGACGGCGCCTGTCGGCGGTGCCGGGGATCTGGTCAGCAAGGACAAGACGTCGGGTCTCATCGTCGCCGGCATCACGGGCGGGGAGAACAACGCCCAGAAGTACGCCAAGGAACTGTCCGACTCGCTGGCCCACGTCGCCGACGGGCAGCCCGGGGTGACCGTCAAGAGCGGTGGCGTATCGATGGTCTACGCCCAGATCAACGCACAGACCGAGCGTGACCTTCTCCTCATGGAGTCCATCGCCATCCCGCTGAGCTTCCTGGTGCTGGTGTGGGTGTTCGGTGGCCTGGTCGCCGCAGCCCTGCCGATGCTGGTCGGCGGGATGGCGATCCTGGGCACCATGTCGGTCCTGCGCCTCATCACCTTCTCCACCGACGTGTCGATCTTCGCGCTCAACCTGTCCACGGCCATGGGTCTGGCCCTGGCCATCGACTACACCCTGCTGATCATCAGCCGCTACCGCGACGAGCTCGCCGACGGGCAGCCCCGGGACCGGGCGCTGATCCGCACCATGGCGACCGCGGGCCGCACCGTGCTGTTCTCGGCGACGACGGTCGCGCTGTCGATGGCGGCCATGCTGCTGTTCCCGATGTACTTCCTGAAGTCCTTCGCCTACGCCGGCATCGCGACGGTGGGGTTCGCGGCATTGGCGGCCATCATCGTCACCCCGGCCGCGATCTGGTTCCTCGGCGAGCGGCTCGACGCCCTCAATGTGCGCCGGTTGTTCCGGCGCGCGGCTGCTCCCGCGGCGAAGCCGGTCGAGCAGCTGTTCTGGTATCGGTGGACGGGCGCGGTGATGCGCCGCGCCATCCCGATCGGTCTCGCCGTGACGGCGCTGCTGTTGCTGCTGGGCGCGCCGTTCCTCGGCGTCAAATGGGGCTTCCCCGATGATCGGGTGCTACCCGCCTCGGCGTCGGCGCACGAGGTCGGTGATCAGCTGCGCAACGACTTCACCGACAACTCGGCCACCGCGGTGACGGCCGTCATCCCCGACGCCGACGGCCTCACGCCGGCCGAATTCGACCGCTATGCGACCGAGCTGTCGAACGTCGAGTCCGTCACCACGGTCGCCGGCCCGACCGGCACCTTCGTCGCCGGGAAGAAGGTCGGCCCGCCCGGGCAGGCCGGTATCGCCGAGGGCAGTGCCTTCCTCACCGTCGGGAGCACCGCGCCGCTGTTCTCCGATGCCTCCGAACGCCAGCTCGATGCCCTGCACTCCGTCAGCGGACCGGACGGGCGCACCGTGGAACTGGCCGGGATCGCGCAGATCAACCGGGACAGCGTCACCGCCATCACCACCCGGTTGCCCTGGGTGCTCGGGGTGATCGCGTTGATCACCTTCGGGCTGCTGTTCCTGCTCACCGGCAGCGTGGTGCTGCCGCTGAAAGCCCTTGTGCTGAATGTGCTTTCGCTGACTGCCGCGTTCGGGTCGCTGGTCTGGATCTTCCAGGACGGACATCTCTCGGCGCTGGGGACCACGCCGACCGGGACGCTGGTGGCCAACATGCCCGTGCTGCTGTTCTGCATCGCGTTCGGGTTGTCGATGGACTACGAGGTGTTCCTGGCTGCGCGGATCCGGGAGTACTGGCTGAAGCTGCACGGGCCGGCACGGCAACGCAACGATGAGGCGGTCGCCCTGGGCCTGGCGCGCACCGGCCGCGTCATCACGGCCGCCGCGCTGGTCATGTCGATCACCTTCGCCGCGCTGATCGCCGCGCAGGTGTCGTTCATGCGGATGTTCGGCGTCGGGCTGACACTGGCCGTCCTGGTCGACGCGACGCTGGTGCGGATGGTTCTGGTGCCGGCGTTCATGCATGTGGCGGGCGGCTGGAACTGGTGGGCACCGAAGCCGCTGGCGTGGCTGCACGGTCGCATCGGCATCAGCGAGGACGGCGGCTCTGGACCGGAAGCCGACGAACCGGAGGGGCGCGAGCCGGTCACCGCCGGTGTGGCGGACGCTGGTCAGCGTGGTTGACGTACTGAAACGGCGGAGGGCCGCCCGTGGTTCGGGTGACCAACTGCGCGAAGAGATCCTCGACGCGACCACCGACCTGCTACTGGAAACCGGTCACGCCAAATCGGTGTCGATCCGTGCGGTGGCCCAGCGGGTCGGCGTCACCTCCCCGTCGATCTACCTACATTTCGCCGATAAGGACGGGCTGCTGGACGCGGTGTGCGCCCGCTACTTCGAGAAGCTCGATCAGGAGATGCAGCGGGTCGCGGTGGGCAAGTCCTCCACCATCGAGGTACTGCGCGCCCAGGGGCTGGCCTACGTGCAGTTCGCTCGCCAGACCCCCGAGCTGTACCGGATCGCGACCATGGCCGAAGGGGACTCGGCCAGCTCGGTCGACCAGACCCTGGCCAGCTCGGCGTTCGTGCACATGCGCGCTTCGGTCGAGAAGCTGATGGCCGAAGGCATTTATGCCCAAGGGGATTCGATGTCCGCAGCGTTGGAGTTGTGGACGGCGGTGCACGGGGTGGCGGCGCTGCTGATCGCCAAGCCGTACCTGCCCTGGGGGGATGTCGAGGAGTTCGCCGACCGGGTGTTGAGCGCGGTCTGTTGCGGCCGGATCGTGTCGGGCATCATGGGCCCCGATGCCACCCCCGAGCAGACCATCGCGAAACTGCAGGAGCTGAAGCCATGACGACCGTCGAGAATCCCTTCTTCGCCCGGCTGTGGACCGTCATGTCCGGCCACGAACCCGAGTCGCTGCGGCGCCTGCGGGTGGAGAACCTCGCCGGGTTGACCGGCCGCGTCCTGGAGGTCGGGGCAGGCACCGGAACCAATTTCGCGCATTACCCGGCCGAGGTCACCGAGGTGGTCGCCGTCGAACCCGAACCGCGGCTGGCCGAGTTGGCAAGCCGGGCCGCGGTGCAGGCGTCGATACCGGTGACCGTCAGCGCCGACACCGTCGAGGCCTACGCGTCGCACGACCCCTTCGACGCCGTGGTCTGCTCGCTGGTGCTCTGCTCCGTCGATGAACCGAACAGCGTTCTGCGGCAACTCTTTTCGATCCTGAAACCGGGTGGCCAGCTGCGGTATCTGGAACACGTCGCCAGTACGGGCCCGCGGGCCTCGCTGCAACGGTTGGCGGATGCGACGGTCTGGCCCCGGTTGCTCGGCAACTGCCACACCCATCGGGACACCGAAGCCGCCATCGTCGGTGCCGGGTTCGAGGTGCGCCAATCCCGCCGCCAGTTGACGTTCCCGGCCTGGGTGCCGGTGCCGGTCACCGAGTTCGCGATCGGCCAGGCGGTACGACCAAGCTAGCCGAGCAGGTCGGGCAGGCGCTGCAACAGGCCCGGCAGGGCGGTCGCCGAGGTTTCCCGCACCACCGCCGTCGCCGCCTCGGACAACGGCGTGGGCTGGGGGTTCACCTCGATGACGGGGATGCCGTTGGCCAGCGCGGCTTCCGGTAGGCCCGCGGCCGGATAGACGATCGACGACGTACCCACCACGATCACCACATCGGCGCCGGCCACGGCCGCCACGGCGCCGTCCCAGGCGTCGTCGGGCAGGCCTTCGCCGAACCACACCACATTCGGCCGGATCAGCCCGCCGCAGGTGCAGCGCGGCGGCTCGACGACCTCGACGGGTTCGGGCATCGCGGGGAGTGCGCCGGTGAACGGCAACTGGCAACGATCGCAACGGAATTCGAACAAGCTGCCGTGCAGGTGGTGGACCCGGCTGCTGCCGGCGCGCTCGTGCAGGTTGTCGACGTTCTGGGTGGCGATGTGCACGTCCGCGTAGTCCTCCCACGCGGCGACGGCGCGGTGCCCGTTGTTCGGCTCGACCGCGTCCATCATGTAGTGGCGCCACAGGTACCAGGCCCACACCTTCTCGGGGTGCCGCTGCCAGCCGTCGCTGCTGGAGATCTCGTAGGGGTCGACGTTGGCCCATAAACCCGTCTCGACGTCGCGAAACGTCGGTACACCGCTTTCGGCGGACATGCCCGCTCCGCTGAGCACCGTCACCTGCACCCCACCAAAGTAGCGGGTGTGGGCGATACTGGGCACATGGCCGGGTTGGGGGATTGGGTCCGGCTGGACGCGCACGCTGCAAGCCCGTTGTTCGACCAGTTGCGGACCCAGATCATCGATGTGGTGCGGGACGGACGACTGGAACCGGGCACACGGTTGCCGACGGTGCGCGATCTGGCCGGACAAGTGGGGTTGGCGGTGAACACCGTCGCCCGTGCATATCGTGAGCTGGAAGCCGCGGGGATCCTCGAAACCCGGGGCAGATTCGGCACATTCGTGGCGCGGGTGGATCCCGCCGATGCCGCGATGGCCGCCGCGGCGCACGCGTTCGCCGAGACGGCGCGCCAACTCGGTATCGCGAAAGCCGAGGCGCTGCGCTACCTGGACACGGTCCTGGACTGACCGCTCCAGCGCAGGACGTCGAGCGCGACGGCGACCTCGACACTGCACTGGGCCAGCGGCCGGGGCAGCAGCTCGTCGGCGCGTGCCAGCCTGCGCAGCAACGTGTTGCGGTGCGTGTACAACCGCGCCGCGGTGCGCGAGGCGTTGCACTGTTCGGCGACGAATATCCGCACCGTATCCTGCAATTCGGGGCTCGCGGACTCGAGGTCGCTGAGCGCCCGGTGCACGAATTCGGCCGCCCGGCCGGCGTCGGAGGTGATCAGCGCGACCAACTGGATGTCGGTGAACAACGCGAGCTGCTGCGGTGAGTTCAGGCGCGCCATCATCTGCTGGGTGGTGAGCGCGTCGAAGTGGCTGCGCCGGAAGCCGTCGATCCCGTCGGCCGTCGAACCGATGGCCACCCGGACATCGAGGGACACCGCGGACAGGAGTCCCGCGGTGTCCACCTCGCCGCTGCCGGGAGCCCACACCCATCGCGTCGCGGTGCTGGCCGGGACGCTCAACACGCGTGGGCTGCCGCAGGCGTGCCCGAAGGCCTCGGCGACACGGTCCAGCAGCGACAGATCGGCGTCCGAACGCGCACTCCAGATCACCGCGGCGGTGTGTGCGCCGGTGAGCGCGTAGCCGAGGCGGGTTTCGGCGCGATCCCGGGGGATCGGGGCGCCCTCGAGGAGCAGCGCCACCGTCTCCCGTCGTTCGGCCTGGGTGCCGCGGGTGAGCTCGTCGCGTTCCAGTTCGATCTGGGCGGCGATGCCCTGCAGGGTCGCTTCGATGAACGTGCTGATCGACAATGAGCAGATATGTAGCATCTCGTGCAGCTCGGCCGGATCCGAGGTCAGCTCGAACGCGATCTCCATCAGGCGCCGCCACGCGACAGCCTCGCCGACACGGTAGCCATCCGACGGGAACGCGTTGATGCCACGGCGGACGAGTTCACGGGAGATGGCCAGGGGCTCGGGCCCCGTGTTCGGCGGGACCGGCGCGCCCGGGTCCCGGACATTGGCGGTGGCCCAGAAATACAGGTTCGCCCTGTTGCTGCGACTCACTGCGGCGGCCAGTTCGGGGTCGGAGGCAATGGACGGCCCGGCTTGCAGCACCGCCTCGTCGAGTTCGGTAAGCCATTCCGGACGGGCATTGACGATGATCTGCGCGCATTGCCTGATCAGATCTGCGACCTGAGGTGACGGCGGCGTCCACTCCACGGTGTCAGGGTAGAGCGGTGGTGCACTATGCACCATCGATACCGGCATTTTGGGTCACTTCGACCATGGTGGCAGGCGGCCGTCGGCGTCACCATGGACAGATCGCATCCGCCCCTGACAGGAGCCGCCGCCGTGACCCAGACCGAGCACACCCCCGAGCACGTCGACGTACTGATCATCGGCGCAGGAATCTCGGGTATCGGCGCCGCCTACTACCTGCAGCGGGAACATCGCGGCCGCAGCTACGCGATCCTGGAGGGTCGCGGCGCCACCGGCGGCACATGGGACCTGTTCCGCTATCCCGGCATCCGGTCAGATTCCGATCTGCACACCTTCGGCTACGAGTTCAAGCCGTGGCGCGACGAACATGCGATCGCCTCGGCCGACAAGATCCTGGCGTATCTACGTGAGACGGCTGCCGAGAACGGGATCGACGCCTCGATCCGGTTCCATCACAAGGTGCTGGGCGCGGCCTGGAGCACCGCGGAGTCGCGCTGGGTGGTCGACATCGAGCGCGCCGGGGAACTGATTCAGATGTCCGCCAACTGGCTGTTCTGTGCCGGCGGTTACTACCGTTACGACGCCGGCTACACCCCGGAATTCCCAGGGCGGGAACGCTTCTCCGGTCAGATCGTGCACCCGCAGTTCTGGCCCGAGAATCTCGACCACACCGGCAAGAAGGTCGTCGTGATCGGCAGCGGCGCGACGGCGGTGACCTTGGTCCCCGCGATGGCCGCCACCGCCGGACACGTCACCATGCTGCAGCGTTCGCCGACCTACATCCTCCCGCTCCCGGCCAAGGACGCGTTCGCCAACGCCGCCAGGCGGTTCCTCGGCGACAAGCGTGGCTACGCGCTGGCGCGCCGGAAGAACATCATCAAACAACGCTCGGTGTACGTGCTGTGCCAGAAGTACCCGAAGGCGGCCCGCAAGCTGATCCGGCGCGTCACCGCCGCTCAGCTGCCCGCGGGCTACCCGGTCGATGAGCACTTCAACCCCAGCTACAACCCGTGGGACCAGCGGCTGTGCGCGGTACCCGACGGCGACCTGTTCACAGCGCTGAGCAACGGCAGCGCTTCGGTGGTCACCGATCGGATCGACACCTTCACCGAGAACGGTGTCCTGCTGGAATCCGGCCGCGAGCTGGAGGCCGACATCATCGTCACCGCAACGGGTTTGCAGCTGCAATTGTTCGGCGGCATGGACCTGACGGTGGACGGCGTGCCGGTCGACCCGGCGCAGACCGTGGCCTACAAGGGCTTCATGTTGTCCGGCGTGCCCAACTTCGCGTTCGCGATCGGCTACACCAACTCATCCTGGACGCTCAAGGTCGGGCTGCTGTGCGAGCACTTCTGCCGCCTGCTCTCGCATCTGGACGCCAACGGCTACGACGCGGTCCGTCCCGAGCTTCTCGACCCCCAGATGAAGACCCAGCCGCTGCTCGATTTCGGCGCCGGGTATGTGCAGCGCAGGGCGGCCCAACTGCCCCGCCAAGGTGCCGGCCCGTGGGGGATGTCGATGAACTACACCGCCGACGTCGAAACGCTACGCCGGGGTCCGGTGGCCGATCCGCATCTGAGATTCGGCGCGAGTGTCGCTGCGCCGCAGCCGGTCACGGCCCGATGACCGACCGGTACTGCCTGCAGCCCGGCGGCCGACGGGTCTGCTACCGCATCGATGGTGACCCCGCGGGGCGGCCCCTGGTGCTGATCGCGGGTCTCACCCTGGACCTCACGTCGTGGCCGGGCGAGATGGTCGACGGTCTCGTGGCGCACGGGTTCCGCGTGATCAGGCTGGACAACCGCGATGTCGGGCATTCCACCTGGGCGACCACCGCGCCACCCGGAACCCTGCGCCAGGTGATGCGCCGACCCCGCCGGGACGGCTACGACCTGGCCGACATGGCAGCCGACGTCATCGATCTGCTCGATCACCTGGAGATCGAGCGGGCGCACCTGGTGGGCATGTCGATGGGCGGCATGATCGCCCAGACGATGGCCGCGCGGTACCCGGAGCGGACGCTCTCGTTGACGTCGATCTTCTCCACCACGGGCGCACCGAACGTCGGGCAGCCCGCGATGTCGACGCTGATGATGATGGCCAAACGGCCGTCGCGGACCAAGCAGGCCTTCATCGAAAGGCACCTCGAATCGTTGGAACACCTTGCCGGACGCAGCTTTCCGGTGGACGTGGCCGGTGCGGTGGCGTATGCCGCCGGCGCCTGGGACCGCGGCCCCGGACCCTGCGCGGCCGCCGGGGTGGCCCGACAGATCAACGCGATCTACAAATCGGGGGACCGCACCGCGGAACTGGCCCGCATCACCGCGCCGACGCACGTCGTGCACGGCGACCGGGACCTGATCGTGCACCCCAGTGGCGGCACGGCCACCGCGGCGGCCATTCCCGGCGCCCGGCATCTCACCATCGCCGGGATGGGACACGACCTCGCCCCGGGCGTGATCGACCGCCTGGTGACGGTGATCGCCCAGAACGCGGCCCGCGCCGCGTGCGAAGCGGAGACTCAGCCGAACTCGAGCAGCGTGGTCACGCCGCGCAGCGGATCCAGCAGTGGAATCCGGTAGGCGGCCCAGATCAGGGTGTTGAGCACGGTGCCGCGCGCCCGCGGCAGCGGTACGTCGTGCACGGCGCGCACGTTGGGAATGGTGTTGATCAGATCGGCGGCGCCGGACACCGAGAGGCTGAAGGGCATCGGCGGTACCCGGTAACGCAGCGACGGGCGCAGCAGCCCGTTGCGGGCCCACCAGGCGAACCAGTGCGGCGGCAGGTCGAACATCATCCGGCCGCCGGGGAACCGTTGCGCACATGCGGCGATCAGCGCCAGCGCCTCGTCGGGTTGTAGGTACATCAGCAGACCCTCGGCCGTGATGAAGACGCCGTCCTCGACATCGACATTGTCCATCCAGCTGTAGTCCAAGGCCGACTGCGCGCGGGTCGTGACCCGGTCCGCGGGCGGCAGAGCCTGCTCGCGCAGCGCGATGATGGGTGCCAGATCGACTGTCAGCCAACGGAATGTATCTCTCACGCCGGACGCGTCCACACGGTAGTAGCTGGTCTGCAGGCCCTCGGCGAGGGCGACCACGGTCGCGGCCGGGTGGTCGCGCAGATATTCGATGGTGGCGGCGTCGAAGGACAGCGAACGCAACCCCATGTCCTGGCGCTGCGCGGACCCGAACTTGGCGAAGTCGAAGTCGATGGAATCGGCCAGGCTGACCGCGACGGGATCGTCGAGGATGCGGTCCGTGCGGCGGGCCTCATTGGCCCGGACCTGCAGGGTCAGTAGCGCCGTTTCGGAAACGCCGGTCAGGGCCGAGCCGTCGATCTTGGGGGAGCTCACTGCGCCGAATGTACCCGCACGCGTCAGCGCAGCACCTTGTCCAAGGTGCGCAGATTGCGGGTCGTGGTCGAGGACTTGTAGCGCTTCTTGCCCATCGTCTTGCCGATCGAGGAATCCAGCGTCGCGGAGCGGGCCACCTGCCAGTACAGGACGCCGTCGCCCCGGGCGGCCGTCTCACCGGCCTCCTCGGCGAGTGCGGCCAACTCGGCGAGCACATCGTCGTCGCTGACGAAGGTGACATACGAGTGGTGCTCGGGCACCTCGCGCTCGAACGGGTAGGCCTCGGAGACCTTGCGGATGTCCTCGATCGGGTAGGCCAGTACCCAGGCGTCGTAGCCGAAGGTCTCCCGCAATGCCGCCTCCGCGGTGGTGCGCACCTTCTGCACTCCGAACTTGCTGTCCAGCAACACATTTCCACTGGCCAGAATGGTCTTGACGTTCTCGAACCCCGCATCGCCGAGCGCCTTGGCGACCTCGGCCATCTTCAGATTCACTCCACCGACGTTGACGCCGCGCAAGAAGGCGGCGTAGCGGGTCACCCGAACTCCGGCGTCAACGCAGGGGCAGCGTCCAAAGTGGTCATCGTCCCGATCCTATCGACGTACCCTCGTGCACATGGGGCGTCTGGTTTTCGATGACAAGTTGCTGGCACTGATCAGCGGGAACTCGCTGGGGGTGCTGGCGACCATCAAATCGGACGGCCGCCCGCAACTGTCCAACGTGTCGTATCACTTCGACCCCCGCGAGGTGGCGGTGCAGGTGTCGATCACCGAGCCGCGGGCCAAGACGCGCAACCTGCGGCGCGACCAACGGGCGTCGCTGCATGTCAGTTCGGATGACGGGTGGTCCTATGCGGTCGCCGAGGGTGACGCCGTCCTCACGCCGCCGGCGGCCGGACCGCAGGACGACACCGTCGAGGCTCTGATTGGCTTGTACCGCAACATTGCCGGTGAGCACCCGGACTGGGATGACTACCGCCGGGCAATGGTCGACGATCGCCGGGTGCTGCTCACCATCCCGATCTCGCATCTGTACGGGATGCCGCCGGGGCGGCGCTGAGTCGATTAGGCTGGCCGCATGGCCGAAAAACCGGAAGAGGACGACAACAAGCGCAAGTTCCGGGAGGCGCTGGAACGCAAGAAGGCGCAGGCGGCCGGGGGCAAGTCCCACGCCGACGGCGGTCGCAAGCAGTCCCGGGCACATGGTGCCGCCGAGAACGCCCGCCGGGAGTTCCGCCGCAAGAGCGGCTAGCGTGCCAGGCTCCGGGCCGTCACCAGCGCGGTGAGCAACACCGCGCCGCACAGCAGTCCGGGGCCTTTCAGGCCCCAGCCCACCGATGCAAGGGTGGCCGCGCCGGCGACACACAGCAACGTCCCGACCGCGGCACTGCGGGTAACGGTGACGGTACCGCCGTCCCAGTAGGGCAGTGGCTTGTTCTCCAACGGCCGCAGCGTCAGGAACAGTGCGGCGACCAGCACGGCCATCAGCACCACCTGCACGACGCTCAGCGCGAGCAGATGCGGGTGACCGGGGTAGCGGGGCAGGCCCAGCTGATCGAATGCCAGATGCATGCCCAGCAGCGCGGGCATATGCCACAGGTACAACGTCATCGCGCCGCTGTTACCGATCACCGTCAACCACCACACCCGTGGCCGCCGGGCCCAGCGGGCGATGGCCGGTGCGGCGGTAATCGCGAACGCGCACAACATGATTGCGTGCCCGGCCATCAGCAACGACGGTGGCGTCATGTTCTTCAGGTGCTGCCCTTCGATCCCCACGAGGCTCAATTCGTAAGGGCCGAAACGCAGTAGGGACATATTGACGGCCAGCATGGCGACGCCGAGGACGGCGGCCGTGGGTGGACGCAGCAGGCCGCGGCGGTAGGCCACCCCTAACATGCCCGGCAACAGCCAGACCGTGAGATTGGCATAACCCAGCCACGACAGGTCCGCATCGTTGATGCGGACCACGTCGACCACGGCGATGGTGCCGTACCCGACGACCACCGCCCCGGCCAGCCGTGCAGCGGTGGTGATCCGGGACAGCAACGGAACCGCAGCCAGCACAAGGACATACGCGCCGAGGAACCACAACAGCTGGGTCGAGATCCCGGCGACCGGTTCGTAGACGTGCACCGGGGCGATCCGGCGCAGCACCGCCAGCGCCACCGCCCAGAACGCCAGGTAGGAGAACACCGGGCGGTACAGCCGGGCGCAGCGTTTGAGCAGCCAGTTGCCCCAGTTGCCCTGATACGACTCCACCGAAGCGGCAACTCCGGCGAAGAAGAACAGCGGCATGATCTGGAAGATCCACGTGAGCGCCTGGAAGGCGACCGACGTGGTCAGCAGGTTGTCCCAATGGAACACCTCGTCGGTGATGATGCTGGTGGCCATGAGGGTATGGCCGGTGATGACGCCTAGCAGGGATCCGATTCGGATGACGTCGATGGCGCGGTCACGGTCGGCCGGGGTGGCCTGGGCTACGTCGGCGACGCTGGGAAACGCGGTCACGGGCATGGCTCGACGCTAGGTCAATCGGGCACCCCCACGCCTGAGTAGAACCACTCAAACCCCGGCGATGTGTGGCGTCGCAGCCGTACTCATTACGGATGCGGCTCCTCAAGTCACACGTTCGCGGGCGTCCGGCGGCGCTCCTGCACCAGGATCGCGGCCAGGCAGACCAGCGCCAGCGCCGCCACGGCCAAGGCGAACACCTCGCCCGCGGTGCGCAGCCCCCACGCCTGGGCGGCCAGGCCCGCGCCCACCACCGGCAGCGAGATGGCCACGTAGGCCACCACGAAGTACGTCGAGCTGACCTCAGCGCGCCGGTCGGCAGGCACCTGCTCGACGACGGCGGCCAAGCCGCGGCTGAAGCTGATGCCCTGCCCTGCGCCGGCCACCAGCGCCGCGACCAGGATGCCCGTCAACGACGAGAACGACAGCGCCGCAGCCAGAATCAGCATGCCCACCACCAGGATGGCGCAACCCGCGGCCACCGCGCGCGCCGGTGCGATGCGCCGTCCCGCCAGCTGTGCAACGGCCGAGGCCAGGAAGATCGACGCGGCCACCGCACCGCCGACGGCGTGGTTGTCGATGCCCACCACGTTCGCGACGAACGCCGGCGCCACCGAGGTGAACAAACCCATCACGGCGAAACCCGCGAAGGCCGCGGTGGCGGCGGTGAGGAAAACGGCGCGGGCCTCGGGCGGCACCGACAAGCGTTGGAACCCGATGCGGCCGGTGCGGTCGGAGGTTTCGGGGGCGATCAGCACTGCTGCGACTGCGAGCACCACGAGCCCGATGTGGACCACGAACGGCAACACGAGCAGATGCGGCGCGTACTGGACCAACAGGCCGGCCAGCACCGGGCCGCTGCCCAGCCCGCCGACGTTGGCGACGGTCGCGACCATGGCGCCGCGCTCACGTTGCGCGGCAGGCAGCGCTTCGACAACGGCAGCGGTCGCCGTCCCGGTGAAGATGCCCGCCGACAAGCCGGACAGCAGCCGGCCCACCAACAGCACGGCCACGCTGTCGGCGAACAGGAACACCACCGCACTGGCCAACGCGAACACCAGACCACCGAGCAGTACCGGGCGCCGGCCGATGGCGTCGGACCAGCGGCCGAAGACCAGCAGGGCACCGAGCACACCCACGGCGTACGCCGCGAACACGATCGTGGTGGTGAGCACCGCGAAGTGCATCTGCGCCGCGTACAGCGCGTACATCGGGGTCGGCAGGGTGGTGCCGAGCATGACGGCGGCGAAGGCGAAGGCCAGTAACGGGAATGCCAGACGGCGACGGGTGCTCACTCGGGTGAACAACGCCGTCGCCGCCGTGGGTAATCCATCAGTGGTTGATGGCCTTCTCCGCGCCGATGCCGGTCAGCGACCGGACCTCCATCTCGGCGTTGAGTTCGGGGTCGCCCTTGTCCTTCGAGGTCAGGGTGCCGACGATGCCCAGCAGGAAGGCCAGCGGAATGGACACGATGCCGGGGTTGGCCAGCGGGAACCAGGCGAAGTCCGCACCCGGGACCATCGCCGTCTTCGAACCCGACACGGCGGGGGAGAAGACGATCAGCACGATGGTCGAGATCAGCCCGCCGTACATGCTCCACAACGCGCCGCGGGTGTTGAACCGGCGCCAGTACAGCGAGTAGATGATGGTGGGCAGGTTGGCCGCGGCGGCCACCGCGAACGCCAGCGCGACCAGGAAGGCGATGTTCTGGCCGTTGGCCAGGATGCCGAGCCCGATGGCCACCAGGCCGAGCACCACCGCGGTGATCCGGGAGACCTTGACCTGCTCCTCCTCGGTCACCTGATGCTTCTTCCACACCGACGCGTACACGTCATGCGCGAACGACGCCGACGCCGTGATGGTCAGCCCGGCGACCACCGCGAGGATGGTCGCGAACGCGACCGCGGAGATGATGCCGAGCAGCACGACACCACCCAGTTCCAGGGCCAGCAGCGGTGCCGCCGAGTTCTGCCCCCCCGCCGCGGACAGGATGCGATCCGGCCCGACGATGGCCGCGGCACCGTAGCCGAGCACCAGGGTGAACAGGTAGAAGGCGCCGATCAATGCGATGGCCCAGACCACCGAACGGCGGGCTTCCTTGGCGGTGGGGACCGTGTAGAAGCGCATCAGCACGTGCGGCAGGCCGGCGGTGCCCAGTACCAGGGCCAGCCCCAGCGACAGGAAGTTGAGCTTCGAGGTGGTCGAGCCGCCGTACTGTGCGCCGGGGGCGAGCACGTCGCGGCTCGCGACACCCTTGGTGGTGGCATCGGAGACGGCGGACTGGGCCGCGCCGAGGATCTCGGAGAAGTTCAGCCCGAACTTGGCCAGCACCATGAACGTCATCAGCGCGGCGCCGGTGATCAGCAGGACCGCCTTGATGATCTGCACCCAGGTGGTGCCCTTCATGCCGCCGACCAGGACATAGACGATCATCAGAATCCCGACCACGGCGATCACCAGCGACTGGCCGGTTCTGCTGTGCACGTTGAGCAACAGGGCCACCAGACCACCGGCACCCGCCATCTGCGCCAGCAGATAGAACAGCGACACCGTCATCGTCGTGGTCGCCGCGGCCAGTCGCACCGGGCGCTGCTTGAGCCGGAAGCTCAGCACGTCGGCCATGGTGAAACGGCCGGTGTTGCGCAGCAATTCGGCCACCAGCAGCAGCGCCACCAGCCAGGCGACGAGGAACCCGATGGAGTAGAGGAAGCCGTCGTAGCCGTAGACGGCGATGGACCCGGCGATGCCGAGGAAGCTGGCCGCCGACAGGTAGTCGCCGGCGATGGCGATGCCGTTCTGCGGCCCGGAGAAGGCGCGGCCGCCGGTGAAGAATTCGTCGGCGGACTTGTTGTTGCCGCTGGCGCGGATCACCACGTACATGGTGACGGCGACGAAGACGCCGAAGATGGCGATGTTGGCGATCGGGTTGCCGACCGAATCCGATGCGGCGAGAAGGGTGTTCACTGCGCGTGCCCTTCGAGTTCGGCGCGCAGCGCGGCGGCGCGCGGGTCCAGCTCGCGATTGGCGAACCGGACGTAGAGCCCGGTGATGAGGAAGGTGGTGACGAACTGCCCGAGGCCGAGCAGCAGCCCGACGTTGACGTTGCCGATCACCTTGGTGGCCATGAAGTCATGGGCGAAGGCCCCCAGCAGGACGTACAGGGCGTACCAGAGGAGGAAGAACGCCGTCATGGGGAAGACGAACCGGCGCAGCTTGCTGCGCAACTCCTGGAACTCGGGGCTGTTCTGGACTTCGACGAACTCGGCGCCGGTGGGCGCGGAGCGACTGTCGGTGGTGGGCACTTGTGACTCCTTGACGTCGACTGTGAATCAGCTGGTAGTCGAACCTAGGTGAGATGCGGGTCACATGGGGGAGGTTGGCGTCGAAGCCGGGCGCCGATGCGCTCAGCGGTCGGTCGGCGGCGATAAACGGTGTGCCCGTGGAACGGGGGTCGCCACAATGTCAGGCTGACAGCGCCGCCATGCATATATATCCATGGCGGCGCTCTCAGGCCGACATTACGACCGACTCATGCGGGTCTATGGCGCGAGGGCGCCGAGTAGCTGGTTGAACGCCTCCGTTATGGACGGGTGGGTGTAGATCGAATCCGCAGGGCGGTCGCGGTGATGCCGTGCCGCATCGCCAGCGCGACGGTGTTGATGACCTCATGGGCGTCGTAGCAGAGCAGCAGCGCCCCGAGGATCAGGTCGGTCTGGGCGTCCACCACGACCTTCATCCGCCCCTCGGGTTCGCCGACGATGCGAGCGCGGGGAACGGTGGCCATGTCGGCAACCCGCATGGCGGCGACCCTGATGTCGAGCCCGGCGGCGCGGGCCTCACGTTCCGTCAGTCCCACGCGGCCCAGCGGCGGCGTCATGAACAGGTTGTAGGGCAAGGCCTTTCGGTCCGCGGTGCTACGGACACCGTCTCCGACGAGTTGGTCGAGCACGATGCGGTAATCATCGAGCGAGACGTAGGTGAATTGCGGTCCGCCGTTCACGTCGCCCGTGGCGAAGATGTGTGACTGGTTGGTGCGCAGATACTCGTCAACTGCGACGGCGCCCGCCGGGGTGGTGTCCACGCCGGCCGCTGCCAGGTCCAGCTCGGCGGTGACGGGTTCGCGGCCCAGGGCCACCAGGATGGTGTCCGCGTCGACGGTCTGCTCGTTCCCGCTCACGGTGTAGGAGACCGTACCTTCGTCGACCGAGGTGACGGCCGCCTCGGTGATGTTACGAACACCTCTGTCCTGCAGTATGTTTCTGGCTGTGACCGCGATGTCGTCATCCTCGCGCGCCAGCACCTGACCATGCCGTTCCAGCACGGTGACCTCGGATCCGTAGGCCGCGTACATCGCCGCGAACTCGAGTCCGACGTAGCCTCCGCCGAGCACCACGAGCCGCGCGGGCAGGTTCTCCTCGGTCAGCAGATCGGTGCTGGTGTGCACCCGGGATGACTCAGCCAGCCCGGGGATGTCGGGAAGGGTTGGGCGCGAGCCGGTTCCGATGACAATCCACTTCGCCGATACGGTGACCTCGCTGTCGTCGGTGGTCACCGCCAATGTGTGCGCGTCCACGAAGCGGGCGGATCCGGTCAGCACCTCGGCGGTTTCGATGCTGTCGATCATCGTGAAGTTGCCGGCGCGCATGCCCGCGGTCAGCTCAGCGGTCGCCGTGACGGCGCGACGATAGTCGTCGGGATGGGATGTGCCCCCCTGAGCTGTTCGGAACGGAAGACCAGCGATTTGGTGGGAACGCAGCCGATGTTGATACAGGTGCCGCCGTACATCTGGGCGCTCTGCTCGATGAGCGTGACCCGCCAGCTCTTTCGGCCCAATGCGGCAGCCAGCGTCTTGCCGCCCTTGCCGAATCCGATGACCGCGAGGTCGACCTGCCGTTCGTTCACCTGTGCACCACTACCTTTCCGATCATCCGGCCCGACTCCACCAGTCGGTGCGCCTCGCGCAGCCCCGCCGCACCGAAATCATCGATCGCAATGGTGAGGGTACTGCGCAGCGCACCACGGTCCACCAGCTCGCCGGCCGCACCGAGCAGGCGCTGCTGAGCGATCATGTCGTACGAGAACAACGCGCGGGTGAACATCAGCTCCCAGTGCCAGGCGATACTTTTCGCCTTCAACGGCACCAGATCCAGGAACACCGACCGGGTCCAGGACCTGAATCGCGACTGGGCAACTTAGCCCCGCGGAACCCGCTCCACGCCCATCCCGAGCCGCTCCGGCACATGCATGCGCGCGAAGATCTGTGCGACGTCGGTGGTGGCGCGGGTGAACCGGCTGACGACGATCATCGTGGCGAAGGCCAGCGGCACGCTGATCGCGGCGGGATAGCCGACCATCACCGCCGGCCAGCCGCCGAGCACGTCGTCGTCGATACCGCCGGCGATGGCCACCGCGACCGCGCTGCCGCAGACGCCGCCGCCGATGATCAGCCCGCACGCCGCACCGGCCGCGGTGAGGCCGCGCCACCAGATGCCAAGCACCAGAAGCGGACACAGCGTCGATGCCGCCACCGCGAAGGCCAGTCCGACGCTGCGGGACAACTCCAGACCGGACACCACCAGGGACAGTGGAATCGGGATGAGCCCGCCGATCACGGCGGCCACTCGGAAATCCCGGACCCGGCCGCGCAGCACGTCGGTGGCCAGGGCCCCGGCGATGCTGACCAACAGTCCCGACGAGGTGGCCAGGAACGCCGCGATGGCGCCGGCCGCGACCAGTGCGGCCAACAGTTGTCCGGCCACCCCGCCGATGGTGGATCCCGGCGCCAGAAGCACTGCGGCGTCGGCGGTTCCGGTGATCAACAGCTGCGGCACATACAGCCGGGAGAAGACCCCGAGCAACACAGGGAACAGGTAGAACACCGACACCATGGCGATGACGGCCAGCGCGGTGCGCCGGGCGGCACGACCGTCCGGGTTGGTGTAGAAGCGCACCAGCACGTGCGGCAGGCCCATGGTGCCCAGGAAGGTCGCCACGATGATGGACAGCACCTGATACAGCGGGTGCCCGCCACCCAGGCCACCGCCGGAGGCGATCCACACGCTTCCGGTGCTCGGGGTGCCGGCCACCACCGGCGTGGCCGCACCGGCGGCCAGCGTCAGCGTGCTGCTCGCGCCCAGTGTGTGGTCACCGGGAGCGCCGAGGGTGGTGGCTTCGACGTGGCGGCCGTCGAGGGTGCCGGTGATGGTGATACCTGCCGGGTCGACCACCTGCACCACCACGTCGGTGTCGATGGCGACGGTGGTCTGGTGCTGCACGCTCGGCGGCAGCGGTCCGCCCAATTCGGTACGGTCGCTGAGGAACAACCCGAGCAGCGCCAGGGCGGGAATGGCGATGGCCGTCAGTTTCAGCCAGTATTGGAACGCCTGCACAAAGGTGATCGACCGCATGCCGCCGCCGACCACATTGCTGATGACGATGGCGCCCACGAGCAGTGGACCGGTCCACACCGGAAGGCCCAGAAGGGTCTTCAGCGTCAGGCCGGCGCCCTGATATTGCGGGGCCAGGTAGAAGACGCAGATCACCACGACGACGAGCATCGCGACCTTGCGCAGTCGCGCCGAACCCAGCCGGAATTCGGCGAAGTCGGGAACGGTGTATGCGCCGGAGCGGCGCAGCGGGGCAGCGACGAACAACAGCAGCCCGAGGTAGCCCGCGGTGAAGCCCACCGGATACCACAGCGCGTCGGCACCGTACTTCGCGATCAGCCCGGCGACGCCGAGAAATGAAGCCGCCGAGAGATATTCACCCGAGATCGCGGCGGCGTTCCACCGTGGTCCGACACTGCGGGAGGCGACCAGGAAGTCGGAGGTGGTGCGCGACAACCGGACTCCGTAGGCGCCGATCGCCACGGTGGCCACCGCCGCCACCAGGAGCGCGGCCGCGGTGAGCGGGGAACCGGTCATGGTTCGCTGTCGACGACGCGGACGAAATCCCGCTCGGCCTGTTCGGCCAGCCGGACGTAGAGCCGGCCGACGCCGTAGAGCAGCGGATAGAACAGGACCGCGAGGATCAGCCAGTTCAGCCGCATTCCCAGGACGGTCAGCGTGCTCAGATGCGGGGCCAGCAGCACCGTCGCGGCCACCGCGGCGATGACCACCAGGCTCAGTCGCAGGGCCAGGCCGAGTTGTGCTCGCACCAAGCCACGTACCAGCGCGTCGCCCACCTGGGTCTGCTCCTGCACCTCCACCCGGGTGCGCACCATCCGGGCGCCGCGCCGGTGCGCGAGGACAACTCGTTGCCGCCCCGCGGCGGGCCGCGGATTGGACCCCTGCGGTGGCTCACTCATCGGCGGGTTTCAGGTTGCGCATCGGGTCGCGGACCAACCGGTCGCGCAGTTCGCGGGCCTGGCGCCGGCTCACCGGCAACTCGAGGGCGGGGGAGGTGCCGTTGGCGCGCAGCCGCACCAGCACCGCGCCGTCATGCGTGCGCAGCCCGGTCACCAGTCGCAGCGACACCAGATAGGACCGGTGGATACGCTGGAATCCGTGTTCGGCCCAGCGGGTTTCCAACACGCTCAACGGGATTCGGACCAGATGCGCTCCGGTGGCCGAATGCAGGCGGGCATAATCGCCCTCGGCCTCGACCCAGCCGATGCTGTCGCGGGGGATCAGTTGGGTGACCCCGCCGAGTTCGGCGGGCACCACGTCGGAGTCCTGCTCGCCGGGTGCCGAACTGGTCTGCACCGTCGCCGCGCGGCGGACGGCCTCGTCGAGCCGGTCCTGCCGGATCGGTTTGAGCAGATAGTCGGTGGCGCCGACGTCGAAGGCCGCCACGGCCTTGTCGTCGTGCGCGGTCACGAACACCACGGCGGGCCGGTGCGCGAAATTGGTGAGGACACCGGCAAGTTCGATGCCGGACAGCCCGGGCATGTTGATGTCCAGGAAGACGGCATCGATGGTGTGCCGGTTGAGTTCCCGTAGCGCTGAGGTGGCGTCACCTGCGGTGAACACCTGCTCGACGCACGGGTGGCGGCCCAGCAGGTAGGCCAGCTCGTCGAGTGCGGGGGCCTCGTCGTCGACGGCGAGCACCGTCAGCTTCTCGGTCACCTGAACCCACCTCCGCTGGCCCGCACCCCAGAGCGGAATTTCGGCACCCGCATGATGACCTTGGTGCCCGCCCCGAGAGCGGTTTCGACCACCAGACCGTAGTCGTTGCCGAATGCCGCGCGCAGCCGATGGTCGACATTGGTCAGGCCGACGTGGGCGGACTGGTCGGGCAGCGCGTCACCGTGCCCGGCGCGCAACGTGTCGGGGTCCATCCCGGCCCCGTCGTCCTCCACGGTGATGACGCAGTCGGTTCCGGCGTCGCGCGCGATGATCTCCACCGAGCCACCGCCCCGGCCGGCCAGTCCGTGCCGGACGGCGTTCTCCACCAACGGTTGCAGCGCCAGGAACGGCACCACGACGTTGAGCACCTCGGGGGCCACCTGCAACCGCACCGTGAGCGTCGCGCCGAACCGGGCCCGCTCCAAGGTGAGGTAGCGATCGATGTTGCGTAGTTCGTCGGACAGCGTGGTGTACTGGCCGGCCGCGCGGAACGAGTAGCGGGTGAAATCGGCGAATTCCAGAATCAGTTCGCGGGCCCGGTCGGGATCGGTGCGCACGAACGACGCGATGGTGTTGAGCGCGTTGTAGATGAAATGCGGACTGATCTGGGCGCGTAACGCCAACACCTCGGCTCGGTCCAACCGGGCTCGGGAGGCATCGAGCTCGGCCAGCTCGAGCTGACTGGCCGCGTAGCGGGCCACCTCGCCGATGGCGCCCAGCATGCCCGGCCCGGGATTTCCGGCCGCGACCACCACGAGCGCGCCGAGCACGTCACCGCCCTCGGCCGCCAACGGCTGGGCCACCACGGCGGTGGTCCCGTTGTTGGTCAGGACCCGGCGGGCGGCGGCGACGGAGTCCCGGGCCGTCGAGGCGCACGCATCGACGATCTCGGGTGCGAAGACAGCGCCGTCGTCGGGATCGCGGGCGAGCAGTTCGCCGGCACTGTCGAACAGGGCCACCCCTTCGGTGCCGGTCAGATCGCGCAGGAACGGGGCCGCGGTCTGCGCCGATTCGGTGTCCAAGCCCCGGCGCAGGGCATGCGCGGCCAGCGACGCGGTGTGCAGCGCGGTGTGCACGGCCCGTTCGGTGGGGGTGGCCACCACGCGGCGGGTCCGCACGATCAGCACGGCAGCCACCGCCGCCAGCGCCACGGCGGCGGCCAGCGCGAGAGCGACCTGGCCGGACATGTGCAGCGAAGCTACTGCACCGGGCAGGCGTACTTCCTGGCCACGTCCATCACCCGCTCCTGCGCCCCGGGACCGATGACGCCCTGGGCGGCCATCTCCAAACCGATGTATCCCGGCAAGCCGCCTTCACATGCCTGGTGCGCGACACGCCACGCGGTGTCGGGGTTCAGGTTGTAGCCGTTGCGTTGCAGGCCCTGCATGTAGTCGTCGAACGCCGGCGTGCCCTGGTCTGGCACCGCATTGGCGACAGCGGCGAAGGCGATGGACGTGGCCAACGCGGCAAGTAGAGGCGCAATCACACGTAACATGTCGGGCTCCCACGGGCTCACCACCGGATTGACGTCTACACGTTCGCACACTCCACCGATGCGGTGGCGCGCTTTAAACTGACCGGGTGCCCACCCTGCAACTGGTTCAAGACCCCGAGGCCGACGCGTTGCTCGAGTCCAACCCGTTCGCCCTCCTGGTCGGGATGCTGCTCGATCAGCAGATCCCGATGGAGACGGCGTTCGCCGGACCCAAGAAGATCGCGGATCGCATCGGCGGCGTCGACGCGCAGCAGATCGCCGAGTACAACCCCGACGAATTCGTGGCGCTGTGCTCGGAAACCCCGGCGATCCACCGTTTTCCGGGCTCGATGTCCAAACGGGTGCAGGCTCTGGCGCAGGCCATCGTCGACGACTACGCGGGCGAGGTGACCGCGCTGTGGACCGCAGGCGATCCCGACGGGGCCGAGGTGCTGCGCCGACTCAAGCGCCTCCCCGGTTTCGGTGAGCAGAAGGCCAAGATCTTTCTGGCGCTGCTGGGCAAGCAGTACGGCGTGACCCCGACGGGCTGGCGTGCTGCGGCAGGCGATTACGGCAAGGCCGGGACGCACATGTCGGTGGCCGACGTGGTGGATCCCGGTTCGCTGCAAGAGGTCCGGGCCTTCAAGAAGAAAATGAAAGCTGCCGCTAAAGAGGCAAAAGCGAAAGGCTAGAACGGCGCGCCGTCGAACCGCTCCCGGCACGCGATCTCGCTGACCGGTTTGCGGGTCAGCTTGGTGAACTGCTTGACGGGCTTGCCCAACGGCAGCACCGCGGCGACCGCATAGTCGTCGGGGATCCCCAGCAGTTCCTTCACCCGCGGTTCCTCGGGCACGACCATGGTGGTGAGTACGCCGCCGAAACCCTCATTGCGGGCGGCCAGCAGGATGTTCCACACGAACGGATACACCGACGCGCCGGCGACCAGTCCGATGCGGTCCAGGTCCTGATCGAACGCCGCCACCACCCCCAGGTCCACGCAGACCACGAGCACGACGTCGGCGTCGATCAACTGGGTGGCCCGCGGCACCTTGACGGCGGCCAGGTCGTCGGCCGATACGCCCATGGGGTGCAACGGATTCCATGGACTCTCGCCGTTGCGTTGCTGGGCGATGTAGCGGCGCGAGCCGGTCTCGGTGAGGTCGGCCAGCGCCTCTTTGGTCTGCGCATCACGGATCACGATGACGCGGTTGCCCTGACGGTTGCCGCCGCTGGGGGAGAAGCGTGCGTTGTCCAGGATGCGGTTCAGCACGTCGTCGGGCAGGGGCTCGCCGGTGAACACGCGCGTCGCTCCGGTCGTGCGCATCACGTCATAGATATCCACGACACCATCCTGCCTTCGGGGGTATGAGATGGTGATCACATGGCGAAGACGCATCTGAACTGCCCCTGCGGCGAGGCGATCACCGGCACCGACGAGAACGATCTCGTGGATAAGGCGCAGGAGCACCTGGCTCAGGCACACCCCGGTCGCGAATACGACCGGGACATGATCCTGTTCATGGCTTACTGAGCACGCCGCTTATACGACGACGGTGCACCCAGATCGCTTATCGGGCCGGATTTGCGATCTAGATGCACCGTCGCGGTCTGGGGCTTACGGCACCACCGTCGAACCGATGGTGGGCATGAACTGGCACTGCTTCTCGGTCGTCGTGACCTGACCGAAGATCGTCGACATGATGCTGCCTGAACCCGTATCGGCGACGACGGTCAGCGTGGTCGGTCCCTGTGGGTTCATGTCCGGGCGCGGCTTGAGCGTCGCGGTGCCGGACTTCCCGGTGGACAGGTTCACCCACGTGACATTGAGCGGCAGCTTCTGCTCGGCTCCGGGGGCCGGGGTGCCGACCGCGGTGAACACGTAGGCGGTCTGACCCGGGCCGGGACCGGGGGTCGGGATCGCGGCGGGCCCCGCCACCGAGATCGCGGTCGCGAGCACGTTGCCGCCGTCTGAGAGGCAGCCGTTGCTGATCGACGGATACATGAAGTCCTGCTTGGTGGCGGCGTCCGGGCTGAGCACACCACCCGGAGCCGGGATCGGCGCGGGTGCAGGAACCGGCGCCGCGTCGGGAGCCGGTGCGGGCGCCGCCAGCGCAGCGGCGTCGGGGGCGGCCACGGGTGCGGCGGGTGCCGCGCCTTCGGGCAATGGGCCCACGGCATGTGCCGGGTCCACCCCGGCAGGCAGATGCGCCTCGGGTCCGGCTCCGGCCGCGGGCACGTGCACCAGCGGGTCGGCGGCGAACTGGTTCACCGCGCTCGCCATGTTCTTCGAATCGTCAGGTGCCGCCGCATTTCCCGCGAACGCGGCGGCCGCGGCCATGAGCATCGATGCGGCGCCTTGCGGATCCGCCGCCGCCTGCTGGATCGCGGGTCCGAGCGTCTCCATCGCGGGCAGCCCCGGCGCTTGCAGATTGTTGATCGGCAAGGGCGCGGGAACCGCGGGCTCAGCGCTGGCGACCCCGCTGCCCAGTACCACCAGCATGGTTGCGGCGGTACTGGTCAGCAGCGTCCGGATCGATGTCATGACTCCCCCTGGATATGTGTGGTGACGGGCTGGTCAGTGCCGGGTCACGGCAGTGCGGACAGCGCGTTCGTCGGCAGCAGCATCGGCACGAGGCTGGCGGCGCCCGGCAGGGCGGACGCAGCGGCCGGTGCCGCAGCGGCAGCCGGCGCACCGAGTGCGGCGGGCGCCGCGGTGGCGGCCGTTGCGGCCTTGGGCAGCAGGCCGGCCAGCGGCGAGCCGGCGGGCATCAGCGACGACAGGTCGCCGGGGAAGGCCAGCTGCTTGGGCAGTTCCAGCCCGCCGACCTGCGGCAGGTTCACGTCGGCCTGGGGCAACAGCACGTTCCCGGTCGGCGCGGGTGCCCCCGCCAGGGGCGCTGCGGCGGCGGTGGCTGCCGACGCCGGGCTGACCGCGGGCAGCTGCGGCAGTGTCAGGTTGGCGCTGGCCGCGGGGGCCGGTGCCACGGGCGCGGCTGCTGCGGCGGGGACGGCGGAGGCAGCTCCGCCGCCGGTCAACGCCGACGCCAGACCCTGGAGCAGCTGCGGGGCCATGGCGATCTGATTGGCGAACGGCAGGGCCGGCGGCGCCGGGGCCGGCACCGGGTCGGCACTGGCCGCCGGGCTGAGCGCGAGGGCGGCAACCGCTCCTGCGCCCGCAATCATGGTGGTAACAAACGTTTTTCTGGTAGCTGACATGGTTCTCCCCATTTCGTTGACGGCAGGCCTGAGACTGAAGGTAGCCAGTTACTGGTGGGACTCAAGTGACACGTGTGGCGTTTATTCAACCGTTACGGGTATGTGCGCCGATGGTGACCGCAACCCTCGCGGCTACAGTCGTGCCGGTAGACACCACCGCTTCGCGCGCTCCGGGCGCGCTGACCCGCCTGGCGCCGGTCCTGTTCGTGCTCAGCATCGCGGCGCGACTCGCGTGGACCTACCTGGTGCCCAATGGCGCGAACTTCGTCGACTTGCACGTCTATGTGGGCGGCGCGGGCGCACTCGACCAGCCCGGCACCCTCTATGACTACGTCTACGCCGACCAGACCCCGGACTTCCCGCTGCCGTTCACCTATCCGCCGTTCGCCGCGGTGGTGTTCTACCCGCTTCATCTGCTGCCCTTCGGTCTGGTGGCCTTCTTCTGGCAGATCGGCATCGTCGGTGCGCTCTACGGCGTGGTGTCGCTGAGCCTGCGGTTGTTGGGGCGCGCCGATGCCAGGACGGCGATGTTGTGGACCGCAGTCGGGATCTGGACGGAGCCGCTGCGCAGCACGTTCGACTACGGACAGGTGAATGTCCTGTTGGTGCTGGCCGTTCTGTACGCGGTGTACAGCACCCGCTGGTGGCTGTCGGGGCTGCTGGTCGGTCTGGCTGCCGGGGTAAAGCTGACCCCTGCTGTGTCCGGGCTGTACTTCCTGGGGGTGCGGCGCTGGCGCGTCGTGATCTTCTCGGCGGTGGTGTTCGCCGCCACCATCGGGGGCTCGATTCTGGTGGTCGGCCAGCAAGGCCGCTACTACTTCACCGACCTGATCGGCGACGCCGACCGCGTCGGTCCGATCGGCACCTCGTTCAACCAGTCGGTGCGGGGCGCGATCTCGCGGATCCTCGGCCACGACGCCGGGTACGGACCGGTGGTGGTCGCCATCCTGCTGGTGGCCGCGGTGCTCGCGGTGCTGGCGTGGCGAGCGGTCGACGGCGGTGCCGACCGGCTTGCGGGCATCGTGATCGTGCAGCTGTTCGGACTGTTGCTGTCACCGATTTCGTGGACCCACCATTGGGTGTGGCTGATTCCGCTGATGATCTGGTTGCTGCACGGTCCGCTGCGGGAGCGGCTGGGGGCGCGGGTACTGGGGTGGGGGTGGCTGGCGCTGACACTGATCGGGCTGCCCTGGCTGCTGAGCTTCGCGCAGCCGACCATCTGGACGATCAGCAGGCCGTGGTATCTGGCCTGGGCGGGCCTGATCTATACCGTGGCTACCGTGGCCACGCTCGCGTGGATGGCGGCTACTGGCCGAGAATCCGGTCGATATCGGCCGCCATCGCCAGATCCTTCTCGGTGATGCCGCCGGCGGAGTGCGTCACCAGGGCGAAAGTGACTGTCCGCCAGCGGATATCGATATCGGGGTGATGGTCCTCCTGCTCGGCGAACTCGGCGACGCGGCGCACCGCGTCGACCCCCTCCACAAACGCCGGGAACTTGACCGACCGGTGCAGCGCGCCTGATGCCCGTTCCCAGCCGGGCAGGTCGGCCAGCGCAGCGTCAACTTGCTCGTTCGTCAACACAGCCATGGCACCGACGGTATACCGTCATCGGCGATGCATGAGCAGATTGTCGTTGCGGGGGCACTGATTTCAGAAGTTGGCCTCTTGGTCGCGCAACGTGCCCGGCCCGCCGAACTGGCCGGCCTGTGGGAACTGCCCGGCGGCAAGGTGGCCCCCGGCGAGTCCGATGCCGAGGCGCTGGAGCGCGAACTGCATGAGGAACTAGGGATCTGGGTGCGCGTCGGGGCGCGCATCGGGCCCGACGTGACCTTGACCAACGGCATGACGCTGCGGGCCTACCGGGTGGTGCTGATCGACGGTGACCCGCAACCACACGACCACCGCTCGTTGCGCTGGGTGTCGGCCGCCGAACTCGACGACGTGGCGTGGGTGCCCGCCGACCGGGCCTGGGTGCCCGACCTGGCGGCCGCCCTGTCTCGCTCCTGACCTAATACCTCAGCCGGTCGCCGACGACGCGGACCTCACCCCCGCGATGCTGCGCGGAGTAGATCGGATGGATCAGCGCCTGGTGCCGGCACTGCGGGCACGACCCCTGCGGAGCGTTGGCCGACGAGAACGTCAGATGGTGACATGCCGCACACCGGACGACGAACGCGCCGCCGATCCAATTGATCAAACCGAGGTAGATGGCCGCCGTCGTAGCCAGTCCCAGCACCACGATCAGCGCCACGGTGAGAGCCTCGTAAACCGTCATGATCGACACCTCCAACCATCGGTGACGGATCCTTCAACGGTACGCTCGTGGACGCTGGAAAGCGCTGGTCAATACGACTTTCTGGCATGTTTGAAGACTTTCTCCAGGTCCTTGCCGGCGACCCCGGCATCCGCGGCCCTGCGCACCTTGTGCAGTACCAGCGGGCACTTCTTGCACCGCGGTTTGCTGCGACAGCACTTCTTCTTGGCCTTGACCGAAGTCAGGTTCTTCACGCTCGCCTTCCCATTACCGCCGCGTTGGCGGCCGTTTTCGTGATCGGGTACTCACACTGCGACAATCAACGTCGTGGATTCTCGCCCGAACTTTCGCAACGTTGCCATCGTCGCGCACGTTGATCACGGTAAGACAACCCTGGTCGACGCCATGCTGCGGCAGTCCGGTGCTCTGAGCCATCGCGGCGACGACGCCGTCGAGCGGCTGATGGACTCCGGTGACCTGGAGAAGGAAAAGGGCATCACCATCCTGGCCAAGAACACCGCGGTGCACCGCACGAACCCGGATGGGTCCATGACGGTCATCAACGTGATCGACACCCCGGGCCACGCCGACTTCGGTGGCGAGGTGGAGCGCGGGCTGTCCATGGTCGACGGTGTGTTGCTGCTGGTCGACGCCTCCGAGGGCCCGCTGCCGCAGACCCGCTTCGTGCTGCGCAAGGCGCTGTCCGCGCATCTGCCGGTGATCCTGTGCGTCAACAAGACCGACCGTCCCGACGCCCGCATCGCCGAGGTCGTCTCCGAGAGCCACGACCTGCTGCTCGACGTTGCCTCTGATCTCGACGACGAAGCCCAGAAGGCCGCCGAAGAGGCGCTCGGGCTGCCCGTTCTGTACGCGTCGGGCCGCGCCGGTATCGCCAGCACCACCGAACCCGCCAATGGGCAGAACCCGGACGGCGAGAACCTCGACGTGTTGTTCGACGTGCTCCTCGAGCACATCCCGCCGCCGCAGGGCGACCCGGAAGCACCGCTGCAGGCGCTGGTGACCAACCTGGACGCCTCGGCGTTCCTCGGTCGTCTTGCCCTCATCCGTATCTACAAGGGCCGCATCAAGAAGGGCCAGCAGGTCGCGTGGATGCGTGAAGTGGACGGTCACCCCGTCATCACCAACGCCAAGATCACTGAGCTGCTGGCCACCGAGGGCGTCGAACGCACCAGTACCGACGAAGCCGTCGCCGGCGACATCGTGGCCGTGGCCGGCATGCCGGAGATCATGATCGGCGACACGCTGGCCGACGTCGACCATGCGCACGCGCTGCCACGCATCACCGTCGACGAACCCGCCATCTCGGTCACCATCGGCACCAACACCTCGCCGCTGGCCGGCAAGGTGTCCGGGCACAAGCTGACCGCACGAATGGTCAAGAGCCGCTTGGATTCCGAACTGATCGGCAACGTGTCCATCAAGGTCGTCGACATCGACCGGCCCGACGCCTGGGAGGTCCAGGGCCGTGGCGAGTTGGCGTTGGCCATCCTCGTCGAGCAGATGCGCCGCGAAGGTTTCGAGTTGACCGTCGGCAAGCCGCAGGTGGTCACCCGCGTCGTCGACGGCAAGGTGCACGAGCCGTTCGAGGCGATGACCATCGACTGTCCGGACGAGTTCCTCGGCGCCGTCACCCAGCTGATGGCCGCCCGTAAGGGCCGCATGGAAGAGATGGCCAACCACGCCGCGGGATGGGTGCGGATGGACTTCATCGTGCCCAGCCGTGGTCTGATCGGTTTCCGCACCGACTTCCTGACCCTGACCCGCGGCACCGGCATCGCCAACGCCGTGTTCGACGGTTACCGGCCGTGGGCCGGTGAGATCCGGGCCCGCCACACCGGCTCGCTGGTGTCGGATCGGACCGGCAAGATCACGCCGTTCGCGATGACCCAGTTGTCCGACCGCGGCCAGTTCTTCGTCGAACCCGGTCAGGACACCTACGAGGGTCAGGTCGTGGGCATCAACCCGCGCGCCGAGGACCTCGACATCAACGCCACCCGCGAGAAGAAGCTGACCAACATGCGGTCCTCGACGGCAGACGTCTTCGAGACGTTGGCCCGGCCGCTGGAACTGGGCCTGGAGCAGGCCATGGAGTTCTGCGCCGAGGACGAGTGCGTGGAGGTCACCCCCGAGATCGTGCGGGTGCGCAAGCTCGAGCTGACCGCCAGTCTGCGGGCGCGGGCCAAGTCGCGCGCGAAGCAGCAGGGCTGACAACGCCCGTTACTGTGGGTGCCGTGCCGACACCCCGACGATTCCGCGCCATGGCCGGTGCCCTGGTCGGAACGTCGCTGGTGTTGGCCGGCTGCACGGTGAGTCCGCCGCCGGCCCCACAGAGCACCGAGACCAGTCAGTCGACGCCTCCGCCGCCGCCCAAATCGATGCAGATCATCATGGCCATCGATTCGATCGGCGCGGGGTTCAACCCGCATCTGCTCTCCGATCAGTCGCCGGTGAACGCGGCCATCTCGGCGCTGGTGCTGCCCAGTTCGTTCCGGCCCATCCCGGATCCGGCGGCCTCCACCGGCTCGCGCTGGGAGTTGGACCCCACCCTGTTGGTGTCGGCACAGGTGACCAGTGAGGCGCCGTTCACCGTCACCTACCGGATCAAGCCGGAGGCGTCGTGGACCGACAATGCGCCCATCGCCGCGGACGACTACTGGTACCTGTGGCGGCAGATGGTCAGTCAGCCCGGTGTGGTCGACCCCGCCGGCTATGACCTGATCACCGGGGTGCAGTCGGTCGAAGGCGGCAAGACCGCCGTCGTCACCTTCTCCCAGCCGTACCCGGCGTGGCGGGAGTTGTTCAACGACCTGTTGCCCGCCCACATCGTGAAGGACGTACCCGGCGGATTCGGCGCAGGATTGGTGCGCACCATGCCGGTCACCGGCGGCCAGTTCCGGGTGGACAGCATCGACCCGCAGCGCGACGAGATCCTGCTGGCCCGCAACGACCGCTACTGGGGTCCGCCCGCCGCACCCGACCAGATTCTGTTCCGCCGCGGGGGAGCGCCTGCGGCCCTTGCCGATTCGATCCGCAACGGTGACACCCAGGTGGCGCAGGTGCACGGCGGTCAGGCGGCGTTCGCGCAACTTTCGGCCATCCCGGACGTACGGACGGCACGCATCGTGACGCCCCGGGTGATGCAGTTGACGCTGCGTGCACAACAACCCGCACTCGCCGATCCGCACGTGCGCAAGGCCCTGTTCGGTCTGCTGGACGTCGACCTGCTGGCCGCCGTGGGCGCCGGTTCGGACAACACCGTCACCCTCGCCCAGGCCCAGGTGCGCTCCCCGTCGGACCCCGGCTACGTCCCGACCGCGCCGCCGGCGATCACCCGCGAGGCGGCCCTGCAACTGCTTGCCGACGCCGGATATCAGGTCGAGCCGGTGTCCTCGACGCCCCCGCCGACGCCGGGCACCCCACCGCCCGACGATTCGCGTGGCCAGATCACCAAGGACGGTCAGCCGCTGACGTTCGTCATCGGTGTGGCGGCCAATGACCCGACCTCGGTGGCCGTGGCGAACACCGCCGCCGACCAGTTGCGCAGCGTGGGCATCGCGGCGTCGGTGTCGGCGCTCGACCCCGTCGTCCTGTACGGAGATGCGTTGGCCAACAACAAGGTCGACGCTCTCGTCGGGTGGCATCAGGCCGGTGGCGACCTGGCCACCGCGCTCGCGTCCCGGTATGGCTGCCCCGCTCTGCAGGCGACGCCCGTGTCCACCGCGACGCCGTCGCCGAGCGTCACCGCCAGCACGTCGCCGTCGCAGCCCCCGACGTCGGCCAGTCCGGCCCCGCCCACCCCGACCCCGACACCGACGGCCACCGCCCCGGCGCCCAGCAGCACCGGTGAACTGGTGACGGTGCCCAGCAACCTGACCGGAGTCTGCGACCGCAGTGTTCAGCCGCGCATCGAAGCCGCGCTGGCCGGCACCGAGGAGATCGGCAAGGTGATCGATGCCGTCGAGCCGAGACTGTGGAATCTGGCGACCGTGCTCCCAATCCTGCAGGACACCACCATCGTGGCCGCAGGCCCGCGCGTGCGCGGCGTCAGCTTGTCCGGCGCGGTCCCGGTCGGGATCGTCGGCGACGCCGGGAAATGGGTCAAGCAGCCTTAGCGCTCGGGGTGGACGCGCTTCCACATCGCGTGCGCCGCGAAGGCGGACAGCACGAACACCAGGAACAGCCATTCCGGTGGGCGGGCGAGCTCCCACACGAACAGGGCCGCGAACAACGGCGCCCGCTGGGTGATCGCCAGCACGCCCGCGGCGCACGTCAGCGCCACCGCCGGGACGTTCAGATCGGTACCCGCGAATTCGTTGAGGACAAGTGCGACAAGGGATCCCGCGGCCGCGCCGGTGGCCAGCGCGGGGGTGATCAGGCCGCCGACGGCGCCGGCGCGCAGGAACAGCGCGGTCAGGACCGGTTTGAGCAACAGGATCACCGCGCCCGCCGACACCGTCAGTGAACTGTCGACGCTGACGGTGAGGATGCTGCGGCCGTTGCCGGGCAGTTCGGGATACCAGATCGAGCAGATACCGGTCAGCAAGCCGGCGGCCGCGATGCCGGGGATCAGCACCCACGACGCCGATGCCACCTTCGGTTTCGCCGCCCGCATCAGCCGGTCGAACCCGATGCCGATCGCGACGGCGACCGGCGTGACGGCCAGCGCCAGCAGCACGAACCGGTACGACACGTCGGCCGACGGCCAGGTCAGCGAATGCTCGAAGTGGGTCACCGGTGACGCGACGGCCACCGCCAGGCTGGACGTGATCAGCGCCGTGCCGACGACGCGCGGATGCCAGCTGCGCATCAGGATGGTGATGGTGAAGACGGCCCCACCCAGCGGCACCGAGTACACCGCGCCGAGTCCGGCGCCGGCCGCCGACGCGAGGAGGATCTCGCGGTCCCGTGGGGTGAGGTGCCAGCGGCGGGTGGCGGCGTCGCCGAAGACCGCCGCGAGTTGGCGGGGGGCCCCTTCGCGACCGAGGGAGGCACCGGACCCGACGACGAGCACCTGCAGGACGGCGTCGATGGCCAGCGGCAGCCGGGCCAGCGGGCGGTGCTCGGCGATGGACCCGGTGAGCGACGGCACCGGAGCGTGCCGGCGCAGCAGCCACCAGCCGAGGCCCGCGAGCGCACCGCCCAGCATCGGGCCGGTCGCCCTGCGGATGTGGCCCGCGGCGCCGACGCCGGTGAGCAGCGTGCCCAGGTGGTAGTGGTAGGTCAGATGCTCCACCCAGTGCAGCAGCAGGGTGGTGGCCGCGCCCGCCACTCCGGCGAGCAGGCCCACCGCGAGGACCGCGCAACCGAACTCGAGAAGGTGCCGTTCATCGGGGCTCTTCGCGTGGGCAGCCGGCACAGGGTAAATCTAGGGGAGTGGAAACACCTCGGCTGCTCTTCGTGCATGCCCACCCCGACGATGAATCACTCGGCACCGGCGCGACCATCGCGCACTACGCGGCGCAGGGCGCCACGGTCCGCGTGGTCACCTGCACGCTCGGTGAGGAGGGCGAGATCATCGGCGACCGATGGCAACACCTCGCCGTCGACGCCGCCGATCAACTGGGCGGCTACCGGATCGCCGAACTGAGGGCCGCGCTGGCGGCGCTGGGCGCCGGTGAGCCCATCTTCCTGGGCGGGGCCGGGCGCTGGCGGGACTCCGGGATGCCCGGCACCCCGGCCCGGCATCGGGAGCGGTTCGTCGACGCCGATATCGACGGGCCCGTCGCCGCCCTGGTGGCGATCATCCGGGACCTGCGGCCGCACGTCGTCGTCAGCTACGACCCGAACGGGGGGTACGGGCACCCGGATCACATCCGTGCACACGAGGTCACCACGGCCGCCGTCGCCGCCTCGGGTGGAGACGGACACCCGGGCGAGCCGTGGGAGGTGCCGAAGTTCTATTGGACGGTGATGGCGCAGTCGGGCATCGTCGACGGGCTGTCCGACATCGGTGAGCCGCCCGCCGACTGGATCCGGATCAAGCCGTCAGACATCACGTTCGGTTACCCCGATGAGAAGGTCGACGCCGTCATCGAGGCGGCCGCGCAGCTGCCCGCCAAGGCCGCGGCCCTGCGGGCGCATGCCACCCAGGTGACCGTTGCTCCCGATGGGCGTTCGCTGGCGCTGTCGAACCTGGTGGCGTTACCGCTGTGGGGCATCGAGCATTACGTGCTGGTCGCCGGGACCGCGGGCGAGCGCGACGACCGTGGCGTGGAAACGGATCTGCTGGCCGGGCTGAATCTGGGATAGCGGCCGGGCTGGTGTGTTCGGGGCGGTACGCTGCCCCCATGGACCCGGATTTGGATCCCAATCTGCAGCATCAGCAGGACCGCGCCGACAATTTCCAGTGGGTGGTCGGCTCACTGGTCGCGCTGCTCGACAGCATCCCGACCTGACGGGGTCCGACCTGCCGCCCGACGAACCCGACGGGCCGGCCTGGGTGCCGCCCGTCATGCTCTCATTGCTGTGCCTCGGGGGAATGCTGTCCGCGGTGCTCGCGGCTTTCCTGCTGCCCTGGCGTGTCAGTGGTGCACCGTTCCCGTTGAGCGCGTTGATCAGTGGTGCCGTCAATGCGGCCCTGGTGTGGGCGGCATTGCAGTGGACCCTGTCGCCGCGCATCGGGGCGCTACCCCTGTGGTGCTGGCTGGCGACCATCGGCGCGCTGACCCTCGGCGGGCCGGGCAGCGACATCGTGTTCGCCACGACGGCGTCCGGTGCGCTGCTGCTGCTCCTGCTGATCGTCGTCGGGTCCCTGCCGGCCGTGCTGGTGTTGCGCAGCCACCCCCGGGGGCTCTAGCCGGCGTCGGCTGCCGCGTGGGTGTCGGCCTTCGGGGTCGACGCGCGGTGGTCGCGCTTCTTCTTTTTCGGCTCGGCCTTCTTGGGCGCGGGCCTGTCGGTGTCGGCTTTCGGGGTGTCGGCCTTCGAGGTGTCCGGCTTCGGGGTGTCGGCCTTCGAGGTGTCCGGCTTCGAGGTGTCCGGCTTCGAGGTGTCCGGCTTCGAGGTGTCCGGCTTGGTGTCGGTGGTGTCGGCCTTCGTGTCCGGCTTGGTCTCCGGCTTGGTCTCGGTGGTGTCGGGCTTGGTGGTGTCCGGTGCGGTCTCGGGTGCGTCGTCCTTGACCACATCCTTGACGTCCGGCGTGACCTCGGGTGTGGTCTCCGGTTCGGCGGCCTGGGTCTCGGGCGTCGTCACCGGCTCAGTGACCGGCGTTTCTTCGGTGACTGCGGGCTCGGTGACCTTCACCGGCTCGGCCGCCGGGGTCTTGGTTTCCTCGGTCACGGTGCCGACTTTGGTGACGGTGTCGGCGGTGGTGGCCAGCTTCAGCGCGGGGGGCTCCGCCGTGGCGGCGGCCAGTCCGCCCCCGATCGGGGGGATCGGTGGCAGCGGCGGCAGGAAGAAGGCCAGTTCGTCGTTCGCGAAGTAGATGAACGAGTTGATGGTGTCTCGTGCGACGTTGCGCAAGCCCTGGAGGAAGGAGACGCTGCCGCCGATCCAGTCGGCGATGTTGAAGGTGATGCTCCGGACGATGCGTTCGCCCAGGTTGTAGAAGATCATGATCTGCGGGGACAGCCAGCCCACCACGGGGATCCAGCCCACTGCGTACTCGGCGACCTCAAAGCCCCATTGCACCCACGGCTCCACGGCGTTGTACACGTTCTTGATGCCGCTGCTGATGGAGTTGCCGCCGACCCTGGGCGGGAACTGCGGCGTCGGGAACGCGGCCGCCGAACTCGGGACGAGAGTGCGCACCCAGTCGGTGAGCAGGTTGGGCAGCGCCGCCGCCGACGGAGCCACCGCCGGTTGGACGGCTGCGGTCAGTCGGACGGGCTGCTCGACGACGCGTACCTGTGCCACCGTCTCCGAATGTGCGACAGGCGTCGGGATGGTGGGGGCGGCGGTGATGGCCACCGCCGCCACCGCGGCAACACCGGTCGTCAGGCACGAACGGACAGAGAATGTCATGGCACCAGCACCTCCGAATTGCCGCTTCACCTGTGAACTTACGGGACATCGGGCCGCGTGCGGTGCATTCGGCAACCGATTGAGGATGTGGCGCGCATCGGCCCGTGCGGTGAAGGCTAATGTGGCCCTATGGCAGGGGCAGTGGTTTCAGATAGTGAGACGCGCGGATGATTCGCGTCGACACCCGGGTTACAGGGGAGTGGCTCTGAACCCGCAGCACGGCTCCGATCTGCCCAGTCCGGTGATCCCGCCGAAGCCCAGTACGTCCGCGTTACGTCGCGTGTTGAGGCGCGCCCGCGACGGGGTGGCGCTCAATGTCGAAGAAGCCGCCGTCGCGATGACCGCGCGGGGTGAGGATCTCGCCGATCTGTGTGCCAGTGCGGCGCGGGTGCGTGATGCCGGCCTGGATTCCGCAGGCCGCCGCGGCCCCGGTGGGGGGTTACCGGTCACCTACTCGCGCAAGGTGTTCATCCCGATCACCCATCTGTGCCGGGACACCTGCCATTACTGCACCTTTGTCACCGTGCCCGGCCGGCTGCGTGCCCAGGGCAAGGGCATGTTCATGGAGCCCGACGAAATTCTCGACGTCGCCCGGCGCGGTGCGGAATTGGGTTGCAAGGAGGCGCTTTTCACCCTCGGGGACCGCCCGGAGGCGCGCTGGGACGAGGCCAAGCAGTGGCTGGACGAACGCGGGTATGACTCCACGCTGGACTACGTGCGGGCGATGGCCATCCGGGTGCTCGAGGAGACCGGCCTTCTGCCGCATCTCAATCCGGGAGTGATGAGCTGGTCGGAACTGTCCCGGCTGAAGCCGGTGGCGCCGTCGATGGGCATGATGTTGGAGACGACGTCACGCCGGCTGTATGAGACCAAGGGCCTGGCGCACTACGGCAGCCCCGACAAGGATCCGGCGGTGCGCTTGCGCACTCTTGATGACGCGGGCCGGTTGTCGATCCCGTTCACCACCGGCCTGCTGGTCGGTATCGGTGAGACGCTGACCGAGCGTGCCGAGACCATGCACGCGATCCGGCGCTCCCACAAGGAATTCGGGCACGTTCAGGAAGTCATCGTGCAGAACTTCCGCGCGAAGGATCACACCGCGATGGCCGCGGTGCCCGACACCGGGATCGACGATTTCCTGGCCACCGTCGCGGTGACGCGGCTGGTGCTGGGGCCCAAGATGCGTATCCAGGCCCCGCCGAATCTGGTTTCCCGCGAGGAGTGCCTGGCACTCGTCGGCGCCGGCGTGGACGACTGGGGTGGCGTGTCGCCGCTGACCCCCGACCACGTCAACCCGGAGCGTCCGTGGCCCGGGCTGGACGAACTGGCACAGGTGACCGCCGACGCGGGTTATGAACTGGTGCAACGTCTTACCGCGCAGCCCAACTACGTGCAGGCGGGTGCGGCGTGGATCGATCCGCGAGTGCGCAGTCATGTCGACGCACTGGCTGATCCGGACACCGGCTGGGCGCTGGACGTGAATCCGGAGGGTCGGCCCTGGCAGGAACCCGACGAGGCATCGGAGTCGTTGGGCCGCATCGATCTTCATGCGGCGATCGACACCGAGGGCCGGCTGACCGAGACCCGCAGCGACCTGGGCAGCGCCTTCGGTGACTGGGAGTCCATCCGGGCGAAGGTGTCCGAGTTGGCCGCCCGCGCCCCGGAACGCATCGACACCGATGTGCTGGCGGCGTTGCGGTCGGCCGAACGCAACCCGGGCGGCTGCAGCGACGACGAGTATCTGGCGTTGGCCACCGCGGACGGTTCCGCCATGGATGCGGTTGCCGCCCTTGCGGACTCGTTGCGCCGCGATGCCGTCGGCGACGATGTCACCTACGTCGTGAACCGCAATATCAACTTCACCAACATCTGCTACACCGGCTGCCGGTTCTGCGCGTTCGCCCAGCGCAAGGGCGACGCCGACGCGTTCTCGCTGTCCACCGATGAGGTCGCTGAACGGGCCTGGCAGGCGCACGTCGTCGGCGCCACCGAGGTATGCATGCAGGGCGGGATCGACCCGGAGTTGCCGGTCACCGGTTACGCGGATCTGGTCCGTGCAGTGAAGGCCCGGGTGCCGTCGATGCATGTACATGCGTTCTCTCCCATGGAGATCGCCAACGGCGTGACCCGCAGCGGCCTGTCGGTCCGGGAGTGGCTGACCTCGTTGCGTGAGGCCGGGCTCGGGTCCATCCCCGGCACGGCCGCGGAGATCCTCGACGACGAGGTGCGATGGGTGCTGACCAAGGGCAAGTTGCCCACCTCGGAATGGATCGACGTGGTGACCACCGCGCATGAGGTGGGGCTGCGGTCGAGCTCGACCATGATGTACGGGCACGTCGACACCCCGAAGCACTGGGTGGGGCACCTCAATGTGCTGCGTGGCATCCAGGACCGCACCGGTGGTTTCACCGAGTTCGTGCCGTTGCCGTTCGTGCACCAGTCCAGCCCGCTGTATCTGGCCGGTGGCGCACGCCCGGGCCCGACGCACCGGGACAATCGGGCGGTGCATGCGCTGGCCCGGATCATGCTGCACGGCAGGATCTCTCACATCCAGACGTCGTGGGTCAAGTTGGGTGTCGAGCGCACCCAGGTGATGCTGCAGGGTGGTGCCAATGACCTGGGCGGCACCTTGATGGAGGAGACCATCTCGCGGATGGCCGGGTCGGAGAACGGCTCGTCGAAGTCCGTCGAGGAACTGGCCGCCATCGCCGAGGGGATCGGCCGCCCGGCGCGGCAGCGCACCACCACCTACACCCCGATGGCTGCCTAACTCTTTCCCGCGAGCGCGCGTGTTTGCACAGAGACACGCCGCAATTCGTGGCATTTCGCGCACGTTCACGCGGCGTGACGTGCGACCCTCTGCGCATGGACACGATTGCAGGGCTACCGGCTCACCCGCTTTTCGTGCACGCCATCGTCGTGCTGGTGCCACTCGTGGCGCTCTTGGAGATCCTCTGCGCCGTGTGGCCGGCCGCGCGCGAACGTCTGGTGTGGCTGGTGCTGGCACTGGCCGCAGTGACGGCTGCGCTGACGCCGTTGACCGTCGAGGCGGGGGAATCGCTGATCGCGTCGTTCCCGAAGCCCACAGCGGTGCTGCAGGAGCATGCCGAACGTGGCGACTGGATGCCGTATATCGCCGTCGCCCTGTTGGTGGTGGCGGTGCTGTTGGCGCTGCTGCACTGGCGGTCCAGCCACGGCCGCGGGGTGGCCGCGGTGGTGGCGGTGATCGCCCTGGTCGTCGGCGTGGCGGCGATCGTCGCGGTGATCAGGGTCGGCGATTCGGGGGCGCGGGCGGTGTGGGGCGGGGGCTAATTTCCGCATCGCGGAATGAATGCGGACCATGGTCCGTTTGCATGAGGTGAGGGTGCCGGGACGGCCGGCACCGAAAATCTAGGAGACCTCATGACCGCAGCTGTAGCCACCGACCTGACCGCCGGCACCTGGGCCCTGGACCCCGTGCATTCCTCGGTCAACTTCTCCGTGCGTCACCTGGTGGTGAGCAAGGTTCGCGGCACCTTCGACAACTTCACCGGCGCGATCGTCGTCGCCGAGGACGGCACCCCGTCGGTGACCGCGACCATCGACGTCAACTCCGTCAACACCCGCAACGAGCAGCGCGATGCGCACCTCAAGGCCGCCGACTTCTTCGACACCGAGCAGTTCCCGACGGCTTCCTTCGCCTCGACCGCGGTGCGTGCCGATGGCAACGACTACGTGCTCGACGGGGACTTCACCCTCAAGGGTGTCACCAAGCCGGTTTCGCTGAAGCTGGAGTTCAACGGCGTGAACCCGGGCATGGGGCATGGCGCGGTGGCCGGTTTCGAAGCATCGGTCGTGTTGAACCGCAAGGACTTCGGCATCAGCTTCGATGCACCCCTGGAGACCGGTGGAGCGGTCGTGGGGGACAAGGTGACGATCACGCTGGAGATCGAGGCGCTGCGCCAGGCCTGATCCGTCTCGGCCGCCACCGTCGAACGTGCACGAAATGCCATCGACGGTGGCGCGTCGGCGTGCAAACGCGCACGCTGGCGCAGAGGGGAAGGGCTATAGCCGCGCGGCGAGCTCGGTGCCCTGCCGGATCGCCCGCTTGGCGTCCAACTCGGCGGCGACGGCCGCGCCGCCGATGACGTGCGGTGCCAGGCCACGGGCACGCAACTGATCCTCCAGGTCGCGGACCGACTCCTGGCCGGCGCACACGACGACGTTGTCGACGGCCAGGACGCGAGCGCCGGAATGGTCCTTCCCGAAGCTGATGTGCAGCCCCGCGTCATCGATGCGCTCGTAGTTGACCCCGGAGAGTTGCTGCACCCCTTTGGCTTTCAGGGCGGCGCGGTGCACCCATCCCGACGTCTTGCCCAGCCCCCGGCCCTGGGCGCCGGAGGTGCGCTGCAGCAGGAACACCTCGCGGGCGGCGGGTAGGACAATGGGCTTCGTCAACGAGCCGCGAACGGAGGGTGCGTCCTGCGGATCCAGCACACCCCACTCGGCCTTCCATTCCTTCACGTTCAAGGTCGGCGACTGTTCTGTCACCAGGAATTCGCTGACGTCGAAACCGATTCCGCCCGCGCCGATCACGGCGACCGACGCCCCGACGGGCGCCCCGCGGAGCGCGTCGGCGTAGGACAGCACCATGGGGTGATCGATGCCCGGGATGTCGGGTAGCCGGGGAGTCACGCCGGTGGCCAGCACCACCTCGTCGAAGTCGGCGAGTGAATCGACGTCCGCCCGAGTCTCTAGCCGCACCGATACGTCGTGGACCTCGAGCATCCGGGTGTAGTAGCGCAACGTCTCGTTGAATTCTTCTTTGCCGGGAACCCTTCGCGCCAAATCGAATTGGCCACCGATCGACGACGACGCCTCGAATAGCGTCACCCGGTGACCGCGCTGGGCGGCACTCACCGCCGCGGACAGTCCGGCGGGGCCCGCGCCCACCACCGCCACCGACCGGGCCTGCCGCGTCGGGCCGAGAACCAGAACGGTCTCGTGCCCCGCTCGCGGATTCAACAGACAGGACACCGTCTTATGCACGAATGCGTGGTCCAGGCACGCCTGATTGCAGGCGATGCAGGTGTTGATCTGGTCGGCGGAGTCCTCGGCGGCCTTGCGTACCCAATCCGGATCGGACAGTAGGGGACGGGCCATCGAGATCAGTTGCACGTGCGTGTCGGCGAGGATCTGTTCGGCTGCCTGCGGCATGTTGATCCGGTTGGACGCCACCACCGGAATCTGCACATGCTCGGCGAGCGCACTGCTGGTCCCCACGAAGGCGCCGCTGGGCACGGACGTGACGATGGTCGGTACCCGGGCCTCATGCCAGCCGATGCCGGTGTTCAGGATCGTCGCCCCGGCCGCCTCGATTTCGGTTGCCAGCGCGATGATTTCGTCCCAGGTCTGGCCGTCCTCGACGAAGTCGGCAAGCGAGATCCGGTACACGATGATGAAGTCGGGCCCGACCGCCTCACGCACCCGCCGCACGATCTCGACGGGGAAGCGCCGCCGCTTCTCCGGGGTGCCACCCCAGGCATCCTTTCGCTTGTTGGTGCGCGGGGCGAGGAACTGATTGAGCAGATACCCTTCACTGCCCATGATCTCGACGCCGTCGTACCCGGCGTCGCGGGCGAGCAGTGCCGCCCGCACGAAATCGGAGACCGTGCCGGCCACATCGCGCAGCGCGCGGGGGCGGAACGGATTGATGGGAGCCTTGATCGACGACGCGCTGACCGAAAGTGGATGGTAGGCATAGCGTCCCGCGTGCAGCAGCTGCAGCGCGATCTTGCCGCCCTCGTCGTGCACGGCCCGGGTGATGGTGCGGTGCCTGCGCGCGTCGGCGGTCGAAAGCATCTCCGCGGCGAAGGGCAACAGCCATCCGGTGCGGTTGGGTGCGTAGCCGCCGGTGATGATCAGCCCGACGCCGCCGCGGGCGCGCTCGGCGAAGTACGCGGCGAGCTTATCGGTGTCGCGGGCCCGATCCTCCAGGCCGGTGTGCATCGACCCCATCACCACCCGGTTGCGCAGGGTGGTGAAGCCGAGAGCCAACGGCGACAACAGGTTTGGGTAGTTCACAGAACCTCCAGAACTCACAGGGCCTCTAGAACTTCAGACAGCCATTCGATCGCGCCCTCTTCGGCGCGCATCCCGCCGCGCAACACCAGGTATTGGTGCAGGGCTGTCCCGGTGAGGGCGGCGGGGTCGGGGAACTGACGTTTCTGGTAGCCGCGGTAGGTGTCGAGCAGCGTGGCGCGTTCGGCCCGTAGTTCGGCGGCCTGTGTGCGGACGGCTTCGATATCGCCGAACGCCGCAGCGCGGATCTTGACCGCCAGGTCGCGGGTCCGGTGGTCGGCCACCGTGCCGCCCCGCCCCGCCAGCGGTTCGGCGATCCAGCGCTTGAGTTCCGCGCGACCGCCGGGCGACACCGAATAGACCTTCTTGTCGGGCCTGCTGTGCTGCTCGACCACCTGCACGGACACCCAGCGTTGGGCCTCCATGTCCCGCAGCGTGCGGTAGATCTGCTGATGGGAGGCCGCCCAGAAATAGCCGATGGAGCGGTCGAAGCGGCGGCCCAACTCGTAGCCGGAACCGGCCTGTTCGCCCAGCGCAACCAGGATCGCGTGCTGCAGGGCCATGCCCGCAGCGTATGCGGTACCGCTGGTCCTATGCAACAAGTTGCACTGACGTGACACTCCGGCCGCGCGGTGTCTAGTCGTGTGTATCTGCAACGGCTAGTATCAGTAACCACCGCGAAGCGGCGGCAAGTTAGGACACACTTAGAGGCGCGAGCAGGTGGCGGCATCGCATACTTGCCGCAGACTCGAAGAGTCCCAACAGACAAAAACCCGACCAGCAGCCCACTGGACGACAGGAGAGACATCAGTGACGTACACCATTGCCGAACCCTGCGTTGATATCAAAGACAAGGCATGCATCGAAGAATGCCCTGTCGACTGCATCTACGAGGGCGCACGCATGCTGTACATCCACCCCGATGAATGCGTCGACTGCGGCGCCTGCGAACCGGTCTGCCCGGTCGAGGCGATCTACTACGAAGACGACGTCCCGGATCAGTGGAGTAGCTACACCCAGAGCAATGCGGACTTCTTCTCCGAACTGGGTTCGCCCGGAGGCGCGTCGAAGGTCGGCCAGACCGACAACGACCCGCAGGCGATCAAGGATCTCGAGCCCAAGGGCGAGTGAGCACGGTCCGCACCCCGAAGTCCGCGGCGCTGCCGGTATTCCCCTGGGACACACTGGCCGAGGCTGCGGCCACCGCCCGCGCACACCCTGACGGCATCGTCGACCTCTCGGTCGGCACCCCCGTCGACGATGTCGCGCCGGTGATCAGGGACGCGCTCGCCGCGGCCAGCGCGTCACCCGGATATCCGGCCACCGCCGGCACCGCGGCGCTGCGCGCCTCCGCACGCGAGGCACTGCTGCGCCGATACGGCATCACCGGCCTCGACGAGTCCGCCGTGCTGCCCGTGATCGGCACCAAAGAGCTGATCGCCTGGCTGCCGACGCTGCTCGGGCTCGGTCCCGCCGACACGGTGGTCATCCCCGAGCTGGCCTATCCCACCTACGACGTCGGTGCCCGCCTGGCCGGCGCGCAGGTGCTGGCGGCAGATTCGCTGACGCAGCTGGGACCGCTGAAGCCCGCTCTGGTGTACCTGAACTCGCCGAGCAACCCCACCGGACGGGTGCTCGGGGTGGATCATCTGCGCAAGGTGGTCACCTGGGCGCGCGAACGCGGCGCGATCGTCGCCTCCGACGAGTGCTACCTCGGCCTGGCCTGGGATGCCGAACCGCTGTCCGTGCTGCATCCGTCGGTGTCCGACGGCGACCACACCGGTCTGCTGGCGGTGCATTCACTGTCGAAGACGTCCTCGCTGGCGGGCTACCGCGCCGGGTTCCTCGCAGGCGATCCCGCGCTGGTGGCCGAACTGCTCGAGGTCCGCAAGCACGCCGGGATGATCGTCCCGACGCCGGTGCAGGCCGCCATGGTCGCCGCACTCGACGACGACGCGCACGAGGCCGAACAGCGCGACCGCTACGCCCGTCGCCGCGAGGTGCTCTCGGCCGCCGTCCGCAAGGCGGGTTTCACCATCGACCACTCCGAGGCCGGCCTGTACCTGTGGGCCACCCGCGGGGAGCCGTGCCGCGCCACCGTGGCCTGGCTGGCCGAACTCGGCATCCTTACCGCGCCCGGCGAGTTCTACGGTCCCGCCGGCGCGCAGCATGTCCGGATCGCGCTGACCGCCACGGATGAGCGCATCGACGCCGCGGCGGCCCGGTTGGCCTGACGGCCCTCAGGTCACGTCGAGGTGTTCGGGCACCACTGAGGCCAACGCCTTGCGGCAGGCCACGATTGCCGGAGTGCTGCTGATCGCCGCCCTGGTCGCGGTGAAGACCGACCGCCGCCGTGAATCCACGTCCACGACCCGCACATCCGGCCGGCGACGCACGCGCATGAGATCCGGCAGGATCGCCACCGCGTTCCCGTTCTCGATGAGCGCTATCTGGGCTTCGAGATCGTCGGTCTCGAATCTGATGTCGGGCTCGAATCCGGCTTGGCGGCACAGTTGTTCGGCCCAGTGCCGCGACGCGGTGCCGACCGGTTCCATGGTCCACGGAAGCCCGGCGGCGTCCTTCACCGACGTGATGTGACGCCACGGATCGCTGGTCGGCGGCACCGCCAGCCGAAGCAGATCGGTGGTCAGCGGCTCACGGTGCAGGTCCGGATACGCGCGGGCGGCATGCCCCGGATACTCCTCGGCGATCACCAGATCGAACTCGCGCATCCACGTCTCGTAGAGGGCCTGTTCGGGTTCGCGCTGCGACATCGTGACCCGCAGGCGGGGATGGCGGGTGGCCAGCTCGGTGAGCATCTGGGGCATGAAGGCGGACGCGGCGGATTGGAAGACGGCCAGGCGCACGGTGCCGGAGGCCTGATCGCTCTGTGCGGCGACGTCGGAGGCGGCTAGTTCGAGCCGCGCCAAGATGGCGGCGGTGTGCTCGACGAGCACCTCGGCGGCGGGTGTCAGCCGCAGGCGCCTGCCGACCTTCTCCAGGAGGGGCACACCGACTTCGCGCTCCAGCTGGTTGAGCGCCTGCGATACCGACGACGGGCTCTGGTGCAGGGCCTCGGCGACGTCGGACAACGTCCCACGCAGGCTCAGTTCGTAGAGCAGGCGCAGTCGACGGGTGTCCAGGAGATCCGGCCGTTGATGTTTCATCTTTACTTAAAGTTTCGCATCAGAAATCATCACTTTATTTTAATCGTCGGCAGCGCCCATCATGGGTAGATGGCGCAGGTGAGCGGCGAGAAGAATCTCCTGACGGATGTGGTGGCCCTGGTCCGGACCTGGCTGGACGAGGCCGCGGCCCAACCGGTCGCACCCGCAGCGCGACGGCTGGCCGACGTGTTGCGCGACCCGCGAGGGTTGGATTTCACCGTCGGATTCGTCGATGGCGTGATCCGGCCCGAGGACAACGTGGTCGCGGCGGCGAACCTGCGGGACCTCGCGCGAAACGCCCCCGGCTTCCTGCCGTGGCACCTGCGCCTGTTGGTGAAGTTGGGAGCGCTGTTCTCGGTGGTCGCGCCGGGCGTCGTCATTCCGATTGCCCAGCGAGCGCTACGCCAAATGGTCGGTCACCTCCTGGTCGATGCGACTGACGCACGGCTGGGCCGGGCGATTGCCCGCATCCGGGACCGCGGCGTCGCATTGAACATCAACCTGCTGGGCGAGGCCGTGCTGGGACAACGAGAAGCGGCGCGGCGGCTCGCGGGTACCGAGCAGCTGCTCGCCCGCCCCGACGTCGACTACGTGTCGATCAAGGTGTCTGCGACGGTCCCGCCGCATTCGCCATGGGCGTTCGACGAGGCGGTCGACGACATCGAGCAGAATCTGTTGCCGCTGTTCAGTTTTGCGGCGTCCTCGCCGGCCAAGAAGTTCATCAACCTCGACATGGAGGAGTACCGCGACCTGGACTTGACCATCGCGGTGTTCACCCGGCTGCTCGACCGGCCCGAACTGCTCGGCCTCGAAGCCGGGATCGTGCTGCAGGCCTATCTGCCGGACGCGCTGAATGCGATGATGCGCCTTCAGGATTGGGCCCGGGCTCGTCGTGAACGCGGAGGTGCCGGGATCAAAGTCCGCCTGGTCAAGGGCGCCAACCTTCCGATGGAACAGGTGGAGTCATCCCTGCATGACTGGCCGTTGGCCACATGGCCGACCAAGCAGGACACCGACACCAATTACAAGCGGGTGCTGAACTACGCCCTGCGGCCGGAGCATACGGCGAATGTGCGACTCGGCGTCGCCGGTCACAATCTGTTCGACATCGCCTACGCATGGACGCTCGCAGGGCATCGTGGCGTCCGGGACCGCGTCGAGTTCGAGATGCTTCTGGGCATGGCAGAGGCGCAGGCCGAGGTGGTCCGGCGCACGGTGGGCGGCCTGCTGCTGTATGTGCCGGTGGTGCACCCGAAGGACTTCGACGTGGCGATCGCTTACCTCGTCCGGCGCCTGGAAGAGGGCGCAAGTCAGCAGAACTTCATGTCCGCCGTCTTCGAATTACACAGCGACAGTGCGTTGTTCGAGCGGGAACGGGACCGATTCCTCGCGTCGGTGGTGGACCTCGACGACACGGTGCCCCCGCCGAACCGCCGGCAGGACCGACGGTCCGACGACCCAGCAGATGCGGTGTGCCCTACCGGGTCGTTCGCCAACGTGGCCGACACCGACCCCTCGCTACCCGGTAATCGGCTGTGGGGCAGGGCAATCACCGACGGCGTGGCGGAGTCGGAGGCCGGCCGCGCACTGGTCACCGAACACACCGTCCACAATGCAGAAGCGCTGGAGGCCGTGATCGCCGGCGGCGTCGCGGCCGGCGCCGGGTGGTCGGCGCTCTCCGGCGCCGAGCGTGCCGCCGTCCTCAGGCGTGCCGCCGGAACACTGGCGTCCGCCCGCGCCGTGCTGCTCGAGGTGATGGCCGCCGAATGCGGAAAGACCCTCGACCAGGGTGACCCCGAGGTTTCCGAGGCCATCGACTTCGCGAACTACTACGCGACGCTGGCCGAGAACCTCGACACCGTCGACGGCGCCGTCGCCGTCCCGGCCGGTCTGACGGTGGTAACCCCGCCGTGGAACTTTCCGGTCGCCATTCCGACCGGCTCGGTCCTGGCCGCGCTGGCCGCGGGTAACCCGGTCATCATCAAGCCCGCGACCCAGGCTCGCCGGTGCGGATCGGTGATGGTGCAGGCACTCTGGGATGCCGGTGTGCCGCGCGATGTCCTGCAACTGGTGCACGTCGACGAGCGTGACCTCGGTACCCAGCTCGTCTCCGATGAACGCGTCGGCCGGCTGATCCTCACCGGCGCGTTCGAGACCGCCGCGCTGTTCCGCAGCTTCCGGCCCGACCTGCCGCTGCTGGCGGAGACCAGCGGGAAGAACGCCATCGTCATCACCCCGCACGCCGACATCGACCTGGCGGTGAAGGACTTGGTGTCCTCGGCTTTCGGGCACGCCGGCCAGAAGTGTTCGGCCGCCTCGTTGGGCGTCCTGGTCGGATCGGTTGCCAGGTCTGCGCGGTTCCGTGACCAGCTCGTCGACGCCGTCACCTCGTTGAAGGTCGGCTACCCCACGGACCCGACCGTGCAGATGGGTCCGATCGTCGAGCCCGCGGCCGGAAAGCTCTTGCGCGCACTGACGCAGTTGGCGCCGGGAGAGCAGTGGCTGGTGGCACCCCGCCCGCTGGACGACACCGGCCGGTTGTGGTCTCCCGGGGTGAAGGCCGGCGTCCGGCGTGGCTCGGAGTTCCACCTCACCGAGTACTTCGGCCCGGTGCTCGGGCTGATGGCGGCCGACGACCTCGACGAGGCAATCGAGATGCAGAACCAGGTCGACTACGGGCTGACGGCAGGACTGCACAGCCTGGACCGCGCCGAAATCGAACGTTGGGTCGACCGTGTCGAGGCCGGCAACGCTTACGTGAACCGGTCGACGGTCGGGGCGATCGTGCGGCGCCAACCGTTCGGCGGGTGGAAGAAATCGGCGGTCGGGGCCGGTGGCAAGGCGGGCGGTCCGAACTACCTGGTCGGGCTCAGTGACTGGCGGTCCTCACCCGCGACCACAGGCGGCCCGATTGCCGCCGAGGTCCGCCGATTACTCGATGCTGCACAGCATTTCGATCTGGCCGGCGAGGAGATTGCCTTCCTGGATCGATCTTTCGCGTCGGATGCGCTGGCCTGGGCGCAGGAGTTCGGGATCGCTCGGGACGTGTCCGGCTTGATGGCGGAGAAGAACATGTTCCGGTATCTACCGGTGCCTGTCACCGTGCGCGCGGAACGTGCCGACACCGCGTCCCTGTTGCGGATAGCCGGGGCAGGCATTCTGGCCGGCGCGGAGGTGACGGTCTCCAGCCCGGAGCCACTGGACCCCGCGATCGTCGAGGCGCTTCACTCCTCAGACGTGACGTGCCTGGTGCACGATGAGGTGGCCTGGCAAGAAGTCTTGCGCGACAACGCTCCTGCCCGGGTGCGCCTGCTCGGTGGTAGTCGGGAGGGGTTCGCCCGTGTCAGCGACGGCAGGGTGGACATCGCGCTGTACGCCCAGCCTGTTGTCGAGGCCGGGCGGGTTGAGCTGCTGACGTTCCTGCGGGAGCAGTCGGTCGCGGTGACCGCCCACCGGTTCGGCTCACCGACTCCGCTGGCCGAGGGCCTGCTACGGCGTTAGGGGGCCGGGAACGCGGCCACCGGCATCAGGACATTGCCGCGGCAGGCGTCGCTGAGGATGTCGGTGTACCAACTGCCGCGCAAGGAACCGTCGGGTTGTGGTGCGTAGGTGACCCAGGAGGTTGCCGGGCTGTACACCCGCGGATACTCCTCACCGCGGAAACATTCCCACTGCCAGTCGTAGCTGAACGACCACTTGGCGCCGTCCCAGGTGTACCGCTGGGGTTGCGGGATGGTCGGATTCGACGGGGCGGGCCCGTCGATGACCGTGGCCACGCAGCTGCTGCCGCACGCCGTCGAAAAGGTGTAGACCGCACCGAAATCCGGTTCGGCCTGGCGTGCCGCGATGCTGGTGCCGTTCTTCTGCGAGGCGTAGCTGATCACCTGGTAACGGCCATTGAGCGGTTGACCGGCGGCAGCCGCCGGCGGCGTGAAACCCAGACAGGCGACCAAGGCGAGCGGTACCGCGACGCAGACGCGACGGACAAACATCTCTCTTCCAATTTCTCTCAAGCTCCGACGAACCCCACGCTAGGGGCGGGTACCGACAACTCGGCGACCCCACAGCACTCGGCGTCAATTAGTGATCGCATCGTGACCCGGAGGTCATCTATTCAAGAGATGAAACCAATGAGAAACGTTCGTTGGACGAGATGGTCTGCGACTGCTCGAATGGATCCATGACCACCACTGAGCCTCGGCAGGTGTCCACCCTCCTGTCCGGTTGGAAGCTCACGGGAATCCTCATCGCCGCCGTCGCCATCATCTCCACCATCGCGGCCACGGCCGTCGGCGGCGCGAACGGTGCCAATCTCGGCATCCGCATCACCGCGCGCACCTCGGCGATCCTGTTCCTGCTGGCGTTCACCGCGTCGTCGCTCTATCAGCTGTGGCCCACGGCCGCCACCCGATGGATTCGCCGGAACAGGCGCTACCTCGGCGTCGCGTTCGCCGGATCCCATGTGGTGCACGCCTTTTTCATCGTCGCCACGATCCTGCTCAACAAGCCGCGGTTCGATACCGGCGTCGAACACACTCCGCATGGCGTGTACGTCGTCGACTTCATCGCGTACGGCTTCATCATCGCGATGACCGTCACGTCATTCGACCGCGTCGCCGGCCGGATGCGCTACGAGACTTGGCACCGGCTGCACGTGACCGGAAGTTACGTCATCTGGTTCGCGTTCTTCCTCGCCTACTGGCGCCGCGGCGTGACCTACACGGAGTATTACGGGCCGTTCCTGATCATCGTGCTCGGTGCGCTGGTCATCCGCTTCATCGCCAAAGCCAAGCGGCACGCGGGTTCCCGGTAGCCGTCGTACCCTCAGAACGATGTCTGCGATCCGCTTCCTGCCGCTGGGCTCGCGGCGTGTGGCGTACGAGCTGCGCGGCGAGGGGCCGCCCCTCGTCGCCCCCGCGTGGTGGGTCAGCCACCTCGAACTCGACTGGCAGAACGCCGGTGTGCGGCGATTCTGGGACGGCGTCGCCGCGGACGCCACGCTGATCCGCTATGACCGGCTCGGCGCGGGCATGTCCGATCGGACCGTGGATGACGGCGATCTGACCCTCGACGGCGAAGTCGCGGTGCTGCGGGCGCTGCTCGACGAACTCCAGCTCGAACGCGTGTCACTGGTCGGTGGCTCCTCGGGCAGCTGCACCGCCATCGCGTTCGCCGCGGCATATCCCGAACGCGTGGATCGCCTGGTGCTCTACGGCTCCTACCCCGATGGCGGTGCGCTGACCCCGCCCGGTGTCGCCGACGCCATCGTCACCGCGGTCGGCGCGCACTGGGGCCTGGGGTCGCGCGTGCTCAGCGATATCTTTCTCGGCGGCGCCGACGCGGCAGAGCATGAACGTTTCGCCCAGGTGCAGCGCGAGTCGGCCACCGCGGACACCGCCGCGGCCTTGCTGCGCTTGGTCTACAGCCTGGACGTGCGCGCCCGCCTTCCGCTGGTCCGGGTCCCGACGACGGTCGTGCATCGCCGCGATGACCGTGCCGTGCCGTATGAGTGCGGGCGTGAAGTTGCGGCCGCGATCCCCGGCGCGGCATTCGTTCCGCTGCAAGGCAGTTCGCACTTTCCATGGCATGGCGACATCGATGCGGTGGTCCGCGCCTGTCGAAACGCACTGGCGCCGCAGCAGCCCGAGGCTGTACCGGACGCGTCGGTCCTGCTCTCCGATCGCGAGCGCGAGGTCCTGCGCTGCGTGTCCCGCGGTCTGAGCGATCGCGAGATCGCCGAACAGTTGCGGCTCAGCGCCCACACCGTGCACCGCCACGTCGCGAACATCCGCCGCAAGCTCGGCAGCCCGTCACGCACCGCGGCGGTCGCGGAGGCGTTCCGGCTCGGTCTGCTGTAGCTGGCCGGTTCGGGCCATCGCCCGAAGATGGCCGGATCGAGCGATGCGGGCCCCTGCCGTCGGCTCGTAGTTTCGCGGCATGACCGAGCTCACCCAGGTTGACTCGCGCCCGTCACATTCGTTGTGGCTGCGCATCATGGCCGTCCTGTACGACCCGTTCCTCTGGACCGGCGAAATCGTCGGCATGCGGCGACGCAGGCGCAAACTGCTGACCCAGGCGCACGGCCGCGTCGTCGAGATCGGCGCCGGAACCGGGCTGAACATCGCGCACTATCCCGACGGCCTCGACGAGTTGGTGCTCACCGAACCCGATCCCGGGATGCGCCGCAAGCTCGTCCGGCGTCTCAACCGGCGTGGTCGCGAGGCGGTGATCTCCGGCGCTGCTGCCGAGCGCCTACCGTTCGCCAACGCATCCGTCGACACCGTCGTGGCGACGCTGGTGCTGTGCACCGTGGCGGAACCCGAACGGGCCCTTCGCGAAATCGCACGGGTGCTGCGGCCAGGAGGTCAGCTCTTGTTCATCGAACACATCCGGGCAAGCTGGGCGCCGCTGGCGTGGTACCAGGGCCTCTTCGCGCGGTTCTGGTGTGCGTTCGCCGGTGGATGCGTCTGCAACCGCCCGACGCTGGAGTTGATGCGCGCCGGCGGATTTGCCGTCGAAGCCAAGGACGCGGTGTGGAGCGGGATGCCCACGATCGTCTATCCGCTGGCCGTCGGACGGGCCACCCGGTAAGCCAGGCACCGTAAACCGTCGGCGCCTTCGGCTACCCGTTCTCGTTGTGCAGACGAAGCAGCATCCACGCCGCCAGAGTCTGCGCGTCGGTGATGGTGCCGTCGCGGATCATCTGGTCGATCTGCGCACCGGTGAACCACTCGCTGTGCATGTCCTGCTCTTCATGTTCGCGTTCGTGCTCGCCTTCGGTGACCCCGGTGGCCAGGAACGCCCAGCCCCGCTGGCTGCTCATGCCGGGGGCGACGTCGAGGCGGCCCAGGATCTGCCACGATTCGGCGCGCAGCCCGGTCTCCTCCCGGAGCTCCTGCTCGGCCAGGGCCGCGGGCTCCGGTTCGTCACCGCCGAGAGTGCCGGGCGCGGTGCCCTGGACAAATTCCCAGCGCCGCAGGCCGATTGGGTAGCGATACTGCTCCACCATGCGGTACCGGTCGCCGTCCTGCGCTATCACCAGCGCATACGACGGTTTGACAACGACGCCGTAGATCCCGAGTGAGCCGTCGGGACGGCGGATATCGTCCTCCCGGACCACCATCCAGTTGTTGCGGTACACCTCACGACTGGCCAGTCTTTCGATCGGGTCCACCCGCCCAGAGTAGCCTCACCAGCGTGTTGTTGACTTCGTTGGACCCCGCAGCCGTGGCCGCCGGACATGATCTCGCCGACGCCGTGCGCATCGACGGTATGACCTTGAGCCGCAGTGACCTGGTGGGGGCGGGCACCTCGGCCGCCGAACGGGTGTCGGTGGCGCGCCGCGTCGCGATTCTGGCGACCCCGTCAGCCAGCACGGTGCTGGCCATCACCGGCTGCCTGATCGCCGGTGTGCCATTCGTGCCGGTGCCCGCCGATGTCGGTGCCACCGAACGAGCGCACATCCTCAACGATTCCGGCGCGCAGGCCTGGCTGGGTGAACTGCCCGCCGAAACCGAAGGGCTGCCGCATATTCCGGTGCGGATGCATGCCCGGTCCTGGCACCGCTACGCCGAACCGTCACCCGACTCGCCGGCGATGATCATCTACACCTCCGGCACCACCGGCCTACCCAAGGGAGTCGTGGTCAGCCGTCGCGCCGTCGCCGCCGACATCGATGCCCTTGCCGCCGCTTGGCAGTGGACGTCCGCGGATACGCTGGTGCACGGGTTGCCGTTGTTCCATGTGCACGGCCTGGTGCTCGGCCTGCTCGGTTCGTTGCGCATCGGAAATCGGTTCGTGCACACCGGAAAACCGACTCCCGAGGCGTACGCCGAAGCTGCCGGATCGCTGTACTTCGGGGTGCCCACCGTCTGGTCGCGGGTGGTCGCCGACGAGGCATCCGCCCGGGCTTTGGCATCCGCCCGCCTGTTGGTGTCGGGGAGCGCGCCGCTTCCGGTACCGGTGTTCGACGCCTTGGTCCGGCTCACCGGGCACGCGCCCATCGAACGGTATGGCAGCACCGAATCCCTGATCACCATCAGCACGGTGGTCGACGGGGAACGCCGCCCCGGCTGGGTGGGCCTGCCGCTGCCCGGCGTGCAGACCCGCCTCGTCGACGACGACGGAGCACCGATGCCACACGACGGCGAAACCATCGGCCGTCTGCAGATCAAGAGCCCCACCGTGTTCAGCGGCTACCTCAATCGCCCCGAGGCGACCGCCGAGGCGTTCGACGCGGATGGCTGGTACCGCACCGGCGACGTCGCCGTCATCGACGCCGGTGGGATGCACCGCATCGTCGGACGCGAATCGGTCGACCTGATCAAGACGGGTGGCTTCCGGGTGGGCGCCGGCGAGATTGAAACGGTGCTGCTCGGGTATCCCGGAGTGGACGAGGTGGCGGTGGTCGGTGTGCCCGATGACGATCTGGGTCAGCGCATCGTCGCATTCGTGGTCGGAACCGTTGCGCCGGAACAGGTTGTCGACTTTGTCGCACAGCAACTTTCGGTGCACAAGAGGCCACGCGAGGTGCGGCTGGTTGACGCGCTGCCACGCAACGCCATGGGTAAAGTCCTGAAGAAGGAGCTGATGACGTGGGACTGAAATTTTCTGCTCTGTGCATCGACGCCCGCAGCCCAGAGGCCCAGGGGATTTGGTGGTCGACGGTGCTGGGCTGGAGTCACCATGTCGACGACGATGGCGATGTCGTACTGAAGGCGCCGCCCGGTGCCGGCCCGGACTGGCTGTTCCTGGGTGTGCCGGAAGACAAGTCGCTGAAGAACCGGCTGCACCTGGATTTCACGCCGGAGGACCAGGACGCCGAGGTTCAGCGCGTCCTCGGGCTCGGTGCCCGACATGTCGACATCGGTCAGGGCGACCAGAGTTGGGTGGTGCTCGCCGACCCGGAAGGTAACGAGTTCTGCATCTTGGCGGCCGAACCTGCTAGCTGAGTCGCCCTTCGGCCGGCTCGTCGACCAGCTCGTTGGTTTCGACGTCCAATCGCTGTAAACGGGAAGCGCTTTCGGCGTCGGTCGTCACCTTCATGGTCAGGGTGGCCGGATCGAGACCGAGGCTGCGCAGGTTCGCCGTCGCCGTGTCGATGGCTTCCTGCTCGCTGATGTCACGGCCACCGGCAAAGACTTTCGTGGTGTGGGCGTAGGCGGTTGTGCCGTTCACTGGCCGGTGAAACGAAACCCGACGCACGCTGATGGCTACTTCCGGCGCGCCGGTGAATGCGCCCGTCGTGTCGAACTGATTGATCACCGCCACGGAGGCGCCGTTGTCGGTGATGAGTTCGACATGCAATTCCGTCAGACCTGTTGTGACCAAGGATGGTCCGTTCACCGTGATCGTGGTGCCATTGGCCAGTGCGGTCCGGATGAGGCCGTAGCTCCGGAAGATCGGGTTCGGGCCGATGTTCGAGTTGAATTCCATGTGCAGCGCGAGCGCCGATTGCGCCACGACGGACCGTGCGGCGTGCGAATAGTGAACGGTGGCCGAATGGCCCCAGGTCTGTACGGTATCCGTGAGGACGATCACCACTGCACCCCTTTTCTGCCTGCTGCCGGTCATTCTGACAATTCCGGCGCCCGATTTCTATCGGTCGATGGGTGGACCGTCCACACGTGGCTCCCAGCCTGTGCTGCCACCATGGCCGGATGCGTGCACTGGCTTGGCTGGCGGCGTGTGTCCTGCTGCTCGCCGGATGCGCGTCGGCCCCACCGCCGCAGGCGCTGACCCCGCCGATGGGCTGGAACTCGTGGAACTCCGGTATCGAACTGACCGAGCAGAGCGTGCACCAGACCGTCGATGCGATGGTGTCCTCCGGTATGCGCGACGCCGGCTACCGCTACGTCAACCTCGATGCCGGCTGGGCGGCTCCCACCCGCGACAGCGATGGCCATCTGCAGGCCGACCCGGACCGATTCCCTCACGGGATCGCGGCTCTGGCACGGTATGCCCACGACCGGGGGATGCTGCTCGGCATCTACCACAGCCCGTTCAACCAGGGCTGCGGCCAAGATCCGCGGATCGGCGGCGCGGGCCACGAGCAAGCCGACGCTCAGACGTTCGCCGACTGGGGTGTCGACTACCTGAAATACGACTGGTGCCGGATGGCCGCCGGCCACGACGATCAGGTCAAGTACTTCACCGCCATGCGTGACGCGTTGCGGGCCACCGGCCGACACATCATCTACAGCATCAACCCGAACAGTTCCGGGGATCCCGGTGCCGGCATGGAGTACGACTGGTCCCACACGTCCGACATCACCCGCAACGCAGTCGATCTGGTGCCGGCATGGGGTGATTCCGCACTGTGGGCCGAGGGACTGGCCGGGGTCAGTCAGGCGTTCACCGAAGCCGGGGCGGCAGCGTCACACAGCGGCCCGTCACACATCAACGATCCCGACATGATGGTGATCGGACTCGGGTGGCACCAGTTCGTGGTGGGGCATCCGACCATGTCGATGGGCTCGCCCCGCCCCGACCTGACCGCCGAGGAACAGCAGACACATATCTCGCTGTGGGCGTTGCTGGCGGCGCCGCTGTTGGCGGGCAACGATATTCGTGACATGTCCGACCAGACTCGCGCGGTGCTCACCAACCGCGAGGTGATCGCCGTCGACCAGGATCCGCTGGTGAAGCAAGCTCATCCACTTTCGGGTGATCCGCGGGTGTTGGTCAAGCCGATGGCCGACGGATCGGTGGCGGTCGGGTTGTTCAACCAGGCCGACGACACTGTGCGCCTGAGCACCTCACTGAGTGCGATCGGCCTGCCGGACGGAACGTGCCACGTCGTGCGCGACCTGTGGCAGCACAACGACTCCACGACGACCGGGCCCGTCGAGGCGGCGGTTCCCCGGCATGGGGTGGCGCTGTTGAGGGTGTCGGGCTGCTGAATGTCTAGCGGAAGGACGGTCCTATCGCACCGAAGATGAAGAATGCCACGGAGAACGCCAGCCAACCCACTGATGCTGCCCCGAAGCCCAAGGCTAACTGCCGTGTTCGCGGACTGATCGAGAGCAGGCCGGCGATCAACGCCGGGATGATCCACGTCGGGAACAGCAGGTAGAACAGTCCGGGGTGGATGACGCCGGAGATTGCGCCGAGAAGCAGGCCCAGCAGCGGCTGAAGGCCGAGGCGTTCACCGTTTTCTGCAGGAGGGCTGTGGTCGCCCGCCGACGACGGCCCTGGCGTAGAAATCGGCGTCGAGTCGTTCATTGCCAGGGGAACACGTTCTGCCACAGCAACAACCAAGCGAAGACAGGGAGGCCGATGAACGCACCGATCGCGACGGCCGCGCCGACGCGGCGGCAGACGAAGCGGTACACCGCCAAGCCCGCGCCGCCGACGATAAGTGACGCTGCAACCGTCACCAGCGGGGCGTTCGGTGGCGGATCAGCTCTGAGCAACGACGTGAGCACCGTCAGGACCAGCCAGAAGGCGCCGCCCCAGGCTGCGCCCGCATAGGTGCTGACGGTCCAATCGTGGCGTGTCACTAGTTGGCGTGCAGCGCCTCGTTCAGCGTGATGCCGGTGCCGTCCCGCTTGACGACCTCGACCGCGCCGGACAGCGAGTTGCGCCGGAACAGCAGGTTGTTCGCGCCGGAGAGCTCCTTGGCCTTGATCGTCTGGCCGTCGGACGCCGTCACCTTGGTGCCGCCGGTGACGTACAGGCCGGCCTCGACGACGCAATCGTCGCCCAGCGAGATGCCCACGCCCGCGTTCGCGCCCAGCAGGCAGCGCTTGCCCACCTTGATGACCTCTTTACCACCGCCGGACAGGGTGCCCATGATCGAGGCGCCGCCGCCGACGTCGGAGCCGTCGTCGACCACCACGCCGGCCGAGATGCGGCCCTCCACCATCGAGGTGCCCAGGGTGCCGGCGTTGAAGTTCACGAACCCCTCATGCATGACCGTCGTGCCGGTTGCCAGGTGCGCGCCCAGCCGGACCCGGTCGGCGTCGGCGATCCGCACGCCGGTCGGCAACACGTAGTCGACCATCCGCGGGAACTTGTCGACGCCGTACACGGTGACGGCGCCCCGGCGGCGCAGCTTGGCGCGGACCAGCTCGAAGCCCTCGACCGCGGCCGGTCCGAAGTTCGTCCACACCACGTTGGTCAGCAGGCCGAAGATGCCGTCCAGGTTGGCCTCGTGCGGCTTGACCAGGCGGTGCGAGAGCAGGTGCAGCCGCAGGTACGCATCAAAGGTGTCGACGGGCTTGTCGTCCAGAGAGGCGATCGTGGTGCGTACCGCGACGACCTCGACATCACGGTCGGCGTCCGGGCCGGTCAGCTCGGCCAGGTTGTCGGTCAGCTCGGCGACCGAAAGGCGCGTGGTCCCCGATACCCCGTCGCCGGCCAGTTCGGGGGCAGGAAACCAGGTGTCCAGTACGGTTCCGTCGGCGGCGATGGTGGCCAGGCCGACGCCAGATGCGGCAGTCACGGTAGGTAAGGCTACTGGAGTGCTGCCTGGATCAGGACCGCTGCCGCGGCTCGCCCCTGCACGGCGGCCGACGGATCCCGATCCATCCGCGCACTGATCCCCGCTCCGTCGTAGATCAGATGCAACTGATACCCCAGCGCGTCTGCGTCACGGGCACCCGCCTCACGGGTCAGGTCGGTGAACAGCGCGCGAATGTCCGCGCGGAACTCGTCAGCGGCTTGTGCGACGAGCCCGCCGTCTGCCGCCTCCGCGGTGGCGGAGATGAAGGCGCACCCACGAAAGTCATTCTGGCGGAACAACTCCACCTGCACGTCGAACGGTGCCAGCAGTCGGCGCACCGGGTCGGTATGCGTCGCGATCGCCGCCCTCAGTCGTTCGGTCGTCCCCACGTGGCGGCCTTTCAGGTACGCGCGCACCAACTCCTCCTTACTGCCGAAGGTGTTGTACAGCGAGGCTTTCGCCACACCTGCGCGCTCGATCACCCGGTCGATACCGACGGTCTGAACACCTTCGTTGTAGAAGAGCTCATTGGCGGCATCAAGCAGTCGGTCGCGCGCCGAACGGTGCGTGCTCATCTGTCGTCCGGGGTGGCAGGCTCCAGCAGCATCACCGGGATGTCCCGTCCGGCTGTCGCCCGGTACTGCGGGAAATGCGGCCAGGCACGTTCGGCGACCTGCCACCAGCGTGCCAACTCGTCGCCGTGGGCCTCCCGAGCCCGCAGTTGATGAACGACGGCGCCGTCCTGCAGCGACACCGCAGGGTTCGCCACCAGGTTGTGGTACCACGCGGGGTTGCTGGTGGCACCTGCGTTGGAGGCGACGGCGACATAGGTCTCGCCCTCTTTGATGCGCATCACCGGATTCTTTCGGACGGTGCCGGATCTGGCACCGACACTGCTCAAAATGACGACCGGCCTGCCTTCCAGGGTGCCGCCTTCTCGTCCGTCGGTGGCCTCGTACAGCGCAACCTGCTCGTTGGGAGTAGTCATGTCACACCGCCGTCCGGCCGCCGTCGACGGGGATCACAGCGCCGGTGATGTAGCCGGCTTTCGGGGATACCAGGAAGGCAATGACTGCGGAGATCTCCTCAGGCTGCGCGCCTCGCTTGAACAGGGTTGTGGCGGCCAGGTTTTCGATGAGTTCGCGTTTGGAATCGTCGGTGAACACCGGACCCGGGGCAACTGAGTTGACCCGCACCCCGGCGGGGCTGAACTCTGCGGCCCAGGCGCGGGTCATGGCGGTGAGTGAGGCCTTGGTGGCGCTGTAGGCGGCACCGCCGGCCAAGCCGACATGGCCCGCCATGCTGTCGACGCTGACGATGCTGCCGTGTCCACGCGCCGCCATACCGGGCGCAAGCGACGCGACCAACTGGTACGCCGCCCGCACATTGCTGCCGAACAGCTCATCGAAGGTGTCGACATCCAGGTCCGCGGTGGGGCCGAACCAGGAGAAACCGCCGTTGTTCACCAGCACCTCGGCCTCGCCTGCGGCGGTTGCCAGCGCGTCTACTGCCGCCGGGTCATTGAGGTCGGCGGCGATGAAGCGGGCCTGGCCGCCTCGAGATTCGATCTCCTGAACGGTTGCCGCACCTCGGGCGGCATCTCGTCCGTGCACGATCACGGTGTAGCCGTCCCGGGCCAGATCGAGCGCAACGGCCCGTCCGATCCCCGAGGTAGCGCCGGTGACGAGTGCGATCTGTGATGCGGTTGTCATGCTGGCTCCCAAATTGAGTAGACCTGTCTGTCTAGTGCTCTCATCGCAACGGGCCGGACCGGCTGTCTATTCCGAACTGTTTCCAGAGAGCCGCTAGCCTGGTCACTTGTGTTGGATCTGCGTGCTGACCCGATCGCACTGACCGCGGCGCTGGTGGACATTCCCAGCGAGTCGCGCCACGAACAGCGCATCGCCGACGAGATCGAGGCCGCGCTGCGCGCCCAGGCACCGTGGTTCGAAGTGGTCAGGAACGGTGACGCCGTGCTGGCGCGCACCCATCTGGGTCGGTCGTCACGGGTGCTGTTGGCCGGTCACACCGATACCGTGCCCGCCGCCGACAACGTGCCCAGCCGCGTCGTCGACGGCCTGATGTACGGCTGCGGAACCTCGGACATGAAGTCCGGCGACGCGGTGTTCTTACATTTGGCAGCGACGCTCGCAGAGCCCAGCCACGACATCACCCTCGTCATGTACGACTGCGAGGAGATCGAATCCAGCGCCAACGGGTTGGGCCGCATCGAACGTGAGCTGCCCGACTGGCTGACCGCCGATGTCGCAATTCTCGGTGAGCCCTCCGGCGGATTCATCGAAGCCGGCTGCCAGGGCACTATCCGTGTCGTTGCCAGCGCCAAGGGAACCCGTGCGCATTCGGCTCGATCCTGGTTGGGGGACAACGCTATTCACAAGCTCGGCGCAGTGCTCGACCGGTTGTCGGGCTATCAGCCACGCAACGTGGACATCGACGGCTGCGTGTACCGGGAGGGTTTGTCAGCGGTGCGCATCGACGGTGGCGTCGCGGGCAACGTAATTCCCGATGCGGCGTCGGCCACGGTCAACTTCCGGTTCGCGCCGGATCGCTCGGTGGAGCAAGCCGTCGACCACGTGCGTGAGGTATTCGACGGGCTGGACGTGACATTGGAGGTCACCGACGCGGCCGCCGGTGCGTTGCCCGGCTTGGCCAACCCCGCTGCGGCGTCGCTGGTCGCGGCCGCCGGGGGACAGGTCCGGGCCAAATACGGCTGGACCGACGTGTCGCGGTTCGCGGCACTGGGGATCGCGGCGGTCAACTACGGGCCGGGCGACCCGAATCTGGCGCACAAGGTCGACGAGCATGTGGACGTCGCGGCCATCACCGCGACCACCGACACGCTGCGGGCATATTTAACCGCTTGACCCCGCGGGTACTGTGAATTTCGTGCTGTGAACCGATGACACCCAGGTTGCCCTGTTTGCCGTCATCTTTGGAGTTCCCGCATGTCTATTGTCTGTTCCCATCTTTCGTTCGCCTGGCCTGACGACACTCCGGTGTTCACCGACCTGTCCTTCACAGTCGGGGCGGGGCACACGGGTCTGGTCGCCCCCAACGGTGCCGGTAAGAGCACGCTGCTCCGGCTGATCGCGGGTGTCTTGTCGCCTGTATCGGGCAGCGTGTCGGTCGACGGCGTCGTCGGCTATCTGCCGCAGGAGCTGCCGTTCCTCGCCGACCACACAGTGGCCGATGTTCTTGGTGTGACTGCGATTCTGGCGGCGCTGGATGCTCTGGCGGCCGGAGACGCGAGTGAGGCCGTGTTCGCCGCGATCGGTGACGAGTGGGATATCGAGGAGCGACTGCGTGCACAGTTGGGCGACATCGAGTTGGATCGTCCGCTGCGGACGCTCTCGGGTGGGCAGGTGGTGTCGCTGGGGCTCACTGCTCAGTTGTTGAAGCGTCCGGACGTGCTGCTGCTCGACGAACCGACCAACAATCTGGATTCCGCTGCGCGGCAACGGCTCTACTCTGCGTTGGACGGTTTCGGTGGCACGCTGGTGGTGGTGAGCCATGACCGCGAACTGTTGGACCGGATGGATGCCATCGCGGAGTTGCGCGCCGGTGAGGTGTCGATGTTCGGTGGTGGGTTCACCGCGTATGAGGAGGCGGTGCAGGCGGCGCAACTCGTGGCCGAAGGCAATGTCCGCAATGCCGAGCAACAGCTCAAGCGGGAGAAGCGTCAGATGCAGGAGGCGCGCGAGCGGGCCGACCGGCGGGCGTCGAACGCTGCGCGCAACGTCAAGGACGCCGGCCTGCCGAAAATCATCGCGGGGAAACTGAAACGCGATGCGCAAGAGTCGGCAGCCCGGTCTGATGACGTGCACTCTCGCCGCGTCGGCGATGCGCGGACGCGCCTCGATGAGGCTGAGCGGGCGCTGCGGGATGACGAGGTGCTGGCGCTGGACCTGCCGCTTACCGAAGTGCCGGCGGGGCGGGTGCTGTTCTCCGCGTCCGGGTTACGGTCGATCGCTTTCGACGACGTGGATCTGGATGTCCGCGGTCCCGAACGGATTGCGCTGACCGGGCCGAATGGATCCGGCAAGTCCACTCTGCTTCAGCTCGTGGTGGCGGGTGCGCAGGTTCCGGTGGCCTACCTGTCGCAGCGACTGGATCTGCTGGACCCGGAGTCGAGGGTGTGGGAATCGTTGATGTCCTTTGCCCCAGGCCTGTCGGTGACTCGAAGGCGGCATCTGTTGGCGCAGTTCCTGTTTCGCGGCGACATGGTGGACCTTCCGGTCAGTGCGCTGTCCGGCGGTGAACGGTTGCGGGCGACGCTGGCGTGCGTGCTGTTCGCCGAACCGGCGCCGCAGTTGCTACTGCTGGACGAGCCGACGAACAACCTCGACCTGGTCAGCATCGGACAGTTGGAGTCCGCGCTCAACGCTTATCGGGGTGCTTTCGTCGTCGTCAGTCACGACGAGCGGTTCCTCGACAACATCGGGGTGCAGCGGAGGTTGACCCTGGATCGGGGCGTGCTTACGCCTTCGCCGTGACGTCCGCGTCGGCTTCGATGAGGAGGTCGTACTGGTGTAGCCAGTAGAGCCAGTCGGCGATCGCGGCGCGTTGGTCGGCTGTCTCGACGGCGTTGTGGGCGCGGTAGAGCGCGAGGTCGGCGGCGTGCGCGGCGTACAGCACAAAAGCGTTGAGGTGGGCGACTTCGCGCCCGGTGGCGATGCTCATCAGCGGCTTCATCACGTCGAACCACAGGGTGAAGGTTTCGTTGGCCGGCGGGGTGTTGTCTGCGCCCGCCGGTGGCAATTGGGCGATGAGATCGGCATCCTTGACCGCGGCCAATTTGGTTGCGGCGTCGGGGGAGAGTATCTCCAAGCGGGTGCGCCCGGTCATCTTGCCGCTGGGCGGGATGTCATCGTCGTCGAGCAAGACCTTGTGCGCACCGGGGTCGATGCCTTCGAGGTGGGTTTTCGCGCCGATCACCGCACGCAAGGTCGCCTCGTGCGCCTGTGCCCAAGCCGTCAGTGCGGCAACGGGATAGGTGGCCCACTGAGCCCGCTCGGTAGGAGGAATCGACGGATCGGCGCTGGCCATCTTCACTTGCTCGGGCAGGTTCACGCCATCGGGGATGTAGGCGATGCCGTAGCTGTTGGCGACGACGATCGTGTCGTCAGCGGTGAGCCCGGCTAGCCAGAAGAAGCCGATGTCGTTGAGTCGCGACATATCCGGCGCGTTCAGTGCCGCGGCGATACGGCGAGCCACGCTCAGCGGATCGTTGCCGCCCATCTTGCGCTTCAATGCGCCGGCCGCTGCCGACGAGGCGATCAGGTCGCGTTCGGCGCGAGCCGTGGATACTGGAATCGGTGCGGCGGCGGCACTTCCGGCCTGCGCGTTGGAGGTCGACGCGGGTAAGACCGGCGGCCCGGCCGAAGGTGCCACCGGTGCGGCAGGAGGCGGGGTGGCCGGTGCGCCGAGGGGCATGGGTGGCGGTGCTGGTGGCGCCGACGTTGTTGGGGGTGCGGGCGGCGCGACTCCGCCGCCGGTCGCCGCGGCCGGGTGCGGCGTCGCGGGTGCAGAGGGTGCACTTGCGGCGGATTGATCGATCGGTCCGGTTGGCGCGCTGAACGGTGTCGCGGGCGTCGCGCTGCTCAGTGGAGTGGGTGGTGGCTGCACCGGTGCCTGCATGCCCGTGGGCTTGGGACCTGCTGCGCCGGTTGCGGTTTCAGGTTTGGCAGCTTGCGCGGCCTGCGGGGTTTGGGGGCCTTGGGCTCCTTGGCCGCCCTGCGGGGAGGTCGGGGCGCCGGGGCTGCCCGTGGTGCCGGGCCCGGACATGGGGGAGGCGGGTGTGCCGTTGGGGGAGCCCGGGGTGCCGGGTGCGCCGCCGCCCGCCAGATTGGGGCCGGGTTGGCTGACTGGGCCGGGGCCGGCCGCAGGAGATGGGCCATTGGCAGGTCCAGAAGGAATGCCCCCCGTCGCGCGTGGCGGGGCAGACTGCGAGAGTGAATTGCCAGGCGAAGGTGCAGCATCCCCTCGTAAAGGTGCGGGAGGCTCTTGTTGGGCGGCAGGAGGAGGTGAAGGTGGGCTGCCTTTCGAATTGCCTGGGTTGGAACTTAAGTCGCCCCGCGGCGATTCTTGGAGCTGAGGAGACGTTGCGGGTTCGGTCGGTGCTGGAGCAGGGTTCGGTGCGCCGACGTTTCCCAACGGGGCGTCGGCATTTCCACGTGGCGTAGGCAGCCCGTGAGGTGGTTGAGGCGCATTCGAGGTCAAGAAGGACGGCGGAGCTGGTACAGGCGATTTCGGTGGTAGCTTTTGCCCCAAAAGCTGCTGGAGGGCATCGGTTGGAGGCTGCCATTTGCCGGGTGCTGGAGCTTGGGCAGCTGTACTCGCGACGGTTACTTCGTTCAAGGTGTGAAACACATTGATGACGTTGTCGATTGCAGCCTTTCGCGTGTCTGCGTCGGCACTAGAATCTTGTGAGGTCTCAATTTCGTGGATTAAGCGCTGTGCCTCGTGGACGTTGTTGGTAATTGTGCTCTTCGCCAAGACAACCATCCCTGCGACGTGGTTGTACCAAGTGGCGGCAGAAACGAGATGATCTTGCTGTTTGACGAACTGATCAGAACACCATTTTGATCTGGCGTCCGCTGCGCTCGCTCCGCTGCCCGTCCAGACTTCTCCATTGAAGGTTTCCCCATACTCGCTGACCCACGGCTCGGCGGCTCCGATGGTCAGTTCTTGAAGTGTGCGAGTGCATTCCGTTCCACTGTTGTAGAGGTCGTCCTCACTGGTAGTTGGCCAGCCGTTAGGGTCGAGGAGGCGACCCGTGTACGGACCAGTGGGCCTATTGATTCCCATGTCTAAGCGCCAGCGGCGGCGCAGGCACTAACTATCATCGGCGCCGTCAGTCGCGATGTGTCGTAGAGATTTTCGTCAGGCCGAGCAAACGTCGGAAGGCTTTGCACGTATGCGCGCTGGTATTGGGAGGCGAGCGTCGTGAAGTCCTCTAGCGTGCTGTTTGAACTCTTGCGTCCGATCTTGTCCAACTCGTCAGCCCAGCTCAGCATTACGGGCTTGAGAGCCGTCGCGGTTGCTTGGAGTTCTGGTGTCCAGTCGCTGGCTGGAATGTTCGCGTCAGTTCCCTTCCATGCGGCGACTTCGGGTGTGGCGTTGAACGCGTCGACCGCCCGCTTGAGGTCCGGGCATACCGCGTTTGGGGATTGCAGGAATCGCACCGGATTGTCCAGATTGCTGGGCGGAGAAACTGCTGTCGGAGGTTCTGCAGGCTCAATCAGCGGTGCCCGAGCTGCTGCCGATCCGTATGTAATCGATTGGCAGACATGGCTAAGAACCTCGGCAGCGCCGACTGCGGTGAGTGCCAATTGATTGTCTGGCGGGGTATAAATCGGCACTCGGTCTGCATACGCGCCCGCGTAGGCGATGAACTGCTCATAGAGCTCGCGCATTACGCGGTGAGTAGTCAGCTTGGCTAGAGGAGTTGTTTGCTCGGCCGCGCTACGCATGGCATCGGCGACCGCCATGTGCTGAGTGCGGACATCTGGTCCCCATACAGAAGCAGGCAAAGTCGGATCGCGTTCTTTCCACCCGTTCGATTCGACGCCGGCGAGCGTATTAAGAATCGGCATCCACGGCGCACACGACGGATCCTCGGTAATCACGGACACCGGCCCCGTATCGTTCGCGCTTGCGAAGTCTGACGCGGGCGCTCCGCTCGTAGTCGTTGCAGCGGTGAGCTTCTCAGATCCGCCACCGCTTTTCGTGCACGACACCGCAACCACAGCTGTCACGGTGATGACCGCGATCAGCGCCACCGCGCCGATGATCCACTTCGTGAACCCACGCTTGGGCGGGGGAGTCTGCGGCCACCCCTGTTGCGGATTCCATTGCGGGCCCGGCTGTCCGCCCGGATAGCCAGGTGGCCAACCACCTGAGCCGTAACCGTTGGGCGGCGGGGGAGGCTGAGTCACAGGACACTCTCCGACGACGGGCGCGGCGACGCATGACGGTGGGGATCTTCTGGCGCTCGTTCGGACGGCGTGGTTCCCGGCGCAGCACTGGCCACCGGCTCGGCCGCGTCGGGAGAATCTTCGCGGCGGTGCTTACCCTCGCGATCCTTCTCTTCCTCTGGTTTGTCTTCCGGCTTCTCGGCGCCACCGGCTTTCCCCGCCACCTGGCTGATCTGCTCGGCGATCTGCTGCACCCCTTGCATCGCCGTCTGCGGCAACTGGCCAGCCATGCCCATCACCTGTTGCGGGATCTGAGCGGCTTGGCTCGCCATCTGCATGGGCATTTGCATCATCTGCCCGAGCTGGCCGGCGCCTTGAGACGCGGCACCAGCCGCACCGGCCCCCGATCCGCCCACAGCGCCAGCCACGCCGGACGCGGCACTCGCGGTACCGCCCCCTCCTGCGCCACCACCACTGCCGGAGCCGCCGACCTGCGCGGACAGCTTGCTGTGGAGTTGAGCATCGGTTGCCGCATACCGGTCAGCTACGGCGGAAATATTCTTCGCGAACTGGGAGGTCGCCGCCTTGAGCGCCGACAACCCCGAGGCAATGGGCGCGAGAAACTGCGGCGCGAGTTCCGCAATCCGCGCCGACAACGGATCGGTTCCACCGGGGATGTAGGCAGCAGGTGCCTCGGGAATCGCATCTGATGCAGCGAGAAAATTCGCGCCGGCCTGTTTCAGCGCATCCGTGTCGACCTTCAAATTCTCAGGCGCCATGACCGTCCACTTCGTCGGACGTCACCGGAGCCCCCGCTACGGCCTCAACCAGCATCGATATTCCCCTCCGCATACCTCAGCTAAGACAGTACCCAACCCCGGAGGGGCTTCACTGCACAACATTCCAGCGTCTGCGCAGCTCAACGATGGCTCCGCCGAGTCTCCATCTGTTTGCTGCGAACGCGCCTGCCGACAAGTCCCAGAAGGTGAGCGGCACGCGACCGAGCTCATCTGCTCTGCCAGAACAGCATTGGAACGGCTCAATCCGCCTGCGGACGGGTAGCCGCCGGACGCTGCTTCGGCGCGGGCGTCTCTACCGGCGCCCGCTCGGATGGCGCCGCCGAGCCGGCCTCGGCTCTGTCCTCGGAGGCCTCGTCCCGTTTCTTCTCGCGATCGTCCTTCGACTTCGTGTCGGGGTGACGGTCCTTCTTCTCGCCCGCGGCATCGGGAAGCTCGCCTACGCGTGCTTGAGATGCCTGCTGCACACCCTGCATGATCTGCTGCGGAATCTGCTGCAAGCCTTGGGCCAGGCCCTGCAACGGCTGGGCGATCGACTGCGCCATCTGGCCCACCTGCTGACCGACCTGGCCCAGGATCTGACCCATCTGGCCGGCCATATCGCCACCCGCGGGACCGCCCGATGGCACCGCGGAACGACCAGGGGAGTCCTTGCCCTCCAACGCCTCCGCCGCGGCGGTGAACCGCTGCGAGTCCTGCTCGTCACCGCGGGCATAGGCGTCGGCGGCCTTCCGCAACAGGTCCGAGATGGTGCTGGCGGTTGTCGACGTCGCCCCGAGGGAGTCCCGTCGGCTGCTCAGCACGCCTGAAAGTGCGGAGCTGACCGATGAGGCGATGGGGCCGTGAGTGGTGTCGACGGCGGCCCCGTCCTCACCGACGAGGCCCAACAGCCCGGTCGCGACATCGGAATGCGTGCGCGAGAAGGCCCGCAACCCCTCGGTCTGTACGTCGAGCGGATCGGTAGTCATCGGCCCCCATTCGATTCGAAGCCAATCCTATTGGTGCGCTTCACCGCCATCGGGCAGCAATTCCTCGACCTGGCGCGCGGCGTCGGCCGCTGCCGCACCGAATCCGAGATCCGACCACTCGTCGGCCACCGCTGCCAGCCCCAGCGCATCGTGCGCGGCGAGTGCATGCGCATGCGAGGCCGTCACGCGCGCGAAGACACCCTGCACCGGCAGACCGTCAAGACAGGCCGCAGCCCGGACATCGCCCAGTCGCACCCCGTCGTGTACCGCACGCAACGCCACGGCCGACTGCCCACCGCGCTCCGCGGCTCGGAAGGACTCCCGCGCCGCTCCGACCGCCCCGATGGAATCCTTACGCGCCCAGCAGGTCCACGCCCGCGCCAGCGCAAGCTCCGGTGCGAACAGCATCGACTTCAAACCGTGCCGGGATTCGGCTCGCCCCAAGGCCTTTGCCGCGGCCACCGTCGACCCTTGCTGACCGAGGGTCTGTGCCAACAACATCCACGCCAGCGGCGTCCACGAATAGCCGGTGGGTGCCAAACTATCTGCGGCCGAACGCAACAGACCGACCGCGTCGTCCAAATCGCCGCGGAATGTCAGCACCTCGGCGATCAACAGATGCCCGATCGAATGCCCGGGCCCGTCGTCGACCGTCAGCTCCCGGGCCACCGCCTCGGCCTGCTCCAGATCGCCGCCGAACACCGCCGCCAACACCTGCCCGTAACCGGAGGTGTAGCGCAACAATCCCGGGTGCCCGGCCGAGACGGCGCGCGACGCCAACGAGTCGACCGGTCCGAACTCGCCCATCCGGGCATGCGCCAGCGCCGCCGCCGACGCCGCCCAGCCGACCGCCTGATCAGTGGCCTCGGCTGAAGTCAGCACCGAATCCGACAACTCCCGCGCCCGCTGCAGGTCGCCGGCGTTCATCGCGAACGTGCCCAATAAGGCGTCCACCGTGGCGTCGGAGGAGACCCGGCCGCGCAGCGCCCGCAGGAACGCCGTCGCCCGCTCGGGTTCGTCGAGCATCCAGAATTGGTTCGCCGCGCGCGGCAATGCCCACGCCATCAGGTCGGCTTCATCCAGGGTGGCGGGGTCCACCGCGGCGAGCACCTCGTCGGCATCGCGTCCGCGGCCCTGCCACGCCAGATCCTGGGCCCGCGCCAACAGCGACGACAACGACTCAGCCACCGCCGCAGTGTATGGCGGGCCTGCGGCCGTCGGTTACGTTTTCCACCGTGGCCGAAACCCCTTCCTGGGCGGTGTGCGTGTACTGCGCCTCCGGCCCTAAGCACCCTGAACTGCTCAAGCTCGCCACCGACGTGGGCCATGCCATCGCCGACCGCGGCTGGACGCTGGTCTCCGGCGGCGGCAATGTCTCGGCAATGGGCGCTGTCGCCGACGGCGCACGCCAGCACAGCGGCCGCACCATCGGCGTCATCCCCAAAGCGCTGGTGCACCGTGAACTCGCCGACGTCGAGGCCGACGAGCTGATCGTCACCGACACCATGCGGGAGCGCAAACAAGTCATGGAAGACCGCGCCGACGCGTTCATCGCCCTGCCCGGCGGCATCGGCACACTCGAAGAATTCTTCGAGGCCTGGACCGCTGGCTACCTCGGCATGCACGACAAGCCCATCGTCATGCTGGACCCGTTCGGGCATTACGACGGCCTGCTCACCTGGTTGCGCACACTCGTCGACACCGGCTATGTCGGCGACACCGCCCTGGATCGTTTGGTGGTGGTTAACAACGTGGACGAGGCGATGGCCGCATGTGCCCCCGGTGAGATCCCTCACTAGGGTGGACGCTCATGAGCGACGACACATCCCGCGCCAGCGTCGGACTTCTTGACATCGCCACCCAACTGCCAGGGGTTCTGGCCGACGCGCCCGCCATCGTGCGTGGGCTGGTCACCGGGTTCGGTGCGCGGCCGACGGCGAAGACCTCGATCGGCAAGGTCTTCCAGGACCGGGCCGCGCAGCACGCGGACAAGGTGTTCCTCAAGTTCGAGGACCAGCAGCTGACCTATCGGCAGGCCAACGAGACCGTCAACCGGTACGCCGCGGTGCTGGCCGCCAAGGGTGTGGGACACGGCGACGTCGTCGGCATCATGCTGCGCAACTCGCCCGACGCCGTGCTGCTGATGCTGGCCACCGTCAAGTGCGGTGCCGTCGCCGGCATGCTCAATTACCACCAGCGCGGCGACGTGCTGGCGCACAGCTTCGGTCTGCTCAAGGCGAAAGCCGTCATCGCAGAGAACGACCTGATCGAGCCGATCGGTGAGAGCGGTGCCGAGCCCGACGGACTGCTGACCCTCGACGATCTGCGCCAGCTGTCGCTGACCGCGCCGACCACCAACCCGGCGATCACGTCCGCCGTGCTGGCCAAGGACAAGGCGTTCTACATCTTCACCTCGGGCACCACGGGCCTGCCCAAGGCCAGCGTCATGACCCACTACCGCTGGCTGCGTGCCCTGGCCGGGTTCGGCGGCCTCGGACTGCGCCTGAACAGCAGCGACACCCTGTACTGCTGCCTGCCGCTCTATCACAACAACGCGCTGACGGTGGCCACCGGATCGGCGATCAACGCCGGCGCCGCGCTCGCCTTGGGCAAGTCGTTCTCGGCATCGAGGTTCTGGGACGACGTCATCCGCTACGAGGCCACGTCGTTCGTGTACATCGGCGAGATCTGCGGCTATCTGCTCAACCAGCCCCCCAAGCCGACCGATCGTCAGCACAAGATCCGCGTCATCGGGGGCAACGGGCTACGTCCCGCCATCTGGGACGAGTTCACCAAGCGCTTCAACATCCCGCGGGTCTGCGAGTTCTATGCCGCCAGCGAGGGCAACACCGCCTTCCTCAACGTCTTCAACCTGGACAAGACGACCGGCATCTGCCCCAGCCCCGTCGCGTTCGTCGAGTACGACCTGGACACCGGCGAACCGGCCCGCGGCTCCAATGGCAAGCTGCGCAAGGTCAAGCGCGGCCAGCCCGGACTGCTGCTGAGCAAAGTGTCCAGCTTCCAGCCCTTCGACGGCTACACCGACAAATCGGCCAGCGAGAAGAAGCTGGTGCGCAATGCCTTCAAGGACGGCGACGTCTGGTTCAACACCGGCGACCTGATGCGCTCGCAGGGCTTCGGCCACGCCGCGTTCGCCGACCGGCTCGGCGACACCTTCCGCTGGAAGGGCGAGAATGTCGCCACCACGCAGGTGGAAGCCGCGATCTCCGCTGACAAGCAGATCGAGGAGGCGACGGTCTTCGGCGTCGAGGTGCCCGGCTGCGGCGGTCGCGCCGGCATGGTGGCCGTGCAGATGAAAGAGGGCATCGAGTTCGACGGCGCCGCCCTGGCCAAGGCCGCCTACGCGAGCCTGCCCGGCTACGCCGTGCCGCTGTTCGTGCGCGTGGTCAAAGAGCTCGCCCACACCTCGACGTTCAAGAGTCAGAAGGTCGAGCTGCGCAAGCAAGGCTACGGATCCGACATCGAGGACCTGATCTTCGTGCTGGCCGGTCGCGAGGAAGGCTACGTCCCCTTCTACGACGGCTACACCGACGAGGTGAAGGACGGCAAGCGCCCCAAGTCGTAGCGATTTCGGGCGCGCTTACCCGCGCTGACCGCGGGTAAGCGCGCCGAAATCGCGCGACGCTAGCCTGGAGCACGTGCAGTCGACGTGGCGGGGCGAGCGGAGCGACGGGAAATTGTTCCTGGGCCGACCGGTCGCCGCCGACCGGGCCATGATCATGGCCATCGTCAACCGCACCCCGGACTCCTTCTATGACCGTGGCGCCACCTTCGACGACCAGGCCGCCAAAGACGCGGCGCACCGCGTCATCGCCGACGGCGCCGACGTCATCGACGTGGGCGGGGTGAAAGCGGGCCCCGGCAGCACCGTCGACGCCGACGAGGAGATCGCCCGCGTCGTCCCGTTCATCGAGTGGCTGCGCGGCGCGTATCCGGATCAGCTGATCAGTGTCGACACTTGGCGGGCCGGCGTGGCCAAGCAGGCCTGTGCGGCCGGTGCCGACCTGATCAACGACACCTGGGCCGGGGCCGACCCGGGCCTGCCGGAGGTGGCCGCGGAATTCGGGGCGGGCCTGGTGTGCTCACACACCGGCGGCGCCGTCCCGCGAACCCGCCCGTTCCGAGTGAACTACGGGATCACCGAACACGGAGTCGTGGATGCCGTGATCGCAGAGGTCACCGCCGCCGCCGAACACGCGGTGGCGGTCGGCGTCGGCAAAGACGCGATCTTGATCGATCCGACTCACGATTTCGGGAAAAACACTTACCACGGCCTTAGTTTGTTGCGCCATGTAAAAGATCTTGTAAATACGGGATGGCCGGTCCTGATGGCCCTCAGTAACAAGGATTTTGTCGGGGAGACTCTGGGTGTGGGCCTCACCGAACGCTTGGAAGGCACACTGGCGGCGACCGCCCTGGCGGCCGCCGACGGTGCGGCAATGTTCCGGGTACATGAGGTGGGACCCACTCGGCGCGTACTGGAAATGGTCGCGTCGATCCAAGGGGAGCGTCCACCGACGCGGACCGTGAGGGGACTCGCATGACACTCACACCTGACCTGGCCACCGGAATCACCGGCCATCAGTGGCTCACCGATCACAGCTGGAGTCGACCCATGTGGACGATCGCTGAACTGGAAGCCGCCAAAGCCGGCCGCACGATATCGGTGGTGCTTCCGGCCCTGAACGAGGAGGACACCGTCGGCTCGGTGGTGGAAACCATCGCACCGCTGCTGGGCGGGCTGGTCGACGAGCTGATCGTGCTGGACTCCGGGTCCACCGATGACACCGAGATCCGGGCCGTCGCGGCCGGCGCCCGCGTGATCAGCCGCGAGACCGCGCTCCCGGAGCTCGAACCGAACCCCGGCAAGGGTGAGGTGCTGTGGCGCTCGCTGGCTGCCGCCACCGGCGACATCATCGCGTTCGTCGACTCGGACCTGATAGATCCCGACCCGATGTTCGTGCCCAAACTGCTGGGCCCGCTGCTCACCGCCGACGGGGTGCACCTGGTCAAGGGTTTCTACCGGCGCCCCCTGAAGGTCAGCGGGGCCGAGGACGCCAACGGCGGCGGCCGCGTCACCGAGCTGGTCGCCCGGCCGCTGCTGGCCGCGCTGCGCCCGGAGCTGACGTGCCTGCTGCAACCGTTGGGTGGCGAGTACGCCGGCACCCGCGAACTGCTCACCTCGGTGCCGTTCGCGCCCGGGTACGGGGTGGAGATCGGCCTGCTGATCGACACCTACGACAAGCTGGGTCTGGATGCGATCGCACAGGTCAACCTCGGGGTGCGCACCCATCGCAACCGTCCGCTGACCGAGCTGGCCGCCATGAGCCGGCAGGTGATCGCCACCCTGTTGTCGCGCTGCGGCATCCCGGACTCCGGGGTCGGGTTGACCCAGTTCTTCGCCGACGGCGACGACTACACAGCCCGCACCTCGTCGGTCAGCCTGGCGGACCGCCCGCCGATGAACACGCTGCGCCCCTGAACCTGTCGGTGGGGTAGGGCAAAATCGAAGCGTGACCCTGATCCTGCTCTACCTGGTCGTGCTCGTTCTGGTCGGCGTCGTCCTGTTTGCCGTGGGCAGTGTGTTGTTCGGTCGCGGGGAGTCACTTCCGCCGCTTCCGCGCGGCACCACCGCGACGGTGCTGCCGGCTTCCGGAGTGACCGGTGCCGACGTCGACTCGGTGAAGCTGACACAGACCTTCCGCGGCTACAAGACCAGTGAGGTCGACTGGGTGCTCGACCGGTTGGGCGCCGAGCTGGATCTGGTTCGCGGTGAGTTGGCGGCCGTGCGCGCGGCGTACGGCATTGCCGAGGAGCCGGAACCCGCAGAGCATGAGGCGGCGCATGCCCGCGCCGAAGAAGCGTGAGCGCTCCCCTGACCGAGGATGGCCTGATCCGGTGTGGCTGGGCGCCAACGGATTCCAAGCCGGATTCCGTCCTCTACCGCGCGTATCACGACACCGAATGGGGGCAGCCGGTTCGTGATTCGGCGGCGCTCTTCGAGCGGGTCAGCTTGGAGGCCTTCCAAAGTGGGTTGTCCTGGTTGGTCATCCTGCGCAAGCGCGACAACTTCCGTCGGGCGTTCAAGAAGTTCGACGTGGCGAAGGTGGCCCGCTTCACCGAACGCGACGTGGAGCGCCTGCTGACCGACGAGGGCATCGTGCGCAACCGTGCCAAGATCGAGGCCACCATCGCCAACGCGCGGGCCGTCGCCGACCTCGATGTCGAGCTGGCCGAGCTGTTGTGGTCGTTTGCGCCGGAGTTGCGCACGCGCCCCGCCGACATAGCCTCGGTACCGGCCGTCACGCCCGAGTCCACGGCAATGGCCAAGGAACTCAAGCGCCGCGGGTTCCGATTTGTCGGGCCGACGACGGCCTACGCACTGATGCAGGCGACCGGCATGGTGGACGACCACATCGCCTCGTGTTGGGTGCCGGCAGCCACCTGAACCGATCACGGTCTGGTGCCATCGCCGGGTCTTTGCACACCTAAGCGCTTGGATAGGGAACAATAGGGTTAGTTCAGTACCAATCTCGAGCCGGCGACGCCGGCCATGAACGGGTTCGCCCATGCGGGCCGGCTCACGCGGAGGGAGCACACGATGGCGGCGATGAAGCCCCGGACCGGTGACGGTCCACTGGAAGCGACCAAAGAGGGGCGCGGCATCGTGATGCGAGTACCACTGGAGGGTGGGGGTCGACTGGTCGTCGAGCTCACCCCGGCTGAGGCCGCCGCACTGGGCGACGAACTCAAGGGCGTTACCAGCTAGACCCCACCCAGGCAACAGCGCTGACCCTCAAGGTTCAGCGCTGTACCTTGCGGTAGATCTCCAGGGTCTGCTCGGCGATGTGCGCCCACGAGAACTCCTCGATACAGCGCTCGCGCCCGGCCACGCCGTAGCTGCGCGCACGCTCCGGCTCGGCCACCAGTGAGTTGACCGCATCGGCGAGTCGCTGCTCGAAGAACGCGGTGTCCTTCGCGTCGTAATGCACCAGTAGGCCCGTTTTGTGGTCGGCGACCACCTCGGGGATACCGCCGACATCGGACGCCACCACCGCCGTCCCGCACGCCATCGCCTCGAGGTTGACGATGCCCAGCGGTTCGTACACCGAGGGGCATACGAAAACTGATGCTGCGGACAGAATTTCGCGGATCTTGCCGATGGGCAGCATCTCGCGCACCCAGAACACGCCGGTCCGGCTGCGCGCCAGTTCCGCAACGGCGGCACCGATCTCCGCGGCGATCTCGGGGGTGTCCGGCGCTCCTGCGCACAGCACCAGCTGCACGTTCGGGTCGAACTTGTGGGCCGCTGCGACCAAGTGTGCGACGCCCTTCTGCCGGGTGATGCGCCCGACGAACGCGACGATCGGCTTGGCCAGGTCGACGCCCAGCTCGGCCAGCACCGACTCGTCGGCGACCGGCGGCGCCGGGTACCAGACCGTGGTGTCGATGCCGTTGCGCACCACATGCACCTTGTCGGGATCGAGCGCCGGATAGGTGGCCAGCACGTCGTTGCGCATTCCGGAGCTGACCGCGATCACCGCGTCGGCGGCCTCGACCGCCGTCTTCTCCACCCAGGACGAAACCCGGTAGCCACCGCCGAGTTGCTCGGCCTTCCACGGTCGCAGCGGTTCCAGTGAGTGCGCCGTCAGCACGTGCGGGATGCCGTACAACTGTGCCGCCAGGTGCCCGGCCATCCCGGTGTACCAGGTGTGCGAATGCACGACGGTGGCGTCCGCGGCATTGTTGACCATCACCAGGTCGGCCGACAGCGTGGACAGCGCGGCGTTGGCCGTCGCGAGCGCCGGGTCGGGTTGCGCGACGATGGCGGTGTCGCGCGGCGCACCCATGCAGTGCACGTCGACCTCGCACAGCGCTCTGAGTTGGGTGACGAGTTCGGTGACGTGTACGCCGGCACCGCCGTACACCTCAGGTGGATACTCCCGCGTCATCATCGCCACCCGCATGGTGTGCACGGTAGTGGGCGGCGGTGCGCAGCGCACCGTTGCGGTCAACCTTTTGTGCGCGTGAGCGAAATGTCTTGACCGACATGCGCCAATAGGGGCGATTGACTGGCTCTGCTGCGGTATCGCCGATAGGTTGGCAGGCATGAGGGAAGCGCCACACGTGCTGGGCATCGTCCTGGCAGGCGGAGAAGGGAAACGGCTCTACCCGTTGACAGCCGACCGTGCCAAACCCGCGGTGCCCTTCGGCGGTTCCTACCGGCTCATCGATTTCGTGCTCTCCAACCTGGTCAATGCACGATTCCTGCGGATTTGTGTTCTCACGCAATACAAGTCGCATTCACTCGACCGGCATATCTCGCAGAACTGGCGGTTGTCCGGTCTGGCCGGCGAATACATCACCCCCGTGCCCGCCCAGCAGCGGCTGGGCCCGCGCTGGTACACCGGCTCCGGTGACGCGATCCTGCAGTCGCTGAATCTCATCTACGACGAGGATCCCGACTACGTCGTCGTGTTCGGTGCCGACCACATCTATCGGATGGACCCCGAGCAGATGCTGCGGTTCCACATCGAAAGCGGTGCGGGCGCCACCGTCGCCGGCATCCGGGTTCCCCGCGCCGAGGCGTCGGCCTTCGGCTGTATCGACGCCGACGAATCCGGCCGGATCCGAGGCTGGGTGGAGAAGCCGGCCGACCCGCCGGGCACCCCCGACGATCCGGAGCAGACGTTCGTCTCGATGGGCAACTACATCTTCACCACCAAGGTGCTCATCGACGCCATCCGCGCCGACGCCGAGGACGACCACTCCGACCACGACATGGGCGGCGACATCATCCCGCGCCTGGTGTCCGACGGCATGGCCGCGGTCTACGACTTCAACGACAACGAAGTGCCCGGCGCCACCGAACGCGACCACGGCTACTGGCGGGACGTCGGGACGCTCGACGCGTTCTACGACGCCCACATGGACCTCGTGTCGGTGCACCCGATCTTCAATCTCTACAACAAGCGCTGGCCCATCCGCGGCGGCTCGGAGAACCTGGCGCCGGCCAAGTTCGTCAACGGCGGATCTGCCCAGGAATCCGTCGTCGGCGCGGGCAGCATCATTTCCGCGGCCTCCGTGCGCAATTCGGTGCTGTCCTCCAACGTCGCCATCGACGACGGTGCCATCGTCGAGGGCAGCGTGCTGATGCCCGGTGTGCGGATCGGCCGCGGCGCCGTGGTGCGCAGGGCGATCTTGGACAAGAACGTCGTCGTCGGGCCCGGCGAGATGGTCGGGGTGGACCTGGACAAGGACCGCGAACGGTTCTCGATCAGCTCCGGTGGAGTCGTCGCCGTCGGTAAGGGCGTCTGGATCTAGACGTCGATGGCCTTGGCGGCCCTGCGCCGGCGTCGCCACCGCCACACCTGGAAGATCACCACGACCAGCACCACCAGTGCCACCAGGACCAGTGCGGGCACCAGGATGGCGCTGAACACCAACCCGACGCTGACCACATCCTCGGCGGTACTGAGCACCGGCGCGGCCATCCCGGCGGTGCCGATGTTCGCGACGGGGCGCACCGCCGATTTGGTCAGGGACACCACCAATGCGGTGACCACCCCGATCGCCACCGCCACCCACTGACCCGAACTGGCGAAGGCGCCCGGGTCTGTCACCGCCGCCGTCTGCGCTGCGGTGCCCGAGCCGAACACGATGCCGCCCGCGGTGGGCCGCACGAAGGTCTGGATGGTGTCGTTGACGGAGTCCAGGGCGGGCACCTTGTCGGCGATCACCTCGACGACCAGCAGCACCGCGACGATGGCGAGCACCCAGCCGTTCTCCAGCCAGGCCCAGCCCGACGGCAGGCTCACCAGATCGGTGAACCGGGACAGCAGCCCCAGCGCCAGCAGGGGGATGTAGGCGTTCAGCCCCGCAGCGGTGGCCAGCCCGAATCCGGTCAGCAGCTCCACATGGTCAGTATGCGGTGCGTCACTGCTTGTGGTTGTCGCTACGCGGCCGATCGTGTGGCGGGACTTTCGGGGTATCGCGCACGGTGCGGCCCTTGCCCGCGACGGTGCTCAGCGCGCGGCGGCAGCGCGGGCACACCGGCTTCCCGTCTCTGTCCACCGTCCAGGCCTTGCCGGCACCGGGACAGGGCATCGCGTGTGGGCTGGGCATCCCCTGATCCTAAGTCGGCGCGGCGCTCACCAGACGTAGGGCACCACGCGGTAGGGCACCGCGCGGATGTAGTCGGCGTAGCCGGCCAGTTCGGTGCGCAACAACGACTCCTCGTCGAGGATGCGCAGCACCAGGATCGGCACGGCCAGCGCGGTCACGAGCAGACCCCAGTACGAGTCCAGCGCCAGCGGGGTGCCGAACATCATGATCAGTGCCCCCGCGTACATGGGATGACGTACCACTCCGTAGAGGCCCGTCGAGACCAGCGGTTGCTCGTCCTCGACGCGGATGCTGGCGCCGGCGAAGTTGTTCTGCAGCACCACCGCCTGAGCCAGCACCAACCCGACCACCACCATGACGTTGCCCACGATGATCATCGCCGTGGGCACATGGGACCACCCGAAGCGGTGATCCAGTGCGCTCACCACGGTCAGCACCACCACGGAGGCGAACGTCGCCGTGATGATGATCTTCTGCAGCGGTCGCGTCTCGGCGGTCGGCCCGCCCTTCATCCGGCGGGCCAGGGTGGCCGGGTTCTTCACCGCGAGGTAGACGTTGGGCACCAGGGTGGTGGCCATGAACACAGCGATGAAAACCCACGCTTGCCAATAGTTCAGCGTGCCCGCGGGCAGGAACAACAGCACACCGAAGAACACCAGCCCGAAGAATGCGGAGACGACCGCCTGTGCCATGAGTTTCATCGGACGTCCCGGCGACGGAAGGCGATGAGCCCCAGCGCGATCAGCGCCGCGTCGATCACCAGCAGCCATGCCAGCGGTGTCACGGTGAACGCGCCGGGCCGTGGAATGTGGGCGAACGGTTCCAGATCCAGCAGCAACTGCGGGAACCCCGACAGTGAGCCCAACAGGAACAGCGCGATGAATCCGATCAGTACCCCCCACGCCAGCGGCGCGAAACGCGGCGCCAGACCGAACAATGCGACGGTCACGGCCACGAGAAGCCACACCGCGGGTAGCTGCACCGCCGCAGCGGCCAGAACGACCCCGAGCTTGCCACCCACATCGCCGGCGGCGGCACCGTAGGTCACCCCGGCCACCACACCGGCGATCAGCAGGGCGCCGGCCGACCCGACGACGGCCGGCACGAGATGGCTGGCAAGCCAACGGGTTCGGCTCACGGCGCCGGCCAGCACCGCTTCGGCGTGTTGGCCGGATTCCTCCTGGTGCAAGCGCAGCGTCAGCGAGATGGCGAACGCTGAGGTGATCATCGCGAGCATGCTGAACGCCACCGCCACGAACGCCTCCTCCATGGCGGTGCTGCCGCCGAGTCGTACGACGACATCGCGGGCCACTGCGCTGTTGCCGACCTCGTCGGCGATACCGTGCACCACACTGCCGATCAGCAGGCCGTAGAGACACAGTCCGACGGTCCACAGGAGCAGCGCGCCGCGGTCCAGACGCAGCGCCAAGCCCATCGGCCCGCTCAGGCCTGCCCCGGCTGCGGGCGGTCCCGGACGTTCGGCGAACAGGCCGGCACCGACATCGCGGCGTGCCAGCAGTCGGTAGGCCAGCGCGGTCAGTACGACGATGACCGCCACGTGCAGCAGCAGTATCCACCACCGGTCACCGGCGAACGGGCGGACCTGAAGCGACCAGCCCAGCGGGGAGAGCCAACTCAACGGGCCGCCCTCGGTGCCGGACGCATCACCCACGGCGCGCAGCGTGAATGCCGCGCCGAGTACCGAAAAGGCTGCGCCACGGGCGAACCGGGCGCTCGAGGACAACTGCGCGGTCACCGCCGCGACAGCGGTGAACACCAACCCCGAAGCGGCCAATGCCATGCCGAAGGCGATCGACCCGGCCGGCGGGATGTCGAGGGTCAGCAGGCCGGCGGTGGTCAGGACACCGGTGAGCACGGCGGCCGAACCGGTGAGGACCAGTGCCGCGGTGAGGGCGGCGTACCGGCCGATGGCCGTGGAGTCGAGCAGTTCGGTGCGCCCGGTTTCCTCGTCGCCGCGGGTGTGCCGGATGACGGTCAGGATGACGGCCACCGCGATCAGCAGGTGGAACATCCCGGCTTTCCACACACCCACCGCACCGATGGACTCGTTGTAGATGTTGCCGTAGAGGGCGCGTTGCGCGGGGCTGGCCATGATGGTGGCCGCGAACGAGGCGCGGTCGGCGGCGGTGGGGTAGACGGCCTCGGTGCTGCCGACGTAGACCGTGGCCACCGGGGCCGACAGCAGCAGCACCCACAGCGGTAGCACGATCCGGTCGCGGCGCAGGTAAAGGCTTAGCAGCCCAGCAGTTCCGGTGAAGTTCGACGACCGGACGGGCCGACGGTCCAGTGTCGTGGTCATGAGTGCACCACGTCGTAGTGCTGCAGGAACAAGTCCTCCAGCGTCGGCGGTTGGCTGACCAGGCTGCGCACCCCGGCGTCGCCGAGCACCTTGATCACCCGACCTAGGCTCTCGCTGTCGACCTGCGCGCGCAGGGTGGCACCGTCGAGGCTGATGTCCTCGACGCCGGGGATGAGGCTGAGATCGCCCGGATTGCCGATCATCTCGGCGGTGATCGAGGTGCGCGACAGGTGCCGCATCGAGTCCAGTGTGCCGGTCTCGACGGTGCGGCCGGCGCGGATGATGGTCAGCCGGTCGCACAGCGCCTCGGTTTCGGCGAGGATGTGGCTGGACAGCAGGACCGTCGTGCCGCGGTCGTTGGCCTCCCGCACGCACTGCTGAAAGATGTTCTCCATCAACGGGTCCAACCCACTACTCGGTTCGTCGAGCAGCAGCAGCCGGGCATGCGATGCGAAGGCGGAGATCAGCGAGACCTTCTGCCGGTTGCCCTTCGAGTAGGTGCGGGCCTTCTTCGTGGGGTCCAGTGCGAAGCGTTCGATCAGTTCGGCGCGCCGCCCGGCGTCGATGTCGCCGCGCATCCGAGCCAGCAGGTCGATGGTCTCACCGCCGGTCAGCGACGGCCACAGCGTGACATCACCTGGCACGTAGGCGATGTCGCGGTGCAGGGCGACGGCGTCGGCCCACGGGTCGCCGCCGAGCAGGCGCACCGTGCCGGCATCGGCGCGGACCAGCCCGAGCAGCGTGCGGATGGTGGTGGATTTGCCGGCGCCGTTCGGGCCGAGGAACCCGTGCACCTCGCCGGCGGCGACGGTGAGTTCGAGTCCGTCCAGGGCGCGGGCAGAGCCGAAACTCTTGACCAGGCCGCAGATTTCGATGGCGTTCTGCGTCATGATGGTTTTCCTTCCGATGAGGTGACGATCGGCAGTCCTTGTTCGTCTTGCGCGACGAACGCGTCGTACATGGTGGAGTCGGCGAGCAACCCCTGGGTGTAGACCTCCAGGGCCGGCAGCACCATCTCCTGGGCGTAGTCGTGCAGCACGGCCTTGACGTCGGTCGGATTCTCGTGCAACTGCACGTACATCAGGAAGGCTCCGCCGCCGGCCATGGCCAGGAACCTGGCGCGCGCCTTGGGGTTTCGGCTCGGCTTGACGGTGCCGGCCCGAACGCCCTCCTCCATGTACTGCTCGACGTTGTCGAGCATCCTGCGCCACAACTTGTTCGACAGTTCGCCGCCTGTCTGCATGGACCGCACCAGGTAGGCCATCGCGGGTGCGTAGGCCTCGATCTCGGCCATCTGGGCGAACCAACTGGCCGGATCGGTGCTCTGGATGGACTCCGTCTTGGCTTCCAGGATGGATTCGGCGATGAAGTCGTCACAGGCCTGGCGCAGCTTGTCCTTCGAACCGAAGTGGTGGATCACCAGACCGGGGCTCACGCCCGCGGCAGTGGCGATGGCCCGCACGCTGGTGCCGAAGCCGTGCTGGCCGAACTGTTCGATCGCGGCGTCGCGGATTCGTGCGGCGGCGGTCAGATCGTCGACTGAACGCATGTTCAGTACGCTAAACGCTTGTTTAGTGCTCCGTCAAGGGTGAGTTTGGGATGCGCCGTCGGGAGGTACTCCCGGGAAGGCTCAGCGTCGAGCCGACTACGCAGATCTCACGATCGAACCGGAGGAACCATGGGCATCGCAGACAAGGCCAGCAACAAGATCGAGGATCTCGGCGGCAAGGCCAAGGAGACGGTGGGCCGCGCGACCAACGATCAGAGCACCGAGAACGAGGGCAAGGTCGACCAGGCGAAGGCCGGCGTCAAGGATGCGGTCGAAAAGGTCAAGGACGTTTTCAAGTAATCCGCCAGACCTCATGAATTCAGCCCGCCGGGAATCTCCTGGCGGGCTGAATTCGTGGACAGACTTTCAGTCGCGCGCGGCGGCGAGCAGCCCGTCGCCCAGCGGCACCAGCACGGGCGTGAACCGCTCGTCCTCGGCGATCAGCCGGGCGGCTTCGCGTACCGCACTCACCTCGGGGTCGTTGGCCGTGGCGTCGCCGGCGCGCCCGCCCAACGCGGCGCGGTGCACGATGACCGCCCCACCCGGACGCAGCAGCCGCAACGCCTCGGCCACATACACCGGCTGGTCCGTCGGCGCGGCATCGATGAACACCAGGTCGTAGGACTCATCGGCCAGCCGGGTCAACACCTCTTGGGCGCGGCCGCCGATCAACCGGGTGCGCGACGGCCCCACGCCCGCTTCGGAGAAGGCCTGCTTGGCCAGGCGCTGGTGTTCGGGCTCGATGTCGATGCTGGTGAGCACGCCGTCCTCACGCATGCCGGCGAGCAGCCACAACCCGCTCACGCCGGCCCCCGTCCCGACCTCGACGACGGCCTTCGCGCCGGTCAGCCGGGCCAGCACGCTCAGCAGGGCGCCGACGGCGGGGGTGACCGCACCGGCGCCGCAGTCCACGGCACGTTCCCGTGCGGCCACGGTGACGTTGTCCTCGGTGATCGACCCTTCGGCGTGCGAGACGATCGCCTGGGCACGGTGAGCGTCGTCGGTGCTGGCCATGCCCGCAGCGTAGAGCGAACCCCGACCCGGCTGTGCGGCGACACGCCCGCCCCGGAGTTCAGGATCACATCGAATTCCGCGAGGTTTTGCCTGGTCGTTTACCGGGTAACAAGCTTTCTCAGGAATTAATCAGTTTTCTCCTATGCCTGCCTCACACCGGTCAGCGACGGTACTGGCATGAACATCGGCGGAAGCTGGCACACGGGGAATAGCGACATCTACGGTCGCGTTCCCAATGGCACCGAGCAGTCGACGAAAATTGCCGACTGTTCCACCGATACGGAGGATCCGACGAACACCACCACGCGCCTGGCGACCCCGGTCTCGATGCCGCACCTCGAGCAGTACGCGGAGGACTGGGTGGAGCCTTCTGACGAGCTGTCCGGGACGGCGGTGTTCGACGCCACCGGCGACAAGGCCGCCATGCCTTCGTGGGACGAGCTCGTGCGCCAGCATGCCGACCGGGTCTACCGCTTGGCCTACCGCCTGTCGGGCAACCAGCAGGACGCCGAGGACCTGACGCAGGAAACCTTCATCCGGGTGTTCCGGTCGGTGCACAACTACCAGGCCGGCACCTTCGAGGGCTGGCTGCACCGCATCACCACGAACCTGTTCCTGGACATGGTCCGCCGACGCGCTCGCATCCGCATGGAGGCGCTGCCCGAGGACTACGATCGGGTGCCCGCCGAGGACCCGAACCCCGAGCAGATCTTCCACGACTCGCGACTGGGACCGGATCTGCAGGCCGCCCTGGATTCGCTGCCGCCGGAGTTCCGCGCCGCCGTCGTCCTGTGCGACATCGAAGGCTTGTCCTACGAGGAGATCGGCGCCACGCTGGGCGTCAAGCTGGGCACGGTGCGCAGCCGCATCCACCGCGGACGCCAGGCGTTACGCGACTATCTGGCCAAGCACTCCGACACGCTGCCGACCTCCGCCTGAGCGTCGCGGGTGTGGGGTACAGCTTCCCGCGCTACATTCAAAAGAACAGTGTGCGCGTGTGACGCGGTGGCCAGAGAGGAGCTGGGTGATGGGCGACCCCGGGGACGTCTTCCGACGTGCGTTCTCCTGGCTGCCGACCCAGTTCGCCTCGCAGAGCAATGAGCCGGTCGGTCCACGCCGCTTCGGGTCCACCGAGCACCTCTCCAGCGAAGCCATCGCCGCCTTCGTCGACGGTGAGCTGCGGATGACGGCGCATCTGCGCGCGGGCCATCATCTTTCGTTGTGTCCGCAGTGTGCCGCCGAGGTCGACGCCCAGCGTCAGGCGCGCAGCGCGTTGCGGGACTCCTGCCAAATCTCCATTCCGAGTGCACTACTGGGCTTGTTGTCCCAGATCCCGGAGGAGAATCCGGCGGACGCGGCAGCCGAGGAGGCGTCTCGGCAGTTAGCTGAAGAGTCAGCCCGGACCCGCCGCAAGCGCCGGTAGATTTAATGCAGCGACAAACAGCTACGCGCGCCACCGGCGCGCTGGAGTGGAAAGTGATGCACGCGTGACCAATCAGGACCCCTCCGGCGACCGGCCCAGGCTGGCACCGCGCCCGGTCTCGCGTCCCCCGGTCGACCCGGCCGCGCAGCGCGCCTTCGGCCGGCCCTCCGGCTTCGACGGCTCCTTCCTGGCCACCGACAAGTACCGGGACCAGGGTGAGTACACCCCGCACGACCAGGCGCCCGACAAGGTGCTGGCCGAGGCGTTCGGTCGGCCCTATGCCGGCGGCGACTCGTTGCAGCGGCATCCCGCCGACGCCGGAGCGCTGGACGCCGAACGCGACGGTGCGGATGACGGCGCGCCCGATCCATGGCGCGATCCGGCGGCCGGTGCCGCGCTCGGCGCGCCGGCGGTGACCCACAGCGGGCCCGTCGTCGTGACGGCGCCGCAGGGCAAGCTCGGCGTGCGCGATGTGCTGTTCGGCGGACGGGTGTCGTTCGTCGCCCTGGCCATCCTCGCGATCGTGGCGCTGGTCATCGGTTTCGCCGGCGGCTGGGTGGGTCGCAAGACCGCCGAGGTCGTCGAGGCGTTCACCACCTCCAAGGTGACGCTGGAAACCAACGACAACCAGCAGAGCCCGCCCGGACGGTTCGCGAAAGTGGCTGCCGCCGTGGCTGATTCGGTGGTCACCATCGAAGCGGTCAGTGATCAGGAGGGCTCGCAGGGGTCCGGCGTGGTCGTCGACGGCCGCGGCTACATAGTCACCAACAACCACGTCATCTCCGAAGCGGCGACCAACCCGAGCAAGTTCAAGATCTCCGTCGTCTTCAACGACGGCAAAGAGGTGCCCGCCAACCTCGTCGGGCGCGACCCGAAGACCGACCTGGCCGTGCTCAAGGTCGACAACGTCGACAATCTCGTGGTCGCGCGGATGGGCGACTCGGACAAGCTGACCGTCGGCGAAGAAGTGATCGCCGCGGGCGCACCGTTGGGGCTGCGCAGCACGGTCACCCAGGGCATCATCAGCGCGCTGCACCGCCCGGTTCCGCTGTCCGGGGAGGGTTCCGACACCGACACCGTCATCGACGGCGTGCAGACCGATGCCTCGATCAACCACGGCAACTCCGGTGGTCCGCTGATCAACATGGACTCCGAGGTCATCGGCATCAACACGGCAGGCAAGTCGCTGTCCGACAGCGCCAGCGGCCTCGGCTTCGCCATCCCGGTCAACGAGGTCAAGGCCACCGTCGCCGCCCTGATCGAGAGCGGCAAGATCTCGCATCCGACCCTGGGCCTGAGCGCCCGGTCGGTGAGCAACGATGTGGCCAAGGGCGCGCAGATCGCCAACGTCAAGGCCGGCGGACCCGCCGAGAAGGCCGGCATCCTGGAGAACGACGTGGTGGTCAAGGTCGGTGGCCGCTCGGTCGCCGACGCCGACGAGTTCGTCGTCGCGACCCGCCAGCTCAAGATCGGGCAGGAAGCGCCCATCGAGGTGGTCCGTGACGGCCGGCATGTGACGCTCATGGTCACGCCCACCGGCGACAACCCCACCTAACCGATGTTTGCGAACGTCGGCTGGGGCGAGATGCTGATCCTGGTGATCGCCGGATTGGTGATCCTGGGTCCCGAGCGGTTGCCCGGCGCCATCCGGTGGACGGCGGGCACCGTCAAGCAGGCCCGCGAATACCTCACCGGGGCCACCAGTCAGCTGCGGGAGGACCTGGGTCCGGAGTTCGACGACCTGCGCGCGCCCCTGTCGGAACTACAGAAGCTGCGCGGGATGACGCCGCGCGCGGCACTCACCAAACACCTGCTCGACGGCGACGACTCGTTCCTGACGGGCAACTTCGACAAGCCCGTCAAACCGGTCTCACCGGACGCCCCGAAACCGGTCGAGCAGCCCCCGGCCGAACCGGGCGTCACCAAGTTCGACAGCGACGCCACCTAGAACTGACGCCACCTAGAACTACCGGCCGGCGGGATCGAGCCCCAGCGACATCCCGGCGAGCCCGCGCTTGCGCGCGCCCAGCGCGTCGGCGATCTTGAGCAATTCCTTGGCGGCCGTCGAATCCGGGTGCGACAGCACCAACGGCACCCCGGTGTCGCCGGCGGTCACCAGCGCCGGGTCCAGCGGAACCTGGCCCAGCAGCGGCACATCCGCGCCCACCGAACGGGTCAGCGACTCCGACACCTGGCGCCCGCCGCCCTCACCGAAGATCGCCATGGTGGTGCCGTCGGGCAGCGTCAGGCCCGCCATGTTCTCGACGACGCCCACGATCCGCTGCCGGGTCTGCAGGGCGATGGCGCCGGCCCGCTCGGCCACCTCGGCGGCCGCCGACTGCGGGGTGGTGACCACCAGGATCTCGGCGCCCGGGATCAGCTGCGACACCGAGATCGCGATGTCGCCGGTGCCCGGCGGCAGGTCGAGTAGCAGCACGTCCAGGTCGCCCCAGTACACGTCGGCCAGGAACTGCTGCAGCGCACGGTGCAGCATCGGTCCGCGCCACACCACCGGCGTGTTCCCCTGGGTGAACATGGCGATCGAGATGACCTTCACCTCGTGGGCGATCGGCGGCAGGATCATCGAGTCGACCTGGGTGGGCCGGTCGACGACGCCCATCATGCGGGGCACCGAATGGCCGTAGATATCGGCGTCCAGCAGGCCCACCGACAGTCCGCGGGCGGCCAGGGCGGCGGCCAGGTTGACCGTCACGCTGGACTTGCCGACCCCGCCCTTGCCGGACGCGACCGCGTAGACCCTGGTCAGCGAATTGGGCTGGGAGAACGGGATGACGGGTTCCCGGGAGTCGCCGCGCAGCAGCGTGCGCAGTTCGGCGCGCTGCTCGTCGTTCATCACGTCGAGGGTGACCTTGACGGCCCCGGTGCCCGGCACGTCGGTCACCGCCGCGGTCACGCGATCGATGATCTCGGTTTTCTTCGGGCAGGCCGAGGTGGTCAGGTACACCTCGACGTGCACACCGGAGGCGTCGTCGATGGTGACGTTCTTGACCATCCCGACCTCGGTGATCGGACGGCGCAGTTCGGGGTCGACCACTTTGCCCAGGGCGGTCCGAACCGCCGCTGCCAGGTCGTTATTCGTCGCAGACATCACAGCCGAGTCTAGGCCGCCTACCTGCGGCCCCCGGACCGGGTCAGTTCGCGGGGCCGGGCGCGGGCCCCAGCGGTACCACCGGCGCGGCGGGTGCCGACGGCGGGGCGAACGGGTTGAACGGCGGCGGCGGGGCGATCGGGACCACTGCCGCGGGCAGCGGCGCGGTGAACGGCGCGGGCGGCGCGTCCGGAACCGGAGCGGCCGGCGGCGGCGCGAACGGGTTGAACACCGGCGGGGGAGCGAACGGATTGAATGGCGCGGGTGGCGCGGCGGGTTCGGGTGACGGCACGTTCTGGCCGATGCAGAACACCGCGCAGTTCTGTTGCGGTGCCACGCCCTGCCCGGGTCCGGGTGCGGTCGGCAACTGGCTGGCGACGTCGGTGCGGCCCACATCGAAGATCGGGGTCAGCGCCAACGGGTCGCCCGACGGCAGGCTGATGGCGTTCAGCGGCAGACCGGGCCCGATGCCCTCGGGGTTGGTGTCCAGGTGGGCGTCGCCCAGTGGTGGCACCGGTCCGGTGATGGCAGGGAGGTTCACCGGCACCACGCCGGTCGCGTACGCGCGCGCCCAGCCGAGCACGTTCTGGGCGTAGGCGACGGAGTTGTTGTAGCGCAGGATCGCCGTCATGACCTGGTTCGGGTCACGCAGGTTCAAACCACCGCTGCACAGGTAGCGGGCGGCGGCGAGGGTCGCGTCGAACACGTTCTGCACGTCGGCCTTGCCGTCGCCGTTGCCGTCGGCGGCGTAGCGCGACCACGTGCCGGGCAGGAACTGCATCGGTCCCATGGCCCGCGCGTAGTTGACGCGGTCGTTGCTGCGGCTCTGGACGATGACCTCGTTGCCGGGCAGGGTGCCGTCCAGCGCGGGGCCGTAGATCGGCCGCACCGCGGTGCCGTTGACGTCGGTGGAGCCGCCGTTGGCATGCATCGACTCGATCCGGCCGATACCGGCCAGAATGTTCCAGCTCATCCCGCAGCCCGGTACGGCCGCCGCCATCATGCGTTCGGCATTGCGGTACGCGTTCAGCGTGATCGACGGAATGCGAAGGCTGCCAGGCGAATTGACCACCACGGCGGGCGGGGGAGCGGACAGGGCGCCGCCGCCGATGCGGAACGGGCGGGGCGTCTTGAAGGCGGCGACGATGGAGGTACCCGAATCGTCGGGCACGACGGGGCCGACGGCCGCCAGCGGGGTGACGGTGGTGTCACGCACGGGTTTGATCGACGGGGCCGAGGCCCCCACGCTCATGGCCAGGACGATAGGCGTGAGCACCGCGATACCGAAGACGGGCTTGCTGACCGCTCGGCCTGCTCGGCGCCGCGCTGCCTCAAGGGCGGCGCTTCCCCCTTTGAACACTCAACCGTCCTAGTTGTGCGGTGCCCGACTGGTTGTGAACCAAGTCACCATACCCATTGGGTGATCGCTGTGGTGGGGCAATGGTCAGCTATTGCTGTCCAGGCTGAATTCAGCGGGCTCGGTGGCCTCGTCCTCGACCGGGGGCGGGGCGTGTTTGCTCTTCTTCTTGTTCTTCGGCGGCACCAGCTCGATGAGCATGTCGCGCAGGTCTTCCAGTTCGTGGCGCAGGTAGTCGCGGGTGGCGACCTCGCCGACCGCCAACCGCAGCGCGGCCAACTCGCGAGCCAGGAACTCGGTGTCGGCCTTGGTCTGCTCGGCGCGACGGCGGTCTTCTTCCAGGGCCACCCGGTCCCGGTTCTCCTGCCGATTCTGGGCCAGCAGGATCAGGGGTGCGGCGTAGGCGGCCTGCGTCGAGAAGGCCAGGTTGAGCAGGATGAACGGGTACGGATCCCACTGCAATCCCACCGCGAACAGGTTCAGCAGGATCCACACGATGACGAAGACGGTCTGGATCGCCAGGTAGCGGCCGGTCCCGAGGAACCTGGCGAACGATTCGCCGAAACGGCCGGCGGCCTCCACGTCGAACTGCGGGGTCAGTCGCCGGCGGGACAGCCGCGGGGTGTCGATGCGGTCGCTCATGTGGCCGCCCCCAGTTCCGGTTCCTCGGCGCTCACCCGCCAGTCGTGCGGCAGCAGATGGTCGAGCACGTCGTCCACCGACACCGCGCCCAGCAGGTGATTCTGTGCGTCCACCACGGGTCCGCACACCAGGTTGTAGGCAGCGAAGTACCGCGTCACCGCGGCCAGCGACGACTCCGGGGTCAGGCTGGGCAGGTTCTTGTCGACGATGCCGCTGACCAGTGATGCCGGCGGCTCCCGCAACAGGCGCTGCAGGTGCACGCAGCCCAGATAACGGCCCGTCGGGGTGGCCGTCGGCGGGCGGACGACGAACGCCAGCGAGGCCAGCGCGGGGGTCAGGTCGGGGTCACGGATCCGGGCCAGCGCCTCGGCCACGGTGGTGTCCGGTGCCAGCACCACCGGATCGGAGGTCATCAGACCGCCCGCGGTGTCCGGGGAGTGCTTGAGCAGCCGGCGCACCGGCTCGGAATCCTCCGGGTCCATCCGCGCCAGCAGGAGTTCGGCGCGGGTCGCGTCGAGCTCGGCCAGCAGGTCGGCCGCGTCGTCGGGGTCCATCTCCTCGAGCACGTCGGCGGCTCGTTCGGTGTCCAGCTGCTCCAGAAGTTCGGCCTGCTCGCTTTCGGGCAGCTCCTGCAGGATGTCGGCCAGCCGCTCGTCGCCGAGGGCGCTGACCACCTCGAAGCGACGCTTCGCGGGTAGGTCGCGGATGGCGTCGGCGACCTCGATGGGACGCTTGCCCTCGAACTGGGCCAGCAGCTGCGCCACGCCTTGGCCGGGCAGGTTCAGCGCCGACGGGGTCAGGCCCGTCACGTTCTGCCAGTCGACGATGTGCATGGAGGTGCGGCGGCCGAGCCTGCGGTGGTTGCGCACCGCGACCTTGGTCACCAGCCAGTCCCGCGAGCGCACCTGCTCGACGCCGAGATCGACCACGACGACGTCGGTGCCGCTGAGCATTTCGAGCTCGGGATCATCCACCCGGACCCGGGTGTCGAGCACCTGGCCCAACACCAGGACCTCGCCGGGGCGTTGGGCGAACCGGCGCAGCGACACGTTTCCGGTGCTGAGGGTCACCGCATTCGGTTCGATGGCAGTGACTCGCAGGATGGGTACGAAAATTCTTCTGCGGGTGAGCAATTCGACGACGAGTCCGAGAACTCGGGGTTGCTGACGGACGACGCTGATGCTCACCACCACGTCGCGGACGCGGCCGATGGACTCGCCGTCCGGGCCGAGCACCACCATCCCCGCAAGTCGGGCCGCATAGACCCGGTTGACCGCAACCATGAGGGCAAGCGTAGAGACTGACAGTGTGGACAACCTGTATCGCCCCCGCCGAACCTGCCTTTCGGTTCCGGGTAGCAGCGACAAGATGATTCAGAAGGCCAAGTCTCTGCCCGCCGACCAGGTGTTCCTCGACCTCGAGGATGCGGTGGCCGCCGACGCCAAGGCCGCCGCCCGCACCCGTGTCGCCGCCGCGCTCGCCGAGCCCGGCTGGGCCGGACAGTTGCGTGGGGTTCGGGTCAACGACTGGACCACGCCCTGGACGCACGCCGACATCATCGAGGTCGTTGCCGCCGCGGGCGCAAGCCTCGACATCGTGGTGCTGCCCAAGGTGACCGACGCCGCGCACGTGCGGGCACTGGACCTGCTGCTGACCCAACTGGAACTCACCCACGGACTTCCGGTGGGGCGCATCGGCATCGAAGCGCAGATCGAGAATGCGGCCGGGCTGACGCACGTGAACGAGATCGCCGCTGCGCCGCGGGTGCAGGCACTGGTCCTCGGGCCTGCCGACATGATGGCCAGCCTCAACATGCGCACCCTGGTGGTCGGGGAACAGCCCGAGGGCTACGACGTCGGCGACGCCTACCACCACGTGTTGATGACCATCCTGGTCGCCGCCCGCACGCACGGCATCAACGCCGTGGACGGCCCGTATCTGAAGGTGCGCGACACCGACGCGTTCCGCCGGATCGCGGGCCGCGTCGCCGCACTCGGCTACGACGGCAAGTGGGTGCTGCACCCGGATCAGATCGCGGCGGGCAATGAGGTTTTCAGCCCCCGCCAGGACGACTACGACCACGCCGAGTTGATCCTGGAGGCCTATGAATGGCACACCTCGCAGGCCGGCGGCGCGCGCGGTGCGGTGATGCTCGGCGACGAGATGATCGACGAGGCCAGCCGCAAGATGGCGCTGGTGATCGCGGGCAAGGGGCGGGCGGCGGGGATGGCGCGGACGGTCGCGCCGTTCCAGCCCCGCTAGACGAGGGAGAAGCCGCTGGCGATGATCCCGACCCACAGCAGTATGTAGAGCACCAGGCCGGCGGTGGCCAGGCCGCCGATGATGGTGCCGGCCAGCGCCAGGCCCCAGCCGTCCTGGCCGGTGCGCCGGGTCTCCCGCATCGCGATCACGCCCAGGACCAGCCCGACCACCGACGGGAACCCACAGAACACCAGCCCGCCGAGCGCCACGACCAGGGCCGCGATCGCCTTGCCGTTGGTGCCGAGCGGCTTCTGCCGGTACGGGTCATACCCGGGATATGCGTACGGCGGATAGCCCGGCACCGGGTAGGGACCCGGGTAGACCACCGGTGGCAGCCCGGGGTCGGTCGGGTAGTCCACCGGCGCGAACGGATCCGGCGGTGGATACGGCCCGGGCGGCGGGGGTTGGGTCATGCCGGCGCGCTCACAACACGGTGGCGGCGAGAACCATGCTGAGCACCAGCGACACCGCGCCTACCGCGATGCCGGCGATGGCCAGTCCGTGCCCACCCTGGCGGGTCTGCTTGATCTGGTTGAGCGCGACGATGCCGAGCACGATCCCGATGATCGAGCCGATGCCGCACAGCACACCGATCGCCGAGGCGACGAGCGAGCCGATGGCCAGCGGATTGGTTCCGGCGGCCGGTGCGCCATACGGTGCGCCGCCGTACCCGGCGGGCGGGTAACCCGGCGCGGCGCCGTACGGCGGTGGCGGCGGGGTCCCGTATGGCGCATTCCCGTACCCGGGAGCGCCATAACCGGAGGGATCGGGGTAGGGCGCGCCGAAGTTCGGCGGCGGCGGGGGCGGGTAACCGCCCGGCTGATAGGTGGGCGGCACGTCATAACCCGGCGGCGGGTAGCTGGGCTGTCCATAGCTCTGCTGGTCGTAACCGGGCGGCTGATAGCTCGGCGGTTGATAACTGGGCGGCGCGTCGTACCCCTGCGGCGGCCCGTAACCCGGGTAGTCCGGTGCCGATGGTGGCTGTCCGGCGTCGGGTGTCTGCTCGATGGGCGGTGCCTCGTAGGCGCCCGACTGCGGTTCGGCTGCGGAACCCGAATCCGATGATGCCTCAGACGACCCCGACGATGATGTCGCGCCCGTGTCCTGGCCCGGTTCTGTCATGCCCCACAACGTAGCGTATGCGCTGGTCCTCGCGGTGCCGGTGTTTCATGCGCGTCCAGACCCACCGCGCATCGGTGCGCACCCGCGAATACCGATAGGTTGGTGGGCGGCACCTTTTCGCGCATAAAGGAGAACTCACGATGAGCAGTCCTCTACAGCCCGGCCAGACACCGGGTGCCACCCCCGGCGGCCGCGGCCCCGCGCCGCTGCCCACCCCGCCCAAGGGTTGGCCCATCGGGTCCTATCCCACCTACGCCGAAGCCCAGCGCGCGGTGGATTACCTGTCCGATCAAGAGTTTCCGGTGCAGCAGGTCACCATCGTCGGTGTGGACCTCATGCAGGTCGAGCGCGTGACGGGCCGGCTGACGTGGCCCAAGGTGATCGGCGGCGGGGTGCTCTCCGGCGCCTGGCTGGGCCTGTTCATCGGCTTGATCCTCGGGTTCTTCAGTCCCAGCCCGTGGGGTGCGCTGGTCACCGGCCTGATCGCGGGCGTGTTCTTCGGCCTCATCACGTCGGCGATTCCGTACGCAATGGCCCGCGGCACAAGGGATTTCAGCTCGACCATGCAGTTGGTGGCGGGCCGTTACGACGTGCTGTGTGAGCCCGCGGGTGCCGAGCAGGGCCGGGATCTGCTGGCGCGCTTGACGATCTGAGTGGGCAACGCGCCGCGGATACGGTTGCATATGACGTCGCAATAGCTCTACGGTTTGGCCGCGGGAGGTTCCCCGACGGACGGAGGCCGGCTGGTGCGGACACGACGGCTCTGCGCTGCGGTGTTGGCCGCGCTCACGGCGGGATCGGTGGTCTCGGCGTGTGGAGCCAAGGACGACGGAATCGTCATCAGCTACTACACACCGGCAAGCGAGATGGCTACGTTCACGGCCGTCTCCAAACGGTGCAACGAACAACTCGGTGGGCGCTTCACCATCAAGCAGGTGTCCTTGCCCAAAGCCGCAGACGACCAGCGACTCCAGTTGGCGCGCCGGCTCACCGGAAATGACAAATCGCTCGACGTGATGGCGCTCGACGTGGTGTGGACCGCCGAATTCGCCGAAGCCGGTTGGGTGTTGCCGCTGTCGGAGGATCCTGCCGGCCAGGCCGTGGCCGATGCGGAGAGCAATACACTGCCCGGTCCGCTGGCCACATCGCGCTGGCAGGACCAGCTTTACGCGGCGCCGATCACAACGAACACCCAATTGCTTTGGTACCGCGCAGATTTGATGAGCGAGCCGCCGGCCACCTGGGATGCGATGGTGACCGAGGTCACCCGCCTGCACAACGAGGGCGGCCCGAGCTGGATCGCGGTGCAGGCCAAGCAGTACGAGGGCTTGGTGGTGTGGTTCAACACGTTGCTGCAGAGTGCGGGCGGGCAGGTGCTCTCCGATGACGGCAAGACCGTCACGCTCACCGACACCCCGGAGCACCGCGCCGCCACCATCAAGGCGTTGTCCATCATCAAATCGGTTGCCACCGCGCCCGGGGCGGACCCGTCGATCACCCAGACCGACGAGGGCACCGCACGTCTCGCGCTCGAACAGGGCAAAGCGGCACTGGAAGTCAACTGGCCGTTCGTGCTGCCCTCCATGCTGGAGAACGCCACCAAGGGCGGGGTGAGCTTTCTGCCGCTGGGGGACGACCCGGCGATGAATGGTGCCATCAACGATGTCGGCACCTTCTCGCCGTCGGACGAGCAGTTCGACATCGCCTACGACGCCAGCAAGAAGGTGTTCGGTTTCGCGCCGTACCCCGCGGTGACACCGGGCGAGCAGGCCCGGGTGACCCTCGGTGGCCTGAATCTCGCGGTCGGGCGCAACACCCAGCACAAGGCCGAGGCGTTCGAGGCCATCCGCTGCCTGCGCAGCGTGGAGAACCAGCGCTACACCTCGGTCGAGGGCGGCCTGCCCGCGGTGCGCACCTCGCTGTACGACGATCCGGAGTTCCAGAAGAAGTACCCGCAGTGGAAGATCATCCGCCAGCAGCTCACGAATGCCGCGGTGCGGCCGGCCACGCCGGTGTACCAGTCGGTGTCGACGCGGATCTCCGCGACGCTGGCGCCGATCAACGCCATCGATCCGGAGCGCACCGCCGACGAGCTGACCCATCAGGTGCAGCAGGCCATCGACGGTAAGGGGCTGATTCCTTGAGCACCCAGATCGACGACCGCGCCTCGCAGCGCCGGCTCGCCTACTGGCTGATCAGTCCCGCCGTCGTGCTGATGCTGGCGGTGACGGCCTACCCGATCGCGTATGCGGTGTGGCTGAGCCTGCAGCGCTACAACCTCGCCGCCCCCGACGACACGAAGTTCGTGGGCATCGACAACTACGTCACCATCCTCACCGACCGGTACTGGTGGACGGCCTTCGTCGTCACGCTGGTCATCACCGTGGTCTCGGTGGCCATCGAATTCGTGCTCGGCATGGCGCTCGCATTGGTGATGCACCGGACCATCTTCGGTAAGGGCATCGTGCGCACCGCGATCCTGGTGCCCTACGGCATCGTGACCGTCGCGGCGTCCTACAGCTGGTATTACGCATGGACGCCGGGCACCGGCTACCTGGCCAACCTGCTGCCCACCGGGTCCGCGCCGCTCACAGAGCAGATCCCGTCCCTGGCCGTGGTGGTACTGGCCGAGGTGTGGAAGACGACGCCGTTCATGGCGCTGCTGCTGCTGGCCGGCCTGGCCCTGGTGCCCCAGGACCTGCTCAACGCCGCGCAGGTGGATGGCGCCGGCGGCTGGAAGCGGCTGACGAAGGTGATCATCCCGCTGATCAAACCGGCCATCCTGGTGGCGCTGCTGTTCCGCACGCTGGACGCGTTCCGCATCTTCGACAACATCTACGTGCTGACGGGCGGAGCGAATGACACCGGGTCGGTGTCGATCCTGGGTTACGACAACCTGTTCAAGGCATTCAACCTGGGTCTCGGTTCGGCGATCAGCGTGCTGATCTTCCTGTCGGTGGCGGTCATCGCGTTCATCTACATCAAGATCTTCGGTGCGGCGGCGCCGGGCGCCGATGAGGAGGCAGCCAGATGAGCGAGCGGGTTGCTCCCGGCCGGGCCGCCGGCTGGGCCGTCGTCAACATCCTGGTGGTGCTCTACGCACTGATACCGGTGCTGTGGATCCTGTCGCTGTCCCTGAAGCCGACGTCAACGGTCAAGGACGGCAACTTCATTCCGTCGGAGATCACCTTCGACAACTACAAAGGCATCTTCACCGGCGACATCTTCAGCTCGGCGTTGATCAACTCGATCGGCATCGGCCTGATCACCACGGTCATCGCGGTGACCATCGGTGGCATGGCCGCCTACGCCATCGCCCGGCTGGCCTTCCCGGGTAAGCGGGTGCTGGTCGGGGTGGCGCTGCTGATCGCCATGTTCCCCCAGATCTCGCTGGTGACACCGATCTTCAACATCGAACGCCGGATCGGGTTGTTCGACACCTGGCCCGGCCTCATCATCCCTTACATCACGTTCGCACTGCCGCTGGCGATCTACACCATGAGCGCGTTCTTCAAGGAGATCCCGTGGGATCTGGAGAAGGCCGCAAAGATGGACGGCGCCACCCCGGGTGAGGCATTCCGCAAGGTCATCGCCCCACTGGCTGCACCGGGCATCGTCACCGCCGCCATCCTGGTGTTCATCTTCGCCTGGAACGACCTGCTGCTGGCGCTGTCGCTGACCGCCACCCAGCGGGCGATCACCGCGCCGGTGGCGATCGCGAACTTCACCGGCAGTTCGCAATTCGAGGAGCCCACGGGATCCATCGCCGCCGGGGCGATGGTCATCACGGTGCCCATCATCATCTTTGTTCTGATTTTCCAGCGACGGATCGTGGCCGGATTGACCTCCGGTGCGGTGAAGGGGTAGCTCATGGCCGAGATCGTTTTGGACAACGTCACCAAGAGTTACGCCAACGGTGCTGTGGCAGTGCAGGATCTGTCCCTCACCATCAACGACGGCGAGTTCCTGATCCTGGTGGGACCGTCAGGGTGCGGGAAGTCGACCACGCTCAACATGATCGCGGGCCTGGAGGACATCAGCTCCGGTGAACTGCGCATCGGGGGCGAGCGCGTCAACGACAAGCAGCCCAAGGACCGCGACATCGCCATGGTGTTCCAGTCCTATGCGCTCTACCCGCATATGACGGTGCGGCAGAACATCGCGTTCCCGCTGACCCTGGCCAAGCTACCGAAGGCGGAGATCGCGGCCAAGGTCGAGGAGACCGCGAAAATCCTTGACCTGACCGCACTTCTGGATCGCCGCCCGGGGCAACTGTCCGGCGGTCAGCGGCAGCGAGTGGCGATGGGCCGCGCGATCGTGCGCAGCCCCAAGGCCTTCCTGATGGACGAGCCGCTGAGCAACCTGGACGCCAAGCTGCGGGTGCAGATGCGTACCGAGATCGCCCGCCTGCAGACCAGACTGGGCACCACCACCGTCTACGTCACCCACGACCAGACCGAGGCGATGACGCTCGGCGACCGGGTGGTGGTGATGCTGGCCGGCGTCGTGCAGCAGGTCGGCACGCCCGAGGAGCTCTACAACCGCCCGGTGAACCTGTTCGTGGCCGGCTTCATCGGTTCGCCTGCGATGAACTTCTTCCCGGCCACGCTCACCGATGTGGGGCTGCGGTTGCCGTTCGGTGAGGTGCATCTGCCGGCCGAAACGCATACCGCGATCGCCGAGACGAAGGTCGACGACCTCATCGTCGGGGTCCGTCCCGAACACTTCGACGACGCCGCGCAGATCGATTCCTACGCCCGCATCCGCGCCCACGTGTTCGAGGTCACCGTCGACCTGGTCGAGTCGCTGGGGGCGGAGAAGTACCTGCATTTCCGTACCGACGGCGCGGGCGCCCAGGCTGCACAGTTGGCGCAGCTGGCCGCGGACTCCGGGGTCGGTGAAAACGAGTTCGTGGCAAGGGTTTCCGCCGCATCCGCGGTCACCGCGGGGCAGCAGGCGGAACTGGCGTTGGACGTCTCCAAGTTGGTGATCTTCGACGCCGCCACCGGCTCCAACCTGTCGATCACGTGATCCTCGACGACGTGCGTGCCCACCTGGGTGCGTACTTCTCCGGTGCCGGCGTGCTCGGCGAACCCGGCGAGGCGAGCATCACGTTCCTCGGCGCGGACCGCATCGATGTGCTGCGGTTCGGCCCCGATGCCGACCGGGTGAATCACTATGTCTCGCTGGGCTGCTCCAAGCAGGCCATGGCCGATCCGACGGATTTCCTGGCCGACACCGAGGTCGGCCCCCGGGCCGAGGTGGTGGTGTCGCTGCGTTCGCCCACGCCGCCGGGGCTGGCGAAATCCGTTGCCGTGCTGGCCGCGGCGCCCGCCGTCGAGGGGCTGATTCTGGAGCCCGACGCGTTGGTGGACCTGAGCGCTCCGCTGTTCGAGAACGCACCGTTCACCGCATTCCTGTTGGGGCACAGCACAATCGGTGATCTGGAATTGCCGGAGCCGAAGGCGCCGGTGCGGTTCTTCACCGCCACCCCGATCACCCCTACCGAGGCCGCGTGGGTGCGGCTCAAGGGCGCCGAGGCGATGCGCGAAGCCTGGCTGGCAGACGGGGTCGACGTGCTCGACGCGAGCCGCCGGGCGTCGTCACCGGGGAAAAATTAGAGCCAGTTGTTGCGGCGGAAGGTGCGGTGCAGCAGCAGGCACACCGTCGCCATCACGAACAGCACCATCGGATAGCCGAACGTCCAGTGCAGTTCGGGCATGTTGTCGAAGTTCATCCCGTAGATGCCGGCCATCGCCGTGGGGACGGCGGCGATGGCCACCCAGGCCGAGATCTTGCGCATGTCGGTGTTCTGCTGCATGCCCACCTTGCCGAGCGCGGCCTGCACCAGTGAGCTGAGCACCTCGTCGTAGCTGGCGATGCGGTCGGCGGCCAGGATATTGTGGTCCAGGACGTCGCGCATGTACCGGCGGACCTCTTTGGAGATCAGGTCGTTGTGGTCGCTGCCGAGCCGCTGCAGGGCCAGCGTCAACGGGGCGACGGCCCGGCGCATCTCGACGATCTCCCGCTTCAGCAGGTAGATGTGCTCGATGTCGGTGGTGCTGGAGGCGGAGAAGACGTTCTCCTCCATGGCGTCGATGTCGGTCTCGACCAGATCGGTGACACCGAGGTAGGAGTCCACGACGTGGTCGGCGATGGCGTGCATCACCGCGTACGGCCCCAGCGCGCAGTTGGCGGGGGAGGTGTCCATCTGCCGGCGCACGCCCGCCAGGCCGCCGTGGTCACCGTGGCGCACCGTCACCACGAAGTCGGGCCCCACGAAGATCATGATCTCGCCGGTCTCGACGATCTCGCGGGCGTTGGCCACCGACTCGTGCTCGACGTACTTCACGGTTTTCAGCACCAGGAACAAGGTGTCGTCGTAACGCTCCAGCTTGGGCCGCTGGTGCGCGTGCACGGCGTCCTCGACGGCCAGTTCGTGCAGGCCGAACACATCGGCCACGGCCTGCATCTGATGTTCGTCGGGCTCGTGCAGGCCGATCCAGACGAAGGCGGCCTGGCCGTTGCCCAGGGCTTCGGTCTCGCGGACCTTCGTCAGCGCGGCGGCGTGGGTGTACTTGCCCGGCAGCCGGACACCGTCGATGTAGACACCGCAGTCGACCATGGCGCGCGCGACCGGTACGTGGATGCTGCGGGCGTCGGGAACGACGACCGACTTGCGCGTCCCCGGACGGAGTAGCGACGGCGGCAATGCACGGAATGAGGGCATCGCAAACCTCCGGGTCAGAGCGCGTGGTCCTGGTTGGAACCTCTGGAATGCTACGCGGCGCAGAGGTCGAAAGAACGTCATCAGAACCTGGCTACTCGCTGGGAACCTACCCGCGGGTAGCCTATCGTCCGACGTAAAGCGCACTTTTCGGTCTTCTCACGAGGGGGGAACCGGCCCCTGTGAGTTCCGGGCGTGAGTTACCGTGGTCGCCGTGGCCGAATTGGTGCGTACCCCGCAAGTAGTTGTCTCGGATGCCGAGATCTTCGCCGCCCATGAGGGCGGGAAACTCTCGGTCGCGTTGAACGAGCCGCTGGACACCCAGCGCGCCCTGTCCATCGCCTATACCCCGGGCGTGGCGCAAGTCAGTCGTGCGATCGCCGCCGACGCGACCCTGGCCAAGAAGTACACCTGGGCCAACCGCCTCGTCGCCGTCGTCAGCGACGGCAGCGCGGTGCTGGGCCTCGGTGACATCGGACCTGCCGCGTCGCTGCCCGTCATGGAGGGCAAGAGCGCGCTGTTCAAGACGTTCGGTGGGCTGGACTCCATCCCGATCGTGCTGGACACCAAGGACCCCGACGAGATCGTCGAGACGCTGATCCGGCTGCGCCCCACCTTCGGCGCGGTCAACCTGGAGGACATCTCCGCCCCGCGCTGCTTCGAGATCGAGCGCCGGGTCATCGAGGCGCTGGACTGCCCCGTCATGCACGACGACCAGCACGGCACCGCCATCGTGGTGCTCGCGGCGCTGCTTGGGGCGGTCAAGGTCCTCGACCGCGACATCCACGACCTCAAGGTCGTCGTCTCCGGCGCCGGTGCCGCCGGTGTCGCCTGCACGAACATCCTGCTCAACAGCGGCATCAAGGACATCGTGGTGCTGGACAGCAAGGGCATCGTGCAGACCAAGCGAACGGACCTCAACTCCTTCAAAGCCGAGCTGGCCGGGCGGACCAACCCGCGCGGGCTCGCCGGTGGGGTGGCCGAGGCGCTCAACGGCGCCGATGTCTTCCTCGGTGTGTCGGCGGGCCTGGTGCCCGAGGAGCTCATCGCGACGATGGCGCCCGGCGGCATCGTGTTCGCGCTGTCCAACCCGGACCCCGAGATCCACCCGGACGCGGCGCGCAAGTACGCGGCCGTCGTGGCGACCGGCCGCAGCGACTTCCCCAACCAGATCAACAACGTGCTGGCCTTCCCGGGTGTGTTCCGGGGTGCGCTGGACGCGGGTGCCCGCCGAATCACCGAGGAGATGAAAGTGGCTGCGGCGCATGCCATCTTCTCGGTCGTCGGCGACGATCTCGCGGTCGACCACATCGTGCCCAGCGCGCTGGACCCGCGGGTCGGCCCGGCCGTCGCCGCGGCCGTGGGTGAGGCATCGCGCGTCTGATGCGCCGGCTGGCCACTGTGCTGGTGGCGGTGGGGGTCGTCGCCGGATGTTCGGCGCCCCCGCCACCGCCGTCGGTGGCCGTCGGTGCCCAGCAGGACGCCGAGTCGGCACTGCTGGCGCATCTGTACGCCGCGGCACTGCGCTTCTACGGGAGTGCCGCGCACGTCGAGGTGGCCCCTGATCCGGTGGGGGACCTGGACTCCGGTGACGTCGACGTCGTCCCCGGCCTGACGGGCGTGCTGCTCACCCGGTTCGAGCCCGACGCCCCGGCGCGGTCGGCGGCCCAGGTCTACCGCTCGATGGTGGCCGCGCTGCCGGAGGGGCTGACGGCCGGCGACTACGCGGACACCACCTCGGACAAACCGCTGCCCGCGGTGACCGATCGCACCGCCCACGACTGGGGTTCCACCGACACGCTGGCGCTGCTCAAGCGGTGCGCCACCCTGCGGATCGGTCAGGTGACCGCGCGCCCGGCGCCCACCGCGCTGGCCGGTTGTGTGCTCCCGAAGGCGCGTGAATTCGCCGATGACCCAGCACTTTTCGCGGCGCTGCAGGCCGGCAAGATCGACGTGGCCTGGACGTCGGCTGCCGCGCCGGACATCCCCGCGCAGGTGACCTTGCTGTCGGACCGCACCGCGCTGGTCCGCGCGGAGAACGTCGTGCCGGTGTACCGGCGCAACACCCTGAGCGAGCCGCAGGTGCGGTCCATCAACGAACTGGCCGGGGTGCTCGACACCGACGCGCTGGCGCAGATGCGCGCCGAGGTCGCTGCCGGGCAGGACCCGGGCGCGGTGGCCGCCGCATATCTCGACGTCCACCCGCTGGGCCGCTAGCGGGGCAGCATCTTCCCGACGACGCCGGCGAACAGCTTCTGGTAGCTCGACCCGGTGAGACGGACGATCACGTCCAGCACCTTGGCGTCGGCGCCGACGAGGACGCGTGCGTGGTTCTTGCGGACCGCTTCCAGGATGATCCGGGCGGCTTTCTCGGGCGTGGTCTTCGCCAGCTTCTTGTCGAACACCTTGGCCAGGTTCTCGGCATCCAGCCCTTCCACGGCGCCGGCATTGCGGGCGATGGCGGTCTTGATGCCGCCGGGGTGCACCGCGGTGACCTTCACGGGGCGCTTGGCCAGGACCATCTCCTGGCGCAGCGCCTCGGTGAAGCCGCGCACCGCGAACTTCGCCGAGTTGTAGGCGGCCTGGCCGGGCACCGAGAAGATGCCGAACAGGCTGGAGACGTTGATCACATGGCCGTCGCCGGATTCGATCAGATGCGGCAGGAACGCCTTCGTCCCGTTCACCACGCCCCAGAAGTCGACGTCCATGACGCGCTCGATGTCTTTGTACGAGCTGGCCTCGACGTCACCGGTGAACGCGATACCGGCGTTGTTGTAGATCTGGTTGACCTTGCCGAAGTGCTCCTTCACCGACGAGGCGTACAGCTCGAACGCCTCCCGCTCGGTGACGTCGAGCCGATCGGCCTTCACCGGGGCGCCGATGGCCTTGAGGCGCTCCTCGGTGACCGCCAGGCCCTCCAGGTCGACATCGCTGATGGCCAGCTTGGCGCCGGACCGTCCCAGCTCGATGGCCAGTGCCTGACCGATCCCCGACCCGGCACCGGTGACGACGGCGACCTTTCCGGCAAAGCCCTCCATGAACACTCCTCGCGTATGCGGTTCGACTGGCGTCGAGCTTAGCTGCCGCCGCCGGTACCGCAGGTATCGGGTAACGCGCACAGGTTGAGCAGCGATACTCAGACCATGACCCGAATCCGGATCGCCGCTCTGACGGCACCCCTCGCGGCGGCAGCGTTCGCGCTGTCCCTGGCCGCTCCCGCTCAAGCCGACCCCGCTCCCGACATCGATTCCTTCGTGTCGGATCTCGGTTCGGCCGGTCTGGGGAACATCGATCCCGGCACGGCGACCGAGGTGGGCCAGCAGGTCTGCCCGATGCTGGCCGAGCCCGGCCAGCAGGCCGCCGACGCCGCCGCACACGTCGCCGACACCCTGGGTCAGTCCCTGGGCCCGGCCACCATGTTCACCGGTATCGCGATCCAGGCATTCTGCCCGGGAGCGGTGACCGCGCTGGCCAATGGTGACTCGCCACTGCCGTTCGGCCTGCCCGGCTTCTAGACCGAACAGAAATGCGCGAGATTCGAAGGGATCTCGCGCATTTCTGCGTCGTGCGGTCCTACGGGGCGAACGACTGGTCGATGATCTCCTGCTGCTCGACGGCGTGCACCTTCGAGCTGCCTGACGACGGCGCGCTCATGGCCCGCCGCGAGATCCGCTTGATCCCGGTCAGCTTCTCCGGCAACAACTCCGGCAGGGACAGCCCGAACGTCGGCCACGCACCCTGGTTCGCCGGCTCCTCCTGGACCCAGAAGTACTGGTCCACATTCGGGTACTGATCCAGCGTGGCATTCAGCCGGCGCTTGGGCAGCGGGTAGAGCTGCTCCACCCGCACGATCGCGACATCGTCGCGCTGCTCCTTGGCCTTGCGCGCGACCAGCTCGTAGTAGATCTTGCCGCTGGTCAGCAGCACCCGCTTGACCTTCGTCCGGTCGCCGACGCCCTCCTCGTAGGTGGGCTCCTCCAGCACCGAGCGGAACTTGATCTCGGTGAAGTCCTTGACGTCGCTGACGGCGGCCTTGTTGCGCAGCATCGACTTCGGGGTGAAGACGATGAGTGGCCGGTGGATCCCGTCCAGTGCGTGCCGGCGCAGCAGGTGGAAGTAGTTGGCCGGGGTGGACGGCATGGCGACCGTCATCGAACCCTCGGCGCACACCTGCAGGAACCGCTCGATGCGGCCCGACGTGTGGTCGGGACCCTGGCCCTCATGGCCGTGCGGCAGCAGCAGCACGACGTCGGAGAGCTGGCCCCACTTGGCTTCACCCGAGGAGATGAACTCGTCGATGATGGACTGCGCACCGTTGACGAAGTCACCGAACTGCGCTTCCCACAACACGATTGCGTCCGGGTCGCCCACCGAGTAGCCGTATTCGAAACCGACGGCGGCGAATTCGGACAGCGCCGAGTTGTACACCAGGAACTTGCCGCCGGTCGGGTTGCCGTCGACGTCCGCCGTCAGCAGATCCAGCGGGGTGAACTCGGTGCCCGTCTTGCGGTCCACAATCACCGCGTGCCGCTGCGTGAACGTGCCACGCTGGACATCCTGGCCGGTGAGCCGCACCGTCTTGCCCTCTGCGACAAGGGTTCCCAGTGCCAGCAGCTCGCCGAACGCCCAGTCGATCTTGCCCTCGTAGGCCATCTCCCGGCGCTTGTCGAGCACGGGCTGCACGCGCGGGTGCACGCTGAAGCCCTCGGGTGCCGAAAGGTGCGCGTCACCGATGCGCGCCAGCAGGGACTTGTCGACCGCGGTGGTCAGCCCCTTCGGGGTGAGCTGATCGGATTCGACCGACTCGCTCGGCTCGATGGTGTGCTTCTCCAGCTCGCGGACCTCGTTGAAGACCCGCTCCAGCTGGCCCTGGTAGTCGCGCAGCGCGTCCTCGGCCTCTTTGATCGAGATGTCGCCACGACCGATCAGCGCCTCGGTGTAGGTCTTGCGGACGCCGCGCTTGTGGTCGATCACGTCGTACATCTCGGGCTGCGTCATCGACGGATCGTCGCCCTCGTTGTGCCCGCGGCGGCGGTAGCACAGCATGTCGATGATGACGTCCTTCTTGAACGCCTGACGGAATTCCATGGCCAGCTGGGCCACCCACACGCAGGCTTCCGGGTCGTCGCCGTTGACGTGGAAGATAGGAGCGCCCACCATCTTCGCGACGTCGGTGCAGTACTCGCTGGATCGCGAGTCCACCGGTGAGGTGGTGAAGCCGATCTGGTTGTTGACGATGATGTGGATGGTGCCGCCGGTGCGGTACCCGCGCAGCAGCGCGAGGTTCAGCGTCTCGGCCACCACGCCCTGTCCTGCGAAGGCGGCGTCGCCGTGCATCATCATCGGCACGACGGTGAAACCACCGGGCCCGTTGCCCTTGTCCAGCAGGTCCTGCTTGGCGCGGACCAGGCCTTCGAGCACCGGGTCGACGGCCTCGAGGTGGCTGGGGTTGGCGACCAGGGAGACCTCGATGTCGTTGTCCCCGAACATCTGCAGGTAGGTGCCGCTGGCACCGAGGTGGTATTTCACGTCACCGGAGCCGTGGGCCTGGCTCGGGTTCAGGTTGCCCTCGAACTCGCTGAAGATCTGCCCGTAGGGCTTGCCGACGATGTTGGCCAGCACGTTGAGCCGGCCGCGGTGCGGCATGCCGATGACGACCTCGTCGAGGCCGTGCTCGGCGGCCACGTCGATGGCGGCGTCCATCATCGGGATGACGGTCTCCGCGCCCTCCAGCGAGAAACGCTTCTGCCCAACATATTTGGTCTGCAGGAAGGTCTCGAAAGCTTCGGCCGCGTTGAGCTTGGACAGGATGTACTTCTGCTCGGCGACGGTCGGCTTCTCGTGCTTGACCTCGATGCGCTCCTGCAGCCACTTCTGCTGCTCGGGCTCCAGGATGTGCGTGTACTCGACACCGACGTGGCGGCAGTAGGCGTCGCGCAGCACCGACAGCACGTCACGCAGCTTCTTGTATTCGGCCCCGGCGAAACCGTCGACCTTGAACTCGCGGTCCAGGTCCCACAGGGTCAGCCCGTGGGTCAGCACGTCGAGGTCGGGATGGCTGCGGAACCGGGTCTTGTCCAGGCGCAGCGGATCGATGTCGGCCATCAGGTGGCCGCGGTTGCGGTAGGCGGCGATCAGCTCGATGATGCGGGCGTTCTTGTGGCTGATCGAATCCGGGTTGTCGATGCGCCAGCGCACCGGCTCGTACGGGATGCCCAGCTCGCGGAAGATCTCGTCGAAGAAGTCGTCGTCGAGGAGCAGCTGATGGATGGTCCGCAGGAAGTCGCCGGACTCCGCGCCCTGAATGATGCGGTGGTCGTACGTCGACGTCAGCGTGATCAGTTTGCCGATGCCGAGGTCGGCGATCCGCTCGGGGCTGGCGCCCTGGAATTCGGCCGGGTACTCCATGGCACCCGCGCCGACGATGGCACCCTGGCCGCGCATCAGCCGCGGCACCGAGTGCACGGTGCCGATGGTGCCGGGATTGGTCAGCGAGATGGTCACCCCGGCGAAGTCCTCGGCGGTGAGCTTGCCGTCGCGGGCGCGCCGCACGATGTCCTCGTAGGCGGCGATGAACTGGCCGAATTCCATCGTGTCGCAACGCTTGATGGCCGCCACCACGAGCTGGCGGGCGCCGTCCTTGCCCTGCAGGTCGATGGCCAGACCCAGGTTCGTGTGCGCCGGCGTGACCGCGGTGGGCTTGCCGTCCACCTCGGCGAAGTGCCGGTTCATGTTCGGGAACTTCTTGACCGCCTGGACGATCGCGTACCCCAGCAGGTGGGTGAAGCTGATCTTGCCGCCGCGGGTGCGCTTGAGGTGGTTGTTGATGACGATGCGGTTGTCGATCATCAGCTTGGCCGGGATGGCGCGCACGCTGGTGGCGGTCGGGACCTCCAGCGAGAAGTTCATGTTCTTCACCACCGCCGCGGCGGCGCCACGCAACACCGATACCTCGGCGTCGTCCGCGGGCTTGGGGGCGGGGGGAGAGGCCGGCTTGGCGGGGGCTTCCGCCTTGGCCGGTGCGGGTGCGGCTTTCGCGGGTGCCTCGGTCTTGGCGGGTGCGGCCTCAGCGGCGGGAGCCGGGGCCGGAGCGGCGGCGGGCGCGGCCTTGGCGGCACCGTTGGTGGTGGCCGAGTCGGTCACCGGTTCGGGCGAGTAATCGACGAGGAACTCATGCCAACTGGGGTCCACCGAGGAGGGGTCTTCGCGGAATTTGCGATACATCTCCTCGACCAGCCACTCGTTCTGTCCGAAGGGGGATGGGGAACTGGTCACGGCAGTTCTTCGCCTCGATTCCATCTGTCACAGCGGGCGTGTGTGATGAGCCCACCACGTGTGTGCGGATATCCGCGCTCGGCCGCATAAAGGCTATCCCTTTCGGTTGCGGCGCGACCAGGCACATCGGCCTGACGTACCAGGCCGGTGGCTCGTGCTGACATACCGTCCGTTATGTCAGTGACATGGCGGCCGGTATGTCCGGTGTCACGGGCGCAGCACGAGCAACGTCGCCGGCCATCGGGGCGGCGGATTGCCGAACGCCCTGCGGGCATTTCCGACGATCTTCTTGCCCATCAGCCGGTTGCCCACCCCGCCGACGACGGCGCCGATGCCGACCGGAAGCAGCTTGCCGAACGCGATCGCGCCGCGCTTGAGGGTGTACTTCTTCACGAAGAAGCGCAGCAGCCTGTTGTTCAACTGCGAGACCGCGGGCAGGGGCAGCGTCGCGGCCCCGTCGGACAGCCAGGCGCCGCTGGTGCGCCTGGTGCCGAGCAGGTCGGCCACCGCGTGCTTGCTGTCGTCGCCGACCAGCACCGCGAGCACCAGGGTGCGGCGCCGCTCACGGTGCTCGGCGGGAATCCCGTGCACCTCGGCCACGGCCAGTACGAACACGGCGGTGGCTTCCAGGAACACCACGGTCTCGCCAGCGACGGCGGACATCGCGGCCAGTGTGCCGATACCGGGGAACGCAGCGGCCGATCCGACCGCTGCGCCGCTGGCCATCACGGCGGCCAGGTAGTGCTTCTCCAGGCTGGCGATGATCTCGGCCGGGGTGGCGTCGGGCCTCTTGTCGCGCAACCGGCGGACATACGCGGTGACCGCGGGTGCTTGCACCCGAGTGCTGCGCTCCAGCAGTTGGGACAGGACCTTGGCGGCCGCGCTGGGATCCTCGTCGTCGCCGTCACGGGTGGCCGGAAGCCGGCTGGTGCTGTTGGACCGACCGTTCATCGCTGCATCTCCTGAGAAGATCCCCTGCCCTGCTTGTACAACAAGGCTAACCACCCTTCAACGACGGGTGGCGGACCCCCGGTGCCCGAACGTGACGGCAGTCACTGTTCGCCCTGCGCGGAAGAAAAAACCGATGTGCGGTGCTGCCTCTGACCGTGGCAACATCCCTCAGCGTGGAAGCGACCCCGACCCCGAGCCGCCTCCGGATCATCATGGTGCTGGGCCTCCTGATCGCGCTCGGCCCCCTGACCATCGACATGTATCTGCCGGCGCTGCCCCGCATTGCCGACGATCTGTCGGTGTCCTCATCGGTGGTGCAGCTGACGCTGACCGGCACGCTCGCCGGGCTGGCCGTCGGGCAGCTGGTCATCGGGTCGCTGTCGGATTCACTGGGCCGGCGCCGGCCGCTGATGGTCGGGATCGCCCTGCACATGATCGCGTCACTGGTGTGCCTGTTCGCACCGAACATCCTGGTGCTGGGGCTCGGCCGCGGTCTGCAGGGCTTCGGTGCCGCCGCGGCGGCCGTCGTCGCGGTCGCGGTGGTCGGCGACCTCTACACCGGCACCCTGGCCGCCACCGTGATGTCGCGGCTCATGCTCGTCCTCGGCGTCGCCCCGGTTGTCGCGCCGTCGCTGGGTGCCGCGGTGCTGTTGAAGGCGTCGTGGCACTGGGTTTTCGCCGCGCTGGTGGTGCTCGCCGGTGGGCTGCTGCTGCTGGCGGCGATGGCGTTGCCCGAGACGTTGCCCGTCTCGCATCGGCGGCCGTTGCACTTCCGCAGCATCGTCGCCACCTACGGCGAGCTGCTGCGCGACGCGCGGTTCGTCATCCTGGTCCTGGTCGCGGCGCTGGGGATGTCCGGGCTCTTCGCCTACATCGCCGCCGCGCCGTTCGTGCTGCAGGGGCGCTACGGGCTGGACCAGCAGACCTTCGCGCTGGTGTTCGCGGCCGGGGCCATCGCCCTGATCGGTGCCACCCAGGCCAACGTCCTGCTGCTCAAGCGGTTCTCGCCCCAAACCATCACCGTGTCCGCACTGGGAGTGTCCGCGCTGGCCGCGGCGGTGTTCGTCGCCCTGGCGGGCTTCCACGTCGGCGGGTTGTGGGGCTTCCTCGTGCCGGTCTGGGTGATCCTCGGGGCCATGGGTCTGGTCATCCCGAACGCGCCGGCTGTGGCGCTGTCCCGTCATTCCGACGCAGCGGGAACGGCCGCCGCCTTACTGGGCGCGGCGCAGTTCGGTTTGGGTGCCTTGGTGGCGCCCCTGGTCGGCGTGCTCGGGAACAACGAGTTCGCGCTGGCTCTGGTGATGGTCGTCGGTTCGACCATCGCGCTCTTCGCACTGCTCGCGGTCGGCGGCGGCACTCCCGTGGCGGACGACGTGCCGGACGGCGAGCGCATCCACGACGCGGCGTAAGTTGTCGGGCATACGGCGCGTCGGTCGCGCCGCCTCTCCGATACCCGAGTAGATGCCCGAAAACCTGACTGATCGACGCGTGCCTGCGGCTAGCCAGGCCAACCCCTGGCATGCGCTTTGGGCGCTGCTGGTCGGGTTCTTCATGATCCTGGTCGACTCGACGATCGTCGCCGTCGCCAACAAACGCCTCATGGAGGCGCTGAACACCGACTACGACGGCGTCATCTGGGTGACCAGCGCCTACCTGCTGGCCTATGCCGTGCCCCTGTTGGTGGCGGGTCGACTCGGTGATCGGTTCGGCCCGAAGAACCTCTACCTGCTCGGGCTGACGGTCTTCACCCTCGCCTCACTGTGGTGCGGCCTGTCCGGGTCCATCGAGATGCTGATTGCCGCTCGCGTGGTGCAGGGCATCGGGGCGGCGCTGCTGACACCGCAGACGTTGTCGACCATCACCCGGATCTTCCCGCCGGAACGGCGCGGTGTGGCGATGAGCGTGTGGGGTGCCACCGCGGGGGTGGCCACCCTGGTCGGTCCGCTGGCCGGCGGTGTCCTGGTCGACGGGCTGGGCTGGCAGTGGATCTTCTTCGTCAACGTGCCGATCGGGGTGATCGGTCTGGCGCTGGCGGTGTGGCTGGTGCCGGTGCTGCCCACCGAGACGCACAGCTTCGACCTGCTCGGCGTCGCACTGTCCGGTATCGCGATGTTCCTCGTCGTCTTCGGGCTGCAGGAGGGCCAGTCGCACGACTGGGCGCCGTGGATCTGGGCCACCATCGTCGCGGGCGTGGGCTTCATGGTGGCGTTCGTCTACTGGCAGGCCGTGAACCCGCGCGAACCGCTGATCCCGCTGAAAATCTTCCGGGACCGCGACTTTACCCTGTCGAATGTCGGCATCGCCGTCATCGGTTTCACCGTCACCGCGATGATCCTGCCCGTCATGTTCTACGCCCCCGCGGTGTGCGGGTTGTCCTACACGCGGTCGGCGCTGCTGACCGCCCCGATGGCGATCGCCACCGGCGTGCTGGCGCCGTTCGTCGGGCGCATCGTCGACCGGGCTCATCCCGCACCGATCATCGGATTTGGCTTCGCGGCCATGGCTGTCGGGCTGACCTGGCTGTCGATCGAGTTGACGCCGACCACCGCCATCTGGCGACTGCTGGTGCCGCTGACGGTGATGGGTGCCGGGATGGCCTTCATCTGGTCTCCGCTGGCGGCCACCGCGACGCGCAACCTGCCGCCGCACCTGGCCGGCGCGGGGTCGGGTGTCTACAACACCACCCGCCAGGTCGGCTCGGTGCTCGGCAGTGCGGGCATGGCGGCGTTCATGACCTCGCGGATCGGCGCCGAGTTGCCCGGCGGCGGCGCGCCCGCCGGCACCGAGGGGCAGGCCACCGCGCTGCCGGAGTTCCTGCGGGAACCGTTCTCGGCGGCGCTGTCCCAGTCGTTGTTGCTACCGGCGTTCGTCGCACTGTTCGGTGTGGTGGCCGCGCTGTTCCTGCGCGGCAACGTCGGGTCCCCGCGGCTGGTCACCGGGCTGCCCGCACCCCGGCTGCCGGGGCCGGTGGCGCCGCAGCATTCCGTGGACGAGCACTGGCACGACGAGGACGACTACGTCGAGTACACGGTGGACTGGTCGGCGCCGCAGGTTCCCGTCACCGACTACCCGACCGACCTGCTGCCTGCGGTCATCGAGGGCCCCGTGCCGGATGAGTCGCTGACCGAGCCGCTCTACGCCCACGTCGAACATCCGTTGCCCGCACCGGCCGACACCTGGCACGCCGGCCCTGTCGAGACGTGGCAGCACGTAGAACCCGAGCCGGCGTGGCACAGTGCCCTCGACGGTCCGCTCGACGACCGCCCGGCCGAGTCGAGCGGCTACCTGCACAACGGCTTTCACGTAGACCCAGAGCCCGAGCCGGCATGGCGCAGTGCCCTCGACGGATTGTTCGACGACAATCCAGTCGAGCCGATCGGCCATGCCCACAACGGCTTTCACACCGATCAGCAGAGTTGGTTTCAGCCGTTGCCACTGCAGTCCGAGCCCGCCGAAGACCAGAGCGATTCCGACTCCGGTGGCAGGCACTCCCGACCCAGCCGCGGCAGGCATTCCCGCGACGACTGACCGGGGTACGACAACTTACGAGGTGACTGCCAGGAACGCGCCCAGCTCGATCAGTCGGTCAGGAGTGGCGGGCAGATAGTCGGTCAGATGTGCCGACCGCACCACGAAGGCAACATACTTCGCCCGGCTGACCGCCACGTTGAGCCGATTCCTGTTGAACAGGAACGACACTCCGCGCGGCGCCTCCTCGGCAGATGAGGTCGCCATGGAGACGAAGACCACCGGTGCCTGCCGCCCCTGGAACTTGTCGACGGTGCCCACCTCGACCTCGCCGAGGCCTGAGGCATCCAGCGCACGACGCAGCGTCACCACCTGGGCGTTGTAGGGCGTGACCACGAGCATGTGCTGCTGGGCCAGTGCGACGGTGCCGTGCTCGTCGGTCCACGCGGTGCCCAGCAGCGTGGTGATCTCGGTGACGATCGCCTGGGCTTCCTCGGGGCTGTCGGTCGAGTTGCCGTCGTGGTCGACGGTCAGCACCCGCACGCCGGGTGTCACTCCCGCGAGATGGCGTGCGCCACTGACATCTTCGCGTGCGTTGAGCCGCCCGTCGTAGGACAGTCGCGAGACGGGTCCGCACACCGCGGGATGCATCCGGTACGAGCAGTCCAGGAAATAACCACGCTCTTCGGGCAGCGTGTGATGCCCGTCGACGAGCCAGCCGAGCGCGGATCCGTCGACCGGTTCGGGGTGGGTGCCCTGACTGACCTGCGGCAGTTGCTGCGGATCGCCCAGCAGTATCAGGTTGCGCGCGGACGGCGCGACCGCGATGGTGTTCGCCAGGCTGTACTGGCCGGCTTCCTCGACCACCAGCAGATCGAGTGCCAGCCGCGGAATCTTGTTGGCATTGGCGAAGTCCCAGCCTGTACCGCCCACCACGCAGCCGTCGTTGTCGGCGATGAACCCGGCGAACCCGGGGTTGGTCAGCGCGGTCCAGCCACCGTTCACGGTGTTGACCTTCTTGCCGACCCGCGCGCCGTCGACTCCGGCGGCGATCACGTCGCGGAACAGGTTCTCCACCACGGCATGTGACTGGGCCACCACGCCGATGCGCCAGCCGTGCCCGTTGACCAACCGCTCGATGACCTTCGCCGAGGTGAAGGTCTTGCCGGTCCCCGGTGGCCCGTGCACCGCGAGATAGGAACAGTCCAGCTTCAGCAACGCGGCGGTCATGTCGGCGGCGATGTCGCCGGTGCGGGGGAGCGGTCCGCCGCCGAGAAGGCGTGGGGCGCGGCGCAGCAGGATGTCGGTGACGGCGTCGGGGGGCAGCTCGGGCAGCCCCGCGGCGACCATCGCCGCGGTGTCGGCGATGGACTCCTGCAGCGGTTTGGTGGTGATCGGCGGACCCGGTGTCAGCGCGAAGGGCAGCTGGTCAAAGGTCTCGCCGCCCTTGGGTTCTCGCTCACAGATCACCACCTGCGTCGGCACCTCGGGGTCATCGCAGTCGAGCACCGTCACCGATCCGAACGCACGGCGGTCCGGATCGTCGGCCAGACCCGCGGGTGCGGGTGGGTCGTAGAGCGCGTACATGTCACCGCCCAGATCACCGTTGGCAAGTTCGCCCGTCAGCCGGACGTGGCGCTGGGGCTTGCGCGCCTTCGGTGGCTGGTGCCAGTCGTTGACGACCTCGGCCCGTTCGGCGACGAAAACGTCGCTGTTGTCCGACCATTCGTCGACGGGATTGTTGACGCGGTCGAAGTGCGCCCACCAGAACGGCTTGTCCTCGCGTTTGTGGAAGCCGCGCGCGGCGGCCACCATCGCGACGGCGGTCTGCTCGGCGGTGCGCTCCTCGATGCCGTCTCCGGCGAACTTCATGAGCGTGCGGTCCAGGTCGTCGGACACCTCGACGGGCGCGCCTGCGTCCTTGTCGCGCACCGGTTGTGGGCCTCGCGGTGGGACCTCCGATTCGATGGCCCTGGCCACCAGCCAGTCCCGCAGTCGGCGCGTCGAGCGGCAGTCGTAGCGGTTGTAGTCCTCGATCTCCTTGAGCACGTTGGCTGCTTCGTCGGCGTGCCCGTCGTCGCGCAGTGCACAGAACCTGGCGTACTGGGTGATGGAGTCGGCGGCGTTGGTGACCTCACCGTCGCGCAGTTCGCCGCCCATGTACAGCGGCTCCAGATACTTGATGCTGTAGCTCTCGGTGCCGACTCGAATACTCTTGCGCACCAACGGGTAGAGGTCGACCAGGATGCCGTTGCGCAGCAGGTCGTCGACTTCGTCCTCACCGACGCCGTACCGGCCGGCCAGCCGCAACAGCGTGCTCTTCTCATACGCCGCGTAGTGGTAGATGTGCATCTTCGGGTAGCGCTTCAACCGCTTTCGCACCATCGCGAGAAAGTCGACCAGCGCCTGGCGCTCCGCCGCGCGGTCGTGCGCCCAGAAGGGAGTGAACTCGTCCGCGACGGTCAGGACGCCCCATAGGTATTCCAGACCCCAGTCGCGGCCGTTGACCGTCCACAGCGGATCGCCCTCGAAATCGAAGAACAGATCGCCCTTGTCGGCGTCGGGCAGCACCATCAGCGGCTGCGCGTCGACGACGTCGAACGGCGGCTTACCGTCGATCCGCTCGGCCACCTGCAGCCGCGCCTGCGCGGTGAGCGCGGTGACGGTGCGCTTGGACAATTCGGGCACGGCGCCGTCGTGCGCGGCCAGTTGGTGCACGGTGTGGATGCCGGCGTCGAGCATCCGGGCGCGCTGGCTGGTGCGCATCCCGGCAACCAGCAGAAGGTCATCGGTCTCTTTGACCTGGGCGCTGCACTCCGGGCAGCGGAAGCAGGCCCGCACCCCGGGGTTCGTCCAAGACACCGGTGCGTCGCCGGCCAGGTGCTCGTCGAGCAACCGCTGCAACGCGGCCCGGCGCGGGAGGTACACCGGCAGCAATTCGTCGACCCGGTACCGGGAGACGGCGCCGTCGCCGAGCACCAGCTCCACCTCGGCGGCCACCGGGACGCCGGCGGTGGTCAAGGTGTCGGCGTAGGCGGCCAGCTGCAGCAGCGCCTCCACCTTCACCGACCGGGACAGTTTGGTATCCCGCAGCCGGTACCGCTGCCCAGCCGGACCAGACTCGAAATGGAGGAAGTCGGCGAACCCGGCGAATCGGCCGTCGAACATCGCCGCCTGGTAGATGGCGGGCGCGCGCCGCGTCACCGCGGCCATGGTCTGCTCGGCGGCGGCGGTGAGGCCCGCGACGGTATACGGGGGCCGGCCGATCACGGTGACGGTGTCCTCGGCGCGCAGTTCCTCGAGGTGACGCTGCTCATGGTCGTGGCCGAGCGCGGCGGTGCGGGCCAGGAGTTCGTCGGCGGCCGACACCTTCGGGCCCCGGCCCAGCTGCGCGTCGAACGAGCGCAGCAGCGCGTACTCACACCGGGCAGCCGCTGCGAGGTCGGAAGCGCTGTAGATCACACGATCCTCGGCGACGAACACGCGTCCAGGCTAGGGCAGTCGTGTGACAAGCCCCACGGCCCAGTGCTCAGGTCCCCAACGGCTCAGTGCCCGGTGTTGCCGATCAGCTCGACGCCGTTGCCGTTCCACCGGAACCGCACCACGCTGTCCAGCCCGGGTGTGCCGTTGCTGAACTTCAGCGCGACGGTGTCACCGGTACTAGAGGTCTCGTCGATCCCGTTGAACCCGTACGTGTCGGGCACCCCGGTCGGGATGAACTTGCCGAGGTGGAACATCACCGCGCGGGTGTTGGCGTTGGATGCGTTGGTGTTGGCCTTGATGATCACCACCGACAGCGGTGCGCACTCGTTGTAGTTGCCCGCCAACGGTTCCGGGCTCCACGCCTGGTTGCTGCGCGGGTCGCGGGGCAGGGTGGAGACGGCCTTCGCGATCTCGGGCGCGGTGAGGTTCACCTCGCACGGATCGGGGGCAGGTGCGGCCGTCGTCGGCGTGACGATGGGCGCGGGCGCCGCGACCGACGGAACCGGGGCCTGCCCGGTGCTGGCATCCGGTGTCTTGGACACCGTCGAATCGCTCGATCCGCAGCCCGCCAGAACGGGCCCCGAAGTGATCATTACCGCCAGCATCGCTCCGAGCGCCACCCTCCGCACAACACCGAACCGTACCTGTGATCCCGCACGTGGGGGCGAGCGAAGCGACGGGGTTTGGACTATGCCAGGCAGGGCGGCGCGCACACTCTAGACTGCTCGTGACATGACTTCCCCTGACGACGGCGCAACCGGCGCCGAAACGACCTTCGCTGACCTGCAAATTCACCCGGCGGTGCTGCAGGCCGTCACCGAAGTCGGCTACGAGTCGCCCTCGGCGATTCAGGCGGCGACCATTCCGCCGATGCTGGCCGGCAACGACGTGGTCGGCCTGGCCCAGACCGGAACCGGGAAAACCGCGGCCTTCGCGATCCCGATCCTGTCCAAGATCGACCCCTCCAGCCGCAACACGCAGGCACTTGTGTTGGCGCCGACGCGTGAGCTGGCCCTGCAGGTGGCCGAGGCGTTCGGTCGCTATGGCGCGCATCTGCCCGGTGTCAACGTGCTGCCGATCTACGGCGGCTCGTCCTACGGCCCGCAGCTGGCCGGTCTCAGGCGTGGTGCACAGATCGTCGTCGGCACGCCCGGGCGTGTCATCGACCATCTGGAGAAGGGCCATCTGAACCTCTCGCACCTGGACTATCTGGTGCTCGACGAGGCCGACGAGATGCTGCAGATGGGCTTCGCCGAGGATGTCGAGCGCATCCTGTCCGACACCCCGGAGTACAAGCAGGTCGCGTTGTTCTCGGCGACCATGCCGCCGGCCATCCGCAAGATCACCAGCCGGTACCTGCAGGATGCCGTCGAGGTGGCGGTCAAGACGAAAACCGCGACCGCGGAGAACATCACGCAGCGGTTCATCCAGGTCGACGGCCGTCGCAAGATGGACGCGCTGACCCGGGTCCTCGAAGTCGAAGAGTTCGACGCGATGATCATCTTCGTCCGCACCAAGCAGGCCACCGAAGAGGTCGCCGAGAAACTGCGCGCCCGCGGGTTCTCGGCTGCGGCCATCAACGGTGACATCGCCCAGGCGCAGCGCGAGCGGACCATCACCAACCTCAAAGCCGGCGGCGCCAAGGGCATCGACATCCTGGTCGCCACCGATGTGGCCGCGCGTGGTCTGGACGTCGACCGCATCACCTACGTGCTCAACTACGACATCCCGCATGACCCCGAGTCCTATGTGCACCGCATCGGGCGCACCGGCCGGGCGGGCCGTTCGGGCACGGCGCTGCTGTTCGTCTCCCCGCGCGAGCGGCATTTACTGAAGTCGATCGAGCGGATCAGCCGGCAGAAGCTCATCGAGATCGAGCTGCCCAGCGTCGATGACGTGAACGCCCAGCGGGTCGCGAAGTTCAACGATTCGATCAGCGACGCGCTCAATGCGCCGGGCATCGAGTTGTTCCGCAGGCTCATCGAGGACTACGAGCGTGACCACGACGTGCCGATCGCCGATATCGCCGCCGCGCTGGCGCTCGAGTCGCGCGACGGCGAGGCCTTCCTGATGACCGAGCCGCCGCCGGAGAAGCGCCGTGAGCGTGAAGACCGGGGACCGCGTGAGGACGGGCCGGGGCGCAAGAAGCCCAGCACCCGCACCGATCTGGCGACGTACCGGATCTCGGTCGGCAAGCGGCACAAGGTCGCTCCGGGTGCCATCGTGGGCGCCATCGCCAACGAAGGCGGCCTGCACCGCAGCGACTTCGGCCACATCTCCATCCGGGTGGACCACTCGCTGGTGGAGCTGCCGGCCAAGCTGCCCGGCAAGGTGTTCAAGGCCTTGGAGAACACCCGCATTCAAGGCGTGCTGATCAACCTGCAGCCTGACCGCCCGCAGAAATCCCACCGCAAGGATTCGTGACGCTGAAACCGGGGGTTCGCGAGCAGGGCGGTCTGGAATCGGTCACCGCCGCCCACCGGGTCTCGTCGCTCACCGGGGTCCGCGCCGTCGCGGCGCTGCTGGTGGTGCTCACCCACGCGGCCTACACCACGGGTAAGTACAACCACGGCTACGTCGGTTTGTTGTTGTCGCGCGCCGAGATCGGCGTGCCGATCTTCTTCGTGCTGTCGGGTTACCTGCTGTTCAAGCCGTGGGTCGACAGGGCTGCAGCCGGCGCGACGGCGCCGTCGGTGCGCCGGTACGCCTGGCATCGGGTGCGGCGCATCATGCCCGCCTATGTGGTCACGGTGCTGGCCGCCTACGCCGTCTATCACTTCCGGGCGGCCGGCCCGAATCCCGGACATAGCTGGACCGGCCTGCTCCGCAACCTGACGCTGACGCAGATCTACACCGACAACTACCTGTTCTCGTATCTGCACCAGGGGCTGACCCAGATGTGGAGCCTGGCGGTCGAGGCCGCTTTCTACGTCGCGCTGCCGGCGCTCGCCTGGCTGCTGCTGGTGGTGCTGTGCCGGCGGCGCTGGCGGCCGGGTCTGCTGATCGCCGGGTTGGCCGGGCTGGCCACCATCAGCCCGGCGTGGCTGGTGCTGGTGCACACCACACATGGGCTGCCCGACGCCGCCCCACTCTGGCTGCCCACTTACCTGGTCTGGTTCCTCGGCGGCATGCTGCTGGCCGTGTTGCAGGCCATCGAGCTGCGGGGCTATGCCATGGTGTGCATCCCGTTGGCCGTGGTCAGCTACTTCATCGCGGCCACGCCCATCGCCGGCGCACCCACCACCTCACCGGCCCAGGTGTCCGAAGCCCTCATCAAGACCGCGTTCTACGCCGTCATCGCCACGTTGATGGTCGCGCCGCTGGCACTGGGCAATCGCGGTTGGTATTCGCGTCTGCTGGGCAGCCGGCCGATGGTGTTCCTCGGCGAGATCTCCTACGAGATCTTCCTCATCCACCTCGTCGTGATGGAACTGGTGATGGTGGAGGTGCTGGGCTACCCGGTCTACACCGGTCCCATGTGGGGGCTGTTCTTCGGGACGATGGCCGCGACGATCCCGCTGGCGTGGCTGTTGCACCGCGCCACCCGAGTGCGTAGATAGGGTACCCTTACCTAAGCACTGGCAGCGATCGAGGGGGATGCATTGTCCGAGCAGAAGCCGTCTCGCGGTCTTTCCGGAGCGCTCGTCAAGCTGTGGCGCGGTGGCGATTACCAACTCACGGTCACCGGCCGCACCGAGATCACGCCGCACTTCCTCCGCTTGCACTTCACCGCTGCGGATCTGCTCGCCGACCGGCCGATCCACCCGACCATGTGGATCCGCGGCTGGTTTCCCGACGGCGCGAAGTCCCATCAGCGCGGCTACACCCTGGTCAATCCGGACCCGGCGGCCGGCACCGTCGACATCGACTTCGCCCTGCACGACGGGCTGGCCACCCGGTGGGCGACGGACGCCGCGCCGGGCGATGTCCTGGAGGTGACGGTCCTGGGTAGCGATTTCGTGCTGCCCGCGCCGGCGCCGGAGGGCTACGTGATCGTCGGTGACACCGCGTCGCTGCCGGCGATCAACTCGCTGCTGGACGCCATCGGCGACGCGCCGGCGCAGGTGTTCCTGGAAGCGGCGTACGAGGACGACCGCGAACTGCCGGTGGGGCGCCCCGGGGTCACCTGGGTGGACAGAAAGAATGCGGGCGAGGCCCTTGTCGAAGCGGTGGCCGCGGCGGCGTTCGACGGCTCCGAGCACTTCGGCTGGGTGGCGTGCGACAACCGCACCACCCGCGCGGTGGCCAAGGTGCTGCGCGAGGACTACAAGATCCCGAAGCGCTCGCTCAAGGCGCGCGCCTACTGGGCTGCCTGACTCCCACCACGGGTACGACGAAGGATTCCAGCATGGCGCGCTCGTCGGCGGCATCGCGGCCGGGAAACAGCATGAGCGACACCAGTATCCGGATCAGCCAGCGCGCTCTTGCCTCGATTCCCGACGTGTCCCCCAGGGTGGCGAGGAACCCCTGTGCCAGGGCGGCGATGACCTCCGATCGCTCGGCCATGTCGCCGCCGATGGCACGGTCGGTGCTGGAGAACCAGGATGCCAGGGCGGGCGTTTCGCGCACCCGCTGGACGGCAGTGAGTATGCCGGAGATCAGCCGTTCGTCCGGATCGGTCACGCCCGCAAGCTGTTCGGAGATCTCGCCGAACACCCGGTGGGTCTCGCGGTGGACATACGCCGTGTAGAGCACCTCGCGGTTCTCGAAGTAGCGGTACAGCGTCGCACGGGAACAACCTGCGGCCGTGGCGATGTCGTTCATCCCCACCGACGCCGCGTCGTGGCGGGTGAACAGTTCGTCGGCCGCATCCAGGATGCGATCGGCCGCCACCTCGGTGCGTCGTTCGGCGAGCCAGTCGGGCATGGCTGATCAGCCTACTGTGAACGGCACCGACAGTGGCCGCCGCACATAACTGCCGCCGGCCCACACGATGTTGTCCTCGTCGACAGTGAATTCCGGTATCCGGGTGAGCAATTCCTCCAGCGCGACTCGGGACTGCATGCGTGCCGCGGCGGCGCCGAGGCAGTGGTGCGCGCCGTGGCTGAAGGTCAGGATGTTGCGGGGCCGGCGGGTGACGTCCAATTCGGCGGCGTTCTGCCCGTACTGGCGTTCGTCGCGGTTGCCAGAGCCGTACAGGAGCATCACCCGGCGGCCCTCGGGAATGGTGGTGCCCTCGATCGTGACGTCGCGGGTGACGGTTCGTCCGAGCATCTGGACGGGGGACGTCAGTCGCAGGAACTCGTCGACGGCATCAGGAATCAGGGTGGGATCACCGGTCAGCAGCGAGCGCTGGTCCGGGCGCTGATGAAGCAGTTGCACCGAGCCGCCGAGCATGCCCGTGGTGGTGTCGTTGCCGCCGGTGACCATGGTGAAGGTGAAGGCCAGGATGGACAGCACGCCGGCGATGTCACCGTCGGCGCCGATTCCTGCCGTCACCAGATGCGAGACCGTGTCGTCGTCGGACTCGGCGCGGCGCCGCTCGATGAGTGCGGTGAAGTACGCCATCATCGAACCGAGCGACTCGCCGAGTGTCTCCAGCGCACCGCCGAGGCCGCCCTCGGCGGTGTTGGCGGCCACGATGGCATCGGTCCAGCCGTCGAACTGGTCGCGGTCCTCTTCCGGCACTCCGAGGTAATGCGCGACCACCATCGACGGCAACGGTTTGAACAGTTCGGCGATGATGTCGCCGCCGCCGTTCGAGCGCAACCCCTCGATGCGCTCGACGACGAACTGGCGAACCTTGGGCTCCACGGCCTCGACCTGCCGTGGGGTGAAGCCGCGGGACACCAGCTTGCGGAACTCGGTGTGCACCGGCGGGTCCTGCATCACCATCGGCGGATTGTCCTGCAGGCCAATCATTTCCAGCTCGCCGTAGTTGACGGTCAGCCCCTGGGCCGAGGAGAACGTCCCGTGGTCGCGGGCCGCGGTGAAGATGTCGGCGTGCCGGGACAGCACGTAATAGTCGTGCTCGGGATTGTCCGGCACCACGTGGTGTACCGGGTCGTGGTCGCGCAGGGCGGCGTACATCGCAAACGGGTCGGCCCAGGTGTCGGCTCCGGCGAGTTCGAATCGGGGCTCGTGAGACACATCGAGTGACATGTCTTATGTCTACGACAGACTGGTTGCTGTGTCAATAGGGGTACGGGGCCTCAGCAGATTTGTCGTAATCCCACGTGGGTTGTCACCTTGTGTGCCGAATGCGACATCGAGCGGGGGCGATTAACGTCGTCCGCCAGTCGCGACCAAATGCACGGGTATTCGTCATCCTCGCGCTGGTGCGCTGATTCAGACGCACTGTGGAGGCAAGCGCTGAGGGAGTGGCGAGCTGAAGCGCGATGCCATGGCGACTGAAGTATGTGGCTGTGGCCATCTGTGCGACCCCTGTCGCCACCGAAGTGCGGGAGCGCAGGTTTTTGCATCTGTGGTGTGCGCCGTTCGTATGAACCGGGCGACCATCGCCCCGGATTACTGACGCAGTCGTCAATAGCTTGCTATAACACTTTCAGCGATTCACAGCTCTCTCACGTAGAAGTCCTAGGTAGGGGCACCAAGTTGGGCAAACACCGGTCAGATCAGCGCGCCGACCGATCGTCATCGCACGTCGATCCCGCATCTCGGAAAGGTCGTAGGCAGCGGGAACCGTACCGATGGTTGGGCGCCGGCGCGGTCACACTCGGGTTGGGTTTGGCTATGGCGAGTACACCCGGAGTAGCTCACGCAGATGACTCACCGTCGGACGCATCGAGCACCGAGGGCAGCGCGAGCACACAGCCGGGAGGTGTCCAAGAGCCTTCTGCGACGCAAAAACACTCCGGAGCGGCGAGCATTTCCGGTAGCCGCGCGTCTAGGTCCACCAAGAACGCTCCTGGTGACTCGACGCCCTCCGCCGCGACCCCCTCGCACGCTGAACCGGGTTCCACGCCAGCTACAGGCCGACCTGCTACCGCATCGGGATCGATAGCGCCGAAGCGCCCTCGAAGTACCGAAACGGCAGCGGTACTCGCGAGAAGCGGTACGGCGAAGGCGGATGCGACAGCAGAGCGGACAATTCGACATCCGCAACGTGCAGAGCGGGCCGAAGTCTCCCCAGCCGAAAGCTTCGATGCTGCTGCGCGCAAGCAGTCGGAAGCCGCCATCCCCTCCGTCTCTCCGCAACCGGCGGCGGCCACCGGGACGTTCAGCGCACGGGTCGTGGACGCGGTGAACGCGCCTATATCGGCGCCTGGCGGTGGTGAACCTGTTCTCTCCCCGGCGGTTTGGGTGCTGGCCGCTGCGGCGCGACGGGAGTTCGGACGATCGGCTCGCCCTGCTGATGCGGCCGGCACCGCATCATTGGTCCTGGCAACAGCAGCGGAAGCAATCACCGCGAATACTGCACCCACGGCCACACTGACCAAACAGGGCGCGCCGAGTACGAAGACGGGCAAGGTCACTGGCAAGGTCACCGCGAGCGACCCGGACGGAGACAAGCTCACCTACCTCTCGCCCATCGCCACGGTGCGGGGGACGGTGACTATCAACGCCAAAGGCGCCTTCACCTACACACCCACTGCGGCCGCACGCCATGCCGCCGCAGCCGTCAACGGCCCGCTTGCAGTGCGTACCGATACGTTCAACATTGTGGTCAGCGACGGCCAGGGCGGCGTCACGTCTGTTCCAGTGACAGTGGCAATCACTCCCGCCAATACCGCGCCAACAGCGAAATCCGTTGTCACGTCGACAAATCCGGTCAGCGGAGTGGTGACGGGGCGCGTCACCGTCATCGACAAGGACTCCGATACGCCGAGCTTTACGGTCAGCGGGACGCCAACTCGCGGCGTGGTCTCCTTGCGGCCCGACGGCTCCTTCAGTTACACACCTGCCGCCGAGGCGCGCAGTACCGCACGTAAGACGACAAAGACAGACAACGACAAGTTCACCGTGACGGTCGACGATGGACACGGGTCCCAAAAGACTGTGGCGGTCAACGTCACCATCGCGCCATCAGACACTGCCCCGGTCAACGTCGTCTCGACGATCGGTTCCCCCAACACCAACACCGGCGTCATCAAAGGTGTGGTCACTGCCAACGACAACGAAGGCGACGCGCTCACTTTCACTGGATCGACGACAACCACCAAAGGCAAGGTCATCGTGTCCCGCGACGGCACGTTCACCTACACCCCGACCGCGGCAGCCCGCCACGACGCCAGCGCCGACACTGCCAGTCCGGCGGCCAAACGTGACACACTCACCGTCAACGTGGTCGACAAGTACGGTGCTAGCACCCCCATCTCGATCACCGTGAACATCCTGGCGAAGAATGCAGCACCTGGCGGGGTGAAAACCAAAGTCGCGCAAACCGACAACACCACGGGTGCCGTCACAGGAACCATCTCCGTCGCCGATGCGGACAAGGACGTCCTGACCTACAGTGGCTCTGCCACCACCGGACAGGGCAGGGTGGTCGTCAACGCCAACGGCACGTTCACCTTCACCCCGACAACCACCGCTCGCGCCAAGGCCGCTGCCCCTGACGCCGCGGCCGCCGACAAGCAGTTCAACTTCACCGTGACCACCAACGACGGGCACGGCGGCATCACACCCATCGCCGTGACGGTGGCAATATCGCCAAACCTTCCTCCATCCGAAGGTAAATACTCACTGGGGCAACCCAATTCCAGTACCAGCGTCGTCACGGGCACCGTGACCGCGCGGGATCCCGACGGCGACAAGCTGACCTACACCAGTCCCGCAGCAACGGCCAAGGGTTCGATTGCGATCACTGCACAGGGCACGTTCACCTACACACCAACAGCAGCGGCCCGCCACGCCGCGGCCGCAGGCGGAGCCGCCGCCCAGGATACGTTCACGGTCGCTGTCGCCGACGGGAAAGGCGGCATCACACAAGTCACAGTCACCGTACCCATCTTGGGCGCCAACAGCGCCCCCGCCGTCGGCAACACGACCTTCTCCGTCAACCAGAACACACAGTTGTCCGGAAATGTGTTGGCCAATGTCTCCGACCCCGACGGTGACCCGCTCACCGTGGGTTTCGTCTCCGGGCGCGACCACGGCAGCCTCAACCTCAATGCCAACGGATCATTCACCTATAGCCCCGTGGCCGGCTTCTCCGGAACCGACTCGTTTACCTACACGGTCTCCGACGGTCACGGTGCCACCTCCACCGCTACCGCCACCATCACTGTGAACTATGTTGCGCCGTCGGGGCCGACCCTGAGCCAGAAGGTCAGCACCTTCGTCAGCAACACGCGCGGCAGGACCATCGCCAACCCTGACGGTTCCTATGCGGGACAGTGCGTGTCGCTGGTGCGCCAATATCTGGAGCAGGCGCTCAACATTAGGACCGGGGCATGGGGGAATGCCATCGACTATCGCCTGGGTGGAAGTGGGGGCAACCAGCTAGCCTCGCGCGGATTCACGTGGTCCACTGATCGCAACTTCCAAGACGGTGACATCCTCGTGTTCAACCGCAATGACGGCACCGCGGGGACAGACCCCAACGGGCACATCGGAATCTGGTCGGCCGGACAGTTCTACGACCAGAACGACGGTTGGCGAAGCAACGCGAGTACGGCGAACTACTCACCCTTCGACAACACCGCGCCTTCCTACGGCGGCATCTCCCACGCATTCCTCGGTTATTGGCGCCCGCCGGGCGGAGGTACCAGCGGCGGTGGCACCACCACCCCCGGCGCGACAAGCGGAACCAAGAGCGGCACAGCCATGGTGAAGGTTCTGGTCAACGTGCGCAATGATCCGAGCACGAACGGGCCGATCATCGCGCAATACAGCCCAGGGCAAACATTCAACTACGACAGCTGGGTCATCGCGAACGGCTTCTACTGGGTCTCCTACGTGAGCTACTCCGGAGTTCGTCGCTATGTCGCTGAGTCAACCCTCAACGGAAGCGTTATCTACCTGTCGGGCGGTGTCTTCCATTGACGGAAGGCGCTGCAGCACTTGTTGATCGATGACGCATGTCCCGCTCAGCGGAAGCGGGTCACCTCCTAGAGATTTTAGAGAGCCGAACACAATAACGCAGTCTCTGGTGTGGTGTAAGTCGGCTGGCGTCTAGAAGCCGCACAATGCGGTCGCCGGCGAACCGATCGTCTCCGGTGAGCGCGGCAGAATCTCGTGAACTCGCGATGGCTAGTACGCCCCGGAGGCCCCGTCGTTGGGTCTCGTTGGCGATTGGTCCAATCCGCAGTCTGTGACACGGGGAATCGCCATGTCACTCTGAATTTAGATGATCAATATTGTTTGCTAGCTACAACACCAATCTCGCTGAGGGGGTCACTGGAATCGCTGAGCAAGGCTGCAGACTGCAGAAGTACGTGCTGCAGAGCAATACGCACATACTTTGCTTCTGGTCTGGGCAAAGTCTGGTGCGTCTGCTGTGGTGGAGCCAGCGCGAGCCGAAAGCCTGGCGGTGGTTGTCCTCTGTTCGGGTGAATACCGGATTGTGTATCTGAATGTCGTGACGTTTGCGCAGAAATGTTATAAATTCCCGCAGCGAGTTCGCAGTGTTTTGACATCTCAGCCGATGGAGGGCAGCAGTGATGAGGGCAGCAAGGCCAGTGTTCTCCGGCACGCATGAGCAGCAATCACGCGGTGACGTCCGTGCGTGAGGCGCCCAAGGTGGTGAGTTTGGCAACCGCATTGGCGGCCCTGACCGTTCCCGCGGGTGCCATGCCCATCACCGACGACGTTGCCGGTACCGCGGTACCGCGGATCGCGGTACCAAAGGTCGACGAGAGCCCTGCTAGCTCCGACGAAGATTTCCCGGGTGATGTTGCGTTGATGGGATTCACGGTGCATCAGGGCGGCGGGGGCATGATGTTTCCGCAGCACAGTTCGCATTCCTCGCATTCGTCGCACGCCTCCCACGCCTCGCATGCCTCGGGAGGTTCGTGGGGCGTTCCGAACATCCCGGACCTGCCGAGCCCATACGTACCGCCGGCGTACGTGCCCCCCGCAGTGGTGGCACCGGCCGTATTGCCACCGGCTTCGAGCTCCCCGGCAACTGAACCCGCGCCGGCCACGGGTGTCGACCTCGCGTACATCGCCTGTACCCGCGCCCGCAACGGGTTCGGCGTCAACGACATCTCGCAGGAACTGCAGGGCTACGGCCTCGGGACGAGCGACGCCATCAGCATGGCCACCCAGGCTTTGACTGCGGTGCTAGGTGGGGGCCACTTCTGCGACAGCTACCACGGTGACTGATCTCCACCTCGCACCGTCGTCATCGGCCCCACGACTCCCAGCTATCGGGCCACGATCAGACACGGGCGAGGGTGACGACGTCGTTGTCGAGTTCAGCACCTCCGTCCAGTCGCTCGGGGCGTTGCAGGAAGCCGCCTACCGGCTCATCGGGCACGCCACCTGCCACATCGACGAGGCGGACGGCCGGTGGGTGTGCCGACTGTCGCCGACCACAGACCATGTACGCGGCGCCGAATTACGTTCGCACTTCATCACGTTGGTGACTGATGAGAACTTGCGCGAGAAAGTTAGCGCAGAGACCGACCGGCTCCGCGATGTGATCGTCGCGCTGGCTTTCGGGTCCTTGGCTCAGGAGCGCTGACGCGTGGCAGGCTTCGCTCCCGCACACACGTTCCGCCCTGGGCCTTCCGATTTGGAACTGCTACCCCTCAGGTTCGAACGTCTTGGGGTGGACCGGTTCCTGGTCGGGAATGTGGTGGGCGACATGGCCGAGATGACCGCGGCTGAATTGGATCGGCTGTGCGCACTGGACCTCGCGCCCGGCGACGGGCTATATGAGCGGGCCTTCGAAAAGTTGTTCATTGGATCGACCGACCGATCTGCTTCGCAGCAGCTGTTGGCGCTGCGGCTGCGGAGCCGGTTGAGTTTCCTGCGCGCCGCCACACCGCTGCACATCTTTGTGGTCACGCTGCGCTGCGAACATTCCTGTCCGTACTGTCAGGTCTCCCGGCAGAGCAAGGACCGCGTGCGCTTCGACATGGACCGCGACATCGCCTCGCGGGCAATCGATATCGCCCTGTCGGCGCCGGCGCGGCTGATCAAAATCGAATTCCAGGGTGGGGAACCGCTGCTGAACTTCGACCTGATTCGGTGGATCGTCCTCACGGCCAAACAGCGCGCCGCCCCACTGGGCAAGCAGTTGCAGTTCGTGATCGCGACCAATCTGGCTCTTCTCGATGACGCAGTGCTGGACTTCTGTGCCGATCACGATCTCCTGTTCAGCACCTCGCTGGACGGACCCCGCGACCTGCACAACGCGAACCGGCCACGACGCGGCCAGAACAGCTATGAGCTCGCGGTGGCAGGGATCAGCCGCATCAAAGAACGGTTGGGGCGCGACAAGGTCGGCGCGCTGATGACTACCACTCAGGCGAGTTTGGGCCGGGTCGAGGACATCGTCGATGAGTACCTTCGTCAAGATCTCGACGGCATATTCCTTCGGCCGTTATCTCCCTATGGTTTTGCGATCAAGACCAGACAGTTCCACAAGTACGACGCCCAGGAGTGGCTGAGCTTCTGGAAGCGTGGCCTGCGCTACATCCTTGAGATCAACAAGTCCGGGCGCCACTTTCCTGAGTTTTACGCGGCGCTGATGCTGCGCCGGATGCTCAGCGATGAACCTATCGGGTACGTCGACCTGAGGAGCCCGGCCGGGGTCGGACTGGGGGCACTGGTCTACAACTACGACGGCACCGTCTTCGCCTCCGACGAGGCCAGGATGCTCGCCGAAATGGGCGACCGCAGCTTCGAATTGGGCAACGTTCGCGATCACCGCTACCGCGACCTGGTCTTATCCGACACCCTGGTGGCGGCGGTGGCGAACTCGTTGACCCAGACCGCACCCCAATGCTCGCGCTGCGTCTTCGAGCCCAACTGCGGCGCCGATCCGGTCTATCACCACGCCACCCAAAACGACGTGCTCGGCATCAAGCCGCTCTCTGAATTCTGCGCCCGCCAAAAAGGTGTCCTCACCCACCTATTCGAGCTGCTGGAGCATTCGCCGGCCGACGCCGCGATCCTGCGACGGTGGGCCGTATGAAACCCCTTGTTTTAGTGGGTCGAGCACCCGCCTCCGACATGGCCGGGCTGGGGAACGACCGGCGGATCGTGCGCCTGCGCACCCCCGCTAGTGTTCCCGTCGATGCGCGGGATGCCGCGTTGATCCGCGACGACGATGATTGGGCATCAGCACGCGAGCAAGGGTTCGCCACTGCTGTAGGCCGCGACGCACGGCCCGACCACACGCCACTGAGCTATCTACGATTGCCAGCCGCCTTCGCCGACCTGGACGACGGCGACGTGATCGCCGTCTACCCGCAGTCGGGCCGGGTGCGCGTGCTCTACCGACGAGCGTCTCGGCACAACTTCTTCCTCGTCACCGAGCGCTGCAACAACTACTGCCTGATGTGCTCGCAACCGCCCAAGAAAGTCAACGACGGCTGGCTTATCGACGAGATCGCCCAAGCGCTTCCGCTCGTCGACCCAGCGACACCCGCGCTGACGTTCACCGGTGGGGAACCGCTCACCGACTGGCTGCGCTTCCTCGAACTGCTCAAGCTCACCCGTGACCTACTGCCGGACACCGCTGTACACGTACTGACCAACGGCCGCGCCTTCTCCACACCGGAGGTCGCGCGCGCCTGGGCGGAGATTAAGCATCCGCACCTGTCGGCCGGAATTCCGGTCTATGCGGCCGTGGACCATATTCATGATTACGTAGTCCAGTCCCGAGGTGCTTTCGACGAAGCCGTGCTGGGCATACTGCGCCTCAAAGATCACGGCCAGCGCGTCGAGATCCGCGTTGTCCTGCACGCCATTACCGCCCCGCGGCTGCGCGAGACGTGCACGTGGATCGCACGAAACCTCCCCTTCGTCGACCATGTCGCCCTGATGGGATTGGAGAACACCGGCTTCGCCATCGCCAACGCAGACGAGCTGTGGATCGACCCGCTCGATTACCAAGACCAACTCGCCGTCGGCATCGATGTGCTCGTATCCGCGGGAGTCAACGCATCCGTGTACAACCTGCCGCTCTGCGTCCTCGATCCCAGTGTTCGACCGTATGCGGTGCAATCGATCTCGGACTGGAAGAATGCCTACTTGCCCGAATGCGACAGCTGCACGGCACGCGACAGATGCGCAGGCTTCTTCTCTACCGGGCGACCGAGGTTCAGTCGTGGGATTACCGCCCTCTAGCTCCACGCTCGGAGACACATTCGTGCGACGCAGTTCTCGCCAGCAATATTTTCACCCGTCGGTTGTCACCGAAGGGTAAACGCGGCATTTTCGCGTCACCGCTGCGGATCCTCCTAGCCTGCAGCGGGGCGCAGTTGACGACCAGCGTCAGCGTCGAGAGCCAGCCTTAATTAAAGTTCACCGGCGTGAATCCACCGGCGTCGGTGTAGCTCGGTGGCAACCAGCCAGGCTCATTCGGGAGCACCGTGTCTGGGTGGACCGGATACTTCTCCTTGCTGATGATCTGTTCATTGACGTAATAGCCGCCACTAGTAGTGCAGCTGTAGGTGCCGCAGTAGGTGCTGACGGGGACCTGATGGGCGGGAACCCAGACCATGCGGTAGCGAACCCAGCTGCCATCGGGCAGCATTGGCCCATCGCAGATGCTCCTGGTCTGGCTGCCGAGAAACCCCCACGGGACAGACTCACATCCGGGTTGGACATCCGCGTTTGCCAGCGGGCGCAACTGATGAAGATGGCGGCTGCAGCGGCAGGCGCTGCAGCAACGATGAACTTCACGATTTCCCCTCACCACATGACGCTTAGAGATAGCAAGCTACTCCCAGCTTCTACTCTTTTGACGAAAATTGACGAAGGGGTCAAAGTTGCTGTTGGTGTCTGTGTGGGTGCAGTTCCGAGTGGTGCCAAAGGGTCCTGTGTGGGCTTAGCGCACCAGCGCATCGCTGGTGGCGTCGTCGGTGCGGTATGCCACGGCGCGGTGCTACTTTCCCCGTGATCGACACCGCCACAGGACAATCCAACAACGAAGGCAAGACTGCCACCGGGGTCAACGGATTCACTGTCGAAGGGCCAAGTGGTCCTCGACGTCCTGGAAAATCTCCACGACCATAAGTTGGCCACAGTCATCTACGCCGTCAGTTCGGGTGCACACCGACTGCAGCTCACCGATGCAACCTTTGACGACTACTAGGAATCCGTGGGCCCGGCTGATCACCGGCGCCAATCCCACCCCCTCAGGGCTCGGGATTTGCACCGGGTGAATATCCCGGTATGAACGGGGCGACGCAGGAGCTGACGCGGTGAGCATCGACCGGGCCGGCGCCCGCATGGCCCCGAACGTCTCGCCGAGGTTGCGGTTGGGCCAAGGTGCGGCAGCGGGGCCGAGTCGAGAGCGTCGATTCCACCGCCGAAACCCTAGGGTGGATAACCGTGGCCGGCTCGGAATCTCGCGTGAAGCGCTGGGGCGCAGTGCTTCACGTCGCTGTGGCCGCAGTGATCGCTGCAGTGATCGGTCTCCCCTCGGCACCGGTGGCGCAGGCGGCCACCGGTGTTGCCTCCTTGTCGGTGACCTCGACGTGGCAGACCGGCTTCATCGCACGCTTCACCATCACCAATCTCAGCGCAGCGCCCATGACCGACTGGAAGCTGGAATTCGACCTGCCGGCCGGAGAGTCCATATCGCACACGTGGAGCAGTGCCTTCGCTCAATACGGCACGCATTACGTTCTGACGCCCGCGAATTGGAATCGCATCATCCCGCCGGGTGGCTCGGCCGCCGGAGGTCTGAGGGGCGTGCTGAGCGGCACCTATTCCCCGCCGGTGAACTGCATGCTGAACCGAGAGTCGTATTGCGTCTGAGCGCAAACGGCCGAGCCGCCCGGACTGGTCTTGGCCAATCCGGGCGGCTCGTGCCGACTCGACGTGACTACTTCTTGTTGAGCAACACCTCGATGTTGCCCGTCCCGTTCTTCAATCCGGATTCGGTGTCGCTGTTGAGGATGATGTAACCGCCGTCGGGCATGTGGTTCTTCGTCACGACGAGTGTCTGGTACGGCATTCCGGTCTGCACGCCCTGCTTCTGCAGCGGGATCACGACGTTGTCGCTGAGGTGGGCGAAGAAGTTGTGGTCTAGTGACTTGGCGTTCCATGCGCGGAACTGGATGTTCTTCACGAAGATCTTCGAATCCCGCCATTGGGTTTCGTCGGTGGTGATGTTGTGGGCGCCGGCCTCGGTGCTGAGGTTGAACTGCGCGGCATCGTCGAGCTGGGTGATGTGGATGTGCAGTTGGTTCTGGCCGCGGGCGTATGCCGAATTGATGCCCAGCGCCCAGTTCTTGCCAGGCATCAGTTTCTCCGCCTCATCGGCGGCGGCCTTGATGTAGTTCGGCGGATCGGTCAACAAGTTGTGGCACTCGATTCCCGAGATCCGGAGGGTCGGGATCAACAAGAAGTCGGTCTTCGACTTGTGCTCGGCATCGCCGTCGTGCACCACGTAGCCGCGAGTGCGGTCGTTGTTCGGAATGACGACATCGACCTGATCCTTGTCGTGCTTGGGATCTTTCACCTTCTGCCACAGGTAGTCGCTGCTGTCTACGTCGCCGCAGGGCGGGCCGAACGGCTGCTGGGCGGCGTTGGCGATCGGGGTGCCGGTCAGCGCCAGCACCGCGGCAGCGCTCAGGGCGCACATCGTCATGCGGGAACCGAAGCGGACGAACGTCTTACGGAATCGGGTGGTGTCGGTCATGGCTTTTCCTCTGGTCGGGGTTGCTTGAACGTGTTGAGGAAAAACTATCGACGCGCGTGAATGGAGCCCATCGAGCGATCGGGGGAGCACCCGGCGGAACCCGGTGTCCCCCGATCGGTGGAAGTGCCCTACCTCATGGCCCGGTGCAGGTGCGCCAACGCGTCGGCGGTGGTGGGGAAGTCCATGCACTTGTCGGTCACCGACTGGCCGTAGACCAGTTCCCCGCCGAGGGACTGCGCCCCGGCGACCAGGAAACTCTCCAGCATCAGCCCGCTGATCCCGCGTTCGCCTTCCGCGATCCGGTCGGCGATCTCGTGGGCCACTTCGGCTTGGCGCACATGGTCTTTGCCCGAGTTCGCGTGCGAGCAGTCGATCATGACGCGCGCCGGCAGGCCGGACGCGGCGAGCTGACCCGTGGCCGAAGCAACCGACCCGGCGTCGTGATTGGGGCCGTCCGTCCCACCGCGCAGAATGACGTGGCAGTCCGAATTGCCTGCCGTCTCGACCAGCGCGCCCCGGCCCAGATCGTCGATGCCGAAGAAGACATGCTGTGCCGCTGCGGCGTTGACCCCATCGACCGCGACCTGGATGTTGCCGTCGGTGCCGTTCTTGAAACCGATGGGCATCGACAGCCCGGAGGCCAGCTGACGGTGGATCTGTGACTCGGTGGTGCGGGCGCCGATCGCACCCCAGGACACGACATCGGCGATGTACTGCGGACTGGTCGGTTCCAGGAATTCGCAGCCGATGGCCAGTCCCATCCGGGTGATCTCGATGAGAAGCGAACGCGCGGTGCGTAATCCGCGTGCAACGTCGAAGCTGCCGTCGATCCCCGGATCGTTGATCAGGCCCTTCCAGCCCACGGTGGTCCGCGGCTTCTCGAAGTACACCCGCATGACGATCTTCAGCCGGTCGGAATAGGTGTCGGCCAGCGGTGCAAGCCTGCGTGCGTAGTCGAGTGCGGCGACGGGGTCATGGATCGAGCACGGCCCGACGATGAGCAGCAGCCGGTCATCGCGACCCGCGAAAATATCCGCGATCTCGTCACGATGCCGCTGCACGGACGTGGCAGAGCGAGGCGAGAGGGGTAGTTCGGACCTGATCTCCAGCGGGCTGGGCACCGGCCTGAAGCGCGTGACGCGCCGGTCGGAGGTGGTGTCGATGCCTTCGTCGAGAATGCTCATGGCCTGCGGGTCTCCTGTGCGGTGTGCTCAGGGCGATCCGCCGCAACCGGTGCCCTGAAATGACAAAAGCAGCGACCGATCGGTCACTGCTGGGCTCCGGGTGGTGTTGCGGGCGCTGGCGTCAGCGCGCTCTATCCGTGGCTCCACCCGGAGCCTGGATAAAGCGCCAATAGCGACGCACGCGGATGTTCACGCTGCCGACTATAACGGTTCGGGGTGGTGCACGGTCAAATGCCTGTAACGAGAGCCGTCCCCACCGCGACCAACCCCTTAGTGGCGCTAACGTCAAATAGTGTCGAGGGGGGACTGCGGTGATGCGTAGCCGGATCGTGGCGGTGCTGCTGGTGCTGGCCGCGCTGTGCGGCGGGATGGCACCCGCGGCCCAGGCGGCACCGGTGCCGGGCGGGAAGGATTTCTCCAAACCGGCCATCGTGATCCTCGGCTACGGCCTCACCCCGCAGGGCGACATGCGCCCGATCCTGCGGCGCCGCGTCCTCGCCGGTCTGGCGGTGGCCCAGATGTTCCCGCAGTCACCGGTGATTGTCACCGGCGGCAACCCGCAGAATGGAAAGACCGAAGCCGGGACGATGAGCTTCTTTCTGAAGTCGCTCGGCTTGCCTGCCGACCGGATCATCAAGGAGGACCGCGCCAACAGCACCGTGCAGAACGCGCAGTTCTCGGTGCCGTTGGCCAAGCAGGCCGGGACGTCCGGCATCATCCTCGTGACGTCGTCCACCCATCAGGACCGCGCCGACGGCAACTTCGCCGACGCCGGCGGCAATCTGCTTGCGACGGTGAGCTTTCCGGACGGGTCGCCGCAGACCAACATCGTGCAGTTCGTGCACGATGTCATCAGCCCGTTGGTCCCGATCGGGTGATGCGCCCTCATACGGTGACCGAGGCACCCCGTGCCAATTCGATCACCCGACCGGCCAACCCACGCTGTTGCATCGCGTCGACGAAGGCGCTCAGTGGCGAGGCGAATACGCCGTAGTCGTTGAAGTGCAGCGGGATCACGCGCGGCAGACGCAACAAGTCCGTGACTGCCGCGCCCTGCCTGCCGTCCATGGTGACGGTGAGCCCGAGCGGCAGATGCCGCCCGAATGGCAACCGGGTACCGCCCAGGTGCAGCAATCCGACGTCGATATCGGGGAAGCGCCGGGGGATCTCGTCCAGTTCTTCGACGAGGAGGGTGTCACCGGAAACGTAGATCCGCCGCGGCGGACCGTCGTCACCCGAGAACTCGATCATCGAACCCATCACCGGAGGCAGCAGCCGGTGGATCGGGGACGGCGCATGCCGTCCCGGCAGCGAGGTCACGGTGACGCGGGCATCGCGCTTCGCGATTTCCTGCCGCTGCCAGGTGCGCAAGCCCACCGCCCGCTCAAAACCGCGGTGTTGCAGGCGCTTGGACGCGTGCGGTGTCGTCCAGACCGGCAGCGAGTGGTCCAGACCGGTCTGGGCCACCCGGTCCCAATGATCACCGTGCATATGGGAGAGGACCACCGCGTCCAGCGGCGGTAGTTGACCGACGTCCAGGGCGGGCTCGTACAGACGCCGGGACACCAGGCCGTAACCCAGGTAGGCGTGCTGGCCGCGGTGCAAGAAGTTCGGATCAGTCAGCAACGTGATGCCGCCACCACTGATCAGCGTCGTCGCATTTCCGATGAAGGTGACGGTGATATCCATGCCTGCGGGCTACCCAGGTCCGCCGGGTTCATGCCCCAAACCGCACCGAACCCGTCGCGACTAAGGAAGGCTTGTGCCCATGCGGGAATACCTCAAGTTCTACATCGACGGTCAGTGGGTCGACCCGGTCCGTCCCGGCACCCTCGACGTCGACAACCCGCGGACCGAAGAAGTGTCGGGCCGGATCTCCAACGGATCGGCCGACGACGTCGACCTCGCGGTGGGGGCAGCCCGCCGGGCGTTCGCGTCGTGGTCGCAGAGCACCAAGGAGGACCGCCTCGCCGTGCTCGGCGCCATCCTCGCCGAATACCAGAACCGCGCGGGCGACCTTGCCGACGCGGTCAGTGAAGAGATGGGCGCCCCGCCCGGACTGGCCGCCGGCCCGCAGGTGAACCTGGGCCTGGGCCACCTCGCCACCGCCATCGACGTGCTCACCAAGTTCGAGTTCGACGAACAACGCGGCTCCACCCTGCTGATCAAGGAGCCGGTCGGGGTATGCGGGCTGATCACCCCGTGGAACTGGCCGCTGAACCAGATCGCCGTCAAGGTGTACCCGGCGCTGGCGACCGGCTGCACCATGGTGCTCAAGCCCTCGGAGGTCGCGCCGTACTCGGCGCAGATCTTCGCGGAAATCATTGCTGCCGCCGGAGTTCCGGCGGGCGTGTTCAACATGGTGTTCGGCGACGGTCAGGGCGTCGGCGCGGCCATCTCCGGCCACCCCGACATCGATATGGTGTCCTTCACGGGATCCACCCGCGCGGGTATCGAGATCGCCCGCAACGCCGCACCGACGGTGAAACGCGTCAGCCAGGAACTCGGCGGCAAGAGCCCCAACATCGTGCTCGACGACGCGGACTTCGCCAAGAGTGTGGCCGCGGGTATCTCGGTGATGATGGTGAACAGCGGTCAGAGCTGTAATGCGCCGTCGCGCATGCTCGTTCCGAACTCCCGGATGGACGAGGCCATCGCCGTCGCCGAGCAGGTCGGGTCCGGTGTCGCAGTCGGAGACCTGGAGAACAAGAAGGCCATCGGCCCGGTCGCGTCCAAGGCGCAGTACGACAAGATCCAGGGCTTGATCCAGAACGGTATCGACGGCGGCGCGACGCTCGTCGTCGGCGGTACCGGGCGGCCCGACGGGCTGGAGGCCGGCTACTTCGTCAAGCCGACCGTGTTCGCCAACGTCACCAACGACATGGTGATCGCCCGCGAGGAGATCTTCGGCCCGGTGCTGTGCATCCTGGGCTACGACGACCTGGACCAGGCGGTCGAGATCGCCAACGACACGGATTACGGCCTGGCAGGCTATGTTTCGGCCGCCGACATCGACGCGGCCCGCGCGGTGGCCCGCCGGATCCGCGCCGGCTCCGTCGCGATCAACCACGCCTTCGACATCACCGCCCCGTTCGGCGGCTACAAGCGCAGCGGCAACGGCCGTGAGTGGGGCGATTCCGGTTTCGACGAGTACCTCGAGGTCAAGGCCGCGCTAGGGTACGCGCCGTAGGTTACGCCGCCGGGTAGTCCGGCAGCGGTAACCGGTCGCCGGCAAAATTCCGCCCCACCACCTTGCCGATGGCGGTGCCGATCGGGCCCGCGGCGATCCGCGCGCCCGCGTGGATCACCCGAATCCCGTTGTCGGTCTGCGGGTTCATCATCCGCAGACCGCGGGCGCGCACGGTGGGTGCGGTGCCCACGAACGGCTGCATCAGGCGCTGATAGGCAGCCAGGGCGGCCCGGTGGTCGTCGGTGCCGGCGAGTTCACCGGCCAGGATGTAGCCGCCGATGATGGCCAGGCTGGTACCCGCACCACCGAAGGTGGCATTGCAGAACGCCGCATCGCCCAGCAACGTGATGCGGCCCTTGCTCCACGTCGGGGTGTGCGCCTGGCCGATGGCCGAGAAGTACATCGGCGCACCCGCCTCGAGCTCATCGAGGATGCGCGGTGCTGCGCCGCCGGCATCGGCGAAAGTGCTTCGCAGAAGCGCGATCTGGTCGGCAGGATCGAGATCGTCGATGCCACGCACGTCGGAGACGAAGGTCAGCATCGCGCGTACGGTGCCCAGATTGTCGGGGCGCAGGTGCACACTGCGAGACCTGCTGACGTGCTGCCACTTCCACCACCGGTCGTCGTCATCCCGGCGGGTCAGCGTGGCGTAGCAGACGTACATTCCCAGCGGCTGGACCTGGGTGTCGGTGACGAACCCCCGGGAACGCGAGTGCAGTCCCTCGGCGATCACCACGATGTCGGCATCCACTGTCTCGCCGTCCTGCAGTTCAGCGGTGACGTGATCGCCGTGATCGACGATATCGGCGAGTTGGGTGCCGAACCGGTAGTCCGTCCGCTGATGGGTGCGTTCGATCAGGATGCGGGAAAGCTCGCCCCGAAGGATCTCCAGTTCCGCTGTGGGACCACTCGATTCACCTCCCGGGCCGACGGGGAACGACGCGGCCACCGAACCGTCGGCGCGGACGAAGCGGGTGCCCACCTCGGTGGTGTGGGCGGCACGCACGGCCTCGTCGATGCCGAAGCGGCGGATGACCTCGCGGGCGGCACCGCGGATGTCGACGTTCTGCCCCTCGTCGCGGCGCTGCGGATACCGTTCCAGCACGGTGGTCCGCCAGCCACGGGCGTTCAGTTGGTGGGCCAGTGCGGGTCCGGCGACGCCGGCGCCGGAGATGATGGCGTGTGAGGTCACCGGCGCTCAGTCCCGCCGGAACGCCGTGTCGACGACGGCTTGATCGGCCGATCCGGATTCTCCGGTGAAATCGAGGATGATCTCGCCGAGCACGCCACCGGTGAACGGAAACGGTGACGTGTAGGCGGGCGAGACGGAGTAGGTGACGCCGCGGCCGGCCGAGACGGTCTGCATGATGTCCAGCCCCGTCATCCGCACCTGCTCCGCGGTGCCCACCACGCGCCCATCCACCAGCAGTGCGACCGCCCCGACCATGTCCAGGGTGCCCTCGACGCTGCCGGTGCGCGTGTAGCGCACCTCGAAAGCGTGGGATCCCAACGTGATCGTCTCATCGGAGGTGACGCCCTGCTCCTGCCCGGCGGTGGTGCACGCGTAGCGCAGGCGGCCGTCGGCCACGAACAGGGCTTGCCCACCGGTGCGGTTGCCCTGGGAGAACAGCAGCCCCTCGGCGTCGGGTCGCTCGATCGACACCGTCGTGCGCAACGCGAACGAGCGGCCCCGCACCAGGCCGCGGAACGCCGTGTGACCGGCCGGCGCCCCTGGGTAGAACACGGCGTGCGACACCGGCTCACCGGCCCTGGATGCGGCGCGCAACACGATCTCCTGCACGCTCAGGTCGGCCAGGGGGTAGGCCGTGAACGCGAGGGCCTGCTCATGCCACAGCGCCTGCAGCTCGGCGAGCTTGTCGGGATGATCTGCGGCCAGGTCGTGGATCTGGCTGCGGTCGTTCTCGATGTGGAACAGCTCCCAGCGATCCCGGTCGAAGGCTCCCCAGCCGCGCGGGCCGGTCGCCGTGGGCGGATGCACGGTGTTGGCGAACCAGCCGTCGTGCCAGATGCCGCGGGTGCCGAGCATTGAGTAGAACTGCGTGTGCTTGTCCGTCATACTGTCCGGATCATGCAGTGCCGCAGCGAAACTGGTGCCCTCCAGCGGCGTCTGGGTGATGCCGTTCACGGTGGTGATGTCGTCGATGCCGAGCAGGTCGTACACCGTCGGGGTCACATCGCTGACGTGCGCGTAGTGGTCACGGACGGCGCCGTGCGAGGACAACCCGGCAGGCCAGGACACGATGCACGGGTCGGCGATCCCGCCCTCGTGGGAGGCGTACCGCTTGAACAGTTTGTATGGCGTGTTGAACGCCATGGCCCAGCCGTTCGAGTAGTTCATCGCCGTGGCGGGACCGCCGAGTTCACTGAACATCCGCAGGCCGTCCTGCGTGGTGTTGGATCCACCCATCATCGGAACCGATTCGTCCAGGGTGCCGTTCGGGCCGCCCTCGCCGCTGGCGCCGTTGTCGGACATGATGACGACGATCGTGTTGTCGAGTTGGCCGGTGTCCTCCAGGTGGTCCAGGATTCGGCCGATCTGCGCGTCGGTGTAGGACAGGAATCCGGCGAACACCTCAGCCATCCGCGCGGACACCCGCTTGTCGTCGTCGGACAAGGTGTCCCACGGCCGGACGTTCTCATCGGCCGGCCACGCAATACCGTCCGGGCTGGTGGCGTCGGCGTACGGATTCATCGGGGACAGTTCGGTTTCCGGCGGGAGCAGGCCCAGTGCCTTCTGGTTGGCCAGGGCGATCTCGCGGTAGCGCTCGTAGCCCATATCAAATCTGCCGGAATAACGATCCGCCCACTCGCCTGCGACCTGATGCGGGGAGTGCCCCGCGCCGGGGCACAGGTACATGAACCAGGGCTTGTCCGGTGCGGCCGCCCGATGATCGCGCAGGAAGTCGATCGCGTTGTCGGCCAGGTCTTTCGACAGGTGATATCCCTGCTCGGGGTTGGCAGGCGGGTCGATCGGGTCGTTGTCCCGCACCAGCGTCGGATACCACTGGTCGGTCATCCCGTCGAGAAAGCCGTAAAACCGGTCGAATCCGCGGCGCAGCGGCCAGTACCGGCGTGAGCCGGCGGCCTGGCAGTCCTCGATCGGCGCCAGATGCCATTTGCCAACAGCGTAGGTCGACCATCCCCGCTCGGAGAGCACCTCCGAGAGCAGCGCCGATTCGGCCGGGATCCGGCCGTGATGTCCGGGGAATCCTTCGGCCAGGTTGAGCACCGAGGCCACCCCGACGCTGGTCGGGTTGCGCCCCGTCAGCAGTGCGGCGCGGGTGGGGGAACACAGTGCGGTGGTGTGGAATTGGGTGAGCCGGAGCCCGCGGTCGGCGATTCTGCCGATGTTGGGCATCTCCACCAGGCCGCCATAGCAGTCCCAGGTGGCGATCCCGGTGTCGTCCCACAACAGGTACAGCACGTTCGGCGCACCTTCGGGTGCCTGCGCCCCGCGGTACGGCGTCCAGTCCGGGGTGGAGTCCCGGATGTCGGTGGCGACCACTCCGTCGAAGGGCATGGCTAGATCCCCGCGCCCGGGTTGAGGATGCCTGCCGGGTCCAGTGCGTCCTTGATCCGCCGATTGAGTTCCATTGCCTCTGGTCCGATCTGCCCTGCCAGCCAGGGCCGTTTGAGCCGGCCGACGCCGTGCTCGCCGGTGATGGTGCCGCCCAAGGTGACAGCCAGATCCATGATTTCGCCGAACGCGAGCGCAGCGCGCTGCGCCATGTCGGCGTCGGCGGGGTCGAACACGATCAGGGGGTGGGTGTTGCCGTCGCCGGCGTGCGCGATCACCGAGATCAACACGTCGCGCTGTGCCGCGATCTTCTCGATGCCGGCGACCAGGTCGGCCAGTGCGGGCAGCGGGACACCGACGTCCTCCAGGAGAAGCGAGCCCTTGGCTTCAACCGCGGGGATCGCGAACCGGCGGGCCGCCACGAACGCCTCGCCCTCGTCGGGATCGGACGTCGAAAAGACTTCGGTGGCACCGTTTTCGGTGAAGACGCGGGCCATGAACTCGGCATCGTCGTGGCCCGCCGGCCCCTTCTCGTCGGAGGCGGCCACCATCATCGCCGCGGCGTTGCGGTCCAGTCCCATCTTCAGTTTGTCCTCGACGGCGTTGATGGCGACGGAGTCCATGAACTCCAGCATCGACGGGCGGATCTTGCCCGTGATGGTCACCACCGCTCGCGCCGCCGCCTCTACCGAGTCGAAAGACGCCACCACCGTGCACGGGCTGTGCTGGGCGGGAAGGAGTTTGAGCGTCACCTCGGTGATGACGCCGAGGGTGCCCTCGCTACCCACGAACAGTTTGGTCAGGCTCAGCCCCGCGACGTCCTTGAGCCGCGGGCCGCCGAGACGCACCGCGGTGCCGTCGGCCAGCACCACCTGCAGGCCGAGCACGTAATCGGTGGTGACGCCGTACTTCACACAGCACAACCCGCCGGCATTGGTGGCGATGTTGCCGCCGATGCTGCAGATCTCGAACGACGACGGATCGGGTGGGTACCACAGCCCGTGGGCTGCGACCGCCTTCTTCACCTCCGCGTTGAGCAGACCAGGCTGGGCGACGGCGGTCCGGGTGGCGGTGTCGACGGTGATGTCGCGCATCCGCTCGGTGGACAACACGATGGCCCCGTCGAGCGCGGTCGCACCGCCGGAAAGTCCGGTTCCGGCGCCGCGGGGCACCACCGCGATCCCGTGCCCGCTGGCCCAGCGGAGCGTGGCCTGCACTTCTTCGGTGCGGGTCGGCCGGACCACGGCCAACGCGGTCCCGGCGTCGGGATCGGCGGCACGGTCCTGGCGGTAGGAGGCGACGATGTCGGGGTCGGTGACCACGGTGCCCTCAGGCAGTGCAGCGATCAGGCTGTCCAGGCTCACCGGGCCAGTCTAGGTCGGTGGGGGCCTGCGCCTCTTGCGCCACAGTTCGGCCAGCTCCTCGCGGGTGGCGGTGCCGGTTTTGGCCATGGCCCGGTACACGTGGCCTTCGACGGTGCGCGCGGACAGGTGCAGCCGTTCGGCGATCGCCTTGGTGGGCAGCGGCACCGCGACCAGGGCCACGATCTCGCATTCGCGTTCGGTCAGCGGGAACGGGTCGGCGGCGTCCAGCAGTGCCGGTGTGAGCACCCCGCTCTGCTCCGCCAGCGCCTCGGCGCGCACCGAGCAGCTCAGCGCCGAGCCTCGCCGGTCGTGGTTACGGTGCGAGATCGCGGCATGGGCGGCGGCATCCACGGCCGCTGCCAGGTCCCCCATCGCCTCGAAATCCTCTGAGAGCGCACTCAATCTGGTGGCATCGTCGTCCCGCAGGGCGGCGGCGAGGCGGGCGGCCAGGCCGGCGCGCGGACCTTCGGTCACGGCGGCCAGCTCGGCCAGCCGGTCCGCATGGGCGGACTCGCCGAACTGGGTGGCCAGCTGCAGACACATCACCTCTGCGGCGAACTGGCCCTTGCCCGCGGCGGTTCGGGCTGCCTCCGCCAGGATCCCGGCGGCCTCGCTCGCCACACCCTGGCCCGCGGCCACCCAGGCCCGGGCGATGCTGCGTTCGTAGTCCAGCGACCGGAACGGCCGTTGCTGGGCGTCGATGTCGTCCAGGATCTTGGCAGCCTGGTCACCCCGGCCGTGCATCGCGAGTGCCGTGGCGCGCACGACGTTGTACCGGTAGCCCCACCCGGTGGAGTGGTTGGCGGCGAAGGCCGCGGCGGCTCGCTCGAGCAGGCTGCAGGCCTCACGCAAGCGTCCGGTGCCCAGCGCCGCACGGCCGGCGATGGCCGCGCCGAGTGCGTGGGCGGCACCGGGTAGTTCCGCGGACTGTCCGCGGACGCGGTCGGACAGCGGCTGAACATCGGCGAGCCGGCCGGCCAGAAGAAGCGCACTGAGTTCCGCGTCGGCGATGTTGAACCGCATCGGCGGCGCGTCGTGGGCGCGGACCGCGGCGGCGTACCCGGTCTCCGCGGTCTTGAGCGCCTCGGAGGTGCGCCCGGCGTCCGCGGTGACGACGGTCAGCGCGAAGGCGGTTTCGGCGCCCACCACGCCGGGCAGGTCGGCCAGCGAGACCGCTTTGGCGGCTTCCAGCGCGGCCTCGGGCTGGTCGGTGGCGTACCAGTAGATCGTCAGGAACGCGTCGATCCAACCGCGGCCCTCGGGCCCGACCGACACGCTGTCGATGTGCGCCTTGGCGTCCTCCGGGCGCGACAGCGCGAACAGCAGATTGGTGGCCCGCAGGTACGCGAACCGGGCGCGGTTGCCGTCATCCCAGTCCAGTTCGGTCAGTGCGGCGAGGGCGGTTTCGGCCTCACCGCCCTGGAAGGACCAGGAGAGCGCGTGGGTGTGCAGGAAGTGCGCGTCCGGGCCGGCTCCACCGGCGATGGCCGCCCGGGACAACCGATCGGCCAGCGCCAGATCGGCCAGCCAGATCGCGCCCCGCGCCGCATGCACCAGCAGGTCGACATCGGGGGGCAGGTCGGAATCCAGGCTGAGGCTGGCGCGGCGCACCACCACCGCCATGTCGTCACCGTCGGGCCCGGCCGCCAGTTCGGTCGCCACCAGGCCGCGCAGCCGGCGCAGCGTCGTCGACGGTGACCGCATCCGGCGCATCTCGCCGTACAGCGGGTGCGACACCCGCACCTGCACGCCGGCATCGCTGTGGTCCAGGGTGATCAGTCCGCGGACGTTGGCGTCCTCGACCGACTCCCGGTCGGTGATCCGCTGCAGCACAGCCAGTTCGATGGGTTCGCCGACGGCAAGTGCATCGACGACGTTGCCGACCGCGGGCGGCAGGTCGCCGAACCGGGCGTCGATGAGTTCGACGAGGCTGTTGGGCAGCACGGGTTTACCGCCCCACTGCCAGCACCCGTTGTGCTGCGCCAACCGATCGTCGGCGAGTTCCTGCTCCACGATGTTGCGCAGGTACAGCGCGTTGCCGCGGGTCAGCTTCCACAGTCGAGTCGCCGCTTCGGGATCAACGGGCCCATTCAGGGTGGCGGCCAACAGGTCCGCCGATTCCTGTGGTGCCAGCGGCTGCACGTCGAGGCGATCGAAGGGATGGTCCTTCCAGATCTCCCGCACGCTGTCGGGGATTCCGGACCCGTCGCGCCCGTCGCGCACGGTGAGCACCAGCTTGGCGGCGCCGCGCTGGGCGATCTGGTGCAGCACGAACACCGACAAGTCGTCGAGCAGATGCGCGTCGTCGACCGCGACGATGACGGGGCGCCCGCCCGGCGAGGCGGTCACCGCCTCGATCACGCTGCGCACCAGCTTGAGTCGGTCGTCGTCGGCCGATGTCGTCCAGGCGGTGAAGGCGCCCAACGGAATGTCGCGGGCCGACGTGGTGCCGATGATCCAGCGGTACTCGGCACCCTGCAGCGCGTCGCGCACGATGCGGCTCTTGCCGATGCCTGCGGGGCCGCACACCACGATCCCGGCTGAGTCCGGGGCCGACACCCCAGCACGGACCGCCCGGATCTCCTCGGAGCGACCAGTCAACGGCCACATCAGACGCACATAGGCAGACTAAGAGGGTTGCACAGGAAATTCCTAGCAATATTGGTTTTTTGGTCAGCCCGATTACTCGGTGTGGGGGCCTGCCGGGCGGTCGAGCTCACGCAGCGACGGGAGCGCGACGGCGACCACGCCGATCGCCAGCATCGGCAGGGACAACGCGAGAAACGTGGCGTGCAAACCCGCGGAATCGGCCAGCGGACCCGCGATCAGCAGTCCCAGTGGACCCGCCGCGTAGGCCAGCGAACCCATCACCCCGACCACGCGGCCGCGCAGGTGTTGCGGTGCCCGGGTCTGCATGACGTAGTTGTAGATCGGCGCGATGGGCCCGTAGACGAAACCGACGATGCCGCACAGCACCAGGATCACCGGCAGCGGCGGCAGGAACGCGACGACCGTCATGGCCACCCCGAGGGTGATCACGGCGATCAGCATGGTGGTGCGCCGCTTCAAATATTTCGACAGCACCGCGTACCCGAGCGCACCGACCAGGCCGCCCACCGACAGCGCCATCAGCACCCAGCCCAGCTGCGCCGGCTCGTTGCGATCGGTGAAGTACTTCGGGAACAGCACGCTCTCCATCGGCATGTAGAGCCCCGTGGCCGTCAGATCGATGATCGCCAGCGTGCGCAGCACTTTCGTGTTCCACACGAACGACAAGCCTTCGACGACGCCGGCCCACACCCGTTCGGGCAGGGCATCGCGGTCGGGCCTGCCCGCACCTTCCAGCCGCAGCAGCCCGATCGCCACGATGGAGAAGCCGAAGGTGCCCGCGGTGACCCACATCGTGTTGATGCCGCCGAGAGTGGTGATCAACAGGCCGCCGATGCCGGGCCCGACGATGTAAGCGAGGTTGAACACCGCCTCGTACACGCTGTTGGCGTGATCCAGCGTCCAACCCGCCCGCTGGGCGGCCTCGGGCAGCATCGACTCCCGCGCCGTCATGCCGGCCGGATCGAATGAGGCGCCCAGGGCTGCCAAGCCCGCCAGCACCGCGACGTCGATGGATTGCACGCCGAAGGCGAGCGCGACGACCGGCACCCCGATTACGGACAGCGCGGACAGTCCGTCGGCGATCATGGACACCCGGCGGCGGCCGATGTAGTCCACGGCGGTCCCGGCGATCACCGTTGAGGCCAGCAGCGGCAGCGTCCCGGCCATCGCCACGATCGAGGCGTCCAATGCAGATCCATTGCGCTGCAACACAAGCCACGGGAAGGCGATCATCGAGATGCCGTTGCCAGAACCCGCCATGAGGGCAGCGAAAAGGATGAGCAGCGCGGGGCCGCGACGGCGTGTGTTCATGGGGTCTCGCCGCAGAATCTAACAGCGCTCCGTGGTACCCGGCCATCGAATTTCGGACAAGATGGCTACATGTCCCGCAGGCTTCCGCATCCGCGCACCGGCCGGTTGTTCGCCTCCCCGGTACCGCCCGGCACGGGCTGGCCCGGGGATCGGGCGAAATCCACCACCCCGGTGGCCGGCGATCCTGCGGCCGTCGCGGCGTTGGCCGCCGGCGCGGAGACGGTGGCGCAGCTGGATGCCGCCTGCACGGTGTGCGCGGCGTGCCCGCGGCTGGTCACCTGGCGGGAAGAGGTCGCAGTCACCAAACGACGCGCCTACGCCGACGAGCCGTACTGGGGCAGGCCGGTCGCCGGCTGGGGTTCGGCGCGCCCCCGTGTGCTGGTGGTCGGCCTGGCACCGGCCGCGCACGGGGCAAACCGCACCGGCCGGGTGTTCACCGGGGACCGCTCCGGCGATCAATTGTTCGCGGCGATGCACCGGGCCGGGCTGGTCAGTTCCGACCTCAGCGTCGACGCGGCCGACGGCATGCGGGCGAATCGGGTGCGGATCGTGGCGCCGGTGCGGTGCGCCCCGCCGGAGAACAAACCCACTCCCGCCGAGCGGCTGGCATGTGCGCCGTGGCTGCTCGCCGAATGGCGCCTGGTGGCGCCGTCGGTGCGGGTGGTGGTGGCGCTGGGCGGGTTCGCCTGGCAGGTCGCGCAGGGTTTGCTCGCCGACGAGCTGGCCGGAGCGCCCAAACCCGTCTTCGGCCACGGCGCGATGGTGACGATGTCCACGGGCCGGGTGTTGCTGGGGTGCTACCACCCCAGCCAGCAGAACATGTTCACCGGCAGGCTCACCCCAGCGATGCTGGACGACGTTTTCCAGACCGCTCGGGAACGTTCCGGTATCTCGCGGCGTTGACGCCAACGTGCGTCTTTCTGTGCTCGACCTTGTCCCGGTTCGATCCGACCAGTCCACCGCTGATGCGCTGGCAGCCACGGCGGCGCTGGCGAAGACCGCCGACAGGCTGGGTTACAGCCGGTTTTGGCTGGCAGAGCACCACAACATGGCCGCGGTGGCGGCCACCAGCCCGCCTGTGCTGATCGCCTATCTGGCCGCCCAGACGTCGACCATCCGGTTGGGCTCGGGTGGGGTGATGCTGCCCAACCATGCGCCACTGGCGGTGGCCGAGCAGTTCGCGCTGCTGGAGGCGGCCGCGCCGGGCCGGATCGATCTGGGGATCGGCCGGGCACCCGGGTCGGATCCGGTGACATCGGTGGCGCTGCGCGGCGCCGCCGGGCGTGACGATACCGATATCGAGCGGTTCCCCCAGTATCTCGACGACGTCGCGGCACTGATGGGCGCGCGTGGCGTGCGGGTCGAATTATCCCGCGGCGGCCTGCTGCAACAGCAGGACTACGTGCTGAAGGCGACGCCGAATGCGGCCAGTGAGCCGAAGCTGTGGCTGCTGGGCTCGTCGATGTATTCGGCGCACCTGGCCGCCGCCAAGGGGCTGCCGTACGTGTTCGCCAACCACTTCAGCGGGCAGGGCACCGCCGAGGCGCTGGCCACCTATCGTGCCGAATTCCGGCCCAGCGCAGAACTATCCGCGCCGCTGACCTTCCTGACCGTGAACGCGTCGGTGGCGGCGACCCGTGCCGAGGCACAGGATCTACTGCTGCCGAACCTGCAGATGATGGGGCGGCTGCGCACCGGCCGTCCGCTGGGGCCGCTGGACCTGGTGGAAGATGCTCTCGCCGCGACCGTGTCGGCGCAGGAGCAGCTGATCATCGACTCGGGCCGGGCCCGCACGGTGGTCGGGGACCCGGCCGAGGCCGCTGATCAAATCCGGTCCCTGGCAGCCGAATTCGATGTAGATGAGGTGATGGTCAGCCCGGTCGGCTCGGCATACCGGGGCAGCTACGCCGCCGCAGCGCCGGCCAGGGAGACGACGCTGGAGCTGCTGGCGAAAGAGCTCCTCTAGGGCGTCAGCGCGACGATCGGGATGGGCCGGCTGGTCTTCTTCTGGTAGGCCTCGTAGCGATTGGCGTTGTTCTTGTTCACCAGCTGCCACAGCCGCGCGTAGTCGGGGTCGTCGGGCAGGATGGGACGGGCGGTGACCGCGAGTCGCTTTGTGCCCACGTTGATTTCGACGTCGGGCTTGGCCTTGAGGTTGTGGTACCAGCCCGGCGAGCGGGGTGCGCCGCCCATGGAGGCGACCACCAGGTAGTCCTTACCGTCGCGCGCATAACTGAGGGTGTTGATGCGCGCCTGCCCGGTTTTCGCGCCGACGGTGTGCAGCAACAGACTGTTCGGTAAGCCGGGGACCCGGTGGCCGATCAGGCCGTTGGTCTTCTGATACAGCAGGTCGTGCAGGTGCAGTACGCGCAGACCGGCCTGCTCGATCGGGGACAGATGTGTCATGGGTCAATCCTGCGCGGTTTCGTCCAGGCGCGCCAACCCCGCACGTAGCAGGCGTGCGGACTCCTCCCGATCCGGATCGCGGCGCACCAGTAGGCCTTTCGCGAACGACAATTTGTCGCCGGTGTGCCGGGGCAGTACATGCAGGTGGATGTGGAAGACGCTCTGGAAGGCGGCCTTGCCGTCGTTGATGGCGATGTTGTTGCCGTCGGCGTGCAGGCCTGACACCCGCGCAGCCTTCGCGATGCGTTGCCCGAGGGCAGCCAGACCGGCCACGGTGTCGGGTGGAGTGTCGGTCAGATCCACGGTGTGCCGTTTCGGGATCACCAGGGTGTGGCCGCGGGTGAACGGCCGGATGTCGAGGAACGCGAGGTAGTCGTCGTCCTCATGGATCCGGATGGCGGGGGCGTCACCGGTGACGATGGAGCAGAACACGCACGGCATCTGGTCACGGTAGTACGCCCCTGCACACGGTGTGTGAGCGCTACCGTTGCGGCAATGAGCGACATCGCGTTCGCCGGCGCGGCCGAACATGCCCGGATGTTGGCCGCCGGAACCCTCACCGCGCCCGCACTGCTGGAGCTGTTCCTGGACCGGATCGCCCGGATCGATCCGGAATCCGTTCGTACCGAGTCGTTCTCGCCGATTCTGCGCGGGCGGAGGCGGCTGCGGCGCAGGCCCGGCTGGATGCGGGGGAGCGGCTGCCGCTGCTCGGTGTGCCGATGGCGATCAAGGATGACACCGACGTCGCGGGAGAGGTGACCACCTACGGCAGCAGTGCGCACGGCCCGGCGCGCACCGCCGATGCCGAAGTCGTACGGCGGCTGCGGGCCGCAGGCGCGATCATCTGCGGGAAGACGTCGGTGCCCGAGATGATGATCTGGTCTTTCACCGAGACGCTCACCTACGGGGCGACGCGCAATCCGTGGAATCCCGACTTCGCCCCCGGCGGCAGCAGCGGGGGCAGTGGCGCGGCGATGGCCGCGGGCCTGGCTTCCCTCGCGCTGGGGTCCGACGGCATGGGTTCGATCCGGGTGCCGTCCACGTGGTGCGGGCTGTTCGGGATCAAACCCCAACGGGACCGGGTTCCGACGGCACCGCACGAGAACTCCTGGTGCGGGCTGGTGGTCAACGGTCCCATCGCCCGCACCGTGGAGGACGCGGCATTATTTCTCGACGTCACCGCGCCGGACAACCCGCCGCTGTGGTGCCGTGGGGGCTCGACGCCGACGGGGTGCCTACGTCGATCCAGTTGATCGGCCGCCCACACGATGAGGCGACGCTGTTGTCGCTGGGCGGGCAGATCGAGGCGGTGCGGCCGTGGGCGCATCGACGGCCGCCGGTGCACACTTGACCCATGGGTTTGTTCGGTGGCGGAAGCGAAGGCGATCTCCAGCGGCGGGTCGAGGAACTCGAACGCCGGGTGGCGGCACTGGAACGGGTGGTGGGCCACGCCGTCCCGCCGCGGCCGGTAGGCACCGCCAATGAAACCTGGGCCAGCGCGACGGTGCGCGACCTTGCGTTCCAGGGCAAGAAGATCCAAGCCATCAAGGTACTGCGGGAAGAGACCGGTCTGACTTTGAAGGAAGCCAAGGACATCGTCGATCGGCTGGGCTGACTTGTGCGGGCGATCGGCGTCCGGTCGAAAGACGTTCTCCTGCATGTCGGCGTGACGGGAGAGGGGCCCGACGTCGTTGTGTTGTCCGGTGGGCCCGGTTGTGTGAACTATCTGGCGGCGGACGCGTTGGCGCCTCGTGGCGTGCGTGCCTGGTTTCCCGAACCGCGCGGCGTGGGCCGCTCGGAGGGTGGACCTCATGATCTCGCGCAGGCCGTCGCCGACCTCGAAACGATCAGGGCGGCGGTGGGCGTGGAATCCTGGATCGTGTTGGGCCATTCCTTCGGATCGGATTTGGCGATCCGCTACGCACTGGACCATCCCGGCCGGGTTCGGGCCGTGGTCGGTATTGCCGGCCACGGATTGCACAAGGACCGTACGTGGTCGGCGATCTACTCCGCGGCCCGTCACACCGAAGACGAATTCGACATCGAATGGGAACCTGCGGTGCACGAAGCGCTCAATTCGTCCTTCGCAGAGTGGATCCACGAACCGGCCGTGTTCCGGCAATTGGCCGACACGGACGTACCGATGACATTCCTGGCGGCCGCCCTGGATATCCGTCCCGACTGGCCGCTGCGGCAACTCGCGGCCCTTGTTCCGGGCGGGCACTTTCGCGAGGTTGACGGTGTCGCGCACAACTTCTGGTGCACGCATCCAGAGCGATGGGTGGATATCGTGTCGGCGCTCTGCCAGGAGTAACGATCGCTGTCAAGTCCCAATCACGTTGTGCGCGTGTATCTGTGGATGAATTGGTGACTGTGGATAACTCGGATTGTTGTCGGTGGTTCGTACTAGTGTTCGAAGCATGGAGGGTGTTGTTGATCTGGTCGCGGTGATGGACTCGTTGTCTACCGCCGGGTTCGAGGACGCCTCGGTGGCTGTGTTGTTGGATGTGCAGACCGCGTTGGAGCGGGTGTATCGGCAGATCCCGGCGGTGCAGCATCGGGTGATGGCCGCGGTGAAAGCCCAAGCGGGCCCGGCTGATCTGGGGGCGCGTACGTGGCGCGACGCATTGGGTATCCGGTTACGGCTGTCGGAGGGTGAGGCGGGTCGGCGGTTGAGCGAGGGTGAGGTGCTCGCGCCGCGGCGCGGGCTGACCGGTGAAGCTCTGCAGCCGGTGTATCCGGCGACCTCGGCCGCCCAAGCCCGGGGTGAGATCACCGGCGAGCAT
>JACPVS010000021.1 GCA_016197365.1 Mycolicibacterium cosmeticum | reverse complement strand
TGAATCTGAAGAACCTGGATCCAGACATCGACCTCGACGTGGTGGCCGGCGAACCGCGGTATGGCGAATACCAATACGCAATCAACAATTCGTTCGGATTTGGCGGGCACAACGTCGCTCTCGCCTTCGGCAAGTACTGACAGCCCGAGCTCAACTCTAGTGCGCCAGAGCCTATTTCATCATCGGCTGACTGGCCGTGGCTGACGTACCGATCCGCTCGCTGCACGAACGTGTCGACGAGGTGAGCGGCAACCACGGCGGCCCCTAAAGAACGGCACGGGACAGGGGCGACGCGTTGCGGCCCTGCGCTCGTACGGCATGAGGACTCTCGACTGCAGTGTCGATCATCCCTGGTGCAACGATGACAGGGTGAATAGACATGAGTTGGCGCGGCCCTACATCGCCACCATTGCAGGCCATGTGAGCGTTTTCGTGGCCGCGGCCAACGCCGACGCCGCGTCCCGGTCGTCGGTGGGTGAGCCACCGCTATGAAAGTTCTTGTCGCCCAGCAGTCGGCGCCACCGCGTACTGGCGATGACGTTTGGTCGGCGTTGCCATCGGAAGTCGTCGTTGCGCCGTTCGTCTGCGCGGACCGCAGTTGCGTTTGCGAGCGCGTGCATCAAGGGGTGATCTCCCATGGCTTCACGACCTCGATGGTCGTCAGCGATATCGACATCACGGCCGAAGCGCTCATTGCGGCGTGCCGGATTCACCTCGATGCCAGCCAATGGACCGCTGTGGTCGAGGATTCCGCGGAATTGGACATCGTGGCCGCCGACTTGATCGACGCGATGTGTGAGACCGCGCAGCGGCATGAGGTGGGAACGGTACTGCGCGTGACCCACGAGCACAGCCGCGGATTGTGGACCTACGACACCGTGTCGAACCGGCCGCCGGCGATAGACGACAGCCCAACACCCAGGACGCGGGACGACGGCCAGTGACGAACGCCGCTGCCGGCACCGAATCCACGGCGAGGACGGCCAGCCCCCGCGGAATCGGCACGACCGTGTGGTTATAGGAAATGCCACGAAAACTAAAAACTAGCAAGCGCCAACTCGATTGGAATTTTGCAAAGGGCGGTGTCCGCCACGGAATTCTGGGACCTACAAGAGTGAACGGCTTGCTCGGCCGTGTCGGGGCTACCGCTGCAGCAGGTCGACCAAAGGTTGCACGCCGACGACACTGGGCTGGTATCGGCTTCGGACCGCGGAGTGCAGCCACGCGTCGCGGTCCAGTTGGTGGACTTCTTCGGTGTAACGGCAGTCATCTTCGGTGATTGTGTGGCGATCGATGAGCCGGTAACCCAGCGCCGAAGACACCGCGATGCTGGCCCGGTTGTCTTCGAGGACCCATGTTTTGGCCGACTCAACACCCAGGTAGGTGAACGCAAGCTCCAGAACTGCTGCGCGGGAACGGGTTCCAATACCCCGCCCCTGAAACGAGGACAGCAGCCAGGAAGTTGTTCCGACAACGCGACGATGCGGCCACGCGTCGAACCCGGACACACTCTGCAGACCGACCGGCGCGTCATCGATCATCACCGCGAGATCCAACGTCCAGCCCGGACGCCGGGCGAGGTCACGATTGGACCGGACACGCGCCGTCCGTTCCATGGCGATCTGATCGGACGTCCTCCCACCAAGCCACTTCACGAAATGCTCCTGGCCCGTGGGCAGAACGGCCCCCGGCTGCGAGGCACGCTCGGCGAGCACGCCCAGTTGATCGTCAGTCGGAGCATGCAGACGCACACCATCGACGTCGACGGCAAGGGCGAACTGTGGCCACCTGACGGCCAGCGCGTCACGATCGGTTGCAGTCACCGGCACCCCGCTCCTGCGTTGATGCCACGCCCTGCGATCCCATGCCAGCAGAATATCGGTGCCAGCAAGTATTTGACCGCTACGGGCGGGCCGGGGTGATCGGTGGAGTCCGTTGCGAACCGGCGAGGATGCCGAACTTGTCGCACGGGCCGAAAGCTCTGGGACAGTTCGCATCTTGCGTACCGGGCAAGCCCCCGTATGGACCAGCAGCCGGCCGGTGGGGCGGGGCGCCCGCAGGCTTCGCCGACTACCTTTCGGCGCTGCCCGGTTCTGGCGGCGTCACCGAGGCTGAAGGTGCGTGAGTGGCAGCACGATGAAACATCAGCCGCTTGACGCAGTCAGGGAATCTGGTCCCCGAACATCGAACCGACAACGGTGGCGGCGACGGCACGCAGCTCGCCGCGGGAGGCTCCGTCGCGGGCCCGGGTGGACAGCCCGTTGATCACGATGATGAGCAGTTCGGCCAGCGTGCCTGGATCTGCGGCTGCCGGTAGGTCGCCGTCGGCCTTCGCCCGGGCCAGCCGGGCGGCGATGACATCGCGGCCGCCGTCGCGCCGGTCGACCAGCAGCGGGTCGGTGTTCACCAGGCAGCCTTTGGGCTGACCTCTCTTGGTGCAGTCCACGATCGCGGCGTCGAGGAGACGCGCCGCGAAAGCATGGGCGGTCGGTTCGTCAAGTGCCAATGTCAGTGGGGTTCCGGGTCGCTGAGCGTAGCGCTCGACGGCTTCGGTGTAGAGATCCCGCTTGCTGCCGAAGGCGGCGTACAGGCTGGGCGAGCCGATGCCCATCGCTTTCGTCAACTGGGCGATGGAGGTCTGGTCGTATCCGCCACACTCCCAGAAGGCGATCATCGCCGACTCCAGGGCGCTCTCGCGGTCGAATTCGCGCGGGCGCGCCATCACACCGGCTCGGCCAGGTCCATCGCGGGCGGACTGTCGCCGACCAGCCGCTGGGAGATGAAGCTGTGCCCGGTCAGCGGTCCGCCGAAGGACAACAACCGCCCGCCCGCATCGTTTCGGCCGAGGTCGATGGGCTCGAACCCGAATTGTGCTGCCAAGTCGGCCACTTCGGCGTTGGCGGCTGCGTCGTTGCCCGACAGGAAGGCGATGCGACGGCCGCCGTGGCCGTCGCCGGGATCGCGGGCCAGCACTTTGGCCCACGTATTGCCGAACGCTTTGACCACACGGGCATTGCCGGCCCACTCCGCGATGAGGTCGGTCGACGCGCGCCCACCCAGGTCTGCCGGCGAAAAGTCGCTGTAGTCAATGGCATTGGTGGCGTCGATGATGATGCGTGCTTGCCAGTCCGGTATCTGCTGGACGAGCGTCTGCACTGCCTCGAACGGTACGGCGAGAAGGACGACGTCGGCCTGGAGTGCGGCGGTGACCTCCGTCGGCACGATCTGAGGACCGATCCGCTCGGCCAGGCCTGCCACCGCGGCGGGGCCTTTGGAGGTGGCGACCGCGACTTCGATGCCGATTCTGGCGAATTGTTGCGCCAGGGCGGAACCGATGGCACCCGAGCCGATGATGGCGTACTTCACGACGATCTCCATTCTGTGGTGATCGCTATATAACCATGCGCAGCGAGACTCGCCAACCGTGACCCCACTGGAATTCTCCGACTCCGTTGTGATCGACCGAGGGCGCGTGGAGATCTAAGCGCTGGTGTCCGACGTGACCCGCATGGGGCAGTGGAGCTCGCAGTGCCGCGCGTGCTGGTGGGACGATCCCGCCGTGGGGCCGGTGATCGGATCTCTTGTGACTTACTCTGCCTGACAGGGCGTTTCGTCAATCCCGCCGCACGCGGCTGTTGTCCTGTTTCGTCCTATTGACGCCGGGGTAACCGTCGCAGATGACGGAATCGGCCTCACCCTCACGCAGCCCTCGGTGTCGCGACGCGCGGCACCGATGAAGTTGGCACGATTCACGTCGGCGCGGAGGATGGCGCGCCGTGATCGGCCACGTGCCGACATCGACGGGCACATCCGTGAAAGCGCGTTGCGCCCGGTCCGGTTCGGTCCGCCACGTCGTATCCGGTCCGACGTGTCCGTCTCGGTCGGGCGATGGGACGGGTGGGCCGTCTACACCTTCGAGCCGGCGGCCGCGGACCCACGGACGACGGTGCTCTACCTGCACGGTGGTGCATGGGTGCACCAGATCGCGAAACCCCACTGGCGTCTCGTCGAGCGGATGGCCGCACAAGCCCGGGTTCGGGTCGTGGTCCCGCTGTATCCCTTGGTTCCGTTCGGCACCGCCGCCGACGTGGTTCCGAAGGTCGCCGACCTCGCCATGGAATCTTCGGCCGACGGCCTCGTCGGTGACTCCGCCGGCGGTCAGATCGCACTGTCGACGGCGCTGGGGCTGCGCGACGACGGCTGGATCGCCTCCACTGTCCTCATCTCACCGGCACTCGACATCGCCCTGGGCAATCCCGCGATCGCTTCGGTGGATGACCCCTGGATCGACCGCGACAGTCTGCGCGAGTACGGCAGGTGGTGGCAGGGCGAGCTTGCCGACGACGATCCTCGCGTCAGCCCACTACACGCCGACCTCACCGGACTCGGGCCCATGACGGTGTTCAGCGGCACCCGCGACATTCTCAACGCGGACGCCCGTGTGCTCGTGGATAAAGCCAACCGGAGCGGGGTCACGGTCGACTACCACGAGGGGCACCGTCTCGCCCACGACTACCCACTGTTTCCCACGTCCGCAGGCCGGCGAGCGCAGGAGCTGATCGTGGAGAAGCTGCGACGGATGGATCGGCACACCGCGCGCTGATCCTCCTTGGCGGGTCCGCCGTGACGCTCGCGGCGATCAAGGCGACTGCCGAACAACCTCACTAGGCGCCACCGCCGGCCCCGTGACATCGCAGCGCGGGCAGTCTTCGATGCGGAACCCGTCCGAGCGCGTTGCGGGGGCCGTCCGCGGGCGGATCCCCAAGATCGCGAGCACCGAACTCGCCAACAACAGACCGGCGGCGATCATGATGGCCGTGCGAAAGCCCGCGTCGAACGCGCCCGGATCGACATGCTCGGCGTGCGCGATGCCGGCCAGGCCGGGCACCACTGCCACGGCGATCAATCCGCCCGCCCGAGCCACCGCGTTGTTCACTCCCGACGCCGCGCCGGCCAGGTCGTCAGGGGCCGCCCCGAGCACCGCTGATGTCAGCGGCGCGACGATCAGTGTCATGCCCATGCCGAAGGTGATGGCCGCCGGGAACACATCGGCCAGCCAGGACGCATCGGCTCCGACGCGCAGCATCAACAGCACCCCGATGGCGGCAATCGCAGCTCCGACCGCAAGGGGGAGTCGCGGTCCCAGGCGGCCGGCGAGCGCACCCGCCTTGGCCGAGAACAACAACATGACGGCGGTGAAAGGAAGAAGTGCGCTGCCGGCCGCGACGGGACTGAACCCGGCCACCGTCTGTAGTTGCAGTACGAGCAACAGGAACACCACGCCGAGCGCACCGTAGATGAGCAGCGTGATCAGATTCGCGATCCGAAAGATGTTGTCGGTGAACAGCGCCGGGGGAACCAGGGGCGCGGATGAGCGGCGCTCGACGGCGATCAGCCCGACAAACGCGGCAATGCCTGCGGCGACGGCGATCAAGGCCCCGGGTGACATGCCGTTGTTACTGAGATCGGTCAGGCCGAATGTCGTGGCGGCGAGCCCGATCACGGCCAACGTCGTACCTGTCACGTCCAGCCCTGGGGGCGCGTACTGATTGCGGCTTTCGGGCACCTTCAGCACTGTCACCACCGCGACGAGGATTGCGATGGGCACATTGATGAGAAACACTGCGCGCCAGCTCTGCTCGGCGAGGAATCCGCCGAGGAGTGGGCCCAGCGCGGCAGCCAGTCCACCCAGTCCCGACCACGCCCCGATCGCGGCACCTCGGTCCTCGCGCCGAAATGAGCTGGAGATCAGGGCCAGGCTGCCGGGGGTGAGCAACGCGCCCCCGACACCTTGGAGGGCCCGTGCCGCGATCAGCGTTTCCATGTTGGGCGCCAGACCGCAGCCCACCGAAGCCAGCGCGAACCAGGCAACCCCGATGAGAAAGACGCGCCGTCGGCCGAACTTGTCGCCGAGCGAGCCGCCCAACAGGATCAGTGACGCCAGCGTCAGGGCGTAGCCGTTGATCACCCATTGCAGAGCCGCGAATCCACCCCCCAACTCGCGACTGATGTGCGGAAGCGCAACGTTGACCACAGTGCCGTCGATCATCGCCATCCCTGACCCGAGGACCGTGGCGGTCAGCACCCAACGGCCGGAACCGCTGGACAACTGCAAGCCTTCGGATTCGGCCGTCACCCCTCTTTGGCCGACCGTTCCCGGTCCCTGGCGATCGAGCCGGCGACGATGCGCACCGGGGTGTTGGTCTCCTGCGAGAGCCGGGTGATCAGACCGAACGCATCGGCCGCATCTATGTTGAAGCGTTCCATCACGATGCCCTTGGCTTGCCCGATGAGATCCCGGCTGGCCAAAGCGGTTTCGAACTGGTGCAGCCGATCGGCCGCGATCAGTGCGACGGCGGCGTGGGTGGCCAGCATCGCGGCGATGGCTTGTCCTTCGCGGTCCATCGGCACCACGCCGCGTCCCATCAAGTTCAGTGCTCCGCCGCTGTTGCGGTGTCGGTACAACGGAAACGACATCATCCGTCGCACACCTGCTTCGACGGCCGCCGCAGCGAAGGTGGGCCAGCGTGAATCCGAGGCGAGGTCCGGGCAATGCACCACGGTATCGGTCAACGCGGCGTGCAGACACGGTCCCTCACCGAGACGCAGTTGCTCGGCGTCCAGATCGGTCACCAGCGGCGCGGTCGGCGCTCTGGAGACGAAATCCTCGCCGCGCACCAGCATCACGTCGGCATACTCGACACCGTCGATGAATTCGACCGCCGCAGCCGTCACCGCGGCCAGAGTGTCTTCGATGGCGGGCGCCGAGTCCAGATGCTGGCGAGTTAGTTCGTTCATCGCGGAGCGCAGGGAGTCATCCCGAGCGGAGCCAGTCATCAGACATTCTTTCCTGGATTTCGGTGGGTGTTGTTCTCGCGCAACTGCGAGACTTCGTGCTGCAGGCGGGTGTTGCTGTCTTGCAGGGCAAGCACCATGGCGACGTCGGCAAGGTTGACTCCGTCGTCGACAAGAGACGTGATGCGCCGGAGTCTGCTCAGATCGTCGTCGCTGTAGCGACGAGTGCCGCCGTCGGTGCGCGCCGGGCGGAGAAGGCCGCGCTGGTCGTACAGCCGCAGAGTCTGGGGATCCAACCCGGACAATTCCGAAGCCACCGACATGCCGTACACGCCCCGGGCGCTGTTCGTGTCCGTGCCGTCCTTCTCGATCACGGTTTCCTTATTACCCACTTGAGGCAGAAATAATCTGTGCCGCGGGCCACAGATCCGGATGGATGGGTAGAAAGAGTGGGTGCAGACACTGCGGGCGACGACACGGGTCGGCGTTGTCTTCCGGCCACAGATCCCACCGGAGCGGCTGGCTGCCGCCGCCCGCGCGGCCGATGACGCGGGCCTCGACGAGCTGTGGCTGTGGGAGGATTGCTTTCTGGCCGGGGGAGTGTCCGCCGCGGCGATCGCGTTGTCGCACAGCACCGAACTGACTGTCGGCGTGGGGGTGCTACCCGTACCGATGCGCAATGTGGCGCTGACCGCGATGGAGATCGCGACCTTGGCGCGGGCCTTCCCGGGCCGCGTGCGGATCGGTGTCGGCCACGGCGTGCAGGACTGGATGGCGCAGATCGGTCAGCGGGTGGAATCCCCGATGACGCTGCTGCGCGAGTATCTGACGTGCCTCACCGCGCTGCTGCGCGGCGAACGGGTGACCTTCGTCGGACGCTACGTCAGCCTTGACGGCGTCGCACTGGACTGGCCGCCCCCGGCGGGCACCGAGGTGCTGGCCGCGGCGACCGGCCCGAAGACCTTGCGGCTGAGCGGCGAACTGGCGACGGGCACGGTGCTGGCCGGTGGCACCACACCCGACGACCTGCGCGCGGCGGTCGCCCATATCCGCGCGGGCGGCGACCTCCGGCCCGAGCGGGCCGCCCACTCCGTCGTCGCGTATGTGCTGTGCGCGACGGGTCCGACGGCACAAGCGGACCTGCGGGCCGAGATCGAGCATTGGGAACTCGATCCCGCCGACGATGTCGGCGTGGCCGGTGATGCCGGCGAGGTGGCCGCGGGTGCTCGGCGCTGGGCCGAGGCGGGCGCGGCCACCGTGGTGCTGCAACCGGCCGCCGGAGCGGACATCGAGGGCTTCGTCCGATTTGTGGGCGCCGAGGTTCGGCCGATGCTCGCGGTCTGACAGCTGCGTGTGCGAAAGTACCGACCCTATGGACATGTCGGTACGACGGGCAGCGGTGGCGGTCGCCACGATGTTGCTGGCCACCGGTTGCTCGGTGGAGCCGGACCACCAGGCGTCGATCATGGACGTGCTCGCCAACCCGAGTTCGAGCAGCACCACGCCCACCCCTGCGGTCGCGGCCCCCGTCGCGGAGCCGCTGGGCACCGGCGAATCCGCACGGGGAATGACCGTGACGGCGCGGGCGGAGAACGTGGCCCTGACCCATCTGTCGCAGAGCGATGAGCTGGAACTCGGCATCGAGGTGTCGTTCACCGGAGTCACCGCGGCCATCGACGCCACCGGTTTCAACGCCGGTCTGCGGCTGAGCACCAGCACCGGCGAGGAGCTTCGGACCGTCCCGGCGACGGTGCTGACGATGCCGCCGCTGCCGGCTCCGGTGAGCGCCGACGCGGACGGCTGGGTGTATTTCCATCTCAAGCCCGGCGCGCAGCCCACCGAGTTGCGGTTGATCGCCCCCGCGGCGGCCAGTTACTACGGGCCGTCCGGTCAACCGCTGGCCATCTGGACCATGCCGGCCACCTTGCCGAGTCCGGCGCCGGCGCCGGTGGTCACCCCACCGGCACCTGCTCCCGACGACCCGGGCAGTGCACCCAGGTCCGGACCCCACCCTCGCCACGGCTCCCCGTTCTGCCGCATCACGCGTCTGTGCTGACCGTGTTGCGTTGATCACGCCGACGTTTGGCGATTGTCGTGGCGGGAAACACCGGCACGGTGACGGTGGTTTTCGCGTTGTTGGCTGCCGTCAGCGCCGCCGTGGGCATGGTGGTTCGCCAACGCGCCATTCAGGACCAGTCCGATCACCGGTCGGCTGACGACGACGACACCGTGGTTACCTCCTGGGTGAAGGAACCGCTGTGGTGGGCGGGCACACTTGCGGCGTTCGCGGGTTACGCCTTTCAGGCCGTGGCACTTTCGTACGGTTCGCTGCTGGTGGTGCAACCGCTGATCGTGTCGTCGTTGCTGTTCGTGCTGCCACTGGGTGCCCGGTTCTCGCGACAGCACGTCGGGCCGTCCGACTGGTGGTGGTCGGTGGTGTTGACGGCGAGTCTGACGGTCTTTGTTCTTGCCGGACGCCCCGAGGAAGGTGCCTACGAGCCGTCGGTCTGGCCGTGGGTCCTCTCGTTGACGGCTTCGGCGGTGCTGGTGACCGGCTGCATCGCGGCAGCCACGCGCCTCCGCGGCAAGATGCGGGCCATGCTGCTGGCGGTGTCGGTGGCGGTGCTCCTCGGCTTGATCGCCGTGCTCACCAAGGTCTGTACCCAGCGCTTCGCCGACGGCGGCTGGCATGCCGTGCTGACTGCGCCCGCTCCCTATCTCCTGGTCGCCCTCGCGGTGGCGGTCACCGTGTTGCAGCAGTCGGCCTTCAATGCCGGTGCGCTGCAGGCGTCGGTGCCGACGATGCTCGTGGGCGAACCGTTGGTCGCCGTCGGCATCGGGTTCCTGGTGCTCGACGAGCGGTTGACGGCGCACGGTGCCGCCGCGGTGATCCTGCTGGCGTCGGTGGTCACGATGGCCATCGCCACCATTGCGCTGGGGCGCGGATCCGGTGCCCGCCACGAGCAGCTCTTGCACAACGAACCTGCCGACGAGGTCGGCGTCAGGTAGCCGAGTTCCTGGTGATCCGGTCGATGACGGCCAGGAGTTCTTCGTCGCCGGTGGCCGGGTCCGGGGTTCCGGCGAGGGCGCGAGAGAGTGCGTTGTAGTACAGCCCGTCGCCGATCAGCTTGATGGCGCGGGCCATGGCGAGGTCGCCCAGTGTGTCGTGCAGGATGGCGAGCCACGTGTCGGACACCACCTCCATCACGGCGCGGGCCCGTGGATTGCCCGCCTGCTGCAGCCGTGACACGGCGACGAGCACGCGGTCGAGGGCGGTGCCTTCATAGCGGGACGTGCGCACGTAGTAGCGCGCCGGACCTTCTGCCGCAGTGCGCATCTCGTCGACATCCTCGGCGGCCAGCGAGATCAAGCGTTCGCACAATCCGTCGCTGAGTTGGTCTTTGGCCGGAAAGTGGTAGAGCAGCCCACCTTTGGATACGCCCGCCTTGGCTGCGACGGCGTCGAGAGTGGCGTAACGCTCGCCCTCGCGGGCCAGGAGTTCCTCATACGCGTCGAGGATGCGGTCGCGTGCCGAGGTCATCGGCAGAGTTTACGGTAAATGGATTTCGAACTGTACCGTCTGGACGGTACAGTCGGCCTGGTGAAGGTGTATGTCGGACTGCTCCGAACCCCGGCGCTTCTCGGCGTCGTCGTCTCGCAGACGTTCGCGCGTTTGCCGATGGGCATGCTGTCGCTGGCGATCCTGCTGCATGTTCAATCCAGGACGGGGTCCTACGCGCTCGCGGGAGCGGTGGTGGCCGGCATGAGTGTCGCCGAGGCGATCGCCATGCCACTGACCGCGCGGCTCGCCGGGAAATCGAACCGGACGGCAATCCTGATGCTGGCGGCCGTCGTGAACGGTGCGTCGCTGGTTACCCTCGCGGCCGCCGGGTCCGCCCCCGTTGCGCTGCTGGTGCTGGGGATCCTGATCGGCGTCTCGGTGCCGCCGCTGGCACCCGTCGTGCGGTCGTTGTACCCCTATCTGGTGTCCGGCCCGAAACTACGCGCACTGTTTGCGCTCGACACCACCGCGCAGGAGGTGTGCTGGGTGGTCGGCCCGCTCGCAGTCACGACCCTGGCGGCCTTGTTGTCGACCGCCCTGCCGTTGGTAGCGGCGGCCGTCGTCACGGTGGTGGGGACCGGATGGTTCCTGTTCAGCGCCCGCCGAGTGCCGTCGGCGCCCAGCCATGGAGGCGTCCGCTTCGGAGCCATCCTGGGAAACCGGGCCGTCGCCCTGGCCATCGCCACCAGCCTGCCGCTGGTCGCGTCGTTCACCGCACTGGAGGTGGGTGTCGTCGCGCGCTACGGCGTGGGCAGCTACCTGACCGGAACCGCGATCGCGGTGGCGAGCCTCGGCTCACTCGTGGGCGGTATCACGCTGGGGCACCGCAACATCGGACTGCGCGGACTGGCCGCGGCGTTGGCGCTGGTCGCCGCCGGGACCGCGCTGTTCGGTGCCATCGACAACCATGCGGTGGCGCTCGCCGTGCTGTTCGCCTCGGGTCTGGGATTCGCCCCCGCCCTGTCCGCGCTCTACCTGATGGTGTCCCGCGCGGTCGACGAGCACGCGGCGACGGAGGCGTTCGGATGGCTCAACAGCGGTGCGCTCGTCGGCGGAGCAGTCGGCACGGCCACCGCGGGCCTGGCCACCGATGCGCACGGATTCGCGGGGGCCGTCGTCGTGTCGGTGGCCCTGGCGACCCTGGCCGCGCTCAGTCCCGTCCTCGCCCGGGTCCGTGGCCCCCTGGTGGGGTTGGGGGACGAGCCCGCCGACCTGGTCGGTGCGACGCCGTCGCGATGAATGCTTGCCAGCGGGCCGGTGAACCTACAGGATCAGCCGATGAGCACCACACCGATCGAGGCAGTAGTCGGGCTCCGTGACCTGGTCGCCGGCGAGGCCGCCGCTTCGGAACAACTGCGCACCCTGAGCGCGCCGGTGGTCGACGCGATGTGGGACAGCGGGCTGATGACGGCGTTCAATCCCGTCGAGGCCGGGGGCGTCGAACCCTCCTTTGCCGACATGATCGAGACCTGGCTGGAAATGGCTTGGCAGGACGGCTCATTCGGCTGGGTCGGCATCGCCAATCTGCCCTCGTCGTTCGCCGCGGCAACCTACCTGCCAGCCGACGGTTTCGCGGAGGTCTTCACCGACCACGACAACCGGGTGACCATGGGCGGACAGTTCGCCCCCAACGGACAAGGCGTCGTCGTCGACGGCGGGTACCGGCTGACCGGCTCGTGGAACTTCGGATCCGGCACCGGGCACGCCCCCTACATCGCCGCCGGATTCATCCCGATGCAGGATGGCGAGATCCGCTGGATCAGTGACGGTGTACCCGAGTTGCTGGTCGCGGTGCTGCCCCGAGACGAGGTGACGTTCACCGACGGCTGGCACGTGCAGGGGCTCAAGGGAACGGGCTCCTACGACTACAACGTCGCCGACCTGTTCGTGCCGGAGCGGCGCACCTTCGCGCTGTTCAGCCGGGACCCGTTGCGCGGCAACAGTGCTGCCGGCCGGATGGGCATGATGCCCGTCACCGCGGCCGGGCATGCGGCGTGGGCACTCGGCGTGGCGAAGGGCATGCTCGACGATGTGCAGACTCTGGCCGCCACCAAATTCCGGATGTCGGACATGGCCTCCCTGGCCAGCCGAGAGACCTTTCAGAAGGCGCTGGCCCACCATGTGGCGGCGTGGCGGGCCGCCCGGCTGCTGATCCTGGACACCTTCACCTCGGTCGAGTCCGAGGTGGACGCCGGTGCCGACCTGACCCCGACGATGCGCGCCGATATGCGGGTGGCAGCGGTGTACGCCACCACGGTCGCCAAAGAGGCTGCGGAATGGGCGCATCTGGCCGCGGGAACCACCGCGATCCGTGAGGGCAGCAGGCTGGAGCGCGGGTTCCGCGACATCTACACCGGGACGCAACACGCGTTCATCAGTGAAAAAGTGGCCATCGACGCCGCCCAGGTATGGCTGGGTGTCATCGACGATCACTTCGGGCTGTAGGCCCGTGACTACCGAACTCGACCCGGACGAGGCAGGCTCGGGCGTCGAGCCGCCCGTCGAGCCGAAGGTGCGCAAGGCATTCGGGGTGCTGGAACGGTTGGCGCCGGGCTGGGGCGCGCGGTGGGCGATCGAGCTGTGGTGCACACCGCCCATGGTGGAGCTGAGTCAGCGGATGCCGCCCGGGGTTCCGGAGAGCCGGCCACTGGAGGCCGTGTGGGATGGGCACCGCATCGCCGGCGAAGTGTGGGGTGACGGCCCGCCGGTGTACCTGGTGCACGGTTGGGGCGGCTGCCGGGCGCACATGGGCGTCTTCGTCAAACCTCTCGTCGCGGCCGGGTACCGGGTCATCGCGTTCGACCTGCCCAGCCACAACGCCTCCGAGGCCGGCGCTCTCGCCCCGGGGCGCACCACCATCCTGGAGTGCGCCGAGGCCGTCAGCGCCGTCGTGCGCCAGCATGGCGCGGCCAGCGGGATCGTCGCCCACTCACTGGGCGCCAAGGCCGCTGCGCTCGCAGTGGCCAGGGGAATGGCGGCCGAGCGGCTGGTGTTCCTCGCCCCGATGGGTGACTTCTCTTTGTATCTGGACCTTTTCACCGATCGTCACGGATTCGGCCCACGGATTCGCCGTCGGCTGCACCGCCGCCTCGACCGGCGCCTGGGCATGCCGCTGTTCGACACCGACATCTCGGCAATGGCGGCCCGGCCGGGCAACCCGCCGCTGCTGCTGGTGCACGATCCTGACGACCGCGACAGCCCGTACGAGACGAGCACCGCCATCGCCGCCGCCTGGCCGGCGGCGAATCTGGTGACCACGAAAGGACTCGGGCGACTGGCGCACTACCGCATCTTGCGGCACCGCCCGGCGCTGACCGCCGCCGTCGAATTCCTCACCGCGCGGTGAGGGCTCAGTCCTCCTTGCGGATCAACTTGCCCAGCGCCACCCGGTCGGAGTTCAGCAGCTCCTCGATGCGGGGCCGATTGACGTCGGCGACGATGATCTCGCCGACCTCCTGATAGACGTTGCTGAAGATGCCGTGCTTCTTCATCTTCTCGGTCTGGTAGACGTTGTCGTCGGTGGGCGTCACGTAGTACACGATCTCCGGCTTGAACCGGTGGATCAGCCACAGGTGGATGACGTCCATCAACCGCTTCTTGCGCAGCTTCTCGGCGTAGGTGTTCTGGTCACGCACCGTCAGGATGTTGCGCCCGTGCCGGTCCTTGATCGGGTCGACGACCACGTCGGCCAGCTTCTCATCGCCGTCGCCGTAGATACCGAGCTCCAGCACATCGGAACCGGCGCGGCGGGGGCGCAGCTGCACCCGCAGCGTCTCGCCGAGCTGATAGTGCTCGCCCCACAGCGCCAGCCATTCCTCCAGCAGCTTCTTGGGCACCTCGGTCTGCACCAGATGCTGATGCTGGGTGGAGCCCTTGCCCATGGACTTGGTGGTGGCGGTGCGCCCCGACGACGCGGCCAGCGCGGCATCGCTGCGCGGTCCGCCGACGAGCGTTTGCGGTGTGCGGTAAGGAGATTCGACCAGGCGCATCTTGCGCTGCAACCGGGCCAGCGCCAGCATGCCGTCCTGGCGCAGGGCGGTGGCGAACTCCTCGGCGGCCACGCCGTCGATCTGATGGCCGCCGTAGGTCATGAAGTTGAAGACGAAGCCCAGCTTGCCGATCTCCTCGGGGAACGCCCGCATCTCGTCGTCGCTCATGCCGGTGGTGTCCCAGTTGAACGACGGCGACAGGTTGTAGGCCAGCATCTTGTCCGGGTACACCGCGTGCACGGCGGTGGCGAACTCGCGGGCGTCGGCCAGGTCGGCGGTCTTGGTCTCCATCCAGAGGATGTCGGCGAACGGCGCGGCGGCCAGCGACTTGGCGATCGCATACGGGATGCCGCCGCGGATCTGGTAGTAGCCCTCGGGCGTCTTCACCCGCTCGGGATCCCACGCCACGTCGGCGCCGAGCTCCTTGGCCTTCTCGCGGGCCACATACATCGATGCGGTCTTGGCGAACTTTCGCCATTCCTTGGCGCTGGTGGCCGGTGGCTCGCCTTCGCGCTCCCGGAACTCCAGCAGTTCGGCCACCGCGTCGCCGTAGGTTTGCAGCCCGGCATCGTCCTGCCAGGCGTCGACGAATGCGGACTCGACCCCGTCGAACAGCTTGTCCAGGGACTGGCGCGGGTTGTCCTTCCACGACGCGGCGGCGTCGGCGACCAGTCGCAGGATGCCCTGGGCATCCAACCAGGCTTCGGCAGAGGCGTACTCGCCGTCGGGCAGGGCATAAAGCTTGTGCCCGTTGATCTCGGTGACGCCCAGGTCATAGAAGCGCCGCGTCAGCGCCAGGAAGCAGGACTTGTACGGCGGAATCTTGACGTTGGTGACACCCAGCAGGAACGGCTGATCCCGCTCGTCGGAGCGGCCGTCGATGAGGTTGGCCGCCTCGGCGTCGGTGCGGGCCACGATGATGCCGGGCACCCGCATGATATCGAGCTGGAACCGGGCGGTGTTGAGCCGCTTGATCTGTTCGTCCGAGGGCACCAGCACCTTGCCGCCCTGGTGGCCGCACTTCTTGGTGCCCGGACGCTGGTCCTCGATGTGGTAGCCGGGCACGCCGGATTCGACGAAACGACGAATCAGGTTGCGTACGTGCGGGTCTCCGCCGTGGCCGGTGTCGGCGTCGGCGATGATGAACGGCCGGTAGTCGATGGCAGGTGTGCTGGCGCGCTGCTCAGCTGTCATCTGCAGCCGCAGGTACTGCTGGTTGCGATCGGCGGTCAGCAGGGCGCGTACCAGCCCGGCCGCCTCGTCGGGCACCTGAGACAGCGGATAGCTGGCCAGGTCGGGTCCGGGATCCTCGTTGATCGAACCCTTCGCCGAGGTCGCCCAGCCACCCAGATAGATGCCCTCGATGCCCATCCGCTTCATGGTCACGGCCTGGCCGGGGGAGTACGGGCCGAAGGTGGTGATGCTCTTCTTCTGACCGAACAGTTCACGCAGACGCGGGAAAAAGGCCGTCGCGGCCTCGCGAGCCACCGAATAGTCGGCCGGGATGGTGCCGCGCTGCTCGGCGACCTGGCGGGCCGAATACAGCCGGGTGATGCCCTCGAAGCGCGGGCTGTCGAAATACGCCTGGGTGGCCGCGACATCGTCGTCGAATGCCGAGGTGGAACTAACGTTGTTCTCGATCGCTGTCATGTCATGTGCTCCTCGTCGAGCTCGGGTCTGTATCCATCATCGCCGCCCAGTCGGATCGTCGGACCCGGTTTGCGGAGAATCCACGCTGCCGCTTGATATCCCGTCCCGGACACCGATGCGTAAATGCCCATCAGCGGGACAGGAACGCCAGCACGGTGCTCTCGAAGGCGGCCTTGGCCTCGATCATGGCCCAGTGCCCGCAGTTGGGGAACACGTGCAGTTCGGCGTTCGGGATGGTCCGCATCGGAATGAGTGCCATGTCCAGGGGGCTGACCCGGTCATCGCGGCCCCAGGTCAGCAGCGTCGGCGCCGCCACCTTGTGCATCTGCGCCCACGGCATCGGCGCGTCAGCGGCACGCATGGCCTTCATCATTCCGGCGAAGGCGGCCTTGCCGTACATCCGTCGTGCCGCGGCCAGGGTGTCCGGATCGGTGGCCAGGTGCCAGCGCTCCTCGATCAGTTCGTCGGTCACCAGGCTCTCGTCGAAGACCATCGAGCGCAGCCAGTCGACCAGGCGCTGGCGGGTCGGGTCTTCGGTGAATTCCTGCAGCAGCCGGATGCCCTCGCTGGGGCCGGGACTGAAGATGTTGGTACCGATGCCGCCGATGGTGACCAACTTGCCCACCCGGTCCGGGTGGCGGATCGCGAAGTTGATGCCGACCCCACCGCCCATCGAATTGCCGACGATGTCCACCCGGTCCACACCCAGGGCGTCCAGGAACGGCGCAACCGCACCCTGCGCGGTCACCATGGGATGCCCGCCGAAATCAGCTGTCACCCCGAACCCCGGAAACTCGAGGATCAGGCAGCGGTGCTGTGCCGCGAAGGTGGGCAGCAGGCCGCGGAAGTTGCGCCACCCTGTGACACCCGGGCCGGAGCCGTGCAGGAACAGCAGCACCGGTCCGCTGCCGCTGTCGTAGTAGCGCAGCACTCCCTGCGGCGTCTCGATCTCCCGTACCTCGGTCATGGCTGCCACAGTAGGAGGCGGCTAACTCGCCCTCGATTGCCGGGCAGGCTCGGCCAGACCCAGGTGATCGCGCAGCGTGGTGCCCGCATAGTCGGTGCGGAACACACCGCGCTCCTGCAGCAGCGGCACCACCGTATCGACGAACGGATCCAGCCCGGTGGGCGTCACGTGCGGGACGAGGATGAACCCGTCGCTGGCATCGGACTGCACCAGATGGTTGATCGACTCGGCCACGGTCGCAGGCGATCCGATGAAGCTCTGCCGCCCGGTCACCTCGACGATGAGTTCCCGGGTGGTGAGGTTCTCGGCTTCGGCCTTGGCGCGCCACTCGTTGGCGACGGCGACGGGGTCCCTGTTGATCCGCACACTGGCCCGGCCCTTGGCGATGGTGTTCTCGCCGACCACCGGATCCACCGTGGGTAGCGGTCCGTCCGGATCATGGTCGGACAGATCGCGATTCCAGAGTTGCTCAAGGAATTTGATCGCGGTCGCGGGGGAGACCTGTGCCAGCCGCACCTCGTGGGCGAGGTCGGCGGCCTCGGCGTCGGTGTCGCCGAGGACGAACGTCGCCGCGGGCAGGATGAGCAGCTGGTCGTGGCGCCGGCCGTACTTCGCCAGCCGGCCCTTCACATCTGCGTAGAACGCCTGCCCGTCGGTCAGGGTGCCGTGCCGGGAGAAGATGGCGTCGGCCGACGACGCGGCGAACTCGCGGCCGTGGTCGGAGTCGCCGGCCTGGAAGATCACGGGTCGGCCCTGCGGGCTGCGCGGCACGTTGAACCGGCCGGCGATGTCGAAATGGTCGTCGTGGAGGGCGAATGCGCCCGCCCTCGGATCGGACAGGAACACGCCGCGGTCCTTGTCGGCGACGATTTCGTCGCCGTGCCAGGAGTCGAACAAGGTCTGCGCCGCGTGCAGGAAACTCTCCGCGCGGGAGTACCGCTGGTCCTCGGCGAGGTAGCCGCCGCGACGGAAGTTCTCACCCGTGAAGGCATCCCAGGACGTGACGACATTCCACGCGGCGCGGCCCTCGGACAGGTGGTCCAGCGAGGCGAATTGCCGTGCCACCTCATAGGGTTCGTTGAAGGTGGAGTTGATGGTGCCGGTCAGCCCGAGGTGTTCGGTCACCGCGGCCAGCGCGGCGAGCACCGTGAAGGTGTCGGGCCTGCCGACGACGTCGAGGTCGTAGATCAGCCCGTTCTGCTCGCGCAGGCGCAGACCCTCCGCCAGGAACATGAAGTCGAACTTGCCGCGCTCGGCGGTCTGCGCGAAGTGCACGAACGAGCTGAACTCGATGTGACTGCCCGAGGTGGGGTCGCTCCACACCGTGGTGTTGTTGACCCCGGGGAAGTGGGCGGCCAGATGAATCTGCTTGACGGGCTTGCTCATCGGGATACTCCTGCGTATCGGTTGACGGGATGGGGCAGACCGAGCAGGTCGCGCAGCGTGCTGCCCTGATAGTGCTCGCGGAACACACCGCGGCGGCGTAGTTCGCGGACCAGTGCGTCGGTGATCTGCACCAGATCGTGCGGCAGGGTGGCCGGACGCAGCCGAAACCCGTCGGCGCCGGCGGCATGCCACTGCTGCAGCAGGTCGGCCAGCTCGGTCGCGGTGCCTACGAATATCTCGGCGTCGCTGCGATATTCGGCACCCAGACGCTCATCGAGGCGCGCTTTGCGGTCACGCGCGGCCGCGGCGGTGTCGGCAAGGAACACCACGAGGTCGGCGAACACCCGCACCGGCGCCCGGCCGTCGGGCCGCCGCGAAGCGATGGTGTCGACCAGGGCCGTGGTCTCCGCGGGACTGTGCGGTGTGACGAAGCCGAGGTCGGTGCCGCCCGCGATCAACTGATACACCGGGTCGACATGACCCAGTGCGGCCACGATCGGCTGACCTTGGGGCGGGCGCGGCGTGATGGACGGCCCCTTCACCGAGAAGTGGGCGCCCTCGAAGTCGATGTAGTGCAACTTGTTCCGGTCGACGAAGCGTCCCGTGCCGACGTCGCGGATCTCGGCGTCGTCCTCCCAGCTGTCCCAGAGCCGGCGCACCACCTCGATGTAGTCGGCGGCCTCGCCGATCAGATCCTCGGTGCCGTTGCGTCCGAAATGTTTCGCGCTCTCGGGGTTCGACGACACCTGCACCCGCACGCCGGCGCGTCCGGAACTCACGTAGTCCAGGGTGGCGATGGCTTTGGACAGGTGGAACGGCTCGGTGTGGGTGGCGATCGCGGTGGGGACCAGGCCGATGTGGCTGGTGGTGGGCGCTACCCTGGACGCGATCAGCACGGCGTCAAGGCGCCCACGCACCCGGTCGGTGCGTTCGTCGGCCCGCCACGGGTGATCGGACTGCAGGGCCAGGCTGTCCTCGAAGGTCACCAGGTCGAGTCGGCCTCGCTCGGCGGTGCCCACCAGATCGGCCCAGTACCGGGGTGTGAGCAGGTCGTCGGGGCGGGCGTCGGGCTCGCGCCAGGCGGCCGGGTGCCACCCTGCACTGTCCAGGGCGACGGCCAGGTGGATGAGGTGTGGATCGGGCACAGGGTCTCGCTTTCCCATGTAGCACTTTCCTGCGTGGTCTCACCGACAACGTGCGCGCCGTGACGACCATTCCGCGACGGTGTTACCGGCCCGTCCCAGTGTCCGGTGCTGCCCTGGGGGTTCAAGAGATCGGCGCACGGTGATGCCAACGGGTCAGTCGTGGTGGTCGGTGGCGGCGGAGATCACGGCGTCGAGCACCTCACGCGAGGCGGCCAGTTCGCGCAGGGACCTGTCCAGCCGATCCCGCTCGGCGTGCAACTCGGCGGCCAGCCGCGGTGTGGCGTCGGGTGCCGGCCCGCCGTCGGAGTCGCGCATGCAGGGCAGCAAGCCGGCGATGGTGGTGCTGCGCAGCCCCGCGGCATAGAGCTCCTGGATGTGGATCACCCGGTCCACGGCCTTCTCGGCGTACTCACGCTGCCCGCTGGGCGACCTGTCCGCGGCCAGCAGACCTCGCTGCTCGTAGTAACGCAGCGACCGTTCGCTCACCCCGGTGCGCCGGGCCAGCTCGCCGATTCGCATAGGCCCGTTATACCGAATCGGGTTGACCCTCACACCGGTGTCAGCATTTAGCGTGCCGCCATGACCACAGTCCCCTTCGAGTACAGCCCCATCACCGAGCGCCCTCCGCTGTCCTGGCCAGGGGGTGCCAAGGTGGCGGTATATATCGGCCTGAACATCGAGTACTTCCACCCGGATATCCCATCCACCAGCATCTGGCCCGGCACTGCCGAGCTGACGCCCGATGCGCTGAATCACGGCTGGCGTGACTACGGAGCCCGGGTCGGGATCTGGCGGACCATCGAGGCGCTGGACCGCCACGGCGTGCGGGCCAGCGCACTGCTGAATTCCGATGTCGTGGAGCATCATCGGCAGATCGTCGAGGCCGGGGTGGCCCGCGACTGGGCCTGGCTGGCGCATGGACGCACCAACTCGGCGCTGCACACCGGGCTTGCCGTCGATGAGGAGCGCCGGGTGCTGGGGGAGATCACCCGCACCATCACCGACGCGACGGGAGGGCCGCCGCGGGGGTGGATGGGCCCTGCACTCACCGAGACCCACCGCACCCCGCAGTTACTGGCAGAACTGGGCTATCAGTACGTGCTGGACTGGACCAACGATGACCAGCCCTACCCGCTGACCGTGCCCGGGATGTTGAGCGTGCCGTACTCGGTGGAGCTCAACGACCTGTTGATCTTCGGAAAGGGTTTCACCGGAGTCGATTTCGTCCAGATGGTGATCGACCAGTACGAGCAGTTGCACCGGGACGCGCGGGCCGGCGGGCGGGTGCTGGCTCTGGCGCTGCATCCGTTCGTGATCGGGCAGGCGTTTCGGCACAAGTACTTCGACCAGGCCCTGGAATTCCTGGCAGGCGCACCAGATGTGTGGCTGACGACCAGCGACGAGATCGCCGCGCACTACCTGCGCGAGGTCAGCCGGCCACCAGCAGGATGAGCTGGGACTGGATTTCACCGCAGATGAAGCCCAGCGCAGCGCCGAGTACGACGATGATCCACTCGTCGTCCTTGAAAGCGGGCCGCAGCAGATTCTCGTAGGACTGGGAGTCGAGCACCATCATCTTCTCGACCATCACGTTCTCCAGGTCGAGGCGCTCGGCCGCGTACGCCTCGATATAGGACGACGTCTCGGGGAGCTTCTCGATGATGGAGTCGGCGATCTGCTGCTTCATGTCCTGGTATTGGCGACCGCCCACGGCATTGATCACCCGACCGGCGAAGCCCATCTGACTGTCGATGGTCTTGCTGATCTCGATCTGGATGATGTCGAAGAATTTGTCCGACATCGGCCCGGTGAGCAGGCTTTCCATGATGGCCTTCGGAGTGAAGATCTCGCGGGCCATCAGCGAGGCGTAGCCCTTGATGACCTGTTCGCGCTCGGCCTGGAAGACGCCCTGCCATTTGATGCCGGGGAACACGGTCTTGCGCTCCAACGGCCGGAAGATCATCTGCAGGGCAACGTAGTCGGTGAGACCACCGGTCAGCAGACCGAACAGCGGCAACGCCAGGTGCCAGCCGGTGAATCCGAACACCAGCATCTGCACCAGGCCGATGATGAACCCGAAATACAGACCCGATCTGATCAGGAACTTGAAGGCCGGCTTGCCGATGTCCTGAAAGACGGTGTTGAGCGTCGCCTTGTCGCGCACCAGGTTGGTGATGACCATGTGCTTGATGTCGAAGATCTGGTCGACCTGGCCACGGAACTCGCCGAACATGTCCCGGGCCGCCGACGGGATGCGGCCCTCCACGTTCTTGACGATGAGGTTCTTGACCTGATCGGGTGTGGCCCGCCAGACCTGAGGCTGGAACGACATCATCATCGCGTTGACGAGCTCGTCGGCCGCCTCGCGCAGCGGTTCGCCGAGTTCGGCCACCAGTTCGTCGGGGTCGATCTTGTCGAACAGTTCCTCGGGTTTCAGGATGCCCGAGGTGAGCGAATCCACCGCCACCGCAGCCATTTTGGGCGCGCGCTTGGGGATCTGCCCCTGCCAACCGAGGTAGGGCTTGATGCCCTTGAATTCGACCGGATAGAACATCATCTTCAAGGCGAGGATCTTGGTGACCCAGCCGACGAACGCGGCACCGAGGGGAATGGTGACATACACCCACCACGGGTAGGAGAACGCGTGCTCGAACATCTCATTCATTTGGCTGCCTCCCACAGTTCCAGTCCCAGGTCGCTGATGTGCACGGTTCTGCGGATCACCCGCGCGCCACGGATCCCGCGGCGGGCCAGTCCCAGTGCGGTGGCCACCGTGTTGTCGGTCTGCAGCATTTCGTATTCGTCGTACATCGACGGGGCTTCGGGTCCGAGCCGCACCAGGCCCAGGGCGAGCATCCGGGTCAGGTACAGCGGTGTGTGCATGGGCAGCGACACACCCGACTGCCGCCCGATGGTCGACGCGTTCTTCAACACGAACGACGGGGTGTTGCCCACTCCGGGCTCGGCGATGTGCAGCACCGGGTAGGCCGATCCGTCCGACAGGGCGGCCAAGATCCGGGCCTCATCGGGCACAAGTGACTGCAGCAAATTCAGATACAGCACGTCTCTGCTGCCGTCGGGGCTGGTGTACATGGACCGGTCGAGCAAGGCACGCAGCAGCGTGGTCGGGGTGACGGGTGCGTCCTCGTCAGCCTGCTCGGTGAGCGCGGTGGTGGGCGGATCGAGGTCTTCCAGGTGCTGGCGGACCGCCCGCACCACGGTGCGTTCCACGTCCGCGAGCAGCGGCAACACCTCGTTGGCCAGCGGCACCTGGTTGACGGTGCGCCCGACGAGCTGCAAGCTACCGCCGACGAACTGCAAACCGTCGCCGACGAGTTGCCGGCCACCGGAGAATAAGCCCCCCAAGCTCATGCTGCGCACCCTTCCCGTGTTTGCCACGTGCCGCGCACGGCACAGCTGGGCGCCACCTTGCCAGCAACTACGGGCCAAAGCCTAATTGGCGGCCGGTGCCGCGGCGTGTGAATCGACACACTAAGCACGGCGCTTAGGTGCAGGTCAGCGTGCCGAAGCAATATCGAGGGCGCTGATTGGGTATGCGGTACCCCATGCGGGTAGCCACCTTCAACATCCTCCATGGACGAACGCCCGGCCGCGGCGTCGACGTACAGGCCTTCGCCGACTGCATCCGGTCCCTCGATGCCGACCTCCTGGCACTGCAGGAGGTCGACGTCGATCAGCCCCGATCCGCTCGTGCGGATCTGACGGCGGTGGCCGCGGACGGCACGCTGACCGTGGCCGCCACCCATCTCAGTTACGTCCCGGGCTGGAATCGCTACCAGTTGCGGCGGCTGTCGGGTGATCTGGCGGCGTTCCCTGGCCCCCGCATGGTGCTGGGCGATCTCAACATGGCATCCAGGGCGGCGCAGCGCTGGTCGAGCTTGCGGTCGCTGGCCGCCACGCCGACGTTTCCGGCTCACCGGCCGACCCGACAACTCGACCACGTGCTGACCGACCATCCGCACCTGCGGGCACGGCGTTGCGGCACACCGCAATTGACGATATCGGACCACCGGCCGTTGGTGGTGGACCTGGACATGGCGGCACACGCATTGACGTCGTGTGACACCGGGAAATCGGAGGAGAAGGCTGATGGGTAGACATCGTGCAGAGGACAGGTCCGAGGAGGACGTCGCCGGCGACCCGAATGTCGCGACGAGTCGGGCGAGCGACGGCGACGGCGCGTACGTAGGGCGCACCACCCCCGACGACGCGATCGACACGGAGGAGTCCGGCGCCGAGGCGCGGGCCGATCGAGAACTGTGAGTTCACTCACAGGCGGATGAATCCTTGCTGAATGTGGACGTCGACGTCAGCTGAGCGACGGAATCTCCGGCGCCAGGGGTTGCATAATTGACGCGCGTGAATAAAAACTGCGCCTATGCGGATTCTTCAGGCCCGGCGTGCGACCGCGGTGCTGGCCACCCTGACTCTCCTGGGAACTGCGAATCTCCCTTCGGCCGAGGCCGAATCGACAGCGTTGGTGATGGGCGGCACCGCTCAGTCGACACCGAGCGAGTGGCAGATGGAGAACGCGCTGGACGGCATTCTTGCTGGCAGCACGCTGGTTCCGGTCACGACTCCGGCGGAGTGGTGGCCGCTGGTCGGAACGCTGCCGTGGGATGATTCGGTCGCAGAGGGGGAGCAGAGTCTCCTCGACGCAATCGCCGCCACCGATGGCTCGATCATCGTCTTCGGCTACTCGCAGAGCGCCTATATCGCGAGTCTCGCGGCACAGTCCTTGGCGGCGACGACCGGCGCGCCGGGGCCGGGGCAGATCACCTTCATCCTTACCGCGAATCCGGGCAGGCCCGGTGGTTTCCTGAGTTTGCTGCCTCATGGCACCAACATCCTGGGCACCACGTACACCGGCGGCCAGCAGCCGGCCAGCCCGTACGACGTCATCGACGTCGCCTACGAATACGACGGAATCGCGCGCTACCCGAAGAATCCGTTGCGCGTGCTGGCGGGGCTGAACGCCATTCTCGGTGCCGTCTATTTTCACGGCGGGTACAGCAAGGTGGACCTCGACGACATCCCGGAGTCCGACATCACGCGCGTGCCGAACGATGCGGGCGGTGTCACCAGTTACTACCTGGTGCGGCAACCGAATCTGCCGCTGCTGCAGCCACTTCGCAATCTGGGGGTCGACAAGCGATTCGTCGACGGCTTGAACACCTTTTTCACACCGTTCGTCAAGGCCGCGTATCCGTCCGAATCCGGCCGGGTCGACGTGCCGGATGCGGGGCCCGAAAACGAGCCGGCCGCCGCCGCCACCACCGAGGACACCGGAAAGCCTGCAGTACAGAATGATTCGCCTTCGAAGGTGAGCTCCAAGGCCTCCGCGCGCGCCACCGACACAACGCCCGTGACGGCCGCCGAGGCGACCGACACCGCGGCGCCGGAATCCTCCGAACCGGCAAAGACTCCGTCGCGGCGGTGGCACCGGCCGGGCACGCGGTCCACTTCGCCCAAGCCGCGGCATGAACCGGATGCCGTATCCGCGCCGGCCGCGAAGGCTCCGGACGCGACCGCGGATCCGAAGCCGGACTCCGACGCTACGTCGGAATCCGGTGCGCACGAAGCCCGTCAATCTGCCGACTGACACCGGGTCTGGCTATGGGGCTGCCCTCGGGATGGCGTTGTCGACGGTGGCACGTCGGCGATCTGAGCGGTTCGGGCGCTAGTGCGGGAACGTGAGGATCAGGACGATCACCGCGACCGCGATGACAGCGAACGCTGCCAAGGGGACCAGCACACCGCCGCGCCGGCGCGCGGTGATGAACGACAACACCACTGCCAAGCCCGCGACGGCGGGCACTCCGTACTGAATCAGGCTGAATCCGAGCGAGTTGAGACTGGTGCAGTCGGGTTGGGTGCAGCCCGCGGTGCCGAGTACCTGCATGTAGGCAAACCCGACCACCGCGGCCGCCGCGGGGATGGTTGCCACGGCGAGCACCCAGTTCACGACCGTCGATCTGTGCGACGCCGACGAACCGGATGACGCCATGGCAACCTCCCTACTCATTACTCAGATCACTTCCAGATCAACAGATCCTGGCCACCGTTGTTGTAGACCACGCTCTCGGGCGCGGGTCCGGTGACGTCGAAGTAGATCTTGCCGGTGTTGCTCGCCCCAGTCTGCAACGGCGTCGGGTTGACCCCTGTCGCGGTCGGTGCGGGCACGGCGCGGTAATCGGCGCCGGCGGCGGTGCGCGCATTGAAGTCGGTCACCACCGGTGTCGCGGTGCCCTGGACAGCCTGCACGGTGGCGGTGGCCTCATAGAGCGTGCCGCTGACCGGGACCGACAGGGTGTCGGTGCTCGGGTGCAGTTGGTCGACCGTCCACGCGGTCACTGCGCCGCCTGCACCGTCGACCTCCTGCTGGTTGCCGTAACTTTCGCTGGCCGGAGCGGCTCCTGCCGCCGCCGCTGTCAGTACTGCCAGCGACACGGTGGCGAAGGTGGTACCGGCGGCCCCGGCGATCGTTTTGGCACGCATAAAATTTCCTCTCCTTGGGGGTTCGGACCACAGTCGACTACCCGGGCCCACGGAGAGGGAAACGTCAGATGTCGCGTGCCCAGGTCCAGCCGGTGATCGCCGGGTCGTCCTCGCCGTGTTCGCGGGTATAGCGTTTCGCCGCCAGACGTGCGTCGACCATCTCCTGACGCAGCCCCGCCGCCGAACTGCCCAACCCCGGAACGCGGTCTATGACGTCCATCACAAGATGGAAGCGATCAAGGTCGTTGAGCATCACCATGTCGAACGGCGTGGTGGTGGTGCCGCGCTCCTTGAACCCGCGTACGTGCAGCTGATCGTGGTTGGCGTGCCGGTAGGTGAGGCGGTGGATCAGCCACGGATAACCGTGGTAGGCGAAGATGATCGGCTTGTCCGTGGTGAACAGCGCGTCGAACTCGTGATCCGGCAGCCCGTGCGGATGTTCGGATTCGGGCTGCAGCCGCATGATGTCGACGACGTTGACCACCCGCACCCCGAGGTCTGGCAACCGGCGGCGCAGGATGTCGGCGGCGGCCAGGGTCTCCAGCGTGGGCACGTCACCGGCGCACGCCAGCACCACGTCCGGCGCCCCGGTTCTGCAGGTGCTGGCCCACTCCCAGATGCCGGCCCCGCGCGTGCAGTGCGCGATTGCCTCGTCCATGGTCAGGTAGGTCAGCGCCGGTTGCTTGCCCGCCACGATGACGTTGACGTAGTGGCGGCTGCGCAGGCAGTGATCACCGATGGACAGCAGCGTGTTCGCGTCCGGCGGCAGATACACCCGGACCACTTCGGGCCGCTTGTTGGCGACGTGGTCGATGAAACCGGGATCCTGATGGGAGGCGCCGTTGTGATCCTGACGCCAGACATGAGACGTCAGAAGGTAATTCAGCGAGGCTACGGGGCGTCGCCAGTCCAGGTGCGAGCTGCTGGTCAGCCACTTCGCGTGCTGGTTCACCATCGAATCGACGATGTGAACGAAAGCCTCGTAGCAGCTGAACAATCCGTGCCGCCCGGTCAGGAGGTAGCCCTCCAGCCAGCCCTGGCACAGATGTTCGGATAGCACCTCCATGACCCGCCCGTTCGGCGCGAGGTGCTCGTCGTCCTCCGAGATCTCCGCCAGCCAGGCCTTGTCGGTGGTCTCGAACACCGCCGACAACCGATTGGATGCGGTCTCGTCGGGCCCCATCAAACGGAAGTTCTCCGGGTTGCGCGCGATCACATCCCGCAGGAAGGTGCCCAGCACCCGGGTGGCCTCTGCCGACTCGGTGGCCGGTGAGCTGACCTCGACCGCATAGTCGTGCAGCGGGGGCAGATCCAGATCACGCAGCAGGACGCCGCCGTTGGCGTGCGGGTTGGCGCCCATCCGGCGGGTTCCCTCGGGGGCGAGCGCGCGCAGTTCGGGTAGCAGCGCCCCGCCGTCGTCGAACAATTCCTCGGGACGGTAACTGCGCAACCAGGTTTCCAGGGCCGCCAGATGCTCGGCGTTGGTGCGGGTTTCGGCCAGCGGCACCTGGTGGGCCCGCCAGGTGCCCTCCACCTTGACGCCGTCGACCGTCGCCGGACCGGTCCAGCCTTTCGGGGTGCGCAGGATGATCATCGGCCACAACGGGCGGCCGGTCTCACCGTCGACCCGCGCGGCCCGCTGGATCGCGGCGATCTGGTCGAACGCGTCGTCCAAGGCCGCAGCCAGCTGCTGGTGCACGGTTGCCGGATCGTCTCCGGACACGGTGATCGGTATGTAGCCGTAGCCGGTGAACAGTGACTCCAGCTCCTGCTGCGGTATACGGGACAGCACAGTGGGATTGGCGATCTTGTAACCGTTGAGGTGCAGGATCGGCAGCACCGCGCCGTCGCTGACCGGGTCGAGGAACTTGTTGGAATGCCAACTCGCCGCGAGCGGTCCGGTCTCGGCCTCGCCGTCGCCCACCACGGCCGCGACCACCAGATCGGGGTTGTCGAAGGCGGCACCGAACGCGTGCACCAGGGCGTAGCCGAGTTCGCCGCCCTCGTGTATCGATCCGGGGGTTTCGGCCGCGACATGGCTGGGAATTCCGCCGGGAAACGAGAACTGGCGGAACAACTTTCGAAGTCCCTCCACGTCCTCGCCGATACCGGTGTACACCTCGCTGTAGGTGCCCTCCAGGTAGGTGTTGGCCACCAGACCAGGACCGCCGTGCCCCGGCCCGGTGATGAACACGACATCGGAGTCGCGGTGCCGGATCACCCGGTTCAGGTGCGCGTAGAGCAGGTTCAGACCCGGGGTGGTGCCCCAATGCCCCAACAGCCGCGGTTTGACGTGTTCGGCCTGCAGGGGTTCACGCAGCAGCGGGTTGTCCAGCAGATAGATCTGGCCGACCGACAGGTAGTTGGCGGCCCGCCAGTACGCATCCAGCCGAGCGAGCTCGGCATCCGAGAGTGGGGCGGTGATGGTGGTCATGGATACCGGCTTACCCCACGTTGACCGGTCGGACACCCCAGATGTCGTCGCAGTATTCCTCGATGGCCCGGTCCGAGGAGAACTTGCCGCTGCGGGCGGTGTTCAGGATGGACATGCGTGACCACGCGTCGCGGTCCTTCCACGCGGCACTCACGCGGTCCTGGCACTCGACATAGGACGCGTAATCCGCGAGCACGAGGAAAGGATCGTCGTAGCGCAGGTTGTCGACCAGCGGGCGGAACACCTCGGCGTCACCGTGTGAGAAGTGGCCCCCGGCAATCAGATCCAGCACGGCGGCCAGTTCCGGGTTGCCCCCGACGTAGTCCGACGGCCGGTAGCCCTCGCGCTGGAGCGCCTCGACCTCATCCACGGTGAGCCCGAACAGGAAGAAGTTCTCCGCGCCCGCCTCTTCGCGGATCTCGACGTTGGCGCCGTCGAGGGTGCCGATGGTCAGCGCGCCGTTCATCATGAACTTCATGTTGCCGGTGCCCGAGGCCTCCTTGCCGGCGGTGGAGATCTGCTCGGAGAGGTTGGCGGCCGGGTAGATAAGATGGGCGTTCTGCACGTTGAAGTTGGGCAGGAACACCACCTTCATGTAGCGGTTTACGTCCGGGTCGTAGTTGACCATGTCGCCGACGGCGGTGATCAGCTTGATGATTCGCTTGGCCAGGAAGTAGCCCGGCGCGGCCTTGCCCCCGAAGATGAATGCCCGTGGCGCGATCTCCATCCCCGGATTCTTCTTGAGGCGCAGGTACTGGGTGACGATGTTCAGCACGTTGAGGTGCTGGCGCTTGTACTCGTGGATCCGCTTGACCTGGATGTCGAACAACCAGGCTGGGTCCAGCTCGACGCCCGTCTCGGCGAGGACGAACTCGGCGAGCCGAGCCTTGTTGGCGCGCTTGACATCGCGCCATTCCTGCCGGAAGCCCGCGTCCTCGACGAAGGGCTCCAGGCCGCGCAGCCGGTCCAGGTGGGTCAGCCACCCGTCGCCGACGGTGCGATCCAGCAGCGCACGCAGTCCCGGGTTGGACAGTGCCACGAAGCGCCGGGGCGTGACGCCGTTGGTCTTGTTGGAGAAGCGCTCCGGCCACAGCTCGAAGAAGTCCTTCAGCACGCTCTCCTTGAGCAGCTCGGAGTGCAGCGCGGCGACGCCGTTGATCGCGTGGCTGCCGACGGTGGCGAGGTAGGCCATCTTGACGGTCTGGCCGCCGTCTTCGCCGATCAGTGACATCCGGCGGACCCGGTCCTCGTCGCCGGGGAACTTCGCCCGCACCTCGTCGAGGAAACGGCGGTTGATCTCGTAGATGATCTCCAGGTGCCGCGGCAGGCTCTCACCGAACAGTCCCAGCGACCACTTCTCCAGCGCCTCGGGCAGCAGGGTGTGGTTGGTGTAACCGAAGGTGGCGACCGTGATGGCCCAGGCCTGATCCCAGTCCAGCCGGCGCTCGTCGACCAGCAGGCGCATCAGCTCGGCGACACCGATCGAGGGGTGGGTGTCGTTGAGCTGGAGGGCGAACCGCTTGGGCAGGTCCAGGACCGACGCATCGGCCAGGTCGTCCATGATGTGCAGCACATGCTGCAGCGAGCAGGACACGAAGAAGTACTGCTGCAGCAGGCGCAGCCGCTTGCCCACCTCGGGCTCGTCGTTCGGGTACAGCACCTTGGTGACGGTCTCGGAGGTGACCTCCTCCTCGACGGCCTTGTAGTAGTCACCGGTGTTGAAGGCTTCCAGCGCGAACGACTGCACGGCCCGCGCGCTCCAGAGGGTGAGCACGTTGCACGTCTTGACGCCGTAGCCCTGGATCGGGGTGTCGTAGGCGACGCCCTGGATGATGCGGCCGGGGATCCAGCGCACGCGCTGCACGCCGGCGTCGTCGGCGTAGCGCTCGCTGTGCCCGCCCCACAGCACCGGGTAGTGTACGTCGGGTTTGGCGATCTCCCAGGGGTTTCCGTTGACCAGCCAGTTGTCGGTCTTCTCGACCTGCCAGCCGTCGTGGATCTCCTGGTCGAAGATGCCGAACTCGTAGCGGATGCCGTAGCCGATGGCGGGGCGCGACAGGGTGGCCAGCGAGTCCAGGTAGCAGGCAGCCAGGCGGCCGAGTCCGCCGTTGCCCAGGCCGGGCTCCTCTTCACATGCCAGGACCTCGTCGATGTCCTGGCCGAGCTCGGCGAGTGCGTCGCGGGCGGCGCTCTCGATGCCGAGGTTGAGCAGGTTGGCGCCCAGCTGAGGTCCCATCAGGAATTCCGCGGACAGGTAGCAGGTGACCTTGCTGCCCAGGTCAAGGGACGTCTGGGTGGAGGCAACCCGATTGTCCTGCATGCGGTCCCGCACGGCGAGCGCCAGCGCCCGGTAGTAGTGCTCGGGACGCAGCGCGGCGGCGGGACGACCGATCGAGTACCGCACGTGGTCGATGATCGCGCGGCGCAGGGCATCGGACGACAGGCCGGTGCGGGCACGCTCGGAGGTGGGTGAAGGCGCGTCAAGATCGGTCATGGAAGAAGTCTCGCAGGGGAGCGTGCACATCGCGCGCGCAATGAGCGTCGGACGGGTGAACGGATATGAGACGCTGCGGGCATGTCCGGTGTACCCGAGCTCGTCGACGTCCTGCCGCAGCATCGCATCGACGAGGACGCCCTCGGCCGGTATCTGAATGCGCACGGGATCGGCGGGCCGCTGGACATCCATCAGTTCCAGGGCGGTCAGAGCAACCCGACCTTCCACTTGCGCACGGGCGCAGGAAAATTCGTCCTTCGCAAGAAGCCGCCGGGGGTGTTGTTGCCGCGCGCCCATGACGTCGGCCGCGAGTACCGGGTGATGGCGGCGCTGGCCGGGTCCGGGGTACCGGTGCCGGGCATGCGATTGATGTGCGAGGACGACACCGTGATCGGCACGCCGTTCTTCGTGATGGACCACGTGCAGGGCCGGATCTTCCCGGACCGGGTGCTGCGGGACGGCACGCCGGCCGAGCGGGCTGCGGTCTATGAGGACCTGGCCCGCGTGCTGGCCCGGTTGCACGGCGTGGACTGGCGCGCGGCCGGACTCGCGGACTTCGGCAGGCCCGACGGCTACCTGGCCCGTCAGGTGGCGCTGTGGACCCGGTCCTGGGCGGCGGTCAAGGTGGAGGAATGCCCGGACATGGAGCGGTTGGCGGCCTGGCTTCCCGCGCATCTGCCGTCCGACGGCCGGGCGACGATTGCACACGGCGATTACCGACTGGGCAACGTGCTGCTGCACCCCACCGAACCGCGGATCGTGGCGGTGCTGGATTGGGAACTGGCCACCATCGGCCATCCGCTGGCCGATCTGGGCTATGCGGCCATGACCTATCACCTACCCGGCGACGGTGATCCGCTGACCGGGGTGGCCGGTGAGGATCTGACCGGCACCGGCATCCCGACCGAGAGTGAGTTCGTCGCCAGTTATTGCCGCCACGCCGGCGTGGACGTCCCGCAGGACCTCAACATCTATGTCGTCTTCTCGATGTTCCGGCTGGCCTCGATCGTCGCCGGGGTGTGGCGGCGCGGGCTGGACGGCAACGCCGCCGACGCGAGGGCGGGCACCGATCTGTTCCGCAGCCGCTACCGCGGACTGGCCGAACGTGCATGGGCTCTGGCTGGAACGGCGCCCGGCGGGCTGTGAAATCGGACTACCTGGTAGTAAAGTTCTGGCCTGAAGAGAATCGGATTCTCCAGAAAGGATAGGGTCCTCTCATGGACGTTCGGCTGACCAGTGAGCAGCAACAACTGAGGGACGCGGCCGCGAAACTGGCCGACGATCTCGGCCCTGGCGCGGTCGGTGAGCTCGACGACACGTCGCGGATCGCGCGCCTGGAGAAGACGGTCGCAGCCACCGGCTGGCGTTCGCTGCGCTCCGACGGCGCCTCGGGCGTCGAGGTCGCCCTGGTGGCCGAGGAGTTCGGCCGCAGGCTCGTCGACGTGCCGTTCCTGGGCCCGGTGCTGGCCGATGACCTGGGCCTTTCGGGAGCCACCATCGTCTTCGGAGACACCGCCCCCGACGCCCGCGGCATCACCGCCGGTGCGGTTCTGGACGGGACGGCCGTGGCGACCGTCGAGCTTGAGGCGGCTGTCGAGAGCGTGGACCTCAGCCGGCGGCAGGCCGCGGTGGCCGGGTCGAGCACTCCGGCCGGTGAGTTGGACGCCGACAGGGCCACCCGCGCGCACGCGCTGGCCCTGGTGGTCACCGCCGCCGACATCCTCGGCGCCGCCCGCGGCACTCTCGATCTGGCGGCTGACTACGCGAAGATGCGCGAGCAGTACGGCAAGGCGATCGGCTCATATCAGGCCATCGCGCACCTGCTCGCCGAGAGCCTCGTCCTCATCGAAGGCTCGATCAGCATCCTGCGCTACGCCGCCTGGGCGGTCGACGAAGAAGAGCCGGCCGTCGCACTGGAGGCCGCCCGGGTGGCCAAGGTGTACTGCGCCAAATCCGCACACACCGTGTGCGAGACCTCCATCCAGGTGCACGGCGGTATCGGCAACACCTGGGAATGCCTGGCGCACGTCTACCTGCGCCGGGTGCTGGTGTCCACCGGCCTGTGGCCGGTGTCGTTGAAGGAGATCTCCGTTGGACTTTCGTGACTCGGCGCCGGAGTCGGCGTTCCGTGAGCGGCTGCGGGCCTGGCTGACCGAACAGGCCCCGAACTTCCCCAAGTCGACGCAGGAATACTGGGCCCGGCAGGGCGAATGGCACCAATCCCTGCATGCTGCAGGCTTTTTCGGCGCCACCTGGCCCAAGGAATTCGGCGGCCTCGAGCTGCCCCCGGTCTACGACGTGATAGTCGACGAGGAACTGGCCCGCGCCGGTGCGCCGCCACGGCCCAGCCTGGGCTACCTGGTGACCGGACTGGGCCGGCACGCGAGCAAGGAGGTGCAGCAGCGCTTCCTGCCCGGCATGATCGACGGCACCGAGCGGTGGTGCCAGGGCTTCTCCGAGCCCGGCGCCGGGTCCGACCTCGCCTCGCTGACCACCACGGCCACCCTGGACGGTGACGAGTACGTCATCAACGGGCACAAGATCTGGACCAGCTACTCCGACGTAGCCGACTGGTGCCTACTGCTGGCCCGCACCGACAAAGACGTCAAGCGGCACAAGGGTATTTCGGCGTTCCTGGTCAACATGCACCAGCCCGGTATCGAGCAGCGCCCATTGCAGATGATCAACGGGGTCAGCAACGAATTCGGCCAGGTGCTGTTCGACGGCGCCCGGGTACCTGCCAGCCAGATGGTCGGCAACCCCGGTGACGGCTGGGCGCTGGCCATGACCGTCGTCGGCCATGAGCGCGAGCCATCGACGCTGGGATATGCGGCGCGCTACGAGAAGACCGTGAATCAGCTGGCGCGCAAGGGAACCGGCGAGCACAGCGATGAACTGGCCTGGGCCACGGTGCAGGTGCAGGTGTTGCGCCAGCATGTGCGCCGCAGACTGTCCGAACAGCTGGACGGCATCTCGCACGGCCCGGAAGGGTCCATCGACAAACTGCTCATGACCTGGGTCGAGCAATCGGTGGGGCATGCGGTGCTGGCCCAGACCGGCACGTCCGACGCCGACCTCTTCAGCACCTACCTCTACAGCCGCTCCCAGAGCGTCATGGGCGGCACCTCCCAGATCCAGAAGAACATCATCGCTGGCCGAATCCTGAGAATGGCGGTTTGACATGTACGACATGCCCAACGAGATCCAGGTCGAGGCCGACGGCCCGCTGCGCATCATCACCCTGAACCGGCCCGAGGAACTCAACGCCGTCAACGACGATCTGCATGTCGGCCTGGCGCGGATCTGGAACAGGCTGAGCCTCGATCCCACTGCCCGCGTCGCGGTGATCACCGGTGCCGGCAAGGCGTTCTCCGCCGGCGGCGACTTCAACTACATCAAAGAGCTCAGCGAGGACGTCGACCTCCGCACCAAGACCATCATCGACGGTCGCGAGATCGTGATGGGCATGGTGCGGTGCCGCATCCCGGTGATCGCCGCGGTGAACGGCCCGGCGGTGGGCCTGGGCTGCAGCGTGGTCGCCCTCTCCGACATCGTGTACATGGGGGAGAAGGCCTTCCTGGCCGATCCGCACGTCCAGGTCGGGCTGGTGGCCGCGGACGGTGGGCCCCTGGTGTGGCCCATGCAGATGAGCATCCTGCAGGCCAAGGAGTACGCGCTCACCGGCGCGCGCATCCCCGCGCAGAAGGCGGTCGAACTCGGACTGGCCAACCACGTGGTGGCCGATCCCTTCGCCGAGGCGCTGGCCGCGGCCAAGAAGATCCTGGAACTGCCGCAAAAAGCGGTCGAGAGCACCAAGCGCATCCTCAACATGCAGCTGGAGAGCCAGGTCCAGATCACTCTGGACTACGCGACCACGGCCGAGGAACTGACCTTCGGGACCCCGGAGCTGAAAGCGAACATCGCCAAACTGCTGGAAAGCAAGTAGCACCCGCCGCTTTCGGCGAGATCTATACTCACGCGATGAGTAGCAGAGCGTGGTTGGCGGTGGCCGCCGGTGTCCTGGGAATGACCTTGGCTCCGTTGGTGATCGCCGTACCGGCGCACGCCGATGTCTGCGGCAGTGTCGGTGGACGACGCGGACATGTCAGCGTCGGCGGGTGTACCGATCTCGCCGGGGTGATCTCGGACTGGGTGCCGCCACCGTCCTACTACGCGCCGCTGCCCGAGGACTTCGCGCCGCCGCCGCCGCCACCGCCTCCGCCGATCGGGTCGAACGTCAGCGTCTGCGGCAACGTCGGCGGACCCCGCGGGCGGGTCAGCGTGGGCGGCTGCACCTGACGATCACACCGCCTTGAGATAGCGGCGGGTGATGATGCGTTGGGCCGCAGCGGTGATCGGTGCCCCCAACCGGCTCCACCACGTGCCGTGCCGGGAGAACGCGATGACCTCCGCGTACACGATGTCGGTGGCCGGGTCGTAGCGGACGCTGAACAATTCCTCACCGGTCTCCGGGTGCCCGGGCAGGGTGCCGTAGGCGAATCCGCGACGGTTGTCCTCCGCGAGCAGGTACACCACCCGGCACGGTGCGCGCAGCGGGCCGAACCCGACGACCACCTCGCCGCCGACCGCGGCCGCGTCGCCGTCGGCCTGCACCAGCACCCCGGCGCCGCGCTGCATGCCCCAGTGCATGACGGCGTCGGCGGCGGCATCGAACCGCGCCCGCCCGGTGCCGATGGGCGCGACGACGTGCACATGGTGATACCCGTCGGGCAGCGGGCCCCTGGTCGCGCCGATCTCGGGGTAGGTCAGCTCCACCGGTTCACTATCGCAGTCAGGAGGGTGCGGCAGTGCGGAACCTGTCGCGATACGCCTTGGGGGACAGCCCGAGTTGGGTGACGAACACCCGGCGCAGCGTCTCGGCACTACCGAACCCGGCGATCTGTGCGGCGTCGGCCACGCTGTGGCCGGCGTCCAGCGCACCCCGCGCGGTGTCGATGCGCACCTTCTCCACATAGCGGGCCGGGGTGGTACCGAGCTCGGTGTGGAACAACCGGGTCAACTGCCGGGTGCTCAAAGCCGCCACTGCCGCAAGGTGTTTCACGCTGTGGTCCGCACCCGGGTGAGCGGCGATAGCGGCGGTAACGGCACGCAGCGCCGACTCCTGCGGGGGGTCGGCCTCGACCAACGCCGAGAACTGTGACTGGCCGCCGGCGCGTTTGAGGTAGACCACCAGGGATCGCGCGACCGAGCGCACCAGGTCGGCCCCGTGGTCCTGTTCGACCAGCGCGAGCGCCAGGTCGATCCCCGCGGTGACGCCCGCGGACGTGTAGACCTCGCCGTCGCGCACGTAGATCGCATCCGGCTCGACGCTGATCTCCGGGAACGCATGGGCGAGCAGGGTGACATGACGCCAGTGCGTGGTCGCCCGCCGGCCGTTCAGCAGTCCGGCGGTGGCAAGGATGAACGCACCGGTGCAGATGGACGCCAGCCGGCCGGTGCGGGGCGGCATCTCGCGTACCGCGTCGACGAGCGCGCGGTCAATCGCATGGGCGATCAGGTTGTCCCCGCCCGCGACGAGCACGGTATCGGCGGACTCGACGGCGGCGAGCCGGTCGGTGACCGCGAACGGGGTCCCGATGGAGGTACGCACATCGCGTCCGTCCGGCGACGCGATCCGCAGTCGGTACTGCGCCCCGAACCGGTTCGCCTCGGCGAACACCTCCGCCGGGCCGGCGACGTCGAGCAGCTTCACGCCGTCGAAGACGACGATGACCATCTCTCGCACTGCCACCTCCTCATTGTGTCGCATTCTGGGGGAAAGACGGCCGATCGGCCATGGCCGGTGCGCAGCCGGCAGGCCGAGACTGGTGTCAGCGAGCCAAAAGGGCTTACCGACCAAGGAGTTTCGATCATGACCAGTTCGACCGCCGAGTCGATCGCCGACATCGTCATCCCGGACACCGCGCTGGTGCGTGATGTCACGGCCTACATCCGGGACACCGAGGACGATCTGCTGTACCACCACTCGCGCCGGGTGTACCTGTTCGGCGCGCTGCACGCCCGTCGCCGCGGGCTGACACCCGACCTCGAGCTGCTCTACACCGGCGCCATGTTCCACGACATCGGACTCACCGACGGCTACCGGGACTCCCAACTGCGCTTCGAGGTCGACGGCGCCAACGCCGCGCGCGAGTTCCTGCTGCAACGCGGCATCGACGAGGCGTCCGCGAAGCTGGTGTGGCTGGGTATCGCCCTGCACACCACGCCGGGGGTGCCAGAGTTCCTGGACCCGGAGGTCGCCTCCGTCACCGCGGGCGTGGAGACCGACGTGCTCGGAATCGGCCGGGAGCTGTTGTCGGAGAAACAGATTGCTGCGGTGACCGCAGCGCATCCGCGCCCCGATTTCAAGAACCGGATCTTGCAGGCCTTCGCCGACGGCAACGTGCACCGGCCGGCGAGCACCTTCGGGAATGTGAACGCCGACGTGCTGGCGCACTACGACCCGACCTATGTGCGTGCGGACTTCGTCGAGATCATCCGCACCAACAGCTGGCCGGAATAGATGTCTTGACGGGGTGGCGGCGGCAACCGTATTGTTGCCGCCATCACAAATTGAAACGTTTCAAACAGGATGGACGATGACGACGAGCGAGACGGCGCCGGTGCCGGAGCGGGTGTGCTTCCTGCTACAGCTGCGCAAGGACCGGGTGGCCGACTATCTCGACGCCCACCAGGTGGTGTGGCCCGAGATGCTCGACGCGCTCAGCGCGGCCGGCTGGCGCAACTACTCGCTGTTCGTCCGTCCCGAGGACGGTCTGGTGGTCGGCTACCTGGAAACCGACGATTTCGCGGCGGCCCAGGAGCAGATGGCCCGCACCGACATCAACGCGCGCTGGCAGGCCGGCATGGCCGAGTACTTCGAGGCCGGGGCGCCCGACGCGGGCATCACCCCGCTCACCCACTACTTCCACCTCGTCTGACACAGGAGTCACATGAAAATCGGAGCACGGTCCACCACCGGCTGGCGCGCGACCATCTCGGTCGCCATGTCCAACTACATCGAGGCCGGATCGATCATCGCCATCGCGACCAGCCTGGGCTTCTGGCAGACGGCCTTCGGCATCAGCAATTTTGCCGTCGGACTGCTGGCGGCGTTGAGCGCCAACGCTTTCGGAGCGGCCATTGGCGCCATGCTGGGTGGCCCGCTGTGTGACCGTTTCGGCCGCAAGGCGATCTACACCTACGACCTGCTGGTGTACATGGCCGGCGTGCTGCTGGCCGCCTTCGCCGTGAACTTCGCGATGCTGCTGACCGCCTTCATCATCACCGGCATAGCGGTCGGCGCCGGGGTACCCGCCTCCTGGACCTATATCGCCGAACAGGCGCCGTCGCAGGAGCGCGCCAAGCACGTCGGCACCGCCCAGCTCGCCTGGTCGGTGGGTCCCCTCATCGGGTTCGCGCTGGCCGCCGCGCTCGCCCCGATGGGCCTGTTCGGCTCACGCCTGATCTTCCTGCACCTGTTCGTCGTGGCCGCGGTGGTCTGGTGGGTCCGGCAGGGTCTGGCCGAATCGCAGATCTGGAAGGACGAGGGTCAGCACGAATCAGCCTCGCTGACAGCATCTGTCGGCAACCGCGGGCTGCGGGGCCTGTTCTCCCGCAAGGTCAACATCAGCGCCCTGCTGTTCCTCGGCGGCATCTACCTGTTCTGGAACACCGTCGCCGGACAGGCCGGCATCTTCATGCCCCGGGTCTATGACACCGCAGGCCTGCACAGCCCCGTAGCCCAAAACCTGCTGCAGGTGCTGGTCTGGGGCTGCACCGTGGCCGCTACCTACTTCGGCTTCATGCGTTACGCCGACCGGAGGAGTCAGCGTCTGCTGTACGTCATCGGTGCGGCACTGGGCATCTTGGGCTGGATCGTGCTGGTGGCCTTCACCGACAGCGGCGTCCCGACCATGCTGGTGTTCGCCGTGCTGTGGGGGATCTCCGCGGGTATCGGTGCGCAGGCTTTCTACAGCCTCTGGGCCAGTGAGCTTTTCGCCACCCCGTACCGGGCCAGCGCCCAAGGCGTGATGTTCTTCGTGGTGCGCACGGCCACCGGGCTGCTGAGCTACTTCTTCCCGACGCTGCTGGCGGCCACCGGGCTGACCACCGTGGGCATCCTGCTCGTCGCCCTGCTGACCATTGCCCTGGTGATCGGCGCCGTCTGGGCACCGTCGACCCAGGGCAAGACCCTGCAGCAGATCGAAGTCGAGCGCTACGGCGCAGCCATCTCCCCGTCCAACCCCGTCGAGAGGACCGCGGCATGAACCTGCACCCGCTGCTGGACAACCTGGCCATCGAACTGCCTTCCTGGGCATTCGGCAACTCCGGTACCCGCTTCAAGGTGTTCGGCACGCCGGGCACCCCGCGCACCATCGAGGAGAAGATCGCCGACGCCGCGACGGTGCACCGGATGACCGGCCTGGCACCCGCGGTGGCACTGCACATCCCGTGGGACACCGTCGACGATTACGCCGCGCTGGACACGTATGCCGCCGACCACGGCGTGGCGCTGGGCACCGTCAACTCCAACACCTTCCAGGATGACGACTACAAGTTCGGCAGCCTCACCCACATCGACAAGACGGTGCGGCAGAAGGCGATCGACCACCACCTGACGTGTATCGAGATCATGAGTGCCACCGGGTCGCGCGACCTGAAGATCTGGCTGGCCGACGGCACCAACTACCCCGGCCAGGGCGACATCCGCGGCAGGCAGGACCGGCTCGCCGAATCGCTGGCCACCATCTACCAGCACATCGGCGAAGGCCAGCGAATGGTGCTGGAATACAAGTTCTTCGAGCCCGCCATGTACATGACCGATGTGCCGGACTGGGGCACGTCCTACGCCCAGGTGAGCGCGCTGGGGGAGCGGGCGATGGTCTGCCTGGACACCGGGCACCACGCGCCGGGCACCAACATCGAGTTCATCGTCGCCCAACTGCTGCGGCTGGGGAAGCTGGGCTCCTTCGATTTCAATTCCCGGTTCTACGCCGATGACGATCTGATCGTCGGTGCGGCCGACCCGTTCCAGTTGTTCCGCATCATGTTCGAGGTGATCCGCGGCGGCGGCCTGGATTCGAATTCTCCCGTCGCGCTGATGCTCGACCAGTGCCACAACGTGGAAGCCAAGATCCCCGGCCAGATCCGGTCGGTCCTCAACGTGCAGGAGATGACCGCACGCGCCCTGCTCGTCGACACCGAGGCGCTGGCCGTCGCTCAGGAGGACGGCGACGTGCTGGGCGCCAACGCCATCTTCATGGACGCCTTCTACACCGATGTGCGGCCCGCCCTGGCGCAGTGGCGCGCCGACCGCGGCCTGCCCGGTGACCCGATGGCGGCGTTCGCCGCCTCTGGCTACCAGGACACCATCAATGCCGCCCGCGTCGGCGGCACCCAATCCTCGTGGGGAGCATGATGAACACGACTGTCAACGAGCTGATCGCGCGTTCCAACGCGTTGGGCTCGGACCCGAAGAACACCAACTACGCGGGCGGGAACACCTCGGCCAAGGGCACGGAGACCGATCCTGTCACCGGTGCGCCGGTGGAACTGTTGTGGGTCAAGGGCTCCGGTGGCGATCTGGGCACCCTGACCGAGAACGGGCTGGCCGTGCTGCGGCTGGACCGGATGCGCGCGCTGGTGGACGTGTACCCCGGCGTCGACCGCGAGGACGAGATGGTCGCCGCTTTCGACTACTGCCTGCATGGCCGTGGTGGGGCGGCACCGTCGATCGACACCGCCATGCACGGTCTCGTCGACGCCGAGCACGTCGACCACCTGCACCCCGACTCCGGGATCGCCCTGGCCACCGCGGCCGAGGGCGAGGCGCTGACCAAGCAGATCTTCGGCGACCGGGTGGTGTGGGTGCCGTGGCGCCGTCCCGGGTTCCAGCTGGGACTGGACATCGCCGAGATCAAGAAGCGCAACCCGCAGGCCATCGGCACCATCCTGGGTGGCCACGGGATCACCGCGTGGGGTGCAACATCCGATGAGGCACAGGCGCATTCGCTGGAGATCATCGAGACCGCCGAACGCTATATCGCCGAGAACGGCCGCCCCGCCCCGTTCGGTAGGGAATTGCCTGGCTTCGGTGCGCTGCCCGCCGGCGAGCGCCGCGCGAAGGCCGCCGCGCTGGCCCCCTTCCTGCGCGGCCTGGCATCGGCCGACCGGGCCCAGGTGGGCCACTTCACCGATGACCCGCGCGTGCTGGAATTCCTTGCCGGTGACGAACATCCGCGCCTGGCCGCGCTGGGCACCAGCTGCCCGGATCACTTCCTGCGCACCAAGGTCAAGCCCATGGTGCTGGACCTGCCCACCGACGCGCCGCTGGAGGACTGCAAGACCCGCCTGACCGAACTGCACCAGGCCTACCGCGCCGACTACCAGGCCTACTACGACCGGCACGCCGGACCCGACAGCCCCGCCCTGCGCGGCGCGGACCCGGCCATCGTGCTGATCCCCGGCGTCGGCATGTTCAGCTACGGCAAGGACAAGCAGACCGCGCGGGTGGCGGGCGAGTTCTACCTCAACGCCATCAACGTGATGCGCGGCGCCGAGGCCATCTCCAGCTACGCGCCCATCGACGAGTCGGAGAAGTTCCGCATCGAATACTGGGCGCTGGAAGAAGCCAAGCTGGCCCGGATGCCCAAGCCCAAACCGCTGGCCACCCGCATCGCGCTGGTGACCGGCGCGGCCTCGGGTATCGGCAAGGCCATCGCCACCCGGCTCGCCGCCGAGGGCGCATGCGTGGTGATCGCGGATCTCGATGCGGAGAAGGCTGCGCAGGCCGCCGCCGAGATCGGCAATGCCGATGTGGCGGTGGGGATCGCCGCCGACGTGACCGAGGAGGCGGCCGTACAGGCCGCGGTGGATGCATGCGTGCTGGCCTTCGGCGGTGTCGACATCGTCGTCAACAATGCCGGGCTGTCGCTGTCGAAATCGCTGCTGGACACCACGGTTGCCGACTGGGACCTGCAGCACAACGTGATGGCCCGCGGATCCTTCCTGGTGTCCAAGGCCGCCGCGCGCGCGTTGATCGACCAGAAGCTCGGCGGTGACATCATCTACATCTCGTCGAAGAACTCGGTGTTCGCCGGGCCCAACAACATCGCCTACTCCGCGACGAAAGCCGATCAGGCGCACCAGGTCCGGCTGCTGGCCGCCGAACTGGGCGAGCACGGCGTCAAGGTCAACGGCATCAACCCCGACGGCGTGGTGCGCGGTTCCGGCATCTTCGCCGGCGGCTGGGGTGCCAAGCGGGCCGCCGTGTACGGCGTGGCCGAGGAGGATCTCGGGGAGTTCTACGCGCAGCGCACCCTGCTCAAGCGGGAAGTGTTGCCGGAGAACATCGCCAACACCGCCTTCGCCCTGTGCACGTCGGACTTCTCGCACACCACCGGTCTGCACGTGCCGGTGGACGCGGGTGTCGCCGCGGCTTTCCTCCGGTGAGCGGGTCCGGTCAGGTCGCGGCCGTCGACCTCGGCGCCACCAGCGGCCGGGTGATCGTGGCGGACCTGGACCGGTTTCAGATGCGTACGGTGGCCCGGTTCAGCAATGACCCGGTGACCATCTGGAACGGCGAGCGGCACGCGCTGCACTGGGACCTGCCCGGACTGTACGGTCATGTGCTCGACGGGTTGACCCGCGCCGCAAAGGAATCCGACCACCTCGCCGGCATCGGGGTGGATTCGTGGGCGGTGGACTACGGGCTGCTGCGCGACGGCCGGCTGCTGTCGGTCCCGCAGCACTACCGCGATGCGCGCACCGAACGGGCGGCCGAAATGGTGCATGCCGAGATCGGCCCCGCCGAACTGTATGCCCGTAACGGCTTGCAATTCCTGCCGTTCAACACGGTGTACCAACTGGCCGTGGAGCCGCTGCTGGACATGGCCGACACGGTGCTGCTGATCCCCGATCTGCTGACGTACTGGCTGACCGGGCAGCGGGTGGCCGAACGCACCAACGCGTCGACCACCGGCCTGCTGGGCCTCGACGGCGCCTGGGACACCGAACTGATGACCCGGCTCGGGTTGTCGCCCAGCCTGTTTCCCGACGTGGTCGAGGCGGGGACAACCCGCGGTCGGGTGCTGCCCGGGCTGGGATTCGATGCCGAGGTGGTGTCGGTGGCCTCCCACGACACCGCGTCGGCCGTCGCCGCCATCCCGATGGACGCCGAACACGCCGCCTACATCTCCTGTGGCACCTGGGGCCTGGTCGGACTGGAATTACCCGGCCCGGTGGTCACCGAGGCGAGCCGGGCCGCGAACTTCACCAATGAGGCGGGCGTGGACGGCCGGAACCGGTTCCTGCACAACGTGATGGGACTGTGGCTGCTCACCGAGACCCTGCGCCAGTACGACCGCGACGGTGTGCGCGCCGACCTCGGCGCGCTGCTGGCCCAGTCCGCGCAGGCGCCGGCGCCCACGCACGTCTTCGACACCGACGACCCGCGGTTCCTGGCGCCGGGTGACATTCCCGGCCGTATCGGCGACTGGTATCGCGAGCGGGGCCTGCGGGTACCGGACGGTCCCGGCGCGACGGTGCGGGCCATCCTCGAAAGCCTGGCCGCAGCCTTCGCTTCCGCGGTGCGCACAGCAGCCGAGCTGTCCGGCACCGACGTCCGTGCGGTGCACATCGTCGGTGGTGGATCGCAGAACGAACTGCTGTGCCAACTCACCGCCGACCGACTCGGCCTGCCCCTGCTGGCCGGACCCGTCGAGGCGACCGCACTGGGGAACATCCTGCTGACCGCGCGTGCGCAGGGCCTGCTGCGCGGTGATCTCGACGGGCTGCGGCAGCGGGTCGCCCAGTGGTTTCCGCCGCGCCGGTACGTTCCGCGCACGGATCGGACCGCCGTGATGGTGTGATGGTCTCGTGGTGAGCATGCGGGAAGTCGCGGCCGCGGCCTCGGTGTCGGTGGGCACGGTGTCCAACGTCCTCAACGCGCCGGACAAGGTGGCGCCCGCGACGGTGGCGCGCGTTCAGGCGGCCATCGACTACCTCGGCTTCGTGCGCAACGACGCGGCCCGCCAACTCAAGGCGGGCCGGTCCCGCAGTGTCGGTCTGGTGGTGCTCGACATCGGCAACCCGTTCTTCACCGACATCGCCAGAGCGGCCGAACGCCGCGCCGGGGAACACAACCTCACCGTCCTGCTCGGCACCTCCGACGACGACGCCGGCCGCGAACGGGCGTACGTCGACGCCTTCGACGAGCAGCGCGTCTACGGGCTGCTGGTGTCGCCGGTCGGTGAGGACCTGGCGCGCCTGCGCGCGCTGCGTGACCGGGGTACGCCGGTGGTGTTCGTCGACCGGGACGGCAGCGGCACGCCGTTCGATTCGGTCGCGGTCGACGACGTCGCGGGCGCGCGCCTGGCGGTGGCCCATCTGTGTTCGACGGGTCGGCGCCGGATCGCGTTCGTGGGCGGCCCGGACACCCTGCGCCAGATCCGCGATCGTCGCCGCGGTGCGGCCGAGGCGGTCGCGGAAACCCCTGGGGCGCAACTGGAGAGCATCGACACCCCGGCACTGAGTGTGCTCGCCGGCCGGGCTGTGGGGGAGCGGCTGCGAGAACGGCCCGCGGCTCGGCGGCCCGATGCGGTGTTCTGCGCCAACGATCTGCTGGCCATCGGGGTGTTGCAGGCGCTGACGCTGATGGGCGATGTCAGGGTACCCGAGGAGATCGCGCTCGTCGGCTATGACGACATCGACTTCGCGCCGTCGGCGGTGGTACCGCTGAGCTCGGTGCGTCAGCCGACCGCCGAGATCGGGTCGACCGCGGTCGACCTGCTGGTCGCGGCATCCGAGGAGGGGAGTCGGCGAGTGCCCAAACACGTGGTGTTCCAACCGGAGTTGGTGATTCGGGCGTCGACCGGATAGCGGGTCACAATTCGGTGTGGAGTGAACTGAGGAAGCCCTGCGTGCGTCGGTGCGACGCGGACCGCTCGGTCGCGTCCCTCCCGACGGGGACGATGCGGATCGCCAGATCCGTGACGCCCGCGTCGCGGTAGCGGCGCAGCCTGGTCAGTACTGCGTCCTCGTCACCGGTGGCCATCGTGTCGCCCACGTCCCGAGCGTCACCATGCTCAAGGAGCCGGACATAATTCGGAGAGAAGTCGGCGTGTCCGAGTATGTCACTGGCGTGGTGACGTACGTCGTCCACTTGGCCTGTGCTGCAGAGTGCGACGGGCACCCCCGCCACGATCCGAGGCGCCGGTCGACCGGCGTCCGCGGCTGCCATCGTGATGCGCGGCACGATGTAATCACCGATCGCGCGCTCGTCGGCCATCCACAGAATGGTGCCCGAGGCGTGCTCTCCCGCGATCCGAAGCATCGTCGGACCCAGCGCTGCAAGCAGTATCGGTGTCGGCATGGTGTCGGCCACATCCATCGGGCTGTGCACGCGAAAGTCGTTGTTCTCCACGTCGACCGGACCCGGTCCGGTGAATGCCGCGTTGAGGACCTCGAGGTAGCTCCGGACCAGGGCGGCCGGTTTGTCGTACGACAGCCCGAGTTGGTCGGCGATGATCCAGTGGTGTGAGGGCCCCAGCCCGAGCGCAAACCGGCCGTTGCACGCGAGCTGGGTGGTCAAACCTTGCTGCGCCATCGGGATCGGGTGCCGGGTCTGGATGGGCACGACGGCGGTACCGAGCTCGATTCGCCCGGTGACCTGACCCAGGAGGGCGATCGCCGTCATCGCGTCGAGGTAGCCGGGGACCTGCGGCACCCAGAAGGTCGCAAACCCGTCGGCTTCGGCAGCGATTCCATCGGCGATCAAGCCCGGTAGTCGGTCGGCCCGGCTGCGCTCTTTATCCGAGCCGGTCATCAATCCGATGCGCATAGGGCCCCTTTCGCCGCATGCGGCGATCTCACCGGTGGAGAACGACAGGCGATCCGCAGACCCTGCCGTCATTATATAAAGTACTTGATAAGCAGTATCAGATCGCGTCAGCGCCGGGTGAGGAGGGTTGCCGTGCAACTCAAGTTCGACGTCGATGTCGAAGATTTCCGGGCCGAGTTCATCGAATTTCTGGAGCGAAACCTGCCCACCGAAGCCGAGGCGGCGGAACGATCCAGATCGAGTTCGCATGTGCCCGAGTGGGCCAGGAGATGGCAGCGGCTGCAGTTCGACGAAGGCTGGCTCCTGCCTGGCAATCCACCAGAGTTCGGCGGCCGCAATGCCACTCTGTTCCAGCAGTTCGTGCACCGTGAAGAGCTGTCACGGCGAAAGATCTACCACTCGTTCAACCCGCAGGGTGTCGGAATCATCGCGGCGTCACTGATGTCGTTCGGTACCGAACAGCAGAAGCAGCAGTGGGCCGTCCCGATTCTGCGCGGTGACATCACCGCCGCGCTGGGGATGAGTGAGCCTGGCGCAGGATCTGATCTGGCCGGACTTCAGACCAGAGCCGTGCGCGACGGTGATCACTTCGTGGTCGATGGCCAAAAGCTGTGGACCTCTGGCGCCCATGACGCGGACGTGCTGCTGACCTTCGTCCGTACCGATCCGCTCGCAGCCAAACACAAAGGCATCAGTGTGTTCCTGATCCCGACCGACACGGCTGGGGTGGATTGTCGTCCGTTTGCTTCGTTCCACACCCGCGACCACCTGGACTTCAATGAAGTCTTCTTCAGCGGTGTTCGGGTTCCTGCCGACAATCTGGTGGGGCCGCTCAACGGCGGGTGGAGCGTCGCCAACGGCTCCCTGGGGCATGAGCGGACCATGCTCTGGATGAGCTACTCCGACCGGCTGCGGGACCTGGTCGACGATATCCGCCCGGTGACCGAGCTGGACCGTGACCGGTACGCCACCTTGGTGATGGATCATCTCGCACTGCGCCTTCTCGGGTCGGCCGCGTTGGCGCGGGCGGCGCGCGGCGAGCCGGATGTGGCGGCCCTGTCGGCGCTGAAGGTGATGGGCTCAGAGGCGGAGCAGGCTGCGTCGGAATACGCACTGGGTGCCGCAGGACCGCACGGTCTGGTCGATCCAGCGACAACAGCGCCCTACAACGCGTACGGGATTGCGCAGTACAGCGCCGGCTGGTTTGCGCGCTACGCGGCAAGCTTCGCAGGCACCATCTCCGGCGGCACGTCAGAGATCCAACGCAACATCATCGCCCAGCGCGTTCTCGGATTGCCTCGCAAATGAATTCAGGCTCGCGCCGAGTTCTGCTCGATGATCTGCCGTGCGGTGTCGTAGAACGCGCTGATCAACGTCGAAAAAGACAGTTGGAACGGGTACACCATGTGCACGTCCAGCTGCTCCAGGCTCCACTCCGGCAACACCGGCACGATGGTGCCGTCGCGCAGCTCGTCGGTGCAGAGGATCTGGTTGGGCATCGCACCGACACCCAAGCCCTGCAGGATGTACTGCTTACACACCTGAAAGCTGTTGGCGCGAGCCCGGACGACGGGGGACAGCTCATGGCGCCGCCGGTGCTTGGTCACCGTCAGTTTGCGTGGGCTGCCGGAGAAGCCGAAGTCGATGAACGGCACATCGTTCAGTTGCGTGGGCGTGAGAATGGGTTCGTGCAACTGCAGGATGAAATCCGGCGATGCGCAGAGAAACAACTCCAGGCTGAAGACCTTTCGCGCGATCAGCGTCGAATCTTGCAGTGGGCCCGTCTCGAACACCACATCGAAACCGTCGTTGACGGGATGGACGGTGTCGTCGACCAGCCGGATATCGAGCCGGGAATGCGGGTACCGGCGCAGGAACGCGGCTCCCACTCTCGATGCATAATCGATCCCGACAAATACCGGCATCGCGACGCGTAGCTCGCCCTGGGGTTCCTGCTTACTGCTCTCGACGAGGGCACGAATGCTGTTGGCCTCGTTCGCGATAGCCAGTCCGTGGTCATATATCTTCTCGCCGACATCGGTGACGGTCAGCTGATGGGTGTTCATCCGCAACAGCTTGATCCCGAGATCGGTCTCCAACTTGCTGAGCTTGCGGCTGACCGTGGATTTCGGCATGCCGAGCACCGCGGCGGCCTTCGACAAGCTGCGGCACTCGACCACCTTGCCGAAGATCAACAGCGCATCGACATCGAAGGGAAGGCTCTGCTCCACACTGCCAGTGTTCCAGATATGCAACACCCTGTTGCGGTTCTGGCCCTATCTAGCCATCTTTGTCAAGTGCTACGTTCGGCCTCTAGGCCTGACGGGAGCACTCTTGTGAGCACTGAAGCCCTGGTCACCCCCCTGGTTTCCAAGCCGGCGAGTGGGTATTGGACCGATGCGTATCCGGAGCTGGGCCGAGGTCCGGTCTCACTTGAGGACTGCGTGTCCGAGGAGTTCTACGACAAGGAACGCGAACACGTCTTCAGGAAGACCTGGCTGTACATGGGCCGCGTCGAGCGGGTGCCGAGGTCTGGAAGTTACTTCACCCGCGAACTGGCGTTCCTGAACACCTCGATCATCATCGTGCGCGGCAAGGACGGTGTCATCCGCGCAATGCACAACGTGTGTCCGCACCGCGGCAACAAGATGCTCTGGGAGGACGACCCTTTCAGGGAGGTGCAGGGCCGAGCACCGTTGCTGTACTGCCGATTCCACGGCTGGCGATACAAACTCGACGGCTCGCTGCACTCGACCACACGCAAGGATCTGCTCCTGGATTTCGATGCCGAGAGTTGCCGAGTGCCGGCGATCCAATGTGACGTGTGGGAAGGCTTCATCTTCGTCAATCTCAACCCGGACAACACGGAGTCGGTGCGCGACTACCTCGGCGAGTTGGCGCACGGCATCGAGGGTTATCCCTTTGCGGGACCGCACCAGGTCTATCGATTCAACGCCGAATTGCAGTGCAACTGGAAGATCTTTCTCGACGGCTTCGCCGAGAGCTACCACGGGCCGTATCTGCATGCGTCGTCGTTCGGTGCCGTCACCGCAGAAGCTCGCGAGGCGTTCGACCAGCCCAATCCTTTCACGGATGCGTTGTCCTATCGGCTCAACGGCCCGCATCGGACCTACTCGTTCGCCGGCGAACCCTCGCAGAAGACGCCGTACTCCAAACCCATCGAGTGTGTGATGGAGGCCAGCGCAGCCGGTCCATGGAACAAGCGCAGCGATCAGGGCCCGCTGCCCGCCGGGCTCAATCCCACGCGTTCGGAGAAGTACGGGTTCGATTCGTATCAGTTCTTCCCGAATTTCATCCTGATCTTCGGTGCTTCCGGCTTCACGATTCACACCCATTGGCCCACCGGACCGCACTCGCACCTCTTCGAGACCGAGATGTACTACCAGCCGCCGACAACGCACCGCGAACGGCTGGGACAGGAACTCACCGTGACGTTCCTCAACGACATCATCCTGGAGGACGCCAGTCCGTCCGAAGGATTGCAGGCGATGCTCAACAGCGGCGCTCTGACCCACTTCACCATGAACGACGAAGAGATTCTGCTTCGTCACCTGCACAAGGTGGTCGCCGACTACGTCGAGGCGGGAGAAAAACCGTGAATACCTCGCTGCCGCAAGAATTTGCGCAGCTCGAACACCTGGTTGCCGAATGGGCCATCGAGGACGGGCATGAGCGCTATGTGAAGCGGGTCAACAGTTCGATGGAGGAGATCCGGGACTTCTATGACAAGGTGTTTCCGCTCGCTGAGGAAGCGGTCGCCTACGTCGACAAGTTCGACTACGCCGAACCGCTGCCCGCGGACGTCGCCAACCTCCGCAACCTGCTCTACTCGCTGATCACCGTCTCTCTTGCGGTGGAACTGTGGAAGCAACCGCGGGTGAAGCATTCAGCCACAACCATTCTCACGAGAGTCAGCTAACTCATGGCACTTACCTCGACCGAACTGGACGTCGTCGACGTCACGGGACGGATCGGCAGCGAGATCACCATCGATCTCGAGACGCTGTTGAGCGGTCGGGAGGCCGCCAACATCCGCGCGATCCTTGAGCAGCGTGGCGTGGTCTACTTCCGCGGACTGGAGATCGGCGACGATCAACAGGTCGCCATCGCCAAGACCCTCGGGAACCTCGTGCAGAACGAAGGCGCGGAAGGCATCTACAAGATCTCACTCGATGACAAGGTGAACGAGCGCGCCAAATACTTGAAGGGTTCGTTGTTCTGGCACTTCGACGGTTCGCTGCAACCGTTTCCGAATCTGGCGACCGTGCTGCGGGCGGTGAAGCTGTCCGACGTCGGTGGGGACACCGAATTCTGCAATACCTATGCGGCGTACGACGACCTCCCGCTCGGTGACAAAGAATTGATCGCGGATCTGCGGGTGGTGCACAGTGCCGAGCGGTCTCAGTACTACGTCACCCCGGAGATGAGCCACGAGGAAGTCACCTTCTGGCAGAAGTCGCCGACGAAGGCCTGCCCGATCGTGTGGACGCACCAGTCCGGCCGCAAGTCGCTGCTGCTGGGTGCCACGGCGGACTATGTCATCGGGTTGTCGGTCGAAGAGAGCAGGGCTCTGCTGTCGCATCTGCGTGATTGGGCGACCCAACCGCAATACGTGTATCGCCATCAGTGGCAAGCGGGCGACCTGCTGATTTGGGACAACACCGGGACGATGCATCGAGCCCTGCCCTATCCGATCGACAGCGGGCGGCTGATGCACCGCACGATCCTTGCCGGTGAAGAGCCATTGGAGTGAAGCTGGGCATCGCCACGCCGGTGGTGACCAACGTGGCCGGGTCGGCGTTGACGTGGGAGCAGACGGCCACGATCGAAGACATCGGCCGCGTGGCGGAGACGGCGGATCGCCTCGGGTATCACCACATGACCTGCAGCGAGCACATCGGTCTACCGTCGAGCGAGACCGAACGGCGCGGCGCCCGCTACTGGGATCCACTCGCCACGTTCGGGTTCGTGGCCGCACGTACGACCCAGATCAAGTTCGCCACGATGACGCTGGTGCTCGGTTATCATCACCCGCTGGCGATCGTAAAGCGTTATGGCACCCTGGATCACGTCAGCAACGGTCGGGTAATTCTCGGCCTCGGGGTGGGCTCTCTGAAAGAGGAGTTCGACATGCTCGGCTCGCGGTTCGATGACCGCGGTGCCCGTGCAGATGACGCGTTGCGAGCGCTACGGGCGGCACTGCCGAGTAGCGAGCCGAGCTATGACGGCGAGTTCTATTCGTTTGGTGGCCTCACCGTCGATCCCTGTGCGTTGCAGTCCCAGGTTCCGCTGTGGATCGGTGGCCGGACCAAACGCTCGCTACGGCGGGCGGTCACGCTCGCCGACGGGTGGTGCCCGTTCTACGTCGATATGGACACCGCCGCCCGCTGGTTGCAATGCTCCGATTTACCAGCCGATTTCGAGGTGGTCATGCCGGCAGAACAGCCCCTGGATCCGGCAGGCGAGCCGCAGGAGACGTTGGACACCCTGGAGCGGATGGCCGCTGGCGGCACCACGACACTTTCGGCGCGGTTCGTCCATCACTCACTTGAGCACTACCTGGAGCAGGTTCACGCCTTGGTTGAACTGCATGGGCCTACGGAAGAGTCGAACACATGACAGTTGATGCAGCAAGCGACGTCTATTACGACCCATGGGATGTCGCACTCAACGCCGACCCCTATCCGATGTTCAAGCGGCTACGGGACAGTGCACCGCTCTACTACAACGCCGAACACGACTTCTACGCGCTGAGCCGGTTCGACGATGTCAATCGCGCGCTGGTCGATCACCAGGGCTTCAGCTCCGCCAAAGGCGTGGTGATCGAGATCTTGAAGGCAGACATCGAGATTCCGCCGGGCACCATGATCTTCGAAGATCCCCCGATTCACGATATTCGCCGTAACCTGCTCTCCCGGGCGTTCACCCCGCGCAAGATGAATGCCATCGAACCGTTGATCCGTGACTTCACCGCGCGCTGTCTGGACCCTTTGGTGGGTGGGGACGAGATCGACTTCGTCAAGCATCTGGGTGCGGTGATGCCGCTGCGTGTCGTCAGCATGCTGTTCGGCATCCCTGAGCATTTCCAGACGCTCGTCCTCGACCAGGCCGACAACATCCGCACCGAACGCGGCGAAAAGCTTGATCACTCAGAAGGAATGACCGACGGGCAGGTATTCGCCGAGTTCATCGACTGGCGAGTGGCGAATCCCTCCGACGATCTCACCTCAGAACTGCTGGCGGTCGAGTTCGAAGATGAAACCGGAAACGTTCGGCGACTGCATCGGGACGAACTCCTGATGTTGATGAATGTGGTCTCCGTCGCGGGTGCCGAGACGACCACGCGCCTGATCGGCTGGTCGGGAAAGCTGCTGGGCGAACATCCTGATCAACGCCGTCAACTGGCCGCCGATCGATCATTGATACCCGGCGCCATCGAGGAGATCCTGCGGTACGAGCCGCCGGCGTTGCAGGCCGCACGGTACGTCACCCGCGATGTCGACTATTACGGACAAACCGTTCCCGCGGGCAGCGCCATGCTGACCTTGATCGGCGCGGCGAACCGCGACGACGAGCGGTTCGGCTCGGACGCAGAGGATTTCAACATCACCCGGCTGCCGCGTCAGCATGTGACCTTCGGTGTCGGTGCCCACTACTGCCTGGGCAACGCACTGGCCCGCCTCGAAGGGCGCATCGCCCTCGACGAGATCCTCAATCGTTTTCCCGACTGGGAGGTCGACCTCGACAAGGCCGTCTTCTCGTCGTCGTCGGCCGTCCGAGGCTGGGACAGCATGCCGGCACGGATCTGATCCGGCCCCGATACGCCGCGGCGCCCAGAGTACTACTGCACGAATGCCGGCAGCCGCTTGATCCCGTGCACAAAGCTGCTCTGCAGATAGGCCGGCTCGCCGAACTCGACACGACGCAGGCGAGTCAGGAGCTCGCGGAACAGATGTCGCAGTTCGACTTTCGCGAGCTGGTTGCCCAGGCAGAAGTGTGGTCCCAAGCCGCCGAATCCGATCTGCGGGTTGGGCGATCGTGCGAGGTCGAAACTTTGCGGGTTGGTGAACGCCGACTCGTCGCGATTGGCCGAGCAGTAGAACAAGCCGACCTTGTCGCCGGCTCGGATCAGTTGGCCGGCGATCTCGGTGTCCTGGGTGGCGACCCGGGCGAACTGAAGGACGGGGGTGGCCCACCGGACGAACTCCTCGATGGCGGCGCCGATCCTGCCGTCGAAATCCTCCATCAGCCAGGCGCGTTGTTCGGGGTGATCGACGAGGGCCTTCATGGCGTGGGTGGTGGTTTGCTTGGTCGTGTCATTGCCCGCTGAGGTCAACAGGATCATGAAGGCGCCGATTTGTTCGTCGGTCATCCGGACGCCGTCGACCTCGGCATTGACGATGTTGGTCATCAGATCTTCGCCCGGTTGACGGCGTCTGAATTTGGCGAGGTCGGTCGCGGTTTCGACGAGTAACATCATCTCTCGCAGCGCGAATGCGGCACGCTCCTCTCGGCTGACGTAATCCTCATCGCTGGAGCTGAAGATCGCCTCGCCGGCCTGGGCGACGCGCTCGCGTTTGTCTGCAGCCACGCCGAGCATTTCGGCAATCGTCATCATCGGTAACCGTGCCGAACATGCTGTGACGAAGTCGACCTCACCGGCGCCGACCAGATCGTCGACGATGCGGACCGCGTTCCGATGTATCTGGTCCTCGATGCGGCGGAGCTGCTTGGGTGTGAACGCGGAGCTGATGAGCTTGCGGTACACGGTGTGCTCCGGCGGGTCCATCGCCAAGAAGAAGCTCGAAATCCGTTGTATCTCAACCGGCAGAGGATTGAGCGCAACGCCCTGCGCTGAACTGAAGATCTCAGGGTGTTGGGATGCGTGCACGATATCGGCGCGCCGTGTCAGCGCCCAGAAGCCCGGTTCGACCAAGCCGTATATCGATTCCAGCGGCTTGTGCCAGCTCAGTCCGTCCATGGCCCGCAGCTGGGCGAATGTCTTGTCCCGCAACGCAAAAGGGTGGGCCCAGAACTCGGGATCAGAGATGTCGAACTGGCTGTAATCCCTTGCTGCAGAGGGTGGTTGGGTAACAGTCATTGGTGGTCTTCCGGTCTGTTGGGTGGGCTGACTTTCAGTGCGCCGCACTGACGAGCGAGGACGTGAAGCCCCCGTCAACGTGGATGTCTTGTCCGATCACCCATCCCGCGGCAGGCGAGGACAAGAAGGCGATGACGGGAACGATGTCCTCGACGCGGGCGTGCCGTCCGACTGCGGCGCCGACACTGTCGAGGAACTCCTTGCCCATCGTCGCCTCGAAGTCCGGCAGGATCGGTGTCTGCACTGGACCCGGGCTGACCGCATTGATCCGCACCTGTCGATCGGACCACGCTTGCGGGGCCAGCCGTTTGACAGTGAGAACGGCCGCCTCTTTGGAGAGGTTGTAGACGGGATACGTCGTGTCCGCTGCGTCCAACCAGGCTTGCAGCGCGGACACACTGTCTACGGCGAGAAGTCCGTCCAGGACGTCGGTCCGTTGCTGCCACAACATCCCCGCAGTCGATGCAACCACGACGACAGAACCGCCGGGGTTCAGGCGGCTGAGCATGCCGTGGACGACTTGTCTCATGCCTAGGAAGTTCACGTTCAAGACATCGAGGGCGGGCCAGGTGCCGGGTAGCCCGGCAACGTGGGCCACGACATCCCAGCCGGATCCGACGGTGCGCAGCAGGGTGTCGATGCTCTGGGGATCGCGGAGGTCGCAGGGTACATATTCCGCGGCGCTGTCCGCGGGCGGGTTGATGTCGGCGACCACGACCTCGGCGCCCAGGGCGCGGAGGCGAGCGGCGGTGCCGGCCCCGATTCCTGACGACCCGCCGACCACCAGGGCTCGGGTACCGAGCATGTCGCCGTGCTGCGGTGCGTCCATAGCACCACAATGTAGAACGTTATTCTTCTTTACACAATAGCTTGATTATGTAATCCTGCGTGGTCGTTCAGGGGGTGCCGGGAGCGCGGCCTGCGCTTCGGCGGGTCGCGAGAAGTCCTGCATTCCGGACCTTCTCGCCGTAATAGGTGATCCGGTCAGCGGTCAGATGGGGCGGCAGACCCAGGAGGGTCAGGGCAACGACCGTCGTACCGGTGGGGCCGAAGACGGGCGCGGTGACCATGACAACGTCGTAGGAGGCTGCTGGGTCCAGTGACCCGAGGGGTTGATAGTGGTCGGGTTCGAAGGAGGCGGCCCAGCCGCGGTGCCGGACTTCGTCGAGGACGGACTGCATCTGGGCGCTATCGGGTGCCTCCGCCAGCCAAGTGGTGGCATCGCCCCATGCCACGAAGACCGCACCCACCGGCGGCGCGAGCGGTATGCGCTGGCCGGCGTAGGCCGCGATGTCTCGCGGTCGATGCTCACCCATGCGGCCCAGGAAGACGATGTCGGTTCCGGCTTCGGCGGTGACTGCCACGCTCAGTTCGAGTTCGGTGCTGAGTCGGTGCGCTTCGTCGTTTGCGCAGGCAATGGCTGGATGACTTTGCAGCGCAGCGTTTCCCAGGGCTACCACCGAGGCGCCGAGACTGTAACTGCGCAGCCGGGGATGGCGGACGACGTAGCCGGCCGCCTCCAGGGTGGTGAGCAGGGCGTGCGCAGAGGCGAGGTTGATGTCGAGCCGGCCGCTGAGGTCGGAGAGCGTGAACTGCTCCGGCGCATTGGCTGCCAAGAAATTGAGTACGTCGACAGAACGGGTTGCCGAGAGCGCAGGACGTGCCATAGTCTCAACTATACAAAAAAGATTTCGCTATTGCAAAGGCAACGTACTGATGAAACTCGATCTGATCTACGAATTCCAGCCCAAGGTGAAGCCGTGGGACAAGCCATTTCCCTACGGGCAGCGCGAGGCCGAGCAGCGGACCTATGACGAGGCGATCGCCGAGATCCGGTACGCCGACCGGCTGGGCTTCAACACCGCGTGGGTGGTCGAGCATCACTTTCGTGAAGGCCGCTCCGCCAGCCCATGCAACGAGGCGATTCTCGGTGGGCTCGCGTTGAGCACCGAGCAGATCAGGCTCGGGTTCGGCGTGACCTTGACCCCGTTCGGATTCGGTCACCCGGCACGACTGGCAGAGAAGGTCGCCACCGTCGACGTGCTGAGCCACGGCCGGGTCGAATGGGGAACCGGACGTTCAACGCCCATGGAGCAGAGCGCATTCGGCGTCCCCACCGATGACCGGTCCCGGGATCAGTCGCGGGAAGCGATCGAGATCGTCGTCAAGATGTGGGAGAACGAGCGGCTCGGCTGGGACAGCGAGAACCTCACATTCCCTGAAAGGTTCCAGACGCCCAAGCCTTACCAGGATCCCCACCCTCCGGTCTGGCAGGCTGCGGCGAGCCAAAGTAGTGCGGTCCAATGTGGCGAGCAGGGGCTTGGCTTGCTGTCGTTGTCGATCTTCCAACCCGTCGAGAAGGTGGCAGAGACCATCGCCATGTACCGCGCGGCCGCGGCCTCGGCCAAGCCCGAGAACCAATTGACCAGGGTCAAGAACAACAAGGTTGCCGTCTACACCCTCGTCCATGTCTACGACGATGCCGAGGAGGCCGCGGACTACGGGCTGTGGGAGTCGGTTACGTGGTGGTACCGCAATCTCGCTGAGTTTCAGTTGAAATGGGAGTTGGCGCACCTGCCCGACGAGGCCAAGGCAAGGGCTTTCCCCGCCTTGGAGTCGATTCGCAGGGGTGATGTTCCCATCTCTCACTACCAGGATCAGGACATGATCATCGTGGGGACCGCGCAGGAGTGCCTCCGCAAGATCGAGCGTTACGAGGCGGCCGGGGTGGATCAGTTGCTCTGCTATGTGCAGTTCGGCGACCTCCCGCACGACAAGGTGATGCGCACCCTAGAGCTGCTGAGCAGCGACATCATGCCCAAACTCGCCGAGCGGGGGCATCAACTGTCCGCCACCGTGAATGCCTGAGCTGCAACATGATTGATCTCGGGTTGGCGGGCAAGGGCGCTCTGGTATCCGGCGCGGGCTTCCTGCCGGAACGCGCGGGGCACGGTCGGCTGACCTCGCTGAAGCTGGCCGAGGCGGGTGCACGGGTGGCGTGCGTCGACATCGATTCCGGTCGGGCCGCGGGAATCGCCGAGGAAATAAGATCGGCTGGGGGAGAAGCATTTCCGATTGTCGCGGATATGACCGACCCGGTGCAGGTGCAGCGGGCGGTCGATGAGGCCGCGGAGGTCCTCGAAACGATCGACGCGTGCGTCGACATCATCGGCGGGGCGCGCTGGGGAAAGTCGGAGACGATCAGCTTGTCGGATTGGGATTGGTCGATCAAGAACAATCTCAGCCAGGTCTTCTATCTGTTCCAGACCGTGGGTCGCCGGATGATCGAGCAGGGCACCGGTGGCTCCATCGTCGCGCTGGCGTCGGCCGATGGTATCAATGCGGCGGCGATGCACGCGCCCTACGGCGCGGCCAAGGCCGGCGTCATCTCCCTGGCCAAGACTTTCGCCCAAGAGTTCGGCCGGCACGGGATTCGGGTCAATGCGGTGGCGCCGGGCAACGTCGGGCTGGGCAACGAGGACTGGCCCGATGATCAGTGGGCCGTCAACGCGGTGAACCCGTTGGCGCCCCCTCGGACGCGCGACATCGCGAATGCCGTGCTGTTCCTGGTGTCCTCGTTGTCCGAACGCGTGACCGGGCAGACGCTGATCGTCGACGGTGGCGCCATCATCCGCGACCTGTGGGGGATGCACGAGAAGATGCTCGAGCGCTTCTCCAGCGGCGACTATGACTGACCCTCGGCCGTTCCTGCGCGGTTGCGCGTGGCCTGCGGTCGGTGACGTGCCCTACCCCAGGGCGGACCCCGTGCAGGCCAGGCGCCTGCCGGCCGACACCTGGCTGGCGGCGCAGCTGCCGGCCGGCGTGCGCCTGGAGATGATCGGCGACGCGACCGGGATCGAGATCGAATATGCCACGCAGACAGACGAACTCGGCTACCGCGGCGATGGTGCGGGACGCACCTTCTGCGTCTGGCGCGGTGGCAGGCAGATCGACGAGCAGCCGGTCGGGCTCGGCCACGGTGCGGTGCGACTTGATCTCGCGGCTGGTGTGGATCCGGCGATCGTCTATCTGCCGGAAGGTATGAAGCCGACGATCATGAGCCTGCGCGCCCGGGACGGTGAGCTTCGACCGGCTCCGGCTCTGCCACGCTGGATCGCCTACGGTGACTCGATCACCGAGGGCTGGTCGGCGAGCTCGCCGGCGCGGAGTTGGGTGTCCATCGTCGGCCGGGAATGCGGCCTGGATGCCGTGAACCTGGGCTACGCGGGCGCGGCCCGCGGGGAGATCGTCGTTGCCGAACAGATAGCCGCACTCGAGGTCGATGTCATCTCGGTGGCCTACGGCACCAACTGTTGGACCACGATCCCGCATTCGGCGGATATGGTGCGCTCCATCACCGACGCTTTCCTGCGCATCGTTCGATCCGCGCACCCCGACGTACCGATCGTCGTCGTCAGTCCTATCACTCGCCCGGGTGCCGAGCTGACGCCCAATCGTCTGGGCGCAAGCCAGGCTGAGCTGAGGGCGGCGCTCGAGCAGGCCGTACTCGCCACCCCGGACCCCCTCGTGCACCTGGTGGGTGGCAGGGACCTCGTCGACCCTGAGCTGTTACGGGACGGAATTCATCCTGACGATGCCGGGCACCAACTGCTGGCCGACACCATCGGGCGGGAACTGACCCACGCGATTGCAAGGCTCTCGCTGTAGAAATAGTGCCGTTCTACTCCGAACTGCAGTAATAATCGAATATGCTGCCCGCGGAGTGGATGGCGGCCGCCCTCGGTGCCGGGCGATCCAGAACCGGCGATCGAGAAAGGGACAGCGCGATGAGCGATCTGTCGAACAGACGGAAGTTGTCCACCGAGTCGCTCGACAGAGTGCACGCGCTCGGAACACCGCCGACGTCGAAGGTCGCGCCCATCCACATCTGGGCGACGATCGGCGGCGCGATTCTGGCACTGCAGTTGTACGTATGGGCCCGATGGATCACCGGGCCCTATTTCGAGCGGGTGCCAGCCGGTCCGACCGCGCCGCCCCAGCTCATGAGGGTCATCCTCACGGCCAACTCGATCCTGTTGATGGCGGGACTCCCGGTCGCGATCTGGTGGTTCATCATCCGGCCGTGGGTGCGGGAGCGCCGGATCACCCTCGACGGCATGCTCCTGGTGTCGATGGCCCTGATGTTCTTTCAGGATCCGTTCCTCAATTACTTCAACACGTGGTGCGCCTACAACACCTGGTTGTTCAACCGCGGCTCCTGGTCGCCCTACGTGCCGGGCTGGATCTCGCCTGATTCACCGGGCCATCAGGTGCCAGAACCCCTGCTGTCGAACATTCCGGGGTATGCGTACGGCGTTCTGTTGATCACGATCATCGGATGTTGGGTGATGCGCAAGATCAAGGCGAAATGGCCTGGCATCAGCAATGTTCAGCTGATCGGCGTGACGTACGCGATCACCTTCGTGCTGGACTTCGTGATGGAGGGTTGCCTGCTGCTACCGACCGGAGTCTTCTCCTATCCCGGTGCGATCCAGGCCGTTTCGATCAATGCCGGCCACTACTACCAATGGCCGGTGTACGAGGGGCTGATGTGGGGTGGCGTGCAGGCCGCGCTGTGCTGCCTGCGGTATTTCACCGACGACCGGGGCCGAACGATAGCCGAGCGCGGGTTGGATCACGTCCGAGGCGGAGTCGCCAAGCAGCAGTTCATCCGCTTCCTGGCGATCTTCGCCGCCGTCAGCGCCTGCTTCTTCGTCTTCTACAACATTCCCGCGCAATGGTTCGGCATGCACTCCGACCCCTGGCCCGAGGACGTCCAGAAGCGGTCCTACTTCAACGGCGGCACCTGTGGTGCGGGCAGCGACCAACCGTGTCCGAATCCAGTCGTCCCACTGCCTACCAGACGGTCCGGCTACATCAACAATGACGGTCGGCTCGTCCTGCCGGAAGGTGCAGAGCTGCCGACGGTCGTGCCCTTCACACCAGGCAACTGAGTTGCCGACCGAGCACCGGAGGTCCATCCGATGAGCAGCGGACTATCGGCCAAGAGGGACAAGAGGGACAAGAGGAATGAGCCTGCGCTGACCGAGTCCCTCAGCAACGCAGCTTCTCTCGGCGCTCAACCCAAGTCGAAGATCCAGGCCGTCCACATCTGGGCGACGCTTGGCGGGGCTATCCTGGCCTTCCAGTTATATGTATGGGGCAGGTGGATCACCGGGCCCTATTTCGAGCAGGTGCCGCTCGGCCCTACCAAGCTACCTCCGCTCATGGAGACCCTGCTTTTCTGCAACATGGTCGCGCTCATCATCGGCCTGCCGATCGGCATCTACATCATCGTCATCAGGCCCTGGCGTCGGGAGCGGCGAATCACCCTGGACGGCATGCTCCTGGTGTCGTTCAATCTGATGTTCTTCCAGGATCCGTTGCTGAATTACTTCAACACCTGGTGCACCTACAACACCTGGTCGTTCAACCGCGGCTCCTGGTCATCCGACGTGCCCGGGTGGATGTCACCCGAGGAGCCTGGCCGGCAGGTGCTCGAGCCCCTGTTGTCGAATGCCACCGGCTACGGCTGGGGGCTGGTGTTGATCACAGCCGTCGGCTGCTGGGTGATGCGCGTGATCAAGCGGCGCTTCCCGAATATCAGTAATCTTCGGCTGATCCTGGTGACCTATGCGCTTGCGATCGTCTTCGATTTCGTCATGGAGGGTCTGGTCCTGCTGCCCACAGGGGTTTTCATCTATCCCGGTGCGATTCAGTCCGTTTCGATCAATGCCGGCCACTACTACCAGTGGCCGATCTATGAGGGGCTGATGTGGGGTGGCGTGCAGGCCGGCTTCTGTTGCCTACGCTTTTTCACCGACGATCGGGGACGCACCATTGTCGAGCGTGGGCTCGACCAGGTCCGAGGCAGCTTCGCCAAGCAGCAGTTGGTCCGCTTCCTGGCGATCTTCGCCGCGTGCAGCACGTTGTTCTTCGTCATCTACAACATCCCCGCGCAATGGTTCGGCATGCACGCGGACCCGTGGCCCGCCGACGTCCAGAAGCGTTCCTACTTCACGGCGGGCCTCTGCGGCGACGGGACCGACAGGCCCTGCCCCGATCCGCGGATACCGATGCCCACCAAAGGATCCGGCTATATCAATACCGGCGGGCAACTGGTGCTTCCCGACGGGGTGGAGCTTCCGAAGGTCGTTCCGTTCGAGCGAGGGAATTAGAGCGGTCAGCGCCGATCGGCATATTCGCGCAGCAGGGGAACGACGTCGGCGAACAGTCTGTCCAGCATGGGTCGTTGATCGGCGCCGGCGGTCGCGGGCAGAAAGATGAAGTGCCGCGCGCCGGCATCGTAGAAACTCTGCAGCTTCGCGGTGACCTCGCCCGCCGTGCCCGCCGCGGCGATTTTGTCGATCATGAGCCGGAAATCCTGGTTGTAGGTGCCGCCCATCGTCCGGGCGGCCTCCTCGCGCGCGGTGTCACCGTCGGGGTTGATATTGAGGAACACCCATACGCACCAATCGAAGTCCGACAGATCGCGACCGGCGTCCGCGGCGGTCTCGCGGATCGTCGCCACCGAGGTGGCGTACCGGCGGGGTGAGTACAGGTAGGGGAACCAACCGTCGCCGATCAGCGCCGCCCGTCGCATGGCCGGCTCCTTGCGCCCGGCCACGATGATCGGCGGCCCGCCCGGCTGCGCCGGCGCCGGATGGATCCGTACGTCCCTCATCGGGTAGTAGTGGCCGTCGTGCGTGACGGGCTCGGCGGTCCACAACTTTCGTAGCAGCGGAATCGCCTCGTTCATGCGGCGGCCGCGCTCCTGGATCGGTACCTGGACGGCGCTGAACTCCTGGGGGTATTCGCCCCCGATCCCGACCCCGAGTATCAGTCGGCCGCCGGTGGCGCGGTCGAGGTCGGCGATCTGTTTGGCTACGAGCGCCGGTGGATAGAGGGGCAGCAGAAGGATCGACGTGCCGACCCGGACCCGCTCGGTCAACGTGGCGAGCCGGACCAGGCCGACCATGGCCTCGGTGCTCGGGTTGCGTGACGCGATGTGACCCCCTGCCCACAGCGAGTCGATCGGGCGGGCCTCCAGATCCTGGATGGCGTGGGCATCGCCGCCGCCACCGACGATTCCGATCCGGATGTCGTTGACTCGGGGGGTCATTGCAGCACCTCCGTGAACTCAGCAGTCTCGGTGGAGACTAGTACCGCGTGGCGCGAGAGTCATGAAATGTCGGTCAAGCCTGCACTCCAAGGTAGAATCTGCTTCTACGTATCCCACCAGTGTGATAGTGATAGAGGGTTGCCGAGAGGACGTTGTTTCTGTGACCGTCTCCGTACCGAACAAGCTCGACGAAGCGCTCTCCCCGGGTTGGCTCACGGGCGCCCTGGGGATGCGCTTTCCTGGAATAGAGGTACGACACGTCACCCCGGGACCCGTCGTCGATCGCATCTCGACCAACGCCCGGTTCGCTGTCGAGTACTCCGGCACGCACTCGGACGGTCCGTCACCGTCGCTCTGTATCAAGGGCTACTTCAACGAGTTCGGTTGGATGGCACGCCAGGTCGGTGAACCGGAGGCGTACTTCTATCGAGATCTGGCTGCGCTCGCCGATGTCCGCACCCTGCGCAGTGTGTATGCCGATGTCGATCCCGCGACTCGCCATGGTGTGGTGATCACCGAAGACGTCGTCGCCCAGGGCGGAGTATTTCTCGACGGCAGAAGCGTTTACACCCCGGAACAGACCGCTTCGAGCCTCAGCGAGCTGGCCAAACTACATGCCGCGACATGGCTGAACCCGCGGTGGGCGGATCCGCCATGGTTGGGTTCGCGGATGGGTGTCGCCATGGACATCTGGGGTGAAGCCCAGACGGTGTCCAAGATCAGTGCGAACCATCACGGACCCAACGGCCGCGGAATGCCTGTCGAACTACGCAATCCGCAGCGCCTGGTCGACGTCTACCGGGACTTGACCGCCGCGCTCAGTGCTGCGGAATTGACGTCGCCGTGGTGCGTCATTCACGGTGATCCGCACCTGGGCAATCTCTTTCTCGACGCCTCGGGTCGGCCGTGTCTGCTCGACTGGCAGCTGGTCCAACGCGGTATGTGGTGCGTGGACGTGGGTTACCACATCGCCTCGACGCTGACGGTCGAGGACCGTCGGGCTTCCGAACGCGATTTACTGCGGCATTACCTCGAGTGCTTGGCCGGGCGAGGTGCCGAGCCTCCGCAATGGGACACGGCGTGGCGGGCGCTGGGCCGCGGCATTGTGCACGGGCTGTTCCTGTGGAGCATCACCACACAGGTCGAGCCGGGCCTCATCGAAATCCTGTTGCATCGGATGGCCACCGCAGCAGCCGATCACGATGCGTTCTCGGCCGTCTGATTGCGATCGGCGAATCAGTCCCGCACCGTTTGTCGGTATGGCATTCTGATATATAGCAGAGCAGCGTTCTACTGCTAACTGCACATATAACGACACCTCAATCCCAAGTGTGAAGGTTGACTGCAATGCCGCACGCCAAGCCCGCTGATCTGCCCAACGCCGGCGGGGGCCGTTGGCCCGCGTCGAAAGATCACTTCCGATCCGTGCAATGGGGTGATCTGGAAGTGGGATACACGACGACCGACCACCCGGTCGACACCACCGAACTCAACAAGATCGGTGGCCTTCCCGGGGGTGTCTGCATGTGCCCCCATTACGGCTACGTGTTCGAAGGGTCGATCACCGCGGTCTATCCCAACACCGGCAGACCGGACGAAGTGGTCGAAGCCGGCGAGGTGTACTTCATTCCCGCCGGCCATACGTTGAAGTACAGCGATCCGACGAACCACCTCGAGTTCAATCCCGCCTACGCACTTCAGGAATGCATGGACGCCATGCAACGCACCGTGGACAAGTTCAGCACAGAAGCCACCCAGTCGACATAGCGCCCACCGCAGAGGAGACCGACATGACTGTGCAGAACGTGCTCGACGAGCTACGTGCGGTTTCCGGCACGGGTGACGTGATTCCGATCATCGACCCGGCCACCGAAGAGCACATCGGAGAGTTCACCGACGGTGGTGTCGAGGCGGTCAACGATGCAGTCGCTTGTGCCAAGGCATCCGCCGAGTCGGGTGTCTGGAAGGCCATGGCCGACTACGACAGGGCCAAGGTCTTGTGGCGGGTCGGCGAACTGATCGATGAGAATGCCACGGCGCTTGCCGAACTCGAAGCGCTCAACGCCGGTATGCCCGTGATACAGGCACACAAGTTGGTGTCCACCAGCGCGGAATGGTTCCGGTACTACGCGGGTTGGTGCACGAAAGTCGACGGCATCGCACGCGACATCACCACCGGCGGCATCGGTGGCATCGAGACGCACATGCACACCTACACGCTCAAGGAGCCCTACGACGTTGTCGGGCTGATCTTTCCGTGGAACGGACCCTCCTTCAACTTCTGCGCCAAGCTTGCGCCCTCGCTCGCGGCTGGATGCAGCAGCATCGTCAAACCCGCCGAGGAGACGCCGCTGACGGCACTCATGCTGAACGGAATCCTCACCGAGGCAGGGGTTCCGGACGGTGTGGTGAACCTCGTCAACGGATACGGCCACACTGTCGGCGCGGCCATCGCGGCGCATCCCGATGTGGAGAAGGTCGCGTTCACCGGCTCCACCGAGGTGGGCAGGGCGATCGTGCACGCATCGGCCAGTAGCAACCTGAACAAGGTCACGCTGGAACTGGGCGGCAAGTCGCCGGTGCTCATCTTCGATGATGCCGACCTCGACACCGCCATCATGACGGCCGGGTTCGGCACGTTCGTACACTCCGGGCAGGCGTGCATCTGCGGATCGCGGATCTTCGCGCAGCGCACGGTCTACGAACGGGTGGTCGAGGGAATCGCGAACATTGCCAACAATCTTCGGCTCGGCGGCCCGAAGGAGGAGGGAAGTATGATCGGCCCGCTCATCAGTCAGAAGCAGCTCGCGCGGGTCATGGGCTTCCTCGATGGCGGGCGCTCCGAAGGCAACGAACTCGTGACCGGTGGTCATAGGCTCGACCGCGCGGGTTACTTCGTCCATCCCACGGTGGTCACCAACGTCGACCCCGCGACGAGCCGACTGTTCCGGGAGGAGATCTTCGGACCGGTGGTCACGATCCTGCCGTTCGATGACGAAGACGACGTGGTGGCGCTCGCCAACGACAGCAGCTATGGCCTGGCCGCCACCACATGGACCAACGATCTGGGCCGAGCGCACCGAATAGCCAAGCGACTCAAGGCCGGAACGGTCGGATTGAACTGCCAGATGCAGTTCGATCACTCAGTGCCTTTCGGCGGTTACAAGCAGTCTGGTTGGGGCTATGAGGCCGGCAAAGCCGGTCTTGAGACCTATCTACAATCGAAGAGCGTGTGGGCGCGCATGTGAGCACGAGAACGTTTCTGGGCGCCATCCCCGCCGTGCTGGTCGCGGCGGGGACCATCCTCGCTCCGCACGCGACTGCTGCCTCGTTCGGCAATTTCGATCTGATCATGCCGGACAGAGTGGATTTTCACACGTGGATATGGTCGATGACCGGGTGTTTGACCAACGGCGTTGAGGCACAACCCGGCTGCGTCGTGGTGACCGCGATTCCGCAGCCTGTCGCCAGGGCGTTCAATTTCCAGAGCACCGGGCATCTCGTCGACGGCCGATTCACGATGACGGTCGACGACCCGTTCGGGCTGCGATGCGGCAACGTCTACTACGGGCCCACTTCCCCGACTCACGATGTCTATTCGTGGGATGCGGTCACCTTGGCAGGCACCCTCACATCGTCTTTCGACGCCGGCTGCGATGGTGCCCCCGGGACTGTGGCGTACCCGTTCTCACTGGCGCGGCTGTAGTTCAGATCTCTTCGTAGACAAGGTAAGTGCTTGCCGGCTCCGAACGAATTTTGTCTGTCATGACCACCTTGCCGTCCACCGTCGCCCGGCCGAGCTGCGCATAGGCGTCCATGACGTTGTCGGCTTCGATGTCGTAGATCGCCAGGTAGCGCGGCGCACCCGGGATGGCGGAGTTCTGCCCTGGGGCGATCCGGTAGCGCTTGGCACCGGTGACAGCCGGAACGTTCGCGAGAATCTGCGGCAGGTGGTCACCGTCGTACCATGCGTTGTACTCCGCCTCGACCTCTGCTGACGCCGGCTCGTTGAAGACGATCAGCTTGCCGTGTGCCATGTTGTTTTCCCTTGTGCGAGTGGATCTATGAACGAAGCGTGGATCTCCTTTTCTAGAGTGTGGTTCCCTCGATTGCAAGAGGGCGCAGGCGGCGATGCGCCTGGAGCGAACGCGACCGCGCGGGCCCGGCCCGCCAGAGGAAAGATAGTTTCACCCTTGTTCAAACGAGAGGCACGTTCTACTGTGAACACGTGTTTCAAGCATCGAGTGTCGCGGCGAGGTTGACGTGGCCGCACTGATCGCCGGTCGGGCGATCAGCCCAGAGTTGAGGGACCGCTACACAACCGAGGGGTGGTGGACGCCCGACACCCTCGGCTCGCTGTTGGCCCGGGCTCTTGATGCGGCGCCATCCACCACGTTTCGAGTGCATTCCGCCGTGCGGCCGTATGACGGGACATTCGGCGGCGTCGAGCGCGGGGCGCGGCAGTTGGCGGCCGGTCTGCAGGCCCGCGGTGTGAGACCTGGCGACGTCATCGCATTTCAACTTCCGAACTGGGTGGAGGCAGCGACCACCTTCTGGGCATCCGCCCTGCTCGGTGCCGTCGTGGTGCCGATCGTGCACTTCTACGGGCCTAAGGAAGTCGGCTACATCCTGTCGACCGTCGAGCCCAAGGTGTTCATCACCACCGAACAGTTCGGGCGGATGACCCACCACCCGGACCTGTGCGTCGACGTACCGATCGTCGGGCTGGTCGGGCGGAATTTCGATGACCTGTTCGCCGACGAACCCTTGGTGGGCACGGTCGACGCCGATCCGGCGAATCCCGCACTGATCGCCTTCACTTCGGGCACCACGCGTGATCCCAAAGGTGTCGTGCACAGTCACCAGACGCTGGGCTGCGAGATACGACAACTGAATGCCGGTCATCCGAAGCATCCCGCAGGAAGTCTGACCGCGCTGCCGGTCGGGCACTTCATCGGCATGCTGGGCGGCTTGCTGTGCCCGGTACTGGAGGGGGTGCCGATTCACCTTTCCGACACTTGGGACCCGGGCCTGGTGCTCACGTTGATGGAGCGCGATGGCATCGGCTTCGGTGGTGGGCCAACGTATTTCATCACCAGCCTGCTCGACCATCCCGATTTCACCGCGGACCATCTGCAGTACATGCGCTACCTCGGCCTCGGTGGATCGGCGGTTCCGACGAGCGTGACCCGCCGGCTGACCGACCTCGGGCTCGTCGTGACACGCTCCTATGGCAGCACCGAGCACCCGTCGATCACCGGATCGTCTCCCACGGCCGCACCGGAGAAGAGGCTGCTCACGGACGGCGCCGCCCGTGGCGGTGTGGAGGTCCGACTGGCCGACGACGGCGAAATCCTCAGCAGGGGACCTGATCTGTGTCTCGGATACCTCGACCCCGAACTGTCGGCGCGGGCATTCGACGAGGACGGCTGGTACCACACCGGTGACATCGGCGTCCTCGATGAGGACGGCTACCTGACGATCACCGACCGCAAGTCCGACGTGATCATCCGAGGCGGTGAGAACATCAGCGCCATCGAGGTCGAGGAAGCATTGCTTGCGATGCCGGAGGTTGCGGAGGCTGTCGTGGTCGCCGCCCCCGATGAGCGCTTCGGTGAACGTGTCGTGGGGGTGTTGCGGATTCGGGCCGGCCACGACCTGCCCACTCGGGACCGCGTCCGCGAGCATTTCGCAGCGGCGGGAATGGCCCGCCAGAAGTGGCCCGAAGAAGTCCGTGAGGTGGCGGATTACCCGCGAACGCCGAGCGGCAAGGTGCAGAAGTACATGGTGAGGCAACAGGTCAGGGACATCCAAGGTGAGGAGAAGTAAGTGACTGGACGGGTGGAAGGCAAGGTGGCCTTCGTCACCGGCGCTGCACGTGGGCAGGGCCGCAGTCACGCGGTGAAACTGGCGCAAGAGGGTGCCGACATCATCGCGATCGACATCTGTGCGCCGATCGAGAACACGACGGCGCCCGCGGCGACGCCCGAGGACCTCGCCGAGACCGCGGATTTGATCAAGGCGCTGGATCGCCGCGTCGTGACCGCAGAGGTGGACGTCCGCGACTACGGAGCCATCAAAGCCGCAGTCGACAGCGGCGTCGAACAACTGGGCAGGCTCGATGTCGTGGTGGCGAACGCGGGAATCGGCACGCCCGGCGCCATGCTCGACGAGATGGACGAACCGCGGTGGGAGCAGATGATGGACATCAACCTCACCGGAGTCTGGAAGTCGGTGAAAGCCGCAGTCCCGCACCTGAAGACGGGCGGGCGCGGCGGCTCGGTGGTGCTGACAAGTTCGGTCGGGGGGCTCAAGGCGTATCCCCACATCGGGCATTACGTGACCGCCAAGCATGGCGTCGTGGGGCTGATGCGGACCTTCGCGGTTGAGCTGGGGCCGCACTCGATCCGGGTCAACTCGGTACACCCGACGCACGTCGCCACTCCGCTGCTGCACAACGAATCGACCTTCCGGGCATTCCGCCCGGATCTGGAGAATCCCACCAAAGAGGATCTGGAGCCGATCTGCCGGAACTTCCACTATTTGCCGATCCCGTGGATCGAAGCCGAAGACGTCAGCAATGCGGTGCTGTTCCTGGCCTCCGACGAGTCGCGTTACGTCACGGGGGTTCCCCTCCCCGTGGACGCCGGCTGCTGCCTGAAGTAGGCGCAGGATGGACCGAGCGCCCAGGACGGCGCCAGTTCCGGCCGGAGCCGGCGTGGCCTGTGCGACAGCTCTGTTGCCGCGGTCGTGGGATGGTGAAGCCGTCCCGGTTCTGGCCGGGGGCTATGTCGAAAGCGAATATCTGCTGCTCGGTTCCGCGCTGAGCTACACCGGCCCGGTGAACGGGCCGGTGACCGCCGCTCGCGCCGCCGGTCCCTATGTGACCCGCATCCTGGTGCGGTATCCGGGTTCCCCCGCGGATTTCAGTGGGCGGGTGGTGATCGAACCGTTCAACACATCGTTCGGCGTCGACCGCGATGCGCTGTGGGCCCGGGTTGGCGGGCTCCTGCAGGCCGAGGGCGACGGGTGGGTCGGCGTCACCACCAGGGCGATGGGCGCGGCGGAACTGCGAAAGTTCGATCCGGTGCGGTATGCCGACATCGACTTCCCGGCCAATGATCTCGGATGGGATACGTTGCGCCAACTGGGATCGCTGATCAAGGCCGACGCGGGGGAGAACCCCTTCGGTCAGCTCGATGTCCGTCAGATCTATCTCGGCGGGTATTCGCAGAGTGCGGTGGATGTCGCCACGTTCGCCATCGCCTTCAACGACGGCGCCCGCCTGCCGGACGGCTCGCCGGTATTCGACGGCTACTTCCCGGCAGCCCATGCCGCAAGCTGCGCGGCGATCGCATCCGGGGACGCGTGGCGGCCGGACATGGAATACCTGCCGGTGCGCGATATCGGCGTACCGGTGATCGAGGTGCAACCGCACAGTGATGTGGAGGGCTTCGCGGCCAAGATCGGCTCTGTCACGTTTGTCAATCCCGGCTCGGCTTATGTCCGTCGGCCCGACAGCGATCATCCGCGAGATCGGTACCGGCTCTATGAACTTGCCGGTGCTCCCCATGCGGTGCAACTCGACGGGTGTGGCGCCGCGTCCACCTTTCCGACGTCGGCGTTCCTGCGGGCAGCCCTCCGTCTGCTGTATCGCTGGGTCGAGGACGCCATCCCTCCGCCGAGGACCCCGCGCATCAGCGTGCAGAACTACGGGGTGGTGTCGGTGGCGCGGATCGACCGATACGGAAACCCGCTGCGCGGATTGCGGGCCCCGCACCTGGACGTTCCGCTGCTGCGTTACGAGGCACATTCGACTCCAGGGCCGATGTGCCAACTTGCGGGGCGCGAGACCGTGCTGCCCATCGCGGAGCTCGTCGCCAGGTATGGGAGCCTGAGTCGATACCTCAGCGAGTTCACCGCAGCTCTGGACGCCGTCATCGACGCGCAGTTCCTCCTGCCTGCGGACCGGGAGGCGATACTGCACGACGTTACGGAACTGGCGCAGAGTGCATTTGACGCAGCTGACTATCAGGAGGTACTCATACCGTGACGGTGCCGGGAGCATTCGACGGAGTTCGGGTCATCGAGCTTGCACAGTGGGTTTTCGTGCCGGTGGCGGGTGCCTTGCTGGCCGACTGGGGCGCCGACGTGATCCGGATAGAACGGCTCGACGGAGACCCGTATCGTGGGCTGGCGACGCAGGGGATCGGCACCGACAGCGGTGGGGTGAATCTCTCGATGGCGCTGGCGAATCGAGGCAAACGTTCGGTTGCGCTGGACCTGCGTAAGCCCGACGGCCTCGCGGCGCTACACGACCTGCTGGCGACGGCGGACGTCCTGCTCACCAGTCTTCGGCCCGGTGCGCTGGAAAGACTGGGGCTGGGGTCAGAAGCGGTCAAGGAACGTTACCCGGCACTGATATATGCGCGGGGCAACGGATTCGGCGTCAACGGGCCGGACGCCGACCAGCCGGGCTACGACAGCTCCGCGTTCTGGGCACGGGGCGGTGTGGGGCATATCCTCACCCCGCCGGAGCGGGACTATCCGATCAGTCAGCGCGGTGCGATGGGCGACCGGAACGGGGCGATGGCGCTGGCCTTCGGGATCTCCGCGGCCCTGCTCAAGAGAACCCGTACCGGCGAAGGATCGGTGGTCGACGTCTCGCTGCTCGCCACCGCGATGTGGATGCTGTCCTCGGACCTGCTGGCGGCCCTGAACGGTGGTGTAGTTCAACGCTTCTCGGGCCGAACCGCGCTGTACAGCCCGTTGACGGCCACCTATCGAACCAAGGATGACCGGCACATCCAGCTGATGTTCCTGCAGGGTGACAGGTACTGGCCGGACTTCTGCCGGACTGTGGGTCGACCTGATCTCGCCGAGGACGAACGGTTCGGCACCATCGCGGCGCGGCGCACCAACGGAGCGGCGTGTGTTGCCGAACTGGACGCGATCTTTGCCGAACACACCCTCGCGGAGTGGAGGGAGATCCTGGCGAAGCTGGATGCGCCGTGGTCGCCGATCCAGTCCGTCGAAGAACTGATCGACGATCCGCAGGTGCTGGCCAACTCCTATGTCGGCACTGTGGCGACAGACGATGGCGCGTCATACCGATTGCCGACCGTGCCAGTGCAGTTCGACGGGCAACCACCCACGCTGCGGCGAGCACCCGAGCATGGCGAGCACACCGAGGCCGTACTGAACGAACTGGGATACGACTGGGACCGTATCGGTGAGCTCGCCGACGGCGGTGTCATCCCGTGACCGGACAGCGACCACTCCCGGTGCCCGACGAGTTGTCCGCACCGTACTGGGCAGCTGCCGCCGAACACGTTCTGACCGTGGCGCGGTGCCGGCAGTGCGCCACCTTGACGCTGCCCCCCGAAGTGATCTGCGGTGCGTGTGGTTCCACCGACCCCGGGTACACCTTCACCCCGGTGAGCGGACGCGCGATCGTGCGGTCTTGGACGGTGGTGCGTCAGGCGTTCCTGCCCGGTTTCGAGGTGCCGTTCGTGCTCGTCGACGTCGAGCTCGAGGAACAGTCCGAGCTGCGTCTCATCGGCAGGTTGGTCGACGGGGTGGATGCCGAACTGCGCCTCGGTGCGCACGTGCGGGTGGCGTTCGAAGATCTGACATCCGAAATATCGGTGCCTGCCTTCGAGTTGGTCCGATGACCGGTACCCGGGCTGCGGTGGTCGGCTATGCCCACACCACGGTGGCCCGCCGCAGCGGTCGGCCCCTGGGTGCACTCGCCGTCGAAAACGCGAGGGCTGCGATCGCCGATGCGGGCCTGACGGTGGACCAGATCGACGGATTCGTCAGCTCGAGCCTGCTGCCGAGTGCCGGCGGGCGCCAAGTGGTCGACGGTATCGACGTGGTCTCCTCGACCTGGCTGAGCCGCAATCTCGGGGCGAATCCGCGGTATGTCGCGGGTTTCGACGGCATCGGCCAACTCAGCGGTTCAGTCGGTATGGGAGTCAATGCGCTGCTCGGCGGCGCCGCCAATTACGTTCTGGTGCATCGTGCGCTACACAATCCGGCCGGCAGCTACCACGGCAACGCGATGCGCGAGATCCGCGGCATCCAGCAGTGGACGGCACCGCAGGGGTTCTTCGGGCCGCTGGCCATGATCGCGTTGCCGTACAACGAATACCTGCAACGCTACGGGGCGCGCCGGGAGTCCATGGCGGCTGTTGTGACAGAGGCCAGGAAGAACGGAGCGCGCATCCCGTGGTCGTACTGGCATGGCCGGTCCCTGAGTGTCGAGCAGTACCTGGCCGAACCGATGTTGGTGGACCCGATCTGTCGGCTGGATTGCGACATCCCGGTAGACGGGGTCGCCACCTTCATCCTCGCCACGGCCGAGCGTGCGCGTGACTTACCGAACAAACCGGTCTATGTGGCGGGTTTCGCCGGCAGTGCAGGCGGTGCCCGCCGGTTGCCGTTGCACTGGCCGCTCGACGATATCCAGGATGGCGGGGCGGCGACCGTCCAAAGACTCTGGCGCCAAACCGGTCTCACGATCGACGATGTAGACCTGCCCCAGGTGTACGACGGCTTCTCGCCGTTCGTCTGGTTCTGGCTGGAGGCACTGGGCATCTGCCCGGTAGGTGAGGCCCATCGCTTCGTGGCGGACGGCGGTATCGACAGCGATATCGCCGGAAGGGTTCCCGCCCTGTCGGGCGGCGGGGCGCTGGGTAACGGCCGCATGCATGGGGTGCCACAGATGCTCGAGTGCTATCTGCAGCTGTCGGAGCGGGCAGGAGACCGGCAGCGTGATGTCTCGGTGGGACTCGCCTGCCAGTCGGCACCGAATTTCGGTGGCATCGTCGCGTATACGGCGGAGCCGGTCTGATCTGTCAGTGCGGCAGTAGTCCCTGCCAACTGGATGTAGCCGTCCCGGACACCAGATCGGACTGCTGGTAGATCCGACCGTCGGAGCCGATGTACCGGCCGGTGTGGGGGTCGTAATGGGTGACGGCTGCCGAGATACCACCCGATTCGGTCGTGCCCGAGAATGAGGCGGGGGCGGCGTCGGGCGGCTGCGGCGCCGCCGGCGGAGGCAACGGCGTGCCCTCCACCGGTCCAAAGGTGAACTCATCGCGGGTGACCCTGGAGTCTGGGGGAACGCCCTGGGCGATCAGATTCGGATCGAACGGATACGGCCCCAGGACGTGCTGCCGCATGGCGAGCGGTTCGTAGGGTTGGTCACTGTTGCAGATCTCGACGGTCGGCGCCCTCTTGCCGGGTTTCCCCATGCACGGGTTGTTGCGAACGCCGCGAACGGCGATCGGAGAGTCCTGCGGCAGTTTGCAATACAGATCGTCCGGGGTGTCGATCTCCGATGTGTCCGCTGGCGACCGCCATGAGGACGGCGGAAGAAAGCCGACCGTACACGCCGGTGGGTCACCACTCATCAGTGCGAAGGACCCCAACGACTGGCCGGTCGGATTGTTCATGCTGGACATCGAGCTGAAACCGCCGATATACGGCGGTAGCAGTACGAGCAACTGCCGCAGCGACGCGTTATAGGTGACCCCGATCTGTCCCACCGTCGTCAGGTTGGCCAGCAGCACCGGCAACGTCGGTTTGAGTTGGGTGAGGAGCCGCGAAACCTCTTTGGCCGCATCGGGTGTCTTGGTCAGGATGGTTCGCAGATCTTTGTCGTGATCGACCAACGACTGGGAGATTCCGTTGATGTTGTGGGTCCAGGTGCGAAGGGAGTCGGCGCTGCGGACCTGCGAATCGAGCAGGGGTGCGGTGTCCCGCATGAGGATGGACGTGCGGTCGGCGGTGGCGTCGGCGTCACGAGCGATTCGGGACCCGGACTCCAGAAGTGAGCCGAAGTCATAGCCCGCCCCGTTGAACGCGGCATAGGTTTCGTCGAGGACGTCGGAGAGTTTCTCCTTGGGGACACTGGCGACGAGCGCACTCAGTTGATCGAGAACGGGGCCCGCGCTGCGGGGGACCGTGGTGTCAGCGCGCTTGATGATCGAATTGTTGCCCAGGTAGGGCGGACCGCCGGCCCGCGGCACCAGGTCGACATACTGCTCGCCGACGGCAGAGACGCTGCGCACGTTGGCGGCGACGTCGGCCGGGACTCTGGGATCGGACTGCAGGGAGAGCACCGCGGTGGCGCCGTCGGCCGTGGGTTCCACGTTGGTGACCGTTCCGATCTGGACACCGCGGTAGGTGACATTGGCGAATCGGTACAGTCCACCGGTTCCGGCCAATTCGACCTTCACCGTGATGTGACCGATGCCCAGGAAGGTGGCGAGCTGCATATAGCCGAAGAGCATCACCGTCACCCCGATCAGGGATGCGACGGAGAAGATGATCAGCTGGGTGCGGACGAGGCGGCTCAGCATCAGTTGCCCCCGCCGGTGGCGCCCGGGGCGTACGGCCCGGCGAAGACCGGATCCGCGAGGCTCGGCGAAGGTGTCGTCCCGGCTGGCGGTGTCACCGGCAGGAGGGGCTGGTCGGCCGGTGGTGGCGCCGACGGACCACTCTGCGGCGCGGGAGCCACCCCGGCAGCCAGAGGTTGGTACGTGTAGTCGAGGTGAAACGGCTCTCCCGGAGCGGGCACCAACTGGGCGTTCGGATCGCCCCACCGGGTGCCCAGGAACAAGGACCGCTTGAGCCGGGGGATGGTGATGTCCAGTCCGGCGAAGATGTTCATGTAGTCGCCGCGGAGGCCGCGGTCGATGAGGTTCTGGGACAACGGGAATGTCGGCAGATACGCCAGGATGGTATCCAATTGGGGCCCGACATCGGCGAGTGACTTGATCGTGGGTTCGAGATTGGTGAGATTGCGCACCAGGTCGGACTGCGCCGAGTGCACCAACGCGGAGGTGGTGTCGCTGAATTGACCCAGCTTCTGGAAGGCAGTGACCAGCCGGGCCCGCTCCCGCAGCAGCACGTCGAGGGCGGGCGGGATGGTGCGGAGTGCCTCGGTGATATCGCGCCGCTGGTCGGCGAGGGTACCGGTCAATCTGTTCAGTTCGGTGATGGCGAGGGCGAATCGGTCGCGCTGGCCATCGACGGTGCCGACGAATGCGTCGAGCCGGGACATCAACTGGCGGATCTCTGGTTCGCGGCCCGAGAGAGCGGTGGACATCGTGTGGATGAAGTCGCCGATCTGGCCGAGACCACCTCCATTGACCACTGCCGACAGCGCGGACAGTGTCTGCTCCGTCGACGGGTACGTCGATGACTTGTCCAGGGCGATGGTCGATCCCGGGTCGAGCCGACCGGCGGGGGTCTGCCCGAGCGGTGGGTCGAGCGCCAGGTGCATCGAACCAAGCAGGCTGGTCTGGCCGATGGTGGCCACCGCATTGGCCGGAACGACGACACCGGGCCGCACGCGTACCACGACGTCGGCATGCCAGTTCGACACGCTCATCTTGCCGACGCTGCCGACCACGACGTCACTGACCATGACCGGTGAATTCGATTCCAGCGTCGAAACATTGGCCATCTGCACGTGGTAGATGACGCTATCGGCGCCGGTTGCCACCGTGCCGGGAAGCGGAAGCGAATTCACTCCGGTGTATCCACAGGCCGTGCTGGACAAACCGACGCACAGGGCTGCGGCCGCGGTGCGCCGGAGTACTCGGGTGATCACGACGGTGGTGTCCCTTCGGCCGGGAGCGGCGGAATCGGTCCCGGCGGGGCAGGAGGAGCGCCGGGCATGAGCAGCTGTTGCAGCGTCGGCGATGAACCGTCACCGGAGTAGGCGGATATCGACGGGGGAGTCTCCGGTGGCACGGGTGCACCGCCGGTTCCGCCGGGAGCCAGGGCGGGGTCGGTGTAGACGACTTTGTCCGGCGTCACCTGCGACTGCAGATAGGGATTCAGCGGTGGTCCGGGCAAGGAGTTGAAGTTGAGCAGGCTGAGTACGGGACCCAGGTATTGGCTGCACAGTTTGCCGGTTTCGGACGCCGTCACGTTCTCGACCGCGCCGACCGCGGCGCAGATGAAGGCGACCGGGTTGGAGAAATTGTTGACGACGAAGGTGCCGACGGGGCCGGGTAGGTTCGGATTGAGGATGTTGTACGAGTTCGCGAACGATGTCGGGGCGGCGTGCAGGATGTTCTCCACGTCAAGGCGATGATCTGCCAGCACCTGGGTGACATTGGCCAGCCTCTGCACCTGCTCGGCGGTCTTGTCGCGGGTACCCGCCACGAAGCGCCGAACTTCCCCTACGGCCACGGCCAGCTCTGACATCGCGGCGTCCAGATCACTCCTGCTGTCGTTGACCACGGTGCTGAACGAGGCGAGGCGGTCCTGGAACACCACCAGTTGATCGGTGCTGTCGTGCAGCGCGCTGACGAAGGTCTGCAGATTCTCGATGGTGGCGACGATATCGTCACTCCCGTCTGCGAGGATGTGCGCGAGTTGAGACAATTGCGCCAGCGTTTGACGCAGTTTGTTGCCGTTCCCGGCCATGGCATTTGCCGTGCTGTCGATGAAGTGACCCATCGAGCTGCTGGACAGATTCCCTCGTGGCCCGAGTTCTTTTGCCAGCCGGAATAATTGGTCCTTCACCTCGTCCCATTCGACCGGGATGGCGGTTCGCTCACGCGGGATGACGGCGCCGCTGTTCATCCGAGGCTCACCCGGCTTGTAGAGCGGCGCGAGCGCAACGAAGCGGGCGGCCACCAGGTTCTGCGCGACGATGACCGCTTTCGCGGCTTCGGGCACCCGCACGGCGTGGTCCACCTCCATGGTGACGACCGCCTGGTCTGGTTGGGCGTCGATGGAACGGATGGTGCCGACCTTCACGCCGGCGATGCGCACCTCGTCGCCGGGGTACAAGCCGGTGGCAGAGGTGAACTCGGCGGTGATGGTCTGCGGCGCGTAGAACGTGTGGCGCACGATCAATGAAGCGCAGGCCACGAGCACGCCGATCATCACGACCGATGCCCCGGTGCGGATCCTGCTTCTCGCTTTCACCGGGACCCCCCGGGTATTCCGTTGCGGGGCAACGGGAACTCCGCCCGAGGCAGGTTCGGGTCGTTACGCCGGAAACCGAAGGCATAGTCGATGAACGGCTGCAAGAACTGGGGCGGGATGATGTTGGGGACATAGGCGCTGTAGTAGGGCCCACTGGCGACAGCCTCTGCGGCGGACATCTGAAACTTCTTCAGCCCCGGCAATGCCTGGGCCAGGTTGTCGCGATTCTTCTCCAACATGGCGGTCACGGCATTGAGCCGGTCGAGTGTGGGTGCGAGTTCGGCTTCGTTGTCGGCCACGAGTCCGGTGATGTTCTTCGCCACTGCGGCGGTGTTGGCGAGGAGTTCAGAGATGGCCTGTCTGCGTTCTACCAAGACCGCGAAGAGGTCGTTGCCGTTGAGGATCAGGGTGTTCACCTGTTGGCTCCGCTCGGCGAGGACGCCACTGACATTGGCGGCGTTCTTCAACAGACTGTCCAAGGTGGCACTTCGACTGTTCAACGACTTCGACAGTCTGCTCAGTCCGTCGAAGGTAGGTCCCAGTTGCGGAGCGATCTGGTCCAGAGTCGAGGCCAAGGTGTCCAGGGACTGGTTGAGCGAATCCGTGTCCGTCGCGGCGGCGGTGGTGGTCAATTCGTTGACCGCCTCGTTGAGTGAGTACGGCGATCCGGTCCTGGTGAGCGGTATGACGGCGCCGCTGCGCAGCCGGGTGTTGCCGGCAGGCTCAAGCGTCAAAGTCCTTGCCCCCAGGAGAGATCCGGTTCTGATGTGTGCCGTGGTCTGATCGCCGATTTGGACCCCGCCCACGACGACGAACGTCACCTCGGCGCCCCGATCGCCGAGCGCGATGTCGGTGACGGAGCCGACCGTCATACCCGACACCTTCACCTCGTTACCGGTGGCCAGGCCGCCGGCTTCGGCGAACTCGGCGTGGTATCGAACGCTGGTGGCCCAGGCGACGATCTGTTGCGGTTGAAGGCCTATGGCGACGATCATCAGGAGCAGGACCACACCGATGAACCCTTGCCGGGCCAGGTTGGCGTTGCGGTACTTGAGCATCAGGGCTCGGAACACCTTCCCTCTTTTTGCTTGATCCACGGCAGAACCGCCGTACGACCTTGCAAATCGGAGACCCGGACGGTGACACCGCACAGGTAGTAGTTCAGAAAGCTGCCGTAGGAACCCACTCGGGCCAGTTTGCGGAAGTTCTCCGGTGCCCTTTGGAGCGAGGAATCGATCAACCCCTTGTCGTGGTCAAGGAGCGGGGCCATGCGATTCAACTGATCAACGGTGCCGGCCAGCGGAGGTCGGGCGTTGGTCAGCAGATCTGCGATGGACGCTGTTCCCGTGCTGAGCGAGTCGATGGCGGTGCCGAGGGTGTCGCGGTCGGCCGCCAGCTCCGTCGTCAACCGTTCGAATCGATCGAGGGCCCCGGAGAACCGTTTGCCCTCGTCGCCCATCGCCGCGAGCACCTTGTCGAGGTTGTCGATGAGTTGTTCCAGTGCTCCGTTGTTGTCCGCCAAGGTGTTCGTGAACGAGGAGGTCCTGCTCACCAGCGACTGCATGGTGTCGCCCTGGCCCTGAAAGATCTCCAGCAGTGCCGAGGTGAGCGCGTTCACGTCTTGTGGTTGCAAGCCCCGGATGACCGGTTTGAGGCCGCCCAGCAGCAGATCGAGGTCGAGCGCAGGTTGGGTGCGGGCGATGGGTAGTTGCGAACCGCGCGGCATCACCTGGGTGTTTCCCGGCCCGTCCAGCAATTCCAGATATCGGTCGCCGACCAGATTGAGGTAGCGCACAGCCGCTCGGGTTCCACTGGTCAGCACGACGTCCTGGTCGGTGTCGAACGACACCAGAACGGTGTTGTCGCTGCGCAACGTCACGGACCCGACGGTGCCCACGCGTACCCCCGCCACCCGCACCGAGTTGCCGGGCTGCAAGCTGGAAGCGTCGCTGAAGACAGCGGTGTAATCGCTGGTCTTCCCGCCCCGGAATTCGGCGAAGATGAGGAACAGCGCAGCGGTCAGGGCGATCGCGACGGTGGCGAACGCGCCGAACTTGATGGCGGTGACCGGTGTGCTCATCCGGGTTGTCCGTACTGCGCGGTATTGCGGGGCGGGCCGTCGATCGGCCCGAACAGGATCTGTTTGAGCAGATCCGAATTCAGAAGTGGCCCCGTGTAGCCGTACTTGTAGGGGTCGGTACCGACGTCGGCGACGACTTTGGGCGGGAACTGGTTGAACTGGATCGGCAGTTGCCCTTTGCATTGCGGTCCACCGGTCGCAGCGACCTTCGGTAGGTCCTGCGGATAGCGGTACCGCTCCTGGCCGAGGCTCAGGGCGGCAAGGTCGGTGACCCCTGGATTGGGACCGGGGGGGCGCAATGCGAAGGCGAGCACACCGGTGAGGCTGCAGGTCAACGCTTCGTGATATTCGTTGGTCAGATCGGTGGTCGGCGCAAGAAGGTGCATGACGTTCGTCAGTGACTCCCGGTTGCTGCCGATGACGTCGTTGCCCACATCGGCCAGACCGATGGTTGACACCAGGAACCGGTCGAGGCCGGCCTGTTCATCGATCAGGGTCCGACTCACGTGACTGACATTTCGGATGATGCTCATCAGATCGGGCGCGGCGTCGGCGTAGGCGGTGGCGACATCCGGAAGGACCTGAAGGTCCGCGCCGAGCGCGGGCAGGCTTGGCTCCAGCACCCCGAGAAACGAGTTGACGTCGGTCAACGTCCGGCCGAACTGTTCGCCGCGGCCACTCGTCGCAGTCGACAAGGCACCCAGGGTCTGATTGAGTTTCGCCGGATCAATGTGTGACAGAACAGCATTGAGCTGTTGAAAGATCGTGTTCACTTCCACCGTGACATGCCGTGAGTCGAGAACCTGGCCGGCACGCAGGTGATCCGCCGACGGCGCGTCGGGCGTTACCAACTCCACCGACTTGGCGCCGAAGACGGTCATCGAGCCGATCTGCACCCCCACATTGGCGGGGACGATCGTGATCCGATCGGGCTGTAGCGCCAGGTGCAGCTCGGCCCGACCGTCTGGGGTCTCGTCGACGGCCACGACCGTACCCACTTGGGCTCCATGAAGTTTCACCTTCGCGCCGGGGTTGGTGAGTAGTCCCGCACGGTCCGACATCACGGTGACGGGCACCGACGACGTGAAATCCCCGCGGAACTGGCAGATGGCGACGACGACGACCGCGACGAGAGAGAGCATCGACACCAGCCCGATGACCGGACGGGCGTAGCTCCTCGAGCCGAAGTCGCGCCCCGGCTTGGATGCCACCGGTGCCGCGTGCGTCGCGGCGCTCCACGACGCCTTCCATCTCAGTGAATTCATCAGGCCTTCCGCGCCGGGCGGTGAACCAGCCAAAGCTTGGCGGTGGTCAATCCGGTCCCTTAAGCTGCTGTGATGTAAATCTCATACTTGTAGTGACGAGAAGACTATACAGCGGTAACCAGAACATCAAGCTGCAGATTACAACTATCTATATATTGCCTAAACAAGAATGACGTTCTACGGTGAAATGCAGATTGATCTGACAACCCGCCGGAATGCGGTGCAATAAGACGTAGATTGCAGATCCGGCAACTCGCGGATCGACTGCCCAACCGTCGGCGTCATCGACGGACGGTCCCGCACCGCATCGGGCGCACGATGTCGCGGGGAGGTCACTCGCGCAGTAACAAGAACCACGATCTACTGCTATCAGCACTTAGGAGAACCTTTGACGATCCTCTCGGAGCAGCGGACCTACGTCGCCGGTACATGGGTGACGGGCGATGAGGCGGTCCATGTCGAGAACCCGGCAGATGAAACCCAGGTCGCCACGATCACCGGGACTCCGCTGAGTGAGGTCGAACGGGCAATCGTCGAGGCTCGGCGCAGTTTCGATGAGGGGTTATGGGCCGACATGCCCGTCGCGGACCGGGCGCGGATCCTGCACTCGTTCGTCGATTTCATCGAAGCGAGCCGCGACATCTTGGTTCCGACCCTGGTGGCCGAGGCCGGTCAACCGACCGCTTTTGCCGACCGGACGCAGGTCGGCAGTGGTGTCGCGCTGGCGCGACAGACCATCGAACTCTATCTGTCGATGCACCATGAGCAAGCCAGTCCCGTTCCCGTCGATGATCTCGTCAACGCCCGTGTCGCGCTGAGCATCCGGCGCCACGAGCCGGTCGGAGTGGTGTCGGCGATCACGCCGTACAACGCCGCATTGTTGATGGGACTGCAGAAGCTGATCCCCGCCCTGATGGCCGGCAATTCGATGGTCCTGCGCCCCAGTCCGCTCACCCCGATCTCGTCGCTGATCTTCGGCGCCGCCGCGGACGCAGCGGGTCTGCCGCGCGGCGTGTTGAGCGTCGTCGTCGAAGAGGGCATCGCGGGTGCCGGCCTGTTGACCAGCCACCCGGCTGTGGACATGGTGTCGTTCACCGGCTCCACCGTCGCCGGGCGCAAGATCATCGCGCAGTCCGCCCCCACGGTGAAGCGTTTGTCGATGGAACTCGGTGGCAAATCGGCGCAGATCTACCTTCCGGACGCGGTACATCGGGCTGCCCTGGGCGCACTCGCCGTCATCTATTACACCGCCGGTCAGGCATGTGTGGCCGCCACCCGCATGCTGGTTCCCGAAGACCGCAAAGGTGAAGTGCTGGAGGCAGTCAGCGCCGCCTACGGTTCGCTGAAGGTGGGGCAGCCCACCGACCCGGCGGTGGCGATCGGTCCGCTGATCAGCGGCGCGCAACGCGAAAAGTGCGAGCAGTACGTGCAATTGGCCGAGAACCAAGGCGGAAAAGTGTTCAGCGGGGGTGGACGACCGGCTGGGCTGGATCGGGGATACTACTTCGAGCCCACCGTGCTCGACCTGCCGGACAACGCGAATCCGGCGGCGCAGGAAGAGATTTTCGGTCCGGTCATCAGCGTGCTGGGTTACCGCGATCTCGATGACGCGGTGGCGATCGCCAATGACAGCGTCTATGGATTGTCCGGCCAGGTCTACGGCCAGGACGTGGCGACGGCGGTCGGGGTGGCTCGCAGATTGCGAACAGGAGCGGTGAGCGTGAACACCACCGTGTTCAGCGCGTACGCGCCCAGCGGCGGTTACAAGCAGAGTGGCTTGGGCCGTGAACGGGGTCCCGACGGGATCCGCGAGTTTCAGGAAGTCAAACACATGGCGATTGGAGAGTTGGCACGATGAGTAACGCTAGTGGCGAAAACGGCGGCAGCACATACAACTTGGATTGGCTGATCTCGGTCGACGATCATATTCTGGAACCGCCCAACCTCTGGGTGGACCGCGTCGCTGCGAAGGATCGGGACCGCGCCCCGAACATGCAGACCGACGACAACGGCATGGACGTCTGGGTGTACGACGGCAAGAAGATGCCCAGTTCGGGCCTGAGCGCCGTGGTGGGCAAATCCAAGGAGGAGTTCAGCCCGGAGCCACTCAATTACGCCGAGATGCGCCCGGGTTGCTACGACGCCAAGGCGCGGGTCGAGGATATGAACCAGTCCGGTGTCCTTGCTTCGCTGTGCTTCCCGACGTTACCCCGGTTCTGCGGACAGCTGTTCATGGAGGCCAGCGACCGAGAGTTCGGCTTCCAGTGCCTGCAGATCTACAACGACTGGCTCGTCGAGGAGTGGTGCGGTGCCGCACCCGGGCGTTATATCCCGTTGATGCTGATCCCCATGTGGGATCCCAAGCTCGCGGTCCAAGAGATGGAGCGCATGGCAGCCAGGGGCGTGACCTCCTTCGCGTTCTCCGAGAACCCGGAACCACTGGGGCTGCCCACGATTCACGATGCAGATCACTACTGGGAGCCGGTCATGGCGGCGGCCAACGATCTGGGCATGGTGGCGAGCATGCACGTCGGTTCGTCGTCCACGCTGCCCAGGATCTGTAACGACGCACCCTTCATGGCGAACCTGACCTGGGGAGCGTCGCGCACCTCGGGCACCATGTTGTCCTGGATCTTCAGCGGGCTTTTCCAGCGCTATCCCAACCTGAAGATCGCCCTGTCGGAAGGCGAGATCGGCTGGGCGCCCTACTTCCTGGAGCGCGCCGAGCAGGTGCTCGACAAACAGCGGTATTGGGTCAGTCGGGGAACCAAGTTCATGGGCCATGCCGGGAACGAGGCCGATCTCGACACGCTGGACATCCGGGAGTCCTTCCGCAACCACATCTTCGGCTGCATCATCGAAGACCGGCACGCGCTGAAGAGTCTCGATGAGATCGGCGAGGACAACGTGATGTGCGAAACCGACTACCCGCACTCGGACTCGACATGGCCGAACTGCATCGATGTTGCGCGCGACACGATGAAGGACCTCCCGGAGAACGTCCAGTACAAATTGCTGCGCGGTAATGCCGAGCGACTGTACCGGTTCACGCCTGCCGAGCCGCCCGTGCTGGCGAAGGTCTAGGCCGGTGGCGGGTCTGCTGACTGGCAAGAGTGTCATCGTCACTGGGGCGGGTTCGGGTGTCGGTCGGGTGTCTGCCCTGCGATTCGCGCAGGAGGGAGGCCGGTTGGTATGCGCCGACATCAATGTCGACCACGCCAAGGAGACGGTGGCGCAGATCGAGGCCGCCGGCGGCGAGGCGATCGCTGTCGGTGTAGATGTCTCCGACGAAGAACAGGTCAAGGCCATGATCGTCGCTGCGGCTGATTGGTTCGGCCGACTCGACATCGTGTTCAACAACGTCGGCATCCCGACACCACGGCTCGGGCTGATCTTCGAGGAGCACACCCTCGAAGATTTCAACCGGTTGGTCGCGGTCAATCTGGGCGGCGTGTTTCTCGGCTGCAAACACGCGGTGTTGCAGTTCAAGAAGCAGGGCGACGGTGGAGTCATCCTCAACACCGCCTCGGTGGCCGGCCTGGTCGGCTGGGGTGGAACGGTGTACGGCGCGACCAAGGGTGGGGTTCTCCAACTCACCAGGGCCGTGGCGGTCGAGGTGGCTCCGTTCGACATCCGGGTGAACGCCATCTGCCCGGCCGCCATGCCGCTGACCGGGTTCATGGCCGCCGGCGGCCTGAATGTCGACGGCGACAAGCAAACCGAGATCGCCGAAATGGTCGGGGCACAGCATCCGCTCGGTCGCGCGATCACCGCCGAGGACTGCGCCGAGGCGGCGCTCTATCTCGTCTCGGATGCGTCCCGCAACGTCACCGGGGTCGCGTTGCCCATCGACGGTGGATTCGTGGCGAAATGACAACCCCCACCCTGGATCGTGAGCGACTTCGGGAGTTGTTCGATCTCCGGAGCTCATACAACGAGTACACCGGCGGGAATTACCACGACGACCCGTATCCGATCTGGCATCAGCTTCGTGAGCGGGGTCCTGTGCTGCCGGGCACGCTGCATGAACTGACCGGATGTTCGGTGCCGTACTTCTTCCACGGACTGCCGTACCCGGACCGTCCGCACTTCACGGTGCTCGACTACGAAACCTGCATGGTCGCCTACCGCAACCCCGAGGTGTTCGCCTCCTCGGCGGAACCGGTGGACATCGACAACCGGCCCTTGGGCGTCACCAACAGCATGTTGTCCATGGGGGGTGCGCAGCACAAGCGCTATCGCGCGCTGGTGCAACCATCCTTTCTTCCGGCGAACGGCCGGTGGTGGGCCCACAATTGGATCATCGACACTGTCGATGCCCTCGTCGACGGGTTGCAGGACGGTTGTGCCGAACTCAACGTCGATGTCTTCGCGGCCATCCCTCTGCTCACCATCACCGGCAGTTTCGGAGTTCCGGTCGAACAGGCCCTGCAGATCCGCGAAAACGTCGGTCATGATCCGCAAAAGGTCATCGAGTTGGTGATGCCCGTCATCGCTGCACGCCGCGAGCAGCCCGAAGACGATCTGATCAGCATTCTGGTGCAGGCAGAGATCACCGACGATGACGGGGTCGCCACCCGCCTGTCGGATCGCGAGATCCATTCGTTCGTGCTGCTGCTCCTCGGCGCCGGCTCAGGGACGACCTGGAAGCAGATGGGCATCACCTTCACCGCGTTGCTACAGCGGCCCGAACTCCTTGAGGCGGTTCGGGCCGATCGGTCGCTGCTTCGCCCGGCCATCGAGGAGGCACTTCGGTGGATGCCGACCGACCCGATGTTCTCCCGATGGGTGACCGCCGATACCGAGTTGGCCGGTGTGAAGATACCCGAGGGGGCGGTGGTGCATCTGGCGGTCGGCGCCGCGAACCGCGACCCCGCGCGATGGGATCTACCCGACGAGTTCGACCCGAGCCGAAAGATGCGGCCGTCGTTGGCATTCGGCCAGGGATCTCACATCTGTCTGGGTATGCATGTGGCCCGAGCCGAGATGAACGTCGCGATATCGGCACTGCTCGACAGGCTGCCGAACCTCCGCCTGGACCCCGATGCCGAAGCACCCCGGTTCGTCGGGATGTACGAGCGCGGCGCTACCGCGATACCTGTCCTGTTCGATACCCCTTGAGGAATGGTGATGACCAAGCCGCAATACAGTTCACCCGATCTGACCCTGATCGGCCAAGATCACATTCGCCGCTACCGAGAGACCGACGGTGAGGTCGGCTATCTGTGGAACGGCGTGCCGACTCTGCTGCTGAGCACCACCGGCCGGCGCAGCAAGGAGGTGCGCACCTCGGCACTGATCTTCGCCAGAGACGGCGCCGATTATCTGATCGTCGCGTCCTACGGTGGCGCGCCTCGGCACCCGGCTTGGTACCTCAACCTCCAGGCCGATGCGAATGCGGAGATCCAGGTGAAGGGTGAGCGGATCGCCGTCACCGCGCGGACCGCCACGCCTGAGGAGAAGCCGCGGCTGTGGAGCGTGGTTACCGAATCGTGGCCCAATTACGATGTCTACCAGTCCCGGACGGATCGACCGATACCGATAGTCGTGCTCTCACCGTCGTGACGGACATCAGCGTTACCTCCGGTGGTGACTGGGTCGAACGGGCCGTCGACCGGTCTGCAGCGGTCCAGCGTTCTCGGCTGCGGATCGCTCACCAGGTGCGCCAGATGCTCGACGCCGCAGGCCGGCTCATCGTCGCAAAGGGTGGGGAGTTCACCACGCAGGAGCTCGTCGCCGAGGCCGGGGTTGCGCTGCAGACGTTCTATCGCTATTTCAACAGCAAAGACGAACTGCTGCTCGCCGTGATCGGCGATGCGATGACCGACGCGTGTGAGAAATGGGCAACTGCCGCTGCCGATCTCGACGACCCGTTGGCTCGCTTGCGGTTCTATGTCACGGCAACACTCCAACGATTGGATGGAGCGGGAGCGGATGGGGCGAGAGCGCGCTTTGTGGTGTCGGCGCGCTGGCAGTTGCACCGCAACCACGCCGTGGAACTCGCCGAGGCCGAGCGACCCTTCGTGGATCTGCTCCGCGGCGAGGTGGAAGCGGCAACCGCAGCCGGCGTGCTGAACTCCACCGATGCGGAAAGGGATTCGTGGCTGGTGGCGGAACTGGCGCGATCGGTCTTCCATTTCTACACCTTCGCCACCGCTGCCGACGGCGAGCTGGAAATCGTCACAGAGAAGTTGTGGTGCTTCTGTCTGGCCGCACTTGGCGGAACCGCAAAGAACTGACTGCTCACAATCCGAAAGGTGCTGCAAATGACCGACTCCCACGTCGACGCCCCAACCGACTTCGACAGTATGGATTTCTTCACCAACCCCGCCTTCGTGCCGGATCCGTACCCGTATTTCGAGCATCTCCGCAGCAAGGGCCCGGTGGTCAGGGAACCCCATCACAATGTGATGGCGGTGACCAACTATTCCGAGACGCTGGAGGTGTATAAGGACGCCGAGGTCTTCTCCAACTGTGTTGCAGTCGGGGGTCCCTTTCCGCCGTTGCCGTTCACCCCGGAGGGCGATGACATCGGTCACCTCATCGACGCACATCGCACCGAAATGCCGCTGCACGAACACATGGTGGCGATGGACCCGCCTAACCACACCCGGGCACGTTCACTGCTGAGCCGCCTGCTCACCCCACGTCGGCTCAAGGACAACCAGGAATTCCTGTGGGAGCTCGCCGACCGTCAACTCGATGAGTTCATCGACAACGGAAAATGCGAGTTCCTCACCGCGTACTCAAAGCCGTTCTCGCTGCTCGCGATTGCCGACTTGCTCGGGGTCCCCAGAGCTGACCACGGGGATTTCATCGATGCGCTGGCGAACCCGCACCTGATGGGCAACATCGAAGGCGAAGCGGCTGCCATCAATCCGCTGCAGTTCCTCGACGACAAATTCAGCGCCTATATCGAGGAGCGTCGAGCCGACCCCCGCGACGACGTGCTGAGTGAGCTGGCCGCGGCGACGTACCCGGACGGCTCATTGCCTGCGGTGACCGACGTGGTGCGCACTGCCACCTTTCTTTTCGGAGCGGGGCAGGAGACCACGGCCAAGTTGCTCGGTGCCGCCCTCCGCATCTTGTGCGACCGACCCGAACTTCAACAGGCGCTGCGTGATGATCCGAGTCAGGTGCCCGCCTTTGTCGAGGAAACCCTGCGGTTGGAGAGTCCGGTGAAGACCGAGTTCCGGCTGGCGCGGCGATCGACGAGTTTGGCCGGCGTCGACATCCCGGCGGGCACGATCGTGATGATCTCCCCGGGGGCAGCCAACCGTGATCCCGATCGCTTCGAGTGCCCCTACGAGTTCCGGCTGGACCGCAAAAATGTCCGGGAGCAGGTGGCTTTCGCCCGCGGTGTGCACTCCTGCCCGGGAGCGCCACTGGCGCGGGTCGAGGGACGGGTATCCCTGGAGCGAATCCTTGCGCGGATGGCAGATATCACCGTCGATGAGGAGTTCCACGGCGCAGTGGATGACCGCCGGTATACCTACGAACCGACCTTCATCCTGCGTGGTCTCACCGATCTGCATCTGCGCTTCACGCCGGTCGCATGAGCGGCGACCACAGCGAGATGTGATGTCGAGCATGACTATCAGGGCGTACCTGCGTGGGTCGATGACAGTGCTCGGCGTCGTCTTGGCCGTCGGCGTCTCAGGCACTCCGCCCGCAGGTGCCGATGAGTGGGACGGGGACAATTGGGCGTTGAACGGGATCTACGTCGCGACGTCCAACGGGGACTGGGCGGCCACCGACGACGTGTACCGGAATGAGGCCACGGTCGTCAGCAGGTGGACGATCTCGATGAATTGCCCTGATGTACTGCACTGTTCCGGGATGGTCAGCAGTGACGCCGGGTGGGGCGCCCCCATCAGCCTGGTGAACACCGAGTACGTCGTCCTGCGCGACATCCCCGCCTGGGAACCGTGTCCGAACGGTGCGGCGGCCGTCACCGGACACCAGCGAATTCGCTTCTCGCCGGTCAATGACGTCGGCTATATCTGGCCGGGCAGTCATTATTTCTCCGGGGTCGACAAGACGCTGGGTGAGAGCGGCGGCTGCCGGGACAATGACACGTTGGAGATCGCCATGCCGTTCACGTTGCAGAAGTCGGGCTGACCGGCAACGGGCCGAAGGACGACCGCACCGGGTAGCGAGCCACCGATCCGATCCCGAGGCGCTAACATTGCCGGATGTCCTGGGTCGAACGTGCGGTCGAGCGATCTGCCTCCGTACAGAAGTCGCGACTGCGTATTGCCCACCAGGGACGCCAGATGCTCGACGCGGCGCGCAGGCTCATCGACGCCAAAGGTGAGGAGTTCACCACCCAGGAGCTCGTGGCCGAGGCGGGTGTCGCGCTGCAGACGTTCTACCGTTACTTCGCCAGCAAGGATGAACTTCTGCTTGCGGTGATCGGCGACACGATGGTGGAGGCGTGTGAACGCTGGGCCGAGGCCGCAGCCGAACTACCCGATCCGTTGGCGCGGTTGCGGTACTACCTCACCTCGACCCTGGCCCGACTCGACGGTGGCGACGAGGACGCCGCCACCGCTCGGTTCATCGTCTCCACGCGGTGGCGCCTTCACCGGAACCACGCCAAGGAGCTGGCCGACGCCGAGCGACCGTTCGTCGAGCTCCTCCGCAACGAGCTGAACGCGGCGGTCGAGCAGGGCCTCTTGAAACCGTCCGATTCCGAGTGGGATCCGTGGTTTCTCGGTGAACTTGCGCGATCGGTGTTCCACTTCTACGCCTTCGCTCCCCACCCCGACGGTGAGCTGGAGATCGTCAAGGAGAAGTTGTGGCAGTTCTGCCTGACTGCTCTCGGCGGCTCGGTCTCCCGCTAGGCCCGGGAGGTTCCCGAAGCGCGGACAGGAACAATTGGGCGACGACGTGAATATCTACCGGCCCAACATCGACATGGACATGTCGGCGATAAACTGCCCACTACCGCGGGCAGAACGGGCCGAGGATCTGCGCGCAATTCTCCCGGGTGATCAGCCCCGGCGGTGGCGGCGGGGGCGGCGGCGGTGGCAATTCGCCCTCGAAGATGTTCTGCGCGACATTGCCCTGCCCGTGGTAGACGTACCAGTAGGTGTGGCAGATGCCGGCATCCCAGATCACCGGATTGACCCGGAGGTTGCCGGTCTGCACCGGCGGGTCCCCGGGGCACCAGCGGCACGGCCCTTCGGGATGGTCCTCCGGGCAGCCGGGCCAGGCGCTCAGCGGCACCGGCGCAGCGGGTCGGGCCTGGGCGGTGACGGCAGGCAGGCCGAAGCCGCCCGCTGCCAGGCCGCCGGCGATCAGGGCGGTCGTCGCGATGCGTGACAGGTTCATGTGGCTCAGCGTGAGGCAGAGCGCTTGGCGAACTCTTGGGGACTACGACACGATCAGCACGTCGAGCGTGCGCGGGCCGTGCACACCCTCCACCCGCTGCAGTTCGATATCGCTGGTGGCGCTGGGCCCGGAGATGAAGGTCAGAGGCCGGGTCGGGTCGAGCGCCGCGAAGCCCTGCGGCACGGTGTCCACGATCTGATCCGCGCGCACCACGCAGATGTGGTGATCGGGCACCAAGGTCAGCGCGCGCCTGCCCTGTGCCACACCGGCGTCCAGCACGATGGTGCCGGTCGCGGCGATGCCGATCGCGGCGCCCGTCAGCACGGCGTCGGCGCGGTCGAGTGCATCGACGCTGAGCCGTGGTTCGTCGATCAGCGTCCGGAGGCCGGCGGTCCAGTCGGCGGGCAGATCGGCCGGGATCGCCACCGTGGCGTCCTGGCCGACCAGCTCACGTACCGTCGCGGCGACGTCGGTGACCCGGTGCACCCGCGCCCGGTATTCGGCGACCGCCTCGGCGAAGCGGTCGACGTCGGCGGGGCCGGTCAGCGGGCCGTGTGCGTAATCCCGCGGCACCACAACGGGTTCGGGTGGCGCAGCGGCCAGTGCCGATCGGATCCGGCCGAGCACCACGGTGCGGGGGTCGGTCATTTCTGGCTCCCGCGGGTGCGTTCCCACCATTGCCGGAAGGTCTCCTTCGGGGGCTCGGGGAGGTCGCGGCTGCCGGTCCATTTGGATGCCGGCCAGGGCAGGGCGCCGATGCGGTGATCCTTGCCCGCGATCAACCGCCCCGCGCCGAGTGCCTTCTCCGCCAGCGCGAATCGGCCGGGGGAGGACATCGCCCAGCCCGCCGCCTTCATCGCCAGGTCCTGGCCACCGGGGAGCCCGCCGCGATCCTGATCGACCTGCTCGGCCCGCAGGTGCACCAGAATCGAGGGGATGTCGATGCGCACCGGGCAGGCCTCGAAGCACGCGCCGCACAACGAGGACGCGTACGGCAGGCTCGCGTTGGGGTCGTCGTGTCCCGTGGTGCCCGTCAAAAGCGGGCTCAGGATCGCGCCGATGGGGCCGGGGTACACCGACCCGTAGGCGTGCCCGCCGGTGCGCTCGTAGACCGGGCACACGTTCAGGCAGGCGCTACACCGAATGCAGTGCAGCGCAGCACGTCCCACCTCATCTGCCAGCACCCGGGTGCGGCCGTTGTCGAGCAGCACCAGATGGAACTGCTGCGGCCCGTCGCCAGGGTGCACGCCCGTCCACATCGAGGTGTACGGGTTCATCCGCTCCGCGGTCGAGGACCGGGGGAGCAGTTGCATGAACACTTCCAGGTCCGCGAAGGTGGGGATGAGCTTCTCGATCCCCATCACGGTGATCAGGGTGTCGGGCAGGGTCAGACACATCCGGCCGTTGCCCTCGGACTCCACCACCGCAAGCGTGCCCGTCTCGGCCACACCGAAATTGGCGCCGCTGACCGCGACACGGGCGGTGAGGAACTTGCGCCGCAGATGGGCGCGGGCGGCCATCGCCAGGACCCGGGGTTCGTCGGTCAGCTCGCCGGCGTCGGGCATCTCGCGGGTGAAGATCTCGCGGATCTCGGCGCGGTTGCGGTGGATCGCGGGCACCAGGATGTGACTGGGCTTGTCATGTCCGAGCTGGACGATGAGTTCGGCCAGGTCGGTCTCGAAGGCCGCGATGCCCTCGGCCTCCAGGTGCTCGTTGAGGCCGATCTCCTGGGTGGCCATCGATTTGACCTTGACCACCTCGTCGGCGCCGGTCTCCCGGATCAGGGCCGTGATGATCTGGTTGGCTTCGGCGCCGTCGCGCGCCCAGTGGACGACGCCGCCCCGGGCGACGACGTTGCGCTCCAACTGTTCGAGCAGTTCGGGCAGCCGGGCCATGACGTCCTGTTTCAGCGCGCTGCCCGCGGCGCGCAACTGCTCCCAGTCGTCGCATTCGGCCACTGCGGCAAGGCGTTTGGCGCGGATGGTGTGCGTGGCGTGGCCGATGTTGCGGCGCAGCTGCGCGTTGCCGAGGGCTTCGCGGGCGGCGGTGGGGAACGACACCTCGCCGCGGAGATTGCCCACACCCGGGGTGCCCAGGAACGTCATGAGGTGGCCAGGATCTCGGCCAGGTGCACCGTGCGCACCCCGACCCGCAGCCGGCTCAGACCGCCACCGATGTGCATCAGGCAGGAGGAATCCCCGGCGCTGCACACCTCGGCCCCGGTGTCCAGGATGTTGGTCATCTTGTCGGCCAGCATCGCGGTGGAGGTGTCGGAGTTCTTCAGGGCGAAGGTGCCGCCGAAACCGCAGCACGATTCGGTCGACGGAAGTTCCACCAAGGTCAGACCGCGAACGTTGCGCAGCAGACGCAGCGGTTTGTCGCCGACGCCGAGCATGCGCAGCGAATGGCATGTCGGGTGATAGGTGACGCTGTGCGGGTAGTACGCGCCGACGTCGTCGACGCCGAGGATGTCGACGAGGAATTCCGACAGCTCGTAGGTGCGGGCGGCGACGGCCTCGGCGCGGACCGCCAGGTCCTCGTCACCGGCGCGGCGGGCGACCATGGCGTGCTGATGGCGCACCGATCCCACGCACGAGCCGGACGGTGCGACGACGGCGTCGCAGCCGGCGGCCTCGAAGACCTCGACGTGGTGGCGTACCACCGCGGTGGCCTCTTTGAGATAGCCGGTGTTGATATGCATTTGCCCGCAACAGGTCTGGCCGGTAGGGAACACCACCTCGTGGCCGAGCCGCTCCAGCAGCGCGACGGTGGCGATCGCAGCGGGCGGAAACAGCGCATCCGCCAGGCAGGTCGCGAACAGGGCGATTCGCATAGGGTCCTCAGGCTACCGCCGGCGCTGCCGGGGCGGTGGCGAACGCGCGGGAATGGATTGAAACGTTTCAATCAACGTAGTGTGACGGCAGTCATAAGTCAACGCGTGGATGGCCGACCGCCAATCATCCGGTGCGTCACCAGGATTCGCCCGCCGCACCCGACCGGCACGTCCTGGGAACATGCTGTGCAATACCGTGACGGGTGTGGCGAACCCAGCAACGCACTCCGGTGGCGGCTTCAATCCGCCCGAACCGACCGACAAGGGCGGGCCGGACTACGGCCGGTTCATCGAAGCAGTGCGCACGCTGCAGGACCACGCCCGCGCAGCGGATGCGCCCGACGAGGTGATCAGCGAGGCCGCCGATCTGGTCGAGAAGGTGTCGGCGCTGCTGGCCCCCTACGAGGCCGACGAGTGGCATTCCCCATCCGGGAGAAGGATGGATCTGCCCAACCGCGGCAACCTGATGTCCGTGCCGGTGGACCTCGCGCTGACCGAGGACGGCCGCATCGGTGGCACCGCGCGGTTCCGGCGCTATCACCTGGGCCGCAACGGCGCGGTACACGGCGGCGTGCTCGGGTTGCTCTTCGACTCGCTGCTCGGCTTCACCACGGCCAAGCTCACCAAGAGCATGTATCAACGCACCGCCCATCTGGGTATCGACTACCGCAAGATCGTGCCGATCGACAAGGAGCTTCAGGTGGACGCCGGGATCGACCGGATCGATGGGCGCAAGCTCTACGTCAGCGGCAGGTTGCTCGACGGTGACGAGGTGCTCACCGAGGCCGACGCCTTGTTCATCCGGCTCAAACCGGGGCAGCCGTGAGTCGGCTCGCGGAGTTCAAGCGCCGTTGGGCACGGTGGCGGGACCGGTTGCGGGAACGCCCCGTTGCCGATTTCGTCTACCGCATCGTGGTCGGCGTGGTGGGCCTGTTGGTGCTGGCCGTCGGGATCGTGGCCATCCCGTACCCCGGGCCGGGCTGGGCGATCGTCTTCCTCGGGCTGGCCATCCTGGCAACCGAGTTCCGGGCCGCGCAGGTCGCGCTGCACTGGGTGAAGGTGCGCTACGACGCGGCGATGGCCTGGTTCGGTCGTCAGCACATCGCGGTGAAAGCCCTGAGTGCTGCCTTCACCGCGCTCGTGGTGGTGGCCAGCCTGTGGGGTCTGGGGGCGCTCTACTGGGCCGGCGATCTGATCGGCTACGAACCGGCCTGGCTGAAGAGCCCGATCGGGATCGGATCGGACTGACCCACCCCGATAACATGGTCGCGAACCTGATCGACCATGAGGAGAGTCTCTGATGAGCGCCGCCGCCAGCACTGCCCCCGCAGCCCCGATCCGGGTCGCTGCCGGGACCACCGCTGGGGCGGCCGTCCGTGAGGCCGGACTCCCCGAGCGCGGTGCCCCCGATGCCGTCGTCGTGGTCCGTGACAGCGACGGCCGGCTGCGCGACCTGTCCTGGATCCCGGCCGCCGACGTCGACGTCACGCCGGTGGCCGCCGACACCGAGGACGGCCGCAGCGTCATCCGGCACTCCGCCGCGCACGTGCTCGCCCAGGCGGTGCAGGAGCTGTTCCCGCAGGCCAAGCTCGGTATCGGGCCGCCGATCACGGATGGCTTCTACTACGACTTCGACGTGGCCGAGCCGTTCACCCCCGAGGATCTGGCCAAGCTGGAGAAGCGGATGGCCAAGATCGTCAAAGACGGTCAGCTGTTCTCCCGGCGGGTCTACGAATCGAAGGATCAGGCCCGCGCGGAACTCGCCGGCGAGCCCTACAAGCTGGAACTCGTCGACGACAAATCCGGCGACCCGGACGTCATGGAGGTCGGCGGCGACGAACTGACCGCCTACGACAACCTCAACCCGCGGACCAAGGAGCGGGTCTGGGGAGACCTGTGCCGCGGCCCGCACATCCCGACCACCCGCTTCATCCCGGCGTTCAAGCTGACCCGCAGCAGCGCCGCCTATTGGCGTGGCAATCAGAACAACGCCAGCCTGCAGCGGGTGTACGGCACCGCGTGGGAGTCCCAGGAGGCGCTGGACCGCCACCTCGAACTCATCGAAGAGGCGCAGCGCCGCGACCACCGCAAGCTCGGGGTCGAACTCGACCTGTTCAGCTTCCCGGATGAACTCGGTTCCGGCCTGCCCGTCTTCCACCCCAAGGGCGGCATCATCCGCAAGGAACTGGAGGACTACTCGCGGCGCAAGCACGAGCAGGCCGGCTACCAGTTCGTCAACACCCCGCACATCACCAAGGAGAACCTGTACATCACGTCGGGCCACCTGGAGTGGTACGCCGACGGCATGTTCCCGCCGATGCAGATCGATGCGGAGTACAACGAGGACGGCACCGTCCGCAAGCCCGGCCAGGACTACTACCTGAAGCCGATGAACTGCCCGATGCACCACCTGATCTACCGCTCGCGGGGCCGGTCGTATCGCGAATTGCCGTTGCGCCTCTTCGAATTCGGGTCGGTCTACCGGTACGAGAAGTCCGGCGTCATCCACGGCCTCACCCGGGTGCGCGGCATGACGCAGGACGACGCGCACATCTACACCACCCGCGAGCAGATGCGCGACGAGTTGACCTCGCTGCTGGGCTTCGTGCTCGACCTGCTGTCCGACTACGGTCTCGACGATTTCTATCTGGAGCTCTCCACCAGGGACCCGGAGAAGTCCGTCGGCTCCGACGAACTGTGGGACGAGGCCACCGCGACGCTGCGGGAAGTTGCCGAGGCGTCGGGCCTGGACCTGGTGCCCGACCCGGGCGGTGCCGCGTTCTACGGACCGAAGATCTCGGTGCAGGTCAAGGACGCGCTGGGTAGGCACTGGCAGATGTCGACCATCCAGCTGGACTTCAACATGCCCGACCGGTTCGAGCTGGAGTACACCGCGCCCGACGGCAGCCGGCAGCGCCCGGTGCTGATCCACCGCGCGCTGTTCGGGTCGATCGAGCGGTTCTTCGGGGTGCTCACCGAGCATTACGCCGGCGCGTTCCCGGCGTGGCTGGCGCCGGTGCAGGCGGTCGGGGTCCCGGTCGCCGACGCGTACGTGCCCTACCTGGAAGATCTTGCGGCGGAACTGAAGTCGCGTGGTATCCGGGTCGAGGTGGACGCCAGCGACGACCGGATGGCCAAGAAGATCGTGAACCACACCAACCAGCGCATCCCGTTCATGCTGCTTGCGGGCGAAAAGGACGTGGAAGCAGGGGCGGTCTCCTTCAGGTTCGGGGACCGCAGCCAGCTCAACGGGGTGCCCCGCGAGGCGGCCGTGGCCGCCATCGTGGACTGGGTCGCCCGCCGCGAGAACGGCACACCCGATGCCGACGTGTTCAAGGTGGATTCGTGACCGACGGTTCCGGGCCGCCGGAGGCCATCGTCGACACCGGCGTCGGCGACCCCGACCATCTACAGCGGCTCTGGACGCCGCACCGGATGAGCTACATCGCGGAGTCCCCGTTGAAGAAGGGGGCGGGTTCGGCGCTGTCGAAGGAACCGTTCACCGACATCCCGCAGATGTCCGACGAAGACGGCCTGATGGTCGCGCGCGGTGAGCTGGTGTACGCGGTGCTCAACCTCTACCCGTACAACCCGGGCCACCTCATGGTGGTGCCCTACCGGCGGGTGTCCGAACTGGAAGACCTCACCCCTGAGGAGAGCGCCGAGCTGATGGCCTTCACACAGAAGGCGATTCGCGTCATCAAGGCGGTCTCCCGCCCACACGGCTTCAACGTGGGACTCAACCTGGGCACGTCCGCGGGCGGCTCCCTGGCCGAGCACCTGCACATGCATGTGGTGCCGCGCTGGGGCGGGGATGCCAACTTCATCACCATCATCGGCGGGGCGAAGGTGATTCCACAGTTGCTGCACGACACCCGCAGCCTGCTGGCCGGCGCATGGGTCGAGACCGGCCCATGAGCGACTTCTACCTGATGACCAGGGCGGCGTACACCAAGCTGTCCCGACCGGTCGCCAGGGCGGCGCTGCGCGTCGGCTTCACCCCGGACATCATCACCGTCCTGGGCACCGCGGGTTCGGTGCTCGCCGCGTTGCTGATGTACCCGATGGGCCAGCTGTGGTGGGGCTCGGTGGCCGTCTTCATCTTCGTGCTCGCCGACATGCTCGACGGCGCCATGGCCAGGGAACGTGGCGGGGGCACCCGGTTCGGCGCCGTGCTCGACGCCACCTGCGACCGCATCGCCGACGGCGCGATCTTCTGCGGTCTGGCGTGGTGGATCGCGTTCAGTATGCAGAACGCGCAGTTGCTGGTCGCCACCCTGATCTGCCTGGTGACCTCGCAGGTCATTTCCTATGTCAAGGCCCGCGCCGAGGCAAGCGGACTGCGCGGGGACGGCGGCATCATCGAACGGCCCGAGCGGCTGGTCATCGTGCTCGCCGGCGCCGGGCTGTCCGGTCTGTTCGGGGTGCCGCTGATCCTGGAGATCGCCATGTGGCTGCTCGCGGTGGCCAGCGTCGTCACCGTCGCGCAACGGCTGCACGCCGTCCGCACGTCGCCCGGCGCGATGGACGCCATGCCCAGCGCCGATCCGGCGCCCCCCGCGGGAGGCGAGCAGTGAGCACACCGTCGGCGGGATTGCCGAAGGTCCGTGGGTTGCGGGTGCCCATGGGCGGCGAGCTGACCGACCTGGGCTACGCGGCGGGCTGGCGCCTGGTGCGGGCGATGCCGGAGTTCGCCGCGCGCAACATGTTCGACGCCGGAGCGCTGTACGCCGCACGCGGCGGCGGACCCGAGCAGCTGCGCAAGAACCTGTCCAGAATCCTCGGCGTCGCGCCTGCGCAGGTGCCGGGCAGCCTGGTCCGCGCCTCGCTGGCCTCCTACGCCCGGTACTGGCGCGAGGCGTTCCGGCTGCCGTCCATGGACCACACCAAGCTCGCCACCCGGCTGCGGGAACTGGCTTTCGGCGAGGAGAACGTCGTCGCCGCGCTGGCCGCCGGCCGCGGCGCGATCCTGGCGCTGCCGCACAGCGGTAACTGGGACATGGCCGGGGTGTGGCTCACCAACACGCACGGCAAATTCGCCACCGTGGCCGAACGGCTCAAACCGGAATCGCTGTACCAGCGGTTCGTCGACTATCGCGAGAGCCTCGGTTTCGAGGTGCTGCCGTTGACGGGGGGAGCGCGTCCGCCGTCGGAGGTGCTGGCCGAGCGGCTGCGCGGCAATGGCCTGGTGTGCCTGATGTCCGACCGCGACCTGACCCGCGCAGGCGTGCAGGTCGACCTCTTCGGGGAGGCCACTCGGCTGCCCGGTGGTCCGGCGCGGCTGGCGCTTGAGACCGGCGCGGCGCTGCTGCCCACCTACTGCTGGTACGAAGGTGACGGCGCGGCCATTCGCATCCATCCCGCCCTGGACACGTCATCCGGTGACGTGCAGGTCATCACCCAGGCGCTGGCCGACCAGTTCAGCGCGGACATCGCCACCCACCCCGCCGACTGGCACATGCTGCAGCCGCAGTGGCTGGCCGACCTCTCCGCCGAGCGTCGCGCGCGGCTCGGCGGGGGAGAGCCGGAGCGCTGATGCGCATCGGGATGGTGTGCCCGTACTCCTTCGATGTGCCTGGCGGGGTACAGGTCCATGTCTTGCAACTTGCCGAGGTGTACCGCGCGCAGGGACATCACGTGAGCGTGCTGGCCCCGTCGAGCCCACACGTCGAGGTGCCGGACTATGTGGTGTCGGGTGGCAAGGCCGTGCCCATCCCGTACAACGGATCCGTCGCCCGGCTCCGGTTCGGGCCGGCCAGCCACCGCACCGTCAAGAAGTGGCTCAGCCAAGGCGATTTCGACGTCCTGCATCTGCATGAGCCCAACGCGCCCAGCCTGTCGATGCTGGCGCTGATGGTCGCCGAGGGACCTATCGTCGCGACGTTTCACACCTCGACCACGAAGTCGTTGACGCTCAGCGTGTTTCAAGGTCTCCTGCGGCCCTGGCACGAGAAAATCGTCGGCCGCATCGCGGTGTCGGATCTGGCGCGCCGCTGGCAGATGGAGGCGCTCGGTTCCGACGCCGTCGAAATCCCCAACGGCGTCACGATTTCGGCGTTCGCGGGTGCGGCGCCGCTGCCGGGTTACCCGCGCGCAGGCAAATGCGTGCTGTTCCTCGGCCGCTTCGACGAGCCGCGCAAGGGCATGGAGGTGCTGTTGGCGGCGCTGCCCCGGCTGGTCGGTGCCTTCCCCGACGTGGAGGTGCTGGTGGTGGGCCGCGGGGACGACGAGGAACTGGCGGGCGAGGCTGGAGCGCTGGCTTCGCACCTGCGATTTCTGGGTCAGGTCGACGATGCCACCAAGGCGTCGGCACTGCGCAGCGCCGACGTGTACTGCGCGCCCAACACCGGCGGCGAGAGTTTCGGCATCGTGCTGGTGGAGGCGATGGCCGCCGGAACGGCGGTGGTCGCCAGCGACCTGGATGCGTTCCGCCGCGTACTCGACAACGGCACGGCCGGGCGACTGGTGCCCCTCGATGACGCCGACGCGCTGGGGGACGCACTCGTCGCGGTGCTCGGCGACGACGCGCTGCGCCGCCGCTACATCGAGGCGGCCACCGCCGCGGTGCAGCGCTACGACTGGTCGGTGGTGGCGGCCGACATCATGCGGGTGTACGAGACCGTCGCCATTTCGGGGGTCAAGGTTCAGGTGGGCACGTGACCATCCTGCTGATCGTGCTGGCCGTCGTGCTCGGTGCCGCCGTCCTGCTGACCGGGTCGTGGGCCTACCTGACCGCCAACCGGCTGGACCGCCTGCACGTGCGTTATGACCTGTCCTGGCAGGCACTGGACGCCACCCTGGCCCGCCGCGCGGTGGTGGCCCGGGCCGTCGCGGTCGATGCCTTCGGGCGGGCGCCCGGAGGTCAGCGGCTGGCCGCGTTGGCCGACGTCGCCGAACGGGCCCCGCGCACCGGCCGCGAGGCCGCCGAGAACGAACTGTCGGCGGCGCTGGAGGCCGTCGCGCCGTCGGCGCTGCCGGTGGCGCTGGTCGCCGAACTGGCCGATGCCGAGGCGCGGGTGCTGCTGGCCCGCCGGTTCCACAACGACGCCGTCCGCGACACCCTGACCCTGCGCGAACGCCCGATGGTGCGGTTGCTGCACCTGGGCGGAACAGCGGCGCTGCCGACCTACTTCGAGATCGCCGAACGCGCCGGACCGGCGGCCCGCGATGCCGGGCTGGTCAGCAGGCGGGTCTCCGCGCGCGTCGTGCTGCTCGACGAGGACGGTCGGGTGTTGCTGTTCCAGGGATCCGACCCGGCCCGCGCGGGCGAGGAGGCGCGGCTCTGGTGGTTCACCATCGGCGGTGCTGTCGAGGCGGGCGAGGAACTCGCCCAGACCGCGGCGCGTGAGCTCGCCGAGGAGACCGGATTGCAGGTGACCGCCGGCGAGCTGGTGGGCCCGGTGTGGCGCCGCGACGCCATCATCGACTTCAACGGGTCGGTGGTGCGCAGCGAGGAGCTGTACTTCCTGCACCGCACCCGCCGATTCGAACCGGCCGCGACCGGTCGCACGCCGCTGGAGCGCCGCTACATTCACGGCCACCTTTGGTGCGATGAGACAATGATCGCCGAGCTGGTCGCCAAGGGGGAGTCCGTCTATCCGCTGCAGCTCGGCGAACTTCTGGCACACGCCGGTGAACTCGCCGATGTGCGCGGCGAAGGACCGGGTACGCAGCCTCAGCAGATTCGTTGAGGCTGCGGATCCAATTGATTTGGCGCCACCTTTAGACTGGATCAGTAGCTGAGTGGAGGAGATTGTGATGGATTTCGGCGGGCAGGAGCGCAGCGACCGGGGAATCGGTGGCGCAGTCAATAACGGTAACCAGACCGGCACCGCCCGGGTGAAGCGCGGGATGGCCGAGATGCTCAAGGGCGGCGTCATCATGGACGTGGTCACCCCGGAGCAAGCCCGGATCGCGGAGGCGGCCGGTGCGGTCGCGGTGATGGCTTTGGAGCGGGTTCCTGCCGATATCCGCGCCCAGGGCGGGGTGTCGCGGATGAGTGATCCCGACATGATCGAGGGCATCATCGACGCGGTCACCATCCCGGTGATGGCCAAGGCCCGGATCGGGCATTTCGTCGAGGCGCAGATCCTGCAGGCCCTCGGGGTGGATTACATCGACGAGTCCGAGGTGCTGACTCCTGCCGACTACGCCAACCACATCGACAAGTGGAAGTTCACCGTGCCGTTCGTGTGCGGTGCCACCAATCTGGGTGAGGCGCTGCGCCGGATCAGCGAAGGCGCGGCGATGATCCGCTCCAAGGGTGAGGCCGGCACCGGGGATGTCTCCAACGCCACCACCCACATGCGGACCATCGGTGGCGAGATCCGTCGGCTGACCTCGCTGTCGGAGGATGAGTTGTTCGTCGCGGCGAAGGAATTGCAGGCGCCCTACGATCTGGTGGTCGAGGTGGCGCGGGCCGGCAAGTTGCCGGTGACGATGTTCACCGCCGGCGGTATCGCGACCCCGGCGGACGCGGCGATGATGATGCAGCTCGGTGCTGAGGGTGTGTTCGTGGGGTCGGGGATCTTCAAGTCCGGTAACCCGGCCGAGCGTGGTGCCGCGATCGTGAAGGCCACCACCTTCTACGACGATCCCGATGTGCTGGCCAAGGTGTCGCGCGGTCTCGGTGAGGCGATGGTCGGCATCAACGTCGACGACATCCCGGTGCCACACCGGCTCGCCGAACGCGGCTGGTAAAAACCACCTGTGGCGATCGAAGAGATCCTCGACCTGGAACAGCTCGAGGTCAACATCTATCGCGGTGGGGTGTTCAGTCCGGAGTCGGGCTTCCTGCAGCGCACATTCGGGGGGCACGTCGCCGGCCAGTCACTGGTATCCGCCGTCCGCACCGTCGATCCGGCATTCCAGGTGCATTCGCTGCACGGGTACTTCCTGCGCCCCGGTGACGCCCGGGCACCCTCGGTGTATCTGGTGGAGCGGCTGCGCGACGGCGGGTCGTTCTGCACCCGCCGGGTGAGTGCCATCCAGCACGGCCAGACGATCTTCAGCATGTCGGCGTCGTTCCAGGCCGACCAGAGCGGGATCGAACATCAGGACGAGATGCCGGCCGCGCCCGGTCCCGACGATCTGCCGGGCTTCCGGTCCGGGGGCGCGTTCGACGACGCCGGGTTCGCACAGTTCGACGAATGGGACGTCCGGATCGTGCCGCGCGCCCGGGTGCAGAAGGTGCCCGGCAAGGCTTCCCAACAGCAGGTGTGGTTCCGGCACCGCGATCCGCTGCCGGACGACTCGGTGTTGCACATCTGCGCGCTGGCTTACCTCAGCGATCTCACGCTGCTCGGTTCGGCACAGGTGAATCACCCCGACGAGCGCAAGCATCTGAACATCGCGTCGCTGGATCACGCGATGTGGTTCATGCGCCCGTTCCGGGCCGATGAATGGCTGTTGTACGACCAGTCCTCGCCGTCGGCGTGCGGTGGCCGGGCCCTGACCCAGGGCAAGCTGTTCAACCAGTACGGCGAGATGGTCGCGTCCGTCATGCAGGAGGGGCTGACCCGCTACCAGCGGGACTTCACCCCGCCCGCCAAGTGACGGTGCGGGTGGGGGTGCTCGCCCTGCAGGGTGATACCCGCGAGCATCTGGCGGCGCTGCGCGAAGCCGGCGCCGAAGCGCTGACGGTGCGCCGACTGCCCGAACTGGAAGCCGTGGACGCCCTGGTGATCCCGGGCGGTGAATCGACGGCGATCAGCCATCTGCTGCGCGAGTTCGAATTGCTGGAGCCGTTGCGCGCGCGGTTGGCCGACGGGATGCCTGCCTACGGTTCGTGTGCGGGAATGATCCTGCTGGCCACCGAGATCCTGGACGCCGGGGCCGACGGGCGCAAGGCCGAACCCCTGCGCGGTATCGATATGACGGTGCGGCGCAACGCTTTCGGGCGACAGGTCGACTCTTTCGAAGAAAACGTCGAATTCGAGGGTCTGGACACCGAGGTGCACGCGGTGTTCATCCGCGCGCCGTGGGTGGAAAGGGTCGGCGCCGGCGTCGAGGTGCTGGCGCGGGCCGGCGGTCACCCCGTCGCGGTCCGGCAGGGCCGCATGCTCGCGACGGCGTTCCATCCCGAGATGACCGGTGATCGCCGGGTACACAAGCTCTTCGTCGACTCGTTGCGGTGAACGTTCGGCCAACGCCGGCATGGAGTTTGCTGTCACAGCGACGGTAGGTGCCGCGCACAGCTTGTTCACATGTAACAAGTCCTCAATGGCAGTGTGACAACAGCGCCATACGAGACCGCGACACCCGATACCGCCCAAGCCGTCTCCGACGCCCCCGCGCCGACGGGCAGCCGGCAGCGCTGGGCGCTGCCGCTGCTGTTGCTCGGCACCGCGGTGCTCTACCTGTGGAACCTCACCGTCAACGGGATGGGCAACCAGTTCTACGCCGCGGCGGCCCAGGCCGGGTCCGTGAACTGGGAGGCGCTGCTGTTCGGGTCACTTGATCCGCACAACTTCATCACCGTGGACAAGCCGCCGGTGTCGCAGTGGGTGATGGGCCTGTCCGGTCAGATCTTCGGATTCAGCAGTGCCAGCATGCTGGTGCCCGAGGCGCTGATGGCCGTCGGCTCGGTCTGGCTGCTCTACGCCGCCGTGCGCCGGACCAGCGGGCCGCGCGCCGCGCTGCTCGCCGGCGCCGCGCTGGCCCTGACGCCGGTGGCGGCGTTGATGTTCCGGTTCAACAATCCCGACGCGGCGATGGTGCTGCTGATGACGGCCGCCGCGTACTGCGCCGTCCGCGCGCTGGGAGACCACGGCGCCCGCTGGATGGCACTGGCCGGGGTGGCGCTGGGGTTCGCCTTCCTGGCCAAGATGCTCGAAGGGCTCATGTCGATGCCCGCGGTCGGACTGGTGTATCTGATCGCCGCGCCGGTCGTGCTGCGGACCCGGCTGCTGCACCTGGTGGGCAGTCTCGCGGCGTTCCTCGCGGCGTCCGGATGGTACGTGCTGCTGACCCTCATCTGGCCCGCGTCCTCACGGCCGTATCTGGCGGGTTCCACCGACGACAACTTCATGAACCTGGTGTTGGGCTACAACGGATTCGGCCGGGTGCTCGGCCACAACAACTACGGATTTCAGCACGGGGCACAGATCGGCGCGTCGGCCGGGCAGGCCGTCGCCCAGCCACACCGCGGCATGGGGGGCTGGGGCGACCAGCAGCAGGGCCTGCCGCGGCTGTTCACCGGCGAGTTCGGTTACGAGATCGGCTGGCTGCTGGTCGCCGCGCTGCTCGCGACGGTGCTGGTGCTGATCTCGCGCGGGCGCGCGCCCCGCACCGATCTGGTGCGGGCCGCCACCATCCTGTTCGGCGGCTGGCTGCTGGTCGACGGCCTGGTACTGAGCTTCATGAAGACCAACGTGCATCCCTACTACTGCATGTCGCTCGCTCCGGCGGTGGCCGCGATGTTCGCCATCGGCCTGCACGAGATGTGGCAGCGGCGGGCGAGCTGGTTCGGCCGAATCGGTCTGGCGGGTCTGCTGCTGGCCACCGGCGGCTGGAGCTGGTGGATCCTGGGCCGCAACGCGAGTTGGCTGCCGCCGCTGCGCTGGGTGATCCTCGCGGTGACCGTGCTCGCGACGGTCACGCTGCTGTGGTCACTGGCGACGCATCAGCGCCGCCGGGTCGCGACGGCCGCCGTGGCGGTCGGCGTGCTGGCCGGCCTCGCGGGTTCGGCGGCGTACTCGCTGGCCACCGTCGGCCAACCGCACAGCGGTGGAAGTCCGTCGGTGGGCCCGGCGCAGGCCGACGACCGGCATGGCGGTTGGGGCCAGGACAAGGACGACGCCCAACTCGATGCCCTGTTGAAGAACGCCGGCACACCGTGGTCGGCGGCGATCAACCGGTCCTCGGCGGCGTCGTCGCTCGAATTGTCCACCGGCACAGCGGTCATGGCTATCGGCGGGTTCACCGGAAGTGACCCGGTGCCCACCTTGAGCCAATTCAAGGACGACGTCGCCGGCCGCCAGGTCGGCTACTACATCCTGCCGGACTCCAACGGCCACGGCGGTTTCGGCCGTAACGTGCACACCGATATCTCGGATTGGGTCAAGGCCACCTTCATGCCCGTCAAGGTCGGCACGAACACGGTGTACGACCTGAGCAAGCCGAAGGCTGATTAGACGACCTGAAGCAGCAGCGCTTATCGCCGGTGACCTCGCCACGTAGAGTGGACAGCCAGAGTTGGAGCAGAAAGAGGGCGTACCTGCATGAGCGGCCATTCCAAGTGGGCCACCACGAAGCACAAGAAGGCGATCGTCGACGCCCGCCGCGGCAAGAACTTCGCCAAGTTGATCAAGAACATCGAGGTCGCCGCGCGCACCGGCGGCGGCGACCCGGGTGGCAACCCGACCCTCTACGACGCCATCCAGAAGGCCAAGAAGACCTCGGTGCCCAACGACAACATCGAGCGGGCGCGCAAGCGCGGCGCAGGTGAAGAGGCCGGCGGCGCCGACTGGCAGACCATCACCTACGAGGGCTACGGCCCCAATGGCGTGGCCGTCCTGGTCGAATGTCTGACGGACAACAAGAACCGCGCCGCCGGTGAGGTCCGGGTCGCGATGACCCGCAACGGCGGCAACATGGCCGATCCCGGATCGGTGTCCTACCTGTTCACCCGCAAGGGCGTGGTGACCCTGGAGAAGAACGGGCTGACCGAGGACGACGTGCTGGCCGCGGTCCTGGAAGCCGGGGCCGAGGACATCAACGACCTGGGTGAGAGCTTCGAGATCATCTCCGAGCCCACCGACCTGGTCGCGGTGCGCACCGCCCTGCAGGACGCCGGGATCGACTACGACTCGGCCGAGTCCGGCTTCCAGCCGTCGGTGAGTGTGCAGGTGGACCTCGAAGCGGCCCGCAAGGTGCTCAAACTCGTCGACGCGCTGGAAGACAGCGATGACGTGCAAGAGGTGTACACCAACGTGGACATCCCCGAGGACGTCGCCGCCGCGCTCGACGAGGACTAGCCGGTCAGCGCCGCGGTGATCGGGGTACCGCCGGACACCAGTTCGAAGGTCCGTCCCGCGGAGCCCGGCGTGTCCAGCACCGCCAGCAGAACCGCGGCCACGTCCTCGCGCGGGATCGCGCCCCGGCCGGTCGACTCGGCGACGTGCACGGTCCCGGTGCCCGGTTCGTCGGTGAGCCGACCCGGGCGCACGATGGTCGTCCGCAACGCGGTGCGGGCCGAAACATTGGCGTCCGCATCGGATTTGGCCCGGATGTAGGCGCGGTACACCTCGTCGTAACCCGCATCCAGGCTGCGGTCATCAGCGGAGATCGCCGACACCATCACGTAGCGCTGCACCCTGGCGGCTTCCGCGGCGTCGGCGAGCAGGACCGCCGCATCGTGGTCGACGGTCTGCTTGCGCCCCGCACCACTGCCCGGCCCGGCACCGGCGGCGAACACCACCGCGTCGGCGTCGTGGACCGCGGCGGTGACCTGTTCGACAGTCGCCCGCTCCAGGTCGAGCACGACGGCCTGGGCGCCCACGGCTTCCAGATCGGCGCGATGGTCGGGATTGCGGATCAGTCCGCTCACCGTGTCACCGCGGTCGGCGAGCAGGCGTTCCAGGATGAGGGCGATCTTGCCGTGTCCACCGGCGATGACGACATGCATGAAACAAGACTGCCAGGATGTCGGCATGGCAGTCGTCACGGACCCCAACGGGACGCAGTGGTCGGTGCACCGGCGGTGGTGGCCTTTCCCCGATCTCAGCGATGTCATCGACCTCGATTGGTTCAGCCTGGTGCTCGCCGCGCCGTTTCTGCTGCTGTGGCCGTTCTGGCTGCTGACCAAGGGTCTCGGGTGGCGATGGCGCATCGTCATCGAACGCGGCGGCCACGAGGTGGAGACCGAGTTGGTACGCGGCTGGCGGCGGTCCGGCGCGCGGATCGACGAGCACGCGCTGCGGGTGGCGCAGGGTTGGCGATCCGGGCACTACTCGATCTGATGGCGGGCGTGTCCCTGTCCGGAGGCGACACACCCGCCGGTTACCCTAATCGAACACGTGTTCTGTTCGGCGAAGGGATTGGCGTGCGGGTAATGGGAGTCGATCCCGGGTTGACGCGCTGCGGCCTGTCGGTCATCGAGACCGGTCGGGGCAGGCACGTCATCGCCCTCGATGTCGACGTGGTGCGCACCCCCGCGGACAGCCCGCTGCACAAGCGGCTGCTCACCATCAGTGACGCCGTCGAATACTGGATGGACACCCACCGACCCGACGTCATCGCCATCGAGCGGGTGTTCGCCAACCACAACGCCAACACCGCGATGGGCACCGCGCAGGCCGGTGGCGTCATCGCCCTGGCGGCCGCCAGGCGCGATATCGACGTGCACTTCCACACCCCCAGTGAGGTGAAGGCCGCGGTGACCGGAAACGGCAGGGCGGACAAGGCGCAGGTCACCACCATGGTCACCAAAATCCTTGCCCTGCAACAGAAACCGACACCTGCCGACGCCGCGGATGCACTCGCGCTGGCCATCTGCCACTGCTGGCGCGCACCGATGATCGCGCGGATGGCCGAGGCGGAGGCCAAGGCCGCCGAGGCCAAACGCACCTATCAGGCCCGGCTGAAGGCGGCCCGGGCATGATCGCCTCGGTGCGCGGCGAGGTGATCGACATCGCGCTGGATCACGCGGTCATCGAGGCCGCCGGTGTCGGCTACAAGGTGATGGCCACCCCGTCCACGCTGGCGACCTTGCGCCGCGGCGACGAGACCCGGTTGATCACCGCGATGATCGTGCGTGAGGACTCGATGACGCTGTACGGCTTCGTCGACGGCGAGGCCCGGGACCTGTTCTCCACGCTGCTGGGGGTATCCGGCGTCGGACCCAAGATCGCGCTGGCCACCCTCGCCGTCTACGACGCCCAGGCGCTGCGCCAAGCGCTCGCCGACGGCGATGTCAACGCGCTGATCCGAGTGCCCGGCATCGGCAAGCGCGGTGCCGAACGCATGGTGCTGGAGCTGCGCGACAAGATCGGCGCGGTCGCCGGTGCGGGCCCGGTGACCGGCGGCGGGTTCGGTATTCGCGGCCCTGTCGTGGAAGCCCTTGTCGGGCTTGGTTTTGCCGCCAAGCAGGCCGAGGAGGCCACCGACAAGGTGCTCGCCGACGACCCGGAGGCCACCACGTCCAGTGCGCTGCGCGCCGCGCTGTCGATGCTGGGTAAGAAGTGATGGGCAGATTCAACGAGGACTCCGGCGAAGAACCCGAGCGGGACGTCTCACCCGCACTGACCGTCGGTGAAGGCGATGTCGACGCGAGTCTGCGGCCCAAGTCGCTGCAGGAGTTCATCGGCCAGCACCGGGTGCGCGAACAGCTACAGCTCGTCCTCGAAGGAGCCAAGAACCGCGGCGGCACACCGGATCACATCCTGCTGTCCGGTCCACCCGGCCTGGGCAAGACATCGTTGGCGATGATCATCGCCGCCGAGCTCGGCGCGGCGCTGCGCGTCACCTCGGGTCCCGCGCTGGAACGCGCGGGCGACCTCGCGGCGATGCTGTCCAACCTGGTCGAGGGTGACGTGCTGTTCATCGACGAGATCCATCGGATCGCCCGGCCCGCCGAGGAGATGCTCTACCTCGCGATGGAGGACTTCCGGGTGGACGTTGTCGTCGGCAAAGGCCCTGGCGCCACCTCGATTCCGCTCGACGTCGCGCCGTTCACCCTGGTGGGTGCCACCACCCGATCCGGAGCGCTGACCGGGCCGCTGCGCGACAGGTTCGGCTTCACCGCGCACATGGATTTCTACGAGCCCGCCGACCTGGAGCGGGTCTTGGCCCGCTCCGCCGGGATCCTGGGTATCGAACTCGGGGCCGAGGCCGGTTCGGAGGTGGCGCGGCGCTCCCGGGGAACACCCCGGATCGCCAACCGCCTGCTGCGACGCGTGCGCGACTACGCCGAGGTGCGCGCCGACGGGGTGATCACCCGCGACATCGCCAAGTTGGCGCTGGAGGTCTACGACGTCGACGAGCTCGGCCTGGACCGGCTGGACCGTGCCGTTTTGTCGGCGCTGACCCGCAGCTTCGGCGGCGGGCCGGTCGGGGTGTCCACCCTGGCCGTCGCGGTGGGGGAGGAAGCGACCACCGTGGAAGAGGTCTGCGAGCCGTTCCTGGTGCGGGCCGGCATGATCGCCCGGACCCCGCGCGGCCGGGTGGCGACACCGCAGGCGTGGACACACCTGGGCCTGCAACCTCCGGTCGCCGGACTGGGCGGCGTCGGACTGTTTGAATAGACGGCATGCTGACCGCCGGTGTGATCGTCGCGGGCCTTGCCGCGCTGCTGCACGTGTACATCTTCGTGATGGAATCGCTGACCTGGACCTCGGCCCGGACCAGGGCGACCTTCGGTATCTCCGCGGAAGAAGCGGCGGCCACCAAGGAGCTCGCCTTCAACCAGGGGTTCTACAACTTGTTCCTGGCGATCATGGCGGGGATCGGTATCGCGTTCCTGCTGTCCGGCTGCACGGCCGTCGGTGCCGCGCTGATCTTCGCCGGGGTCGGCTCGATGTTGGCGGCGGCGCTGGTCCTGCTGCTGTCGTCCCCGGACAAGGCGCGTGCCGCCGTCACGCAGGGCGTGTTCCCGCTGATCGCGGTGGTGCTGCTGGCGGTGGCGCTGGCATAGCGCTCCGATGGTCCGGCAGCGCGTCCAGATCGCAGCAGTGAATCCGGTTTCCGCCCGCCCGCTTTGCGGTGTACATGGCGGTGTCGGCCATCTCGATCAGCTGCTCCAGCAGTAGCCGGATGTCGGTGTCGTCCGCCGATCGGGCGCAGGCCGCACCGACACTGATGGTCACGCCGTGTGGCAGGTGGTCGACCTCGGCACGGACCCGCTCGGCCAGGGCCCGCAGTCCACCACCGCCCACCGCCGCGGCGACCAGGAACTCCTCGCCGCCCACCCGGGCGGTGATCGCCGCTTTGCCGGCCACCCGTCGCAGCGCGGCAGCGACGGCGATCAGCACCCGGTCCCCGGCCGCATGCCCGGCGGTGTCGTTGATTCGTTTGAAGTTGTCGAGGTCCGCCAGCACCACGCCGACGCGGGTGGCGCGGTGATGCCGGGCGCGGGTGATCAGGTCGGAGGCCCCCCGGTAGAAACCGCGCCGGTTGTGCAGCCCGGTCAGTGCGTCGACGTCGGACTGGACCGCGCCGGTACCCAGCATCTGCACCATGATCTGGCCGACGGCGGGGACGGTGATGACGCCGACCAGCACGATGATCGCCTTGCTCACCCCGCCCATCAGGTCACCGTGCGCGGCGATCTTCGCCGCGCAACCGGTGACTGCCACCAGAGCGATCGTCGTGATCAACGCGAGGTACGGGCTGGTGTGGGTGAACGCCACCAGACCGGCGATGGCCGCGAAGATGCTGCAGCCGATCAGCCCGGACTGCGGGTCCGGCTCGGCCAGGCAGGCGGCACCGACACAGATCGCCGACCCGATGGCGAACACCCGGGACTGGGTGCGGGTGGGCCATCGGATCAACCACATCGCCGCCATGACCAGACACAACCCGGACGCGGTGATCATGACGACCATGGCGAGCACGCCGACCGGGCCGCCGCGGCTCAGCTGCATCAGGATGGGGATCAGGCTGAGCACCGCGAGCGTCATGGCGAGAAATATCCGGATGGGGCGTTGCTGGCCTTGTGAGTCCAGATAATCGGACAGCCAGTCGTAGTGGTCGGGCTGTCGCCACCACCTGCGGATCCAGTTCACTGTTAGCTCGTCTGTCGGCGATCGGGTTTGGGGCGGGCCATCCCCGGAGTCCGACATGGAGAAAGCGCGTCGACACGGATCCTACCCAGACGCACACCGGTTTGCTGAGAGTTATTCCTGGACTGCCAGGATTCACCAACTCGGCTAACGGGTATCCCGGCGCATCGGGAATGAGGAGGAGATATGACCGAGACTGTGGTTCCGGCCCGCACCGGACGGCTCGCGATCCCGCGCAGCCGAGGCGCTGCGAGCGGATTTCTCTTGGTGGTGCTGGGTGCGTGGGGTGCGCTGGCGCCGTTCATCGGCCCCTACCTGGACTTCGCCTACACCCCGGCCCAGGCGTGGACCTGGACCGCGGCCCGCGGCTGGCTCGAGGTGCTACCCGGCGTGGTGGCGGTGCTCGGCGGTCTGATGCTGCTGATGTCGGGCAACCGCGCGACGGCGATGCTCGGCGGTTGGCTGGGCGTGGCGGCCGGCGTCTGGTTCGTCATCGGCAGGTCGTTCACCGCGACGCTGGCGCTGGGCGATATCGGCGCCCCGACGACATCGCTCAACTCGAACGGCGTGCTGCTGCTGGAGTTGGCGTTCTTCACCGGGCTGGGCACCCTCATCGCCGTGCTGGCCGCGATGGCCGTGGGCCGGTTGTCGGTGCGCAGCGTTCGCGACGCAAGTTATGCGCGGCGCCCGGTGGCCACGGAGATCGATGAGCCCGACGAGGTGCTCGAGCCGCGCCGCCGCCGCTCGTTCTGGCATCGACGCACGCCGGTCCCGCACTGAGGTCGTCAGCGCGGGCGGACCGGCTGGGCGCTCAACTGCACCCGGTTCCCGCCCGCGCGCTTGGCGTCGTACATGGCACCGTCGGCGGCTTCCACCAGGCGATCGAGCAACGCGCGCACCTCGGCATCGGTGATGCCGCCCACCTGTGCCGTGGCCACGCCGACGCTGACGGTGATCAACTCGGGTAGCGCGGCCACATCGTGGCGCACCCGGTCGGCGAGCGCCACCGCTACGCCGTCGGCGATGTTCCCGGCGATGACGAACTCCTCGCCGCCGAAGCGTGCTGCGATGTTGTCGCCGTCGGCATGCCTGCGCAAGATGTCGCTGACGGCGATGAGCAGCTTGTCGCCTGCGGTGTGGCCGTGGGTGTCGTTGATCCGCTTGAAACCGTCCAGGTCGACCAGCACCAGGCTGATGGTCGTCCTGGCGTCACGCGCCCCGAGCACCAGGTCATAGGCGGCCCGGTAGAAGCCTCGCCGGTTGCGCACCCCGGTGAGCGCGTCGATGTCGGACTCGGCCGCGTCGCTGCCCAGCAGATGGACCACCACCTGAACCGAGCACGGTACGGCCAGGACGCTGACCAGTACCACCAGGAACTTTCCCGCCGCGGCGGCCGGATCACCCGCCGCGGCCACCCGCGCCGCACTGATGACGGTGGTGGTGAGTGCCAGCACGAAGACCGCCACCAGGTAGGGACTGGTGTGGAAGAACGCCACGTATCCGGCCAGGGCCGCGAACACCGCACAACCGAGCATGCCGGCCGCCGGGTTCTGGTCGAGCATGCAGAACGCCGCGATACACAGCGCGGCGATCAGCGCGAAGGCTTTGGACTGGGCCGCGGTGGGCCACCGGCGTGCCCATATCGCCGCGAGGCCGACGTTCACCGCGGCGACCGCCCACGACAGCGCCGACGGGATCCCGGCCGCCGGTCCGTCCGGGCTCAGATGCATGAGAAGTGGTGCGGCACAGAGCAACAGGATGACGGCCACCATCATGAAGCGGGTCAGCCCGCGCAACCCCTGCACCTCGAGGTAGCTCGAGAGCCAGTCGTAGTGGTCCGGCTGGTGCCACCACGACTGCAGTGCAGTCATGTATTCCCTCAATAGGTCATCCGTCGGTCAGGCTCGAGTGTTTCGACGGATGCTACTCAACGGACGGGCGAGGCTGTGAACACCGTCACATGTCAGAGCTTCTTGAGCGCCTCCGCCAGCACGTCGAGGCCCTCGTTCAGGAGGTCATCGGAGATGGCCAGCGGGGGCAGGAAGCGCAGCACGTTCCCGTAAGTGCCGCAAGACAATACGATGACGCCTTGGGTGTGGGCGCTGGCGCACAGCGCCTTGGTCAGCTCGGCGTCGGGCTCGGTGGTGCCCGACTTGACCAGCTCGACGGCGATCATCGCGCCGCGGCCCCGCACGTCGCCGATGCGGTCGTCGTCGGCTTGGACCCGGCCCAACCGCTCCTTCATCAGGGTCTCGATCTCGGCGGCGCGGTTCACCAGACCGTCGGCTTCGATGGTCTCGATGGTCGCCAGGGCGGCCGCGCAAGCCACCGGGTTGCCGCCGTAGGTGCCACCGAGCCCAGAGACGTGCGGAGCGTCCATGATCTCGGCGCGCCCGGTGACCGCGGACAGCGGCATGCCGTCGGCGATGCCCTTGGCGGTGACGATCAGGTCCGGATCGATGCCCTCGTGCTCGCAGGCGAACATCTTGCCGGTGCGGGCGAAGCCCGTCTGCACCTCGTCGGCGATGAACACGACGTTGTTCTTGCGGCACCAGTCCAGCAGGGTGGCCAGGAAGCCCTCGGCGGGAACGATGAAACCGCCCTCACCCTGGATCGGCTCGATGATGACGGCCGCCAGGTTGTCCGCGCCGACCTGCTTGTCGATCACGCTGATGGCCCGCTTGGCGGCCAGCTCGCCGTCGGTGGCCAGGTCCTTGCCGAACTCGGCGTCGCGGAACGGATAGGACAGGGGGGCGCGGTACACCTCGGGCGCGAACGGGCCGAAACCGTGCTTGTAGGGCATGGACTTGGCCGTCAGCGCCATCGTCAGGTTGGTGCGGCCGTGATACGCGTGGTCGAACGCGACGACGGCCTGTTTGCGCGTGTAGGCCCGGGCGATCTTGACGGCGTTCTCGACGGCCTCGGAGCCGGAGTTGAACAGCGCCGAGCGCTTGTCCCCGGCGACGGGGGTCAGCCGGTTCAATTGCTCGCAGACGGCCACGTACTCCTCGTAGGGCGTCACCATGAAGCAGGTGTGGGTGAATCGCGCGGCCTGGCCGGCCACGGCGTCGACGACGCGCGGCGAGGCATTGCCGATGGTGGTGACCGCGATACCCGAACCCAGGTCGATGAGCCGGTTGCCGTCGATGTCCTCGAGAATGCCGCCGGCGGCGCGCGCGGTGTAGACCGGCATGGTGGTGCCGACGCCGCGGGACACCGCGGCATTCTTGCGCTCGATCAGGGCCGACGACTTCGGGCCGGGGATGGTGGTGGCGAGATGACGGGTCTGCTCGACGGCAGTCACGGTTGACTCCTGCTCGGTGTGCACGGCGGGGATGACACGCGATCCGAGCCTAATCCGCCGACTGCCCACGCGGGTGAAAACAGAAGTTGAACAGCTATGTGACTTCGGATCGAGTATCGCGGGCACTATTTTGCCACGATTTCCGTCGTATTCAAGGCGCCGGACGAACGGAATGCGACCCTGGACGGCGCTGCGGCTGCGATTCGGCTGGTTGGGTAGGGCGTCGCGGTTTCCCGAGGCGGTGATGGCACACTGGGTTCCGACGAGGCGCCGCGACCGAGGTCGCACTGCCATGCCCGCGCAACAACCACGAAAGACAGCTGTTTCATGGATCTGGTCGTATTTCTGCCGCTCATCCTCATCATGGGCGCGTTCATGTACTTCGCCTCGCGCAAGCAAAAGAAAGCCATGCAGGCCACCATCGACCTGCACGAGTCGCTGACCGTGGGGGACCGGGTCCACACCACGTCCGGTATGCAGGGCACCATCACCGGCATCTCCGCCGACAACGTCGAGCTGGAGATCGCCCCCGGCGTGGTCACCACCTGGATGAAGCTGGCGGTCCGCGATCGCATCGAGGACGCCGCCGACGACGATGACTATGCCGATGACGACGCCGACGGCGATGACCTCGACTACGCCGACGAGCAGTCCAGCGCCGTGGAGCTGACGGATCGTCCGGCACCCAAGTCGGACGGCAACTGACCGCAACGGGCTCAGGCTCAGCGCGTACCCTCCCCGTAACACTCGCCCCGTGTAGATCGCTTTTCAAGGAGACCCAACAACCGTGGCATCGACTTCGGCGCCGGTGCATCCTGCCCGGTACCTGGCGCTTTTTCTGATCCTTCTGGTCGGCGTCTACCTTCTCGTCTTCCTCACCGGCGACAAGCAGGCCGACCCGAAGCTGGGTATCGACCTGCAGGGCGGCACCCGCGTCACGCTGACCGCACGTACCCCGGACGGCTCCGAGCCGTCGCGGGAGTCGCTGATGCAGGCGCAGGAGATCATCAGCTCGCGCGTGAACGGTCTCGGTGTGTCCGGGTCCGAGGTGGTGATCGACGGCAACAACCTCGTCATCACCGTGCCGGGCAGCGACGGCAGCGAGGCGCGCAACCTCGGGCAGACCGCGCGGCTCTACATCCGCCCCGTCATCCACGCGATCCCCGCGCAGGGCGCGGGACAGCCGCCGCAGGGCGCGCCCGGTGCCCCTCCGGGGGCTCCGCCGGGAATGCCCGGAGCCCCGCCCGGAATGCCTGGGGGCAGTGGCCTGCCCGCGTTGGCCCCCGCCGAACCCGAAGCGCCGATCCGTCCGCCGGGTCAGCCCGCCACCGGTGCGCCCGAAGCACCCGCCCCGGCCGAGCCTGCTCCCGCCGCTCCGCCCGCGCAGCCGCGGCCGTACCCGCTGGAGCCCGCGCCGACACCCGCCCCGCCGCCCGGCGAACCCGCCGCTCCCGGCGCACCCGCTCCCGGTGCTCCGGCGCCCGGAGCCCCCGCGGCCCCCGGTGGCCCGGCCCCCGCGCCCCCGCCGCCCGGGTCCAAAGCCGATCTGGCCCAGCGCATCTCCGACGAGAAGCAGCTACGCCAGAGCACCGACCAGAGCATCCAGCTGCTGGCCCTGCAGTTCCAGGCCACCCGCTGCAACGACGAGGACGTGCTGGCGGGTAACGACGACCCGAACCTGCCGTTGGTGACCTGCTCGACCGACCACACCACCGTGTACCTACTGGACAAGTCGATCATGAGTGGCGAGCAGATCGAGAGCGCCAGTTCGGGTCTGGATCAGCAGCGCGGCGACTACGTCGTCGACGTGCAGTTCAAGCCCGAGGGCGCCAAGATCTGGGCGGACTTCACCGCGGCCAACGTCGGTACCCAGACCGCGTTCACCCTCGACTCCCAGGTGGTCAGCGCCCCCGAGATCCAGGAGGCGATCCCCGGCGGCCGCACCCAGATCACCGGTCGCTTCACCCAGGATTCCGGTCGTGAACTTGCCAACGTGCTGAAGTACGGTTCGCTGCCACTGTCGTTCGAGTCCTCGGAGGCCGAAACCGTCTCCGCCACACTCGGTCTGACGTCGCTGCGGGCCGGCCTCATCGCCGGTGCCGTCGGTCTGGCGCTGGTGCTGGTGTACGCACTGTTGTATTACCGTGTGCTCGGCTTGCTGACGGCACTCTCGCTCGTGGCTTCTGGCGCAATGGTTTTCGCGTTACTGGTGCTACTGGGCAGATACATCAACTACACCCTGGACCTGGCCGGTATCGCCGGTCTGATCATCGGTATCGGTACCACCGCCGACTCGTTCGTGGTGTTCTTCGAACGTATCAAGGACGAGATCCGCGAAGGCCGCTCCTACCGGTCGGCCGTCCCGCGCGGTTGGGCGCGTGCGCGCAAGACCATCCTGTCGGGTAACGCGGTGACGTTCCTGGCCGCGGCCGTGCTCTACGTGCTGGCAGTCGGCCAGGTGAAGGGTTTCGCCTTCACCCTGGGCCTGACGACCATCCTGGACGTCCTGGTGGTCTTCCTGGTCACGTGGCCGCTGGTGTACCTGACGACCAAATCGGCGACGCTGTCCAAGCCGGCATTCAACGGCCTCGGCGCGGTGCAGCAGATCGCTCGTGAGCGGCGTGCCGCGCACACCACGGGACGGGGATGACTTGATGTCCGCCAAACACAGCACTGACACGACCGACATCGAGGATTCCGGCGCCGTCGAGGCACCTGCACTCGACGTGACCGAGTCGTCCACCCTGCCGCACCACAGTTTCTTCGTCCGGCTCTACACCGGTACCGGTGCCTTCGAGGTCATCGGCAAGCGCAAGATGTGGTTCATCATCAGCGGCGTCATCGTCGCGGTGGCTCTCGGCGCGATGCTGATCCGCGGCTTCACCTTCGGCATCGACTTCGAGGGCGGCACGAAGGTGTCCATGCCCGTCGACGGGGTCAAGGCGCAGGCCACCGCGGAGCAGGTCGAGACGGTGTTCAGCCAGACCCTCGGCAAGGCCCCGGAAACGGTGGTCATCGTCGGCAACGGCGCGGCGGCCACCGCGCAGATCCGCACCGAGACGCTGAGCAACGCCGACACCGAGAAGCTGCGCGTCGCGTTGTTCGACGCGTTCGAGCCCAAGGGCTCCGACGGCAAGGCCAGCAAGCAGGCCATCAGTGACTCGGCCGTGTCGTCGACCTGGGGTGGCCAGATCACCAAGAAGGCGCTCATCGCGCTGGTGGTGTTCCTGGTGATCGTCTCGATCTACATCACCGTGCGCTACGAGCGATATATGGCCATCGCGGCTTTGGCGGCCATGTTCTTCGACATCATCGTGACCGCCGGGGTGTACGCCCTGGTCGGCTTCGAGGTCACCCCCGCCACCGTCATCGGTCTGCTCACGATTCTCGGTTTCTCGATCTATGACACCGTCATCGTGTTCGACAAGGTGGAGGAGAACACCCACGGGTTCGAGCACACCACCCGGCGCACCTTCGCCGAACAGGCCAACCTCGCGGTGAACCAGACGTTCATGCGGTCGATCAACACCAGCCTCATCTCGCTGCTGCCGATCCTGGCGCTCATAGTGGTGGCGGTCTGGCTGCTCGGCGTGGGCACCCTCAAGGACCTGGCGCTGGTGCAGCTGGTCGGCATCATCGTCGGTACCTATTCGTCGATCTACTTCGCCACCCCGCTGTTGGTGACGATGCGCGAGCGCACCGACCTGGTGCGCACGCACACCAAGCGGGTGCTACGCCGGCGCACCACGGCCGCCAAGGCGGGCGCGGTCACCGAGGTGGGCACGGGAACGGAGATCGAGGACTCCGTCGAAGCCGTCGAAAACACCGTCAGTACCCCCGCCCCGGACAAGCCCGCTCCCGGTGCGCGCCCGGCCCGGCCGAACCGACCGTCGGGCAAGCGGCGTCGCTAGTGCGCGGGCGGGCGATCGCACGGATCGGTGCTGCGGTTGCCGCGCTGGCAATGGTGGTGTCGGCCTGTTCGGCCGGTGCTGACCACGTCATCGACTACGCCGTCGACGGACGGCTGATCAGCTACAACACCAATACCGTCGCGGGCGCCGCATCGGGTGCGCCCCAGGCGTTCGCGCGCGTGCAGACGGGCTTCACCTACCGCGGGCCCGACGGTCAGATCATCGGCGACCGTGACTACGGCAGCGTCGCGGTGGTCGGCCGGGCCCCGCTGGTGCTGGACTACGAGATCAACGCCAATGCCGTGTACTCCGACGGCAAGCCGATCACCTGCGACGACATGGTGCTTGCCTGGGCCGCGCAGTCCGGGCGGAATCCCGGTTTCGACGCGGCCAGCACCGCCGGCTACCGCGATGTCGCCACGGTGGACTGCGCGCCGGGTGCGAAGAAGGCCAGGGTCACGTTCGCCCAGGATCGCGGCGTCGTCGACTACGGGCAGCTGTTCGGGGCGACATCCCTGATGCCCTCGCACGTGATCGCCGATGAGCTCGGGCTCGGCGACGGCGCGGTGACCACGGCGCTGCAGACCGGTGAGGCCCCGGCCATCGACCGCATCGCGACAACCTGGAACACCCTGTGGAACCTAGGGCCCGACATCGACGTGAAGAAGTTCCCGTCGTCGGGGCCGTACAAGATCGAGTCGGTGACCAAGGACGGCGCCGTGGCGCTCACCGCGAACGACAAGTGGTGGGGCGCCAAGCCCGTCGCGCAGCGGGTGACGGTGTGGCCCAGGGGAGCCGACATCCAGGACCGGGTGAACCGCGGGTCGTTCGACGTGGTCGACATCTCCAGCGGATCGTCGGGCACGCTGAATCTGCCCGCCGGGTACACCCGCACCGACACGCCGTCCGCCGGGATCGAGCAGCTGATCTTCTCCGCGCAGGGGCCGCTGGCGGCGCCGCCCGCCCGGCGCGCCCTGGCGCTGTGCACGCCGCGGGACACCATCGCCCGCAACGCCGAGGTCCCGATCGCGAACGCCCGGCTCAGCCCGACCGCCGACGACGCGCTGTCAGCCGCCGAAAGTGCCGGTGAGGCAGGGCAGTTCAGTGTCGCCAATGCGGACGCCGCCCGCGCCGTGCTGAACAATCAGCCGTTGTCGGTGCGGATCGGCTACCAGACCCCCAATGCCAGGATCGCCGCGACGGTCGGGGCGATCGCGCAGTCCTGCGCGGCGGCCGGTATCACCGTCACCGACGAGTCCGGCGATGCGGTCGGCCCGCAGAGCTTGCGGGACAACAACATCGACGTCCTGATCGGCAGCACGGGTGGCGCGGTCGGCAGCGGCTCCACCGGATCGTCGGCGCTGGACGCCTACGACCTGCGCTTCGGCAACGGCAACAACCTGTCCGGTTACGCCAACGAGCGCATCGACGGCATCATCGATGCGCTGGCGGTGACGGCAGACCCCAAGGAGCTGAGCAGGCTGCTGGGGGAGGCGGGGCCCATCTTGTGGGGCGATATTCCGACCCTGCCGCTGTACCGTCAGCAGCGCACGCTGCTGACGTCCAAACGAGTGACGGCGGTGCAGGCCAATCCGACCCGATGGGGTGCGGGATGGAACATGGACCGCTGGGTCTTGGAAGGGTGAGCAGGTTGATGCATGTCTGACGCTGCAGCGGTGATCGCCGAGCTGACCCGCAACGTGGCCGACTTCCCGCAACCCGGGGTGCAGTTCAAGGACCTCACGCCGGTGCTGGCCGACGCGCGCGGTCTGGCGATCGTCACCGATGCGCTGGCCGAGGTGGCCGACGACGCCGACCTGATCGCCGGGATCGACGCCCGGGGCTTCCTGCTCGGGGCGGCCGTCGCACTGAAACTCGGTACCGGTGTGCTGGCGGTGCGCAAGGGCGGCAAACTGCCGCCGCCGGTGCACGCCGAGCACTATGAGCTGGAATACGGGTCGGCGACGCTGGAGATCCCCGCCGACGGCATCGAGATGACGGGGCGCCGGGTGCTCGTCATCGACGACGTACTGGCCACCGGTGGCACGCTGGCCGCCGCCGCGCGTCTGCTGGAGCGCAGCGGCGCCCATGTGATCGGTGCGGGCGTCGTGCTGGAACTGACAGGTCTGGACGGCCGTGCCGCCGTGCAACCGTTGAGGGTCACCAGCCTGACCACGGTATGAACGGAGTGGGGGATATCCTCTAACTCGAGGAGGTGATCGTGCCCGACGAACCCACAACCGGCCAGGTCGTCCAGTCTGCGCCGCAACCGGGTGACACCGCGGCACTGGACACCTCGAAGATCAGCGCCTCGCGCCGGGTCCGCGCCCGGCTGGCCCGCCGCATGACGGCGCAGCGCAGCCTGGTCAACCCCGTGCTGGAGCCGTTGGTCGCGGTACACCGCGAATTCCATCCGAAGGCCGATCTGGCGGTTCTGCAGCGGGCCTACGATGTGGCCGAGTTGCGGCACGCCGACCAGTTGCGCCGGTCCGGCGATCCGTACATCACCCATCCGCTGGCCGTCGCCAACATCCTCGCCGAGCTCGGCATGGACACCACCACGCTGGTGGCCGCGCTGCTGCACGACACCGTCGAGGACACCGGTTACTCGCTGGAAGCGCTGACCACCGACTTCGGCAGCGAGGTCGGCCATCTGGTCGACGGGGTGACCAAGCTGGACAAGGTCGCACTGGGCACCGCCGCCGAGGGCGAGACCATCCGCAAGATGATCATTGCGATGGCCCGGGATCCCCGGGTGCTGGTGATCAAGGTCGCCGACCGGCTGCACAACATGCGCACGATGCGCTTCCTGCCGCCGGAGAAGCAGGCCCGCAAGGCCCGTGAGACGCTGGAAGTCATTGCGCCCCTTGCTCATCGACTGGGTATGGCGACGGTCAAGTGGGAGCTCGAAGATCTGTCCTTTGCCATCCTGCACCCCAAGCGCTATGAGGAGATCGTGCGGTTGGTGGCCGACCGGGCGCCGTCGCGGGACACCTATCTGGCCAAGGTGCGCGCCGAGATCGGCACCGCGCTGTCGGCGATGAAGATCAGCGCCAAGGTCGAGGGCCGGCCCAAGCACTACTGGTCGATTTATCAGAAGATGATCGTCAAGGGCCGCGATTTCGACGACATCCACGACCTGGTGGGCGTGCGCATCCTGTGCGACGACATGCGCGACTGTTACGCCGCAGTCGGCGTGGTGCACTCGCTGTGGCAGCCGATGGCCGGCCGCTTCAAGGACTACATCGCCCAGCCGCGCTACGGCGTCTACCAGTCCCTGCACACCACGGTGGTCGGGCCGGAAGGCAAGCCGCTGGAGGTGCAGATCCGCACCAACGAGATGCACGACACCGCCGAGTTCGGCATCGCCGCGCACTGGCGGTACAAAGAAGCCAAGGGCCGCAACGGTTTACCGGCCGGTCTTGCCACCGCCGAGATCGACGAGATGGCCTGGATGCGTCAGCTTCTGGACTGGCAGCGGGAAGCCGCCGACCCCGGGGAGTTCCTGGAGTCGCTGCGCTACGACCTGGCGGTGCAGGAGATCTTCGTGTTCACCCCGAAGGGTGACGTGGTCACGCTGCCGACTGGGTCGACACCGGTCGACTTCGCCTACGCGGTGCACACCGAGGTGGGGCACCGGTGCATCGGCGCGCGCGTCAACGGCCGGCTGGTGGCCCTGGAGCGCAAACTCGAAAACGGCGACCAGGTCGAGGTTTTCACCTCCAAGGCCACCACGGCGGGACCGTCCCGGGACTGGCAGACGTTCGTGGTATCGCCACGGGCCAAGGCCAAGATCCGGCAGTGGTTCGCCAAGGAGCGCCGCGAGGAGGCGCTGGAGGCCGGCAAGGACGCGATCGCCCGCGAGGTGCGCCGCGGCGGACTTCCGTTGCAGCGCTTGCTCAATGCCGAGTCGATGTCGGCGCTGGCCCGTGAGTTGCACTACGCGGACGTCTCGGCGCTCTACACCGCGGTCGGTGAAGGGCATATCTCGGCGCGGCACGTGGTGCAGCGCCTGGTGGCCCAGCTCGGCGGGGACGACGAGGCCGAGGACGAGATCGCCGAGCGGTCCACCCCGACCACCATGTCGGTGCGGCAGCGCACCAGCGACGATGTCGGCGTCTCGGTGCCGGGTGCGGTCGGCGTGCTGACCAAGCTGGCCAAGTGCTGCACCCCGGTGCCGGGGGACAACATCCTGGGCTTCGTCACCCGCGGCGGCGGGGTCAGCGTGCACCGCACCGACTGCACCAACGCCACCTCGCTGCAGGAGCAGTCCGAACGCATCATCGAGGTGCACTGGGCGCCGTCGCCGTCGTCGGTGTTCCTGGTGGCCATCCAGGTCGAAGCCCTGGACCGGCACCGGCTGCTCTCTGATGTGACGCGGGTGCTGGCCGACGAGAAGGTGAACATCCTGTCCGCGTCGGTGACGACGTCCAACGACCGGGTGGCGATCAGCCGGTTCACCTTCGAGATGGGCGATCCCAAACACCTGGGCCACGTGCTGAACGTGGTGCGCAATGTCGAAGGTGTGTACGACGTCTACCGGGTCACGTCAGCGGCATAGCCGGCCCGACGACCGGTCAGCGCCCCGACGCCCGCGGCGCCGAGGCAGGCGAGCGCGACCGCTGCGGCGAACCACGGGAACACGGTGTGCAGTTCCCATTGGGTGGCCGCCCACCCGGCGATGATGGTGGGCACCGCCATCGCGGTGTAGGCCAGCAGATAGAACGCCGACATCGTCTCGCCGCGGCGGTCGGCGGGCACCACCTCGGACAGGTGCCGGAGGGAACCGCCGAACCCGAGCCCGAAGGTCGCGCCCAGGAGCGCGGCCGCGGCGAAGACCAGCCACTGATTTCCGGTGGCGAGCACCGGGATGGTGACGATCAGCGCGACCGCCATCCCGATATCGCCGTAGATGGCGGCCTTGTGTGCCGGGACCCGGGCCGACCACAGCTGGGCCAGGGCCGCGGCGAACGCCGTGGTGCCCACGACGACGCCACCGAACACGACGTTGTGCACATGGGTCTGCTGGGCGGCCAGCGACGGGTACAGCGAGAGCAGCACGCCGAGCACCGACCAGGACGCGGCGGCCCCGAGCGCGGCGAACCAGAAGTCGCTGCGGATGTGCGCGGGTACCGACGGCCGGGCGATCCGGATGGGCCCGCGGGTACGGCCCAGATGCGGTTCGCGCAGCGCGATGACCCCGATGCCGACGACGGCGACGATGGCCGCCACCACCGCGTACGGCGTGCGCATCGGATGGGGCGCGTACTGCGCCAGGAGTGAGGAGCCGACGATCGCCACTGTCATGCCGATGTTGAAGGCGACGCCGGACAGCTGGCCGGACCGCACCCGGTGGTGTGGACGCAGATCGAGCAGCGCGGCGGCGCCGGCGACCACGATGGATCCCACGGCGGCACCGTGGATGACGCGCGCGAGGAGCAGCAGCGCCATGCTGTCGGCGATGAGGAAGACGCCGAGCCCGACGATCATGGCCACCAGCGCACCCAACAGCACCGGTTTGCGGCCGATGGCATCGGAGATGCGCCCCGACACCAGCACCGCACCCAGCGCCGCCAGCGCGTAGACGGCGAAGATGATCGTGGTGGCCAGCGGGGTGAGGTGCCAGACCTCTTCGTACATGCCGTAGAGCGGGGCGGGCACACCGGACACCCCGAGCGCGACACCGCTGAGCACCAGCAGCAGCGTGTAGGCCCCCCGCTGTACTTCCAGCACGTCGACCGGGGTGGCCGCCTCAGCCGTCACGATGCCTCCTGGGAAATCGGTGTGCACACACGTCGTTTGTGCAACAACCGCACTGCCGTGAATCATCTCAGGGTGGCGGGTGAGCAGACTCACAGCTCTGCAATACTGCGACGATGCGCGTAGCCCTAGCGGTTCTTTTCGCCTCGCTGGCCGTTCTGCTGTCCGGCTGCGGTTCCACGATCAAGCCCGAGGGCGCCGCTGACCAGGTGGTCAAGGTGGTGTCCAAGACGGGATTCAAGCCGACGGACGTGAAATGCCCGTCCGGGGTGAAGGCCGACGTCGGCACCGAGTTCGACTGCCACTTCACCGGGCCAGACGGTGACTACACCGCGCACATGAAGATCACCAAGGTCGACGGCGACGACGTCGAGTTCTACATCCAATCCAAGCGCAATCAATAAAGGTGTTGCCGCGCAACACTTTTCCGCCTTACTGCACCTGAACCGACGTGATGTTCACCGGGTCGGCGGGCTTCCCGTCGTCGGCGCCGCCGGTGACACCGCGTGCGGCGATCCGTTCCAGCACCGTCACACCCGGTTCCGCGATGGTGCCGAATGTGGTGTAGGTGGGCGGTAATTCGGAGTCCCCGTAGACCAGGAAGAACTGGCTGCCGTTGGTCCCGGGCCCCGCGTTGGCCATCGCCAGGGTGCCGCGCGGATAGATCACCGGGGTCTTGGCGGCCGGATCGGTCAGCCGGTACTGATTGGTGGGGTACTCGTTGGGGAACTGGTAGCCCGGGCCACCTTTCCCGGTGCCCGACGGGTCGCCGCATTGCAGCACGCGGAGCTCGGCGCCGGTGGTGAGCCGGTGACACGGCGTCCCGTCGAAGTAGCCCTGCGCGGCGAGGCTGGCGAAGTTGTTGACCGTGCACGGTGCCTTGGCGTTGTCGAGCTCCACCGGGATCACGCCACGGTCGGTGGTGATGACGGCGTCGACCGTCGGCGGGGTGGTCGGCACCTTGCCCACGCGCGGCGGCTGGACCGGACGGACCGCCCGTTCGGTGGTGGCCGGGTACTGGCAGTTGGCCCCCAGACTGACCGGCGGCTTGAACGGCGGCAACGGTTCACCGGCCGCCGGGGCGGCAGTGATGGTCGGGTCCCAGTCGTACCGATCCAGGCCGTCGCGGAAATCGTCGAGCACCAGCCGCGTCACCACGATGGTGAACACCAGCACCAGCGCGCCGAGCACCGTGAACAGATACCCGATCACCAGGCCGGCGATCGCCATGCCGCGGCCCTCCTCGCCGGTGCGCTTGATCTGCGACAGCGAGATGTGGCCGAATACGACGCCCAGCGGTGCCAGCAGGAACGCACAGATCAGGGAGGCGACCGCGAGCGAGTTGGTCGGCCGCGGCGGTGGTGCGTAGCCAGGTGGCGGCGGATAGCCGTACGGCGGCGGGGGATAGCCACCGTACGGCGGGGGGACCGTCATCGGCTCAGTCGAGCGCGATGGTCTTCACCGTGACGTCTTGCGCGGGCTTGCCGTCCGCGCCGCCGCCCGCGATGCCTGCCTTGGCGATCTTGTCCAGCGTCTCCAGGCCGGTTTGATCGATGGTCCCGAACACGGTGTAGTTCGGCGGCAGCTGCGAATCCTGGTAGACGAGGAAGAACTGGCTGCCGTTGGTGCCCGGTCCGGCGTTGGCCATCGCGAGCGTGCCGCGCGGGTAGAGCACCGGCTGCTGCAGCGCCGGGTTGTCCGGCTGGTACTGGTTGGTCGGGTACTCGTTGGCGAACTGGTAGCCGGGGCCGCCGGTGCCCTGACCGGTCGGGTCACCGCACTGCAGGACGGCCAGCCCGCCGGTGGTCAGCCGGTGGCACGGGGTGTCGTTGAAGTACCCCTGCTGGGCCAGGCTCGCGAAGCTGTTCACCGTGCACGGGGCCTTCGCGTTGTCCAACTGCAGGCCGATGTTGCCCTGGTTGGTGGCCATGCTGGTGCTGATCTGCGGCGGATCCGTCGGCACCTTGCCGGTGCGCGGCGGGTTCACCTTCTTGGCGGCCGCATCGGTGGTCGCCGGGTACTGGCAGTTCGCGCCCAGGTCGGCGGGAGCGGCGAAGGCGGGCAGCTTGCCGTCCGCGGCCGGCTGCGGAGCGCCGGTGCTCGAACTCGGCGAGGCGGACGCCGTCGCGCTCCCGGAGTCCTTGTTCGTGTAGATGACGGTGAACACCGCGGCACCGATCAGTGCGGCCACGCCGACCACCGAGGCGACGATGGTCAAGATTCGGTTGCGTTTGGCCTGCGCGGCCCGGCGCTCCAGCTGCCGGTCGAGCTTGCGCTGGGCCGTTTCGCGTCGCTGTTTGTTCGTCGGCACCGCCGCTGTCCTCCTACGTCAGGGTCATACTCGGCACCGAGTGTGCCAGGCGTAACTGAGTGCGCGTGGCGCGACCCGCGGTCGCGCAACCCCGCATGGGAAAATGGCCCGGTGTTGATCACCGGATTCGCGGCGGGCGTGCTGGCGTGCAATTGCTACGTCGTCGCGCCCCATGAAGGAGCGGACGCGGTGGTCATCGATCCGGGGCAGCGGGCTGCGGGCCCCTTGCAGCGGATTCTGGACCGGCACCGGCTGACCCCGGCGGCGGTGCTGTTGACCCACGGCCACATCGATCACATGTGGTCGGCGCAGAAGGTGGCCGACACCTACGGCTGCCCGGTCTACATCCATCCCGACGATCGGGCGATGCTCACCGACCCGATCATGGACCTGAACGCGGCCAATCGTGCCCAGTCCCTGCTGCTCGGGTTCGGGAAGCGGGCGGTCTCGGCGTTCTTCACCGAGCCGAAGCAGGTGGTCGAGCTGACCGGGGACGGCGAACTGCTCGACCTGGGCGGTATCCCCGTCACCGTCGACCACACGCCCGGGCACACGCCGGGGTCGGTGGTGTTCCGCGTGGGCAACCAGGCCTTCACCGGCGACACCTTGTTCAAGGGGGCGATCGGCCGCAGCGATCTGCTGGGCGGCAGCGGCCGCCGGCTGCTCACCTCTATCGTCAACAAACTATTGGTGCTCGACGACGACACCGTGGTACTACCGGGACACGGTGCGAAATCCACGATCGGACTCGAGCGCCGGACCAACCCCTTTCTCGAAGGACTGACGTTGTGACCGATTGCCGTGGCTGAATTTCAAGCACCCAAGGGCGTGCCGGACTATTTCCCGCCCGACTCCGCGGCGTTCGTCGCGGTGCGCAACGGCCTGCTCGACAACGCGCGCCGCGCCGGTTACGGCGATATCGAGCTGCCCATCTTCGAGGACACCGCCTTGTTCGCCCGCGGCGTCGGCGAATCCACCGATGTGGTCAGCAAGGAGATGTACACCTTCGCCGACCGCGGGGAACGCTCGGTGACGCTGCGGCCCGAGGGCACCGCCGGCGTCATGCGCGCGGTCATCGAACACGGCCTGGACCGCGGCCAGTTGCCGGTCAAACTCTGCTACGCCGGGCCGTTCTTCCGGTACGAACGCCCGCAGGCCGGCCGCTACCGCCAGCTGCAGCAGGTCGGGGTCGAGGCCATCGGCGTCGACGATCCCGCGCTGGATGCCGAGGTGATCGCCATCGCCGACGGCGGGTTCCGCGCCCTCGGGCTCGACGGGTTCCGGCTCGAGATCACCTCGCTGGGTGACGACACCTGCCGGCCGCAGTATCGGGAACTGTTGCAGGACTTCCTGTTCGGCCTTGACCTCGACGACGAGACGAAGCGCCGGGCCGAGATCAACCCGCTGCGTGTGCTCGACGACAAGCGTCCCGCCGTGCGGGAGATGACGGCGGCCGCACCGCTGATGCTCGATCACCTGTCCGGTGTCGCCAAGGCGCATTTCGAGACGGTGCTGGCGCATCTGGATGCGCTCGGCGTGCCGTACGTGGTGAACCCGCGGATGGTGCGCGGGCTGGACTACTACACCAAGACGACGTTCGAATTCGTGCACGACGGCCTCGGCGCGCAGTCCGGGATCGGTGGCGGTGGCCGCTACGACGGGCTGATGCGCCAGCTCGGCGGCCAGGACCTGTCCGGGATCGGGTTCGGCCTCGGGGTGGACCGCACGCTGCTGGCGCTGAAGGCGGAGGGCAAGACCGTCGGCGCCGCCGGCCGTGTCGACGTCTACGGCGTGCCGATGGGGGAGAACGCCAAACTCGAACTGGCCAAGATCGCGGCGGCCCTGCGCACCGCGGGGGTGCGCGTCGACCTGGCCTACGGCGACCGCAGCCTCAAGGGCGCCATGAAGGGCGCCGACCGGTCCGGGGCGCGGGTGGCCCTGGTGGCCGGCGACCGCGACATCGAGGCGGGCACCATCGGCGTCAAGGACCTGTCCAACGGTGAGCAGACCGACATCGCTGCCGGTGAGGTGGTCGCCGAGGTGCTGTCCCGGCTCTGATCCACCCTTCTGCGCGAGCGTGCAGCGGCTACCGCGGCTGGGCGAAGACGGCGCCAGTCAGCACCTGATCCATGCTGCCGACACTGCCGCCGAAGGGGTTGCCGCGCTTGAGCACTCGGGTGCCTGCCGGGGTGAGCGCCACCAGCATCGCCGAGCTGGACGTGGCCTGCATCCGGCGCTCGAACCGCACCTGGTCCAGGGGTGCCACCGGTGCGCCGGCACCGTCGCGGTAGATCCGGTGTGCCCGATCGAACACCGCCACCGCGGTGAAGGCGCTCAGGGGTGCCCGCCGGCGCCGCAAGATCGATCGGACACCGAGCAGCAGCCCCGCGCCGAAGGCCAGGCCCAGCGCCAGCACCACCAGGCTGACCACGACGGGCACGCCCGCCGCGAAGAGGGAGACCACACCGAAACCGCCACACACCAGCGTGAGCACCCCCAGCACGAACGTCGTGATCTGGGCAGCCCCGCCACCGCGGTCGAACACCAGGATCTCCGCCCCGTTCTCGGCGATCACCAATCCGCCCTGCTCGGCCAGGATGCGCGGCTGCATCGGTGAGGTCATCACCACACCTTAAGGTCGGGGCATGCGCGTTCTGGTTCAGCGGGTGACATCGGCCCGCGTGGTCGTCGACGGCGTGACCGTGGGGCGCATCGACCCCCAACGCCACGGGTTGCTCGCGCTGGTCGGCATAACCCACACCGACGACGGCGCCCTCGCCACGAAGATGGCCGAAAAGCTCTGGCGATTGCGGATTCTCGACGAGGAGCAGGCGGCGGCCGACGTCGCCGCCCCGATCCTGGTGGTCAGCCAGTTCACTCTGTACGCCAACACCGTCAAGGGGCGCAGGCCGTCCTGGAACGCCGCTGCACCCCGGCCGGTCGCCGAGCCACTGGTCGACGCCTTCGCCGCCGCGTTACGCGCGCTGGGCGCCGAGGTGAGCACCGGCGTGTTCGGCGCGGACATGACGGTGGAGTCGGTGAACGACGGACCGGTGACCATCATGCTGGAGTTGTAGCGCTACCCACCGCGCGGCCGGCTCAGTGTGAACTGGTCGACCACCGTCAGCGCCCCGAACGGCCCGTTGACCGCGTAATAGGTCGCCTTCATCGTGGTGTTGCCGCCGACCGGGCCCGGGTCCACATCGAAAGCGGTGAATCCATAAGGGTTCTCGCGGTCGCGGAAGGCCGACCACGGGGCCTCCTCCAGCACGTAGATCGGGGGTTTGCGGCCCAGCGCAGGATCGAAAGCGCCGACACCGGTGAGCACCCGGCACCGGGGTTCGGGGAAGAACAGCGCGTTGGAGGGCACCGATGTGCCCCCGCCGCCGATGACCACGTGCACGGTGCCCTTGGTGGTGTCGATGACGGTGTCGCCGGCGTCGACCGGAATGGGCATGCGGGTGGCGGTGTCCAGGGTCCCGCGCAGGGCGTGCGAACGCTCGTAGTGGTGCTCGTGCCCGCAGACCACGAGGTCCACCCCGTACCGGTCGAACAACGGCAACCACTCCTGGCGGATTCCGAGGTCGGCACCGTTGGTGCGGTCGGCGGTCGAGATCGCCGTCTGGTGCATACACACCACCACCCAGTCGATGCGCGCGTCCCTCCTGGCATCGGCGAGTTCGCCTTCCAGCCAACGCCGCTGCGCACCACCGGAATACCCGCGGACATACGAGTTGCCGCCGTCCTGGAAGCACACATCGTCGTTGTTCAGGCTGATCACCCGCACCGATCCCGCGGTGAACGAATACCAGAGCCCGCGCAACTCGTCATCGGATCCGGAGTCGGGCACCTCGAAGTAGGTCTGGTAGGCCCCGTATCCGACGGCGCCGTTGCCCAGCTCGTTCTCGTGGTTGCCCGCGGCCGGCATCCACGGCCGGTAGCGCGCCGACCTGCTGTTGGTCTCGAACCAATCCGACCAGGTGCGCACCCGATCATGGGCGAGGTTGGCGTAGCAGAGGTCACCGTTGACGAGGTTGAACAGCGGGGCCACCCGTTCGATGCCCGCGGTGGTGTCGCCCGAGGCGGGGGAGCCGAGATTGTCGTTGACGTACCCAGTGTCGGTTCTGCGGCCCAGCGTGGGCGTGCCCTGGTCGCCGAAGCTGGTGAAACGCAGGGGATGCCGGCCCGTCGGGGCGGTGCGCACCGCCCCGAGTTCCGGGGACGCACCGTCGTGCATCGCCGCGTACACATAGTCGGCGTCGGGAAGCAGGCCGGTGAGCCGGGCGTGATTGACCCGTACCTCGCTGCGCGACTTGGCGTCTCGATAGGTGCGGGTCTGCGCGGGCACGGTGGTGCCGAATCCGGTGCCGGGTGTGCCCAGCAGGACGCGCGGATTGGCCACGGCCTCGACGGTGTGCCAGGACACCACCACCTCGGTCGACGCGTCCCGCCCGAACTGCACGTGTAAGCCGCCGACCCGGGGTGCGGCGCTGCGGTCGGGCCGCACCCACAGGTCGGGTCCGTCCGGGTGGGAGTCGGCCAGGGCCGCTGCGCTCAAGCCCACCCCCGTGCCGACGATCGCCGATGCGGCGCCGGTCACCAGGACGGTGCGCCTGTTGATGCTCACCCACTAGTCGATACCGGAGGCGGATGAACAGGGGGGTGCCGTCAGATTGCCATCGCGGCGCGCACCTCGGCCTCCGAGGCGGACCCACCGGCACCCGACGAGGTGATCCGGCCCGCCTCCAGGATGTAGTACTGCTCCGAGGACTCCAGCGCGAAACCGATGTGCTGCTCGACCAGCAGGACTCCGAGATCGCCGCGGCCGGTGAGCGCGGTGATCGCGGCCTCGATCTCTGCTACCACCGAGGGCTGGATGCCCTCGGTCGGCTCGTCGAGGATCAGGCACTTGGGGCTGGTGATCAGGGCGCGTGCGATGGCCAGCTGCTGGCGCTGCCCGCCGGAGAGCAGCCCGGCCCGCCGGGTCAGCAGTTCCTTGAGGGCGGGAAACAGGTCGAGCTGCTCGTCGATCAGCTTTCTGCCGTTCTTGCGGCCGTCGGCGACCACCTGCAGGTTCTCCGCGGTAGTCAATTGGCCGAAGGACTGCTGGCCCTGCGGCACATACGCCAAGCCCTTGGCGACCCGGGCGCTGGGCCGCAGCTTGGTGATGTCGGTCCCGTCGAAAAGTACTTTGCCTCCAGCGCATTTCAGCAACCCGACGGCGGCCCGCAACAGCGTCGTCTTACCGGCACCGTTGTGCCCCATCACAGCAGCCACCCCGGCCGACGGCACCTCGATGCTGACGCCGTGGATGACCTCGGATCGGCCGTAACCGCTACGCACGTCGATCAATTCGAGCATCAGGCGTCCCCCTCGGTGATCCCGGCTGCGGCGGTCCCGAGATAGACCTCCTGCACCTTCGGATTGGCCTGCACCTCGGCGACCGAACCCTCGGCGATCACCTGGCCGCGGGCCAGCACCGTCACCGACGTCGCGAAGGCCCGCATGAAGTCCATGTCGTGCTCGACGACCACGACGGTGCGTTCGCCGCCGATGCGGCGCAACAGGTTGCCGGTCTCTTCGCGTTCCTCATGGCTCATCCCGGCCACCGGTTCGTCGAGCAGCAGCACGTCGGCGTTCTGCACCAGCAGCATGCCGATCTCCAGCCACTGTTTCTGTCCGTGCGCGAGCACGCCTGCGGGTTTGTCCGCCAGCGCCGTCAAACCCGTGGTCTCCAGCGCCTCCTCGATCGAGGGCAGGATGCCCGAGCGGCGCCGCAGCAACGTCCAGGGCGAGCGCCCCGCACCGGCCGCGATGTCCAGGTTCTGCAGCACGGTGAGTTGCTCGAAGACGGTCGCCGTCTGGAACGTGCGGCCCACACCGCGCCGGGCGATCTGGTGCACCTTGCGGCCCAACAGTTCGGTGCCGGACTTGCTGACCGAACCGGTGGCGTCGACCAGGCCGGTGATGGCGTCGATGACGGTGGTCTTGCCCGCCCCGTTGGGTCCGATCAGGAAGCGCAGGTCACCCTGGAATAGCGTCAGGTCGACATCGCTGACGGCCTTGAAACCGTCGAAATCGACCGTCAGACCCCGTACTTCGAGGTACTGGGTGCCCATGCCGACATTTCCGCCGACCACCGGTTCTGCCGGTGTGTGCGTCTCGGTCATGTGGCGGCGCCCACCTTCTCGTGTTCGGGATCCGGATCCGGGTCGGGGGTCGCATCGGGCGCCTGCTGTGCGCGTCGGCGTTTGGCGAACACCCCGAGCCCGGCCAGTCCGGCCGGGAAGAAGCCGACCACGACGATGAACAGCAGGCCCTGGGCGTAGGTCCATGCCGACGGAAACTGTTCGGAGAACGCGGTTTGCGCCCACGCCACACCGATGGCACCGAGTACCGGCCCCAGCAGTGTGGTGCGTCCGCCGATCGCGACGCCGATCAGGAACGCGATGGAGGGTACGATGCCGACCTGCGCGGGGGTGATGAATCCGATGATCGGCGCGAACAGGGCACCGGCGATGCTGGCGAACAACGCGGCCGTGGTGTAGGCCACCACCTTGATGTTGGCGGGGTCGTAGCCCAGGAACCGGACCCGTTCCTCACCGTCGCGGACCGCGACGAGCAATTCGCCGTAGCGGCTCTGCATCAGTTGGCGCACCACCGCGACCACGACGAGCAGCACGCCGGCGGCGATGAAATACAGCATCTGGCGGTTCACCGGGTCGGACAGCCGGAAGCCGAAGAACGTCCGGAAGCCGTTGAGCCCGTTGCTGCCTCCGAGGGTGGCCTGCCCGACGAGCAGGATCGCCAGCGCGGCCGCCAGGGCCTGGGAGAGGATGGCGAAGTACGCGCCCTTGACCCGGCGCTTGAACACGCCCAGCCCCAGCAGGGCGGCGATCGCCGTGGGCACGATGAGGATGGCGAGCATCGTGAACGCGGGGGAGGCGAAGGGTTCCCAATAGGCCGGCAGCTTCGGGATGCCGGCGATCTGCATGAAGTCCGGCACCGTCTGTTTGCGGATCTCGGCGTCGGCGATCTTGAGGTGCATCCCCATCATGTAGGCGCCCAGGCCGAAGAAGACGCCCTGACCGAGGGTGAGCATGCCGCCACGGCCCCAGGCCAATCCGATGCCGACGGCGACGATGGCGTAACACAGGTATTGGCCGAGCAGCCCCAACCGGAAGCTGGACAGCATTGCGGGAGCGACCCCGAACAACAGCACCGCGGCCACCGCGAAACCGGCCCAAGTCTGCCAACGTCCCAGCACGTTTCTCATTCGCTCGCTCCTCCTCGCTGCTCGTGCCTCGCAGCGCATCGGTCGACTCGCGGCCTCATACGAGACTCCTTGTCCGCACGGTGAACAGCCCCTGAGGCCGTGCCTGCAGGAAGATCACGATCACCACGAACACGATGACCTTGGCCAGCGAAGCCGTGGTGCTGTACTCGATGAACGAGTTCAGCAGGCCCAGTCCGAAGGCGGCGATGACGGTGCCCTTGATCTGGCCGAGGCCGCCGACGACCACCACGAGGAACGCGTCGATCAGGTAACTCTGTCCGGTGGTGGGACTGGTGGACCCGATCAGCGTCAGCGCGACACCGGCCACCCCGGCCAGACCGGAGCCGATGAAGAACGTGGTGATATCGGTTTTGCGGGAAGAGATTCCGCTGGTCTCGGCGAGATCGCGGTTCTGCACGACGGCGCGGATGCGCCGGCCCATCGGGCTCGTCTTGAGCACCATGGCCAGCACGGTCACGGCCAGGACGGCCAGGACGAGGATGAAGATCCGGGTCTTGGGCACCACGGCGCCGAGGATCTCGACACCGCCGGACAACCAGGCCGGTGCGCCGACGTTGACCGCGGGCGCACCGAACAGATCGCGCGCCACCTGCTGCAGGACCAGTCCGACACCGAAGGTCACCAACAGGGTGTCCAACGGGCGGTGATACATGCGCTGGATCAGCGTCACCTCCAGCAGGACACCGAGCAGGCCGCCGACGACGAACCCGACGACCAGCGAGATGAGCAGCGACGCACCGGCATTGGAGACCACGTGCTGGACCAGATAGGCGGTGTAGCAGCCGGCCATGATGAACTCGCCGTGCGCCATGTTGATGACGCCCATCTGCCCGAAGGTCAGCGAAAGGCCCAGTGCAGCCAGCAACAGGATCGAGCCGAGGCTCAATCCTGTTGCCAGCTGTCCGATCAGGACATCCATCGGTGAATCAGCCCGACAGGCCTGCGGCCCACGGGTAGGACTTCAGGTAGGGGTCCGGCTCGATCGGGCCCTTGGACTCCCAGATGGTGTAGATCAGGCCGTCGGGATGGATCTCGCCGATCCGGGCGGTCTTGGTGATGTGGTGGTTCTCGCCGTCGATGGTGACCAGACCTTCGGGCGCGTCGAACGTGACGCCGCCGGCGCTGTCCTGAACGGCCTTGGTGCCGAAGGCTTTTGCCTTCTCCACGGTGTTCTTCCACAGGTACACCGAGACGTACGCGGCTTCCATCGGATCCGACGTGGGCTTGTTCTCGCCGAAGGCCTTCTTGTAGGCGGCGACGAACGCCTTGTTCACCGGGTTGTCGACCGTCTGGTAGTAGTTCCAGGCGGTCAGCTGGCCTGCGATGTTCTGCGCGCCGATACCTGTGACCTCTTCCTCGGCGATCGACACCGAGACCACCGGCATCTTCTGCGGGGTGAGGCCGGCGTTGGTGTACTCCTTGAAGAACGCGACGTTGGAGTCACCGTTGAGGGTGTTGAACACCGCGCCGGCACCTGCGGCGCGCACCTTGTTGACGATGGTGGAGAAGTCGGTCGAGCCGAGCGGCGTGTAGTCCTCGCCCTTGATCTCGATGCCGTTGGCGCCGGCGTAGGCCTTGATGATCCGGTTGGCGGTCTGCGGGAAGACGTAGTCACTGCCCACCAGATAGAGGGACTTGACGCCCTTCTCTTTCAGGTAGTCCAGCGCCGGGACGATCTGCTGGTTGGTGGTGGCACCGGTGTAGAAGATGTTCTTGCTGGATTCCAGGCCCTCGTACTGCACGGGGTAGTACAGCAATGAGTCGTTGCTCTCGAAGACCGGCAGCATGGCCTTGCGGCTGGAGGACGTCCACCCGCCGAAGACCGCCGCGACACAGTCGTCCTTGATCAGCTTCTCGGCCTTCTGGGCGAAGACCGCGGGATCGGATGCGCCGTCCTCGCCGACCACCTGGATCTGCTTGCCCAGCACCCCGCCCTTCGCGTTGATCTCGTCGACGGCCAGTTTGATGGCGTCGCGCACGGTCACCTCGGAGATGGCCATGGTGCCCGACAGCGAGTTCAAGGAGCCGACCTTGATGGTCGATCCCGACGTGTCCACGCACGATGCGGCCGCGGCGGTGCTGTCGCTCTCACTGGCCTTGCTGCCACATCCGGTGAGCACCAGGGCGGCCGCTGCGGCCACACTTCCTGCTGCCATGACCGACCTGGTGGCACCTCTGGTGAGGGCGGGGCGTCGAAGTCGCATCTATTGCCTTTCCATCGATTTCGCGTGTCGCGAGTGTCGAATCGGCACGTTAGAGCTGGCAGGTTTCTGTGGAATTTCTGTATGTGACGAACAAATTAACCTATTGGTCGATCGGTATTGGTCTGCCGTTCGGCCGGGGCGCCGAGGTGCGGATGTGGCAGTTGTAACGATCGGGTAGCGTCCGGCGATGTGACGGACATGCGAAAAGGTATGAGCAAGGTCGGAGCGGTGTTGGTCTCGGGCGTGGCACTCGCAGCGGTTACCGGTGTGGCACACGCGGAGCCGGCGGCAGGTCATCAGGTGCGCTACACCCTGACCTCGGCCGCCCCGTACGACTTCCAGGTGCTGTACCTGACGGCTCAGCCCGCTGACAAGGCCGCCTACAACGCCGACGCCTACTCCTACGTGAAGCGCGAGACCATCAATGTCGGGCCCGGCGCCCCTTGGGTGTTCGAGACCACGCTGGCCGATCCCCAGTGGGCGATCCTGCAGGTGAGCAGCACCACCAAGGGTGGCGTGGGCGCGCCGAACCCGCACTGCGACGTCGCCGTCGACGGTCAGGTCATCGTGGCGCAGGATGCGCCGTACAGCCTGGTGTGCCAGGGCTCGCAGTGGTAGCGGCCTAGGCCGACCCATAGTTTGCTGACACCGGCGCCCGATTGTTCAATCCGGTGTCCTGGTGATGCGCGCGGAGTAGCTTCGCGTCTGCGGACGCCCGCACCGGGTGTTCCCGGGCGAAGGAGCCGGTCATGGCCGTCGACGAAGACAAACTCAACGAATTTCTGGGCAGGGCGATAGGTGATCTCGGCGCGGCGATGAGCGCCGTGCTGGTTCTCATCGGCGACGAGCTCGGGCTGTACTCGGCACTTGCCGAAGCGCGATGGACCTCGACCGGCCTTGCGGAGCGGACCGGTACCGACGAACGGTATGTCCGAGAGTGGCTGGCCAACCAGGCCGCGGGTGGTTACGTGGACTACGACGCGGCGGACGGTACCTACCACCTCAGCGATGAGCAGGCGCTGTGCCTGGCGAATCCCGACGGGCCGGTGGATCTGCCGGGTGGCTATGCGGTGGTCGAGGATTTGTTTCACGTCAAGGCACGCGCGGTCGAGAACTTCCGGTCCGGCGCGGGCATGGAGTGGGGTGAGCACCATCCCTGCCTGTTCCGCGGAACCGAACGATTCTTTCGCTCCGGGTACAACGCTCATCTACTGACATCCTGGCTGCCCGCGCTCGACGGTGTCGTGGACAAGCTGGGCAGCGGGGCGCGGGCGGCCGACATCGGCTGCGGGCATGGCGTGACGACGATCCTGATGGCTCAAGCATTTCCGGAATCACAATTTGTGGGCATCGACTACCACGCCGAGTCGATCGCCACCGCGCGTGAACATGCCGCTGCGGCGCAGGTGTCCAACGCGACCTTCGAGGTGGCCGACGCGACCACCTATCAGGGCGGGGATTACGACCTGATCGCCTTCTTCGACTGCCTCCACGACATGGCCGACCCGGCAGGCGCGGCCCGTCACGCGCGGCGCTCACTCAAGCCGGATGGCCATTGCCTGTTGGTCGAGCCCTTCGCCGGTGATGCGTTGGCGGACAACCTGAATCCAGTGGGGCGGGTGTTCTACGGGGCTTCCTCGCTCATCTGCGTGCCCGTCTCGCTGGCGCAGCGCGGCCCGGCGCTCGGTGCGCAGGCGGGCGAGCGCCGGCTCACCGAGGTGATGGTCGGGGAGGGCGGGTTCAGTCGGTTCCGCCGAGCCACGCAGACCCCCTTCAACCTGGTATTCGAGGCGCGGCCTTGACAATTCGTATCGAACGAATGTTCGATGGACGGCATGCGGTGGGACGGACAGGGCTTAGGCGTCGATGACGGCGCACTGCCCGGCCTGGCCCGGATGGGTCTGCTGCGCAGCATCTCCACTCCGCAGTTCGAGGGGATCACGTTTCACGAGGTGCTGTGCAAGTCCGCGCTGAACAAGGTCCCCGGCGCGTCCATGCTCCCGTTCAAGTACACCGTCAACGGCTACCGGGGCTGTTCGCACGCGTGCCGGTATTGCTTCGCCCGGCCCACTCACGAGTACCTGGAGTTCGACTCGGGAGCCGACTTCGACACCCAGGTGGTCGTGAAGACCAACGTGGCGGCGGTGCTGCAGCGCGAGCTGTCCCGGCCCTCGTGGGCCAGGGAGACGGTGGCGCTGGGCACCAACACCGATCCCTATCAGCGGGCAGAGGGGCGGTATGCGCTGATGCCGGGCGTCCTGCGTGCGCTGGCCGCCTCCGGTACCCCGTTCTCGATTCTGACCAAGGGCACTCTGTTGCGCCGCGATCTGCCGCTGATTTCCGAAGCGGCCCAGATGGTTTCGGTGAGCGTGTCCATCTCGTTGGCGGTCGGGGACGCGGATCTGCAGCGCGAGATCGAGCCCGGAACCCCGACGCCGCAGGCTCGGTTGGCGCTGATCGCCGATGTGCGCGAGGCCGGCCTGGACTGCCACGTGATGGTGGCGCCGGTGCTGCCGAAGCTGACGGATTCGCCTGAGCAGCTCGGTGATCTGCTGCGGAGCATCGCCGAGGCGGGGGCCACCGGCGTGACGGTGTTCGGCCTGCATCTGCGTGGCTCGACGCGGGGCTGGTTCATGCAGTGGTTGCAGCGCAGCCATCCGGAACTGGTGTCCGACTACCGCCAGCTCTACCGCCGCGGCGCATACCTGCCGCAGGACTATCGCGACATGCTTCGTACCAGGGTGGCACCGTTGGTGGCCCGGTACGGCTTGACTGGGCGGACGCCCATGGCGCGCGCCGGTGCCGTTTCCTCCGAAGTCACGGCACCGGCGCACCCCACCTTGTTCTGACCGACGTGTCGTACCCGGGTGGCATAATCGAACGTATGTTCGAAGTGCATGGTGCTCCGGCGCAGCTCTCTGATGAGGCGTTGATTTCTACGTTGACGGCGGCGACGCGGGCGGAGGCCAGTGCTGCGGCGTGGCGGTTGGCGTTGGTGGCCGAGGTGGCTGGGCGTCAGTGTGATGACGAGGATGAGGATGTCGCCCATCAGGTGATCGATGGGTGGGCTTTCGCGAAGGCTCAGGTTAGTGCGGCGTGCAATGTGTCTGCGCCGGCTGCGTCCAAGCAGATGCGGATCGGCGTGGCGTTGCGTCACCGGCTTCCGCGGACGGCGGCGGTGTTCGCGCAGGGGGCGGTGCCGGCTGCAGTCATTGATGCGATCACCTGGCGCACCCGCCTGGTGGAGGACGCTGATGCGTTGGCGTTGATCGATGCCGCGATCGCCGCTGAAGCGTCCGGGTATGGGACCAAGTCTGAGGCGGGTCTGGTCGGTGCGGTGGATGTGTGGGTGGAGAAGTTCGATCCGGCGGCGGTGGTGCGATCGAGGGTGGCGGCCAAGGATATCTACCTCGAGTTCGACGACCGGGACGACCCGAATGGGGTGGCGTCGTTTTGGGGTCGGTTGCGGGTGACGGATAAGAAGGCGTTGGAGCAGCGTCTCGATGATCTGGCGGCCACGGTGTGTGGCAATGATCCGCGGTCGGTGCGGGAACGTCGCGCGGATGCGTTGGGTGCGTTGGGGGTGGTGGGCCCGCAGGTGCAGCGGTTGACCTGCCAATGCGGCGATCCGGGTTGTGCGGGTAGTGGTAAGGATCCGCGGTCGGCGGCGGTGACGATTTATGTGTTGACCGATCAGGTGCCGGTGCCTGAGGTGGTGGTGGCCGAGGTTGGGTCGCCGTCTACCCGGCAGGAGCCTGCGGCCTGCCGGGCGCCGGGCAGTCCGGGTGTCATGGTGGGTGGTGGGGTCATTCCGGCGGCGATGCTCGCTGATCTGGTTGCCACGGGTGCGAAAGTCACACCGCTGGCGCAGGTCGCTGATCTGGGTCCGGAGCCGCGCCATGATCCCTCGGTCAAGCTGGCGGCGTTGGTGCGGATGCGGTATCTGGTGTGTGCGTTTCCGGGGTGTTGTAGGCCGGCTCATCGGTGCGATCTGGATCATGTGGTCCCGTGGCCGGCGGGGGCGACGCATCCGGGCAATATGGCGCCGTTGTGTCGTGAGCATCATTTGGTGAAGACGTTTTGTGGGTGGGAGCCGGTGTTGTCCGCGGATGGGACGGTCACCTGGACCGCGCCGACCGGCCATCGGTATGCCAAGGCTGCGGGTGCGTCAGTTGCGTTTGCGCACGGGTTGATCCGTACGGCGGTCCCGCCGCCTCGGCCGGTCACGATAACCGGCCGCGGTGATCGGGGTGTGATGATGCCCAAACGTCGGCGCACCCGCGCTCAGGACTACGCGCAGCGGGTCAAAGCCGAACGCGCCCGCAACGCAGCAGAACTCGACGTCGGGCGCACCGAGTACGAGGCGAACCCGCCGCCCTATTAGCGGAGTCTTTCAGTGGCCCGGTTTGTTGCGCTTCACCTGGTTGAACGGCACACCGCGGTCGGCGGCGGCCTCACGCGGGAAGCCGAGCACGCGTTCGCTGATGACATTGCGGGCCATCTCCGAGCTGCCACCGCCCAGCGAGCCGGTCTGCCGGGACAGGTAGCGCACCCCGATATCCAGCAGGCCGTCACCCTCGTCGACGACGCCGACGGTGCCCGCGATGGCCAGCGCCGTATCGACCTCGAGTTCAGTTGTCTCGGCATGGAACAGCCGGATCAGGGTGCCGGCGTTGGGCGGCAGCGAACCGTCGGCGATCGCGCGCGACACGTGGTCGATCAACTGTTCCTTGACGATGCGTCGGGCCAGCGCGCGGCCCGCGAGATCCTGCACCCGCGGATCGGACCCTTGACCGGTGGCCTCGGCGAGCCCGACATGGTCGGGCGGCATCTCGCTGGCGTTCTCGGCCCCGGTGCCGCTGGCGAACTCGGACCCGCCGCCGACCGCACGCCGTTCATGGTGCAGCTGGCGCGACGCCACCGTCCAGCCGTCGTTGACGGCCCCCACCACGGCGTCATCGCCGAGTTCCAGACCGTCGAAGAACTCCTCGCAGAACTCCTCGTTGCCGTTGACTTCCTTGATGCGGCGCATCGTGATGCCCTCGGCGGCAAGGGGGACGAGGAACATGGTCAGCCCCTCGTGCTTGGGCACGGTCCAGTCGGTGCGGGCCAGCATCAGACCGTAGTCGGCGGCGAACGCACTGGTGCTCCACGTCTTGGCGCCGTTGATGATCCACTTGTCGCCGACCCGGTCGGCGCGGGTGATCACGCCGGCCAGATCCGACCCACCGCTGGGCTCGGACAACAACTGGCACAGCACCTCGTCACCACGTACGGCCGCGGAGATGCGGTCCCGCTTCTGGTCCTCGCTGCCCATGTCCAGGATGGTCGCCCCGCAGATGGTGAACGACGGGGTGTTCAGGATCAGCGGCATCTCATAGCTGCGGCACTCGACGTTGAACGCCTTCTGGTACGCGAGATCGAGTCCCAGGCCACCGTATTCACGGGGGAAGCAGATCCCGCCGAATCCGCCCTCGTGCAGGCGCTTCTGCAGTTCCTTGGCGCGGTCCCAGGAGTCCTGTTCGGCGCGCACCATGAACGGGGGATTCTCGGGGTCGATGGGCGGCATGTTCTCGGCCAGCCAGGTCCTTGCGCGCGTGGCGAAGTCGGCGACCGACTCCTGCGTGCCGGTGGCGACAGCGGTCTCGGTCATGCGGAAACCTTCCGGCTCAGTTCGAAGATGGCGCGATGATGGTCTTCGGGGGAGCCGAACATGGCCCGGTTCAGGGCGGCGCGGCGCAGGTACAGATGCAGGTCGTGCTCCCAGGTGACGCCGATGCCACCGTGCAACTGCACGCAGTCCTGCAGCATCACCGGGGCACGTTCGCCGACATAGGCTTTCGCGACGCTGACCAGCTTGCGGGCCTCCGGTGACCGGGCGCTGACGGCTTCGACAGCGCCGGCGGTGGTGCCCCGGCATGCCTCGAACCACAGCTTCATATCGGCGACCCGGTGTTTGAGCGCTTGATAGGACGCCAGCGGCCTGCCGAAGCTGTGCCGGTCGAACAGCCACTGGTTGGTCATCGACAACACCGCATCGAGGATGCCGACGGTCTCGACGCACTGCAGCACCAGTGCCACCTGCCGTTGGCGTTCGATCACCGCGGCGGTCTGTTCGGCACTGCCCACGGCCGCCGATTCGTCGATTTCGACACCCTCGAATTGCACTCGGGCATAGGTCTTCACGAGGTCGACGGACTTCTGCGCCGTCACGGTCACACCGGGGGAGCCGGCAGGCACCAGGAACTGGCGCAGGGCCCCGTCGCATTCGGCGACGACGAGGAACACATCGGCCTGCGTCCCCGCCTCGACCCTGTCCTTGACGCCGTCGATCCGGTAGCCCTTGTCGGTGCGGGTCGCGGTGGTATCCGCCGAAGTGGGGTCGAAAGCGCGACGCGGTTCGTAGACGGCCCAGGATCCGACCGACTCGCCGGAGACCAGCGCCTCGATGGCGTCCTCGTGGCCGTCCGGTGCCTCCACCAGACCGCTGAGCACGACGCTCACCGGATGCAGCGGGCCGGGTGCCACGGTGCGCCCGGCCTGCTCGGCGACCAGTGCAAGGTCGGCCAACCCGTCCCCGGAAACGCTTCCGCCGCCGAGTTCTTCGGGTACCAGCAGGCTGGCCCAGCCGAGTTCTGCGGCCCGCTGCCACCAGGCGGAGTCGAAGGATACGTCGCGCGCGTTCAAGTCACGGACGGCGCCCAGGGACGCCTCCTTCTCCAGGAACGCCTGCGCCGTCGAGGCGAACAGCATCTGTTCGGGGTTTGTCACATCACTCATCTCAGGTCAGCACCAGCGCGGGCACGTCGGGTTTGTAGACGACCTTGTTCTCCACCTTGAACAGATCGATCATGTTGGCGCCCATCACTTTTCGGACCCCGCTGGCGTCCAGGCCGTGTGCTTCCAGGTCGGCCACCAGGTTGATCGGGTCGGCGAGGCCCTCCGGGTGCGGCCAGTCCGACCCGAAGATGATGCGGTCGATGCCGCAGAGGTCCGCCATCTTCTTGAAGTCGTCCTCCCAGAACGGCGCGACGTACACGCAGCGCCGGAACGCCTCGATGGGATCCTCCGGGAACTCGCCGGGCATCTTCGAGTAGACGTCCTTGAACTGGTAGAAGAGGTAGGGCACCCAGGACGCGCCGTTCTCGACGGACAGGATGCGCAGGTCGGGATTACGCGTCAGGGCGCCGTGGCAGACCAGCGCCGCCATGGTGTCCTCGATGGGCCGCTTGCCCATCGCGACCATCCGGAACGACGTCGGCTTGAACGGCTTGTACTCGTCGCCGGGCTCCCAGTCGTTGAGGTACTCGGCGTAGCCGCTGTCGGAGGCGTGCATCGACACCGGGATGCCGGCCTTGACGCAGGCGTCCCAGAACGGATCGAATTCGGGCAGGCCGAAGGACCGGCTGCCGCGGTAGCCGGGTACCGGCGCGGGCCGGACCAGGACGGTCTTGGCGCCGCGCTCGACGCACCACTCGAGTTCCTCGATGGCCCGGTCGACGATCGACAGGTTGATCACCGGCGTCGAGAAAATGCGGTCCTCGTAGTTGAACTGCCAGGTTTCATACATCCACTGGTTGAGGCCGTGCACGATGTCGAGGATCGCTTCGGGGTCGTCCTTGAGCCGTTCCTCGACCAGGCTGGCCAGCGTCGGGAACATCAGGGTGTAGTCCAGGCCGAGGCCGTCCATCACGTCCAGGCGGGCCTGCGGATTGCGAAAGGCCGGAATGGCTTTCATCGGCTTGCCCATCACTTCGCGGTAGCTCTTCCCGCCGCTGCCGTGCCGGAAGTACTCCTCCTGGGCGCCGGGCCGGGCCACCACCTCGAAGGTCGGGTTGGGGATGTAGTCGCTGATGTGGTTGCGCACCATGATCTTGGTGCGGCCGTGCACGTCGATGTAGTCGATGACGCCTTTGCGCCGGTCCGGCAGGAACTGCGTCAGCGCTTCCTTGGGCTCATAAAAGTGGTTGTCGGCATCGAACACCGGATAGTCGAGGATGCGTGAGGGCATGTCCGCCTCCTGGAAGTGTGATTATCCTCTAGCGGTAATGACGTTACCACTTTTGTGTGACGGAGAACACCGCTGTGTGACCGGGATGTTCGTGCAGGTCAGATGGTTCGCAGCAGGCTGTGCACGCAGAAGGTGAAGATGTGATCCCCGGCGATCGGAGTGCCGTTGAGCTCGGCTCCGAGCACCCGCAGGCGCAGCGCGCCCAGCACCGTTTGCATGATCAGGGTCGCGGTGGCATCGGTGTCCGCGTCGGTGCGGAACACCCCCTCGCCGATGCCGCGGTCGATGATGTCGCCGATCAGCGTGTGCAGTGGGTGGAGCACCCGCGCGTACTCGCGCGGCAGGCTCTCGGCGAGGTGGTCGTTGTAGAAGGTCAGGCCGCGGTTGATGCTGTCCTGGGTGCTCGACGCGGCCGGCACGCAGATCCGGTCGACCAGCAGCCGAAGGGCCGCGACCGCGTCCAGCCCGTCGGTATCGGCGCGCCATCGCGTCGTCGACTCGGACATGATCGTGTCCACCAGCGCCAGCAGCAATTCGTCCTTGGTGGAGAAGTGTTGGTAGAACGACCGCAGCGAGGTCTTGGATCGCTCGACCACCTCGAGCACCGTGAAGTCCGTGCGGCCCGTCTCGCCGAGAATCGCGAGCGCCGATTTCATGAATCTGGCCGGGCGCGACTCGAGGTCCTGGGCGTCTTTCACAAGATCACCTTCCTCAGACGTGTTGTGCGACGGGCGAGAATGACGTTACCGTTTTTGCAAAGCGCGTATGCGGGCTTGCCGCTGCCGGAAAGGACACATGACTAACACCGATCAGGCTGCCGAACCGGTGCAGTGGACGCTGGAGGACCTGCTGGCCCTCTTCGAGCCCACACCCGACGGGGACAACCGGTTCCTGGCCCAGACCGGTCTGGCCGGCGCCGACGACCGTCAGGTGGTCGAGGGCACCCAGGTGCTCGCGCAGGCGATCGTCGCTGCGGCCAAACGCTTTCCGGACAAGTCGGTGCGGTCGGCCCATGCGGTGTTCGCCCGGGTGGTGCTGGTCGGGCCGCCGGTGGAACTGGACGTCGACGTGGTGGCCGAAGGGCGCTCGACAGCAACCGCGGTGATCTCCGCCTCGCAGAACGGCAAGCGGTGCATCACCGTCACCGTGCTGCTCGACGTGCCCTCCGGCGACGTCATCCGCCACCACCTGCCCAAGCCCGACGTCGCCGCCCCCGCCGACTCCCACCCTGGGAAGATGCCGATGACGGGCCGGGAGTTGCGCCTGGTCGACGTCATCGACGTCAACAGCCCCGACGAGGTCGGGCCGCCCGAGATCTACGCGTGGCTGCACTACGACCCGGTCCCGCAGCGCGACGATCTGGCCAAGGCACTCATCGCGTATTTCACTGGACACCTGGGGATTTCGACGACCATGCGCGCACACGAAGGTATCGGCACCGCGCAGGCGCACCTGACCGTTTCGACAGCGCCGATGACGGTCTCGGTGAGCTTCCATGAGCCGGTGCAGTGGAACGGCTGGCTGCTGTACGGCCACGAGAGCACCCAGGTCGGTGCGGGCATGTCCTATGTGCGCGGCACGGTGCACACCGAGGAGGGGGAACTGCTGGCCTCGTTCAGCCAGGACGCGTTGATCCGCCCGCTGCGCACCACCGACACGGGTATCAAAGAACACTCGCGGTTATAAGTCCGCTCTCAGCAGTGCAGGCATAGGGTTTTGCCATGACACTGCGGGAGTACAAGCCGGGTACCACATTTCCGGGCCGGATGGGCCGCACCGTCGGCGAATCCGAGCCGGCCTGGCCGGAGCCGGTGCGTTCGCACCCGGGCAGCCCGAACGTCCTCTACATCGTGCTCGACGACACCGGCTACGGGCAGTTCGGTTGCTACGGCTCACCTATCAGCACCCCCAACCTGGACCGGCTGGCCGCAGGCGGCTTGCTGTACACAAACATGCACACCACGGCGCTGTGCTCGCCGTCGCGGTCCTGCATGCTCACCGGGCGCAACCACCACTCGAACGCGATGGCCTGCATCACCGAGGGATCCACCGGGTTCCCCGGGAGCAACGGGGCGATCCCGTTCGAGAACGGGTTCCTCTCGGAGATGCTGCTGACCCACGGCTATGCGACCTACTGCGTCGGCAAGTGGCACCTCACACCGGCCGAACAGATCAGCGCCGCCGGTCCGTACGACCGCTGGCCGCTGGGTCGCGGGTTCGAGCGCTACTACGGCTTCCTGGGCGGCGACACCCACCAGTACTACCCGGACCTGGTCTTCGACAACCACCAGGTGGAGCCGCCCAAGACCCCGGAAGAGGGCTATCACCTCTCGGTCGACCTGGCCGACAAGGCCATCGAGTTCGTCGCCGACCTCAAACAGGTCGCCCCGGACAAACCCTTCTTCCTCTACTTCGCGACCGGGGCCAACCACGCGCCACATCAGGTGCCCAAGGAATGGGCCGACAAGTACGCAGGAGTGTTCGACGACGGCTGGGACGCCTACCGGGAGAAGGTCTTCGCCCGGCAGAAGGACCTCGGCATCCTCCCTCAGGACGCAGTGCTGTCCGCCCATGATCCCGATGTGGCGCAGTGGGCCGAGCTCTCCGATGACGAACGCCGCCTCTACGCAAGGATGATGGAGGTGTTCGCCGGCTTCTTCGAATACACCGATCATCAGATCGGTCGGGTGCTGGACTACCTCGACGGCATCGGTCAGCTGGAGAACACCCTCGTCATGGTGATCTCGGACAACGGCGCCAGCGCCGAGGGCGGGCCGCACGGCTCGGTCAACGAGAACAAATTCTTCAACAACGTGCCCGACGATCTGGCGCAGAATCTTGCCGCGCTGGACGAACTCGGTGGCCCCAAGCATTTCAACCATTACCCGTGGGGCTGGACATTCGCCGGGAACACCCCGTTCCGGCGCTGGAAGCGCGAGACCTACCGAGGCGGCGTCTCGGATCCGTTCATCGTGCACTGGCCCGCCGGTATCACCAGCCGGGGTGAAATCCGGCATCAGTACGCGCACGCCATCGACATGGTGCCCACCGTGCTGGAGTCCCTCCGGCTGCAGCCACCCGAACAGGTGCGCGGGGTATCCCAGTCGCCCATCGAAGGGGTCAGCCTGGCGCACACCTTCAACGACGGCGACGCCCCGACCAATCACCACACCCAGTATTTCGAGATGTTCGCGCACCGCTCGCTCTATCACGACGGCTGGCGGGCCGTATGCCCTTTCCCGGGAACGTCTTTCGCCGAGGCGGGGGTGAGTTTCGGCATGCTGGAGCTCACCGAGGACAAGCTGCGTGAGCTGGACGCCACCGGCTGGGAGCTCTACCACGTCGACGTCGATCCGGCCGAGACCAACGATCTGGCCGGCCCCGAACGCGCCAAGCTCATCGAGATGATCGCCCTCTGGTACACCGAGGCCGGCAAGTACAACGTGCTGCCACTGGACAGCAGGGGCACCATGCGGTTCGCCGACCCGCGTCCGCAGATCTCCACCGACCGAGACCGGTACGTCTATTTTCCCGGCACCCAGATCGTTCCGGAGAACGTCGCGGTCAAGACGCTCAACCGGTCGCACCGCATCACCGCGGACGTCGAACTGCGTGCCGGGGATGCTGGGGTGCTGGTGTGCCACGGCAGCAATGTCGGTGGCTACACCTTCTTCGTCAAGGACGGCCGGCTGCACTACGTGCACAACTACGTGGGCGCCGAGGAACTGCACATCGTGTCGGACACCGAGGTGCCGGCCGGCCGGCACACCCTGAGCTACGAGTTCGAACCCACCGGCGCCCCGGACCTCAAGGCAGGCAAGGGAACTCCAGGCATAGGACGGCTCCTCGTGGACGGGAACGAGGTCGGCCGGGGCCAGCTGCACGTGACCATCCCGCTGGCGCTCGGACTGGGTAGCGGTGTCGCGGTCGGCCGGAATCCGGGTTCCTCGATATCGGCGCTGTACCCGACACCGTTCGCCTTCACCGGTACCGTCTATACGGTCACCTACGACGTGTCCGGACCCCCGGATCACGATGCAGAAGAGTCAAAGAAAGCGCAGGCCCGAGTCGCGATGGCACGCCAATGAACACCCCGCACCTGGCCCGCGAGCAGCTGCCCATCCCGGACCCAAAGCACGTCGGACTCACCACATACGACGCCAAGGACCCGAACACCAAGTATCCGCCGATCACCACGCTGCGTCCGCCCGCCCAGGCACCGAACGTGCTGGTCGTGCTGATCGACGACGTCGGTTTCGGCGCGTCATCGGCCTTCGGGGGTCCGTGTCACACACCGGTTGCGGAGAGGCTGGCGGCAAACGGCCTGAAACTGAATCGGTTTCACACCACCGCGCTGTGTTCACCGACCCGACAGGCGATGCTGACCGGACGTAACCATCACTCGGTGGGGATGGGCGCCATTACCGAGATGGCGACCTCGGCGCCCGGCAACAACAGCATCAGACCCAAGGAGAAGGCCCCGATCGCCGAAACCCTCAAGCTCAACGGGTATTCGACGGCACAGTTCGGCAAGTGTCACGAGGTGCCGTTCTGGGAGGTGTCGCCGGTCGGGCCGTTCCATCAGTGGCCCACCGGGTCGGGCTTCGAGCACTTCTACGGCTTCGTCGGCGGGGAGGCCAATCAGTACTATCCCGGCCTGTACGAGGGCACCACGGCGGTGGAGCCGCCGAAGACGCCCGAGGAGGGCTACTCGCTGACCGAGGATCTCGCGGACCGGGCGGTCACCTGGGTGCGGCAGCAGAAGGCGCTGATGCCTGACAAGCCGTTCTTCGTGTACTTCGCTCCCGGCGCCACCCATGCGCCACACCAGGTTTCCAAGGAGTGGTCGGACAAGTACGAGGGCAAGTTCGACGATGGCTGGGATGTGCTGCGAGAGAAGACCATCAAGGCACAGAAAAAGCTGGGCGTGGTACCGGAGAACGCCGAACTCACCAAGCGTCACGATGAGATCCCGGCCTGGGACGATATGCCCGCTGAGCTCAAGCCGGTGCTGGCCCGTCAGATGGAGATCTACGCCGGCTTCCTCGAGCAGACCGACCACGAGATCGGTCGTCTGGTCGACGCAATCGACGATCTGGGATTCCTCGACGACACGCTGATCTACTACATCATCGGCGACAACGGTGCCTCGGCAGAGGGCACCCTCAACGGCTGCTTCAACGAGATGACCACGCTCAACGGAATGCCCGGCATCGAGACACCGGAATTCCTGATCTCCAAGATCGACGACTTCGGCACGCCCGACGCCTACAACCACTACGCCGTCGGCTGGGCACACGGGCTGTGCGCGCCCTATCAGTGGACCAAGCAGGTGGCGTCACACTGGGGCGGTACCCGCAACGGCACCATTGTGCACTGGCCCAAGGGTTTCGAAGACAAAGGCAGGGTACGCAGCCAGTTCCATCACGTCATCGACATCGCCCCGACCATCCTGGAGGTTGCGGGTCTGCCCGCACCGACGTCGGTGAACGGGATTGCGCAGGCGCCGCTGGAGGGCGTCAGCATGCTGGGTACCCTGCGCGACGGCGCAGCGCCGGAGACCCACGAGGTGCAGTATTTCGAGATGATGGGCAATCGCGGCATCTACTTCCAGGGTTGGACGGCCGTGACCAAGCACCGCACCCCGTGGAAGGCAGACACGCCGCCACCCTTCGATGACGACGTCTGGGAACTCTATGCCCCCGACGACTGGACTCAGGCCACCGATCTGGCTGCCGAGAATCCCGCGAAACTAGCAGAGCTGCAACGGCTCTGGCTCATCGAAGCAGTCAAGTACAACGTCGTGCCGATCGATGATCGCGGCTTCGAGCGGATCAATCCCGACATCGCCGGTCGCCCGCAGCTCATCCAGGGCAACACCCAGCTGTTGTTCCAGGGCATGCGAGTCAGCGAGGCATGTGTGCTGACGTTGAAGAACAAGTCGTATTCGGTGACGGCCAACCTGGTGGTGCCAGAGTCCGGTGCCGACGGCGTGATCATCACCCAGGGCGGCAGCGTCGGCGGCTGGTCGCTGTACGCGCACCAGGGCAAGCTGAAGTACTGCTTCAACTTCTTCGGCATCGAGCACTACATCGTCAGCGCGGAAACGCCGATCCCTACGGGCAAGCACCAGGTGCGAATGGAATTCGCCTACGACGGCGGGGGCCTGGCCAAGGGCGGTGATGTGACGCTCTACTACGATGGAGAGCCGGTGGGAACCGGGCGGGTCGACAAGACCATACCGATGGGATACTCCGCCGACGAGGCCTGCGATGTGGGCTCAGACACCGGTTCGCCCGCCTCACCTGATTACGGCCCGACCGGAAACCGGTTCACCGGTGCGATCGAGTGGGTCCAGCTGGACATCGGGGAGGACGGCCACGACCACCTGATCACTCCGGAGGAGCGGTTCAACCTGGCAATGGCGCGTCAGTAGAAGGTCAGCCCGCCACGTCCCAGGCATGGTGCACGATGTCGTGCAGGTGATAGACGGCGATGGTGGCAACCGTGAATTCGCTCCCGTTGCTGCGTAACCCACGCCGCGACCAGGCGTCGTCGCCGACACCGCGATACGTGTCGGCCACGGTGGTCGCGGCCTCGAACAGTTCCCGCGCGACCACCGCGGGATTCTGGGATGGGTAGTCGTCGGCCAGCGCGGTGGCGTCCTGATCCCAATTCGGGAAGACGGGAGCGTCCTCGGTGAGCATCAGCCGCACCCGGTGCTCGAAGATCCGGTGCACGTCGCGGATGTGGCAGCCGTACTCCAGGATCGACCACACATCGGGCGCGGGCCGATCCCGGACGCCGGACCGGGTGAGCCGGTCCACCCAGTCGGTGGCATCGCGCGCGATCCGGTCACCCACCTCGGTGGGCGCCACCCGCGCGGGATCGAATCCGCAATCGGGACACCGTCGCGTCAGCACCCAGGTCCAGTCCTTGGTGTCCGGGGTGATCGGGTCGGCACTCACCCCAGATCGCGGGCAGAGAACGTGTCGCACTTCTTCGGGTCGCCGGTCTGGTAGCCGACGGTGAACCACTTCTGCCGTTCGGCCGAAGATCCGTGAGTCCACTGCTCGGGGTTGATCCGGCCGGTGGCCTGCTTCTGGATTCGGTCGTCGCCGACCGAGGACGCCGCCGACAGGGCGTCGGAAATGTCCTTGTCGCTCAACGGTTCCAGGAAGGGAACGCCGGTGCCCTCCTGCTTGGTGATTGCCGCGTAGTGCGCCCACACCCCGGCGTAGCAGTCGGCCTGCAGCTCGGTGCGCACCCCGTTGCCCTCGGAGCCACCCGGGCCCTGCTGCGCGCGGCCGAGGTTGCCCAGCAGGTCCTGGACGTGGTGGCCGAATTCGTGGGCCACCACATACTCCTGGGCCAGCGGGCCACCGCTGGAGCCGAATTGGTCGACGAGCACGTCGAAGAAGTCGGTGTCGAAGTAGGCCGTCTTGTCCGCCGGGCAATAGAACGGGCCGACGTCGGTGGTGGCAGGCCCGCACCCGGTCTGGACCTGTCCGCTGAACAGCTGGACGTTCGGCCGGGTGTAACCCTTGAGGAGCTGCGACCAGACCCCGTCCACCGAGTTGCCGGTGGCGATGATGCGGCAGCCCAGGATGTCGTTGGCGTCGGCGCCGGTCTTGCATTGGGACACGTCGAACCCGGGGGTGACGGCCTCCTGGTTCTGGGCGACCTCGTTCTGCCCGAGCACGCTCGTGGGGTCGACTCCGAGGAACATCGCCACCACCACGATCAGCAGACCGCCCAGCCCACCGCCGATGGCGATGCCCCGGCCCGGGCCGCGTCCGCCGCCGCTACTGGAGGTGGTGCTCGTATCGATCTGCATGCCTTCGTTGAAGGTCATTTCCCCACCAACTCCATCTGCATCGTCGGCACCCGCCTCAGCACAGCTTTCCACACTACGATTGCGGTGTGTCCATCGTCGCCGAAGTCCCGACGATCGTTGCGACCTCGCACGGCAAGCTGCGCGGCGACACCGAAAGCGGTGTCGGGGTGTGGCGGGGCGTCGGCTATGCCGAGCAGCCGTTGGGGGAGCTGCGCTTCCGGGGTCCCCAGCCGCTGCAACCGTGGTCGGGGGTGCGGGACGCGCTCGAGCACGGACCGCTGCCACCGCAGGGCCGGTCCTTCGTCGGCGGCGGCCGTGACGACCCGAAGATCCGGGACGAGGCCTGCCTCACGGTGACCGTGTGGTCTCCGGACGTGTCGGGTTCGCTACCGGTCATGGTGTGGATTCCCGGTGGCGCGTTCGTCTACGGGGCCGGCCAGTTGCAGCTGTACAACGGGTCCCGGCTGGCCCGTAACGGCGACGTGGTGGTCGTGAACGTCACCTACCGGCTGGGGGTGTTCGGCGGTTTCGAGCTGGGCGACCTCGGCGACGATTTCGACGACAACCTGTGTCTGCGCGACCAGATCGCCGCCCTGCAGTGGGTGCGTGAGAACATCGCGGCGTTCGGCGGCGACCCGCAACGTGTCACCGTCTTCGGTGAATCGGCAGGTGCCACATCGGTATTGGCGCTGCTGGCCAGTCCCGCCGCCGAGGGGTTGTTCACCAGGGCCATCGCGCAGAGCCCGGCGCTGCCGCTGATCGCCGACCGCCGGACCAGGGCACTGCAGGCAGAGGCGTTCCTCGACGAGGTCGGTGCCGATGTCGGCCACCTCAAGCAGTTGCCGCAGCGCCGGTTGCGGCGTGCGGCCGGCGTGTTGCAGGCGGCCAGCGCCGCGAACACGCCGACGCTGGCCTTCGGGCTGACCCATGGGGTGGACCTGTTGCCGCGCCACCCCATCGAGGCGGCCCGGGCGGGTGCGGTCCATCCGATCCCGCTGATCGTCGGCACCAACACGCACGAGGCATCGATGTTCGCGTGGGGTAAGCCGCCGATGCTGCCCACCACGCTGGCATCGATCGACGGATTCTTTGCGCGCCGGGCGCCCCATGCCCGAAACCGGGTGCTGGACGTGTACCCGGCCTACCCGCGCCGCCGCGCGCTGGTCGATTTCGGCACCGACGCCATGTTCAGCGCCCCGACGTGGGCGTTCGCCGATGCGTTCAGTGCCCACGCGCCCACTCACATGTACCGGTTCGACCACACCACCTGGACCTTGCGCGCGCTGGGACTGGGCGCCACCCACGGCAGCGAGATCGTGCACATCCAGCACAGCTACGGCTCCTACCTGGGCCGCAAACTGCACCCACTGGGCCGGCGGGTGCAGCCTTCGGTGGGCAGGCGGATGCAGCGCACCTGGCTGGAGTTCGCAAAGGGCGGCCTGGACGAGTGGCCGTTCTACGACGCGCAGCGCCGGGCCACCCGGCTGATCGGCAGCGCCCGCGATGTCACCGTCGAGGATCCCGACGGGCGCCGGCGGGTGGCCTGGACGGGCCTCTACTAGCGGCTGTAACGCTGGTCGGTGTACCGGCGCAGGTTGTGCAGGAAGCGCTGGAACAGCCAGCCCATCACCGGCCGGCCCGCGGTCATGCCGAGCCGGGCGGCGGCGCCGTTGGGTTTCATCGCCATCACCCAGGTCAGGTTGCAGCCGCCCTCGATGGGGACCACCCAGTAATCCTCGGCGAATGCCGAGATGCTGTTGGTCGACGCCTGATTGAACCGGAAAGCCATGTGGCTGTGGGGTTCCCAGGACAGGAACTCCTCGTCGCCGATGATGTGGCCCCGCATGTGCACGGTGCGGGTGGTGCCGACGCCATAGGGCGCCGCGCTGGTCCAGGTCACCTTGGTGATGACCGATGCCCAGTGCGGCCAGGATTCGGCGTCGGCGAGCACCTCGAAGACCTGCTCGGGAGTGATCGCGAGATCGACGGTGCTGACGAAACGGAACGGTGCCTCGGAGATGAAGTCCAGATCCACGGGTTCGCACGGATACATTCTCGGCACCCGCCGACCCTATATGGCGCCGGTCGGGGCCGGTGGATCGCAGTCTCTAGACTGTTTGGGTCGTCATACCCGTCTTCATGAGGAGTTTTAGTGCTGCGCAGCCATACCGCCGGTTCGTTGCGGTCCACCGACGCCGGTCAGACCGTGACCCTGGCGGGTTGGGTGGCACGCAGGCGCGACCACGGCGGCGTCATCTTCATCGACCTGCGTGACGCCTCCGGCACCGCACAGGTGGTGTTCCGCGACGCCGCCGTGCTGGAGCAGGCCCACCGGCTGCGCGCCGAATTCTGCGTCGCGGTGACCGGTGTCGTCGAGGTGCGGCCCGAGGGCAACGCCAACACCGAGATCCCCACCGGCGACATCGAGGTCAACGCCACCACGCTGACCGTGCTGGGCGAGAGCGCGCCGCTGCCGTTCCAGCTGGACGAGACCGCCGGTGAGGAAGCCCGGCTCAAGTACCGCTACCTGGACCTGCGCCGCGAGGGCCCGGGCAACGCAATCCGGTTGCGCTCCAAGGTCAATGCGGCCGCCCGCGGTGTGCTCGCCGAGCACGATTTCGTCGAGATCGAAACCCCGACCCTGACCCGCTCCACGCCGGAGGGGGCCCGCGACTTCCTGGTGCCCGCCCGCCTGCAGCCCGGTTCCTTCTACGCCCTGCCGCAGAGCCCGCAGCTGTTCAAGCAGCTGCTCATGGTCGCGGGCATGGAGCGCTACTACCAGATCGCCCGGTGCTACCGCGATGAGGATTTCCGCGCCGACCGCCAGCCGGAGTTCACCCAGCTGGACATGGAGCTCAGCTTCGTCGAGGCCGACGATGTCATCGCCGTGTCCGAGCAGGTGCTCAAGGCGATCTGGGCGCTCATCGGTTACGACCTGCCGTTGCCGCTGCCGCGCATCCGTTACGACGACGCGATGCGCCGGTTCGGTTCGGACAAGCCGGACCTGCGTTTCGGCGTCGAGTTGGTGGAATGCGCCGAGTACTTCAAGGACACTCCGTTCCGGGTGTTCCAGGCCGAGTATGTGGGCGCGGTGGTCATGCCCGGCGGCGCGTCGCAGCCGCGGCGCACCCTGGACGGCTGGCAGGAGTTCGCCAAACAGCGCGGCCACAAGGGGCTGGCCTACGTGCTGATCGGCGAGGACGGCGAACTGGCAGGCCCGGTCGCCAAGAACCTCTCCGATGCCGAGCGTGCCGGCCTGGCCGCACACGTCGGGGCGAAGCCGGGGGACTGCGTGTTCTTCGCGGCCGGTACCCCGAAGGCGGGCCGGGGGCTGCTGGGTGCGACGCGCATCGAGATCGCCAAACGGCTGGACCTGATCGACCCGGCGGCCTGGGCGTTCACCTGGGTGGTGGACTGGCCGCTGTTCGAACCAGCAGGCGACGCCACCGCCTCCGGTGACGTGGCCGTCGGTTCCGGCGCGTGGACCGCCGTGCACCACGCGTTCACCGCACCGCAGGGCCAGTCGGTGGACACCTTCGACACCGATCCCGGATCCGCATTGGCCGACGCGTACGACATCGTGTGCAACGGCAACGAGATCGGCGGCGGTTCCATCCGCATCCACCGCCGCGACGTCCAGGAACGGGTGTTCGCGATGATGGGCATCGACCACGCCGAAGCCCAGGACAAGTTCGGATTCCTGTTGGACGCCTTCACCTTCGGCGCCCCGCCGCATGGCGGCATCGCGTTCGGCTGGGACCGCATCACCGCCCTGCTGGCCGGGGTGGATTCCATCCGCGAGGTCATCGCCTTCCCCAAGTCCGGTGGCGGCGTGGACCCGCTGACCGACGCGCCGGCCCCGATCACCGCGGCGCAGCGCAAGGAATCGGGAATAGACGGCAAGCCGAAGGCCGCTGAAACCAAGCATGAGTGAAATCGACAAGGACAAGCTGCTCGCCGACCCGTCCGCGCTCGATGACTTCAACCGCAATGTGGTTGAGGAATTCCGCGCCGACGCCGGCCAGGTGGCCGCCTTCGAGGGCGGCAACCTGCTGCTCCTGCACACCACCGGTGCCAAATCCGGCAAGTCGCGGTTGTCCCCACTCGCCTCGATCGAGGTGGACGGCAAGACCCTGATCGTCGGCTCGTACGCCGGCGCGCCAAAGGACCCGGCCTGGGTGCACAACCTGCGGGCCCACCCGCAGGCCCGGGTCGAGGTGGGCGCCGATGCCTACGACGTGGTGGCGCGGGAGCTGCCCGACGACGAACGTGAAGCCGCCTATCCGAAGATCGTCGAGGCCGCCCCGGTGTTCGCGGAGTACCAGGCCAAGACCACCCGGGCCATCCCGCTGTTCGAGCTGGTGCGCGCCTGAGGCGTTTACTGGACGCGTGAGCGGACCAGACACCGGCGACTTCAACCGCGCTGTCATCGACGAGTTCCACGCGAACGCGGGGGTGGTGGGCGGCCCCTTCGCGGGCCGGACCTTGTTGCTGCTGCACAGCATCGGCGCCAGGTCGGGGCATCCCCGCGTGACGCCGCTGGCCTACCTGACCATCGACGGCCGGATGTTCGTCGTCGGCTCGTACGCGGGTGCGCCCCGCGACCCGGCGTGGGTGCACAACCTGCGCGCCGACCCACACGCGCGGATCGAGGTCGGTTCCGACGCGTACGACGTGTCGGTGCGTGAACTGCCGCTACCCGAGCGCGCGGAGATATACCCCGAGGTGGTGGCCGCCGCCGACGCCTTCGCCGCACACCAAGCGAAGACCAGCCGGATCATTCCGCTGTTCGAACTCACACGCGTCTGATACGCCGGCGCGGATGAATTGCCGCGTTTGCCATTTCACGTCGCGCAATCCCAGATTTCCCTTAGAGTAGCGGTATCGGTGCAGTACACAGGGTCGACTACGTGGTCGGCCGGCACCTCCCGAGACGTCCTGCAGGGTCGCTGACTTCCGGGTTCCATTCACAACATCCCGGGGGGGATCGTGGAAAAAGTGGCAGAGCGCACCCAACGCGCGTTGCGGGGGCGCGTCGACAACACCATTGCCTATATCGACCAGGCGTCTTTCGTGGGACTGCGGGCGCTGGGCCGCGGTCCCGTCATCCAGTTCACCTGGATCTACGACCACGGTGTCGATATCGACGGATTGCGGCGGTTCAGCCGCAACCTGGACCGGACTCTGCTGGGCCGCCGGCTGGAGCGGTCGCCGCTGCCGTTCGGCAGGCATCGCTGGATCGCGGCCCCGGCCACCGGCGCCATCGAGGTCCTGGCCACCGACCGCAGTCGCGCGTCGATCTGGGAGTGGGTCGGTGAACGGGCGGACATCCCGGTCGACCCGGAGACGGGACCGGCGTGGCATCTCGCAGTGCAACCACTGACCGGCGGTGGTGACGCGGTGTCTCTTGCGGTGTCGCACACCGTGTCCGACGCCGGCGGGATCATCATCTCGATCGTGGATGCGGTCGACGGAACGGCCCGGGATCTCGGCTACCCGCCGCCGTGCTCACGCACCGTGCCGAGGGCGCTGCGGGAGGATCTGGGTGCATCGTGGGCCACGCTGCGCCAGGTTCCGTCGGCGGTCATGGGCGCGGCCCGCATCGCCCGCGAGCAGAAGAACGACCTGACCGATTCGGCGAAGGCGGCACCGCCCGCACACCCGCACGTGGTGGACGCGGTCGCGGTGCCGACGCTGGCCGTGAAGGTGGATCTCGGCGAATTCGACAAGGCGGCAACGGCTCTCGGTGGTACCCGCAATGTGTTGTTCGCCGCGGTCGCCGCGCGCCTGGGGCAGATCATCGGCCGGGTGGACGACGCCGGACAGGCGATGCTGTCGTTCCCAGTCAGTGAGCGCTGCGAGGGCGACACCACCGGCAACGCCCTGAACACGATCACCCTGCTGGCCGACCCGGCCGCCGTCCTGCACGATCTGAGCGCGTTGCGCGGCGAGATGAAGCGGGCGCTGGTCACGATGGCGGAGAACCGGGACGCGCTGATGGCACCGTTGCCGTTGACGCCGTTCGTCCCGCAGTTCCTGGTGCGGCGGCTGGAGAAGATGGTGCTCAAGGTCGGAGGGCCGATCGGCTGTTCGAATCTCGGCGAGCTACCCGATGCGGTGAACCGCCCCGACGGCACGCACGCCGACTACTTCGACGCCCGGCTGGTCGAGCCCGGCGTCACCGCAACCGATTTCGCCGGCCGGGGCGGCCTGCTCTGGCTGGCGGTGGCGTTCTTGCACGGCAGGATGAGCCTGAACATCAGGTCGTTCACGGTCGACGGCCCGAATTCCGTTGCGGCACTGTCGGACGCGGTGGTCACGGCCTTTGCGGAATTCGGGCTGTCGGCTTCAGTCGAACACTAACGGCGGTCGAACACTAGAGCCGTTCGATGATGGTGGCGTTGGCCATTCCGCCGCCCTCACACATGGTCTGCAGACCGTAGCGGGCGCCGCGCTGTTCCAGGGCGTGCACCAGGGTCGTCATGATCCGGGCGCCACTGGCGCCCAGCGGGTGACCGATCGCGATCGCGCCACCGTGGACGTTGACCTTGGCGAGATCGGCTCCCGTGTCAGCCGCCCAGCTGAGCACCACCGGCGCGAAGGCCTCGTTCACCTCGAACAGGTCGATGTCGGACATCTGCAGCCCGGCCTTGCGCAGCACCCTCTCGGTGGCCGGGATGACGCCGGTCAGCATGTAGAGCGGGTCGGATCCGACCACGGTGGTGGTGTGGATGCGCGCGAGCGGTCGCAGACCCAGCCGGTCGGCGGTCTCGCCACTGGTGATCATCACCGCGGCGCTGCCGTCGGACAGCGGGGACGAGTTACCCGGGGTGATCTCCCAGTTGATCTGGGGGAAGCGCGCCGCGTAGGTCTCGTTGTAGAACGCCGGGCGCAGGCCGGCGAGGGTTTCGACGGTGGTGCCGGGACGGATGATCTCGTCGGTGCTCAGTCCGGCGAGGGGCGCCAGCTCGCTGTCGAACAGGCCGGCCTTGGTGGCGGCCGCGGCCTTCTCGTGGCTGCCCGCCGAGAACTCGTCGAGCTGAGTGCGGGACAGGTTCCACTTCGCGGCGATCAGTTCGGCGCTGATGCCCTGTGGGACAAGGCCTTCGGGGTAACGGGCGGCCATGTCGAGGCCGAACGGGTCGCTGCCGGGCAGTACGGACGAGCCCATCGGCACCCGCGACATGGATTCCACGCCCGCGGCGATGACGATATCGTAGGCGCCGGCCAGCACGCCCTGGGCGGCGAAGCTGACGGCCTGCTGGCTGCTGCCGCACTGACGGTCCACGGTGGTGCCGGGCACGGTCTCCGGGAAGCCCGCGCCGAGCAGTGCGTTGCGGGCGATGTTCACCGACTGGTCGCCGACCTGGGTGACGGCGCCGGCGATGACGTCGTCGACCTGGACCGGGTCGACGCCGGTGCGGGCGATCAGCTCTCGCAGGCTGTGGGCGAGCAGGTCGGCGGGCAGCACGCCGTGCAGCGCTCCGTTGGCCTTGCCCTTCCCGACAGGGGTGCGTACCGCGCCCACGATGACCGCGTCGCGACCTGAGTATCCGGACATGTCTGCTCTCCTCGTCACTGAGTATTGCTTCCTATACTCAGATGTAACACCTGAGTATATTCACATCAACCCAGCGGTAGGGTGATCTGCATGACAGTTCTGCAAGGAGTGCTCGCCGACCGCGACGCGTGGTCGGCGGTCGGGCGTTGCCCGATCGAGAGGGCGATGGGCCTGATCGGTACCAAGTCGGCCATGTTGATCATGCGCGAGGCGTTCTACGGCACCACCCGATTCGACGACTTCGCCCGCCGCGTCGGGATCACCAAGGCGGCCGCGTCGGCCCGGCTGTCCGAACTCGTCGACGCCGGCCTGCTGGCCAAGCAGCCCTATCGGGAACCCGGGCAGCGCAGCCGGGACGAGTACGTGCTGACCGAGGCGGGCACCGACCTGATGCCGGTGGTGTGGGCGATGTTCGAGTGGGGCCGCAAACACCTCAAGGACAGCGGCCTGCGTCTCACGCATCTGGAGTGCGGCGCGGAGGCGGGTGTCGAGGTTCGCTGTGCCGAAGGGCACCGGGTGCCGCCCGGTGAGCTGGGGATGCGGCTGGCCAAGCGCTCCCAGTAAGCGGTCGGCTTACCCATAGCAAAGTCTCATGCTGCGCACTGCCATGGCATATGCTGCGCGATGGAATTCGAGATCACGTGCCTGGGGGGCCTGTCGCGTGCCGATCGAGCAGCCACGGCGAGAAAGGCCCCCACCCGGGATGACAATCCATGCGGAAAACACGCTGGCCTACATGGACCAGGGATCCCATCTGGCGCTGCGCGCCCTGAAGCGCGGCCCGGTGATCCAATACACCTGGATCTATGACCGAGGGGTCGACCTGGACGGTTTGCGGAGTTTCCACCGCAATCTGCACACCGGTTTGCTGGGCCGGCAACTGGAACGGTCCGTGGTGCCGTTCGGCAGGCACCGCTGGGTCCGGTCCAGCAAACCCGAGAGCATCGACATCGCCATCGCCGAACGCAGCCGCGACGAGGTGTGGGATTACGTCGAGGAGCGGGTCGGCGTGCCCGTCGATCCCGAGCACGGGCCGCCCTGGCACCTCGGGGTGCAGCCGCTGATCGGGGGCGGCGCCGTCGTCGTGCTGGTGGTGTCGCACACCGTGGCCGACGCCGGCGCACTGATCGGCGCGATCGTCGAGGCGGTCGCCGGGGCGGACCGTGGGCTGAACTACCCGCCGGCGCGGTCGTTGAGCCGCAGCAAGGCCTTGGGCCGCGACCTGCGCACCGCCGTGCGCGCCCTGCGCGAAGTGCCCGGCGCGGTGGCCGGCGCGGCGCGACTGGCCCGCGAACAGTCCGGCGACCTGTCCGCGTCGGCGCGGTCGGCCCCGGACTCCCGGGGCCGGCGCTCCGATCGGCCCATCGGCATCCCGACCGTCTCGGTGGCCGTCGATCAGAACGCGTGGGACGACCGTGCGAAGGCACTCGGCGGCACCAACAACGTGATGCTGGCCGGACTGGGGATCCGGGTCGGCGTGCTCATGGGCCGCGTCGACGCCGACGGGCAGGCGATGCTGTCGCTCCCGGTCAGCGAGCGGGTCGACGGCGACACCCGCGGCAACGCGCTGAACTCCATCACGGTGCACACCGCGGCCTCGGCGGTCACCTCCGACCTGGCAGGGATCCGGCGTGATATCAAGGCCGAGCTGACGCAGCTGGCAGACAAGCGGGAACTGCTGCTGGCGCCCCTGCCGCTGGTGCCTTACACACCGAAATTCCTGATCCGCAAGCTGGAGTTGGTGGCACTCAAGGTCGGCAAGCCCATCGGTGTGTCGAATGTGGGGGACATGCCCAAGGAGGTGAATCGCCCGGACGGTTCGGAGGCGGATTTCTTCACCTCCCGGCTGGCCGAGCCGGGCCTGACCGCCTCGGATCTGGACCGGATGGGCGGCCGGATGATGCTCGCCTCGGGGAACCTGGCGGGCAAGGTGTGCCTGTCGGTGGTGGCCTGGGAGCCCGGGACGCCGAACACCAAAGCCGCCCTCCTGGAAGCGGTGCTGCAGGCGCTGGCGGACTTCGGCCTGACCGCCGACGTGGAGTAGCCCAGCCGCCGGATCGAACCGGTTAGCCTTCTGGCGTGCTGCATCTGCGGGTGATCGCGCCGCCCGAACTCACCGGCGCGGTGCTGGACCTCTACCGGCACACGCCGGGCACCGCGCACATCATCGTGCACCGGGGCGCGGCCGTGCAGCCGGCGGGGGACGTCATCGTCGCCGACGTGGCGCGCGAAGCCACCGACGCCGTGATCGGCGGGCTCAAGGCGCTCGGCCTGGCCGAGGACGGGGCGATCACGCTGCAGGCCCTCGACACCGTGCTGTCCTCGGCGGCCTACCGCGCCGAGGACGAGGCCGAGGGCGACGGGGCCGACGCCGTCCTGTGGGACGAGTTGCTGGCACGCACCCGTGAGGAATCCAGCCTCACGGTCACCTTCCTCGCCTTCCTCTGTATCGCCTGCCTGCTCGCCGCCGTCGGCGTCGTGACCGACTCGGCCGTCACCGTCGTCGGTGCCATGGTGGTGGGTCCGGAATTCGGCCCGCTGGCCGCACTGGCGGTGGCCGTGGTGCGGCGCCGGGCGTCCTTGGCTCGCCGGGCCGCCACTGCCCTGCTGGTGGGGTTCCCGCTGGCGATGGTCGTGACCGCGGGTGCCACCCTGGGCTTCGAGGCGCTCGGCTGGGTGACGCTGACCAGCACCCGGAGCTTGAAGCAGGTGGACTTCATCTTCCAGGTCGGACCGTTCTCGTTCGTGGTGGCGCTGCTGGCCGGAGCGGCGGGCATGTTGTCGCTGGTGTCGGCGAAATCGGCTGCGCTGGTGGGCGTCTTCATCTCGGTGACCACGGTGCCCGCCGCGGGCTTCGCCGTGGTGGCGGCCACCGTCGGGGAGTGGGACGTCGCCGCCTACTCGGCTGTGCAGTTGATGGTCAACCTCATCGGCATCGTCGCCGCCGGCGTTGTGGTGCTGATTGTCCACCGGCGGCTGCATCGGCCCTGACCGCGCTGCGCGGGCACCTGCGGTGTGGTGGGATTCCCGTCATGGGAATCAAGGTGGCGCTGGAGCATCGCACCAGCTACACGTTCGACAGACTGGTAGAGATTTATCCGCATGTGGTCCGGTTGCGTCCGGCGCCGCACTCCCGCACGCCGATCGAGGCCTACTCACTGCAGGTCGAGCCGGCCGATCACTTCATCAACTGGCAGCAGGACGCGTTCGGCAACTACCTGGCCCGCCTGGTGTTCCCCAACCGCGCCAGTAGCCTCACCGTCACCGTCGGCCTGATCGCGGATCTGAAGGTGATCAATCCGTTCGACTTCTTCATCGAGGAGTCGGCCGAGACGGTCCCGTTCCACTACCCGCCGGCACTCGCCGAAGACCTCAAGCCCTACCTGCGTCCCGTCGACGAATCGGGCGACCTCACCGCTGCGTGGGTGAAGAACTTCTCGGTCCCGGCTGGCACCCGCACCATCGACTTCCTGGTGGCGCTCAACCGCGCCGTCAACGCCGACGTCGGCTACAGCGTCCGGATGGAACCCGGCGTACAGGCCCCCGATTTCACGCTGCGCACCGGGATCGGCTCCTGCCGCGACTCGGCGTGGCTGATGGTGTCGATCCTGCGCAGGCTGGGCTACGCCGCGCGGTTCGTCTCCGGCTACCTGGTGCAGTTGACCTCCGACGTCCCGGCGCTGGACGGGCCCTCCGGCCCGGCCGCCGACTTCACCGATCTGCACGCCTGGACCGAGGTCTACGTGCCCGGCGCCGGCTGGATCGGGCTGGACCCCACCTCGGGTCTGTTCGCCGGCGAAGGGCACATCCCGCTGTCGGCCACGCCGCACCCCGAGTCGGCCGCTCCGATCACCGGCGCCACCGGCCCGTGTGAGACCAGCCTGGAGTTCTCCAACGTCGTCACCCGGGTGCACGAGGACCCGCGTGTCACGCTGCCCTACACCCCGTCGGCGTGGGCGTCGATCGTCGACCTCGGGGAGAAGGTGGACGCGCGACTGTCGGCCGGGGACGTGCGCCTGACCGTGGGCGGCGAACCGACCTTCGTCTCCGTCGACAACCAGACCGACCCCGAATGGACCGTCGAGGCCGACGGGCCGCACAAACGTCAGCGGGCCTCGGCGCTGGCCGACCGGTTGAAGAAGGTGTGGGCGCCGCACGGGCTGGTGCAGCGCAGCCAGGGCAAGTGGTATCCGGGAGAACCGTTGCCGCGCTGGCAGATCGGACTGTTCTGGCGGCCCGACGGCGAAGCGGTGTGGAGCGACCCGGGCCTGCTGGCCGACCCCTGGGGGCAGAGCACACCGGAGCCGGTACCGGCCGGCTCGGACGCCGCGTTGCTCGCGGCCATCGCCGACGGTCTCACGCTGCCGGCCGGCCAGGTGCGCCCGGCCTATGAGGACGCGCTGAGCAAGCTGGCGGGCGCGGTCCGCCAACCCGCGGGTGACCCGGTGGCGGCGGCCGACGACCTGGGCGCCGACGACGCGAAGCAGCGGGCCGCACTGCTGGCCCGCCTCGACGAGTCCGTCGTCGAACCGGCCGCACACGTGCTGCCGCTGCACCGCCGCGACGACGACTCCGGCTGGGCCAGTGCGGACTGGCAGCTGCGCCGGGGCCGCATCGTGCTGCTGGAGGGGGATTCGCCGGCCGGCCTGCGGCTGCCGCTGAACGCCATCAGCTGGCACGCGCCGCGGCGCACCTTCGAGTCCGACCCGCTGACCCAGGAGGGCACGTTGCTGCGGGGGCCGGCCCGCCAAGCCGAGGCGCCCGTCGAAGCCACCGAGGACGCACCCACCACCGCGCTGGTGGCCGAGATCCGGGGCGGCTTCCTCTACGTGTTCCTGCCGCCGACCGATACCGCGGATGACTTCCTGGACCTGATCTCCCGGGTCGAGGCCGCGGCGGCCGCGATCGACTGCCCGGTGGTCATCGAGGGCTACGGCCCACCGCACGACGCGAGGCTGACTTCCATGTCGGTCACCCCGGACCCCGGGGTGATCGAGGTCAACGTCGCGCCGACGGACAGCTTCGCCGCGCAGTTGGCGCAGCTGGAGACGCTCTACGAGGAAGCCCGGCTGGCCCGGTTGTCCACCGAATCATTCGACACCGACGGCAGCCACGGCGGCACCGGTGGCGGCAACCACATCACCCTCGGCGGTGTCACCCCGGCGGAATCGCCGCTGCTGCGCAGGCCCGACCTGCTGGTGTCGCTGCTGACCTACTGGCAGCGCCACCCCGCGCTGTCGTACCTGTTCTCCGGCCGCTTCATCGGCACCACCTCCCAAGCCCCGCGGGTGGACGAAGGTCGCTCGGAAGCGCTGTACGAGTTGGAGATCGCCTTCGCCGAGATCGCCCGCCTGGCCGAGACCGGCGCGGCCAAACCGTGGGTCACAGACCGGGCGCTGCGGCATCTGCTCACCGACATCACCGGCAACACCCACCGGGCCGAGTTCTGCATCGACAAGCTCTACAGTCCCGACAGCCCGCGCGGCCGGCTGGGACTGCTGGAGCTGCGTGGCTTCGAGATGCCGCCGCACTTCCAGATGGCGATGGTGCAGTCGCTGCTGGTGCGCTCACTGGTGGCATGGTTCTGGGACGAGCCGCTGCGCGCACCGCTGATCCGTCACGGCGAGAACCTGCACGGTCGATACCTGTTGCCGCACTTCGTGATCCAGGACATCGCCGACGTCGCAGCGGATCTGCGGGCACATGGCGTCAGTTTCGACACCAGCTGGCTGGACCCGTTCACCGAGTTCCGGTTCCCGCGCATCGGCACCGCCGTGTTCGACGGGGTCGAGGTGGAACTGCGCGGCGCCATCGAACCCTGGAACGTGCTGGGGGAGGAGTCCACCGCGGGCGGCACCGCCCGCTACGTCGACTCGTCGGTGGAACGCGTGCAGGTGCGCCTGGTCGGCGCGGACCGGCACCGCTACATCGTCACCGCCAACGACCAGCCGATCCCGTTGCTGGCCACCGACAAGGCCGACGTCCAGGTCGGCGGCGTGCGGTTCCGGGCCTGGCAGCCGCCCAGCGCGCTGCACCCGACCATCACCGTCGACGGCCCGTTGCGCTTCGAACTCATCGACACCTCGACGGGCTCCTCCAAGGGGGGCTGCACCTATCACGTGGCCCACCCCGGTGGCCGCGCCTACGACACCCCGCCGGTGAACGCGGTGGAGGCCGAATCGCGCCGCGGACGCCGGTTCGAGGTGGCCGGATTCACCCCGGGCCGGGTGGACCTCTCCGATCTCCGGGAGAAGCAGGCTCGCCAGTCCACCGATTTGGGTGCTCCGGGGATTCTGGATCTGCGCCGGGTGCGTACCGTTCTGCGGTAATGGTCCTTCGCGCGAACGGCTCACCGGAGCCGAATATCGGTGTGGCCGGCACCACCTCGGGATCGACCGACGATGTGCTGGTGGGGTATCGCGCTGCCCGCGCGCAGCAGGCCCTCTTCGATGTCCGCGGCATGGCGGGCAGCGGATACGACGAGTTCGTCGACCCGACCGGCGCGGTCCGGCCGGCCTGGCGGGAGCTCGCCGAGTGTGTCGCCGAGCGTGGCCGCGGCGGCCTGGACCAGCTGCGGGCCATCGTCGGCGGCCGGGTCGACGACGACGGCATCACCTATGTGCACGTCGACCCGTCGTCCCCGGTGAGCAACGGCGTCGCGGTGCCGTGGCATTTGGACGCGCTGCCGCTGCTGGTTTCGGCGGCGGACTGGAACGTCCTGGAGACCGGTCTGGTGCAGCGGTCCCGGCTGCTGGACGCCGTGCTCACCGATCTGTACGGCGAGCGCCGGTCCATCACCAGCGGGGTGCTGCCGCCGCAGCTGCTGTTCGCCCATCCCGGGTATGTGCGCGCCGCGCACGGTATCGAGGTGCCCGGCCGGCATCAGCTGTTCCTGCACGGCTGCGACATCAGTCGGGCCGCCGACGGCAGTTTCCGGGTGAACGCCGACTGGACCCAGGCGCCCTCGGGTGCCGGGTACGCGATGGCGGGCCGCCGGGTCATCGCGCACGCGATCCCCGATCTCTACGAGCAGATCGGCCCGCGGCCGGCCTCACCCTGGGCCCAGGCGTTGCGGCTGGCGCTGATCGACGCCGCCCCCGAGACCGCCGAGGAACCCGTCGTCGTGGTGCTCAGCCCCGGCGCGCATTCCGAGACGGCGTTCGATCAGGCCTACCTGGCCACGGTGCTGGGGTTCCCCCTGGTCGAGAGCGCCGATCTGGTGGTGCGCGAGGGCCGGTTGTGGATGCGCTCACTCGGCACCCTCAAGCGGGTCGACGTGGTGCTGCGACGGGTCGACGCCGAATACGTCGACCCGCTCGATCTGCGTGCGGACTCGCGGCTCGGGGTGGTCGGCCTGGTCGAGGTGCTGCGCCGCGGCGCGGTGACGGTGGTCAACACCCTGGGTAGTGGCATCCTGGAAAGCCCTGCGCTGCTTCGCTTTCTGCCCGAGTTGGCCGAACTGCTGGTCGGTGAGACGCCGGAACTGCACAGCGGCGGGGCGTATTGGGCGGGCTATCCCAACGAGCTGTCGCACATCCGGGCCAACCTGGCCACCCTGCTGATCAAGCCGGTGGACGGCGGGCGCACCATCGTCGGCCCCACCCTGCCGCCCGCCCGGCGCGAGGAACTCGGCGCCCGGATCGCCGCCACGCCGTGGCGCTGGGTGGCCCAGGAGCTGCCCGAATTCTCTTCGGCCCCCACCGATTACTACCGCGGCGGGTTGTCGGCGGCCAGTGTGGGGATGCGCCTGTTCACGGTCGCGCAGCGGGGTGGCTACGCGCCGATGGTCGGCGGCCTGGGATTCCTTCCGGCGCAGGGTAGTTCGGCTTATACGTTGAATACCGTTGCCGCCAAGGATATCTGGGTGCGCACCCCGGAGCGGGTCAGGGCCGTACCCGCGCCGTCGATCGAACTGCCGGTGATGACCCCGAGCCCGACCCGCGGCGTGAGTTCGCCGCGCGTGCTGTCGGATCTTTTCTGGATGGGCCGCTACGCCGAGCGCGCGGAGAACATGTCGCGCCTGCTCACGGTGACCCGCGAGCGCTACCACGAATACCGCTACCGGCAGGACATGGGCGGCAGCCAGTGTGTGCCTGTGCTGCTGTCCGCGATCGGGTCCATCACCGGAACCGACACCGGTTCGGGCAGTGACGATCACGAGATGATCGCCATCGCCCCGAGTACGCTGTGGGCCGTCACCGCCGACCGCCGTCGCTCCGGCTCGCTGGCGCAGGCGGTGGAGCGCCTCGGCCTGGCCGCCCGCGGTGTGCGCGACCAGATGTCCAACGACACCTGGATGGTGCTGGCCGCGGTGGAGCGGGCCGTCGGGCATCGTGGCGGCACGCCGCCGGAGTCGCAGACCGAAGGCGACGCCTATCTGGCCGCCGCGCACAGCCGCACCCTGTCGGGCATGCTGGCGTTGTCGGGGATGGCCGCCGAGTCGATGGTCCAGGACGTCGGCTGGACGGTGATGGACATCGGCAAGCGCATCGAGCGCGGCCTCGGCCTGACCGCGCTGCTGCGGGCCACGCTGGTCGAGGTGCGCAGCCCGGATGCGGAGCAGACCGTCACCGAGTCCACCCTGATCGCCTGTGAGTCGTCGGTGATCTACCGCCGCCGCATGCTCGGCAAGATCAGCCTGGCCGCGCTGACCGAACTGGTGCTGTTCGACGGGGAGAACCCGCGCTCGCTGGCCTATCAGCTGGAACGGCTGCGTGCCGGCCTGAAACGGTTGCCGTCGGCGTCGGGAGCCTCACGCCCGGAGCGCCTCGTCGACGAGATCGCCATCCGGCTACGGCGCACCGACCCCGAGGACCTGGAGGTCGTCGGCGCCGACGGCACCCGCACCGAACTGGCCGAACTGCTCGACGGGATCCACGCCGGCCTGCGTGAGCTGTCCACCGTGATCACCGCGTCGCACCTGGCCCTGCCGGGCGATATGCAGCCGCTGTGGGGGCCCGACGAGAGGCGGGAACTACCGTGAGCAGCCGGGGCTACGAGATCACCCACCGCACCACCTACCGGTATTCCGACGTGGTCACCAGCTCCTACGGCCGGGGCTTCCTGGTGCCGCGCAGTTCGTCGCGGCAGCGGTGCCTGGCCCACGAACTGACCATTGACCCGGACCCCGCCGACAGCTCCACCAGCCGCGACGCCTATGGCAACACGAGCTCCTACTTTCACGTCACCGAACGCCACCAGACCTTGACGGTGACCAGCCGCTCGGTCGTGGAGGTCGACGCACCCCCGCCCGGCCACTATGCCGCTGCCGGTCTGCAGGTGCCGTGGGAGCAGGCGCGCCCGGTCGGACTGGCCGGCGAATTCGCCCTCGATCTGGTGCCCCCGGAGATCACCGACGCGCTACGTGACTATGCCGCACCGACTTTCACCCCTGGGCGGCCGTTGATAGAGGTGGCGCGCGAGCTCACGTCGCGGATCTATCGCGACTTCACCTACCGCTCGGGGTCGACGACGGTGTCCACCGGGGTCGCCGAGGTGCTCGCCGCCCGGGAGGGCGTCTGCCAGGATTTCGCCCGGCTGGCCATCGCCTGCCTGCGCGCCAACGGGTTGGCGGCAAGCTACGTTTCGGGCTATCTGGCCACCGACCCGCCGCCGGGCAAGGAACGCATGGTCGGTGTGGACGCCACTCACGCCTGGGCGTCGGTGTGGGTGCCGGGCGAGCACTGGCTGGCTTTCGACCCCACCAACGACCAACTGGTCGACGAACGATACGTGGTCGTGGGCTTCGGCCGCGATTACGCCGATGTTCCCCCGTTGCGCGGCATCATCTACACCGACTCGGAGAGTAGCGTGATACAGGTCGCGGTCGACGTCGCACCGTACTGAGGGGGAGCGTTCATGCGGGATTTCACCTGCCCTACCTGTGGTCAGCGATTGGCCTTCGAAAATTCGGTGTGTTTGTCCTGCGGTGCGGCGCTGGGCTTTTCGCTCGACGACATGGCTCTTCTGGTGATCGCGACCGCCGATGAGAGCGGCCATGCCGGCGCCGTCGACAACAACGTGTACCAGCTGTGCGCGAATCTTCATCTGGCCGAATGCAATTGGCTCGTACGCACCGCCGATCAGCAGCTCTGTGTCTCCTGCGCCCTGACCCGCACCCGGCCGGGCGACGGCGACACGAAAGCCATGGCCGCCTTCGCGGCTGCCGAGAAGGCCAAGCGCCGGCTGATCGCCGAGCTGCATGAGCTGCATCTGCCGATGACCGGCCGGGATATCGACCCGGGCTACGGGCTGGCCTTCGACCTGCTCTCCAGTGAGCGGGAGAAGGTGCTCACCGGGCATGTGAACGGCGTGATCACCCTGGACCTGGCCGAAGGCGATGACGTGCACCGCGAGCAGCTGCGCATCGCGATGTCCGAGCCCTACCGCACGCTGCTCGGCCACTTTCGGCACGAGATCGGCCACTACTACTACTATCGGCTGGTCAGCCCGTCGCAGGACTACCGGGAACGTTTCGAGGCGTTGTTCGGCAACCCCGACGCCGACTATCAGGCCGCGCTGAACCGGCACTACAACCAGGGTGCACCGGTCGGCTGGGAAGCCGACTTCGTCTCGTCGTACGCGACCATGCACCCGGCCGAGGACTGGGCCGAGACCTTCTCGCACTATCTGCACATCCGCGACACCCTGGACACTTCTGCGGCCTTCGGGTTCGCCCCCGCCACCGCCACCTTCGAACGTAAGGTGCTGGGCCCCAGCGGATTCGACACCATCATCGAGATGTGGTTGCCGTTGGCATGGGCGCTGAACATGGTGAACAGGTCGATGGGCAAGGAAGACCTGTACCCGTTCGTGCTGCCGCCTGCGGTGCTGGAGAAGATGCGCTTCATCCACAATGTCATCGAGGAGCTGGCCAACACGCCGGCCCGGCTCGCCACCGTGTGAGGCGCCGGGCTTCTAGGATTACCGGGTGACTGATCGCTACGGTTCCGACATCCTGGCCCGAAACCCGCACACTCCCAACCGGGTTCGTTCCGTGGAACACCCCGCGGACAAGGGCCTGGTGGTCGAGGAGCCGACCAGCGGGTTCGTCGGCGCCGTGGTGCGCGTCGAGAACAGCCGGGTGGAGCTCGAGGATCGCAAGGGCAAGGTCCGGTCCTTTCCGATGGGCCCGGGCTTCCTGGTCGAGGGCAAGCCCGTCATCCTGACGGTGCCCAAGGTCGTCAAGGCCCCGGTGCGCACGGCGTCCGGCTCCGTCGCGGTGTCCGGTGCGAAAGCCAAAGTGGCACTGGCCAGCCGGATCTACGTCGAGGGCCGCCACGACGCCGAACTCGTCGAGCAGGTGTGGGGTGCGGACCTGCGGATCGAGGGCGTGGTGGTCGAATATCTGGGCGGTGTCGATGATCTGGCCGGCATCGTGGCCGAGTTCCAGCCCGGCCCCGGCCGCAAGCTCGGGGTGCTGGTGGACCACCTGGTGGCGGGCTCCAAGGAATCGCGGATCGCGGACGCGGTGCGTCGCGGGCCCAACGGTGAGCATTGTCTGGTGGTGGGGCACCCGTTCATCGACATCTGGCAGGCCGTCAAGCCCGCTCGGTTGGGCATGGCGCAGTGGCCGGTGATCCCGCGGGGCACCGATTGGAAGCACGGCATCTGCGACGCGCTGGGCTGGCCGCACGCCACCCAGGCCGATATCGCCGGGGCGTGGCAGCGCATCCGCGGGCGGGTGCGGGACTGGAACGACCTGGAACCCGCGTTGATCGGCCGGGTCGAGGAACTGATCGACTTCGTCACGGTGTCGTGACCGCGTGGTAAGCAGAAGGCGTGTCTGACAGCCTGTTCGATGTGCCCGGTGGCAAGCAGTCATCCTCCGCCCGCATCGACGCGCCGTCGGCCTCCAGCCCGCTGGCGGTGCGGATGCGGCCCGCCACCCTCGACGACGTCGTCGGCCAACAGCATCTGCTCAAGCCGGGCTCGCCCCTGCGCCGCCTGGTCGAGGGCTCCGGTGCCGCCTCGGTCATCCTCTACGGGCCGCCCGGTACCGGGAAGACCACGTTGGCGTCGCTGATCTCCGGGGCCACCGGGCGCCGCTTCGAGGCGCTCTCGGCGCTGTCGGCCGGCGTCAAAGAGGTGCGCGCCGTGATCGACACGGCGCGCCGCGCAGCCATCCACGGTGAGCAGACCGTGCTGTTCATCGACGAGGTGCACCGCTTCTCCAAGACCCAGCAGGACGCGCTGCTGGCCGCCGTCGAGAACCGGGTGGTGCTGCTGGTCGCCGCCACCACCGAGAACCCGTCGTTCTCCGTGGTCGCGCCCCTGCTCAGCCGGTCGCTGATCCTGCAGTTGCAGCCCCTGGCCGCCGACGACATCCGCACCGTGATCCGCCGGGCGGTGTCCGACCCACGGGGGCTCAACGGCACCGTCGGGATCGACGAGGACGCGGTGGAATTGCTGGTCAAGCTGTCGTCGGGGGATGCCCGCCGGGCACTGACCGCACTCGAGGTGGCCGCCGAAGCGGGGGAGCAGATCACGGTCGAGGTGGTGGAGCAGTCGCTCGATCAGGCCGCGGTCCGCTACGACCGGGACGGCGATCAGCACTACGACGTGATCAGCGCGTTCATCAAATCCGTGCGGGGCTCCGATGTCGATGCCGCCCTGCACTACCTGGCCCGGATGTTGACGGCGGGCGAGGACCCGCGATTCATCGCGCGCCGGCTGATGATCCTGGCCAGTGAGGACATCGGACTGGCCGACCCGACCGCGCTGCCGACGGCGGTTGCCGCCGCGCAGACCGTGCAGCTGATCGGGCTGCCGGAGGCGCAGCTGACGCTGGCGCACGCCACCGTGCACCTGGCCACCGCCCCGAAATCCAACGCCGTCACCACCGCGCTCGGACAGGCGATGGGCGACATCCGGGCGGGTAAGGCCGGCCTGGTGCCGCCACATCTCCGTGACGGGCACTACTCGGGTGCGTCGAAACTGGGCAATGCCATCGGCTACAAGTACGCCCACGACGCGCCGGGTGGCGTTGCGGCCCAACAGTATCCGCCCGACGAACTGGTGGGTACCGACTACTACCGGCCCACCACCCACGGTGCGGAACGCGAGATCACCACCCGGCTGGACAAGCTGCGCGCCATCGTGCGGCGCGGGCGCTGAGGCAGACATAAATGATCCCGGCCGGAGAAGGGGGAACCCCGGCCGGGACCATCGGTCCGCGGGTCAGCGCAGGATGCCCGAGCGGCGGCTCCCGAACAGGCCGGAGCGCCGCTTACCCATGAGCGCGGCCAGCAGTGCCACGCCCGCGGCGGCGACGATGACCTGGACCAACAGCTCGAGCCAGTCGACTCCGCCGGTCGCGGTGGGAATGCCGATCGCGCGGGCCAGGGCGGTGCCCAGGAACGCGGACACGATGCCGACCAGGGCGGTCAGCACCATGCCGATGGGCTGCTTGCCGGGCAGGGCAAGGCGTCCGAGGACGCCGACGACGGCGCCGATGAGAATCGCGGTGACGATGCCGGTGATGGTCATTTGTCCTCCAGGTGGTGTGGGCTTGAGTCAGCGATACCCCGGGCGGTTGGCCAATAAACGCAAGCGTCAATTCGCTCGTCGGTCAGACCAGTTCCGGCACCCGCAGGTGTGCGACGACCAGTTCGAACTCCGCCTCGTCCACCTCGGAGGCGCCCGCGGCATGCATCGAGGCCGCCTTGAGTGCGGTGGCCTGACCGCGGCTGTCGGCCATCGCATCGTGGCTGCTGAACGACACCGAGGACACCCCGCGTCCGGTGGTTCGGTCGACCATCAGGCTGGCACTGCAGAACCCCGGCAGGTGCTCGACCTGGGGCAGCACCGCCCCGCGGAAGTAATCGATGCCCGCGTCGATCAGATCCACCGGCACCGAGACCCAGGTGGAGCGCACACACGCCCGCAGATCGGAGCTGTGCTGCCGGTGCAGCACCGCGATCTCCCAGTTCTCGGCCCAGGCCGTGCCGCCGAATTCATGGGCCGCGCGGTTCCGCAGCTGCGCCGTCTCCTCGAAACTGAAACGCATCGCCTCCTCGGATTCCCAGGCGGTGGCGATGATGCAGCGGCCGGACCCGCGGTCGACCATCAAGGACAACCCGACCCAGCCGGGTAGTTCTGGCAACGCCGTCATCACCTCGTCGCGGACGTGCGCGATCCCGGCGTCGATCTTGTCCAGGCGCGCCATCACCGTGGTAGAACGTGCGAACACGATCCACCCCCTTTTGTGTCCAGGGCAGCGCCCCGGCGGCGCCACCGGTCACCCCTTACTGTCCTCCCGCTCCGCGCCACGCACAATGGTCATTGATGTGCTCCGCACAGGGGGCCGGCGGCCAGCCCGGTAGTGTTATGCGGTCGAACACCGGCCCAGCGAATGAAGGACAGCAGCACGTGCAGACACACGAGATCAGGAAGCGTTTCCTCGATCATTTCGTGAAGGCGGGACACACCGAGGTGCCCAGCGCTTCGGTCATCCTCGACGATCCCAACCTGTTGTTCGTCAACGCCGGCATGGTTCAGTTCGTCCCGTTCTTCCTCGGCGCCCGGACTCCGCCGTACGAGACCGCGACCAGCGTGCAGAAGTGCATCCGGACACCCGACATCGAAGAGGTCGGGATCACCACCCGGCACAACACGTTCTTCCAGATGGCAGGCAACTTCTCGTTCGGGGCCTACTTCAAGAAGGGCGCCATCGAGCTGGCCTGGACGCTGCTGACCAACCCGGTATCCGAGGGCGGCTACGGATTCGACCCCGAAAAGCTCTGGGCGACGGTCTATCTCGACGACGACGAGGCGATCGCACTGTGGCAGGAGGTCGCCGGCCTGCCGACCGACCGGATCCAGCGCCGCGGCATGGCGGACAACTACTGGTCCATGGGCATACCCGGGCCGTGCGGGCCCTGCTCGGAGATCTACTACGACCGCGGACCCGAGTACGGCATCGACGGCGGGCCCGAGGCCAACGAGGACCGCTACATCGAGATCTGGAACCTCGTCTTCATGCAGAACGAGCGCGGTGAGGGCACCTCGAAGGACAACTTCGAGATCCTCGGCCCGCTGCCGCGCAAGAACATCGACACCGGCATGGGCGTCGAGCGCATCGCCTGCCTGTTGCAGGGCGTCGACAACGTCTACGAGACCGACCTGGTGCGCCCCGTCATCGACGTGGTCGCCGGCATCGCGCCGCGCGGATACGGTCAGGGCAGCCACGATGACGACGTGCGCTACCGCATCATCGGCGACCACAGCCGCACCGCGGCCATCATCATCGGCGACGGCGTCACCCCCGGCAACGAGGGCCGCGGTTATGTGCTGCGCCGGTTGCTGCGCCGGATCATCCGGGCGGCCAAGCTGCTCGGCGTGGAGCGCCCCATCATGGCCGAGCTGATGGCCACCGTGCGCGACGAGATGGGCCCGTCCTATCCCGAGCTGGTCACCGATTTCGAGCGCATCAACCGTATTGCGGTGGCCGAGGAGACTGCGTTCAACCGCACCCTGGCCGCCGGCTCCAAGCTGTTCGACGACGCCGCCGAATCGACCCGCGCGGCTGGACAGTCGACGCTGTCGGGCTCCGACGCGTTCACCCTGCACGACACCTACGGATTCCCGATCGACCTGACACTGGAGATGGCCGCCGAGGCCGGCCTGACCGTCGACCAGGAGGGTTTCCGCGGCCTGATGGCCGAGCAGCGGCAGCGCGCCAAGGCCGACGCCGCGGCCCGTAAGCAGGCCCACGCCGACCTGTCCGCGTACCGGGAACTGGTGGACGGTGGACCCACCGAATTTACCGGCTTCGACGAATTGTCCTCGCAGGCAACGATTCTCGGTGTCTTTGTGGAAGGCAAGCGCGTCCCGGTGGTCGACCACGAGAGCGCGCAGGGCCAGCGGGTGGAGCTGATCCTGGACCGCACGCCGTTCTACGCCGAGTCGGGCGGGCAGATCGCCGACGAGGGCGCCATCATCGGTACCGGCTCCTCGGCCACCGCCAAGGCGGCGGTCACCGACGTGCAGAAGATCGCGAAAACCCTGTGGGCGCACCGGGTCACGGTGGAGTCCGGTGAGTTCGTCGAGGGTGACACCGTCACCGCCGAGGTCGACGCGCAGTGGCGCCACGGCGCCACCCAGGGACATTCGGGCACCCACATGGTGCACGCCGCGTTGCGACAGATCCTGGGGCCCAACGCCGTCCAGGCCGGATCGCTGAACCGTCCGGGTTACCTGCGGTTCGACTTCAACTTCCAGGGCGCACTGACCGAGACCCAGCGCGAGCAGGTCGAGGCCGTCGCCAACGAAGCGGTGCAGTCCGACTTCGCGGTGAACACCTTCAACACCGGCCTGGAGCAGGCCAAGGCCATGGGCGCCATGGCGATGTTCGGCGAGAACTATCCCGAGGTGGTCCGGGTGGTCGAGATCGGCGGACCGTTCTCCCTGGAACTGTGCGGTGGCACGCATGTGCGCAGCTCCGCCCAGATCGGCCCCGTCACCCTGCTCGGCGAATCCTCCGTCGGCTCCGGTGTGCGCCGTGTCGAGGCGTACGTCGGCCTGGAATCGTTCCGGCACCTGTCCAAGGAACGCGCACTGATGGCCGGACTCGCGTCCTCGCTGAAGGTGCCGTCCGACGAGGTGCCTGCCCGCGTCGCCAACCTGGTGGAACGGCTGAAGGTCGCCGAGAAGGAACTGGACCGGGTCCGCCTCGCCAACGCCCGCGCCGCGGCGGTCAACGCCGCCGCCGGTGCCGAGACCGTCGGCAAGGTGCGGCTGGTGGCCCAGCGGATGGCCGGTGGGGTCTCCGCGGGCGACCTGCGCAGCCTGGTCGGCGACATCAAGGGCAAGTTGGGCGCCGAGCCCGGCGTCGTGGCGCTCATCGCGGAGGGCGAGGACGACTCGGTGCCGTTCGTGGTCGCGGTCAACGCGAGCGCGCAGGACCTGGGCCTGAGCGCGAACGACCTGGTGAAGCAGTTGGGTGCGGCAGTCAACGGCCGTGGGGGCGGTAAGGCCGATCTGGCACAGGGTTCCGGCAAGGGGGCGGCGGGTATCGACGCGGCATTGGCCGCGCTGCGCGCAGAGATCGCCCGGAGCTGAGGGCGTGGTAGGTGCCGATCGGATGCCGGACCGGCCGGGTCCCGATGATCCCGGCCGCGGTCGGCGGCTCGGCATCGATGTCGGCACGGTCCGGATCGGGGTGGCGGTGTGCGACCCGGACGGCATCCTGGCCACCCCGCTGGAGACGGTCCGCCGCGAGCGCGACGGACGCCATCTGCGCCGGCTGGTCAGACTCGCCACCGAACACGAGGCCGTCGAGGTCGTGGTCGGGCTGCCGCGCACCCTCGCCGACCGGGCCGGTTCCTCGGCGCACGACGCCGTCGAACTGGCCGATGCGGTGGCCGCGAAGATCGCACCGACACCGGTGCGCCTCGTCGACGAGCGACTGACTACCGTTAGCGCACAACGTTCCCTGCGCGATGCAGGTGTCCGAGCCAAGAACCAGCGGACCATGGTCGATCAGGTTGCGGCAGTAGCGATTCTGCAGACCTGGTTGGACCAGCGCCGGTCCGCGCAAGGGGTAGTCGATGACTGAGGACTGGAGTACCGACCGGCACGAGCCGGTCGCCGTGGGGCCGCCGCGCCGGCGGATGAGCCGTGCCACGCGCGCCCGCGCGCGCCGCATGCAGCGCCGCAGGCGGTTCTACAGCGGTATCGCCGTGGCGGTGCTCGTGGTCGTCGTCGTGGGTGTGGTGTTCCTGGGCTCGCGGCTGTGGCACGGCGTGTTCGGCAGCAGCAGCGACTTCGCCGGTGACGGCACCGCCGACGTCGTCGTCGAGGTGCACAGCGGTGACTCGACCACGGCGATCGGCCAGACACTGCAGGAACAGAACGTGGTGTCCTCGGCCAAGGCCTTCGTCGAGGCCGCGTCGGGCAACCAGGCCATCGCCGCCATCCAGCCCGGTTTCTACATGTTGCGCACCGAGATCCCGGCCTCCGGCGCGGTCACGCGGCTGGCGGACGTGAAGAACCGGGTGGGCCAGCTGGTGATCCCCGAGGGCCGCCAGCTCGACGACGTTGCCGACGTGAAGACCAACGCGGTGACCGACGGCATCTTCACCCTCATCTCGAAGGCGTCCTGCGTGGACATCGACGGCGAGCACCGCTGTGTTCGCGCCGAGGATCTCAAGAGCGCGGCGGGCGCCGGGGACCTGACCGCCTTGGCGGTGCCGAACTGGGCGACGGCGCCGGTCACGGCGATGGGGCCGGACCACCGCCGGCTGGAGGGGCTGATCGCGCCGGGCAGCTGGAACGTCAACCCGTCCGGGGCCCCACAGGAGATCCTGTCCAGTCTGATCAGGGCCAGCACGGCGCAGTACGAAGCCAACGGATTGCTCGACGCCGCGGCCACGGCGCGCCTGACGCCCTACCAGATCCTGGTGGTCGCGTCGCTGGTGCAGCGCGAGGCCAAACCCCAGGACTTCGCCAAGGTGGCGCGGGTCATCTACAACCGGCTCGCCGAGCACCGCAAGCTGGAGTTCGACTCGACGGTCAACTACTCGCTGGACCGTCAGGAAGTGGCAACCACCGACGCCGACCGCGCGCGGGTCACACCGTGGAACACCTATGCCTCCGAAGGACTTCCGGCCACACCGATCTGCTCGCCGGGACAACCCGCGCTGGCCGCGGCGGAGAACCCGGCGCCGGGGGACTGGCTGTACTTCGTCACCATCGACCTGCAGGGCACCACGATGTTCACCAGGGACTACGAGCAGCACCTGGCGAACATCGAGCTGGCCAAGCGCAACGGTGTCCTCGACAGCGCCAGATAGGCGGGCGGCGGTCCTCGGCTCGCCGATCTCGCACTCGCGCTCGCCCGACCTGCACCTGGCCGCCTACCGCGCGCTCGGCCTCACCGGCTGGACGTATGAGCGCATCGAGTGCACCGAAGACCTGTTGCCGTCCCTTGTCGCGGGCCTGGGCCCGGAATGGGTCGGACTGTCGGTGACCATGCCCGGCAAATTCGCCGCGCTGCGGTTCGCCACCGAGCGCACCGCACGCGCCCAACTGGTGGGCTCGGCCAACACCCTGGTGCGCACCCCGGCGGGGTGGCGGGCTGACAACACCGACGTCGACGGGGTGACGGGCGCCCTGGGATCGGTGGACGGCCCGCGCGCCGCGGTGCTGGGGTCTGGCGGCACCGCGCCGGCCGCGGTGGTGGCACTGGCCGCACTCGGGGTCCGCGAGATCGCCGTCGTCGCCCGCAACCCGGAGAAGGCGGCGCCGCTGGTCGCGCTTGCAGAACCGTTGGGCGTGGACATCCGGTGGGTCGCTTTGGGGACGCCGGTCCAGGCCGACGCGGTGGTCAACACGCTGCCCGCCGCCGTCGCCGCCGAGTACGTGCACACCGTGGCCGGCACCGGGGTGCTGCTGGACGCGATCTACGACCCGTGGCCCACCCCGTTGGCCGACGCCGTGGCCGCGGCCGGTGGGCGGGTGATCAGCGGCCTGCAGATGTTGTTGAACCAGGCTTTCGCCCAGGTGGAGCAGTTCACCGGGCTGCCCGCACCCAAAGAGGTGATGAGGCAGGCGCTCGCCGGGCCTTAGCCTGGAGAAGATGGCGGTGCTACTGGCGGGGTGGCTGATCACCTTGAGCGCCTTCGATATTCGGCACCGCCGACTGCCCAATGCGCTCACGCTGCCCGGCGCCGTCGCGGTGTTGGGTGGCGCGGCCGCGCTGGGCCGCGGTGCACCCGCACTCGCCGGGGCGGCGGCCCTGGCCGCGGTGTACCTGCTGGTGCATCTCGTCGCCCCTGCCGGCCTGGGCGCAGGCGACGTGAAGCTGGCAATCGGGCTGGGTGGGTTGGCGGGAGCCTTCGGTGCCGACGCCTGGGTGCTGGCCGCCGTCGGCGCGCCGATCCTGACCGGGCTGTGGGCGCTGACCGCGCTGGCCGCCGGCAGGACCGACCCGGTGCCGCACGGACCGTCGATGTGTGCGGCGACCGCGGCATCGGTCGCCCTGGTCTGGGTATAGCCGTACCGTGAGATTCCATGTCCGTGCGCGCCGCGACCACCGCTGACCTGCCCGCCATCGCGGAGATCTACGCGCACTACGTGGCCACCAGCGTGGCCACGTTCGAACTGGAGGCACCCGACGCCGACGAATGGCACCGGCGTTTCGAGGCGATCGTGGATGCCGGACTGCCGTTCGTGGTGACCGAACGCGACGGGGCGGTCGCCGGGTACGCCTATTGCGCGCCCTGGAAGACGCGCCCGGCCTACCGCGCGACGGTCGAGGACTCCGTCTACGTCGCCCCGGGGGCCGTCGGCACCGGTTGCGGCGCCGAACTGCTGGCGGCGCTACTGGACCGCAGCCGCGCCGTGGGGGTGCGCGAAGTCATCGCGGTCATCGCCGATTCCGGCGATCCCGCATCGGTGCGGCTGCATCGGCGGTTCGGCTTCCAGGACGCGGGGCGGCTGGTCCGGGTCGGCTACAAACACGAGCGCTGGATCGACACCGTGCTGCTGCAGTGGAGCGCGCCCCGGCGGGCCGGGTAGTCGGCGCTGCACGGATTGGGTCACGCGGATGCCCGCATGGGAGAATGACACCCGTGTTGCGTTGGACTACCGCTGGTGAATCCCATGGCCGTGCCCTGGTCGCGATGGTTGAAGGCATGGTTGCGGGACTGTCCGTCACCTCCGACGACATCGGGACCCAACTTCAACGGCGTCGCCTCGGCTATGGCCGCGGCGCGCGGATGAAGTTCGAGAAGGACCAGGTGACCGTGCTGGCCGGCGTCCGGCACGGGCTCACGCTCGGCGGGCCCATCGCCATCGAGATCGGCAATACCGAGTGGCCCAAGTGGGAAACCGTGATGGCTTCCGACCCCGTCGACGCGGCCCAGCTGGACAGTGACGCGGCGCGCAACGCCCCGCTGACCCGGCCGCGGCCCGGCCACGCGGATTACGCGGGCATGCTCAAGTACGGCTTCGACGACGCGCGCCCGGTGCTGGAGCGGGCCAGTGCCCGCGAGACCGCCGCCCGCGTCGCGGCGGGCACCGTCGCACGTGCCTTCCTGCGCCAGGCCCTCGGTGTCGAGGTCATCTCCCACGTCATCGCCATCGGTGCGTCGAAGCCCTACGACGGGCCCGCCCCGCTGCCGCAGGATCTGACCCGCATCGACGACAGCCCGGTGCGCGCCTTCGACGAGCAGGCCGAACAGGCCATGATCGTCGAGATCGAGGCCGCCAAGAAGGACGGCGACACCCTCGGTGGCGTGGTCGAGGTGGTCGTCACCGGTCTGCCGATCGGCCTGGGCTCGTTCACCAGCGGCGACAACCGGCTGGACAGTCAGCTGGCCGCCGCCGTGATGGGCATCCAGGCCATCAAGGGTGTCGAGATCGGCGACGGTTTCGAGACCGCGCGCCGGCGCGGCAGCGTCGCGCACGACGAGATGTACCCCGGCCCCGACGGCGTGCTGCGCTCCACCAATCGGGCCGGCGGCCTGGAGGGCGGGATGACCAACGGTCAGCCGCTGCGGGTGCGCGCGGCGATGAAACCCATCTCGACCGTGCCGCGCGCGCTGGCCACCGTCGACATGGCCACCGGCGACGAGGCGGTGGCCATCCACCAGCGTTCCGACGTGTGCGCCGTCCCGGCCGCCGCCGTCGTGGTGGAGACCATGGTGGCGCTGGTGCTGGCCCGGGCCGCGCTGGAGAAGTTCGGCGGCGACTCGCTGACCGAGACCAAGGCCAACGTGGCGAGCTACCTGGCCGCGGTACGGGACCGGGAACCCCAACAGCAGGCGTCGGGATAGGTCATGGCGCCCAAGGCTGTGCTCGTGGGGATGCCGGGTTCCGGCAAGTCCACCATCGGCCGGCGCCTGGCCAAGGCGCTGGGGGTGCCGCTGCTGGACACCGACGCCAAGATCGTGGAGACCACGGGCCGCAGCATCGCCGACATCTTCACCGAAGGGGAGCAGGCGTTCCGGCAGATCGAAGCCGACGTGGTGCGTGCCGCACTGGCCGAACATGACGGCGTGGTCTCCCTCGGCGGCGGCGCGGTGACCACCCCGGCGGTGCGCGAGGCGCTGGCCGGACACACCGTCGTCTATCTGGAAATCAGTGCGGCAGAAGGGGTTCGGCGCACCACCGGCAGTGCCCGTCCGCTGCTGGCCGGCGATGATCCGGGGGAGAAATACCGCACCCTGATGGCCGCGCGGGTCCCGCTGTTCCGTGAGGTGGCCACCATGCGGGTGAACACCAACCGGCGCAATCCCGGCGCCGTCGTCCGCCACATCGTCACCCGGCTCGACGGCTGCGGCCAGAACCACCGCACGCGCCGCCGCCGCAGGCCGGCCTGGCGGCGGCCCACCATCTTGAACCCCGCACCCACCACCGATGCGCCGCCCACCCCGGCGGCGCTGGCCCGACGAGCAGAGGCGCGCAATGAGTGAACCCGTCACCGTGAACGTACTGGTGGACCGTCCGTACCCGGTGATCATCGGCACCGGCCTGTTGGAGGACCTCGGGCGGACGCTGGCCGGACGTCACAAGGTGGCGATCCTGCATCAGCCCACCCTCGCCAAGACCGCCGAGGTCATTCGGGAACACTTGGCCACCAACGGAATCGACGCGCACCGCGTCGAGCTCCCGGACGCCGAGGCGGGCAAGGAGCTGCCCGTCGTCGGGTTCATCTGGGAGGTGCTCGGCCGGATCGGGGTGGGCCGCAAGGACGCCGTGGTCAGCCTCGGCGGTGGCGCGGCCACCGATGTCGCCGGATTCGCCGCGGCCACCTGGCTGCGCGGAGTGGACATCGTGCATGTGCCCACCACGCTGCTCGGCATGGTCGACGCGGCCGTCGGCGGCAAGACCGGGATCAACACCGATGCGGGCAAGAACCTGGTCGGCGCGTTCCACCAACCGCTGGCCGTGCTGGTCGATCTTGCGACCCTGCAGACGCTCCCGCGCAACGAGATCATCGCCGGGATGGCGGAGATCGTGAAGGCCGGATTCATTTCCGACCCGGCGATCCTCGACCTCATCGAAGCCGATCCCGAGGCCGCGATCGATCCGTCCGGATCCGTTCTGCCCGAACTGATCCGGCGCGCCATCGCGGTCAAGGCCGAGGTGGTCGCCGCCGACGAGAAGGAATCCGCGCTGCGCGAGATCCTCAACTACGGACACACGCTGGCGCATGCCATCGAACGCCGCGAGCGCTACAAGTGGCGCCACGGGGCGGCCGTGTCGGTGGGCCTGATCTTCGCCGCGGAACTGGGCCGGCTCGCCGGGCGACTCGATGACGACACCGCCGACCGGCACCGCCGCGTGCTGACCGCGCTCGGGCTTCCGGTGAGCTATGACCCCGACGCGCTACCGCAGCTGCTGGAGTACATGGCCGGGGACAAGAAGAACCGGTCCGGGATCCTTCGGTTCGTCGTCCTGGACGGCCTTGCCAAGCCGGGGCGCCTCGAGGGGCCGGACCCCAGCCTGCTGGCTGCGGCCTATTCGGTGGTCGGCGCCGCCGACTAGCTCTTCTCGATCGTGGTGGTCGGCTCGTCGCTCGATTCGGATGCGGCGGCCGGCGTCACCGCCGCGAACACGTCGGTGTCGGCGCGCTCGTCACCGTCGCGGCGGCGCTCGTACGGCGGCGCCTTGCGGTCGACGGTCCAGCGGCCGATGGTCACCGCGACGACACCGGCCAGGAAGACCAGTAGCGCGGTGAACGCGGCGAACGACGTGAGCTCACTGATCAGCCCGCCGGTGTAGACCGCCGGGTAGACCAGCCCGATGAACCAGGTGATCAGGTCGCCGAGCAGGCCTGCGACCAGACCGGCCAAGAGCCAGACCATCGCCAGGTCCGAGCGGCGGTCCGGGTCGGACTGCGCGTTGGCGTCGGCGCGGCCGTCGAAGTACGCCCAGATGAGAGCGGGGACGGCCAGGAACAATCCCAGTGCCGGGCTGATCACACCGGCACTCGTCGGGAACGCGTCGACCAGCGCACCTTGGATCAATCGAAGGACAACCACCAACGCCGCGAACACGAGTCCACGCAGCAACCACTTACTCATGAGGGCACAGCGTAGCGAGTACCGTCACTGGTCGTGACGATTTCGCAGCGCAGAGGTCGGTTGAGGCAGCGGCTGGCCATCGCCAAGCTGGACGCGATGCTGGTAACGGACCTGGTCAACGTGCGCTATCTGTCCGGATTCACCGGATCGAATGCGGCGTTGCTGATTCTGGCCGATGACGACACGCCGGTGCTGGCGACCGATGGCCGCTATGTCACCCAGGCGTCGGCGCAGGCACCCGACGCGGAATTGGTCATCGAACGCGCCTGTGGCCCGCATCTGGCCGCGCGCGCGGCCGCCGCCGGCGTCCGGCGCCTCGGTTTCGAAAGCCACGTGGTGACGGTCGACGGCCACGCCGCGCTGGCGCGTACCGCCGACGACGTGGAGTTGGTCCGGGCTCCCGGCATGGTCGAGCGGCTGCGCGAGGTCAAGGACGTGGGGGAGATCGCCATCCTGCGGTTGGCGTGCGAGGCGGCCGACGCCGCGCTGCATGATCTGGTCGAGACGGGTGGGCTGCGGGCCGGGCGGACCGAGAAGGAGGTCGGCCGCGAGTTGGAGTCACTCATGCTCGACCATGGCGCCGACGGGGTGTCCTTCGAGACCATCGTGGCGGCCGGGGCCAACTCGGCGATCCCGCACCACCGGCCGACCGACGCGGTGCTGGCGGCGGGCGACTTCGTCAAGATCGACTTCGGTGCGCTGGTCGCGGGCTACCACTCCGATATGACCCGTACCTTCGTGTTGGCGCCGCTGGCCACCTGGCAGAGCGAGATCTACGACCTGGTCGCCACCGCGCAGCGGGCGGGCCGCGCGGCGCTGGCCCCCGGCGCCGGACTCAAAGACGTCGACACCGCATCACGGCAGGTCATCGCGGATGCCGGGTACGCGGAGAACTTCGGGCACGGCCTCGGCCACGGGGTCGGATTGCAGATCCATGAAGCGCCGGGAATCAGCGCCTCATCCGTCGGTACACTGCTTGCTGGCGCCGCGGTGACCGTGGAGCCCGGTGTCTACCTGCCCGGCCGGGGCGGTGTCCGCATCGAGGACACGCTGGTCGTGGGCAGTCAGGACGCCCCCACACCCGAGTTGCTCACCCGGTTCCCCAAAGAACTGGTTGTCGTTAATTGATCTAGGAGCTGTACAGACCGTGGCATCAACCGCCGACTTCAAGAACGGGCTCGTCCTCAACCTCGAGGGCCAGCTGTGGCAGATCACCGAGTTCCAGCACGTCAAGCCCGGTAAGGGCCCGGCCTTCGTGCGGACCAAGCTGAAGAACATCCTGACCGGCAAGGTCGTCGACAAGACGTTCAACGCCGGGGTGAAGGTCGAGACCGCCACCGTCGACCGCCGCGATGCCACCTACCTGTACCGCGACGGCACCGACTTCGTCTTCATGGATTCCGAGGACTACGAGCAGAACCCGCTGCCGGAGGCGCTGGTCGGCAGGCTGGCCGACTTCCTGCTGGAGGGCATGGTGGTGCAGATCGCGTTCCACGAGGGCGCGCCGCTGTACCTGGAACTCCCGGTCACCGTCGAGCTGGTCGTCACCCACACCGAGCCGGGCCTGCAGGGCGACCGCTCGAGCGCCGGCACCAAGCCGGCCACTGTCGAGACCGGCGCCGAGCTGCAGGTCCCGCTGTTCATCAACACCGGCGACAAGCTCAAGGTCGATTCGCGTGACGGCAGCTACCTGGGAAGGGTCAATGCCTGACCGCAAGGGTGACCGGGGGCGCCACCAAGCGCGCAAGCGTGCCGTCGACCTGCTCTTCGAGGCCGAGGCGCGCAACCTCACGGCCGCCGAGGTGGCCGACGGGCGCAACGCCCTGTCGCACTCCCAGGCCGACATGGCCCCGCTGAACCCGTACACGGTGACGGTGGCGCGCGGAGTCACCGATCATGGCGCACACGTCGACGAACTCATCGCCGCGCATCTGCAGGGCTGGACGCTGGACCGGCTGCCCGCCGTGGACCGCGCCATCCTGCGGGTCGCGGTGTGGGAACTGCTGCACGCCGAGGACGTCCCGGAACCGGTCGCCGTCGACGAGGCGGTCGAGTTGGCCAAGGAGTTGTCCACCGACGACTCACCCGGATTCGTCAACGGCGTGCTCGGCCAGGTGATGCTGGTGACGCCACAGATTCGGGCCGCGTCCTCGGCGCTGCGCGGATCCCAGGAGATCTAGAACGGATGAACTCACCGCAGGACTGGGCGCCGTACATGAACGTCAAGGACGCTGCCGGTGTGTACCTGCGTGATCCCGAACTCGCGCTCGAACAGCTGAGGTCGGTCGTCGAGTTTCCCGGTATCGCGTCGTTCATCATGTCGCGCGGGGAGAGCGAGGAGTCCTGGGGCACGGCGCTGTGGCAGGAAGTGGTCGCCACCGACGGGCGCCGGCTCATCATGTGGCGCGCCGATGACGAATACGCCGAGGACCGCAGGCAGCTGGCTTCCTCGGTGCGCACCATCCTGTTGTCGACCATCACCGATCACATTCTGAGCACCCAGTTCGAGGTGCTCGACGACGGCACCCGCCGACTGTCGGAGGTCCGGCTGCGGATGTACACGCAGCTGGTCACCAGGGCCCGCCAGACGTCGGCGACCGAGAGCGATCTGTACTGCGAGTCGTTCCGCTACACCAAGTCCGTCGGTAACGGCGGGCTGGCGCAGATGGAGCGGCTGCTGCAGTTCGGCCGCGTGCTGTCGCGTTCGATGTAGAGCTTTCCGCTCAGCCCGATCCGAAGTTCCGCGCCCGGCCGGTCGGTGGCGCAATAACACAGTCTTGGCCGCTTTTGGCAGGTCCGTGTCCCGCGGGGGCGGCGCAATCGCACTCTCGGGACATCGTCACCGGTCAGCGCGGCGGGGCGGGGTGCTGGTCGGCTTTACGGTAAGTGCGTGCCCGCATCCGATCCGACCCCGATCCGCCGCACTCGCGCGGATCAGGCCCGCGTGGTCGCCGATGTGCTGCGCCACCACATCCACGCCGGCGGCTATCCCGACGGGTTGCCGGGGGATACCGAACTGGCCGAGGACTTCTCGGTGTCGCGCAACACGGTTCGGGAAGCGCTCACCGTCCTCAAGGCCGAGGGATTGATCGACCGGGGCACGAAGGTCGGCACCCATGTCGCGGTGCGCAAATACAACCACGGTCTGGATGCGCTGGTCGGACTCAAGGAGACCTTCAAGGAGTACGGCGACGTGCGCAACGAGGTGCGCGCCGTGCTGAGGATGGCCGCGCCGCCGACCGTCGCGCGCAAACTGGCCCTGGATCCAGGCACCGAGGTGGTCTACATCGAGCGGCTGCGCTACCTGGGGGACTTGCCGCTGTCGCTGGACCTGACCTATCTGGCACCCGATATCGGCGACCTGGTGACCGAACACCCGCTGGAAACCAACGACGTGTTCGCGCTCATCGAGCAGGTCAGCGGCCAGCGACTGGGATCGGCGGCCCTTGCCCTGGAAGCCATTTCCGCGGATCCGCATTCCGCGGCGACGCTGCAGGTGCCCGACGGCGCGGCACTGCTGATGCTGGAACGCCTGACCAGTCTGGGCGACGGACGTCCCGTCGACCTCGAATACATCCGTCTGCGTGGTGACCGAATCACCATGCGCGGCAACCTTTTCAGGAGTTGAGAATGGCTTTGGTGAACTCCCGCGTCGACGTGCCCGTGACGATCGACGAGTCGCTCTGTATCGAGGGCTGCACGCTCTGCGTCGAGATCTGCCCGATGGATTCGCTGGCGATCAATCCCGACAACGGCAAGGCCTACATGCACGTCGACGAATGTTGGTACTGCGGGCCCTGCGCCGCCCGCTGTCCCACCGGCGCCGTCACCGTCAACATGCCTTACCTCCTCCGCTGAGCCGAACCCTCAAGGACCTCCCGTGAAGAAACCTCTCGTTGTGCTGCTCGCTGCCCTGATGCTTTCGGGGTGCTCGCTGGATTCGACCACCAAATCCGATGACGTCGTCGACGTCGTCATCGGCTACCAATCCAAGACCATCAACACCGTCACCGCCGGGACCCTGCTCAAGGCGCAGGGCTACCTGGAGCACCGACTGGCCGACATCACCACCCGCACCGGCACCAAGTACAACGTGACCTGGCAGGACTACGACACGGGTGCACCCATCACCGCACAGATGGTCGCCGAGAAGATCGACATCGGCTCGATGGGTGACTACCCGATGCTGATCAACGGCTCGAAGACCCAGGCCAACGAACGTGCGCACACCGAGATCGTCTCGGTCACCGGGTACAACCCGAAGGGTGCGCTGAACATGGTTGTGGTGTCCCCGGATTCGCCGGCCCGCACCCTGACCGATCTGGCAGGTAAGAAGGTGTCCGCCAGCGTCGGCTCCGCAGGGCACGGCACGCTGGTCCGGGCGCTGGCGCAGGCCGGTCTCGATCCCAAGGCCGGCGTCGAGGTGCTCAACCAGCAGCCCCAGGTGGGCGCATCGGCCCTGGAATCCGGACAGGTGCAAGGGCTTTCGCAGTTCGTGGCCTGGCCCGGCCTGCTGGTGTTCCAGAACAAGGCCAAGCTGCTCTACGACGGGGCGCAGCTGGACTACCCGACCCTGCACGGGGTCGTGGTGCGCCGGGACTACGCCGGCAAGCATCCCGAGGTGCTCGACGCCTTTCTACAGGCCCAGCTCGACGCCACCGACTTCCTGAACACCAAGCCGCTGGAAGCCTCGCGCATCGTTGCCGACGGCAGCGGCCTGCCGCAGGAGGTGGTGTACCTCTACAACGGGCCCGGCGGTACCTCGTTCGACACCACCCTCAAGCCTTCCCTGATCGACGCGCTCAAAGGTGATGTGCCCTACCTGAAGTCGATCGGCGATTTCGCCGACCTCGACGTCCCCGGCTTCGTCCAGGACGGCCCGCTGCGGGCCGCGTTCGCGGAGCGCAAGGTCGACTACGAGGCGGCACTCAAGACGACGAGCACCCCGGCGGCCGGTGAACTCTGGCTCCAGGGCGCCGACAGCACGCAGACCGCGGCGGGCCCGACCCAGCTGCTGCGCGCGGTCCGCGAGGCGCAGGCGCGCGGGGCCACGGTCCGGGCGGCGTATGTGCCCGACACCGAACTGGGCACCCGCTGGTTCGCGGACAAGTCGATCTGGGTGCGCGACGGGCAGAACTACCTGCCGTTCAACACCCCGGCCGGCGCCGGACGTTACACCGCCGCGCATCCCGGCAGCAGCACGGTCGACTACCAGCAGGCCCTCGCGGGTGCGGTATGACCTCCCTGCTGGCCCGGCCGGACACCGAGGTCGAGGCTTCCCGCAGCCACCGCGACCGCAGCGTGTGGCGGCACTGGGTGCTGCGGATCGCTTCGGTGCTCGCCGCGATCGGGCTCTGGCAGCTGTTGACCGCCAACGGGATTCGGTTCTGGTTGCGCTTCGACACACTGCCGACCGTCACCGAGATCGCGTCGGCACTGGGGCACCGGCTCGGCACCGGCGAGTACTGGCTGGACCTCGCGCAGTCGCTGATCCGGATCCTCACCGGATTCGGACTGGCCGCGCTGGCCGGCGTCGTCACCGGCATCCTGCTGGGACGCTCGGCCCTGTTCGCCGACATCTTCGGCCCGATCACCGAACTGCTGCGGCCCATCCCGGCCATCGCCATCGTGCCGGTCGCGATCCTGCTCTTCCCGAGCGATGAGGCGGGCATCGTCGCCATCACGTTCCTGGCGGCCTATTTCCCCATCATGGTCAGTACCCGGCACGCCGTGCGGGCGCTGCCGACCATCTGGGAGGACTCGGTGCGCACCCTGGGCGGCGGCCGCTGGGACGTGCTGCGCCAGGTGGTGCTGCCCGGCATCCTGCCTGGCCTGTTCGGCGGGCTGTCGGTCGGTATGGGTGTGGCGTGGATCTGCGTCATCTCCGCGGAGATGATCTCGGGCCGGCTCGGCGTGGGATACCGCACCTGGCAGGCCTACACGGTGCTGGACTACCCGGCCGTGTTCGTCGGGATCATCACCATCGGTGCGCTGGGCTTCGGCACCGCCGCGGCGATCGAGCTGATCGGCCGACGCGCCACCCGCTGGCTGCCCCGCGGTGAGGAGACGACCCGATGACCACCGCGACCGCGTCCGGCCTGCTGCTGGACCTCGACGATGTCACGTTGTCCTACACCGGTGCTCCGGTGCTGAGCGGTCTGACGCTGACGGTGCAGCCGGGGGAGATCCTGGTGTTGACCGGGCCCTCGGGTTGCGGGAAGTCGACGGTGCTGCGCGCATTGGCGGGACTGCTGGCCCCGGACGCCGGACGGGTGAGCGCCGACGGTGAGCGGATCACCACGACCTCGCGGGACCGCGGCATGGTGTTCCAGGACAGCGCGCTGCTGCCCTGGCGCAGCGTGCGCTCGAATATCGAACTGGCGCTGCAACTCCGGGGTGAGCCCCGGTCGACGCGGCGGGCCCGGGCCGAACGCTGGATCGACGAGGTCGGTCTCACCGGGTTCGCGGACTATTTGCCCAAGAGCCTGTCCGGCGGTATGCGGCAACGGGTGCAACTGGCCCGCGGGCTGGCCGGCGCCCCACGCGCGGTGATGATGGACGAACCGTTCGGCGCGCTCGACGCCCAGACCAGGGCTGCCATGCAGCGACTGCTGATCGCCACCTGGCGGGCGCATCCGACCACCATCGTGTTCGTCACCCACGACGTCGACGAGGCGCTGATCCTCGGCGACCGGGTGGCGGTGCTGGGCGGCGGAGGTCTACGGGTGCTCCAGGAGGTACCGCGGCCCCGCACCGAGAACGTGGACCGAAGCGCGCTGCGCACCGAAATCCTTGAAGCATTGGATAATTGATGACCGAGATTCCTGACCTGGCCGACATCGTCCGGATGGACTGCGACGTGCTGGTGATCGGTGGCGGCACCGCGGGCACCATGGCCGCGCTGACCGCCGCCGAGAACGGCGCGCGGGTGCTTTTGCTGGAGAAGGCGCACGTGCGGCACTCCGGTGCGCTGGCCATGGGCATGGACGGGGTGAACAATGCCGTCATCCCGGGCAAGGCCGAGCCTGAGGACTACGTCGCCGAGATCACCCGCGCCAACGACGGAATCGTCAACCAGCGCACCATCTACCAGACCGCGACGCGTGGGTTCGCCATGGTGCAGCGCCTGGAACGCTACGGGGTGAAGTTCGAGAAGGACGAGCACGGCGAGTACGCGGTCCGCCGGGTGCACCGGTCGGGGTCGTACGTGCTGCCGATGCCCGAAGGCAAAGACGTCAAGAAGGCGCTGTACCGGGTGCTGCGGCAACGCTCGATGCGGGAGAAGATCCAGATCGAGAACCGGCTGATGCCGGTGCGGGTCCTGACCCATGAGGGACGGGCTGTCGGTGCCGCCGCCCTGAACACCCGGACCGGCGAGTTCGTCGCCGTCGCCGCCAAGGCCGTCATCCTGGCCACCGGGGCGTGCGGCCGGCTCGGTCTACCGGCCTCGGGTTATCTGTATGGCACGTATGAGAATCCGACCAACGCCGGCGACGGCTACGCCATGGCGTATCACGCCGGGGCCGAACTGTCCGGTATCGAGTGCTTCCAGGTCAACCCGTTGATCAAGGACTACAACGGCCCGGCGTGCGCCTACGTGGCGAACCCGTTCGGCGGCTATCAGGTGAACGCCGCTGGCGAACGGTTCGTCGACTCGGATTACTGGTCGGGTCAGATGATGACCGAGGTCAAGAACGAGATCGAATCCGCCCGCGGGCCCATCTATCTCAAGGTGACACACCTACCCGACGAAACGCTGTCGGCGCTGGAGAACATCCTGCACACCACGGAACGGCCGACCCGCGGCACCTTCCACGCCAACCGTGGCCACGACTACCGCACGCACGACATCGAGATGCACATTTCCGAGATCGGTTTGTGCAGTGGGCATTCGGCATCGGGCGTCTGGGTCGACGAGCATGCCCGCACCACGATTCCCGGGCTGTACGCCGCGGGCGACCTCGCGTGCGTCCCGCACAACTACATGATCGGTGCGTTCGTCTACGGTGACCTGGCCGGCGAGCACGCGGCGTCGACCCTGACCGGCACCGCTGCGCCGGCGGATCTTCCCACCGACCAACTGGCCGAGGCACACGAACTGATCTACCGGCCGCTGCGCCAGCCCGACGGGCCGCCGCAACCGCAGGTCGAATACAAGCTCCGGCGATTCGTCAACGACTATGTGGCGCCGCCGAAGACGGCCCCCAAGCTGTCCATCGCGGTGCAGACCTTCGAGCGGATGCGTGCGGAGGTGGCCGGTATCGGCGCGCGGACCCCGCACGAGTTGATGCGCGCGGCGGAGGTGTCGTTCATCCGGGACTGCGCCGAGATGGCGGCGCGGTCCTCGCTGACGCGCACCGAATCACGTTGGGGCCTCTACCACGAGCGCTCCGATGTACCGGCGCGTGACGATCAGGAGTGGAACTTCCACCTGAACTTGCGCAAGGGCGCCGACGGGGAGATGGAGTTCCTCAAACGGCCGGTGCAGGAGTATTTCGTGCCGGTCCCGGAATTCGAGCATGTGCCGTCGGACAAGCCGGTGGCATTCGTCGAGCAGCCCGAACTGTTCGGCGGCAAGGCACCGGCTTCGGTGGTGTCGAGGGTGGTCGCCGATCCCGCGCCGCCGCCGTCACCGCGGATCGCGGCGGTGTTGGCCATGGAGGAGCCGACCTTGGCCGACCTGGCCGGCTACCTGTCCGACGACGATGCGGGCGTCCGGCGTACCGCGGTGGCGACGCTGGTGGAGAACCTGCCCGACGGCTACAGCGGCGCGTTGGTCGCGGCACTGGCCGATCCCGACGCCGGGGTGCGGCACGAGGCCGCGGATGGCGCCCGGGAACTCGTCGAGGTGTTGCCGTCGCCGGAAGAGATTGCCGCGCATCTTAATTCACCCGATGCCGTGGTGCGCGCGGTCGCGCTGTATGTGACCAGCTCGCGCCGAGTGACGGCGGACTTCCGGGCCGCACTGGTCGACAGTGACCACCGGGTGCGGATCGAGGCGGTGCGCGCACTGGTCTCGGTCGACGACGCAGACGGGGTCGCCCTGGCCTCGTCGGACGACAACCGCGAGGTCCGGATCACCGCGGTGAAGGGGCTCGCCACTCTCGGGGCGGGTGTCGAGACGGTGCGCGCCGGTATGGCGGATCGCGATCCGCTGGTGCGCGCCGCCGCCCTGGGGGCACTCGGCAGCCTCGGCGGCGACGCGGGCGACGTGGCGCTGATCGAGCGGGCGCTGCGGGAGTCGGCCTGGCAGGTGCGCGAGGGCGCGGCCCGGGCACTGTCCGGGGTGGCCCCCGAAGTTGCGGTGCCCTCGCTGTCACGCACCCTGGCCGATTCGCACCTTGATGTCCGTAAGGCGGCGGTACTGAGTCTGACCCGGTGGGCGGCCTCGGAATCGGCGGCGCGCGAGGCGCTCGGCTTGGCCTTGTCCGACGCGGATGCCGATGTGCGGGCCTACGCGCGCCGGGCGCTGGATGTGGCCTGACGTATTCCGCCAGCGTGCGTGTCTGCACAGGGACACGCCGTAAAAGGTGTGCAAACGCGCACGCTCGCGGGGAACTAGAGCCCGAGTCCCTGATACGTACGCCGGACGAATTTCGGTTGCGCCGACTGCAGTTTCGCCATCGAGGTGTTGCCGCGCACGGCCGCCGCGTCACTGCTCAGGTCGGGGTAGTTCTGGATCAGGTACAGCAGGATGACGTCGTTGGCCGGGTCGGCCTGCCACCACGTGCCGTAGGCGCCCGGCCAGCCGAAGGTGCCCAACCCGCCCGGTCCGAAAAACTGCCGGGACTGATCGGGATCGGTCACCACCGACATGCTCAGGCCGAAGCCACGGCCGATCCAGAACGGGCCACCGAGGAAGTTCTGCTGCTTCTGTTCGTCGGTCAACCGGTCCGTGCGCATCAGCCGCACCGATTCCGGCGACAGCACCCGGACACCGTCGACGGCGCCGTCGCCCAGCAGCATGCGGGCGAACTGCAGGTAGTCGTCGGCCGTCGACATCAACCCGGCTCCGCCGGCACAGAATTCCGGCGGGGCCAGTGGGGGCTGGCCCATCACATCGTCGCGCAATTGGTCGTTCGCACCGATCGCGTACATCGTCGCCATCCGGCGTCGCTGCACCATGCTGACCGCAAAACCGGTGTCGCGCATGCCCAACGGTTCGAAGATCCGTTCGGCAAGCACCTGGTGCAGCGGTTTGCCCGCGATCCGCGCCACCGCGATACCGAGCACATCGGTGCCGTGACTGTAGGTGACCCGTTCTCCCGGCTGGTGCGCCAGCGGCAGCTGCGCCAGCTCGGCGAGCCAACGGTCCTCGTTCTGCCGATGGGACAACCGGGCATAGGAACGGGCCAGCGGGCCGGCCACCGAGAACGGGTACGCCAGCCCGGACCGATGGGTCATCAGGTCGTCGAACGTGATCGGCCTGCGCAGCGGCACCGTGACGTCCACCGGTCCCTGCGGCTGCGCCAGCACCCGCACGTCGGCCAGCTCCGGTACCCAGTGGGCGATCTCGTCCCGCAGGGTGAACAGGCCTTCGTCGAGCAGGGTCATCGCCGCGGCCACCGTCACCGGCTTGCTCATCGACGCGATCCGGAACACGGTGTCGCGTTGCATCGGCAAGCCTGCGGCCAGATCGCGGTGACCCAGCTCGTTGACCTGGACCACCTGGCCGGCATGCCACACCAGGGTGACCGCCCCGGCCAGCAGCCCGGCGTCGATGGCCTCGGTGATGGAGACGCGATTCGCGTCGAGGCTACTCATCCGCGCCACGATACTGACCGGGTCACGGGCAAAACCGGAGGAGGTCGCCCGCGGACAGCTCATCGCGCCGCTGGACGAGGATTCCGGCTGGTGGTGACACCGAGCCGAAGTCGAGTACCCGGCTACTCGACCGCGGCTGGCGAATCCGATCCACAGTGTGGGGATGAACGTTTATCTGTCCCCCCAGGAGCGTGCCCTCCGCGCGCTGCCGGGCCCGTACTCACTCGGTCTACGACTGCGGGAGGCGGGTGTGGAGCCGGAGGTGATCTGCGATTACCTCGATGTCGAGCTGGAACACCTGGGCGCCTTCTTACGGCTGGCCGAAGCCAAACTCGCCGCGGCCGAGCGCCGCATCTCCACCCTGCGGGTGCGCGACCCCGATCGTCGCTAGGCTCGCGCGCATAATTCCCCGGTGACGACTGCACGCCAGGAGGCGGCCGCACCGATGAAGAGAGTGGCCTTCGCCAGCTTCGTCGGTACCGCCATCGAGTTCTACGACTTCTACATCTACGGCACCGCCGCCGCGCTGGTGTTCCCGAAGATCTTCTTCCCCAACCTGAGCCCGACGATGGGCACCATCTCGTCGCTGGCCACCTTCGCCGCGGCGTTCCTGTCCCGTCCGGTGGGCGCGGCGGTGTTCGGACATTTCGGGGATCGACTGGGCCGCAAGAAGACTCTGATCGCCACCCTGCTGATCATGGGGACGGCCACCTTCGCCGTCGGGCTGGTGCCCAGTGCGGCCTCCATCGGCGTGCTGGCACCGATCATCTTGCTCGTGCTGCGGTTGTGCCAGGGCTTCGCTGTCGGTGGTGAATGGGCCGGGTCGGCACTGCTGTCCGCGGAATACGCACCCGCCGCGAAACGGGGCAAGTACGGCATGTTCACCCAACTCGGCGCGGGCGCCGGGCTGGCGGTGAGCAACCTGGTGTTCCTGATCGCCAACGTCACCATCGGCGAGAAGAGCCCGGTGTTCCTGGACTGGGGTTGGCGGGTGCCGTTCCTGTTCAGTGCCGTGCTCGTCGTCGTCGCCCTCTACGTGCGGCTGAGCATCGACGAGACGCCGGTTTTCACCGAGGAGACGCAGCGCAACGGCGCGTTGCGGGCACCGCTGACCGAGCTGCTGCGCACCCAGACCGCCCAGGTGTTGCTGGCCGCCGGCTGCATGGTCGGCATCTTCACCATGAGTTTCCTGGGCGGGACATACCTGCTGAGCTACGCCGCCACCACGATCGGGCATCCGCGCAGCCTCATCCTGACGGTCGGGGTGCTCGCCGGCGTCGCGCTGATGACGTTCACCGCGATCTCCGCCGTGCTGTGCGACCGGTACGGCAGGCGCCGGATCATCCTCGCCGGATTTCTCATCGCGCTGCCGTGGGCCTTCCTGGTGATGCCGATGATCGACACCGGCTCGCCATGGTTGTTCGCGCTGGCGATCGGCGGCATGTTCTGCATCTTCGGTACGTCCTACGGGCCGATCGCTTCGTTTCTGCCGGAGATCTTCGCCACCCGCTACCGCTACACCGGCGCCGGCCTGGCCTTCAATCTGGCCGGGATCGTCGGCGGCGCGGTGCCGCCGCTGATCGCTGGAGTGCTGGTCAGCGACTTCGGCAGCTGGTCGGTGGGTGCGCTGATGGCCGCCTTCGTGGTGGTGAGCATCGCCTCGACGTTGCTGCTGCCCGAGACGAAGGGCACGGCGCTGGCGGACGAGGGGACCGACGTCGCCTGCTAAGCTCTGCGGCAGTTCGACGTCCTTTAACGATCCGTCCCGAGAGGCGGAGAAGGAGGTCCAGGTTCACTGTGGGCAATCCTGATGCCACACACGCCGACCGGGAATTGATGTCCGCCGCTGATGTGAGCCGGACCATATCCCGCATCGCGCACCAGATCATCGAGAAGACCGCGCTCGACGCGGCGGACGCCCCGCGCGTCATCCTGCTCGGCATCCCCACCCGCGGCGTCATCCTGGCGCGCCGGATCGCCGAGAAGGTCGACGAGTTCGCCGGCGTCGGGTTGGCACACGGTGCGCTGGACATCACGCTCTACCGTGACGATCTCAACACCAAGCCACCGCGGCCGCTGGAGGTCACCTCCATCCCGGCCGGCGGCATCGACGGTGCCCTGGTGATCCTGGTCGACGACGTGCTGTATTCCGGGCGGTCGGTGCGCTCGGCGCTGGACGCGCTGCGCGATATCGGCAGGCCCCGCGCGGTGCAACTGGCGGTGCTGGTCGACCGCGGACATCGGGAACTCCCGGTGCGCGCCGACTACGTCGGCAAGAACGTCCCCACCTCGCGCAGTGAAAACGTCAAGGTGCGCCTGCAGGAGACCGATGGCTACGACGGAGTGAAGATCGCGCCGCACGGAGGACCTGCCCGATGAGCGCTTGCGCGAAGAGGAAACAGCACGGATGAAACACCTTCTAGCTGCCGCCGACCTGTCCCGGGACCAGGCTACCGCCATCCTCGACGACGCCGACCGCTTCCGGGAGGCCCTGCTGGGCCGCGAGGTCAAGAAGCTCCCGACGCTGCGCGGCCGGACCGTCATCACCATGTTCTACGAGAACTCCACCCGCACCCGGGTCTCCTTCGAGGTGGCCGGCAAGTGGATGAGCGCCGACGTGATCAACGTCAGCGCGTCGGGTTCCTCGGTCTCCAAAGGTGAGTCGCTGCGCGACACAGCGCTGACCCTGCGGGCCGCGGGCGCCGACGCGCTGATCATCAGGCATCCGGCTTCGGGTGCGGCGCAACAACTCTCGCAGTGGACACTGGAAGCCGACGGCGGCGGCCCCTCGGTGATCAATGCCGGCGACGGTACCCACCAGCATCCCACCCAGGCCCTGCTGGATGCCCTGACCATCCGGCAGCGGCTCGGCAGCATCGAAGGCAAACGCGTCGTGATCGTGGGCGACGTCCTGCACAGCCGGGTGGCCCGCTCCAACGTCGAACTGCTGGCCACCCTCGGCGCCGAGGTGGTGTTGGTGGCCCCGCCCACACTGCTGCCGGTAGGGGTGTCGGGCTGGCCGGTCAGCGTGTCCCATGAGCTGGACGCCGAACTGCCCGCCGCCGACGCCGTGCTGATGCTGCGCGTACAGGCCGAGCGGATGAACGGCGGCTTCTTCCCGTCCGCCCGTGAATATTCGGTGCGCTACGGGTTGTCGGAGAAGCGGCTGGCGAAGCTGAGCGACGACGTCGTGGTGCTGCATCCGGGCCCGATGCTGCGCGGCATGGAGATCGCGCACTCGGTGGCCGATGCCCCGCAATCGGCCGTGCTGCAACAGGTTTCCAATGGTGTGCATGTGCGGATGGCGGTGTTGTTCCACCTGTTGGTGGGCGCTGAATCCGAAAAGGCGGGGGTGATTTCGTGAGTGTGCTGATCAAGGGCGTCCGGCTCTACGGTGAAGGCGAGCCGGTCGACGTGCTGGTTGCCGACGGGCAGATCGCCCAGATCGGGGCCGGCCTGTCGACGGACGGGGCGGAGATCGTGGAGGCGGTCGGGCAGGTCCTGCTGCCCGGCTTCGTCGACCTGCACACCCACCTGCGCGAGCCCGGCCGTGAATACGCCGAGGATATCGAAACCGGTTCGGCGGCAGCGGCTCTGGGTGGTTACACCGCGGTGTTCGCGATGGCGAACACCGATCCGGTCGCCGACAGTGCGGTGGTCACCGACCACGTGTGGCACCGCGGGCAGCAGGTCGGCCTGGTAGACGTGCACCCCGTCGGCGCGGTCACCGTCGGCCTGGAGGGCAAGCAACTCACCGAGATGGGCCTGATGGCCGCCGGCGTGGGCCAGGTCCGGATGTTCTCCGATGACGGCATCTGCGTGCACGACCCCCTGGTGATGCGCCGCGCACTCGAATACGCCAGCGGACTGGGCGTGCTGATCGCCCAGCACGCCGAAGAGCCGCGGTTGACGGTCGGCGCGGTGGCGCACGAGGGCCCGAACGCGGCGAAGCTGGGGCTGGCGGGCTGGCCGCGCTCGGCCGAGGAGTCGATCGTCGCCCGGGATGCGATCCTGGCCCGCGACGCCGGCGCCCGGGTACACATCTGCCACGCCTCCACCGCGGGCACCGTCGAACTCCTCAAATGGGCCAAAGCACAAGGTATCTCGATCACGGCCGAGGTCACCCCGCATCACCTGCTGTTGGATGACGGGCGCCTGGAGACGTATGACGGCCGCAACCGGGTGAACCCCCCGTTGCGTGAGGCCAGTGACGTGCTGGCGCTGCGCCAAGCCCTGGCCGACGGTGTCATCGACTGTGTGGCCACCGATCACGCGCCCCATGCCGAACACGAGAAGTGCTGCGAATTCTCCAACGCCCGGCCCGGCATGCTGGGTCTGCAGACCGCGCTGTCGGTCGTCGTGCAGACGCTGGTCGAGCCTGGCCTGCTGAACTGGCGGGACGTGGCCCGGGTGATGAGTGAGGCGCCGGCGGGCATCGTGGGCCTGCCCGATCAGGGCCGGCCGCTGGAGGTCGGGGAACCCGCGAACCTGACCGTCGTCGACCCCGAGGCCACCTGGACGGTCAGTGGACCGGCGCTGGCCAGCCGCTCCGACAACACCCCGTACGAGGCGATGACGCTGCCGGCCACGGTGACCGTGACCATGCTGCGCGGCAAGATCACGGCGCGGGACGGGGTGTCGCCTTCATGAATACCCCTACCTTGATCGCCTCGCTGATCATGGCCGCGTTGCTCGCGGTGCTGATCGGTTTCCTGATCCGGCAGATGCTGCGCGGCTGGGTGCACCGCGCGCAGCGCCAGGCCGAGAAGATCGGGACGCTGCCGCCGCTGCCGGACACCGTGGGTCCCGCGCTGATCGGGCCCACCAAGGGCCTCTACGTCGGCAGCACCCTGGCACCGCACTGGAACGACCGCATCGCCGCGGGCATGCTGGGCTTCCGCGCCAAGGGCGCGCTGACCCGGTATCCCGAGGGAATCATGGTGCAGCGCAGTGGCACCGGGCCCATCTGGATCCCCGACGAGTCGATCGTGGCGATCCGCACCGAACGCGCGATGACGGGCAAGGCGCTCACTCACGACGGCATCCTGGCGATCCGCTGGACGTTGCCGTCGGGAACCGAGATCGATACCGGCTTCCGGGCCGACGACCGTAACGAGAACACCACATGGGTCAAGGAGGAGACAGCGTGACGTCCAGCGAGAAAGCGCTTCTGGTGCTGGAGGACGGCCGGGTCTTCACCGGTGCACCGTTCGGTGCCATCGGGCAGACGCTCGGCGAGGCGGTGTTCTCCACCGGCATGTCGGGCTATCAGGAGACCCTGACGGACCCGAGCTATCACCGGCAGATCGTGGTGGCGACCGCGCCGCAGATCGGCAACACGGGCTGGAACGGTGAGGACGCCGAAAGTCAGGGCGACAAGATCTGGGTCGCCGGCTATGTGGTGCGCGACCCCTCGCCGCGTGCCTCGAACTGGCGCGCCACCGGCACCCTGGACGACGAGCTGGTGCGCCAGGGCATCGTCGGGATCGCCGGGATCGACACCCGCGCGGTGGTGCGGCACCTGCGCACCGCCGGTTCGATGAAGGCCGGCGTGTTCAGCGGCGAGGCGCTCGCCGATACCGACACCCTGGTGGACCGGGTACGCAGCCAGCCCTCCATGCTGGGCGCGGACCTGGCCGGCGAGGTGTCCACCGATGCCCGCTACACCGTGGAACCCGTTGGCGGGCACCGGTTCACCGTCGCCGCCATCGACCTGGGCATCAAGACCAACACGCCACGTAACTTCGCCCGCCGCGGCGTCCGCAGCCATGTGCTGCCGTCCTCGGCCACATTCGACGAGATCACCGAACTGCATCCCGACGGAGTCTTCCTGTCCAACGGGCCGGGTGACCCGGCCACCGCCGATCACATCGTCGCCGTCACCCGCGAGGTGCTGGGTGCGGGGATACCGCTGTTCGGCATCTGCTTCGGCAACCAGATCCTGGGCCGGGCACTGGGCCGATCCACCTACAAGATGACCTTCGGCCACCGAGGCATCAACATCCCGGTGCTCGACCACGCCACCGGCCGGGTCGCGGTGACCGCGCAGAACCACGGGTTCGCGTTGGAGGGAGAAGCGGGCGAGGAGTTCGACACGCCCTTCGGCCGCGGCATCGTCAGCCATACCTGCGCCAACGACGGCGTCGTCGAGGGCATCAAACTCGTTGACGGCCGGGCCTTCTCGGTGCAGTACCACCCCGAGGCAGCCGCGGGACCGCACGACGCGGAATACCTGTTCGACCAGTTCATCGACCTGATCGCGGGGGAGAAGTAATGCCACGCCGTTCCGACCTCAACCACATCCTGGTGATCGGGTCCGGCCCGATCGTCATCGGCCAGGCCTGTGAGTTCGACTATTCCGGAACCCAGGCCTGCCGCGTGCTGCGCGCCGAGGGCCTGCAGGTCAGCCTGATCAACTCCAACCCGGCCACCATCATGACCGACCCGGAGTACGCCGATCACACCTACGTCGAGCCCATCACCGCGGCCTTCGTGGAAAAGATCTTCGCCCAGCAGGCCGAGCGCGGCAACAAGATCGACGCCGTACTGGCCACCCTGGGTGGGCAGACCGCGCTGAACACCGCCGTCGCGCTGCACAACGAAGGCATCCTGGAGCGCTACGGCGTCGAGATGATCGGCGCCGACTTCGACGCCATCCAGCGCGGCGAAGACCGGCAGAAGTTCAAGGACATCGTCGCCAAAGTCGGTGGCGAGTCGGCGAAATCGCGGGTCTGCTTCACCATGGACGAGGTCCGAGAGACCGTCGCCGACCTCGGCCTGCCCGTCGTCGTGCGGCCGTCGTTCACCATGGGCGGGCTGGGCTCGGGCATGGCGTATTCGGCCGAGGACGTCGAGCGGATGGCGGGTGACGGCCTGGCCGCCTCGCCGAGCGCGAACGTGCTCATCGAGGAATCCATTTACGGCTGGAAGGAATTCGAGCTCGAGCTGATGCGCGACCACCACGACAACGTGGTGGTGGTCTGCTCGATCGAGAACTTCGATCCGATGGGCGTGCACACCGGCGACTCGGTGACCGTCGCCCCGGCGATGACCCTGACCGACCGTGAGTACCAGATCATGCGCGACCTGGGCATCGCGATCCTGCGCGAGGTCGGTGTCGACACCGGTGGCTGCAACATCCAGTTCGCGATCAACCCGAACGACGGCCGGCTCATCGTCATCGAGATGAACCCGCGCGTCTCCCGGTCCAGCGCACTGGCGTCCAAGGCAACCGGCTTCCCGATCGCCAAGATCGCGGCCAAGCTGGCCATCGGGTACACCTTGGACGAGATCGTCAACGACATCACCAAGGAAACCCCGGCCTGTTTCGAGCCGACCCTGGACTACGTCGTGGTCAAGGCGCCGCGGTTCGCCTTCGAGAAGTTCCCGGGTGCCGACCCGACGCTGACCACCACCATGAAGTCGGTGGGTGAGGCGATGTCACTGGGCCGCAACTTCATCGAGGCGCTCGGCAAGGTGATGCGGTCGCTGGAGACCAAGCGCGCCGGCTTCTGGACCAAACCGGACCGCGACGCCACCCTGGAGCAGTTGCTGACCGATCTGCGCACCGCGACCGACGGCCGGATCTACGACATCGAACAGGCCCTGCGCCTGGGCGGCAGTGTCGAGCAGGTCGCCGAGGCCTCCGGGGTGGACCCGTGGTTCGTCGACCAGATCGCCACCCTGGTGGCGCTGCGCGCCGAACTGGTCGCCGCGCCCGTGCTGGACGAGACGCTGCTGCGCCGCGCGAAGCACAGCGGCCTGTCCGACGGCCAGATCGCCGCGCTGCGTACCGAACTGGCCGGCGAGACCGGGGTCAGGGCGCTGCGTGAGCGCCTGGGCATCCACCCGGTGTACAAAACCGTCGACACCTGCGCCGCCGAGTTCGAGGCACGCACGCCCTATCACTACAGCAGCTACGAACTCGACCCCGCAGCCGAGACCGAGGTCGCCCCGCAGACCGAGAAGCCGAAGGTGCTGATCCTGGGCTCCGGGCCCAACCGGATCGGCCAGGGCATCGAATTCGACTATAGCTGCGTGCACGCCGCGACCACACTGACCGCGGCGGGCTTCGAGACCGTCATGATCAACTGCAACCCCGAGACCGTCTCGACCGACTACGACACCGCCGACCGGCTGTACTTCGAACCGCTGACCTTCGAGGACGTGCTCGAGGTGTACTACGCCGAACAGGCTTCCGGCGCAGGCGGTCCCGGCGTCGTCGGGGTGATCGTGCAGCTGGGCGGGCAGACCCCGCTGGGGCTGGCCGACCGGCTGGAGAAGGCGGGCGTGCCGATCGTGGGCACCAGCCCCAAGGCCATCGACCTGGCAGAGGATCGCGGTGAGTTCGGCGAGGTGCTCACCAGGGCCGGGCTGCCCGCGCCGCGCTTCGGCACCGCCACCAGTTTCGATCAGGCACGCCGGATCGCCGCGGACATCGGCTACCCGGTGCTGGTCCGGCCGTCCTATGTGCTCGGCGGCCGCGGCATGGAGATCGTGTACGACGAGGAGACCCTGCAGGGTTACATCGAGCGCGCCACCGAACTGTCTCCCGAGCACCCGGTGCTGGTGGACCGGTTCCTGGAGGACGCCATCGAGATCGACGTCGACGCCCTGTGCGACGGCGCCGAGGTGTACATCGGCGGCGTGATGGAGCACATCGAGGAGGCCGGCATCCACTCCGGTGACTCGGCGTGCGCCCTGCCGCCGGTGACGCTGGGCCGTCAGGACATCGAGTCCGTGCGCCGCGCCACCGAGGCCATCGCGCACGGCATCGGCGTGGTCGGACTGCTCAACGTGCAGTACGCGCTCAAGGACGATGTGCTCTACGTGCTGGAGGCCAACCCGAGGGCGAGCCGCACGGTGCCGTTCGTCTCCAAGGCCACCGCGATCCCGTTGGCCAAGGCGTGCGCCCGGATCATGCGCGGCGCCACCATCGCCCAGCTGCGTGAGGAGGGGGTGCTGGCCGCCACCGGTGACGGCGCGACGGTGTCCCCGCACGCGCCGATCGCAGTGAAGGAAGCGGTGCTCCCGTTCCACCGGTTCCGCAAGGCCGATGGTTCGCAGGTGGATTCGCTGCTCGGTCCGGAGATGAAGTCCACCGGTGAGGTGATGGGTATCGACCGGGACTTCGGCACGGCGTTCGCCAAGAGCCAGACCGCGGCCTACGGTTCGCTGCCGGCCTCGGGCACCGTGTTCGTCTCGGTGGCCAACCGGGACAAACGGTCCCTGGTGTTCCCGGTGAAGCGGCTGGCCGACCTCGGATTCCGGGTGCTGGCCACCGAGGGCACCGCAGAGATGCTGCGCCGCAACGGGATTCCGTGTGAGGTGGTGCGCAAGAATTTCGAGGAACCCGGCGAGGGGCGCCCCGAGGTGTCCGCGGTGGATGCCATTCGCGCCGGCCAGGTGAGCATGGTGATCAACACGCCGTTCGGCAACACCGGTCCACGGATCGACGGTTATGAGATCCGGGCGGCCGCGGTGTCGGTGAACATCCCGTGCGTGACGACGGTGCAGGGCGCCTCGGCCGCGGTGCAGGGCATCGAGGCCGGCATCCGGGGCGATATCGGGGTGCGCTCGCTGCAGGAGCTGCACAGCCAGCTGGCCGAGAAGTGACGTCGTTCGGGTCGCGACTGGCCGACGCGGTGGCCGCACGCGGCCCGCTGTGCCCCGGCATCGACCCGCATGCCGAGCTGCTCACCGCGTGGGGGCTGCCGGTGAACGTCAGCGGGCTGCGCGCCTTCAGTGAGATCTGTGTCGAGGCGTTCGCGGGTTTCGCGATCGTGAAACCGCAGGTAGCGTTCTTCGAAGCCTATGGCGCAGCGGGGTTTTCGGCGCTGGAGGAGACCATCGCCGGGTTGCGCGCCGCGGGGGTACTGGTGCTGGCCGACGCCAAACGCGGCGACATCGGCTCCACCATGGCCGCTTACGCGCAGGCCTGGGCCGGTGACTCGCCGCTGGCCGCGGACGCGGTGACGGCCTCGCCGTTTCTCGGGTTCGAGTCGCTGCGCCCGCTGCTGGACACCGCCGCCGCCAACGGCAGGGGAGTGTTCGTGCTGGCGGCCACCTCCAACCCCGAGGGAGCGAGCGTGCAGCGCGCTACCGTCGGTGGCCGCACCGTCGCCCAGTCCATCGTCGACGCCGCAGGGGCCGAGAACCGCGCGACCGCAACCGGATCGGTCGGCGTGGTCGTCGGCGCGACGCTGACCGAGCTGCCTGATCTGGGTGCGCTCGACGGCCCGGTACTGGCGCCCGGGCTGGGCGCCCAGGGCGGCCGCCCCGAGGATCTGGCCAGGCTCGGCACCAGGGTGCTGCCCGCGGTGTCGCGCGAGGTGCTGCGCGCGGGCCCCGATGTGGCAGCGGTGCGGGCGGCGGCCGAACGCCTACGCGATGCCGTGGGCCACCTGCGCTACTTGGCCTGACGCCGCCGCACCGCGAACATGACCGCGGCCGCGCCGCCCACGAAGATCACACCGAGCAATGCGACACCGGTGATGTCACCGCGGTTGCGCGTGCGCAGGATCACCTGGTGGTGGTCGGTGTCGGATTCGGCACGGGTGAAGACGTAGTCGGCGTCGATGTCGGCGGGCGTGCCCAGATGATTGGTCCATCGGGTCAGGTAGTGCCCGCCGCCCGAGTACGGAGCCAAGACGGGTGCGTCCACCCGCCCGGCGAACTGCAGCGACGGCGCGTTGCCGCTGACCGGAAGCCGGCTGGGGTCCATCCGGTGTTCGGCGAGCACGTAGAGGTCCACGTTCTGGGGCGCGGTGGCCGACCGGGACAGTCGCATCGGGTAGATCGCCTCGTCGGAGGCGAAGGACAGCCGCAGCGGCTGCAGGGTCCCCGACAGCGCTGCCGCCGGATCGTCCGCGGCCAGCTGGATCGCGACGATCTCCCAGCCGTCGGCCACATAGGGCGCGAGGTTGGCGTCGAGGCCTGCAGGGTGCGGGAACCCCTTGCCTGCCAGCCACTCGGCCAGCGCGGCCGGGTCGTCGCCACGCAGACGCGTCACGTCGAACGGGCCGATGCGCTGGGTGGACAGCACGTTCACCCCGGCCCCGGGTCGGGCGCCCGCGGTGTCCAGCGTCGCCGACGTGCCCTGGCGCAGCCAGTCGAAGGTCGGCCACCAGCTGTCGCGGTACTCGATGCGTGGGGCGGTGCGGCGGGCCAGCTCGGCGAAGACCGCCATGTCGCCCAGATCGACCTTCGCGGCCGACGGCACGGGCATCACCCACGCGGCCCGTTCGGAGCTGCCCGTCACGCCGAACGACATCAGGATGTCCTCCCGCGAGCCGTCCCAAGAGATCAGTGCGCGCTCGTCGACGACCGCGGCTCCGCCCCGATCCGGGATGTACGCGCCGCAACCGCAGGCCCACGCGGGAGCCGCCGCGTTCACCACCAGCGCGGCCAGCAGCAGCATGGCGGCCCATACCGCCCGGTAACCCCCAGACATCGGAATGAACGTACCGGTCGCCCCCGCAGGAGGGCGCTGGACAAGTCCGACACGCCGACACGCCGTGACCAGCAAGAATTTCTTATCTGACCGCCATAAACGCGGGATGGGCGACGGCGGTGCTCCGGCCCGGTGAACACGTGATGGCGCCCCCGTAACGCGAAAAGCCCTGGATATGCAGGTAGACGACGTGCAGGGGCGGTGTTGCGCCGGTTGCCGGATGCAGGGGCGGCGAAGGCGCGCAAGATCCCGCGCGCGCCCTACACGCTGGCCTTTTGGCCCCATAAGCCGGGGGTGGGGTTAGCTTTCGTCAGGATGCGTGGGTACGGTCGTCGTCGCTGGCTGGTTACGTGATCCAGCCGTGATGAAACAACAGATGGCAAGAGACGGAGGAACCCCGTGGCCCTTCCCCAGTTGACCGACGAACAGCGCGCGGCAGCGTTGGAGAAGGCTGCTGCCGCACGTCGAGCGCGAGCCGAGCTCAAAGATCGGCTGAAGCGTGGCGGCACCAACCTCAAGCAGGTATTGAAGGACGCCGAGACCGATGAGGTCTTGGGCAAGATGAAGGTCTCCGCACTTCTGGAGGCTCTGCCCAAGGTCGGCAAGGTCAAGGCCCAGGAGATCATGACCGAACTGGAGATCGCTCCGACCCGCCGCCTGCGCGGCCTCGGTGATCGCCAGCGCAAGGCCCTCCTGGAGAAGTTCGACTTCACCGCCGACTAAAAAGCACCACCCACAAGTGAAGACTGGTGATGGGCCGGACAAGGCTGCTGTTGTAGTGCTGTCCGGCCCATCCGCCGTCGGGAAGTCCACTGTCGTGCGCTGTCTGCGCGACAGGATTCCCGACCTGCATTTCAGCGTGTCCGCCACGACACGCGCGCCGCGGCCCGGTGAGGTCGACGGCGTCGACTACCGCTTTGTCTCCGCGAGCGAATTCCAGCGCCTGATCGACGCCGGCGAACTGCTCGAATGGGCCGACATCCACGGCGGACTGCACCGCTCCGGAACCCCCGCGGGCCCCGTCCGCGAGGCGACCGAGGCCGGTGTGCCGGTCCTCATCGAGGTCGATCTGGCCGGTGCCCGGGCCGTCAAAGCCGCGATGCCCGAGGTGATCTCCGTGTTCCTCGCGCCACCCAGCTGGGAGGCGCTGGAGGAACGGCTCATCGGTCGGGGCACCGAAACCGCCGAGGTACAGGCCAGACGATTGGCCACGGCGCGAGCCGAACTGGCCGCCCAGCCGGACTTCGATGTGGTGGTCGTCAACAGTCAATTGGAGTCGGCGTGCGCGGAATTGGTATCCTTGCTGGTGGTCCGCTAGCCGGTTCGATCCGATAGTTGCCTCAACAGCATCAACTGCGTCTTCTTTAACACTTAAAACACTCCGGGAGAACCTTCGTGAGCACGCCTGTCGAGAACCTCGACGCCGCCAACGCCTATGACACGCCGCTGGGCATCACCAACCCGCCCATCGACGAACTGCTCGATCGCGCGTCCAGCAAGTACGCGCTGGTCATCTACGCCGCCAAGCGTGCCCGCCAGATCAACGACTACTACAACCAGCTCGGCGACGGCATCCTTGAGTACGTCGGCCCGCTGGTCGAGCCGGGCCTGCAGGAGAAGCCGCTGTCCATCGCGATGCGCGAGATCCACGGCGATCTGCTGGAGCACACCGAGGGTGGCGAGGGCTAGGCCCCCGCGCTGATGGCCGACCGTAAGCGCATCGTCGTCGGCGTCGCCGGCGGTATCGCCGCCTACAAGGCGTGCACGGTCGTCCGCCAGCTCACCGAGGCAGGACACTCCGTCCGGGTCGTCCCCACCGAGTCGGCCCTCAAATTTGTCGGTGCCGCCACGTTCGAGGCGCTGTCGGGCAACCCGGTGCACACCGGTGTCTTCCAGAACGTCGACGAGGTGCCGCACGTCCGGATCGGCCAGGAGGCCGATCTGGTGGTGGTGGCCCCCGCCACGGCCGACCTGCTGGCGCGTGCCGTCGCCGGCCGCGCCGACGACCTGCTGACCGCGACGCTGCTGACCGCGCGCTGTCCGGTGCTCTTCGCCCCGGCCATGCACACCGAGATGTGGTACCACCCGGCCACCGTCGACAATGTCGCCACGCTGCGCCGCCGCGGATCCATCGTGCTGGAACCGGCCTCCGGGCGGCTCACCGGCGCCGACACCGGACCGGGACGACTGCCCGAGGCCGAGGAAATCACCACCCTGGCGGGTTTGCTCCTGGAGCGCACCGACGCCCTGCCCTACGACCTGGCGGGCGTGAAGGTCCTGGTGACCGCGGGCGGGACGCGCGAAGCGCTGGATCCGGTCCGGTTCATCGGCAACCGCAGTTCCGGGAAACAGGGCTACGCCATGGCACGGGTGCTCGCCCAGCGCGGCGCCGATGTCACCCTCATCGCCGGGAACACCGCGGGCCTGATCGACCCGGCGGGTGTGCACGTCGTGCACATCGGCTCGGCCGCGCAGCTGCGCGACGCGGTGTCCAAACACGCTCCCGATGCTGCGGTGCTGGTGATGGCCGCGGCGGTCGCCGATTTCCGGCCGACCCAGGTGGCCACCGCCAAGATCAAGAAGGGCGGCGCGGGCGAGCCCAGCTCGATCGACCTGGTGCGCAACGACGATGTGCTCGCCGGAACGGTACGGGCACGCGCCGAAGGACAGCTGCCCAACATGAAGGTCATCGTGGGATTCGCGGCCGAGACCGGCGACGCGAACGGGGACGTGCTCTTCCATGCCCGCGCCAAGCTGAAGCGCAAGGGCTGCGATCTGCTGGTGGTCAACGCCGTCGGCGACGGTAAGGCCTTCGAAGTCGACGACAACACCGGGTGGTTGCTGGCCGCCGATGGCGCTGAGTCGGCTCTGCCGCACGGGTCGAAGACTTTGATGGCCAGCCGTATCGTGGACGCGATCGGGGCCGTCCTGACGTCGTGACCCATCACGCTGCGGGTAAGGGTTGCGTGAACCAGGTAGCGCGGGGTTGGCTGCCTATGAGCTTGGCTATGATTCGACCACCTAACTACTTGGAGGATGCACTGTGAGCGCAGGTCGGCTGTTTACCAGTGAGTCGGTCACCGAAGGCCACCCCGACAAGATCTGTGACGCCATCAGCGATTCGATCCTCGATACGCTGCTTGCCGCCGATCCCAAGTCGCGTGTCGCGGTCGAGACGGCCGTCACCACCGGCCAGGTGCACGTCATCGGTGAGGTGACGACCTCGGCCAAGGAGGCGTTCGCCGACATCAACGACACCGTGCGTAAGCGGATCCTGGAGATCGGCTACGACTCCTCGGACAAGGGCTTCGACGGCGAGACGGCCGGCGTCAACATCGGCATCGGCCGCCAGTCGCCCGATATCGCGCAGGGCGTCGACACCGCGCACGAGACCCGTGTCGAGGGCGGCGCGGATCCGCTGGACCTGCAGGGCGCCGGCGACCAGGGCCTGATGTTCGGGTACGCCATCAGGGACACGCCTGAGCTCATGCCTCTGCCGATCGCGCTGGCGCACCGGCTGGCCCGCCGTCTCACCGAGGTCCGCAAGAACGGCAAGCTGGATTACCTGCGCCCGGACGGCAAGACCCAGGTCACCGTGCAGTACGACGGCACCACGCCGATCCGGCTGGACACCGTCGTGCTCTCCACCCAGCACGCCGCCGGCATCGACCTCGACGGCCAGCTGTCCCCGGACATCCGCGATCACGTCGTCAAGACCGTGCTCGAGGACCTCAACCACGAGACGCTGGACACCTCCGACTTCCGGCTGCTGGTCAACCCGACCGGCAAGTTCGTGCTCGGCGGCCCCATGGGCGACGCCGGCCTGACCGGCCGCAAGATCATCGTCGACACCTACGGCGGCTGGGCCCGCCACGGCGGCGGTGCCTTCTCCGGCAAGGACCCGTCGAAGGTGGACCGCTCGGCTGCCTACGCCATGCGCTGGGTCGCCAAGAACGTCGTCGCCGCCGGCCTGGCCGAGCGCGTCGAGGTCCAGGTCGCCTACGCCATCGGCAAGGCGGCCCCGGTCGGCCTGTTCGTCGAGACGTTCGGGTCCGAGACCGTCGACCCGGCCCGCATCGAGAAGGCCATCACCGCGGTGTTCGACCTGCGGCCCGGTGCCATCGTCCGCGACCTGGACCTGCTGCGCCCCATCTACGCACCGACTGCCGCGTACGGCCACTTCGGCCGCACCGACATCGAGTTGCCGTGGGAGCAGCTGAACAAGGTCGACGAGCTCAAGGCATCGGTGTAACCCACTTCGTACCGCGAACAGGCGCAGAGTCCCGCTTTCTCACCCGAGAAAGCGGGATTCTCTGTCTGCCGGCGAACCGTTGGAGCTTGACGAGAACAGGTAATCCTCGAGCGGGAAGCGGCGGCTGCGCCAGTACGCCTCGGGCGTACTGGCCGGCCGCAGCGGCACATCGCCGTTGCTGTCGAAGTAGTAACTGTTGGCCGCGGCACAACTGTCCTGCCAGAAGATCTGGCGATGCCGCTTGCGCATCATCTCCGCGAAGTACCGGTTGTTGGCGTCGCGGCGCACCTCGATGCGGGTCGCGCCGTCGCGCTGGGCCCGGCTCAGGCAGCGCACGATGTGGTGGGTCTGGGTTTCGATGAGTGCGAAGAACGACGAGCCGACGTAGCCGTATGGCCCGCAGACGTTGAAGAAGTTCGGGAAGCCGGGCACGCTGACCCCCTCGTAGGCCTGCATGCGGTGTGCCGACCAGAACTCGGCCAGCGACTGCCCGCCGGATCCGATCAGGGCGAAGGTGCCCGAGTCGACGTCCATCACCTTGAAACCCGTTGCCAACACCAGGATGTCGACCTCGTGGGTGACGCCGTCGGTGGTCGTGACCCCCGCGGGTGTCACGCCGGCGATGGGGTCGGTCACCAGAGACACGTTGTCTCGGTTGAAGGTGGACAGGTAGCTGTTGTGGAACGCGGGCCGTTTGCAGCCGACCGCGTAGCGCGGGGTCAGCTTGTCCCGCAGGACCGGGTCGCGGACCTCACGGCGCAGGTAGTTGCGGCCCAGCACCTCGGCGCCCTTGGCCAGCGGGAAGATGCCGTGGTACTGCGCCGACAGCGGGAAGGTCACCTCGACGTAGCTCTGGCTGAGCGCTCGTTGCACCGCTTTGCCGCCGGGCAGTCGCATCGCCCACCGGGCCGCGGCGGGCAGCGGCACGTCGAACTTGGGGAAGCACCAGATGGGGGTGCGCTGGAACACCGTGAGCTGCTTGACAATCGGGGCGATCTCGGGGATCAGTTGCACGGCCGAGGCGCCGGTGCCGATGACGGCGACCCGTTTACCGGTCAGGTCGGCGTCATGGTCCCAGCGCGCGGTGTGCAGTGTGGTGCCCGCGAATGTCTCGATGCCGTCGATGTCGGGCAGTTTGGGGACGTTGAGCACCCCGGCGGCATTGATCAGATGGCGCGCGGTGATGGTGCCGGTGTCGGTGCTGACCCGCCAGAGGTTCGCGGCGTCGTCGAACACCGCGCCGGTGACCTCTGTGCGGTACCGGATCTTGCGGTCGATCCCATACTTGGCGACGCAGTGGTCGGCGTAAGCCTTCAGTTCGTGGCCCGGCGCGTAGGTGCGTGACCACTCCGGACTCTGCTCGAAGGAGAACTGGTAGGAGAACGACGGGATATCCACTGCGATACCGGGATAGGTGTTCCAGTACCAGGTTCCCCCGGCTTCGGAGGCTGCCTCGACGATCAGATAGTCCGGCAGTCCGGCCTCGTCGAGCTTGATCGCGGCACCGATGCCGGAGAACCCGGCACCGACGATCAGGGTGTGGAACTGCGGCTCGGTCATGGATGCAACGCTGCCCGCAGCGCGGCCAGTCCGCGTTCGGTGGCCTCGGTCGCCGCCGGTGAGGCCAGCGCCAGGCTCACATAGCCGTGGACCATCGATGGTTCGTTGCTGTATTGCACGGATACTCCTGCGGCGGTGAGCAATTCGGCGTACTTCCCGCCGTCGTCACGCAGCGGGTCATGGCCGGCGGTGCCGATGAATGCCGGTGGCAGACCGGCCAGTGAGGCGGCATTGGCCGGCGCCACGTCGGTGGGCAGCGCGCCAGGATTGTCGAGATCGAATCCGGGTAGGTACCAATTCATGAACGCGTCGCTGACCGCCTGGTTGAGGATGTAGGCATCGGCGTTCTCATGGAACGACGGGGCATTGCGGTCACCGACGGCGACCGGGTACCAGAGCAGCTGGAACACCAGCGGCGGACCGCCTGCGTCGCGGGCCCGCAACGCCATCACCGCGGACAGGTTGCCGCCTGCCGAGTCGCCGGCCACCGCGATGCGGGCCGGGTCGCCACCGAGTTCGGTGGCATGCCCACCCACCCAGCGCAACGCCGTCCAGGCATCCTCGACGCCGGCGGGGAAGGGATGCTCGGGTGCCAGCCGGTAGTCCACCGACACCACGATGGCCTCGGCGCCGACCGCGTGGGCGCGGGCCACATGATCGTGGGTGTCCAGGTCGCCGATCGCCCAGCCGCCGCCGTGGTAGTAGACGACGACGGGCAGGCCGTCGTGCTTGTCGACCGGAGGCCAGTAGATCCGCACCGGGACGTCGCCCGCCGTGTGTTCCTCGATGCGCAGCTGCGGCAGCATCTCGGCGGGCGGACGAACCTTGCGCAGGCGTTCGCGGGCCACCTCCACGCCGTCTTCCTGGGTGAATTCCATGGGGACGGCATCCAGCAACGCTTTGAGATTGGGATCGACGGGCCGGATCTCTGGGGAGGCGGTCATGATTCAGGCTAACGCGGCCCGCAGCGCAGCCAACCCACGGTCGACGGCCTCGGTCGCGGCCGGGACCACCCCGTAATAACCGAGGTAGCCGTGCACCAGGGTGTCGGCTTTGTGCACCTCGGCGGGCACGCCCGCGGCCGTCAGCAGCTCGCCGAACCGGACGCCGTCGTCCCGCAGCGGGTCGTAGCCCGCGACCGCGATGTAGGCCGGCGCGACCTTCTCGAGCGACTCGGCGCGGGCCGGCACCAGGGTGGCCGGCGGGTTTCGCAGGTCCGCGTCCCCGGCGTACAGCAGTGAGAAGCTGCCGACGTCGCCGCGACCGAGGACGGGGGCGTCGGCGTTCTCACGGAACGACGGCAGCGAGGTGTCCCATGTGGTCGCGGGGTACCACAGCAGCTGCGACCGCAGGGGCAGTCCGGCATCGCGGGCCAGCAGCGCCACCACGGCCGCCAGATTCCCACCAGCCGAATCACCGGCCACCGCAAGGCGTTCCGGATCGGCACCGAGCTCGCCGGCGTGGGCGGCCACCCACTGTGTCACCGCCCAGACGTCGTCGACAGCGGCTGGGTACACGTGCTCGGGAGCCAGCCGGTAGTCCACCGACACCACCACCGCGCCCGCCCCGACGGCGTGTTCGCGGGCGGTGCCGTCGTAGCTGTCCAGATCGCCGACGACCCAGCCGCCGCCGTGGAAGAAGAGAAGTACCGGCGGGGTTGGGTCGTCGGTTTGCGGCCAGTAGATCCGGACCGGAACGCCCTCGATGGTGCGATCCTCGACACGCAGGTCCTGGTGCACCGGGTGGCGCGGCAGGGCATTGAACCGTTCCCGGGCCGCCTCGGGGCCGCCGTCCATCGTCAATTGGAACGGCACCGCGTCCAGTACCTTTTGCAGGATGGCGTCCAGGGCGGGTCTGTCGGTACCGGATTCAGGCATGGGATCACCGTACGCAGCGCGCCCCACCGGGCTGCTGTGGGTGCTGGCCCTGGTCGCCGGCGCCGGCTACGGCATCTTCCTCATCACCGTGGCCCTGCGGGTGCCCGCAGGCGCCGAGTTGACGGGGCAGTTCGGGCTGCAACCCGCCGTGAAGGCGAGTGCGGCCGTGCTGTTGGCCGCCGCGGCGCTCTGGCACCCCGTCACCCGTGAACGGCGTTGGCTGATCCCGGCGCTGATCTTCTCCGCAGCCGGGGATTTCCTGCTGGCGATGCCGTGGTGGCAGCCGTCTTTCGTGTTGGGGCTGGCCGCCTTCCTGCTTGCCCATCTGTGTTTTCTGACCGCGCTGTACCCGCTGGCGCAACGCAGTCCCGCGCGTCTGGGTGCCGCCGCTGCGGTGCTGGTCGCCTGCGTGGGGCTGCTGGTGTGGTTCTGGCCGAGTCTGCTGGAGCAGGGCATGGCGGCACCCGTGGTGGTCTACATGGGGGTGCTGGCCGCGATGGTGTGCGCAGCCCTGCTCGCGCGGCTGCCGACGCCGTGGACGGCGCTGGGCGCGCTCTGTTTCGCGGTGTCCGACGGGATGATCGGGATCAGCAAGTTCGTGCTCGGTTCAGAGCAGCTGGCCGTGCCGATCTGGTGGGCCTACTGCGCGTCGCTGCTGTTGATCACCGCCGGCTTCTTCTTCGGCCGCGAGCGGTGACGGTCGCTGCGCTCTCCCCCGCAAGCGGGAGGGGCCCCCAGCCCGCCGAGCCCAAATCCCGGGTCGCTGCGCTCCTGCCCGCCGAGCACGAGCCCATCGCCCGCGTCCTACCGATGCTCTCGGTACCGCACCTGGACCGAGAGTTCGACTACCTGGTGCCCGCCGACCAATCCGACGACGCCCAGCCCGGGGTGCGGGTACGGGTGCGCTTCCACGGCCGCCTCGTCGACGCATTCGTCCTCGAAAGGCGTTCGGACACCGACCATTCCGGAAAGCTGGGATTTCTCGACCGGGTGGTGTCGCCCGAGCCGGTGCTGACCCCGGAGGTGCGACGGCTGGTCGACGCGGTGGCCGCCCGCTACGCCGGCACCCGGGCCGACGTGTTGCGGCTGGCCGTGCCGCCGCGGCACGCCAGGGCCGAGAAGCAGGCCGACAAGGAACTGCCGCCCCCGACCGAGCACGCGATCGACGAATCGGGCTGGGCCGTCTACGGCCGCGGCGAGCAGTTCCTCGGCGCCGTGCGGGAGGGCCGGGCGGCGCGCGCGGTGTGGCAGGCGTTGCCGGGGGAGCACTGGGCGCAGCGGTTGGCCGAAGCGGCCGCCGTGGCGGTGAACGCCGGGCGAGGCGCCCTGCTGATCGTCCCGGATCAGCGCGATGTGGACGCCGTGCACGTCGCCGCGCTGCAGTACGTGGACGAGTCCAGGGTGGTGGCGTTGTCCGCCGGCCTGGGCCCTTCGCAGCGGTACAAACGCTGGCTGGCCGTGCTGCGCAAACAGGCCCGGCTGGTGATCGGCACCCGCAGTGCGGTGTTCGCACCGGTGGAGGATCTGGGCCTGGTGGCCGTCTGGGACGACGGCGACGACAACCTGGCCGAACCTCGCGCCCCGTATCCGCATGCCCGTGAGGTCGCGATGCTGCGCGCCCACCAGCTGCGTTGCGCTGCGCTGCTCGGCGGTTTTGCCAGGACGGCCGAGGCGCAGGCGCTGGTCCGCACTCGCTGGGCCCACGATCTGGTGGCCGGGCGCGCGGTGGTGCGCGCGCACGCACCGCGGGTGGTCGCCCTCGACGACAGCGGCTTCGACCAGGAGCGCGACCCCGCAGCCCGCACCGCCCGGGTGCCCTCGATGGCCCTGCGTGCGGCCCGCACGGCGCTGGCGGCCGGGCATCCGGTGCTGGTCCAGGTACCCCGGCGCGGCTATATCCCGGCGCTGGCCTGCGCCCGGTGTCGCACCGTGGCCCGCTGCCGGCACTGCACCGGGCCGATGTCGCTGCCCGACCGCGACGCCCACGGCGCGGTGTGCCGGTGGTGCGCCCGCACCGACCTGTCCCTGCGCTGCGTCAGTTGCGGATCCGACGCGGTCCGGGCCGTCGTCGTCGGGGCCCGCCGCACCGCCGAGGAACTGGGCCGCGCCCTGCCCGGTGCGGTCGTCATCACCTCCGGCGGCGACTCGGTGCTGTCGGAGGTGGGTGAGGGGCCTGCGGTCGTCGTCGCCACTCCCGGCGCGGAACCCGTCGCCCCGGGGGGATACGGGGCGGCGCTGCTATTGGACGGCTGGGCCTTGCTCGGTCGCCAGGATCTGCGGGCGTCGGAGGACACGCTGCGGCGGTGGATGGCCGCTTCGGCGCTGGTGCGCAGTCGTGCCGACGGCGGCATGGTGGCCGTCATCGCCGAGTCGGTGATCCCCACCGTGCAGTCGCTGATCCGCTGGGATGCGGTGGGCCACGCCGATATCGAGCTGGACGCGCGCGCCGAGGTGGGTCTGCCGCCCGCGGTGCACCTCGCGGTGCTCGACGGCACGCCTGAGGCCGTCGCTGCGATGCTGGACGCCACCACGCTGCCCGCGGGCGCCGAGCCTCTGGGCCCGGTGGACCTGCCGCCCGGGGCCCGTCGCCCCCCGGGGGTTTCGCCGGACAGCCCCATCAGCCGGATGCTGGTGCGGGTGCCCCGGGACACGGGTCTGGAACTCGCCGCGGCACTGCGCAAGGCTGTCAACACGATGTCGGCGCGTCACGATCAGCAGCCGGTGCGTGTGCAAATGGACCCGTTGCACATAGGGTAGGGCACAGCCAACGCACAGGAGGTGGGTATGGGACGGCTGTTCCGCTGGTCGATCCTGTTGATACTCATCATGTTTGGCTTCCTCTGGCCGCTGGTTTTCAGCATCTCGTCGGGCTCGGGTTCCCCGGTCGACGACCCGGTGGAGATCGCCCAGTACACCGCCACCTACACCGTCGACGCCGACGGCCGCCTCGACGCGGTCGAAACGATCAACGGCGAGTTCCCCAGCGGCAGGCACGGCATCTTCCGGTACTGGGATGTGGCGAATCGCAACAGCCCGCGGGTGCGCCAGGTGCCGCGGATCGATTCGATCCTGATGGACGGTGAGTCGGCCCCATACCAGATGCTGTGGGAGGACGGCGAACGGTTCCGGGTCGCCAAGATCGGTTCGCCCGACGTCACGCTGGACTGGGGACGGCATGTCTTCGAGATCCGCTATCACATCGACGGGGTGCTGGACTCGGGGAAAGTGGGCGCCGACAAGCAATTCGCGTCGACCACCGGCCGTGTGCTCGCCGAGACCGCCTTCTACTGGAACGTGATCGCGCCGTCCTGGAACAACATCATCCATCGGGCCGACATCACCGTGACCCTGCCGGAGAACGTCGTCGGCGCGCAGTGTTCGGTGGGATTCGGCGCCGGACGGGACTGTGCCGACCTGACGGTGCGCGGTCATACGGTGACGCTGCGGGCGACGGGCCTGCAGCCACGCACCCCGGTCACCCTGCGCGCCGGTGTCGACATGCCCACCCCGGCGCGTGCCGAACTGCTGTGGCCCTACACCTTCGACCGGATCCTGGGGCAGTCGACGACCCGGGTGGTGGTGCTGCTCGGGTTGTCGGTGCTCGCCGGAGTGGGCGCCGCGCTGGCTTACCGAAGCACCGTGGAGCCGGCGCCGGGATTCCCGGTGCAGTACGCGCCGCCGCCGGGACTGGGCCCGGTGCAGTGTGAATACATCCGCACCGAGGCCGTCCCGAAGGACGGTCTGACCGCGACGTTGTTCTATCTGGCCGAACGCAAACTCATCGATCTGCGCCAGTTCAACGACAAGCAGTGGAACGTCACGGGCATCGCCAAGCCCGGCGCCTGGGCCGACGTGGACCGGGTCAGCGTGGCGGTCGGTTCGGCGCTGAAGGTGATCGGGCAGGGCACCGAATTCGAGGCGAAGAAGACGGCCTCCTCGGGGAAGAAGCTCAGCAAGGCCAAGACCGATATGACCGAGGCCGTGCAGCAGTGGGCGCTCAAAGACGGCCTGCTGGTGAAGCGCCGCAAGGAACTCTGGGTGCGGACGGCCAACGCGGTCGCGGCGATCCTGATGGTGTGCGGATTCTTCCGGTGGGGCTTCCCGATCACGCTGTGGGCGTTGCCGTTCGTGGTGTTCTTCCTGCTGTCGGTGCGCGCCTGGGCCGACGGAGTCGGCACCCGGCGCAGCGAGGCGGGCAGGCAATTGTGGTCCCAAGCCGGTGGATTCCACCGGCTGTTGTCCACCGACTCGGCCGAGATCCGTTTCGACTTCGCCGCACGTAAAGACCTCTACACCGCCTACGTCCCGTTCGCGGTGGCCGCGGGCACCGCCGCACTGTGGGCGCAGAAGTATCAGGCGACGACGGGAGCCGTTGCCCCGCAACCGGGTTGGTATCACTCGTCGTCCAGCGACCACAGCGGCTCGACCTACTTCTCCGGTGGGTCCTCAGGTCCGAGTTTCGACAGTTTCGAATCGGCGTTGTCCTCGTCGATCGGTGCGTACACCGCATCGCAGTCGTCGTCCTCCTCCTCCGGTGGCAGCAGCAGTAGCAGCAGCTCCGGTGGTGGCGGTGGCGGCGGTGGTGGTGGGGGAGGCTCGTGGTGAGGAGAATATGGTGAGGTTCCTGCTGATACTGGTGCTGCTGATCGCGGTGGCGGTGCTGGTCGGTTTCGTGGCCGGATACAACAAGTTGCGCGGCGCCGATGTGCGGGTGGCCGAGGCGCTGTCGGGCATCGACGTCGAGCTGACCCGACGGGCGGCCCTGATCCCCAGCCTGGTGCACACCGTGGGATCGTTCGCCGCCCATGAGAAGGCGGTCCTGGACCATGTGACCGATGCGCGGGCGGAGCTGACCGCAGCCACGGGGACCGCGTCGGTCACCCAGCGCAGCGCCGCCGAGCGCAATCTGGACGACGCGGTCGGTCAGGTGCTGGCGCTGGGGCAGAGCTACCCGCAGCTGAACTCGTCGAACAATTTCCTGGATCTGCAGCGCAACCTCACCGATACCGAGAACAAGCTGGCCTTCGCCCGGCAGTACTACAACGACGCGGTGGCCACCGTGAACCGGCTGATCGTCACAATGCCGTGGATGTTCGTGGCGCCCCTGGCCGGGGTGAGTGAACGGGAGTTTTACCAGGCACCGCGGTAGCGGGCCCTAGACTGTCGCGGTGCGTCTCGTCTTCGCCGGAACCCCGGAACCCGCGCTGCCCTCGCTGCGCAAGCTCATCGACTCGTCTCGTCACGAGGTGGTCGCCGTGCTGACGCGCCCGGATGCGGCCGTCGGGCGCCGCGGTACCCCGGTCCCGTCGCCGGTGGCGCTGCTGGCCGACGAGCACGGGATCCCGGTGTTGAAACCGGCCAAGCCGAACAGCGCCGAATTCGTCTCGGAATTGGCCGAATTCGCGCCGGAAGCCTGCGCGGTGGTGGCCTATGGGGCGTTGCTGCGCGACGAGTTGCTCGCGGTGCCCACCCACGGTTGGATCAATCTGCATTTCTCGCTGCTGCCGGCCTGGCGCGGGGCGGCGCCGGTGCAGGCCGCCATCGCCGCGGGGGACGCGGTGACCGGGGCCACCACGTTCCTGATCGAGCCGGCACTGGATTCGGGGCCGGTGTACGGGGTGGTGACCGAGACCATCCGGCCCGCCGACACGGCCGGGGATCTGCTCGATCGGCTGGCGGTTTCGGGCGCGGGACTGCTCGAGGCCACCATGGACGGGATCGCCGACGGTGCACTGGTGCCGGTGCCGCAGCCCGGCGAGGGAATCACCGTGGCGCCCAAGATCACCGTCGAGGAGGCCCGGGTGCGCTGGGACCTGCCCGCTCACGCCGTGGATCGCCGGATCCGCGCGGTGACACCCAACCCCGGCGCCTGGACCACCATCGGGGAGACCCGCCTGCGTGTGGGCCCGGTGACCGTGGCGCCCGACAAACAGTTGGAGCCCGGCCAGTTCGAGGTGGGCCGGCGCGATGTGTGGGTCGGTAGTGGATCACATGCGTTGCAGCTCAGCTGGATTCAGCCACCAGGAAAGAAACCGATGAAGGCAGCGGACTGGGCGCGCGGCGCCCGGCTCGACGAGGAGACACGGGCACGATGAGCCGGTATCACGACCAGAACAGACCCAAGCAACGCAAGGGGCCGCCCCGCAAGCCACTGGACGCCGCCCGGCGGGCCGCCTTCGACGTGCTGCGCGCGGTCAGCGAGCGTGACGCATACGCCAACCTCGCCCTGCCCGCCCTGCTGCGCGAGCGCGGGATCACCGGCCGCGACGCCGCCTTCGCCACCGAACTCACTTACGGCACCTGCCGGACCCGCGGCCTGCTCGACGCCGTGATCAGCACCGCCGCGGGCCGTCCGGTCGACCAGATCGATGCGGTGCTGCTGGATCTGCTTCGGCTGGGCGCCTACCAACTGTTGCGCACCCGCGTCGACGCGCACGCTGCGCTGGACACCACCGTGGACCAGGCCGGTCTCGAATTCGACACGGCGCGAGCGGGGTTCGTCAACGGCGTGTTGCGCACCATCTCCGAACGCGATGAGCAGTCCTGGCTCGCGGAGATCGCACCCCCGGCGGCCACCGATCCCGTCGGCCACGCAGCGCTGACGCACGCGCACCCGCGCTGGGTGGCGCAAGCCTTCGTCGATGCGCTCGGCGCCGACGCCGGTGAGCTGACCGACCTGCTGGCCAGCGACGACGCGCGGCCCGTCGTGCATTTGGCGGCCCGGCCCGGGCTGCTTACCGCCGAGGAGTTGGCCGCCCAGGCCGACGGCACCGTCGGCCGGTATTCGCCGTATGCGGTGTATCTCACCGGCGGTGACCCGGGCGAACTGAAGGCGCTGCGCGACCGTGCCGCGCAGGTGCAGGACGAGGGATCGCAGCTGGTGGCCCGGGCGCTGACGCTGGCGCCGCTGGAGGGCGCGGACGGCGGTCAGTGGCTGGACCTGTGTTCGGGGCCCGGCGGGAAGACCGCGCTGATCGCCGCGATCGCCGGTGAGGGCGTTCAGATCACCGCCGTCGAACCCACGCCGCACCGGGCCGCACTGGTGGAGCAGAACACCGCCGGGCTCGGCGTGCCGGTGCTGCAGGTCGACGGCCGCGAGTCCGGACTCGAGCCGGGCAGCTTCGACCGGGTGCTCGTCGACGCGCCGTGCACCGGGCTGGGCGCACTGCGTCGCCGGCCCGAGGCGCGGTGGCGTCGCCAGCCCGGCGACGTGCCGGCGCTGGGCAAGCTGCAGAAGCAACTGCTGGCCGCGGCGATCGCGCTGACCCGGCCGGGCGGGGTGGTGCTGTATGCAACCTGTTCGCCGCACCTGGCCGAAACCGTGGGTGTGGTGGCCGATGCGCTGCGCCGCCAACCGGTGCAGGCGCTGGACACCCGGGAACTGTTCCCGGGCGTCGACCGTCTCGGCGCCGGGCCATACGTGCAGTTGTGGCCGCACCGGCACGGCACCGATGCGATGTTCGCGGCTGCTTTGCGGGTGAATTCGGCCTGACCAGTAGGCTGACCACCCATGGCAGGTCGTCCACTCATCGCTCCGTCCATTCTGTCCGCGGACTTCGCCCGGCTGTCCGATGAAGTCGCCGCGGTGGCCGGCGCGGACTGGCTGCACGTCGACGTGATGGACAACCATTTCGTCCCGAACCTGACGCTGGGCCTACCCGTGGTGGAAAGCCTGCTCAAGGTGACCGACATCCCGATGGACTGCCATCTGATGATCGAGGACCCGCAGCGCTGGGCGCCGCCGTACGCGGAGGCCGGTGCCTACAACGTCACCTTCCACGCCGAGGCGACCGACAATCCGGTCGCGGTGGCCCGCGATATCCGCGCGGCGGGGGCGAAGGCCGGGCTGAGTGTGAAGCCGGGCACCCCGATCGATCCCTACCTGGAGATCCTGCGCGATTTCGACACCCTGCTGGTGATGTCGGTGGAACCGGGCTTCGGTGGGCAGAGCTTCATCCCAGAGGTGCTCGCCAAGGTCGGCATCGTGCGCCGCCTGGTCGACTCCGGTGAACTGCGGATCGTGGTGGAGATCGACGGCGGCATCAACGCCGACACCATCGAGCAGGCCGCCGAGGCCGGCGTGGATTGCTTCGTCGCCGGATCTGCGGTCTACAGCGCCGAGGATCCCGCAGATGCGGTGCGGCGCCTGCGCGCCCAGGCGGCGTCGGCGTCGCGGCATCTGACCCTATGACGTTCGCGGCCGCCATGCGGCAGGCCATCGCCGAGTCCGAGCGGGTCAAGGGCACCACGTACCCGAATCCGCCTGTCGGAGCGGTGATCCTGGACGCCGACGGTCACATCGCCGGGGTGGGCGGCACCGAACCGCCAGGCGGCGCGCATGCTGAAGTCGTCGCGCTGCGGCAGTCGGGGGAGCGCGCCAGGGGCGGGACCGCGGTGGTCAGCCTGGAGCCGTGCAACCACCACGGCCGCACCCCACCGTGTGTGGACGTGCTGCTGACCGCCGGTGTGGCCCGAGTGGTGTACGGGGTCGGCGATCCCAATCCGAAGGCCGCCGGTGGTGCCCACCGGCTGGCCGAGGCCGCTGTCGAGGTGATCGCCGGCGTGGGTGAGGCCGAGGTGGCGGCCGGCCCGCTGCGCGAGTGGTTGCACAAGCAGCACACCGGATTGCCCTATGTGACATGGAAATTCGCGACGAGCGTGGACGGCCGCAGCGCAGCCGCCGACGGCAGCAGCCAGTGGATCACCAGCGAGGCCGCGCGCTTGGACGTGCACCGCTACCGGGCGGCGGTGGACGCCATCGTGGTGGGCACCGGCACGGTCTACATCGACGACCCGACGCTCACCGCACGTCTGCCCGATGGTTCGTTGGCCGAGAATCAGCCGCTGCGCGTCGTGGTCGGCGAACGTGAGATCTCGCCGGAAGCCAATGTGCTCAACGATGATTCGCGCACCATGGTGATCCGGACCCGCGATCCGCATGAGGTGATGCGGGCCCTCTCGGACCGCACCGCGGTACTCGTGGAGGGCGGACCCACCCTGGCCGGGGCGTTTCTGCGGGCCGGGGTGATCCACCGGATCCTGGCCTATGTGGCGCCGATCCTACTCGGCGGACCGGTCACGGCCGTCGACGACGTCGGGGTGCTCAGCATCGCGGGGGCACAGCGCTGGCGATTCGACGGGATCGACACAATCGGCCCCGATGTGCGGCTGAGCATGGTGCCCAACGGTTCGTAATCGGGCCCGGCACGGTGGAACCCCCAAGATTCCTGGACGCCGGTACAATTTTGGCAAAGCGTTGTCATCGTTGAGCGCGCAGAGCTTGAACAAAGGACGAAGACCATGACTGCCCTGCAGGACTGGCTCGGTATTTCCCCGTTGACCCAGCGCGCCGTCAAATCGATCATGTGGGGCGCCGTGCGCGTGGGTGTTCCGGCGGCGGCGGCGCCGCGCCGCAAGCCCAAGGCCATGCGGCGCGGCGTCGAACGCTGCTAGCTACTGACTTCGCTTGGCGCCAACTCGGTTTCGGCCTCATCGGCATGCTCTTTACGACCGCTGACGAACAAGGCGAACACCGCTCCCACCACACACACGATCGCCGTGATGAGGAAGATGCTGGCGTACTGCATGGTGTAGGCCTCTTTGGTGGCCTGCCCCAGTCGCGCGCCCTGCGCGATGAGGATGCCTCCGGGTGAGTCGGCCTTCGGCGCCGGCAACGCCGCCAGTCGCTCCTGCAGGAACTGGTTGAACTTGTAGAGACCCCAGGCGCTCAGTGCCGCCATACCGATCAGCATGCCGATCATCCGGGAGACGACCACCAGCGCGGAGGCGATGCCGTGCTCGGCAGCCGGCACCACCCGCAGGCTCGCCGAGGTCAGCGGACCGATCACCAGTCCCAGCCCGAAGCCGGCCAGTGCCAGGTCGGTGCCGAAGGTCGGCAGCGCCACTACACCCAGATCATGGTGCGCGGTAAGCACATTGGTATCCCAATGTGACACCAGCCAGTACGCGAAGCCGGCGATCACCAGGCCGACGGACGCGACCACGCGGTCGCCGATCCGGGTGGCCACGAAGCCGCCGATCAAGGCACCGACGGGCAGCGCCCCCAGGAACCAGATCAGCAGGAACACCGTTTCTTCCTGGCTCTTACCCAACACGCCCTGGCCGAAGAGCTCCACGTTGACCAGCGTCACCATCAAGGCGGCGCCGGCGCACAACGAGGCGCCCAGCGCGGCCAGGAACGGCCGGAAGTGCACGCCCGCGGGCTCGATCAGCCGTGTCGTGGCGAACTTCTCCCAGACGAAGAAGCCGATGGCGACGACGAGTGCCGCGATCAGCATCGGCGGGCCATAGCTGGGCAGAAGCTGTTTGCCATCGGGGGACTGGTTGTACATGCCGACGACGGCCAGACCCAGCGCGACGGCGAGCAGTACGCCACCGATGACGTCGACTTTCTGGGGTTCCTTGCTGCGATCCCTAGACGGCAGGCTGAAGTGGATCAGCACCATCGCGACGGCCACCAGCGGGACGTTGATCCAGAACACGTCCTGCCATTTGCTCAGCGCCCAGACGATGAAGACGCCGTACAGCGGGCCGAGCACGCTGCCCAGTTCCTGGGCGGCACCGATACCGCCGAGCACCGTCGCCCGGTTGCGGGCCGACCACAGGTCCGCGGCCAACGCCAGGGTGACCGGCAGCAGTGCGCCGCTGGCGGTGCCCTGGATCACGCGGCCGATGACCAACATGGTCAGGTCGGTGGACAGCGCGGTGACGACCGAGCCGACGGCGAACCCGAGCAGGCTGGCCTGCAGGACCCACTTTCGACCGAACCGGTCCGAGGCCCGCCCCAGCAGCGGCATGGCCGCGATGTAGCCGAGCAGATACCCGGTGATGATCGGGGTGACCTGCTGAATCTGGTTCAGCGGGATACCGATGCCCTTGGGCGGGGCCGCCATGATGTCGCGGATCACCGCGATCACCACATAGGTGTCCAGCGCACCGAGCAGTACCGCCAGGCCACCCGCGCCGATCGCGAGGCCGCGGTTGGTGCGGGCCGGCATCAGGCGGCGGGTTTGTCGACGGTGACGGTCTTACCCCAGTCCGACAACGTCATCTGGATGGTCTTCCCCTCGGCGATGTCGAACTTGACCTGCTGCAGCTGGTGGTCGCCGTCCTCGCGGATCCAGGCGGTGCCCGGGATCGGTCCGGTGACCTTCAGTGCGGGCGCGATCTTGTTCATCGCGTCGGCGGGCACGGTGCCGCTGATCTTCACCGCGTCCGCGCCGTTGATCGACTCGCGACCCTCCGCTTTCGGGTCGGCGAAGGTGGTCAGGATGTTGGCCAACCCGTTCTCCGGGCTGAGGATCGTCGAGATGTCGTAGATGTCGGCGGCCGGGCCGAAGTTCTCCATGGCACCGCCGGCGGTGATGGCCCCGTACAGGTTGCCGTCGGACACCACGAACTTCACGTCGGAGAGCTTCTGGCCGAGGAACATGATGTCGGCCTTGCCCTGCGCGGCGACCGCCGGGGTCAGCGTCATGTCACCGGTGAGAATCGTGATCGGCAGGGACTTGATGTCCCCGGTCGTGGTCAGCACCACGTGTGCGCTCGTCTGGGCGCGGGTCGTGTCGGCGGACTGCTTGAGCAGTGCGGCGGCGTCGGGAAGCGGGGCGTCGTTCTGCTTCGGCGACGACGAACACCCGACAAGTCCCAGCGCAGCCAGGAACACCGCCAGGAAGGGGATCAGGAAACGGACACGAATTGCACGGCGTTGCTGCGTCTGCATACCCAGCATCGTAGTGGTTGCGGCTGGACTGCCCGGTTCTACACCGGTCGGGGCCGTTGCCCGTCGGTGCGCGCACTAGCCTGACACCCATGTTCACCGGAATCGTTGAGGAACTGGGCGAGATCGTCGGCATCGACAATCTCGATGATTCGGCCCGTCTGGTCATCAAGGGTCCGGTGGTGACCTCGGATGCCGGGCACGGTGATTCCATCGCCGTCAACGGTGTGTGCCTGACGGTGGTGGAGGTGCGCTCCGACGGCGCGTTCACTGCCGACGTGATGGCCGAGACGCTGAACCGGTCGAGTCTGAGCGCCATCGGCGTCGGCAGCCAGGTCAATCTGGAGCGCGCAGCCGCCGTAAACAGCCGGCTCGGTGGTCACATCGTGCAGGGCCACGTCGACGGGACGGGGCGGGTCATCTCCCGGTCCCCGTCCGAGCACTGGGAGATCGTGCGCATCGCGCTGCCCGCGGACCTGTCCCGGTATGTCGTGGAGAAGGGGTCCATCACCGTCGACGGCATCTCGCTGACGGTGTCGGGGCTCGGTGGCGATAGCGGTGACGGCGACTCGGGCGACTGGTTCGAGGTGTCGCTCATCCCCACCACCTTGGCGTTGACCACTCTCGGCCGCGCCGCCGTGGGCACTCCGGTGAACCTCGAGGTCGACGTGATCGCCAAATATGTCGAGCGGTTGATGGCCGCCCGATAGGGACGCCCGTACCTGATTGCTGCCACACCTGCGGCTGCTGGTTCAGCAACAAGAACGTGTTCTAGAACTGCGGCCAAACCGGCTGGCAGGACACGGCTCAGTTTTTTCTCAGGAAAACCTTCCGTTGGTAACCACCGCCGTGTTAACTTTCGCGTCAATTAATTAACTCGTCGTTGCCTACATCGCTGCTCAAGTGGTGTCGGAACGGGGGCGTCGGGAAGGACACCGGTGGCGGCTCATCGTAAGCATTCAGCGAAAACTCGGAAGCGTGCTAGCGAGTTCGCAGTCGCAGCGTTTCTAGGCCTCTCGGTCGCGGCCGCCGCGCCCGGGATCGCGGCCGCTGAAACCGGTGACAACCCGCCCAGTGGGGATTCCCCGTCGGGCACCGGAACGGGAGCGGGCACCGGCACGACCGGCACCACCACCGGCGGCACCGGGACGACCGGCACCACCACCGGGACGACCGGCGAGACCGGCACCGGGACCGGCAGCACGGGAACGTCCGGATCGACCGGTGGCGGCACTACCACCGGCTCGACGACCACCGGCACGACCAAGGAAGAAACGACCACCAGCGGGTCGACCGGGACGTCGACCACGACGAGCAGCAACGGCGGTCCCACCACCACGGTGAGCAGCTCCGGTGGCGCGCACAACTCGACGACGTCGGGCAGCAGCAGCAGCACCAGCACGTCGGGCACCTCCAGCCCCACCACCGGCACCTCGACCCCCACGACGGGCACCACCGGCACCCCGGAGATCCCCGAGACCACCGAAGGCACCGGAACGGGCACCGGCACCACAGGCACCGGGACGGGAACGACGGAGACCCCCGCCGTCACGACGCCGGTCGTCGAGACTCCCTCCATCCCGACGGCCACCAACGAGCCCGGTGTCGCGGCGCCCGTCGTCGCCACCAACGAAGCCGGCTCGGCGAAGTCGGCTGCCAAGACCTCGTTGTTCAGTGCCACCGCCACCCCGGTCTCCGGCGCGCTGGCCGCCTCGTCGCTGGCCGATCTTGTCCCGGCGCCGCCGGACATCCCGGCCTTCCGGCCGTTCGCCAGCTTCATCGAGCAGTTCGCGAATGCCGTCGACAAGTTCTTCCCGGCCTACCCGGACAACCCGATCCTGGCGCCGTCACAGGTCGCCGCGGGATACGTGGTCACCCTGCAGACCCTGTTGCAGGCCACCCTGTTCAACGGTGCGCCGACTCCGTTGAGCGTGCCCGTCTACCTCTTCCTGGCTGCGGCCTACACCCGCTACGAGCGGCTGGCCACCAACCACCTGCCCGGGCAGCCCATCGTCTCCACCGGTCCGCTGCCGGGCACCTACAAGCTCACCAGCACCGACCCCGACGGCGATCCGCTCATCTACACGACCGGCATCAACCAGCAGCCCAGTGAGGGCCTCATCGTGATGGGCCTGGACGGCACGTTCACCTATGTGCCGTCACCGAGCGGTCTGGTCAACGGCGCGGATGTCACCTTCAGGGTGAACATCAACGACGGCCTCGGCATCCTCGCGCACCCGATCAACCCCGACGGCAACGACGTCGAATACGAGGTGAGCTTCCACTACGAGGGCAGCCCCATCCTCGGCAACCACGCCCCGACGTTCAACACGCCGCCCGCCATCACCGACACCAACAACCAGACCGGTGTCCTCACCGGGAAGTTCCAGGCCACCGACCAGGACGACGACACGCTGAGCTTCACCGGCATCGGTGTGCTCGGCAAGGTCGACGTCGACGAGACGCCGGACGAAAACGGTTGGTACACCTTCACTTACACGCCGTACCTGCCGCATGCGGCGGCCGGCTTGAACCTGACCGACCTGGTGACCATCACGGCCTGGGATCCGGGCCTGCTGTCCGACTCGGCGACGTTCACGGTGCACCTGTCGAACACGGTCAATCAAACCCCCGTCGCGAGCTATGAGAACACCGGCGGCAGCAGCCTGCTCGGCACGGTGACCGGCAAGATCAATGTGGACTCCGACGACGACATCGTGCATGCCTTCACGCCGGTGATCTTCACCACCAGTAAGGGTTCGGTGATAGTCAGCGCGCTGACCGGTGACTACACCTACACGGCGAACGCCGATGCCAGGGCCGCCGCCAGTGTGCAGGGCGCCCCGGCCTCGGCCAAGACGGACTCGTTCACCATCACGGTGGACGACTTGCACGGCGGCACCACCGATGTGCTGGTGACGGTGACCATCCCGACGGTCAACCTGGCCCCGGTCTTCGACACCCAGCCGACCATCATCAGCACCAACAACCAAACCGGCGTGCTGACAGGAACTTTCAAGGCTCACGACGATAACGGTGATTCGCTGAGCTTCACCTCGACGTCGTTGCTCGGCTCGGTGAACGTCAACACCACTCCGGCAGCAGACGGCACCTACACGTTCACCTACACGCCGTACGCCCCGCATGCGGCAGCCGGCCTGAACCTGACCGATCTGGTGACCATCACGGTCTCGGACGGCAGCCTGCTCTCGTTCGACACCGCGGCGTTCACCGTGCACCTGTCGAACTCGGTCAACCAGACCCCGGTCGCCAGCTACGAAAACACCGGCAGCAACAGCATTTTGGGCACGGTGACCGGCAAGATCAACATCGACTCCGATGACGACGCGATCCACGCGTACACACCGGTGATCTTCACCACCGGCAAGGGTTCGGTCATCGTCAGCGCGCTGACGGGCGATTACACATACACGGCAGGTATCGACGCCCGCAATACCGCCAGTGCCACCGGCGCGACGGCCGCCGACAAGATCGACACGTTCACCATCACCGTCGACGACCTCCACGGCGGGACCACCAGCGTCCAGGTCACCGTGACCATCCCGACGTGGAACCTGCCGCCGATCGGCGGGGTTCCGTCCAACACCCTCGGCGACAACACCGGGATCGTGCGCGGACAGGTCAACGCGGTCATCAACGCCGACAACGACCCCCTGAGCTACTCGATCAAGGGCGCCACCGGTGACACCTCCACCGACTACACCGGCGCCGGCGGCATCGCCCACGTCAACGCTGACGGCAGCTACGTCTACATCCCGAAGGTCAGCAGCGGCATCACCTACTCCGACTCATTCACCATCGTGGTCAGCGACGGCCGCGGTGGAACATCGGATGTCCTTGTGGCACTTGGCGTGTTGAGCCTGACCAGCCCGCTGGACAACGTGAACATCACGAAGACCAACGGAGCGCCGGGCGTCACCTCCGGCGGTGTGAGCCTGGGTTCCTCGACCAACAATGCGCTGTTCACCAACTACACCGCCACCGGCGCGGACTATGGCACCGTCGTGTTCAACGGTGCGGGTTACACCTACACCAGGACCGCCACCGGTCACATCGGCGGCACCGACGACACCTTCGACGTCTACGGGACCGCCTACGGCCTGCAGATCAAGGTCGGCACGGTCACCGTCACCCCGGTCATCAGCAATGCGGCCCCGACGGCGGGCACCACGACGGTCACCAGTTCCTCGGTGACCAACGTGCTGGGCGTGTACTGGCAGTCGAGCAGCGGCAAGGTCGTCGCGGCCGACACCGACGGCGACGCCATCAGCTACCCAGGCGGGTCACTCGGACAGCTGCTCAGTACCTCCAACGGCGGCACGGTGACGGTCAAGTCCGACGGCAGCTTCAGCTACACCATCGCCAAGACCTACGGCTACTACCACGCCGCGTCGGCGATCGGGGCGACGGGCAACGACCTCAATGACACGTTCAACATGACCGTCACCGACAGCTTCGGCGCCAGCACCACGATCACCGTCTCGATCCCCATCGAGAAGCTGAACGAGGTGCCCTCGGCGAGCGTGCCGACCAAAAACAACGCGACCGACGCGCTGGGTGTCGTGCGCGGCACGCTCAACGGGTCCGACGATGACGACGACACGCTGACCTACACGTTGATCGGCGCCACCAACGGGTCGGTGAAGGGCTCCAACGGCGGCATCATCACCGTGTCGGGTACCTCTTACACCTACATCCCGACGGCCGGCAAGACGACGGATACCTTCCAGGTGCTCGTCAACGACGGACACGGCGGCACGTCGACGGCCACGGTCAGCCTCAGCGGGCTCACCACACCCTCGGCGACCACCGGCGTCAACACCTCGACACCGAATGTTGTTACCGGACAGTTGAATACGGCCGGCAACACGGGCCTGACCTACAGTGTGGGCGGCCAGGGTGTCAAGGGCACGGTCACGGTCACCTCGACGGGTGCATTCACCTACACGCGCGACGGCTCGCTGGGCCACACCCAGACGCCGGGGGACACCTTCACCATCAAGGCCACCGACGCCAACGGCAACACGGTGACCATCGCCACGGTGAACGTCACCCCGACGGTGGCCAACAACGCACCGACCGGCAACGGTGTGACGACCGACGCCCCGGTCGGGTCGCCGACCTACAACCCGTTGGGTGGCCCGTCCGACAAGCAGACCACCACCGGCACGCTCAAGGCGACGGACGCCGATGGCGATGCGCTGACGTTCGCTGCCGGTACGTACGACACCGCCAACGGTGGTTCGGTGACGGTCAGCTCGGCCGGCACCTTCACCTACACGCTGACCAAGTTCGCGCCCTTCGGCATTCACGACGACTACTGGCACAACGCAGCGGCGACCGGGTACCCGGGCGATACCTTCACGGTGAATGTGACCGACGGCTTCGGTGGTACCACTGCGGTGACGTACTCGGTGCCGGTCGCCACGCTGAACAAGGTTCCGGATTCGAGTGTGTCGGTTGGAAGCAAGACCACCGATGCGTTGGGTGTGGTGCGCGGCACCGTATCCGGTTCCGACGACGACAGTGACGGCCTGACCTACAGCCTGGTGGGAGCGGTCAACGGCGCAGCGGCGACAGCCAACGGCGGCATCATCCGGTTCAGCGGTAACTCGTTCACGTACATCCCGACGGCGGGCAAGACCACGGATTCGTTCCAGGTGCTCGTCAACGACGGACACGGCGGGACGTCGACGGCCACCGTCAGCCTGAGTGGACTCACCACGCCGTCGGCGGTGACGGGTGTCAACACCTCGACAGCGAATGTCGTTACGGGACAGCTCAATACGGCAGGCAACACGGGCCTGACCTACAGCGTCGGTAGCCAGGGCGCCAAGGGCACGGTGACGGTCACCTCGACGGGTGCTTTCACCTACACCCGCAGCGGCGTGCTGGGCCACACCCAGACGCCGGGGGACACCTTCACCATCAAGGCCACTGACGCCAACGGCAACTCGGTGACCATCGCCACGGTGAGCGTCACCCCGACGGTTGCGAACAGCGCTCCGGTGGCCAACGGCGTAACGGTCACGACCTCGAACCTCGCGACTGTCGACCTCGGTATCAACCGTCAGCAGACCACCACGGGCACCATCAAGGCCACGGATGCCGACGGTGACACGGTGACCTTCGCCGCGGGCAACTACGACACGAACAACGGCGGTTCGATCACGGTGGCCGCCAACGGCACGTTCACCTACACGATCAAGAAGACGAAGGACGTCCCGATCTTCGGGGGCCAGGACTCGTACTGGCACAACGCGGCCGTGCCCGGTGCCCCCGGGGATGTCTTCACGATCACCGCGAGCGATTTGTTCGGTGGCTCAAGCACTTTGAGCTTCGCCATCCCGATCGAGAAGCTCAACACCAACCCGACCGGGTCGTTCAGCAACACCGGCACGGATGCGTTGGGTGTGGTGCGCGGCACGGTCTCGGGTTCCGATGACGACGGTGACACCACGACCTACAGCCTGGTCGGCGCCAGCGGTGGATCCGCGTCCAGCACCAAGGGCGGCATCGTCACGCTGTCGGGCAACACCTACACCTACATCCCCACCAAGGATGCGGGCACGGACTCGTTCAACGTGCTCGTCAACGACGGCCACGGCGGCACGGCGACGGTGACCGTCTCGGTGACGGCCACCACCCCGTCGCCGGTGACGAACATCAACACGTCCACCAACAACGTCGTCACCGGCAACCTCAACATCCCGGCCGGCGATACGGGCCTTGGCCTGACCTACAGCGTGGGCAGCCAGGGCGCCAAGGGCACGGTCACGGTGACCGCTGCCGGCGGCTTCACCTACACCCGCAACGGCGCCCTGGGGCACACCCAGACCCCGGGCGACACGTTCACGATCAATGCCACGGATGCCAGCGGCAAGACGGTCACGATCGCGTCGGTGAGTGTGACTCCGACGGTGATCAACAATGTGCCCACCGCCAGCCTGACCACGGCTCCGACGGTGGGGACGCTCAGCGGGACCGTTCAGACGAGTACGGGCAAGATCACGGCGAATGACACCGACACCGACACGCTCTCCTACTCGGCCAGCGGGTTGGCCAGTGGGGCGTCGGTGACCTTCAACGCGGACGGCACCTTCACGTACACGGCCGACATCACAACCGCCACCCGGCACGCGGCGGCCAAGTACGGGGCGACCGCTGCCGAGAAGAACCAGACGTTCACCGTCAACGTCACCGACGGCTACGGTGGCACTGCCCCTGTCGTGGTCACGGTGCCGATCTATGCGGTGAACAGCGCGCCGACAATTTCTGGTAGCAAGGTCCTGCTCACCATCGGGATGTCGACCGATGATGCCGACGGCGACAACATCCCGACCACCAAGAATCCCGCCACCGGTCAGGCTGGTTACTCCCTGAGCAACGGCGGCACCCTGGTGGGAATCCTCAGCGTCGGTGTCACCTACACGACTACCTCTACGGTGACGCTCACCGTGTGGGACGGCTACTACGTCGTGACCAACGGTGTGGTCACGAGCACGCTGTCCAGCGCGAGCAAGACCTGGTAGCTCGATCCGGTAGCACCCGTTGATGCCCGTCGGTCCTTCCGGACCGGCGGGCATTAAACGTCACAGGGCTGTGGTTCATACTTGGGTGGACATGCGAACGCGAGAAGGTGGCACAAGATGACGAGGCTCGATTCCATCGAGCGGGCAGTGGCCGACATCGCGGCGGGTAAGGCCGTCGTGGTCATCGACGACGAGGACCGCGAAAACGAGGGCGACCTGATCTTCGCCGCCGAGAAGGCCACGCCCGAACTGGTGGCGTTCATGGTGCGCTACACATCCGGTTACCTGTGTGTGCCGCTGGACGGCGCCGTCTGCGACCGCCTGGGCCTGCTGCCGATGTACGCGGTGAACCAGGACAAGCACGGCACGGCCTACACCGTCACGGTGGATGCCAAGGTGGGCGTCGGGACCGGCATCTCCGCCTCGGACCGCGCCACCACGATGCGCGCCCTGGCCGACCCGGATGCGGTCGCCGACGACTTCACCAATCCCGGCCACGTCGTGCCGTTGCGCGCCAAGGACGGTGGCGTGCTGCGCCGACCCGGTCACACCGAGGCCGCCGTCGATCTGGCCCGGCTGGCTGGACTGCAGCCGGCCGGCGCGATCTGCGAGATCGTCAGCCAGAAGGACGAGGGCGACATGGCCCAGACCGATGAGCTGCGGGTCTTCGCCGACGAACACAACCTGGCGCTGATCTCCATCGCGGACCTCATCGAGTGGCGCCGCAAGCACGAGAAGCACATCGAGCGTATCGCCGAGGCGCGCATCCCGACCAAACACGGTGAGTTCCGTGCCGTCGGCTACAGCAGCATCTACGAGGATGTCGAGCACGTGGCGCTGGTGCTCGGCGACATCGCCGGCCCGGAATCCGACGGCCATGACGTGCTGGTGCGGGTGCACTCGGAGTGCCTGACCGGTGACGTGTTCGGCTCCCGGCGCTGCGACTGCGGCCCGCAACTGGACGCCGCGATGGCGACGGTGGCCCGCGAAGGCCGCGGCATCGTGCTGTACATGCGTGGCCACGAGGGCCGCGGCATCGGCCTGCTGCACAAGTTGCAGGCCTACCAGTTGCAGGATGCCGGCGCCGACACCGTGGACGCCAACCTCGAGCTGGGCCTGCCCGCCGACTCCCGGGACTACGGCATCGGCGCGCAGATCCTCGTCGACCTGGGCGTGCGGTCCATGCGGCTGCTGACCAACAATCCGGCCAAGCGGGTGGGTCTGGACGGCTACGGGCTGCACATCATCGAGCGGGTGCCGCTGCCGGTGCGCGCCAACGCGGAGAACATCCGCTACCTGATGACCAAGCGCGACCGGATGGGCCACGATCTGGTGGGCCTGGAGGACTACGACGAGGTGTCACCCCCCGGCGAACTCGGAGGCACGCTGTGAGCGGTCACGGCGTACCCGACCTGCCCGACATCGACGCGTCGAACGTGTCGCTGGCCATCGTGGCCAGCACGTGGCACACCACCATCTGCGATGCGCTGCTCGACGGCGCGGTGCGGGCCGCCAAGCAGCTCGGCGTCGTCGAGCCGGCGATCGTCCGGGTGCTCGGCGCCATCGAGATCCCGGTGGTGGCACAGGCGTTGGCCGCCAAATACGACGCGGTGGTGGCGCTCGGCGTGGTGATCCGTGGTGAGACACCGCATTTCGACTACGTGTGCGACGCGGTCACCCAGGGGCTGACCCGGGTGTCGCTGGACCAGTCGACCCCGGTGGCCAACGGCGTGCTGACCACCAACACCGAAGCGCAGGCGCTGGACCGGGCGGGCCTACCGAACTCCGGCGAGGACAAGGGTGCGCAGGCTGCGGCCGCCGCGCTGTCGACCGCATTGGTGTTGCGCGACATCCGGTCATGAGTACCTGGGATCTGGACGTCAAGCCGCACCTGACCCCGTATTTCGTGTATCTGGCGGCGTTCCTGGTGGCCGCCGCGCACATCACGGTGGGCTTCCTGCTCAAGATCGGTTCCAGCGGTGTGTTGTTCCGCACCTCGGATCAGGTCGCGATGGGGGTGCTCGGCGTCGTGCTGGGCGGGCTGCTGCTGCTCTTCGCGCGGCCGCGGGTGCGTGCCGGAGCGTCCGGCATCGCGGTCCGAAACCTGCTCGGATACAAACTGATTCCGTGGTCCGACGTGGTGGACGTGTCGTTCCCGCTCGGAGCGCGGTGGGCCAGGGTCGATCTGGCCGATGACGAGTACACCCCGATCATGGCGATCCAGGCGGTGGACAAGGAGCGGGCCGTCGACGCGATGGATCAGCTGCGCACGCTGATGGACCGCTACCGGCCGGACCTCAACTCACGTTCAGCGACATCGTGACCTCGTTGGTGCTCGCGGTGCTACACACGGCGAACCCCAGACTGTCGTAGACCGCGCGTGCCCGCGCATTGTCGACGTTGACCTTCAGCGTGACCTGTCGCACCCGCTGGGTGCGGGCCCAGCGCACCGCCTCGGCTACCAGCGACCGGCCCAGGCCCAGCCCGCGGGCGGCCGGATCCAGCCACAACGAGTACAGGTAAACGGCTTCGGACCCCTGGCGCTGGGCTGCGATGAGACCCACCGGCCGGTTGTCCACCACCACCGCGAACTGGGCGTGCGCGCGCAGTCGCCGCCGCCACTGCGCGGCCGTGAACGTCGACTCCTGCCGGAACTGGGGGTCGTCGGCCCCCAGCGAGTCGGTGAGCGCCCGCAACCGCACGCCCGCGAACGCGCGCCAATCGGTCTCGGTCAACCGGGCCACCCGCGCCTCACCCATGTTGCCCATCCATCCAGTATCGCCGCTGATCGCTGCGGTAGTATCGGCATGTCGATGACTACTCTGCAGTTCGTATCAACCTCGGCTGACGGCCTCTCCGAAAGCGCTACACCGCTCGTCTCGGCAGGTGCGCTCATCGCAGGTCTGGGCACGCATCCCACCATCACCATCCCGGTCGTGGCCGGCCGCGAACCCGATGCCGACGCCGTCTGGCATCGGCTGGCCGAACCGGCCGAGTTCTTCGGCATCGAGATGCCCGGTGTCACCCAACTGCGGCGGGCGCTCGCCGATTTCCTGGCGGAGCTGCAGCGCAGGCATGGCGGCGTGAGTGCCGCGGTCACCGTCGTCGTCGTGGACACCCGGTTCGTGGTCAGCGGTGTGCTGATCGAACCCGTTCGTCCCGAGCCGGTGCGCCTGGCGCTGTGCGCCCCGGCGCCCGCCGCGCCGCACTGGCAGACGATGGCCGCGCGCACCACCAGCCGGGCCGCCGACCTGCTGGCGGAGCGGGAGCTCGCCACCACCGGTCACGCCGATGCCGTACCCAGCGACGGGGATCTTCTCGAAGTGTCACTGCTGGGTGCGTTGCTGTGCGAGACACCAAGCGGCCGGATCGGTCTCGGTGCCCAGCGGCTGGGTTGGCTGGCCGCGGCGGGGCTGCTGGACGCGGACACGGTCACCGACGAACCCGTCGACCTGGCTGCGGTGACGCGGGCCTGGTGGGTGTCACCGACTTTCGAGACCCATCCCGTCGCCGCGATCGGGGAGCGCCTGCTGTGAATGGATTCCACCCGGAGCGCTTCGAGGCGCTGGTCATCGACGGCTTCGACATGGCCGGCGACATCCTGAACCTGCGCTACACCCTGCGTGGCCCGGAGCCGGTCAGCTTCACCGAGGTGATCGATTTCGGCACCAGTTTGGCCGGCGCGCAACCGAACCCGAAACTGGCACGGCTGCTCGCCCTGACCTGTTCGTTGAGCTACTACAAGGCCGCGGCCCCGCCCGCCATCGAGATCGCTTTTCCGGCATATGAATTCGAGAAGCACTACCTGCGGACCCTGGTCGAGGGCGGCCTGGGCGAATTCGCCTACCGCAACGACCTGCCTGCAGCGCTGACGCCGGAGGTGACCGGCCCGGACGCCGCCGCCGAAGACGTCGCGGACGACACCTGGGATCCGGAAGCGAACCCCCTGGTTCCCGTCGGCGGCGGCAAGGACTCGGTGGTCAGCATCGAAGCCTTCCGGCGCCACGGCGTGCAGCCGGTGCTGTTCAGCGTCAACCGGTATGACCCGATCGACCGCTGCATCGAGGTCAGCGGGCTGGACAGCGTGCACGTCCGGCGCAGCATCGATCGCGGGCTGATCGAGGCCAACGCGAACGGTGCGCACAACGGGCACGTCCCGGTGACCGCGATCAACAGCGTGATCGGATTGATCGTGGCCGACGCGCGCGGGCTCGGGCCGGTGGTGCTGTCCAACGAGAAGTCCTCCAACGTGGGCAACATCGAATGGCTGGGTCGCGACATCAACCACCAATGGTCCAAGAGCATCGTCTACGAGACGCTGCTGCGGGACACCCTGGCGCAGTACGGGCTGAACCCCGACCGCTACTTCTCGCTGCTGCGTGGCCTCTCGGAATCCGAGATCGCCGACAGGTTCGCCTCCTGCACCGACTATTTCGGTGTTTTCACCAGTTGCAACCGGCTGTTCGCGCTGGACCCAGCCCGTCGCGCCGCCTCGTGGTGCGGGCACTGCCCGAAATGCCAGTTCGTCTTCGTGCTGCTGGCACCCCGCCTGGGGCGGGCGCGGCTGGAAGAGATCTTCGGCGCCAACCTCTTCGACGACGCCGCCCAGTACGACGGGTTCGCCGACATCCTCGGTCTCGGTGTGCACAAGCCGTTCGAATGTGTGGGGGAGTACTACGAGGCGGCCGAGTCGATGCTCGCCGTCCTCGATGACGAGCGCTGGCGCGGATTGTCCCTCGTCGACCAGTTCGCCTCGCGCCGAGCCGAACTGGTGGCCGTCGCGGCCGCCGAGCAGGACCAGGGGCCCGTCGAACATCATGTGCCAGCGCGTTTCGCGAAGCTGCTCGATGACTGACCTGACCGGTCTGGTGGTCGGCATCTGGGGGCTCGGCAAGGAGGGCCTGTCGATGGCCCGCACCGCGGCCGCCCAGGGCGCCGCCCGGATCGTCGGCGTCGACGACCGGGCCACCGGAACAACCGAGACCGGCATCGCCGGACTGAGCGTGCACCACGGTCCCGAGTCGCTGTCGTTGCTGCGCGACACCGACATCGTGTTCGTCAGTCCCGGTGTGCCGTGGCGCAATCCGGTGTTCGAAGAGCTGCGCGAGAGCGGCCCACCGGTGTCCAGCGCGGCCGACTGGTACCTGAGCACCCACGGGGCCCGCACCATCGGTGTCACCGGCACCAAGGGCAAGAGCACCACCGCGGCGTTCCTGGCCCACCTGCTGACCGCCCTCGGCGTCGACGCGGTCGTGGCGGGCAATATCGGCACGCCACTCTCGGATCTGGAGCCGCACGAGGATCAGTGGGTGGTGGCCGAGCTGTCCAGCCAGCAGTGTGCCCTGCTGCGCACCACGCCGGCAGTGGCGGTGATCACCAACCTGTATCAGGACCATCTGGACTTCCACGGTGACATCCCGACCTACTACGCGGCCAAGGCACGCATCTTCGGGACCGGCTCCCGGGCGCTGATCACCACACCCGAGGTCGTCACCGCGCTGGCCCGGATCGGGATCACCGACCTGCCGCCGGTCCGGCTGGTGGATCCGGGGACCGCGCGGGTACCCGCCTCTCGATCGGTGATGGCCTACGAACACAACGTCGCCAACGCCGCACTGGCCGCGCTGGCCGCCGCCGAGGTGCTCGGCAGACCGGTGACCGATGCCGAGGTCGATGCGGCCGCCGCGACATTCGCCGGGCTGCCGCACCGGCTGCAGACGGTGCGCACCACCGGGCGGATCCGCTGGATCGACGACACACTTGCCACCACCGGCGAAAGCGTGGTGGCCGCACTGCGTGCCATGCCCGCGGACGCCGACGTGGCCGTCATCGTCGGCGGCATGGATCGCGGCCTCGATTACCGCGGCCTCGACGATCATCTGTGCGGGACGCCGGACCGGGTGACCCTCATCCAGGCGCCGTCCAACGGAACCCTGATCGGCATCCGGTTCGCCCAGGCACACCCCGACCGGACGCAGCGGGCGGGCAGCCTCGAGCATGCGGTGACGCTGGCCGCGGCGGTGCCCGGCGTCGACGTGGTGTTGCTGTCGCCGGGTGCGGCCAGCTACGACCTGTACCGCAACTACGAAGCCAAGGCCGCAGCGTTCTGCGGTTACATCGACACGCTCTAACCTGGACCCGTGCCCGATCCAGCGACGTACCGGCCTCCGCCGGGTTCCATTCCGGTGGAACCCGGTGTCTACCGGTTCCGGGACCCGCACGGCAGGGTCATCTACGTCGGCAAGGCCAAGAGCCTGCGCAGCCGGCTGAACTCGTACTTCGCCGATATCGCCGGGCTGGCGCCGCGCACCCGGCAGATGGTGATGACCGCGAGCAGCGTCGAGTGGACTGTGGTCACCACCGAGGTCGAGGCGCTGCAGCTGGAATACAACTGGATCAAGGAGTTCGACCCGCGGTTCAACATCCGGTACCGCGACGACAAGTCCTATCCGGTGCTGGCGGTGACTCTCAACGAGGAGTACCCGCGGTTGTTCGTCTACCGCGGGCCGCGGCGCAAGGGTGTGCGCTACTTCGGGCCGTACTCGCACGCGTGGGCCATCCGCGAGACCGTGGACCTGCTCACCCGGGTGTTCCCGGCGCGTACGTGTTCGGCCGGAGTGTTCAAGCGCCACAAGCAGATCGACCGGCCATGTCTGCTGGGCTACATCGACAAGTGTGCGGCACCGTGTGTGGGCCGGGTCAGCGCCGAGCAGCACCGCCAGATCGTGCTGGACTTCTGCGACTTCCTGTCGGGGAAGACCGACCGGCTGGTGCGGGACATGGAGCGGCAGATGACCGCCGCGGCGGAGGCTCTCGACTTCGAGCGGGCGGCCCGGCTGCGCGACGATATCGGGGCGCTCAGGCGGGCGCTGGAGAAACAGACGGTGGTGTTCGGCGACGGGACCGACGCCGATCTGGTGGCCTTCGCCGACGACGACCTGGAAGCCGCCGTGCAGGTGTTCCACGTGCGCGGCGGCCGGGTGCGCGGCCAGCGCGGCTGGGTTGTCGAGAAGACAGGCGAGCCAGGGCAATCCGGTGAGGGCTACCTCGTCGAGCAGTTCCTGACCCAGTTCTACGGCGACCAGGCAGAGTTGGGCGACGGCGTCGCCAATCAGGATGAGACCACCAATCCGGTACCCAAACAGGTTCTGGTGCCGGTACTTCCGGACAACGCCGACGAACTGGCCGACTGGCTGTCGGGTCTGCGCGGATCGCGGGTGTCGCTGCGGGTCCCCGTGCGCGGCGACAAGAAAGCGCTCGCCGAGACGGTCCAGCGCAACGCACGCGAGTCGCTGACCCAACACAAGCTCAAACGCGCGGGCGACTTCAATGCGAGATCCGAAGCGCTGCAGAGCATTCAGGACGCGTTGGAATTGACCGACGCGCCGCTGCGCATCGAGTGCGTGGACATCAGCCACGTGCAGGGCACCGACGTGGTGGCCTCGTTGGTGGTGTTCGAGGACGGGCTGCCACGCAAATCCGACTACCGGCACTACGCCATTCGGGAAGCGGCGGGCGGGGGCAGGTCCGACGACGTCGCATCCATCGCCGAGGTGACGCAGCGCAGGTTCGCCCGGCACATCGCCGACGCCGACCGCCCGTTGGTGGCCGAAGGACGATCGCGGCGCTTCGCCTACCCACCCAACCTCTACGTCGTCGACGGCGGCGCACCCCAGGTGAACGCCGCCGCCACGGTGCTCGACGAACTCGGCATCACCGATGTCGCGGTGATCGGTCTGGCCAAACGGTTGGAAGAGGTGTGGGTGCCGTTCCAGGACGACCCGGTGATCTTCCCGCGCAACAGTGAAGGGCTGTACCTGCTGCAGCGGGTCCGCGACGAGGCGCACCGGTTCGCCATCACCTATCACCGCAGCAAACGGTCCAAGCGGATGACGGCGTCGGCACTGGACGCGGTACCCGGGCTGGGCGAGCACCGGCGCAAGGCGCTGGTCACCCATTTCGGATCGGTGTCGCGACTGTCGGCGGCCAGCATCGAGGACATCACGGCGGTGCCCGGCATCGGGGTGGCCACCGCGCGCGCCGTGCTGGAGGCCCTCGGCACCGGCACGACCGGCGCGGGCGCACCCGATTCCGGCGCGCAACCGGCAGTTTTGGACAATGATCGAACCGACCAAGATCAACAGGCATCGGGGTGACTGAGCAATATATGAGTGACGAATCTGGGATCGAGGTCGTCCTCGTCACCGGGCTGTCCGGTGCGGGACGCGGTACCACCGCCAAGGTGCTCGAAGACCTCGGTTGGTACGTGGCCGACAACCTGCCCCCGGAACTGATCGCCAGGATGGTCGACCTCGGGTTGGACGCCGGTTCGCGCATCACCCGGTTGGCGGTGGTGATGGATGTGCGGTCCAAGGGCTTCACCGGCGACCTGGACTCGGTGCGCACCGAACTCGGAACCCGGGGGATCACCCCGCGGGTGTTGTTCATGGACGCCTCCGACGAGGCGCTGGTGCGGCGCTACGAACAGAACCGGCGCAGTCATCCGCTGCAGGGAAATCAGACCCTCGCCGAGGGCATCACCGCCGAACGGGCGATGCTGGCCTCGGTGCGCGCGGTGGCCGATCTGGTCATCGACACCTCGACCCTGGCGGTGCCGGCGCTACGGGAGAGCATCGAGCGTGCCTTCGGTGAAGAGGCCGTGGCGCACACCAGCGTCACCGTGGAGTCGTTCGGCTACAAGTACGGCCTGCCGATGGATGCCGATACCGTGATGGACGTCCGGTTCATCCCGAATCCGCACTGGGTGGACGAACTCCGCCCGCACACCGGCCAGCACCCGGCGGTCCGGGACTACGTGCTGGGCCAGGACGGCGCCGCGGAATTCCTCGACACCTACCATCGACTGCTGGGCGTGGTGATCAACGGTTATCGCCGGGAGGGGAAGCGGTACATGACGGTGGCCATCGGCTGCACCGGCGGAAAGCACCGCAGTGTGGCGATCGCCGAGGCGCTGGCCGGGCGACTGCAGGGCGGTGAGCAGCTGTCGGTACGGGTGCTGCACCGCGATCTGGGGCGCGAATGACGGCCCCGCAACCGAGGCGGACGAGCGATCCGCGGGTGGTCGCACTCGGCGGTGGGCACGGTCTCTACGCCACCCTGTCCGCCGCGCGCCGGCTCACCCCGTATGTCACCGCGGTGGTCACCGTGGCCGACGACGGCGGATCGTCGGGCCGGCTGCGCAGCGAACTCGATGTCGTGCCTCCCGGTGATCTGCGAATGGCGTTGGCGGCGTTGGCCTCTGACAGTCCGCACGGCCGGCTGTGGGCGACCATCCTGCAACACCGCTTCGGCGGCAGCGGCGCGCTGGCCGGGCATCCGATCGGCAACCTGATCCTGGCCGGGCTCAACGAGGTGCTGACCGATCCGGTGGCCGCCCTCGACGAGCTCGGCAAGATCCTCGGCCTCAAGGGCCGGGTGCTGCCGATGTGCCCCATCGCCCTGCAGATCGAGGCGGATGTGGCCGGACTGGAGACCGACCCGCGGATGTTCCGGGTCATCCGGGGCCAGGTGGCCGTCGCGACAACGGTGGGCAAGGTGCGCCGGGTGCGGCTGCTGCCGGGCGATCCGCCGGCCACCCATCAGGCCGTGGACGCCATCATGGCGGCCGACCTGGTGGTGCTGGGCCCCGGCTCGTGGTTCACGAGCGTGATCCCGCATGTCCTGGTGCCGCAGCTCGCGGCGGCTCTGCAGGCCACCACGGCCCGCCGGGCCCTGGTGCTCAACCTGGCGGCCGAACCGGGGGAGACGGCGGGGTTCTCGGCCGAGCGGCACATTCACGTGCTGGCTCAACACGCACCGGGCTTCACCGTCGACGAGATCATCGTCGACTCCGTGCGGGTCCCCAGCGACCGGGAGCGTGAGCAGCTGGTGCGCACGGCCGCCGCGCTCGGCGCCAACGTGGAGTTTGCTGACGTGTCGCGGCCTGGTACACAGTTACATGACCCGTCGATGCTGGCCGCCGCATTGGAGCGGGTCCGGCTGCGCGGCAGGGCATCACATCCGGATGACAGCGATTCCACTGCTCCCCACCCGGCCTGGCCGGCCGGGGGAGCGCAGGGGCAATCGACGGTGAATGTATCGAGGGGTGACGATTCGTGGCGATGACCGCTGAGGTGAAGGACGAACTGAGCCGGCTGGTCGTGAACTCGGTCAGTGCGCGCCGGGCTGAGGTGTCCTCGCTGCTGCGCTTCGCCGGTGGCCTGCACATCGTCGCCGGCCGGGTGGTGGTCGAGGCCGAGGTGGACCTCGGCATCATCGCGCGCCGGCTGCGCAAGGACATCTACGACCTGTACGGCTACAACGCCGTGGTGCATGTGTTGTCGGCCAGCGGGATCCGCAAGAGCACCCGCTACGTGGTGCGGGTCGCGAAGGACGGTGAGGCGCTGGCCCGCCAGACCGGGCTGCTGGACCTGCGGGGCCGGCCGGTGCGCGGGTTGCCCGCCCAGGTGGTCGGCGGCAGCGTCAACGACGCCGAAGCCGCTTGGCGCGGCGCGTTTCTGGCGCACGGGTCACTGACCGAGCCGGGCCGGTCCTCGGCCCTGGAGGTCAGCTGCCCGGGTCCGGAGGCCGCACTCGCGCTCGTCGGTGCCGCGCGGCGGCTCGGTGTCAGCGCGAAGGCCCGCGAGGTTCGCGGCAGTGACCGGGTGGTGGTGCGCGACGGCGAGGCCATCGGCGCCCTGCTGACCCGGATGGGCGCCCAGGACACCCGGCTGACGTGGGAGGAACGCCGGATGCGGCGCGAGGTCCGCGCCACCGCGAACCGGCTGGCCAATTTCGACGATGCCAACCTGCGCCGCTCGGCGCGCGCGGCGGTGGCCGCGGCCGCGCGGGTGGAACGGGCCCTGCACATCCTCGGCGAGACCGTGCCCGATCATCTGGCGCAAGCCGGCCGGTTACGCGTCGAGCACCGGCAGGCCTCACTCGAGGAACTGGGTCGCCTGGCCGAGCCGCCGATGACCAAGGACGCGGTCGCGGGCCGGATCCGGCGGCTGCTCTCGATGGCCGACCGCAAGGCCAAGCAGGACGGCATCCCCGACACCGAATCGGCCGTCACCCCGGACCTGCTCGACGACGCCTGAGGTTAGCCGGACTGCTGGTGCGCGGCGTGCCTGCCGTGCTTGCCGCCGAATCCGTGGACGTGGCGCGGCCTGTGCGCCGGTGCGGGGTGCGGATCGTCGGACGTGGCCGTGCCGCCGGTCGGCGACGCCGGATCCGCTGCCGCTGAAGCTCCTTGCGGTGCATCATCTTTCGGCGGTGTAGAGGCGCTGCCCGGGACGGGGCTCGCTGTCTGCGGGGTGGCCGGCGTGTGCCGCCAGCCGAATGTGCGCCGCGGCGTGGGGGTTTCGGCGCTCTGTGCCGTGGCCGTCGCCGTGTCTGTCGCCGCGTCTTTCGTTGTGTCTGCTGTCGTGGAGAGCGTCACGGTCGCCACGGCGGCCGCAGGGACCGCGGCCACCGACGCTGCGGTGGTGGTGGTCTTGGTACCCAGAGCTGTCTTGGCCGACTTGAGCAGAGTGGCCACGGCCGCGGCCAGCGACGCCGCGAGCTGCTTCACCCCCTTGACCGCGGTACTCACCACCTGATTGATGCCGGCCACGATGGCCTTGATCGCGGCGGCCAGCTGGGTGACGGGGTAGGTGACCGCACCACTGACCGGGTGCGCTGCGATCCAGGCCTTGATGACGGCAACCGCCTCCTTCGGCGTCCAGTCGGAGTTGAAGATCCCGAAGCTGCCGCCGGAGTAGGCCGAGTCGATCAGGGAGAAGACGAACGACGGCCCCACTCCGGCCAGCGTCGCCCAGGTGGTCAGGAAATCTTGGATGAATGCCGCCTGATTCGCCTCACCCGCGGCGGTGGAGGCCTCGCCGTATTCGGTGGCCCAGATCAGTTTTAGCGCATCACCGTTGGCGTTCATCAGCGCCCGCAGCGCCTCGAGTTGTTGCAGCGCGGAATTGACCACGGCGGCACCCGCGGAGAACAGGCTGGTGCTGTACGGGTGGAAGGCCAGCGCATCGAAGAATCCCTCGGCGCCGTCGGCGTACATCTCGGCCAGGAACGTCACCGGGTTCACGCTGAGTGAGCCGAGCGTGATGCCTGCTCCGAGAACGCCCCCGATGACTTCGGCCTTGGGATCGACGGCCTTGATCGCGGTGTACGCGGCCTTCAGCAGTGCGGTGTAGGCCGCGGCGTCCGGGGCGGGAAACCACCCGTTGACCCCGTTGGGTTCGTTCCAGATCTCGTAGGCGTCGATCTTGGCCACCCCGTCGTTGGCCGCCGCGCCGTAGCGACTGGCCACCGCACTGACGAAACTGGCGAAGTCGGCGTCGGAGGTCGGCGCTCCGTTGGCCAGTCCGCTGCCGTACTGCGTCGCCCAGCCCGGGGTGCCGGTGATCGCGGCATCCACGGCGATGCCGTAGGAGGCCGCGGTGTCCAGCAGTTGGTCGGCCTGGGTCCAGCTGTACGTTCCAGCGGTGGGTTCCATTGCGCGCCAGGGAAGATAGATGCGGATCTGGGTGACGCCCATGGACTGCAGGTCTTGCATCGCGGTGGTCAGGTCGGCCTGATCCATGTAGTAGAGGCTGGACTCGGCGATGCCCGTGGTGGTCGATGAGGTGTCGATCGCCGTCGTCAGTGCGATGTTCTCGGCGACGACCACAGGCCGCGGTGACGCGGTCGCGGACGCGGGCGGCGGCGCGGTCACACCCGAGGTTGCGCTCAGTACGGCGGCGGCGAGCAAGGGCACGGACATTGTGGAAAGGCTGGAAATGATACGGCGACGATTCAGCGACATATCCCACTCCCGACGCTGGGTAAAAGGCGCTCCGACCTGGAGGTCAGAGGACTGTAACCCACCGAAAATGCATCAATTCGACGACGATTATCAGTAGGGCGCAGCGAATTGACTCCGGCAGCAATTCCCCGGAAGTCGCCGTGTCGTGGTGCGTGAATATGGCAAATTACCGAAGAATCGGGCTCGGGGTGCGAGGAACATTCTCATGCGCTGAAAAATGATGAAGAACAACAGAGTTGAGATGTCGACCCGAGTTGAACGACACGCCGAGTTGCGATACGAGACAACTTTTGAGATGCGAAATGGCGTGTCCGACATCGCCTTTCCGGTGTCGGCTCAGCGATCCCGAGGTTGCGGCGCGACAACCGAGTTCTGGGAAATTTCGACAACTGGTATCCCAGGGCCTCGATCAGCAGTTAGTGGTCCCGATCACCTCTGTTGGCAATGTGCGCAACCGGTTGCGAACGCAACATTCGACTGCCCAGCGCGACCAGCACACTGGTGGGTATTTCACAGGCATTATGCAGCGGCATCGCTCGACGCCGTGGACTCGTGGGGTGTGGCAGATCGCTCGTGTTGTGACGGTGCCGGGTCCTGCCCGCGCTCGACCTCGGGACGGGCGACACCACTGTGGCGCCGGGGGTTGTAGCTGTGCCCTGCCGACGGCCACCGACGTGGCGCGGCCGTGTGCCGCTCTGGCGTGGTGCCGAGGTTGTACTGTGTGGCCACAAACTCCATGTCAACACCCCTACAGAGGCGACGGTCGCGATGAGACTGATCCTTGAGCTGATCCGGCCCTATCGGTGGATGGTCGCCGGCATCTTTGGGGTGCTCGTGATCCAGATACTCATGGGTCTGGCAGCGCCCTGGCCGCTGAAGGTGGTACTCGACAGCGTCGTCGGCGACCATCCGCTACCGGGCTGGCTGCACGGGCTGCTGCAGCCGCTCCTCGGTGGCGAGGGCCGCATGCACATCGCCGGCCTGGCCGCGATCATGGTGATCATCATCGCGCTGATCGCCGCGGTCGCCACCTATGCCGCGAACTACCTGACCGAGACGGTCGGCCAGCGCATCGGCAACGACCTGCGCACCCGTGCCTACCACCACCTGCAGCAGCTGTCGCTGAACTATTTCGACACCCACCGCGTCGGGCCCATCCTGAGCACGCTCACCGATGATGTCGACACCATCCAGGATTTCGCATCCGCCTCGACGCTCGGCATCGCCACCGACCTGTTGACCATCGTGGGCATGCTCTTCGTGATGCTTTGGCTGCAATGGGATTTCACCCTCGTCGCGCTCGCGGTGGCGCCCCTGCTGCTGCTGTTCGTGTCCCGGATCCGTAAGGCCGTCAAGGTGGCCACCCACGAAGTGCGCCGCCGGGAATCCGACATCGTGGCCGTCGCCGAGGAAGGCCTGCAGTCCATCCGGGTGGTCAAGGCGTTCGATCGGGAGGAACTGCAGGAGCAACAACTGGCGCTGGCCGGTCAGCAGGCGGTGGACGCGGCGCTCAACGCCAGGCGGGTGAAGTCGGTGGTATCGCCGATCGTCGCCGTGGTGGTGGCCGCCTGCACTGCGCTGGTGCTCTGGCGCGGATCGGCATTGATCCTCGCGGGGGCGATGACGGCGGGCACGTTGACCGTCTTCATCTCCTATCTGGTGTCGTTCTTCAAGCCGGTCCAGGATCTGGCCAAATTGACCAACACCATCGCCATGGCCTCGGTCGGGGTGGACCGCGTCAACGCCCTGCTGACCGCCGAGACGACGGTCCAAGAGAAGCCGGACGCGGTCGAGGCGGCCCGGATCAAGGGCGCCATCGCCTTCGAGCGGGTGGCGTTCAGCTACAACCCCGAGACCCCGGTGCTGCGTGACGTCTCCTTCGAGGTGCACCCGGGCCAGTTGGTGGGCGTCGTCGGGCACACGGGCAGCGGAAAGTCCAGTCTGGTCAGCCTGATTCCGCGGTTCTACGACCCGAGCGTGGGCACCGTCCGGATCGACGGGGTGGACCTGCGCGACTACAAACTCCATGAGCTGCGCAGCCAGATCGCCTATGTCCTGCAGGACACGGTGCTGTTCCGCGGGACCATCCGCGACAACATCTCTTTCGGCAGGCCCGATGCCGACCACGACGAGGTCGTCGAGATGGCCAAGCTGGCCAATGCGCACGAATTCATCTCCGAGATGCCGCAGGGCTATGACAGCGCGGTCGGGGAGCGCGGCATGACGTTGTCCGGTGGTCAGCGTCAGCGCATCGGTATCGCCCGTGCCCTCATCCGTGACAGTCCGATCCTGATCCTCGACGAACCGACCGCGGCGCTGGACGCGGAGTCCGAACACCTGGTGATGTCCGCGCTGCAGCGATTGATGGCCGACCGTACGGTGATCACGATCGCCCACCGGCTCAGCACCATTCGCGACGCGGACAAGATCGTGGTGCTGGAAGAGGGCCGCGTCGTCGAAGAGGGCACGCACAACGAGCTGCTGACCGCCGGCGGCAGATACGCCGACTTGCACCGCATCCAATACGAAAACGAGACACCGTGACGCGATCGCTGATCATCCTGCCCGACGACTCCGCGCAGCCCGTTCTCGACGCGATCCACGCGGCCACCCGGTCGGTGCGCATCAAGATGTTCGCCTTCAGTCATCGTGCGCTGCTGGAGGCCGTGGTGGCCGCCCATCGGCGGGGTGTGGACGTCAAGGTGATGCTCAACCCCGAGCGGCGCGATGGCGAGACCGACAATGACGCCGCCCGGGAGATGTTGCAGCAGTTCGGCATCGAGGTTCGGGAGAGCAACCCCGCCTTCGACCTGACGCATGAGAAGTCGATGGTCGTCGACGACGAGCACGCCTTCGTCGAATCGCTGAACTGGACCGAGGAGAATTTCACCCTGACGCGGGACTACGCCGTCGTCACGCCCAGCGCCTACGAGGTCGCCGAGATCATCGACTGCTTCGAAGCGGACTGGGCGCGTGAGGATTTCGATCCCGGCAGCGGTGCGCACCTGATCTGGTGCCCCTCCAACGGCAGGCACCGGATCGCCGATTTCATCGACAGCGCCAAGCACACCCTGTTCCTGCAGAACGAGCGCTATCAGGATCCGGTGATCATCGAGCGTCTGGTCCGCGCCGCGCATCGCGGCGTCAAGGTGCACGTGATGGCCCGCGCGGCCCACCATCTGAAAGACGGGAAGCTGGTCGAAGGGGTCAGCGGCATGCGCATCCTCGACGACGTCGGCATCAAGATCCACCGGCTCAAGCACATGAAGCTGCACGCCAAGATGATTCTCGCCGACCACGAGCGGGCGGTGGTGGGTTCGATCAACTTCTCACCGGGCAGCTTCGACCACCGTCGTGAGCTGGCGATCGAGGTGACCGATCACGAGATCACCACCCGGTTGAACGAAGTGGCCCACCACGACTGGAAGCATTCGGAACCGATGGATCTCTCCGATGCCGGCCTGATCGCCGACCTCACCGGCCGGGGCCGGGACACCCACGACATCGACCAGCTCGCCCTGCACGAGCCGGACGCCTAACTCAGCAGCAACCAGCCGATGCCGAAGGCGGAGGCCAACGACGCCACCGTCAGCGGGACGCCGAACCGGACGAACGTCGCCGTCGAATAACCGCCCGGGCGCATCACCATCAGATTCGACTGATGGCTGAACGGGTTGAGGAACGTGAACGAGATGCACGTGCCCACCAGGATCAGCAGCAGCACGGGGTCCAGCCCGGTACCGGAGGCGATGGTGAGGACGACCGGGGTGAGGATCGCCGCGGCGGCCGCGTTCGTGACGATGTTGGTCAGCGCGGTGGTGCCGAGCACCACGACGAGCACCACCAGCGCCGTGTTGGATCCGGCCAGGGCCATGATCGCCGATGAGATGTGGTCGCCCAGGCCGCTTCTCACCACGATGGTGCCGAGGCCGATGGAGCCGGCGATGATGGCCAGGATGTTCCAGTTCAGGGCCCGCACCGCGGACCGCGGTGTCAGGACGCCGGTGAGCACCATCAGCACTGCCCCGGCGACGGCGGCGAGTTCGACCGGGGCCAGCCCGAAGGACCCCGACAGGATGACCCCGATCAGGATGGCCAGCGCCACCCATGTCTTGCCGGTCTGCGGCGCCTTGTCGGTGGCTTTCTGCCACAGCGCGACCAGCGGGTGACCGTCGAGGGTCTGCGCCGAGGCGGCGGTCACCAGGCACAGCTCGCCGGGTTCGGCGGCGGCCTGACTGAGCCGGTGGTCCGTCTGAGCGGCGATGACCAGAAGGTCCTCGTCCTCCTCCAGGTCACGCACTGTCCCGTGTTCTTCGTTGGTGGCCACCACGACCTGGTACAGCGGTTGCGGTGATTGGTTGAATCTGGGGCTGCCCCAGAGCATCCGCACCCCGGATTCGGTCGCGCGGTAGAGCAGGATGTCGTCGGCCGCCAGCACCGCGTCGCCCTCGATGCGGTGGCCCTGTCGGCGGATCCCGAGCAGTTCGTACTCGGCGGTGGTGTGAATGCCGACCGCGGCCGCGGTCCGGCCCACGGCGTTGGCCCCTGCGGTGATCGGGATCTCGGCGCGCCAGGACAGGTCGGGTTCCTCGGCTCCGGCCGTACCGCGGAGCATCAGCGGCGCGGTCACCAGCAACACCACCCATCCCACCAGCGCCACCGGCACCGCCACCGGCACGAAGGAGAACATCGACAGGTGCACCCCGGCGGGTGCGGCGAGGGCGGCGATGAGCAGGTTGGAGCTGGTACCGATCAGGGTGGCCGAACCCGCCAGCGTCGTCGCGTGGGCGATGGGCAGCAGCACCCCGCGGGCGGGCACCCCGGACTGCTGCTCCAACTCCTTGGCGGCCGGGATGAGCATCGCGACGATCGGCGTGGTGTTGATCAGCGCGGACACGACGCCCACCGGCGGGATGAGCCGGCTCAGGGCCTGGCTCGACGTGCGCACCCCGTTGAGCAGCCGATACATCACCCGGGACACCACTCCGGTGTGCAGCACGCCCTTGGCGATCACCAGCATCGCGGCGACGGTGATGACACCGGAGTTGCTCAATCCTGCGAACAACTCGGCCGGTGTGGCGATGCCGACCAGTCCGGCCGCGACCAGCGCGCAGATCAGTGCGAGCACCGCCGGGGTGCGTCCGGTTGTCATCGCGATCAGCGTGAGGACGACGATGACCGCCGCGACGAGTGCCATGCACGGCATTGTCGTACGGATCTGTCCACGGTGGACCGGCGGGCGCACCACCAGAGCCTCGCGATCATCTGACCAGCCCGCACGCGCCGGAAGCGGCACTACTAGGCTGGCGTGCGAGCAGTGCACCGCCGACTATTCAAGGAGACAACACGTGACCATCCGGGTAGGCGTCAACGGTTTCGGCCGCATCGGGCGCAACTTCTTCCGTGCGCTGGATGCGCAGAAGACCGCCGGCAAGAACACCGACATCGAGATCATCGCGGTCAACGACCTGACCTCGAACGCCAGCCTGGCGCACCTGTTGAAGTTCGACTCGATCCTGGGCCGGCTGCCCTACGAGGTCACCCTCGAGGGTGAGGACACCATCGTCGTCGGCGACACCAAGATCAAGGCGCTCGAGGTCAAGGAAGGCCCGGCGGCGCTGCCCTGGGGCGACCTCGGCGTCGACATCGTCGTCGAGTCGACCGGCATCTTCACCAAGCGTGACAAGGCCCAGGGTCACCTGGACGCCGGCGCCAAGAAGGTCATCATCTCCGCGCCGGCCAGCGACGAGGACATCACCATCGTGCTCGGCGTCAACGACGACAAGTACGACGGCAGCCAGAACATCATCTCCAACGCGTCGTGCACCACGAACTGCCTCGGCCCGCTGGCCAAGGTCCTCAACGACGAGTTCGGCATCGTCAAGGGCCTGATGACCACGATCCACGCCTACACCCAGGACCAGAACCTGCAGGACGGCCCGCACAGCGATCTCCGCCGTGCCCGCGCCGCCGCCATCAACATCGTGCCCACCTCGACCGGTGCCGCCAAGGCCATCGGCCTGGTGCTCCCGGAGCTCAAGGGCAAGCTGGACGGCTACGCGCTGCGGGTGCCGATCCCCACGGGCTCGGTCACCGACCTGACCGCAGAGCTGGCCAAGCCCGGCACGGTCGCCGAGATCAACGCCGCCATGAAGGCCGCCGCCGACGGCCCGCTGAAGGGCATCCTCAAGTACTACGACGCGCCCATCGTGTCGAGCGACATCGTCACCGACCCGCACAGCTCGCTGTTCGACTCGGGCCTGACCAAGGTCATCGACAACCAGGCCAAGGTCGTCTCCTGGTACGACAACGAGTGGGGCTACTCCAACCGCCTCGTGGATCTTGTTGCGCTGGTCGGCAAGTCGCTCTGACCGATGGCCGTCAAGACACTCGACGACCTGTTGGCCGAGGGTGTGGAGGGTCGGGGCGTCCTGGTGCGCTCCGACCTGAACGTCCCCCTCGACGACTCGGGGGCGATCACCGACCCGGGCCGCATCATCGCCTCGGTGCCGACCCTGAAAGCGCTGGCCGACGCCGGCGCCAAGGTGGTCGTGACCGCGCATCTGGGCCGCCCCAAGGGTGAGCCGGACCCGAAGTTCTCGCTCGCCCCGGTCGCCGCGGCGCTGGGGGAGCAGCTCGGCAGGCACGTCCAGCTGGCCGGTGACGTGGTGGGCACCGACGCGTTGGCGCGTGCCGAGGGACTGACCGACGGTGACGTCCTGCTGCTGGAGAACATCCGCTTCGACGCGCGGGAGACCAGCAAGGACGACGCCGAGCGGCTGGCCCTGGCCAAGGCCCTCGCCGGTCTGGTCGAGGCGGCCGACGGAACGCCCGGCGCCTTCGTCTCCGACGGCTTCGGTGTGGTGCACCGCAAGCAGGCCTCGGTGTACGACGTTGCGACGCTGCTGCCGCACTACGCTGGCACGCTGGTGGCCACCGAGGTCAAGGTGCTCGAGCAGCTCACCAGCTCGACCGAGCGCCCGTACGCCGTGGTGCTCGGCGGGTCCAAGGTGTCCGACAAGCTCGCGGTCATCGAGAATCTGGCCACCAAGGCCGACAGCATCGTCATCGGCGGTGGCATGTGCTTCACCTTCCTTGCCGCACAAGGAGTTCCGGTCGGAACCTCGCTGTTGCAAGAGGAGATGATCGATACGTGCAAGAAGCTGCTGGAGACCTACGGTGACGTGATCCACCTGCCGGTGGACATCGTGGTGGCCGACAAGTTCGCCGCCGACGCGCAGACCCAGACGGTGGCCGCCGACCAGATCCCGGACGGCCAGATGGGCCTGGACATCGGACCCGAGTCGGTGAAGCGGTTCACGGCGCTGCTGTCCAACGCCAAGACGGTGTTCTGGAACGGTCCGATGGGCGTGTTCGAGTTCCCGGCATTCGCGGCGGGCACCAAGGGCGTCGCCGAAGCGATCATCGGCGCCACCGGCAAGGGTGCTTTCAGCGTCGTCGGCGGCGGTGACTCGGCGGCCGCGGTGCGCCTGCTCGGCCTGCCCGAGGACGGCTTCTCGCACATCTCCACCGGCGGCGGAGCGTCGCTGGAATACCTCGAGGGCAAGACCCTGCCCGGTATCAACGTTCTGGAGTCCTGAACATGGCCCGTAAGCCGCTCATCGCCGGCAACTGGAAGATGAACCTCAATCACTTCGAGGCCATCGCCCTGGTGCAGAAGATCGCATTCGCCTTGCCGGACAAGTACTTCGACAAGGTGGACGTGACCGTCATCCCGCCGTTCACGGATCTGCGCAGTGTGCAGACCCTGGTCGACGGGGACAAGCTGCGGCTCACCTACGGCGCTCAGGACGTCTCCCAGCACGATTCGGGCGCGTACACCGGCGAGATCAGCGGGGCCTTCCTGGCCAAGCTGGGCGTCACGTTCGCCGTCGTCGGGCATTCGGAGCGGCGCACCTACCACGGTGAGTCCGACGAACTGGTGGCTGCGAAGGCCAAGGCCGCGCTCAAGCACGGCCTCACCCCGATCGTCTGCATCGGTGAGGCGCTGGAGGTCCGCGAGGCGGGCAACCACGTCGAGTTCAACGTCAACTCGCTGCGCGGCTCGCTGGCCGGGTTGTCGGCCGAGCAGATCAGCCAGGTGGTGATCGCCTACGAGCCGGTGTGGGCCATCGGCACCGGGCGGGTGGCCAGTGCCGCCGACGCGCAGGAAGTGTGCAAGGCCATCCGGGACGAGCTGGTGGCGCTGGCCTCCCCGGAGATCGCCGCCGGGGTCCGCGTGCTCTACGGCGGTTCGGTGAACGCCAAGAACGTCGGCGAGATCGTCGGTCAGTCCGACGTGGATGGTGCGCTGGTCGGCGGGGCGTCGCTGGAGGGCGAGCAGTTCGCCACCCTGTCCGCGATCGCAGCCGGTGGCCCGTTGCCGTGATTCGCGGAGTGATTTCGGCGCGGTTACCCGCGGTGGGCGCGGGTTTTCGCGCCGAAATCACGCCCGTGTAGGCTGACCGCCATGGAACTCGCGCTGCAGATCACCCTGGTCGTCACCAGCATTCTGACGGTCCTGTTGGTCCTGCTGCACCGCGCCAAGGGCGGCGGCCTGTCGACCCTGTTCGGCGGCGGTGTGCAGTCGAGCCTGTCCGGTTCGACCGTGGTGGAGAAGAACCTCGACCGGCTGACCTACTTCGTCGTCGGTATCTGGGTGGTGTCCATCATCGGTATGGCGCTGCGGATCAAGTACAACGTCTAGCTTTCGGTAGCCAATCGCACGCCGAACCCCACCAGGACCAGTCCGGTCAGGGTGTCCAGGCGTCTGCGTATCCGCGGTGTCTGCATCCAGTCGGCGATCGTCCCCGATGCCGCGACCAGTCCCGCGCAGTAGAACGCGGTCAACACGATGAAGATGCCGCCCAGCGACAGCGTCGTCCAGCCCACCGGATAGCCGGCGGGGACGAAACCGGGCAGGAAGCTCACGAAGAACACCCCGACCTTCGGGTTGAGGATGTCGGTGAGGAATCCGGACACGAAACCCGGCCGCATCAGGCCGTGCCGGGTGATCTCCGGGGCCGTCAGTTCCGCTGCCGTCTGCAGCAGTGAGCGCAGCGACTGCACGCCCATCCACACCAGGTAGCAGGCACCGGCGATCTTGAGCGCCTCATAGCCGACCTCGCTGGCCTGTAGCAGCGCCGCGAGCCCGAACGCCGCCGCGGCCACCCACACCAGCAGGCCGCACAACACCCCGAGCGACGTCGTGATCCCGCCTCTGGTGCCACCACGGACCATGCCCCGTACCACCACCAGGGTGTCGGGGCCGGGCAACAGCACGACGATGATGGCCGCCGCGGCGAAGGAGATCAGGTTGACCAGCACCGGCTTATCGTAAAGGCGCGCGCGGCACAGAATGACATAGCTGGGTGCCAGCCGGTACTCAGCGCGAGCTCTTACGATCGCGGTTCGTGTACAGAATTCTCCCCGCGGGCGCCGCTGCGGTTGCGTTGCTGTGTGTGGCATCCGGTGTGGCACGCGGCGATCCGCTGCCGGTGGCCGACGTGACCCAGTCCGCCGACACCGATGACGGTTGGCACCTGAGTGTCGCGCTGACCCGGATGACCATCAATTCGGTGCCCAACATGGCGGCCACGGCCTTCACCAGGGAAGGGTTCGTCACCGGGAAGGCCGAAGCCCTCATCGCGGGCAACGGCGCGGAAGCGGTGAATGCCGGGAATCTGGTGTTCGGCCTGCAGTTGGGCTGTCAGATTGATCTCAGTGAGGGCGGCAGTATCGGCGGGGACGCCGATGTGGGGATCAGCCCCGGGTTCAACGGGACGAACGTGCTCAACAACATCGGGCCGTACGCCGATGTCGAGGGCAATGTGTCCATCAACCTGCTGCCGGGCACGATCACCAATGTCGGGCTGGGCAAGAAGGCGCTCAAGGGCCGCGACGGCGAGATCGTCGTACACGACGCGCATGTGAAGGTCGATGCCTGCGGCGGTCCGGTGTCCATCCGATTCTTCACCACCGCGATGATCGACACCGACAAATCCGACGACAGCGTGAACGCCTACGGCGACGTCCTGACGCTGTGATCACTCGATTGCTGTGCGCCGCACTTGTTCCCGTCGCTGTGCTGCTGGCGCCGACGGCCGCCGCGGACTGCTCGGGCGCAGGGGATTTCGGCGCCGCTTCGGGTTGCGCGGCGCCGGGCGGGGGCTCGGGTTCGTCGGCCACCGAAAGCTGGCCGCCCACCTCGGTGGACTGGCCGCCGCAACTGGATTCCGCCATCGGTGACGACAACGGCAAATCCAGCGATGACAAATCTGACAAAACCACAAGTCCGCCAATCGTTTTCCCCGCCGGACAACACGCCCCACCGCCCACCGTCGACCCGCCGAAACCGATCGTGCCGGCGGGCGGATGACGGGGTACCGCCGGTCTCGCCATGCACCGCCACACGCCGACGCCGATAATCGACCACATGGCTGAGAACGGACGTGTGGACACGGTGCTGGAACCGATCGGATCGGTGCGGCGCACCCACGTGGGCCGGGAGGCCACCGAGCCCATGCGGGAAGACATCCGGCTGCTGGGTGCGATCCTCGGTGACACCGTGCGTGAGCAGAACGGCGACGTGGTCTTCGACCTGGTGGAGCGCGCCCGCGTCGGCTCGTTCCAGGTGCGGCGTTCCGAGTTGGACCGTGCCGACCTCGCGGACCTGTTCGCCGGGATCGACATCCACCTGGCCATTCCCGTCATCCGCGCGTTCAACCACTTCGCGCTGCTGGCCAACGTGGCCGAGGACATCCACCGTGAGCGACGCCGCGCGGTGCACGTGGCGGCGGGCGAGCCGCCGCAGGACAGCAGCCTGGCCGCCACCTACCTCAAGCTGGACGGCGCCGACTTGGACACCGCCGCGGTCGCCGAGGCGCTGCACGGCGCGCTGGTTTCCCCGGTGATCACCGCACATCCCACCGAGACCCGTCGCCGCACCGTGTTCGACACCCAGCACCGGATCACGGAGCTGATGCGGTTGCGCGCACAGGGCCACGCCGGCACGGCCGAGGGGCGGGACATCGAGACCGAACTGCGCAGGCACATCCTCACGCTGTGGCAGACGGCGTTGGTGCGGTTGTCGCGGCTGAAGATCTCCGACGAGATCGAAACCGGGCTGCGCTACTACCAGGCGGCGTTCCTCGAGGTCATCCCACAGGTCAACGCCGAGGTGCGGACCGCGCTGGAGACCCGATTCCCGGGGGCGCAGCTGTTGGCGGACCCGATTCTGCGGCCGGGATCCTGGATCGGCGGCGACCGGGACGGCAACCCCAATGTGAACGCCGAGATCGTGCGACTGGCCACCGGACGGGCCGCCTACACCGCCTTCTCGCACTACTTCGGCGAGCTCACCGCGCTGGAGCAGGAACTGTCCATGTCGGCGCGGCTGGTGCACGTCACCGACGACCTGCTCGCACTCATCTCGCTGTGCACCGAGCCGGCCCGCGCCGACGAACCGTACCGCCGCGCGCTGCGGGTGATCCACGCCCGGTTGACCGCGACCGCCGCGGGCATCCTGGACGACCAGCCCGCAGCGGTGCTGGACCTGGGCCTGGAGCCCTACGTCACCCCAGCAGAGCTGCTGGCCGACCTGGACGTCGTCGACGCGTCGCTGCGCGCCAACGGCAGCGCGGTGCTGGCCGACGACCGGCTGGGCCGGCTGCGGGAAGCCGTGCGGGTCTTCGGTTTTCACCTGTCCGGCCTGGACATGCGGCAGAACTCCGATGTGCACGAGGAGGTCATCGCCGAACTGCTGGCCTGGGCCGGTGTCCACCCCGACTACGCATCACTGCCCGAGGACGAGCGGGTGGCGCTGCTCGCGGCCGAGATCGCGACGCGGCGGCCGCTGATCGGCGAGGGCGCCGAACTGTCCGAACTCGCACACAAAGAATTGGGCATTGTGGTGGCGGCGGCCCGGGCGGTGAAGGTGTTCGGCCCGCAGGCGGTGCCCAACTACATCATCTCCATGTGTCAGTCCGTCTCGGACATGCTCGAAGCCGCGGTCCTGCTCAAAGAGGCCGGGCTGCTGGATGTTTCGGGGGAGCACCCGTACGCCCCGGTGGGCGTCGTACCGCTGTTCGAGACCATCGACGACTTGCAGCGCGGCTCGGCGATCCTGGAGGCGGTCCTCGACCTGCCGGTATACCGCGCGATGGTGACCGCACGCGGCGAGCACCAGGAGATCATGCTCGGCTATTCGGATTCCAACAAGGACGGCGGCTACCTGGCGGCCAACTGGGCGCTGTACCGCGCCGAACTCGATCTGGTCGAGTCGGCCCGCAAGACCGGAATCCGGTTGCGGCTCTTCCACGGTCGCGGTGGCACCGTCGGCCGCGGCGGCGGCCCCAGCTACGACGCGATACTGGCCCAGCCGCCCGGCGCGGTGAACGGGTCGCTGCGCATCACCGAGCAGGGCGAGGTCATCGCGGCAAAGTACGCCGAGCCGCGGATTGCGCACCGCAACCTGGAGACGCTGCTCGCGGCCACCCTGGAGTCGACCCTGCTCGATACCGAAGGTTTGGGGGGACTGGCCGAAAACGCCTATGAGGTGCTCGACGACCTGGCCGCCCGCGCCCAGCGGGCGTACGCCGAATTGGTGCACGAGACACCGGGATTCGTCGAATACTTCAAGGCCTCCACCCCGGTCAGCGAGATCGGCGCGCTCAACATCGGCAGCAGGCCCACCTCGCGCAAACCCACCACGGCCATCTCGGATCTGCGCGCCATCCCGTGGGTGCTGGCCTGGAGCCAGTCCCGGGTGATGCTGCCCGGCTGGTACGGGACGGGCACGTCATTCGAGGAGTTCATCGCCGGCGCCGATGGCCGCCTCGAGGTGCTTCAGGATCTCTACGAACGGTGGCCGTTCTTCCGGACCGTGTTGTCGAACATGGCGCAGGTGCTGGCCAAGGCCGACATGGGGCTGGCGGCACGCTATTCGGAGCTGGTCGAGGACGAGGCGCTGCGCAAGCGGGTGTTCGACAAGATCGTCGACGAGCACGACCGGACCATCCGGATGCACCGGCTGATCACCGGGCAGGACGATCTGTTGGCGGACAACGCCGCGTTGGCCCGGTCGGTGTTCAACCGGTTCCCCTACCTGGAGCCGCTCAACCACCTGCAGGTGGAACTGCTGCGCCGGCACCGGGCCGGGGATACCGACGAGCTGGTGCAGCGCGGCATCCTGCTGACGATGAGCGGGCTGGCGACCGCGTTGCGGAACTCCGGCTAGCGGTGCCGGGCAGCGGAGGTCGTCACGGTCAGATCCCCGTGGTCCGGCGGACGGCCACCAGCACGCGGCGCACGGCGGTCTCCGTCGCCGCGACCGGGGCCAGCACGGACTCACCGACCCCGACCATCACCTCGACACGCTCGACGATGCGTTCCATCCGCTCGACCACACCGAACAGGCGGGGTGCGAGTTCATCGATACGGGTGATGGTGTCGTTGAACCGCACCATCGTGGTGTCCAGGCTGCCCATCGACTTGTTCAGGTCCACGACCGTCGACTCGAGGCCGACCAGCAGCGACTCGACCTGACCGACGGTCATATCGGCGTTCAGCGCGGCTTGCGTCAGCGTCTTGATGCGCTGGCGCCCGGGCGTCTTACCTGCCGTGGGATCGGTCATGGGCTCAGAGTTTGGCGGCGGCCGCTTCGTCGAGCAGCCATACCGTCTTCTCCTTGCCGACCGCGCCGGCCGCGGGGACGTCCACCGCGGCGGCGCCGTTGAGGGCGGCCGCCACCGCTTCGGCCTTCTCGGAACCGGCCACCACCAGCCACACCTCGCGGGCCCGTGCCACCGCGGGCAGCGTGAGGGTGATCCGGCGGGGCGGCGGCTTGGGGGAGTCGGTCACCGCGACGACGAGTCGTGCCGTCTCCTGCACCGCGGCCGTGTCGGGGAACAGCGAGTTGATGTGCCCCTCGCCGCCCATGCCCAGCAGGTGCACGTCGAACTCGGAGGGCAGCAGCTTCTCGTACGCCGCCGCCGCTGCCTCGATGTCATCGCCGAACTCGCCGTCGCTGGCCGCGATGGCATGCACGTTCTCCGACGGGATGTCGATGCTCTCCAGTAGCGCTTCGTGCGCCTGCTTGAGGTTGCGCTCACCGTCGGCGGCGGGCACGAAACGCTCGTCACCCCAGAATAATTCGACCTTCGACCAGTCGATATCGGTGCTGAAACCCACCACGTGACGAAGCAGCTTGATGCCGACCGTTCCGCCGGTCAGCACGATCGCCGCCGCGCCGCGGTTCGCGATCGCCGAGGTGATCGCACCCACCAGGCGGGCGCCGGCCGCTGCGGCCAGTTCGTCCGCGTCGAGGTAGGTTTCGGTCACGATCTCAGACATAAGCCACCTTGTCGATTCCCTGTAGTGCTTCGAAGTAGATCTCATCGGCGTCCAGACGACGCATATCCTCGGCGAGGCAGTCGCGGGTTTCCCTGCGGGCCAGCGGGATCTGCGCGTCGGGCTTCCCGGTGCGGATCAGCGTCGCGGTCACCCCGTCCTGCGGACGGCTCAGCACGATCGTCTCGTCGTCGCGGTTCAGTTCGACCTTCAGCTCGCCGACCGCACGCGACACCGGGCAGTCCAGCCGTCCGGCCAGCCACCCTGCCAGGATGTCCAGCGCCGGTTCATCTTTCAGTCCGGACACCACGACCGAGGTGATCGGGCCGTACGGGGCCTGGTCCAGTGCGGCGGCCAGGAGCGCCCGCCAGTAGGTGATGCGGCTCCAGGCCAGGTCGGTGTCGCCGGGGGTGTAGCCCGCGAGTCTGCTCTTGATGCAGGACAGCGGGTCTTCCCCATTGGTGGCGTCGGTGATCCGGCGGATCGCCAACTTGCCCAACGGATCCTCGGCAGGCACCCGCGGGGCCAGGTCCGGCCACCACGTCACCACGGGGGTGTCGGGCAGCAGGAACGGGGTCACCACGCTGCTGGCGTGGTTGGCCAGCGGACCGGACAGTCGCAGCACGACGACCTCGTTGGCGCCGGCGTCGCGGCCCACCCGCAATTGGGCGTCCAGGCGGGCATCGGTGGTCAGCCGGTCACCCGGGATGACGACGATGACGCGGCAGGGATGTTCCCGGCTGGCGGCGTTGGCCGCCTCGATCGACTCCTCGAGCAGGGCCTCGGTGTCCGGCGCGATCACCAGGGTCAACACCCGGCCGAGTGTGATCGCGCCGCCCTCTTCCCGCAACGCGACGATCTTCTTGTTGATGGCACCGGTATTGGTGTCGGGTAGATCCAGAATCACCGCTCGGCTCCTTCTCGTTCCGCTCCTCGCTCGTGCCTCGCTGCGATGCTCACTCGTCGTCGCCTTCGGACATCATCAGGGCCTTCTCCATTCCCGGCCGGTCCGGCGCAACATCTCGAACGCCGAGTCGGGGCCCCACGTTCCGGACTCGTACTCATCGGGCTTGCCGTGGGTGGCCCAGTACTCCAGCGCGGGATCCAATATCTTCCAAGCCAATTCGACCTCGGCGTTGACCGGGAACAGCGACGGCTCACCCAGCAGAACGTCCAGGATCAGCCGTTCGTAGGCCTCGGGTGACTCCTCCGCGAACGCAGAACCGTAGGAGAAGTCCATGCTGACATCCCGGACCTCCATCAGGTGCCCGGGCACCTTGGATCCGAACCGCAGCGTGATGCCCTCATCGGGCTGAACCCGGATGACCAGTGCGTTCTGACCGAGCTCGTCGGTCATGGTGGCGTCGAACGGCAGGTGCGGCGCCCGCTTGAACACGACTGCGATCTCGGTGACCCTGCGGCCCAACCGCTTTCCGGTACGCAGATAGAACGGCACGCCGGCCCACCGGCGGGTGTCCACGTCCAGGGTGATGGCCGCGAACGTCTCGGTGGTCGAGGTCTTGGAGAAGCCCTCCTCGTCGAGCAGGCCGACGACCTTCTCGCCGCCCTGCCACCCGCCCGCGTACTGGCCGCGGGAGGTGGTCTGGTCCAGCGGCTCGGCCAGCCTGGTCGCCGAGAGCACCTTGATCTTCTCGGCTTGCAGCTCGGCGGGGGAGAAGCTCACCGGCTCCTCCATCGCCGTCAGTGCCAGCAGCTGCAACAGATGGTTCTGGATGACGTCGCGGGCCGCGCCCACACCGTCGTAATAGCCGCCGCGCCCGCCCAGCCCGATGTCCTCGGCCATGGTGATCTGCACGCTGTCGACATAGTGCGAGTTGAGCACCGGCTCGAACATCTCGTTGGCAAAGCGCAGCGCCAACAGGTTCTGCACCGTCTCCTTGCCCAGGTAGTGGTCGATGCGGAACACCGACGACTCCGGGAAGACGCTGTTGACCACGCCGTTGAGTTCCTCGGCGCTCTTGAGGTCATGGCCGAACGGCTTCTCGATGACGACCCGGCTCCAGCTGCCCTCCGGCTTGTCGGCCAGCCCGGACTTCGAAAGCTGTTCGCAGACCTGGGGGAACGCCTTCGGTGGGATCGACAGGTAGAACGCATGGTTGCCGCTGGTGCCGCGTTCCACGTCGAGTTTGTGCAGCGTGTCCTTGAGACTCTCGAAGGACGCCTCGTCGTCGAACGTGCCCTGCACGAACCGGAAGCCCTCGGCCAGCCGGTCCCAGACCTCCTGGCGGAACGGGGTGCGGGCGTGCTGCTTGACCGCGTCGAAGACGATCTTGCCGAAATCCTCGTCCGCCCAGTCGCGCCGGGCGAACCCGACCAGCGCGAAACTGGGCGGCAGCAGGCCGCGGTTGGCGAGGTCGTAGATGGCCGGCATCAACTTCTTGCGGGCCAGGTCGCCGGTGACCCCGAAGATCACCACCGCACACGGTCCCGCGATGCGGGGCATGCGTTTGTCGCGCTTTTCCCGCAACGGATTACGCCATGCGGAACCGGTGTCGGTGGCTGTTGTCATCGCTGTCCTCTGCTCTTCGCGCAAGCGCTCATCGCCGTCCTCTGCATGTCGCGCAAGCGCTCATCGCCGTCCTCTGCATGTCGCGCAAGCGCTCATCGCCGTCCTCTGCATCTCGCGCAGGCGCTCATCACTTGGCAGCGTCAAGCTGTCCCTGCGTGGCCTCGAGCAGCTCGCCCCACGATTTCTCGAACTTGTCCACGCCCTCGTTCTCCAGCACCAAGAAGACGTCGGTGATGTCGATGCCGACGGCGGCGAGCTTGTCGAAGACCTCCTGCGCGGCGGCGGCGGTACCGGAGATGGTGTCCCCGGTGACGACACCGTGGTCGGCGACGGCTTCCAGCGTCTTCTCCGGCATGGTGTTGACGGTGTTCGGCGCGACCAGCTCGGTGACGTACAGGGTGTCGGAATAGTCCGGGTTCTTCACACCGGTCGAGGCCCAGAGCGGGCGCTGTACGCGGGCGCCGCGCTCTTTGAGATTGCCGAACTGCTCGCTGTCGAACACTTCTTCGTAGGCCGCGTAGGCCAGCCGGGCGTTGGCCACACCGGCCTGGCCGCGAAGTGCCAGCGCCTCGTCCGTGCCGATCTTCTCCAGACGGGCGTCGATCTCGGAGTCCACCCGGGATACGAAGAACGATGCGACGGAATGGATCTTGGACAGGTCGTGGCCCGCCTCGGCGGCCTTGACCAGTCCCGCCAGGTAGGCGTCGATGACGGCGCGGTGCCGTTCCACCGAGAAGATCAGGGTGACGTTGACCGAGATGCCTTCGGCGATGACCGCGGTGATCGCCGGCAGGCCTGCCTCGGTCGCGGGGATCTTGATCAGCAGGTTGGGCCGGTCGACGATCTTCCACAGCTCGATGGCCTGCAGGATGGTCTTGTCGCTGTCGTGCGCCAGGCGCGGGTCGACCTCGATGGACACCCGGCCGTCCACACCACCGGAGGCCTCGTACGTCTTGGCCAGCACGTCGCAGGCGTTGCGGACGTCATCGGTGGTGACGGTGCGGATGGTGGCGTCCACATCGGCGCCGCGCTCGGCGAGCTCCTTGACCTGCGCGTCATACGCGGTGCCCTTGGACAGCGCGGCCTGGAAGATCGACGGGTTGGTGGTGACGCCGACGATGCTGCGGGTGTCGATCAGCTGCTGCAGGTTGCCGGTTTGCAGCCGGTCACGGGACAGGTCGTCGAGCCATACGGAGACACCCGCGGCGCTCAGTGCCGCGAGATTCGGGTTCTGAGTCATGTTTTCTGCTCTTTCTAGTTATCGAGTGAGCGTTCGGCGGCGGCGACGACGGCTTCTGCGGTGAAGCCGAACTCGCGGAACAAGGTCTTGTCGTCAGCGGACTCGCCGTAGTGCTCGATCGAGATGATCTCGCCGGTGTCGCCGACCAGCTTGTGCCAGGACTGGGCGATCCCGGCTTCCACCGCGACGCGTGCCGACACATCGGGCGGGAGCACCGAGTCGCGGTACTCCTTGGGCTGGGACTCGAACCATTCGACGCAGGGCATCGACACCACGTAGGCGATGATGTCCTTGGCCGCCAACAATTTCTGGGCCTCGACCGCGAGCTGCAACTCGGAGCCGGTGGCGATCAGAAGCACGTCGGCGTCATCGGCGGGGTTACCGCCGCCCAGCACGTAGCCGCCCTTGGCGACGCCGTCGGAGTCCGTGCCCTCCAGTACCGGGATGCCCTGTCGGGTCAGGATGAAACCGACGGGACCGCTGCCGTTGCCGCGGGCGATGATGCTGCGCCACGCGTAAGCGGTCTCGTTCGGGTCGCCCGGGCGGACCACCGACAGATTCGGGATGGCGCGCAGTGCGGCCAGGTGTTCGATCGGCTGATGGGTGGGGCCGTCCTCGCCGAGCCCGATCGAGTCGTGCGTCCAGATGTAGATGGTGTCGATGTCCATCAGGGATGCCAACCGCACCGCCGGGCGCATGTAATCGGAGAACTGGAGGAACGTGCCACCGAAGGCGCGGGTGGGGCCGTGCAGCACGATGCCCGACAGGATCGAGCCCATGGCGTGCTCACGGATGCCGAAGTGCAGAACCCGGCCGTACGGACTGGCGGTGTAGTCCGAGGTGGAGATCGACGGCGGGCCGAAGGAGTCCACACCCTTGATGGTCGTGTTGTTGCTGCCGGCGAGATCGGCCGAGCCGCCCCACAGTTCGGGCAGCTTGGGGGCGACGTCGTTGAGTACCTGGCCGAACGCCGCCCGGGTGGCCAGCGCCTTGGAACCCGGCTCCCAATGCGTGATGTCGGCGTCCCAGCCCTCGGGCAGTTCCTGGGCGGTCAACCGGTCCAGCAGTTTCTTGCGCTCGGGCTCACGCTGCGCCCACGCGTCGAAATCGGTCTGCCATTTCTGGTGGGCTTCGCGGCCGCGATCGACGAGCTTGCGGGTGTGCTCGATGACCTCCGGGCGGACCTCGAAGGTCTTGTCCGGGTCGAAGCCGAGCACCTTCTTGGTGGCGGCCACCTCGTCGTCGCCCAGCGCCGACCCGTGCACGCCACCGGTGTTCATCTTGGTGGGCGCGGGATAACCGATAATCGTGCGCACCGAGATGAACGACGGCTTGTCGGTGACCTTCTTGGCCTCCGCAATGGCGTTCTCGATACCGACGACGTTCTCGCCGCCCTCGATCTCCTGGACGTGCCAGCCGTAGGCGCGGTAGCGGGCCGCGACGTCCTCGCTCAGCGCGATGTCGGTGTCGTGCTCGATGGAGATGTGGTTCTTGTCGTAGAAGACGATCAGGTTGCCCAGCTGCTGGGTGCCCGCCAACGAGGAGGCCTCGCCGGTGACGCCCTCTTCCATGTCGCCGTCGGAGGCGATCACGTAGATGAAGTGGTCGAACGGGCTGGTACCGGGCGCGGCGTCGGGGTCGAACAGGCCGCGCTCGTAGCGGGCGGCCATCGCCATGCCGACGGAGCTGGCCAGTCCCTGGCCCAGCGGCCCGGTGGTGATCTCCACGCCTCTGGTGTGGCGGAACTCCGGGTGCCCGGGCGTCTTGGACTTCCAGGTGCGCAGCGCCTCGATGTCTTCGAGTTCCAGCCCGAAACCGCCGATGTAGAGCTGCAGGTACAGCGTCAGGCTGGAATGCCCGCAGGACAGGATGAAGCGGTCCCGGCCCAGCCAGTGCACGTCGCTGGGGTCGTGGCGGAGCTGGCGCTGGAACAGGGTGTAGGCCAGCGGGGCCAGGCTCATCGCGGTGCCCGGATGGCCGTTGCCGACCTTCTGCACCGCATCGGCTGCCAGAACGCGCACGGTATCGACCGCTACCGAGTCGAGGTCCGTCCAGTCGTCCGGGTGGTTGGGGCGGGTGAGGGCGGAAATCTCCTCGATGGTGGTCACTACGCGTGCTCCTAGCGTCTGCGAGATCAGCTGCTTGTTCCTCTAAAACACCCTAGTGGGAGCGACTCATCCGTGGCAGACCGGTTGGCGGACGTTTACGCAGCCGTTCACCCGAATTGACCCTGCGGTGTCAGACCCACAGACCCGCGGTCTACCATCGTCTGTAGTAGAAGCCCGCGTGACGCTGCCAAGGAGTTATTTGCGTGAGCATTCGCGAGCGCCGGTCAGCTAGCGCAGCGCCCAGTCGGATACGTACGACGTTTCTGGCTTATTTGGCTTTGACGAAGCCCCGTGTGATCGAGCTGTTGCTGGTCACGGCGATCCCGGCGATGTTGTTGGCCGACCGCGGAACTGTCGATCCGCTGTTGATCCTGAACACGTTGATCGGCGGCATGATGGCCGCCGCCGGCGCCAACACCCTCAACTGTGTGGCCGACGCCGACATCGACAAGGTGATGAAACGCACCGCGCTGCGGCCACTGGCCCGCGCGTCGGTTCCCACCAGGAACGCACTGATCTTCGGCCTGGTGCTGACGGCAGGCTCGTTCGCCTGGCTGTGGTGGACCACCAACCTGCTCTCGGGCGTGCTGGGCCTCGTCACCATCGCCTTCTACGTGTTCGTCTACACGCTGCTTCTGAAGCGGCGGACCTCGCAGAACGTGGTCTGGGGCGGCGCTGCCGGCTGTATGCCGGTGATGATCGGCTGGTCTGCTGTCACCGGGACCGTCCAGTGGCCCGCCCTGGTGATGTTCGCGATCATCTTCTTCTGGACGCCGCCGCACACCTGGGCGCTGGCCATGCGGTACAAGGACGACTACAAGGCCGCCGGGGTGCCGATGCTGCCCACGGTGGCCACCGAGCAGCAGGTGACCCGCCAGATCCTGATCTACACCTGGCTGACGGTGATCACCACGCTGGCGCTGACCCTGGCCACCGGCTGGTTGTACGCGTCCGTCGCGCTGCTGGCGGGCGTCTGGTTCCTGGTGATGGCCCACCAGCTCTACGCCGGAGTGAAACGTGGGGAACCGGTGAAGCCGCTGCGGTTGTTCCTGCAGTCGAACAACTATCTGGCCGTGGTGTTCTGCGCTCTGGCCATCGACTCCGCGCTGGCCTTGCCGAGGGTGTTGGGCGGCTAGATTTGTCGGTATGAGCCGACTTGTCAGCCCGGACAATTTCACCCGCGCCGAATCGGATGTGTACTTCGCCGGCATCGTGAAGGACGGCGGCTTCGGCGCGCTGCATCACATACGTGAGCTCACGCCGATCGACCATCAGGTGGTCATCCGGCAGAACCGCGACACCATCTACTCGGCGGGCGTCTTCGACCTGGACGCCGGCGATGTGACGATCACCCTGCCCGACAGCTCGGGGCGGTTCATGTCGGCGCAGATCATCAGCGCGGACCACTACACCACCGAGGTCGCCTACGCCCCGGCCACCGTCCTGCTGTCCCGCGACATCGTCGGAACCCGGTACGTGGCGGCGGCCATCCGCACGCTCGTCGACCCGAACGACCCGTCGGATCTGACCGCCGTGCACGCGCTGCAGGACGCGATCGAGGTGACCCAACCCGAGCCCGGCCGCTTCGAGATACCGGATTGGGATCCGGTGACCCAGAAGACGGTGCGCGACGCGCTGATCACCTTGTCGACGACATTGACCGACTCGGCCGGGACGTTCGGCGCCGAGGACGAGGTCGACCCGGTGCATCACCTCATCGGCACGGCCTTCGCCTGGGGCGGCAACCCGCCGCGCGACGCGTTCTATCTGACGGTGGTGCCGCCCGCCAACGACGGTGTAACGGTCCACCGGTTGACCGTGAAAGACGTTCCGGTGGACGGATTCTGGTCGGTCACCGTGTACAACAAGAACGGCTACTTCTCCCCGAACCCGCAGAACGCGTATTCGGTGAACAACATCACAGCTGTGCCGGAGGCCGACGGCTCCACGATCATCCAGTTCGGCGGCGACGGCGCGGCCAATTTGCTGCCGGTGACCGACGGCTGGAACTACATCGTCCGGCTGTACCGGCCGCGCCCCGAGGTCCTGGACGGGTCCTGGACGTTCCCGGCGGCCGTGCCGGTCTGATCACAGCCCCTACGGCACCAGCACGATCGACCCGACCGTCTTGCGGCCCTGCAGGTCGAGGTGCGCACGGGCCGCCTCGGCCAGCGGGTAGCGCTCGCTGACGGTGACCGAGATGGACCCGTCGGCGATGGCGCTCAGCAATTCGCCTGCCCGCCAGGCGAATTCGTCGGCAGTTCGGGTGAAGTCGCCGAGCTTCGGCCGGGTCAGGAACACCGAACCGGCCGCGTTGAGGCGTTGCGGATCCACCGCCGGCACCGGGCCGCTGGCCCCGCCGAACAGCGCCAGCGTGCCGCGCACCGCGAGGCTGGCCAGGCTGGCGTCGAAGGTGGACGCGCCGACACCGTCGTACACGGCGGCCACCCCTGCGCCCGCGGTCAGGTCGCGGATCGCGGCGCCGAACTCGGCCGGGTCCTCGGGGTAGTCGAGCACCTCCACCGCGCCGGCCAGCCGGGAGAGTGCCGCCTTCTCCGGTGTCGATGCCGTGGTGATCACCCGGGTGCCGATACTGGTGGCCCACTGGGTGAGGATCAGCCCCACGCCACCCGCCCCGGCGTGCACCAGGATGGTGTCCGACGGCTGCACCGCGTAGACGGACTTGATCAGGTAGTGCGCCGTCATGCCTTTCAGCAGGGCGGAGGCCACCGACTCGGGGGCCACGCCGTCGGGCACGTAGGCCACCCGGTCGCTCTGGGCCACGCAGTAGTCGGCGTAGGCACCCTCGGCGTCGGCGGTCACCACGCGGTCGCCGATCGCCAGTGCCACCACGTCGTCACCGACGGCCGCGACGGTGCCGCACACCTCGGTGCCCACCACGAACGGCACCTCACGCTTGTACAGGCCCGACCGGAAGTAGGTGTCGATGAAGTTCACCCCGATGGCCTCGGCCTTGATCACCACCTGGCCCGGTCCCGCCACCGGCTCGGGCTTCTCGACGTAGGTGAGGACTTCGGGTCCTCCGGTCTCGGCGACTTCGATGGCATGCATCCCCCTATCATCCACTGGGTGAAGCTGGCCCGCCCCGACGTGTTCCATCCGCGTATCGTCTTCGCGAGTTGCCGGGCGCTGCCCGAAGGCGACAGCGACGACGACGGGCTGGTCACGGCGCTGCGCAACCGTGGCCTGCACGTGCAGTGGAAACCCTGGGACGACCCGGCGACCCTTGAGGCCGACCTCGTGATCCTGCGCGCCGCATGGGATTACGCCGACCGTCTCGACGAGTTCCTGGCCTGGAGCGGGCAGGTGCGCAACCTGCTCAACCCGCCCGGGCTCGTGGCGTGGAGCACCGACAAGCACTACCTGCTGGACCTGCGGGCCGACGGGGTACCGATCGTGCCGACCGGCTACTTCGGCGTGGACGACGACATCGTCGTGCCCGCCGGCGAGGTGGTCGTCAAGCCTGCCGTCGGCGCCGGGTCGGCCGGCGCGCAGCGGTTCACCGACGCGGCCGCGGCGTTGGCGCACGCGAGGTCCCTGCAGGCGCAGGGTCGGGCTGTTCTGGTGCAGCCCTACGACTCGAGGGTCGCCGCGGGGGAGACGGCGCTGGTGTTCCTCAACGGGGAGCCGTCGCACGCATTCACCAAGGGGCCGATGCTGCCGCCGCCGGGCAATGCGCCGGTGTTCGAGGAGACCTGCACCTTCGCCGCCGAGACGTTGTCCGCGGCCGACCCCGACGAGGCGCTGTGGGATATCGGGCACGATGCGGTGGTGTCGGTCGCACGCCGATTCGGGTTCACCCGGGACGAGTTGCTCTACGCCCGGGTCGACATCATTGGGGGTGCCGACGATCCGCGGCTGCTGGAACTGGAATTGGTGGAACCGTCGCTGGGTTTCCGGCAGCTCACCGCCAAGGAGAAGGCGCGCGCCGAACGGGATTTCGCGGTCGGCGTCGAATCAGCGCTGGAGCGACTGGGGCTCGGCCCGCTCTCGCATCGACGCCCATAGCGCCGCGGTGGCCGCGGTGCACGCCGCCGCGAACGCCACGTGCACGGCGACCAGTGCGGCGGGCACGCCGTTGTAGAACTGCACGGCGCCGATCATTCCCTGGACGGCCACCAGCACCACCAGCACGAGCCAGCGCAGCCGCACCGCGCGGGGCGCCTGCACGGCGAGTAGGCCGAAGCCCAGTCCGATCAGCAGCGCCAGATAGGTCACCAGCAACGACGAGTGCACATGCACCAGCGTGGTGATCTCGACCTCGAGACGGGGCACCACCCGGTCCAGGCTCTTGTCGCCGGCGTGCGGTCCGGCGCCGGTCACCAGCGTGCCGGTCACCAGGATCAGCGACAGGATGATGGCGGACAGAGACGTCAACTGGCGCAACGGTTTCACCACTCGTTCGGTGACCACGCCGGTGTCGGGCTCGCCGATCTTGACGTACAGCAACACCGCCAGCCACACCATGATCATCGACGCCAGCAGGTGGATGGCCACCGTCCACCAGAGCAGTCCGGTCAGCACCGTGATGCCCCCCATCACGGCCTGCGCAACGGTGGAAGCCGGCATCAGCCACGCGTACACCAGCACCTCGCGCCTGCGCCGGGCCCTGATCACCGCCAGTACGACCAGTGCTGCGGTGGCGACCACGCCGAAGGTGAACATCCGGTTGGTGAATTCGACGGCCTGGTGCACGATCGGGACCTCGGCGTGCGGCACCGGCACGAAACTGCCGGGGAAGCACTGCGGCCAGGTGGGGCAGCCGAGCCCCGACGCAGTCACCCGGACGACGGCGCCGGTCACCGAGATACCGCCTTGGGTCACGATCACCAGAAAAGCGATGATGCGTTGGACCCGCAGGCTGGGCACGGGCAGCTTGTCGAGCACGGCCTGATCGTAGAGCAGTGTTAACTACAAGCCGTAGTAGGGCTGGTCAGCACCAGATCGCGATCCGCCGGCCACGCTCGTCGCGTTGGGGCGGATCGGGCACGCAGTAGGCCCGGCCCACGGCGATCCGGGCCGCGCTCCACGACACCGCCGCGGCATCCAACACATCGTGGGCCGGCACCCGGGCGGCGGCCCCGAGGTCTTCCGGCACGTCGATGCCGTTGGCGGCGAGTATCCGCAGCCGGGCCCGCTGGCCGCGCCACGACTTCTTCGTCCCGTCCTCGAAGACGAGGCCCATCTGCCGGAACGACAGCTCCGGGTGTACCTCCCAGAGCGGCGCGCCACCCTCGTCGTAGAGGGCGTTGGCGTCGAGCAGCTTGGCTTTCAGCCCCCAGGACTGGATGCTCATGCCCTTGCCCATCAGCCGCCGACTCAGCGCGCTGGCCGCGGCGTGGTCGGGCGCATCCCAGCACGCTCGGGGAGCGATCTCGAAGATGGTGGAGCGCCGCCTGCCGAGCAGGGCGCGGGCGGCCACATCGGTGCCGCGAGTCCCGGAGTCCATCAGTCCCAGCGGGATGTCCACCCCGATCGCCGCGGCGTCGCCGATGTCGCGGACCACGTCGGCCAGCCGTTCGGCGACGTGGGCTCCCGCGTAGGCGCCGTCGTTCAGCACCACGGCGACCCAGCCGCCGCGGCAGGCGTCGATACCGGCGACTCGGGTCACGGCACGCTCAGGTGAAGCGGAACCAGCGCAGCGCGCACAGCGCGGCCACGGCGCCCCAGACGGCCAGCACGATCACGCCGAACCAGTCGACCGACAGCGTCATGGCCTGGGTCAGCGACTCGGTCAGCGCGCCCGACGGGGTGAGGCGGGCGATCCACGCCACGGTGTGGGGGACCAGTCCGCCTTCCAAGGTCAGGGCGCCCAGCCCGGCGAACACGAACCACATCAGGTTGCCCACCGCCAACACGATCTCGGCCTTGAGGGTGCCGCCCAGCAGGAGGCCCAGCGCGGCGAACGACGCGGTGCCCAGCGCGATGACGACGGCGCCGAGCAGCAGGCCCAGCACCGCGGGACGCCAGCCCAGCGCAATGCCGATGGCACCCAACAGGATCGACTGCAGGAACACCACGGTCACGACGGCCAGCGATTTGCCCGCGATGATGCCCCACACCGGAAGGGCGGTCGCCCCAAGGCGTTTCAGCGCGCCATAGCGGCGGTCGAACGCCACCGCGATGGCCTGGCCGGTGAATGCGGTCGAGATGACGGCCAACGCCATGATGGCGGGCGTGAAGGTGCCCGCCCGGTCGGGCCCGAACGAGCCCAGTGGCATGAGGGTCAGCCCGATCAGCAGTGTGATGGGGATGAACATGGTCAGCAGCAGCTGTTCACCGTTGCGCAGCAGCAGCTTGAGCTCGAGCCCGTACTGGGCCGACAGCATCTGGCGCACGCCGGCAGGGCTTGGGTCCGGCGCGAATGTGCCCGGGGTGAAACGATTTTCGGTCACGACCTCAGCTCCCGCCCGGTCAGGTCGAGGAACACGTCCTCAAGGCTGCGTTGCTCGACGCGCATGTCGGTGGCCAGCACGTTGACGCGGGCGCACCAGGCGGTGACGGTCGCCAGCACCTGCGGATCGATGTGCCCTTCCACCAGGTACTCGCCCGGGGCGGCTTCCGAACTGCGGTACGTCTCGGGCAGCGCGGCCACCAACAGCGTCAGGTCCAGTTTCGGCGGCGCGCTGAAGCGCAGCTGATTCTCGGCGCCGTTGCGCGTCAGTTCGGCGGGGGTGCCGGCCGCGACCGTCTTGCCGTGATCGATGATCACCAGCCGGTCGGCCAGTTCCTCGGCCTCGGACAGATGATGTGTGGTCAGGACGACGGTCACCCCGTCGCGGCGCAGGGCGTCGATGAGCTCCCAGACCACGATGCGGGCGTGTGCGTCCATGCCGGCGGTCGGTTCGTCGAGGAACACCAGTTCGGGTCGGCCGACGACGGCGCAGGCCAGCGCCAAGCGCTGCTGCTGACCGCCGGACAGTCGGCGATAGGTGGTGCGGGCGGCTTCGGTGAGGCCGAGGGTGTCCATCAGCCACTGCGGGTCCAATGGATTGGCGGCGTAGGAGGCGACGAGGTTGAGCATCTCGTCGGCCCGGGCGGCCGGATAACCGCCACCGCCCTGCAGCATCACCCCGATGCGCTCGCGCACCCGGCTGTTCTCGGCGGCGGGGTCCAGCCCGAGGATCTCGATGCTGCCCTCGTCGGGCCGCAGGAACCCTTCGCACATCTCGACCGTCGTGGTCTTGCCCGCGCCGTTGGGACCCAGCAGCGCCAGCACCTCGGACTGCTGAACATCGAGGTCGAGCCCGGAGACCGCGGTCGTCGACCCATACCGTTTGGTCACCCCGCGCAGGCGCACGGGTGGGGACGAGGCGGTGGTCACGGGGATTCAGCGTAAGCGGCGGGCCTGACAACACCTTCGGCGGGCAGCGCCCGCCACGGCAGGCGCCGCCAGGTCAGAACGAAGAGCACCAGCATGATGACGGCACTGGCCAGGACCGCGTCGACGATCTGGAACAGGGCGAACCGATCGCCGTTGGCGGTGGGGCCCAAGATGCCGACCACCAGCGTCAGCGCGATCGTGGTGCCGCGGAATCCCGGCCGGGTCGCCCAGGTGGCCAGCGGGATGATCGCCCACAACAGGTACCAGGGCTGTACCACCGGGAACAGCAACACGGTGGCGCCCAACGCCACGCCGAGCCCGCCCACGGGATTCAGCCGGCCCCGGAATACGGCCAACAACAGCCAGGTCACCAGGATCGCGATGATGACGACGCCGATGCCACGGGTCAGACCGAGCACCGCGGTGGTGTGATCACCGAGCCCGAGCAGGATGCCCACCTGACCGGTGCCCAGGGCGATCAGCGTCGGCGGCGACAGCCACGACCGCACGACATTCGCGGTACCGAGGGTGGACAGCCAGCCGAAGCCCAGGCCGCTGGCCCAGCCGATCACCGCCATGACGACCAGGGAGATCGCGCCGAGGGAGAAGCCGGCCACCAGGAAGGCCTTGATGGTGCCGCCCCAGCGCCACGCCAGGGCCATCGCGACGAAGCCGATGGCCAACAGCGACGGGAGCTTCACCTGGGATGACAGCGCGATCAGCACGGTGCCGAAGACCAGCAGGCCACACGGTCTGGGCTCCAGACGCCAGTTGCCGGCGCGAACCCCGTCGATACCGCGCAGCGCGAACTCGGTGCCGGCCAGCATGAGGCCGAGCATCGGCGCCTCGTTGTGGATGCCCGCGACCAGGTGCATGAACAGCAGCGGATTGCACGGTCCCAGCCACAGCGCGCTCACCTCGGCGACTCCGCAGCGCCGAGCCAGCCGGGGGGTGGCCCAGACGATGAGGCCGACGCCGACGAGCACCACGAGCCGGTGGCACAGCACCGCGGCGACGATGTTCTCACCGGTCACCGTCGAGATGCCACGACCGATCCACAGGAACAACGGACCGTACGGAGCGGGCGTCTCCCGCCAGATGGTGGGCACCGACAGGGTGAAGACGTGGTCCAGGCCGAGGCCCGGGGCGGGACCGACCTTGTACGGATCCAGCCCGATCCGGGCGATCTGGCTCTGTGCCAGATAGGAGTAGACATCGCGGCTGTACATCGGGGGAGCGATGAGCAGCGGCAGCGCCCACAACAGCAGGGTGCGGTCCAGCTGGCTGCGCGACATCCGCCGCGGGCCCAGGGCGAAGCGGCCCAGCATCAGCCAGGCCACCGCCATCACCACCGCGCCGGTGGTCGTCATGGTGAGTGACACCGTCTGGATGCGGGACGGGAGGTTGAGCAGCCGCACCCCGAAGGTCGGATCCTGCACGACGGGCCGGGCGCCTGCGCCGAGCGCGCCGATGGCCATGAGTACGGTGCCGGTCGCGCCGAATACCCTGGTACGGCGCAGCGAGGCGACCTCGGCGTCGTTGAGCGGGGAGCCGACGGTCCTCTCGTCGGCATGCCATCGGGCGACCGCCGAGCTGAAGGACCCGAGCACGGTCATCAGAGCAGCGTAGACGGTGGCCGAGTGAGCTCCTGCACAGTTAGGGTGCCCTTGCTGGAACCGCAGGTCGAATTCGGACACAATGGTGTTGTGAAATTAAACCCGGAGGTCTCTGGCGTGGCTGCGGCCCCGTCGGTGCCCGCCGGGTCCAGCGGTCTTTCCGAAGGTCACACGCCCGAAGGTCACACGCGGCGGGCCATCGTGCAACTGTTGCTGGAGGGTCCCGTCACCGCCGGTGACATCGGCGAACGGCTGGGAATCTCCGCGGCAGGCATCCGCCGCCACCTCGACGCTCTGGTCGACGCGGGGGACGCGCAGGCCAGCGCCGCCGAGGCGTGGCAGCACAACGGTCGCGGCCGGCCCGCCAAGCGGTACCGGATCACCGCCGGGGGACGCGCCAAGCTCGATCACGCCTATGACGATCTGGCCGCCGCGGCCATGCGACAGCTGCGTGAGATCGGCGGTGACGAGGCGGTGCAGACCTTCGCCCGTCGCCGCATCGACGGCATCCTGGCCGAGGCCGTGAACGGTCCCGCCACCGATGACGTGCTTGAGACGGCCGACCGCGTGGCCTCCGCACTGACCAAGGCCGGCTACCGGACCACCACCACGCCGGTGGCCGGGCCGCTGTCGGGTGTGCAGATATGCCAGCATCATTGCCCGGTCTCCCATGTCGCCGAGGAGTTCCCCGAACTCTGCGAGGCCGAACGGCAGGCGTTCGCCGAGATCCTCGGCACGCACGTCCAACGGCTGGCCACCATCGTCAACGGTGACTGCGCCTGTACCACCCACGTTCCCTTGGGGCCCGACAAGCCCGCCCATGTTCGGCCCGCAGCCCGCGCCGAATCCACCACCACACAAGGAGTGTCGCGATGACCCTCACCCCGGAACAGCTCACCCAGGAGGAGACCATTGCCTCCCTGGGCAAGTACGGCTACGGCTGGTCGGACATCGACACCGCCGGCGCCAGCGCCCAGCGCGGTCTGTCCGAGGCTGTCGTGCGCGACATCTCGGCCAAGAAGAGCGAGCCGGAGTGGATGCTGGACGTCCGGCTGAAGGCGCTGCGCACCTTCGACAAGAAGCCGATGCCGAACTGGGGCTCCAACCTCGACGGCATCTTCTTCGACAACATCAAGTACTTCGTGCGCTCCAGCGAGAAGCAGGCCGCCACGTGGGACGACCTGCCCGCCGACATCAAGAACACCTATGACCGGCTGGGCATCCCGGAGGCGGAGAAGCAGCGTCTGGTCTCGGGCGTCGCCGCGCAGTACGAGTCGGAGGTCGTCTACCACTCGATCCGTGAGGATCTCGAGGCCCAGGGCGTCATCTTCCTGGACACCGACTCCGGCCTGCGCGAGCATCCGGAACTGTTCAAGCAGTACTTCGGCACCGTGATCCCGGCCGGCGACAACAAGTTCTCGGCGCTGAACACCGCGGTGTGGTCGGGTGGATCGTTCATCTACGTCCCGCCGGGCGTGCACGTCGACATCCCGCTGCAGGCCTACTTCCGGATCAACACCGAGAACATGGGCCAGTTCGAGCGCACCCTGATCATCGCCGACGAGGGCTCCTACGTGCATTACGTCGAGGGCTGCACCGCGCCGATCTACAAGAGCGACTCGCTGCACTCCGCCGTCGTGGAGATCGTCGTGAAACCCGGTGCGCGCGTGCGGTACACGACCATCCAGAACTGGTCGAACAACGTCTACAACCTGGTCACCAAGCGGGCCAGGGCAGAGGCGGGCGCCACCATGGAGTGGGTCGACGGCAACATCGGCTCGAAGGTCACCATGAAGTACCCGGCCGTGTGGATGACCGGTGAGCACGCCAAGGGCGAGGTGCTCTCGGTGGCATTCGCGGGCGAGGGCCAGCACCAGGACACCGGCGCCAAGATGCTGCACCTGGCGCCGCACACGTCGAGCAACATCGTGTCCAAGTCCGTCGCCCGTGGCGGTGGCCGCACGTCCTACCGTGGCCTGATCCAGGTGAACAAGGGCGCCTACGGCTCCAAGTCGAGCGTGAAATGTGATGCGCTGCTGGTCGATACGATCAGCCGCAGCGACACCTACCCGTATGTCGACATCCGCGAGGACGACGTCACGATGGGCCATGAGGCCACCGTGTCGAAGGTCAGCGAAGATCAGCTGTTCTACCTGATGAGCCGCGGCCTGACCGAGGACGAGGCGATGGCCATGGTGGTGCGCGGCTTCGTCGAGCCCATCGCCAAGGAGCTCCCGATGGAGTACGCCCTGGAACTCAACCGGCTCATCGAACTGCAGATGGAAGGTGCGGTGGGATGACCGGGGTCGCATTGGACGCCAACAAGGGCCAGGCGTTCACGTCGTTCGACGTCGACGCCTTCGAGGTGCCCGCGGGCCGTGACGAGATCTGGCGCTTCACCCCGCTGAAGCGACTGCGCGGCCTGCACAACGGCTCCGCACCCGCCACCGGCAGCGCGCTGATCGAGGTCTCCGAGCGGGCCGGCGTCACCGTCGAGACGGCGCAGCGGGGCGACGAGCGGCTCGGCCAGGCCGGTGTGCCGGCTGACCGCGTTGCCGCGCAGGCCTTCTCGTCGTTCTCCCAGGCCACCGTCGTCACGGTGGCGCGCAACACCGTGGTGGACGAGCCGATCGAGATCACCGTCAGCGGACCCGGCGAGGGCTCGACCGCCTACGGGCATCTGCAGATCCGGGTCGAGGAACTTTCCGAGGCGGTGGTGGTCATCGACCATCGCGGCAGCGGAACCTATGCCGACAACGTCGAATTCGTGCTCGGCGACGCAGCCCACCTCAAGGTCGTCTCCATCGCCGACTGGGCCGACGACGCGGTGCACGTCTCCATGCATCACGCGTCGCTGGGCAAGGACGCGGTGTTCCGGCACTTCAACGTGACGCTCGGCGCCGAGGTTGCGCGACTGACCGGGCGGGTGCAGTTCCGCGCTCCCGGGGGCGACGCCGAACTGCTCGGGCTGTACTTCGCCGACGACGGTCAGCACTTCGAATCCCGGCTGCTGGTCGATCACTCCCAGCCCAGCTGTCGTTCGCACGTCACGTACAAGGGTGCGCTGCAGGGGGATACGTCCACCGACAAGCCCGACACCCACACCGTCTGGATCGGCGACGTGCTGATCCGTGCCGAGGCCACCGGCACCGACACCTACGAGGTCAACCGCAACCTGGTGCTCACCGACGGCGCCCGCGCCGACTCGGTGCCCAACCTGGAGATCGAGACCGGCGAGATCGTCGGCGCCGGACACGCCAGTGCCACCGGACGTTTCGACGACGAGCAGCTGTTCTACCTGCGTGCCCGCGGTATCCCCGAGGACCAGGCCCGCCGACTGGTGGTGCGCGGCTTCTTCGGGGAACTCATCAGCAAGATCTCCGTGCCCGCGGTCCGCGACCGCCTCACCGCAGCCATCGAACACGAACTTGAACTGACTGAAGGACATATCCACTCATGACCACACTCGTTATCAAGGATCTGCACGTCAGCGTCGTCTCCAAAGAAGACGGCACGGACATCCCGATCCTCAAGGGTGTCAACCTGACCGTGCGCTCGGGCGAGACGCACGCGGTGATGGGCCCCAACGGATCCGGCAAATCGACGCTGTCCTACGCCATCGCCGGACACCCCAAGTACACCGTCACGTCGGGGTCGATCACCCTGGACGGCCAGGACGTGCTGGAGATGTCCATCGACGAGCGGGCCCGCGCCGGGCTGTTCCTTGCCATGCAGTACCCGGTCGAGGTGCCCGGGGTGTCGATGTCGAACTTCCTGCGCACCGCGGCCACGGCTGTTCGAGGCGAAGCGCCCAAGCTGCGGCACTGGGTCAAAGAGGTCAAGTCCGCGATGACCGACCTCGACATCGACCCCGCGTTCGGCGAGCGCAGCGTCAACGAAGGCTTCTCCGGCGGTGAGAAGAAGCGTCACGAGATCCTGCAGCTCGGTCTGCTCAAGCCGAAGATCGCCATCCTCGACGAGACGGACTCCGGCCTCGACGTCGACGCGCTGCGCATCGTCAGCGAGGGCGTGAACCGCTACAAAGAGACCGAAGACGGCGGCGTCCTGCTGATCACGCACTACACCCGCATCCTGCGCTACATCCAGCCGCAGTTCGTGCACGTGTTCTTCGACGGTCGGATCGTCACCTCCGGTGGTCCGGAGCTGGCCGACGAGCTCGAAGAGAACGGCTACGAGCGCTTCACCCAGGCCGCCGATCAGGCACACGCCGGAGCTTAGTGATGACGGCGTCAGTCGATCTGGACATCACCAGGATCAGGTCTGACTTCCCGATCCTGAGTCGGGTGATGCGCGGCGGAAACCAGTTGGCATATCTGGATTCCGGTGCCACCTCCCAGAAGCCACTGCAGGTGCTCGACGCCGAACGCGACTTCTTGACCACCTCCAACGGCGCGGTGCACCGCGGTGCACACCAGCTGATGGAGGAGTCGACCGACGCCTACGAACAGGGTCGCGCCGACATCGCGTCCTTCGTCGGTGCCGCCGACGACGAGCTGGTGTTCACCAAGAACGCCACCGAGTCGCTGAATCTGGTGTCCTACGCCCTGGGCGACAGCCGGTTCGAGAATGCCGTCGGTCCGGGGGACGTCATCGTCACCACCGAACTGGAGCACCATGCCAACCTGATCCCGTGGCAGGAGCTGGCCCGGCGCACCGGGGCGACCCTGCGCTGGTATGGCGTCACCGATGACGGGCGCATCGACCTGGACTCGCTGGAGCTGGACGAGCGCGTCAAACTCGTTGCCTTCAGCCATCATTCGAATGTGACCGGCGCAGTGGCCCCGGTGGCCGAGTTGGTCGCGCGGGCCAAGGCCGTCGGAGCGCTGACGGTGCTGGACGCCTGCCAGTCGGTGCCGCATCAGCCGGTGGATTTCCCCGCCCTCGACGTCGACTTCGCGGCCTTCTCGGGGCACAAGATGTTGGGGCCCACGGGTATCGGCGTGCTCTACGGCCGGCGGGCGCTGCTCGGCGCGCTGCCGCCGTTCCTCACCGGCGGGTCCATGATCGAGACCGTCACCATGGAGGCCACCACCTACGCGCCGGCGCCGCAGCGGTTCGAGGCCGGTACGCCGATGACCTCCCAGGTGGTCGGATTGGCAGCCGCCGCACGGTATCTGAACGCACTCGGGATGCCCGCGGTGCAGGCGCACGAGAACGAGTTGGTGGCGGCTACCCTCGCCGGTCTGGCCACCGTTCCCGGGGTGCGCATCGTGGGGCCGCTGTCCGTGGAGCACCGCGGGTCGCCGGTCAGCTTCGTCGTCGACGGGGTGCACGCCCACGACGTGGGCCAGGTGCTCGACGACGAGGGCGTCGCCGTGCGGGTCGGACATCACTGCGCGTGGCCGCTGCACCGCCGGTTCGGCATTGCCGCGACCGCGCGGGCGTCGTTCGGGGTGTACAACACCCTCGACGAAGTCGACCGTCTGGTGGCGGGGGTCAAGCGGGCGGTGGAGTTCTTTTCGTGAGAATGGAACAGATGTACCAGGAAGTCATCCTGGACCACTACAAGCACCCGCATCACCGTGGCCTGCGGGAGCCGTTCGGCGTGCAGGTTCACCACGTCAACCCGACGTGCGGTGACGAGGTGACGTTGCGGGTGGCACTGTCCGGCGACGGCGAGACCGTGGACGACATCTCCTACGACGGCCAGGGCTGTTCCATCAGCCAGGCCGCGACGTCGGTGCTGACCGACCAGGTGATCGGCCAGACCGTCGGCGACGCGCTCAAGACGGTGGCCGCGTTCACCGAGATGATTTCCTCCCGCGGCAATGTCGAGGGGGACGAGGATGTACTGGGCGACGGCATCGCGTTCGCCGGCGTGTCCAAGTACCCGGCGCGGGTGAAATGCGCGCTGCTGGGCTGGATGGCTTTCAAAGATGCGCTTGCCCAGGCGAGCCACGATGTTGAGGAGAAACGATGAGTGAAGCGCAGAGCGAGGAACTGTTGTTGGCCGACGTCGAGGAGGCCATGCGCGACGTGGTCGACCCGGAGCTCGGTATCAACGTGGTGGACCTCGGCCTGGTATACGGGCTGAACCTCGAAGAGGGCGAGGCCGGCAAGGTGGCGCTCATCGACATGACGCTGACGTCGGCGGCCTGCCCGCTGACCGATGTGATCGAGGACCAGACCCGCAACGCGCTCATCGGTGCCGGCCTGGTCAACGACATCAAGCTGAATTGGGTGTGGAACCCGCCGTGGGGCCCGGACAAGATCACCGATGACGGCCGCGAGCAGCTGCGCGCGCTGGGCTTCACCGTCTAGGACTGTCCCCGATTTCCCTCCTGAGCCTCCGCCGTTCCCGGCGGAGGCTCTTTCGGTCGCGTCGCCAGGCGACCGGCAGTGCTCCCACATGTTGATTTGTCTTGTTGGTCAATTTGCGCTCGGCCGCTCCGCGGGCCGTGTATAGATAAGCGACAGATTGTCCACGAACCTGCATGGGAGCCGAGCCTTTGTTTGCTGTCGTCTGAAGACTGCGTAACGACCCGATCGGCGTTCGACGCGGCTACGTGTCGGACCTGCGGTATTCACGGTCGGCGCCGGCGCATGACACTCGCCGCCGGCCCGCGCGTGCCATTTACATCTTCGAAACAAAGACGTTGCACACCAACGTGATTCGATGTGCCCGAACATGAGGCGGATGCGGCGTCGGAGTCGAGTCCGTGAACGGTGCCGGCGACGGCGGCGGGTGTCATCCGATCGGATGACATCGACTGTCCACTCAAGATACAACAAACGATTATTTGCCAGTCTTGTGACGCCGCGACACGGCGGGTCGGGTTAGCATCCCGAATACGCCCCCCGGACGGCCCGGTAGCGGCGCCGGCCCGAACGCGGTCGGCTCAGGATCGGTCGGAAGGGAAACCGGGTGGTCATCGAACCAAGAGACGTTGGACATGCGGTTGCCTCGCCCACCCGAGAGGCGCCATCCGCACGCCCGGCACCGCAGGCCGGCACTAAGGTGCCGAGCGGTTTCCGTCCCGATATCGAGGGGCTGCGGGCCGTTGCCGTCCTGGCGGTAGTCCTGTTCCACGCCGGCATCCCCGGGGTCCGAGGCGGCTTCGTCGGGGTCGACGTCTTCTTCGTCATCTCGGGATTCCTGATCTCCGGGGTGCTCTGGCGCGAGGTCGGGAAATCCGGGACCGTCAGCCTGCGTCGTTTCTGGGGCGCCCGCGCTCGCCGACTGCTGCCGGCCTCTGCCTTGGTGGGTGTCGTCACCATGGTCGCTTCGGTCTTCATCCTGTCGCCCCTGCAGGTGAAGACCGTCTCCGTGGATGCGATCACCAGCGCGCTCTATGTGAGCAACTATTGGTTCATCTTCTCCGGCGTCAACTACTTCGGCAAAGACAGCCTGACCACCCCGACGCCGTTTCAGCACTACTGGTCCCTCGGCGTGGAGGAACAGTTCTACCTGGTGTGGCCGGTACTGATCATCGCGACGGTCTGGTTCATCCGCCGCGTCCGCCGACGTGCCGACCAGAACGAGTCCACCCCCTCGGCGACGCCGTTGATCGCGGTGCTCGCAGTGGTCGCGGTGATCTCGTTCGCGGCGTCGCTGGTGCTGACCTACATCATGCCGCCGGCCGCCTACCTGTCCCTTCCGACCCGCGCCTGGCAATTGGCCGCCGGCGGACTGGTGGCGCTCACCGTCGTGCACTGGCAGCGACTTTCGCGCAGGTCCGCCGCGGCGATCGGGTGGCTGGGACTGGGCATCCTGTTGTTTGCCTGTGTCTGGGTGAAAGGTACCTCTGCCGACTATCCGGGTGTGCTGGCGCTGCTGCCCACGGTCGGCACGGCACTGGTCATCGGAGCCGGGTGCGCGAATGCGGAACGGGGTTGCGGCCGGATCCTGGGCCTGGCGCCGATGCGGTCGATCGGCCGGATCTCGTACTCGTGGTACCTCTGGCACTGGCCGGTGCTGGTGCTGATCCCGGCATTCCTGGGCCATCCGGTGGGGTTGGGGGTGCGGCTGGCCGCGATGGCACTGTCGGCAGGTCTTGCCGTGCTGACCCTGCGGTATGTCGAGAACCCGTTGCGATTCTCAGACCGCATCCGAACGTCCCCGCGCAACAGCCTGGTCATGGGCGCCGTGGCCACCGCCATCGCGGTCGGTGCGGGAGCCATCACCCTGGTGGGAGCGCCCGCGCCCGTCGGTCCCGGCCCGGCCGCGACGCCGATGGTCATCACCGCGGAGCCGACGCCGCCGGGCCTGCCCGCCGACGTGTACGACGCCTCGGTGCGCAATGTCTTCGCCCAGGTGAACTCCGCGGTCGCGGACTCGGTCGGAATGACCGCGGTGCCGTCGAATCTGTCGCCGCCGCTCACCGGCACCCCCGCCGAGGTCAAGTCGATTCTGGCGAACGGATGCCTGCGCTCGCTACCGTTCGACGGCGGCCACCCCAGGTGCATCACCGGTAACGAGTCGTCGCCGACGACGGTCGCGCTGATCGGTGACTCTCACGCGTCGATGTGGCGCCCCGCGTTCCAGCGTGCGGTCGATGAGCGGGACTGGCGGATGTTGCTGATGGCCAAGGCGTCCTGCCCGATCATCGACCTCCCGTTGACCGACCACCTCAACGGCCTGTCGGAGGAGGTGCAACGGTGTTCGCAATGGCGTTCCGGAATCATGGCCAGGCTGCGCGCCGAGCCCCCGCAGCTGGTGGTCGTGGCGGCGGTCCGCAGCTACGGACCGGACGGCATCGCGGTGTGGGGCAAAGCCGGATTCGACCCGTTCAACTCGTCCTGGCTCGACGGACTGGGACACCTGGTACGTGAGCTGCGCAGCAACGGGTCGCAGGTGCTGGTGCTGGGGCCGGAGCCGAAGCTCAGCTCGGTCGCGACGAACTGCCTGTCGGCGCACCTGGAGGACGCCAAGGCGTGTGAGGTGGCGTGGCCGTCCGCCAAGAACGCCGGTATCGACGTCGAATCCGCGATCGTCCGCGACAACGGTGGCCACTACGCGAACACCGTCGAGTTGTTCTGCTCCGCCGACCGGTGCCCTCCGGTGGTCGGCAACACCATGGTGTTCTACGACGCGAGCCATCTGACCCGGGAGTACTCCGAGGCCATCGGGCCGGCGATGGGTGCCCTGATAGACCAGGCGCTGGCCCGCGGCTGAGCCGTCGGGTCAGTACCGGGCGCAGTTGCCGGCGATCTGCAGGATCAGCGACGTCTCCTGCTGCACCTCCGGGATGCCCTCGACCGAGGCGATCATCTGGCGACGCTTGGCCGGCGGCGCCACGACCAGCTGCCGGATGAAGCCGGTGGCCGGGGTGCCCGCGATGTCCTTGGCGACATCGGGCGCCTGCGCATTGAGCGCCGCCATCACCTGGTCGTAGCTGCATGTGGAGTTCACGATCGCGCTGACATCCGGTGCTGCGACGGCGGATGCCGCGGTGCCCACACCCAGCGTGGCGAGAACCCCCACGACGACAACAGATCGACCGAGACGACGCATGCGCCCGACGGTACGGACGCCGGCTGAGAGAGTGCTGTTTGCGACGGCTCCCGGAATCTGTCCGTCGCCGGTGCTGTTGGATCACGTCATGGCAGATCTCTTCAGTCCGCTGCGCGTGCAGAATCTGACTTTGCGCAACCGCTTCGCCATGGCACCGATGACGCGCCGGGCCTCGCCGGGCGGCGTGCCCGGACCCGACGTCGCCGCGTACTACGCGCGCCGGGCGGCCGGCGGGGTGGGACTGATCATCACCGAAGGCGTGCGCATCCCGCATCCGGCCGCGGGCTATCCGCTGAGCATCCCGACCCTCGCCGGGGCCGAGAGCCTGGGCGGCTGGCGGGCGGTCACCGACGCCGTGCACGCCCACGGCGCCGCCATCGCCGCCCAGCTGTGGCATCAGGGCGGCGAGCGTGACGACAGCGACGGTGTCGTCCCCGTCAGCCCGTCCGGTCTGAACAGTGTGGGGCAGGCGCGGGGGATTGCGCTGAACGCCGACGGGCTCGACGCCGTCCGCCACGCCTACGCCACGGCCGCCCGCAATGCGCGGGCCGTCGGGTTCGACGCAGTCGAACTGCATGGGGCGCACGGCTACCTGCTCGACGAATTCCTCTGGGACAAAACAAATGTGCGCGCCGACGCCTACGGTGCTGAGCGCACCCGATTCCCGGCCGAGGTGATCGCGGCGGTCCGTGCGGCCGTCGGGCCGGACTTCCCGATCGTGCTGCGGTTCTCGCAGTGGAAATCCAATGCCTACGACGCACACCTGGCCGACGGACCGGCCGAACTGGAGCGCCTGCTCGCCCCGTTGGTGGACGCCGGTGTGGACGTGTTGCACCCGTCGACCCGCAGGCACTACCTGCCGGCGTTCGAGGGGGAGTCGCTGACGCTGGCAGGCTGGACCAAGAAGCTGACGGGTCTGCCCGTGATCGGGGTGGGATCTGTCGGGCTGGCCACCGAGTTCAAACCCGCAGCGTTGACGAGCGCCCGCATCGAACCGGCACCGGTGGACCGGCTGCGCGAACTGTTCGACGCCGGGGAGTTCGACGTGATCGCGATCGGCCGTGCGCTGCTGGCCGACCCCGAGTGGGTGAACCGGTTGCGTGACAACACCCTTGGCGAATTCGACGGCTACGACGCGCAAAGCGCACTGGCCCGGCTGCACTGATATTCCGGTCAACGCCGCGCACGGCGCGGCCGCGGCAGCCAAGATGGTTGTGGAACAACCAGGATCGGGAAAACGTTAGGACGAACGTGGGTACACAAGACATCACCGCAGCCGAATTCAAGGGCATCCTCGACGACAACGAGATCGTCATCGTCGATTTCTGGGCGTCGTGGTGCGGTCCGTGCCGGGCCTTCGCCCCGACGTACGGCGCCTCCGCCGACAAGCATCCCGACGTGGTGCACGCCAAGGTCGACACCGAGGCCGAGCCCGAGCTGGCCCAGGCCGCCGAGATCCAGGCCATCCCGACGCTGTTGGCGTTCAAGAAGGGCCATCAGGTGTTCCGGCAGTCTGGAGCCTTGGGCCCCGCGCAGCTCGACGAGCTGATCACCAAGATCAAGGAGTTCGACGTCGACGCGGCCATAGCGTCGCAATAGCCCTGCCGAGGCCATCAGCTGGCAGTCCTGAGCGGAGCACGCGCTAGCGTGCACGTGTGACTGAGCAGAGCGAGTTCGTCCTCGTCGATCGACCGCTGTCCGGCGTGGCATTGGTCACGCTGAATCGCCCCGAGCGGATGAACTCGATGGCGTTCGATGTGATGGTGCCGCTGCGGGGCGTGCTCGACGAGTTGCGCGTCGACAACGACGTCCGGGTGATCGTGCTCACGGGGGCGGGTCGCGGATTCTCCTCGGGGGCCGATCACAAGTCGGCCGGGTCGGTGCCGCATGTGGCGGGCCTGACCCGCCCGTCGTTCGCGTTGCGGTCCATGGAAGTGCTCGACGAGGTGATCCTGGCGCTGCGCCGGCTGCACCAGCCGGTGATCGCCGCGGTCAACGGTGCCGCGATCGGAGGGGGCCTGTGCCTGGCCCTGGCCTGCGATATCCGGGTTGCGGCCACCGGGGCGTACTTCCGGGCGGCCGGCATCAACAACGGTCTGACCGCGAGCGAGCTCGGACTGTCCTATCTGCTGCCGCGGGCCATCGGCTCGTCCCGCGCGTTCGACATCATGCTCACGGGGCGCGACGTCGACGCTGCCGAGGCCGAACGGATAGGCCTGGTTTCGCAAGTGGTGGCCGAGGATGAATTACTGGCATACTGCTACGGCATTGCCCAGCGCATCGCGGCGTTTTCCCGGCCTGGAACCGAGTTGACCAAGCGAACGCTGTGGAGTGGACTGGACGCCGGCAGCCTCGAGGGGCATATGCAGGCCGAAGGGCTGGGCCAGCTGTACGTGCGCCTGCTCACCGCCAACTTCGAGGAAGCGGTCGCCGCGCGCGCCGAGAACCGAGCCCCGGTTTTTACGGACGACAAAGTCTTCACCGACGACAGATAGAGCCATCGAGGAGGTAAGTGCGTGATCACCGCAACGGACCTGGAGGTCCGCGCCGGGGCGCGCACACTGCTGGCCATCGAAGGCCCGGCGCTGCGCATCCAGCCGGGGGACCGCATCGGTCTGGTGGGGCGCAACGGCGCCGGCAAGACCACCACCATGCGCATCCTGGCCGGCGAGGGTGAGCCCTATGCCGGCAAGGTCGAGTCCACCGGCGACGTCGGTTACCTGCCGCAGGATCCCCGCGAGGGCGACCTCGATGTGCTGGCGCGCGACCGGGTGCTCTCGGCCCGCGGGCTGGACACCCTGCTCTCGGATCTGGAGAAGCAGCAGACACTGATGGCCGAGGTGGCCGACGAAGCCGCCATGGACAAGGCCGTGCAACGCTACGGGCAGCTGGAGGAACGCTTCGCCGCCCTGGGCGGCTACGCCGCCGAGAGCGAAGCGGGCCGGATCTGCGCCAGCCTGGGCCTACCCGATCGGGTGCTGACCCAGCCGCTGCGCACCCTCTCCGGTGGCCAGCGCCGCCGGGTCGAACTGGCGCGCATCCTGTTCGCCGCCAGCGACACGGGGTCGGGGTCGGCCACCACCCTGCTGCTCGACGAGCCCACCAACCACCTGGACGCCGACTCGATCGGCTGGCTGCGCAGCTTCCTGCAGAACCACAACGGCGGTCTGGTCGTCATCAGCCACGATGTGGAACTGCTCGGTGACGTGGTGAACCGGGTCTGGTTCCTGGACGCCGTCCGCGGCGAGGCCGACGTCTACAACATGGGCTGGCAGAAGTACCTCGATGCGCGCGCCACCGACGAACAGCGTCGCCGCCGGGAACGTGCCAACGCCGAGAAGAAGGCCGGCGCCCTGCGGGTGCAGGCCGCGAAGATGGGCGCCAAGGCCACCAAAGCCGTTGCCGCACAGAACATGTTGCGTCGCGCCGAGCGGATGATCTCCGAACTCGATGCCGAGCGGGTGGCCGACAAGGTGGCCCGGATCAAATTCCCCACCCCCGCACCGTGCGGCAAGACACCCCTGGTGGCCAAGGGGCTGACCAAGACCTACGGTTCGCTGGAGATCTTCACCGGTGTCGACCTGGCCATCGACCGTGGTTCCCGCGTCGTGGTGCTCGGGCTCAACGGCGCTGGCAAGACCACGCTGCTGCGTTTGCTGGCCGGTACCGAGGCGGCCGACGCGGGCGGACTGGAACCGGGCCACGGTCTCAAGATCGGCTACTTCGCCCAGGAACACGACACCCTGGAGAACGACGCGACGGTCTGGGAGAACATCCGGCACGCCGCCCCGGACACCGGGGAGCAGGACCTGCGAGGTCTGTTGGGCGCCTTCATGTTCACCGGGCCTCAGCTCGAACAGCCGGCGGGCACCCTGTCCGGTGGTGAGAAGACGCGCCTGGCGCTGGCCGGTCTGGTCGCCTCCACGGCCAACGTGCTGCTGCTCGACGAGCCCACCAACAACCTCGATCCCGCCTCCCGCGAGCAGGTGCTCGACGCGCTGCGCAGTTATCAGGGCGCGGTGGTGCTGGTCACCCACGACCCGGGTGCCGCCGAGGCGCTGGACCCCCAACGCGTCGTGCTGCTGCCGGACGGCACCGAGGACTTCTGGTCGGCCGAGTACCGGGACCTGATCGAACTCGCCTGATATTGCGGCACTTTGCCGAATATTCACACATCAGGTTTGACTGCTTCCTAGGCTGTGTACCCGCGGGATGCATTCGCAGAAGTGGGGAGACGTCTGATGAACGAAAGCAGCCAGTCCCGAGACAAGGTCCTGACCGACCTGCGCACAGCATACGAACGGGGAGCGAGCATCCGCTCGTTGGTGGCGATCACCGGCCGCTCGTACGGATCCGTGCACAGCATGCTGCGTGAGTCCGGCACCACCATGCGCAGCCGTGGCGGGCCGAACCACCGGCGCGCGATGGGCTGAGTCGCTCAGCCCGGCTGGCGCACCGATTCCTCGACGAGGTCCAGTACCGCGCTGAGGTTTTCGGTGGTGTCGCCGGATGCGAGCCGGGCCACCAGCCCGTCGAGCACCAGATCCAGATAGTTCTGCACCACCGAGCCGGGCACGTCGTCACGCAGCCGGCCGGCCTTCTTCTGCTGTCGCAGCCGTTCGCTGGTCGCGGCCGACAACTCCGCGGAGCGCTCCACCCAACCGGCATGGAAGGCCGGGTCGTTACGCAACTTGCGCGCGATCTCCAGGCGTGTGGCCAGCCAGTCGAACTGCTCCGGTGCCGCGATCATGTCGCGCATCACCTGGATGAGGCCCTCGCGGGAGGCGACGTCGGCCATCCGCTCGGCGTCCTCACGGGCCAGCTCGAAGAACAAGGTGTCCTTGTCGCGGAAGTGGTGGAAGATGGCGCCGCGCGACAGCCCGATGGTGTGTTCGAGCCGCCGCACGGTCGCCTTCTCGTACCCGTATTCCGCAAAGCAGCGCCGGGCACCGTCGAGGATCTGGCGCCGCCGTGCCGTCAGATGATCGTCGGTGACCTTCGGCATCGAAGTGTCCGCTAGCCGGACTTCAGCATGTTGCGCAGCACGTACTGCAGGATGCCGCCGTTGCGGTAGTAGTCGGCCTCACCGGGGGTGTCGATGCGGACCACCGCGTCGAACTCCACGGTGGAACCGTCGGTCTTGGTCGCGGTGACCTTGACCGTCTTCGGCGTCTTACCCTCGTTGAGCTCGGTGATGCCCGAGATGTCGAAGGTCTCGGTGCCGTCCAGCTTCAGGCTGGCCGCCGATTCGCCGGCGGGGAACTGCAGCGGGATGACACCCATGCCGATCAAGTTGGAGCGGTGGATGCGCTCGAAGGACTCGGTGATCACCGCGCGCACGCCCAGCAGCGTGGTGCCCTTGGCCGCCCAGTCGCGCGACGATCCCGACCCGTACTCCTTACCGCCCAGCACCACCAGCGGGATGCCGGCCGCCTGGTAGTTGACCGAGGCGTCGTAGATGAACGCCTGCGGCCCACCATCCTGGGTGAAGTCGCGGGTGTAGCCGCCGGAGACATCGTCGAGCAGCTGGTTGCGCAGCCGGATGTTGGCGAAGGTGCCGCGGATCATCACCTCGTGGTTGCCACGCCGCGAACCCAAGGAGTTGTAGTCCTTGCGCTCGACGCCGTGGGCATCGAGGTACTGGGCCGCCGGGGTACCGGGCTTGATGGCGCCTGCCGGGCTGATGTGGTCGGTGGTCACTGAATCACCCAGCAGGGCAAGCACTCTGGCGCCGGAGATGTCCTGCACCGGCACCGGCTCGGCGGGCATCCCGTCGAAGTAGGGCGCCTTGCGGACGTAGGTCGAGTTCTCGTCCCACGCGAAGGTGTTGCCCTCCGGCGTCGGCAGCGAACGCCAGCGCTCGTCACCCTTGAACACGTCGGCGTAGGACTCGGTGAACATCTCCCGGTTGATCGAGGACGCGATGGTCTCCTCGATCTCGGCGGCGGACGGCCAGATGTCTTTGAGGAAGACGTCGTTGCCGTCGTGGTCCTGGCCCAGGGGATCGGTCTCGAAGTCGAAGTCCATGGTGCCCGCGATGCCGTAGGCGATGACCAGTGGCGGCGACGCCAGGTAGTTCATCTTGACGTCGGGGGAGATGCGGCCCTCGAAGTTGCGGTTACCGGAGAGCACCGCCGACACCGACAGGTCGTTGTCGTTGATGGCCTTGGAGATCTCGTCGGGCAGCGGGCCGGTGTTGCCGATGCAGGTGGTGCAGCCGTAGCCACCGAGGTAGTAGCCGAGCTTCTCCAGGTAGGGCCACAGGCCGGCCTTGTTGTAGTAGTCGGTGACGACCTGCGAACCCGGCGCCATGTTGGTCTTCACCCACGGCTTGGAGGTCAGGCCCTTCTCGACGGCCTTCTTGGCCAGCAGGGCGGCGCCCAGCATGACCGACGGGTTGGAGGTGTTGGTGCAGGACGTGATGCCCGCGACCACCACCGCGCCGTGGTCGAGCACGAAGTCGCCGCGCTCGGCGGAGCGGACGGTCACCGGCTTGGACGGGCGCCCCTCGGCACCGTTGGCGGCCGACGGACGGGCGTCGACCGCGCCGTCGTCGGCGAAGGACAACGAGACCGGATCGCTGGCCGGGAAGGACTCCTCGACGGCCTCGTCCAGTTTGGTCTCGGGCGCCGGGTGGTTCTCCTCGACGTAGTTGTGGATGTCCTTGCGAAACGCGTTCTTGGCATCCGACAGCTCGATGCGATCCTGCGGGCGTTTGGGGCCCGAGATCGAGGGCACCACGGTGGACAGGTCCAACTCGATGTACTCGGAGAAGACCGGCTCCTTGTCCGGGTTGTGCCACATGCCCTGGGTCTTGGCGTAGGCCTCGACCAGCGCGAGCTGCTCCTCGCTGCGCCCGGTCAGTCGCAGGTAGTTGATGGTTTCCTCGTCGATCGGGAAAATCGCTGCGGTGGAACCGAATTCGGGGCTCATGTTGCCCAGGGTGGCGCGGTTGGCCAGCGGCACCTCGGCCACGCCCTTGCCGTAGAACTCGACGAACTTGCCGACCACGCCGTGCTTGCGCAGCATGTCGGTGGCGGTCAGCACCACGTCGGTGGCGGTGACGCCGGGCTTGATCTCACCGGTCAGCTTGAAGCCGACGACGCGGGGGATGAGCATGGAGACGGGCTGGCCCAGCATGGCTGCCTCGGCCTCGATACCGCCGACGCCCCAGCCCAGCACGCCCAGGCCGTTGACCATGGTGGTGTGGCTGTCGGTGCCCACACAGGTGTCCGGGTAAGCCTTGCCGTTGCGCACCATCACCGTCGGCGCGAGGTATTCGATGTTGACCTGGTGCACGATGCCGGTGCCCGGGGGGACGACCTTGAAGTCGTCGAACGCGCCCTGGCCCCAGCGCAGGAACTGGTAGCGCTCGCCGTTGCGTTCGTACTCGAGTTCCACGTTCTTCTCGAAGGCGCCTGCGTTGCCGAACACGTCCAGGATCACCGAGTGGTCGATGACCATCTCGGCCGGCGAGAGCGGGTTGACCTTGGCCGGGTCGCCGCCGAGAGCGGCGACGGCCTCACGCATGGTGGTCAGGTCGACGATGCAGGGCACGCCGGTGAAGTCCTGCATGACCACGCGGGCGGGGGTGAACTGGATCTCGACGCTCGGGTCGGCGGACGGATCCCAGTTCGCGATGGCCTCGATGTGGTCTTTGGTGATGTTGGCGCCGTCCTCGGTGCGCAACAGGTTCTCGGTCAGGACCTTGAGGCTGTAGGGAAGTTTCTCGGTGCCGGGTACCGCGTCGAGGCGGTAGATCTCGTAACTGTTGTCCCCGACGGTGAGGGTGTCTCGGGCCCCGAATGAGTTCAAGGACGAATTGGCCGTATTTTCGCTGCTCACATCAACTCCCGGCTAGTCATCGCCGCGACGGGCTGTGTCGACGGCGCCGATAATCCTAACAGTACGCTTGTCCTGGGATTTGCCCCAGGGGTCATTCCAGTCTTGTCCTCTCGTGCGCGTGCTGCCAGTCGGTTGGGTGAATTTCGCGTACCGTCTCCGCGTGTGACGATCGAGTTCGTGCCTGTGTATATCCCGCCCGACGTGTGTGCGACCGTCGGCCTCGATCCGTCGACGCCGGTCGATGCGTGCATGGCGCAGGTGCTCACCGATGTCGCGGGGGACGGCGTCAGCGCTCCCGCCTCGGCCGATCCCGCCGCGCTGGCACAGGTGGTCGCCGACGCCAAGGGCAAGGGCATCGACCTCAAGCTGGTGGTGCTGCCGACCAGTCCGCCGATCGACACGCCGCTGCGCGATATCGCGACCCAGGTCGGCAAGGCCCACCCGGGATCGACGGTGCTGGCGATCAGTCCCGGGTTCGCCGGTACCTACAGTCCCGTTTATGACCGCGTGACCTTGGAAGCCGGTCAAGATCTGGCGAAAACAGGCAATGCCGTCCAATCTTCGAAGAATTTCGTGACGCAGTTGTCGACGCCCGACTTTCCCTGGACGCCGTTTACCATCGTGCTCGTGCTAGGGGTAGCTGTGGCCGCTGTCGGCGTTCGTATCCTGCATGTTCGTGGCCAACGAGGCGTTGCTGGAGAGAAAGTCGTCGACGCGCCGAAGTAATGGCGCCTTTGACGTCGGTGAATTCGAATATCACCGTTCGGTCACGGTGGTTTCAATTACATTCATGTAATTTGTGACTAAAGTTTCTTTAGAGCGAGCTGTGACGTACGGTGCAAACAGTGCCTGTTGTTGCAGCTGTGATTGATGTGACAATTGATGTCACGGTCGATACCACCGGGGCGACTTCAGAGCACTGTCTGATGTGCCGTGACGTTCGCGTCGAGCCCTAGGAGACCGGTCCAATGAGACGCAGTCCAATGAGACGCACCCTTGGCGCCTCCCGGCTGTGCGGGCGAGTGTGCGCGGTTCCCCTGACCTTCGGCGTCCTGCTGGCCGGAACCATGCCCCACGGGGCCATCGCCGGTGCCGAGCCCGGACCCGAAGGAGTCGCCGCACTGGTGGCAGCGGTGGCCGACGCCGACCAGAAGTTGCAGGATCTCGGTGCGGCCGTGCAGACCGAGCAGGAGAGCGTCAACAAGGCCCTCGTCGACGTGCAGAACGCGCGGGACAATGTCACCGTCGCGCAGCAGACACTGGACGCCAGCCGGCGCGACGTCACCGATGCCGACGCTCGGATCGCCGACGCGCAGAAGCGATTCGACACCTTCGCCGCGGCCACCTATGTCAACGGGCCGTCCGCCTCCTACCTGACCGCCGCTGATCCCGTCGAGGCACTGCGCACCGCGGCCGCCGGTCAGGCGCTGACCGTCGGCTCTCAGCAGGTGATGACGGATCTGCAGCGGGCCCGCACCGAGCAGGTCAACCACGAGTCGGCCGCGCGCATGGCGAAGGACGCCGCAGACAAGGCCGCCGCCGACGCGCAGTCCAGTCAGGACGCCGCGGTCGCGAGCCTGACCCAGGCCCAGCAGACCTTCGGAAGCCAACAGCAGGAACTGGACAAACTGTCCGCCGAACGTGCTGCGGCACAGGCGAAACTGGCGCAGGCCCGGCCGCAATCGGCACCGGCCGCACCCGCACCGGCCGCCGGCGCACCCGGTCCGGTGGCGCCCGCGGCGGGCGACTGGGATCGGGTGCCCGGCAAGGCCGCCGCGCCCGCGAACACCAGCCAGTGGGACACCACGCTGCCCATGGTGCCCAGTGCGTTCGTCAGCGGCGATCCCATCCAGGTCATCAACGCGGTGCTCGGGATCATGAACTCCTCGGCCCAGATGACGGCCAACATGGGCCGTACCTTCTTGCAGAAGCTGGGCCTCATCCCCACCCCGAGCGGCTACACCAACAACGGCGGTATCCCGCGGGTGTACGGCCGGCAAGCCTCGGAGTACGTGATCAAGCGCGCCATGTCGCAGATGGGTGTGCCCTACTCCTGGGGCGGCGGCACCGCATCGGGTCCCGGCCGGGGAATCGACTCCGGCGCAGGCACGGTCGGTTTCGACTGCTCGGGACTGATCCTGTACGCGTTCGCCGGGGTGGGCATCAAGTTGCCCCACTACTCGGGCTCCCAGTACGACATGGGCCGCAAGATCCCGTCGTCGGAGATGCGTCGCGGCGACGTCATCTTCTACGGACCGGGCGGCAGTCAGCACGTCACCCTCTACCTCGGCAACGGGCAGATGCTCGAAGCCCCCTACACCGGCTCGAACGTGAAGGTTTCCCCGGTGCGCACCGGCGGCATGACACCGTACGTCATCCGCTACATCGAGTATTAAATCGTAGGGATTTCAGTGTTCTTCAAGCGCAGCAAAGCTTTTGGGCTCAAGCTGACCGTCGCCTCGGTTCTCACCGGGGTGGCGCTGGCGGCCGGCTCCCTGGCGCCGGCGGCCGCCGCACCCGATGACGGGCAGTGGGACCCGACCCTGCCCAAGATCACCAGCTCCGGCGCACCCGGCGATCCGGTGGCGATGGCCAACGCCGGCTTCCAGGTGAGCAAGATCGCGCTGGAGACCACGTCGAGTCTGGGGCAGCAATTCCTGCAGACCATCGGGCTGGCCCCCAAATCCGCGGCGGCCCTGCCCGGGGGACGGGTCCGCGGACCGGCGGCCATCGAGTACGTCATCCGGCGCGGCGGGTCCCAGATGGGCGTGCCCTACTCGTGGGGTGGTGGCACCCTGACCGGCCCCGGCCCGGGCGTGGACTACGACGCCGGGAAGATGGGCTTCGACTGCTCGGGATTCACCCGCTACGCCTTCGCCGGCGTCGGGGTACAGATCCCCAAGTATTCCGGCGACCAGTACAACTCCGGCAGGCCCATCGCCCCGTCGCAGGCCAAGCGCGGCGACCTGATCTTCTACGGCCCTGGCGGCAGCCAGCACGTCACCATCTACCTGGGCGGCGGAAAGATGCTGGAAGCCTCCGGCAGTGCCGAGAGGGTGACCGTGAGCCCGGTCCGGATGGCGGGAATGTCACCGCACCTGGTGCGGGTCATCGAATCCTGAAGCCGCCGCGGAACCTGAGGACAGCCTGAGCAGGGCACCCGGGACGTCGACGGATTTACAAGTGCCTGGAATAGTTGACGGCGGGCGTGTCGCCGCACCGCGCGGGCGCCCTGGTAGACCAGGGTTAACCAGCAATACACCGACTGTGGGAGGAAGCTAGATGACGTCACCGAGTGGGCCGCCGCAGGGCGCCGGAGGCTATCCAGGCCCGGCCCCGACGCAGGGCTACCCGCCCGGAGCGCAGATGCAGCCTTCCGCAGGCCCCTCGGGCAACCCGGGGCTGCAGAACGACATCCACACCCTTGAGCGCGCCATCTTCGAGGTCAAGCGCATCATCGTCGGACAGGATCAGCTGGTCGAGCGCATGCTCGTCGGGCTGCTGGCCAAGGGCCACGTGCTGCTCGAAGGCGTGCCCGGCGTCGCCAAGACGCTGGCCGTGGAGACATTCGCCAAGGTGGTCGGCGGCACGTTCGCGCGCATCCAGTTCACCCCCGACCTGGTGCCCACCGACATCGTCGGTACCCGCATCTACCGGCAGGGCAAGGAAGAGTTCGACATCGAACTCGGCCCCGTCGTCGTGAACTTCCTGCTGGCCGACGAGATCAACCGCGCCCCCGCCAAGGTGCAGTCGGCCCTGCTCGAGGTGATGGCCGAGCGCAAGATCTCCGTCGGCGGCAAGACCTTCCCGCTGCCCAGCCCGTTCCTGGTGATGGCCACCCAGAACCCGATCGAGCAGGAGGGCGTCTACCAGCTGCCCGAGGCGCAGCGGGACCGCTTCCTGTTCAAGCTCAACGTCGACTACCCGTCGCCGGAGGAAGAGCGCGAGATCATCTACCGGATGGGTGTGAAGCCCCCGGAGCCCAAGCAGATCCTCGACACCGGTGACCTGCTGCGCCTGCAGGAGGTGGCGGCAAACAACTTCGTGCACCACGCGCTGGTCGACTACGTCGTGCGCGTCGTCACCGCGACGCGTGAGCCGGAGAAGTTCGGCATGCCCGACGCCGCGGCGTGGATCGCCTACGGCGCCTCGCCGCGCGCCTCGCTGGGCATCATCTCCGCCTCCCGCGCGCTGGCGCTGGTCCGGGGCCGTGACTATGTCGTCCCGCAGGACGTCGTCGAGGTCATCCCGGATGTGCTGCGCCACCGCCTGGTGCTCACCTATGACGCGCTGGCCGACGAGGTCTCCGCGGAGACCGTCGTCAACCGCATCCTGCAGACCGTCGGGCTGCCCCAGGTGAATGCCCTTCCCCAGCAAGGTCATTCGGCGCCTCCCGGGGTCCCTGCCGCGGCGGCGGCCAGCGGTCGGTGAGCGAGTCGTCCGGCCGCACCGTCGATCTGCCGTCGCTGCGGCGCGGTGAGATCCGCGACCCGCAGCTGTCGGCCGCGCTGCGCAAACTCGAGCTCACGGTGCGCCGGAAGCTCGACGGGGTGCTGCACGGGGATCACCTCGGGCTGATCCCCGGTCCCGGATCGGAAGCCGGTGAGTCGCGGATGTACCAGCCGGGCGACGACGTGCGCCGGATGGACTGGTCGGTGACCGCCCGCACCACCCATCCACACGTCCGGCAGATGATCGCCGACCGCGAGCTGGAGACCTGGCTGGTGGTCGACGTGTCGGCCAGCCTGGACTTCGGCACCGCGGGGTGTGAGAAGCGCGACCTGGCCGTGGCCGCGGCCGCGGCGATCGCTTTCCTCAACAGCGGTGGCGGCAACCGCCTGGGTGCCCTGATCTCCAACGGCGACACGTTGCGGCGGGTACCGGCACTGTCCGGGCGGCTGCACGAGCAGGAGCTGTTGCGGGCCATCGCGACCACCCCTCAGGCCCCGCCCGGGGTACGCGGTGACCTGGCCGCCACCATCGACGCGCTGCGCCGCCCGGAACGCCGGCGCGGCATGGTGGTCATCATCAGTGACTTCCTCGGCCCGATCGACTGGATGCGGCCGCTGCGGGCCATCGCGGGACGGCACGAGGTGCTGGGCATCGAGGTCATCGATCCCCGCGACGTCGAGTTGCCCGATATCGGCGATGTGATCCTGCAGGACACCGAGACCGGTGTGACGCGGGAATTCACCATCGACGCCAAGCTGCGCGACGACTTCGCCGCGGCCGCGGCGGCCCACCGCGCCGAGGTGGCCCGCACCCTGCGCCGTTGCGACGCGCCCCTGCTGACCCTGCGCACCGACCGGGACTGGATCGCCGATGTGGTCCGGTTCGTGGCCAGCCGCCGGCGCGGCGCCCTGGCCGCCCGCTAGACAACGAACGGAAATGACAAGCCGCACATGAATTTACCGCTGCTCGGACCGATGTCGCTGCGAGGTTTCGAACACAAGTGGTTCTTCCTGTTCCTGCTGGTGATCGCGGGCCTGGTCGGGCTGTACATCGTGGTCCAGCGGGCCCGGCAGAAGCGCATCCTGCGCTTCGCCAACATGGAACTGCTGGAGAAGGTGGCGCCCAAACAGCCCACCCGCTGGCGCCACCTGCCCGCCATCCTGCTGGTGACGTCGCTGTTGCTGTTCACCGTCGCCATGGCCGGGCCGACCCACGACGTCCGGATCCCGCGCAACCGGGCGGTCGTCATGCTGGTGATCGACGTGTCGCAGTCGATGCGGGCCACCGACGTCGCGCCCAGCCGGCTGGTCGCCGCGCAGGAGGCGGCCAAACAGTTCGCCGATCAGCTGACGCCGGGCATCAACCTGGGCCTGATCGCCTACGCGGGCACCGCGACCGTGCTGGTCTCGCCGACCACCAACCGCGACGCCACCAAGCAGGGCATCGACAAACTGCAGCTGGCCGACCGCACCGCCACCGGTGAGGGCATCTTCACCGCGTTGCAGGCCATCGCCACCGTCGGCGCCGTCATCGGCGGCGGTGACGAGCCGCCGCCCGCGCGCGTCGTGCTGATGTCCGACGGCAAGGAGACGGTGCCGTCCAACCCGGACAACCCGAAGGGCGCCTACACCGCCGCCCGCACCGCCAAGGACCAGGGCGTGCCGATCTCCACGGTGTCGTTCGGTACCCCGTACGGCTACGTCGAGATCAACGACCAGCGCCAGCCGGTGCCCGTCGACGACGAGATGCTCAAGAAGATCGCCGACCTGTCCGGGGGAGAGGCGTTCACCGCGTCCAGTCTGGAGCAGCTCAAAGCGGTGTTCACCTCACTGCAGCAGCAGATCGGCTACGAGACCATCAAGGGTGACGCGAGCATGGGCTGGTTGCGCCTGGGCGCGCTGATTCTGGCGCTGTCCGCGCTGGGCGCCCTGCTGATCAACCGCAGGCTGCCGGGCTGAGGGCGATTTCGGCGAACAACGGACGAGGCGATAGGTTTGCGGTCATGACTGAGAGTGCCACCCACCGGCCGGACTTCGTCTCCCGTTCCGTGCTCGTCACCGGTGGAAACCGGGGTATCGGCCTGGCCATCGCGCAGCGTCTGGCCGAGGACGGCCACCGGGTTGCGGTCACCCATCGCGGATCCGGCGCGCCCGAGGGCCTGTTCGGCGTCGAGTGCGACGTGACCGACAACGACGCCGTCGACCGTGCCTTCACCGAGGTCGAGGAGCACCAGGGCCCCGTCGAGGTGCTGGTGTCCAATGCCGGCATCTCCAAGGACGCGTTCCTGATGCGGATGACCGAGGAGCGGTTCACCGAGGTCATCAATGCCAACCTCACCGGTGCGTTCCGGGTGACCCAGCGGGCCTCGCGCAGCATGCAGCGCAAGCGTTTCGGCCGGATCATCTACATCGGATCGGTCTCGGGCATGTGGGGCATCGGCAACCAGGCCAACTACGCGGCGGCCAAAGCCGGTCTGATCGGTATGGCCCGCTCCATCTCGCGGGAACTGTCCAAGGCCGGCGTCACCGCCAACGTCGTCGCGCCCGGCTACATCGACACCGAGATGACCCGCGCGCTGGACGAGCGGATCCAGGCGGGCGCACTGGATTTCATCCCGGCCAAGCGGGTCGGCACCGCCGAGGACGTGGCCGGTGCGGTCAGCTTCCTGGCGTCCGAGGATGCCCGTTACATCGCCGGTGCGGTCATCCCGGTCGACGGCGGCATGGGTATGGGCCACTAGATCTTCTCGAATTCGCTTCGACAGTAAGGACTTTCACATGACAGGCATTCTCGAAGGCAAGCGCATCCTCGTCACGGGGATCATCACCGACAGCTCGATCGCGTTCCACATCGCCAAGCAGGCGCAGGAGGCCGGGGCCGAACTGGTGCTGACCGGATTCGACCGGCTCAAGCTGATCCAGCGCATCGCCGACCGGTTGCCCAACCCGGCGCCGCTGCTGGAACTCGACGTGCAGAACCCCGAACACCTGGACTCGCTGGCCGGCCGCGTCACCGAGGTCATCGGCGAGGGCAACAAGCTCGACGGCGTGGTGCACTCCATCGGCTTCATGCCCCAGACCGGCATGGGCATCAACCCGTTCTTCGACGCGCCCTACGACGATGTCGCCAAGGGCATCCACATCTCCGCGTACTCGTACGCATCGCTGGCCAAGGCGACCCTGCCGGTGCTCAACTCCGGCGGCAGCATCGTGGGCATGGACTTCGACCCCACCCGGGCGATGCCGGCCTACAACTGGATGACGGTCGCCAAGAGCGCGCTGGAGTCGGTCAACCGATTCGTGGCCCGCGAAGCAGGCCCGTTCGGCGTGCGCTCCAACCTCGTTGCGGCCGGGCCCATCCGGACCCTGGCGATGAGCGCCATCGTGGGCGGCGCGCTGGGTGCCGAGGCGGGCGATCAGATGCGCCTGCTCGAAGAGGGCTGGGATCAGCGTGCCCCGGTCGGCTGGAACATGAAGGACCCGACGCCGGTCGCCAAGACCGTGTGCGCCCTGCTGTCGGACTGGTTGCCTGCCACCACGGGCAGCATCATCTACGCCGACGGTGGCGCCAGCACCCAGCTGCTCTAGTGGAGTTTGATGCGCTGCTGCTTCTTTCCTTCGGGGGCCCCGAAGGACCCGAGCAGGTGCGGCCGTTCCTGGAGAACGTGACACGGGGGCGCAACATCCCGGCCCACCGGCTCGACGAGGTGGCCGAGCACTACCTGCATTTCGGGGGAGTGTCCCCGATCAACGGCATCAACCGCGCGTTGATCGAGCAGCTGCGCCTCCAATTGCCCGGGCTGCCGGTCTATTTCGGCAACCGCAACTGGGAGCCGTTCGTCGAGGACACCGTCATCGCGATGCGCGACGACGGGATCCGGCGCGCCGCGGTGTTCACGACGTCGGCCTGGGGTGGCTACTCCAGCTGCCGTCAGTACGTCGAGGACATCGCCAGGGGGCGCGCCGCGGCGGCCGACGGCGCCCCCGAACTGGTGAAGCTGCGCCAGTATTTCGACCACCCGCTGATGGTCGAGATGTATGCCGAATACGTCTGCGCCGCACTGCGTTCCGCGACACCCGGAGCGCGGCTGGTGTTCACCGCCCACTCGATCCCGATCGCCGCCGATGAGCGTTACGGCCCCAACCTGTACAGCAGGCAGGTGGCATATGCCGCGCAGCTGGTGGCGGCCGCGGCGGGGGTGGCGGACTATGACCTGGTCTGGCAGTCGCGGTCCGGTCCGCCGCAGGTGCCCTGGCTGGAACCCGATGTGGCCGACCATGTCCGGACGCTGGCAGGAAACGGGATCACCGCCGTCACGGTGTGCCCCATCGGATTCGTCGCCGACCACATCGAGGTGGTCTGGGATCTGGACAGCGAATTGCGGGACGTCGCCGAGGAGTTGGGTGTCGAACTGACCCGCGCCGGCACGCCCAACGCCGATCCGCGCTACGCGAGACTGGCCGCCGAACTGATGGCCGAACTGCGGGACGGGCGGGAACCGGCGCGCGTCGTCGGGTCGAACCCGGCGCCCGGGCACGGCTTCAGCCTGAACGGCGCGCCGTGTGCGCTGACCTGTCCGCGGGATCTCTGACCGTCAGCGCTGCCAGGCCGAGTGCAGGATGGTGCTCACGGCCGCGAGCCGGGCCGAGCGCACCACCGAGGACAGCGGCCGCAGCGTGTCGCTGGCGATCTGCATCGCCGAGGAACTCTGCAACCCGATCGGCATCAGGCCCGAACTGACGGTGATGATGGCGTCCACATGGGCGGCGTTCTCCAGCACCCGGATAGCCCGCTCGGGCGCATGCTCCGGCGCCCGGTGCAGTCGGGTGGCCTCCAGCAACTGCTCCACCATGCCCCGCGGATCGTCCACGTCGGCGGCACTGGCCCCGGCGCGCAGCGCCCCGAGCGCATCGGCGGCCGAGCGGACCGCGGAGCGCAGGGTGAACTCGGCCTCGCCGAGATCCAGGTGCTCCACGACACCCGCGACCGGCACCGAGTACACCGTCCACGCAAGGGAAATCGGATCCGGTTCGAAGTCGGGATCGTCGAGGTCCTCGTAATCGAACTCGGGCACCAACCCGACCGCGCTGGCCGGATCGTGACCGATGATGATCGCCTCGCCGACGGTGACGGCATCCCGCTGGAACTGCGTGCCCGCGGGCAGGCCGCGCACATCTCCGGGAACGGGGAGCACGAGCGTCAGCGCGGGGCTGCCGACCGGCGGGCCCGCCGCTGTGCGCATCGTCTGCAGCAACGACATGGTGCCGGAATGGAACAGGTCGGGCCAGGGCAGTCCCGTGCAACCGGCGGCCACCGAGTCATAGGCGGTCACCGAATGCTTTGGCGCCCATTGCGATAACGCGTCCAGGACGTCGTCTGGCGCGGCGACCCCCGCGAGCCAGGAGTTCACCCACACCGACAGAGAAGCACTCGGGCACCACATGATGCTCGCAGTGTAATTGCTGGTGACACTTACGGCCTGATTGCCCGCGCACGCGTCGGGAAACGCTAGGCTTTCCTGTATGCCCGCTTTGATCTGGCTGGTCGCGGCACTGGCCCTTGCCGGTGCGGAAGCGTTGACGGGTGACTTCTTCTTGCTGATGCTCAGCGGCGGCGCGCTGGCCGCCACGGGCACCAGCTTTCTCTTCGACTGGCCCATCTGGGCCGACGGTGCGGTGTTCCTCGTCGTGTCGGTGCTCCTGGTGGTGCTGGTGCGGCCCGCGCTGCGGCGCCGGTTCACCGCGGGCACGGGGCTGCCGGAACCCGCCAGGGCGCTGGAAGGCAAGAGCGCGCTGGTGCTCGAGACGGTGGCCCGCCACGGCGGACAGGTCAAGCTCGACGGTGAGGTCTGGACGGCGAGGCCCCTCAACGACAACGATGTGTTCGAACCCGGCGACCACGTCACGGTCATCCGGATCGACGGCGCAACCGCCGTCGTCTACAAGACCATCTGACCGGGGAAGGAACCCACCATGGAAGGTGCAGTCGCAGGCGTAGTGCTGTTGGCCGTGCTGGTCCTGTTCGCCATCATCGTCGTCGCCAAGTCGGTCGCGCTGATCCCGCAGGCCGAGGCCGCCGTCATCGAGCGGCTGGGCCGCTACAGCAAGACGGTGTCCGGCCAGCTGACCCTGCTGCTGCCGTTCGTCGACAAGATCCGGGCCCGGGTGGATCTGCGTGAGCGGGTGGTGTCCTTCCCGCCGCAACCGGTGATCACCGAGGACAACCTGACGGTGAACATCGACACCGTCGTGTACTTCCAGGTGACGAATCCGCAGGCGGCGGTCTACCAGATCAGCAACTACATCGTCGGTGTCGAGCAGCTGACCACCACCACGCTGCGCAACGTCGTCGGCGGCATGACGCTGGAGCAGACGCTGACGTCCCGCGACTCCATCAACGGACAGCTGCGCGGCGTGCTCGACGAGGCCACCGGACGGTGGGGTCTGCGGGTGGCCCGGGTCGAGCTGCGCAGCATCGACCCGCCCCCGTCCATCCAGGAGTCGATGGAGAAGCAGATGCGCGCCGACCGGGAGAAGCGCGCGATGATCCTGATGGCGGAAGGTAGCCGGGAAGCGGCGATCAAAGCGGCCGAGGGTCAGAAGCAAGCCCAGATCCTGTCCGCCGAAGGTGCCAAGCAGGCCGCGATCCTGGCCGCCGAGGCGGACCGGCAATCCCGCATGCTGCGCGCGCAGGGTGAACGAGCGGCCGCCTATCTGAAGGCTCAGGGCGAGGCCAAGGCCATCGAGAAGACGTTCGCCGCGATCAAGGCGGGCCGGCCCACGCCGGAGATGCTGGCCTACCAATACCTGCAGACGCTGCCCGAGATGGCCAAGGGCGAGGCCAACAAGGTGTGGTTGGTGCCCAGCGACTTCGGTTCTGCGCTGGAGGGATTCACCAAGATGCTGGGCGCGCCGGGAAGCGACGGGGTGTTCCGGTACACGCCGTCGCCGGTCGAGGAGAACCTGCCCAAACCCGAGGACGACTCCGCGGAAGTGGCCACCTGGTTCGACACGCAGACCGACCCGGCCATCGCGCAGGCCGTCGCACGGGCCGAGGCGGAGGCACGGTCGACCACCCCGCCGCTGGGCAGTGCGGCACCCCCGGTCTCCCTGCCGCCCAGCCCGCCGGCTCCCACCTTCGACGGACCGACACAGCAACTGCCCGGACAGTTCCCCGGCGGGACACATCGCGCGTAGCTACCGGTGCCGCGGCCCGCGGCTGCGGGCCGTCTGCCGGTGTCGGGTCGGTCACGGACAGACCACCCGATAAATGTGGATTCGGCGAGATGTTGCTGAACGCGTCGATAATTTTTCCGTAGTGACATATCTTGGGATAGCTGAACGCCCGCCACGTGACGGTGGCCGGTATTCGGTGACCGGTGAAACAGGGGTGGCGAGGGGCGATGTCATGACGCGTGTGCGCGGTGCGGTGGGCGTATGTGCAGTTTCGGCGACCCTTTTCCTCAATTGCGCGGCCGTCGCAGCGGCCGATACCGGCAGCGAGGGCGGCGATTCACCGTCGCAGTCCAGCGCAAACGCCAATCCGTCGCCGGCAGGCGCAGCGGCCGGTGGGCCCACGTCGACCATCAAGAATGCGCGGCCGGGGGCCGTTATTGCTGGCGTCCTGCAAGACAGGTTGCGGACCACGGTCCGGGACTTCACTGGAGCCCTGAACGGATCCGGTTCCCTTCATCTGCCGCCGAAGGTGACGATTTTCCCGAAGCCGCGCACACAGCAGAAGTCCAGCGAACCCGAAGGCAAGACGGCGAACACGTCGACGTCCGAGGCCGCCCCCGAAGCGGACAGTCCGGTTGCGGAGCCCACGTCGCCGGACCCAACAGTCGCCGGCGGTACCGCGACCACGCTCGCCGCGACCGAGGACACCACGCCCGCTTCGCCCGCCGGTCCGACGCCGCCGTCGCCCGCGACGACCATCAAGCTCGGCCCGCCGCCGGTGTCCCCGCTGGCCGCCTCGGTGGCCGGTTCCGTCCATTCCGCGGCCAATTCGGTGAAGGACGCGGTGGATGCGCTGCCCGCCCTGCTCGCCGCACTGCCGACGTCGAAGGATCCGATCGGTGACGTGCTGGCGACGGTGCAGTCGATACTGATATCGGTGGGGAACTCGGTCACCACCATCAGCGAGATCCCGGGTGACCTCTCGACCCTGCTGGGTTTCCCGGCGGCAACGACGCCGCCGCTCGCCACGGTCACCGGCGGAGCACCGCTGCAGCCGGCCACCGCACCGGCGACGGTGTCGCCCATCGACCTGTTACCCGTGCTGCTGGCGCCGGCCCCCGCGGACACCGCCGTCGTCGCGGGCCCGGCCACTGTGCCGCCCGTCTTCGCGGGGACCACGTCCGTGGGCCTCAGTCAGGAACTGACGCGCACCGCGCCGCTGTCCCTGCACGGCGCCAGTTCGGTCGGTTCGACGGCCTCGGTGCTGGAACGGGCCGTCAGCAAGATGCTGGTGCCGGTGTCGATCGCGGCGCTGGCCGCGCTCGCCCTGCCGGGGGTCGGCGGTCTGCTGGTGCTCAGCGTGCTCGGCGTACGCATCGGCTACCGCCAGGCCAAGGCGAACTTCGTGTTGCAGGCGTCGGGGATCTCGCGGTTCGCGGGTCCCGGACCGCTCGGAGTCGTGCGTTCCGGTTCGTTCATCGCGCTGCACACCCGGGCCGCGCACCCCCGCAGCAGTGCGCGTACCGCCGCGCCTGCCGTCGTGTCTCTGCGGGCCGTCTCGTCGATGGACCGCGCGGCCTAGTTCTGCTGCGTCTCGTGGTGTCGCCGGTGCGCCCGGATCTCATAGATCAGGCCGCCGATACCTACGCTTGCCGTGCACAGTGACACCAGGAACAGCAGTGGGCTGATGTTCCCGGTGAGGGCATCACCGAGGATGACGATCGCGGCGGTGCCCGGTGTCAGCCCGACGATGGTGGCCAGCGTGTACGGCACCACCCGGACGGCCGAGGCGCCGGCGGCATAGTTCAACACCGAGAACGGCACGGCCGGGATCATCCGCATCGACAGCACCGACACCCAGCCACGCTCACGCAGCCGCGCGTCCAGGGTGTCCACCCGGGGATGCCGGACCAGCCGGCTCAGCTGCCAGCCCGCCGCGCGCACCAGGATCAGGGCCAGCACCGCGCTCAGTGCGCTTGCCACGACGGCGATGGGCACGCCCACCCAGGGGCCGAAGAGCAGACCCGCCGCGAGGGTGAATGCGGTACGCGGGAACGGGAAGATCGTCACCACCACATGGGCGGCGAAGAATGCCAGCGGGAACCACGGGCCGAGCGAGGTGGCCCAGTCGCGCAGCTGGACGGCGCTCGGCAACGGCACCAGAAGCGCGAATGCGACGAGAATCACACTGACCACCGAGATGGCGATCACCCGGCGGCGGGGTAGCTGCGTCGCGGTCGACGTCACCGCGGTCCAGACCGTGCGCAACGTACTGCCGACGGGCTTCACGTCCGCCAAGACTACGGGCCGATGTGGGTGGCGGGAAAAACGCTACCGCCCAGTAGCCTTTGCCCGCCGTACGCTGCCGTGATACCGATCATTTAGCCTCAGTGGACAGGGGTCCAGTCACAGCTGGCTAGTCTAACTAGGTCAGACAGGGCTCAACCCCGAGCTTTGTCTCCCAAGCCGCGATCACCCAGGAGCCGCGAGTGTCCTCGAGCGTCATTGAATCGGATCGCGAGCGCTGGCGTTCCGGAGTGGCCGGCGTGCTTGCGAAGAGCAGCCGCCGCGACCTTGCGGATCTGCCCGCCGAGCCCGAACGTCTGCTCGACTCACCGACCTACGAGGGTTTCCCCGTGCGGCCGCTCTACACGGCGCTGGACGGGCATGCCGAGGCCCCACTGCCGGGGCAGTGGCCGTTCACCCGGGGCGGGGACGCGCTGCGCGACGTCCAGGCCGGCTGGAAGGTCGCCGAGACGTTCCCACTGCCCGGGCAGTCCGAGGTAGCCGAGGGCAACGGCGCCGTGCTGGGCGCCCTGACCGAGGGTGTGAGCGCGCTGCAGCTGCGGGTCGGCGGAACCGATGGGGTGGCCGCGGCGGAATTGGACCGTCTGCTCGAGGGCGTGTTCCTGGACCTGGTTCCGGTGGTGCTCGACGCCGGCACCGACTATGCGGCGGCGGCCGACGCGGTGCTGGCCCTGATCGGCGGCTTCGACGACGAGCAGCGCGCCCGGCTGTCGATCGACTTCGGCGGGGATCCGCTGACTGCGGCTCTCACCGGCGCCCCGTCCGCCACGATCGACGAGGTCACCGCCGCGGCGGGCAAGGCCACCGGATACCGCGGGGGAGTCCGCTCCGTCACCGTCGACGGGGTCGCCCTGCACAACCTGGGCGCCAGCGCGTCCTGGGAGCTGGCCGGTGCCGTCGCGGCCGGTGTCGGTTACCTGCGCATCCTCACCGAGGCCGGCGTACCGACGGCGGAGGCCGTCGCGCAGATCAGCTTCCGCTTCGCGGCGGACGACGACCAGTTCCTCACCATCGCCAAACTGCGCGCCGCGCGCACGCTGTGGGCCCGGGTGGCCGAGGTCGTCGGGGCGCCGGAGGGCGGCGCGGCAACCGTCCACGCCGTCACGTCCTCGCCGATGATGTCGCAGCGCGACCCGTGGACGAACATGCTGCGCACCACCGTCGCCGCGTTCGCGGCCGGCGTCGGCGGCGCAGACACGGTACTGGTGCAGACCTTCGACTCCGCGATCCCCGGCGGCCTGGCCGGCACCGCGACCAGCTTCTCGCGCCGGATGGCCCGCAACACCCAGCTGCTGCTCCTGGAGGAGTCCCACCTGGGCCGGGTGCTCGACCCCAGCGGGGGATCGTGGTTCGTCGAGGACCTCACCGCCGGCCTGGCCGACCAGGCCTGGGCGCATTTCCAGGAGCTGGAGAGCCTGGGCGGGTTCGCCGCTGCCCAGGACCATCTGACCGGTCGCATCGCCGAGATCCGGGACCGCCGGGCCGACGACATCGCGCACCGCCGCAAGGCGCTCACCGGTGTCAACGAATTCCCGAATCTGGCCGAAGCCGCACTCGCCGAGCATGATTCGGCCCCCGGGGTGGCACGCTACGCCGCAGGCTTCGAGGCGCTACGGGACCGCTCGGACGCCTATCTGCGTGTCAACGGCGCGCGGCCGCAGGTGCTGTTGCTTCCGCTGGGCCCGCTCGCCGAGCACAACATCCGTACGTCCTTCGCCGCCAACCTGCTGGCCTCGGGCGGCATCGAGGCGGTCAACCCCGGCACCGTGGACGCCGCCGGTGTCGCCGCGGCGGCCGGTGGCCGGACCGCGGCAGTGATCTGCGGTACCGACGCGCGCTACGGCAGCGACGCCGCCGAGGTGGTCGCGGCCGCGCGGGCGGCCGGTGTGGCGCACGTCTATCTGGCCGGACCGGAGAAGGCGGTCGCCGATGCGGCGTCGAAGCCGGACGACTACCTGACTGCGAAAATCGATGCGGTCGAAGCGCTTTCGAACCTGCTGACCCGATTGGGGGCCTAGTCATGACCGTATCGACACGAATCCAGAGTTTCGCCGACGTCCCATTGCAGGGGGAGACGACTCCGGTCGCGCCGACCTCGGACGCCGTCACCGAGCTGACCGCGGCCGCTGCCACCGCGCACGGATACACGCCCGAGCAGCTCGACTGGGTCACCCCGGAAGGCATCGAGGTCAAGCCGGTGTACACCGCCGCAGACCGTGACGACGCCGTCGCTCAGGGCTACCCGCTGGACAGCTTCCCGGGTGACCCGCCGTTCATCCGCGGCCCGTACCCGACCATGTACGTGAACCAGCCGTGGACCATCCGGCAGTACGCCGGGTTCTCCACCGCCGCCGAGTCCAACGCGTTCTACCGCCGCAACCTGGCTGCCGGTCAGAAAGGCCTGTCGGTGGCCTTCGACCTGGCCACCCACCGTGGTTACGACTCCGACCACCCCCGGGTGGCCGGCGACGTCGGGATGGCGGGTGTGGCCATCGACTCGATCCTGGACATGCGCCAGCTGTTCGACGGGATCGACCTGGGCAGCGTGTCGGTGTCGATGACCATGAACGGTGCGGTGCTGCCGATTCTGGCGCTGTATGTGGCCGCGGCCGAGGAACAGGGCGTGCCGCCGGAGAAGCTGGCCGGCACTATCCAGAACGACATCCTCAAAGAGTTCATGGTCCGCAACACCTACATCTATCCGCCCAAGCCCTCGATGCGGATCATCTCCGACATCTTCGGCTACACCAGCGCGAAGATGCCGAAGTACAACTCCATCTCGATTTCGGGTTATCACATCCAGGAGGCCGGTGCGACAGCCGATCTGGAGCTGGCATATACGCTGGCCGACGGCGTCGAATACATCAAGGCCGGCCTCGAAGCCGGGCTGGACATCGACAAGTTCGCGCCGCGGTTGTCGTTCTTCTGGGGCATCGGGATGAACTTCTTCATGGAGGTCGCCAAGCTGCGTGCGGGCCGGCTGCTGTGGAGTGAGCTGGTCGCACAGTTCGAGCCGAAGAGCTCCAAATCGCTTTCCCTGCGCACCCATTCGCAGACCTCGGGGTGGTCGCTGACCGCCCAGGATCCGTTCAACAACGTGGCGCGCACCTGTATCGAGGCGATGGCCGCGACCCAGGGCCACACCCAGTCGCTGCACACCAACGCGCTAGACGAGGCGCTGGCACTGCCGACCGACTTCTCCGCCCGCATCGCCCGCAACACCCAGCTGCTGCTGCAGCAGGAGTCCGGCACCACCCGGCCGATCGACCCGTGGGGCGGCTCCTACTACGTCGAGTGGCTCACCCATCAGCTCGCCGAGAAGGCCCGCGCGCACATCGCCGAGGTCGCCGAGCACGGTGGCATGGCGCAGGCGATCGCCGAAGGCATCCCGAAACTGCGCATCGAGGAGGCCGCCGCCCGTACGCAGGCGCGGATCGACTCCGGTGCGCAGCCGCTGATCGGGGTGAACAAGTACCAGGTGGACGAGGACCAGGAGATCGAGGTCCTCAAGGTCGAGAATTCCCGGGTGCGGGCCGAGCAGCTGGCGAAGCTGGCCGCCCTGCGTGCCGAGCGCGACGAGTCCGTCACGCAGGCCGCGTTGGCGGAGCTGACCCGTGCGGCCGGTGTGCATGAGAGTGCCGGTGAGGACGGGCTGGGCAACAACCTGCTGGCACTGGCCATCGACGCGGCGCGTGCCAAGGCGACGCTCGGCGAGATCTCCGACGCGCTGGAGCAGGTGTACGGCCGCCACCAGGCCGAGATCCGGACCATCGCCGGGGTGTACCGCGATGAGGTGGGGAAGGCTCAGAACGTGGGTACGGCAACGGAATTGGTGCAGAAGTTCGCCGAGGCCGACGGCCGCCGGCCGCGCATCCTGGTCGCCAAGATGGGCCAGGACGGTCACGACCGCGGCCAGAAGGTGATCGCCACGGCGTTCGCCGACATCGGTTTCGACGTGGACGTCGGCTCGCTGTTCTCCACCCCGGAGGAGGTGGCCCAGCAGGCCGCCGACAACGACGTGCACGTCGTCGGGGTGTCCTCGCTGGCCGCCGGTCACCTGACGCTGGTGCCCGCGCTGCGCGACGCACTGGCGTCGGTGGGGCGGCCCGACATCATGGTCGTGGTGGGCGGCGTCATCCCGCCCGGCGACTTCGACGAGCTGTACGCCGCGGGCGCGACGGCGATCTTCCCGCCCGGCACCGTCATCGCCGATGCGGCGATCGGTCTGCTCGGCAAGCTCGCCGAGCGGTTGGGATATCAGCTGAGCTAGTGGTGGCCACGGCGGGCAGGAGCGGAGCGACCCGGGATATGACACGGCGGGCAGGAGCGGAGCGACCCAAGATATGACACGGCGGGCAGGAGCGGAGCGACCCGGGATATGACACGGCGGGCAGGAGCGGAGCGACCCGGGATATGACACGGCGGGCAGGAGCGGAGCGACCCGGGATATGACACAGACCGTCGAGAATCTCGCCGCGGCGATCCGCAACGGCGAGCGCGCCGCGCTCGCGCGGGCCATCACCCTGGTCGAGTCGACCAGGGCCGATCACCGGACCCGCGCCCAGCAGCTGCTGCTGGAACTCATGCCCGAGGCGGGCAAGGCGCTGCACGTCGGTATCACCGGCGTTCCGGGGGTGGGGAAGTCGACCACCATCGAGGCGCTCGGGATGCACCTCATCGAGCGGGGCCACCGAGTCGCCGTGCTGGCCGTCGACCCGTCCTCCACCCGGACCGGGGGATCCATCCTCGGTGACAAGACGCGGATGGCCCGGCTGGCCGTGCACCCCGACGCCTACATCCGGCCGTCGCCGACCTCCGGCACGCTCGGTGGCGTGGCCAGGGCCACCAGGGAGACCATCGTGCTGCTCGAAGCGGCCGGCTTCGACGTGATCCTGGTCGAGACGGTCGGGGTCGGGCAGTCCGAGGTGACGGTGGCCGACATGGTCGACACCTTCGTGTTCCTCACCCTGGCCCGCACCGGCGATCAGCTCCAGGGCATCAAGAAGGGCGTCCTGGAACTGGCGGACGTCGTAGTGGTGAACAAGGCCGACGGGAATCACGCGGTGGAGGCCAAGGCGGCCGCGCGCGAACTCACCGCAGCCCTGCGTCTGATCTATCCGCGCGAAACACTCTGGCGGCCGCCGGTTCTCACGATGAGTGCGTTGACGGGCGACGGTCTGGTGCAGTTGTGGGACACCGTCGAAAAGCATCGGCGGGTGCTCACCGAAGTGGGGGAGTTCGAGGCGCGCCGGCGCGCGCAGCAGGTCGACTGGACCTGGGCGATGGTGCGCGACGCCGTGCTGGACAGGGTGCTCTCGCACCCCGCGGTCCGCGAATCGCGCGCCGAGGTCGAGCGCCGGGTGCGCGAGGGAGAACTGACCCCGGCATTGGCGGCGCAGGAGATCCTGGATGCCGCCGACGGACCGCAAGGCTGATCGTGGTTCGCCGACAAGGCTTCTCGGACGGCGCCACCGGCCGCTGCGGGTATACACTCCGACCGCTGGTGAATGTCTGAGATCGGTGTTCGTATCGCCTTCAGAGCTGCTGAGCCTGGCAACGATTGGTTGCTTCGGCTGACTGCATGTAATCATGTGACGTACCCGACAATTTGGCGACCCGGACCTGTCCGCGGTCCGTTCCTCGGAGGTTCCAGGCCTTGACCCAAGTCTTTCTCTCCACCTGGGGGCAGAACGACAACATCGGTGACTCCATTCTCCGGCGTGGTCTGCTCCGCAGCTTTCAGGGGATGGACGGAGTCGAGCTGCATGTGCATGTGGGACGGCGGGAACCGGGCGAGGCCAACGACGAGGGCTACCTCAGCGCGCTGGGTCTGCGCGGCGACGAGGTGCTCTATGACCGGGCGATCGACTGGCTCAGGGGTGCCTCGACCAAGGTCTTCGCCAAACGCACCATCCTCGTGCTGCCTGCCGGCGAGATTTCCTACCCGAAGTTCGGGAAGGGTATGGCGGCGGCGGGCAATCTGTTGGTGGCGCTGGCGCCCCGAGCCCGCGGCGGAACGGCCCTGCAGGTCGGTGCCGGCGTGCGGATGTCCTCGGTCGGCGACCAGGCGACGTCCCGGTCGCGGCGGGTCGACGAAACCGTCGCGGTCCCGCTGCTGGACCGGGTGTCGCGAAGGGCGATGGCGATGGTCGCGTGGCGCGACGCCGCAACCAGGAATTCGTTCGGGGTCGGCGAGGTCGTGCCGGACTGGGCTTTCGGCGAGGGCGCCGATCCGCAGTCCGGCGGTCTGGGCCCCCCGCTCGCGAAGCGCAGGGTCCTGGCCGTCACGACCCGGCGCGACCGCGGCGACCTCAACAACGAGAAGATCGCCCAACTGCGCGGGCTGGCGGATCGCCACAACCTGGAACTCCAGGCGTACAGCCAGGTGCGCCGCGATCACGAGCACACGGTGCGACTGGCGCAGGCCCTGCACCCGGGCACCGAACCCCTGCTGTTCGAGAAGCAGACCCACGCCGAGTGGGAACATCAGGTCCGTGCGCTGCACCGCACGTCGGCCATCGTCGCCAGCGACCGCGCCCACGCGCTGATCATCGGCGCCACCGAGGGAGCAGTTCCGGTGGCGATCTCCAACTGGACGACGGAGAAGCCGGTCCGGACGGTGCGGGCAGGCGGCATCTCGGTGCCGTCGGATTCGGAGAGCACCGTCGAGGCGGTCCAGAGCTACGTGGCTGCACAGCTGGCGGAGCCGACGTCGATCGAACGACCCGTCAGTGCAGCGCGCGAGCAAATCGCGCAGGCTCGCATCCGCATGCGGGCCATCGTGAACAACGTCGACTCCGCGCGGTACTCCCGCCTCTGACCGAGCCGCTCGCAGGGCCGCGAATGCACGTCAAAAGCCTTGTCCTGCAATAGTTTTCACGTCCTATCGGACCGTCGTCGCGCCGGTGCCGCATGCGCTGCCGGTTCCGGCAGCGGTGCTGGCCAGAAACCGCCTCGATGTGCGGAATACGCACGGCCTCACGGATAGGTAACACCCCTCGATAGTTAGCTATGCATGCGAGTAAATTAATTGCTGTGACGTACGCAATAGAGGGAGAGCGCAGCGCTGCGCCCCTGCACAATGTCGATCTGCCGCGCGGGGTGCACGGGGCCACCGACCCCAGCTTCGCCTGCGCGGTGAAGGCCTTCGCGCAGTTGTTCGGTCACCGCAGCTTCGGCGGCGGCGCGTTGTCGGTGTATCTGGACGGGGTTCCCGTCGTCGACGTGTGGACCGGCTGGTCCGACCGCCGCGGCCGGCACGCCTGGTCGGCGGATACGGGCGCGATGGTCTTCTCGGCGACCAAGGGGCTCGCCTCCACCGTCATCCATCGGCTCGTCGACCGCGGCCTGCTCGACTACGACGTCCCCGTCGCCGAGTACTGGCCGGAGTTCGCGGCCAATGGCAAAGCGGCGATCACGGTGCGCGACGTCATGCGGCACCGGGCAGGGCTGTCCCAGCTGGGCCCCTGTACCAAAGCAGAGATGCTCGACCACGAACTGATGGAGCGGCGCGTGGCAGCCGCTCGGCCCGGCCTGTTCCACGGCCGACCGGCCTACCACGCGCTCACCTATGGCTGGCTGCTGGCGGGCCTGGGGCGGGCAGTGACCGGGCACGGGATGGCCGAGTTGTTCCGCTCCGAGCTGGCCGCGCCGCTGGGTCTCGACGGGGTCTACCTGGGGCGCCCGCCCGCCGCGGCGCCGACGCAGCCGGCACGGATCATCGGACCGCAGGGCGTCTGGGAGAACCCGATCTTCAACGCCGTCGCCCCACACCTGGCTGCGCTGCCGTTCTCGGGTGGATTCGGCGCGATGTACTTCCCCGGCATGCGCTCGATGGTGCAGGGGCACATGCCGCTGCTGGACAGTGAGATGGCCTCGGCCAACGGGGTGGTCACCGCACGGGCGCTCGCACGCATGTACGGCGCCATCGCCAACGGCGGCGAGCTGGACGGAACCCGGTTCCTGTCCCGGACGCTGGTGGACGGTCTCACGGGACGTCCCAGTCTGCATCCCGACGGCTCCATGCTGATGCCGATGTCGTTCCACCTCGGCTACCACGGGCTGCCTTTCCCCGGCGTGCTGCCGGGATTCGGTCATGTCGGCCTGGGCGGCTCGCTGGGCTGGGCGGATCCCGCGTCGGGACTCGCGTTCGGGTACGTCCACAATCGGCTGCTCACGCCCATGCTGGTGCCCGACCAAGCCGGCTTCGTGGCGACCGCCGCATTGATCCGGCGGGCGGCCGGGCACGCGCGGGAACGGGGCTTCACGGCGATTCCGCAGTTCGGCGCGCCTTTCACGTACCCCGCCTCGGCCGTCGGTTAGACGGTTCGGCGCGGCCGTTCCATATTTTGCCTGGGCCTCAAACTAACTCCTCAGTAAGGTCGCGACCGGATATTGCTGGGGCTCTACCGGGGGCCTGGCGGGGTGTGCCCGCCGCGGCATCCGTGGTCGATGTCACGTCCTGACTTCGCCACCTTTCCTAGGTGGCTTGAGAGGTCGTTAGTCGTTACCTACTCAACGGTTGCCATGGTGGGCCGTCATGAGCGATCGTGGACGGGTTCGCGACGTGGCGGCGCATATGACTGGGGCGGGTGTTACCAGTGTTTCTGCTGCTAGTGGCGATACGGGCGGGTTTCCAAAGTGAGTGAACAGTCGTTCCGCATCGGAGCGGCCACCGGTAGCAACCAATTTACGTTAGCTGCTATTATTAGCTGCTGTATGGCGTGGCTAATGACGATCTCAGCTAAGTGACGTACGCCACATTTACTGAGACGTCAATTTCTATGCCTACGCGCAGGTGGCGGGCGTATCCGCAAGTAGCTAGGCGATCTTGATATTGCTCGTGTAGCCTGCGCGTCGCGGCGTTTGAAACTGTAAAGTCCTTAAAGGATTTGCTCGGTTTTTAACGTCATCGTCAACGCAGACGGCTACGCTACCGACTCACCGACGAGTTTCGGCACTGGGGCGGAGAAAGGATCGGGGCAGCGCAGTGCGGCGCACATGAGGCAAACATGGGCCCGAGAGCCGTATCTGATGCACGCTCGTCTTTGAAGTCTTAACGTCCGAAAGAGGTTGGAACTACGTGGTTGAGACACCTGTCACAGCAGTCGCCGTCATCGGTATGGCGGTGCGGTTGCCTGGCGGAATCGACTCACCTGAGCAGATGTGGCAAGCGCTGCTCCGCGGCGACGACTACGTCACGACGGTTCCGCTCGAGCGCTGGGACGCCGAGGAGCACTACGACCCCGAGGTCGGAGTGCCCGGTCGGTCGGTCTCCAAGTGGGGCGCCTTCCTGGACGACGTCGCCGGCTTCGATGCCGACTTCTTCGGCATCGGTGACCGCGAAGCGACCGCCGCCGATCCGCAGCACCGACTTCTCCTCGAGACCGCGTGGGAAGCAGTCGAGCACGCGGGTATCGATCCCGCGACGCTGGACGGTTCGCTGACCGGCGTTTTCATGGGTCTGACGACCAACGACTACCAACTGATCGCCGCCGACGCGCACGCCATCGAGGGGCCCTACGGCTTCACGCACAACAACTACAGCATGGCGTCGGGCCGGGTCGCCTTCCATATGGGTCTGCGCGGTCCGGCCTTCACCGTGGACTCGGCCTGCTCGTCGGGTCTGCTGGCGCTGCACATGGCGACCCGCAGTCTGCACTTCGGTGAGAGCGATCTGGTGCTGGCCGGTGGCGCCCACATCATCCTCGATCCGCGCAAATATGCATCCGCGTCGGCGCAGGGCATGCTCTCGGGCACCGGCCGGTGCCGGGCCTTCGACGCGGACGCGGACGGCTTCGTGTTCGCCGAGGCGAGCGCCGTGCTGTTGCTGAAACGCCTGTCGGACGCCGAACGCGACGGCGACCGCGTCCTCGCCGTCGTCCGGGGCACCGCCGCAAACCAGGACGGCCACACCGTCAACATCCTGACGCCGTCCAACGAGTCTCAGGTCGCCGTGTACCGGGCGGCTCTGGACTCGGGTGCCATCGACCCTGGCACGGTCGGCTTCGTGGAGGCGCACGGCACCGGCACGCCCGTCGGTGACCCCATCGAATTCAAGAGCCTCGCCGACGTCTACGGCGGCACCGGACCGATCGCGATCGGTTCGTCGAAGACCAACTTCGGGCACAGCCAGTCCGCGTCCGGGGTGGTGGGTGTCATCAAGAGCGTGCTCGCGCTGCAGAATGGTGTGGTCCCGCCGAACCTGCACTTCTCCCGGATGCCCGACGAGATGGAACGCCTCGGCACCGAATTCTTCGTCCCCACCGAAGTGACCGCGTTCCCGGACAAGAGTGGACCGCGCCGCGCCGCCGTGTCGGCCTACGGCATCTCCGGGTCCAACGCGCACGCGGTACTCGAGCAGGCACCGCAGACCAATGCCGAGGACGCTGCGCCTGCCGAGCAGGGCCCGCTCGTCTTCGTGCTGTCGTCCACCTCCGCCGACGAACTGCGCCGCACCGCCGGCCGGCTGGCCGACTGGGTGGCCGCACACCCCGACGTCAGTCTGCGCGACCTCGGGTACACCCTGGCCCGCCGCCGGTCACACCGTTCGGTGCGGACCGCCGTGATCGCCGACTCCGCCGAATCGCTCGTGACGGCCCTGCGTGGGGTCGTCGACGGAGGCGCCCCGTACGAGGCCGCCGTCGGCGCCGATGACCGAGGCCCGGTCTGGGTGTTCTCCGGCCAGGGCTCGCAGTGGGCCGGGATGGGTGCCGGATTGCTGGCCGCCGAACCCGTCTTCGCCGCCACCATCGCCGCGCTGGAGCCGTTGATCGCCGAGGAGTCCGGCTTCTCGGTGACCGAGGCGATGACGGCCCCCGAGACCGTCACCGGTATCGGCAAGGTCCAGCCCACCGTCTTCGCGGTGCAGGTTGCTCTGGCGGCCACCCTGAAGGCCTACGGTGTGGTCCCCGGTGCGGTGATCGGCCACTCGATGGGCGAGATCGCCGCGGCGGTCGCTGCCGACGTGCTGTCCCTGGAGGACGCCGTCACGGTGATCTGCCGTCGCTCGCAGCTGATGAGCCGGGTCGCCGGCACCGGCGCGATGGCGTCGGTCGAGCTGCCCGCCAAGCAGGTGCTCTCCGAGTTGCAGGCCCGCGGCGTCAACGACGTCGTCCTGGCGGTGGTCGCCTCGCCGACCTCAACCGTCGTCGGCGGCGCGAAAGAATCCGTGCGCGAACTGGTGGCCGAGTGGGAGCGCCGCGAGATCATGGCCCGCGAGGTGGCCGTGGACGTCGCGTCGCACACCCCGCAGGTCGACCCGATCCTCGACGACCTCGCCGATGCCCTGGCCGACCTGGACCCGGGCGATCCGAGCGTCCCGTACTACTCGGCCACCATGTATGACCCGCGCGACCTGGTGGACTGGGACGCCGACTACTGGGTGGACAACCTGCGCCACACGGTCCGCTTCGCCGCCGCGGTGCAAGCCGCGCTGGAGGACGGCTACCGGGTGTTCACCGAGCTGTCCCCACATCCGCTGCTGACCCACGCCGTGGATCAGACCGCGCGCTCACTGGACATCAACTACGCGGCCCTCGCGAGTGTGCGCCGCGAACAGGAGCTCCCGGCCGGGTTGCTCGCCGTGGTGGCCGACCTGCACAACGCCGGAGCTCAGATCGACTTCTCCGTGCTCTACCCGTCCGGCCGTCTGGTCGACGCGCCGCTGCCGACGTGGACCCGGCGTCCGCTCATGCTGGTGCGCGACCCGAACGAGCTGCCTCCCGGCGGTGCGACGCTGGCGGTGCACCCGCTGCTCGGCGCGCACGTGCGACTGCCCGAGGAGCCCGAACGGCACGCCTGGCAGTCCGACCTGGGCACCGGCACGCAGCCGTGGCTGGGCGACCACCAGGTACTCGGTGTCGCCGCGCTCCCGGGTGCGGCCTATTGCGAGATGGCCCTGGCGGCGGCCGCGACGGTGCTCGGTGACGGTGCCGAGGTGCACGACATCACCTTCGACGAGATGCTGCTGCTCGAAGACAGCACCGTGGTGTCGGCGGCCTCGACGGTCGCCGCGCCGGGTGTCGCCGACTTCCTGGTGGAGACCTACCAGCAGGGCGAGCAGGTGCAGCGGGCCGGTGCCGTGCTGCGCGTCGCCGCAGACGCCGGGGCGCCCGCCGCGCACGACGTCGACGCGCTGTTGGCCGCCCACCCCAAACGGCTGGACGGATCGGAACTGCGCAGCTGGTACACCCAGCGTGGCATCCAATACGGGCCCGCCTTCGCGGGCCTGGTGGCGGTCAACGTCAACGAGGGCACCGATGCCGGTCCCGACGACTCGGTCCTGGCCGAGGTCGCGCTGCCGGGCTCGATCCGCTCCCAGCAGGCCGCCTACGGCGTGCACCCCGCCCTGCTGGACGCCTGCTTCCAAGCCGTCGGCGCACATCCGGCGATCTTCGGTGACCTCTCAGGGGCGCTGCTGCTGCCGTTGGGCGTGCGCAAGCTGCGTGCCTACGGGTCGACGCGCAACGTGCACTACTGCCATGCCCGGCTGACCAGCGTGACATCCGCGACCGTCGAGGTCGACCTGGATCTGCTCGACGAGGACGGCAACGTCCTGCTCGCGGTCACGGGACTGCGCCTGGGAAGCGGCGTCTCCGACACCGGCCAGCTCGAGCGCACCTTCAGCGACCGGCTGTTGACCATCGAGTGGACCCAGCAGGATCTGCCGGAGGTCGAGTACGCCAACCCCGGCAGCTGGCTGCTGATCAGCACTTCGGATGCCGCCGACCTGCTCGCCACCAAACTGGCCGACGCCATCAAGGTGCACGGTCTGGAGGTCACCACGATGGTGTGGCCGCAACACTCCGACCATGACGCCCAGGCGATCCGGCTGCGTGAACTGTTGGCCTCCAACGCTTTCGGTGATGTTCTGGTCGTGACCCCGCCACGGCGCGGGGTCACCGACAAGCAGTCCGGGGTGCGCGGCGGGGACAACGTCCGCCACCTGGTGCACATCGTCCGGGAACTGCCCGAGGTGGTCGGTCAGGCGCCGCGCCTGCACGTCGTCACGCGCAATGCGCAGACGGTGCTGGCCGACGACGCCGCCAACCTGGACGAGGCCGGTCTGCGCGGGCTGGTGCGCGTGATCGGCACCGAGTACCCGCAACTGCGGGTGGCCCAGATCGACGTCGACGACTACACCGACGCCACTCCGGTGGCGGCCCAGCTGGTGTCCGGCTCCGACGAGGACGAGACGGCATGGCGGGGCGGCAAGTGGTTCTCCGCGCGCCTGGTGTCCGGTCCGTTGCGTCCCGAGGAACGCCGCACCACGGTGGTGAACCCGGCCCGCGACGGTCTGCGGTTGCAGATCCGCACCCCCGGCGACATCGAGACCCTGGAGTTGGCCGCCTTCGAGCGCGTCGCCCCCGGGCCCGGCCAGATCGAGGTCGCGGTGACGGCGTCGAACCTGAACTTCGCCGACGTGCTGATCGCCTTCGGCAGGTACCCGAGCTTCGAGGGCCGCCAACCCAAGCTCGGCGGCGATTTTGCCGGCGTCGTGACCGCCGTCGGTCCCGGCGTGGTGGGGCACAAGGTCGGCGACCGGGTCGGTGGCCTGTCGGCCGGCGGCACCTGGGCGACCTTCGTCACGTGCGATGCCAATCTGGCCGTCACCCTGCCGCCCGGCTTGCCGACGAACCGTGCCGCCGCCGTGCCGAGCGCACATGCCACCGCCTGGTACGGCCTGCACGACCTGGCCAGGATCGCGGCGGGGGACAAGGTGCTGATCCACTCCGGCACCGGTGGTGTCGGGCAGGCCGCGATCGCCATCGCGCGGGCCGCCGGTGCGGAGATCTACGCCACCGCCGGCAGCGATGCGCGCCGAGAGCTGTTGCGCGGCATGGGAGTCGAGCACGTGTACGACTCCCGCAGCACCGAATTCGCCGAGCAGATCCGTCGCGACACCGACGGCTACGGCGTGGACATCGTGCTGAACTCGCTGACCGGCGCCGCGCAGCGGGCCGGGCTGGAACTGCTGTCGTTCGGCGGCCGGTTCGTCGAGATCGGCAAGCGCGACATCTACGGGGACACCCGGATGGGTCTCTTCCCGTTCCGGCGCAACCTGTCCTTCTACGCCGTCGACCTCGCGCTGCTCTCGCTGACCAACCCCGACACGGTGCACCGCCTGCTGGAGGTCTGCTACCAGCAGATCGCCAACGGCGTCCTGCCGCTGCCGGAGACCACGCATTACCCGCTGGAGGACGGTGCCACCGCGATCCGGGTGATGGGTGCGGCCGAGCACACCGGCAAGCTCGTGCTCGACATTCCGCACGGCGGCCAGATCACCGCGGTGGTTCCGCCTCAGGAAGGCCGGGTGGGCCGGTCCGATTCGGCGTACATCATCACCGGCGGTCTGGGCGGGCTCGGCCTGTTCCTGGCCGAGAAGCTGGGTGCCGCGGGGTGCGGCCGGATCGTGCTCAACGGCCGGTCTGCGCCGTCACAGCACGCCCAGGAGGTCATCGAACGGATCCGGCGCGGCGGTACCGAGGTGGAAGTTTCACTCGGTGACATCGCCGAGCAGGAGACCGCCGAGCGGCTGGTGGTGGCGGCTTGCGCCACCGGGCTGTCGCTTCGCGGCGTCCTGCACGGCGCAGCGGTCGTCGAAGACGCCGCCCTGCTGAACATCTCCGACGAACTCGTCGAACGCGACTGGGCGCCGAAGGTGTACGGCGCCTGGAACCTGCACACCGCGACGGCCAAGCAGACGCTGGACTGGTTCTGCGTGTTCTCCTCGGCGGCGGCGCTGGTCGGTTCGCCCGGCCAGGGCGCCTACGCGGCGGCGAACAGCTGGCTGGACGCCTTCACCCACTGGCGGCGCAGCAAGGGCCTGCCCGCGACTGCCATTGCGTGGGGTCCGTGGGCCGAGATCGGCGCCGGTACCGGCCTGGCCTCCGAGAGCGGCGAGGCCGCGATCGATCCCGAAGAAGGTGCCTACGCCTTTGACATGCTCCTTCGACACGATCGGACCTATACCGGTTACGCTTCGTTGACGGGGACGTCATGGATCGCCGCGTTCGCACAGAACACGCGGTTCGCCGAGGCGTTCCGGTCCACTGGTCCGCGGAGTGGCGGCGCCAGCAGTGCGTTCTTGGTAGAGCTGCACGATCTGCCGCTCGATGAGTGGCCGGCCAGGATGCGCAAGATGGTCGTCGAGCAGGTGAGCTTGATCCTGCGACGTGCGGTGGACCCCGACCGACCGTTGACCGAATATGGTCTCGATTCCCTGGGGACTCTCGAGGTACGTACCCGCATCGAGGCGGAAACAGGTATTCGTATTGGATCAGCAGACATCAGCACCGTGCGGGCGCTGACGGAGCGTCTTGTCGACGCTCTGGCGCCCGATTCGCCAGTATCGGTCCCGTCGTGAGGGCGGAGAGCGCATCGATGCGCACCCCGTCCGTCGACGTCGTCCAGGTAGGAGACCAATAAGTGGTTGCGATGAAGCCGATTCAAGAGTGGATCGGTGAACCAGGTGTAGTGATCTCGTGGCATCCGTCGCGGGCGTCGCTGGCGAAAGTGCGTGAGGCTCCGGTCAGTGACGTGCCGACGAGCTATCAGCAGGAGCAGCATCTGCTCGCCTACCGCAAGCACATCGCCGAGGGCACCGACATGGCCCGGCTGATCATCCCGGGCTGGGACGTACCCGGCCAGTGCGACGTGCGCGCCATGACGCACGTGATCAACGCCTACCTGCGTAGGCACGACACGTTCCACAGCTGGTTCGAGTTCGCCGGCGAGCCCGAGGCCGGCGAGATCATCCGGCACACCGTCACCAACCCGCGCGACATCAAGTTCGTCGCGACCGAGCACGGCGAGATGGCCGCCGCCGAATGGCGTGACCACGTGATGTCCACCCCGGATCCGTGGCAGTGGGACTGCTTCCACTTCGGGGTCATCCAGCGGGCCGACCACTTCACCATCTACATCAGCGTCGACCACGTGCACACCGACGCGATGTTCATCGGGCTGGCGTTCGTCGAGATCCACATGATGTACGACGCGCTGGTGCGCGGCGAGGCGCCGCTGCAGCTCCCCGAGGCGGGCAGCTACGCCGAATACTGCATCGCGCAGCGCCAGTACACCGCCGACCTGACCACCGAGTCCGACGAGGTGCGCGGGTGGATCGACTTCCTCGAGCTCAACGGCGGCACGCTGCCCGGCTTCTCGCTGCCACTCGGCGACGCCTCGGTGCCGCACTCCGGTGACGTGATCACCCTGCAGCTGCTCGATCTGGAACAGACCGACAAGTTCGAGGCCGCCTGCACGTCGGCCGGTACCCGGTTCAGCGGCGGCGTGTTCGCCTGCGGCGCCCTGGCCCACGCGGCGCTGACCGGTGAGGACACCTACTCGGTGATCACGCCGACCACCACCCGCCGGACCCAGGTCGACTTCATGACGACGGGCTGGTTCACCGGCCTGGTGCCGATCGCGGTGCCCGTGGACGTGACCTCGTTCGCCGACACCGCGCAGGCCGCGCAGGCGTCCTTCGACGGCGGGATGGACCTGGCCCACGTGCCGTTCGAGCGGGTGCTGGAGCTGGCTTCCGGGGAAGGGGTGCGCGCACCCGATCCCGGCGTGCCGATGCTGTCCTTCATCGACGTCGGCATGCTGCTGCCGGGCGTCATCGAGCACTTCCAGAGCCTCGGCGGCCGGATCTACAGCGATCCGCGGTCGGCCTATCAGGTCGGTATGTGGGTGAACCGGGGTGAGAAGGAGACGACGGTGACCGTCGCTTTCCCGAACAACTCGATCGCCCGCGAGTCGGTGCTGCGGTACGTCGAGTCGATGCGTGAGGTCTACCTTCGGGTGATCGACGGACTGGTCCCGGTGGAGGCGTTCACCGCCGCCGAGGCAGCCGATCTCGATCTCAAGACCGCCTGATCTCAGTCGCATGGAAGGTGACGGTGCGATGACGCGTGCCACCACGAAGTCAGACAACGCGAAGTCCGACACCGCGAAATCCGAGCCCACCCGGGTGGACGCCGCCAGATCAGACGGCGTGCTCACGTTCACCGATCAGGTGATGTTCCTGGCGTTGCGTGCCACGGGTGCCGAAGCGGTGGCGCAGGCCAACTGGATCTACGAGCACCCCATCGACTACGACGGACTGCGCACGTTCTTCGAGAACGTCGGCTACGGACTGATGGGCCGTCGTATCGAGCCGTCACCCCTGCCCTTCGGGCGACACCGCTGGGTGACGGTGCACGGTCCGCAGCGCGAGCTGGACATCGCCGAGCCACGGCCCCGTTCCGAACTCGCGGACTGGGTCGATGAGCGGACGGCGATGCCACTCGACCCCGAACACGGCCCGAGCTGGCACATGGGTGTGCTGCCGATGACCGATGGTTCCACCGCGGTATCGCTGACCGCGTCGCACTGCACCGGTGATGGCAGCGCCGGCGTCCTCGCCTTGCTGGAAGGCGCACACCAGGCCAAGCTCCATCACGGCTGGAACCCGCCCAAGGCTCGCACCCGGCGTCAGGCCATCGTCGAAGATCTGCGCGTCACCGTGCGTGGGTTGCCCGAGCTGGGCCGCACCCTGGTCTCCGTCGTCAAACTGGCGCGGGCGCACCGCCACGAGATCTCCCGGTCCAGCGCGGTGCGCGTTGCCAAGCCGACCGGTCCCGACCACCTCGTGAACGTCCCCACCCTGACGGTCTTCATTCCGACCGAGGAGTGGGATGCTCGCGCGCAGGCCCTTGGCGGAAACAGCTATTCGTTGGTGGCCGGTTTGGCTGCCAAGCTGTCCGAGCGTCTCGGACGTCATCGCGCCGAGGACGGTCTGGTGACGCTGAACGTGCCCCAAGCCGACCGCCAGTTCGGTGACACCCGCGCCAATGCGGTGATTCTCGCCGACATCGTCGTCGACCCGACGAAGGTGACCACCGACCTCTCGCACGCCCGCGCCGCGCTGAAGGAAGGCATCACCGCGGCCCGCGAAGTGCCCGACGACATGCTGCAGCTTCTGCCGCTGGTGCCGTGGGTGCCCAAACGCGCGGTGCACGCGGTCGCCGACGTGCTGTTCGGGTTTTCCGCGGACATGCCGGTGTCGTGTTCGAACATGGGGGAGCTGCCCGCCGATGTCGCGTTGGCCGACGGCACCCCGGCCGAATACATGTTCTTCCGCGGTGTCGACCGGACCATCACGCGGCATTCCCTGGAAAAGCGCGGTGGTCTGCTCACCGTGGTGGCCCTGCGGGTCAACGGAAAGATCTCGTTGAGCGTCGTCGCCTACAAGCCCGGCGAGCAGAACACCAAGCAGTGGCTGCGTGACCTGGTGACCAGTACGCTCGCCGAGTTCGAACTGTCCGGCCACATCGAGTAGCGGCAGAAACCGACAAGTTGGAGGCGCAGTGATGACGGCCGAGTCCGGTGCGCAGATGGACAATCGTCTCGACCTCTTCGACGAGGGCATGGTCCGGTCGCTCAACGCCACCGGCAGGATGCAGGCGATCCAGTGCGTCTGGGTCTACGAACGCCCGATCGACATGGAGGGCGTGCGGCGGTTCCACCGCAATTTCGGCTACGGCATGGCAGGCCGGCGGATCGAACGCTCGCCGCTGCCGTTCGCCCGGTACCGGTGGGTGTCCACCCCGGGCCCGGCGTCCCCGCTGGAGGTCGCGGACACCGCGATCCCGCGGGAAGATCTGAACGACTGGATCGACTTCCGCTCGCAGATCCATTGCGACGCCGAGGACGGTCCGGGCTGGCACATCGCGGTCCAGCCGCTGTCCGGCGGCGCGACCGCGGTCTGCGTCGTCGGCACGCATTGCCTGGGTGACGGAGTCGGTGCGGCACTCGCGGTGTGGGCGGCCGTCATCGGCAACAAGATCGACATCGGCTACCCCGCACCGTATTCCCGCCCGACCCGCAAGGCGCTGGCCGCCGATCTGAAAGACACCGTGCGGGCGCTGCCGGACGCGGCCAAGGCGGCCGCCAAACTCGTCAAACTGGTCCGGGCAGGTGCCAAGGATGCCACCGGGAAGCCGGACGGCGCCAAGCCCGCGGCCAAGCCGAAGTTCATCGGGCCGGACGCGCCCGTCGTGGTGCCCTGGACCTCGGTGTGGATCGAACCCACGCTGTGGGACGAACGGGCGCGCGCGCTCGGCGGTAACACCTATGCCCTGCTGGCCGGGATCGCGGCGCGGTTGGGCGAACGGATGGACCGAAGAGGCGCCGACGGCGACGTATCCCTCCTGATCGCCCTGGCCGACCGCGGTGACAAGGACTACCGCGCCAACGCGATGTCGCTGACCAGCGTGAAGATCGATCCCACCCCGGTGACCAAGGACCTGACCGCCACCCGGGCGGCGGTCCGTGAGGCGATCAAATCCGGCAAGGACACGCCCAACCCGCTGCTGGATGTGCTGCCGCTGGTACCCCTCCTGCCCCGCAAGGCCGTCCGGCTGCTCGCCGACAGCATCGTCGGCGCCAACGATCTCCCCGTGACCTGTTCGAATGTCGGTGTCATGCCCGAGGAACTGGCCTCGGTGGACGGGACGCCTGCGGATTGGTCGGTGTTCCGGGGCGTGGATCAGGGGCTGACCCGGCGCTTCCTCGATCTCAGCGGCGGCCAGTTGGTTGTGGTCTCGGTCTTGGTAGGTGGCAAGATCAACATCGGCGTCGAGGCCTATCAACCCGGTGCCGAGAACTCCAAGGCGCGTTTGCGCGAGCTGGTCGCCGACACCCTGGCCGAATTCGAACTCACCGGCGAGATTCGATAGCCCACCGGCCGTGCTGACTGATCGAGCGTGATGACTGATAGAGGTTTATGCCCATGACACAGAGTTCCCTCGTCGGCGTGCTGCGCGAGCGCGCGAGCCTGCAGCCGGACGATCTGGCGTACACCTACCTGAATTACGAACTCGACGCCGAAGGCGTCGCCATCAGCCTCACCTGGGCGCAGCTCTACCGCCGCGTACACAGCCTGGCCTGGGAACTGCGCCAGATCGCCGACATCGGGGAGCGCGCGGTCATCGTGGCGCCCCAGGGCCTCGAATACGTCATCGCCTTCCTGTCCACGCTGCAAGCCGGCTTGATCGGCGTTCCGCTGTCGGTGCCGCAGGCCGGTAAGGGCGGCCGACACGATGAGCGCATCGCCGCCGTCATCGAGGATTCGGCCCCGGCCATCCTGCTCACCACGTCGGCGGTCACGGAATCGCTGGCCGACTATGCCGTCGCCGTCGGTGACCGTCCCGCTCCGGTGATCGTCGAGGTCGACAAGCTGGACCTGGACGAGCGCCGCAAGAACCTCAAGTCGCGCGAGGAGTTCCCGGAGACGGCGTACCTGCAGTACACCTCCGGGTCCACCCGCACGCCCGCCGGCGTGATGGTGACCAACGCGAACGTGTCCGCGAACTTCGAGCAGTTCGTGCACGACCAGTTCGGGGCGTTCGGGCATATTGCGCCCGCGGGCACCACGGTGGCGATCTGGCTGCCGTTCTACCACGACATGGGCCTGCTCTTCGGGATCGGCTATCCCATCCTCGGTGGCTGGCACACCGTGTTCACCACTCCGATGGCGTTCACGGCCAAGCCCGCCCGCTGGGTGCAGATGATGGCGAGCTACCCCAACGTGTTGACCGCCGGTCCCAACTTCGCCTTCGAGCTGGCCGCGGGCCGCACGACTGACGAGGACATGGCCGGTCTCGATCTCGGCGGGGTGGCCGCCCTGGTCAGCGGCGCGGAGCGGGTACACGAGGCCACGCTGCGCCGCTTCGCGAAGCGGTTCGCCAAGTTCAATTTCCGCCCGGAGGTGCTCAAGCCGTCCTACGGCCTTGCCGAGGCGACCCTCTACATCGCCACCAGGGCAGCCGGTAGCGCACCGAGTGTCGCTGCGTTCGACGCGGACAAGCTGGCCGCCGGGCACGCCGAGCGCTGTGCGCTGGAAGATGGCACGGCGCTGGTCAGCTACGGCATCGAGACATCTCCGATGGTGCGCATCGTGGATGCCGACACCGGTGTGGAATGCCCGGCCGGGATCATCGGTGAGATCTGGACCTACGGCGAGAACAACTGCCTGGGGTACTGGCGTAAGGACGAACAGACCATGCGGGTCTTCAAGGCCGAGCTGGTCGGCGCCGCCGGCGACACCCCGTCGGGCCCGTGGTTGCGCACCGGCGACCTCGGCGTCATCTCCGAGGGCGAGCTGTTCATCGTCGGCCGGATCAAGGATCTGCTGATCGTGCGCGGACGCAACCACTACCCGGACGACATCGAGTCGACCATCAGCGAGATCACCGGTGGCCGGGTGGCCGCCTTCTCCGTCGATGAGGACAACACCGAGCAGTTGGTGGCGATCATCGAGATCAAGAAGCGCGACGAAATCGCCGACGAGCAGCTGGCGTCGATGAAACGCGATGTGGCGACGGCGGTTTCGGAGACGCACGGGATCGGTGCGGCCGATCTGGTCTTCGTGCCGAGTGGTTCCATCCCGCTGACCACCAGCGGCAAGGTGCGCCGGTCGTCGTCTGCCGAGTTGTACCGCAAACGCGAATTCGACCGGCTGGACGACAAAGTGCAGTCCGCCTAGATCAGTGTGATGGCCGACAACACCCTCGCCTACATCGACCAGACCTCTTTTCACGGACTGCGGGCACTCGGCCGCGGTCCCGTGATGCAGTACACGTGGATCTACCGGCGGCCCGTTGACTTGGACGGGCTGCGCCGCTTCGCGCGCAACCTGGCGGGCACCCTGATGGGCCGGCGGATCGAATGTTCACCCGTGCCGGGCGGCAGACATCGCTGGGTGGCCACACCGGAGGTCACTTGGATCGACGTGTCCCCGGAAATCCGGGATCCCGAGCAGGCGTGGGAGTTCGCCGACGAACATCTGACCCTGCCCATCGACCCGGAGTACGGGCCGGGGTGGCGCCTCGGCGTCCAGCAGCTGACCGACGGTGGCGCCGCGGTGAGCCTGACGGTGTCACATTCCGTGGTCGACGGGCAGGGCTTCTCGATGGCCATCGCCGACGCGGTCAACGGGGTGGATCTGGACCTCGGGTATCCGCAGCCGGGCTCGCGCCCGCGGGCCACGGCGCTGCGCGAGGACGGCGTGGCGGTGCTGCGTGAGGTGCCGTCGATGGGCAAGGCGATCGCGGCCACCGTCGCGGTCGCGCGCAGCGAGCGCGCGGACCTGGCGACGTCGTTCCAGACCGCGGCGCAGACCCCGGACACAGGTGACGATCAGCCGGTGGTGGCACCCAACGTCTCGGCCTTCATCGACATCGCCGATTGGGATCGCGTCGCGAATTCCCTTGGTGGAACGAGTAACTCGCTGTTCGCCGGGCTCGCGGCCAGGTTGGGTGCCCGGCTGGGCAGGCTGGGTCCCGACGGGCTGGTCAAACTGTCCTGGCCGGTCAGTGAACGGCAGCCGGGGGACACCCGCGCCAACGCGCTGATCGCCACGTACATGACCGCCGACCCCGACGTCGTCACCGGCGACCTGGCGGGTGTCCGGGCGGCGATGAAACAGGCACTCTCGGAATCCGCCGAAATGTCGGCCAGGCTGATGGGCCCACTGCCGCTGGCGCCGCTCACCCCGAAGGCACTCGTGCGCCGCCTCGAGGCCATGGTGGTGTCGGTGAACAGCCCCATCGGTTGCTCGAACATGGGCGACATCGACCCGGCGGTGAACCGTCCCGACGGTACCGATGCGGACTACGTCTCACTTCGGCTCCTGGAGCCGCGGATCACCACTCGCGAGCTCGACCGGATGAACGGCTACCTGGGGTTGGTGTCGGGCCGGCTGCACGGGCGGGTCTTCGTCGCGGCGGGCGCCTGGACCGTGGGCGGCGAGAACACCCACGCAGCCATGCGGGCGGCGCTGGCCGATGCCCTGGACGATTTCGGCCTGCCGGCGACCTTCTAGCCGGTGCGCACCGGCCGTGCCGCGTGCTCGATGAGGTCCGCGGCGGAGGCGACACTGCGTGCGGGGGTGACCAGCCCGGCGGCGAAATCGCGGGCGCGGGCGGCGACGGCCGGGTCCAGCACGGTCCGTAGCGCGGCGGTCAGCGACTTCTTGTTCATCGACGTGAACCGTTGTGAGGTACCGATTTTGACCTTGCGTACCGCCCGGGCCCACACCGGCTGATCGGCCGAGACCCACAACACCAGGGTCGGTACCCCCGACCGGGCGCCCGCCGCGGTGGTTCCGGCACCACCGTGGTGTACGACGGCCCGGCATGCCGGGAACACCGCGGAATGGTTCACCGCGCCGACCAGCTTGACGTGTTCGGCCTGCGGAATGTCGTCGAGCTCCCAGACGCCGGCACTGATCAGTGCACGTTCACCCAGTTCGGCGCATACCGACGTGATCATGGCGACCGCCTCCGATGGCGACTCCACCGGCATGCTGCCGAAGCCGAAGTAGATCGGCGGTGTGCCGGCCTCGATCCAGGTGGTCACCTCCTCGTCGATGGCCGTTTCGAGGGCCAGCGTGATCGCACCGACCAGGGGACGGCTGCCACCCCATTCATCGGCGAGACCGGGGAAGAAGGTCGGGTCGTAGGCCTGGATCTCCAGCGCCCCGGCCTCGACGATGCGCCGCGCAGACCGGACGTTGGTGGCAGGCAGGCCCAGCGTGCGGCGCTGGGCGTCCTCGGCGGACTTGCCCAGGCGCCACAGCGCCCATTCACCCACCGCGAAGCCCGGTTTGATCGCCCACTTGGGCAGCGGAACCGGGAGGAGGTGACTGTTGGGACGGGCCGGGAAGTAGTGCAGCGCGGCCATCGGGATGTCGTAACGCTCGGCGACGTTGGCCGCCACCTCCTGATAGGTGGTGCCGGTCAGGATGATGTCGGCGTCGGCAGCCAGCTCGGTCAGCGTCGCATTCATGTCCGACCAGCCGTCGGTGTAGTACGCGATGCCCTCTTTGATCGCGGCCACCGGATTCTTGATATTCCAGTAGTTCTGGAAGGCGTCGCTCTCGACCTGCTTCTGCGAATCGACCCCGTAGGCATGGGCGGGGCCGAGGCCGACCGCTTCGACGAAGCCGATCAGGTTGGGCGGCACTGCCATCGTGACGTCGTGGCCCCGGGTGCGAAGCTCGCGGGCGACGGCGGCGCAGGGTTCGACGTCACCGCGCGTGCCATGGACGGCCACAACGATTCTCATGAGCTGGAAGTGTATTCGGTGACGGCGATTGCCCGGACGGCCGATCGTCAGCGACTGGCTTTACTGAACCATTTCGTCTTGATCCGCCAGGAGTGCGCCGAGGCCAGGGCGAACCCGGCGGCGCAGCAGCAGGCGAAGATCCACACCAGGGTTCCGCCGTCCCAGATCTGCAGCGGCGTCACGTACGCCGACAGGATGCGGATGACACACGCCAGGATGCCGCTGCAGGACGCCGCGAGGTAGACGTTGGCGATGCGCCGCGACTTCGGGTCCTTGCGCAACACCAGCAGTGCTCGCACACCGTACCCCAGCAGGTAGATGAGCATGCCGCACAGGGTCAGCCAGTAGAAGCTGAGCCAGAAGTCCGTCGGTACCTCGAAGAAGTCGGCCTTGTAGACGGTGGCGCCGTTGCCGAGGGAGAAGGCCGCGAGCAACAGTGGAATGCACAGCGTGGCGGGACGTTCGATGTACTGCTTGAAGGTCCGCTGCATGGCGTGGTCGTCCTGCAACCGGCCCAGGGCGTTGTAGACGATCGCCGACGCGGCGACGATGTAGGCGTCGTGGCCGATGTAGTCCTCGAGGTTCCACATGCCGGTGACGGCGTGCAGGGCTTTGCCCAGCGTTTCCGAGGCCAGGGGTGACATCAACAGAACGGCCAGGCCCTGAAGGGCGATGTTCAGCGTCGCGGCAACTTCCCACCGGCACGACCAGGTGACACGACGGATCCACAGACTCCATGCGATACACGCCAAGGTGATCGCTATGAGGATGGTCAGTTGCATCTGTCGTCGCCTTCGAGCTGAATTCTTGTCAGCAAATACTACTGCTTACAGCGGTGGGGCGTCGCTACGCGGCTTCAGTTCGGAGAGTCGCGGCGGCCGGGTGTGCTGGCGAGTGGCGACTTCTTCGCGCACTGCCTCCTTCACCGCGGTCACGGTGAACGGCGTGGACTCGATGTAGTTCCACACCTCTTGACGGCTCATCAGCCCGAACCGAATCTGCAGGTCGGGGTAGCTCAACGTGAAGCGGTCTGCCACGCGGCGCAGTTCCTCGGCGTCCGGGTAACTGGTTTCCTTGATCCGCCGGTAATAGGTGCTGCTGGAGATACCGAGCGCGTCGTAGATGTCCTTGGCCTCGACGTCACCGTCCAGCAGGTAATCAAGCAGCGCTTTGAGTTGGCGACCGTTCTCATCGGTACGAGGCACCCACACACAATAGCGGCATCCCGGCATTGGGCGCCAGCAACCATTCCACGGACATTTATCGCTTAATTGACACTGCCGTCACAGTTTCGGGAGTCATGTCCCATTTTTGGGACACAGCCCGTACTGTGGTCCTCATGGTTGCTCCGCTTTTCAGGGACCGGGTCCAGACCGGCGAACTTTCACCCTCCACGGTCGGGCGTGCGCTCGACGACGTTGCCGCCAATCTGGGCGCGACGCTCACGATCACCGACTACGACGTCGATGACGCTCCCAGGCCCGATGATCTGCAGCGGGTGCAGGTGCCGCTGACGGAGACGCTCAGCGAAGAACTCCAGGGCGCGGGCCGTCATCTCGACGTGCCTGCCGAGGAGATCCTGCTGGCCGCGCTGGCCCGCACCGTGCATCGGGTGCTCGGTCGCGGCGTGGTTGCCGTCGATCTGGTCCGCCAGCCCACCGTCGACACCACGGTGCACGCCGTCGGCCTGAGCTGCGTGGCGCCGTCGGAGATCGACGCGACCGGGATGCTCACCGAGGTGCGCACCGCGATCGCCGGCGCGACCGCGCGCCGCGGCGCACACCCGGAGGCCGAGGTGGCGTTCAGCTACGCCGACTCGATGCCGAGCCTGATGGCATGTGAGGTCATCCCGGGGTTGGGTCATGCACTGAAGTTGCGTGCCTACCGCAGTGGCGATGTGCTCAACCTGGATTGGTGGTACGACACCCGCCGGTTCGAGGAGTACACGGTCGTGGAACTGACCGAGCAGTTTCCGCTGGCACTCATCGAGATCACCTCCGAGGCCGTGCCGTCGGCCGCGGACGCCGCCTGACGTAAACTCAGCTCGGCATCGATCCGGCCATCACCGGGGAGCTTTCGGAAGAACGGCCAGCGGAATCCGATTCCGGCTGCTCAGTAGAACCGAACGGGTAGGCCCGTCATCGCCTGCAGTTGAGCGGCACACCCATGGCGGTGTGCAAGCGGGGTGGTACCGCGGAAGCTCGCGCACCGGCGCGAACGTTCGTCCCCGTGCCTGAACTTGGCACACAGGAGACGACGCTGCAGTGACTGCCAACTACCCGAAGCCCGCGGGCGGATCGCCCAACTTCCCGGCGCTGGAAACCGACGTCCTGGCGTACTGGGCCTCCGACGACACCTTCCGCGCCAGCATCGACCGACGTGACGGTGCACCCGAATACGTCTTCTATGACGGCCCGCCATTCGCCAACGGCCTGCCGCACTACGGCCACCTGCTGACGGGTTACGTCAAGGACATCGTCCCGCGCTACCGCACCATGCGCGGTTTCAAGGTGGACCGGCGATTCGGCTGGGACACCCACGGTCTGCCCGCCGAGCTCGAGGTGCAGCGTCAGCTCGGTATCGCCGACAAGGCCCAGATCGAGGAGATGGGGATCGGCGCGTTCAACGACGCGTGCCGGGCCTCGGTGCTCAAGTACACCGACGAATGGCGCGCCTACGTCACCCGTCAGGCGCGTTGGGTCGACTTCGACAACGACTACAAGACGCTGGACCTCGGCTTCATGGAGTCGGTCATCTGGGCGTTCAAGCAGTTGTGGGACAAGGGCCTGGCCTATGAGGGCAACCGGGTGTTGCCGTACTGCTGGAACGACGAGACGCCGCTGTCCAACCACGAGCTGCGGATGGACGACGACGTCTACCAGAGCCGCCAGGACCCGGCACTGACGGTCGGTTTCACGGCGATCGACGGTCCGGCCGCCGGCAATCACCTGCTCATCTGGACCACGACGCCGTGGACCCTGCCGTCCAACCAGGCCGTCGCCGTCAACCCCGAGGTCACCTACGTGGCGGTCGAGGGACCGGACGGGCATCGGTACGTGCTCGCCGAGGCCCGCCTCAGTGCCTACGCGCGCGAACTGGGTGAGGAACCGGTGGTCGTCGACACCTACACCGGTGAGCAGCTGCTGGGCACGCACTACACCCCGCCGTTCCCGTACTTCGTGGATTCGGAGCAGGCGCGGAACTCCTTCCAGGTGCTCGGGGCGGACTTCGTCAGCACCGAGGACGGCACCGGGCTGGTGCACATGGCGCCCGCTTACGGCGAGGACGACAAGGCCACCGCCGACATCGCCGGCATCGTCGCCGTCACGCCGGTCGACTCCAAGGGCCGATTCGATGCGACGGTGCCCGACTACGCGGGCCGGCACGTGTTCGAGGCCAACGCGCAGATCATCGGTGACCTCAAGAACGGCACCGGGGCGGCGGCGATCGGTGGCGCGGTGCTGCTGCGCCAGGAGACCTACGACCACTCCTATCCGCACTGCTGGCGCTGCCGCAACCCGCTGATCTACCGGGCCGTGTCGTCGTGGTTCATCAAGGTCACCGAGTTCCGTGACCGGATGGTCGAGCTGAATCAGCAGATCACCTGGTACCCGGAGCACGTCAAGGACGGCCAGTTCGGCAAGTGGCTGTCCAACGCGCGGGACTGGTCGGTATCGCGAAATCGCTACTGGGGCAGCCCCATCCCGGTGTGGAAGTCCGACGATCCGGCCTATCCGCGTATCGATGTGTACGGCAGCCTGGACGAGCTGGAACGCGATTTCGGCGTGCGCCCGGACAATCTGCACCGGCCCTTCATCGACGAACTGACCCGGCCCAACCCCGACGACCCCACCGGCCGCTCGACGATGCGCCGCATCGAGGACGTGTTCGACGTGTGGTTCGACTCGGGCTCGATGCCGTATGCCCAGGTGCACTATCCGTTCGAGAATCAGGACTGGTTCGGCGGGGCCGGATCGCGGGAAGCGCACTTCCCCGGCGATTTCATCGTCGAGTACATCGGCCAGACCCGCGGCTGGTTCTACACCATGCACGTGCTGGCCACCGCGCTGTTCGACAAGCCGGCCTTCAAATCCTGTGTGGCGCACGGCATCGTGCTGGGCAATGACGGCGCCAAGATGAGCAAGTCGCTGCGCAACTACCCGGACGTGTCCGAGGTGTTCGACCGCGACGGATCCGACGCGATGCGTTGGTTCCTGATGGCCTCGCCGATCCTGCGGGGCGGTAACCTGATCGTCACCGAGCAGGGCATCCGCGAAGGTGTGCGGCAGGTGCAGTTGCCGTTCTGGAACGCGTATTCGTTCCTGACGCTGTACGCCCCGCAGCGCGGCACCTGGCGCACCGATTCGACGCATGTGCTGGATCGCTACATCCTGGCCAAGCTGGCCGTGCTGCGCGATGATCTGACCGATTCCCTTGACATGTGCGATATCTCGGGGGCCTGCGAACAACTGCGGCAGTTCACCGAGGCGTTGACGAACTGGTACGTGCGGCGATCGCGTCAGCGGTTCTGGGCTGAGGACACGGCCGCCATCGACACCCTCCACACCGTGCTGGAGGTGACCGGTCGGCTGGCGGCGCCGCTGCTGCCGCTTGTGTCCGAGGTCATCTGGCGTGGGGTGACGGGGGAGCGGTCGGTGCACCTGACCGACTGGCCCGAAGAAGGCCTGCTGCCCGCCGATCCGGAGTTGGTGGCCGCCATGGACCAGGTCCGTGAGGTCTGCTCCACCGGTTCGTCGTTGCGCAAGGCCAAGAAGCTGCGGGTGCGGCTGCCGCTGCCGAAACTGACCGTGGCGGTGGAGAATCCGTCGGCGCTGGCACCATTCACCGATCTGGTCGCCGACGAACTCAATGTGAAGTCGGTCGAGCTCACCGATGACATCGCCGCCTACGGCCGGTTCGAGCTCGCGGTCAATGCGCGGGTGGCGGGCCCACGGATCGGCAAGGACGTGCAGGCCGCGATCAAGGCCGTCAAGGCGGGCGACGGGGTGGTGAACGCCGACGGCACGCTCAGCGCCGGGCCCACCACCCTGCTGGCAACGGAGTACACCGCCAAACTGGTTGCCGCCGAACCAGAATGGACCGCAGCACTGCCCGACGGCGCGGGCCTGGTGGTGCTCGACGGCACCGTCACCCCCGAACTGGAGGCCGAAGGCTGGGCCAAGGACCGCATCCGGGAACTGCAGGAGCTGCGCAAGACCAGCGGCCTGGAGGTGTCCGACCGCATCGTCGTGGTGATGGCGGTGCCGGAGCAGGTCGCCGAATGGGCGGCCACCCATCGCGATCTGATCGCCGGCGAGATCCTGGCCACCGGTTTCGAGTTCGGTGAACCGACCGACGGGACCGAGATCGGCGAAGGCGTGCGGGTCGCGATCGCGAAGGCCTGAGCGTGCCTAGGTCTTGGCCAGTACGAACGCCTGGGGCAGCACGGGGTACTTCTTGCCTTCGATGTAACGGTTGCGCTCGGCGAGGATGCGCTGGGCGCTGAACTCCGGGAACCCGTACAGCTCTGACCGATCTCCCTCGACCAGGTCCAGCGGCGACGACGCGATCAGTTCGGCGATATCGGCGTTCGTGCCGTATTCGTTGGTGGTCGGCGGCTCGAACGGCTGGACGTTGAGGAACAGGTCGACGGTGAAAACGGCTCTGCCGCCAGGTGTCAGCACGTCATGGATCGAGCGCATCAGGTTACGACGCACGCCGGGATCGAGGTGCTCGATCACGCTGATGCAGAGCACCGTGTCGACGCTGTCGGCAGGGAGTCCGGCATCGTCGAGCGTCGCGGGGATGACGTGGACGTCGGTATCGAAGGCGCGGTTCATCGCGTCGATCACCTTCGTCGGTTGATATCCGTGGTCGTTGTTGGTGGGCCCGTAGTCGACGAAAGGATCGACGATGGTGGCGTCTGCCCCTTCACTCGACAGCGCGAACGGCAGCCCCGAGAAGCGCCCGCCGATGTCGATGATCCGAGCACCCGTGAACGGCGCACACTGTGCGAAGGCCCACGGGTATTCGAACCGGCGAGTGGTGCTGGTCGGCTGAAACGCGAACGGCCCGGCCAGCCGCGGAAACCACCGGCGAAGTCCTCGGAACCCGGTGCGCCCCTTGGGCGCACCCCATCGGTGATTCCATTCCTTCTGCTCGGTGGTCAGGGGCTCTCGTCCGATCAAGGCGGGTCACGTCCTTCCAAACGCTCGATTGCTGCCTGCCTCGAACCTATGTCGAACGGCGACACAATTCCCGAAAAAGACTGCCATTGAGCACTTTTGGGCGTCGAGGAAACGTGCGGCGCATGCCGGGATCATCGACACGGATCATCGCTGAAATTCCGATGGTGCGAGCGAACACATCCGGTTGCAGGCGGACGTCCACCAGGCGAAACCAATTCGGCAACACTTCTGCGGCTTTGTTCTGGAGATGTGCACCGAGGATCGTCGTGCTCACCCGTTTCGGCAAAGATCTGTGCGGCGCGCACGCCGCGGCATCGCCGGCGGCCCTCAGTCGCCGCCGGTCGTTGCTGAGGACGGCGTGCCGTGTAGTCCGGTCCGCAGGATCAATTTGATTGGGCAACGATCCGGGCGCTCTGCCCGGCGAACGTCACCACATCGCCCGGGTGCAGCTGCCTGCCGCGCCGGGTGTCCACCTCGTCATTGACGCTGACCAGCCCGTCGGCGACGACGGACTTGGCGTCGGCGCCGGTGTCGATCAACCCGGAGAGCTTGAGGAACTGCCCGAGGCGGATCGTGTCATCGCGGATGGGCACGTCGTTCATGGTCGTCACCCTATCGATCTAGCATCGACAACTGTGGAGCGCTGGGTCCTGCATCTCGATATGGATGCGTTCTTCGCGTCCGTCGAGCAGTTGACCCGGCCCACCCTGCGTGGGCGGCCGGTGCTGGTCGGCGGGCTCGGGGGGCGCGGCGTGGTGGCCGGCGCCAGCTATGAGGCGCGGGTGTTCGGTGCGCGCTCGGCCATGCCCATGCACCAGGCGCGCCGCCTCGTCGGCTCCCCGGCCGTGGTTCTGCCGCCCCGCGGCGCCGTGTACGGAGTGGCCAGCGGGCGGGTGTTCGACACGGTGCGCTCGGTGGTCCCGGTATTGGAGCAGCTGTCCTTCGACGAGGCGTTCGGTGAACCCGACGAACTCGTGGGCGCGGCGGCCGCGGAGGTCGAGCGGTTCTGTGAAGCGTTGCGCGCCAAGGTATTGGACCGCACCGGGCTGATCGCCTCGGTGGGGGCGGGGTCGGGAAAGCAGGTCGCCAAGATCGCCTCGGGGCTGGCCAAGCCCGACGGCATCCGGGTGATCGATCGCAGCGGCGAGCGGTTACTGCTGGACGGACTGCCGGTGCGCAGCCTGTGGGGCATCGGCCCCGTCGCCGAGGAGCGGCTGAACCGGCTCGGCATCCACACCATCGGGGCGTTTGCGGCGCTGACCGACGGCGAGGTCGCCGACATCCTCGGCGGTACCGTCGGACCGGCCCTGCACCGGCTGGCCCGCGGTATTGACGACCGCCCCGTGGCCGAGCGGGCGGAGGCCAAGCAGATCAGCGCCGAGTCGACGTTCGCCGAAGACCTGCGCACGTTGGACCAGTTGCGCGAGGCCACCGTTCCGATAGGCGAGCACGCACATCGCCGGCTGACCAAGGACGGGAGGGGCGCACGAACGGTCACCGTGAAACTGAAGAAGTCGGATATGAGCACCCTGACCCGGTCGGCCACCCTGCCGTACGCGACGACCGACGCGGCCACCCTCATCTCGACGGCCCGCCGGTTGCTGCTCGACCCGGTCGAGGTGGGACCCATTCGTCTTGTCGGCATAGGGTTTTCGGGATTGTCCCCGGTCCAGCAGGAGTCGCTGTTCCCCGACCTGGACCAGGTCGGCGACGAGGTGGCCGACCACCCCGCGACGGTCCCGGCGGCCGTCGCAACCGCGCCGCCGGCGCCGTGGCGTATCGGCGACGATGTGTCCCACAGCCGGTACGGGCACGGCTGGGTGCAGGGCGCCGGCCACGGTGTGATGACGGTCCGGTTCGAGACACGGGGCAGCGGCCCGGGTGTGGCCAGGACCTTCTCCGACGACGATGACGAGATCACCCGCGCCGACCCCATGGACAGCCTGGACTGGCGGTCCTATCTGGACGGTCTCTACCAGAGCACCGAATAGGTGGCGGCCAGCGTGAAGCCGTGCCCGCCGTAGGTCGTGCACGTCACGGTGCCCTGGTGGCCGACGCCGCAGCTTGCGCCCCAGTTCGCCAGCCGGTGCCCTTCGGGCAGCACGTCGACATCGCGGGTGAACGACGCGACGTCCGATCTGCGGTAGGAGGCCGGACCCCACGGGTTGACGACGGTCTGGTCATATCCGGTGACGTCGTAGGGCACCGCGTCGCAGCCGACGGGCCCGCCGTTCGGGCCGATTCCGCAGGCCCGCCCGTCCGGGGTCTTGAAGAACAGCCACGAGAAGTCGTCGGGTGAGGTGTAGTGCCCCTCGCTGACCGGATAGGTGTCGATGACGTCGGAACCGTCCGCAGGCTGCGCACGGGCAGGGGCGACGGGCAGCACCGCGCACACCGCCAGCACCGTGCAGATGCGGCGAACAGGTCCCATGACCTCATGCATAACCGGTCGTTTGGGATGATGGACACGTGACTGACGAAAAAGCGGCCGTACCGGTGACCCCGGAGGGTGGAGCGGACGCTGCGGACAGTGCCGCACCGCGCCCGCGCAGGCGGATGCGGCTGCTGCTCTCGGTCGCCGGTGTGGTGCTGATACTGGACATCGTGAGCAAGGTGCTCGCCGTGCACCTGCTGACGCCGGGACAGCCGGTGTCCATCATCGGGGACACCGTGACCTGGACGCTGGTGCGCAATTCCGGCGCCGCATTCTCCATGGCCACCGGCTACACCTGGGTGCTGACGCTCGTCGCGGCGGGGGTGGTGGTCGGCATCATCTGGATGGGCCGCCGACTCGTCTCGCCGTGGTGGGCGCTGGGCCTGGGCATGATCCTCGGGGGCGCGCTGGGCAATCTGGTGGACCGCTTCTTCCGCTCGCCGGGACCATTGCGCGGGCACGTGGTGGACTTCCTGTCGATCGGCTGGTGGCCGGTGTTCAACGTCGCCGACCCCGCGGTGGTCGGTGGGGCGATCCTCCTGGTGGTGCTCTCGCTCTTCGGCTTCGATTTCGACACCGACGGCCGGCGCAGGCCGGACGAACCCGGGCCGGAATCGGCGCCCGCGCCGGCGAAGGAGCCCGCATCCGCTGCCGGTGACGACGCCGAGTCGCCGGAGTGACGACCCGCTCGATGCCGGTGCCCGAGGGCCTGGCGGGAATGCGGGTCGACGCGGGGCTGGCGCGGCTGCTCGGGTTGTCGCGCACGGCGGCGGCCGCGATGGCCGAAGAGGGCGGCGTCGAACTGGACGGGATCGTCGCCGGGAAGTCGGACAAACTGGTGGCCGGCGCCTGGCTGGAGGTGCGCATCCCGGATGCGCCCGCACCGATCGAGAACACGCCCGTCGACATCGAGGGCATGACCATCCTGTACTCCGACGCCGACATCGTCGCCGTCGACAAACCGGCGGGAGTGGCAGCACACGCCTCCGTCGGCTGGACCGGGCCCACCGTGCTCGGCGGGCTGGCGGCGGCGGGTTACCGGATCACCACGTCGGGGGTGCACGAGCGGCAGGGCATCGTGCACCGGTTGGACGTGGGCACGTCGGGGGTCATGGTGGTGGCCATCTCGGAGCGGGCGTACACGCTGCTCAAACGCGCGTTCAAGGAACGTACCGTCGACAAGCGCTATCACGCGCTGGTGCAGGGCCATCCCGATCCGTCGAGCGGCACCATCGACGCTCCCATCGGCCGGCACCGCAGCAACGACTGGAAGTTCGCGGTCACCGAACAGGGCCGGCACAGCATCACTCACTACGACACCGCCGAGGCTTTTCAAGCGGCCAGCCTGCTCGACGTGCACCTGGAGACGGGCCGTACCCACCAGATCCGCGTGCACTTCTCGGCTCTGCATCATCCGTGCTGCGGAGACCTCACCTACGGGGCCGATCCGACCCTGGCCAAGAAACTGGGCCTGGAGCGGCAGTGGCTGCACGCGCGGTCGCTGGCGTTCGCCCATCCCGCCGACGGCAGATGGATCGAGATCACCAGCCCGTACCCGGCCGATCTACAGCACGCGCTCGACGTCCTGCGCAACCACGAGCACTGAGGTGACGGGTAGCGACCCGGGAAGACGTTCCGCGGGGCTGTTGTTCGGTGCCGGTGCGTATGGCATGTGGGGCCTGTTCCCGGCGTTCTTCCCGCTGCTCAAACCGGCGGGCGCGGCCGAGATCCTGGCGCACCGCATCGTGTGGAGCCTGGTTCTGATGGTCGGCGTGGTGGTCCTGGTCGGCCGGTTCAATGACCTGCGCACCATGACGGGCCACACCTGGTTGTTGTTGGCCTGCGCGTCGGCGTTGATCGCCGCCAACTGGGCCATCTACGTCTATGCCGTGAACAACGGGCACGTCGTCGACGCAGCGCTCGGGTATTTCATCAACCCGCTGGTGACGGTGGCACTGGGAGTGCTCATCTTCCGGGAGCGGCTCAACCGCGCGCAGTTCGCGGCGCTGGGCATCGCGGTGACGGCGGTCGTCGTGCTGTCGGTGGAGATCGGGTCCCCGCCCTACATCGGGCTGGGTCTGGCGTTGTCCTTCGCGCTCTACGGGGCGGTGAAGAAGGCCGTGGACGCCGATCCGCGGGTCAGCGTCGGGGTGGAGGCCGGACTCGCCGCACCGTTTGCTGTGGCGTACCTCGTCGTGCTCCAGTCGTCGGGGCAGGGCACCTTCACGGGGCACGGGACGGCTCATGTCATGTTGATGGTGCTGTCCGGCGTGCTCACCGCAATCCCACTGTTGTTGTTCGCTGCCGCCGCTCAGCGCCTCCCGATGGTGACAATGGGGCTGCTGTTCTACCTGACGCCGATCATGCAAATGTCCTGGGGTGTGCTGGTAGGGCACGAGGCGATGCCCCCCGCGCGCTGGCTCGGGTTTGCGCTGATTTGGATCGCACTGGCGGTGTTCAGCGTCGATGCCGTCATCCGGGCGCGGTCAGCGCGCCGGACGATTTCTGAGAGCGGCAATGTATAAACAACCTGAGAAGATTGCTGAGCGGCCTGCTGATTCACCCCGGCGTGGTCAACTCAGCTGCGGAAACCTGTAGCCTGGTCCGCAATGTTCAAACGTCCCAAGGTGAGCGCGCACGCTTTATTAGCGGGCAGTGGCCGTCTCATCGTCCGCCACCCGGTGCTGATGATCGCCTCGTGGTTGGTCATCGCCGGCGCGTTGTTCGCTGCGCTGCCTCCGCTGGCGACCGTGGCGGCGCAACACCCGCCGGATTTCTGGCCCAAGGACGCTCCCGTGCTGGCCGCGGGAAAGCAGATGAAGGACGCGTTCAAGGAAGCCGGCGCCAGCAATATGGTCGCCGTCATCCTCGTGAACGACAACGGTCTGAGCAAAGACGACGAAGCCACCTACCGGACACTTGTCGACAAGTTGCGGGCGAACACCGACTCGGTGATCGGCACACAGGACTTCGTTCACATCCCCGAGCTTCGCCAGGCCATGACCAGCAAAGATGGCAAGGCATGGAACCTGCCGGTCAGCCTGTACGGGACCATGGGCACCGGCCGGGGGCAAAAGGCCTACCGCGACGCCATGAAGATCATCGATGAGGTGACAGCAAATACCACGCTGAAACCCAGCGTGGTGGGCGCCGCGGCGACCATGCAGGACGTCACCGGCATCGCCTTGCGCGATCAGCACATCATCGAGATCTCCACCGTCCTCACGGTGTTGCTGATCTTGATCATCGTGTACCGCAACATCGTCGCGATGCTCATCCCCCTGCTGACCATCGGCATTTCGCTGGCCACCGCACAGCAGGTGGTCGCCGGGCTGGGTCTGCTCGGGCTGGGTCTGGGCCCGCAGACCATCATGCTCATCACCGGCATGATGATCGGTGCCGGCATCGACTATTCCGTCTTCCTGTTCAGCCGATATCAGGAGTATCTGCGCGGCGGGATGGGCTCGGATGAGGCGGTCGTCGCCGCGCTGGTGTCCATCGGTGAGGTCATCGCCGCCTCGGCAGGCACCGTCGCGATCACCTTCATGTCGCTGCAGTTCACCCAGCTGGCCGTCTTCTCCACGATCGGCCCCGCCCTCGCGGTGACCATCTTCGTCGGTTTCATGGCCTCGGTGACGTTGCTGCCCGCGTTCATCGTGCTGGCGGGTCGGCGTGGTTGGGTCAACCCGCGCAAGGACATCACCGGCCGGTTCTGGCGGCTGTCCGGTGTCAACATCGTGCGGCGGCCCTGGCTCAACCTCATCTGCAGCCTGATCCTGCTGCTCGCACTCGCCAGCTGCGCGCTGCTGGTGGACTTCAACTTCGACGACCGCAAGAACCTTCCGGTGAAATCGGCGAGCAACGATTCCTACGAGACGATGAACTCGCACTTCCCGGTGAGCAACTCGATGCAGCAGTTCATCGTCATCCACTCCGACAGCCAGGACCTGCGGTCGCCGCGCGCGCTGGCCGACATGGAACAGATGGCCGCGCGGGTGGCACAGCTGCCGAACATCGCCGCGGTCCGCGGGATCACCCGGCCCAACGGCGAGATGCTGACCGAGGCCAGGGCCACCCATCAGGCCGGTGAGGTCGGCGAGAAGATGGAAGAGGCCACCAATCTCATCTCGCAGAACGACAGCAACCTCACCGCGCTGACCGACGGCTCGCGCCAGCTCGCGGAAGCGCTGAACAAGCTCCGGAACCAGGTGCTGGAGTCCGCCGGCCCACTGACGACGTTGTTGAACGCACTGGTCGAGATCGACAAGGACTACGGCGGCACCGGGACCATCAAACGGGCCAGTGCCAGCGCATCGCTGGTGGACGGGCTGCAGAGCCTCGGCAAGCAACTCGGGGTGGGCATCGACGGCGTCATCACCAACGTGGTGTGGCTGCAGCCGACGCTTCAGGTGCTCAACTCGATCCCGTGGTGCGCGATCGACCCGGCCTGCAAAGCGGTCAAGACCGATCTGACCAGCCTGCTCAACTCGTACGAAGACGGCACCATGGACCAACTCCGGCTCGCCGCCCATGATCTGGAGACCACCGACGACAAGACCCTGCACGAGAACCTGACGGGTATCGACGAGAACCTGAACACCGCGCTAACCGCTGCCGACCAACTCCAGGCCACCGATCCCGAGGCACTCAAGACCCAGCTCGAGACATTGACCAAGGGTGCGAACCTGCTCGCCGACTCCAGCGACAAGTTGGCCCAGGGCGTCAAGGTGCTGGTCGATCAGACCAGGCAGATGGGCGGCGGTCTGGGCCAGGCGTCGGACTTCCTGCTGGCGATGAAGCGCGACGCCGCCGACCCGTCGATGTCGGGCTTCTACATCCCCCCGCAGATCCTCACCCGGCCGGAGTTCGAGAAGGCCGCGAAACTGTTCATCTCCCCGGACGGTCACACCGCGCGATATCTGGTGCAGACCGCGCTCGACCCGTTCGGCACCGAGGCCATGGACCAGATCGACGACATCATCGGGGCGGCCGAAAGTGCCCGTCCCAACACGACTTTGGCCGATGCGAACGTCACGATGGTCGGATTCACCCGTGGCCAGAACGACATCCGGAACTACTACAACTCCGATATCCGCTACATCGTCCTGGTGACACTGATCGTGGTGTTCATCATCTTGATGGTGTTGCTGCGCGCCATCTTGGCGCCGCTGTACCTGGTGCTGACGGTGGTGCTGTCCTATATGTCGGCACTCGGCATCACCGTCATCGTCTTCCAGTTCATCATGAAGCAACCGATCTTCTGGAACACCCCTGGCGTGACGTTCCTGGTGCTCGTCGCGGTGGGCGCGGACTACAACCTGCTGCTGATCTCCCGGATCAAGGAAGAGGCGCATCGCGGCATGCGGGCGGCGGTGATCCGCACGGTCGGAGCCACCGGTGGCGTCATCACCTCCGCGGGCCTGATCTTCGCAGCCTCCATGTTGGCGCTGACGGTCAGTAGCATCGCGGCGATCGTGCAGACCGGATTCATCATCGGTATCGGCTTGCTGCTCGACACCTTCCTGGTCCGCACCATCACGGTGCCCGCCATCGCTGTGCTGCTGGGGGACAAGAACTGGTGGCCGTCGGCACCGCCCGGGAAGAAGCCCGGGGTGCAGAAAAAGAGACGGGCCGTGCCGGTGGCCGCCGGTGTGGGTGCAGGCGCAGCCGGTGCCGGCCCACGTGACGGCGACTGGTACGACGATTTCGACGGCGACGACGCCGACACCGATTTCGGTCAGGCCACCGCCAACGCCTCGATGGTGACCCGGGCCTTCCGGATCCAGTAGAACCGCGGGAATCCGCCTCGCTTGCAGGCTTTCCGGCTGAAGAGGAGATGTCGGCATCCCGAACTCCGTGCTCGGTGCAGGCGGTGCTGCGGTGGCTGGAAACGTTGGATAGGGTTCGCCGTGATGAGGGGATTGCGGCGGCCGCGACCAGGCGTTCCCACGCCGACTCTGTGTGGTGTACTTGCTACGACAACGCCGCGAGTGCCTTGGGAACAAACACCGACTGCTAGCGCCTGGAGTTCAGCCACATGAAAATGAGCGTCATCGGAACGGGCTACCTGGGCGCCGTTCACGCCGCCTGCATGGCGCAGATCGGGCATGAGGTCGTCGCGTACGACACCGATGCCTCGAAGATCGCCCAGCTGGCGACGGGCACGTCGCCGTTCTTCGAGCCGGGATTCGACGAGCTGCTCCAGGAGGTGCTCGCCACCGGCCGGCTGCGGTTCAGCCAGTCCGTGCAGGAAGCGGTATCGGGCGCATCGGTGCACTTCGTCTGCGTCGGAACGCCGCAGTTGGCAGGCTCTGACGCGGCCAACATCGAATACGTCGACAGTGCTTTCCGTTCGGTCGCCGCCAGCGCCGATTGCGACGGGCTGATCGTCGGCAAGTCGACTGTCCCGGTCGGCACCGCCCAGCGCCTTTCTGCCGAGGTGGCGAAGACGGACTCGGCGCACCGTCTCGAAGTCGCGTGGAATCCGGAATTCCTCCGGGAGGGCAAGGCGATCGAGGACACCCTGGCGCCGGACCGCCTGGTGTTCGGGGTGACCTCCGAATACGCGGAGAAGACCCTGCAGCAGGTGTACGGCACCATGATCGACACCGGGACGCCGTACCTGACCGCTGACCTTCCGACGTCGGAACTGGTCAAAGTGGCGGCCAATGCCTTTCTGGCGACCAAGATCTCGTTCATCAACGCGATGGCCGAGGTATGTGAGATCGTCGATGCCGACGTCGTCATGCTCAGCCGCGCGCTCGGTTACGACGACCGCATCGGCAAGCGATTCCTCAACGCTGGCTTGGGTTTCGGCGGCGGATGCCTGCCGAAGGACATCCGCGCGTTCAGCGCGCGGGCCGGTGAACTCGGAGCCTCCGACGCGCTGCGCTTCCTGCACGAGGTCGACAAGATCAACCTGCGCCGGCGCGAGAAGGCGGTCGCGGTGGCGCGGGCGCTCGTCGGCGGCGAATTCCTGGGCAAGAGCATCGCCGTGCTGGGCGCCGCGTTCAAGCCCAACAGTGACGACGTCCGGGATTCGCCTGCCTTGAATGTGGCCGCGGCCATGCACCTCAAGGGTGCCGACGTGCGGGTCCACGACCCGAAGGCCATCGCGAACGCCAAGGCGCGATTCCCGACGCTCGGTTATTTCGACAGCGCCGAGGACGCCTGCCGCAACGCCGATCTCATCGTGCTGGCCACCGAATGGGACGAGTACTGCGCCATCGATCCGGTGTCCTTCCGGTCCGTCGTCAAGGAGCCGCGTCTCCTCGACACCCGCAACGCGATCGATCGTGAGTACTGGACCGGTGCCGGCTGGCAGGTGTATGCCCTGGGCCGGAGTGGACTGAACGGCTGATCCATGTCACTGCAGACCATCGAGGTGATCATCCCGGTCCGGGACATGGCCGATCACCTGCCGAAGTTGCTTCAACCGTTACTCGACCAACTCGCCGAGGGTGACCGGGTCACCATCGTCGACGACGCGTCCACCGACGGCACCGAAAAGGTGGCGCGTTCTCTCGGCGCCAATGTGGTGACAGTGACGAACAGTCGCGGCCCGTACTACGCCCGCCAGCTGGCCGCGGGCAAGTCCACCGCCGACATCCTGCTCTTTGTCGACGGGCGCTGCCGCCCGCTGCCGGGTCTGCTGGAAGCTCACCGCGAACTTCAGGCGCGGCCTGGAGTTGCGTTGTCCTGCACCAATGTTCGGACCGTGTCCGGCCCCACGCTGGCCGCCCGGCTGGCAGCGAAGACACAGCCGTTCATGCTGCCGCGTGGCGGCGGGGCGATGAAGGCGACCATCGGCATGGTGCCGCCGCGGCCCGACTACTATCCGACCGCCAACCTCGGGATCAACAGGACCGCCTTCGTCACGGTGGGCGGTTTCCGGTCGATGCGTGGCGGTGGCGATCTCGACATCTGTTGGCGCATTCAGGAACAGTCGCTGGGCACCATAGCGACCGACACCCGGGTGTTGATGGAATGGGAGCCGCGCGCGTCGCTGCGGGACCTGGCCAGCCAGTGGAAACGGTACGGGCACAGCAACGCCTACATCCGGTGGGCGAACCGCGACGTCGGTATCGGTGCGAACGTCGGGGACGACGCCCCACGGCACTCACCGGTGGATGCGTGGGCGACAGTGCGCTCCGAGTTGCGCAAGCCGCCGTCCGAACTGGCGGCGCACGCCGTGGTCGGTGTGGCGTTTCAGTACGGCTTCATCACCGGGTTGCTGAAGCAGTCGGAGTTCGAGATGCCCGCCACCTTCGAGGTGGGTCCGGGACCCGATTCCGTCTGACGCTCAGCGGACTAACCGTCCGAAGGCCCGGCTTCGACAGCCGCCCGGTACCCGCGCACCGCGACGGGCACGAAGATGGCGCCGATCACCACGGCCCACAGCAGTGTCAGCAGGATCGGCTGCCAGAGATCGCCGCCCGAGGACAGCGCCCGCATCGCCGCGGCCGGCGGTGCGATGGGTTGGTACTCGGCCAGCGGACGCAGCAGTGCCGGCACCCGGTCGAGGGGGATCAGCGTGGCGAAGGCCAGCCCCATACACCCCGTCTGGGTCCAGGTCAGGATGATCCGGCCCTGGGGCCGCAGGGCGAGGGTGATCACGATGGTCGCGAAGAAGATGACGACCACCACCGGCATCAAGAGATAGACCAGCAACTCGAGCGCATTGCCGCCGAAGCGGAAACCCATGATCCAGCCGGTCGCCGCGACGAATGCCGAGGCGACGAACGTGCGGGCGGCCTCCGCGAGCAGCGCGCCGGACAGGGGTGACGTCCGGTGCACCGGCATGATCCACAGCCTGCTGAGCAGTCCACTGTTGCGGTCGTACGGGACGGCCAGTCCGGCACCGACCGCGCCGGACATGGCGCCGGCCAGGGTGCACACCGGGATCAGCAGATCCAGCCCGCTGTTGCCGGTGAGTCGCACCATCGACCGGCCCACCAGGGCGCCGTAGATGATGAGCAACAGGGTGGGGAAGATCAGCGCCTGCATGGGGACCATGGGATACCGGCGCCATTGGACGAACAGCCGGCCCGCGAAGATCCAGCTCTCCGTGAGCAGCGAATTCTGATGTGGCGTAGCCGAAGTCACGATGTGCGCCCCTGGATCCGGATGGCGAGCGGTCCGAGCACGACCAGTAGCCCCACGCACCACGCCACGCTGACGGCGAGGTTGGCAGGCGACACATGCCCGGTGGTGAAACCGCGCATCGTCTCGGTGATCTGCGAGATCGGCTGGTACCGCACGAACGTGTGCAGCCAGGTCGGGAAGGCATCGACCGGTGCCAACCCGGTGGAGAGCAAGACGAGCAGCAGCTGCGGGATCAACAACAACTGGCTGGCCACCTCGGTGCGCTTGGCCTTGTTACCTGTGGCGTCCGCGCCCAGGGACAGGGCCAGCGTCAGCGCCAGCGCCATCAGGACGAAGGCTGCGGTGTATCCGAACCCGCCGGTCATCCGGAGCCCGAAGAAGTACGCCGCCAGGAACGACGCGGCCAGCGCCAGCACGCCCCGGATCTGGCAATAGGCCATGCGGGCCATCAGAGGTGCGTAGGGCGAGATGGGCAGCGTGCGCATCCGTGAGCTGAGTCCGCTGGACTTCTCCCAGGCCGCCCGGTCGGTGGTCGTGAGCGCACCACCCAACATCGCCTGGACGACGATCGCGGGCAGGATGTACTGGGCGTAGCTCATCCCGCCGGGGATGACGATCACGTCGCGCAGCAGGAACGTCAAACCGATCAGCCCGGACATCGGGACGACGCCGGAGAACGCGAGATCCATCCGGCCTTTCCGCACGACGCGGGCCGTCAGGAGGGCGACTGCCGTCACTTCGAGGTGACCGGGGTGGTGAGGTGCAGGAACACCTCGTCCAGCGACGGCCGGCGCAGCGAGATGTCGAGGAGCTCGACACCGAGACCGTCCATCCGCCGGAACACCTCCGACAGCGTCGCGACACCTTGCGGCGCCGGGATCGAGACCGAGCTCGTGTCGGCGTCGATCTCGACCTCGGCGAAATCGGCCAGCGCGTCCGCGATGCGCGACAGGTCGTCGGCATGGAGCGCCGTCATCTCGCAGTAGCTGGTGCCGGTCTGGCGCTTGAGCTCGTCGGCGGTGCCGCTGGCAACGATCTGCCCGGCGTTGAGGATGACGACGGAATCGCTGAGGAGGTCGGCCTCCTCGAGGTACTGGGTGGTCAGCAGGACGGTGATGTCCTGGGCCTTCATCGAGCTGACCAGGTTCCAGACGTCGCGGCGGCTGCGCGGGTCCAGGCCGGTGGTCGGTTCGTCCAGGAAGAGCACTTTCGGCGGGACCACCAGGGACACTGCGATGTCGATGCGCCGCCGCATGCCGCCGGAGTAACCGCTGACCTGACGGTCGGCCGCGTGCCCCATGTCGAACTGGGTGATGAGTTCCTCGGCCCGGGCGCGTGCCTCGGCGCGGCGCAGGCCGCGCAACCGGCCGAACAGGATGATGTTCTCCCGGCCGGTCAACCGCGGATCCAGCGCTGCGTCCTGGCCGGTGACACCGATGCTCTGCCGCACCTTGGCGGGTTCCTTGGCCACGTCGTATCCCGCGACGATGGCCTGGCCCGAGGTCGGCTTGAGCAACGTCGAGAGGATCTTGACCGTCGTCGTCTTTCCTGCGCCGTTGTGCCCCAGCAACGCGAGGACGGACCCGGTGGGCACCGAAAAGCTCACGTCGCGCAGGGCGGGAACACTACCGCCGAATGTCTTGGCGACATTGATGAGCTCGATCACGGAGTCATACGATACAGCCGAGCAGCGGTGCGCGAGTTCCGCCGCCTACGGGGTTGCGCCACACTCCGCGAATACGGTCGGCAGACACGAATGGCGACACGCCGAGAAGTGTCGGTGGGCACCAATACACTGGCGTCCCTATGAGCTCCGATTCCTTCGTGCACCTGCACAACCACACCGAATACTCGATGCTCGACGGTGCGGCGAAGGTCAAGCCGATGATCGCCGAGGCGCAGCGCCTGGAGATGCCCGCGATCGGCATGACCGACCACGGAAACATGTTCGGCGCCAGTGAGTTCTACAACATCGCCACCGACGCCGGCATCAAGCCGATCATCGGGATCGAGGCGTACATCGCCCCGGCGTCCCGCTTCAACACCAAGCGCGTCACGTGGGGTGACCCCAGCCAGAAGGGCGACGACGTCTCGGGCAGTGGTTCCTACACCCACATGACGATGGTCGCCGAGAACGCGACGGGCTTGCGCAACCTCTTCAAGCTGTCCTCGCTGGCCTCCTTCGAGGGCCAGCTCGGCAAGTGGTCGCGGATGGACGCCGAGCTGATCGCCGAGAATTCCGAGGGCATCATCGCCACCACGGGCTGCCCCTCCGGGGAGGTGCAGACCCGGTTGCGCCTGGGCCACGACAAGGAGGCGCTGGAGGCGGCCGCCAAGTGGCAGGACATCTTCGGCAAGGACAACTTCTTCCTCGAGTTGATGGACCACGGCATCGAGATCGAGCGCCGGGTCCGCGAGGGCCTGCTGGAGGTGGGCCGCAAGCTCGGCATCCGGCCGCTGGCCACCAATGACTGCCACTATGTGACGCGTGAGGCCTCGCTCAACCACGAGGCCCTGCTGTGTATCCAGACCGGTAAGACGCTCTCCGATCCGGCCAGGTTCAAGTTCGACGGGGACGGCTACTACCTGAAGTCTGCCGCCGACATGCGCGCACTGTGGGATCCCCAGGTGCCCGGCGCGTGTGATTCCAGCCTGCTCATCGCCGAGCGCGTGCAGTCCTACGCCGACGTGTGGACCCCGCGTGACCGGATGCCGATCTTCCCGGTGCCCGACGGGCATGATCAGGCCAGTTGGCTGCGCCACGAGGTCAGGGCCGGGCTGGCCCGCCGGTTTCCCGACGGTGTGCCGCAGGAGTACATCGACCGTTCCGACTACGAGATCAAGGTCATCTGCGACAAGGGCTTCCCGTCGTACTTCCTGATCGTGGCCGACCTCATCAGCTATGCGCAGTCGGTGAACATCCGCGTCGGTCCCGGCCGTGGTTCGGCGGCCGGTTCGCTGGTCGCCTACTCCATGGGCATCACCAACATCGACCCGATACCGCACGGCCTGCTGTTCGAGCGGTTCCTGAACCCCGAGCGCCCGTCGGCCCCCGATATCGACATCGACTTCGACGACCGCCGCCGCGGTGAGATGGTGCGCTATGCCTCGGACAAGTGGGGCAGTGACCGGGTGGCCCAGGTCATCACCTTCGGCACGATCAAAACGAAAGCGGCGCTGAAGGACTCGGCCCGTGTGCACTACGGTCAGCCGGGCTTCGCGATCGCCGACCGGATCACCAAGGCGCTGCCCCCGCCGATCATGGCCAAGGACATCTCGGTGGCGGGCATCACCGACCCCAACCACGAGCGGTACAAGGAGGCCGCCGAGGTCCGCGGCCTGATCGACACCGACCCCGACGTGCGCACCATCTACGAGACGGCGCGGGGGTTGGAGGGCCTGGTCCGGAACGCGGGTGTGCACGCCTGTGCGGTCGTGATGAGTTCCGAGCCGCTCGTCGACGCGATCCCGATGTGGCGCCGTGCGCAGGACGGCGCGATCATCACCGGCTGGGACTACCCGTCGTGTGAGGCCATCGGCCTGCTCAAGATGGACTTCCTGGGCCTGCGCAACCTGACTGTCATCGGTGACGCCCTGGAGAACATCAAGGCCAACCGCGGTATCGACCTGGACATGGATCATCTGCCGCTCGATGATCCGGCGACCTACGAATTGCTTTCCCGCGGAGACACTCTGGGCGTGTTCCAGCTCGACGGTGGACCCATGCGGGACCTGCTGCGCCGGATGCAGCCCACCGGGTTCAACGACATCGTCGCCGTGCTGGCGCTGTATCGCCCCGGCCCGATGGGCATGAATGCGCACAACGACTACGCCGACCGCAAGAACAACCGCCAGCCGATCAAGCCGATTCACCCCGAGCTGGAGGAACCGCTCAAGGAGATCCTGTCCGAGACCTACGGGCTGATCGTCTATCAAGAGCAGATCATGTTCATCGCCCAGAAGGTGGCCTCCTACACCATGGGTAAGGCCGACGCGCTGCGTAAGGCCATGGGCAAGAAGAAGCTCGAGGTGCTCGAGGCCGAGTACAAGGGCTTCAAAGAGGGGATGACGGCCAACGGTTTCTCCGAGGCCGCGGTGAAGGCGTTGTGGGACACCATTCTTCCGTTCGCCGGTTACGCGTTCAACAAATCCCACGCCGCCGGTTACGGGCTGGTGTCGTTCTGGACGGCCTACCTCAAGGCGAACTATCAATCCGAGTACATGGCGGGCCTGCTCACCTCCGTCGGTGATGACAAGGACAAGGCCGCGGTGTACCTGTCGGACTGCCGCCGGCTCGGGATCACCGTTCTCCCACCGGATGTCAACGAATCGGTGCACAACTTCGCCTCGGTGGGCAAGGACATCCGCTACGGCCTCGGTGGCGTGCGCAACGTCGGCAGCAATGTGGTGCAGTCGATCATCAACGGCCGTAACGAGAAGGGGAAGTACACCGACTTCTCGGACTACCTGAACAAGATCGACATCACCGCGTGCAACAAGAAGGTGACGGAGTCACTGGTCAAGGCGGGGGCGTTCGATTCACTCGGGCATCCGCGCAAGGGCCTGTTCCTGGTGCACGCCGACGCCGTGGACTCGGTGTTGGGCACCAAGAAGGCCGAGGCGATCGGGCAGTTCGACCTCTTCGGTGGCGGTGACGCCGATTCCGGGATGGAGTCGGTCTTCACCATCCCGGTGCCAGAGGGCGAGTGGGAGGACAAGCACAAGCTCGCCCTGGAGCGGGAAATGCTGGGCCTCTACGTGTCCGGGCATCCGCTCGACGGCGTCGCGCACTTGTTGGCGGCCCAGGTGGACACCCAGATCCCGGCGATCTTGGAAGGGGACATCGCCAACGACACCCAGGTGCGTATCGGTGGCATCCTGGCCTCGGTGAACCGTCGCGTCAACAAGAACGGATTGCCTTGGGCGTCGGCGCAATTGGAGGACCTCACCGGCGGTATCGAGGTGCTGTTCTTCCCGCAGACGTATTCGGCGTTCGGAGCCGATATCGCCGACGACGCCGTGGTGCTGGTCGGAGCCAAGGTCGCCATCCGCGATGACCGGTTGTCGCTGATCGCCAATGATCTTGTGGTACCGGACTTTTCGAATGCGCAGGCCGACCGTCCGCTGGCACTGAGCCTGCCCACCCGGCAGTGCACTCAAGACAAGGTCACCGCACTCAAGCAGGTACTGGCACGGCACCCCGGGACGGCGCACGTGCACCTGCGGTTGATCAGCGGGGAACGCATCACCACCCTGGAGCTCGATCAGTCCCTGCGCGTCACGCCGTCGTCGGCGCTGATGGGGGACCTCAAAGCGTTGCTCGGCCCGGGTTGCCTCGGCGGCTGAGGGTCGAGCCGACGGCTGAGTTCTGTCCGCGCTCGGAGTGTGCGGACAAATGTTTGCTATCGCAACCAAATATATTTGTATTGTCGCATTGCCGGGTGGCTGCTAAATTCATTCCCCATGGCGGTGTGACTGAATTGCTGAATTGGTTGACTCGGTAATAAAAAGAACCGGTTGTCAGTCGCATCACAGCCAAGCACCAGGCAATACCATGACCATTGCGTGGTCACGGCGGCACCCGCGGGGGGAGCGGCGCAATGTTGCTGATGGCGGCCTGCACAGTGGATGGCGCATGAAACCCACGTCGCCGCGAACCGTGCGCATCATTTTCGCGGCCGCATTGCTGTGGACCGTCGTGCTGCAGTATGTGCTTTTTGCTGTCTGTCGGGCGGAGCTCTATCCGGCCGTCGCTCTGCCCGGGTTTCCGGCTGAATGCCCCGGCTGTCCGCTGGAATCCGGGCAGCCGACAACGAAGGTGACGACGCTGTCGGCTCTGTTCGCCGACGGGCATACACAGCAGGTCCCGCTGACGACGCTCATGCCGCCGGGGCCGCCGGTGCGTCTCGCGGTCATTTACGCGGCGTTCGAGCACGATCCGGTCCGAACCAATCCCGACGCCGTGAAATGGCTCCATGCCAGAGTCGATCAGCTCTTCCCGCATGACCCACCGGTCGAGGTGGACGTCGTGTGGCGCACGGCCACCTACCCGGCGGCCGACGAGTCCAGGACACGCTACGAGCCGCTGCGCACGACGCACATCGCGTTCGGGCCGCAGGCATGAAAGTCGCCGAGAAATTCGATCGATGGGTCGCGGACGGCCCGTTCACCTCCGCAGACCTGGGTATCTACCGCATCATCTACGCGCTGTGCGCGTTGTTCACCGCACCCGACATCGCCTGGCTGGCGCGGGAGCCCGACTTTCTGTTCCACGCACCGCCGGGGCCGTTGCGGTTGTTCTCGGCGTTTCCTTCGGTCACCACACTGATCGCTCTCGAGGTGCTTCGCACCGTCGTGCTGATCCTTCTCGGCTTGGGCCTGTGGACGAAGGTGGTATCGCTGTGCACCGCGGTGATACTCATGATCACCTACGGATTGACCTACTGCATGGGCAATATCGACCACAACGTGCTGGTCATCATCGTCCCGCTGGTTCTCGCATTCGCACATTGGGGAGATCGATGCTCACTGGACGCGCTGCGGCATCGGCGTGCCCCGCTCCCGCAACAACAGTGGCCGCTTCGGCTGCTCGCGATCCTGATCGGATGGGCGTGGTTCGGCGCCGCGCTCACGAAACTCCTCACCGGCTGGCTGTCGTTCTCGAGCGAAGCGGCCCGCGGGTACTTCGTGGTGAAGTACCTGACCGTCGGTCGCCAGTTCGGGCTGGCCGATTGGATAGCCGTCCATGACTGGCCGGTGGCGTGGGAAGCCCTGGACTGGGTGACGGTGTTCTTCGAGTTCTCGATTCTGCTCGCGGTGCCGTGGTGGCGCGCGTTTCGCATCACCCTGGCCATCGCCACGATCTTTCATCTGAGTGTTCTGCTCATCATGAACATCGACTTCAATCACGCGGTGATCGCGTACGGGGCGTTCGTGTCGTGGGCCGCCGTCGGGCGGAGCATGGGTGCGAACCGGCTCGGGGAATCACCGTCGGTCGCCGGTCTCGGGAGCGTGTTGTCGTCCAGCACGCGGGCGTATCTGATCCTGATTCCGGCCGGCGTCGCGGTCGGGGCCGTGGCGTGGTTTCTCATGGTCCACCCCGTGGGCACGATGGCGACGGGCCTGATCAGCGGCACCGTGATCATCGTGATCGGGGCGTTGGCAGGGCTGTGTTACCTGCTGGCCGAATCGCGGTCGGCGGTGGCCGTCATTGCGCAACGACCGTCAGACTCGTCGCACACGTCCTGATTCGGCGGCACTCACTTCAGCACATTCACCGCGCGCGCGATCACCAGCGCGAGGGTGGACATCGCCACCAGGGCCTGCACGCTCATCAGCAGTTTCGCCCACCGGGACAACGGCATCGTGTCGGTGGGAGAGAACGCCACCACGTTGGTGAAACTGACGTACAGATAGTCGACAAACGTTGGGCGCCAACCGGGTTTGGCCTTGTCGGGGTCCGTCATCTGTGGGAAGAGGAAATCCGGATAGGGGTTGTCCCCGGTGTGCCTGGCGAACGGCCCGCCGCGGTCCAACTCCCAGTACCACAGGGCGAAGGCCAGCACATTGGTGATGTAGATGGCCCCACCGCTGCCGAGCAGGACGGCCGCGTCATTGCTCACGTCCCCGGTCAGGATGCGGTAGTCCAGCACCACGGCCGACGCCGTGTTGGCGAACGTGATGGCGGCGGTCAGCGTCAGGCTGCCCCAGCGGGCCAGGGTGGTGCGCTTGGACAGGCGCAGGGGATTAATCGCCACGAGGGCGACGATGAGGAGCAGTTCCATCGCCACCAGGGGCCAGCGCGGCAGCAGGGTGTAGCGCTCGGGCACGGCACGCTGCAGCGCCACGGCAGCCAGGATGGCGAAGAGCACCGGCAGTCGGTTCTCTGGCTGCTCGGGGCGTAGCCACGACGGCACGCGGCGTTCGGCGCCGGAGGCTATGCGTTCGGCCCGCCTGACGAACGCTTCCACGGGCGTCTCAGGAGTGGGTTCCATCGGCCCAGTGTGCGGTCAGAACGATGCGGCCGAGGTGCGCCGCGCCGGGGTCAGCGTCGGCTGATGGCCAGAACGGCCCAGGTGACGGTGCTGATCGCGGCGCCGGTCAGCACGGCGGCAGGTGCACTCGCCGTGGCCACGCCGATGACGATCAGTGCCAGCACGCCCAACAGCAGAGCGGCCAGCTTGTACGTCGGCCACGGCACTCCGGCGATCCGTACTTCGGCTGGCGTGGTCATCGGACAACGATAGCTCGCAAACCAGAGTTCGGGCAACCGAAACCGTGGATCGGGACCGCCGTGTCGTGGGTCGGCCTACCCTGGCGCCATGCCGCTGAATGGAGAGTACGAACCCAGTACGTCGGACTGGGCACGAGCCAACGCCGAGGAGTACATCGCCTCCGGCGGAACCGAAGGCACCGAGATGAAGGGTCGCCCCGTGATCCTGCTGACCACGGTGGGCGCGAAGACGGGAAAGATCCGCAAGACCCCGTTGATGCGGGTCGAGCACGACGGTGAATACGCCGTGGTCGCGTCGCTGGGCGGCGCCCCGAAGAATCCGGTCTGGTACTACAACATCAAGGCCAATCCGCGGGTCGAACTCCAGGACGGCGCCGTCGTCAACGACTACGACGCCCGCGAGGTGTCCGGGGACGAGAAGGCGCAGTGGTGGGAACGCGCGGTGGCCACCTGGCCCGACTACGCGGAATATCAGACCAAGACGGACCGCCAGATCCCGGTGTTCGTGCTCAAGCCCGTCGGATAACGATTTCCGCTGCCCAAGTGTGCAGTGGCACCATGAAGCGGTGTCTGCCGAACTGAGCCAGGAATCCCGAGTGACGCCGCTGACCGCACCGGTTTGCGCTGCCGATATCGACGAGGCCGCTCAGCGAATTTCCGGCGTCGTCACGGCCAGCCCCCTTCAGTTCAGCGAACGGCTGTCCACCCTGACGGGCGCCCAGGTGTACCTGAAGCGCGAGGATCTGCAGTCGGTGCGGTCCTACAAGCTGCGCGGCGCGTACAACCTGCTCATGCAGCTTTCGCCGGAGGAGCTGGCGGCCGGCGTGGTGTGCTCGTCGGCCGGTAACCACGCCCAGGGCTTCGCGTTGGCCTGCCGCTCGATGGGGGTGCACGGCCGGGTGTACGTGCCGGCCAAGACGCCCAAGCAGAAGCGCGACCGGATCCGGTACCACGGCCGCGAGTTCATCGAGGTCATCGTCGGCGGTAAGACCTACGACCTGGCCGCGGAGGCGGCCCTGGAGGATGTCGCCCGTACCGGTGCCACCCTGGTGCCGCCGTATGACGATCCGCGCACCATCGCCGGGCAGGGCACCATCGCCGTGGAGATCCTGGAACAGCTGAACGCCGAACCCGATCTGGTGATCGTCCCCGTCGGCGGCGGCGGATGCATCTCGGGCATCACCACCTATCTGTCCGAGCGCACCGCCGGCACCGCAGTGCTGGGCGTGGAGCCCGGCGGGGCGGCCTCGATGATGGCCGCGCTGGCCGCCGGCGGCCCGGTGACCTTGGAGAACGTCGATCAGTTCGTCGACGGCGCGGCCGTCGCGCGGGCCGGCGTACACACCTACGCGGCGTTGGCCGCCGCGGGTGACATGGTCTCCATCACCGCTGCCGACGAGGGCGCCGTCTGCACCGCCATGCTGGATCTCTACCAGAACGAGGGCATCATCGCCGAGCCCGCGGGTGCATTGTCGGTGGCGGCCCTGCACGAGATCGACATCGAGCCCGGCTCGACCGTGGTGTGCATCATCTCCGGCGGCAACAATGACGTATCCCGCTACGGCGAGGTGCTGGAGCGCTCACTGGTGCATCTGGGCCTCAAGCACTACTTCCTGGTCGACTTCCCGCAGGAGCCGGGCGCGTTGCGCCGCTTCCTCGACGAGGTGCTCGGGCCCAATGACGACATCACCCTCTTCGAATACGTCAAGCGCAACAACCGCGAGACCGGTGAGGCGCTGGTGGGAATCCAGATGGGCTCGGCTGCCGAACTCGACGATCTGATGGCGCGGATGCGCACCTCGGAATGTCACGTGGAACTGCTCCAGCCCGGTTCGCCGACGTACCGCTACCTCACCTAGTCGCACCGCAGGACGGCGAACGACTGCGCGGCCAGTCGGGTGCCCGCACCATCCGGTGTGGGGTTCTCCGACGCCAGCACCGGGGTCCCCGCGACAGCGACCGTGACCGGGTCGGTGCCCAGGTTGCAGGCCACCGCCAGTGCACCGCGGTACATGACCAGCCAGCGGGCGTCCTCGTCGTAGTCGACGCGCAGGTCACCCAGCCACGGGTCGGCGAAGTCGGGCTCGTTGTGCCGCAACGTGATCAGGCCACGGTAGAGCTCCAGCAGCCGGGCGTGTTCGCCGGCGGTCAACTCGTCCCAGTTCAATTTCGAGCGCTCGAAGGTCGCCGGGTCCTGCGGGTCGGGGATCTCGTCGGCGTCCCACCCGTGCGCGGCGAACTCGGCCTTGCGGCCCTCGGCGGTGGCGCGGCCCAACTCGGGTTCGGGGTGCGAGGTGAAGAACTGGAACGGACTGGACGAGCCCCATTCCTCGCCCATGAACAACATGGCGGTGTAGGGGGAGCCAAGTGCCAGAGCGGCTTTCACCGCGAGCTGACCGAAGGTCAGGTTCTGCGACGGCCGGTCCCCGACGGCGCGGTTGCCCACCTGATCGTGAGTCATGGTGTACGCGAGCAGTCGGGTGGCGGGAATGGTCGTGATGTCCAGCGGCCGCCCGTGCCTGCGACGCCGGAACGACGAATACGTGCCTGCGTGGAAGTAGCCGTGTGTCAGGGTCTGCGCCAGCGTCTGCAGCGAGCCGAAATCTCCGTAATACCCTTGCCGCTCACCGGAGACCGCGGTGTGGATCGCGTGGTGGATATCGTCGTCCCACTGCGCGGTCATGCCCAGTCCACCACGGTCCAGTGGGGTGATCAGCCGCGGGTCGTTCATGTCACTCTCGGCGATCAGCGACAATGGCCGGCCCAGCTCGGTTGCCAGCGTTTCGGTTTCGCCGGCCAACTCTTCGAGGATGTGGATCGCGGTGGTGTCCACCAGGGCGTGCACCGCATCGAGGCGCAGGCCGTCCGCGCCGAAATCGCGCATCCAGCGCAACGCGCAGTCCAGGATGTAGCGGCGCACCTCGTCGGCGTTGTCGTCGGCGATGTTGATCGATTCGCCCCAGGGATTGCTGCCGCGGGACAGGTAGGGCCCGAAGCGTGGCAGGTAGTTGCCCGACGGACCGAGGTGATTGAACACAGCGTCGATCAGCACACCCAGCCCGTGGGCGTGGCAGGCGTCGACGAACCGCAGCAGCCCGTCCGGGCCGCCGTAGGGTTCGTGTACCGCGTACCAGAGCACCCCGTCGTAACCCCAGCCGTGCGTGCCGCTGAAGGCGTTGACGGGCATCACCTCGACGAAATCCACGCCGAGATCGACAAGGTGGTCCAGTTTCTCGATCGCGGAGTCGAACGTCCCCTCGGTGGTGAAGGTGCCCACGTGCAGCTCGTAGATCACCGCGCCCTCGACGGACCGGCCGGCCCAGGGCGCGGGGGCGGCCCGCGGTTGCCACAGGGCCGAACGCGCGTGCACGCCGTCGGGTTGGCGCGCCGACCGCGGGTCCGGCAGCACGGTCTCGTCCTTGTCGAGGACGAAGCCGTACCGGCTGTCGGGATCGGCGGCCACCTCGGCGCGCCACCAGTCGTCGGCGCCGCGGGTCATCGGGTGCAGCGTCCCGTCGACATCGAGGCGGACCACGTCGGGCCGCGGGGCCCACACCGAGAAGATCGTCACGACACGCGCTCCAGCAAGGTCACGGGCAACTCTTCGAACAGGTCGGCGGCGGCGACGGTGCCGGTGTACGTGCGCCCGCCGATCCGGTCGGTCCACGATCCCGGCGGCAGCGCGAGAGTGGTTTCGCCCCAACCGGTCTCGCCGAGCCGGATGCTCCAGCGGGTCACCGCCACCAGCACATCCTCGCCACGCCGGAACGCGATCACGTGCTCGGCCGCCGGGCCCTGTGCCTGCACCGGGTGGTGTGCTCCGGTCAGGAAGGTGTCGGGCTTCTCGCGGCGCAGTCGCAGCGCGGCCTGCACCACCCTGATCTTGGGGGCGCTTCCGTCCGACAGTGCGGTCCGCCGGGCCGGGTAGTCCACGGTCCGGCGATTGTCCGGATCGACGAGGCTGTCGTCGGGCAACTCGGTGCCCTGGTAGATGTCGGGGATGCCGGGGACGGTCAGCGCCAGCAGCTTCTGGCCGAGCCCATCGCCGGCCCCGTGCGGATCCAGTTGTGCCACCAGCGCAGTCAGCTCCGTCGCGACCGGCCCGTCGATGATCGAATCGAGCCAGGAATGCACGGCCGATTCGAATTCGGTGTCCGGGTCGTTCCACGTCGTGTGGGTGGCGGCCTCGCGGATCGCCTTCTCGGCGTAGGCGTGCAGCCGGCCACGCAATTCGTCGGAGACCTCACCGTTGGCCGGCCACACCCCGAAGATGTTCTGCCACAAGAACGCAGCGGTGTGTTCGTCGGGTGCGATGACGACGCGCGACCAGCGTTGTACCCGATCGGCCCACAACGCCGGCGCCTGCGACAGCACCCCGATCCGGGCCCGGACGTCCTCGCTGCGTTTGGTGTCGTGGGTCGACGTGGTGACCATGGCGCGCGGCCACAGCAACGCCCTGGTCGCGGCCCGCACGTGGAACTCGGCGGCGGTGACACCGAACAGATCGGGTTCGCCGCCGACCTCGTTCAGCGACACCAGTCGCGCATCCCGGTAGAAAAGGCAATCCTCCACGGACTTGGCGGTGACCGCACCGCAGAGCTGCTGGATGCGCTTGGCAGCCTCGCCCCCGTGCGCCAGTGCGGCGGCGATGAGCGCCAGCGGCTCGGCGAGTTCGGTTCGGTCCGAAGCGGTTTCGGCGATGGCGACCGGGCCGGTGGCGGCCAGGCCCGGATAGTCGAACCGGTACACCCCGATGTGGGTGAGCAGAGTGGTGATCGCCTCGGCCAGCAGCGGGTGATCGGTGCCTGCCTCCGCGACTATGGCGCGCCGTAGCCGGGCCAGCTCACTGCCCAGCGTGGTGGTGGCGGATGTGGCCTTGAGCGCGCGGGTCTGTTCGGCGGTGTCCGCGTGATACAGCTCGGTCAGCGCCGGCTCGCCCGCGGGATCGATGAAGACGCCACCGATTTCGCGCAGCGCGTCATAGCCCGTGCCCCCGTCGACGGGAAGGGTGTCATCCAGCGGTTCGCCGGGAGCCAGGATCTTCTCGATGACGATCCAGGCGTCGGGCCCGACGAGTTCGCGTAGCCACACCAGGTAGCCGGCCGGGTCGGTCAGGCCGTCCGGGTGATCGATGCGTAAGCCGTCGACCAGACCCTCGGTGAACCACCGACGCACCTCGACATGGGTGGCGGCGAAGACCTCGGGGTCCTCCTGGCGTAACCCGGCCAGTGAGGTGATGGAGAAGAATCGCCGGTATCCGCACAGGTTGTTCCGCCAGCCGATCAGCTCGTAATTCTGCCGGTCGTAAACCTCACGAGCGGTGCCGTCGCCGGTCCCCGGCGCGATCGGCCAGGTCCGGTCCCCGAGGCGCAGCGTCTGGCTGTCCCGGTCCACCAGCAAATCGTCGACGTCGGAATCCTCGCCCAACACCGGCAGCACGACGCGGCCGTCACGCAGATCCCAGTCGATGTCGAAATAAGACGCATAGGCCGAATCTCGGCCGTGGGTCAGCACATCCCACCACCACGCGTTCTGGGTGGGATCGTCCACTCCCACGTGGTTGGGCACGATATCGACGATCAGGCCGAGTCCACGCTCCCGCGCTGCGGCCGAAAGCCGTTGCAGCCCTTCGGCACCGCCGAGCTCCGCGGATACCGTGGTGGGATCGGTGACGTCGTAGCCATGCGTGGATCCGGCGGCCGCGGTCAGGATGGGGGACAGGTACAGGTGGGAGACCCCGAGTTCGGCGACGTAGTCCAGCAGGTTCTCGGCGTCGGCGAAGGTGAACGAGTCACCGCGCAGCTGAACACGGTACGTCGACAGAACAGGGGTCACGTCGTCTTCTTGAGGACCAGTAGGGACCGCGGTGCGATGTCGATTTTGTCTGCCGTCTTGACCACCAGGTCGGTGACACCCCGCGGATCGGTGGTGTCGATCACGCCGGTCCACTCCGTGGCGTAACCGTCTTCGGGCATCACGAATTCGATCGGCTTGCTGTGCGCGTTGAAGCACAGCAGGAACGAGTCGTCGACGACGCGTTCGCCGCGAGCGTTGGGGGCGGGGATGGCGTCGCCGTTGAGGAACATCGCCACGAACTTGAATCCCGAATCCCAGTCATCGTGCGTCATCTCGGTGCCGGCGGTGGTCAGCCACGCGATGTCGCGGACCTGGTCGCCGGTACGGATAGGCGCGCCCTCGAAGAACCGGCGGCGCCGGAACACCGGGTGCGCGTTGCGCAGCGCAACCACCTTCTGGGTGAACGCGAGGAGGTCGGCGTTGGTCTCGCACATCGACCAGTCCACCCAGGCGATCGCGGAGTCCTGGCAGTACGTGTTGTTGTTGCCGCCCTGGGTGCGGCCGATCTCGTCCCCGTGGCTGATCATCGGGGTGCCTTGCGACACCATCAGGGTGCTCAGGATGTTGCGCATCTGGCGGTGCCGCAGCTCTAGGATCTCGGGATCGTCGGTGGGGCCCTCGACCCCGCAGTTCCAGGACCGGTTGTGGCTTTCGCCGTCGCGGTTGTCCTCGCCGTTGGCCTCGTTGTGCTTCTCGTTGTAGGACACCAGGTCGTTCAGCGTGAAGCCGTCGTGACAGGTGACGAAGTTGATGCTCGCACTCGGGCGCCGGCCGGTCGCCTCGTACAGGTCCGAGGAACCGGTCAGCCGGGAGGCGAATTCGCCTAGGCTTGCGGGCTCGCCCCGCCAGTAGTCGCGCACAGTGTCGCGATACTTCCCGTTCCACTCGGTCCACAAACCTGGGAAGTTCCCTACCTGGTAGCCGCCTTCACCGATGTCCCACGGTTCGGCGATCAGCTTGACCTGACTGATCACCGGGTCCTGCTGCACCAGGTCGAAGAACGCGCTGAGGCGGTCCACGTCGTAGAACTCACGCGCCAGCGTGGAGGCCAGGTCGAACCGGAATCCGTCCACGTGCATGTCGAGCACCCAGTACCGCAGCGAGTCCATGATGAGCTGCAGCGTGTGCGGGTGCCGAGCGTTCAGGCTGTTCCCGGTACCGGTGAAATCCTTGTAGAACTGCTGCTGCCCGTCGAGCAACCGGTAGTAGGCGGCGTTGTCGATACCGCGGAAGTTGATGGTCGGGCCCAGATGGTTGCCCTCGGCGGTGTGGTTGTAGACGACGTCGAGGATGACCTCGATGCCCGCGTCGTGGAACGACCGCACCATCGCCTTGAACTCGGCGACCGCGCCGCCGGCATGCTGGTTGGCCGCGTACTGGTAGTGCGGCGCCAGGAAGCCGAAGGTGTTGTAACCCCAGTAGTTTCGCAGTCCGAGATCCATCAGCCGGTGATCGTGCAGGAACTGGTGTACGGGCATCAGTTCGATGGCGGTGACATTCAGCGATTTGAGGTGCTCGATGATCACCGGGTGCGCCAGGCCGGCATACGTGCCGCGTTGCTCTTCGGGAATGCCTGGGTGCAGCTCGGTCATGCCCTTGACGTGCGCCTCGTAGATGACGGTCTCGTGGTACGGCGTGTTGGGCGCCCGGTCGGATCCCCAGTTGAAGAACGGGTTGATCACCACGCTGGTCATGGTGTGGCCCAGGGAGTCGACGCCGGGGGGAGGCCCGATCTCCTCGGGGTCCTCGGCGGTCAGATCGTAGGAGAACAGCGCCTGGCTGAACTCGAAGTCGCCGTGGAACGACTTGCCGTACGGGTCGAGCAGGAGCTTGCTCGCATCGCAGCGGTGACCGTTGGCAGGGTCCCACGGTCCGTGCACCCGGAAGCCGTAACGTTGGCCCGGGCTGACGGTCGGCAGGTAGGCGTGCCACACATAGCCGTCGACCTCGTCGAGCGGAATGCGCTCCTCGGTGCCGTCCTTGGCGATCAGGCAGAGTTCGACCTTCTCGGCGGCTTCGGAGAACAGCGAAAAGTTGGTTCCCGCACCGTCGTACGTCGCTCCGAGCGGGTACGCGGTTCCCGGCCACACTGTGCTGACCATCTCACCACCAGCCGGTCGCGGCGGCCATCTGGCGTCCTAGCTCGTTGGTCATGGTCCGCATATACGTCGTCGATATGTGGTGAGAGTCGTGGTACATCAACACATTTCCCTCCACAACTCGACAGATGTCTGCTCGGCACACCGCGTCACTCAGGTCGAGTGGTTTGAGATTCGGAAACTGCTGGACAAAATCGAGGGTGGGGTTGTGGTCGGACAGTACCTCAGCCCGCTTCATGCCGCAGGAGATGGAATCGCCCCCGTCGGCCAGACAATCCGCAGCGAAATAGGGCTTGCCGTCACGCACCAGCCATGGTGTGTCGCGCATCGCGAGCACCTTGATTCCGGCGTCGGCGAAGGTCTGCCAGATGCCGATGTAGAACCCGGGCATCACGTCACCGTCCTTGATGTTCCACGGCCGTGTGGAGGTGGTGAACACGTAGTCGGGGTGGTCGGCGAGCAGCTTCGGCATCACCTTCTGATTCCACTCCCGGCAATTCGGGTATGGCCGGTTGTCGCCCATCACCAGAGGTTTCTCCTCGGTGGTCAACGGACACCCCATTTTCAGGTAGGTGACGATCTTGAAGTGGTGGATCCGGCCCAGCAGGTCCAGTGCGGTGATCCAGTGCTCGGCGTGGGAGCCCCCGGCCAGCGCGATGGTTCGCGGCGAATCCTTGTCCCCGTAGGTGCAATTGAGGATGTCGACGCTGTCGAAGTCGGCGATACAGCCGTCGTCGGTGGTTTCGGGCAGGTCGTTCTTGGCCTCCAGAACGGTGGGCCGCATCGGCAGCTTGGGCACCTTGGCGTTGTTGAGCAACGCCCGCGCGCCGGGGTAGTCGCGCGACGACAGTCCCGCGAGTTCCTTGCCGTTGGCCCGCTGCACGGTGACGTGCTCGCGCCAGGTGAACGACGTCGCCGTCAGCGCCACACCGAGGAGGGTGACCACCGAACCGAGGGCGATGGTGGGCCTGCGCAGCCGGGTGCGCCATGGCACCGAGACGGTGACGGTGGTGCGCTGCGCGGGTGCCCGGTAACGCAGCGGCGTTTCCACGTAGCGCGTCGTCAACCAGGCTAGCACCCCGGACACCAGCAGCACGACGGAGCCGTCCAGCAGCGTCGCGTGCGAGCCGCCGCTGTAGGCCAGCCAGAAGATCAGCAGTGGCCAATGCCACAGATACAGCGCATACGCCATCGACCCCAGCGAGACGAAGGGTTTGGTGGCGAGCAGCCGGTTCGGGGCGGGCAGCGGATGCTCGCCGCGGTTGGCCGCCGACAGGATGAACAGCACGGTGGCCCCGACCGGGACCAGGGCCCACGGGCCGGGGAACTCCCGCACCCCGTCGATGAGGGCGCCGCAGCTCACGATGGCGGCCAGCGCGACGGTGGCGACGATGGTGCGCAGCCACATCGGCCAGTGCACCCGCGGTACGAGGGCACCCGCCAGCACACCGGCCGTCATCTCCCAACCGCGGGCGAAACTGTCGTAGTAGGCGGTGGCCTGGTCGGCGTTGTGGGCGAAGATCGCGTACACGAACGACGCGACGGTGAGCGCCGCGATGAGGACGATGAACGCGGCCCGCAGGTGGCGGCGCATGCGGTTGCGGAACAGAAAGGCGAACCCGAACACCAGCGCCAGGAACGCGATGTAGAACTGACCCTGGACCGACATCGACCAGATGTGCTGCAGCGGGCTGACGGCCTCACCGGCGCGAAGGTAGTTCGATGCAGAGTCGGCCAACTCCCAGTTCTGGTAGTAACCCAGGCTGGCCAGGCTCTGGTCGGCAAAGGTCTCCCAGCGGGTCTCGGGTTGCACCAGGATGGTCAGCATCGCCGCGGCAGCCAGGACGACCACCAGTGCCGGCAGCAGTCGGCGCACCAGCCGGATGACCTCCGGGGTCGGCCGCAGGGAGGCCTCGGGGCGCAGTGCGGTCCGCAGCAGGCGGCCGCCGAAGAAGAAGCCCGACAACGCCAGAAACACGTCCACACCACCGGAAACACGGCCGAACCAGACGTGGAACACCGCCACCAGGGCGATGGCGATCCCACGCAAGCCATCCAGGTCGTGCCGATAGAAACCTGATGCGCGGGTGCCCATTTCGGTGTGGGCGGCGGCACCGGACTGGGAAACGGAACCAGGCCGGTTGGTGGCGGGGGTCTTCATGGTCGGTGACTCAATCTACCTAAGAACCCTGCAACGCTCAGGTCGCGGGCGTCGAGTCACAGTCTGCGAGCAAAGCGATAGTCTCGGATCCCATGCCCGCGTTGACGCCATCCGAGATCAGCGCGATCGATACGGCGCACGTCTGGCACCCCTACAGCACCATCGGTGCCGAAGCGCCGGCACCCGTGGTCGTCCTCGCTGCCAAGGGGGCGTGGCTGACGCTGATGCACGACGGCCGGCCCGTCCAGGCGCTGGACGCGATGAGTTCGTGGTGGACCGCGGTGCACGGGCACGGCCACCCGGTGCTCGACGCGGCCATCACCGCTCAGTTGGCCACCATGAACCACGTGATGTTCGGCGGGCTGACCCATGAGCCCGCGGCGCGGCTGGCGCAGCTGCTGGTCCAGATCACGCCCACCGGTCTGGAGACGGTCTTCTTCAGCGATTCCGGGTCGGTCGCCGTGGAGGTGGCCGCCAAGATGGCGCTGCAGTACTGGCGCAGCCTGGGCAACCCGGCCAAACACCGGCTGATGACGTGGCGGGGCGGCTATCACGGCGACACCTTCACCCCGATGAGCGTGTGCGATCCCGACGGTGGCATGCACGACCTGTGGACCGACGTCCTGACGCCTCAGATCTTCGCCCCCCAGGTGCCGAGCGAGTACGACGCCGCCTACAGCGCCGCGTTCGAAGCGCAACTGGCCGAGCATGCCGACGAGTTGGCGGCCGTCATCGTCGAGCCGGTGGTGCAAGGTGCGGGCGGTATGCGCTTCCACGATCCGCGGTACCTGACCGACCTGCGGGCCGCCTGCGACCGGCATGGGGTGCTGCTGATCTTCGACGAGATCGCCACCGGTTTCGGCCGCACCGGTGCCCTGTTCGCCGCCGACCACGCCGGCGTCACGCCCGACATCATGTGTGTTGGCAAGGCGCTGACCGGCGGTTACGTCACTCTCGCGGCGACGCTGTGCACGTCGGCGCTGGCGCAGACCATCAGCGCGGGGGAGCCCGGCGCGTTGATGCACGGCCCGACGTTCATGGCCAACGCTCTGGCGTGTGCGGTGTCGGTGGCCTCGGTGGAGCTGTTGCTCGGCGGAGACTGGCAGGCCCGGGTCACCGAGATCGAGGCCGGTCTGCGCGAGGGCCTGGCCCCGGCCCGGGGACTCGCCGGCGTCGCCGACGTCCGGGTGCTCGGCGCGATCGGGGTGATCGAGATGGTGCACCCGGTCGACATGGTGGTCGCGACGGAGGCGGCGTTGCGGCACGGCGTGTGGCTTCGGCCGTTCGGCAGGCTCGTCTACGCCATGCCGCCGTTCATCTGCACGCCGGACGAGGTGGCCCAGATCGGTTCGGCGATGGTGGCCGTCGCCGATGCATTAACCTGAACGGTGTTCAAGTCATTCAAGGAGCTGTAGTGACGCGCACCGGACTCTCACCGCTGGCCTGGCTGGCCGGTGTCGAACAGCAACGCCGCGAGGCCGGTCTGCGCCGCGTGCTGCGGGTCCGGCCGCCCGTCGGCGCTGAACTCGACCTGGCCTCCAACGACTACCTCGGCTTGTCGCAGCACCCCGCGGTGCTGGACGGCGGTGTCGAGGCCCTGCGCACCTGGGGTGCCGGCGCGGGCGGATCCCGCCTGGTCACCGGCAACACCGAACTGCACGAGGAGTTCGAGACCGAACTGGCGCAGTTCACCGGCGCGGAGTCGGCGCTGGTGTTCTCCTCCGGCTACACCGCCAACCTCGGTGCGCTGGTCGCACTGTCCGGGCCGGGGTCGCTCATCGTCTCCGATGCGCTGTCGCACGCGTCGCTCGTCGACGCCTGCCGGCTGTCGCGGGCGCGTGTCACGGTCGCCCCGCATCGCGATGTCGCCGCCGTCGAGGCGGCACTGGCCACGCGGTCCGAAGAGCGCGCCGTGGTGGTCACCGAGTCCGTCTTCTCCACCGATGGTGTGCTGGCGCCACTGCGCGCACTGCACGACGTGTGCCGCAGGCACGGTGCGCTGCTGTTGGTGGACGAGGCGCACGGGCTCGGGGTACGCGGCAGGGGCGGGCAGGGCCTGCTGCATGAGACGGGATTGGCCGGCGCGGCCGATGTGGTGATGACGAAGACGCTGTCCAAGGCACTGGGCTCGCAGGGCGGGGTGGTGCTGGGCCCGGAGGTGGTGCGCGCGCACCTGATCGACGCGGCCCGTCCCTTCATCTTCGACACCGGGCTGGCACCTGCGGCGGTGGGCGCGGCTCTGGCGGCGTTGCGGGTGCTGATCGCGGAGCCCCGGCGCGCCGGGGCAGTCCTGACGCGCGCCGCCGAGCTCGCCCGCATCTGCGGGGTGGCCGAGGATCCCACCTCTGCGGTGGTGTCGGTCATCCTCGGCGAACCCGACGTGGCGGTCGCCGCGGCTGCAGCCTGCCTGGACCGCGGGGTGCGGGTCGGCTGTTTCCGCCCGCCGACCGTGCCCGCCGGCACCTCCCGGTTGCGCCTGACGGCACGTGCCTCGCTCACCGATGACGAAATGGAGCTGGCGGGGACCGTGCTCACCGAGGTCCTGGCCGTCACCCGGTGAGCCTGCTGCTGGTGACCGGCACCGATACCGGTGTCGGCAAGACGGTGACCACCGCGGCACTGGCGTGCGCGGCCCGGCAGGCCGGGCTGGACGTCGCGGTGAGCAAGCCGGTGCAGACCGGCACGATCGACGGGGATGACGACCTCGGCGAGGTGCGCAGGCTTTCCGGCGTCACCGCGCTGCACGGCGGCTGGCGTTACCCCGAGGCGCTGGCGCCGGTGGCCGCGGCGTACCGGGCGGACATGGTTCTGCCGACCCGGGCCGAGTTGGTGGCGTCGCTGCGTGTTGCGGACGAACCCGGACGCCTCACGCTGGTCGAGGGTGCGGGCGGACTGTTGGTCGAGCTCGGCGCCGATGGGGTGACCCTGCGCGACCTGGCCATCGATCTGGGTGCGCCGGTGCTGCTCGTCGTGTCGCCGGGGCTAGGCACCTTGAACCACACTGCCTTGACGCTGGAATCCCTTGCTGCCCACGATATTCCATGCGCAGGCCTGGTCATCGGCGCGTGGCCGCGCGATCCCGGCGTCGCCGAGCAGGGCAACCGAGACGCACTGGCGGAGCTGGCTCCGGTCCGCGCCGTGCTGCCGGCCGGCGCCGCCGCCGGTACGGATTTCGAGACGATCAGCGCTGGCGCGTTCGACCCGGACTGGCTGGCAGGCCTGGTGTAGCGATGGCCCACTCGGTCGAGTTGCTGTTGGATCCCGACGCCGACCGCGCCATCCGCGGCGTATGGGACATCCTGGCCGAGGCGGGAGTGCGCAGCCAGGCCGCGCACCGCGCGCCGAGTAACCGGCCGCACGTCACGATGACGGTGTCCGCAGCGATCTCCGGCGTCGTCGATGCCGAGTTGGCCGAGGTGGCGGCCGCCCTTCCGCTGCCGTGCCGGATCGGGGCACCGATCCTGTTCGGGCGTGGCCCGTTCACCCTGGCGCGGCTGGTGGTGCCCTCTGCCGAGCTGCTCCGGCTGCAGGCCCAGATCTACCGGAACTGCTTGCCGCACATGCCTTCCGGGGCTTTCGCGCATGCTGAGCCCGGGCATTGGACCCCGCACGTCACCCTGGCCCGGCGACTGGATGCCGCGCTGCTGGAAAAGGCGATGCCGTTGGCCGGCGTGGAGATCGACGGGACGTTCGTGGGCCTACGGCGCTGGGATGGCGACGCCAAGCACGAATACAGGTTCGACGTCTGAGGTCACGGGTGTGGCTGCGCGAGCCGCCCGGAGACGATGTCGTTCAGCGCGGCGATGTGCCCGATGAAGGCCCGCCGGCCGGTGTCCGTCAGTCGGGCGCGCAGCTTGTGCCTACTGCCCTCGAGTCGGCGTTCGGTGCTGAGGTAGCCGGCGTCCTCGAGCGCGGCGAGCTGTTTGGACAGCGCCGAATCGGACAACCCGACACGGTCTTTGAGAAAGCTGAACTCGGCCCAGTCCGCGGCGGCCAGAGTGGCCACCAGGGTCAGCCGGGTGCTCGGGTGAATCAGTTCGTCGAACCGCGCGGGATCAGGCATGCACCCACCGGCGGGTGCAGCGCAGGATCTCGGGGCCCCCGAATCCGACGACGGCGGCGGCCAGCACGGAGGCCCAGGTGCCTGCGTGTCGGACTCCGTCCGCGTGCATGGCCAGCGCCGCGGCGATGGTCAGTACGACCAGGGTGATAAGGATGCCGACCACCACCAGCGCCACCCGGCGTCCGGCGGTTTCCGCGCTGACCTGGAGTCGGTCCGACCGCCGACGGCCGTCGAGCAGCCGCGACGCGAGTACCGCATGGCCGAGGGAGAAACCGACCGTCGCCACCGTGGCCAGCCAGCGCGGTCCGACGTCGCCGAGGACGCCCAACGTCACCCAGCCGGCTGCCATTGCCCACCAATAGCCGCGGGGGAGGCCGACCTCGTCGGCGACCCGGCCGCGGGCCCGCTCGGCCGCCTCGAGTGCATTCTTGGCCCCGTCGCGGGTGATCTCGTCCATGCCGCCCTCCCTTTCCTTGGTGGAAACAAGGCTTCACTTTCCGGCCTGGAAAGTCAAGCCTGCGTCTGGAATGCTGGGCTCATGGACCGCGCTGCGATCATCCGCGCCGAATCCGACCGCCTCGCAGCGGTGCTCACCGCCGTCGCCCCGGAGGCTCCGTGCCCGACGTGTCCGGGGTGGAATGCGTCAGATCTACTGTGGCACCTGACCGAGGTGCACTGGTTCTGGTCCCAGGTGCTCGCGCGCGACGCCCGTACCGCTGCCGACATCGGTGCCATAGAAGGCGCGAAACCGTCGAGGCCGACGGCTGTCGGCGACCTGCTTGCGCTGCGCGAGCGCAGTACCGGGCACCTGTTGGAGCAGTTGACAGTGCTGGCGGACGGCGATCAGCGATGGTCCTGGTGGGAGTCGGATCAGACGGTCGGCTTCACCCGCAGGATGCAGACCTACGAGGCGACCATGCACCGGATCGACGCCGAACTGACGGCCGGCGTGCCCGTCGGTCCGATCGCACCCGAGGTCGCTGCCGGCGCCCTCGATCATGCCGTCGACGTCATGTGGGGCTGGCTGCCGGACGACGCGCGCTACGAGCCGCTGGCCACCGCTGAATTCGTCGCCTCGGATCTGGATCGGCGCTGGCATGTTGAGGTCGGCCGGTGGACCGCCGCGTCCGGAGCGAGTGAGCCCCGCGCCCAGCGAGCAACCCCAGGACCTGCGAGCGTCGTGGTGACGGCGCCCGCCGAGGAGTTGGCGCTGTGGGCGTGGACGCGCGGCGGTTCGGTCTCGGTGACGGGGCAGCCGTCAGCCGAGGCGGCGCTGCGCGAGGTCGTCGGCAACGGCATGCAATGACCCGGTGTCGCCGTGCGCGGCCAAGCCGTCGATCAGCACCGTCAGGCCGAACGCGAAGCGCCGGGACGGTTCGGCGGTGAGGACGGACTGCCCGTCGGGCAGGGTCGCGCCCGCGGCATCCCATTGCAGCCGGGATTGCTCGTCGGCGGTGAAGCCCAGCACGTAATAGACCACGGTGCGGGCCGCCAGTTCGGAATCCGGACCCGCCACCCCGGCGTCCGCGGCGGCGGCCGACAGCCGCGACACGATCTCGGTCATGGCTTCCGATTGCCCGGCCGCGAAGCTGGCGGACACCAGTTCGGCGCCGTCGGTGTGCGACAAAAGGGCGTCGCGGAGCCGGTGGCAGGCGTCGACGATCTGGTCGCGCCAGCCGGGCCTGCGGTGTGGCTCCAGTGCGGGTTGCAGAATGCGGTCGGCCACCGCGCCCAGCAGCTCCTGCTTGTTCGCGAAATGCCAGTACAGCGCTCCGGGAGTGACGGTCAGTTCGCGCGCCAGCCTGCGCATGGTCAGGTCTGCCATCCCGAAGTTGTCCAGGATCGCCGTCGCGGCATCTACTACGTCACGTTTGTGCAGCTGCACACGGTTACTCTAACCTGAACAGTGTTTAAGTGTCGGCACCGCCGACGTGTTCAACTGTCGGCATGGTTAGGGAGCGCATCGGGTGAGCGACATTCTGGTTCAGGCACGCGAGCAGGTACTCGACCGTGGCGTGGGCCTCGATCAGGATCAGACCCTGCAGGTGCTCCAACTGCCCGACGATCAACTCGACGACCTGCTGGCGTTGGCCCACGACGTGCGGATGAAGTGGTGCGGACCCGAGGTCGAGGTCGAGGGCATCATCAGCCTCAAGACCGGCGGTTGTCCCGAGGATTGCCACTTCTGTTCGCAGTCAGGGCTTTTCGCCTCGCCCGTGCGCAGCGCCTGGCTGGACATCCCGAGCCTGGTTGAGGCCGCCAAGCAGACCGCCAAGAGCGGTGCCACCGAATTCTGCATCGTCGCCGCTGTCCGCGGCCCGGACGAGCGCCTGCTGGCCCAGGTGGCCGCCGGCATCGAAGCCATCCGCAACGAGGTCGACATCCAGATCGCCTGCTCGCTGGGCATGCTGACCCAGGAGCAGGTGGACCGCCTCAAGGACATGGGCGTGCACCGCTACAACCACAACCTGGAGACCGCCCAGTCCTACTTCCCGAACGTCGTCACCACCCACTCGTGGGAGGAGCGCTGGGGCACACTGGAAATGGTGCGCGAAGCCGGCATGGAGGTCTGCTGCGGCGGCATCCTCGGCATGGGCGAGACGTTGGAGCAGCGGGCCGAGTTCGCCGCCAATCTGGCGGAACTCAACCCGCACGAGGTTCCGCTGAACTTCCTGAACCCGCGTCCGGGTACACCGTTCGGTGACCTTGAGGTGCTGCCGGCCGCAGACGCGCTGCGGGCCGTCGCCGCGTTCCGGCTGGCGTTGCCGCGCACCATGCTGCGGTTCGCCGGTGGCCGCGAGATCACCCTCGGCGACCTCGGCGCCAAGCAGGGCATCCTGGGCGGGATCAACGCCGTGATTGTCGGCAACTACCTCACCACGCTGGGCCGGCCCGCCGAATCCGACCTGGAACTGCTCGTCGATCTGCAGATGCCGATCAAGGCACTCAACGCCACCCTGTAGAACGTGGTGGTGATGCTGAACGAAGGTGCCGCCCTGCCCACCCCCGTGGGTGCGGGGGTCTACAACGTGTACACCGGGGGCCCGGCGGGCAGCTCCGTGCCGACCGCGGCCCAGCTGGGTCTGGAACCGCCGCGGTTCTGCGCCGAGTGCGGGCGGCGGATGATCGTCCAGGTGCGTCCGGACGGCTGGTGGGCCAAGTGCTCGCGCCACGGTCAGGTCGACTCCAAGGACCTGGATACCAGGCGATGACGGCGTTGGAAGCGAATGTTGCTGGCGCTCCCACGGTTTCGCGGATCGCCGCCGCCATCCGGGTCGCCGTCGGCGTCGCGCTGGCCGGGGTGCTCGTCGGTGCCCTGTGGGCCTGGTTGGCACCGGCGATTCACGGGGTGATCGCCCTGACCAAGAGCGGCAACCGGGTGACGGCGTATCTGGGCAACGAGTCCGACAACTTCTTCCTCGGCGAATTCCTGCTCGTCGGCATGCTGACCGCCCTGACGGTGGTGGCGGCAGTCCTGGTGTGGCAGTGGCGCCCGCACCGCGGGCCGGTGCTGCTGGCCGCGTTGACCCTGGGCGCGGCGGGTGCGGCCGGTGTTGCGGCGGGAATCGGCGCGGTGCTGGTTCGTTGGCGCTACGGCGTGGTCGACATCGCTGCGGCGCCGGTGACCCCCGAGCACCGGATCCACTACGTCACCGAAGCGCCCGCGGTGTTCTTCGGCCACGGTGTGCTGCAGATCGCCGCGACGATCTTGTTGCCGGCGGCGGTGGCGGCTCTGGTCTACACGCTCGCCGCGCTGTCCACCCCGCGCGACGACCTGGGTGCATGGCCGCCGGTGGAGTATGCCGGGGTATACCCACCGATTCCGGTGGCGGTCAGCGCGGCGGGCGTCGGTATCGACCCTCCCGCGGCACCCGGAACAGCGTCCTAACTGGACTTATGTCCGGGTAGTGCAGATACCGCAAACGTAGCCCCCACAAAGCACGTGCACATAGGTAAATTGACGCGCGCAAAGCTGATTCACAGCAAACAGCATTCGCGTCATTTATCTACAGTGAGGTCTTGTTCATGCGCATCGTGTCCTTCGGATTCCAGACATGGGGAGTGAAGACACTTCAGGCATTGGTCGATCTGGGGCACGAGGTGACGCTCGCCGTCACCCACCCGGCGAGCGACGACTCCTACAAGGGCATCTTCTCCGACTCGGTCGAGGAACTGGCCGAGAGTCTCGGCATCCCGGTGCACCTCACCGAGCGGGTGGGCAACGACACGATCGACCTGGTCAAGCGTGCCGAGCCCGACGTGATCGTGGTCAACAGCTGGTACACGTGGATGCCGCCGGAGCTTTATGAGCTCCCGCCGCACGGAACCCTGAACCTGCACGACTCGCTGGTGCCCAAGGGCACCGGGTTCTCGCCGGTGCTGTGGTCGCTGATCAGCGGCGAGTCGCAGATCGGGCTGACGATCCACCGGATGGACGAGAACCTCGACACCGGGGACATCTTGGTCCAGCACGCGCTGCCGATCGGCCCCCGCGACACGGGCACCGAACTGGTGGAGCGCGGCATCGCGCTGATTCCCGGCGCACTCAAGGAGGCGCTGACGGCGCTGGAGTCCGGCACGCCGGCATGGCGGCCGCAGAACAAGGCCGAGCGGACCTACTTCCACAAGCGTTCCGAACGGGACAGCCTGCTCGACTGGACCTGGCCCGCCGAGGTGCTCGAGCGGTTGGTGCGCGCCCTCTCCGAGCCCTACCCGCCGGCGTTCACGTTCTATCGGGGCGAACGCATCGAGGTCCTCGAGGCGAAGCTCTCGGAGGTCCGGTACGGCGGCACCCCGGGGCGGGTGATCGTCCAGGAGGACGGCGGCGCCGTGGTGTCCGGCCCGGAGTCCTATCTCGGCGGCAATCGCGGGCTGGTCATCACCAAGGTCCGTTCCGCCGACGGTGCCGAGCACAGCGGGGACAAGTTCTTCCGCCGCGGCGGCTACCTCACCGCGCAGGCCTGATCTCATGCCGATGCTGGAGTACAAGGCGACGCCACCCTGGCTGCGCGCCGCCCGCCGCCGGATGATCGCGCTGATCCCCATTCGGTTGATGCGCCACGTTTTCTATGTGCTGATGATTCGCAAGCGGGGCAATTTCACCGAGCCGGTGACCTTCAACGAGAAGGTGAACTGGCGGATCTTCAACGATCGTCGGGACCGGATCGTCAAGGCCTGCGACAAGATGTGGATGAAGGAGATGGCCAGGGTCGCATACCCGGGCGCCGACCTGCACATCCCGGCGACCTACTGGTCCGGTACCGACTTGCGCGACGCCCCCGATCTGATGACGCTGCCACCCTGGGTGCTCAAGCCCAACCACAGCAGCGGGCACGCGGTGTTCGGTCCCGATCCCCAGACCGATCTGGCGGACCTGCGCGCGCGGACCCAGATCTGGTTCGAGGAGACGCCGCTGGAACTCGGCGAGTGGGGGTACAGCGAAGCCCGGCCGCAGCTGCTCCTCGAAGAGCGCATCCCGACCCCCGACGGCAACCCGCCGGTGGACTACAAGTTCTTCGTCTTCGACGGCCGCGTGGAGATGATCCAGGTGAACAGGGGCCGGTTCGGAACCCATCAGACCGCCACGTTCCTGGATGCGGCGTGGCGGCGGCTGCCGGTGCGATGGCGGATCCAGCCGGTGGCCGACGAGCAGCGGCCGGCCGAGCTCGACAAGATGATGGAGATCGCCGGCATCCTCGGGGCCGACTGGGACTTCATCCGGATCGACCTGTACGCCGTCGACGGCGAAGTGTGGTTCGGCGAATACACGCCCTACCCGGGCAGTGGCCTGTTGCGATATCAGCCGATGACCTTCGATGTTGAGCAGGGGCGACACTGGGCACTGCCGTCCTTGGCGGACGTGCAACGCGGCCAATTCTGAGAAGGTGCGCACTGGCAGCTTCCGAAGCCGGCGCAGGTGCGCCGCGGGATGCCCTGATCGCGTCAGCGGTCGAAGACCGACAACGGTAGGTGGCGAATTCGTTGGCCGGTCAGCACTTTCGCCGTGATGACGGCCAGCCGGGCCATTCCGCGATACGTCGACGGGTTCAGCAGGGTCGGCCACTTGGTGCGCAGCAGATTGGCATCCAGCGGGCGCCCGGCGAACCGGTCGGACAGCCAGCGCAGCGCCATCGGGGCTGACATCGGATGCAGCAGCAGGTGCTCACTGAACATGTCCCGGTGATAGGTCACCTGCGCGCCGCCGGAAGAGTACGTCTCGGCGAGTTCGTCGATGCCCTCGACGGAGATGATCTCGTCGTGCACGGCCTGGATGATCAGCACCGGTGGGGTCGGCACCGCGGCCCCGAGCTTGATCTCGTCGAAGACGTGCCGCACTTCCGGCGTCGACAGGATCTGTTCCAGGGGCTGATCCAGCATGTCGCCCATGTCGGTGCGCATCAGGCGCAGCACGGCTTCCACGGTGGTCATGTGGTGCAGCCGCTCCAGAAGGTCGCGGCCGTCGGGATTGGCGTGCTCATCGATGATGCGGCGCAGACCGGGATAGACGTCGGCCAGGGCCGCGACCACCAGGGCGGGCAGCGCCGAGGCGAAGGTGCCGTTGAGCCGGCGGAAGGTATGCCCCAGATCACCGACCGGCGAGCCGAGGACGGCACCGACGATGTTGAGCTCGGGCGCGTAGCTGCCGCACACCTCCGCGGCCCACGCGGTCGCCAGGCCGCCTCCCGAATAACCCCACAGGCCGATGGGCGCTTCGGATGAGAGCTTCAGGCGCTCGCATCCGACGGCGGCACGCAGCCCGTCGAGAATCCGGTAGCCCGGCTCATACGGGGTGCCCCAGGTGCCGTCGCGGCCCTCGTGATCGGGCACCGAGACCGCCCAGCCCTCGGCGATCGCCGCCGCGATCAGCAGCAGTTCGAACTGCGGCACCGCGCCGGGGGCCACCGACCTTCGGCGCAGTGCGTACGACGGGAAGCATCGAGAGGTGATGGCGTCGATGGCGCACTGATAGGAGATCAGGGGTGCGGTGCCCGCATGTTCGCGGTCGGCGGGCAGCAGGATGGTCGTGGCGGCGGCGTCGGGGCGGCCATTCATGTCGGTGGTCCGGTACAGCAGCTGCACGGCGCGCACCTGCTGCGGGATCAACCCGAGGAAGGCGACCTCGACATCCCTGCTGCGCAGCACCGTGCCGGCCTCGGCGTGCTGGAAGCCGGTCGGGGCGTCGTAGAACGGGTCGTCGCTGGGCAGCACGGGACGGGCGCCGCGTTCGAGCGCCTGGTGGGGAACACGACCGATCCATTCGGCACCGGTCGCGATGGCCGCACTGCCCAAGTCCATCCAGGCATTGTTGCCTAAGAAGGGTCTAAGAAGCCAGTCGACTCACCCAGGAGGTCGCAACGCGGCGAATTCGTCGGTGACGCGATAGCGCGACTCGGTGAACCGGTAGAGCGCCGCAGGACGGCCGCCGCTGCGGCCGGACCGGGCCGTGGTGCCCGTCCTGGTGATGACATGCCTGCGCTCCAGGACGCGCTGCAGGTTGGTCGCGTCGACGGGGTGTCCGAAGGCGGCGCTGTAGATGTCGCGCAAGGTCGAGAGTGCGAATTCTTTTGGTGCCAAGCCGAATCCGATATTCGTGTAGGACAGTTTCGCGATCAGGCGGGCGTGCGCATTGAGCACCATCTGGCCGTGGTCGAACGCCATCGGCGGCAGTGCCGACACGGGGTGCCAGCGGGTGTCCGGTGGGAGCTCGGGGGTGGCAGGGGAGGGCACCAGGCCCAGGAAGGTGGACGCGATGGTGCGTGGACCTGGTACCCGTGCAGGGTCGGAGAACACCGCGAGTTGCTCCAGATGGGTCAATTCGCGCAGGTCGACCTTCTCGGCGAGTTGACGCCGGACTGAACTGATCATGTCTTCGTCGTGACGCAGCCGGCCGCCGGGCAGTGCCCATGCGCCACGCTGCGGTTCCATCGCGCGTTCCCACAGCAGAACGCTGAGCTGCGGCTTTTTCGTCGACAGCTGGCGCACCTGGAACACGACGGCAAGCACCTCGTGGTCGGTGCTAGTATGTGGCATGTTTTCGATTGTAAGTCGAAAACCTGGCTTGGCACAAAGGAGAAGGCCATGACGGTCCTGGATCTCACCGCGAAACGGTCGAGCGTGCTGGCGTCGCGCATCGTCGACGGTCCCGGAGGCTACAGCGGCGTCATCGGAGATGGTGAGTGGGCTGCGGAAATCCGCAGACTGGCCGATCTGCGCAATGCGACGGTGCTGGCGCACAACTACCAGTTGCCCGAGATCCAGGACGTGGCCGACCACGTCGGCGACTCGCTCGCGTTGTCCCGGATCGCGGCCGAGGCCGCCGAGGACAACATCGTGTTCTGCGGCGTGCACTTCATGGCCGAGACCGCCAAGATCCTGTCGCCGGAGAAGACGGTGCTGATCCCGGATCAGCGGGCCGGGTGCTCGCTGGCCGACTCGATCACCGCCGACGATCTGCGGGCGTGGAAGGACGAGTTCCCCGACGCGGTCGTCGTCTCCTACGTCAACACCACCGCCGCCGTGAAGGCACTCACCGACATCTGCTGCACCTCGTCCAATGCGGTCGAGGTGGTCGCCTCCATTCCCGAAGATCGCACCGTGCTGTTCTGCCCCGACCAGTTCCTCGGCGCCCACGTGCGCCGGGTCACCGGGCGCAAGAATCTGCACATCTGGGCCGGCGAATGCCACGTGCACGCCGGCATCAACGGCGACGAACTGGCCGCGCAGGCGCGTTCGCACCCGGACGCCGAACTGTTCGTGCACCCCGAATGTGGTTGTGCCACCTCGGCGTTGTATCTGGCAGGCGAGGGTGCGGTGCCGGAGGACCGGGTCAAGATCCTGTCCACCGGTGGCATGCTCGACGCCGCCCGGGAGACCAACGCGCGCCAGGTCCTGGTCGCCACCGAGGTCGGCATGTTGCACCAGTTGCGCCGTGCCGCACCGGATGTCGATTTTCTGGCGGTCAACGACCGCGCGTCGTGCGGGTACATGAAGATGATCACCCCCGCGGCGCTGCTGCGCTGCCTGGTCGAGGGCGCCGACGAGGTGCACGTCGATCTGGATGTAGCGGCGGCCGCCAGCAAGAGCGTGCAGCGCATGATCGAGATCGGGCAGCCCGGCGGCGGGGAATGAACGTCCCTGGGGGCAGGAGCGCAGCGACCCGGGGGATCAACGCAGCGTGCGGCGGCGGCGCGTGGCAACAGCGCGCTGACGTCGTCGTCATCGGCACCGGGGTGGCCGGTCTGGTCGCCGCGCTTTCGGCGGTCCGGGCGGGCCGCAAGGTCATCGTGCTGAGCAAGGTCGCCGAAACAGCGACGTTCTACGCCCAGGGCGGCATCGCGGTGGTCCTGCCCGACGCCCTTCGCGCGGACGGCGATTCGGTCGACGCTCATGTCGCCGACACCGTCGCCGCCGGCGGCGGCTTGTGCGACGCCGAGGCGGTGCGCTCCATCGTCGCCGACGGCTACGCGGCGGTCGCCGACCTGGTGGCCGACGGCGCCCGCTTCGACGAGGCGGCGCCCGGGCATTGGTCGCTGACCCGCGAGGGCGGCCACACCCGGCGGCGGATCATCCATGCCGGCGGGGACGCGACCGGGGCCGAAGTGCAGCGCGCGCTCAACCTTGCGGCCACCCATCTCGACATTCGCCGCAACCACGTGGCGCTGCAGATCTGCCATGACGGCGACCAGGTGACCGGCGTGCTGGTGCACAGCGCCGACGGTCTGGGTCTGGTGCACGCGCCGTCGGTCATTCTGGCCACCGGCGGGCTGGGTCATCTGTATGCGGCCACCACGAACCCGGACGGATCGACCGGCGACGGCGTGGCACTGGCCCTGCAGGCCGGCCTCGCGGTCAGCGATCTGGAGTTCATCCAGTTCCACCCGACCATGTTGTACACCGGTGCCGCCGCGGGCCGCCGGCCGCTGGTCACCGAGGCCATCCGTGGTGAGGGTGCGATCCTGATCGACAGCCGTGGCGACTCGGTGACCGCCGGCGTCCACCCGATGGGTGATCTGGCCCCGCGCGACGTGGTGGCGGCGGCCATCGACGACCGGCTGCGGGCGACCGGCGAACCGTGCGTGTACCTCGATGCCACCCGGGTTCCCGATGTGGCGCAACGATTCCCGACGGTCACAGCGGCCTGCCTGGCGGCCGGTATCGACCCCGCTCGCCGGCCGATCCCGGTGGTGCCCGGCGCGCATTACAGTTGCGGCGGCGTCGTCACCGACGTGTACGGCCGTACCGATCTGCCCGGCCTGTTCGCCGCGGGCGAGGTTGCGCGCACCGGCATGCACGGAGCCAACCGGCTCGCCTCCAACAGCCTGCTGGAGGGTCTCGTCGTCGGTGGGCGGGCGGGCACCGCGGCCGCAGCCCACGCCGCCGCCTCGGGTCCCGTCCGCGCCCAGGTTCCCGACAGCCCGCGCCGCCCCGCGCTGGACCGCGCCACGCTGCAACAGGCGATGAGCCGGGATGCGTCGGTGGTCCGCGACGCCGACGGTCTGCACCGACTGTCCGGCGTGCTGGCCGCGGCGAGCCCGCACACCGTCACCAACCGCACCGATTTCGAGGATGTCGCCTTGACCATGACCGCACGCGCAGTGGCCGCGGCCGCCGCCGAACGTACCGAATCGCGGGGGTGCCACCACCGCGCGGACTTCGCGGAAAGCGACGCGACCCAGGCGAAGAGCATCGTTGTGCGGGTAGACGACGCCGGCGTGCCCGCCGTCGTCGCACCGGCGGGTGCACGGTGAAACTGTCCGCCGACGAACTCGCCGAGGGCCGCGCCGTCATCGCTCGCGGCCTGGACGAGGACCTGCGGTACGGCCCCGACGTCACCACGGCGTCCACCGTGCCCGCCGATGCCGTCACAGTAGCGTCGATGTCCACCCGCGAGCCGGGCGTCGTCGCCGGTATCGAACTCGCCCTGCTGGTGCTCGACGAGGTGCTGGGGCCCGACGGCTACACCGTGACCGATCGGGTCGAGGACGGGGCGCGGCTGGCCGCCGGGCAGTCCCTGCTGACGTTGCGCGCACCCGCGCAGGGTCTGCTGACCGCCGAGCGGACCATGCTGAACCTGGTCTGTCACCTGTCCGGCATCGCGACCGCCACCGCTCACTGGGTCGACGCGGTCGAGGGCACGCACGCGAAGATCCGGGACACCCGAAAGACGTTGCCCGGCTTACGCGCCCTGCAGAAGTACGCGGTGCGCGTCGGCGGGGGAGTCAATCACCGGATGGGCCTCGGTGATGCCGCGTTGATCAAGGACAACCACGTCGCGGCGGCGGGATCCGTGCTGGCGGCGCTCGAGGCGGTCCGGGCCGCCGCACCCGAGCTGCCCTGTGAGGTCGAGGTCGACTCCCTGGAGCAACTCGACGACGTGCTGGGCGCCGATGTGGAACTGGTACTGCTGGACAACTTTCCGGTGTGGCAGACCCAGATCGCCGTGCAGCGCCGCGACAGTCGTTCCCCGGCAACCAAACTCGAATCCTCGGGCGGGCTGTCCCTGGAATCCGCGGCCACCTACGCCGCGACCGGGGTGGACTACCTGGCCGTCGGTGCGCTGACCCACTCCGTGCGTGTGCTCGATATCGGGTTGGATACCTAGCCGCGGTCCAGCAGCACCCGCGCCGCGGACTTGGCGGCGATCAGCGCACTGGGTTCGCCCGACACTCGAGACAGCATCAGGGCGCCTTCGATCAGTGAGATGACCGCTCGCGCAGTCTCTTCCGCGTCAGCGCCGGACCGGCCGTCGGCGCGGAGCCGGTCGGCGACCGCTTCGATCCAGCCGCCGAACGCGCGTGCCGAGGCCGCCCGCAGGACCGGGCTTGCCGTCACCGACTCGGTGGCGATGGGCTCGATGGGGCAGCCGTCCCGTTCATCGGCCGTGAGATTGGCCGCCATCACGTCCACCCAGCGGTCCACGATGTCGGCGGCCGGCTCTTGCGCGGCCAGCAGCGTGCTCAGCAGCGCGCCGATGCCGCCGCCGACCGTGTCCACCACGGCAGCCGCCAGTTCGGCCTTCCCGTCGGGGAAGTGGTGGTACAGGGAACCGGCGCGGACCTGCGCGACCTCGAGGATCTGGTTGACCCCGGTGGCCGAATATCCCTGCCTGCGGAACAGCACTGCCGCGGTGTTCAGCAGGGCGGCGCGGCTACGGTCCGGGCGAGGCATGGGCACATGCTACTTGCGGTTCTGGAAAGAACGCTCAAGAATACTTGAAAGACCGTTAAAGAAGGGGATGTCCGTGCAACAACTGGTGTTCGAAGACGTCGGTCGGTACGCCTGGCAGGAAGCGGCCGAACCGCAACTCACCGATCCTCGTCACGCGCTGGTCCGGCCCGTCGCGGTGGCGTGCTGCGACCTCGACGTGGGCGTGGCCCAGGGCCTGCTGCCCGTGCCGCCCGGCCACGCCGTCGGCCACGAAGGTGTCGCCGAGGTGGTCGCCGTGGGTGATGCCGTCACCGCCGTGCGGGTCGGAGACCGGGTGGTGGTGCCCTTCCAGATCAACTGCGGCACGTGCGCGACGTGCCGGCGCGGAGCGACCGGATCATGCGCCGGGCTGCCGCTGATGGCGATGTACGGGATGGCGCCGCTCGCCGGCATGGACGGCGGCGGTTTCCTGGCCGACGTGGTGCTGGTGCCCTTCGCCGACGCCATGCTGATCCCGCTGCCCGCGACGCTCGATCCGGTCGCGGTGGCGTCATTGTCGGACAACATTCCCGACGGCTGGCGCTGCGTCGGGCCCTATCGGGACGAACTCGCAGCCCTCGACGAGGGCGACCGCCGGGTCCTGGTCGTGGGTCGGCTGTCCATCGGGTTGTACGCCGCCGGGTTGGCCGCGGGTCTGGGTCTGCACGTCGACTACGTGGACACCGACCCCGCCCGCCTGGCCGCAGCGGAGGGCCTCGGCGCCACGGTGCACGACCGCGTCGACCCGGACCGGCGCTGGACGCCGTATCCGGTCACGGTGCACACCTCGATGAACCCGGAGCTACTGGTCAAGACGTTGCGGGCGACGTGGCCGGACGGGGTGTGCACCGACACCGGCATCTACTTCCAGGACGCCGTCGGGATGCCGCTGTTGCCGATGTACACCAGGGGCGTCCGATTCGTCACCGGCCGGGTGAACGCCCGGGCTCTCATCCCCGACATCCTCGATGTGCTGACCGCCGGGGTCGATGCCGCTCGGGTGACCGATCGGGTGGTGCCGTGGGAGGACGCACCGCAGGTGTGGCCGGCGATGACCGGCAAGACGGTGTTCAGTCGGGTCTAGGCCGCGACACCGCGGCGCACGAAGGACAGCACCACCGCCGCGGTCGCGAACAGCCCCGAGAACACCCGGTTCAGGATGGTCTGCTGGCGCGGGGTGTGCAGCCAATCCACCAGCCGCACCGCCAGACCGGTGTAGAGGCCCATCACCACGATGTCGACGATGATCATGGTTGCCCCGATGGCGAGGTATTGCGGCAGCAGCGGCGCTGTCGGTACGACGAACTGCGGCAACACCGCGAGGAAGAACACCAGCCCCTTCGGGTTGGTGGCATTCACCAGGAACCCCCGGACCGTGAGCGCGAGGCGCCCGCCCGCGCCGTCCTTCTGGGTCCTGCTCATCTGGTCCCGCAGATCGACGGTCGCGGCACGCCATTGCTTGATCGCCAGGTACGCCAGATACCCGACGCCGATCCACTTGATCACGGTGAAGGCGATGACCGACCGCGTGACCACCGCGCCCAGACCGGCGGCGACCAGCGCCAGCTGCAGCATCAGCCCGATCTCGAGGCCCAGGATGCTCCAGTAGCCGCGGCGCAGGCCGTGGGTCATGCCGGTCGCCATCGACTGCACCGCACCGGCGCCGGGGGACACACTGATCGCAATCGCGGCGCCCAGGAACGCCAGCCACACCTGCCAGGTCATGTGCTCAGTCTCTCAAGGATGATTCCCCGGTCGCTACGCTCCTGCCCGCCGAACCGGTCAACTGATATCCGCGACGAATACGCCGGTCTTGCGGACGACCAGGCGGGCGATGCGCGGCAGCGACGGGTCATCGGTGCCCGCGGGCAGCACCCGCGGGTTGGTGATGTGCACGTCCCCGCTGAACAGGTGCACGTCGGCCTCGCCCGCGGCGAGAACGTTCTTCACCCAGTTGGTCTTGCCGTGGATGAGGCCGATGGCCAGCGTGTTGCCTTTGCGGAAGGAGTTGACCGTCGTCTCGTACGGAGTGCCGGATTTGCGGCCGCGATGCTTGACGACGGTGAACCCGGGCAGCCGCTTGGCCAGGGGCGCAATGATCGGATTGATGTAGCGGATCTGGAAATTCTCCAGCGCGGGCGGTACCAGCATCGGTACCCCTGGCGCGTGGTTGGGGTGTGAAACACGTGAAGACATGATGGCTCCCGAATTCGATTTGGCCTGCTCTGGGACAATAGTCCGGTGACAGCACCGCAACCCTTCATGGCCCGCATCGATCTGCGGGGCACCGAACTGTCGGCGGCCCGCCTGCGGACCGTACTTCCCCGCGGTGGTGTCGACGTCGATTCCGTGCTGCCCAAGGTCCGGCCCATCGTCACCGACGTCGCCGAGCGCGGCGCGGTCGCGGCTCTGGAGTACGGGGCGACCTTCGACGGGGCGCGCCCCGACACCGTGCGCGTGCCCACCCGCGACATCGCTGCGGCGTTGTCGACGCTGCCCGCCGACGTCCGGATCGCCCTCGAGGTGGCCATCGAGCGCACCCGCGCCGTACACGCCGATCAGCGCCGGACCGACACGACCACCACGCTCGGCCCCGGGGCCACCGTCACCGAGCGCTGGGTACCGGTGGAGCGCGTGGGTCTGTATGTGCCGGGCGGTAATGCCGTCTACCCGTCCAGCGTGGTGATGAACGTGGTGCCGGCGCAGACCGCCGGGGTGGACTCACTGGTGATCGCCAGCCCGCCTCAGGCCGATTTCGGTGGCCGGCCGCACCCGACCATCTTGGCGGCCGCCGCCCTGCTCGGTGTGGACGAGGTGTGGGCCGTCGGCGGCGCGCAGGCCGTCGCGCTGCTGGCCTACGGCGGCACCGACACCGACTACGCCGAACTCGCGCCGGTGGACATGATCACCGGCCCCGGCAACATCTACGTCACCGCCGCCAAGCGCATCTGCCGCTCGCAGGTCGGTATCGACGCCGAGGCCGGCCCCACCGAGATCGCCATCCTGGCCGACCACACCGCCGACCCGGTACACATCGCGGCCGACCTGATCAGCCAGGCCGAACACGACGAGATGGCCGCCAGCGTGCTGGTCACCGACAGCGCGGCCCTGGCCGAGGCGTCCGATGCCGAAGTGCTGCACCAACTGACCACCACCGTGCACCGCGAGCGGGTGACCGCCGCGCTCACCGGCAAACAGTCGGCGATCGTGCTGGTCGACGACATCGACGCCGGGATCAAGGTGGTCAACGCCTATGCGGCCGAACACCTGGAGATCCAGACCGTCGACGCCTCCGGGGTGGCCGGCCGGATCCGTTCCGCCGGAGCCATTTTCGTCGGTGCGTGGTCGCCGGTGAGCCTCGGTGACTACTGCGCTGGATCCAACCACGTGCTGCCCACCGCGGGCTGTGCGCGGCACTCCAGCGGGCTGTCGGTGCAGACCTTCCTGCGCGGCATTCACGTCGTCGAGTACGACGAGGCCGCCCTCAAAGACGTGTCAGGTCATGTGATCACGCTGTCTCAGGCAGAGAATCTGCCCGCTCACGGCGAGGCAGTCCGACGGAGGTTCGAGCGATAATGCCGCCCATCAGTCTCGACGACCTCCCGCTACGGGAAAACCTGCGCGGTAAGACCCCGTACGGCGCACCGCAACTGCACGTTCCGGTCCGGCTCAACACCAACGAGAACCCACATCCGCCGAGCCAGGCCCTGGTCGACGATGTCGCGGCCTCGGTACGCGACGCCGCCTCGGATCTGCACCGCTATCCCGACCGCGACGTCGTCGGCCTGCGCACCGAACTGGCGGCCTATCTGACCGGCCAGACCGGTGTCCAGGTCGACACCGAGAATGTCTGGGCGGCAAACGGTTCCAACGAAATCCTGCAGCAGCTGCTGCAGGCGTTCGGCGGCCCGGGGCGCAGCGCCATCGGATTCGTGCCGTCGTATTCGATGCACCCGATCATCGCCGACGGCACCCAGACCGAGTGGCTGCACGCCGCCCGCGGCGAGGACTTCGGGCTGGACACGGCCGTCGCGGTCGCGGCGGTCAAGGAGCACCAGCCCGACGTGGTCTTCCTGGCCAGCCCCAACAACCCGTCCGGTCAGAGCATCACCATCGACGAACTGCGCCAGTTGCTCGAGGCGGCGCCCGGAGTCGTCATCGTCGACGAGGCCTACGGCGAGTTCTCCAGCCGGCCCAGCGCCATCGGGCTGATCGCGGAGTACCCGGCGAAGCTCATCGTCACCCGCACGATGAGCAAGGCGTTCGCCTTCGCCGGCGGCCGGCTGGGTTACCTGGTCGCCGATCCCGCCGTCATCGACGCCCTGCTGCTGGTGCGCCTGCCCTACCACCTGTCCTCGCTGACCCAGGCCGCCGCCCGGGCCGCGCTGCGCCACGCCGAAGATACCCTCGGCAGCGTCGCGCTGCTCATCGACGAACGCAACCGTGTCTCGAAGGCCTTGTCCGAGATGGGCTTCCGCGTCATCCCCAGTGATGCGAACTTCGTGCTCTACGGCGAGTTCGCCGACGCTCCCGCAGTGTGGCAGCGCTACCTGGACGCCGGCGTGCTCATTCGCGACGTCGGTATCCCCGGCTACCTGCGCGCCACCGTCGGCCTCGCCGAGGAAAACGACACCCTGCTCGACGTGAGCGCCGAGATCGCCGAATCCGTATTCCCTTCCCGAGGAGCCTCATGAGCCGCCGCGCCAAGGTCGAACGCAAGACCAGGGAGTCCGATATCACCGTCGAGATCGACCTCGACGGCTCGGGCAAAACCGACATCAGCACCGGAGTGCCGTTCTTCGACCACATGCTGACGGCGCTGGGCAGTCACGCCAGCTTCGACCTGACGGTGCACGCCAAGGGTGACGTCGAGATCGAGGGCCACCACACCGTCGAGGACACCGCGATCGTGCTGGGCCAGGCGCTCGGCCAGGCGCTGGGCGACAAGAAGGGCATCCGCCGTTTCGGCGACGCCTTCATCCCGATGGACGAGACGCTGGCCCACGCCGCCGTGGACGTGTCGGGCCGCCCGTATTTCGTGCACACCGGAGAGCCGGATTACATGGTGGAGTTCACCATTGCCGGATCCAGCACGCCGTATCACACGGTGATCAACCGGCACGTGTTCGAGTCGCTGGCGTTCAATGCCCGTATCGCACTGCATGTGCGCACCCTCTACGGCCGCGACCCGCACCACATCACGGAGGCCGAATTCAAGGCCGTCGCCCGCGCGCTGCGCCAGGCCGTCGAGTTCGATCCCCGCGTCAGCGGGGTGCCGTCCACCAAGGGCACTCTGTAGACGTGCGACGGTCGAAGAAAGTCATAGTGCTGGACTACGGGTCCGGCAACCTGCGCTCGGCGCAGCGCGCCGTGCAACGCACCGGCGCCGACGTCGAGGTGACCGCCGACGCGTCGGCCGCATACGAGGCCGACGGCCTGGTGGTGCCCGGAGTCGGCGCCTACGAGGCGTGCATGGTGGGCCTGCGTGGCATCGACGGCGAGCAGATCATCGAGAAGCGCCTGGCCGCGGGCCGTCCCGTGCTGGGGGTCTGCGTGGGCATGCAGATCCTGTTCGCCCGCGGTGTCGAGTTCGGGGTCGAATCCATCGGGTGCGGCCAGTGGCCCGGCGCGGTCACCCGGATCGACGCCCCGGTGGTCCCGCACATGGGCTGGAATGTGGTCGACGCGCCCGCGGGCAGTACCTTGTTCGCAGGCCTGGACGCCGATACCCGGTTCTACTTCGTGCATTCCTATGCTGCGCAGGAGTGGCAGGGCCGGCCCGAGGCGCTGGTCACCTGGGCGACACATCACGTGCCGTTCATCGCGGCCGTCGAGGACGGCCCGTTGTCGGCGACACAATTTCATCCGGAGAAGAGCGGCGACGCAGGTGCGGCGCTGCTAGCGAATTGGGTTGAGGGACTGTGAGTTTGATTCTTTTGCCGGCCGTCGACGTGGTCGAGGGCAAAGCGGTGCGCCTGGTGCAGGGCAAGGCGGGCAGCGAAACCGACTATGGGTCTGCGCTGGAGGCCGCCGAGGCCTGGCAGCGTGACGGTGCCGAATGGATCCACCTGGTGGACCTGGACGCCGCCTTCGGTCGCGGTTCCAACCGCGCACTGCTCGCCGAGGTCGTCGGCAAGCTCGATGTCGCCGTGGAACTCTCGGGCGGTATCCGTGACGACGAGTCGCTGAAGGCGGCGTTGGCCACCGGCTGCGCCCGGGTGAACATCGGCACTGCCGCGCTGGAGAATCCGACGTGGTGCGCCGCCGCGATCGCCGAGTACGGCGACAAGGTGGCCGTCGGCCTGGACGTGCAACTCGAGTCCGGTTCCTACCGGCTGCGGGGCCGCGGTTGGGAGACCGACGGTGGCGACCTGTGGCAGGTACTGGAACGGCTTGAGCGCGAAGGTTGCTCGCGTTACGTCGTCACCGACGTGACCAAGGACGGCACGCTGACCGGACCGAATCTGGAACTGCTGGGCGAGGTCGCCGACCGCAGCGGTGTTCCGGTGATCGCGTCCGGCGGGGTGTCCAGCATCGAGGACCTGCGCTCCATCTCCACCCTGACCGGTCGGGGCGTCGAGGGATCCATCGTCGGAAAGGCCTTGTACGCAGGCCGTTTCACGCTGCCCGAGGCGCTTGCCGCGGTCAGCGGATAACGGTCATGGACCCCATCCGGTTGGCGGCGCTGGTCGCCACCGCGACCGAGATCCTCGACGCGGCCGCCGGCCCGTTCGTCGCGGGTCACCGAGCCGATTCCGCCGTCCGCAAGCAGGGCAACGACTTCGCCACCGAAGTCGACCTGGCCATCGAACGGCAGGTGGTGGCCGCGCTCCGCGAGCAGACCGGCATCGGGGTGCACGGCGAGGAATTCGGCGGCGAACCGATCGACTCCGAACTGGTCTGGGTGCTCGACCCGATCGACGGCACCTTCAACTACGCCGCCGGTTCGCCGATGGCGGCCATCCTGCTGGCGCTGCTGCACAACGGAGTACCGGTCGCCGGGCTGACCTGGCTGCCCTTCATGGGCCAGCGCTACACGGCGCTGACCGGCGGCCCGCTGCGCGACGGCGATGTGGACCTGCCCGCGCTGGAGACGACGGAGCTGGCCGATTCGATCGTCGGGATCCAGACCTTCAACATCGATTCGCGCGGCCGCTTCCCCGGCCGGTACCGGGCCGCGGTGCTGGCCAATCTGAGCCGTGAGTGTTCCCGGGTGCGGATGCACGGCGCCACCGGGGTGGACCTGGCCTATGTGGCCTCCGGAACCCTCGCTGCGGCCATCAGTTTCGGGCACCACATCTGGGATCACGCGGCCGGTGTGGCGCTGGTACGCGCCGCCGGCGGCATTGTCACCGACCTGTCCGGGGCGCCCTGGACGGCCGAGTCGAAATCGGCGCTGGCCGCCGCGCCCGGTGCGCACGCACGCATGCTCGAGATCGTCGCCTCGGCGGGCAGTCCGGAGGATCACCTGTGACCAGTGATGTCGCCACCCGTGTCATCCCCTGCCTGGACGTCGACGCCGGCCGGGTCGTCAAGGGTGTCAACTTCGAAAACCTGAGGGATGCAGGCGATCCCGTCGAATTGGCGGCCGCCTACGATGCCGAGGGCGCCGATGAGCTCACCTTCCTGGACGTCACCGCATCCTCGTCGGGCCGGTCCACCATGCTGGAGGTGGTGCGCCGCACCGCCGAGCAGGTGTTCATCCCGCTGACCGTCGGTGGCGGTGTGCGTTCGATCGACGATGTGGACACCCTGCTGCGGGCCGGCGCGGACAAGGTGTCGGTGAATACCGCGGCCATCGCCCGCCCAGAGCTGCTGGCCGAGTTGGCGCGACAGTTCGGCTCGCAGTGCATCGTGCTGAGCGTGGACGCCCGCACGGTGCCGACGGGTTCGGCACCGACACCGTCGGGCTGGGAGGTCACCACTCACGGTGGTCGGCGCGGCACCGGTATCGACGCCGTCGAATGGGCCAGGCGCGGAGCCGAACTCGGGGTTGGCGAGATCCTGCTGAACTCGATGGACGCCGACGGCACCAAGGCCGGTTTCGATCTGGCGATGCTGCGGGCGGTGCGGGCCGCGGTGACCGTTCCGGTGATCGCCAGTGGCGGCGCCGGTGCCGTCGATCATTTCGCGCCCGCCGTCGCAGCCGGCGCCGATGCGGTACTGGCAGCCAGCGTGTTCCATTTCCGGGAGCTGACCATCGGTCAGGTGAAGGAAGCGATGGCTCGCGAGGGGATTACCATTCGATGAGCGAAGCGAAGAGGACACATCGGGGTGGGGTTCGATGAGCGAAGCGAAGAGGACACATCGGGGTGGTGCGCGCTGATGAGCCTCAACCCTGAGATCGCCGCCCGCCTCAAGCGCAATGCCGACGGGCTGTTCACCGCCGTCGTGCAGGAACACGGCACGGGCGACGTGCTGATGGTCGCCTGGATGGACGACGCTGCGCTCGCTCGCACGCTGGAAACCCGTGAGGCCACCTACTTCTCCCGTTCCCGCGGCGAACAGTGGATCAAGGGCGCCACCTCCGGTCACACCCAGCACGTGCACTCCGTGCGCCTGGACTGCGACGGTGACACCGTGCTGCTGGAGGTCGATCAGGTCGGCGGCGCCTGCCACACCGGGGATCACACCTGCTTCGACGCCGACCTGCTGCTGCCGCCGCAGGCATAGCGAAAGTCGAGTACCCGACTACTCCACCACCGTGCCGGCGGCGCTTCGACAATCGGGTCATGTACGCGACGAAGAACCGGCTGAACCAGGTGCTGACGGCACCCGCCATGCTCGCGGTATGGGGCGCCGCCGCGACCGCCTTGACGGCCTGGCGCGTACAGGGTTATCAGCTGGGTTTCTCGGTGCCGGTCACGGCCGTGGCCGCGATGGCCGCCGGTGTCCTGGCGGTGCTGATCGTGCGGAGACCGTTGCCCGGCAACCGGATTCGGGTTCTGGCTTATGTGTGCGCCATCGCGGCGACTCAGGTGGACGGGGTGTTCAACGCCGTCGTGGCGATGACGCCGGGTCTCCCATACGTGCCGAGGAATCTCGGGGTCGGGGCACTTCTCGGGGAAGTGCTGGGCGCAGCCGCGCTCTCGGTGTGGACCTTCTTCCTGGTGCGTGCCTGGATGATCGATCAACTGCCCCGGCGCTCGGACACCCGAAGCAGGTTCCACCGGGTCAGTGTGGGCTGCGCCGCGGCGACCGCCGCTCTGCTGGTGCTGTTCGCCTCGAACATCGCCTACAACACCCTCGTCGTGGCCTTCGGCGTGCCGGATGTCGACTACCCGATGTTCGCGCGGGGTGCTGGACAGTGGTTGGTCCTGGGGCTGTCGCTCGCGCTGGCGGGGGTGGCGGAGGAGCCGGTGTTCGTCGGCGTCGCGCTGTTGTTGTGGCCCCGGCTGGCGGGTCGCACCGCCGTCGCGGTGTGGGTCCTGACCTCACTGGCCCGGGCGGGCATCCATCTGTACTACACCGCCGGTGCCGGCGCCGCGACGGGTGCCGCGGTCATCCTCGTCATCCTGTGGTGCGCCGCGTGGTCGGGCTTCAACCTGTTGCTGGTGTATCGCACCCGCCGGCTCTGGCCCGTGATGCTGGCCCATGGCCTGCAGAACAGCATCGGATTCGCCGCCGCGCTGTCCATCTCCTACGTCAGCTTCGCCGACCAGTTGCTGCTCAGCGGCGCCACCGGGCTGATCATGGGCACGGTGCTGTTCCTGGTGTCAGGAAGCGTGTGCTTCCTGGTTCTCGGGGTGCGCCGAATCTGGTTCGGCCGCACGCACACCGATCAGCTGAACGGCAAGAACTGCCCGTTGATCCAGACGCCCCAGTGGCCGCCGGAGCCCCAGTCCCACCACACCATCGGGTGACCCTGCCACTCCTCGGCGGGCTTGCGCGGTGCGTTGGCGGGCGCTTCGAGTGCCGGGCCGCCCGCATCGACGGGCGGCTGGGCGACGGCGGTCCCCATGCCGAGGGCCGATCCGAGGATTGCGCCTGCCGCCACCATCGCGGCCACTACTGACTTGGACATGCCAAAAGCTTAGCCAATCGAATCGATTCGTGGGCTATCGGCCCGGCGCGACGGCGTGGTCCTGCGCCGACTTGTCGGAGTGGTCGGACAGAATGACCAGCGTGATCGATTCCGTCGAGGCCCGTAAAGCGCGTGGTGCGTTTTTCACCCCACCGGAGATCACCCGCTACCTGACCCAGTGGGCGGTCCGCGACGGCGCGGACCGCGTGTTCGAGCCGTCGGCAGGTGAGGCGGCCTTCCTGGTCGCCGCGGCCCGCCGCCTCGCCGACCTCGGTGCGGCCGCGCCGGTGCTCGACGGCGTCGAGATTCATCCGGCCAGCGCCCGCGCCGCCCGCAAGCGGGTGGCCGAGGCCGGCGGTACCGCGCGCGTCCGCATCGCCGACTTCTTCGCCGTCGACCCGGAGCCGTCCTACACCGCGGTGATCGGCAATCCGCCCTACATCCGCTATCAGGACTTCCGGGGACAGGCCCGCGCCCAGTCGCGGCGTGCCGCCCTGGCGGCCGGTGTCAGCCTGTCCGGTCTGGCATCAAGCTGGGCGGCGTTCACCGTGCATGCGGCGCTGTTCCTGCGGCCGGGTGGGCGGCTCGCGCTGGTGCTGCCCGCCGAGTTGCTCAGCGTCAACTACGCGGCACCGGTGCGTAAGTTCCTGTTCGACCGGTTCGCCACGGTCGAGCTGGTGATGTTCGACGAGCAGGTGTTCCCCGAGGCCGAGGCGGATGTAGTGCTCCTGCTCGCCGACGGCTTCGACGGAGGACCGTCGGGGCACGCCGTCATCCACCGTGCCCGTAACGCGCGCTCGCTGACATCCGCTCTGGCGCAACGCCAGTGGGCGCCCCGCGATCCGGCGGACAAATGGGTCAGCGGTCTGGTGGGCGCGGCACCGGTGGAGCAGCTGCACGCATTGCACGACACCGGCCGCTTCAGCACGCTGGACCAGTGGGGTGACACCACGCTGGGCATGGTGACCGGGAACAACGGATATTTCGCGCTGTCGCCGGGCCGGGTGCGTGAGCTCGGGCTGCGGTCCGCCGACCTGCTGCCGCTCTCGCCGCCGGGTAGCGCGCACCTGCGCGGACTCACCCTCACCGCGGCGCAACTACGCAAGCTGGGGGACGACGGTAAGTCGATCCACCTGTTCCGGCCGGACGGCGCCGCGTCGGGGGCCGCGCAGCGCTACATCGATGCCGGCCACGCTGCCGGGGTGCACCTGGCCTACAAGTGCCGGGTCCGCAAGCCGTGGTTCCGGGTGCCGCTGCTGGCCCCCGCTGATCTCCTGCTCACCTGCATGAACGCCGACACCCCGCGGCTGGTCACCAATCGCGTTGCGGCGCATCACCTGAACTCCGTGCACGGGGTCTATCTGCGTGACGAGCTGACCGCACTCGGGCAGGATCTGCTGCCGCTGGCGTCGTTGAACTCGGCGACGGTGCTGCACGCCGAGATCGTCGGGCGGTCCTACGGCGGCGGGATTCTCAAGCTGGAGCCCCGCGAGGCGGATCGGTGGCTGGTGCCGTCCGCGGACCTGATCGGCGACCGCGCCGCGCAGCTGCGCGCCGCCCGGCGCACCGTGGCGGGCCTGCTCACGCGGGGACGGCTGCTCGACGCGGTGCAGACAATCGACACCGCCCTGGGACTCGACGACGTGGATTCGATTCGCGCAGCGCGAGATTCACTGGCCACCCGGCGGGCGGTAAGGTCGCGGCGTGCCCGCTGAACCATCGACGAAAGCCACCGCGTGGGCCATCTTCGACCGGATCGTCGCCGAGGCGGCACCACACGGGCAGCACACCAACCCGTGGTTGCGCACCGACGATTCACCGGTCTATCAGCCCGACTTCCGGGTGCTTCGGCGGCTGCTCGGGGTCCCGCTGTACCTGGACGCGCCATCGACCACCGGGGTGCCCGCCCTGGCGCTCGATGTCTGGTTGTCCTACGAGCTGCGGCGCGCCGGTTTCGACGCCAATGCCGTGTGGCCGCGGGCCACCGAACCGCGCATCATACCCAGCGCCATCGCCAACCTCCTGGAAGCACTGCCCATCAAGGAGCGGCTTCTCATCGAGAATCGGCTGCAGCGCTCGATGAAGGGTGTCTCAGGCGCCAGTGCCAGCGTCCTGGGCAAGCACTACATGAAACAGGTCGACATCGTGATGTCGGACTGGGACACCGGGCCCGAACTGCTCATCAGCACCAAACGGATGGACTCGAGTTTCGGCAAGAACGCCGCAAACCGCGTCGAGGAAAGTTACGGCGACGCCAAGAATCTACGGTTGCGCCACCCGCTGGCCGCACTCGGGTTCGTCTACGGTCTGCGCTCGACCATCCTGACCACCGAGCCGGACAAGGCCGAGTGGCTCATCGATCTGCTTGCCAAGCTCGGCACCGAGGATGACGCGTACCACGCCGTGGCACTCGTCATGATCGACTACGAGAGCGATGGTGCCCCGCCCGCCGGAGACGAGGTCGACAGCATCGAAAAGGCAGACCCTGACGTACTTTTCGAGATTGTCGACGTGGAGACGGCGGCGGTCGACGAGGCACTCGCGGCCCTGCCCCAGGTGGTGATCCGCCACGACACCGTGCCACCGGCGCTGCAGCCCGCCCGCTTCCTGGCGGCCATGGTGAACCGGGTGCTGGACACCACCCCGGTCACCCGGCACCGCGAAGCCCGGCGGCGGCGCCGCGAGGTCTAACGCACCCGCGAGCTCGCCTTGGCCCGCGCCGTCCACCGGCCGTCCTCGAAGCCGACGGTCACCGGGTGTTCGAATGCTGCCGTCACATGGTCGGTGGTGACGGTCTCGCGGGCGGGCCCGCTGGCCACCGTGCGGCCGGCACCGATCAACAGCGCGTGCGTGGTGGATGTCGGCAGCTCCTCCAGATGATGGGTCACCAGGATGGACGCCATCTCCGGGTGCGAATGATCGAGTGTGTCAAGGGTTTCCAGGAGCTGCTCGCGGGCTGCCACGTCCAGGCCGGTGGTCGGTTCGTCCAGCAGCAGCAGGCGCGGATCGGCGATCAGTGCGCGGGCGATCAGGGTGCGGCCCCGCTCACCTTGGGACAGGGTCGGCCACACCGAGTCGGCCCGGGCCGACAATCCGACGGTCTCGATCAACTCGTCGGCGCGGGCCACCTGTGCGGCGGTGGGGGTCCAGCGCGCCGCCGTGTCGATGGTGGCGGTGACGCCGGTGAGCACCACCTCGCGCACCGTCAGCGGATACTGCAGGCGGTGCCGCGGGTTCACATGGCCGATGTTGCGCCGCAGCACTGACAGGTCGGTCTTGCCCATCTGGTTGCCGAGTACCCGCACGGTGCCGCTGGTCGGAAAGATCACGGCCGCACAGAAACCCAGCAGCGTGCTCTTGCCCGCACCGTTGGGTCCGAGCAGCGCCCAGTGCTCACCGGCCTGCACCGTCAACGAGATGCCGTCGATGATCTGCTTGCCCTCACGGCGGAAGGTGACGTCGGTGATGTCCAGAACGGGGGTCATGAGAAGGACTCCATCAAAGCGGTCAAATGGGTTCGGCTCGCCGCGGCGGCGGCCTCGGTGGAGCGCGCGGCGATGGCGTCGACGAGCTCCTGATGGCAGGCGTGATCGGCTTCTTCGGACTTCACCGGTGCGATTCTGAGCATGTCGATCATCGCCGTGCGAAGCCGAGGCAGGAACGCGTCGAAGAGCTGGATCAGCACCTCGTTGTGCGCCGCGGCGATCACCGCACGGTGAAATGCCATGTCGGCGTCGACGTGCTCGGGTACCGCTTGGCCCGCTACCCCGCGGGCGGCGAGGGCCCGGCGGATGTCCCGCAGGTCGGCGGGGGTACGGCGGCGTGCGGCCAGCGCCGCGGCTTCGGCCTCGATCGCGATGCGGGCCTCGACGACGGAAGCGATCGTGGTACGCCGCAGCACCGCGTCCCAGTCCTCGGTGGCATCGAGTGCGGTGACGAACACCCCCGCGCCCTGCCGGCTTTCCAGCACACCCCTGCCTGCCAGTTCGCGAATGGCTTCACGCAGGGTGGAGCGGCCGACGCCGAGCTGGGCGGCCAGTGTCGTCTCGCCCGGTATCCGATGGCCCAGCGGCCATTCGCCGTCCCGGATCCGGGTTAGCAGAAGCTGTGCCGCCTGCGCGGCCAACGGGTGCCGCTGAACCTGGGTGACCATGCCAACCTCTCTACTTGTCTGAGGAGTTGTCTCCAGCCTAACCATCTCGGCGTCCGGCGCGGTGCCGGGCGAGCTACGGCGTCAGCGTGCCCGGAGTACCTCGAGGGCCTTGTCGGCGTGGGTGTCCATGCTGAACTCGCTGGCGATCACCGACAGGACAGTCCGATCGGTGTCGATGACGAACGTTGTCCGCTTGACCGGCATCAGCTTGCCGAGCAGGCCGCGCTTCACCCCGAACTGGGTGGCCACCACGCCCTCGGTGTCCGACAGCAGTGGGTAGTCGAAGTTCTGCTGGTCGGCGAACTTGGCCTGCTTGGCCACCGCGTCGGCGCTGATGCCCACCCGGGAGGCGCCGGCCGCGGTGAACTCACCGGCGAGGTCGCGAAAGTGGCAGGCCTCCTTGGTGCAGCCCGGCGTCATGGCAGCCGGGTAGAAGAACAGCACCACGGGTCCGTCGGCCAACAGACCGGTCAAGCTGCGCGGGGTGCCCGTCTGATCGGGCAGTTCGAAGTCGGCCACTTTGTCGCCAGGTTTCATATCTGCACACGCTACTGGGGTGAGCGAAGCGACGGGGGACATGCACGCCGGACCTGCTCCGGCCGTCTGGGAGGATTGCCTGCGTGCAGACCCTCGCATCAACCACCTCCCGTGCAGACTTCCAGGCGCTGGCGGCCGAGCACCGGGTCGTCCCGGTGACCCGGAAGGTGCTCGCCGACAGTGAGACCCCCCTGTCGGCCTACCGGAAGCTCGCTGCCAACCGGCCGGGCACCTTCCTGCTGGAGTCCGCCGAGAACGGCAGGTCCTGGTCTCGCTGGTCGTTCATCGGAGCCGGCGCCCCGTCAGCGCTGACCGTGCACGACGGGGAGGCGGTCTGGCTGGGGAGCACCCCGCAGGGCGCCCCGTCGGGCGGCGACCCACTGCAGGCGCTGCGCACCACGCTGGACGTGCTGGGCACCGCGACGGTGCCGGGCCTGCCGCCGCTGTCGTCGGGCCTGGTCGGCTTCTTCGCCTACGACATGGTGCGGCGCCTGGAGCGGCTGCCCGAACTGACCGTCGATGATCTGCACCTGCCCGACATGCTGCTGCTGCTGGCCACCGACATCGCCGCGGTGGATCACCACGAGGGCACCATCACCCTGATCGCGAACGCGGTGAACTGGAACGGCACCGACGAACGCGTGGACTGGGCCTACGACGATGCGGTGAGCCGACTCGACGTCATGACGGCCGCGCTGGGGGAGCCGCTGCACTCTTCGGTGGCCACGTTCGCGCGGCCCACGCCCGAGCACCGTGCGCAGCGCACCGTCGCCGAGTACACCGCGATCGTCGACGGTCTGGTCGAGGAGATCAAGGCAGGCGAGGCGTTCCAGGTGGTGCCGTCACAGCGTTTCGAGATGACCACCGCCGCCGACCCGATCGACGTCTACCGGATGCTGCGGGTGACCAACCCCAGCCCGTACATGTACCTCTTCAACGCGCCCAATGCCGACGGGGGACTGGACTTCTCGATCGTGGGTTCGAGTCCCGAAGCCCTGGTGACGGTGCAGGACGGCAAGGCCACCACCCACCCGATCGCCGGAACCCGGTGGCGCGGTGACACCGAAGAGGAAGACGTCCTGCTGGAGAAGGAACTGCTCGCCGACGACAAGGAACGCGCCGAGCACCTCATGCTCGTCGACTTGGGCCGCAACGATCTGGGTCGGGTGTGTGAGCCGGGCACCGTGCGGGTCGAGGATTACAGCCACATCGAGCGCTACAGCCACGTCATGCATCTGGTGTCGACGGTGACCGGGCACCTGACCGAGGGCAGCACCGCGTTGGACGCCGTGACCGCATGTTTCCCGGCCGGCACGTTGTCGGGCGCCCCGAAGGTACGGGCGATGGAGCTGATCGAAGAGGTCGAATTGACGAGGCGCGGCCTGTACGGCGGGGTGCTGGGTTACCTGGACTTCGCGGGCAACGCCGACTTCGCCATCGCCATCCGCACTGCCCTGATGCGCGACGGCGTCGCATATGTGCAGGCCGGCGGCGGCGTGGTCGCCGACTCCAACGGCCCGTACGAGTACAACGAGTCGGCCAACAAGGCCAAGGCGGTACTGGCCGCCGTGGCGGCCGCCGAGACGTTACAGACGCCGTGATCCGCATTTCACAGGCACTCCTCGCGGTGGCCGCGCTGGCGTTGTGGGGAGCGTCGCGGCTGACGTGGGTGGTCGTGCAGTCCTTCGACGGACTCGGGCAGCCCAAGACGTTGACGTTGACGGGTGGCCAGTGGTCCACGGCGCTGGTGCCGTTGGCGCTGGTCCTGCTGGCCGCGGCGGTCGCCGCGCTGGCGGTCCGGGGCTGGGCCCTGCGGCTGCTGGCCGTGCTGGTGGCCTTGTGCAGTGCCGCGATCGCGTATCTGGGCATCAGCCTCTGGGTGATCCGAGATATCGCCGTGCGGGCCGCCGACCTGGCTCAGGTACCGGTGGCGACGCTGGGCGGCACCCTCGGTCGTCACTACCTGGGCGCCGGCATCACCGTGGGTGCCGCGGTACTCACCCTGGCCGCCGCGGTGCTGCTCATCCGGTCGGCCTCCACCGCGCGCGGCACCGGCACCAAGTACGTGGCGCCGGCCGCCCGCCGCGAAGCGGTGACCGGTGACAACGCAGCCGACGGGATGTCCGAGCGGATGATCTGGGATGCCCTCGACGAGGGGGCGGACCCGACGGATCCGGACGCCGATTCTGACTCCAAGGGTCGGTGACGGGCGGTGCAGCGTCGGCGACTAACCTCTAACCCAACGACAGGGTCGAGACTGACCCATCCGGGTCTCTCCCGGCAGACGGAAATGGACGGTGGCTCATGAGTTCGGGGACCGTGCTCGACTCCATCATCGAAGGAGTTCGCGCCGACGTTGCCGCTCGTGAAGCCGCGGTTCCGTTTGCCGACATCAAACAACGCGCCAAGGATGCGCGCCCGCCGCTGGATGTGATGGCGGCGCTGCGTGCACCGGGCATCGGCGTCATCGCCGAGGTCAAGCGCGCCAGCCCGTCGCGCGGCGAACTCGCATCCATCGCCGACCCGGCGAAGCTGGCCAGTGCCTACGAGGCCGGCGGCGCCCGCGTGATCAGCGTGCTCACCGAGGAACGCCGCTTCCACGGCTCACTCGACGATCTGGACGCCGTCCGCGCCGCCGTGTCGATTCCGGTGTTGCGCAAGGACTTCATCGTCGGGCCGTATCAGATTCACGAGGCCCGCGCCCACGGCGCCGACATGCTGCTACTCATCGTCGCCGCCCTGGAACAACAGGCGCTGGAGTCGATGCTCGATCGCACCGAGTCGTTGGGGATGACCGCGCTCGTCGAGGTGCACACCGAGGAAGAGGCCGACCGTGCGCTGCAGGCCGGTGCCACGCTGATCGGCGTCAACGCCCGCGACCTCAAGACCCTCGAGGTCGACCGCGACTGCTTCGCCCGGATCGCCCCCGGTCTGCCCAGCAGCATCATCCGCGTGGCCGAATCCGGCGTGCGCGGTACCGCCGACCTGCTGGCCTACGCCGGTGCGGGTGCGGACGCGGTGCTCGTCGGCGAAGGACTGGTCACCAGCGGTGACCCGCGCAGCGCCGTCGCAGACCTGGTCACCGCGGGTGCCCATCCGTCCTGCCCCAAACCCGCCCGGTAGATGGCGGATATCTCCGGTCCACAACTGCCTCGCATGAGCGCGGCGGTGGCCGAACCCACCAGCCATGATCCGGACGCCAAGGGCCATTTCGGCGCCTACGGCGGACGTCTGGTTCCCGAAGCACTGATGGCCGTCATCGAAGAGGTCACCGCCGCGTACGACAAGGTGCGTCGCGACCAGGCCTTCCTCGACGAGCTCGATCGGCTGCAGCGGCACTACACCGGCCGTCCGTCGCCGCTGTATGAGGCGGCTCGGCTCGCGGAGCATGCCGGTGGCGCACGACTGTTCCTCAAGCGTGAAGACCTCAACCACACCGGATCGCACAAGATCAACAATGTGCTCGGGCAGGCGCTGCTGGCCAAGCAGATGGGCAAGACCCGCGTCATCGCCGAAACCGGCGCCGGACAACACGGGGTCGCCACCGCCACCGCGTGCGCGTTGATGGGGCTGGACTGCGTCATCTACATGGGCGCGGTCGACACCGCGCGCCAGGCGCTCAACGTCGCCCGGATGCGGCTGCTGGGTGCCCAGGTGGTCTCGGTGGAGTCCGGCTCCAAAACGCTCAAAGACGCGATCAACGAGACGTTCCGGGACTGGGTCGCGCACGCCGACGACACCTACTACGCCTTCGGCACCGCAGCGGGCCCACATCCGTTCCCGCTGATGGTGCGCGATTTCCAGCGGATCATCGGCTTGGAGGCGCGGGCCCAGATCCTCGAACAGGCCGGCCGGCTGCCCGACGCCGTGACGGCGTGCGTGGGCGGCGGATCCAACGCCATCGGTGTGTTCCACGCCTTCATCGACGACCCGGGTGTGCGGCTGGTCGGGTTCGAGGCCGCCGGCGACGGTGTGGAGACGGGCCGGCACGCCGCGACCTTCACCGGTGGTTCGCCGGGCGCCTTCCAGGGTTCGTTCTCCTACCTGCTGCAGGACGAGGACGGCCAGACCATCGAATCGCATTCCATCTCAGCGGGTTTGGACTATCCGGGAGTAGGACCGGAGCACGCTCTGCTCAAGGATGTCGGCCGGGCCGAGTACCGGCCGGTCACCGATACCGAGGCGATGGACGCGTTCTCGCTGCTGTGCCGGACCGAGGGCATCATCCCCGCGATCGAGTCCGCGCACGCGGTGGCCGGTGCGCTGAAGCTCGGCGTCGAACTCGGCCCGTCCTCGGTGATCGTGGTGAACCTGTCCGGTCGGGGCGACAAGGACGTCGAGACCGCAGGTAAATGGTTCGGGCTACTGGACGGTGATTCGTGAGCCGATTGGGGCCTCTGTTCGACACGTGTCGTGCCGAGGGGCGTTCCGCGTTGATCGGCTACCTCCCGACCGGTTATCCGGATGTGCAGACTTCCATCTCGGCGATGACCGCTCTCGTCGAATCCGGTTGTGACATCGTGGAAGTCGGGGTCGCGTACTCCGATCCCGGGATGGACGGCCCGACGATCGCGCGGGCGACCGAGGCCGCGCTGGCCGGCGGTGTACGGGTGCGCGACGCGCTGCGTGCCGTCGAGGCGATCAGCAATGCCGGCGGGCGCGCCGTGGTGATGACGTACTGGAATCCGGTGTTGCGTTGGGGCGTGGATGCTTTCGCCCGCGACCTCGCAGCGGCCGGCGGGTTGGGATTGATCACGCCGGATCTGATTCCGGACGAGGCAGGGGACTGGGTGGCAGCGTCGGAGAAACACGATCTCGATCGGATTTTCTTGGTGGCGCCGTCGTCCACCCCGGAGCGACTGGCCGCCACGGTGCATGCCTCCAGTGGATTCGTGTACGCCGCGTCGACCATGGGTGTGACCGGCGCGCGCGACGCGGTGTCGAACATGGCGCCCGAGTTGGTGCGACGGATCCGGGAGATCTCCGACATCCCGGTCGGGGTCGGCTTGGGTGTGCGCTCGCGGGAGCAGGCGGCCGAGATCGGTGCCTACGCGGACGGCGTCATCGTCGGGTCGGCACTGGTGTCGGCTCTCGATGACGGGATCCCGGCCGTGCGGGCGTTGACCACCGAGCTTTCCGAGGGCGTGCGGCAGGGGATTCCGGCATGACCGAGACGATCCTCGCCTTCATCCCCAGCCCGTCGCAGGGTGTGTGGCATATCGGGCCGGTGCCCATTCGCGCGTATGCGCTGTGCATCATCGCCGGCATCGTCGCCGCGCTGATCATCGGTGACCGCCGGTGGGTGGCGCGCGGTGGCGAGCAGGGCGTCATCTACGACATCGCCTTGCTGGCAGTGCCGTTCGGCTTGGTCGGTGGCCGCCTCTATCACGTGATGACCGACTGGAAGACGTACTTCGGTGACGGTGGTGCCGGACTCGGGGCGGCGTTCCGGATCTGGGATGGTGGCCTCGGGATCTGGGGTGCGGTGGCGCTCGGTGCCGTCGGCGCCTGGATCGGCTGCCGGATGCGCGGAATTCCGTTGCCCGCGTTCGGCGATGCGATCGCGCCCGGGATCATCCTGGCGCAGGCGATCGGTCGGCTCGGCAACTATTTCAACCAGGAACTGTACGGTCGCGAGACGACGGTGCCGTGGGGTCTGGAGATCTACGAACGTCGTGACGCCAGCGGTGCGCTCAACACGCTGAACGGTGTGTCCGACGGGCAGCTGGTCGGCATCGTGCATCCGACGTTCCTGTACGAGTTGCTGTGGAACCTGCTGATTTTCGCGTTGCTGTTGTGGATCGACAAGCGCTTCAACATGGGCCACGGGCGGTTGTTCGCGCTGTATGTGGCCGGCTATTGCGTGGGCCGGTTCTGGATCGAACTGATGCGCAGCGACCCGGCGTCCATGCCCGTCGACGGCATTCGGGTGAACACGTTCACCTCGACGTTCGTCTTCGTCGCTGCGGTGGTGTACATCATGGTCGCGCCGAAGGGCCGGGAAGATCCGGAGTCGCTGGCCGGCAAGCAGGATGACGATTCTCCCCTCGAAGACTCGCTGGCCAAGGAATTGGCGGCGATTGGCGCGGGCACCGGTGTGGTGGCGGCCGCGACCGTGGCGGGAGCGGCCGAATCCGAGGATGCGGCGGCGGTCGGTGATGTCGAGGGTGACGTGGATGTCGCCGAAGAAGCCGAGGCCGCAGACGAGGCCGAAGAGCCCGTTGATGCCGACACCCTCGTGGTGGCAGGCGAGGAGCCGGACGCCGAGGCTGAGACTGAGACGGAGGGTTCCGAGGAGTCCGAGGGTGACGCTGCAGCGGACGATGCGGTCGAATCCGAGCCCGAGACTTCTGACGCCGGTTCCGAGCCGGAGGCCGTGGAGCCGACTGAATCTGCCGTTACGGACGAGCCGGAGACCGAAGCCGAGGCCGACGATCCTGCCGAGCCCGAGATCGAAACCGACGAGGCGGAGGGCGAGTCGGTAGAGGAACCTGCTGCCGAGGAGTCGTCCGTCGAGGCGTCCGACGTGGGTGCGGAGTTGGAAGCGGCATCGGAATCGCTGGCAGCTGCTGGGTCGACACACTCCACTGGTGAGGATCTGCCGGAGGCTGAGGCTGAAGGCGAAGAGTCTGATGAAGCTTCGGCTGGTGACGATGAGCCTGAGGCTGCCGAAGGCGACTCGGTTGAGGCGGAAACGGAGACTGAGGTTGCCGCTGTTGTAGATGAGCCCGCTGCGGACGAATCTGTCGAGGCTGCGCTCAGTGACGCCGCTGAACCAGAGACCGAGACCGCGGGTGCTGCTGAGGAAGAGTCCGCTGCTGACGGGTCCGTCGAAGCTGCCGATGAGGCTCAGGCGGAAGCCGAGTCCGAGGTCGTTGAGGGCGATTCGGCTGAGGTCGACTCTGACGAGGAATCCGCCGACGTTGAATCTGTTGAAGAAGCGGAAGCTGCGGCCGGTGACGACGAGCCCGATCCTGAGGGCGAGGCTGCCCCGAGCGACGATGCAGCAAGCGAATCTGTAGAAGAAGCAGAAACGTCGGCTGAGATCGATGAGCCTGAGCCTGAGGCCGAGGTCGCCGAGGGCGATTCGGTTGAAGCGGAAACCGACACTGAGGTCGTAGAACGCGATTCGACCGGCGATGACGATGCCGAAGTGCCCGCCGAGGCGAAGGCGAAGCCAGAACCGGCTCCATTGGCACCCATGGCATCCGAGTCAGCCCGCAAGCCCCGCTGGTGGCGTCGAAACCGCTGACGAAGCGGCAACGCAGGTAGACCATCACGGATCATCGCCGTCCTCTTCATTTTCGGGTGGGTTGAGGAGTTCTTCGGGGTGGAAGTGGTGGTTGGTGTGGTCTTGGCCGACGTCCAGTAGTGGTGGTGGGATCCATTCGGCGCGACCGGTGGCCGGGTTGAGGTGGGTGCTCCAGCCGGTTTCGTAGGCGAGGCGGTTGTCGGGTCCGCAGCCCAGGATGATGGTGTCGGCATCGGTTGTGCCGCCGGTGGCCCAGTCGTGGACGTGGTTGGCCTGGCAGCGGTCAGCGGGGGCGAAGCAGCCGGGGCGGGTGCAGCCGCGGTCGCGGGCGATCGCGACGAGTCGTTGGGCTGTGGATGCCAGGCGTTTGGTGCGACCCAGGTACAACGGTTCTGCGGTGTGTTTGCGAAATAGTAGGAAGTAGTGGTGGGCGTGGGCGGCCAGGCGCATCAGGTCGGGGATGGAGAGTTTGACGCCGCTGTTGGTGTGCGCGATGCCGGCGCCCTTTTCCAGGTCGGCGAGGGGGGCGGTGATGACGACGGTGACCGGTAGTCCGTTGTGTTGGCCGAGTTTCTTGGACATCAGGGTTTCGCGGCACAGGGTTTTGAAGGCGTCGTGGGCGCGGCGGGCGGGGCTGCGGGTGTCACCGGCGGCGGCTTCGGCGAACCGTTGTGCGGCGTGCAGTTCCTCTTCGGCTTCGGGGTCGAGCGGATTGGGTGTGGGGTTGGGGATCGGTTCGGTGTCGGCGGGATTGTTGACCCCGGGGGCGGCCCAGACTGATTCGATGGTTTTGAAGTAGGCCGCGGCTTCGGCATCGAGGTAGCCGCTGACCCGGTAGTTGCCGTCGGCCTCTTGGGGTCCCAGCCGTAAGCCGGGTTGATGCTGCGCGAGGTCGGGGCTTTTGCCGTCCTGGTTGAGCAGATAGAGCATGTGGGCGCCGGCGTCTTTGACGGTTTCGGGTGGATTGGTGGTGGCGATGCGGACCAGGGTGTCTTCCCACTCGGCGCGCACGGCGACGGTGAGGTAGCGATCGGCCTTGCGCAAGACGTCGCGGATGATGGTGGTGTGTTCGAGGTTGATGGTTCCCTGGGCGAGGGCGGCAGCGCAGGCGGGTAGTTCGGGTTGCAGTGTTTCCCCGCCGATGATGTGTCGGGGACTCAGATGCTCAGCATCCTTCACCCGGGCCTTCGCCGCCGTTTGGCTGATGCCCAGTCGCAGCGCCAGAATGTCGGGCCAGGATTTCCCGCCGATCTCCTTGGCGGTGACCTGGCATTGCAAGGCAGCCAAGATGCGGTGATCGACAGATGCAGTCGTACGGACCAGGTGCTCCCGTTCGGATTGGATCTCAAGCAGTTCCGGAACTGTGAAGGCAGTGAAGTCGAGCGTGGTCAGTTTCTGGCAGGCGGCACGGTAGTCGGCGAGGGCAGTGGTGACCGCCTCCCGATCCGACACCGTATTCGCAAGCATGTTCGAAGTCTACGCCGCACCACCGACGGGACCAGAAGTTATCCACAGCCCCAAAAGCTATCCACAACAACGCAATTCGCTCTTGCGTAACCGCTCAGGTCGTGATCTGAATCTGCCCGTCCACGTCGACCACGGAATAGCTGCGCACCGGTTCGCCACCACCTGCCTCGACGCCTGTGCACATGTCATAGGTCGCGCCGTGCAACGGACAGACCACCACGCCGTCGTCGGCCAGCCCGTCGGCCAAGGGTCCACCTTTGTGTGGGCAGACGGCGTCCAGCGCACGCAACGATCCGTCCCGCAACCGGAACACCGCGATCTGGGCGTCTGCTACCGCGAACGTCCGCCCCTCGCCAACCGGAATCTGCGAGACCGGCCCCAGACTGCTCATCGGTGCCCTCGGCTCTTCGCGCAGGCGCTCATCGCACCGGCACCTGGGGAAGTGCCAACAACGGCAACGACGAACGGAACTGTCCCTCGCTCACCGGTTCCCGGCCATCCAGCCACGGATCCCGATACGCATCAACGGATTTCTGCATGCGCGCATCCAGTCCCTCCGCCAATCCGAGCGCATCTTCGACCACCACGGCGCGGATGTGCTCGATGCCCACTCGCGGTACCCAGGCATACGTGCGTTCCAGCCATCGCGCATCCTCGCGGTAGAACTGCAGGAACCGGCCGGTCAGCGTCATCACCGTGTCAGCAGAGTCCACGGTCGCCAGCAGGTCGCCTTTACGGATATGCGCGCCCGCCGCGCCACCGACGTAGATCTCCCAGCGGCCACCGTCCACGGCGACCACCCCGAGGTCCTTGCACAGCGACTCGGCACAGTTGCGCGGGCACCCCGTGACAGCCAACTTCATCTTCGCCGGGCTCGCCAAACCCTGGTAGCGCTCCTCCAGTGCAATGCCCAAAGCCGTCGAATCACCGACGCCGTAGCGGCAGAAGTCGCTGCCCACACAGGTTTTCACGGTGCGGAAGCTCTTGCCGTAGGCATAGCCCGACGGCATGTCCAAGTCGGCCCACACCGCGGGCAGATCCTCCTTGCGGATACCCAGCAAGTCGATGCGCTGGCCACCGGTGCACTTGATCAGCGGAATCGCGTACTTGTCGGCGACGTCGGCGATTTTGCGCAATTGGTCCGCATTCGTCACCCCGCCCTTCATCTGCGGGACCACCGAGAATGTGCCGTCCCGCTGGATGTTGGCGTGCACCCGGTCGTTGATGTACCGAGCGTCCTGCTCGTCGACGAATTCGTCCGCCCACATCATCTCCAGCAGCGAGGACAGTGCCATTTTCGAGCCGGCATCGACACGGCCATCAGGAGCCAGGGCAGCGAATACCGCAGATACCGAATGCAATTGCAGCTCACGCACCAACGACATCAAAGACGGCTTGTCGTAGGGGACACCGGGCACATACCACGATGCCGACGGATCCTCGGTGACGGCACCGCCGGCCGCCCATTCGACGATCTGGCCGACCAGTTCCTTACAGGAGCCACACCCCTTGCCGGCCTTGGTCTTCGCCATCACCCCCGAGACGGAGGTTTCACCGGCCTGTACACAGGAGACCAGCGCGCCCTTGGATACCCCGTTGCAGTTACACACTTGCGCATCGTCGGAGAGTTCCGAAACACCCACCGCCACATCGGGGGTGCCGATGTCGAACATCAGTGACACGCGCTCGTCGGGCAGCGGCAGGCCGCTGTCGAAGGCCTGGGTCAGGAAGGACACCTTCGACACATCACCGACCAGGGTGGCGCCCACCAGCTTCCCGTCCCGGATGACGATCGTCTTGTACACGCCGTGTCGTGGTTCGGAGTACTGCACGAACTCGTCGTCGGGCAGCTCGGGGGCTTTGATGCCCATCGAGGCCACGTCGACGCCGGCGACCTTGAGTTTGGTGGCGGTGCGCGAACCGCGGTATGCCGCAGTGGTATCGGTGCCGGTGAGGTGATCGGCCAGCACGGTGGCCTGCTCCCACAGAGGCGCGACCAGCCCGTAGACCTGGCCGCGGTGCTGGGCGCATTCGCCGACGACGTAGACGTGACCGTCGTCGATGGACCGCATGTGATCGTCGACCACGATGGCCCGCTCAACCGTCAGGCCGGCACGCTGCGCCAGTCCGACGTTGGGCCGGATACCCGCGGCGATGACCAACATGTCGCAGTCGATGACACTGCCGTCGGAGAAGACGATCCCCGACAGCTTGGCGTCCTCGTCGACGAGAACCTCCGTGGTGCGTTTGTCGGTGTGCACGGAGATGCCGATCCGTTCGACGGAGCGCCGCAGGATGGTGCCGGCGGCGTCATCGAGCTGCGCGTTCATCAGGGTGGGCCCGGCGTGTACGACATCGACGGCCAGGCCCCGGTTCTGGAGCCCGCGCGCGGCTTCCAGGCCCAGCAGTCCGCCACCGATCACGACGGCCTTCGTCCGGTTGGCCGCCTCGGTGATCATCCCGATGCAGTCGTCCAGGGTGCGGAAGCCGAAGACACCGTCAGCGAGGTTCTTGTTGTCGGCCCACAAACCCGTCATGGGCGGGAAGAACGAGCGGCTTCCGGTCGCGAGGATCACATCGTCGTATCGGATGGTCGACCCGTCGTCGGCATGCACCAGCCGCGCGAACGTGTCCAGCCGCACGACGCGCACCCCGGCTCGCAGGTCGATCGCATTGTCGGCGTACCAGTCCAGCGCGTTGAGGTAGATCTCGGCCGAGTCGTCACTGCCGGCAAGCACATTGGAGAGCAGGATGCGGTTGTAATTGCCGTACGGTTCGTCGCCGAAAACGGTGATGTCGAAGAGTTCGCCGCCGCCACGCGCCAGGATTTCCTCGATCGCGCGGACCCCGGCCATCCCGTTGCCCACGACGACCAGCCTGCGTTTCACGGGATCTCCACCAGGCCCAGGTCGAGTACCACGGTGCCGGCGACCCCGGCCGGTGCCGCGACGTAGAGCTCGAGCACGGTGTCCCCGAGCAGATCCTCCACCACCCGCAGTGCCACGTGGGTGGCACCCTTTGCGGCGATGGGGAAGTAACGCATGGGCGCGCCGTCACGGAACAGCACCACCGTGATCAGTTCATCGGTGGAGTTGCCGCCGCGGAAGTACACAGGCTGCGTGACGCTGCCGGCCGGCACCACGTACCGCAGCGAATCGTGGATCAACTCCGGTTTGTCAAGCCCGGCTCCTTCGAATGCGAAGGCGCCCTGCAGGAATCGTGGTGCACTGCCATCGCTCATGCTTCAGCAGAAGCTAGGGCCCGATTGTTTCCGGTTGGTTTCCCCAGTGCAACGGCAGTGAATACCGTTGCGCACGACGGGTGATCCTCGTGATGTGAGTAGGTGTTGACAAGCCGGACACGGTGGTGCAACGGGTGCGGAATGGCGTGGTCGTAATTTTCTGGCCAACCGATCCGCACTTTGGGAAGGACCCCCTTGACCATGTTGACCCGCGACCGTGACATCGAGCACTGGGACGCCGAGGACGTCGACGCCTGGGAGGCGGGTGGCAAGAAGGTTGCGAAGCGCAACCTCATCTGGTCCATCTTCGCCGAGCATGTCGGCTTCTCCGTGTGGTCCATCTGGTCGGTGATGGTGCTGTTCATGCCGCAGAACGTCTACCACATCGACGCCGCAGGGAAGTTCTACCTGGTGGCCATGCCGACGCTCATCGGCGCCTTCATGCGGATCCCGTACACGATCGCCCCGGCTCGTTTCGGCGGCCGCAACTGGACGATCGTCAGCGCACTGTTGCTGCTCATCCCGACGCTGCTCACCTGGTGGGCGATGAGCAACCCCGGCACCACCTACACCACCTTCCTGGTGATCGCGGCGTTCGCCGGTTTCGGCGGCGGTAACTTCGCGTCGTCGATGACGAACATCAACGCCTTCTACCCGCAGCGGCTCAAGGGCTGGGCGCTGGGGCTGAACGCGGGCGGCGGCAACATCGGCGTCCCGGTGATCCAGCTGATCGGCCTGCTGGTGATCGCGACCATCGGCAACACCGCCGCGCACCTGGTCTGCGCCATCTACCTCGTGCTGATCGGTTGTGCCGCAGTGGGTGCCGCGTTGTTCATGGACAACCTGCGCAACCAGAAGTCGAACCTCGGCGCCATGGTCGAGGCGATGCGTTACAAGCATTCGTGGGTGATGAGCTTCCTGTACATCGGGACGTTCGGCTCGTTCATCGGGTTCAGCTTCGCCTTCGGCCAGGTGCTGCAGATCAACTTCCTGGCCGGCGGTGCCACCGCCGCGGCGGCGTCCCTGCACGCAGCGCAGATCTCGTTCCTGGGGCCGCTGTTGGGGTCCATCTCGCGGCCGTTCGGCGGCAAGCTCGCCGACCGCATCGGCGGCGGCAAGATCACCCTCTACGTGTTCATCGCGATGATCTTCGCGGCCGGCATCCTGGTGACCAGCGGCATGCTCGACGACGCCATGAAGGGCGCCCCCACGGGCGCTCAGATGGGTGCCTACGTCATCGGCTTCATCCTGCTGTTCATCCTGTCCGGCTTGGGCAACGGCTCGACCTACAAGATGATCCCGTCGATCTTCGAGGCCAAGGCAGCCGACCACGACGAGTGGACCCGCGAGGAGAAGGCGTCCTGGGCGCGCAAGATGTCCGGTGCGTTGATCGGCTTCGCCGGTGCCGTCGGAGCGCTCGGCGGGGTGTTCATCAACATCGTTCTTCGGGCCTCCTACGTCAGTGACGCCAAGTCGGCAACGAATGCCTTCTGGGTCTTCCTCGCGTTCTACGTGATCTGCGCAGTGGTGACCTGGTTCGTGTTCCTGCGCATCGCGCCGGCCAAGCCGAAGGTCGCCGACGAGCTGCCGGAATCGGTTGCTACCGCCTGACCTGGAACGACTCGGCCTCACCGCGCGCTCACCGAGGGGTTGAGCACGCGGTGAGGTCGAGTTTTCTTTGCGCTAACGTCACCACAAAGGAACCGGAACACTGGCAGCAGACGATGTGTTCATGTCGGTGAAAACGCGGACCGCGTGCTCGTATTGCGGGGTCGGCTGCGGCATCGAGGTCACCACCAAGGCCGATCCTGTCAGCGGTTTGCCAGTGATTGCGCAGGTCAGCGGCGACAAGCTGCACCCCACGAACTTCGGCAGGCTGTGCACCAAGGGAGCCACCCACGCCGAGCTGATGGCCGCCACCGACGGCAGGCTGAGCACGGCGCTGGTGCGTGCCGAGCGCGGTGCGGAGGCCGTTTCCACCCCGGTCGACGAGGCCGTCGCCGAGGCCGGCCGGCGGCTGCGGACCATCATCGACGAGCACGGTCCCGATTCGGTCGCGCTGTACGTATCCGGCCAGATGTCGATCGAGGCTCAGTACCTGGCCACCAAACTCGCCAAGGGCTACCTGCGGACCGTGCACATCGAGTCGAATTCGCGGCTGTGCATGGCCAGCGCCGGTACCGGCTACAAGCAGTCCCTCGGCTCTGACGGACCGCCCGGGTCCTATACCGATTTCGACAGTGCCAACCTCTTCTTCGTCATCGGCGCGAACATGGCCGACTGCCACCCGATCCTGTTCCTGCGGATGGCCGACCGGATCAAGGCCGGCGCCAAGCTCATCGTTGTCGATCCACGCAGGACCACCACCGCGGAAAAGGCCGACCTGTTCCTGGCGATCAAGCCCGGCACCGATCTCGCGCTGCTCAACGGACTTTTGCACGTCCTGGTCGAGAACGGCGATATCGATCAACAGTTCATCGCCGAGCACACCCAGGGCTGGGATGCCATGCCGGCCTTCCTCGCCGACTACAACCCGGAGCGGGTGGCCCAGATCACCGGTATCGCCGAGGGCGACATCCGCACTGCCGCAGCCATGATCGCCGAGGCCGGCGACTGGATGACCTGCTGGACCATGGGTCTCAACCAGAGCACCCACGGCACCTGGAACACCAACGCGATCTGCAATCTGCACCTGGCCACCGGCGCCATCTGCCGTCCGGGCAGCGGTCCGATGTCCCTGACCGGCCAGCCCAACGCCATGGGCGGACGCGAAATGGGTTACATGGGACCCGGATTGCCCGGCCAGCGCGCTGTGCTGTCCGCCGAGGACCGCGCATTCTGTGAGGACCAGTGGGGTCTGGATCCGGGCACCATCCGAAGTGATGTCGGACCGGGCACCGTCGCGATGTTCGAGCAGGCCGCAGCCGGCGACATCAAGGCCTGCTGGATCATCTGCACCAACCCGGTTGCGACGGTGCCCAATCGCAAGACCGTGATCGCCGGCCTGGAGACCGCCGAACTCGTCATCACGCAGGATCCATATCACGACACCGCCACCAATCGGTATGCCGATATCGTGCTGCCCGCGGCCTTGTGGGCGGAGTCGGACGCCGTGATGATCAACTCCGAGCGCAACCTGACGCTGCTCCAGCAGTCGGTGCCTGCCCTGGGCGATGCCCGCCCGGACTGGGAGTTGATCTGCGGTGTCGCCGAAAAGCTCGGTTTCGGTGACGATTTCGACTACAAGTCCAGCTCCGAGATCTTCGACGAGATCCGCCGCTTCTCGAATCCGCGCACCGGATATGACCTGCGCGGCGCCAGCTACGAACGGCTGCGGGAAACGCCCCTGCAGTGGCCGTGCCCGCCTGAGGACGCCGATGATCGGCATCCCATCCGCTACCTCAATGATGGTGTATCCCAGACACTTTTCGTCGACGACGACGGACACCGGCCGCGGTTGGCGTTCGCGACGCCGTCCCGCAAGGCGGTGTTCTTCGCCCGGCCGCACATGGACGCCCGCGAACTGCCCGACGACGACTACCCGATGGTGCTCAACACCGGCCGGCTGCAACACCAGTGGCACACGATGACCAAGACCGGTCGGGTCACCAAGCTGAACAAACTCAACAGTTCGCCTTTCGTGGAAATCCATCCCGACGACGCGGCCACCCAGGGAATCACCGAGCACCATCAGGTGGAGCTGACCTCTCGGCGCGGCCGCGCGGTGCTGCCCCCGGTGATCACCGACCGCGTGCAACCCGGCAATGTGTGGGTTCCGTTCCACTGGAACGACGAACACGGCGAATATCTGACCATCAACGCGCTCACCAACGATGCGGTGGACGCCGACTCGCTGCAGCCCGAGCTGAAGGTCTGCGCGGTGGCGCTGCGGCCCATCGCACCGGTGCTACCCACCGGGGCCGGCCACCCGCTCGCCGAGACGCTCGGACTGCAAGGTGTGACAGTGGAGCTCACCGACGATGAAAAGCTCTATATCGCGGGCTTTCTCACTGGTGTGACCGACAGCTTCGCCGGCGTGCCCGTACTTCCCGCGACGGCGCCGGTACGACCACAGGCGCGACTGTGGATCGACGGCCTCCTGGGCGGCATGTACTCGCGATCCGGGGGAGCGGTCGCCGGTGCGGAGCCTTCGGCGCCGGGGCCGCTGGTGTTGTGGGCCTCGCAGACCGGCACAGCCGAGGAGTTCGCGGCGGGGTTGGCCGGCCGACTGCCCGGCGCGCGCCTCATCCCGATGGACGACGTCACGCTCGCCGATCTTGCGGCTGCCACCGAGATTCTCGTCGTGACAAGCACCTTCGGCGACGGCGGCCCGCCGGACAACGGCGCAGACTTCTGGCAGCGCCTGGAATCTCCCGATGCGCCGGCGTTCCCGGAGCTGCGCTACGCCGTGCTGGGGATCGGGGACAAGGCCTACGACAATTTCTGCGGGCACGCCAAGGCGCTCGACGCGCGGTTTGCCGCGCTCGGTGCGACCCGGATGCTCGACCGTGTCGAATGCGAGGCCTACGACGACGAGCCGCGGGCCGCCTGGGCCGACCAGGTCACCGGTCTCGTCGGCTCGGAGTCCGCGCCGACCGCGACGGCGATGACAATCCCGGTCGCCCCGGCCCCGCTCAGCCGCAACGCCCCGCTGCTGGCGCCACTGAGCCGCAACATCCGGCTCACGCCGGTGTCGGCGCAGAAGGAGGTGCGCCAGTTCGGTTTCGACATCTCCGAACATGTCGCCGAACACGGCGCGAGCTACGCGGCGGGCGACTCCCTGGGAGTCTTCGTCACCAATAGCGATGAGGCCGTGACGGCTTGGCTCGCCGGCACCGGGCTGACCGGGCACGAGGTCGTCGAGATCGACGGTGTCGACACCGATCTGCGTACCGCGCTGACATCGTCCTACGACATCTGCCGGATCACTCCCAACCTGCTGCGTTTCATTGCCGAGCACGGGCCCAAGGCGGCCAAGCGGCTACGTGGACCCAGAGATGAGCTGGACAAGTGGCTCGGTGGACGCAACGGCCTCGACCTCGTCGAGGAATTCGGGGTCCGCGCCGAGGCGCAGGAGTGGCAGGACGCCCTGGTGCGACTCACCCCGCGGCAGTACTCGATCTCCTCAAGCCCGCTGGTCAGCCCCACGGAGGTCCAGCTGACGGTGTCGGTGGTGCGCTACGAAAGTGTACGCGGCGCTGACCGGCATGGAGTCGCGTCGACGTACCTGGCCGACCGCGCGCAGGCCGCGCCCGTCTTCATCCAGCGCTCACCCAACTTCCGGCCACCGGTGGAATCGGCGACCCCGATGATCATGGTGGGGCCGGGCACCGGCATCGCGCCGTTTCGTGGCTTCCTGCAGGAGCGCCGCGCGCTCGGTCACACGGGGCGGAACTGGTTGTTCTTCGGCGATCAGCACCGCGCCGAAAACTTCTATTACCGGGACGATTTGGAGCACATGGTCGCCGATGGCCTGCTCAACCATCTGGATCTGGCGTTCTCCCGAGACCAGGCCAAGCGGATTTACGTGCAGCACAAGATGCTGGACGCCGGTGCCGAGCTGTGGCGGTGGATCGAAGACGGCGCACATTTCTACGTCTGTGGTGACGCCACGCACATGGCCAAGGACGTCGACACCGCGTTGACGACCATCATGAAGAAGCACGGCGGACTGTCCGACGAGCAGGCGCACGACTACAAACGTGAGCTGGTCGCCGAGAAGCGCTACGTGCGCGACGTGTACTGAACCGCGCCAACCCAATCGGTCCCCACGGCGGTGAATAAATCGCTCGCCGTGATTGTTACTAGGACGTAACAGTGATTGAAGGGGAGATACCGATGAGTTGGCATCCAGGCGACGTCGTCACCGCCTGCCGGCAGATTGAGGACATGGATGTTCCTGCGGTGCCGGAAGGTACCGAGGGCACCATCGAATCCACGACGGTGTTCGGCAGGCCCAAGCTGGTGTGTTTCACCGTGCGCACCATCTGGGGCAAGAAGCGTGCATGCATCAATGTGCACCGTGGAGATGTCGGGTAGCACCGAATTAAAGAAGAGGTACCTGATCGGCAATGACGCCGGTCGGGTACCTCTCGCTATGTGTGTCCGAGGGGGGACTTGAACCCCCACGCCCGTTAATAGGGCACTAGCACCTCAAGCTAGCGCGTCTGCCATTCCGCCACTCGGACCGGCCCCATCCCGGATGGGGCGCTTAAGGCTAACGGATGGCCCCTGGTTGACCCAAACCGAGTGGCACGCCAGATGGTAGGAAAGGTGGCGTGACCCGACCCGAAGACGAAGTGGTGGACCTCGTCAGCAGCCTCATCAGGTTCGACACCTCCAATACCGGGGACCCGGAGACCACCAAAGGTGAGGCCGAATGTGCCCACTGGGTGGCCGCCCAGCTCGAAGAGGTGGGCTACGAGACCGAGTACATCGAGGCGGGCGCCCCTGGCCGCGGCAACGTGTTCGCACGCCTCGCGGGCGCCGACCGCAGCCGCGGCGCCCTGTTGATCCACGGCCACCTCGACGTGGTGCCCGCCGAACCAGCGGACTGGAGTGTGCACCCGTTCTCCGGGGCAATCGAGGACGGGTACGTCTGGGGCCGTGGCGCGGTCGACATGAAGGACATGGTCGGGATGACCCTGGCCGTCGCCCGCCATCTCAAGCGCGAGGGCATCGTGCCGCCCCGGGATCTGGTGTTCGCGTTCGTCTCCGATGAGGAGCACGGCGGCACCTATGGCTGTCAGTGGCTCGTCGACAACCGACCCGACCTGTTCGAGGGCATCACCGAGGCCATCGGCGAGGTCGGCGGGTTCTCCCTGACCGTCCCCACCCGCGACGGCGGCGAGAAGCGGCTCTACCTCATCGAGACGGCCGAAAAGGGGCTGTCCTGGATGCGCCTGGAAGCACGTGGGCGTGCCGGGCACGGCTCGATGGTCCACGACGACAACGCCGTCACCACCATCGCGGACGCGGTCGCCCGGCTCGGCAAGCACGAGTTCCCGATAGTGCTCGCCCCGTCGGTCGCGGAATTCCTCACCGCGGTGTCCGAGGAGACCGGTTACGAATTCGACCTCGACTCACCGGACTTGGACGGCACCATCGCCAAGCTCGGTGGCATCGCCCGCATCGTCGGCGCCACGCTGCGGGACACCGCCAACCCCACCATGCTCAAGGCCGGCTATAAGGCCAACGTCATCCCCGCCACCGCCGAGGCCATGGTGGACTGCCGGGTGTTGCCCGGCCGCAAGGAGGCCTTCGAGCGGGAGATCGACGAGTTGATCGGGCCGAACGTCACCCGGACCTGGGAACGGGACCTGCCCTCGGTGGAGACCACCTTCGACGGCGACCTGGTGGACGCGATGAATGCCGCGCTGCTGGCTGCCGATCCCGGCGCTCGCACCGTGCCCTACATGATGTCCGGCGGTACCGACGCGAAAGCCTTCTCCCGCTTGGGAATTCGCTGCTTCGGATTCGCGCCGCTGCGACTGCCGCCGGACCTGGATTTCGCGGCGTTGTTCCATGGTGTCGACGAGCGGGTACCCGTGGACGCACTACAGTTCGGGGCGAAAGTCCTGAAGAACTTCCTGACCCACTGCTGAACCCACCGCTGAGAGGAAGCAATGCCCACCTCCCCGTACGACAACCTGCCGCAGCTACCGACGTTCACTCTGACGTCCGAGTCGGTGGCCGACGGTCAACCGCTCGGCAACGACCAGGTCAGCGGGATCATGGGCGCCGGCGGCTCCGACGTGTCGCCGCAACTGAGCTGGTCCGGATTCCCGGAGGAGACCCGCAGCTTCGCAGTGACCGTCTATGACCCGGATGCGCCGACGGCATCGGGCTTTTGGCACTGGGCCGTCACCGACCTGCCGGCCGGGATCACGTCGCTGGCCTCCGACGCGGGCAACGGCGATCCGCTGCCCGGTGGCGCGGTCACGCTGAGCAACGACGCGGGCCTCAAGCGCTTCCTCGGCGCCGCGCCGCCGGCCGGTCACGGCCCGCACCGCTACTACATCGCGGTGCACGCGCTGCCGGTCGAGTCGCTGGAGCTGCCCGAGGGTGCCACGCCGGCTTACCTGGGCTTCAACCTGTTCGGTCAGGCCATCGCCCGCGCCGTCATTTACGGCACCTACGAGCAGAACTAGCAGTTTCGCCGGCCGCGAGCGTGCGTGGATGCCGCGCTGACACGGTGTGTCGCGTGCAAACGCGCACGCTCGCGGTCAGGTGGCGCTGCCGATGGCGTCACTCAACGATGCGAACCCACCGGCCCGCAGGCGGTCGGCGATGCCGTCATGGATGTGTTTGGCCCACAGACCGCCGCCGTAGATGAACCCGGTATAGCCCTGCAGCAGCGTCGCACCGGAGATGATGCGCTGCCAGGCATCGTCGGCGGTCTCGATACCGCCGACGCTGATCAGCACCAGCTTTCCGCCCACCCGGGCATGCAGGCGACGCAGCACTTCCAGCGACCGTTCCTTGACCGGCGCACCCGACACGCCGCCGGAACCCAACTCGGCGACACCGGGTGTGTGCAGGCCGTCGCGGGCGATCGTGGTGTTGGTCGCCACGATGCCGGCCAGCCCCAATTCGACTGCCAGATCCGCGATCTCGTCGATATCGGCATCGGACAGGTCTGGCGCGATCTTGACCAGCACCGGCGTCGTCGTGGCGGCTCGCACCGCGGCCAGAATCGGGCGCAGCGCGGACACCGCCTGCAGATCACGCAGACCTGGCGTGTTGGGGGAGCTGACGTTGACCACCAGGAACGCCGCCAGCGGACCTACCAGGCGAGCACTCTCGGCGTAATCCTCGACGGCGCCTTCGGGCGGGGTCACCTTGGTCTTGCCGATGTTGACCGCAATCGGCACGTCGGGGGTGTGTCGGGCCAACTCCAGTGCCAGCCGGGCGGCCCCATGGTTGTTGAAGCCCATCCGGTTCAGCAGCGCCCGGTCCTCGGCGAGCCGGAACAGCCTGGGTTGCGGGTTACCGGGCTGGGCCTGGGCCGTGACGGTGCCGACCTCGGCGTAGCCGAAGCCCAGCGGTCCCCACACCCGCATCCCGCGGCCGTCCTTGTCGAAGCCGGCAGCCAGGCCGAGCGGGCCCGGGAAGTGCACCCCCAGCACGGTGCTGGCCAGTATCGGATCGCTGGGAGTGAGTCGGCGTGACAGTGCCTTGCGGCTGACCCCGAAGTAGGTCGCGGCCCGCAGGGCGGCGAAGACCCACGTGTGGATTCGTTCCGGATCGACGAGGAAGAACATCCGGCGCAACAGGTTGTAGATCACAGTGCCGGCTGATCCCCGACAGCGGATTTCTTGCGGCGCAACAACACCCGTCGGCTGCCATCGGTATAAAGGCGCACCCGTGTCAACTCCCAGCCGCGGTACTCCGCTTCGATCGACAGCCGGATCGAGGCCGACAGCCGGGTGACGTCAGGGGGGAGCCGCAGTGGCACCCACTCGTAATCGTCGGACAGCTCACCGGCCCAGCCGATCGGCATCCGGCCGCGCTGGACTTCGCCGCTCATCGTTTCCCCGCACCCTTGATCACCTGCACACCCGCTCCCGATCCGGACACCACGTAGAGGGTGCCGGACGCGTCGTCGTAGGCCAGATGGTCCGGTTGCTGGACGGTTCGATAGCGCACCTTCTCTACGGGTATGCCGGTCGCCAGATCGTATCCAATGACGGTGTTCGTGGCAGTCTGAGACACCCAGGTGAGCGTGCCGGATCCGGCCAGTCCGTACGGGGCGTCGCGCACCGGATAGGCCTGCCGCAGGATCAGCGGTTCGGTCCCGTAGACCAGCAGCGCGCCGCCGCGGGTGTCGGCCACCAGCACCCGGCCGGCGGCGTCGGCGGCGATCGTCGTGGCGCCCTCGCCGGCGCGCAAGGCTTGCTCGCCCTTGGTGCCGTCGTCGTCCACCTCGGTCACCGACGTCTGGCCGCGATCCAGAACCACCACCGAATTACCTTGCGCCACAAGTCCGTCGACATGGGAGAAGATCTTCAGGTCGGCACTGACGGAGTTGTCGGCAGCAAGGGTCAGCACGGCGCCGTCGGCACTACCGAGGGTCAGGCGGCCATCGGCGCGCCGGGCGATGGCGGTGAACTCGGTATCGGCCGCACCGGAGATGTCCACCCGCGACACGGCGCCGGTGGCGACCTCCACGCGCAGAAATCCGCCCCGGGCCGCCAGATAGACCTGCCCTTCACCGTCACCGGTCAGCGCGCGCGCCGGCACGGGAAGGGCGACCGTTCGGGAAGTCCCGCCGAACACGGTGAGCCGATCTGCGGGCCCGAGCACCGCCAGCGCGGCGGTCCGGGCATCGAATGCGGCAGCCAGTCCGGGGGTGTCCAAGGGGCGCACGACACCGTCCGGATTGCGCGTCACCGGCGGCGACACGGCCGCCGACGCGGGGGTGATCGTGGGCGGTGGCGAATCCACGGGGCTCTTGGAGCATCCCGCGGTTATGGCGGCAACCAGGGTGAATGCGGCAACGATCGAGGAAGCGGCAGCGGATTTCGTGTGCAAAGGCCCGTTCGACTCCTCATTGCGTGGCGGCAGTTGTTTCGTTTTCAATTTTTCGGCAAACATCTGCAAGGCCGGACGCGTTCCACGATGTGGCGGTATGGTGCCGCTATGGCTCTCGTGCCGGACTTCCTTATCGACGATGAGTTTGCCATCGAGGACATCTCGACCGGCGTGCACGCAAGCGGTTTCGGCATGCTCGCAGGTGGGCGCAGTTTTTCCTTCCATGTGGAGGATCGTCAGTCGCTGGTGGTCGAGATCTACCGGCCGCGCCTGGCCGGCCCCGTCCCGCAGCACGAGGACATCGTGGGGACCGCCGTGCGCAGCCTCACCGACATCGATCTCTCCGATGAGCGCAGCCTGACCGCCGCGGTGCGCGACGCGGTGGCGGGCGCCGGACCGGTCGATCGCACAGCACGCTGACAGCACACCCACGGTACGGTCGTCGGCGTGACTGACGTGTCGTGGCTGCAGGTGATCGTCTTGTCGATCGTCCAGGGGCTGACCGAATTCCTGCCCGTGTCCTCCTCCGGGCATCTCGCGATCGTCTCCGAAGCGTTCTTCGGCCGCGACGCCGGCGCCTCGTTCACCGCCGTCATCCAGATCGGCACCGAGATCGCGGTCCTCATCTACTTCGCCCGCGATATCGGGCGGATCCTCACCGCGTGGTTCGGTGGCCTGTTCGATGCGGCCAAGCGCACCCCCGACTACTGGCTGGGCTGGTGGGTGATCCTGGGCACCATCCCGATCGGGATCGCAGGCCTGGTGTTCAAGCACTACATCCGCGACGACATCCGCAACCTCTGGATCATCGCGACCGCGCTGATCGTGTTCTCCGCGGTGATCGCCGCCGCCGAGTACTTCGGCAAGCAGACCCGCGAGATCACGGACTTCACCTGGAAGGACAGCTTGATCGTCGGCACCTCCCAGGCGCTCGCCCTGATCCCAGGAGTCTCCCGGTCCGGCGTCACCATCAGCGCGGGACTGTTCCTCGGCCAGAAGCGCGACGCCGCCGCGCGGTTCGGTTTCCTGCTCGCCATTCCCGCGGTGCTGGCGTCGGGACTGTTCTCGCTGCCGGATGCCTTCCACCCCGAGGGCGCCGGGCAGAGCGCGACCGGGCTGCAACTGCTGGTGGGCACGGTCATCGCGTTCGTCATCGGCTACGCCGCGATCGCCTGGTTCCTCAAGTTCCTGGTCCGCCACAGCATGTACTGGTTCGTCGGCTACCGGGTGATCGCGGGTGTCACGGTGCTGATCCTGCTGAGCACCGGTGTGATCGCCGCATGACGGTCATCCTGTTGCGGCACGGCAGATCCACCTCCAACACCGCGCACACGCTGGCCGGCCGCTCCGAGGGCGTCGATCTCGATGAGAAGGGCCGCGAACAGGCTGCGGGGGTGGTGGACCGGATCGGCGGACTGCCGATCAAGGCGATCGTGCGGTCACCGCTGCTGCGCTGTGCCAGCACCGTCGCACCGCTGGCGGCCGCGCTCGACCTCGAGCCGACGCTGGAGGACCGGATCACGGAAGTTGACTACGGCACATGGACCGGACGCAAGATCGGCGAGCTGCTCAAGGAGCCGTTGTGGACGGTGGTGCAGCAGCAGCCCAGCGCAGCCGTCTTCCCCGACGGCGAGGGGTTGGCCCAGGTGCAGGCCAGGGCCGTCGCGGCGATACGCGAACATGATCGCCGGCTGGCCACCGAACACGACGGCGATGTGCTGTGGGTGGCCTGCTCGCACGGTGACGTGATCAAGGCGGTGCTGGCCGACGCGCTCGGTGCGCACCTGGACAGCTTCCAGCGCATCACCGCGGACCCGGCCTCGATGAGCGTGGTCCGCTACACCGACAGCCGGCCGTTCGTGCTGCATGTGAACCACACCGGCAGCGGTCTGACCGCCGGGTTGGTCGCCAAGCCACACACCGCACCCGCCACGGATGCGGTCGTCGGCGGCTCCACCGACTGAAGCCAGGCCCGATACCGGTATTTTGAAAGGTGCCATGGCTCGCGCAATCCACGTCTTCCGCACACCCGACCGCTTCGTGGCCGGGACCGTCGGGCAGCCCGGGAACCGCACGTTCTATCTGCAGGCGGTGCACGACCAGCGGGTGATCTCGGTGATACTGGAAAAGCAGCAGGTCGCCGTTCTCGCGGAGCGGATCTCGGCCCTGCTGCTCGAGATCAACCGCCGGTTCGGCACCCCGATCCCGCCCGACACCGGGGTGGTGGACGATCTGAACCCCTTGGTGACTCCCGTCGACGTCGAGTTCCGGGTCGGCACCATGGGTTTGGGCTGGGATTCCGAGGCGCAGACGGTGGTGGTCGAGCTGCTGGCGGTGTCCGAGACCGAATTCGACGCCTCGGTGGTGCTCGACGACGCCGAGGAAGGTCCCGACGCGGTGCGGGTGTTCCTGAGCCCGGAGTCTGCGCGGGAATTCGCCAACCGGTCCAACCGGGTGATCTCCGCCGGGCGGGCGCCCTGCCCGCTGTGTGATGAGCCGCTGGACCCCGAGGGCCACATTTGCGTACGCACCAACGGCTACCGGCGCGGAGCGTTCGGCGGAGCCGATGATGACGATGACCCCGAGATCTGAGGATGAGCGGGCCGACCGGGTTCTTGCGCACGGCGAACTGACCGTCCTCGGACGGATCCGCTCGGCCAGCAACGCGACGTTCCTGTGCGAGGCCCGCCTCGACGAGGATCTCGTGCACTGCGTGTACAAGCCGGTGGCGGGGGAGGCCCCGCTGTGGGACTTCCCCGACGGCACCTTGGCAGGACGGGAGTTCGCCTCCTATCTGGTGTCGGCGGCTCTGGGCTGGAATGTGGTGCCCTACACCGTTGTTCGTGAGGGCCCGGCGGGCTCCGGGATGGTGCAGCGGTGGGTGGATCAACCCGGCGATGCGTTATCCGGGGAGGAAGAACCACCGGAGAGTGACTGTCCGGATCTCGTCGACCTGGTGCCCGCGGGTCACCTGCCGCCGGGCTACCTCCCCATCCTGCAGGCCTACGACTACGCCGGCGACGAGGTGACCCTGGTGCATGCCGACGACGAACGGCTGCGCCGGATGGCGGTTTTCGACGTCGTGATCAACAACGCCGACCGCAAGGGCGGGCACATCCTGGCCGGCGTCGACGGCGGCGTGTACGGCGTGGACCACGGTGTCAGCCTGCACACCGAGGACAAGTTGCGCACCGTGCTGTGGGGCTGGGCGGGTAAGCCGGTGGGCGACGCCACCGTGGCTGCCGTCGCGCGGTTGGGCGAGCAGCTGCGGGGCGACCTCGGCGCGCAGCTGACTGAGCACATCACCGGCGACGAGGTGGCCGCCCTGCACGCGAGAGTCATTGCACTACTGAACAATCCGGTGATGCCCACCCCGGATCGGCATCGGCCGATCCCGTGGCCGGCGTTCTAGGAACGCTTTCCGAAGTAGCCTTCGAACGGGTTCCACGACACGCTGCCCCTGGTGTGCAGGTAGTACTGGTAATTGGCGCCGGCCATGACCGCACCGGCGAAGCCGAAACCGAGCGCTTGCGCGATGCCCGATGGCACCGGCAACAACGTGATCAACACGCCCAGGGCGATCCCGACCCCGAGCAGGGTGGTGGCCTTCTGCCACATCCCCTTGACATAGAAGTAGATGGCGCCGAACAGGAACGCCCAGATGTTGGACGTCAGCACCAGTTTCTCACCGAAGGACAGTGCCTTGTAGGCGGCTTTGGCCGCGGGTGTCGAGTTCGGTAGCCCGTAGGCGTCGTAGAACGCGAATCGCTTCTGCCACGAGGGCGCGAGCGGGGTGGATTCCGGTGCCGACATGATGCCTCCTGAGCCGGGCTAGACCTTCGCCGATGACCGCGCCGTGGGGGCGGGTTTCACCAGCACGACATACTAGGCCGGTGAATCTTGCCGCGCAGTCCGACGCCGAGGTGGCCGCCACGGTCGCCGCCGAGGCCGGCCGCCTGCTGCTGGCGGTACGTGAGGAAATCGGTTTCTACGATCCCTACGACCTCGGCGACGCCGGCGACCGGCGCGCGAACACGCTGATCCTCAAACGCTTGCGGGAGCTGCGTCCGGAGGACGCCGTCCTGTCCGAGGAAGCCACCGACAACCTGGCGAGGGTGCATGCCGACCGGGTCTGGATCGTCGACCCGGTGGACGGCACCCGCGAGTTCTCCCTGCCCGGTCACGCCGATTGGGCCGTGCACATCGCGCTGTGGCAGCGCAACGGAACCGCCGACGGCGCGATCACCGACGCGGCGGTCGCGCTGCCCGCCGTCGGCGAGGTGTACCGCACCGACACCGTGACACCGCCGCCCCCGCGCGCAGACGGGCCGATCCGGATCACCGCCAGTGCCTACCGGCCGCCCGCCGTCCTGTGGTGGCTGCGCGACCATCTCGACATCGAACTGGTGCGGATCGGCTCGGCAGGCGCCAAGGCGATGGCCGTGGTGCGCGGTGATGTCGACGCCTACATCCACGCCGGCGGGCAGTGGGAGTGGGACTCGGCCGCCCCCGCCGGGGTCGTGCAGGCCGCGGGGCTCCACGCGACACGGCTGGCCGGGGACCCGCTGCTGTACAACCGCCGCGACCCGTACCTGCCGGACTTGTTGATGTGCCGATCCGAGGTGGCCGGAATTCTGCTGGACACCATCAGATCCGCGAACTGACTTCGGGAATGGAACGCCCGCCGATGTTGTCGGTAACGGGGAGTAGACACGTCGGTTCACCGACGGGGCCGACGGGAGAGCACGCTGACCGCACACCTTAGAGTCGACGCCATGCAGTCGTGGCCGGCGCCGACCGTTCCCAAGTTGCCCGGTTCGGGTGTGCCGCTGCGGCTCTACGACACCGCCGACGAGCAGGTTCGCCCGGTGTCACCGGGACAGACCGCAACGATGTACGTCTGTGGGATCACCCCGTACGACGCCACGCATCTCGGCCACGCCGCCACCTATCTGACCTTCGACCTCATCCACCGGCTCTGGCTGGATGCCGGCCACGGGGTCCACTACGTGCAAAACATCACCGACGTCGACGACCCGCTCTTCGAACGGGCCGCCCGCGACGGGATCGGGTGGCGTGAACTCGGTGATCGTGAGACACAACTGTTCCGCGAGGACATGACCGCGCTGCGCGTGTTGCCGCCGCGGGATTACGTCGCAGCGACCGACACCGTCGGCGAGGTCGTCGAACTGGTGGAGAAACTGCTGGCGTCGGGGGCGGCGTACATCGTCGACGACCCGCAGTACCGCGACATCTACTTTCGCGTCGACGCCACTGAGCAGTTCGGCTACGAATCCGGCTATGACCGCGACACCATGTTGCGGTTCTTCACCGAACGCGGCGGCGATCCGGGCCGGGCGGGCAAGACCGATCCGCTGGATGCGCTGCTGTGGCGTGCGCAGCGTCCCGACGAGCCCAGCTGGCCTGCCTCGTTCGGGCCCGGCCGACCGGGCTGGCACATCGAATGCGCGGCCATCGCACTGAATCGCATCGGCAGTGGGTTCGACGTCCAGGGCGGCGGGTCGGATCTGATCTTCCCGCATCACGAATTCTCCGCCGCTCACGCCGAATCCCTCACGGGGGAGCGAAGATTCGCTCGGCACTACGTGCACTCCGGGATGATCGGCTGGGACGGCCACAAGATGAGCAAGAGCCGGGGCAACCTGGTTCTGGTGTCGAGGCTGCGCGCCGACGGTGTCGACCCGGCCGCGGTGCGGCTGGGGTTGTTCGCGGGGCACTACCGCGCGGACCGATTCTGGAGCAACGAGATCCTGGACGAGGCACTCGGACGGCTGGCGCGCTGGCGAGAGGCGGCGGCTCTGCCCGCCGGCCCGGACGCGACCGACGTCCTGAACCGGGTGCGCCACTACCTGGCCGATGACCTTGATACCCCGAAAGCCCTTGCAGCACTTGATGGTTGGGTAACGGATGCGCTGACCTACGGCGGCGCCGACCCCGACGCCCCGCGCCTGGTGGCCGCAACCGCCGATGCACTGCTGGGTGTGCCACTGTAACCAGCGGTACGGGGTAAGTTGACCCGTATGAGTTCACTGACCGGCAAAGTCGTATTCATCACAGGAGGCGCCCGCGGCGTCGGCGCAGAAGTAGCCCGCCGGCTGCGGGCCAAGGGCGCCCGCCTGGTGCTCACCGATCTGGACCAGGCCCCGCTGGCGGAATTGTCAGCTGAACTGGGCGGGGACGCCCACGTGCTCACCGCGCTGGCCGACGTGCGGGACCTGCCCGCCATGCAGCGGGCCGCCGACGCGGCGGTCCAGCGCTTCGGCGGCATCGACATCGTGCTGGCCAATGCCGGAATCGCCAGCTTCGGCTCGGTGCTGCAGGTCGACCCGGAGGCCTTCCAGCGCGTCGTCGAGGTCAACGTCGTCGGGGTGTTCAACACCGTGCGGGCCACGCTGCCCGCGGTGATCGACCGGCGCGGCTACGTGCTGGTGGTGTCCTCGCTGGCGGCGTTCACCTCATCGCCGGGGCTGTCGGCCTATCACGCGTCCAAGGCAGGCGCCGAGTACTTCGCCAACACCCTGCGCCTGGAGGTCGCGCACCTGGGCGTGGACGTCGGGTCGGCGCACATGAGCTGGATCGACACGCCACTGGTGCAGGAGGCCAAGGCCGACCTCTCGACGTTCCGGGTGATGCTGTCCAAGCTGCCGACCCCGCTGAACCGGACCACCACGGTGGAAGCCTGCGGTGACGCGTTCGTCAAGGGCATCGAAGGCCGCCGCACCCGCATCTACTGCCCGGGCTGGGTGGGGGCTTTCCGCTGGATCCGGCCGTTCGTCACCACCCGGGTCGTCGAACAGCGGATCAGCGCGCTCACCCCGGAGTTGCTCCCGAAGCTGGACGCCGAGGTCGCCGCGCTGGGCAGGTCGCTGAGCGCGCGCACCGAGGCGCTGGAAAAGCCTTAGCGACCCCGTCTGCGCAGGTATTTCTCGAATTCCGCGGCCAGGGCGTCGCCGTCGATCTTGCCGAGCGCCTCGTTCATGTCCACCTCGGCGTCGCCGCGTTCCTCGAGGGACTGCACGTACTCGGCGATCTCCTCGTCCTCGGCCGTCATCTCGGTGACCGCCTGCTCCCACTCCTCGGACTGGGTGATCAGATCGCCCAGGGGCACCTCGATGTCCAGGACATCCTCGACGCGGCGCAGCAGCGCCACGGTGGCTTTCGGGTTGGGCGGCTGCGACACGTAGTGCGGCACCGCGGCCCAGAACGTCACCGCCGGGATCCCGGCCTGCACGCACGCGTCCTGGAATACCCCGGCGATGCCGGTGGGACCCTCATACCGGGTCTCTTCCAGGCCGAAAAACTTCGCCGAATCGGAGGAGTACGCGGCACCGGAGACCGGCACCGGGCGGGTGTGCGGTGTGTCGGCCAGCAGAGCGCCCAGGATCACGACGGTGTCGACGTTGAGCTTGTCGGCGATGGCCAGCAGCTCGGCGCAGAAGGTGCGCCACCGCATGTTGGGCTCCACGCCGTGCATGAGCACGATGTCGCGGTCGCTGCCCGGCGGGCGGCAGTGCGAGATCCGCATCGACGGCCACACCAGCTCGCGGGTGACCCCGTCCACCTGGCGGATCACCGGGCGATTCACCTGGTAGTCGTAATACGCCTCGTCATCGATCTCGACGATGGTGTCGGCTTCCCACATCGTGTCCAGGTGTTCCAGGGCATCGCTCGCCGCGTCGCCTGCGTCGTTCCAGCCCTCGAAGGCCGCGACGATGATGGTGTTGCGCAGATCAGGCAGGCCATCCGACGGGGTCACACCATCAGCGTAAGCCCTGCCAGGTATGCATGAGCGGCATCGCCCCGCCGTTGAATCCGGCTGGGCCGCCGTGGGTACCCGGTACCCACGGCATTGACTTGGGCGTCCCTGACGTTGGACGGGTGACGACGTAGACTTGTCGGGTCGAGAGGCGTTGCAACGGCTATTCGGGGGTCCTGGTTCCCCTCGGTATCCGCCACGCTCGGCAGAGTTAAGGACGCCTTCCGCTATGGAAGGACGTACGTGGACGCCGCTGAATCGGTCACCTTCGCGCCGAACATCCGCCCCGACTGCACCGACGAACTGACCGCCGCCCTGCGCGGGCGCATCCTGGTGATCGACGGCGCGATGGGCACGGCGATCCAGCGGGACCGGCCCGACGAAGCCGGCTACCGCGGGGATCGGTTCCGCGAGTGGCCGACCGCGCTTCAGGGCAACAACGACCTGCTCACCCTGACCCAGCCGCACATCATCGAGGCCATCCACCGCGAGTACCTCGAGGCCGGTGCGGACATCCTGGAGACCAACACGTTCAACGCGAACGCCGTCTCGCTCTCCGACTACGACATGCACGAGCTGGCCTATGAGCTGAACTACGCCGGCGCCGCCCTCGCCCGCAAGGCGGCCGACGAATTCAGCACCCCGGACAAGCCCCGTTACGTCGCCGGCGCCCTGGGCCCGACGACGCGGACCGCATCGATCTCGCCCGACGTGAACGACCCCGGCGCCCGCAACGTCTCCTACGACCAGCTGGTCGATGCCTACCTCGACGCCGCCAACGGCCTCGTCGACGGCGGTGCGGACCTGCTCATCATCGAGACGATCTTCGACTCGCTGAACTCCAAGGCCGCGGTGTTCGCCATCGAGACGCTGTTCGAGCAGCGCGGACGCCGGTGGCCGGTGATCATTTCCGGGACCATCACCGACGCCTCCGGGCGGACGTTGTCCGGCCAGGTCACCGAGGCGTTCTGGAACGCCATCCGGCACGCGAAGCCCCTCGCCGTGGGCCTCAACTGCGCCCTCGGCGCCCCGGAGATGAGGCCCTACATCGCCGAGGTGGCGCGGATCGCGGACACCTTCGTGTCCTGCTACCCGAACGCCGGCCTGCCCAACGCCTTCGGTGAGTACGACGAGTCGCCGGAGGCCCAGGCGTCCTACCTCGCCGAGTTCGCCGAGGCCGGCCTGGTCAACCTGGTCGGTGGGTGCTGCGGCACGGCGCCGCCGCACATCGCCGAGATCGCCAAGGTGGTGGAGGGCAAGACGCCTCGCACCGTGCCGGAGATCCCGGTGGCCACCCGGCTCTCGGGCTTGGAGCCGCTCAACATCACCGACGACTCGCTGTTCGTGAACATCGGCGAGCGCACCAACATCACCGGATCCGCCCGGTTCCGCAACCTGATCAAGGCCGAGGACTACGACACCGCGCTGTCGGTCGCCCTGCAGCAGGTCGACGTCGGGGCGCAAGTCATCGACATCAACATGGACGAGGGCATGATCGACGGCGTCGCCGCGATGGATCGCTTCACCAAGCTGATCGCGGCCGAGCCCGACATCAGCCGCGTCCCGGTGATGATCGACTCCTCCAAGTGGGAGGTCATCGAGGCGGGCCTGAAGAACGTGCAGGGCAAGCCGATCGTCAACTCGATCTCGATGAAGGAGGGCGAGGAGAAGTTCGTCCGCGAGGCACGGCTGTGCCGCAAGTACGGCGCCGCCGTCGTCGTGATGGCCTTCGACGAGCAGGGCCAGGCCGACAACCTGGAGCGCCGCAAGGAGATCTGCGGGCGCGCCTACCGGATCCTGACCGAGGAGGTCGGCTTCCCGCCCGAAGACATCATCTTCGACCCGAACTGCTTCGCACTGGCGACCGGCATCGAGGAGCACGCGACCTACGGGATCGACTTCATCGAGGCCTGCGCCTGGATCAAGGCGAACCTGCCCGGGGTGCACATCTCCGGCGGCATCTCGAACGTGTCGTTCTCGTTCCGCGGCAACAACCCGGTCCGTGAGGCGATTCACGCCGTGTTCCTGTTCCACGCCATCAAGGCCGGCCTGGACATGGGCATCGTCAACGCCGGCGCGCTGGTGCCGTACGACTCGATCGACCCCGAGCTGCGGGACCGCATCGAGGACGTCGTCCTGAACCGCCGCGAGGATGCCGCCGAGCGACTCCTGGAGATCGCGGAACGGTTCAACTCCAAGGAGAAAGCGGACGATCCGAAAGCGGCCGAGTGGCGCAGCCTCCCCGTCCGCGAACGGATCACCCACGCCCTGGTCAAGGGCATCGACGCCGACGTCGAGACGGACACCGAGGAACTTCGGGCCGAGATCGCCGCAGCCGGTGGTCGCCCCATCGAGGTCATCGAGGGCCCGCTGATGGACGGCATGAACGTCGTCGGCGACCTGTTCGGCTCGGGCAAGATGTTCCTGCCTCAGGTGGTGAAGTCGGCCCGGGTGATGAAAAAGGCTGTGGCTTACCTGCTGCCGTTCATCGAGGCGGAGAAGGAAGAGGGCGCCAGTAAGGCCAAGGACACCAACGGCACGATCATCATGGCGACCGTCAAGGGCGACGTGCACGACATCGGCAAGAACATCGTCGGAGTTGTCCTGCAGTGCAACAATTATGAGGTCATCGACCTCGGGGTGATGGTGCCTGCCCAGAAGATCCTGGACGCCGCGAAGGAACACGACGCGGACATCATCGGGCTGTCCGGCCTGATCACCCCATCGCTGGACGAGATGGTCAACTTTGCCGTCGAGATGGAGCGTCAGGGGCTGGAGATCCCGCTGTTGATCGGTGGGGCGACCACCTCGCGTGCGCACACGGCCGTCAAGGTGTCGCCGCGTCGCAGCGGCCCGGTGGTCTGGGTCAAGGACGCGTCGCGCTCGGTGCCGGTCGCGGCCGCGCTGCTCGACGACAAGCAGCGGCCCGCCCTGCTCGAAGCCACCGAGAAGGACTACGCGGCTCTGCGCGAACGGCACGCGCAGAAGAGTGAGCGGCCGATGCTGACGCTGGGCAAGGCGCGGGCGAACCGAACCCCCATCGAGTGGGACGGCTACACACCGCCGGTGCCCGTGCAGGGTGTGGGCGTGCGGGATTTCGAGGATTACGACCTCGCCGAGCTGCGCGAGTACATCGACTGGCAACCGTTTTTCAACGCGTGGGAGATGAAGGGCCGTTTCCCCGACATCCTCAACAACCCGACATCGGGGGAGACCGCGCGCAAGCTGTATGACGACGCCCAGGAGATGCTCGACACCCTGATCAAGGAGAAGTGGCTGACGGCCAACGGCGTCATCGGGTTCTTCCCGGCGAACGCCGTCGGGGACGACATCGAGGTCTACACCGACGACACCCGTTCCGAGGTGCTGACCACGCTGCACAACCTGCGGCAGCAGGGTGAGCACCGCGACGGCGTCCCGAACAAGTCACTCGGCGACTTCGTCGCGCCCAAAGATACGGGCCTGGCCGACTACGTCGGCGCCTTCGCCGTCACCGCGGGGCTCGGCAGCGCCGACAAGATCAAGGAATTCAAGGCCGCCAACGACGACTACAACGCGATCCTGCTGGAGTCGCTCGCCGACCGGTTGGCCGAGGCGTTCGCCGAGCGGATGCACCAACGGGTCCGCAAGGAGTTCTGGGGATTCCAGCCCGACGAGCAGCTCGACAACGAGGCACTCATCGGGGAGAAGTACGTCGGTATCCGCCCCGCCCCCGGCTATCCGGCGTGCCCGGAGCACACCGAGAAGGCGACGCTCTGGGAGTTGATGGACGTCAAGGAGCGGACCGGCATCGAACTGACCGAGTCCATGGCGATGTGGCCCGGAGCCGCGGTCAGTGGCTGGTACTTCAGCCACCCGCAGTCGCAGTACTTCGTGGTCGGCCGGCTGGCCCAGGACCAGGTCGCCGACTACGCCAAGCGCAAGGGCTGGACGCTGGCCGAAGCCGAGCGCTGGCTGGGCCCCAACCTCGGCTACAACCCGGAAGACTGATTGATGCGTGCGGAGCTGAGAGCCGTCCTCTTCGACATGGACGGCACCCTGGTCGACAGCGAAAAGCTGTGGGATGTCGGAATGCATGCGCTGTATGCCCGGATGGGCGGGGTGATGACCGAGGAGTCCCGCGAGGCGACCGTCGGCGGCTCGGCCGAGACGGTGATGGTGCATACCTATCGCGATCTCGGACTGGAACCCGACCCGGCCGCGATCACCGCCTCCATCAACTGGTTACACGACTACGTGGGTGACCTGTTCGAGGGCGGCCTGCCCTGGTGCGACGGTGCCCGCGAACTGCTGGACGCGCTGCACGCGGAGGGGGTCCCGATGGCGCTGGTCACCAACACCCGACGCAACCTCACCGAGAAGGCGCTCGACAGCATTGGCAGGCACTACTTTTCGGTGACGGTCTGCGCCGACGAGGTGCCTCGTGGCAAACCCGCACCGGACCCCTACCGGCGCGCCGCGCACCTGCTGGGATTGCCGCCTGCGCACTGCCTGGCGGTCGAGGACTCGATCACCGGGACGGCCGCCGCCGAGGCCGCCGGTTGCCCGGTACTGGTGGTGCCCAACGATATTGCGGTGCCCACCAGTCCACGCCGGCATCTCGTCCCGTCGCTCGGCGACCTCGATCTGGCGGCGCTGCGCGATATCCATACAGGACTCGCCACCGAAGTGGCCTGACACCGGTCCCGTCTGTGCGATGGTGATTGCTGCACCATCACGCAATGTCGCGGGGAAGGACTTGTCATGTCTCATGGTCCGGTAGGGGGAGACGGTCCGTCCGTCTTCGGTGAAGAGAAGTTCACGTCGGGCACCAGCGCCGTGCGCATCGCCGCGGTGGCGGCCCTGGGCGGTCTGCTGTTCGGCTACGACAGCGCCGTCATCAACGGTGCCGTTGCGTCCATCTCGCAGGATTTCAACATCGAGGGCCTCACGCTGGGCAACGCGGTCGCCTCGGCACTGCTCGGCGCCGCGGTCGGCGCCATGACCGCGGGCCGGATCGCCGACCGCATCGGACGCATCACGGTGATGAAGATCGCCGCGGTGTTGTTCTTCATCAGCGCCATCGGCACCGGGCTGGCGCCAAGCGTCTGGGTACTCGTCGTCTTCCGCGTCATCGGTGGCATCGCCGTCGGCATCGCATCCGTCATCGCGCCGGCCTACATCGCGGAGACGTCACCGCCACGGATTCGAGGCAGACTCGGCTCACTCCAGCAGCTCGCCATCGTGTCCGGCATCTTCCTGTCGCTGGCCATCGACTACGTCCTGGCACAGATCGCCGGTGGCGCCAACGAGACGTTGTGGCTCGGGCTCGATGCCTGGCGCTGGATGTTCCTGGTCATGATGGTGCCTGCCGTCGTCTACGGACTGCTGACGTTCACCATTCCCGAGTCGCCGCGTTATCTTATTGCCAGCCATAAGATTCCGGAGGCCCGCAAGGTATTGAGCATGCTGCTGGGCGAGAAGAACCTCGAGATCACCATCGACCGGATCAAGGAGACGCTGGAACGCGAGGACAAGCCGTCCTGGCGCGACCTGCGCAAGCCGGGCGGCGGCTTCCTCGGCCTCTATAGCATTGTGTGGGTGGGCCTCGGCCTGTCGATCTTCCAGCAGTTCGTCGGCATCAACGTGATCTTCTACTACTCCAATGTGCTCTGGGAGGCAGTCGGATTCTCCGAAGGAGACTCGTTCGTCATCACGGTGATCACCTCGGTGGTGAACATCGTCACCACGCTCATCGCGATCGCACTGGTCGACAAGATCGGACGTAAACCGCTGCTTCTGATCGGTTCGACGGGCATGGCGGTCTCGTTGATCACGATGTCCTTCATCTTCGGCACCGCGTCGCTGGACGCGTCGGGCAAGCCGTTCCTCGGCGATGTGGCCGGACCGGTGGCACTGATCGCCGCCAACGTGTTCGTCATCGCCTTCGGCATGTCGTGGGGCCCGGTGGTGTGGGTGCTGCTCGGTGAGATGTTCCCGAACCGCATCCGCGCGGCGGCGCTCGGCTTGGCCGCTGCCGGGCAGTGGGCGGCGAACTGGTTGATCACTGTCTCGTTCCCCAAGCTCAGCGATCACCTGGGCGTGGCCTACGGTTTCTACGGGCTGTGCGCGGTGCTCTCGTTCCTGTTCGTCTTCCGGTGGGTACGGGAGACCAAGGGAGTGTCCCTGGAGGATATGCACGCCGAGGTGTTGCACGAGGGCAAGTCCGTCACGAGCTGAGCAATGACACGTTTGCCAGCGTGATCTGCGGCACTCCCGTCCCACCGTTACCTTGATTGCCGGGAGCACTTTGGTCAGTGGGGGGTGAGCTGTTGAACACCGGCCCGTTGCGTTCGCGGGACATCACGGCGATCGCCGTGCCGTGGCTGCTTGTCGCGGCGTTGGCACTGGTGATGTTGCTGGCTCACGACGCGCCCTACCTACCCGTCGTCGATGACGGCATCTCATTGGCCCTCGCTGCCTACGCGGCCGCACGCGCCGTGATCGCGGCCCGCGCCGCCGAGAAACGACTGCGCCTGGCCTGGGCGATCCTGGCCACGGCGTTGACATCGTGGGCGATCGGTGACGCGATCTGGTTGGTGTACGACGTGGTGCTGCGCGAGCCGCCGTCGCCATCGCCGGCTGATCTGTTCTATCTGGCCTTCAATGTCCTCGTCGCGGTCGGCCTGTCCCAGCTTCTCGCCGCGGGAACCCTGATCTCACGGTTGCATCTGGCGCTCGACGCGCTGACCGTATCGCTCTGCCTGTTTCTGCTGGTGTGGATTTTCAGCCTGAATCGCGTGTTCGACACATTTCGTGACGACAACATCGGGCTGACGCTGGCGCTCATCACTCCCTTGGCCGATGTGGTGGTGCTGTCCATCGCCGTCCTGGCCCTCGCGCGCTCGCGACGCCGCAGACCCCTCGCGCTGGCGGTGGTCGCGGCCGCCATCACGTTGATCACCGTGGCCGACGGCACCTTGGCGTTTCTGACCGTCAACGGCGGCTACCGCGCCGGACATTTCATCGATCTGCTGTGGGCATCGGCGATGGCGTTGTTCGCCGTGGCGGCGGTGTTGAGCCAGCGCCAGCAGCCGGCGCCCGAACGCCCGGCACCCGTGCCGTCCCATTCGTCGCTGTGGTTGCCCTACGTCCCTTTGTTGCTCGCAGGCGTGCTCGGTCCGCCGGTGGTGATGCGCGGTCTCGAGAGCGTGCTGGTGCAGCTGATCGTCTGCGTGATCTGCGCCAGGCAGATGCTTTCGGCATGGGACAACCGACAGTTGCTGACGGCCGCGGCCGACCAAGCGTTGCGAGATCCGTTGACGGGCTTGGCAAATCGAACATTGTTCAACGAACGATTGGACCACGCGGTGCTCTTGCGGGTCCGCGATTCCCGGCCCATCACCGTCATCTCGATCGATCTCGACGATTTCAAGCTCGTCAACGACAGCCTCGGCCACCCGGTTGCGGATCGACTGTTGATCGGGGCCGGACAACGCTTCCTCGAGTGCGTCCGGACCGGCGACACCGTCGCGCGGCTGGGCGGCGACGAATTCATGATGCTGCTGGAGGGCGATGCGGATGACCATCAGATGGTCGCGCAACGGGTGGTCGAGGCTTTCGAGCGGCCGTTCGAGGTCGATGAGAATGAGGTTTTCCTGCGGCCGAGTCTCGGTGTGGCGACGGCCGGCGAGGATGAGCCGGACCTGAGCGCCGAGGTCCTTATCACCCGTGCCGATCTGGCAATGTACGCGGCCAAACGGTCTTCGGCGGACGTCCGGACGTTCGCCGCCGACCTGGCGACGGCGCACACCGATGCCGTCGACCTCGGACATCGGGCCGATCGGCCCCCGGGTGGGGGAGCCGAGCGCATCCGCCTGCTGGGTGAACTTCGCGACGCAGTTGACCACGGCACCATCGAGGTGGCCTATCAACCCAAGGTGAATCTGCGCAGTGGGCTGGTCACCGGTGTCGAGGCGCTGTTGCGGTGGCCGCACCCGCGGCTGGGCACGCTGCGTCCCGACGCATTTTTGTCCCTTGTGCGGCAACACGGTCTGATGCGCCCGGTGTCGGAGATCGTCGTCCGCAAGGTGCTCGACGACGCTGCCGACTGGCGTTCCCAGGATTTGGACATCGCGGTCGCGATCAATTTGTTCGCACCGATGCTGCGCGACACCCGCCTGCCTGAACAGCTCTGCCAGGAGCTCGACACCCGCCACCTCCGCCATGACGTGCTGACCGTAGAGATCACCGAAGATCTCGTCTTGACCGAGGTCGGTACCGTCAAGGCGGTGCTCCGTGAGCTGCGCGAACGGGGCGTCCGGGTGTCCATCGACGACTTCGGCAGCGGCTACTCGGCCTTGTCCTACCTGCGTGACCTCGCGGTCGACGAAGTGAAGCTCGACCGGCAGTTCGTCGCCGGTGTCACCTCGGACGCACGGGCGGCAGCTGTCGTCAGTGCCGTGATCGATCTGACCCATACCCTGGGTATCTCGGTGGTCGCCGAAGGTGTCGAAGATGCCGACACCGCCGACTGGCTGACGCAGCACGACTGTGACACCGGCCAGGGCTTCTACTTCAGCACGCCGGTCGAACCCGACGCGGTGCCTACCTTGCTGAGCCGACTCGGCGCCCCCGGTTGAGCTTCCCCGAGCCGTTACACGATCTGTAGGACGGTCACCCAAAAAGTGCGCGTGACCGATCACTGGGACCGGTTGATCGGGTACCCGCATTCCGCGGGTTTCGTCGGCCGCTGATCCTGCGGCCAGGTCCGCGTGGAAGAATTTCAGGCCGTGAAGACCTTCGACGGCCTGTTCGCCGAGCTCAGTGAAAAAGCACAGACCCGCCCCGCGGGCAGCGGAACCGTCGCCGCACTGGACGCCGGGGTGCACGGACTGGGCAAGAAGATCCTCGAGGAGGCCGGCGAGGTGTGGCTGGCGGCCGAGCACGAGAGCGATGACGCGCTCGCCGAGGAGATCAGCCAGCTGCTGTACTGGACGCAGGTGCTCATGCTCGCCCGCGGTCTGAAGCTCGACGACGTGTACCGGAACCTGTGATGGGCGTCCTGCGTGTTGCGGTGCCCAACAAGGGCGCGCTGAGCGAAGCGGCTGCAGAGATTCTGTCGGAGGCGGGCTACCGTCGCCGCACCGATCCCAAGGACCTGACCGTCGTCGACCCGGCGAACAACGTCGAGTTCTTCTTCCTCCGGCCCAAGGACATCGCCATCTACGTCGGGTCCGGCCAGCTCGACCTGGGGATCACCGGCCGGGACCTGGCGGCCGAGTCTGATGCCCCGGTGCGCGAGCGGCTGGCACTGGGATTCGGGTCCTCGACCTTCCGCTACGCCGCGCCCAAGGGCCGCGACTGGTCCGTGGCCGAGCTCGGGGGCAAGCGGATCGCCACCGCCTACCCCAACCTGGTCCGTAAAGACCTCGCCGACAAGGGCATTGAGGCGACCGTCATCCGGTTGGACGGCGCGGTGGAGATCTCGATCCAGCTCGGGGTGGCCGACGTCATCGCCGATATCGTCGGTTCGGGACGCACGCTGGGCCTGCACAACCTGGTGGCGTTCGGCGAATCGCTGTGCGACTCCGAGGCGATCCTTATCGAACGCGCCGACACCGAGCCGGATCCCGCGCGCGACCAGCTGGCCGCCCGGGTCCAGGGTGTGGTGTTCGGGCAGCAGTACCTGATGCTCGACTACGACTGCCCGCGCACTGTATTGGAGCAGGCCACCGAGGTGACACCGGGACTGGAGTCACCCACCATTGCGCCGCTGGCGGACCCCGACTGGGTCGCCGTCCGAGCGCTGGTGCCGCGCCGCGATGTCAACTCGATCATGGACCGGCTGGCCGCCATCGGGGCCAAGGCGATCCTGGCGTCGGACATCCGGTTCTGCCGATTCTGATACACCCGGAACATTGCCCGGAGGCGTGTTAGCGTCCCGGGTATGACCGTGGTGGTAGTGCTGCTGCTCGCGTTGTTGATCGGTGTGGTGGCCGGACTCCGGGCGCTCACCCCGCCCGCGGTGGTGGCCTGGGCCGGCGCGCTGGGGTGGATCAACCTCGACGGCACCTGGGTCCACTGGCTGACCCACCCGATCACCCTGACGGTGCTGACCATCCTGCTCGTCGTCGAGCTGGTCACCGATCAGCTGCCGTCGACGCCGAGCCGAAAAGTGCCGCCGCAGTTCGGCGCCCGGCTGCTGACGGGTGGATTCGCCGCGGCCGTCCTGGTCACCGGCGCCATCTATCAGGCCAAGACGGGCACTATCGTGTCCGGTGTCGGGGCGGGCATGATCGGAGCCGTGCTGGGCACCCTCGGCGGCGCCGAAGCGCGGAGCAGACTGGTGGCCCGGACCGGTGGCCGCGACCTGCCGATCGCCCTCACTGAGGACGTGATCGCCATCGTCGGCGGTTTCGCCGTCGCCGCCGCAGCGTCGCTGCTGTAGTACATGTCCAGCGACACAACGTCTTTCGACGCCATCATCATCGGTGCCGGCCAGGCCGGCCCGCCGCTTGCCGGACGGCTCACCGAGGCCGGACAACGGGTGGCGGTCATCGAACGCCACCTCGTCGGCGGCACCTGCGTCAACAGTGGATGCATCCCCACCAAGACCCTGGTGGCCAGCGCGCACGCCGCACACCTCGCCAGGCGCGGTCCCGAATACGGGATCGGCACGGGTGACGTCACCGTCGACATGGCAAAGGTCAAGGCCCGCAAGGACAAGATCATGCTCGGCGACCGGGCGGGCGTCGAGGGCTGGCTGGAGGGGATGGACGGCGCCACCCTGATCCGCGGGCACGCCCGGTTCGTCGACCCGAACACCATCGACGTCGACGGCCGGCTGCTGCGTGCGGACCGGTTCTACCTCAACGTCGGTGGCCGCGCGTCGGTGCCGGATCTGCCTGGGCTGGACGACATCGACTACCTCACCAATGTTTCGGTCCTGCAGCTCGATGCGGTACCCGAGCACTTGATCGTCATCGGCGGCAGTTACATCGGGCTGGAGTTCGCGCAGATGTACCGGAGGTTCGGTGCCGACGTGACCGTCGTCGAACGCGGGTCCCGGTTGGCGTCGAGAGAGGACGAGGACGTCTCGGCCGCCATCCGGTCGATCCTCGAGGCCGAGGGGATCGCGGTACACACCGACGCGTCCGACATCCGATTCGAGCAGCGGGACAACGGGATTGCGGTGACGCCCAGGGCCGGGGCCGAACCCGTCGTCGGTAGCCACGTGCTCGTCGCGGTCGGACGCAAGCCCAACACCGACGACCTCGGGCTCGAGCACGCCGGTGTCGAGACCGACACCAGGGGTTACGTCGTCGTCGACGATCAGTTGCGGTCCAGCGCCGAACACATCTGGGCGATGGGGGACTGCAACGGCAAGGGTGCGTTCACCCACACGTCGTACAACGACTTCGAGATCGTTGCCGCGAATCTGCTCGACGATGATCCCCGCCGCGTCAGCGACCGCGTCACCACCTACGGGCTGTACATCGACCCGCCGCTGGGCCGGGCCGGAATGACCGTCGACGAGGTCCGCCGGTCGGGCCGAAAGGCGTTGGTGGGCAAGCGCCCGATGACCAGAGTGGGCCGCGCGGTGGAGAAGGGCGAGACTCAGGGCTTCATGAAGGTCGTCGTGGACGCCGAGACCCGTGAGATCCTGGGCGTGGCCATCCTCGGGGTGGGTGGCGACGAGGTGGTGCATCTGGTGCTCGATGTGATGACGGCGAAGCTGCCCTACACCGCCATCTCACGCACCATGCATATCCACCCCACCGTGAGTGAGTTGGTGCCCACCATGCTGCAGGAACTCACGCCGCTGCAGTAGCCGCCCGGCGTCGACGTCGGTCTGTGCGCCCGCAGCCAGCCAGAAACCGAGCCGGTTCAGATCGTCCTCGCTGCCGCTGGCGCTGTTCCAGCCGGCACCCAAACCCAAGCTCACCCAATGCATGTGGTGCTGGGCGGCGAACACCGACAGCCGGCCCGTTCGGAGTGGTCTCGATGACCCCGTCGGCCATGGTGGTGTCGCCTATCCACTGGCTGCGTTCGGCCGGATCGGTGATCGCCGCCCAGACGGCCTCGATCGAATGGGGCAGGCGGCGCTCGAAGCGCAGGGTGGCGAGATCGCCCTGCACGGTGAGTTTGCCTTCGTGGCACGTCATTTCGCGCCCTTGTCCAGGTGGCGACCCGGCACTGGGCGTCCGCGCGGACCTCGACGAGGCCGACCTCGCGCAACACCCGGAGGTGACGCGACACCGTCGGCTGGGTCAGATCCGGCAGGGTGGCGACCAGTTCACCGGCGGTGCGCTCGCCGCCACGCAAAGCGTCGAGCAGGGTGCGCCGACTGGGTTCGGCGACGGCCTCGAACACATCCACGCTTCGAATATTGCTTTGCGCGTATATAGACGCAATACGATATTTCAATTGGCGGACGGCACGGCGATCGCGCCCGCCGCCACCTGCCCGGACAGGTCCTCGCGCAGGGTCTGCGCGGCCGCGAAACCGTCGGCGTACTCGGTGCGGACATGCTTGTAGTCGCGCTCGACCTGAACCGGCCACCGCGCCAGACCCGTCGCCCGGGCGAGCAGGATGAACGGCAACACCACCAGCTGCAGCGCGGAGTCGAGCAACCAGATGACCAGCACCAGCACCACCGCGAGCGTGTAGAAGATCAGCTTGCCCGCACCGATGAGCAGCCAGAGCACCACACCCACGGTCAGCTGTAGCACCCGCAGAACGATGCCCGGCTCCTTCTCCTCCTGCGCGGGGGTGGCGTCGGTGTTGGTGTCGTCGGTCGACGGGCTGTGCAGCATCTCCCGGAGAGAGATCGGCCGTCGCCACGGCAGCCAGCGCCGGCGCACGGTCCAGGTGGCGCCATCCGGCGTGACAAGGCGATGTTCGGTCATCGGTTACCTCCGCTGCACCAACAAGGTCTGGGCCGACGTGCCGATGAAGCCCTGCCGGTCGAAGATCTCGGCGTTGGTCACCCCGATCCCGTCCGGGCCGATCGACCCGCGCGACCGCAGCGCAAAATCGCCACCCACCGGCGCGCGGTGCAGATGCACCGCCGTATCGGTGTTCATGAACACGAACTCGGCCGGATCGAGCGCCGCGCCCACCCCGTTGGCCGAATCCACCACCATCGCCATGCGTTGCAGGTCCGTCAGCGGCTCGGCGTCGACGAGCGGCACCAACGGGCTCATCCACGTCACCGCCGCTTCGCCCGGGCAGTGCGCTGGGCGCGCCAGCTGACTGTCTCCAGATATCCGGGTGCGCCCATCCAGCCATGCGGGTTGTCCAACGCATCGCCCTCCAGCAGCGGGGGATAGCGGTCGGTGACCGCGTCCCTGGTGTCGCTGGTGGCCAGCAGCCAGGCACTGACGGTGGCGACCGCCCGGTCGGTGCCATCGGGACGGGTGGCCAGCATCTCGGCGTCCACCTTGGCGATACGCGCGCCCGGGCGCACAACCCGGGCCCGGACCTTCACCTGGGCCACCGGGATGGCGCCCAAGATGTCCAGCACCAACCGCCCGACCCGTAGCTCGGGGCGATCCGCGCAGAGTTCCTCGATGGCCTTGGTCATCAGGGCCAGCGGCGGTGAGCCGTGCTGGATGGCCGAGTCCCAATTACTGGCGGTGCCGATGGTGGATTCGAACACCGCGAGATCACCGTCCGAACCCGTTCGGCGGTAATGACAATCGATCATGCGGCCGGCTCGGCGGGATCAGGCCAACCCGGATATTCGGGCGGGGTGCCGCCGAACGCGGGGCAGAGCTTCTGGTGGCTACACCAGTCGCACAACCGCGACGGCTGCGCCCGGAAATCGCCTGTCACGCCGGCGGATTGGATGGCCCGCCAGATCGCCATCAACGTCCGCTCGAACCGCTCCAGTTCTTCGAGTTCGGGTGTGTAGTCCAAGATCTGGCCGTCGGCGAGGTACACCAGCCGCAGCCGTGCGGCCAGCACCCCGCGGGACCGCAGCAGCGCCACGGCGTAGAACTTCATCTGGAACAGCGCCTTGGCCTCAGCGAACGGCACGCGGCCCGTCTTGTAGTCGACCACCCGCAGTTCTCCGGTGGGCGCCACATCGATGCGGTCGACGAAGCCGCGTAACAGCGTGCCGTCCGTCAGCTCCACCTCGACGCGTTGTTCGCAACTCTGCGGGTCGAAGCGGGTCGGATCCTCCAGCCGGTAGTACCCCGTCAGCAACTTGCGGGCATCGGCCAGCAGTCCGTCGCGCGCCGCCTGGTCCAGGTCGGCGAGGTCCGGCGATTCGGACAGCATGCGGTCCCAGGCAGGCCCGACCAACGCCAGCGCGGCATCCTTACCCCGTTCCGCGGCGGGCAGTCCGTACAACTGCTCCAGTGCGGCATGCACCACCGACCCCCGCACCTGGGCGACGGACGTGGGCTCGGGCAGGCGGTCGATGGCGCGGAACCGATACAGCAGCGGGCACTGCTTGAAGTCGCCGGCGCGCGACGGCGACAGCGCCGGGCGCCGCAACGTCAGTGGCACGCTCATGACACCCAGCCTAGATTCGGCCACCGACAACGGTTGGCAGCGCGGACGGCGCGTCTGGCACTCTGATACCCCGTGTCCACTACCGGTCCGTTCGTCGTCGGCGATCGAGTTCAGCTCACCGACCCCAAGGGGCGCCACTACACGATGGTGCTCGCCCCCGGCGCGGAGTTCCACACCCACCGCGGCGCACTGGCCCATGACGACGTGATCGGGCAGCCCGAGGGCAGCGTGGTGAAGTCCGCCAACGGCGATCCGTTCCTGGTGCTGCGTCCCCTGCTCATCGATTATGTGCTGTCCATGCCCCGCGGCGCCCAGGTGATCTATCCCAAGGACGCCGCGCAGATCGTGCACGAGGGGGACATGTTCCCCGGCGCCCGGGTGCTGGAGGCCGGGGCCGGATCGGGTGCGCTGACCTGCTCGCTGCTGCGGGCGGTCGGCCCGCAGGGCCAGGTCATCTCCTACGAGGTCCGCGACGACCACGCCGTGCACGCCATCCGCAACGTGGAGACGTTCTTCGGCGAGCGGCCCGCGAACTGGGACCTGCGGATCGCCGATCTGAACGACTACGAGGGACCGGAAGTCGACCGCGTGGTGCTGGACATGCTCGCGCCGTGGGAGGTGCTCGACGCGGTCTCGCGTGCCTTGGTGGCGGGCGGGGTGTTGATCGTCTATGTGGCCACGGTGACGCAGCTGTCCAGGACTGTGGAGGCGCTGCGCGAACAGCAGTGCTGGACCGAGCCGCGGTCCTGGGAATCGCTGCAGCGCGGCTGGGATGTGGTCGGCCTGGCGGTCCGCCCCCAGCACAACATGCGCGGCCACACCGCGTTCCTGATCAGCGCCCGCAAGCTGGCGCCGGGCACGGTGACGCCGACGCCGCTGCGCCGCAAACGTCAGGTGCCCTCAGCGCTGGTGACCGAGAAGTAGGAGCTGGTTCGCGCTCTCGCGGCTCAACTGCCACGCGTTGTCGATCGGCGAGAACTGCATCGGGAACGTGAACGCCGTCGCCTGCGATGCGGGATCGGCACTGGCGATGTCGACGGTGGCGGTGACATCACCCTGCTGGGTCCACTTCAGATCGGTCGCCCGGAAAGCCAGCGGCGCGTGACCGCCATCGACGATCGCCTTGGTGAATCGGTCGAGTGCCGCGGCGTCGTCGGGCGACGCGAACTGCACCAGTCCCAGCTTCTGATCACCGGGAATCGAAGGGTCGGCCATCCGCGCCAGCACATCGGTGAGTGCCTCGGGAGCGGGCAGCGGGGCCTGCGCCGGCGCAGCGGGGGCGCTCGCGACGGTCGAGATCGTCGCCGCTGTCGGCTCGGGCGGAACCGTCTCCTCGGCGCAGCCGGACAGTCCGAGCGCCGCCATCGTGACGATGGCGGCGCTCAGGACTGCCCTACTGCGGTGGGGCATAGAGGCCAATCAGCCGGCCGCGGTGAGCAGCGACAGCGCCGACTGCTTGGAGATCTGCCAGCCGGTGGGGCTGGGTCCGGCGACGAACTGGACGTTCTCCGTGGCGGTGGCCCCGAGCGCGGTCGTCGCGGTGACGTCGGCGTTCACCACGCCACCCAGGTCGTCGATGTTGACGATGTTGAACGTCAGCGGGAACTTGCCCTCCGCCGCCGCCCGGCTGTAGGCGCGGTCCGCGGCGATGCTCTCGATGCGCCCGATCCCGCCCTGGATGTAGGGCGCCTTGGCGGAGAACCCGCCGCCGGAGGCCAGCGCCTGCAGCGTCTGGGCCAACGGCGCCGACAGCTCCGGCGCGGGCGTCTGCGGCATCGGAGCGCCCCATACGACCGGGGTGATGGCCGGCGCGGCACCGACCGTGAGGGACGTCGCACCGCCTGCCACCACAGCGGCTGCGGCCAGACCGGTCACGAGGGGTTTGAGGAACACAGTGGTCCTTTCGATTGGGCCATCTCGATAATGAGGTTAACAAGGTTGCTGGTGTGTCGAATTCCTAGACCGCACACAAAGGCTGAATCGCCGGTAGCGTTGAAGTCGTTACTGCACCAACATCCGGTGCGGGAGGGAGCGCAACATGAGCGAGTCCGAGCGTTCAGAGAATTTGAGTGACGATCTGAACACACCGATTTCCAGCGACGACGCTGCCGAGTTGGAGCGTCTGCGCCGCGAAACGGCCGCGCTCCGGGAACAGCTGGAGGATACGGTCGGGCCGTCCAGCGGGCTGCGAACCGCCCGGGATGTGCACCAGCTCGAGGCGCGCATCGACTCCCTGGCGACCCGCAACGCCAAGTTGATGGAGACCCTCAAAGAGGCCCGGCAACAACTGCTGGCGCTGCGTGAGGAAGTGGACCGGCTGGGTCAACCGCCCAGCGGATACGGCGTGCTGCTGGCCGCCCACGAGGACGAAACGGTCGACGTGTTCACCTCCGGGCGCAAGATGCGCCTCACCTGCTCGCCGAACATCGAGACCAGCACGCTCAAGCAGGGTCAGACCGTGCGCCTCAACGAGGCGCTCACGGTCGTCGAGGCCGGCGCGTTCGAAGCCGTCGGTGAGATCAGCACCCTGCGCGAGATCCTGTCCGACGGGCACCGCGCGCTGGTCGTCGGTCACGCCGACGAAGAGCGCATCGTCTGGCTGGCCGAACCGTTGGTGGCCGCGGAGTTCCTGCCCGAGGGCGTCGAGGTGCAACTCGACGAGGACGACAAGCCCCGCAAACTGCGGCCCGGTGATTCGTTGCTGGTCGACACCAAGGCCGGCTACGCCTTCGAGCGCATCCCGAAGGCCGAGGTCGAGGATCTCGTCCTCGAGGAGGTCCCCGACGTCAGCTATGGCGACATCGGTGGCCTGACCCGGCAGATCGAGCAGATCCGCGACGCCGTGGAGCTGCCGTTCCTGCACAAGGACCTCTACCGCGAGTACTCGCTGCGGCCGCCCAAGGGCGTTCTGCTCTACGGCCCGCCCGGGTGCGGTAAGACCCTCATCGCCAAGGCCGTCGCCAACTCGCTGGCCAAGAAGATGGCCGAGCTGCGTGGCGAGGACTCCCGCGAGGCGAAGTCGTACTTCCTCAACATCAAGGGCCCGGAGCTCCTCAACAAGTTCGTCGGCGAGACGGAGCGGCACATCCGTCTGATCTTCCAGCGGGCGAGGGAGAAGGCGTCCGAGGGCACCCCGGTGATCGTGTTCTTCGACGAGATGGACTCGATCTTCCGGACCCGCGGCACCGGCGTCAGCTCCGATGTCGAGACCACCGTCGTCCCGCAGCTGCTGTCGGAGATCGACGGCGTCGAGGGCCTGGAGAACGTCATCGTCATCGGTGCGTCCAACCGCGAGGACATGATCGACCCGGCCATTCTGCGGCCCGGCCGCCTGGACGTGAAGATCAAGATCGAACGCCCGGATGCCGAAGCGGCACAGGACATCTTCAGCAAGTACCTCACCGAGTCGCTGCCGATCAACGACGACGATCTCGGCGAGTTCGTGGGCGACCGGTCGCTGACCATCAAGACGATGATCGAGAAGGTCGTCGACCGGATGTACGCGGAGATCGACGACAACCGGTTCCTGGAGGTCACCTACGCCAACGGTGACAAGGAAGTCATGTACTTCAAGGACTTCAACTCCGGGGCGATGATCCAGAACGTGGTGGACCGGGCGAAGAAGTACGCCATCAAGTCGGTGCTCGAGACCGGCCAGAAGGGTCTGCGCATCCAGCACCTGCTGGACTCGATCGTCGACGAGTTCGCCGAGAACGAGGATCTGCCCAACACCACCAATCCCGATGACTGGGCCCGGATCTCGGGTAAGAAGGGCGAGCGGATCGTCTACATCCGCACGCTGGTCACCGGCAAGAGTTCGTCGGCCAGTCGGGCCATCGACACCGAGTCCAATCTCGGGCAGTACCTCTAACCGCCGTCGACGATTCCGGCGGCGATCGCGCGCAGCTCTTCGAGCACCAGCGCGATCGCCGGCCGGGCATCGGCGCCGGCCCGGGTCACCGCCTCGACGCGGCGGGCCAGCCGGATGTCACCGATGGGCCTGCGCGCCACCTCGCGCGCCAGCGTGACGTAGCGCGGCATCAGCGCGATACCCACACCCGCCGCGACGAGTTCCTCGACCACGCGGAAATCATTGACCCGCTGAGTGATCCGCACCGGCACCCCGGTCAGCACCGCGATCGACTTGAACACGTCGTCCACCATCAGCCCGCCCTCGACACCGATCCAATCGGCGGCCGCCAGGTCGGACAGTTGAACCTGGTCGTGGGTCGCCAGTGGATGATCCGGTGGCAACAGCACGTCCAGCGGTTCGCGCAGCAAGGTAACCGAACTCAGCCGCGGTCCCCATTCGGTCGTGTCGCGGTCATCGCGGTGTACCACCACCACGTCGAACTCGGCAAGCTGTTGCGGCGCCCGCGCGGCAGGCGTGTCGATGTCGCGCCCGATGACGTCGACGCCCCGGCCACCGGCCCGGATGATCAACGGCGCCAACAGCATTGCCGCGCCGGATGGGAACAGCGACACGCTCACCTCGCCCCGCGCGGTGGTGCGGTAGGCGTCCATCTCGGCCACTGCCCGGTCCAGCGCGGCCAAGACCACCTCGGCGTGGCCGACCAGCACCCGCCCGGCATCGGTGAGTCGCACCCGGCGACCCGCCGGCTCGACGAGTGCGACGCCCGCTTCCCGCGCGAGGATCTTCAGCTGTTGGGACACCGCCGACGGCGTCATCGACAGCACGTCGGCGACGGCGGCCACGGTGCCGTGATCGGCAAGCTCCCGCAGCATGCGCAATCGATGGGTGTCCATACGTCAATAGTAAAGGGATGCTACACATATAACTAAGAATCAGTAGATTGACTGAACTCTTGTGGCCCGACAGGCTGACGCCATGAACCGCGTCGATCTCGCCCTACTCGCCGTGGCCGCGGTCTGGGGTTCGAGCTATCTGGCCACCAAGGAGACGGTCACCGGCGACTCTGTATTCGCCTTCATCGCACTGCGTTTCGGTATCGCCACCGTGGCGCTGGCCGTGCTGCTCGGCAGACGTCTGCGCGGGGCGGGGCGGGCCGAACTGCGCTCCGGCGTGCTCTTCGGCGCCATCCTGACGGCGATCCTGGTGTGCGAGACCTACGGGGTCACCATGACCTCGGCGTCCAACGCCGGGCTGATCATCGCCCTGACCATCGTCATCACCCCGATGCTGCAGCGCACGACGGTGCCGCCGGCCTTCTATGCGGCAGCGGGGTGTGCGGTGCTGGGTTGCGCCCTACTGACGCAGTCGGGTGGCTTCGCCGCGCCCGGGGCCGGGGATGCGCTGATGGCGGCGGCCGCCGTGCTGCGCGCCGTGCACGTCACGGTCATCGACCGCACCGACCGGCGGCGCCAGACCGACCCGGCGGCGACGACCTTGACCCAGCTGGCGACGGTGGCCACGCTCGGCGCCGTATCCGCCTGCGCCGGTGGACAACTGGGGGTTGTCACGGACCTGTCGGCAACCGATTGGGCATTGACGGTGTATTTGGCCCTGGCGTGCACCGTCTTCGCGTTCGGCGTGCAGATGTGGGCACTGCGCCGGACCACACCGGCCCGGGTGAGTCTGTTACTGGGCACCGAGCCGCTGTGGGCCGTGCTCGTCGGCATCGGGCTGGCCGGTGAGCGGCTGTCCCTCGTCGGCGTGCTCGGCGCCGTCCTGTTGCTCGGCGGAACCACCTGGGGGCGTGCGGTTCTGACCCGCTTCCAGCTCCAGGTAGGCGTCGCGGCCCGCGAGGCTGACCGCGACATCGGCGATCAGCGGATCGAAGAAGCGTTGCCGGTACAGCGGGTCGACGCTGGTGCTGACGGTGAAGTACAGCCCGGACAGCACCGCGACGAACAGCGAGGTGTGCACCACCGTCTGAGGAATGGGGATGTGCACGCCGAACCACGTACCGGCACAGGGCGGCGATCCGACGTCGCAGCTCTCCTCGGCCGACCACAGCACCGTCACGTCATCGGGAATCGCGATGATGCCCAATGCCAGGAAGAACGCGAACAGCCCGGCGGTGAACAGCACCACCTGAATCGCCTGTGACACCACCATGATCGCGACGACGTTGATGTTCTCGGCGCGTGACAGCGCGGGCCGGGGCGGCTGGTGCCCGGGGGGTGGCTGCAGCGGTGTGCCGGCCAGCAACCGGGCCGGATCGGTCTGTTCGGCGCGGTCGTCGCGCAGGGCCTGCACCTCGTCGCGGATGGTGGTGACGACGAAGACCAAGGCGACCAGGGCGAGGAAACCGATGGTCTGCCACAGTCGTTGGCGCGTCATCCGGGCGGCGAGCTGCCACAGCTCGCCGGTGAAGTAGACCACCACCGTCAGCATCAGCAACGGGAGCGCCCGGCTCATCAGGGTGCCGAGTGCACCGAGTTGGATCCAGGCGAACCGGAACGCCCAGGCGGCGATGGACCCGAAACCCAGGTAAGTCAGCCAGATCGCCAGCAGCGAGATCAACACGAAGACCGGGGCTTCCGCGGCCGCCTCGCCCGTCCACCCGCTGACGGTCAGCGGCATGATCGCCACGAAGATCGCCATCACGATCCACGCGCCGGAACGCCTGCCGGTCTCGCCGAGGCGGCTGTCCAGCCGGTGTAGCACCGTCAGCGCGAACGGCGCGGCGAGCAACACCGCGGCGATCACCCCGAGTCGCAGCGCGTAGTAGTAATCGGGTCGCTCGTCGGTGACCTCCGCCAACAGCATCGTCACGGCCGTCAACGAGCCGACGGCGGAGATCATCGGCGCAGAACGTTCGACGAGCCCGCGGGACCGGACCCGCCTGGTGAGTACCAGGGGCAGGCCGCGATGCAGGAACCACTCATGCACGGCCGCTGTCTCTGACACGGCGACGGAGTCCATAGCGGGCACTGCCACATTGTCGATGATCTGGTGCAATCTGGGGGAGATGCCACGAGAACTTCTGCGCCCCGCGAACTGGGGGATATCCGCCCGGTCAGCCTTCGTCGCGGCCAGCGTGGTGTTCGTCGCGCTCGGCGCGGCGGGTGTGGTGCTGTCGGTGGTGCTGTACCAGTCGATGCTCAGCAGGGCCGACAACGCCGCATCCGAACGGGTGTCGCAACTGGTGGCGGCCATCGTCACCGGTGGTCCGGCGACGGTCGGCGATGATCTTCTGACCACCGACGGACGCATCAACGCCGTGCAGATCATCGACGAGGGCGGGGCGGTGGTGCGGCGGTCGGCCGCGACGCCCGACACCCCGCTGATCCCGGTCGCCGAGATCGGTCCCGACGGCACCGGGCATGTGGCGCAGTTCGGGCAGATCAGATTCAGCACCCAGGCCGTCACCGACGGCCACGGGCACCGGTTCACCGTGGTCGTCGGCGAGCGTCGCGCGAAGGTGACCGAGACGGTGGGCACGGTGGCGGTGGCGCTGGCCGTCGCCGCGCCGGCCGTCATCGCGGTCTCGGCCTGCGCCACCTACCTGCTCGTGCGACGGTCGTTGCGCTCGGTGGACGACATCCGGTCCCGGGTCGCCGCCATCACGACCTCCGATCTGTCCGGCCGGGTCCCGGTGCCCGACCGCCGCGACGAGATCGCCGCGCTCGCGGTGACGATGAACGAGATGCTGACCCGCATCGAGGCCGGCCACGCGGCCCAGCAGCGATTCGTCGGTGACGCCTCCCATGAGCTGCGCAGCCCGCTGGCGACCATCATCTCCGCGCTCGAGGTGGCCCAGGCCCACCCGGATCTGCTGAATGCCGAACTGGCCGAACACACGCTGCTGCCCGAGGCGCACCGGATGGCCGGCCTGATCGACGACCTGCTCCTGCTGGCCAGGGCCGACGAACGTGGTCCCACCGCGAGATTCGGCGACGTCGACCTCGACGATCTGGCCATCGACGCGGCGCGCAGCCTGCGGCGCGTCACCTCGCTGGAGGTGCGGTGCGAGGTGACGCCGGCCCGGGTGACCGGGGATGCCGCGGCGCTGGCCAGGGTGCTGCGCAATCTGCTCGACAATGCCTCCCGACATGCCATGTCCCTCATCGAGATCACCGTGGCCGGCCCCGATTCCGCGGCTGGTGGCGCGGTGCTCACGGTCGGCGATGACGGGCCGGGGGTGCCGGAGCCGGACCGGCTGCGGGTGTTCGACCGCTTCGTCCGGTTGGACCGGGACCGCTCACGCAGTGCGGGCGGGTCCGGCCTCGGGCTGGCGATCGTGTCTGAAATCGTTGCGGCCCACCGGGGCCGGGTCTGGATCGAGGACCGGCCGGGGGGCGGTGGCCGGGTGACGGTTCAGCTGCCGCCGGTCACCCGGTAGCCGACGCCGCGCACCGTTTCGATGGTGTTGGTGCCGAACGGCGTGTCGATCTTGCGGCGCAGATAACCGACGTACACCTCGACCACGTTGTCCGGCCCGTCGTAGTGGGTGTCCCACACGTTGTGCAGCAGTTCGGCCTTGGCCACCGCGACGTCCTTGTGGCGCATCAGATATTCGAGCAGGCCGTATTCGCGCGGGGTGAGGGCGATGGGCGTCTTCGCCCGCGACACCGAGCGGTGAATCGGATCCAGCGTCAGCGTCCCTGCGGTGAGCAGCGCGGGTCGCTGAGTCGTGCTGCGGCGCAACAACGCACGCAGGCGCGCGACGAGCACGATGAACGAGAACGGTTTGGTCAGGTAGTCGTCGGCGCCGAGGTCGAAGGCATCCGCCTGGTCGTAGTCACCGTCTTTGGCGGTGAGCATCATGACCGGCGTCCACACCTCCCGGGTCCGCATCCGGCGCAGCACCTCGTAACCGCTGATACCGGGCAGCATGATGTCCAGGACGACGACGTCGTACTGCCCCTCGGAGGCCAGCCGCAGGCCGGCCATCCCGTCGGCGGCCTCGGTCACCGCGAAGCCCTCGGCGCGCAATCCGGCGGTCAGGGTGGACCGTAACCGGGCTTCGTCCTCGACGATCAGAAGTTTCATGGCACCTCATGTCTACCCGTCCTTCGCGGGACGGGTCTGCAGCCGATAGCGGTCCCGCGCGTCCAGCGTCAGGGTGAGGTCGTCGATCAACGGGTCCAGGAACTCGGTGCGGTAGTCGGGATCACCGGCGGCACGCGCGCTGATGTACATGAAGGTCAGCGCTCCGAGGAACATGCTCGTCTGGATCAGTGCCTGGGGAATGGGCAGCGTCATCCCCAAGATCACCCCGTCGCTGGCGCCGTTGCGCGTCCACTCGGCCAGCAGCTTCGGTGTCAACAGGATCAGCCCCAGCACCGCGAAGACCAGGGGGGTGATGACGGACACCACCAGCACCTGGACCACCTGCGTCATCACCAGGACGAACACCACGTTGATGCGTTCCAGCCGGGACAGATGCACCCGCCGAACGGGCGCGGGCAGGCCGTGGAAGGGCGTGCCGAGGAGGGCGCCGTCGATTTTGGGCGGGCGGGTGGGGGACAACAGGATCGGCCGGACCCGTTCGATGGTCGCGGAGGTGATGAACGCCACCGCGATGGCAGCGAGAAACAACAGCGCCAACCACATCCGCGGCCGGGGGACATACGCCGCCATCAGCCACACATAGGTGTTGAAGAACACCAGCACGGTCAGCAGGATGACCGGCAACGCGCGGGCCAGCAGGCCACCCATCTGCGTCAGGTTGTGCAGCGTCGCGCTGATCGCCAGGCCGAGGATCGAGCCGATGCCGGTGGCGGTCAGCACCAGGATGACCGCGATGATCACGCCCGTCATCAGCAGGTCGGGGACGACGTAGGGGGACGGTCCACCGACGACGGTGCCGACCAGGCTCACCAGCAGTGCCACCATCGTGGCGACGGTGCGCCCGCGCAGGCTGCTGATCCGCGACACCCGCCACGCGACGACTGCGGCGACCGGCGATACCAGGACCAGCAACGCCAGGATGAACCATTCGCTGCGGGTGGGCGTGCCGTCGATGGCGACGGTGTGCTTCCCGGTGAGGGCGACGACGGCCACCGAGTTGGCCATGAACACGGCGAGCGCCGCGAAGGCAGGAGCGCCGCGCTGCCAGAGGTTGCGGGCGAGTACCCCGGGCCGCAACACGGTGGGCAACCCGCGTCGCAGAAACCAGGCGTGCGCCTCGACCGGGTCCAATCTGGCCTCCATCATCTAGCCCTACCTGACATCGACCGGGTGCGCGTCGCTAGGGTTGCAACTTATGCAACGGATTATCGGAACTGAGGTGGAATACGGCATCTCGTCGCCGACGGATCCCACCGCGAATCCGATCCTCACCTCCACGCAGGCCGTGCTCGCCTACGCCGCCGCGGCCGGTTTGCAGCGGGCCAAGCGCACCCGGTGGGACTACGAGGTCGAGTCCCCGCTGCGCGACGCCCGCGGCTTCGACCTGTCCCGCGCGTCGGGACCCCCGCCGATCATCGACGCCGATGAGGTCGGCGCGGCCAACATGATCCTCACCAACGGCGCCCGGCTCTACGTCGATCACGCCCACCCGGAGTATTCGGCCCCCGAATGCACGGACCCGCTCGACGCTGTGATCTGGGACAAGGCCGGCGAACGGGTGATGGAGGCCGCAGCCCGGCATGTGGCCAGCGTGCCCGGGGCAGCGAAACTGCAGCTCTACAAGAACAACATCGACAACAAGGGTGCGTCCTACGGATCGCACGAGAACTATCTGATGAGCCGGCAGACCCCGTTCTCGGCGGTGATCGCCGGACTCACACCGTTTTTCGTGTCCCGGCAGGTGTTCACCGGGTCGGGCCGGGTCGGTATCGGACCCTCGGGTGACGAGCCCGGATTCCAGTTGTCCCAGCGCGCCGACTACATCGAGGTCGAGGTCGGCCTGGAGACCACCCTCAAGCGCGGCATCATCAACACCCGCGACGAGCCGCACGCCGACGCCGACAAATACCGGCGCCTGCACGTCATCATCGGGGATGCCAACCTCGCGGAGACCTCGACCTACCTCAAGGTGGGCACCACCTCGCTGGTGCTCGACCTCATCGAATCCGGGGTGGATCTGTCCGATCTGGCGCTGGCCCGCCCCGTACACGCCGTGCACGTGGTCAGCCGGGACCCGTCCCTGCGCGCCACGATTGCGCTGGCCGACGGCCGCGAGCTGACCGCTCTTGCGCTGCAACGCATCTACCTGGAGCGGGTGGGCAAGCTACTGGACAGTCGCGACCCCGATCCGCGCGCCAGTCATGTCGTGCAGACCTGGGCCGAGGTGCTCGATCTGCTGGAGCGCGACCCGATGGAATGCGCGGAGATCCTGGACTGGCCCGCCAAGCTGCGCCTGCTGGAAGGTTTCCGGCAGCGGGAGAACCTGTCCTGGTCCGCGCCGCGCCTGCATCTGGTCGACCTGCAGTATTCCGATGTGCGCCTGGACAAGGGTCTGTATAACCGGCTGGTGGCACGTGGGTCGATGAAACGCCTGGTCAGCGAGCAGCAGGTGCTGGACGCCGTCGACAATCCGCCGACCGACACCCGGGCCTATTTCCGTGGCGAGTGCCTGCGCCGGTTCGGTGCCGACATCGCCGCCGCGAGCTGGGATTCGGTCATCTTCGACCTGGGCGGCGATTCGCTGGTCCGGATTCCCACCCTGGAGCCTCTACGAGGCAGCAAGGCTCACGTGGGGGCGTTGCTGGATTCGGTGGACAGTGCCGCCGAATTGGTGGAACAGCTCACCACGTAAGTACTTGCTATACCGGGCAGGACGCGTGTCGACCGGTAGTGTGAAAGAACCGATCGTGCAATCAGGAGGCGGCGATGGCTCAGGAACAGACCAAGCGTGGCGGTGGTGGCGGTGAGGATGACGATGTCACCGGTACGACGGCCGCCGGCCAGGAGCGTCGCGAGAAGCTGACCGAGGAGACCGACGACCTTCTCGACGAGATCGACGACGTGCTGGAAGAGAACGCTGAGGACTTCGTGCGCGCGTATGTCCAAAAGGGCGGCCAGTGACGGCCCGGTTCGACAAGCCCTCCGACCGCCTCGACCTCTCCTCATCTCGGCTCAATCTGTCCTCGTTCAGCGAATTCTTGAGCCATCAGGCTCCGCATCTGCTGCCGATGGCGGGTGACCGCGTGGTGGGGTCCGGGTCGGACCTGCCGCACGGCACCACGATCGTGGCGCTGAAGTACCCCGGCGGGGTGCTGATCGCGGGCGACCGGCGGGCCACCCAGGGCAACATGATCGCCAGTCGCGATGTCGAGAAGGTGCACATCGCCGACGATTACACCGCGACAGGCATCGCGGGCACCGCGGCGATCGCCGTCGAGTTCGCGCGGTTGTACGCCGTCGAACTGGAGCATTACGAGAAGCTCGAGGGCGTGCCGTTGACGTTCCGCGGCAAGGTGAACCGGCTGGCCATCATGGTGCGCGGCAATCTCGGTGCGGCACTTCAGGGTTTCGTCGCGCTGCCCCTGCTGGTCGGCTACGACGTCGATGACGCCGACCCCGTGAACGCGGGCCGCATCGTGTCCTTCGACGCGGCCGGCGGCTGGAACCTCGAGGAAGAGGGCTACCAGTCGGTGGGTTCGGGATCACTGTTCGCCAAGTCCTCGGTGAAGAAGCTGTATTCGCAAGTGACCGACGCCGATTCGGCGTTGAAGGTGGCCATCGAGGCGCTCTACGATGCCGCCGACGACGACTCCGCCACCGGCGGACCCGATCTGGTGCGCGGTATCTACCCGACCGCGGTGCTCATCGGCGCCGACGGTGCCGAAGAGGTCACCGAGGATCGGATCGCCGCGCTGGCCCGTGAGGTCATCGCAGGCCGGACCCGCGCGGGAGGCAACGCCTGATGAGCTTTCCCTATTTCATCTCACCCGAGCAGGCGATGCGTGAGCGCTCCGAGCTTGCGCGCAAAGGCATTTCGCGGGGCCGCAGCGTTGTCACGCTGACCTACGAAGGCGGCGTGCTGTTCGTGGCGGAGAATCCGTCGCGCTCCCTGCAGAAGGTCAGCGAGCTCTATGACCGCGTCGGGTTCGCCGCGGTGGGCCGGTTCAACGAGTTCGACAACCTGCGCCGCGGCGGTATCCAGTTCGCCGACACGCGGGGCTATGCCTACGATCGTCGCGACGTGACCGGCCGGCAACTGGCCAACGTGTACGCGCAGACGCTGGGCACCATCTTCACCGAACAGGCCAAACCCTACGAAGTGGAACTCTGCGTCGCCGAGGTGGCGCACTACGGCGAGAACAAGCCGCCCGAGCTGTACCGCATCACCTATGACGGATCCATCGCCGACGAACCACATTTCGTGGTGATGGGTGGCACCACCGAGCCCATCTCGACCGCGCTCAACGAGTCCTACACGGAGAACGCCAGTCTGGCCGACGCCGTGAAAATCGCTGTCGATGCGCTGCACGCGAGTGGGAACGGGAACGGCAGCGAGCAGCGTGTGCTCGGACCGTCCACGCTGGAAGTCGCCGTCCTGGATGTCAACCGTCCGCGCCGGGCTTTCCGGCGGATCACCGGGCCTGCGCTGGAGGCGTTGCTTCCGTCGGCAAGCACTCCCGAATAGCTGACGACACACACCGGTCATATCGCCTGCAAGCCGCCGGTTTCGAGGTGATAATCACTTCCAACCATCGCTGTTGGAGGGAACCCGCACCGGGATGAGTACTTCGCGTACGCAGGCGTCGGAGTCGTGGGTGCCGTTTCTCCGGCGGTTCGCCCGCACCACCCCCGGCGTCGTCGCCCTGATCGTCGTCGTGGTGGTGGCCGGAGCCCTGATCGCCGCGGCCATTTCGGCCATTCAGCTCAACGGCCGGATCGCCGAACGCAACGCGATCCTCGAACGGTCCGAGCCCCTGGCCTACGCCGCGCACAATCTCTACGCGGCCCTGTCCACCGCCGACGCCGCCGCCGTGTCGGCGTTCCTGTCCAACGAGATCGACACCGGTCCCATGCGCGTGCGCTACCAGCAGGCCCTGGCCGACGCCGCGGCCGCGCTGGCCGACGCGACGGCCGGGGCCACCGACGCCGAGATGCGGACCGCGATGGCCGAGATCTCGGCGCAGATGTCGGCCTACACGGGGCTGGTCGAGGCCGCGCGCGCCAACGACCGGCAAGGGTTTCCCGTCGGCTCCGCCTACCTCGGCGAGGCGTCCTCGCTGATGCAGACGGGGCTGTTGCCCGCCGCCGAACGCATCTACAGCCGTGACACGGCGAACGTCGACGAAGATCAGCGCGCGGTCGGCTCGATCCCGGTGCTGGGGCTGATCCTGATGGTGTTCGGCTTGATCGCGGTGGTGGCCGGATCGGTGATCCTCTACCGCAGGACGAACCGGCTGTTCAACGTCGGACTGGTCGTCGCGGCCGTCGCGGTACTGCTGGCCGCCGGATGGCTGGTCGTTGCCACCCAACTGGCGGCCGTCGACATCGGCCAGAGCCGCTCCGCGGGCACCGAACGCTTCGCGCAACTGGCCAAAGCCCGGATCCTGGCGCTGCAGACCAGGACCGGCGAGACCCTGCAGTTGGTCGCCCGCGGCGATATCGGCACCAGCAACGCCGCCTTCGACAAGAACATCGCGGAACTGAACACGTTGCTCGCGGGCGGACCGGCGGCCACGGTGGACGGGGTGGCGAAATGGACTGCCAGCCACCACAAGCACGCCGACATCTACTCTTCCGGTGACTACCCCGGCGCGGTGGCCCAAGCCATCGGCAACGACCCGAATGCGTCGGCCGCACAGTTCGACGTCGTGGACACCAGCTTGCGCGCCGAATTGCAGAACACCCGCGCCGTCCTGCGGGGCGAGGTCGCCAGCGCGGGTCACCGACTGGCCTGGAGCCCCACGGCGACACTGGTGCTGTTGGTCATCGCCGCCGCCGCTGCCGTGATCGGCCTGTGGCCACGCCTCAAGGAGTTCCTGTGAGAACCCGAATCATCCTGGCACTGGCGGCAATCGGAGTGGCTGCCGGGTGCGGGTCGGCCGGCGAACCGGTCTCGGTCAGCGTCGCGCCGGTCGATGCCAGACCGGCCGGGGTCGCCGAGGTCAGCACCGCACCCGCCGCCGTCGGCAATGACTGCGACAAGGAAGCCAGCCTGCGCCCGGGCCCCAAACCCGAGCCGGGCGCCATGCCTCCCGGTTCGACGATGGCGGCGATCGCCGCGCGTGGCCGGCTGATCGCCGGGGTGGACCAGAGCCAATACCTGTTCGGGTTCCGTGACCCGGTGACCGGGCGGCTGGAAGGTTTCGATGTCGAGATCGCGCGCGAGATCGCGCGTGCCATCTTCGGCGATCCCAACCGGGTCGAGTTCCGCGTCGTCGACGCCGGCCAACGGGAAGCGGTACTGCAATCCGGCGACGTCGACGTGGTGGTCCGTACGTTCTCGATCAACTGCGCACGCAAGAAGAACGTGGCCTTCTCGACCGTGTATTTCAACGCCGACCAGCGCATCCTGGTGCGCAAGAATTCGGGTATCGACTCCGCGGCGGGCCTGGCTGGCAAGCGTGGCTGCGCGGTGTCGGGCACCACGTCGCTGGCCAAGCTCTACGGCCTGGACCCCCGGCCGATCGTGTTCGGGGCGCCGACCTGGACCGACTGCCTGGTGATGCTGCAACAAGGCCAGATCGACGTCATCGGTACCGATGGTGTCGTGCTGGCCGGCCTGAAAAAGCAGGATCCCAACGTCGCAGTGGTCGGTCCGAGCCTCGGCGTCGAGCCGTACGGGGTCGGCATCAAGCTGCAGAACGACGATCTGGTCCGGTTCGTCAACGGCGTGCTCGAGCAGATCCGCTCCGACGGAACGTGGCAGCGCCTCTACGACCAGCTGCTGCAACCACTCGGTCCGTCACCGGGTCCGCCACCCGCGCGGTATCAGGATTGAGATGACCGCACTGAGCACCGAAGCCATCGACCGCGAAATCGCCACGCGCGCAGAGGAGATCGCTGCCATGTCGGCCACCATGGTCGAACTCGACAGCCATCCGGGGTTGTCACACGTCCGGTTGTATCCACCCACCGGGGAGACCGCCCGCCGCTGGACGGCGGTGGAGGGCGCGGTCACCCTGCTCTGGGAGGAACTGGGCCGGATGACCTCGATCCTGGACTCCGCCATGGCGATCCGGGCCCGGCGGTCCAAACCGTCCGACGCCGACCGCGCCGAACTCACCCGTTGGCTGCGCGAACGCCCGTTGGAAGTGTCGCGGCACCGGATTCCGTTGGCGAAACGGTCCCTGACGGGGTCCGGGGAGCTCGTCGAGTATGCAGGCCTGGCCGACACCGCCGAACGGATGCGTGCGGCCTACCCTGCGGCGGCCGAATTCCTGGACGACGTGGACCGGATCAATTCGCTTGTCGTGCAACGCCTTGCACCGGTACGAGACCGCCTCGAGGCCGCGGGTGCGCCCGAACCCGCCGGTATCGCCGACCTGTTGTCGGTCGCGGCCACCGATCCGCTGTCGCTGACACCCGCCATCATCGAGACCAGGGTGCGTGCCATCACCGTCGGCGTCGACAAGCACGCCGCGGAATGGGCGGCGCTGGCCGACGTCCGATCCAATTGGGCTGCGGCAGTGGACAAGACATCGCTGTCACTGGACACTTTGCGCGACGCGGCGCTGCGCCTGCAGCAGGTGCGCGAACGAGCGCAGCGGCAGGTGCTGTCCGGTCCGATGCCCGTGCACCCGGACGTCGAACCCGGCCTTCGTGCCGAGCTCGCGGCGCTGACGGCGCCCGACCCGGCCGTGCTGCGGGCGCTGCAGCGGCGGATCGCCCAGGCCCAGCGCACTCTCGACGAGGACGAACAGCTGGCGCAGGGTCTCCTGGACCGCCGCGCCGAACTGGCTGGCCGCCTCGAGGTGTACCAGACCAAGGCTGCCCGGCTGGGCTTGGGGGAGGACCGGGATCTGTTGGCGTCCGGCGGGATTGCGTCCGGGTTGCTGTCCCGGCGGCCCTGCGACCTGCGCGAGGTGACCCGGGCGATCACCGACTACCAGCAGATGCTCGTTCAGAAACGGGAGGCGGCCAGATGACATGTGCCGAGCCGGGCTGCGGCGGAACGATCGTCGACGGCTATTGCGACCTGTGTGGCACCGCACCTGCGGCCGCCCCGCAGGAGCCGGCGGCCACCGCCGCGTCGCGGGAGGCCGTGGGCACCGCCGCGGCCACGAGGGGCAGTGTGTCCGCCCGTTCGGCCCGCACCGGCCGCACCGGGTCGTCGCGCTCGGCGAGTTCGCGGGGCCGCCTCGGTGCGGGTGTGGTCACCATGCCGCGGATTCCCAAGGGCGATCCCGTCGCCGCCATCATGGTCGACCCGAAGGTGCCCGAAGGCAGCCGCTTCTGCGGAAATCCCGAGTGCCACAAACCCGTCGGACGCGGCCGTGACGGGACGCCGGGGCGCCCGGACGGGTTCTGCACGGCGTGCGGCGCCCGCTATTCCTTCGTCCCCATGCTGTCCCGCGGTGACCTGGTGGCCGGTCAGTACGAGGTGCAGGGCTGCCTGGCGCACGGCGGCCTGGGTTGGATCTACCTGGCCATCGACCGCAACGTGCACAATCGCTGGGTCGTCCTCAAGGGCCTGCTGAACTCCGGTGACAAGGACGCGATGGCCGCCGCGGCCGCCGAGGTGCTCGCGCTGGCCGAGGTGGAACACCCCAGCATCGTGCGCATCTACAACTTCGTCCAGCATCCCGATCCGTCCGGGGTGCCGGTCGGGTTCATCGTGATGGAGTACGTCGGCGGGACGTCGCTCAAACAGATTCGGAAGGCGCGCAACGGGCCCCTGCCGCCGGATCAGGCGGTGGCCTACATCGTGGAGATCGCACCGGCACTCGATTTCCTGCACGGCCAGGGCCTGGCCTACTGCGATTTCAAGCCCGACAATGTCATGCAGACCGACGAGCAGCTCAAGCTGATCGACCTCGGCGCGGTCATCGCGATGGACGACCAGGAGAGCGCCATCTACGGGACCGTCGGCTACCAGGCACCCGAGATCGCACGTACCGGGCCGACGGTGGCCAGCGACGTCTACACGGTGGGTCGCACCCTGGCGGTGCTGGTGATGGACGTGCCGCAGGAGAAGGGCCATTTCGTCGCCGAGTTGCCCGGGCCGGACACCGTGCCGGTACTGGCCGCCCACGAGTCGCTGCACCGGGTGATATCGCGCGCCACCGATCCCGATCCGGACCGTCGCTTCTCGTCCATGTCAGAACTGGCCGACCAGTTGACCGGCGTGCTGCACGAGATCGCCGCCGTTGACCGGGGCGAGCGTCGCGACGAGGGCGAGCGCGCGCCCAGGGTGTCGCTGAATTTCAGCCAGCAGCGCGGGGCATTCGGGATCGGCCGGGGCACCTTGGCCGACCGCTCCGAGGTGATCGAGGCGCTACCGGTACCCAGCGTCGACGCGACCGATCCGGGGGCCGCGGTGCTGGCCACCACCAGCGGAACCCCGCCCGCTCAGCTGGAACAGGCACTGCAGGTGGCCGGTGGCCGGGCGGGCTCGGTGGAGATTCCGCTGCGGTTGACCCGTGCCGACCTGGAGATGCGGTCGCCCGCGGCGGCCCGGAAACGGCTGGCGAAACTGGACGCCCTGATCCCCGGAGACTGGCGGTTGTCCTGGTATCGCGGCCAGGCCGCCTTACTGGAAGGCAATTTCGACAACGCAGGCACCGAGTTCGAGACGGTGCTGGCGACCCTGCCCGGCGAGCTGGCACCCAAGCTCGCCCTGGCTGCGGTGGCCGAACTCAGCGGCGCGCTGGACGGCACCGGGACCCGGTATTACGAGACGGTCTGGCGCACCGACCACGGTTATGTGAGCGCGGCTTTCGGGTTGGCACGCCGCCGGGCGCGCGCCGGAAACCGCACCGGGGCCATCACCACGCTCGATGAAGTGCCCTCGGCCTCAGCGTATTTCACGGCGGCGGGGGCCACGGCCATCGAGCTGCTGCTGGACGGACGCACCGCCGAGCAGCTGGACGAACCGACGTTGGTGAACGCGGGTGACCGAGCGTCGGCCTGTGCGGTCGAGTCCTCGACCAAACGCGCGCTGATCGACCTGCGGGTGCTGAGCGCGGCGCTGGGCTGGCTGGAGGCCGGTCACACACCGACAGCGACCAAGCTGCTCGGGCAGCCGTTCGACATCCCCGGCATCCGGTCCGGGATGGAGCGCTGCTACCGCGATCTGGCCCAGGGCACGCGCAGCATGTGGGAGCGAATCGAATTGGTGGAGAAGGCGAACACCATCCGGCCGAGGACGCGCGTGTGACCGGGGGCGAGTGCCCGCGCTGTGCGCAGCCCACCCGGCCCGCCGACCGGTTCTGCGAGAGCTGCGGTGCGGCACTGGCGACCGTCACCACCGTCGCCATCCCACGGACCGGCCGGGCCAGCGGCCCCTGCGCGGACTGCGGCGGCACGGTGGCCGCCGACGGGTACTGCACGGTGTGCGGTCAGCTGCGGGCCGAGCCCGACCGTGATGAGGTGGCCCTCGGCGGGATCGCCGTGATCACCGATCGCGGCATCGAACACGCCCGCAACGAAGATGCCGCGGCCGCGGGCATTCTCGCGGCCAACGCAGACGACGCCGGCGGGCGGCCGCACGCCGTCGCCGTCGTGGTGTGCGACGGCGTGTCCAGCTCGATCAATCCGCAGGTGGCCTCGGCGGCCGCCGTCGCGGCGGGCGTCGCCTCGATCCTGGACTCGCTGTCGGGTTCCGGTGACACCGCGGCGGCCATGTTCGCCGGGATGGCCGCCGCAGCGCGGGCGGCCGCACAACCAGAACCGCAATCCGGTGTCGCCGGATCGTGCACGTTCACCGCTGTCATCGTGATCCCGGCGGACGGAGGGACCGCCCAGGTGACCGTCGGCAACGTCGGGGACAGCCGGTCGTACTGGCTGCCCGACGCGCCCGCCCTCGCGCGGCAATTGACCGTCGACGATTCGCTGGCGCAGGAACTGATCAACGCCGGCGCCGCACCGCAATCCGAAGCCGTGCTGCGCGGCGCACACACGCTGACCCGTTGGCTGGGGGCGGATTCGGAGCCGACGCCGTGGGGTGAGACCAGCGTGCGCACCCTCACCGTGACCGGTCCGGGGGCTCTCCTGGTGTGCAGCGACGGCCTGTGGAACTACCTGCCCGAAGCCGATGGCCTCCGCGAATTCTGCACCGGCACCGACGTGCTGTCGGCGGCCCGCGCACTGACCGACCATGCCTTGCGGTCCGGCGGCCAGGACAACATCACCGTCGCGGTGATCCCGATCGGAGGAAGCAGATGAGTTCACCTGAGCCGCAACCTATCTCGGTGGAGGTCGACCACAACCACTACATCGCCGAGGGGTCCGGGAACGTCGACGCGATCGTTAGCGTCACCGTCCCCGACGGTGTTGCGGTGGCCGGCGACACCGATCGGGTCGAGGCGATCATCATCGACTGCTCCACCTCGATGCGCTCGCCTGCGACCAAGTTCGACGAGGCCAAGCGAGCCACCGCCGCGGCAATCGGCGAACTCGTCGACGGCACCTACTTCACCATCATCGCCGGCACCGAACGGGCCACCTACGCCTACCCACTGGACGGCTGGCCGGTGCCGGCGTCCGACGCGACCCGGGCCGAAGCCCTGCGGGCGGTCGACGGGCTGCGCCCCAAGGGGGGCACCGCCATGGGCACCTGGCTGGCGCATGTCCGCAACGTCGTGGTGCAGCACCCCGGTGCCCTCATCCACGCGATCCTGCTCACCGACGGGAAGAACGAGCACGAGACCCCCGAGGCGCTGGGCGAGCAGATCGGCCTGGCCGAGGGCGAATTCACCTGCGACTGCCGCGGTGTCGGTACCGACTGGCAGGTCGAGGAACTGCGCGCCATCTCCTCGGCGCTGCTGGGCACCGTGGACATCGTGGCAGACCCGGAGGATCTCGCCGAAGACTTCGCGTCGATGATGCGGACATCGATGAGCAAGTCGATCGCGGGCCTGACCCTGCGGTTGTGGACCCCGGCGGGGGCCAGGGTGGTGTTTGTCAAACAGGTGGCGCCCACCGTGGAGGATCTGACGCACCGCAGGGTGGAGGCCGGCGCCCAGATCGGCGAGTACCCGTTGGGCTCCTGGGGTGCGGAGGAGCGCGACTACCACGTGCAGGTGGAGGTCAAACCCGCCGACGTCGGCCGGGAGAAGCTCGCCGCTCGGGTGAGTGTCGTTGCGGGCGAACAGCTTCTGGGTCAGGGTCTGGTCAAGGCGGTGTGGACCGCCGACACCGCGCTCTCTGCGGTGATCAGCCGCCGGGTCGCGCACTACACCGGACAGGCCGAGCTGGCCGAGGCCGTCCAGGAAGGGCTGAGCGCCCGCAAGGACGGCGACGTGAAAACGGCGACGGCCCGGCTGCAGCGGGCCATGGACCTCGCCGTGGAATCGGGCAACACCGGGACGGCGAAGCTGTTGCGCGGCGTGGTCGAGGTAGACCAGCGCACCGGCACCGTGGCGCTGCGCCGTGAGGTGGCCGCGGCGGATGAGATGGCACTGGATGCTCGGTCCACCAAAACCGCACGGGTGCGCAAAGATTCAGGAGACAGCTGATGCCGATCTGCGTCGACGGGCACACCTCGGTTGCCGAGGACTTCTGCGACGTCTGCGGGTCTCCCATCGGTGATCCGGCCGTGGCGGAGCCACCTGCGGCAGTCGCCACCCGGCAATGCCCGGCCTGTGCGGCGCCCATCACCGGCAGGTTCTGCGAGGCCTGCGGCCACGATTCGGCGCTGCCGCCACCCGGCGCGCAGTCCTCGGCGGCGGTGGCCTGGACCGTCGTCATCGCCGCCGATCGGGAGTTCTACGAGCGGGTGCTGGCCCGCGAAGGGCCCGACACCGTGGACTTCCCGGCGTACTTCCCCGAACGCCGGATCAGCCTGGACCAGGAGGTCACGCTGATCGGCCGGCGCAATCCCGACAAGGGGGTGGATCCGCAGATCGACCTCGCCCTGCATCCGGCCGACCGTGGTGTGTCCACCCAGCACGCGGTGCTGCGGCTGGACGGCAACGGCTTGAGCGTCACCGACATCGGGTCCACCAACGGCACCAGCCTCAACGGCAGCGACGACCGGCTGCCCGAGGGCGTGGAGACGTCGCTGGCCGACGGTGACCGCATCCATGTCGGTGCGTGGACCACGATCACCGTCGTGCGGGTCAGTTGAGCGCGTTGATCACGGCTTCGCCCTCGACTCGGCCGCGATAGAGCCCCCACAGCCTGTCCGCCAGATCGTCGGGGTCGAGCAGTGCCGCCGACATCAGGGCCAGCCCGCCCAGCGGCGGCATCGGTACGACGCTGCTCAGGCCGCCCGCGAACAGCAGTCCGCCGTCGCCGCGCTCGCGCAGTTCCGGGAGCAACACCGAGGCGAAATCGACCGCGGGAAGCACCCCGGCGAGCGCCGCACGGGCTCCATCGGCGTCCAGTCCGGTGATATCGGTGAGCGGCATGGTCGCGGCCGGACCGTAGTAACCGACGTCGATGCGCCCGAATCGTCGGCGGGCGGCGTCGATCGCCGAGCGCAGGGAAGCCGGATCGGTCGCGTCGGCGGTGAATGCGGTCGCGGTGGCGGCCTTCTGGAATCGACGGTGACACGCGCCCGCGACGCCGGGGTGCTGCGGCCGGATTTCGGCCCGGCCGACCTGGCCACCCTGATCGGGGCCATGGCCCGTGTCATCGCGATGTCCGGGGGTGACGACGTGGTGTGGCGGCGTCACTCGGGTTCGTCCTGGACGGGTTGCGCGTCGCCTGACACGGGTGCCGTCCGCCGCGGCTTGCCCACCGATACCGAGACCCACCCCGTAAGCTCGACTGTGTGCAGCGACGGATCATGGGTATCGAGACCGAATTTGGCGTGACCTGCACTTTTCACGGTCATCGTCGGCTCAGCCCGGACGAGGTCGCCCGCTATCTCTTCCGGCGGGTGGTGTCCTGGGGGCGGAGCTCCAACGTGTTCCTGCGTAACGGGGCCCGGTTGTACCTCGATGTGGGGTCGCACCCCGAGTACGCCACGGCCGAGTGCGACAACCTGGCGCAGCTGGTCACCCACGACCGCGCGGGCGAGCGCGTGCTCGAGGATCTGTTGATCGACGCCGAGCAGCGGCTCACCGATGAGGGCATCGGCGGCGACATCTACCTGTTCAAGAACAACACCGACTCCGCGGGCAACTCCTATGGCTGCCACGAGAATTACCTCATCGTGCGGGCGGGGGAGTTCTCCCGGATCTCCGATGTGCTGCTGCCCTTCCTGGTCACCCGGCAGCTGATCTGCGGTGCGGGCAAGGTGCTGCAAACCCCGAAGGCCGCGACGTTCTGCCTCAGCCAGCGCGCCGAGCACATCTGGGAGGGCGTCTCGAGCGCCACCACCCGGTCGCGCCCCATCATCAACACCCGCGACGAACCGCACGCCGACGCCGAGAAGTACCGCCGCCTGCACGTGATCGTCGGCGACTCGAACATGAGCGAGACCACCACCATGCTCAAGGTGGGCACCGCGTCCCTGGTCCTGGAGATGATCGAGGCCGGGGTGGCGTTCCGCGATTTCTCGCTGGACAACCCGATCCGGGCGATCCGCGAGGTCAGCCACGACCTGACCGGGCGCCGGCCGGTGCGCCTTGCCGGTGGCCGTCAGGCCAGCGCCCTGGACATCCAGCGCGAGTACTACGGCCGGGCCGTGGAGTACCTGCAGACCCGCGAGTCCAACGCGCAGGTCGATCAGGTCGTCGACCTGTGGGGCCGTCAGCTCGATGCGGTCGAGGCCCAGGACTTCGCGAAGGTCGACACCGAGATCGACTGGGTCATCAAGCGCAAACTGTTCCAGCGCTACCAGGACCGCTACGACATGGAGCTGTCCGACCCGAAGATCGCCCAGCTGGATCTGGCGTACCACGACATCAAGCGCGGCCGCGGCGTGTTCGACCTGCTGCAGCGCAAGGGCCTGGCCACCCGGATCACCACCGACGAGGAGATCGAGGCTGCGGTGAACACCCCGCCGCAAACCACCCGGGCCAAGCTGCGTGGCGAATTCATCAGTGCCGCACAGGAAGCCGGGCGGGACTTCACCGTCGACTGGGTGCACCTCAAGCTCAACGACCAGGCGCAACGCACCGTCCTGTGCAAGGACCCGTTCCGCTCGGTCGACGAGCGGGTCAAGCGGCTGATCGCGAGCATGTGAGCCCCTGCCGGTTCACTGTGAGTCTTTGACGCTTGCGTTAGGACACGCCGGCGCAGGGTATTTCTGCCCGATGCTGCACTCACTGATACTCGCCAGTGCCGACGCCCCGATGGCGGCAGGCTTCATCCTCCGCGGCATCAAAGGCATCTTCGTTCTGATCGGTAGCGTCATCGCGGCCATCATCTGCGCCGTCATCGCGGGCACGAAGGGGCGCAGCGCGATCGGCTGGGGCGTCCTCGGGCTGTTCTTCTCGATCCTGACGCTGATCGTCGTGATCGTCATCCCCAAGAAGAAGTGACGCGTACCGGGGAAATGTACCGGCGCCGGTGACGGGAACGGGTGCCGCCACGGCTTAGGATTCTGCAGTGGCGACATCCAAGGTCGAGCGGTTGATGAATCTGGTCATCGCGCTCCTGGCCACCAGCAGCTATCTGACCGCCGACAAGATCCGCAACTCCGTCGCCGGATACAACGAAAGCCCCAGCGACGAGGCCTTCTCCCGGATGTTCGAGCGCGACAAGAACGAACTACGCGACCTGGGCATCCCACTGGAGACCGGGCGGGTGTCGGCGTTCGATCCGACCGAGGGTTACCGCATCAACCGGGACGCCTACGCCCTGCCGCCGGTCCAGCTGACCGACGACGAAGCGGCCGCGGTGGCGGTCGCCACCCAGTTGTGGCAGTCCCCGGAGCTGGTGACGGCGACCCAGAGCGCGGTCCTCAAACTGCGCGCCGCCGGGGTGGACGTCGACGCCGACGCCGACATCGCGATCACCTCGACTGCCAGTCTGCCCGGCCTGCGTGGTTCCGAAGAGGTGTTGCGAGTCTTGTTGTCCGCCATCGATTCCGGGCACGCCGTGCAGTTCGATCACCGGCCGGCGCGCAGCGAGCCGTTCCGGACCCGCACCGTCGAACCCTGGGGTGTGGTGACCCATCGCGGGCGGTGGTACCTGGTGGGGCACGACCGGGATCGCGATGACATCAGGACCTTCCGGCTCTCCCGGATCGGGAGTGTGCCCGCGCAGGTGGGACCGGCGGGCGCCGTGCACAAACCGGTCGAGGTGAACCTGCGCGAGGTGGTGGCCCGGGTTGTCGCCGAGATCCCCACCGGAGAGCGGGCCCGCGTCTGGATCGCCGACGGCCGGGCCACCGCCCTGCGCCGTCAGGCCACCGAGACCCGGCCCGAGACGTTCGACGATCGTCCTGGCGAGGTGATCACCGTCGACATCGGTATGTCGGACCGGCTGGCCCGCGAGATCGCCAGTTACGGTAGCGATGCCGTGGCCCTGGAGCCGCCGGCATTGCGTGAGGACGTGGTGGCCCGGCTGCGGGCGCAGGCGGAGGTCTCAGTCCCATGACACAGGTGTCCGAGCGGCTGGTCCGGCTGCTGAACATGGTGCCGTACTTCCAGGCCCATCCGCAGATCAGTCACGAGGAGGCGGCGGCCGAACTCGGCGTCACCCGCAAGCAACTGCTCGCCGACCTCAACCAGCTGTGGATGTGCGGGCTGCCCGGCGGCGGGCCGGGCGACCTGATCGACCTGGACTTCGACGGCGACAACATCGAGGTGATCTTCTCCGCAGGCATGGACCGCGCACTGCGGCTGACCTCGCCGGAGGCGACCGGCATCCTGGTGGCCCTGCGCGCTCTGCTGGATGTGCCGGGCATCCTCGACCCGGAGGCCGCACGCAGTGCGATCGCCAAGATCGAATCGGCGGCCGGGTCCACCCTGGCGGTCGAGGAACCGACGCACACCGAGAGCGCCCCCGCCGCGGCGGTGCGTGCCGCGACGCGGACGGGCCGCGCGCTGTCCATCGAGTACCACTCGGCATCCCACGACGCGGTGTCGGTGCGCGTCGTCGACCCCATCCGCGTGGTTTTGGTGGGCGACACCAGCTATCTGGAGGCGTGGTGCCGGTCGGCCGAGGGCGTGCGCCTGTTCCGGTTCGACCGGATCGTCAGCGCCGAGGTGCTCGACGAACCGTCCGCCCCACCCGAACCGGCGGTGGCGGCCGAACCCGACACGTCGCTGTTCGACGCCGACCCTGCGCTGCCGTCGGCGACGCTGCTCATCGACCGTTCGGCCTCATGGATGTTCGACTATTACCCACTGCGGGTGGTGCGCGAGCTGCCCGGCGGCGCCTTCGAGGCCGCCATGACCTACGCCTCGGATGCCTGGATGGCCCGATTCGTGCTGGGCTTCGGCTCGGCCGTGCGGGTGCTGGAACCGGCGGCGCTCGCGGCACGGGTGCGGGAGTCGGCCGCGGCCGCGCTGCATGCTTACGAAGACGGGTAGACTCGGGCTCAATCTTTTGGAGGTGACTGAATGGGCGGTCTTCAACCGTGGCATTGGTTGATCGTCATCGCGGTGTTCGTTCTGCTGTTCGGCGCCAAGAAGCTCCCGGACGCGGCACGTTCGCTGGGCAAGTCGATGCGGATCTTCAAGTCGGAGATCAAGGAGATGCAGGCCGAGTCGCACACCGATTCCGAGCCGGCCAAGCCGATCACCTCGGAGCGTGTCGACACCCCCGCGCCCGAGCAGACCTCCGATAAACGGCCGGCCTGACAGCTTCGCGCTCATCCGTTGCGGCGTGACGCCGTGGCGTAGTGGCGTGTTCTGACCCATGTCCGGAATCTTCAAGAAGCTCGACCCACGGCAGCGCCGTGCCCGGGCCAATCCCGACGGCACCATGTCGCTCGTCGACCATCTGGCCGAGCTGCGCAATCGACTGCTGATCGCCATGGCGGCTGTCGTGGTGACCACCACGCTGGGCTTCTTCTGGTACACCCACGGCTTCTTCGGTCTGCACAGCCTTGGTGAGTGGCTGCGCGGACCGTATTGCGCGCTGCCGGATTCGGCGCGCGCGTCCATCTCCCCGGATGGCCAGTGCCGGCTGTTGGCGACGGCGCCCTTCGACCAGTTCATGCTGCGGCTGAAGGTCGCGCTGACCGCGGGTGTGGTGCTGGCCTGCCCTGTGTGGCTGCACCAGATCTGGGCGTTCATCACCCCTGGGCTGTACAAGAAGGAACGTCGCTTCGCGATGTTGTTCGTGGGGTTCGGCGCCACGCTGTTCATCACCGGCGCGATCCTGGCCTATGTGGTGCTGGCCAAGGCGCTGAGTTTCCTGCTGACCGTCGGCAGTGACGTCCAGGTGACCGCGCTCAACGGTGACCAGTACTTCGGGTTCCTGCTCAACCTGCTGCTGGTGTTCGGGATCAGCTTCGAATTCCCGCTGCTGATCATCATGCTGAACCTGATCGGGGTGCTGACCTACGAGAAGCTCAAGGCATGGCGGCGGGGGCTGATCTTCGGCGTGTTCGTCTTCGCGGCGCTGGCGACCCCGGGCTCCGACCCGTTCTCGATGCTGGCGTTGTCGTGCGCCTTGACGCTCCTACTCGAATTCTCGATCCAGATTGCGCGCCTGCACGATTCCCGGAAGGCCAAGCGCAGTGCTGCCGAGGACGTGCCCGACGACGAGGCCGCGCCCATCGGGCCGGCCGAACCGATCGCGCCGCCGGCCACCGTGGCGTCCGGGACGAAGATCGATGACGACGCCACCTGAGCTGAGCGCGTTCGCCGCAGCGCTGCCGTTCCCGCTCGACGGATTCCAGATCAAGGCGTGCACCGCGTTGGAAGCCGGGCATGGCGTCCTGGTGTGCGCACCCACGGGCGCAGGCAAGACCGTGGTGGGCGAGTTCGCGGTGCATCTCGCGCTGGCCGCCGGCCGCAAATGCTTCTACACCACGCCCATCAAAGCCCTGAGCAACCAGAAGCACGCCGACCTGGTGGCACGCTACGGGCCCGACAAGGTCGGGCTACTCACCGGTGATCAGTCGATCAACAGCGACGCTCCGGTGGTCATCATGACCACCGAGGTGCTGCGCAACATGCTCTACGCCGATTCGCCGGCACTGCGCGGCCTTTCCCACGTCGTGATGGACGAGGTGCACTTCCTCGCCGACCGGATGCGCGGGGCGGTGTGGGAGGAGGTCATCCTGCACCTGCCCGAGGAGGTGCGGCTGGTCAGTCTCTCGGCGACGGTGAGCAATGCCGAGGAGTTCGGCGGCTGGATCAAGACCGTGCGTGGCGACACCACCGTCGTGGTCGACGAGCACCGGCCGGTACCTCTTTCGCAGCACATGATGGTCGGCAAGCGGCTCTTCGACCTGTTCGAGGGCACCGACCGCACCTTGGTGGCACCCGAACTGCTGAGGCATATCGCGCACCGGCGGGAAGCGGACCGCCAGGCCGACTGGCAGCCGCGCGGCCGCGGCCGTCAGCAGGGCCGGACCAGCCTCAACCGGCCACCCACCCGGCCCGAGGTGATCAGCACCCTCGATGCCGAAGGCCTTTTGCCCGCAATCACATTCGTGTTCTCCCGGGCGGGCTGCGATGCCGCCGTGAAACAGTGCCTGCGTTCGTCGCTGCGCCTCACCGACGACGAGCAACGCGCGCGCATCGCCGAGGTCATCGACCGCCGCTGCGCGGATCTGGCCGAATCCGACCTGGTGGTGCTCGGCTACTACGAGTGGCGCGAAGGACTGTTACGCGGATTGGCCGCCCACCACGCGGGAATGTTGCCGGTATTTCGCCACACCGTCGAGGAGCTGTTCACCGCGGGCCTGGTGAAGGCGGTATTCGCCACGGAGACACTGGCTTTGGGCATCAATATGCCGGCTCGCACGGTGGTGCTGGAACGGCTGGTGAAGTACAACGGTGAGCAGCATGCACCGTTGACGCCGGGGGAGTACACCCAACTGACCGGCCGGGCGGGTCGCCGCGGCATCGACGTCGAAGGCCATGCGGTGGTGCTGTGGGATCCCCGCGACGACGCCGCCGAACCCGCCGAAGTCGCCGGGCTGGCCTCCACCCGCACCTTCCCTCTCAAGAGTTCGTTCGCCCCGTCGTACAACATGACCATCAACCTGGTCAGCCAGCTCGGCCCCACCCAGGCCCGCAAGCTGCTGGAACGGTCTTTCGCGCAATTCCAGGCGGACCGTTCGGTGGTCGGACTGGTCCGCGGGATCAGCCGGGGCGAGACCATGCTCGGCGAGATCGCCAAGGAACTCGGCGGCAAGAATTCCGGCGTCCTGGACTACGCCCGGATGCGGGCGGACATCTCGGCCCGCGAACGCGCCCAGACCCGCGCGTCGCGGCTGCAGCGCAGGCACGCCGCCGACGAGGCGTTGGCCGGCTTACGCCGTGGCGACATCATCACCATCAGCCAGGGCCGCCGCGGCGGCCTGGCCGTCGTGCTCGAACCGGCCCGCGACAGTGACGATCCGCGCCCGCTCGTCCTCACCGAACACCGCTGGGCCGGCCGGATCTCGTCGTCGGACTATTCGGGCGCCTCGGCACCGCTGGGTTCGATGAGCCTGCCCAAGTTCGTCGAGCACCGCCAGCCCAGGGTGCGCCGCGACCTGGCCTCGGCGTTGCGTTCGGCCGCGGCCGGGCTGCGGGTGCCGTCCGGCAAGCGGTCACCGGACGGTGACCGCGACGTCGATCCCGAACTGCCCGCACTGCGCGACCAGTTACGCCGCCACCCCGTGCACTCGGCCGCCGACCGCGAGCAGCAGGTCCGGATCGCCGAGCGGTATCTGCGTATCGAGCGCGACAATGCACAGCTACAGCAGAAGGTCTCCGCCGCGACGAATTCGCTGGCGCGGACTTTCGACCGCATCCTGGTCCTGCTCACCGAACGTGGCTTCATCGAAGGCCGCGACGAGGACACCAAGGTCACCGACGACGGCCGACTGCTGGCCAGGATCTACAGCGAGAGCGACCTCCTAGTGGCCGAATGCCTGCGCGGCGGGGCCTGGGCCGGCCTGGACGCCGCCGAACTGGCCGGGGTGATCTCGGCGGTGCTCTTCGAGTCCCGGGGTGACGGGCCGACACCGCAAGGTGTGGATCTGTCGTCCTCAAGGCTGCGCAGCGCGCTGACGGCCACCCGGCGGATCTCCTCGGACCTGCGCGCCGACGAGAACCGGCACCGCATCGCGCCCAGCCGCGAAATCGACTACGGCTTCGTCGCCGCCATCCACCGCTGGGCGACCACCGGCGACCTCGCGGGCGCGCTGCAGGCCTCCGATGTGAACCGCAACGGGTCGGCACTGCCGGCGGGTGATTTCGTGCGCTGGTGCCGTCAGGTTCTCGACCTGCTGGATCAGGTGCGCAACGCGGCGCCGGATGCGGCACTTCGCACCGCGGCCAAACGTGGGATCAACGACATCCGGCGCGGTGTCGTGGCGGTCGATTCGGCCTAGCGTCGGCGTAGATTGAGCGGGCCGCGCTGGCGGCCGGTTCCGCCTGCTCACCGAGCCTGAACGGTACTGTGTTGCCAACGGACCTCAACCAAGGAGAGACATGAGCGGACCGCAGGGATCTGACCCGACGCAGGCGTGGCCGGGTCAGCCGCCGCAGTCCGGCGGAGCACAGCCGCCGAGCGATCAGAACGCTTGGCAGCCGCCGTCCACGCCCGAGCAGCAGCCCACCACCGAGGCACCGGCCTGGCAGCCACCGGCCTATCAGACGCCGCAGTATCCCCAGTACCAGCCGCCCGCGCAGCAGGGGCCGCCGCAGTACAACCCTCAGCAGTACGGCCAGCAGCCCGAGCAGTACGGCCAGCAGCCCACCGCCTACGCCCCGCAGGGTTACCCGCAGCAGTACGGGCAGCCGCCACAGTACGACCCGTCGGCCCAGCAGTACGGGCAGCCGCAGCAGTACGGCCAGCCCGGTCAGTACGACCCGAACAATCCGCAGTACTCGCCCTATGGCGCGCCCGTGCCGGCCGAGGAGGGCTCGAAGAAGTCGCTCGCCGTCATCGGCGGTGTCGTGGGTCTGCTCGCCGCGATCATCGTTGCGGTGGTGCTGGTACTCGGCTTCTGGAAGCCGGGCTGGTTCGTCACCACCAAGCTCGATGTCGGCGCGGCACAGACCGGTGTGCAACAGATCCTCACCGACGAGGCCAACGGGTACGGCGCCAAGAACGTCAAGGACGTCACCTGCAACGACGGCAACAGCCCGACGGTGAAGAAGGGCGAGAGCTTCGACTGCGTGGTCAGCATCGACGGCACCAAGCGTCAGGTCACCGTCACCTTCCAGGACGACAAGGGCACCTACGAGGTCGGTCGGCCCAAGTAACCGGCACTCCGCGCCAACAGACACCGACTCCCGCATTCCTCGACGGACATGCGGGAGTCGGTGTCTGTTGGGCAGTTACAAGCGGTCCAATGCCTTCTGCAGCCGGCCGATCGACGACGTCACCCCGAACTCGCCGGCCAGTTCGGCGACGCGAGCCGGGTTGGCCGCGGCCAGCGGCAGCGTGTCAGTCGGCGTGGACATCGTCACGGCGGCGTCGGTGGCGACGCGCACCACCATCTCGGCGGCGGTGATGTAGTCGGTGGCGGCCAGCAGCTTCTTGCGCTGTGCGGTCGGGAGTTTCGACGACGGGTCCGTGGCTGCGTCGATGATCGCCGCCAGCGAGCCGTACTGGCCCAGCAGGGTCGTCGCGGTCTTCTCACCGATACCGGCGACACCGGGCAGGCCGTCGGAGGCGTCCCCGCGCAGCAGCGCCAGCTCGGCGTACGCCGGTCCGGCCCGGTCGATCGGGACGCCGTAGGTGTCGGCGACCTCGGCAGGCCCGAATAGCGTGGCCTTGGCCAGCCCGCGGCCGATGTAGAACACCCGGACGGTGGGCGGGCCGTCGTCCACGAGTTGCAGCAGATCGCGGTCGCCGCTGACCACGATCACCGGGTCGCGCTGCTCCCTCGATGCCAGCGTGCCCAGCACGTCGTCGGCCTCGAAACCCGGTGCGCCCGCGGTGGCGATCCCGAACGCGTCGAGCATCGACATGATCATCTCGACCTGCGGGGTCAGCTCGTCGGGCACTTCCTCGATGTCGGGCTCGCCGGCGGGCTCCTCGACCGCGACCCGGTGCGCCTTGTAGGACGGGATCAGGTCGACCCGCCACTGCGGTCGCCAGTCCAGATCCAGGCAGACCACCAGGCGCCCGGGCCGGTGCGTGGTGACGAGGGTGGCGATGTTGTCCAGGAATCCGCGCAGCGCGTTGACGGGCCGGCCGTCCGGCGCGGTGATCGAGGACGGCACCCCGAAGAAAGACCGGAACCACATGCTGGCCCCGTCGAGGAGCAACACCGGCTGCGTCATGCCTGCACCGTCCGGAAGACGTACGAGGCCGAGGTGATCACCTTGTCGCCGTTGCCTTCGTCGTGCAGCAGCGCCCGCACCGCGACCGTTCCCTCGGGGCCGGGGATCGGTTCGGTCGCCACCCGGAACGGGCCGGCCTTCCCGCGGGCCAGGAACATCACATGCACCGAGATGCCTTGGACGGCAACACCGGCCGCGTCCGCGGCGGCGGCTTCCAGGATGACGAACTGCGGCCCGATGTGCAGGGCCGCGTCCGGGGAAGCGACTTCGGCCGACAGTTCGGGCAGCGCCCACGACCCGTCGTCGCGGCGGGATCCGCCGAAGACCTGCCACAGCGGCGGAAGGTCGGGCGAATCCAGCACCTCGATATTGTCGACCTCCATCTTCTGCAGGCCGTCGGGCGGCACTCCGATGGTCACGCCCTGGCCCTCGATCAGGGCGAGTACCCGCTCGGGGTGGTCGGCATCGACGATCTTGGCGCGGCTGTAACCCATCTGTCTGCCCCGCCGCAGCTCCTCGGAGATGATCTCGATGCGCCGCACATCGGTTCCGGGGTCGACGATCTGGCAGGAATGGATGACAGGGTTGGGCACCGCCTCGAGGTCTGACATGTGCCCGCTCTCCGGGGCACAGATGCCCAGGACCGCGAACAGCAGCCCGCCGCCGGGGTTGCGCATGTCGTGCCGCACGGCGACGGTGTTGGGCACGTCGCGGGGATCCATGTTCGCGTACTGCCTGCCGATGTAGCGGTAGCTCAGCAGGCCACCCCAGCGGCGCCGCAATTCCTCGGCGTACGCCTCGTGCTGGCCGGTCAGCTCACGGATGTCCCTCAGCATGAGCCTGACAGTAGCGCGAGCCGGATTCCCGATTAATGTCGATGGCATGACTGGCCGCTTCAGCACCGACGTGTACGCCCACCGGCTTGAGATCGCGGCCGCCGGCGCCGCCGAGGCCGGATTGGCCGGCCTGGTCATCACGCCGGGGTATGACCTGCGCTACCTGGTCGGGTCACGGGCGCAGACCTTCGAGCGGTTGACCGCGCTGGTGCTGCCTGCCGACGGTACGGCCGCGACGGTCGTCGTGCCCCGCTTGGAGCTGGCCGCACTGAAGGAGTCCGCCGTCCCGGATCTCGGTGTGACGGTGCGTGATTGGGTGGACGGGGAGAACCCCTACCAGCTGGTCGCCGATGCGCTGAGCGGCAGTGCCGTCGCCGTCACCGATTCGATGCCCGCCCTGCATCTGCTCCCGCTGGCCGACCTGCTGGGCAGCGTGCCGGTGCTGGCCACCGACGTGTTGCGCCGGCTCCGGATGATCAAGGACCCGGCCGAGATCGACGCGTTGCGCAAGGCCGGCGCGGCCATCGACCGGGTGCACGCCCGGGTACCGGAGTTCCTGGTGCCTGGTCGCACCGAGGCCGACGTCGCGGCAGATATCGCCGAAGCCATTGTCGCCGAGGGGCATTCGGAGGTCGCCTTCATTATCGTCGGCTCCGGACCCAACGGGGCCGACCCGCACCACGAATGCTCCGACCGCGAACTGCGGGCCGGGGACATCGTGGTCGTCGACATCGGCGGACCGTATGAGCCCGGCTACAACTCCGATTCCACCCGCACCTACAGCATCGGCGAACCCGACGCCGACGTCGCGCAGCAGTACGCGGTGCTGCAGCGGGCCCAGGCCGAGGCGGTGGCCGCCGTGCGCCCGGGGATGAGCGCGGGCGCGGTGGACGCGGTGGCGCGCGATGTGCTCGCGGCCGAGGGCCTGGCCGAGGTGTTCGTGCACCGCACCGGGCACGGAATCGGGCTGTCGGTGCACGAAGAGCCCTACATCGTGGCCGGCAACGAGCTGACCCTGGAACCCGGGATGGCGTTCTCGGTGGAGCCGGGGATCTACTTCCCCGGCCTGTGGGGAGCCCGGATCGAGGACATCGTCGTCGTCACCGAGGACGGGGCCGAGTCGGTCAACAACCGGCCGCATGACCTCGTGGTGGTACCCATCTGAGCCGCGACACGCCCGTGGCGCGCGACACTGACCGAAGGTCTAGGTCGTCTCGCCGCGATCCAGCAGACCCGAGGATCCGAGGACGCGCTGCACCCGGACCTCGATGACGACGCGGCGCGGGTTCACCCGCGGAGTGCGGTAGCGCTGGGCGTAACGCAGCTCGGCATCGCGCACGTCGTCCGCGTCGGCGCTGACGGTGGCCGCGCCTTCCAGCGACAGCCAGCGTGCACCGTCTACCTGGCTGAGCACCGCGACACCGCGCTCAGCGGCGTTGACGGCCTTCTGCGAGCCGCCGGTGGTGATCACCCTGGCGATGTGGGTCTTGGGATCGAAGGTGAAGCCGACGGCCACCACGTGCGGCGAATTGTCGTTTCGCAGGGTGGTCAGCATGGCCAGATGCCGTTCCGTCAGGAACGCCAATGCATCGTTGGTCAGCCGGGTGGTCGGCTTTCGACCGGAAGTAGCCATCGGGGTCCACGCTAGCGCAGGCCATAATCGCAGCCATGAAGGACACACCCGGCGCCGTGGTGGTTTTCGGCGGTCGCAGCGAGATCGGCCTGGAGCTGGCCAAGCGACTGGCCCCTCGGAGCACGGTGGTACTCGCCGCCCGGCGCGCCGATCAGCTGACCGACCAGGTCGCCGCGCTGCGGGCCGCCGGCGCCGCCGACGTCCGGGTGTGTGAATTCGATGCCGACGATGTCGGCGCGCATCAGGCGGTGGTGGCCGCCATCGAAGCCGACGCCGGCCCCACCGGGACGGCGATCCTGGCGTTCGGGATCCTCGGCGACCAGGAGCGCGCCGAGTCCGACCCGGCGCACGCCGTGGCCGTCGTGCACACCGATTACGTGGCGCAGGTCAGCCTGCTCACGGTGCTCGCCGCGGGGATGCGGGCCCGCGACAGTGGGCGGTTGGTGGTGTTCTCCTCCATTGCCGGCGCGCGGGTGCGCCGCGCCAACTACGTCTACGGGTCGGCCAAGGCGGGTCTGGACGGCTTCGCCTGTGGGTTGTCCGACGCTTTGCACGGCACCGGCGTGCGATTGCTGATCGTGCGGCCCGGGTTCGTCATCGGCCATATGACCGAGGGCATGGAGCCTGCTCCGCTGTCGAGCACGCCCGAGCAGGTGGCCGAAGCGACGGCCCGGGCATTGGACCGGGGCAAGTCGGCGGTGTGGGTGCCGTGGGCGATCCGGCCGCTGATATTCACGACGAGACTTGTGCCGCAGGCGATCTGGCGGAGGTTGCCGCGATGAGCGCTTGCGCGAAGAGCCGAGGGCCCCGATGAGCGCTTGCGCGAAGAGCCGAGGGCCCCGATGAACATCGTGGTGGTCGGTATCGGCGCGGACGGGATGGCGGGGTTGTCACCGAAATCTGCCGACGAATTGCGCAGCGCCACCGTCATTTACGGGTCACCACGGCAGCTCGAGCTGCTCGACGACAGCATTCCCGCGCAACGCCGCGAATGGCCGTCACCCATGCTGCCCGCGCTGACCACCCTGTTCGACGGTCTGGACACGGTGCACGTGGTGGCGTCCGGGGACCCGATGCTGCACGGCATCGGCGCCACCCTGATCCGGGTGTTCGGCACCGGCGCGGTCCGGGTGCTGCCGCACGTGTCCTCGGTGACGCTGGCCTGCGCCCGGGTGGGCTGGTCGGTGCAGGACACCGAGGTGATCAGCCTGGTGACGGCCGACCCGACGGCCGCGGTGCGCCGGGGCGGGCAGGCGATCATTCTCAGCCGCGACGGACAGACCCCCGCCGCACTGGCTCGGCTGCTCTCCGAAACTGGCCGCGGCACGTCGGAATTCACCGTGCTGGAACAGCTCGGCGGGCCGGGAGAGCGGATGCGCCACACGGTGGCCGGGGAGTTCGCCGGGGCTGTCGATGATCTCAATGTCGTCGCAGTGCGCTACCTGCCCGACGAGCGCCGCTTCCACACTCTGCCCGACGACGCGTTCGCCCACGACGGACAGATCACCAAACAGGGCATCCGTGCGGTCACCTTGGCCGCACTCGGGCCTCGTCCGGGAGAACTGTTGTGGGACGTCGGATCCGGTTCGGGCAGTGTGGCGGTCGAATGGTGCCGCAGCGGACCGGGCCTGCGGGCAGTGGCGTTCGAGCGGGACGCGGCACGCCGCGACCGCATCGCCGCCAACGCGCGTGCCTTCGGCGTGCGAGTCGATGTCCGTGGCGCCGCGCCCGACGATTTCGCGGGCGCACCCGCGCCGACGGCAATCTTCATCGGGGGCGGCATCACCACCCCGGGGTTGCTCGACGGGTGCCTCGAGCACCTGACCCCGGGCGGCCGGTTGGTCGCCAACGTGGTAACGGCCGAATCAGAAGCCGTTGTCATCCAGAGGTATTCGACGATAGGTGGGCAGTTGCACCGGTTCCAGCACTACCGAGGTGAGCCCGTCGGCGGGTTCACCGGATTCCGCCCGGCGTATCCGGTCACGCAATGGTCGGTGACCAAGCCGTGACGGTCTACTTCATCGGCGCCGGACCGGGGGCGGCAGACCTCATCACCGTGCGTGGGCAGAAGCTGTTGCAGCGCTGCCCGGTATGCCTGTACGCGGGTTCGATCATGCCCGAGGATCTGTTGGCGCTGTGCCCGCCGGACGCCCGTGTCATCGACACCGGACCGCTGACGCTGGCCCAGATCATCGACGAACTGGTGGCCGCCGACCGGGCCGGTCTGGACGTGGCGCGGCTACATTCCGGGGATCCGTCGATCTACAGCGCACTGGCCGAACAGTGCCGTCACCTCGACGCCCATGGTGTCAGCTACGAGGTCGTGCCAGGGGTGCCCAGCTTCGCCGCGGCGGCGGCCGCGCTGGGGCGGGAGCTGACGGTGCCGGGGGTCGCCCAGACGGTCACCCTGACCCGGGTGTCGACGCTGTCCACGGCGATGCCGCCGGGGGAGGATTTGCGTTCGCTTTCCGCACCGGGCGCCACGCTGGTGCTGCATCTGGCCGCGGCGCAGATCGACTCCGTCGTCACCGACCTGACCGCGGGCGGTTACACCGCCGAAACACCCTGTGCCGTCGTGGCATACGCGAGCTGGCCGACCCAACAGGTACTCCGCAGCACGCTCGGCGAGGTGGCCGGCCAGATGATGGAGGCGGGCATCACCAAGACCGCGGTGATCATCGTCGGCGATGTGCTGGCCGCCGAAGGTTTCTCCGATAGCTATCTGTACTCGTCGGGCCGGCGCCGCGGGAGCAGGCACTAATGCGCGTCCTCATCCTGGGCGGCACCGGCGAGGCGCGCGCCCTGGCCGCGGCGCTGCACCCCGGCGTGCAGGTGATCAGCTCACTGGCCGGCCGGGTGCCCGATCCGGCGCTACCGGTGGGTGAGGTGCGGATCGGCGGATTCGGCGGGGTGAGCGGACTGAGCCGTTGGCTGCAGGAACACCCGGTCGACGCCGTGGTCGACGCCACCCACCCGTTCGCGGCGACCATCACCGCCCACGCCGCACAGGCCTGCGCCGAGACTGGCCGGCCCCATCTGGTGCTGGCACGCCCGGCGTGGCCCACCGGGCACGCGATCGTGGTGGGATCCGACACCCAGGCGGCCAAGACCGTTGCCGAGCACAACTTCTCGCGAGTCTTCCTGACCACCGGGCGGTCCGGCACCGCGGCGTTCCGGAACGCCGACGCGTGGTACCTGATCCGCGCGGTCACCGCACCTGAACCGGACACACTGCCGGTCAACCATCAGCTGCTGTTGTCGCGCGGACCCTACGAGTACGAGGGCGAACTGAAGCTGATGCGCGAATATGAGATCGACGCGCTGGTCACCAAGAACAGCGGCGGCGCGATGACGGAGGCGAAGATCCGGGCGGCCGAAGCCGCGAGCATCCCGATCATCATGGTGGACCGCCCGCCATTGCCCGCCGGGGTACGCACGGTGGACACCGTCGAGGCGGCGGTGGACTGGTTGGCTGGGCTGGGCTAGATCAGGGCGAGTGTGTCCAACTCACGGATCGCCGCGCAGGAGCGTTTCGCCATGGCAAGCATCATGTCGTCGCCGCGATCGGTCGAGCTGGCGAACGCGGTGCCGAACGCGATGATGAGCGGGGCCTGCAGCATGCCGAGACGATAGTCCCGCCAACAGGTTTCGCGGTCGTAGCCGGTGACCCCCAGCGCCAGCAGCTGCGCGTGGTAGGCGTCGACGAGTTCGCCCTCGGCCTGTGCGCGGATCTCCGAATCCATGCTGGTCGCGGTGAAATAGGACAGGTCCCGCGCCGGCAGACCGGACCCCAGCGTCTGCCAGTCCACGATGGTGATCTCGGTGTGGCCCGGGTCGAAGAGCATGTTGTCCAGCCGGTAGTCGCCGTGCAGCAGCGCGAATCGGTCGGGTTCGGACAGCAGCCACGGCGTGATGACCGACAGTGACGCTTCCAGTGTCTCGCGATCGGCCGCGGTCATCCGGTCGCCGAGTTTCTCCAGGGTGATCCCGCAGGCCATCTTCGCCACGTCGCCCATCCCGGAAGCCATGTCGGCGTCAGGTCGCGGCATCGCGATGCCGGGGAAGTCGGTCCACTTCGGATCGCACCAACTCGGTGCGTGCAGGCCGGCCAGTGCACGAGCACCGAGCAGGGCGTCACCGGCCGAACAGCCGGCGATCTGGTCGCCCTGTTCGGCGGGGGCCAAATCGGCCAGCAGCAGCGCGAATTCGGCGCCCTCGTCCTCGATCTCGCAGTAGTAGCTGTGCGGGACCGGCACCGAGACGAGGTCGGCGATGTCGTTGTAGAAGGCGTGTTCGGACCGGTAGCCGATGGCGACCCGGTCTCGCACGGTGTCGTCCTGGGACGGCAGTTTGATCGCGAAGCTGCCGGGATGCCCGGCGTCCTCGGCGTAGCCGACCGACAGTCGGTAGGTCGCGCCGGTCTGGCCGGTGCCGATGGGCAGCACATCGATGGTGTGGACCTCGGCGCCCAGGACACCGCTCAACCAGTCCGCCGTCACATCATCGGGATTACGCGGGATCACGAGCGGACAGTAAACCCGCTACTGACGCATGTCAACGATCGTCGACAAGTGTCAGCCCGGGTAGGACCTGGGGGTGAACACGGTATCGCCGTGCCACTGCGTCTGCGACGAGCCGATGATCAACATGCACCGCATGTCCACCTCGGCCGGATTCAGCTCGCCCAACGCCACGACGCGGACGTTCTCCCGGGGTCCTGCCACGTCGCGGCCGATGACCACGGGGGTGGCGGGATCGCGATGGGCCAGCAGCAGCTCTTTCATCGCGCCGACCTGCCAGGTGCGAGTCTTGGAGGCCGGGTTGTACACGGCGATCGCCATATCGGCCGCGGCCGCGGCACTGATCCGCTTGGCGATGATCTCCCACGGCTTGAGCCGGTCCGACAGCGAGATGACCGCGTAGTCATGCCCCAGCGGGGCCCCGACCCGGCTGGCCACCGCCTGGGCCGCGGTCATCGCCGGAATCACCCGCACCGGGACATCCGGCCAGGCCTTGGCTTCCTCGAGCACGGCGGTCGCCATGGCGAACACCCCGGGATCGCCGGACGAGACCACCACCACCGCGCGGCCCTGCTGGGCCAGCTCGCAGGCCAACCGGGCCCGCGCCGGCTCGTCGGTGTTGTCGCTGGGATGGCGGGTCTGGCCGGTACGCACGCCGACTCGATCCAGGTAGGGAAAGTAACCGATCAGGTCGGTGGCGCCGGCCAGCTCCCTGCGCGTCTGCGGCGTGATCCAGTCGAGGTCACCGGGCCCGAGCCCGACCACCGCGACGCTGCCGCCCGGTCGTGGCTGGGCGGCCTCACCGGGCAACATGACGATCGAGAAATAGGGAACCGACGCCTCGTCGACGTCGCCCGCACGCAGCACGCGCTGCTGATCGGTGCTGGCACGCTCCACATAAAACGCTCGGTCCAGCCGATGGGTAGCTGAAAGTGCTTCCCGCACTTCGGGATACGACTTTCCCAGCTTCATGATGACGGCGGCGTCGGTATCGGCGAGCCGGCGGGTGAGCTCCGCGGCGGGCAACGTGCCCGGCAGAATGGTGAGCACTTCGTCACCCTGGACCAGCGGAATGCCGGTCGCGGCCGACGCCGCGCTGACCGAGGTCACCCCCGGCACGATGACGGCGTCGAACCGCTGGGTCAGCCGGGTGTGCATGTGCATGTACGAGCTGTAGAACAGCGGGTCGCCCTCGGCCAGCAGCGCGACGTTGCGTCCCGCGTCCAGGTGAACCGCGATCCGGTCGGCCGCCTCGGCGTAGAAGTCCTCCATCGCACCGGCATAGCCGCCGGGGTGCTCGGTGGTCTCGGTGGTCACCGGATACACCAGGTGCTCCTCGAGCTGACCGTCACGCAGGTACGGCTCGGCGATCCGGCGCGCGATGCTGCGACCGTGCCGGGCGCTGTGATACGCCACCACGTCGGCCGCACCGATCAGCCGCGCCGCCTTGACGGTGACGAGCTCCGGATCGCCCGGGCCCAGGCCGACACCATAGAGAGTGCCTTTGGTCATTCCTGCTCACTCGCAATCGCATTCACCGCGGCGGCCGCCATCGCGCTGCCACCACGCCGGCCGGTCACCACCAGATAGGACATTCCGCGCGGCCGGGCGATCAGTTCGTCCTTGGACTGCGCAGAGCCCACGAAACCGACCGGGCCGCCCAGGACTGCGGCGGGTACCGGCGCACCCTCATCGATCAGCTCGAGCAGGCGGAACAGCGCCGTCGGCGCATTGCCGATCGCCAGCACCGCACCTTCGAGGCGGTCGGCCCATAGATCGACGGCGGCCGCCGACCGGGTGCTCCCCAAGGTGGCCGCCAGTTCGGGGGCTCGAGGGTCGGCGACCAGGGACACCACCTCGTTGTCGGCGGGCAACCGGGAGCGGGTGATGCCGGCGGCCACCATCGATGAGTCGCACAAGATCGGAGCGCCGGCGGCCAGGGCGGCGTGCGCGCGGGCGACGACGTCGGCGCTGAACGCGACGTGCTCGCCGAGATCGGTCTGCCCACAGGTGTGGATGAGCCGCACCACGACGCGTGACACGTCATCGGGGAAGCGGGTCAGATCAGCTTCGGCACGGATGGTCGCGAACGATTGCCGGTAGATCTCCGCGGCGTCGCGGACGTAGTCGAGCACGGGATCACCCTACGGGTGACGGCCCTGGTAGCCGTGCCCGGTGGCGATCAGCACCTCGGCTCCCGAGGGGGTTCCGCAGGCCCGTGGGCAGCCAACGAAATGACGGTGCACCCCCGCGGGACCGTCGTCGAGCGCCGCTTCCGCGTCTGCGCGCACGTCGGAGAGAGATTTGTCACACCCGGGGCTACCCGTGCAGGCACTCACGCTCAGCCAGGGCGACGTCTCGTCGAACACGAGGCCCAGCGGGGCCAACACCCGCAATGCCGTGTCGGCGACGCCTTCGTCGAGATCGCAGACGAGCACCGAGCGCCAGGGGGTGATGAGCAGCGGCGCGTCGACGGCGGCCAGGAATTCGGCGACCCGGGCCTGCAGCACACCGAGCGGCACGACGGCACCGAGGCTGACCTTGCCGTCGTCTTGGGCGATCCAGCCCACCGGCGGTTGCGAGACGGCGGGATAAGGCGGACCCGCGTGCGCGCCGTCGAGCAGCACGGACGCATCGGCCAGTTCCGAGACCCGCCATGCGGTGCCCCTGATCTCGACGAACCGGTGCGCGACCGAGAGCAGGGTGGGGACCACCGCGTCGGCCGGGATCCGCACGCCGCTGTCGCGGCCCGCCAGGATCACGGCGAAGGTGTCCGGGCCGACCGCGTGCACCCCGACGTCGGGCCGCAGCAGCCCGGCCACATCACCACTGCCGTCATCGAGGGCGAACAGGAACCGACCGGGCAGCCGTGCCAGCTCTGGCGCGGCGCACAGTGCCCCGTCGAGTTCGCGCACCAGCGGCCGGATATCGAAGTTCCCGCCGCTGCGGCCGGCCAACGGTGAGGCGAGGATGTTGCGCACCCGCTCGTGGGTGGGCGACGGCAACAGGCCGGCTGCGGCAACTGCGTCGGCCACCGCGGCGGTGTCGGTGATGGCCCTGATCTGGATGTTGCCGCGCGAGGTGAGTTCCATTGCGGGCGAACCGAACTGCTCCGCGGTATGGGCGAGCGCGGTGAGTTGCGCCGCCGTGATCACGCCACCGGCCAGGCGAATCCGGACCAGTGCGCCGTCGGCGGCCTGGTGCACGGCGAGCGCGCCGGGGCACGCGTCGTCGTCGCGGTCACGGGCCATCTCCCTACCGTACGACCTGCGTAGCGGCACCGGCATCCGGCCACGAAACGAGTACCGATCTACGCAATCGTCGGTACTCCCGTGCTTCTAGCTTTGGACCATGCCCGCCATCTGGGCGAAGAAACACGGGAAGTGATCGACATGACCAGTTTGACCATCCACGTACCCCATCCCGACCTGCACCGCTTCAGCGATGCCGCGCATGCAGCGGGAGCGAAGTTCCACACCGCGCTGCAACCGCACGAACACCACGAGTGCAAGCGCTACGAGTTCATCGAAGACGCGGCGATGTCCCGCGAGATGGGCCGGCTGTAGCTCAGCTGGCCAGTCGCACGGGGGTGACCACCTCCGAGTACTGCGACGCGTCGCCGGCCACCGCCCTGCTGGAGCGGCCGTGCACATCGACCGGGATGTCGCCGGCCAACGTCACCCGGCTCAAGTAGCGGAACTGATCGTCGTAATCGGCCACGGCGTAGTGCTGGGTGGCCCGGTTGTCCCAGACGGCCAGGTCACCCGGCGACCAGCTCCATCGAACGGTGTTCTCCAGCTTGGTGACTCGCGCCTGGAGCAGATTGAACAAGGTCGCCGACTCGGTGGTACCCAACCCGACGAAGCGCTTGATGAAGTGCCCGAGCAGCAGGACCCGCTCACCGGTCTCTGGGTGCACCCGCACCACCGGATGCTCGGTCTCGAAATACTCGGAGACGAACTCTTCGCGGTACTCGCGGGTGTTGGCGGACAGCTTGTCCAACTCGGCCGCGGCATCCGAGGCGTAGTCGTACTGATTGGTGTGCACGGCCCAGAGGTTGTCGACCAGGGCCCGCAGGGGGGTCGGCAGCTGCTCGTAGGCGGCCTGGGTGTTGGCCCAGACCGTCGTGCCGCCGTACTCGGGCAGGGCGACCGCCCGCAGCAGCGACGCCTTCGGAATGCGGTCGACGAAGGTGACGTCGGTGTGCCAGCTGTTGGCCTTGTCGTAGCGGGAGTCGATCGGCAGGATGTGCGCCCCACGCGAGGTCACCGTGGGGTGCGCGCCGGTAGGGGTGCCGAGCAGCCCCGCGAAGGCGAGCTGGCCGGCGTCGTCGAGATGATCCTGGTCACCGAAGAAGATCACCTTGTGCGTCAGCAGCGCGTCGTTGATGGCCTCGACGGTGGCGCGGTCCAGATCGGGGGACAGTCGTACGCCGTCGATCCGTGCGCCGATATTCGCACCGAGTTTCGTGACGCTGATCGAATTGCGAGGGCTCATATATCTATTGCGCCAGTTACCGCGTGACACGTAAATGGTTTGGCTAGGCCCGATCAGAATGTCGGCGGTTCTTCCGAAACGGCAGCTCAGTGCCCCCTACTTACGGGTGACAGTGATCTGGGTCACGTGTACCGGTGGCTGTCTCGTCCGGCACAGAATGCCGGTACCGCCGGTTCGGGGACGTAGATTTCAGCACGAAGAAAGGAGTGACCAATGGTTTCACTCATCGCCATCGGAATCGGTGTCGCCCTCGTATTCGGTGCCCTCGCGGCGCCCTATCAGGATTCCTGGTACGGCCGCTGGAGCCGCTCCGAGCGCTGACGGCGCCGACCGGACGCCGCAGGTGGTGCGGTACGAATAGACGGTGCCGTCTGTACTGCTGCTGTCCACGTCCGACACCGACCTGATCACCGCCCGCGCCTCCGGCGCGGATTATCGATGGGCCAACCCATCGCGGCTGCTCGACGACGAACTCGGCAGCGAGATCGCCGCACTGCTCGAAGGTGTGGACATCGCCATCGTGCGCATCCTCGGCGGGTATCGCAGTTGGCAGCGCGGCATCGACGCGGTCATCTCCAGTGGCGTCCCCACCATCGTGTTGTCCGGGGAGCAGACCCCGGACGGCGAGTTGATGCGCCATTCGACCGTGCCCGCCGGGGTGGCGGTGCAGGCGCACATCTACCTCGCGCAGGGCGGCACCGAGAACCTGCGCGGCCTGCACGCGTTCCTGTCCGACACGCTGCTGATGACCGGCGTCGGCTTCGAGCCGCCGGTCACTGTCCCCACCTGGGGTGTGCTGGAGCGGACCCCCGCCACGACGGGACCCACGGTGGCGGTCCTCTATTACCGCGCCCAGCACCTGGCCGGAAACACCGGCTATGTCGAGGCGCTTTGCGATGCCATCGAAGAAGCCGGTGCGCGGGCCCTGCCGGTGTACTGCGCCTCGCTGCGCACCGCCGAACCCGAACTTCTCGATCTGCTGGGCACCGCCGACGCGCTGGTCACCACGGTGCTCGCGGCGGGTGGGTCCACCCCGGCCACTGCGTCCGCCGGTGGTTCCGACGACGGCTGGAACGTCGCACACCTTGCCGCACTGGACATCCCGATCCTGCAGGGGTTGTGCCTCACAAGCTCGCGTGCCCGCTGGGCGGAGAACGACGACGGCATGTCCCCACTGGATGTCGCCACCCAGGTCGCGGTCCCGGAATTCGACGGACGCATCATCACGGTGCCGTTCTCCTTCAAGGAGATCGACGACGAGGGCTTGATCACCTATGCCGCCGACCGGGAGCGCTGCGCGCGGGTCGCCGGCCTGGCCGTCCGGCACGCGAAGCTGCGCCACATCGCCCCCGCCGACAAGCGCGTGGCGCTGGTGTTCTCGGCCTACCCGACCAAGCATGCGCGGATCGGCAACGCCGTCGGGCTGGACACCCCTGCCAGCGCGGTGGCGCTGTTGCGCGCCATGCGGGAGAAGGGTTATGACATCGGTGACGTCCCCGGTGTCGACTCCGGCGACGGCGACGCGCTGGTGCACGCGCTCATCGAACGCGGGGGACAGGACCCCGACTGGCTCACTCCGGAAGCGCTGGAGGCCAACCCGATCCGCGTCTCGGCCGCTGACTACGCGGCCTGGTTCGCCACCTTGCCCGACGACTTCGCCGCAGCGATCGTGAAACACTGGGGGCCGCCGCCGGGTGAGCTGTTCGTGGACCGCAGTCACAATCCGGACGGTGAGATCGTCATCGCCGCAATGCAATCCGGCAACACCGTGCTGCTGGTGCAGCCGCCGCGCGGGTTCGGGGAGAACCCGGTGGCCATCTACCACGATCCGGATCTGCCGCCGAGTCACCACTACCTGGCGGCCTACCGCTGGGTGGACAGCCTGTTCGGCGCCGACGCCGTCGTCCACCTGGGCAAGCACGGCAACCTGGAATGGCTGCCCGGCAAGACCCTCGGTCTGAGCGCGGGCTGCGGACCCGATGCCGCGCTGGGCGACCTGCCGCTGATCTACCCGTTCCTGGTCAATGACCCGGGTGAGGGCACGCAGGCCAAACGCCGCGCGCACGCCACCCTCGTCGACCACCTGATCCCGCCGATGGCGCGCGCCGAGACCTACGGCGACATCGCCCGCCTCGAGCAGCTCCTCGACGAACACTCCAACGTCTCGGCGCTGGATCCGGCCAAACTGCCGGCCATCCGCCAGCAGATCTGGACGCTGATGCGCGCGGCGAAGATGGATCACGATCTGGGCCTGGAAGACCGGCCCGACGAGGACTCCTTCGACGACATGTTGCTGCATGTCGACGGTTGGCTGTGTGAGATCAAGGACGTCCAGATCCGCGACGGTCTGCACATCCTGGGCCAGGCGCCGACGGGAGAGGCCGAACTCGATCTGGTGCTGGCGATCCTGCGCGCCCGCCAGCTCTTCGGGGGCGAGCAGACCGTGCCGGGCCTGCGCGAGGCGCTTGGCCTGGCCGAGGACGGCACCGCAGACAAGGCCAGCGTGGACGCCGCCGAGGAGCAGGCCAGGGAACTCGTCGCCGCGCTGCAGCGCAGCGGCTGGGACAGCGCCGCGGTCGACGCCCTGACCGGCGACCCGGTGGTCGCCCAGATCCTGACCTTTGCCGCGGACGAGGTGGTGCCCCGGCTGCGGGGCACCGACGGCGAGATCGACGCGGTGTTGCGCGCGCTGGACGGGCACTACATCCCGGCAGGCCCGTCGGGCTCACCGCTGCGCGGGCTGGTCAACGTGCTGCCCACCGGCCGCAATTTCTACTCGGTGGACCCGAAGGCCGTGCCGTCCCGCCTGGCGTGGGAAACCGGTGTGGCGATGGCAGATTCGCTGCTGGAACGCTACCAGTCCGATTACGGACGCTGGCCGGCCTCGGTGGGGCTGTCGGTGTGGGGCACGTCGGCGATGCGCACCTCCGGCGACGACATCGCCGAAGTGCTTGCCCTGCTGGGTGTCCGGCCGGTGTGGGACGACGCGTCACGGCGGGTGGTGAACCTGGAGCCGATCTCGCTGGCCGAGCTGGGCCGCCCCCGTATTGACGTCACCGTCCGCATCTCCGGATTCTTCCGGGACGCCTTCCCGCATGTCGTCACCATGCTCGACGACGCGGTGCGGCTGGTCGCGGCCCTCGACGAGGCCCCCGAGGACAACTTCGTGCGGGCCCACAGCCAAGCCGACCTCGCTGATCATCGCGATGAACGCCGTTCCACCACAAGGATTTTCGGCTCGAAGCCGGGGACCTACGGAGCCGGTCTGCTGCAACTGATCGACAGCCGCAACTGGCGCGACGACAACGACCTGGCACAGGTCTACACGGCCTGGGGTGGATTCGCCTACGGCCGCGATCTGGACGGCGCACCCGCGGCCGAGGACATGAACAAGGCCTACCGCCGGATCGCGGTCGCCGCGAAGAACACCGACACCCGCGAGCACGACATCGCGGACTCCGACGACTATTTCCAGTACCACGGCGGCATGATCGCCACCGTGCGGGCACTGACGGGTGCGGACCCGGCGGCCTACATCGGCGACAACACCCGGCCCGACGCGGTGCGCACGCGCACGCTGTCCGAGGAGACCACCCGGGTGTTCCGCGCCCGGGTGGTCAACCCGCGGTGGATCAACGCGATGCGCAGGCACGGCTACAAGGGCGCCTTCGAGATGGCGGCCACCGTCGATTACCTGTTCGGCTATGACGCGACCGCGCACGTCATGTCGGACTGGATGTATGAGCAGCTGTCGGCGTCGTACGTGCTGGATCCGGAGAACCGCAAGTTCATGACCGAATCCAATCCGTGGGCGCTGCACGGCATGGCCGAGCGACTGCTCGAGGCGGCCGGCCGGGGGATGTGGGCGCAACCCGAAGCCGACACCCTCGAGGGTTTGCGCCGGGTGCTGCTGGAAACCGAAGGCGATCTCGAGGGCTAGATTTTTCGGCCACCCACTAGATTCACCTCCATGGCTCTCACGTTCGCCGAAGTCGCCAAGGCCGACTACATCCTGCTGACCACCTTCACCAAGGACGGCCGGCCCAAACCCACCGCCATCTGGGCCGCGCCGGACGGCGACCGGCTGCTGGTGATCACCCAGGGGACGTCGTGGAAGGTCAAGCGGATCCGCAACACCCCGCGGGTCACCGTGGCGGTCTGCGACATGCGCGGCAACGTCAAGAGCGAGGCGGTCGAAGCCACCGCCGCGATCCTGGACCAGGGACAGGTGGGGGCCGTCTATGACGCCATCGGTTCGCGGTACGGCCTGATGGGCAAGACCTTCAACCTGTTCTCCAAGCTGCGGGGCGGCATGAAGAACAACGTCGGCCTCGAACTCCGTGCGGCCGGCTAGCTCCGGGGTAGCGCGCCACCCCGATATCGGCCGGCTGCTGCTGACCTGCCCGGACCGCTCGGGCATCGTCGCCGCGGTCTCGACCTTCCTGAGCCGCGCAGGTGCCAACATCATCTCGCTGGATCAGCATTCCACCGAGCCAGAAGGCGGAACGTTCTTGCAGCGCACCGTCTTTCACCTTCCCGGACTCACCGCCGCGGGCCCAGCGCTGGAACGCGAGTTCGCGACGCTGGCCGCCGAATTCGACATCGAATACCGATTCACCGAGGCGGCCAAGCCCAAACGCGTCGCCATCTTCGCCTCGACCGCGGATCATTGCCTGCTCGACCTGCTGTGGCGTAACCGGCGCGGTGAACTCGACATGACCGTGGTCATGGTGATCGCCAACCACCCCGAACTGGCCGAGCAGGTCCGGGCGTTCAACGTTCCGTTCGTCTACATCCCGGCCACCCGCGACACGCGGGCCGAAGCCGAGCAGCGGCAACTGGAACTGCTCACGGGCAACGTCGATCTGGTGGTGCTCGCGCGCTACATGCAGATCGTCACCCCGGAATTCCTCGGTGCGATCGGCTGCCCGCTGATCAACATCCACCACTCGTTCCTGCCCGCGTTCATCGGTGCCAACACCTACCGTCGGGCCCGCGAACGCGGGGTGAAGCTGATCGGCGCCACGGCGCACTACGTCACCGCCGACCTCGACGAAGGCCCGATCATCGAACAGGACGTGGTGCGCGTCGATCACACCCACACCGTCGAGGATCTGGTCCGCCTCGGCGCCGACGTCGAACGGGCCGTGCTGTCCCGCGCGGTGCTGTGGCATTGCCAGGACCGCATCCTGCGCCACGACAACGAGACGGTTATCTTCTGAAACATGGCACCGAACCCGCCGACCTTCGAAGACGTCTACCGCGAGAAGTATTTGCTGCTGACCACCTTCACCAAAGACGGGCGGCCCAAGCCCACCCCGGTGTGGGGCGTGCCCCACGAGGGCAAGCTGCTGATCAGCACCGACGACGGCTCCTGGAAGACCAAGCGGATCAACAACACGCCTCGGGTCACCATCCAGAAATGCGGTGTGCTGGGCAAGGTCAAGGGCGAACCCGTCGAGGCCGTCGCCCGCAATCTGCCGAAGTCCGAGACCCGGCGGGTGTTCGACATGGTCACCCGGCGTTACTGGTGGCACGCGTGGTGGTGGATCCCGCAGGCGATCGTGCGCGGCGGCGTCGACAAGGTGCACGCCGCGATCGAGGTCGAAGCCGTCCCCGGGAATTAGGAACCCAGGCGGCGCCCCGCGCGTTGAGCTGACATGGCAATGCGACTGTTCCTCGTGTACGTCCTCGTCGAACTGGCGGTGGTCGTGGGCCTGGTGTCGACCATCGGTTTCGGGTGGACGGTGCTGGCACTGCTGGTGACGTTCGGACTGGGGCTGGCACTCGCCGGCACGCAACTCACCCGACAACTCGCCCGCCTACAGAACGTGCTGCGCGGCCGCACCGGCGCCGACCACCAGACCCTGGCGTCCGACAGCCTGCTCGTCGCGCTGGGCACCGTGATGGTGGTCATCCCCGGTCTGGCCAGTTCCGTCGTGGGCGCCCTGCTGCTGTTGCCGCCCACCCGCGTCGTGGGCCGGCCGTTGGTCGCCGGGCTGGTGAACCGTCAGCTGAGCCGGTCCGTGCCGGTGATGGTCTTCAGCCCCGGCGGACAGCAGCCCCGCAACGCCGGCCACGGCGAGTACGTGGACGGCGAGGTGATCGATGTGGTCGACGAGGTGATCACCCCGGCCCCGTTGGAGCACCGGCACCCCTGAGCGCCGACTACTCTGTCCGCTTCGTGACCACACTTCTGTTCAACGGGCGCGTGCACAGCCCGGCCGCCCCCGACGCGACCGCCATGGCCGTGCGTGACGGACTCGTCGTGTGGCTGGGTGCCGACGACACCGCCCGCCACGAGTTCCCGGGCGCCGACGCGATCGATCTGGACGGTGCCTTCGTCGCCCCGGCATTCGTGGACAGCCACGTCCACGTCACCGCGACCGGGCTGGCCCTGACCGGCCTGGACCTGCGGGGCGCGCGGTCCCGTGAGCACTGTGTGCGCCTGGTTGCCGAATACGCCGCCGGTCATCCCGACGGCATCGTGTGGGGGCACGGCTGGGACGAAACCGACTGGCCCGAGGCCCAACCCCCGACCACGGCCGAACTCGATTCGGCCCTCGGCGGGCGGCCCGCCTACCTGAGCCGGGTCGACGTGCACTCCGCCGCCGCCTCGACCGGCCTGCGGGCCGCGGTCGTCGACCTCACCGACGCGTCCGGGTTCGATCCGCAGCGACCGTTGACCGCCGCCGCCCACCACGCCGTGCGGGCCGCCGCGCGTGACCTGCTGACGTCGGCCCAGCGCGACCGCGCACAGCGTGCGGCACTGGACGCCGCGGCGGCCCTCGGCATCGCCGCCGTGCACGAATGTGCAGGCCCCGACATCGGCGGGCTCGACGACTGGCAGGCGCTACGCGCCCTGGACCACGGCGTCGAGGTCATCGGCTACTGGGGTGAAGCCGTGCAGACCGCCGAGCAGGCCCGCGGCCTCATCGAGCGCACCGCCGCACGTGGGCTGGCCGGCGACCTGTTCATCGACGGCGCCCTCGGCTCGCGGACCGCCTGGCTGCAGGAGGCCTACGCGGACGCCCCGCACACCTGCGGCAACAGCTACCTGGACGCCGACGCCGTCACGGCGCACCTGCTGGCCTGCACCGAGGCCGGCATCACGGCCGGTTTCCACGTGATCGGCGACGCGGCCGTCGCCACCGTCACCGACGCCTTACAGGTCGTTGCCGACCGCTTCGGGGGGCCTGCCGTCGCCCGCTGCGGACACCGGCTGGAGCACCTGGAGATGGTCGATCCGGACCAGGCCGCACGCCTGGGCTCATGGGGCGTCATCGCGAGCATGCAGCCCAACTTCGACGACTTGTGGGGCGGCCCGGACGGTATGTACGCCCAGCGCCTCGGGGTTGACCGAGCCGGCAAACTCAACCCGTTCGCGCTGTTAGCATCCCAAGGCGTGCCACTCGCCTTCGGCTCCGACAGCCCGGTCACCGGACTTGACCCGTGGCAATCCGTGCGCGCCGCCTCCGAACACCGCACCCCGGGCAGCGGCGTCTCGGCCCGCGCGGCGTTCTCGGCGGCAACGCGCGGTGCGTGGCGGGCCTCCGGCGTGCGTGACGGCGTCGCGGGCACGCTCGTCCCTGGCGCGCCCGCCTCCTACGCGATCTGGGACGCCGGCGATCTGGAGGTCGGTACGCCGGCCGCCGAGGTGGTGGCGCGCTGGTCCACCGATCCGCGGTCCCGGGTCCCCGCGCTGCCGCGGGTGACGCCCGCCCAATCGCCGCGCTGCCTGCAGACCGTGCACAGGGGCGTGGTCCTGCATGGCTGACATCGAGCCCGTCACCGAACCCGACGCCGAATCCGTCACCCAGGCCGAACCGGAGCCCACGCCGGAATCCGAGGCGCCACCGGCCGGCCCCGGCCGGCCTGCCCGGTTCGGAAGCCGCCTGCGCCGGATCGCGGCGCCACGCTGGCCACGGTTTGTGGTGTCGATGGTCGCCGGCCTGCTGATGTGCGCGAGCTTCCCGCCCTGGGGTTGGTGGTACTGCGCGTTCGTGTCGCTGGCCCTGCTGGGCTGGGTACTGACCCGAACGCAGACCACCCGGGCCGGCGGATTCGGCTACGGACTGGTGTTCGGGCTCGCGTTCTACATCCCGTTGCTGCCGTGGATCGGCAACCTGGTCGGCACGTTGCCCTGGCTGGCGCTGGCCCTGCTGCAGGCCCTCTTCCCGGCGCTGTTCGGACTGTTGGCGGTGCTGGTGCGGACCCTGCCGGGCTGGCCGGTGTGGTTCGCCGCGCAGTGGGCGGTCCAGGAATGGCTCAAATCGGAGGTGCCGTTCGGCGGCTTTCCGTGGGGCGTGGTCGGCTTCAGCCAGGCCGGCAGCCCGCTGTTGCCACTGGCGCAGATCGGCGGCGCACCGCTGGTCTCGGTCGCCGTGGCGCTGGTCGGGTTCAGCCTCACCGCGATCGCCCTGGAGATCGTGCTGTGGTGGCGCCGCAGCCACCCCGATCATGTCGCCGCGACGACCGACGCCGCCCGCCCCGAGGTGGTACTGCCCGGTGTCTGCATCTGTGTCGTACTTCTGGGCACCGCGCTGGTGTGGCCCGCGGTACACAAATCCGGAGCCGGGTCGGGTGAACACCCGACGGTGACCGTCGCCGCGATCCAGGGCAACGTGCCGCGCCTCGGCCTCGACTTCAACGCCCAGCGGCGAGCGGTGCTGGACAACCACGTGAACCAGACCCTGCGGCTCGCCGAGGACGTGCAGGCCGGTCGCGCACCGCAGCCCATGGTGGTGATCTGGCCGGAGAATTCGTCGGACATCGATCCGGTGCTCAATGCCGATGCCGGTGCCGAGATCTCCGAAGCGGCCCGCGCCATCCATGCGCCGATCCTGGTCGGCACCGTGCTGCGTGCCCCCGGCTTCACCCCCGAGACCCCCGTCGCCACCAACACCGTGCTGGTCTGGGATGGGCTCACCGGACCGGGGGAGCGCCACGACAAGAAGATCGTGCAGCCATTCGGCGAATACCTGCCGTGGCGCAACGTCTTTCGGCACATCTCGTCATACGCCGACCGTGCCGGTTACTTCGTGCCGGGTGAGGGCAACGGGGTGGTGACGGCCGCCGGGATCCCGATCGGGATCACCACCTGCTGGGAGGTCATCTTCGACCGCGCCGCCCGCGAATCCGTGCTCAGCGGGGCCCAGCTGCTCGCCGTGCCGGCCAACAACGCCACCTTCAACAAGGCGATGAGCGCCCAGCAGCTGGCGTTCGCGCGGCTGCGTGCCGTCGAACACGACCGCTACGTGGTGGTGGCCGGCACCGTGGGGATCAGTGCGATCGTCGCCCCGGACGGCCATGCGATAGCCAGCACCGAATTCTTCGAGCCCGCCTATCTCGACGCTGCGGTGCGGCTCAAATCCAACCTGACGTTCGCGACGCAATGGGCCCCGGCCATCCAGATCGCCCTCATCGTCCTCGGGTTTGCGGCTGTGGTCGCGGCGATGCTGCACAATGGGAAGTTCGTGCGTAAACGCCGGACGGCCACGTCCAGCGAAAAAGATGCGCAGCCCGACCCGGGCATGATCGAAAAGCCCGCCACGGGCAGTGAGGACACGGAAAGCAGATGACCACTCCTGGGACAGGAGCGGAGCGACCGGGCAACCCGGCGTCGCCGAGCCGGCGCACTCTGGTGATCATTCCGACCTACAACGAGCGGGAGAACCTCCCGCTGATCGTGGGCCGCGTCAACGCCGCCCGGCCCGACGTCCATGTGTTGATCGTCGACGACGGAAGCCCCGACGGCACCGGCCAGCTGGCCGACGAACTGGCCCTGGCCGATCCCGACCGGGTGCACGTCATGCACCGGATCAGCAAGGACGGCCTGGGGGCGGCGTACCTCGCCGGATTCGCCTGGGGCCTGGGCCGCGAATACACCGTCCTGGTGGAGATGGACGCCGACGGCAGCCACGCCCCGGAAGAGCTGGGCCGGCTGCTCGAAGCGGTCGACGGCGGCGCGGATCTGGTGATCGGCTCCCGCTATGTCCTGGGTGGCACCGTGCGCAACTGGCCGTGGCGCCGGCTCGCGCTGTCGCGGACCGCCAACACCTATTCGCGGGTGCTGCTGGGCGTGGCCATCAACGACATCACCGCCGGGTACCGCGCCTATCGGCGTGAGGTGCTGGAGAAGATCGACCTCGCGGCGGTCGACTCGAAGGGTTACTGCTTCCAGATCGACCTGACCTGGCGTGCCATCAACGCCGGTTTCACGGTCGTGGAGGTGCCGATCACATTCACCGAACGCGAACTCGGCGTCTCGAAGATGAGCGGATCAAATATCCGCGAGGCGATGACCAAGGTCGCCGAATGGGGAATTCGGGGCCGGCTGGACCGGGCCCGCGGCATCACCGGCTGACCATCCGGCATGGCGTGCACACCCAGGGGATGCGCACGCCGTGCCCACGGTCAGGATCCGCGACGGCGGGTCTTGATGATCTCCAGGCGCTCCTTGAGCAGCTCGTCGAGTTCCTCGACGGAACGCCGCTCCAAAAGCATGTCCCAGTGGGTGCGGGGCGGCTTGACCTTCTTGGGCTCGGGCACGTCCCCGTCGATCAGGGTGCCGTCCATACCGTTCTTGCAGGGCCAGGTGCCGGGGATCTCGGCGTCGTCGGCGAACGGCACATCGAAGATCTCGCCATTGTCGGTGCGGTATCGCGCCACTTGACGCGGCGCCAGGTCATGGTTGCGGTCGGTCTCGTAGCTCACAGCTCCGAGGCGACTTCCTCTCAGGACACGATCGGCCATCGTTAGCACTCCTCATTACCGGCTGAATTTCGTCCGGATCTTCAACGCAGATGACGTCGGCGAAGTTCCTGACTCAGCCATCTAGGATACCGGCAGTTACCGGGAACACCCGGGTCGCAGGTCTACAGTCTGGTTTCGTGACCTCCGCCATCCCGTCCCCGGCGCCCGCCCAGCCGCGACGCCGCGCGCGTCAGCAACCGTGCCGCTGGTGCGGCCGTGAGGTCGCCGACGCCGGCATGGGGCGCCGCAGGCAGTACTGCCGCCAATCCTGCCGTCAGCGGGCCTATGAGCAGCGGGCCCAGGTGAAAGGCACGTCGGTGGCACCGGATGCGGTGGTACTGACCGCCGACGAGGCCGCCGACCTGTCCGACCGGGTCTACCAGGTGCGGTGCGCGGCCGAGGACATCGCGACCGCCTTGAACGAGGGAGCGGACGGTGCTGAATTGCGCGACCTCTGCGACGTGCTGATCCAGGCCGCCAAGGCCGCCGACGGCTGGCGCTGACGACGTTCCCCGAAGGCTTCTCACAGCTAGGATGACGCGGTGTCCACCCCCGCACCTGACGCTCCAGCCGGTGTGTGGCGATTCGACGAGTTCGTCCTGGACACCCAGCGTTACGAACTGCGCCGCGACGGCGAGGTGGTACGGGTCGAGCCGCAGGTCTTCGACGTGATGACCCAGTTGGTCAGCAACCACGACCGGTTCCTCACCAAAGAAGAACTGTTCGACAAGGTGTGGGGCGGGCGATTCGTCGGCGAAGCGGCCCTTACCAGCAGGATCAAAGCGGTCCGGCGCGCGCTGGGCGACGACGGCGAGTCGCAGCGCTACATCCGCACCGTCCGCGGCCGCGGCTATCAGTTCGTCGGCACCCTGGACATCCCGCAGGCGCCGGTCGCCCCGGTCAGCGCGCCGCCGCCGCGGCAGCACATCGCATTCTGCCGCGCCACCGACGGCGTCCGGCTGGCCTACGCGGTGGCGGGCGAGGGACCGCCGCTGGTGCGCGCGGCCAACTGGATGACCCACCTCGGCTATGACATCGAGAGCCCGGTCTGGCGGCACTGGGTGCGCGACCTGGCCGCCGGTCGCACGTTCATCCGGTACGACGAGCGCGGCTGCGGACTGTCGGACTGGGAAGCCATCGACTTCACCTTCGACAACTGGGTCGCCGATCTGGAGACCGTGGTGGAAGCGCTTGGGCTGGAACGATTCCCGCTACTCGGGGTATCCCAGGGTGGCGCGGTCGCGGTGGCCTACGCCGCGCGCCACCCGGACCGGGTCTCCCATCTCATCCTGTGCGGCGCCTACGCCCGGGGCCGCGCCGTGCGGGCGATGAACGACGACGAAAGAAGAGCCGCCGCACTGGATCTGGACCTCGCCCGGGTGGGGTGGGGCCGCGACGACCCGGCGTTCCGGCAAGTGTTCGCCGCGCAGTTCCAGCCCGACGGCACCCGCGCCGACTGGGAGGCCTTCGACCATCTCCAGCGCCGCACCACCTCGCCGGAGAACGCCGTGCGCTTCCTCGATGAGTTCGGCCGCATCGACGTGCGCGACCTCGCCCGTGAGGTGTCCTGCCCGACGCTGATCATGCATTCCGCGGATGACCGCCGGGTGCCCATGCGCTACGGGGAGGAACTGGCCGCCCTGATCCCGGATTCGCGGCTGGTGGCGTTGCAGAGCAACAACCACCTGCTGACCGAGACCGAACCCGCGTGGCAGGTCTTCCTGACCGAGCTGGCCGACTTCCTGGCTCCCTGAACCGGATCGCGTTCTCCACGCAATCTCCACACAATCTTCATGTGCCACCGGGCGGCGGCGACCATGCTGGTGCACATGAGAAAGTTCACCCGCACCCTCCTCGCCGGCGCCGCCGCGATGCTCGCACTGGGCACCGTGTCCTGCTCCGGTGGCCCCTCCACCGAGGCGGGGTCCTCATCGGCCACCGCCGCCCCCTCCAGCTCGACCGCCACCCCGTTCCCCGCGTCGGCCCGCTACATGGCCGACACCGAGAAGGACGGTAAGAAGATGGCGATCGGCATCTCGGTCGACGGCGATTCCGTCACGGCGTATGCCTGCAACGGCACCGACGACGAGGCCTGGTTCTTCGGCAACCAGGCCGCAGGCAGCATCGACATCACCTCGAAACTGCGTGACAACCTGGACGCGACCTTCACCGGCAACGACGTGAAGGGCGCGCTGACCATGAACGGCATCACCTACGACTTCACCGCCGCCCCGGTGTCGACCCCGGCCGGGATGTACACCGCAGCCCTCGACGGTGCGCGTGCCTCCTGGATCGTGCGGCCCGACGGCTCGGTGACCGGCGTGCAGTTCAACGGCGGTATCAGCGGCCGCGATTTCGAGCAGGCCGAGCTCCAGCAGCTCAACGCGGCGCAGTTCCAGGCCCAGGTTCGGAACAAGCGCAAACTGCAGCAGGCCGATCAGGCGGTCAAACTGTCCAACAACACCCTCATCTCGCGGATCAACGGCACCCAGGTGACGGGCCAGCTCGTCACCGGCACCACCCGCTTCGGCTGACACCTCACCCCAAAAGTCCTCGGCAACCCTTGTTGCCGAGGACTTTTCGTTTTCCTCGCGACGAACCAAACGCTTCCGCCCGTGGTGCACGCGCCCGTAGCGTGGCGTTGGTCTAGCGAGGAGTTCGTAGTGTCGGGGAAGTTCTTCTGGTTCCTGCCCACCAGCGGTGACAGCCGGTTCATCGTCGGCTCGTCTCACGCCTCGGCCCAGCAGCACGTGCCGCCCGGCTTCCGGGAGCCCAGCCGTCGCTATCTCGGCGAGGTGGCCCGCGCCGCGGATCGCCTCGGCTTCGAAGGGGTGCTCACCCCGACGGGGACCTGGTGTGAGGACGCCTGGTTGACGACGGCGGCATTGCTGGCCGACACGGAGCGGCTGAAATTCCTGGTGGCATTCCGTCCGGGCCTGGTACCGCCCACCCTGGCCGCCCAGCAGGCCGCCACGCTGCAACGGTTTTCCGGAGGCCGGATCCTGCTCAACATCGTCAGCGGCGGCGACGACACCGAGCAGCGCCGGTTCGGTGACTGGCTCGACCACGATGCCCGTTACGCCCGCACCGGCGAGTTTCTTCACCTGGTCAAGGCGATCTGGCGTCAGGAGTCCGTGGATTTCGACGGCGACCACTACCGGGTCCGCGATGCCCGGGTGTCCGCACCGCCGGATCCGTTGCCGCAGATCTATTTCGGGGGATCGTCGCCGGCCGCGCTGCCGATCGCCGCCGAGCACGTCGACGTGTACCTGACCTGGGGCGAGCCACCCGCGGACGCGGCCGCCAAGATCGCCAGGGTGCGGGAACTGGCACAGGCGCGCCGTCGCACCGTGCGCTTCGGTATCCGGCTGCACACCATCAGCCGGGACACCTCGGCGGCGGCCTGGGCGGTTGCCGACGAATTGCTGGCCGGTATTCCTGCCGAACAGATCGCCAAAGCCACTGCACTGCATCAGAAATCGGAGTCCGAGGGGCAGCGCCGGATGACCGCCCTACACGGCGGCCGGGTGGACCGACTGGAGATCTACCCGAATCTGTGGGCCGGGGTGGGGCTGGTCCGCGGCGGTGCGGGCACCGCCCTGGTCGGCAGCCACGACGAGGTCGCCAACCTGATCTACGAGTACTACTCACTCGGTTTCGACGAGTTCATCCTGTCCGGGTATCCGCACCTGGAGGAGGCATACTGGTTCGCCGAGGGCGTGCTGCCCCTGCTCAAGGCCAAGGGCGTCACCGACTAACAGGCCAGCCTGATCCCGATGTCCGGAGGCGCCGTCGCCGGGGCCAGGCAACCGAAACCGTCCACGCCGGCCGGGCGCATCCGGGCCGCCGCCTGGTGCGCATGGTTGACGCACACCACCGCGTCACCGTCGGCGCGGCAGGCGAAGTCGTGGAACGTCAACGTCTCGCCCTGGGCCAGACCGGGGCCGCTGCCGTCCCCGAACGGGCCCGGATCCCCATGCAGGGAGCCGATATTCACGCTCGTCCCGTCGAAGTCCACCCAGTTGCCCTTCCACATCGTGTAGGCATCGGGCGGCTTCGGGGGCGGGTTGGTGAGCTTCACCAGACACGCCAGTGCGCCGTCGTTGTACTGGGCACTGCTGATGCAGCTGACGGTGTCGGTGGTGAACGCGACCCCGTGCACATCGGTGGTGGCGCCGTCGCGGCTGACGGAGCCGAATTTCTCGGCAGGTACCGCCTTGCCGGCGTCCACCCAGCGCGTCACCTCGGCGATCGGCGCACCGGGAGCGGGACTGCGCGTCGGCGCGGGCGTCGAGGCCGGGGGATTGGTGGTCGCGGGACGGGACGTTCCGGGCGTGATCGCGGTCAACGGTGGCGGCGCGGGGACGGCCGCCCCCTTCATATCCTGTGAACACCCCGCCACCAGCGCGGACGCCATCAGAAGCACTGCCATCCGCATGCGGCCAGGGTAGCCGTTCGCTACGGTCAGGCCATGCACGAACACACCGTCCGCGTGAAGATCGACACCGGGACGATCGAGGGATTCACCCGCAACGGGGTACATCGCTGGCGCTCCATTCCCTATGCGAAGGCCCCGGTCGGCGCCCTGCGCTACCGTGCGCCCCGCCCGGCCGAACCGTGGCCCGGGGTGCGGTACTGCCACGGATTCACCAACTGCGCCCCCCAGCAGAAGATGTACACACTGCTGGGCGTCGGCCGTTACCAGCCGATGAGCGAGGACTGCCTGACGCTGAACGTGGTGGCACCGGAGGATCCCGCGGACGACGGGCCCCTCCCGGTGATGTTCTTCATCCACGGCGGCGGTTACATCATGGGCAGTTCGGCGACACCCATCTACGACGGGGTCGCGCTGGCCCGCCGCGGCTGCGTCTACGTGTCGGTGAACTACCGGCTCGGCGCGCTGGGCTGTTTCGACCTGTCCGCACTGTCCACACCGGAGCATCCGGTCGACGACAACCTCTATCTGCGGGACTTGGTGCTGGCACTGAAGTGGGTACGCGAGAACATCGCGGTGTTCGGCGGCGACCCGGACAATGTGACGATTTTCGGGGAGAGCGCGGGCGCCCACGCCGTCGCGACCCTGATGGCCGTGCCCGCAGCCGAAGGCCTTTTCGCCCAGGCGATCTCGCAGAGTGCCGCCAGCGGCATGGTGCGCACGCCGGAGCAGGCCGCCATGTTCGCCGAGCAGTTCGCGGGCCTGTTGGGGGCCTCCCGGGCCGACGGCGCCCAGGCAGCGATGTCCGCATCGCCGGCGGATCTGCTCGCGGCGCTGGACACCCTGATCGCCCGTGCAGGCAAGGAGATGCCGGGCGCCTTCCCGGTCGGGCCGACCGCGGGCACCGAGCTGCTGCCCGAAGACCCGGTGGCGGCCATGCGCGCCGGGCGGGCGCACCGGATTCCGCTGATCGTGGGCAGCAACGCCGAGGAGGGCCGGCTGTTCACCCGCTTCATGCAGCTGCTCCCGACCACCGAGCAGAGCATCGAGATGCTGTTGTCGGCGACCGGCGCCGAAACCCGCGACCGTGTCATCGCCGCCTATCCGGACTACCCGCGCCGCGCCGCGTGCATCCGGCTCGGTGGCGACTTCGCCTTCGGGACCGCCAGCTGGGACATCGCCGAGGCCCACCACCGCCACCAGCCCACCTACGTCTACCGCTACGACTACGCGCCGCGGATCCTGCACTGGTCGGGGATGGGCGCCACACACGCCACCGAACTGTTGGCCGTCTTCGGGGTGTACCGCACCCGGCTCGGTGGGCTGCTCACCGCGGCGGCCGACGGTACATCGGCGCGCCGGGTCAGCCGCGACATGCAGACGCGGTGGGGCAGCTTCAGCCGGACCGGGAAGCCGGGCGAGGACTGGCCCCGGTATGACACGGACATGCGGTCGGTGCTCGTCTTCGACCGCAACACCCATCTGGAGTACGACCCGGCCGCCGCGCGCCGCCAGGCCTGGGAGGGCTTCACGCTGACGGTCGGCTGACGGCTTCGCATCAGCCTTCGGAATGGCCTGCGCAGTGCCGTCCGGTGTGCTTGCGTAGAGCTATGGCGCACCCGCTCGATCCTCTCGACACCGACGAATTCACCGCTGTGGCCGCACTCCTCGGCGCACACCACGCGGTGAGCGCCCCGGGCTGGCGCTTCGCCTCCATCGAACTGGCCGAGCCGGCCAAGGACGAGTTGCGCGCCTTCGCCGGCGGTGCAGAGGCCCCGCCGCGGCGGGCACTCGCTGTCTGCCTGGATCGCGCGCGCAACGCCACCTACAGGGCTGTGGTGTCACTGAGCGCTCAGGCGGTGGAATCCTTCGAGCACATTCCGGGGGTACAGGCCAACTTCACCGTCGACGAATTCGTCGAGTGCGATCAGGTGCTGCGCGCGCACCCCGACGTGATCGCCGCGCTGGCCCGGCGCGGTATCACCGACCTCGACAGCGTGTTCATGGACACCTGGACATTCGGGGATGCGGTGGCGCCACCGGAGTTCCGCGACCGCAGGCTGGGCTGGTCGGACACCTGGCGCCGGGACGCGCCGGGCGCGAATCCGTACGCGCATCTGATCAGTGGGCTGCACTGCGTCATCGACCTGAACTCCATGGAGGTGCTCAGGGTCGAGGACAGCGGCCCGTTCGCCGAGGGTGTGCAGCCCCCGCAGGTGATGGGCGAGTACCTCCCGCGGCACATCCCCGATCGGATATCTGCTGCGTCCCAACGTGATCCGCTCAAACCGCTGCACATCACCCAGCCCGAGGGCCCGTCGTTCAGCCTGGACGGCCACCTGCTGACGTGGCAGAACTGGTCGCTGCGCGTGGGTTTCAACTATCGCGAAGGGATGACACTGCACGCTGTGACCTACCGCGACGGCGGCCGGGTGCGTCCCGTCGCCCACCGGATGTCGTTCGCGGAGATGGTGGTTCCGTATCGGGACGCCTCGGTGGACCATTACCGCCGCACCGCCTTCGACATCGGCGAGTGGGGTCTCGGATTCATGACCACCTCATTGGCACTCGGGTGTGATTGCCTGGGGGACATCCGGTACCTGGATGCCGTGCTGCACAACAGCAAAGGCGAGCCGTACACCATCGCCGACGCCATCTGCATCCATGAGGAGGACAACGCGGTGCTGTGGAAGCACGTCGACCACGACGCCGGTGCCGCCGTGCGCCGCATGCGCAGGCTCACGCTGAGCTTCCATGTCACCGTCGCCAACTACGAGTACCTGGTCTACTGGCGGCTCTACCAGGACGGCAACATCGAGTGCGAGGTCCGGGCCACCGGCATCATGGTCACCACCCCGCTGCCGCCGGGTGCGCCGAATCCCAACGGCACCCTCGTCGACGAGCGCACCTACGCCCCGTTTCATCAGCACTTCCTGGTCGCCCGCCTGGACCTGGACATCGATGGGCCGGACAACACCGTCTACATGTCGGAGTCCTACGCCGAGCCCATCTCGGAGCAGAACCCGCACGGGTTGTCGGTGGTCACCAGAAACGTCCCGCTGCGCACCGAGAACGAAGGCAAGCAGGACCTCAACTTCGGCACCCAGCGCAGCTGGAAGGTGGTCAACACCAACGTCGTCAACGGCCTGGGCACCCACCCGTCGTACAAGCTGGTGCCCACCGGGGCGCTGCCTGCCATGTTCGATCCGTCCGCGCCCGTGCTGAAGCGGGCCAACGTCATCGGCCACACCCTGTGGGTCACCCCCAACCACGCCGACGAGCGTTGGCCGGCAGGCGAATTCGTCAACCAGTCGGTATCCGACACCGGCCTGGGGGAATGGACGAAGGCCGACCGGCCGATCCTGAACACCGACGTGGTGCTCTGGTACGTCTTCGGCCTGCACCACATCACCCGGCCGGAGGACTGGCCGGTGATGCCGGTCGACATCGTGTCGTTCTGGCTGAAACCGTTCGGCTTCTTCGACCGCAACCCGGCGCTGGACGTCGCGGAAGAAAAACTTGACACCTGTCACATGTGATCGCCGCCACTGCTAGGTTCACACCCGTGCAGAGTCAACTCATCGAACGACCCGACGATCTGACCGACGAATGGCTCACCGGCGTGCTGGGTAGGGGCCGGGTCACCGGACACGACGTCGAGCGCATCGGCACCGGCCAGATGAGCGAGTGCTACCGGGTGGCGCTGCGTTATGCCGACGGCGACAGCGGCCCGGCGTCGGTGGTGCTCAAGGTGGCCGCGGCCGACCCGAGCAGCCGCACCACCGGGCTGGCGATGGGCCTCTACGAACGCGAAGTGCGGTTCTACGCCGAGGTCGCACCCGGGGTGAGCGCGGGGGAGCACGCGCCGTTCGCACCGTGCTTCCACCACGCCTACGATGCCGAGACCGGTGCGTTCGACCTGGTCCTCGGCGATGCCGCACCCGCGACCGTCGGTGACGAGATCCGCGGGGCCACAGCCCAACAGGCGGCGCTGGCACTGCACCAACTGGGCCTGGTGCACGGCCCGCTACTGGGAAACCCCGAACTGGCCGGCGCGGCCTGGCTGAACCGCGACGCGCCCATCAACCAGGCGCTGATCGCCGGCCTGTACGCGGCGTTCGCCGAGCGCTACGCCGACCGGATCGACCCGCGGCACCGCGCGGTATGCGAGCGCCTGGTCGGCGCCTTCGACGACTACCTGGCCCAAGAGGCCGGGGCCACAGCGGGTTTGGTGCACGGCGACTACCGGCTGGACAACATGCTGTTCGGGCAGCCCGGCGCCGACCGGCCACTGACGGTGGTGGACTGGCAGACCGTGACCTGGGGACCGGCGTGCACCGACGTCGCGTATTTCCTGGGCTGCGCGCTGGCGCCGGAAGTGCGCCGGGAGCACTACGAGGACCTGCTGGCCACCTATCACGGTGCCCTCGGCACCGGTGCGCCGACGCTCGGCGAGGTGCGCGACGGCGTGCGCAGGCAGAGTTTCTTCGGCGTGATGATGGCGATCGTCTCGTCGATGCTGGTCGAGCGGACCGACCGCGGTGACGCGATGTTCATGACGATGCTGCACCGGCACTGTGAGCACGTGCTGGACATCGACGCACTCGCGGTGCTCCCGGGAGCTGCTGCGCCAGAGCCACTCACACCCGACGCCGAGGACGAGGGCCCGCATCAACCGACCGATGAGCCGTTGTGGAGTGAGAGCTGGTATTTCGATTTCACGGACGATGCCCAGGGCATCGGCGGCTGGGTGCGCCTGGGACTGATTCCCAATCAGGGCACGGCCTGGGTGAACGCGCTGGTCTGCGGGCCGGGCATGCCGACGGTGGCGCTCAACGATTTCGAGGTGACGCTGCCCGCCGATCCCGGACGTCTGCGCACCGATGCTCTCGATCTGTCGCTGACGGCGATCGACCCGCTGCGCTCCTACCGTGTCACCGTGCGGGGCCGCGGTGAGGCTTTCGACGATCCCGCCGGCCTGCTGCATGGCGGTACCGGCCGGCCCGCGGACCTGACGCTGGATCTGGAGTTCACCACCGCGGGAACGCCGTACCAGTACCGGATCACGCCGCGCTACGAGATCCCGTGCACGGTCAGCGGCACGGCGACGGTGGCAGGACATGAGTACACCCTGTCCGCGGTCCCCGGGCAGCGCGACCACTCGTGGGGGGTACGCGACTGGTGGAGCATGGACTGGGTGTGGAGCGCCCTGCACCTCGAGGACGGCACCCACCTGCACGGGGTCGACATCAGGATCCCCGGCATCCCCCCGGTCGGGATCGGTTACCTGCAGAAGGGTGACGAGTTCGTCGAACTGCAGTCGGTGTCCGCAGAGAAAGCCTTCGGCGACAACGGCTTGCCGGTATCGACGTCCATCGCGCTGGCGCCCGGCGACGTCTCGGTCAGCGTGGAGGTAAAGGGGCACGCACCGGTGCTCCTGACCTCCCCGGACGGTAAGGTCAGCCACTTCCCGCGGGCCTGGGTGAGCGTGACCGCAGACGACGGCCGCCGCGGCACCGGCTGGGTGGAATGGAACCGCAACCTCTGAGGAGGGCAAGCTGGTGGCATGCTTGCGCTGAAATCGATGGCCCTGTTCGTGCTCGCGGCGGTGCTCGAGATCGGCGGCGCCTGGCTGGTGTGGCAGGGCGTGCGTGAACACCGCGGCTGGTGGCTGGCCGGTGTCGGCGTGATCGCCTTGGGCGCATACGGATTCGTCGCCGCATTCCAGCCCGACGCACATTTCGGCCGCGTGCTGGCCGCCTACGGCGGCGTGTTCGTCGTGGGCTCGTTGGTGTGGGCCATGGTGGCCGACGGGTTCCGGCCCGACCGCTGGGACCTGGCCGGGGCGCTGGTGTGCCTGGCCGGCGTCGGTCTCATCATGTACGGCCCTCGTTAGCGAGTGCCCTGAAGAGAGTCGTCGTCCAGCTCGTCGCGATTGAGTCCCATCGGGGTGGCGGCCGGGATGTCGCCACCCGCCACCACCAGCCGGGTGAGTGGGGTCAGCGCGGCGAACAGCGCGGCCAACTGCCGGTCGTCGAGCGCGTCGAAGGCACCCGACGCCAGCCGGTCGGTGTCCTCCTCGATCTGCGCCTTGAGGGCCGCGCCGTCGGCCGTCAGCGATCCGCCCGCGTCGACGAGTCCGCGCGTGGTGAGTTCGTCCAGCTGCTCCTGCCAGGCCTGCTCGTCGTAATCACGGCTGGGAGCGATCATCTCGCGGGGCACCCGGCCGGCCACGGCATGCAGCACGTTGCACGCGCGGCCGCTGATCCCGCGCGCGGCCAGCACCGCGACATGCCCGTCGCCGCGCTGCTCGCGCAGCAGGGTGGTGGCGTGCCAGAGCTTGGCCACCGGCTCATCCGGCCACGGCAGCGCGGCATTGGCGGCGAACAGGGCGCGACCGTGCAACGGGGCCGAGCGCGCGGCGACTTCTGCCAGCTCCGCCGCGGAGCGCACCGTCTCGTCGTCGGTGATCCCGTAGCGGCGCAAGGCCGCCACCGCCGCGTCCTGCCGGGCCGTCACCACCGCGGCCGGAGTGGCGATCTCCCACGCCGCCGGCAACGCCTTGTGCACCTGCCGCGGGGAGAAGTTGTAGAATAGCGCGGTGACCACCTCCGGCGGTACCTGCCCGAGCGGTGCCGAACGGGCGGCGAAGTAGCCCGTCCAGAATCCGCGGTAACCCAGGTCGGCGAGCGCGGCACGCGATTCCGGGGCGAAGTAGGTGACGGCGTGTACGGGCTCCAGCCGGTCGAACAACCGTCGGGCAACAGAAGTCGGTCTGCTCACCCCGACAGTCAAGCACTCTCGGCGGCCCGGGTTCTGTGCCCCGGTAAGGTTTCGGCCATGGCGGACGCGGCGGGAACACCTCGTTCCGCGGCGGCCGACACCACCAACCAGCAGCGGATACGCGATGTCGCGATGGTCTGCTTCGCCGAGCACGGCGTGTCGGGGACCTCGCTGCGGACCATCGCCGACGCGGCCGATGTCAGCGTCGGTCTCATCCAGCACTACTTCGGCAGCAAGGCCGAATTGATCGCGGCGGTCGACGAACACGTACTCGCGGTGTGTGGCCGGATGCTCGTCGACCGGCCATCGCCTCCCACGTCCGGGGAAGAGCCGAGCATCTTCCAGGGCGGCACGGCACGGCTGTTCATCGAGCATCCGGAGGTGATCGACTACCTCGCCCGGGTGCTCCCAGAAGGCGGGGCGACGGGCGCTGCGGTCTTCGACGGCCTGGTGCGGATCAGCGCCACTCAAGGCGAGGCGTTCCTTGCCCGTGGCCTGACCCAGCCCGATCTCGATCCGGTGTGGTCCGTGCTGAACCCGGTCCTGGTGCGCGTGACGGCGAGCGTGTTGCGCAAGCAGATCGAACGTCACATCCCGGGACCCCTCTACAGCCGGGAGCAGACGCTGCGGTGGGACCAGGCCACCACCGCACTCATCCGGCACGGTCAACTCAAACAGGGCACCGACGATCAGCCGCCCCAAATGTGAGCGGTGCGCCCGTTGTCAGGCGTCCTCGGCCACGGCATGGGCGGCCTCGTCGATGATCGCCCGCATCGCCCGTTCGGCGCCGGCCTCATCGCGTAACCGCACGGCGCGGGCCACCTCGTCGTGCAGGTCGATGGCCGCGGGGTTGGGTACCTCGGGCATCATCCCGTGATGGGTCCGGCCGGTCAGCACCTCACCGACCACGCCGTTGAGTGCCCGGAACATCTCGTTGCCACTGGCTTCCAGCAGCGTCTGATGAAAGATCTTGTCCGCCTGCAGGTATGACACGAGGTCACCGGATCGGCCGTGCACCACCATGTCCGAGACCGCGGCGGCCATGATCCGGCACTGGTGCGGATTCGCCCGCCGCGCGGCCAGTGCCGCAGCGGCGGGTTCGAACCCGCGGCGCAACTCGGAGAGCGAGACCAGTTGCGCGGCCCGGTCACCTGATTCCAGCCGCCAACGAATCAGCCTGGGATCGAACACATTCCAATTGACGGCAGGTTGGATGGTGATGCCGACGCGGCGCCGTGACGCGACCATGCCCATCGACTCGAGTACGCGGATCGCCTCGCGCGCGACGCTGCGGGACACGCCGTGTTCGGCGCTGACCCCTTCGAGTGTGATCACACCGCCCGGTGGGTACTTCCCGGACACCACGGCGGCACCCAGACCGGTCAGCACGTTGTCGTGCAGCGCGCTGACGTTTGACGAAGGTCCCACGGGATACATCGTGTCATAACTTTGCTGCACCCGTTTAAAACAGATCTATTCGTGATGTTCTTGCAATCGTCAGACTTTTGCGTCATTCTGTGTGAGGTCAAACACAGTAAAGGGCAGGTGCACATGGTCAGCGGGCTGACATCACCCATCGTCGTGATGGGCGTCTCCGGATCCGGGAAGTCGACCGTCGGCGCGGCGCTGGCACAACGTCTGCGCGTCCCGTTCGCCGACGCGGACGACTTCCACCCGCCCGCCAACATCGAGAAGATGAAGGCGGGCCATCCGCTCGACGACGACGACCGCCGCCCCTGGCTGGAGGCCATCGGCCAGTGGCTGGGCGAGCACTGCGGCGACGGCGGCGTCATGAGCTGCTCGGCACTCAAACGCCGCTACCGCGATCAGCTGCGCGAGCACTGCACCGGAACCCTGTTCCTGCACCTGTCCGGCACCCCTGAGGTCATCGGCGCCCGCCAGGCCAGCAGGCCCGGACATTTCATGCCGGCCTCGCTGCTGGCATCCCAATTCGACACCCTCGAGCCGCTTGAGGCAGACGAGGCGGGCGTCGCCATCGACGTCGGCCGCAGCATCGATTCCATCGTCGACACCTACATCTCACTCACCGGAGGAGAGCCCCGATGAACGCCGCAGTCACCTTGTTGGCCGACGCGCCCAAGCTCGTTGAGCCCGTGGCATCCGCGACGCAGTTGATCTTGGCGTTCCTCGTCGGCATCGCCGTCATCGTCGTCCTGATCACGCTGGTCAAACTGCACCCGTTCCTGGCCCTCATCTTCGGCGGGCTGACGGTGGGATTGGTCGCGGGGGAGAACCTCACCAAGGTCCTGAAATCCTTCACCGACGGGTTCGGGTCGACGGCGGCCAGCGTCGGCATCCTCATCGCGCTCGGTGCGATGTTCGCCAAACTGCTCGCCGACTCCGGCGGTGCCGACGAGATCGTGGACACCATCGTCGGCGCGGCCTCACCGCGCATGCTGCCGTGGGCCATGGCGCTGGTGGGCGCCATCATCGGCCTGCCGATGTTCTTCGAGATCGGTCTCGTGCTGCTCATGCCTGTCATCTACCTGGTGTCACGCCGTTCGCAGCAGTCCCTGATCACCATCGGCATCCCGGCGCTGGCGGGCCTGTCCGCCATGCACGGTTTCGTGCCGCCCCATCCCGGTCCGCTGACGGCCGTCGGCCTGCTCAACGCCGATCTCGGTGTCACACTGGGTCTCGGTGTGCTGGTGGCGATCCCGACGATCGTCGTGGCGGGACCGTTGTTCGGCAAGCTGGCCGGCAAGTGGGTGGTCGTGGACGCGCCCGACACCTTCGACGCCGACCCGGAGGCCGCACGCACCGGACAGAAGCATCCGTCCTTCGGTATCACGCTGTTCTCGGTGCTGCTGCCGGTCGCGCTGATGCTCGGCAAGGCACTTGCCGACATCTTCATCGACAACGAGAAGCAATGGCTGCGGCAGATTCTCGACGCCCTGGGTACCCCGCTGATCGCGCTGTTGCTCGCCGTCGTGGTCGGCATGTTCACCCTCGGTAAGGGCGGGGGGATGACCCGTGACGCGATCACCAAATGCCTCGAGTCGAGTCTGCCCCCGGTGGCCGGGATCATCCTGATCGTCGCGGCGGGTGGCGGTTTCAAGCAGGTCCTGGTGGACAGCGGTATCGGCACCATGTTGGCCCGGTGGGCCGAGGGCGTGCACATCTCGGTGCTGGTGCTGGCCTGGGTGCTCGCGGTGCTGATCCGGCTTGCCACCGGGTCCGCCACGGTGGCGACCATCACCGCATCGTCGTTGATCCTCGGCCTCGTCGAGGGCATGAGCACCGGCCAGGTGTCCCTGGTGGTGCTGGCGGTGGGCGCCGGCTCGCTGTTCTTCTCCCACGTCAACGACGCCGGATTCTGGTTGGTGAACCAGTACTTCCGGCTCAGCGTCGGTCAGACCATCAAGACCTGGTCGATCATGGAGACGGTGCTCTCGGTCAGCGGTCTGGCCGTGGTGCTGATCCTGGATATCTTCGTGTAGGCGGTCAGCCCTTCAGAACCTGTGTGCCCCCCGCCAATTCATCATGCTTGCCCTGCTTGGTGGGGCTGCCGTTGATGGTCACCGCGATCACGATGTAGGCGATGAACGCGAGTAAGCCACCGACGAACGGCACCACGGCGAGCAGGGTGAAGGAGTTGCGGATCGCGGCCTGCTGAAGGTCCGGTTTGGCCGCACCGTTGGGCCCGCGCACATGCAGCCCCAGCAGCTTCTTGCCCGGCGTCCACCCTTGGGTCCCTTCGAAAGCCGTGAAGTAGACGAATACCAGCAGGCCGGAGAACAGGCCGGTCACCCAGTAGTTGCCCAGGATGTCGAGGACGAAGCCGGCCACGAAGAAGACGATGCCGATCAGGACGCCGTCGATCAGCCGTGCGAAGAAGCGGGTGCCGAGCGCGCCGGGTTCGGTCGTGGTGGGGAATGGTTCGCTGCCGCCTTGTGTCATGGCAGCAGAACCTACCGGCGCAACGTGGCAGGACAAGTGGTTATACGCGAACCGATCCGAACGGCACGGTTACCGGGTGGCGAAGGCGTGTTTGGGGATCGTCAGCGGTAGGTCGATCGAGCTGACCCGTCGACGACCCCGATGGCCTGCATCCGCAACGCACCGCAGGTGCCGGCGTCCACGGTGCCCATGGCGACCTCAAGGGTCCGGTCGGTCACCGCGCGCTCGAGCAACTCACGCACCTCGTCGATCTCGACCCCGAGTGCGTCGCCGATCATCCGGATCTGCCCTTGCCATTCACCGGCGATGGCCCCCGGGAAGCCGATCCACGGTTGGTAGTCCAGCGGCCGTCCGAATCCCATGGCCTCACTCATGATGTCGGCGACGCCGTAGTCGTCGTACAGGCCGATCTCGTAGGCGTGGATCTTCTCGATCTGGGAGGACTGGGTGGTCAGTACCAGCGGCAGGTAGTCCGCGGCGAAGCCGGGCTCGATACCGGAGGCGTACAACGTCGACTGGCCCGCCTCGGCCGCGGCGACCAGTTGGTCCCGCCATTCGGCTGGCTCGTACGCATGCGGATTGACCAGCCGGGTGGTGCTGGCGGTCACGCGCAGGCCGATGGGTTCGCCGTTGGCCGGCTTCGCCGGCATCCAATCCCGCTTTGTCGGGGGAGTGCACCCAGACGCCCACGAGATCCAGGTTCGGGCGCGCCGTGATGGCCCGGATGGCGATCGAACCGATCCCACCCGTCGCCCAGACCACGACGCGGTATCGATGTGCTGACATCGACCCTCCGAAGATACCTAACGTTTGCTCCGCACCGGAGAAGCGAGTGCGGCACTGGGGTGAAGCTACCCGTCGGCCTGCTCCGAAGTTCATTCAATGAAACAACACTTAGGTTAACATGTGAATCGATGTTCACCCTGCGATTCGACATGCGGGCGCCGGCTTTCGGCGCTCCGGCCACGGACCTGTACGCGGCAGCAATCGACATGTCGGCGTGGGCCGAACGGCATGGCGGTGTCGCGGCGGTGTTGTGCGAACACCATGGTTCCGAGGACGGGTATCTGCCCGCGCCGCTAATTCTCGGCGCGGCCATCGCGGCCCGCACCGAGCGGCTGGCGTTGAGCCTGGTCGTCATCGTGGCATTTCACGACCCCGTCCGACTGGCCGAGGACATGGCGCTCCTCGACGTCATCAGCCGGCGCCGGGCCATTTATGTTCTCGGGCTCGGTTACCGCCCAGAGGAATTCGAGCACTTCGGTCTTGACGCCGCCCAGCGCGGCCGCCTCGCCGACGACAAGGTGGAACTTCTTCGACAACTGCTCACGGGTCGCCCCGTGAGCCACCACGGCAGACACATCGTGGTGTCCCCGCCCCCGCGGACACCCGGCGGCCCGGTCCTCATGTGGGGCGGGGCCAGCCTCGCAGCGGCCCGCAGGGCGGGCAGATACGGGCTGGGGTTACTCGCCAACGGCAGCACCTCTTGCACGCGTCGAAACAGTCCGCGGCGGTGGCCTTCTGAACCTGTCGCCGCTCTGTGGCGGGCTGCCACCGGAGACGGCGTGGCCTTACCTCAACCGGGTCGGGGAGAACGTGCTGCCCGCCGCCGCCCGGTGACGGCGGCAGTCAGTCGGGGCGGTGCAGGAAGCCGTGCAGGGTCGCCTGGACGAGTTCGTCGACGATGGCCTCCCGCGAAGGTTGCCGATCGCCCGCGAAGGTGGAGCGCAGTGCCACCATGCCGACCACCATGGCCACCGCCGAGTGGGCAGGCAGATCGGGCTGACTGGACTGCAGGCCGCGAAGTTGCATGCCCTCCGCGCTGATCCGGCCCAGCATGGCCAGCGCTCGCCGGATGTCGGCGATGCCGGCGGCCTCGATGTCGTCCTCGCCCAGGCCCTCGGCGGCCACCAGGGTCAGCAGCAGGCCCCGATGGTCGACGAGGACGTCATAGAGGCGGCCGACGAACTGCCGCGCCAACTCTTCCTCGTCGGTCCGGTCGGGGTCGACGGCTTTCCAGGTGGTGCCGAACTCATCGAGAAAACTGAGGAAGGGCACCACCAGCGCCTCCCGGAAAAGTCCTGCCTTGGAACCGAAATGGCGAAACAGCAGGTATTCGCTGACGCCGGCCGCGCCGGCGATCTCCCGGGTGGTGGTGCTGCGATAGTCGCGGCGTCCGAACAGGTCGCGGGCCGCGTCGAGCAGCAGGCGCCGGGGCTCACCGGGAGGCCTGCGGGACGAACCTCGTTGGGACACAGGAATTCACGATAGCGGGCCCTTGACCCGAGCGGGTTTAATAGTGTCCACTATTAAACGATCGTCAAGTATGGAAGGGACGTGGTCGTGGGCCAACTCATCATGCTCGGAACCCTGTTCGGGCTGATCATCCTGATCTTCGGACTGGTGACGTACTTCGATCCCGAGGCGCGTGGCAAGTGAACACCGGACTGACACCGGCACTCATCGTCGGACTCACCTTCGCGTATGTGGGCGGTGTCGTGTTCCTCGCGGTGGGCGTCTATCTGAGCATCCGCCGCGGCCGGCTGCACCCTCTGCTTCTGGTCTCGATCTCGGCCATTTCGTTCTCCTGGATCGAAGCGCCGTACGACTGGACGATGTACGCGCAGTTCCCGCCCGCACTTCCGCGGATGCCCTCGTGGTGGCCCATGAACATGACCTACGGCGGCGGACTGCCCTCCTCGGTTCCGCTGGGCTATATCGCATATTTCGTGCTGCCCGGCGTGATCGGTGCAGCGCTCGGCCGACGGGCCGCGACCCGCTTCGGTTGGCGCAGGCCGTACGCCCTGCTGTCCGTCGGCCTCGCCGTCGGTTTTGTCTGGGCGCTGCTGTTCAACGCATTCTTCGGGCCCCGACTGGGCATCTTCTACTACGGCTACGTCATTCCCGGCCTGGCCATCTTCGAAGGCAGCAAGTACCAGTACCCCATCTATGACGCGATCGCGATGGGCGTGCAGGTGATGGTCTTCGCCTATCTGCTCGGCCGCACCGACGCCGAAGGCCGCAATGTCATCGAGTCGTGGTCGGACCGGATCACCCGCACGCGTGTGCAGTCGACGCTGGTATCGATCGTCGCCGTGATCATTGTCGGCCACGCCGTCTACGGGGCCGTCTTCGCGCCACACCTGGTGACGAAACTCGGCGGCTACGTGACATCCGGTCCCACCGAGCAGCTGTTCCTTGGGGTACCCAACCAGCCGAGGTGACGGTTACGGACTCTGGCGCGGACGGGTGTCGACCCGCGGCACCTTCACCCAGCCGGGGTTGTTGACGAAGTCGGAGAGGCAGCCCTGAATGCCGCGGCAGGCGATGATCGCGCCCGCGCTGGGTGCGGCGCCGATGGCCGGTGGAGCGGTGACGACGAGATCGCAGTTGTCGGTGTACGCGCCGACCTGCTGCTTGCCGACGAGGATTCCCTGATTGGGACAGGTGGCTAGGGCCGCCGCCGGCTCATGCATCGCGGCGGGGAGCAACAGCGTCCCACCCACTGCCCCGGCGAGGGCGGTCGCGGCGATCAAACGGGACAAGGTACGCACCTACCTGAGAATACGCTGGAAACCTCAGCCCGACACCACGCTCGTCCCGGCCGACTCCGGAGCCGGCCGCGGCCACGGGGGAGTCGGCAGCGGACCAGGCGCAGGCCGGAGCCGGTCCAGCACCGCACGCAGTGGCGGCCAGTCGGCGCGCCCGCGCCTCGTCACCGCGTAGGTGGTCAGCACGATCCTGGGGTCGGCGAGCTCCATCACCGTCACCCCGGCCGCTGTCGGCCGTCCGACCGGGAGCAGGCCGACGCCGTAGCCGCCGGTGATGAGATCCTCGACCAGATCCAGACTGTCGATCTGGTGCGCGATGCGCGGCGTGAAACCCGCGAGCGCCGCCAGCGTCCGCAGTGCCACCTCGTCGGCGGTGTTGCGCGAGTTGACGATCCACGGACGGTCGGCATACGCGGCAATGGACGTCGGTGCGGCCGTCCCCGATCCCGAATGCTGCGGGACGCCGAGCCCCCACGGGATGTTCCACAGCGGGACCGCCTCCAGGACGGGGCTCAGCGATGCGGGTGCCAGGTTGTAGTCGTAGGTCAGGGCGAGGTCCAGATCATCGTCGGCGAGCAACCGGAAAGCCTCGACAGGCTCGTACTCGCTGACCACGATGTCGATACCCGGGTGGCGTGCGGTGAGGTCGGGCACGATCGGCAACAGCGAGACCCGGATACCGGTCGCGAAGCCGCCCACCCGCAGAGTTCCGGCCGGGTCGGCGGCCGGATCCAGATCCAGCCGCGCGGCGTCGAGGGCGGCCAGGATGATGACGGCATGGTCGGCGAGACGTCGCCCGGCGGGCGTCAGACGGACCCGGCGGCCGTCCGGCTCGATGAGCGTCGTCCCGGTCTCCTTGGCCAGTGCCGCGAGCTGCTGGGAGACCGTCGACGTGGTGAGGTGATGAGCATCGGCCACCGCCCGCATGGAACCGAGCCGGGACAACGTCAGCAGCAGCTGCAACCGGCGGGGATCCATGCACCCATTCTGCGTCGTGGCAGGCGCCCCCCGCGGCTATCCGACGTGGACGGGGAGTTGCGCCCAGCCGCGCACACTGGAGGTCCTGGCCCGGATGGCATTCGGGTAGTCGACCTCCCAGTCGGGCCAGCGCTTGAGGACCTCTTCGAAGGCCACCCGCGCCTCCAACCGGGCCAGCGCCGAGCCCAGGCAAAAATGCAGTCCCTGGCCGAAGCTGAGATGACCTCCGGTGCGGTGGATGTCGTACCGGTCCGGATCGGGAAAGTGGGATTCGTCGCGATTCGCCGATCCGTTGAGCAACAACATGTATGAACCCTCCGGCAGCGTGTGCCCGTGGAGTTCCACCTCTTGTGCGACGTAGCGGCCCTGAACCGGCGACGGCGGGTCGTAGCGCAGCGTCTCCTCGACCGCGGAGGGGATCAGCGCGGGATTCTCGACTAATTCGCGGCGCTGGTCCGGGTGTTCACCGAGCAGCTGCCCCATGAAGCCGATCAGGCGTGCGGTGGTCTCGTCACCCGCCCCCGCGATCATCGCGGTGTAGGCCAGTACTTCGTTACGTTCCAGCGAGCGCATCGACCCGTCCGGCTCTTCGACCTGGGCGTTGAGCAGCTCGGTCATCAGGTCGTCGGAAGGATGGGCCGACCGCCACTCGATGTACTCGGCGAACATCGCAATGGACTCGGCGAAGATGGTCGCCCTGACCTCACCCTGTTCCGATGCGACGGTGATGTTCTGGTCGTTGCGGTCCCGGATGGCCTGCTGACCCTCCTCGGGAATGCCCAGCAGATAGCCGATGGTGCGCATCGGCATCACCGCACCGAGATCCTTCACAAAATCGAATCCCTCCCCACCGACCAGTGGATCCAGTGCGCGACAACACAAGTCGCGCACCAGGTCCTCGACTGCGAGCATCCGGCGGGGGGTGAACACCCGGGACAGCAGCCGGCGGTGCAGGTCATGTATCGGTGGATCCTCGAAGAGCAGGATGCCCGGGGGTACCTCGATAGCGCTGAACAGGATGTCCGCCGTGGTGCCGTGTCCCGACCGGTAGGTCTGCCAGTCCGGCAGGGCACGAGCCACGTCGTCGTAACGGCTGAGGGCGTAGAAGTTGTACTTCTCGTTGTAGTACAGGGGTGCCTCTGCGCGCATCCGCCGCCAGACGGAGTGCGGGTCGTCATCGATGACGTGGTCGAACGGGTCGTAATACAGCTCGACAGTCTGGTTGCCCGTCACCCTTGTGTCCTCCAAAGCCGCTTCACCAAACATTTGTTTCAAAATACCGCGACGTGACAGCACGCGTCAATCCGACTGTCACGCGGCGTCCTTCCTGGTTTCGCGTATGACCAAAACTTTGTCTCATTCCGTTGATCCAGACGGACATCTGCCTTACGTTGGGATCGGCGGCCGCCTGCGCCGCGCCAACCAGAGTGGAGGTCGGATGCCTGGAAAGCTCGACGGCAAGGTCGCATTCATCACCGGGGCGGTCCGCGGGCAGGGCAGAGCCCACGCGATCGCCGTGGTCCGTGCAGAACGACGGTATGTACAGCATGTTCCGGCCCGACCTCACCAACGCCGGCCAGCAGGCCACCCGCGCGGACGCCGAGCCGTTGTTCACCCTTTTTCAGGCCATGCCCATTCCGTACGTCGAGCCGGAAGACGTTGCGAACCTGGGGGTATTCCTGGCCTCCGACGACAGCCGGTACATCACCGGGCAGCACATTCGCGTGGACGCGGGATCACTTCTGAAGTGGCCCAACGGTCCCGGCGGATAGGTCACGGCGCTGCGATGCGCCGCGGAGCACCGTTTCGCGCGCCAGCGTGAGCGCACCGCGGATGCCGGTATCGCGAATGATGTCCTCGGGGACCCACAACACGTCCATCACGCACCGCGTCAGCAGATCGCGCGAGATGCCGTGGCCGCGAAGCTCGCCCGAGTCGATGCCGGCGGTCAGCAGTTCGCGCAACTGCTGCATCCGTTCGCCGAACGCGTAGCCGGGATTCGGCGTGCCGGGCGGCGACTGGCGCATCCAGGCGAGCTGGATCTTCCACTCGTCGGGGAACTGCGCGACCGCGTTGATGAAGATCCAGCTCAGCGCGTCCAGTTTCTGCACCGGGGTCGCGGGCGCATCCATCGCCGCGACCGACGCCGTCACCGTCTTCGCACCGAAGTCGCGCATGATCGACGCCAGCAGGTCCTCCTTGGACCCGATGATCCGGTACACGGTGGCCGCATTGAGGCTCGCGGCGGCCGCGATGTCGCGGATCGTGGTGACCTCGAAACCCTTGCGCCCGAACACGGTGAGTGCCGTCCGGCGAATGTGAGCGGCTTTGACGTTCAGACCCGCAACGGCCGTCTGGTTGTCAGTCCAGGTGTCGATCACCTGTTGGGCGGCCCGCAACGCCGCGGACTCATCCAGACCCTCATCGGCGGGCGATTCGAAAACCAGGCCTTTCAACATGATCCGGCACAGCGCGGTGGCCACTTCGGCCGGCGGTAGGTCGCCACGGACGACATCGAGACCCACATGCAGCATCGATTGACACAGCCGGTTCGCCAGCACCGGCAGGTCCAGTTCAGGTCTGACGTCACCGCTCCACCGTCCGGCCCGCAGGGTCTGGACCATCGCGTCCACGGCCGATACCGGCGAGGCGCGCAGCAATTCCACCAGTTCCGCGTTGTCGAAGGGTGCCCCGTAGAAGGACATCTGCAGCGCGGCTCGATTCCGGACCGCGCAGTGGGCGATATCGGCACCCAGCTCGATGATCTTGTCCTCGGCCGTCACCGAGTCATGGGTGTCGAGTCGCCGCAGTCCGGCCGCACTGACGTCGGCGAGGTCGGAATGGTAGCGGCGCACCAAAGCCAGCAGCAGATCATCGCGGGAGACGAAGTGATGGTAGAGACTGCCGGTGAGGATGCCGGCGGCACTGGCGATCTCTTGCAGCGAGGTCCGAAGGCCTCGGGTGGCGATCAGCAATTCGGCGGTGTCGAGGATCTCGGATCGCCGGGTGTTGTCTGACAGCTGTGCCGGTGCCATCACACCTCCCGCGACTCGCCTCTGGTTACCTCCGAGCGAAAGCCCTTCGCTCGGAGGCTATCAGACCATCACAGGCCGGCGGCTCAGCGCGACATGACCCTGCTGACCGTCAGACGGGTAGCTTTTGCGCCAGATCGAGCACCGTGACCGTGTCGGTGCCCGTCTTCTTGAGCCGCTCCGAGGAGCGGAAGCCTAGATCGACATCCTTGGCCTGCGCCCGCAGCGCACCGACCGTCAACTGCTCCTTGGGGATGTGGGAGAACATGTCGAAGGAGTAGAGCCGCAACGCGTTCCGGTGGGTGATCTTGTCGATCTCGTCATCGTCGACACCGTCGAGGTAGATCGCCAGGGTCTCCGGAGCCAGCGGCCACGTCGAGTCGGAGTGCGGGTAGTCGCACTCCCACGCCACCATGTCGAGGTTGAGTTTGTCCCTGGTCTCGATACCGAATGCATCATCGATGAAACACACCGCAATTCGGTCCAGGAAGACCTCGCTGGGCAACTTGTCGCCGAAGTCCTGGTGCGTCCAGGCCCGGTGCATCTTGTACACCCGGTCGATGCGCTCCAGGAAGTAGGGCACCCAGCCGATCCCGCCTTCGGACAGGGCGAATGTCAGGTCCGGGAACCTGCGCAGGGTCGGCGACCAGATGAGGTCCGCCGCTGCCTGCACGATGCTCATCGGCTGCAGCGTCATCATGGTGTCCACCGGGGCGTCGATCGAGGTGATGACCACCGATGACGACGATCCGATGTGCAGGTTCACGATCACGTTATCGTCGCTGCAGGCCTGCCAGAACGGATCCCAGTGCTGATCATGCAGCGACGGATAGTTCAGCTTGGTGGGATTCTCCGAGAATGTGACGGCATGGCAGCCCTTCTTGGCCACGCGCCGAACCTCGTCGGCCATGGCCTGCGGATCCCAGATCGGGGGGAGAGCCTGCGGGATCATCCGGCCCGGGTAGGTGCCGCACCACTCATCGATATGCCAGTCGTTGTAGGCGCGCAAGACCGCCAGACCGAGGTCTTTGTCCTGCGCCCTGGCGAAGTACTGGCCGCAAAATTGGGGATATGACGGAAAGTTGAGTGCCGCGGCAACACCATTGGCGTTCATGTCGCGGATGCGTTCGTGGATATCGTAGCAACCGTCGCGGATCTCGGACAGCTTCGTGGGTTCGGCCCCGTACTCGTCGGGCGGGCGGCCGGCGACGGCGTTGAGTCCGACGTTGGTGGCCTCCTGGCCTTCGAACACCCAGGCATCGGTGCCGTCGGCGCGCTGGATCAGCTTGGGAACGTCGTCCTTGTACTTGTCGGGGATGTGCCCCTCGAACATGTCGGGTGGTTCGACGAGATGATCGTCGACCGACACCAGTACGAACTCGTTCATATCCATGCGCTACCCCCTGAATGTGGACGGTGACGGATCCCGCCCGCGGAAGCTGTACTGATTCGGACTCTAGAACTAAACAGATATTTGGTCAATCGCTGCGACTCCTATGATCTCGTTCGCGCGGGTTGACGCCGACCTAGTTTTCGCGTCTGAACTGCAATGAAAGTCTTCTGACGGACATTGACCCGATCCGTTGCTCTCGGCTAACGTAGAACAATAATTAGGTATGAGACTTCGATCGACACAGAGGAGTGGACATGGGAATCGAGCAGTTCCGCTATGACGGCAAGAAGGTGCTGGTCGTCGGGGGTGCCACCGGGATGGGAGCCGCCGCTGCGCAGACCGCCGCGGCCCTCGGCGCACACGTCACCGTCATGGACTGCGCACCCGTCGACCATCGGGTGAACCGCGTCATCGCGATGGACCTGCGCGACCCGGCATCGATCGACACCGCGGTGGACAGCGTCGACGGTCCGGTGGACGCGGTCTTCGCGGCCGCCGGTATCGCCGACGGACCAGACCTGCTGCGCGCCAACTTCATCGGACATCGCCATCTCGTCGAACGGCTCGTCGCCCGAGACCAATTGGCGGCCGGGTCGGCCGTCTGCTTCATCTCATCGGTCGCAGGCATGGGCTGGGAGAACAACCTCGCGACCGTGCAGGACTTCCTCGCCACACCGGATTACGCCGCGGCCGTGGCGTGGGTGGAGCTACAACCCGAGGGCTCGATGCACTACGGCTTCAGCAAGCAGGCCATCAACGGCTATGTCGCATTGCAGGCATATCCCCTGCTGAAGAAGGGGATTCGGATCAACGCCATCTGCCCGGGCCCCACCGACACGCCACTCGCCCGAGCCAATGCGGACCTGTGGCTCAGCTTCGGACAGGATTATCGCGACGCCACCGGAGTGGCGGTGCACCAGCCCGAGCAGATGGGTAATGCGATGATCTTCCTCAACAGTGCGGCCGCGAGCGGTATCAGCGGAATCACCCTGACGGTGGACAGCGGGCATTCCATGTCATCCCTGACGGGTGCCTACGCCCCGGGCAAACCGCTGATGGAGATCCTCACCGGCCGAGTGCAACTCGCCTAGCCGGTCGGTGTCAGTCGAAAGCATGCCGGGGATAGGTGGCCGGTAGGTCCAGCGAGCTCAGCAAGCCGCAGGGGGCGGCCACGACGAAGGGCACGGCGTTGACCACGCGCATCGCCGTGGCCACCATGGCCGCTCGTCCTGCACCATGGCCCGCTGCGGCACCGAGGGTCATGGTGCAGTGGATGTCCGGCTCGCCGTCGACGTCGACCCGGTAGGTCGCGTCGGAGTCCGAGCTCAGCCAATCCGGTGCGACGTCCCGTGCCATCCGGATGATGTGCTCGACGACGAGCGCCTCCCGGCCGTTCACCACGCCGGCCGCCCGGGTACGCACCGCCCCACAGGTTCCCGCCGGGATGGTGCCGAAGGCCACCTCGATATCGCGATCGGTCAACCGACGGTCCAGGGTGCCGCGCACCTCCTCGACCTCCACGCCGAAACCCTGCGCCATCAATCGGATCGGTGCACTCCACGCCATCTCGATGAAGCCCGGGGTCTTGAGCATCGGCACGAAGTCGAGCGGGCGCCCGAACCCCATGCCGTCCATCATGACGTCGGCAACCGGGTAGTGGTCGTTCAGCGAAACCTCGGTGACCGTGACGGTTCGGATCTTGCGCGACTGGGTGCACAGCGTCAGCGCGAGGTGGTCGGAGCCGAACCCGGGGAACACCCCGGAGGCGTAGAACGACGACTGACCCTGCGTGGCAGCCGTTTCCAGCCGGTCGCGCCAGTCCTTGACGTAGTACGACGGCGGGTACACCAAGCTGGTCGAGGTCGTCGACACCACGTTGATGCCGGCCCGCAGAAGTCGTTCGTAGTCGGGCAGCGCAGCCATGTCACGTTCCGGCCCGCTCGCCGCGTACACGACACAGTCAGGTGCCAGGGCAATCAGCGCGTCGGCGTCGGCGGTGGCGGTGACACCCACGGCGGCTCCGCCGGCAAGCCGGCCCGCGTCGCTGCCGACCTTGTCCGGGCTGTGCACCCAGACGCCGACGAGTTCCAGGTCGGGCCGCTCCACGACCGCGGTCACCGCGATCGACCCCACGCCCCCGGTGGACCAGACGACGACCCGGTGCGGTGACGCTGCCATGGTGCTCCTCACGTTGTTCGGACAGATGGTTCGAGGCGCGCCCGCTCCACGGCCGCGGCGGCACGTTCCAGGTACGGCCAGGCGATCTCGGGCGGTAGTCCGCCGCACAGGGGGAGCAGTGGCAGGGGCCGGCCGCCACGGATCATCCCCACCGCCTCGTCCGTGCTGATGACGCGGTACGGGCCGCGTGCCGAGCGCAGGGCACTGACGGTCTCCGCACGCGAGATGCTGGCCACCGAGTCGTCGCCATGCCGATAGGACGCCGCCATCCTGGCGTCGTGCAGCAGGTGGGGACCCAGTTCCGTCCAGGCTCGATCGACATCGTCGGCGACGAACACCGTCGTCGGCGCCCCGGGGTCCGGGAACTGCACGAATCCCGGGGTCTTTCCGTACACCCGGCACCGGTCCTCGTAGTGGTCCTTGAGTTTCGGATCCGCCGTCTGGCAGATGAACCCCAGCCCGTGCTTGGCAGCCCGGTCCGCGGCAGCACGACTTCCCCCGGCGATCAGCATGGTCGGCCCCGCCGACGAACGGCACCGCGGCGTGACCTGGATGCGCCGGCCGGCATGCTCGACGGGGTCGACCCGCAGGAGATCCAGCAGCAGAGTCAGCTTTGCGTCGGCCAGACGGCCGCGCTCACCGAACCCGATGCCGAAATGCTCGTACTCTTGTGGCCGGTGTCCGACGCCGAACGCGTAGGCCACCCGTCCATTGCTGATCAGGTCGAGCACGCTGATGTCCTCGGCCAGGCGAACCGGATCCCAGAACGGCAACACCACCGCGGCGAGCATCAGGCGCAGCCGTTCGGTACGCGCCGCCATCGCCGAGGCGAGCATCAGCGGCGCCGGGAGATGCCCGTCCGAAGTCCCATGATGTTCGGAGAGCACGGCCATCATCGCCCCATGCGATTCGCCCCACTCACACATGTCCATCGCAGCCGCGTACAGCCGGTCGGCCGGCGCGCCGGACTCTGGCGCACGCATGTCGAAGCGGAGCGTGAACATCTCTTCGGCCCTCCATGGCTAACGCGCACGACTATAACCTAATTTTTGTTGCATTCTGGTCGACCGACCCCGGTTCAGCGAAATCACACGACGCGGCCCAGAACACACAATTGCACTGCCTTAGGGCATTTCATGCGTCGAACACGGCGCGCAGCCACTCTTGACCACGTCCCCGACGACTAGTAGCTTCCGAATCAAACGTTAGGTTTCTAGAACGCCGCAGGCGAACAGGGGCTGGAGCCATACCGGGGAGGAGGACGCGGTGCGTGGTGCCGCGCTGAGGCCGCTGGCCGGTCTCGCGACCATCGGCGCGGTCGCCGGCGTGGTCGGCGTGTCGGCCTACTCGTTCCAAGACGGATTCCGGGACTCCGCAACGATCACCGTGATGGCTCCCCGGGCCGGGTTGGTGATGAACCCCGATGCCAAAGTGCAGTTCCATGGGGTGCAGGTCGGCAAGGTCGCCGGTATCGATGAACGCACCGACGGGTCCGCGGCGATCCGCCTGGCGATGGACCCGGAGCGGCTCCACACGATTCCCGCCAATGCGGTTGCCGAGATCGCCTCCACCACCGTGTTCGGCGCCAAGAACGTCCAGTTCATCCTGCCTGACAACCCCGCCGGCGACTCGCTGCACCCCGGCCAGGTGATCGACGCCCAGCAGGTGATGGTGGAGGTCAACACCGTCTTCGGCCAACTGGTGTCCGTGTTGTCCACCATCGCACCCGAGAAACTCAACGAGACGCTCGGCGCCATCGCCGCGGCGACCGGAGACAACGGGCAGCGCGTGGGCACGATGCTCGCCGATCTCAATTCAGCTCTACGGCAATTCAATTCGCATACCGAAACGATGAACACCGACCTGTCCCTGACTCCCCGGGTGTTCCGGTCGTATGCCGATGCCGCACCCGACCTGATGACGGTGGTACGCAACGTCACCACCATCGGGCACACCGTCGTGTCGCAAGAACAGAACCTCGACGCGATGCTGCTCGGAACCATCGGACTTGCCGACGTCGGCAACGACGTGCTCACCACGGTTCGGCAACCCTTCACCGACGCGGTCCGGCTGCTGACCCCGACCACCGAGCTGACCAGCCAGTACAACGATGCCCTGCGCTGCGCCCTGGGTGGTGTGGCACGGATGGCGACCAATCCGCCCCTGACAGTGCCGGGGGTGGAGATCCTGGCCGGCTTCATGTGGGGGCAGGAGCGCTACCGCTACCCCGACAACATCCCGAAGGTGGCCGCCAAGGGCGGTCCGCAATGCACCGACCTGCCGGTCGTGCCGTTCAACACGGTCCCGCCTTTCGTGGTCACCGATGTCGGTGCCAATCCGTGGAAGAACACCAACCCGGGCATCATCCTGAATGCCGATGGCCTCAAACAGCTTCTGCTGGGCCCGCTTTCCGGTCCGCCCCGCAACACCGCACAGATCGGCCAGCCCGGATGAGAGGGCTGGGAATCAAATTCGGCGCCTTCGTGGTGGCGATGGTCGTTGTCACGATCGCCCTGTTCGCCACCTTCGGGCAGTACCGGACCGGCGCGGTCAACGCTTATTCGGCCGTCTTCACCGATGTTTCCCATCTGAAGAAGGGGGAGTCGGTACGGTTCGCCGGCGTCCGGGTGGGCACCGTCGACAAGATTGCCATCCAGCCGGACAAGTCGGTGATCGTATCCTTCTCGGCGGACCGCGATGTCGTCATCACCGACGGCACCAAAGCGATGGTGCGCTACCTGAATCTCGTCGGTGACCGCTTTCTCGAGCTCGTCGACGACCCGGGCTCCACCCGGCTGCTACCGCCGGGCGCGCAGCTCCCGCTGACCCGCACCGCCCCGGCACTCGACCTCGACCTGTTGCTCGGTGGTCTCAAACCCGTTGTCAAGGGGCTCGATCCGGGGGATGTCAACGCACTCACCGGATCACTCATCCAGGTGTTCCAGGGGGAGGGCGGCGCGATGGAATCCCTGATGTCGCAGACCGCGACGTTCACCAACGCGCTGGCGGACAAGAGTGCCACCATCCAGCAGGTGATCGACAACCTGCGCAGCACGCTGGGCACGCTGTCGAATCAGGGGTCGGACTTCTCGACGACGATCGATCGGTTGCAGCGGATGGTCACCGAACTCGCCGCCGACCGCGAACCCATCGGGACGGCCGTGGAGGCGCTCAATGCCGGAACGGCCTCCCTGGCGGACCTTCTCGGCACGGCGCGGGCTCCGCTGGCCGGTACGGTCGATCAGCTCAACCGGCTTGCGCCCGAGCTCGAGCACCAGAAGGACTTCATCGACACGGCCCTGCAGAAGGCACCGGAGAACTACCGCAAGCTGGTGCGGATCGGATCGTACGGCAGCTTCGTGAACTACTACATCTGCTCCATGGCGGTGCGGGTCACCGACCTGCAGGGGCGGACCGCGGTGTTCCCGGTGTTCAAGCAGGCGCAGGGCAGGTGTCAGGAACCCTGATGCTGAAATACCGTTCCGGCAATCTGATTCGGGCCGGCGTCATCGGCGCCGTGCTCTGCGCCCTGGTGGTGGCGGTGGGGCTGCAACCCCAGCAGCTCCTCACCTGGGCCACCGCCGTGCGCTATCAGGCGGCGTTCGAGGACGCGGCGGGACTCAACGTCGGCAACAAGGTCGCCGTGTCCGGCACGGATGTGGGTGCCGTGTCGGACATCCGCCTCGGTAAGGACGGCGCCCTGGTCACGTTCACCACCGATGCACGGCTGCAGTTCGGCGCGGGCACCACGGCCCACATCCGTACCGGGACCATCCTCGGTCAGCGTGAACTGACGCTGGAGTCGGCCGGCGCGGGAACCTTGCGGCCGATGTCACTGATCCCACGTTCGCGCACCTTCACCCCCTACAGCCTCACCGACGCGGTGGGAGAGATCACCACCAACACCACGGCCACCGATACCGCTGCGATCAACCAGTCCCTGGATACCTTGTCGGCGACCATCGACCAGGTGGCGCCGCAGTTGGGGCCCACCTTCGACGGTCTCACCCGAATCTCGGCGACCCTCAACGCGCGGGATGAGTCGCTGGGCGAGTTGTTGCGCAGCAGCCATGCGGTGACCGACATCCTGGCCCAGCGCGGAACACAGGTGAACACGCTGCTGTTGGATGCGGACGACTTGGTCGGGGTGTTGTCCGAGCGCCGTTGGGCCATCGTCGAACTGCTGTCGCACATCTCCGCGGTATCGCGCGCCCTGACCGGCGTGATCGGCGACAACGAGAGCAAGCTGGCGCCGACGCTCGACAAGCTCAATGCGGTGACCGCGGTGCTGCAGCGCAACCGGGACAACATCGCCGCGGCCCTGCCCGGGCTCGCGAAATACCAGATCACCCTCGGCGAGACCGTCGCCAACGGCCCCTTCTACAGCGCCTACATTCCCAACCTCGACCTGCCGCCGTTGCTGCAACCGTTCCTCGACTACGCCTTCGGTATGCGGCGTGGGGTGAATGCCGGCCAGCCACCCGACAACGCCGGGCCGCGGGCCGAATTCCCGTTCCCGTACAACGGGATCCCCGAGGGGCCACACTGATGAACCGCCGCCATCTGCGTACCGCCGCCGGGGCCGTACTCATCGCCGTCCTCGCCATCGGCGGGTACCTGGTGGTGACCGAACGCTACTTCGCTCCGCGTACCGTCACCGCGGTCTTTCAGTCCGCGACGGGGATCTACCCGGGTGACGAGGTCCGGGTCGCGGGCGTGAAGGTCGGCACCATCACCGCCATGAAGCCCGACGGCACCCAGGCCGTGGTGACCATGACGGTCGACCGCGACGTGGCGGTTCCCGCCGACGCGCGCGCGGTCATCGTCGCGCAGAACCTCGTCTCCGCCCGTTTCGTGCAACTGGCCCCGTTCTACACGAGCGGACCCGTCTTGGCCGACGGTGCCACGATTCCGTTGGACCGCACCGCCATCCCCGTCGAATGGGACGCAGTCAAGGATCAACTCACCCGGCTCGCCACCGACCTGGGGCCGCACGGGGATGTGTCGGGGACCGCCGTCGGCCGGTTCATCGAGAGCGCCGCAAACGCACTCGACGGCAACGGCGCCAAGCTTCGCGAGACCATCGCCCAATTGTCCGGCACTGCCAGGATATTCGCGGACAGCAGCGGTGACATCGCTGGTACCGTCCGGAATCTGCAGACGTTCGTCACCGCCCTGCACGACAGTGGCCGGCAGTTGGTGCAGTTCCAGGACCGGCTGTCCACCCTTTCCGCGGCGGTCGATGGCAGCCGAACCGATCTCGACGCGGCCTTGACCGACCTGTCCCGGGCCGTCGTCGATGTCCAGCGGTTCGTGCACGACACCGGCGACAAGACCAGCGAGCAGGTGCAGCGCCTGGCCGATGTCACGCAGAACCTGGTCGATCACCGGATGGACCTCGAGCAGGTGCTGCACGTCACCCCGACGGCGCTGGCCAACGCGTACAACATGTTCGATCCCCGAACCGGCGGCGCCAGCGGGGTATTCGTACTCAACAACTTCTCCAACCCGACGAAGTTCATCTGCGGAATGCTGGGCGCACTGGAGAACGTCACCGCGCCCGAAACCGCCAAGCTCTGTGATCAATACCTGGGGCCGGCCCTGCGCACCGCGAACTTCAACTATCTGCCGTTCCCGTTCAACCCCTTCCTCACCGCCGCCCCGTCGCCCGGCAAGCTCATCTACAGCGAACCGCAACTGGCGCCCGGGGGCGATCAGAGCGGACCGCCCGCCGGTCCCGATGCCGCGGTCTCCGCCTATACCGGCGCTCCGGGGGATCCGTCTGCCACCGTCGACGACCTGATCTTCCCGCCCGCGGCAGAGGCGCCGGCGCCGTGACCCCGATCCGATTGGCCGCGACGGTCACTGCTCTGCTGCTCACGGTGCTGTGTTGCGCCTCCTGCGCATTCAGCGGCGTCAACTCGTTGCCGCTGCCCGGCACGGTAGGTCGCGGATCCGACGGCGTCCAATATCACGTCGAACTCGCCAATGTCGCCATGCTCGAACCCAATTCGCCGGTACTGATCGACGACGTGGTGGTCGGGACGGTGGACCGGATAGCTGTCGCCGGCCGGCATGCCCAACTTGACATCTCCGTGCGGCGGGAGGTGACGGTGCCCGCCAACACCGTCGCCGCGGTGGGCCAGACCAGTCTGCTCGGCTCGATGCACCTGCAGTTGGGGGCGCCGTTGGGGCAGGCGCCGCAGGGCCGCCTGCCCGCCGGGGCGACCATCCCGCTGGGCAAATCGTCGACGTATCCCACCACCGAGCAGACCCTGGCGGCGCTGTCCGCCGTCGTCAATCCCGGTGGGCTGGGCCAGATCGGCACCATCATCCCCGGACTCAACGCGATGTTCGATCAACGCCAAGGTGATATCCGGGAGCTCATCGAGCAACTCAACACCTTTGTGGGAACGCTGAATAACCAGCGCGACAACATCATCGACACCGTCACCGAGGTCAACCGCTTCGCTTCGACGCTGGCCGCCGAACATGACACCATCGCCGGGGCGCTGCGCTCCCTGCCGAAGGCACAGGAAGTGCTCCTGAAAGAGCGTCCCAACCTTGTTGCCGCGCTGAATCGGCTCGGGGTGTTCAGTGACACCGCGTCTGCGGTCATCAACGACACCCAGTCCTACCTGGTGCGAAACCTGCAGAATCTGGAGCCCACGCTGCGGGCGCTGGCTGACGTAGGACCGGAACTGGGCAGGACCATCGCCTTCTTACCGGTCTTCCCGATCGGCCAGAACATCATCGACCGCGGGATCCGGGGTGATTACATGAACCTCTGGGTCACCGTCGATCTCACGCACGCACGTCTCAAGCGGGGATTGTTCGCCGGCACCAGATTCGGTGACGAGAACGCGCCCTTGGTGCCTGCCCCCGGCGATCCCGGCTATGACGCGTTCTACTCGACCAATCCCTTGGGTGCACCGGTGGGTGCTCCGGCGGGGGGTGGCTGATGCTCACTCGCCTGGTACGGATCCAGCTGATCGTCTTCACCGTTGCGGCGGTGGTGGGGTCGGCGGTGATGATCGTCAAATATCTACAGATTCCAACGCTTCTCGGGATCGGCCGCATCACGGTCACCCTGGATCTGCCTGCAGCGGGCGGGTTGTACCGGTTCGCCAACGTCACCTACCGCGGGATCCAGGTCGGCAAGGTGACCGAACTCGACGTCCACCGCGACGGCGCCGTCGCGACGCTGTCCCTGGCCACGTCACCGCCCATCCCGGCCGATGTACAAGCCGCGGTACGCAGTGTCTCCGCCGTCGGTGAGCAGTATGTCGACCTGCTTCCCCGCACGGCGGCCGCGCCCTACCTGCACGACGGATCGGTCATCGACCGCGACAACACCACCGTTCCCCAGCCGGTGGGCCCGATGATGGACCAGCTCAGCGCCTTGATCGGCAGCGTGCCCAAGGACAAGCTCAACCAGGTGATCGACGAATCCTTTCAGGCGTTCAACGGTGCGGCACCGGATCTGAGGTCGCTGATGGATTCCGGCGGCCGGCTGAGCGCCGACTTCAACGACGCCGCCGCCCAGGCGGGCACGCTGATCGACGACGCCGTACCCTTCCTGGACGCCCAGGCGCAGAGCGCCGATTCACTGCGGTCGTGGTCGCAGCACCTGGCCGGTGTCACCGATCAGCTGGTCTCCGACGATCCCCAGATCCGCGCGGTACTCCGTGACGGGCCGGGCACCACCCACGCGGTGACCAAGCTGCTCGATCAGCTCAAGCCGACTCTGCCGGTACTGATGGCGAACATGTCCACCCTGGGTCAGGTCGCGGTGACCTATCGGCCTGCGCTGGAACAGGTCCTGGTCCTGCTGCCGCCGCTGGTCAGTTACTACCAGGCCTCCAACGGAAGTCAGAACGCCACCGGACTGCCGGTCGGCGACTTTCGCGTCTCGGTGAGCGACCCGCCGGCCTGCACCGTCGGGTTTCTGCCACCTTCGTCCTGGCGCAGCCCGTCGGAGACGAGCACCGTCGACACCCCAGACGGCCTGTACTGCAAGTTGCCCCAGGATTCACCGATCGCGGTGCGCGGCGCGCGCAACTATCCGTGTATGGGTGTCCCCGGCAAGTACGCGCCCACGGTGCAGGAGTGCTACAGCGACAAGCCGTTCACGCCGCTGGCGATGCGCCAGCATGCGTTGGGTCCATACCCGTTGGACCCCAATCTAATTGCCCAAGGCATTCCGCCCGATGACCGAGTCACCGCGGACGACAGGATCTTCGCACCGGTGCAGGGGACACCACCGCCACCTACCGGACCGGCGCCTCCGGTAGCGGTCGCCCACTACGACCCGGCCACCGGCCAATTCGCCACCCCGGACGGCCACGTCTCCACCCAGACCGACCTGGCCGCGCCGGTACCCCCTGGCGACTGGAAGCGCCTACTGCTGCCGCCTGGAGTGGGCTGATGAAAGTCATCCACCTCATGTTCGCCGCCGTCCTGCTGACCGCGAGTGCGCCGCCCGCCTCCGCGACGGTCGATGGGATCGCGCTCAACGGCACCTTCACGGCGGTCTCCGACGGGACCTGGGCCAAGACCAACGACTCGTTCCACGACGAGGCGACGACCACCAGTACCTGGACCATCACCTCGATCTGCACCACCTTCCAGGATTGCACCGGACAGGTCGTCAGCGATCAGGGGTGGACCGCACCGCTGGTGTACCTCAGTGGCCGGTGGCGGGCCGTCCGCACCGTCCCGGACTGGGAGCGCTGCGCCGACGGCAGCACCGCGCCCGGCCGGCAGTCCTTCAGCTTCTGGCCGGCGCGGGCCGACGACTACGATGCGGTATCGCTCGGTGGCTGGGATGAGACGACCGGCCCCAGTGGAGCGTGCGGGATCAACAGGTCGCTGGTGGTTCGCATGCCGTTGCGCCTGAACCGAATCGGCTAACGGCGGACCGCGACGCCCCGGATCACCGTGTCCCGCGAGTGGGCCAGCGCCCGGTCGGTGCCGAGTTCGGCCAGGATGTTCTCCGGAATCCACTGCACGCCGATCACACACCGCGCCAGCATCTCCGCGTTCGGGCTCTCGATCCTGATCTCCCCGGATCGGATACCGGCGGACAACATCGATTTCGTCTGGCGCACACGGGTGGTGAAAACCCAACCCGGGTCGGCGATATCGGGCGGGGACTGGCGCATCCACGCGAGCTGGATGCGGAACTCGTCGGGAAACTGGTCCAGCGCATTGATGTTGAGCCAGCTCAGCGCGTCGAGCTTGGCCAATGTCCCGGAATCCGACCGCAACACCTCGGTCCAGCCGTCACCGACCTTCTGGCCGAAGTCCATCATGATCGACATCAGCAGTTCGTCCTTCGAACCGATGATGCGGTACACCGTCCCGGTGCCCATTCCGGCCGCCGCGGCGATGTCGCGGATCGTGGTCATCTCATAGCCGCGTCTGCCGAATTCGCTTCGTGCGACGGCACGCACATGGGCGGCCTTGCTGTCGATACCCGACTCGTCACCCGCCGACCAGCTCTTGACCACCTCGTCGGCCGCCGCGAACGCCGCGGACCGGTCCAGGTCAGCGTCGGCGGGCTCCTGAGCCGCCAACCCGTGCAGGTGAATCCGGCACAGCAGGGTTGCCACGTCGTCGCTGGACGCCTTGTGCCGAATCATATCCAGACCGACGTGCAACATGCTCTGACAGATCCGGTCGGCCAGCGTGGGCAGGTCGATCTCGGGTCTGATGAATCCGCTCCATCGACCGGCGCGCAGCATCTGCAGCATCGCCGACAGAATGCCCTCTGGCCTGCGACGCGTGAGCGCCGCGAGTTCGGGGTCCGCGCTCGGACCTTCGTAGAACGACATCTGCAGTGCCGCCCGGTGCGCGACGGCACAGCCCGCGATGGCGCGGCCGAGATCGATGACCTGGTCCTCGATGGGCCGCGGATCCGGCTCGTCCAATCCGCTGAGCGCGCGCTCACCGATCCGGTCCAGGTCGGCGTGGTACCGCCGGGTCAGCTCCGCGAGGATGGCTTCCTTGGATTCGAAATGGTGATACAGGCTGCCCGCCAGAATTCCGGCGGCATCGGCGATCTGTTGCAGGGATGCGCGCAGACCGGATGCCGCGATCACATCGTTGGCGGTCCGAAGGATCTCGGTGCGGCGTGTGTCGATGGGGGAGTCTGCCGGGATCGACGGGTTCAATGCCGCGCACTCCCTTCCGGTTCGCGAAGTTCGACACCTCTGAAAGGTCGAGTCTACGACCTTTGCCGTTCCGAGCGGCTGATTGCTCCGCCCGGTGGCCTCACAGGGCGCTCACGCCCAACCGGTGACACATGGCGAACACCTCGTCGAAGATCGAGCCCGGCACCGTATACGGGTCGGTGGCGCTTACCTCGGCGATGTGCTCGGCAAGTTCCTCGGCCGTCGGCACGGTGCCTGGTTGCGCACTCCAGCCCTCCGCGAGACCCGTGAACACCCGGGCGAAGTGCCCGGCGCCCGCCGAGTAATTCTGGTGCGTCAACTGACATTCCCGGCTGGCCAGATACACCACGATCGGTACCACCAGTTCCGGGGCGATCAGTTTCAGGAAGCCCGTTTCCGCCAAAGCCTCGGGATCGCCAAGGGTCTCGGTGACCATCCGCGAGAACCCGAACGGCAGCACCGAATTGGCTTTGATGCCGTGTTCTGCGCCTTCGATCGCTATCACGTTGGTCAGCCCGACCAATCCTGTCTTGGCGGCGGCGTAATGGGCTTCCCAGGGTTGGCCGAACATCCCCGCCGACGAGGAGATGAAGACGAATCGGCCATAACCTTGACGCTTCATCGCCCGGTAGGCGGGCTGGGCCAGGTAGAAGCCGCCGTCGAGGTGGACCTGCAACATGGTGCGCCAGTCGGACTCGGTGAGTTCGTCGAAGGCCACACTGCTGAAGATGCCGGCGTTGCTGATCACGGCATCCACCCGCCCGTACGTGTCCAGGGCGGCATCGACCACGGCCGCGCCACCGGCGGCCGTGGCAACCGAGTCGTAGGAGGCGACAGCCGTGCCGCCGCCGGCCCGGATCTCGGCAACGACCTCATCGGCGACGTCGCGGTCAGAACCCTCGCCGTGCATGGACCCACCCAGATCGTTCACCACGACGGAGGCTCCCCGGCGCGCAAGGTCCAGCGCGTAGAGCCGGCCGAGTCCGCGACCGGCACCGGTGACGATCGCCACCTGTCCTTCGAATTCGATCATGCCGACGCCGTTTCCGTTGAGGTGCGCAGTGTTTCCGCAAGGAGCGACGCCCCGAGATCAGTCAAGTAGGTGTCGCTACGGCCGAGATACCCGCTGAACGCCAGGAGGCGGCGCAGGTACAGATGGGCGTCGTGCTCCCAGGTGTAGCCGATCCCACCCAGCACCTGAACGGCATTGTCTCCGACGCTCGCCAACCGCGTCGCGAAGCCCTTCAACCGCGCGGCGGCGAGATGATGGACCGCAGGCGCGGAATGGTCTGCGGTCCACAGGGCTCGCAACACCCCGCCACGGAACAGTTCCACCGTCTCGAACATGGCGACGCACAGCTGCTGCACGGCCTGAAAGCTGCCGATGGGTTGTCCGAACTGCCTGCGGTCCTTGGCGTGGGCGACGGTGAGGTCGAGCAGTCGCTGTGCCGCCCCGAGCGCCTCGGCTGCGGTGATGGCGAGGGCGTCGTCGCGCAAGGCCGCCGCCGCACCGGCATCGGCGACCGCCAGCAGCCGCGCCGGAAAGTCCTCGAGATGGACGCGGGCGCTCTTGCGGGTGGGATCGATGCCGGTTGCCGGGCTGGTCGGCAGATCCTCGGTGGACACCGCGAACAGTGCCCAGCGCTCGTCGTAGCGGGCCGGCACCAGCAGCACATCGGCGGCCTCGACGTCGGCGACCACCGCCGGTGCCGCACGCAGGGTGACGGATTCACCGTGCCCCGTGGCCACCACCGAGTCGGCGCTCAGCGGCCCCACCGCAACCCGGACCGAACCGTCGGCAATGCCCCCGAGCATTGCGCCGTCCTCGGCGCCGAAGCGCAGCAGCGCCCGCGGCGCGAGGACCGACGTGGAGATCCACGGCCCGGGGTCTGCCGCCGCGCCCAGTTCCTCGGCGACGACCCCCGCTTCGTCCATCATCAGTCCGGTACCGCCGGCTGCGACGGGGACGAGCAACCCGGTGGCGCCCAGTTTCGCGAGACCGCGCCAGAGGGCAGCGGTGGTGCCCGACGGCTCGTCGAACATCGCCCTGGCATGGCTTGGCCCCGCACGCGCAGTGAGGAATTGACGAATCGTGTCGCGCAGCGCCAGCTGCTCGTCGCTGTATTCGAGGTTCATCGTCGTGGCAGCCCCAGCACACGCTGGGCGGTGATGGTGGTGTTGATCTGGGTGGTGCCCCCGGCGATGCTCAGCGCCCGGGCGTTGAGTCGATGGTCCGCCCAGCGTCCGTCCGCCGCGTCGTCACCGAGCATCTGGTAGCCGAAAGCCGCCAGATCCTGGCCCAGGCGCGCCCACACCGTCTTGGCCAGGCTCGCGGTGCCGAATCCAGTTCCACCGTGCAATGTTTCGGACACCGATCGCTGACAGAGTGTCTCCAACAAGCCGATCTCGAGTTCCAACTCGCCCAACCGTTTGAGCACCGATGTGTCGGTCAGAGCCCCGGCCACGGCCAGATCCGACACCAGATCATGCAGCCGCATCTGCAGCTCCGCGTAGAGTCTTGCGGCTCCGGCTCGTTCATGGGACAGGGTGGTGGTGGCCACCTGCCAACCCTGATTCAGCGGACCGAGCAGCGCCGCCGCCGGCACGCGGACATCGGTGAAGTAGATCTCGGCGAAGTCGGCGTCCCCGTTCAGCGTCACCAGCGGGCGCGCCTCGATACCGGGCAGCGCCATGTCCACGACGAAACACGAGATACCTTGATGTTTGGGCGCATCGCGATCCGTGCGCACGTACAGCTGACACCAGTCGGCGCGATGCCCCAGCGAGGTCCAGATCTTCTGGCCGTTGACTATGTAGTCCTCCCCGTCCCGCACGGCGCGGGTTCGCAGCGAAGCCAGATCCGAGCCGGCCTCCGGTTCGGACATGCCCTGGCACCAGATGTCGTCGGCGCGCAACATGCGGGGGAGCAGACGGCGGCGCTGCGCCTCGGATCCGTACTGCATGATCGCCGGAGCGATGTTGTTGATCCCGATGATGTTCAGCGGCAGCGGTACCCGGGCCCTGGTGGTCTCCTCGGCGAACACCAACTGTTCGAGTACGGTGGCGCCGCGTCCGCCGTACTGCTCGGGCCAGGACACCGCGGCCCACCCGGCGTCGGCCATCTGGGCGTTCCAGTCCCGCAGCACCTCGAACGCGCCGTCGTCGCGACCCTGCCGTCCGCCGCTGCGGATGACCTTGTCGGTGAGGAATGCGTCGAGCCACGCGCGGAACTCGCCGCGGAACCGGACCGCTTCTGGTGAGTAGGAGAAATCCACGCTCTTCCGTCTGCTCGGACGATTGACTGCCTGTGGCCGGGACTCTACGGTTGAACGAATATTTGGTCAATACGGTGTCAACAAACTGGAGGCGAGCCGGGTTGACGGGCGACGAGTCGCGGAACAGGCTGCAGGCGCTGGCATTACTGGGCTCGGCGCTGGCCGGACGCACCATCGGTGTGCAGCCCGCGGCGCCCGGCGCCCCGGCATGGTCGGATGGCACGATCGTGTACCTCGACGAGTCCGCGGCACCGCGGGAGCTCCTGGAGCAACTGTCGGTACAGGCCTGCCTACTGTCCGCGGGCAGCCTCACCCCTGCAGTGATGCGCAAGCTCGGCAGACGCGAGACGCTGGCCCGGCGGTATCTGGCCATCGAAGGTCACCGGGCCTTGGCTGGTCACGAGGATCTGCTGCCACGCGGCGTGCGGACGCTGCTCGACCCCGACGTGGCCGCGCGCAGCGATTCCCCCGAGTCCTCGCTGGCCCTGGCCGGTACACGGGAAGCGATCGCCGCGACGCCCGCAGCATTCGGCGCCATTAGGGCCCGCGAAGTCCTTGCGGCACTGCGTGATAGCACGGCCGTCCACCGCCCACGTGGCGACCGCGACGAGGACCTGGCGGAGTTCGACGATGACAGCGAGGACGAGACCGGCGCGCTCACCGATCCATTCTCCAGCCCGATGGGTGGCGGCGGCGCGATCGGCAAGTTGCTGCAGCGACTACTGAAGGGGGCCCGGCAGTCGGGCGGTGACGGCCAACCAGGCGCCGACTCGCCGAACCGCCGAAGTCGCTCCGGCCGCGCCGGCACGGGGACGGTCACCTCGTACACCCCCGGCGCCACGCCGGACGACGGCGCCGGCGGCGAGGGCGAGGTCGAGGGCGGGGAGTCGACCTATCCCGAGTGGGACACCGGCCGGCGGCGGTACCGGCCGGCATGGTGCACCGTCACCGAGGTGGATCCGCCGACGGGTGACGGAGAAGCACTGGCCCGCCCCGATGTCCATGCCCTGCGGCGACCGCTGACCAGGTTGGGCACCGGCCTGGACACCTGCCACCGTCAGACCCAAGGCGACGACATCGACATCGACGCGGCGGTCGAATGCCTGGTCGACGTGCAGGCCGGATTCTCCGGTGACGCCGCCGTCTATCTCGAGAGCAGGCACCGGCGTCGCGATCTGTCCGTGCTGGTCCTGCTCGACGTCTCCGGGTCGGCGTCCGAACCCGGCACCGGCGGGCGCACCGTGCACCACCACCAGGTGACAACGGCTCATGCGCTCACGGTCGCGTTGCACAGCCTCGGTGACCGGATCGCGCTGTACGGCTTCCGGTCCCACGGCCGGACCGCCGTCCAGGTGGTCCCGGTGCTGCGATTCGGCGAGGTCGTGGGCGCCGAGATGGATCGACGGTTGGGATCGCTTGTGCCGGGCGCCTATTCACGGCTCGGCGCCGCCATCCGGCACGGTGCCGCGGTCATGGCCGCCGAGGCGGGGACGGCCCGCCGACTGCTGGTGGTGGTGTCCGACGGCCTTGCCTACGACCATGGCTACGAGCGCGCGTACGGCGCCGCCGACGCCCGGCACGCATTGGCCGAGGCACGCCGGGCAGGAACCGGCTGCCTGGCGCTGACCGTCGGCGCTGCCACCGGCGCCGATGATCTGCGCCGTGTGTTCGGCACGGCGGCGCACGCGTCGATCGCGCGGCCCGAGGACCTTGCCGATGTGGTCGGTCCAATGTTCCGTTCCGCGTTGCGTTCGGCCGATCTTCGGCGACACGTGTCCTGACTTCCCCGCGGGCCTTGAACCAAACATCTGTTCCGCGCTAGAGTCGGGGCACTGGTTGCCAGAGAGGAAGTCATGCACCCGGTTCACCCGAGCCCACCCCCCTCAGCACGCCCCTACTACGTCGCCGTCGCCGACGAGGAACAGGTCTTCAAAGCCTCCTACCGGCAGGGCCTGCCGGTGGTCCTCAAAGGACCCACCGGATGTGGCAAGACACGATTCGTCGAAGCGATGGCGCACGACCTAGGCCGGCCGCTGATCACCGTGTCCTGTCACGACGACCTCACCACCGCCGACCTGGTGGGCCGGTTCCTGCTGCGCGGCGGCGAAACCGAATGGGTGGACGGGCCGCTCACCCGCGCGGTCCGCGACGGCGCCATCTGCTATCTCGACGAGGTGGTGGAGGCCCGCCAGGACACCACCGTCGTGTTGCACCCGCTGGCCGACCATCGCCGCCAACTGCCCATCGACCGCCTCGGCATCACCCTCGATGCGGCACCGGGATTCTGCCTCGTGGTGTCCTATAACCCCGGCTACCAGAGCGTGCTCAAAGACCTCAAGGATTCGACCCGCCAGCGGATGGTGGCCATCGAATTCGGCTATCCCAATCCCGAAATCGAGGAGAAGATCCTCGTCGAAGAGGCCGGTGTGGACTTCCGCCGCGCCGGCTCCCTGGTCAGACTCGGGCAGGCCATCCGGCGTCTGGAGCGCGGCGGGCTTCGCGAGGTGGCCTCTACCCGTGTGCTGATCGCCACCGCACGCCTCACGGTCGAGGGGCTGCGCCCACGCGCCGCTGCCCGTGCCGCCATCGCCGGGCCGCTCACCGATGACCCGTCCGTGACACGCGGGTTGATGGAAATGATCGACGTCTATCTGGAAGACGATGTCCACCTCAGCGAAGAGGACTGAAATGAGTTACGAGAGCACCGCCGAACCGATCAAGGTCGGCTACCTGATGGATTTCCGTCTGCCCGACGCCTACCCGCAGGAGATGAAAGACGACTTCTTCCAGCCGTTTCACCTCGTCTTCGAGGAAGCACTGGCGGCCGGACAGATCGACCGTCCCATCGAGATGGTCTACCGCGAGGTCGAAGGCCTGCCCAAGGGATCGGTGAAGAAAGTCATCGACGCCTACGGCGAGTTGGTCGACGAGGGGTGCCTCGCGGTGTTCGGTCCGCACATCACCGACAACGCGGTACCGACCCGCGAGGCCATCGAGGAGCGGTTCCGCGTACCGGCCCTGAGCGTGACGGGAAGCGATGACTGGCTGGGGGAGTGGACGTTCTCCTTTCCCCAGGGGTCGCTGACCGACGAGCCCATCTTCTGGGCCGACCTGCTCGCCAAGGCGGGCCACACCGAGGTCGGCGTGCTGATCGAGGCATCCCTCGTCGGCCAGTCCTACCTGAAGAGTTTCCGGGCAGCCTGCCGCCGCAAGAACATTCGGATCGTCGCCGAGGCGCAGATCGCCCAGACCGCACAGAACGTCAACGAGGCGGTACGCACGGTGTACGAGGCCAAGCCGACCGCGCTCGTGCACTGCGGGTTCGGCTTCGGCATCGTCTTCCTCAACGCCGTGCTGGCCGAACTGGGCTGGGATCCACCGCGATTCACCAGCACCGCCTTCCAGAACGCGTGGGTCAATCCGGTGATGTGGAGCGCCTTCATGGGCTGGACCGGTGTGGACCAGTACGACGAGTCCAATCAGGTGGGCCAACGGTTCCTGGACCGCTACCAGAAGGCGTACGGACGGCGGCCCGAGTACTGCGTCCCGGTGGTGAACCACGACGTCGCCAACACACTGTTGCAAGCCTTCACCGATGCGCACCCCTTGAGCCCGCGGGGCGTGAAGGAGGCCCTGGAACGGGTCAAGATGCTGCCCGCCGCCGCAGGCGCCCCTGGCACCCGGGTGTCGTTCGGCAACTGGACGCGGCGCGCCTGGATGGGCGCCGGTTATCTGGTCGCCCGGACGCTGGATGCCGACGGCGTGAATTCCCACCTCGTCGACCGGTTCGGCGAGGAATAGGACCATGAGCACCGATCACATCGCACCCACCGACGAGGCTCCCGACGTCGAGAAGCGCCACTTCCCATGGGGATTCGTCTGGATAGCCGCGGGACTGCTGTGCCTGGCGGTCATTGCCTATCACGCCCGCAGCGGGGCCGTCTCACCACGGATCCGCAACCCCGAGATCGAGGGCGCACCCCGTCCCGTGGATTTCCTGTTCGGCTTCGAGCACTGGATCGACCTGTGGCAGATCTTCACGATCTTCTCGGTACCCGCTCTGCTGATCGTGTGCATCATCGCCTGGCGCCGCAACCCGGGCAGCCCGATCGTGATGATGGCGGGCATCACCACGGCCATCGTATGGCAGGACCCGTACATGAACTGGGCTCCGTACGCCGTCTACAACCCCGAGCTGTGGCACTGGCCCGAGGACTGGCCGTGGGTGTCCCTGTCACCGACGGTCGAGCCGTTCGTCGTGATCGGCTACGTCATGTTCCAGTTCGGGCCGTACTTCCCGGCAGTGTGGATCCTGCGGAAGTTGCAGGCACGCAAAGAGGTCGACGCGTTCGTCTGGCGTCATCCGCTGATCACCCTGGGTGGCCTGATCTTCGTCATCGGTTTCCTGTTCGACATGATGCTCGAGCTGACCCTGGTGCGCACCGGGCTGTACATCTACTCGCAGGTGATCCCGTTCGGGTCCATCTTCACGGGCAGCACCTTCCAGTTCCCGCTGATCTGGGAATCGGTGATGGTGACGTTCGTGATGGTGCCCGCCGGTCTCCTGGTGTACCGGGACGACACGGGCAAGACCATCGCAGAGAAGCTGGCCCAACGGTCACGGCTGTTCCTCAATCGACCCCGACTGGGGATGTTCGTCGTGATGTTCGTGATGATCAACATCGCCTACTTCGCCTACGGCGCCGGCTTCACCCTGATCCGGCTCTCCGGTGCGGCCACCTCGGTCGCTTGTCCGTGGCCCTATCCAGAGGCGAAAGTCTATGACGCGCAAGGCTATTACGAAGAGAATGGCGCCGAGGGACCGTTCGCAGTCGGCATCATGTCCACCTGGATGAGCGGGCAACCCGACGGACGCCCCGACGTCCAGGCGGGGTCCGTCAGTAACCGATGCGGAGACGCCCATGAGTAGAATTGTCGTCATCACCGGGGCATCCCGGGGTCTCGGACTCGCTTCGGCGATCCACCTCTACCGCGAGGGTTGGCAGGTCGTCGCAGCGATGCGCAATCCGGAGACAGGCATGGCCCGGATCCGCGCTGCCACAGGTGCGGCCGAGGATGATCCGCGCCTGATCGGGGTGGCCCTCGACCTCGAATCCCCGGAATCGATCACGGCCGCGGCCGCGGCGATCGAGGACGCCGTCGGCGCGCCCGACGTGGTGGTGAACAACGCTGGGATCTCCGCGGCCGGCATGGTCGAAGAGACACCGATGGAGCTGTGGGAGAAGATGTTCCGCACCCACCTATTCGGGCCGGTGCAGTTCACCAAGGCGTTGCTGCCGAGCATGCGCGCCGCCGGACGTGGACGGATCGTGCTGATCTCCAGTCAGGGCGGGGTGCGCGGGATGCCGTCGATCGCGGCGTATTCGGCGGCCAAGGGCGCGATGGAACGCTGGGGCGAATCGATGTCCGGCGAGATCGCACCGTTCGGGCTCGGCGTGACCATCCTGGTGACCGGCACCTATGACACCGAGATCATCACCGACGCGGGCACCTCCGACTTCCGCGAGTTCACCGGTCCTTACGCCCGTCATCACGCCAGCATCGACAAACGCGGCCGGATGGCCATGAAGCTGGCCCGGCCACCGGAGATCTTCGCCGCCGGGTTGGCCAACGCACTGGAGGACACCTCCGCGTTCGTCCGCCGGTCGGTGGGTCCCGACGCGCGGATGCTGCTGCTGGCCAATCGAATCCTGCCTGCGGCCGGTGTCCATCACATGGCGCGGCTGGCGATGGGTCTGCCGAAGCTGGGTGCGCTGCGACCCGGCATCATCACCCTCACGCCGGCCCAGCACGCCATGGTGCTCGCCGCGAAGGTCCTTCCCACACCGGTGCTGATGCGCCTGGTCACCATCGCGAACAGATTCACCCCGTCCCCGCCACAATCCCACGACAGCCCCACAGTCACAGAGGTCGACGTCAATGGTTGATACCCCGGTAGTTGTCAGGTCCGAATCGCGGATGCTCATCGACGGCACGCTCGTCGACGGCGCAGCGGGCGCCTTCGACGTCATCAATCCGGCGACCGAGGATGTCATCGGCCAGGTCTCCGATGCGTCCACCGCCGATATGCGCCGCGCGATCGACGCGGCCCGGCGAGCCTTCGACGAGACCGACTGGTCCACCAGCCATGGCTTCCGCAAGGGCTGCCTGGAGCAGCTGCAGGACGCGTTGGAGGCCGAAAAGGAGGACCTCCGTGAGGAACTCATTGCCGAGGTCGGTTGTCCGCGGGCCATCACCTTCGGACCCCAACTCGACGCCCCGCTGTCCGACGCGTTGCGCTACCCGGCCGAACTGATCGACACCTTCCCGTGGGAAACCGATCTCGGTGAGGCCATGGTATCGGTGACGGGCCGCTTGACCCGGCGCAAGGTCTGGCGCGAAGCGGTCGGGGTGGTCGGCGCGATCACACCGTGGAACTTCCCGTTCGAGGTCGCCATCCACAAGGTGGCCCAGGCGTTGGCCACCGGAAACACCGTCGTGCTCAAGCCGGCACCCGATACGCCCTTCAACGCCACCCGGCTGGGCCGGCTGATAGCCGAGAAGACCGACATCCCCGCGGGTGTCGTGAACGTGGTCACGTCGTCGGATCACTTTGTGGGCGAGGAGCTCACCCTCTCACCGAAGGTCGACCTGATCTCGTTTACCGGCTCCACCGCCGTCGGGCAGCGCATCATGGAAAAGGGCGCCGCCACCATGAAGCGGCTGTTCCTGGAGCTGGGCGGGAAGTCCGCGACCATCGTGCTCGACGACCTTGATGCCGAAGCTTTCAACCAGGCCTGCCTGATCGGCATCGCACCGTGCATGCACGCCGGACAGGGCTGCGCCAATCCGACCCGGTTGCTGCTGCCGCGATCCCGCTATGACGAGGGCGTGGCGATCCTCAAGACCATCTACGAGAACGTCGCCCCGGGCGATCCGCAGGATCCGTCCACCCTGTGCGGACCGGTGATCTCGGCCAAGCAGCGCGACCGCATCCGAAGCTATATCGACAAGGGCGTCGAAGAAGGCGCGACGCTGCTGGTCGGCGGCACCGATTCGCCGTACGACAAGGGGTTCTGGGTCAAGCCGACCCTTTTCGTCGACGTCGACAACTCGATGACGATCGCCCAGGAAGAGATCTTCGGCCCGGTGCTGTCGGTCATTCCCTACGACGGGGAGTCCGACGCGATCCGCATTGCCAACGACAGCAAGTACGGCTTGGCAGGCAACGTGATGTCCGGGTCGAACGAGCGCGCCCTCGCGGTCGCGCGCAGGATCCGCGCCGGCTTCATCGGGCTCAACGGCACGGCGGGCTACGGCGCCGACGTGCCATTCGGGGGATACAAGGCCAGCGGTGTCGGCCGGCAGAACGGACAGGCCGGTTTCGAGCAGTACACCGAAATCAAATCCGTAGCTTATCCAGCTGATTAGGGGATGCAATGCAACTCTTTGACGATCTCGAGGATTTCGGGGCGTTCGACGACGTGGTGTCCGGCGATGTCCGCGACCCCTACACCGAACTGGCCCGGCAGCGCCGGGAGGATCCCATCCAGCGCATCGACATGTCGGGAATGCCAGGAGAGGAGGGCAAGCCGGTGTTCATCGTGTACCGGCACGAGGACATCACCACGATGCTGAAGGACAACGAGACGTTCTCGTCGGCGATCGTCATCACTGCCTTCGGTGACGTGCTGGGCAAGCATGTGATGCTCGGCATGGACGAACCCGAACACGGCAGGCACCGCGCGCTGGTGTCCAAGGCGTTTTCCCAGAAAGCGTTGGCGCGCTGGGAAACCGAGCTGGTGGCGCGGATCGGCAACGAACTCATCGACTCCTTCGCCGAACGCGGCAGCGCGGACCTGGTCAAGGAGTTCAACTTCCCCTACCCGACCCAGATCATCGCCGGGCTGCTCGGCCTGCCCGAGGAGGATTTCCCGCAGTTCCAGCGGTGGTCCATCTCCCTGCTCAGTTTCATCATCAACCCCGAGCGCGGCAAGGCCGCGTCGTTGGCGCTGGAAGAGTACTTCGCTCCGATCCTGGCGGCCCGCCGCAGCGAGCCGCGTGACGATCTCATCAGCAGCCTCGCCGCGGCCGAGATCGACGGGGAGCGGCTCACCGACGACGAAATCTATTCGTTCCTGCGGCTTCTGCTGCCTGCCGGTATCGAGACGACGTACCGCTCGCTGGGTAACCTGCTGTTCGCCCTGTTGAGCAATCCGGCACAACTCGACGAGGTCCGCAACGACCGTAGCCTGATCCCGCAGGCCATCGAGGAGGCGGTGCGCTGGGAGGCGCCCCTGCTGACCATCACGCGGGTGGCAACCCGCGACACCGAACTGGGGGGCGTGCCGATTCCGGAAGGGTCCTCGGTGATGCCGATGCTGGGCGCGGCCAACCGGCAGGACGACCGCTATGCCGACCCGAACGGTTTCGACATCCACCGCGAGGCCCGGGTACCGATCTCGTGGGGACACGGTGCGCATGTCTGCCTCGGGATGCATCTGGCCCGTCTGGAGATGCGGACAGCGCTGAACCTGCTGTTGGACCGGTTGCCGAATCTGCGTCTGGATCCCGATGGCGGCGATCCGCACATCCGCGGGCAGGTGTTCCGGTCACCGACGTCACTTCCGGTGCTCTTCGATGTCTGAGCTGCGTTTCGACGATCGGGTCGCCGTCGTCACCGGGGGCGGGCGCGGGGTCGGGCGCGGCCACGCGCTGCTGCTCGCGGCGAGGGGCGCCAGGGTGGTGGTGGCCGACCACGGCGGCGGGATCGACGGTGCGGGTTCGTCTTCCGCCCCCGCCGAAGAGGTGGCCGCCGAGATCAGGGCGGCCGGCGGCGTGGCGGTGGCCTGCCATGCCTCGGTGGCCGACGAGGACGGTGCGGCGTCGATCGTGGCGGCCGCCATCGACACCTACGGCCGGCTGGACATCGTGGTCAACAACGCCGGAATCCATGATGCCGCCCTGTTTTCGGACCTGACCACCCCTCAGTTCCAGCGGATGCTCGACGTCCATTTCTTCGGAGCGCTGTTCGTCACCAGAGCGGCCTGGCCACATTTCGTCCGGGCCGGGTACGGGCGGGTGGTCAACACCGTGTCCGAGGCGATGCTGGGTGGGATCCCCGAGCTGAGCAGTTACGGTTCGGCCAAGGGAGCGGTGTTCGGGCTGACCCGCAACCTGGCCACCGAAGGCGCCGACGCCGGCATCACGGTGAATGCCGTTGCCCCACGGGCGTATACCCGGATGTCCGCGTCGCACTCGGACAAATTGGCCGCCCTGATGGGAATGCCCAAAGCGGTCATGGACCAGATCAACGCCAGCATGCCACCCGAACTCTGCGCTCCGGCGATGGCCTTCCTCGCCCACGAATCCTGCCCGCTCAACGGCGAGGTGCTGCAGGCCGGGATGGGCAGCGTCGCCCGAATCGCCGTCGTGTATGCCCAGGGCATCAACGGCACGTCCATCAGCCCCGAGGACATCGCCACCAACCTGGATCAGGTCATGGACCTGTCCGGCGCCATCGCCTCAGCCACCGCCGCCATCGCACACTGACGGGAGAACCCCCTGTGTCACAGTTTGATTCGGTTGACTTCTTCACCGACCCCAGCCTCATCCCGGACCCTTACGAATACTTCGACCATCTGCGGGAACAATGCCCGATCCTGCCCGGCGCGGTGACCGGATCCATCGCCGTCACCGGTCATCAGGAGGCGATGGCCGTCTATCGAGACGCCGCTTTCTCGTCATGCAATTCGGTGGTGGGCCCGTTCGCCGGGGTCACCTTCGAGAACACCGGGGACGACATCAGCGCCGAGCTGGAGGCCCGCCGGGACCAGATCCCGATGGCCGAGCACGTCGTGACGATGGACGATGAGGCGCACGCCCGCACCAGGGGCCTGCTGAGTAAGTTGCTCACCCCCCGCCGGCTCAGCGAGAACGAAGAGTTCATGCACACGTTGGCGAAGCGGCAGCTCGATTCGTTCCTGGAGCGGGGCGGGGGCGAGTTCATGGGCGGTTATGCCAAACCGTTCTCGATGCTGGTGATCGCCGACCTTCTCGGGGTCCCGGAGCAGGATCACCGTGATTTCGAGGCCGTGATGGGCGACCAGGTCGTCGGTGCGCTGGATGACGAACTGGCGCACAATCCGTTGATGTGGCTGGACGACCGGTTCACCCGGTACGTCTCCGACCGGCGCAGCGAGCCGCGCGAAGACGTGCTCACCTCGCTGGCCCAGGCCAAGTACCCCGATGGATCCACGCCCGAGGTGAAGAACGTGGCGCAGCTGGCGACGTTCCTGTTCGCCGCGGGTCAGGACACCACCACCAAACTGCTCAGCGCGGCCCTGCGGGTGATCGGGGAGCGTCCCGACATCCAATCCCGACTGCGCGAAGACCGCAGCCTCATCCCGTCATTCCTGGAGGAGGTCTTGCGGTTGGAGAGCCCGGTGAAGAGTCACTTCCGGATGGCGCGTACCACCACGACCGTCGGCGGGTGCCCGGTTCCCGCGGGCAGCACCGTGATGCTTCTGCCGGGAGCGAGCAATCGGGATCCTCGAAAGTTCGAAGAACCCAACGAGTTCCGGGTGGATCGGCCGAATGTGCGGGAGCACATCGCGTTCGGCCGCGGCTCGCACTCCTGCCCGGGCGCACCGCTGGCTCGGGCCGAGGGCCGTATCTCGATCAATCTGATCCTCGACCGGTTGGCCGATATCACCATCGACGAGACGGTGCACGGCCCCGAGGGTGCACGCGAATACACCTTCGAACCGACGTTCATCATGCGCGGGTTGACCGAGCTGCACCTGAAGTTCACGCTCGCCGACTGACGCGATTCAATGAGGTCATGAACTTCGACGACCTCGTGGCGCGCGTGGTGGCACGCGCCGGGGAGCCGGGCACGTCGATCGTCGGTATCGCGGGTGCGCCGGGAGCCGGGAAGTCCACGCTCGCAGAGGCCTTGGTGCCAGCCGCCGCAGCGGTGCTCGGCGCCGACGCGGTGGCGCAGATACCGATGGACGGGTTCCATCTGGCCGACGTCGCGTTGCGCGGCCTCGGCCGTCTGGAACGAAAGGGCGCGCCCGACACCTTCGACGCCGCCGGGTACGCCGCGCTGTTGCGGCGCGTCCGGCAGTCGCACGCCGTTGTCTATGCCCCGGCCTTTGAGCGTGACTTGGAACAGCCACTGGCGGGCGCACTCGCCATCGGTCCCGGTGTGCGGGTGGTGATCACGGAGGGCAACTACTTGTTGCTCCAGGATCCGGCGTGGCGGGAGGTGGCCGCCGAGATCGACGAGATCTGGTACGTGCGCGTGGACGAAGAGCTCCGGTTGCGGAGGTTGGTGGATCGGCACATCCGGTTCGGGAAGTCACCGGACGCCGCGCGACGCTGGGTGCGCGATGTCGACGAACCGAACGCGCGGCTGATCGAGGCCGCATCCTCCAAGGCCGATCTCCTGATCGACACCGCGAGATTGTAGTTGTGGCGCGGTTCACTCGAACAACCGCACCATAACTACAATCTCGCGGCCGCGTCGACCAACCGATCTCACGGTGCCCGCGCAGACCATGCTGGCTCGGGTAGGAAGTGCTCCGACTTGTCGGCGGGGTGACGTAGAGTGAACATATGTTCGAATGGCCGGTCGCCCGCCGCTACGCCGACGAGGCTGCGTTGCGTGACCGGATAACCGAGCTGGAAAAGCACAAGTCGGCGGCGGCTGCCGAGCAAGCCCGCCTGACCGTCGAATGGGAGAAGCTGCGCCGCACCGCGGAGGCCGCGGCCGGAGTGCCCCTGGCCAAACGCGGTCGCGGGCTGTCCGCCGAGGTGGGCTTGGCCCGCCATGATTCGCCGAAGAAGGGATCCCAGCATCTCGGCTTCGCCAAGGCCCTCGTCCACGAAATGCCGCACACACTGGCGCTTTTGGAAGCTGGGTTACTCTCCGAATGGCGAACCACGCTGATAGTCCGGGAATCGGCATGTCTGACGGTCGAGGACCGCCGGCGACTGGACAAGGAACTCTGCGCCGACCCGAACACCATCGACGGGCTCGGAGACGCCCGGATCGCCGCCGAAGCCAAGACGATCGCCTACCGACTCGACCCGCAAGCCGTGGTCGACCACGCATCCAAAGCCCCCGCGGAACGCTACGTCTCCGTCCGGCCCGCCCCGGATGCGATGGCATATGTGACCGCGCTGATACCGATGCCCCAAGGTGTCGCGGTGTTCGCCACCCTCGACCGAGCCGCGAAAACCTGC
>JACPVS010000020.1 GCA_016197365.1 Mycolicibacterium cosmeticum | reverse complement strand
CACCTCATCCGAACGCGGAATCTCACAAAACACCTGCCCCGTCACCGGCGACGGATTCTCGAAATACCGGCCCGCAACCGGGGCCACCCACTGCCCCCCAACAAAATTCCCATAACGCGCCTTAAACGACATCAAAGAACCTTCAGCGCCCGGGCGTGCATAAACAGTCACGATTGATCTCCTACGGTGTGGATGACTGTGTCGGTCGTCACTCAACGTAGTTTGCAACCCGTTGCAACACCGTTGGGGTTTTCCGCAACGTTGGTCCAACGTCAGGACAGGGCTCTGTCCAATGCCGTCAGGTGCCCTCGGGTCTGAGCCCGGGTCAGCTCGTCGGAGCCGTGGTGATCGTGCAGCGTCTGCCAGCCATCGCGATCGTCGCGCGCCTCGGGAAGGTCCAGCCACCGGCGCAGGACATGCGAGTCACCGGCCAGCACCGCACCCCGCAGGCTTGCACTGAGTTCGGTGCGCAGGCGTGCCACGGCCGGCGAACCGGACCGCGGCAGCAGCTGGCCGCTGTAGTTGTCCAGGGCGGCGGCGACGTCGCCGCGGCGCAGGGCCGCGAACACGTCGGCCATGTCGCTGTCCATGGTGCCGAGCAGTCGGTATGGGCGGGAGCCGATCATGTCGGTCCCGACGATGCGCCGCAGCCGCGACAGCTCGGCGCGGATGGTGACGGCGTCGAGTTCGCGTTCGTCGAGGAGCACCGCGAGGTGGTCGCTGCTGAGACCTTCGGAGTGTTGGAGCAACAGCACCAGGATCTCGGCGTGCCTGCCGGATAACTGCTGGGCGCGGGTTCGGCCGCGTTCATCGACGGTGTGCCAGCACGGCCGGTCCGAACCGAGGACCGTGAGGCGGCCCGCCGATCCGGCCGGGGCGGCGGGAATCTGCGTGTAGGCCAAGGCAAGTCGATGCTCGACGGCGACGGCGGTAGCGCGCACCAGAGCCAGGGTTTGCGCCGAACCGATCGAGGACCCTCCGGTGAGGTCGATGCTGCCGATCGGCAGGCCGGTCACCGGATCGTGCACCGGCACCGCCGTGCAGGTCCATGGCCGAACCAGCCGGGAGAAGTGTTCATGCCCGTCGATCTGTACTTCGCGGTCCAGGGCCAGCGCGGTGCCGGGGGCGTTGGTGCCCGCCCCCTGTTCACTCCAGTCGGCGCCCGGCACGAAGTTCATCGCGGCCACCTTGCGGCACGCTTCGGTGTCGCCCTCGACCCAGAGCATGGTGCCGTCGGCCGCCGTGACGGCCACCACGACGCCGGAGTCGACGGCGTATTCGACCAGCAGCTTGCGGATCACCGGGAGCGCCGCCGCCAGCGGATGACCGTTGCGCAGTTCCGACAGGCGCGCGGCCGCTGCCGCTTCCCGTGCGCCGCTGTCGGGGTCGACCCCGGTCGCCAGGCTGCGCTGCCAACTCTCTGCGACGAATCGTCGAAGCGGCGTCTGACCAGCGACGATCAGTTCCTGGGCAGGACGCCCGGAAGTGGCCATCGCCCCGGGCGACGGCTTCACCGACCTCGTCTTGCCTGCCATGACCTTCACGCTCCTGACGCCAGTGCCACCTACTCGCTGACCATCGGGCCTTCGGGCCAGAATACCTGCACGTCAGGGGCCACTGTGGGCCGTATGCACGGGATTCGCATCAATCGCGTGCATATCCCCCACGTTCGGCGCTGCCTCCGCGTTACCCTTTGCCCATGATGGCGGGCGACAGAGCGCCTGACTTCACGCTGCGTGATCACACCGGCAAGCCTCAGACCCTGTCCGCGCTCCTCTCCGGAGGGCCCGTTGTGCTGTTCTTCTTCCCGCTCGCGTCCTCACCGATCTGTACAGCGCAGGCTTGTCATTTCCGGGACCTGGGCGACGAATTCGCCAAGATCAGCACCCAACGGATCGGGATCAGCACCGACACCGTCGACAAGCAGGCCCACTTCGCCCAACAGCGTTCGTTCGACTATTCGCTGCTCTCCGATGCGGACGGCGTAGTGTCCGAACTGTTCGGAGTCCGTCGCGGCCGGCTGTCGACGTTGCGATCCAGGGCGCGCACCAGCGGTCACCGCCGGCGTCGTGGCCTGCTCGCCAGGCTGATGCCGGTCAGACGGACGACCTTCGTCATCGATACCGATCGCACCGTACTGAAGATCATCGCTGGCGAGTTGCGCGCCTCGATGCACGCCGACGACGCGTTGACGTTCCTCCAGAATCGGCAGGCACCACACACCGTGCCCGAAGACATACGCACAGAACCAGAACCCGTGGCCAAACCGAGTCTGGTCCGGCCGTACACGTTGACGGCGGGCCGCACAGACTCTGTGGTCGAACTGCCACTGGACGCACGAGTCGAGGTGATCGACAGTGCAGCGACGCCGCCTCGCTGGCCCAAACATGATGTGCGAGGCCAGATCCTGACCCTGTGCGGGCACGGCCCCTCGGTCGCAGAGGTCGCCGCTGCGGCGGCCCTACCACTCGGTGCGACGCGGTTCCTGGTGGGCGATCTGGTGTCGCACGGGTATCTGCGAGTTCACGACCGCAATGCTTCGATGACCGTCGATGAACGACGTGAGCTGTTGAGCCGGACCCTGAGTGGTCTACGAGCGCTCTGAAGGCCGCTTGAGCGACACGACCTGTCACGACGTGAGTCGGCCGCTAGAATTCCGAAGCGGAGCCATCTGGCGACGAAAGTAGTTGCGAGAGAAACGATCCACCGCGACCGAGGGACGTGGACCAATCCAACAGGTATGAAACTTTTCGGCGGGAGGACACGATGAGCCACGACGGAATCGGCGCCGACGATGTCAGGCGCGCCATGTACGGCACCCTGCCGCCGTCGGTACGGATCGAGGAAACGATTACCAGTCAGGAGACGGCGCCGGTGCCGAACACTGAAATCAAGCGCGATCCCGAATGCGAGTTCATCCGGTTTACCTGAAAGGCGTCAACTCCACCACATCATGGCGTCGAGGGACCTTCCATCAGCGGTACACGTCCCTGCGGTGACGAATCGAAATGACCTCGACTCGAATTCTGTTGTCATCGATGTCGTAGAGCACCCGAAACTCGCCCCGTCTGGCCGAATAGGTTCCCTCCAGTTCACGGTGGAGTTGCTTGCCGACACGGCGGGGATTCTCCGCCAACGGTCCGTAGATGAATTGAAAACAGGCCGCAGCCACCGCCTCTGGAAGTTCTGCTGACAGTGCCCTACGAGCTCCCGGAGACAACACCACTTCATAGGTCACTCGGGCAGTCGCCCTTTGGCCCGCATCTCCGCCGCCACGTCATCAAGGCTGTGGAAGTCCCCGCGCGCGACGTCCTTCTGTCCTTGCCGGAGCTCCCTCATCAGATCTGGATCGCTCAAAATGTCGAGCGTCTCCATGATCGAGTCGTAGTCGTCGGCACTCAGGATCACTGCCGCACGACGCCCTTGCCGGGTCACCTCGATCCGTTGATGTGTTCGCATCGCTTCATCAACGAGTTTCGACAGGTTCGCGCGGACCTCGGCCAGCGGCAGCGTCGTCATGTACAGAATTCTAGCGTGATCAAGAGCCTCGGGACTCGATCGGCCGGAACGGGCCCATCGAGTGATCACACGTTGAAGCGGAACTCCACCACGTCACGCGATCAAATAACGTCATCCATTAACCTCGACCCATGACGGAACAACGCGGACGCCGTGCAGTGGCCTACCTGCGGATCTCCCGCGATATGACCGGCGAAGGACTGGCCATTGAGCGCCAGCAAGATGCCATCGAACAACTCGCCAAGCAGCGAGGCTGGGACATCGTCAGCACCCACACCGACGACTCGATCACCGCGTCTGGGAAGAAAACAAGGCCCGCTTTTGCGGCCATGCTTGCCGTCATCGAGCGCGGTGAGGCTGACGCCGTAGTGGCGTGGCAGCTCGACCGTCTCGCGCGGAACGCACGCGACCGCCTGGCCCTTATCGAGGTATGCCGCAGCCGCGGGGTGATCATTGCGCTCGTCAAAGGGTCCGACATGGATCCGACGACAGCAGCGGGCCGACTCGCGATAGGCATACTCGGCGAGGTCGCCGAGATGGAGATAGCCGTCAAGAGCGAACGGCAGACCGCTGCGGCTTTCCAACGGGCCGAACTTGGACGCCCGCCCCTAGGCACGCGCCTGCTTGGTTACACGGCCAGTGGCGAGACCCTTCCCGCTGAAGCTGACGTAGTGCGCCGGATATTTAAGTCGTTTCACGCTGGTGAGTCACTGCGCTCCATTGCACAGGCTCTCACCGACGACGGTGTCCCTACGCGAAGCACGGAACGGCATATCCGAGACCCCCTAAAGTGGAAAGCGTCGAGCGTCAACGCGAAGTGGAATCCATCCAGCATCAAGGGCATTCTCCAAAACCCGCGATACGCAAACCGCGCCGTGTATCAAGGCGACGTGACCGGCGGAAAAGGCAACTGGGAAGCCCTCGTGTCGGAGGATGTATTCGACCTTGTTCAGGCGCGCCTATCGGATCCGAGGCGCAAAACCAACCGCGTCGGCACTGACCGCAAGCATCTGGGCTCTGGACTGTACCTATGCGCCGTTTGCAATCAACCAACGTCATCGTTCTCCCAAGGTCGGTACCGCTGCAAGGACACTCACGTCAACCGGTCGCAGAACCAAGTGGACTCATACGTGCGCGACATGATCGCAGAGCGGCTGCGACAGCCCGATGTAGCGGAGTTGCTCGCACCTACGCAGGCAGATCTCACACCGCACTTGGAGGAAGTGGAGCGGCTACGCGCCAGACTTGCCACTATCGAGGCTGACTACGATGCGGGCTATTTGGATGGACGGCGGTACGCGTCAGCCAACGAGAGGGTGCGCGCGGAACTTGCTGCAGTACAACAGAAAATGGCAGTTGCTGATCGCGGTACGGCCTTAGGCGAGTTGCTCGGCAGTGAGGATGCAGCCGCAGCGTTCCTCTTTGCAGGGCTTATGACGCAACGCGCAGTGATTGCCGCATTGGCGACCGTGCGACTTCACCGGGGCACGCGGCATTCACGCGTGTTTGATCCGGCGACTGTGCAGGTCGATTGGGTGACGGGCTAGCTTCTACCTTCAGCAGCGTTACTAGCGTGGACCGCTGGATCGCCGTCAGCGGCGGCGCTTTTGCAACCGTTTCACGTATGTAGCGTTGCCGCTTCTCGGCGGCTGTCTCTTGTGTGCCCATGTCTACGCGTCACTGCGGGCTGCGCCACTCTTCGGCAGTGTCGTCATGGCATAAGCGTGGCAGGTCGGGATCTCGGTTTACGTGGGAAACCATTGCCCAGCAGCACATTACGTTCCACGCAATCCAGTTTGCGAGTCGTCTACTGTGAACGGCAAGCAGTTGTTGCAGGTCAAGATCATCGAACGTCAGTTCGAATCGATGCTACAATTAATGAGTAAGGTCGCGACGCTTTCTGTCGACGGCCAGGAGCAGGGATACTGCCATCGTCGGGATGACAGACGGTAAGTCCCTGTCCCAACGTGGCTTTCGTGGTCACAGAGGGGCAGTGGATGCCTCCGCGCATATTCCCCCGGACCACCCATGAGGCTCTTCACCACCGGAGCCGAAGTAGCCAGTCGGAAGATTCTACAGCCGGGACGTTGGCGCGGCGTTGAGCTGTCGTAGTACCTCCCTAAGGGAGGGCTGTATCTAAGTGGCGGTGCATTCGGTGTGCAAGAAGTTCAGAAGTACTCTGCCGCACTTGACAATCCCCGTTGCAGTACTGGCACCTCACTAACCAACCGCTTTGGAGAAAAACATGTCACAAGCCGATGAGCTACTGACAATCGAAGACGCCGCTGACATCCTGGGCCGCTCAACCACAACGCTGTACCTGTGGCGTAGCAAGAACAGCGGTCCGATCAGCTTCCGCCGCGGGCGGCGGTTGATGTACCGCAGCTCGGATGTCGCAGCCTTCGCACTGAAGGAGCGTGTAGAGACCACGCGCGGGGTGAGTGTGTGAGCACACCTCCAGTCGCCGAGGTAATCGGGATGCGGGGCGGATATATCCGCATTGATTGCCCGCACTGTCATCAACAGCACGCGCACCCAAAAGCTAACCTCGGCTCAGCGGAGGTGCTGTCGCCTTGCTCACGGCAACACGCGGAGCTGCGTACCTACTCGATCCCAGGACGGATGAACCGATGAGCCACACCGACATTGACGACTATGTCCCGTCGCCCCGCAGCACGGACCCCGCCGACATCATCGCCGAGAAGGACATCGCTATCCGCTGGCTGCTCGACCAGATCGACCAAGCTGCCACAGTCATCCAGGACCGCGAGCGCACCATCACCGAGCTTTACCAACAGCTCTGACGGTTACGTCTCGGTCCAGTCGTTGACGAGTTCAGCCGCCATCTGCAAGGTCTCTTCCGGGCTCGCCTCGGTCTTGTACTTGATCTGCGCAAGCAAAACGATGCACAGCTGCACAAATCCGTTAGCAAGGCGCGTCGCGCCATCGTGCGGATGCTCGGATACCCACTCATTGGCTACCTGAGCGGCAAGGGTTTTGTTCTCACCAGGCTGGCCGACCGCTGCGGTCACCACGGCAATTGCTGAAAGCGTGTCCTCTTTGACTTGGTCATTCACAAGTCTGAGTCTTCCACGAAGACAGACGCCCGATGAGTAGCCTGCCGCGCCCTTGCGTTGAGTGCGGCGAGTTGACCGAGTCGGGTCGGTGCCCACAACACCGACACAAGAGCACCAGGACACGCCCCAGGGGTCACGTACGCGACAGCTCGAGATGGCGGCGGGTAAGCGCCAGGGTGCGCAAGCTCAGTCCGTTCTGTGAGATAGCAGGTTGCCGCTCCACAGATCTCCACTGCGACCACGTCATCAGCCTCGCTGAGGATCCCTCGCTGGCCTTCGAACCGCTGAACCTCCGCGTCCTCTGTGCCTTCCATAACGGACAGCGCCAAGACCGCTGCACCGACGCCGAACGCCAGGCCGTCCGCGCCGCCATCGCAGCCCGCCAAGCGCGACAACCAAGCGCGCAGCCCTTACCCCGACAGGCCGGTGACCTCGGAGTCCATACCCCCGGACTCCAATCAGCGCACACCGAAGCGCGCTTTCCGAGTTAGCCGACATTGCTGCCCGCAACGCTCTGACCTGCACGAACTCCACTCGCCGGCTCAAGGCTGGGCGATAGCTGGCGGGGTAGGGGCAACGCACTTCCCCTCCCCACACCTCGCGCAATGCGAGGTCCGTAATTAGCTCCCCGTCCTGAAGGACTTCCACACGCATGCCGCCCACGATGAAGCGGGGCCCGAAGGGGCCTACGGATGAGAGTCCGTTGATGTGGCGTCCGCGTGGGACACCGTCGCAGCGGTTTGGTCAGTTCTCGAAGAAGTTCCTTGTAATCCCGAAGGGCCGCGGTGTTGGTGGGCCGATGGTGCTGCAGCCGTGGCAGCTCGATCTGATGGCAGAGATCTTGGACGGGGATGTCCGTCCAAGCGTCGTGGGCGTCATGATGCCCCGCGGCCAGGGTAAGACAGCCCTGATGGGCTGCTGGGCGCTCTACGAGGCGTTCACGGGCCCGTACGGCAATCAGATTGTCATGGTGGCCAGCTCCGAGCGGCAGGCTCATTTGTTGTTCGACGCAGTAGCCCAGATGGTCGGTCTCAGTGAGGAGCTGAGTTCCCGCTGCGCTGTGTACCGCGACCGTATTGAGATCCCCGGCAAGGGTGCCTCTATCGCTGTGATGCCTGCTGAGGGCAAGTTGCTTGAAGGGCTCGGGAACTTCACCCTGGCCTTGGCCGACGAGATCGGAGTTATCCCGAAAGACACTTGGGAAACTCTACTGCTGGGCCTCGGTAAGCAGGACAACGCGACGGTCTGTGGTATCGGCACACCGTCGAACGCTTCTGAGTCTGTCTTGCTGGATTTGCGCGACTACGCCCAGGGCGATGGCGCTGCAGATGAGACGTTCAAATGGATTGAGTATTCAGCTGATGCGTTCGCAGGGGTGCATGAAATCGATTGCCGCCATTGCTGGTTGCTCGCCAACCCGGCGATGGATCCGGCAATGGGTAAACCGTTTGTCATTGAGGCACAGATGGCTGCGCTACTCCCACCGAAGACAACGCCAGGCGGTTTCGCCCGCGCAAAGCTGTGTCAGTTCGTGATCGATGCGAACCCGAATCCGTTTATCCCTGCCGATGTTTGGGAGACGCTCCGCCGCCCCGGAGCCGTCCCTGACGGTACTGATGTGGTTGTGGCGCTCGATGGTTCATGGGGCGGCAAGGACTCCGACGCTACCGCGCTGGTGGTGGGCACCATCTCGCCCACTCCCCACTTCGACATTGTGCAGGTATGGGAAAGCGACGGGACTGCCGACTACCGGATCCCCGTCCTACAGGTGGAGCAGGCCGTCCGCGATGCCGGTAAGCGGTGGCGGGTGAAGGAACTAGTAATGGACCCTTTCCGCTGGGGTCGCACGGGCCAGGTACTGCAGTCCGAAGGATTCAAGGTGGTCGAGTTTCCGTGGTCGCCGTCTCGCACGACGAAGGCAACCACGGAGTTGTACAGCGCGGCGACGGCGGGCAAGTTCACTCATTCCGGAGACGAGATCCTGACCCGTCACGTCATGGCTGCGACCGTGATTGAAAACAACGGCGGCCTGCGTATCGGCAAGGTTAGCCGAAAGCGTGGCACGGCGAAGATCGATTGCGCTGCTGCCCTTTTGATGTGCCATTCCCGTTGCGCCTGGTTGGGCACACGTAGACGACGTAACCGAGTAATTGGAGTTTGAGTGACAGAGATCCTCGACGAGCTTCTAGAGAACCTCGATTCGCGCCAGGGGCCTTACAACCACCTCGAGGCGTATGCGTCGGGAACGCAAAAGCTGGCGTGGATCAGCCCCGAAAGCCGCAAGGCAATGGGTGACCGCCTCACACATCTCAGCTCGAACATCCCATCGCTTCTGGCCAATTCGATTGTGGAGCGGCTACGCATTAACGGGTTCAGTGACCCACGGGCGTGGAACGTGTTCACCGCAACAGACCTCGATCAGCTCGCGCCACGGGCGATGCTGGACAGCCTCATTTACGGGACTGGCTACGTTTTGGTGTGGACGAAGGCAGGCAAGGTGGTGGCTTCTGTGGAGTCGCCGCGCCAGTGCGCGGTGCTGCGGGATCCGGCTGACCGGTCAGTGGTCGCCGGGGTGAAGCGGTATACCACCAAGCACGATGGCACTCACGCCTACCTCTACTTGCCGGATGTGATCGAACACTGGCGTAGCCCCGCATCAGGTGCAGCCCGCAACGGTTTCGCCTTGGTTGATCAGGTTGTCAATCCACTGGGTACGGTTCCGCTTGTCCCAATTGAAAACGGGTACAGCGAGTTCCGTGACGTTATCCCGTTGACCGATGCGCTCGTTAAGTTGTTGGTTGACATGATGACCGCGTCCGAGGCGGCTGGAAAGCCGCGCCGCTGGATCGCTGGGCTGGAGTTTGTCGAGAAGCCGCGCCTAGACCAGGATGGCAACTCCGTCGTTGATGACAACGGCGAGCCCATCATCGACGTAGTGAGTCCCATCGATGACGTGAACACCACTCAGACCATGCTGAGCGAGAACGCCGACACGAAGTTCGGGCAGCTTCCGGCGAGTGACTTGAGCGGATTCAAGGAGGGCGTGCAGGTCATCGTCAGCCAGCTATCCGCCGTGAGTTCACTTCCGGCGCACTATCTCTCACCCCTGACTGCGGCACAGGTTCCGAGCGCCGATGGCCTGCGCGCTGCCGAGGCATCCTTGATCGCCCGTTGCGAGTCAAAGCAATTGAAGTTTGGCCGAGCGTTCGAACAGGTAGCCCGACTGCTGGTCGCACTGGACACCGGCCAGGATCCGGCGGGCATCGACGGGCTGCGAGTGAAGTGGGCAGATGCCTCCACACGCAGCGTTGCGCAAGAGGCGGACGCCGCGCAGAAGCTCTACGCCGCGAAGATTCTTGACCGCCGCAGTGTGCTCCGAACGCTGGGTTACACAGACGACGAGATCGACACCATCGTTTCGTCTTTGACAGATGAGGCGAAGACAAACAAGGACATCGAACGTGGCCGATACATGGATGACGTTCTGAGCTACGCAGGAGTACCGCAGTGAGTGACACGCAGACAGGCCCAGAAGCCACAGAGACGCCTCAGCTCGACGAGGCCCAGGTAACCACACCGGAGACAGATCCGGCTGCACCAGAGGGCGACACAGGAGCCCACACCTTCCCTCGCGCTGTAGCGGAGAAGCTCCGCAAGGAGTCGGCCACCTACCGCGACCGGGCTAAGACGGCTGAGGCTCGCGTTGACGAGCTGAGCCACGCCCTGTTCCAGGCCCGCGTAGCGGCTACAGGAAAGCTCGCTGATGCAACGGACATCGCCTACAACGCCAAGTTGATCGATGACCCCGAGGCGCTAGTTGTCGCCATCGATGACCTACTGAGCCGCAAGCCACATCTAAAGGCGCGCAGCACAACTGGCGACATCGGTCAAGGCCAGCGCGGCGACGAGACAGCACCGACAGATTTCTCCACGCTATTCCGCTGATAGACTTGTAGGTAGCGAGACGCCCTGATGGCGAACGCTATTCAACTTGTGACCCTGGTGGTCAACTCCATTTTCTACGTCCCGGCGACGAAGGAATCACTCACTCCGTTTCAAGGACATTCAAAATGGCAACACTCAACAGCGGCCTTCCACAGGCATGGAAGCCTGAGGCATACGGCGCGCTCATTGATAAGGTTCTCGCCGCGAAGTCGATCGCATTCCAGGCCGGAACCGTGATCCAGACTCCGAACGAGTCCATCCGATTCCCCACGCTCACAGCGGATCCCGCCACCGGTTGGTACGCCGAGAACACACAGATCAGCCTCACTGACCCGTCTACCGCTGAGATCGTGGTGACTCCCAAGAAGGTCGCGGGCCTGACTCAGATCTCCAACGAGGCCGCGCAGGACACCAACCCTGCCGTAGCCAATCAGGTTGGCACCTCCCTGGCGCGCTCCATTGCCAAGAAGATCGACGCAGCTTACTTCGGCAACACCGTGACCAACGGCCCGTCGGGACTCCTCTCGCTCACCGGTATCAACGTTGTCGACACGGGCACTGTCACACTAACGACGATGGACCCGTTCCATGAGGCGAAGGCTGCCGCCCTAGCCGACGGCGCGGAGCTGACCCACTTCATTCTGGCCCCCGATGTCGCGCTGGTCCTGGCGAAGGCGAAGCAGGCGACAGACAGCAATCTGGGCCTACTGGAGAACGTTGGCGACGGCGTGACCCTCGCAGGCGTTCCAGTGCTCGTGTCCACCGACGTGGCCGCAGGGAACGCGTGGGGTGTGGACTCCTCGCAAATCCTCATTGTGCAGCGCACCGGCACAACCGTTGTAGCCAGTACTGACGCGGCCTTCGATCACGACGCCGCACAGGTCCGTGCGACCGCCCGCGTCAACTTCGGTTTCGTCAACGCCCCTGGCGTTGTTCGCCTATACGACGCGACGTAAACGTGTCAGCCCCAACTATTTTCGATCTAGGGGCATTGCTTGGTGGGACCGCCGTGACTGAGGAGCAGGGCGCGGCGGTCCTGCTGATAATCACGGCAATGGCTTCCTCGTACACCCGTGGCGAAGGCTTCACACACGGCGTTCCGGCAGAGGCCATCCGAGCTGTGATTCTGACCGCTTCCGCTCGCCTCATCGCCAACGCACGAGGGCTTCTGCTCACCGAAAGCGTCGGCCCCGAACACATCGAGTTCCGTTCAGCCTTCAACGGCTGGACGACCGGCGAACTTCTCGTACTCAACCGCTACCGGGTTCGGGCGAAGTGACATGGCTACGGGAACGCTCTACCGCGCTACACGCAACGCTCACGGCGACACGGTTGACGATCACGGCAACACTGTCCGCCTGGGCGATGCTGGCACTGAGATTGGCACCCTCCGTGGCCTGGTGATCGGCGGGCCGCCGTGGTCCGCCCGCTCAGGTGCACGCGGTGACATCGTGGACACCACCGGCCAGGTAGGCGTGCCCGTCGGCCAGTTGCAGCCGCAACACGGGGATCTCCTCGTGATCGGCAGCATCTGCTACGCGGTGAAGGGCCCACCCCAATGGGCGTCACGCGGCCTAGTGAGCACACCTCCCCGCTACCGGTGGTGGACTGCCACAGCGACGGCAAACTAACCAACAGACTTTCGGCCCGAATGGGGACGGGCCGCACCAAAGCAAGCGTTGCAGGGAGTGATGCCCCTGCAACGTGGGCGCGTACTTTTCCTTCCGCGCCCACACGCCCCCGGCTGGAATGAGGGCCGGTGCGGGGACCGTGCAGCCCGCTGGTTTCTAAAAGGCCAGCGGGCTGTTTGCGTTGGGTGGACAAGCGCCCTAGACCAACACTAGTTGCAGCTCTGCGCTGCGATATATCTGTTGCAGCACAACGCAATACGATCAATGTTGGCGCGCAGTCGCGGGCTGCTTTACGACCAAACCGGGTTAACTGCATCGCCACAGCATCTGACTCGGGCTCGCTGGATGACAGAATCAGCCCATGTTTTGTCCAAGTGCAGTGGTGTGGGGCGACATCGCTACGTGGGTCGGGGGGCTAGCTACAGCCCTCACGTTGATGTTCGTCGTCTATCAGGGGTGGCAACATTGGCGCACGGATCAAGCTAGCCAGATCTACGCTTGGCTGGCTCGCAAGGGCGATTCAGCGGATGTTTGCCTCGGGAACGGGTCCGGACTCCCCGTCTACGACATCTTCGTCTATCTCCCCCCTGTCTCCAACTACCTTCAGACAGGCCTAAAGCACCGCATGTTCTATCGATTCATGCGGTGGGAACTACTAGAGATCGCCTTGATCGGTCAACGAATTCAGGGTGAAGGGCATGAGCCAGGATTCCATCCGGATTACACGCCTTCGGCGCTAAGAATGCTGCCTCCTGGGCCGCATCTGCTTGACGGCCACAGCATGGGTCCCCTACCTGGTATCCCGGACGTGACACTGTACTTCGGGATCGAAATCGTCTTTCGTGACGCCAGGGGCGTCCGCTGGGCACGCCGCTCATCGGGCAAGCTGAAACGAAGCAGGATCAATCCACATTGGTTCCACGGCACCCGCATCCGCTATGCAGCAGAACGGGGAGGTTCGCCGTTTTCGACGATCTCCCGCATTCAAGACCAGTAGTGCCAGGTATCTGTTCGGATACCTCCGACTCGCGGAATGGCATAAGTTCGGCAGCGGAATTCCACTCGGTGACGCAGCGTGTCACCCGATGGTTACGGCCTTTGCTTGCGCGACCCATCGCGCAAAAAGGCTCCACGCTGCCAAAGTCTCCAGCGCCTCTTGTTCGGTCAGATCACCGGCTCCAACATGATTGAGTGGGTTTCGGACACCAGAGAATAGCCCTCGCCCTAAAGACAAAGCACCCAGATGCCGATCCTTAAACAGGGCCGGATTCGTCTCGTCACATAGGCGAAGACGCACTTTTCCTTCCTCGGGAGGAGAGATGCCAAACGCAGCCTCGACCAAGTTGGACTCGCCCAGGTCGGGGCGTCGAGCCTTAGTCTTCAATTGAGTATTGACATTGATCGCTGCAGCCCAGACCGCAGCGTCGTAGTTGCCGCCCTCCCAATGTGGCCGGGCAGCTTCCCAAATCCAAGGGTGAAGGGCGTCGGCTGCTAAAGCTGGCCCCGACGGCGACAACCCGAGACGCTCACGAACCTCAATCCCCTCTTCCAATTCAAAGATCAACTTCCGTACCAAAGGTGCACTCAAGCTCCAGCGGTCGTTCCATTTGTCCCAGACGACCTCAGCAACCAGGTGAACGCGATGCGCGATCTTTGCTCGCTCGGCTAGGGAGCCCCTTACCCGCCCTTTTGGCCCATGCCGCTCGCGCTCGGCTTCCGGAATTGGAACCCGCTCATGCAGTCGAAGCCATTCGTTGCACTGCTGAACGGCCCATTCTGAGTCCATCCCCTGAGGTGCCCCAGGGCCGGGTGACGCACTCTTCTCTTGGTCACCGCTCATGCTCCATCACCGCGCTCTCACCTTGCTCGTAGACACAGCGAGAACTTCCATTCAGAATTCCCCTCCGTCAATTGCGCCTACGGCACGGGACTGTAGCAAGGGGATACGACAAGCTCACACGGATTACGGAGGGTCAGTCGACTATGCCTTCTTCTGCTGGCCAGACGTTGCTTGAAAGCGGAACTCCACGACATCCCCGTCGGCCATCACGTAATCCTTGCCTTCGATCCGGACCTTCCCGGCAGATTTCGCCGCGGCCATCGAGCCGGCCTCGACGAGGTCGTCGAAGGACACGATCTCGGCCTTGATGAAGCCCTTCTCGAAGTCGGTGTGGATCACCCCGGCCGCCTTGGGCGCGGTGTCCCCGCGGTGAATCGTCCACGCGCGGGCCTCTTTCGGCCCGGCGGTCAGGTAGGTCTGCAGGTTCAGGGTGTGAAAACCGGCCCGCGCCAACGCATCCAGGCCGCGCTCGGTCTGACCGATCGACTCCAGCAGCTCAGCGGCCGACTCCTCGTCGAGCTCGATCAGTTCCGACTCGATCTTGGCGTCCAGGAACACCGCGTCGGCCGGGGCGACCAACTCGCGAAGCTCGGCCTGCTTGGCCGCATCGGTCAGCACCGCCTCGTCGGCGTTGAACACGTACAGGAACGGCTTGGTGGTCATCAGGTTCAGCTCGCGCAACAGCGACACGTCGGAACCGGCCGAGAAGAGCGTCTTGCCCGAATCCAGCACTGCCGAGGCGGCCACCGCGGCCTCGTACACCGGCTTGCGATCCTTGTTGGTGCGCGCTTCCTTCTCCAGCCGCGGCAGCGCCTTCTCCAGCGTCTGCATATCGGCCAGGATCAGCTCCGTCTCGATGACCTCGATGTCCGAGCGCGGATCCACCCGGCCGTCGACATGGATCACATCGTCGTCGGCGAACGCCCGGACCACCTGGCAGATGGCGTCGCACTCGCGGATGTTGGCCAGGAACTTGTTGCCCAGCCCGGCGCCCTCAGAGGCGCCTTTGACGATGCCGGCGATGTCGACGAAGGTCACCGGCGCCGGCACGATCTTCTCGGAGCCGAACACCTTGGCCAACGCGTCCAACCGCGGGTCGGGCAGCGCGACGACGCCTTCGTTCGGTTCGATTGTCGCGAACGGGTAGTTGGCGGCCAGCACGTCATTGCGGGTCAACGCATTGAACAGCGTCGACTTTCCCACGTTCGGTAGACCGACGATTCCCAGGTTCAAGCTCACGGACTCCAGAGTCTAGGAGATGAACGGTATGCGGCTCGCCACAGAACCTATGAGCGGCTCGCCACAGCGTGCTGGCCGCACGCCGCCAGCCTGAGCCGGTACGGTCAACATGTGTCAGATCAGCCCGCAGAGCCGACGGATGCGGTGGTTGACCGCTCCGCGCTCCCCCGCGTTCCGGGGTTGCCGTGGTGGAGCGCCGTGGTGATTGCGGTGATCTTCACCGCCATCGGTATCGCCTTCGACGCCGGTACCGGTAACAAGGAGCTCGGCGCGGTGTTCGCGACGTGCTACGTGCTGGGTTGCCTGCTGGCCGTGCTGGCGGTCCGCCAGTCCTCGGTGTTCACCGCCGTCATCCAACCGCCGCTCATTCTCTTCGTCGCCGTGCCGAGCGCCTACTTCCTCTTCCACAGTGCGGAGATCGGCGGCATCAAGGACATCCTGATCAACTGCGGCTATCCGCTGATCGAGCGGTTCCCGCTGATGTTCTTCACCTCGGCGGCCGTACTGATCGTCGGGATTGTGCGCTGGTACCTCCACGCATCGAACAAGAGCCTGTGGCCGGACAAGCCGGCCACGCACATCGTCACCGCGGCCGCGTCGGACGCTCCCGCACGTCGGGTGGCCCGGCGCTTCGCGCAGACCTCGGTCACCGATGACGCCGAACAGGCCGACGAAGCCCCGCCCCGCCGCAGCTCCACTCGCAGGCCGGCCCGGGATGGCTCGTCGTCGTCCCGACGTAACGGACGCCCTGCCGAACCGTCGCGGTCACGGCACACCCGGCCGCCGGAAAACGACATCGCCGCCTCGGCGGCCGCCGCCGACCGCCGCGAACGAATGGCCGCACGCGAGCGTCCGGCACGCAGCCGCCGTGAAGGTGAGCCGCCGGTCGATCCGGCCCGCCAGCCACGTCGTCCCCGTCCGCCGAGCCGAGAGCCGCGCCGCAGCGCGCCGAACCCTTACGAGCCGACCGACTACTACGAGCGGCCACGCCGCCCCGAAGTCCAGGACGCCTACGAGCGCTACGGCCGCGAACCGCGGGATGCGCGGTACGACGAGCGGCAGCGCCCACCGGCCGCCTCCAACCACCATCCGGTGTCGCGGGTTCGATACCGCAGCAGCGACGAGGACCCGCGACCGCGCACCTCACACCGTCGCGATGACGACGACTGGGACGGCGACCGCTAGAAGACCGCTACGAACGCGGCGGACGGATCTCCCGCGGCAGCGTGAACACCAGCGTCTCGTTCGCGGTGGTGACCGGCTGCACGGTGCCGTAGCCGTATTCGGCCAACCGGTCCAGCACGCCACGAACCAGGATCTCAGGTACCGACGCGCCGGACGTCACACCGATGGTCGTCACACCGGAGAACCACGCCGGATCGATGTCGTCGGCGTAGTCCACCAGGTAAGCGTTCTGCGACCCGGCGTTCAGTGCCACCTCGACCAGGCGCACCGAGTTCGACGAGTTCTTCGACCCGACGACGATCACGAGCTCACATTCGGGGGCCATCGCCTTGACCGCGACCTGGCGGTTCTGGGTGGCGTAGCAGATGTCGTCGCTGGGCGGATCCTGCAGCGTCGGGAACTTCTCCCGCAGGCGGCGCACCGTCTCCATGGTCTCGTCGACGCTCAGTGTGGTCTGGGACAGCCAGATGACCTTGTTGGGGTCGCGCACGGTGACTTTGTCGACCGCGTCGGGATTGTCGACCACCTGCACATGGTCGGGAGCCTCTCCAGCGGTGCCGACGACCTCTTCGTGGCCTTCGTGACCGACCAGCAGGATGTCGTAGTCATCGCGGGCGAACCGTTTGGCCTCGTTGTGCACCTTGGTCACCAGCGGGCAGGTGGCGTCGATGGTCTTCAGATTGCGGGCGGCGGCCTCGACGTGGACGGTCGGCGCTACACCGTGCGCGGAGAACACCACGATGGCGCCTTCGGGCACCTCGTCGGTCTGCTCGACGAAAATGGCACCCGCCTTGGCCAGCGTGTCGACGACGTAGCGGTTGTGCACGATCTCGTGCCGTACGTAGATCGGCGCGCCGTGCTTTTCCAGCGCCCGTTCGACGGTTTCGACGGCACGGTCCACGCCTGCGCAGTAACCGCGCGGTTCAGCCAGGAGCACACGTTTGCCGGCCACGCCCGAGGTCACCGAACTCGTGGCGCCCGGAATACCCATATTGACTGTTGGCGGCATTCCTTCAGGGTACTGACCCGCCCCCGTACCGGGCCAGCCGTAGGCTGACACCCATGTCGACAGCACCGTACGGGGTCCGACTGCTGGTGGGTGTAGCGGTGACCGCCCTGGATGAGACCCGCAAGCTCCCGCAGACCATCCTCGCGTACCCGATGACGGTGGCCAGTCAGGTCGCTCATCTGGTCATGAAAATGCAGCAGGACGTGGCTGATCTGGTGATCCGCGGCGACGAGACACTCGAGGAGCTGTTCCCTCCGAAGGATGAGCAGCCCGAGTGGGCGACCTTCGACGAGGACCTGCCCGACACCGATGGCGAGCCGATCGACATCCCGGTCACCCGCGCGACCGAAGGCCGCTTCGCCCTCTACAGCGAAGGCGAGCCCGAACGTGCCGCCGACAAGACCACACCGAGCAGCAACGGGTCGGCCCCGTCCGTCGTCGCCGACCTCGGGTACGACGCGCTGACGCTGGCGCAGCTGCGGGCGCGGCTGACCTCACTGAAGGTCGACGACCTGGAGTCCCTTCTGGCCTACGAGGAGACCACCAAGGCCCGGGCCCCGTTCCAGACGCTGCTCGCCAACAGGATCACCCGCGCGACGGCCAAGTGAGCGATCCCGGCCAGTCACCGGAGAACCCCTGGCCGGTCCGCGCGGTGGCCACCCGGGTGGCCAAATGGATCGACCGGCTCGGCACGGTGTGGGTCGAGGGCCAGATCGCCCAGCTGACCATGCGCCCCGGTTCGGGCACTGTCTTCATGGTGTTGCGCGATCCCGCCGCCGACATGTCGCTGAGCATCACCTGTTCGCGGGAGCTGGTGGTGAATGCACCGGTGAAACTTGCCGAGGGCACCCAGGTGATCGTCTACGGCAAGCCGGCATTCTACACCGGTCGCGGCACGTTCTCGCTGCGGGTCACCGACATTCGCGCCGTCGGCATCGGCGAACTGCTGGCCCGTATCGATCGACTGCGGCGGCTACTGGAGGCCGAGGGTCTGTTCGACCCACGCCTGAAACGTCCGATTCCTTTCCTGCCCAGCACCATTGGGCTCATCACCGGCCGCGCCTCGGCCGCCGAACACGACGTGGTCGCAGTCGCCACCGCGCGATGGCCCGCGGTGCGGTTCGCGGTGCGCAACACCCCGGTACAGGGCCCGAATGCGGTCGCTCAGATCGTCGAGGAGCTCAAGTCGCTGGACGGCGACCCGGACATCGACGTCATCGTGCTGGCCCGCGGCGGCGGCAGCGTGGAAGACCTTCTGCCGTTCTCCGACGAGACCCTGTGCCGGGCCATCGCCGACCTGCGTGCCGCCACCCCGACCGATGCCGCCAAGCGGGTGGTGCCCGACGCGGCCGCCGAACAGGCCTTGGTGAGCGATCTGCGCCGTCGCGGTGCGCACTCACTACGGCACTGGGTGCACCGCGAGCAGCGCCTCATCGAGCAATTGCGCACCCGGCCCGTGCTGGCGCAGCCCTTGTTGGCCTTGGATGCGCGCGCCGACGAGGTGGCACGGGCGCGCGCCACCGCGCGCCGCGACATCAACCGACTGCTGGCGGGCGAGAGCGACCGCCTCGAGCACCTGACGGCGCGATTGTCGACGCTCGGACCGGCCGCCACGCTCGCCCGCGGGTACGCCGTGGTGCAGCTGCTGACCGAGCAGACGCCTGTCCTGCGGTCCATCACCGACGCCACGGCGGGCACCCGGCTGCGGGTACGCGTCGCCGACGGCGCCGTCATCACCATCAGCGAGGGGTCAGATGAAGCCCATTAGTCAATTGGGGTACGAAGAGGCACGCGACGAACTGGTCGAGGTGGTGCGCACGCTGGAACAGGGCGGGCTCGACCTGGATGCCTCGCTCAAGCTCTGGGAAAGAGGCGAGGAGCTGGCCAAACGGTGCGAAGAGCACCTGGCCGGCGCGCGCAAACGGGTCGAGGACGCACTGGGCTCGACCGCCGCCGACGAAGATTGATTGCGCAACCAGTCGGGTCCGACCTTCATGGCGGACTTTAAAACTGGAACACGTTTCATTTATGCTCTCGACATGGGTGACGCATCACTGACGACCGAACTGGGCCGCGTTCTGGTGACCGGGGGCTCCGGCTTCGTCGGCGCCAACCTGGTGACCACACTGCTTGAGCGCGGCCACGAGGTGCGCTCCTTCGACCGAGTGCCCTCTCCGCTGCCCGAGCATCCGAAGCTGCAGAGCCTCATCGGTGACATCACCAACACCGACGACGTCGCGAAGGCCGTGGACGGCATCGACACCGTCATCCACACCGCGGCCATCATCGACCTGATGGGCGGCGCCTCGGTCACCGAGGAATACCGGCAACGCAGTTTCTCGGTGAACGTGGAGGGGACCAAGAACCTGGTGCACGCCGGGCAGGCCGCCGGTGTGCAGCGGTTCGTCTACACGGCGTCCAACAGCGTGGTGATGGGCGGCCAGGACATCGTCAACGGTGACGAGACCATGCCCTACACGAAGCGGTTCAACGACCTGTACACCGAGACCAAGGTGGTGGCCGAGAAGTTCGTGCTCTCCGAGAACGGAAAGCAGGGCATGCTCACCTGTTCCATCCGGCCCAGCGGCATCTGGGGCCGCGGCGACCAGACGATGTTCCGCAAGGTTTTCGAGAACGTGCTCGCCGGACACGTCAAGGTGCTCGTCGGCAACAAGGACATCAAGCTCGACAACTCTTACGTGCACAACCTGATTCACGGTTTCATCCTGGCCGCGCAGCACCTGGTGCCCGGCGGCACCGCACCCGGTCAGGCGTATTTCATCAACGACGCCGAACCGCTGAACATGTTCGAGTTCGCCCGTCCGGTGCTCGCCGCCTGTGGCCGCCCGCTGCCCACCTTCCGGGTGTCGGGCCGGTTGGTGCACAAGGCGATGATGGCGTGGCAATGGCTGCACTTCAAATTCGGCATCCCCGAGCCGTTGATCGAACCCCTTGCCGTGGAACGGCTTTACCTGAACAACTACTTCTCGGTGGCCAAGGCCGAGCGCGACCTGGGCTACCGGCCGCTGTTCACCACCGAGCAGGCCACCGACGAATGCCTGTCGTACTACACCGATCTGTTCAAGCAGATGGAGAGCCAAGCCGCCAGGCAGCCGGCGATCGCCTGATTCGGCGCCCGCCTACGGCGTGAGCCCGGCTGTTGCGCCCGCCTACGGCGTGAGCCCGGCTGTTGCGCCCGCCTACGGCGTGAGCCCGGCTGTTGCGCCCGCCTACGGCGTGACGATGTTAAACCAGAACGGGAAAGTATCCAGCAGCCCGACGAATTCATCGACCGACTGCCGGTTGCCTTCGAGCGCAACCTTTTTCTGATCGATCCCGTCGTTCAGTTTCAACTTACCCAGCTGAATCTCGTTCATGGTGGCCTTGCTGAGCTTCAAACTGGCGTTGGCATCGGGGATCTTGCCCGGCTCGTAGTTCAGCACGCCGTTCTCCACGACTAGCGTGTAGTCCTTGTTCAGGTCGTCGAACGTGACGTTCAGCTTGATTTTCTTCCCGCCGGCCTTCGGGCCGTTGAGACGGACACCGAGGTAGTCGAACATCATCTCCGGCGGCATCGCATCGATAGTGTCGGGGCTGGCCACATCGGTGCCACCGGCGGTCGGCACGCCGTTGCGCAGCTCGTACGCGCCCTGCAGGTACACCGAGCGCCACGGACCCGACTCGGCCTGATAACCCATCTGCTCGTAGGCGTCGGCCAGCAGGTTCTTTCCGTTGACGCTCTGCGGGTTGGCGAACACCACGTGTTTGAGCACCATGGCCGCCCAGCGGTAGTTGCCCGCGTCGATGTCCTTCTTGGCCTTGTCCAGGATCGCGCCCTCACCGCCCATGTACTCGACGTACTTCTTGGCCGATTCGACCGGCGGCAGGTCGTCCAGATCGGACGGGTTGCCGTCATACCAGCCCATGTAACGCTGATAGACCGCGCGTGAATTGTGTTTGAGGGTGCCGTAGTAGCCGCGATCCGGCCAGAAGTTGTTCAGTTCGGGCGGCATCTGGATTTCTTCTGCGATCTCAGACCCGACAAGACCCTCATTCATCAACCGCACCGACTGGTCGTGAATGTACTTGTACATGTCACGCTGCTTCGTCCAGTAGTCGATGATCTTGGGGTTGCCCCACATCGGCCAGTGGTGACTCTGGAACTTCACATCGGTGTTCGGGCCGTAGGTGTTGATGGTGTCGTTGAGGAACTTCGCCCAGATGCGGGCGTCGCGCACCTGCGCACCACGCAACGTGAGCAGGTTGTGCATGGTGTTGGTCGTGTTCTCTGCCATCCACATGGCTTTGAGCTGCGGGAAGAAGGTGTTCATCTCGGTGGGCGCCTCGGTGCCCGGTGTCATCTGGAACTCCAGGTCGACACCGTCGATGGTCATCTTCGTGCCCGTGGTGCTGACGATATCGGTGGGGATCACCAAGGTGGGAAGTCCCGTCGACACCGTCATGCCGAGGCCTCCGTTGACGCCGCCCTGCGGATTTCGCGGCAGGAGCGCGCCGTACATGAACACGGCACGTCGGCCCATCGCATTGCCTGCAATGACGTTCTCACTCACCGCATCTTCGACGAAGGCTTGCGGGGCAATGACTTTCACCTTGCCCGAATCAACGTCGGCCTGGTTCACAATGCCGCGTACGCCGCCGTAGTGGTCCACGTGCGAGTGACTGTGGATGACGGCGACCACGGGTCGCGCTCCGAGCTTCTGGTTGGCGAGATCCAGCGCCGCTTTCGCGCACTCGGGCGAGATGGCCGTGTCCATCACGATCCAGCCGGTGTTGCCCTTGATGAAGGTCACGTTCGACAGATCGAAACCCCGAACCTGATAGATCTTGTCCGGCAACACCTCGAACAGGCCGTACTCCATGCACAACTGGGCATTGCGCCACAGGCTCGGGTTGACCGTGTCGGGTGCAGCCTTGCCATCGCTGATGTAGGTCTTGTACTGCTCCAGGTCCCAGATGACATCGCCGTTGGCGTTCTTGATGGTCAAGGTCTCCGGCCGCGCGATCAGTCCGCGCTTGGCGTCCTCGAAGTCGGCCTTGTCATTGAACGGCAGCGTGTCGAGCAACGTCTTGTTCGCGGCTTTGGTCGCATCACTTGCCGACTTCGGATTCGCATCGGTGGTGAGTGCACCTCCCCCGCCCGATGACGTGGACTGCGCTCCCTTGTCATCGCAGCCCGACACCAACGCTGTCGTCGCGACGGCACCAAAACCGAGGGCTGCCAAGCCACCCAGCGCACGCCGGCGGGACAACGTCCCCCGGTCATCGGTATCAACGGGCACGACATCTCGATCGGCGTGTGATTCCATGGGGGCGAATTATGCCCCGGGCGAACCACTTTCACGGCGACATCACAGATTCAGTGCCCAACTCCCGGCGGAGCGGTGTGCCGGGCGCAACCAGGCAGGACCAGCAGCAATCTCTCCGGGGATGAGTGTCAGGCCGCTGTTCTCCTGCTTGCGGCGAGCCACCCCGTCGAGGCGAAGTCCTCTTGATGCCAGGCCCAAAAACTGGACGAGGCCGGCGACGCTGTAGCGTCCCGGCCTCTGGTTTCCCGCTCAGCGTCTACAGTGCCGGGGAAACTTGGACTCCAGGGTACGGCACCGCGCCGCGGTCGGGCAAACCGCACCTACCACCGCCGGTTTACCAGCGCCCAGGATCCAGCGCAGCGTGGGCACGCTGCACTGACCGACGGAGGCCGCGAGTACCCGGCGCGCGTCGATTCGGTGGCACCGCCAATGAGCGTGCGCGACCAAAATGGAATGAACCATCTCGCGGACCCGTGACCTACGCGCCCACGGCCAACTACGGTGAACTCAGTACCGCTCTTCTGCGACGAAGGAGTACGAAATGCCCAACGGCAAGCCCAACATCCTGGTGATCTGGGGCGACGATATCGGGATCAGCAACCTCAGTTGCTACAGCGACGGCCTGATGGGCTACCGCACCCCCAACATCGACCGCATCGCCAAAGAGGGCATGCGGTTCACCGACTCCTACGGTGAGCAAAGCTGCACCGCCGGCCGTGCTGCGTTCATCAGTGGCCAAAGCGTGTACCGAACCGGGATGAGCAAAGTCGGCGTGCCCGGTGCCGATATCGGTTGGGCTGCTGAGGATCCCACCATCGCCGAACTCCTGAAGCCGCTCGGCTACGCCACCGGCCAGTTCGGCAAGAACCACTTCGGCGACAAGAACAAGCACCTGCCCACCGTGCACGGGTTCGATGAGTTCTACGGCAACCTGTACCACCTGAATGCAGAAGAAGAACCCGAGCAGTTCGACTACCCGCACGCCGACCAGTTCCCCAAGCTGCACGATTTCGCGCTGCCTCGCGGTGTGCTCAGGTGCAAGGCGACCACGGATGTGTCGACCGAACCCGACGACCCGAAATTCGGGCCCGTCGGCAAGCAGACCATCGAGGACACCGGACCGCTGGACACCAAGCGGATGGAAACGATCGACGACGACACCACCGGTGCATGCATCGACTACATCAAGCGCCAGGCCGAGGCGGACACGCCGTTCTTCGTGTGGATGAACACCACACACATGCACCTGTACACCCACACCAAACCCGAGAGCCGCGGACAGGCCGGGCTGTGGCAGTCGGCCTACCACGACTCGATGATCGACCACGACCGCAACGTCGGCCAGCTGCTGGACTGCCTGGACGAACTCGGCATCACCGAGGACACCATCGTCATCTACTCCACTGACAACGGCCCGCACCGCAACAGCTGGCCTGACGCGGGCACCACGCCGTTCCGCAGCGAAAAGGACACCAACTGGGAAGGCGCCTTCCGGGTGCCCGAGCTGATCCGCTGGCCCGGCAAGATCGAGGCCGGCTCGGTGTCCAACGAGATCATCCAGCACCACGACTGGTTGCCGACGTTGTTGGCCGCTGCCGGGGAGCCCGACATCATCGAGAAGCTCAAGACGGGCCACAAAGCCGGCGCCGACGGCGACACCGAATACAAGGTGCACATCGACGGCTTCAACCTGCTGCCGTACCTGACCGGCGAGGTCGAGACCAGCCCGCGGCGCGGGTTCTTCTACTTCTCCGACGACGCCGATCTGCTGGCGATGCGATTCGAGAACTGGAAGGCGGTGTTCATGGAACAGCGCTGTCAGGGCACACTGCGCATCTGGGCCGAGCCGTTCACCACCCTGCGGGTGCCCCTGCTGTTCAACCTGCGCACAGATCCGTTCGAGTACGCGCCCATCACCTCGAATACGTACTACGACTGGCTGCTGCATCACGACTACTTCATTTTCTATATGACCGCGATGGCCACGATGTTCCTCGAGACCTTCAAGGAGTTCCCGCCGCGGCACCCACCGGCCAGTTTCAGCGTGGATCAAGCCGTCGAGAAGCTGCACAAGTTCCTCGCGAAGGATTAGGGTCAGACCGCGACTTCCGCCGGAATCACAAGTGAAGATGAGGACCGTTCATGCCTGAGTCCAAGCCGAATATCCTCGTCATCTGGGGCGACGACATCGGCATCTCGAACCTGAGTTGTTACAGCCGCGGCATGATGGGCTACTTCACGCCCAACATCGACCGGATCGCCGACGAGGGCATGTTGTTCACCGATTCCTACGGTGAACAGAGCTGCACCGCTGGCCGGTCATCATTCATCACCGGCCAGAGTGTCTACCGCACCGGGATGAGCAAGGTCGGGATGCCCGGTGTCGATATCGGGCTGCAGAAGGAAGACCCCACGATCGCCGAGCTGCTCAAGCCACTCGGTTATGCGACAGGGCAATTCGGCAAGAACCACCTGGGCGACCTGAACAAGTACCTGCCGACCGTGCACGGGTTCGACGAATTCTTCGGCAATCTCTATCACCTCAACGCGGAGGAGGAGCCGGAGCACGAGGACTACCCCACCGAAGAGGAAGCCCCGCTGCTCCGCAAGGCACTGCTGCCGCGCGGGGTGATCCACTCCTGGGCCACCGACGAGGACAACAGCGAAGTCGACGAGCGCTACGGCCCGGTGGGCAAACAACGCATCGAGGACACCGGGCCGCTGACCAAGCTACGGATGGAGACCGTCGACGACGAGACGACCGCGGTGGCCGTCGACTTCATCAAGCGGCAGCACGAAGCCGAAACTCCGTTCTTCGTGTGGATGAACTTCACCCACATGCACTTTCGCACCCACACCAAACCGGAGAGCAAGGGCCAGGCCGGCCGCTGGCAGTCGCCGTACCACGACACCATGATCGACCACGACCGCAATGTCGGCACGCTGCTGGACCTGGTCGACGAACTCGGCATCGCCGAGGACACCATCGTCATCTACTCCACCGACAACGGTCCGCACGCCAACAGCTGGCCCGACGGTGCCACCACCCCGTTCCGCAGTGAGAAGGCGACCAACTGGGAGGGCGCCTTCCGCATCCCGGAGATGATCCGCTGGACCGGGAAGATCAAGCCGCGTTCGGTATCCAATGGCATTGTGCAGCACCATGACTGGCTGCCCACCTTCCTGGCCGCGGCCGGAGAGCCGGATATCGTCGAAAAATTGAAGGTCGGCCACACTGTGCAACTGCGAGGGGCTGACACCACGTACAAGGTGCACATCGACGGCTACAACCTGCTGCCGTTCCTCACCGGCGAGGTAGCCGAGAGCCCCCGGCGCGGGATGATCTATTTCTCCGACGATTGCGACGTGCTGGGCGTTCGGGTCGACAACTGGAAGATCGTGTTCATGGAGCAGCGCTGCCAGGGCACGCTACAGCTGTGGTTCGAGCCCTTCACCAAACTGCGGGCGCCCAAGCTGTTCAATCTGCGCACCGATCCTTTCGAGCGGGCCGACGTCACGTCGAACACATACTGGGACTGGGTGATCGACCGCCTGTATCTGATGTTCTACGGTTCGGCGCTGGTCAATCGATTCCTGGAGACCTTCAAGGAGTTCCCGCCGCGTCAGGAGCCCGCCTCGTTCACCATCAACAACGCGGTCGAGGAGCTGGAGAAGTTCCTCGCCACCCGTGGGGGCTGAACATGTCTCTGACATCCTGGCGAGACGGCCCCACCAAATCGGCGATCATCGAATTCGTCGGCCGGGCAGCGGACCTGCCTGTTGAGGAACGCGTGGCGGTCTTCGACAATGACGGCACCCTGTGGGTGGAGAAACCGGCGTACATCCAGCTGGATTTTCTGGTGCGCCGACTGGCAGAACAGGCGGCCGCCGACCCCGAACTCGCAGCCCGTCAGCCGTACTCGGCAGCCGCCGCCGGTGATCTGGCCTGGTTCGGCGACGCCGTGACCAAGCATTACAACGGTGACGATTCGGGGCTGAAAGTCCTTGCTGCCGGCATCCTTTCGGCCTATGCCGGACTGACCGTGGAAGAGCATTCCGAACGGGTGAAGGCGTTTTTCGCCGCCGGCGTGCATCCGACCCTGGCGAGGCCTTACACCTCGTGCGGGTACCTCCCGATGATCGAGCTGCTAGGTCATCTGGAAGCCAACGGGTTCACCAACTACATCGCCTCGGGCGGCGGCCGCGACTTCATGCGGCCGGTGACCGGCCAGATGTATGGCATTCCCCCGGAACGGGTGATCGGCAGCTCCGTCGGCCTGGACTTCGTCGACGGAAATCTCAAGACCACGGCGACACCGGAGTTCCTCGATGACGGCCCTGTCAAACCGGTGCGGATCTGGGGCAGGATCGGGCGACGGCCCATCTTCACGGCGGGCAACTCCAACGGCGACATCGAGATGTTGCAGTACACCAACGGGTTTCGACTGCTGATCAATCACGACGACGCCGAGCGGGAGTTCGACTACACCGCGGGCGCCGAGAAAGCCTTGGCACTGGCGGCCGAGGACGGATGGACAGTGGCCAGCATCCGCAACGACTGGGCCACCGTCTTCAGTGGCTAGCCGGTTGACGCAGATCCCGGCGATCCTCCCGTACCAGCGGGCGTGGCTCCGCGCTGATGTGCTGGCAGGTCTGGCGACCGGTGCCGTCGTCATCCCACAGGCGATGGCCTATGCCACCGTCGCGGGAATGCCGGTGCAGGTCGGCCTGTACACCTGCATGGTGCCGCTCATCGTCTATGCGTTCCTCGGCGGCTCGCGGACCGCAAGCGTCACCACCACCTCGACCATCGCCACCCTGAGCGCATCGGCCCTGCTGAGCGCGGGTGCGGTCATCGGCTCACCGGACGCCGAGGCGCGACTGGTGACCCTGACATTCCTGGTGGGTATCTTTCTGCTCGTCGCGCGGTTCCTGCATCTCGGGTCGATCATCGAAAACGTCAATCAGGCAACACTACTGGGGATCAAGGTCGGAGTCGGCCTGACCGTTGCGGCGAGCCAGCTGCCGAAACTTCTCGGGGTACCGCCCGACCCCAAGGAGGACGGGTTCTTTGGGCTGCTTCGTTCGGCCTTCGCCGAGCTGAGCCACGCGAACGCGGTGACGACCGGCCTGTCGGTGGCGGCCATCGCGGCGCTGCTCGCGATGGCCAGGTGGATGCCGAAGATACCCGGACCGCTGATCGTGGTGACGGTGGGCATACTGCTCGCGGTCTACGCCGGTCTTCCCGAGCGCGGCGTTGCCTTGATACCGGAAGTAGCACAGGGGATTCCGGTGCCGACCCTGCCGTCGCTGCAGCACATCCCCGACCTGGTCCCAGGGGCACTGGCGATCGCGCTGATGGCTTTCCTGGAGACCCTGGCCGTGGCCAGCAGTGTACGGCGGCCCGACGAACCCGCGGTCGATCCGAACCGCGAGATCAGCGCCACCGGATTCGCCGCGATCCTGGGATCGCTGACCCATTCGCTGCCGCCCGCAGGCGGGTTCTCCCAGACCGGGGTGAATCTGAAAGCCGGAGCGAAGAGCCAGGTTTCCGGCCTGGTGACCGCGGCGCTGGCCGTCCTGGTAGCCGTCGCGCTGGCACCGATCTTGAGCGAACTGCCGCAGGCGATTCTCGGTGCCATGGTGTTCGTGGCCGTGCTCGGGCTGATCGACGTCGGCGCGCTGAGTCAGCTGTACCGTTTCGAGCGACACGAGTTCGCCCTGGCCGCTGTCGTCGCCGCGATAGCCCTGACTGTGGGGCTGCTGCCTGCGGTGGCGGCGGGCGTAGTACTGACGCTGTATTCGGTTCTGCGCGAACTCAACCGCGCGCATGTGGCGCAGCTCGTCAGTCAGCACGAGCTGTGGGTGGAAGGACCCGAGAACGTCCTGGCCGAGCCGGCCGACCCGTTGGTCGTCCGGACTCGGCTGGGCCTGTACACGGCCAACCTGCGGCCCAACGTCGACGGCATCCGCAGCATGGTGAGTGAATGCTCGCCAGCACCCGCGGTCCTGGTGTGGGACCTGTCCGCGCAGCCGGTGCTCACGTCGACGATGCTGAACGGCCTGCGCGACGCCGAGACCGAACTGGCCGGGATACGCGTCATCTACGCGGCACTGCCAGAGGCCTTGCATGAAACCGCCCAGCGCTGGCCGTGGTGGCAGCAGGTGGAGAGCGAAGGCCGGTACTTCCCGACCGTCAGCGCGGCGGTGTCGGCATGACCGACCCGGGACTGGTTTGGATCCCAGGACAGACCGCCAGGCTCGGTTCGGATGAGCACTATCCGGAGGAGGCCCCCGCGCGCGACGTCACCGTGGACGGCTTCTGGATCCAGCCCCATCAGGTGACCAACGCCGACTACGCTCGGTTCGTCTCGGAGACCGGCTATGTCACGGTCGCCGAGCGCCCGATCGATCCCGCCGACTTTCCCGGTGCCCCGCCACAAAACCTGGTGCCGGGATCCATGGTGTTCCAGCGCACGTCGGGTCCGGTCGACCTGCGCCACCTCAGCCAGTGGTGGGTGTGGACGCCGGGCGCCTGCTGGAATCATCCGCGCGGGCCCAAGTCCACTGTGGTGAACCGGGAGCAGCATCCGGTGGTGCACATCGCCTTCGAAGACGCCCAGGCCTATGCGGACTGGGCCGGGCTGGCACTGCCCACCGAGGCCCAATGGGAGACGGCGGCCCGCGGCGGCTTGGTGGGCGCCACCTACACCTGGGGCGATGAGCCCGAACGGCGCGGCCTGCGACTCGCCAACTACTGGCATGGTGAGTTTCCCTATCTGCCCGAAAAGGGTTATGGCGCAACGAACAAGGTGGGCAGTTTCGCGGCCAATGGTTACGGCCTGTTCGACATGGCCGGAAATGTGTGGGAGTGGACCACCGACTGGTACGGCGACGACCACACCAGCACCTCGTGTTGTGCGGCAGATAGCCGCGATCCGCAATTCGGCATCGCACGCCGCGTGATCAAGGGTGGCTCGTTCCTGTGTGCGGACAGCTACTGCATGCGCTATCGGCCCGCTGCCCGCCGCCCGCAGATGGTCGACACCGGCATGAGCCACATCGGGTTTCGCTGCGTGCGCCGCGATTAGTCGAACGCAGGCGCCAGGAACCGCTGCAGCATCCGGCCTTCAGTTTGGGCGTCGACCGCCGGCCAGAACAGCAAGGAAAGCACCACCCGGACAATCCAGTCCGCGGCATCGGGGTCGTCATCTGCCAGGCCCGCCAGTTCGGCGGCGAATCCGGCAACGGCGTCGGACGCGGTCAGTGATCGGGTGCCGGCTGCGTCGATGAGTAGCCGGGCGACCGGATCGGCACGTACCTCGCCGACCGCCACCGACACCGCCGCCAGCACGCGGTCCTGTCCGGTGCGACCAGCCACCGCGGCCCGCACAGCGGCCACGATGCGAGTCGCAGACCTCGCCAGCACGGCATCCCGGATCTGCGCCTTTCCGCCGGCATGCCGGTAGACCGTGGCCCGTGAGCAGTGCACACGGGCGGCCAGCGCGTCGATGTCGAACCTGTCCAGCCCGTCGCGGGCGATCACCTCGGCCGCGGCAGCGAGAATACGGTCGGCCGCCTCGGCGCGGCGGTCACCGCCGACCAACCAGTCCTCACGGTGTCGCGACATGTCGGTCAACTTATCTCAACTTGAGACATTTATTTGCGTTGATCTCAGCATCGACGCAGGTACTCGGTATTCGGTGAGACGGACCGGAGCGGACGGCTACCTGGTCGGTATCAACTTTTACGCGCGGCATTGACGCCGCCCACCTGTACCGCACACCCTGGGAAAATGGTTACCGCCCAAGACTTCTTCGCCGAGGCCGTGCTTCGCGATCCCTACCCGCTGTACGACCGGCTGCGGGCGACACCCGTCCAACAGGTCGGTGAAAGCGGGTTCTTCGTGGTGTCAGCGTGGGATGCGGTGGTCGAAGCGACGCAACGCACTGACGATTTCTCATCGCATCTGACAGCCACCATGGTGTACCGGCCGGACGGCACCGTGACGACGTTCGAGATGGACGGACCGGGCGGTCCCACGCATGTGCTGGCCACCGCCGACGATCCGGTGCACGCCGTGCACCGCAAGCTGGTCCTTCCGCGAATGATGGCGCGCCGGATGCGAGAGCTGGAACCGTTCATCACCACGCGCGCAGTGCGATTGTTCGATACCGGGTGCGCATCCGGTGCGGTGGAATGGATGTCCGAGGTTGCCGACCGGCTGCCCATGATGGTCGTCGCGCACCTACTCGGGCTGCCCGACACCGATGTGCCCGAACTGGTGCGCCGCGCGTATGCAAGCACCCAACTGCTCGACGGCCTGGTAGACGACGGCCAGTTGCGCTCTGCCGCGCTGGCAGCGACCGAGCTCGGCGGCTATCTGATCGCGCAGTTCGACGACGCCGCAGCCGACCCCGGTGACAACCTGCTCGGCGACCTGGCAACCTGTTGCGCGACAGGCGAACTGGATCCGATGGCCGCGGCGCTGATGCTCATTCAGCTGGTCGGCGCCGGCGCGGAGTCCACCGCTGGATTGCTGGGCAATGCGGCGTGGCTCCTGACCGCGCTGCCCGATATCCAGCGGCAGCTTCGTGCTGATGCCGGGACGCTGGCGGCGTTCATCGAGGAAGTGCTGCGCTACGAATCCCCGTTCCGGGGGCACTACCGGCATGTCGTCGCCGACACCACCCTGGCAGGCACGGCGCTACCGGCCGGATCCCGGCTGCTGCTGTTGTGGGGTGCGGCCAACCGCGATCCTGCCCAATTCCCCGCGCCGGGGCAGTTCCGGCTGGACCGGCCGGGCCGCGGGCATATGACCTTCGGGAAGGGCCTGCACTTCTGCGTGGGAGCAGCACTGGCCAGGCTGGAAGCCCGGATCGTGCTCCAGCAACTACTGGAGCGGACGAACTGGCTGCAAGCAACCGCGGCACCTGATTGGCTGCCCAGCGTGCTGGTCCGCCGCCCCGCTCGGCTGGATCTCCGGATGCGGTGAGCCCGCGGGTACCCATTCGCTAGGGTTGGAACACGTTCTAATAACCCTGACGGAGGGCCTCATGACCGACACCGTGCTGGTAACCGGCGCCTTCGGGCTCGTCGGGTCGGCCACCGTGCACCGCCTCGCAGCCGACGGCCGCCGTGTGGTGGCCACCGACCTCGACAGTCCCGCGAACCAGAAGGCCGCGGCCACCCTTCCGGTCGGCGTCACCGTGCGCTTCGCCGATCTCACCGATCCGTCCGCGGTCGGCACCCTGATCAGCGACGTCGCGCCGTCGGCGATCATCCACCTCGCCGCGGTCATCCCGCCGTTCATCTATCAGCGTCGCGGGTTGGCGGAGAAGGTCAACGTCGGCGCCACCGCCACTCTGCTGGCCGCCGCCGAAAAGCTGCCCACACCAACACGTTTCGTGTTGGCCTCCAGCATCGCCGTATACGGGTCGCGCAATCCGCACACCGTCGACGGGGTGCTCACCGCGGACACCCCGGTCAACCCGGCCGACATCTACGGCGACCACAAGGTCAAAGCCGAGACGCTGGTGCGGTCGTCCGCACTGGACTGGGTGATCCTGCGGCTCGGCGGGGTGCTGACCGCCAACCCTGGCTCGTACATGAAGATCGACAACTTCTACTTCGAAGGCATGCTACCCACCGACGGCCGCCTGCAGACCGTCGATGTCCGAGACGTGGCACGCGCTTTCGCCGCCGCCACCACCGCCGATGCGATCGGCGAGACGCTGCTGATCGGCGGCGACGACGCCACCCACCGCTTGCTGCAGGGCGACGTGGCGCCGGCCATGGCCGCCGCGCTGGGCTTGGTGGGCGGGCTGCCCACCGGCCTCAAGGGCAACCCCGGCGATGATGCCGCGTGGTTCAACACCGACTGGATGGACACCACACGGTCGCAGGAAGTGCTTGACTTCCAACATAATTCGTGGTCGAACATGCTGATCGAAACTGCCGAGAACGCCGGTATCAAGCGCCCACTGTTGCGGTTGATCGCACCGCTGGCCAAACAGATCCTGCAACGCCGTACGGCGTATCACGGCACCGGCCAGCGCTACGCCGACCCGTGGAAAGCCATCGAAGCGAAATGGGGCGATCCTCGCCCGGACGGGAGTGAGGCATGACCAAGACCGCGATCATCGTCGGTGGCGCCTCGGGTATCGGCTGGGCGTCGGCCCGGGCGCTGGCCGCCCAGGGGTACCGCGTCGTCATCGCCGACCGCAATGGCGAGGGCGCCAAGGACCGCGCCGCCGAACTCGGGGCACCGCACACCGGCGAGACCGTCGACGTCATCGACGAATCCTCGGTGGCAACACTTTTCGAACGGACTGGCCCGGTCGACGCGGTGGTGAGCTGCGCCGGCTTCTCCAATATCGGCCTCATCGTCGATCTCGCGGTGGAGGACTTCCGCGCGGTCATCGACGTCTGCCTCACCGGTGCGTTCATCGTCGCCAAATACGCGGGAAAGCACCTGAACGACGGCGGCTCACTGGTCTCCATCTCCTCGCTCAACGGTCGCCAGCCGGCCGTCGGGATGAGCGCCTACTGCTCGGCCAAGGCCGGGCTCTCGATGCTCACGCAGGTCGCCGCGCTGGAATTGGCGCCGCGCGGAATCCGGGTGAACGCCGTCGCGCCGGGGTTCGTGCACACCCCGTTGACCGAGGGCGCGGCCCTGGTTCCCGGCGTCGTCGAGGAGTACGTGGAGAACACCCCGCTGGGCCGGGCCGGCACGCCCGAGGACATCGCCGAGGCCGTCGTGTTCCTCACCAAGGCGTCATGGCTCACCGGCGAGGTGCTCGACCTCAACGGCGGATCCCACATGATGCGGTACCCGGACCTGCTGGGGCACATCATGAAACTCGCGGCGCCGTGACGTTTCCTGTGAGATAGCCCTGTGGATACCGAGTTCACCCTCACCCAGAAGAGGGCGCTGGCGGTGGCGACCGTCGTCGCCATCGCCTTCGGGGCGTACTTCCTGCGTGGCTATTTCATCTTGATCGTGGTTGCCGCGGTGGTGGCTTACCTGTTCGATCCGCTGTACGAACGCCTGCGCAAGAAGCTCAGCAACGGCCTGGCCGCCACGTTGACCCTGCTGGCTGCGCTGGTAATGGTGATCGTGCCGATCGCCGGCGCTGTCGCCATCGGAGTGGTGCAGATCAGCGTGATGGTCCGCAGTGTCTCCGACTGGGTGGGCAAGACCGACCTGAGCTCACTGGGCGACCGGTCACTGCGACTGCTCAACGAGACACTGGACAAGGTGCCGTTCCTGCAGAGCACCAACATCACCCCGGAATCGCTACAGAAATGGGTGGTGACGTTCGCGCAGCGGGCCGGTCAGTGGGGCCTGGAATTCCTGCAGGGCGCGGCGGGCGGTCTGTTCGGCGGCCTCACCGCAGCGGTCATCTTCCTCTACGTCTTCATCTCGATGCTGGTCAAGGGCGAGGACCTGCGACTGCTGATCCGTCGCCTCAACCCCTTGGGCGAGGAGGTCACCGACCTGTACCTGGCCAAGATGGCGGCCATGGTGCGCGGCACCGTCCAGGGCCAATTCGTCATCGCCCTCGCACAAGGCGTGGCCGGCGCCATCTCCATCTACATCGCCGGATTCCACGACGGCTTCTTCATATTCGCGATCCTGTTGTCCGCCCTGTCGGTCATTCCACTCGGCGGCGGCATCGTCACCATCCCGTTCGGGATCGGCCTGGCGTTGTTCGGCAACGTCGGCGGCGGCATCTTCGTCGTCGTCTTCCACCTGCTGGTGGTCACCAACATCGACAATGTGCTGCGCCCGATCCTGGTCCCCAAGGAAGCCAGGCTGGACTCGGCGCTGATGCTGCTCTCGGTGTTCGCCGGGATCACCATGTTCGGTTTCCTGGGCATCGTGATCGGGCCCGTGGTGATGATCGTCATCGTCACGACCATCAGCGTCTACCTGTGGGTCTACAAAGGCGTGCCGATGGACATGGGGACCGAAGACGGTGACGAACCGAAGAAACCGGGCCTGATCAAACGGCTGATCACCCAGGCCCGGGCGAACGCACATCGCCGACCCACGCCTGCGAAATCGGCGCCCACGACCGACGACTAGACAGGCAGCGGCTGAGCGATCTGGACCGCCTTGGCCAGCACCCGGAACTCGTCGGCCCCAGCGGCTCCGGTGATCGCCAGCTGCGCGCCATCAGGCAGTCGCGTCGTCCACGCGGGCTCGCCCTCGCCGGATTCGTAGACGACCCACTTCACCCCGTCCACATCCTGGGTTCCGGTGGGCACCAGGTCGATGTCGAGGGACGAGATGAGCGCCTCCTCGTCGGCATTGCTCTGCGTCACCGACAGGTACATCCCGGTGGGCGACAGATAGCCCACCCGGGAGCTGACCGCGCGGGTCTTCTGACCGGTCGCCGGGTCGACGCGACCGCCGTCGATGCCGCCTCTGCCCCCGGAGTTCGCGGTCCAACCCTGTGGCAGCACCGGCAACCGGACGGGGATCTTCAGCGCTGCGGCATCGGCCTTCAGTGCGGCCGGTGCGTCGTAGTTGGGCGCGGGTCCCGCGCCGGGGCCACTGGGCTGGAACGAGCACATGCCCAGCACGCCTGCCAGCACGATGCAGGCCAGCACCAACGGGGCCATGGACCAGAACATGTCGCGGCCGTCCTGCAGCAGCCGGTTCTTGGCGGGCGCTGGCACCGGCACCATGATCGGCGTGTCGGTATCCGGGTCCCGCGGGGTACTCATGAGAGCCAGTATCCCAGTTCCCAAACTTCGGATCACTAATGGGAGAATCTGCCCCATGACGCCATCGCGCCGGGAGGCCCCCGACCGTAACCTCGCACTGGAACTGGTTCGTGTCACCGAGGCCGGGGCCATGGCCGCCGGTCGCTGGGTGGGTCGCGGCGACAAAGAAGGTGGTGACGGGGCTGCCGTCGACGCCATGCGCGAGTTGGTGAACTCGGTTTCGATGCGCGGTGTGGTGGTCATCGGCGAGGGCGAGAAGGACAACGCCCCGATGCTCTACAACGGCGAAGAGGTCGGCAACGGCGACGGTCCGGAATGCGATTTCGCCGTCGACCCGGTGGACGGCACGACGCTGATGAGCAAGGGCATGCCCAACGCCATCTCGGTGCTCGCGGTCGCCGAGCGCGGCGCCATGTTCGACCCGTCGGCCGTGTTCTACATGCACAAGATCGCCGTCGGCCCGGACGCCGCCGACGTCATCGACATCACGGCTCCCATCGCCGAGAACATCAAGCGCGTGGCCAAGGTCAAGAACTCCAGCGTCGCCGATCTGTCCGTCTGTATTCTCGACCGGCCCCGGCACGCGCAGCTGATCGCCGACGTCCGCGAGGCCGGCGCCCGCATCCGGCTGATCTCCGACGGTGACGTCGCCGGCGCGATCGCCGCCTGCCGTCCCGGTTCGGGCACCGACCTGTTGGTCGGTATCGGTGGCACCCCGGAGGGCATCATCGCCGCCGCGGCCATCCGCTGTATGGGTGGTGCCATCCAGGCCCGCCTGGCCCCCACCGACGACGACGAGCGCCAGAAGGCGCTGGACCGCGGCTACGACCTTGACCGGGTGCTGCACACCGAGGATCTGGTCTCCGGTGAGAACGTGTTCTTCTCCGCCACCGGCGTCACCGACGGCGACCTGCTCAAGGGTGTCCAGTACTCCGGCGGCGGTGCCACCACGCAGTCCATCGTGATGCGGTCCAAGTCCGGCACCGTCCGGATGATCGAGGCGTACCACCGCCTCGCCAAGCTCAACGAATACTCCGCGGTGGATTTCACCGGGGACCTGTCCGCAGCACACCCGCTTCCCTGACCCTTCCTGCACCGAGAAAAAGGACCCAGATGACCGACAGCGCAGTCGAGTACCGGATCGAGCACGACACCATGGGCGAGGTCCGGGTGCCCATCAACGCCCTGTGGCGGGCCCAGACTCAGCGAGCGGTGGAGAACTTCCCCATCTCGTTCCGCCCCCTCGAGCGGACCCAGATCCGCGCGATGGGTCTGCTCAAAGGTGCTTGCGCCCAGGTGAACAAGGACCTGGGGCTGCTCGCCGCGGAGAAGGCGGACGCGATCATCGCCGCCGCCGGTGAGATCGCCGACGGACTGCACGATGACCAGTTCCCCATCGACGTCTTCCAGACCGGCTCGGGCACCAGCTCGAACATGAACGCCAACGAGGTCATCGCGTCCATCGCGGCCGCCAACGGCGTGACCATCCACCCCAACGACGACGTCAACATGTCGCAGAGCAGCAATGACACCTTCCCCACCGCCACGCACATCGCGGCCACCGAAGCCGCTGTGCGCCACCTGATCCCGGCGCTGGAGATCTTGCACGAGTCGCTGGCCGTCAAGGCTCGCCAGTGGCGCACCACCGTCAAGTCCGGCCGCACCCACCTGATGGACGCTGTTCCGGTCACGCTGGGCCAGGAGTTCGGCGGCTACGCCCGTCAGATCGAGGCCGGCATCGAGCGGGTCAAGGCGACACTCCCCCGCCTCGGCGAACTGGCCATCGGCGGCACCGCCGTCGGCACCGGCCTCAACGCTCCCGAGGGCTTCGGCGCCAAGGTGGTCGACGTGCTGGTCGCCCAGACCGGGATCGCCGAACTGCGCACCGCCAAGGACTCTTTCGAGGCTCAGGCCGCCCGCGACGGACTCGTCGAGGCGTCCGGGGCACTGAAGACCGTCGCGGTGTCGCTGACCAAGATCGCCAACGACGTGCGCTGGATGGGCTCCGGTCCGCTGACCGGTCTCGGCGAGATTCAGCTGCCGGACCTGCAGCCGGGTAGCTCGATCATGCCGGGAAAGGTGAATCCGGTTCTGCCCGAAGCGGTTACCCAGGTGGCCGCGCAGGTCATCGGCAACGACGCCGCGGTCACCGTGGGCGGCCTGTCGGGCGCGTTCGAGCTGAACGTCTACATCCCGATGATGGCGCGCAACGTACTGGAGTCGTTCACGCTGCTCACCAATGTGTCGAAGCTGTTCGCTGCCAAGTGCATCGACGGTCTGGTGGCCAACGAGGCACATCTGCGTGAGCTGGCCGAGTCCTCGCCGTCCATCGTGACGCCGCTGAACTCGGCGATCGGCTACGAAGAGGCCGCCAAGGTCGCCAAGGAAGCCCTCAAGGAACGCAAGACGATTCGCCAGACGGTGATCGACCGCGGCCTGATCGGCGACAAGCTCTCCGAGGCCGAACTGGACAAGCGCCTCGACGTGCTCGCGATGGCCAAGGTCAAGCCGGGCGACTAGACGATGTCTGCCGAGTGTGAACCTGACGACGCTGTCGGGCTGATTCTGTCGTGACGTTCACACTCGGCGACGAAATCCGGGTCCAGGTCACACATCTGCTGACCAGCTACCAGTACCTGGCCGACACGGGCAAGGTCGAACGCCTGTCCCAACTGTTCGCCCCCGACGGGGTCCTGGAGATCGGCGACGGACGGTGGGTCGGACCCGACGCCGTGCTCGGGATGTTCCGGGACACCGCGGGCCGGTTCGCCGACGCCGACTTCCTGCCGGCCCGGCACCACCTGAGCTCGATCTACATCGAGCCGCAGCCCGACGGCACCGCGAAAACCTATGCGTGCTTTCAGTTCATCGGCACGCGCGGCCTCGACCACTGGGGGACCTACCGTGATGTGGCGGTACCGGGGCCCGACGGCGGCTGGTTGTTCGCCCACCGCCGGGTGGTCACCGAGGGTTTCGCACCCGGATCACGGCTGAACGGCGCCTGACGCCAGCCGGTCGGGCGCGACGAATTTGATGCCCGGCCAGGCCGTCAGGCTGTGCAGCAGCAGGCTCAACGTCACGGTGATCACGACCGCCTCGGTGATGACGGAGGTGTTCTGGATACCGCCGTGACCGATCACCAGCAGCCCCAGCACCAGGGTGCCGATACCGCGGGGGCCGAACCACCCGACGAACAACCGGCTACGCATCGGCACATCGGTGCCGATCAGCGCGAGTTGCACCGCGACCGGGCGCACCACCAACAAGGCGGCCACGCAGAACAGCACGGTGCGCCAGTCGATCTCGCGCCAGCCCATGAACATGGCGTACCCGCCGAAGATGGCGAAGACCACCAGCTCGAGTACTTGGCCCGCGGCGTCGGACACCTGGGTCGGGACCGACGTGTCCGCATGACGGGCCACGGCGGCGAAGCCGAGACCGCCCACAAAGGCGGCCACGAACCCGCTGGCGTGCACGCGTTCGGCCAGTCCGAAGCACACCAGAGCCATTGCGACGGTGGCCAATTGTGCCCAGGTGTCGTTCATCCAGCCGCGCCGCCACGAGGCGACGACGACCGCTCCGCCGATCAATCCGATGACCGCGCCGAGCACCACCGCGAACAATTCGGTGTGCACCAGGAACCAGCCCCAGCGACTGACGTCGCCGTCGGAGTGTTCGGACGCCAACGCCAGCGCCGCGAGGGCGGCTGCGAGTGCGAAGCCGTCGTAACATCCGCTCTCCACCGAGAGCGCATGCCGCACCCGTTCCGGAATGCGCTGGTCTTCGAGCAGCGCATCGATGAGCGCCACCTCCGTCGGCGCCACCACCGCGGCCAGACACACCGCTTCCCACAGTGGGAGCACAGGCAGCAGCACCAGGGCGGTCGCCGTGCCCAGCACCAACGCCAGTGGAATGCCGACGATCAACAGCCGGAAGGTGGCATGGCCCCGACGGATGGCCTGCACCAGGTCCAGCGAGGCCGCCTGATTGAACAAGATGACGGTGAGGGCCAACTGGGCCAGCGTGGTGAACGTGTGCGTGTCGTCGGCGGCGATGACATCGAGACCAAATGGCCCGAGCATCATGCCCATGACCACGAACACCAGCGCCGGCGCCAGGTACCACTTGTTGACCAGCCCCGAGATCACCGCGTAGATCAGCACCAGCACGGTCAGGGCTAGCGCGGTGCCGGTATGCATACCGCGAAATACTAGGGGTTTGGCCGCGGCGGCGGACTACGCGCGCCGCACGGCATCATTCGTCGGGTTGTGCGTTATTGGCGCCGAGTGCCGCGGTGTTGATGGCGGTGCCGCCCATCCCGGCCGCCGCGGTGGCGATACCGATACCCGCGCTGTGCCGGGCCGCCGGCCGCTCCGGCGGCTTCGGCGCGGGCAGCGGCGCTGCCGGCAGGTGATAGTACTGAACCAGCACCTGCTCTTCGTCCGGGGTGATGCCTTCGCGTGCACGCAGATTCGGCGCATGCTTGATCGTGTCCTTGTCCACGGCGACGGTCACCGCATTGCGGTTGCAGTGCGCACCCGCGAGCGGAACGAACGCAGAGGACAGGCCGAACAGCCCATGGTTGACGGTGACCCACTTCGGTTCGTGGGTGTAGGCGTCGACGAATATCTGATGGATCTTGCCGATCTTGTGACCGGTGACGTCATACGCGGTCGCGCCGACGAAGTGCTGCGCCGTGCTGGTCATGAACTTCTCCTCCATCTGGGGAACGATCATCCACAGAACGGGTAGCCGCCCTGAGCCCGCGGCTAAACATCACCAGGTCAAGCCCCGTTGTTGGGGCCTCCGGAGTTCGCGCCGGGGATATCGGTGATGGGGAAATTCGGCATCGGTGCGGGCGACGGCGTGGCGGGCAGCGCGGGAATCTCGGCGGCCGGCAGGTCGGTGAGAACGTTTGCGGGTGCCCCGTTTTCGCGGCTGCCGTAGCTGGACCCGGGTGCGCGCTCGCCGAGTAGATGGCTGACGGTCACCAGGTGGTAGCCATTGGCCTTGAGTACCGGGATGAATTGGTACACCAGATCGACTGTGGAGGAATAGGTGTCGTGAAACAGCACCACGGAGCCGGGCTTGATCTGAGTCATCAGCATGTAGCGGGTGGCGGCGGTGTTGGCGTCGTTGAACCAGTCGAACGGGATGACGTCCCAGTTGATGTCGGCCAGACCCTGCTTGGCCGCCTCGGCCAGCACCGCGTCATTGACCAGTCCACCCGCGGTGCGTACCAGCTTCGGGCGCTTCCCGGTGGCGGCCTCGATGGCGTCGCCGGCCTTGCTGAACTGTGCGGGAATGTCTTGCGGCGGAATGGCCGTCATGTTCGGGTGTTCCCAGGTGTGGCTGCCGATCTCCATGCCGGCTTCGGCGATGCGTTTGGCGCCTTCGGGATTGGCCGCGACCTTGTTGCCGATCAGGAAGAACGTCGCCTGGGAATCGGTGTCGGCCAGGATCTTCAGCAGCCGGTCGGTGTACGGGCCGGGGCCGTCGTCGAACGTCAGCGCGACGCATTTGACCTCGGCGCAGTTCACCACGTCGGGATCGTCACGGCGGATGTGGCCGGACAGCCCTCCGACGATCAGGATCGCGATGGCGGCGACGACACCGACGACGGTCCACAGCCAGGCATGTCGCGACACCCACGCAGCCTACCGGCTGGCGATTTCGGCGCGTTTACCCGCGGTGAGCGCGGGTAAACGCGCCGAAATCACTCCAGATCAGGGCAGCGCGTCGGGGGTGATCTCCTCCAGCATCTCGGTGACGAGCGCCGCGATCGGCGAACGCTCGCTGCGCATCAGCGTGATGTGCGCGAACAACGGGTGACCCTTGAGCTTCTCGATGACCGCCGCCACACCGTCATGCCGGCCCACCCGCAGGTTGTCGCGCTGCGCGACGTCGTGGGTGAGCACCACCCGCGATCCGGCGCCCAGCCGGGACAGCACCGTCAGCAGCACGTTGCGCTCCAGGGACTGCGCCTCGTCGACGATCACGAAGGAGTCGTGCAGCGAGCGGCCGCGAATGTGGGTGAGCGGCAACACTTCCAGCATTCCGCGGCTCAGGACCTCTTCGAGTACCGCGGGGCTGGCGAGCCCTTCCATGGTGTCGAAGACGGCCTGCGCCCACGGCCCCATCTTCTCGCTCTCGCTGCCGGGCAGGTAGCCCAGATCCTGGCCGCCGACGGCGTAGAGCGGCCGGAAGACGACGACCTTGCGCTGGGTGCGGCGCTCGAGGACCGCCTCCAAGCCGGCGCACAGCGCCAGCGCAGACTTGCCGGTACCCGCTTTGCCGCCGAGTGACACGATGCCGATGGACTCGTCCTGCAGCAGATCGAGGGCGACGCGTTGTTCGGCTGACCTTCCCCGGAGGCCGAACACCTCGCGATCACCGCGGACCAGTTGCACCCGTTTGTCGGCGTTGACCCGTCCCAGTGCCGACGAGCTTCCGCCGAGCAGCCGAACTCCGGTGTGGCACGGCAGATCCCGTGCCGTAGCCAGATCCAGGTCGCCGTCGGCGAATAGGGTGTCGATCTCCTCGGCGGCCACGTCAAGCTCGGTCATCCCGGTCCAGCCGGAGGTGACGACGTCCTGGGCGTGGTATTCGTCGGCTGTCAGGCCCACCGCGCCCGCCTTGACGCGCAGCGGGATGTCCTTGCTGACCAGGGTGACGTTCTTACCCTCGGCCGCGAGGTTGGCCGCGCAGGTCAGGATCCGGGCGTCGTTGGTGTCGGTGCGGAAGCCCACCGGCAGCACGGTCGGATCGCTGTGGTTGAGCTCGATGTGCAGGACGCCACCGTGACGGCCGACCGGGATCGGCTGATCTAGCCTGCCGTGTTCCAGGCGTAGGTCGTCGAACAATCGCAAGGCTTGTCGGGCGAACCAGCCGAGTTCGTGATGGTGCCGTTTGGCTTCCAGCTCGCTGATGACCACGAGAGGGACAACCACCTCATGCTCGGCGAACCGTGTGCATGCCCAGGGATCGGACAGCAGCACGGAAGTGTCGAGCACGTAGGTCCGGATCGGCGAATCGGTCACGAGGCGCTCCTAGACCTCCGCGGCCCCGCGGAAGCTTTTCGGCGGGCACCGCGGTACCGAGGACCGGGGCCGGCCCCGTTCTCGCGAAAAGATCGGTACCGCCCGGACAGCAAAGCAATTCGCTAGCCATCGGAATGGACGCTACTCCCGGTCCGCGCAGTGTGCTTGGCAGGCGCGCCGGGTCAACCGGCACAACAGGTTACGCGCGCGTGAACTCTCGTAACACTGGTTCCTCGGACAGGTCCCAGGCGGCGATCAGGTCGGCGACGACGGTCCGCCGTGCGGCCTCGTCGAAGATGCCCGCGGACCCCACGGAGGCCACCTTGTCGGCGTATGCGTCGATATCGCTACCGACCGCACCCAGCACCGCGGCCCGGGCGGCGACGGCCGTTGCGGTCTCGGTGCGTGCCGTCTGCGCCAGGTGGGCGACGAGGTTGGCGAAGAACACCGCATGGCGCTCCTCATCAGCGGCGATCTTGCCGATCAGGCCCTTCAGCGTGGGCTCGGTGATCTGAGCTTCCAGATTGCGGCAGAACACCGCATTCGAGCGCTCGAAGAACGCCAGGTTCACCAACGTGTCGATCTGGGACAGCGTGTCGGCGCGGTAGCCCTTCATCACGTGCTCGACGCGCACGTCCTCATTGGCCGACGGGTCGACCTCGCGGGTGACGACGAGGTAGTTGCGCAACGCGATGGCGTGCAGGTGCTCCTCGGCGGTCCAGCGGCCGATCCAGCGGCCCCACTTCTGGTCCAGGATGAAGTGCTCGACGATCTCGCGGTGATGCGCGGCGAGGTTGTCCTTGGTGATGAGCAGGATCTCGCATGCGTCGGTGACCGGCTTGGGCAGCGTCACATCGGACGGGTCCCAGTCCTTGCCGCCCAGGAACGCGAAGTTCTCGCCCTGGTCGAACGGAACGTAGTCGTGGCCGTACCACGGCTCTTCCGTCGCGAGGTGGCGAGCCAGGTTCTCGGCGACAACGGGCTCCAGCTCGAGCGTCAGCGTATTGGCAACCGGCGGCGTTTTCTCTGCCATGAAATAACTGTAACCCTCGTACACATGTTTCTCGAAATTGCCGGCGACGTGTCGCTCTCCCATGCTCAGAGCGTCAGCCCCGGGTACAGCGGGTTGGCGGCCAGCAGCTCGGCGGAGGCGGCCTTGACCCGGTCGGCGGTGCCGTCGGCCAGCTTGTACTTGGCCTTCGACGAACCCTCCACCGAGGTGTTCGTGAGCACGTCGACCACCAGTTCGGCGACGCGGTCGAAGTCCTCGCCGCCGAAGCCGCGGGTGGTCAGCGCCGGGGTACCGAACCGGATGCCGCTGGAGTACCAGGCCCCGTTCGGGTCGTTGGGGATGGAGTTGCGGTTGGTGACGATGCCGGCGTCCAGCAGTGCGGACTCGGCCTGCCGGCCGGTCAGGCCGAACGAGGTGACGTCGAGCAGCACCAGATGGTTGTCGGTGCCGCCGGTGACCAGTCGGGCGTCCCGCTTGAGGAAGCCGTCGGCGAGCGACTTGGCGTTGTCCGCGATGCGCTGGGCGTAGTCGCGGAACGAGGGCTGGCGGGCCTCGGCCAGCGCCACGGCCTTGGCCGCCATGACGTGGCTCAGCGGTCCGCCGAGCACCATCGGGCAGCCCTTGTCGACGGCGGGCGCGTACTCCTCGGTGGCCAGCACCAGGCCACCGCGCGGGCCGCGCAGCGACTTGTGCGTGGTCGTGGTGGTGACGTGCGCGTGCGGCACCGGGTCCTCGTCACCGGTGAACACCTTGCCCGCGACCAGGCCGGCGAAGTGCGCCATGTCGACCATCAAGGTGGCGCCCACCTCGTCGGCGATCTCACGCATCTTGGCGAAGTTCACCCGGCGCGGGTAGGCCGAGTACCCGGCCACCAGGATCAGCGGCTTGAACTCCCGGGCGGCCGCGGCGACGGCGGCGTAGTCGATCAGGCCGGACTGCGCGTCGGTGCCGTAGCTGCGCTGGTGGAACATCTTGCCCGAGATGTTCGGCCGGAAGCCGTGGGTCAGGTGGCCGCCGGTGTCCAGCGACATACCCAGCAGGCGCTGGTTGCCCAGCTTGTTGCGCAGCGTCTCCCAGTCCGCCTCGGACAGGTCGTTGACGTGCTTGGCGCCCAACTCGGCCAGGCCGGGGGCCTCGATGCGGGTGGCCAGGATGGCCCAGAACGCAACCAGGTTGGCGTCGATCCCGGAGTGCGGTTGCGCGTAGGCGTAGGGCGCACCGAACAGTTCCCGCGCGTGCTCGGCGGCCAGCGCCTCGACGGTGTCGACGTTCTGGCAGGCCGCGTAGAAGCGGTGCCCGATGGTGCCCTCGGCGTACTTGTCGGAGAACCAGGTGCCCATGGTCAGCAGCACCGCCGGGGAGGCGTAGTTCTCGCTGGCGATCAGCTTCAGCGAATCACGTTGATCGGCAAGCTCTTTGCGGGTTGCGGCGGCAATCCGGGGCTCGACCTGTTCGATGACCTGCAAGGCGGCCCGATAGGCCTCGCTGGCGGTGGCGGCGTAGTCGGCGCCGAGTGCGCCGACCGTCGAATCTGCAGTCATGCCCGTAAGAGTATCGCCCCACGATCAGGCGGATTACCGGGGCGAGGCGGCCCTAACCCACCCGCAGAGCGGACGGGATCAGCGGTTCGTCCAGCAGTCGGCCGAACCGCTCGGTGAGCGACACCTCGGCCGGTCGGGCATCCAGCCACCCGCGCAGCAGCCGATAACCCTCGACGTAGGTGCTCGTGTATGCGCGCCACAGCGGAGAGGACAGGAACTTCAGCATCTGCCGGGCCCGGCTCTCGGAGGTCAACAGCCAGGTGGACAGGTAGGCGACCACCTCGTCGACGTCGCGGTGCTCGTCGTGCAGCATCAGTGCGGCGTCCTGGCGCACATCGGCCAGCGCCGCCGAGGCCTCCGAGACGGCAGCGGCCCGTTCACCGTCGAAGCGCAACCCGAGGTCGGCGTAGATCTCCGCCGCCCACGGGCCCCACTGCGGGCCCACCACGGCGTACAGCGCCAAGTCGGCCAGACCCTCGGCCATCAGGCACTGCGGCGTGTTGACCAGGAAGATGGTCTGCTCGGCCTGCCCGTCGCGTGCCACCAAGCCTGCCTCTTTCCGGCAGTGCTCGGTGTGGTGGCCCGGGTAGGACTCGTGGGCCACCAGCCGCGGCAGGTTGGACATCTGCTGTTTGAGATCGGCGTTGACGGCCACGGTCGACGTGTAGTCGCCGAGGTAGTAGTTGAACCCCGACCACGGTTTGTCGGTGACCACCTCGTAGTTGACGGTCTCGGTGTCGGGCAGCGGATAGGTGGCCCGCACCTTGTCCCGCAGCGCCGAGGAGAAGGCGTGGATGGCCTCCTCCAGCCGGGCGGGCGGGATCTCTTCCCCACTGCGGTAGGAGTGCATCCGGTCGGCCAGCGAACCACTGCCACCGACCGCTTCGTCGAGCTTGCGATGCGCGTCGCGGTAGCGCTGCGGGTCCCCTTTGGCGATGTCCACGTCGAAGTACTCGCGGACCTCCTCGACGAACCCGACTTCCTCGCCGGCGAACTTGCGGCCCGCGCAGGCGAGCGCCTTCAGGTGCGCCGCGAGGTAGTCCGCCCGCGGCCCGTCCAGACCGCTGCCGGGGACCTGCGACAGCAACCGCTGGGCCTGGCGCGCCAGATCCGCCGGGTCCGGTGCCGCCTCGTCGGCCACCTGCTTGCGCAGCCGCGGGTCGCCGGTGAACGAATCGACGTAGCCCTCCTCGACCCGGTCGAAGCGCAGTCCGAGAAGCAGATATTCGTGGATCAGGGCCTCTGAATCCGTACCGGCGTCCATGACCTCAACCGTAGATGTAAGACTGACGACATGCCGCGGCCTAGTGAGCCGAGCCCATATGTGGAGTTCGACAGAGCCCAATGGCGCTCGCTGCGCATGGCCACGCCGCTGGCCCTGTCCGAACCGGAACTGCGCAGCCTGCGCGGCCTGGGTGAGCAGATCGATCTGCTCGAGGTCGAAGAGGTCTACCTGCCGCTGGCCCGGCTGATCCACCTGCAGGTCGCCGCGCATCAGCTGTTGTTCGCCGCCACCTCGGAATTCCTCGGCGAGCAGACGCCGGTGAATCCGGTGCCGTTCGTGATCGGTGTGGCGGGCAGCGTCGCCGTCGGAAAATCCACCACCGCCCGTGTGCTCAAGGCGCTGCTGGCCCGCTGGGACAACCACCCGCGGGTGGACCTGGTGACCACCGACGGCTTCCTCTACTCCAATTCTGAGCTGCGCCGACGAAACCTGATGCACCGCAAGGGTTTTCCGGAAAGCTACGACCGGCGCGCACTGATGCGGTTCGTGACGGCGGTCAAGTCCGGAGCCGATGTCGCGTGCGCCCCGGTGTACTCACACCTGCTGTATGACATCGTGCCCGGCGAGAAGCAGCTGATCCGCCAGCCCGACATCCTCATCCTCGAGGGTCTCAACGTGCTGCAGACCGGGCCGGCGCTGATGGTCTCGGACCTGTTCGACTTCTCGCTGTACGTCGACGCGCGCATCGAGGACATCGAGGGCTGGTACATCTCCCGGTTCCTGTCGATGCGGGCCGGCGCCTTCGCCGACCCGGCCTCGCACTTCCACCACTACTCGACGCTGACCGACGATCAGGCCGTGTTCGCCGCCCGCGACATCTGGCATTCGATCAACCGGCCCAACCTGATCGACAACATCCTGCCGACCCGGCCGCGTGCAACGCTGGTGTTACGCAAGGACTCCGACCACTCCATCAACCGGCTGCGGCTACGCAAGCTCTGATCTGCGCTCCCAGCCGCCCCAGTCCTCCCCGGAGAACGCCAGGCCGTCGGCAAGGGCGAAGTGTTGCAGAAAGACCTGCAGGGCGGGCTGCATCTGGACGTGCAGCGCGGTCATGGCGTCGACGATGTCGGGCGTCATCGGGTCATACCCGGCCGGTTTCTGCGCCGGGATCAATCCCAGATGCAGCGCCATCTCCAACTGATAGAAGGTGAAGTCGCCGTAGGGCCGCTTGGGATCGGCACCCGGGATCTCCTCGTCGAGGTACGGGTCCGACAGCTCCCAGCTCATCTTCGCCAGCAGCGCGCGGTGCGCGTCGGTGAACGCGAAGCCGCACTCCTCCGGCAATTCGTCGACGAAGAACGAGCATTCGTGATCAGCGGGCGGGCGACCGTACAGGTAGGTGCCCGACGGGCAGGTGCCGAACTCGGTGGCGATACGCAGCAGGTGCACGTCGTCGGGCTCCGGTTCCCAGTCCGGCCCGAAGCACGGCGCCCCCACCTCGGTTCCGTCCCAGCCCACTCGGACGGTTCGCAGCCGGTCGGTATGACGTTGCCTCCATTCGATGTCCACCCCTCCCAGTGTGCCGAGCGGTCGCAAATGCCCGCGTCAGAGGCGGCGCAACCCTGCGTACTGCACCGCGCCGATGACCGCGGTGTAGAGCGCACCACCGAACAACAGCACGTAGCCCCAGGTGGTCAACGGCCAGATTCCGGCCTCCGCCAGCCCGACGAAGCCGACGGTGAAGAGCGCGTTGGCGGCGATGGTGCCGATCGCGCCGGGCCGCACCCGATCCCGGCCGGCGAGCCAGAACACGACCACGCCGTAGGCCAGGAAGAACACCCCGAGCCCGTACTCGACGGCGACCGGCACTCCGGTCAGCGCGGACAGCCAGCCGGCGGCAGCCACGAACGGGATCCCGGCGATACCCACGAGCACCGCGTCCAGGCGCATCGCGAAACGGAGCAACCCATCCTTGGTGGCGGGAGCTGTGATTGCGGTCATCGAGCGTTCCTTCCTACTTGGGTGAGAGGACAGACCGGTGCGGGGGCATCACGCCAACCTCTAGCGGGACGACCCCGCACCGGGTTCGAAGGGCGTCACGCCAGGCGGCGCACTCCGAGGTACTGCAACCACGCGCAGCCGAGCGTGGCCAGCACGACCGCCAGCGTCATCAGGACGCCCGCGGTGGTCAGGGGCAGAACGCCGGCGACCAGCACCGCGAGCGTGCCGATCGCGACGAGCACGTTGGCGGTGACGACACCGACACCGACGCGGCGCAGTCCCGGCACCGCAGCGAACACATGGAGCAAGGCGCCGTAGAGCACCAGCGCGGCACCGGCTATCCATTCCGAGGCGGCCGACAAGCCCGACAGCCGCGACAGTGGGTCGGCGGCCACCGCGATCAGCAGGCCGGTGCCCGCGCAGACGGTCGCATCGGCGCGCATCACGAACCGCAGCAGCGAATCCGTACTGTCCGACAGCGGTCGCCGGGTGAGTGTGGTGGTCATGTCGGGCTCCCTCTTCGTTGAGGTTCTGGACACCCCCAACACTGCGGAAAAGCCGCTGCCAGATCTGCACCCGTCGCTGCCAGACGCTGCCAACCGCAGGTCACGCCGATGCGGCCGAGGGACGAGGCCGAGGAGAAGTGACCTCATGGGCACCGCTCAGGCCGTATGCACGACCTGCCCGCCGCGCAGATCGGCGGCGATGACGCGCGCCGCCGCGTTCTGCCAGTTGTGCAGGGACCGCTGCGGCACCTCGGTCACCAGCCACTGCCAGGCCTGGCGGGCCACCGGGTCCAGACCCGACGCCGTGGCGTTCTGGGCGTACGCCCGCACACCCGCGACATACGGGAAGTACAGCGAGTTGTAGTGCCGCCACTGCTCGCTGGTGCCGAAGTCGCCGCCGTCGCGCGGTTTGAGTGCGGCGATCCGGTCGGCGAGAAGTGCCTTGAGTTCGTTGGCCCGTTCCAGCGGCTGGTCGGGTGCCCCGCGGGCGGCCAGCCGGGCATCGATGACCGGGAGCGCCGTGAGCGGACTGGCCACGAGTTTGGACAGGTCCCCGTAGTGGCCCAGCGCGCGGCGGGTCAGCCGTGCGAACGCATCGTCGTCGACGCGGTCCAGCGGGTGCTCCGAACGCAGCGGCAAGGCGGCCTCGGTGCGGCGCAGCGCGGCGCGATCGGCACGCAGCGCCGGGGAGCGCGAGAACGTCACCCGGTCCAGCAGTCCGGCCAGCGGATCGGCGAGCACGTTGATGGTGATGGCGATCGCGACGCTGGTGAACAGCAGGACGGTCAGCGCGGTCTGGGCGGACGGACCAGCCACGGCCAGCCCGACAAGGGCCTGTGCGCCGAACACCACGGCCACCACGGACGTCGCCGCGAACGAGCGCAGCATGTCGGCACGCAACGCCTGTCCCTCGTCGAACGCGTCGGACAGTGCGACGGCCACCCCGAGCAGCGCCACGTCGAATCCGGTGGACGCCAAGGCAAGCCAGCTCGGTACCAGTCCCAGCGGGATGACCAGGATCGCGTTGCCGAGCGCGAAGAATAAGGTGGCCACCAGGACGAAACGCACCACCGGCACGGGCTGCACGGGTCGCAGCGTCGTCGCCGCCATCGCGCCCAACGAGGACACCGACACCGCCGCGAACATCACCCAGTGCCCGGCCCGCAGCGGCCCTTCGACAGTGCCCGCCATGGCGGCGCCGGTGAAGGCGACCGCAGCCACGGCCGCGACGACCGCGACCTCCCGGGCCCGGCCGGCCGGGTTGTCGTGGGGCCGGGACAGTTCCAGCAGCACCGCGAACCAGAAGACGCCGGGCAGCACCACCAGGTACACCTCGACCTGCCCGAGCAGCTCCGAGTCGGCGACGACCCGCACGGCGTCCAGCGCGACGACGGCCGCGAAGCTGGTCAGTCCGGCCGCGGCCAGCGCCAGCACAGGCTTGCGTGGATTGCGGGCCAGCAGATACAACCCGAGCCACCAGCTGAGCGCGAAGACGACCGCCGACAGCCCGGCCATGACGGCCTAGATGCCGTGGCGCCGGTGGCGCCGGGTGTAGTCACGTAGCGCGCGCAGGAAGTCGACGCGACGGAACGCCGGCCAGTGCGCCTCGGTGAACCACATCTCAGAATAGGCGCTCTGCCACAACAGGAATCCGGAGAGACGTTGCTCACCCGAGGTGCGGATCACCAGATCGGGATCGGGTTGCCCGGAGGTGTAAAGGTTCTCCGAGATCGCGTCGACGGTCACGGCCTCGATGAGTTGCTCGGCGCTCGCCCCCTCGGCCAGTTGCTTGCCGAGCAGCGCGCGCACGGCGTCGGCGATCTCCTGGCGGCCGCCGTAGCCGACGGCGACGTTCACGTGGAAGGAGCCGGGTCCGCTACTGGCGGTGCGTGCCGTGCCGTCCACCGCTTCCCGCAGCCTGCGGGCGGGTTCCTGGCCGAGCAGTTCGAGGTCGCCGACGGTGCGCACGCTCCAGCGATTGGCCGGGGCGCAGATCTCTTCGACGACGTCGGTGATGATCTCGATGAGCGACGACAGCTCCTCAGGGTCGCGCCCGAGGTTCTCCGTGGACAGCAGGTAGACGGTGGTCAGTTCGATTCCGGCCGCCTGGCACCAGCGCAGCATCTCGGCGATCTTGGCCGCGCCCCTGCGGTAGCCGTAGCTCACATCGTCGTAGCCGGCATCCCGGGCCCACCGGCGATTTCCGTCACACAGCACGGCGATATGCCGAGGCAGTTCCGATTTGGACCGGAGCAACTCGTTGCGCAACCGCATCTCGTACAGCCGGTACGCCGGCTCCTTGAGACGCGGCGGAATGATCTCCACGAAAATCAGACTACTGTGGCGACCAACATCCCCCATCCCAGTCAGTGGAGGTGAGATGAGCCAAACGAGAAGCGAAGCGGGATCGCGCAGTAGTGATCCGGCTCCGATCGACGCCACCAAGCCATACCGATCCGCGGCGCAGCCGTTCGACGATCCCGAGGATCTGCCCGGGGCCGTCGCCGAAGGCGTCGCCCAGTTCCTGGGCAAGCCGCGCGCCCGCGGCTGGATCCACGTCTACTCCGCGATCGTCGCTTTCATCGCGGGCGCGGCGCTGGTCTCGGTGTCGTGGTCGCTGCAGGGCACCCGTGCCGGCCTGGCCACGCTGCTCTACACCTTCACCATCGTCGCGATGTTCGCCGTCAGCGGCACGTACCACCGGGTGACCTGGAAGTCGCCGGACACCCGCAAATGGATGAAGCGCGCCGACCACTCGATGATCTTCATCTTCATCGCGGGCAGCTACACCCCGTTCGCCCTCTTGGCGCTGCCGTCGTCGAAGGGCATGGTGCTGTTCTGGATCGTCTGGGGTGGCGCCGCGGCCGGCGTCCTGCTCAAGATGTTCTGGCCCTCGGCCCCGGCCTGGGTCGGGGTGCCGTTGTATCTGCTGCTCGGCTGGGTGGCCGCGTGGTTCATCGGGCCGATCATGGACGGCGCGGGCGTCGCGGCGGTGGTGCTGCTGATCGTCGGCGGTGCGCTGTACAGCATCGGCGGGGTGCTCTACGGGGTGAAGTGGCCCAACCCTTGGCCGACGACGTTCGGGCATCACGAGTTCTTCCACGCCTGCACCGCGGTCGCGGCGATCTGCCACTACATCGCGATGTGGTTCGCCGTCTTCTAGCGAAATCGCTCAGTGGCTGGTGACGTTCTCCGGGCCCCAATAGGCCTTCATCGACGTGATCTTGGCGTCCGAGTCGAACGTCATGACGCTGATGATCTCGATGCTCATCCCGGTGCCGTTGCCGAAGTCCAGTGCCAACTGCCAGTAGTAGGCCGCCTCGTGGCCGAGCGCGCGCAGCGTGTGGATCTCGGTCTTGCCCTTGACGTTCTCAATGTTCGCGTAGAAACCGCGGATCGCCTGGCGGCCGATGTGCACCTCGCCGCCCACCGGATCCTCCAGCGTGGCATCCGAGGTGTACAGCTCGGCGACCTCGTCCGGCGCGCCCTTGGCGACCAGCTCGAGGTAACGATGAACGGTGGCGGTGATCTGCTCGGGAGTCGGCATGCGCCGCACGCTACACGGCGCGACTCAGCGCCGCGGCGAGATCCTGCGCCGTCGTCACCGGCAGGTCGCACGTCCGTCCGCGGCACACATAGGCAGCATCGCGCCCGCCGATGCGGTCCCGGCCGACCAGCAAATCCGAGCTGTCGACCGGACCGCCGACGACGATGGCGCCCCCGGGTGCCAATGCCCGTGCGGCGGTCAGCAGTTCGGAGGTCTCCTGGTCGCAGGCGACGGCGATCTGGATGGGGCCGCGGACCGCGGCCTCACCCACCGCCAGCCAGTGCCCGCCGGAGCGCGCCGCCTTGGCCAGGATCGGCGTCGCCGCCGCGAGGGACGCCGCCGCAGCCGCCGCATAGCGTTCCGTCCCGGTCAGGTGTGCAGCCAACTGCAACGCCTCGGCGATCGACGACGCTCCCGACGGGGTCGCCCCGTCCAGCGGATCGGCCGGGCGCAGCACCAGTGCCTCGGCGTCGTCGGCGGTGTCGAACCAGCGCCCGTCGGCGCCGGCGAAATGCGCGAGCGCGGTGTCGAGCAATCCGGTCGCCTCCGGCAGCCATGATCCGGTCAGCTGATGCAAGGTCAGCAGTCCGGTCGCCAGGGTCGCGTAATCCTCCAGGATGCCCGCACTGTCGCCGACGATCCCGCCCAGACTGACCCGGCGCAGCCGGCCGTCCACCAGATGACGGTCCAGCAGTGTGCGGGCACATGTCGTTGCGGCGTCACGGTATTCGGGGCGACCCAGCGCCACGGATGCCTCCGCGAGCGCGGTGATGGCCAGCCCGTTCCAGGCGGTGACGACCTTCGCGTCGCGTCCCGGCTGGACGCGCCGGGCCCGAGCGGCCACTAGCGTGTCTCGCACCCGCGCGAACCGATCGGCATCGTCGGGGTCAGCGGGCAGCTGCAGCACCGATGCGCCGCCTTCGAACGTGCCGGCCGCCGTCACGCCGAAAAGTGCTGTGGCCCAATGCCCGTCGTCGTCACCGAGGGCCTCGCGCAGCTGGGCCGGCGTCCAGACGTAGGTCAGGCCCTCCACCCCGCCGGAGTCGGCGTCCAGAGACGAGGTGAACATGCCGCCGTCGCGGAGTTCGGCGAGCAGGAACCGCGCGGTCTCGTCGGCAATCTTGTGCGCGAACGGATTTCCGGTGCGCCGCGCCCAGTGCGCGTAGACCCGCAACAACAGCGCGTTGTCGTACAGCATCTTCTCGAAATGCGGTACCACCCAGGCATTGTCGACGCTGTACCGGGCGAATCCACCGGCCAGCTGATCGTAGATTCCACCACGGCCCATCGCCTGACAGGTACGCTCCACCGCGTCCAACCCCGAGCCGGTCCGTTCGTGATGGCGCAGCAACGCTTCCAGCAGGGTGGCCGGCGGAAACTTGGGCGCCCGGCCGAAGCCGCCGTGCACGGTGTCCTCGTCTCGCAGCGCGGCGGCCACCGCATGGTCACACAGGGCGGGCTCCAATGCCTGACCACCAGGCAGGCCGCCCGCCATCGACCGCAGCTCGTCGGCGATGGCGTCGGAAGCCTGTTCCACCTCGCCGCGGCGCTCGCGCCATGCCTCCTCGACAGCCGAGAGCAGTTGCAGGAAGCCATCTTTGGGGTAGTAGGTGCCCGCGAAGAACGGTCGCCCGTCCGGGGTGAGGAAGCACGTCATCGGCCAGCCGCCCTGCCCGGTCAGCGCGACGGTCGCATTCATGTAGACCGCGTCCAGGTCGGGACGCTCCTCGCGATCGACCTTGATGCAGACGAAATTCTCGTTGACGACGGCTGCCACGTCGTCGGACTCGAAGGACTCGTGCGCCATCACGTGGCACCAATGGCAGGCGGCGTAGCCGATCGACAGCAGGATCGGGACGTCCCGCTCGGCCGCCTCGGCCAGGGCCTCGGGCGTCCACTGCTGCCAGTGCACCGGGTTGTCGGCGTGCTGGCGCAAGTATGGGCTGGTGGCCTGGCCCAGGGTGTTACCCCTGGGATTCACCCTTGGACTCACCTGCGGTGCCTTCGTCGATGGCCTGGTCGGGTTCGGGATGATCCGGATCGAAGGACTCCGGCAGCCGCTTGAGGTGCTTGTTCATCGACCACACCAGCGCGAAGGTGCCGACGAGCAGCAGCACGACGACGACAAGCCCCAGCGGACTGGCCTTGCCGAAGTCGGGTCCGGTATCGCGGGGCCCGTCCTCGGCCAGCAGGCCGGCGATCAGGATGAGCGTGTCGGTCATGGTGTGATCCCCGCGAACAGGTCGGTTTCGGGCAGCTGCACCGGCACCCGGGACCGAGCGAGCTCGTACTCCTCGGTCGGCCAGAGTCGGTGCTGCCACTCGATGGGCGTGGTGAAGAAGAAGCTGTTCGGGTCGATCTGGGTGGCGTGCGCCCGCAGGGCGTCGTCACGCTGGGTGAAGTACTCGGCGCACTCGACGCTGGTGGTGATCCGGCGGTCCAGGACGTCGAGTTCGGGGTCCCAGTCCTTGAGCCACTTCTCGAACGGACCGACCTCGCCGTTCTTTGCGAACTCGTCCTGGAACAGCTGCATGCGCTTCCGCAGGAAGCCGTGGTTGTAGTACAGCTTCGACACGCTCCACGGGTCACCCGCATCCGGATACAGCCGGTAGTCCGCGGCGGCCTCGTAGGCGGCGACGCTGACCTCATGGCAGCGGATGTGATCGGGGTGCGGATAGCCGCCGTGCTCGTCGTAGGTGGTCAGCACGTGGGGCCGGAACTCCCGGATCACCCGCACCAGGCGTTCGACGGGTTCGGCCAGCGGCACCAGCGCGAAGCAACCGTCGGGCAGAGGGGGTAGCGGGTCGCCCTCGGGCAGCCCTGAGTCGACGTAGCCCAGCCAGTGGTGCTCGACGCCGAGGATCTCGGCCGCCTTGGCCATCTCGTCGCGGCGCACCTCGCTGATCCGGCCGTGTACTTCGGGCAGGTCCATCGCCGGGTTCAGGATGTCGCCGCGTTCCCCGCCCGTCAGTGTCACCACCATCACGCGGGCACCCTCGGCCGCATAGCGTGCGGTGGTCGCCGCACCCTTGCTGGATTCATCGTCAGGATGGGCGTGTACCGCCATCAATCGCAGTTCAGTCATCTCGTCTCATTCAACGGTTTCATCCAACAACCGCGGCCGCCGGCCTTTCATGCCCACGGTCCTATAGTTCCAGTCCTAGTAGAAGCAACCGACCGACGGGCAGCCAAAGCCTTGACCATCGACCGTCCCGCCGCCCGCTACGGGCGTCAGCGATTGTCCCGCAGTACCCGGCGCCGGGTGGCGATCGGGTTGACCGTACTGATTGTGGTGGCAGGAGTGGCCCTCGCGCTCGTCGCCTTCAACCGGCTCGGCACCGGGGACGTCAAGGGCGAGCTCGGCGGGTATCAGCTGATCGATGACCAGACGGTGTCGGTGACCATCACAGTCACCCGCGCCGATCCGGGGCGACCTGCGGTGTGCGTCGTGCGGGCGCGGTCCAAGGACGGCGGCGAGGTGGGCAGGCGTGAGATCCTCGTCCCGCCGTCGACCGAGACATCGGTGCAGGTCACCACCGAACTCAAGACGACCAAACCGCCCGTCGTCGGCGATATTTACGGTTGCGGCACCAACGTGCCCGGCTATTTACGGGCGTCCTAGCGACGCCGCTTTCGGGCCGCTCAAGCGTCGGCACAACCAACGCCGAACAGCGAAATCATGAAAATCCGCTGACCCGACGGTGGTAGACTCGGCCGATACACGGTTCCGGCTGGAGCCGTGTATTGCTGCTTTAGTACGCGATATGCGGCTGCGAAATGCGGCATCAAGCCACAGACCCACGCAGCGCAGCGCACGAAGATACCAACGACAGGAGCGCGAGGATATGACCGATACCCAGGTCACCTGGCTGACCCAAGAAGCTCACGACCGCTTGAAGGTCGAGCTGGACCAGTTGATCGCCAACCGGCCCGTGATCGCCGCCGAGATCAACGACCGCCGCGAAGAGGGCGATCTGCGCGAGAACGGTGGATACCACGCCGCACGCGAGCAGCAGGGCCAGGAAGAAGCGCGCATCCGCCAGCTGCAGGAACTGCTGAACACCGCCAAGGTCGGCGAAGCCCCCAAGCAGTCCGGTGTCGCGCTGCCCGGCTCCGTGGTGAAGGTCCAGTACGGCGACGACACGAGCGACACCGAGACCTTCCTGATCGCCACCCGCCAGGAGGGTGTCAGCGACGGCAAGCTCGAGGTCTACTCTCCGAAGTCGCCGCTGGGCGAGGCCCTGCTCGACGCCAAGGTCGGCGACACCTGCAGCTTCACCATTCCCAACGGCAACACCGTCACCGTCACTCTGCTCAGCGCTGAGCCGTACCACGCCTGACGGCCGGGTCCTCGGCGGCACGTAGAGTCATCGCCTGATGGCCCAGATCGCCGAGGACCTGTTTCTGCTCCTTCTCGACAATTCATCGGCCCTACCTGGCCTGGAGCGCCAGCGGCGCCAGCGTGTTCTCAGTGCCGCGGTTCTACTGGACCTGGCCTACGCCTGCCGGCTGCGGCCCGCAGTGGACGGCGAACCTCATGCACCGGATCATCTGGTGGCGCTCACCGGCACCACTCCCCTCGATCCGGTGACCGGCCCCGCATTCGACCTGTTGGCGCGCCGGCCGCTGCGGCCCGCGGCCGCGCTGACCAAACTGCGCAAGCACAGTGAAGGCCACGTGGTGGGCTGGCTGGAACACACCGGCCAGATCCGCCGGGAACAACCGGGCGCGGTCTTGCCGCTGCTGCGTCGCGATCGCGTCGACCCGGCCCGAGCGGCCGTGCTGGCAGCCCTGTTCGACCGGCAGCCTCCCCCGCCGCCGACCGCCGCCATCATCTCGCTGTTGCATTCGGTCGACGGGTTGGGCGCGCTGCTGAGCCTCAACGATCGCGGCTGGCGCTGGGTGCATGCCCGAGCCGGCGAGATCACGCTGGGCAGCTGGATCGACGAACAGCCCACCGGCCTGGCCGAGATCAACCTCGCGGTCACCGCGTCGGCGTTGCGGCCGGCGCTGGCCGGCTGAGCCCCGGACTACCCGAGCGCCTGCTCCAGGTCGCCGAGCAGATCGGCCGACTCTTCGATACCGACCGACAGCCGGACCAGGTCGTCGGGTACTTCCAGCTGCGATCCGGCGGTCGACGCATGGGTCATGGCGCCGGGATGCTCGATCAGCGACTCGACGCCGCCCAAAGACTCGGCGAGAATGAAAATCTCGGTGCGCGCGCACAATTCGTGGGCCGCCGCGCGTCCGCCCTTGAGCCGGACGGACACCATGCCACCGAATGCGCTCATCTGCTTGGCCGCGACGGCATGCCCTGGATGGCTGTCCAGCCCCGGGTACAGCACGGACGCCACGGCGGAATGCTCGGCCAGGAACTCCGCGACCTTGGCGCCGTTCTCGCTGTGCCGCTGCATCCGCAGCACCAGGGTCTTCAGGCCACGCATGGTCAGGTATGCGTCGAACGGGCCGGGCACCGCACCCGCGCCGTTCTGCAGGAATGCGAACGCGGTGTCCAGTTCCTCGTCACTGGTCAGCAGGGCGCCGCCCACCACATCGGAGTGTCCGCCGATGTACTTGGTGGTCGAGTGCAGCACGATGTCCGCGCCCAGGGTCAGCGGCTGCTGCAACGAGGGCGAGGCAAAAGTGTTGTCCACCAACAGCTTTGCGCCGCGCTCACGGGAAATGGTGGCCAGTGCCGCGATATCGGCGATGTTGAGCAGCGGGTTGGTCGGGGTTTCGACCCACACCAGCTTGGTCTGCGGGGTGATCGCCGCGGCGACGGCGTCGACATCGGACAGCGGAACGGGCGTGTGGGTGACACCCCACTGCGTGAAGACCTTGTCGATCAGCCGGAACGTGCCGCCGTACGCGTCGTCAGGAATGACGACGTGGTCGCCGGGGCGCAGCACCGCACGCAGGGCGCAGTCGGTGGCCGCCATTCCGGAACTGAACGCGCGCCCGTAGTCGGCCTCCTCGACGGCGGCCAGCGACGCCTCCAGCGCGGCGCGGGTCGGGTTACCGGTCCGGGCGTACTCGAAGCCACCGCGCAGGCCACCCACCCCGTCCTGCGCGAAGGTCGAGCTGGCGTAGATGGGGGCGTTGACGGCACCGGTGGCCGGGTCCGGCCGGTACCCGGCGTGGATCGCCCGGGTCGCCAGGCCTTGCCAACGGTGTGCATCTGTCGCCGAACGCTTCTCGCTCATGTCGATCAGGGTAGTGGTCCGGCGAGAAAGCGAAACGGGGTGGACCGACTGCGGTCCACCCCGTTTCGTCCGACTGGTTACGGAGTCAGTGCGGCGATCGGGCCGCCGGTCAACTTGCGGTAGGCGTAGACGGTGACCAGCGACGCCACCGGGTAGGCGACGATGAGGCCGACGAAGCACAGCACCACTCCGAGGATGGTGATGGCGATGGTCGTCAGCCACGTCAGTGCCACCGGGCCGAAATTGGCCTTGGCGATGTTGAAGCTCGTCGTGATGCCTTCGATTCCGGGCACATTGCGATCGAGCACGATCACCGTGGTGAACACCAGCATGATAATCGCGATGATGCCGGGCACGATGCACAGCACGATGCCGATACCGACGATGATGCCGGAGACGACCGACGCGATGATGACGTTGACGACGTTGCGCGGCTTGAAGAACGAACCGATCTCGACCGGTTGCCCGTTGGCGATGTCGAGCATGCCGCCGATGTACGCGGATTGCACCACCGCCGCGACGACCAGCATGACGATGCTGCCGATGATGGAGACGACGATGCCTCCGGCCCCCAACGAGTAGCTCGCGGCGAAGCCGCTGTCATAGTCGCTGTAGGACGAGCTGTCGACGGTGGTGAACAGCCCCGAAATAACCTGGATGAGGCCCTGCAGAACGGCGTACACCACTCCGAAGGCCAGTGTCGGCACCAGAATTGCGGCCGTGTTCTTGCTGAACTTGTTCCAGGCCCACGACACCGCTTCGCCGATGTTGAAGCCCTGGGCGGGCCCACCGAAGGCAGGCGCACCCGGGTATCCGGGCGGCGGCGGCGCGTAACCGCCCTGCGGGGGCGGCGGCGGGTAGCCACCTCCCGGCGGGGGCGGGTAATTCCCCTGCGGCGGTGGGTAGTTGCCACCGGCGGGCGGCGGCGGGTAACCGCCGGGTGCGGGCGGCGGGTAACCGCCGGGAGCGGGAGGCGGCGGGTAACCACCAGGGGCCGGCGGCGGGTAACCACCCGGCGCGGGCGGCGGATAGCCACCGGCGGGCGGGACGTTCTCCGGCGGCGGGTATCCACCGGGCGGTGGGTAGTTGCCGGGCGGAGGTGGTGGCTGAGTCATAACACCCTCTCGTGAGTCGGTCGTTACGGTGAAACGCCGGTCCGCGCAGTGATTCCGCGGACCGGCGCTTGGGTTGAGCCTAGGTCAGAGTGGCAGACAGACGGACTTCACAATCTTGTCCACGAGTGACTGCCGCTTCTGGTCCCACAGCGGGAACAGCACGGCGACGATCCAGACGATGCCGCACGCAACGTTGAACACGAAGTAGATGAGCTCACGGACGAGGGACATCCCAAACCCCAAGGGCTGGCCGGTGTCCTCCCTGACCACCTTGAACTTCATGATGCCCTTGCCGATGCTCGACCCGGTGGTGCCCTGGCGATAGCCCAGGTTCCAGATCACGAAGGCGAGCGCCAGGATTGAGGCGAGACCGACCGAGACCTGCCCCAGCGTCGACGCACCGCTGGCGCAGAAATCACCGAGGTCGTACTCCGAAGTGTCGGTGAGACAGACGGTTTCGCGAGTGCCCAGCAACAGTCCCCATCCGATACCCATGATGATGTAGACCGGGATGTAATCCAGGATGTATGCCAGCACGCGCGTCAACCACGGTGTGTACGCCTCCTGCGGCAACCCGCCGCCGGGAGGCGGTCCCCCGAATCCCGCGCCATAACCCGGCCCCACTCCCCCACCGGGCGGCGGAGGCGGCGGGAAGCCACCTTGCGGCGGAGGGGGGTATCCACCGGGCGGCGGTGGCGGCGGCGGATAATTTCCAGGCGGCGGTGGCGGAGGTGTGGTCATGGACGCCTTCCAGGTGAGGAATTAGCTGACTATGAGCGGTGTCACCCTACCTGAGAATTCGCCGGAAATGGCCGCCATGATCATTTCTTCACCGCGTCGACACAATGACCACCGCACGCCAATGATTGGCGTGAGTAGTTGATTTCGCAGATATCCACCCGCGGGTAGACGCGCGAAAACGCGTCGATCTACCGGCGCAATCCGCCGTCGGACAGCGATCCGAGGAGATCATGGCGGGTCAGCACGCCGATCGGCTTGCCATCTTCGACCACCATCAGCGCGTCGTAATCGCGCAGTGTTTTCGCTGCGGTGCTGAGTAGTTCACCGGATCCGATGAGCGGCAACGGGGCACCCATATGGTCTGCCACCGCGTCCACCAACTTTGCTCGTCCCTCGAAAACGGCGGACAGCAGCTCCCGTTCGGATACGCTGCCCGCCACCTCGCCCGCCATCACCGGCGGTTCCGCGCCGACGACGGGCATCTGCGAAACCCCGTACTCACGCAGGATGTTGATCGCATCGCGGACCGTCTCGGACGGATGGGTGTGCACCAGGTCGGGCAGCGCGCCCGACTTTCCGCGCAGGATGTCCCCGACCGTGACCTCCTCGACGGAACCGTCGAGGCGGCTGCGCAGGAAGCCGTACGACGACATCCATCCGTCGTTGAAAACCTTTGACAGATAACCGCGCCCACCGTCGGGCAACAACACCACCACCACGGCGTCCGGGCCCTCGCGCTCGGCCACCCGCAGCGCCGCGACGACGGCCATGCCGCACGAGCCGCCGACGAGCAGCGCCTCTTCGCGGGCCAGCCTGCGCGTCATGTCGAAGGAATCCGCATCGGAGACGGCGATGATCTCGTCGGCCACCTCCGGGTCATAGGCGCTGGGCCAGAAGTCCTCTCCGACGCCCTCGACGAGGTAGGGGCGCCCGGTTCCGCCCGAGTACACCGAACCTTCCGGGTCGGCGCCGATGACCTTCACCCGGCCGTCGGACACCTCCTTGAGGTACCGGCCGGTGCCGGTGATGGTGCCGCCGGTGCCCACGCCCGCCACGAAGTGCGTGATCTTGCCGTCGGTGTCGGCCCAGATCTCCGGGCCCGTGGTCTCGTAGTGACTGGCCGGCCCGTTCGGGTTGGAGTACTGGTCGGGCTTCCATGCCCCGTCGATCTCCCGGACCAGCCTGTCGGACACGCTGTAGTAGCTGTCCGGGTGGTCCGGCGGCACGGCGGTCGGCGACACCATCACCTCGGCGCCGTACGCGCGCAACACGTTCTGCTTGTCCTCGCTGACCTTGTCCGGGCAGACGAAGATGCATTTGTAGCCGCGCTGCTGCGCCACCAGCGCCAGTCCGACGCCGGTGTTGCCGGAGGTCGGTTCCACGATGGTGCCGCCCGGTTTGAGTGCGCCGCTGGCCTCGGCCGCGTCGATCATCTTCACCGCGATGCGGTCCTTGGAACTGCCGCCCGGATTCAGGTATTCGATCTTGGCGGCGACCAGCCCTGCGCCCTGGGGCACAACCGAGTTCAGCTGAACCAGCGGGGTGTTACCGATGAGGTCACTGATGTGCCTGGCGATGCGCATACGCCCATCGTGTCAGGCCGCGTAATCAGTCACCAAGCGGGAGTCACCAGGTGGCTTCGCGAATGTAGTCGCCGATCTGGCGCAGCGAGCGCGTCGCCTCGTTCACGAACGGCGAACACAACTGGAAGACGTGCATTTGGCCAGGCCACACCCGCACCTCGACCGGGACGCCTTCGGCGGCCAGCATGCGCGCCGCCTTTCGCGCATCGTTGAGCAGAACCTCCGAACCCGACACGTGAATGAGGGTTCGGGGCAATCCCGGCTCGATGTGGTCGAGAGGTTCGTAGATCTCTTCGGTGGTCTTGCCTGCCGCCCGGCCGATCAGTTCGACCAGCGCCCCGAACGCATGCGGCGGGAACATCGCGTCCCCTTCGAGGTTCGGATGCTGCTCGCGGCCGGCGTTGTCGATCTCGAACAGGGGCGAGAGCGTCACCATGGCCGCGGGCTCTTCACCCTCGGCCAGCAGGCGCTGCGCGAGCGCCAAAGACAGGTAGCCGCCCGCCGAGTCACCGGCCAGCACGATGTGTTCAGGGGCGTACCCGGTGAGCCGCAGCCATTTGTAGGCGTCGTAACAGTCATCGAGGGCCTGGCCGATCGAATGCTTGGGCAGCATCCGATAGTTCACGACGAACATCGGGCTGTCGGCGAACTTCGACAGGTTCTCCACCAGCCGGCCGTGGGTGTTCACCCCGCAGGCCAGGAATGCGCCGCCGTGCAGGTACAACACGACGCTGCGCTTGCCGTCCGCAGGCAGCACACCGTCGGCACGGACCAGTTGGGCGGTGCAGTGCGGCAACGCGATGGTGGCCCGGACGGTGCCGGCCGACGGCCGCAGGATTCTGGCGGCGAAGTCGACGATCCCGAACGGCCACGGCAGCGTGGGGGCATGGCAGCCGATTGCCAGAACTGGCTTGATGGTCATCCGCACGGCCAACGAGGCCAACCGGCCTGCCACGCTCGGACCATCTTCGACGACCTCGACCGGGGCCCAGTCACTGACCGGGAACCGACGCCCTTGATACGCCCTAGCTGCACTGATGGCAGAACGAGGGGAGCCTGAGACCTTACTTGGTGCCGTCATCGCCACCACTTCCTACGCCGTTGTAGTGCCCGGTAAGTCTAGTTACTTAGCCAACCGGAGTAACTTAGCTTGACACCGTCAATTAATTCAACAAAACGATCAGCCGATTTGGTACCGCACTCGATACCGCAACGTGACCGTTCGGACAGCTCGGACTCACTGACAACGGCGAATCCGTCCCTAAAATCAATCGTGTGGGTACACCGCGTCGGTCAACCATCGCCCTTGCAGCCGCGGCCACCCTCGCTTCGGGGGGGTCGGCGTATGTGGGAGCGCGGTCACTGCTGACCGGACAAGCAGCCAAAACACGGCAGGTCATCCCGAAGTCCTGGGATGTGCCGCCGCGCGCCGACGGCATCTACTCCCCGGGCGGCGGACCCGTCGAACGCTTTCAGCGCGATGTCCCGTTCGACGTGCACCTGATGGTCTTCGGCGATTCGACCGCCACCGGGTACGGCTGCACCGACGCCGAGGAGGTGCCCGGGGTGCTGATCGCGCGCGGCCTCGCCGCGGAGTCGGGCCGGCGGATCCGGCTGAGCACCAAGGCGATCGTCGGCGCGACGTCGAAGGGACTGTCCGGGCAGATCGACGCCATGTACGTGGCGGGCCCGCCGCCGGACGCCGCGGTCATCATGATCGGGGCCAATGACATCACCGCGCTCAACGGCCTGAGCGCGTCGGCGCGCCGGCTCGGAGCCGCGGTCCGCAGGCTGCGTGGCAGCGGCGCGGTCGTCGTCGTCGGCACCTGCCCGGACTTCGGCGTCATCACCGCCATCCCCCAACCTCTCCGCCTGGTGACCCGCACTCTCGGGCTGCGGCTGGCCCGGATGCAGGCCGCGGCCGTGCACGGCGCGGGTGGCGTCGCCGTCCCCTTCTCGGACCTGCTGGCCCCCGAGTTCTACAAAGCCCCCGAGGTGCTGTTCTCCTCGGACATGTTCCACCCGTCGGCGGCGGGGTATGCGCTGGCCGCCACGCAGCTGCTGCCGGCCCTGGCATGTGAACTGGGCGTGCGCAACGTCGACTCCGACGTCGACGACGCACTCGAGTCCCGCTCCGGCGACGGCACACTGCTCGAGCGCCTCGGTAGCGTCAGCCGGCTGTGGCGGCGCACCACGGGCGTACCCGCGCCGATCGTCGCTCCTGTCACGGGCTAGGTTCTGGGGTAGCCACCCCGCCAACCTGGGAGCCAGAGGAGCCGTCATGCCCGAAGCCGTCATCGTTGCCACCGCCCGTTCGCCGATCGGCCGCGCCGTCAAGGGATCGCTGGCCACCATGCGTCCCGACGACCTTGCCACCCAGATGGTGCGCGCCGTCCTGGACAAGGTCCCGTCGCTGGACCCCCGCGACATCGACGACCTGATGATGGGCAGCGCGCAGCCCGCCGGTGAAGCCGGCTACAACATCGCGCGTGCCGTCGCCGTCGAGCTGGGCTACGACTTCCTGCCCGGCACCACCGTCAACCGGTACTGCTCGTCGTCGCTGCAGACCACCCGGATGGCGTTCCACGCGATCAAGGCCGGCGAAGGTGACGTGTTCATCTCCGCGGGTGTGGAGACGGTCTCTCGCTTCGGCGTCGGCGCCGCCGACGGCGCGCCGAACTCGAAGAACGCGCTGTTCGACGAGGCTCAGGCCCGCACGATCACGCAGGCCGAAGGCGATATCACCTGGCATGACCCGCGCGAGGACGGCCTCATCCCGGACGTCTACATCGCCATGGGCCAGACCGCCGAGAACGTCGCCACCTACACCGGCATCAGCCGCGAGGACCAGGACCACTGGGGCGTTCGGTCGCAGAACCGCGCCGAGGAAGCCATCAAGAGCGGCTTCTTCGAGCGGGAGATCTCACCGGTGACGCTGCCCGACGGCACCGTCGTCTCCACCGATGACGGTCCGCGCGCCGGCACCTCCTACGACAAGATCAGCCAGCTGAAGCCGGTCTTCCGGCCCAACGGCACGATCACGGCGGGCAACGCGTGTCCGCTGAACGACGGCGCCGCCGCCGTGGTCATCATGAGTGACACCAAGGCCAAGGAGCTGGGGCTGACCCCGCTGGCACGCATCGTGTCCACCGGCGTCTCGGGCCTGTCGCCGGAGATCATGGGCCTGGGACCGATCGAGGCCATCAGGAAGGCGTTGGCCAAGGCGGGCAAGAAGATCTCCGACATCGACCTGGTCGAGATCAACGAGGCCTTCGCCGTCCAGGTGATCGGCTCGGCACGCGAGCTCGGCATCGACGAGGACAAGCTGAACGTGTCCGGCGGCGCCATCGCGCTGGGCCATCCCTTCGGCATGACCGGCGCCCGGATCACCGCGACCCTGCTGAACAACCTGGCGACCTACGACAAGACCTTCGGTATCGAGTCGATGTGCGTCGGCGGCGGCCAGGGTATGGCGATGGTCGTGGAGCGCCTGTCCTGATTTCAGGCTGAAACACGTTGAGGGCGCGGGCAATTGATTGCCCGCGCCTTCGGCGCTGACAGGGAGAAAAACATGACCACTCTCGGAACACCGCTCTCGCCGAATGCCACCCGCGTGATGCTGCTGGGCTCTGGTGAGCTGGGCCGCGAAGTGCTGATCGCGTTGGCGCGTCTCGGCGTCGAGACCATCGCCGTCGACCGCTATGACAACGCGCCGGGCCAGCAGATCGCGCATCACTCCCGCACCATCTCGATGACCGATCCCGAACAGTTGCGCGCGCTGATCGAAGCCGAGAAGCCCGATCTCGTCGTCCCCGAGATCGAGGCGATCGCCACCCCGGTGCTCGAAGCCCTGGAGGCCGAGGGCACCGTCCGGGTGATCCCGACCGCGCGGGCCGCGCGGCTGACGATGGATCGCGAAGGTATCCGCCGACTGGCCGCCGAAACCTTGGGCCTGCCGACCAGTCCGTACCGGTTCTGCGATTCGTTGGAAGAGTTACGGGCCGCGGTCGGTGAGATCGGCTATCCGTGTGTGGTGAAGCCGGTGATGAGCAGTTCGGGCAAGGGCCAGAGCAAGATCGACGATCCCGACGGTGTCGCGGCAGCCTGGGACTACGCCATGTCCGGCAGCCGGGTGAGTAACACCCGGATCATCGTCGAGGGTTTCGTCGATTTCGACTACGAGATCACGCTTCTGACGGTGCGGGCGCCGGCGGGCACCCAGTTCTGCGAGCCGATCGGGCACAAGCAGGTCAGCGGCGACTACGTGGAGAGCTGGCAACCGCACCCGATGTCGGACGCCGCACTGGCCGCGGCCCAGCACATCGCACGCGCCGTGACCGAGAATCTGGGTGGGCAGGGCATTTTCGGCGTCGAACTGTTCGTCAAGGGTGATCAGGTGTGGTTCAGCGAGGTCAGCCCGCGCCCGCACGACACCGGCATGGTGACGATGGTGTCCCAGTGGCAGAACGAGTTCGAGCTGCACGCGCGGGCCATCCTGGGCCTGCCCGTCGACACCACGCTGAAATCGCCGGGGGCCAGTGCGGTGATCTACGGCGGGGTGGATGCCGAGGGTGTCGTCTTCGACGGGGTGGACGAGGCATTGCAGGTGCCGCGCACCGATATTCGGCTGTTCGGCAAGCCGGAGAGCTTCCTCACCCGGCGCATGGGTGTGGCGCTGGCCTTCGACGACGACGTCGAGGTCGCCCGGCGCAACGCCATTGAGGCGGCGAGCCGCGTGACGCCGCGGGCGGTCTGAGTCGACAGGCACGAAAAAGGGCGCCCACCATCGGTGGGCGCCCTCGTTCGCAGTCGAACTAGTCGTTGTTGAAGTAACTCAACAGGCGCAGGATCTCCAGGTACAGCCACACCAGGGTGACCGTCAGGCCCAGGGCGATGCCCCATGCGGCCTTCTCCGGAGCACCGGCGCGGATCAGCTGGTCCGCCTGGTCGAAGTCGATCAGGAACATGAACGCAGCCAGGCCGATGCAGACCAGCGAGAAGATGATCGCCAGCGGGCCACCGCTGCGGAGGCCGAAGCCCTCACCGCCGCCGACGCCGAAGAGACCGAGAACCAGGTTCAGCAGCGCGATGGCCAGCACACCGAACATGGCCGCCACCATCATCCGGGTGAACTTGGGCGTCACCCGGATGGCGCCGGTCTTGTAGACCACGAGCATGCCGACGAAGACGCCGACCGTGCCAAAGATCGCCTGCGCGATCATTCCGGGGCCGCCGGTGGATACCAGGTTGGCGAACAGGAAGGACGCCGCGCCGAGGAACAGACCTTCCAGGGCGGCGTAGCTCAGGACAATCGCCGGGTTGTCCTGCTTGCGACCGAACGTCGCGATCATGACCAACACGAAACCGCCGATGCCGCCGATCGCCACGAACGGCATCATCAGGCCGACGTTCTGCGACACGAAGAAGTACGACAGGACGCCTACGACGGTCACGACGGCCAACGTGATGCCGGTCTTGGTGACGACGTCATCAATGGTCAGCGGCCGCGAGACACCGCGCTGCTGATCCGGGTACTGCGTGATGTACGGCTCTGCATCACGCACCTGCTGCGCACCGAAGCTTGCGGCTCCGGTACCGAATTGCGCGTATCCACCCTGCTGCCCTTTCGGCAGTGAGCGGAATACCGGGTTGCTGCTCTCGCGCACCGTAGGTCCTCTCCTGTGCTGTGGTCCGGAGTTCCCGGACTCACGGTCAACGATCAAGTCCCCAGCCGGGTTCCCGAAACACTGATAACACTCTCAGGAAACGTCCAGGATTGATCTTGTCCAAACCCTACCCGTCGCCCGACCCCGTGGGGCGACGAACTAGATTGCAACTGTGACCGAAAGCAAGGACATCCTAGTAAGTGTCCGCAATGGTGTCGGCATCCTCACCCTGAACCGGCCCAAGGCGATCAACTCGCTCAACGACGTGATGGTCGCCGGCATGCAGGCCGCCCTGACCGACTGGGAACGCGACGACGACATCAGGGCCGTCCTGCTCACCGGTGCCGGCGAACGCGGCCTGTGCGCCGGTGGCGATGTGGTCGCGCTGTATCACTCCGCCTTGGCCGACGGCGCCTACGCCAGGCAGTTCTGGTGGGACGAGTACCTGCTCAACGCTCACATCGGCCGCTACCCCAAACCGTATGTCGCCCTGATGGACGGCATCGTGATGGGTGGCGGCGTCGGTGTCGCCGCACACGGCAACATCCGGGTCGTCACCGAGAAGACGAAGATGGGCATGCCCGAGGTCGGCATCGGCTTCATCCCGGACGTGGGCGGCACCTACCTGCTCGCCCGAACCCCGGGCCTGCTCGGCCTGCACGCCGCGCTGACCGGCGCACCGTTCACCGGCGCGGACGCCATCGCGCTGGGTTTCGCCGACCACTTCGTCCCGCACGAGCGACTCACGGACTTCGCCGAGGCCGTCATCACCGAGGGACATGAGGCCGCGCTGGCCACCTACGCCCAGGAACCGCCGTCCAGCGACCTTCTCGCACAACGCGATTGGATCGACACCTGCTACGCGGGCGATACCGTCACCGACATCCTCGACGACCTGCGCGGCCATGACGACCCCGCCGCCAGGGCCGCAGCCGACCTGATCGCCACCCGTTCCCCCATCGCGCTGGCAGTGACACTCACCGCCGTGCGGCGCGCCGCCCACCTGAAGAGCCTGGAAGAGGTTCTGCAGCAAGAATTCCGGGTGTCGGCGGCCTCGGCGAAGTCACATGATTTCGTCGAAGGTATCCGCGCCCAGTTGGTGGACAAGGACCGCAACCCCCAGTGGTCGCCCGCCTCGCTCGCCCTGTGCGACGATGCGGCCATCGATGCGTATTTCGCTTCTGCCGAGCCCGACCTGACCTTCTAAGGAGCAGCATGACAACGGAGAACTACGAGACCATCCTGGTGACCCGCGACGGCCGGGTCGGCACCATCACCCTGAACCGGCCCAAGGCGCTCAATGCACTCAACAGCCAGGTGATGCACGAAGTCACCACGGCTGCAGCCGAATTCGATGCCGATGCCGGCATCGGCGCCATCATCCTGACCGGTAGCGAAAAGGCTTTCGCGGCGGGCGCGGACATCAAGGAGATGGCCGACCTGTCCTTCGCCGATGTGTACTCCTCGGATTTCTTCGCGTTGTGGGGCAAGTTCGCCGCCACCCGCACCCCCACCATCGCCGCGGTCGCCGGCTACGCGCTGGGCGGCGGCTGTGAGCTCGCCATGATGTGTGACCTGCTGATCGCCGCCGACACCGCCAAATTCGGCCAGCCGGAAATCAAGCTGGGCGTGCTGCCCGGCATGGGCGGCAGCCAGCGACTGACCCGGGCCATCGGCAAGGCCAAGGCCATGGACCTCATCCTCACCGGCCGCACCATCGACGCCGCCGAAGCCGAGCGCAGCGGACTGGTCTCCCGCGTGGTCGCCGCCGACAGCCTGCTCGACGAGGCCAACGCCACCGCCGCCACCATCGCGGGCATGTCGTTGTCCGCGGCGCGGATGGCCAAGGAAGCGGTCAACCGGGCGTACGAGTCGACGCTGACGGAGGGGCTGCTCTACGAGCGCCGGTTGTTCCACTCGGCTTTCGCCACCGACGACCAGACCGAGGGCATGAGCGCGTTCACGGAGAAGCGCACACCGAACTTCACCCATCGCTAAAGTCCAGGGGTGACTGTCGAGACCACTGCAGCCGCCCCGGTAGCCGACCCGCCGGCCCTCAAGAGTGCCTGGTGGGTTCGGCACTACACGTTCTTCGGCACCGCGTTCGGATTGCTGTTCATCTGGTTGTCGATGACGCCGTCCTTGCTGCCGCGGGGCCCGCTGTTCCAGGGGCTGGTCAGCGGCGCCGCAGGCGCGATCGGCTATCTGCTCGGTGTTTTCGGGGTGTGGCTGGTCCGGTTCATGCGCTCGAAAGAGACGAGCCCCTCCGCCCCGAAGCGAGCCTGGTTCGTGCTCGTCGTGGTGGGCGTGCTCGGGCAGATCGGCGCGATCGTCTGGTTCCACATGTGGCAGGACGACGTCCGTGACCTGATGGGCGTCCCGCGTCTGACGTTCTGGGATCACCCGCTGACCGCATTGCTGTCCGTCGTCTTCCTGTTCGCGTTCGTCGAAATCGGCCAGCTGGTAGGCAAACTGGTGCGCTTCCTGGTGCGCCAACTGGAGCGGTTCGCGCCACCCCGGGTGTCCGCGGTGGTCGCCGTCGCGCTGTTGCTGGCCTTGACCATCGCGCTGCTCAACGGTGTGGTGGCGCGCGTCGCGATGTCGACCATCAACAACACCTTCGAATCTGTCAACGACGAAGCAGATCCCGACAATCCGGCTCCCACAACGCCTCTGCGCTCGGGTGGCCCGCAGTCGCTGGTCAGTTGGGAGTCGATGGGTCATCAGGGCCGGATCTTCCTGTCCGGCGGCCCGTCGGTCGAGGATCTCTCGAAGTTCAACGGTGCCAAGGCCACCGAGCCGATCCGGGCCTACGCCGGGCTGAATTCGGCCGACGGCATCAAGGCGATCGCCCGGTTGGCCGCCCAGGAACTCAAGCGGACCGGCGGTCTGGACCGCAAGGTCATCGCGGTGGCCACCACCACCGGAACGGGCTGGATCAACGAGGCCGAGGCGTCGGCCCTGGAGTACATGTACAACGGCGACACCGCAATCGTGTCGATGCAGTATTCGTTCCTGCCCAGCTGGATCTCGTTCCTGGTGGACAAGGAGAACGCCCGTCAGGCCGGCCAGGCGCTGTTCGAAGAGGTCGACGAGATGGTGCGCGAACTCCCCGAGGGCAAGCGGCCCAAACTGGTGGTGTTCGGCGAGAGCCTGGGCTCCTTCGGCGGCGAGGCCCCGTTCCTGTCGCTGAACAATCTGGTGGCCCGCACCGACGGTGCGCTGTTCTCCGGTCCCACGTTCAACAACACCATCTGGACCGACCTCACCATCAACCGCGACGAGGGGTCACCGGAATGGTTGCCCATCTACGACAAGGGCGCCTACGCGCGTTTCGCCGCCCGCCCGGACAACCTGAACCGGCCCGCCGACCCGTGGGAGCGTCCGCGCGCGGTGTACCTGCAGCACGCATCCGATCCGATCGCCTGGTGGAACCCGGATCTGCTGTTCGCCAAACCCGATTGGCTCAAAGAGCCACGCGGCTATGACGTCTCGCCCCGGATGGAATGGATTCCGGTGGTGACCTTCCTCCAGGTCTCGGCCGACATGGCGGTCGCGGTCGACGTGCCGGACGGCCACGGTCACGTCTATGTGCGCGACGTCGCCAACGCGTGGGCGGCCGTGCTGCAGCCGCCGGGCTGGACACCGGCCAAGACCGAACAGCTCAGGCCGCTGCTCCGATCAGACGAGTGAGGCCGCCTTGAGCGCGTGGTAACCGCCGACCACGTCGGTGGCCCGGTGTAGCCCGAGATCCTGCAGGGCGGCGGCCGCCAGGCTGGAGGTGTAGCCCTCCGAACACAGCACCACCCACTCGACGTCGTCGTCTTTCGCCTGCGGCAGGCGAGCGTCGCTGGTCGGGTCGGCGCGCCATTCCAGGACATTGCGCTCGATCAGCAGCGCGCCGTCCACCTCGCCCTCGGCCGCGCGCTGGGCGGCGGGGCGGATGTCCACCAGCAGGGCGCCACGCTCCAGAGCCGCGGGCACCTCGCCGGCCTCCAGTCGCCGCAGCCGCGACCGGGCGGCGGCCAATACGTCGTCGATCCGGCTCATGGTCATCCCTCGGGTGCGTCGGTCAGTTCGGTGCGGTTGCGCCGCAGCGTCTGTTTGTCGGTGACCTCGTAGTAGGACATCGCGGTCAGCGGTGGTGAGTACGCGTGCACGCTCAGCGTGGCGGGCGCCCCAGCCGATCCCCCGGTCGCTACGCTCTCCCCCGCAAGCGGGCGGTACCCCCCGCCCGCCGCGGCCGGCGCCCACACCACATCGTGCACCCAACCCAACGGAAATCCGGCCTGGTCCCCGGCACGCAGCCGGCGCCGCTTCAGTGCCTGGCCGTCCCATCGGGTCTCGGTCAGCGCACCCGACACGACGGTCAGTGCGCCGAGTGAGCCGCCGTGGTCGTGCAGTTCGGTGGACCGGTCCGGCACCCAGCTGATCAACCAGATGTCGAGTTCGTCGTCGCCGTAGAGGCGGCTGTACCAGCGCTCCTCGGTCGGCGCACCGCCGGCGGGCAGCAGCCGGTCATAGCGGCCGGAGAGCACGTCATCGGCGCAGCGGTCGGTCGCGTTCAGCAGATCCGGTAGGCGCAGCCGGGTGGGCGCGGAGACGGCGGGCGGTGCGATGAGTGCGGAGGCGGCAGTCATTCGTAACTCCAGAAAAGGGGACGGTTGGCGGGGGCGTCATCGAACGCGACAACAGCCCTTCACTCCGGTCCCCTCCGTCACGCCGGCGAGTGTTGCATAGATTGGATGGCATGCGCAGCTACCCGATCCTGCTGTCCGTGGCCGCGATCGCCGTCCTGGCCGGGTGTTCCTCGCACACCGACGCTCCGGCCGCGTCGAGTGCGACCACCGCCAGTTCGATCTCGGAGCCGCCGCCGCTGCCTCAGGAAGCGCCCCTGCACGCGGGGGCTGTCGCCGTCTCACCCGGCGGCGTCACCACCGCCGTCGACGTCCCGTCCGACGCGACGGAATCCCAGTACGGGCAGGCCTGCCACGCCGCCAAGCTGTGGCTCGACGAGCAGCACGCCCAACCGGTGACGCTCGTCGAGGACTACCTCAAGACCTTGCAGGCCCCCGAGGCCAACGGCCCGGGCAGCTTCAACACCCCGTGGGCTCAGCTGACCCCGGCGCAGCAGGCCGGCGTCATCATGGCGGCGAACGCCGCGGCCAACGGCGAGTGCGGCTGAGGTTCGAATCAGGGCGAGCCTAAGGGCCGATCTGCGATCCATTCCCGGCCCCGCGCGACAGCCATGTCGAGGGCCCCGAACACCCGGTCGGTGGCGGGCACGATGCCGTCCTGACCGATCTCGTCGGTGATCCCCCCGCGCTCCAGAACCCGTTGCACCGCCGGGGTGACGCCGGCGATGATCAGCCGGCCGTGATGTGACTCCAGGTCGGCGGCCCAGCGCCGCAGCGCCTTGATCGCCACCGAGGACGGCACGTCGGGCAGGGCCCGCATGCTCAGGACCACCACGGCGTTGTTCGTGCCGTCGGCGCGTGGCCACTCCTCGTCGATGCGGGCGACCTCAGCGAACAATCCCACCCCCGCGTAGTGCAGGACGGTGACCTCGTCACTCGCGCAGCGCTCCGGCACCGGGCAGGACCGCCAGCCGCCGTCACCGGTCGGCTCCAGCGCCATCAACTGGGCCGCCTTGGCCGCCTGCGCGCAGTACAGCACCAGTGAGGTGATGACACCGATCAGGATCGCGGTGTGCAGCGGCAGTTCGGTGGTCGCGGCGAAGGTGATGAGCATGGCCACCGCCGACATCGGCGCCACCCGAAGCACCAGTTTGATGTCGGGCAGCCGGCCGACGATCAGTTCGGCGCCGATCACCAGGATCAGCCCGCCGATCACCGGCATCGGGATGATCTCGGCCGTCGAGCCGGCGACCAGTACCAGCAGCGCCAGCCAGATCCCGGCGAAGATGCCGGCCCAGCGGGTCTGGGCGCCGGCCGATGTGGCGACCCCGGTGCGGGACAGCGAACCGCCCGCAGGCAGCGCACCGAAGAACCCGCCCGCGACGTTCGCCGCGCCCTGGGCAAGGAAATCGCCGTTCATGTTGGTGCGGCTGCCGTCCGGGTTGGGCACCGCGGCCGAGATGCCCGCGGCCTGGGCCAGCGCGACCAGGGCCACCGCCACCCCACCGACCAGCAGCTCCGGCATGGCCGCGAAGTTCGGCAGGGTCAGCGGCGGAAGCGAATTCGTGATGGACGCGATGTCACCCACGGTTTCGACGTCGATGTGCGCGATGGCGACGACGGCGGTGACCACGACCAGGGCCAGCAGCGTCGCGAAGGACTCCAGCGGTTTGATGAAATGAAACACCGCCCATACCGCGACGGTGGCCACCGCCACCGCGACGGCGTGCGGATGCCACAGCCCGATATGGGCCAGGGAGTCGATGAACTTGCCAATGGTGTTGCCGCTCTGAGGTTTATAGCCGGTCGCGTCACCGAGCACGCCGGCGACGATCTGCAGGGCGATGCCGGTGGAGAAACCCGTCATGACGGCGTTGGAGACGAAGCTCATGATGGAGCCGAACTTCAGCAGCCCGAAGACGAGCATCACGATGCCCACGACGATCGCGAGCGCGGCGACGTTGGCCGGGTCGCTCGGGTCCAGCCCGGCATCCTTGAGGACGCTGCGCGAGGACAGCGCGATGGCACTGGTCAAGGTGGTCACCATCAGCACGGTGCGGGCGAACAGCGACCCGATGATGCCGGGAAGCACGCCCGCGTACAGGCCGGCGACCGGGTTGAATCCGCCGATGCTGGCGTAGGCCATTCCCTCCGGGATGGAGAACAGGCCGGTCACCAGGCCGGCCAACGCATCGCGGGGGGTCGGGCGGCCCAATTTGAGTGCCATGATCGACAACCCTGCCACCTTGTCCGCGCCGCTGCCGCGAACTGTCGAGATACGGCAGGATGGCGCTGTGGACTTTCGCAATCGCACCGCATTGATCACCGGCGCCAGCGGCGGAATCGGCGAGGAATTCGCCCGTCAACTGGCCGGCCTCGGCGCCAACCTGATTCTCGTCGCGCGCCGCGCCGACAAGCTGGCGGAGCTGCGCACCACCCTGCTCATGAGTACGCCGGGTATCGAGATCGACGTCCTCGCCGCAGACCTGTCGCTGCCGGGCTCCGGCGCGCAGCTGGCCGCTCAGATCGGTGACCTGGGCAGGCAGGTGGACATCCTGATCAACAACGCCGGTGTCGGCTCGCACGGCGACTTCGTCGACCTGGATCCCGAGGCGCTGGCCGCACAGATCCACCTGAACTGCGGTTCGCTGGTCGACCTGACGGCCCGCTTCCTGCCGGCAATGGTCAAGGCACGCAAGGGTTTGGTGATCAACGTCGCCTCGACCGCGGCGTTCCAGCCGACCCCGACCATGGCCGTGTACGGCGCCACCAAGGCGTTCGTGCGCTCGTTCACCGAGGCACTGTGGCAGGAGACCAAGGGCACCGGGGTCCGCGTGCTCACGCTGTGCCCGGGTGCCACCGAGACCGAGTTCTTCGCCCGTACCGGCAAACAGTTCATGACCCGTGGCCGCCAGACCGCCCGGCAGGTGGTGGATACGGCGCTGGCGTTCGTCGACAAGTCCGGGCCCACCGTCATCTCCGGCCTCGTCAACACGGTGCTGGCGGTATCCACCCGGCTGTTGCCGAGCCGCGTGCTGGCCCCGGTGTCGCAGCTCATCATGAAGGAGTCCTGACCGGCGATGCGGGTTGCCCTTGCTCTCGGGAGCGGCGGTGCGCGGGGCTACGCGCACATCGGTGTCATCAACGAGCTGCGCGACCGCGGCCATGAGGTGGTCGGTATCGCCGGGTCGTCGATGGGCGCCCTCGTCGGTGGCCTGTACGCGGCCGGCAAGATGGACGAATTTGCCTCCTGGGCAAGCGGATTGACCCAACGCGCGGTGCTACGGTTGTTGGACCCCTCGATCAGCTCACCCGGCGTGCTGCGGGCGGAGAAGATCCTCGACGCGGTACGTGAGATCCTCGGCGATGTCACGATCGAGAGCCTGCCGATCCCGTATACGGCGGTCTCGACCGACCTGATCGCCGGCCGGTCCGTGTGGATGCAGCGCGGTCCGCTCGACGACGCGATCCGGGCCTCCATCGCGATCCCGGGGATCTTCACCCCGCACGTCGTCGACGGCCGACTGCTGGCCGACGGCGGCATCCTGGATCCGCTGCCGATGGCGCCCATCGCGGCCGTCAATGCCGATCTGACCATCGCGATCACCTTGTCCGGCGCCGACCCGGCGCCGCGGCTGAGCGAACCGGAGCCGCGGCCGACGGCCGAGTTCCTGGGCCGGATGTGGCGCAGCACAACGGCATTGCTGGACACCACCGCGGCGCAGCGGGTGCTGGAGACCCCGGCCGCCAGATCCATGCTGAGCCGGTTCAGCAGCGCCGTCGATCCGGAATTGGCACCCGACGAGGTTCCCGGCGTCACGTCGACGTCCATCCCCCGGCTCGGCAGCTTCGAGATCATGAACCGCACCATCGACATCGCGCAGTCCGCACTGGCCCGCCACACCCTGGCCGCCTACCCGCCGGACCTGCTGATCGAGGTGCCCCGCACCGCGTGCCGCAGCCTGGAATTCCATCGCGCCGACGAGGTCATCGAGATCGGCCAGGAGTTGGCTGCGGCGGCGCTCAGTTCCCTGGACTGAGCAAGAATCAGGACAGAAATCCGGCGACCCTTCTCGCCACCCGGCGGCCCTGCGCCCGGCCCGCGATGGCCGACGGTTGCCGGCACCGCGGATCGAGCGGGTTGGGCCCGAACGCTGCGACTGCGTCGTCGTCGGCGAACACGGCGAGCTTGTTTCCCGGGAACGCGGCAATTTCTGCGGCCGCCCCGCTGCTGAACGGCGAGGGGACATTCTCCCCGGCGGGTACCAGCACCACCACGGCGTCGCAGTCCGCGGCGGACGCGGTGTTGACGGTGCTGCCCACCCCACCGTCCATGTAGCGGCGGTTTCCGATGGTGACCGGCGGCCACACCCCGGGGACCGCGCAGCTGGCGGCGACGGCGTCGACCAGCGACACCCCCGAGTCCGCGGTGAACACCACCAGTTCGCCGGTGTCGACAGGGATGGCGGTGATCCGCAGATCACGGTCGGGCCAGTCCTGAACAGGCAATCGGTGCGCGATCACCTCTCGGCGTAGCGCCTCGGGCACGGTGTCGGAGGCGACGGCGATCGCGCCGACGCGTCGCAGCTTTGCCGCCGCGTCACCCGGTTCGCTCAGCGCGGTCAGGAAGATCTCGGCGATGCCGTCGATGTCGATGCCGGAATCGATCTCATGCGACTCCGCGGCCACCTGACGGGCGTACAGCTCGCTCAGCGGGGTACCGCTGCCCAGTTGTGCGGCGACAGCCGATCCCGCCGACGTACCCAGCAGCACATCGGCGGCCAGCACCGCCGCCGCGGTGTCCGGGGATTCATCGGCGATGCCGGTCAGTACGCCGGTTTCCCAGGCGATGCCCGCCAATCCGCCACCGGCCAGGATCAAGCCACGTTTCACGAGGTCCGAGTCTGCCAGCCCGCGCGGCACTATCGTGCACCCATGTTCCGCATCGGGGTCCTCACCTCCACGCTGCTGTTGTTCCTGGCACCGACAGCCGCAGCCGAGCCGCCCAACCTCAGCGACGTCAAAGACCAGGTCGTCGCCTACCACGACAGCGGGGCGTACCTCGCGGATCTGACGACGGCCACCCGTCCCGCGCTGGCATGGCTGGCCGAACAGGCCCCGAGGGTGGCGCGGCCCGCCGTGGTGTTCGACATCGACGAGACGTCCCTGTCGAACTGGGAAGGTCTGTCCGCCAACGATTTCGGGCGGATCGGCGCGGGTCCCTGCGATGCACTCCCGCAGGGCCCGTGCGGGCTGGTGGCCTGGACTCAACTGGCGCGCTCAACCGTCATCGAGCCGACGCTGGCGGTGTATCAGGAAGCCCGCAAAGACGGTGTCACCGTCTTCTTCATCACCGGCCGGGACGAGTCGATGCGCGATGCCACCGTGCGCAACCTGGCCGACGCCGGGTACACCGATTACGCCGAGTTGGTGCTGCAGCCGCTGGGCTCGCACCCGCCGTCGGCCATGGACTACAAGGCACCCCAGCGGGCCCGGATCGAAGCCGAGGGCTACACCATCATCGCCAATCTCGGTGACCAGCCCTCGGATCTGGCCGGCGGCCACGCGCAGCGGACCTACCTGCTACCCAACCCCTTCTACCGGATTCCCTAGGAGCGCCATGACAGCGACGATGCGGGCCCAGCGGTTCTACGCTGACACCAAAACCATTGCGGTGGAGGATGTTCCGATACCGGAACCGGGGCCGGGCGAGGTCCTGGTCAAGGTCGCGTTCTGCGGTATCTGCCATTCGGACCTGAGCTTGATCAACGGCACCTTCCCGGCTCAGGTCCCGGTGGTGACCCAGGGGCATGAGGCCTCGGGCACCGTCGCCAAGCTGGGGCCCGGGGTCACCGGCTGGGCCGAGGGTGACCGGGTGGTGGTCGCCGCCGGCCGCCCGTGTCTGGGTTGCGTGAACTGCCGGCGCGGCGATGTGAGCAACTGCCTGCGCATCCGGCTGATGGCCTTCGCCTACGACGGGGCTTGGGCGCAGTACACCGTCGCGCAGGCGTTCGGCCTGACCCGGGTGCCAGACAACGTGCCGCTGGAGCAGGCCGCCATCCTGGCCGACGCGGTGTCCACGCCGTTCGGCGCGGTGGTGCGCACCGGCAAGGTCGGCATCGGCGAGTCCGTCGGCGTGTGGGGCGTCGGCGGCGTCGGCACCCACATCGTGCAGCTGGCCCGGCTGGTCGGCGCGGCGCCGATCATCGCCGTGGACATCAAACCTGCCGTCCTGCAACGTGCCGTCGAGTTGGGCGCCGACCACGCGTTCGACGCCCGCGACGAGCACCTGCACGACAAGATCGCCGAACTCACCGGGGGCCGCGGCCTCGACATCGCCTTCGACGCGGTCGGGCTGTCGTCGACCTTCGACCAGGCGCTGGCCAATCTCACCGTCGGCGGCCGGCTGGTGGGAGTCGGGATGAGTGCCGACGCACCGAGCATCGGGCCGACGGCGATGTTCAATCTCACCAAGCGGCAGGTGCTCGGCCACCTCGGCTACCAGAACGCCGACATCGGGACACTGGCGAATCTGGTATCGCTGGGCCGGCTGGATCTGCACCGCTCGATCAGTGAGATCGTGTCACTGGAGGACGTCGCCGAAGGCATCGACAAACTTCATCGCGCCGACGGCGATCCGATCCGGATTCTGGTGAAGCCCTAGCTGAGGTGCGGTGCGGCCCGCCCCGCGATGAGCGGCAGATCCAGATAGGTGGCGACGCCGGGGGCCGCGGCGCACACCGCGGGTACCGAGTTCACACAATGCGCGGCGGTGCCGACCACGCCGGACTCCACCTCGTCACCCGGCTCACCCTGGAATCCCCGCACGACGACGGTGAAGTCGGGGTTGCCGCGCACCGACATCTCGTAGCGCTGCCCCTCGGGACCGAAAGTCCATGCGGGATCGAGGTTCTCCTCACCCATCAGCCAGTTCACGGTGATGCGCACCACCGGTTCGCCGGCCACCTGCGCCTCCCAGTGGAAACGCCGGGCGGCGACCTGGCCGGGCTGGATGTCGCCGATCGGCGAGGCGATCGGGGCGGTCGCCACGGCCACCTCCTGGGACGTGACGACCCGTGGGTCGACCCGGAAGCCGAGCTTGTCGGTGCACATCCGGACCGCCTGGATGAACCCGCCGTCGAGCATCTTCTGCATCGGCCCGCTCATCGCCTTGTCCGGGGTGTCACCGAAACCCATCACGTGGCGGAGCACATCGGGCGCGTCATAGGTGCGGAGGTCGGAAAACTCTTCGGCGCGAACGAACGTCACGCCGGTGGACAGCACCGACAGCAGCAGCGGGAACTTCTCACTGAAGCCGCCTGGCGCGATGCCGGTGCCGTGCAGCGTCACCCCGCCCTCGACGGCCGCGGCGGCAAGCGGCGCGGCCTGCTTCTCGCTGGGGTACAGCCACCCGACCGGGGTCACGACGTTCTTGCCCGACCGCAGCAGCGCGGCCACCTCGTCGGGGTTGGGCAGCAGCGGCGCATAGATGACGGCATCGGCATCCAGCGCCAGGATGTCCTCGATGCGGTTGGTGGCGCGTACCCCGAGCGGTCCGGTGCCGAGGATGTCCCCGATATCGCGGCCGTTCTTGGCGTCCGAATGCACCCACGCGCCCGCGAGTTCGAGTTCGGGGTGTTCGAGTACGCCCTTGATGGCCGCGATGCCCACTCCGCCGGTCGCCCACTGCACCACTCGCAACGCCATTGTCGCTCCTTCATGAACCCGCACCGGAAAATCGAAACTAGAACACGTTCTACCACCTTCGGCGCCGCTACCCGGCACAATGACGCGTGATGACCAACGGCCTGGACTTCGGTGTGCTCGGCCCGTTGCAGGTGACCGTGGACGGCAGGGGGCTGCCGCTGGGGACGCCGAAGCAACGGGCGGTGCTCGCGTTGCTCGTGATGAGCCGGAATCGACCGGTCAGCGGCGACTCCCTGGTGACCGCGGCCTGGGAACAGTTCCCGCCGCCCGAGCCCAAAGCCAGCCTGCACTCCTACATCTCCAACCTGCGCAAGCTCATCTCCGGCACCGGAGCCGACGGCCGGACCGTGCTGGCCAGCGCGGCGCCCGGCTATCGGTTGGCGGTGGCCGACGCGAGCTGCGACATCGGCCGGTTCATCGCAGGCAAGAGTGCCGGGGTGCAGGCCGCGGCGGCCGGCCAGTTCGAGCAGGCCAGCAGTTATCTGTCGACGGCGCTGGCGCAGTGGCGCGGGCCGGTGCTCGACGATCTGCGCGATTTCGAGTTCGTGGATCCGTTTTCCACCGCCCTGGTCGAGGACAAGGTGGTCGCCCACACTGCGCACGCGGAAGCCGAAATCGCTTGCAACCGTGCGTATACCATCATCGGTGGGCTCGAGTCACTGGTCGTCGAATACCCGTACCGCGAGCCGTTGTGGGCGCAACTGATCACCGCGTATTACCTCAGCGACCGGCAATCCGACGCACTGGACGCGTACCAGCGGCTCAAGACGACCCTGGCCGACGATCTCGGGATCGACCCCGGGCCCACGGTGCGCACCCTCTATGAACGCATCCTGCGTCAGGAACCCCTCAATGTCCGCCAAGCCGCCCAGACCACGGCCGTACACAAGATCAACACCCTCGACCTGCGCACCGCGGTGGGAGTCCACACCGTGACGGCGCAGGTGCGCACGGTCTCCGGGCGCATCTACCCGTTGGTGGCCGCTGCTACCCGGATCGGCAGGCTGCCGGACAACGACATCGTGCTCGACCAGGCCAACGTGAGCCGCCACCACGCCGTCATCATCGACACCGGAACCAGTTTCGTCATCACCGACCTGCGCTCGGCCAACGGCGTGGACGTGGACGGGCAACGCATCCGCGGCACCGCCAGCCTCGACGACGGTGACCGTTTCCGCATCTGTGAGCACGAGTTCGTGTTCGAGATCGTGCGCCCCGGCGAGTCATGACCGGTCCGACTTCGCGGGAGGGCACCGATTTCGGCCCCTATCGGCTGCGGCGTCTCATCGGACGCGGCGGGATGGGTGAGGTCTACGAGGCGGAGGACACCGTCAAAGACCGCATCGTCGCGCTGAAACTGTTGCCGGAGGGCGTCTCTCACGACCCGGTCTTCCGCAAGCGGTTGCAGCGCGAGGCGCATTCGGCCGGGCGCCTGCAGGAACCCCATGTGGTGCCGATCCACGACTACGGCGAGATCGACGGTGTGCTGTACGTCGACATGCGCATGATCAACGGGAGCGACCTGCGCAAGCTGCTCAAGGGGTACGGCCCGATGACGCCGGCGCGCGCGGTCGCCATCGTCCGGCAGATCGCCTCGGCGCTGGACGCCGCCCATGAGAGCGGCATCATGCATCGCGACGTGAAGCCCGAGAACATCTTGATCACCCGGGACGATTTCGCCTACCTGGTGGATTTCGGGATCGCCAATGCCGCCAGCGACGAGAAGCTGACCGAACTCGGCACCGCGGTGGGCACGTACGCGTATATGGCGCCCGAGCGGTTCACCAGTGGCGAGGTCAACTACCGCGCCGATGTGTACGCGCTGGCCTGTGTGCTGCACGAATGTCTCACCGGGTCACAGCCTTTCCCCGGCGACAGCGTCAGCATGGTGATCACCGCCCACCTGATGAATCCGGTCCCGGCGCCGAGTACGACCCGCCCCGGTATCCCGACGGCCTTCGACACGGTCGTCGCCCGCGGCATGGCGAAGAGACCCGAGGAACGCTTCGCCAGCGCGGGCGATCTGGCCGCCGCCGCCACCGAAGCGTTGAGCTCCCGGGATCAGGACCAGGCGGCCACCATCGTGGCGCGCGGCGAGGCCGCCGCGCGCCCCGGCGTGCAGTACAGCGCCCCCGGCCGGCCGCCCATCCCGCCGCCACCACCGCCGGGAGCCACGCCGAGGCCCTACGCCGCGACACCGCCGCCGGGCGCGGGTTTCTACCAGCCGCCGCCGAGCGGTCCGGCCTGGAATCAGAACCCTCCCCCGCCCAAGAAGAAGACGCCGTGGCTGCCCATCGCCGCCGCCGCGGGCGTATTCGCCTTGGTGCTCGCCGCGCTCGGGATATTCTGGCTGGTCAAGCCCAGCCACGACACAGACGACACCGCCTCGCCGCCTACCGGCACCACCAGGACGACCGCAGAACCCGCCGAGACCACCGAACGGACCAGAACCAGCGAACCCGACAGCCCGGGTTCACTGGAGAACCAGCTGCTGGGCCTGCTGCCCCGCGATTACGCCCCGGGCACGTGCCAGGTGGTGCACCCGCCCGTCACCGGCGCGCTGGCCACCGTGGACTGTGGGCAGTCGACCTCCCCGGGTGGCCCGGCGGCCTCGCGGTATTCGCTGTTCGCCGATCAGGGCCAGCTGTCGGGGCATTTCGACGACGCCATCAAGGGCGATTCCGAACTGCTGCAATGCCCGGGCAGCGGCATCGAGTCGCCGACGACGTGGCATTACACCGACTCCGCGCAACGGGCCGAGGGTTCGATCGCGTGCGGCACCTACGACAACGGCCCGGATATCACCTGGACCAAGAACTCCGACCTGCTGATCGGCAACATCCAGGCGCCGGATCTGGCCGAGCTGCACCAGTGGTGGCTGGCCTACGGGTAGGCCCGCCAAGGATTCACCAAGAATCCATCAAGATCGGCGTTGGACTCTGATGTCACCCCGGAGCGACCGGGACCGACCTCACCAGGAGTCCAGCACATGCTTTCCACCTTCGCCCGCACCGCGTTCGTCAGCACCGTGCTCGGGCTGGCGGCCTTCGGATCAGCGACGGTCTCGGTAGGGACGGCGCACGCCATCACCTCGCAGACCGACAGCGCGTTCCTGCGCGAGATCGCCGCGGAGGGCATCTCCTACGAGTCCGCCTCCGCGGTCATCGGCAACGCACACCAGGTCTGCTCGGAGCTCAAGGCCGGCGCGTCGGGCACCGACATCGGCGTGGACATCCTGAACAACACCGACCTCACCACCCGGCAGGCGGCGGCCTTCGTCGTCACCTCGATCGACTATTACTGCCCGCAGTACACCGACGCTTTCGCCTGAGACGTATGTTGAGCCCGACCGCAATGAAGCGAAAGGGACCCACCATGCCGAATCGTGTTTTCGTCGTCGGAGTCGGAATGACGAAGTTCGAGAAGCCCGGGAGTCGCGAAGGGTGGGACTACCCACAGATGGCCAAGGAGTCGGGGACCAAAGCCCTCGCCGACGCCGGCATCGACTACACCGAGGTACAGCAGGGTTACGTCGGTTACTGCTCCGGCGACTCGACCTCCGGCCAGCGCGCCCTCTACGAACTGGGCATGACGGGCATCCCGATCGTCAACGTCAACAACAACTGCTCCACCGGATCGACGGCGCTCTACCTTGCCGCACAGTCGATTCGGGGCGGGCTGGCCGACTGCGCCATCGCGCTGGGCTTCGAGAAGATGCAGCCCGGCTCACTGGGCGGCGGCGCGCAGGATCGCGAATCCCCGCTCGGCAAGCACGTCAAGGCGCTGGCCGAGATCGACGAGTTCGCGTTCCCGGTGGCGCCGTGGATGTTCGGCGCGGCCGGGCGTGAGCACATGAAGAAGTACGGCACCACCGCCGAGCATTTCGCGAAGATCGGCTACAAGAACCACAAGCATTCGGTGAACAATCCGTACGCGCAGTTCCAGGACGAGTACACCCTCGACGACATCCTGGGCGCGAAGATGATCTCCGATCCGCTGACCCAGTTGCAGTGCTCGCCCACCTCCGACGGATCGGGCGCGGCCATCCTGGCCAGCGAGGCCTTCGTCGACTCACACGGTTTGGCGGCTCAGACGGTGGAGATCGTCGGGCAGTCGATGACCACCGACTTCGCGTCGACGTTCGACGGCAGCGCGGCCAACATCATCGGCTACGACATGAATGTCAAAGCCGCACAGCAGGTCTACGACCAGGCGGGGCTCGGGCCGCAGGACTTCCAGGTGATCGAACTGCATGACTGCTTCTCCGCCAACGAGCTGCTGCTGTACGAAGCATTGGGCCTGTGCGGCGAGGGCGAGGCCCCGGCGCTGATCGACAAGGACGACACCACCTACGGTGGGCGCTGGGTGGTGAACCCGTCCGGCGGGCTGATCTCCAAGGGTCACCCGCTCGGGGCCACCGGACTGGCGCAGTGCGCAGAACTGACCTGGCAGTTGCGTGGCACCGCCGACAAGCGGCAGGTCGACAACGTCAGCGCCGCCCTGCAGCACAACATCGGCCTCGGCGGCGCGGCCGTGGTCACGGCCTACCAGCGCGCCGAGCGCTAGCCGTCCAGCATCGCGTCGATCAGGCGGGTCAACACCTGCCTGATCTCGCGGCGCGCCTTTTTCGGGTCGTCCGCGGTGGCGATGACCATGGCGGCCTCGTCCAGGGCGCCGATCAGCACGTGCGCCAGGGCGCGTACCGGCTGGCGGGTGAGCTGGCCTGCCTTGATCGCCTCGGCGAGCAACTGTTCGGTCATGCCCAGGCTGTAGCGCTGCGCGACGTCGCGGAATCCCGCCCAGCCGAGCACGCTGGGAGCGTCGAGCAGGATCAACTGCCGTACTTCCGGGTCTCCCGACACTTCGAGCCAGGCCTCGACCGCGGCCCGGATCGCATCCGCCGGTGTGGCCGCGCCGGTGGCGGCCACCTCCGTCCCCAGCCGGACCATCACGTCCTGCTCCACCGCCTCCGCCACAGCCAGGAAAAGCGCTGCCTTGTCGGCGAATTGGTGATACATCGCGCCGCGGGTCACCCCGGCGGCGGTGGCGATCTCGGGGGTGCCCACATCGGCATATCCACGCTCGCCCCACAGCCTTCTGGCGGCGGCGATCAGCGCTTCGCGGGTGGCCGCGGAGCGCTCCTCCTGGGTACGTCTCTTGTTTTCCATACACCCTGTTGGTAAGTTACGGACACACTGTCCGTAAATGCGTATCGAGCCGGGAGTCATTCATGCCGACCATTGAGATTAACGCCGGAACCATCCATTTCGAGGAATTCGGGCCCAAGGACGGCAGGCCCGTCGTCTTCGTGCACGGGTACATGATGGGCGGTCACATGTGGCGACCGCTCAGTGCGCGACTGGCCGAACGCGGGCTGCGCTGCATCGTCCCCACCTGGCCGCTGGGCGCCCACCCCGAGCCACTGCGGCCCGGGGCCGACCGGACCATCCGGGGTGTGGCCGGAATCGTCGCCGACACCCTGGCCGCTCTGGACCTGCAGGACGTCGTACTGGTCGGCAACGACACCGGCGGGGTGGTCACCCAACTGGTCGCGGTGCACCACCCCGAGCGGATCGGCACCCTGGTGCTGACGAGTTGCGATGCGTTCGAACACTTTCCGCCACCCATCCTGCAGCCGCTGATCCGCGCCGCGCGATCCAAGGCACTTGTCCGAATTCTCACCCAGGCCATGCGCATCCCCGCCGTGCGCCGCAAGGCCTACGCCGGCCTGGCCCACTCGGACATCGACGCCCTCACCCGGGAATGGGTGCGCCCGGCCCGGTCGAATCCGGCGATCGCCGAGGACCTGCGGCATCTCACCTTGTCCCTGCGCACCGAGGTCACCACCGCGGTGGCCGCCCGGCTGCCCGAGTTCGGCAAACCGACGCTCATCGCGTGGTCGGCCGACGACGTGTTCTTCCCCGTCGGTGACGGCGAACGACTGGCGCGGATCATCCCGCAGGCCCGCCTGGAGGTCATCACCGGCGCGCGCACCTACTCCATGCTGGACCAGCCGGATCGGCTGGCCGACCTGGTGTCGGCCGTCGCCGTGCGAACAGGCTAGAGCGTGGTGACGTCGTAGCCGCCCTCGGCGTGCCGGGCCCGGATGGTCTTCTTGTCGTACTTGCCGACGCTGGTGCGGGGCACCTGGTCGATGAACGTCCACCGCTCCGGCAGCCACCAGCGGACGACCTTGTCCGCCAAGAACTCCCGCAGTTCTGCGGGATCTGCCGAGGCGCCTTCGTCGAGGACCACGACAGCCAGCGGGCGCTCCTGCCAGCGCTCGTCGGGCACCCCGACGACGGCGGCCTCCAGGACCGCCGGGTGCGCGATGAGCAGGTTCTCCAGTTCGACCGACGAGATCCATTCACCACCGGACTTGATCACGTCCTTGGCCCGGTCGGTCAGCGTCACGAAACCATCCGGGTCGACCACCCCGACATCGCCGGTGCGCAGCCAGCCACTCTCGAACTTCTCGGCGTCGCGGCCGAGGTAGTAGCTGCCGGTAATCCAGGGCCCGCGAACCTCCAACTCGCCCACGGCCTTACCGTCGTCCGGCAACCGGTTGCCCTCGTCGTCGACTATGCGGATCTCGACCCCGCACATGGGCCTGCCCTGGGTTGCGCGCATCTGCCAGTGCCGTTCCTCGGACACTCCGGGCAGCGGTTTGGCCACCGTGGCCAGCGGCGAGGTCTCGGTCATCCCCCAGGCCTGCTGGATGTAGACGTCGTGCTGGTCCTCGAATGCCCGCATCAACGACACCGGCACCGCTGAGCCACCGCACGCCACCAACCGCAACGACGAAACATCATGTCCCGGAACCTTTTCCAGGCAGTGCATGACGTCGTTCCAGATGGTCGGCACCGCGCCGGCCACCGTGGGCCGCCGGGTCTCGATCAATTCGATCAGCGACGTCCCGTCCAGGAACCGGTCCGGCATCGCCAGATCCGCGCCGGCCATCAGCGCTGCATACGGCAGCCCCCACGCGTTCGCGTGGAACATCGGCACGATGGGCAGCACCACATCGCCGCAGCTGACGTCCAGGGCGTTGGCGGTGCAGGTGCTCAGCGCGTGCAGATAGCTCGAACGGTGGCTGTAGACAACACCTTTCGGATTTCCCGTGGTGCCGCTCGTGTAGCACATGGCGGCCGCCGAATTCTCGTCCAGCTCGGGCCAGTCGAACACAGCGGGCTGACCCGCCAGCAGTTCGTCATAGCTCAGCACCGTGGGCCCCGACAGCGCACCGGTGTCGGCGTCGCCGACCACGATCACGGTGTGCACAGTGGTCAGCTGCGGCACAACCGGAGCCAACAGGGGCACCAGTGAGGCGTCCACGATGATCACCTGGTCCTCGGCCTCGTTGGCGATGAAGGCGATCTGCTCGGGCGACAGCCGGATGTTCAGGGTGTGCAGCACCGCACCCATGGCGGGCGCGGCCAGATAGGCGGTCAGGTGCTCGGCGTTGTTCCACTGGAAAGTGGCGACCCGCTGGTCGCCGGTGATCCCGAGCCCGCGCAGCGCATGCGCCAGCCGTGCGGCCTGTTCACCGATCTCGCGGTAGGTGGTGCTGCGGTGACCGAGCCCTGATGTCGCCGCCCCTGCGGCTCCGCCCTGGCCGGTGGCGGTGGTGACGACGCGGTCCCCGTTGACGCCGCATGCGTGACGCAGGATCGCGGTGATGGTCAGCGGCCAGTTCTGCATGGTGGAGTACACCGCCGCGATGGTAGCGCCAGCCAGACTCGCACCTGCAACGAATCACCGCCGCGCGACGATGTAGTTCACAGCAAGTGTTCACCACATCGACAGGGGGCGCGCGATGCGTCCATATCTCACCGCCGTGACGGTCGCGGCTGCCGCACTGCTCGCCTCGGCGCCGTCCGCGCAGGCCGACGAGTCCCCGCTGGAGACCATCGGCCGGTTGGAGGCCGAGGGGTACAGCGTCAACGTCGACCGGGTGGGCAGCGCCCCGCTGAACCAGTGTGTCGTCACCGGGGTGCGCAATCCGCAAACCGTGACGCGGCTGATCCGGGTCGACAATGGCCGGAACGGCAAACATGACTACGACTACATCGAGGTGGTGGTCAGCCGGTCCATCTCGGTGTCCCTCGACTGCACCGCAAACCAGCGTCATGGGCCATGATGGACACATGCGAATGAGATGGCTACTGCCGGTCGCGGCGGTCTGCGCCGCGACCACCCTGCCCGTGGGGCTTGCCTCTGCTGAGGAGTCTGCGCAGGAAACCATCAATCGCCTGCAGTCCGAGGGCTACACCGTGAACATCGACCGGACCGGCACCCTGCCGATGAGCCAGTGCGTGGTCACCAATGTGCGCAATCCCAACACCATCAAGCAGTGGGTGCCCTACGTAGGGCCCGGCACCGACGAGCGGGTGCTGGTGCAGCAGACCGTCAGTCAGTCCGTCTCGGTGTCGCTGGACTGCAACCGCTCGATCTCCGGGACCCGTTAGACGCCGACCGGCTCCAGTTCGCGTGCGTCGTTAATGTCGACCGCCTCGAACGGCGAGTACATCGGCGACGGCGGGGTGACACGGAACGCGGTGATCTGGCCGTCCACGTCGGAGATGTACAGCCGGTCGCCCTGGTTGCTCAGGGTCACGGCCGTCGGACGGGATCCGACGGTGATGATCTCCAGCACCTCGTTGGTGACGGTGCACAGCACCGCGACCTGGTCGTAGTCGACGACATAGGCCCGTGAGCCGTCGGCCGAGAGCGCCATTTGAATCGGCAGTGAGCCGGCCGCGATGGAGCGGCTGACGGTGAAGCCGGCCAGGTCGACCACGACGATCGCACCGAGGTCGGTGATGTCCGAGGTAAGCACGTACGCGAAAGTCTCGGTGACGGCGAGGTCGCGAACCGGTGCGCCGAGCGGCAGCGTCTTGCGGACGCGGGCCGTCTCGGTGTCGATCATCAGCAGGCGGCTGCCCGAGATGGTGCTGACGGCCGCGTACAGCGTCTGCCCGGACGGGGCGATGCGAAGACCGTCGATCGAGGCGCCGACGCCCGTGGGGATGTCGATGGTGCCGACCCGCTGCGCGGTCGTGTCGATGACGGCGATGTCGACGTGGTCGTCACCCGTGCGCGCGACGTACGCCCGCTTGCCGTCGGGGCTGACCTCGATGGTGGTCGCGGTCATCGCCAGCGGATAGGTGTCGAGCACCTTGTTGGCTCGCGTGTCGACCACCACGACGTTGTCCACCTCGGCGGTGCTGGTGATCACGTACGCGCGGTCGTCGGCGAGTGCGACGGCCGTGGGCTCACCCTGCACGTCCACCAGGCCGGGGCCCGCCACGGTGTCCGGGCGCACCACGGTGACGGTGTCGTCGCCGTGGTTGGCCGCCACGATGGTCCTGGAGTTGGCCGCGACGTCGGCAATGGCACCGCGCCCGATCAGCACCGATCCTGCGAACGCCGTCCGCGACTCGGTCAGCGCAGCATCATTCGCACGCACAAAAACACTTGCCATTTTCTTCGACACCTCCGCCGGTATAACTGCACCGGCACTAGATTCAGTCGCCATGCGCCACGGTGGGGCACGTCTGCATAGAGTCTAGCGACGAAAATTGCACCGAACGAAGGCTCGAGCGGCCCCGGCCCGTGTTCTGCCGTCAACCTCTCAGACACTTATTAGGAAACTTTTCGTTATGCAGTTGTGACCTTCCGTCAGCAACTCAATACTCTTCATCCAGCTGCGATTTTGGAGCGTCAGCAATCTCCGCCGCGGCGTCGGAAGCGGCCCCCGCAGACGCCCGCGCAACCCGCGCCGGCCGAAAATGAGCGCCATATCACAAGCGACACGTCAGCAAACAGGGCCTCACACGCGACGCTTGGCCCGGGCGCGCATCCGGCACATCGGGCGGCTCAGATTTGACATTGCTGTCAAATTAGCTGGAGTCAGCCGGCCTGCGGCAGGGGAATGTAGGAAAGGCCTTTCTCGGCTTTCACGATCCGCCCGGACCAGGTGTCGGGCGCCCCACCGGGCCCGTCCATCTCGATGATGCGCAGGTAGCTTCCGTCGGGCCGTTGCGACACCGCGTCCACCCATGCGGCGTGCCCGCCCGACGGCGCGTCCAGCAGCCCGGCGGGCACCACCACGATGGCGTTCGCCTGGGGAGCGTCGACCACCGTCCAACCCGCGGCCCTGGCGGCACCGGGCAACGCCGTCGGTGCGCCGCTCATCGCGGGATAGAACTGCTTGCCGGACACGAAGTACCACTTCTGCAACGCAGCCCAGACATCGGTGCCGCCCGCCGCCGGGTTCTCCATCACCCTGCGCCCGTTGGCGCGTCCCGACGCCGGCTGTACCGAGTCTGCGACGCAGGGTGGGACCACCGGCTCGTTGGAGCCGGTGGACAGCATCGCGTCGGTGACGTACCCGCCGCCCTCCATCCGATTCCACAAGTCGGTACTCAGCTTGTGCGGACCACCGCTGAATTCGGCCCCTCGTGCGTAACACGTGATGACGACGCGCGAATGGTTGGCGATGCTGCCGATTTTCTGACTGTTCGACGACGGCGCCGAACGCACACTCAGATCGAAACTCCCCGTATCGACCGTGACCGTGCGCTTACCCACCGGGGTTTCAGATTCGGGTACCGCTCCAGCCGGCGCGACCATCCCGGCACTTCCGGACACCACCGAGACCAATGAGAAAGCCACGACGAATGAGAAAGCCACGAATGCGATTACCCACGTACTCACCCCGGTTGAACGCACAGCAACCCCTTCGGAATACCAATTGCGCAGAAGCATAATTCCAGAATTGGTTATTTGCTAGCACCGAAAGATTTCTTTGCCGAGCCGTGACGTCAGTTCAGTGGGACTCAACGCCATTGATAGCGCGTCTTCGGGCGCCCGGCCTTCCCGTAATCGGTGCCGCGAGCGACGGTGCCGTCGTCGGCCAGCCGCTCCAGGTATCGCCAAGCGGTCACGCGGGACACCCCGACCCGCTCGGCCACTTCGTCGGCCGTCAGGCCACTCGGGCTGTCCCGCACCACCCGGGCGATCTCGTCGGTGGTGTGCGGGGCCGCCCCCTTCGGAGAGACGGCCTTGTCGGTGGCCACCCGCAGTTCGGCGAAGGCTCGGTCCACCTCGGCCTGGCTCGCGGCCTCGGTGCCGGCGGGCAGTGCGCTGCGATAGCGCCGATAGCGCTCCAGCCGATCCCGGAACGCGGCGAAAGTGAACGGTTTCAGCAGGTAGGCCAATGCGCCATGCGCGACGGCGGCCCGCACCATCTCCAGATCCCGCTCGGAGGTGATCGCGATGATGTCCGGCGCCGGCGCCAAGCCCGACAGCGCCGAAGCCAACGCGATGCCGCTGGCGTCGGGCAAGCCCAGGTCGAGCAACACCAGATCGACGGGCGGTTGCGCTTCCACCGCCACCCGCATGGCATCACGCGCGGTGTGAGCCACCCCGACCACCGAAAAGCCTTCGAGGCGGCCGAGATAGGTGCGGTGAGCCTCGGCGATCAACGGTTCGTCCTCGACGATCACAACCCGGATCGTCATCGGGCGGCCCTCGGCACCGTCACGGTGACGACCGAGCCGTAGGTGATTTCGGCGGTGACCGTACCGCCATGCCGGTTGACCACCTGCGCCACCAGCGCCAGGCCCAGGCCGTGCCCATGATCGGGGTCCGCCGCATCGCTTTTCGTCGAATACCCGCGTCGCAGCGCCCGCTCGAACGTCTGCGGGTCCATCCCGGGCCCGCTGTCGGCCACCCGGATCATCAATGCGTCGTCGTCCTGGTGCACGGTGACCTCGACCCATGGTTCGTCGCGGTCGCAGGCGTCCAGTGCGTTGTCGATCAGGTTGCCCAGCACCGTGACGATCTCCTGGCCGGTCAGCGGGACATCGGAGGGCAATTGGGTGTCCTCGGTGACGGTCAGCGCGATGCCCCGTTCGTCGGCCTGGGCGGTCTTGCCCAACAGCAGCGCCACCAGGGCCGGTTCGTTCACCGCGTGCGACAACCGGTCGACGAGGTGCTGGGACAGTTCCAACTCCCGGGTCGCCACCGCGACCGCCTCCTGCGGACGGCCCATCTCCACCATCGTGATGACGGTGTGCAGTTTGTTGGCCTGTTCGTGGGCCTGTGCCCGCAACGAGTCGGTGAGCACCTTGAGTGCGCTGAGTTCGCCCAGCGCACCCTGCAATTCGGTGCGGTCGCGGACCGTGACCACCTCACTGTGGACGCCTCCGACGACGCGCGCCCGGTTCACCACCAGCACCCGATCCTCGGTGACCTGCAACTCATCCCGGACCCCCGGGTCGTGGCTGCGCAGGAATGCCGGCAGGTCTGCGAGCGTCACCGGTCCGTCCGGCAGGCCCAGCAGTCTGCGCGCCTCGTCGTTGACCAGCGCCACGCCACCCCCGTCCAGCACGATCAAACCTTCGGACACCGAGTGCAGCACCGCATCGTGGTGGTCGTACATCACCCGCAACTCATCGGGGCGCAACCCGTGCGTCTGCCGCAGCAGACGCCGCCGGATGGCCCACGCGCCGAGTAGCGAAATCCCCAGTGCCGCCGCGGTGACCGCGACGATCGTCGGGATCTGCGCCTGCCAGCGCTGCGCCAGCGACTGCCGGGTGATACCCGCCGACACCATGCCGACGATGCGGCCGTCCGACGACCGCACCGGGGCCACCGCCCGGATGGACGCTCCCAACGTGCCGGTGTACACCTCGGTGAACGTCTCACCTCGCCGCGCCGGGTCCAGGGTGCCCAGGTAATGTCCGCCGATCTGAGTCGGATCGGTATGGGTGAACCGGATCCCGTCCGGCGCCATGATGGTGATGAACGCGATGCCGGTGGCGGTGCGGACCGCCTCGGTCATCGGCTGCAAAATCTTTGTCGCCGAGCCCGATTCGATGGCCGACGCGGTCGACGGGGAGTCCGCGAGCGAGGTCGCGATGCCCAGCACCTGCTGCCGGGCCGCATCGTCGCCGTCACGGCGGGCATCCAGCAGGGCCAGGCCGCTGCCGGCCAGCACCACCAGCGCGATCACCAGGATCTGGAGCGCGATCGTCTGTCCGGCGAGCGACCACCTGCGCACCCGCCACCCCCCGCTGAACGAAATGAACTAAAACGTGACCCCGGTCACGTCTTCGCGCACCATCCTTACATGACCTCCTCCACGGACACGCCCCCCAAGAAGCGGGACCGCACCCACTGGCTCTATATCGCCGTCATCGCCGCCGTCGTGCTCGGCGTCGCTGTCGGCTTGCTCGCCCCGGCCATCGGCAAGGACGTCGGCGTCCTCGGCACCATGTTCGTCAGCCTGATCAAGATGATGATCGCCCCGGTCATCTTCTGCACCATCGTGCTGGGTATCGGCTCGGTCCGGAAAGCGGCCACCGTGGGGCGGGTCGGCGGCCTGGCCTTCGTCTACTTCCTGGTGATGTCGACCGTCGCGCTCGGCATCGGGCTGGTCGTGGGCAATCTGCTCAAGCCGGGCTCCGGGATGCACCTGTCGGAGAAGTCGGCGGGCCAGGGCGCCGCGCTGGCCGAGAAGGCCCATGAGGCCGGCGGGTTGATGGACTTCGTCACCCACATCATCCCGACCACACTGCTCTCCTCCCTCACCGAGGGAAATGTGTTGCAGGCGTTGTTCGTTGCGCTGCTCGTCGGATTCGCCCTGCAGGCCATGGGGACCGCGGGCGAACCCATCCTGCGTGGTATCGAACATCTGCAGAAACTCGTATTCAAGGTGTTGACCATGATCCTGTGGCTGGCCCCGATCGGCGCGTTCGGCGCCATCGCCAATGTCGTCGGCCAGACCGGCTGGAGCGCGGTCACCCAACTGCTCGCGCTGATGCTCGGCTTCTACCTCACCTGCATCGTGTTCGTGTTCGGCGTGCTGGGCGTGCTGCTGCGTGCAGTGTCGGGCGTGTCGATCTTCAAACTGGTGCGCTACCTGGCCCGCGAGTATCTGCTGATCTTCTCCACCTCGTCCTCGGAGTCGGCACTGCCGCGTCTGATCGCCAAGATGGAGCACCTCGGCGTGGACCGCAGCACCGTCGGCGTGGTGGTGCCTACCGGGTACTCGTTCAACCTGGACGGCACCGCGATCTACCTGACCATGGCGTCGCTGTTCATCGCCGACGCGATGGGTCATCCGCTGGCCCTCGGGGAGCAGCTGTCGCTCCTGCTGTTCATGATCGTCGCGTCCAAGGGCGCCGCCGGGGTCAGTGGCGCCGGGATGGCCACCCTGGCCGGTGGTCTGCAGAGCCACCGACCCGACCTGCTCGACGGTGTCGGCCTGATCGTCGGCATCGACCGGTTCATGTCGGAGGCCCGCGCGGTCACCAACTTCTCGGGGAACGCCGTCGCCACCGTCCTGGTCGGCTCGTGGACCAAGACCATCGACCGGGACCGGGTGGACACCGTGTTGCGTGGCGACGCCCCGTTCGACGAGCTGAGCATGGTCGACGGCGAGCGCGTCGCAGAGCCGGCATCGGAGCGTGTCCCGGTACCGGCGTAGGGCGTGCACGAGAACCCGGCCGGAGCTGCTCCGGCCGGGTTTTTCGTTGTTGTTGAACCGATTCCACGTCCAGACCGTGTTCTCGGTATGCGTCCGATCTTCCTGGCCTCACTCGCCGCAGCGATGGCCCTGGCCACCGCCGCGCCTGCCCATGCCGAGTCCGCGCTGACCACCATCGGCCAACTGGAAGCGCAGGGCTTTCACGTCAACGTCGACCGTGTCGGGAGCGCCCCGCTGGATCGGTGCGAAGTCACCAGTGTCCGTAACCCGCAAGAACAGACCAGGCTCATCCGAGTGGACCGGCACGGCGACCGCGATGTCTTCATCCCGGTGGTGGTGCGGCGCACGATCACCGTGTCACTGGACTGTTCTCGATAGGGGCCGGGGAATCGAGGCAGAGGCACGCTGTATGGGACCATCTGCACATGACCCCGCAGGATGATCCCGAGGCCCGGATCAGAGCGCTCGAGCAGCCGCTCAGCGATATGGCCAGGGCCTCCGAACTGGGCAATGACAACCGCTACGACGCGTACGGCTATCCGCCCCCGCTACCGCCCCCGCCAACGCCGCCGACGCAGCAGTGGCCGTACGCCGCCAACCCGTATCCCGGCGGGTATTCAACCGGATTTCCTACTGCGCCAAAACGTTCCGGGTTTCGCCCCTGGATGTTGTTCGTGCCCATCGCCATCGTCTTTCTCGCGGTGGCAGGCGGCGTGGTGGCCTGGACCATGTTTCAGAGCAGGTCGGTGATCGGGAACGCTCCGGGGATCTCCGGTGGCGGGGGCCTGATCACCGATGCACCGCCGAGCCGGCGGTCCACGGTGATCGAGGCTCCCACCGCGGCGCCGTCACCGCCTGTGCCGCAACCCGGTAGCACGGTGAGCGTCTCCGGTATCGGGTCCATCAAGACGATCGCCTGCAACGAGAATGTGATGGTGGTCAGTGGCGCCAACAATCGGATCACCATCACCGGGCATTGCACCAGCCTGACGGTTTCCGGCTTCGAGAACAACGTCACCGTCGACAGCGCCGACGCCATCACCGCCGCGGGTTTCAACAATCATGTGGCGTTCCACTCCGGTGCACCCGCCATCAACCAGTCCGGCGAGGGAAACCTCATCGAGCAGGGCTAGCCTGCCGGTAGGACCGTGAGGTGCAGCGCCGCTGCGGTGGCGGGGCCGACGATCCCGTCCACCACCAATCCGGGTGTACGGGACTGGAACTCGCGCACCGCGGCTTCCGTTTCCGGTCCGAATACCCCGTCCACCGCCAGCTCGCCGGCATAGGCCGCGTAAGCAGATCTCAACCGGCGTTGTAGTTCGGCCACCTGTGGACCTGTCGATCCGGTGAACAACAGGATCCCGATGTATTCGCCCACCGGTACCGGTGGGCGCGGCGTCGGCGCGGGGGCAACCAGCACACCGATGCGCGCGGCGATGTCGGCGCGCAGCTCGGTCATATCGATCGCGCCGGGGTCCCACTTCCCCTGCGCGTACCCCGCGTACTCCTTGTGGCCGATGGTTCGGGCGGACGTCTGGGCCAGTCGGCGGTTGATCGCGGCACAACACCCAACCAGCGCGAAATACTGTGCGTCGGGCCAGTTCCGGCGATGCGGGGCGAGGGGGCCGGTACCGGAGTTGGCACATTCGATGCCGATCAGGTGCCAGTTGCCCATGTTCGCGGGCACCCACGGGTACATGCCTGCCCCCGCGTGCCAGGCAACCCCGAGCGCCACCACCGTCACTGTGCCGTCCTGCGCAATGTGCAACTGCGACAAGGGCCCAGAGAGATCGGGGCGGCCGGCGGCGATCGATGCCGCCGTCGCGGTATCCGATCCGGTGTGGTGCACCATGACACCGCGGATGTCCTTGAAATCGCCGTGGCCGCGGTCCCGCCAGCCCGGATACTCGACGACGTCGACACCTTCGGCTCTGAGCACCTCGGCCAGCCAGACCGGATCACCGGTCCAGGGTCGCGTCGACGGCACCGCGTTCGCCCCCATCTCACGTCGTCGTCTACCTGCGATCTCCAGGTGATCTCCACACAACCTCCAAGCACCACCGACCCCCGTGGCGACAGGATGTATGTCAGCCAACCTACCGGGGATCGCCTACAGGCTCACCCGCACAAGGAGTCTCACCATGAAATACATCTTCAAATCCATGGCTTCGGCCGCTGCCGCAGTGGTCGTCCCCGTGGAGGCCGCGATGGCCATCGGCGTCCTGGCCGCTCCCGACGCCTCCGCAGCCGGTGAATCGGCGGTCGCCACCATCGGCCTGCTGCGGGCGCAGGGGTTCGACGTGAAGATCGATCGCGTGGGTTCGGCACCGCTGGATCAGTGTGTCGTGACCAACGTCCGTAATCCGCAGGAGCGGACCGAACTGGTCCGCGTCGGGGGCCGCGAGAACCGCGACTTCATCCCGGTCGTTGTCAGGCGCACCGTGGCGGTATCGCTGGATTGCTCGCGCTGACCGCTAATCATCTGGGCAGAAAGCGTCTACCGGCCCGTTCGCAGTGCGAACGGGCCGGTAGACGCTCGATCCAGATTGGCAGGCTCAGCCCCCGAAAGCCTTGCCGATCCTGTTGACGATGTTGGTGACGCCCTTGCCGACCTGCTTCTGCAGGTTGGTGCCGCCCTTACCCACCTGGTTCTGCAGGTTCGTGCCGGCCGCACCGAGACGGTTCTGGACATTCGTGCCGGCCGTACCGAGCTGACTGCCCACATTGCTTGCAGCAGTGCCACCGCGCACCTGCAGATTGGTACCGGCCTTACCTACCTGCACCTGCAAATTGCTGCCCGCCTTGCCAAGCTGGTCGCCCACATTGGCACCGGCCTGTCCCAGGTGGCTACCGAGCTTTCCGAGATTGTTTCCGAGCTGTGTGATCACATTCTGCTGCGAGTCGGCCGCGGCCACTCCCGCCGATGCGGTGGCAACGCCCATCGCGACCGCGAGCCCGCCCGTGCTCACGATTGCCGCAGCGGCAATTCGTTGCAACATCCCCTGACGTCGATCCATGATCGTCCTCCCTATAGCAAACGCCTTTGTTGGCCTTAAAAAGTTAACACAGGGGTTGCTGGCGGAGCCATAGAAGCCACCGTCTTGCAGCAGAATAATGTATTAACCCCTTCGTAAATTGTTTTGCCCTGTGCCGTGGTGGTGAAGTACCCAATGACGCCACAAGCAAACCACCCTCGGGACGTCGCCGCACGCGCTCCGGCGAGCCAAAATTCGCTAAAAGTGCACGCAAAAGCCATATCTGAAACCGGCACCCCAGCAGCCGAGCCCAAGTCGGCAAACACCATAAGTGCCAGCTGAGCGACGGGAAGCTGCATTTTTCACCCGCCCGGCACCGAACTGGCACCGCATTCCGATTGCATGGAATGAGCACGGACACGTTGGCGCACACGTGTTTGCTAGAGCGGGGAGTTGGCAAACGAATTTGGGCGGTGCGGCAGGCCCGCGCATAACGCCGTACCCATTAGGGATCGACGTTGGGACGCGCCACGTGTCCCGGCGCCGGCCGGCGGAGGAAGCTACGCCGGCCGTCCGTCACTCAACGTTGCTGATTGAGCCAGACCTTGGTTCCGCCAAAGAGCGTCCAGGTGATCGCTCCGAATTGGAACGAGACCTTGGTTCCACCGCCCACCCACGCCTCGTCCGACGTCGCCAGCCCCAGTTGGGGCACCCACGCCTTGGCGAATTCCTTGCTGCCCCAATGCGCCCCTGTCTCGGGCGAGTACCACACCCGGACGGGGGTGCTGCCGGTGAAGTCCTGAAAGCCGTTCGCGAATGCCGTCAAGGGGACAACTTTGCGCGAGCGGGCCAGATCCCCGACGGGCGACGGCGACCAGACGAACTGGCCGGGCGTCAGTTCCCACAGCATGGCGGCCGTCCGCAGCTGCGCCCACACTTTCGACGTGGCGGCGAACACCGGACTGAGCACGTCCCCCAGCGTCGGCTCGATGATGGTCGCGAATCGCTGGTACACCGCACTCGTCCCGGGCGGGGACGCAACGACCTGTTGCGCCTGCTTCGCGGTCCAGTTGGACTGGTACACCCCGAAGCGGTCCTCGTCGGACATGCTCGCGCTGTTGAGATCGCGCGTCGTATAGAGCATCAACGGGCCGCCGTAGGGTAGCTCCCGCCAGCTGCTGATCATGTCGGATATCAAGGCCGCTTGCGCCGTCTCCGAGACGCGGTTGGTCGGTGCGCCGAATTCGGTCACCCAGACAGCCTTCGCGCCCTCATTGTTGGCCAGCATGATCTGACGTAACCGCACCAACTGATCAACAGGCGAATCGGCCTGGTACATCCCCTCCGAGAACTTCATGCTGTAGCTATACGGGTGGTAGGACAATGCGTCGAAGAATGGGCCGGCTCCCGCGGCGTACATCTTCGCCAGAAATGTCACCGGATTGATGGTCCAGGTGCCCCACGATTTACCCGATCCGAGCACGCCGCCGAGGATTGTGACCGTCGGATCGACGGCCTTTATCTTCGGATACGCCGCTTTCAGGAGTTCGGTATATCCGCTGGGATCCGGCTCCGGCCGATACCCGAAGATTCCGTTGGGTTCGTTCCAGATCTCGAACGCCGCGATCCTGCCTTTGTAACGCTCCGCCACCCGCGCGGTGAAATTTCCGTACGCCTCCGGTGACGCCGGCCTGCCGTTGGGCGGCAGCGTACCGGGCATCGCCGCCCACATCGGACTGGAGGTGATGGCGCAGATGATCGATATGTTCGCCGCTGCCGCCGCCGTGACCAAGCGGTCTGCCCGCGTCCAGTCGAGATTCCCCTTGGTCGTTTCCACATTGGCCCACGGAATGCCGATTCGAACCGTCCGGATATTGTCTGCGACCCACCGCTGAACGGTCTGCGCGACTTGGTCCTCGTTATAGAAGAACACCTGGGAATCGGCGAATCCCACAATGGACGACGCCGCCGCAGACGCGGCGACCCGGCCGTCCTCGACGGGTCGGTGACGTTGGGACGTCGGTACCACGAAGAGCAGCGCCAGCGTCAATACAGAAATGGCGAGAGAAGTGGTGGCACGAGAAAATTTACGGGCTGGATAATTCGTCGTACGGCGCACGCGCACCCAATCTCTCTGGCCCCCACCTGTGCCAGGAAATATTCTCACGCATCAGCCATTTCGCCACGCGCAATCCCATTCGGCGTGTCGTCCGAACGGTGGACACGAAATGGCTACTCGGCGGTCACCGCATTTACCTTCTCGGCGGGCACCCGTTGTTGCCACGGCCAGCGACCGGTGATCTCGACCTCCAACGAGAAACTCAGGAACGTCCGGATGACTACGATTCCGGCCAGCACCACCACGCTCTGCCACGTGGGGGTGATGGCGACGGTGCGAATGATGTCTGCCGCCACCAGGAATTCCAGGCCCAGCAGAATCGACCGTCCGAGCTGCTCCCGGAAAAACCGGTATGGATCAGTGGCTTTGTCCCGCATGCGGCGAAAGGTGGCCCCGACCGCCAGCAGCGCCCCGGCCGCGATCACCGCCACCCCGATGCCGTCGATCACCTTGCCGACCGCCTCGACGACTTCTACGAATCCCATGACGCAACGGTAGGGCCCTGCCCGGCATTTCGGCGCCGGCCCGGGCAAGACACGGTCGGCAATCGGCCCGACCGCCGGCCCGCAAACAACCTTCCGGGTGGCGCAGGCCTGTGTACCCGCCGACTCGTTGGTCTCGCATCATTGCCAGGAACCCCAGAAGCACGGTACTCCTGCCCATTCGACAGGCCGACGCGTCCACCGGCGGGCAGCACGGTCGGCCCGAACTGGACAGATCAGCAAATGCGCGTGATAGTAAACGGATGACGAACCTGAAAGGCCGGTCATTGTCTGGTCGTGTCCTGGCCGCAGCCGTCGGTATCACCATCGCCGCCGCCCCGCTCGCCGCCGCACCGGCGCACGCCGACGGAGCCGATGACGCGATCATCGCCGCACTGGGCGCCGCCGGATTCTCGATCGCGAATCCCGCGGTGGTGAAGCAGGTGTCCCGGTCGATCTGTCCCTCGTTGAAGGACGGGGCCAAGTCGATGGCCTGGTTGGTCACCGGCGCGACGATGGGTGGCGTTCCTCGGGTGATGGCGACCAGGCTCGTCGCCCTGACGGTGAAGACGCGCTGCCCGCAGATGGTCAAGTCAGTCCTGACCTGACCACCGGCGCCGAAAATTGCGAGAATGGCGCCATGTCCGAATCCGCTGACTTCCCGGACCACGCCGCTCGACGGGGCCGGGTCGAGCCCGCCCCACGCCGGGTCCGTGGCTACTGCGCCGGTGAGCTGATCTTCGACACGACTGCCGCCCGCTATGTGTGGGAACTGCCGTACTACCCGCAGTACTACATACCTCTCGACGATGTGCGCGCCGATCATCTGGTGGATGAGCAACACCCACAACGCAGCCAGTTCGGACCTTTCCGGCTTCACGCGATCAGCGCAGGCGGCGCCACGGTCCGTTCGGCGGCACGGGTCTTCGATCCCGGCGACGGGCTGGTACCGGGCCACGTGCGGTTCGAATGGCACAGTCTGGACTGGTTCGAAGAGGACGAGCGAATCCTGGGCCACCCGCGCAATCCGTACACCCGTGTCGACGCTCTGCGTTCGCACCGGCACGTGGTGGTGGAGCTCGGCGGGAATGTCCTCGCCGACACCCACTGCCCGGTGCTGCTCTTCGAAACTGGCTTACCGACAAGGTATTACATCGATCGCACCGATGTAGACTTCGCGCACCTGACCGCTGCCCAGACGCAGTCACTGTGCCCATACAAGGGCACCACGACCGGCTACTGGTCTGTGCTCGCGGAGGGGACCGTACACGCCGATCTTGCGTGGTCATACGACTATCCGCTGCCCGCGGTGGCTCCGATCGCCGGCTTGATCGCGTTCTACAACGAGAAGGTCGACATCACCGTCGACGGTGTCCGGATACCCCGGCCGACAACACATTTCAGTTAGCCAGCGAGCCCCAGAATTCGGTGAGCACCGCGGCGCCGCGGACGGGGTCCTGCACCATCCACCAATGCCCCAAGCCGTCGAGCACCTCGGTGCGGGCGCCCGCCCGCTCCGCCGCTCGGCGCCGGAGCGCCTCGGTGCCGGTGTAGCCGTCCTCGGTGGCCAGCAGGTGCAGACCGGGCGTGGCGGCCGCGGCGCCGAGCCGGCGACCTTCCTCGGCCAGGACCTGGCCCGGCACCGAGCGATACAGCGACAGGATGACCCGGCCCATCTCCGGCCCGATCCCGGGGGCGATCTCGGCCGCGACGTCAGCGGCGATGCCGAGCGCGGCCAACCGCTCGGCCCGGTCCTGCACGGTACCCGCGATCAGGGCGTTCACGAATTGCTCGCCGGCATCAGGAGTCTGCCAGATCTGGGCGGCTTCATGCCAGACGTACTCCGGGTCGAACACCCCGATGATGTCAGTTGCCCAGCTACGCACCAGTTCTGGGCGGTGCATCATCGCGTTGACGACGTGGTTGCCGCCCCAATCGTGGCCCACCAGGTCGATGGTGCCGCCGATGCGGGTCAGCTCGCCGACCAGCCAGTCCCGGTAATCCAGATAGGTGCCGCCCCAACCGTCCGGTACCGGCGCGCCGAATCCCGGTGGGGACAGCCGGATCACGTCCTCGCGGCCGAGTGCCGTCACCAACGGATCCCACAGCGCGTCGGTTTCCGGGTTGCCGTGCACGAGAACTATGGTCATGAACCCATCCCTGGTGTCGATGTGCGCTCAGCGCGGCGGATCGCCGCGCCAGGTGAAGCTGTTCACGTACTTGCCGATGTCCATGGCGAGTTGGAGGTTGGCCCCGGACGGGTGCCCGATCCCGAACGAGGGGCTGAACTCGTGATAGGGCCCGACGGCGGACGCCACCAGGGCGACGTCGTTCTTGATCGCGACCAGCACCATGATGCGCAGCCTGGTGTAGGTGCCGGTGGAGTCCTGCGGGTACTCGTCGGCGAAGACGCCGTAACCCGGTTGGTAACCGATTGCGGCGTTGGGTATCTCGTAGTCGACGGTGGCGTCCGGATAACTCTTCTCGACCAGTTCCTCGGCGATCGCCCTTGCCGTCCGGCCGCCGGCCGGCTCGCCGAAGAGTTCAAGGGTGCCCGTGTCGCCCGCGGTGAAGTCCAGCGTCACGCCATCCGGGGCGAGGATCGCGCGGTACGCGGTGCCCGGGCCGGGATAGGAGACCGAGAAGGACCCGTCCTCGGCCGTGAACCGGGGGTTGGTCTCCACAGGCGTACCGATGGGCGGGCGCCCGCAATCCGGTGGACACCGGTAGTTCGCGACGTCAGGGGTGATCACGACCGACACCAGCGACGCCACGACCGCCGCAATGCCCACGCCCACACCGACAGATGGCAGTACCCCGGCGTCCCGGACCGCCGGTTCGGTGTCCGGATCGGCGCCGGCCCGGATCACCAGGCGCGCGCCGAGCAGGGCCGCGACTGTCAGCAGGAGGTGCCCGCCCACCTGTAGACCCTGCGGCAGCGGCGCGACCTCCAGCATGCCCACACAAGCGTAAAGGAGCACCGCCGCAAGCACACTGGCGGCAACGGCGGCACCGGAACGCGTGCGGAACCCGAACGCCGCACCGACCATGCCGCCGACGGCCGCCGCCATCAGCGGCACCGCGACACCCTGGATTCCCGCCTCCACGAGAAGCGCGAGCACCGACCGTTCCCGTGTCGACACCCCGGTCGCCAGTTGCGGACTGAGCCGGGTCAGCGTCGTTACGGCGGTGAACGCCGTCGCGCCCAGAGCACCGAATACGAACCCGGCGTGCGGATTCCGCGCCACCCCGGACAGCGCGCGGGCCGCGGCGGCGGGCACCAGCATGAGAAGGGCCCCGATCACCGGGATCGAGAGCCCCTCCAGGACGGTGTGCCCCACGGTGATCCCGGAGCCCAGCGCGACATCGTAGGCCTGTGCCACGATCGACCCGGCGATGAGCGCCCAGCCCAGACCCAACGCCGCCCCGAACGCAGCCGGGACCATCAGCGCACGGGCCGGCCTGTCGCCCGCACGCAGATACAACGCGAACACCAGAGGGAATCCTGTTACGGCGGTGCCGATCAGGGGCGCCTGCCAGCGCAGGGTCGCGAAAACCACCAACGCGATCAGCACCGCCACCAGTGCGAGCCGGAACGGTGCGCGCCGGCCAGGCGGCAGATCCGGGAACAACGTCATCGGCGCGGTGCGCCCGTCTGCAGGGCAAGGAGATCGCGGACGAGATTGTCGACGTTCGGGCTGCCCAGCCCGGTCACCAGGTCGTAGCCCGGCGTGGACACATCCACCGCATTCGCGCCGAGGCTGACATCGCGGAAACCTGGCTGCCGTGAACTCGAGGCGACTTGGTAGAGAAGCGGATTGAGGTCACCGCCCAGTGGGCGCCCACCGTGGGCTTGGAGATACTGGTTCATCAGCACGGTCAGGGCCGCCCAGATGGGCGCGGCCTGTGAGGTTCCCGCGCCGATTCGAGGCTGCCCGTCGAGCATGATGCGCACCCCGGTGAACGGGTCGGCCACCGCCGCCACGTCGGGTACCAGCCGTTGAGTATCGTCGCGACCGGTGGTGACGCTGCCCTGAAAGGCCGGGCGGGCATAGAGTTTCGACACACCGCCGGTGCTGCCCAGAGACATCGGCACATCGACCCAGGCCCGCTCGGACAGCCACCGGCCCTGCGCGTCGGTGGACAGCGTGGTGCCGCCTACCGATGTCATCTCGGGCATCGATGCCACCGCATCCAGGCCGATGTCGTCTGGACCCGGCGGCGAGGACCAATCCGCGCCGCCCTTGCACTCCAGGCCGCCGTTGTCCCCGCTCGCGTCGAAGGCAGTCGTGCCACGCCGCTGCGCCGCCGCCACCGCCGCGCGAACCGGGGCCAGATCGGCAGCGGCGTGCAGCCGGTCGCATCCCCATCCGATCGACAGGCTCCACACCGCCCCCGGGAACTGGCGGTCCGTCTCCTCGAACAGTTGCCCGACCTTCTCGTAGCCCCCGTCGCCCTCCACGGTGGGACGCGCATTGACGACGACCAACTGCGCATCGGGCGCAATGGCGTGCGCCACTTGAAGATCCATCACCGTCTCGCCCGTGGACGGGCCCGGCTGGCCACCGATGAGCACCGGGGTGAACCGGGGTAGTCCGGACATGTCCGAGAAGGCGTCGAGATCGGACTGCTCGTAGCCGTCGAATTCGAAGAACACGATGGTGGCACCCTTACCGGTGAAGCCGGCCGCGGCGAGGGGTTGGGCGTTGTACGCGGCCAGCAGCGCATCCGGGCTGAGTCCTTGGGGCGGCACGTCGAGCGGCAGCAGATCTGGGCGCGCCAGGTGGTGCGGGGTGTAACCGAGGATGCGCCCGGTTTCGGTGACCGGGCCTGCCAATTCAGCGGGTACCGCGGGTTGCTGTGGCGATGCGTAGAACACCTGGCCGCGTCGGCCGCGGTAATCGCGCACGGGCACACCGAATGCCGTCGCCACACTGTGCGCCGTGCCTTCGACGACGGCCCACGAGTCTCCGGGTCGCCACCGCACCTCCAGCGATCGGCCGGCCGCCCAGCCGATCAGTTCGTCGGGTCTGCGCGCATCGGCCAGCATCACGGTCAGTTGGGTGTCCCCCGACCGCGATGCACCCAAATCCGCTGACGCGGCCAGAAGCCGCGCGTAGGGGCCGGCAAGCACCACATCGACAGCGTGCGGGAGCGGCGCAACGTCGGCTGCCAGTAGTAACCCGGTCACCACCAGCACCCACAGTCGGCGTCGACCGCTCATGCCTGCGCTACACGCCGGCTCAGGGGATGCCGTTGATCCCGGGATGTTGACCGCCCGGAACCGTCGGCGCCTGCGGCGCCACGACCGGCGGGGTGAACAGGTTCCCGCCCGTCGGATCGATCGAATTCTGCGTGGGAGCCACGGTTTCCGACGTCGCAGGGGGTGCGGTCGTGGTGGTGGTGGTGGTCGTGCTGGGCGTTGTGCTGCTGGGGCTTTCCTTGTCACTGCTGCCGCAGGCCGCGGTCAAGCCACCCAGCGCGATAAGCGCTGTCGCACCGGCGATGACGCGCACGCGTGATGTCACGATGCCCGTCCGATCTAGGACGACGACCCGTGGCGGTGCACGCCCGGCGGTTCCGTCGGCGCAGGCGGAGCGACGACCGACGGCGTGAACAGGTTCCCGCCGGTCGGGTCGATCGAGTTCTGCGTCGGAGCCAGCGGCGGCGCCGACGTGGGCGCCGGAGTCTCGGGCGGGGCCGTCGTCGTCGTGGTCGTCGTGGTGGTGGTCGTCGTGCTGGACGGCGCCTCTTGCTTGTCACTCGAACCGCACGCGGCCGTGAGGCCACCCAGCGCGATCAGGGCCGCGCAACCGGCGGTCATCCCGAGACGTCGAACAAATACCTGTGAAGCCATGACATCCATCCCATGCGGCCGCAGCACCTAGTTGAAAACAAGATCAACACCATCGTCGCACATCAGACGGTGACGCATGGGTTTTACGGGTTAGGCAGCCTTCTTGTCCGAGCCGGCGTCATTCCCGTGTCCAGCGGCGTGCCGGGGCGCGCGGTCGCCGGCCGCATCGGTCTTGTCCGGGGCGGCGTGCTTGCCACCGCCGGCGGTCGGCGCGGGGCCGGCAGCCGTCGCATCCGCCGGTGTCGTCGAATCCACCGCCGCGGGTGTCTTGACGCGGTGTGGACGCGGCGTACGGCTGGGCTGCCGACGTGCCGGCTGTGCGGCATCGCCGCTCGGCTTCTCCGTCGCCGCAGGGGTCTCGGCAGCGGCTTCATCCGGCGCGCCCTCAGTCGCTGCACCTGCGACGGTGACCTTCTTGACCTCGTCGGCGGTATCGGCTTCGCCCGCAGCAGTTTTCGGGGCAGCCTTCTGTGCACTCGAGGCGGTGAGGGCGTTCGTGGTCGTCTTCGCCTGGGGCAGCGCGGTGGCTGCGACGGGAGTCTTATCCGTCGTCTCATCCGAGACCGCGGGCGCAGTGTCCGAGGACGGCTTGTCCCAGGACGGGTTGAGCGCATGCCGAATGCCCACGCCCACCGCGTTGAGCAGCTTGACCGGCAGCGCGAGTAAGCGCTGGGGGGTGGGCGACAGCGACGCGGGCGTCGCGACGCCGGGGCTGATCGAGCGGTCATAGCCGAGATCGACGAGCACCTTCAGCGCCGGTTCGACGAGGTCGCGCAACTGCTTGGGCACTCCCAGCATCTTGAGCGCCGCCACCAACGGAAGCTCCGGTGCCGTCAGCGTGACGTAGGTGATGTTGCCGACGGTGACGTCCGGACGCACCCGCGGGCCGGTCATGTCCGCGGGGAAATAGTTCGCGTGGAGCAGGCCGAAACCCACCAGCGCGTTCAGGTCGGCCAAGAAGTTGAGCGGATAGTTCGGGAAATCCGAGATCGGGTCGTACTCCCAGCTCACGTCGGTGGTCTTGTATGGGGTGTCGGTGGGCGTGCTGCCGTCGAACCTGACGTTGAAGAACGGAACGAAAAGTCCCGGAAAGCGTTGCCCGATACCACCATTGGGACGGTTCATGCTGGCGATGAGCAGGAACTCCAGCCGGTCGGCGTCGGGCGAACCGATGGACTGCAGGTAGCGCATCTCACGCACGACGACGTTGGCGCCGGACGAGTAGCCGGCCACCGCGACGGGATCTTCGGGGTTCAGCGTGGGATCCAGCAGGGGGTTCAGCGCGTCTTGGACGTTGAGTAGGCCTTGCCGCTGCGACTGTTCGAAGCTGGTCTTGCCGTCCCACCCGGAGGTGAACGGGATTTGCGACGGCCACGGGACGTTCTCGAAGTCGTATCCGAAGTACGGCGAGTCCGGGTTGGCCGGATCGAGGTAGCCCTTGCCGTCCACCCCCACGCTCCCGGGGTTGAACCCGAGCGGCCTCGGATCACCGCCAAGCTCCTGGATCATGCTGATGCTGGTCGGGTTGCTGTTACCGCCGATGGCCACCAACGTTCCGGCGAGCAGTCGCACGCCGACGCCGACACTCGACAAAAAGCCGAGTACTGCGATTACAGCGAACACCGCGATCGTTCTGGTGGCTGATGACGCCACCTGCACCATCGGACGACCCAACATGACACCCTCCCCAGGCATTGGGCGCCCGCTGAATCTTCCCGCAGCTAGGCGCCCTTGGGGATGTTTCTACCACGCAAATATGCGACACGGCCACCCTTTGGACCGCACTCGCCCAAAGGTGGCCGGAGCCGAACATCTCTTACGTGAGAAACGGTCCGGGCAAATCCTTACTCAAGAGTAAGTTTGGCACGGCCGTACCACCGGCAGACCTAGAGCACCTTAGACAGGAACTCCTGCAGCCTCGGGTGCTTCGGGTTGTCGAACAACTCGGCAGGCGGCGCGTCCTCCACGATGTTGCCGCCGTCCATGAAGATCACCCGGGACGCGACCTCGCGGGCGAAACCCATCTCGTGGGTGACCACCACCATCGTCATTCCCCCTTCGGCGAGGGCCCGCAGCACCTCGAGGACGTCGCCCACCATCTCTGGGTCCAGCGCGCTGGTGGCCTCGTCGAACAACATGATCGACGGATTCATGGCCAGCGCCCGCGCGATCGCGACGCGCTGCTTCTGACCGCCCGACAATGTCGCGGGTTTCACCTGGGCCTTCTCCGCCAGCCCCACCTGGGCCAGGAGTTCGAGGGCCTTCTTCTCGGCGGCCGCCTTATCCATCTTCTTGGTGAGCAGCGGCGCGAGGGTGACGTTGTCGATCACCGTCATGTGCGGGAACAGGTTGAAGTGCTGGAACACCATGCCGATGTGCTGACGGACCTTGTCCAGGTCCACCTTGGGGTCGGTGAGGTCGAACTCGTCGATCACGACCTTGCCGCCCGAGATGTCCTCCAACTTGTTCAGGCAGCGCAGGAACGTGGACTTACCGGATCCCGACGGGCCGATGACACACACCACCTCGCCCTGCTTGACCGTGGTGTCGATTCCGTTGAGCACCAGCAGGTCTCCGAAGGACTTCTTCAGGCCCTCGATGCGGATCTTGACGGCTCCGGCCGGCTCGGTGGCGGCGGCTTCGGGAATGAGATCGGTCATGGTTCGATGCCCCTATTTCACTAGCCGGTGTTCGAGCCGGTCCGAGAGTTTGGTGAGCGCCATGATCACCACGAAGTAGATGATGCCGATGATCAGCCACATCTTGAACGACTGGAAGTTGCCGGCGATGATGATCCGGCCGGTCTGGGTCAGCTCGGCGATGCCGATGACCGACAGGATCGACGTGTCCTTCAGGGTGATGACGAACTGGTTGATGTACGACGGGATCATCGTCCGGATCGCCTGGGGCAGAATCACTCTGCGCATCGTCGGCAGATACCCGATACCGAGGCTGCGGGCGGCCTCCATCTGTCCCTTGTCCACCGACTGGATGCCGCCACGCACGATCTCGGTCATGTAGGCACCGGCGTTGAGGGACAGCGTGATGATGCCGGCCGTCAGCGCGCTCATCTGGAAACCGAGTGCGGACGGAATACCGAAGTAGATGAAGAAGGCCTGCACCAGAAGCGGTGTGCCCCGGAAGACGTCGACGAACGTGGTGCCGATGGCCCGCAGCCAGATGGACCGCGACACCCGCAGCAGCCCGAAGATGATGCCGAGGACGAGGGCGATCGCGATGGAGACGACCGTCAGGATGACGGTCATCTTCAGACCCTGCAACAGGATCGGGAAGGTGCTCTTGATCAGACCGAAGAACGAGTTGTCGTCGTTCGATGCACCTTCACCGAGGTAACGGTTGAGGATCTCGTCGTAGCGTCCCGATTTCTTGAGGTTGTCCAGGCCGGCGTTGAACTTTTGCAGCAGCTCCGCATTTCGGCCCTTGTTGACCGCGAAGCCATAACCCGTCGGATCTTCCTTGGGGGTGACGGTCTTGAACCCGTTGCCCTGCGCGATGCCGTACAGCAGAACGGGGTAGTCCTCGAACACGGCCACCGAGTTACCGGTCTTCACTTCGTCGAACATGGTGGACGAATCCGCGAACGACACCACCTGGAAGCCGTACTTGTCCTTGATCGAATTGGCGAAGTCCGAACCCTGGGTGCCGTTCTTGACCGAGACGCGCTTACCCCGGAGGTCCTCGTAGGACTTGATGTCGTCGTTGGACTTCAACACCGCCATCTGGATGCCGGACTCGAAATACGGTTCGGAGAAGTCGAATACCTTCTTGCGGGCGTCGGTGATGGACATGCCTGCGATGACACCGTCCACCTGATTCGCCTGGACGGCCTGCAGCGCCGCGTCGAATCCCAGCGGTTTGATATCGACGCTGAACTTCTGGTCTTCGGCGATCGCCCGGATGACATCCATGTCGATACCGACGAAATTGCCTTGCTTGTCCTGGAATTCGAACGGTGCGAACGTCGTGTCCGTGGCAATGGTGTATTTCTCGCCATCCGCTGACGCCGGGCCCGCCGTCAGCATGAGGCTCAGCGCGCCGATCAACAGGGCGGCGACCACCGCCACCGTTCTGTGCAGCACCCCTGGTCTACATGTCGAACGCTTCATGCCCCGCCTCCCCTCGTCCGCATTGCGCGGAGCTCAACGCTAGCGGGCGGGGTCGCTTCGCGTCAGAGAACGGAGCGCCGAATCCCTACGGACGGGCGCCGACCACGACGCGGTTGCCACCGCTTCGCTTGGCCTCATACATCGCCAGATCGGCCGCGCCGATGAGCTCGTCGATCAGCTCGACCGGGCGTGACGCGGCCTGCACACTGTGCCGCGGCGCCGCAGCAACGCCGACGCTGGCACTGACATCGCCGAGCCGGGCGGCGATCGCTTCGCACAGCGGCGTCGCGATGGCCGCCGCCTCCTCGGTGTGCGCGGCCACCGCGATCAGGAACTCCTCACCCCCGGCCCGGCAGATGGCCGAATTGACGGGCGCGTGCTCGCGCAGGATGTCGGCGACCCGCAGCAGCACCCGGTCGCCCTCCGCGTGCCCGTGCGTGTCGTTGACGCGCTTGAAGTCGTCGAGGTCGACCATGATCACCACGAGGTGGTCACTGACCATCTCGGCGATCAATCGTCGTTCGACGATCTCCAGGAATGCTCGTCGGTTGAGCAGTCCGGTCAACGGGTCCTCGTCGGAGCGAATAGCGTAGTGGCTCATGGCCCCCGACGTGCCGCGGATGGCGAGCGGCACCGTCGTGTTGATCAGCCACATGATCCAGAACGCGGCGGTGGCGGTCGCGAGGTCGGTTTCGCCGGCCAGTCGATACGCCGCGAATGCGGATGCGGACAAGCCGACGACCATGTTGAACAGCAGCGCCCGGGTGTTGTGGAAGAAGCCGATGTAGCCGCCGGTGATCGCAGCGGCAGTGCAGGTCAGCACCGCGAGGGCGGACGTCGGTTGGCAGATGCTGAACGCCGCGACGCACACGGTGCCGATGAGAACCGAGATCAGGGATACGCGCTGGGTGGGCCACCGCGTGAGCCAGAACCACGTCATCACACATGCCAGTCCGCCGCCGAGCAAGCTGACCAGAACGATCTCGATCGTCACATCGCCGTACATGGGATGAGGAGCGAGATGGGGGTGAGTGCCGCCGATGCCGCGACCAGCGCCATGAGCATGCGGGTCGGGCGGATCATCCCGCGGTGGTGCAGGACAGCAGTCATCACGTCGAACTGGTCAGGCTCGTTGAGCCATTCCCCGAGTCGAGCCATCCCCGCTGCCCTCATGTCCCATTAGCTAACTAGCCCGCCTTGCGTTCATTTCTAGCAAACTTAGCCCATGAGTGACAGCTCCGCTTTCAGGCTGCACTTCTCGATCAATGATCGCGACAAACAACTTTGCTCATGCAAGTACAGTTCCGCCCAGGCGGAGTCACAGCTAATTAGAATGCAGTGTCAGCCAATCGTCAACGCCGCGCAGATCGAGCCGACCCCGGCCTCGGCAGCCAACTCGCAGTGCCGGTCGGTGACCACCGCTCCCCCGGCGCGCAGGATCTCGACGACACTCAACACCTCGGCGGCGCGATAACCCGCCCACCGGATGTTCACCGACCACCACACCAACAAGGCGTCGAGTGCGCGTGCCGGCTGAGCACCCAGCTCGAGCATGGTGCCCACGGTCGCGGGCAGCAGCCGCCGCGCCGCCGCCTCGATGGGCCGTCCGCCGCCGGTGCCTTGGGCGTCGACATCCGCGCCGGCAGTGACCAGAGCTCGAACGATGCCCGGATTGAGATGGTCGGATCGGTCGCCGAGCACGTGCAGGGGCGTCGCGCCCTCGGAGTCACGCACCGTCGGGTCGGTACCCCGGCCGAGTGCCCGGGCGAGCGCGACAGTCCGGCCGAGGATGACGATCTCGTGCAGGATCGTCGTGAATCGCTCCCCGCGCGCCGACAGTTCGATGCGCCGGGCAGCATCGGCGCCCGCGTCGACGAGGACCAGGGCGGCGCCCTCCTGTAAGGACCGCACCGCGTACCAGAGCGCGGATGCACCACACGGGTCGAGCACGTCGGCCCCGACGCCGCGGGCCAGCAGATCTGCCACCGACGCCCAACCGTTCTGGGCGCGGTTGAAGAGTTCGAGGACGTCGGCGGGCAGTGGCTCCGTCCACGCCGGCGGCGCGACACCGAGTGCGCCGAGCACCTTCAGCGCTCCGTCGCGGCGATCGGTGAGGTCGTACCACGGCCACGGCCCCTCGCCCTTGGCGAGGAAATCAGCGACGGCGATCCGGGACTCCGACTGGATCGACCGGCCGTTGTCGTCGAAGTCCGACCAGAACATCAGCTCATCACCGTTGCGCGACACGATGACCCGGGCGTAGCCCTCCTGATATTCGACCAGCTGTTCCGGCACGTCTTCAGCATGCCGTACGCGTGGGGCATGCTGACGACGTGTCGGTGACGGATGTGGTCGCGCTGCTGCTCGGGTTGGTCATCTTTGCGGTCGTGGCCGTGGTCGCCGCCAGAATCATGGAGTCGAGCGATGACTCTATGCGCTGGGAGGGCGGCGTCGCGATCGGGTTCTCGGCGTTGATCGTGCTCGGGCCGCTGTGGATTGTGCAAGCGGTGTGCACGGTGTTGGCCACGCTCGATGACCGCGGCATCGCTGCCGGGTGGTTGTGGGCGTGGCTGCTGCTGGCCCCGGCGCTCGGTGCGTCGCCGCCGGCCGTGGTGCTAGCGCGAAAGTTGAAGATGTTGCAGCCCAAGTTATCTCGACCGCCAGGAGTCAACATGCAATTCCTGGTGGACCAGGCCTGGGCGGACACCACCGCAGCGCCGGACTGGGTGTTGTGCCGGACGCCGCCATTGCCCGACTCTTGGCCCCCGGCGCCGGGCGGCCAAGCCGTCTGGTTCTGCTATGCCGAACGCGACAACACCCCAGCGGCCATCGAGATCGCGGCGCCGTGGGCCTGCGTGGTCCTGGGAAGCGGCGAAACGGACGTCGCGCACATCGAGCGGCTATGCACCGAGGTGGAATCGATTGGCCTACAGGGTATTTATCCACTGCCGCCGGAGAAGTTACGAACGTCGGGGGCGTCGCGGGACGCCCTGGTGGGCGCGATCCATCGAGGAGACCCGACCGGCATCCTGGCCCCCACGTTGCACGAATGGCGGGCGTTGAACAGCCGGATCGCCGCGCATCCGTTGGTGGCGATACGGCTCCCTCCGCAGCTCGGCTGACTACTCGGTTGCGCTGGCCGAGCTGGCTTTGACCCCGGCGCCCGGCGACGATTCCTGGCCCGAGGTGCCCGCCGCGGACCCGCTGGTGGTGGTATTCACCTTGGTCGACGTCGTGGTGGTGCCGGTTTTCGCCGTCGGGTCATCGTCTTTCTTGATGGTGTCGGTTTTCGTGGCCTCGGTGGCGTCGTCGGTGTCCTTCGGATCCTTGGTCGACGGTGTGACCGGCTTTTCGGTCTCCTTGGTGACGGTCGCCTTGGTGGTGGGCTCGGCGGTCGGGTTCGCGGTGGGCTTCGGCTCGGCGGTCGCGGTGGGCTTCGGCTCGGCGGTCGCGGTGGGCTTCGGCTCGGCGGTCGCGGTGGGTTTGGCCTCTGTGGTGAGCTCAGCCGTCGGCTCGGCGGTCACGGTGGGTTTGGCCTCTGTGGTGAGCTCAGCCGTCGGCTCGGCGGTCACGGTGGGCTTCAGCCCGGTGGGTTCATCCAGATCTACTGCCGGAGTGAGTGGCTCGTGGTCCTTGGCGACCGGCGCGGTGCCGTCTTCGGCAGCGGTGGTGGTCAGCGCCGTCGAGGCGGCACGCAAGGACCGGGCCCCGATCAGCGCGGCCGGGGCGGTGGCCGGCTCATTGCGGTTGAAGAAGTCCTGGATGCGAGTCACCACGGCATGCACGGTGTTGCAGATGGCAGTGCCGATGCGCTTGGCGATGTCGACGATGCCCTGCACCACCGCACCCGCGACCTTGGCAATGGTCTTGACGACCCACACGGTGGCGTCCACCAGGGCGTTGACGATGCCGACCGTCACGTTGACGATGCCCTTGATCACAGCGCCCGTGATCTTCGCGAGATTCACGATGGCATTGCGGATGAAGTCGATGATCGGATTGCCGTTTTGGGCTGCAATGAAGTCCTTGATGACCTCGACGGCCGGCTTGGGTGTCCAGTCCGTTTCCCAGATGCCGTAGGTGTCTTGCTCTTCGTCACTTCCGGTGTCCAGATCGCGCGTCGAGTAGATGAAGATCGGCCCGGTTCCCTCTACTTTTCCCCAGTTTTCGAGGAAATCCTTGATGAATTCGGCCTGCTTCTCGGGCGAGATGTAGGCCGGGTCCGTCGGGTCTATCGCGGGGGTCGGCAGGCCGTATTCGGTGGCCCAGATCTTCAAACCCTCGTCGCCATGGCGCGCCATCAGGGTTCGCAGTTCCTCCAACTGCCCGCGGGGGGTGAGCGGATCTCCCACTTGGTCGGAGAATTTGATGTCGGGCTTATAGGGATGGAAGCTCAGCGCGTCGAAGTTGCCCTGGGCGCCGGCCGCGTACATCCGTTCGAGGAATGTCACCGGGTTCATGGTGGTCGAAGGATCAGTGGGGCTGGGCAAGGAAAATCCGAAGCCCAGCACGCCGCCGATGACAGTGATGTCCTGGTCGACACTCTTGAGGCGATCGTGTGCCTCGATCAACAGTTTGGTGTAGTTCTCCGGGTTCACCGGGTCCAGGAAGAACTTCGCATTGGGTTCGTTCCAGACCTCGTAAGCCGAAATCCTGCCGTCGAAATGCGTCGCCACTTCGGTGACGAAATCGCCGAACTTCTCCACATCGTCGGGCATACCCGAGAGGACTTTGTCGCCCGCCCACGTCGGGGTCTCGTGCAGCACGGCGAGCACGCCCATGCCGTAATCCTCGGCCCTGTTCACGACATAGTCGTAGTCGGTGAGTCTCCAGTTGTAGTTGCCACCATCTGTGAGTTGCAGTGTTGCCCAAGAGATACCGATACGCACGTTCTGGATGCCGATGTCGTGCATCATCTTGAGCTGCTCGTCGATCGCTTCATGCGTGCCCAGCCGGCTCAGGTTCGAGTCGGCGAGTCCGATCGTGTTCGGCGATTCGTCGATCGCGGCCGCCAGCGCAACCTGACGCGCGACGACGATCTGTCGTTCAGCGGTGCCACCGATGAGCGCCAGCCCCATGACCACGACAACCCCGGGAACCATTCGCCGCCAGAACATTCCGAACACGTCTGCCCGCATGATCTTCTCCCCTGCGCAAGGTGGTGCCGGTTGTCAAGCGGCCGCAAAGTCACATTAGTGGATCCTGAGAGTCATGTCCGGCGGTATCGGAATCGCGCATCCGCGGTGAGGCAAACTTTCGCGTGCCCAGTATCTCGAGGCGTCAGGTGGCCAGTTCGCTGAAATGACGCCCGCCGCCCCGCTGCACGCGCGGCAAAGAGGAACGTGCTGGCAATCAACTTCGCCCACGTCCGAATAGGTGTCCGAGTGCAACAATTGACGTCCTTGAAAGATCTCAGCTAAGGCGAGCGCCGCTTTCCCTTGCACCTTCGGCGCCCGCGTTCCCATTCACGTACCCAACTACGCACGCCCACCCACCAAGAGGCCCCGATACTCGCTGAGCAGGAGTTTCACACACGTGCGGGAGGCAGTCGGAGATGACCACGCCGAAGAAAGCGCGCGCGTTCCGGCGCGGTCAAGAGCCCTACCGGTGGATGGGCGCCGGTGCGGTCGCGCTGGGCCTGGGTGTCGCGATGACGACGGGCCACGGGATCGCCTTCGCCGAACCGGTCTCCAATGATGCGACCGCGGCTGGCACGACGGCCGATTCAACAGGTGATCCCATTCCGGCCAAGAAAACAAGGAAGCCCAGCACCGCTCCCCACGATTCCACCGCACCGTCAGCAACACGCCCGAAGGCCGACGTCGACGCCGATGCCGATGCCGATGAGCAGGACGATGCTCCTGCGCCCACGCACAAGAAGCGCGGCGCCAAAGCCGCCGAACGCGTCAAGGCATCCGCACCCGCCAACGCCGAGGCGGACTCCCACGATCCCGCTCCGCGCTCACGGAAGACCGCCACGGTGACACCATCGGAGGCGACCGATTCACGATCGGTCGCCAAGCGGGCGGTTGTCGCGGTGGCGGTGAAAGACAAGGGCGAAACAACCACCGGCAATTCCGCTCCAGCGCCCACCCCGGTGCGCACATCGACCATGGCTTCGTCCGAATTGCGTTTGGCCACCTCGGCGCACATCGAGACCGACAGCCCCGCTCCCGCCACGCCGGCACCCGCACCGTTGGAGTCGCTGTTGCTGTTCTTCCGGCGAGTCACCTCGGCGGCCGTCGGCCATCACTCCGCCGCCAGCCTTTCGAGCGCACCACCCGACCCGATGCCGGTCGGCAACGAAGGAGCGTTGCAGTACCGCTTGGATAACCAACGGACACTGCAGGTCTCACCCACGTCGGGCACGCTGGCGCTTGCCATCGTGGATGGCGCCGGCGCTGCCGTCGCCACCCCCGTCACGATCGGCGGCTCGGTGGTCGGGTCGGTCGTGTTCAACAGTGCAAAGACTCGGGCTTATGTGACGACGAATGACGTCGCGTTCGACCGCGCCCAGTTCGGGGTGTTGAACTTGAGTACCGGTGCGTGGGTCTCCGCTCCGGTCCGGGTCAACGGCACCACCACCGGGGCGGTGTTCACCGACAAGAACTCTCGCGTCTGGTTGGTCACCGACGATGTCGCCGGCGGTACCCCCGGCACCGGTAGCTTGCGGCACCGCACCATCGCCACCCTGATCAACACGACCACCGGCGCGGTGATCGCCACCCCCATCGACAAACCCGACACCCAACTCGTCGGCGGCCTGAACTTCTACGCCAAAGGCCGCGCCCTGGTCACCCTGATCAACGACCAGAGCGCCAAAGGCGGCGCCTCCACCACCTATGCCGGAGTGATAGACACCAGCACCGGCGCACTGATCAGCCCACTGGCCTCCACCGGCGGATCCGAACTCGCCGGACCAATCACGTTCGACAGCAAGAAAACCCGCGCCTATGTGACGACCAACGACATCGCGCTCGACCGCACCCAGTTCGGGGTGTTGAACTTGAGTACCGGCACGTGGATTTCCGATCCGGCCCGGGTCAACGGCACCACCACCGGACCGATCTTCACCGACAAGAACGCCCGCGTGTGGCTGGTCACCGACGATGTCGCCGGCGGCACCCCCGGCATGGGCGGCCTACGCCACCGAGCCCTGCTCACCCTGATCAACACCACCACCGGCACGGTCATCGGCACGCCCATCGACAAACCCGACACCCAACTCGTCGGTGGCCTGAACTTCTACGCCAAAGGCCGCGCCCTGGTCACCCTGATCAACGACCAAAGCGCCAAAGGCGGCGCCTCGACAACCTCGATAGGCATCATCGACACCAGCACCGGCGCACTGATCAGCCCACTGACCTCCACCGGCGGATCCGAACTAGCCGCACCAATCATGTTCGACAGCAAGAAAACCCACGCCTACATCACCACGAACGACATCACCGCCGACCGCACCCAATTCGGTGTCCTGAACCTCGCCACCGGTCAATGGGTGGCCGAGCCATTCCGGACCACCGGGACAACGACCGGTCCGGTGTTCACCGAGAAGAACTCCCGCGTCTGGCTGGTCGTCGACGACGTCGCCGGTGGTCTTCCCGGCCAAGGCCCGCAGGAGCACCGCGCCGAAGTCACCCTGCTCGACGCCGCTACCGGAGCCGTGATCGCCACCCCCATCAAGGCGGCCGGACAGGTCGTCGACGGCCTGAACTTCTACGCCAAAGGTCGCGCGCTGGTGACCCTGATCAACGACCAGAGCGCCAAAGGTAGCGTCTCGAAAACTTCCGTGGGAGTGATCAACACCGGCACGGGCGCTCTGATCAGCCCATTGGTATTTACCGACGGATCCGAGCTGGCAGGCCCCATCATCTTCGACAGCAAGAAAGCCCGTGCTTACATCACCACCAACGACATGGCTTTCGACCGCACCCGATTCGGGGTGTTGAACCTGAGCACCGGCGCGTGGGTTTCTGATCCGGCCCGGGTCAACGGCACCACCACCGGACCGATCTTCACCGACAAGAAGACCCGCGTCTGGTTGGTCACCGACGATGTCGCCGGCACCAGCGGCGGCGCCCCCGGCCAAGGACCACTACGCCACCGCACACTGATAACCCTTATCAACACCGCCACCGGCGTCGTGATCGCCACCCCCATCGACAAACCCGACACCCAACTCGTCGGCGGCCTGAACTTCTACGCCAAAGGCCGCGCCCTGGTCACCCTGATCAACGACCAGAGCGCCAAAGGCGGCCTCTCCACCACCTATGCCGGAGTGATCAACACCAGCACCGGCGCACTGATC
>JACPVS010000024.1 GCA_016197365.1 Mycolicibacterium cosmeticum | reverse complement strand
TTTGTCGGGGCAGTAGTAGTTCAGGGCGGAGCCGAGGAACTGCCAGTTCTGTTCGGTGGTGTTGTGGCGGTCGAGGTTGGCGCCGACGAATTTTGCGGAGTCGAAGGCGGTGTGGTCGACGTTGTTGGTGAGTCGTTTGCACACCAGTTTGCCGATCCAGGCGTTGAAGTCTTTTTGGCCGTAGATGCCGTAGGTGTGCAGTTCGTGGGCGAAGTTGGTGTCGGGATCCCGGTCATAGGCCGGATCGGCCTGCGCGACCCCAGCACCAGCGAATGTCATTGCGGTGCCGACGATGGCACCGATCAGAGCACGTTTCACGGCAAAGCCTCCTCGGGCGTTTTCTGAATCGGGGTGGGCCAGTTCGACGGGAGCGGACGTTGGCGCACCCGCTGCGGCCACCAGAACCACTTACCCAGCAACGCCGCGATCGACGGGGTCATGAATGACCGCACGATCAAGGTGTCGAACAACAGACCCAGGCCGATGGTGGTACCGATCTGCCCGAGAATCACCAGGTCACTGAAGATGAACGACGCCATCGTGGCCGAGAACACCAGACCGGCGGCCGTGACCACCCGGCCCGTGCCTGCCATGGACCGGATGATGCCCGTGTTGAGGCCGGCGTGCATCTCTTCCTTGAACCGCGACACCAGCAGCAGGTTGTAATCCGCACCCACCGCCAGCAGCAGGATGATGGCCAGCGGCACCACGATCCAGTACAGGTGGATGCCGAGAATGTACTGCCACAACAACACCGACAAGCCGACCGAGGCACCCAACGAGATCGCGACGGTGCCCACGATGACGAGCGCGGCGACGATGCTGCGGGTCACGAACATCATGATCAGCAGGATGAGAGCCAGTGCGGCCAACGCGGAGATCAGCAGGTCGTACTTGCTGCCATCCTGAATGTCCTTGTTGGTAGAGCCGATTCCGGCCACATAGACCTTGGCATCCGACATCGGCGTCGCCTTGAGCGCGTCGAACACCGCGTCCTTCATCGCGTCGATGTGGGGGATGGCCTCGGGATCGGCCGGATTGCCTTGGTGGGTCACGATGAACCTGGCCGCCTTGCCGTCCGGCGAGAGGAACAGTTTGAGCCCACGCTTGAAATCGGCGTTGTCGAAGGCCTCCGGGGGCAGGTAGAACGAGTCGTCGTTCTTGGCGTCGTCGAATGCCTGACCCATCGCGGTGGCATTCTTCAGGGCTTCATCGCTCTGCGCGTTGGTGCCGCCGGTGGTCGCGTAGTTCGACAACGTGAGGTCGCGGTTGCGTTCCTGGATGGCGATCTGCGGCGGAAGCAGCGCAACCAATTTCGGTTGCAGGGCGTCCAACTTGTCCAGGCTGGCCGTGATGGTGCCGAACTTGTCGGACAGCTCCGAGATCCCGTCCAGCGAATCGAACACCGACCGCAACGCCGAGCACATGGGAATGTCGAAGCAGTGCGGTTCCCAGTAGAAGTAGTTGCGCAGCGGGCGGAACTGATCGTCGAAATTGGCCAGTTTGTCCCGCAGGTCGTTGACCGTCGTCACGGTGTCGTGGAACGCCTGGGTCTGCTCGTGGGTGGCCGCTGCGCTCTGCTGCTGAAGCGTGAGCTGCTGGCGCAGGACGGCGATCGTGTTGTCGATCTCGTTGGCCTGTTTGAGCAGATCATTGGCCCGGTCCTGCTGGTAGCCCAGATTCATGATCTGACTGGCACTGGTCGCGCTGATCTGGAACGGGATCGAGCTGTGCGTGATCGGCGTTCCGAGCGGCCGCGTAATCGACTGCACCAGAGCAATTCCCGGGGTGTGCAGCACCGCTTTCGCCGCGCGCTCCAGGATCAGCATGTCGGCCGGATTCCGCATGTCGTGATCGGTTTCGATCATCAGCAATTCGGGGTTGATCCGCGCTTCGGTGAAATGTCGTTCGGCGGCCTCCATTCCGATCACGCCGGGTGCCGTGTCGGGGATGTAGGGACGGTTGTCGTAGCTCGTCTGATAGCCGGGCAGGGCGAACACCCCGATGAGGGCGATCGCGCCCGTCACCACCAGGATCGGCCCCGGCCAGCGCACGATGGCCGCACCGATGCGGCGCCAGCCGCGGGCTCGAAGCTGTCCCTTGGGCTCCAACAGCCCGAATCGGCTGGCGATCAACAACACTGCAGGCCCCAACGTCAGCGCGGCGGCCAACGTCACGAGCACGCCGAGGGCGGCCGGGATACCGAGTGTCTGGAAGTAGGGGAGGCGGGTGAACTGCATGCACGCCACCGCGCCGGCGATGGTCAATCCCGATCCGACGATGACATGGACGGTGCCCCGGTACATGTCGTAGTAAGCCGGTATCCGCTCCAGGCCGTTGCTGCGTGCCTCCTGGTAGCGGCCGACGACGAAGATCGCGTAGTCCGTGCCCGCAGCAATCGCCAGCAGCGTCAGCAGATTCGTCGAGTAGGTGGACAGTCCGATGACTCCGGAATGGGCCAGGACCGCCACCACGCCGCGGGCCGCGGCGAGTTCGATGGCCACCGTCAACAGCACGATGACCATGGTCACCAACGACCGGTAGACGAACAGCAGCATGATGCCGATGACCAGGAAGGTGATGGCGGTGACCTCGTGGGTGCCTTCGCTGCCCACCTCGAAGTTGTCGGTCACCAGCGGGGAGGCACCGGTGACATAAGCCTTGATGCCTGCGGGCGGCGGCGTGTCGGCGACGATCTTGCGTACGGCGTCGACGGATTCGTTCGACTGCGCCTCGCCCTGGTTTCCGCGCAGGTACACCTGGGTCAGCGCGGCCTTGCCGTCCTTGCTCTGTGAACCGCCGGCGGTGAGCGGATCGCCCCAGAAGTCCTGGACGTGCTCGACGTGCACGGTGTCCTCTTGGAGCTTCTTCACCAGGCCGTCGTAGAAGGTGTGCGCTTCGGGACCGAGCGGCTGATCGCCCTCGAGCACGATCATTGCCGCACTGTCGGAATCGAATTCGTGGAAGACCTGGCCGATGTGCCGCATCGCGAGGATGCCCGGCGCATCGGGCGCATTGAGCCCCACCGAGCGCTCCGCGCCGACGACCTCGAGCTGGGGAGCGATGATGTTGGTGACTGCCGCGATGCCGATCCAGATCAGCAGGATCGGCACCGACAGCGTCCGGATGAGCCGCGCCATCCGGGGTTCGACCGGGGCTTCGTGCTGGGCTTCGTGCGGGGCGTTGCTCATGCCGTCTTGTCCAAGCACGCGATGTATCCGTTCACGTTGTTCGCGGACCTTTCGTCCTTGACGATGCCGTTGACGGTGATGCGGCAGCTGATGGTGTCTCCGTCACCTTGCGCGCGCAGGTCGGCGTACAGCGTCGGGTCGTCGGTGGTCAGCGTCTGCGACCAGGGCAACGGCACGTTGCTCACGCGTTGAGGCTGCGCATGGATGTCCAGGAAATTGATAGTGGCCACCGATCCGGGTGAGCCGAACACCTCGAACAACACCTGCTTGGGGTTGTAACCGGTGTTCTCCAGAGCGTCGGAGCCCGGTCTGGAGATCTCGTTGTCGGAGCCGAAGATGCCGTGCAACCGGTTGACGGTGAAGCCGACGAGAGCGACCACCAGGATCGCCACGATCGCGATCCATTGCCGGAGTGCGAACTTGCTCACCGAGAACTTTTTCAAGCCAATGCCTTCCGACGCCCCCGCTGACGATCCACACACTGCCACGCTGTGAATCTGTCACGTAAAGGAGAACGGTACGGTACCGTACGAGGTGTCGCAACCGCTTGACGTGCGAAGAAATGACTGCTCTCCACGCACCGTCTCGGTGCAACGTCGCGATGTGACTCTGGTATTCCATTCATAAGGGGTAAGGAAAGGGACGCACGATGACCTCCGATCACCCGGACGACGCGAGCCGCTGTCCGTGGAGCGAACGCGAGGCCGAGCTACTGGCCATCACCTTGGAGCTGCTGCAGGAGCACGGGTACGACCGTTTGACGGTGGAAGCGGTGGCGATCAAGGCCAAGGCCAGCAAGGCCACGATGTACCGCCGATGGCCGTCCAAGGCGGATCTGGTACTCGCAGCCTTCATCGAGGGCACCCGGAGTACCGCGATCCCGCCGCATACCGGGTCGTTGCGTGGCGACCTGCTGGAGATCGGGCGCACCACCTGCCGACAGTCGCAAGAACACATGCGGACCATGCGAGCGGTGCTCAACGAGATGTCGCACAGTCCTGCGCTGCAGGATGCGATGCAGGAGAAGTTCGTTCTTCAGCGCAAATTGGTGATCGACGGCGTCCTGGCCGAGGCGGTGCGGCGTGGCGAGATCGATGCCTCGGCCATCAACGAGGAGATCTTCGATCTGCTGCCGGGCTATCTGGTGTTCCGGTCACTGGTCTCCGACCGGCCTCCGACCGATGACACCGTCCGCGCGGTGGTCGACGGAGTGTTGTTGCCGAGTCTCAGAGGCCGGCAGGGCACGTAGTCCGGATCACGGCAGTGCGTAGTCCATCGGCGGTCCGTTGGGTCCGGTCGCGTCGCGGTGTGCGACCACGGTGGCGACGTTGGTGTCGCCACGCGTCACGCCGAGGATTGCCACTTCGTCGTTGACGGCGAAAGCATTTGCTGTGCCGCCCATCTGGCTGCCCGCCGGGGTGATCCCATTGGTCTGCGCGTCGACAACGTAGGTGCGGGCCACACCGTCGGGTCCCTGCGCGGTGACCGAGTTGGGCGAGACCGCGATCAGCCGGCCCTCCTGGCTGATCGGTTGACTGATACCGCCGTCGGGCGCGGGTGGCGGCGTGGCCGTGGCGGCGGAATCTGCCACTCGCATGATGACCGCTGCGGCGACGGCCGCGAACGCGACCACGAAGGAGAGGGCCAGCACGATGGCGGTCGACCGCGGGCCCTTCCGGGCATGGCGTCCGTCTCTGAAGCTCATCTCCTGGTCCCCTCTCGTCTGCTGGCCCCCGGGTACCCGACTGCTCCGCCGGGAAAACCAACAGGCCGATGGTGGGGACAACCGACCTGCGGGTACCCCCATTCCCGTGTGGACGACGACCAGGCACATCGATGCTCCCGCCGACAGGGTGTGGGCGGCCCTGACCTCGCTGTCGGCGTGGCCGAGGTGGGGTCCGACGGTGGCGAGGGCCGAACTGGACGACGGTGGCCCGTTGCGCCTCGGCGCCCGCGGAATGGTGTGGACCCCGGTGGGTGTGCCGCTGCCGTTCGAGATCACCGAATTCGTGCCAGATCGGATGTGGGCGTGGAAGGTGGCGGGTGTTCCGGCCACCAAACACGGCGTCGACACCGCCGGGTCGGGGTGCCGCGCCTGGATGAGCACGCCGTTGTGGGCGCCGGCCTATCTACCGGTACTTGCCGTGGCCCTGCACCGCATAGAGGCCATGGCCGGGTGAGAGCTACCGTTTGACAGCGCTGACCAGCGTGTTCGCTTTGATCATGAGCTCCGATTGCGATCCCGCCTCAGGTAACGGGCGCCCGAGGCTGCTGATCTGGTCGGCCAGCGGGGTGGCCTCGCTGTTCCAGCCGCGCTCGCCGAACCAGTCGGCGGCCTTCGCGAACTGTTCGTTGTAGATCAGATCGAAGAAGGCGCTGTCGCCGTCGATGTCCCCATCGGCGGAAGCCTTGGCCGCTTCGTGGGCTTCGGTCGGCATCGGATCACCTTCCTCGATGCCGACGTGACTGCCCGGCGCGGCCAGCGCGTCGATGCCGCGGAACAGCTCGCCTTGGGCGGTCGCGGGTAGGTAGATGAGCAATCCCTCGGCGATGAACGCCGCCGGGGCGGTCGGGTCGAAACCCGCCTGCCGCAACGCCGAACCCCAGTCGTCGCGCAAGTCGACGGCCACGTCGACGCGGCGCGCGTTCGGCGTCGTGCCGTGCTCGTGGAGAACTTCGCGCTTGAACTCCAGCACCCGGGGTTGGTCCAACTCGTAGGAGACCGTGCCGTCCGGCCACGGCAGGCGGTACGCGCGGGAGTCCAAGCCTGCCGCCAGCATCACGATCTGCCGCACACCGGCTCCGGCGGCGCGTATGAAGTAGTCGTCGAAATACTTGGTGCGCGCGGCCTGGAAGTCGACGAAGTGGGTGCCGAAATCCGTTGTGGTGAGCCGGCTGTCGGTCTCTTTACCATCGACGAGGTCGGCCCATTGGCCGCCGACGGCCCGGCAGAAGACGGCGGCGTAAGGATCGACCGCCAGCGGATCGGGCTTGCGGGCCTCCAATGCTCGGGCCGCGGCGACGAACAGAGCCGTCGAACCCACGCTGGTGGTGATGTCCCAGGTGTCGTTGTCGGAGCGCATGGCCGCGAGGGTACCCGCGTTCGCAAATCAGGTATCCCACAGCACGTTCAGATGCGCGGGCGAACGCATCAACGTCCCTTCGATGGTCGGTGCCGGGTGGTCGGGGTCCAGACGCAGGCCGGGCAGCGCCTTCAGCAGAGCGCGGACCAGGCCCTCGGTTTCGACCTTGGACAGGTGCATGCCGAGGCACATGTGCACGCCGTACCCGAAGCCGAGGGTGGAATGGTAAGGCCGGGCCAGGTCGAACCGATCGGGATCCTCCCACCGCGCCGGGTCGCGGTTGGCAGCCCCGATCAGCACCATGACCGTGGACCCGGCGGGAATCCGCACACCGCCGAGTTCGGTGTCTCTGGTGGCCAGGCGCGGGACGAACTGCAGCGGCGTTTCCCACCGCACGGCCTCGTTGACTGCGGCGCTCAGCGCGGCCGGGTCGTTGCGCACCGCGTCCAATTGTTCGGGGTCGGACAGCAGCGCCACCATGAGCGACGAGGACGACCGGTATGTCGTCTCCGCCCCGGCCGGCAACAACAGTCGCAGGAACGAACAGATCTCGTCATCGGTCAACCGGTGGCCGTCATGCTCGGCGTTGGCCAGCACCGAGATGAGGTCGGCGGTGGGCGATTGGCGCCGCTCGGCCAGCAGCGGCGCGAACATGTCCGCGAGCTTGGCCGCGCTCGCCAACCCTTTGTCCACGTCGTAGGACAGCGTGAGCAGTTCGATCGCGGTGCGGTGGAACGCCGAGTACTGCGTCGGTGGGAGTCCCAGGATCGCGGCGAAGGTCCGCATGGGAAAAGTGAACAGGAACCCGCGGACCAGGTCGGCGTGCCCGGCGGACCGCAACTCGGCCGTCATCTCGTCCAGCATCGGAGTGATGAACCGAGATTGCCACCCGCCCATCGTCTTTGGGCCCAGCGATGGTTGCAGCAGGCTGCGGTACTCCCGGTGTTCGGGCGGGTCCATCTCGATCAGGGAGCGCCCCATGACCTTGGTGACGATGTCGAAATATGCGGCATTGCTGAAGGTCGCGGGATCGAGCAGCGCCTGTGCGGCGGCCTCGTAGGAGTACACGCTGAAGGTCGGTGGACCGTCGCCGCTGTTGCCGGGCATGTTCAGGTGCGGCAGTCCGGCATGGACCGGCGCCTCGGCGCGCAGGGCGGCGTAGGCCGCGTGCGGCGAGGGCTGCCCGAACCCGATCAGAAGGTTGAACGTTTCGAATGACTGCCACACGTCGTCATCGTGGTGCTGATGGTCCCGCTCGACGTCGAGCAGTTCAGATGCAGGCTGCATGTGAGTTACGGTAACAGCGGTGAGTCGACAGCAACAGGCACTTGCGACACGGACCGCGATCATTTCTGCGGCCCGGGATCTGTGGGCGCGCCAAGGGTTCTTTGCCACGAGCACCTCTGACATCGTCAGCGCGGCCGGCGTCGGCACCCGGGGCGCGTTCTATGCGCACTTCGCCGATCGCGAGCAGTTGTTCCTCGCGGTCGTCGACGACGTCCACCGCAGGGTTGCTCACCTACTGGAAGACCGGGCCGTGTCCTCCGAGGACCCGCTGGTCGCCCTGCAGGCGGTCTTGCTGTCGTTTCTCGACATCGTGGTCGAGGCGCCCGACGTGCAGGCGTTGTTGGTCGACGGCCCCGCGGTGTTCGGGCCCGCACGCTGGCATCAGGCCGAGCAGGCCAGGGGCTTGGTGCCGATCGAGCAGCGCATCGTCGAGGCGATCGACGCCGGCGTTATCGAGAGCCAGCCGGTGCGGCCGCTGGCGATGATCCTGCTGATGCTCGTGAACGACACCGCGCTGATGATCGCCGCGGCCGACGATCGTGGCACCGCGCGCCGGGATGCGGGCGCGGCGCTGGCGCGCTTGGTCGGCGGATTACGTGCATCACGCCGTTGACTCGGCGGCCAGGGCGCAAAAGTGCGAGTGGGTACAACCCTCACCGCCGAGTCAACGCGCTAGGACGTCCCCATCCAGATGCCGAGCGCGACCATGATGACCGCGATCACCCCATCCAGGACCCGCCATGTCAACGGGGTGGCGAACAGCCCGGCCAGACGCTTGGCGCCCAGGCCCAGTCCGGTGAACCACAGCGCACTGGCCATCACCGCGCCTGCGCCGAAAAGCCAGCGCTGATCGCGGTTTTCGTTGGCGATGGAGCCGAGCAGCACCACGGTGTCGAGGTAGACGTGCGGGTTCAGCCAGGTGAGTGCCGCGCAGGTGACCAGCACCTCGGCCAGTCGGGCCGGGGCTTTACCCGTCGGATTCAGCGTCGACGGGCGGAACGCGCGCCGGGCGGCCAGCACGCCGTAGCCGATGAGGAACACGGCTCCGCCGAGTTTGGCGACGGTCAGCGCGTCGGGATGGGCGGTGATGATCGCGCCGACGCCCGCGATGCCGGCGGCGATGAGGATCAGGTCCGAGACCGTGCACAACGCGATCACCGGGATGACGTGTTCGCCGCGGATGCCTTGGCGCAGCACGAACGCGTTCTGCGCGCCGATGGCGGCGATCAGCGTCATGGTGGTCAGGAAGCCGAGGAGGACGGGCGAACTCATGTCAGTGACGGTAAGGCCGGTCGCGTCGACAGTACAGCTAATAATTCTTAGCTTGCATTAGCAGCGCTTATTTGATCCAGAACTCTGAGCGTCGCGGAGACCAGCGGGGAATGAACCCGGGCCGGTTGATCTTTCGTCGAGAGGCGTTTCGCCCGCCGGGATGAATCTGCCGCAGTCAATTCGCTACGCGGTCGAGCCGCCCCATCGCCACGACAACCACCGGCGCCGCGAGCTCGACGCCGAGCAAGAGTTCGTGGAATCGATGTGGTCGACCCAGGGTGGCGCGCGTCACCAGCCGGCCGATGCCGCCCAGCGCCATCAGATTCGCGAGGGTGCGCAGGCGTTTGAAGTCCGGTGTGGGGCCGGACACGGCGTCGAGCCACCCCAGCCCATATCCGGCAAAGACGGGGCCCATGAAGCGAATGTGGGAATCCACAGTCGCATCAGCGGACATCCCGGGCTCTGCGCGTACCCCTCCGATGAGCTGTACGCCCCCAATTGCGACGCATGTCCATCCGATCACACGCCCCACGCGTGCCGTCTTCGTCATGATCCCAGGATCTCACGTAGGAAGGCGCGAGTCAGGTGGCTGCGTCGTACGCCTCTTGAATCGCGGCGGGAATCCGCCCGCGAGCGGAGATGGTGTGTCCGTTCTGTGCGGCCCATTCGCGGATCGCTTGCGCACGTTGGGGACCGGTCGCCGCGGGCTTCGCGGCGTTGCCCCGAGAAGCCCTGCCCTTGGCGACCGGCTTCTTCGTCGCAACGTGGCTTGCCGGCCGAACTTTCTTACGGGCTGATCGTTCGTCTCGGGTCTGTGCCTTCTTCGCGGCCCTGATGTAGCGAGCAACGTCCTTGTCGAATTGGGCGCCATTCTTCTTCGTCAAGACAAGTGTGTAGTCCTTGCCGCGATACGAAAATTCAACGGTGTCAACGGATTCTGCATCAATCGGTACACCGTCGATGTCATCGACGTATTCGACTGTCACTATCTTGCCCACGAAATTCCTTCCAAACGCAACGGGTTATCGCGTGCAGCCTAACGCGCCGGGCATGAGACGCCCTGTCCGGCGGAGGAAACGTTCTACGTGATGGACCAGAATTCCAGCAGTGTGCGGATGGTGGCGACCAGTGGCAGCGGCTGGTCCAGCATCGGATGGTGGCCGGCCTCGGCGAGTTCGACGAACGGTCCCCGCAATTGGAGCAGTGAACGGATCTGGTCGGCCATCGGTGGTGGAACCAGGCCGTGCTCGCAGCGCAAATAGCCTATCCGGCAAGGGATTCGGGCGAATACGTTCTCCAGGATCTCCTCGTCGGCAGGGGTCTCCTCCAGGCGCAGGCCGCCGAAGATCTCAGGGTCGAACTTCCACACCCAACCATGATCGGTCTTGCGCACGGACTGCGCGGCGATGTGTCGTTCGATGTAGGGCAGCGTCACCTCTTGGGTGGGTACCGCGCGGAAGCGGGACAGGATGTCCTCTTCGGTGCGGTAGCCCGGGGTGTCGCGGCGCCGGTTGCGCAACCGCACTTCTTCCGGTGCGCGGTCGCGCAGCGGTGAATCGATGACCAGGGCGCTGTCGATCTGCGTGCCGTAGCGGGTGGCGGTGGCGGCGCCGACCCAGCCGCCCATGCTGTGGCCGACGATGGTCGGCTGGGTGGGGGAGCCGCACGCCTGCGCGGCGGCCAGCACCTCGCGGGCCCACATCGACACGGAGTACTCGGGGCGGGTGCCGCTGTCGCCATGCCCGCTCAGATCCAGCGCGACCACCCGGTGTGTGGTGGAGAAGAGCGGAGCGAGATGGTCCCACCAGCCGGAGTGTGCTCCACCGCCGTGGACGAACACCAGTGCGGGCTTGGTGGTATCGCCCCAGAGCCGCAGGTGGATGGTGCAGCCGGAGACGTCGATCGTCGCATGATCGGGAGTCTGGGCCAGCGCGGTGGTGAACCAGGTGGGTACGTCTGCTGCCACGGGTGGCTCCGATGGCTGGGCGCGCCGAAACTTTCGATTCACGTTGTGAGTTTGGCGCATGACGTCATTGAGGTCGAACTGACGCAGGCTTCTACCGACCGCCGCTTGCCTGATTGTTGTTCTTCTGCGCTCCCCAGCCGTGCACCCGGTCGATATCGATGAGTGCGCTGACCCGCGCCCGGTCTCGGGTTGGGTAGGACTCGCCGGTGTAATGGCGCGACAGCGCGTCGATATCCGCGAGACCCTCGTCGTCGTATATTTCGGTGACGCGGCCGATGACGGTGACGTGGGTGTACCAGTCGGATCCATCGATGACGGTGAGGGAAACCCGTGGGTCCTTCCTCAAATGCTCCAAGCGCTTTCGGCCCTCGTCCATGTTGACCAGGATCTGCTCGCCACGCAGCAGATACCACGTCGCTGCCGAAACAGGCTGCCCGTCACTGCGTACGGTGCTGATGACGGATGGGTTGGGTTTGGCCAACATCTCCTTGGCCGCAGCGGACAATGGTGAATCTGGCATCGGGTCTCCTCTGGCTGGTGTGGGCGCATGGCGATCAGGTGACGAAGCTAGCCCAGAATCGGGAACCTGCGCTCCCGGGCCAATTCGTCCAGCGCCGCTTGCATGACCATCCGGACGTACGCGTCGACCTCATCGATGTCGGGGTCCCGGCCGAACTGCTCGGCGACGTGGATGGGTTCCAGTACCCGCATCACGATCTTCGACGGCAGCGGAATGTTCGACGGCAGCACCGTCGTCAGTCCGAAGGGCAGACCGAACGCCAAGGGCAGAGCCTTGAACCGGATCTTGTGCAGTCCCAGCTTGCGTGCCAGACCGTCACCGCGGGCCAGGAACAGCTGGGTTTCCTGACCGCCGATGGACACCATCGGGACGATCGGGACACCGGAATCGATCGCCGTGCGCACGTACCCCGTGCGGCCCTGGAAATCGATGGTGTTCGCTTCGTGAGTCGGCCGGAACGCGTCGTAGTCGCCGCCCGGGAACACCAGCACCACCGCGTCGGAGTTCAGTGCGGCAGCCGCGTTGCCCGGCGACGCCTCGATCGCCCCGGCTCGCGACAACACCGAACCCCAAGGTCCCATCAACACCCCGTAGTGGGCCAGGATGTGCAACGGCCGGTCATAGCCCATGGCGTCATAGAACGCAGGCGCGAAGATCAGCACGTCGGGGGTGAGGACACCGCCAGAATGGTTGGACACCACCAGCGCCCCACCGGCCGGCGGCAGATGGTCCAAGTCGTTGACCTCGGCGCGGAAGTAGCGCTTGACGATCGGTCCGACCGCACCGCATATCCGTCGGGCCACCGTGGGATCCCATTTGACGATCTGTGCGTTTTCGTCGCTCATCACTGTTCCGTTCAGCACGTACGCCGTGCACATCACGGAATGCCCGCTTTCCGGCGCGCTGAACCATCACCCGCTTGAAACGTCCGCGAATGGGTATAGATCGGACGTGGGGGAGGGCTTTGTTGACTGGTGGAATCCGCTTGTGGACGAGCATCTTTATCATCGTGTCAAGGCCGAGGTGCTCGACGGCGAAACCCCGGATGTCGTTGCGGCACTGCGGGTCGCCACCGAGTTGTCGAACGGCGGTTGCCGCCCGGGCGGCGGGCGCACTGTGGACTACCTTCGCGCGCTGGCCACTCTCGGGCTGCTCGACGCCACCGTGGTCCGGGTGGTCGAACCACATCTGGACGCGCAGGCGATCCTTCACCAGGCCGGGCTGGGCGCCGTGATCCCCGCCATCGGCGCCGACGCCCTGTCGACATGGGGTGTGTACGCGGCGCACATGCCCGGCGTCCACCTCGAGGTGCACGAGGGTCCGCAGGGCTGGACGCTGAGCGGCACCAAACCATGGTGTTCGCTTGCGGGACAGCTCTCGCATGCCGTGATCACCGCTGAGGTGCCCGGTCACGGGCAGCGGGCCTTCGCGGTGCGACTCGATTCCGCGCACGTCACCACCGCGCCGGTGCGGTGGGTCGCGCGGGGTTTGGCGGCCATCCCCAGCGGACCGATCGAGCTCGACGGCGCGCCGGCCGTCGCGGTAGGCGACCCGGGCTGGTACCTGGACCGGCCCGGTTTCGGGTGGGGGGCCATCGGCGTGGCCGCGGCCTGGTATGGCATTGCTCGAGCCTTCGGGGCGAAGCTGGCGGACCACGCATCCACACGTAGCGCGGACCGAATTCTATTGTCGCAGTTGGGCAGTGTCGACGAGATGTTGTTCGCCGCCGGTGCCTGCCTGGAGCACGCCGCCGACACCATCGACGCCGGGGCCTGCCCGCAGACGACGCTGTTGCTGGCGCAACGCGTGCGCGCGGTCGTCGTGCGCTGCGCCGAAGCAGTCCTGCAGACGGCGAGCCATGCGCTGGGGCCCGGACCCTTGGTCGGCGACGAAAGTTACGCCCGCCGCGTCGCGGACCTCGGCGTGTACCTGCGCCAGCATCACGCCGAACGCGACCTCGCCTTCCTGGGTGAGCTTGTCGTCGCGGGAATGGAGACGTCTCGTGGCTGAGGCTCGCTCGTTCAGTCACCGCGATGTGGGCACCAGCGAACCGGCCTGGTTGCTCGACGCTGCGTGGGACCAGGTGCCCCGGTTGGATCTGGATGCTGTGTTGGCGTGCTGTTCCCGCGTCGTCGTGGTGGCGCCGCACCCCGACGATGAAACCTTGGCGCTGGGCGCGACCCTGGCCGATCTGCACGCGCGCGGCGTCGACGCCACGGTCGTATTCGTCACGCACGGCGGTGCGGCGGATCCGCGTCGCGCCGAAGGCGATCGGGCTCTGGCCGTGCTCGGTCCGGGCATTTCGGCGGTGTGGTGGGACCTGCCCGACGGCGCCCTGGACCGGATGGCCGACCAGTTGTGCCGACGGTTGATACCACTGGTCGACGAACACACTCTGCTGTTCGTGCCCGTCGAGACCGACGGGCACGCCGACCACGACGCCGTCGCGCGGGCCGCCGAATCCGTTGCCCGCCGGCAGTCGGCCATCCTGCTCAACTATCCGATCTGGCTGTGGCACTGGGCGACACCCGATGACATGGAGTGGTCGAGGGTGCGGGTCCTCACGCCGAGCCTGCGGGGCCTGCGCGCGAAATCCTCGGCGATCGACTGCTACACCACACAACTGGTCGCCGCCGACGGATTCCCGATCGTGGGGTCGGCCGTGCTGAACCGCGCGTACCGCGTGGTCGAGACGGTGTTGATTCCGGCGGCACCGGACCTGGCCGCACGGGTCGGTGCATTCATCGACTCCGGCCGGCCGCGAGACACCATCGCGCAGCCTTTCGATGCCATGTTCGATTCGGGTGGCGACGATCCGTGGCATCTCGACGATTTCGCCTACGAACGGCGGAGGTTCGCCGTCGTGCTCGCGTGCCTGGGCCGAGACCGCTACGCCGATATCCTCGAGGTGGGTTGTGCCACCGGTCAACTCACTGAGATGCTCGCCGCTCGCGCGGACGAGGTGGTCGCCATGGACGCCAGTCCGCGGGCCCTGGCGGTGGCCCGGACACGGTCGGACCGGGTGCGGTGGATACTCGGCGCCGCACCGGCCGACCTGCCCAGCACACCATTCGACGTCGTCATCCTTTCCGAGATCGGCTATTTCCTCCATGGCGAGGAATTGCTGGCCACGCTGCGGGCCGCGCGGCGCCTGGTGCGGGAGCACGGCGAGATCGTGCTGGCGCACTGGCGTGGCCCGGTCACCGACACCCCTCTGGACGGTGCGGCGGTGCATGCACAAGCCGCGGCGCTGTTCGACCTGCCACTGCGGGCCCGGTACGAAGATGCCGACCTGCTCGTCGAGGTGTGGGGCCGGCCCGTTTCCGTCTACGACGAATATCGCGGCCGGCCATGAGCACCATCCGGCACGTCGAGGTCGTCATACCGGCGAACAACGAACAGGGCCGGATCGCCGCGTGCCTGCGCAGTGTGTGCGCTGCCGCCGAGCACCTCGTGGAGCGCCGTCCCGAGGTGTCCTGCGGCATCACGGTGGTGCTGGACTGCTGTACCGACAGCACCGCCGCCGTGGTCCGCGGGTTCGGTGTGCGCGCGCTCTCCGTCCAAGCCGGGTGTGTGGGCACCACACGACGAACGGGTATCACCGATGCGATCTCGCGCGCGGCGCAAGCCGGAGTGGTGCAGGAGCAGTTGTGGATCGCCAACACCGATGCCGACACCGTGGTGGACCCCACCTGGTTGGAACGTCAGGTGGCACTGGCCAACTCGGGCCTGGACGCCGTCATCGGGACCGTCACGCCCATGGACGTCAGCCCGCGGGTCTACCAACTGTGGCGCAAGCGCTACCAGCTCGGCGAGAACCACCACCACGTGCACGGCGCGAATCTGGGTTTCCGTGCCGGCGTCTATTCGAGCGCCGGGGGTTTCCGCGACACCCGAAGTGAGGAAGACGTCGACCTGGTCGCGCGTATCCAGCAGGTCACGACGAGGTGGGTGGCCACCCATCAGACCACTGTCCAGACCTCCGGCCGGCAACTGTCGCGCGTGGAGGGCGGCTTCGCATCGTATGTTGCTGCGCTGGAGGCCATGTGATGCGGATCGCGGTGATCGGCACTGCACGGTACCCGATCGCCGAACCCTACGCCGGCGGTCAGGAACGCTTCACCGCTGACCTGGTACGCGGCTTTCGCGGCCGCGGACATCACGTCGAATTGTGGGCGCGGGCCGGCACGGATGTGGCGCTGGCCGATCGACTACACGAGTTGGCGGAGACCCCGGCGTTGTCGACGATCGCCTCCGGCGACCCGAACATGCCCGAACCCGAGTTCCTCCGGGATCAAGTCGCGTACCTCGGCGTGGTCCGTGACCTGTTGGGCCGCAACGACATCGATGCGGTGGTGAACCAGAGCCTGCATCAACTTCCGCTGGCGGCGAGTTCGGCGATGCGCACGCCGATGGTCACGACACTGCACACACCGCCGTTCCCCTGGATGGAGATCGGGGCGTGGCTGGCCGGCGAGTCGGCCCACCTGGTCGCGGTCAGTGCGGCTCTGCGCAGGCAATGGGAGACACTGCCGGCCGTGCACGTCATCCACAACGGGGTGGACGGCGACCGCTTTCCGGCGGGACCCGGCGGAGGTGTACTGGCCTGGGTGGGCCGGCTGACCCCGGAGAAGGGAGCGGACCTTGCGGTGCAGGCTGCGGCCGTCGCCGGAATCCCATTGCGGTTGGCGGGCCCGATCAGTGATCCGGCGTGGTTCGATCACGTCATCCGGCCGATGCTCGGCCGCGGTGCCGAATATGTTGGTGCACTGACGGATACGGAACTGGCCTCTTTTTACGGGGAGAGCGCGGCGACCTTGGTGACGCCCCGCTGGGAGGAGCCGTTCTGTCTGGTGGCTGCGGAATCTCAGATGACGGGCACACCCGTGGCGGGACTGCGCCGAGGCGGTCTACCCGAAGTGGTCACCCCGCCCGGGGGCACGCTGGTAGATGCCGGTCCCGGCGAGGTCGACCGGCTCGCAACGGCGATCGCCACCGTGACGCGGGCCGACAGGGGTGAGGTCGGCCGATGCGCACGGGTTCGGCTCGGCAACGACCGGACGGTGCAGGCCTACGAGGATCTGCTGATGGCGGTCGGCGATCAGCCGCCGCGCGCCTTCCACCGCCGATAGGCCGCAGGCAGGCATACTGCGCAGGGCCGGTATCCGGCGGCGACGGCGGTCGGTTCGTCGGCGAAGAACACCCGCTGCGCCACATAGCCGCCCGCAGCCAGCGTGCGCAGCGCCGACGGACAGTCCAACCGCCCGTAGAGCTTTCCGCGGCGGTGCCCACCGAGGGTGCCCGGCGCCGGGCTGGTGTATGGCCGGCCGTCCGCACCGAGCAGGCGGTAAGACTTCATGCCGCGTCGTGGAAGACCAGCCCGAGGCTGAACCGGGTGCCCGACCGCACGGTGGATACGCCGTGACGGATCGGCGCCGCCGACCATCCGCGCTGCGAGGCGACCGGACGCTCGCGGGTGGTGAACACCAGACCGTGGCCGTGCGGGATGACGATCGAGGTGCCCCGCGATTGCGCGCGTGGCCGCTGTTCATAAAGCAGGAACTCCCCGCCGGTGTGGTCGACGCCGGGCGCGCTCAGACTGATCACCACTTGTAGCGGAAAGATCAGCTCTCCGTACAGATCTCGGTGCAGGGCGTTCCAGTCTCCCGGACCATACTTCAACAGGATCGCCGTCGATTTCGGTTGCCCCGCATCGTGACACATGCGCAGCCAGTCATCGAGACTGTCCGGCCACGGGGCGTCCCGGCCGAGTTTGGACCACCAGTCGCGTGCGATCGGCAGCAGTCGCGGGTAGAGCGCGTGCTTGAGATCGTCGAGGACGGTCGGGTAGGGCCTGCCGAAATAGCGGTACTGACCCTGTCCGAAGCGGTAGCGCTGCATGTCGATCGTGGAGCGGAACCGCACCTCGTCGTCGTAGAGCGCGGCGATGGCGGCAGCCTCGGCCGCCGACACCAGCGGGCCGAGGGGGGCGGCGCCGACGTTGTTCAGCTCGTCGGCCAAGTGCTCCCAGTCGGCGGTCATCACGCGGCTTCCAGGTCGAGCAACAGTCGCTTGGCCTCGGCACCTCCCAGGTAGCCGCCCATGGTGCCGTCGCTGCGGACGACGCGGTGACACGGCACGACGACCGGCAGCGGGTTGGTCGCGCAGGCGGTGCCGACGGCGCGGACGGCCTTCGGATTGCCTGCCAACGCGGCGACCGCCGCATAACTGGCGGTGTGCCCGTACCCGATGTCGGGGAGATGGCGCAGCACGGTGTTGCGGAAGCCTGCGGACAACCGCCAGTCCAGCGGCAGGTCGAAGTGGCGCCGGGTGCCGGCGAAGTACTCGTCGAGGGCGTGCGCTGCGGCGTCGAGGCGCTCGGGCGCCAGCAGGATCCGTGGGCTGACCTTGTCGGCCAGCTGCTGCAGGACGGCGTCGTGGCCCTCGTTGGCGAACGCGACGCGCAGCAGGCCCTGGTCGGTGGCAGCGATCAGGAGTGGCCCGACGGGGCTGTCGACGACGCGGTAGGCGATGTCGAGGACACCGTCGCGGTGCGCGTCGGCTGCAAGCCGGGCCTGCAGCGCGGCAAGGTCACCCGCGCCGGGGGCGGTGGTCCGGGCGAGATCGAGGATCGGGTCGGTGGTCATCAGTGGTGTCCTTTCGTGAAGGTGCGTCGCAGCACCGCGATACCGTCGGCCGCCGCGCGCCGGGTGGCGTCGGGGCTGCTGCCGGTGATGTGTGCGATCTCGGCGTACGGCAGGCCGGCCAGGTAGTGGTAGGCCACGGCGTGTTTCTGCTTGGGCGACAGGCGATTCAGCGCGTCCAGGAGATCGCTGCGGTCGTCGTCGCGCGTTGCGGTGGGTCGGTCCGGGAGGTCGTCGGTGGGGACGGCGTGGCGTGTCCGGAGGCGGATGATGTCGACCGCCTTGCGGTGGGCGATCGTCACCAACCAGGCTTCGACGTTCGCGTCGGCAGGTAGGTCCGGGTAGGCCTTCAGCGCGGACAGGAAGGTCTCTGACCACGCGTCGTCGGCATCCACGGGTCCGACTATCACCCGACAGACTCGCAACACCGTGGCGCCGTGATCGGCGACCACCGCTTGGAAGGGCTGTTTGACTGTCACACTGAGTAGACGCTCCGGCCGCACGTTTTGTGAGTATCGATTGTGGAGCATGGTCGCGGCACAAGGGCCTCCCACGCAACGACCTCGGCGTCGAGTAGCGATACCCGCCAGCGTGCACCTGGATCGCGAGTGCCCGCGCAATCGCGCTCTGGGGGCACGCTCGACGTCCCGTCGGCACCGCAATACCCACTCGGCTCTGGACGCCCGCTGCTTACGCGCATAAGCTCGCCGTGGTTTGCCCATCAGGGCCCGCGGATCGTTGAGCGGCCCGGCGAAAGGATGACGGACGTTGAGTACCACCATTGCGGTGTATGACCCCTCCAGCGAGGAGCAGATCGCCGAGGTCCCCGATTCCGACCAGGCCGCCGTCGACGCGGCGGTGGCGAGGGCACGCGAAACCTTCGAGTCGGGTGTGTGGCGCAGGCTGCCCGCCGCGCATCGGGCCGAGGTCCTGTTCAAGGCCGCCGAGATCATCAAGCGCCGCACCGAGGAACTGGCCGAGATCGAAGCCCGCGACAACGGCATGAACGCGATCGCCGCGCAGCAGATCATCAAGGTCGCCAACGAGATGCTGATCTACTACGCGGGCTGGGTCGGCAAGATCCATGGGGAGTCGGCCAACCTGGTCTCCGACGGCCTGCTCGGCCACTTCGAGGAGTACCACACCTTCACCCAGCTGGAGCCCGTCGGCGTCGTCGGCCTGATCATCCCGTGGAACGGCCCTTTCTTCGTGGCCATGCTCAAGGTGGCACCGGCTCTGGCGGCGGGCTGCAGCGCGGTGCTCAAGCCCGCCGAGGAGACGCCGCTCTCGGCGCTGAAACTTGAGGAGATCTTCCGTGAGGCCGGCCTGCCCGACGGCGTCCTCAACGTCATCACCGGCTACGGCGAGACCACCGGTGCGGCGCTGACGGCGCACCCGGATGTCGACAAGATCGCTTTCACCGGTTCCACGGAGGTCGGCCGGCTGATCGTCGCGGCCGCTGCGGGCAATCTGAAGCGCCTGACCTTGGAACTCGGCGGCAAGTCGCCGCTGATCATGTTCGACGACGCGAACCTGGAGAAGTCGATCATGGGTGCGGCGATGGGGCTGCTGGCCGGTTCGGGGCAGAACTGTTCCTGCACGTCACGCATCTACGTCCAGCGCAAGATCTACGACCAGGTGGTCGAGGGCCTCGCCGGATTCGCCCAGATGCTGCCGATGGGCGGCTACGAGGATCCGACCTCGGTGCTCGGCCCGCTGATCAGCGCCAAGCAGCGCACCCGTGTCGAGGGCATCGTCAACGACGGGGTGGCGGGCGGTGCAGAGGTGATCACCGGTGGAAAGCCGATGGATCGGAAGGGCTACTTCTACGAGGCCACGATCATCACGAACACCACGCCGGACATGCGTTTGATCAAGGAGGAGATCTTCGGGCCGGTCGGTTCGGTGATCCCGTTCGACGACGAGGAAGAGGCGGTTGCGGCCGCAAACGACACCGAATACGGCTTGGCCGGTGCGATCTGGACCGAGAACCTCAGCCGTGCCCATCGTGTCGCGAACGCGCTGCGCGGCGGCCAGATCTGGGTGAACTCCGCGCTCGCCGCCGACCCGTCCATGCCCATTTGTGGGCACAAGCAGTCAGGTTGGGGCGGCGAGCGCGGAAAAAAGGGCCTGGAGGCCTACTTCAACACCAAATCGGTGTACATCGGGCTCTGACCGGTTAGCCGCCGGTGCCGACGCAGACCGGACCTGCACAGGCGCCGGCGCCACCGGGACCGGCGCTGGCTCCTGCTCCGGGCACGCCTGCGGTGGCGCCACCCGGACCGGCACCTGCTCCTGCCCCGGGCACGCCTGCGGTGGCGCCACCCGGACCGGCACCTGCGCCGGCTCCGGGTACACCTGCCGTGGCACCGCCCGGGCCTGCGCCGGCACCGGGGGCGCCCGTCTCGGTCATCGAGGGTGCCGGTGTCTCCATGGTGGTGGTGACCGTGGTCGTCGGGGCCGTGGTCGACTCCGTCGTCGTCGAGGTGGTGGAGGTGGAATCACCGCTGCCCTTGTCCGAGCTGCAGCCCGCGGTCAGGCCGCCGAGCAGTACGGCGCCTGCGACGGCGGCGGCAAGAGGGACACCACGAACGATCTGGGCGACAGTCATGTGAGGCTCGATTCTCTCGGAGTACGGCAACGTGCGAGTCGCTAGTACCCAGTTTCGAATCACATTAAGCAGAATCGAGCACGGTTATCTGTCGCGCTGCTGGGGCTGGTAGGTGGCCCGAACGTCCTCGGCCGACAGCGGCCGGCTGAAGAAGTTGCCCTGGACGAAATCGCATCCCAGCAGTTTCAGTTTGTCGGCGGTCTCCTGGTTTTCGACACCCTCCGCGGTGGTCGCGATGCCCAGCTCACCGGCCAGCTCGATCATGGCCTTGACGATGGCGGCCGCGCGCACGTCGTACACGATCGGTGCGACGAACGGCCGGTCGATCTTCACGTCGTCGATGGGCAGCACGCGTAGATACGTCATCGATCCGTAGCCGCTCCCGAAATCGTCGATGGCGACCCGCACGCCGGACTCCCGCAACCTGTGCAGCACGCTGCGAGCCTGATCCAGGTCGCTGATCAACAGGTCCTCGGTGATCTCGACGGTCAGCGTGCTCGCGGCGACGTGGTGGGCGCCCAGCAGGGACGTGATGCGCCGGGGCAGTGCCGGGTCGATCAACGTCGGCGCCGACATGTTCACGGCCACCGGTATGGCGGGGCCGGTGGTGCTCCACCAAGCGGCGTCGCTGATGGCCCGCTGGAGCACGATGTCGGTGACCGCGTCGAGAAGGCCGAGTTCGCCGACGAGCGGGAGGAAGTCGGCGGGGGAGAGCACGCCGAGTTCGTCGTGCGGCCAGCGCAGCAGGGCCTCGACACCGGACAGCGTCTGGGTGCGCAGGTCGAATTTGGGTTGATACAGCAGGGTGAGGTCGGCGTTGTCGACCGCCACGCGCAGTTGGTGGATGAAACGTACGCGGTCCAGGCCGCCGCGCCACCTGGGCTCCGCCAACTCGTGGCCGGGCGGGTCGGTGGCACACAGTGATTGGCCCGTCGAGGTGGCGCTGCGGGCGCCCTCAAGTGCCGACAGCGCGTCCGCGAGCAGACCGTCGGCGGTGACGGGATCGAGCGCGTCGGCGGCGGGGCAGGCCAGGCCGAAGCGGACGTGGACGTTCACGGGCCTGCCCGACAATCCCAGCGGTTCGTCGAAGGCGGCGACGATATCGGTCGCGAGAGTGGTTGCCGCGTCGCAGGTGTCGTCGACCACGATGGCGAGGGTGTCTTCGCTGAGGCGGGCCACGGTGCGCGCAGGCCCGGCATTGGCGAGGACCCGCGCGCGGGCTTCGTGAAGCAGCGCCTCGGAGACCCCGGGTCCGACGGCCGACTTGATCATCGCGAAGTCGCTCAGCCCGATGATGACCACGCAGATGGGGCTGGCCCGCTCGGCATGGCGCCGGACGCTGTTCCTGAGATGCTCGTCCAGTCGCCGTCGGGTGGCCAGGCCCGTCGCGGGTGTGGTGGCGCGGAGCAGTCGCCGGTTGTGGTCGAGCAGAAGCAGTTGGCGTCCCACCACCGTGGCCGCCATCACCAATCCGATGCTGAACACGGCGATCTGATTGTCGGAGTCAGGCCACAGGTACAGCGAGCCGAGGGTGGTGGCGACGATCAACGGCGCGACGGGCAGCCATTGATGAAGGCGTGACGGCGCCGGACGGCGGACCGTGTCGATGGCGGGACCGGGGTGCGAGGTGGTCGCGGCGAGAGCGAACGCGTAGAGGCCGCAGGCCCACGCCACGACCGGCAGGACCGTGATGTCGCCGCCGCTGCGGGCGAGCTGTCCGTAGAGCACGCCGCCGGTGCCCAGCAGGAAGAAGCCCGTTGCCGTCAGGCTGGGTGACCACCGCTGGCCCGCACCGGACTTGGAGATGACGACCGTCGTGACGACGGCCAGGCCGAAATACGTCGCGGTGAACGGCATCGACATCGCCCACGGCATATCGAGGCTGATGTCGTAGTGGCGCGCGGCGATCACTGCGATCATCAGCAGGGACGAGGTGATCAGGACGCCGTCCAGCAGCAGGCGCAGACCGAATCCCGTGCCTGGTGTGCTCGGCACCAGCACCGCGGCGATCAGTCCCGAGATGGGCAGCAGAGCGTAGCCGAGCCCGAGGCACCATCCGCTGACCGCGCCGACGGAACCCGCGATGGCGGCGGCGGCCCAGACTGCGTCCCCGAGCACCCAACCGCTCAATCCGACGGCCAGTACGCCCCATGCCGACCGTTGCCCACCGCATGCGGCACGCGCCGCCCGGAATGCGCATCCGGATGCCAGTGCGCCGACGGCCAGGAGTCCGAGCGGTGCCGTGGCCGCGGGCAGTGCTGCTTTCCCGACGAGCATCGCGACGACGAACACCGAGAGACCGATCCCACCGAGAGCTCCGGCAACTCCCTTCGCGCGGCCGGTGCGCAGCGGTGGAAGCAGCGACGGGCGTCGGGCAGTGTCAGTCGCCACTGCTACTCGAGACCATGCCGATGATCTTCCCCAATTGTTTGCTATTTTACCCTCTAGTTAAATTGTTGCCGACGCTATCTACCGGCGTGGATGGCTTGCGTGCACCCTCCCGTAGGTCATAACCTCGTGTTTTAGGCGCAGTCATTGTGACAGATTCCCGGACCGGGCCCAAGGGGGTGTGACAACTAGATGCGAGTGACGACGAGCTCATCATTGCATGTGAACGGTGATTTCCACGCCGCTCTGGGTGCGCGACACACCCGTCGCGCCGAGTCGGAGCGCGGGTCCTTCGGTGCCTTCAGAAGTATTCACCAGCGGCGCGTCGAGGCGCTTGATGATGCAAATAGTGTATTAAGTTGTGATCATGGCGATGTAAATATTATTTGCTGTGAGGCGTCCATGGAGAGGAAGCTCGACGGCGAGCCGATCGGTGATGTGAACCGGCGCGCGTCGTCCGTGCGGTGACGATGTACCACAACGACGAGTTATGGGCCGCGTATGGATCCGACGGCGGCTACAGGGGGGAAGCGTTGGGCACTCCCGGCGCCCACCTCGTCCGAGGTGGTGACCATTTGGACGTCGGGGGCAGTACCTTCGGCGCGTCGGACGATGCCCAGGGGTTCCGTCACCTGATCGAGAGCAGTCCCGGTGCGGTGTTCGTGCACGACGGCGGGAGGGTGGTCTACGTGAACCCCGCGGCAGCGCGATCCGTCGCCGCCGCTTCCGCCGACCAGGTGCTGGGCCGGTTGATCACCGAGTTCGTCGATCCCGAGGCAATCCTCGTCGCGTTGACGCGACCAAACGAGGCACATGAGCCCGTCGTATCGATGTTGTCCCGCCTCGACGGCAGTGTGCTCGACGTCGAGGCGGTCACCACGCCCACGACGTGGGCGGGTCGCAGTGCCCATCAGACCGTGCTGCGTGAGATCTCCTCCGGCAGCGCCGCGCAGCGCGCTGCTGCGGGCCGCGCCATGTTGGTCGACCACGTGCCCGACGCGATCATCTCGACCACCCACGACGGTGTGATCACGCACTGGAACCCGGCAGCCGAGGCAATGTACGGCCGGCACCGCGACCAGGTGCTCGGCCACCCGATCAGCGAGGCCGTGGGCGCGCCGCTCGACCCGGCCGTGCTCGCCGCCGGTGGCGTGCTGCACACCACTCATCACACGGCGACCGGATCTCCGGTTTCCGTTCGAACCTCCGCCGCGGCAATGGATTCCGGCTACGTGTTGGTATCCGCGGAGCATCCCGTCCAGCAGCGCGGCGCCGACCATTTCCAATCGGTGGTCAATTCGCTGGATCGCGGGATCGTCGTCATTCGCCGGGACGGCAGCATCCACTCGATCAACCCGGCCGCGGAGCGCATCCTCGGCTACGGCGTCGGCCGATTCCCCGGCACGAACGCCGAACGCGCGCTGGACTTTCCGGTCTTCGACACCGACGGACATGTCCTGCCCGCCGCGCAACGACCGGCCAACATCACCTTGCGCACCGGGCAGTCCGTGCATGACCGCGTGCTCGGACTGCGTCGCTACGACGGTCATCAGACCTGGATCTCCTTCACCGCCACCCTTCTTGACCCCGATGACGCCGAACGCTCGCCGGTGCTCCTGTCGCTGGCGGACGTCACCACCGAGCACGTGACCAACCAGCAGTTGCGCCGGCACGCGCACCACGACGCACTGACCGGCCTGCCCAACAGGATCCGCACGCTCGCCCTCATCACGGCGGCACTGACGCCGAGCGAGAATCCGCAACTGGCCGCGGTCATGTTCATCGACATCGATCAGCTCAAACAGGTCAACGACACCCTGGGGCACCATGCGGGCGACCAGGTGCTGATCACCAGCGCCGAACGTCTGCAGGGGGTGCTCCATTCCGCGGACACGCTCACACGGGTGGGCGGGGACGAGTTCGTGGTGCTCATCGCCGCGCCGGCGAACGGCGACGATGTCCGGCAGGTCGCCGAGCGGTTGCACGATGCGCTGAAAGGTCCGATCCTCATCGACGGCCAGGCCGTCACCGCCAGCGCGAGCATCGGCGTCACGGTCATCGACACGGATCGGCCGTCGACACCCACGGAGATCCTGCGCCGGGCGGACACCGCCATGTATCAGGCCAAGGCCAGCGGGCGCGGTCGCACACGCTTCTACGCACCGCGCAACGGAGCCCACTACCGGTTGCACGACGGCACGCCGCTGCAGCACGTGTCCGACGCGGATACCGCAGACGGCGTCCCGGACTGACGGACGTCGAAGTGCCCGCCGAACGCCGCCCGGTTCAGCCCGCGTGAACCGGCGCGGGAATCGGTGCCGGTCGTTCGACCGGGGCGCGCCGTTCGAAGGTGGCCACCACCGAGGCGATCACGACCGCGGAAATGGCGAGTGTGTCTGTCCAGCCCAGTGTCTGGCCGAGCAGCGACCATCCGGCGATGGCGGCCACGGCCGGCACCAGGCCGACGCGCCGACGCTGGTCGGAGATCAGCTGCGGTAGCGGGCCAGTTGGTCGGTCAGTTCCTCGGCGTAGGCCAGTTGTCGGATGAGTTTGACGCAGGCTTCCTCGGCCCGGGTGTGGCATTCGGCCACGTGGGCCGTCGCCCGGTCCCGTTCGGCCGGGGAAGCGGCCGGCGCGGCGAGGGTGTCCAGTGCCGCCAGGAGTTCACGCATCTCGTCGAGACTGAACCCCAGGGGCTTCATCCGGCGGATCGCCAGCAGCCGGTCGACGTCGACGGAGGTGTACAGCCGAAAGCCGCCCACCGACCGCGCGGACGGCACGACCAGTCCGACCTCGTCGTAGTGCCTAATTGTCTTGATGGACAGTTCGGTTCGGGTAGCGACCTCGCCGATCTGCAGGTGCTCCTGATCGTCCAATGACGTCTCCCTCAGAGTGCGGGCTAGTGGTCTGCGGCGAGCCGGCCGCTGAGCTGCGCATGGCGCTGCGCACTGTTGTCGTTCATCCCGACAATGCTGACACTCTTGCCCTTGGCCGCGTATTTGGTGGTGATGGCGTCCAGGGCGGCGACGCTCGAGGCGTCCCAGACGTGGGCCTGACTCATGTCGATGACGATGTGGGCGGGGTCGCCGGCGTAATCGAACTGGTAGACCAGATCATTGCTGGAGGCGAAGAACAGCTCACCCCTGACCGCATACGTGCGGGTGTCGTCGGCACGGGAGAGCTCGAGCACCTCGGTGAGATGCGCGACGCGACGGGCGAACAGCACCATCGCCGTCAGCGTCCCCACCCCCACCCCGAAGGCCAGGTTGTCGGTGGCAACGGTCACCGCGACGGTGGCAAGCATGACGGCGGTCTCGCTCTTGGGCATGCGCCGCAACGTCTTCGGGTTGATGCTGTGCCAGTCCAGCGTGCCGACCGACACCATGATCATGACGGCGACCAGCGCGGCCATCGGAATTCTGGCCACCACATCGCCGAGTCCGACGACGAGCACCAGCAGCAGGGAACCGGCCAGGAAGGTCGAGATGCGGGTGCGCGCACCGCAGGCCTTCACGTTGATCATCGTCTGACCGATCATCGCGCAGCCGCCCATGCCACCGAAGAAGCCGGTGACGATGTTGGCCACACCCTGCCCGACGGCTTCGCGTGACTTGCCCGAATGTGTGTCGGTGATGTCGTCGACGAGCTTGGCGGTCATCAGCGATTCCAGCAGCCCGACGACGGCCATCGCCAGCGCGTAGGGACCGATGACCCCCAGCGTGTGCCAGGTGAACGGCACGTCCGGGATCAGCAGTGCGGGCAGGCTCGACGGCAACGCTCCTTCGTCGCCCACATTCGGTATCGCCCAACCGAATCCGACGGTGGCCGCGGTCAGCACCACGATGGCCACCAGCGGGGCGGGAATCGTTGACGTCAGCTTGGGCAGTGCCACGATGATGGCGAGCGCGGCCACCACCATCGGGTACACCAGCCACGGCACGCCGATCAGGTGGGGCAGCTGGGCCATGAAGATCAGGATCGCCAGTGCGTTGACGAAGCCGACCATCACGCTGCGCGGCACGAAGCGCATCAGCTTGGCGACACCCAGCAGGCCCAGCGCGATCTGTATGACGCCGGCCAGGATCACCGTGGCGATCAGGTACTCCAACCCGTGGCTGTGCACCAGCGGTGCGACCACCAGGGCGACGGCCCCGGTGGCGGCCGAGATCATCGCCGGCCTGCCGCCGACGATCGCGGTGGTGACCGCCATGGTGAACGACGCGAACAGGCCCACCCGAGGATCCACGCCGGCGATGATCGAGAACGAGATCGCCTCGGGGATGAGGGCCAGCGCAACCACGAGACCGGCGAGCACCTCGGTGCGCAGCCGGCGGGGCGAACGCAGCGTCCCCGATATCGATTGCTGCTGTTGCGGTGTGAGCAGATTGCCGGGAGGCCGGTTCATCGGTACTTCCGTTCCCGTGTCAAGAATGCGCGAATGGACACGCAGCGTTGCGTGAAAGTAATTGCCGGGAAAGCCGAATTGGTGCTCGTGTCACCGACTGGGTGGGCACGGCGCATTCGGGCTGCGGACATGAACTCTACCCTCACCGGAGGGTTGAAACCAAAATCCGGCGGTCCGGATGTGCCCAACGCCTCAGTGCCGTTTCCCGGATTCGCGGTCGCCCTTCTCGGCCACCGGAAGCATGTTGGGGTGGAAGAACTTCAGCCATGTGTAGGGGTGCTCGGGTGAGGTGGTCCCGCCGAGGATGAAGGTGCGGTCGGTCCGGCGGGCCCGCGCGATGGTCGCCAGCCAGGTGGCCACCGTGCTGATCCGGTTCTCGACGCCGGTGAGAAACGCGATGTGGATGAAGCCCCAGCCCAGCCACCCGAAGAACCCGGCCAGGCGCACCGGGCCGGCTTGCAACAGTGCGTGCCCGCGGCTGATGTACGCCGCCGAGCCGAGGTCGCGGTAGCGGAAGGGGCGGCGTGGCTTGCCGTCCAGCTCCCGGCGGATGGAGGCGGCGGCGTGCAGACCGCCCTGCATGGCGTTCTCGGCGACGCCGGGCAGCTTGTCGCGGCCGACCAGATCGCCGATGACGAAGATCTCCGGGTGTCCCGGCACCGACAGATCGGGTTCCACGGCGATCCGCCCGGCCCGGTCGGCACCGGCTCCGGTGACTTCGGCGACCCGGCGAGCGAAGGGCACCGCCTCGACCCCCGCGGTCCACAGCACGGTGCGCGCCGCATAGTCCTCGGCCGGGCCGCCGTCCTTCGGCGTCACCGTCACGCCGTCGGGCCTGACGTCGGTGACGTGCACACCCATCCGCTGTTCCACGCCCAGGTGCTCGAGCGCGCGGGTCGCCTTCTCGGTGAGGTCCGGGGCGAAACTGCTCAGGACGCAGGTGCCGCCGTCGAACAACAGCACGCGGGCCTCCTCGGGCTGGATGCTGTGGAACTCGTGCGCCAGGGCGCGGGTGGCCATCTCCCGGATCTGGCCGGCCAGCTCCACCCCGGTCGGGCCGCCGCCGGCAATGGCGAAGGTCAACCAACTGTCGCGCTCGGGGCCGGGCGGAAGGGTCTCGGCGATCTCGAAGGCTCCGAAAAGCCGGCGCCGGATGCCCAGGGCGTCGTCGAGGGTCTTCATGCCGGGCGCCCACTTGGCGAACTCGTCGTTGCCGAAATAGGCCTGCCGCATGCCCACGGCCACCACCAGCACGTCGTAGTCCAGGGTGAAGGTGGTGTCGTCCGGCCTGCGCGCGGTCACCCGGCGGGCGGTCGCGTCCAGGTCGACCGCTTCACCGAGCAGCGTCGTCACATTGGCGTGCCGAGCCAGTTCCTCGCGCAGCGAGCGGCTGATCTGGCCGATGCTCAAGGTCCCGGTAGCGCACTGATAAAGCAGCGGCTGGAAGACATGGCAGGCCGCGCGGTCCAGGAGGGTGACGTCGACGTCGACCTTCCCAAGCCGGCGCGCGCAGAACAATCCGCCGAAGCCACCGCCGATGATCAAGACCCGTGTCCGAGAAGACGCCATGCCTCCCGGTGTACCCGCTCCGGCGCGGTTCGTGTGCGGGAACCCGGCATCAACTCACGTGCTGTCCAACCGCGGGTAGACCATTTCCTGGACGACGAGCTGAATGGCCGCCGCGACGGGGATGGCCACCAGGGCGCCGACGATGCCGAGCACGGCGCCTCCGATGAGCACGGCGACGACGGTCACCAGCGCCGGCACGTCGACCGCGCGCCCGATGATCCGCGGGATCAGCCAGTAGTCCTCGGCGAGCCGGAACACGACGAAGAACACGATGGTCGCCAACCCGACGGGTAGGGACACCGTGAATGCCACTGCCGCGACCACGATGCCGGCAATCGTCGAGCCGACCACGGGCACGAGGTCGAGCAGGGCGACCAGAATGCCCAGCAGAAGTGGGTAGGGAACGTTGAAGGCCGACAGCCAGATCAGGGTGGCCGCTCCTGCGACGAACGAGATGACCAGATTGCCCAGCAGGTACGCGCCGACCTTGGCGAAGACCTCATCGCCGATCAGAATGGCCCGCGGCCGGCGGGAATGGGGGACCAGCCGGTACAGGAAGGTCCGGATCCGCGGCAGGTCGATCAGGAAGTAGACGGTCAGCACGACGACGATGACGGTGTCGACCACGGCCTCGAAAACCGCTGAGCCCGCGCTGATCACCTGATTCACCGCCGATCCGCCGGAGGCGCTGAGAAGGTCGGTGAGCCGCTGCTGGAGCTGAAATCGTTCGTTGAGCCGGCCGATGGTCGACGAATGGTCCTGGGCTTGCTGCAGATAGCGCGGGGCCTGGGCGATGAGCTCGCTGGCCTGTTGCGACAGCGGGGGGATCGCCGCAGCGATGAACCCAGCCAGCAGCGCCAGTACGACCAAGAAGACGACGGTGGTCGCGGCCCAGCGGGGAACCCGGTGGGCCGCGAGCAGCGACACGGCGGGCTCCAGTCCCAGCGCCAGGAAGAAGGCGACGAAGATCAGCAGCAGCATGGAGGATGTCAGCGAGAGCAGTTCCACGGCGCCATAGGTGACGGCCACCCCGGCGGCGGCCGCCATGCCGATGAAGAACGGGGAGCGGCGGTTGAAGCGCCGTCCCGGCTCGCCGAGCGGGCGCTCCTGCGAACTGAGATCGGCGGCAATCTGTTCGGCCTCGGCCACCGGGCCTTCCTCGGCGGCGGTGTGCGGTTGGGCGACGCGGTCATGATGCCCATCCGGCGCGGGGCCGTCCTGCGCCGGTTCGTCGGAGTCCTCAGGTGACAAGTTCCACGACCTCCAACGGCCGAGCGGACACGCGGCCGCCTACGAAGTACCCGTCGGGCGCGTAAATTAATCGTGGAGCGGAAAGGCTTAACGCAGAGCCGGTTTCGCCAGGCTCATCGCGGCGGTCAACGTCCGCTCGTAGACCCACTCGTATTCCTGAGCGATGCGTTTCCATCTGTACCGACCGCGAGCCCGCGCCCGGCCGGCAGGACCCATACTCTGGCGCAGGAAAGGCTGTGCGATCAACGATTTGAGGGCCTTCGCCAACGGGCCCGGCTGCCCGGACTGAACGATGAAGCCGGTGACATCGTCGATGACGGTGTCGCTGTGGACGCCGATATCGTTGGCGACCAATGGAATGCCCGCCGCCATGGCCTGCAGGACCGATGAGTGGTCGGTGGCGGAAACCGCTGTGCAGGTGGCGCCGGCAAGGGCCAGGTGCCGCCCCACGTCCGCGGCGGTGTCGACCACCTCGAGCCGGACGCGATCCTGCAGACCGAGGGCGGCCGCGAACCGTTCGGAAATCCGCAGGTGCTCGAGCTGTGCCGGGCGGGCGAGGCCCAGGAAGTGCGGTGTGCCCGCAATCTTGGCGAGGGCGTGCACCACATCGGGCGGGTCGAGCCGCCACGCGCATTCCAGCCCGTCGACGAGTTCGCCGTCGGTTCCGGCCATGGCCACGACGTGCTTCAACGCGGTGCGGGATCCGGGTAGCGGCGCACCCCCGAGCAGGTAGACGAAGACGTCGTGACCCGCCGCAGTCAGCAGGGTCGGCAGCGACCGGCTGTGCTCCGCGCCTACTCGCTCGCTGTCCGTCCCGAGGGGTGATGGCGATCTTCACCGCGACCACCTCCTCGTCGCGCGCACGCGATCATCGGTTGAGGCCTAACCCGCAACGGTGGTGGGCAAACATCGCGGACAGCCCCGTGCGCCGGGCTACCTGGGTTGTGCGCCGAGCGCCAGCCCGAGGAATCCACCAACAGCCGACCACAGCGCCGTACTGGCCGTCCACACGGCGGGAGTGAGGGCCATGTGGTGAGCGAGATCCGCACGAAGCGAGCCGAATTGGGTCTTCCAATATGCCGCCGCCAGGATGCAGGCGCCGACGATGAGCACGACTCGCAGCACCGTCGCCCCGTGCCGGCCGATGCGTGTCGCTACTACAGCGATGACACCGGCCCACGCTGCGGCGGCCATCGCCGTGTATCCGAGCAACACCGTGCGATCGACCACGCGGCGGCACAGGTACAGGTCAACGCAGTCGGGATGCCGGGACAAGACGGTGTAGGCACCCAGGACGATCGCAAGGAGCACGCCCGCTGTACCGACGATCAACGCTGTACGTCGGAGCGCGAAGGCCGCCATGACGTGAAGGCTAGCGCGTCGTCAGACCCGTGCACCCACGACACGGTCCCCCAGCGCCGCGATAGGGCTCTCGTCGAGATGTTCGAGAAGGTCCCGAGGATCGTCGTAGATCACCGATGCCCCGGCGCAGTCCAGTTCGCAGGTCCCCACTCCGCCGCTGCGCAGCCCGATGGTGACGACACCGGCGCGCCGGGCGGCCAGGGCGTCCCACGTCGAATCACCGACGAACACCGCGAACGATGCGCTGACGCCGGCTCGTTCCAGAGCCACGTGCACGATGCCCGGGTCGGGCTTGGCCATCTCGACATCGCGCGACGATGTCACCATCGAGATCACGTCGTCGCAATCGAGCACCCGCCGCAGCAGCATCAGTTCGTCTTCGGGAGCCGACGTGGCGAGCACCACGTGCATGCCCAGGTCCGAGACCCGGTGCAGCAGGTCGCGGGCGCCGGGCAGCACGGTCAACTGCGCAGCCATTTCCCGATAGAACTGGCTGTGGTGGTCTTTGAGCCGTTCCTGCACCGCGTCATCGGCCCCGCGTGCCAGCGTGCGGATGAGGGTGTCACCGTCCATCCCGATGCTGCGGTGCACCCGCCAGGCAGCGACGGGTTGGTCCTCCACCTCGAACGCACGGACCCAGGCATGCACGTGGACGTAATTGGAGTCCACCAGCGTGCCGTCGACGTCGAAGAGAACAGCAGGTACATCCGAAGAGTGCGGCCGCATCATTTTCTCCTCATCGCACGCCGAAAGGTCTCGGCTTCAGGTACCCGGCGGGATGCGAGGACAAACTGGGGTCACGGCGCTGCGGCGCGCAGCGGCGCAAAAGCGAAGGCGGCCAGCCCCTCGGCGGGGGAGATCTGGGCGATGAAACCCAACCGGTCGCCGGCCCGTTCGGGGTCGGCCACGATGTGGCGGACGTCGCCGCTGCGATAGCGGCCCGTCACCGCGGGCTTGCTGTGCCCGCGCGCCTCACACAACCAGTCGGCGACCTCGCGGATGGCGACGGGCCGGCCCGAGCAGACATTGAAGGCTTCGAAGGAGCCGAGGTCCGAGCCGACGGCCGCGGCATTCGCCGCGGCGACATCATCGACGTGCACGAAATCCCGCATCTGCCCGCCATCCTCGTAGACGTCGGGCAGCACGCCCGCCTCCAGGGCTGAGCGGAAGATGGCGGCGACGCCCGAATACGGTGTGTCGCGCGGCATCCCCGGTCCGTAGACGTTGTGATAGCGCAACGCGACGACCGAGCCTCCGGTGGCCTCGGCCCAGGCCAGTGCGTAATGTTCCTGCGCCGCTTTGCTTGCCGCGTAGAGGCTTCGGGGACGCAGCGGCTGATCCTCGTCCACCAGTCGCCACTGCAGCGGCTCGCCGCCGACCGGGCACCGGTGTTCGAACACGCCGGCGTCCAGGTCGGCCCTGGAGCGCGGCAGGGGGTCGACCGGTCCGTGCTCGGGACAGTCGTATCGGCCCTGCCCGTAGACCACCATCGAGGACGCCAACACCAGCTTGCGGCACCCCGCCGCGAACATCTCCGCGAGCAGCACCGTGGTGGCGTAGTCGTTGTGACTGCCGTAGGACGGCGCGTCGGCGGCATCGACCCCGGCACCCACCACCGCGGCCTGATGGCAGACGACATCGACGCCGCGGAGATGTTCGGCAAGACCGGCCGCGTCGCGCACGTCCAGCCGCGTGCAGCCCTGCGGGGGTGTGGAATCCGGTCCGTGCGCCTGCGTCAGCATCGCGTCGACAGCGACCACCTCGTGCCCGGCGGCGGTCAGGGCGGTGGCGATCCGGCCGCCGATGAAGCCGGCTGCACCGGTGAGTAGCACTCTCATGAGCTCAATCGTCCTCCGCGAGTGGCAGGCGCACTTCGAACCGCGCCCCGGTGTCCAGGTTATGGGCCGACAACGTCCCGCGGTGCGCCTGTACCAGGCCGGCGGCGATCGCCAGCCCGAGACCGGAACCGCTGGGGAGTGACGAATCCGACCGCGGGACACGGCCGTTGGACCCGCGATAGGCGATGTCGAAGACGCGGGCCAGATCGCTCTCGTCGATACCGACGCCGGTGTCGTCGACACGTGCCCACGCACCGTGCTCGTCGTGACCGAGGGTGAGTTCCACCCGGCCCCCTTCGGGTGTGTGGGCGATCGCGTTGGCGACCAGGTTGGACAGCACCCGCACCAGCGCACGATCGCTGCCGACCACCCGCACGGGCTGGGCGGGCAAGCTGGCCCGCAACAGCACGCCCGCGCGTTCGGCGGCGATCCGGTGGGTGGCCACCACATCGTCGACCACCTCGTCGAGCGCGACGGTGTCGTGGGCCGGCTGCACCGCCCCGGCGTTGATCTTGGACATCTCGAACAGATCATCCACCATTTCGGACAACCGAATCGATTCCTGTTCAATATGTTTCGCGTGCTGACGCGTCTCGGCCCCGCCGACCAGCCCGTCGGAGATGGCCTCGGCGACCGCGCGGATGCCGGCCAGCGGGGTGCGCAGGTCGTGGCTGACGAAGGCCACCAGCCGGCGGCGGGACTGCTCGGCGGCGCGTTCGGACGCGCGGATCTCCTGCTCCCACACGGTGCGCCGAGCCTGGTACCGGGCCAGCAGGACGGCGGCCGGAATGGTCACCACCGAGACGATGACCAGTACGACGGCGATGCGTTCGAACGTCTCGGTGATCATGAATCCACTGGCACCGAGCACCCCCGTGAAGGTGGCCAGGGTCGGAATGAGTACGAGGGCAACCATACTGACCGCCAGCGACCACGAGCGGGCGAGTCTGATGGTGAGGGCGCCGGCGATCACCACCGGCACCGAGCAGGCAAGTGCCCAGCCCGCGATCTCCCACAAGTCCGCCGTCGGCACGCGATCAACACTCCCGGTCGTCATGGCCGTCGGTGCCCCACACGTATCCCCGGCCCCAGACGGTCTGCACACGATGGTGCTCGCCGAGCTTGGCGCGTAACCGCTTGATGTGCACCGTCACCGTGGACAGATCGCCGAAATCCCACTGCCACACCAGTCTCAACAACTGCTCACGGGAGTACACGGTGTCCGGATGCGACATGAAGAAGACCATCAGATCGAATTCCCGGGCGGTCAGGCTGACGGGTATGCCCCCGACGGACGCCGCCCGGGCCGTCGTGTTCACGTACAACTCGCCCGCGGCGAGTTCGGCGGGCACCGACGAGGGTGGTGCGGGCGCACGGCGCAGCACCGAGCGGACGCGCAGCGCGAGTTCACGCGGACTGAACGGTTTGGTGAGGTAGTCGTCGGCGCCGGCCTCCAGCCCGGCGATGCGGTCATCCTCTTCACTGAGAGCGGTCAGCATGATCACGGGCACGCCGTAGTCGCCACCTCGACGCATGCTGCGGCACAGGGTGAGTCCGTCGGGGCCGGGCATCATCAGGTCCAGAACCGCCAGATCGACCTGCTCGGATCTCAGCACCTCCCACGCCTCCACGCCGTCGTGGGCCACGGACACCTCGTGGCCGTCGCGCTCCAGGTAGCGGCGCACGACATCGAGCACGACGGGGTCGTCGTCGGCTATCAAAACGCGCGTCACCTCACCGACACTAGCGTTGTGGATGCGCGACCTGCAGCGATGTCACGGACTCGTCATCATTGCGGGGTTACGCAACGGCCGGGGCGGGAATAGGTTCGGGGTATGCCGCCCCCGAGAGTCACCGTCGTGCTGCCGTGTCTCAACGAGGCGGCATCACTTCCCGGTGTGCTGGCCGCCGTCCCGAGTGACTATCGACCGCTGGTGGTGGACAACAACAGCACCGACGGCACTGCCGATGTCGCCCGCGCGCACGGTGCCGACGTGGTCCACGAGTCCCGGCCCGGATACGGGTCGGCCGTGCACGCCGGCGTGCAGGCCGCGGCGGGCCCGATCGTGGCGGTGCTCGACGCCGACGGCTCGCTCGACCCGGAGGCGCTACCCGCTCTGGTGGCCGAACTGGATCGCGGCGCCGACCTCGTGGTGGGGCGCCGGCGAAGCACACCGGGTGTGGCGTGGCCCTGGCACGCGCGGCTGGGCACCGCCGCGGTGTGCTGGCGGCTGCGGACCCGTCACGGCCTGCAGGTGCACGACATCGCACCCATTCGGGTCTTCCGTCGGGACGCTTTGCTGGCATTAGGGGTAAGCGACCGGCGTTCTGGGTATCCGCTGGAACTGTTGGTCCGCGCGGCGCAGGAAGGGTGGCAAGTGGTCGAACGCGATGTCACCTACCGGTCCCGCACCGGGGGAGAGTCCAAGGTAAGTGGCTCCCTGCGCGGAAGTGTCGTGGCAGCCGTCGATTTCTGGCGGGCCATCCGATGAGCGGGTGCTGTCCGGTCAACGTCCTGGTGGTCGCCAAGGCGCCGGTCCCCGGATACGCCAAGACCAGATTGGCGGCCGCCATCGGCAACGAGCGAGCCGCAGAATTTGCTGCCGCGTCACTTGCGGACACCCTGGACGCGGTGGCCGGCACACCGGTGGTGGCACGTACCGTCGCGCTCACCGGGGACCTGGAACGCGCGAGTGGCGCCGCAGAACTCCGCAGCAGGCTGGCCGACTTCACGGTCATCGCCCAGCGCGGTGACGGTTTCGCCGAACGGCTCGCCCACGCACACCACGACGCGGGCGCCCTCGGTTACCCGGTACTGCAGATCGGGATGGACACCCCACAGGTGAGTGCGCAGCTCTTGGCGGAATGTGCCGACGCGCTGCTGGGCACGCAGGCGGTACTGGGTCCGGCAGCCGACGGTGGTTGGTGGGCACTCGGCCTGCAGGACGTGTCGGTGGCCGATTGCCTACGCTCCGTGCCGATGTCGCGGCCCGACACCGGCGCCGAAACCCTGCGGGCGTTGCGCGACGTCGGGGTGGACGTGCAACTGCTTCCCACCCTGGCCGATGTCGACACCGTCGAGGACGTGGACCGGGTATGCCGAGAATGTGCGCCCGACAGCCGGTTTCGCAGCGCGGCACTGGCTTTGGAGGTGTGATGTTCGGGCAACTCTACGAGCGGGCGCTGGACGGCGAGCGCTGCTGGATCCGTCACACCGACGGCAGCGTGCACGTACTACCGGTGCACAATTGGCTCGGCGGGCATCGCGCGGATCAGCGGTTCGATCGCGCGGTCCTCGATCGGTGCAGCGGGCCCACCATCGACCTGGGCTGCGGGCCGGGACGTCTGGTCGTTGATCTGATCCGCCGGGGAGTGCCTGCGCTCGGGGTGGACCTGTCGGCCACCGCGGTCGAACTCGCCAGGCGCAGTGGGGCACCCGCGTTGCGCCGCGACGTGTTCGGTCCACTACCCGGCGCGGGCCGCTGGCAGACCGTCCTGTTGGCCGACGGCAATATCGGCCTGGGCGGCGACCCGTTGCGCATCCTGCGCCGGGCCGCGGAATTGCTGTGCCGCGGCGGGGTGTGCCTGACCGAGTTCGATTCAGCACCCGGCGGGGTCCGAACCCAGTGGGTGCGGCTCGAATCACCCGATACGATCGGCCCGTGGTTCCGTTGGGCCACAGTGGGATTCGACAACATCGAACGGGTGGCCGAGGCGGTCGGTTTGGCGGTGTCCGCCGTGCACCCGATCGGTGACCGCGTGCTGGCAAGTTTGTCGCTGCGGTGAACGGCCTGCGTGGCACCGCCGTCACCGCGCGGGTCGGCATCGCGCTCGGGATCACCATCACCGTCTGTTTCCTCACCGGCCTGATCAGCCACTTCCTGCAGCATCCGCAGCCGTGGTTCTTCTGGCCGACGAGTCCGGTGTGGCTCTACCGCGCCACGCAGGGCGCCCACGTCATCAGCGGAATCGCGGCGATACCGCTGGTCATCGTCAAGCTGTGGTCGGTGTGGCCCAAGCTCTTCGAACGCCCCCTCATCGGCGGTGTCGTGCGGCAGTTGGAACGGCTGTCGATCCTGGTGCTGGTGGGTTCGATCCTCTTCGAACTGTCGACGGGTCTGCTCAACACCGCCCAGTGGTACGTGTTCGGCTTCTTCTTCACGACGACCCACTATGCGATGGCCTACGTGGCGGCGGGCGCGGTGCTGGTACATCTGGCGGTCAAGCTCCCGGTGATCCGGCGCGCGCTGGGGGAACCGCTCGATCCGGTGACCGCGGGCGGGTCGGTCGGCCCGACGCGTCGTACCGTGCTGCGCGGCACATGGCTGGCGGTCGGCGTGGCGGCACTGGCCACGGCCGGGCAGACGGTGCCGCTGCTGCGCCGCGTCTCGGTGCTGGCCCCCCGGTCCGGCACAGGGCCACAAGGTCTTCCGATCAATCGCAGCGCCGTGGCGGCGGGTGTGCTGCGCCGGGCGTATGCGCCGGACTACCGGTTGACGGTGGCCGACGGCGACACGGTTCGGACGTTCAGTGTCGCCGAACTCAACGGCCTGACCCAGGTGACACACCGGCTGCCGATCGCCTGTGTGGAGGGCTGGAGTGCCGAAGCGGAATGGACCGGTGTGGTGCTGGCCGACCTGCTGGCGGCGGTGGGGGGAGCGCCGGACCGCGACATCCGGATGATCTCCCTGGAACCGCCCGGCCCCTACTCCCGTACGGTGCTGCCCGCCACCTTCGCCCAGGACCGGATGACGTTGATCGCGTTGCGGCTCAACGGCGAGACGCTGAACGCCGACCATGGATATCCGTGCCGGTTGATCGCGCCCTCCCGCCCGGGTGTGTTGCAGACCAAGTGGCTCACCCGCATCGAGGTGGCCCGATGAGAGCGGTGCGCGCCGTCCTGCTCGGCGTCGGCGTCGTACTCGCCGGCTGGGGGATGATGCTGTTGTGGGACAACGCGCCGGCGGTGTTACTGCGCATCGCGATATGGGCGCTGGTCGCGGTGGTGGTTCACGACGCCGTGTTCGCGCCCCTGTGCGTGGCCGTCGGTTGGGGTGGCCGCAGGCTTCTGCCCGCAAGCTGGTGGGCGCCCGTCGCGGTCGCGGGGCTGTGCACGGTGGTGCTGCTCGTGCTGGCCATCCCGGTTTTCGACAAGCCGGGGCTGCGTCCCGACAACAACACCGTGCTCGATCGCGATTACCATCTCGGACTGTGGATTTCGCTGACACTGGTGTGGGCGGCCGTGCCAATCTACCTGCTGACGGCCAGGTGGCTACCAGTTCGTCAGGATCAGGTGGTTGAGCGCGAGCGCACCGAGCACGTTGAGGGCGAGCCACCACCGGCGTGACGACGCAGGCAGCAGCGCGCCCGCCGCGGCCAGCCACACGGTGAACGGCAGCCAGATCCGTTCGGTCTCGGCCTTGCTCAGCATGCTCAGGTCGGCACACAGGATCGCCACCAGCGCGGCCAGCACCACCAGGTGCAGACCGGACCGTTGCCGCAGCGCGGACAGATCGAACGCCCGGCTCATCCCGGCGACCGTGCCGAGCCCGACCGCGCACACCACCGACGCGAGGTTCGCCCACACCCAGTACTGAAACGGCCGATTCACCGCGATGCCCTGCCAATAGCGTTGCTGGACCAGGGTATAGCCGTCGAACCACCAGAATCCGGCCAACGCGAACGCCGCGACGACGGCCAGGGCGGCCGCGACGGCCGCCGACAGAACCTTCATCGCGGTGCGTCGATCCGTGGTGAGCAACACCGCCACCGCAGGCAACGCCATCAGAACAAGGCCGTAGTTGAGGAATATGCCCCAGCCCAGCACCAGACCCGCGGCCGCGCCGGTCACGACTGGTCGGCGATTACGGGTGGCCATGGCGAGCAACGCAATACCCCAGGCCGCAACACCCGCGAAGTAGCCGTCGGCCGAGACGGCGATCCAGATCGCGGTGGGCGCCACCGCGACGAACGGTGCGGCGGCCCGGGCGAATTCGTCCCCGGACAGGACGCGGACGGTGACCACGATGGCGGCCGCCGCGCTGGAGCCGATGAGCAGACACCACAGACCCGCCCACGCGCCGCCGCTCAGGCCGATGCGATCCAGCCAGACGAAGGTCAACAGCGCCCCCGGGGGGTGCCCGGAAACGTGGGTCATCCATGAGTTCGGCTGAAAATCAAGGATTCTCGACGAGAAGTCGCGCAGCGCCTCGGGAATGTCGGTGATGGTGGCTACCTGGCGCAGGTATTCGTGGCGGGCGGTGAGGCGCCCGGCGAATCCACGCTGCCAGTCGTCGATCATGGCCAGGGCGAAGGCCCACAAGCAGGAGGTCGCCCATACGGTCCAAGGCAGCGCGCGCCGGGGAATCCGGCTGAACACCGAAGGCCCCCACAGCACCACCGCGGATCCGAGCAGCACGGCGGGCCCGGACCCCCAGCCGACGTGGGCATTCCACCATCCGAAGATGGGGGCAGCCTGGGCGAAGTCCCTGATCTGCTGGGGCGTGCTGTTGATCAACGGCGTCACAGTGCCGAGATGCAGGTGCGGCACCACGAAGGCGGCGATGACGAGCACCAGTCCCGCGCCTGCAGCCACCCATTCCCTGGTCCGTCCCGTCACCCTGACCACGTTAGGGGAGGGCGGCGCCGGGTTTGCTGACTATTCGGTGACATCTTCCCGGGTGCTGATCACGAGCAGTCGAAGCACACCCGGGCGTCCTCGTTGGCCATGTTGTGCCGGTGATGCACCAGGAAGCAACTGGTGCAGACGAATTCGTCGACCTGCTGCGGCAGGACCTTGACGGCCAGTTCTTCCCCGGACAGATCGGCACCCGGAAGTTCGTAGACGGCATCCATATCCTCGGCGTCGAGCAGGTCGGATGCGGTGTCGTCACGGACCATCAGCAGCTGGACGGATTCGTCCGCGCTGTCACTGGTCTCGGTGCGGCGCGGGGTGTCGTAATCAGTCGTCACAGGGGGTGGCCTCTCGATACACAATCACTGACCTCAGATGGTGCGGTGATAATGCCCCGCCGGGGCGACACTGAAACTTGCTATCAGCTGCCGGGCCATTCGCCGGTGGCCCTCTCGAAGATGCGTGCGCCCTGGCGATCGATGAGCGTCTTCACCACCGAGAAGATGACGCCCTGCAATGCCGCGGCCAGCAGGATCTGGCGCAGCGGATAGTCGGTCTCCAACGCACTGGGTGGGTCGGGATGCCTACCGGGTGCGGCGCGTTTCCAGACCTGTTTGAAGATCGCCCCGGCGACGACGCCGCCCGCGACGGAACTGGCCAGGCCCACCGGCCGGTACAGAACCCGCGCGGCCACGCTGGGCCGGTTGGTCGACACGGTCATGCTCGCCTCCTGCGCCGCCAGATCACGATGCCCAGCACCGCTGCCAGCGCCGCCGCCAACGGGATGATCGGACGAACGGTGCGCTGCCCGTCGGTGACCGCCGCCACCGCGTCCGATGCTTTGTGGACGGCCGCGGCCTTGGTGTCCCGCGCACGGTCGACGACGTGGTCCTTCGTCTCGGCGGTCTTGTCTTGGACGCGGCCCTTGACGTCGAGTTTGTGCGACAGCGCGTTGACCGTCTCACCCAGTTCGTCCCGGGTGCGTTCGATGTCCTTTTCGATCGCGTTGAGGCTGGCGTCGGAACTCAACGCCGGCCGAGGCTGCTCAGGTTCGGTCATGCCGGGCCTCCTTCAACTGCTCGATGTCCGTCTTCACGCTGTTGACCGCCTGCTGCGTGGGCGGGGCCACCTGCTTGACCTCCTTGGTGCCGACCGCGCCCGCAATTCCGGCTGCCACCAGCAGTGCAGCCGCGACGATCAGGCAGGCCGCCCACACCGGCACCACCAGCGCCAGTCCCGCGGCAGCGGCGGCGGCCAACGCCAGAAGGCCGACGAATGCGAGCAGCCCTGCGGTGCTGAACAGGCCTGCGCCGATTCCGGCGCGCTTGGCCGAAGCTTGAAATTCCTTCTGCGCCAACAACAACTCGTCGCGCACCAGACGTGTGGTCTGGATCGAGAGCTGTGTCATCAGCTCGGTCACCGACGCCTCGCCGGCTGGTTTGGGCGCCACGCTCACTTCGGCCATCGCGGACCACTCCCTTCGCTACGTACTCAGGGCTGTGCCCGGCTCCACGGCACGCTAAACCTGAGAAGGCCTCTCGTCGGCACCGTCAATTGCAACTTCGGCGCAGCGACTGGGTATTGTCGGGTCTGTCACTGAAGCAGATGGTCAGCGCGACCAGGGTGACCTTCATACGTACGTACGTGAAGGACGTGATCATCCATGCGCGCGCCACTGGACCCACGGCTGGTGCCGGTCCCTGTGGCCGGTGACACCGGCCTCCCCGACGCTCAGCGACTGTCGCTGCTGCTGGTCGAAGACGACCGCGGCGACGCCTTGCTGGTGGAAGAGCTGATCTCGGACGCCGCGATCGAGATCGACTTCGTCTGGTCGCAGTCCATCGCCGACGCCGAGAACAAGCTGGCCGCAGCCCGGCCGGACTGTGTCCTGCTGGACCTCAACCTGCCCGACGCCGACGGGATCGACGCCCTGCAACGCGTGGGCAAGCTCGATTCGACGATTCCGATCATCGTGCTCACCGGGCTCAACGACGAGCATTTCGGGGTCTCGGCGGTGGCCTCGGGCGCACAGGACTACCTGGTCAAGGGTCGCGTCGACCCGGAGATGCTGCGCCGTGCCGTCCTCTACGCGATCGAACGCAAGCGGGCCGAGCTCACGGCGGTGGACCTGCACGCCAGCCGGCTGCGCGCCCAAGAGAACAAGCGACTCGAGCGTGGGTTGCTGCCGTCCCCGCTGCTGCACGAGGAGCCGGGGGTCAACATCGTCACCCAATCGCTGCCGAGCCGGCGGGAAGCGCTGCTCGGCGGTGATTTCTACGACGTCGTGCAGACCGCGGACCGTACCGTGCACGTCATGATCGGTGACGTCGCCGGACACGGTCCCGACGAGGCCGCCCTCGGCGTGGCATTGCGCATCGGCTGGCGGGCATTGACCTTCGCGGGGCTGCGCGGGAATGACCGCATGCGTCAGCTGGACCGCATCCTGACGACCGAGCGGCCCGGCCGCGGCACGTTCGCCACGCTGCTCAGCGTGGCGCTGGAGCCCGACACCGGCAGATTCACGGCAGTGCGGGCCGGCCATCCGGGCCTGCTGCTGCACGGCGAGGGCACCGTGGACTGGCTGGAACCGCCCGCCGGGCCGGCGTTGGGGCTCGGCGCCCGGGAATGGCCGGTCAACGAGCTGCACCTGGAGGAGGGGCACGGACTGCTCCTGCTCACCGACGGTCTGTTCGAAGGGCACGCGGGAAGCGGTGAGGAACGCCTCGGTGAGGATGGGCTGCTAGAACTCGCACGCTCGGTGGCCACCCTGCCGGGGCCTGACTTCGTCCATGCGCTGATCAGTCAGGCCGACGCGCGGGCCAGGCCCCACGGTGGCCTCACCGACGATATCGCCGTCATCCGGGTAGAGCGGGACAACTCCGGTCACTCCGCTCGCCGGGAGTCCACCCGATGAGGCTCACCGTGCAGGGCTGGCAGAACCTGGTGCTGTCGGTGATGGGCGTGGTGGTGCTCTCGGGCGCGGTCGGCGGAGCTGTCCTGATGAGCAGGACCGATCAGGTCTCGGCCGAGCTGATCGACCACATCCAACCCGCCCGGGTGGCCGCCTACGAACTGCAGGCCGCGCTGCGCGACCAGGAGACGGCCGTCCGTGGCTATGCGATCGCCGCGGACCGGCAGTTCCTGGACCCCTACCAGGAGGGCCAGCGCAACGAAGCGGATGCGGCCCAAGACATTCGGGACCTTCTCCCAGGTCGCGATGACCTGCTCAAGTCTCTCGATGCGATCGAGGGGGCCGCGGCCCAGTGGCGTTCCGGTTACGCGGAGCCGCTGATCGCGACCGTCGTCCCGGGCCGTCCCGCCGTCGTCGCCACCGGCACGGCCGAGCGCGGCAAGACTGAATTCGACAGTCTGCGAACACTTTTCGACGCCCAGAACACCCAGCTGGGCCAGGCGCGCAGCCTCGCCATCGAGGAGCTGGACTGGGTTCGCAACTGGCGGGACGGCGTGCTGGTCGCGATGGTGCTGGCGTTCTTCGTGATGGGCGCCCTGTTGGCGATCGTCGTGCGCAACGCCGTCACCCGCCCGCTGACGCAGCTGGCGGCGTCCTGCCGCAGGATCACCGAGGGCAGCTTCGGGGAGCGCATCGTCCCGCAGGGGCCCAGCGACATCCGGGCCATCGCGGCCGACGTCGAGGACATGCGCCAACGCATCGTCGACGAGCTCGCGTCCTCCCAGGAGTCGCGGGATTCCCTGGACGAACAGGCCGAAGAACTGCGGCGCTCGAACGCCGAGCTCGAACAATTCGCCTATGTGGCCTCACACGACCTGCAGGAGCCACTGCGCAAGGTCGCCTCCTTCTGTCAGCTGCTGGAAAAGCGATACGGAGACAAGCTCGATGAGCGTGGCACCGAGTACATCGCATTCGCGGTGGACGGCGCCAAGCGCATGCAGGTGCTGATCAACGACCTGCTCACCTTCTCCCGGGTCGGCAGGCTCAACGCCACGCACACCGAGGTGAACCTCGACGCGACACTGGATTCGGCGTTGAAGAATCTCGCGGCGTCCATCGGGGAGTCGGGAGCCGACATCATCCGGCCGTCGGATCCGCTGCCGCGCGTGGACGGTGACCCGACGCTGCTGGCGATGTTGTGGCAGAACCTCATCGGCAACGCCGTGAAGTTCCACCGGGAGGGTGTGACGCCGCGTATCGCAATCGACTGTCGGGAAGGCAGCGGCGAAGACGTCGGGCACTGGGTGTTCACGGTGTCGGACAACGGCATCGGTATCGGCGAGGAGTTCATCGAGAAGGTCTTCGTCATCTTCCAGCGGTTGCACAGCCGGGATTCCTACAGCGGCACCGGCATCGGACTGGCGCTCTGTAAGAAGATCGTCGAACACCATGGCGGACTGATCCGGATCGACACCACCTACACGACCGGTACCCGCTTCATCTTCACGCTGCCCGTCACCCCCACCACCGAACCCAACCCCATCGCAGAACTCGTGTCGGAAGGAAACCGCGAATGACCCTGCCCGAGAGCAGAGCGATCGACATCCTGTTGGTCGAGGATGACCCGGGGGATGAACTGATCACCCGGGAAGCCTTCGAGCACAACAAGATCAAGAACACGCTGCACGTCGCGCGGGACGGCGAAGAAGGCCTGGACTTCCTGTATCGCAGGGGTGTCTACGGGGACGCCCCGCGGCCGGACCTGATCCTGCTCGATCTGAACCTGCCCAAGTACGACGGGCGGCAGCTGTTGGAGAAGGTCAAGTCGGATGCGGATCTGTGCCATATCCCCGTCGTCGTGCTCACGACGTCGTCGGCGGAAGAGGACATCCTGCGCAGTTACAAGCTGCACGCCAACGCGTATGTCACCAAACCCGTGGATCTCGATCAGTTCATGAATGCGGTTCGGCAGATCGATGAGTTCTTCGTTCAGGTGGTCCGGCTGCCGCAGTTCTGATCTCGGGGATCGCGCCGATGTGGTCCCACTGCAGCCGCACCCGGGTACCCGCCGGCGTGGGGTCGATGTCGGCCCGATCGGTCAAGGCATGCATCAGCGGGATACCGCGTCCGCGTGCAGGATTGATGACCGAGGGATTCTTCGGCCGCCACGAGCCCTCATCCGAGATCGTCACCGTCAGCGTGCCTTGCTGATCATGGTCGGCCTCGATGTGCATGGCCCCGGCCGGGGTGTTGACATACGCGAATTCCGCCGCGTTGGCCAGTGCCTCGTTGACTGCCAGCAGGATGTCGCTGGCCTTCGTGGCATCCAGTTCGAACTGACCGCGCAGCCACTCCGAGAACTCATGGCGGACGACGGCGGCGCGTTCGGGTGCCGCCGTCACGCCGGTTCGCGTAAAGCGTGCACCTGACTGCGCTTGGTCTGTCATATCGACTGCTGGCTACCCGATCGTGGTGTGTTTTATGTCGTCACTGCGTTGAGAGCTTCGTCAAGCGTGACGTACAGATCGACGACGTCGGCGATGCCGACCAACTTGAGCGGCCTGCTCGTCGCGGGCCCGTCCGCGACGACGGCGAAACGCACTGCCGGCGTCAGGTCACCGTGCGCGGCCACCAGAAGTCCCATCCCTGCGGACGCCAAGAAATCGACAGCCCCGAGATCCACCACCACCGCTGTCGGCGAGGTTGCCGCCGCTGCGGCGATGGCGGACTCCAGTTGTGGGGCGGTCAACATGTCGAGCGTGCCGGTCACCGAGACCACGCTCACGTCTCCGACCCGCTTCTCTTCGACGGTGCAGGTCGCCGTCGCCGCATTGCCGGGGGATGGATCTGGTTGGCTGGTCATCGCCACCTCCGAGGTGTTCGTGCCTGACTCCGGTAGTCGCCAGAGTCTAACGAGGAGTACGGCGTGCGCGACTGATCCCTCGCATCGCTGTCGATCACGGCTTTACCGCGGCGATGACGGCCAGCGTCTCGATGCGCTTGCCGACCGGGAGCAGCCCGGTCTCTTCCAGCCAGGCGGCCCGACTGTGCAGCACCGGTCCGAACGGCACCCGCTTCTGGGCGACCACCGAGCTGCGCAGGCCATTGGCCTGCAGCGTGTTGACGGTCCGGGAGATGTCTGCGAGTTCGGACTGCACGATGAGCAACGTGCCGCGCCTGCGCAGCAGCGCGGGGGCCGCCGCGCACAGCGGATCCAGTACCTGCCGACCATCGCGGCCACCGTTGACCGCCAGCGCGAGGCCGGTCGCGTGGGCTCCGTTCGTCGGAGGTTCCGGCACGTACGGCGGATTGCAGACGACGAGGTCGTAAGGGCCGGTCGAGATGGCAAGTGTCCAGGCGCCCTCGAACACGTCGATGTCGGCGTCTGCGTCGAGGGCGTTGAGGCGTGCGCATTCGACGGCGGCGGGTGAACGGTCGAAGGCATTCACCGCATCGGCGCCACCAGCCGCGGCGGCCAGCGCGACCACCCCGGAACCCGTGCACAGATCGGCGACGGTCAAGCCCTCCGGCGGTGCGACCGACGTCATGGCCTCGATGAGCAGATAGGAGTCGTGCTGCGGTTCGTAGACGTCCGGACCGACATCGAGAAAACGACCGGTGGCGGCGGGTTTGACGAAGCCATCGGCGATGACGGTCATTGGATCCTTCCTGGGCGAACACACGCGATCCGCGTGAGCGGACGGCTCATAGTTCCCAGTTCTCGGTCTCGCTAAACCCTCGCGCGGCATTCACCGCACCGCGAGCGTCCGGCCGAACGACGGCGTCTGCTGAACATCGAAGTCAGGCCACGGCGGCATCCGCGGTCATAGGCTGCACGCAGGAGACACAGTCAGTCGAGTCGATGTCGAACTGACCACACGCGGGGCAGATAAACGGGATCACGAGCGTCTCCTCCAGCTGGCGGTCCGGCGCCGGCGCGGCGCGGCTGCCACCCTGTACCCCGTGCAGGGCGTCCTCGAAACCCGATTGATCGGGCCGCTCTGCTTCCGCCGCCTCCGCCTGCGGGGCTACCCCATCGGTTAGGTTTCTCGTGTGGTGGAGGCACAGGACGGCGGATCCGACGTCTCACCGGTGGAGCAGGCGCTGGCGGGCGGCATTCCCCAGCGGGTGGGCTGGTATCGCTTCTATTTCGCCGATGAGCGCTGGGAGTGGTCGCCGGAGGTGGAGGCCATTCACGGCTATGTGCCGGGCACGGCCGAGCCGACCACGGAGCTGGTGCTCAAACACAAGCACGCCGACGACTACGACGAGGTCGCCGCGACGCTGGACGACATCCGGCGCACGCACAAACCGTTCAGCACCCGTCACCGCGTCATCACCGTGCAGGACACCATCCGTGAAGTCGTGGTGATCGGTGAACCATTGCGTGACGACGCGGGCGCGGTGGTCGGCACCCAGGGCTACTACATCGACGTCACACCGGCCCGCGACGCGCTGATCTCCGATGCGGTGGCAGAGATCGCCGACAACCGCGCGGTGATCGAGCAGGTGAAAGGCGTCTTGTGCCTGGTCTACCGGATCGAACCGGAGGTCGCGTTCGACGTGCTCAGGTGGCGGTCGCAGGAGACGAACGTGAAGCTACGCGCGCTCGCGGAACAACTGAAGGCCGATTTCGCGCAGATCGGCGGCGGTGAACGGCTGCCGCCCAGGGATGTCTTCGATCGACTGCTCGTGACGGCGCATCAACGGATCAGAGCGCGCACCGCCCAGCGGTCGCGCTAAATCCGGTCGGGTACCAGCCGCGGGAATCCCCGCGCACCGCGTCGCGTACAGCCGAGCGCGGCGGTCACATTCGCGCGGGCCGGCAGCACCGCGTCGGGATCGCAGATGCGCAGGACGCGGTCCACCTCTCCGCTCGGGACCATGGCCCAATTGACTCCGTGACCGGCGGCGCGGGTGTTCACCGCATGCACGGCCGACAAGGCTTCGGTGCCGAAGAACCGGACGGCGCTGAGGTCGACGATCAGTCGCTCGGCGAAGGGCAGTACTGCCGAGATGTATTCGGTGAATGCGGGCGAGTTGGACGCGTCGAGTTCGCCGTGCGCGGTGACCGCGGCGGTCGACGTCTCCAGCCAGCACGTGGAAAAGGACGCGAGATTGCTCTGCCGGGCGGGTATTCGCCCCGTAGTCGAAAGCGTTGTCATGGTGACTCCATCAGTCGGAATACACGTATTCGACCTGCGGCTCAGTCTCGATGACGTCGGTACTGATGTTCGGACCGTCAGGTGGACGCCCCGCAGCGGCTGTGAACTCAACCTGGCCCGACCCTACGGTAGGGCTCCTTTACCGCATAATCGACGCCGTCGCCTGCCGAAGTGCCATCTGCCGGTTTGTCCGTCGTCGCACGCGGGTAGACCGACGGTAGACCAGTCGGACGAGCAGCGCCAATGATGTTGCGTAGCAGCCGATTGTGTGATGTGGGCCGCACCTCGTGTGTCGGCCCGGTTACATCTGGCTTCTCGGCGTTTCCTGTTTACCCGGCTGGGGTATGCAGAGATGATGTCGTACACCGATTCTGTAGAAATTTGGCCGGGCAAAGCGTATCCACTGGGCGCGACCTATGACGGGTATGGCACCAACTTCTCGGTGTACTCAGAAGTTGCCGAGCAGGTCGAACTGTGCCTGTTCGATGCCGAGGGCGCCGAGACCCGGGTGGTATTGCCGGAGGTCGATGCCTTCGTCTGGCACGGAATGATCCCCGGCGTCGAACCCGGCCAGCGGTACGGGTACCGCATCCACGGCCCCTACGATCCGGCCAACGGTCAGCGGTGCAATCCCAACAAGTTGCTCGTGGACCCGTATGCCAAAGCCATTGACGGCCAATTCCAATGGGAGCAAAGTCTTTTCGGATACGACTTCGGCGACCCCGACAGCCGTAACGACGAGGATTCCGCGGCGAGCATGCCGAAGTCGGTGGTGATCAACCCCTTCTTCGACTGGGGTGTGGACCGGCCGCCGAACCACGAATACGCGGACACGGTGATCTATGAGGCGCACGTCAAGGGTCTGACGCAGACCCACCCCGACATCCCCGAGCAGATGCGCGGCACCTATGCCGCCGTCGGGCATCCGGCGATCATCGACCACCTCAAAGCGTTGGGCGTCAATGCGATCGAACTGATGCCGATCCATCACTTCGCGAACGACTCCACGTTGATAGACAAGGGACTGTCCAACTACTGGGGCTACAACACCATCGGATTCTTCGCCCCGGACGACAAATACAGCGCCACCACCACCCCCGGCGGGCAGGTGCAGGAATTCAAGGCGATGGTACGTGCCCTGCACGAGGCCGACATCGAGGTCATCCTCGACGTCGTCTACAACCACACTGCCGAGGGGAATCACCTCGGGCCCACGATCGGGTTCCGGGGTATCGACAACTCCGCCTATTACCGGTTGATGGAGGACGACGGCCGCTATTACATGGACTACACCGGCACCGGTAACAGCCTGAACGTGCGCAATCCCCATGCGCTGCAGCTGATCATGGACTCGTTGAGGTACTGGGTCACCGAGATGCACGTGGACGGATTCCGGTTCGACCTGGCCGCGACACTGGCCCGGGAGTTCTACGATGTCGACCGGCTGTCGTCGTTCTTCGAACTGGTACAACAGGATCCGACGGTCAGCCAGGTCAAACTGATCGCCGAACCCTGGGATGTCGGGCCAGGTGGCTATCAGGTGGGTAACTTCCCCCCGCAGTGGACCGAATGGAACGGCAAGTACCGCGACACGGTCCGCGACTACTGGCGCGGCGAACCGGCCACCCTCGACGAGTTCGCCTCCCGGTTGACCGGATCGGCGGACCTCTACGAGCACACCGGCCGCCGGCCCGTGGCCTCGATCAACTTCATCACCGCGCACGACGGCTTCACGCTGCGAGATCTGGTGTCGTACAACGACAAACACAACGACGCCAACGGCGAGGACAACAACGACGGCGAGAGTCACAACCGGTCCTGGAACTGCGGGGTCGAGGGCCCGACCGACGATGCGACGGTCAACGAGTTGCGCGGCCGCCAACAGCGCAACCTCCTCACGACGTTGCTGCTGTCCCAGGGTGTGCCGATGATCTGCCACGGCGACGAGTTGGGCCGCACGCAGAAGGGCAACAACAACGTCTACTGCCAGGACAATGAGCTGTCCTGGATCGACTGGGCGAACGCCGACACCGATTTGATCGACTTCACAAGGCGCGTTTCCGCGCTGCGCACCGCACACCCGGCGTTCCGGCGCCGCCGATTCTTCGATGGCAGACCCGTCCGGCAGCGCTCCAAAGAAGGGCAGCCCGACATCGCCTGGCTCCGGCCGGACGGCACGGTGATGGGTGACGATGACTGGGACAGTGGCTTCGGAAAGTCGGTCGCGGTGTTCATCAACGGCAACGGCATCCCCGATCGGGATACCCGGGGCCAGCGCATCACCGACGATTCGTTCTTGATGTGCTTCAACGCCCACCATGAGTCCATCCAGTACGTCGTTCCGCCCGCGGAATTCGCCGCTCGCTGGGAGCCGGTGCTCTACACCGCCGATGCCGTGCACGTGGAGGGCGCCAAGCCGGTCGATGCCGGGCAGACGATCACCATCGACGCCCGGTCCACGCTGGTGCTCCGTGCGGTTGCGCCGCCGACGTGACCGCGGTCACGCCGTCTGACCAGGCCTCACCTCCACCACAGCAGGTTTGAAGCGATGCCCCTGCGGGGTATCAACGAGTCACGAGTTCCTCGGACGAAAGGTAGAACCATGGGCGACAGCGGACCCGAAGAAGCCGTGAAGGGCATTGTCGAAGACGTCAAGGGCAAGGCGAAGGAAGTCATCGGCATCGTGACCGATCGCGACGACCTTCGCGAAGAGGGCCAGGCCCAGCAGGACAAGGCCGACGCCGCGCGCGACGTCGCCAAGAAGGAAGCCGAAGCCGAGGCCGCCCGCGCTGCCGAGAGTGCCGCCGAAGCGCGCCAGAAGGCCGCCGAATAACCGCAGTTTCCACCGAGCGGCAGGAGTCATATGGCACCTGCCGCTCGTCTGCTGCACTGAGATTGAGGATGCCCGATGCGGGATTTCACCTGTCCGAACTGCGGACAGCGACTGTCGTTCGAGAACTCGGTATGCCTGAGTTGTAAGAGCAGACTTGGCTTTTCGCTGGACCAGATGGCCTTTCTGGTGATCGCCGAGGAAGACGTGGCCGATCAGGCCGGTTCCGTCGCCGACACCGAGTATCAGTTGTGCGCCAATCTGCATATCGCCAAATGCAATTGGATCGTCCCGTTCGCGCGGGTGCGCAGACTGTGCGAATCCTGCACGCTGACACGCACCCGGCCCAACGACGCCGACAGCAAGGCGATGGCCGCCTTCGCGCAGGCCGAGAAGGCCAAGCGTCGGATGATCGTCGAACTGCACGAGCTGGGGTTGCCGATCGAGGGTCGCGATGTCGACCCGGAGTTCGGCCTGGCGTTCGACCTGCTGTCGAGCGAACAGGAAAAGGTGTTCACCGGCCACGAGAACGGGGTCATCACACTGGATCTGGCCGAAGGGGACGACGTCCACCGTGAGCAGCTCCGCATCGCGATGGAGGAGCCCTATCGGACGTTGCTCGGGCATTTCCGGCACGAGGTGGGGCATTACTACTTCTACCGGCTGATCGCGCCCGTGGCGGCCTACGCCGAACAGTTCGAGGAGTTGTTCGGCGACCCCGACGCGGACTACCAGGAGGCGCTGGACCGCCACTACAACGACGGGCCACCCGCCGACTGGAAACGGGACTATGTCTCGTCCTATGCCACGATGCACCCGGCCGAAGACTGGGCCGAGACGTTCGCGCACTACCTGCACATCCGGGACACCCTCGATACGGCCGCCGCGTTCGGGTTCGCGCCCGCCGGCGCGACCTACGATCGGCGAGTGCTCGGTCCGAGCGGGTTCGGCACGCTCACCGACATGTGGCTGCCCCTGTCGTGGGGACTGAACATGGTCAACCGGTCGATGGGCAAGGACGATCTCTACCCGTTCGTGCTGACGGCCACGGTGCTGGACAAGATGCGCTTTCTGCACACGGTCGTCGACGAGAGCACGGCCTCGGTTTAGTCCACCTACGTGCGGGTATACACGTTCGTGCCGCCGACTGCCACGAACCTCCAGCCCGCCCTGCCGTCAGCTGTAGGACCGGTGAGCGGGGCGCTCCTCGACCATCTCGCCTGCCGGGCACCCCGGCGTCACTACGTCCCGGTCCCCGCGCCGGTGGCCGATACCGAGCCCCTCGGCCAGGATCTGCAGCTGGCGCTGTACGTGAGTTACGAGCTGCACCACCGGGGTTTCGCCGGAGTCGACGCGCGTTGGGAATGGGATCCGGGGGTGCTGCAGCTGCGGTCCCGTCTGGAAGAGGCCTTCGGGACGGCGTTGCGTGACGGCGTCGGAGACGTCTCGCAGACCAAGGCCGTCGACGAGATCCCGCGGTTGTGCACGCAGCCTTCGCCGCTGGCGGAGTATCTGCGTGAGCACGGCACGTGGGCGCAGATGCGCGAGTACTTCGTGCAGCGGTCGGTGTATCGGGTGAGGACCGACGACGCATCGTCCTCGGACGGGATGACGCCGGCCAAGTTCGGCGAATCAGCCTTCGGTGCAGCAGATCACGCCCCGAGGCGGCGCTTCGCCGAGGTGCTCCGGGCGGCCGGACTGGACGCCACATATCTGCACTATCTCGACGAGGCGAGTGCCGAGGCGCTGGCCATGGTCAACATGATGTCGATGTTCTCGCTGTACGGGAATCTGCGTGGCGCCGCTTCCGGTCAGGTGCTGGCTACGAGGATTGCCGTGCGCAGCGCGTCGGCCGGATTGGTGGACGCGCTGGTGCGGTTCGGCGCTCCGCAGCCCTGTGTGCAGTTCTACCGGGACAACGTCCGCACCGGGCTGAAGGCGCGGTGCGAAACGGTGGGCGCGCTGCTGGACGCCGAACCGGAACTGGAATCCGAAGTGGTGCTGGGCATCCGGGCGTTCGAGCTTCTGGAGCGACGATTCACGACGCGCCTGCTGACACGCTGGGTCGAGCAGCGAGCCACGGATCGCCAGGAAACTCAGGCGGATCGGTCCATCAGATAGTCCGAGCCGCCGACGTAGACGACGCCGGGATGGTGGGGCGAGCGGGCCGCACCGGCGATCGCGGAGGCGAACTCCTCGACGGTCGGCAGGGGAGCATAGGCGCGGCGGGCGTCCACCGCGTCGGGATCGCGGCGCTGCAGCAGCCGGATGATGATGGTCCCGTCGATCATGTCGCCGGAGACCACGGTGAAATGAATTCCGTGCTGGTCGAATTCACGCTTCATCCCGTGCAGGGCGGTTTCCCCGGCACGCTTGCTCAATGCGATGGGCGCGTAGCCCTTGGGGACGGCCTTGTGCGGATAGAAGTGCGCCTGATGGCTGGTGACGAACACGATGCGGGCACCGGCGGGCATGAGCGGCAGCGCCAACTCGGCCAGCCGGCGTTGCGCGTCGCGGTTGAGCCGCATGGCGTAGCCGGAGTCCGCGCCGAGCTCCAGGCCGCCCGAGGCGTTGAGGACCAACATGTCGAGCCGGCCGAAGCGCTGCCCGATCTCGGTGATCATGGCGACCGCCGCAGCCTCGTCGGAGATGTCGGCACCGAGGGTGGAGGCCTGGCCACCCAGCAGGCGGATGTCGTCGGCGACTGCTTCGGCGCGGGCGGATTTCTCGCGGTAGTTGACGACGACGTGGGTGCCCGGCTCGGCGAGCTGGCGTGCGACTTCGGCGCCGATTCCGCGGGACGCTCCGGTGACCAAGACGATCCGGGTGTCGTGCATATCGGTTCCTTCCGCTGATCACAGGTGAGAACACTCCACCCGTGCTGGCACCTACAACGGCCACCCTACACGGAAATTAAGAATATTAAGAGATACCTAAGGTAACGGTAAGGTGTAGGCGTGGTCGAGTTCGGCACCTGCACTCGTAAGTTCGACGCACTACGGTGTGGCTCACAGCGGGCCGCCCGTGCCGGTGTCGATGGACTACCGCGAACGGGCGCCCTTCGCGTTCGAGGGCCATATCCACGGTGTCCGGGTCGCCTACACGTAAGGGGTGCTCACCCGTTGCTGTAGATCCGGGTCGGTTCGATCAGCACCGCGGTGCGTCCCTGCTCACGCATCACCCGGTCGTAGGCGTCCCAGTCGTCATGCGTGCCGCCGGCCGCGGCGAAGATGTCGCGCAGCAGCATCCGCAGCTGATCGGGGTCGGTCAGCCACGGCTGGGGATCCGCCGGGCCGGCCAGCTCGGCGCGACCCTCGACCGTGGCCCATTGCCAACCGGACCGGAAGGTCACCGAAATCTGCGGGCGCGCCCGGAGGTTGGACAGCTTCACCGGACCGTAGGTGACGAAACCCAGCACCGGCGCGCCCGTGCCGGGATGTGCGAGCACTCCCGCGTTGATCAGCGACGACTGGATGGTGGCGTCGGCGCGCAGCGTGGCGACCACCGCCAGGCCCTGGTCTGCGGCGGCCAATGCGGCCGCTTCCTCCAATGTCGGCATAGTGCAATCCTTTCTGGTTGTTCGGGTGGCTTATTCGTGTGGCGCCGACGGCCCGGCGACCACATTGGACGGCCGGTCGTCGGCCGCGTACATCTCGATCTGCGCCCGGGCGACCGCCCAGGCCCGCTCCCAGGCGCCCTCGGTACTGCCCGCCACGTGTGGGGTCAGCAGTAGCCCGGGTGCGGACCACAACGGGTGCCCGGCCGGTAGCGGCTCGGGGTCGGTGACGTCCAGCGCCGCGCGCAGCCGTCCCGTCGTCAGCTCGGCGAGCAGCGCATCGGTGTGCACCGCCCCGCCCCTACCCGCGTTGACCACCACGGACCCGTCGGACAGCCGGGCGAGGAATTCGGCGTCGATGAGCCGGTGCGTCGAATCATCGGCGGGCAGCATCGCGACCACGACGTCGGCATCGGGCAGCAGGTCGTCGAGGTCGTCAAGGGCATGCACCCCGGCGCGGGCGCTTCGGCCGACCAGGATCACCTCGGTCTCGAACGGTGCCAACCGGGCGGCGAGGTTGACGGCCAGATCGCCGGCGCCCAGGACGACGACCCGTTTGCCGATCAGTGTCTCGGTGATGCGGGGACGCCAGAGCCCGGCGGCCTGCTGCTCACCGAAGTACGGGAGGTCCCGGAAGATGGCAAGCAGCGCGGCCACCACCCATTCGGCGGACGAACCACCATGGGCCCCACGGCCATTGGACAGCAGGACGCCGTCCGGCAGCAGCGGAAGCCACTGCTCGTACCCGGCGTTGAGCGTCTGCACCAGCCGCAAGGCCGCAAGCTCGGCGAACCTGGCACCCACCGCCGGGGCGTTCTCGTACCCGACGACCACAACCGTGGCGTCGCGTCCCTCGCGCGGCCAGGGTGCCCCGGGCTCGTATCGGATGGCCTCCAGAGCCGGCGAACCGCCGATCACCCGCAGCCCGATCTCGTCGGGGACCAGCACCCGCACCGGGTTTCCCATGCGCACTCCGTTCGTTGCTTCCTTTTCAGAACTGCGCTGACGCGCCGCCTATTTCGTGAGCCGGGCCTAGGCTTTTCCTGTGACCGCAGCCGAGATCCTGCACAGCCAGCCGTTGGCCGAGGAGATCCTGGAATCGCACCGGTACCGCGCACGCGGCGACGACGCCGGTTTCGACGCCTATAAGGCGCACGTCTACCGTGTCATCAACTTCGCCCGAGCGCTGTCGGAGGATTCCCCGGGACGCGACGACAAGCTGGCCATCGCGGTGGCGTTTCACGACCTGGCCGCCTTCGACACCCTCGACTACCTGGTGCCCTCCATCGTTGCGCAGGATGCGTGGCTACAGCGGACCGGGCGCGACGAGTGGTCCGACGAGCTGGCGGTCGTCGTCGCCGAACATCACCGATTTCTCACGTATGGCGCGCCGCGCCCGCACGCGGACCTGGTCGAGGCCGTGCGCCGGGCCGACCTGATCGACGTCAGCCAGGGGCTCATCAGGTTCGGCCTGCCGAGCACCTTCGTCAAGGAAGTCCGCGGCACGTTCGACGCCGGTGTGTTCTTTACCCGGGTCATCCCTTCGGGGGCCGTGCGCGCCCTGCGCACCCTGCAGCCGCTGGGCTTTCTGCGGCCCCGCGATGCGTTGGAACGTTCCGGGCACCGAGGTGCCGATCGCTGAGAAATTCAGCGAGCCGGGCGGAGTGTGAAAGTTCACACAGTGCCGCGCAGCAACACTCGCTTTCGGGCGCCCGCTGCCATACGGCGCAGAAATTGACACCCGTGAAGAACTCAATGGTCAGGTGTTCGGTGAGGGCTGCAGACCGTGTGAATGCCGGGGCCGTTCGCGGCCGCTAGGGCGCGCCGGTCACGTCCGCGGGGTTGCCAGAGAGCGACTCAGTCGTACCCGTTCACACGTTTCAGCCGGGGAATGTTCGGGAATGAGAGGACCGCACACGATTTGCCAAGGGGGTAATCACGGTGCCGAATGCATCGATCAAAAACGAGGAGTTGTACCGGGATCTGCGTGAGGAGGGCGACTCCAAAGAGCAGGCGGCCCGCATCTCCAACGCAGCGGCGGCACGGGGTGCATCCTCGGTCGGTAGGAGGGGCGGCCGCTCGGGCAGCTACGACGCGTGGACGGTCGCAGAGTTGCGTAAACGCGCCAAGGAGTTGGGGTTGTCCGGCTACTCCAATCTGTCCAAGGACAACCTGATCACCAAGCTGCGCGAGTACTAGGAGTCATCGGCTGGGCCGCACGGTCAGCATCTGCGAGGACACCCCGATGGGGCCCGTCTCGTCGTGGATGACGCTGTGGGTCAGGCCGGTCCCGGTGGCGCTGACGGACACCGTGGTGTCGAAACCCAACCATTCACCGGCGGGTTCGGCGAACAGGTGCGCGGTGAGGTCGATGTTCGGGAACGCGACGTCGGCCGGGTTCATGCGGACTGCCAGACCGTTCGAGATGTCGAGCAAGCCGATGGCGCGGGCCGTCGAGCTCACGGCCTCACCCTTGAGGAGCCGCACGTCGGTGCGGACCCAGGCGGCCGCGCGGCCCGGGTGCTGCTCGATCCGCCGAACCTGCGCGGAGGCGATGAACCCGCCAGGCCAGATCGAGGACGGATCCCACGCCGGCATGTCGTCGGCCGGCGGCATCGATGCGAACGACGTCGCTGCCAAGGACGCCGTCTCGAAGGATTGCATCAGCCAGGCGCGGAGCACGAGCACCGGGCGCTCGGCGTGACGCAGGGTCGCCTCGACGAGCTCGATGCTGCGCCCCGGCCGCAACACCCGCACCGCGACGTCGACCACGCCGACGGGCACGGTGCCGAGGATGTCGTAGGAAATCCGGGCCACCCGCAGGCCGTCGGTCCGGCGGGCATCGCGATCGCATTCGACGGCGTGCGCCAGCAGGCCCAGGGACGGCGCGATGTGTTGTTCGGACGTGTTCCACGCCCCGCCCGTATGGTCTGTCGCCTGGAAGGTCGTGTCGTCGAGACGCTGGAAATAATGCACCCGACGATCATCACCCAAGTGAGCTACCGGAAGCTGTAGCCCCCGTCCGGGAACAGCGTGGACCCGGTGGTGCCCGTGTTCAGCAGCAGATACGCCGCGGCCTGCGCGACCTCATCCTCGGTGACGGGCCGGCCGACCACGGACTGGGCCCCGAAGAATTCCAACGCTGCCCTGCGTACCTCGGGATCCCGTTGGTTCCAAAGGTTTCCGTCCACCGTGCCGGGAGCGATCGCATTCACCCGGACGGGCGCGAGCTCGAAGGCCAGGCCGCGGGCCAACCCCTCGATCGCCGCATTGGCGGCCACGTACGCGGGCGCACTACCTGCCGGTCGGATGCTGGCCGCACCCGACATCAGCACCACCGCGGCATCGGAGGCAAGCCGGGGCAGCGCCGTCTTCACCACCCGGTACTGGCCCCAGAACTTCGAATCGAACGGTGTGGCGGCCTCCTCGACCGACAACTCCGACAGCGACCCGGTGACGTAGGTGGCCGCGGTGGTGAACACCCCGTGCACCACATCCAGCGCGCCGAAGAACTCGTCGAGACTGGATTGGTCGGAGGTGTCCACGACCCGGGCCCGCGCGCCCGCACCCAGTTCAGCGGCCGCGGCGGACAGTGTCGCCGCGGTCCGGCCGCCGAGGACAACGGCGCCCCCGGCGGCGCTGATCAGCCGCGCGGTGGCCAGCCCGATACCCGAGGCCCCACCGATCAGTACGACCGTGCGGCCGGCGAAGGCGGACTGGGACAGGAACGAATGCGAAGTCACGCGGCGACGCTAGCCGCGGACCCACGAGACGTCTCGGCGTCGCGGGCCCCCCGGCGGTCCGGCCACGGCTTTTGATTTCGCCCAAGTCGAGGCGAATGCAGCAGGATGGCGGTATGGGCCTGATCCCGATACCGAAAGCCGAACTCACCGACGAGGACGTGGCGGGTGCGCTGGGGCGTGCCGTGAGCCTCATCGACCTCATCCTGGACGTGCTGGCAGAAGCAGATCCGTTCAAGGTGCGCCCCCGGCTGGGCTGCGCGGACATCCCGGGGACCACGGCGTGGGAGGAGAAGGACCGGGCTGCGCGCATCCGCTGGTGGGTGCGGCGGGTCGGCGCCCTGGACACCGTGCTGGTCGCCTTCCCCGGGGTGCTGGGGGTGATCGCCGACCGGCTGCCGATCCAGGATCTGCTCGGGTTCGCCAATCAGGCCACCGTGCTGTGCGCCGTCGCGCGCGAACACGGCGTCACCGACACGCCCACCCGAGTGCGGATGCTGGCGGCGGTGCTGTGCGCCCGCGACCTCACCCACGCCCCGGATCCGGAGCCGGCGCCGGAGCCCGGCTGGTCGCAGATGTCGTTGGCGCGAAAGGTCTGGCACCTGGCGGGCATCTTGAACGCCATCGGCGCCGAACTGGGCAAGCGTCCGCACCCCCGAGGCCTGTTCCGTTACCTCGGCATGCTGCCCTGGTTGGGTGCGATCGCCGACTACCTCGGCGAATACGGTGCCCTGATGCGCGCCGCCGCGGCGGCGGAAGCGTGGCTCACCGTGCCCGCCAATACGGTCGGCTCAGCTGCCCGTCAGTAGCGGCTGCGGTGTGGTCTGAGCCCGTGGCGCCACGCTGCGGCATGCCGCGATGGACAGGCCGGCGATCGCGAAGCAGAGCACCGCGTACCAGAGGTTGCCCACCGGGTCCCCGTCCGTGGTCACCCCGTCGGTCCCGCCGAAGTAGGCGGGCAGCGCGGCTGCCCACAGCACCGCCATGACGGCCAGGTACACCGCGGCGTAGCCGAGGATCAGCGGGTTCGCATGGCTTGCACCGGTTTTGCGCAGTCTCCGCCACTGGCCTACGAGTACCGGCACCGCGACGACGGCCAGCACCACCAGTTCGAGGGCGTATATGACGCCGCCGATGTCAGTGCTGCCGGTGAGGTTGCCGACCACCGTCGCCGGTAGCGGCAGCAGCACGGTGCCGATAGATGCCAGCACGCCGACCACCACAGTGCGCCAGAGGATCTGGAGCCCGGTGAAGTTCGTGCCTGCGTCGACCTTGCGGCCGACGAACAGCTGCACGCAGAACGCCAGCGACATCGGCCACAGCGCGGCGAACACCACGACGCTGGGCAGCGGCACCGAGTCGAAGAACGGCTGGTTCATCGGATGGTCCAGAGTCCACTCCCACCAACGCAATTGCGGCCCGAGGTGATCGAAGATCTCGTAGAAGGCATGATGGACGAAGCCCACACAGATGGCGCCGACGAGGACGCCGCGCCGCTGAAACACCCCCAGGATGCGCACGATCTCGAACGCGACGGTGGCCATCATCGGATAGATCGCGACGATGTACAGCGGCAGCCGTCCCCAGAGGAAGTCGACGCTGAACACGTTGTGCGCGAACATCGTGTCCACGTATTCGCCGATCCCGAACTGCGCCGGGAAGTACAGCGGCGGCTCCACGATGAGCAGATACGCGATGGCGCCGAACCAGAGCACCACGTTGGTCGGGTCGTTGTGCCGGCGCCACCGGTTGACGGCATACACCAATGACAGGATCGCCCCGGCGATCACGACCAGCTCGAGTACCGGAAGGGTCCAGTTCTCCAGATTCAGCGGGTTGCGGAACGAGACCAGGCCGCCCATCTCATCACACGAGAAGCCCAGGCGCGCAGCCAGACCGGCGAACGTCGCCGCACACAGATCAGACATCGGCGGAGGCCTTGGTGGCCGTGTACCACTTCGTCACGTCATATCCCTCGTCGTAGCGTTTGAACCATTCGGCGGCCAGCACCGGCAAGTTCTCGTGGGTGGGGTCGTGCCCCGGGATCTGGCTGCGCACGATTCCCGACAGCGCGGTCAATGATTCCCGCAGTCCCAGTCCGGCGAAGGCGTTTTCGAAAGGCCCGTAGTCGGGGATCCGGCCCATCTTCTTGAGCAGCGTGTTCTTCTTGGCTTCCAGAGCGAAGGCCGACAGTGCGTCGACCTTGCGGACTTCCAGCGGGATGTGCTTGTTGAAGCCTTCGCACGCCATCCGGACAACAGCCAGAACGTGTTTGAAGATCGACGGCGCCACCCGCATCCGGTACCACGGCTCGTCGACGAGACCGTTGTAGATGATCAGGGCCGAGCTGCGGTGCTCGACCTCTTCGACGAAGTGCCACAGGAACAGCGAGGCCACCCGGTCGTCGCCCGGGGCGAACAGCGTCGAATCGTTGTCCAGCATCAGCTTGAACACCGGCGTGAAGGTGGCCTCCAGGTCGGCGGTATAGGCCAGCCGGTACTTCAACGGCTTGTTGTCGACCAGGTCGTCGAAAGCGGCGATGACCTCATCGAGGGTTTCCTTGAGCGCCGGATAGGCCTTGATGAGTCCGCGGGCGTGCTGGCGGTGGGCCATCGAATGCTGCCCCTCCTGGCGCACGAAGGCGTCGGCCTCCTCGGCGATCACGGGATCGGTGAGCAGTGGCTTGGCCTCGGCCATCGTCGTGACGATCATCTTCTCGAACGCGATGGCCAGGAAGGACACCGCGTTGGCCATCGCGGAGAAGGCGGGATTGCTCTCGTTCCAGCAGAAGGGCACGTCGTAGTCGGCGAACGCGAACCGCATCTTTCGTACCTGTAGATCCGTCATGGGGGCACCTCGCTGTAATCATACAAATTGATCGTCGGTTGTATGTTGACACCTAGGGGTGCGGACCGTCAATGCCGGTGCTCCAGCGAGATTGCGCTGACGGTCGTGGATTGCTCGGTTTCGGCGAGATTCACGACCGTGGGCGCAATCTCGCCGGAGCCTCCACGACGGGGGGCCGGGATATCCTGCGGTTCGTGCAGAGGACCGATCATGGCGCGTAGGCGCGGTTGGGGCGGCGAACCGCCACGCACCGACGACGAGGCGACCGCCCGCATCGTCGACGCGGCCGTGCGGCTCATCGCGGAAACCGGCAAGGGCATCAGCATCGCCGACGTCGCGGCGTCGCTCGGTGTCATCCGGCAGACGGTCTACCGGTACTTCCCGACGGCCGACGCGCTGATGCACGCCGCGGCCATCGCCTCGGTAGACGGATTCCTGGACCGGCTGGCCGGCGCGGTCAGCGGTATCGCCGACCCGGCGGAGGCGATGACCGCAGGGATGCTCTTCACCCTCGAAGAGGTGGCCCGGATCCCGCATCTGGCGATCCTGTTGTCCGAGTCCTACGAGAACGCGCGACCGAGCAGCATGGCATCCGACGAGGCGCAGGACTTCGGGATGCGGATGATCAACCGGTTCGATGTCGACTGGGCCGGCCACGGGTATGACGACGCGGCCCTTCAGGAGTTGGTGGAGTTCACGCTGCGGGTCATGCTGTCGTTCTTCGTGGCGCCCAATCCGGCCACCCGGTCACGAGAAGAGTTGCGCCGCTTCATCAAACGGTGGCTGGGTGGCACCATCTCGGCGCAGAGCTAGAGCGACCGGGCCCGTGCCGCCGCGGCGAGCAGTGTGTCGGCGAGGCGGGCGGTTGCCGGGGTCATCTGCTCGACCGGCGGTGCGGCGAGGTACACCTGCCAGGTCACCGGGCTCGCCAGATCGACGGCGTGCAGGCCGGGGAAGCGCACCGCCTCGCAGCGGGGCATGAACGTGGTGCCCAGTCCGTTGCGCACCAGTTCGGCGATGGCGGCGAACCCGGCCGGCACCTCGTACTGGGTCTGTGCGCGCACCCCGGCGGCGTGAAAGGCGTTGTCCACCAGTCGTCGCAGGCCGAAATCGGGTGGGAAGCCCACGAGCTCCTCGTCGGCCAGATCGGAGATGTCCAGGCGCGTCGCGCCGGCCCGGGGGTGGTCGGGACGGCACACGAAAGCCATCAGTTCCTCGAACAACAGCCGCAGGTCCAACTGTGCCGGGAAGCGGTTGGGCATGGACACCAGGGCCAGGTCCAGTGAGCCCTCGGTCAACGCGGCCAGGTACGCAGAGGCGCCACTCTGACTGAGCCGCAACCGAAGCCGCACATGCGGGTGGGCCCGGTGGAACTCGCCGAGCGCTCCGGCGACATCGAGTGGGCCGAATGAGATCAGCGATCCGAACTCGACGGTGCCGGTCAATGATCCGCGGAATTCGCCGACCGACTCGGTCGCGGTCTTGGTCGCGCGCAACACGTCGAACGCATGCACCCGGAAGCGCTCACCTGCGGCGGTGAGGGTGATCTGCTGGCGACTGCGGTCGAACAACTGCACGCCGAGTTCGCGCTCGAGCTTGGCAACCGAAGTCGACAGGGCCGATTGCACGACGTGGGCGCGTTCGGCGGCCCGGGTGAAGCTCAGTTCGCCGGCGACCGCGACGAAGTGTTCGATCTGGCGCAACTCCATATCTGCACCATAGATGACTTCAATTGAAAAGAATCGTTGGACGTGATGATGTGTGGCGGGTCAGATGAGCTCATGCCCATCATCACCTCGATCGCCCCGGCCTACGACTTCATCGTCTGCGGTGCCGGCACCTCAGGGTCCGTCGTTGCCCGTCGGCTCGCGGAAAACCCCGCGGTGTCGGTGCTGCTCCTCGAAGCGGGCGGCGATGACAGGGTGCCCAGTGTCAGCGCGGCCGATCAATGGCCGCGCAACCTGGGCAGTGCACGCGACTGGGCCTTCTCGGCCGTGCCCAGCGCCCACGTCAACGGCCGGTCGGTGCCACTGTCGATGGGCAAGGTGCTCGGCGGCGGCTCGAGCATCAACCTGATGGTCTGGGCGCGCGGGCACAAGAGCGACTGGGACTACTTCGCGTTCGAGTCGGGTGACCCGGCCTGGGGATACGACGCGGTGCTCGACATCTACCGGCGGATCGAAGACTTTCACGGTGCACCCGATCCCGGTTATCGCGGCACCGGCGGGCCGGTCTACGTCGAACCGGCCCCCTGGCCGAACCCGCTGGCGCCCGCGACCGTCGAGGCAGCAGCCGCCGCCGGCATCCCGACCTATGAGAATCAGAACGGCCGCATGATGGAGGCCGCGTCGGGCGCGGCCATCACCGATATCCGGGCGCGGGCGGGACGGCGCGAGTCGGTGTTCGGCTCCTATGTGGCGCCCGTGCTGCATCAGCCCAACCTCAGCGTGGTGACCGGTGCCCTGGTCACCCGGCTCACCTTCGACGGCGTCCGGGTCACCGGGGTGGAGCTGCTGCGCAACGGACGTCCGCTGCAGGTGACCGCCGCCGCCGAGGTGGTGCTGTCCCTCGGTGCGATCAACACCCCGAAGGTCTTGATGCAGTCAGGTGTCGGAGCGGAAGCCGACCTGGACCGGGTCGGGGTGCCGTTGCGGATGCACCTGCCCGGCGTCGGCCACAACCTGCAGGATCATCCTGGCTTCGACTGCGTGTGGGAGTACCGCGAACCACTGGCACCGCGCAACAACGCGTCGGAGGCCACTTACTTCGCCACCAGTTCGGCCCGGATGGAGTCGCCGGATCTGCAGACCTGCCAGGCCGAGGTGCCCAAGGCCAGCGTCGAGAACATCGCGCGGTTCGGTCTGCCCGAGGCCGGGTGGACGCTGTTCGCCGGGGTGGTGCGACCGAAGAGCCGGGGGCACATCGCACTTCGGTCGGCGAACCCGCTCGACCCCGTCGACATCCACGCCAACATGCTGTCCCACCCCGACGACGTCAAGGCCGCGGTGGCCGCGGTGACGCTGTGCCGTGAGATCGGCAACTCCGCCCCGCTGCGGCCATTCACCCGCCGCGAGGTCATGCCCGGTAACCTCACCGGTCCGGATCTGGAACACTTCGTCCGTGATGCGGCGTCGAGCTACTGGCATCAGACCTGCACCGCCAAGATGGGCCGGGACGCGATGTCGGTGGTCGACGCCCGGCTCAATGTGTATGGGCTTCAAGGTATCCGGATCGCCGACGGTTCGATCATGCCCCGGGTGACCACCGGGAACACCATGGCGCCCTGCGTCGTCATCGGCGAACGCGCCGCCGACCTCATCAGAACGGAGCACGGATTGTGAACGGGATCAGCCGCCGGAACTTCGCTCGGCTCACCACGGTCGCCGCGGGCGCGCTGACCGTCGCCGCCTGCAACACCGCATCAGAGGGCACGGCCGCCCCGGCCGGTCCGCCGGCCGCGCCGAAGCATCCGCTCGGGCCTGTCAAGCAGATCGATGCCGGCGAACTGAACGTCGGCTACGTCGAAGCCGGTCCGGCCGACGGCCAACCCGTGATCCTGCTCCATGGCTGGCCCTACGACATCCACAGCTACGCAGACGTCACCGATACCCTTGCCGGCCAGGGGTTCCGGGTGATCGTTCCGTTCGCCCGCGGATTCGGGTCCACCCGGTTCCGCTCGGCGGACACCGTGCGCAACGGACAACAGTCGGCCCTCGCCCACGACGTGATCGACCTGATGGATGCCCTGCAGATTCCCACCGCCATCCTCGGTGGCTACGACTGGGGTGGCCGCACCGCCAATGTCGTTGCCGCCCTGTGGCCCCAACGCGTGACCGGACTGGTTGCCGTCAGCGGCTACATCGTCGTCAACCTGGCGGCCAACCTGGCTCCGCTGCCACCCAAGGCCGAATACGGCTGGTGGTACCAGTATTACTTCGCCACCCCGCGCGGTGAACTCGGCTACCGGGAGAACACCAAGGACTTCAACCGGCTCATCTGGCAGAACGCCTCACCGCTCTGGCATTTCGACGACGCCACCTACGACCTGTCCGCCGCCGCGTTCGACAACCCCGACCACGTCGCTATCGTGATCCACAACTACCGGTGGCGCCAGAGCCTGGCGCCGGGCCAGGCCCGCTACGACGACGATGAACGTCGGCTCGCCATGAAACCGCCGATCACCGTCCCCGCCATCACCATCAGCAGCGACTTCGACGGAGCCGCCAAGGACGGCGCGGGGTACCGCGCGCAGTACACCGGCCGTTACGAGCACCGGGCGCTCGACGGTATCGGCCACAACGTGCCGCAGGAAGCACCCGACCAGTTCGCTGCCGCGGTCAGCGATGTGCGCCGGATGGGCTGAGCCAGGCCGCGATATTGCGCACGTAGTCTTTGAAGATGTCGAGGTGAGCGGGATCGTCCTTGATCTCGCAGCCGGGTGCTTCGGTGACGAAACTCGGCGCACCACTGCCGATATCCCAGTTGTAGTCGGCGAAGTGGTGGAAGGTCGACGCGGCCAGGGCGCGGCCCAGGCCCGGTTCGCCGTCCAGTGCCACCGCGAGGTTGAACCGCCGGCCCGTGGTGGCGCTGCGCCCCCGGGCGACCACCCGCGCGCCCGGCACCTCGGCGGACACCAGACCCTCGTGCGGGTGGGCGGGGAACCATTCGATGCGTCCGCTGGTGGTCCGGGCGGTGCTCAGCAATTCGTGGGCGACCCCGTCGACCAGCACCGGCTGGTAGTCGCCGTTGGAACCGGAATGATAGTTGGGCCAGGATATCTCGGGATTGTCGAGGTCGTCGCACATGGTGCCGGGATCGATGCTCGCATCGTGGAACCGGTTGACCGCTCCCAGTGATCCGAGCCCGCGCAGGCAGCTGCCGAGCTCCTGGTGGTCCCGCGCGGTGAGCACCCCACCGCCGACGCGGCGGAACCGCAGGATGGCGGCGCACTCGGCGGGGGTGAGGCCGTCCCCCGTGTCCACGGCCATCAGCCACAGTTGGTCGAAGCCGAGCTCGTCGACGTGCGTGAGAACCGCATCATCGGCGCCGCCGGACCGATTGCGTGCCAGCACCTCGTGCCCGGCTGCCCGCAAGTCGTCGGTAAGCTTGGCGAACCGGGAGATGTCCCAGTCGTCTACGTGGGCCGGGATCGTCGTCTGCAGAAGGATTCTGGACATCGGATGCTCACTCCTGCCCCGGTGCGGCGGGCACACGCCGGTGCGCCCGCGCGGCCAGCTCGTCGTCGTCGACCAGGGTGAGCATCGGCTGGCCGGGCACACACAGCATGGTGACCAGGAACCGGCTCCTGATATCGGAGCGGTTGTTGGCATCCGAGTAGTGGATGATGTCACCGCCCGGCTCCCAGAACGCCTCGCCGGCCCGGATCACCCGCGGCGGCTCGCCTTCGAGTTCGAACAACATCTCGCCTTCGAGCATGTAGCCGAACGCCGGTCCGCTGGGATGCTTGTGCGGGGGGGCACCGGCACTGCCAGGCGGGTACTCGATGACGACGGTCATCGCATGTGCGCCGTCGGGGATGAACGGGGGCATCACTTCTTGCACCACGGTCAGGGCATCTTCCCAGCCCGGGTCATACGTCTTCGTCATGAAAAGCTCCTTCGTCAGATTGCACTGCCGCCGCCGTCGGCGTGCAGGGTGGAACCGGTGATGAAACTGGCGCGGGGCGAGGCGAGGAACAGCACCGCCTGCGCGATCTCCTCGGGTGCGGCAGTACGCCCCAGCGGAAGGGAGCGGCCCAGCTCCTCGTTGGTGTCACCCCATTCCGCTTGCACACCTTCGGTTCTGGTGGGTCCGGGTGCCACGCTGTTCACCCGTACGCCGCTCGCGCCGAACTCGGCGGCCCAGGTTCGGGTCAGCGACTCCACCGCCGCCTTGGACGCGCTGTAAGCCGACGCGCCGGGCACCCCTTTGGTGGCGACCATCGTGGTGACGTTGACGATGCTGCCCCGCCGACGGGCGAGCATGCCGGGAACCAGGCCGGCGGTGAGAAAATACAGCCCCCGGACATTGGTGTCGAAAGTCCGCTCGAACGGGCCGATCTCCTGGTCGACGGTCAGGGCGGCGGGAAACCCGGCGGCGTTGTTGACCAGGATGTCGACGTCACCCGCCTGGTGCACAAGCGCTTTCACCGATTCGATATCGGCCAGGTCGGTGCGGACGAAGCGGGCACCGATCTGCGCCGCGGCGGTATTGCCGCGGTCGGCGTCGCGGCCGGTGATGATGACCGACGCGCCCGCCGTGACGAGCAGCCGGGCGGACGCCAGCCCGATCCCCGCGGTGCCCCCGGTGACCAGGGCCGTCTGACGTGCGAGTTCCATTTCTCTCCTATGCGATTCGCTGTTCGAGGGGCGTCAGCGAGGTGCGCAGGCGCTGGCGGCCACGGGATACCCGCGACATCACGGTGCCCATCGGGATGTCCATGATGGCGGCGGTCTCGGCGTAGGTGTAGCCCTCGACATAGGCGTAGAACATCGCCTCGGTGAAACCGTCGGGCAGTTCGGCGAGTGCCTCGGTCAGTGCAGGGTCGGGCAGGGTGGCGAGCACCACCGCTTCGGCGGAACGCAATCCACCCGGCTGATGGGTGGCGGCGCGGGCCAGGTCCCGGTCGGTGATCTCCTCCACCGCGACCTCGGCCGGGCGCCGCTGCTTGCCACGGTGATTGCTGACCCACCGGTTGTACATGATCCGGAACAGCCACGCCTTGAGGTTGGTGCCGGCCCGGAACTTCCGGAATCCGGTGTAGGCGTGCAACAGCGTGTCCTGCAACAGGTCCTCGGCGTCGGCCTCGGTACGGGTCAGCCGGCGGGCGCCGCGGTGCAGCACGTCGAACAGTGGCCGGGTCTCGTTGGCGAAACGTGCCGCGAGTTCGGTGTCGGATTCGAGTGTGTCGGGTACAGCTGTCAGCGTCAGGAGCGTGTTCATGCCTACCTCCGGGTGAGTGGGTTCTCAGGTCTGGAACCAGCCTCATCCGTGGCCTTGCGTGGCGGACCCTTGAAAGTCCGTAGTCCGTAGTCGGGGGACTGGGGTCAGCTGCTCCAGGGCAGGGTGCGCAACTGCTTGCGGGAGGAGATCGCGAGCTTCACGAACACCTTGCGCAGGTGCCATTCCACCGTGTGGGTGCTGATGAACAGCTGCGCACCGATCTCCTGGTTGGTCAGCCCGTCGCGAGCCAGCCGGGCGATCTGCTCCTCCTGGGCGGTCAGCTCGTCGCCGGAACCGACAGGCTGTTTGCGGACCTTCTCGCCGCTGACATTGAGCTCGCGGCGCGCCCGTTCGGCGAAACCGTGGGCACCCATCGCGGTGAACAGCTCGTGGGCGGCGCTGAGCTGCTTGCGCGCATCGGCGCGACGGTTCGCGCGGCGCAGCCACTCGCCGTAGGACAGCCGGGCCCGGGACAGATGCAGCGCGATATCGGCGCGCTCCAGCCGTTCGATGGCCTCGACGAAGGCGTCCTCGGCAGCGTCGTTGTCGGCGAGGAGTGCCTGCGCCGCCGCGACGGCGCCCAGCCCCCAGTCGGTGCCGCTGGCGCCGGCGCGTTCCTCGAACTTCGGCAGGGCCGCTGCGGCGGCGTCCCGGTCACCGGCGTGCACGGCCGCCTCGATGAGTTCGTACAGGCACCACCCGTAGAAACCCAGGTCTTCGTATTCGCAACACCGGCGGGCCTCGGCCAGCGCCTCGTCATACCGGCCGAGGCCGTTGTAGAGCACGGCCGTGCTGAACCCGGCCAACCCGAGCAGGCGGCCCTCGCCGCGGGCCGTGCCGTCGGAGGCCGCGGCCTCGATGATGTCCTGGGCTTCGGCGACGGCGCCTCGCCACGCCGCCAACATCAACGTGTGGTACCGGACCGGGGCGTAACCCATCGACGCGGTGATCGTCTTGGATTCTTCGATCAGCCTTGTGGCCGAATCGAATTCGCCGCGGTAGAAATGCACCCCGGCCCGATACCCGAGCGCGGGCGGCAAGGCTGCCAACGCCCCCGCGTCCCGCGCGCGACGCACGGTATCGGTGGCGATGCGTTCGAGCACCTCGTCATCCCACATCTCGTGGGCAGCGGATTCCTGCGCGATGGGGAACGGCCAGTACAACCACTGCCCGGTGTGCTCCTGGGCGTGCGCGTTCCAGAGCTCAAGTGCCGCACGCAAATCCGCTGAGCCCGCACCGGGGCCGTCGATGATCCGGGCCGACATTCCGCGCAACAGGTAGTCGACCGGCCGGTGCAGCTGCGTCACCCCGCCGACCGCCGTCAGGCCGGCCTCGGCGATCTCGGTGAGCAGGCCCGGCGCGCCGAGGCGCCCGGCATACATCGCCGCGGTCAATGCCTCCAGATACGTTTCCCTGGCCAGCTCGTCGTCGAGATGCCGCAAACCGTTGGCTGCATCGAGCAGCTGCGCGGCAGCCGTACCGACCAGGGGAGCGCCGGACGATTTCGACCGGCTGCGGACGAAGTCCATCTGTGCCCGCATCCGGCCGACCTGGGCCCGTTGCAGGGCCGAGAGCGAGCCGGCTTCCGCCAGTGACAGCAGCTCATAGGCGGCCTCCGGCGCGGCCGCATCACGTTTGGTCTGTGCCGCGGCGATCGCCCGGGACCCACGCAACTCCGGATCCAGGGTGAGGACCGCGGAACGCTCCAAAAATGCTGCCGCCGCGGCGATTCCACCCCGGCTCTGGGCGCGGTCGGCAGAGGCCTCGAGCTCGGCCGCGACCGTGTCGTCGGGACCGGTGGCGGCGCTGGCGGCGTGCCATGCCCGGCGGTCTGGGTCGGCCACCGCGTCGGTCGCCTCGGCGAGGGCGCCGTGCACGGCCCGGCGGTCGACGAGGTCGGCGGCGCGGTACGCGGCCGAACGCATCAGTGGATGGTGGAACCGCATCCGGTGCCCGAACTCGATGATCCCCGCCGCCTCGGCCGGTGCCAGCGCGTCCACCGGAATGCCCAACCGTGCGGCTGCCCGCAGGAACAGTGCCGCATCACCCACCGGTTCGGCGGCGGCGACCAGCAGCAACCGTTGAGTGTCGTTGGGCAGGGCGGTGATCCGCGCGACGAATCCGGTCTCGATCGCCGCGGTCGACGATCGTTTGCCCGCGATCCAGAACCCGCCCGCCAACTCGGTGGCGGTTGCGGTGCGCGGCACGTCGACCAGGGCGAGCGGCAGACCGCGCGTCTCCGCCACGATACGGTCGCGGACCAGCGGGTCGATTCCGCCGAGCATCACCGATTCCAGCAGTTTCCGGGCGTCGGCATTGGAGAGACCGGTGACCATGAGTTCGGGCAGACCGGACAGCAACTCACCATAACCGTCGCGGATGGCGAACACCATGGCCACCCGCTCCGCCAGCAGCCGGCGCGCCACGAACGCCAGCGTCTGCACCGACACCTGGTCGAGCCACTGGGCATCGTCGATCAGGCAGAGCAGCGGCCGGTCCTCGGCGGCCGCCGCGAGCAGACTCAGCACGGCGAGCCCGACGAGAAACCGGTCCGGGGTCGGGCCGACGCCGTATCCGAACGCCACCGAAAGGGCGTCGCGTTGCGGCTCGGCCAGCGTGCCGAGGTGACCCATCAGCGGCGCGCACATCTGCTGCAGGCCGGCGAACGCCAGCTCCATGTCCGACTCGACGCCGGCCACCTGGATGATCTGGAAATCGGTTGCGGCCGAGGATACGTGGCCGAGCAGCGCGGTCTTACCGATGCCTGCTTCACCACGTAGCACCAAAGTCTGGCCGGCCCCGGAGCGCACCTGGGTGACCAGGTCCGTCAGCGCCGTGCATTCACGGCTGCGGCCATGCAGCGCCACCCCCGGTGCCCCCGCTTGCCTCGCCATCGCCACCACCGCGTCTCTAGATTCGATCTTGAATGCTAGCGAGCGGCTCAGCCGTCGATGAAGGTGACCGTCTCGGCGAGCGGGGCGCGGCCCGTTCTCGGGAGGGCACGGGCCTCCCAGTCCTCCCGTTCGATGCCGAGCGCGCTGTAGCGTTCCCGGCCGAATGCGGCGCGGCGCTCGTGGTAGATCGACGGCATCGCCTGCGGGTACATGTCGTACTCGCGGTCGTCCCAGGCGATTCCGGCCGTCACGCGTTCGACGGCTCGCTTCTTGAGTTCTACGAGCGGCGCACCCGTCACCACATAGATGGTCCACGGCTGGATGTCGGAACCCGGCGGAGCGACACCCGCCGCGGACAGGACGCGGCGCACTGTCTCGGGCGGGACCGACTGGTCGGTGCAGCCGCGTACCGCATGCCGGCTGGCGACCGCTTCGTAAATGTCCACGGCCGTATCACTTTCGGTGTCGAGTGGCCGCGTGCTCGAGCACCCAGTCGGCGAAGCGGGTCTCGAAGAAGGTCGCACCGGGGGCCGGCACCAGGGTGTCGTCCTCGATGTCGATGCCCCAGTACGTCGCGGCCGGGGCGGTGACCACGGAGCGCTGGTCCCCGTGCGCGGTGAGGGCGGTCCGGATCAGATCCGGCAGCGTGAAGCGTTCCGGGCCGCCGATCTCAACGATGCCGTTGACCGGGTCGCCGAGTGCGGCGACTGCGACACCTTCGGCGACGTCCACCGCGGCCATCGGCTGAATTCCTTTGGCCGGCAACCGGACCGCACCGTCCACGGTCGCAGAATCGGCGATGGTATCCAGGAATTCGAAGAACTGGGTGGCGCGGACGATGGTGTAGGGGATCGGCCCGGCGGCGATGAGCTTTTCCTGGGTCAGCTTCGCGTCGAAGTACCCGCTCTGCTGGGCCAGCGTCGGCGTACCGACCACCGACAGCACGACATGGTGACCGACCCCGGCCGCCGCCTCGGCGGCCAGCAGATGGGTGGCGGATGTGGTGAAGAATTCCAGCGCCGGCCCGTCTTCGAAGGTGGGGGAGTTCGAGACATCCACCACGACCGCTGCGCCGGTGAGCGCGTCGGCCAGTCCTTCGCCGGTGACGGCGTTCACCCCGGTCCGGGGCGACGCCGCGACGGCGTCGTGACCGTGTTCGGCCAAGCCGTGCACCAACTTCGACCCGATCAGGCCGGTTCCGCCGATGACGACGACGCGCATGATGTCCCTCTCGTGTGGGTTTCCGCTTCTGCAAGCCAGAACGGATACCGCCACGAGAATTCATCCCCGTTCAGATTCCCGGGTCGCTGCGCTCCACCCCGCCGAGATCAGAAGACGCGGACCTGTCCTTCGAGTGCGGGGACGGTGTCGGGGAGTTTGTAGGTGTTGATGCCGTTGCGGAACATGATGTTTTCGCGGGCGTGTTCGGGGAGGTGTTTGACCAGCCAGCGGGGGTCGTCGAAGGTCCAGTGGGGGTAGTCGCTGGAGTAGAGCAGG
>JACPVS010000007.1 GCA_016197365.1 Mycolicibacterium cosmeticum | reverse complement strand
GCGGCGGCCGGCGTAGTCCATGGAGAAGAACCAGTGGATGCGGTCTTGGGCGCCTTGTTGGTCGCCGGCGGGTTTGTTGTTGTAGTCGATCATGTAGCGCTCGTAGTAGACGGGTTCGACGTCGCGGGCGGCGGCCATGATCTGTTCTGCGGTGCAGGGGGTTTTGAGGATGCGGTTGGGGATGGGGTAGTCGTCGGTGGCGTCGGCGGAGGCGATGCCGGAGGTGGCCAGTGCGCCGGCGAGGGCTGCGGCGGCGAGTCCGAGGCGGATGGTCTTATGCGTCATGGTTTTTTCCGTTCAGTGTTTCTGGGACTCGGCGACCTGGTCGAGCAGGATGCGTTTGTCGGGGCAGTAGTAGTTCAGGGCGGAGCCCAGGAACTGCCAGTTCTGTTCGGTGGTGTTGTGGCGGTCGAGGTTGGCGCCGACGAATTTTGCGGAGTCGAAGGCGGTGTGGTCGACGTTGTTGGTGAGGCGTTTGCAGACCAGTTTGCCGATCCAGGCGTTGAAGTCTTTTTGCCCGTAGATGCCGTAGGTGTGCAGTTCGTGGGCGAAGTTGGTGTCGGGATCCCGGTCATAGGCCGGATCAGCGTGCGCGGGAGCCGCGAAGGACAGCCCGGTGGCGACCGTCGCGGCCGCCAGTACCGCTAGTTTTGTCTTCTTCACTACGCAACCCCTCACTCGACTACTCCGAAGCGCCTGCACCGACCGGTGCCGGTACGGGCGTGGGCCATGGCGCGGGCAGTGGACGCTGACGCACCCGCTGCGGCCACCAGAACCACTTACCCAGCAACGCCGCGATCGACGGCGTCATGAACGACCGGATGATCAACGTGTCGAACAACAGGCCTATGCCGATCGTTGTTCCGACCTGCCCGATCACGATCAAATCGCTGACCGCCATGGACATCATCGTGAAGGCGAACACCAGACCGGCGGAGGTCACCACCGACCCGGTACCACCCATCGAGCGGATGATGCCGGTGTTCAGGCCCGCGTGGATCTCCTCCTTGAACCGCGACACCAACAGCAGGTTGTAGTCCGAGCCGACGGCCAACAGGATGATCACCGACATCGCCAGCACCATCCAGTGCAACGGCTGGCCGATGATGTGCTGCCAGATCAGCACCGACAGGCCGAACGAGGTGCCCAGCGAGAGCAGCACGGTGCCGACGATGACCGCCGCTGCGACCACCGCCCGGGTGATGATCAGCATGATGATGAAGATCAGGCACAGCGAGGCGATGCCCGCGATCATCAGATCGAACTTGGAGCCGTCGGCCATGTCCTTGAACACCGAGGCGGTGCCACCGAGGTAGACCTTGGAGCCCTCGAGCGGTGTGCCCTTGATGGCTTCCTTGGCCGCGTTCTTGATGGGTTCGATGTGCGAAATGCCCTCGGGGCTCATCGGATCGCCGTCATGGCTGATGATGAAGCGCACCGAATGCCCGTCGGGCGAGATGAAGTTCTTCATGCCGCGTTTGAACTCGGCGTTGTCGAAGGTTTCCGGCGGTAGATAGAACGAGTCGTCGTTGCGGGACGCGTCGAAGGCCTCGCCCATGGCAGACGAATTGTCCTGCATGGCCGACATCTGGTCCTGTATGCCCTTCTGGGTCTGATACATGGTCAGCATGTAGGTCTTCATGTTCTTCATCGTCGCGATCATGGACGGCATCAGCGCGACCATCTGCGGCATCAGGGTGTCCAGACGCTCCATGTCGGGCATCAGCCGCTGGATGTCGTCGGTCATCGTGTCGATGCCGTCGAGGGTGTCGAAGATCGACCGGATGGCCCAGCACGACGGGATGTCGTAGCAGTGCGGTTCCCAGTACAGGTAGTTGCGGATGGGCCGGAAGAAATCATCGAAATCGGCGATGTGGTCCCGCAATTCGGCCACATCGACGGTCATGTTCTTCATCTTGCCGACCATCGAATGGGTGGTGGCCGCCATCTGGACGGTGATGTTGGACATCTTGGTCATGCTGTCGATGGTCGACTGCATGTCGTCGGCCTGCTTGAGCATGTTGGCCATCATGTCCTGCTGGTACTTCTCGTTCATCTTTTGAGACGTGCCCTGCATGCTGATCTGGAACGGGATCGAGGTGTGCTCGATCGGCGTGCCCTGCGGCCGGGTGATGGCCTGCACGCGCCCGATCCCGGGCACCTTGAAGATGGCTTTGGCGATCTTGTCGATCACCAGGAAGTCCGCCGAGTTGCGCAGATCGTGGTCGCTCTCGATGAGCAACAGCTCCGGATTCATCCGGGCCTGATTGAAATGGCGGTCCGCGGCGGCGTAACCGACATTGGCCGGGATGTCGCCGGGCAGGTAATCGCGGTCGTTGTAACTCGTCCGATAGCCGGGCAGCGTCAGTAGACCCACCATCGACAGCGCGAGCGTGCCCACCAGCACTGGGCCGGGCCACCGCACGATGATCGCGCCGATCTTGCGCCAGCCCCGCGTGCGCATCGCGCGCTTGGGCTCCAGCGTCTTGCCGAACTTCGATGCCACCGTGACGACGGCCGGGCCCAGCGTGAGCGCGGCGAACACCGCGACAACCATGCCGATGGCCAGCGGGATACCGAGGGACACGAAATAGGGGAGTTTGGTGAAGTGCAGACAGAAGGTGGCACCGGCGATGGTCAGACCCGAGCCCAGAATCACGTGCGCGGTGCCGTGATACATCGTGTAGTACGCGGTCTCCCGGTCCTCACCGACGCTGCGGGCCTCCTGATAGCGGCCGATCAGGAAGATCGCATAGTCGGTCGACGCGGCGATCGCCAGCGTCACCAACAGGTTCGTCGCGAACGTCGAGAGACCGATGATGTTGTGGTAGCCCAGAAATGCGATGAATCCGCGGGTGATGCCCAGTTCGACGGCGACCATGGCCAGCACCAGGAACACGGTCACCAGTGACCGGTAGATGATCAGCAGCATCACGATGATGACGCCGAACGTCAGCGCGGTGATGATCTTCATGCTGCGGTCACCGGCGATGTGCTGGTCGGCTGCCAGCGCGGACGGGCCGGTGACGAACACCTTCAACCCCGGCGGCGGGGTCATGCCGTCGATGATCTTCTGGGTGGCCTCGACCGACTCATTGGCCAGCGACTCACCCTGATTACCGGCCAGATACACCTGGACGTAGGTGGCCTTGCCGTCCGAGCTCTGCGCGCCGGCCGCCGTCAGCGGATCGCCCCAGAAATCCTGGATGTGCTCGACATGTTTGGTGTCGGCTTCCAGCTTCTGGATCATCTCGTCGTAGAACTTGTGCTCGGCGTCGCCGAGCTGGTGGTCGCTCTCCAGCACCACCATGGCCGAGCTGTTCGACTTGAACTCGTCGAACACCTTGCCGACCCGCTTCATCGCGATCATCGACGGGGCGCTGTCGGGACTCATCGACACCGACCGCAGCTTTCCCACCTCTTCGAGCTGGGGGACGATCGCGTTGAGCACCACCATGATGGCGATCCAGCCGAGGATGATCGGCACCGCCAGCACCCGGATGGTCCGCGGGATGACGGACTTGTTCGGCACCTTCTGCGCCGGGATCGCGTCGGTGGGCGGTTCGTTGAGGGAGGCGCTCATGCCGATTTCACCAGGCAATAGGTGTGGGCGCCGACGCCGTCGACGGTCCGCTCGTCCTTCACCTCGTCATCGACGGTGATCCGGCACGACAGGCTGGAGCCGTCACCTTGGGCGGAGATGGTGGGGAACACCGACGGAGCGGTGGTGCTGAGCGTCAGTGTCCACGGCAGCGACGCGTTGTCGGCGCGCTGGGGCTTGGCGTCGAGGTCCATGTAGTTGATGTTGGCGGTGGAACCCGTGCCCCAGATCTCGTACTTGACGACCTTGGGGTCGAACGGCTCGGTGTCGTCACCGGCGCTGTTCTCGGTGGACACATAGCCAGGACCGGTGCCGAAGAAGGTGCGCACGCGCATCACCGTGAACGTGGCGACAGCGACCACGACCACGATGACGAGTGGGATCCAGATGCGCTTGAGCACGTTCATCGAGTACCGATTTCCCCCGTCACAGTGGCTTAGACGCGTTCACCAGGCGTCTTATGATCGCCACAGGTTAGCTTATGTAACCGAGAGCTTAGCTTAGATAACAGAGTGACGTGCCGTACATATTTTGGAACGTGGACGCCGCTGTAACCGGGCATCGCCGCGGTCGGTCCCGAGGCCGTCGAGAGTGTTCTCACCTGCGCATTTACGGTGTCGCGGCGCCGCGCGTCCAGCGCAGGGCCGCCGCGGGCAGGGCCGGCTCGAGCCCGCGCAGGCGGCCTCACTGTCTTGTAGGGTGCGGCCGCGCACTGTCCTGCACCGTCCGCGCGGGCCTACCCTGGCAGGTATGAGGTCGAAACTGCTGGCGTTTCCCGCTGCCCTCGCGGCGCTCTCTGTCGTGGGCTTCGGTGGTGCCTCGGCAGCCTTGGCCGATCCCGCCCCACCGGCGCCCGCTCCCGCGCCCGCCGCCCCGAAGACCGTGATCGATCACGACGGCGCATTCGCGGTGGGCAAAGACATCGCGCCCGGTGTGTACGCCTCGGCCGGTCCGGTGGGCGAGGGCACCTGCTCCTGGCGGCGCGTCGCTGCCGCGCCGGACGGGCAGCAGGGCAGCACCATCGACCGCGCCTTCACCCATGAAGCGCAGGTCGTCCAGATCGACGCCGCCGACGGCACGTTCAAGACGACCGGCTGCCAGACCTGGCAGTTGACCGACCAGCCCCTGCCCGGGCCGGGACTGCCGCCGGTACTGCAGGGCCTGAAACTCAAGGCGTACCTGGACGGCCTCAATCGCAACGCGGCGCAGTACAACGCCACTCATCCCGACGATCCGGCCGCGCCCGTCACGCCGCCGCAGGGGACGGGACCGGCTCCGGGCCCGGCGCCCGTACCGGCTCCCTGATTCGTTCACTGCGCGGCTGACAGGAATCGCGCAGCGTTCACCTCGCGGCTGCTGACCCGATGCGCTGATATTCTTCGAACGGAATCGGCCACGGAAAGAGTGTTGTGCGCAGCGGAGAGATCAAGGCCCTCACCGGTCTCCGCATCTTCGCCGCCGTCTGGGTGGTCCTCTTCCACTTCCGGCCCTTGCTGCACGAGGCCGCCCCAGGACTCAGCACGGCGCTGGCGCCGATCCTCAACTGTGGCGCCCAAGGTGTCGATCTGTTCTTCATCCTCAGCGGATTCGTCCTGACCTGGACATACATCGACAAGATGGGCAAGAACTGGTCAGCCCGGGCCACGCTCCATTTCCTGTGGATGCGGCTGGCCCGCGTGTGGCCGGTGTACCTGGTGACCCTGCACCTGGCGGCGCTGTGGATCATCTTCACGCTCTACGTCGGGCACATCCCGTCGGAGAACGTCCATACCCTCACCGCCGTGAGCTATATCCGCCAGCTGTTCCTGGTGCAGTTGTGGTTCCAGCCCTTCTTCGACGGTTCCAGCTGGGATGGGCCTGCCTGGTCGATCAGCGCGGAATGGCTGGCCTATCTGATGTTCGGTGGGCTGATCCTGATCATCTTCCGGCTGGCCAGGGCTACCCGGGCGCGCACGCTGCTGTGGCTGGCCTTCGCGGTGACGCTGCCCCCGGTGATGTTCCTGCTCGCCACCGGGCACTTCTACACACCGTGGAGCTGGCTGCCGCGCATTTTGATGCAGTTCACCGCCGGTGCCATCGCGTGCGCGGCGGTGCGCAGACTCAACCCGTCGGACCGCACCCGCACCCTTGCCGGCCTGGCGGGCGTCGCCCTGGTAGCGGCCGTCGTCGGCGCCCTCTACTGGTTGGACGCCCATCCGATTCCGGATGTGATCGACAGCGGCGGCGTCCTGGACCTGTTCTTCGTACCGTTGGTGGTGACTCTTGCGATCGGCACGGGCACGCTGCCGAGCCTGTTGTCCCTGCGGGTGTTGACTTACGGCGGGCAGATCTCGTTCAGCCTGTACATGGTGCATGAGATCGTGCACACCGCGTGGAACTGGGCAGTGCTGCAGTTCGAGCTCACCCTCGCCGGCCCCGGAGGCATCTGGCTCCTGCTCGGTGTGTTTGCCGTCGCCTTCGCAGGCGCGGCGGCGCTGTACCACTTCGTCGAGGAACCCGCCCGGCGGTGGATGCGCCGGATGGTCGACGTCCGGGATGCCACCCCAGCCGTACAGTCGGTGGGCCGGGATGACCGGAAGCTGTCCGCCTGAGGGTTCGCTGTGTATCTTTTGGTGCCGAAATACCGTGCGCGGCAAACCAACTGAGAGCAACCAGTAGGCTGTCGGCGGTGTTGAACTCGGACCGTCGGAGGGGAATTCGTTGTACCGCGTTGCCGTGCTCGTGATGTCGCTGGCCGTGTCGGCCGGGCTGGTCAGCACTCGCCCCGTCGAGGTGATGACCGTCAGCCGCGATGCGCCGCTCACGCATATTGCGGTGATCGGCGACTCGTACACCACCGGGACCAAGTTCGGCGGGATCGGCGGCACGGGGTGGCCGGCGCGCGCCTGGCAGGAGCTGGCCAAGCAGGGCAAGCCGGTGGCCGCGGATGTGGCATCCGAAGGCCGCGCCGGGTACGGGGTCCGGGGCGATCATGGCAGCGTGTTCGGCGACCTCACCGCGCGGGCGGTCCGGCCCGACGACGCCCTGGTGGTCTTCTTCGGATCCCGCAACGATCAAGCCGTCGACCCGATGGCACTCACCGGGATGGCGTGGGGTGCTTTCGATGCCGCCCGGCGCACGGCACCGGCCGCCAAGCTGCTCGTCATCGGCCCACCGTGGCCGACCGCCGATGTGCCCGACAACGTGCTGCAGATCCGCGACGCCGTGGGCAACGCCGCCCGCGCCGTGGGCGCGGTCTTCATTGACCCGATCGCCGAGCGGTGGTTCGTCGGGCGCCCAGACCTGATCGCTTCCGACGGTGTGCATCCCACCGATGCCGGGCACACCTACCTGGCCGACCGGATCGCGTCACTGGTCGGGGACCAGTTGCCCGTCACACCTTGATCCGGCCCGTTTCCGGATTTCAACCATCAGCACTACCGAAAGCCTTACGGTCCATCCGTGAGTGACAAGATCTGCCGGGTCGTCGTGTGGGGTACGGGGTCCATCGGCAAGGAGATGCTGTCGACCATCGTCGACCATCGCGAGGACCTCGAACTGGTCGGCGTGCGGGTGTACTCCGAGGCCAAGGACGGCCGGGACGCGGGGGAGCTGATCGGCAGGCCGCCGGTCGGCGTGACCGCCACCACGGATACCGCCGCGATCCTCGCTCTGGATGCCGACTGTGTCATCTACACCCCACTCGTCGGCGACCTCGATGAGGTCTGCGCCCTGTTGGCCAGTGGGAAGAACGTCGCCACCACGGTGTTCCTGTTCTATCCGCCCCGCCTGCCCGCGGCCGACCGTGACCGGCTGCTGGCCGCATGCCGCGAAGGTGGGACCACGCTGCACGGCAGTGGCATCAATCCGGGCAACCTCTCCGGAGCGCTGCCGCTGGCGCTGTCGGGAATGAGCCGAACCCTGGAGAAGGTGACGTTGCAGGAGCGCGCCGATATGACGCTCTACGACAGCACCGACATCTCCTTCGGCAACATGGGTTTCGGCGCGCCACCAGAACGGATCCGCCCCGACGACGGCGGATTCCTGGCCGACCAGACGTCGATGTTCACCGAGCAGGTGTGGCTACTCGCCGACACGTTCAAGGCGGGCATCGACGAGGTCACCGTCGACGTGGAAGCCGTTGCCGCCCAACAGGATCATCAGATCTTCGATCGGTTTCTCGCGGCGGGCAGCACCGCGGGACAGCGCTGGCGCTGGACCGGTCGGCGCGACGGTGCGGCTCGCGTCGAGATCGAGACGCTGTGGACCGTCGGCAACGAATATCCCGACCACTGGCCCACGCCCGAGCACGGCTGGACCCTGACCATGGAGGGCGACCCGTCGATGCGGGTGCACTTCATGGCGCTGGCCAGCTTCTCGAGAAGGGCGAGCATCGCCGAGCACGTGCAGGCCGCCAACATCGCCACCGCGATGCAGGTGCTCAACGCCGTGCCGGCGGTGTGCGCGGCCGAGCCCGGGTTCGCCACGGTCGCGACGCTGCCATTGATCCGGACGCACACCGGTTTCGCCGGCTAGTCACCCGGCCCGGCGGCGCGCTTTCTCCTTGATGTCCTCGGGCAGTGCATCGGCGGCCAGCACCGACGGCAGGATTCCGGCCTCCAGCGTGAGCGCGCGGAACACCAGCCCGACGGTGATGTCGTGGTCGGGGCGCGCGACGACCTCGATCCGGTCCCCGGCGCGCACCGTGCCCGGCGTCACCACACGCAGATAAGCGCCGGGCACCGCGGTCGTGGTGAAGGTCTTGACCCACCCGTTGACCTCGAGCCACAGCGCGAACGTCCGGCACGGTATCCGGGGCCGCGACACCTCCAATTCCACACCGCCAGAGCCCACCCGCCACCGCTCGCCCACCACGGCGTTCGTCACGTCCACCCCACTGGTGGTGAGGTTCTCGCCGAACACACCGTTGGCGATGCGGCGGTCCAGCTTGCCCTCCCACGCATCGAGATCCTCCCGCGCGTAGGCGTACACGGCTTGATCGTCCCCGCCGTGGAAGGCGTCGTTGCCGATCAGGTCGCCGACCAGGCCGCTGCCCAATCCGCCCTGCATCGGCCCGGGGGAGCGCACCTCGATGTCGGCGGCGGTCGGTCGTTTGTCGATGCCGGTCTGCAACCGTCCGTCGTCGGGGCTGGTGCGGGGCTCGGCGATGTTGACCGTCAGCACATGGGACATGGCCCCAGATTAGTGCCCGCGAAAGAATCGGACCGATTTGATGCCTCCCGCAACGGAACCCGACCCGTCATCGTGACAAGCCATGAGCATTGTCATCCTCGCCGGGACAGGCGTTCTCGCATCGTGAGACGGGAGCTGCGCCTCAATGCCTTCGTCATGGAGGCCGGTCACCATGAGGCCGCGTGGCGTCTGCCGGAGAGCAATCCGCGCGCCGATTTCGATCTGGCGCACTGGATCTCGCTGGCCAAGATAGCCGAGGACGCCAAATTCGACGCGGTGTTCCTGGCCGACGGGCCCGCTCTGACCGGCACCGGCGAGTTCCGGCCGCCCGGCCAACTCGAGCCGCTGACCCTGCTCACCGCGCTCGCCCAGCACACCACCCGGATCGGGTTGATCGCCACGGTCTCGTCCACCTACAACGAGCCCTACAACCTGGCCCGCCGGCTGGCCTCCGTCGACCACGTCAGCGGGGGCCGGGCCGGCTGGAACATCGTCACCTCCGCCGGCGCGGACGAAGCCGCGAACTTCGGGCTCGACGAGCGGCCCAGTCACGCGCAGCGTTACGCCAGGGCCGATGAGTTCCTGCAGGCCGCAAAGGCGCTCTGGGATAGCTGGCAGAGCGACGCCATCCTGGGCGACAAGGCGGCCGGCCGGTATGCCGACCCGAACCGGCTGCACCAGATCGACTACCGCGGAGACCATTTCCGGGTTGCCGGCCCGCTCAACGTCGAACGACCGCCACAAGGGCATCCGGTGCTCGTACAGGCCGGGTCGTCGGAGGACGGCCGGAGCTTCGCCGCCAGGCACGCCGAGGCCATCTTCACCGCGCACCAAACATATGAGCGCGCGGCCGACTTCTACGCCGACATCAAATCGCGGACGCGGTCCGTGGGCCGCGAGCCGGAGAGCATTCTCGTGCTGCCGGGCATCGTGCCGTTCCTCGGTTCGACCGAGGCCGAGGCCCGTGCGCTCGCCCAGCAGTTCGACGATCTGCGGGTCCCGGAGTACGGGTTGTCGCAACTGGCCTGGAATTTCGAGACCGACCCGTCGGCGTTCGAGCTGGACCGGCCGCTGCCCGACTTCATCCTGGCCCGACCGAAACTCCAAGGCACGCAGAGTCGTACGGACCTGATCATCGAGATGGCGCAGCGCGAGAACCTGACGGTGCGGCAGATCCTGCCCCGCCTCGGCGGCGGGCGCGGGCACTTCACCTTCATCGGGACACCAGAGCAGGCCGCCGACACCATCATCGCCTGGTTCGAGGGCGGTGCGGCGGACGGCTTCAACATCATGGCCCCCGCCCTGCCGTCGGGCCTGGAGACGTTCGTCGCACACGTGCTGCCGATCCTGCAGCGCAAGGGACTCTTCCGTGAGGAGTACCGCGGCACGACGCTGCGCGAACACTACGGACTTGCGGTGCCGGACAATCAGTTCGCCCGTGGGTGAACCGGAGGCAGCCCGGCCTGTCGACGTGGTCGGCCGTGCTCTTCGGTGCCGAACGTCTCAAGCCGTGAGGCAGCGTTCGCTCGCGGTGCGCCTTGAGGCCGGTCCGGGCCCATCCGATCTGCCGTTTTCCGGCTACGGCCCCGTTCACTTAGCATTAGCCGGTGATCGAGCAGACCGCTCGCCGAGATGCGGACGTCGGCTACCCGCCGGGTGAGCCAGACGGCGCCGACGGCTACGGGCGGCACGCCCGCACACGAGGGTCCGCGCCGGCATTCGGCATCGTCTCCTCCACGTCCGGTCCGCGGCACGCGGCACCCGAGGCCGCCGCGGCCTTCCAGTGGTCCCTCCAGCCCCGGCGCCCGAAACCGCGCCACGGCCGGCGTGCCGCCATCGCGGCGCTGGTCGCGCTCGCCGTCGCGGTGCCGGTGGCGTTCCTGGTGATGCGGGACCCGGCACCCATCCCGGATCCCCGGACGCCGGTACCCACACCCACCACGGCGACGAGCGCACCGGTGGCCGTCAGCACAGCGCCGCCGGCGCCGCCTGCGGTGCCCGACCCGGTCCCGGCTCAGGAGGTTCCTGCCCTGACCGTACAGCCGACCTACCAGGCGAGGCGCCCCGAGCCGTCGCGGCAGCGCAAGCCCGAGATCGGGGTCACGCGCACGCCGGTCACCCGCACACCGATCAGTGCTGTCGCGCCCACCCCGCCGACGACGGGGCGCAATTCGTCCACCCCCGGCGACGAGCCGGGCGGGTGGGGACCCTGGTGAGGTCCTAGAAAACCCGCTGCGCGACGAAGTCCGCCGCCTGGGCGGGTGCCTCGGTGTGGGCGTAGTTGCCGTGCACCAGGCTGATCCCCCCGCCGCCCGCGCAGATCACGTCGCCGGGCAGACAGATGTCGATCGTCTTGTCCGCGACCAGCGGACCGATCACCACCGGCGGGGCACCCAGCGTGCTGACCACCCCGTCCGAGGGCGTGCCGAAGAGGGCCACCGCGGCGATGTGACCGGCGGTCGGCGCCGTCATCGGGCCGTTGAGCGCCTCGGGCACGATGTATCCGGGCGGGATGGCGGGCCCGGTGACATACCCGATGACGGCCGCACCCTGCGAGCTGCCGCCGAGCACCAACTTGGTCTTCGGGCAGTTCGCGGCCATCTCGTTGATGTGGTTCATGGCGTCGACGACGCCGTCGGAGGCGGTGGGGAAGTCATTGCTGGCCGGGTAGTTCACGGCGTAGTCGCTCACGGTCTTGGTACCCGCACGGGCCCGTACCTCGTCGACGAAGGCCTGACCGACCGCGCCCAGCCCGGGCCGTTCGGTCGTCCCGCGGGCGAAGGTCACATCGACATCGGCACATGGCTCGGCTGTCGCGGCCCCGGCGCCGGGGAACAGCGCCACCGCCGTGGCCAGGACGCCCAGCAGAGTCGCAGACCGGCCGTGGATGGCGCTGGTGTTCATACAGTTGCTCCCAAATCCTCGCTCAGCGGCCATGGTAGCGGCGCGCTCAGGTGCTCCCGGGTCGGACACCTGCCGCCTACCCTGACCTCATGTTCATCACCCCGCGCTACGGCGATGGCGCTCTGGCGGACCTGCTGCCCTCCGTCCTCGGTGCGCTCGGCGTCCCCGGCGAGCGTGACCGGGTCGGACTGGGGCTGGACGGCGTCCGGCGCGTGGCGGTCCTGCTGGTCGACGGTATGGGCGCCGAACTGGTGGCGGCCCGGCGCGATGCCGCGCCGTTCCTGGACGGTATCGCGAACCGCACCCTGACCGCGGGGTTCCCCAGCACCACCGCCGCGAGCCTGGCGTCGCTGGGCACCGGGGTGCCCTCGGGCGAGCACGGCATCGTCGGCTATCTGCTGGCGGTGCCGGGCCATGAGCGGATGATGAACCCGTTGAAGTGGCGGCTGATGGGCCAGGGCCCGAAGGTTGATCTCCTGAAAGAGATTGTGCCGGAACAGTTTCAGCGGGTGACGACGGTGTTCGAGCGGGCGGCCGCCGACGGGGTCGTGGTCACCCAGGTCGCGCCGATGTACCAGGCCGGTTCGGGGTTGACCCGCGCGGCGCTGCGGGGCGGAGAGTTCCGGCCGACCTTCTCCGCCGGTGACCTGGTGGATGGTGTGCTCACCGCCCTCGGTGGCGGCGACCGCACGCTGGTGTACGCGTATCACGGTGATCTGGACATGACCGGGCACGTCCGTGGGCCGGGATCGGAGGCCTGGGCGCTCGAACTGGCCCACATCGATCTCACGGTCCGGGCGATCGCCGAGCGGCTGCCCGCCGATGCCGCGCTGGTCGTCACCGCCGATCACGGCATGGTGCAGGTCGAGTCGCCGGTCGACTTCGACCGGGAACCGTTGCTGCAGAACGGGGTTCGCGGACTCGGCGGCGAACCCCGCGCCCGGCACGTCTACACCGAGCAGGGGGCAGGGCCGGACGTCGCCGCGGCCTGGCGGGACCGGTTGGGCGGCGACTTCACGGTGCTCACCCGTCTCGAGGTGACCGGTGAGGGTTGGTTCGGCCCGACCGTCGAGCCCGAGGTGGCGCCGCGTATCGGCGATGTCGTGGTGGTGCCGACGGGCAACCGCGCGATCACCCGGTCGGGTGCCGAGCCTCTCCAGTCGAGTCTGGCCGGGCACCACGGGTCTCTCACACCGGCGGAGATGATCGTGCCGCTGTACGTGATCCGCTAGCGTCGCTTGCTTGTGCAGACTCTGATCGACTTCGACGACGCGCGCGTGTTCGCGCTTCCGGTCCGCGATCCACTGGGTGGGCCGACGACGGTGGAGGGAATGCTCGTCGAGGGGCCGCAAGGCTGGGGCGAATTCAGCCCGCCCCCCGGCGCCGACGGACCGGAGCTGGCTCGTTGGCTGACGGCTGCCACGGAGCCGGGCACCATCGGCTGGCCCGATCCGGTGCGGGGGCGGGTCCCGGTCGCCGCGAGCGTGCCGGCCGTGGCCGCCGCCCGCGCTCGGGAGATCGTCCGGGCGGCCGGCTGCGGCACCGCCGACGTGGAGGTCGGTGATCCCGCCGGCTCCCTCGCCGACGATGTCGCGCGGGTGGCCGCGGTGCGCGACGCGTTGGGTTCGACCGGCGGCGTCCGTTGCGACGCCAGGGGCAGGTGGGAGCCCGCGTACGCGGTGACCGCGATCGCCGCGCTGGAGGAGGCGGCCGGGGTCCTCGAGTTCGTAGCTCGGCCCTGTCCGGATCTGGCGCAGATCGCCTGGGTACGGGCGAGGGTGGCGGTCCCGATCGCGGCCGACGCCGACGCCGCTGTGCAGACGATGCGGGAGGCCGTCGATATCGCCGTCCTGCGCTGCGGCCGCCTCGGTGGGGCGCGCCGAGCGCTGCGGATCGCCGAGTTGTCCGGGCTGCCGTGTGTGGTGGCCTCCGACGCCCTGACCAGCATCGGGGTCGCGGCGGGCCTGGCGCTGGCCGGAGCGCTGCCGGAGCTGCCGTTCGCCGGCGCGCTGGGCACCCGCTTGTTGCGCACCGGGGACCTGGTCGCCGAGGCCCGGTCACTGATTCCGGTCGACGGCACCCTCCCGGTGGCGCCCATGCCGCCCGCTCCGGCGGCGGAGTTCCTGGAGCTCTACACGGTGTCCGATCCCGCCCGGATACACAGGTGGCGCGAAGTGATCGGGTCGGCGATTGCACAATAGGGACATGACCACCACGTCGGCCCCGCAACTGCTCGCGCAGGCGTTGGCACCGGCGAACCGGGTGGACCCCTACCCGGTGTACCGGCAGCTGCGTGAACACGGGGCGCTGCACCTCCCCGAAGCCAACCTCATGGTGCTGACCACCTACGCGCATTGCGATGCCGTGCTGCGGCATCCCGCGTCGGCCAGCGACCGGAACAAGTCGACCATCGCGCAGCGCCAAATCGCCGAGGGCAAACAGCCGCGGCCGTTCGGGCTCGCTGGGCTGGTCGACAAGAAGCGCACGCCCGCGTTCCTGTTCCTGGATCCGCCCGACCACACCCGGCTGCGCAAACTGGTGGTCAAGGCGTTTGCGCCGCGGGTGATCAGTGCGATGCAGGCCGAGATCACCGCGGTGGTCGACGGACTGCTGGACACCGCGCAGCGCGACGGCGAATTCGACGCCGTCACCGGGCTGGCCTATCCGCTGGCGGTGGCGGTGATCTGCCGGCTGCTCGGGGTGCCGGTCGAGGACGAGCCGCAGTTCGGCCACGCCTCGACGCTGCTCGGCCAGACGGTGGATCCGTTCCTGGCCGCCACGGGTAAGCCCGAAGGTTTCCACGAACGCATCGAGGCGGGGAAGTGGCTGCGGTCCTATTTCCGGGATCTGATCCAGCGGCGCCGGAGCAATCCGGGCGATGACCTCATCTCGGCCCTGATCGCCGTCGAGGAATCCGGTGATCAGCTCTCCGAGGACGAGATCATCTCCACCTGCAACCTGTTGCTGATCGCCGGTCACGAATCGACGGTCAGCCTCATCACTACCGCGATCCTGCTGATGCTGCGCGACCGTACGCATTGGACGGCGTTGGGCGCCGATCTGCACCGGGCGGGCCGCGTCGTGGAGGAGACGTTGCGGTTCGATCCACCGGCTCAGCTCCTGGGCCGCATCGCCGCCGAGGACATCGTGCTGCCGGACCTCACGGTGCCCAAGGGCGACACCATGATCGTGCTGCTGGCCGCCGCGCACCGCGACCCCGCCGCCAACGACCGGCCCGACGAATTCGATCCGGACCGGAAAGTCATCCGGCACTTGGGTTTCGGTCACGGTACGCACTTCTGCCTGGGGGCCGCCCTGGTCCGTATGGAGGCGTCGATCGCCCTGTCGGCGGTCACCTCGAGATTCCCGGACGCGCGCCTCGGTGGGGAACCCGTCTACAAGCCGAATGTCACGCTGCGCGGCATCTCGTCGCTCCCGGTACTGATTGGTTAGCCCTTGTCAGTCCTGCACCGCTTTGGCGATCGCCACACAGGTGGTCAGCCAATGCGGGTCGGGTGTGGCGTGTTCGGTCAGTTCCCACATGGCGTTGTGCATCATCCGCACCGTCACCCAGGCGCGGGCCCGGTCGGCGTCGAGGCCGGCCGCGTCGACCAAGGTGTGGAACCGCCGTCGGATACCCTCGCGGATGTACCCGGCCAGCTCATCCCACCGGTTCCACAGCATGGGTGCGATCTCGTAGTGCGGGTCGCCGTTCATCGGTTTCGGGTCGATCACCAGCCACGGCTCGCGGTCGGCGGCCAGGACGTTCTCGTAGTGCAGGTCGCCGTGGATCAGGGTGCCGGTACTGGCGGGGTCCTCGGCCAGATCGGTGCCCAGGCTGATCGCCTGCTCGACCAGCCGTCGCGGGATCGCCGCTCTGCGGGGCAGTGCGCTCAGCCCTGCCGTCCAGTTCCGGATGAATCCGGTGAGCGGCCGAAGCTGCGGCAGTGCGGCGACATGGATGCGCCCGTACAGGCCGGCCACCACCTTGCATGCCTCGATATCCCACAGCTCGTTGAGGTTTCGCGCGTGCGCCCGCTCCAAGAGCATTGCCCGGTGGTGCGGATCGGCGGCCAACAGCCGGACCGCACCGTCGCCGCTCCAGCGGCGCAGGGCCAGGTGCTCGTGTTCGGACTCGTCATCGGGGAAGGCGACCTTCAGCGCGGCGGTGGCGCCGCCTTCGGTGCGCACCGGCAGCACGATCGAGCAGAACCCGTGCGCCGCGGCGCCGTCGGGGGACAGGCTCCAGGCGGCCAGCTGCGTCGCCACGAGCGAGGGCAGCCCGTCGACCCAGGACTGCCATCCTGGTCCCCGCGATGCCATGGCGGCCACGGCGTCGGGAAGGACGATCACCGCTCCATCCTGCCAGCGGGGGTGGTCCGCACCAGCAATCGCAGCCCTGGCCTGCACACCGCACCGCGTCTTTGACAGACTGGTCGGCATGGCACAGATAACCCTCAAGGGCAATCCCATCCACACCGTCGGCGAGCTTCCTGCTGTGGGCGCTGCTGCCCCGGCTTTTTCCCTGACCGGCACCGATCTGGGGTCCGTCAGCAGCGATCAGTTCAGCGGCAAGGCCGTGGTGCTGAACATCTTCCCGTCGATCGACACGGGGATCTGCGCTGCCAGCGTGCGCACGTTCAACCAGCGGGCCGCCGAGACCGGCGCCACGGTGGTCAATGTGTCCAAGGACCTGCCGTTCGCGCAGTCCCGCTTCTGCGGTGCCGAAGGCATCGAGAACGTCACCAGTGCCTCGGCCTTCCGGGACAGCTTCGGTGAGGATTACGGCATCACCCTGACCGACGGCCCGATGGCCGGTCTGCTCGGCCGTGCCGTCGTCGTGATCGGCGCCGACGGCAACGTCGCCTACACCGAACTCGTCCCCGAGATCGTGCAGGAGCCGAACTACGACGCCGCCCTCGCCGCGGTGAAGTAGTCACCACCTTTTTCGAAAAGCGCCGGTCCACCCGCAGTGGACCGGCGCTTTTTCATGTGACCGGTCACTTTTCTGTCACGGTATTGCATCTCATCAGCGTTGTGCCGCACTGAGTTTGGGGTGCTGCCTTAAAAGCCGGTAGAAATGTCGGTAGCGGCCGTCAATTTCGCGGTCGTACAGGATCCCGCGTGATGCAGAGAGTTGAGGTTCGGATGAAGCGCATCTGTGCCTTGTTCATCGGCTTGGCAATGTTGCTGGCCACCCCCGGTATAGCCGCGGCGGATCCGTTCGCCCGGCCCGCTCGTAACCAGCAGGCGGTCGATTTCGTCATCGCGCGGGCCCTCGCCCAGCGCGGGGTTCCCTACACCTACGGTGGCGGCAACGCCAACGGGCCGAGTCTCGGTGTGCCGCAAGCGGTCACGCCACTGTCGGCTGATCCGGCGGTCGGCTTCGGCACGCCGCAGGTGGCCGCGGGTGCCCCAGGGCTGGTGCCCGGTCTGAACTTCCCGGGCCTGGCCGCGCCGGCCGCGGCCCCGGTCGCCGCTCCGGTGGCCGACCCGACCGCCAACGTCGTCGGGTTCGACGCCTCCGGCCTGATCGTCTACGCCTTCGCCGGTGTCGGCATCAAGCTGCCCCGGTCCTCCGGCGAGCAGTACAAGATGGGCCAGAAGGTGCTGCCCTCGCAAGCGCTGCCCGGCGACCTGATCTTCTCCGGCCCGGACGGCAGCCAGAGTGTGGCGCTGTTCTTGGGCAATGGGCAGATGCTGGAGGCCACCAGTCCGGTGGTGACGGTGTCGCCGGTGCGGACGGCGAGCATGACGCCGTACCTGGTGCGCGTCATCGCCTGAGACGTTTCGAACCCCGCGATTGGTGCACGATCTGTCACGCCTGGCATGACGGATCGTGCACCAATCGCTGATTCCGTAGGGTGACGCCATGGAGGCGACCGGCCCGCGGCTGTACTTTCCCGGATCGGCGCTGTCGGATTTCGTCGACTACTACGGCTACTGGGAGCGTGCAGCAGGCGAGCCGCACCGCAGCCGGGCGCTGCCGCGCGGTGCGGCCACCGTCGTCATCGACGTGAGTGGTCGCGCGCACGTCGACTTCTTCTCCGGTGACGGGCGCACCCGCCTCGATGTGCCGTCCGCATTCATCGCCGGTGCCGGAACGGCCTCCTACATCACCGGTATCGACGCGGCGCAGACCGTGATGACCGTGCATTTCAAGCCCGCCGGCGCCCTCGGGTTCCTGGGCGCCGGGATGGGGGCCTTGGAGAATGCCTGCGTCGGTCTCGCCGAGGTGTGGGGCAGACCCGCTGTGCTGCTACACGAACAACTCCTGGCTGCGCCGTCGGCGACCCACCGGATCGCCCTGGTCGAGTCTTTTCTCTTGGCGCGCAGGCAGATACCCGACCGCACGCCGAGTGCGGAGATCCTGTCGGTGCTGCGGTCCGTCGAATGCGACCCGTCGGTGCGGATCTCGCAGGTGCGCGCGGAGGTGGGCTGGTCGGCGCGAAGGTTGTCCGAGCGTTTCCGTGCTGAGGTGGGACTGGGCCCCAAGGCTTATCAACGGGTGCGGCGCCTGCAGGGCGCGCTGCGCAGGCTCGACGGTGCACCCGGCCGGGGCGCGCGGATCGCGGCCGATCTCGGCTATTTCGACCAGGCCCATTTCGTCAGGGACTTCCGCGAGTTCACGGGGCTGACGCCGTCGCAATACACCGAACGGCGGTCCTGGCTGCCCAGTCATGTCGAACTGGGGCAAAAATATCCAATCCGCGCCGGCCGCAACGCGTCAGGATGAAGCCATGCACAAGACACGAGAAGCGGTCGCCGGCACCGGACTACTGGTAGCGGCCATCCGGGCCCGGGAATCGCTGCGTGCGGACGGGCTCTTCACCGATCCGTTCGCCGAGAAGCTGGCGGGCGAGGCCGGGATGTGGCATCTGGACGCGGCGATCGCGGCATCTGGTGAGCAGTCGACCGTCCAGATCGTGGTGCGGACCCGGTTCTGGGACGAGGTGCTCCTCCATGCCACCGCCACGGTGCACCAGGTCGTCATCCTGGCGGCCGGGATGGACTCGCGCGCGTACCGGCTGGACTGGCACGACGGCGTCACCGTGTATGAGCTGGATCAGCCCGCGGTGATCGAGGCGAAGAACGGGCTGCTGTCCGACGACGTCCCGCGCAGCCGCAGGGTGGCGGTGGGAGTGGACCTGGCCGAAGACTGGCCGTCCGCCCTGACCCGGTCGGGATTCGACCCTGCGGTGCCGTCGGTGTGGTTGATCGAAGGGCTACTGCAGTACCTCGATGAACCCGAGGTCCGGGCCCTGTTCGCCCGGGTCGACGCGTTGTCGGCGCCCGGGTCGGTGCTGCTTTACGACGTGGTGGGGCAGACCCTGCTGGACTCACCGGTGATGGCCGGTTTGCTGGAATCGATGGCGGCGCAAGGTTCGCCGTGGCTGTTCGGCTCGGATGCCCCCGGCGAGCTCGCCGAGCGGCACGACTGGGCGGCCGTCATCACCGACATCGCGGTGCCGGGCAATGAATGGGGCCGCTGGTTCACACCGGTGGTCCCGATGGATGTGCCCGGGGTGCCGCGCGGCTACTTCGTCGTCGCGGTCCGATGATCCGCGATGTGTGGAGCGGCAGCCGCAATGAGTGCGGGTGCGGCTCCACAAATCACGACAGAACGGGCAGTGACGCGTCGCGGCGCAGCAGGAAGAAGTAGGGCCGGGGGATGCCGCGCAGGTCCATCGCGCCGATCACCTCGTCCTCGGACAGCTTGCGGAACACGTCGTTGATCGGCAACTGGTCGTAGATCATGGTCGCGGTGTCGGTCTCGCGATAGCGGGTGGTACGCAGCCGGGCCTTCGGGGCAGAGGTTCGCAGCACGGGCCGCAGCGTGGCGATGGGCCGTTTGAACGAAAGGTTCTTGACGCCGGGCACTTTGGTCGCCGGTCCGAGGCCGCCGAACGCCAGCAGCGGGTTCATCGCCCACAGTGCGTTGCCGTCGGCGGTGGGGAACAGCAGCGGATGGACCTTTTCGGCGCCCAGGAACTGCTTGCCCCACCAGCCGCTGGCGGCCAGCAGGCCGTCCAGCGGATGCCCGGTGGGCAACTCGGCGCCGCGCCAGGTGCCGAGCATGAACTCCGGCCCGACGGCGGGGGCGGCGTCGAACACCTCGAGTGCCTCGGCGGTGGTGGTGGGCACGATGGTCAGGACATCCTGTGCGAGCATCCGTCCACAATACTTGACAGGTGTCAAGTTCGGCAATGCGGTCAGCCGCCGACGTAGGCCGCCAGATGCTCGCCGGTGAGCGTGCCCGGCTTGTCGACCAATGCCCGCGGTGTTCCCTCGAACACCACTCGCCCGCCGTCATGGCCCGCACCGGGCCCGAGGTCGATGATCCAGTCCGCGTGGGCCATCACCGCCTGGTGATGTTCGACGACGATGACGGACTTCCCCGAATCGACGATCCGGTCCAGCAGGGCCAACAACTGTTCGACGTCGGCCAGGTGCAGACCCGACGTCGGTTCGTCCAGCACGTACACGTCGGCCTTTTCACTGAGGTGGCCGGCCAGCTTCAACCGTTGGCGCTCCCCGCCGGACAGCGTGGTCAGCGGCTGGCCCAGCGTCACGTAACCCAGTCCGACATCGGCGAGCCGTTTCAGGATCTTCTGCGCGGCAGGAACGCTCGCATCATCGGTACCGAAGAACTCCAGCGCCTCGCTCACCGGCATGGTGAGTACCTCGCTGATGTTGCGGCCCCCAAACGTGTACTCCAGCACCGACGAATCGAACCGCCTGCCCTCGCACTCCTCGCACGTGGTGGCCACCCCGGCCATGATCGCCAGGTCGGTGTAGATCACCCCGGCGCCCTTGCAGGTCGGGCAGGCACCGTCGGAATTGGCGCTGAACAGAGCCGGTTTCACGTCGTTGGCCTTCGCGAACGCCTTGCGGATCGGCTCCAGCAGGCCCGTGTACGTAGCCGGATTGCTGCGCCGGGAACCGCGGATCGGGGACTGGTCGACGGCCACCACACCGTCGCGGCCTGCCACCGAACCGTGGATCAGCGAGCTCTTCCCCGACCCGGCGACACCGGTCAGCACCACCAGCACGCCGAGCGGGATATCGACGTCGACGTCGGCCAGATTGTGAGTGTCGGCGCCGCGGATCTCCAGGGTCCCGGTGGACTCGCGCACCTCGTCTTTCAGCGCGGCACGGTCGTCGAGGTGCCGTCCGGTCACGGTGCCGCTCTTGCGGAGCCGGGCGACGGTGCCCTCGAACACCACCTCGCCGCCGGCGGCGCCCGCCCCCGGGCCGAGGTCGACGACGTGGTCGGCGATCGCGATCGCCTCCGGCTTGTGCTCGACCACCAGAACGGTATTGCCCTTGTCGCGCAGCCGCAGCAGCAGGTCGTTCATCCGGGCGATGTCGTGTGGGTGCAGGCCCACGGTCGGTTCGTCGAACACATAGGTGACATCGGTCAGCGACGAGCCCAGCTGACGAATCATCTTGACCCGCTGAGCTTCTCCACCCGACAGGGTGCCCGCCGGACGGTCCAGGGACAGGTATCCGAGGCCGATCTCGACGAACGAGTCCAGGGTGTGGCGCAGCGCGGTGAGCAGCGGCGCCACGGATCGGTCCTTGACCCCGGAGACCCATTCGGCGAGATCGCTGATCTGCATCGCACTGACCTCGGCGATGTTGTGGCCCTTGATCTTCGATGAGCGGGCCAGCTCCGAGAGCCGGGTGCCGTCGCAGTCCGGGCACACGGTGAAGGTGACCGCGCGCTCGACGAATGCCCGGATGTGCGGCTGCATCGCGTCGATGTCCTTGGACAGGAAGGACTTTTGGATGGTCGGGATCAGGCCGGCGTAGGTCAGGTTGATCCCGTCGACCTGAATCTTGGTGGCCTCCTTGTGCAGCAGCGCGTCGAGTTCCTTCTTGGTGAACTTGCGGATCGGCTTGTCCGGGTCAAAGAAGCCGCACCCCCGGAAGATCCGGCCGTACCAGCCGTCCATGCTGTAGCCGGGGATGCTCAGCGCGCCGTCGTTGAGGGACAAGGTGTCGTCGTACAGCGCGCTCAGATCGATGTCGTTGACCGCGCCGCGACCCTCACAACGCGGGCACATCCCGCCGGTGACGCTGAACTCGCGGCGCTCCTTGACGGTCTTTCCGCCGCGTTCCATCTTCACCGCGCCGGCGCCGCTGATGGAGGCCACGTTGAACGAAAATGCCTGCGGCGAACCGATATGCGGGGTGCCCAGCCGGCTGAACAGGATGCGCAACATCGCGCCGGTGTCTGTGGCGGTACCCACCGTCGAGCGGGGATCGGCGCCCAGGCGCTGTTGGTCGACGATGATCGCGGTGGTCAGCCCCTCCAACACGTCGACGTCCGGACGGGCCAGCGTGGGCATGAACCCCTGGACGAACGCGCTGTAGGTCTCGTTGATCAGCCGCTGCGATTCGGCCGCGATGGTGTCGAACACCAGTGAGCTCTTGCCCGAGCCGGAGACCCCGGTGAACACCGTCAGGCGACGCTTGGGCAGTTCGATGCTGACGTCTTTGAGATTGTTCTCCCGCGCACCGGTGACCCGGATCCGGTCGTGGCTGTCGGCCTCGGCCATCAGCGCAGTTCCTGGATCCGGACCATGGTTCCCGCCGGGTCACGGACGGCGCAGTCACGCACCCCGTAGGGCTGCTCGGTCGGTTCTTGGACGATGTCGGCGTCGGTGGCCTGCAGTCGCTCGAAGGTCGCATCCAGATCGGCGGTCGCCAACACGATGATCGCGTAGGTGCCCTTGGCCATCATTTCCGCGATGGTGCGCCGTTCCTCGTCGGTGGCACCCGGGTCGGCACTCGGCGGGTGCAGCACGATCGAGGTGCCCGGCTGATTCGGCGGGCCGACGGTGATCCAGCGCATCATGCCGCCGCCGACGTCGAGACGGACCTCGAACCCCAGGATGTCGCGGTAGAACGCCAGCGACTGCTCGGGATCCTCGTGCGGAAGGAAGGTGTTGAGGATGGTGATATCGGTGTTCGCCATGGGAGTCACGCTAGGTGCAGGCCGACGGCCGGGGCTTCTCGATTCCTGATCGGTTTGGTCACGTTCTTCTCCATGCACGACGGGAGGCCTTCGTCGACCGCCGCCGTCTGGTCGCGGTAGACGCTCGGTGGCACGCCGACCAGTTCGGTGAACCGGGTGCTGAACGTGCCCAGCGACGAGCAGCCGACCGCGAAACAGACCTCGGTGACCGTCAGGTCGCCGCGGCGCAGTAGCGCCATCGCGCGTTCGATACGCCGGGTCATCAGATATGAGTAGGGCGCTTCACCGAACGCGAGCTTGAACTGTCGGGACAGGTGGCCCGCCGACATGTTCACACCCCGGGCCAGCGCCTCGACGTTCAGCGGCTGGGAGTACTCACGGTCCATCCGGTCTCGGACCCGGCGCAGCAGCTTGAGATCACGCAGCCGCTGCTCCATGGGGTCCATACGCGGACTCTACTAACGTCGCACTCGTGCGCTGGATCGTCGACGCGATGAACGTGATCGGTTCGCGCCCGGACGGCTGGTGGATGGACCGACACGGTGCCATGGTCGCGCTGGTGGAGAAGCTCGAGAGCTGGGCTTCCGACGGACGGCGGGTTACCGTCGTACTGGAACGGCCCCCGTCGCCGCCGATCCGTTCGGCGGTCATCGAGATCGCCCATGCCCCAGCTGCTGCACCGAATTCAGCGGACGACGAGATCATCCGGCTGCTGCATGCCGACCCTCGACCCGACGAGATCACCGTCGTCACCTCCGACGGGGCGCTCACCGAACGGGTCAGGGCGGCCGGTGCGCAGGTGTATCCGGCGTCGCGCTTCCGGGACCTGCTCGACGGGTCAGCTCAGTGAGCCGTCGATGATCATAGAGCGCAACGTCTTTCGGTCGAATTTGCCACTCGCCAGGGTGGGGATCCGATCCGAACCGGTGAGCACCCAGCGGGTCGGCACCTTGTAGGAGGACAACTGCGCGCGGGCGTACGCGGCCACCTCGGCGACATCGATGCCGGGACCGGCCGGCACGATCACGGCGCACACCTGCTCGCCGCGCTCGGGATGGTCGAGACCGACGACCACACACTGCGACACCCCGCCCAGGCCGGCGACCACCGCCTCCACCTCGAGCGGGGACACGTTGGCCCCGCCCGCCTTGATCAGCTCGGTGGTGCGCCCGACGTAGAACAGCCGGGGGTCGCCGGTGTTGCGGTACACCTTGTCGCCGGTGTGGTACCAGCCGTCGGCGTCGAAAACCTCGGCCCGTTCGCGCTTGTTGTATCCCGACATCACGCCGAGGCCGCGCACCAGTAGTTCACCGACCGTCCCGTCGGCAACCGGGCGGCCCGCGTCGTCGACGATTCCGATGTCGGTGTACACGAAACCCCCGGCGGTCTCGGACATGGTGCGGTGCACCGGGAAACCGTCGGGTACATCGGTCATCGCGATGTCCAGCGGACCCTCGCGCAGCATCGGGATGCCGGCCAGATCGCGGCTGCCGAAGGACGGATGTTCGCGCAGTCGCTGGGTGAAGGCGGGCCAACCGACGATCCCGGTGCCGTGTTCGGCCTCGATCAGATCCAAGGCTGTCGCGGCATCCAGCCGGGGCATGACCAGCAGCGTGATCGGTTCGTGGAGTGCGCCCATGGCGGCGAGCAGCCCGCCGATCCAGAAGAACGGCATGGCACACAGGATCCGGGCTGGGCCGTCGGATCCGGTGACCGCCCGGATCGCGGCCGGCCACGTCGAGGTCTGGCGCACCAGCGTGCCGTGGGTGTGCAGCACACCCTTCGGGTCGGCGGTGGATCCCGAGGTGTGCACCATGATCGCCAGGTCGGCGGGCGAAACCTCGGCCTGCGCGGCGGTGAGCACGTCGACGGGCACGGCCGGGGAAGCGTCCCAGGCGCCGGCCCACGCCCGGTCGGTGTTCTCGGTCAGCACGATGCGGCGAAGGTAGGGCGTCGCGGGCAGCGCCAGTGTTCCGGGCCGCTGGTCCCGTAGTCCGGGCAACGCCGCCTCGAACCGCTCGGCGACGTCGATGCCCAGCACCGTTGCCGGCGCCACCAGGAGCCCGATATCGGCCAGCCGCAACACCTTCGCGATCTCGGCGGGGGTGTAGAGCGTGCTCATCGGGATCACCAGCGCCCCGATCCGGGACAGCGCCAGCCACCAGAGGACCCACTCCACACCGTTGGGGAAGAACAACCCGACCCGGCTGCCCTTGCCGACCCCCGCTGCGAGCAGGCGGCATGCCAACTCCGCGGACCGCTCGTCGGCTTCGGCGTAGGTCAGCCGGCCGGTGGGGGTGACCAGGTAGGTGTGCGCGCCGGATCGGCGGGCGCGGTGCTGCAGCAGAGCCGGAACGGTCAGGGCGGGAAGGGTCACCCTGCGATCTTCGCCGATGCCCGCAGACGGGCGCACTCGGGTCGGATTCTGCCAGGGCGCCACGTCCGCGCGGCGTCGTGACCGACTCAACCTGAAAAGCGTTGGCAGCAGGTTAGTTCGGGCAACGTGGGAAATCCTCCCGCGGAATTGGTGAGGCCGCGTCGATCGCCGCCGAAAACGCACATGACCATGAACCATCGACAGCCTTTCGGGTTACCTTCACATGGGCGACGAGACGCTGCGAGTTTTGGTAGACAGGTTCTGTGCCGCCAATCCTGAGCGCCCGGCCGGAGTCCTCTGTGCTCTCGCTGAGGCTGATCCCCGCCACCTGCCGTTCCGCAGATGTTCGCCTGGGCGCTCTACGGTGCCCGGATGCTTAGCGTCCCAACCAAGGCCGGTTCGATGCTCGCCGTGCTGGTCTGCCTCCTCGGCACGGTCGGCGGAGCCACCGCACGGGCCGTTCCGACCCGCGCCGCTGCGATCGACTTCGGTGGCCTGGCCCGGACATATGAGCTGCACCTACCGGCAGGGGTAACCCGACCGTCCGCACTCGTGGTGAATCTGCACGCCGCCGGGGTGACGGGCCGGGAACAGGCCGCGCTCACGCACTACGACGCCGTGGCCGACGCGCACGGTTTCGCCGTCGTCTATCCCGACGGTATCGACCTGAGCTGGGCCGACGGGCGCGGCGCCGCTGTGCCCGACCGTCAAGGTGTCGACGACGTCGGCTTCATCACGGCGCTGGTGTCGAAGTTGGTGGCCGAGCACGGCATCAGCCCGGGTCGTGTGTTCGTCACCGGGTTGTCGGCCGGTGCCTTCATGGCGAACAGGTTGGCCTGCGACCGGGCCGACCTGTTCGCTGCCATCGCACCGGTGGCCGGCACGCTCGGCTCGAATGTGGGTTGCGCACCGTCGCGTCCCGTCGCGGTGATGGCGACCTACGGCACCGCCGACCCGATCGTGCCCTTCGGCGGCGGCCCGATGACCGGCCGCGGCGGCGTCAGCGACATCCTGTCCGGGCCGGCGATGGTGCAGCGGTGGCGTCAGCTCAACGGGTGTGCCGATACGCCCGCGCAGGCACCGCTTGCGCCGTCCGGCGACGGGACGCAAACCGACCGGATCGACTACGCGCCGTGCGCGCCCGGCGGTGACGTGGTCTTCATGCGCGTCAACGCCGGTGGGCACACCTGGCCAGGCGCCCCCGAGGTGCTGTCCCCGCAGGCGGTCGGTCTGGCCAGCCACGGGTTCGACGCCTCCGAGGCGTCCTGGCAGTTCTTCGACTCACACAGCCGCTGAGTCCGGCACGATCCACTGCCCGTGCGGGACATCGGCGACCAGATGAGCCAGGCCCGCTTCGTCGAACGCCGCGACGAACTCGTCGATTCCCTCGCTGAAGTGTGCCCAGCTGTCCAGATGAGCAGGAATGACGAGTTCGGCTCCGAGCACCTCTGCGGCGGCCGCGGCCCGCTGGCCGGTCAGCGTCAACGGGCGGTTTCGCTCCTTGGTCGCCACCCGGGCCGCTCCGGCGAACAGGACGGCGATGTCGACCGGACCGACTCTCTCCCTGATGGCCCGGACCGCATCCAGTGAGGCATTGTCGCCACTGAGATAGACGGTGGGGAAACCCGCGCTCGAAAGCACGAATCCCGTTACTTCACAGTTGATGTGCCCGGAATCGTTACGGGCGCCGTCGGCCGGCCCGTGTACGGCGGGGACCGCCTGGACGGTGACGGCGTGGCCGGTACCGCCCGGTAGGTCCATCGTCTGCCAGGGCTCCAGGCCATGCGCGGGTCGACCCAGCCGCTGCGCCGACCTCGGGTGGGTCAACAGCAGGGCAGCGGTCTGGGCGAATGCCCGGCCGGCGGTGTCGAAGTTGTCGGGATGTTCGTCATGGCTGACCAGGACCACATCGACCGCCCCCAGCTGTGCGGCGCTAACGGCAGGGCCGGCGGTCTTGATCAGGTATTCGTGCTCGCCGGCCGGATCGAATGTCGGGTCCATCACGATGCGTAGTCCCGCAATGTCGATGACGGTGGTGGGTCCACCCAGCACCGCGACTCCCAAGGGCCGTCGATGTTGGTCGATGATGTCGGTCATGGCGCGATTCTCGATCACTTGTGCACGTTCCGTCACGCGAGGCGTGACGGAACGTGCACAAGTCGCTGCTTACGTGACGTCGAACCGGTCGTTGTCGGTCACTTTGACCCACGCGGCGACGAAGTCGTTGACGAACCGCTCGGCGCCGTCGGCTTGGGCATACACCTCGGACACCGCCCGAAGGATCGAATGTGAGCCGAACACGAGGTCATTCGCCGTCGCCGTCCACTTCAGGTCGCCGGAGGTACGGTCACGGCCCTCGTAGACGTTCTCCTGTGCCTCGGAAGGTTTCCACTCGGTGCCGATGTCGAGCAGGTTGACGAAGAAATCGTTCGTCAGCGTGCCCGGCCGGTCGGTGAACACGCCGTGCTTGCTGCCACCGTGATTCGCACCCAGAGCCCGCAGGCCACCGACGAGAACCGTCAATTCGGGGCCCGTCACACCCAGCAGGTACGCCCGCTCCAGGAGCAGCTGCTCCAGCGGCGCCTTCTCACCGGGCCGCACGTAGTTGCGGAAGCCGTCGGCACGCGGTTCCAGCACGGCGAAGGACTCGACGTCGGTGTTCTCCTGCGTGGCATCGGTGCGGCCGGGCGTGAACGGCACGGTGACCGAGACTCCGCCGTCTTCGGCGGCCTTCTCGATGGCGGCGTTGCCGGCGAGCACGATGACGTCGGCCAGGGAAACCTTCTTCCCGCCCGCAGCGTTGAAGTCCTGCTGAACCTTCTCCAGGACGGGCAGCACCTTGTCGAGCTCGGACGGCTCGTTGGATTCCCAACTACGTTGCGGCTCAAGGCGCAGGCGGGCACCGTTGGCCCCGCCCCGCTTGTCGGTGCGACGGAAGCTTGAGGCTGAAGCCCACGCCGTCTTGACCAACTGCGGCACCGAAATCCCGGCGTCCAGGATCTTGCCCTTCAGGGTCGCCGCGTCGGCATCATCGATCAGCGCGCCCTCGACGGCAGGCACCGGGTCCTGCCACAACTGTGGTTCGGCGACCCACGGGCCGAGGTAGCGGGTGATCGGACCGAGATCGCGGTGCAGCAGTTTGTACCAGGCCTTGGCGAACGCCTCGTTGAGCTCCTCGGGGTGGTCCAGCCAGCGGCGGGTGATCTCGCCGAACTCGGGATCCACGCGCAGCGCCACGTCGGTGACGAGCATCGTCGGCTTACGGTTCGGGCCGCCCGGGAATGGCGGCGGGATGATCGCCTCGGCGTCCTTGGCCTGGAACTGGTGTGCCCCGGCCGGGCTCTTTGTCAGCTCCCACTCGTAGCCGTACAGGATCTCCAGGAACGAGTTGCTCCACTTGGTCGGGGTAGGCGTCCACACCACCTCCAGTCCGGAGGTGATGGTATCGGCGGCGTTGCCGGAGCCGAACGGGCACTTCCAGCCCAGGCCCTGCTGCTCGAGAGGCGCGCCCTCGGGCTCGGGGCCCACCAGGTCGCCGTCGCCTGCGCCGTGGGTCTTTCCCAGGGTGTGCCCACCGACGATCAGCGCCGCGGTCTCCTCGACGTCCATCGCCATCCGGCCGAACGTCTCCTTGATGTCGACAGCGGCCTTCAGCGGATCCGGGTTACCTTCCGGGCCTTCGGGATTCACGTAGATCAGGCCCATGGTGGTCGCGCCGTAGGGCTGGGCCAGCTCGCGTTCGCCGGAGTAGCGCCTGTCGGTGCCCAGCCAGGTGTCCTCCTCGCCGAAGATCACCTCTTCGGGCTCCCACACGTCCGGGCGGCCGAAACCGAAACCGAACGTCTGAAAACCGGCCGTCTCAAGGGCGACATTGCCGGCCAGCACCAGCAGATCGGCCCACGAGATCTTGTTGCCGTGTTTCTGTTTCACCGGCCACAGCAGGCGTCGGGCCTTGTCCAGGTTCGCGTTGTCGGGCCAGCTGTTCAGTGGCGCGAAGCGCTGCAGGCCCTGGCCGCCACCGCCGCGGCCGTCGAAGGTGCGGTAGGTGCCTGCAGCGTGCCAGCTCAACCGGATGAACAGGCCGGCGTAACTGCCGTAGTCGGCGGGCCACCAGTCCTGCGAGGTGGTGATCACCTCGGCGACGTCGGCCTTGAGCGCCGCGACGTCGAGCTTCGCGAATTCGGCTGCATAGTCGAAGGAGTCACCGAGCGGGTTGGACGCCGGGGCATGCGGATGCAGCCGCGAAACGTCGATCTGCTCGGGCCACCAATCCTGGTTGCTCAGCGGGCCGTGGGACTTGGGCCGCGGCGAGGCGATCGCCGGGTTCTCGCTTTCGCTGTGGCTTGCGGTCCCGGTGTCCGGGTGGGGTGGGCGGCTGTCGGACGTATCGGATGACACAACATTTCCTTCCGGGTTGGTGATAGGGCTGGGATCACGGTTCGGGCCGGGGGGCCGAGGCCGAACAGTCGGGGCACAGGCCCCAGTAGATGACTTCGGCCTCGTCGAGGACGAAGCCCTCGAAGGCGTCGTCGAGGTCGGAGGGGATCAGACAGGGCGCGGCGCCGACGGCGCAGTCGATGTCCGAGATGGTGCCGCAGCTTCGGCACACCACGTGGTGATGATTGTCGCCGACACGCGTCTCGTAACGGGCGACCGAACCGAGGGGCTGTATGCGGCGCAGCAGCCCTACCGTGGTGAGGGCGTTCAGGACGTCGTAGACGGTCTGCCGGGAAACGTCGGGCAGCATCGTCCGCACGGCGGAGAAGATGGTTTCGGTATCGGCGTGCGGATGGGTTCGGACTTCCTCCAAGACAGCGATGCGTGGCTTGGTGACACGCAGCTGGGCGGCACGAAGCTGGTCCGTGTAATCCGCCGCTGACGCCACGGCATCACTATTGCCCGGTATCTGGAATCGATAAACATTTTGAAGAAGGTCTGCGCATAAGTACCTTCCCGGCACAAAACGAACATGTCGGGTGTTGTCCCCAGGAGTCGACCGAGGAAGGCAACTATGAAGATTCGCTTCGGCGTTGGGCTGGGTGCAGATGTCGAACCGGGGGAGCTGCCGGGGATCGTCGACCACCTCGAGGGTGTCGGCATCGACTCGCTGTGGTTCTCCGAGTTGGTGTATTCGCGTGCTGTCGACCCGGTCGTGGGCATGACGTTCGCCCTGGCCCGTACCGAGAAGCTCAAGGTGGGGACGTCGGTTGCGGTGCTGCCGGGCCGCAACCCGGTACTGGTGGCCAAAGAGCTCGCCTCGCTGGCCGCGCTCGCGCCCAAACGGGTGCTTCCGGTGTTCGGCCTGCGTTCGGCGTTGCCGGCCGAACGCGGGATCTGTTCCCGGTGCCCCACGGTCGTCGTGCCGCGGTGTTCGACGAGGCGCTGACTCTGCTGCGGAGCGCGCTGCGCGACGACGAGGTGACCTTCGCCGGTGATTTCCACCAGGTCCGCAATGCGGTGATACGTCCGAAACCTGCAGTGCCACTAGATATCTGGGTGGGTGGATCATCTGCCGCCGGGTATCGCCGAATCGGCACCCTGGCCGACGGATGGCTGGGCAGCTTCTTGACGCCGCAAGAGGCGGGCCAGGCGCGGGTGGCCATCATCGACGCCGCCGATCGCGCCGGCCGGGTGATCGAGCCCGACCATTACGGCATCAATCTCGCGGTCGGCAACGGTGAGCTTCCCGACGCTGTGGCCGCCGCCATCCGGGCTCGCCGCCCCGACCTGGACCCAGCAGAACTCGTCGCACCGGACTGGTCGTCTCTGCACCGCCGCCTCGACGAATACATCGCCGCGGGCCTCACCAAATTCGTTGTCCGTCCACTCACCGCCTTTCACCACGAGGACTTCCTGGACGACTTCGCCCGAGAGCTTGTGCCCCGGCAGAACTGAGCGGGCGCTGCCCGGGTGCCGGCAACAGGTACCGCCGTACCTGTCTTGGCTGTGTGTTCGCGTTGACGTGGACGCGGCCTGGCAGGGAAGATTGCGCGCACGTGTCTAGGAGAGGACAACCAGTGCCCATGTTTGACCGGATCTCCCAGTCGGCGAAGGCAGCTGTCGTCGGTGGACTCATCCTCGGTGGCGCGCTCGCCGGCGCCGGGCAGGCGGCCGCCGAACCCGATCCGCTGCTGCCCGTGCCCACGCCCGGTGCGCCCGCCGCGCCGGCCCCCGGCCAGCCCGTGCTCGTCGCCAACGAACCCACCGGTGCGCAGCCGCTGCCACCGGCCGGTGTCCCGCCGGTACCCGAGGTCGCCAATCAGCAGTACGGGGGACAGAGTCAGACGCCGGGCCAGCTGGGCTATCTCCGCGACATCTGGCACACCTTCCACAGCGGGAACCCCGTGGAGGAATTGACGATGGCCCCGGATGAGGTCGCCGCCACGAACGGTGCGCCTCCCGGAGCGGGACCCGCACCCAAGTTGCCGCCCGGCTACACCTCGCTGACCGACCCGAATTCGTCGACGCCCGCTCTGCCCGTGACGCAGGCGCCGGCCGGTGCGCCGGGTGGCGGACCGCCGCTGCCGCCGGGATACGTCGCACTCACCGATCCCAATCCGCCCGCCTGGGTCACCGATCCGGGCGCGCCGCCGAACGTCCCGCCCGCGCCTCCGACGCCGTAACGGGTGTGCCGGTAACGCGACTGCACGATCCGGAATGGCGCGGATTCGCCAGCGACAACTACGCGGGGGTGCACCCCGAGGCACTCGCGGCGATCGCCGCCGCCAACGGGGGCCACCAGGTGGTCTATGGCGGTGATGTGTACACCGCGCGCCTGCAGGATGTGGTCCGGGACCGGTTCGGGGCACAAGCCGAGGTGTTCCCGGTGTTCAACGGCACCGGCGCCAATGTGGTCGCGCTGACCAGTGTGCTGCCGCGCTGGGGTGCGGTGATCACGGCGTCGACCGCGCATATCAACACCGACGAGGCGGGCGCCCCCGAACGGATGACCGGCATCAAACTGCTCACGGTGCCGGCGCCCGACGGCAAGCTCACCCCCGCGCTGGCCGCCCGCGAGGCGTGGGGCTGGGGGGATGAGCACCGCGCGCAGCCGCTGGCGGTGAGCATCACCCAGGCCACCGAGATGGGCACGGTGTACACCGTGGACGAGGTGCGGGCCATCGCCGACTTCGCCCACGACCGCGGGATGGCGGTGCACATGGACGGCTCCCGGCTGTGGAACGCGGGGGCCGCGCTCGATGCGCCGTTGCGCGAATTCACCACCGACGCGGGTGTTGACATCCTCAGCCTGGGCGGGACGAAGAACGGCCTGCTGGGTGCCGAGGCCGTGGTGGTGCTCGACCCGGCGCGCGCCGCCGGGCTGGTCTATTTGCGCAAGCTGACCATGCAGCTGTCCAGCAAGATGCGCTTCGCCGCGGCGCAACTGCTGGCGTTGTTCGACGACGACCTCGGTATCCGCAGCGCGCGGCACGCCAACGCCATGGCGGCCAGGCTGCGGACCGCCCTTGCATCCGGCATCGCCGACGGGTCCCTGACCGGTCTGGCCTTCACCCAGGACACCGCGGCCAACGCGGTGTTCGCCACGTTGCCCACGACCACCGCCGACCGGATCCGGGAACGGGTGCGGTTCTATGACTGGGATCGGGCGCGCGGCGAAGTGCGGTGGATGGCGGCGTGGGACACCACCGAAGCCGACGTGGACACCTTCATCGCCGTCATCCGAGAGGAATTCGCGTGCGCATCAACCTGACCAGCGTGCTCGTCGACGACCAGGACAAGGCGTTGCGGTTCTACACCGAGGTGCTGGAATTCGTGCCGAAGCACGACGTGCCGATGGGGGTGCACCGCTGGATCACCGTCGTCTCGGCGGAAGACCCCGACGGCACCGAGATCGTTCTCGAACCCGACGAGCATCCGGCGGCCGGTCCGTTCAAGCGGGCCCTGGTGGCCGACGGCATCCCGTTCACATCTTTTGCGGTGGACGACGTGGAGGCCGAGTACGCGCGGCTGGCCGGGCTCGGGGTGCGCTTCACCCAGCCGCCGGCGGACATGGGCGCCGTCACGACGGCGGTGTTCGACGACACCTGTGGAAACCTGATCCAGATCGCCGCATACCGCGGGTAGCGCCCGTCGGGCACACTGATGCTCGTGGGGGATTCGCTTCCGGAGCCCGCCGTCGGGACGCAGCCGTTCCTGCCGGCTCTGCAAGGCTTGCGTGCCGCCGCGGCCATCGCGGTGGTGGTCACCCATGTGGCAGTCCAGACCGGGCAGTTCCACGGGCCGATCGGGCATCTGCTGATCCGCCTCGACCTCGCCGTGGCTGTCTTCTTCGCACTGTCGGGATTCCTGCTCTGGCGCGGGCACGCCGCCGCGGCCCGCGGGTTGCGGCCGTCGCCCGCTGCCGGCCCGTACCTCCGGTCGCGGCTGGTCCGCATCATGCCCGCGTATCTGCTCGCCGTCGTCGTCATCCTGCTGGTGCTACCCGATGTGCACTTCGCGGACCGCGCCGTGTGGCTGGCCAACCTGACCCTCACGCAGGTCTACATACCGCAGACACTCGTCGCCGGCCTGACACAGATGTGGAGCCTGTCGGTCGAGGTGACGTTCTATCTCGCGCTGCCACTGCTGGCGCTGGGGGCGGCCAAGCTCCCCGTCCGGGCCCGCGTCCCGGTGATCGCCGCGGTGGCGGTGGCCAGCCTCGGCTGGGGCTACCTGCCCATCCCCGCGCCGTATGACGCCAATCCGCTGAACTGGGCGCCGGCGTACGCCTCGTGGTTCGCCGTCGGGATGCTGCTCGCGGAGTGGACGTGCCGTCCCGAGGGCCGCGCCCACCGGCTCGCGCGCCGTCCGGCACTGATGATCGGCATCGCGGTCACCGCCTACGTGGTGTCCGCGACGCCGATGGCGATTCCCGAGGTGGGGGTGCATGCCAGCATCGAGCAGTTCGTGCTCCGGACGGCGATGGGCGCCGTCATCGCGGCGGCGTTGTTGGCGCCGTTGGTGCTGGGCAGGCGATCCGCCCCGCACGCGGTGCTGGGCAGCCCGGTGATGGTGCGGCTGGGGGAATGGTCCTACGGGCTGTTCATCTGGCATCTGGCGGCACTGAGCATGGTGTTCCCGTTGCTGAACCGGCAGTCGTCCTCGGGGGGCTTCCTCGTGGTGCTCGCACTGACCCTGTTCTTCGGTATGTCGATGGCCGTGGTGAGTTACGCACTGGTCGAGGAACCATGCCGAGTGGCATTGCACCGCTGGGAGATCCGTCGTAAAGCGGCGGTGCTACCGCTGGCCGCCGGCATCGACGGCCGGCCCACCAGCCATACCCGGGCGGCGTGACCACCTAGGGTTGCCCCGCACGCCACTTCTCCAGGACGCGTCGGTCCCGTTTCGTCGGGCGGCCGGCACCGCGATCGCGGACCGCGACCGGTGCGGCTACAGCCGGTGGTGGGGGAGGTGTCCGGTCGAGGTAGCACGTCACGGCATCGGCGGCGCCGACCCGCTTCTGGATGACCCGAGCGACTTCGACGATGCGGGTGGTGTCGTTGATCCGGGCGCGGACCGTGTCGCCCGCAACGACGGTGGTCGCCGGTTTGGCCGTTCTGTCGTTGACGCGCACATGACCCGCACGGCAGGCTTCGGCGGCGTCCGGGCGGGTCTTGGTCAGCCGGACCGCCCACAGCCACCGATCCACGCGCGTCGACTCCATGCCATCAATGATGGCTGACGCGCAGCGCTGCTACATGACGGGAGGGCTGGGCGGGGTGGGACCGGGGGCGAGCCCCGGGGCGTGCGGAGCGGCGACGACGGGTCCCGGTGGTGGGCCCAGCGGGGTGTTGCCCAGATGCGCCGTGACGGGGATCGGCGCCGGGGTGGTCGGTGCCGTCGGCGCGGCTGGTGTTGCGGGCGCGGCGGCGGCCCAGCCGGTCTGCAGGGCGTTGGCCGCGAATGTGGCTGCCTGATCGACCATTCCGGCATCGAAGTAGGTGTTGTGGGCGGAGAAACTGCGGCCCGCCGGGTCACATACGACGTCGTTGTCGACGCACAGGTCCACGGTCTTGGCGAGATATTGCGGGCCCACGGTGACGGTGGGGTCGCTGATGGCCCGCATGAAGCGGGGCGACGGCTTGCCGAACAACGTCACTGCGGCAACGTGATTCGAGATGTCGGCCGGCATCGGTGCAGGCACCGTGGCGGGGTCCACCCCATCCGGGATGGTGCTGGCGGTGACGAAGCCCATCACCGCGGCGCCCTGGGAGAACCCGCCGAGCACCATCTTGGTGTCCGGGCAGCTGGCGGCGGTGCTCAGGATGCGGGACCGCGCGTCGGAGATGCCGGTGACGGCAGTGGCGAAGTCGAGGGTGGCCGGATAGTCCACCGCGTACGTGCCGACGGTCTTGCCGGGAACCTTCGCGCGCAGCGCGTCGATGAAGTCGGCACCCGTCGGGCCGGGACCCGGGTCCTCGGTGGTGCCGCGGGCGAAGATCACCTCGGCGTCGGGGCAGCCCACAGCGTGGGCGGTCGGAAGTGCCGCGTTCTGCATTATCGCTGTGGCTGCGGCCGCGACACCGACCGCAGCAAACTTGCGCCAGGAGGTCACGAAGTCATGCTGACACACGATGACGCCAAATGCACCGGACCGCCAGAGTCCTATCACCGAAGCCACAACGTCTCTTTAGAAATCGGGCTCCGCCAAATCGGCTGGCGCGGAATGTGTCAGCGCCGGTAGCCGTCCAGTGCACGTGCGGCGACCTGCCGATACGCCTCCCACATGTTGCTGCCCATGGCGCGGCTGCCGGCGGCACTGTAGTGCCGGTCGATGCGGTCGTTGCACATGTCGCGTACACCGGGAACAAAGGCGGTCAACGGGATTCGCCGGGGGGTTTGCTGGTGGACGGCATGAATCCCGGTGTAGTCCTTGCCGCTGAGCTCCATCTCCTCGGGCACCATGCCGCCCACGATGATCGGGGTGTGCGCGCCGTAGCGGACCCGCAGATCGTCGAAAAGGGCGTCGAGCTTGCCCTGATACTCCGGAGCCGGCATGAGTGGGACGTCGGATTCACCCTGATGCCACAGCACCGCGGCCACCGTGCTTCCCGGATACCGGGCCAGCGCAGCGTCGATCGACGTGACCGCACCGCGGTACAGATTGCGCCGGGTCGTGGTGTCGGCGATATCCCACGTGTAGCCGTTCTTCGGGTGAAACGAGGTGTCCCCGCGTGCGCACGGCACCAGCAGCACCGCCCGGCCGGTCGCCTCGGCGAGCGCCTTTCCGAACGTGACCCCGAAACCGACTCGCCGCGAAGGGGTTTCGTGCAACAGCGGGTCCACGCCGAGAATCGCGGTGTGCTTCGACGGACCGCAGTTCGCCCACTGGTGCACCAGCGGATGGGGCGTTTCTGCGGCATCCAGCGGCAATCCCATGCCATGGGCGTTGGATTGGCCGAGGATCGGGACGATCAGATACGGCGCGTCCGGCGGCGTTACCGGGGTCCCCTTCGGGGCGATCCGCAGGCTGACGAACCGTTTCAGCTCGAACATCGCCCGCTGCCACGGCCCGAAGTCGCCGTCGGGATTGCGGTGTGTGCGCATAGGCCAGCACAGTACAACCGGCGGTACGGGATTCAGTCGCCGTTGACGGTGCGCCGGACGACGGCGACGCATAGGTCGGCACAGGCGGTGGCCAGTTCGGCGACCGTCTCGGCGCCCGCGTCCGTCGGGGTCCGTAACCATTCGGCGATGATCTGGTTGACGCCGCCGACCATGAACACCGCCCCGCGGCGCAGGACGGCCGGATCGGGCAACTGTTCCCCCAGGACCGACGGGGCCTGCTCGATGATCGCCGCGACGATCATGTCGAGTAACTGCATCCGGTGTTCGAGCAACCCGGGCACACCGGTGACGTCGCTCGCGACGATGCGATGCAGGTGCGGGTCGTCGGCGACGATGTTCAGAAATGCGGTGAGCGCCGCGCGGAGTTTGTCGCGCAGGTCGCCGCTCTCGCCGATGCCCGCGACCAGCATCGCTTCGAGGAGTTGGGTGCGCACCTCGTCGACGACGGCGAACAGCAGGGCGTCGCGCCCGTCGAACTGTTCGTAGAAGTAGCGCGTGATCAGGCCCGCCGACGAGCAGACGCCGCGCACGGTGACGTCGGCAATGCCGGATTCGCCCCAGATCTGCCGGCCGGCGGCCAGCAGCTTGCGGCGGCGGTCGGCGCGGCGATCCGCTGCCGAAATCCCGCCGTAGTCGCGCACCACCTCCGCGCGTTTCATTGACAGCACCTTACCCGCGGCCCCATTTTCGACCACGTATGTAGTCCAGTGCTCGCGCCAAGGGGAGCATCTCACTGCGGCCAGAGCCGCGTCAGTTCCCCGTCCGCCCAGGCCGGCCAGTTCGGTTGCCCCACCAGCACTCCGGAACTGAGCTGGGCCACCACCCGCGGCCCTCGCGCGGCGGAGTTGTCGTAGACGGTGGTGCTCTCGGCGATGCGCGCCGCGCGGGCCACCAGGGCCCACAGGCGCCGGTGACGTTCACGGATCTTCTCCTCGGGGACGCTGTGCCCGCCTGCGGCGACACGCAGTCGCACCCGGTGCACGGACAGCTCCTCGGGAATGATCAGAATATGCAGCGCGACAACGTATCCGGCGGCAGCAGCCGTGCCGAGCAGGTCGAGCTTGGATGGGTGGGAGAACACGGTCTCGGCGATGAACGAGTCGCCCCGAGCGATCAGCGAAGCCCTGGTGTCCGCGGCGATGCGGGCGGCGGCGTAGGAGTGCGCCGCCGGATCCGCCGGCCATCGCCGTTTGGCGATCTCATCGGCATTGACGAAGGCACTGCCCGGAAGCAGGGGAGCGAGCGTCAGTTCGATGAAGGTGGATTTACCCGCGCCATTGGGACCGACCACAAGGTCGAGACGTTTCACCGCCGCTCAGGTCAGGTGGCCGGCCCGAGCACCAGGGCGGTGCCGTCGGGCCGGTACTCGACGAGTTGCCCCGCATCGTCGACGGCGACCGTCGTGACCCCGCGTGCGGCCAGGGTGACGCCGTAGTCGGCCCGCGCCAGCTTCTCCTCGATGGTCGCGGTGATCTCGGCGTTGAACACCACGCCTTCTTCCTGTGACAGGTCGGCCAGGGACAGGGTGCCCGCCAGGGCGGCTTCGACGCGGCGCCGTGGCGCGGTCTGCTGTGCCGACACCGCGCGCCCCACCCGGGCCCAGTGGTCGAGTTGCTGCTTGGCGGAGCGGCTCTGGCGGCGGCCTTCCGCAGCAGCGCTGTCGAACAGATCGGCTGCGACGCGGGTCGGCTTGTCGGCGACGTCAGTCACGGTAGACTCCTGTAGCAGAGTGAAGCAGTTTGTAGCAATATGCTACAGGATCGGCCGGAGGCTCGTCGAGCACCGCGCGAACGGTCACGTGAGCAGGGTGGTGAACAGGTCGACGGTACTTCGGGGCGCATCGGGACCGAAGAACCTCTGCAGGTTCGCCGCACTGCGCTCGGCGACCTCCGCACTACGCGGGAAGAGCGCGTTTTCGTAGGCAGCCAACGCACCGTCGGTGTCGTCGGGGTGGGCGGCGATCTGTCGGGCCAGTGCCGCCCCGTCGAGCATGGCGAGGTTGGCGCCCTCGCCGGCGAAGGGCGACATCAGATGGGCGGCATCGCCGATCAACGTCACGCCGGGCACCCGGTTCCAGCGATGCGCAGTGGGCAACGTGAAGATCGGGCGTAGCAGGGGATCGCTAATGTTGTCGGTGACCATGCTCCTCAGCGCAGGGGCCCACTGTTCGAAGCGCCGGGTCAGGAACGCCCGCATGGCCGCCGGGTCGCCGGTGGCGACGGACGTGATCGACTCCAGCGGCGCGTTGATGGCGACGTAGCCGCTGAGCGTGCCGTCGGCGTTGTGGTGGGCCAAGATGCCCTGGCCGGGCGCCACCGCCATGAGCGTGCCGCGCCCGATGATCTCGGCGACCTGAGAGGACAGCACTTGCCCACCGGCAGAACCGATCTCGATGAAGCAGGTGCCCGCATAGACCGGCTCGGCGCCGGAGATGCTCCGGCGAACTCTCGACCAGGCGCCGTCCGCGCCCACCACGATGTCCGCGGCGTGCGATGACCCGTCGGCGAAGCGCACTTCAGGGCGTCGACCCGGGGTGGTGAGCACGGCGGTGGCCTTGTGTCCCCAGTGAATCGTTCCGGTCGGAAGGGAGGCGATCAGCAGGGCGCGCAGTTCGCCACGATCCACCTCGGGCCGCGTTCCGAGGCTGCTGCCCGGCCAGTCGAACAGGACGGCGCCGTCGCGGTCGGTGATGCGTTTGGCATCGTGCCCGGCGCGGATCAGGGTCCGAAATGCCTCGGACAGACCGGCGTCGCGCAGGGCCGCCTGCCCGGTGGACGGATGGATGTCGAGGAGGCCGCCCTGGGTGCGTGCCGCAGCGGAGGCCTCGGCGTCGTGAATGGTGGCGTGGATGCCATGGCGGTGCAGGGTGCGGGCCAGCACCAGACCTCCGAGCCCGGCCCCGATGATGGTGATCGTCAACGACATTGCGCACTCCTTGGTCAAGGGGCGCTGGGCGGACGAGAATGAAGGACTCGGCACCGTGTCGACGATCGGCTGCGCGATCGCTTTTCGCGATGTCCGCCAAGGTACACGATCGACGCCGGGAGCCACTCGGTGGAATTACGCTGATCGGCGATGGCGAAACTCGTATCGGTGAACGTCGGGATGCCGGCGCAGGTGCCCTGGAAGGGCCGCATCGTCTTCACCGGTGCGTGGAAGGCTCCGGTCGATGGCCCGCGGATGGTTCGCCGGCTCAACATCGACGGCGACGGCCAGGGCGATCTGGGCGGGCATGGCGGCGAGAACCGTGCCGTTCTGGTCTATCAACTCGACTCTTACCGGCACTGGCGCGACGAGTTGCGTCGTGACCTGCAGCCCGGCGACTTCGGTGAGAACCTCACCGTCGACGGGTTGTCCGACGACGAGGTGTGCATCGGCGACCGCTATGAAATAGGCGACGCGCTCTTCGAAGTCACCCAGCCGCGGGTCACGTGCTACCGGCTGGGGCTGCGCCTCGACGAGCCGCGAATGGCCGCCCTCCTGGTGTCGCACCGACGGCCGGGCTTCTATTGCCGGGTGTTGCGTGAAGGACAGGTCCAGGCCGGCGACGACATCGTCAAGGTCGCCGATGGCCCTGAACGTGTGACGGTGGCGGAGGTCGACGCCCTGCTCTATCTGCCCGGCCACGCACCGGATGCGCTGCAGCGGGCGCTGCGCGTCGACGCGTTGAGCCCTGGGTGGAAATCCTCGCTTCAGGCGCTGCTCGACGACGACGGCACCGCGTCGGGGAATCGCGGGTTGACCGGTATGGCGGTCGGGCCGCCTGCGTGGTCGGGATGGCGCACGCTTCGCGTGGTCGAGGTCGATCGCCAAGACCGCAACGTCACGTCGTTCACGCTGGCCGACGCCGTACCACTACCCAGATGGCAAGCGGGACAGTCGATTGCCCTGCGGGTACCCGACGGCACCGGTACATCGATCCGGAACTACTCACTGTCCAACGATCCGGCCTCGGGGGTCTATCGCATCGGCGTCAAACGCGAAACACATGGCGCGGTGAGCCGGTGGGTGCACCAACACGTCACCGTCGGCGACGAACTCGAGATCGCGGCACCCCGGGGCGCTTTCGTCCTCGATGAGGGTGGCAGCGGCCCAGTGGTCCTGATCTCCGCCGGGGTGGGCGTCACCCCGATGCTGTCCATGCTGCATGCGATCGCCGGTGGGAACGCAGAGCGTTCCGTGTGGTGGTTTCACGGTGCCCGCAGTGGCGCCGAGCAGGCCTTCGCGGCCGAGGCGCGGCAGCTGTTGGAAGCGTTGCCGCACAGCACATCCCGGGTGTACTTCAGCGCCCCGGCACCATCTGACCGAATCGGCGTCGACTACGACGAGGGTGGCCGTCTATCCGCGAAGGCGCTGCGTCGGCTCGATCTACCGGTCGACGCGCGGGCATTTCTGTGCGGGCCCGCGGCGTTCATGCAGGATGCCACCGAGGCGCTGGTCGACTGCGGCGTCGCCCGGGCACATGTCAGTTCCGAGATCTTCGGGGCGCACGCCGCTCTCACACCCGGGATACTGCCGACCGAAACGGTGGCGCCGCACGTGCCGACCGGGCCCGTCGGCACGGGCCCCATGGTGCAGTTCGCGCGCAGTGCGGTCTCGGCGCCGTGGGGCGGCGAATACGGGAGCCTGCTCGAATTCGCCGAGGCATGCGATGTGCCGGCCCGCTGGTCCTGCCGGACGGGGGTGTGCCACAACTGCGAAACGGCGCTGCTGTCCGGCGACGTCGACTACGACATCGAGCCGCTGGACCCGCCGGCCCCGGGGAACGTGCTGTTGTGCGTGTCCGTGCCCCGGGACGGCGTGGTCATCGATCTGTGATCAGGCGGTGGCGTCGAGGATCTTGATCGCGAAGACGAGGCTGTCCCCGGCCTGGATGCCGGCGGCAGGCTGGCCGTTGGGGTAGCCGTCGGCCGACGCCATCGCGACGGCCACGGTGGATCCGACCTTCTGGCCGGCGATGGCCTTCTGGAATCCGGGCACCACGCCGTCGAGCGGGAAATCGGCGGGAGTGCCGCGTTCATAGCTGCTGTCGAACACGGACCCGTCGCGCCCGTTGACCCCCATGTAGCAGACCAGCACGGTGGCCGTCGGGGACACCACGGGGCCATCGCCGGCTTTGAGGGTGTGCACCTGCGTCTCGGTCACGCTGAACGGCCCGCCGACCTTCACATACGGTGCGGTCGTGTCCGTGGATCCGCTGACCGCGACATTGCCGGTGGTACCCGAGTAGGTCCACTCGGGGGTGCCGGCGTTCGCGGGTGCGGTGGTGGGGCAGCCGACGGTTGCCGGGGGCGCCTCCGGAATCGAGGACCCGACCTGGGCGATCGACGGCGAGCTCGCGGAGGGCTTCGAGGACGTGTCGGCGTCCGAGCCGCAGGCGGCGAGCGTCAAGATGAGGGACGTGGCACCGGTCAGAAGTGCGACGGTGGCGGGCAGACGGGAAGCATTCACGTGAGCCACGCTACAGCCGGGCTCAGCACCCGACCGTCGGCCCGGGCCGATTCCCCGGTCGGTGTCGTCGGCGACCTGGCGGTGCGCGCGACGCTTCCGCTGGTGGCGGCACATCGTCGCGAACTCAAAGAACTTCTGGTGGAACGTTTCTCGCCGTGAGACTCGGACCCATCCGCCGCAGAAATCGATTGCGTCCCTATCAGCCGTCGGTCACTATGGACAGGTATCGGTCCGGGGAAACCGAGGGGGATTGTTGTGGCGTGCCGAAAAGGTGATGAGGTGACTGCCCGCAGGCAGATCGAGGGCATGGATGTGCCGCTGGTGCCGGCGGGCTCGACCGGGACGGTCGTATCGACCAATATGTTCGGACGGCCCAAACGGGTGCAGTTCGTGGTCGCCGACGCCTGGGGTGACAAGCACTTCCAGGTGGAGGTGCGTAAGGGTGATGTCCAGTAGAACCGGCCCGATCACTGCTCAGAGGGTTTGTCCACCTGATCGTCGGGAAGAGGCAGCGCCTGCGCGCCCGGGGTGGCCACGGTCAGCACCTCCTCTTCAGGTGCGTCCGGCAGGGAGGTGGACTTGTCCTCTGGTGTCGTCATGCTGCTGTCGGTACCCATGACTCGGGCTTGCTAATCGTGTGCGGACTCAGCCACGTGTGACGCAAGTCATGGCCGCAGATCCTCATTGTGCGCATACCGCGGCGACGATCCCGGGTAACCGACATGCAAGGTGCACCTGCGCCGACACCTCCGTCAACGCAAAGGGGCGAAAAATCATGGCTACCGCTGAGACCACCACACTGCTCGCACAGTTGCGAACAGTCCTGGACCTGACCAACACCGAGATTCAGATCGCCGAAACCCGCGTCGCACAGGCCCGTACCGAGGCCGTGGAGCGCGAGCTCACGCAAAATGCAGCCAATGCCCGCGAGCGGGCCACCGCCATCGAGCAGGCTATCCGCGACCTCGGGGGCTTCCCCGACGTCATCGGCCCGTTCCTGGGCCGCGCCGCCGCGGCAGTCAAGGCTTTGACCGAACAGGCCGAGCCGTTCGACGAGGCGCTGCTCGGTGACCTGGCGCTGGAGGATCAGCTGCTGGACCGGGCGCGCTACATCAAGGCTCTGGCCGTAGCGGCGAAGAAGCCGGAGATCGTGGCCCTGGCAGATCGGTTGATCACCGCGCACGCGGCCACCGTCGAGTGGCTGACGACGGTGCTGGCCGAGGACGCGCTCGGCGGCCCGGCCGCGCTGCGGCGCACCCCGATTCAGGCAGCCGCCGGGGTGGCCGTGAAACTGGCCAACCTGCCGGGCATCTGGACTACCCGCAGCCTCGACCGCGCGCTGGAGATCCTGCGCAACATCCGGCCCAACGTCGACGAACTGCTCGACAAGGGTGCGCATGCCGGCGAGTTGGCCGGCCGGGTGCTGACCGGATCCCGCGATGCGGCCCTGGCCGCGGCCGAAGACATCACCCGCGGCGACGGGGCCGACCAGACCGCCGATGCGCTGCACGCCCTGCGCACGGCGAGCGGTGCGCTCGATCCGTCGGAGCTGCCCATCGCCGACTACGACGAACTGGCTGTGCAGGAAGCCGTTTCGGCCGTCAAGGACTTGGTCGAGCCCAGTGACATCCGCACCATCGTGGCGTGGGAAGAGGCGCACAAGAATCGTCAGCGCGTCGTCTCGGCGGCCCAGACCCGTCTGGCCGCGATTGCTCAAGAGGTCGTCGGAATCAACTGATCGGACCAACCGTAGGTGCCCCGTGGCGAATACCGCGGGGCACCGCGGCTTTCCTAACGAAAGTGCAGAAACACCATGGCAAAAGTCGACGTATCGGTCTCCTCGGACCTCAACCCGGACCAGGCCTGGAAGTTGGCCTCCGACCTACAACGTTTCGATGAGTGGCTGACCATCTTCGCCGGTTGGCAGAGCCGGCCGCCGGAGGTCGTGGAAGCCGGCACGAAGGTGTCGTCGTTGATCAAGGTCAAGGGGTTTCGCAACACCATTCACTGGGAGGTCACCGATTATGAAGAGCCGCACCGGATCCAGCTTCGGGGCCGGGGACGCGGCGGGGTGCAGATCGCGCTGGCGATGACGGTGGCCGACGATCAGCCCGGCTCGACCTTCCACCTGGTGGCCGACCTGTCCGGCGGCCTGCTCAGCGGACCGGTCGGCGCGCTGGTGGCCGCGGTGCTGAAGGCCGACGTGCGCCGGTCCGTGCAGAACCTCGCAGACCTGCGTTAGGGCTCACGCCCACTGCTCCCACGGCACGTTCCAATCGCCGTTCTGCCACAGCTGCAACGGTTTACCGCCGGAGTTGCGAACTTCGACGACATCACCCGGTACGGAGAAGTTGTAGTACCACTGGGCGTTGTCGTGGTTGAGGTTCAGGCAGCCGTGACTGGTGTCTGTCTTCCCTTGCGCCCACACCGTGGCGTCCAGTTCGTGCAGGTACACGCCGTCGGTGCTGATCCGCACCGCATAGGGGATGGACTCCTTGTAGCCCAGGTGCGAGTTGATCGGCAGGCCGTACGTGGACGAATCCATGATGACAGGGTTGCTCTTGTCCATGACGGTGTAGACGCCGGGTTGTGTCCAGAAACTCAAGGTCGTGTTGCCGACGGTCTCGGTGCCGCCGCGGCCCATGGATGTCGGCATAGTGCGGACCAAGGTGCCACCGTCGAACACGCTGACCTGTTTGGTGCTGTCATCGGCGATCGCCACGTGCGACGCACCGATGGTGAACGTCGTCGGCGCGTCCTGCCCGACGGTGACGATGGTGCCCGGCGCGTAGTACTGCGGCGGTCGCCAGTGCGCTGTCGTGTCGTTGATCCAGTGCCAGGCGCCGGGGGTAGGGGGATCGGTGGTCACCGCCAATTGTTGTTCCGCCGCCCCACGATCGGCGACGGGTGCCGCGAAACGCGCGACGACAACCATCCCGATTCCGTACGTGCCGCCGTTCTGGATGGGCGCACCGGATGTGCCGGTCAGCGAGAATCCGGGCACCCCGGGGAGGTCGTCCGCGTGTGAGACGGCGACCGGCGCGAGGGCCAGCGCGAGCACCGCCGCCACGATTGCCCACACCGGCGTCACACGACGCGCTATGGCCGCCACATACATCTCCCGTCAGTACGGCACGACCGAACCGCCGGGCCTTTCTGACGATTATCCTTGCGAAGTCTGGCAATTGGTTGAACGGATGCCGAGACCGCGAGTCAACTGACCGTGGGTTCGCTGACCTTGACGAGCATCTTGCCGATGTTGGAGCCGGTGAACAATCCGTTGAGCGCGTCGACGCTTGATTCGAGGCCCTCATAAACCGTCTGGCGATGCGTGAGCAACCCCTGCTGCTCCCAACCACGCAGTGCGTCGAAGGCCTCATCGAAACGGGCCCATTCGTCGAGAGCGTTGAACCCTTGCATGGTGGCCGTTTTCGCCAGCAGATTGACGTAGTTGGACGGCCCTGGGTGTTCGCCGGTGAGGTAACTCGAGATCACTCCGCACAACACCACCCGCGCCTTCGGGGCGAGCCTGCCGAGGACGGCGTCGAGAACCTCACCCCCGACATTGTCGAAGTAGACGTCCACGCCCCTGGGGCAGTGCTCCTTGAGTGCGGCGGGGACATCGTCGGCTTTGTAGTCGATGCAGGCGTCGAAGCCGAAGTCCTGCACCACCGCTCGGCACTTCTCCGCGCCGCCGGCGATCCCCACCACCCTGGCGCCCGCCATCTTGGCGATCTGACCCGCAACCGAGCCGGTGGCCCCCGCGGCGGCCGACACCACCACCGTCTCTCCCGGGCGAGGCTTGCCGACCCCGGTCATGCCGAAGTAGGCGGTCGCGCCGGTGGGCCCGTAGATCGACATGACGGCGAGGTGGTCGGTGAATCCGACGATGGGCGTACTGAACAGGTCGTCTCTGATGACGGCGTACTCTTGAAAGCCGGTCAGCGTCGTCACCAGATCACCCACAGCGTAAGCATCACAACGTGTTTCGACGACCTCGCCGATTCCCGCGGCACGGATCACGTCGCCGAGTTCGACCGGGGGAAGATACCCCTTCTGGCCGTCGAGCCATGTCCGAACGGCGGCATCGATACCGATATAGGTGGTCCGCAGAAAGGCCTCGCCGTCCGCGAGATCAGGTAACGCAACCGATACCAGTTCGGTGTCATCGGAGGAGACCAGCCCCTTGGGGCGTCGGCGAAGCACGATCTGACGGTTCGACCGGCCGTCTGGCGCGGGCTTCGGATCGGGCGCCATCGTCCTCCGATGTTCTGGAAATAAGGGTGTGTGCGTAGGCGCGGTCCAGATTTGCAGATCCGGGGCCGCTCGGCGGCGACTGACCATCATTGGGTGACCGCGTGGCCCCGGGCGATCGTGTCCGGGGCGACGTGCTTTGTGCAGAGAGGTCCGCGGACCTAGTCGGGCTCTGCGTCCGCATCGGCTCGTTCCTGCTGGAGGCGATCCTTGCTGCGCAGCAGTCGCAGCAGCGTCACCAGGAGCAGGCCGCCCACGACGTTGCCCACGATGGTGTACCCGAACCACGACAGCCAATCGAGGTAGCCGAAGGGTGCCTCACCGGTGCTCAGGGCGCCGAAGATCAAGAGCGAATCCAGGATCGAGTGGAACATCTGCAGACCGGCGAGCAGGAACGCGCCGGCGACGGCGGCGGCGATCTTGCCGAACATCGAATCGGTGCCGTGCTGCATGCGCGTCATCAAAGTGATCGCCATCCCGCCGAGCAACGACAACGTCACCGTCTCCACCGCCAGTGGTGCCAACGCGTAATGCGCGGCTGACTCCATGGCTTGGTCATGCAGTTTGGGAAAGCCCGTCATGATCAGCCACATCAGCACCCATCCGCCCGCCAGATTGGCGGTCAACGTGCCGCTCCAGAGTTTCAGCAGCTGACGCACGCTGGCGCGCTTGGCCGCGACGGTGGTGACCGGCACCAGGAAGCCCTCGGTGAACAATTCGCTGCGCCCCAGCAGTAAGGCGAGGAAGCCGATGGAGAACGCCAGGCCCGCGAGCAGATGGTCGTGGGTGGCATGCAGGACCGACAGGTAGGCGAGCACTCCCATCGCCACCTCGGTGCCCCCGAAGAACCCCGTCACCAGGACCTCACGCCAGGTGCGGTGCAGGCGCTGGGTGCCCTCGTCGACCATCCGGTTGAAGGCCTGCTCCAGCGCGTCCTCGATGGGACTGTCGTGCTCGCCGAGTTCGCGCTGGGTGGTTCCACTCATAGAGGTCCCGAATACCCGCGCGGCGGCTGGTCGAAAAGCCAGCCGCCGCGGGCCGGATGACCGCTCAGAAATCCCAGGCGGCGGGCACGCACCGGAAGGCGTCGCCGGCGACAGCCACGTGACACACGGACGGGAACGGCAGGTGGGTTGCCACCAGCGACTCCCCGGTTGCGGCCAATTCCCGCAGCAACTGGATCCGGACGCGCGCCGCCTCCGCGGGATCGTGCTCAAAGCCGTTCTGCCACTCCGGGTTGTCGAAACCGGGTGCGAACACCGCATCGCCGGCGAAAGTCAGCTTCTCCCCGCGAGATTCGAGGCGGACCACGCTGTGCCCGGGGGTGTGCCCACCGGTGCGGCTGATCAGCACACCCGGGGCAACCTCGTACTCATTCTCGAAGGTGCGCAACTGGCCGTGGTATTCGTCCAGGAACTGGATGGCGACGCGTCGGAGCACGTCCGGAATCGGTTGCGGCATGACGGTCTGGGTGAAGTCGGGGGCGGCCCAGAACTCGGCCTCGGCCGTCGCCGCGTGGACCCGCAGGTCCGGGCGTAGCCGCTGCTTCAGTCCTTCGGTGAGCAGTCCGCCGACATGATCCATGTGCAGGTGGGTGAGCACCACGTCGGTCACGGAGCTGAGGTCGACCCCGGCGGCTTCCAGACGCTGTACCGTCTGCCCGGCCCGCGGGAAATCAGGGAACTCCAGACCCAGTCCGGCGTCGACGAGGATCGTCCGGTCGCCGCTGCGGACCACGACCACATTGAGCGGCCAATCGACCACCTCGGGCGGCAGGAAGTTGTCGTCGAGCCAACCCGCCAGTTCGGCCGGTTCGACGTTGGTGCCCAACGTGGATGCGGTGATCGGGAGGACGCCGTCGCTGATCACCAGCACTTCAATGTCACCGATGTCCACCGCGTAGCGCGACGGGACCAACTCGCCGATACCGACGCCGCCGAGGCGGGGAAGATTGTCCAAGCTCATGTTCTGCTCCTCTGGATGGCTGAAGACAGGCCGCGATGTGCTGTCCCTCGCTAGATCGCCATCTCGCCGGCGAATTCATCCACCACCCGTGAGAATCAGCTGATGCCTCCCGACCCGAGCATCCAGATCCGTCCCGCGACCTCAGGCGACGCCGCATTCATCGTCGAGATGGCGCAGCATGCCTGCGTCATCGAGGACTGGCCGCTGCCGGACGCGGACTCCGATGAGGTGACGGGCCTCTTGCCCGCGGACGGGGAGGTGCCGATTGTCGCGGTCGATGCCGACGGGATCCGTCTGGGTGCGGTCTGGACGTTCCACGACGATCCGCCGCTACTTCTCGACGCCGGGGGAGACCCGCTACCGGAGTTGTGCATCGCCGTGGCCCCCGGCATGCGTGGCCGTGGCGTCGGCGGGGCCTTACTGGAGGCATTGTTCGCGCACATTGCCGACACCGTGCCCGCGATGTGCACCAATGTGCACGTCCGCAATCCCGCGCAGAAGCTGTAAGCGCGCAAGGGTTTTGACGTCGTCGGCGCGGGACGCGGTCCACTCGGCATCGCGATGCGTAAAGACCTCCGCTGACAACTACGCCGGAACGTCGGTAGCGCGGTTGTCGAGAATGACCTTGCCGACCGTCTGCGCGGACTCCAGCAGTTGATGCGCCCGCGCAGCGTCGGCCATCGGAACAATCGTGTCGACCACCACGCGGACGGCGCCGGTCTCGAACAGGGGCAGGACGTTCCGGGTCACCCCGGCGATGATATCGGCCTTCTGCTGAATCGGGCGGGCCCGAAGCATGGTGGCGGTGACGCTGGCGCGCTTGGACATCAGCAGTCCGAGGTCGAGCGGCGCCGGATCGGTCGAACCTCCGATGATCACCAGATGACCGTCGGCAGCCAGGCATTCGAGGTTACGGGCCAGATAGGCGGACCCCACGACATCGAGGATGGCGTCGACGCCGCGGCCGTGGGTCGCCGCCAACGTGGCTGCCACGAAATCCTGATCGCGATAATTGATCGCGGTCTGCGCGCCCAGATCCAGGCCGGTGCGGGTTTTGGCGTCGCTGCCAGCCGTCGTGATGACGTGCGCCCCGATCGCGGTGGCCCACTGGATGGCGAAGGTGCCGATGCCTCCACCGGCACCGTGGATCAGTACCGTCTGGTCTCGCGTCAGTCCGGCAATCATGGCGAGGTTGGAGTAGACGGTGGCGGCGACCTCCGGCACGGCCGCGGCCTCGACCATGGTGAGTCCTCGGGGGATCGGCATCACCTGGCCGGCGGGCACCGCCACCTCGTCGGCGTAGCCCCCGCCATCCAACAAGGCGCACACCTGATCCCCGGGTGCCCACGTCGCGACGTCGGCACCGACGGCCGTGATGGTGCCGGCGCATTCCAGCCCGAGCGGGCGTGGCGCCCAAGCCGGTACGGGGTAATGCCCGCGGCGCTGCAACAGGTCGGCGTTGTTCACCCCCGCCGCGGCGACGCTGATCACCACTTCATGGGGCCGAGGGCTCAAGGGCGCCACGCCGCGCCACTTCAGAACATCGGGCGGGCCGGGGTGGTCGAACAGAATGGCCGAATTCATCGCGCCGCCGCCCAACGGGCGATGCTTTCGGCATACAGCGGGGTTTCGACGCGGCAATGCTTTCCCGAGGCGCCTTGACGCGCTTCAGCCGCCTCCTCGAACGTCTGACCCTGTTCGGCAATGAATTTCAAGAAGTCCTCGGTGGGATGTGAGGTCACCGTGTTGGTGTAGCGGCAGCGATCCCCGTCGATCTGTTCCAGGCGGAGTTCCCAGATGACCTGTGTCGTCGTCCATCCCGCGGGGGTGAGGATGTCCGACAACGACACCATCTTGCAGTAGTGGGTCCCTGCCACCTCGAAACGGTACTGCTGGATCACCAGGCCCGTGCCGATCATCTCGACGTTGATCGACATCGGCGTTCCGTCGTCGTCCACGGTGTAGCCCGCGGCCTTGTGATCACCGGGCGCGCAACGCTGATACTCATGCGTGGGAAGCGTTTTCAGCCACTGCGCGATATCGACGCGGTCGAACGCGGCCGGCACATCGGCGGTGACCACCGCGTGGGAAAGAATCAGGTCGTCGCGAACTGCGGTGCTCATCCATCACTCCTGTCGTAGGTTCGGGACAAGCATGTCCGGGACCGGGCGACGCGGACAATGCCGCTGCCCTGACCTCACTGGGTAGTGCTAGCCCCCATCGGTGGGCCGGCGACGGGCCAACAGGTGTACTCCCGGGAAGCGGTGGACGCCGTCGGGGCGATTGACGATGCGCCATTCTTCATCGAATCCCGCGCCAGCCAGTACGCGGGCGAGTTCATCGGGATGCCAACGCCAGGCCGGGGCCACCGCGTGATCGAAAGGTGTTGCAGGCCCTGGAGTATCGGATGACTGTGACGCGATGAGCACCAGCGCACCCGGACGCAGCCGCCCTGCCCAGGAGCGAAAAATGTCGACGAGCTGGTCCGGCGAGATGTGGATCAGGCTGAATCGCGCGATGATCGCCGCGACGGGGCGTTCGACCCGGGTCATGGTCGCGTCGTCGTCGATGAACGTCACGTGTGGGTAGGTGGCACGCGCGATGGCGAGCATCGCGGGGCTGGGATCGCACCCCAGCACGTCGACCCCCTGGCGGGCAAGGTCATCGGTGACATGCCCCAGCCCGCACCCCACGTCGACGACGACACCGTCGCTGTCGATGGCTTCGAGGAACGCTGCGACTGCGTGCCGCTCGATCGACGACTGGTAGGGCCCGGGGAACATCGCGGCGTACCGCTCGGCGAGCTTCTCGTATCCCGGTTGCGTCATCCGCTCACTCCCGCAGCGCATCCTCGATGTGTTGCACCTTGGCGGTGAGTTGGCCGACGTGGCCGGGCCGGATGTCGGCCTTGAGCACCAGGCTCACCCGGGGGGAGGCGGCCGCGACGGCTTCGACCGCCTGCTTGACCACCGCCATCACCTCATCCCATTCGCCTTCGAGGTTGGTGAACATGGCGTTGGTCTCGTTGGGAAGTCCGGACGCTCGGACCACTCGGACCGCTTCGGCGACCGCCGCACCGACGCTGCCGTCCTCGTCACCGCCCGACGGGCTGACGCTGAATGCCACAAGCATGGTGGTCCTCTCGTTCGACGTGGTGTCGGCTACGCCATGGTGCCGAGCCGGCGGGCGACGGTCGCCGCCACACAGCCCGTTATGCCACTCTGCCACCTCGAAAATTTATGACCGCGGTGTAGCCGCAGCATCGCCACCGAGCCGGCTTGCCGGGGCTAAGCTGACCGCTGGCGGACTTCGCCGGCGACCAGAAAGTGGGGCGTGCGATGCGCGTAGTAGTGTCCCGAGCCGCTCGGATCTCGATTGCAGCGGCCGCATTGTCTGTTGGGTTCGCCGTGATGGGCTTGCCGGCGGTGGCGCACGCGGACAGCCTGACGTGTTCGGACGGCGAAGTGGCGCTGGACGGCACCTGCACGCCGCCCAAGGACAACAGCTCTACCGCGTTGGGGATTCCGCAGGGCTCCGTCAATGACGTCGTCTCGTCGTTGAACAATCCCAGCCTGTTCGACCCGCCGTTTCAGCTGACCGAAGCTGAGGTGGCGTCGCCCGGGTACAACGCCGGGGCCGGTCACGCCGGCGGTGGCGCCGGCGGCCACGGCCGCTAGCGTCGGGCGACCTCCTCACGGCACGTTGCCCGACAGCAGATTCGCTGCCTGACAGACCTTTTCGGCCAGCCGGGCGACGCTGTCCGGTGGCATGCGCTCGGCCGGTCCGCTGATCGCGATCACCCCGATCGGGCGGCCGTCGACCTCGAACACCGGTGCGGCGATGGTCATGGACGGTGCGTTGATCTCGCTGCTGGCGGCGTAACCGCGGGCCCGGCACGCATCGAGCAGTGCCAGCAATTCCGCGTCGGCCGGCTCGCCGAGCAGTTCATTTCGGCGTTCCTGGCTGAGGAAGGGCAACAAGATTCGACCGGTGGCGCTGTCGCGGGCGGGGACGACGGTACCGATGCGCGGCACCATCCGTAGTTCCTGAGCGCACTCCGCCACCTGCGACACCACCAGCTGCGCCCCGACCGGCTCGTTGAAGATCGCGGTCTCACCGGTCTGCAGGACGAGTTGTTCGAGCGCAAGCTGGATGGTGTGGCGCAGGTCGGACTTGGCACGTGAGCTATGCGCGATGTTCAGGATGCGCGGCGTGGTTTCCCACCGAGTGAGGTGATCGCCTTCGGCCTGGATCCAGGCTTGTTCCGACAGCGTGACCAACGCGCGCTGCACGGCGCTCTTGTCGATGTCCAGGATTCGCGAGAGTTCGGCGACGCCGACCGGTTGGTGGGCGGCGACCGCCTCGAACACGGTCAGCACTCGTGCGGCTGTGGAACTCGCCTTGACGGCCATCGGTCACCCTCGCTAATGTTAGATATTGATACAGCATATCATATAGTGATACGAGGCCAACGATATGTCAGCTATTCACGTCACACCCCTTCGGGACGACCTCGCCTTCGGCGCGCGGGTTGCCGGCGTCACGCTCGCGGCGCTGGCCGATCAGCAGGTCCGCGACCGACTCAGGCGGGTCTTCCGTGAGCGCGGGATGATCCTGTTCGAGGACGTCGAACCCGACGGCGGCCTGCAGGTGGAGATCAGCACGGTGTTCGGCCCGCTCAAGGACCATCCGGTTCCTTCTGTGCCACGGGCGGAGGGAGCACTGCACCCCGGCGTCATCGAGATCGGCCAGGCGCCGCGTGAAGGCAACATCGTGATGGTCGAGGGCAGGGAAGTCACCTCGTGGCTGCCATGGCATTTCGATCATTGCTACAACGATGAACTGAACCTGGCAGGCGTGTTGCGGTGCGTGACCGGAGTGAGCGAGGGTGGCGAGACCGGCTTTGCCGACGGCATCCACCTCTACAAGATCCTGTCGCCAGAACTGCGCCGCCAGATCGAAGACCGCAACATCCTGTACTCCCTGAATCTGCGCTTCGCCGAGATGCGTTTCGGCCTGGCCGACGGGTTCCGCGAAATCCAGCCGCATGCACGCCTGCAAGCGACGATCGACTACGGCAAGGCGCTTCCGCGCGCGGTGCATCCCGCGGTATGGACGCGGGACACGGGGGAGAAGGTGCTGCACATCTCGCCGTGGATGGCAGAGGGTATCGAGGGTGACGAGACATCCGACGGTGACGAACTACTCGAGGCGGTGTGCATGGAGATGCTGGCCGGGATCACGCCGTACTTCCACACCTGGCGCCCGACGGACATGGTCATCTGGGACAACCTTCGGATGCTGCATGCCGTCAGCGGCCACGATCCCGACGAGCCGCGGGTCATGCACCGCACCACGATCCAGGGCGATTACGGCTTGGGTTACTTCGAGGGCAACGTGCAGGGCGACAAGATCTTGGAGATGACCGTCTGAGTCGCTGCCCGGCGCCTCGATGGTTTACCGAGGGCGCCGGGGTGGGAACTGTGAACGGATGAGCGACAACGCACACGTCATCGTCGAGCGAACCATTGCGGCTCCCGTCGATGCGGTCTTCAACATCCTTTCCAATCCCGAGCGGCACCAAGAGATCGACGGGTCCGGCTTCATCCGCGGCGTGGACCACGCCGACCGGATACAAGCGGTGGGCCAGGTGTTCACGATGAACATGCAGGGCAGCCATATGGGCGGCGAATACAAGACCGACAATCACGTCTCCGGTTACGCGAAGGACAAATTGCTGGCCTGGAAGACCGCCCCCGCGGACACCGAGCCGCCCGGCTGGGAGTGGTTGTGGGAGTTGGAATCTCAGGGACCCAATGAGACGCTGGTGCGCCACACCTACGACTGGTCGAAGGTCACGGACAAGAAACTGCTGGAAAAGGTCAAATTCCCGTTGGTCACCAAGGATCAGCTGGCCGACACGCTCGGCCGACTCGCGGCCGCGACTACACCCTGATCCGTTTCGAATCTTTGTTCGAGGGGCATCCATCTGTCATGACCCAACAACACACCTCGCACGAAAACGCCGAGAAGGACACGTCCGACTGGGTGACCGGCGACGAGTCGATGACCGGCCCCCAGCGCAGCTATCTCCACACCTTGGCCCGAGAAGCGGGTCAGGACGTGCCGGACGAGTTGACCAAGGCCGAAGCCTCGGATCTCATCGACGACCTCCAGGCCCAGACCGGGCGGGGCGACTGAGCCGACACCGAGAAGTCTCCTCACCGCATCTCGGGCCTGCCGTAAGGTGGTTTGCTGACGGCTGGGTCGACGGAACGGTGAGGAGTGGTGATTCTTCAGTTAACGCCGCTCATCACAAGATGGAACCGCCGCGATCGGTTTGAGATCATGTCGGTGTTTCTCCGTCGTCGGCAGTTGCTGCGTCCCGCCCAGATGGTGTTGGCCGCTGTTGCTGCCTCAGCCTCGCTTGTTCCGCTGTCCGCCATGCTGATGCAACGTCCGGTTACGCCGGGCGGCTGGTGGGTTGCTGTCGGGGGAAGCGCTTTCGCCTTCGGCATGGCGGTGTTCTGGCTGGCTCGATGGCCGACGCGGTTGCAGTCCGAAGTGGTGTCGATGGGAGCCATCGCGGTCATTGCGGGCTGGAGTCTGACGCAAGAATCACCGGAGATGGCCGCCTTGGCAGCGTCAGCGCTGGCCGTCACGGGGGGCTATCTCGCGTTCTTCCACGGCTCGCGCGCCGTGCTGCTCAATGGTGTGATCGCGCTGGCGGTTGCTGTTGACGCAGTGTGGCGTCTCGCGGCCGGCGGCCAGGCCGCTACCGCGGTTGCAGCATTGTGGCTGGTGATGTTCTTGAACCTCGCGGTTCCGCTGTCAGTGTCGGGATTGTCGCGTGCTCTGCGGCGTTATGCGATGCGCGCGGACGAGGATCAACTCACCGGGCTGTTCAATCGCCGTGGTTTCGTCGATGAGGTGACGCGCATCTTGCACGAGACCTCGCAGGTGCCCAACGATCCTGGTGCGCCCGTCCGGGTGGCGATCTTCATGGTGGACATCGACAACTTCAAGAGGATCAACGACAGCTTCGGGCACGCCGCGGGCGATCAAGCAATCCTCGCGGTCGCGCAGCTGCTTCGGCGGCAGGCGCCACTGCCCGCCGTGATCTGCCGGGCCGGGGGTGAAGAGTTTCTCATCGCGGTCGTGACCCGCTCCGACGTGGTTTCGATGGCTCACCGCCTACGCGAAGCGATTTCCGGTCTGCCTGAAAGCGTGACGGTGAGCGTTGGTATCGCGACGGTAGATGTAGCCGCGCGGCTGAATCGCGACGTCGGATCACTGGTAACGCAGTTGGTTGCCGAAGCCGATGCGGCGATGTACGAAGTCAAGGGGCAGGGCGGCAACAATGTGCGGCACGTGGGCCTCTGAGGATTCCTACCTGCGGAGACGATCTAGGATCGCAGGATGTCCGCCGGGGACGCGGTCTTGACGAATGCACGTGCTGCCGTTGCAAGTTCGTCGTCGACAGTCACCAGGGCGTCGGCCTGAAGTTGGGTCAGTGCGATGTACACGACCTGATTGATGTCGGGCCAATTCAGTTTCGCGGCCAGCCGCCAGGCGTGGTCCTCCAACGAGCGGTCACCGAGGAACCGGATCCGCAGCCCTCGGATATGATCGAGAATCTTTCGGCCTGCCCGCTCGTCCATCTCGCCGCGGCGCACCGAGTCATAGACCAGGGCCAGCACCTGCGCGCGCAGCAGCGTGGGGGCCGCGAGGCTGTGTTGTGGTGGGATGGTCGCTCCCTCGGTGGCGAGGGTGATGGCCACCGGCGCATCGATGACGAAGGTGGTCATTTCGTTTCCTTCCGATGGTGCGCCGACATTCTGTCGGCCGACCTGCAGCCGCAGCCGCACATGATCGCCGTCGTCGATGCCGTGCGGCCGGCGTAGCGCGATCTTCAGCGGTACCAGGTAGACACCGTCTTTCGGGATCAGCGACGTCGTCACCTCGGTGTCGCCGATGCGTACCTGCGCCGGGATGACACCCCAGCCGTAGGTCAGCTCGCCGTGGTGCGCGTGCAGATAGTCATCGACGGGAGCGGGTGTGGCGACAAAGAAGTACGGTGCAGGCCCGCGCCACTGGAACACCTCGCCTTCGAACTCCCACTCCACGACTCCACGTTAAAGGTTCGGGGTGTTCGGTGCACGCACTCGACGGGGGTCACCAATCACGTTATGTAGCTGGAGACACTCGCTCAGGCAGTGGCTCGGCGGACGTGGCGTCGAGGAGGTCTGGAGCCTTGTGCGTGAACTCCTGTGGGGCCAACCGGTCTGCCAACATGGCGGGCACGGGACGTATGACAGGTGTGTTCCACCAGGACCGCATCTTGTTGAACATTTCCCTCCCCGTTCAAGCTCCGCAAATTCTAAAGCTTTGCCAGCGTCTGATCGCGCCACCTGCCGACACTGCACCCGAATCGCATCCCGCATCTCCATCATGCTGCACGTCGGCCAATCCGTCGCGCCACGTCGTTGCACTGCGCTCGAATTCATCCGAACGGATGACGCTGTGCCATGCAGCTTTTACCCGGCGACCGTTGCCGTCATGTGGCGTGTGCCACCGTGGCAGCCAGGGGGCTCTGTTCGTGCTCAGCGCCGCAGGCGTCGATTCCCGGCTGCGGACAGGGCTGTAGCTAGGAGGTAGCTGGCGGAAAGTTGGGAATCTACCGGGACAGGCCTGCCGCGGCGCGGCTCACCCAGTGTTCACCCTCGCGTGTGGAGTGAAGCCGCACAACGCGTAAATGGGAGTGCGATGCGTCGACCGTCGGTATGCGGTCACGGCACTTGTTGCGGGTCCGGATACCCCACCGCACGATGTGGTCGGGGTCGGCAAAGAACTTGTGCAGGGGCCCTTCGTAATTGCCGTTCCACAGTTCCACTCGACGGATCCGCCTGTGCACTGTGCGGCGGGTGAGCCGAAACAACGTCAGCGGGGTGGGAAGGTCGAGCCAGAGCACGGTGTCAGCGCGCTCGATGATCTGGTCGCGCACCGCCGCATACTGCCACTCGATGACCCATGAATCGGTGGAGATGATGTTCTCGACGTCATCGACGAATTCGTCTCGCGGCTGCCAATTGCGGCCGTGGAAGAGGCTGTCCATCTCCGTGTAGGGGAGCCCCAGCCGGGCGGAAACATGCTGGGCCAGCGTCGTCTTGCCAGAACCTGACACTCCCGCGATCGCGATGCGCCGCGGCTGCCACGTGATCGGATCGGATACGGACAACACCTGTCCGATCCTAGAGGCGTGTTGCCGGTCTGAGGCAGGGGAGTGCGGCGAGGTACAGGGGAACCTCGGTGTCGCCGCCCTATCCCAGGATCGCCTGCGCTGCGCGCTCGGCGATCAGCATGACCGGTGCGTTGGTGTTGCCGGACGTGATGGTGGGCATTGCCGATGCATCGACCACTCGAAGGCCCGCCACGCGGTACACGCGACAGTCGGTGTCCAGCACCGTGGCTGCCGAACGCGGAACACCTTGGGTGTCAAAGGCTCCCATCGCGCAGGTGCCCACCGGATGAAAGATGGTGGTACCGAGTTCACGGGCTGCGCTCTGTAGTTCGTCATCGCTTTCCAGCTGCGGTCCGGGAAGCAACTCTTCTGGGCAGTAGCGGGCCAGGGTCGGCGCCGCCATGATCTGGCGCGTCATCCTCAACCCCCGCACCGCGACCTGACGATCGGCGTCGGTGGACAGGTAGTTGGGCAAGATCTTCGGGTAGGTCAGCGGATCTGCACTGGCCATGCGCACGTGGCCCCGCGAAGTGGGGCGCAGATTGCACACCGAGGGAGTGATCGCGCCGAACTTGTGCAACGGTTCGCCGAACTTGGCCAATGACAGGGGTTGCACATGCCACTCCAAATCGGGACTGGCCAGCGCGGGATCGCTTTTGGCGAAAGCCCCCAGGGTGGAGGGCGGCATGGTCATCGGTCCGGAGCGCAGCAACGCGTACTGAATACCCATGCCTCCACGGGTGATCCAATTGCGGTAGAGCGTATTGACGGTCTGCGCGCCGCGTACCCGGTAGACCGTACGCAGCTGCAGATGGTCCTGGAGGTTCTCACCCACTCCGGGCAGGTCGACCTCCACTCGCACCTGATGGTGGGTGAGCAGCCCGGCCGGCCCCAGCCCGGAGGCCTGCATGAGATGCGGTGAGCCAATGGCTCCGGCGCTCAGGATCACCTCGCGGCGTGCTTGGACGTCGATGATGTGACCGTCCTTCAACAACCGCACACCGGTGGCGCGGCGTGTAGCTGTAGTCCAGGCGCCGTGCCGTTGATTCTCGTCGACCTGGTCGTCCATCAGCAGCTTCAAGGCCTGGGTGTCGGTGTGGACGGTGAGATTGGTCCGGTGGGTCACGGGATGCAGGAACGCATCGGCCATCGACCAACGACGGCCCCGCCGCTGGTTGACGTGGAAGTACGCACTGCCGGCGTTGTCGCCCCGGTTGAACTCGTCGATCGGGTCGATGCCCACGTGGGCGGCAGCGGACTGCCACGCGTCCAGGATCTTCCAGCGCACCCGCGGCCGCGCGACGGGGATTTCACCACCGGCGCCGTGCCATTCGTCGGCTCCGCCGAAGTAGTCTTCGAGCTTTTTGTAGATCGACAGCGTCTCGCCGGGACCGTCCGGACCACCCCAGAGCCATCGGTCATCACCGGTGGCCTGCGCCCAGAGGTCGTAATCGCTTGACTGTCCGCGCATATGGATCATGGCGTTGATCGACGACGAGCCGCCGATCACGCGGCCCCGCGCGTAGTGAATGCTGCGGCCGGCCAGACCCGGATCAGGTTCGGTCGTGAAGCACCAGTCGGTGCGGGGGTTGGCGATCGTATATAGATATCCCACCGGCACCTTGATCCAGAACCAGTTGTCTCTGCCGCCCGCCTCGACCAGGAGCACCCGGTGATCGGGGTTGGCGCTGAGCCGGTTGGCGAGCAGGCAGCCCGCACTGCCTGCTCCCACGATGATAAAATCGAATTCGGCGACAGCGCTCACTCCCGCATCATTCCTCAGCCACCGGTCAATCGGGTGGAGCGAGTCGGCACCGTCAGTCGCCTTCTTTCTCCTCGCGACGGCGCGCGGCCTCGATCACTTCGGTCGGGGCCGGCTTCTGCAACCAGGCGCGGATCCGCAACAAGCCGCCGGCGATGGTGCCTACCGCGAGCACCGCAACAAGGATCCAGAGCACAGTGGACATAGATCCATTGTCTGCCTGCGCCGGCCTCGATGGGGCGAGATCCTCACTGCAGCTCGGACTCAGGCAGTACCCGAACCACGGAGTTCTGCTTGACGACACCGAGCAAGCGCGTCAAACGCATCGGCCGTCCTGCGATCGGCGGGAAAGAGCAACTCCATGGCCAACTCGGAAATCGTCACCTCGAACGGCATGTCGATCGTGCCGAACATGCCGAAAAACGACCACTCGCCGCCGTCGGGCGCCCAGACTCTGACCGGACCCAGATTCTGCGCAAAGGCGGATTCGGTTGCCCCACCGCGCTCTTCGCGAGACAGGTGGTCATCCAACTCGGCCAAGAGCTCTGCCAGTTGGTTGTCGGCCGTCGTCGCGAGCTGACGCTGGATGCGATCACGAAAGTAGGTCATGACCTCGTGGGCGTTGATGATCTGCGGCATCAACGCCATTCCGACGCGGAGGACATTGACAGGTGGGTTCAGCAGCGCAGGATCGATCGTCGCGATCAGCGGTTGGATCGCCGCGTTCGCGGAGACCAGGTTCCAATGGCGGTCGAAGACGACGGCCGGATACGGGTCATGGCTTTTCAGAATCCGTTCCAGCGCGGCGCGGACCGGAGCGAGTTCGGGCGCGCCGAACGGGTGCTCGGGGAACGCGGGAGCATGCCCGGCGGCGAGCAGGAGCCGGTTGCGTTCGCGGAACGGGATGTCGAGCCGCTCGCCGAGGCGCAGCAGCATGTCTCGCCCGGGCTTGGAGCGGCCGGTCTCGACGAAACTCAGGTGGCGCGCCGAGGTGCCCGCATCGATCGCCAACTCCAGCTGGGTCATCCGGCGTCGCTGCCGCCATTCCCGCAGCAGCGGCCCGACTTGAGGAGCGGAGCTGGTGGTCGCCATTCGCACCGACAGTAGCCGCATCGGGTTCGCTGCTCCATTACCTCCAGGTAATCGACAGCACGACCTCTGACGGTGACGATCACTGGCATGACCCCGAGGAGGACGACATGACCACATTGCTTCGACGGTTGATCTGCGGCGTAGCCGGCGCCTTGATGGTTGTTGCGCTCTTGCTGCCGTGGACTGCGCTTCAGGACGCTGATCGCGTCGCGTGGGGGCTGTGGAAGCTCACGTTTCCGCTCTGTGTGGCCCTCGCAGTGTGCGCGTTGACCACTGCGATCACCGGCGGGCAGATCGGCCTGAACAGACCTGATGTTTCGATCATCGGTGCAACTGATGGTCTCGGCGTCATCACCACCATCGTCCTGGCCTGGCTGCTGTTCTACGACCTTCCTGCTGACGCGAGCGTCCAGCCCGCCCTCATCCTGGCGCTGGTCTCTGCGGCGGTAGCAGCACTTGCCGCCGCTGACTACCGCCCCCTGCGTGGGGCACCGCTCTTTCCACGAATTGTCGATGAGCGCGGACGTGGTCAGCGGTCAGGGAGTCTCTCCGAAACTCGCTGACCGTGCCCGCGCCTGCTGACTACCAAGCACCAGATCCATCTGTGTGAGTGCAGCGCGAGCGGTGCCGGTTGTGCCTCGGACATCGGGCTTGTCCCATTCGGGACCTTCTACAGCTGTTGCGTACTTGCGCAGCAAATCCCGCAGCTGTGTCTGCTCCGGGGCGGGCATGGCTGCGGTTTGTCGGTACATGGCCGTCAGGGTGGCTGCCTCGTTGGTGACATGCGTGGCGGCGGCGGAGAACTGGCCCCAAGCCACGACGACCGTGAAGCCGAGCACGGCGCCGAATACGAGCGATACGCAGGTCAAAAGGTGACAGCGCCGAGTTGCTCTCTTGGTCAACTGAATCCGACAGAACGGATCTGCGAAGGCTATCGTCTGATTTCCTGGCTCAGCGCAACAACCTCGCCAGGCCGTTGACTGGACCGTGGCCCCGGCCCAGGGGATAGGCGGCGCGGATGCAGTCGGTGACCCAGAGCTTCCCGAAACCGACCGCCTCCGGAACGGAGTAGCCGTGCGCCAGTTCGGCGGTGATCGCCGCGGCAAGAGTGTCTCCGGCGCCGTGATCGTGCGGGGTGTCGACGCGGGTCGCGGTGAACCGATGGAACTCCGAGCCGTCGAACAGAAGGTCGGAGCTGGTGCGCGAGGTGCGCAGGTGGCCGCCCTTGACGAGTGCCCACCGTGGTCCCAATGCGTGCAGGGCCCGGGCTGCGTCGCGTTGGCTGTCCTCATCGACAACGTCGATGCCGACGAGGAGTCGTACTTCATCGAGGTTCGGTGTCACCAACGTGGCCAACGGGATCAGTTCCTCGCGGATGTCGTCGAGCGCACTGGCGTGCAGAAGTGGCTCACCGACATTGGACGCACAGACAGGGTCGACCACCAGCGGAACGGTCGTGTCGAGTCCCTCGGACCTCCAGGTCGCCGCTACGGTCCTGATGATCTCGCTGGACGCGAGCATCCCGGTTTTGGCCGCCTCGATTCCGATGTCAGATGCCACAGCGCTGATCTGCCCGGCGACGACGTCGACGGGAACTTCGTGAAATGTTCTCACGCCCAACGTGTTCTGCACCGTGACGGCTGTCAGCGCCGCACACCCATGGACGCCCAGCATCGCGAAGGTGCGCAGGTCGGCCTGCAGGCCCGCACTGCCGCCGGAATCGGAGCCGGCGATCGTCATGACCCGACGAGGGGTGCGTCCCGGGGGACTCAGTGGAAGGGCTTGGGCTTCGGCCATGGCTCATTATTTCAAGGACTGCCGAAGCGGCCCGTATCCGGGCACTACGGCTACCGGAGCAAGGCGCCCTGCGGCCGCTCGGCCAGCGGCCTGCGCCGTACGATCCTCGGCCACCAGAACCACGGTCCCATCAACGCGGCGATCGAGGGTGTCATGAACGCTCGGATCACCAGGGTGTCGAAGAGCAGGCCGAGTCCGATGGTCGTGCCGACCTGCGCGACCACGATCATGCTGGACAGTGACATCGTCATCATCGTGAACGCGAACACCAGGCCTGCCGCCGTCACCACCGAGCCGCTGCCACCCATCGCGCGGATGATGCCGGTATTGATGCCGGCCGGTATCTCCTCTTTCATTCGGGCCACCAGCAGCAGGTTGTAGTCGGCGCCGACCGCAAGCAGGATGATGACCGCCATTGCGACGACGACGAATTGCAGAGGCATCCCGAGGATGTGCTGCCAGAGCAGTATCGACAACCCGAACGACGTTCCCAGGGACAGCACCACCGTGCCCACGATCACGCCTGCCGCGACGATGCTGCGGGTGATCAGCAACATGATGATGAACACCAGTGAAAGCGCCGACAGACCGGCGATCCGCAGGTCGTACTTGTTGCCTTCCTGCAGGTCTTTGAAGGCCGCGGCGGTGCCACCCAGGTAGACCTTCGAGCCCTCCAGCGGCGTGCCCTTGAGGGCTTCCAAGACCGCGGCCTTGATCGCATCGATGCGGCCGATGGCCGCCTCTGTCATCGGGTTGTCCTCATGGGAGATCACGAAGCGGGTCGCATGCCCGTCGGGGGAGATGAAGTTCTTCATGCCCCGCTTGAGCACGTCGTTGTCGAAGATCTCCGGCGGGGCGTAGAACGTGTCGTCGTTGAGCGAGTCGTTGAACGCCGTCGCCATGGCCGAGGAGCCCTCGTTCATCGCGGCCATCTGATCCTGGATCCCGGCCTGGGTGGACCGGAGCGTGAGCATCATGACACGCGTCCGCTTCATGGTGTCGATCATCGGGCGCATCAGCGAAACCATCTGGGGCATCAGGGAATCAGTCTGGTGCAGATCAGGAAGTAATCGCTGGATGTCATCGGTCATCGTGTCGACACCATCGAGAGCGTCGAAGGCTGACCGAACCGACCAGCACGCCGGAATGTCGAAACAGTGCGGCTCCCAGTACAGATAATTGCGGATCGGGCGGAAGTAGTCGTCGAAGTCGGCGATGCGGTCGCGTAGGTCGGCGATGTCGAGAGCCGTCTGGTCGGTCTTACGCACCATGTTGTGCGTGGTGTCGCTCAACTTCTCCATCAAGTCGATCATCTGTGTCATCGTGTTGATGGTTCTCTGCATGTCCTCACCCTGGGCCAGCATGTCGGCCATCCGGTCCTGCATGTAGGAGCGGTTCATCATCTGCAGCGACACACTGACGCTCATCTGCGCCGGAATTGTGCTGTATTTCAACGGCTTCCCGTCCGGGCGGGTGATGGACTGGACGCGGCCGATACCGGGAACTCTGGTGACCGCCTTGGTGATCCGGTCGATCACCAGGAAGTCGGCGGAGTTGCGCAGATCCTGGTCGGTCTCGATGAGCAACATCTCGGGATTCATCCGGGCGATGGGAAAGTGTCGCGCGGCCGCCGCTTGTCCCTGGTTCGCGGGCATATCGGCCGGCAGGTACTTGGAGTCGTCGAAATTGGGCGTGTACCCGGGGACGGCGATGAGACCGATCAGTGCGATCATGATCGTCGCGAACAGAACGCCCGCGGGCCAGCGCACCACAAGCGCGCCCAGCCTGCGCCAGGACCGAATCCGCATGGCCCGCTTGGGCTCGAGCAGTCCGAAGCGGCTGGCGACGGTGACGATCGACGGACCCAGCGTCAGCGCCGAGACCACTGCGACCACCATGCCGATGGCCAGCGGGACACCCAACGTGTTGAAGTAGGGCAACCGGGTGAAGGACAGGCAGAACGTCGCGCCGGCGATCGTCATGCCGGAGGCCAGCACCACATGGGTGGTTCCGCGAAACATCGTGTAGTAGGCCGATTCTCGATCCTGGCCATCGGAACGCGCTTCTTGGTAGCGGCCGAACAAAAAAATGGCGTAGTCGGTCGTGGCGGCGAGCGCGAGCGGCACCAGGATTTGCGTGACGTACGTCGTCAAGCCGATCACATTGTGCCAGGCCAGGAACGCGACGACGCCCTGTGTCACCGACAGACCCATGCCGAGGATCACCAGTACGAGTCCGACGGTGACGATCGAACGGTAGAAGAACAGCAACATGCAGATGATCACGCAGACGGTGGCAAGCTTGACCACCTGGATGCTCTTGGCGCCCTCCGGAAGCTGGTCGGCCTGCATCACGGAGACTCCGGTCACGAAGACATGGACGCCAGGCGGTGAGGGGAGTCCCTGGACGATCTCCTGGACCGCCGCGACGGACTCGTTCCCCAGCGACTCACCCATATTCCCACCGAGGGCGACCTGAACGTAGACGGCTTTCCCGTCGGCGCTCAGCGCGCCGGCCTCCGTCAGCGGGTCACCCCAGAAGTCCTGGACATGTTTGACGTGGGTGTCGGCCCGCAACTTGGCGACCAAATCGCTGTAGTAGCGGCGCGCGTCGAGGCCCAGGGAGCTGTCGCCCTCCAGGACGATCACTGCCGCGCTGTCGGTGCTGGATTCTTCGAAAACCTCGCCTGAGCGCATCATTGCGATCACCGACGGCGCGTCCTTGGGGGACACCGAGACCGCCCGCTGCTGACCGACGGCGTCGAGCGACGGGACGAGCACGGTGAGAATTCCGATGAGGACGAGCCAGCCCAGGATGATCGGCACCGCCAGCCGGCGGATCCACTTGGCCACCGTCGGTCGCCGCGGCCGACCGGCGGCCTGGTCCAGCACCGCATCAGTAGACGCCGCTGTCACGACGTCCGGACGACCTGATCGATCGTCTCGAGGCCCGACGGCGAGTCGAAGGGCGGGTCGACATAGCCCAGCTCGTCGCGCGCCTTGGTGAGGTCGTACACGAAGTCGTGAAGCAGGTGGCTCAGCTGGTACCGCGTCACGATCGGGCGCGGCAGCCGGCCATAGAGGTGCGTGGCATCGGCGACGTTCGCGAACGCCCAGGCCGCGCCGCCGGGAATGTAGAAGATCCGCTCGGGCCGCCCGACACGTCGCAGTGCGGTGGTGAGCAGCTCCTGCTTGGTCGCGGCGGTCGGGTCGGCAATGTTGAACGTGCCCGTCGCGTCGGACTCGATCGCGAGCTCGATCGCCCACGCCAAGTTGTCGACATGCGTGAGCGAGATGCGATCACCGGGCGCGCCGACCATCATCAGCCGCCCGAACCGGAAGCGGCGCAGCAGGCGCGGCAGCAGCGTCGTGTCGCCGGGGCCGTACACGGCGTGCGGGCGCAGGAGGATGCTGCGATCGGCGGCCTCCGCCATCACGACGTTCTCCGCCTCGCGTTTGGTGCGCCCGTAAGCGTTGAGCCAGCGCACCTGCTTTGTGTCCTCGGCGTCGGCGGGGTCGGCGTCGGCCTCGCGCACGCACGAGTGGTCGGCGCGCGGGTCGTAGACGCTGGCGCTGGAGACATGGATGAAGCGGGCTTCGGGCCAGGTCGCGAGCACGTGGCGCGTGCCGTCGACGTTGCCGCGGCGGAACGGCTCGTAGGTGCCCCAGTCGTCGACCAGGCCGGCGCTGTGCACGACAGCGTCGACCGTGGGCGCATCCTCCAGCCGACCCGCTTCGATGTCCCAGCTGCGATAGCGGGCGCGTTGCGCCTCGGGGATGCGCTCGCCCGCGCGGCGACCGAAACGCCACACGTCGTAACCGGCCCGCTCCAGGTGGTCGGCGGCGCGGCCGCCGACGAAGCCGCTCGCGCCGGTGACCGCGACTCGCGGACGGCGCACAGGATCAACGGACATCAACGACCTCGGATCCGCCGCCGTGGTTGAGATACCAGCGCAGGTTGTTGACGATGCCGCCGTGCGCGGCGCGACGGTTGGAGTAGCGAACGATGGCGTCGCGGCGGTAGCCGAGATTCGAGCTCACCTTGCGCACACGGTTGACGATCTGTTTGTCCTCATGCACGTCCTCGATCTTGGTGCGCGGGAACCCGCCGCACTCCACGTAGGTGATGGCGCGGATGCCCATGTTGCCGCCGGGCGTGAGAAGGTACGGCGCCCGATAACCCTCGCCCTTGCAGTTGTTGTCGGGGCGGATGCGCCCGACAAATCGGATCAGGCCGTAGACGAGTGGAACGGTCACCGCCGCGCCGAACGGCGCGGTGCCGTCGTCGGTGCGGGCGCGGTAGTTGCCGCCGACCAGATCGAGCCCGCCGTCGAGCGCGTCGTGCATGCGTGCTGCCCATGTCGGGGCGGGCAGGCAGTCGGCGTCGGTGCGCAGGATGAACGTGGCGCCGTGCGCGATCGCATGGCGAAAGCCCGTGTCGCATGCCGAACCGGTGCCCTTTTCGTCCTCGCGGATCACGCGCACGTCGAGCTCGGGATGGCGCAGGCCCGCGGCCTCCGCCACCGCAGCGGTGCCGTCGTTGCTCGCGTTGTCGACGACGAGCACCGTCGGCGACACGCCTTCCTGCAGGGCTAACGCGTCGATCGTCGAGCCGATCCACGCCGACTCGTTGTAGGCCGGGACGACGATCCACAGCTCATTCGTCCTGTCGCTCATCGCTTTTCGGCGTCCGCCGCTGCCTGCATGCGCAGCACCGCGCGGTCGATCTTGTGGCTGCGGCCCGAGCGCGGCAGCTGCTCGACCACGCGGATCTCGTCGGGAAGGGCCTTCACGTCGATGCGGGTGTCGCCGCTGCGGATGCCGCGGTCCACGCGTTTGTGCAGCTCGTCATTCGTGAGCCGGCGCACCGCGGGGTCCCGCTCGACGTAGAGCAGCACGCGCTCGTCGGCGGTCGCGGGATCCGGCACGCCGATGATCGCGCATGCGCCGATGCCATCGATGCGGCTGATCGTCGGCTCGTACAGACCGGGGTAGAGGTTGAAGTCGTCGCGGATGAGCATGTCCTTCGCGCGACCCATCAGCACGATCCGGCCCTGGTCGTCGATGCGCGCGTTGTCTCCCGTCCTGTGCCAGTCGACGCGCTCCATGCCGACGTAACCGACGAACGTGTTCGGGCCGCGCAGCTCGAGCTCCTCGCCGACGATGCGTGCCTCGACGCCCGGCACCGGGCGGCCCACCACGTCGCCGTCGCCCGACCACGCGAGCTTCTCGCGGGAGTCGATCCACGCGACCGGGACCATCTCGGTCATCGCATAGGCGCAGGTGATCAACATGTCGTCGCTGCCGAGCGCGTGCACGCGCTCGAGCACGGTCGAGGTGATCGGCGCGCTGAACAGGAACAGGTGCCGCAGCGTTGCCGGCAGCCGACGCCCGGTGCGCTCGCAGTGCAGCGCGATCTTCCATGCCTCGACCGGCAGCAGGAATGCGTCTGTGGCGCAATGCTTTTCGACATCGCGCAGGAACTTCTTGGGTGTGATCGACATCGGCGCGACCACACAGCGCAGGCCCTTGAGTGCTCCGACCACGAGCGTGTGGACGCTGTGGGTGTAGACGACCGCGTCTTCCGGCAGCTCGAACCCGCCGAGCATCATCCGCACCGCGGCGGTGGTGGAGCGGCCGGTGTGCTGCACGCCCTTGGGCATGCCGGTCGTGCCGGAGGTGAAGACCACCATGCTGGGCGCGTCGGGCTCTATGCTCGCGGGCAGCGCGGTCGGCTCGCCTGCCGGCTCCTGCACGAGCTTGTGCAGCGCGAGCGAGCGCGGCACGAGTCCGGGCACACGCCACCCGGCGCGCACGTGCCGGCCGGGCACCTTCGCCAGGCACGGCAACTCGAGCCCGGCACGGCGCAGGTAGAACGACAGGGGAGTGCGCGCGCTGGCCGCGTACAGCAGCGACTCGGAGACGACCCAGCTCGGGCGCAGCAGCTCGAGGCGTCGCGCGAACAGCTCGTTGCCGGCACCCGGATCGAACAACGTGACGACGGCGCCGTTGCGCATCGCGGCCATCAGCAGCACGAGCGCATCGATGCCGGGGCGCACGCCGAACAGGATCACGTCGCCGGGGCGCATCCCGCGTCGGCACAGCGCGTGCGCGGTGCGCTCGATCTGGTCGGCGAGCGCCGCGCCGGTGAGGGGGCGCTCGCCCTGCATGAGCAGTTCGCGTTCGCCGCTGCCGCGGGCGTGCTCGATGACCTCGTCGACCATCGCGGCGAGGTTGCCGCTCGCGAGCGCGGTGTCCAGCGCGTCGGTGCGGATCGCCCTCAACTCCCGGGTCACTAGCCGGTGTCCTTCATGCGGATCACGAGCCGCTCGTAGGTGGGCAGCAGCACACCGCGTGCGGCGCGGCGGTCGACGACCTCCACCTCGCGGTCGAGGCGCATGATCGCCTCGAGCACCATCGACAGCTCGCGCTTGGCGAGGTTGAAGCCCAGGCAGAAGTGGGGGCCGGCGCCGAACCACAGGTGGCGCAGCGATCGCGGCATGGTACGACCGATGTCGAAGTGGTCACCATCGTCGATGACGCGCGGGTCACGGCACGCGTTGGTCATGAACCCGAGCAGCAGCTGGTTCGACTTGAGCTTCACACCGCGCAGTTCGTGGTCGCGCGCGATCGTCCGCGTGAACGCCGGTACGGGCGTCACGATGCGCACGCCCTCGTCGATCGCGCTGTCGAGCAGCTCCGGATCCTGGCGCAGCCGCGTCCATTGCCCGGTGTCGCACAGCAGCGCGACGATGCGGGCGAGCGCGGTCGACGTCGTCTCGGTACCGGCGAGCATGAGGATGCCGATGACACCGCGCGCTTCCTCGATCGACAGCCCGATCTCGCGCATGCGCCCGGGGATCGTGTCGGGGCTGCCGCTGCGATACGCCTCGTCGGTGCCATCGACAAGGCGCGCGAACAGCGCGCGTCCCTTCTTCACCGTGCGCTCGTTGACCGGTTTCACGCGCAGCGGCACGAGCGCGGCGATCTCGGCGCCGACGTCGTACAGCTCGAGCGCGCGTCGTTCGAGTGCGTCGCCCTCGAGTTCTATTCCGGCCAGGTGGCAGAGCAGCGTGCCGGTGAACGCCTGGGCGAAGCGGGCGACGTCCACCTCGCGACCCGCTGCGAGGTCGTCGTGCAGGCCGGTCGCGAGCTCCCCGAGCACCTGGTCGGTGACCGCGCGCACGTACTTCGGCGTGAACAGGTCAGCCATCTTGCGGCGCAGCGAGATGTGCGGTGGACCATCCATATTGAGCAGCGCGTACTCACCCATGACCTGTGTCATGAGCACGCCCGTACAGCGCGGCCCGGTTTTCGTGTAGGTCTCGCCGTCGAGCAGGATCTCGCGCGCCACCTCTGCGCCACTGACGACATAGCCCAGGCCGGGCATGTGCCATACGTCGGGGTTGCGCTTGAGCGCCCACTTCGAGATCGCCCAGCCGAGTGGCTGCGCGGCGACGAAGAGCTTACGCTCGTTGCGCTGCGCCAGCGTGGCGCCGGTGTCCCAGGTCTTCTGAGTCACCGGGCTCATAGGCGGGTGACCATCACGCCGACGCTGATGCCGGCGCCGAGGCCGATCCACAGCACGTTCGATCCACGCTTGGCGCGACCGTCATTGATCGCGCGTTCGAGCTGCAGCGGCATCGTCGCGCTCGCGATGTTGCCGAGCGTGTCGACCGTGCGCACGACCTTCGATTCGGGTACCTCGGTGATCGCCAGGAATGTGTCGAGGAACGGGCCCGTCACCTGATGGAAGATGACGATGTCGTAGTCGCTGAACGAGGTCTTCGTGCGCTCGAAGCAGTCGACGAGAATCTGCGGGCCGAGCTCGATGAACGCGTCACGCAGCGAGTTGCCGTCGCCAGCGAAATAGGTGTGTTCAAGATCGCGCGGATGCATCGTGCCGCCCCCGCGCAGCGTGCAGATCTCCCAGTGGCGGCTCGCCGTCCGGAAATCGAGATAGCGGATCCCCGTGCCGTCGCTGCGCGCCTCGAGCACCATCGCCGCGCCGGCGTCACCGAACGTGTAGCCGGCGAACGACGTCTTCATCTGCTCCGAATCCTTGAGCTCCCAGCGGATCGCCTCGCTCGGCGCCTCGCCGGTGCACACCAGCACCTTCTCGTACTGCCCGGTTCGGATGAGCCCGTCGGCGACCTGCATACCGGTCATGAACGAGTTGCATGCATTTTTGACGTCGAACACCATCGCGCCGTCCGCGCCGAGCTTGTGGCTGACGAGGTGCGCCGTCGCCGGCTCCACGAGGTCCTGGCTCGACGAGGCGAAGATGATGAGGTCGATGTCGCCGACCGAGGTGCCGGCCTGCGCGAGCGCGCGCCCGGCGGCGTGCACCGCCATGTCGCTCGCGTCCTCGTGCGGCAGCTTGTAGCGGCGCTCGCGCACGCCGCTGCGCTCGGTCACCACACCGGGAGGCGGAACGAAGCCATGTACACGGCTCGCCTCGGTGATGCGCCGTTCCACCTCCTCGGAGGTCACCACGTGGTCCGGCAACCACGAACCCACGCCCGCGATCGCAGCGCGAACGGCCGGCCGCGCCGAGCGTGTGATCGTCGTCGGCCGCGGAACCTGCCTCAGGTTGTTGAGCGTCCTCAAATGGTCTGTCGTCACGAGTCGCACCGCTCGTCAAGATGCCGGCCGTGCACCCAGCTAGGCATACGGCTGTCGCAAGCGGACCCCAGCATCACCCGGCGAACGTTGAGCAGACATAGTCGATCCCCCTTGTGACGCAGAAGAACTGCAGGACAGCAGAATTTAAGCAGAAAATTGTCACGTGCGTAAAGCATTAGTTGTGGTAGGTAAATATCTAGTTGGATAGGTAAGTATCTATTTGAATTGGTAAGTATTCGTTTCGGAATGCCCGGCGTTAAATGGCTCTTCATGATTGAGGGTGTAGAACGGTCAGCTGCTGTCGGCCTGTGATTGGGGTGTCTGGTTGGCTGGGTGTGTGCCGGAGGAGAAGCGGAAGAGTAAGAGGAAGAGCGCGGTGTCCGGGGGTGGTGTGGACCTGTC
>JACPVS010000017.1 GCA_016197365.1 Mycolicibacterium cosmeticum | reverse complement strand
GCGGATCCAGACGCAGCGATCCTTGGCCGCCATGGCGTTGCGCTCGACGACGGCCTGCACGTCCAGTCGCACGGTGATCTTCCTGGCCTCGGCCGCGATGCGTCGGTCACCCCAGCCTTCGAGTTGGGTGGTGTCGCGGCACAATTCGGCGTCCAGTTGTCGACGGTGTTCCACCGATAGGCAGGCCGATTCCTTGACGATCAGGGTGGCGCGCCATTCGTTGAGCACGCCGGATTCCAGGGCGGCCAGGGTGTGGGGCATTTCGCGGACCAGGGCGGTGGCCAGTCCGAGGTGTCGGCCGCCGCGCACCGGTGCGTCGTGGCGGGCCAGGGCCACTTCGGTGGCCAGTCCGCGGCCGCGTTTGTTCGTCGAGACGCCTGCGGCTGCTTCGGTGGCGTGGCGTTTGGTGGCCCAGGCTTCGGTGGCGCGGGCCTGTGCTGCCGCGGCGGCGGCCTTGAGATGCTCGAAGTGTTCGACCGCGCCGCGCAGGACCGCTTCATCGGCGTCGGCATCGAAGTCGAACAAACTTTCGAACATGAGCACGACGATACGCGCTGCCACCGACAAGCTCGGCGACTCAGCGTAGCCAGGGCCCCATCCGGGTCAGTGCCTCGTCGATGTCGGCTGCCGCGCCGGCGAAGGACAGCCGGACGAACGACCCGCCGTGCACGGTGTCGAAGTCGACACCCGGCGCGATGGCGACTCCGGTGTCGGCCAACAACTTCGCGCAGAACGCCAGGGAGTCGTCGGAGTACCGGGAGATGTCGGCGTAGACGTAGAACGCGCCGTCGGCGGGCGCGAGGCGGTCCAGTCCGATGGCGGGCAGGCCGCGCAGCAACAGGTCCCGGTTCACGGTGTAGTCCTGCACCAGGGCGTTGGCCGTCGCCAGGGACTCGGGCTCGAACGCCGCGACCGCAGCCAGCTGCGGCAGTGTCGGCGGGCAGATGGAAAAGTTCCCGGTCAGGCAGTCGACGGCGCGGCGCAGCGGCTCGGGCACCAGCAGCCAGCCCAGCCGCCAGCCCGTCATGGCGAAATACTTCGAAAAGCTGTTCACCACAATGGCATTACGCGAGGTCTCCCACGCACAACTGGTGGCCGGCGCACCCGGGTACACCAGACCGTGGTAGATCTCGTCGCTGACCAGCTGCACGCTGTTGGCGTCGCACCAGGTGGCGATCGCCGCCAGATCGGCCGGGGCGATCACGGTCCCCGTCGGGTTGGCCGGGCTGGCGATGATCAGGCCTTTCACCGACGGATCGAGGGCCGCCAGCATGGCCACGGTCGGCTGGAATCGGGTCTCGGGTCCGCACGGCACCTCGACCACGTCGCAGCCCAACGCGGACAGGATGTTGCGGTAGCACGGGTAACCGGGGCTGGTCACCGCGACGCGGTCGCCCACGTCGAAACACGACAGGAACGCCAGCAGGAATCCGCCGGTGGAGCCCGTGGTGACGACCACGGCGTCCGCGCCGACCTCGATGCCGTACGAACGCCGATATGACGCGGCGATGGCCTCGCGGAGTTCCGGAATGCCCAGTGCCACGGTGTAGCCGAGGTTGTGGTTCTCCAGGGCGTCGGCCGCCGCCGCCCGTACCGGGGCGGGGGCCTGCGCGCTGGGCTGCCCGGCGGACAGGTTGACCAGATCTCCGTGGGTGCGCTGCCGCTCCGCGGCCGCCAGCCAGACGTCCATCACATAGAACGGCGGGATACCGGCACGCAGCGCCACGGGATTGGTCACCCGTTCACGCTAGAACACCTCGGCTTCGAGCCTGCGCAGGTGCTCGCGCGGGGGACCGAGCAGCTGCGCGCTGCCGTGCGCCCGCTTGAAGTACAGCTGGATGTCGTGCTCCCAGGTGATGGCGATTCCGCCGTGCATCTGGACGGCCTCGGCCGTCACCGCCGACAGTGTCTCGCTGGCCAGGACCCGGGCCAGCGCCGCGGAGGCGGGCGTGGGTTCGGCGATCGCCTCGTAGACCACTGCCCGCGAAGCGGACACCTGCACGTACAGGTCGGCCATCCGGTGCTTGAGGGCCTGGAAACTGCCGATTGGCCGGCCGAATTGCACGCGGTCCTTGGTGTAGGCGACCGTCAGGTCCAGCGCACGAGCCGCCGCGCCGATCTGTTCTGCCGCCATCAGCAGGCCGGCGTAGTCGGCCAGCCCGGGGTCAGCGCCGAGAGCCGTGGTCTCACCCGGGGTGACTGCCGACAGCCGCCGGGTCAGGTCCATGGTGGGCTTGGCCTCGTCGGTGAACGTGTCCCAGCGGGTCAGCTCGGTGCCGTCGGCCGCGATCACCACGTCGGCGATATCGCCGTTGATCACGAAGTCGGGATCGAAGACGACGGTGCCTATCGCGGTGCCTTCGGCCAGTCCCTCCAGCGGCTCATGCGCGTCGACGGCCAGCAAGGCCAACTCGGCGAGGGTGGTCCCCAGCAGTGGCGTGGGCACCAGTGCCTTACCGAGTTCCTCCAGAACCACAGCGGCGTCGGCCAATTCGCCGCCGGCGCCGCCGAGATCCTCCGGCACCACCAGAGCGGCCGCACCGACCTGTTCGCACAGCAGCTTCCACAGCGCCTCGTCGTAACCGCGCTCGGATTCCATCGCCGCGCGAACGGCTTCCGGTCCGGCGTGTTTGTCGACCAGTGCTGCGACGGTGGTGCGCAGCAGTTCGCGTTCTTCACTCATGGTCTACAAAGCCTCCAGCAGTCGGCGTCGATGCAGGGTGGGGTCGCCCCACGCCGAGCGCAGCGCCTGCACCCGAAGCAGTAGCAGCGACAGGTCGTGCTCCTGGGTGAACCCGATGGCGCCGTGGGTCTGCAACGAGTTGCGGGCGGCCAGCAGAGCGGCATCGGCGGCGGCCACCTTGGCGGCGCTGATATCCCGCGCGGTGTCCGGCGAACCTTCGGCCAAGGCCAGGGCCGCGCCGTACACCAACGGTCGGGCCAGTTCGACGGCGATGTGCACGTCGGCCAGCTTGTGCTTGAGTGCCTGGTAGGAGCCGATGATCCGGCCGAACTGGGTGCGCTGCTTGGCGTATTCGACCGACTGGTCGAGCATCGCTTGCCCCGCTCCGACCAGTTGTGCGGCGGTGGCCAGCACGCCGAACTCGTAGGCGCGGGCCGTGTCAGCCGGGCGTACGGCTCCGGATGCGGTCACGTCGAACAGTTTCCGGGTGGGATCAACCGAGTCGTGTGCGGCGCCGGCGGATGCGTCGGACACCTGACCGTCGGCGGCCAGCAGCGTCAGGCCGGCGACGTCGGCGTTGACCGCCCGCGGAACCGACGGTGGCAGGGCGACGGTGGCGATCAGCTCGCCGGCTGCCAGCGCGGCGGCTCGTTCGTCATCTGCCAGCAGGATCGGCGCCACCGCAATGGATTCGGTGACAGGTCCGGGGACCGCCCAGTAGCCGAGACGTTCCAGGGCGACCACCAGGTCCACCGGATCCGCGTCGATACCGTCGTACTTTTCGGGGACCAGGAGGGCAGTCACGCCGAGGTCGGCCAGCTGGGCCCACACCTTGCGGCCGGCGGCGGTGTCGCCGGCGGCCCATGCGCGCACCGCGGCGGGTACGTCGGCAGCGCTCAGTGCGGCGTCGATGCTGGACGCGAAATCACGCTGCTGTTCGTCAATCTCGAAGTTCATTTCGGTTCTCTCGGCAAGCCCAGCAGACGCTCGGCGATGATGTTGCGCTGAATCTCGTTGGTACCGGCATAGATCGGTCCGCCCAGAGCGAACAGCAGACCCTCGGTCCAGTGGTCGACGATCTCGCCGTCCGCAGCCTGCAGGTCGAGGGCGGTCTGGTGCAGGGCGACATCGAGGTCCGACCAGAACACCTTGGTGACCGACGATTCCGCGCCGAGTTCGCCACCACCGGCCAGCCGGGTGACGGTCCCGAAAGTGTGCAGCCGGTAGGCCTGCGCCTTGATCCACGCATCGGCCACCCGATCGGTGAAAACCGGGTCCGGGTTCGACTTCCATTGCGCAACCAGCCGTTCCGCGGGCGCCAGGAAGCGGGCCGGGCTGCGCAGCGACATGCCGCGCTCGTTGCTGGACGTGCTCATCGCGGCGCGCCAGCCCTCGTTGACCTCGCCGATGACGTCTTCGTCCGGCACGAAAACGTCGTCGAGGAAGACCTCGCCGAAGCCGGTGTCGCCGCCGAGTTGCGCGATGGGACGCACGGTGATGCCGTCCGCTTTCAGGTCGAACATGAAGTAGGTCAGGCCCTTGTGCCGTTGAGCTTCCGGGTCCGAGCGGAACAGGCCGAAGCCGCGCTCACCGAACGGGGCACGCGAACTCCAGATCTTCTGCCCGTTGAGCTTCCAGCCGCCGTCGACCCTGGTGGCGGTCGACCGCAGGGACGCGAGGTCGCTGCCCGACTCCGGTTCGGACCAGGCCTGGGCCCAGATCTCCTCACCGCTGGCCATTTTCGGCAGAACCCGGTCCAATTGTTCCTTCGTGCCGTGCGCGAACAGGGTGGGGGCCAGCATCGAGGTGCCGTTGGCACTCGCCCGCCCGGGAGCTCCGGCGCGAAAGTATTCCTCTTCGAACGCGACCCATTGCAGCAGGGTCGCGTCGCGGCCGCCGTACTCCTTGGGCCAGGCGATCACCGACAGGCCTGCGTCGAAAAGGACCTTGTCCCAGACCCTGTGCTGCTCGAAGCCTTCGAGGGTGTCGTAGGACTTCGTCGGGAAGGACTCCCGGTTGGCCGTCAGGAATTCGCGGACCTCGGCTCGGAACTCCTCGGTTCCCTCATCGAAATTCAGGTCCATCAGATCGTCTCTCGCAGTTGTGGTTTAACCACTTTGCCTCCTGGGTTACGCGGCAGAACGTCGAGGAACACCACCGAACGTGGTGCCTTGAAGTTCGCCAGATGTTCGCGTGCGTAGGCGATCACGGCCGCCTCGTCGAGTGCGGTGCCGGGCTTGAGCACCACGAAGGCCTTGCCGACCTCGCCGAGCCTGTCGTCGGGAACGCCGATCACCGCGGAGTCGGCGACACCGTCCAACCGGGCCAGCACCTGTTCGATCTCGGCGGGGTACACGTTGAATCCGCCGCAGATGTACATGTCTTTGAGCCGGTCGGTGATGGTCAGGTTGCCCGCTGCGTCCAGAGTGCCGATATCGCCGGTGTGCAACCAGCCGTCGGAATCGATGGCAGCCGCGGTGGCGTCCGGGTCATCCAGGTAGCCCAGCATGACGTTCGGGCCGCGCAGCAGTACCTCGCCGGAATCAGCAAGGCGCAGTTCGAAATCTGCGATCGGTCGGCCACACGTGGTGGCGACGGTGACGGCATCGTCCGACGAGCGGCACATGGTGCCGAATCCGCTGCCCTCAGTCAGGCCGTACGCGGTCAGCACGATGTCGATGTCGAGTTCGGACTGCATCCGTTCTATCAGCACCACCGGGACCACCGCGGCACCGGTCACCGCGAACCGCAGCGAGCTCAGGTCGTAGTCGCCGCGCCGCGGGTGATCCAGCAGCATCTGATAGATCGTCGGCGGGCCGGGCAGCACGGTGATCTTCTGCTCGGCAACGGCTTTCATCGCCTGCTCGGGGTCGAAGGTCAGCTGCGGAATCAGGGTCGCGCCGGTCTGCAGGCAGGCCAGGATGCCGGCCTTGAACCCGAAGTTGTGGAAGAACGGGTTGATGCACAGGTAGCGGTCGGCGCTGGTGACCTCACCGCATGCCGCCCAGGCCGCCGACGCATCCAGGGATTGCCGGTGCGCGCACCGCACCCCCTTGCTGCGCCCGGTGGTGCCGGAAGTGAACAGGATGTCGGAGACGTCGTCGGGTTGCACCGCCGCCGCGCGCGCGTCGACGGCATCGAGATCGGTGCCGCGGGCCACGAACTCGTCCCATGTGCCGTCTGCTTTGTCGATGGGCACCCGCACGATGTGGCGCAGCGCGGGCAGGGCATCGCGGTCGAGTTGCGCCGTGCGGTCGGCGCCGAGGAACTCGCCGGCGGCGATCAGCAGAGGAGCCTCGGTGCGGGCCAGGATGTCGGCGGCCTCGCTGGCCGTGTAGCGCGTGTTCAGCGGCACGACGACGGCGCCCGCGTAGTGCGTTGCCAGGGCGGCGACGACCCAGTGCCAGGTGTTGGGGGACCATATGGCGACGGGGTCACCCGCGACCACGCCCAGGTCGATGATGGCGGCCGCGGCCTGGCGTACTTCGTCGCGCAGCTGTCCGTAGGTGAGGCTCTTATCGGTCGTGACCAGCGCGTCGTGGTCCGAAAGCTGCACGGCAATACGGTCCAGCACGGCCGGAACGGTCCGCGGGTCGGTCGTCATCGACGCTCCTCTAACAAAGCAAGTGCTTGGTAGGTTAGCCTACAAGGGTGATAGAGGTCGAGGACTTCCGGGCCGAGGTCCGACAATGGCTCGCCGATAATCTCGTCGGCGAATACGCAGCGCTCAAGGGCCTCGGCGGCCCGGGTCGCGAGCACGAGGCGTTCGAAGAGCGTCGCGCGTGGAACCAGCATCTGGCCGCCGCCGGGCTGACCTGCCTGGGCTGGCCCGAGGAGCACGGCGGCCGCGGACTGACCGTCGCCCACCGGGTCGCGTTCTACGAGGAATACGCCAAGGCCGACGCTCCCGACAAGGTCAACCACTTCGGTGAGGAACTGCTCGGGCCCACGCTCATCGCCTACGGCACCCCCGAACAACAGCAGCGGTTCCTGCCCAAGATCCTCGACGTCACCGAACTTTGGAGCCAGGGCTACTCCGAGCCCGGCGCCGGCAGTGACCTGGCCAATGTGGCGACCTCTGCCGAACTCGATGCGGAGGATCAGCAGTGGCATATCAATGGCCAGAAGGTGTGGACGTCGCTGGCGCACTGGGCGCAGTGGTGCTTCGTGGTGGCCCGCTCCGAGAAGGGTTCCAAGCGGCATGCGGGGCTGTCCTATCTACTGGTGCCCCTGGACCAGCCCGGCGTCGAGATCAGGCCGATCATTCAGCTGACCGGTGACTCCGAATTCAACGAGGTGTTCTTCGATGACGCCCGTACCGACGCCTCGCTGGTGGTCGGGCAGCCCGGCGACGGTTGGCGGGTGGCGATGGGCACGCTGACCTTCGAGCGCGGAGTGTCCACGCTCGGTCAGCAGATCCGTTACGCCCGTGAGCATTCCAACCTGGTAGAGCTCGCCAAGCGCACTGGCGCAGCCGACGACCCACTGATCCGCGAGCGGCTCACCCGGTCCTGGATCGGTTTGAAGGCGATGCGGTCCTACGCCCTGGCCACCATGGACGTGGAGCAGCCCGGGCAAGATAATGTGTCGAAACTGTTGTGGGCCAACTGGCATCGCGATCTCGGCGAGATCGCCATGGACGTGCAGGGCACCGCCGGGCTGACGCTGCAGGGCGGTGAGTTCGACGAGTGGCAGCGGCTGTACCTGTTCTCCCGCTCTGACACCATCTACGGCGGATCCAACGAGATCCAGCGCAACATCATCGCCGAGCGGGTGCTCGGCCTACCCCGAGAGGCAAAGGGATGAGTCTCGCCGACGCCCCGAAAGAGATTGAGGGTCACGGACTTCTGAAGGGGAAGGTGGTCCTGGTGACCGCCGCCGCCGGCACCGGGATCGGATCGACGACGGCACGTCGGGCGCTGCTGGAGGGTGCCGACGTCGTGGTGTCCGACTTCCACGAGCGCCGCCTGAACGAGACCCGCGACGAACTGGCGGCCCTCGGGCTGGGCAAGGTCGACGCCGTGGTCTGCGACGTCACTTCCACCGAGGCCGTCGACGCGCTGATCACCGGCGCGGTGGAGAAGGCCGGCCGGATCGATGTGCTGGTCAACAACGCCGGACTCGGCGGTCAGACCCCGGTGATCGACATGACCGACGACGAATGGGACCGCGTCCTCAACGTCACGCTCACCTCGGTCATGCGCGCCACCCGGGCCGCGTTGCGGTACTTCCGCGATGCCCCGCACGGCGGCGTCATCGTCAACAACGCCAGCGTGCTCGGCTGGCGCGCTCAGCACTCGCAGTCGCACTACGCGGCGGCCAAGGCCGGCGTGATGGCGCTGACCCGTTGCAGCGCAATCGAAGCCGTCGAATACGGAGTGCGGATCAATGCGGTGTCGCCGAGCATCGCCCGGCACAAGTTCCTGGAGAAGACATCGTCGGCGGAACTGCTCGACAGGCTCGCGGGCGATGAAGCCTTCGGTCGCGCCGCCGAACCGTGGGAGATCGCGACCACCATCGCCTTCCTCGCCAGTGACTACTCCAGCTATCTGACCGGCGAGATCATCTCGGTGTCGAGCCAGCGCGCCTGACAATTTTGCAGATTTCCGCGACGTTGTGAGTTAGCGTCCGATTTCATGCAACAGGTGTCGACGTGGGTAGGTGCCGGGCTCGTCACGGCGGGTGTTTCGGCCGCGATGCTGGCCGGCGCGGGCGTGGCCACGGCGGAGACCCCGGCCGGTTCGGACACGGGAACATCCTCGGCGAGCGCTCATTCTTCCAATGAGACTGCTGCGGAAAATAATTCGGTCAAGCCCACCGCAAAACCGCATCGCAAGAAGAAGAGTCGCGTCACCGACACCCGCGAGTCGGCGACGGCGGCGGTACAGGCCGCCGCAGACTCCGACGCCCCGGCGGCCAAGCCGGCGCACCGCCGCCGGTCGACGGTCGCCAAGGCTGCCGACTCGACACCGGCGCCCGCCGTCACCGCCGCACCCGTGGCCAAAGAGTCGGTGGCCCAGAAGGTTTCCGCCTACGCTGCGCCGCTCGCGACGGCGGGCGGCACCGCGGCGCCCAAGGTGCCCGCGGTCGTCGGTCTGGTCCAGTCGGTCGTCGCCGGTGCCGCGCGGGAGGTCCGCGTGATCGTCGACGGCGTCAGCGCCGTCGCGGCTGCCGCCGTACACGCGGTACAGGTCGTCGCCACCGGTCCGATTCCCACGTCGCCCGTCGGATTGTTCCGGCGCTTCGTCTACACACCCGTGCACACCGTGGCCGAGGCGTGGATCGGCACGGAACTCGGACACCAGGTCAACGGCGTCGTCAACAGCGTCGCCGGCTCGTACGTGATCGGTGACGGGGCCCCGGGCACCGCCGAACATCCCGACGGCGGCGCGGGTGGCTGGCTGCTCGGCGACGGCGGCGCGGGCTGGACCAGCACGGTCGCCGGACACGCCGGCGGTGCAGGCGGTAAAGCCGGGTTGCTGGGCGATGGAGGCGCGGGCGGTGACGGCGGGGCCGGAGCGACCGGTGGTCGCGGCGGAACCGGTGGCGTGCTCCTAGGCATCGGTGGCGGCGGCGGTGACGGCGGAGCAGGAACGACCGGCGGCGCCGGCGGCAAGGGCGGTGACGGGTCCGGTCTGCTGTTCGGAATCGGCGGTCTGGGTGGCGACGGCGGCGACGGAATCGACGGCGGCAGAGGCGGAAACGGCGGTGACGGCGCGCGATTACTGGGTAGCGGCGGCGACGGTGGTGATGCCGGGAACAGCGGTGTCGGGGGCGGCCCCACCGGCCTGCCCGCCCTCGGCGGTGCGGGTGGCAACGCCGGACTGCTCGGAACACATGGTGACGTAGGGCGTTTCGGAGAATCGGGGAGCGCCATTGCGGCGTCGGTTGGGGGACTGTCGACCACCGGGACCTGGATCACCAATAGCGATGGCCAGGTCGTCCTCTTGCATGGCGTCAACCAGGTGTACAAGCTGGCACCGTTCGAGCCGGCCGCCAGTGGGTTCAGCGAGGACGACGCGCAGTTTCTGGCTGCCAACGGATTCAACGTGGTGCGCCTCGGTGTCATCTGGGAGGCAGTGGAACCCGAGCCCGGTGAGTACGACACCACCTACCTGGCTTCGCTCAAACAGACCGTGCAGATGCTGGCCGACCACGGTATTTACACCTTGCTGGACATGCACCAGGACCTGTACGGCGGCACGTTCGCCGGCGAGGGCGCCCCGGAATGGGCGACCCAGACCGGCGGGTTGCCCAACCAGAACTTCGGCTTCCCCGGCAGCTACTACCTGAACCTCGCGACGAACCATGCCTGGACCCAGTTCTGGAGCAACGCAGAGTCGCCGACGGGGTTGGGCCTGCAAGACGCGTACGCCCAGATGTGGGAGCACGTGGCGAGCTATTTCAGTGGCAACACCGCGGTGATCGGCTACGACGTGATCAACGAGCCGTTCCCGGGCTTCTCCTGGTTGCCGACCCTGCTCGGCAGTCCCTTCTTCGGATATCAGCAGTTGACCCCGTTCTACAACCAGGTGATCTCGGCCATCCGGGCCGTCGACCCGACCACGCCGGTGTACATCGAACCTGCGAACCCGGCGGTGTCCGAAATCTTGGATATCCTCGGCTTCCCCACCAGTCTCGGCACGGTCGATGACCCGAATGTTGTTCTGGCATTTCATGATTACTGCGGCGGATCGAGTCTGTCCGCGCTGTGCGGCTATATCGCCAAGGCGCTGGCCCGCGGCGCGCACAACTACGCGGCGCACCACGGGATACCGGCTTTCATGAACGAGTTCGGGGCCACCAGCGCCAAGGGGGATCTGACCAAACAGATGCGTGCCGGGGACAGCTACCTGATGAGCTGGGCCGTGTGGGCCTACACCGGCAAGGGCGACATCACTACCAGCGGAACGCATGACGGCGAGGCGCTCGTCTACGACCCCGTGCTGCCGCCGACCGGCGACAACGTCAATACCGGCAACCTGGCGATCCTCTCGGCGCCGTACCCGCAGGTGGTGTCCGGCATCCCGAAGAAGTGGTCCTACGCCGACGGCACGCTCGCGTTCGACTACTCGACCGCGAAGGCGGACGGCTCCGGCGATTTCGCCACGGGATCGCTGACCACCATCTCGGTACCGGCCGTGCAATACCCCAACGGCTACCAGGTGGCCGTCACCGGCGGGCACGTGGTGTCTGCGCCCAACGCGACCAAGCTCGTCATCGCGGCAGAGGACGGGGCGTCCGCGGTGAGCGTCACGGTGACCGGCGCCGCGGCGGGCCGGGCTGTGGTCTGAGTTTCGGGGTGTTACCCGTGATGTCGGCCCTGGCTATGGCGTGTCGATACGAGGCGTCGGCTTACGTAGTACCCACAGAAGTATGCGATCCCGAAGGTGCCTGCAGTTAAGAGAGCAGCAAGAGTCAGCTGTAGGTGTTGGCCCGCAGCGATTCCCGCATCGACCGATGCGTCCCGATACCCGAAGATCGCGCCGATGACTATGACCGCGACGAAGGCTCCTGCTGCCAAAAACGCATTGCCGTCGCCTGTGATGTAGGAGGCGAGACCGAACATGAGAACGGCCAGGGCAACCAAGGCTCGCCACCAAGATTTCTTCGCAGTAACCGCCGCGCCGTAGGGCTGAGGGCGGTCGCTATAGAAGGAGATGCGACGCTTTTTTACCTGAAGGAATGGGGTATATGCGTATGCCACGAAAGTGGCTGCGCCGAAGACGAATACCGCAGCGCCAATCGCCGACTTCAACCCTTGTGGCGCGGCAACGAAGTAGCCTGCGACAGAGGTGATCAGCGTTCCAACCCAGTACGTGAGCCGCCCAGCCGTGACATTGCCACGTGGAGCACGCGCCATCGCAGCCAACCCTAGAAACGCAACGGCCAGAGCGGCATCACTCGTCATTTGCCGGCAATCCAGTCGTAGAGCTGGTCACCGGCATCTTCGCCGTAAATGGCCCCAAGTGTGCCTAAAGTGACGGACCCGATGAACGCTCCGGGCGGGCCGGCAGGCGCGCCGATCTCGGCGCCCAGTGCGCCCAACGCCCACGCGCCAGCCATCCCTCCGCCAGTCTTCGCGACAACCTGTCCAACAGGCACGCCGTGCTGTGTGTCGTACAGGCCTACGCCGAGGTCAACCAGGTTGCCTGCAACACCCAGTTTGCTACCGACTGCTTTGAGGGCTTCGACATCACGAGCGGAATAAGTGACTACTGAATCATCCCAATGGTTGCCAGTGGGCAGCGACTCGGCCGTCCGATCGAAGGCCTCTTTCAGCCCCGAGATTGGCTTGCCCGCTGCGGACGCGCCTTCGACCAGTTCTTTGGGGATGATTCCATGAGACACATCACTAGCTGCTTGGGCAGCTCCTTGAGGTGACATGCCGGCTTGTTGGAGTTGTTCTTGGACGCGCGTAATGACCAGTTCGCGCGCTTGCTTTTCAGACGTGTCCAAGAACTCGGTGGCTTGGTCGGGTGTCATTCCGGCCGAGCCCAGAAGTCCTTGTTCCAACTTCTGTTGCATCTCCAGTCGTCGCTGAGCGCGCGTGCGTGCGTCGCCGCCGAGAACCGGATCGATCGGCAGCGGACCCGTCGCTTTTGACGTCTCGTAGTCATCGAGCCGTTCCCCCGCGAAGCGCGTCTCATCCACACTGGCAGTCGGATCATTGATCGTGGCGTAGTCGCGTAATCGACTTGCTGCCGACTGCTTCTCGGGCGTCCATTCACCAGGAGAGTTGACCAAGTCCTGATCCGCAGCGCGTTGCGTTTCCCCGTATTTCTGCGCTTCGGACTGTCCGTAGTTTCGCTGCTCTGCCTGTCCGTCGATATCAGGCGTGGGATCTGCGTGATAATTGTCGGCTGCCATTGCCTGGGTCGCTTTGTCCAGTGCATTTCCGTAGGCGGTGTGAATGGACTGCATCTCGCGTAGTGAATTGGAGGTGGCGGCTACCGCGGCCGCCTTCAGCTCGGACCAATCCGCTGTAGTGCCATTGGCGGAAGCTACGGCGATGGCCGCTTCGATCTGGCCGTCGAGTTGCTGCAGTCTGGCTGCTAAATTACCAATGGAAATCTTCCCGCTTCTCTGACTTTCGGAGAGTGCGGCAGCGACGTTTTGCAGTTGAACTCCCGTCCTCGACATCTGTTCTCGGGTGAGATGAAGCGAGTCGGTCGCCCGATGCACCTCGGCTGAATCGTTGATCGGATGCGCTCCGCCGTCCTGACGATCCCAGGCAGATTCGAACCGCTGTTTGGCTGTGTTGAACTCATCGCTTGTTTCCTTGGTGCATACGCCTGCGTTGTAGAACGCAGTTGCGAGTTCACTAATCTCGCCCGGCGACCCGCCTTCGAGTTCTCTGTCCATCTGCCAGGGATCACCCCCTGCCGGGCCGATCAACTCGCCGACATTCAGGTGTTTCAGTTGTAAGGGCACAACTAGAGCAGGTTAGCGGTGTCGTGCAGTGAGGCGGCGCCAGCGTCATCCTGCGCTGAAAACGCTGTCGCTGCAGATACGGCCCCGTCGGCTAGTGAGTCAAACTCTTCGCGAAACCTGTGCAAGGCCTTTACATGAGCGTCGTGAACGTTCGACAGCTCGCGATGGAAATTGCGCCCCGCGTCGAGATCGCCAAAAATCTCGGATGAGACTGCCGCCTCGCTGAGCTTGGCGGCACCCGTCTGCGCGATTTCGCCGGCGCTCTGCGAAAAAGCAGCCCCCATCCGCAACAGATCTGAATCGACAATCATTGCTCCCCCTTAGCTACAAACAGATTACCTCTGCCCGGACGCTGGGTTCGGCGGCAAGATGTCGTCGTCAGTCGATTCGAAATCCGTAACGGTTGAGGCCAGCCAAGGTAGCCACATCGCCTTCAGTTACGAAAATCCACGACAGCCCCGTGCCATCGGTACGAACCGCATGGTGGTATCGGCTGTTCATGGCCGCCAAATCATCGCTCAAGATTGAGTTGTGTTCGTAAACACCAGCAAGGACTGGTGGAGCGCCAGGCGTACCCATGCAGATGCCCCAGTCCGTCGATCGCGGAAGTAACGTGTTAGATCCCTTGTCGTCCAGCAACGTTGGACTGCCACAAGCAGCCGTGATCCATGTAATGCCCTGTGCCGACTGGAAGGGCAGCAGCGCCGTCTGGGTGGACGGAACGGGTGACGAGAAAGTCGTAGCGCTCGCCGTGCCGCCGGACTGCTTGTCTTGTCGTGAGGCGGTCCAGGCAAGCGACGCCGCCAGTATCGCAACTAGAAGAACACCCGCTCCGGCGATGGCGATCTTGGTAGAACGTGCACGCTGCCCACCACGTGGCGGGCGTTGACCTGAACCACCAGGATGGCCTGTGAATCTTCTCGGATTGGACTCCACCGAACTAACACTAGGGATTAGGTGAACGTGATCGCGGCTCGCACCACACATTCGACCTAGCAAGCGCTTGGTTGCTATGCTGCAGGGATGGCGACGGATCCGCCCAGTCAGCCGGCGAGCAGGCGTGACGAGCTCCTTGAGCTTGCCGCCACCATGTTCGCGGAGCGTGGCCTGAAAGCGACCACCGTCCGCGACATCGCCGACTCCGCAGGCATCCTCTCGGGCAGCCTGTACCACCATTTCAAGTCCAAAGAACAAATGGTCGAAGAGGTCCTGCGGGACTTTCTGGACTGGTTGTTCGCCAAGTATGAACAGATCGCGGCCACCGAAGCCAGCCCGCTGGACCGGCTCAAAGGGCTGTTCCTGGCTTCCTTCGAAGCGATCGAGCACCGGCACGCGCAGGTGGTCATCTATCAGGACGAGGCCAAGCGGCTGTCGGCGCTGCCGCAGTTCGCCTTCGTCGACAAGCGCAACCGCGAGCAGCGCAGCATGTGGCTGGACCTGCTGAACCAGGGCATCGCCGACGGGTCGTTGCGGCCCGATCTCGACGTGGACCTGGTCTACCGCTTCATCCGCGATACCACCTGGGTGTCGGTCCGCTGGTACCAACCGGGCGGGCCCCTGACGGCCGAGGAAGTCGGCCGGGAGTACCTCGCCATCGTTCTCGGCGGCATAACGATGAGCGTCAGCGAAGAGCATCAGGCAACGAAAGAAGGAGATCAGTAATGGGTGAGGCCTACGTCATCGATGCCGTTCGCACCGCGGTCGGCAAGCGTGGAGGATCGCTGTCGGGCGTGCACCCCGTCGATCTGGGTGCGGCCGCCTGGCGCGGGTTGTTCGACCGCACCGACCTGGATCCCAGCGCCGTCGACGACGTGATCGCCGGCTGCGTGGACGCCATCGGTGGTCAGGCCGGCAACATCGCCCGGCTGTCCTGGCTGGCCGCCGGTTACCCCGAAGAGGTACCCGGCGTCACCGTCGACCGCCAGTGCGGCTCCTCGCAGCAGGCTATTTCCTTTGGCGCACAAGCGATCATGTCCGGCACTGCCGATGTCATCGTGGCCGGCGGCATGCAGAACATGAGCCAGATCCCGATCAGTTCGGCGATGATCGTCGGCGAGCAGTTCGGATTCACCTCGCCCACCAACGAGTCCAAGAGTTGGCTGCATCGCTACGGCGACCAGGAGATCTCGCAGTTCCGTGGCTCCGAACTGATCGCCGAGAAGTGGGACATCTCGCGTGAGGACATGGAGCGGTTCGCGCTGACCAGCCACCAGCGCGCGCAGGAGGCCATCCGGTCCGGGTACTTCGAGAACGAGATCATCGCCGTCGATGGGTTCGTCACCGACGAAGGCCCCCGCGAAACCTCGCTGGAGAAGATGGCCGGGCTGAAGACGCTCGTCGAAGGTGGCCGCCTCACCGCGGCGATGGCCAGCCAGATCTCCGACGGAGCCAGCGCGGTGCTGCTGGCCTCGGAGGACGCGGTCAAGACGCACGGACTCAAGCCCCGTGCCCGCATCCATCACATCAGTGCCCGCGGCGCCGACCCGGTGTACATGCTCACCGGTCCCATCCCGGCCACCCACTACGCATTGCAGAAGACGGGGCTGAAGATCGAGGACATCGACACCGTCGAGATAAACGAGGCGTTCGCCCCCGTCGTTCAGGCGTGGCTGAAGGAAACCGGCGCCGACCCGGCCAAGGTGAACCCGAGCGGCGGCGCCATCGCCCTGGGGCACCCGCTCGGTGCGACCGGCGCCAAACTGTTCGCGACCATGCTGAACACGTTGGAGCGCACCGGCGGCCGGTACGGCCTGCAGACGATGTGCGAGGGCGGCGGCACTGCCAACGTCACCATCATCGAGCGTCTCTGACTTCGTCTTCAAAATGGGCGCGGCGCCAAGATTCCATCAAGGCGCCGCGCCCATTCTTTGTCTCAAGCAGCCCCGCTCCGGGGCTCACCAGACAAAGGGACAGCCATGCAGAACAAGGGCAGCAAGCTCGCAGCGATCGTCGTTGCCGCAACGGCTTTCACGGCGCCGGCCACCGCGGCGGCGGCCTTCCAGTCGCCGTCGACCAACATCACCTGCTACATGGGGCATCACCTGGACGGTGCCGTCTCGGTGACCTGCGCCATCGCCCAGAAGTACTGGGTGGCGCCACCCCGGCCCGATACCTGCCATCTCGACTGGGGCAGCCGGTTCCGCCTCGAACAGGCCCTGCCGGCCCGCTTCGATTGCTACGGCCAGTCGATGCCGGCGCCCGAGCAGACGCTCGCCTACGGCACGTCGATTTCGGACGGCACGCTGGTCTGCTACAGCAAGACCACCGGGATCACCTGCAGCGACACCTATACCGGGCACTACTTCAAGGTGTCGCGGGAGGGCTATGAATTGGGCTGATGGAATCCATCACAGGAAACCATTGGACCTGAACTGGATCGGCGGGTGTCATCGATGACATGGTGCACACCCTGATCCGCGTTGCGGGAATCGTCCTACTTGCCACCGTCACCGGTACAGCCTGCATCTTGGAGGTGGTGGCCGCGTGGCCGCTGCGGTGAGGTCAGTGATCGTGAATGATGACGCCGCGGAAATTACGGCCGGCAAGCATGTCGTCGAACGCCTCGTTGATGTCGTTGAGTTTGTATTCGGCGGTGACGGTCTCGTCGAGTAACAGCTGTCCCTGCCGGTACAGGCTGAGCAGTCGCGGGATGTCGGCACGCGGATTGGCCTCGCCGTAAAGGCTGCCCAGCAGCCGCTTCTGGAACAGGGTGAACATCGACATCGGCAGCACCGGCGTGATGTCGGTGGCCGCCGCGATGCCGGTCAGTACGACGGCGCCGCCCTTGCGGATCAGGTCGAGTGCCTGCCCGATCATCGGACCCTCGACCAGTCCCACGGTGAGGATCGCCGAGTCGGCCATCACCCCGCGGGTCAGCTCGGCGACGAGCGCGGTGGCTTCGGCCATCGACGTCGAGAAGTGCGTGGCGCCGAACACGGTCACCTTCTCGCGCTTGTCCTCCACGATGTCCACGGCGATGATCCGCTCGGCGCCGGCGAGCCGCGCCCCCTGGATCGCGCCGCTACCGACGCCGCCGCAGCCGATCACCACGACGGTGTCGCCGGGGCGCACGTCGGCAGTGTTGACCGCCGAACCCCATCCGGTGGTGATACCGCAGCCGATGAGGCAGGCCCGGGACAGCGGCAGGTCGTCGTCGATCTTCACGACCGATGCTTCGGAGACGACGCCGTACTGCGCGAAGGTGCCCAGCAGCAGCGCCACGCTGACATCCTGGTCGCCGATGTGGCGGCGGTAGGTGCCGTCCAACTGTGTTCCGTTGAGGAGCATGGCGCCGAGGTCGCACAGATTCTGGTGTCCGGTGGCGCACCAGCGGCATTTCCCGCAAGCCGGCAGGAAGGAGGCGACGACGTGATCGCCGGGCTTGAGGTCCCGAACCCCGGGGCCGACCTCCTGCACAATCCCGGCGCCCTCGTGACCACCGATGAACGGAAACGGCGCGGGGAAGTCCCCGGTTCGCGGGTGATGGTCGGAATGGCACAGACCGGTGGCATCGAAGGAGACCAGCACTTCGCCCTCGCGCGGCGGATCAAGATCGACCTCTTCGATGCTCCAATCACCGTGGACGTTCCAGAGCACGGCCGCTGACATCTTCATGGGTGCCTCCTCGACAGTGAGGCCAGTGTAGGAAGGCCTAGGGTTGTGTATGGGCAATTCGGGGGAAGACGACACCCAGAACGAGAGCCTGCTGACCGTCGCCATCGCGCTCGGCGCCAATGTGCTTATCGCCGTGGCGAAGACGATCGTCTCGGGTTTCACGGGGTCGGCGTCGATGCTGGCGGAGGCCGCGCACTCGTGGGCCGACACCGGTAACGAGGTGTTCCTGCTGATCGGCACCCGGCGGTCGATGAAGCCCGCGGACGCCGCGCACCGGCTGGGCTACGGCAGGGCCGGCTACATCTGGTCCATGTTCGCGGCCTTCGGCCTGTTCACCATCGGGGCCGCGGTATCGATCTGGCACGGCGTGCAATCCCTGGGCGGGGAGTCGGAGTCGACGTCCTACGGCTGGGCGTATGCGGTGCTCGGAGTGTCTTTCCTGCTGGAGGGCACGTCGTTCCTGCAAGCGCTGCGGCAGACGAAAACCGGTGCCGCGCAGCGCCGTATCCACCCGTTGCGCTACGTACGGGCGACGTCCAATCCGATGCTGCGGTCGGTCTTCGCCGAAGATCTGTCCGCTCTGATCGGCATCGTCATCGCCGCAGGCGGCATCCTGGCCCACCAACTGACCGGGAATGCGATCTGGGATGCCATCGGTTCCATCCTGGTCGGCGTGCTGCTCGGCGGGGTCGCGCTGTTCCTCATCGGGCGCAACATGGATTTCCTCACCGGTGAGGGTGTCAGTCCATTGGCGTGCAACACGGTCCTCGAGGGACTACTCGCCCACAAGGACGTCGAGCGTGTCAGCGACCTGCACATGGAATGGGTTGGCGCAGATCGGATCTACCTGGTCGCGGCCGTCGACCTGGTGGGCGACGCGGCCGAATCCAGCATCGCCGCGCGACTCAACGCGATCGCCGACGAACTGCAGTCCCGGCCGACCATCGTGCGCGCGGTCCTGACCCTCACCCGGCCGGGTGATGAAACTGATCTGCGGCCCGGTGAGCTGCCGGACTGGTACCGCTAACTGATGTACGAGCCGGCCGACTGCAGATGAGCGATGGCCTCGGCGACGATCGCCGGGACCAACTCCGCGCAGGACGGCAGATCGTCGAGGATGCCGGCCACCTGGCCCGAGGCCAGCACGCCGGCTTCGGTGTTGCCCTCGACCAGACCGGCCTTGAGCAGCATCGGGGTGTTGGCGGCCATGACTACCTGCGACCAGGTGAGTTCCTTGCCGTGCCGCATCGCCAAACCGTCGGTGACCATGGACTTCCACGTCATGCCGGACATCTTCTTGAACTTCTGGGCGTTGGCCACCGCTGCCGCCAGACCGCGCACCGGCGAACCGTTTTCGAGCTTCTCGACCAGACCGGTGCGCAGCACCCGGTGCGGCATCCCGTCGACGCGGGTGGACACGACGGTGCCGTCCAGCGCCGAATCCAGATAGCGCTGCTTGACGGCGTCGGGCACGGTCGAATCGGAGGTCAGCAGGAACCTGGTGCCCATCGCCACGCCCGCGGCGCCGTAGGACAACGCGGCGGCCAGTCCGCGGCCGTCGAAGAACCCGCCGGCAGCAATCACGGGCATCCCGGTGTCCTTGACCGCGTCGAGCACCGACGGCAGCAGCAGCGTGGTGGCGATCGGACCGGTATGGCCGCCGCCTTCGCCGCCCTGCACGATCACCGCATCGGCACCCCAGGCCGCCACCTTCTTGGCGTGCTTGGCCAGCCCGACCGACGGGATGACCACCACGCCGGCCTCTTTGAGCCTGGCGATCAGGTCCGGTTTGGGAGCTAGAGCGAAGGAGGCGACTTTGACTCCTTCGCGGATCAGGAGGTCGACGCGGTCATTCGCGTCGCCGGCGTCGGCACGGATGTTGATGCCGAACGGTTTGTCGGTGGCGGCCTTGACCTTGGTGACGGCGGTCTGGAGCTCCGCCAGCGTCATGGTCGCCGAGGCCAGGATGCCCAGGCCGCCCGCATTCGAGGTGGCCGCGACCAGACGGGCACCGGCGACCCAGCCCATCCCGGTCTGTACGACGGGGTGCTCGATGCCGACCAGTTCGGTCAGGGGTGTGACCAGCTTGCCCATGAGTTAGACCTTGACCTCTTTGTCGCGCAGCGACTTCGGATCGATCACGTCGCGCAGCAGGCGCTGCTCGTCGGCGTTCGGCAGGCGGGTGGTTGCGGCGTCGGCAAGTCCGTGCACCTCGAAGGAGGTGTTCTCGGCGACCTGATCGGCCTCGACTCCGGGGTGCAGCGACACCGCACGGAACTGGTGGTCCGGTCCGTTGAAATCGAAGACGCCGAGGTTGGTCACCACCCGGTAGATGTTGGCGAACCGGTAGGCGGGATTGGCGGGATCCACCTTGTCCCAGCCGATTCCGGACACGATGTCGACCGACTCGGTGAACACGCGCTTGGAGTGGTTGCCGACGAAGTAGCTGGTCGCGTGGTTGATGGAGTTGCCGGGAGCGCCGCGAACACCGAACATCTGCCGGGTCGGGTGCTGGATCGGCCCGAACGCGGACAGGTTCTGGTTGCCGTACCGGTCGATCTGGTTGGCGCCCATCACCACATGGCGCCGGCCCCAGGACAAGGTCTCGAAGACGCGGTTGAACGGCATCCAGCCCTCGATCGCGGCCGGCGCACCGATGGCGGGGGTGTCGGCGATGATGCGCGCCTCGCCGTCGGTCAGCACGATGTCGGGGGAGAAGGTCAGGCGCGCCAACCGGGCACCGATCTGGACGATTGTCGTCATCGGCGAGACCATGATCTCGCCCGCATCGCGGAACAGTTCGGCGCACGCGACGGCGCACACCTCGGCACGGGTCACCGACATCACTTGGCTCCTTCCTTCAGCGACTCCGCGAATGCGCGCACGGCCGCTTGATAATCGGCTTCGCTACCGGACAGATACGTCTTGACGAATTCGGCCCAGGTCTCGTCCGAGCCTGCTGCTTCGGCGTAGTGCCGCTGGAACTTCTCGTCACGGCGGTAGTCGGGCTCGTTGATGGTGAAGTGCGCGCCGTTGGGGGCCTCCACCACGGTGTCGACCATCATCCGGTTGATCAGCAGCTGCTGTGGCACCACCGAACTCACCAATTCCTCGGTGGAGACCACTTTCTCCACGCTCAGGAAACGCTTCTGCGCGGACATCAGGAACAGGTCGTCGAAGTACGGATCGATCCCGGTGTATGCGGCATTGCCTTGGGCGTCACCGAGATTCAGGTGCACGAAGGCCGCGTCCAGGTTCAGTGCCGGCATGGCGACAAGTTCGTCGTCGCCGTAGGGGGACTTGACTGTCTTGAGCTCGTCGCCCCAGAAGGTGCGGACATCGCTGCCCAGTCCGGCGCGAATCGGCAAGAACGGCAGGCGTTGTGCGGCGGCTTGCAGGCCGCAGCGCAGCATGCCCTCGTCCATCTCGCGGGCCTCGATGGCGCCGGTGGTGCGCGCTTTGGCGAACCACGGGTCGTAGAACGGCGGCGAGTCCAGCGACACGAATCCGTAGTAGGCACGCTTGACCTTGTCGGCCGAGCACAGCAGACCCAGATCTGGTCCGCCGTAGGTCACGACGGTCAGATCCTTGACATCGGTGCGCAGCAGGGCGCGGACGAAGGCCATCGGCTTGCGCCGCGAACCCCAGCCGCCGATACCGATGGTCATCCCGCTCTCGATCGAGGCGACGGCCTCGTCGAGAGTTGTTCGCTTGTCTGTCATTTGGTCCCCTTGTCAGTACCGGCGAACGCATCGCGGTGCTCATCGGAGACACCCGCGAGGTTCAACTCGAACGTGAATCCTTGCTCCATCCGGTAACGAGCGGTGACCGGCTGGATATCGATGAAGTTCAGTGCTTCCTTGGCCGCGCGGATCACCCGGGTGTCCTTGCTGGCGATATCTCGCGCCACGCGCAGCGCGGACTCGTCGAGGTCGGCGCGGGGCACCACCTCGTGCACGGAGCCGAAGTGGTGCAGCGTGTTCGCATCCACGGTGGCGGCGGTGAAGAAGAGCCGGCGCATCAGGTGCTGGGGGACCAGCCGGGACAGGTGGGTGGCTGCACCCAGTGCGCCCCGCTCTACCTCGGGCAGGCCGAATTTGGCGTCGTCGGAGGCGACGATGACGTCGGCGTTGCCGACGAGACCGATGCCGCCGCCGACACAGAAGCCGTTGACTGCCGCAACGACGGGTACCTCGCACTCGTACACCGCCCGGAAGGCGTGGTAGCAACCGCGGTTGGCGTCGATCAGGGCGGTGAAGCCCTCGGTGTTCTGCATCTCCTTGATGTCCACGCCGGCGTTGAAGCCGCGGCCCTCGGCTCGCAGGATCACCACGTGGGTGCTGCGGTCACGGCCCGCGGCGGTGATGGCATCGCCCAGTTCGAACCATCCCCGCGAGGGGATGGCGTTGACCGGCGGGTAATTCACGGTCACCGAGACGATGCCCGGTTCGACTGTCGTGGTGGTGATCATCAGTCACTTCCTGGAGGGTCGCTACCTAAGCAAGCACTTGCTTGGTACGCTAGCACAGTGACTGACGCGGCTGGAATCAATCTGCAACTCGCTGGCCGGGTGGTCCTGGTGACCGGTGGGGTGCGCGGGGTCGGTGCCGGGATCAGCTCGGTGTTCGCAGCTCAGGGCGCCACGGTCGTGACGTGCGCGCGCCGCCCGGTGGACGGTTCGCCGTATGAGTTCCACTCCTGCGACATCCGCGAGGACGACTCGGTGAAGAACCTCATCGACACCATCGTGGACCGGCACGGCCGCCTTGACGTGGTGGTCAACAACGCGGGCGGTTCCCCGTACGTGCTCGCCGCCGACGCGTCGGCGAAGTTCAGCACCAAGATCATCGAACTCAACCTGATCGGCGCCTTGTCGGTGTCCACCCACGCCAACGCCGTGATGCAGTCGCAGGACTCGGGCGGCTCGATCGTCAACATCTCCAGCGTCAGCGGACACCGACCGACCCCCGGGACTGCCGCGTACGGGGCAGCCAAGGCCGGCATCGACAACCTCACCTCCACCCTGGCGGTGGAATGGGCGCCCAAGGTCCGGGTGAACTCGGTGGTGGTGGGCATGGTCGAGACCGAGCAGTCGGCGTTGTTCTACGGCGATGCCGAGTCCATTGCCGCGATCTCGAAGAACGTGCCGCTGGGCCGGCTGGCCAAGCCCGATGACATCGGCTGGGCCACAGCGTTTCTCGCCTCCGATGTCGCGTCCTACATCAGCGGCGCCTCGCTGGCGGTGCACGGCGGTGGCGAGCCGCCGCACTACCTGTCGACCACAACTGCGGACATCAAATAAAAGGAGAAACTGCAATGGGTTTGCTTGACGGCCGCGTGGTCATCGTGACGGGCGCCGGCGGCGGGATCGGCCGCGCACATGCGCTCGCCTTCGCCGCCGAAGGGGCGCGCGTGGTGGTCAACGACATCGGTGTCGGCCTGGACGGCTCGGCGGCCGGCGGCGGCAGCGCCGCGCAGGGTGTCGTCGACGAAATCATCGCTGCCGGAGGCGAAGCCGTGACCAGTGGCGCCAATGTCGCCGACTGGGCGCAGGCCGAGGGGCTCATCCAGACCGCGGTGGACTCCTTCGGTGGCCTCGACGTCCTGGTCAACAACGCGGGCATCGTCCGCGACCGGATGTTCGTCAACGCGACCGAAGACGAGTTCGACGCCGTGACCGCCGTCCACCTCAAGGGGCACTTCGCCACCATGAGGCATGCCGGGGCGTACTGGCGCGCGCAGTCCAAGGCGGGCAACACTGTTGACGCCCGCATCATCAACACCAGCTCGGGCGCCGGCCTGCAGGGCAGTGTCGGGCAGGCGACCTACAGTGCCTCCAAGGCCGGCATCGCAGCCCTGACCCTGGTGGCCGCCGCCGAGATGGGCCGCATCGGCGTGACCGTCAACGCCATCGCGCCATCCGCCCGTACCCGCATGACCGAGACCGTGTTCGCGGACATGATGGCAACGCAGGACTCGGATTTCGACGCCATGGCGCCGGAGAACGTCTCGCCGCTGGTGGTGTGGCTGGGCAGCGTCGAGTCCCGCGACGTGACGGGCCGGATCTTCGAGGTCGAGGGCGGCATCATCCGGGTCGCCGAGGGCTGGGCCCGTGGCGGGGAGACCGACAAGGGCGCCCGTTGGGATCCGGCCGAACTCGGCCCGGTGGTCAGCGACCTGCTGGCCAAGTCCCGCACCCCGTTGCCGGTGTTCGGCGCCTAAGCGGCCGCCTTCTCCGAGGATTCCGTTGCGGTCTTCGGTTCGGGCTTCGGTTCGGGCTTGGCCTTGTGGCCCTTGCGCTTTCCGGGCTTGTCGGTCACGGGCTTCTCCGCGGCGTCGCTCGCGTCGTCGGAGGACGCGGCCGGGGATCTCTTGACGGCTTCCGGCTCGTCCTTCGTCGACGCCGCGGTGCTCTGAGGCGCGGCTTTGGATGTGGTCGCCGAATGCTTACGGGTCTTCTTGGCGACCGGGGTTGCGGGTTCGGCCGCGGATTCCGCCACGGCTGCTGACGTCGCCGCAGCCGACGTCGCGGTCGCCGCGGACACAGATGCCGTCGCCGCCGGTGGTGCGGCACCCTTGAAGACGGTGCCGGTCCGGATCGAGGTGACCACGCTCCTGATCACCTTGACCGGGAAGCTCGCCACCGCCTTGATCGTGTCGGCCACTCCCTTGCCCAGGGCGGCGGCGATCTTCGCGACATTGCGGGTGCCCAGGGCCTGAACCACATCGTGGATGGCCAGCTGCGGAGCGGTGACCATGTCGCGGACATTGACGAACAGCTTCGTGGGCAACGCGGGATTCTGCGTCACCTTGACGCCGGCCCAGTCGACCAACGTCCAGCCTTCCTTCGGGCTGCCCGTGACCGTGACGATGTCGGTGTTGTCCAGGATGTGCGTGAGCATCAGGGTCAGATCGGGATTCTTGACGTTCATCAGCGTCCACGCCATGATCGCCAGGCCGTGCGAGAAGGCCACCGGGTTGTCGCCTCCGGTGTCGGCGATGGTCTGGACGGCCTTGTTGAACCGGCTCTCGAAATCCGCCCCGGTGAGGTCCGCCGACCCGGGCATCGGCACGGCGTAATTGCCCGTCACCCAAGCGAACGCGGTCAGTGCGTACAGGATGCGTTGCACGCCCGAAGTCTGCGACGCGCCTTCGTAGGCGCCTGCCTGAATCTCGTGCAGACCGTTCAACTGCGTTTCGGTGAGCCCGCTCAGTTTCTGGAACGGTGCCGCGGTGTCGAACGTCCGGATCATGTCGGAGTAAAAGATGCCGGTGTGGTCGACACCGTCGTTCATCAACTTGTCCGCCACGGTATCGGCCTGGTCCTGGCCGGTGGGTGTGAGCCCAGGGCCGGGAATCTCGGTGTTGATGCAGCACGAGGTGTTGCCGTAGGACTCGCCGTGCCGGACGAAGGTGATGGTCATCGCGTTGGCAGGCAGAACCGCCGTCACCAGGAGTATTGCCGCGGTGAACATGGCCAGGACTGTGCCGAGAAGCCTACGAGGCCAACCGTTTTGCATCAGAATCTCCATCGGTGCGGGAGTCGGGTCCACAAAATGTACAAGTTCCACAATCTGTCTACAGGCGTTTCTGTCACCTGCGTCAAGAAATTACGGCAGCGGGGCGGCGGCGACACCGCGTCGCCGGATAACAGTCGGTGACGCCGCCGCTACAACTAGGCTGACCCCATCGACGCCTACAACGGACAACTGAGCCCCGCCAGGATCTGGTGGGGCATGGTTCCGGTGACCATCGTGGTTACGGGACTGGTGGTGCTGGCAATCGCCGGCGAACGATCCTGGGCCCTGCCGCTCACCGGCCTCGTACTGCTGCTGGCGCTCACCCTGTTACTCGGAATCAGCGATGGCAGAGGGGGATTCCCGGTGGCACGTGGTGAACGGGCCGCGTTCGCGGTGCTGGCCGTCCTGTCTGCGGGGACGGTGCTGGTGCCGTATCTGCCCGCCTACTTCGGGGCCAGGCAGTTGGCGCCTACGCGGGATCGCAGATGACGATCGGGATCTTGCGCTCGGTATAGGAGCGGTAGTTCACGAAGTCCGCGTACATCGCGTCGAGCTTGGGCCAGTACTCGTCACGCTCGGTGTCGGTGGCTTCACGTGCGGTGAGCGCCAGGGTTTCCTGCTTGGTCTGGAACGAGACCGCCGGGTTTGCCCGCAGATTCAGGTACCACATCGGATTGGTGTCGCGTCCGCCCTGCGACGCGACCAGGACGATGCGCTTGCCCTCTTGGAGGAACAGCAACGGGCTGTCCCTCGGTTCGCCGGATTTGCGACCGGTCGTGGTGAGGATCCCGACCTCGGCACCGTGCAGGAACTTGTCACCCAGGCGGCCGTTGGTCTTCTTGAACAGCCAGGTCTGAGCGCGCGACATCCACTTGATCGCGGTGCCGACACCCTTCGAGTTCAGCGACTGGACCTGCTTGGGACTGAGCGGACGCGACTGCTTGGCCATGCGGGGACCCTATCGGCTGATGAACGGTGTCAGGGAAGCGCGGATGTGGTGGATCTTCGGCGAACCGCTGGGGTCGGCGACCGGGATGAGGAAGGTCTCGTCCACATGCGAGCACACCCGGCGCCCGAACAGTCGAGGTTTGGTCAACACGTCGAACCTCGCCCGGATGTGGTCACCGTCGACGCTGAATTCCGGCGGGGTGGTCGCTTCGATGATCTTGAACTGGGGGCCGTTGTTCAGGCTGCGCCGCAAGTGTTCTCCGGAACGGCCGGTCTTCAGACCCATCTCGATGCGCACGCAGTCCGGCGTGAACGGCACATCGTCGGCCCGGTGGGTGACCAGAGCATCGATGTAGGCCTGCGCCGCTGCGATGCGGTCCGCTTCTGAAAAGGACACCGGCCGGGCTCATATTCTTTCGATGATGGTGCCGGTGGACAGGGCGCCACCCGCGCACATGGTGATCAGCGCGGTGCTCTTGTCGGTGCGCTCCAGTTCGTGCAGCGCCGTCGTGATGAGGCGGGCACCCGTCGAGCCGACCGGATGGCCCAGTGCAATCGCGCCGCCGTTGACGTTGACCTTGTCCATATCGGCCTCGTGCGCCCGCGCCCACGACAGGACCACGGAGGCGAACGCCTCATTGATCTCGACCAGGTCGATGTCGCCGAGTTTCATCCCGGCCTTCTCCAGCACCTTCGCGGTGGACTGCACGGGTCCGTCGAGGTGGTAGTAGGTCTCGGAGCCCACATTGGCCTGCGCGACGATCCTGGCCCGCGGCTTCAGCCCATGGGCCTTGGCCACGTCGCTGTCCATCCACAGCACCGCGGCCGCACCGTCGGAGATCTGCGATGAAGTGCCGGCGGTGTGAATGCCGCCCTCCAGCACCGGGTTCAGGGCGGCCAGCGCCTCGGGGGTGGTGTCCCGCAGGCCCTGGTCCCGGGTGACCAGCGCCCACTCGTCGGTGGGGCGCTTGTTCTCGTCGAGCACCGGCGCGGAGATGGCGGAGATCTCGCGGTCGAAGCGGCCTTCGGCCCAAGCCTGCTTGGCCTTCGCCTGTGACGCCAGCCCGAAGGCATCGATATCGGCGCGGGTGATGCCGCGGCGCTTGGCGATCCGCTCGGCGGCCTCGAACTGGTTGGGCATGTCGATGTCCCACGACGAGGCACGGATGATGCTGCGATCGGGGCCGGCGTTCGCACCCAGGCCGACCCGGCTCATCGCCTCGATGCCGCAGGCGATCCCGATGTCGATGGCGCCGGTGGCGATCAATCCGGCGATCAGGTGGTTGGCCTGCTGGGCGCTGCCGCACTGGCAGTCGATGGTCGTCGCGCCGACGTGCTCGGGCAGTCCGGCGGTCAGCCACCCCACGCGGGTGATGTTGTTGGACTGCTCGCCGTACTGGGTTACGCAGCCGCCGATGAGTTGCTCGACATCGCCGGCGTCGATACCGGCCTTCTCGACCACGGCCTTCTGGACGGCGCCGAGAAGCTCGGTGGCGTGCAGGCCCGACAACCAGCCATTGCGCTTGCCGATGGGGCTGCGGGTGGCTTCGACGATGACAGGATTACCCATGCCGTCAGGCTAGAACACGTTTCATTACTCTGACAAGCGGCGATGCCCCCGTGCCTTTCATCAGCGATGGAGGCATGTTTTACTGGCACTAGAACACGTTGCATTCTTAGGAGCGCAAAGCTTATGCCATCCCTCATCCCAGCTGACTTCGATCTCCTCGACGCGACGCTCAACCTCGAGCGCCTGCCCGTCGAGGAACTGGCTGAACTTCGAAAAACCGAACCCGTGCACTGGGTCGACGTGCCCGGCGGCACCGGTGGCTTCGGTGACAAAGGCTACTGGCTGGTCACCAAGCACGCGGACGTCAAAGAAGTGTCCAAGCGCAACGACATCTACGGCAGCTCGCCCGACGGCGCCATCCCGGTGTGGCCCCAGGAGATGACCCGCGACGCGGTCGACCTGCAGAAGGCCGTGTTGCTGAACATGGACGCCCCGCAGCACACCCGGTTGCGCAAGATCGTCTCCCGCGGTTTCACCCCGCGGGCCATCGGCCGGCTGGAGGCCGAACTGGCCGAGCGGGCCCAGAAGATCGCCGAGACCGCCGCAGCCGAGGGTTCCGGCGATTTCGTCGAGCAGGTCTCGTGCGAGCTGCCACTGCAGGCCATCGCCGGGCTGCTCGGTGTCCCGCAGGAAGACCGCGACAAGCTGTTCCGCTGGTCCAACGAGATGACCGCCGGTGAGGATCCCGAGTACGCCGACGTCGATCCCGCGATGTCGTCCTTCGAGCTGATCACCTACGCCATGAAGATGGCCGAGGAACGGTCCAAGAATCCGACCGAGGACATCGTCACCAAATTGATCGAAGCCGATATCGAGGGCGAGAAGCTCTCCGATGACGAGTTCGGTTTCTTCGTGGTGATGCTCGCGGTGGCCGGCAACGAGACCACCCGTAACTCGATCACGCACGGCATGATCGCCTTCTCCGACAATCCGGAGCAGTGGGAGCTGTACAAGAAGGAGCGCCCGGGGACCGCCGCCGACGAGATCGTGCGCTGGGCCACACCGGTTTCGGCCTTCCAGCGCACCGCGCTGGAGGACACCGAACTTGGTGGGGTGACGATCAAGAAGGGCGAGCGCGTGGTGATGTCCTACCGCTCGGCCAACTTCGACGACGAGGTCTTCGAGAACCCGGACAATTTCGACATCATGCGGGACCCGAACCCGCATGTCGGTTTCGGCGGCACCGGCGCGCACTACTGCATCGGCGCCAACCTGGCGCGGATGACCATCAACCTGATCTTCAACGCGGTGGCCGACCACATGCCCGATCTGAAGTCCGTCGGCGAGCCCGAGCGGCTGAAATCCGGCTGGCTCAACGGCATCAAGCACTGGCAGGTCGACTACACCGGTAAGTGACCGGTCAGTCACTGACCGGACAAGGCTCAAGGAGGAGTCGGGTGGATTTCAGTCCAAACCCGGAGCAGCAGGCTGTCGCCGACGTGGTGACCTCGGTGCTGGATCGGGACAATAGTTGGGACGCACTGGTTTCCGGTGGCGTGACTGCACTCGCGGTACCGGATCGGCTCGGCGGTGACGGTCTCGGCCTGCTCGAGGTCGCTACCGCGCTGACCGAGATCGGGCGGCACGGCACCATCAGTCCGGCCCTGGCGACCCTCGGTCTCGGGTTGGTTCCGCTGCTGGATCTCGCCTCGGCCGAGCAACAGGACCGCTATCTGGCGGGCGTGGCCACGGGCTCGGTGCTGTCGGCTGCACTGAACGAGCAGGGCGTGTCCCTGCCCGAGCGGCCCACCACCACCTACGCGGGCGGAAAAATCAACGGCACCAAAATCGGTGTGCCCCACGCCGAATCGGCGCAGTGGCTGCTCGTCACCACAGACACTGCGGTGGTGGTCATCGCACCGACGGCGGCCGGGGTGACCCTCGCCAAGACGCCGACCGCCAACGCGTCCGACGAGTACGTGGTGACCTTCGCCGACGCCGAGGTAGACGGGGTGCTGGACGGGGCCACCGTCGGCCGGGTCAACCAGTTGGTGCTCGCCGCCACGGGTGCGTTCGCGGCGGGTCTGGTGGCCGGCGCGTTGCGCCTGACCGCTGACTACGTGGCCACCCGTGAACAATTCGGCCGGCCCCTATCGACCTTCCAGACGGTCGCCGCGCAGCTCTCCGAGATCTACATCGCCTCGCGGACCATCGATCTGGTCTCCACCTCGGTGGTGTGGCGGCTGTCCGAGGATCTGGATGCGACCGACGATCTGGCCATCCTGGGCTACTGGTTGACGTCGCAGGCCCCGCCGGCGATGCGGTTGAGCCATCACCTGCACGGCGGCATGGGTATGGACATCACCTATCCGATGGATCGCTATTTCTCCTCGATCAAGGACCTCACCCGGTTGCTCGGTGGTCCCACGTATCGGCTGGATCTGGTAGGAGCGTGACATGGGCGAGCGAAGCGACGGGATGTAAAACAGTATGTACATCGACCTGAACCCGGAACAGCGCAAGCTGCAAGCCGAACTGCGGGAATACTTTTCGACTCTCGTCACGCCCGAAGAAGCCGCGGCCATGGAGTCCGACCGGCACAACGAGGCCTACCGCGCGGTGATCAAGCGGATGGGCACCGACGGCAAACTCGGCGTCGGCTGGCCCAAGGAGTACGGCGGCCTGGGCTTCGGCCCGATCGAGCAGCAGATCTTCATCAACGAGGCCAACCGCGCCGACATCCCGTTGCCCATGGTCACTTTGCAGACCGTCGGACCCACCCTGCAGGTCCTGGGCACCGAGGCGCAGAAGAAGAAGTTCCTGCCCGGAATCCTCACCGGTGACGTGCATTTCGCGATCGGCTACTCCGAACCCGATGCCGGCACGGATCTGGCCTCGTTGCGCACCAGCGCGGTGCGCCACGGCGATGAGTACATCGTGAACGGCCAGAAGATGTGGACGACGGGCGCCCACGACGCCGACTACATCTGGCTGGCCTGCCGCACCGATCCGGAAGCCGCCAAACACAAGGGTATTTCGATCCTCATCGTCGACACGAAGGATCCCGGCTACTCCTGGACCCCGATCATCCTGTCCGACGGTGCGCACCACACCAACGCGTCCTACTACAACGACGTCCGGGTACCCGCCGACATGTTGGTCGGCGAGGAACACGGTGGCTGGAAGCTGATCACCACCCAGCTCAACCACGAGCGGGTCGGCCTCGGGCCGGCCGGTCGGGTCGCGGGCGTCTACGAACACGTCCGGGCCTGGGCAGAGAAGCCGGGCGCTGACGGGGTGGCCCCGATCGAACACGATGACGCGAGGCATCTGCTCGGCCAGATCAAGGCCATCTGGCGGCTCAACGAGCTGCTCAACTGGCAGGTCGCGGCGTCGGGCGAAACCATTGCCGTCGCCGATGCCGCGGCCACGAAAGTCTTTTCCACCGAACGCATCCAAGAGGTCGGCAGGCTGGCCGAGGAGGTCGTCGGCAGGTTCGGCAACCCGGCCGATCCGGATACCGCGCACCTGCTGGACTGGCTGGACAAGATGACCAAGCGCAATCTGGTCATCACGTTCGGCGGCGGTGTCAACGAGGTGATGCGCGAGATGATCGCGGCGTCGGGTCTCAAGGTGCCCCGGGTTCCGCGGTGAGCGATCTGCAAAGCGGAATCGACGCGATCATTGCGTCGGGACGCGGGGAGCCGACGGTGAGCCGGGACCCGGTGAACCAGCCGATGATCCATCACTGGACCGACGCGATCGGCGACGCCAACCCGATCTACGTCGACGACGCCGCGGCCATCGCGGCGGGGCACGACGGCATCGTCGCGCCGCCGGCGATGATCCAGGTGTGGACCATGATGGGGCTGGGTCGCGCGCGTTCTGACGACGATCCGTTGGCTCGTGCGATGAAGTTGTTCGACGACGCCGGGTATGTCGGGGTGGTCGCCACGAACTGTGACCAGACCTACCACCGTTATCTGAAGCCGGCCGAGCAGGTCGCCATGAGCGCCGAGATCGTCAGCATCATCGGCCCCAAGCAGACCGCGCTGGGCGAGGGCTACTTCATCAACCAGAAGATCCGTTGGCACGTCGGTGACGAGGAAGTCGCCGACATGGACTGGCGCATCATGAAGTTCCTGCCCGCATCCAAACAGGCCGCCGCGCAAACCGTCGCCATCCCAGCGGATCTCGACCCGGACAAGTTGATGCGGCCGTCGTCGTCGCGGGACACCAAGTTCTTCTGGGACGGGATCAACGCCCACGAGTTGCGCCTTCAGCGCCGCCCGGACGGCACCCTGCAGCACCCGCCGGTGCCCGCGGTGTGGGCCGACAAGGACGCGCCCGTCGACTACGTCGTCGCATCCGGCGAGGGCACCGTCTTCAGCTATGTCGTGCACCACGCACCGAAGGTGCCCGGCCGGAGCCTGCCGTTCGTCATCGCGCTCGTCGAACTCGACGAGGGTGTGCGGATGCTCGGTGAACTGCGGGGCATCGACGCCGAGCAGGTAAAGATCGGACTGCGCGTGCGCGCAACGTATCTCGACTTCCCCGACAGTGAGATCAGCCCCGCATGGAGCCTGTACGCATGGGAGCCGCAAGCATGAGTGCCACCCTGGACGATCTTGAGGTCGGCACCAAGCTGCCCGAACTGCAGATCTACGGCGACCCGACGTTCATCGTGTCGACGGCCATCGCGACCCGCGATTACCAGGATGTGCACCACGACCGGGACAAGGCGCAGGCCAAGGGCTCCAAGGACATCTTCGTCAACATCCTCACCGACACCGGACTGGTCGGTCGGTACGTGACCGACTGGGCGGGCCCGAGTGCGATCGTCAAGTCGATCAAGCTGCGCCTCGGCGTGCCGTGGTACGCCTACGACACCATCACCTTCCGGGGTGAGGTGACGGCGGTTGACGGCGAGCTGGTGACGTTGAAAGTGGTGGGTAGCAACAGTCTTGGCGACCACGTGATCGCCACGTCCACCTTGACCATCGGAGGCGCGCAGTGAGCCTGTCGGGTAGAGCGGCGATCGCCGGTATCGGTGCCACCGACTTCTCCAAGAACTCCGGCCGCAGCGAGCTGCGACTGGCCGCCGAAGCGGTGCTCGACGCGCTCGACGACGCGGGGCTCTCACCGTCCGATGTCGACGGCCTGGTCACCTTCACCATGGATTCCAATCTGGAGACCGCGGTCGCGCGGTCCACCGGGATCGGTGACCTGAAGTTCTTCAGCCAGATCGGCTACGGCGGCGGTGCCGCCGCCGCAACGGTCCAGCAGGCCGCTTTGGCGGTCGCAACCGGTGTCGCGGAAGTCGTTGTGGCGTATCGGGCTTTCAACGAGCGATCGGAATTCCGTTTCGGTCAGGTGATGACGGGCCTGACGATCAATGCCGATTCCCGCGGTGTGGAATACAGCTGGTCCTACCCGCACGGACTGAGCACGCCGGCCGCCTCGGTGGCGATGATCGCCCAGCGTTACATGCACGAATACGGTGCCACCAGTGCCGATTTCGGTGCGGTGTCGGTTGCTGATCGCAAGCACGCCGCCACCAACCCGAAGGCTTTCTTCTACGGCAAGCCGATCACCATCGAGGATCACCAGAACTCACGGTGGATTGCCGAGCCGCTGCGGCTGCTGGACTGCTGCCAGGAGAGCGACGGGGGTGTGGCCATCGTCGTCACCACCCCGGAGCGGGCCAAAGACCTCAAACACCGGCCGGCGATCATCGAGGCCGCGGCCCAGGGTGCGGGCGCCGACCAGTTCACCATGTACTCGTACTACCGGGATGAGCTCGGGCTGCCCGAGATGGGCCTGGTCGGCCGTCAGTTGTGGGAACAGAGCGGTTTGTCGCCCGCGGACATCCAGACAGCGATCCTGTACGACCACTTCACCCCGTACACCCTGATCCAGTTGGAAGAGCTCGGCTTCTGCGGCAAGGGTGAGGCCAAGGACTTCATCGCCGGCGGCGCCATCGAGATCGGTGGGCGGCTGCCCATCAACACCCACGGCGGTCAGCTGGGTGAGGCCTACATCCACGGGATGAACGGCATCGCCGAGGGCGTGCGTCAGCTGCGGGGCACCTCGGTGAACCAGGTCGAGGGCGTCGAGCACGTGCTGGTGACTGCCGGAACCGGTGTCCCGACGTCGGGTCTCATCCTGGGCTGACGGCCTGACCCCCGTCGGCAGAGAAGTGTGTCGGGGGACGTCGCGGGCACGGTAGCCTCGATAGTGCTGTTCATTTGTGCTCGAGGGGGGCCTTGGCATGGGCATACAGCCCGATATCAGTCCGTTCGGTTCACAGACGGTGACCGGACCGGGCTGGCCGAACGTAGATGAGGACGCGCTCGGTGCTGCCGCCGCGCAGTACGAGGCGCTGGCCGCCAAGATCTCCGGGACCGTGGTGCCACAGCAACAAGGTCAGCTGATGAAGCTGGCCGACGTGTGGCAGGGCGGTTCGGCGATCGCCGCGGCAGGCGAGGCGACCACGATCATCGGCGGCCATGAATCCAACGGCGCCCAGGCCGCCGCCATCGGCGCGAAGTTACGCAGCATGCAGGCCGCCGTCGTGGCCACCAAGACGCTGGTGAACACCATGGCCGAAGAGACGAACGCCGAGTGCATGGCCCTGCAGTCCATGCCGTACAGCAACGCCCAGGAGCTGGTGCAGGCGCGGATCAAGCTCGGGTTGTCGCAGAACACGGCGACGGTGACCGGCAATGCCACCGAACTCGCCAACACTGTCGGGGCCCCGCCGCAGGTTCCTGCCTCAGGTCCGCCGGAGGTGGGGGCGCAGCAGCTGGCGGGCCAGGATCCGCAGCAGGCGATGCAGATGCTCAGCCAGATGGGATCCATGCTCACCCAGTTGCCGCAACAGCTCGGGCAGGCGCTCGGCCAGGCGCCCCAGCAGATGATGCAGCCACTGCAACAGTTGACGCAGCCGCTGCAGCAGCTCACCTCGATGCTCGGCAAGGGTGGCTCGCCCTCGGGCGCCGGGATGGGGCCCTCACCGTTCTCGGCCTTCTCCAACCATCCGCTGGCCGGCGGTTCCGGCGCGGGCGGCGGGGCGGGCATGGTGCGGGCCGCCGGGTTGCCGGGAGGTGGCGGCGGTGGATCTGCGCAGACGCCGTTGATGGCCAGCCTTGTGGGCAAGACCCTGCCCGTCGCGGTGGCGCCCGCCGAGGCCGCGGCCGGAGCGATGGTCGGTGGCGTGGCTCCCGTCGCGGCCGGTGGCGGCAGCGGTATGGGCGGGATGGGCGGCGGGATGATGGGCCAGCGCGGAGCAGAGGGTGGCGGCACAAAACAAGGTCTGGCACTGCCGCCTTCACTGGACTACGGGGAGGACGATGTCGATGACGACGAATGGTGAACGCCGATGAACAGCCCGCTGGAGAAGCCCGAAGGGCTCACCTGGGACGCCGCCTCGGTCGAGCTTCCCCCGATGCCGGTGATTCCGCCCGGTGCCGACGCGATGAGTATGACCATCGCTTCGGTGCTTCCGATGCTGGAAGCGTCCTTGACTGCCAACGTGACGGCACTGTCGACCAAGGAGAACACGTTCTCCGGCAAGGTGGGCGCGGCGCAGTCGGCGTATCAGAACGCCGACGAGTCGGGAGGCCAATCGGTCGGTCAGATGGGCCAGATGCTGGGCCAGGTCGGTCAGATGGCGCAGGCCCCGATGCAGGCGATGAGCAGTCTGGGGGGCCAGACCGGCAGCTTCGGCTCGATGATGCAGCAGGCCATGGGCAGCGCCGGCCAGGGCGGTGGCTCGGGCTCGGGGTCCGGCGGCGGCGCGGGCGGTCTGGGTCAGCTCGGTCAGCTCGGGCAGATGGGATCGCAGATCGCCGGGCAGATACCCACCGATCAGGGGCGCCAGGACGATCGCCAGGAACCCGACCAACGCGAGCAGCAGCAGAACGAGCGGCAGGCCCAGCAGGACCAGCGCCAGGGCGAACAGGACCAGCGCGAACACCAGCAGGATCAACGGCAAGCCGAGCAGGACGTCCGCGATGCGGTGCCGTCGCATGGTGCGGCGGGCCCCGCCCCGGAAACCGCTGCGCCGGCGCCGGTTTCACCGCACGAACATGGCAGGCCGACCGGCGGGAGCGACGCGGCCCGCAGGGTCTGATCAGGCCGGGCTGAGCTCCACACCCGACAACACGACGGCGTTGTCCCGGCTGGGCGCGATCAGCTCGCCGACGAACTTGCCGTCCTGCTTCCAGATGTTGGCCTGCAAGGTCTCGCCGGGGATGACGGTGCCGGCGAATCGGGCACCGTAGGAACCCAACTGCGCCGCATCGCCGTCCAGGAAGTGGTCGACGATGGCCTTGGCGCCGATGCCGTAGGTGCACAGGCCGTGCAGGATCGGCCGGTCGAAGCCGGCCGCCTTGGCGAAGGCCGGGTCCGAATGCAACGGATTACGGTCCCCGCACAGCCGGTAGAGCAGGGCCTGCTGCGGCAGGGTCGGCAGCGCGATCTCCGCGTCGGGCGCCCGGTCGGGCAGTTCCACCGAGGTCGACGGTCCGCGCTCGCCGCCGAAGCCGCCCTCACCGCGGGCGAAGATGGAGCGCTTCGTGGTCCACAGCACGGTGCCGGACTCGTCGGTCACCGTCGACTCGCTGACGATGACGGCGGCCTTGCCCTTGTCCCAGATCTCGGTGAAGCGTTGCTTGGACCACGCCTTGCCGCTGGTCGGGATCGGGCCGGGCACGGTCACACCTTCACTGGCGTGCAGCACCTTGGACAGTTCGATGTCGATACCGGGGAATTGCACCGTCGGCGCCTCGGTCATATGGAAACTGACCGCGACATTGCCGAAAGTGGGCAGTACCTGCGGGGTGTTGTCCGTCAGATAACGCAGTTCGCGCTCATCCATCGGATCGGCACCCGCGCCGAGCCCCAGGTGATACAGCTGGATGTCGCTACTGGTCCAGGAGAATTCGAGCGGTTCCAGGTCCGCGGCCAGCGCCTTCTCGACATCGATTGGCATATCAGCCCTTTCCGGCTATTGCGAGCGCAGCGAGGTATCCGAACGTCATGGCGGGGCCGATGGTCCCACCAGGTCCGGGATAGGTGTGGCCCATCACCGGCGAGCTGACGTTACCGGCGGCGTAGAGGCCCTCGATGATCGAGTTGTCGTCGCGCAGGGCGCGGCCGTCGTTGTCGGTGCGGATACCGCCCTTGGTACCCAGGTCGCCGGGCACCATCTTGGCCGCGTAGAACGGGCCGTTCTTGATCTCGCCCAGGTTCGGGTTCGGCTTGTTGGTCGGATCGCCGTAGTAGCGGTCGTAAGCGCTTTCGCCGCGGTGGAAGTCCTGGTCCACCCCGGCACGGGCGAAGCCGTTGAAGCGTTCGATGGTGGCGTTCAGAGCTTCGGCGGGCAGGCCGGTCTTCTCGGCCAGTTCGGCCAGTGTGTCGGTCTTGACGACCACACCGGACTCGATCCACTTCTTCGGGATGCGCTGTCCGGGCTGCAATCCCGCGAAGATGTAGCGGTCGCGGTACTGCTGGTCGAAGATCAGCCAGGCCGGCACGTTCTCGCCGGGGCCCGAACCCTGGCCGTACTGGCCGCCGTACATGTGGTGGCAGGCCTCGACGTAGGGCATCGATTCGTTCATGAACCGCTTGCCGTTGAGGTTGACGATGATCGACCCGGGGGAGTTGCGCTCGGACAGTGCAAACCACGGTGCGTCGACCAGCGGGACCGTCGGCCCCCACCACGAATCCTCCATGAGTTCCAGTGCGGCGCCCAGCTTCTCGGCGGCCAGGATGCCGTCTCCGGTATTGGCCTTGGCGCCGACGGTCCACTCGGTGGTGATGGGTGCGCGCTGGTACTTCACCCGCATCTGTTCGTTGTGCTCGAAGCCGCCGGAGCCCAGGATGACACCTTTACGGGCCCGGATCAATTGCGGCTCAGCCGATTCCGGCGATCCATCGGCGCGGACGTAGATGCCGCGGACCACGCCGTCCTCGACGTAGAGATCGGTCAGCGCGGTGTTCAGCAGCACCGGCACGCCGGCCTTCTGCAAACCGATGCGCAGCGGCGCGATGAGGGCGCGTCCCATGCCGACCAGGTTCTTGCCGGTGGCGTTGGCCCACACCGAGCGCACACCGACCTTGATGCTGCGCAGCACGCCGCGCGGGTGGCGCTTGAGCTGGTTGAGGCGGACGTAGTCCTGCTGCAGCACCACCATGTTCAGCGGCACCTTGCCGTACGGCGGCTCCAGGCCCTTCTCGTCGGCTCCGAGCTTCTTGGCGTTGAACGGCTTGGGTTCCACCGACCGCCCGGTGGCCTTGCCGCCCGCGGTCTCCGGGTAGTAGTCGGAGTAGCCCGGCACCCAGCACAGCTTCAGCGGGGAGTTGGCGAGCACGAACGACAACATCTCCGGGCCGCGGTCCAGATAGGTGTCGATCTTCTCCGCGGGCACCACGTCGCCGATGATCGTGTGCAGGTATTTGCGTGCGGCGTCGGCGGTGTCTTTGACCCCGTCACGCTTGAGGATCTCATTGTTCGGGATCCACACGCCGCCGCCCGATCGTGCTGTCGAACCACCGTAGTGCGGAGCCTTCTCAACGACTAGTGTCGAGAGACCCTGGTGAGCAGCGGTGAGGGCGGCGACCATACCGGCGGCACCGCTTCCAACCACGACTACGTCAAACGCATCGTACTCCTGTCCAGTCATGTAGAACACGTTATAGAATGGCCCGGCCTGGGTACAACTGCGCCGGTCAAAGTGATGAGGGGAATTCACCTAAATGCTGAGTGTTGAGGTACGCGACGAGCTCGCGGCGGATCTCGCCCAGGCCGAGCGCAGCCGGATCCCGACCACCCCGCTGACCGACCGGTATGCGGATATCGACGTGGTGGACGCCTACGAGATCCAGCTGATCAACATCCGGCAGCGGGTCGCCGAGGGTGCCAGGGTGATCGGGCACAAGGTGGGTCTGTCCTCGGAGGCCATGCAGAAGATGATGGGCGTCGACGAGCCCGACTACGGCCATCTGCTGGCTGACATGCAGGTTTACGAAGACGTCCCGGTTCCCGTCGGCAGGTTCCTGTACCCGCGCGTGGAGGTGGAGGTGGGTTTCCTTCTCGCCGATGATCTGCCGGGTGCGGGTTGCACCGAGGACGACGTGCTGGCCGCGACGGCGGCGTTCGCGCCGTCGATCGAACTGATCGACACCCGCATCACCGACTGGAAGATCAAGTTGTGCGACACGATCGCCGACAATGCGTCCTCCGCAGGGTGGGTGCTGGGGCCGGAACGGGTGTCGCCCAAGGACATAGATATAAAGGGCATCAAAGCGACCCTTAAACGCAACGGTGAGGTGGTCGCGGAAGGCCGCAGTGACGCTGTGCTGGGCAATCCCGTCACCTCGGTGGCCTGGCTGGCTCGCAAGGTCGACCAGTTCGGGGTGCGCCTCAAGGCCGGGGACATCGTGTTGCCGGGTGCATGCATGCGTGCGATAGATGCACGTCCGGGTGACGATTTCGTAGCAGATTTCGACGGACTAGGTTCAGTCAAACTTTCATTTGAGTGATGTTTTCGAGTTAAGAGGACGTTTTTATGGCTGCCAAGGCTTCAGTGGCGATTGTCGGGTCGGGCAACATCAGCACCGACCTGCTGTACAAGTTGTTGCGGTCGGACTGGCTGGAACCGCGCTGGATGATCGGGATCGATCCCGAATCCGAGGGTCTGGCCCGGGCGCGCAAGCTGGGCCTTGAAACCAGCGCCGAAGGCGTGGATTGGCTTCTGGCGCAGAGCGAGTTGCCGGATCTGGTGTTCGAGGCGACCAGCGCCTACGTGCACCGCGACGCCGCGCCGCGGTACGAGGCAGCCGGTATCCGCGCCATCGACCTGACCCCGGCGGCCGTCGGGCCCGGGGTGATCCCGCCGGCGAACCTGCGCGCGCACCTGGATGCGCCGAACGTCAACATGGTCACCTGCGGTGGGCAGGCCACCATCCCGATGGTGTACGCGGTGTCCCGTGTCGTGGACGTGCCCTACGCCGAGATCGTGGCGTCGGTGTCCTCGGCGTCGGCCGGGCCGGGTACCCGGGCCAACATCGACGAGTTCACCAAGACCACCAGCGCCGGCGTGCGCGATATCGGTGGGGCGGCCAAGGGCAAGGCCATCATCATCCTGAACCCGGCCGAGCCGCCGATGATCATGCGCGACACCATCTTCTGCGCGATTCCCGAGGACGCTGATCACGCCGCGATCACCGCGTCGATCAAGGACGTCGTGGCGCAGGTGCAGACCTATGTGCCCGGCTACCGGTTGCTCAACGAACCGCAGTTCGACGAACCGTCGGTGGTCAATGGCGGCAACCACGTCGTCACCGTCTTCGTGGAAGTGGAGGGTGCCGGGGACTACCTGCCGCCCTACGCTGGAAACCTGGACATCATGACCGCCGCGGCGACCAAGGTCGGCGAGGAAATCGCCAAGGAGCGCGCTTCGGTCGGCGATGAGCGCTCGCGCGAAGAGCATTCAGCAATAGAAGGAGCTCAAGCATGAGCGACATTTTCTTCAACCCGATCTGGGACGTCCGGATGACCGACACGTCGCTGCGCGACGGGTCCCATCACAAGCGGCACCAGTTCACCAAGGACGAGGTCGGCGCGATCGTCGCGGCGCTGGACAACGCGGGTGTTCCGGTCATCGAGGTCACCCACGGCGACGGGCTGGGTGGCTCCAGCTTCAACTACGGATTCTCCAAAACCCCCGAGCAGGAACTGATCAAGCTCGCCGCCCAGACGGCCAAGGAAGCCAAGATCGCCTTCCTGATGCTGCCCGGTGTGGGCACCAAGGAAGACATCAAGGAAGCGCAGAACAACGGCGGCTCGATCTGCCGGATCGCGACGCACTGCACCGAGGCCGACGTCTCCATCCAGCATTTCGGGCTGGCCCGCGAACTGGGTCTGGAGACCGTCGGGTTCCTGATGATGAGCCACACCATCTCCCCGGAGAAGCTGGCCGCCCAGGCGCGCATCATGGCCGACGCCGGTTGCCAGTGCGTCTACGTCGTCGACTCCGCGGGCGCGCTGGTGCTCGACCAGGTCGCCGACCGGGTGGCCGCGCTGGTTGCCGAGCTCGGTGACGATGCTCAGGTCGGTTTTCACGGCCACGAGAACCTTGGGCTGGGCGTGGCCAATTCGGTCGAGGCGGTACGCGCCGGGGCCAAGCAGATCGACGGGTCGTGTCGTCGCTTCGGCGCCGGTGCGGGCAACGCGCCGGTCGAGGCGTTGGTCGGGGTGTTCGACAAGATCGGCGTCAAGACCGGTATCGACTTCTTCGACATCGCCGACGCCGCCGAAGAGGTGGTGGCTCCCGCGATGCCGGCCGAATGCCTGCTGGACCGCAACGCACTGGTGATGGGTTATGCCGGGGTGTACTCCAGCTTCCTCAAGCACGCGGTCCGCCAGGGTGAACGCTATGGCGTACCCGCCCACGAGCTGTTGCTCCGGGTCGGGCAACGCAAGCTCATCGGTGGCCAGGAAGACCAGCTGATCGACATCGCCCTGGAGATCAAACGCGAGCAGGACGCCGCGAACGCCTGATTGTCAGCAGGCCCCGGCAAGATGGGGGCATGGCCACCACCGAGTCAACTCGCCGCCGAGTGGGCTCGCTGGAGTTCCTCCTGGTCGGCCTCATCGTGCTGGCGCTGTCGGCGGGTGCGGTCAGCGGTGTGCTGGCCACGCATCCACGGCTGGCGGCCGCCGCGACCATCTTCTGCGGGGTGTTCGTCCAGGCGCTGCCCTTCCTGGTGTTGGGCGTCGTCGTCAGCGGGCTGGTCGCGGCCTTCGTCACCGCCGAGCGGTTGCAGCGTTGGCTGCCGCGCAGGCCGGTGCTCGCCGTCGCCGCGGCCGGTGTGGGCGGCGCGGCCCTGCCAGGATGTGAGTGTGGCTCGGTTCCGGTGGCGCGCCGGCTGTTCAGCGGGGACACCGGCGGTGCGGCGCTGACCTTCATGCTGTCCGCCCCGGCCATCAATCCGGTCGTCTTGGTGGCCACCGCCGTTGCGTTCCCCGGTCAGCCGCAGATGGTGGTCGCCCGTTGTGCGGCATCGCTTCTCGCCGCGGTCACCATGGGTCTGCTGTGGCAGCGCTGGGGCCGCACCGAGTGGGTGACCCGTACCCTGCCGACGTTGCATGACGATTCGGCACCGCGCTGGGCGGTGTTCAGCGGCGCCGCCCGGCACGACTTCCTGCAGTCGGCGGGCTATCTGGTGATCGGTGCCGCCGCGGTGGGCCTGTTGCGCGCGTTCGTCCCGGCGTGGGTGTTCGAGCATGTGGCAGGCAATCTGGTGGTCGGGATCGTCTCGATGGCGGTGCTGGCGGTGGTGCTCGCGTTGTGTTCGGAGGCAGACGCTTTCGTCGCGGCCGGTTTCACCATGCTGCCGCTGCTGCCCCGGCTGGTGTTCCTGGTGGTCGGTCCCGCCATCGACGTCAAACTCTTCGCCATGCAGGTCGGCATGTTCGGCCGGGCCTTCGCGGTCCGGTTCGCACCGGTGACGCTGGTGGTGGCGACCGCCAGTGCCACCGTGGTGGGCCTGCTGGTGCTGGGGACCGGGTCATGACCCGGGTCACGCAGAACACCCTGGTGCTGCTGATCGGCCTGAGTGCGGGACTGCTGGTGGTGAAGGGCACCTACCTCAACTTCGTCAAACCCGGTCTGCTGCCGTGGCTCATCGCTGCGTCGGTGCTTCTGGTGGTGCTGGGGCTGGTCGGCTTCGTCGCCGACGCCCGGCATGGTGCGGGCGAACACCACCGTCACCGCGACATGGCTTGGCTGCTGCTGATCCCGTTGGCCCTCACGGCTTTTGTGACGGTGCCGGCCGTGGGCGTGGTCGGCGCGACACCCGAGTCCACGGCAGCCACCCAGCCGCCCCTGCGGCCGTTCCCGCCGCTGCCGCCGGACGGCACGGTGTCGCTGCCGGAAGTGCTGATGCGTGCGGCCGCCGACTCCACGCACAGTCTGGACAACCGTTCGATCACCACCACCGGTTTCACGATGGGTGCCGAACTGGCACGGGTGGTCATCATCTGCTGTGCCGCGGACGCGCAACTGGCCCGGATCCATCTGTCCGGCAACATTTCTGCCCATCCCGATGACACCTGGCTACGCGTCGAAGGGCGCGTCGTCCCGGGGTCCTCCGACCCGTCCACCCACTTCATCCCGACGCTGGAGGTCACCCGTGCCGTCCCCATCCCCAAGCCTGCCAACACCTACGCGTACTGACGCCCAAGCCATCCTGGCTCAGCTCGCCGGCCCGGAAGCGGTGCTGCGGGACGACCAGTGGACCGCGATCGAAGCGCTGGTCGTCGGGCGCCGGCGGGCACTCGTGGTGCAACGTACCGGCTGGGGAAAGTCCGCGGTGTACTTCATTGCCGCCAAGCTGCTGCGGGCAGGCGGGCGGGGGCCGACGGTCATCGTGTCGCCCTTGTTGGCGTTGATGCGCAACCAGGTGGCCGCCGCGCAGCGAGCGGGGGTGGCGGCCGCGACGATCAACTCCAGCAATGTCACCGAATGGCAGGACGTTCACCAGCGGGTGACCGCGGGCGAGCTCGACGTGCTGCTGGTCAGTCCGGAACGGTTGAACAATCCCGATTTCCGGGACGCGGTGCTGCCGGCGTTGGCTGCCGACGCCGGCCTGGTGGTGGTGGACGAAGCGCACTGCGTCTCGGACTGGGGTCACGATTTCCGTCCCGACTACCGGCGTATCCGGACCCTGATCGCCGAATTGGGTTCCGATATACCGGTTCTGGCGACCACGGCCACCGCCAATGATCGGGTGGTCGACGATGTGGCTTCACAATTGGGTGTCGGCGGCGGGGATACCGTCGTGCTGCGCGGCGGGCTGGACCGCGAGTCGCTGCGGCTGTCGGTGGTACAGGCCGGCGGCCCTGCGCAACGCGCGGCATGGATTGCGGCGCAACTGGAATCGCTACCCGGCTCGGGCATCATCTACACCCTCACGGTGTCCCAGGCCCACGATATCGCCACGTTGCTGCGCGAGCGCGGTTTCCCGGTGGCCGCCTACACCGGATCGACCGAGACCGCCGAGCGGGAGCAACTGGAGGCCGACCTGCTGGCCAACCGGGTCAAGGCCCTGATCGCCACCTCGGCACTGGGCATGGGATTCGACAAACCCGACCTCGGGTTCGTCGTGCACCTGGGTGCGCCGTCCTCGCCGATCGCCTACTACCAACAGGTGGGCCGCGCGGGCCGTGCCACCGCCAGCGCGGAGGTGATCCTGCTCCCCGGCCGTGAGGATGCGGACGTATGGCGTTACTTCGCCTCGGTGGCGTTTCCTTCGGAAGCCATGGTGCGCAACGTGATCGGTGCCCTGGAGCCGGACCGGGCGTTGTCCACGGCGGCGCTGGAGCCGCTCGTCGATCTGAACCGGTCCCGACTGGAGATGGTGCTCAAGGTCCTTGACGTCGACGGCGCGGTGCGCCGGGTCAAGGGCGGCTGGATCAGCACCGGTCAACCGTGGGGTTATGACGAGCCGCGCTACCGGCGCCTGGAGGAAGCGCGTCAGCGCGAGCAACAGGCGATGCTGGACTACCAGGCGACGACGGGGTGCCGGATGGCGTTCCTGCGCAGCCAACTCGACGATCCCGAGTTGGAGGACGGTCACCGGTGCGGCCGCTGCGACAACTGCGCGGGCTCGCGCTACCCCAGCGCCGTCGACGTCTCGGCGGCCGAGTCGGCGCGCGAACAGTTGATGCGCCCCGGCGTGGAACTCGCGGCGCGCAAGCAATGGCCCACGGGGCTGGCGTCCCTGGGGATCGACCTGTCCGGACGCATCAACGACGGCGCCGAGCCCGGTCGCGTCATCGGCAGGCTCACCGATCTGGGTTGGGGCAGCAGGCTGCGGCGGCTGCTGGACGGTCCGGACGGTGAGGTGCCCGACGATCTGGTGCAGGCGGCGATCGCGGTACTCAAGGCATGGGACTGGAAGACACGGCCCACCGCGGTCCTCGCTCTGGATTCGGCGACCAGGCCCCAGTTGATCCGCTCGACCGCGGCCCGGCTGGCCGAGATCGGCCGGCTCACCGACCTGGGGGTGTTGCGGTACAGCGCGACGCACCGCCCTGTCGGCGCGGCGAATTCGGCCTATCGGGTGGCTGGGCTGCTCGACGCCTGGGTGCCGCCGACCCACCTCGGCGAAGGCCCGGTGCTGCTGGTCGACGATCTGACCGACACCGGATGGACGCTGACTATGGCGACGCGGGTGGTGCGTCAGGCCGGCGCGTCAGCCGTCCTGCCGTTCGCGCTGGCCGGGGTACGTTGACGAGAACCCCAGCTGCGCGGCGACCGCTTCGATACCGGTGAGCTCGATATCGTTGCGGCGGATGGTGTCCCACTGTGCGCGATCCATCGCGAAGGCCAGCATGGTGTCCGGCCGGCCGCGGCGGGCCTCCTGCGTCGTGCCGGTGCGCACATAGGGTAGTGACCCGGTGACGCCCAGCGAGGCAGCGTTGTCATGCCAGGCGCGGGTGGTGGCCTCGTCGGCGCCGAAGCCCGCGAAGATCAGATGCAGCGCAGCGTGGCGGGTCTCCCGCCCGATCCCGCGACGCTGATACGGGCGGCCCAGCCACGATCCCGTGGTGACCGATCGGCGGGCCGGGAACTCCTCGGCATGCACCGTGCACACCCCGACCGCCCGTCCGCCGGAGATCACCGCGAGTGGGATGTCCCAATGCGCGGTCGTGATCTCCGCCCGGCACCGCCAGTAGTACTGCAGGCTGTTGCGTTCCAGCTGGGGTGAAGGGGCGTCGGTCCAGGGCTCCGAGAACGGCATGGTCGCCGGGTCGTGGATGCCCTGGGCGGCCAGCAACGCCAGCTCGGCGGCCAACTCGTCGCTGATATGGCGCAGGGTGACCGTCGGGGTGTTCACTTCCAGGCCGGACAGTGGCCACACCGGATACGTCATGGCCTCATCGCAGCACATCCAGTGGCCGACTGACCAGCGAGTTTTGCCACTCCTGTAACGGCTGAGTTTGCTGAGGCGAAGTGCTCTACAGGGCCGGGGACATCCTTGCGCGGCCCGCAGCAAAGGAGTGGACAACATGGCCCGTATCGAGATCTTCCGGCGTGCCGCCCTCGGCCTCCTCATGGCCGGCGCCGCCGGAGCGGTGCTCGGCATGCCGACCGCGTGGGGCGATCCCGAAAGCCCGGAAACCCCGAACACACCGGAGTTTCCGGCCACCACGGCACCCGTCGCTGCGCCGGCAGCAGGTGACTGCACCGCCGCCGGCCTGGCCGACACCATCACCTCGGTCAGCAGGGGTCTGTCGGTGTACTTCGCCGCGCACCCTGACGTGAACGCGGCACTGATCGACTTCACCCGGCAGCCGGCGTTCGTCGCGGTCGGGCAGTTCGACGGGTACTTCAAGGACCATCCGCAGCAAGCCGACGAGCTGCGTGCCATCCAGGCGCCGCTCACCGCGTACAAGGAGCGGTGCGACCTGCAGGTGTCCCCGACGGACGCGCTCGCCGTCCTCGCCGAGGTCTAGGCCGGACTCGACCCGCCCAGCTGCGTTGTCAGGGCGGCCGCGGTGGTCATCACGACGCGCGCGCGTTTGGTGATCTCGCTGTCGGTCAGGGCATACCCGATCTGCAGCGAGACCACCATGACCTGGCGCCGGTGGTGGTCGAACACCGGAGCGGCGATGACGCTGATGTCGCGTCGCGCCCGCGGACCTGCCTCGCTCGGCAGATACACCCGCTCACCGATATCGGACACCAATTCGCCCAGCAGGGCCCGTAATTCGGCGGGCAGCGTGCTCGACATCCCCGCCATCAGTGCGTACAGCCGCCGGCCGCCGGGGGTGAGCCGTTCCACGAGATAGCCGGTCGTCCGGCACTCGGCGATGACGCGCTCCAGGCGGTCGCTGTCGGTGCGCAGCGGAATGGTCGGTTCCTTGGCCAGCCAGTCCCGTACGGCTTGCTCGTCCCACAGCACGAACATCAGCCCGACGGGCGGAGCGAACGGGTAGCTCTGACCCACCCGCACGGTCGGCGGGGTACCCGTCGGGGTGACGAGCTCCAGCAGGGTGATGCGGTCATCGACGATCCCCGAGAGTGCGGCGGTGGCATCGAACTTCTCGCTGAGGCGCCCGAGCTCGGCCCGGGCGGCGGGGCTGACCCGCATGGATTCCTGCGCGGTGTGGCCGAGGCTGATCAGCGCCGGGCCCAGCCGGTAGGTCTTGTCGGTGTGGTCGCGCACCAGGTATCCGGCGTCGGTCAGGGTGGTGACGATGCCCAGGCAAGTGGGCTTGCTCAGGTCGACTCGTCTGGCCAACTCGGACAGGCCGAACTGCTGGTGTGGATGGCGGGCCAGGAAATCCAGGACGGCGACCACCCGAGCGGTGGGGGGAGAGGCGCGGCCGGTGTCAGGCATGTCAGAAATGTACCAAGCCGTTCCATATATCGACCGGAGACGCCGTTGACGCCGACTGGAACACGTTCTAGTCTTCAGTCGGAATGTCTACCGATGCGGTCCAATAATGGACCGTGAAAGGCGTGCTCCCGAATGTATTCGCAGCCCTTCATCGATGCGGTCGGCGAGGCCGAACGCCTCGTCGCCGCAGCCCCGTTCATCGAATCCGAAGCCGACCTGCTCGAAGGTCTGCAGTACCTGGCAGGCTGCATCGCCGCCTGCACCCACGTCGCCTTCGACTACGACCGCGACCACCCGTTCCTGCACAGCGGCACCGGCCCGTTCACCAAGATGGGTTTGGACAACCCGGACACCATGTACTTCGGTACGCGGGTGCAGCCCGGCCACGAATATGTGGTGACGGGCCGGCGGGGAACCACCACCGATGTCAGCTTCCAGCTGATCGGCGGGGAGTACACCGACGAGGTGGTCCCCGACAGTGAGACGGCGTTCGACGACCGCAAGCTGGAGATCGCCGCCGACGGCACCTTCGAGTGGCGCTTCACCCCGGACAAGCCCGCCCAGCTGGTGATCCGCGAGGTCTACAACGACTGGTCCGCGGCGCGGGGAACCTTCGCCATCGCCCGCGCCGACACCGCAGGCACCGCACCGGAACCGCTGAGCCGCGAGCTGATCGAAAAGCGTTATGCCGTCGCGGGTAAGCAACTGGTGCAGCGCGTGAAGACGTGGCTGCAGTTCCCGAAATGGTTCTACGACAACCTTCCGGTGAACACCCTGACCGCACCACGATTGACGCCCGGCGGGCTGGCCACCCAGTACTCCTCGGTGGGGCATTACGACCTCGCGCCCGATCAAGCGATCGTCATCACGTTGCCGGTCACCGATGCGCCGTACCTCGGCTTCCAGTTGGGCAGCCTGTGGTACATCTCGCTGGACTACATCAATCACCAGACCTCGCTGAACGGCACTCAGGCACAGGCGGATCCGGACGGCAAGATCCGCATCGTCATCTCCGAGGCGAACCCCGGCGTGACGAACTGGTGTGAGACCCTCGGCCACGGCAAGGGCTACCTGCAGTTCCGCTGGCAGCGGGTGTCGCGCGAGCTGACCGAGACCGACGGCCCGACCCTTGAGGTGGTCGCACTGACCGATGTACCGGCGACGCTGCCGTACCACGAATCGAACAAGATCTCGGATGACGGTTGGCGGGCACGGATTGCGCTGCGCCAGAAGCTGATCGGCGAGAGGATGGTGGGTTGACCATGACAGGTCTGTTGCAGGACAAGATTGTCGTCATCAGCGGTGTCGGGCCTGCGCTCGGCACCACCCTGGCCCGTCGATGTGCCGAGGAGGGGGCCGATCTGGTGCTGGCCGCCCGTACGGTCGAACGCCTCGAAGAGGTCGCCGGTCAGGTGACCGCACTGGGCCGGCGCGCGGTGGCCATCGGTACCGACATCACCGACGATGCGCAGGTCGCCAATCTGGTGTCGGAGTCGCTCGCGGCGTACGGCAAGGTCGATGTGTTGATCAACAACGCTTTCCGGGTGCCGTCGATGAAACCGTTCGCCAAGACGAGCTTCGACCACATCCGCGAGACCGTCGAGCTCACCGTGCTCGGTGCGCTGCGGCTGATCCAGGGCTTCACCCCGGCGCTCACCGAGGCCAAGGGTTCCGTGGTGAACGTCAACTCGATGGTGGTCCGGCACTCCGACCCCAAGCAGGGCGCCTACAAGTTGGCCAAGTCCGCGTTGCTGGCGATGTCCCAGTCGCTGGCCAGCGAGCTCGGCGGCGCCGGAATCCGGGTGAATTCCGTTCTGCCCGGATATATCTGGGGTGGCACACTGCAGGGCTACTTCGAACACCAGGCCGGAAAATACGGCACCACCGTGGACGAGATCTACAAGGCCGCTGCGGTGAACAGCGATCTGAAGAAACTGCCCACCGAGGACGAGGTGGCCTCGGCCATCCTCTTCATGGCCAGTGATCTGTCCAGTGGTATCACCGGGCAGACGTTGGACGTCAACTGCGGGGAGTACAAGTACTGATGTCACGAACCAACGTAGGCACCGTCGAGGACCTGCATGCATCCGCGGTAAAGGCCTGCGGGCTGGACGATTTCGGCAGCGACGACGACAACTACAAGGAAGCGCTGGGCGTGCTGCTGGACTCCTATCAGCGCGACGCCGACCTCACCGAGTTCGGCAGCAAGATGCAGCGCTTCTTCGTGCGCAACGCCCTGGTGGCCCGTCTGGTGTCCGAGGCGGCGTTCAAGCAGTATCCCCAGCACGCCGACGTACCGATCGAGCGGCCCATCTTCGTCACCGGGCTGCCACGCACCGGCACCACCGTGATCCACCGGCTGCTCACGGCCGACCCGCGACACCAGGGCCTGGAACTGTGGCTCGCCGAGTTCCCGCAACCCCGCCCGCCGCGCGAAACCTGGTCGCAGAACCCGGTCTTCCAGCAGCTCGACGCGCAGTTCACCAAGGCGCACGAGGAGAACCCGGACTACACCGGCCTGCACTACATGACCGCTGACGAGGTCGAGGAGTGCTGGCAGCTGTTGCGCCAGTCGCTGCACTCGGTGTCGTACGAGACGCTCGCGCACATCCCCACCTATTCGCGGTGGCTGGCCCGTCAGGACTGGACCAAGTCCTATGCGCGGCACCGCCGCAATCTGCAGCTGATCGGGCTCAACGAACCCGAGAAGCGCTGGGTACTCAAGAATCCCAGTCACCTGTTCGCCCTCGATGCACTGTTCGCGACCTACCCGGATGCGCTGGTGGTGCAGTGCCACCGGCCTGCGGAGACGATCATGGCGTCGATGTGCTCACTGGCCCAGCACACCACCGAAGGCTGGTCGAACACCTTCGGTGGCGATGTCATCGGCGCGGACTCGATGGAGACCTGGTCGCGAGGACTGGAACTCTTCGATGCCGAACGGGCCAAGCATGATCCGGCTCAGTTCTGCGATGTGGACTACTTCGAGTTCATCAAAGATCCGGTGGGCGCCGTCGAGGGCATCTACCAGACCTTCGGGATCGACTTCACCGACGCGGCCCGCCAGGCCATCGCCGACAGTCACGCCGAGAGCCAGCAGGGGCCGCGCGCGCCGAAGCACACCTATTCACTGGATGACTACGGGCTGACGGCCGAGCAGGTCAAGGCGCGGTTCAACGGGCTCTGACCGTCACGCCGTCGTATTCACCAGCAGCTCAATGCGTTTGAGTGTGTCCTTGGCCAGTGCACCGACGTCGTAGCCGTTGACGGGGCCACAAGCGGTGATCTCGACAGCCGCGTTGTACGCGGCGACGAACGCGTTGTCACAGCCCCAGTCGGCGCTGTGGAAGGACCACGCCACGATGCTCGGTGAGTCCGGGTCGACGCGCGGGTCCATGGTGAAGTGGTACTCGCGGCCCTTCATGCTGGTCACGAGGAACGGCGTACCCCGGCAGGATTCGATGGTGGCGTGGGCCCCGACGAGCGCGGCCTTCGGATCGAAGTCCGAGGGGTAGACGGCGGCGATCTCCTCGATGTAGACCTCGCGCCCGTCCATCGCGACCCAGTGTCCGCCGTCGGTGACGACGGGGTGGCGGTCGACGATGAAGGGCGCGTCCTGCTCCCGGGCCACGCCGGCGCAGGACGCGGGCTCGACGGTGACGAACCGATTGCCGTCCTTGCTCTGGACGTGCTCGCTGAGTAGGTCGCCGACCTGTGCGGCGATGATCGGGCCCACTCTGGGCGCAGCTTGCGGCAGGGCGGTGTCGACGAAGCGGGTGCAGCCCGTCAGCGCGAGCGCACATGCGAGGACGCCGATGACGGAATTCACCCGCGGTGGCCGCATTCGGGATTTTGTCCGGACGGCCTTCCGCGACGGCATGCCTGATGCTATCGGGCAGATCCGGGAACGGGCCGTTGACGAGTCATTTCGCCGCGCGGATCCTGGCAACCAGGCCTGTAATTGGTTGCGACCGGAACATGTGCTTGTTGTGATGGCAAAGACGTCCGGCTGCGAATCCCCACTCATGTGGCGAAGCTCACAGAAGTGCTCCATAGTGCTTTGACATGACGACTTCTTCGACCAAACCCTATCGCCGGGACTGGCTGATGCGGGTTGTCGGTATCTCACACCGACATTTTGGCAAATTGGTGTCCAGTTACGGCTATCGCATTCTCACCAAGAGTTTGGGTGACGACGATCTGCACTTCCTGAACTGGGGCTACGAGGAGGATCCCCCGATGGGTATCCCGCTGGAGGCGGCCGACGAGGTCGACCGCTATTCGATCCAGCTGTATCACCGCACCGCCGACCAGATCGAGCTGGCCGGTAAGGATGTCCTCGAGGTCAGCTGCGGGCACGGGGGTGCGGCGTCCTACGTCAGTCGCTACATGAAGCCGGCCTCCTACACCGGACTGGACCTCAATCCGGCGGGCATCGCGTATTGCAAGGCACATCACCAACTACCGAATCTGACGTTCGTGCACGGCGACGCCGAACATCTGCCGTTCCCCGACGGGTCGTTCGATGCGGTGATCAATGTCGAAGCGGCGCACCTCTATCCGCATTTCACCCAGTTCCTCGCCGAGGTCGCGCGGGTGCTGCGTCCCGGCGGTCACTTCCTGTATGCCGATCTGCGCGGCGGGACGGGGAATGATCTGGAGCAGTGGGAGAAGGACCTCGACGATTGGTCACTGACCGAGCTGTTGCAACGTCCGATCGAAGCGGAGGTGCTGCGGGGTCTGGAGAAGAACACGGTCCGGCATACCGAATTGATCGCCAAGCACATGCCCAGGCCCATCCGTGGGGTGGCTCGCGACATCGCCGGTGTGCAAGGCGCCCGGCTGTACAACCAGGTGGAGTGCGGTGACATCGTCTACCGCATCTACGATTTCGTGAAGGCGTGACCGGTCGGCAGCGGTAACGCTAGCCGTCACCCGGCGAGGGTGCGGTCGACACTTCTTCCAGGCAGCCTTCCGCGACGGCATGCTTGATGGAGTCCGTCAGCTTCGGACAAGACCGGGCACGGGCGGGATCCCCGCCGGCGTCCCTGATCTCACTGAACACGGCACACCGCTGGGTGGCCTCGCTGCTCCATTGCACCGACGTCTGTTCCGGGCCGAGCTTCTTCACCTGTACCGCGACATGGCAGAACCGACAGTCCACCGACACCAGGCCGGAGGTCAGATACCGTTCCCGGTCGCGCGCGGTGGCCTCCCGGACGGCGGCCGCGCGGCGTGGGTCGTCAGCGAAATCCGGTGCCTTGGACCATGATCCGGACGCCGACGTGGTGCCGCCCGCGTGATCGTGATCGTCGTGGCCGAGCAACTCCAGCATCGAGCGGGCCAGCCTGTCGACATCGGGCGTCTGGGTCATGGACTCACGCCTCCGCCGGCTGCTCGGCCTTCTGGGCTTCCTGGCGCTTGAGATTCTCCTCCACCTCGACATGCCATTTCTCGTTGGCGGCCGTGGTGTCGACCTCCATCTCGAAGCGGTCGGTCATGTCCGCGGTGACATCGGCGGCGTCGACGTAGAACTGTTGGTACCAGCGGCGCATCTGGTAGACGGCGCCGTCCTCCTCGACCAGGAGCGGGTTGTCGATGCGGGTCTTGTGCTTCCAGATCTCGACGTCCTGCAGGAAGCCCTTGCTGACGCCCTCGGTGAACACGCGGGCCAGCTTCTCGGTGGTCTTCTCGTCGAGGCCCTTCGGCTTCTCGACGATGACGCCCCACTGCAGCATGAAGCTGTTCTGGCTGACGGGATAGTGGCAGTTGATCAGGATGGACTCGGCCTTGAAACCGCCGTAGTTGTTGTGCAACCAGTTGATCATGAACGACGGGCCGAAGTAGCTGGCCTCCGAGTCGAGGTGCGCCTCGCCGTAGGTGGTGCCCAGGTCGTTCACGTCGGGACGGCCGACGTTGTGCAGGTACTGCGAGGCGACATGGCCTTCGAAGACGTTCTTGAAGTACGTCGGCAGCCCGTAGTGGATGTAGAAGAAGTGCGCCATGTCGGTGACGTTGTCGATGATCTCGCGGCAGTTGCTGCCCTCGATGAGCATCGAGTTCCAGCGCCATTCGGTCCAGTCGTCGCTGACGGATTCGGGGATCTCGGGGATGCGCACTTCGGCCGGCGGTGGGTTGCCTTCGGCGTCGTGCCACACGAACAGCAGGCCGCCGCGCACGTCGGTCTCCCAGGCGCGGGTGCGGGCCAGCCGCGGGGTGCGCTTGGCGTAGGGGACCAGCTTGCACTTGCCGTCGCCGCCCCAGCGCCAGTCGTGGAACGGGCACGCGACGGTGTCACCCTTGATGGTGCCCTGGGACAGGTTGCCGCCCATGTGACGGCAGTACCCGTCGAGGACTTTGACCTCGCCGTTCGAGTCGGCGAACACGACGAGCATGCTGCCGAAGATCTCGACGCCGTGGGGCTTGCCGTCGAGGAAATCGGTGACCGGCCCGAGGCAGTGCCAGCCGCGGGCATAGCGGTCCGGCAGCGCTCCGGTGTCGATCTCGCGGACGCTCGCAGATTCGGTACTCACGGTGGGCCTCCCGTATCGGTCTTCTAACTAGAACACGTTACAGTTTTGGTCCTCGTTCGCGCAATGCACGTATGCCCACCTGCGGTATATGTGAACCATGCCTCTTTATGAATTCGAGGGCCGAGCTCCCGTGGTGGACCCGACCGCGTTCGTCGCGCCGACCGCCACGCTCATCGGGGACGTGCACGTCGCCGCCGGGGCCTCGGTCTGGTTCAACGCGGTGTTGAGGGCCGACTATGCGCCCATCATCATCCGCGAGGGAGCCAACGTGCAGGACGGATCGGTCCTGCACGCCCCGCCGGGTATCCCGGTCGATGTGGGTCCCGGAGCCACCATCGCGCATTGCTGCGTCATCCACGGTGCCCATATCGGCAGCCATGCGGTCATCGCCAACCATGCGACCGTGCTCGACGGAGCGGTCATCGGTTCCAGGACTCTGGTCGCCGCGCATGCGCTGGTGACCGGCGGCACCAAGATTCCCGACGAGGTGCTGGTGACGGGCTCACCCGCCAAGATCAAGGGGCCGATCGCGGGCACCGGCGCCGAGATCTGGATCAACACCAACGGCCAGGCGTACCAGGATCTGGCGCGCCGCTACGCCGAGGGACTCAGGGCTGTGTAGCCAGGCCGGTGCGCAGCGCGATCGCCTGCATCTTGCCGACGTTGGTGACGAACCCGTCGGTGGTGGTGTCGCCGATCGCGCTCTGGAACTCCATCCGGACCAGGGCGCGGTCGACGGTGAAGAACATCAGGGTGACCGACTTGTCCTCTTCGGGTTTGGCGCCCTTGACGACGACGCCGCCGGTGCCCACGGCGATGGGCTGCGGGGTGCCGCCGGCCACCAACGAGGGCAGCGTCGCCTGCGCCTGCTTCAGGGTGGCCTCGGCCGTCGCAGCATCCGGATAGATCAGCACGACGCTGCTGATGGCGCGGTCGTCCCGGTCGTTGACGAAGAAGGCACTGGCGCCCGGTTGTCCGTCGGGCTGTGACTGCGCCGACTGCTGGTGGAAGGTGTCCTCTTCATCACTGAGGTCCTCGGCGCTGATCAGCAGGCGCTCGTAGTTCGGCGCGGCCTTCGCCGGTGACGACGACGTCGTCGTCACCGGGGGCTGCGCCGGAAATCCGGGCAGGCTGGTCGCCGCGGGCGTGCTGCCGTTGGTGCCGGCGCAACCGCTGATCAGGGCAGCCGCGAGGGCGATGGGGGCAATGGCGGACGTCTTGAGGCGCAGCACAGTGATCTGTTGACTCTTACAAACTAGGGAACAAAGCGTCCTCAACGCTACGCGACGACGTCAGATCTTGCGGGCGCCCGCCGTGGCCGCCGCCAGCTCCCAATACGCCCGCAGAGCGGCGATTTTTCCCTCCGCGTTCACCCGGTAGGTGAACACCCCGTCGGCCTGCACGCGATACCCGCTCGAGACGATCACGATGTGACCGACGTTGGCTTCCTCGTCGCCGCAGACATACGTCTTGTCGAAGTGGAACTCCAACTGGCTCGGGGCGATCGCCATATCGAAGAATCTGGCGATCGCCTCCTTGCCTCGATGACCGTTGCCCTCGGGGTCGAAGTGCGACGGACCGATCGGGTCCTCGACGATCGCGTCGTCGGCGAACAACGCGAGCCAGGCGTCCTTGTCGCGGGCGACGGCCGCTTCGCGCGACCGCCGCCCCGCAAGGGTGACCGGTGCCGTCACTGTGCTGGTTTGTCGCTGGAGACGACCCACATCGAGTAGTACTGGGCTCCGCCACCGTAGGCGTGGCCGAGGGCCTTGCGCGCGCCCGGGACCTGATGGTCGCCCGCCTTGCCCATCACCTGGATGGCCGACTCGGCGAACCGGATCATCCCCGACGCGCCGATCGGGTTCGACGACAGCACGCCGCCGGAGGCGTTGAACGGGATCCGGCCGCCGATGGCGGTCTCGCCGGCCTCGGTGAGCTTCCAGCCCTCGCCCTCGGCCGCGAAGCCCAGGCTCTCCAGCCACATCGGCTCGTACCAGGAGAACGGCACGTAGACCTCGGCGGCGTCGATCTCGTCGATGGGTGAGGTGATGCCCGCGGCCTTCCACAGGGCGGCCGCGGCGTCGCGGCTGGCCTGCGGGTTGACCTGATCACGGCCGGCGTAGGCCAGCGGCTCGGTGCGCAGCGCGGTGGCGTGGATCCAGGCGACGGGATTGCCATTGGCGAGATGCGCCTCGGCGGCCTCTTCGTTGCCGATCACCATCGCGGCCGCTCCGTCGGACGACGGGCAGGTCTCGTCGTAGCGGATCGGGTCCCACAGCATCGGGGAGGCCATCACCTTCTCCAGCGTGATGTCGGGCTGATGGAGGTGCGCCAAGGGGTTCTTCGCGCCGTTGAGCCGGTCCTTGACCGCCACCATGGCGCCGATGTGGTTCGGGGCGCCGGAGCGGCGGATGTAGGCGCGCACGTGCGGGGCGAAGTAGCCGCCCGCGCCGGCGCCCACCGGCTTGGTGAACGGCACCGGAATGCTCAACGCCCACATGGCATTCGATTCCGACTGCTTCTCCCACGCCATGGTCAGCACGCGCTTGTACTTGCCGGACTGGACCAGGCTGGCCGCGACGATCGCGGTCGAACCACCCACCGAACCAGCGGTGTGCACCCGGATCAGCGGCTTGTTCGTCGCTCCGACCGCGTCGGCCATGAACAGTTCGGGCATCATCACGCCCTCGAAGAAGTCGGGCGCCTTGCCGACCACCACGGCGTCGATATCGTCGAACGTCGATCCGGCATCGGCGAGCGCACGGTCGATGGCCTCACGCACGAGGCCGTTCATCGACACGTCGTGTCGCTTGGCGACGTACTTCGTCTGCCCGGTGCCCAGCACCGCGGCAAGCTTGCCCGCCATCTTTATTTCCCTTCCAGGACGGCGACGAGATTCTGTTGCAGCGCAGGGCCGCTGGTGGCGTGCGCCAGCACGCGCTGCGCCGAACGAGAGAAGATGTGCTGCGCGGCGAAACCGATGCGCTCCAGTCCGGCCGAGAACATCGGGTTGGCGGACAGCGCGCCGCCCGACGGATTGACCTTCGTCGAGGCCCCCAACCCGATGGCCTCGGTGAGGATCAGCTGCTGATGGGTGAACGGGGCGTAGATCTCGGCGATGTCGATCGAACCCGCGTCACCATTCAGGGCCGCCTTGGCCGACGCGGTGGTGGACGGCGAGGTCGTCAGGTCGCGGGCGCCGAGGATCGGTGTCTCGATGCGATGCTCGAAACCGGTTATCCAGGCGGGGTTTTCGCGCAGTTCGCGCGCTTTGTCGCCGGATGCCAGCACGATCGCGGCGGCCCCGTCGGTGATCGGCGCGATGTCGTGGCGACGCAGGGGGTCGGCGAAGAACGGCCGCGACAGCAGATCGTCAATGCTGCCGGTGACCTCTTCTTTGTCGGTGCGGCCGCCGGCGGCGTAGGAATCGAGGGCCACCTGAGCCATCTGCTCGGCGGTCCACTTACCGGCATCCAGTCCGGCGCGGGCCTGCAACCCGGCCATCGACACCGAGTCCGGCCACAGCGGCCCGACGGTGTACGGGTCGGTCTGCAGGGCCAGTACCCGGCGCAGCGTGCCTGCCGAGGACTTGCCGAAGCCGTACACCAGGGCCGTCTCGACCTGCCCGGTGAGCAGCTTGATGTAGGCCTCGTAGAGCGCCCACGCGGCGTCCATCTCGACGTGCGACTCGTTGATGGGCGGGATGGCACCGATCGAGTCGATCGCGGAGATGAACGAGAAGGCGCGGCCGGCAAGGTAATCCGAGGATCCCGAGCACCAGAAGCCGATATCGGTCTGCTTGAGGCCGAGCTCCTCGTACAGCTTGTGGAAGCACGGCATCAGCATCTCGACGCCGTTGGTGGTGCCGTCGGTGCGGCGGACGTGGGGCGCGTGTGCGAAGCCCACCACTGCGATGTCAGTCATGTCTGCCTTTACAGGTGGTGCTTGTAGGAGTCGTAGTCGGCATCGGGCTCACCCGTCGGCTTGAAGTAGTCGATGTTGTCGATGCCCAGGCCCCACTCCTCGCGGGGCTTCCACACCGCCTGTACGCGCATACCCATCCGCACATCCGCCGGGTCGATCTCGACGACCAGGTGCAGGAACGGGATGTCGGCGCCGTCGAGCAGCACGTAGGCGGCGACGTAGGGCGGCTTGATGCGCTGCCCCGGGAACGGGATGTTGATGATCGCGAACGTGGTGACCGTGCCGACATCGGGCAGCTCGAGGAACTCATCGAGCGCCAAACCCGTTGCGGGATCGGCTTCCTTGGGTGGGAAGTACACCTTGCCGGGCTGGCCGTCGCGGCCGCTCTTGGTGCGGCCACCCAGCAGCTTGCCCTCCTCGAGGGCCTTGAGGAACGTGGTCTCGGGCAGTGAGGCGGTGTGCTGGATCTCGATGAAGCTCGGCGTCACCTGCACCGTGATGGGGTCCCGGTCATCGGGCGCGCCCTCGGGTTCCGGATCCTCACCGGGAACGAAGTAGGCGATGTCGGTGATGGCGCCGACCGGCTCGTCGATCCAGTGCGCGTGCACCCGGTCCCCGGTCTTGAGCGTGCCCTCGGGCGCGTCGACCGCGTGCAGCAGTGCGGTGTCCGCGCCGTCCAGCTTGATCAGCGCCCAGGCGAACGGCCGGTCCAACGGCTGGCCCTCCAGAGGCGTCGGCTGCCAGGTCCACGACTGCACCGTGCCGACGGCGCTGACGGGCACCACCTCGGTCAGGGCCGCGTAGGTGACCGGGTCATACTCGGCGGGCGGTACATGTACCCGGCCGTCCGATCCGCGGACGCCGACGATCCGTCGTTCGCGCAGTGCGGTGAAGAACTGGGACAGGAGTGGTCCGACTGAACGGGTGTAGTCGAATGCGAGCTTCAGCGGCGCCGAGAGAGGCCGCTCATGCTTGTCGATCTGCACCGGGCTGCTTTGGCCTGTGGTCACGGCATCGAGTAGAACAGGTTCTAAGAATGGTTTCAACCACCGGTCGAGAGGCGAGCTTATGAAGCTGGGTTTGCAGTTGGGCTACTGGGGCGCGCAGCCCCCGACCAACCACGCCGAACTGGTCGCTGCGGCCGAGGTGGCGGACTTCGACACCGTCTTCACCGCCGAGGCATGGGGCTCGGACGCCTACACCCCGCTGGCCTGGTGGGGTCGCGAAACCACGAAGCTGCGGCTGGGCACCTCGGTGATCCAACTGTCCGCGCGCACCCCGACCGCCTGCGCGATGGCCGCGCTGACGCTGGATCACCTGTCCGGTGGCAGGCACATCCTGGGTCTCGGTGTGTCCGGTCCGCAGGTGGTTGAGGGTTGGTACGGCGCCAAGTTCCCCAAGCCGCTGGCCCGCACCCGCGAGTACGTCGACATCCTGCGCCAGGTCTGGGCCCGCGAGGCGCCGGTGCACAGCGCCGGACCGCACTACCCGCTGCCGCTGACCGGCGAGGGCACCACCGGACTCGGCAAGAACCTCAAGCCGATCACCCACCCGCTACGCGCCGACATCCCGGTGATGCTGGGCGCCGAGGGCCCGAAGAACGTCGCCCTGGCTGCCGAGATCGCCGACGGCTGGCTGCCGATCTTCTACTCGCCGCGCATCGCGGGCATGTACAACGAATGGCTCGACGAGGGCTTCGCGCGCCCCGGAGCGCGGCGCACCCGCGAGACCTTCGAGATCTGTGCGACCGCGCAGGTCGTGGTCACCGACGACCGACCGGCGATCATGGAATTGATGAAGCCGCACCTGGCCCTGTACATGGGCGGGATGGGAGCGGAGGACACCAACTTCCACGCCGATGTGTACCGCCGGATGGGCTACGCGGAGGTCGTCGACGACGTGACGAGGCTGTTCCGCAACGACAAGAAGGATGAAGCGGCCAAGGTCATCCCCGACGAGCTGGTCGACGATTCGGCGATCGTCGGCAACCTGGACTACGTCAAGGAACAGATCAAGGCGTGGGAAGCATCCGGCGTCACGATGATGGTGGTCGGGGCTCGGTCGGTCGAGCAGATCAACGATCTTGCCGGGCTGGTGTAGACACTTCTTGCCAGTTGTCTAGAACGCGTTCTAGATTTGGCGTGTGACCCAAGCCACGCAGCACACCATCGCCGGCACCGTCCTGACGATGCCGGTGCGGGTGCGCACCGCGCAGCAGCACATGGCCATGTTCTCGGTGAACGCCGACGCCGCCCAGCGGATGGTCGACTACAGCGGTCTGCAGGTCTGCCGGTACCGGCCCACCAAGGCCATCGTGGTGCTGATGCTGATGCACTACCTCGACACCGATCTGGGCCAGTACTACGAGTACGGCACCAATGTCATGGTCAATCCGCCCGGCTCCAACGCGTCGGGGTTGCGTGCATTGCAGTCGGCCGGGGCGTTCATCCACCACCTGCCCGTCGATCAGGCGTTCACGCTGGAGGCCGGCCGGACCATCTGGGGTTACCCGAAGGTGATGGCGGACTTCAGGATTGATGACGGGAAACCGTTCTCCTTCGACGTCAGCATCGAGGGCAGCCACGCCGTCGGGATGGATTTCAGCCCGGGGTTGCCGGTGCCCGCGATGTTCACCTCGCGCCCCCAGGTGCATCCGACCTACTCGCACCTGGACGGCGTCACCCGCGAAACTTCGGGTGAGATGCGGATGACGGGTGTGCGGTACCGGCCGGGTGGGGTCCGGGTGCGCCTCGGTGCACATCCCTACGCCAGAGAACTCGCCGAACTCGGCTTCCCCAAACGGGCCTTGTTCTCGGGGTCTGCGCAGAACGTGGACATGACTTTCGGTGACGCCAAGGAGATCGCGTGACATCTGTAATCGCCAAGCCCGATGTGGATCTGGCCGACGGCCGCTTCTACGCCGACGGTCCCGCCGCCCGCGAGGCCTACCGGTGGATGCGGGCCAACCAGCCGGTGTTCCGGGACCGCAACGGGCAGGCCGCCGCCGCGAGCTATCAGGCGGTGCTCGACGCCGAACGCAACCCGGAACTGTTCTCCAGCGCCGGCGGAATCCGGCCCGACCAGCCCGGCATGCCGTACATGATCGACATGGACGACCCGGCGCACCTGGTGCGGCGCAAGCTCGTCAACGCCGGCTTCACCCGCAAGCGGGTGATGGACAAGCTGCCGTCCATCGAGCGGCTGTGCGATGCCCTGATCGACGGGGTGTGCGAACGCGGTGAGGCCGACTTCGTCCGTGAGATCGCCGCTCCGCTGCCGATGGCGGTCATCGGGGACATGCTCGGCGTGCTGCCGACCGAACGCGAGATGCTGCTGCAGTGGTCCGATGACCTGGTGTGCGGACTGTCCTCGCACATCGATGAATCGGGCATCCAGAAGCTGATGGAGACGTTCGCCGCCTACACCGCGTTCACCATGGACGTCATCGCCAAGCGCCGCGCCGAACCCACCGACGATCTGTTCTCGATCCTGGTGCACTCCGAGGTGGACGGCCAGCGGATGAGTGACGATGAGATCGTCATGGAGACGCTGCTGATCCTGATCGGCGGCGACGAGACCACCCGGCACACCTTGTCCGGGGGCACCGAGGCGCTGCTGCGACACCGGGATCAGTGGGAGGCCCTCGTTGCGAATCCGGAGCTGCTTCCTGGTGCCATCGAGGAGATGCTGCGCTGGACATCACCGGTGAAGAACATGTGCCGCACCGTCACCGCCGACACCGAGTTCCACGGCACGGAGCTCAAGGCGGGCGAGAAGATCATGCTGATGTTCGAGGCGGCCAACTTCGACGAGGCCGCGTTCGAGAACCCCGACGAGTTCCGCATCGACCGGAACCCGAACAGTCACCTGGCATTCGGCTTCGGCAGCCACTTCTGCCTGGGCAACCAGCTGGCCCGTCTCGAGCTGAAGCTGATGACCGAACGCGTGCTGCGCAGGCTGCCGGACCTGCGACTGGCCGACGGCGCGCAGGTGCCGTTGCGGCCGGCCAACTTCGTCAGCGGCCCCGAGGCGATGCCGGTGGTGTTCACCCCGGTCCCGCGGGTGCTCGACTAGAGGTTCTCCAGGAGTATCCGGTAGCGGCGCTCACTGAATCGCCAGACACCGTCTACCTTGCGCAGCCGGTCGTCGTAGGCGCCGACGAGTTGCCGAGTCGTGTTGTCGTGCAACCGGAAGTTCTCCAGGCAGAACGAGGTGGCCCCGGCGTGGTCGCCATCGACCTCGATGGATCCGATCTGGGTGATGAAAGTCATCTGCGCCAACGCTTTCCAGATGCCGTCCCAGTGGGCCCGCAACGCATCGATGCCCTGGCATTCGCCGCCGACGCCGCGGCGGGCGCCGTCGGCGGTCCAGCAGTCCAGGTAGTCGTCGAGGGCCCCGCGCGTCACCGCGCCTGCGTAACTGTCGAAACGTTCCCTGATGGCGAGCCGGTCTTCGATCGCGCCGCGAAACATCGGTGAGCTCCAATCCTCGGATACGGGTGTCCCCGCGAATGTAAGGGCTCTGCAAGAATTCGGCGCCAAATCCGGCAGAGCCTTCACTCGGGGCACCCCGGACGGCTACAGATGGTGCATGACGACATCGACATCGACATCGGCGGACACCCGCCGCGCCATCTGGAACACCATCAGGGGGTCCTCGGGCAACCTGGTCGAGTGGTACGACGTCTACGTCTACACCGTCTTCGCGTCGTACTTCGAGAAGCAGTTCTTCGATCCGGCCGACCAGAACTCGACGATCTACGTCTACGCCATCTTCGCGGTCACCTTCCTGACTCGGCCGCTGGGTTCCTGGTTCTTCGGGCGGTTCGCCGACCGCCGGGGCCGGCGCGCCGCGCTCACCATCAGCGTCTCGCTGATGGCGTTGTGCTCCTTGGTGATCGCGGTGGTGCCGGGCCGGGAGACCATCGGCGCCGCCGCCCCGATCATCCTGATCCTGTGCCGGTTGGTGCAGGGCTTCGCCACCGGCGGCGAATACGGCACGTCGGCGACGTACATGTCCGAGGCGGCCACACGGGAACGGCGTGGGTTCTTCTCGTCGTTCCAGTACGTCACCCTGGTCGGCGGTCACGTGCTCGCCCAGTTCACCCTGCTGATCATCTTGACCACGCTGAGCACCGATCAGGTGCACGAATTCGGTTGGCGCATCGCGTTCGCCGTCGGCGGCGCGGCCGCCATCGTGGTGTTCTGGTTGCGCCGCACCATGGACGAATCGCTGTCCCCGGAGCAGCTGGAGGCGATCAGGGAGGGCAAGGACACCGGCGCAGGATCCATCCGTGTTCTGCTCACGCGCTACTGGCGGCCGCTGGTGCTGTGCTTCCTCATCACTCTCGGCGGCACCGTGGCGTTCTACACCTACAGCGTCAACGCGCCCGCCATCGTCAAGGCGACGTACAAGAACGAGGCGATGACCGCGACCTGGATCAACCTGATCGGGTTGATCTTCCTGATGCTGCTGCAGCCCGTCGGCGGGATCATCAGCGACAAGGTCGGGCGCAAACCGCTGCTGGTGTTCTTCGGTGTGGGTGGCGTGCTCTACACCTACGTGCTGATCACCTATCTGCCGCAGACGCATTCGCCGCTGCTGTCGTTCATGCTGGTCGCCGTCGGCTACGTGATCCTCACCGGGTACACCTCGATCAACGCCCTGGTGAAATCCGAGCTGTTCCCCGCGAACGTGCGCGCGCTGGGTGTGGGAGTGGGCTACGCCCTGGCGAATTCGGCCTTCGGCGGCACCGCGCCGCTGATCTACCAGGCGCTCAAGGCCCGCGACCAGGTGCCGCTGTTCATCGGCTACGTGACGGTCTGCATCGCGGTCTCGCTGGTGGTCTACCTGTTCTTCATCAAGAACAAGGCGACCACATACCTGGACCGGGAGCAGGGCGACGCGTTCCTGCCGTCGCAGGCGCTTCAGGACAGGTAACCCCCGCGACTTGTGCACGTTCCGTCACGCTCAGCGATACGGAACGTGCACACGTCGCGCTACTTCATCTGGAATTTGGGTGCGCGCTTCTCCTTGAACGCCAACGGTCCTTCCTTGGCGTCATCGGAGAGGAACACCGGGATACCGTTCGCGGTGTCGGGCTTGAACGCGTCGAGCTCGTGCATGCCCTCGGAGTCCCGGATGGTCTTGAGGATGGCCTGCACCGCCAGCGGCCCGTTGTTGTTGATCACCTCGGCGATCTCCAGGGCCTTGTCCAGCGCGGTGCCGTCGGGCACGACGTAGCCGATCAGCCCGTAGTCCAGCGCCTGCTGCGCGGTGATGTGCCGTCCGGTGAGCAGCATGTCGCACGCGATCGTGTACGGAATCTGGCGCACCAGGCGCACGGCGGAGCCGCCCATCGGGTACAGGCTCCACTTGGCCTCGGAGATGCCGAACTTGGCGCTCTCGCCGGCGACGCGGATGTCGGTGCCCTGCAGGATCTCGGTGCCACCCGCGATCGCGGGGCCCTCGACGGCGGCGATCAGCGGCTTGGTCAGCCGGCGGCCCTTGAGCAGGCCGTCGATGCGCGACGGGTCGTAGCTGCCGTCCTTGAACGAGTCACCCGGCGGCTTCTTGGTGGCACCCTTGAGGTCCATGCCCGCGCAGAAGTAACCGCCGGCACCGGTCAGGATGCAGGTGCGGATCTCCGGATCGCTGTCGACGCGGTCCCACGCCTCGACCATGATCGAGAGCATCTCGCCGGAAAGGGCGTTGCGGGCCTCGGGACGGTTGAGTGTGACGATCAACGTGTGTCCGCGCTGCTCAATGAGGGCGTCGGGTCCTTTTTCGGTCTCGCTCACCGGTGCCTGCCTCCATGTTCGGTAACCCCAGACTTGTCACGAAATGTAACACGTTCTAGTTTAGGTTCCGTGGCCCTGAATATCGCCGATCTCGCCGAGCACTCCATCGACGCCGTACCGGACCGCGTCGCCCTGATATGTGGTGACGAGCAGCTGACCTATGCCCAGCTGGAGGAGAAGGCCAATCGCCTGGCCCACTACCTCCAGGATCAGGGCGTCAAGAAGGACGACAAGGTCGGGTTGTACTGCCGCAACCGCATCGAGATCGTCATCGGGATGCTCGGCATCGTCAAGGCCGGCGCCATCCTGGTCAACGTCAACTTCCGCTACGTCGAGGGCGAGCTGAAGTATCTGTTCGAGAACTCGGACATGGTCGCGCTGATCCACGAGCGCCGGTACGCCGACCGGGTCGACAATGTGCTGCCCGAGACGCCGAACGTCAAGACCGTCCTGGTGGTCGAGGACGGGTCAGACGACGACTTCAAGCGCTACGGCGGCGTGGAATTCGAGGCCGCGCTCGCCGAGGGATCGCCCGAGCGCGACTTCGGCCCGCGCAGCGAGGACGACATCTACCTGCTCTACACCGGCGGCACCACCGGGTTCCCCAAGGGCGTGATGTGGCGCCACGAGGACATCTACCGGGTGCTGTTCGGTGGCACCGACTTCGCGACCGGCGAGCCCATCGCCGACGAGTACGACCTGTCCAGGCAGGCCGCCACGAATGCACCGATGATCCGGCTACCCATCCCGCCGATGATCCACGGCGCCACGCAGTCGGCCACCTGGATGGCGCTGTTCTCCGGCCAAACCGTCGTGCTGACACCGGAATTCGACGCCGACCAGGTGTGGCGCCTGATCCACGACCACAAGGTCAACCTGTTGTTCTTCACCGGCGACGCGATGGCGCGCCCGTTGCTCGACGCGCTGCTGGCGCACCAGGATGAGGGAAACACCTACGACCTGTCGTCGCTGTTCCTGCTGGCCAGCACCGCGGCGCTGTTCTCCACCAGCCTCAAGGAGAAGTTCCTCGAGCTGCTGCCCAACCGCGTCATCACCGATTCGATCGGCTCCTCGGAGACCGGCTTCGGCGGCACCAGCATCGTCGCCAAGGGTCAGAGCCACACCGGCGGACCGCGCGTCACGATCGACAAGAACACCAAGGTGCTCGACGAGGACGGCAACCCCGTCGTGCCGGGTTCGGGTGTGCGCGGCATCATCGCCAAGTGCGGCCACATCCCGGTCGGCTACTTCAAGGACGAGAAGAAGACCGCCGAGACCTTCCGGACCTATCACGGTGTGCGGTATGCGATTCCGGGTGACTACGCCGAGGTCGAAGCCGACGGCAGCGTGACGATGCTGGGCCGCGGCTCGGTGTCGATCAACAGCGGTGGCGAGAAGATCTACCCCGAAGAGGTCGAAGCCGCGCTCAAGGGCCATCCCGATGTGTTCGACGCACTGGTGGTCGGTGTGCCCGACGAGCGCTTCGGCCAGCATGTCGCGGCCGTCGTGCAGGCGCGCGAGGGCACTCAGCCGACGCTGGCCTCCCTCGACGCGTTCGTGCGCACCGAGATCGCGGGATACAAAGTGCCGCGCAGTCTTTGGCTGGTCGACGAGGTGAAACGCTCTCCGGCGGGCAAGCCCGACTACCGGTGGGCGAAGGACACCACCGAGGAGCGGCAAGCCGACGAAGTGCACGCCAAGCATGTAGGAGCCAACTGATGCGTACCGAACTCTGCGACAAGTTCGGGATCGAATACCCGATCTTCGTCTTCACCCCGTCGGAGAAGGTGGCCGCCGCGGTCAGCAAGGCCGGCGGCCTCGGTGTGCTGGGTTGCGTGCGGTTCAACGACGCCGACGACCTGGAAGAAGTCCTGCAATGGATGGACGCCAACACCGACGGCAAGCCCTACGGTGTCGACATCGTGATGCCGGCCAAGATCCCCACCGAGGGCACGGCCGTCGACATCAACAAGCTGATTCCGCAGAGCCACCGCGATTTCGTCGCGAAAACCCTTGCCGATCTGGGTGTTCCGCCGCTTCCCGAGGACGAGGAGAAGAGCGAGGGCGTGCTGGGCTGGCTGCACTCGGTGGCGCGCAGCCACGTCGAGGTCGCGCTGAAGCACCCGATCAAGCTGATCGCCAACGCGCTGGGCTCCCCGCCCGTGGACGTCATCGAACAGGCACACGCCGCGGGCGTTCCGGTGGCTGCGCTGGCGGGTAGCGCCAAGCACGCGCTGCGCCACGTCGAGAACGGTGTCGACATCGTCGTCGCGCAGGGTCATGAGGCCGGCGGGCACACCGGCGAGATCGGATCGGTCGTGCTGTGGCCGGAAATCGTCGACGCACTGGACGGTAAGGCCCCGGTGCTGGCCGCCGGCGGTATCGGCACCGGCAAGCAGGTGGCCGCGGCACTGGCGCTCGGCGCCCAGGGTGTCTGGATGGGCTCGGCCTTCTTGACCGCCGCGGAGTACGACCTGGGCCACCGACTGCCCGGCGGCACGTCGACGATCCAGGACGCGCTGCTGCGCGCGACCACCGCGGATACCGTGCGCCGCAAGATCTATACCGGCAAGCCGGCCCGGCTGCTGAAGACCAAGTGGACCGATGCCTGGGACGCCCCGGACGCCCCGGAGCCGCTGCCGATGCCGCTGCAGAACATCCTGGTCAGCGAGGCACACCAGCGGATGAACGATTCGGACAACCCGGACACGGTCTCCATGCCGGTGGGCCAGATCGTCGGCCGGATGAACGAGATCCGTCCCGTTGCCGACATCATCGGCGAGCTGGTGAGTGGATTCGAGCAGACCACCAAGCGACTGGACGGTATCGCGGGCTCCTGAGCTCGTCAGGGCCGCAGCGAGATCAGTAGTTCGGCCGCCGTGGCTGCGGCATCAGCACCGCGGATCTCGTCGCCGAGTCGGGTGGCCGCGGCGCGCACGCCCGGATCGGTGAGCAACGTCTCGATGGCATCACGCACCGCGCCGACTCCTGCGAACCTGGTCATCGTGCGGCCCGCTCCGGCGCGAGCGACCGCCGATCCGATCATGCGTTGATCGGACAGCGCGCTGGAAGGCAGGAACAGGATCGGCACATCGTGCGCCAGCGCACGGAAGGTGGTGGCGTGGCCGCCGTGCCCGATCAGAAGTGAGCAGTGCGGCAGGATCTCGCGGTGATCGGCGTAGCCGACGACATCGACGTTCGGTGCACGCGGCAGGTCCGCGGGGTCGATCACGCCGCCCGTCGTGACGACCGCGCGTACCGGCAACGCGGCCAAGGCTGCGATGACCTTCTCCAACGTGCTGCGCTGACCGCGAAAGCCGTTGGTGGACAGACTCACCAACACGAGCGGGGGATCGCTGGGCAGGCTCGGCCTGCCGTCGACGACCGCGCCGACCCAGCGGATGTTCGCGGGCTGGTGCTCCCGGGCGCCAGGATCGAGGTGTTGCACTGTCGCCACGATGTTGACGTTCGACGAATTCCACAGCTGGGCCGCGTTGTTGCCGTACAACCGCGCCAAGGTACCTGCCCCGAGGCGGTGTGGGCCGTCGATGTATCCGCGAATCGTGTGGGTGAAGGCAGCGTTGGTGATGCCCGCGCGTTGAACCGCCTTGAGTGCCGGTAGCAGCATGCAGTCGACCACGGCGACGTCGGGGCGGCGATCGGTGCAATACCGGCTGACGTCCTCGGCGATGCCGGGATCGTTGAACATCGGAACCCACTGCAAGGCACTCTTCTCCGCCTGAGGTTCCCACGGGCGGGCCTTGCTGTACGGCACGAATTGCAGTCCGGCACGTTCCACGGCGTCGCGCAGTCGGGGATGGCCGAGCACATGCACGCGGTGCCCGCGTCCGGCGACGGCAGCCGCGACGCCGAGCAGCGGCGGCACGTTGCCGCCGCCGTCCATCGTCACGAACAAGAAGTCGGCTGTGTTCACGCCCACCGAGTGTTGCGTGCCATGCCCTGCCTGTAAAGCCGACGGATCAGACGCCTGTCGCCCCGGCGATCCGTTCCCGGATCAGATCCGCGTGCCCGCAAGCGTGGGCCGCCTGGCCCGTTCGATCACCGGCCGGGCAGCCGCTGCACGGCCTGGATCATCGGGGTCAGCGCCTTCTGCCACCAGGCGGAAGGAATGCCCAGCGGCGGATCGAGATTGAGCACCCGGGCGGTGGACACCGTCTGCGATTCGGTGTACTTGAGGATGCCGTCGGCACCGTGGCGGCGCCCGACCCCGGAGGCCTTCATGCCGCCCATCGGTGCCGCGGTGCTCCCGAACGCCAGCGCGTAACCCTCGTCGACGTTGACGGTGCCGGCCTGCAGCCGGGCCGCGATCGCCTCACCCTCGGCCTTGCTGCCCGCCCAGACGCTGGCGTTGAGCCCGTACTCCGTGTCGTTGGCCTTGGCGATCGCCTCGTCCACCGAATCGACGGGGTAGATGGACACCAGCGGACCGAAGGTCTCGTTGCGGCCGCATTCCATCTCGTCGGTGACGTCGGTCAGGACGGTCGGCTCGAAGAACAACGGACCGATGTCGGGCCGGGCGTTGCCGCCGGCAATCACCTTGGCGCCCTTGGCTTTCGCGTCGTCGACATGGCCGGACACCGTCTTGATCTGGTCCTCGGAGATCAGGCTGCCCATATCGGCGCTGAAATCGTAGGCGGTGGACAGCTTCATCGCCTTGACCTGCTTGGCGAACTTGGCGGCGAACTCGTCGGCGACCGACCGTTCGACATAGATCCGCTCGATAGAGATGCACAGCTGCCCGGCGTTGGAGAAGCACGCGCGGGTGGCGGCCTTGGCCGCCACATCCAGGTTGGCGCCCTTGGTGACGATCATCGGGTTCTTGCCACCCAATTCGGCGGAGAAACCGATCAGTCGGCTGCCGCACTGTTCGGCCAGGGTCCGGCCGGTGGACGTGGAGCCGGTGAACATCAGGTAGTCGCAGTGCGCCACGATCGCGGTGCCGACCACCGAGCCGGGGCCGGGCACCACGGCGAACAGGTCACGCGGCAGCCCGGCCTGGTACAGCAGTTCGGCGTTGGCCAGCGTGCAGTACGGCGTCTGGCTGTCAGGTTTCACCACCACGGCGTTACCTGCGAGCAGCGCGGGGATGGAGTCGGAGATGGACAGGGCCATCGGGTAGTTCCACGGCGAGATCACGCCGATGACGCCCTTGGGGTGGTAGTTGACCACTGTCTTGACCACGCCGGGCAACAGGCCTTGCACCCGCTTGGTGCCCAGCAGTTTGACTGCCTCCCGCGCGTAGTAGCGCGCGTTGAGGATCATGTCGACGATCTCTTCCTGGGCGGCCGACCGGGCCTTGCCGGTCTCGGCCTGCGCGACGTCCATCAGGGAGTCGCGGTTGGCGATCACCAGATCACGGAAGCGCTCGATGACGGCGGCCCGCTCGGTGACCGGGCGGGTGGCCCATTCGGCCTGTGCGGCGCGGGCTTTGGCGAACGCGGCCGCGACATCGTCGGCGTTGCCGACCGGGATGGTGGTGAGTTCCCGTCCGGTGAACACCTCGTCGATCGGTTTGGACGGGCGGGCGTCCACATCGTCGATGGCGACCAGCGTGCGCAGATGGGCGAAGTCCGCGGCGGATGGAGCGGGCATGGTCGACTCTCCCTTACTGGTGAGTAACTAGTAGTCAGGGCAAACCTACTCGGTACCGGCGGTATCGACCAGGCCGGTTTGTCCGATTCGTTCACGACGCCGCCCGCGCGCGGGCCCTAACCTGCGGTGATGAGCATTCACCTGAGTTCTGTGGTCATCGAGATCGTGCCCGCCGACCTGCGCCGGTCCCTGGACTTCTATCGTCTGCTGGGACTGGCCGTCCCCGAGGGAGACGAGCCGCATGTCGAGGTGGCACTGCCCGGCGGCAACCGGCTGGCGTTCGACACCGAGGAGGTCATCGCCGGGATGCATGCCGGCTGGACGCCGCCGGACTCTGCCGGCCGGCTGGCGCTGGCGTTCGGTGTGGATGCGCCCGCGCAGGTCGACGCGCTGTATGAGCGGCTCACCGCCGCCGGACATCCGGGCATGCTGGCACCGTTCGACGCACCCTGGGGGCAGCGCTACGCGACGGTCAGCGATCCGGACGGCACGTCGATCGACCTGTTCGCGGCGGCAGGCTGACCCGCGACCAATTGACCGAGTGGCAATCCGGCCAACGTGCGGATCTCGCGGTGCAGGTGCGGCTGGTCGGAGTATCCGGCCCGGACCGCGACCTCTGCCGGTGCGACGCCGGTGTCCAGCAGCCGGGTTGCCCGCCGGAACCGGAGGACTCGGCGCAGCATGGCGGGACCGTACCCGTAGACCGCGGTGCACTGGCGCTGCAGCGTGCGCGCAGACCACCCGGCTTCGCGTGCGGTGTCGGCCACCGACGCGCCCCGGGCCAGGTTCCGGGTCACCTCGCCCAGGGTGGTCAGCGACCACGGCGCCGTTTCCGGTAGGGGTGGGTAGGCGGCCATCGTCTCGGCCAGTTCGGTCAGTGAGCGGTCCCGGCCGACGGCACGCAGCTCGCTCAGGGCAACACGGGTGTCGCGGACCTCGGCGGCCGGGACCCCGAGCAACCGGGGCAGCACCCCGGGGTGGAAACGCAAGCCGCGCACCGGCTCCGGGCCGGATCGGCTGAGAAAGGCGGTGGTGTCCGGCCCCGCGACGAGGGTCTGGTCCTCCCACCGGATCAGATCCATGCAGCCGTCCGGCAGGATGCGGGCTGGCCCGGTGAGTCCCGTTGCCGTCCAGCCACATTCGACCAGTGCACTCAGGCCTGGCGGCGGGGCGAGCTCGCGGTAACCCACAACCCGACGCTACCCGACGAAAATGCCCCCACGGGCGTACCCGTGGAGGCATCCTCAGCGAACAGGTCAGGGCGTGATGGTGGTTCCCGAGTCGATGGCGTCGGTCGCCGCGCTCACGATGTCCATCTGGTTCTCCAGGCCGTCAGCGTTGAGCTGCAACACATAGAGGCCGTCGGCGCCGGGGATGATGACGGTCTTCTGCGCGACGATCTTCTTCTGGCCGTCCTGGACCCAGGTGCCGCCCAGTTGGAAGGCGGGGTACTCGCCGAGGGTGCTCGACGCGCCCTCGTTGAGCGGCTCGTAGCCGGACAGGTTCTGCAGCTCACCCGGGGCCAGTTCGAGGATCTTCTGCTCGTCGACGTTGCCCGTCAGCTTCGACACGATCGCGACGACGCTCGGGGTGTATTCCTCGGCCTCGGGACCGGTGTAGACGATCGCTCCGTAGGCCCAGTCCGGGGTATCGGCGCCGGCCGACTCCCAGCCCTCGGGCAGCGGCAGATCGATGGTGGGCGAACCGGGGTCACCACGGTGAACCTGGGCTTCCTGAATGTTGTTCGCCTTGATGTACTCGGCGATGGTCTGGTTGGGACCGGCCGCATCCTCCTCGCGCGGGGCCACCTTGGGCTTCTTGGTGGCCGTGGCGGACTTGCTGGTCGACGTCTTCTCCGACGACGACGCAGTGGTCTTCTCGCTACTGCTCGTCGCGGTCTTGGTGTCCGAGCCGCAGCCCGACAGGACCACGGCGAGGGCGGTCGCTGCGGCCGCCAGACCGGTGAGCGCAGATGCTCTCATGACAGAACTCCTCGGGGGTCAAAGGTCTTCAGGTGCCATTGCGGCAAAGTTTGCCGCTGTGCATTTCCGATCGGAAGCGTAGCTCAGTGGGGCGTTCGACGTGCTGAGTAGAACTACTCGAATTCGCGGACCAGAAAGGGTCGCCAGATTCGGCAAATACTTTTACGATAATTAACCCGGTTCAGCCCGGACCCAGCGTGTAAGAGCCGGTTTCGGGATGTCGGTACCAGCCACCCGCGGCGTGGGTTCCGCCGTCGACATGAATGGTCTGTCCGGTGATGTAGCTGGACAGATCCGATGCCAGAAATATCGCCGCCCCGGCCATTTCGTCGACATCGCCGCCGCGCCCCATCGGCACCATTCGGCCGGCACGGGCAAAGCGTTCCGGCGAACCGATTCGGGCCAGGCCCTCGGTCATGGTGAAATCCGGTGCCAGCGCATTGATCCGAATTCCGTGCTCGGCCAACTCCAGCGCCGCGGTCTGGGTGTAGTTGATGACACCGGCCTTCGCGGCGGCATACGCGGCGTATCCCGGGGCCGCTCGCACCCCCTCGATGGAGGTGATGTTGATGACGCTGCCGCCTTCGCCCGCGGCGGCCATCCCCCGTGCGACCCGCTGGGTACAGAGCAAGACATGGCGCAAATTGGCCCGGTACAGGGCATCCCAGCCGTTCTCCGAGGTCTCCAACAGCGGTGACGCGAAGGTGCCTCCCGCGTTGTTCACCAGAATCCGGACCGGGCCCAACTCGTCGACCGTGCGACGCAACGCCTCATCGACGGCGTCCGCGTCCCGCACATCGACGACCAGGCCGAGCGCCCCGATATCGGCGGCCGCACCTGCGCAGGTCTGCGGGTTGCGTTCCCAGAGGGCCACCTTGGCGCCGAAGGCGCGCAGCCCGGCTGCGATTCCGCGGCCGATCCCCTCACCGCCACCGGTGACCACCGCGACCCGGTCGGTCAGGGAGACGGCGGACGGGTCGATGGCCATGCGCGCACTCTAGCTGCGCAGGGTCTGCCGTTGGATGGTGTGCACCGGATCGGCGCAGTCGGTCGCCTCGGCCGACAGTTCCCGCTTGAGCACCTTGAAGGTCTCGGTGCGCGGCAGTGCGGTGCTGACCCGGACGAATGACGGCCACTGTTTGGGGCCGAGGTCAGCCTGCTCGGTCAGGAACGCCGTGAACGTCTCGGCGTCGAAGGACGCGCCGGGCACCGGCACCACCGCCGCCATCACCCGGTCACCCACCGCGGGGTCGGGGACGGGATACACGGCGGCCTCGGCGATGTCGGGATGGCGTAGCAGGATCCGCTCGATCGGCGCGGTGCCCAGGTTCTCGCCGTCCACCCGCATCCAGTCGCCGAGGCGCCCGGCGAAATACACGAAGTCGGACTCGTCCCGGTAGGCGAGGTCGCCGGTGTGGTAGACGCCGCCGGCCATCCGCTCGGCCTGGGCGTCGGGGGAGTTGTAATAACCCCGAAACCAGCCGGCACCAGTCGGATTCACGATTTCGCCGACCACCCCGGGCGGGCACGGCTGTCCGGTCTGCACGTCGATGATGGCCACCTCGTCGGTCAGTGGCCCCAGTGACCCGTCCGGGGTCTCGGGGGTCCTGGCGATTGCCACGCCACCCTCGGTGGAGCCGAATCCGTCCACCACCCGCACGCCGAACCGGTCGGCGAAGCGCACCAGATCTCGCGGCGCCCCTTCGTTGCCGTACAGGAACTTCAGCGGGTTGTCGGCGTCGTCGGGTTGCGCCGGGGTGGTGAGGATGTAGGACAGCGGCTTGCCCACGTAGTTGGCATAGGTGGCGCCGTAGCGGCGCACATCGGGGATGAACCGCGACGCGGAGAACTTGCGCCGCAACGCGATCGAGGCACCCGCGGCCACCGCGACCGCCCAGCCCGCCATGATCGCGTTGGAGTGGAACAGCGGCATGGACAGGTAGCACGTGTCGGCGGGGCCGAGCCCGAACCGGTCGGCCAGCATCCGGCCGGGGAAAGCCACCTTGTCCTGGGTGACCCGGACGGCCTTGGGGTCTCCGCTGGTGCCGGAGGTGAAGATCAGCATGAAGAGATCGTCCGGGGACAACTCGGCGAAGCGCACCGGAGTGCCGGCATGGGCCGCGAGTTCGGTTGTCCACTCGTGTGATTCGACGTCGATGTGAGAGACGCCTGCAGGCACCTCGGCACCCGAATCGGCCAGCACCAGCTGGCAATCCGCCCGCTCGATGTCACTTGCCAATGCCGCGCCACGCCGCGTCGGGTTCAGACCGACCGGAACCAGCCCGGACAGGCCCGCCGCCACCAGCACGCTGGAGAAGAACGGCGTGTTGCCCAGCAGCACACCGACATGCGGCGGCCTGCTCGGGTCGAGGCGGGCGCGCAGGGCCGCGGCCAGCTGGGCACCCGCGGCGATATGGTCGCGCCAGCTGGTGAACTCGGCACCGCAATGGATGCCGCGGTCCGTAACGCCCGCGAGTGGTAGCAGCAGCTCGCCGACGGTCGAGCCCGTGTCGGGCACGGTCAGGCCGGGGTGTCGGCCAACTCGCGGCCGATCTGCAGCAGCTGCCCCGTCGCCCCGCCGAGGGCAAACTCGGTCTGCTTGGCGGCCAGGAAGTACCGGTGGATCGGATGATCCGTGTCGATACCGACACCACCGTGCACGTGCACCGTCGTGTGTGCGACGCGGTGGCCTGCGTCGGCCGCCCAGAATGCGGCACTGGCCACGTCGATGTCGGCGGGCAGATCCTCGGAGAGCCGCCACGCTGCCTGGGTCAGCGTCGACCGCAGTGCCTTGACGTCGATGTAGCCGTCGGCCAGTCGCGAGGACACCGCCTGGAAACTGCCGATGGGCCTGTCGAACTGCTCGCGCTCGCGGGCGTACACGGCGGTGAGTTCCAGGGCGCGCTCCAGCACACCGAGCTGGAATGCGGTGCGGCCCAGCGCGGTGCGTACCGTCAGCCAGTCGAGCACCTCCTGGCCGCCGACGACGCGGGACGCGTCGACGCTGGTACCGCCGAGCTCCAGATGACCCACCGTGCCGTGACCGGTGGTGTCCAGTGTGCTCACGGAGACGCCCGGATCTGCGGCGGTGATCACGAAAACCTGGACACCGGAGGGAGTTTCGGCGGGCACCAGGAAGGCGTCGGCCACCGGGCCGTAGGCGACCTGGGTGCGGGATCCGGTCAGTCGGAACACAGGACCGTCAGGCCCTGAAGAAGACGCAGCCTGCACCGGGCCCTCGCCCATCTCACCGTCGAGTGCGACCGTGACGACCTTCGCGCCGTTGATCGCGGGCACGGCCCAGTCCTGTTGCAGCGCTTCGGAGCCGAACTTGGCCAGCGCGCCCGCGGCGAGCACCGAGGACTCCAGGTAGGGCACCGCCGCGAGCTGGCGGCCCAGTGCGGTCAGCACGGCGGCCTGTTCCAGCACGCCGAAACCGCCGCCGCCCAACGTCTCCGGCGCGGCCGTCGACAGGATGTCGGCGTCGATCAGCTTGGCCCAGAGGTCGCGGTCGAAGCGCTCGTCGAGTCCGTCGAGCACGCGCTGGTGTTCGGGTGTGCAAACCGATTCGGTGATGGTGCGGACCAGGCCGCCCAGATCGGTGGATGCTTCGGTAGGGGTGAAATCCATGATGGTCCTTATCGGTTCACTCGGGGCAGGCCGAGCGCGACCATGCCGATGATGTCGCGCTGGATCTCGTTGGTGCCACCGCCGAAGGTCAGGATGAGGCACGAACGGTGCATGCGCTCCACCCGTCCACGCAGCAGGGCGCCGGGCGATCCGGTGCGCAGCGTCGCCGAGGTGCCGAGCACCTCCATGAGCAGCCGATAGGCCTCGGTCGCCAGTTCGGTGCCGAACACCTTCGCCGCGGACGCGTCGGCGGGGGAGGGCGCGACATCCTCGGCCGACGCGAGCTCCCAGTTGATCAGCTTGAGCACCTCGGCCTTGGCGTGCACTCGGGCCAGGTTCAGCTGCACCCACTCGGCGTCGATCAGCCGCTTGCCGTGCACATCTTTGGTGTTCTGGGCCCATTCGCGAACCCCGTTGAGCGCCAAGAAGATCGGCTGCGCGGAAACCAGCGCGACGCGCTCGTGGTTGAGCTGGTTGGTGACCAGCTTCCAGCCCGCGTCCTCATCGCCGACGAGCGCCGTCTTGGGCACCCGGACGTCCTGGTAGTAGGTGGCACTGGTGTCGACACCGGACATGGTGTGCACCGGCGTCCAGGAGAAACCCTCGGCGGCGGTGGGGACGATCAGCATCGAGATGCCGCGATGCTTCTTCGCCTCGGGGTTGGTGCGCACGGCCAGCCACACATAGTCGGCGTAGGCGATGAGGCTGGTCCACATCTTCTGGCCGTTGATGACGTAGTCGTCCCCGTCGTGCACGGCGGTGGTGCGCAGCGACGCGAGGTCGGTGCCGGCGCCGGGCTCGGAGTAACCGATGGAGAAGTGCAGATCGCCCGCGGCGATCTTGGGCAGGAAGAAGTTCTTCTGCTCCTCGGTGCCGAAGTGCATGATCGTCGGCGCGACGCTGTTGATGGTCAGGAACGGGACCGGGACGTTGGCGAGGGCGGCCTCGTCGTTGAAGATCAGGCTCTCCATCGGCGTGCGGGCCTGGCCGCCGTACTCCTCGGGCCAGTTCAGCGTCAGCCAACCGTCCTTGCCCATCTGCGACACGGTTTCGCGATAGACGTTGCCGCGGCCCATCTCGCCGTCGCTGGCGGCCAGGGCGTCGGCACGCTCGGGTGTCATCAGTTTGGTGAAGTACGACCGCAACTCGCGGCGCAACTCCTCCTGCTCGGCGGTGTAACCGATCCGCATCTTGACGTCCTCACTGTCGGGTGGCGTTGCCATGCCGTGTTGTATCGAAGGTGCTCAACGGCACCTTTTTCTCAACCGGTTGTAACACGTTCTAGTCTTGGGGTCCAGGGCGGTATGGTTAGCCAGCACATTGGCAGGTCTGTGCAGGCCCCGGAGATCAATTGCGTGAAGAACACGAGGAGGTTGTCATGCGTGTGGAAGTCGACCGCGATCGTTGTGAAGGCAACGCGGTATGTGTGGGTATTGCCCCCGACCTGTTTGATTTGGACGACGACGACTATGCGGTGATCAAGGCCGACCCGGTGCCGGCCGACCAGGAGGACCTGGCCGAGCAGTCCGTCGCCGAGTGCCCCCGCGCAGCGTTGATCCGAAAAGACTAGAGGTATTCATAAATTGACTTCGTCATCGCAGAATTCAGCTGGAAACGACGCCCTCGACCTGTCCGGCAAGGTCGCCGTCGTGACCGGTGCCGCGGCCGGTCTGGGCCGCGCGGAAGCCGTCGGTCTGGCCCGTGCCGGCGCGACCGTGGTGGTCAACGACATCGCTGCCGCCCTGGACAAATCTGATGTGCTCGACGAGATCGCCGCGGCCGGCGCCAAGGGCGTGGCCGTCGCCGGTGACATCAGCGCCCGCAGCACCGCCGACGAACTCGTGTCGACAGCGGACGGCCTCGGCGGCCTGAGCATCGTGGTGAACAACGCGGGCATCACGCGGGACAAGATGCTGTTCAACATGTCCGACGAGGACTGGGACGCAGTGATCGCCGTACACCTGCGCGGCCACTTCCTGCTGACCCGCAATGCGGCCACCTATTGGCGGGCGAAGGCGAAAGAGGCGGCGGACGGCCGGGTTTACGGCCGGATCGTGAACACCTCGTCCGAGGCGGGTCTGGCCGGACCGGTGGGGCAGGCCAACTACGGCGCGGCCAAAGCCGGGATCACGGCGCTGACGCTGACCGCCGCCCGCGGTCTGGGCCGTTACGGAGTGCGAGCCAATGCCATTGCGCCGCGCGCCCGCACCGCCATGACCGCCGATGTGTTCGGTGACGCGCCGGAGCTGTCCGACGGTCAGGTCGACGCGTTGTCGCCCGAGCACGTCGTGACCCTGGTGACCTATCTTTCCTCGCCCGCGGCCGAGGCCGTCAACGGGCAGCTGTTCATCGTCTACGGCCCGACGGTCACGTTGGTTGCCGCGCCGACGGTGGCGCAGCGCTTCGAGGCCACCGGCGACGCGTGGGACCCGGAGGCACTGAGTTCTGCGCTCGGCGGCTTCTTTGCTGAGCGGGATCCGGAAACGGGATTCTCCGCCTCTGCGCTAATGGGTTCTTGAAATCGAGAACGTCATACCCGAGTGACTGATGGGGATTAGAACACGTTCTAAAATGATGCAGGTCACACTGGTCTTGACCAGCGGAAACGAGAATTTTTCGGCAAGATTGCGGTTCTTTGACACTGTGAACGTGTTCTAGTTAGTATGAGCCCGCTCACTAAGCCGAGCGTGTAGACCAGGGGTGGAAAGGCCGCCGGAGCGAACAGATACCCGCTATATTCGGGCTCTTCGCCAACGCAGGGTCATTCTTCCCCCAACCGAGAACGGAGCCGAGGTTGATCGAACAGCTTGCGGCTCCGGCCCGGGCCGTGGGTGGGTTCTTTGAGATGACCATCGACACCTTCGTCAAGATGTGGCAGCGGCCGTTCCAGTTCCGCGAGTTCCTCGACCAGACCTGGATGATCGCCCGCGTCTCGCTGGTCCCCACGCTGCTGGTGTCCATTCCGTTCACGGTCCTGGTGGCCTTCACGCTCAACATCCTGCTGCGCGAGATCGGCGCGGCCGACCTGTCCGGTGCCGGCACGGCGTTCGGCACCATCACCCAGCTCGGTCCGGTCGTGACCGTTCTCGTGGTCGCCGGTGCGGGCGCCACCGCCATCTGCGCGGATCTGGGTGCGCGCACCATTCGCGAAGAGATCGACGCCATGCGCGTCCTCGGTATCGACCCGATCCAGCGGCTGGTGGTGCCGCGTGTGCTGGCCTCGACGTTCGTGGCCCTCCTGCTCAACGGCCTGGTCTGCGCGATCGGCCTGGCAGGCGGCTACGTCTTCTCCGTGTTCCTGCAGGGCGTGAACCCGGGAGCTTTCATCAACGGCCTGACCATCCTGACCGGACTGGGTGAACTGGTGCTCGCCATGTTCAAGTCCGTGCTGTTCGGGTTGATGGCCGGGCTGGTCGGCTGCTACCGCGGGCTCACCGTGCAGGGCGGCCCCAAAGGTGTGGGCATCGCGGTGAACGAGACGGTGGTCTATGCCTTCATCTGCCTGTTCGTCATCAACGTCATCTTGACCGCCGTCGGCGTCCGGGTTCTGGAGCGGTAGGTCCACTCGATGAGCTATGACGTGACCTTGCGCGTGCGCCGGTTCTTCCGTGGCGTGCCCGCCATCGTCGACAATGTCGGCGAACAGGCGCTGTTCTACGGCGAGACCATGCGCTACATTCCCAACGCCCTGACCCGGTATCGCAAAGAGACCATCCGGCTGGTCGCCGAGATGACCATGGGCGCGGGCGCTTTGGTGATGATCGGCGGAACCGTCGGTGTCGCGGCGTTCCTGACCTTGGCGTCGGGCGGCGTGATCGCCGTGCAGGGTTACTCCTCGTTGGGCAACATCGGCATCGAGGCCCTCACCGGCTTCCTCTCGGCCTTCCTCAACGTCCGCATCGTGGCGCCGGTCATCGCGGGTATCGCGCTGGCCGCCACGATCGGGGCCGGCACCACCGCACAGCTCGGCGCCATGCGGGTCGCCGAGGAGATCGACGCGGTGGAAGCCATGGCGGTGCATGCCGTTTCGTATCTGGTGTCCACCCGCCTGATCGCCGGGCTCATCGCCATCATCCCGCTGTATTCGCTGTCGGTGCTGGCCGCGTTCTTCGCCGCACGGTTCACCACGGTGTTCATCAACGGCCAGTCCGCGGGCCTGTACGACCACTACTTCAACACATTCCTGATCCCCACCGACCTGCTGTGGTCGTTCCTGCAGGCAATCGTCATGTCCATCGCGGTGATGCTGGTGCACACCTACTACGGGTACAACGCATCCGGCGGTCCGGTGGGCGTGGGCATCGCCGTGGGCCAGGCCGTGCGCACCTCGCTCATCGTGGTCGTCACCATCACCCTGTTCATCTCACTCGCCGTGTACGGCGCGTCCGGCAACTTCAACCTCTCCGGGTAGGCGGCCAGTGTCTTCCGGAAGCGCCAAGCGCAGCCATGTCAGGATCGCCGCCGCGATCCTCGCGCTGATCGTCGTCGCCGCAGTGGTGTTCACCTATCTCTCGTACACGGCTGCCTTCATCAAGACCGACACCGTCACCGTCACCTCCCAGCGGGCCGGCCTGGTGATGGAAACCGATGCCAAGGTCAAGTACCGCGGCATCCAGATCGGCAAGGTCACCAACATCGCCTACGCCGGCGAGCAGGCCAAGCTGACCCTGGACATCGACCGCAACCAGATGCGATTCATCCCGTCCAATGCGGTGGTGAAAATCGGCGGCACAACGGTTTTCGGTGCCAAGTCGGTGGAGTTCCTGCCGCCCGAGGATCCGAAGAAGACGCACCTGCAGCCGGGGACCAGTATCGCGGCCAGCAGCGTCCAGCTGGAAGTCAACACCCTCTTCCAAACCCTGACAGACCTGCTGCACAAGATCGACCCCATCAACCTGAACGCCACCCTGACCGCGCTGGGCGAAGGCCTGCGCGGCCACGGTGATGACCTGGGTGCCACCATGGCCGGCCTGAACACCTATCTGGCGCAGCTCAATCCGAAGCTGCCGACGCTGCAGTCCGACATCTCCAAGGCCGGGGTCGTCGCCAACATCTACGGCGACACCGGTGCGGATCTGGCCACCGTGCTGGACAACGCGCCGAAGCTGTCCAAGACCATCGTCGACGAGCAGGACAACCTGAACGCCGCGCTGCTGGCCGCCACCGGGTTCGCCGAGAACGGCACGGCCACGCTGGCGCCGGCCGCCGACGACTACATCGCGGCCATCAAGCGGCTGCGGGCGCTGGCCAAGGTAGCGGCCGACTACTCACCTGAATTCGGCTGCCTCTTCAAGGGCGTCAAGAAGGCCAACGAGACGTTCGCGCCGGTGATCGGCGGAATCCGGCCGGGCCTGTTCGTGGCGTCGAACTTCCTGCCCGGTGCCCCGGCGTACACCTACCCCGAGAGCCTGCCGATGGTGAACGCCTCCGGTGGCCCGAACTGCCGTGGCCTTCCGGACGTGCCCAGCAAGCAGTTCGGTGGCAGTTGGTACCACACCCCGTTCCTGGTGACCGACAACGCCTACGTGCCGTTCCAGCCGAACACCGAGTTGCAGTTCAACGCGCCCTCGACGCTGCAGTTCCTGTTCAACGGGGCGTACGCCGAACGGGATGATTTCTGATGCAGAGCCAGAGGCGGACGTTGATCAACGTCGCCGTATTCACGGTCGCGATGCTGTTGGTCGCCGCGGGCCTGGTGGTGGTGTTCGGCCAGTTCCGATTCGCTTCCAGTACCGCGTATCACGCCAACTTCGCCGAGGCGTCCCGGTTGAAAGCCGGTCAGGACGTACGCATCTCCGGTGTGCCGGTGGGCAGCGTCAAGACCGTGAAGCTCAACCCCGACAACAGCGTCGACGTGGCCTTCGACGTCAACAAGCGCTACCAGCTGTACACCTCGACACGCGCCGTCGTGCGCTACGAGAACCTGGTCGGTGACCGCTACCTGGAGATCACCTCGGGCCCCGGCGAGCTGCGCAAGCTCCCGCCCGGAAGCACGATCGCACGCGAGAACACCCAGCCCGCACTGGATCTGGACGCGCTGCTGGGCGGATTGCGCCCGGTGCTCAAGGGCCTGGACGGGTCGAAGGTCAACGAGGTCAGCAACGCCGTCATCGAACTGCTGCAGGGTCAAGGTGGCGCCATCCAGAACCTGCTGGCCAATACCAGCTCGTTCAGCCAGAACCTGGCCAACCGGGATCAGCTCATCGGCGACGTGATCACGAACCTGAACACCGTGCTGGGCACCGTCGACGCGAAGGGCACCCAGTTCAACGCCAGCGTCGATGAACTGCAGAAGCTCATCACCGGTCTGGCCGAAGGCCGTGATCCCATCGCCGGCGCCATCGGGCCCCTGGCCTCGGCCTCGAGCGACCTGACCGAGATGCTGGAGGCATCGCGGCGCCCACTGCAGGGTGTCATCGAGAATGCCCGGCCGTTCCTGCAGCGGGCCGACGAGCGCAAGGCCGACATCAACAAGGTGATCGAGCCGCTGGCCGAGAACTACATGCGGCTCAACGCCCTCGGTGCGTACGGCTCGTTCTTCAACATCTACTACTGCTCGATCCGGATGAAGATCAACGGACCGGCGGGCAGCGACATCCTGATCCCGTTCGGCGGCCCACCGGACCCGACCAAGGGGAGGTGCTCGGAAAATGGCTAGCCCCAGCGGCAACAACACGTTACGGACCGGCATCCTCGGCATCTTCGTGGTGGCCTGCCTGGTACTGATCTCCTTCGGCTACACCGGCTTGCCGTGGTACCCGCAGGGCCGCAACTACGAGGCCTACTTCAGCGATGCCGGCGGAATCTCGCCGGGTAACGACGTCGCGGTGTCCGGCATCAAGGTCGGCAAGGTCACCTCGGTCGCCCTGGCGGGCGATCAGGCCAAGGTGGGCTTCACCGTCGACCGCAACATCAAGGTCGGCAACCAGACGCTGGTGTCCATCAAGACCGATACCGTGTTGGGCCAGAAGTCGCTGTCGGTGACCCCGAAGGGCAACGGGGATTCGACGGTGATCCCGGTGGGGCGCACCACGACTCCGTACACGTTGAACACCGCGTTGCAGGATCTCGGCGGCAACGTCAGCGCCCTGGACAAGCCCAAGTTCGAGGAGGCGCTGCAGACTCTGACCGACACGCTGCACGACGCCACCCCGCAACTTCGCGGAGCGCTGGACGGGGTCGCGAGCCTGAGCCGCAGCCTGAACAAGCGGGATCAGGCACTCGAAGAGCTGCTGATGCACGCCAAGAACGTGTCCGACACGCTGGCCCAGCGCGCCGATCAGGTGAACAAGCTGGTCACCGACGGCAACCTGCTGTTCGCCGCGCTGGATGAACGCCGGCAGGCCCTGAGCAGCCTGATCGCCGGTATCGACGATGTCTCGCATCAGCTTTCGGGCTTCGTGGCGGACAACAAGCGCGAGTTCGAACCCCTGCTGCGACGACTAAACGCGGTGATGGCCAACCTGTTGGAACGGCGCGAGCACATCGGCGAGGCGCTCAAGCGGCTGCCCGGCTATGCCACCGCACTCGGCGAGGTGGTGGGCTCGGGACCGGGCTTCCAGATCAACCTGTACGGTCTGCCGCCGGCAACCATCTCCGAAGTGCTGTTGGACACCTACTTCCAGCCCGGCAAGCTGCCGGACAGCCTCGCCGACATGCTGCGCGGATACATCTCCGAGCGCACGCTGATAAGGCCGAAGTCGCCATGACCCAACCTGATTCGACATCATCGCGCGGCAAGTGGCTGCGCCGCGGCCTGGCCGTGGCGCTGGTCGCGCTGCTCGCCGTCGGCGTGTACCTGGTGTGGCCCAGCCGTGGCGGACAGAAGGTCGTCGCGTACTTCACCACCGCGGTCGGCCTGTACCCCGGCGACGACGTCCGGGTGGTCGGCGTACCGGTCGGCAAGATCGACTCGATCGAGCCGCGGGCAACCGACGTGAAGATCAGCATGACGCTGGACGACGGCATCAAGGTGCCTGCCGATGCCCGCGCCCTGATCATCGCGCCGAACCTGGTGTCCGCCAGATTCATCCAGCTGACACCCGCCTACACCGGGGGTGACACCCTGGCCGGTAACGCTCAGATCGGACTGGACCACACCGGCGTTCCGGTCGAGTGGGACGAGGTCAAGGAGCAGCTGACCCAGCTTTCCGCCCAGCTCGGACCGAAAGACGGTGGCGTGCAGGGCCCGCTGGTGGCCGCCGTCAACCAGGCCGCCGACACCTTCGACGGCAACGGCGACTCGTTCCGGTCCGCGCTGCGTGAGCTGTCGCAGACCGCCGGGCGCCTCGGCGACTCGCGCACCGATCTGTTCGGCACAGTGCGCAACCTGCAGGTGCTGGTGAACGCGCTGTCCAACAGCAACGAGCAGATCGTGCAGTTCACCAGCCACGTGGCGTCGGTGTCGCAGGTGCTGGCCGCCAGTTCGGCCGACCTGGACCAGACCCTGGGCGCGCTGAACCAGGCGCTCGGCGATGTCAAAGGCCTGCTGCATGATTCGAACAAGTCGCTGATCGACTCTGTCGGCAAGCTGGCCGACTTCACCCAGATCCTCAACGACCACAGTGATGACATCGAGCAGATACTGCACATCACGCCCAACGGTCTGGCCAACTTCTACAACATCTACAACCCGGCGCAGGGCACCGTCGGCGGTTTGCTGTCGCTGCCCAACTTCGGAAATCCGGTGCAGTTCCTCTGCGGTGGAACCTTCGACGTCGGTGCGTCCCCGGACAACTACAAGCGCGCCGAGCTGTGCCGGCAGCGCATGGGGCCGGTGTTCAAGCGGATCGCGATGAACTACCCGCCGATCCTGTTCCACCCGATCGACAGCATCACCGCGTACAAGGGTCAGATCATCTACGACACCCCGCAAACCGAGGCGAAGGCGCAGACGCCGGTGCCGTACCTGCAGTGGCAGCCCGCGCCGGGTGTCACCCCGCCGACGTCGTCGCCGAACGGCAACCTCGCCGACCTGATCCTGCCGCCGCCCGCCGTGGTCGGCCAGGTCTCACCGGCCGGGCCGGTGCCCGCTCCGCCGCCGATGGGTGCGGGCCCGCTGCCCGGGCCGCCCGCGGCTCCGGCCGTGGCGACGCCACCACTGCCTGCGGAAGGAGCCGGGGGATGAGGCGTATCTTGTGGCGCGGCACCGCCCTCGGGTCCGGTGCGCTGCTGCTGGCCGGCTGCCAGTTCGGCGGGCTGAACTCGCTGGACATGCCGGGTACCGCGGGACACGGTTCGGGGTCGTACACGATCACCGTCGAACTGCCCGATGTGGCGACGCTGCCGCAGAACTCGCCCGTGATGGTCGATGACGTGACCGTCGGAAGCGTGTCCGGTATCGAGGCCGTCCAGCGCCCCGACGGTACGTTCTTCGCCGCGGTGAAGCTGTCCCTCGACGGTGACGTCGACCTGCCCGCCAACTCGACGGCCACCGTCGCGCAGACCTCCCTGCTCGGCTCGCAGCACGTGGCGCTGACCGCGCCGGAAGGCAAGGGCGTCGGCAGGCTGAAGCAGGGTGCAAACATCCCGCTGGGCAGCATCGGCCGCTACCCGACCACCGAGGAAGTGCTGTCCTCGCTGGGTGTGGTGGTCAACAAGGGCAATCTCGGTGCGCTGCAAGACATCACCGATGAGGCGTACGCTGCAATCGCCGGCCGCACCGGACAGTTCGCCGAGCTGCTGCCGCGGCTATCGGAGCTGACCGCCTCGCTGGACCAGCAGACCAACGACATCATCGCCGCGGCCGACGGACTCAACCGGTTCGCCTCGATGCTGGCGCGCAGCAAGGACAACCTGGGCCGCACGCTGGACAGCCTGCCCAACGCGCTGAAGGTGCTCAACGACAATCGGTCCAACATCGTCGACGCGTTCGGCGCGCTGAAGAAGTTCTCCACCGTCGGTGCTCACGTCCTTTCCGAGACGAAGACCGATTTCACCGCCGATATGAAGGACCTGTTCCCGGTCATCAAGGCGTTCAACGACAATGTCGACGACATCATCGTGGACCTGGAACTGCTGCCGACGTTCCCGTTCCACTACAAGTACCTGCGCAACGCGGTGCGTGGTGACTACCTGAACGTGTTCGTGACGTTCGACCTGACCGCGCGGCGGTTCGGCGAATCGATGTTCACCACGTCGTTCTTCGACCCGAACATGAAGCACCTCGACGAGGTCATCAACCCGCCGGACTTCTTGACCGGTGCGATGGCCAACCTGTCCGGGCAGGCGGCAGATCCGTTCAAGATCCCGCCGGGTACGGCCACGCAGCACGGAGGTACCCCGTAATGCTGGACCGGCTGACCAAACTCCAGTTGTCGATCTTCGCGATCGTCACCGTGCTGACCGTCACCGCGATCTCGGCGTTCTATCTGCACGTGCCCGCTGCGCTCGGTATCGGCACCTACAACATCACCGCGAACTTCGTGGCCGGTGGTGGCCTCTACCAGAACGCGAACGTCACCTACCGCGGTGTCACGATCGGCCGGGTGGAGCAGGTCGGGCTGACCGATGACGGTGTCATCGCACACATGCGGCTCAACACCGACACCGAAGTGCCCGAGAACGTGACCGCGACGGTCAAGAGCGTGTCGGCCGTCGGCGAGCAGTACATCGACCTGGTGCCGCCCGTCGGGGGCGAGGCCCCGGCCGCCAAGCTCCTGCGCGACGGATCGAACATCGGCGTCGCGCACACCGCGATCGGTCAGGACATCGCCGGGCTGCTCCGCCAGGCCGACGACCTGGTGAGCAGTGTCGGCGACAGCCGCATCCAGGAACTGCTCAAGGAAACTTTCAAGGCGTTCAACGGTTCCGGGCCTGAGCTGTCCCGGCTCATCCAGTCCTCGCGCCAGCTGATCGACGAGGCCAACAACAACTACGGGCAGACGATCCAGCTGATTGACCAGGCCGGACCGTTCCTGGACGCCCAGATCCGCGCCGGCGACGACATCAAGTCCTCCGTCGACGGCCTGGCCCGGTTCACCTCGGAGGTGAACAAGGCCGACCCGCAGCTGCGCTCGGTGTTGCAGACGGTCCCAGGTGCGGTGGCCGAGGCGAACACCACCTTCGCCGGTATCCGCCCGACGTTCCCGCAGCTCGCGGCGAACCTGGCGGACTTCGGCCGGATCGGCGTGATCTACAACAAGTCGATCGAGCAGGCGCTGGTGATCTTCCCGGCACTGATGGCCGCGCTCAACACCGTCGGCGGCGGCCTGCCCTTCGATGAGGGCGGCAAGCTGGACTTCAAGGTCGACCTCGGCGATCCGCCGCCATGCTCCACCGGCTTCCTGCCGCCCACCGCGATCCGCTCACCCGCCGACACCACCCTGCGGGAACTGCCCCCCGACCTGTACTGCAAGACCGCGCAGAGCGATCCGGCCGTGGTCCGCGGCGCGCGCAACTACCCCTGCCAGGAATTCCCCGGGAAGCGCGCACCGACCATTCAGCTCTGCCGCGACCCCCGCGGGTACGTGCCCGTCGGCAGCAACCCGTGGCGCGGGCCACCGGTGCCGTATGACACCCCGGTGGAGGACGGCCGTAACATCCTGCCGCCCAACAAGTTCCCGAATATCCCGCCGAGCGCGGATTACGATCCGGGACCACCGTCGGTGCAGCTGCCGCCGGGCGTGGTGCCCGGCCCGGGTCCGGCACCCAACGCGCCGTTCCCGCTGCCCGTGCCGCCGAACGACAACCCGCCCGCACCGGCGTGGCCGTTCCACGCACCGCCGGATCAGGTGCTGCCGCCCTACGGCCGCACGCCGCCGCCGCCACCCGGTGCACCGGCCGATGTACCCCCGCCGCCGCTACCGGCCGAGGCGCCTCCCGCCGACGCCCCGCAACCCCAGGCCAGTGCTCCGGCGAGTACCACCTACGATCCGAAGACAGGTGTGTTCGCGGATCCGTCCGGCGGCACCGGTGTGTTCGCCTCGGGCAGCGACAAGTTCGCGCCCGCGGAGAACTGGGTGGATTTGATGATGGCGCCAAAGCAGGTTTAGGCAGGTTTCAGATGGTTGAGGAACACACGGCGGAGGCCAACGAGCCGAAGCCGGTGCGTCGGCGTGCGTCGCGCGCGGCAGGGCCCGCGGGCGGTGAACCAGGGTTGACCCAGGAGTCGGTGGTGGTCGGCGCGCCGGCCCTGTCACGTCCCGGCAAGCCCGCGGTGGCGGTTCCGCTGGCACGCAGGCAGCCCAACCGCGGCCGGGTGGCCGTCATCTCGGCGGTCGCCGCGGTGCTCGCGGCCGCGGTGCTCCTGACCGGGGTGCTGGTGCTGCTGACCCAGTACCGGCATTCAGAGGCCGCCACGGCCCGGCAACAACAGTTCGTGGACACCGCGGAGCAGACCGTGCTGAACATGTTCAGCTACAACCAAAACGACATCGACGAGAGCGTGAACCGCTTCGTCGACGGCACCAGCGGGCCGCTGCGGGACATGATGAGCCAGGGCAAGAACGTCGACAACCTCAAGGCCATCTTCCGCGACACCCAGGCCAGCTCGGAGGCCGTGGTCAGCGGAGCGGCGCTGGAGAAGATCGACGAGGTCGGTCGCAATGCGGCGGTGCTGGTCGCCGTGCGCGTCACCGTCACCGACATCGACGGCGTCAACAAGCCGTCGCAGGCCTACCGGATGCGGGTCGTCGTCCACGAGGACGACAACGGCCACATGACCGGATATGACCTGAAGTACCCCGAGGGTGGAAACTGATGCGCGGCAAGCTCATTGCGCTGGTAGTGCTGGTGTTCGCGCTCGGGCTGGTCGGGTTGTCGGCCGTGGGCGGCGCGCTGTACTGGGACCGGGTGCAGTCCCGTGCGGTGCAGGCCGCCACCGCGGAGTTGCCCACCCTGGCGACCCAGCAGATCCCCCGGGTGTTCGGCTACGACTACCAGACCGTGGAACGCAGCCTGACCGAAGCGGCCACCATGCTGACCCCCGATTACCGGCGTGAGTTCGAAGACCGCGCGGCCAAGGACATCATCCCGGCGGCCCGGGACCGCCAGGTGGTCAGTCAGGCGAACGTCGTCGGCGCGGGAATGCTGAACGCCCAACGGGATTCGGCGTCGGTGCTGGTGTTCATGAACCGCACCGTCACCGACAAGTCCAAGCAACCCGTCTACGACGGCAGCCGGCTGCGGGTCGACTACCAGAAGGTCGGCGGGCAGTGGTTGATCAAGTACATCCAGCCGGTCTAGTTACCGCGGCCGACGGCCAGCGCGTCCAGGAACGAACGGGCCCAGCGGTCCACGTCGTGGGCCAGCACCTGCCTGCGCATCGCCCGCATCCGCCGCTTACCTTCGTCGGCTGACTGGTCGAGCGCTTGCTCGATGGCCAACTTCACCCCGTCGGTGTGGTGCGGATTGCACAGGTAGGCCTGCCGTAATTCGGCTGCCGCACCGGTGAATTCGGATAGCACCAGTGCCCCGCCCAGGTCGCTGCGGCACGCCACGTATTCCTTGGCGACCAGGTTCATCCCGTCGCGCAGCGGCGTGACGAGCATGATGTCGGCCGCGACGAAGAAGGCGATCAGGTCGTCGCGCGGTATGGCGCGGTGCACGTAATGCACCACCGGCCTACCGATCTCGCCGTACTCACCGTTGATGTGGCCGACCTGACGCTCGATGTCCTCGCGCATCTCGATGTAGCTCTCCACCCGTTCCCGGCTGGGGGTGGCCAGTTGCACCAGCACCGTGTCGGTGCGGTCGGCGCGCTTCTCGGCGAGCAGATCGGAGAACGCCCTCAGCCGGACATCGATACCCTTGGTGTAGTCCAGTCTGTCGACACCCAGCATGACCTTCCGTGGGTTGCCGAGTTCAGCGCGAATCTCCTTGGCGCGCTGCCGGATTCCACGGTCACGTGCCTTGGTGTCGAGGTCGGCCGAGTCGATGGAGATGGGGAACGCGCCGACTTTCACCGTCCGGAAGCCGACCTGCACCTCGCCGAACCGGGATCGCACGCCGACCGTCCCGCGTGAGGTGTTGGCCCCGACGAGCCGGCGCGCCAGGATGAGGAAGTTCTGCGCCCCGCCGGGCAGGTGGAAGCCCACCAGGTCGGCGCCCAACAGGCCTTCGATGATCTCGGTGCGCCAGGGCATCTGCATGAAGAGTTCGACCGGCGGGAAGGGGATGTGCAGGAAGAAGCCGATGGTCAGATCGGGGCGCAGCATGCGCAGCATCTTCGGGACCAGCTGCAGTTGGTAGTCCTGCACCCAGATGGTCGCCCCGTGCGCCGCCGCCCTGGAGGTGGCCTCGGCGAAGCGGCGGTTCACGTCGACGTAGCGGTCCCACCACTCACGGCGGTAGATGGGTTTGACGATGACGTCGTGATACAGCGGCCACAGCGTGGCGTTGGAGAAACCTTCGTAGTATTCGGCGACGTCATCGGCGGACAGGCGCACCGGGTAGAGACGCAGCCCGTCCTGGATGATCGGCTCTTCGTCGCTGTCCGCGACGCCCGGCCAACCGATCCAGGCGCCGTGCTGTTTGCGTAGCAGCGGCTCCAGAGCGGTCACCAGACCGCCGGGGCTGCGCTTCCACGTGGTGGTGCCGTCGGGCAACCGGACCTGGTCGATCGGCAGCCGATTGGCGACCACGACGAAGTCGGAACTGCCTTCGGTGGGGCTGGAGTCGGTCGAGTTTCCGCCTCCGGAGGCCACCTACGCCTCTTGCTTCGCGGGACCAATACCGAGCATGGAAAGGAACGTCCGGCATTCGTCGGCATCGGTTGCGTAGGCGGCGACCACTCGACGCGCCTGACTGGCAGTGTCGTCGGCGACCGGCTCGACTTCGCCGATCTCGGCGGTATCAGATTTTGCAGGCATCCACTAACTGTAGGTGACCGGGCCCGGTGCTGTGTACATCAGGCCCGGTCACCAGCCACTTACGGGCTGGAGCTGACGCTGCTGTGCGGCTGCTGGAACTGCGGCGCGTCCTCGGCCAGACCGATGCACTGGCCCGAGTTGCGGCCGGTGCAGGGGATGCCGTTGATGGCGGGCAGGTCGGGATTGCCGGGGATGGCGCTGAACGGCGACGCCGGCGAATTCGGGACGGTATGCGGCAGGCACGAGCCTGTGTACAGGTCTTCTTCCTCGCCGGACGGGCAGGCTGCCACTGTGCCGGTGGCCGGACCGGCAGTCGCGAGGATGGCGACCACCGGGGCGGCGGCCACCGCGACAGCGAATCCGCCCGCAAGGACCAATCGTGGAACGGAGAACTCGAAGGTCGCCATCGTCACGCTTTCTGTAGTTATTGACCGAGACGTCGGACAGATTCTAAGGAAGCTGGGAAGAATCTGCATGGGTTCCATGAGTTGCCTGGGAGTTGTGCCGGCGCTGATCGACGGAACGCACGACAAAGCCGGGGCACCCGCAGGCAACCCCGGCTTTTGTCAACGGCGCGCTAGGGGCTGGAGCTCACGCTGGTGCGCGGCTGCACGAACTGCGGCTGATCTTCCGACAGGCCGATGCACTGGCCGGAGTTACCGCCGGTGCACGGGATGCCGTCGACCGACGGCAGACCGCCGCCGCCCGCGGAGGTGGTGCCGAACTCCGGAGAGTTCGGCACCAGTTCCGGGGTGCAGTTGCCGGTGAAGGTGTCCTCCGATTCGCCGGACGGACAGGACGCGAGGGCGGGTCCCGGTGCGGGTGACTCGACGGCGAACGCCGCGAGAGCGGGGGCCGCGACGACCGCAGCGGCGAACCCGCCGGCAAGAATCAGTCGTCGGGCGGGGAACGCGAAGGTCGCCATGAACGTCACGCTTTCTGTGATTTGCCGGCCGGATCGACTGGGTGATCCAGGGCTCGGACGGGAGGTGACTCCTGTGCCGAGAATACGCTGGCGAGGGCCGGAAAGAGCGGCCAACGGCGCCAAAATTGGTGCGGCCGTGCCAATTCTGTGAACGCTCTGGACACTTGCTGTGCCATGACTGGACGGCGAACTGCTGTACGGCACCGGTGCGGCGTGGTTCTATGACGAGAACGTGTTTCAGTTTTGACGTTGAAGGGATCGCGGTGCAGCTCTCATTGGCCGATCGCACGGTTCTGGTGACCGGCGGCGGCAGCGGTATCGGCAAGGGTGTCGCGGCGGCGGTGGTCGCCAGCGGCGGCAACGCAATGCTGGTGGGCCGCAACGCGGATCGCCTGTCCGCCGTCGTCGACGAGATCGCGGCAGCGGGTGGAGCGGGACGAGTTCGGTACGAACCCGCCGACGTCACCGACGAAGACGAAGTCGCCCGCGCTGTGGATGCCGCCACGGCGTGGAACGGACGACTGCACGGTGTCGTGCACTGCGCCGGCGGCTCGCTGACCATCGGCCCACTGACACAGGTGGATTCCGACGGATGGCGCAAGACCGTCGACCTCAACGTCAACGGCACCATGTATGTGCTCAAGCACAGCGCCCGGGCCATGGTCCGCGGCGGCGGCGGGTCATTCGTCGGAATCTCGTCGATCGCGTCGAGCAACACCCATCGGTGGTTCGCCGCCTACGGCCCGAGCAAGGCCGCGCTCGACAATCTGATGCAGCTGGCCGCCGACGAACTCGGCCCGTCGTGGGTTCGGGTGAACAGCATCCGGCCGGGTCTGATCAGGACCGAGATGGTGGCGCCGATCCTGGATTCACCGGAGATCAGCGCCGACTACGCCAACTGCACGCCGCTGCCGCGGCCCGGTGAGGTGGAGGACATCGCCAATGCGGCGATCTTCCTGCTCAGCGATGCAGCCCAGTGGATCACGGGTCAGTTGCTCAACGTGGACGGCGGGCACTGCCTGCGTCGCGGCCCCGACATGTCCTCGATGCTGGGGCCGGTGTTCGGTGAGGACGCGCTGCGCGGCGTGGTCGACTAGTCAGGCGCGGATGTTCTGCGCCGCCTGGTGCACCGCGTTGACGATGCCTTGATATCCGGTGCAGCGGCAGAAGTTGCCGGACAGGCCCTCGCGGATCTCCTCGTCGGTGGGCTCCGGGTTGTCCCGTAGCAGTGCCGTGATCGATGTGACGAAACCCGGTGTGCAGAAACCGCATTGGAGACCATGGCAGTCGCGCAGTGCGGCCTGGACGGGGGACAGCTGACCGTCTTCCTCGGCGATGCCCTCGACCGTCGTCACCTCCTGGCCGTCGGTCTGGACGGCGAACACCAGACACGAGCGGACCGCCTGACCGTCCAGCAGCACGGTGCAGGCGCCGCAGGCGCCGTGCTCGCAACCCAGGTGGGTGCCGGTCAGCCCGCAGTTCTCCCGCAGGAAGTCGGCGAGCGTGATGCGCGGTTCCACGGAGTGTTGATGGCTTCGGCCGTTGACCGAGATGCCCACCGGTAGTTCATGCATCGAGCGCCTCCGTGGTTGCCTCGGTCCAGGCCCGCGCGACCATCGCGGCGCCCACTCTGGTGCGATAGGACACCGAACCCTGTAGATCGGACGGGATGTTCTGCAAGTCGGACAATGCCAATCTGCCGAACTCGTCGGCGCTGATGTCACCGACCGGCCTGCCCAGCACCGCGGACTCGGCGGGTGTGCCGCGCTCGGGGGTGGAGCCCAGCCCGAGCAGTCCCACACCGCAGCGGGTGACGCGGTCGTCGTCGTCCACCTGGACGGCGACGGTCGCCCCCGCGACGGCGAAATCGCCGTGCCGTTGCGCGAATTCGTGCACCGCGAAACCGCACCGGCCCGACCACACCGGGAATCGCACCGCGGCCAGCAGTTCATCGGCCGCCAGCGCGTTCTCCCACAAACCGGTGAAGAAGTCGGCCGCCGCGATCTGCCGGTCGCCGCGCGCGGAGACGGCTTCCATGGTGGCGTCCAGCGTCAGGGCCACCGCCGCGAACTCGGCGGCGGGGTCGGCGTGCGCGACGGCACCGCCCAGGGTGCCGCGGGCGCGGATCTGGAAGTGCCCGATGTGTGGGGTCGCCCGCGTCAGCAGCGGCACGGAATCGGCCACCTCGTCGTCCATTCCGACCAGGGCGTGTGTGGTGCCCGCGCCGACGACCACCTCGTCGCCGACCAGATCGATGCCCTGCAGTTCGCCCAGTCGCGAGATGTCGACCAGATTCTCGAAATGCGTCAGCCGCATGGCCAGCATGGGCACCAGGCTCTGCCCACCGGCGAGGATCTTGACCTCATCGCCGAAGTCGGCCAGCAGTTCTGCGGCCTCCTTGACCGTGTCGGCCCGGTGGTAGGCGAACGGAGCGGCTTTCACGACAGCAGCCGGGCGAGCAGCGCCTGCAGTTCGGCGGAGACGGCCGCCGCCGGGGGCACGGCCTTGCGCTTGCGGCGTCCGGCGAGGAACCCGACCGCACCGGCGGCGGCCGCCGCCGCGAGCACCGGCCCGAACCGTTTGGCCACCGGCACCGCCACCACCTTCAGCAGGTCGACGGAATCGGCGGAAGCCGGCGCCACGGTCTCGCCGGGCTGCGTGTCCGAAGGTGCTGCGCCGCCCAGCAATTCGGCTTCCAGGCTGCGTGCGAACTGCTCGATGAGGTTGCTGGACACGTCGGCGAGCACCCCGCGGCCGAACTGGGCGGCCTTCCCCGAGATCGCCAGGTCGGTGGTGATCACCACGCTGGTGGCATCGCCCTCGTCCTTGAGTTGGGCGGTGACGGTGGCCGCGGCGGTGCCGTTGCCGCGCGTCTCCTTGCCCTCGGCGCGTAGCACGATCCGGCGGGCTGCTTCGTCCTTCTCCTTATACGCCGCAACACCCTTGTAGGACACCGTGATCGGGCCGACCTTCACCTTCACCGCGCCGGTGAAGTCGTCACCGTCCACCGAGAGCAGGGTGGCACCCGGCAGGCAGGGCGCCACGCGTTCGACGTCGGTGAACACCTCCCAGGTCTTGGCTGCGGGCACGGCAACCCGGAATTCGTTGTTGAGTTCCACGCCTAGTGGTCCTTTCCTGGGGATGCCGCTTGTTCGAGCAGGGCGACGATGGCCGCCGGGCTGGCGGGCAGCTGGGTGACCGTCACGCCGAGGGGCGCCAGTGCGTCGTTGATCGCGTTGATCACGGCGGGTGGCGAACCGATGGCCCCGCCCTCGCCCGCACCCTTGTAGCCGCCGACCCCGGGCCCCGGGATCTCGACGTGGCCGAACTCGATCGGGGGCACTTCGGTGGCGGTGGGCAGCAGGTAGTCCACGAAGGTGGACGACAGCGGGTTGCCCGCGGCGTCGTAGGAAAGCTGTTCCAGCAGTGCGCCACCGATGCCCTGGACGGTGCCGCCGGCCACCTGACCCTCCACGACGTTCGGGTTGATCATCGGTCCGACGTCCTCGCTGACGATGTAGCGGGTCAGCGTGACATGGCCGGTGTCGATGTCCACTTCGCAGGTGCACGCGTGGGTGGCGTTGGCCCAGTGGATCATCGACTGCGAGTTGAACCGCGCGGTGGCCTCGAGGGTGGGGGAGGCCCCGGCGAGCATGACCGGCTCGTAGTGCGATCGGTAGGCGATGTCGCCGAAGCTGACGCTCTTCTCGGGAGCGTCGCGGACGCAGGCCCGCGAGTCGGCGAGTTCGATGTCGTCGGGTTCGACGCCGAGCATCTGGGCGGCGATCCCGGCGATCTGCCCACGCAGGATGGTGCCCGCCTCGTTGACCGCGCCCGCCGTCATCGGCGCGCTGCGACTGCCCTGGGTGCCTGCGCCGTAGGGCGTCACCGCGGTGTCGCCCTGGATGGTGGAGACGTCGTTGATGTTGGCGCCCAGCGCATCCGCGGTCAGCTGCACGACGGTGGTCTCCAGGCTGTTGCCGCTGGAGCCGCCGTTGACGTACACGTTGATCCGGCCCGTGGGCTCCATCCGGATGGTGGCGCCCTCGGTGGCGAGGTGGCCGGTGGCCGCGCCGGTGGGCTCGATGTACGCCGAGAACCCCAGTCCGATGTAGCGGCCCTGCGCCAGCGCTTCGGACTGCGCTTTGCGGAAACCCTCGTGGTCGAGGATCTTGACGGCCTGCTCGAAGGTGTCCGCCGGGGCGCAGTTGTCGTAGGGCATGCCGTTGGGGTTGAAGAACGGCATCTCGTCACCGCGCAGGATGTTGATCCGCCGCAGTTCGACCGGGTCCATGTCCATCTTGCGCGCGGCGATGTCGAGAAGCATTTCCCGCGTGAGGGTTTCGTACTGCCAGGGGCCGCGGTAGGCATGCAGGCCCGCGGTGTTGGAGAACACCGTCTTGTAGTTGAAGCTGGCCTTGGGCACCCGGTACGGGCCGGGGAAGAACATGCCGATGGCCGCCGTGGTGAGCACCGGATACGGCGTCGGGTAGGCGCCGATGTCCTGGACGAAGTCGATGTCGGCGGCCAGGATCTTGCCGTCGTCGTCGAAGGCCATCCGGACGGTGCCGTCGACGTGCCGGGATTGTCCCGCCGACATCAGGTTCTCGCGGCGGTCCTCGATCCACTTGAGCGCGGCGGGGGACCTGCGCGCGGCCAGCAGGATGGCCATGTCCTCGCGCATCGGGACGACCTTCTGGCCGAACCCGCCGCCGGTGTCGCGCATGATGACGCGCACGCCGTGGGCGGGGATGCCGAGCAGTCGCGCGGCAAAGGCGCGCAGTTCGTGCGGTGTCTGGGTGGACGCCCACACGGTGAGTTCCGATGTGCTGGAAGTCCATTCGGCGACGATGCCGCGGGTCTCCATCGGCACCGGCACGTACATCTGCTGATAGATGTTCTCCCGCACGACATGTGCCGCATTCGCGAACACGTCTTCGTCCGGTGGGGCGCCGCCCATGCCGCCTGCCACGTTGTCGGGATAGGCGTCGTGCACGCTGACCGCGCTGTCCTGTGCCGTACGGAAATCGGCGATGGCGGGCAGTTGCTCGTAGTCGACGTCGACGAGGTCGACGGCGTCCTCGGCCACCCGCCTGCTCTCGGCGATCACGATCGCGACCGGATCGCCGACGAACTTCACCTCCCCCTCGGCCAGTGGCGGACGTGGGGTGTCGGCCACGTTCTTGCCCGCGACGGCATGCCAGGCCTCGTGCACGCCGGGGTTGATGTCCGCCGCGGTGAACACCGCGTACACCCCGGGCAGGGCCAGCGCCGCGGTGGTGTCGATGCCCGTGAGGGTGGCGCGGGCGAACGGGCTGCGCACGAAGCAGGCGTGCAGCATGCCGGGGCGCTGCACGTCGTCGACGAAGGTGCCCCTGCCGGTGAGCAGGCGGGTGTCCTCGATGCGCGGGACGCGGGTTCCTGCGTAGCGGGGTGCCACGGTTCCCGTCACTGGGCGGCTCCTGTCGATCGGTCACTTTCGCGCATATGTGGTGCTGATCACACCTGTGTGCGAGTGGCGCTATCGTAGCCCGAGAGTGAGCGTTCCAAAAGAAGAGAGTGCCGTTACCGCACGTCAGCGTCGTCGATCGAGGGTGTGTCGGCCAGGGCGTGGTGGATTCGCCCGTCGACCGCAGTCAACGGGCGGCCACCACCGCCCCAACGCCGGGCGATGATCTCCGCGACGATGGACACCGCCGTCTCCTCGGGTGTCCGGGCGCCGAGGTCCAGGCCGATGGGGCTGGACAGCCCCGCCAGATCTGCCTCCGTGAGTCCGGCGTCGGCCAGCCGGTCCAGTCGATCCAGATGGGTGCGCCGCGATCCCATGGCGCCGACGTAGCCGACCACGGGCAGGCGCAGGGCCACCTCGAGGGCGGGCACGTCGAACTTGGGATCGTGGGTGAGCACGCAGATCGCGGTCCGGCGGTCGATGGCGCCGGCTTCTTGTTGGCCCCGCAGATATCGGTCGGGCCAGTCGACGACCACCTCGGCGGCGGAGGGAAAGCGGGCAGGCGTCGCGAACACCGGACGGGCGTCGCACACCGTGACGCGGTAACCGAGGAATGTCGCCTGCTGGGCCAGCGCGGCCGCGAAGTCGATGGCGCCGATGATCAGCATGCGCGGCCGCGGTGCGTAACTCGCGACGAACACCTCCATGCCCGTATCAGTCTCGCCGGAGGTTTCGTCGACGCGCTCCCCGTCCGGGCCGTAGGACAACACCGCCGTACTACCGGCCACCAACAGACCGCGGGCGTCGTCGGCGACGGCGGCGTCGGCGCGGCCGGATCCCAGGGTCCCGGTGGCGCGCTCGGGGTCGACGATCAGCCGGCGGCCCAGCCAGCTGGGGTCGGGATGGGCAATCACCGTGGCGACCGCGATCGGCCGGTGTGCATCGATGGCCTCGGCCACCTCGGCCAGCTGGGGAAAAGTCTTCTGCGACACCGGTTCCACGAATACATCGAGGATGCCGCCACAGGTCAGGCCGACGGCGAAGGCGTCGTCGTCGCTGATCCCGTAGCGCTGCAGGTCGGGTGTGCCGGTGGCGACCACCTCGGTGGCCAGCTCGTACACGGCGCCCTCGACGCAGCCGCCGGACACCGATCCCGCCACGGCCCCGTCGGGAGCGACGACCAGGGCTGCCCCGGCGGGGCGCGGTGCGGACCGGATGGTGCGCACCACGGTGGCCAGCCCGGCGGTGCCGCCGGCCCGCCAGGTGGCCATCAGGTCGTCGAGAACCTCGCGCACGGTGTGGAGTCTAGGTGTGTGCAGGCGGGCAAGCGGTCATGATGGGTTGATGCGCAGAGTGCTCGCGGCGGTGTTGCTGGTGCTGGCGGGGTGCGGGCATCAGCCGAATTCGCTGTTCGACGCCGCCGGCTATCACGTGCGCGACGATGCCGTCTATTACCTGAATGCCTTCCCCGGAAGCGCCTTTCAGATCGAGGGCGCCGATGTGGACTCGTTCGAGGTGCTCGATGCGGCGTATGCGCGCGACCGCCATACGGTGTACCTGGACGGCCGCCGCCTGCCCCATCACATTCGCCGTGCTGGCCCGGCCCGGCTACGCAAAGGACTCCAGGCACATCTTCGTCCGCGATCGCATCCTCAGCACCGATCCGGCGCATTTCCAACTACTGGGCGGCGAATTGGCCAAGGACAGCGGCGCGGTGTACTGGTCCGATGGCACTGTCCTGTCGCATGATCCGCAGCATTTCGTGATCGTCTCCGACACCGACCACTACCTGTTCGCCAAGGACGGTGCCAACGTCTACGTCAACGGGAACACGATCGCGGGCGCCGACCCACCGAGCTTGCGGGTGCTGGGCAGGGCCTATGCCACCGACCGCGACCGGGTGTACTACTTCAGCGACGCCATTGTCGAGGCAGACCGTGCGTCACTGCGCTTTCTGCAGGATGCCTACGCGGCCGACGACCGGCGGGCGTACTGGATGGGCAAGGAGATCCCCGGTGCGGATCCAGGGTCTTTTCGGGTGCTCAACGGCGCCTTCGAATGCACGGCCGATGCCGACCGGGCCTACTACCGGCAACAGGTCATCGCGGGAGCCGATCCGCGGACGTTCCCGGCGAACCGGCAGGCGATCGGATGTTCAGCGGCCGAGATTTCCTTCACAAATTAGTGATGCTAAGTTAACGATTGGAATTTTCGCCCGGCTTCGGGTGTCGTTCCTAGGGAGTCGGGGGACTCAAAGTAGTCGATTGTGTTGCATGTGTTGGAGGTTGTGATGATCGGATTGCGTGAACTTGCAGCGGGGGCGGCGATCGTAGGTGCGCTGGGTATGGGCGCGGTGGGTTTTGGCGCGGGGATGGCCAATGCGGCACCGTCCGCGCCGTTTGCGCAGGACCGCGGCTGGGGACACGGTCACGACGATGATTGGCGCTGGGACAACGGCCGCCACCGCGGCTGGGACAACGGGCCTGGTATCTACCTGCCGTGCGTGACCGGCCCGTTCGGGCACGTCAGCTTCTGCCCTTAGCCCTGAAGTGGTTGACCTGAGCTGACTTTGGTGCGGCGGGCCGCTGACGCGAGACCTTAGACTGGATCGCATGACTGCACCGTTGCGCGTCGATCCGTCGGCCCTTCAGGCCGCGGCGTCCGCCCAGTCGGGTGTGGCATCGGCGGTTGCCGCCCTGGATATCGGCGGCGCGATCGCCGGTGCCGCCGACGGGATGGCGACGCTGTCCTCGGGTGTGGCATGTCGGTCCGCCGCGGAGTCGTTCACTGCGGAAGTCCAGGCTGTCCACGATGGATTGTCCACGTACGCAAACAATTTGGCTGCCGCGGCCAACGCCTATCAGCAGGCCGACGAGCAGCTCGGCGGCCGCCTCGGCGGGACGCTGTAGCCACCGCAACGGGACCGGGCTCCCTTCACGCGGAAGGGAGCCCGGCCGTCGGTTGAGTTGTGCTACTCCGACGAGCCGCTCGAAGACGAGGCGCCCTCGGTCGAATGGCTCGCGGCTGCGTGCTTGGTGCCGCGCTTGTGGGTGCCGGCCTTGGCGGTATCGGCCTTTGTCGAGTCAGCCTTTGCGGTGTCGTCGCTCTTGGTCGTCTCAGCCTTGGCGGTGTCGGACTTCTTGGTGCCGTGCTTGCTGCCGCTCTTGGTGGAGTCGGCCTTGGTGGTGTCCGCCTTGGTGGAATCGGTCTTGGTGTCCGCCTGCGCGTCATCCTTGGCCGTGTCCGCCTGGGTGGTGTCGGTCTTCGCCGCCTCGGCCGGGGACGGCTCCGCATGGGTGGCGTCCGCGGTGGTGCTCTCGGTGACCGGCGTGGTGTCGGCCGTTTCGACGGTGGCGGTCTGCTCGGTTGCCGCGGTGGTTTCTGTTGCAGCCGAAACCTTTTCGACGGTCTTCGAGGTGTCGGCATCGACCACGGTCAGGGTGACCGTGCTGGATGCCGGCACGACTGCGGCCGAAGCGACATCCGCGGCGGTGGCTGCGGTCGCCGTTGTGTCCGCCGCGGCAGTGGCCGTGGCAGCGACCGCCGTGGTGGGTGCCACGTTCTTGATCGCGGCGGCGATCTTCTGCGCGATGGTGATGAAGAACTGCGAGATCGGACCGCCGCCGGCGCAGCGGCCGGTGCAGTTCGGATCCTTGGGCGACAGCAGACCCGCCCATGGGTTGGTGGTGCCGCTGGCGTCGTAGTCGAAACCGTTGAGGAACGCATCCGCGACGAACCCGGGGGTGTTCACCAGCGCGGTGACCGCCGCGACGATATTGCCCGAGCTCAGCGAGGACACCACGGTGCCCAGCGCGCGTGAGACCGCGAACGCCGCGCCGCTGACGGGGGCGTACAGGCCCTGGAAGGCGCCGAACACCAGCGTGCCGGTGGTGAAGAACGCGGCGGACGCATCGGTCAGGTTCTGTGCCATCTGGGTGAAGATGCTCGGGTTCGTGGCGGTACCCAGGAACCAATTGTTCAGCCACGGCAGCACGGTGTTCTGCACACCGAACAGCGCCAACTTGTTGAAGTTCTCGTAGGCGGCACCGAAATTACCGGTCTTCAGCGCTGATTCGACGTTGGCCACCAGGGTCTTTCCCGGAGGGGATTCACGCGTGCCGGCGGTCCACCACGTCTGGAAAGCGGTGGAGGCGGAACTGAAGTCGAAGATGCGCTTCAGGTAGCCGACCTGGTTCTGCACCAGCGCGGTGAGGATCGGGAACGGCGCGGCGGAGTACTGCTTGATCAGGGTTTGCACGTTGTACGCGGTATTGCTGAGCAGGTCGCCGTACACCGCAGCGGTCGAGTCGGTGACCGCTGCTGCCAGTTGCACGGCGTGCTGCTCGGCCTTGTGCAGCTCGAGGCTGGCGCCGTTCTGGGCTACTGGGCTGATGGCGATGACGCCGGCGCTGAGCGCGGCGACGCTGCCGATCAGGATCTTGTTCTTGCGCGCGACCCAGGGTGAGTCGGGGTTGAGGCCTGCTGCGGCAGACGGGTGGAGCGCGAGTTGCACGGGGGTTCTCCTCTATTGACATGTGTCACCTGTAGGTGGCGAGCTCAGAATTTAGCTGAGATTTAGCTAAGAAACAATAGGTTTGCCTTACCTCACTTTGCGAGCGGAAAGCTATGGGCCGTCTGTGTTTGCGGGACCGCAAGGGCGAGCAGATAACCTGCTCAAGCGTGGTCTTTAGGCAACCTAGGCTGGTCGGGGTCGGTGACGAGCCAAAACGTTGCAGCTGAGGCAAAACTGAGAAAACGAGGTAAGGCAAGCCTATTTTGACACAGCTGTCAGAAACATTGCTGGGTATCCTGCCGCCGCGGGTCGGCTAGTACGACTTGCCGTCGGCGTAGCGCTGCCGGCGGAAGCTGCGGCCGTTACCGCGGTTGCGGCTCTTGTAGGTCGGCAACTGCGAGTCGCAGTTGGGGCAGATGAGTCTCAAGTTCTCACGCCGGTTGTTGTCCGGGTTGCCGTCGATGTGGTCGAGGACGAGCGCCAGCGGGAGGTCCTGCCAGGTGTTGGATCGTCCACAAATGGCGCAGCGGTCCGATTGCGCTTCGGCGAGATGAGTGCGGACGTAGTGACCGCGGCGTCCGTCTATCCAAGCCTCGCCGGATTCGAGCCAGAGCTTCGTGCTGGCGTTGCGCCTCGCCAGAGCTTGACATGCGTTGTCGCAGTAGACCTTCTGGCTGCGCTTGGAAAGCGGTGTGCCACAGCCGCGGCAGAGTCTCATGGCCTGACATTACGGGCGGGTACCGACAAGTCGGAACCCGTATGGAGCCCCCTATCGGGATTGAACCGATGGCCTACGTATTACAAGTACGTTGCTCTACCACTGAGCTAAGGAGGCAGTGGAACGTCGAACAGCTTAGCGGTCTTCGTCGATGATCCGTTCGGAGACCACGGCCCGAGGCCCGGTGCTGCTGCGGCGGTTGCGTTGGCGCGGCAGCGGGATGCGCCCGGCGATATTGCTCAGTGGGTTGACCACCTGGCTCAGGGTGATGACGGCCTCGTGCAGCGCGTCGATCGTCGGCGCCAGCGCCTCCAGTCCGGGGGTCAGCCGGTTCAGGGTGTCTGCGACATCGGCCAGCTTGAGCAGGGGGCCGTCCGGGTCGGTCAGGGTGTCGAGCAGTCCGCCTTCGGCCAGCAGCCGGTCGGCCACCCCTTCCTCGCGCAGCACCCGCTCGATCAGTCCGTCGTCGGCAAGCAGCTGATCGGCCAGGCCACCGGGTGCGATGAGGCGCGAGAGTGCGCCGCTGTCGGTGGTGAGCCGGTCGATCAGGCCGCCCTCGGCCGTCACCTGCTCGACCAAGCCGCCCGGGGCGAGCGCCCGTCCCACCGGTCCGTTCTCGGACAGCAGCTGGTCGGCGACGCCGTCCGCGCGCAGCGCGCGCTCGACCACGCCTTCCTCGGCGAGCAGCCGGTCAGCCAGGCCGCCGGGCTCGATCACCCGGGACACCACGCCGCCGCCGGCGGTGAGGCGGTCCATCAGGCCGCCTTCGGCTGTGAGCTGATCGATGAGTCCGTCCTTGGCCAGCGCGCGTGCCACCGGGCCGTTCTCCGCTGTGAGCCGGTCCATCAAGCCACCTGGCGCGGTGAGTTGGTCGACCAAGCCGCCCTGGCGCAACAGCTGATTGACCGGGCCTTCGGGTGCCAGGGCGCGGCCCAGCGGCGCGTCGTCGTCCATCAGGCGGGCGAGCCGATTTGCCCGCTCGACGGCGTCGTCGAGGCCGAGCATGCCGGCGAACGAGGTGGCGCCGTTCGGTGAGGACGGGTCATTCAGCGAACGCTGGACCGTCTTGAGGGTCCCGCCAGCAATGCTCAATCCCAGGTCGGCAACAGCGAGTCCGAGCCGGACCGGGGCCGTGGCAAACTGCACTACGGTGTTGCCGAGGTTCATGGCGCCAGTCTAGGGGGGTGCGCCGGGACCGCTGGCGGGTTTACGCTCACATCGGACTCCCAGGTTCACAGGAACCTCACAGTGGGTATGCAGGATCAGTCCAAACGGCGGGTGGACAGTAGTTGTATGGCTATGGCGGCAGTACCTGAAAGCATTCCCGAAGCGCGGATCCTCGTGGTGGACGACGAGGTGAACATCGTCGAGCTGCTCTCGGTGAGCCTGAAGTTCCAGGGCTTCGAGGTGCACACCGCGTCCAACGGGCCGGCCGCCCTGGACAAGGCCCGCGAGGTTAAGCCCGACGCGGTGATCCTCGACGTGATGATGCCCGGCATGGACGGTTTCGGCGTGCTGCGCCGACTGCGTGCCGACGGTATCGATGCGCCGGCCCTCTTCCTCACGGCTCGCGACACCCTGCAGGACAAGATCGCCGGGCTCACCCTCGGTGGCGACGACTACGTCACCAAGCCTTTCAGTCTGGAAGAGGTGGTGGCCCGGCTCCGGGTCATCCTGCGCCGCACCGGCCGCGGTATCGAAGAACCCCGCAATGCCCGGCTGACCTTCGCCGACATCGAACTCGACGAGGACACCCACGAGGTGTGGAAGGCCGGCGAACCGGTCTCGCTGTCGCCCACCGAGTTCACGCTGCTGCGCTACTTCATCATCAACGCCGGCACGGTGCTGTCCAAGCCCAAGATCCTCGACCACGTCTGGCGCTACGACTTCGGCGGTGACGTCAACGTCGTCGAGTCCTACGTGTCCTACCTCCGCCGCAAGATCGACACCGGCGAGCGGCGGCTGCTGCACACCCTGCGCGGGGTCGGCTACGTGCTGCGCGAGCCGCGTTGACCCAAATGAGCGGACGGTCGGGCCATCCCGGCCAACAATGAGGACATGACCGAAAAACGTAGGCGCGGCGTCCCGCTGCGGGTGGGTCTCGTCGCCGCCACCCTGGTGCTGGTGACGTTCGGCCTACTCGCCTCCGGTGTCGCGGTCACCTCGATCATGTCCCACACCGAGGTCGACCGGATCGACCAGACGCTGCTGGATGCCTCCCGCAGCTGGGCGCAGGCACCCCGTCGGACGTCGACGCAGACGCCGGAAGACCCCAACCCGGCCCGGCCACCGTCAAACTTCTACGTCCGCGGCATCGGCCCCGACGGCCACATCTGGATGGCGGTCAACGACCGCGACGCCGAACCCGACCTGCCCGACGACAACAACGTCGGCCCGGAGCCGGTGACCGTCGGTTCCGTCGACGGCTCCCGCGTGGAGTGGCGCGCGATGACCGTGCGCGGCCCGCACGGCGAGCTGACGACCGTCGCCATCGACCTGTCCGAGGTGCAGTCCACGGTTCGCTCACTGATCTACGCCCAGGTGGGCATCGGCGTGGCCGTGCTGCTGGTGCTCGGCTTCGCGGGTTTCGCGGTGGTGCACCGCAGCCTGCGCCCGTTGGTGGAAGTGGAACAGACCGCCGCAGCCATCGCCGCAGGTGAGCTGGAACGCCGTGTCCCGCAACGTGATCCGCGCACCGAAGTCGGCAGGTTGTCGCTGGCCCTGAACGGGATGCTCGCGCAGATCCAGCGGGCGGTGGCCTCCTCGGATGCCTCCGCCGAACAGGCCCGCACCTCCGAGGAACGGATGCGGCGCTTCATCACCGACGCCAGTCACGAACTGCGCACGCCGCTGACCACCATCCGCGGCTACGCCGAGCTGTACCGTCAGGGCGCCGCGCGCGATGTGGACATGCTCATGGGCCGCATCGAGAGCGAGGCCCGCCGGATGGGTCTGCTGGTCGAGGATCTGCTGCTGCTGGCCCGACTGGACGTGCAACGGCCACTGGAGCAGCATCGCGTCGATCTGCTGGCGCTGGCCAGTGACGCCGTGCACGACGCGCAATCGGTGGCACCCGCGCGCCACATCCGGATGGAGGTGTTCGACGGCCCCGGCACACCGGAGGTCCTCGGCGACGAGGCCCGGCTGCGCCAAGTGCTGAGCAACCTGGTGGCCAATGCGTTGCAGCACACCCCGGAATCCGCGGGCATCACCGTGCGGGTGGGCACCGACGAGGCGCACGCCGTAGTCGAGGTGTGCGACGAAGGGCCGGGGATGAGCAGCGAGGACGCCCAACGCGTGTTCGAGCGGTTCTACCGCGCCGACTCGTCACGCACCCGCGCCAGCGGCGGCACCGGCCTGGGTCTGTCGATCGTCGACTCGCTGGTGTACGCGCACGGCGGCACGGTTTCGGTGCGTACCGCGCCCGGGCACGGCTGCCAGTTCCGGGTCAACCTCCCACGTATCGCGGACGCCGCCCCGGCGGCGCCGGCCCGAGATGCCGCTCAGGCCAGCTGAGCCAGCGCGGCCTTGATCCGGGCCTGGGCGTCGTCCAGGGACTCCGGTGACGGATTGCGGTCGACGGCCGCGAAACCGAAATCACTCAGATTGCGGGCCGGGAACACGTGCACGTGCAGATGCGGCACCTCAAGGCCCGCGATGATGACGCCGGCCCGCTCCACGTCGAAGGCCTTGGCGACCCCCTTGCCGATGAGCTGCGCCACCGACATCACCTTGCCGAACACGGCCGGATCAAGGTCCTGCCAGTTGTCCACCTCGGCCCGCGGCACCACCAGCGTATGGCCCGGCGTCATCGGCTCGATGGTCAGGAAGGCCACCACCTCGTCGTCTTCGTAGACGAAACGGCCGGGCAGATCCCCGTTGATGATCATCGTGAACACGGTTGCCATGAGCACCGAGCATAGTCAGCGCGCAGCAAGCTCCCAGTGCCGCGTCAGTCCCGTGGCAGCTTGTTACACGAGTGTGAACTCATGACCGAGCTGGCTCGCGCCCAGGCGGACGGGCGCCCGTATCCGGCTGCGCTGGACGCCCCCGTCCTCGACATCGTCATCCCGGTTTACAACGAGGAACACGATCTGCCCGGCTGCGTGTCCCGGCTGCATCATTACCTCGCCGAGCAGGTGCCCTACGCGACGCGGATCACCGTGGCCGACAACGCAAGTACCGACTCGACCCTGGCGGTCGCGCACCGGCTCGCGACTGAACTGCCCGGTGTCGAGGTGCTCCACCTGGACCGCAAGGGCCGCGGCGGCGCGTTGTACACCGCGTGGATGGCCTCACCCGCAACCGTCGTCGCCTACATGGACGTCGACCTGTCGACGGACCTGTCCGCGCTCATGCCTCTGGTGGCGCCGCTGATCTCCGGGCACTCCGATGTGGCGATCGGATCCCGGCTGGCGGCCTCGGCCCGGGTGATCCGCGGCCCGAAGCGTGAATTCATCTCGCGCTCATACAATTTCATCCTGCGCGGCGCGCTGGGTGCGCAGTTCTCCGATGCACAGTGCGGCTTCAAGGCGGTGCGTGCCGACGTGGCCCGCCAGCTGCTGCCGCTGGTCGCCGACACCGGCTGGTTCTTCGACACCGAACTGCTGGTGATCGCCGAGCGCGCCGGGCTGCGCATCCACGAGGTGCCGGTGGACTGGATCGACGACCCGGACTCCCGCGTCGACATCGTCGCGACGGCGATCGAGGATCTCAAGGGCTGCTGGCGGGTGGGGCGTGCGCTGGCCACCGGTGCGCTGCCGTTGCGCGAACTGCAGACCGCTCTGGGGCGCGAGCCCTTGGTGCCCGGAGTGCCGCCCGGCATGGTCGGCCAACTGGCCCGGTTCTGCATCGTCGGCGTGATCAGCACCGTCATCTACGCCCTGCTGTTCATGCTGCTGCACGCCGCGATGGGTGCCCAGGCCGCCAACCTCACCGCATTGCTGCTCACCGCGATCGGCAACACGACCGCCAACCGCGCCTTCACTTTCGGCATCCGCGGGCGGACCGGCGTGGCCCGGCATCAGGCAAGTGGTCTGCTGGTGTTCCTGTTCGGGTTGGCGATCACGAGCGGTTCGCTGTTGGTGCTGCACCACTTCGGCCTCACGAAGGACAAGGCCGTGGAGCTGTCGGTGCTGGTGGTCGCGAACCTGGTGGCGACCCTGGTGCGTTTCGTCGCGCTGCGCCGGGTGTTCGGGGTGCACCGGCACTAGCCGATCACAGGACCAGATCGGCGAGTCGATCGAGCTGCTCGATCGACGCGCCCGTCGGATGGAAGAGCAGACGATCGAACCCGAGGTCGCGATAGCGGTCCACGGTGTCGCGGACGTCGTCCGGGGAGCTGATCATGTCGTCGACGTTCACCCGGGCGTACTCCGGATTGAATCCGTAATACCGTTCCAGGTGCGCCTTTCCGGCGGCGATGGTGTCGGTGGATCCGAGTCCGAAGTTCACCGATGCCTGTAGGTACGGATGCCCTGCTCGTCCGGCGGCGGCCCAGTCGGTCCGGATGCGCTCAGCCAGCTCGGTCTGTACGGCCCAGTGCCGCACGGCTCCAGCGGCCCAGCCGTCGCCAACTGCCGTAACCCGGCGCAGCGTGGGTGCACCTCGACCGCCGAACAGCAACGGGATCTTCACGGTTGCAGGGGAAATGGAATCATCGCCGACAACAGGCTCACCGTCCCAAAGCTTGCGCATGCGCTCCACCTGGCCGTCCAGGACGCGCCCGCGGCGCTCGAAATCGGCACCGCTGCCGGCATAGTCGTCGCGGCGGTTGCCGACGCCCAGCCCGACCACCAGCCGCCCGCCGGACACCTGCGCCACACTCGCGAGTTGCTTGGCCAGTGGCACCACCGGATAGACCGGAGCGAGAAGAACATTGGTCACCAATGACACATGAGTGGTGGCTCCCGCGGCGGTTGCCAGCGCGATCAATGAATCGATGCCCGGGTAGAGCAGCCGGTCGATCGTGGTGACGGATTCGAACCCGCGTTCCTCGGCCCGGCAGGCCCATCGCGCCATGGCCGGGCCAGGAACTCCGGCAATGTGGTTGGGCAGGCCTATTCCCAGTTTCACGGCAGATCCTCCGCCTCGATCGTGGCGTTGACCGTGGCCAGCGCGTCAGCGTACCGACCCTCTCGGTCGGCATACCGCAGCGCGCGGGCAGCCTCGACGACGACCTCGGTGGCATCTGGGGATGTGGTGAGTGCCGTCAGCACGTCCGCGACGAACACGTCGGCATCGGCACCTCGTGACTCGGACATCTCGGTGGCGACCAGGGGTGGGGCGATTTCGATGACGCGAACATCACTGTCTCGCAGCAGGATACGAAGAGCCTCCGTGTACGCGTGCAGGCCTGCTTTGGTGGCGCTGTATGTCGGTGCGGCGGCCAGTGGCACGAATGCCAAGGCCGAGGTGACGTTGATGATCGCGGCGCCGGGTACGGCGCGCAACCGCGGGATCAGCAATGACGTCAGGGCGATCGGACCGAGCAGATTGGTGGCGACGAGTGATACGGGGACCGCAATGTCGGGCGCGTCCAGATCCTCGACCGCCATCGCTCCGGCGTTGTTGATCAGTACGTCGACATCGGGCCAGCGGTGGGCGAGCGTCTCGACGAACCGCCGGATGCACTCGATATCGGTCAGATCCAGCGGATGCCATTCGATTCCCGGATGTTCCTCGGCGACGGCGCGCAGCGCGGCAGCCCTGCGGCCGGCGATCACCACGCGGTTGCCACGCCGGTGGAGGGCGACGGCCATAGCCCGCCCGATCCCGTGACCGCCGCCGGTGATCAGGACGGTGTTGTTGATCAATTCCATGACATCAGCATCGAGCGTACGGGCGATCTCGACCACGTTGGCGCCTCCAAATGACTTAAATACGACGATCGGCGGCGATATATGTAGTGTTTTCATCACCATGGAAGCATCAGACGGTCACCTTCTGCACGCGCTGCAGATTGCGCCGCGGGCCCCGTTCCGCCGGATCGCCGACGTCGTCGGCGCCAGCGAACATGCGGTCGCACGGCGTTACCGCGCGCTGCGTCGGGACGGCGTGCTGAGAGTGGTCGGAGTGGTGAACCCGCGTATCCACGGAGAGTGCCAGTGGATCGTCCGGGTGCACGCCAAACCCGACAACCTGCCTCGCCTGGCCGAGGCGCTGGTCCGCTGGCCTGAGGTGACCCATGCGAACGTGCTCTCCGGCGGCACGGAAGTGATCTGTGTCGTGCGTGCGCCCATCGGCGATACCGGCGACGGCCTGCTGCACCGGCTGCCCCGCACCTCGGCGGTCCTCGATGTGCGAGTGGACCTGGTGCTCAACGAATTCGGAACGGCGGCCGGCGCGCATTGGAATGGCCACGGGAATGCCCTGAACGCCAGGCAGATCGCCGCGTTGCAGCCCGCAGCGGGATCCCGGAGGGAGCGTCCCACCGCGCCTTCGGCCGACGACCAACTGTTGTTCGATGCGCTGGCCGACGACGGGCGCATGTCCGACAGCGCGCTGGCCGCGCTCACCGGATGGTCACCCGCCCGGGTCAAGCGCCGGCTGGCCGCGCTGCAAGATGCCGACACTCTCACCTTCGACGTCGACGTGCTGCCCGAACGACTGGGTTTCGCGCTCAACGCCACCATCTGGATCTCGATACCGCCGCGGCATCTTGAGGCAGCCGCCGAGCGGCTGGTCGGGCACGACGAGGTGGCTTCGGTCATCGCAGTCAGTGGCACCGCCAACCTGATGGTTGTGGTGATATGTCGCGACGTGAAGCACTTCTACCGCTACCTTTCGCAGCGATTGGCGACCGTCGACCACATCCAGGCCTATGACGTCAGCATCCGCAGCACCCGGCTCAAACAGGTCGGCTCGCTGATCTCGCATGGCCGGCTGATCCGGGCCGATTAGCCGCCGATCAGGGCGTGAACTTCTCCGACCGTGTAGGGCGGGACGTCCTTGTGGTCGCGGTACCCGATGAAACCCGTTTCGGGCCTGGCGAATTCGCCGACGAAGTTACCTGCGGCAATGAAGATCCGGCCGGTCACGTCCTTCGCGAGGTCGCTGACGAGATACCCGTAGGTGGGGGCCACGTACTCGGGTGGGGCGGCGTCCAGCGCGCCCTGCATGCTGACATCGTCGAGCAGGCCGCGCCGGTTCAGCTCCGCGATGTGCTGCTCGTAGTCGGACCCTTCGGACAGCCGGGTGCGCGCGCCCGGGCACACGACATTCGCCCGCACGCCATGCTCTTTCAGCTCGGCGGCGATGGCCAGCGTCAGGCCGTTGACACCACCCTTGCCCGCCGGGTAACCGGTGCCGCCGTAGTCCCCGAGGAAGGCGAACGAGCTGGTGTGCACGATGGCGCCGGAGCCCTGCCGGACCATGTGCGGTGCGGCGGCCCGGCAGGTCTCGAAAGCGGTCAGCAGGTGTGCGTCGAGAAGCTCGCGGAACTGCGCCGAACTGACGGTGAGGATGGAGGAGCCGGCGGGCTCGGCAGTGCCGGCGCAGTTGATCAGGATGTCGATGCGGCCGTGGGCGCTCATGCAGGCGTCGATCAGGCTGTCCGCAACGTCGGGGTCGGCTGGCGAGCCGGGGAATCCGATACCCGAGACATGCTGTGCGGCTTGCTCGGTGGCTTCCGGGTCGCGCCCGTTGACGACGACGTCGGCACCCTGGGCCGACAGCAGCTCGGCGACGGCCAGCCCGATTCCCCGGGTGCCGCCGATGACGACGGCGGCGCGGCCGGCCAGCAGACCGCTAATCGGCCTTCGCCTCGGTGAACGTCATCGCGTCCATGTTCCAATAGCCGCGCAGGTTGGTGATCAGCCCCGCATCGTTGACGCGGTAGGTGAACACGCCCCGCACGCTGGCGACGAAGCCGTTGGGAAACTCGGTGCGCAACACCAGGATGTAGGCGATCTCGTTCGGCGAACTGGACGGGAACGTCGCCTCGGTGGTGACCGTCAGCGTGTTCGGCCCGATGTTGGTGTCGTAGAACGCGGCCAGGGCTTCCTTGCCGCGCACACCGGTGCCGTCGGGGTTGGTGACCGCTTCGCCGATCGGGTCCTCGACCAGGATGTCGTCGGCCATCAGGGCCAGCCAGCCCTCACGGTCCCCGGATTGCACGGCGCGCCAGGAGGCCTGGGATGCGGTGACGACGGGTGACTCGGACATGCATCTCCTAACGGGCGATTTGTGGAGCGGCAGCCGTAATGATTACGGCTGCCCCTCCACAAATCACGAGAGTCAGTGCCTAGCGGTCGGCGTCGGTGTAGCGGATGACGCCGCGGATGTTGCGGCCCTCCAGCATGTCCTTGTAGCCGTCGTTGATCTGCTCCAGCTTGTATTGCCGGGTGACCATGTCGTCGAGGTTGAGCCGGCCGGCCTTGTACATCGACAGCAGCTGCGGGATGTCGTGATGCGGGTTGCCGCCACCGAAGATGGTGCCCTGCAGGCGCTTCTGCAGCAAGGTCAGCATCGCCAGGTTGAGCTTCACGTCGTTCTCGGCCATGTTGGCGACGGCCGTCGCCACCACGGTGCCACCCTTGGCCGTGATGTTCATGTAGTGGTCGATGTCCTCACCCTTGAGCTCACCGACGGTGACGATGGTCTTGTGCGCCATCCTGCCCTGGGTGACCTCGGCGACCCCGGCCATCGCACTGAAGATGTCGGGGTAGGCGTGCGTCGCGCCGAACTTGAGCGCGTTGTCACGCTTGAACTCAACGGGATCCACTGCGAAGACGTTGCGGGCGCCGGCGTTCAGCGCACCCTGCAAGGCGCCGGTGCCGACACCGCCGACGCCGACGATCACGACGTCGTCACCGGGGCGCACCTCGGCGCTGCGGACAGCCGAGCCATAGCCGGTGGTGACACCGCAACCGACCAGGCAGGCCACCTCGAAGGGGATGCTCGGGTCGATCTTCACGACCGAGCTCTTGTGCACGACCATGTACGGGCTGAAGGTGCCCAGCAAGGTCATCGGGATGACGGGTTGACCGTTCTTGACGGAGTGGACGCGGTAGGTGCCGTCGGATACCGCGGTGCCGCCGAGCAGGCCCGCGCCCAGGTCGCACAGGTTGCGCAGACCTTCCTGACAGGCCGGACATTCACCGCAGGACGGGATGAACGACAGCACCACGTGGTCACCAACTGCGATGTGCTCGACGCCGGGCCCGACTTCGGTGACGATGCCGGCGCCCTCATGGCCGCCGAGTACCGGGAAACCGGCCATCGGGATGTCACCGGTCACCAGGTGGTGGTCCGAATGGCACATGCCCGAGGCTTCCATCTGGATCTTGACCTCGTCCTTGACGGGGTCACCGATCTCGATCTCCTCGATCGACCAGGGCTGGTTGAATTCCCAGATCAGAGCGCCTTTGGTCTTCATATCTCCTGCTTTCGACTAGAGCCTCTAGCTCAAGACTAGAGGCTCTAGTTAGCCACATCACACTGCCCCCAAGCAACCGCTTGGTGGTGATTTACCAAATGGGTAGGGGAGCCTCGCCGAGGGGGTAGTAACCGGGCAGTTTTTCGCCCGCCAGGGACCGCTCGATGCGCTTCTGCATGGTCGGGGTGAGATCACCCGAGGTGATCAGGTCCATGAAGGCCTTCTGCACGTGGCCGAAGTCGAAGAAGTCGCGCTGCCACTCGATCTGCAGAGCATCGTTCAGCTGGAACCAGCTGCCGCCGATGCCGTAGATTTCGGAGGTGCTGCCGTCGGACTTCTTGGCGATCTGCTTCCAGAAGCCGACGATCTCGTTCTGCTTCTCGTCGATGAGCACCTTCTGGTACTCGTAGACCCAGTTCTCCAGGCCCTCCATCTCCAGCCCGAGCGCGACATCGCGGATCTCGTCCCGGCCGATGCACATGACGTCTTCCTTGGGGCCGATGTTCCAGCCGTAGGTCGCGTCCTCGGTGTAGAAATCTGCCAGTGGCTTCCAGTCGCCGGCCGCCTCAGCGTCCTGGTTGGCCTTCAGCCAACGCTCGGACCAGTCTTCGAGTTCTTGTCGTGACGCCATTGTCTCTGTCTCCTAGTCTTTTTCGATCAGGGATAGTGCTCGGGTGGGACACATGTCGATAGCCCGTTCGACATCCTCGCGGAGTTCGTCGGGCGGTTCCGCGTCGACGATCTCGACGACGCCGCGCTTGGGCACCTTGAAGACGTCGGGCGCCTCCAGCTCGCACATGGCATGGCCCTGGCACAGGTCCTCGTCGAGTTCAATGCGGTAGCAACCCATCGGGGGCCTACTTGACGCGCTTGCGGTAGCGGACCTTGGCCGGCTGCGCCAGCTGCACGACCATCTTGGAGTGGTCGTTCTGGTAGCTCTCCGACGGCTGCGTCATCTCGAACTCGTACTCGCGCAACAGCACCGAGAAGATCGCCTTGATCTGCATCTGCGCGAACGCCGCACCCACGCAGCGGTGCTTGCCCGCACCGAACGGGATCCAGGTCCAGCGGTTGATCAGATCTTCCTGGCGTGGCTTCTCATAGCGGTCGGGATCGAACGCGTCCGGGTCGGGGAAGTCCGCGGGTATCCGGTTGGAGATCGCGGGCGAGGCGGCCACCATCTGTCCCTTGTGGATCGGGTGTCCGACGACCTCGAACTCGTCCTGGGCCACCCGCATCAGGATGATCAGCGGCGGATGCAGGCGCAGCGTCTCCTTCAGGGCATTGTCCAGATTCGGGATCTGGCGCAGCGCATGGAAACTCACCTCCTGGCCATCGGAATAGAGCTCGTCGAGCTCGGACTGCACCTTGGCGTAGAAGTCGGGGTTGCGCAGCAGTTCGATCAGCGTCCACGACGACGTGCCGGAGCTGGTGTGGTGCCCGGCGAACATCAGCGAGATGAACATGCCGGTGACCTCGTTGGCCGAGAAGCGCAGATTGCCCTCCTCGTCCTTGATCGAGACCAGGACGTCGAGCAGGTCGCGGTCCTCTTTGCCCTTGGGCGGGTCGGCGATCCGGCCGTCCATGATCTCCTGGACGAGCGCGACGAGTTTGACGCGCGACTCGTCGCGGATGCGGAAGCTCTCGATGTCGAGGTACGGGTCGACGTAGCACAGCGGATCGGTACCGCGCTCCAGCTGGTGGTAGTACTCGGCGAAGCGGCGGTCGAGCTGCTCGCGGAACTTCAGCCCGATGAGGCACGCCGTCGAGGTGTAGATGGTCAGCTCGGAGAAGAAGTCGAGAAGTTCGATCTCGCCTTCGTCGCCCCAGCCGGCGATGATCTTCTTGACCTCGTTCTCGATGGTGGCCGCGTGGCCCTTCATCTGCTCGCCGCGCAGGGCGGTGTTGTGCAGCATCTCGGCCCGGCGCTCGGGGTCGGCGTCGAACACCACACCCTCGCCGAAGATCGGCGTCATGAACGGATACGCCTCGGCCTGGTTGAGTTCGCTGTCATTGGAGCGGAAGAAGAACTCGTTGGCTTCCGAGCCGGACAGCAGCACCACCTGCTTGTCGGCCAGCTGGAACCAGCCGGCGTCACCGCATTCGTCGCGGATCCGCTGCATCAACCCGATCGGGTCGGTGCGGAACTCCTCGAGGTGGCCGTGCTCTTCGCCTTCCCCACCGGAGACGCGCTGTACCTCTTTGAGATTGCTCATCATTGTCCGGGCATCCCTTCCTCGCCCAGGGCGAGCTTCTGGCGGTCTTTCACATCGGCCAGCGGGGCCTCGGGCTGCAGTTCCATGGTCGCGACGTAGCTGCCGCGCGGAGTCTCCGCCACGAACGTGATGGCGCGTGCGAGGTCGGAGGCCCGCATGAAGTAGTCATGGCGCGCCTGACCCCACTTGGCCCAGTCCTCGAGCGCGGGGCCGATCAACTCGGCGGGCAGGCTCCAGCCCATCGAGGTCTTGGTGGGGCCGGGATGCACGATCGAGGCGCGCACGCCGGTGCCTTCCAGTTCCATCTGATAGTTCGTCACCATCGACACCAGGGCGGCCTTCGCCGCGCCGTACGCGCCCATGTGCGGCCGCGGCCGAAGCGACACATCGGATCCCACGAAGATCAGGTCACCGCGTTGCCGTTCGAGCATGCCCGGCAGCACCGCGGCGGCCACCCGGTAGGCACCGACCAGATGGATCTGGACCTGGGAATCGAACTCGTCGGTGCTGATCGCGTCGAGCTTGCCGAAATACGTGTCGCCGGCACCGGCGACCAGGACCTCGATCTCGCCGAGTTCGGCGGTGGCCTGCTCGACGGCGGCCTTCACGGAATCGGGATCGGTGACGTCCAGGTGGACCGCGATGGCCTCGCCGCCGTCGGCGCGGATCTTCTCGACGATCTCCTGGAGCTTCTCCACCCGGCGCGCGCCGAGTGCGACGGGAAATCCGTTGGCGGCGAGCTTGATCGCGGTGGCTTCACCGATTCCGGAGGAGGCGCCGGCGACCAGTGCGGGACGCCGGTCGGGGAGGGGAGCAAAACGAGGCATGCTTGAGAAACCTTTCAGGCCTTTCAGCGTTGCTGGACGGTTATCGGAAGATGAGCGAATCCGCGGACGCTACTGGAGTGCACGCGGACAGCGTTGGCCTCGTCCACCTCGTATCCACGGATTCGCTTGAACAACTCGGTCAGTGCCACCCTGGCCTCCATCCGCGCCAGATGCGCACCGAGGCAGAAGTGGGCGCCACTGCCGAAACTCGTGAGCTTCGGACCGATCTCGCGGTCGATCCGGTACTCGTCGGGATCCTCGAAGACCCGCTCGTCGCGATTGGCCGAGCCGATCAACAGCACCAGCACGTCACCCGCGGGCACGGTGGTGTCGTAGTACGTCTGGTCCTCGGTGACCAGCCGCGCCAAGATCTGGCTGGAGGCGTCATAGCGCAGCGTCTCCTCGACCCAGGGCACCACCAGGTCGTGGTTGTCGAACACCGGAGCCAGTTGGTCGGGATTCTTGTAGCCCCAATATGCGGCGTTGGCAAGCAGTTTCGTGGTGGTCTCGTTGCCCGCGACGACCATCAGGAACAGGAACGCCATGATTTCGTCGTCGGTGAGTCGGTCGCCGTCGATCTCGGCTTCCACCAGCGCGGAGGTCAGGTCGTCGGTCAGGTTCTTCCTGCGCTGCTTGACCATGTCGGCGTAGTACACCAGCAGCTCGCCGGATGCGGCGATGGCCGAATCGGGCACGTCGGCCACCCCGTCCTCACGGTGCATGACGGCGTCGGCGAGGGCCCGGATGCGCACCCGGTCTTCGTCCGGCACACCCATGAGTTCGGAGATGACATCCATCGGCAGCTTGCCCGCGAAGTCGTCGACGTAGTCGAAACTGTTGCCCTGCAGGGCGATATCCAGATGCTGGTGGGCGATCTCGGTGACCCGTCCCTCCAGTTCGCGGATGCGACGCGGCGTGAAGCCCTTGGACACCAGGGTGCGCAGCCGCAGGTGACCCGGATCATCGAGGGCCAGGAACGACATCACCCGGTGGGCTTCATCGTTGCGTGAGATCGGGTCCAGCGAGACACCGTGCTTGTTGGACAGCGTGACGCTGTTACGGAAACCCGCCACCACGTCCTTGTGCCGGGACAGCGCCCAGAAGTTCAGGTCGTCGTTGCGGTACAGCGGGGCCTCGTCGCGCAGTCGCTTGTAGTACGGATACGGATCTTCGTGGAAGTCGTAGTCGTACGGATCGAATACCGGCTCGACGGTATGAAGGCTCATCGGTGCTCTCCGAGGCTCATGTCTAATTGTCCTCTCCGAGGAGCAGGCCGACCGAGTACGTGAGTCGATCGGCGATCTGGTGGTAGGTGAACGCGCCGCTGCCGGCATTGACCAGCGCCCCGAAAAATGTCATCTCCAGGGCTGAGATGATGCGGGGATCGGTATCGGGGCCGACTGCCGAACGGATGCGCTTGTGGATCTCGGCGCCGATGCGGTCGCGGACCGCGCGGACCGCCGGGTCGCTCCCACCGCCGAGCAGGGCGGTGGTGCAGGCGGCGGCGACCTCGGGTTCGTCGGCGACCACCAGTGTCAGGGCGCGGACGGCTTTGTCGACGCGACTGGTCATCGAGTCGTTGACGTCGGTGAAGTACGGCACCTGCTTCACCAGGTCCAGGTAGACCTCGGCAATCAGATGGTTCTTCGACGAGAAGTAGGTATAGGCGGTGGCCGGGGCGACCTTGGCGCGGGCGGCAACCGCGCGCACGGTCAGGTCCGAGTACGACGTCTCACGCAGCATTTCCATGCCCGCGGTCAGGACCTTGCGGAAGGTCTCTTCCTGACGGCGGTTGCGCGGCGTCTCCCCGGCCTCACTTGTGACGGCTGCCACGGCATCGCTGGACACATGTCCAAGTTATCCGACACTGGGCTCATGAAGCAAGTTGTTGGAGCAAAGATGCAGCACATGAGCACTATTGGCGATGCCGGCACAATCCGGTCTTGCCACTGAGACTTGCCTGCGGCTATCGTTCGGATGAATGCCGCCGGACAGTTGTCCAGGAACGGATCCGACCTGAAAGACCCGAGGATGTAAGGGGAGTGTGGATGGCGCTGATCGCCGACCGTGAGAGCAGATTGCTCATCGACGGCAAGCTCGTCACCGGAGGTGATGGCACGTTCGAGACCGTCAATCCCGCGACCGAGGAAGTTCTCGGCGTGGCGGCCGATGCCGACGAAGCGGACATGTCAGCCGCGATCGGCGCGGCCCGGACGGCGTTCGACGACACCGACTGGTCGACCAACACCGAATTGCGGGTGCGTTGCCTGCGTCAGCTGCGCGAGGCACTTCAGGCGAATATCGAGGACCTGCGGGAACTGACGATCTCCGAGGTGGGTGCGCCGCGGATGCTGACGTCGGGCGCCCAACTGGAAGGCCCGGTCGATGATCTGGCGTTCTCGGCCGACACCGCCGAGAACTACCAGTGGCGCAGCGACCTGGGATACGCGACACCGCAGGGCATTCCGACCAACCGGACCGTCGCCCGCGAGGCTGTCGGTGTCGTCGGCGCGATCACGCCGTGGAACTTCCCGCATCAGATCAACCTGGCCAAGGTGGGCCCGGCGCTGGCTGCAGGCAACACCTTGATCCTCAAGCCTGCGCCCGACACCCCTTGGGCCGCAGCGGTACTCGGTGAGATCATCGCCGAGCACACGGACTTTCCGGCAGGCGTCATCAATATCATCACCTCCGATGACCACGGCGTCGGCGCTTTGCTGTCCAAAGATCCGCGGGTGGACATGGTGTCGTTCACCGGCTCCACCAACACCGGCCGGGCCGTGATGACCGATTCCGCGGTGACCATCAAGAAGGTGTTCCTGGAACTCGGCGGTAAGTCCGCCTTCCTGGTGCTCGACGACGCGGACCTGAACGGGGCGTGCGCCATGGCGGCGTTCACCGTCGCCATGCACGCCGGGCAGGGCTGCGCCATCACCACCCGCCTGGTGGTGCCCCGCGCGAAGTACGACGACGCGGTCGAAGCTGCGGCAGCCACCCTCGGTGGCATCAAGCCCGGGGATCCGAACAGCAAGCGCACCATCTGCGGCCCGGTGATCTCGGCCCGCCAGCGCGACCGCATCCAGGATTACCTGGACTCGGCGATCGCCGAGGGCGGCCGCTTCGCCTGCGGTGGTGGCCGGCCGGCCGACCAGGACACCGGCTTCTTCATCGAACCGACCGTCATTGCCGGACTGGATAACTCGGCCAAGGTGTCCCGCGAGGAGATCTTCGGTCCGGTGCTGACGGTCATCGCCCACGACGGTGACGACGACGCGGTCCGCATCGCCAACGATTCGCCCTACGGCCTGTCGGGCACCGTGTTCTCCGGCGACGACGCCCGTGCCCAGGCGGTGGCCTCACGGCTGCGGGTCGGCACCGTCAACGTCAACGGCGGCATCTGGTACTCGGCTGATGCACCGTTCGGCGGCTACAAGCAGTCTGGTGTCGGCCGCGAGATGGGCGTGGCCGGCTTCGAGGAATATCTGGAGACCAAACTCATTGCCACCCTGGCCAATTAAGGAGATATCAACGATGGGGCAGTACGCGGAATTCAAGGACAAGGTCGGCATCGTCACCGGTGCCGGCGGTGGCATCGGCCAGGCCTACGCCGAAGCGCTGGCCCGTGAGGGCGCGGCCGTCGTCGTGGCCGATATCAATCTCGAAGGCGCGCAGAAGGTTGCCGACGGCATCAAGGGTGAGGGCGGCAACGCACTGGCCGTGCGGGTGGACGTCTCCGACCCGGAGTCGGCCAAAGAGATGGCCGCGACGACGCTGTCCGAGTTCGGTGCCATCGACTACCTGGTGAACAATGCCGCGATCTTCGGCGGCATGAAGCTGGACTTCCTGGTCACGGTCGACCCCGATTACTACAAGAAGTTCATGAGCGTGAACCTCGACGGCGCACTGTGGTGCACCCGCGCGGTCTACAAGAAGATGGCCAAGCGCGGAGGCGGCGCGATCGTCAACCAATCCTCCACGGCCGCTTGGATGTACGCCAACTTCTACGGTCTGGCCAAGGTCGGCGTAAACGGTCTGACCCAGCAGCTGTCCCGTGAGCTGGGCGGGCAGAACATCCGCATCAACGCGATCGCACCGGGCCCCATCGACACCGAGGCCAACCGCACCACCACCCCGCAGGAGATGGTCGCCGACATCGTCAAGGGCATCCCGCTGTCGCGGATGGGGCAGCCCGAGGACCTTGTCGGAATGTGTCTGTTCCTGCTGTCGGATCAGGCCAAGTGGATCACCGGGCAGATCTTCAACGTCGACGGCGGACAGATCATCCGCTCATGAGTTCTGATCTGAAGCTCGGTTACATCGGCCTGGGTAACCAGGGCGCGCCGATGGCCAAGCGCCTGGCCGATTGGCCGGGCGGGTTGATCGTGTACGACGTCCGCACCGAGGCCATGACGCCGCTCGTCGAGTTGGGTGCGACCGTGGCGGACAGCGTCGCCGACGTCGCGAAAGCCGACGTCATCAGCGTCACCGTGCTCAACGACGCACAGGTGCGCGACGTGGTCGGCCAGTTGGGTGAGCATGCCGCGCCCGGCACCGTCATCGCGATCCACTCGACGATCGAGCCGGACACGGCGGCCGAACTCGCCGACGCGCTGGCGCCCAAGGGCATTCACGTGGTCGACGCGCCCGTCAGCGGCGGGGCGGGTGCCGCCGACAAGGGCGAGTTGGCCGTCATGGTCGGGGCCGGCGACGAGGCCTATGAGTTGGTCAAGCCGGTGTTCAAGAAGTGGGCGTCCATGGTGGTGCGCGCCGGTGATCCCGGCGCGGGCACCCGGATGAAGCTGGCTCGCAACATGCTGACCTTCATCGGGTTCGCGGCCGCGTGTGAGGCGCAGAAGTTGGCCGAGGCCTCCGGAATCGACCTGCAGAAGCTGGGCCGGGTGGTGCGTCACAGCGACGCGCAGAGCGGCGGGCCGGGCGCCATCATGGTGCGCGACGACACCGCGCAGCTGGCGCCCGATCACTGGATCTATGACATGTTCGTCCACACCCGCGGTCTGGCCGAGAAGGACCTGACGCTGGCCCTCGGGCTGGGTGAGGTTGTGGGAGTGGATCTTCCGTTGGCGCGGGTGGCACTGGATCGCCTGGCCGACGGCCTCGGAGTACCGCACACTAAGGAGTAGTCAGTATGGACGAGTTGCGCGCCAAAGGCCTGGCGAAGATGAATGAGGTCTACGGCTGGGAGATGCCCAACATCGAGGGCGACCCGTACTTCGACCTCACTGTGGACCATCTGTTCGGCACCATCTGGTCCAGGCCCGGGTTGTCCATGCGTGAGAAGCGGCTGATGACCATGACGTGCGTTACCGCCGTCGGCTCTCAGGACCTCGCGGAGATCCAGGTCAACGCGGCATTGTTCAACGGCGAGTTCACCGAGGACGAGCTCAAGGACATCGGGATCTTCCTCACCCAGTACCTGGGTTTCCCGCTCGGCTCCGCGTTCAACGGAACCGTCTCCAAGGTGGTGGCTAAGCGCCGCAAGGCTGCGGAGAAGGGGCAGGGCGAAGACAAGAAGGCGAACGTCAACGCCGCTGTCCGGATGAACACGGGGAAGTCGCTCGATGATGAGTAGGTATGCCGCGCTCTCGCGCGACGAACTGGCCACGCTGGTCCCCGAGCTGCTGCTGATCGGTCAGCTGATCGACCGGTCCGGGATGGCTTGGTGCATCAGCAGTTTCGGCCGTGAAGAGATGCTGCAGATCGCCATCGAGGAGTGGGCGGCATCCAGCCCGCTCTACACCCGGCGCATGCAGAAGGCGCTCAAGTACGAGGGTGTCGACATCTTCACCCTGTTCAAGGGTCTCCAGCTCGATATCGGTGCGCCACCGCAGTTCATGGACTTCCGCTACGTCGTGCACGACCGCTGGCACGGCGAGTTCTACCTGGACCACTGCGGCGCGCTGCTCGACGTCGAGCCGATGGGCGAGGACTACGTCAAAGGCATGTGCCACGACATCGAGGACCCCACCTTCGATGCCACCGCACTGGCCACCAACCGCAAGGCGCAGGTCCGGCCCATCCACCGGCCGCCCAGGACATCGACCGACCAGCACCCGCACTGCCGGTGGACCGTCATCATCGACGAATCCTATCCGGAGGTGCCGTTCATCCCGGCGATGGATCTCGTCGGCGCCACCCATGCGCACGCGTGCGAACTGGATCCGATCGATCCGAACGATGAAGGCATGTCGGACTATTCGGGTGATCTGCTCGCCGACGTGGACTTCGGGGCGTTCTCCCACTCGGCCCTGGTCCGGATCGCCGATGAGGTGTGCATCCAGATGCACCTGCTGGTCAAGTCGTTCACCATCGCCGTCGAGAAGCGGGCCAAGGACGATGCGGCCCTGGCCCGCTCGATCCGCACCAAGCAGCTGATCGGCATCGCGGGGGTGGCGGCCGAGCGGATCCACAAGGCTTTGAAACTGTCTGCTGATGCGGCGGGCGCGCTGCGGGTGTTGGAGCTGCATCCGTTGCTCAACCCGGCCGCCTACGTGTCAGCCGACGTCGACCCGGACTTCGTCCATGTGCGGAAATCACCTGCGTACGAGGATGGTTCGTGGATCTCCTTGGTCTCGCCGGTGGTGGACGCTCCGCTGCAGGCCATCGTGGCCGCCGTCGACCCGCACCTGCGGGCCGAGGTGTCGGGCACCGACTCGGACTGGACGGTCCGGGTGGTCACGACCGACACCCCGGCCAAGAAACTGCCCGAGGTCGAGGTCTGCGAATTCAGCGGTGGTGCGTCCTGGGTGTTCGAGGAGCGAAAGTCGTTGCCGCTCATCGTCGTCTGATGGACCTGTCCGCGGCCCACACCGCCAAGGCGGCGGCGGCCAGGCCAGCCCCCACCGCACTGGCCAAGGCCCACCCTCCGCGGGCGTAGGCGACGGTGGCGGCGAGCGCCCCTGCGCCCGTGCCGACGGCGTAGTACACCATGTATCCGCCGATCAGCCGGGTGGTGGCCGGGTTGGTCTCACCGGGTGCGGACGCCACGATGAGATGCTGGTTGATGACATGCAACGCCTCGCCGGCGAAGTCGAGGACCAGCAGGCCGGCCGCCAGCAGCCACAGCGACCGCGGTGCCTGTGCGATGGCCAGCCAGGACACCAGGAAGACCAGCAGGAGCACGCCGGTTGCCCACTCGGCGCGCCCGCGGTCGGCCCATCGTCCCGCACCCGCCGCGCCGAGGGCGCCGGCGGCCCCGACGATCCCGAACAGTCCGATCTGCGCGGGCGTGAGATGCCACGGCTCGGTGGCCAGCGGCAGGGCCATCGCCCCCCAAACGGCGCCGAAGCTTGCGAACATCAGCCCGCCGATCAGGCTGCGTACCAGGAAAGTCCGGTCATGCAAGGTCAATTCGACCACCGAAGAGACTGAGCGACGATAGGAAACGGTGTCTTTGGCGATGGCGTCGCGCGGCAACGACCGGGCCAGCAGGGCCGCGACCGCAAGCATGACGACGGCGGCGCAACCGAAGACGGCCCGCCATCCCCAGAGGTCGGCGATGAATCCGGATACGGTGCGCGCCAGCAGGATGCCGATCACCACGCCGCTGGTGACCACGCCGACCGTGCGGCCGCGCCGATCCGCCGGACTGGCCGCCGCGGCGAATGCGGTGATCACCTGGACCACCGTGGATGCCGCGCCGAAGACGGCGGACCAGGCCAGGAACATCCACGCCGACGGGGCGACGGCGGTGCCGGCGAGGCCGGCCGCGGTGAGGACCAGCTGGGCCAGGATCATCCGGCGCCGGTCCCAGCGGTCACCGAGTGGCACCACCAGCACCAGGCCGAGCAGGTAGCCACCCTGGGTTGCGGTCGTCACCCATCCGAGGGCGGCCGGCGACATGTGCAGTTGCGCGCCGAGATCGTCCAGTAGGGGCTGCGCGTAGTAGACGTTGGCCACCGCCGCCCCGCTGACGAAGGCCAGCGCCAGGGCCATCCGGGCACTGATCGTCGGGGAGTGCGCGATGTCGGTGGTGCTGCACGTCATCCGGCGGGCTCCTCACGGTCGGTGAAGTGGTACTAGATTGAAACCGAATGATAGGCATTCTGGTTTCAATGTGCAACCAGAATGCGGATGGAGGTGAGACCATGAATTCCCCGCTGGCCCGATCCACGTGCCCGGTGTCGCGCACCGTGGACATCGTCGGAGACAAGTGGACGCTGATGATCCTGCGCGATGCCTTCGAGGGGCTGACCCGGTTCACCCAGTTCCAGCGCAGTCTCGGTGTGGCCAAGAACATCCTGTCGCGCCGCCTGCATCAGCTGGTCGAGGCGGACATCCTCGCGGTGCAACCGGATTCGGCAGGATCGGCCTATCGCGAGTACGTGCTGACGGCACGCGGCAAAGAACTGTTCCACCTCGTGGTGGCGCTGCGCGAATGGGGTGCGGACCACGCGTTCGACGACGGGGAACCGCGTACCACCTTTGTCGACGGGCGCACCGGCGGGGCACTGCCGCGGTTGCGGTACCAGACGGCCGGCGGCGCCGACATCACGCCGGCGGACACCCGCCCGGTCCGACCGGACGGGTGGGTGGCACCTTAGGGGCGCAGCGCCGGGGCGACCCAGCGTCGTAGATAGGCACGCAGCTGGGTACCGGTGCGCGGCGGCCGGCCGGGGTCGATGACGAACGACTGGATGATCCGCAGCAGGTGCTCGGCGAGCTCGTCGAGGTCGTCGTCACCGAAACCTCTTGCCGCCCAATCCACATCGAACCGGCGCACCACGGACTGGGCGAACTGCAGCGCGATGTCGGAGGTCACCGATTCGGTGAGCGCCGGGGTGCGCCCGGGGGCCAGCAGCAGGCCGATGTGCTTGTCCCTGGGCAGCCATTCCAGCGCGGTGGCGATCGCCTCGACGGCGGCGTCCATCGGATCGGTGACGCCCTGGATGTGGGTGGCCAGCCGATCCAGGAAATCGGTGGCGGCGACGACGCCTGCCTGCATCAGGAGTTCGTCGGTGCTGGGGAAGTAGCGGTACACCGTCTGACGGGTGACGCCCAGGGTGCGTGCCACGTCGGCGATGGAGAAATCTGCGCCGCGCTCATCGATGGCCTTGCCCGCGGCGGCCAGGATGCGCGCGACGGCCTCTTCGTCGCTTGCCGGGGCGGCGCCGGACCAGCCGTGGGTTCGCATCCTGAGAATGCTAGGGCACTAGGTGTAGGAGACCTGCAGATCCTTCACTCCGTTGATCCAGCCGGAGCGAAGGCGAAGCGGCTCCGCGAGTTTCGAAATATCGGGAATCTGATCGGCGATCTCGTTGAACATCAGCTTGATCTCCATGCGGGCCAGATTGGCGCCGATGCAGAAGTGCGCACCGTTCCCGCCGAAGGCCAGATGCGGGTTCGGGTTGCGCATGATGTCGAACTGGAAGGGGTTGGCGAACACTTCCTCGTCGTAGTTGGCAGAGCTGTAGAACAGGCCTACCCGCTGACCCTTGCGGATGGTGACCCCGCCGATCTCGGTGTCCTCCAGCGCAGCGCGTTGGAAGCAGTGCACCGGGGTCGCCCACCGGATGATCTCGTCGATGGCGGTGTCGGGGCGCTCCCGCTTGAAAAGCTCCCACTGGTCCGGGTTTTCGAAAAACGCATTCATGCCGTGCGTCATGGCGTTGCGGGTGGTCTCGTTGCCGGCGACGGCGAGCAGGATGACGAAGAAGGCGAACTCGACCTCGGTGATGCCGTCGCCTCCTTCGTCGGCCTGCACCAGCCGGGTGACGATGTCGTCGGCCGGGCATTTCCGGCGGGCCTCGGCCATGTTGTAGGCGTAGCCCATCAGCTCGGCATTGGCCACGGTGGGGTCGGCGTCGAAATCGGGGTCGTCGGTGTTCATGATGCAGTTGGACCAGTGGAAGATCTTCGCCCGATCCTCCTCGGGCACGCCGATCAGGTCGGCGATGGCCAGCAGCGGCAATCCTGTCGCGACGTCGTCCACGAAATTGCCGGTACCCTTGGCCGCCGCGGCGGCCACGATCTCGCGGGCCGCCACCGCGAGCTTCTCCTCCAGCGCGGCCACCGAGCGCGGGGTGAACAGCCGGGATACCAGCTTGCGCAGCCGGGTGTGCTCGGGGGCGTCGTGATTGATCAGCAGGGCCTTGGTGAGGTCGAGCTGTTCGGCGGTGACACTGTCGGGCAGCCGCATGACCGCGCCCTTGAGGTTGGTGGACCACAGGTCGCCGTTACGGGAGATGGCTTTGATGTCCTCATGCCGGCTGATCACCCAGTAGCCGCCGTCGCCGAATATCGACTCACCCTGCTCGTTCCACCACACCGGCGCCGTCTTGCGCAGCTCGGCGAATTCGGTGACCGGGATGCCGCGGAGCAGGACGTCGGGATCGGTGAAGTCGTATCCGGCGGGCAGGAGCGAAGCGACCGGGGAATCGTCCTGGCCGAAAGGGCAAGCATTCATGGTGGTCATCGGCTTCCTCCTGTGACGTACCGCACTCGTTCCGTCGACCATACACTGCTGAGCTATATGTATGGCCGCGGCTTGTGGTCGCCTCCGTGGAGGTGCCGATAAGGTGAGCACTCGTGCGCGTCCTCGTGATCGGATCCGGTGCCCGTGAACATGCCCTGCTGCTGGCGCTGCGCCGCGACCCCGGCGTAGAAGCCCTGGCCATCGCGCCCGGCAACGCCGGGACGGCCGCCGTCGCCGACCAGTACGACGTCGACGCGACCTCGGGCGAGGCCGTTGTCGCCTTGGCGCGGAAGTTCGAAGCGGACCTCGTGGTGATCGGACCCGAGGTGCCCCTGGTGCTGGGTGTCGCCGACGCACTGCGGGCCGCGGGCATCGCCGCCTTCGGCCCGTCCAAGGACGCCGCGCGCATCGAAGGGTCCAAGGCCTTCGCCAAGGACGTGATGACCGTCGCCGGCGTGCGCACCGCCACCAGCGAGATCGTCGACAACCCCGGCCACCTCGACGCCGCCCTGGACCGCTTCGGCCCGTCGGCCGGTCAGCCGGCCTGGGTGGTCAAAGACGACGGCCTGGCCGCGGGCAAGGGCGTCGTCGTCTCCGCGGATCGCGACGCGGCGCGCGCCCACGCCGCTGAACTGCTGGAGTCCGGGCATCCGGTGCTGCTCGAATCGTTCCTCGACGGCCCCGAGGTGTCGTTGTTCTGCGTCGTCGACGGCGAGACCGTGGTGCCCCTGCTGCCCGCGCAGGACTTCAAACGGGTCGGCGACGGCGACACCGGTCCCAACACCGGTGGGATGGGCGCCTACACCCCGCTGCCCTGGCTGTCGGACGAGGTGCTGCGCCGCATCATCGACGATGTCGTCAAACCCGTTGCCGCCGAGCTTGTTTCACGCGGGAGTTCATTCTCCGGGCTGCTGTACGCGGGGCTGGCCATCACGTCGAACGGGCCCGCCGTCGTCGAGTTCAACTGCCGCTTCGGCGATCCCGAGACCCAAGCGGTGCTCGCCCTGCTGGAATCGCCGCTCGGAACCCTGCTGCACGCCGCCGCCACCGGGACACTGGCCGAGCAACCGGCTCTGCACTGGCGCGACGGCGCGGCGGTCACCGTGGTCATCGCCGCGGAGAACTATCCGGGCCGGCCGCGCGTCGGCGATGTGATCGCCGGAGCCGACGCCGACGGCGTCCTGCACGCGGGCACCAGCCGTCGCGACGACGGTGCCGTCATCTCCGCGGGCGGGCGGGTGCTGTCGGTGGTGGGCACGGGTGCCGACCTGGACGAGGCCAGGGCCGACGCGTACCGGCGGATCGGCTCAGTTCGCTTGCCGGGCAGCCACTTCCGCAGCGATATCGGTTTGGCGGCGGCCGAAGGTCGCATCGGGATCTAAGCGACGAGCAACGGGCCCATCCAGGAGACCTCGGCGGGCAGTTGCGAACTCCAGAACCCGGCGTCGTGACCACCGGGGGAGAACCCGCCTGACGGCGGGGTGGGCAGCTGCGCGATGAACTGCCGCGTCGCCGAGGCGAACGGATCGCTGTTGCCGATGTCGATGCGGATCGGGATCGAGCCCAGCGCGGGCTGACCCCAGACACTGTTGTCCGTGTAGTCGTCGGCGCCGTCGAATGCGCCGGGCGCCGTCGCCCCCGACGAGGTCCACAACGCCGGACTGACCGCGCAGATGGCCGCGGTGCGGGCCGGGCCCAGCCGCGAGCCCAGCAGCAGTGCGCCGTACCCGCCCATCGACCAGCCCAGAAATCCCACCCGGGTGGTGTCCAGCCCCTGACCGGCCAGCATGGGGATCAGCTCGTCGAGCACCATCGCTCCGGCGTCGTCGCCGTCGGCACGCTTGTGCCAGTACCCGCCGCCGCCGTCGACCGCGACCACCGCAAAGGGCGGTATCCCGGCGGCGACGGCCTGAGCCAGACCGTCCTCGACCCCGCCGGCCATGACCGTGGCGGCGTCGCTGCCCTTGCCGTGCAGTGCGATCACCGGACGCAGCGGCGCCGTCTGGCCGGGCGGCCGGGCGATGGCCCAGTTGGTGGTGATTCCGCCGCGCGCCGCCGACACGAACGATCCGGTGACGTAGGTCGGGGCCGGTGCGGCCGGGGCCAGAGGGGGGAGCGGCGCGAGCGGAGCACCCACACTCGTCATCGTCACGGGCGGGGTGGCAGCCTCCGGGACGGTCGGCAGCGAGCCCAGCGCGTAGGCGCCCGCCGCGCCGGCAGCCGCGCCGAGGCCCAGCCGCAGAACGGTCCGGCGAGTCACGTCTGGCATGCGGGCCATCATGCCATCGGCTGTGTGACGAACATGTGTAGTGGCTTGGCGATTGCCGAAAAACCCCCATACAACAGGCTCTTTGCTGGCAGCATGCAAAGCGTGACAGCGGCGGTGACCCCCAAGGGTGAACGGCGGCGGGGTGCGCTCGTCAGCGCCGCCGCCGACCTGCTGTGCGAAGGGGGCATCGATGCGGTGCGCCATCGCGCAGTGGCGCGCCGGGCTGGTCTGCCGCTGGCGTCGACGACGTATTACTTCTCCTCTCTGGAGGACCTCATCGCCAAGGCCGTCGAACAGGTCGGCACGCGGGAGGCCGAACTTTTGAAGACACAGGTGGCGACGCTGTCGCGGCGGCGGCGCGGTGCCGAGTCGACGGCCGACCTGCTGGTGGACCTCCTGGTCGGGGACGATCCGGGTTCGCGGGTGCCCGAACTGATCTCCCGCTATGAGCGCTACATCGCGTGCGCGCGGCAGCCGGAACTGCGCGACATTCAGCGCCGGATCCTGCGTCAACGCACCGATGCCGTCGTCGAAGTGGTCGAACGATCCGGCCGGACGGTGCGCACCGAACTGCTCACCGCGCTGGTCCGCGCCGTCGACGGTGCGGTGGTCGCCGCGCTCGTCGACGACGGTGACACTGCCCGTGAGACGGCGCGCGCGACGCTCATGGAAGTGATCGACGTTCTCGCGCCGTTCGACTGACTCGTAAGCTGTGTGTTCGTGAGCATCCCGAATGTCCTGGCCAACCGCTACGCAAGCGATGACATGGTGGCCATCTGGTCGCCCGAAGCCAAGATCGTCGCCGAACGCCGGTTGTGGCTGGCGGTGCTGCGTGCCCAGGCCGAACTCGGGGTGCCGGTGCCCGACGGGGTGGTGGCCGACTACGAGCAGGTGCTGGAGAACGTGGACCTGGCGTCCATCGCCGCGCGCGAACGCGTCACCCGCCACGACGTCAAGGCCCGCATCGAGGAGTTCAACGCCCTCGCCGGCCACGAGCATGTGCACAAGGGCATGACCAGCCGTGACCTCACGGAGAACGTCGAGCAACTGCAGATCCGGCGCTCCCTGGAGTTGGTCTTCTCGCACGGTGTGGCCGTCGTGGCCCGGCTGGCCGAGCGGGCGGTGGTGTACCGCGAGCTGACGATGGCGGGCCGGTCGCACAATGTCGCGGCGCAGGCCACCACGCTGGGCAAGCGTTTCGCATCCGCCGCCGAGGAGACCCTGGTGGCGCTGCAGCGGCTGCGCGAGCTCATCGACCGCTACCCGCTGCGCGGCATCAAAGGCCCGATGGGCACCGCCCAGGACATGCTCGACCTGTTCGACGGGGACACCGACCGGCTCGCCGAACTGGAGCGCCGCGTCGCCCAATTCCTGGGATTCGCAGACGTTTTCACCAGCGTCGGTCAAGTGTATCCGCGCTCGCTGGACCACGATGTGCTCTCGGCACTGGTGCAGGTGGGCGCCGGGCCGTCGTCGTTCGCGCACACCATCCGGCTGATGGCCGGGCATGAACTGGTCACGGAAGGATTCGCGCCGGGGCAGGTCGGGTCCTCGGCGATGCCGCACAAGATGAACACCCGCTCGTGCGAACGGGTCAACGGTCTGCAGGTGATCCTGCGCGGCTACGGATCGATGGCCGCCGAATTGGCCGGCGCCCAGTGGAATGAAGGCGACGTATTCTGTTCGGTGGTGCGCCGGGTCGCGCTGCCGGATGCGTTCTTCGCCATCGACGGGCAGACCGAGACCTTCCTGACGGTGCTCGACGAGTTCGGCGCCTACCCCGCGGTGATCCAGCGCGAACTCGATCGCTACCTGCCGTTCCTGGCGACCACCCGGATTCTCATCGCCGCGGTGCGCGCCGGGGTCGGACGCGAAGCGGCCCACGAGGTGATCAAGGAACACGCGGTGGCCGTCGCCCTCGCGATGCGGGAAAAGGGAGCGGAGCCAAACCTGTTGGACCGGCTGGCTGCCGACCCGCGGCTGCCGCTGGACCGGGTCGCCCTCGACGCCGCGCTGGCCGACCGCGCGGCGTTCACCGGCGCGGCCTCGGCTCAGGTGGACGCGGTGGTCGGCGCGGTCGACGAGCTGGTGAGCCGTTACCCGGAGGCCGCCAAGTACACCTCGGGCGCCATCTTGTGACGCTGGCAGATCTCACCGATCTGGACAACTTCGCGCACGGGTTTCCCCACGAGCTGTTCGCCGAGCACCGGCGCATGGGGCCGGTGCTCTGGCACTCGCCCACCGAGCACACCCCGGACAGCGAGGGTTTCTGGTCGGTTGCCAACCACGCCGAAACGCTTGCGGTGCTGCGTGATCCGGTGACATTCTCGTCCGTCACCGGCGGTACGCGGCCCTATGGCGGGACGCTATTGCAGGATCTGTCCATCGCCGGTCAGGTGCTCAACATGATGGACGATCCGCGGCACGCGCAGATCCGGCGGCTGGTGTCCTCGGGGTTGACGCCGCGGATGATCAGCCGTGTCGAGGATGACCTTCGGGTGCGCACCCGTCGGCTTTTGGACGCGGTGGTGCCCGGCGAGCCGTTGGACTTCCTGGTCGAGGTGGCGGCCGAGCTGCCCATGCAGATGATCTGCATCCTGCTGGGAATCCCGGAATCCGAACGGCATTGGCTGTTCCATGCCATCGAGCCGCAGTTCGATCTGGCGCGGGAGGCCGACGCCGACGACGGCGTCCGGATGTACACCTACGGTCAGGAGCTGATCGCCGCCAAGCGCGCGCAGCCCACCGACGACATGCTCTCGGTGGTGGCCAACGCTGTTGACGCTGAGCTGTCAGACCTGGAGTTGTACCTGTTCTTCAGCCTGCTGTTCAGCGCGGGCGCCGAGACCACCCGCAACGCCGTCGCCGGTGGCTTGCTGTCGCTGATCGAGCACCCGTCGCAGTGGGCCGCCCTACGTCACGATATGTCGTTGCTGCCCAGTGCCATCGAAGAGATGGTGCGGTGGACGACACCGTCGCCGTCCAAGCGGCGTACCGCCACCGCCGATGTGTCGCTGAGTGGTGTGGCGGTCACCGCGGGGCAGAAGGTGCAGGTCTGGGAGGGCTCGGCGAACCGGGACCCGGCGGTGTTCGCGGATGCGGACACGTTCGACATCACCCGTAAACCCAACCCGCACTTGGGCTTCGGCTATGGCGTGCACTACTGCCTGGGCGCGAACCTGGCCCGCCTGGAGCTGCGGGTGATGTTCGAAGAGCTGCTGGCCCGTTTCTCTGGAGCGGAATTGGTGGCGCCGGTGGAATGGACACGGAGCAACCGGCACACCGGTATGCGGCACCTCGTCGTGCGATTTGTGCACGATTCGTAACGGTGAGCGTGACAGATCGTGCACGAATCACCGCTTATTGCTGGGTGGCTTGGCATATGTCGGCGATGACGCGGTCCGGGTACTCGGTCAGGTCGAGCCAGGTGAACCGAAGCACCTGCCATTTGAGCAGGAAAAGCTCGTTCTGCTTGACCCTGTCGCGGTGGAAGTCGTCCGCTCGGGTGTGGAACGGCAATCCGTCGACCTCGATGGCCAGCCGCGCAGCGGCGAAGACAACGTCGACCTCCCAGCGTCCGATCCGCTGATTCGCCTTCCATCCGGTGAGCCCGGCGGCGCGGATCAACCTGATCAGCAGTCGTTCGGCCTCGGAATGCGCACCGTCATCGGCAGCTTGAAGTAGGCGCCGGGCTGTCGGTGAACCGTGTCTGCCTTTGTGTTTCAGATGGGCATGCCACAGCTGCCCGAGGTCCGACAATTGAAGTTGCATTGCCGCGTCGATGACCTTCATTCCACCGCCACGTCGTGCTGCAGCTTCCACGACTGTGAGGGGCAGGGTGGTGACCCGGAGGCCTCGTCTCTCGACGACGTCGCTCGGACCGAGGTCGCGACGCCTGGCCCGAACATCGGGCCTGCGCCGGTGATTGCTCACCTTGGGCACGGTCACCTCGACGACCGGTGGCGCATACTTCGTCAACTCATGCCACCACGCCGCGGTCAGCCCGGTACCGGACGCGGACGTGCCGTATGCCCACACCGCTGCACGGATGCGGGCTGCATCTGTGAACGGCCGGTCGTCGATGAAGTAGACACCGGGAAAGCACTGACGCCAGTGACCCGAGCGAACCCGCCGATGCACCGCCTGCCGATTCAGCCCGATGCTCTGGGCTTGAGCGAGGGTGATGACCCCGTCGTGATCGCGGAGGAGGGCGTCCAGCATGTTGGTTCTGACGCAGTACAGCCTCGGACGGTTCCATTCGGCGCGATTTGTGCACGATCTGTCACGCAGGGCGTGACGAAACGTGCACAAATCACGCCGGCCGGAGGGTCAGGGCTTGAGACGTATCCCGGCCGCGTGCAGTTCCAGCAGGGCCAGGCCACGGATCGCCATCCGGTCGTCCCGGCGCCAGGCCCCGATCGGGTCGGGGTCGATGGCGGTGAGCTTGGCCAGTGGCCGGTTGGCCAGGGCCCGCATGGCCAGTAGCTCCTGACCCGCGTGGCTGGAGGCCAGGGACAACACCACCAGCTTGCGGCGGAAGAACCGCACCCGCAGGAACAGCCAGGGCATCGCGACGGCCAGGATCGGCGTGGCCGCCACGGCCAGGGCCAGCACCCACGCCAGCCAACTCGCGGTGACGTCGAGGCTGTGGCCTGCGCCGGCGATCTCGTCGGCGGCGCGGCTGGCGGCCTTGAGCGGTCCGGCCAGGGTGTCACCGATCAGCGGGACGTCGTCGGTGCTGTCACCTGCCGACGCTAGGTTGCCCGACACACCGTCGGCGCCGCTCTGCACCTGACGGCCCACCTCGGAGATGGTAGCGACGGCCGAGTAGACGGCCCCGCCGACCATCACCCAGATGGCCGTCCAGATGATGACCGAGATATCGCTGAGCAGCTGCGCCAGCAGCCGGCCGGGCTTGGTGGCATAGGGGAGGTACCGCGAGCTCATGACTCCGATCCCAGCACATAGGGTGGTCGGATGCGCCCCGCTCTGACCGACTACCGGCATCTGGCCAGCGGCAAAGTTCGCGAGCTGTACCGCATCGACGACGACCACCTGCTGTTCGTGGCCTCCGACCGCATCTCGGCATTCGACTACATCCTGGACACCGAGATCCCCGACAAGGGCCGGATCCTGACCGCGATGAGCGTCTTCTACTTCGACCACCTGGGCGTGCCCAACCACCTCGCCGGCCCGCCCGACGACAAGCGCGTCCCCGCCGAGGTGCTGGGCCGTGCGCTGGTCGTGCGCCAACTGGAGATGCTGCCCGTCGAATGCGTGGCCCGCGGCTACCTCACCGGATCCGGGCTGATCGACTACCAGCAGACCGGTTCGGTGTGTGGCATCGAACTGCCGGCCGGTCTGGGCGAGGCCAGCAAGTTCGCCGCGCCGATCTTCACCCCGGCCTCCAAGGCCGAACTCGGCGATCACGACGAGAACATCGCCTTCGACGCGGTGGTGGCCCAGGTGGGCGCCGAGCGCGCCGCGCAGCTGCGCGATCGCACTCTGGCCATCTATTCCAAGGCGGCCGAGCACGCGTTGAGCAAGGGTGTCATCGTCGCCGACACCAAGTTCGAGTTCGGGGTGGATGCCGACGGTGAGCTGGTGCTGGCCGATGAGGTGCTGACCCCGGATTCGTCGCGGTACTGGCCTGCCGACAGCTACCAACCCGGTGTGGTGCAGCCCAGCTATGACAAGCAGTTCGTCCGCAACTGGCTGACCGGACCGGACTCCGGCTGGGATCGGCACGGCAACACCCCGCCCCCGCCGTTGCCGCAGGAGATCGCCGCGGCCACCCGGGTGCGTTATATCGAAGCCTACGAACGTATTTCCGGACTCAGTTTCAGCGATTGGATCAGTGCATGAACCCGCCGGTGGCAAAACGCGTGGACAAACGCCGCGAGCATCACGGCGACGTCTTCATCGACCACTACGAGTGGCTGCGCGAGAAGGACAACCCCGAGGTCATCGCCCACCTGGAGGCGGAGAACGACTACGCCGACCAGGCCACCGCCCACCTGGCGCCCCTGCGGCAGAAGATCTTCGACGAGATCAAGGCCCGCACCAAGGAGACGGATCTGTCGATCCCGACCCGCCGCGGCGACTGGTGGTACTACGGGCGCAGCTTCGAGGGCAAGCAGTACGGCGTGCAATGCCGTTGCCCGATAGTCGATCCCGATGACTGGACCCCGCCCGTCCTGGACGAGAACACGGCGATTCCGGGTGAGCAGATCCTGCTCGACGAGAACATCGAGGCGGAGGGCCACGAATTCTTCTCGCTCGGCGCCATCAGTGTCAGTGTCGACGGCAGCGTGCTGGCCTACTCGGTGGACGTCAAGGGTGACGAGCGGTACACGTTGCGGTTCAAGAACTTACGAACCAATCAGCTGTACGAGGACACCATCACCGGGATCGGCGCCGGGGTGACCTGGGCCGCGGACAACCGCACCGTCTACTACGTCACGGTCGACGACGCCTGGCGCCCGGATACCGTGTGGCGGCACCGGCTGGGTGCGGGCTTGCCCTCGCAGAAGGTGTTCCACGAACCCGACGAGCGTTTCTGGCTCGCGGTCGGGCGCACCCGCAGCGACAAGTACGTGCTCATCGCGGCGGGCAGCGCGGTCACCACCGAGGTGCGCTACGCCGACGCCGCGGACCCGGAGGCCGAGTTCACCGTGGTGCTGCCGCGCCGGGAACTGGTCGAATACTCCGTCGAGCATGCGGTCGTCGGCGGCGAGGACCGCTTCCTGATCATGCACAACGACGGGGCGCTGAACTTCACCCTGGTCGATGCCCCGGTGAGCGACCCGACCGCCTTCCGCACCCTCATCGAGGGCCGCGACGATGTCCGCCTCGACGGTGTCGACGCGTTCGAGAAGCACCTGGTGGTCAGCTACCGCAGCGAGGCGCTGCCGCGAATCCAATTGTGGCCCATCAACGCCGACGGTTCCTACGGTGCGGTCGAGGAGATCGCGTTCGAATCCGAGTTGATGTCGGCGGGCCTGTCCGGGAACCCGAACTGGTCGTCGCCGAAGCTGCGCGTCGGTGCCACCTCGTTCGTCATCCCGGTGCGGATCTACGACCTGGACCTGACCACCGGCGAGCGCACGCTGCTGCGGGAGCAGCCCGTCCTCGGCGACTACCGGCCGCAGGATTACGTCGAACGCCGGGACTGGGCCGTGGCCGACGACGGTGCGCGGATTCCCATCTCGGTGGTGCACCGGGCCGGGTTGGCCTTCCCCGCACCGGCACTGCTCTACGGGTACGGCGCCTACGAGTCCTGTGAGGATCCGCGCTTCTCGATCGCACGGTTGTCCCTGCTGGACCGCGGCATGGTGTTCGCGGTGGCGCATGTCCGCGGCGGCGGCGAACTCGGCAGGCCGTGGTACGAGAACGGGAAGATGCTGCACAAGCGCAACACCTTCACCGACTTCGTCACGGTGGCAACGCATCTGGTGAACACCGGGCTGACAAGGGCGCAGAATCTGGTGGCGCTCGGCGGCAGTGCCGGCGGCCTGCTGATCGGTGCGGCGGTCAATCTCGCCCCGCAGGCGTTCGCCGGTGTACTGGCCCAGGTGCCGTTCGTCGATGCGCTGACCACCATCCTGGACCCGTCGTTGCCGCTCACCGTCACCGAATGGGATGAGTGGGGAAACCCGTTGGAGGACAAGGACGTCTACAACTACATGAAGTCGTACACGCCGTATGAGAACGTCGAGGCCAAGGACTACCCGGCCATCCTGGCGATGACCTCGCTCAACGACACCCGGGTGTACTACGTCGAGCCCGCGAAATGGGTTGCCGCCCTGCGTCATAGCAAGACCGACGAGCACCCGGTGCTGCTCAAGACCGAGATGGTGGCCGGGCACGGCGGTATCAGTGGGCGCTACGAACGGTGGAAGGAAACCGCGTTCCAGTTCGCGTGGCTACTGGCCACCGCAGACCGCGACAACTACGGCAGCGGCCAGGTAGACAGCCTGTTCGGCGGACCGCGTACCTAGGTTGGTGGTCATCGACGCCGGCGGATGGGGCATTCGCGCGGCGTGGATGTTGGCCGGGAACATGGCCAGCATGAGCAGGAACAGGCATGTCGCGGCGGCCACTCGGGTGGGTGGATAGAGCAACCCGGCCGCGCCGGCCAGTTCGAGCACGCCGGTGACGGTGACCAGCAGTGCCGGCCGGGGCAACCGCGGCGGCACGATCGCGATCATGTCCCGGCGCATGCCCGGGACGAAGTGGGCCACTCCGGTGAGGATAAACATCAACGCGAGCCCGACCGCGAGGGCGGCCGGCCAGGTGTCGGCGATGCTCACCCGCGCCGCGAGAGACCCGAGTGCGAGTGCGAGGAAGACGGCCATCGAACTCTCCTGATCTAGACAGTGACTAGATCTAACCTAGCCGGAAACTAGACGCTGTCAAGATAGGATGTGCGGGTGGACAAGCGGACCTATCACCACGGCGACCTGCGCGCGGTGATCCTGGCCCAGGCGGCGACCCTGGTCGCCGAACGCGGCGCCGACGGCATCTCGCTGCGCGAACTCGCCAGGGCGGCCGGCGTCTCGCACGCGGCGCCCGCCCATCACTTCACCGACCGGCGCGGTCTGTTCACCGCGTTGGCCGCCGAGGGATTCCGGCTGCTGGCGGCCGCGCTGACCGACGCCAGACCCCAATTCATCGACGCCGCCAAGGCGTACGTGCGGTTCGCCCTCGACCATCCCGGCCACTACGAGGTGATGTTCGACAAGTCGCTCTTCGACGACGACGACCCGGAACTGCGCCGGGCCGCCGACGCGGCGGGGGCCGAGCTCAACCGCGGGGTCGGCACGCTCGCCGACCCGCACGCCCACGCGGATCCCGAGGCTGCCGCCCTGGCCGCCTGGTCCCTGGTGCACGGATTCGCCCAGCTGTGGCTCAACGACGCCGTCGACACCACCGGCGATCCCGTCGCCATGGTCGAGAGGCTGGCGGCGATCCTGTTCGACGGCTAGCGTCGGAAGCCGTGAGCCCTACAGACATCCAAGACCTCCCGCTGACCACCCTCGCCGGAGAATCCACCACGCTGGCCGAATTATCCGACGGCGCAACGCTCGTCGTGAACGTCGCCTCCAAATGTGGACTTACGCCGCAGTACACCGCACTGGAGAAGCTGGCCCAGGACTACGCGGGCCGGCTCACCGTCGTCGGGGTGCCGTGCAACCAGTTCATGGGGCAGGAGCCGGGCAGTGCCGAGGAGATCCAGACGTTCTGCTCGACCACCTACGGCGTCAGCTTCCCGCTGCTGGCCAAGGTCGACGTCAACGGGGACGACCGGCATCCGCTGTACACCGCCCTGACCGCGGCGGCCGACGCCGACGGTGAGGCCGGCGACATCCAGTGGAACTTCGAGAAGTTCCTGCTGGCGCCCGGTGGCGCCGTGGTGCAGCGGTTCCGGCCGCGCACCGAACCCGACGCACCCGAGGTGATCGCGGCGATCGAGGCGGTTCTCCCGAAATAGCCAACTTGCGTCCGGGTGTTCGCAACCGTCGCGACACCTGGCGTTGCCACACTGTGAACGTGGCAGGAGAACTGATCGTCTCCATATCCGGCATCCGGGATCGCACCCTGGCCGAGGTCGACGCGTTCTGCGGTGAGCTCGACGCGCGCGGTGTCCCGGTGTCGCTGATGGTCGCGCCGCGGCTCAAGGGTGACTACCGCCTGGAGCAGGACCGGGCCGGGGTCGACTGGCTCAGCGATCGGCGGGCTCGCGGGGACGCACTGGTCCTGCACGGGTTCGACGAGGCCGCCACCAAGGCGCGTAAGGGTGAGTTTGCGGTGCTGCCCGCGCACGAGGCGAATCTCCGCCTGATGGGCGCCGACCGGGTTCTTGAGCATCTGGGACTGCGCACCCGGCTGTTCGCCGCGCCCGGCTGGACGGTGTCCCAGGGCACGGTCGCGGCCTTGCCGCGCAATGGTTTCCGGCTGCTGATCGGCGTCGCGGACATCACCGATCTGATGCGCGAGACCGCCATCCGGGCCCGGGTGCTCGGCATCGGCGAGGGCTTCCTGACCGAGCCGTGGTGGTGCCGGACGCTGGTGCTGTCCGCCGAGCGCAGCGCCCGCCGGGGCGGCATGGTGCGCCTGGCCGTGTCGGCCCGCCAACTGCGCCGCAGCGGCACCCGGCAGGCCATCCTGGATGCCATCGACCTGGCCCTCATGCATCAGTGCGTGCCGGCGGTGTACCGCTGGACGCCGTACCCCGCCTTGACCGACGCCGCCTGAGACTAACGTGGCGTCTCATGGACGCTGACGTCATCGTGGTGGGTGCGGGACTGGCAGGGTTGGTCGCCGCTTGCGAACTGGCCGAACGCGGCCGCAGCGTGCTGATCATCGACCAGGAGAACGCGGCCAACATCGGCGGTCAGGCGTACTGGTCCTTCGGCGGCCTGTTCTTCGTGGACAGTCCGGAGCAGCGCCGCCTCGGCATCCACGACAGCCACGAACTGGCACTCCAGGATTGGCTGGGCGCCGCCGGTTTCGATCGTGCCGAGGATCACTGGCCCCGACAGTGGGCGCACGCCTATGTCGACTTCGCTGCCGGGGAGAAGCGCCGTTGGCTGCGCGAGCGCGGGCTGCAGACCTTCGCGCTCGTCGGCTGGGCCGAACGCGGCGGCTATGACGCTCGCGGACACGGCAACTCGGTCCCGCGCTTCCACATCACCTGGGGGACGGGCCCGGCGCTCGTGGACATCTTCGCCCGCCGCCTGCTCGGCAACTCGAAGGTGACGTTCGCGCACCGGCGCAGGGTCGACGAACTGATCGTCGACGGTGGCGCCGTCGTCGGTGTGCGCGGCGCTGTCCTGGAACCGTCGGCCGCCGCGCGGGGCGTCGCATCATCGCGGAACACTGTGGGGGACTTCGAGTTCCGGGCTCAGGCTGTGGTCGTCGCCAGTGGCGGCATCGGGGGCAACCACGAACTGGTGCGCAAGAACTGGCCGGCCCGGATGGGGACGCCGCCCAAGACGATGCTCTCCGGGGTGCCCGAACACGTCGACGGCCGGATGATCGGGATCGCCGAATCCGCAGGCGCACAGGTGATCAACGCCGACCGGATGTGGCATTACACCGAGGGCATCACCAATTACGACCCGGTGTGGCCCGACCACGGCATCCGGATCCTGCCCGGTCCGTCGTCGCTGTGGCTGGACGCCGACGGAAAACGTCTGCCCGTGCCCCTGTACCCGGGGTTCGACACCCTGGGCACCCTGGAGTACATCGCTGCCACCGGCCACGACTACACCTGGTTCATCCTCAACGCCCGCATCATCGCCAAGGAGTTCGGCCTGTCCGGGCAGGAACAGAACCCGGACCTGACCGGGCGCAGCGTGCGCGCGGTGCTGGCCCGCGGCCGGGACGGCGGGCCCGCGCCGGTGCGCGCGTTCGTGGACAAGGGCGCCGATTTCGTCACCGGGAACTCGTTGCGCGAACTGGTATCCGCGATGAACGGGGTCGCCGACGTGCAGCAGCTGGACTACGCGACGGTGGAGGCCGAGGTGACCGCCCGGGACCGTGAGGTGGTCAACCGCTTCACCAAGGACGGGCAGATCACCGCTATCCGCGGCGCCCGGGAGTACCTGCCGGACCGGGTGGCCCGCGTCGTCGCCCCGCATCCGCTGACCGATCCCAAGGCGGGCCCGCTGATCGCCGTGAAGCTGCACGTCCTCACGCGTAAGTCGCTGGGCGGACTGCACACCGACCTGGATTCGCGGGTGCTGACCGCCGACGGCGGCACGCTCGCCGGGCTCTATGCCGCCGGGGAGGCCGCCGGGTTCGGCGGTGGCGGAGTGCACGGCTACAGATCGCTGGAAGGCACCTTCTTGGGTGGCTGCGTGTTCTCCGGCAGGGCCGCGGGCCGGGCGGCCGCGCGCGACACCGCCTGAGGTCCGGCCGCGAGGACGGCCAGACACACGATGGAGGTGGCCCACAGCCAGCCACCGAAGATGTCGGTCAGATAGTGGGCGTCGATGGCGGCCATCCCGATCCCGCCGATCACGCTGACCGCGGCGGCCAGCGCCACCCGCCACGCCGTGTAGCCGACTGCCAACACCACCATCGCCGTCACCGTGGTGACCACCGTGGTGTGCCCGCTCGGATACGCGTGGGCCCAACTTCGGCCGTCACTCTTGGACCGGCCGAACAACGTCTTCAGGACCCGCGACCCGATCAGCGCGACGACCGGGCACACGGCCACCACCGCCGCCACGCGCCAGCGCCGCCGCCACAGCGCCACCAGCACCGCGCAGAACAGCAGCACGACCATCGCGATGCCCCAGGTGAACCACAGCATCCACACCGGGTCGGGTCCCAGGATCCTGTTCATCGCATCGAGCGCGGCGATGTCGAAGGCCGTGTTGCTGGGACCGACCAGCAGGCCCAGCACCACCATGGCCGTCAGACCGACAGGCGGCCACCAGAACAGCAGTGAGCGCGCGTTCAGAATGCCGTTCCGTTCTCCGGGTCGAGCACTTGGAAGTCGGTGTCCGTCATCTCGGACAACCGGCCGTAGTAGATGCCCCGGGCGGCGGGCTCGACGATGCCTTGATGGATCGGCACGGCGCGGGTGGGGGCGACCGCGCGCAGGTAGTCGACGGCCTCCGAGATCTTCATCCACGGCGCCGCCGCCGGGGTGGCCAGCACGTCCACCGGCTCGCCGGGGACGAACAGCGCGTCGCCGGGATGCATCAGCCGGGCCGGGTGGTCGTCGTCACCGATCAGGTAGGACGTGTTGTCGATCACCGGGATCTCGGGGTGGATCGTCGCGTGCGTGCCGCCCACGCCCCGCACCGACAGCCGGCCGACGGTGAACGCGTCCCCGGCGTGCACCGCCGTCCACGCGCCTCCGAACTGGGCCGCGGTCTGCGGATCGGCGTACAGCTTGGCCTGCGGATTTGCGTCCAACAGTGCAGGCAGCCGGGCGGTGTCGGCGTGGTCGGGATGCTGATGGGTGATCAGGATCGCGTCCAGTCCGGTGATGCCCTCGAAACCGTGCGAGAAGGTGCCCGGATCGAACAGCACGGTCGTGTCATCCCCACTGCCGTTCGGGAAGGCAGCCAGCAGGCAGGAGTGACCGAAGTGCGTGAGTTGCATGGCTCCATTGTGGCTTGTCTTCGCGTCGGTAGAGTTACAGCCGATCAGGACCGCTTTCCGAATTTTTCGAAGGAGTACCCGTGGCCCGCGTCGTAGTGCACGTGATGCCCAAGGCCGAGATCCTCGACCCGCAGGGGCAGGCGATCGTCGGCGCGCTGGGGCGTCTCGGCCATCCAGGTGTCTCGGATGTCCGTCAGGGCAAGCGTTTCGAGCTTGAAGTCGACGACTCGGTGTCCGACGCGGCGCTGGCCGAGATCGCCGAATCGTTGTTGGCCAACACCGTCATCGAGGACTTCGTCGTCAGCAGGGAACAGGCATGACTGCGAAAGTCGGCGTGATCACGTTCCCAGGAACGCTCGACGACGTCGACGCGGCCCGGGCGGTGCGGCTGTCCGGTGGTGAGGCCGTCGCCCTGTGGCACGCCGATGCCGACCTGAAGAACGTCGACGCCGTGGTGGTGCCCGGCGGGTTCTCCTACGGGGACTACCTGCGGGCCGGCGCCATCGCCAGCTTCGCTCCCGTGATGCGCTCGGTGGTCGACGCCGCCCGCGGCGGCCTGCCGGTGCTGGGCATCTGCAACGGCTTCCAGGTGCTGTGCGAAGCCGGCCTGCTGCCGGGCGCGCTGACCCGCAACGCCGGCCTGCACTTCATCTGCCGGGACGTGTGGCTGCAGGTGGCGTCGAACACGACGGCATGGACCAGCCGCTACGAACAGGACGCGGATCTGCTGGTGCCGCTGAAGTCGGGCGAGGGCCGCTATGTCGCCTCCGAGGCCGTGCTCGACGAGTTGGAGGGCGAGGGTCGCGTGGTGTTCCGCTACCGCGACAATCTCAACGGGTCGATGCGCGACATCGCCGGGGTCAGCTCCGCCGACGGCCGGGTGGTCGGGCTGATGCCGCACCCCGAGCACGCCACCGAAGCACTCACCGGCCCGTCCGACGACGGGCTCGGCTTGTTCTACTCGGCGCTCGACGCGGTGCTGACGGCCTGACGTCGCCGCCCGCGAGCGTGCGCGAAATGCCACGTTCTGCGGCGCGTCGACGTACAGACGCGCACGCTCGCGGAATGATGGCGGGGTCAGGCGCTCAGCGCGACCGACGCCTCGGCGGTGTAGTTCAGGAACGTGAACGTTTCCTGCAGATAGAGCTGCACGGTCTCCGCGTCGTGGGACAGGTAGCCGATTGACACATCGGTGCCCAGCTGCAGGTCGAAATCGCCTCCGCGCGTGGACAATACGAACGCGCCGTCGATGGCCGGGGCCCAGATGATGTCCCCGTCGACCACCCGGTTGAGGTGCTCGCGCAGCGGGTAGCCGTGCTCGGTGGTCTCACTGACCTTCGTGTACGCGTCGGCCGACAGCAGCACCGAATACGGGCCGTCGACACCGGCGAGCCGCAGTTCGGAGAGCGCCTGGGCGATCACGTCGGGATAGTCGCGGGGATCCTCGGGCAGCGCCAGCCCCGGGTTGGAGCTCGACGCCCGGATGCCCTTGATGTTCGCGGCCGCGTAGCCCTCGAAGATCGCCCGGTCCTCCGCGAACGCCAGCTTCTTGGCAGCGTCCTTCACCGGATCCCAGTCCGAGTCCTGTGAACCGCGCTCCACATCGTCGATGGCCTCACGGGTGATCGTGAACGGCACCCGCAGCCGCACCAGCGGACGGCTGTCCCGCAGGTGCGCGAGCACGCCGTCGCCGGGAGAGGCCACGTCGATCAGATGCCCCGTGGACACCGAGGCCGTGGTGGCCCCGCTCGGCCCGGCGCAGTCCACGACCCGGCGACCGGCGATGTGGCGCTTGAAGGTCCGCGTCGCCTCCTGCTCGATCTCGGCCCACGCCTCGTCGGTGACCGGGGCGAGTTCGCGGTAGAGGTTGTTCATTGGGGTTGTCCTTTCAGACTGCCGATCGACAGTGAGCCGGAGTACGTGGGGGCGGGGGCGGCGACGACGACGGGAACCGCGTCCTCGTCGCCGGGCAACGGTGGGGGGTCGTCGAGGAAGTCGGCGGTCGGGGTGAAGAACAGACAACCGGTGACGGCGGTGGAGAAGTCCAGGATCCGGTCGGTGTTGCCGGGCGGATCGCCGATGAACATGTTGCGCAGCATCCGCTCGGTGACGGCGGCGGCCCGCGAATACCCGATGTAGTAGGTCCCCGACTCGCCCTTGCCGATCTCGCCGAACGGCATGTTGTGGCGCAGGATCTTCAGCTCGTTGCCGTCCGCGTCCTCGATGACATTGAGGGCCACATGGGAGTTCGCCGGTTTGACGGCGTCGTCGAGTTCGATGTCATCGAGTTTGGTGCGGCCGATCGCGCGCTCCTGCTCCTCCACGGACAGCGCGTTCCAGGCCGACATGTCATGCAGGTAGCGCTGGACGTGGACGTAGCATCCGCCGGCGAAGTCCGGATCCTCTGCGCCGATCTGACTGGCGTGCACCGCGAGCGCGCCGCCCGGATTCTCGGTGCCGTCCACGAAGCCCAGCAGATCGCGGTTGTCGAAGAACTTGAAACCGTGCACCTCGTCGACGATGGTGATGGCGCCGGCCATCGCCTGCGCGATCTTTCCGGCCAGCTCGAAGCACACGTCCAGCGACTCGGCCCGGATGTGCAACAACAGATCGCCCGGTGTCGACGGCGCGTGGTGGCGGGGTCCGTCCAGGGCGATGAACGGGTGCAGTTCGGCGGGGCGGGGCCCGGAGAACAGCCGGTCCCACGCGTCGGAGCCGATCGAGGTGACGGCGGACAGCTGCTTGGGCGGATCACGAAACCCTATGGCGCGGACCAGACCCGAGATGTCGCCGAGGGCGTCGTGCACGGTCTGCTCGCCGCCGTCGTCGATGGTGGCGACCAGGAAGATGGCGGCCGGGGTCAGCGGCGCCAATACCGCCTGCGGAACAAGATCGGGCACATCGCAGACCCTAGCGCGGCCGACCGTCTCCTCACCGGCCAAGATGAAAAGATGCCAGCTAGCCCCCAGAGCCTGTGTGAGTTCATCGACGCGTCGCCGTCACCGTTCCATGTGTGTGCCACCGCCGCGCGCCAATTGGAGGCGGCCGGCTACACCGAGCTGTCCGAGGCCGACGCCTGGCCGGCCGCGGGAAAGTTCTTCACGGTGCGCGCGGGTTCGCTGGTGGCCTGGGATTCGACGCCCGGTGACGGGCCGTTCCGGATCGTCGGCGGTCACACCGACAGCCCGAACCTGCGCGTCAAACAGCACCCGGACCGGGTGGTCGCCGGTTGGCAGGTGGTGGCGCTGGCGCCCTACGGCGGCGCCTGGCTGAATTCGTGGCTGGACCGGGACCTCGGGATCAGCGGGCAGCTGTCGGTCGCGGACGGCGCCGCGGTGGTGCAAAGGCTCGTCCGGATCGACGACCCGATCCTGCGGGTGCCGCAACTGGCCATCCATCTGTCCGACGACCGCAAGGGCGTCAGCCCCGACCCGCAGCGCCATGTGAACGCGGTCTGGGGGCTGGGGGAGCAGCGGTCCTTTCTCGACTTCGTCGCCGAACGCGCCGGGGTGCGCGCTTCCGACGTCCTGGGCTTCGAACTGATGACCCACGATCTGACCGCTTCGGCGATCACCGGTGCCGGCGGCGAGTTCGTCAGCGCACCGCGGCTGGACAACCAGGTCACCTGTTACGCCGGACTGCAGGCGCTGCTGGACACCGAACCCGACGGCCACATCCCGGTGCTCGCGCTGTTCGACCACGAGGAGGTCGGCTCGCAGTCCGATCACGGCGCCCAGTCCGAACTGCTGCCGACGGTGCTGGAGCGCGTCGTGCTGGCCGGCAACGGCACACGCGAGGATTTCCTGCGCCGGTGCAGCGCGTCGATGGTGGCCTCCGGGGACATGGCGCACGCCACCCACCCGAACTATCCGGAGCGCCACGAGCCCGGCCACCAGATCGCGGTCAACGCCGGTCCGGTGCTCAAGGTGCAGCCGAACCTGCGCTACGCCACCGACGGCCGGACCGCGGCGGCGTTCGCGCTGGCGTGCCGGCAGGCCGGGGTGCCGCTGCAGCGCTACGAGCACCGGGCAGACCTGCCCTGCGGTTCGACGATCGGCCCGATGACGGCCGCACGCACCGGGATCCCGACCGTCGACGTGGGCGCGGCGCAGCTGGCCATGCATTCGTCCCGCGAGGTGATGGGTGCTCTCGACGTCGCCGCCTATTCGGCTGCGCTTGCGGCGTTCCTGGCACCCGCGTAATCGCTAGGCTCCCGGTATGGGCCTTGGCGTGGAGATGATCACCTTCGATTCCCTCGATCCGGACCGCCTCGCGGCGTGGTGGGCGACGGCCACCGAGGGTGAGCTGAATGCCCTGATGCCAGGGGAATTCGTGTTCGTCGCCCTGGCAGGCGGGTTGCGGTTGGGTTTCCAGCGGGTCGACGATCCGACGCCGGGCAAGAACCGGGTGCACGTCGACTTCAGCGCAGCGGACCTGGAGGCCGAGGTGACCCGGCTGGTGTCACTGGGCGCCACCGAAACCGGCCGGCACGACTTCGGCGCGGAGTTCCGGTGGGTGGTGTTCGCGGACCCGGACGGCAACGCCTTCTGCGTGGCGGCGTCCTCCTGACAGGATCCGCCGGCATGGTGTGGTCGGTCGTCGGGATCACCGCGGCGCTGACACTGTGGGCGCTGTTCGCCCGGCTGCTGGACCGCTGGCGGATCACGCCGGCGACGGTCCTGGTCGTGATGGGTGCGGCGGTGGGAGTCGGAACCCACCACGCGATGGCGGCCGCGCTGGACACCGACGTCATCCTGCCGATCATCGAGGTGATCCTGGCGATCCTGCTGTTCGGGCACGCCACCCATGTGCGCGGCGGCTTCTTCGGCGGCATGTTCGGCCCCACGGTGCGGCTCATCGTGGTCGCGTTGCCGCTGAGCCTGGCGCTGTCGGTGCTACTGGGCAGCTGGCTGCTGCCGGGCCTGTCGTGGGCCACGCTGCTGGCGGTGGCGTGTGTGGTGGTCCCCATCGATTTCGCGCCGGTCGCGTCGTTTCTGCACGACGACCGGATCCCGGCCCGGGTCAGGAACCTGCTCAACATCGAAGAGGGCTACAGCGACGGCGTCGTCGCGCCCATCCTGGTGTTCGCCCTGGCGATCGCCGGCGGCGAACAGGCGGGCCCGGCCAGCCTGATGCACGCCGTGCGCGAGGCGGTCCCGCACCTGGTGAGCGCGGTGGTGCTGGGGCTGGCCATCGGCGCGGTGGTCGCCGTCGCCGCCAACGCGGTGGATCGCCGCGGGCTGATGACCGACCGGTCCCGGCGGCTGATCCTGCTGTGCACGCCGGTGCTGGCCTACACGCTGAACGTGGCGTCGCACGGCAACGGTTTCGTCGCCGCGTTCGTCTGCGGCATCGCGTTCAACGGGCTGCGGCGCTACTCCGATCCGGCCCGTGAACTGGAGTTACTCGACGACGTGGCGTTTCTGCTGTCGGCCGTGTTGTGGTTCGTGTTCGGTGCGGTGGCCTGGTACGTGCTCGAAGAGGGCGTCTCGATCGGGCTGGTGGCGTTCTGCGTGCTGGTGGTCACCGTGGTCCGGTTCGTCCCGGTGGTGCTGTCGCTGACCCGCTCCGGGGTGGCCCCGCCGGAACGCCGGCTACTGGCGGTTCTCGCGCCGCGCGGCGCGGCGACCATCGTGCTGGGACTACTCGCGTTCAACGTGCTCGACGGGGACGCCGAACGCGCCGTGCTGCTCTGCACCATCCTGGTGGTGCTCGGCAGTGTCGCGCTGTACGGACTGCTGGGACCGGTGCTGGTCGGCCGCTCGGCGAAGAACGAATAAACTATCTCCGTGACGTCTGGTAACAGTCCCGAAGTAGACACCGTCGAGCGCGCAGCCACCACCCCCGAACACCCGCAGCCCTACCGTGAGCTCGGCCTCAAGGACGACGAGTATCAGCGCATCCGCGAGATCCTGGGCCGCCGACCCACCGACGCCGAACTGGCGATGTACTCGGTGATGTGGAGCGAGCACTGCTCCTACAAGTCCTCCAAGGTGCACCTGCGCTACTTCGGTGAGACCACCACCGACGAGATGCGCGCCGGGATGCTGGCCGGCATCGGTGAGAACGCCGGCGTCGTCGACATCGGCGACGGCTGGGCCGTCACCTTCAAGGTCGAATCGCACAACCACCCGTCCTACGTGGAGCCCTATCAGGGTGCGGCCACCGGTGTCGGCGGCATCGTGCGCGACATCATGGCGATGGGCGCCCGTCCGGTGGCCGTGATGGATCAGCTGCGCTTCGGTGCGGCCGACGCCCCCGACACCCGACGGGTGCTCGACGGCGTGGTCCGCGGCGTCGGCGGCTACGGAAACTCCCTCGGCCTGCCCAACATCGGCGGCGAGACGGTGTTCGACGCCTCCTACGCGGGCAATCCGCTGGTGAATGCGCTGTGTGTGGGCGTGCTCCGCAAGGAGGATCTGCATCTGGCGTTCGCCTCAGGTACCGGTAACAAGATCATCCTGTTCGGCGCCCGCACCGGTCTTGACGGTATCGGCGGTGTGTCGGTGCTGGCCTCGGAGACCTTCGGTGGGGACGAGGGCTCCGGCCCCGGCCGCAAGAAGCTGCCCGCCGTCCAGGTCGGCGATCCGTTCATGGAGAAGGTGCTCATCGAGTGCTGCCTGGAGCTCTACGCGGCCGACCTGGTGGTCGGCATCCAGGACCTCGGCGGTGCCGGATTGTCTTGCGCCACATCGGAACTGGCATCCGCCGGCGATGGTGGCATGCGGGTCGAGCTGGAGGCGGTGCCGCAGCGCGCGGCGAACATGACCCCGGCCGAGATCCTGTCCAGCGAGTCGCAGGAACGCATGTGCGCCGTCGTCACTCCCGAGAACGTCGACAAATTCCTGGCGGTGTGCCGCAAATGGGAGGTGCTGGCCAGCGTCATCGGTGAGGTCACCGACGGGGACCGCCTCGAGATTACCTGGCACGGCGAGACCGTCGTCGACGTCCCGCCGCGCACCGTCGCCCACGAGGGCCCGGTGTATCAGCGCCCGGTCGCCCGGCCCGACACCCAGGACGCGCTGATCGCCGATACGTCGGCGGGGCTGACCCGGCCCGGGACCGGTGACGAACTGCGCGCGACCTTGCTCGCGATGATCGGCAGCCCGCACCTGTGCAGCCGCGCCTTCATCACCGAGCAGTACGACCGCTACGTGCGCGGCAACACCGTGCTGGCCGAACACGCCGACGGCGGTGTGCTGCGCATCGACGAGGCGACGGGTCGCGGCGTCGCGGTGTCCACCGACGCCTCCGGTCGCTACACGCAGCTGGACCCCTACACCGGTGCGCAGCTCGCGCTGGCCGAGGCGTACCGCAACGTCGCCGTCACCGGTGCCACGCCCGTCGCCGTGACGAACTGCCTGAACTTCGGTTCCCCCGAGGACCCGGGCGTCATGTGGCAGTTCTCCCAGGCGGTCCGCGGGCTCGCCGACGGCTGTGCGGCCCTTGGCATTCCGGTCACCGGCGGCAACGTCAGCTTCTACAACCAGACCGGCGCCACCGCGATCCTGCCCACCCCGGTGGTCGGGGTGCTCGGCGTCATCGACGACGTGAAGCGCCGCATCCCCACCGGCCTGGGCGCCGAACCCGGCGAGACGCTGCTGCTGCTCGGGGACACCCACGACGAGTTCGACGGTTCCATCTGGGCGCAGGTCACCGCCGACCACCTCGGTGGGGTGCCGCCCAAGGTCGACCTGGCCCGGGAGAAGCTGCTCTCCGAGGTGCTCACCTCGGCGTCGCGCGACGGTCTGGTCTCGGCGGCACACGACCTGAGCGAGGGCGGCCTGATCCAGGCCGTCGTCGAGGCGTCGCTGGCCGGCGAAACCGGTTGCCGCATCATCCTTCCGGAAGGTGCCGATCCCTTCGTGGCGCTGTTCTCCGAGTCGGCGGGCCGGGTGCTCGTTGCGGTGCCGCGCACCGAGGAGAGCCGGTTCCGGGCCATGTGCGAGGCGCGCGGGCTGCCCGTGGAGCGCATCGGGGTGGCCGACGAGGGCAGCGATTCGGTGGACGTGCAGGGCCAGTTCAGTGTGACGCTCGACGAGTTGCGAAGGACCTCCGAGGGCGTGTTGCCCGGGTTGTTCGGGTGATCGAGCGGACCGGTACACACCACCCACTGTTGTTGTGGGCGTGGAGCCTGGTCCGCCTCGATTTCGTCGGCGTGGCCTTCGGCGCCCTGTTCTTCTGTCTGTCGCTGACCCCGTCGCTGCTGCCCAGGGACTGGTTGTTCGCCGGGCTGATCGGCGGTATCAACGCAGCGATCGGTTACGGCATCGGTGTCGGAGTGGGAAAACTGCTGCACCGCTTCGTCCTTCGGCGCCGCTCGTGGTGGCCGCCACCCCCGCGCGTGACCCGTGCACTCAAGGCCGCGATCGTCGCCGGCTCCGTCGGGTCGGCACTACTGGTGCTGATCCCGGCCGCGGCCTGGCAGCGCCAGGTGTCGGCGGCCATGGGTATCGCGGGCCCGGGCACCGCGGAGTATCTGCGGACCCTGCTGATCGCGCTGCTGGTCGGCGCCGCCTGCGTCGGAACCTGGCGGATCCTCATCGACGCCGTCAAACTCCTGGCCCGGGTGATGATCCGGCGCTGGCACCTGCACCACGAGGTGGCGTTCTTCATCGGCACCGCCGTCGTGGTGGTGTTGATCATCACGCTCGTCAACGGCGTGCTCTACCGCGGCTTCCTGCTGGGGGCCAGCAGTGTGTTCCAGCCGCAGAACTCCACCACCCGCGCAGGCGTCAGCCAGCCGCTACAGCCGGAAAGGTCGGGCAGCCCGACGTCGTTCGCGCCCTGGGACACCCTGGGCTATCAGGGTCGCAACTTCGTCGCCGGCGGACCCGACGCCGCCGCGCTCACCCGCATCAACGGCACCCCCGCGATGGAACCCATCCGGGTGTACGCCGGGCTGCAGACCGCCGACACCGACGAGGGCCGGCTGGCGGTGCTGCTCAGCGAGCTGGAGCGCACCGGAGCCTTCGAGCGCAAGCTGTTGGTGATCGTCCCGACCACGGGCACCGGGTGGGTCAATCCTGTTGCGGCGCGGGCCATCGAGCTGATGTACAACGGGGACACCGCCCTGGTCGGCATGCAGTATTCGTATCTGCCCAGCTGGATCTCGTTCCTGGGTGACCGGCAGAAGTCGGTCGAGACCGGCCGGCTGATGATCGACGCCGTGCACGACCGCTGGTCGAAACTGCCGCCGGCGCACCGGCCGAAGCTGGCCTTGTACGGCGAGAGTCTGGGGTCACTGGGCGGTCAGGGCGCGTTCGGCTGGTTGCCCGACATCGCGGCGATGGACTTCTCGTCGGTGCTGTGGGTGGGGCCGCCGAACGAGAGTGCGCTGTGGAGCGGACTCGTGCAACGCCGGGACCCGGGCACGCCCGAGGTCGAACCGCGCTACGACAACGGGCGCACGGTGCGGTTCTCCCAGGCCCAGAATGCGGACGACATCGCCGGGGTGGCGGCGGCGCCATGGGAGGGTACCCGGGTGTTGTTCCTGCAGCACGCCTCCGACCCGATCGTCTGGTGGTCGCCGAAACTACTGTTCTCCAGGCCGGATTGGCTGACCGAGTCGCCGGGTGCCGACCGCACGGCGTCCATGCGCTGGTATCCCATCGTGACGTTCTGGCAGGTGGGCGCCGACATGACGAACGCGTCCGGGGTACCGGGCGGGCACGGGCACAACTACGGCGACTCGGTGCTCGACGGCTGGGTGGCCGTCGCCGCGCCGAAGGGCTGGACGCCCGCGGACACCGAGCGGGTCCGCGGCGCGCTGCACCATGACACCGGATCCGACCAATACTGATGTCCGGCAACATGTTCCGGGTCGTTGCGCTGGCCGCCGCGTTGGCAGCGGGCAAATCCGTGCTGACCCGCCCGGCGGTTCTCGCGGCGGCGGGCACGGCGTTGGTCGGCGTCAGCGGTGCGGACGTCGGCTTGCGTGGCTCCGCTGCGCGCTCGGGTGTGCGCCTGGGTCTGGCGGTGGCCGCCCCGATCTCGGTGGGTATCGCCGCGTCGGCGGCGCTGCCCGCGGTGCGGGCCGGGATGGCCGCGCGCGAGTTGCCCGGCGATCCGGCCCGCTGGTTGTTGCTGCGTATCCCGCTGGCCACCGTGTGGGCCGAAGAGGCGGCGTTTCGTGGTGGCCTGGGCGCCGTCGCCGCGGCGGCCTTCGGTGTCCGGACGGGCCGCCTGGTTCAGGCAATTGCGTTCGGGCTCAGCCACATCGGCGATGCCAAACGAACCGGGGAGCCGGTGTGGGTCACCGTCGCGGCTACCGGTGCCGCCGGCTGGGCGTTCGACTGGCTGTACCGCCGGTCGGGCAGTCTGGTGGCGCCGATGCTGGCGCACCTGGCCATCAACGAGGCCGGTGCGGTGGCCGCGCTCCTGGTGCAACGCCGACAGAGCTAGGCGTCGCGGATGTCGGGCACCAGGTCGTGCGGTTCGGTGTTCTGATCGTCGATGCCGAAGCTGATGATCCGGCGCGGCGTGACCCGGATGATGGCCGCGTCGCCGTCGTCCCCGGATGTCGTGGCCTGCTCGGCGGTGCCGCGGATCTCCAGGCAGCGCACCCGCCACGGATCGCGGGAGACGATGTCGTCGACGACGAAGGCGACCTTGTCATTGCTCGCGAGGTTGCGGAACTTGCGGCTGGCCGACATCCGGTAGCCGGCGATGTCGATGGTGCCGAGTTCGCCGTTGTAGGTGAAGCCGACGGGGCTGTTCTGCGGGGTGCCGTCCGGTGCGATGGTCGCCAGCCGACCCAGATCTGCGTCGGTGAGGAAGGCGATTTCGTGCGGTTTGAAGGTCATGGCCCCACGGTAGGAGCTCAATGATGGTTGAGGTCAACCCTCACGGATTGATGGTGGGCTCGCCCACCTGACGGCCCCACACGTAGTCGGTGAACATCGGTGAGCCCAGCTCGAAATGGTTGTAGGGCGCGATGTTCAGCCCGGTGTCCATCACCAGATACGGTGCGGGCCAGAGGTCTTTGGTGACCTTCTGCCAACAGCCGGGCTTGCCTTCCGGTCCGCCGTGCGCGTTCACCCTCGGCAGATTGTCCGGATAGACGTACGGGTTGGGCAGCCCCAAGCCGAAGATTGTGCCTGCCGAGTCCAGGGAGTAGCCGTTGTCGCCGCCGAACGTCGACGCCATCAGCGGGGCGACATCGTAGTAATTGCGGATGGTGCACAGCAGTTGCGGACTGTAGTAGTCGAACACCTTCGATGTCGGGATCAGGTCCTGCGCGCCGCGCGCCAGATAGGGTCCGCCCCGCTCCAGGATGTCGCCGGCCTCGGCACCGAAGCCGACGGCGGCCAGCAGCGCCTGGTCGATGGCGCCGCGCTGCTCGTTGAGCGTGGTGGCGGTGCGTACCGCCGCGGCCAGCCCGTCGAACAGGTCGGGGCCGGCGTCGGCGTAGCGGTCGGCCAGGGTCGCGAGGGACCGGGTGTCCTGCCCGAATTGATCGGTGCGGGCGATGAAGTCGTCGAGGATCGCGTTCCCGTCGTCCAGGGACCGACCGAATCTGGCGCCCATCCCGTCAAGGGCGTCGGCGGCCGCGGTCAGCGTGAGGTTGAGTTTGACCGGGTCGACGCGTTCGGCGATGGCCAGCACCGTCTCGAACAGCGAGTTGAACTCGGTGCTGACCCAGGTCGCGATGATTTCACCGTTGGCCGAAATATGTTCCGGTGATGGGGTTTCCGGCGATCGCAGCGCAATGTACTTGTTGCCGAAGACGGTGGTGGCGTTGATGTCGGCGGTGACGTTGGCCGGGATCAGCGGCAGGTAACGCGGCTCGATCTGCACCGCCAGCCGGGCATGAGGTGTCCCGTCGACGACGGCAGGGGAGATGGTGTGCACCCGGCCGATCTCCACACCGTTGAAGGTCACCTTCGAGCCGGGGTCCACCCCGAGGCCGGCCCGCGGGGACAACACCGTCAGGTCGACCCGGTACCGGAACTCGCCGCGGAACTGCAGATAGATGACGGCCGCCAGGCCGGTCAGCAGCACCAGCGCGACCGCGCCGAACGCCCGGATCTGCGGCGGGGCGGAGCGGTCGGCAGCCACATTGCGACACTAATGGGATGGTGGCGCGGCGAACGGCAGATCCGGAACAGACGCGGGCAGCGGTGCTCGCGGTCGCCGACTGGCTGCGCGACGACAGCCTGCCCGCCCCGGAACGGTCCGCTCTGGCCGCCGCCGTCCGCCTCACCGCACGCACCCTCGCCGCGCTGGCGCCCGGCGCCAGCGTCGAGGTCCGGGTGCCGCCGTTGGTGGCCGTGCAATGCATCGCCGGTCCCCGGCACACCCGCGGCACCCCGCCGAATGTGGTCGAGGCGGACCCGCGCACCTGGCTGCTGCTCGCCACCGGTCTGCTCGACGTCGACACGGCACCCGGCATCACGATGTCGGGGTCCCGGGCCGGCGAGATCGCCGGCTGGCTGCCGTTGGTGCGGCTGGACGGCTGACCAGGCCGCGCGCGTGGCGGGCGGGAATGTCGGCCAACGGCAGTGGTGTTGACGTTCACACGGAGGCAATCCGCCGTTCGATTCCGCCAATGGCGGGGGTTGCCCGTAAACTGGGTTACGTCACCCACAGCCCCCAGGGAGCAGCCATCGTGACCTTCGAGCCTGACGAAACAGACCCGAAAGAAGAGTGTGGCGTCTTCGGCGTCTGGGCTCCCGGCGAGGATGTGGCCAAGCTCACGTACTACGGCCTCTATGCGCTGCAACACCGTGGCCAGGAGGCGGCGGGCATCGCCGTCGCCGACGGTTCGCAGGTGTTGGTGTTCAAGGATCTCGGCCTGGTGAGCCAGGTGTTCGACGAGCAGACCCTGGCCGCCATGCCCGGCCACGTCGCCGTCGGGCACTGCCGCTACTCCACCACCGGATCCACGACGTGGGAGAACGCCCAGCCGGTGTTCCGTAACACCGCGGCGGGCACCGGGGTTGCGTTGGGCCACAACGGCAATCTGGTGAACACCGCCGAGCTGGCCCGCCAGGCGCGTGAAGCCGGCCTGATCGAGACCCGCGGCGCCCCCGCCGCCACCACCGACTCCGACATCCTGGGCGCGCTGCTCGCCCACGGTGCCGCCGACGCCACGCTGGAACAGGCCGCGCTGGACCTGCTGCCGACGGTGCGCGGGGCGTTCTGCCTGACCTTCATGGACGAGAACACGCTGTACGCGGCGCGCGACCCGCACGGGGTGCGCCCGCTGTCGCTGGGCCGGCTGGACCGCGGCTGGGTGGTCGCCTCGGAGACCGCCGCCCTGGACATCGTCGGCGCCTCGTTCGTCCGCGACATCGAGCCCGGCGAACTGCTGGCCATCGACGCCGACGGGGTGCGTTCGACGCGGTTCGCCAACCCGACGCCCAAGGGCTGCGTCTTCGAATACGTCTACCTGGCGCGTCCGGACAGCGTCATCGGTGGCCGGTCCGTTCATGCCACCCGCGTCGAGATCGGCCGCAGGCTGGCCGCGGAGAACCCCGTCGAGGGTGACCTGGTGATCGGCGTGCCCGAGTCGGGCATTCCGGCGGCCGTCGGCTACGCGCAGGGTTCGGGCATCGCCTACGGGCAGGGCCTGATGAAGAACGCCTACGTGGGGCGCACCTTCATCCAGCCGTCGCAGACCATCCGCCAGCTCGGCATCCGGCTCAAGCTGAACCCGCTCAAAGAGGTCATCCGCGGCAAGCGGTTGATCGTCGTCGACGACTCGATCGTGCGAGGCAACACCCAGCGTGCCCTGATCCGGATGCTGCGGGAGGCCGGCGCACTGGAGGTGCACGTCCGGATCGCCTCACCGCCGGTGCGGTGGCCGTGCTTCTACGGCATCGACTTCGCCACCCCGGCCGAGCTGATCGCCAACGGCTCCAGCGGTAACGAGGACGAGATGCTCGAGGACGTGCGCCGGGCCATCGGTGCCGACTCACTCGGCTACATCAGCCAGCAGGGCATGATCGCCGCCACCGAGCAGCCGTCGTCGCGGCTGTGCTCGGCGTGCTTCGACGGCAATTACCCGATCGAACTGCCCGGAGAGAGCGCCCTGGGCAAGAACGTCATCGAGCACATGTTGGCCAACGCGGCGCGCAGCGGGCTCCCGCTGCAGCCGGCCAATGACAACGCGTCCGCGCTGCGACGTCCCTAGAACCCACACCCCGGTTCGGGTGCATCGGTCGCCGGCGGCGCACCCGCCGGATCGATGTAGAGCACCCACATCACCAACGGGTCCGGACCCAGGTTGCGGCCGATGTGCACCTGGCCGCTCTCCTCGGTGATCGGGGCGCCGGGCGGATACACCCCGTCGACCGAGCAATCCGCCCGGAAATGCGTCAACGTGCCCGACCTGATGAGCCCGTAGACCTGGCCCTGATGCCAGTGCCAACCGGTGCCACCGCCTGGTGCGATGGTGAGCTCCTTGGTGATGTAGTCGTGCCCGTCCAGCGTGGCCTGCGCCAGGATCTCGGCCTGGACACCGACGCCGGGGGTCGCGGAGGCGCCCGCGGGCAGCACCACCGCGACGGGCATGACGGTCGCGGCAGCCAGCGCCGACCAGCGAAATCGGTTCATGAGCGCCCAGAGTGTCATACGCCACATCAATGCGTGCGGAGTCGGCGGAAGGCCCGGCGCTTACCAGCGGTGTCGGGGCGGGACCGCGACCGGTAGCCTTTAGCCTGATGAGTCAGGGTCGCGCCGAACAACACGGCATCTCTTATGCAACGGCCGGAGTGGACATCGAGGCGGGGGATCGCGCCGTCGAGCTGTTCAAACCGCTGGCCAAAAAGGCCACCCGCCCGGAGGTCCGCGGCGGTCTGGGTGGTTTCGCCGGACTGTTCGCCTTGCGGGGCGGCTACCGGGAACCACTGCTGGCCTCGTCGACCGACGGTGTCGGCACCAAGCTGGCCATCGCGCAGGCGATGGACAAGCACGACACGGTCGGGCTCGACCTGGTGGCGATGGTCGTCGACGACCTGGTCGTCTGCGGCGCCGAACCGCTGTTCCTACAGGACTACATCGCCGTCGGACGGACGGTCCCCGAGCGGGTCAGCGCCATCGTGTCCGGTATCGCCGACGGCTGTGTGCTGGCCGGCTGCGCGCTGCTGGGTGGGGAGACCGCCGAGCACCCCGGCCTGATGGAGCCCGACCACTACGACATCTCGGCGACCGGTGTCGGCGTCGTGGAAGCCGACGACCTGCTGGGACCGGAACTGGTCCGGCCTGGCGACGTGATCATCGCGATGGCCTCGACGGGCCTGCACTCCAACGGTTACTCGCTGGCGCGCAAGGTGCTGCTGGAGATCGACCGGATGGATCTGGCCGGCCACGTCGAGGAGTTCGGCCGCACGCTCGGCGAGGAACTGCTCGAGCCCACCTACATCTACGCCAAGGACTGCCTGGCGCTCGCGTCGGAGACGCAGGTCCGGACGTTCTGCCACGTCACCGGCGGTGGGTTGGCGGGCAACCTCGAACGGGTCATCCCCAACGGGTTGGCCGCCGAGCTCGACCGCGGCACGTGGACGCCCGCGCCGGTCTTCGGCATGATCGCCCAGCGCGGCCGCGTCGAGCGCGTCGAGATGGAGAAGACGTTCAACATGGGTGTCGGCATGGTCGCCATCGTCGCGCCGGAGGACACCGACCGCGCACTGGCGATTCTCACCGCACGTCACCTGAACTGCTGGACGCTGGGCACCGTCACCAAGGGCGCCAAGGGTGAAGCCCGAGCACACCTCGTCGGTCAGCATCCGCGGTTCTGACAGAAGTCAGAACCGCGGGGCCTACACCTGCGCGTGAGTCAGCGACGCCAGTCGTCATCGTCGGCGTGTTGATCGGCAAAGCCGTCACCGCCACCGAAGTCATTTTCAGACTCGGCATGTGACAGCTCTCGCTGCAACCTGTCGAAGTCGGTTTGTGGCGAGCTGTACTTCAGGTCGCGTGCGACCTTCGTCTGCTTCGCCTTCGCCCGGCCGCGGCCCATGGGGGACCCCCTCGCGCAATAACGGAGCGGCCCAACGTGCAGGCGGCTCCGATCTGTGTGTCTTTATTGTCCTGCCATCACTTTACCGTGCCCGACGGCGCTGCGCTGGTAGGCCCTACCTGTCACGGGTCGAGCCCGCCCAGTAGAGGGTCAACGATCGCCGCTGCGCAGACGTTCCACGGCCAGCCGTCCGGCGCCGACGTGCTGGTCGGTCGCGATCGAATCCGGGTCGATCACCGCGGCGACGGTGACTTCGCCGCCCGTGCTCAGCGCCGTGTCGGCCGGGATGCCGCGCTTGACCAGCGCCAACCCGATGGGCCCGTCGTCGATGTGATCGACCACGGTGCCCAACCGCCCGACGGGACGGCCGCCCGCGGTGAGCGGGTCGCCGGTCGAGGGTCGGTCACCGGAGCCATCCAGCTGCACGAGAACCAGCGTCCGCGGCGGTTTGCCCAGGTTGTGGACGCGCGCGACGGTCTCCTGACCGCGGTAGCAGCCCTTGTCCAGGTGCACCGCTCCCTCGCCGGGGCCGCCGATCCAGCCGACCTCATGCGGGATGGTCCGTTCATCGGTGTCCACTCCCAGTCGCGGGCGCAGCGCGGCGACGCGGTGCGCCTCGTAGGCCCAGATGCCGGCCGGCCGGACCCCGGCCGAGATGAGCGTCCGTTGCCACTCGCCGGCGGTCTCACGGGGCACCAGGAGGTCGTATTCGCCCGGGTAGGTGCCCCGCAGGAAGCCCCCGCCGGTCAAGGCCACCGCGGTCCAGGGGGCGGGCAGGGTGTCGACGCCCAGCGCGGCCAGGACCTCGGGTGCGTTCAGCGCAGGCCCGAGGAGTGAGAGCACGGTCAGTTCGGCCGGCTCGACCACCACGTCGGCCCAGAACACCATCTTGCGGAGAAAGGCGAGCAGCGGTTCGCCGCGCCATGGCTCGGTGTCCAGCACAGTGACGCCGTCGAGCTGGGTCTGCAGCCAGTGATCTTCCACACGACCCTGCCCGTCGAGGCTGAGATTCTGCACGACGGTGCCGTCGGTCAGGTCGCTGACGTGCTGGCTGGAGATGGTGTGCAGCCAGGAACGTCGCTCCCCGCCGGTGAGTGTGAGCACTGCGCGGGGCGACCGGTCGACAACCACGGCTGCGGCGGCGGCGGCGCGCTGCTCGCCGAACGGATCGCCGTAATGCCACACGGCACCGGCATCGGGACCGCCATCAGGGGCGGGAACTGCGGACATGCCCCCAGACTACGGCGCAGTGGTCACTAGGCTCGGGCGTCATGTCCGCCGGCCTGATCGTCACCCTCGACGGGCTCGTCCACGGGGTCGACGAGCCGTTGGTCCGCGCCACCGACCCGGTTCTCACCCATGGCGACGCCGTGTTCGAGACCACGCTGGTGCGTGACGGACGGGCCTGTCTGTTGAGCGCCCACCTGAGCCGGCTGTCCGTGTCGGCGCGGATCGCGGGGCTGCCCGCGGTCGACACGGAGCTGTTCCGGGCGGCGGCGGCCACCGCCGTCTCGAGGTGGACCGGGGATGCGGTGTTGCGGTTGGTGCACGGCCGCGGCGCGGCCTTCGCCGCGGTGTCACCGGTGCCGGACCGGGTGGCCGGGGCGCGCCGAGACGGGGTGGCGGCGGTGACCCTCGAGATCGGACGACGCGGTGCGCCCGCGGTACTCAGCGGGGCGAAGTCGTTGTCCTACGCGCACCACAGCGCGGCGCTTCGGGAGGCGGCCGGGCGCGGCGCGGACGATGCGATCTATGTGGACGCCGACGGGCTGGTGCTGGAGGGTCCGCGGTCGTCGGTGGTGATCGCTGATGGCGAAATTCTGGTCAGCCCGCCGCCCACGCTGCCGATCTTGGCAGGCACCACGGTGCATGCGCTGTTCCAGGTCGTGCCGCGGTCGGCCTACCGACCACTGCGGGTGTCCGATCTGTTTGCCGCACAAGGTGTTTGGCTTCTCTCGGCGGTGACGTTGGCGGCGCGGGTGCACACCTTGGACGGTGTCGGCCTGCCACCCGCTCCGGGTGCGGCGCAGCTCGCCGCGTGGGTGGACACCGCCGTAGACCGCGATGCGTGAGAAAAATCGGTTGTCGGGTCCGCCAGGCGCGAGTACTTTCGTCGGTACACATGGAAGGAGGTGGTCCGAGAAATTGATTGGCATACGGACAAGTGAGGTGGCTGCTAGCTAGCAGCACCAGGCACGAGGAATCACCTGCGAGCGCTGGCGAATTCCGAGCAGCCACCCGACCCCCGAGCCCTTGGTTTTGTCCAACCAAGATCTACGGCTCGGGGGTCGCCCATATCTGGGGCCTTTTGTGACGGCCTACTGCTGCGGCGGGTGTGCCGGCGCCAGCGAGGCGCACGCCTGGTGTGCGGAGTCCCAGGTGCCCTGGTCCACTCCCGGCGGCGCCGGCGGAGCCTGCCCCGCACCGGGTGCGCCGCCGGGCGGAGGTCCGTCCGGGCGACCTTCAGGACCGGGACCGTGCTCGCCGTGGCCGCCCCCAGGTCCGTGTTCGGGCATGGTCACCCCGTGCTGGGTCATGCAGTCCCGGAAGGCTTGGCGGTCACCGGACTGTGACTGTGAGGTAGACGTGGCGGACGGCTCGGCAACCGTCGAATCACTTTGCGCCGCATCGGATGAACACGCCACCACACCGGCCACCATGGCCGCGCCGGTCGCGCCGAGCAGCGCGGTGCGCAGGGATAACAGGGTCATGAAATCTCCGTTCTCGAATCAACGGAGCCGACGTTATGGATCGAGACTGGGCACGCCGTATCAGTGACCTTGGGGTGCGCTATGGCCTTGCGATGTCAGCCGACGAAGCGGCTCAGGCGCGCCGACAGGTGCGGCACCAGACCGCCGTCGGCATCGACCCGCTCTTCGACGTAGGCCAGGTCGCCGTCGTCGACGATGCCGTACAGCCGTTTGGCGCCGCCGACGAGCATGCCGGACTTGCTGCGGGCCAGGGCGTCGGTGGCCAGTTCATAGGAGGACTGGTTACGCGGGCGCCCGTAGAACAGTTCGATGTAGCCGGCCGAATGAGCCAGCAGCAGCTCGATGGCCTGGGTCTCGGAGGGGTCGGCGGGGTCGTCGACGAACCGCCAGAACCCCGATTCGCGGAAGCCCGGCGATTCGAAGGCGCCGTCGGCGTCGAGCCGCCAGGAGCGGCTGTCCCAGTTGAGGTAGTCGCCGCCGTCATGGGAGACGATGATCTGCTGGCCGAACCGGTAGTCACCGTGGGCGTCGCGGCCCTCGCCCTCGCCGCGCCACACGCCGACCAACGGCAGCAACGCCAGCAGGGCGGGGTTGAGGTCGGCGCCTTCGCGCAGGTTCGCGGTATCGGCCGGAAACGGCAGATCGTCGAACGCGGGGATGTTGCGTGCCGCGGTGATCCTGGCCCGCTCTACTGCCGCAGCGACGGCCCGGTCACCCGAGCCCGGCTCGACCGCGTCGCCGGTGCTCACGCCTCGTCGGTGATCAGACGGTACAGCGCGTACAGCGCAAACCAGGTGATGACGACCACGGCCGCCACAAGCATGAATTCGAAGAAGAGAACCACGTCGGAATTCTAACTGCAGGGAGCCGCCGCGCTCGAACCGGAGGGGTTCGGGCGCAGCGGCTCACCAACCAGCTAAGCGACCTTGATGTCGACTTCGTGGATACCGGCGCCGGACGGACGCACGCTGGCGTCGCCGTTGCCGGCGGGCGACAGCGCACGCACGGTCCAGGTGCCGGGCGCGGCGAAGAAACGGAAATCGCCGGTCGCGGACGCCACCACCTCAGCGGTGAACTCGTCGCTGGAGTCGAGCAGGCGCACGAACGCACCGCCGACCGTCTGGCCCGAGCCGTCCACCACACGACCGGTGATGACGGTTTCCTTCTCCAGGTCGACGCCTGCCGGCAGCGTCACGCCTTGCTTCGGTGCAGAGCACATATCAACTTCCCAACTCGATCGGGGCACCCACGAGGGAGCCGTATTCCGTCCAACTACCGTCGTAGTTCTTGACGTTCTGGTGACCCAGCAGTTCCTGCAGCACGAACCAGGTGTGCGAAGAACGCTCCCCGATGCGGCAGTACGCGATGGTCAGCTTGTCGCCGTCCAGGCCGGCCTCGGCGTAGAGCTTGGCCAGGTCCTCGTCGGACTTGAAGGTGCCGTCCTCGTTGGCGGCCTTGCTCCACGGCACGTTGATGGCGCTGGGGATGTGGCCGGGGCGCTGGCTCTGCTCCTGCGGCAGGTGGGCGGGCGCGAGGATCTTGCCGGAGAACTCGTCGGGGGAGCGGACGTCGACCAGGTTCTTCTCGCCGATCGCCGCGATGACCTCATCGCGGAAGGCGCGGATGTCGTTGTTCGGGGCCTTGGCCGAGTAGGACGTGGCGGCGCGGTCGGCGACCTCGGTCACCAGCGGGCGGCCGTCGAGCTCCCACTTCTTGCGTCCGCCGTCGAGCAGCTTGACGTCGTTGTGGCCGTACAGCTTGAAGTACCAGTAGGCGTACGCGGCGAACCAGTTGTTGTTGCCGCCGTACAGGATGACGGTGTCGTCGTTGCTGATTCCCTTGTCGGACAACAGCTTAGAGAACTGCTGCTGGTCGACGAAGTCACGCTTGACCTGGTCCTGCAGCTCGGTCTTCCAGTCCAGCCGGACGGCGCCGGCGATGTGGCCGCCTTCGTAAGCCGAGGTGTCCTCGTCGACCTCGACGAAGACGGTGTTCGGCGCATCGAGATTGCTCTCGGCCCAGTCGGTGGAGACCAGGACGTCGGAGCGTGCCATGAAGTGGTTCCTTTCGGTTAGTGGCTCGTGGCGGGTGTTGCGCGTCGCAGGCGAGCGACGAACGGGTAGATCTGGCAGCCGAGGCAGATGCCGAAGGCCGCGTTCAGGAACGCCGCGAACAAGGCGAACGCGGTCGCAACGATGCCCAGTGTGCCGAGTCCGGCTGCGAAGCCGGCGGCGCCGACCACAGCGAAGACGAAGCCGACCAACTGGGCGAACTTCAGTGGGGGCACCGGTTCCCTCTCGGTGACCGGGCCGAGCCGCGGTGCGATGAGCGCGGCGAACACCCGGCCGTAGGGGTGCTTGCGCGGACCCAGTGCAGCGCCGATGGCGAAGACCACGGCCTGCACGCCGAGGATGACCGCTGCGGCAGGCACACTGATCGCCGACACCAGCAGCGTGACGACGAGGACCCCGGTGGTCACCCAGGCGACGAAGCGGGGACCGCGGACGTCAACCTGATCGAGGCTGGGATTGCTGGACATATCTGTGCTCCTGTTTGCGTGGCTGGGCTGGGGCTGTGAAGGGGCACGTCCGGCTTTTCGGCCCGGCCCCGAGCGCGGCGCAAAGAGAAGAGCGCGGCTACTCAGCAGCTACAACAACAACAGCAACAACCCGCGACGCGGCACAGATCAACTGCGCGGCGCTTGGTGAGCAGCAGCTCAAGGCGGGCGGACACGTCGCACACAATACCTGTTGACCCTGCGGTCAAGCCAATAGCGGCTCGAGCGCCGAGCGCAGGTCAGCGGCCTTGGGAACCCCGGTGGCGCGGAAGCGTTGCCGGCCCTGGGCGTCGAAGATGAACGTCGTCGGCAGTGACAGCACCGAAAGGCGCCGGGCCGCCGCGGGATTGGCATCCATGTCGATCTCGACATGCGCGACGGCAGGCAGGTCGCCACACACCTGGCTGACGACGCGGCGGACCGCGGCGCACGGGCCGCACCACACGGCGGTGAAGTGCACGATCGTCGGTCCGGTGCCGGACAGTCCGAGGTCGGAGGTGTCGACATCCTCGGTGGGGGCGTCCTCGGCGGCGGCTCGCAGCATGCCCGCGCGCCGCGTCATCAGGCGTCCGACGACGAAGCCGACACCCAGCACGCCGATCACCACCACGATGACCAGGGCCATGGAAGTGTTCATGACTGTCTGAACCCGTCCAGCGTGATGGTTACTCCCTCGGTGATGCCCTCCACGATGATGTCGGAGCCGCGGGCGCCCGCCGAGGTGGGAGTGAGGCCGAAGGGCAGCTTCTGGCCGGGGACCTGAGAGGTGAAGGCCTTCAGGACCGCGTCGTTGCGATCCTCGGGGACCGCCTCATCGGCGGTACCTGGCCCGGTGAGCACGCCTGTCGGCGTGAACACCAGCGTGTTCTGGTTCGGGCCTGCCAAGGTCAGATCGACCGCGACGCTGACCCGTTTGTCGAACCCGGCCGAGGTCGGGGTTCCGGTGAACACCAGGCCGTCACCGCTGGAGATGCCGGACTCGGTGGTGTTGGCGCCGCCGCCGTCCTCGGTCTCGCGCGGCGGGGCCTCGATCTGCAGGTCCTTCATGCCCATGAAATCGCCGATGTGCCGGGAGTCGATGATGATCCGGCTCTCCAGCTTGCCGACCGGCAGCGCGGCGTCGGGCGCGATCAACCAGGACGAATCGTGCAGGTCGACGCGGTGCAAGGTGGCTTCCAGCGAGACCTTGCCGGTGATCGGGTGGTCTACTCCGGTGGCCCGGATCTCCACCTCCTTATAACGGTGGTTGGCCGCCTGCGAGATGAACGGGAAGCTCAGGATGCTGGCCCACGGGTCGAAGGGCAGGTGCGCGGCTGTGCGGACGCTGCGAGCCAGCCGGTATTCGGCATAGATCGCGGCCCCGACATCGACGGCGACAGCCCCCAACACCACAGAGGCTAGAGTCGCGATGAGAGCGACGAGCAGTTTGCGCACCCGGTCATTCTGGCGTACCCGCGGGCGACCGGCGGTGACGGCGCCCCGTTCAAGTCGGCTAATCAGCAGGTAGCACGCTATCGTTATGCATCGCTGGTCGTAACGGCCGCGTGTCAGTCATGAATCTGGAAGATGACCTCGACAGCGTTGTCCTGGGACTGTTCCAGGGCGCCGGAGGGCCTTTTGGAGCTATTGCTACTGACCGTAGACCCCAATCCTGAGTCGGTGCTGCCGTCGTTGTCCTTGCTGGCACATAACGTCCGCTCCGCCCCGACCGAGGTTTCCTCGCTGTTGGAGGCCAGTACCGCCGACATCGCGATCGTCGACGCGCGTACGGATCTGGCGGCCGCCCGCGGCCTGTGCCGCCTGCTGGGGACCACCGGAACTTCGATCCCGGTGGTTGCCGTGGTGAACGAGGGCGGTCTGGTGGCGGTCAACGTCGAGTGGGGTCTGGACGAGATCCTGCTGCCCGGTACCGGGCCCGCCGAGATCGACGCGCGGCTGCGGCTGCTGGTCGGCAGGCGCGGCGGGGTCGCCGACCAGGAGAGCATGGGCAAGGTCACCCTCGGTGAGCTCGTCATCGACGAAGGCACCTACACCGCGCGGTTGCGCGGCCGGCCGCTGGACCTCACCTACAAGGAATTCGAGCTTTTGAAGTACCTCGCCCAGCACGCCGGGCGGGTGTTCACCCGGGCCCAACTGCTGCAGGAGGTGTGGGGCTACGACTTCTTCGGTGGCACGCGCACTGTGGACGTGCACGTGCGACGGTTGCGGGCCAAGCTCGGGCCCGAGTACGAGGCATTGATCGGCACCGTGCGCAACGTCGGCTATAAGGCGGTACGGCCGGCCCGCGGCCGCGCCCCTGCACCCGAAGCTGAGGACGACGAGGACGTTTTCGACGACGACGGTTTCGGCACCGCGTCCGAGACGTTCGATCCGCTGCACAGTCAGTGATCTCGTGGCAGACCGGCCTGCCGGTATCCGAACAACAGCGCATCGCCACCGTGATCGGGGCGGCCACCGCGCACGACGGCGTCGCGCCCGTCGGTGATCAGGTGTTGCGTGAGCTGTCCCGGGACGACACCCGGCACCTGCTGGCCGTCGACGGCGGTGAATTGGTCGGTTACCTCAACCTGGCCCCGGGCATGGCCGAGCTCGTGGTGCATCCGGACGCGCGGCGCCGCGGTATCGGAGCCGAGTTGGCGCGCACCGGCCTGGACGCCGGCGGCGCCGACCTCCGGATCTGGGCGCACGGCAATCTGGAACCGGCGCGGGCGCTGGCGGCCGCGCTGAAACTGGTGCCCAAGCGGGAACTGCTGCAGATGCGCCGGGGGCTGGCCGACCTGCCGCCCGAGCCCGCGGTCGACGGCCTGCGGACCTACGCCGGGCCCTCGGATGACGCCGAGCTGCTGCGCGTCAACAACGCCGCGTTCTCCTGGCATCCGGAGCAGGGCGGGTGGACCGAGGCCGATATCGCGGAGCGCCGCGGTGAGAGCTGGTTCGACCCGGCCGGGCTGTTCATGGCCTTCGAGGGGGTCACCCTGCTGGGGTTCCATTGGACGAAAATCCACAGCGAGGTGCTCGGCGAGGTTTATGTGGTGGGTGTCGATCCTGCCGCGCAAGGCCGCGGATTGGGCGCGACGCTGACCCTGGTGGGTCTGCACCACCTGGCCCGGCGGCTCGGTCCCGATGCTGAGGTGACCCTCTATGTCGAAGGGGACAACACCGCTGCGGTGAAGACTTACCGACGCCTGGGTTTCGACGTGTTCAGCACCGACGTCGCCTACGGGTTCTAGCCGTTTCGGCGTTCTCAGCATCCTGTGAACACCCTGGACCTATTCACCTTCCGTTCACTTTCCATCCAAAGAGAGTCCACTACCACCGCATACGTTGCCGGAGAGTCTGAAGCCGTCAATCGAAAGTGGGATAAGTGAAGCTCAATCGCTTTGGCAAGGTCCTTGGTACGACGTTGTCCGTGACCGCAGCCGCCGCTCTGTCGCTCACCGCTTGCGGCAGCGACAACAACTCCGGCAGTTCCTCGTCCCCGGCCGCCTCGGGCAGCTCCGCCGCTTCTGCCGCCGACTGTGCGGGCAAGAACAGCGTGACCGCCGAGGGATCGACCGCTCAGCAGAACGCGATCGCCGAGTTCAACAAGGTGTGGGGCCAGGTCTGCTCCGGCAAGACCCTGGCGTACAACCCGACCGGTTCGGGCGCGGGCGTGGATCAGTTCATCGCCAAGCAGGTCGACTTCGCCGGTTCTGACTCGGCGCTCAAGGACGATCAGGTCACCAAGGCCGCCGAGCGTTGCGGTGGCAACGAGGCGTGGAACCTGCCCCTGGTCTTCGGCCCCGTCGCGCTGGCCTACAACATCGAGGGTGTCGACAAGCTGGTCGTGAACCCCGAGGTGCTCGCCAAGATCTTCCAGGGCGAGATCAAGAAGTGGAACGACCCGGCCATCGCCGCGCTGAACTCGGGCACCAACCTGCCCGACGCGAACATCACCCCGATCTACCGCTCGGACTCGTCGGGCACCACCGACAACTTCCAGAAGTACCTGGGCGCCGCCGCACCGCAGGCATGGACCAAGGGTGCCGGCAAGGAGTTCCAGGGTGGTGCCGGTGAGGGCGCGCAGAAGTCCTCCGGTGTCGTGCAGGCCGTGCAGGCCACCCCGGGCGCCATCGGCTACGTGGAGAAGAGCCCGGCCGCGGCCGCGGGTCTGCCCTACGCGCAGATCGACAGCGGTGCCGGCGCCGTCGCGCTGACCGACGACTCCACCGCCAAGGCCGTCGGCGCCGCCAAGTTCAAGGCCGAGGGCAAGGACCTCACCCTGGACCTGAACGCGCTCTATGCCTCCAAGGAAGCCGGCGCCTACCCGCTGATGCTGGCCACCTACGAGATCGTCTGCTCGAAGGGTTACGACGCCGACACCGCCGCCGCCGTCAAGTCCTTCCTGACGGTTGCCGCCAACCAGGGCCAGGCCAGCCTGTCGCAGGCCGGTTATGTCGCCCTGCCGGACGCCTTCAAGACGCGTCTGCTGGCTTCCGTCTCGGCAATCGCCTGACGGCTGGCGAACTACAGAAATTGCGGTGAGGATGGACTGGCGGACCAATGACCAATCAGGTCCCTGACGGGATAACAGTGACGACACCAGATCCAACGAAGGCGGGTTCGGGCGAGGCGCTTGCCATGCCCATACCCGAGCCAGAACCCATCTCCACCAACCCCTCCAAGGGTGCGAAAGAGCGCTTGGGAGACCGCATCTTCCGCGGTCTGGCAGAAGGTTCGGGCATCCTGATCGTCGCGCTCATCGCGGCGATCGGGGTGTTCCTCCTCTGGCGCGCCGTCCCTGCGCTGGCTCGCAACAAAGAGAACTTCTTCACCTACGGCGGCAACTGGATCACCACCGACACGTCGGCGATGCACTTCGGCATCTTCGACCTGTTGCAGGTGACGGTGTTCGTGTCGCTGTTCGCGCTGGTGCTGGCCATGCCGGTGGCGCTGGGCATCGCGATCTACCTGACGCAGTACGCGTCGAAGCAGTTGCGCGGGCCGCTGGCCTACATGGTCGACCTGCTCGCCGCGGTGCCGTCGATCGTCTACGGCGTATGGGGCCTGTACGTGTTGGCGCCCGTGCTCAAACCGTTGGCGTTGTGGTTGAACCAGAACCTGGACTGGCTGTTCCTGTTCCAGACGGGCACGGCCTCGGTGGCCGGCGGCGGCACCATCTTCACGGCAGGCATCGTGCTCGCCGTGATGATCCTGCCGATCATCACGGCCGTCAGTCGCGAGGTGTTCGTCCAGACGCCGCGCGGCCAGATCGAAGCGGCACTGGCGCTGGGCGCCACCCGCTGGGAGGTCGTGCGCACCACGGTCCTGCCCTTCGGCCTGTCCGGCTACATCAGCGGCGCGATGCTCGGCCTCGGCCGTGCGCTCGGTGAGACCATCGCCCTGCTGATCATCCTGCGCGGTACGCAGACGGCGTTCGGTTGGTCGCTGTTCGACGGTGGCTACACCTTCGCCAGCAAGATCGCCGCCACCGCAAGCGAATTCAACGACCAGTACAAGGCCGGTGCCTACATCGCGGCCGGTCTGGTGCTCTTCATCCTGACGTTCATCGTCAACTCGCTGGCCCGCGCCGCAGTGGCCGGCCGGGGGGCCAAGTGATGAGCGCTTGCGCGAAGAACAGGGGAACACAATGACCTCCACGCTGGAACAGCCGGTCAAGGCGCCCGCCTTCCAAGGGGTTAGTGCGCGGCGCAAGATCACCAACAACATCGCGACGATCCTGGTGACCGGCTCCGTGCTGGTGGCCCTGGTGCCGCTGATCTGGGTGCTGTACTCGGTGATCACCAAGGGCTTCACCGCCATCACGTCGGCCACCTGGTTCACCAACTCCCAGGCCGGCATGACGACCTTCACGGCGGGCGGCGGCGTCTATCACGCGGTCGTCGGAACCCTGCTCCAAGGCCTGGTGTGCTCGCTGATCTCCATCCCGGTCGGTGTGTTCGTCGCCGTCTACCTCGTGGAGTACGGCGGCGGCACCCGGTTCGGCAAGATCACCACCTTCATGGTCGACATCCTCACCGGTGTGCCGTCCATCGTCGCTGCCCTGTTCATCTATGCCCTGTGGGTGGCCACGCTCGGATTCGAGCGGTCGGGTTTCGCGGTGTCGCTGGCCTTGGTGTTGCTGATGATCCCGGTCATCGTGCGCGCCACCGAGGAGATGCTGCGCATCGTGCCGATGGATCTGCGCGAGGCCAGTTACGCACTGGGCGTACCGAAGTGGAAGACGATCATGCGCATCGTCATCCCGACCGCGCTGTCAGGCATCGTCACCGGCGTCATGCTGGCGCTGGCCCGTGTGATGGGTGAGACGGCCCCGCTGCTCATCCTGGTGGGCTACGCCCAGGCGATGAACTTCGACATGTTCGGCGGCTTCATGGGATCGCTGCCGGGCATGATGTACGACCAGATCTCGGCAGGCGCCGGCGCCAACCCGGTGCCCACCGACCGACTGTGGGGAGCGGCGCTCACCCTGATCATCCTGGTTGCGCTGCTCAACATCGGCGCGCGCCTCGTCGCAAAACTCTTCGCTCCCAAGAAATTCTAGGAAGGCACACCGATGGCAAAGCGCTTGGACCTCAAAGACGTCAATATCTACTACGGGTCTTTCCACGCGGTGTCCGAAGTGGCATTGTCGGTTCAGCCGCGCAGTGTGACGGCCTTCATCGGCCCGTCGGGCTGCGGCAAGTCGACCGTGCTGCGCACCCTGAACCGCATGCACGAGGTGATCCCGGGCGCCCGCGTCGAGGGCTCGGTGCTGCTCGACGGCGAGGACATCTACGGTGCCGGCGTCGATCCGGTCGGTGTGCGCAAGACCATCGGCATGGTGTTCCAGCGCCCGAACCCGTTCCCCACCATGTCGATTCGCGACAACGTGGTGGCCGGCCTGCGGCTGCAGGGTGTGCGGAACAAGAAGACCCTGGACGAGGTCGCCGAGCGTTCGCTCAAGGGCGCCAACCTGTGGAACGAGGTCAAGGACCGCCTCGAGAAGCCCGGTGGCGGCCTGTCGGGTGGCCAGCAGCAGCGCCTGTGCATCGCCCGCGCCATCGCCGTGCAGCCCGACGTGCTGCTGATGGACGAGCCGTGCTCGGCGCTGGACCCGATCTCGACGCTGGCCATCGAGGACCTGATCTCGGAGCTGAAGCAGGACTTCACCATCGTGATCGTCACGCACAACATGCAGCAGGCCGCCCGCGTCAGCGACCAGACCGCGTTCTTCAACCTCGAGGCGACGGGCAAGCCCGGCAAGCTGATCGAGATCGACGACACCGAGAAGATCTTCTCCAACCCGACGCAGAAGGCCACCGAGGACTACATCTCGGGCCGCTTCGGCTAGAGCCAAATCACTAGGGGACCAGCACCACTCGGGTGCCGGATGGCTCCGCGGTTGTCCAGGCCTCGGCCACCTCGGCGAGGGGCCGCGCCTGGGTTTTCAGCTGCAGCCGACCGTCGGCGACCATCTCGAACAACGCAGGCAGGGCCTCGTTGCGGGCGCGGCCCAGGATCTCGGGTGGCACGCTGCCGATTCCGATGCCGGACAAGGTGATTGCGGTACCGCGCAGCACGCCCGCGGGCAACTCGACATCCGCGCCGGCCATCGAACCGATCTGCACCCATCGGGTCGGGTGGTAGTGCGACGACGGATGGCTGGCGGCCAGGGCTTGTAGTGCGGTCGCCGCGGGTGCACCCCACAGGTAGTCCAGCACGGCGTCGAAGGGCTGTTCGGTGTGCAGCGCGGAGATGCGTTCCGCCAGGTCCTCGTCGCGCATCGCGATGGCGTCGTCCGCGCCGACGGTGCGCAGCCAGTCGAGGCGCTGCGTGTCGCGGCCGGCGACCACGACCCGTCCGGCACCGAACATCGACTTGGCCAGCTGGACGGCCGTCGCGCCGGTGACACCCGTGGCGCCGAGCACCAGCACGTGCTGGCCGGGCCGAGCGGCGGCTCCGTGCTCCAATGCCATCCACGCCGACATGCCGGGGTTGGGGAGGGCCGCGGCGGTCACGGAGTCGACGCCGTCGGGCACCTCGATGTTGCCGTGCGCGCTGATCAGGGTCCGCTCGGCCATCATGCCCAGGGTGCTGATCCCGCCGCCGTACACCCGGCGGCCGTCGTCGAGGCGGACGACACCGTCAACGCCGGGGACGGCCGGGAGTTCGATCTCGTTGCTGGCGTAGTGCTTTCCGGAGACGATGCCCCGGGTGAGGTTGGTCAGCGCGGAGGCCTCGACCGTCGCGACGACGACGCCGTCGCGGGGCTCGGGCTCTGGGTAGTCGGTGTACACGGGAACTGCGCCCCACTGCTGGACCACTGCTGCCTTCATGAGGTTCTCCTAGGTTTCCGTAGAGATAGTTTCTCTGGAAACAATGTACGTCGACGGCGATGGGATGGCAATATGGTTTCCATGAAAACCAAGTCCGCCCTGATCGACGCGGTGAACCTGCTGATCGGCGCCGTGGGGGACAAGTTCGAGACCGACGAGGACGGCGACCCGGAGCGCGACTTCATGGTGGCGCGCTGTCCGAAACGTCTGGAGCCCACCCTCCGCGGGCTACCGACCTTGTCGATGCACCTGCTCGGCCCCATCGCCGACGAGCCGCTGAGTGTGGTCGGGCTGGCCGCGCGGTCGGGTCAGCTGAAGGGCACGGTGTCCAAACACGTCCAGCGCCTGGTCGAGGCCGGACTGGTGGCACGCACGCCGGTGCCCGGCAACCGCAAGGAGCTCACCCTCCGTCTCACCGCCGACGGCGAACTGGTCACCGCGGCACATGCCGCACTGCATGACGAGATGGACCGCGGCATGCGGGAGTTCTTGCAGCGCTACAGCAACGCCGACCTGCAGGTATTGGAGACCGTGCTGCGCGACCTGTTGGCGGCGCGCAAGGACGGCGTCCGGATCGTCGCCGGGCGTGGCGACGGTGAACGCTAGCGCGGGGTGATGACGTCGTCGTCGGGCAGTTCGCCGGTGACCTGGAAGATGACCCGGCGGGCCACCTCCACCGCGTGGTCGGCGAAGCGCTCGTAGAACCGGCTCAGCAGCGTCACGTCGACGGCGGCGGTGACGCCGTGGCGCCACTCCTTGTCCATCAGGACGGAGAACAGATGGCGATGCAGATCATCCATCGCATCGTCTTCTTCGCTGATGTGCGCCGCCTTCTCCGGATCCAGCGTGCGCAGCACCTCCTGGGCGCTGTTACCCAATTCGACTGCGACCCGGCCCATTTCGGCGAAGTAGCCGTTCACCTCTTCGGGCAGCGCATGCTGGGGGTGCCGACGGCGGGCGATCTTGGCGACGTGCAGGGCCAGCGCGCCCATCCGGTCCACGTCGGCGACGATCTGGATGGAGCTCACGATCGCGCGAAGATCGCCGGCGACCGGGGCTTGCAGGGCGAGGATGACGAATGCCTCTTCCTCGGCCACCTTGCTGATCTCGACGATGCGCTCGTGGTCGGTGATGACCTGTTCGGCGAGCGCAAGATCGGCCTGCAGCAGGGCCTGGGTGGCGTGTTCCATGGCCTGACCTGCCAGGCCGCAGATCTCGCCCAGCCGATCGTTCAGGCCTGCCAACTGCTCGTGGTACGCGGTACGCATGGCGACAAGCCTACGGTTGCGATGCGGGATCGTCACGATGGCGCAGGTGAACTCGCGATGAATGCCGAAGGTGTGCGCTGGGCGGCTATTCGCAGGTCGTGTCGGCCGCGTTGGTGACGGTCAGATCCTCGGGCAGCTGTGTCGGCTCGGTGGCGACGCCACGAACCAGATGCACCTGCACCGCCGAGCCACTGGGTGAGGGCGGAGCGACCGCGCGGTAGTCGGAGCCCAGCACCACGCGTACCACATCACCGAGGCCGGTGGTCCGCTCCATGGTCGCGTTGGAGAACGAGGACGCCACCGTCGCGGCGGCCTGCTCGTTGCCCGGCGCGAAGAACACCGTGGTCGCGTCGAGTGGGCCCGGATAGTCGTCCGGGGCATCGATGTTGAAGCCGTGCTCCTGCAGCGCGGACGCGGCATCGGCGGCCAGGCCGTTCTCGCCCGTGGAGTTCGACACCCGGACGGTCACCAGGCTCGGATCAGTGGCGACGGCGTCGACCACCTCGCCGGCGCCCGGCGCGGGCATGCTCGGCGCTTCCGGGGTCTGGGGGACGGGGGTGTTGTCGGCGTTGCGCTCTTCGGGCAGCGGATCGTCGTTGATGATCGCGTCGAACAACGCGTGCACGTCATCGGTGCGGGGTGGCTCGTTGCCGTCGGCGTCGGTCTCCCCGGTGGTGGGCACGGTGATGAAGCTGATCCGGCCGGCGTTCACGCCCTGGATGGACTGGCCGAGATCCACCAGATCCTTGGTCTTGATGTTGTCGACGTAGCTGTCCTGGATGAACATGTTGACGACGTTGTTGAGCTTGCTCAGCGAGAAGAAGGTGTCTTTGGAGATCAGCGAGCGCAGCAGGGACGACAGGAACAGCTGCTGGCGCTTGATCCGGCCGTAGTCACCATTGAGCTCGGTGGTGACCTGGCGGGCCCGGACGTACTGCAGTGCGGTGTGGCCGTCCACCATCTGGCGGCCGGCATTGGACAGCACGGTGCCCAGTTCGTAGTCCTCCAGCGGGGTGGTGCTGCACACCTCGACTCCGCCGAGGGCGTCGACCATCTTGGCGAATCCGGCGAAGTCGACGGCCATGAAGCGGTTGATCGACAGGCCGGACAGCTTTTGGATGACCTTGACCAGGCATTTCGGCCCACCGAAGGCGTACGCGGAGTTCAACTTGGTCTCGGTGTAGACCTCGTCGGGGCCGTATTCGCCGGTGTCCTCGTCATAGACGGGGCCGTACTGCCCGGTCGACGGGTTCCAGGCCTGGCACTGGATCGGGTTGATGGCAAGGTCGCGCGGGAAGGACACCGCCACCACCCGTTTGCGGTCCGCGGGGATGTTCACCAGCATGACCGTGTCCGAGCGGGCGCCCGCGGCGTCGTCGGTGTTCCCCGCGCCCATGTCGCTGTTGGCGCCGATCCGACTGTCGACGCCGACGATGAGGAAGTTCTCGTCGCCGAACTGCGCGTTGGCGTCGACGATGTCCCGGGAATTGGGGTCCAGCGCCGACACCTTGTTGAGGCTGTTGTTCTTCATCGACTGCCACTGCCAGGCGCCCCCGGTCAGCGCCAGGGCGCACACGGCGATGAGCGCAACGGCGATCCGTCCGAGGATGCGGGCCCGGCGGTGGGTGCCCCGCGCGACCGGTGGCGGGGTGATGGTGTGTGCGGGTCGATCGGAGTGGGCCAGGGCCAGATCAGGCAGCACGGTGGCGTAGTCGGACGCGTATGCCGAGGCGAGGTGCATGACCTCGGTGTCGGATTCGCCGGCCTCGGCCAGTTCGATCGGCTCTTTGGTGACTACCGTGTCCGGCGCCGGTGGCTCGGTCGGTTTCTCGGCGGGCGGCTCGGGCTCGGCCCGCCGACGTCGGCGACCGCCGCCTGCGCTCTCGTTGGCCAGCTTGGCGATCAGGTCCGCGACGGCGACCCCGTCGGTGTGGTTCCCGGTGCCCAGCTCCTCGAACAGCGTGTCGTCGCGCGGATCGGGCGGCAGCACACCTTGTGCGCGTTCCCACGGCGCGGCGCCTGGGCCCGGCGGCGTCGATCGGGTAAGCCTGCGGGAGGCGTCCGGTGAGTTCGTGGGACCCCAAAGACCGGGAGTGGCGTTGTCGCCGTCACTCATGGTCTACCGGCCTTCGACTGTCGCGGGGACGTGCGCGCCGTTGCACACGCTTGGTCGTGGGGGCTGCCTTGTTGTCTAGCAGCCCGGCACCCGGTTCCGCCAGCCGGAAGGGGTGAAGTGGGTCCTCATCGTACTGAGACAACCTGAGCGTCAGCCAGCCCGAACACGTGACGGGGGTGTCTCGGTTTTGTTTCAGACGCAATGAGACTCGGACCTGGTTCAGCCGCCCGAGTTCATCACGTCGGCCCCTTCGGGCACAGTGGCGTCATCCGGATCGTCGAGCCAGCCTTCCGGCAGGCTCACCGAGGACGGCGAGCCCTGACGTCCGCGCGGACCGTTCGCCGACGGCGGGAACGGCTCATCGGCGTCGAGTTCGTCGAGCAGCGCGTCGAGTTCGTTCAGTGTCTTCACCAGTGCCAACGACCGGCGGAGGTCGGCACCCGCCGGCAAACCGTGCAGGTACCACGCGATGTGCTTGCGCATGTCGCGCATGCCCTTGTCCTCGCCGAAGTGGGCGGCCAGCAAGGAGCCGTGGCGGCGCATGATGTCGGCGATCTCGCCGAGGGCGGGCGGGGTGGCGACAGGGCGTCCCGTGAACGCGTCCGACAGTTCGGCGAACAGCCAGGGCCGGCCCAGGCAGCCACGGCCGATGACGACTCCGTCACACCCGGTCTGCGCCATCATGTCCAGCGCGTCGTCGGCGTTGAAGATGTCCCCGTTGCCCAGCACCGGGATGGTGGTGACGTGCTGCTTCAGTGCGGCGATCTGACTCCAGTCGGCGGCGCCCGAGTAACGCTGGGCCGCGGTCCGGGCATGCAGCGACACGGCCGCCGCGCCCTCCTGCTCGGCGATCCGGCCGGCATCGAGGTGGGTGTGGTGGGCGTCGTCGATGCCGATCCGGAACTTCACGGTCACGGGGATGTCGGAACCCTCGGCCGCGCGCACCGCCGCCCCGACGATCTGGCCGAACAGCCGGCGCTTGTAGGGAATGGCCGAGCCGCCGCCGCGGCGGGTCACCTTGGGAACCGGGCAACCGAAGTTCATGTCGATGTGGTCGGCCATGCCTTCGTCGACGATCATCTTCGCCGCGGCGTAGGTGGTGTCCGGGTCGACGGTGTAGAGCTGCAGTGACCGCGGCGTCTCATCCGGCGCGAAGGTCGTCATGTGCAGGGTGGCCGGGTTGCGCTCGACGAGCGCGCGGGCCGTCACCATCTCGCAGACGTACAACCCGCTCACGGTGCCGGCACGGGCCAGTTCCAGCTCGCGGCACAGCGTCCGGAAGGCGACGTTGGTGACACCGGCCATCGGGGCCAGCACGACGGGGGAGCGCAGCGCAATCGGCCCGATCTGTAAAGATCGGGCCGACGCGATGCGCTCTACCGTCTGGGTCATCCAGCCGCGGAGGTCGATACCAGCAAGTTCTTCATCGCCTTCTTCTCGGCGATCTTGCGCTCGCGCTCCAGGCGGCGCTCCTTGGCCACCTCGAACTTCACGCAGGTCTCCTCGAGCTCCTGGACCAACAGGCCGAGGTCGTCGCGCAGCCGCGCGCCCTCGCCGGTGAAGTCCTCGCGCTCGAAGATGCGCCACTTCTTCAGCACCGGCATCACCACGTCGTCCAGGTGGATACGCGGGTCATAGACACCGCCGACGGCGATGATGACGGCCTTGCGACGGAACTCCGGCACCGTGTATCCGGGCATCTTGAAGTTGCGCAGCACGCGGTGCAGCGACTTCATCGCCTGGTTGGGCACCAGGTCCAGGCCCGCGGCACTGATGTCGCGGTAGAAGATCATGTGCAGGTTCTCGTCGGCCGAGATGCGCCCCAGCAGCTGGTCGGCGACAGTCTCTTCGCAGGCCTTGCCGGTGTTGCGGTGTGAAACCCGGGTGGCCAGCTCCTGGAACGTCACGTAGACGACGGAGTCGAAGAGGGTGGACGCGAACAGGTCCCCCTGCTGGTTCTGGCCGGGGGAGAAGCCGCGGGTCACCTGCTCGACGCGCAGTTCCTCCAGCTCGATCGGGTCGATGGCGCGGGTGACCAGCAGGTAGTCGCGCAGCGCGATGCCGTGCCGGTTCTCCTCGGCGGTCCAGCGGTTCACCCACCAGCCCCACGGTCCGTCCATGGTGAAGTTCATGGCGATCTCGCGGTGATACGAGGGCAGGTTGTCCTCGGTGAGCAGGTTCTGCACCATGGCGGTCTGGGCGACCTCGGAGAGCTTGGACTGCTCCGGGTGCCATTCCTGGCCCCCGAGCGCGTAGAAGTTCTTGCCGTCCGACCACGGGATGTAGTCGTGCGGGTTCCAGTCCTTACGCATCGAGAGGTGCCGGTTGATGTTCTGTTCGACGACAGGTTCGAGTTCGCGAAGCAATTGCACGTCGGGTAGGTCCTGCGACACGTGTCTCTCCCAGTTATCTGTACCTAGTGGTTGCACTCAGAATATCTGTGTACCCCGGTGACATTCAAGTTAGTCGGGTGGTCTGTCATGTAACAGTTTTCACACGGTTCCCGGATCTGGGAGGCGGCCTCGGGAAGGATGCGGCCCGGTGCGGCGCGGGTTAGTCTCTTCCGAATACAACAAATTCCTGAATTATGGGAGTAGGGCCGCAGTGAAGAAGCTGATCGTTTTGGGGTCGGGCACCGTCGGTGCACTCGCCGCCGCCACCGCTCTTTTCGGCACGGGTGTAGCCGCTGCCGACGCGTACGCCGGACAGACTTATAGCGATGCAAGCTCTGCGGCCGGCGACGCCGGCCAGACCGTGGTCGTGGCGGCCCGGGTCGGCGACAAGCTGGACGAGGGCAACTGCATCGTCAGCCGCTCCCAGACCGCGCCGTTCGCCAGCGCCAACGACGGGATCCACGTCTCCGGCCAGGTGCAGTTCTACTTGAACTGCGCCGGTTCCTACGCGACGGCCACCAACCCCGGTTCCTCGGTGGCCAGCCCGGACGGCCGCGCCGCCAAGGCCGCAGCCGATGAAGCCGCCGCCAAGGCCGAGGCTGAGCAGAAGCAGGCCGAAGCGGAGGCCGCTTCGCAGCAGGAGCAGAGCCTCGAGCAGGTCAGCACCCCCGACCAGTAGGTCGGGTCAGTGCGTCGTCGCTCGGCGTAGCACCAGGTCGCTGCAGTAGTCGATGAACTGCTCACGGGTCGCCGACAGGCGACCGTCGAGGTAGGCGGTGAACAGCGCCGTCAGAGCACCGACCAATCCGGTGGCGATCATCTCCTGGCGAGCGTGATCGCTCACGTGACTCAGCCTGCTCTGCAACAGCCCGATGAAGGTGGGCATCCAGTCGGCACCCGATTGGGTGAGCACCGGTTCACGCTCCGGGGCCAGCAGCAGGACGCGCCCGCGAGTCGGGTCGTCGACCATCAGGGCCACGAATCCCTCCACGGCTTCGCGCGGCGTATGTGAAGACGCCAGCGCCGTCATGGCCGTCGTGCATACGTCGTCGTAGACGGCGCGCACGAATTCGTCTCGGTCGCTGAAACTTTCGTAGAAATAGCGCTCGGTGAGTCCGGCTGCCCGGCACACCGCGCGCACCGTCAGGCTGGGGCCTTCCGGGCCGCCGAGCAAGGCGACGCCCGCGCTGACCAATTCGTTGCGCCGCAGAATCTGGCGCTCGCGCAGCGGCACCCCGGACCAACGACCGCGCCGTTGACCGGATGCCTCGCTGCTTCTAAGCTCCATAGTGACAACGAGTGTAGTCAGAAGTTGGCTGCCCCTGAGGGAAAGTGCGTCCGTGACTCAAGAGACGTCTGAAACATGCCCGGCAGCCGACGACGCAGTGCTCGCAGCGGGTTGCCCGGTGGCCCCCGGGAGCTATGACGCGCCGCCGATCCCGCTCGGCCCGGACTCGCTGACCTGGCGCTACTTCGGTCAGTGGACCGGCCTGTTCCAGGGCACCTGGGCGGGCTCGATGCAGAACATGCATCCGCAGCTGGGCGCCGCGGTGAAAGACCACTCGATCTTCTTCATGGAGCGGATCCCGCGCCTGATGCGGTCGATCTACCCCATCGGTGGGGTGGTGTTCGACGGCTACCGCGCGCCGCAGACCGGCGCCGAGGTCCGCGATTACCACATCGGCATCAAGGGCGTCGACGAGCAGGGCCGCCGGTACAGCGCGCTGAACCCCGAGGTCTTCTACTGGGCGCACGCGACGTTCTTCAAATCGACGCTGCTGGCCGCCGAGAAGTTCGGCGGCGGGATCAGCGAGGCCGACAAGCGTCAGCTGTTCGACGAGCACATCACCTGGTACCGCATGTACGGGATGAGCATGCGTCCGGTACCGAAGTCCTGGGAGGAATTCCAGGAGTACTGGGATCACATGTGCCACAACGTGCTTGAGAACAATTACGCCACCCGTGAAGTGATGGACCTTTCGACGATGCCCAAACATCCTTCTTTGCAGTGGATTCCGGACTTTCTGTGGGCGCAGAACCTGAAGGTGATGCAGCGATTCCTGACGTTCATGACGGTCGCCCTCTACGACCCACCGGTGCGTGATCTGATGGGCTACACCTGGTCGGCCCGGCAACAGTGGTGGCATGACCGGCTCTGTGCGGCAATCACATTGGTGACCAAGTTCGGTCCCAAGCGCAGGCTGATGCATCCCCGCAAGCGTTCGGCCATGGATCGGGCCGCGGGCCGGCTGCCGGTGGACTCTCCGCTGGTGCAGACCCCGGCGCGCAACCTGCCGCCCGTCGAATACCGCGACAGCCCGAACTTCTACTGCCCGAAGGTCGGCTGACACGCCGGCGTCCATCCGGCGCCGTCGAAATAACGCACCCGAGCGCGGTGGTGCGGGTCCGGGTACCAGCCCGCAGGCGGGTATCGGCCCCATGAACCACGCGGATCGCCGAAAGCGCTGAGCATGTTCTCGTAGTCGGCGCGCGCCCGCAGTCCGGCATGGCGGATCCGGCGAGACCGGCCGGACCGGCGCACCGCCAGCAGCACGATCAGCGCGACGGCCACGCCTGCGGTGCGGTACCAGCCTTCCGAGGCCAGCCAGCACAGCGTGATCACCGCGGACCCGGTCAGTATCGGGTGAGCCCGCAGGAAAGTGTGTCCGGCCTGGTCCAGCATCGTGGTCCAGCATACGATCCCGGCCGGATAGCGTGGAGTGCATGCAAGGCCCTGAACTCCTCGGTGGCCGCTACGAACTCCGCGGGCTACTGGGCCGCGGCGGGATGGCGGAAGTCCGTGCCGGCTGGGATGTCAGGCTGGGCCGCCCGGTCGCGATCAAGCTGCTGTATCCACCGCTCAGCACCCAGCCCGACAGTCGTCGGCGCTTCGAGGTGGAGGCGCGGGCCGCGGCCGGTCTGAGTCATCCGCACGTCGTCGCGGTACACGATGTCGGCGAATACCTGACCACCCCGTACATCGTCATGGAGCAGCTGTCGGGACGCACGCTGGCCGACGCCCTCGACAACGGCCCGCTGCCAGACCATTCCGTGCGCGTCCTGCTCGATCAGGTGCTGTCGGCACTGTCGGCGGCACACGCCGCGGGCATCCTGCATCGCGACATCAAACCGGCGAACATCCTGCTGGCCGACGACGGCACGGCGAAGGTAGCCGACTTCGGCATCGCCAAGAGTGCCGATTCCACGGCCACCGTGACAGGGCAGATCATCGGCACCATGGCCTACCTGTCCGCCGACCGGATGGCCGGCCGGCCGGCGACGGTGGCCGACGATCTGTACGCCGTCGGAGTCGTCGGACACGAGGCCCTGTCCGGCCGGCGGCCCTATCCGCAGGAGAATCTCGCCGAGCTGGCAGCCGCCGTGGCACACGGGTACCGCCCGCCGCTGGCGACCCTACGGCCCTGCGCCGACCCGGTCCTAGTCGACGTCGTTGAGCGGGCCCTCACCGGACGCTTCGGCAGTGCCACCGAGATGCGTGCGGCGCTGCCGGGCGGGCTGCCGGTCCGTCCGCCGACGCGGGTGCTCGAGAGCGCTCCGGTCGACCCGGCGACCACCATGATCCCGGTGCGCCGCCGCAGGCGCCGGCCGATGATCGCGGCCATCGGCGCGATCGCCGTGGTGGTCATCGTGGTGGTGGCGGTCGTCGTCGATTCGGCGTCACGGCCCTCCGCGCCGGCGCCGGTGGGGACGCAGACCTCGCAGCCGTCGCCGACACCCACCTCGGTGGCGCCGCCACCGTCCTCCGTCGCGCCGGCTCCCGTTGATGAGCAGGCGCCACCCAAGGACAGGGGCAACGGCAAGGGAAATGGCAACGGGCACAAGCCCAAACATGGTGGTGGCTGATTTTCGTCAAACATGTTCGGCGGCAACTGTTGTCGTCGTGAGGACCTTGTAGCGTCGCGGGTACGTGCCGGAAATCTTGCGGCAACCGCGGCGCGGTGCCCTTGGGGCATGAGCATTTACGCGGATATCGGCGGCGCGGAAGCCCTCGAGTCGGTCGTCGAGGATTTCTACGTCCGGGTGCTCGCCGACGACGAGCTGGCGGGGTTCTTCACCGGCACCAACATGGCCCGGCTCAAGGGCAAGCAGGTGGAGTTCTTCGGGGCCGCGCTGGGCGGTCCCAACCCGTACACCGGGGCTCCCATGCGCCAGGTCCACCAGGGCCGCGGTATCACCGCCCACCACTTCGGTCTGGTCGCCGGACATCTGTCGGACAGCCTCACCGCGGCGGGCGTGCCCGAGGACTTGGTGGGGCAGATCATCGCCGCCGTCGCTCCGTTGGCCGACGAGATCGCGACCGCGCGCAGCGCCTGAGACCGGGTGCCCGCCTTGTAATGGAAACGTGCTGGTGCCCCCACCAGGGCTCGAACCTGGGACCTGCGGATTAAAAGTCCGTAGGAGGCTGTCTTTAGCGTCCGTAGAACTCGACATAGCCGCGTGATGGCCACGCATCCCGAGGCCCGGTGTAGCGCAGTGACCAGCCAGCAACGGTCGTGTCTCGGTGTGGCGACGGAGCAATCACTATTTGCCGTGGCTAACCATACGAGCAACTTGTTTCCTGTGGAATCACTCAGTATGACTCCAGCAACCACACTGATAACGGCGGGTTTCGACGATTGGAAGCTTTGGCAAGTAGCTCGCCGGCTGTCCCGCCGCACCATCGACGAACGCCTACGAGTCATCCGTCTGTTGCACAACGAAACTGGGATACAGCCAATTTCCATCGCGGCAATCGACATCGTGGAATGGATAGCTGGCCACGATGAAGACTGGTCAGACTCGACCGCTGCCACCTACACCAGCTACCTTTCCGCTTGGTTCAAGTGGCTACAGATCGTCGATCGTCGAGTCGACAATCCAATGGTGAAAGTGGGCACGCCGCGAGTGCCTGAACGTGAGCCTCGGCCGATCGCTGACGCCGAAGTGGTGAGACTTCTTCAAGCTCGAATGTGGACATCAACCCGCCGCATGATTCTGCTGGCACTGCTGGCTGGCCTGCGCGTCCACGAAATCGCCCAGGTGCGCGGTGAGGATATCGACTTCAACACGCGGATGATTTGGGTGAAGGGAAAGGGTAGGCGGCTCAAGTCGATACCCCTCCACCCGATTCTGCTGGAGATCGCAAGCGAGATGCCGGCCGCTGGGTGGTGGTTTCCTATGCGCGGCGTGGAGTCAGAGCATGTCCTGTCCAAATCGGTATCCGACATCATCGGCCGCACGATGCGCCGCGCGGCGGTTCGAGGCACACCGCACGCCTTGCGGCACTGGTACGCCAGCACGATGCTCGATAACGGGGTCGACATCCGCGTGGTCCAGGAGCTGCTCCGCCACAAGTCGCTGGCCACGACGCAGATCTATACCAAGGTTCCTGACGGCCAGCGCGTGGATGCGATCTCAGGCCTGGACCCCTGGCGCGCGCTGCGACCCCCGGCGGTCGGATGGCGGGCGGCGTCCTAGCTTGGGCGTTGGCCACCCCGGCGGAGCGTCCAATCGTCGATGGTCGAGGGTAGCCACCCCTTGACGCGGCCGATCATGACGTCTGGTTGCGGCATCCGGCCCGGGATCTTGCTGTAGGCCTTGATTGTGTTAACCGCGAGCCCGGTACGTTCGGCCACTTCGGTCACTCCGAGGTACCTGATCACCACCATTGGGCTCAAGGTATGAACCCCAAGGGGTGTGCCCATTGGGGTATGCCCCTTTGGGCTCGCACATGGCCACGGTTGCGCATCCGTTCCTGTGAACGGCGGGTTGGCCGCAGTGAATCCGTCTAGCCTGTGAACTCATGGCTGCACGCCGATCGCCGTGGATGAATGAACGCGCCCAGATGCTCGTCCGACTACTCGATGAGCGGTACGGCCTGACAATCACAGAAGACGTGGCCCGTGAGGACATCTCCAATCACGTCGACCACGTCGCTGCGTTGATGCGCATCGGTCGCCAGGCGGCGAAGTGGCATGTCACCGAAGACGTGATTAGCAAAATGGCGGACCGTATCGGTCGAGAGGTTAACCGTCAGCTCACCAAGGAAGCTCTCAAACCGACCCGGCACCTGGGCGTTGTCCGGGATTGATCAGCGGGAAGTGGAGGTGCCGCCAAGCCCGTTATCATGCAGCCATTTGTCTACCCACGCGCCGGCCACCTGCTTGTCCAATGTCGGCCAGTTCATCTGCATGAGCTGAACAAGAATCAACATCTTGGCGTCGCCCGCCGTCGACTTAGCCGCACCGTAGGCGAGCGACCCCTCGATGTTCTTCAAATCCTTCATGAGCCCCATAGCGCCGCAACGCTACACCTGAGCGAGCAGACTACGGCTTTGCCGGGGCTGGCTGACCGGGTCACCACCCACCACGGTAGAGCTCGCGGAAGCGGGAGAATGCCAACCGGGCGGCCGGCTGACATTCTGGCCGGCCGACCGCAGCCATTTCATCGTCGAAGTGCCAGTCGGCGTCGTAGGCGATGAATGCCCGTTGGATCTCGTCGGACTCTTCGAGCGCTTTCACGCGGCGGTCCATGTTGTTGAGGCGGCGCCCCATCTCTTGGTAGTCGGGTGGTTCGATCTCGCCGGCTATCTCGCGGGCCAGCACGCGAGCTTCGGCCTGGACCTCCTTGCGGTGCACTTCGGCGCGTAGCAGTCCCTTGCGTCGCCAGCGCCGGCCGAGTGGACCGAACAGTCGGGCGAATCCCTCGTAGGCCTCCGCGATGCGGGCGAACAAGAAGTTCAGGAACGCCAGGGCCGCGACGAGAATCAACGCCCACGAGGGCAGCTGGTCCATCACCGGGTCAGGCAGGCTGATGAGGGTTTCAAACACGGTCGCGCCTCCGGATGAAGACCACGTGTAGGAATCCCAGGATGGCCCAGTCGCATGCGGTCCGGAAGCCGTAGAAGGGTTCCCGGCTGAACAATTCGAGTAGTGCGCCGATGGCGAAGGTGAAGTAGAGCGCGGCCAGGCCGGCGTGCGCGGTCCATGATGCGATCCACCGGCGATCGCTCTCGCCGAAGCTCATCCACCATTCGCCGGCAAGGCCGGTCATGCCGAAGGCGATGAACAGCGCTCCCCAGACGGGCAGCGGGGCGGATTGCTCGATGTAACTCAGCGCCGCCGAGGACCCGGCCGGGGTGATCAGGTAGTCGAGTCCTCGGGTGACGGCGACACAGAGCAGTACCAGCTGCGCGACCTGTAGCAGCTTGTCGTCGGTGCGGATCAGCCGCCAGGTCACGAGATCGGGCCGGGGCGGTCGCCGTCTGCCCTCTGACGGCGTTGGCGCTGGGCTTCATCGAACGCGTCTGCGTTGACGCCTGCCACGCGAACGTTCTGTGTGACAGTCGATGTCGGTGCTTTCGGCGCGTTGGCGCGTTGGTAGACCAACCAGGTGCCTCCGATGGTGGTGACCGCGAAGGCGATCCAGTCTTTACCGGTGGCCGGCAGTGGTTCGTTGTTGGTGACCCATCGGGTGGCCACGTTGGTGGCCAGCAGCGCGGCGAACGCGCAGATGGACTTCGTGTAGTGCTTCCAGTTCATTATTTCTTGCCTCGATTCTGTGGTTGAGCTGCGGATAGCGTCAGGTGAGCGCGTTGACGATCTGGGCGGCCCGGTCGACTGCGGTGAGGCCGCCGAAGACCGCGTGTTTGGGATCGCCGTACATCCCGTGGTCGCCGCTGATGACGAAGTTCAGCAGTTTCTTGAGGGATTCGATGATGGCGCCGATGTTGAACAGCATGGCCACGAGGTTGGGCAGCTCGCCCTGGCCGCCGGTGAGCAGTGGCAGCAGCGAGGCCAGGGCGCCGAATCCGAGCGCGGCCGGGTTGCCGGCCTTGCCGAGTGCTGCGGCGCCCAGTGCTGAGAGGTTGCCGGCCTGCGCGATGAACAGGGTGAACAGGTAGTGCGCGAATTCCGGGGTGGCTTCCATCCGCACAAGAATGTCGTAGAAGATCGGCAATAGGCCGGTGGCGTTGGGGTACATGTCGCCGGGCAGCGTGAAGCTGTAGTAGCGGTTCAGTATCCAGTCGGGCGGGAAGTCCTCGGAGATGCCGTGACCCCCAGGATCGTTGCCCAGCAACGTTTTTCCGGGCGGTCGGTTCGGGTCGCCGAACTGGACAACCGCTGCGATCTCGTCCCGGCGATCGGCTGGCCATTGGTACAGCGATTGCACGAGAGTGCCGGCACCGCCGGAGTACCCGCACAGCACCTTGCGTTGCCGGTTAGGCAGTCCCAGGCGCAGGTACTCCGCGGTGCCGTCGTTGAGCATGTCGATGTAGGAGTGCGCGGGATCGTTGCCGATCATGAACGCGTTGGTGTTGTAGCCGAGGCCTTGGATGTCGAACCGGCTCTTGTCCAGGCGCAGGCAGACATCCCACCCAAAGCCGTTGTCCCATGCTCCCCAGGTGCCGGTGAAGTTGTAGGCGATGAACGGCTTGCCGGCGGCCGGCGGCGCCGTGTCGAGGCCCATCTGTCGTTGCACAGCCCAGTCGAATGCCGTGCTGTTCGGATCGACATCGGGACCGATGCGTTTGCCTCGCACGACATCGAAATGCACGTTGTTCTTGAACTGCCGTTGTGCTGCAAGGTAATCGGCAGTGATCACGTCGGTGGTGTCACCCTTAAGTGCTGCGCCGTAGCTGAACCGGGTCAAGTGTTTCTTGGCGGCCGGCAGCAGGGGATGCCGTTCGCCGATCTCGTCAGGTGCCTGGTATGTCATGGTCGTTTCTCCTTGCGTTGGGGTTACGGCTTGAGCGCGGCTGCGGTCACGGGCCCGACGATGCCGTCAGACACGATGTGTGAGCGGCGTTGGAATTCGCGGACCGCCGCGTCGGTCATCGGGCCGAAGTCACCGTCCACTTCGAGGTGCCCGGCGTAGCTCTCGTAGGCGAATTTGAGGCGGTGCTGCACACGCATGACACGGTCAATGTCATTACGCGCGTTGCCTTTGTAGAGCATCCAGTCGGAGTACTTGTCCGGGTTGGTGCCGGGTACGACGACGGGAGGCAGCGGGGGCGGCGCCGGTGTCGAGGTGCCCGCGAGGAACGCATTGACATCGGCCAGCAAGACGTCGACGGGGAAGTTGGCGCCCGGGTCGTGGTGTCCGCCGCCCCAGGTGCCGAAGTCCACGTGTCCGCAGATGCCGTTGCGGCCCCACGGGATGCCGTTGCCGCCGATCCATTCGACAGGGATGGCGCGACCCTGTTCGCGGGACTTGCTCACCCAATAGGCGATCTGCTTGGCGCCGTTGCGCAGCGCCTGGCGCTCGTTGATGCCGTCGTTGGCGGCGTCGGGGTCGAGCCACTGTCCGCGTGACCAGGCGGCGAAGCTGGCCGACCAGCAAATGTGATAGGCGTACTTGTTGGCGCCCATCGCGGCCCACGGGTCGTTGGCCATCTCGACGGCCACGAGGATGTCGAGGTCGTCGACGAGGCTGTTGTAGCTGACCTGATTGTTCTTGCAGAACCGGTTGAGGTCGCGGACGCGGCTCTTGGATTCGCTTGTGTGGCAGGCGATCCACATGGGGCTGGGCATGTTTCGCGGGGCGTAGGAGTTCGGGTTGATGTCGGTGACGGTGCGGGGGTCGGCCAGCGGCACGGGGGTTCCTCCTACGGGTGTGGTGGGCGGGGTCTGTCCGGGCTCCAGCGCGCCGCCCAGACGCGCAAGCGGGTTCTGCTTGGTCCCGGGGTTGTAGGCGCCGGGCATGTCGGACAGGTGCAGATGTGGTGCGACGCCGCCGTTGGTGGCGGTGTTGGGGTTGATGCGGCCGATGCGTTGGCCGGCTGCGACGCGGGCACCGGCGTTGACTTCGCGGATGATGTGGCCGTATTCGAGGCATCCGCCGCCTTGGGCGTCGGTGGAGTCGATGACCAGCCAGCCGGCGGGGTCGGGGCCGCCGTAGCCTTGGGCGGCGCCGGCATAGATGACGGTGCCGGCCTGGACGGCGTAGACGGGCCGGCCGGCGGAGCCGCCGGCAAAGCCGAAGTCCGTGCCGGCGTGAAACCCGCCGTCGCGTGGCCCGAACGGTGAGGTGATGATTCGCCCGGTGTCCAGTGGCCAATAGCGTGTGGCCATGGTGATCGTTCCTTCCCGGGCGACCTTGTGCGCCCATGACAAAGGCCCCCAACCGATGCGGTTGAGGGCCTTTGGGGTTTGTCGGTCAGAAGTTGATGTAGCCGGCGCCCAGGGCGTCCCACGGGATCGAGAAGTTCGCGGCGGACAGGTTGTAGTCCTGGCCGAGGTCGACCCACGAGATTAGCGGCTTGTTGGCAGCGGTGTCGTCGTAGAGCACCGCGCGGCGGGCGCCGGTGACGGTCAGCGGGTTCCACGCCGGATTGGCGCCGGTGTACTTGAGTCGGTGGTTGACGGCGTCATAGCTGACAGTCAGAGGGCTGACGATGACGCCGCCTGCGGTGTAGCCGGTGCCGGCGACCTCGTTGGTGATCGACGAAATGTACTGGTGTGCGTCCCTGTCGATCGTGTACGCGTTGGTGGTCAGTAGCACCTTGAATGTGTCGGTGTTGAAGTTGACCTCTTTGTTGACCAGTGTGAGGCCGAGCTTTCCGTAGTGACCGGCGGTGATTGCCATGATGGGTGTGCCTTTCTTGTTGGTGAATACTGTTGTGGGAGTGCTGAATCAGTCGGCCGAGCGGAGTTCCACTGTGGCGGCAAACCAGTAGTTCGTTGTGTTGGTCACTTGGGTTTCGGCAGTCGGATTGGCCGCGACAGGACCGCCCTTGTCCCACGTGAGAGCGTCAGAGGCAGAGCCGGCACGTTGCACCCATCCCGGCACCGGGTTGGTGGTGAGATCTGCGGTCAAAGAGGCTGCCCCGCCGCCGTGAGCGAACCTGACCACCCACGACTGCCCGTTGGTTGCCTGCAATGTCGCGGCGGGGTAAGTGATCGTCTTGTTGCCGGCGCCACTTCCAGTGGTCGCCGCGCCGATCGCGGTGACGCCACGATAGACCAGAACGATGATGGCGTCCGAGGTGGCCCACGTGCCAACAGTTTCCGATGCCGACGTAGCGACTTTGTACGCGATGCGCGCAGCCCAGTTGCCCGTTCCCGACGAACGGTTGCCAGTCACGATGTTCGTCCAACCGGCTTGCAATGCTGGAATGGCCGACCCATTCCGTGAAACGAACACGATGATCGTGTCGCCGGGGCGGTGGTCGGGCATCGCCACGGTCTCAGCCGCCGCATACGCCGAGCTGACTGGCGATATGTGATTTGCGGCCGTCATGGTGGGTGCCGGCGCGACGGCGGTAGCCATGGCCGGTGGCGCAGCGGGCAGCGTGACTGCGGTCGCGGGGGCGGGTGCCACGGCATTCGTTATGGCTACCGGTGCGGGAGCCGTGACGGTCACTGCCGGCACGGGAGCGATAGCGCTGGCGATAGCCGGCGGGGCCGGCGCCGCAACATCGTTGCCTGTGAGCACACCTGGCGCCGGTGCGATGGCGGTGGCCACCGCAGGCGGGGCCGTGACCGCTACCGACGTGGCCGGTTCCGGTGCCGCAGCGGTTGCCACGGCCGGCGGGGCCACGGGGCCGACCGCGATGGTCGGTTCGGGTGCTACCGCCGTGGCTACAGCAGCGGGGACCGCCGGCATGCCCACGACGGTCGTCGGCGCAGGAGCGACAGCGGTGGCCACCGCAGGCGGCGCCAGGGCGATGACGCTGCGATCACCCCATGGGAGCGTGTTGCGTGTCCACCAGCCGGTCCGCGTGGGTGCGGCGGCCATCAGCCGGCCTGCTCGAGCTGGTATCCGGCTTCGGCCAGCGCTTGGGCGAAGTCGTCGCAGTCGGGCACGCGGACCAGCGGCGTGAGACCGTTGGCGGGATCACCGTCCGCGTCGAGCACCACCGCGTCCGCGTCGGCCAGGAACACATCAGCGTGCGTCGGGATATGCGTGGCACTGATCGGCAACGACATGCCGAACGATTCGATCTTCGCCGGAATGTCGAACCGTGGGACGGTCACCAATAGGTGCCGGCCATCAGCACATGAGTAGTGGTTTGTGGTTGGGCAGAACTGTGAAAGGTTCTCCGCCACAAGGGTTGCTGTGATCAATTGTCCGCCTACCTCGTCAGAATCCACACGACACCCGGCGCGCCAGCACCACCAGGACCACCGGCGTTGGCGTAGATGCCGCCACCCCCGCCGCCGCCACCACCGGGGTAACCGCCGTTCCCGCCGCCGCCGGCAGGTGCGACCGCGTTGGGGGCGCCATAGCCACCACCGCCACCACCTCCACCGCTTTTCGTGGCCGCGCCGGGTGACACCGAACCGCCGTCCTGCCCTTGCGTTCCGCCCACGCCGGCCGCCGACGACGTTCCTTGGGCACCACCGCCGCCGGGATAGTTACCGCCCTTACCGCCATCGCCCGGCGTCGAGGTTGTCCCGGTGTAGCCGAACGGGCCTGCGATGCCGCCCGGAGAGCCGTGCGCCGGCGATTGGATCACCACCGCACCCGTGTGCGGAGCGGAGGCGTCGGCCACCCGCACAAAGGATTTGTTGCCGGCCGTTCCGACAGCGATGTCCAGGGCCGTGATGCCCGTCAGGTCCACGGCCTGGGCCAGGTACGAGCCGCCAAGGCCACCGTCCCCGCCCGGGCCGCTGTTGCTAGAACCCCTCTTTCCGGGCTGCCCACCGCCGGTCAGCAAGACGATGCACTCGATATGTTGCGGCACAACCCAACCCGTCTCACTGGCCGTGGCGGTGTGCACCGTGTAGCCGTTGAGGACGGTGTCTTTGATCGTCTCGATCGCGTACTGCACCTGCTGCGGACTGCCGGTGCCACCCGACCCAAACCAGCCGTTCCAGATCGCCTTGAACGCGTCGCCCGCGTCGTCGACGAACGCTTTGATACCGGCCACCGCGGCCTGCGGAATGTTCGTCAGCGCATGGATGACATCAGCGTCGCTGTGCCCCGAACCACCGATGCCCAGCGCGTTACAGATCGCGTCCCGGATCGACTGACCGGCCTTGGCGAGCGCATCGCCCAGGCCGCTCACGAGGTTCTGCGGCAACAGGTCTGGCTTGGTGGCGCGAGGCAGCGCGAACCACACCGTGCCCGCCGTGGATGACGGGAACGGGGTCACTGCCAGACGGATGGAAATGCTGTCCCAGAGGTCAGATTCCTGGCGGGTGAGTGACCCGTCGATCGTGGTCCAGTCCTTGGCCGCCGAGGTGGGTTGGTGCACCTCGAAGTCGCCGCCGGCCACCTCTGTGTCGCCGCTCCACCCGATCCACGACAGACGGACCTGGGAGCCAGCCGGCGCCGAGAGGGCGGCGTAGGCGATCCGCACCGAGGCATTCACCTTGCGGCCAACGTCGAGCGCGATCCGTTCCGAGATCAGCTCGTGGACGGTCCCGTCGATCACTGTCCGCACCGAACCGGTAGCCCCAGACGGCTTCGCCGCGTCGTCGAACACCCACATGTCCTCACCGACGAAAGAGTCGGCCGAGATGAAGTTGGTCAGCAGGTTGGGCGTCGACGACGAGATCGAGCCGATGGGGATGTTGCGCAGCCACGCCAGCGGGTCGAGGAACGTGGTCATGATCTGGTGCCAGGCCTGCTCTGGCGTGGGCAGGTGCAACAGGTCGAGGGCCTGGCCGATGAGCTTCTCGATGAAGATCCGTAGCCCGTTGAGGTCGCCCCGGACACCCTTGAACAGGGATTGAATCCCCAACAGGTTCGGATCGGTGCCGGTGTAGTGCCCGCCGATCGCGTCGAGGAGGTCGACGAACTGGCCGACTACGGGCAGCTCGTGGATGAAGTCGAGCAGCAGCCCGGGCAAGTCTTCGGGGCCGTTGATGTCGGCCGGGTCGGCGTTGGCGACGTGGGAGTTGAATCCAGCGAACAGTTTGGTCAGGATGCCGAACGGGGTCAGGTCGACCAGGGGATTGCCGCCGTTGGAACTGTTGAAGGTGCCGGGCATCCGTTCGACGGCACGCGCTCGCATCGCGCCTGGGCTCATGTCCTGCAACTTGTCGGCCATGTTGTCGACCGTCAGCGCGCCGGCCGGCAGGTTGGAGACGCCGCCGGGAGTGGTCACAGGCGAACCGCCCGCGCTTTCGCCGACAACCGCTGGGGCGGCTCCGGTGCGGTGGCGGTCATCGCCACGGCAGGCTCAGCTTCGGTGTGCTGTGGCGGATCAGGCAGCTTCACCGACTGCTGGCGCACGCCATCGGTGATCCACGCCGGGGCATGGATAGCGGACGGGTCGACGTGCTCGGTTTGGCGCACACCGAGCGCGACCATCTGCGCGGCCAGGTCGCCCACCACCGGCTGCAACATGTGCAACGGCATCTCGGTTGCCGTCAGCAGCGCCGACGCCAGGGCGCCGCCGATCGCCTTGGTCTGGCCATCGATGTCGTCAACGGCGGGAATCTTCTTGGGGATGACCTCCGATTCGATGACTTTGTCGGCCAACGCCTGCGCGTCTTCGGGTGTGATCCGGTCTTCGCTCACCACAGTCCAATCTGTTGTAGTCCACTCATCGCGTTGGCCATCAGCGAGGCCATCCGCTCGAATGAGTCGCTTTCCTGGCGGGTGTCGCCGAACTCGCCTTCGATGACGAGGCCTCTGCCGTCACCCCACGCGATGTCAAGTACGCGGTTGCGGCGAACGAACACCCTTGGCATCAAGTACTTTTGCGTTCCGCCGATGCGGTCACCCAGCCACCAGTGACCGAAGCCGTTGGCGCCAATCAGCCACGGCGAAGCATTGGCCACGGTGAGATTGAACGAGGTGTCCGGGTCGGTCTCGCGCCGCCGCCGTCGCAGGTCGGCCACCGAGGCCGCCGTGAACGCCTGCGTCACGTTGGTGCTGGTGGTTTCCAGGTAGTGCCCCCAGCCCTGGTCGCGCACCCGCAGCAGCAGCGGTACCGAGATCCACGCCAGGATCGAGTCACGGTAGATCGGATTCAGGAAGCTATCGAGCGCACCACCGAGTGATCCCACCGACACGGTGAATCCGACGCCGGCTGTAATGGCCGCACCGATGTTGTCGCCCAATACATCTCCGCCATACTGCACAGCGGCGGAGATCAGCTCGTTGACGCCAGGCATTGACTGACCGCCCACGGTGATGCGGCCGGCACCGCCCGGGGATCGGGAGAACTCCGAGGTTTGGATGCCGGTGATGTCACCGTCGCGGTAGATCACGTAGGGGTCAGAGGGTTGCGTCCCAAGCTTGCCGGGCAGCCGGTAGCCGGTCTCGTCGATCGTCTCACCGGTGAACAGGTCGTAGCTGTCTTCGACGTGGTTGGACAGCACCCCGGCGACGGTGCGGGTCAGACCGAGCAGCAGGTTGCCGCCGATCGACGTTTTGCGTCGGAATCCGGATTTGTCGACGATGCGCACGAACAGGGTGCCGTTGCGCCATCCCGTGCCGGCCCCGGGCCACGGCTCTGGGTCGCCCTTGAACCACCGTTGCAAATCCCATTGCAGCTCAGCATCTTCCAGGATCGGCGCCGCCACATCGAACACGGATGTGCGGATGCTGCCGACGAACAACGCCAGGGGCGCGACGCTATCGTTGAAGTTGCGTGGCACGACCACGATCTGCGACTGCTGCCACACATCGAGCAGGTTGCCCAGCGACCATTTGAACGGGTTGAGCAGCTCCAGGAGGTCGGCGATGCTGATGTTGGTCAGTTGCAGGCGCAGCAGGTTGGCGGCCAGCGTCAGTAGGATCGCGTGGTCGGCTTGCAGGTAGAGCATCCACGCTTTGGGCTGTTGGATCAGTGACAGGGGCAGGAACGGATTGCCCGCTGTGTAAACGTTTTTCAGTTCCTCGATGTCGTCGAGGAAGTTGATAACGACCTCGTCGCCCTTGTCACCGCGGACGACCTTGACGCCGTTTTTCGGATTCATCCGGCCGCCGATGCGGGCGCCCATCGTCTCGATGATGACGTGAATGTTGCGGGTGCCGCGCGCTTCCTCGTCGAGTGCCCAGAACGCCGCCCAGGTCCCGCGTCGGTCGTCCAGGTCGATCGGCAACCGGACGGTAATGGTGCCGGTCTCGTTGACGATCTGGTGGACGTTGCCGGCGATCTCGCCGTAGACGGTGCCCCGGTACACCCAGTCGCCGTCGTAGAGCTTGATGATCGGACGGTCATACGCGCGTTCGATGCGGTACTCGCGGACCTCGCGCGACCACGCCGCGAAGTCGTCATGGTCAGTGCCGGTGAACGGTTCGGCGAACGTGGCCAGGGTCACGCTTCCAGCCCGCTTTCCGCCGACCAGAACCGCCGCTGCCGCAGCGTCACTTTCGCACCGGCCGGCCCTTTGCACAGCACCGGCATGAGGATCGGTTCGTCTTCGGTACCGGTGTAGGGCGGAACCGGGTAGACCGGTTCGACACCGTTGAAAAGCCCTGCCGCATTGGACAAGTCAGCAGAGACATAGGTGTCCATGAACGGGTCACTCATGACGCTGAGCATCTGTGTCAAGGTCGGAGTGACGATCATGCGCGCGGCATCCTCACCGACCGCGCGACCCCACCGGCGTTCTTGACCGAATCCGAAGTCAGGAAACTGCCACTGCACGGCCGGATCGAATTCCCATTCGTTCCAGAGATCCTGATCGGTGGGATTCCAGACCTCAAACCAACCGGTGTTTGCCACCTGGTCGATGGTGACCTTTTTGCCACTGCCGGTCAGGCTGGACGCCGACCCCGTGAGCGCGCCGCCGCTGGTGTCGGTGAACGCGGCGGTGTAGGCGCCCGTCGTCCCGGTGACGGTCGCCTTGCCCACCCCGGCGACGGTTTCCAAGGCCGATTGCACGACGGCCGGCGTGGCGGGGTAGGCGATCTGCAGTGTTGGTGCCGAACCGTAGGTGAGCCGCAGCGTGCCGCCGGTACCGATGACGGCGATGGTGAATCGCGCGCTCGGATTGGTCCACTGCGTTGCCGTCTCCACCCCCTCGAACATCGGATTGACGGCCAGCGCCGAGACCACCGCGTGATACACCTTGTCGATGTCGGCGTCGAACCCGCCTTCGGTGGTGTACTGGATTTCCTTGGCCAGCTTCAACGTCAGCGACCGCCGGCCCGATGGACCGTCGTAGTGCCACCGAACCTTCTGAAAGTTGCCTGGCGTGCCCCACAGTCGCTGAAAGCGGGGCCGGCTGGCCGGGGTCAGCCAGAACGGCAACACCGGTTCCCGGATCGGCACCGATTCGCCGACGATGCGGCCACCAGGCTCGAAGGCCCCGGAGACGGTGCGCACCTTGAACCCGGTGTCATAGACGCCCTGGGGGTCGGTGTCCAAGACGATGTCATCTTCGAGGAAGGTGTCATCGGGTGCGGACACCACCACCGAGTCACCGTTGGACGATTCCAGCGTGATCGTTGCGACGGCCATATCAGAACCTCGCCAGTTTCGCGGCGGCCCGCTCACGTTCCTGGCGCTGAGCCCGAATGAACGCGTCTTCGGTGTCGCGGGCGTGGATCTCGTAGTTCACCTGCGCCGGCACCGGCTGTTGCGCTTGCTGGCCGGCGCCGGGGTTCATGAAACCCTTGGCCATCTTCATAGCGATATCGATCCCATCTCTGGCAGCGCCCCACGCGCTTTTGGTCAGCACGGCTTCCGGGCCGCCGGTCTTGTTATGGGCCAGGGTCAGCCCTTCGGGCAGCCAGCCACCGTCGTCGTAGAGCTGCTTGTTCAGCTCGTCGTCGAGCGGCCCGGGCGCGGCGCCGGTCCCCGCATGCGGCACCCCAGCGCTGACGCCGCCGAGACTCCCACCGATCGACAGGCCACCGGCGAACTTGCTGAGTCCTTGCAGCCACCCCGGCGAGTCGTTGACCCCGAAAACACCCAGCAGAGAACCAACCTGGCCGCTGACCGCCGCGCTGGCAGCCTTGCCGAACTCGAATCGTCGAGTGCCCGAAGGGGTCGGTGTATCGACGCCGAGCCCGTCAAGCCCCCAGCTGGACAATCCGGATAGCGATGTCGGCAGACTGCCGGCGCCTCCGCCATAGCTGCCGCCGCCCGAGGGCAGCGGCCCGAGGTCCGCCGGGGCGTCCCCCTTGGTGGACACCCCGGTTGACGGTGCGGTGGCTGTACCGTTGTCGCTGAGAGACGAGGTGCCTACCGGTAGGTAGGCGTGTTCGGTGAACTGCGGGTGGCTCGCGCCGGTGCTGCCACCAATCACCACACCTTGGGACCCATTCGACTCAAAATTGGTCCCGTCGGGGAACGTGCCGGCCGTATGCCCGTTGGCCCCGCCGCCTTTGTCCCACCAGCCTGCACGCAGGTCACCCGATTCGCCAGTGCCCGTTTTGAATCCGAGGGCCTGCAACCAGGACCCCTCGGTGACAGTGGACATCCGCGACTGGTACGGCTCTCGACCGGTGGCCACGTTGACGACCGCAGACACCAGACCCGAGCAGTCGATACCGTTGGCAGAGAATCCACCCATCAGGTACGGCGATCCGGCGAGACCCCGCGCGAATTGCTTGGCCTTATCGACGAAGCCGCCCAGCTGGTATCCGGGTAGCCGGCCAGTGGTGTTCATGTGGTCGAGCAGCCCGGGGTGGCCGGCCTCGATCATCTGCCGAGAGGCAGCCTTGACGACGAACTCGTCACCGTGCACGACGCCGGCAATCTGGTTGATCGGCACGTTGCCCGTGTAGCCACCAACGTCAAACTGCGGAATCTTCGGCATCGGCTGGAATTTCTTCCCGCCGATCTCGGGAACCCATTCGGGGACATCGAAACTCAACGTGTCAGACAGACTGTTCCACTTGTCGGCAATCCACCGCAGCACCTCAAGCAGACCGTTCTTCAATCCCTCCCACATGCCTTTGGCGCCGTTGGTGATCGCCTGCGGGAGCCCGGTGACGAAATCGACGATGGCCGTGAACTTTTCCTTGACACCGGTCCACACCTCGCCGGCTTTGGTGACCAGCCACGAGAATCCCTCGCCGATGCCCTCCCACACCTTTTTCAGGAACGGCCAGGCGGTGTCGACAAACCAGTTCACGACCGCTTCGGCGGCAACCTTGATGCCCTTCCACGCCGCGTCAACGATCTTGCGGAACGTCTCAGAGTGGTTGTAGGCGTACACCAAACCCGCGACCAGGGCGGCCAGTGCAGCTACGACGAGACCGATGGGGTTGGCGGTCAGGGCGGCGTTGAGCAGCCATTGGCCGGCGGTGATGGCCTTGGTGGCGGTCGCACCGGCGACCATGGCCACGCGGTGTGCAGCCAGTGCGATGGTGTTGGTTCCCAGCGCCGCCGTACCGGCACCGGTCGCAGCAGCGAAGACGCCTTGCGCGATCGACGCCGCCGCCATCGCCGTATTCCAGACGATCATCGCCGCACCGATGCCCTTGGCCGCCAGCGTGACCGCCAGGATGATCGGAGCCAGCGGCCCGAGATGGGTGACGATGGTGGCCAGGTGCGGCGCCAGTGCGGCGGTGACCGTCGCCCACGGGGTGAACGCGCTCACCAGCGCCGGCAACACGGGTGCAAGGTTGCTCATCACCTGAGACAGGCCCGGCATCAGCGTGCGGGCCATCTCCGTGATGCCGGGAGTGGCCTGGCCGATCGCGGTACCGATGTCCTGGAATCCGGGCGCCAGCGCCGGCGCGGTAATCCCGCCCAGTTCGCGCAACCCGGACACGATCGGCCTGACGACGTTGCCAATGCTGGACAGGACTTGGCGGAACGCCTGGAAAGTCGCCACCATCTCGCCCGGCGAGATGTTGCGCAGCCAGTCACCAAACGACAACAGGGCGCCGTTGAGATCGACACCCACGCCGGCGAACGTCTTGGCCGCCGTGCCCGCGAACGACACCAGACTGCTCGCCAGGCCACCGATGCCCTGTTCGCCCTTGAACGCGGTGAAGAACTCAGTGGACGCCGCCGCCATGTCGTCGAAGCCCTTGGTGGCAACCGGGCCGGCCAGCGATGTGGCGATGCCGGTTCCGATCCCGCCCAGCACCCCGGCGATACCGGACAGCTTGGGTGACACGTTGTCCAGCAGGCCGCCGAAGGTCGCGAACGCGGGCGTAAGCGCCGAGGACAGGCTGTCAGTGACCGACCGGCGGACGTTCTTGACCGCGTCGAGCAGCGGCGCCATGCGCTGCCCGATCATCGCATCGAACGGGTCCACGCTGGCCCCGCCGCCTTGGGCGTCGGCCGCCGCCTGGCGCGCGTCGGCCAACTGCCGCTCGGAGTCGATGATGGCCTGGTTGGCGTCGGCGACGCGCTGTTTGGCGGACACCACCCCGTCCGCACCCTCGACGCCGAGACGGTTTGCGTCGGCGGCTTTTTCGGCCAGATCCCCGTTGGATTCCTGGGTTTCAGCGAGCCGCTGTTCGGCCTCCTGGACCCGCAAGACGGCACGCTCACGGTCGAGCATGTCGACCGGCTGGCCGTCCTTGCCGATGTTCTGGAGATCGCGGCGCGCCTCCAACAGCGACAGTTGCGCGTCGCGCTCAGACAGTGCCGACCCGCGCAGAGCCAGATTGAGATCCTCGATCTGTTCCGCAGCATCCTTGCGAGCCCGGGTGAGATCGCGTTCGGCGTCGCGGGAGTCGCGCTTGGCGCGTTCGACACCCTTTTCGGCCTGTTCGATCTGCCGGGCAGCTGCGGCCGACGACTTGGCCGAGGCCGCGCCGCCTTCGCTGGTCGTCATGTAGGCCTTGGCAGCGTCCTTGAGGCCGGCCATGCCGATGCCGAGCGCCGCGATCGCGGGACCGAGCAAGCCCGTCGCCGCGCCGGCCGCCACACCCATCGCGGCACCGAAGGCCGTCAAGGCCGCGACCATCGGGCCACCCAGCAGCGCCGAGACACCGGTGGCCACCCCGAGCAGCGCCGAGAATCCGATGGTGCCCAGCGCGGTGATCTTGCCGATGTTGTTCAGCACCGACAAGCCACGGCCGACTGCGGTGAGCAGGATCAGTGCGGAGGTGATACGCCCGATGTCGCGGGCGGTGTTGCCGGCCATCCGCGACACCAGCGCCAGCCCGCCGGCCAGGCGGCGCACGCTGGAGGTGACGCCAGCGGCGATCGCACCGCCGAGGTTGGTCCCGAACCGGTTTCCGGTGCGCGACGCGTTCGCCGAGGACAGCTCGCTTTCCACCTGGCGGTGCAGACCCGAAGCGATCTGCGCGTCGTCGATACCGCGCCGGATGCCGCGACCGGCACGCAATCCGGCCTCCCGCGCACCAGTCACGTCGACATCGGCGGTGATCTTGAGGTCGCGGGCCTGCCTCTCAATGGCTTGCTTGACCCCGCGCAGCGAGGGGATGAGTTGCAGTGTGGCGTATCCGATGGTTGTCACTTGTCACCTCCCAAAGGCTTTCAGGTACTTGCGTTTACGGCGGTTGAAGTCGGCACGAAGGGCGGCCAGGCGTTCAGCCAGGGCGGCCGCCTTCGCTGCCGCTTCCATGGCCGCGCGCACGGGATGGTCCTCGACAGTGCTCTTGCCGCCGGTGCCCACCGTCAGGGTGAGTGTCCACAGATCGGCCAGCAGATGATCGGTGGCCGACCAGGCAGGCTTGCCGTCGTTGAGCGCCCGGCGCAGTGCCGAGTCAGTTGGCAACTGACGCAACAGAACCCGGATGCGCCGAGCCGAGAGCTTCCCGCGATAGAAGTCGAGTAGGTCGATGCGGTAGATGCGTAGTAGGTCGGCCTCGATCTCATCGCCGTACTCGTCGAGCAGGCGAAAGAGGCCGGCTAGTTTCCCGCCGCCGCCTGCAACTTCTCGCCGACCTCAGCGAAGTCGTCCAGCGTCGGATTGGCGGCCAGGAATGCCTGCCACTGTTCGTCTCCGAGAAGGAGTTTCGTGCCGCCGAGTTCGTCTTCGGCCTCGAACGCCAGGTATGCGGCCAGCGGGATTTTTCCGCCGATCGGGATTTTCAGGGAGACGCCGCACTGTTCGATGGTCACGAAGCCTTCGGCTTCGGCCTTGCGGGCGGCGGCGGACTTCTTCTTCTGGTGGTCCTGGGGCTTGGGGGCGGACTCGGGGATTTCGGGCATGAGCGTTTCTCCTATTTGCGTTGGGTTGCGGTTTGGTTGGGACGTTGGGGACGTGTTGTCAGGCCGGCGGGATGCCGAGGCTGCGGGTGGCGATGTCGGCCACTAGCGCGTGGCCGAAGGTGTTGAGGTGGTAGTCGTCGACGTACAGGCTCGGATGCTGGGAGTAGGGCGGGATGAGCGGCCAGAAGTCCAGCAGCGCAGTGTTCTTCGCTTTGGCTACCGCCAGCGTTTGGTCACGCAGTGGTGCCCAGGTCGGCTGCCAGTAGGTCTGCACAGCGATGTCGGCGCCTGGCTGCAAGGTGCGCCACGCGTCGATGATGCTGCCGAGGTTGGCCGTGAAGGTGGCCAGCTCGTCACCATCGGTGTTGTCCAGGTCGTTGGCGCCCAGGGCGATGACGATCAGATCCGGGTCGAAACCATCGACCAGTGCCCGTGGCAGCGAGTACTGCCACACCTCGGGGTCATTGGCCGTTCCGGTCAACTGGGTCGCCCACCACTTGGCTGAGACGCCCGGCACGGCCAGCGTCATCACATCCAGCGGCCTGGCAGCGACGGTCCCCATGATGCCGTTGAACCACGCGTAGCCAGCCCCGTTGTGGGCGCGCACGGTCAGGGCGTTGGCGCCGTTCATGTCGTCGATGCGGTAGGCGTTCAGCGGTGCCGCGTCGGGGTAGGTATCCGACCAGACCGCGCCGGCCGGCCACGTCGACCACGGGCCTTCGTCATACCGGTAATCACCGGCGGGACTGTCGGGCCCGAACAGGATGTCGATGTCGGTCAGGCCGAGCAACCCGGCGAACCGGGTGGTGTCGCCGTTGAACAGGCCGTTGGCGAATTCCGCGTCGGTGATGTTGCCTTCGACCTGTGCGGCCAGCTGCGGATCGAAGTAGCGCCGGCCGGCCAGCTGGTGCTGCCAGGCAAAAGCCTCGTTGGCCGCTGAGTCACCGATGACGACCATGCGTGGGTTGCGCACGGAACGCCGAGCTACGGCGGTATTCCACTGGCCCAGTTGTGGCACATAGGGATTCGGGTTGTGGGCGGCGTAGATTCCCTGTTCGTAGCGCAGCAGGTCGGCGGCCGTGATGGGTGTGTCGTGCTGAGACGGAGGCACCCCCTCCGGGAGGTCGACCCAGTCTGTGCGTCGCGTGAAAGTCATGTGCTATGCCCCTCCCGGGAATGTCTGCGGACCTGGGAAGGTGGACCCACCGGGGTAGATGGGTCCACCTCCGCCGTTGCCAGGTCCGGTTACTGAGGGACCGCGGTGATGGTGGCGACGCCGGCCGGGGTGAGGCCGTCGCCGTCGACCGTGAGCGTGCCGGGGTCGGCCAGGGTCACGGTGTAGGGACCGCCTGCGTTGCCGGCCACGGTGGCGCCGGCCGCGCCGAGCAGGGCCACCAGGGCGGCCTGGTACTCGGCGTTGGTGGCGTCGAAGTCGGTATCGGCGGTGGGCGTGCCGCCGTCGATAGCAGAGGTGAAGTCGCCACCGGTGGCGCCGGTGAGGGTGACCACCCACGTGGTGACATCGGGCGCGCCCGGTGCCTCGACCTCGACGATCTGGAAAACATCGCCGTTGGCGTCGGTGGTGTGGTGGACCACCAGTTCGGCGAACGACAGTTCACCGTCGATGAAGCCGCCGTGGCTCTTGAGTTCGACGGGCGCCTTGGTCAGCGTCACCCACACCCGGGCGATGTCCTCGTCGATGAACCGGTACAGGACGAAGATCTGGACATCCTTGGGCGCCCCGATCTTGTTCGGGGCCGACCCGGGAAGCACGATCTTGCGGGTGGCGGCGTTGTTTTCCAGTGCGGTGAAACCAGTTTGGAGCGTGCCCTTGCGCAGCTTCACCCGGAACTGGGGATGGCCGAACGCGTCGTAGGGCTTGACCTCGATGTTCGGTGTGAGCGGAACGCCCTTCTTGTCGTCGATGAGGCCGGTGAACAGCCAACCCTTGGCCGAGAGGTCCTCGGTGGGGGTGGCGGGAATCAGGGTCGCGATGGAGGTGACCTCCGAGGCGAGCACGATCCACACTTCGGCCTTGTCCGGGATCAGGGTGGCATCGGGATTGATGGTTGCGGGCATTGCTATGTCCCTCCTTCAAAGGGGTGGTGATGATGGTTCGGCCCGGGCGGGCCAAGGACACCCGGCCGCACGAGGCCGGGTGGTACTGCGGGGTGGTGACTACGCCAGCCGTATTTCGAGGCCGGCCGCAGCTGCGGCACGGGTCAGCACGCCGTCTTTGGCCTGCTGGTCGGCCGGCACCGACACCGAGGCCGCAGCGCGGTCGGTGGTGTAGGTGTCCAGTAACGCGTCCTCACCGGCGTGGTCAGCGACCTTCTGGGCCAGGTCGTTGATCGCGTGGGCGGCCAGGTGCTTGAGGACTTCTGCGGCACCGTCGTGGTCGAGCTCGAAACTCACGTCATACCTCCACTGTTCGGGCGGTGGCGGTCAGCAGCACCGATGCCAGGGCGGCGCCGGTGGCCTTGTCGCGGCCGTCGAGAACGGCACTCACGTCGCCGCTGATGTGCGAGACACCGGGCGGGCGAGGTGACGATTCGGCGAGCTTGCCGGCCGCCAGCACGGCGATGTTCCGCGCTTCCGTTTCGCCGGCCGCGTAGGCGGTCAGGCGGATCGTGTGCCGTGACGAGATCGGCAACCGGCCTGGCCCGCCGTCGTCAGCCACCACCAGCAGGGAACCGGCAGATGGTGTCCACCCGTCAGGCACCCGCCGACGCACCAACGCCGCGCCGGTGCCCTGGTTGGTGAGCCAGTCCCGGATCGATGACCGAATATCGGCCTGAACGCGCGTCATTGCGCATCCTTTCCTATTACTGACCGGCAGAGCACCTCGACGCCGCCGCGATCGGTACGCGGTGATCGCCAAACCCGCACGCGGGTCAGGCAGTCGCGGCCTCGGACCCGGATGCCGTAGTCATCAGCGATGACATCGGCGGTGGTAGTCAGCACCAGCGCGTTGTTTTCGACCCGGTAGGTCGTCAGCCGGAAATACACGGTGAACTCGACGGAGTCTTGATCACCACCGCGACCGAACGCGAGTGAGGTGTTGCCCGGCGCGATCGCGATCGGCGTGAGCACCAGCGGCGAACCCGGGGGCACCGGGTCGCCGTCGTCATTCGTGCCGAATAGCGGTGTGACCGTGACCGTTTCAATCGCCACTGGATGGCCCCCAGAGCGGCCCTGCTCCGGTGTAGATGGCGCCGCAGTCGCAGAACGTCGCCCCGAGGTTGACCGCGCAGGTGTCGGCGTGCTGGATGCTGCTGCCACCTGCGGTGTCATAGCTCCACGCACGCGCGTGCTTGTCGGTTTCCTCGGAGCAAATCTCTTGCAGCTGTGTAATTTCCGATGGCCACAGCAATGAGCGCCGTGCGGTGTTGTCGATGGTTTCGGAGAACTGGAATGGGCCAACGGTCTCGGCGTCTGACGTGCGCCGGCCACTGGGGCCAGAATCGTTCCACCGCAGGACCACACCGCGCAGGACGGCTTTGGCCGCCTTGGCTTTCTTGGGGTCCAGGTTCTCGTCATCGAGGCAGGGCGCTGCCAGCCCGGCCAACGCCAGCACGTCGTCGATCATCGCCTGAGCCTTGGCCTGGTCGATCTCGGCGAACGGTGCCAGGTCGGCCGGGCTGAGCAGTTCTGCCATGGCTACTTGCGACCCGTCCGACTGGCGGGCTCGGCCGTCTTGCGGGCTGCCTCTTCGGCTTCCAACCAGGTCTCCACCATGGTGTGGTAGTCCTCTTCGGCTTCCAGCCAGTCGGCCCACTGTTCCGGCGTGTACGCGCTGGTGTTCGGGTCCGAAGCACCGTCGCTTCCGTCACTGCCGTCGCTTCCGGTCCCGGCGGCGGCCACCGTGGCATCCGTGCCATCGTCGGCCGGCGTGTACCCGTGGAGGCGGTCAGCCAGCTCGGCCGGGATGTCGACAACCACCCCGGCCGGGTTGGTGTAGCGCGGCATTAGGCCGTCACAACCTTGGCGAAGGCCGGCAGCGCGGCGATGCCCCAGCCGTAGACGACCTCGGCGCGGAATGCGACCTGGTTGTTGCGCTTGAGGTCGCCCTGGCCGTCCGGGTCGCCGTACTCGATCATCTCCATGCCGATCTGGCGCTGGATGCCCCACCGGATGGCGGAGAAGTCGCCATCGAACCCGACGACCTTGGTCGCGGCGTTGGCGACGCCGACCGCGCCCACGGTGTCCGACACCGAGGTCCGGTGGTTCTCCAGCAGTCCGGCCGGCGCGGTGGCGTAGGTCAGATCCGGGTACATCTTCGGCCCGATCGGGTCACCGTTGGCGCCCACGGGCGTGCGGACCTTGCCGAACCGACCGGCCAGGACCGGGTCCAGCGCGAGATCCTTGGGCAGGTAGCGGTTGCCCAAGACCAGCTCGTCGGCGGCGTCCAGGACCACCTGGGGCGCGTCGCCGGCACCGAGCACCACCGAATTGGTGGTCTGCGAGAGGAACTCGGTCATCGCCGGCACAGCGGCACCACCGGTGGGGTTGATGCCGTGGTAGACACCGAAGTCCAGCGCCCGCGACAGTGCCGGCTGGATCAGCGCGAGGATCTGCTCGACGACCTTGAGCTGATGGTCCTCGTCGGCCCACGTGACCTCGTTGGTCCACCGCACCGTCTTGTGGAACTTGAACGGCTTGGTCTTCTTGGTGGTCGGCGTGATCGTCGAGGCACCCTTGTTCGCGCCCTCACCGACGTACTCGGCTTCGCCGATGTCGAAGGTCATGAACTCGCCGGTGCCGAACTTCATCGGCTCCGACGCGGACAGGGTGGCGATCGAGGAACCGAACTTGACCTTGCCCAGCCACGGATCGAGCTTCTCGTCCGGGAGGTTGAGCAGGTTGCTCGTCAGAACGGCCATTGTGATGACTCCTTACTGGTTGCCGTTGCCGAAGAGGTTGCGCGTGAATTCGCGCATCCCGGCATCGGCTTCGGGTGTGGTGGTGGTTTTGCCCTCATTGGGCACGTAGTTGCTGTTCTTTCGCTTGCCTGATTTCGCGATCAGCGCGGCGACCTGCTTTTGCAGCTGATCGGGATCGGTTGCGGTGAGGAACAATTCGGCTTCCTCGGCGTCGATCTTGTGCAGCGCCACCAGGTGCGTCTTGAGGGCTTCTGCGACCTTGGCCGGCACATTGGCCACCTCATCCTCAGCCGCCTTGACCCTGTCGGCGTCCTTCTGGGCCTGAGTCTTCTGCGACTCTTCCAGCTCAGCCAGTTTCTTCGCCGCTGCCGCGTTGGACTTGGCCCGCTTCTCCTGCTCGCGGGCCTGATCGCGCCAAAACTCCATCGTCTCTGGAGGTTTGGTCTGGCCGTCGTCCGTTTTGGTACCCGTTTCGGGACCATCATCGGTTCCGCCGGCTGCCGCGCCGCCTTCGCCTCCGCCTTCACCATTGCCGCCCATGACCGGCCAGATGGGACCGCGCCGGCCCATGCCGATGGCCCGCAACCCGTTGACCGGGTGGACCGGCAGTTCGGCGGAGGTGTCCGGTAGTGCGCTGAATTCAGACATGCGTGTAGTACTCCCGTTCCGGGTTGGTCCCGACCGTTGCGGTCAGGGTTGGTGAAGGAGCCCTAGACCGTTGCGGTCCGGGGTTTGAAACGCGGCGGCCAAACTATGTGGCACGCCAACTACCGCCGCCGCGTTGCGCGGGGCGGTGAACTTTACTGTGCGATAAGCCTATTCAGGCTTGTTGATGAACGGCTGCAATGCAGGGCTGCGACTCATGTGCGCCCACAGCATCGCTTTGTATCCCTGCATCCACATATCGGCTTGGGTGCCCGTGCCGGCGTAAGGGTTGCTATCACCGATGGCCGCCGCGCGACCTTCCCGCCATGCGGCCATAGCCTTGTCGCGGTAGGCGCTCACTGGAGATAGTCCCGAGTCATCGGATCGCGCCAGTTGCCGCGACCGTCGAGAACAGCACGCTTGTACGCCATGAACGTGATACGACCGTGCTGGTCGAACCATTCGGCAAGTTCATCTGACATGTACTTTCGTGCGTCGCGTTCCGACATCGACCAAATCGAGGACGGGTCACCGATCTTATCCCGATACTGCGTTTTGATCATGTAGCCGTTGGTGTCACGCTCAGCCTGCAAGAACTGTTCCTCAGCGAGCGCGTAGTACGCCTGCTTGAGTACGGCCGTGAACGTGTCCCCGTGATGGCCCTCGCTGCGCATTTTCGTCATGAAGTTTCGGCGGCGAATCGCCTCGACCGATGTCCCAAACGCCTCAGCCTCGGCCTCGTCTTCGTCCCAGCCCTCATCCACCAGGTCGGACATGCGGTCATACTTCGCGCGTAACGCTGCCGCTTTCGCTGCGGCCCGTTCCGCCTCACGTGCGGCGGCTTTGTTGTCGCGCGCCTCGACACGTTCCATCTCGGCGGCGAGCTTGTCGACGAGGTCGTAGTCGCCGGCCTCCATGGCGTCGCTGAATTCGCGCTGGACATCGGCCAGTAGGCGTTTGACGCGTTTGCGTTTGGGCTCAACGACTTCGGCCGGTTCGTCGTCCCCGGTTGGGAACAGCTTGGCCAGTTCGGCGTCTGCGTTCTCCCAGTAGGCGATCGCGTGGAGGTGGTCGTCCTCGGCGTCGAGCCATGCATTGATGTCGGCCCTGCGGCGGCTCTCGGCAGCGGCCGTGGCGGTCCGTTCGGCGGTGACGGTGTCCATGTGGCGGATGACGGCGGTGAGGTCGATCGCGCCGTGCTCGCCTTTGGTGTCGCCGGCCGCGCTGGTGGCCCGCACGCCATCGATGTAGTCCTGTTCCCACTGTTCGGTGTAGGGGGCCGGCTCGTAGGTGTCGCCCGGGCGGACACAGACCGCGATGCAGCGGCAGCGGTCGTGGTAGGTCTCGCCCAGCTGTTGGGTGCCCCTGGTGGTGCCGAGACTCAGACGGGTGTCGCCAACTTTCGCGCCGGCCGCGCCGGCCTGGCGGGCGTCTCGGTAGAGCGACCGGCGGTAGAGGGCTTCGTCGCGGGTCATGAGCTTGGCGGCGATCATGCGGCGGTCGGCGGTGGTGAGTTCGACACCGCGGCCGACGACCTCGGTGGCGGCCCGCTCGGAGGTGTATATCGCGCCACGGGTGGCCATGACACGGCACATCGAGCAGGCGTTCGCCGACGCGTGGCGCGCCCACTTGGCGTGTTCACGGATGGCGTTGAACACCATCGTGTCTCGTGAACCGTTGAACACCGCACGGGTCGCGGAGCCTTGCAGCGCCGGTATCGGCTCTGATTGCAGGAGTGCCCACCGGCCGGAGATATCGAGGCCGTCAGGCACCAGGTCGTCGGGGACCACGGGAACGAACGCGGACGCCTTGCGGGTGAGCGTGGTGGGCTGTTCGGCGTAGTAGGCGATGGTGGCGTTGGCGGCCGTGTGGATGTACGGCGTGACGAGTTCGGGGTAGGCGTCGGTGATGAAGGCCAGGGCCTCGCGCTGGTCGAGGCGGTCCATCCGCGACAGCAGTCGATCAATCTTCTCGTCGAGGTTGCCGGCCAGCTGGGTCAGCAGTAGCTGAAACTCAGCTACGGCAACGCTCATGTGCCGGTGGCGCCGAGGGCGGCGGCGGCTGCGGCGGCGGTGCCGGCCGCCGGTTCAGGAACGGTGGTGACCGGAGAATTGCCGGTCAGCATTTCGATCACCGTCTTGGTCTGGGCGCCGGCCTTTTGTGCCATGGCCCGCTGGATCTGCTGGTCGGTCAGGCCGAGCAGCTCCAGGCCTACCTCGGTCTCGGCCAGCCACGGCACGGCGGAGAGCTGCTTGAGGCCGGCATCAGCGACCGCCGAGCGCGACAGGTAGGCCGGCGGGCGGAACTTGCTGTCGATGCTCGCGTATTCCTTGGGGATCTCGTCGAGATCGTTCTTGATGGCCAGCGCGCGGATCATGCTGCGCCGGAACGCCGGTGACCAGTCGTCGGTGGCGCCTTCGGCTTCGGCGATCAGCTGCTTTTCGGCGTTGTCGGAGCCGTCTGCGGTGGTGGTGTTGGTGCGAGCCTGCACACCGAGCGCGGACACCGGCAGATCGGTCTCACCAGCGAAGTCCATGGCGCACTGCGTGAACAGGTCGATGTGCGGGGCCGGGGAGGACTGTTGGAACTGTTTGACATCGGCGCGGCTGGCCCTGCCCTGGTCGTCGAGCGCGTCGGTGTCGTCGTCGATGCCTTTGATACGGCCCATCACGGCCTGCCACATCGGCAATGGGTTGCCGGCGTCATCGACGAGCACGTCACGCGGGTTCGCGCCGAGCATCCACAGTTCCGGGTAGGAGAAGAGGTCGGCGTGACCTTCCATCCGGATCATGCTGCGCAGCGCCCGATCCTGTAGCGCCATCACGACACGGGAGATCCTCGAGGAGCCGTACTCCCGGCCAACGCGGGGATGGTAGACAACGGCTTCGGCCGGCACACCCCACGGATGCTCATTCCAGTTCACGGACCATTTGTGCCCGGCAGTGTCGCGGCTGGCGGTGAGGGTCGCACCGTCCAGGTAGAGCACGAGGCTCAGCGGATTGCGGTTCTCGTCGCGCTTGAGCACCCGCAGCAGGTTGTCGAGTCGGTGGGTGCGGGTGTTGAGTTCGCCGGTGGCGTTCATCGCGTCGGCCACGTGGATCAGCGAATCGGGTTCGTCGCGGTCTTCTGCACCCGTGGTGTTGATCAGGAACGAGGGCCCGTGAATCAGTGACGAGATGATCGCGCTGGACGATTGGGAGCCGAAAAAGTTGGTGTCCCAAACCTCCTGGTAACCAAGGGAATCCAAGTCGCCATCGGCCCAGGTGTAGCCGTCGAGGTTGCACCGTCGCGCCAGGATGTCCACCGACTTGGCCGCCCAGCCGAGCGCCAGGCCCAGCTTGAAGTACTCCGGGGGGATGACACCCGATCCGAACTTGCGTACGGCGCGCCGCCCGTCGTAGTAGCAGGCCCGTAGGTAGTTGCGCGGCTGGCGCTTGCGCAGCTCGCCCAGCAGTCCGTTGATCAGATCGTTGGTGTCGGGTTCGACACCGGGCAGGTGCACCCGGGCAAGTTCGATGGAGGTCACAGGACGCCTCCCCTCCTTCCTGTACGGGTTGATTCCGTTTGTGGGCGGTGCTTCTCGGTCGCCCCAGCGAGTGCGAGGGTGACGCTGACAAGCGGATGGATGATGGCCGTGGAGTCGCGCCGGTCGTAGCCCCAGCCGCCGGCATCCGCGATCGGCCGGCGCCGCGCGCCTTTGAGTGCGTTGGTCACCGATTCCTGCCCGGCGTGGGTGAGCGTGCCGGCCTTGCCTCGGGTTTGGAACATTAGGCAGCCCTTGGCCATGTAGCGGGCCGTGGAGCGGATCACCTTGACGCGGCGGGCTTTCAGTCCGGGGATCATTTGCGCGGCCGGTGACAGGTCGTCGATGACGACGGGGATGCGCCGGCCTGCGACCTTGGCCACCCATTCGATCGCGCCGGCCACGTCGGTGCCGGCCCAGACCTCTTCGACGTGAGCGCCCGGCCCGTCGATCCAGGCCGCTCCGACCGAGATGTCCATACCGTGCGACATGTCGACCGCCAGGGCGTTGGGCGCGATGTCCTCGTCGGCCCCGATGCCGATGAGCTTGGCCCAGCGGGTGGGCCTGATGATGTCCTGGTGGACGTTCACCTTGGGCCAGATGCCGAGCCCTTCCCGGCGGAAAGCATCGTCGGAGAGGTTCTTGCGCATGCGGCGCACGGCGCGTTCGTTGGTGCGACCCGGGTAGGAGGGGTTGGCCTTGCGGAGCTGGTCACGGTCGTCGAGGTCGGCGTCCGGGTCGGCGGAAAACTCGATGTAGAGGGACAGTTCGTTGCTCACGCCGTGCACCGAGACGGGGTTTTCTTCCCCGCCGGTGACCGCGTCGAGGGCGTCCTGACGGAGCATGGTGAACACTTCGCCGGGATCGGTCGGCCGGGGCGGGGTGCCCATCATGAACAGCAGCGGGTTGGCCACGGTGTTCATGGTTGGGATGAGGTCATCCATCGCCTTTTCGGTGACGCGCTGGCACTCGTCGAGGATCAGCACGCCGACACCAGTAAAGCCGAGACCAAAGCCGTTTTCCCTGGCGCCGAACAGGATTCGTGACCCGTTGCGCAGGTAGATGCCTTCGTCGCCGTGCGAGTCGGAGATTTTGTCGATGTGCGGGGCGCATTTCGCGCCCTTGGCCATCGCTTTCATGGAATCGAAGGTCTCGCGGGCGGTCTTGAAACGGTGCGCGGTCCAGATCACGGTCAGGCCGGGGATGATCAGCGCCAGGGCGAAGACGATTGCGCCCACCAGGTAGGTCTTGCCGACCTGGCGGGGTATCGAAATGACGGTCTGATCGGCGGCGTACAGGCCTTCGCTGTCCAGGGCGAGGATGAGCCGGCCGGCGCCGTCCTGCCAGGTGTCGAAGCCCCAGCCGAGGTTGTGGCACGTGTCGCGCACCTTCGGCCAGGCGGTCGATACGATGCCGGCCGGTTGGATCAGGTGGCGGGCGACCTCAGATAACCGAGGCGTCCCAGAGTTCATCGTTGGTGGTGGCGATGACCGCGTCGTCCTGGCCGCCGGCCGCGACGGCCAGCGCGGCCAGCTCGCGGCCGATGTCGGTCTGGCGATGTGTCAACGCGGATAGGGCGGTGGGACTGGTCCGCGAGTCGTCGAGGGCTCGCGCGACGCGGGAACGCATCGCGGTCAACCGATCGGCGTTGACCGGTTCCCCAGATAGGTCAGCGATTTCGCGCAGCAGGTCGAGTTGCCGGCGCACCAGGGACGCCAAGGCGGTGGCGTTGGTTCCCGCGTCAGCGATCGAGCTGGCGATGCGGGCGCTCATCGCCAACAGCTGGTCAAGCTCGCTACCGGATTCTGCGGCGGTGAGCACCGACGCCCGCCGATCCGCCACCACAGACCCGGCGGAGGCCGTCGCAGCGGGCGCGGGAACGGTGCCGTCGTCGCGCACCAGGGCGAGGTGGCGCACCGGCATATCGCCGAACAGGACGTGATCCTTGGGAGCGCCGGCCGCACGGCAGTCATGGCACTGCCGTTCTCCCCCCGGCAGTGAGCCTTTACCCCGCCACAGCATCTTGCCGCAGCCTGAGCAGGGGGTATCGGGGTGTCGTGCCATCTTTGATCACCTCCTGTCCAGTGGATCGAAAAACAAAGAAAAGCCTGGGGAGAGAAGCTCGCCTATGCCATGAGGGGCGGAGCGCTGACCCCTTGGGTCACCCCGCCCAGGGGGGTGATCATCGTCGGAGCGACGGGCACCGGGCTTGAGAAAGTGCACGGCATCAGCTCGTCGAGGGCAGCGTCGTCGAGCGGCCACACTGCCGAGTCGACGAGGATGCGTGTCACGCCAGTCAGTCCGCGACCGGCGTAGTACTCGACGATGCTGCGCGGTGACACCGCAAGGGCTGACCGTCCAAGGCCTCGCTCAACGACGATGTTCTGCGCTCGAATGACGGTCTCTGCGACGACGATGGTTGTCACGCCCATTGCTCGCTCCTCAACTGTTTGGAGTGCCACCCTTTAACGTCAGCCCCTCTGACGACCAAGGTCGATGACTAAGCCCTGCGTATGTTGGTCATGCGGTGCGGGCGAACCCATCAGGCGGGTGGCGGTAGTTCGTTAGTCCGGGACGGTCCACCAGCAGCGCTCGGTCACGAACGTGACGCCGGCAGGTAGCTGCTCGTTGATGTCTTTGTCGGACTTCTCGCGGTTGCACTTGCGGTGTGCGGCAACGATGTTGTCGATGGTGTCCGGTCCGCCGTTGGCCAAGGCGACCAGGTGATCGATGGTGAAGCTCATCGGGTCCAGGTGGTGAGCGTCGTAGTCGATCGGCTCAGTGCAGTGGTAGCACGGTGGCTTCGGACCGAACGGGCTTGGCGGTAGTCCGCGCGAGATGATGCGGCGGTGCCGGTCACGTGTCGTGGTGTTGCGCTGGATCGGGCCTGTCCTGCTCCGACCTGTGCGTCCTGTCCTCATTTCACCTCCGAAGAAGGTAGCTGGAAACGAGGAAACCCCCAGGTCCGAAGAGGTCCAGACATGGGGGTACCGACTCGAAAGAGGATACTAGCTGGTCAGCGTCCCCAAAACGCAAACCGGGGTAGATGCGGCGTGTTGTGCGGCGAATTCGGCAGTTAGCCCAGGCCCGGCCGCAGTGCGTTGTCAGCGCGGGTTGCCATCCACCTGTCTCTGGCTGGGGAGTTTGTATCCGGTCTGGCCCGATCCCTGGGGCGAGCGAAGCTGTGCGTTACCCTCCGACCCGCGCTGACATAATCAGGATAACCACCAAATAAGTTGCAGTGCAACATGATTGAGTATTCATTCAGAGGTATCGGTCCATCAGATGGTCCAATGCAGCAGGTCAAACGGGTAGCCGTTGCAATGAATGCAGCGCATCCCGTCATCGGTCACGAACTCGTGCGTTAGTGCATCGTCGGTCGCAAAGTCGTCGATCGTGATCGGTGGCGGTTGCCAACCGGGCGGGTGCTTGATGAGGTGCCCGTCACGCTCCAACCGTTTGAGGAGGTCGAGGCCGGCGTTCAGTGCGGGGTCCTCGGCGCTGGTGCTCATCAGTTGGTCTGCATAGCCCGGTAGCACCAGGCGCATTCGTCGTCGTAGCCTGGTTTGTGACCTGCGATGTATGCACACTGCGGTGTCGTGCTCATGATTCAACTCTCTTTCTATTGCAGGACAGTCGATCTGAGCGACCCGAATAGGGCGCCCTGGTCGCCGGTGCCGCACTCGCCGTAGGCGGTTTTCGCGCCGTTGGGCAGAGCTTCCCAGTGAACTTGGCCGCGATTGGTGTCTGTGATCGGTTCGGCGCAGGTCGGGCACGGCCGGGTGTCGATGTGCTCGCTGGCGAACAGTGTGCCGACTGCCGGTAGCGTCGGAGTGGTCATACGCTCAGCGCCTCGACCTGCGCTTTGAGTCGGTCCACCTCGGCGCGCGCGGCGTCACGTGCTGGCCGCAGCTCAGCCAGGCGTTCGAACACGGCCATCCAGTCGCCGTCGCCGTCTTCGCCGATCAAGTCTTGAGAGTCGGTGGCGTTCTTGACGTCGGTAAGGGTGTCTTCGATGATCTTGCCGAGCGTCTTCGCTGCCCCCCCGTAGTTTCTCCACCTCGGCGATCAGCTCGGGCACCAGCTCGCGCGCCTGGGCGATGAAGTCGGCGTTGATGGCGCTTCGGATCTGGGCTCGTTGCGGTGAGGACGTGCACGGGATCTCCGTTGCCGGCGAGGGTGTTGGCGCAGTACTGTGCCGGCGTCTCATCGCTGTCTGCACTCGGTGCGGTGTGGTGTGTCCACGGGCCTGGTGTCACGCCCGCCAGTGCCGCTTTGGCTCGATCGAGGATGTCGTTGGTACTCATAGGGGTTTCCTTTCGCCTTAGGTTCATCTCGGCATTGCCTCTGCGTAGGTGGTGGCGTTGTAGACGTGGCAGATGAACGCGTTCAGTCGCCAGTCGTAGGTGAGTGAGTAGGCACCGCAGAACGGGCATCGGCTAGTCATGGGGTGTGCCGGTGCGTTCACCGCTCGCACCACCGGATCGCGACGCCTCGTCCGAACGCGCAGACGTAAATCGCCCGCGTGTTCCGCATGACACCCCAGCCTGGATTCACGCGGCCGAGGCACCGTAGGTGCAGGTTCTTCCAAACGACTTTGCTCATTGGGTGGTTACTTTCTGTCGGCGGATGAGTTGTTGGTCGCGGCGGACGAGCTTGCGGGCGCGTTCAAAGCTGTAGACGGCCGGGTCTTCTTTGCGTACTTGCTTTTTGACGAACACGCCTTGATGTAGGTAGCCGCGCGGCCTGAGTCGCTGCGAGGTGATCCAGCGTTCGATCTTCTCGGCTTCGGCCGGTTCGCCTGCGTTGTAGAGCGCTTCGACCAGTGTGGGCACGGTCATGAGGTCGCGGCTGGCGAGGGCCTTGCTGCGGTTCTTCTCTACGTCGATCTCTTGCTTGCACTTCGGGCAGTCGACGGTTCGGTCACCGATCTCGGCGTGCAGGATGTGGCCGCATTCGATTGGCCTACCGGTCTTGTCGTAATCGCAGATGGTGGGGCACGGGCCGGCGAAGTGCCGCTCTCTGCGGTCGATGGCCTTGACGAGCTTGCCGCCCCTGTGGCCCGATCCGACGAGGTTGTTGATGTCGGCGAAGATGTCACCGGCGCAGTCGAGGTGGGCGATGGCGTCGATGTTGACTTGCAGCCACCGCGCGAAGTCGCGGGTTGCGCAGGTGTCGAGGCCGGGCGGGATGCGGCCTGAATGCCGGTTGGTGACGGTCTCAACCCACCGTCGTAGCGTCTTGCGGGCGTCCCTGGCGGTCTCTGCGGCGTCGAAGTCCATGACGTTGAGGTCGGCGGCGCCGCGTGTGCGGCCGATGGTGCCGTGCGGTACTCGATCGAGCTTCTGAATGCGGGCGTCCAGTTCGCCGAGGAGGCCGGGCACCTGGTCGAGCATGTTGGACAGGACCGTGGCGCAGTCGTCGCACAGGTAGCGCTGGGAGGGGCGTTTGCAGGCGGTGTTGCGGCATTCGGTGGTCATGCTGGCTTCTCCGAGAGTCGTTGCGTGCAAGGCGTTTTGCAGAGCTGTCCATCGCGACGGCAGTAGGTGAATGGTTCGGCGTTGCAGTTCGGGCAGTGCCGGCGGAGTGCGCCGGTGCTGGCGTATGCGTCGTAGTTCGGTCCTGATGTGCGCTCTCGGCGTGGACCTCGGATGAACTGCCGGCGATCGCGGGTGTCGTCGTCAGCTGGCATGTTCGACCCCCGAGACGTTCGGATGGTCACACGGCCTGACGCGGTGTACGCCGTCGTCGTCGATGTAGTCGACGCGCCCGAAGTCGTCACATGGGCCACCAGCGGCCTGGCACGCCTCGATGAGCTTGCGCCGTTGAGCCCGCCCGTAGTCCTCGGCGTTGGCGATCGCCACGTCTTCGGCGGCCTTCTGCGCGAGCCACGCGCGCTTGAAGGTCCGTGCGTTGCCGCAATCGCCGCACTTGCCTCGATAGCCGTGCGGGTGGAGGTCGCAGAATTCCGAGGGAATCCGATCGGTGTGTGAGATCGCGAGCAGCTGCCCTGGTGACGTACCCCTGTCACTCTCAACAGGTTGGTGCAGGGAGGGTGCAGGGAGGGTGGGAGGAACGGCTGTTCCGGTGGTGGCGACGTGGCCGTTCCGGTGGTGGTGCGTGGCGGTTCCGGTGGTGGGCGTTTCCACCGGAACGGGGATTCCGGCGGTGGGGTTATCCACAGGCACAGCCGTTCCGGTGGTGGAGTTGTTCACAGGCACAGCCGTTCCGGTGGTGAAGCCTGATTCGCTGGGCATCGAGAGCCGGTAGACGGCCGCCAGGTGAGCCTTCGGATTCTCGTCGGCGGTGCGCACGATGAGGCCCAATTCCCGGCCCCGCTTCAACGCCTCGCGAACGGCCCGCTCGGTGAGGCCTCCTGTGCTCTCAGCCAGCTTCTTTTCGCCCGGGTGTGCGTTGGTGCCGTCGTCGTAGTTCGCGTAGGTCTCCAGGGTCAGCAGGACGTTCTTTTGGGCAGCGGACAGCTCTTGCCGGGACCAACCGAGCACCATGCGCACCCACGCGCGGCGTTGGCCTGAGCCCATGCGTCCGTGTGTGGCGTGTGTTCGGCTCACGACGCTGTGACCTCCGCTAGCAGTGATTGGTTGGTGGCGACCTGGCGGCAGCGGAATTCGATCTCTCCGCACTCTTTCCAGTACTCCAGCGTCTTGACGATCCCGGCCCAGTCGGCGGCAGAAAGCTCGTTGGTGGACTCGACCGTGCGCCACGCGATGAACGAGCAGACAGCGAGACGTTTCGCGCGTTCGCTTTCGAGCTTGCCGCCGACGCCGCCTTCGTTGAAGAGGACGAACGCCAGTCGTTTCAACGCAGGTGAGACATACGGTGGTGCCATCTGTGTAGCCCCTTTCCTATCCGCTGGCGGCCGGCCATGAGCCGTCGCTGAGGCGTTCGTGTTCGGCTGCGAGCCGGGTGATGTGGTCGCGGGTGAGGGAGACGATTTCGTCGATGGCGTCCAGGGCCAGGGCCTTGGGACCGGTGCGCAGATTGGAGAATTGGCGGACCCGGCCGACGAACTTGAGCCCGTCCCGCGTGGGTTCGGTGTAGCAGTCGCAGTCTTCGAGACGGGGCAGCCGGCCCGCGCCGCTCATGGCCGGCCAGCTGGTGGCCGTGGCGGGTTGGTGTAGTCCGTGTGGCAGGCGTTGCACCGTGTGCGGCCGGCGGAGTGCCGATCGGCTTTGCAGTCGATACACAGGCCGAGGCGGTGGGCTTCGCGCGGGCTAAGCACTTCGCCCCGGGCGGCGAGTTTGTCCGCGAGGATGACGATTGCCTCGGTGCTGAACACTCCGACCTGGACGGCGCCCAGTTGAATTGCGTTGTCTCTCAGCGGATCAGTCACGTCGTAGTGCGAGCTGACTTTGCCGCCTTCCTTGAACCAACTGCGGGGTACTCCGAGCCGCTGAGCGAAGGCGTGCAGCTCGTCGTCGTCGCACCCGTCGCAGTAGAGCCAGGACCATCTACCGAGGACCTCGTTGGCTGTGGCTGGCACGCGCATGTCATCGACGTAGACGGTCATGTCGCCTTCCCGTTTTGTAGGTAGCGCCACTCGATTCGGGTCACCGTCGAGTCAGGACGGCAGCCTTTATGCGTGGCGCAGAAGAAATCGACGAACTCCCAAGTGCTCAACCCCGGGAACCCCTCGCGGGCTACGTCGGCGTCGGTGATCGCACTCAGCGGTTCCCGCCGCACATCGACGACCTCGACGGTGCAGATGCGCACCAACGGTTCTCCTGGCCTGCGGCCCATAACCTTTCGGCACAACGTGAGCTGGTCGCCGGGCTTGAGGACGAGCCATCCCATTCGCCGCGTCACGTCTTTGGCACGGGCGAGCACGGCGTCTTCGGTCAGGCTGACCGACATCAGCCGGGCCATCAGCTCGCCACCGTTGGGTTGGGCACCACCGGCACGGACGTGCGGGTCCAGGTGCGCCCGACGCCTGGTGTCGAGACGTGGCGGACCGCCAGGACGTGAACCGGGTCGACGAGACCAGAGTGGATGCGGTTGGGCCGTTCAGCGGTGACAGCGCATGCGTAGTCCGAGACGTAAACCGCATACCAGTCATGTGCGGGTTTCCCGGGTACGGGCTCAGCCGCCCCCGCTGTGGGCACCCACCCACCGCATTTGCAACCGGGGTCCGGGCAAGTGCCGCCACGGTGACCGTTGGTGATGGTGTCGCGGTCGGCGAAGCGGTCCAGGCGGCCGGCCACCATCGGGCACGCGTGCGAGACGTAGACGGCACACTCGGGGTGCAAGGGCGGTTCGTCGAACTGCAAGGCGGCGAGGTGACCGGGTCCGCCGAGGAGCACGATCGGGTGAGTGATCGGTTTAGCGCAGACCTGGCAGAGGCCTTCGCGCCAGCACCGTTGCGATCGGCTCTCATGTTGCGCCCGGAAGTCGACGCCGCCGTCTGCGAGTTGGACGTTCACCCATGGGATGACGTAGCCGCCGATCGTGGGCCGCGCTTCGCACGTCGCGGGGATGGCCGGCCGTGGTGCCGGCGCGGTGTCAGGCATTGTCGGAAGTCCTGCCGAACCGCTGTTGTGCGGCCTGCCGGGTGGTGCCCAAACGGGAGGCGATGTCGGCCCACGAGTAGCCGGCGGCGCGCAGTCCCGTGACCGACTTGGCGATCGCGGCATCGATCTCGGCGGACAGCGCCAACAGTTCGGGCAGGGCCTCAACGTCGCCGTCACCGACTCGCCGGCCGTAGAGTGTCAATGGTGCCTTGACACCCAATCGCGCAGGTCGGGTCACCGAGACGGCGGAGTTCGCCGCGTTCGCTCGGCGCATCGTGAAGGCCTCATTGGACGGTCTCGAACTCGTGGTCCTCGTGGTCCCCGCAGACGGCGTGTTGGCCGTCGTCGTGCGGGTAGCACGGCGTCTTGCCGCAGACCGCGCAGGTCTGGCATTCCGGGCACAGCAGTTGGTCGAGTTGTCGAACCAGCTCCCCGAACTTCGAGTCAAGGGGCTTATAGACGGCCAGCCATCCCCGGTTCTCGGTGACTATTTCGAGCGACGTTTGGAATTCAGTCCACGCGGCGAAGTCGCCGTAGTCGTCCTCGATGTGACCGCAGTTGGTGCAGCGCGCCTGGTACATGGTGATCTCGTGCACGGCCGAGTAACTGGGCGCGATGTCGATGGCCGGCGATTCCCCGAGGGGTTCCGTTTCGTCCTCGGTGGCGTTCACTGGAAGTCCGCAAGCGGGTCGTCGGCGGGGATGCCGTGCAGGGTGAGCGGCCGATCGTTCGCCAGCTCGCTATCCCACTGCCAGACCCACTCGCCAAATTCGGCACCCTCCCAGGCCGCGACGAGGTCACGGGCAGCGATATTGGCGATTGTGGGGTCGATGCGGGTGAGCACGGCGAGCAGGTAGATCAGGCCGTAGCCCTCGCACTCGGTGGCGATGGCCGCGTGCCAGAGATCGATGTTGGTGTTGATCAGATCCTTGTCGAGCCGGGCCTTGGATGCCTTCATGTACCAGTCGATGTGCTCCCGCAGCAGGGTCAGCGCGGGCGCGGCCTGGCGGGCCTGCTTGGTCATGTCGTCGTCGCCGCTGAAATGCACGGGGCCGTCGTAGGCGTCCGACATCTGCCAGTCACGGATGATCGGCACAACCAGGGCGGCCTGCTTCTTGCCGGCCGTCGTGGCAGCGAAGTACTGCGGTTCGTCGAAAGACCAATCGAATCCGGCGAGACGCTGCGCGAGATCCTTGAGCCGAGCGATGCTCTCCGAGGACGCGACAGATCGGCCAGTGAGAGCGTGGGTCAGTTGGTACAGGCCACCGGAAGCGAAGGTGACCGAGCCGTCGTCAGTGACGCCCACGCCGGGCGTGATCACCAGATGCGTTGCGACGGTGGGCATAGCGCTCACCTCCACCGACAGGGCTTCGGTCACAGCGATGCGGTAAAGCGGGAAGTGGCGGACAACGGGAGTGGTGTCGGCGGCAACGGGTTCGTTGGTCATTCGGGTGCTCCAAAGTGGTTGGTGGGTACGGGCCAGATGGGTCGGAGTCCTGCGGGGTCCTCGTCGAGGACGTAGAAGTCGAAACTGGTGAATCCGCGGCCGAACTCGGGCGGCTGACGGGGATGTGGTGGCGGAGCTGGTTGGTCGTGCGTGCGGCCCCAGATGACGAGCGCGATCGCACCGAGCACGGCCGACCACGCGAACCACACCGATTCGCCGAGGACGAGTGATCCGCCGGCCGCGCCGATCGCGATGAAGGCGAGCAGTGCGAACACCCGCGCCCTGGTCACTCGTGCCCCCACTTGATGTGGGGTTCGGCGATCCGGAACGGCTGATCGGAGCCGCCGCAGCGTTCGATCCCGTCCGCGCCGGTGATGAAGTGCTGATTGATGGCGCCCGGCCCCGTCTTGATGACTTCGGACCGGCAGGCGGGGCAGCGGTGCACGACCGTGGCCGGCGACCGGCGCGACAGGCGGTGCCGGCCGCGCCGAAACCAACGCCGCCGCCGCCGCCCCGTGGTCGCTGTCTGGCGGTTGCCAGGGATGGCCGGGGTTATCGTGGGTGCGCTCACTACAGGTGATTCCCTTCGGTTGTGGTGGGTTGGCCGTCACCCCCGGCATGGGGTGGCGGCCGTTTCTTTAGGACCGCTTCAAGCGGTCGAGCTGGCATAACCTGCTGAGCCGCTTGCCGATTCGCGTGTCAGCGTCAGCCATGTCGCGGAGCGGGTTTGGGTGCCCGGCGGCGGGCGCCGTGGTAGGGATGCCGTCGCTCACGGCCGCCGGGCGGTCTCCTGCCGGCGAGTCGGCAGGAGAGGAATCACAGATCGGGCAGGTGAAGCCGGAAAGCGGCACCACCGTGACGGTGTTGTTCACCGCGCAGTAGTGCAGGGTCCAGCAGCCGTGATGAAGCACGTCCGCGTCGAGCGCCTGGACCTCGGCGGCCAGCGGCACAATCCGGCCAGGGCTGCACTCCCACGGCGCCATGTCGGCCAGTTCCTCGGATACGGCGGGGCCGCCGGCCAGGGCGTCGAGAAACCGTTCGCCCACAGCGGCGATGTCGTTCAAGGTCTGCGACCAGGCAGCCTTAAGGTCTCGTCCAGCGAGGGACAGCCAGCCCGGGGTCATGCCGATTCCCCTGCCGGCCTGCTGAGCCACCAGTACTCGCCGTCCCAGTCGTCGAGGTCTCTGGCCGAAGGCGGCGGCGCGCCCGTCAAGCCGAGGACCGCGAAGACGCCCGAAGGCGCGCCGGGATCGGGGATGCCCCTCACAACGCTGCTTTCGACGGTTCGCCAACCAGCTCACTGATTTCGACGCCGAGCAAGGCGGCCAGGGCCTCGATCTCAGACGCCCGAAACTCGACGTAACCGAGGTAGCGACGGGAGAATGCGGACTGTGACATGTGGAGCCCCACCGCGGCCTGACTCTGGGTTATCCCGGAGCGGTGGAGGTGCTCCTGTATCCGGGTATGTACCCGTTTTGCGGGTATGGCTGGCATGCGCAAAGTTCTACCCGCAAAGCGGGTAGATGGCAACGACCGGGTCGATGGCGTGTCGAGCGCTTATTTAATGGCTTGGCCTTGCATTTACCCGCTCTGCGGTTAATAATTCGCGCATGACCGTCTTGCCATTGAATCGGAGTATGGAGCCGCGATCGCACCTGGGACCTGCGGATTAAAAGTCCGTAGCTCTACCGACTGAGCTATAGGGGCGTGGTGCAACAGAATACTGCCTGCCGCGCGGGGGTCGTCGCCAGGTGCGTCCGTAGGGGTCTGAGCAGGGCAGGGGTACCCCGTTTGGGATTTCTGATGACCGTGTCCTAAGCTATCGAAGCTCCCAACGGAACCTCGTTGGAGTACCCCGGAGTGATTCGGATCAGGCCCCCATCGTCTAGTGGCCTAGGACGCCGCCCTTTCACGGCGGTAGCACGGGTTCGAATCCCGTTGGGGGTACGCAACGCGGAGACGCGGAGCACGCAGGAAAGCAAGGCCCTGTGGCGCAGTTGGTTAGCGCGCCGCCCTGTCACGGCGGAGGTCGCGGGTTCGAGTCCCGTCAGGGTCGCAGTAATGCGGCGTAAGGCAAGTCCGGTCGAAAGACCGGCGCCTTCCGGCCAGGTAGCTCAGTTGGTACGAGCGTCCGCCTGAAAAGCGGAAGGTCGCCGGTTCGATCCCGGCCCTGGCCACTCAGAACAACCGCTTCGCCATCTCTGCTGCTAGATGCCCCTGGCCGCTCTGGCTATCGTGCCGGGCCAGCTCAGTTCTCGGGTGCTCGATGCAGCGATGCAGCGACCACGCCCACCCCGAGTATGACCGGGGCAGAGAATTGCCAGAGAGCTAAAAGCGTCATCGGCCCCCAGAACGCGATGTCCAGGATGAACAGGCGGATGTAATCCCCGGCCGGAGTGGGCTCAGTATCACTATGGGTGACAATCGCGTTCACATAGAGGATGAGCCCGGCAATGACGCCGAGCACCACCGCCGTCGCGACGATGAAACCAGTAGCCCGCCGCAGAGATGGGCGGGTGAGTCGGAAACCGTTCATCGTCCGGTCCCGATGGTGGGCAGCGGGCCCTCAGAGGGATTTACGAGCCGTGTGGAGTGTGACAAGAAAGGGTCATCACCGAACGGGTTGGCGTTCTCCAGCTGCCAGCGCCAGCCCGGCATGTCGGGGCGTACCGCTGGGATCGTTGCGTCACCGACCCAGTGATGTCGCGCGAGGCTCGTCGACGGCCCCCACTCGCTACCCGAGTTCGCCGGATTCCACTGAAGTTGCGCGGTCGGTGCACCTTCGCGGTACTGGTAGGTCTCCATGCTCGGATAGATGGTCGTGTTGCCTCCGATACCGACTCGACCATCTGCGTGCGGCTCCAAAGTGACGCGCCCGTTGACGGTCATCCCTGCCGCTGCTGCCGCAGGGAACTCATAGGCATCCTTGGCGTTGTAGTCAATGGTCAGCCGTCCGTCTGGTGCCTGCACAACATGAACACTCGGCACGTCGGCCATTGCGCCACCGCGCTGACCGTCAACGTTGACCGTCGGATTCTGCCGGGCCACGACTACTCCATGGTCATAATCCACGAACAACGACACCCGGGACTCCTCGACGCTCGCGTCCGCACTAGGGCCCCGATTGTCGCCGTAGTTCATCGGGGCCAGGCGCCCATTGAGTATGTCCGTACCATCTTTGAAGGTATTTTGGACTTGATCGGTGGGGATGAACACGTTGGATCGCACTAGGCCCTTGCCGGGCTGCGGGGTGAACCGACCTGCAACAATTTCCGGGGGCCTGCCAATGTATTTCGGGTCATAGCTATGAGGGTCCAGTGCCGCAGCCATCTGCCAGTCGTTGGCAGTGACCGGATCGTGTCCGTAGACGCTGCGGTAAGCAGCCGATTGATTGCTGCGCTGGTCTGTCGGCGGGGCGGCCGCTAGGTCTTTTTCGCCTGGTAAAAGCAAGTCCTGCAGTGTCTTCGGATTGCCCGAGGCGACGGGTCCTCCCGTAGCCTTCGCTATTGCTCGTCCAAGTTCCGCGTCGACGACAGCCCCCGCAGCGAGCACCTTGCTCATGCGTTCCACTAGAGTCGTGACCTTTTCGGCGACTTGTTGCGCCGCATCCTTATCGAGATAGCTGGTGTCTGGCGGGATCACGGTGTTGGTGTCTTCATTGACTTGCACTGCCGGACGTTCGGCAGCGTATCTGAGGAGCTCTCGTACCTCGTTGGCAACCGACTCAGCGTCATTCTCGCAGCGTTCCATCGCCTCGGCTGCGGCTTTGAGGTCTGCGGATGTTGTGTCGTGTTTCGCGGCTACCGCGAGCATCGATCCAGATGCTGCGTCCGCAGCCTGTCCTTGCCAGCTCGATAATTGCAACAGAGACCGGTAAAACTCCGCGGAATCTGAATGGTTGCCGGCCATGGCGTTGGTGGCCTTGGCGAGGTCGGCGATCTCGGGCGACAGGAAGATCAACTCCCGCAGTGTCAGCCCCACTGAGAGATGTCCTGGCCGCCGTGCCTGTCGATAGTTTCGTAGCCATCTGCGGCGGCGCGGTGTCGCTCTGCATGTCTTGCAAACTCAGCCCCGAATACTGTGCGGTGCTGATCCCACGCGGCGAGCATCTCAGACAATGCTGCGGTGGAGACCCCGGAGCCGAGCGATACTCTGCCCGCTAACGCGTAGGCAGTTTCGTGTGCAGATGTGAACGTGCAGGCGTGGCTGTGGATCTCGTTGGCCGACGCCCGTAACTCGTCAGCATTCACTTCGAGTGGTGTTTCCGGCATGCAAGTGTTCCCTCCCCGCTGATCATGTTAACCAAGACGCCGCAAAGAAATCAGTCGTCGGACCCCTAGTGGGTGCTGGCCGAGCTGTGCGGTGCCGACAACGCCTGTACTGCCACCGAACCTGTTTTCACTTGTGCAGCACCGGTCGGGCTTTTTCTTTTTTGAGATCTACGTCACGCCTGCGTTTGTCTGCTGGGCGAAAACGGTATTCAGCTCCAGTTCAGCGTGTTTCGGGCAAAACCGAAGCCGTTCCGCTTGGAGAGGATGACGCAATGAAGATGAAGAACATGCTCGCCGGCGCCGCCGTGGCAGGCGCCCTCTTCGCCGGGCCCGCCGTGATGGCCGCCACCGCGGGTGCCGATCCGGGTTGGCAGCCCGCACCCGTTCCGGTCCCGCCGGCCGGTCCGACCGTCGCCTCGCCCCCGGCCTGGGCACCGCCCAAGCCGGCTGAGCCGGTCTGGTCCAACGGCGCCCCGCAGGTCTGGGACGCCGGCTGGAACCACTGGGGCGTGTGGCTCAACGGGACGTTCGTCCCGACCTTCTGATCGGATTTTTCGCGAAAAGCCCGGGGCGTGGGGTCCCGGGCTTTTCGTCTGTCTCAGGCCGGCAGTCGGCGGTTCAAGGTCAGCGCCGTGACCGCGGACGCGACGATCACCAGCACTGCCAACCGCAGCCAGGCGGCGCTCGCATCCCCTGGCACCGTTTGAAAGCCGATCTGCTGCTGCAGCGTGGCGTACACCCCGTTGAGTTCGTTCAGGCTCGACGCATGGAACATCTGCCCGCCGGTCAGCTCGGCGATCTTCTGCAACGTGGCGTCATCGACCGGCACCGGCTGCCGGACGCCTTCGAGCTCGACGTAGCCGCTGGGCGTGCCGAAGGAGATGGTCGAGATGGGCACGTCCTGGTCCTTGGCGGCACGCGCCGCGGTGAACGCCCCGCGCGGCTGGTCGGGCTCCGCGGGCACCGTCTCCTTGCCGTCAGACTCCAGCACGATGCGCGCCGGTGGCGGGCCGTCGCCGCCCCCGACGACGGCATCGGCCGTCGAGATCGTCTGCAGTGCAGTAAAGATGGCCTCGCCGGTGGCGGTGCGCTCCTCGGCCTTGAGTCCGTCGATGGCATTCTTCATCGCCGTGCGGTTGGTGGTCGGCGCCACCAGAACCGTGGCGGTGCCACCGTAGGCGACCAGGCCCAGGTTGATCCCCGGGGTCAGCTCGTCGGCGAACTTCTTGCCTGCCGTCTGGGCGGCCGCCAGCCGGCTCGGTGACACATCGGTGGCGCGCATCGACTCCGACACGTCGATCACCAACATCACCACCGCCCGATCCCGCGGGATGCGCTCATCGTGGGTCGGGCCGGCCAGCGCGCACGAGAGCAGCAGCAGCGCGGCGACCAGCAGCACCGCCGACAGGTGCCGCCAGCGGTCGCGTCGCTTCGGGGCGACCGCGGCCAGGACCGACAGATTGGCGAAGCGCAGCGTGCGGGTCTGGCGCCTGCGCAGCATCGCCACATACAGCAGCGCCACCGCAGCGGCGACGAGTGCGAACAGGAAGAACCACGCGTGGGCGAAGCCCGCCAACGTGATCGGGCCCAGAAATGGCAGCGTCATGGTCGAGCCAGGCTAGGTACGGGTGCTGGCGCCAGACTCCGGCGCGCATGTCAACCCGCTGTGCGCGTCTCAGTTCACGCAGGGCGTGCGGTCGCCGCTGACGGGTACGCCATGGTCCGGGGTCGGGTCGACCTCGGCGGACTGCTCGCCGGTGAACCACGGTGACCGCGCGGACGTGGTGGTGGGTGTCGTCGTCGTGGTGGTGGTGCTGGTGGTCTGCGACGACGACGCGGTCAGTTTGGACGGCACCAGGTACCCGTTGCCGATCACCAGTCGCACTTGGCCGGCGGGCAGGTCCGTGTCGGACTCGGTCACCACATTGCCGAGCAGACCGGAGATCTCCTGGGCGACGTTGTCGGCACCGGCGCCGTAACTGATGGAGGTCAGCGCGGGCTTGTCCTCGAGCTGGATGTCGGGCTTTTCCACCTGAAAGCCCCGCTTCTCCAGGGCGGTCGCCACGGTGGTCGCCGTCCAGTTGCTGTCGGCGTTGACCACCTGCACCGGGTTCGTCGGGACCGCGGTGGTGGTGGTGACCGGGGCGCCGTCGGAGAACGCCTCGCGGACCTCGGCCTTGATGGCGTCGGGGTCGATGATGTTGACGTCCTGACCGTTGCGGGTGTCGTAGCGCACCACCGGCAGCGTCCTGTAGACGACGTCCTCGCCGCTGATCGCGCCGAGCCTGCGGAACAGGTCCGAATCCCAGCCGCTGGACAACACGATGTCCTTGTGGGCGATGGCCATCAGTTCGTTGAGCTTGCCGATGTCGGTGAAGGCCCCGGACTCCTGGAGTTGCCGCATGACTGCGACCAGGAACGCCTGCTGGCGGTGGGTCCGGTCCAGGTCGCCGTTCTCCAGGCCGTGCCGCTGCCGGACGAAGGCCAGCGCCTGCGCGGCATCCAGCGTCTGGTGGCCGGCCGGGAAGTCGGCACCCGAATAGTCGTCGTGCACTGCGTGATTGAGGCACACCTGGATGCCACCCAGGCTGGACGCCAGGTCATAGAAGCCGGCCAGGTTGATCTCGGCGAAGTAGTCGATGGGCACGCCGACGAGATTGCGCACCGCGCCCAGGGTGGCAGCGCGTCCCGCTTCGCGGCCCGCGGTCTCGACGGTGGCGCGGTCGTCGTAACCCTGCTCGGCAAGGTGCTGCTCGGTGTAGAACTTCGTCAGCCCGTACGCCTCTTTGATCTTGATGTTGGTGTAGCCGGGCAGGCGGTGGAAGTCGACATAGTCATCGCGGGGGATGGAGAACGCGGTCACCTTGTTGGCGGCGTCGACGTGCACCAAGATCAGCGTGTTGGTGTTGTATCCACCGGTCTCGGAGTCCCCGGCGTGCAACTGGTCCAGCACTTCCTGCGGTAGGTCGTTACCGTGCTGATCCTTCCGGGAATCCAGCCCGATCAGCAGGATGTTGATCGGGCCGCCGCTGATGTGTGCGGAATCGGCGAGCGCGTGCGAGACGGTGAACCCGGTCAGCACGCCACGGGTGGTCCACCAGGCTGCCCCGGAGACCGCCACCAACGCCGTGGACAGCATGGCAAGGGCGACGCGGGCCCAGCGGAGCCGGCGCCGAGGCGGTTCGGGCAGTCGGTGCCGGGCGGCGTCGGGCATATCAGGCGAAGTGTACGACCGCGACCGCCCCGGAGTGGACACAACGACCGGCCAGGACACCATGCTGATGGCAAGAATCACACTGGGACGTCGCTGCACGGCCGCCTATTCGGTGGTGCGGCGCGAGAAGCGCTCCCGTAGCTGGGGGTCGGCCTCCCACCACAGCGTGGCCGGTGCGTCGGCCGGTTCGGCATCCTCGGCCGCATCGACTTCTGCCGCTTGGGCTTTCTCGTCCGACGCCATTGCGCGCATCAGCACCATCAGGAACGGCACCCCGAGCACGTCGCCGAGGATCCACAGGATGCCCGCCCCGATCGACTGGTCGACCCGTTGGCTAGGACCCCAGGTGCGGTGCAGCGCAAGGTAGTAGTCGGTGGCGATCAGCGGCCCCAGCCACAACACGATGCCCAGCAGTCCGTCGCCCAGTGTCTCGGCGATGCTGATCATCATGGAGATGGTCTGCGGGTAGCGCCGCGGCACCGGGTCGGCCTGGATGCGCGCGTAGAAGTACCCGAAACCGATGAGCGCCAGAGCAATTCGGGTGATCGCGCCGACGGCCGGGTTGGTCAACGCCGCGACGTACCACGGTGTGAGATACAGCAGCCACGGTGTGGCCAGCATCAGCACCGAGGTGGTCGCCGGGTGGCTGAGCAGCCGCGCGGCGCGGCTCGCGAGCAACCGGTCGACGCGCGCGGCGGCCCCCGCGTGGCGCACCGCCGTCAGCGGGGTGCCCAGTGCCAACAACATCGGCACCACGAACAGCAGCAGCAGAACCTGCAGGGAACGCACCCAGAACAGCACCGCGGCGTACACGCCGATCATGCTCATGGTGGCCAAGGCCCAGACCGCGATGCCGGTCCAGAAGCCGGCCCGCCTGGACGCGGGCAACGGCATTCCGGCCACGCGCGCCCGCCGGCAGCACCATGCGTACGTCCCACCCATCAGCACGAGCAGTGCCACCGAAGCCGCGTCGACGGTCCACGAGGTGAGGGCGGTGGACGGCGTCAGCGGTGCCACCGCCGGATACATGGCGGCCAGTATGCGGGCGGTCGCTGTGCACCACCTGCGCGTTCTCGGGCAGTACGATGACTGCCCGATATGAGGTGGACCTGGTGACGACCGAACCCGCTGCGCCCGACTTCCGGCAGCGACTGCTGACCGCGTTCGAAGAATCGATCGCCGAGACCGGCTATGCCAAGACGACGATCGCCGACATCGTGCGGCGGGCGCGTACGTCGCGGCGCACGTTCTACGAGCATTTCACCAGCAAGGAGGAGTGTTTCGTCGGTCTGCTGAGCGAGGCCAATGCCGAACAGGTGCAACAGATCGCCGCGGCGGTCGACCCGGAGGCCACCTGGCAGCAGCAGGCCCGGCAAGCCATCGAGGCTTGGATCGCCTCCGCCGAGTCGCGTCCGGACCTGACGCTGAGCTGGATTCGCGACGGTCCGTCGCTCGGGGCAGCGGGCCGGGCGCTCACCCGGGACGCGATGGAGCAGTTCGTCGGCATGGTGAATCAATTGGTGGACCGTGCCGAGTTCCGCGCGGCGGGGGTCGGCCCGATCTCGCGGCAGCGCCTCATCATGCTGCTGGGTGGTCTGCGCGAGTTGACGGCGATGACGGTGGAGAGCGGCGGCCGGATGAGCGATTTCACCGAGGAGGCGGTCGCGGCCACCATCGCGCTGATCACGCCGCCGTCGTAGCACTGCTTGCGGTGCTGCGCCGGCGCGCGCGCCGCTGACCTAACACGTCGAGTCGCGCGCCCGGTCCAGCAGTACCGGGTCGTGCGCGTTGACGACCATCAGGTCCGGCTCGTGGCGACCGGCCAGCTCGGCCAGCCGGGCGTGGTTGTCCCGCACGCTTTTCCGGTCGAACGGCACCGTGCTTTCCATCCGCGACAACACCGTCGGCACGGCGGTGCCCTCGATCGTTCCGTGGTGGTAGAAGGCGTCACCGGCGTGCAATATCCAGCGCTGCCCCGCGTCGACGGCCACGCAGGCGTGGCCGCGGGTGTGCCCGGGCAGTGAGACCAGCACGATGCCGGGGAACAGCTCCTTGGCGGCGGCGAACCCGCGCCAGGCCTCGCCGTCGGGGTTGTGTTCGATCAGAAGTGGGCCGTGCGACCACTGGGCCTTCTGGTACCGGATGCGCTCGCGGGGGGACGGGGCGTGCACCGCGCCGCGCGCCTCGGCGACGGTGGTGTGGATACGGGCCAGCGGGAAGTCGGCGATGCCGCCGATGTGATCAGAATCGAAGTGGGTCAGCACGATATGGCGCACATCGCCGGCCCGGTAGCCGAGCTCCTGGATCTGGTGCAGCGCAGTCTCGGTCCGCGACAACACCGGGCGGGTGATCCGCCGGACGGGGCCGACGCGGCACCTCGGGTCGGCGCAGTCTTCGGTGCCGAACCCCGAATCCACCAGCACCAGACCGTCGTCGGTCTCGGCCAGCAGCACGTGGCACACGAGGGGATAGGTCGGCAGGCGCATGCTGCCGCAGTTGAGGTGGTGGACCTTCACGCCGTCATCTTGCCCGACCTGTCAAAGGGTGAACTTTGACAACCTGAGGTGACGGGCTAGCGCTGCGGTACGTTGAAATGATGGTCCGGCCTGCCCAAACGGCGCGAAGTGAGCGCACTCGCGAAGCGCTGCGGCAGGCGGCGCTGGTGCGGTTCCTGGCCCAGGGCGTCGAGGAGACCTCTGCCGAGCAGATCGCCGCCGATGCTGGGGTGTCGCTGCGGACCTTCTATCGTCATTTCTCGTCCAAGCACGATCTGCTTTTCTTCGACTACGATGCCGGCCTGGAATGGTTCCGGGCAGCCCTGGCCGAACGGTCGTCGGGCGAATCGATCGTGGAATCGGTGCATTCGGCCATCCTGGCCTCGCCCTACGACGTGGACGCGGTGACCAAGATCGCCGCGCTGCGTGTCGAGGAACTGGAGCCCGGCCGGATCGTCCGTCACATTCGCCAGGTCGAGGCCGACTTCGCCGAGGTGGTCGAGGAGCACCTGCGCCGCGACTACCCGCCGCGTCCGGGCGTCGACGCCTGGCTGCGGGTGACCGTGGCGGCCCGGTGCATCGCCGCGGCGGTGTTCGGCGCCATGGAAGTCTGGATGCTGGGCGAACGGTCTTTGCCCGAACTGGCCCGGCTGACCCGCAACGCACTGAACTCCCTGGAGACCGGCATCCTGCCTACCTAGTTTTGTCAATATTGACAAAACCTGGGCCGACTGCGAGCCTCGATTGATGTCGGACTTTGACGCCATCGTCGTCGGCGCGGGCCACAACGGCCTGGCCGCCGCCGCCCTGCTGCAACGCGCCGGACTGCACACGCTGTGTCTGGATTCCAAGCTGTATGCCGGAGGCATGGCCTCCACCGTCGAACTCTTCGACGGCTACAAATTCGAGATCGCCGGCTCACTGCAATTCCCGACCTCCGCGGTGGTCAGCGCCGAACTAGGCCTGGACGAACTGCCGACCGTCGACGTGGACGTCATGTCGGTGTCCCTGCGCGGCATCGGCGACGACCCGGTGATCTACTACGCCGACCCGATGAAGCTGCTCACTCACCTCAACGAGGTGCACGGCGCCGAGGCGGTCAACGGGATGGCCGGACTGATGGCTTGGAGTCAGGCCCCGACCCGGGCCCTCGGGCGCTTCGACGCCGGCCGGCCACCCCGCACCCTGGATGAGATGTACGCCTGCGCCACAGGAGAATTCGAGCGCGCCGCGATCAGCGACATGCTGTTCGGTTCGGTCACCGACGTGTTGAACCGCTACCTCCCCGACAGCGAGAAACACGGCGCACTGCGCGGCATGCTGGCATTCCTGGCGGTCAACACCACCTACCGCGGACCCGCCACCCCCGGCAGCGCCGCCGCACTGGCATTCGGCCTCGCGGTGCCCGACGAGAACGCCGTACTGATGAAGAAGCTGCGGGGCGGGATCGGCACGCTCACCGCACACCTGCAGCGCAGGCTGACCGAGGCGGGCGGCGAACTGCGGTTGCGGGCCACGGTCGAAGAGATACTCGTCGGCGACGGTCGGGTCACCGGGGTACGACTGGACGACGGGACGACCGTGACCGCCCCGGTCGTCGTGTCCGGTGTCGCACCCGATCTCACCGTCAACGGGCTGATCGATCCGGGTGCGGTGCCCGCCGACATCCGGGAGCGGTTTGCGCGCATCGACCACCGCGGCAGCTATCTGCAGATGCATTTCGCGCTGGACGGCATACCCACCTTCGCCGAACCATACGGCGCTCTCAACGATCCCGAAATGCAAGCGGCCATCGGTCTTTTCAGCACACCCGAAGAACTACAGCAGCAGTGGGAGGACTGCCGGCGCGGTATCGTGCCCGCCGATCCGGCCATCGCCATGCAGATGCCGTCGGTGCATGATCCCGACCTCGCACCGCCCGGCAAGCACGCGGTGTCGGCCTTCTCGCTGTGGTTTCCGGTCGAGGGGTCGGCGGCCTCTTACGGGGAGATGAAAACCGAGATGGGGCAGCGCGTCATCGACAAGATCACAAGAATTGCACCGGATTTCGAGAAACTCATCACCCGGCACACCACGTTCACCCCGCGACACATGGGCACCATGTTCGGCGCGCCCGGCGGCGACTACTGTCACGGACTCATCCACCCCGAGCAGATGGGCCCCAATCGCCCCGGCCCCAAAGGCTATGCCGACCAGCCCATTCCGATCGCCGGGCTGTACCTCGGCAGTGCGGGTTGCCACGGCGGGCCGGGAATCACCTTCATTCCCGGCTACAACGCGGCCCAGGCGGTGCTGGCCTAACGATTCTGCAGCTGGTCCATCCAGTCCTTGGGGACCCGCGCGCGCGGGCCGGGCACCGACTGATCGGCCGGATGACATTGCGGCTCAGCCAATTCCGGGCCGTCGTAATACTGATTGGTGTCGTAGTTCCAGAACCAGTCCTCATCCGGCTCGAAGCTGCGGATGACGGGATGGCCGGTGCTGCGCCAGTGCGCCTGCGCGTGCCGCGACAGGGAGTCGTCGCAACAGCCGATATGCCCGCACGCCGCGCAGCGGCGCAGATGCACCCACCAGCCGCCCGCCGCATCGCACTCCAGGCATCCGGTACCGCTGGGGGCCGCACTCGGGTCGACTGCAGGCTCGGGAGGGGTCATGGCGCAAGCTTACTGCGCCGCAAGCGTTTGTATCGATGCGATCGAATCAGACTGAGCAAAACTGTTCCCATCATACCCACCAGCAAAATTCGATATTGACGTCGATGTTCTTGCGAGAACTGCCTTTGACAGCTAACTTCGGTGGCCCTAACGTCCGCGCGATGACAGCTCGAGCCGTGTCGGGGCAACTCGCCAAATCCATGGACGCCGTGGGTGGCTTCGTGGTGCTGACCGCCGAGACGTTCGGGGCGATGTTCCGCCGGCCGTTCGCCTGGCGTGAGCTGTTCGAGCAGATCTCCTTCGTGGCCCGGGTATCCATCTTCCCGACGATCATGCTGTCCATCCCCTACACCGTGCTGATCGTCTTCACCCTCAACATCGTGCTGCTGGAGATCGGCGCCGGGGATCTGTCCGGTGCCGGCGCCGCGCTGGCCTCGGTCACCCAGGTCGGCCCCGTCGTCACCGCCATCGTCGTCGCCGGTGCCGGCGCCACCGCGATGTGCGCGGACCTCGGCGCCCGCACCATCCGTGAAGAGATCGACGCCATGAAGGTGATCGGTGTCAATCCGGTTCAGGCCCTGGTGGTTCCGCGCGTCATCGCCGCCACCTTCGTGGCGCTGATGCTGTACTCCGTGGTCGCCGTCGTCGGGCTCACCGGCAGCTACATCTTCGTGGTGTACGTCCAGCACGTCACCCCCGGCGCCTTCGTCGCGGGCCTCACCCTGCTGACCGGCCTGCCGCAGGTGATCGTGTCGCTGGTGAAGGCTCTGCTGTTCGGCCTGTCGGCCGGTCTGATCGCCTGCCACAAAGGCCTGTCCGTGGGCGGCGGTCCCACCGGGGTGGGCAACGCGGTCAACGAGACCGTGGTGTTCGCCTTCATGGCGCTGTTCCTGATCAACATTCTGGCGACCGCACTGGGTGTGAAGGTGGCGCCGTGAGTGAGCTTGCGAACGAATCGAAGGCCTGGGTGACGGTGACCGACCGGCTGCGGGGGCTCGGTGAGCAGACCGCCTTCTACGGGCAGTCCCTGGCCTTCATCGGGGACGCCCTGCGGCGCTACCCGGGTGAGGTGCTGCGGCTGATCGCCGTGATGGGTTTGGGCACCGGGGCGCTGGCGGTCATCGGCGGCACCGTCGTCATCATCGGCTTTCTCACCTTGTCCACTGGTGCGCTGATCGCGGTCCAGGGCTACAACACCCTCTCCAACGTCGGTATCGAGGCGCTGACGGGCTTCCTCTCGGCCTTCCTCAACGTCCGGTTCATCGCCCCCGCCACCGCGGGCGTCGCGCTGGCAGCCACCATCGGAGCGGGCGCCACCGCGCAACTGGGTGCCATGCGGATCAACGAAGAGATCGACGCCCTGGAAGTGATGGGTATCCGGGCCATCACCTATCTGGTGTCGACGCGCATCGTCGCCGGCGTCGTGGTCGTCATCCCGTTGTACACCGTGGCCGTACTGATGTCGTTCCTGGCCACGCAATTCGGCACCACCGTCATATACGGCCAGTCCAACGGGGTGTACCAGCACTACTTCTCCACCTTCCTGCGGCCGATGGACCTGGTGTGGTCGTTCATCGCCGCCCTGTCGATGGCGGCCGCGGTCATGGTGGTGCACACCTACTACGGGTTCACCGCCACCGGCGGACCCGCCGGCGTCGGAGAGGCCGTCGGGCGCGCGGTGCGCACCTCGGTGACCGCCACGGTGTTCGTGCTGCTGACCATCACGCTGTCCGTGTACGGGCAATCCGGCAATTTCCACCTGTCGGGCTGACGGGCATGACCAACAGCGCCCGCCGCGAGAAGATCGACCCGATCTGGTACGCGCCCATCCTCTTCGTCGTGATCGGCGCCCTGATCGCCTTGACCGCCTTGCTGTTCAGTGGAACCCTGCGTGCCTTCGTGCCGGTCACCCTGGTCTCCGACCGCGCCGGGCTGGTCATGGAGAACGGTGCCAAGGTCAAACTGCGCGGCGTGCAGGTGGGTGAGGTCGGTTCCATCGGGGAGCGGTCCGGGCTGGCGTCGCTGAACCTCAAGCTCTACCCGGGACCGTTCCGGTACCTTCCCGGCAATGTCGAAGCGGAGATCAAGTCCAGCACCGCGTTCGGCGCCAAATACGTCGACCTCATCGTGCCCGCGGGAGGGCCCAGCGGCGAGGCCTTACAGCCCGGTGCGGTGCTGCAGTCGCGCAACGTCACCGTCGAAGTGAACACCGTCTTCGAGAACCTGCAGTCCGTCGTGCACGCCATCGACCCCGCGAAGCTGAACTCCGTGCTGTCGGCAGTCGCACAATCGTTGCGCGGCAAGGGCGACACCATCGGCCAGGCCATCAGTTCGGCGAACAACGTGTTGCTGACCGTGAATCCGCGGATGCCGACGGTGCAGCGGGACTGGCAGCTGTTCGGCCAGACGACCGCCGCGTATTCCGATGCGGCCGAGGACATCGTGGCGATCCTCGACTCGGCGGCCACCACCAGCACCACCATCGCCACCCACGCGCAGGCGCTGGACACCGTACTGCTGTCGGCGATCGGGTTCGCCCAGTCCGGTATCAATGTGATCGGCGGCAATCAGCAGAACTTGGTGCGCGCCATGAACATCCTGGACCCCACCACCAGCCTGCTGATGAAATACTCGCCCACCTACACCTGCCTGTTCCAGGGCGCGCAGTGGTTCCTGGAGCACGGCGGTCGGGATGCCATGGGCGGCAACGGGAAATCGGTCATCATGGACGCCGCGATGCTGGCCGGCGACGACCCGTACCGCTTCCCGGACAACCTGCCCATCGTCAACGCCAAGGGCGGCCCCGGCGGCAAGCCCAGTTGCGGGTCGCTGCCCGACGTCACAGAGAACTACCCGGTCAAATATCTGGTCACCGACACCGGATTCGGCACCGGGCCCGACATCCGCACCAACCCCGGGATCGGATTCCCCGGCTGGGCCAACTACCTCCCGGTCACCCGGGCGGTGCCGGAGCCGCCGAGTATCCGCTACAACGGACCGCCGGCGCCAGGTCCGATCCCGCCGCAGTTTGCGCCGCCTCCGTTCCCCGACCCACCCCCGGCCCCCTAGGACAACTCATGCGACGAGCGAGCATCACCGGCACGGTGGTGCGGGTAGTGCTGTTCACCGCCATGTGCCTGGTCTTCCTGTTCGTGTTGGTCACCGTGTTCGGCCAGTTCCGGTTCGACTCCCGCGCGACCTTCCACGCGGTCTTCACCAACGTGTCCGGTCTCAAGGAGGGCAACTTCGTCCGCATCGCCGGCGTCGAGGTGGGCAAGGTCGGCACGATGACGCTGCAGAAGGACGGCACCGTCCGCGTCGACTTCTCCATCGACCGCAACCTCGCCCTCACCGAGGGCACCACCGCCGCGGTGCGTTACGAAAACCTGATCGGCGACCGGTATCTGGCACTCGAGGAAGGCGCGGGATCGGTGCACCGGCTGGTCCCCGGGGAGACCATCCCGAAGGAACGCACCTCGCCCGCGCTGGACGTGGACGCATTGATCGGGGGCTTCCGCCCGTTGTTCCGGGCGCTGGATCCCCACCAGGTCAACGCGCTGTCCGGTGAACTGCTCAAGGTGTTTCAGGGCCAGGGCGGCACGCTGTCCTCGGTGCTGGCCCAGACCTCGGCACTGACCACCACCCTGGCAGGACGCGACCAACTCATCGGCCAGGTCATCAGCAACCTGAACACGGTGCTCGGCACGTTCGCCGCACGGGATGACCAGTTCTCCGCAGGCCTGGACCATCTCGCGGAACTGGTGCAGGGCCTCTCGGACCGTCGAACCGATATCGCGCACGGCGTCGCCCACATCAGCGCGGCGACCGCCACCATCGCCGACCTGCTCACCGATATGCGTCCACCCCTGAAAGAGGCTGTGGTGCAGACGGATCGGGTTTCCGGTCAGATCGAAGCCGACCATGCCTATGTCGACGACCTGGTGCAGACGCTGCCCGACGCTTACCAAATCCTGGCCCGCAACGGGCTCTACGGCGACTACTTCGGCTTCTATCTGTGCGACGCGATCCTCAAGGTCAACGGCAAAGGCGGCCAACCGGTGTTCATCAAACTCGCGGGCCAGGACACAGGTAGGTGCACACCCAAATGAAGCGACCCACCATCAAACCCATCGCCGAACGCAACAGGGTCGCGGTCGGTACGGTCGGCACGTTGATCATCACGCTCGTGGTGATCGCCGCGTTCTCCTACGACCGACTGCCCTTCATCAAGGGCACGTCCGACTACTCGGCGTACTTCGCCGAGGCCGGTGGCATCAAAAGCGGTAGCGACGTACGGGTTTCAGGCCTGTCCGTCGGGCGGGTATCCGACATCAAACTCGAGGGCACCAAGGTCCGGGTGGACTTCACCGTCAACGACGGTGTCGACCTGGGCGAGCGCACCGAGGCCGCCATCAAGACCGAAACCGTGCTCGGCACCAAGATGCTGGAGATCACCCCGCGCGGGGACGGCGAGCTGTCCGGCACCATCCCGCTGGAGCGCACCACCTCGCCCTATGACCTGCCTACCGCGCTCGGCGATCTGACCACGGCGATCAGCGGCCTGGACACCACCCAACTGTCTTCGTCACTGAGCACCTTGGCCGACACGTTCAAGCAGACCCCGGCCGACCTCAAACTCGCCCTCGACGGTGTCGCGCAGTTCTCCGACACCCTCAACGCGCGTGACGCGCAGCTGCGCAACCTGCTCGGCAACGCCAACAAGGTCACCACGGTGCTCGCCAAGCGCAGCGACGAGATCGCCGGACTGGTGGTCAATGCGAATGCGCTGCTGGCCGAACTGGTGGCGCAGCGCGACGCGGTGGACGGCTTCATGACCAACCTGACTGCGGTATCGCAGCAGATCTCCGGGTTGGTCGCCGACAACAAGACCCAGCTGAAACCGGCACTGGACAAGGTCAACGGGGTGCTGTCCATCCTGGACAACCGCAAGAAAGAGCTGCAGCGCACCGTGGCTCTGTTCCGCCGGTACGCGATGTCCTTCGGTGAAGTGCTCGGTTCGGGACCGTATTTCAAGGCCTCCCTGGTGAACCTGCTGCCCGGCCAGTTCGTCCAGCCGTTCATCGACGCCGCGTTCTCCGACCTCGGCCTGGACCCGAACGTGAAGCTGCCGTCGGAATTGGTGGACCCCGCCGTCGGGCAGCCCGGTACCCCGGCGCTACCGGCGCCCTACCCGCGCACCGGGCAGGGTGGCGCGCCGAATCTCACGCTGCCCGATGCCATCACGGGTAACCCCGGCGATCCGCGCTACCCATACCGCGAACCGCTGCCGGCCCCGCCGCCCGGTGGCCCGCCACCGGGACCGCCGGCCCCGGCGCCGCCCGGTGTGGTCGGCCCGGTCCCGTACACCGGTCCCACCCCGTTCCTCGTCCCGGCACCCGGTGAGCCCGGAGGCCAACCGTGAGAAAGAACGCCCGCCTGCTGATCGGAGCGGCACTGGTCGTGATCCTGGCGGCCGGCATCTCGGTGGTGGCCACGCCGTGGTGGAAATTCGTCGCCAAGGACACCTTCGTCGCGTACTTCGCCAACGCGAATGGCCTCTATACCGGGGACGAGGTGCGCATCCTCGGGGTGGCCGTCGGCACCGTCGACAAGATCGAGCCGCAGCCGCAGACCACCAAAGTGACGTTCTCCGTCGACGCCCAGTACCCGGTGCCTGCCGACGTGAAAGCAGCGGTCTTGTCCCCGTCGCTGGTCAGCGCGCGCGCCATCCAACTGGTACCCGCCTACGACGGTGGACCGAAACTGGCTGCTGGGGCGTCCATCCCGCAGGAGCGCACCGCCGTCCCGGTCGAGTGGGACGACTTCCGAGAGCAGCTGGAGAAGCTGACCGCCTCGTTGCAACCGCAGACACCGGGCGGGCCCAACTCGGTGGGCGAGTTCATCAACAGTGCCGCGGAGAACCTGCGCGGCGAGGGTGACACCGCCCGCGGCACGGTGATCAAACTGTCGCAGGCGCTTTCGGCGCTCGGCGACCACAGCACCGACATCTTCAGCACGGTGCGCAACATGGCGTTGCTGGTGTCGGCGTTGTCGTCGAGCAGTGACCTGCTGGCCGCGTTCAACCAGAACTTCGCGCAGGTGAGCACGGTACTGACCAACACCCCCAACGAAGTCTCGGACGCGACACAGAGTTTGGATGCCGCGGTCGGCGACCTGCGCGGCTTCGTCGCCGAGAACCGTGAATCGTTGGGTAGCACCTTCGACCACTTCAACCAGATCACCACCGCGCTGAACGACAGCCGTACCGACATCAAACAGGTGCTGCACATCGGCCCGACGGTTTTCCAGAACTTCGTCAACATCTACCAGCCCGCCCAGAGCGCCATCACCGGGATCCTGGCGCCGGTCAACTTCGCCAACACCGTCCAGTTCCTCTGCAGCGCAGTGCAAGCGGCATCGCGATTGAACTTCGAGCAATCCTCGAAGCTGTGTGTCCAATACCTCGCACCGATCATCAAGAACCGCCAGATGAACTTCTTCCCGATCGGGGGGAACCCGTTCGTCGGCACCATGGCCCGCCCGAACGAGATCACCTACAGCGAGGACAGGTTGCGGCCGCCGGGGGATCCGCTCCTCCCGCCGCCACCTCCGCCGCCGGTCGATCCGGTGGGCCTGCTCGCCGCCGAAGCGCCAGCGGCGACACCCGATCCCGCGGCGGGACTACCCGGGCTGATGGTGCCGACGCCATGAGACGATCCCTGCTCGCGGTGCTGCTGGTGGCATGCCTGGCGATGCTCCCGGGATGCCAATGGCGTGGCCTGAATTCGCTGAGTCTGCCCGGCACCGAGGGAACCGGTGACGGCTCCTACACGATCCAGGCGCAGCTGCCCGACGTCGTCGTCATCCAGCAGAACACCCGGGTCCGGGTCGCCGACGTCAACGTCGGCAACGTCACCAAGATCGAGGTTCAGGACTGGCATGCGCTGGTCACCATGCGGATCAACGGGGACGTGCACCTGCCCGCCAACAGCACCGCCAAGGTGGGCCAGACCAGCCTGCTGGGCTCCATGCACATCGAACTCGCCCCGCCCGCCGACGAACCGGCACAAGGCCGGTTGCACGAGGGGTCGCTGATCCCACTCTCGCGAGCAGGCACCTATCCCACCACCGAGCAGACCCTGGCCTCGGTGTCGATCCTGCTCAACGGCGGCGGGCTGGAGGAATTGCAGGAGATCAACCAGACCTTCGCGAAGGCGCTGTCCGGGCGGGAGACCGACATGCGCAGTCTGCTCACCCAGTTGGACACCTTCATCACCCAGGTGAATGCGCAGACCGACGACATCATCACCGCGACAGAACATCTGAACTCGCTGGCCGGTAAGTTCGCCGCCAACGACCAGACTGTCGACAAAGCGCTGACCACCCTTCCGCAGGCACTGGCCGTGCTCGCCGACACGCGCACCAAACTGGCCGACGCGATCGACGGGCTGGGCAAGTTCAGTGCCGTCGCCAATTCGACTGTCACCCAGAGCAAAACGGCGCTGTTGGACAATCTGCGCAATATCGGTCCGGTGCTGCGCTCATTGGCCGACGCCGGGCCGTCGCTGACCAAGGGGCTGGACTTCCTGTCCACCTACCCGTGGGTGAAGAGCAATCTGTCCAAGTGGTTCCGCGGTGACTTCGCGAATATCACCCTGGTGCTGGACCTGACGCTGAGTCGGCTGGACAGCAGTATCTTCACCGGCACCCGGTGGGAGGGTGACCTCACCGAGCTGGAGATGCAGTGGGGCCGCACCATCGGCCAGATGCCCAGCCCGTACACCGGCGGCAATCCACTGATCGCGCCCTACCATTTCGGGGGGTACTGAGCATGCTGCGATTGCATCGCAAGGTCTGGATCCAGCTCGCCATCCTGGCCGCCGTCACGCTGATCTCGGTGGGGGTCATGGCCTTCGGAATCGTGAACGTGCCGGCCCTGCTGGGCTACGGGCGCTACACGGTGTCACTCGACCTGCCGGCCTCCGGCGGACTCTACGAGAGTTCGGTGGTGACCTACCGGGGCGACGAGATCGGCCGCGTCACCGGCATCGACGTCGACAAGGACGGGGTGCGGGCCGAGTTGACCCTCAAATCGTCCACCCCGGTACCGGCCGATGTGTCGGCGGCAGTGCACAGCCGCTCGGCCGTCGGCGAGCAGTTCGTCGAACTCACCCCGGGTGCGGAGGGTGGCCCGGCGTTGCGCGACGGCGATGTCATCCCGGCAGGCAAGGTTTCGGTGCCCCCCGACATCGGCAACCTGCTGGACGCCACCAACCATGCGCTGCAGGCGATTCCGCAGGATAACCTGAAGACCGTCGTCGACGAGACAGCCAAGGCGGTCGGCGGTCTCGGGCCGGAACTGTCACGCATCGTGGACGGCTCGACGTCGCTGGCCATCGAGGCGGGGAAATCCACCGACCAGCTGGGCCGACTGATCGACGAGGCGCCCCCGGTACTGGATTCCCAAGTGCAGACGGCGGATTCGATCCAGACCTGGGCAGCGCACTCCGCTTCGCTGTTCGGTCAGTTCAAGGCGCAGGACCGGGCCTTCGTCGATCTGCTGAACCAGGGCGGCCCCGCGCTGGACGAGGGCAGGCAGCTGTTCGACCGGGTGGCGCCGGCGCTGCCGGTGCTGTTGGCCAATCTGGTCAGCCTCGGTGATATCGCGGTGACCTACCGCAACGACATCGAACAGCTGCTGGTGTTGTTCCCGCAGGGCACCGCCGTCATGTCGGGCATCGCCGTCGCGGACGCCGGTGTCAAGCAGGCCTACAACGGCATCTATCTGGACTTCAACCTGAACCTGAACCTGCCGCCCCCGTGCAACACCGGGTTCCTGCCGGTGCGCCAGCAGCGTGCGCCGTCTGATCAGGACTATCCGGACCGCACAGCCGGCGAATTGTACTGCCGGGTGCCGCAGGACTCCGATCTGAATGTGCGTGGCGCTCGCAACATCCCGTGTGAGGGCAAGCCGTGGAAGAAGGCGCCGACGGTCGAGATGTGCGAGAGCGACGAGAACTACGTCCCGCTCAACGAGGGCTACAACTGGAAGGGTGACCCCAACGCCACCCTGTCCGGGCAGAGCGTGCCGCAGTACCCCCCGGGCACGGTCCCGGCGTCCACCCCGGAAGGAAGCGCGCAGGCGGCGCCCCCGCCGGTGGCCGTCCCGTACAACCCGGCGACCGGGGAGTACATCGGCCCAGACGGCCGGCGCTACACGCAGGGCGATCTCGCGAACCCGGGCAACCGGACGTGGCAGTCGATGCTGGTGCCGCCGGGGCCGTAGGCGGGAGGGGCTACTTGGGCTTTTCGCGCCACGCCCGTTCGAACGGCAGCCGCCACGCGTTCGGCGCGATGAGCTGATGGATGGCGTCGGGGCCCCACGTTCCGGGCTGGTAGATCTTGGCCGGGGGTGGATCGTCCAGGAGTTGCGCCGAACGGTCCCAGAGGGATTCGATGCCCTCGGCGGTGGTGAACAACGTGTGGTCACCCCGCATGGCGTCCAAGATCAGCCGCTCGTAGGCCTCCAGCACGTCGCCGTTGGTCGCGATCTCGGTCGTGGAGAACTGCATCGACATCTTGTCCAGCTTCATGCCTGGGCCGGGCCGCTTGCCGTAGAACGACAGCGACACCTTCGAGTTGTCCGCCAGGTCGAAGGTCAGGTGGTCGGGTCCCTGCGAACCGACACCGGAGCCGGCGGGGAACATCGTCCGCGGCGCCTCCTTGAAGGCGATGGAGATGATGCGCATGCCCTCGGCCATCTTCTTGCCGGTGCGCAGGTAGATCGGCACACCCGCCCACCGCCAGTTGTCGATGCCGACCTTCATGGCGATGAATGTCTCGGTGTCGGAATCCCTTGCCACCCCGTTGAGTTCGCGGTAGCCGGCGAATTGGCCGCGCACCACGTCGTTGCACTTGATCGGCAGCATGGACCGGAAGACCTTGTTCTTCTCCTCGCTGATGGCCCTGGGTTCCAGCGCGGTCGGCGGTTCCATCACCACGAACGCCATCACCTGGAACAGGTGGGTGACCACCATGTCCTTGTATGCGCCGGTGCTCTCGTAGAAGTTGGCCCGCTCATCGAGACCGAGCATCTCAGGGATGTCGATCTGGATGTGATCGATGAAGTTGCGGTTCCAGATCGGCTCGAACAGGCCATTGGCGAACCGGAACGCCAGAATGTTCTGTGCCGCTTCCTTGCCCAGGAAGTGGTCGATACGGAAGACCTGACGCTCTTTGAAGGTCTCGTGCACGAAGTCGTTGAGCGCCACCGCGCTGGCCAGGTCGGTGCCGAACGGCTTCTCCATCACCACCCGCGAACGCTCCACCAGGTTGGCCTCGCGCAGCATGGTGATGACCGCGCGTGCGGCCTTCGGCGGGACCGAAAGATAATGCAGCCGTTGGGCATTCCCGCCGAGTCTGGCCTCGGCCTCGGCGACCGCTGCGGCCAGTGCCACCGGCCCGGCGCCCTGCGGCACGTAGGTGAGGATCTTGGAGAAATTGGTCCACTGCTCGTCGGTCAGCTTGTGCGTGCCGAACTTCTCGATGGACTCTTTGGCCAGTGCCCGGAACTCGTCATCGGTCAGATCCTCCAGCGAGGTGCCGACGACCTGGATGTTCGGCGCCAGTTCGGACTGGTCCAGGTAGGCCATCCCTGGGATGAGCTTGCGCTTGGCGAGATCGCCCGTCGCGCCGAACAGCACGATGACATGCGGTTCGAGCGGGTCGGTGTCCCGGCGGTGCGGGCGCGCGCCCAGCGCGGGGTAGGCGATGGTCTGCGGGGTGTCTGGCAAGGTGGCGGCCACGCGGGTGATGCTTCCACCGGTAGGTGAACTCTGCACGACATGGAGGCGGTCAATTGTCGGCCGGTGCCCGGCACGGGTGGCTACTGTCAGCCCATGGCAACCAGCGTCTCCCGTGAAGTGGTCATCGAAGCGTCCCCGGCCGAGATCTTCGCCGTCGTCGCCGACGTCAAATCGACCCCGACCTGGTCGCCCCAATATCAGAAGGCGGAGGTCGTCGACCGCGACGACGAAGGCCGGCCGCACCGCGTCATCCAGACCATCAAGACGGTCGGTATCAGCGACAAGCTGACGATCGATTACACCTGGGAAGAGAACAAGGTCAGCTGGGTACTGGTCAAGGCCAGTCAGCTGAAATCCCAGCAGTGCAGCTACACGCTGACGCCCGAGGGCGACAAGACCCGGGTGCGTTTCGACATGGACATCGAACTGGCCATCCCGCTGCCCGGGTTCATCCTCAAGCAGGTCATGAAGGGCGCCATCGACGTTGCTACCGGCGGATTGCGCAAACAGGTGCTCAAGGTCAAGAAGGGCTGACGGGCACCGACTGACCGCGGTTCTCCCGGACACCCGTGAGACCCGTCGGCGCACCACCACAAAGTGCCACCCCGATCGGTGAGATCGCGTGGTGACAATTTGCTTACGTTACGGACAAAATTAGCCTTCAGATCCGTTGCGCGAGGCTGAACGGGGAATTACATTTGCCCATATGGCTGTCAAGGCAACGAGGGAGATCGTCTTCGACGCGCTACCCGAGGAGATACTGGACGCTATCGCCGATATCGACGCGGTCCCGTCGTGGTCGTCGCTGCACCGGGAGACCGAGGTGCTCGACCGTCATCCGGACGGGCGCCCGCATCACGTGCGGGCGACGCTGAAGATCATGGGCTTCACCGACAAAGAGGTGCTCGAGTACCACTGGGGTGCGGACTGGGTGGTGTGGGACGCGGCCGCCACCGGCACCCAGCGCGGGCAGCACGGCGAATACAACCTGACCCGCGAGGGCGACCGCACCCGCGTCCGCTTCGACCTCATCATCGACGTCGCCGCGCCCATGCCGGAGTTCATCGTCCGGCGCGCGAAGAAGTTGGTGCTCGACACCGCCGTGGATAGCCTGCATCAACAGGTGATGGACAAGTACTCAGCCTGAGCCGAACGGAATGCCCGGCCCCGGTCGGGCGGTTGTTCTCACCATGCCCACTGGAGTAGTGCTCGACCCCGATCGCAACGCCCCCAACCACGTCGCGGCCGCCATCGACCAGGCCCGTCGCGCGTACGACGCGGGTATCCGCCAGCTCTGGATCGCCCAGCAGTTCGACCATGACGCCATCGCGCTGGCCGGCTACATCGGCGCCGCGGTGCCGGGACTGGGCGTCGGCACCTTCGTCGTCCCCATCAACCCGCGCCACCCGCTGATCGTCGCGTCGGCGGCCCAGACCGCCCAGGCCGCCACCGGCGGGAACTTCAGCCTCGGCCTGGGCCTCGGGGCGCACGCACCGGAGCAGGCGGCCTTCGGCACGGCGTGGCCGAACACCATCGGACGGCTGCGCGAGCATCTCAAGGTGCTGCGCTCCATCCTGGACACCGGCGCCGTCGACTTCCACGGCGACGAATTCACCGCCGCTCCCGAGTGGCCCGTGACCGTGGCCGGTGGGGCGCCGCTGCCGGTGTACGTCGCGGCCATGGGCCCCAAGGCATTACGGGTCACCGGAGAACTCGCCGACGGCACGTTGCCCTATCTGGCGGGCCCGCGGACCGTGGCGGAGTTCATCGTCCCGACGATCTCGAAGGCGGCCGCCGAGGCCGGCCGGCCGGCACCGAAGGTCATCGCCGCCGTGCCCGTACTGGTCACCGACGACGTGGACGAGGGCCGGGCGCGGGCGGCCGAAGCCCTGGAGTTCTACGCCACCATCCCGTCGTACGCGAAGGTCATCGAACGTGAAGGCGTGGATTCGGTGATCGACCTGGCCGCGGTCGGCACCACCGCCGAGGTGACCCGCCAGTTGCGGCGCTATCTCGACGCCGGGGCCACCGACGTCGTGCTCAGCCCGCTGGTCCGCACCGGCATCGCGGCACTGGAGCCCATCTGGGAGGTGGGCGCCGCGCTGTAGGCGGTGTGAAACAGGGCGGCAACACCGATGCCCTACCCTGCGGGCATGCGGCCACCACGCCGATCTGCCCTGCTCGAACATCTGGTCGCCGACCATTCGGGTTCATCGCAACAGGCTGTGCTGGGCGAACTGCGCCGCGCCATCCTCGACGGCGGCGTCCCGCCGGGTACCCCGATTCCGCTCGCGGAGGTGGCCGAGGCATTCGGCGTCAGCCAGATCCCCGTTCGAGAGGCGCTGAAAACCCTGGTCGGCGAAGGGCTGGTGGCACAACGCCGCAACGCCGGCTACAGCGTCGCGCAACTGACGGCCGAGGAACTGCGCGAGATGTACATCGTGCGGGAGACGTTGGAGTCCGCGTCGCTGACCGCTGCCGTCGCCAATGCGACCGACGCCGACCGGGCCGCGGTGATCGCGGCCAACGAGCTTCTGGAACAAGCGGTTCGCGATGGCGACGGCGCGGCCTATCACCGCGGCAGCCGCGAATTCCACGCCGCGCTGACCCGACCCTCGCGCATGCACCGCCTGTTGCACATGCTCGAGGCGGCATGGAACGTCACCGAACCCGTGCAGTCGATGGTGCACGTCGGCCCCGAGGACCGTGCCCACCTGCACGCCGATCACCGCGCAATGATGGAGGCGTTCCTCGCCGGTGACGCGCAGCGACTTCTGGCCGCCTCGGAGGCGCACGCGGCGCGGCTCAACGTCGTGATCGCCACGCTGCCGACGGACACGGGCCTGCTTGCCCAGCTGTGAATATATTCTGAACGCAATCAGTCGATAGTCATTGTGAAACAGCAGGGAAACACCCGGTTTCTAGCGTCACCGACTATGACCGATACCGTCATCCCGAAGAACGACGCGCACCCCGGGGCCGTTGTCGGCGCCAATGATCTCGTGGAAGCAGCCGGCCATCCGGTCGGCGGTGGCCTGATCAAACCCGGCTACGACCCTCGACTGACCAACGAGGACCTCGCTCCGCTGCGCAAGCAGTCCTGGGGCTCCTACAACATCTTCGCGTTCTGGATGTCCGACGTGCACAGCGTCGGCGGCTACGTCACCGCGGGCAGCCTGTTCGCCCTGGGGCTGGCCAGCTGGCAGGTGCTGGTGGCGCTGCTCGTCGGTATCAGCATCGTCTACTTCCTGTGCAACCTCGTCGCCAAGCCGAGCCAGCTGGCCGGCGTGCCCTACCCGGTGATGTGCCGGACGGTGTTCGGGGTGCTGGGCGCCAACATCCCGGCCATCATCCGCGGCTTGATCGCGGTGGCCTGGTACGGCATCCAGACCTTCCTGGCGTCGGCGGCGCTGGACATCGTGCTGGTGAAGCTGTTCCCGGCGCTGGCGCCGTACGCGGTCGTGGAGGACTACGGTTTCACCGGTCTGTCGCTGCTGGGCTGGGGCAGCTTCCTGACCCTGTGGGTGTTGCAGGCCTGCGTGTTCTGGCGCGGCATGGAGTCCATCCGCAAGTTCATCGACTTCTGCGGGCCTGCCGTCTACGTCGTCATGTTCATCCTCTGTGGCTACCTGATCTACAAGGCCGGCTGGAGCGCCATCGATCTGAACCTCGGCGATGTCACCTACACCGGCTGGTCCTCGGTCCCCGTCATGCTGGGCGCGATCGCGCTGGTGGTCTCCTACTTCTCCGGCCCGATGCTCAACTTCGGCGACTTCTCGCGCTACGGAAAGTCGTTCGCGGCGGTCAAGAAGGGCAACTTCCTCGGTCTGCCGGTGAACTTCCTCGTGTTCTCGGTGCTGGTCGTGGTGACCGCGTCGCTGACGCTGCCGGTGTTCGGTGAGCTGATCACCGACCCGGTGCAGACGGTGGCCCGGATCGACAGCACCTTCGCCATCGTGCTGGGCGCCCTGACCTTCACCATCGCCACCATCGGTATCAACATCGTGGCCAACTTCATCTCACCCGCATTCGACTTCTCCAACGTCAGCCCGCAGAAGATCAGCTGGCGCGCCGGCGGCATGATCGCCGCGGTCGGCTCGGTACTGATCACCCCGTGGAACCTGTACAACAACCCCGAAGTCATCCACTACACGCTGGAGACCCTCGGCGCGTTCATCGGCCCGCTGTTCGGCGTGCTGATCGCCGACTTCTACCTGATCCGCAAGGAGAAGGTGGTGGTGGACGACCTGTTCACCATGGATGAGTCCGGAAAGTACTGGTATACCAAGGGTTACAACAAGGTGGCCGTCGTCGCGACCGTGGTCGGCGCCGTCCTGGCCGTCATCCCGGTGCTGCTCGGCGGCTACGTGTACGGGATGCACACCGCCGCCCAGTACAGCTGGTTCATCGGCTGCGGTGTGGCGTTCGCGATCTACTACGTGTGGGGCAAGCGCGACGCGCTGGTGGCAGAATCGGTGTCGTGAGCCGAATCTGGGTGATCAACCCGAACACCACCCGGGCCATGACCTCGACCATCGAGGCGTGCGCCCGGGCGGTGGCGGGACCGGGAACCGAGATCACCGGTTTCACCTCCGAATTCGGCCCGCCGTCGATCGAGAGTCACTACGACGAGGCGATGAGCGTGCCGGGGCTGCTGGCCGCCGTGCAGCGCGGTGAAGCCCAGGGGGTGGACGGGTACGTGATCGCCTGCTTCGGTGACCCGGGCCTGGACGCGGCCCGCGAGGTGGCCCGCGGACCCGTGCTAGGGATCGCCGAGGCGGCGATGCACACAGCCAGCCATCTGGGCCGCGGATTCAGCGTGGTGACGACGCTGGGACGCACCATGGGCCGGGCGGCAGACCTGGCCGAACATTATGGCATGCAACGGTTCTGCCGCGGTATTCACGCCTGCGAGATCGCCGTTCTGGATCTGGAGACCGATCCCGATGCGCGCAAGATCATCACCGAAGCGTGCCGCGACGCGATGGAAGCCGACGATTCGGACGCCATCGTGCTCGGCTGTGCGGGCATGGCGGACATGTGCGCCGCGATCTCCGCGGATCTCGGGGTGCCGGTGATCGACGGGGTGACCGCCGCGACGCTGACGGTGCAGTCGCTGATCACCCTTGGCTTGCGGACCTCCAAGCGAGGTGAGTTCGCCGCGCCACCGGAGAAGGAGTACACGGAACGACCGCCGTGCTGATCGCACAGTTGTCAGACCCGCACGTCCGCCCGAAAGGGTTTCTCTATCAAGGGGTCATCGACTCGAATGCCGGTTTCGCCGGCGCGATCGGCCATGTCCTGGCGCTGGACGTCCGTCCGGACCTGGTGCTCATCACCGGCGATCTGGTGGACGAGGGGCAGCCCGCCGAGTACGAGATGGTGCGGGAAAGTCTTGCTGCCCTTCCTATTCCATACCTGGTGATCCCGGGTAACCATGACCACCGGGAGAACTTCCGGTCGGCCTTCTCCGATCATCCGTACCTGCCTGCGCACGGGCCACTTCGCTACTGCGTCGACGACTATCCGGTGCGGATCATCGGCTTGGACTCGACGATTCCCGGCAAACATCACGGCCATATCGATCAGGCCGGGTTGGACTGGCTCGCAGACACTCTCGCGCGGAACACGGTGAAACCGACATTGCTGATGCTTCATCACCCGCCCCTCGTCAGCGGCATTCCCTACCTGGATGAATACCGCTACTTCGATGAGTCGTCACTGCGTGGGGTCGTCGCACGGTTCGACAACATCGAAGCGGTGCTGTGCGGGCACGTGCACCGGCCAATGATGAAACGCTGGGCAGGCACGCTGCTGTGCGCCGGCCCGAGCACCGCGACGCAGATCGACATGAAGCTCACCCTCGCGGCCGCCCCGTCCAGCCACGCCGGACCGCGCGGCTACATGCTGCACGCGTGGGATGGGCGGAACGGTCTGGTCAGCCACCTCAGCCATATCGGCGACTTCGCGGGGCCCTACCCGTTCGCCTAAGCATCACGACCAAGTGGGCAATGCAACCGGCGCGAAGCAGTACGAGCGGGGCGGCGAGAGATAGATGTAGGCATCGCTGTCCTGCGGGCACGTGGTGGTGTCGATGCTGTCGCTGCGCCGAACCACGCGCATCGCATTGCCGCCGGCGCCGGCGCAGTCGAGCAACTCGGTGATCTGAGTTTCGGGGGATGTCCGGTAACAGTGGTCGACGAGGAGGTTCTCGACGAGACACAGGCGCACCACGGTCTTGTCCTCGACGACCCAGTCGTAGCCGGCGTAGTTGGCGTTGTCGCAGGGCCGATCGTTGTCGTACACCGCCCCGACGGTGTAGCTGGGATCGGTTGCACACTCACTGCGGCGAACGTCGGCCTTGTTCTCGGGGCCCGCCGACACCATCACGATGCAATCGCCGACGTGGTATTCGGCGAAATCGGACCGTGCGTCGTTTGTGGCTATCTGCTTGCTGACCTCATGTGACACCGCGACCTTGACGGCGATCACCAAGGCGCCCGCGATCAGGCCGACGACCACCCGGGCGGCCGTGCTGCGCCAGAAGGGCTGCCGTGGCGGCCCGGATTGCGACACCTCGTCCATGGCCCGATGGTGGCAGGAATTTCGTGGCCGGGCATACGTATACCGGTACCTCAATTTCGCCGCCGTCAGGAGTGCGTGCGGGCCTTCAGGTTCCGCAGGGTCGCCAGGTCCGCGCCAGGCGCCTGCGCCAGCACCTCGTCGATACCGAACGCCCCGCAGTCCAGTCCCCGCAGCACCACGGCCGCAAGCGCTTCCGCGGTCGCCGGTTCGTCGGCGACGGCTCCGCCGCGGCGGTCCAGATACGCCTGCAGGCGTGGGGCGGCGGCGTGCAGCGCGGCCCGGAAGAAGGTGAACGTCGCCAGCCAGCGCGTCACCAGATGACCCGGATGCATATCCCAGCCCTGGTAAAAGCCGCGCTCCAGCGACCGGGTGACGAGCCGATGGTGCCGCCGGATCGCCTGTTCCACTTCGGTTTCGGTGCCCACCGGGTTGACCTGGGTGGAGCCGTCGGCCACCCACACGCCGGTCTGGGCGGCAGCGACCAGCATGACGGCCTTGGCGTGGTCGGCCACCGGATGTTCCAGTGACTGGTGCTGCGGGGTGATACCGCAGGCGGCGCTGTAGTCGTAGGTGCCGTAATGCAAACCGGTACAGCGCCCGTCGGCAAGGTGGAGGGCCCGAGCCAGTGTCGCGGCACCGTCGGCGCCGAGCACCGCCTGCGGGCTCTCGATCTGCAACTCGAAGCGTAACGCCCCGACTGGTAGTCCGTGCGCATGCTCCAGCGCCTCGCACACCCACACCGTCGCAGTGACCTGTTCGGCCGCACGCAGTTTGGGCACGGTGAAGACGAACCCGTCCGGCATCCCGCCGTCGAGCACCAGCTCGAGGGTGCGCAACGCGCGCGGCCGGTCCGCCAGCGTCAACCCCTTGAACCGGATCCCCGAGGTGCCCAGCCCGAGCGACCGCAAGGTTTCCCCCGCGCGGCGCGCATCGGTGTCCTCGACGGCGTCGCCGCGGCGGCCGTAACCATCCTCGAAATCCAGTCGCAGATCGGCGATGGGGCTGGTGGTCAGCCGATCCCGCACCAACGCCAATGCGCTGTCGTCGCCCAGTTCGGCGACGACGCCGGCGTGCCGGTCCAGCAGTTCCAGCGCTGCGGAACCCCACAGTGCCGGGGTGTCCGCAGTGGCATCCGCGGCGCTGAGGTACACCGTGTGCACCGGTTGCGCGTCGGGACGATCGCCCGGGAACTGCGCGGCGAGGTCGGCGTCGATGTCGGCCAGCAGGGCGTCGATACGGGCCAGCGTGGGATCCGGGATGGCACTCATGACCGCAACACGTCCAATCGGCGGATCGCCTCGTCGAGGGTGTCGTCACGCTTGCAGAATGCGAAGCGCACCAAGTGATTCCATGCGTTGTCCGGCTCGGCGCAGAATGCCGACATCGGGATGGCGGCCACCCCCGCCTTGTGTGGCAGTTCGGCGCAGAACGCGGTGCTGTCGTGGTATCCGAGCGGGCGCGGGTCGGCGCACAGGAAATACGTGCCGTGGCTGTCGTGCACCTCGAAACCCAAGTCCGTCAGTGCCGCCGACAGCCGGTTGCGTTTGCTCTGCAGGCTGTCGCGCAACCCCAGCACCCAGGCGTCCTCATGGTCCAATGCGTAGGCCACCGCGGGCTGGAACGGCGCGCCGCCGACATAGGTGAGGAACTGTTTGGCCGCCCGCACCCCGGCGATGAGTTCCGGTGCGCCGCAAGCCCAGCCGATCTTCCAGCCGGTGGCGTTGAACATCTTGGCCGCGCTCGAGATCGTCACGGTGCGTTCGGCCATGCCCGGGTAGCGGGCCAGCGGCAGGTGCCTGCGGTAGTCGGAGTCGGTGTAGACCAGCGCCTCGTAGACCTCGTCGGTGATCACCAGCAGATCGGCCGTGACCGCCAGATCAGCAATGGCACTCAGTTCGGCGTCGCTGAGCACCATGCCGGTCGGATTGTGCGGTGAGTTGATGATGAGCGCCTTGGTCTGCGGCCCGACGGTGGCCCTCAGGGCGTCGAGGTCGAGGGCGAAACCGCGGCCGTCGGGCACCAGCGGGACGACCTTGCGCACGCAGCCGGCCATGGCGATGACGGGGGAGTAGGAGTCGTAGAAGGGTTCGAGCACCAGCACTTCCGACCCCGGTTCGACCAACCCGATCACGGCGGCGGCGATGGCCTCGGTGGCGCCGACGGTCACCAGCACCTCGGTGTCGGGGTCGTATTCGACCCCGTAGTGCCGGGCGCGCTGCCGGGCGATGGCCTCGCGCAGCGCCGGAATCCCAGGGCCCGGCGGGTATTGGTTGACGCCCTCGGCGATCGCCTCCTGGGCGACCTTGAGCATGCCGGCCGGACCGTCCTCGTCCGGGAAGCCCTGGCCGAGATTGACCGCGCCGACGCGCGCCGCCAGCGCGGACATCTCGGCGAAGATGGTCACCGCATACGGCTTGAGCCGCGACACCGTCATGGCATGAGGGTATGTGGGAATCCGCACAGGCCGGGTACGGCGCGGAATGAATCTCTTCACAGCTGCGCTTACCTGCACATGGCCTTCACCCTCGCCCCCGATGCCGCCCTGCTCAAGCCGATCCGCGTCGGCGACACGCAAGCGCGGAACCGGATCTTCATGGCGCCGCTGACCCGGTCCCGGGCGCAAGCCGACGGCACCCCGTCCGACCTCGCCGCGCAGTACTACTCCGAGCGCGCGGGTGCGGGCGTCATCATCACCGAGGCGACCGCCATCTCCGAGGTCGCCAACGGCGCCTACATGAACACCCCCGGCAACTACACCGACCGGCACCAGGAGAAGTGGGCGGAGATCGCCGGTGCCGTGCATCAGGCGGGCGGCCGGATGTTCATGCAGCTCTGGCACGTTGGCCGGATGGGCCACCCCGAGGTCAACGGCGGGATCGAACCCGTCGCCCCGTCGGCCATCGCCGCGAACCTCACCACCCACACCCCGTCGGGCAAGAAGGCGCTGGTGGTGCCGCGCGCACTGCGCACCGACGAGATCGCGGACATCGTCGCCGATTTCCGCGCCTCGGCCCGCCGCGCCGTCGATGCCGGTATGGATGGGGTGGAGATCCACGGCGCCAACGGGTATCTGCTGCACCAGTTCTCATCCGATGTGACCAATCAGCGCACCGACAACTACGGCGGCTCGCCGGAGAACCGGGCCCGGTTGACGGCCGAGGTGGTCGAGGCCGTGGTCGCCGAGATCGGCGCGGGCCGGGTCGGCTTGCGGATCTCGCCCGGAAACTCGGCCGGCGACATGCACGAGAACGACACCGTCGCGGTCTACGAAGCGCTGGTCAACCGGATCGCCCCACTGGGCATCGCCTACCTGCACCTGCTGATCGACCCGAGCGCCCGCGAGTTCGGGGTGCTGCGCGCCATCTGGACGGACACCCTGGTGCTCAACACCGGGCGCGACAGTGGCACGGATTTCTGCCAGCTGGAGAGTTATGTGGAATGGGGTGCCGTCAGCGCCGTCGCGGTAGGCCGCACGTTCCTGGCCAACCCCGATCTGATCGACCGGCTGCTGCTGGGCGCCGAGCTCAACGAGCCGGACGTGGCTACCTTCTACGCCCCGGGTGCCGAAGGTTACATCGACTACCCGACCTTGGCTGAGCTGGAGGAACCGCGCACGGCATGAGTGTGTAGTGGGTGAATGGGTGCGCTGAGCAGACGCCCAACCAACAGGTTGGTTTGCGGTTTTGTTAGGCTTCGCGACCAGTGGACTCGCGTCCCGACCGACGATCCCGTCACCCACCCGAAAGGGAACTACACATGTCCGAAGAAGCCTTCATCTACGAGGCCATTCGCACGCCTCGCGGCAAGCAGCGTGGCGGCGCCCTCAACGAGGTCAAGCCCGTCAACCTCGTGGTCGGCCTGATCGAGGAGATCCGCGCCCGCTTCCCCGACCTGGACGAGAACCTGATCAGCGACGTCATCCTGGGTGTCGTCTCCCCGGTCGGCGACCAGGGCGGCGACATCGCCCGCACCGCCGGTCTGGTGGCCAAGCTGCCCGAGACCACCGGTGGCTTCCAGCTCAACCGCTTCTGCGCCTCCGGCCTGGAGGCCGTGAACCTGGCCGCTCAGAAGGTCCGCTCCGGCTGGGACGACCTGGTGCTCGCCGGTGGCGTCGAGTCGATGAGCCGCGTCCCGATGGGTTCCGACGGCGGTGCCTGGGCGTCTGACCCGGAGACCAACTACCGGATCGGCTTCGTCCCGCAGGGCATCGGCGCCGACCTGATCGCCACCATCGAGGGCTTCTCCCGCGAGGACGTCGACGCCTACGCGGCCCGTTCTCAGGACCGCGCCGCGGCCGCATGGTCGGGTGGCTACTTCGCCAAGTCCGTTGTGCCGGTGCGGGATCAGAACGGTCTGGTCATCCTGGACAACGACGAGCACATGCGCCCCGGCTCCACCGTGGAGAGCCTGGGCAAGCTCAAGACCGCGTTCGACGGTGTCGGCGCGATGGGCGGCTTCGACGACGTGGCGCTGCAGAAGTACCACTACATCGAGAAGATCAACCACGTGCACACCGGCGGCAACAGCTCCGGCATCGTGGACGGCGCGGCCCTGCTGCTGATCGGTACCGAGGCCGCGGGCAAGTCGCAGAACCTGACCCCGCGGGCCCGCATCGTGGCCACCGCCACCAGCGGCGCGGACCCCGTCATCATGCTGACCGGCCCCACCCCGGCCACCCAGAAGGTGCTCGACCGTGCCGGGCTGACCGTCGATGACATCGACCTGTTCGAGCTCAACGAGGCGTTCGCCTCGGTCGTTCTGAAGTTCCAGAAGGACCTGAACATCCCGGACGAGAAGCTCAACGTCAACGGTGGTGCCATCGCGATGGGCCACCCGCTGGGCGCCACCGGCGCCATGATCACCGGAACCATGGTCGACGAGCTCGAGCGTCGCGGTGCGCGGCGTGCGCTGGTCACCCTGTGTATCGGCGGCGGCATGGGCGTTGCCACCATCATCGAGCGCGTCTAAGGGGAATTGACATGACTGAGAACACGATTCACTGGGACAAGGACGCCGACGGCATCGTCACCCTGACCCTGGACGATCCGACCGGGTCGGCCAACGTGATGAACGAGCACTACAAGGAGTCGATGCACAACGCCGTCGAGCGACTCTTCTCGGAGCAGGAAGAGATCACCGGTGTGGTGATCGCCAGCGCCAAGAAGACGTTCTTCGCCGGTGGCGACCTCAAGGCCATGATCAACATCGGCCCGGACAACGCCGCCGACGCGTTCAACGAGGTCGAGACCATCAAGCGCGACCTGCGCACGCTGGAGACCCTGGGCAAGCCCGTCGTCGCCGCCATCAACGGCGCGGCACTGGGCGGTGGCCTGGAGATCGCGCTGGCGACCCATCACCGCATCGTTGCCGACGTGCGCGGCGTGCAGATCGGTCTGCCCGAGGTCACCCTGGGCCTGCTGCCCGGCGGCGGCGGCGTGGCCCGCACCACCCGGATGTTCGGCATCCAGAAGGCGTTCATGGAGATCCTGAGCCAGGGCTCGCGGTTCACCGCGGCCAAGGCCAAGGAAATCGGGTTGGTCGACGAGCTCGTCGGCTCGGTCGAGGAACTCATCCCCGCCGCCAAGGCGTGGATCAAGGCCAATCCCGACGCCCATGTGCAGCCGTGGGATGTCAAGGGCTACAAGATGCCCGGCGGTACCCCGTCCAGCCCGGGTCTGGCGGCCATCCTGCCGTCCTTCCCGGCGTTGCTGCGCAAGCAGCTCAAGGGCGCCCCGATGCCCGCACCGCGCGCCATCCTGGATGCCGTGGTCGAGGGTGCGCAGGTCGACTTCGACACCGCGTCGCGCATCGAGAGCCGCTACTTCACCCAGTTGGTCACCGGCCAGGTCGCCAAGAACATGATCCAGGCGTTCTTCTTGGATCTGCAGTTCATCAACGGCGGCGGTTCGCGCCCCGAGGGCATCGCCTCGGTGCCGATCACCAAGATCGGTGTGCTGGGCGCTGGCATGATGGGCGCCGGTATCGCCTACGTGTCGGCCAAGGCCGGCTACGACGTCGTGCTCAAGGACGTCACCATCGAAGCCGCCCAGAAGGGCAAGGCGTACTCGGAAGGCATCGAGGCCAAGGCACTCAAGCGGGGCAAGACCACACAGGAGAAGTCCGACGCATTGCTGGCCAAGATCACCCCGACCGCCGACCCGGCCGATCTGGCCGGCGTCGACTTCGTGATCGAGGCCGTCTTCGAGAGCCAGGAACTCAAGCACAAGGTGTTCCAGGAGATCGAGGACATCGTCGAGCCCAACGCGATCCTCGGCTCGAACACCTCCACGCTGCCCATCACGGGCCTGGCCTCCGGTGTGAAGCGCCAGGAGGACTTCGTCGGTATCCACTTCTTCTCGCCGGTGGACAAGATGCCGCTGGTGGAGATCATCCGCGGAGAGAAGACCTCGGACGAGGCGCTGGCCCGGGTGTTCGACTACACGCTGGCCATCAAGAAGACCCCCATCGTCGTCAACGACAGCCGCGGCTTCTTCACCTCGCGCGTGATCGGCACATTCGTCAACGAGGCGCTGGCCATGCTGGGTGAGGGCATCGAGCCCGCCACCATCGAGCAGGCGGGTTCGCAGGCCGGTTACCCGGCGGCGCCGCTGCAGCTCTCCGATGAGCTGAACCTCGAGCTCATGCACAAGATTGCCGTCGCCACCCGCAAGGGCGTCGAGGACGCCGGCGGCACGCACGTGCCGCACCCGGCCGAGGCCGTCGTCGAGAAGATGATCGAGATCGGTCGTCCGTCACGGCTTTCCGGTGCCGGCTTCTACGAATACGCCGACGGCAAGCGGGTCGGCCTGTGGACCGGACTGAAGGAGACCTTCAACTCCGGAAGCGCCACGATCCCGCTGCAGGACGCGATCGACCGCATGCTGTTCGCCGAGGCGCTGGAAACCCAGAAGTGCATCGACGAAGGCGTGCTCACCTCGACCGCCGACGCGAACATCGGCTCGATCATGGGTATCGGCTTCCCGCCGTACACCGGTGGTTCGGCGCAGTACATCGTCGGCTACGAGGGCCCCCTCGGTGTCGGCAAGGCCGCGTTCGTGGCCCGCGCCAAGGAACTGGCCGCCAAGTACGGCGACCGCTTCAACCCGCCGGCGTCGCTGGAAGCCTAAGCGGTACAACGTCAGATGCCCCCGGCGCGAGCCGGGGGCATTTGCGTGCGCGGGTCAGGCCGGCAGCGGCATGGTGTCGTAGAGCCGGACACCTCTGCGGTTGAGCCGGGCCAGCGCCTGCGTCACGCCCAGCGGGAGCACCGAGATCGCCCGCCCCGCCGCGACGAGCGCGTTCACCCCGAGGCGGCTGCCGGGCACGATGGTCTTCGACACCGTCGCGGCGAATGCGCGCGCGGCGAGCACCGACGGCGTCATGATCTTCTCGTAGGCTTCGAACGCCGCCTCGTAATCGGCACCGGCACGGGTGATTTCGCCGGCCAGCACGTACGCGCCGTAGACGGCCAGGCTGGTGCTGCCGCCCACCGCCGGCCCGGGACAGTAACCCGCGTCCCCGACCAGCGTCACCCGTCCCTTCGACCAACTGGTCATTTCCAGCTGGGTGATCGCGTCGAAGTAGAACGCGGGTGTGTTTTCCACTTCGGCAAGCCAGGTGTCGACCTCGGCGGACATGTTGGCGAACGCGGCGCGCAGTTGCCGCTTCTGCCGCCCGGTGTCGCGGTGGTCGAACTCCAGCACCGCAGGTCGGAAGATGAACACCGCCCGCGCATCATCGAGATGGTCGGCGGTGTAGATCATCGCCACCCGGTTGGGCTCGTAGTACCCGGTCATCTCGCATTCTCGGGCAAAGGATTTCGGCACCGAGACCACGGCTAGGTATCCGCCGAGGAAACGCACGGGTACCTCACCGAACACGAGCTGACGGACCCCCGAATGTAGCCCGTCGGCCCCGACCATCACGTCGAACTGGCGGGACGGGCCGTGGGCGAAGGTCACCCGGCCGTCGTCGGCGATCGCGGTGATCTGGTCGCCGAAGATGTACTCGGCGTCGTGTCGGCTTGCGCTGTAATAGATTTCGCTCAGGTCGTCGCGCATGATCTCGACGTGCCGTTCCGACATGGCCCCCGCCAGTTTGACGTAGTCGATGTGGGCGGCCCGCGACGTCCAGGGTCTGCGGATGTCGAGCAGCGTCGTCCCGGTGGCCCGGGCCATGATCTGGGGCAGCACGCCCATCCGTTCGGAGATCTCCATCGCGGGCCGGAACAGGTCGATGGCGTGCCCGCCTGTCTTCCGCAGTGCGGGTGCGCGTTCGACGAGGGTAACGTCGATCCCTTGCCGGGTGAGCCAGTAGGCCAGCACGGGTCCGGCGATGCTGGCGCCGGAGATCAGGACCTTCATGGTGGTCTCCTTACTTAACGATCGGTAAGTATATGTCCATCAGCTTACCGATCGTTAAGTCAGCTAGGGTGGCTACGTGGCCAGGCCTCCGTCAGACACCAGGAACCGCATCCAGGAGGTAGCACGCGAACTGTTCACCGAGAAGGGGGTGCAGCGCACCAGCCTGCAGGACATCGCCAACCGACTCGGTATCACCAAGCCCGCGCTGTACTACCACTTCAGCTCGCGCGAAGACTTGGTCCGCAGCATCCTGACGCCGCTGATGGATGAGGGTGAGGCACTGGTCGCCGGCTATGAGCGCCGGCGCGGCGCGGCGCGGGCGACTCCGCGCGAACTGCTCGAAGGCTGGTTCGACTTCCACTATCGGTACCGTGCCGACCTGGTCCTGGTGGTCGCCGAACTCACGACGCTGGCCGACCTCGGCCTGATCGACACACTTCTGGCGTGGCGGGAGCGCTACACCCGACTGGTGTTCGGCACCAAGGCGTCGCTGACGCAGTCGGCTCGCGCGGTCATTGCGTTCGGCGGGGTGCAGGACTGCTGCCTGCAGTTCCCCGACGTCGGGCACGAACAGCTGCGGCAGGCGTCCGTCGACGGTGCCATGGCAGCGCTGGGCCTCTGAACCTTCTGACACAACCGTTACAGGGGGCACCAATTCTCGGAGGGGACCCACATCTGAAAGGTGATATCGCGGGCGATGCCACTTTCCACAGTTGACTTCCGCGCCTCACTCCGCGACGTCGAACCCCGCGTGCACCTTCGTCGGGCGCACCCGCACCACCAGCTCACCCGGGACACCGTTGCGCTTGCCGAACTCCTCGGCCCGGTCGGCACCCATGTACCGGCCGCCGAGCCGGGTCGCGGTGTCGATCAGCTCGGCCGGGTCCTCGCTGAGCGTGGCGACGCCCTGCACCTGGACGAACGAAAACGGCGGGTGTGAATCATCGATGCACAGGACGACCCGCGGATCCCGAAGCAGCGCCTTGCCTTTCGCGGTGTCCTTGCCGGTGTTGAAGACCAGTTCGTCACCGTCGACGTAGAACCACACCGGCGCGGCCACCGGCCGGCCGTCGGAGGCCACCCACCCGAACACCGCTGTACGCGTGCCCTCGGACAGGAATGCGACGACCTTCTCGGACAGCGCGGTCATACCGAGCCCAGATCGGAGGAGATCCAGTGTTCGGGCTTAAGGAACACCGCGACGCTCTCGCCGTGCTCGCGGCGGGCGAACTCCAGGTAGCCGTCCACCTTGTCGGGGGCCAGGTAGCGCTTGGTCATCTCGACGAGTTGTTCGTCGGTGCCCGGTTCGATGCGGTCGACCGCTCCGTCGACGGCGACGTAACGCACCGTCGGCTCCAGTCGCTCGACCATGAGTGACAGGTGGCCGGCGGCCTCGATCAGCTTGTGCTTGCGGGAGCCGACACCGGTGAGCACCCACGGCTGCCCGCCGGGGGAGTACTGGTACCAGATGGGGACCGTCAGCGGTCCACGTTTGTCACCCGCGTACACCGACAGGGCGGCGATATGGGGCTCGGCGAGAAACTGTTCGCGTTCTTCCTTGGAGAGGGCCATGTGTCCAGGCTAACCACGGCCGCAACAAGCTATGCGGCAGTGAGTGTTTCGTCGTTCGCGGGGTTGGCCGCGGCGTAATCGGACAGCGCTTTCAAGACGACGTCCCACGTCGGCTTGGCGAAGACGAGGCCCAGATGCCCGGCATTGAAGTTCGGGTACAGGTCCTGCAGGACGATGTTGGTGACCTGCCCCGGTGCGCCGCCGTTCAAAGCCTGGTTGGTGTACGGCGTGACGATCCAGTCGTTCTTCGTGCTGATCGTCGTGTACGAAACGCCCGGCCGGGTGTCACCGTCACCGTAGATCTCGTCGAGCAGCGGCGACCCGATGGCCTGCTGCAGCCACGCCGGGCCCAGCAGGTTCACCAGATTGAAGATCGGCTTCCCGATCAGCGGGATGTTCTTGATGTAGGCCAGCCCGTCGATGTCGGCGCCATGGTGGCCGGGTGCGATCCCGATGAACTGCGCCACGCTGGCGGCGCCACCCAGGTTGTTCAGGTAGTACTCCGGCGTCAGGCCGCCGCCCTGCGAGTGACCGATCAGGATGACCTTGTCCGAACCCGTCAACGTCTTGACGCGCTCCACCTCGGCGGCGAGTTCCGCGGCCGACTTCCGGATGTCGGCGGTGCCCCGCACCGGCCAGATCGGATTCTTGGTGACGTTGCCGTAGTTGAAGGTGAAGACGGTGTAGCCGGCATTGGCCAGCACCGGTGCGCCGACGCTCCAGTTGAACGGTGCGTTGGCGGCGGTGCCGGCGATCAGGATGACCGGCAGGGGATGATCGGCGTTGATGATGGTGTCCGAGATGTTGGCGCCGGCCGGTGACTTGTCGACGTTCAGGTAGTCCAACAGATTGCCGACCCCGTAGGTCACCTTGTAAGGCCCGGTGTTGCCGAGGTCGGCGTTCAGCGGCGTCCCGGAGAGCAGCTTGCCCGCTGTCGCCGCCGTGCCCGCGATGGCGGCCGCGAAGTGATAGGGCACGCCGAAGAACGGTTTGGGGCCGATGGCGGTGGCCGTCACGGCGGCCAGGTTGTTCACCAGGGTGACGGCGAGCAGGCCGATGTCATTGGCCAGGCCGGTCATCTGCCGGGCGAACTGAATGGCATGGGCGATCGGATTGGGCGCCTTCTTGGCACTGGCCGACGGGGTGACCGCCGGACTGGCCAGCTTCAGCGCTGCGGCAGAAGCCGCGGTCGTCGCGGTGCCGGCGGTCGGGGTGTCGATCGACGCGGCCTTGGCGGTGGCACCCTGCTTCTTCTTGGTGACCGGCTTGGTGTCTTGCGCCGGATCAGCCTTCGGGTCCGCCTTGGCGGCCGTGGTGCTGTCCTCTTTGGCCGCCGGCTTCGTGGTGGCGTGCTTGTGCGCCTTCCGCGGCTTGTCGGCCTTCTTCGAGGTCTCGGTCTTGTCCTCGGACGTCTTCGGGGTGTCGGCGGGTTTCTCTGCCGCGGGCTTGTCGGCCTTGTCCGTCTTGTCCGGCTCAGAACTGCTCGACGGTGAATCGTGCGGGGCCGAGTCGTCGGCGTGCGCGATGCCGGTGGCCAGCCAGATGGTGGCGAAGGACCACAACACGACCAGCAGCGCTGCCGCCAACCGGTATGTGTGCACGCCGACACGATTCAACGACATTGAAGCCTCCCCGACCCCGATGAGTGATACCCCCGGTACGGGTATAGCGGATGCGTCGATGTGCGCGAGCGGTTTTCGCGCGTCTCGTGGCCGCTGATGTCAACTTTCTGGCCGGAGCCTCTCAGGCGGCGAGGGCCATTGTCGGCGTGACGTTGGCTGCCGGGTTCCCTGCCAGCGTGCCCAGCACGGCGGTCCACGTCGGTGCGGAGAAGACGATGCCGAGGTGGCCGGCGTTGTAGTTCGGGTATTGGTCCTGCAGCACGATGTTGGTGACCTGACCCGGTGCGCCGACCGGCAGCGCCTGATTCGTGTACGGCGTGACGACCCAGTCGTTCTTCGACGAGATGGTTGTGTAGAGCACGCCCTCCCGGATGGCGCCGTCGCCGAACGTCTCGTGCAGCAGCGGCGATCCGACCGCCTGCTGCGTCCAGGCCGCACCGAACACATCGATGATGCGGTAGATCACCGAGGCCACGGCGGGCCCGAGCACGGGGATGCCCTTCAGGCCCACCAGCCCGTCCACATCGGTGCCGTTGCTGGGTGCGATCCCGATGAACTGCGAAACCTTGGCATCTCCACCGAGTTTGTTGATGTAGTACGCCGGCATGACGCCGCCACCCTGTGAGTGGCCGATCAGGATGACCTTGTCCGCGCCGGTCTCCTTGAGGACCCGCGTCACCTCGTCGGAGAGTTCTTGGGCGGACTTGCGGATATCGGCGGTGGCCTGAATGGGGAAGCCGGGCAAGGGAGTGGTGTTGCCGTAGTTGAAGCTGTAGACCTTGTAGCCGGCATTGGCCAGTACCGGCGCCCCGACACTCCAGTTCACGCCCTGGGTGGCACTGGTGCCGTTGAGCAGGATGATCGGCAGCGGATGCTCGGCGCTGACCTTGATGGTCGGATCGTTGGCTCCCGGAGGCGGTTTCACCGGGTTGAGCCACGACAGCAGATTGCCGACGCCGTAGGTCACCTTGAACGGGCCCTCGCTGATGGCGTCGAGCGGAGTGCCGTCCAACAGCTTGGCCGCGGTGGCCGCAGTGCCCGCGATGGCGGCCGCCACGTGATACGGCACTCCGAAGAACGGTTTCGGGCCGATGGTGGTCGCCGCCGCGGCGGCCAGGTTGTTGACCAGGGACACCGCGACCAGCGCCAGGTCGTTGGCCAACCCCGTCATCTGACGGCCGAATTGGACGATCTGTTTGATCGGGTTGGGCACCCCCGACGCCTTCGCCGACGGGGTGACCGCGGCGGTGGGGACCTTCAACGCCGCGGGTGCGACCGCTCCCGCGGTGCTGAGGTTGATGGTCTTGGCCGCCTTGGCGGTGCTCGCCGAGGCTTCGGTACCGGTCGCGGCATCGGACTTCGCGTCACCATCGGACTTGGTGTCCGCCTTGGACTCGGTGGCCTTCTTCGCGGTCGCGGCCGACTGTGCGGCGGCGTGCTTGCGGTGGCCGCGACTCTTGGGTGGATCGGCCTTATCGGTCTTGTCGACCTTCTCGGTGGCCGGCTTCGGATCGGCATCCGGCTTGTCGTGCTTGGCCGGCTCGGTGCCGGACGAACCGGTGCTGCTCGTCGAGGAATCTGTGGTCGACGTGCCGTCGGCATGGGCGACGCCGCCCGCCATCCACATCGTCGCCAACGCCCACAACACCGTGCACAACACCGCGACCGTCCGCCGCACCTGTGTGCCACCAAGACTCATCGACATCAGACCCCCCAACCCGATAGGCGATACCAGCGGTCCTGTGTATACCGAACCAGTCGGGGTCGGCGTGGGCTTTTCGCGTGACCGCTACCCTGCCCAAGTGACCGAAAGCTTTACCGAAACCTTTGCGGCAAGGGCAGCCGGATACGGCGACCGGCCCTGCATCGAGTTCGGCGGACGCTGGTACACGGGTGCCGAAGTCACCACGATCGGCGCGGCGGTCGAGGCCGCGCTGGACCGCGCGGGCGTGCCCGCCGGCGCACCGGTCGGGTTGGTGGTCCGCAACAGGCTGCCCCACGCTGCCGCGGTCATCGGCCTGCTCGCGGCCCGGCGCTGGGTGTCGATGATCTACTCGTTCCAGTCCCCGGCCGCCATCGCCGGCGACATCGAGAAGTTGCTACTGCCCGCGGTGCTCGCCGAGGACGAGGACTGGACCGAGCCGGTCGTCGCCGCGGTCGCCTCGGCCGGCGGTGCCGGGGTGCGGATCTCGGCGACGGGAGCGCACCTCGTCGACGGTCTGACGCGCAGTCACGCCGAAGCCGTGCGCGGGGACGCCGGACTGCACGTCCTCACCAGCGGCACCACCGGCCCGCCCAAGCGGCAGGCCATCCCCGCCCCGGTGCTGGAACGCACCGTGTTCAGCGTGACCGGCGGCCAGGCCAGCCCGGACGATCCACCCGAACTCGTGTACTGGCCGCTCGGTGGGATAGGCGGCGTGTGCCAACTGATCACCGGCGCCTACGTCGGCAAGCGCATGGTCCTGTTGGAGAAGTTCAGCGTCGGCGAATGGGTGCGGGTGGTGAAAACCCATCGGCTGCAACGGGCCGGCGTGCAACCCGCGGTGGTGCGCATGCTGCTGGACGCCGATCTGGACCCCGACGACCTGGCCTCGCTGCAGTTCATCATGAGTGCCTCGGGCCCACTGGATCCGGAGGTGCGTGACGAGTTCGAGCGGCGGTACCGCATTCCGGTGTTGTTGGCTTACGGCGCAACGGAATTCGCCGGATCGGTGTGTACCTGGACGCCTGAGCTGTATCGCGAGTTCGGCGCCACCAAACGGTTGAGCTCGGGAAAAGCGCTGCCCGACACCGAGGTCCGGATCATCGATACCGACACTGGGGAGCGGTTGCCCGCGGGACGGCAGGGCCTGCTGGAGGCGCGGATCGCGACGATCAACCCCGACTGGATCCGCACCACCGACCTCGCGTCCATCGACGACGACGGATTCATCACCTTGCACGGCCGGGCCGACGGCGCCATCAATCGGGGCGGCTTCAAGATCCTGCCCGAGACGGTGCGCCGCGTGCTGCTGGACCATCCCGGCGTGCACGAAGCCTGCGTGGTCGGGGTGCCCGACGCCCGACTGGGGCAGGTGCCGTTCGCCGCCGTGGAATCCACGCCCGGTGCACCCGCCCCGGACCCGGCCGAGCTACAGGACCTGGTGCGCGACACCCTGCCGCGGCACTGCGTCCCGGTGCAGGTCGTGGTGGTCGGCGCGCTGCCACGCAACCCGGCCCTCAAGGTCAGCCTGCGCGACGTCGCCGCGCTGTATCGGCCCTGAAACACGTCCGGCCAGGAACCCGCAGGTTCCCGGCCGGAGGTCGAAGTTTCGAATCAGATGCAGGGCCGGAAGAACACGAACTTCACCGGCAGGCAGGTCGAGAACAGCTTCGGCATCTTCGGGACACCGAGCTTGGGCAGACCGACCTTCGGCAGGCCGACCTTCGGGGACGGTAGCGACTGGGCGACGTCGGCGATGGCGCCCATCGCGCTGACGGGGGCCGTTGCGGACTTGGCTAAGGTGCTGGTCGCGGCGGCCGGATTCACGAGGCGGCTGAACAGCAGGCCGGTGTACGCGAGGTCGTTCACGCCGCCGATGAAACTGGTGGGCACGTCGATCGCGGAGTTCACCACGCTGAACACGTCCTTGGTGGCCTTCACCCCGGACGGGATGATGTTGCCCTGCTGCGCGACGTGGTACGCCTGGTTCCACTGCTCGGGGCTGACCTCGGCGACCTTGCGGGGCTGGGCCTTGCCGAGTGCCGCCGACAACGCGCTGCGGCACTCACCGGTGCCGGCGTCGCGGACCTCGCTCTTCTTGCAGTTCGACGTGACGCAGCTGCCGTTGAATTCCGATTGGTCCGCCCCGCAGTCGGCGGAGCTGGGCGCGGCGGTGATCACGGATACGACGGCCAATGGTGCGAAGGCCGCCGCCACGGCTGCCGCGTAGCGGCGCGTCGAGTTGGTCATGCCAGTCCTCACCCATAGATGTAGCGAACAATTTCCTAGAGTGTAGACGAGATAACAAAGTGATGGGCCTACAGTTTCAAGGCATGCACTTCGGACTTTTCATTCCGCAAGGTTGGCGCCTCGATCTCGTCGGCATCCCCACCGGGCAGCACTGGCCGCTGATGAGCGAATTGGCCGCTCACGCCGATGACAGTGCCTGGGATTCGGTATGGGTGTACGACCATTTCCACACCGTCCCGGTGCCCACCGACGAAGCCACCCATGAGGCGTGGTCGTTGATGGCGGCACTGGCCGCGACCACCAGCAGGGTCAAGCTCGGCCAGATGTGTACGGCCATGAGCTACCGGAACCCCGCCTACCTGGCAAAAATTGCCGCGACCGTCGATGCGATCTCCGGTGGGCGCACACAGATGGGCATCGGCGGCGGCTGGTACGAGCACGAGTGGCGCGCCTACGGCTACGGCTTCCCGTCCGCCGGGGAGCGGCTGGGCCGGCTCGACGAGGGCGTGCAGATCATGCGCGACGCCTGGCGCGACGGCCGCGTCACCTTCGACGGCAAGTACTACCAGGTGAACGACGCCATCGTGGCGCCCAAGCCGCTGCAGGAGGGCGGCCTGCCGCTGTGGATCGCCGGGGGTGGCGAGAAGGTGACGCTGAAGATCGCGGCCAAGTATGCGCAGTACACCAACTTCAGTTCGGCTCCCGAGGAGTTCGCGCGCAAGTCCGAGATCCTGGCCGGGCACTGCCGGGACGTCGGCACCGACTACGACGCCATCGTGCGCTCCGCCAATCTCAATGCCGTCGTCGGACAGTCCGAGGCAGAGGTGGCCGACCGCCTGGCCCGCATCCGGGAGCGTCAGGTGGGCAAGGCCCCCGAGGCGGCCGTCGACGCGATGCTCGCCAACGTCGCTTCGCCCGACTCGGCCACCGGCATTCCCGAGCAGATCGTCGACAGGCTGACGCGCCTGCGCGACCTCGGCTGCGAGTACGCCATCCTGTACTTCCCCGAGGCCGCGTACGACCGCTCCGGTATCGAGTTGTTCGAACGCGAGGTCATTCCCGCCCTCAGTTAGCCGGGTGGTGAACTGACCTGGTACTGCGCGATGAGCCAACCGTCGGCGCCCCGCGTCAGCACGACCCCGAGCATCAGGCTGTTCACGGTCCCGTCCGGCCGGGTGAAGTCGGCTCGGCCGTAGCCGAGCACCACGTCGTCGGCGGCCCTGCGGATCTCGTCGATCCGGTAGTCGACCGTCAGCCCGCGGGGCTGGCCGTCGTAGTAGGCGAACACGCCTTCGCGTCCCACGGTGTAGGGCCGCAACCCCTGGAACACCGCGTCGGTCGCGAACATCGCCGCCACCCGGGCCGGGTCGTGCGCGTCGATCCCGGCTTTCCACTCGTCCAGCACGCCGCGGACGATGGCCTCGCTAGTGTCCGGCACTTTGACCTCCGTCGACATGCAGGACCTCGCCGGTGACGAACTTCGCCTGCTCCAGGTACAGCACCGCATCCACCACATCATCGATATCACCCAGGTGACCCATCGGGTGCAGTGCCGCCAGGAAGTCGTGGGTCTGCGGTTCGTGCATCGGGGTGTCGATGATGCCCAGCGCCACTGCGTTGGACCGGATACCGCGCCCGGCGTATTCGATCGCCAGGGCCTTGGTCACCGCGTTCAGCCCACCCTTGGACAGCGACGCCAGTGCCGAGGGCACCTGAGAGTTGGCGTGGTCGACCAGGCTGGTCGAGATGTTGACGATGTTCCCGCCGCCCTCGCGGATGAGCATGGCGGTCACCGCGGCGCGGGTGACTTCGAAGAAGCCACGGACGTTCACACCGCTGACGGCGTCGAAGTCTGCGTCGGTGTACTCGGTGAACGGTTTGGCGACGAAGATGCCCGCGTTGTTGACGACGGTGTCCACCCGGCCGAACCGGTCGAGGGCGGCGTCGACGATGCGCTTGCCGACACCCGGTTGGCCGATGTCGCCGGCCACGCTCAGGACCATCGGATCGTCGCTGGGGGCGATGCTGCGGGAGTTCGCGACGACGGCGTAGCCGAGCTTGCGGTAGCCGGCGACCAGCGCTTCGCCGATGCCCTGGGAGGCGCCGGTGATGATCGCTACGCGAGGTGTGGTGTTCATGGTCTGTGCCTTTCGGTTGCTCTGATGCACTACTCAACCTCGGCCCCGGCTCCGGCGATGTCTGCCCGGCACGACGCGATACCTCCCTCCTGAGAGGAAACGCCTACTACGCTCTGCCGGTGGAACTGCGTCAGCTGCGGTACTTCGTCACGGTCGCCGAGGAACTGAACTTCGGTCGCGCCGCCGAACGGCTGCGCATCGCGGGCCCGTCGCTGTCCCAGCAGATCAAGGCCCTCGAGCGGGATCTGAAAGTCCAGTTGTTCGACCGGGACCGGCGCTCGGTGACGCTGACGGCGGCCGGTGCCGCGCTGTTGCCCGGTGCCCGGGCGTTGATTGATCAGGCCGACGAATTACGAAGGCAGGCAACCGGATTGGTGGTGTCCGATCCCGTGCGCATCGGTTACGTCAACTGGTGTCCGGTGGACTGGGCCGAGCGGGCCGCGGGGGTGGCCCAGCTGCGGGTGGACACCTGGGTGATGCCGTCGCACACCCAGGCGGCCAGGGTGGCCGACGGCAGCCTGGACCTCGCCATCTGCTGGGTGCTCGACGCCGACCTCGACGCGCTGTCGCTGGAGGCGCGACTGGTCGGGGTGGACCGGCTGTATGCCCTGTGCCCCGGCAACGACGACGCACCGGTGCAGGCCAAGGACACCGTGGTACTGGTGGACACCGATACCGCGAGTTGGTCGTCGTGGAACCGCTACGCCGAGCGGTTCGCCGCTGACACCGGGGCCCGCGTGATGCGCACCGACGACGGCGGGGTCACCGGGCCGACCTTCTTCGAGCACGTGCGCAATCTGGGCCGTCCGGTGCTGAACAACCCGCGTGGGCAGAACGACGCTGAACCGCGTGACCTGGTGCGCAGGCCGGTGGTGGCCCCTACTCCGCTGTGGACGTGGTCACTGGTGTGGCGCCGGGACGAAACCAACCCGGCCATCCTTGCGGTCATCGACCAATTCACCACCGGTACAGGCATTCTCGAAGTGGGTGAGCCCAGTACCTGGCTGCCGGGTGATGACCCACACCGCGCCGGTCGCCAGTCCGGCGAGTAGCACGATCGACGCCGAGACGATGAGCGCCGGCCGGTAGCCGCCGTCCAGCAGTGGCGCCACCACCAGCGGTCCCACGATCTGGCCGACGGAGTAGCCGACGGTCAGCAGGGCCACTGCGCCGCGTATCCCGAGCAGTCGTCCCTCGGCCATGGCCAGCGTGCTCACCCCGATGAAGGTGCCCCCGAACAGCAGTGCCCCCGCCAAGCTCGCCGCGCTGCCGCCCTGGCAGGCCAGTGCGATGCCGACGGCCTGCAGCGCCAGTGCCGCGGTGAGCATCGCCGGTTGGCCGAACCGCGCGCCGAGCCGGACCCACAGCGCGGCCGATGGGATGACGGCCAGCCCGACCACCAGCCAGGCGCTGTTACCCAGGGCGCCGGGGGAATGCTGCGTCACCGCCGCCACCAGGAAGGTCCCGGCGATGATGTAGCCGATGCCTTCCAGCGTGTAGCCGGTGAACAGGAGCACGAATCGCGCGGTGCCCGCGCGGTGCGTCCGTGTGGGTGCCACGCCGGTCGGCGCGGTTTCGCGCCGCGGATGCACGGACCAGCCGGCCGCGGCGAGCACTGAGGCGAGGGCCGCCGCCGACCACCACGCCGTGCGCCACCCGGCGGCGGTGGGCAGCGCCAGCACCAGGACCGCGGACAACGCGATCCCCGCGCCCACCCCGCCGAAGCCCCAACCCACCTTTTCGGGCAACCGCTCCAGCAGCGTGTTGACGGCTATCACGAACACCACCGCGCTGGTGAATCCCGCGACGGTGCGTAGCGACAACCACGCAATGACGTTGACTGTCAACGGCATTGCCGCCATGCTCGCGACGATCGCGAGCAGCGAGACCCGGCAGGCAAGCCCGGAGCGGGCCAGCCGCGGGGACAGCGTCGTGGCCACCGCGCCGCCCAGGTAGCCGAGATAGTTCGCGGTCGCCAGATGCCCGGCCGAGTGCGCGCCGAGCCCGGCCTGGGCTGTCATCAACGGCAGGATGGGCGTGTAGACGAACCGGCCGACGCCCATCGCGGCGGCCAGTGCCGCGGCGGTGGGCAGCACGGCGGTGTGGAGGTGTCGTCGCATCGTCTGATCATCGGGCCGGGGCGCGTCCCGGGCCAGGATCGGATTGCTCGCAGCTGGAAGGCGATTCCTAGTACCGGCCGGGTACCGATGTCGTCATTGCCGATGTTGTGCGCGGTATGACTGACAACATCACTGCGCTGGTCACCGGCGCCAACCGTGGACTGGGCAGGCAGATCGCCGCTGAGCTGCTGGCCCGCGGTGCCAAGGTGTACGCCGCAGCGCGGCGCCCCGAGACCATCGACCTGCCGGGCGCCATCCCGGTCCAGCTGGACATCACCGACCCGGAGTCTGTCCGACGGGCCGCGCAGACCGCGTCCGACGTGACCGTGCTGGTGAACAACGCCGGGGTGTCCACCCGCGCCAATCTCCTCACCGGGCCGATCGACGATGTGCGACTGGAGATGGAGACCCACTACTTCGGCACACTGAGCGTGACCCGTGCTTTTGCGCCCGTCATCGAACGCAATGACGGCGGCGCGATCCTGAACGTGTTGTCGGTGCTGTCGTGGCTGCACCCGCACACTTCAGGTGCCTACGCCTCGGCGAAGGCGGCGGCGTGGGCGCTCACCGACGCCGTGCGTGAGGAACTCGCACCCCGCGGAATTTCGGTGTCTGCGCTGCATGTCGGGTACATGGACACCGACATGGTCCGCTACATCCCGGCCGACCAGAAGACAGATCCCGCGGTCGTCGCGCGGGTGGCCGTCGACGGGTTGCTCAACGGCGAACCGGAGATCCTGGCCGACGAGGCGTCGCGCGCCGCGAAGGCAGCGCTGTCGAATTCGCTCGGCGCATCGGCGGCCGGATGACGATCTTCTGTGGTGCCCGGCCGTTGCGACTGTCCCTTCTCGGTCGCGCGCGGCCCCGAAGTGGAGGCATCGGGTGTCATGGAGAAGATCTCACTGACGGCGCTCGCGCGCCAGGAACTGGTCTCGGCACGCGCTGCCGGCAGTGGCCGCAGCGCGCACACGGTGTACGGCGGACACGAGCATGCGCTGCGTCAGACGTTGATAGCGCTGACCGAGGCAACGGGCTCGATGAGCACGAGAGTCCGGGGGAGGCGACGCTGCAGGTGCTCGAAGGCCGGGTCCGGCTCAGCAGCGCCGACGCGAACTGGGAGGGCTCACCCGGCGATCACCTGGTCATTCCGCGGACCCGGCACAGCCTGGCAGCGCTGGCGGATTCGGTGGTGCTACTGACCGTGGTCAAACCGGTCGGGCCACATATCTGAGGTCAGAATGGGCTGGAATTGGACTGCCACTTGGCCGATTCCGGCCGGGCTCCGAAACGCTGCGCGTACTCCTCGTGGAAGCGGGCGTTCTTCTCCCGGTTGGCCAGGTCGACCAGGTTGGGATCGAGGCCGTGCTGTGCGAGCCGGTGCCTGCGCCATATCTTGTTGAGGACGAAGGCCATCACCACGGCCCAGAAGTAGATGGGCACCGTCATCTCGAGGTGCACGTAGACGGACGCGGGCAGCAGCCACAGCGGCGACAAGATCAGCAGCGGCGGAATCGAGTACCGGATCATGTGCCGGCGGATGGCACCCGGTCCGGTCAGGTCGTGGGCGACCCACTCCCGCATCGAGTCAGGCAGGCGGCGTCCGTACGCGTATGCGAGGTGCTGCAGTGCGGACGGTCGTGAAGTGGTCATGGTGGCTCCTGTGGGTGGTGCCGATCTCTACTTAGATTGTACGCTAATAGTTAGGGCACTAATCAAGTAGTATACTGGTGTGCATGACCACCGCGACCGAAGTCGTCGATCCCCTGGCCCTGGAACGTCAGGTGTGTTTCGCGCTGGCGGTGACCAACCGTGCCGTGCTCGCCGTGTACCGGCCGCTGCTCGAGCCGCTCGGCCTCACCCACCCGCAGTACCTGGTGATGCTGGCCCTGTGGGACAACGCGAACGCGGGCGGAGAACCGCTGCCGGTCAAACAGATTGCGGGACTTTTGCAGCTCGACCCGGCCACGACGTCGCCGATGCTCAAGCGGCTCGACACGCTGGGGCTGATCACCCGGACCCGCGGCAACACCGATGAACGCGCCACCCTCGTCGCTCTCACACCCGAAGGCGTTGCGCTGCGCCGTCGGGCCCTCGACATCCCGCCCACGGTGGTGGCCCGCCTCGGTGTCGACCTCGCCGAACTGGAGCACCTGCACGCGGTGCTCACCAGGATCAACGGGGCCGCGTTGGCGGCGGGCGCACTGGAAACCTGAGGGCGCATGCCTCAGATCCGGTCGACGGTCATATGGCGGGCCCGAGCAGGTCGTCGGCGTCCTTGATGATGTAGCCGTAGCCCTGCTCGGCCAGGAAGCGCTGCCGGTGTGCGGCGTACTCGGCATCGAGGCTGTCGCGCGAGACGACCGAGTAGAACACGGCGCCACCGCCGTCGGCCTTCGGTCGCAGCAACCGGCCCAGCCGCTGGGCTTCCTCCTGCCGGGACCCGAAGGTGCCCGAAACCTGAACGGCCACAGACGCTTCCGGTAGATCGATGGAGAAGTTCGCCACCTTGCTGACCACCAGCGTGCGGATCTCGCCGCGGCGGAACTGGTCGAACAGCAGCTCCCGCTCGGCGTTCTTGGTCGAACCTTGGATCACCGGCGCGTTCAGTTCCTGGCCCAACTCGTCGAGCTGGTCCAGATAGGCGCCGATCACCAGCGTGGGTTCGTTCGGGTGGCGTTCCAGGATCGACTTCACCACCGCGACCTTGGTGCGCGCCGTCGAGCAGAGCTTGTAGCGCTCCTCGGGTTCGGCGGTGGCGTAGAGCATCCGCTCGTTGTCGGTCATGGTGACCCGCACCTCGATGCACTCCGCCGGCGCGATCCAGCCCTGCGCCTCGATGTCCTTCCACGGCGCGTCATAACGCTTCGGGCCGATCAGGCTGAACACATCACCCTCACGGCCGTCCTCGCGGATCAAGGTGGCGGTCAGGCCCAGCCGGCGGCGCGACTGCAGGTCCGCGGTCATCCGGAACACCGGCGCGGGCAACAGGTGCACCTCGTCGTAGATGATCAGGCCCCAGTCGCGGCTGTCGAACAGCTCCAGGTGCTTGTACTCACCTTTGGTACGCCGGGTGATCACCTGGTACGTCGCGATGGTGACCGGACGGATCTCCTTGCGCTCGCCCGAATACTCGCCGATCTCCTCCTCGGTCAGCGACGTGCGGGCGATCAGTTCGCGTTTCCACTGCCTGCCGGCGACGGTGTTGGTGACCAGGATGAGCGTCGTCGCGCCGGCCTTGGCCATGGCGGCCGCGCCGACGATCGTCTTGCCCGCGCCACACGGCAGCACCACCACGCCGGACCCGCCCGCCCAGAACGAGTCCGCGGCCATCTCTTGGTAGTCGCGCAGCTCCCAGCCGTCCTGGTCCAGGACGATCGGGTGCGCCTCGCCGTCGACATAGCCGGCCAGGTCCTCCGCGGGCCAGCCGATCTTCAGCAGCATCTGCTTGACCCGGCCGCGTTCGCTGCCGTGCACGACGACGGTGTCGTCGTCCAGGCGGGCGCCCAGCATCGGGGCGATCTTCTTGTGCCGCAACACCTCTTCGAGCACCGCGCGATCGAGGCTGACCAGCGTCAGGCCGTGCGCGGGATGCTTGACCAGCTGCAGGCGGCCGTAGCGGGCCATGGTGTCGACGATGTCGACCAGCAGCGGCTGGGGCACCGCGTACCGGGAGAAGCTCACCAGCGCGTCCACCACCTGCTCGGCGTCATGGCCGGCCGCCCGCGCGTTCCACAGCGCCAGCGGGGTGATGCGGTAGGTGTGGATGTGCTCGGGGGCACGTTCCAGCTCGGCGAACGGCGCGATGGCCGCGCGGGCGGCGCCGGCGAGCTCGTGGTCGACCTCGAGCAGCACGGTCTTGTCCGACTGGACGATCAGCGGTCCCTCGGTCATCGGCGGCGGCTCTCGGAGTTACTCATCCCATCCATTATCCAGAGTCTGCCGACACCACCGAGGTCACGCGATGGATGGCGAACTCGCGAACCCGTCCGGCGGCGGGGTCGAAGGCCGTGAGCTGGCCCCCGCGGACGTTGATCGGCTCGATCACCCGCTGGGTGGCCACCCCGGCCGGGTCGACATAACCCATCACCACCGGCTGCTGGGTGAGGGCGGCCTGCTGCAACTGGGTGATCAGGCCGGCGGGATCCAGGCGCTGTCCGGCGGCCGGCGTCGACGACACCTTGCGCAGCACGGCGACGATCGCGGCGAGTGTCTGCGCGGCGGGCGCGGTCAACGGGCGATACGTCCGTCGCCGGCCCTGGACCGGCACCCGGGCGCCACGGGCGCTGATGTCGACGACCGCACCCGATGCATCCTCGGCGGCCGGGACGAATCCGGCGGCGCGCAGGGCCGCGAGGACGTCGCCGATCTGGGCCTGGGACACCGCGACCGTCGGCGCCAGGATGCGCAGTTCCAACGGCTCGGCGGCCGGGCTGGCGATCGCCTGCGCCAGCAGCGCCGGGTCCTCGCACCGCACGAACGACGCCGCCATCCCGACCCGCAGCTGCCCATGCCGGCGCGCCACGTCGTCGATCAGGTAGGTCAGCCCTTGGGGCACAGGTGTTTTCGAATGCCGCGTGAAGAAGGCATGCAGTTCTCCTGCGGTACGTCCCGAATCCAGGGCGTGCCGGATGGACGGCTCGCTGATCCGGTAGACCATCGCCGCGCCGGCCGACTCGACGGTGGCCACCACCCCCAACTGCTCGGCCAGGTCGCGCTGCAGCGGGCCGGGCACCACGACGGTCAGGTCGGCCTGCAGCAGGAAATGGTCCAGCGGCGCGGGCAGCGCCTTGCCCATCGCCGCGACGATCTCGTCCTCGGTACCGCCCGCCAGCAGAACCCGCGTCGGGCCGGCGATGGCGCCGCGGCCCACCACACCCACCGCGTGCGCCTCGCGCAACAGATCGGTGACGGGTTCGAGCTGCAGCCGGGCCGCCCAGCGCGGCCGATGCCAGATCATCGCCCCCGCCGCGGAGGCGGCGTCCACCCCGGCTCCCGGCTTGAGCTCGGCCAGCATCTCCAGCAGCAGTCGCCGGTCCAACGGGGCCGCGGTGGAGTGCAACGCATCCGAGAGGGCGCCGTAGGGCTTGCCGTCCGGGCCGCGGGTGCCGACCAGCCCGGGACGCGACGGCAGGTCCAGCCAGGTCGACGTGATCAGGTGCCAGCGGGCGGCCGTCGTCGCCTCGATGAACCGGTCGGCCGCCACCGTCGGCGCCCAGTACGGGGAGCTGCCGTCCTGCGGTAGCGGGTCGGGCACGCCCGAGGCGATCAGGCCCGCCCCCGCCGCGATGTCGAGGATCAGCCCGAGGCGTTGCTCGTCGATACCGGTCAGCTTGGTCAGGCGTTTGACGTCACGCACCCCGAGACCGCCGGCTCTCAGCTCGGAAATCGGTGTGGCCGAAAGAGTTTCGAGGACGACATCGATCTCGCGGAGCAGATCGATCGCCGCGCCGGCAGCCACCGAGTCGGCGTCGGCCTGCTTGGTCGTGTTGACCGTCGGATCCGGGCGGTTCAGGCCGACGGGACCGGGCAACTCGTCGCGCAGCACCTGGCCGACCAGTCGGGGCAGGATGACGGTGTCCTCGTCGACGCGGTTCAGCAGTCCGGCGGACAGCAGACGCTGCACCGGCCGATCCGCCGGCGTGCCGGGCGCCGCGTCGCGGGTCCGCCCGACCGGCGAACCCTCCGCCAGCCGGTTCAGCAGGTCGCGCTGCGGACCGTCGATATCGGCCAGCAGGGCCGCGATGGCGCCGGGATCCAGGTCCGGTTCGGCCTGCACCGCCTGTCCGGGAAACCAGGGCAGTCCCGAAGCCACCTCGGGGGTCACCCGCAGCGAATCCGCACCCCACACCAGCACGCGATCGGTCAGATCGGTCAGGGCCAAGCGCACCGCGTCGGCGTCGGCGCGGGACCCGAGGAACTTCACCACCGTCTCGGGCAGCACCGGACCGGCGTCGGCCTGCAGTGCCAGCATCGCGTCCAGCACGGCGAGGTGCAGGAAATCCAGGGCGTCGGTGGCGGCCTTCACCGACTGGCGCGCCTGGGCGCGGGCGGCGAGTGCCGCGAGCGTGCCCGGTGGCGGCTGGGTGAGGTCGGGGCGCAACTCCAACAGTCGAATCAGGCGGTCGTCGGGAAGGTCAGCCAGCCAGACGCCCAGGGGCACGCTCGGGCGTGGGTTCTGGCTCATCGCTGACCAGCGTAAAGCAGCTTCCTGCGCGGGTGAGCGGCGAGACGGCCACCGGTCTCGCCCCAGAGCGCGGTACCTGCCACAATGTCAGTCGTGGCTGACAAGAAGAAGCAGTACGTCGACAATGGCTGGCCCCAGGTGGCCGACGGCGAGCACGCCGTCAGCGAACTCGCCAGCGACCGCGTCGGTGCCCTCTCGCCGTTCGGTGACGTGACCTTCCCGGTTCCGGCCGAGGACCTGCCGTTCACGCACGCGGTCACTGTCGTCAACAAGTAATCCGGTGAGCGGGCTCTCGCACCTCGACGAGTCGGGCGCCGCCCACATGGTCGACGTCTCGGCCAAGGATTCGACGAAGCGCACCGCCGTCGCCGTCGGCACGGTGCAGAGCCGCGCGGACGTCATCGAACTCATCGCCGCCGGCGGCCTCCCCAAAGGGGATGCGCTGGCCACGGCCAGGATCGCCGGCATCATGGCGGCCAAACACACCAGCGACCTGATCCCGCTGTGCCACCAGCTGGCGCTCACCGGCGTCGACGTGGAGTTCACCATCGGCAGCACCGAGGTGACCATCACCGCCACCGTCCGCACCACCGACCGCACCGGCGTCGAGATGGAAGCGCTGACCGCGGTGAGCGTGGCCGCCCTGACGCTCTACGACATGATCAAGGCCGTCGACCGCGCCGCCCGCATCGACGGGATCCAGGTGGTGCACAAAGAAGGCGGCAAGACGGGTACCTGGACACGATGAGAACCGCCTCCGTGATCGTGGCCTCCACCCGCGCGTCCGCCGGTGTCTACGAGGACCGCAGCGGGCCGGTGATCGTGGACTGGCTCACCGCACGCGGATTCGAGGTCCCCCCACCCGTGGTCGTCGCGGACGGGGTGGCGGTCAACCGCGCACTGTTCGCCGCCGTCGAGGCCAGAGTGGACGTCGTGCTGACCTCCGGCGGCACCGGCATCTCACCGACCGACCGCACCGCGGATGCCACCGCGAACATCGTCGACTATCAGATTCCCGGTCTCGCCGACGCCATCCGTCGGTCCGGTCTGCCGCATGTGCCGACCTCGGTGCTGTCGCGCGGCGTCTGCGGCGTGCGTGACGGCGTGCTGATCATCAACCTGCCCGGCTCCACCGGCGGCGTGAAGGACGGGCTGGGCGTGCTCGACGGCGTCCTGGAGCACGCGCTGGACCAACTCGGCGGAGGCGATCATGTCCGCTGATGAGCGCTCGCGCGAAGAAGGGAAAACCGCTGAGATCGTCCGGGTCGCGCTGACCGAGGACTTGATCTCGCTGCCCGAGCACGAGGCGCTGGTGGCCCACGAGGCGGCCGGGGCGGTGGTCGGGTTCTCCGGGGTCGTGCGCGATCACGACGGTGGCCGTCACGTCACCCGGCTGGAGTACTCCGCACACCCGTCGGCCCTCCAGACGCTGACCGAGGTGGTCGAGGAAGTGGCCCGCGACGCCCAAGGCGTGCGGGCCGTCGCGGTGAGCCACCGCATCGGGGTGCTGCACATCGGGGACGCGGCGTTGACCGTCGCCGTCGCCGCCGACCATCGCGGCGCCGCGTTCCAGACCTGCGCGCTGCTGGTGGACACCGTGAAGGCCCGGCTGCCGGTGTGGAAGCACCAGTTCTTCGGCGACGGCACCGAGGAATGGGTCAACTCGGCCTGAGCCCGGAAACGACGAAACGGTATCCCCGCAGCTTCACACTGCTGGAATACCGTTTCGGCGAATACGTGACTAGGGCGTCGGCAGCAGCGGGGCCGGCGCGGGCGCGGGTGCTGCGTCGGCGGGGGCTGCCACCGGGGCGGCGCCCGGTGCGTTCGGCGGAGCCGGGATCTCATCCGGGATCGGGCTGTTCATGGACCGCTGGGTACCGATGGCGATCAGCGCGTCCTTGCCGGAGATGTCCTGGTTCTGCACGGCGTGCCACAGCTGCTTGATGTAGCTGACGTTGGGGCTCTCGGCGCCCCCCGCGTTGGGATCCATGGTCGATCCGGGCGGCAGGTTCTCCGGGCTGATCAGGTGCGGCACGCCGTCGGCGGGCGCCGGAAGCTGGCCGGAGACGGCCTGGTTGGCGATGTCGTATGCGGGCTGCGGGATGTTGACCGCTGCCAGCGGTGCCAGCGCATCGGCGTCGGCGGCGACCGGGGCAGGCCCGGGCGCGGGGGCCGGGGCCGGATCGGGAGCGGGCAGGACCGGGTCCAGCGGCATCGGAGCGCCGTGCAGCGCCCACACCTCGGGCTGGCCGGCCGGAGCCGGCGTGGCATCCCAGCTGGCGGCCTCGACGACCGGCGCGGCCGGGTCGACCGGAGCCGGGGCGGGAATCACGTTGTCGACGTTGACGATGTCGGCCGGGGCAGGAGCCGGCTGGGGCGCAGGAGCGTCCAGCGGGGCGTCGACCGGAGCGGCATCGACGGGTGCCGGGAGCGGCGCGTCCAGCGGCATCACGGCGTCCGGCGCGGGTGCATCGATCGGTGCCGGCGGCAGATCGGCCGGGGCCGGGATCACGGCGTCCACGGGCACGGCCGGGATGGCGTCGGGTGCCGGCGGCAGCGGCTCGGGGGCCGGCGGCGGGGGAGCGTCGGGCAGCGGCGCGCTCAACGCGTCGAAGGGGGCCGGCTCCGGCGCGGGCGGCGCCGGGACCTCACCGTTGATCAGAGGATTGTCGAGCGCCTGCGGCGGGGCGGGCTCGTTGACGACATTGCGCGGCGACGCTGCACCGAGGCCACGGCCGCAGACGGGCCAGGCACCCTTGCCCTGGGTGGCCAGCACACGCTCGGCGACGGCGATCTGCTCGTCCTTGCTCGCCATGTGGGCGGCGGGGGCGTACTCACTGCCGCCGTGGCCGGACCAGGTGCCGGGGGAGAACTGCAATCCACCCTGGTAACCGTTGCCGGTGTTGATGGCCCAGTTTCCGCCGGACTCGCAGCGGGCAACCTGATCCCACTGGCCGTCGGTGGCGGCGCCTGCTTGCCCGGCAAGGGCGAGGCTTCCGCCGCCGAGGACCGCGCCGGTGAAGGCGATCTTGGCGACGCTTACTGAAGATGACGTGGGCTTGCGGTGCCGTCCACTCATAGAAAAAGACAGTCCTCTCGTGAACGCCTACGAGGTCAGCTGTCGGGTTCGGGCTGGAGAGGTTGCCCGGCCTGCGTCGTTGCCGACGCCGGCTTCACCCCGAGGGCTCACGCTGTGAGCCCTGGTCTGCGTTTCGGCGGACCGGTTGGGTCCCCCGCCTCCATCCAAGGTTTGGTTCGTTGGTGGCAGTGCCCGGTGGATGGAGCTCGGCGTAAAGGGCGCTGCGGGCCATCCGATATAGGTCAAATGGCTTGGGCAAGACGGTAACTGTTCGGCGGGCGTGCGTCACCTCGATGCCTTTTCGGCGTTTTCACAGGCAGCAAATCTTATGAGGACTTTAAAGGCGCAGGCCGCTCGGGCGTTTTCGCAGGTGTTGTCGCCGCTAAACCTGTCGGTAGGCTCGTCGTGACCGTTTCGTTATGTGACGCATATCACCGCTAGCCGCCGGCGAAAGGGGGTAACACATCGACGGTTTGGTTTGTTTGTAGCGGCTTGTCGCGATCGCGCACGGCGACCTCGTCGCACAGGAAAGAGCAGCGTGCCAGGACTTTGGCCAACTCCGGGCCGCGGGCCGATAGTTGCTGCACCAACGATTCGAGCGTCAAATCCTTTTGCAGCTGCAACGTTTCGATCTCGATTCCGGCAGCGGCCCGTGCTGCGGCGAAATAACGCACGGTCACGGTCATCGCCGGGCCTGCCGGGGCGCCCGTCACCGTCACCCGCCGATCGCGCTCATCGGCCGTGCGGGCTGGACGAAACTCGGATCGTTGATGCCATGCCCGGCAGCCTTGGCCCACATCGCGCGGCGCCACGCGGTCTCGATCTCGTCGTCGCCGGCTCCGCCGCGCAGCAGCCCGCGCAGGTCGGTCTCCGCGGCGGAGAACAGGCAGTTACGGATCTGGCCGTCGGCCGTCAGCCGGGTGCGGTCGCATGCCCCGCAGAACGCCGCTGAGACCGACGCGATGATGCCGACGGTGGCGGCGCTGCCGTTGACCCGCCACAGCGCGGCCGGCGCCGACCCACGCGGGGCGGGATCCGGCCGCAGATCGAAGTACTGACGCAGCGTGTAGAGCACTGCGTGCGCGCCGATCGCGCGATCCCGGCTCCATTCATGGCCCGCATCCAGCGGCATCTGCTCGATGATGCGCAGCTGGTACTCGTGCTCCAGGCAGAATCGCAGCAGGGGCACCACGTCGTCGAGCCCGGTCCGGGGATCCAGCACGGCATTGACCTTCACCGGCGCCAGCCCGGCGGCGGCCGCGCCTGCCAGCCCGGCCAGCACGTCGTCGAGCCGGTCGCGGCGGGTGATCTGGGTGAAATGCGCGGCGTCGACGGTGTCCAGGGAGACGTTGACGCGGTCCAGGCCGGCCCGTTTGAGTCCGGCCGCCCGCGCGGCCAGCCCGATGCCGTTGGTCGTCATGGCGATCTGGGGCCGGGGCCGCAGCGCCGCCGCCGTGGCGACGACTTCTTCCAGATTCCGCGAGACCAGCGGTTCGCCACCGGTGAAGCGGATATTGGTGATGCCCAACCGGGTGACGGCGATCCGCAGCAGGCGGCCCAGCTCGGCAGCACTGAGCAGCTGGCTGCCCGGCAGCCAGTCCAGGCCCTCGGCAGGCATGCAATAGGTGCAGCGCAGATTGCACCGGTCGGTCAGCGACACCCGCAGGTCGGTGGCGATCCGGCCGAAGGTGTCGAGCAGTGGGCCTTCGGTGGGCATTCCGGCAGAAGACACGGAAGGCACCGACGGCATGGGCAGGCCGAGATCGGTGAGCGTCATCAGCTCACCAGTGCCGTTTGGTCGACGGGCACGATCTCTTTACCGAGGGGCATCAACGACACCGGGATCATCTTGAGGTTGGCCAGGGCCAGCGGGATGCCGATGATGGTGATCGCCATGGCCACCGCACTCACCAGGTGCCCGATGGCCAGCCAGATTCCGGCCACGATGAGCCAGATGACGTTGCCGGCCAGTGCCCCCGGGCGCACCCCCGGCTTGTCCACGACGGTGTAGCCGAACGGCCACAGTGCGTACAGCGCGATGCGCAGCGAGGCGAACCCGAACGGGATGGTGATGATGAGAACGAAGCAGATGATGGCGGCCAGCAGATAGCCCAGTGCCAGCCACAGCCCACCGAAAATCAACCAGACGATATTCAGGACCAGGCGCATGTCTCCTCCAGCGGTCGTTTCAGCCTACCGGGGGGCCAGAACCGGCGGGCAGGAGCACGGCGCCCCGGGAGTTGGATAAGATCCACATACATTGCGTCCTGCGCAGGCGGGACGCATTACTTATGTGATCAAGAGACGAGCGGGTGAACAGCAGTGCCGACCGGCAAGGTTAAGTGGTACGACACCGAAAAGGGCTTCGGCTTCCTGTCCCAGGAGGACGGCGAGGACGTCTATGTCCGTTCCTCGGCGCTTCCCGCTGGCGTCGAAGGCCTCAAGGCCGGCCAGAAGGTCGAGTTCGGCCTGGCCGCCGGACGCCGCGGCCCGCAGGCGCTGAGCGTCACGCTCGTCGACCCGCCGCCGAGCCTGTCCCGGACCCGCCGCGAAGCGGCCACCGTCGAGCACAAGCACACGCCCGACGAGCTGCACGGCATCATCGGTGACCTCATCACCCTGCTGGAGAACACCATCCAGCCGGAGCTGCGCAAGGGTAAGTACCCCGACCGCAAGGTCGCCCGCCGGGTGTCCGAGGTCGTCAAGGCCGTCGCTGCCGAACTCGACGCCTGAGTCCTCGAACGTGAAGGTCTGATCGAAAGTTCGGTCAGTTCTCACACATGAGCGCACGCTCGACGGGGAAGACTGGGGCCATGGCCTACGTCAGCCCGCAGGGTGAGTTCAACCGCGACACCAACTACATCCCCACCCGCGTCACCGCGGACGGCCGCGACGGCTTCCCGGTCGAGCCGGGGCGTTACCGGCTGATCGTGGCGCGCGCCTGCCCCTGGGCGAACCGCGCCATCATCGTGCGGCGGCTGCTGGGTCTGGAGGATGCGCTGTCCATCGGCTACTGCGGGCCCACCCATGACGCCCGCAGTTGGACCTTCGACCTCGACCCCGGCGGTGTGGACCCGGTGCTGGGTATCCCGCGGCTGCAGGACGCGTACTTCCGGCGTGACCCGAAGTACCCCAAGGGCATCACGGTGCCCGCGATCGTCGACGTGCCCACCGGCGCCGTCGTCACCAACGACTTCGCTCAGATGACGCTGGACTTCTCCACCGAATGGACGGACTACCACCGCGCGGGCGCACCGCAGCTCTATCCCGAACCGCTGCGTGCCGAGATCGACGAGGTCGCCCGCCGAATCTATACCGAGATCAACAACGGCGTGTACCGCTGCGGGTTCGCGGGCTCGCAGGAATCCTACGAGGCGGCCTATGACCGGCTGTTCGCCGCGCTGGACTGGGTCTCCGAAAGATTAAGCGCGCAAAGGTATCTGGTGGGCGACACCATCACCGAGGCCGACGTCCGGCTGTTCACCACGCTGGCCCGGTTCGACCCCGTCTACCACGGGCACTTCAAGTGCAACCGGTCCAAGCTCTCGGAGATGCCGGTGCTTTGGGCCTACGCCCGCGATCTGTTCCAGACACCCGGATTCGGCGACACCGTCGACTTCGATCAGATCAAGGCGCATTACTACATCGTGCACAAGGACATCAATCCCACCCAGTTCGTCCCGAAGGGGCCGGAGCTGTCCGGCTGGACCACCCCGCACGGCCGGGAAGCATTGGGCGGCAGGCCATTCGGGGACGGCACTCCTCCCGAATAGCAAGCCCTAACTCCAGACGGTGCGCACCGACCACTCGGCGTGCGGCAGCGGGAACTCGTTGCCCGCCTCGTCGCGCACCAGGGTCGGAACCTGCACGGCCAGACCTGTCAGCTTGCCGAACCGGGCGTCGACGGTCGGAATGGTGACCGCGAGCGTCGTGCCCGGCCGGAACTCCGAGACCACCGGCGACGGGGCGTCCTCGTAGGCACGGATCAGCCACCAGGGCGCCCGCGCGATCGCCGACGGCACCGACAGCTGCACCGGGTTACGCGAATTCACGGCCAGATCGCCTGTGGTCTGCGGTATTTCACAGTTGTCCAGATCGAGCACCTGGCAATACCGGTAGGGGCCGATGCGCACCGACTCGCCGTGCGAATAGGCGCTGATCTCCGGCAGCGAGGTGCCCTCGTGCCGGGTCAGCTGCCACACCAGCAGGCCGGTGCCCACCGACGCCACCAGCGCCACCGCCAGCAGGACCGCCAGAACGCGCTTCATCGGCGTCCAGTCGGGGCGGCGACGGGGCCGCCCTCGGTTTCGGCGAGCACCGGGCGGTTACCGCCCAGGCCGGGTATCAACGATGCACCGTTGTAGCTCACCAGTGTCTGGGCCATACCGAGAATCAGCACGGCCGTGATCGTAGTGAACCCGACCCACAGTTGCGGATAGATGAGTACGCCGGTGGCCCCGCCGAGCACCCAGGCCAGCTGCAACAGCGACTCCGACCGGCCGAACGCGGACGCCCGGGATTTCTCCGGCAGGTCGTCCTGCAACGACGCGTCCAGCGACGCCTTCGCGATGGCGCTGGCCCCCGAGGTCACCAGGGTGGCCAATGCGGCCACCAACAGGTTCCCGAACACGGCGGCCGCCAGCGCCATCACCGTCACGGCGACGGCCGCGCGGGTCACCAGCAGCGACGGCCTGCCTAGTTTGAGCCGGGCCGCGGTGAAGTTGCCCGCGAAGTTGCCGATGCCGGCCGCCGCGCCGATCAGGCCCAGGATGCGCAGCTGCTCCCAGCCGCCGTCGCCGTGCGATTTGGCCACGAACGCCGGGTACAGGAACAGGAAGCCGACCATCACCTTGATGGTGCAGTTACCCCACAGCGAGGTGATGATGTTGCGGCCCAACGGCTGCCGCTCTTTGGCGGGCCGGCGCAGTGTCTCGGTCTCGCCGCCGTGGTAACTCAGCGTCGTCGGCACCTCACCGGCGGTCACCTCGACCCATTTGGGAATCCGCATCGACAGCGCCGCGCCGGCCACGGTCACCGCCACCACCACGTACAACGCGCCGGGCAGCTCGGCCAGTTTGAGCAGATACTGGGCGCCCGCGGCGATAGCGCCACCCGCCATGGTTCCGCCCAGCAGGCTGAACATCGTCAACCGGGAGTTCACCCGGACCAGGTCGATCGTCGGCGGCAGCACGCGCGGAGTCACCGCGCTGCGCAGCACCGAGAAACTCTTGGACATCACCATCATTCCGAGTGCGCACGGATAAAGCACCCAGGACGGGAAACTGCCGGTGGCGCCGTCGAAATTGCCGATCAGCACCACCGCCAGCACGGTGCGCAGCGCGAACGACATCGCCAGCGCCACCCGGCGGCCGTGCTGCAGACGGTCCAGCGCCGGACCGATCAGCGGGGCGATCACCGCGAACGGCGCGATGGTGATGAGCAGGTACAGCGCCACTTTGCTCTTGCTCTCGCCAGAGGCTGCGGCGAAGAACAGGGTGTCGGCCAGTGCCACCGCCATCGCGGCGTCCACCGCGGAGCTGGCGACCACCGGCCAGGTCAGCGCCGTCAGCCCGGACTTGTCGGCGCCGTCCGCGGTGGCCGCCCGGTGCACCAGGTCGTACATCTTGTTGCCCATTTCCCGGCTGCGCTGCGCGGCGGCGCGGGTGACGGTGACCTTCTCGCCGGCGGATGAGCCGACCCCTGACCGGGCGCGGGGCGGGGGTTCGGTGTGGTGCCGGGGCGACTCGTCGTCCAGCGGTGGCAGCCATCTGTTGGCGCTCGGGCCCGACGGTGGGTGTTGGCGCCTGCCGTTGGAACCGTCGCCGCCGTCGCTCGGATAGTTGGCCATGCCGGGGTGCTCACCGTCGGACGGCGGCCGCGGTGGATGGTATCGGGGGTCCCGGGAAGGCACGACTTCGATTGTCCCTTACCGCGACCGCTGCCGTGGGACGCCATCGGTGTGGCTGTCGGGGGCTGGGCAGGCCGAATACGCCTAGGTCATAATGAACGCGATGGACACAGCAACGGACCCGGTCGCCGAAGTCACCGAACAGGCCGAGCCGCAGGTGGAGCGGTCACCTGAGCTCGAAGCCCTGCTGCTCGGTGCGGTCGACGCCGCCCGCGCGGCGATCGAGGAGTTCAGTGGCGCCGACGCTGTCGGCGAGTACCTGGGCTCGGTGTTCGACGACCCGGCTGCGGCGACGCACCGCTTCCTGGCGGTGCTGCACGGCTACCAGGGCTGGCAGTGGGCGGTGGTGGTGGCCGGTTATCCGGGCGCCGATCACGTCACCATCAGCGAGGTCGTCTTGGTGCCCGGTCCCACCGCGCTGCTGGCGCCCCAGTGGGTGCCGTGGGACGAGCGCGTCCGCCCGGGCGACCTGAGCCCCGGAGACCTGCTGGCCCCGCTCACCGACGATCCGCGGCTGGTGCCGGGGTACATGTCCAGCGGCGACGACGAGCAGGACGAGGTGGCCGGCGAGATCGGTCTCGGCCGCCGCCAGGTGCTCAGCCTCGACGGCCGCCTCGACGCCGCGCAACGCTGGCACGACGGTGATTTCGGGCCGGGGTCGGCGATGGCACGGGCCACCCGCCGGTTGTGCCGCGACTGCGGGTTCTATCTGCCGCTGGCGGGGTCGTTGGGCACCGTCTTCGGGGTCTGCGGGAACGAGATGTCCGCCGACGGCCGGGTGGTCGACAGCGAGTACGGCTGCGGTGCACATTCGGATACTCCGGCTCCGGCCGGCACCGGGTCGCCGCTGTTCGACCCGTTCGACGACGGCGTGCTCGACGTGGCCGAAAGCCCGGCCGGGTCTTAACGCTCCGCCGCCGCCTTGATCCGCTGCAGCGACTCGTTCATCCCGGCGACCAGTTCCTCTTCGAAGCTGGGCACCCCGCCCATGAACTTGTCGACCAACATGGTGGGCACCGTCTTGAACCCCTCCGGGGCGCGCCGGCTCTCGATCAGCCGGGTGCCACCCTCGACGGCTTCGAGTTCATAGCTCCACACCATCGCGTTGAGGTCCACCCGGAATTCCAGTTTGCGTTCCGGGTCGATCTCGGTGACGGTGCACGTCGTCGGCCAGAACATCTTGTTGCGGCGGTTCAGGTTGATCGCCTTGGCGCCGACGCGAGTGCGCCCGAAGACCTTCATGACACGGCACTGCGGACTCCATTGCGGCATCCGGCGCAGATCCGAGACCAGCGCCCAGACAGTTGCGACCGGGGCGTCGATGTCGATCTGGGCCTGGAGTAACGGGGAACCCACTGCGCTCCTTCAGTTTTCGTTGACGAGTCCGCGCTGCGCGCCGCGGTCGCCGCGACGGGCGGAGCGCAGCTGCAGCAGGAAGATCGAGGTGCCGAGCACCCCGACGGCCAGCCCGGCGACGGTGATCGGCCGCCAGTCGTGCAGGGCGGGAACGGTGAAAGCCAGGACGACCGCGACGAGCCAGCCGGCCGCGATCGCGATGATGACCGGCGCCGGTTCGAGGAGCCTGGCCGGTAATGCGGGCGGCTCGTGCGGGGCACCTGGCGTGTCGTCTGACATCGCCTCACAACCTAGTCGATGTCCTCTGGGTATTGTCTTGCCCTGTGACAGACGTCGACTCCAGGTTGTCGAGCGATCTGTCGTTGGCCGTGATCAGGCTGGCCAGGCAGTTGCGCTTCCGCCGTCCCGACTCGCCGGTGTCGCTGTCGCAACTTTCCGCGCTGTCCACGGTGGCCAAGGAAGGGCCGATGACGCCCGGCGCGCTGGCAACCCGTGAGCGGGTCCGGCCGCCGTCGATGACGCGGGTCATTGCTTCCCTGGTGGACCTCGGCTTCGTCGATCGCTCGGCGCACCCGGATGACCGCAGGCAGGTGCTGGTGGCCATCTCGGCGGCCGGGACCGACCTGCTGGAGGCCGAACGCAAGGCCAGCCGCGAATGGCTGCAGCAGCGGTTGGCGGAGCTGACGCCCGAACAGCGCCAGACCCTGCTGGACGCCGCGGATCTCATGCTGGCCATCGTCGACGAAGGTTCGGCGAACTGACCGACGTCATCGACATCGTGGATCCGGCCGATCCGCGTCTGGACGATTTCCGCGATCTCAACAGCGTCGACCGCAGGCCCGACCTGCCCAGCGGCAAGGGCTTGGTGATCGCCGAGGGCGTGCTGGTGGTGCAGCGCATGCTGGCCTCCCGGTTCACCCCGCGGGCGCTGCTGGGCACCGACCGCAGGCTTGGAGAGTTGACGGCCGACCTGGCGGGCGTGGACGTGCCCTACTACCGGGCCGGCGCCGAGGTGATGGCGGCGGCCATCGGCTTCCACCTCAACCGCGGTGTGCTCGCCGCGGCCCCGCGCCCGCCGGAGTTGACGGTCCAGGAGGTGCTCGACGGCGCCCGCACCATCGCGGTGCTCGAAGGCGTGAACGACCACGAGAACCTCGGCTCGATCTTCCGCAATGCGGCCGGCCTCGACGTCGACGCGGTGTTGTTCGGAACCGGATGTGCCGACCCGCTGTACCGGCGCGCGGTGCGCGTCTCGATGGGGCACGCGCTGCTGGTGCCCTACGCCTGGGCGCCGTCTTGGCCGCATGAACTGGATATGCTGCGCGACAACGGTTTCCGGGTTCTCGCGATGACTCCCAACCCCGCCGTGGACACCCTGGCCGTGGCCATGGCGGGCCTGACCGAGGACAAGGTGGCCATCCTGGTGGGCGCCGAAGGGCCCGGGCTGGCCGAACACACCATGCGGTCCGCCGACGTCCGGGTGCGCATCCCCATGGCGCGCGGCACCGACTCGCTGAACGTCGCCACGGCCGCGGCATTGGCCTTCTATGAGCGGGCTAGGCTGGCCTGATGTCCGGCGAGACAACCACTCCCTGGGGAACCGGCCTGACCGTCGCCGGCTTCGTCGCGGCGCTGACCGCCGCGGCCATCATCGTGCTCAGCGTCGGACTGACGCGGGTGCATCCGCTGCTCACCGTCGGACTCAACCTGGTGGCCGTCGGCGGCCTGGCGCCCACGGTGTGGGGCTGGCGCAAGCGGCCGGTGTGGCGCTGGTTCGTGCTGGGCTCCGGCGTCGGCGTGGCCGTCGGCTGGGTTGCCCTGCTCGCGCTGCTCGCCGGCTGAGACTCAGCGCTGGGTGCCCGAGGAACGCACGCCCAGCAGCACATCTTCCCAGGCAGGCACCGTGGCGCGGGCCTTGCGGGTGCGGGCCGGCTTGGGTGCCGGCGCGACGGGCTGCGGTTCGGCCTCCGGCTGCGGCTCCACCGCGGCGGCGGGCACGGGAGCCGGGGCGGGCTCCGGAATGACCACCGGGGCGGGCACCGGCGCCGGGATGGGGACGGGCGTCGGCGTCGCTGCGAAGTCCAGTTGCGCGACCGGTGCGACGGTACGCAGCTGGCGGCTGAAGTTCGGGTCGATCAATTCCGCGGCCCGCTCGTCGAACGCGGTCACGGTGCCGCCGTGGGAGCCGGGGGTGAACCGGAAGTGCGCGGTGTTGTCCGACCGGCCCGCGGTCCAGGCGAGCTGCACGGTCCAACGGCCGTCCTCGTTGCGCCAGGCGTCCCAGTTGGTGGCGTCGGGGTCCAGGCCGCGCGAGATCATCGCGGAGGTGACGGTCTCCAGCAGCGTCAGCACCGCCGGGCCGTCGGCCAGGATCGGGTGCGCCGCCGTGGCCAGTTCCGCTGCACGGGCGCGCTCCAGGAGCACGGGGTTGGCGAACCGCCGCACCCGTTCGACGTCGGCGCCGGTGATGGACGCGACCTGTTCGACGGAGGCGCCGGCCCGGATCCGAGACTGAATCTCCTTGGGCCGCAATGTTGTCGGCACCTCGACCTCGAGCTCGGTCTGGTTGGTGGTGGCCTTGTCGCCGCGCACTGCTGCGCGCAACCTGTTATCCACCCGAATGACGAATTTGTCGGCGGAGTCAGCCGCCTCGCAGATCAGGCGTTTGCCGTCCACGTCCAGCCCGACGACCTTGAGTTCGCGCATACTGACCTCCTGCGTGGACCCTACAGCGTTATCCCGCCGTTACCGGGCGGACACGCAGCCCCGACTCAGAGATTCTGGACGACCCAGTCCACGCATGCCGTCAGGGCACTGACGTCCTCGGGATCGACGGCCGGGAACATCGCCACCCGCAGCTGGTTGCGGCCCAGCTTGCGGTAGGGCTCGGTGTCGACGATCCCGTTGGCGCGCAGCACCTTGGCGACGGCGGCCGCGTCCACGTCGTCGTTGAAATCGATGGTGCCGACCACCTGGGACCGCAGCGCCGGGTCGGCGACGAACGGGGTGGCGAACGCCGACGACTCGGCCCACGAGTACAGCCGCTGTGACGAGTCGGCGGTCCGCTTGACGGCCCAGTCCAGTCCGCCGTTGCCCAGCAGCCAGTCGATCTGCTCGGCGAGCAGGATCAGCGTGCCGATGGCCGGGGTGTTGTAGGTCTGGTTCTTGAGGCTGTTCTCGACCGCGATGGGCAGCGACAGGAAGTCCGGCACCCAGCGGTCGGTCGCGGCGATCGCCTCGATGCGGGCCAGCGCGGCCGGCGACAACGCCGCGATCCACAGGCCGCCGTCACCGGCGAAGTTCTTCTGCGGGGCGAAGTAGTAGGCGTCGGTGTCGGCGATGTCGACGGGCAGCCCACCGGCCGCCGAGGTGGCGTCGATGAGCACCAGCGCGTCACCCGCGGGCCGCTGCACCGGCACGGCGACGCCGGTCGAGGTCTCGTTGTGTGCCCACGCAACGACGTCGACGGACGGGTCCGAGGTCGGCTCCGGGGCGGTGCCGGGGTCGGTCTTGATGATGATCGGGTCCCCGACGAACGGGTTCTTGGCGACGCAGGAGGCGAACTTCGCGCTGAACTCGCCGTAGGTCAGGTGCAGCGATTTCTTGTCGACCAGGCCGAAGGCGGCGGCATCCCAGAACGCGGTGGAACCGCCGTTGCCGAGAACGATCTCGTAGCCGTCGGGCAGGGCGAGCAGCTGGCGCAGCCCGTCGCGAACCCGGCCCACCAGGTTCTTGACCGGCGCCTGTCGATGGGAGGTGCCGAACAGGTCGCCCGCGGCGGCCAGGGCGGCCAGCTGCTCGGGGCGCACCTTGGACGGTCCGCACCCGAAGCGCCCGTCGTGCGGCTTGATATCGGCGGGGATCGTCAGTTCAGCCATGGGGTTCAGATTATCGGCCCGGGGCAACCGGATTGACGGCCGGTGCGTCTCAGGGGGCCTGAGGCACCACGTAGGTCGGCTGGAACGGGTTCTGGCCGTTCTCGATTGCGATGGCCCGAAGGTAGGCGTCGACGTCCGGGTAACCGGCGATCTCGGCCTGCTTCTGCAGCGCGCGCTGGCGGGCCAGTTCGGTCTGTGCCTGCGCGGTCGCCTTGTCGGCTTCGGCCTTGGCGCGGGCCGCGTTGGCGTCGGCGACGCCCTTGGCCTCGGCGGCCCTGGCGTCGGCGATGGCCTTCTGCTCGGCGATGATCGCGTCCTTCAGTCCCGCTTCCACCGGATCGGGCTTCATGACCGTCACCTGGAAGTTGGTGAAGAACTCGCGTCCGTCGGTGCGGGCCCGGGAGGCGCCGGGCAGTGCGTCGCGCAGCGCGTTCTGGAATTCGATCCGGACTTTCTCGTCGTTCCAGATCTCGCGCCAGGTGTATTTCTGGGCGACGCTGATGAGCACCTGCTCGGCGGGTTGGCCGATGACGTAGCGCAACAGATTGACCCATCCGGGGGTGACCAGGCCTTCGTTGTCCAGCCAGCCCTGGTACTTGGTGCCGAAGTCGCGATGGAAGTCCATCAACATGCCGCAGTCGGTGGTCAGGTCGAAGGTGATGACGACGGGAACCCGCAGCTCGGCCGGGGCGGTCGCGTTCGACACCACGATGGTCGGTTCGGCTTCGGAATCGGGACTGCCGGTCGCGTCCCAGCTGATCTGGCGCGACGGGTACCGATAGGCCTTGAACCCGCCCGGCGGGTTGAACGCCGACGTCTCCGGGTCGATGCAGCCGTCGACCTTGGGGTCCGCCGGGATGAGTAGATAGTCGTCCACCTTGATGGCGGTCTGCCCCGGGCCGACCTGGGTGGCGCAACTGGACAGCACGGAGCCTGAGATCAGCACGCCGACGACCAGTACGGCACCGACCACCAGACCCTTGACCTTGCGATTGACGACCATCCGCATCCTTTGTCGGTGCTGTGAGACAGCTGGGAGTGTAGCCACCGGTTGTGCATTGCGCGCCGTCTGCGGTGCAGGTGCGTCGGGTGAGTTGCTCTCACGCCACCGTGGCCGTCCGATGGACGCCCTTCCCGAAAGTCGCCGCCGCGGGGCTCCCGGGCGCTGGTCGCCGCCTTCGCGCTGTGCCGTGGTCCGAGGTTTGAACTGGCCGCACGAGTGGGTAATTCCTGACCGACGCGAGGCGTTCCCGTCGGCCGGCGTAACCGCTGGAAATGGGCCATAACAGCCGCCGCGCCAGTCGGTGTGGCGCGCGCAGCAACTCATGCCAGACGGTATTGCACCTCAACAGCCGATATCGACACGAATCGCAGCAAATTCTCGGTTCCGAAGATGGACTTTTACTCGATACCTGCGGTACCGTCTAGACAAGAGGCCGTTCGATGTAAACCTCATGGAGGGATTCCAGTGGCTAGAACGAAGATGATCCGGCGTTGGCGCAAGAACATGGACGTCAGCGAGGACACTCAGTACGTCGAGATGCTCAACACCCTGTCCGAGGGTTCGGTGCGGCGGAACTTCAACCCGTACAAGGACATCGAGTGGGACTCACCGGAGTTTGCCGTGATCCCCAACGACGAGCGGTGGGTTCTGCCCGCCACCGATCCGATCGGCTCGCACGCCTGGTATCAGTCGCAGTCGCTGGAGCGCCAGATCGAGATCGGCATGTGGCGCCAGGCCAACGTCGCCAAGGTCGGCCTGCACTTCGAGTCCATCCTGATCCGCGGCCTGATGGAGTACGCCTTCTGGACGCCCAACGGCTCCCCGGAATATCGGTACTGCCTGCATGAGGCCGTCGAAGAGTGCAACCACACCCTGATGTTCCAGGAGATGGTCAATCGCATCGGCGCCGACGTGCCGGGCATGCCGCGCCTGCTGAAGTGGGTCCAGCCCGCCATCCCGCTGGTGGCCGGCCCGCTGCCGATTCCGTTCTGGTTCGGCATCCTCGCCGGCGAGGAGCCCATCGACCACACGCAGAAGAACGTGCTGCGCGAGGGCAAGACGCTGCATCCGATCATGGAACGGGTGATGGCGATCCACGTGGCCGAAGAGGCCCGCCACATCTCGTTCGCCCACGAGTACCTGCGTAAGCGGGTTCCCGAATTGTCTTGGCGCAAGCGCTTTGTGCTGTCCATCTACGTGCCCGTCGTGATGCGCATCCTGTGCTCGGCCATCATCGTGCCGCCGCGCACCTTCTGGAAGAAGTTCGACATCCCGCGCTCGGTGCGCAAGGACATCTTCTTCAAGTCGCCGGAGTCGCGGCAGATGCTGCGCGACATGTTCGGTGACGTGCGGATGCTGGCGCATGACAGCGGATTGATGAATCCGTTGGCCAAACTGGTGTGGCGGATCTGCCGGATCAACGGCAGCCCGAGCCGTTACCGCAGCGAGCCGCAGCGCCAGCATCTGGTCTCGGTCGCCTAGCGTCGGCGTCATGCCCCATGTGATCACACAGTCGTGTTGCAGCGACGGGTCCTGTGTCTACGCCTGCCCGGTGAACTGCATCCACCCGTCACCGGACGAGCCGGGTTTCGCCACGGCGGAGATGCTCTACATCGATCCCGATGCGTGTGTGGACTGCGGTGCGTGTGTCAGTGCGTGTCCGGTCGGCGCCATCGGGCCCGACACCCGGCTCACCGAGAACCAGCTGCCGTTCATCGAGTTGAACGCGGCGTTCTATCCCAAGCGGGAGGGCAAACTGCCGCCGACGTCGAAGCTGGCGCCGGTGCTGGAGGCGCCGAAGGTGTTTCCGCGCAGCGGTGATCCGCTCACCGTGGCGATCGTCGGTTCCGGCCCGGCGGCGATGTATGCGGCCGACGAGTTGCTCACCCAGCGAGGGGTCCGGGTGAACGTCTTCGAGAAGCTGCCCACGCCGTACGGGTTGGTCCGGGCCGGGGTGGCGCCGGACCATCAGAGCACCAAACGTGTCACCCGGCTGTTCGACCGGATGACGCGCCAAACCGGATTCACGTTCTACCTCAACGTCGAAGTGGGCACGCACCTGACCCACGCGGAGTTGTTGGAACACCACCACGCCGTGCTCTACGCGGTCGGGGCGCCCAACGATCGGCGACTGGACATCGACGGGATGGACCTGACGGGTACCGCCACCGCCACCGAGGTGGTGGCGTGGTTCAACGGGCACCCCGATTTCGTCGGCCTGCCGGTCGACCTCAGTCATGAGCGGGTGGTCATCGTCGGCAACGGCAACGTCGCGCTCGACGTGGCCCGCGTGCTGACGACGGACCCGGATGCCTTGGCGCGCACGGATATCGCCGATCACGCCCTGGCCGCGCTGCGCCGCTCCAAGGTTCAGGAAGTGGTGATCGCGGCCCGACGCGGACCCGCGCAGTCGGCGTTCACGCTGCCCGAACTGATCGGGCTGACCTCGACCTGCGATGTGGTGCTGGACGCGGCCGATCACGATCTGGTGATCCGCGACCTCGCCAACGAGTCGGACCCGTTGACCCGCAACAAATTGGAGATCCTGTCCAAGCTGGCCGACGGTTCGGCCCCGACCACGCGGCCACGGATCCGGTTGGCCTACCAACTGACCCCGCAACGGGTACTGGGGGAGGGCCGCGTATCCGCCATCGAGTTCGGTGTCACCGGTTCGGACGCCCGACGCACGCTGGGCACCGGCATGGTGTTGACGTCGATCGGCTACCGCGGCAAGGCAATCGCGGGCCTGCCCTTCGACGAGGCCACCGCCGTCGTACCCAATGACGGTGGCCGGGTGCTCGACGCCGGCGTGCCGGTGCCCGGCAGCTACGTGGCCGGCTGGATCAAGCGCGGTCCCACCGGCTTCATCGGGACCAACAAGTCGTGTGCGGCCCAGACGGTGCACAACCTGGTAGAGGACTACAACCGAGGACAGCTCGGCGACCGGGCCCACAAGCCCGGCGCGCTGGACAAGCTGGTCCGAAGCCGCCGGCCCGCGGTCGTTGACGCCGCGGGCTGGCGTGCCATCGATGCGGCGGAGGTCGCGCGCGGCGGTGACGACCGGCCACGGGACAAGTTCACCCGCGTCGACGAGATGTTGGCTGCCGCTGCATCGGTACCCAAACCTTCAGTGGCGCAACGTATCTTGGCTGGTTTGCGGCGCTGAAGCTGTCTCACCCGGCCGTCAGCGGCAACCTCGGGTCGGCGCTCCACTCTTCCAGGGACCCGTCGTAGATGCGGATCCGGTCGACGCCGGCGACGGTCAGGGCGAGCGCGTTCACCGTCGCGGAGATGCCGCCGCCGCAGTAGAGCAGCACCTCACGGGTCAGGTCGACGCCCGCTTCCCGGTACAGCGCAGCGATTTCGTCGGGCGGCCGGAGCAGGCCGTGTGCGTCGAGCAGGGCCCGGGCCGGAAGGTTGGTGCTGCCGGGGATGTGTCCGCGCCGTGAGTAGCGGGTGGGCTCGGCACCGGAAAATGCCGCGGCCGAGAGTGCGCAGACCAGATTGCCGTTCGTGATGTGGATTTCGCGTAGTTCGTCGAGGTCGATCCACGCATCACGTTCTGCAGCAGCGTGCCATTGCGGAACCGGTTCGAGTACCGCGGTGCCGGTGTCGATCGCCAGTCCGGCCGCGTGCCAGGCCGCCAACCCTCCGTCGAGCACGCGCACCGGTACGCCGATCCACCGGAGCAGATACCAGACCCTGGCTGCCCAGAAACCGCCGGTGCTGTCATAGACCACGGTCGGGGTACGCGGCCCGATCCCGAATCGGGCTGCGCTGTCGGCCAACCCCTGCGGCGGCGGGTGCCTGTTGTGCGTGTCGGCGGGCACCGAGAAGTCCTCGTCGGCCCGGACATGGATCGCACCGGGAAGGTGGCCGGCCAGGTAGGTGTCGAGTCCGCTGTCGGTGTGGTGGTCCCCGTCGAACTCGGGCCGGTGCAGAATCAGGCTGGCATCCAACAGCACCGGCGCATCCGGGCCGGCGAGGGCGACAGCGAGTTCCCGGACACCGATCAACGGGTGGGCGTTCACAGCGTCCGGCCCGTCCGCGCGAAGGACTCCGCGGCGAAGGCCGACTCCCAGTCTTGCGGCGCGGTCAGTATCCCGTGTCCGGCCAACCAGTGCGCGTACGGTCCGACGAGCTCGGGACGGACCGTGCCCCAGCTGTTCTCGTGGAACCAGGTCGCGGAGATGGCGGCCAGTGAACTGGCGATCACATCGTCGGGGAAGTAGGGGGTGATATCTGCGAGCAGTGCTGCGGCCTCGTCGAGGTGCTCGGCGGCGTACCGGAATCCGCGCTGCGACACCTCGCGAAAGTTCGCCATCAACAGCGGGTTTCGTTCGGCGAAGATGCTCTGTGTACCGAGTAGATAGCTGTGGTAGTCGAAGGGCAGGTGGTCATCGACCCGCCACACCCGTTCCGGGCGGTCGGGCTGCTCGGTGAGCAGGATGTCCCACGCCCAGTAGGACCCGAACGTGGCGTCAGCCGCACCGGCGGCCAATTGGGCACTGGTCAACTCGCGAACACCGACGTCGACCAGGATCACCGCGCCGGGGTCACCGCCCGCGTCGCGTACCAGATCCCGAACCATCGCCACACCTCGCGGAGTGGGGTTGAGCGCCAGTCGCTTTCCCGCGAGGTCGGCGAGGCTGTCGATCCCGTTGCCGGCCAACGTGCGGATGGTCTCCAGGCCGCGCTGGTTGACTGCGGCGATCGCCCTCAGGTGCTCGCCGTGCTCGGCCCGGACCAGCAGCCGGTTGGTGGGAAAGACCGCGAGATCGACAAGCCCGCGCCGCAGGTGCTCAAGACTGTCACCGATGCCGGGGTCCACGGTGCGGATCTGGAGGTCGATGCCCGCCTCGGCATACCAGCCGTGCTGGCGTGCAATGTAGAAGCCGGCGGAATTGGGCCAGGGGTGGAAGTACTCCAGGGCCAGCGAGAGCGGGGTCGTCATGGCATTCCTTCCGGGGCGGTGAAAACGAATCCGTGGCCGTCCGGCGCGCCGATCAGGTCGGCGCACGACCGCGGTCGGTAGCGTTCGATGAACACCAGTTCCTGTGCGGCCCAACGGTCCCAATGCGGTCGGTACACATCGCCGTCCCGGGTCAGGGCGCGGCGTTTGCGTTCGGCGTCGTCCGCCTCGACCCAGATGCCGAGGTCGGCCGACGCCCGTGCGGCGGGTGTCAGCGCGCCGATGCCCTCGACGATCAGTCGCTGCACCGGCCCCACGGTGTGCCAGTCGGCCGGGGCGTCTCGGTGCCAATCCCACCCGCGCCAGCGCCCGGGCCGGCCCGCGGCACGCGGTGCGAGCAGTTCCTGCTCCACATGCTCGGCGGTCCAGAGCAATCCGTCCCAGCCGGGGTAGATGTCGTCGAGGCGGACCGTGACACTGCCTCGCCAGACCTCGCCCAAGCGGGTCGCCAGGGTCGACTTGCCCGACCCGGAGCGGCCGTCGATCAGCACCGTCGTGGCCTGGGCCGCAACCAGTGCGGCCACGATGTCATCGAGTCCCAATGAAGTTCCAGGCTCCGGCGGCGACCGACACACTGATCGCTGTTGCGGTGATCACGAATCCGGCCGCAATGAGGGCGAATTCGCGGCCGCCGAACGGTGACGGTCGGGCCCACGACCGGGTGGGGTAGGCACCGAACCCGCGTGCCTCCATCGCGGTGGCCAGCTTCGAGCCGCGCCGAACGGCGAACACCAGCAGCGCGAATGCCTGCCCGGCGACCCGGCGTAACCGGGCGTGGTCGGCGACCCCGCGGGCACGGCGGGCGTGACCGAGGTAGCGCCAGTCTTCGCCGAGCAGTCCGACCAGTCGCAATCCGGCAAGCGCGCCGAGCACGAACCGGACCGGCAGCCGGAGCACCTGCCCGAGTCCGTCGGCCAGCTCGGTGGGTTCGACGTCGGCGAACAGGATGATCGACGGCAGCGCGATCGCCAGCACCCGTACGAATGTCGCCAGCGCCAGCGTTATGGAGCCGTCGCTCACGGTGATGATCAGGAAATGCCAGTGCACCGCACCGCTGGACTGCCCGTACAACAGGATCGTGACGGCGGTCAGCGCGGCCGCGACAGTGAGCAGCGCTGTCCGCGTGAGTACCGGTCGCGGCCGGGCACCGATGGCGAAGAACAGCATGATCTCCAGCACCAGCGCGGTCAGGGCCGACGCCCAATCCAGGGACAGCACCAGTCCGGCCGCGATGATCAGCGCCGTGAGGAGTCGGGCAACGGGGTTGAGCGTCATACGGCCATCCACGCAGGCAGTTCGATGCGGGTGTCGGCCAGCAGTGCGGTGAAATCCAGATCGTGGGTGACGGCGACGACGGCGGTGCCCTCGTCCGCGATCTCGGCCAGCAGCAGGATGAGTTCGGCCCAGGTGCGGCGATCTTGGCCGAAGGTCGGCTCGTCCAGGACGATCACCTGGGGCCCGGTGGCGAGCACGGTGGCCACCGACAGCCGGCGTTTTTCGCCACCCGAGAGCGTGTACGGATTCGCGCCCGCCAGATGGGTCAGGCGCAGTCGCTCCAGCAGGGCGTCGGCGGTGGCTTCGGCCCCGCTCCGCTTGAGGGCCTGAGGTCCCAGAAGCAGTTCGCCGCGAACGGTTCCGGTGAGGAACTGATGCTCGGGATCCTGGAAAACACTACCGATCCGGGTGAGCAGCTCCCTCGACTTCCACCGGATGGGTTCGCGTCGGGCCGGGGTGGGGGCGAAGCCGGCATCGGCCTGTACGCGGCCGGCGGGCGGGGGAAGCAGCCCACCGAGGGTGAGTGCCAGGGTGGATTTGCCTGCGCCGTTCGGTCCGGTGATGACCGAGATCTGGCCACGGTCGACCGAAAAGTTCAGGTCTGCGTGCAGGGCTGGGCCACCTCGGTGGCCCAGCGACAGGTCCGTCGCGGAGAGCAGCGTCTCGGTGGCCGGGTGACGGTTTCGGGTGATCGTCGGTACCGGGGCCTGGGGGATCCACACGCCGGCATCGACCAGGTAGTCGTGTTTGCGCCGGATCGTCTGTTCCGGTGTGCCGTCGGTGATCACCGCTCCGTCGGCACCCAGTATCACCACCCGGTCGATGACGGGCAGCCACACTTCGGTGCGGTGCTCGATGACGATCAGCGTCGCTCCCGTGCGCCGCGCGGATTCGGCGATCGCATCGCGGACCTCGATGACCCCGACAGGGTCGAGGTTGGCCGTGGGCTCGTCGAGCAGGATCAGGCCGGGGTTCATCGCGATCACCCCTGCCAGCGCGAGTCGCTGCTTCTGTCCGCCGGACAGCTCCGAAGTATTTTGCGCCAGTGCGAGTTCGAGCCCGACCGCATCGAGGGCTTCGCGCACCCTAGGCCAGATCCGAGCACGCTCGACGCCGAGGTTCTCCATGCCGAACGCCACGTCATCACCGACACGGGACAGGATGACCTGTGCATCCGGGTCCTGGAGCACCATGCCGATCCGGGACCGCTGAGCGGCCGGCGGGGCACCGTCGACGAGCAGGTGTCCGGCCTGCTGGCCCTCTTCGGCGCCGCCCAACAGTCCCGCGATGCCATGCAGCAGTGTGGATTTGCCGGCACCGGACGGCCCGAGCACCAGCACACGCTCCCCGGGTTCGACGGCGAGATCGAGATCGCGCACCGCCCAGTGGGTGCGCGCAGCGTGCCGCCAACCCCAGCCCTGCGCGGTGATCGCGGCACCCGCACCCGGCGCAGAGCTCATCGGGCGTGTGGGCCCGGCTCCACGCGGCCGGATGCGAACCGGCTCAGGGCACCCGTCTTGGCCAGTCCCCGTACCACGAACCACGACAGCACGCCCGCAAGCAAAGCGCCGGAGACGATTGCGGAGAAGGTGTAGAGAGTCGCGAAGGTGGTCGCCGATCCCGGGTACCACAGGATCAGGTCGTTGATGGCCAAGGTGAGACCAGCTGCGGCGCCGGCCAGCGCGGCGGTAGGCAAACCCCAACGGCGATAGAGGAATACGGCGAAGACAAGCTCGGCGCCCAGGCCTTGAACCAGGCCGGACTCCAGGGTGAGCACGCCCCACTGGTTCCCGACGAGGGCCGACACCGTCGCGGCGATCAGTTCGCCGTACAAGGCGGCCCCGGGTTTACGGATCACCAGGGCGGTGAGCACCCCGGCGAACAGCCAGCCGCCGCCGAGTAGCCCCTGCAGGCCCGGCAACGCGGTGCCCAGCGGGGTGCTGATCGGGTTGGATGCGATGTTCCACAACACGAAGACCAGACCGGCAGCGGTGGCCAGCACGCTGGCCACGACGATGTCGACGACGCGCCAGCGCAGGGCGCGACCGGTGGCCGCGGTCGTCGTGTCGGTGGGCTGGGTGCTCATGAATCTCCTTCTGGCCGTGCGCGAAGGCATCAGTATGTACGTTCGGGACTCGCAACGTATGACTTGGCATCACCGTGAGTATTTTTTGTATACAGAAGTGCGCCAACCGTATGCTCGGTCGGGTGCAGCGAACTCCCTTTCACAGTGCTTTCCGCGCTGACCTGCTCGCCGGGCGGTTCTCGGCCGACGACCCGCTGAGCGAGAGTTCGCTCACGACGGCGTACGGCGTCTCCCGGACACCGGTACGCGAAGCGCTCAACAGGCTGGAACAGGAGGGCCTGATCATCCGGTCGGTCCGCGGGTACCGGATCCGGTCAGGTACTCCCGACGACGTCATCGAGATCTACGATGTGCGGATCGCGCTGGAGAAGGCGGCGGCAGAAGCGGCGTCGGTGCGGCGCACCGAACTGCAACTCGCCCAGCTCACCCAACTTCACCAGCATGCCGCTGAGGCCGCCGACTCTGCACTGGCTCGGCAGTTCAATTCGCAATGGCACGAAGTGCTCTGGGCCGCGTCGCACAACTCGACACTGCAGGAGACGCTGACCAATCTGGTATCCCGCCTGCGCGTCTACGACCGTGAGGCGGTTCATCGCGACGATCTCACCGATGTGTTCACCGAACATCAGGCCATCCTCGACGCGATCCGGGCTCGCGACGCTGACGCCGCCAGTGCCGCGGTCGCCACCCACCTGCAACGCACCAAACAAGAACGCCTGGACACCTTCGCGCGGCCGCTCTGACCGGCTGCCTGCGATCAGAGCCGGACGGCATCCTCCCGGCGGGAGATGAAGTCGTCCCACGAATGCTCGCCGGTGGTGTCGGCCAGGGTGCGGGCGCGGGCCAGGATGTCGCGTGCCGATGCGAGGCGGCCGGCGCGTTGTTCGATGTCGGCGAGCAGGGCCAGGAACAGCCCGTGCATCGCCACCGATCCGTCACTGGCGAACTCGTCGAACGCCTCGAATGCGGTTGCGGCACCGTCGTTGCCGGACTCGAGCACGTCGGCCCAGATGCTGATGATGCGGGCGCAGGCTCCCCACTGCTGGGCACCCGCGGCGCACAGCTTGCGGTCGACCTCGGCGGCGGCCACCGCGGTGCCCGCGGTGATCCCGAGGATCGCCGCGCATTCCACCTCGGCCAGCTCGGAAGCCAGGATGTTGAACATGTCGCCGCGACTCTGCGCCAGTTGCCTTGCCAGCCTGCGGTATCGGTCCATCGCCTCGGTGTCGCCGCGCTGCGCCTCGGCGATCGCCATCCAGCAGTACACCCGCGGATGGACGAAGTGCAGGGGGTCGGTGACGGTCTCGGGTGGCGGGAAGTTCGTCATCATGTGCTCGCCGGTGGCGACCGCCGCGTCGTTGTCGCCGCGGATGAAATACACCATCACCTGCGTGAAGTCACTGGCCAGGCCGGCATCCGGATCGCCGGAACGCAGGTACTGCTCGCGCAGGGCGTTGGCGATGACGGCCGCTTCTTCGGTGTGGCCCATGCCGATTCGGGCGAAGCACTGGAAGGCGACCGCGCTGTAGAAACTGCGGCCCCGGACCTGTTCGCCGATCTCGAACGCCCGGGTGACGGCGTGGGTGACGGCGCTGCTGGTCTGGCCTTCGAGGATGCCCTTGGCGGTGGCGAGGTGCATCCACAGGGTGGCTTGGCGCTCCAGGTAGTCGGGCTTGGCGGGCAGTCGAGCGGCGATCTGGAGCGCGTGCTGGGCCAGCACGGCGATGTCCTCATAGGCCGAGCGGGTCAACGCCCGCTGGATGACGGTCTCGCTGATCTCCAGTGCGACATCGGGATTGAGTGCGGTTCCGGCCAGCCAGGCATGGTCGGCGGCGGCGATCGCATCCTCGTAGGCATCGGTGGCGATGGCGGCGGCACGGGTGGTGGCGATGGCGGCGTGTACGCCGGTGCGTTCGGTGTTCGACAGATGGGCCAGCACGGCGTCGCGCACCAATCCGTGGCTGAATCGGTAGGCGCCGGGGTGCCGCGGCACCTCGTCGAGCAGTCCGGTTTCGAAGGCCGGCCGCAGCCGGGTCTGCACGGCGGACACCGAGAGGTCGACGACGTCGGCCAGCGCGGCGACGTCGAACGCCGAGCCGATCACCGCGGCTGCCCCGAGGGTGCGCCGGGTGGCCCGGTCCAGTGCGCTCAGGCGGCGGCCCACCACGCCGAGCACGGCTTCGGGTACCCCGTCGCTGCGCTCGTCGGCACCGAGTCCGTGTGCGATCTCCTTGATGTAGAAGGGATTTCCGCCGGCCGCCCGCCACACGGACTCGGTGATCTCGATGGGGATGGGTGCACCGGCGATCGTGTCGATCAGCTGGTGCGCGGCGATGCGGTCGATCCCTCCGAGCGCGACCGTCGCGGTGTTGCTGGAATGCAGCAGCCGGGTCAGCGCTTTGCGGTTGATCGGGCGGTCGGCTCCGAAGTAGGTCCAGTTGCCCAGCACGTGGATGGGTATCCGCGGCAGTTGAGCGGCCAGCAGGCTGAGCGCCTCCAACGACGTGGTGTCGGCGTGGTGCAGGTCGTCGAGGACCAGCAGCAGCGGACGCAGTGCCGACAATTCACGCAGGGCGGTGGCTATCCCTTCGGCCAGGGCGAAACCCGTGGCGGCTATCGCGGGCGGCTGCGGCAGTCCGTCGACGGCACTGTCGGTGCCCCACTCCGGCACCAGCGCGTCGACGACGCCGGGTGCCGCGCGGCGCAGGACCTGACGTCCCGCGGGACCCATGTCGGCGCCGAGTTGGCGCAGGACCTGAATCCATGTCCACATCAGTGGCAGCCTGATCCCGGTGGGGTGGCCGGCCCACACCACCTGAACATTGCCGGCCCGATCGGCTACTGCCTGGGCCAGGGACGTCTTGCCGATACCGCTCTCACCCGTGACGAGCGTCAGTCCACCGGTGCCCACCCGGATGCGGTTCACCGCCGCCGTCACCGATTCGGTTGCCGAGTCCCGGCCGATGTAGAGCGGTGGCCGCGGCATCTCGGGCGCAGGCGGGGCGGGGGAACCCAGTGGGTCGACGGATCCGTCGCTGATCCTCTCGAACAGCGTCTGCAGGCCTTCGCCGGGGCGCACCCCCAGTTCCCGTTTTAGGATCGCGCCGACGCGGTCGAATGCCCGCACCGCATCCGCGGGGCGGCCGGCCTGCGACAACGCCGACATGAGGTGACCCCAGAGCCGTTCCTGCAGCGGATCGTGGGCCACCGCGGCCTCGATCTCCGGGATGATCTGCCCGCCCCGGCCGTGCTGGACCGCGGCGTCGAAGCGGGCCTCGATGACGGTGGTGTGTAATGCGCTGTAGCGCCGGGCTTCTGGGATCGCGAAGTCGCGGTAGAGGAATTCGCCGAACGGGTCGCCGCGCCAGAGTTCGAGCGCACGGCTCAGAGAGACGAACGCGCCGTCGGCATCGGCGCCCACAAGTTGTGCCCGGCCCGTGAGGACCAGTGCTTCGAATTCATGCAGGTCCACCGAATCGCCCGGGAGCAGGTTCAGCTGATAGCCGTTGGGGCGCGAGGCGAGCCGGGCGGTCCCGTCATCGGTGGCGGGCGTGAGCACCTTGCGCAGGTTGGCGACGTAGGACCGCAGCGACGTGAGCGCCTTCGCCGGTGCCTCGTCGGCCCAGATCGCGTCGATCAGGCGATCGATGCTGACGACGGAGCCGTGGTGGACCAGCAGCACTGCCAGCACGCAGCGCTGTTTCGGTCCGCCCAATGGCACCGTCGTCCCACCGACACGTGCCGCGACCACCCCGGACAGGCAGTACTCGACCGTGTCACCGGACCGCTGGCGATTGGACATAATCGGTCAGACGATACCGCCGAGGACGCCCGGTTGTGGGGCTGACGAATCGCTCAGCGGCAGTGTCGAATTGACCCGCGGGCAAACTGTGGGTTTCCTGGGAGCGCTCGAGTGGATTACTGCGCCTGCATCGCCTCCGCGATCTCCTCCGGGCTGACCTCGCGCACCGGCTGCCCCAGTGACCAGGAATGGCCGAACGGATCCTTCACCAGGCCGTAGCGGTCACCCCAGAACTGGTCTTCCAGTGGCATGACCACCTCGGCGCCGGCGTCGACGGCCTTGGCGAAGCTGGACTCGACATCGGTGACGGTCAGGTGGATGGTGACCGGCGAGCCACCGAGCGCCGCCGGTGACTGCGACTTGCCGTCGTTGTACTCGGGGAAATCGTCGTTGAGCATCACTGTGGAGCCGTTGATGGTGAGCGCGGCGTGCACCAGCCTGCCGTCCGGTCCGGGCACCCGGCCCAGTTCGGTGGCGCCGAAGGCTTTGACATAGAAATCGATGGCGGCGGCCGCGTCGTCGACGACGAGGTGCGGGGTCACGGCGGGGACGATTTCGATGGCCATGGGTTTCTCCTCCAAAGGGGCAGTGGGCGGACGACGATACAGACCAGCCGGGTCGGCGGATCTCATCGCGGACGGCCTCATGAAACCACTGCGCACCGACAAACTTGGGGCGAGCGAAGCGACGGGGAGTGGATTCTGGGGGCGAGCGAAGCGACGGGGAGTGGATTCTGGGGCGAGCGAATCGACGGGATTGCGAATACAGGTAGTCGACTACGCTATGGCGCCGGCGGTACCCCCCACGAAACTGTTTTCATGGGCAACATCCCGGTCGAGGATCTACCGCAGGCGCCGCTCAACCCGCTGTCGTACCGGGCGAAACTGCGCGCGCTGCGCAGCTTCAACACGGGGTTCGAGGTGTTGCGAGACTCGGGCGGCCCGGTGACGCGGCTGAAGATGGCACCGCGGTGGTTGATGCCGGAGGTGGTGGTCGCGACCTCGCCGCAGGGCGGCCACGACATCCTCGGGCGCAGTAGCGAGTACGTCGACAAGGCGACCTTGCACCAGGAGATGCAGTACGTGCTCGGCGGCAACCTGTTCGACCTGATGCACGACGAGTGGCTGCCCCGCCGGCGCGCGGTACAGCCGGTGTTCACCAAGAAGCATGTGCAAACCTTCGCCAGGGATATGGCGCAGGCCGCGCAGTCGGTGGTGGACGGCTGGTCGGAAGGCTCACGCATCGACCTGGACAAGGAGTGCCGGAAACTCACCATGCGCGCCCTGGGCCGGGCGGTGCTGGGTGTGGACCTGGACCGGCGCTCGGACGCGGTCGACAATCCGCTGCGCACCGTACTGATCTACATCGCCAACCGTGCGGCGTCCCCGGTCCGCACACCCCGGTGGCTGCCCACCCCCGCGCGAAACCGGGCCCGGGCCGCGGCCGCCACCTTGCGCACCCTCGCCGAGGACGTGCTCAAGGCCTGCCGCGAAGATCCCGAGATCGACGCGCCCCTGGTCCGGGCATTGATGGCGGCCACCGATCCGGAGACCGGTCAGGGCCTCACCGATGCCGAGATCCGGGATGAGCTCATCGTGTTCATTGCCGCCGGGCATGACACCACTGCGACGGCGCTGACCTACGCGCTCTGGCAGCTGGGCCGCTATCCGGAGATGCAGGAGAACGTCCGGGCGGAGGCGGCCGAGTTGGGCGAACGCGAACTCGGGCCCGCGGACGTCGACCAGCTCGGTTACACCGTGCAGGTGCTGCACGAGGCTTTGCGACTGTGCCCCCCGGCGCCCGGCGCGGCCCGGCGGGCGATGCGCGACATCGAGGTGGACGGCTACCGGGTGCGGGCCGGTACGTTGCTGTTGTTCGGAACCTATGCGGTGCAGCGTGATCCGGCGTTGTGGGAATGGCCGCAGCTCTTCGATCCTCAGCGTTTCCGGCCGGAGGCGGCCAAGGCGATGGATCGGTGGCAGTACCTGCCGTTCGGTGCGGGGCAGCGGTCCTGCATCGGCGAGCACTTCGCCATGCTGGAAGCCACCCTGGCCCTGGCGACCATCGTGCGCAGCACCGAAATCCGGTCCAGTGACGACGTTTTCCCGGTGGCGACCCCGTTCACCATGGTGGCCGGTGCGCCGATCTGGGCCAGGGTGTGCTGGCGACGCAGCTTCGCCTACGGGGGTGGCGTCGGCCTACGTCACCGAGAAGCCGGCAGGTAAGGACGCTCGACCGGTCAGGGCTTCGAGCACGGGGGCGCCGTGCCCCAGTGCCAGGGCGACCCGCGTCGCCAGCACGGTGGCATCGGCGAGCGCATCCGCGGGCACGACGAATTCGACTCCCGTGGCGCGGGCGATGTCCAGTCCGTGCACCACCAACTCGAAGATCCGAGTGTGCAGGTAGGCGCTCAGCGGGATGCCCAGTCCACCGATGACCGCGATGAGCGGATCCGCGCCGCCCGCGGTCGCGGCCTCGACATCGGCGAGCGCCCGGGCCACCAGTTCGTCGACCGAGGCGGCGGGGTCGGAGCCCAGGTCGCGACCGGCCTGGCGGCCGCGTTCGAGGACGTCGGCCGCACCGAGATCTGCTGCGTAGGCGCGCATCCGGACGTAATACTCGACGGCATCACCGATGTCCGCCCGATCCGCGGGAGTCTGGACGTAGGTGCTGACGGTGATCAGCGATCGTGAGGTGTGCCCGACCAGGGCGCGAAGATCCCAGTCGCCCAACCCCGGCCCGTCCCAGCGGTCGGGCATGCGATGCACCAGCGCGGCGAAAGCCGTTGCCGCCGAGGCGAACACGGTCACGACGTGCGCACGCTCTCCCAGCCCGGAACGGCCTCCGGTGAGCGTGGTTCGGGTCCGACGTAGATGGCTGCGGGGCGTACCAGCTTGCCGAGGCGTTTTTGCTCCAGGATGTGCGCGCACCAGCCGGCGGTGCGCCCGCAGGTGAACATGGCGGGCATCATCCGGGCGGGTACCTGCGCGAAATCCAGCATGACCGCGGCCCAGAACTCGACGTTGGTCTCGATGGCGCGGTCGGGGCGGCGCTCCCGCAGCTCGGCCAACGCGGCCTGTTCCAGCGCGGCGGCCACCTCGAAGCGCGGGGCGGCCAGCCGTTGCGCCGTCGCGCGCAACACCTTGGCCCGGGGATCCTCGGCCCGGTAGACCCGGTGCCCGAATCCCATCAGCTTCTCGTTGCGATCCAGGATGCCCCGCACCACGGCGCGGGCATCGCCGGTCTGCTCGGCTTCCTCGATCATCGGCAGCACCCGCGCGGGAGCGCCACCGTGCAGCGGCCCGCTCATCGCACCCACCGCGCCCGACAGCGATGCCGCCACGTCGGCACCGGTGGAGGCGATCACCCTAGCGGTGAACGTCGAGGCGTTCATCCCGTGCTCGGCGGCGGTCACCCAGTAGGCATCGATGGCCTCGACATGGCGCGGATCCGGATCGCCCTGCCAACGGGTCATGAAACGTCCTGTGACGGTGTCACATTCGTCGATGGTCCGTTGCGGTACGGCCGGCCTGCTGATACCGCGGGCGGACTGCGCCACGTAGGACAGCGCCATCACCGAGGCGCGGGCCAGTTGGTCGCGGGCGGTCTGATCGTCGATGTCCAGCAGCGGGGCGTAGCCCCAGATGGGGGCGAGCATGGCGAGCCCGGCCTGCACGTCGACCCGGACGTCACCGGAATGGATAGGCAGCGGGAACGGCTCGGCGGGGGTCAACCCGCGGCCGAACTCGCCGTCGACCAGCAGGGCCCACACGTCGCCGAACGTGACGTGTTTGGTCACCAGATCTTCGATGTCGACGCCGCGGTAGCGCAGTGCGCCGCCGTCCTTGTCCGGCTCGGCGATCTCGGTGGTGAACGCGACGACGCCTTCCAACCCGGCGACGAAATTCTCCGGAACGGTCATACGCGAATTGTTACACCCGTCCGGACGGCGACCGCGTGCCGGTGTCAGCCCGCAGGCGTAGCGTTGCCGCGTGAGCAGACCAGATGATCAGGACCTGGCCGCGATGCGCGTCGAATACGGCTCCGTGGAGAAGGACGGCAGCGCCGACCTGGATGCCGACTGGCTCGGCGCGGACGCCTCCACGGGGTGGCTGACGCTGTTGCGTACCTGGATCTCCGAGGCCTGGGCGGCCGGATTGTCCGAAGCCAACGCCGTGGTGGTGGCCACCGTCGATCAGCGGGGAAGGCCGGTGACGCGGACGGTGTTGTGCAAGAGCGTGGACGAAACCGGGATCAGCTTCTACACCAATTACGACTCCGCCAAGGGCGAGCAGCTCGCCGAGACGCCGTACGCCTCGGTGACCTTCCCCTGGTACGGGTTGGGACGCCAGGTCCATGTCCGAGGGTCGGTGACCAAGGTGTCCGCCGAGGCTACGGCCGACTACTGGAGCAAGCGTCCGCGTGGATCCCAGCTGGGAGCGTGGGCGTCGCACCAGTCGCAGCCGATCGAGTCGCGCCGCGCGCTGCTCGATCAGCTCGACGAGGTGACCGCCCGGTTCGCCGATCAGGAGACCGTCCCGGTGCCCCCGCACTGGGGCGGGTACCTGATTGCGCCTGAGGTCGTCGAGTTCTGGCAGGGCCGGGAGAACCGGGTACACAACAGGATTCGGGTGACAGCGGGCCGTGTCGAGCGGCTCCAGCCCTGAAGCTGTTCGCCGACACCACACCGCTGAAAACCCCGGACTTCCGGCGGTTGTGGCTGGCCGGCATCGTCACCGTCATCGGCGGAAATCTGACCATCTTCGCGGTCCCCGTCCAGCTGTACGCACTCACCCAGAGCTCCGCCTACGTCGGGTTGTCGGGTGTGTTCGCACTGGTGCCCCTGATCGTCTTCGGTTTGTGGGGCGGCGCGTGGGCCGACGCGATGGACCGCAGGCTGCTGCTGATCATCACCGCCATCGGGCTGGCCGCCTCGTCGGTCCTGTTGTGGCTGCAGGCCGCGCTGGCCATGAACAACGTATGGGTGGTGCTGTGCCTGCTGTCGCTGCAGCAGGTGTTCTACGCCGTCAACTCGCCCACCCGCGCGGCCGCGATCCCGCGGATGCTGCCCGCCGAGCAGCTGCCCGCGGCCAACTCGCTGAACATGACGGTGATGCAGTTCGGTGCCATCGTCGGCCCGTTGCTGGCCGGGGTGCTGCTGCATTTCGTCGACCTGTCGACGCTGTACCTGATCGACGCCGTCACCTGCATCCTGCCGATCTGGGCGACGGTGCGGCTCGCGAAGATGCCACCGAGTGGCACCGGCGATGGCACGGGCAAGTTCGGTTTCCGCGCCGTGCTCGAGGGCTTCCGCTACCTGGCAGGCAACCAGGTGGTGCTGATGTCGTTCGTCGTCGACCTGATCGCGATGATCTTCGGGATGCCCCGGGCGTTGTTCCCGCAGATGGCCCACGAGAGCTTCGGCGGGCCGGTCGAGGGCGGCACCACGATGGCGCTGCTGGCCGCGGCCATGTCGGTCGGCGCGGTGGCCGGCGGGGTGTTCTCCGGGTGGCTGCCCAGAATCCGAAGACAGGGCCTGACAGTGGTGGTGTGCATCGTCGTCTGGGGAGTCGCGATGCTCGGGTTCGGGCTGGCCGCGGGCGCCGCGCGCGGCACTGCCGGCGTGATGCTGTGGATTGCGCTGGCGTTCCTGGCGCTGGGCGGTGCGGCCGACATGGTGTCGGCGGCGTTCCGGTCGACCATCCTGCAGGAGGCGGCCTCCGACGAACTGCGCGGTCGTTTGCAGGGTGTGTTCACCGTCGTCGTGGCGGGCGGTCCACGGATCGCCGATGTGGCCCACGGCGGGGCCGCGGCGGCAATGGGAACGACGGTGGCTGCGGCCGGCGGCGGCCTGCTGGTGGTGATCGGTGTGGTGGTGGCCGCCCTGGCCGGTCCGGCATTCGTGCGATATCGGGTGCGGGCGTATAGCCAGGATGAGTGATGACCGGGAGTTACCATCCAGTAATGGCTGATGACAGGGCGGTCACCGATCTCGGCCTGCGTGAGCGCAAGAAACAGCGAACCCGCGCGACGTTGATCGACGCTGCGCTGGACTTGTGTTTGCGGCAGGGTTACGAGCACACCACTGTCGACCAGATTGCGGCGCAGGCCGAGGTGTCGGCGCGGACGTTCAGCCGCTACTTCGCGACGAAGGAAGCCGTCTTCCTCACGCTGATCGAAGACCTCGCCGACGAGGTCGCCGTGGAGATCGCGCAGCTGCCGCGGCACCTGGGACCGGTGGAAGCCCTGCGCGCAGCGCATGTAGAGGTGCTGACCCGGGTGGACGGGGAGACCGTCGGCCGGCTCACCAAGGACCGCATCGTGCTGATGCTGCGGATCATCAACGGGTCGGACGTGTTGCAGCAGGGTGCCTTCGAGTTCAAGCATCCGAAGGTGATCGCGTTGCTCGCCGACCGGATGGGGGTGCCCGTCGATGACCGCCGGCTGCTGCTCGGGGTGTCGGTGTTCTCGACGATCATCGTCGCCGCGTGCGGTGACCTGGTCCGCGATACTGAGCGCGGCCGGCTTGGGCCGCTGCTCATGGTCGAACGGCTGAATCAGGCCTGCATCGATACGGCGGAGTTCGTCGCGGACCTCGACGTGGCGGCGAATGTCTGAGTACGTCGGAGCGGGCCTGCGGGAACGCAAGAAACTCAAGACGCGCGCGACGCTGGTGGCGGTGGCGGCCGAGCTGTGCCAGCGCCAGGGGTTCGACAACACGACCGTCGAGCAGATCGCGGCGGCCGCCGATGTCTCCCCGCGCACCTTCAGCCGCTACTTCCCGACCAAGGCCGACGTGGTCGCCGCCCTGGCCGATGACATGGACGACTACGTCACCGAAGCACTGCGGCGTCAACCCGCCGGCATCACCGCCTATGAGGCGCTGCTGCGCGCGCACCTGGAGATCTTCGCCCGTCGCAGCGGCCACGAGTCGCCGGCCTTCACCCGGATGGCGGTGCTCATCTCGATCGTGAACGGCGCCACCTCCATGACCACGTCGCCGTTCGCCTTCAAGCAGCGCCACACCGGCACGTCGGTGGAGGCGATCGCCGAGCGGCTCGGAGTCCGGCTGTCCGACCCGATGGTGGCACTGGTCGCCGATGTCTGGACCTTGCTGTTCTCGTCGTCGTTCGCGGGGCTCGGGATGCCGGGGCAACCGCCGATCGAGTCGGGGGTGCTGTGCGAACGCTTGTCGGCGGCCTTTGACACCTTCCGCGGATCCTGGGAATCGGCACCGGAGCCGGTCCGTCACGTGGTACCCCACGCAAGCGGGCCGCAACGTTAGCGACTACCGTCCAGTAGTGACGCTCAGCCCACGACCACAGAAGGGGTTCCAGTGGCCGAAAACTCCAGCCCTGACCAAGTAGCGACCCTGTCGTATCCGGGTGGCTCGTTGGACCTGGATATCGTCCGCGCGACCGAGGGTTCCGACGGTATCGCGCTGGGGTCGCTGCTGGCCAAGACCGGTTACACGACGTTCGACGGCGGGTTCGTCAACACGTCGTCCACCAAGAGCTCGATCTGCTACATCGACGGTGACGCCGGCATCCTGCGCTACCGCGGTTACCCGATCGAGCAGCTGGCCGAGAAGTCGACCTTCATCGAGGTCAGCTACCTGCTGATCTACGGCGAGCTGCCCACCACCGAGCAGCTCGAAGCGTTCACCACCCAGATCCAGCGGCACACCATGCTGCACGAGGATCTGAAGCGCTTCTTCGACGGCTTTCCGCGCAACGCGCACCCCATGCCGGTGCTGTCCTCGGCGGCCAACGCCTTGAGTGCCTACTACCAGGATTCGCTGGATCCGCTCGACAAGGAGCAGGTCGAGCTGTCGACCATCCGGTTGCTGGCCAAGCTGCCGACGATCGCGGCCTACGCCTACAAGAAGTCGGTCGGCCAGCCGTTCCTGTACCCGGACAACTCGCTGACCCTGGTCGAGAACTTCCTGCGGATGACGTTCGGCTTCCCGGCCGAACCCTATGAGCTGGATCCCGAGATCGTCCGGGCCCTGGACATGCTGTTCATCCTGCACGCCGATCACGAGCAGAACTGCTCGACGTCGACGGTGCGGCTGGTCGGTTCCTCGCAGGCCAACCTGTTCACCTCGATCTCCGGTGGCATCAACGCGCTGTGGGGCCCGCTGCACGGCGGCGCCAACCAGGCCGTGCTGGAGATGCTGCAGAAGATCAAGGACGGCGACGACGACGTGCAGACCTTCGTCAAGAAGGTCAAGAACCGCGAAGAAGGCGTGAAGCTCATGGGCTTCGGGCACCGGGTCTACAAGAACTACGACCCGCGGGCGCGCATCGTCAAGGAGCAGGCCGACAAGATCCTGGCCAAGCTCGGCGTCAACGACGAGTTGCTCGACATCGCCAAGGAGCTCGAAGAGATCGCGCTGACCGACGACTTCTTCATCGAGCGCAAGCTGTACCCGAACGTCGACTACTACACCGGCGTGATCTACCGGGCCATGGGCTTCCCGACGCGCATGTTCACCGTGCTGTTCGCGCTCGGCCGCCTCCCCGGCTGGATCGCGCACTGGCGTGAGATGCATTCCGAGCCCGGCAAGATCGGCCGCCCGCGCCAGATCTACACCGGCTACACCGAGCGTGACTACGCGGCGATCGACAACCGCAGCTGACGTCTTGCACCGATGCCCTCGAGAGTCTCGGCTCTCGGGGGCATCTTTGTGTGTTCTCGCTGACAGCGTTTGCATAGGTAAAGGTTGTAGTTTCACAATGGTTGTGTGAATGAAACCATCAGCACGCTGACCCCGCGGCGCAAAGCCGTCGTCCTGGTGTCGTGTTGCCTGAGCCTGCTGATCGTCTCGATGGACGCGACCATCGTCAACGTCGCGATCCCGTCCATCCGCGCCGACCTCGGGGCCAGCCCCGCGCAGTTGCAGTGGGTGGTGGACATCTACACCCTGGTGCTCGCCTCGCTGCTGATGCTGTCCGGAGCCATGGGGGACCGGTTCGGCCGGCGCCGGATCTTCCAGATCGGGCTCACGGTGTTCGCCGTCGGCTCGCTGTTGTGCAGCTTGGCACCGGGTATCGACACCCTGATCGCCGCCCGGCTGCTGCAGGCCGTGGGCGGATCGATGCTCAATCCTGTTGCGCTGTCCATCATCTCGCAGGTCTTCACCGGGAAGGTGGAGCGGGCCCGGGCGCTGGGCTTCTGGGGTGCGGTGGTCGGCATCTCGATGGCGTTGGGCCCCACCGTGGGTGGATTGCTCATCGAGTACGTGAGCTGGCGGGCGGTGTTCTGGATCAACCTGCCGATCTGCGCGGCCGCGATCATCCTGACGGCGCTCTTCGTGCCCGAGACGAAATCGGCGACCATGCGCAATGTCGACCCCGTCGGCCAGGGGTTGGCGGTCATCTTCCTGTTCGGCGTGGTGTTCGCGCTGATCGAGGGGCCCGCGATGGGCTGGACGAACCCACGGGTGATCACGGTGGCGGTGCTGGCACTGGTGGCCTTCGGCGCGTTCCTGCGCTTCGAGTCGCGCCGTCACGATCCCTTCATCGATCTTCGGTTCTTCCGCAGCGTCCCGTTCGCGTCGGCGACGGTGATCGCCATCTGCGCGTTTTCCACCTGGGGCGCGTTCCTGTTCATGATGTCGCTGTACCTGCAGGCCGAGCGCGGCTTCTCGGCGATGCACACCGGTCTGATCTACCTGCCCATCGCCATCGGAGCGCTGCTGTTCTCGCCGTTGTCGGGCCGGTTGGTGGGGCGCTACGGCGCGCGGCCGTCACTGGTGGCCGCCGGTGTGCTGATCACGCTGGCCTCCTTCCTGCTGACCTTCCTGACGGCGACGACGCCCATCTGGGCACTTCTGGTGGTGTTCACGGTGTTCGGCATCGGCTTCTCGATGGTCAACGCGCCGATCACCAACGCCGCGGTCAGCGGGATGCCCCTGGACCGGGCCGGTGCGGCTTCGGCGGTGACCAGTACCAGCCGTCAGATCGGAGTGAGTATCGGTGTGGCACTGTGTGGTTCGGTGACCGGGCCGACGCTGCTGTCCGCCGGGGTGGACTTCATGGGTGCCGCCCGGCCGCTGTGGTTCGTGTGCGTCGCGCTCGGCATGGTCATCATCGTGCTGAGCTTCACGTCCACGTCACAACGCGCGTTGGCTTCCGCGCAGCGGTTGGCGCCCCTGATCGACGGGAAGGTGGCGGCCCATGCCTGATAGTGCGCTCGCCGACGAGGTGTGGCAGCGGATGGCCGCGCTCGTGCACGAGAACCGCGGCGACTGGAAGCGCGCCGTCATCGACAGCTCCGGTCTGTCGTTCAGCCGGATCCGGGTGCTGCGCAGGCTGGCCCGCACGCCGATGACGGTCAAGGAACTGGCTGAGGCCGCCACCATGGACGCCCCCGCGGCGACGGTGGCCGTCAATGATCTGGAGGAGCGCGGGCTGGTGCTACGGCAGATCAACCCGCAGAACCGGCGCTGCAAGGTGGTCTCGCTCACCGACGAGGGGCATGCAGTGGCCGCAGCCGTGGAAGCGGTGCAGGATCCGGCGCCTGCGGCGTTGGCGATGCTTGATGACGCCGATCTGGTTGCACTGCAGTTGATCTTGCGAAAGCTAACTCTCTAGCACTGCCATGGCCGCGTTGTGCCCGCCGATGCCGGACACCGCTCCGCCTCGTCGAGACCCCGATCCGCACAACAGGATTCGGGGATGCGCCGTCGCCACCCCCCAGCGCCGGGCGGGCGTGTCCAGCGGATCGTCGTCATCGGCGAATGGCCACTCCAGGCCGCCGTGGAAGATATTGCCCGCGGTCATACCCAGGATCTTGTCCAGGTCGGCGGTGGTCTTGGCCTCGATGCACAGCCGGCCCGCCGCATCTTCGGCGATCACATCCTGAATGGGTTCGGCCAGAACGGAATTCAGTGAGTCCAAGGCCGCGGATGTCAACCGGTCGCGGGCCCGGTCCGGGTCGGCGCCGCTGGACAGGCTGTGCGGGGTGTGTAGCCCGAACACCGTCAGGGTGTGCGCGCCGGACTCCCGCAGACGCGGGGACAGGATGCTCGGGTCGGTCAGCGAGTGGCAATAGATCTCGCACGGCAGGGGTTCGGGCACCTGGCCGCGTCCGGCGGCGGAGTGTGCGGTCTCCAATTGGGTCAGCGTCTCGTTGATGTGGAAGGTGCCGCCGAACGCCTGCTCGGGGGTGACCGAGGTGTCGCGCAACCGCGGCAGTCGGTGCAGCATCAAGTTGACCTTGATCTGGGCCCCGGGCGCGGACTCGGGTGGCTGCTCGCCGAGCAGCCCCGCCAGCACCGTGGGTGTCACGCCGGCCAGCACATGGGTGCCGGACACATTCTGGTCGTGGCCGTCGGCCCGGTAGCGCACCTGGCCGTCCGGCGTGATGGCGAAAACCTCTGCACCGGTGGTGATCTCGGCGCCGTGTGCGCTGGCCGCCGCGCTCAGCGCGCCGGTGACCGCGCCCATCCCGCCGATCGGCACATCCCAGTCCCCGGTGCCGCCGCCGATCAGGTGGTAGAGGAAGCAGACGTTCTGGATCAACGACGGATCGTCGGTGGAGGCGAAGGTCCCGATGAGCGCGTCGGTGGCGACCACCCCGCGCACCAGATCGTTGCGCACCGCCGCGGTGATCGCCTGCCCGATCGGCTCCTCGATGATCTCGCGCCACGCCCTGGCCGCATCGTCCCCGCCGGCGAGCACCCGTCGTCGTGCCGCGGACCGGGTCTCCAAGGGCCGCAACATCGTCGGCCACAGGGCGGTGGTCAGCAACCCGGTGCGGCGGTAGAACTCGGCGAACCCGGCGGCGTCGGCCTGGGCGCCGATGACATCGAAGGTGGTGCGCGATCCCAGCAGCAGCCCGGTGGACCCGCCGGTGGCGGGGTCAGGTGTGTAGGACGAATGTCGGCGCCGCGCCAGCCGGATCCGGGCGCCCAGATCGTCGATGATGCGCCGCGGCAGCAGGCTCACCAGGTAGGAGTACCGGGACAGCCGGGCGTCGACGCCGTCGAACGGGTGCGCCGATACCGCGGCGCCGCCGACATGGTCAAGGCGCTCCAGGAGCCGGACTCGGCGGCCCGCGCGCGCCAGGTATCCGGCGGCGACCAGACCGTTGTGTCCGCCCCCGACGATGACGACGTCGTACTGCGCGTAAGCCACCGCGTTGTCAGCCCAGGTAGCCCTCGACCTCGTCGGCGGGGCGCGCCGCGGCGTCGTCAGGATTGCCGCCGGACTCGCGCAGCGCTCGCCGCTGGCGCAGCAGATCCCAGCACTGGTCGAGCTGCACCTCCAGGGAGCGCAGGCGCTTGTGTTCGGTCGATTCGTCGATCTCGCGATGCTGCAGTTGTGTGCGCAGCTCCTGCTCTTCTGCGACGAGCTTGTTGACTTCGGCGAGGATGTCCGCATCAGTGGCCATGGAGCCAGTGTGCCCGACTACGGTGGACAAGCGTGGCAACAAAACCTGAGATCGAGTTTCCGGACGGACCCGCACCCACCGAGCTGGTCATCGAGGACGTCATCGTCGGCGACGGCGATGAGGCGGTGCCCGGCGGCGCCGTCGAGGTGCACTACCTCGGCGTCGAGTACGACACCGGCGAGGAGTTCGACAGCTCATGGAATCGCGGCGAGTCCATCACCTTCCCGCTGCGCGGCCTCATCCAGGGCTGGCAGGACGGCATCCCCGGCATGAAGGTCGGCGGCCGGCGCAAGCTGACCATTCCGCCGGAGCAGGCCTACGGCCCCGAGGGTGGCGGTCATCGGCTGTCGGGCAAGACGCTCATCTTTGTCATCGACCTGCTCGGCGCGCGCTGACCTACGCCTCGACTGTCCGGTTGGGGCGCGCCGCAGCACCAAAGGCGTGCCCCAACGGGACACTCGGCGCCTATTAAGCCGGGCCGGGCAACCGCAACAGCAGTCGCACCCCGCCCAGCGGGCTGGCCTCCAATGAGGCCGTGCCGCCGTGCAGTTCGGCCTGCTGCGCCACCAGCGCCAGACCGAGGCCGGATCCGGAGTGCGAGGCCGTCGACCCACGGGAGAACCGCTCGAACACCCGGGTGCGTTCCTCTTCCGGCAGGCCCACCCCGTCGTCGTCGACGGCGATCTCCACCCCGGCCCGTGAGCTCACCGCCGACAGCTGTACCCGAGTGGCGTTGCCGTGTTTGACCGCGTTGGCGATCGCGTTGTCCACCGTGAGCCGCAGGCCGGTGGGCAGGCCGAGGATCAGCACGGTCGGTGCCGGCACCAGTGACACGTCCAGATCGGGGTAGACGCGCATGGCGTCATGCGCCGCCCTGTCCAGCAGGTCGGTGAGATCGACCGGGACGTGGTCATCCGAGGTCGTGAGTTGCCCCTGCGCCAGCCGTTCGAGCGCCGTCAGCGTCGCCTCGATCCGGGTCTGGGTGCGGATGACGTCGCCGAGCACTTCCTTGCGCTGCTCCTCGGGCATCTCCAGGGTGTCGAGCACCTCGAGGTTGGTCCGCATCGCGGTCAGCGGGGTGCGCAGCTCGTGGGAGGCGACGGCGGCGAAATCGCGGGCCGACTCGAGGGCCGCCTTGGTGCGTTGCTGCTCGTCGCCGATGCGGGCCAGCATGCCTTCGACGGCCTCGCCGATCTCGGTGGCCTCCCACACCCCGCGCACCTGAACCTCTTCGGGTTTGGACTGTGCGTTGATGGCCCGGGCTTGCTGGGCCAGCCGCCGGAACGGGGTGATCATGATCGCCGAGATGATGAACCCGACCACCGCGGTGCCACCGATGACGAGGCCACAGATCAGCAATACCCGGCGGTGCTGCGAGTCGATCTGGTGCTCGGTCTCGGTGGTCGGGGCCCCGAGCGCGACCGAGGCCTGGCCGGCACTGAACGTCCGCACCCGGTAGTCGATGCCGTTGATGGTCGTGGTCGAGAATCCGTCCGGGAACTCGGGCAGCACGATATCGGCGGGTGTCGACACGGTGGAGCCGGCAATGCGGGCCGTGCGGACCAGGCCGCCGTTGGCCGTCGGTTCGTCGGTGTGGTCGTTGAGGGCGCTGCTGAGCAGGGTGGTGACGTCGCCGAGGCTGCTGATCGAGTCGAGGCGCCGGTCCAGCTGGCTGTATTGCTCGTTGGTGATGCCGATCCACACCCAGGTGCCGATCGTGATGACGGTGGCGATGACGGAGAAGGAGGCCACCAGCACGATCGAGCGCAGGGACAGCGCCCGCTTGGGTAGCCCCAGCAGGCGATACAGGCGGTCGTTCAGGTCCATCCGGGCCTACTGCTGCCGCAGGACGAATCCCACGCCACGAACCGTGTGCAGCAGCCGGGGGGCACCGCCGGCTTCCAGCTTGCGGCGCAGGTAGCCGATGAACACGTCGACGACATTGGTGTCGGCGGCGAAGTCGTAACCCCACACCAGCTCGAGCAGCTGGGCACGGGACAGCACCGCGGTCTTGTGCTCGGCGAGCACGGCCAGCAGGTCGAACTCGCGCTTGGTCAGGTCGACGTCGGTGCCGTTGACGCGGGCCCGGCGGCCGGGAATGTCGACCTCCAGCGGGCCGACAGAGATGGTCTCCGAGGAGAACGTCGCGGTCGAGCCGCGGCGGCGCAGCAGTGCCTTCACCCGGGCTACCAGCTCTTGCAGCACGAACGGCTTGACCAGATAGTCGTCGGCGCCGGCTTCCAGCCCGGACACCCGGTCGTCCACCGAGCTGCGGGCCGAGAGCACGCAGACCGGGACGTCGTTGTCCATCGCGCGCAGGGCGGTGACCACGCTGACGCCGTCGAGCACGGGCATGTTGATGTCGAGCACGATCGCGTCTGGACGGGTCTCGGTGGCGCTGCGCAGGGCCTCGGCACCGTCGACCGCGGTGGTGACCTCGAATCCGGACAGTCGCAGACCACGTTCCAGTGACGCGAGTACGTCGGGATCATCGTCGACGACGAGCACCCGGGGGGAGACTGCTCCACTGTCCATGGGGCCCATCTTGCCTGATCGGCCACCGCGAATGTGGCAGGCACGTCTGAGCGAAGGAAGTATTTGACCTCAATGTTTGTTGAGGTTTTAGCGTCGAGTGGCGAAGGGTTATTCAGTTGTCCGGCGTGGGAACATCGAAGTCGGGGGAAGCACGCACCTGTCGGTGACGTGAGTTAGACAGTCTTAGTGGGTGGAGTCATGGACAAGGACGACAGTGTGCTGCGCGCGGCACCGGCCATTGCGCCGCCGCCGCGCCGCATCCGCTCATCCTCGGACATCCTGCGCCTGCTTCCGTACCTGAAGCCGTACCGGGTGCGCTGGGTCGTCATGGTGGTGGCCGCGTTCACCAGCCTCGGCGCCACCGTCTCCATCCCGCTGATCACCAAAGCGGTGATCGACGGGCCCATACAGCACCACGACGAGCGCGGACTGTGGATCCTCGGCTTGGCGGCCACCGCCGTCGGCGTCTCCGAGGCGGTGCTCTGGTTCATCCGCCGCTGGCTGGTGGCCCGCGCTACCATGGGTGTGGAAGCCGACATCCGCAAGGACCTCTACGCCCGGCTGCAGATCCTGCCGATGAACTTCCACGGCCAATGGCAGTCCGGGCAGCTGCTCTCGCGGGTGATGAACGACCTCAGTGCCATCCGGCAGTTCCTGTCCTTCGGCCTGCTGTTCCTGATGCTCAACACCGCGCAGATCATCGTGGTGACGGCCATTCTGCTGGCCATGTATTGGCCGCTCGGAGTAGTCGTGGTGGTGTCCGTCGTGCCGATCACCCTCACGGTGCTGCACTTCCAACGGCAGTTCACCCTCTTGTCGCGTCAGTCGCAGGATCAGGCCGGCAACGTCGCCACGCATGTCGAAGAGGCCGCGCTGGGGCTGCGCGTCATCAAGGCGTTCGGCCGGGACGAGTACGCCTATGACCGGTTCGACGAGCGGGCCGCGGGCCTGTACGACACCGAGATACGCAAGGTCGGCGTCTCCGCCAAATTCTGGACGCTGCTGGAGGTCATCCCCAACGGCACGCTGATCATCGTGCTCGGCGTCGGCGCGTGGGCGGCTGGTCACGGTGCCGTCAGTATGGGCACCCTGGTCGCCTTCATCACCATGATGCTGTCGCTGGTGTGGCCCATCGCCTCGCTGGGTTTCCTGTTGTCGATGACGCAGGAGTCCATGACGGCCGCCAACCGGGTCGCCGAGATCTTCGACGCACCACGCGACATCGCCGACGGCCCGGTCGGCGACACCCCGCGCGGCGGGCGTCTGGAACTGGTCGACGTCGGCTTCCGGTTCCCGGACAGCGAGGCGTGGGCGCTACGGCACGTGGACCTGACGGTGGAGCCGGGGGAGACGGTCGCCCTGGTCGGCGCCACCGGGTCGGGCAAGTCGGTGCTGGCCGCGCTGCTGTCCCGGCTCTACGACGTCACCGAGGGTGCGATCCTGTTGGACGGCACCGATATCCGTGACCTGTCGCTGCCCGCGCTGCGCCAGGCGGTGGCCACCGCATTCGAGGACCCGACCCTGTTCTCCATGTCGGTGCGGGAGAACCTGCAGCTGGGCAACCCTTCGGCGGGTGCGGATCAGCTGGCCGAAGCCGTCCGGGTGGCGGCCGCGGATTTTGTCTACGACCTGCCCTTCGGTCTGGACACCCGAATCGGCGAACAGGGCATGAGCCTGTCCGGTGGTCAGCGGCAACGCCTTTCGCTGGCACGAGCCATCCTGGCCAACCCTTCCGTCCTGGTGCTCGACGACACGCTGTCCGCTCTCGATGTGCATACCGAGGCTGTCGTGACCGAGGCGCTGGGCCGCGTGCTGCGCAACGTCACCGGCATCGTGGTGGCCCACCGGGCGTCGACGGTGCTGCTCGCCGACCGGGTCGCACTGCTGCAGGACGGCACCATCACCGACATCGGCACGCACAGCGAGCTGTTGGCGAGCGTCGGCGAGTACCGGTATCTGTTGGCCGCTGACGACGAACTCGACGACGGCGCCGAGCGGGCTTGCAATTGGGAAGACGATGAATGCCGGTCCCGGCTGGAGCATCTGCACCTGGAGGACGCGGCGCGGCGTTGGGACGTGAACCGATGAGTGTCACGGACTGGCGCGGACAGACCGTCGACAAGCAGGACGACGATCTGCCCATCGACGAATCGATCTCCCGGCGGCGTGAAGCCCGGCACCTGCTGTTCGCGTTGTTGCGGCCCTACCGGGCGATGATCGCAATCCTGGCGATCATCGTCGTGGTGGAGAACGCGGCCCGGTTGTCGGTGCCGATCCTGGTGCAGCGCGGCATCGACCACGGCATCCCGCCGATCGTGAACGGCGGCTCCGCGCGCGAACTGCTGATCATCCTCGCCGTCCTGTCCGGGATCGTCGTCATCCAGGGCGGCAGCCGGATGGTGTTCCTGCGGCGATCGGGGCGGATCGGACAGCAGGTCCTGCTCGAACTGCGCCGCAGGCTCTTTCGCCATTTCCAGCGCCTCGACGTGGCCTTCCACGACCGCTACACCTCGGGCCGGGTGGTGGCCCGGTCGACCAACGACATCGACGCCATCCAGGACATGCTGGCGACGGGATTCGATGGGCTGATCACCGCGGTGCTCACGATGTGCGGTACCGCCGTGCTTCTGGTCGTGCTGGACTGGCGGCTGGGCCTGATGTGCTTGTGCGCCTTCCCCATTCTGGTGGGGTTGGTGATGTGGTTCCGGTCGGAGTCCTCGAAGACGTACCTGAAGGTCCGGGAGTCGGCCGCGCTGGTGATCGTGCAGTTCGTGGAGACCATGACCGGTATCAAGGCCGTGCAGGCCTACCGGCGTGAGCCGCGCAACCAGGAGATCTTCGAAGACGTTGCCGACCAGTACAAGTCGATCAACGAGCGCGCGTTCAAGCTGCTGGCCATCTTCATGCCGAGTGTGCGACTGGTCGGCAATCTCGCGACCGGCGCAGTGATCCTGTACGGCGGCTATCTGGTGCTGGGTGATCAGATGACGCTCGGCACGTTGACGGCGTTCCTGCTGTATCTGCGCATCTTCTTCGAGCCGATGCAGGAGATATCGCAGTTCTTCAACACCTTCCAGTCCGCGTCGGCGGCGCTGGAGAAGATCTCCGGTGTGCTGGCCGAACAGCCCGGTATCCGCGACCCCTCGGATCCTGTGGCGTTGTCGTCGGTGCGGGGTGAGGTGGACTTCCGCGATGTGCGATTCGACTACGTGCCGGGCCGGCCGGTGCTCCCTGACCTGTCGCTGCACATTCCGGCCGGGCAGACGGTGGCGCTGGTCGGGACCACGGGCGCCGGCAAGACGACCATCGCCAAACTGATTGCGCGGTTTTATGATCCGGTGTCGGGTGTGGTCAGCCTGGACGGGATCGACCTGCGCGATATCGAGCAGGCGGAACTGCGCCGGCATGTGGTGATGGTGACCCAGGAGAACTTCATGTTCGAGGGCACCGTTGCCGACAACATCCGGTTCGGCAGGCCGTCGGCCACCGATGCCGAGGTGCGTTCCGCGGCGCTCGCCGTCGGGGCCGATCGGTTCATCGATACCCTGCCCGACGGTTATGACACCGATGTCGCCAAGCGCGGAGGCCGGCTCTCGGCCGGACAACGCCAACTGGTGGCCTTCGCGCGGGCGTTCCTGGCCGACCCGGCGGTGCTGATCCTGGATGAGGCCACGTCCTCGCTGGATGTGCCCAGTGAGCGTCTCGTGCAGCGGGCATTGGTGACCGTGCTGGCCGATCGGACGGCCGTGGTGATCGCGCACCGGTTGTCGACGGTGCTGAGCGCGGACCGGGTGCTGGTGCTGGAGCACGGGCGCATCGTCGAGGACGGTCCGCCCGGCGAATTGATCGATGCGGGTGGGCATTTCGCCGGGCTGCATCAGGCATGGGTGGAATCGTTGGCGTGACGCTCAACCAGCTGCGCGCGTTTGTGGAGGCTCAACGGACCGGCTCGTTCACCGCGGCGGCGCAGGCGTTGCAGATGGCGCAGGCGTCGGTGTCGGAGTTGGTGCGCCGGCTCGAGGTCGAACTGGATACCCAGTTGTTCGTGCGGGGCAGCCGCCGCTTGGCGCTGACCGCCGCGGGCGAGGAACTGCTCCCGTACGCCCAGCAGTCGGTGCACGCCGCCGACGGCGGGGTGCATGCCGTGCGGTCGGCCGGATCCCTCGGTGGTGGCACCGCGACGTTCGGCGTTCCGCGCAACGCCGACTACTACCTGCTGTCCAGCCTGGTGCAGACCTTCCACATGCGCTATCCCGAGGTTCGGGTGCGGTTGGTCGGGCAGAACTCTGCCGAGACTGCGGCCGCGATCCAGGCGGGAGAAATCGAAGCAGGCATGCTGATCCTGCCGATCGATGACGAGGATCTGACCGTGCGGCCGTTGCTGCGCGACGAGGTCTTCTACGTCAGCGCCGACCCCGTCCATACCGAAAAGCCTGTCACGATAAGCCAATTGGCCGAGGCCGACCTGGTTCTCTACGACGCGCACTACGGCTGGAAGGATCCCACGCGGCGTCAGCTCGCCGAACGTGCGCAGCTGGCCGGCCTGCGGCTGGAGCCGCGGATCGAAATCGAGCACGTCGAGGCGGCTTTGCGTCTGGTGGCGGCCCGGTTCGGCGACACCATTGTCAGTGGGGCGGTGATCGACAGTGCGGCGTTCCCGTCCGGGTTGCACATCGCTCCGTTCGCCGAGCCGTTGTACGACACCATCGCGCTGGCCCAGCACCGAGGCCGGCCACTGTCGAACGCCACCCGAGAATTCGCGCGCCTGGCCGAGGACACCATTCGGGAATTGGCCGCATTGCCGGCCGAATCTCCCGCCGCTTCCGGGCATCCGACGGTTCCGCTGATCACCCGCCGCCGGGTGTGAGCCTCGGCCGAATGTGGGCTCTAGGTACGCAAATGTGGGCACATCAGTGCGCAGCACACACAGCCGTGGGAACGCCTGACCTGGAAGAATGTTCTTCCATCGTATTACCCTGTGGATAATGCAGGATTTGCCCATCTAGTCCTTTGGCTGGAAAGTGCCTAGCGTCGCCGCCATGCAGATCACCACCGACGAAGCCCGCGCCCTCGGACCGTTCACCTGGCTCAAGAAACCCGGGATCGACGGGCCGCCAGCCCAGCGCGACCCGCAGGTCACCGAGCGGGTGTCGCAGATGCTGTCCGATATCGAACGCCGCGGCATGGACGCGGTCCGCGACTACTCCCGCGACCTGGACGGCTGGACCGGCGAGCTCGAAGTCGACGCGAACGAGCTGAGGCGTAGCGGCGACGCACTGCCCGGCGACGTTCGCGAAGCGCTGGAACTCGGCTACGAGCGCACCAACCGTTTTGCGACCGCCACTCGTTCGCACCTGTCCGACTTCGAGGTCGATCTTGCTCCTGGTGTCGTCGGCGGGGTGCAGTACATCCCCGTCACCCGGGTTGGTGCCTACCTGCCCGCAGGTCGTTTCCCGCTGCTGGCCAGTGCCTTCATGACTGTCGGCGTGGCGAAGGCGGCAGGCGTTCCCACCGTGCTCGCGTGCACCCCGCCGTCGGGAGAGCACGGTGCTCACCCGGCCGTGCTGTACGGGGCATATCTGTCCCGGGCTGACCGAGTCTTCGCCGTCGGTGGTGTCCAGGCACTGGGCGCCATGGCCTTCGGGCTCCTGGGCGACGCGCCGGTGGACATGCTCGTCGGTGCGGGAAACGCCTTCGTGACCGAGGCCAAGCGTCAGCTGTTCGGCCGCGTCGGAATCGACCTGCTCGCCGGACCGTCCGAGGTCGCGGTGCTGGCCGACGAGACGGCGAACCCGGAATGGGTGGCGGCCGACCTCCTGGGTCAGGCCGAGCACGGGCCGAACTCGCCGGCAGCCCTGATCACCACCTCGGAGACATTGGGACGCAAGGTGATCGAGGCCATCGAGCGCCAGTTGGAGACCCTGTCCACCCGTGAGATCGCCGGCGCGGCCTGGCGCGACTACGGCACCGTGGTGGTCGCGCGTGACCGCGCGCAGGCCGCGGCGATCTGCGACGTGCTGGGACCCGAGCACCTCGAAGTGCAGACCAGCGATGACGACTACTTCCTCAAGGAGCTGCGCAACTACGGTTCGTTGTTCGTCGGGCCGTGGAGCACCGTCGCGTATTCGGACAAGGGCATCGCCGGCACCAATCACGTTCTGCCGACCGGGAAAACCGCACGATACAACGCCGGTCTGTCGGTGTCGCGGTTCCTCAAGCCGCTGACGTACCAGCGGGCTCAGCGGCAGGGGACCGCCGCGCTGGCTCCCGCGGTCGAACGGATCTCTGCTTTCGAGGGGCTGGCCGCACATGAGGCGACCGCCACCCTCCGGATCGAGGAGATCGGCAGGCATTCAGGTGCCTTCGACGGCACTCCCGCGGTGAACCGGGCCTGATGGACGGGCGGCAGCTGCGCGTCTCGGCGATCTCGATCCCCGTCGACATCGGGGACGTCGCACAGAACCTAGTCCGCATTGCGCAGGCATTGCGGACTGCCGTCGGCGCGCAGTTGATCGTCCTGCCCGAACTGGCCACCTCCGGATACGTTTTCCAGGACCGCGCCGAAGCAATCCGGCTTGCGCTCCGGGTGGACGACCCGCGGCTGACCGGGCTGGCCACCTGTCTGCGGCCCGGGGCCGTGGCCGTGGTCGGCTTCTGCGAAGTGGACGGCGGTGAGCTGTTCAATTCGGCGCTGGTTCTCGATCGCCGCGGTGTCCTCGGTTGCTACCGCAAGTCGCACCTGTGGGATGCGGAGCAGGAGATCTTCACCCCGGGGGAGCGGGCCGGGGCGGTGTTCGACACTCCGATCGGCCGGCTCGGTGTAGCGATCTGCTACGACAACGAATTCCCCGAACTGCCAAGACAGTTGGCGCTGGCCGGAGCCGATGTGCTGGCGCTGCCGGTGAACTGGCCCATGGTGTCTCGGCCGCCCGGTGAGTATCCACCGGAGACCATTCAGGCCATGGCGGCCGCTCGCTCGTCGCGGCTGGCGACGGTGATCGCCGACCGGCACGGTGACGAGCGTGGGGTCGCCTGGACGGGCGGCACGGCGGTCATCTCGGCCGACGGCTGGATCGTCAGCAGTGCCGACCACCGCAATCGCGCCGACGCGGTGCTCGATCTGTACCAGGACAAGGCCATCGGGCCGCACAACGACCTGTTCGCCGATCGTCGCCCAGATCTCTACGGGGACATCGTGGTTCCCCAATACGACCACCACAACCAGAAGCGAGGAATCCGTGTCTGATTCACCCGCGATCGAGTCGAAGTCCATCGACTGGATCCCCCTCACCGAACGCCGCGGGAAGCCGTCGACGCTCTTCCCGCTGTGGTTCATGTCCAACGCGAACCTCACCACGCTGGCCACCGGCATGGTGGGCGCGGCACTTGGCGCGTCGTTCCTCACGTCGCTGGTCGCCATCGTCACCGGGGCCGCCGTCGGCACGGTGTTCACGGCGTTCCACTCGGCGCAGGGCCCGCAGCTGGGCCTGCCGCAGATGATCCAGTCCCGCGCCCAATTCGGTTACCGCGGTGTGGTGGTCATCTGTGCCGTCGTGGTGTTCAGCATCGTCGGCTTCAACATCTTCAACCAGATCCTGGCCGCCGACGCGCTCACCCTGGTCACCGGGGTGGACCAGCGTGACCTGTGGTTCGTCGTGATCACCGGGCTGGCATTGGCGTTGGCGATCTTCGGCTACCACTGGATCCACCGTTTCCAGACCTGGTTGACGTGGCTGTTCCTGGCCACCTTCGGCGTGTTCACGGTCGCGGCGCTGGTCTGGCTCCCGCTACCCGACGGTCAGCTGGGCTTCGGCGGGTTCACCTGGGCGGCCTTCCTGGTCCAGTTCGCCGCTGCGGCGGCCTACGCGCTGGGCTGGGCGCCGTACGTGTCGGACTACTCCCGCTACCTGCCGCCGCAGACCAGTCCGCGCAAGGCGCTGTTCCACACGTACACAGGCGTTTTCGTCGGCGCGACCTGGCTGATGGTGCTCGGTGCGCTGGTGGCCGCGCTGTTCAGCGGCGTCGCCCCGCTCGAAGCTGTGCAGCAGGCCGCCGATCAACTGGTGTCCGGTTCCGGCGCCTGGCTGCTCGTGGCCGCGATTCCCGGCTTGATCACCGTGGTGACCGTCAACATCTACGCCGCTTCACTGGAGCTGATCACCATGGTCGATTCGTTCCGTCCGGTGCGGCCCACGCTTCGCCTGCGGGTGATCTCCTGCACGGTCATTGCCCTCGCCGGCCTGCTGGGCGCCGTGCTGTCGACGGGCGCGTTCCTCACCAACTTCGGCAGCTTCCTGGTGGTGCTGCTGTACCTGCTGGTGCCGTGGACCTCGGTGAACCTGGTCGACTACTACTTTGTGCGGCGCGGACACTATGCAGTGCGGGAGATCTTCGTGGCGCACGACAGCGTGTACGGGACGTGGGGCTGGCGCGGGCTGTCGGCGTACCTGATCGGGATCGTCGCGATGATTCCGTTCGTGGTGACCGTCTGGTTCACCGGTCCGGTCGCGGCGGCCATGGGCAATATCGACATCGCACTGTTCGTCGGTCTTTTCGCTTCCGCCGCAGCCTATTTGGTGATGGCTCGATCGCTGGATCTGGCGACCGAGACAGCCCGGGCCGAGGCCGATGCGCGTGAGCACGGGATCGAGGCGGTCAGCTTCGCGGGCCGGGTGGCGCCGGTGGAGACCTAGCCCTGGACATGCCGAAGCGGTCACCCGAGCTGGACTCGGGTGACCGCTTCTTTCGGTGTCGGACTACTTGCCGCCGATCTTGTACAGCAGCGACTCGACGTTGTTGATACCGGCGGGAAGGCCGCTCTGCCGGTCGCTTTCGAGCACATCGAAGCCGCCGCGCGGGTCCTTGGTGACCAGGATCATCACGTGGGACATGTCGGTACCCTTGGGCTGCGCGATGTCGTTGTGCACCGCCGCGAAGAAGTTCTGGTCCAGCGAGCTGGTGTGCCAGGCCCGGTAGCTGTTCGGGTTGGTGTTCTTCGTCATCGACTGGTCATGTCCGGTGACCGAGATGACCGAGTTCACCCAGCTGCTCTCGTGATCGGTGATCTTGCCGCTCGTGGCGGCCGCGTCGATGTCGTGGCGCGCCGGGCGGTACAGCTCGGTCAGGTGGATATGCATCTGTTCTTGACCCCGGCTGTCGGCGGAGTTGATGGCCAGCGCCCAGTCGTTCACGCCGTTCAGGTGATGGGCTTCATCGGCGGCGTGCTTGAAGTAGTGGGGTGCGTCCGCGGACAGCAGGTTCGAGCATTCGATACCCGACTCGGGCATGGTGGGGATGACCAGCAGGTCGGTGTGCACCTTCTTTTGGCTGGAGTTGCCGGAGTGCACCGCCCACCCGTGGGACGCATCGTGGTTGGGCCACTGGATATCGAAGTTGGTCCCCTTGTTCTTCGGGGTGTACTTGGCCGGGTCGACGCCCTTCCACAACGTGCTCTCCATCTGCTTGATGGTGGAGCACGGACCGAAGGTGGTGGCCGTTGCGTCGGCGTGGGAGGCCGGCGCCAGGCCCAGGGCCAATGCCGGGACGACGGCCATCGAGGCGACGGCGGCGATGCGGCGGGCGATGCGGTTGCGGGAGGTGTTCGTCATGATGTTCTCCGTTGTTCGGTGGGTGAAAGCTTGGTGAGAACAACTTCTCGCATCCGGACGTCGGGGTATGTCCGCCGGTCAGGTGCCGTGCCAGGGGAAACCGCGTTCCCCCGATTGGGGGACAGCGCGAGGAACGTCAACGCCGGACTGCATGAACGAAAACGCTTTGGTTAGTGCTCTATTCGTTGATCTGCAACGGTTTTCGACCTTCTGTGCAAGTAAGGGTCCATGCGCTTGCCCCTGCGTATCAATCCGTTCTGCGGCGGTGGCGCTTGCCGGATTGCCTTGGATCGATTTGGTCCGATGGTTAGTGCTGCCAGGTTTCACTTCGAGGATGGGTAATCCCAATTATCCATCGCTTGCTTCGCGCTACCGGAGCATCGAAGTCATCCCTTGGAGCATTGGACCCCCGCGACGCGCCCGTTGGGCAGGTTGGAACTGGCACTCAGGACAGCTTCGGCTGTAGTGACCCCGTATCCCCCAAAGAACATGCCAGATCCGATGACTATCGCTGCACATCCGTTGTGCATCTCGGCTGCAACTTTGCACAGCGAGTTGGATGCGGCGGCGCATTCGGATACCGCAATCTCATCTGCTCGACCTTGACTGCCTGCGGTTCCCCAGCCGACCTGAGCTGTCACCGGTGATATGGCGAGAGCAACGTATTCGTCGTTCCCACCGGTGGCGATCAGTTGTGACGGGCTGGCAGTTGGGACAGCAATTGAAGGGGAGAGCGCAGACTGTTGAGCGGCGCTACAAGGGCACCATTGGCTCACTCCGCCGTGATGTGAACATGTGCCCGATCTCGACTGCGAGTGCGAATCAGACCCGTCACCACATATTGCCGTCACCCCGGAGGTGGAGCTATCAGGGCTTTCCACACAATCGCCGCTCGCCGCCTCATAACTACCTGCTGGGCAGGCAGCAGCAGGAGGTGCAACGTATATCGCGGATATGCAGCAAATGAGGAGCGCACTAGCGCTCAATACGCGCGCTAGTTGGCGATACCTCTCGCCGCGGAATGTGCTCCTAGGCTGATTCAGAGGGCCACGCATACGTCGTTCATCTCGATTCGTCGATCATTAATGTTGGTGGGCAACGGATCATGAGGCGCAGCCGGAAGAGAACGCCTTCGCTTCGGCTACTCGTCGCAGAGACGCTTCGACACTGGCGATAGGCAGATCACCGGCTGCAATTGCGGATTGAAGTCTGTCAAGTACAGCCGGCACCTGGTCTGTAGTAATCCACAATGCGGTGTCGGCACCGGCCTTCAGTGCCTTTAGAACAGCTTCCGGTACTCCGTAGCGATCAGTGATTGCGCGCATGCTGGACAGGTCGTCAGTGAAGATGGGGCCCACGAAGGGTGTTGCGCCGTAGCCGGTTCCGCCGCGTAAGAGGTCGATTGCCGCGCGGCTTAGGCTGGCGGGTTCGTTACCGGTCAGGCCAGGAACCTGCATGTGTCCGATCATCACGCCGACGGGGCGTTCGGTAAGCAGCGACTTGTACGGCACGAGATCGGCAAGTATCAGGTCGGCCAACGGGGGAGTGCTGACGCCCACTTTGTGGGAGTCTCCTGAGGCATGTCCGTGCCCCGGGAAGTGTTTGAGGACTGGGAGGATCCCGCTGTCCCGTAATCCCCGCGCATAGGCTCCCGCGTAGGTGATGACCGTGCCTGGATCGGCACTGAATGAGCGGTCACCGATCACCGTGTCATCAGCGGCGTCGGTGACATCGACGACCGGTGCGAAGTCGATCGAGATGCCCAGGCGGCGCATTTGGCCGCCGCGGTCCAACGCCAGGCGGTATACCTCGTCGACGCTACGGTGGGCGGTTAATTCTCGTGCCGACGGGGACGGTCCGATGAGCGACGACAGCCGCGACACTCTGCCGCCTTCTTCATCGACGCTGACGGAGAGGGGGAGCGGTCCCGATGAGGTGCTGATCTGCTGCAGTGCGCCATCATTGAACATGGACAGATCAGTCCAGCTGCCGACGAAAATGCCGCCGACATGTTCAGTGTTCACGATGTTGCGGGCGTCGTCGGCCCCGGTGACACCCACCATGAGCAGTTGGGCGAGTTTGTCACGCAAGGGGAGAGCCGCGAGCACGCCAGCAGCGGGTGCGCACGACGGTCGGGCCAGCGGGTCGGCCGTCTCGACGGTCGGTGTCGGTGACACCGTCCGCGGAATCTCGGGTTGGGCAGCTGAGGCGGCAGTCATATGTGGCGCCGCGCCTGCGGCGCGGTCCTGGGTCACCTGCTGCCCGATGATGACGCCGGACACGGTAACCGACAGCACCACGGCGAGCCCCTGGAAAGCTAGGCGCCGCTTGCCCGGCTGCGCACTGCGCGTAGGTGCCACCCCGCGACCAATGGCGCGTGGTCTTGTGGAGCCTGACTGTCGCGTGGCGAGGGGCTGGGTTGGCGGGCTGGTCGGGTCATCGTCAGATCGGAGGTCACGGGTGCGGCCTGTGAGTCGGTGCTCTCTTCGCGTCACGTCTGCTTCGGTTCAGTTGTGCGCGGTGCTGCCGGACACGGAATGGCTGGTGCTGACAAGTTTGGCGTAGCAGTGATCCGGATCGAAGCCGTGCACGGTGCACCACTGCAGCGCCGCCCCTGCGCTGGGGAATGCGAAGGGCGCGATCGTGACCCAATAGTTCGCCGCGTCGAACGTCGACCAATCGCCGGACCAGAGGAGTTTTGCGCCGTACTGATCGCGCAGTCGCACGTGTTCGGCCAGTGTGGAGTCGTTGTCCCATACGTACCCCTCGTCGAACACCCCGGGACGTTTCGAGCTCAACTGGGGCACCCATTCGTTGTTGGCCTCGGCCAGCAGCAGAGGCCGGTCATTGTCGGCGATTTGGCGCAGCTGCTGGTAGCTGGTCACCTGCGGATTGACCCGAACGGGGGGAGCGGCTGAAGGGGAAGGGGGTGGCCGCATGGCGGCGCTGGTGATCGTTTGGTAGACGGTGGGGCCGGCGACGGTGACGCCGGCTGGCGGGCTCGCGACGGTCGATACCGCTTCCTGCGGCGTGGAGTTTTTCGAGGCGAGCATGCCGCTCAGGACACCGATGGCGCCGAGCAGAATTACACCCACCAGTCCAGCGATGGCGAGCGGCATGATGCCGCGCCGGCCGCGGGTGTCGCCGGGAGAAGGGTTCATCACGACGGTAGGGCCGGTCGCGGCTGGGCCAGCGTAGGTGACACTGGCGTCGGGGGCGGTGGCCGGTAGGGGTCGGGCCATGGTGTGCGCGTACGGGTCCGGACCGCTGCTCGAGGCATGCAACGCACGGTGGGCGGCTCGGCCGAGAGCTCCAGCGGAGCCGTAGCGGTCGTCGGGGTCCTTGGCCATACCGCGAGCGATGACGTCGTCGAAGGCTGCGGGCACCCGGGGGTTCACCGCACTGGGGCTCGGTGGCGGAGCCAGTGCGTGGGCGGCGATAAGTCCTTCGAAGCTGCCTGCAGGATAGGGCGCGTCGCCGGTCAGCGCTTCGTAGAGGACACAGGCGAGGGAATAGACGTCGGCGCCGGTGGTGCAGGGCTGGTCGTTGAAGCGTTCCGGCGCCATGTAGGCGAACGAGCCGACTTGCATGCCTGCCACCGTGAGCCGCGTGTCGCCAATCGACTCGGCGATACCGAAGTCGACCAGGTAAGCGAAATCCGAGGGTGTCACGATTATGTTCTGCGGCTTGATATCTCGGTGAATGAGCCGTTCGGCGTGTGCCGCGTCGAGTGCATCGGCGACCTGCTGGACGATCGATACCGCCCGCTCCGGGTCGAGGGGGCGGTTACCAATCAAGTCGCGCAGCGTTTGTCCATTGACCAGCCGCATATCGATGTACAGGTTGCCGTCAACTTCACCCCAGTCGTGGATGGGTATCACGTGGGGTTCTTGCAGGATTGCCGCGGCGCGTGATTCACGCAGGAATCGCTCGCGGAATCGTTCGTCGCCGGCGTACTGATCGGGCAGGATCTTCAGGGCGACCGTTCTGCCCTTCTCGGTGTCGTAAGCGGCGTACACCTCGCCCATGCCGCCGGTGCCGAGTAACGCGTTGATCTCGTACTTGCCGAACTGCGTACCGACGCGTGACTTAGTAGTCGTCACTGTGTTGACCCCACTTCAAGACACCTGTCGTGCGGGTGCTGCCCTTGTCGCCGGAACTGACGACCATAGTCGACGAAGGTCAGTTTGCGGCAGCCCCACCTCTCAGGCAGAAGATAGCGCAGTGCAAGGTTGTTTGGGGCCGAAATGAGCGTCAATTCTGTTTGCGATACTCGGGCCTGCACGAAGAGTTCGCGAAGTCAATTCGATCCGCGGCATTGACCCCGATCCGTCGATGTCCGTCCCGTTTCCCTAGGCTATTTGGGCCAACCTCTCGCCCTGTAAACGGCGGACGATGGGCACAGTTGCGGAAATCCGCTTGTAACGCTGGATGTTCGCACCGACTGGTCATGTGGGGCTTGTAGTACGTCGGTGCAGCGACGTTACCGTCGGGTCGATGTTGCTGCTACGTGCGGCCGGCCGCCTTCTCACCCTCGTGCGAGATAACTGCAGCGGACCTCTGGCGCGTTGGCGAATGGACCGGCCGCGGCAACGGCTGCGCTGATCGCCGAAGCGGGGGTGTCACCGACGCCCCCGAAGGCGATGTTCAACGGCTCAGACACATCCCAGGCGACAGCGGCGCAGTTCGGCCCACTCGCCACGAGATAGCACTCGCCCGAGAACTGCTGCATTCTTGCGCACAACCGCAACGCCGCTGCTTCGGCATCCATCGCGGTGAACCCCGCCCCGCCGCCCCAGTCGATCGACTCTCGCCCAGGCGATTTGGCCACGGCTATCCATCCGACGTCAGCACCCGCCAGCGGGCCGAACGCAAGAGTCGTCAGGCTGAGACCGACACTCACTAGGACCGATGTACCCAGACTCCCGAAAGACACGTAATCAGTCCCCAATCTAAGGTCGTTGCACCACGGTGAATATGGTCCCACTCGACGGAACCGATTACCCGTCGACCTTCGCTACGTTTGATTACTCGAGACGACGGCCGCGGGCCCGTCGTCGTTCTTGATGGTCAGATACTGCGACGTGATCCCATCCAAACTCAGAATCGCATTCGTCGCACCAGTCAACACAACATGCAGATACTCATCATCCTCATAGGTCGTGTCACCATAAATCTTCAACGGCAACGACGCCGTCGTCTGACCCGGCGCAAACACCAAAGTCCCCGTCTCCGCGACAAAGTCGACCCCC
>JACPVS010000016.1 GCA_016197365.1 Mycolicibacterium cosmeticum | reverse complement strand
CTGTCGGAGGGTGAGGCGGGTCGGCGGTTGAGCGAGGGTGAGGTGCTCGCGCCGCGGCGCGGGCTGACCGGTGAAGCTCTGCAGCCGGTGTATCCGGCGACCTCGGCCGCCCAAGCCCGGGGTGAGATCACCGGCGAGCATGTCCGGATCATCACGGCCGCGATGGGCAAAATCCCGTTCGGGGTGGATGAGCTGACCCGCGCCGACGCCGAAGCACGGCTGGCGGGTCTGGCCGCGGTGCATGACCCGGCCACCCTGCGCCGCTTGGCCAAGCATCTGCTGGAGGTCCTCGATCCGGACGGATCAGAACCCAATGACGACGAGGTCGCGGCGCGCCGTGAGGAGCGGCGCAAGATTGTGCTGGGTCCCCAGGATGAGGAGGGGATGAGTGATTTCCACGGCACGCTCACCCCGGAGGGGCGGGCGTATCTGGAACCGATATTCGGCAAACTCGCCGGCCCGGGGATGTGCAATCCCGAGGATGAGGCTCCGTGCACGAAAGGCACACCATCCCAAGAAGCCATCGACAATGACGGTCGCACGCTGGGACAGCGTCAGCACGATGCGCTGATCACGGTGGCCCGCAACGCGCTGGCCTGCGGGGAGTTGGGTCAGCACAACGGGTTGCCGGTGACGGGGTGCTCGGGGCGAGTATCGGGTCAGCCGTTGCATTTTGGGCGGACCCGCCGTTGCGCGAGTCCGGATCAGCGCCTGGTGTTGATCTACAAGCATCGGGGCTGCACGTTTCCGGGGTGCCGGGTTCCGGCGTCGGGGTGTCAGGCACATCATGGGAGAAGCGATTTCGCCCAGGGCGGCAACACCGATATCGAGGAAATGGTGTCCGCCTGTGGCCCGCACAACCGTTACGTCACGGAGAAGGGTTGGACAACGGTGATCCATGCCGACGGCACGGTGGAATGGATCCCACCACCACTGTTGGACACCGGCCAAGCCCGCACCAACATCTACCACCACCCCGAACAGGTCATGGGCGACAAGATCCCCGGCAGGACGCCTAGACCGGATACACCGCCGGGAGCTGCGGCGTGATCAGCTCGCCTCGACCTCAGCCTTGATCCGGTTGAGGGTGGTGGTCATGTCCCGGATATTGCGGCGGGTGCGCAGCTGGCCGCCGAAGATGCCGAAGATGGTGTCGAGCAGGCCGGGCGTCATCCGGAACGACTCGGTGACTTCGGTGCCGCTACCGGAAGGCGCCAGCGCGTAGTGCCAGTTGTTCACCGCCTTGTCCCCGGCGAGCACCTCGAAGCCGAACTCACGACCCGGCTCGCAGGCGGTGACACGGCACGTCGTCCAGTAGATCGGCCCGATCTCGTTGCGCTTGACGTGCCCGCGGAACCGCGCACCCAGGGCAGGCCTGGTCGCGCCGCCCAGCCACTCGGACTCGAACACCTCCGGCGAGTACTTGGGGGTGTTGCGGATGTCGGCGATCAGATCCCAGATCTGGTCGGCCGGCGCGTTCATATGTACCGTCGCTGAACCCTTCATGGCGCGATCCTAATCGGCCAGCTCGCCGCGCCATACGGCCAGCTTGTCGGCGAACCGCATGGTCTGCGCCGGGCTCGTCGACGGCAACCGCGACGCGGGAACCGGGGGCGCTCCCACCAGGCGGCGGTAATTCGTCTCGGCCGCCGCCCCGTTGAACACCACCCGCTCGATCGTCGGATGAGCCGCGAAAAACCCGGCAAAGTCGTTGGGCACCATGCTGTCGCGCTGCACTGCGGAATCCAGGCTGCCCTCCCGAACGCACGACCGCAGCACATCCCACACCGCGACCCCGTGGGTCAGCAGCGCCTCGACCCGCTCGGCGTAAGGCGCGTCCGCGGCGAAGCCGAACACCTCCCCGGCGATCCGCCAGAACGCGTTGCGTGGATTGCCGTAGTACTCGGCCGCGGCCAGGGACAGCACGCTCGGCATGTTGCCGCAGATCAGCAATCGGGCACCGGGACCGACGAGCGGCGCCAACCCGTGCAGCACGTCCGTCATCCCATGACGATCGCATACGGCCGGCATACGGCTAGGTTGGCGTCGTGGACTCTCCCGACTTTGCCGACCTGCTCGACGGGCTGGACGGTGACGCCCGCGCCGAACGTGCCGAGCTCATCCGGTGGCTGCTCGACGAGGGGATCACCACCGACCAGATCCGCGAGGCGTACTCGCCGCTGCTGCTGGCCTCGCGGCGCGTGCTCGGCGACGACGGCACGCTCGTCTCGGCGCGCGAGATCAGCGAGAAGACAGGTATCGACCTGGCCCTGCTGCGGCAGATTCAGCGCGCCATCGGGCTACCTCAATCCGACGACCCGGACGCGAAGATCCACCCCGCGATCGATGGCGACATCACCTCGTACGTCGTCAAATTCATGGAGTTGGGGTTCGACGAGGATCGCATCGTCGGGGTGATCCGGGTCATCGCCGACGGCCTGGCCAAAACGGCCGAAGCCATCCGGTACACCGCCCTGTCGGCGATGATGGCCGCCGGATCCACCGAACTCGAGATCGCCAAGGCGTCCGAAGCGATGCTGCGCCAAGCTGATCCACTGCTCGGGCCGATGATCCAGGACATGCTGCGGCTGCAGTTGCGCCACACCATGGAAACCGAGGCGGTCACCGCGGGGGAACGCGCCAAGGGGCTGCCGCTGCCCGGCGCCCGGCCGGTGGCGGTGGGGTTCGCCGACCTGGTCGGCTTCACCCGTCTCGGCGAAGCGGTGCCGCCGGAGGAGTTGGAGGACCTCGCGCGCCGCTTGGTGGACCTGACCCACGGCGTGGTCGACCCGCCAGTGCGCTTCATCAAGTCGATCGGCGATGCCGTCATGCTGGTCAGTCCCGAACCGGCGCCCCTGCTGACGACGATGCTGGCGCTGGTCGACGCGACGGAGGCCGGCGACGACTTCCTGCGGCTGCGCGCCGGGGTGACCACCGGCCTGGCCGTCAGCCGGGGTGGGGACTGGTTCGGCAGCCCGGTGAACCTGGCCAGCCGGATCACCGGCGTCGCGCGGCCCGGCTCGGTGTTGGTCTCCGAGGCCGCCCGCGAGGCGATCGGCGAGGAGGCCGGCTTCGAGTGGTCCTTCGCCGGCGCGCGGCGTCTCAAGGGCATCAAAGACGACACCAAGCTGTTCCGGGCGCGGTTAGCGGACGGGTGAAAACCCGCGCAGCCGAAGGCTGTTCGTCACCACGAACACGGAACTGAACGCCATCGCCGCACCGGCGATCAACGGATTCAGCAGCCCCAGCGCGGCCAACGGCAGCGCGGCGACGTTGTAGGCGAACGCCCAGAACAGATTGCCCTTGATGGTGCGCAGGGTGGCCCGCGACAACCGGATCGCGTCCGCCGCCGCCCGCAGATCCCCGCGCACCAGCGTCAGGTCGGACGCCTCGATCGCGACATCGGTGCCGGTGCCCATCGCCAGGCCCAGGTCGGCCTGCGCCAGCGCGGCGGCGTCGTTCACCCCGTCGCCGACCATCGCCACGACAGCGCCGCCGGCCTGCAGCCGCTTGACCTCGGCAACCTTGTCGGCGGGTAGCACCTCGGCCACCACGCGTTCGATACCCAGTTGCGCCGCAACGGCTTCCGCCGCGCCCCGGTTGTCTCCGGTCAACAACACCGGTGTCAGGCCGAGCTCACGGAACTGGGCGATCGCGTCGGCCGCGGTGTCCTTGATGGTGTCGGAGACGATGATGACCGCGCGGATGCGGCCGTCGGCGGCAAACCAGACCGGCGTCCGGCCTTCGGCTTCGGCCAGTTCGGCCGCGGTACGCAATGAGGGGGGCGCATCGAGCGCCAGCCAGGACAGCCGGCCAGCGGCCACGGCGCGGCCGTCGACGACACCGGTCACCCCGAGCCCTCCGTGGTTCTCGAAGTCGGTCACCGCAGGCAATCCGGGACCGGCATGGTCGGCGATGGCGCGGGCGATCGGGTGCTCGGAGGCATGCTCCAAAGCGCCTGCCAGCCGGACAATTCCGGCCTCGGGATCACCGTCGGCCACATGGACCGCGACCACCGACATCTGTCCGGTCGTGACGGTGCCGGTCTTGTCCAGCACCACGGTGTCCACCCGGCGCGTCGACTCCAGCACCTGCGGTCCCTTGATCAGGATGCCCAGTTGAGCGCCCCGGCCGGTGCCGACCAGCAGGGCTGTCGGCGTGGCCAAACCCAGCGCGCAGGGGCAGGCGATGATCAGCACCGCGACGGCGGCGGTGAACGCGGCGGCCACCGAGCTGCCGATCAGCAACCAGCCTGCCAGCGTCAGCAGTGCCAGTCCGATCACGATCGGTACGAAGATCGCCGACACCCGGTCGGCGAGCCGCTGGACGTCGGCCTTGCCGCTCTGCGCTTCGGAGACCAGTCGGGCCATCTGCGCCAGTTGGGTGTCCGACCCGATGTGCGTGGCCCGCACCTCGAGCCGCCCGCCGACGTTGACGGTCGCCCCGACCACGCCGTCACCCGGACCGACCTCGACGGGCACCGGTTCGCCGGTCAGCATCGACGCGTCGACGGCGGACGTGCCCGTGGTGACGGTGCCGTCGGTGGCGATCTTCTCGCCGGGGCGCACGACGAACACGTCGCCGACGGCCAACTGGGCGATCGGGATGCGTGTTTCGGCGCCGTGGCGCACGACGGCCACGTCCTTGGCGCCCATGTCCAGCAGCGCCCGCAGCGCCGCGCCGGACGTGCGCTTGGCTCGTGCCTCGAAGTATCGGCCGGTGAGCAGGAACGTGGTGACGGCCGCGGCCACCTCCAGGTAGAGGTGCGGGTCGCCGCCGCGGGTCACCCATTCGAAGGGCATCTTCATGCCGGGCATACCGGCGTGGGTGAAGAACAGCGCCCACACCGACCACAGGTAGGCCGCGGAGACGCCGACCGAGATCAGGGTGTCCATGGTGGCGGCGCCGTGCCGCAGGTTGGTCCAGGCCGCCCGGTGAAACGGCCACGCACCCCACACCACCACCGGCGAGGCGAGCGTGAAGGCCAGCCACTGCCAGTTGGTGAACTGCAGCGCCGGGATCATCGACAGCGCCACCACCGGAAGGCTCAGGGCGGCGCTGATCAGCAGCCGCTGCCGCCAGTCGTCGGACTCGTCGCGCACGGGAGCCTCGACAGGGTCCGGTGACGGCAACGTCGCGGTGTAGCCGGTCGCCTCGACCGCGGCGACCAGATCTTGCGCGCTGACGGTGTCGGGGAAGTCGACCCTGGCCTGCTCGGTGGCGAAGTTGACGCTGGCCTGCACACCGTCAATACGGTTGAGCCGCTTCTCGATTCGTGCCGCGCAGGACGCGCAGGTCATCCCGCCGACATCGAGGGTCAGGGAGCTCATGCCGCCTCGTAGCCGCAGTCCTCGACGGCGGCGGTGACGGCTGCGTTGTCGGGTGTGCCGGAGACGGTAACGGTGCCCGCGGCGAGGTCGACGTCGACGCCGGTGACGCCGGGCAACGGCTGCACCGCGGCGGTGATCGCCGAGACGCAGTGGCTGCAGCTCATACCCTCGACGTTGAGAACGATGTTCATGAGCCCATGATATACCGGTAGGGGGTATGGGTAAACGCCTACGTTGGCCCAACAGATGTGAGGAGCGACATGTTGAAGGCAGTAGTGGTGTTCGCGGCGGCGGCCGCGGTGTTGGCGGGCTGTACCAGCCAGCCCAGCACGACCAATCACGATGGGCACACCGGCCACGAGCACCCCAGTTCGACGTCGGCCGGAGCGGATTCCACGGCCCAGAATGACACCGCGCACAACGACGCGGACGTGATGTTCGCCCAGATGATGATTCCGCACCACACCCAGGCGGTGGAGATGAGCGACATCCTTCTCGCCAAGCAGGACGTCGACCCCGCGGTGGTCCGCCTCGCCACCGAGATCAAGGCTGCCCAGGCCCCCGAAATCGCGCAGATGCAGGGCTGGCTGACGTCATGGGGCAGCCCGACGACGGCGCCGATGGACCACGATTCCATGCAAGGCATGGTGTCGGCGCAGGACATCGAGACGCTGCGCAACGCCCCCGGCCCGGCGGCCGCCAAGCTCTATGTCACGCAGATGATCGCCCACCACGAGGGTGCGATCGCGATGGCTCAGGACGAGATCGCCAAGGGCCGGTACGCCCCGGCCATCGAGCTGTCTCACGCGATCGTCGACACCCAACAGCGCGAGATCGACACCATGAAGTCGATGCTGGGGACCCTCTAGGTCACTGCACTGGGACGGTGACGCCCTCCGACGGCTGGACGATCACGAAGCCCTGACCGGCGAAGGCCACTTGCAGTGCCTCGCCGGAGCCGCGCCCGATCAGCGCGCCGGCCTTGAAGCTGGTCTTCAGCGTGGTCTGTAGGTTGGCCGACCATGCCACCACCGCGTTGGTGTCGGCGAAGGTCGGCGCCTCGGCGGCGTTCAGCACCACCGGCGGGCCGTCGGTGGTCAGGGCCACCCAGCCGCTGCCGCGCAGCGTGGTGTTGAACAGTCCGCCGGTGGCGATGCTGCCGCCTTTGACCCGCTCGATGTTCCAGTTCAGGTTTGACGAGAAGGCCAGCACGTTCTTGCCGCTGATCGACAGCCCGGAGTTGTTCAGGTGCAGCAGGTGCACGTCGAAGGACTGCTCGGCGAGGAACACGTCGCCCTGACCGGCGACCCGCATCAGCGGCAGACCCTCACCCGTCAGTGCCTTCTTGAGGAACTTCCCGGCGCCGCCGCCCTCATAGTTGAACTCGACGTTGCCCTGATAGGCCACCATCGAACCCTGCCGCGCCAGGAACGGTTCGCCGACCCGCACCCGGAGCAGCTTCTTGTTCTGGTTGGCGACGGCGGCCGCTTCCTTCTCGCTGAACCGCCCATCGACCAGATCGCCGGTGATGCCGGCGAAGCCGTCACCGGTCGGGGTGACCTGCTGAGGCTGCTGCTGCGCGGGCGGGGCCTGCTCGGGTTGGGCCTGTGCCGGGGGCGCACCCAACGGCACGGCGTGCACCTGACCTTGATGTGAGACCTGGTCGGTCCACTGCTGTCCGTCCCACCAGCGGTATTCGAACCGGCCCTCGGGATCCCTCAGCCACTGACCACTCACCGTATCTCCTCAAAGTCCCCAGAATTCGGTACGTGCTAGAGCCACCTTAGGCTGGCATTCTTTATCCATGGCACGTGACGAGATCGATCGGGTACGGGGAAAGAGCGCGCTGGCGGTCGTCAGGCAGCATCCGGGCATGGTGCTGTTCCTCGCGTCGCCGGCGATCATCGCCCTCGGTGCCGTGTGGTGGCTGGCCGGCGCGGGGTGGGCGGCGCTGTTGCTCGTCGCCCTGGTGCTGGCCGGTGGCGCTGTGGCGTATTTCAAGCGCTGACGGAACAGCCTGCGCGTTCGCCGTCGGTGAACCGCGCCCCTTCGCATTTGTAACGGTGTAATCATGTAATCATGAAGACACATCATCACGGGCGCCGTGCCACGCACGACGCCGCAGAAGCCGCCGACTGGTTCGCCGGACGGCTGCCGGACGACTGGTTCGCGGGCGACCCGGACGTCGAGGTCGACCGGGAAGAAATCACCGTGATCGGCCGGTTGCCCGACGCCGACGGAGACGAGAGCGCATCACGCGCCTCGGGTCGCGCCGCGAAGTTCCGCGAGGAGACCCGCGGTGAACGGATGCGGATCGCCGACGAGGCCCAGGACCGCTTCGGCCGGAAGGTGTCCTGGGGGGTGGAGAGCGGTGGGGAACGAATCCTGTTCACCCACTTGGCGGTACCGGTGATGACGCGGCTGCGTCAGCCCGAACGTCAGGTGCTCGACACCCTGGTCGACGCAGGCGTGGCCCGGTCCCGCTCCGACGCGCTGGCCTGGTCGGTACGCCTGGTCGGGGAGCACACCGAGGAATGGCTGTCCAAGTTGCGGACGGCGATGACTGCGGTGGACGATCTGCGAGCCGAAGGTCCGCAGGTCTAGACCTGGCGGCCGGCGGGAGCGCAGCGACTGGGGGATTGGATGCGTTCGATTCCGACGTAGCAGTCGCCCAGCGCCGAGGTCTGGGACAGTGGGTCCACCGTTGCCCCGTCGACCAGCAGGTTGCGGTTGACGCCGAACGATTGTGGTTCCGCACCGCCACGCGGATCGAAAACCCTTGAGCCCCAGCCATGGTCGACCACGACCACGCCGCGGCGGGGGCGGTCGCTGAGCGCCGCGGCGAGTTCCAGCGCCCCGACGGGGGAGAACACCCGCACGCGGTCGCCTTCGGAGATACCGAGGGCGGCCGCGTCCTCGGTGTTGATGAGGACGTCGTTGGACTTGCCCGACCGGTGCAGGCCGGGCAGCTCGTTGAGCCACGAGTTCATCGAGTGCCGGCTGCGTCGGTTGCCCAATTGGAACGGGTAGCCCTCGGGCGCAACACTGTTCGGCTCGGCGAGCAGCTCGCGTGCGCGTGCGACGAATTCGGGTGGTGCCGCGTGCACCAACTTGTCCTCGGTGCGCAGCGCGCCCTTGAAATGGCCGAACTCGCGCGGGCCCAGCACCATGCCGTGCGGGTGCGCCATCAGCTCACGCCAGGTCAGCCTGCGGCCGTTGAACTTTCGCGACATCCGTACGATCAGCCGGTCCAGCCAGTGCGGCCCGAACGCCAACCCGGGCCGACGGGTGATGGCGGCGAGCCGGCGGCTGGCCTTGATGAAGCCGTTGAAGCCGCGGGCCCCGAACAGTGGCCGGCCCATCGCGATCGCGAGATCGACGAAGACCTGCCACTCCGGGCGGGTATCCGCCGGCGGTTCAACCACTTTCGTGCCGTACTGGACGAACGGCTCGTCGTGCATGTTGCTGGTGAAGGCCAACAGGTCGGCGCGCTCCAGCCAGTGCTGCGCGGGCAGCAGCCAATGCGCGTGCCGGTGGCTCTCGCGCTGCACCAGATCGAGCACCACCAGCAGGTCCAATTGCTCCAGGGCGTGGTCGAGTTTGGCGCCGTCCGGGCCGGACACCACCGGATTGCCGCAGTTGATCAGCATCGCACGGATCTGGCCGGGTCCCGGGGTCAGGATCTCGTCCGGCAATTCGGCCAGGCCGTGCGCACCGGCCACCATCTCGCGGCCGGCCACCCTGCTGATGTGGGGTTTCGTCTTGGCCAGTTCGGCGAGGCGCAGCGCGTCGAAGTAACCGGGCTCGAACCGGCGCCCACCCGGCCGGTCCATGCGTCCGGTGATGACGTTGAGCACCTGGCCCAGCCATTCGCCGACGGTGCCCGTCGCATGCAGCGAGATGCCGGTACGGGTCACCACCATGGCACGTTCGGCACCGGCGAAATCGCGCGCCGTCCGTTCGATCACGGCGCGGTCGATGCCGCACCGGGCGGCCAGGTCGTCCAGCTCGGCCTCCGCCGTCAGGCTGCGCAGTGCATCGACACCGGAGGCGAGATCGCGGCAGTCACCGGCGTGCTCGAGACCCTCGGCGAGGATCACCTTCACCATTGCCAACAGCAGGGCCCAATCCTGTCCCGGCCGGACCGCCAGGTGCACGTCGGCCTTCTCCGCCGACTCGGTGCGCAGCGGGTCGACGACGACGATGGTGGCGCCGTCGGCCTGCCGGGTCAGTGCCCGGCGCCAACCGCCCGGCACCGTCTCCAGCCAGTTCCAGGCGCTCACTGCGGGATTGGTGCCGATCAGCAGGAAGTAGTCGCAATTGTCGACGTCGGAGACGGGCACCATCAGCGCGGAGCCGAACATCGCCTCGGCCACCACATGCAGCGCGTTCTGGTCGACCGAGCCGACGGCGAATCGGCTGTGGGTGCCGACGGCATCCATCCAGGCGTTCATGAACATCACGTTGGAGGCGGAGTGCCCGGACGGGTTGCCGTAATACGCGCCGACTGCGTCGGGCCCGTCGGCGTCGATCAGGGCGTTCATCCGGTCGGCGATGTCGCGGATCGCCTCGTCCCAGGTGGACTCGACGTACTCGCTGCCGACGCGGCGCATCGGCGCCAGGATGCGCCGCGGATGTTCGACGAGTTGATTGGCGGTGCGGCCCTTGGCGCAGAAGTCGTGCCAGCTGTGCGGGTTCTGCTTGTCGGCCGAGATCTTCGTGACGCGGTTGTCCTGGACCGTGACCTCCAGGCCGCACGACGCCATGCAGTATCGGCAGAACGTGTGCACGGTGCCCATGGGTGTCATGGTGCCCGACGCGGCCGGTGCCGCGCGGCTGAATGCCATTGAGCGAAGTGCTCAGGCGCGAGTCATCGCCCAGTACTCGCCCTGCCGGTCGAGCAGCTCGGCATGCGTGCCCTGCTCGACGATGCGGCCGGCCTCCAACACCACGATCCGGTCGGCGTCACGGATGGTGGACAACCGGTGCGCGATGATGAAACTGGTCCGATCCCTGCGCAACTCGGCCATCGCCTGCTGGATCAGCAGCTCGGTCCGGGTGTCCACGGAACTCGTGGCCTCATCGAGGATCAGCAACTGCGGACGGGCCAGCACGGCCCGCGCGATGGTGATCAGCTGTTTCTCGCCGGCGCTGAGCCGGTCGCCCGCGTCCCCGACCTTGGTGTCGTAACCGTCGGGCAGGGTGGTGACGAACCGATCGACAAAGGCGGCGCGAGCGGCCTCATGTACCTCGTCCGGTCCGGCGTCGGGACGGCCATAGGCGATGTTGTCGTAGATACTGCCACCGAACAACCAGGTGTCCTGCAACACCATGCCGATCCGGGAGCGCAGCGCCTCGCGCGGCATGGTGGTGATATTGGTGCCGTCCAACAGGATCCGGCCCGAGTCCACGTCGTAGAACCGCATCAGCAGGTTCACCAGGGTGGTTTTGCCCGCACCGGTCGGGCCGACGATCGCGACCGTCATCCCGGGCTCGGCGACCAGCGAGAGGTCCTGCAGCACCGGTTTGCCGGGCCGGTACCCGAAGCTGACGCCGTCGAACTCCACCCGCCCGCGCGCCGGCGGCAGGACCGGGGGCGGGGGGTCCGGGGTCTCTTCGGGGGCGTCCAGCACATCGAAGATCCGTTCCGCGCTGGCGATCCCGGACTGCAGGGTGTTGTACATCGCGGCCACCTGGGTCAGTGGCTGGTTGAACTGCCGCACGTACTGGATGAAGGCCTGGATGCCGCCCAGGGTGATCTGGCCCGTCGCCACCTGCACCCCACCGACGACCGCGACGGCCACGTAGCTGAGGTTGCCGATGAACGTGGTGGCCGGACCGACCAGGCCGGACAGGAACTGCGCGCCGGTGCTCGACCGGTAGACGTCGTCGTTGAATTCGGCGAACTGCGCGGTGGCGTGCTCGCGGTGGCCGTAGGTCTTGACGATGGTGAAGCCGCTGTAGGTCTCCTCGATGTGCGCGTTGAGCCGCCCGGTGTTGGTCCACTGCGCGACGAACAGTTTCTGGGACCGCTTGGTGATGGCCCTGGTCGCGAGCAGTGAGAGCGGCACCGTCAGCACGGTCAGCAATGCCAGCAGCGGTGAGATGGTCAGCATCGCCACCAGCACCGCCAGCACGGTCAGCACCGCGGTGAGCAGCTGGCTGATCGACATCGCCAGGGAGGACTGCACATTGTCGACGTCGTTGGTCACCCGGCTGAGCAGTTCACCGCGCTGGCGGGCGTCCACGTAGGACAGTGGCAGCCGGTGCACCTTGGCCTCGATGTCTGAGCGCAGGGTCGCGATGGTGCGCTGCACGACGACGTTGAGGATCCTGGCCTGGATCCAGACCACGAGCGCGGCAATGAGATACAGCCCCAGCGCGAGTAGCAGGGTGCGTGCCACCGCGCCGAAGTCGACGCCGTTGCCGGGCACCACGTTCATCCCGGAAAGCAGGTCGGCGAAGGTGTTGTCGCCGCGGGCTCTGGCCGCCTCGACGGCCTGGTCCCTGCTGATGCCCGCCGGGAGTCCACGCCCGACCACCCCGTTGAACAGCAGGTCGGTGGCGTGGCCCAGAATTCGCGGTCCGATCACGCCGATGGCGATCCCGCAGATACCCAGGGCGATCACCGCGGCCGTCAGACCCCGTTGCGGGGTCAGCCTTTTCACCAGCCGGATCGCGGAACCCGTGAAGTCCCGGGACCGGGCGGCCGGCGGTTGCGGCATGCCGCGCATCGGTCTGGTCACGCTGTCACCGACTGCGAGTCGACGAACTCCGCATAGGTCGGGCAATCCCGCAGCAACGACTCGTGGGTGCCTGCGCCCACCACCCGGCCGGCGTCGACGACGATGATCTGGTCGGCACCGGTCACCGTCGAGATGCGCTGCGACACGATGATGACCGTTGCGTCCGCCGATGTTTCGCGCAAGGCCGCCCGCACCCGCGCGTCGGTGCGCACATCGAGTGCGGAGAACGCGTCGTCGAACAGGTACACCGCGGGCCGGCGGATCACGGCGCGGGCGATGGCCAGGCGCTGGCGCTGGCCGCCGGAGAAATTGATCCCGCCCTGGGCGACCCGCATCTGCAGTCCGTCGGCATCGGCCCGCACGAAATCCTCGGCAGCCGCCACCCGCAGCGCCGCCCACATGTCGTCCTCGGTGGCCTCGGCCCTTCCGTAGCGCAGGTTGTCTGCAATCGTCCCGGTGAACAGATAACCGCGCTGGGGCACCAACCCGACTGCCGACCAAAGGGTTTCGGTGCCGTAGGCGCGGATGTCGTGACCGTCGACCAGTACCGCGCCCGCCGTGACGTCGTACTGCCGCGAGATCAGCGACACCAGCGTCGACTTGCCCGAGCCGGTGCTCCCGACCACGGCGGTGACGGTGCCGGGCCGGGCCGTCAGCGAAACATCCTGCACCACAGGGCGGTCAGCCCCCGGATAGCTGAAGGTGGCGCCGCGCAAGGTGATCTCGCCGCGCAGTCGCGGCGTCGCGACGGGATCAGCGGGGTCGGCGATCTGCGGCTCGGTGTGCAATACCTCGGTGATGCGTTCCGCACACGCCGACGCGCGGGGCAGCAGCACCAGCAGCAGGGTGGCCAGCAGCACCGCCATCAGGATCTGCATGAAATAGGCCAGGAACGCGATCAGCGAACCGACCTGCATCTGGCCGGCGTCGATCCGGTGCCCGCCGAACCAGATCAGCGCCACGCTGGAGATGTTGATCACCAGCGTGGTCACCGGCAACATGATCGCCTGCCACCGCCCGGCGGTGATGGCGGTGTCGGTGAGCGCCCGATTGGCTTCGTCGAACCTGCTGCGCTCCAGCGACTCCCGCGCGAAGGCCCGCACCACCCGGATGCCGGCCAACTGCTCGCGCATCACCCGGTTGATCCCGTCGATCAGGCGTTGCATCGAACGGAAGATCGGCAGCAGGTGCCTGATCACCCAGTAATTGGCCAGCGCCAGCACCGGCACACTGATCAACAATAGCCAGGACAGCCCGGCGTCCTGGTGCACGGCCATCGCGATACCGCCGACGCCCATGATCGGCGCGGTGATGAGCATCGTCGAGGTCATCTGCACCAGCAGTTGGATCTGCTGGACGTCATTGGTGGTGCGGGTCAGCAACGTCGGGGCGCCGAAGCGGGCCGTCTCGGTCGCGGAGAAGCCGAGCACGTGGCCGAAGATCGACGCCCGCAGATCGCGGCCGAAGCCCACGCTGGCCCGGGAGCCGAAGAACACCGCACCCACCGCGCACAGCACCTGCAGAGCCGTCACGGCCAACATCACGCCGCCGAGGTGCACGATGGCGTCGGTGTCACCCTTGGCCACGCCTTCGTCGATGATGTCGGCGTTGATCGTCGGGAGATACAGCGAAGCCAGGGTGCTGATCACCTGCAGGACCGCCACCACGGTGAGCAGCCCGCGATAGGGCCGCACGTACCGTCGCAGCAACGCCCAGAGCATCTGGCTACTGTCGCACACCGCGCTGTGCCCGCCGGTTATTGGCACAGGACACGAAAGAGCAGGTCAATACCCATGTCAGCGGTTCGGAGTCAGGCTGCCGCTACAGTGCATGTCGTGACCCCCAGACGAGGCCACCGCCGATTCAGCGGTACTGCGAAGACACTGTGCGTTGCGGTCGCCGCGCTCCCGCTGATTGCCGCCTGCTCGAATTCGGACAACCCGAGCTCCCCGGACGTGCCGTCCAGCACGGCTGCGGCGCCCGCGGCCAAGCACGGCCCGATCTTCACCGAGTGCGGCGGTATCAGCGACCAGACCATTGCACAGCTGACCAAGGTGACCGGCTTGGTCAACACGGCGCGCAACTCGGTGGGCTGCCAGTGGCTGGCCGGCGGCGGCATCGTCGGCCCGCACTTCTCGTTCACCAGCTTCCGCGGCAGCCCGATCGGCCGGGAACGCAAGACCGAGGAATTGTCCCGCGCCAGCGTCGACGACATCACCATCGAGGGCAAGAACGGATTCCTGGCGGTCGGCGAGGATCCGGTGCTGGGCAAGAGCCTGTGTGAGATCGGCATCCAGTTCGACGACGACTTCATCGAGTGGTCCATCAGCTTCGCCGAGAAGCCGTACCCCGATCCGTGCGATATCGCCAAGGAACTGACCCGTCAATCGATTGTGAACGCCAAATGAGTCGTCGTGCGCTCGCCGTCCTGGCCGCAGCCGCCGCGCTGCTGGCCGGTTGCTCGTCGACGGTCGACGGCACCGCCGTGAAGGCCGGCGCCGGCGACGTGCCGCGTAACAACGATTCGCAGAAGACCTACCCGAACCTGCTCAAGGAGTGCGAGGTCCTCACCGAGGACATCCTCGCCAAGACGGTCGGGGCCGATCCGCTGGACATCCAGAGCACCTTCGTCGGCGCCGTGTGCCGCTGGCAGGCCGCGAACCCGGCCGGTCTGATCGACATCACCCGGTTCTGGTTTGAGCAGGGCAGCCTGGACAACGAGAAGCAGGTCGCCGACAAGCTGAAGTACCAGGTCGAGAGCCGCGCGGTGGCGGGTGTCCCGTCCATCGTCATGAAGAATCCGGCCGCCAACGGCGCATGCGGGGTGGCCAGCGACGCCAGCGGCGTGGTCGGCTGGTGGGTCAATCCGCAGACCCCGGGTATCGACGCCTGCGCCATGGCCCTCAAGCTGATGGAGCTGACGCTCGCGACGAGCTCCTGATCAGCGCGGCACGTGGAAGGTGACCAGCTGGGCGCCACCCAGTTCCAGGTCTCTCCATGACTTTTCGGTGCGCAGCACCGCCAGCGACGAGGTCGGGTACTTCTGCTCGATGGCCTCGACCGCGTCCGCGGAACTGCCGGCGCCGGCCAGCCCCAACGCCAGCGACGACATGACCGGCTCGTGCCCGATGAGCAGCAGCGTCGCGTCGTCGTCCGCTGCTTTGTTGATCTCGGCCAGGGCGATTCCCGGCGTCGCGTCATACAGTCGGTCGACGAACTGCACCGGGGCGTCGATGTCGGTGCGGGCCAGCGTCTGCCGGGTCCGGGTGGCGGTGGAGCACAGCACCGCGTCGATGGCGGGAGCGTGCGCGCGCAGCCAGTCCCCGGCCAGCGCGCCCTCCCGGATACCGCGCGGGGCCAGCGGACGGTCGTGATCGGGCACCCCGGTCGGGTAGTCCGACTTGGCGTGCCGCAGCAGGATCAGAGTGCGCATACGGTCACAGTACGTTTTCGGACGGCGGGCCGATGCGCGTCCCGGGACTTGTCAGGGGTCGAACTTAGACTGCCCGTCATGCGTTTCATCCACACCGCCGACTGGCAGCTCGGTATGACCCGGCACTTCCTCAGTGCCGCGGGCGCCGACGCCCAGCACCGCTATTCGGCGGCCCGCCGGGAGGCCGTTGCGGGGCTGGGCGCACTGGTCGCCGAGACCGGGGCCGAATTCGTGGTGGTGGCCGGCGACGTGTTCGAGCACAACCAGCTCGCCCCTGCCGAGATCAGCAAATCGCTGGAGGCCATGCGCGCCATCGGAGTTCCGGTCTACCTGCTGCCGGGCAACCACGATCCCCTCGATGCCGGGTCGGTGTACACCAGCGCGCTGTTCCTCGCCGAGCGCCCGGACAATGTCACCGTCCTCGACCGCGACGGTGTCTTCGAGGTTCGGCCCGGGCTGGAGATCGTCGCGGCCCCTTGGCGTTCCAAGGCGCCGACCACCGATCTGGCCGCAGCGGTGCTGCAGGCGCTGCCCGCCGACGGCACGGTGCGCGTACTGGTCGCGCACGGCGGGGTCGACGCGCTGGACCCGGACCCCACCAAGCCGTCGCTGATCCGGCTGGCCGCCCTGAACGACGCCCTGGACCGTGGTGCCGTGCACTATGTCGCGTTGGGGGACAAGCACTCCCGCACCCGGGTGGGTGACACGGGTCGCATCTGGTACTCCGGGTCTCCGGAGGTCACCAACTACGACGACGTGGAATCCGATCCGGGACACGTGCTCGTCGTCGATCTCGATGCGACCGAGGTTCAGGTCACCGCCCGGCACGTCGGCCGGTGGCGGTTCATCACCTTGCGTCATGAGGTGGACGACGACCGCGACATCGCCGGTCTGGACATCAATCTGGACCAGCTGCCGGACAAGGACCGCACCGTCGTGCGGATGGGGCTCACCGGATCGGTGACGGTCACCGACAAGGCCAAGCTGGACGCGTGCCTGGACCGGTACGCCCGGCTGTTCGCCTCGCTGCGGCTGTGGGAACGGCACACCGACATCGCGGTCATCCCCGCCGACGGTGAGTTCGACGACCTGTCCATCGGTGGTTTCGCCGCGGGCGCGGTACAGGAGTTGATGGCCACCGCCCGCACCGACGGCACCGACGCCGACGACGCCCGGTCCGCGCTCGCGCTGCTCCTGCGCCTGGCCGGCCCGACGGCGCAGGGCAACGTCGCATGAAACTGCACCGGCTGACACTGACCAATTACCGCGGGGTGACCCACCGCGAGATCGAGTTCCCCGACCGCGGTGTGGTGGTGATCAGCGGCGCCAACGAGATCGGCAAGTCCTCGATGATCGAGGCGCTCGATCTGTTGCTGATGTCCAAGGACCGGTCCACCAAGAAGGAAGTCAAGGCGGTCAAGCCCACCCACGCGGACGTGGGTTCCGAGGTCGTCGCCGAAATCTCCACAGGCTCTTACCGTTTCGTCTACCGCAAACGGTTCCACAAGCGCGCGGAGACGGAACTGACCGTGCTGTCGCCACGCCGTGAGCAGCTCACCGGAGACGAGGCGCACGAACGCGTGCTGGCCATGCTCGACGAGACCGTGGACACTGCGCTGTGGCAAGCGCAGCGCGTGCTGCAGGCGACCGCGACCGCGCCGGTGGACCTGTCCGGCTGCGACGCGCTATCGCGCGCACTGGACGTGGCCGCCGGATCCGCGCAGGACGCCGGCGATGCCGATCCGCTGCTGATCGACCGCATCGACAGCGAATACCTCACCTACTTCACCCAGACCGGCCGTCCGACGGGCGTCTGGTTGGCGGCCACCCAGCGACTGCGGGAGGCCGACGCGGACGTGGCCGCGCGGGCCGCCGCGGTGGCGGAGGTCGACGACGCGGTGAACCGCCACGCCGTGCTCACCGCCACTGTCGCCGAACTCGCCGCTGCGGTCGAGGCCGCCGAGGTGCGGTCGGCGGCCGCGCGGGAAGCGGCGGCGGCGGTGGAACGGCTGACCGCGGAACGGGACAAGGCGGCCCTGGTTGCCGCCGCAGCGGACGCCAGGCGCGACGGGTCGGCGGCCGCCGTCACCGAACGAGCCCGGCTGCGTAGTGACATCGATGAAAGATCGATGGCGGCAGCGGATTTGGTCTCGGTGGCGGCCGAGTCGGCGCGCGCGCAGGCGACGGCGCGTGACGAGCATGCCGCCGCCGAACAGGCAGCGATCACGGGGGAGGCCGCCGCCGAGACGGGGCGCGCCCACGTGGAGGCCGCGCGCGGTGTGGTGGCCGCGCTGGCCGCCCGCGACGAGGCGGCCCGGCTGGCCGCCCGGCTGACACGTATCGACGAGGCGACCGGTGAACTGGCGCGCGTCGGCACCGAATTGGCGTCCATCACCATCACCGACGCCGTGTTGCGGGAGGTGGAGACAGCCGAGCGGGCCGTGGAACGCGCGGCCGATCGGGCCGAACTCGCCTCGGCCCATGTGGAACTCGTCGCGCAGGCGGACGTCGAGGTGCGCTTCGGACAGCAGATGATGGTGCTCGTCGCGGGGCAGCAGTGGTCCACCGGGATCGCGGCACCGACGGACATCGAGGTTGCCGGTGTGCTGTCGGCGCGGGTGGTGCCCGGCGCCGATGCGGTGGACACCGCCGCGGTGCTCGAGGCGGCCCGTCAGCATCTGGCCGAGGTGCTGCACCGATGCGGTGCAACCGACGCGGCCACCGCGCGTGCACTGCACGCCAGGCGCGCCGAGCTCACCGCCGTGCGCGAGCGGTTGTGCGCCACGGTCGATGCGCTCACCGGTGATGAGACGGCAGACCAGTTACGCATCCGGCATGGCGCCCTCAGCGAGGGTGCACCGCATCCCGACGGTGATCTGGAGACCGCGCGGGCCGAACTCGAGGCCGTGGTGCAGGCGGCCCGTCAGGCGGGCCGTGACGCCGCGGACCAGCGCGCGCTGGCCACGGGGCTGGCGACCCTGCTCAACGAGGCGACGGTCGCGGCGAGCGTGCTGCGCGAAAAGCTCGGCACCGCGCAGGCCGAGCTCAGCGCGGCCACCGAACGACTGGCCGGTGAGCGCGTCGTCGCCCCCGACGACGTGTTGCGGCGGAGAGCCGAAGCCGACGCCGAACTGGCGCGCACCGCGGCGGCCGCGGTGGCCACTCTCGACGCGGAACTCGCCGCTGCGCATCCCGACGCGGTGACCGCCGCGCTGGCCGAAGCTCTCGCCACCACCCAGGCGGCGCAGCGCGACCGGAGTGCCGCCACCACTGCGCTGGCCGAGATCGCGACCGCCCTGCGGCTGTACGGCTCGGAGGGCCGCAAGGGCGCGCTCGACGCGGCCGAATCCGAACGTGAGCATGCCCGTTCGGAATTCGAGCGCATCGAGCGCCGCGCCCACGCTGCAGAGCTGCTGCGGTCGGTGATGACCCGGCACCGCGAGTCGGCGCGGCTGCGGTACATCGAGCCGTTCCGCGGTGAGATCGAGCGGCTGGGCCGGATGGTGTTCGGCGCCGATTTCGAGGTCGACATCGACAGCTCGCTGCGTATCTGCAGCCGCACCGTGGGCGGGCGCACCGTCGGCTACGAATCCCTGTCCGGCGGCGCCAAGGAGCAGATCGGCATCGTGGCCAGGCTGGCCTGCGCCTCGCTGGTCGCCAAGGAGGACACCGTGCCCGTGGTCATCGACGACGCGCTGGGTTTCAGCGACCCGGATCGCCTGACCAGAATGGCCGCGGTGTTCGACGCGGTGGGCGGCGATGGTCAGGTCATCGTGCTGACCTGTGATCCGGACCGCTACGCCGGTATCGCCGACTCCCGGGTCATCGAACTGACGGCATAGCGCTCATGCGACCGCGTGCGCGACGCGGTCGGCGGTAATTGAGTTGAGCCCGAGGTGATCCCGCAGGGTGTCGCCTTCGTACTCGGTGCGGAACAGCCCGCGCCGCTGCAGCTCCGGGACCACGTAGTCGACGAAATCGTTCAAGGTGCCCGGGCTCTGGGCCGCGGACACCATGAATCCGTCGGCCTCGCCCGAGGTGAACGACTCCTCGATCTGATCGGCCACCTGCGAAGCGGTCCCGACGTACTGCGGTAGCAGCACCCCCTGGGCGTACCACTTGCCGATATCGCGCAAGGTCAGGTTGTCGCGGTTGGCCACCCGCCGCGCGGTGTCGAACAGGCCCTGGGTCCCGGACACCTGCACGTCCTCCACCGGCGCGTCCAGGTCGTACTGGGAGAAGTCGTGGTCGGTGTGCACGCTCAGGGTGATCAGCCCGGAGATCGGGTCGGCCAACTCATTGTGGAACGCCTGCTTCTCGCGGGCGATCGACTCGGTCTCGCCGATGAACGGGATGAACGCCGGGAAGATCAGCACACCGTCCGGGTTGCGGCCGAAATTGCTTGCCCGCGACTTGATGTCGTCGTAGTAGGCCCGCCGGCCCTCCGGCGTCGGGTCGATCTCGAAGATCGCCTCGGCCCACCGCGCGGCGAAATCGCGGCCGGTGTTCGACGACCCGGCCTGGATCAGCACCGGCCGGCCCTGCGGCGAACGCGGCACGTTGAGCGGACCGCGAGACTTGAAGAACCGGCCGTCGTGCTCCACCCGGCGGATCTTCTCGGGGTCGGCGAACACCCCGGTCTCCTTGTCCACGACCAGCGCATCGTGATCCCAGCTGGACCAGAGTTCGACGGCGGTCCGCACGAACTCCTCGGCCCGCTCATACCGGAACTCGTGGTCCAGGTGAGCGTCGTGGCCGAAGTTCTGGGCCTCGCTCTGGGTCAGTGAGGTGACGATGTTCCAGGCCACCCGGCCCCGGGTGATGTGGTCCAGGCTGGCGAAGATGCGCGCCAACTCATAGGGGTGGAAGAAGGTGGCGGACTTGGTGATCGCCACGCCGAGCTTGGAGGTCACCGCACCGATGCTGGCCGCGACGATGGACGGGTCCAGAGTTGCGGTGGCCTGGGTGCCGCGGCGCAGCGGCTCGGTGATGTCGCGGCCGTACTGGGCCGGGGCGGCCAGCAGGTCGGCAAAGAACACGAAGTCGAACTTGCCGCGCTCCAGGATGCGCCCGATCCGGTGGTAGTACTCCGGGGTGGTGAAGTCGGTGTCGCTGCCGGGGTGACGCCACGCGGCATGGCTGTGGGTGACCTGCGAGGCGATCTGGAAGCCACCGAGGTGAAGTTGCTTGGGCATGTGTACCTTTCACCGTGATTTGTGCACGTTTTGTCACGCACTGCGTGACAAAACGTGCACAAATCGCAGAGGACTCAGAAGTAGGCGTTGGCGGGGACGGGTGTGCCGTGCAGCAGGTTCTGCCCGATGGCGCGGGCCTTCAGGCCGACGGGGTTGTGCAGGGTGATGGTGCGGATGTTGCGCCAGTGCCGGTCGAGGTTGCGGGCCCGGCTGGCCGCGCTGGCTCCGCCCAGTTCCAGCAGTCGGGACGCGGCCAGCGGGGCCACGTCGTCGAGGTGCACCTTGACCTTGGCCGCCGTGAGCTGAGCCTGCGCCGCCAGGTCGGCATCGGGGACCCCGTTGACCTCGGAGTCGGTGGCCGCGGCGATGGCGGCGGCCGCGTCCAGCACCGCGGTCCGCGCGATGTAGGCGGTGCTGGCCAGCTCACCGAGCTGACGCTGCAACAGCGGGTCCTCGGTGGGCTTCTCGGCCAGGGCATGGCTGAAGCTGCGGTCCCGGGACCGCAGCAGCGCGATGCCGTCGTCGACGACGGCGGCCAGGATGCCCGCGACGATGGCGTGGATGTAGAGCTGTAGCGACGCGTACTGCACGGTGGGTGTGGGCGCAGCGTCGTACGGGGTGTCCGCGAGCACCTCGTCGGCGGCCACGACGACACCGCTGAAGGTGGTGGTGCCGGTACCGGTGCGGCGCTGCCCGAAGCCGTCCCAGTCGTCGACCAGCTTGACCCCGGCCCGGTCGGCGGGCACCACCAGCGTGGCCACCGAATCATGATCGGTGGTTGCGGTCGTGGTCAGGAAGTCGGAGAACAACGTGCCCGTGCTGTAGTACTTCTCCCCGTCCAGGCGGAAGCCACCGTCGGCGGCGGGCAGCAGCCGGGTGTTGAAGACCAGGCTGCCCACGGCCAGCGTGCCCTTCTCGCTGAAGGCGTTGCCGAACGTCTTGCCTGCGGCGACCTTGTCCAGCCAGCGGTGGTCATCGGAACGCAGCCGCTCCTCGACGAACCAGAAATGTGCCCGGAAGATATGGGCGACAATCGGATCGGCGCGCGCGACGTCGATGACAGCGGAGAACAACTGCGGCACAGTCAGTCCCGCTCCACCCAGCTCGGTGGGCAGGCGCAGGGTGCCGAAACCGGCCCGTTTGAGAGCGGCGACCTGATCAAAAGGGTTCTCGTCGTTCAGGTCTCGATCCTTGGCGCCCGCCCCGATGCGACTGAGCAGCTCGGTCCATTCGGGCGATCCGGGCAGGATCCGGGAGGTGTTTTCCACGGTGGTCATGCCGATCAGTAGTACCGAGCCAGCCCACCGGTGCGCACGGGTTGTGCTCACCGAGAACCTGAGAGCGGCGGCAGGGCAGAATGAGGAGCGATGACCATGACCGCCAAGCGCCGTCGAGCCCACGCCAAGCTCGCCGCGCTGCCCGGAGTGCGCCCGATACGGCGCCCGATCGTGCCCGGACGACCCGGCGAATTCGACCTGTACTACGTGCGCAGCGGACTGAAGTCGGCACATCCGTTGGTCATCATCCCCGGGGGACCGGGAATGGCCTCGGTGGCGGCCTACCGGGGACTGCGCAGGCACGCCGCCGCCGCCGGGTTGGACGTGATCATGGTCGAGCACCGCGGGGTGGGCCTGTCGCGCCATGACGACGCCGGTGCGGACCTACCGCCGGAGGCCATCACCGTCGAGGCGGTGGTCGACGATATCGCCGCCGTGCTCGACGACGCCGGCGTCGGGTCGGCCATCATCTACGGCACCTCTTATGGCACCTACCTCGCCGCCGGTTTCGGGGCGCGTCATCCGCACCGGGTGGCGCAGTTGGTGCTGGACTCACCGCTGTTGTCGGCGGGGGACATCGACTACATGCGGGCCGCGATCCGGGGCCTGCTGCTGGACGGGGCCGATCCGCAGGCCGCCGATCTGGCGCCCAAGGTGCGCAAGCTGTTCGACGACGGTGTGTTCACCGACTCCGCGGGCCAGCTCGCGGGTGCGCTGTACGGGTACGGGGGCACGTCGCTGCTGGGCAGGCAGATCGACCTGTTGTCCAGCGGCCGGACCTGGGTCTGGTCGGCGCTGCACCTGCTGCGGCGCGTCCCGCGCCACGCCGCGCCGTTCCGGCACGAGGAGGATCTGGTGAACCGGATCGCCTTCCGGGAACTGAACTTCGCCGGCGTGCCCGACGGCCTGCCCCTGGATCCGTCGATCGGTATCACCGAACAGAACCCGGACCGGCAGCCGTTCGAGCATGAGCCGTTCGACCTGACCGCCGAGATGCCGCGGTTCACCTGGCCGACCGTGGTCGTGTCCGGCGGGCACGACCTCGTCACTCCGCCCGCGGTGGCACGCCGGGTGGCGGATCTGATTCCCGGCGCGGTCCTCGTCGAGCTGCCCAATGCCGGGCACAGCCTGCTCGACACCCGGGAGCAGGCGGCCCTGGCGATCGTGGCGGCGGTCCGCGCAGGTGCGGCGGACATCCTGCCCGACCGCGTCGCCGAGTTGGACGCATTGCCCACCAAAATTGCTCTGCGCCTTGCCATGTCGGCACTCACCGCGGCGACCATGGCCGAGTCGGCGGTACCGCGCTGGGGCGGGGGCGTCAGGACTTCATGAACCCGATGGCCGTGTAGTTCACGTCGCCCAGACCGGCCGCGCCGAAGTTGGCGAGGTTCTTGCGGACAGCGACATTGCCGGGGGTCTGGAACAGCGGCAGGCTGAAGCCCTCGGCCCAGATCAGTTTGTCCGTCTCGTTCGCCAGGTCGCGGGCCTTGGCGGCGTCCAGTTCGTCGAGCACCTGCTCCACCTTGGCGTCGATCTCGGGGGTGCTGATCTTGCCGAAATTGCTCTCGGCGCCGGTGGTGTACGTCTGGGGCAGCGACGACAGCGGGAACGCATCACCACCCCAGGCGAACTGGGCGATGTCGAAGTTCCCCACGGTGATCCAGTCGGTGAAGAAGCCGGTGCCGGGCTTGGCCTCGAGCTGCAGGTTCACCCCGACCTGCGCCAGGCTGTTCTGCGCGATCTGGGCAATCTGGCGGGTGGTCTTGGCGTCGTAGAACACGTCGCGGATGGCCAGTTGGCGGCCGTCCTTCTCGCGGAACTGGCCGTTGAGCTTCCAGCCGAGGGCATCGAGCTCCGCCTTGGCCTTCTCCGGATCGAACGCCACCTCCGAACTGTTGTCCTGATACCCCTGCTGGCCGGCCACGAAGATGTGGTTGTTCAACGGGGTCGGGTTGTCGACCAGCCCGCGCTGCGAGATGTTGGCAATGGCCTGGCGGTCGATGCCCTTGGCCACCGCAACGCGCAGCGCCGGGTCGGCCAGGATCGAGCCCGGCGCACCGTTGAAGGTGAAGTGATACCACTGCGGCGACGGCGCGCGACGGATGACGACGCCGGGGGTGTTCCGCGCAGTCTGTAGCTCGTCGAGGGAGCCGATGCCGGTGGCGTCGATCGTGTTGTTCTGCAACGCCGGAACACGGGCGGCGTCATCGAGCACCAGGTAGGTGATGCTGTCCAGTCGCGGCGTGGCACCCCACCACTTCGGGTTGCGGGTCAGGGTGATGCGCTGGGCCGTCTTGTCGACATTGGAGATCATGAACGGTCCCGCCGAGGGACCCGGGCCGTTGATCTGCCCTTTGTTGAACACATCCGGGTTCTCGGTCATCTTCTTGGGCTCGAGCATGTTGTTGCCCGCGAACATGCCCTTCCACTCGGTGTAATGCCGGGCGAAGGTGACGACGGCCTGGCGGTCGTCGACACCGCGCGTCACTGACCCGACCCGGTCGCTGCCCGCCGAACTCGGGATCAGGTAGCGCTTGTCCTTGCCGTTGGTGGCCTGGATCTGCGAGGCGATGTCCTCCCAGGTGATCGGGTTGCCGTCGCTCCACACCGCCTTGGGATTGATGGTGTAGGTGACCACCTGCGGGTTATCGCTGGTGAGTTCGACGCTGGTGAAGTAGTCCGGATTCACCGTCGCGGAGCCATCGGGCGCAATGGTGAATGCGCGCGGCAGGGTGGCTCGGTGCACGGATTGGGTCTCGTCGTTGCCGTCGATCGTCAGCGGATTGAAGTTCGCCCGCATCGACGGTAGCGCGAGCCGCAGATTGCCGCCCTGCTGCAGCGTGTTCGGGTCCTGAGGGTTCATGTCGTTGGTGGTGCCCACCGTGGCGTCACCGCCGATCGCGGGGATGCTCTGGTCGCTGCTGGAGCAGCCGGACACGACGAGGGCCGAGGCGAAAGCTAGGGAAGCCAGCCCATAAGTCAGGCTACGGATCTTCATGGCGACCGACTTTATCCTCCGGTTGCGGCACCGCGGCCAGTAACCGCCGCGTGTACGCGTGTTGCGGTGCGGTGAGCACCCTTTCGGCGGGGCCTTGTTCGACGACGACACCGCGGTGCATGACGACCACATCGTGGGCAAGATGTTTGACCACCGACAGGTCGTGCGAGACGAACAGATACGACAGGCCTAACTGCTGTTGCAGGTCCAGCAGCAGGTTGATGATGCCGGCCTGGATGGACACGTCCAACGCGGACACCGGCTCGTCGAGTGCCAGGATCTTGGGTTGCAGCGCCAACGCGCGGGCGATACCGATGCGTTGTTTCTGCCCGCCGGAGAACTCCGCCGGATAGCGACCGGCGTCCTCGGCCCGCAGCCCGACGGTGGTGAGTAGTTCGACCGTTCGGGCGGCGATGGACTTCTTGTCGAAACCATTGGCGGACAATGGTTCAGCCAGCACATCGGACACCGGGAGTCGTGGATCCAGGGAGGCCACCGGATCCTGGAACACCACCTGCAGGTCGGTGCGCAGCCGGCGCCGGGTGCCGCGGTCGAGCTTCGCGACGTCGTTGCCGAGCACCTCGATGGAACCCGACTGCGGCGCCGTCAGCTCCAGGATCTGGTGCAGGGTGGTCGATTTGCCCGACCCCGATTCGCCGACGATGCCCAGCGTGCGGCCCTCGCGCAGGTCGAAGCTGATGCCGTCGACGGCGCGTACCTCACCCACCTGGCGGCGCAGGATCCCACCTTTGGTCAACGGATACGTCTTGACCAGATCCTCTACCCGCAACACCACGGACGGCTCGTCGGAGACCGCGGTGTCCTCGGGTTCGGTACGGACGCCGTAGATCTCGGCTGCGGTGCGCCCGATGACCTGGTCGGTGTGGATACAAGCGGCCCGATGACCGGGACCGACGTCGAGCAGTGCGGGTTCGGCGTCCCGGCAGTCGTCGGCGGCCAGGGGGCAGCGCGCCGCGAACGGGCACCCCGGCGGCAGTGCGGCCATCGAGGGCGGTGCGCCGGGGATCGGTACCAGCCGCTGACCGCGCGGCGCGTCCAGTCGTGGCACCGAGCCGAGCAGGCCCGCGGTGTAGGGCATCGCCCGGTTCTCGTAAAACTCTGTCACCGAGGCACTTTCGACCACCGCGCCGGCATACATGACCAGGGCGCGGTCGGCGAACTCGGCGACAACGCCCAGGTCATGGGTGATGATCAGCACGCCCGCACCGGTGACATCGCGGGCGGTGCGCAACAGGTCCAGGATCTGGGCCTGCACCGTGACATCCAGTGCGGTGGTGGGCTCGTCACAGATGATGAGGTCGGGGTCGTTGGCGATTGCGATGGCGATCACCACGCGCTGACGTTCGCCGCCGGACAGCTCATGCGGGAACGCGCGGGCGCGCTGGCCGGGATTCGCGATGCCGACCAGTTCGAGGAGTTCGACCGCCCGGCCCCGGGCCTTCCCGCGATCGATGCCGGGCTGATGGATCCGCAGCGCCTCGGCGATCTGGTCGCCGACGGTGTAGACGGGGGTCAGTGCCGACATCGGATCCTGGAAGACCGTCCCGATGGACCGGCCGCGGATCTTCGACATGTGGTCGTCGTCCAGGGTCAGCAACTCGTCGCCGTGCAGGCGCACCGAGCCTGCGACTTCGGCGTATTCGGGCAGCAGGCCGACGACGGCCATCGCACTGGCCGACTTGCCCGCACCCGATTCCCCGACCAGTGCCACGACTTCGCGTGGCGCGATGTCGAAGGACACACCGCGCACGGCGGGCACCCATTCGGTGTCGGTGGGAAAGGCGACGGTCAGGTCGCGCACTTCGAGCAGACTCATTTGGCTCGCCTCCGCAGCCGGCGCGAGCCGGGGTCCACCGCGTCTCGCAACGCGTCCCCGGCGAGGTTGGCGCACATGACGATCAGGATCAGCACCCCCGCTGGGAACAGGAACACCCACGGGAAGGTGGTGGCCGACGCGGTGCCGTCGGCGATCAGGGTGCCCAGGGAGACGTCGGGCGCCCGCACACCGAAGCCGAGGAAGCTCAACCCGGTTTCGGCGAGGATCGCGACGCCGACGTTGAGGGTGGTGTCGATGATGAGGATCGACGCCACGTTGGGCAGCACGTGCCGGGCGATGATGCGGGTATTGCTGACGCCCATATATCTTGCCGCCGTGACGAACTCGCGTTCGCGCAGGCTCATGGTGAGCCCACGCACCATCCGTGAGCTGATCATCCAGGAGAACACCGCCAGCAGCACGATCAGCGCGAACAGCGCCCCCGAGCCGTTGGTGTTCCTGGTGGCGATCGCGATCAGCAGAAAGCTCGGCACCACCAGCAGCAGGTCCACGACCCACATCAGCGCCCGGTCTCGCCAGCCGCCGAAATATCCCGCCACCGATCCGACGACGGCGGCGATGAACGTCGAGATCAGCGCCACGCACAAGCCGATCAGCATCGACTTCTGCATGCCGCGCAACGTGAGCGCCAGCAGGTCCTGGCCCAGGGCGTTGGTGCCGAACCAGTGGGAGGGACTGGGTGGGGTCTGCAGCGCGTAGTAGTCCAGTTCGGTGTAGCTGTGCGGCAGCAGCGGGGGCAGCGCGTAGCAGCCCACGAAGAGGAAGCAGAGCAGCACGAGCGCCGCCACGGCGGCGCGGTTGCGGACGAAGCGGCGCCACACCAGGGTGCGACGGGAGGCGAAGGCCTGCACATCCAGCCCGGATTTGGCGGTGGTCGACGTCGGATCGGTCATGCGACACGCACCCTGGGATCGAGGCCGGCCAGGATGACGTCGGACAGCACGCCGGCCAGCAGCACCGTCGCGCCCGAGAAGACCGTCATCGCGACGATGATGTTGGTGTCCTGGGCGGCCAGGCCCTGGACGAACCATTCACCCATGCCGTGCCAGCCGAAGATCTTCTCGACGAACACCGCGCCGGTGACCAGACCGCCGACGCCGTAGGCGAACAGGGTGGCCATCGGGATCAGCGCGGTCCGCAGCCCATGCTTGACCAGTGCTTGGCGCCGGGTCAGGCCCTTGGCCCGCGCGGTGCGGATGAAGTCCTGACCGAGCACGTCGAGCATCGCGTTGCGCTGATAGCGGCTGAACCCCGCGATCGACCCCAGCGCCAGGGTCAGCGTCGGCAGCACGAGGTGCTGGATCCGGTCGACGAAGATGTTCCAGCCACCGCCGATCGCGTCGGGCGACGTCTCGCCTGTGTACTCGAACAGTTGCACTCCCAGCACCGAATTGACCCGCAGCGCAACCAGAATCAGCAGGCTGGCGATGACGAAGGTGGGCGTGCTGATGATCAGCAGCGACAGCGCTGTGATCACCCGGTCCGACAGCCGGTACTGGCGGATCGCTCCCCAGGCGCCGATCACCACCCCGAGGACGGCGCCGACGACCGAGCCGATGACCACCAGTCGCAGGCTGACCCCGACCCGGCGCCCCAGTTCGTCACTGACCGGCTGGCCGGTGACGGTCTTGCCGAAGTCGCCGTGCACGGTGCCCGCGAGCCAGGTGGCATACCGCTGCGGGATCGGCTGGTCGAGGTGCAACTCGGTGGCCTTGGCGTCGATCACCGCCTGCGGGGGCCGGGGGTTGCGCTGCTGCAGGCTCTCCAGCGGGCTGAACGTCAGCGACGCCAGCGTGAACGCCAGGAACGACGCCAGCAGAAGCAACACGATGTAGTTGACCAATCGTCGCGCGAGGAACCGCGTCATCGAACCTCCTGCATGAGGCACAGGGTAGGAGATGACCGCGTCACAAGCCCGTTACCGGCGAATTGACATGCGTGCGTCAGCCTTCTCACAGCGTGTTCGGTTTCACTCTCACAGCATGGACTCATCGGTTTCAAGGAAGCTTCAAATGTTCGGCGCCGCTCTCGGCGCGGGCGCCGTCGTGGCGATCGGCGTGTTGAGTGCGCTGTTCTCCCACCACGGCGCGCCCATGGCGTCTCCCGCGATGCAGATCGGTGCCACCACGACCCTGGAGTCGAGCCCGCCGACGGCGCCGGGCGTGGCGCGGGCGGTGCCGGCGATCAGGGGGCCCGCTAAGTAAGGACACCTGGGGCGAGCGCAGCGACGGGGAAATATCCTGGGGCGAGCGCAGCGACGGGGAAATATCCTGGGGCGAGCGCAGCGACGGGGAAATACACAGCGGGCACATATCGAGGTACCTCATACGCTCTAAGCAGCCCGTTTCCAGCGCGGCGGCGTTCGCTTGAACGTATGAGACTGACATTCACGCTGATCGGTTGTATTGCTGCCGCCGCGCTGTTCGTGTGCGGGATCATCGCGGCCTCGGTCGCGCCGGAGGCTACCGCCGCCGGCTCGGCGAGCGGGCCCGCGACCACCACCTCGGCCGTCCCGACCGTCGAGGCGACCACCATGGCGGTCCCGGCGATCCGGGGCAAGGTCCCGCTGTATCCGGGGGAGGCGCCCAACTCCGACCCGCAGGGTTAGCCGCTCCCAGGTTTCACAAAGCGGCTTCTCGGCTACCCCGCAGGCATGGATATCACCAGGATCAAGCTGTTGTCCGCGGGCGCCGGTGCCGGCGCAGTCCTCGCGATGGGAGTGCTGTCCATCGCCGGCAGCGAGGTGAGCCGGGCTGACCCGGCGCCGCCCGGACCTGTCACAACCACGCCGGTCACCATCGGGGAGACGGTCACCGAGACCACCGCGGTGCAATCGCCCGAGCCGACTGTGTACTCGCCGCCGGTCACCTTCACCACGCCCTCGGGCTTCGCCGTTCCGCACTAGTGGTCCGGTGCTCCGATCGTGGTGATCGTCTGCGTGCCGCCCGACCGGGTCGCGCGGATGTCCACCTTCGCGTTCACACCGAACGGCGCGCCGCTGTCGGCCGCGGTGGGCGGGATGACATAAGTGCTGGTGAACCCGTCATCGCTGCGGGCCGTTATCGACGTCGCCGACACAGCGGTGACAGTTCCGACCTGGACGATGTCGGTCTGGAAACCGCCGTTGCCGTCGGGGACCACGAACTCGCCGTGCAGCGCCGCCGGGTCCGGGCTGACATGACCCGTGCCCGATCGGCCCGGGCCACCGCCGCCGAATGGTCCCGCGCCGGGAGGGGGCCCGCCGGGGAATCCGCCACCGTGGCCGCCGCCGTCGGTCGCCGCGTAGACGGCCCCGCCGCCCAGGACGCCGATCACGACGGCCACCCCGATCGCGGCGATGGTCTCGCGCCTGCCCCAGGAACTGTCCTGAGGTTGGCCCCACGTCTGTTGGTCATCGCTCATGACCAACACTGTGGCCGCTTCCGCTATGCGCAGGCTGTGAGGCGCGACGTGGTGGACAGAACCCGACACATTCATAGGTTTCGCATAGGAACGCCACAGTGCCTGCCTACTACTTGTTTGAATAATGAACGACGTGACTACGGTGACCAATGGGCTGGCGAATGGGCAGGCAAACGGGATGTCTCACGGATCGGTGCCTAACAACAGGGCTGCGGCGGACGCAGATCCGTCGCGTGTGGTGATGCGGCGCGCGGACGGCAAACCCATCAACGTGCTCGTCGTCGACGACGAGCCGGTGCTCGCCGAGCTGGTATCCATGGCGCTGCGCTATGAGGGCTGGGATATCGAGACCGCCGGCGACGGTGCGAGCGCCATCGAACTCGCCAAGGAGAACCCGCCGGACGTCGTCGTGCTCGACGTCATGCTGCCGGACATGAGCGGCCTGGACGTGCTGCGCAAGCTGCGCGATCAGCAGCCCGGTCTGCCCCTGCTGCTGCTGACGGCCAAGGATTCGGTCGAGGACCGGATCGCCGGCCTCACCGCCGGCGGCGACGACTACGTGACCAAACCGTTCAGCCTGGAAGAAGTCGTGCTGCGGCTGCGCGCGCTGCTGCGCCGCACCGGCGTGGCCAACGAAGCCGGCGGCGCCCAGATCGTGGTCGGCGACCTGGTGCTCGACGAGGACAGCCACGAGGTCACCCGGGCCGGGGACCCCATCTCGCTGACGGCGACGGAGTTCGAGCTGCTGCGGTTCATGATGCGCAACGCCAAGCGGGTGCTGAGCAAGGCGCAGATCCTGGACCGCGTGTGGAGCTACGACTTCGGTGGCCGGTCCAATATCGTCGAGCTGTATGTGTCCTACCTCCGCAAGAAGATCGACAGTGGCCGCGAGCCGATGATCCACACCCTGCGCGGCGCCGGGTACGTGCTGCGTCCCCCGCGCTGAGGTGAGAAGCCGCGTTCTGGCACCACGGACCTGGTCGCTGCGCATGCGGCTGCTGGTCACCCAGGTCACGTTGTTGGCCTTGCTCTGCGTCGGCATCGGTGTCGCGACCGAGTTCGCGCTGCAGCGGTTCCTCATGCATCAACTCGACACCCAACTCTTGGAAGCCGGCCGCCGTTCCGCGGGCATCGTCGATCTGCCGCCGCCCCCGTTCGGGCCGGGTCTGCCGATGGATGGCCCGCAGCATCGCGGCGGGCCGCCGTCGTTCCGGTTCGACCCTGAGGCCGGTCCCGGTCCCGGGTTTCTGAATGCACCCGGCCAGGCCATTCGCACCGTCGGCATGGTGATCGGTCACGACGGGTCGCTCGACGCCGGGGTGATCACCTCCGAAGGCGCCACCGCCGACATCAGCTCGACCGCGGCCGCACAGTTGGCCGCCGTGCCGCCCACCCGCACACCGGTCGCGGTGCACCTGGACGGACTGGGCTCGTATCGGGTGCTCGCGCTGCATGCGCACCGTAGCGGTCGGGTGATCGTCGTTGGCCTGCCCACCACCGTCGTCGACGACACGCTGCTGTGGGTGCTGGCGATGTTCTGCGTCGTTGCCGCGATCGCGCTGGCCGGCGCGATCATCGCCTGCATCTGGATCATCCGGCGCCAATTGGCTCCGCTGTCAAGGCTTTCCGCGGCAGCCCGCGATGTGGCCGACCTGGAGCTGGACCGCGGAGAGGTCAACCTGCCCACCGCGATCGTGGCTGTCGACCCTGCCACCGTGCACACCGAGGTGGGCCAGCTGGGGACGGCGCTCAACCGGATGCTGGACCGGATCGCCGGTGCGCTGTCGGCCCGGCACGCCAGCGAGACCCGGGTGCGCCAATTCGTGTCGGACGCCAGCCATGAGCTCCGGACGCCACTGGCCGCGATCCGGGGATATACCGAACTCGCGCAGCGCAAGCACGACGACCTGCCCGACGACGTCGCCCACGCGGTGAGCCGGGTGGAGTCCGAAGCCCAACGGATGACCACCCTGGTGGAGGACATGCTGCTGCTGGCCCGTCTGGACGAGGGCCGCCCCCTGGAGCGCACCCAGGTCGATGTGTCGCAGCTGGTGGTCGATGCCGTCAGCGACGCGCATGCCACCGGCCCGGACCACGAATGGTCACTCGACCTGCCCGACGAGCCGGTGCTGACCGTCGGCGACCATGCCCGGCTGCACCAGGTGCTGGCCAATCTGCTGGCCAACGCCCGTACACACACGCCGGCGGGTACGTCGGTGGTCACCTCACTCGGTGTGACGCCCGCCGGGGAGGTGCGGCTGACCGTCGCCGACGACGGCCCGGGCATCCCGGCCCGGCTGCAGCCCGAAGTCTTCGAACGGTTCGCGCGCGGGGATTCGTCCCGGTCGCGCCGGATGGGCAGCACCGGACTGGGCCTGGCGATCGTGGCGGCGGTGATCCGCGCGCACGGTGGGCGCATCGAATTGGACAGCGTGCCGGGGGCCACCAAGTTCGTCGTCACCTTGCCCCGAGGAGAGTCACAGTCAACGCACAGCGGCGACAAAACCGCCACGTAGCGGGGCTTGCCAGGATCGACTGGGTGACTGCCGTACTGCCTGAGGTATCAGTGCCCGTGCCGACCGCCCGCCGGATCGTGGTGGGGGAGCGGGCCGCGTTGGCCGTGCTGCTCGCGGGGACCGCCGTGCTCTACCTGTGGAACCTGTCGATCAGCGGCTGGGCCAACAGTTTCTACTCGGCCGCCGTGCAAGCCGGTGCCAGCGACTGGACCGCCATGCTGTTCGGGTCCAGCGATGCCGCCAACGCCATCACCGTCGACAAGACGCCCGCCGCGCTGTGGCTGATGGATATCTCGGTGCGGCTCTTCGGGTTACATCCGTGGAGCGTGATGCTGCCGCAGGCCCTGGAAGGAATAGCGGCGGTGGGCGTCCTGTACGCGGCGGTACGCAGGGCGAGCGGGCCGGGTGCGGCGCTGCTGGCCGGCACGGTGCTGGCACTGACCCCGGCGGCGGCGCTGATCTTCCGGTTCAACAATCCCGACGCGCTGCTGGTGTTGCTGCTGGTGGCCGGCGCCTACGGTGTCACACGGGCATGCCAGCCGGGCAGCAGCCGCTGGTGGATGGTCGCGGTCGGCGCGGCGGTCGGATTCGCCTTCCTGGCCAAGATGTTGCAGGCCTTCCTGGTGCTGCCCGCCTTCGCCGCGGCGTACCTGATCTGTGCGGCGGCTCCGCTGCGCACCCGGCTCGTGCGCCTGGGCGCGGGGGCGCTGGCGATGGTGGTGGCCGGCGGCTGGTATCTGCTGCTGGTCGAGCTGTGGCCGGCCTCGGCGCGACCGTATATCGGTGGCTCCCAGCACAACAGCATCATCGAACTGGCGCTCGGCTACAACGGCCTGGGGCGGCTGACCGGCGACGAGGTCGGCGGGCTGGGCAACCTGAACCACGACGTCGGCTGGGACCGGCTGCTGGGTTCCGGAATGGGCACCCACATCGCGTGGCTGCTGCCTGCGGCGGTGATCTGCCTGGCCGCCGGGCTGATACTGACCCGCCGCGCCCCCCGCACCGACGCCACCCGCGCCGCCCTGATCCTGTGGGGCGGTTGGCTGCTGGTGACGGCCGCGGTGTTCAGCTACGCCAACGGCATCCTGCACCCGTATTACACGGTGGCGCTGGCTCCGGCCATCGCCGCCTGCGTCGGGATCGGGGCGAGCCTGTTGTGGCGCAGGCGGTCCGATCTGCGGTGCGCGACGGCCCTGGCCGGCACGGTGATCGTCACCGTGGTGCTGGCCGCGGTGCTGCTGGGCAGGCAGGCCGACTGGATGCCGTGGCTGCGCGCGGCGGTGGCAGTGGTGGGGATCGCAGCGGGCGTGCTCATCCTGGTGGCCGGCCGGCTGCCCCGGACGGTCGCCGGTGTCGCCGCGGCGCTGGCGGTCGTGGCCTGTCTGGCCGGGCCGGGCGCCTACTCGATCGCCACCGCGGCAAGCCCGCACAGCGGCGCGATCCCGTCGGTCGGGCCGGCGCGAGGCTGGAGCGGCGGCCCGTTCGACTCACCCACCCCGAAACCAGCCCTGACGGCGTTACTGAGCGCCAACGCCGGTGACTACACGTGGGTGGCGGCCACCGTCGGCTCCACCAACGCCGCCGGTTATCAGCTGGCCACCGGATCGCCCGTGCTCGCGGTCGGCGGATTCAACGGCACCGACCCCGCGCCGACCGTGCAGGAATTCCAGCAATTGTTGGCGGACAAGAAGATTCACTACTTCATCCACGGCGTGATGATGGGCAATTGGCGCGGCCAGAACAGCGGCAGCCGGGACGCCACGGACATCGCATCCTGGGTGCAGAGCCACTACACCGCGGTGCCGGTGGCCGGGGTGACGGTCTACGACCTGACCGCGCCCGTGCATTCATAGCTTTCGCATAGCCTGCGCCAACGGCCGACACACTCCCCGAGCCAAATATGGACGTCATGACAGACATCGCCTTCGCCGCACGGCCCAACGCCGTACAGGTCGCCCGTTCGCTTGCCGTTCCGGTGGTCGACGTGGTGGTGCCGGTGTACAACGAACAGGCCGCGCTGGCCAACTCGGTGCGCCGGCTGCACCGGCACCTGCAGGAGAACTTCCCGTTCCCCGTGCGGATCACCATCGCCGACAACGCCAGCGTCGACGACACCCCGCTGATCGCCGCCGAGCTGGCCGCAGAACTCGACGATGTGCGGGTGGTGCGCCTCGAGCAGAAGGGCCGCGGCCGCGCGCTGCACCATGTGTGGTCGCGCTCGGATTCGCCGGTGCTGGCCTACATGGACGTCGACCTGTCCACCGACCTGGCGGCGCTGGCCCCGCTGGTGGCCCCGCTGATCTCCGGACATTCCGATCTCGCGATCGGCACCCGGCTGTCGCGCAACGCCCGGGTGGTGCGTGGCCCCAAGCGCGAGATCATCTCCCGCTGCTACAACCTGATCCTGAAATCCACCCTGGCGGCCGGCTTCTCCGACGCGCAGTGCGGATTCAAGGCGATCCGTGCCGACGTGGCCCGCGAGCTGCTGCCCTACGTCGAGGACACCGGCTGGTTCTTCGACACCGAGCTGCTGGTGCTGGCCGAGCGGACCGGCCTGCGCATCCATGAGGTTCCGGTGGACTGGGTCGACGACCCCGACAGCCGGGTGGACATCCTCGCCACCGCGACCGCTGACCTGAAGGGGGTGGGCCGGTTGCTTCGCGGCTTCGCCAACGGTGCCATCCCGATCAACACCATTGCCGCCCAACTGGGTTCACGCCGTGCGGCGGCGCCGCGCTCGCTGCTGCGCCAGGTGGTCCGCTTCGGCACCATCGGCGTCGCGTCCACCATCGCCTACCTGCTGCTGTTCATGGCGCTGCACGGCTCCATCGGCGCCCAGGCCGCGAACCTGGTGGCACTGCTGATCACCGCGGTCGCCAACACCGCCGCCAATCGCCGCTTCACCTTCGGGGTGCGCGGGGGTGCGGGTGCGGCCAAGCATCAGTTCGAGGGGTTGATCGTGTTCGGTATCGCGCTGGCCATCACCAGCGGGTCGTTGGCCGGACTGCACGCCTTCGTCGAACAACCACACAAGCTGGTCGAATTGACCGTCCTGGTGCTGGCCAATCTGGTGTCCACCGCCGTCCGCTTCGTACTGCTGCGCGGCTGGGTTTTCCACCCCCGCCGCGCCGCCTAGAACCCCTGCTACGCAGAAGGATTGAGATGACTGTGACAGATTCCCGGCAGGCCCGACCTGCCACTGCCGCCCCGGCTGCGGCCGGTCGCGGCCGGGCCGCCCGGTGGGTGCTCGGCGACGAGACGCAGGCGCACTGGGAGCGGCCGGGCCTGCTGGCCCTGCTGACCGCCACCGCCGTGCTCTACCTGTGGGGCCTGGGTTCCAACGGCTGGGCCAACAGCTACTACGCCGCCGCGGCGCAGGCCGGCACGCAGTCGTGGAAAGCACTGTTCTTCGGGTCTTTTGACGCGGGCAATGCCATCACGGTCGACAAGCCGCCCGCGGCGATGTGGGTGATGGGCCTGTCCGGCCGGCTGTTCGGCTTCAACGAGTTCACCATGCTGCTGCCGCAGGCGCTGATGGGCGTGGCCGCCGTGGCCGTGCTCTACGCCACCGTCCGCCGGTGCAGTGGCCCGGGTGCGGGCCTGATCGCCGGCGCCGCACTGGCGCTGACCCCGGTGGCCGCGTCGATGTTCCGCTACAACAACCCCGATTCGCTGCTGGTGCTGCTGTTGGTCATCGCCGCGTACTGCACGGTGCGGGCGATCGGCACCACGTCGGCAAGCGCCATGACGAAGTGGATGGCGTTGACGGGCTGCGCCGTCGGGTTCGCGTTCCTGACGAAGATGCTGCAGGCGTTTCTGGTGCTGCCCGGCCTGGGCATCGCGTTCCTGATCGCCGGTGGGGCGACCCTCGGAAAGCGCGCGGGGGCCGTGGCCGTCGGTGTGGTGTCGATGGTGTTCTCGGCAGGCTGGTACATCGCACTGGTCAGCCTGTGGCCGGCCGACGCGCGGCCCTACATCGCCGGCTCGACCGACAACAGCCTGCTGCAGCTTGCGTTCGGCTACAACGGAATCCAGCGGATCACCGGTAACAACCAGCCCGGCGGCGGTGGCGGTCACGCCCCCGGCGGCATGGGTGGGGAAGGTGGCCGCAATGTGTTCTTCGGCGGCGAGCCCGGAATCGGCAGGCTGTTCAACGACTTCATGGGTACCGAGGTGTCCTGGCTGCTGCCTGCCGCGCTGATCGGTCTGGCCGCCGGGCTGTGGTTCACCCGGCGTAGTCCGCGCACCGGGAAGGTGCGCGCCAGCCTCATCCTGTGGGCCGGTTGGCTGTTCGTCACCGGCGCGGTGTTCAGCTACATGGACGGCACCGTGCATCCGTACTACGCGGTGGCACTGGCCCCCGCGGTGGCGGCGCTGCTGGGTATCTCGGTGGCCGAGCTGTGGCAGGGGCGTCAGTTCCTGGTGCCGCGGGTGGTGCTGGCCGTCATGCTGGCGGGCACCGGGGCGTGGACGTTCATCCTGCTCAACCGCACGCCGGAATGGTGGCCCGCGCTGCGCTGGATCATCCTCGTCGGCGCGGTCCTGCTGGCCGCGGTCCTCGCGGTGGGCGCGCACAAGCTGGGCAAGGCCACCCTCGTGGTGGCCGCGGCGGCACTGCTTTTCGGGTTCGCAGGCAGTGCGGCGTACGCGATCTCGACGGTCGCCAACGGGCACTCCGGTGGTCCGATGCCGAGCTCGGGTCCGGCCCGCGCCGGTGGTGGGGGCTTCGGTCCGCCCGGCGGCTGGGACAAGCAGGGTGACGACGGCGCGCTGGCAGCACTGATCACCGGGCTCGACAACCGTTGGGCCGCAGCGACGATCGGATCCATGGGAGCGAGCAACCTGGAGTTGAAGACCGGAGCCTCGATCATGTCCATCGGCGGATTCGCCGGCGGCGACGACTCGCCGACGCTGGTGCAGTTCCAGCACTACGTGGCCGACGGCCAGGTGCGGTACTTCTACGCCAACGATCGCGGACCGGGCGGGCATGGTGGCCCGGGTTCGGACAAGGACAGCTCGGGCGCACAGATCACGGCGTGGGTTCAGCAGCACTACACCAAGATGGATGTGGGTGGCACGACGGTCTACGACCTGAGCAAACCCCTCACCTAGAAACACGTGCGATTTGTGGAGCGGCAACCGTACTCATTACGGCCGCCGCTCCATAAGTCGCAGATTCACCGTGATTTCGACCGGTGCGCGCCGCGCCGTCACTTGTTAGCGTCCGGCACATGTCTGTCACCGATGAGTTGCTGGCCAACAACGAGGAATACGCCAAGACGTTCAGCGGGCCGCTACCGCTGCCGCCGAGCAAGCACGTCGCCGTGCTCGCCTGCATGGACGCTCGTCTGGACGTCTACCGCATTCTCGGACTGGGCGACGGCGAGGCGCACGTCATCCGCAATGCCGGCGGTGTGGTCACCGATGACGAGATCCGGTCACTGGCCATCAGCCAGCGCCTGCTCGGCACCACCGAGATCATCCTGATCCACCACACCGACTGCGGCATGCTGACCTTCACCGATGACGACTTCAAGCGCGGCATCCAGGACGAGGTCGGCATCAAGCCGGAGTGGGCGGCCGAAGCATTCCCCGATCTGGCCGAGGACGTGCGGCAGTCCCTGCGCCGGATCGAGGCCAGCCCGTTCGTCACCAAACACGAATCGCTGCGCGGGTTCATCTTCGACGTGGCCACGGGCCGGCTCGATGAGGTCACGCTCTAGGTTCAGGCCCGCCAGCGCGACAGCCGCCGCTCGATCGCCACGAGCACACCGTTGAACGCCAGGCCCACCAAGGCGATGGTGACGATTCCCGCATACATGTTGGGTATCTGGAAGTTCAACTGAGCGGCCGTGATGAGGTAGCCCAGACCAGCCTTCGCGCCGACCATCTCGGCGGCGATGAGCACCAGGATCGACGACGCGGCCGCCATCCGCAGACCGGTGAAGATGGTGGGCACCGATGCCGGCAGGATCACTTTCTGGAACAGCCGGATCGGTGACAGGCCCAGAGAACGGGCCGACCGGATCAGTAGCGGATCGACGGTGCGCACGCCCGAAATGGTGTTCAGCAGTATGGGAAACGCCGAGGCGTACACCACCAAGGCGATCTTGGACGTCTCACCGATGCCGAGGATCAGGATGAACACCGGCAGTAGCGCCAGCGCGGCGGTGTTGCGGAACAGCTCCAGGATCGGGTTCAGGAAATCGGCGACCGGCTTGTACCAGGCGATGGCCACACCCAACGGGATCGACACCACGACAGCGATGGCGAAACCGACGAGTGCCCGCGACAGGCTGGCCGATACATGCTCGGCGAGCTGGCCGTTGCCGACCAATTCGACGAATGTCTGCGCGACTTCGCTGAAGGGGGGCAGGAACACCTTGTCCACCAGACCGATTCGCGGCGCGGTCTCCCATACGGCGAGAAATGCCAGGATGGCCACCGCGGGTTTGGCGATGGCCCATGCCAGGGATGTCAGTCGTCGGCGAGTCGGGGGTGCCGAGACGGTGGCCGGGACGGCGAGCGTCGCCTGCGGTGCCGGGGTGCTCAGGGCGCTAGACATGTTGCACCTCCGTGGATGTCGCGAGTTCCAGCGAGCGGGCCCGCTCGACCTCGTCGTGCAGCAGCGACCACACGTGATGCCGCAGGGCCCGGAACCCTTCGTCTGACCTGACGTCCTCGACATGGCGGTCGATGTCGATGTCGACGATGTTCTTGATCCGGCCCGGCCGCGACGTCAGCACCGCGACGCGCTGCCCGAGGTAGATGGCCTCGTCGATGCCGTGGGTGATGAACAGAATGGTCTTGCCGGTGGTCTTCCAGATCCGCAGCAGTTCATCCTGCAGCGACTCCCGGGTCTGGGCGTCGAGTGCGGCGAACGGTTCGTCCATGAGCAGCACTTCGGGGTCGAAGGCCAGGCTGCGGGCGATCGCGACCCGCTGCTTCATCCCGCCCGAGAGTTCGTGGGGGTAGCGGTCCCCGAAGCTGCCGAGGCCCACGAGCTCCAGATAATGCTCCGCCCGTGCGCGGCGCTCCGCGGATCGCAGTCCCTTTGCCTCCAGGCCGAACTCGATGTTCTTGCGGGCGGTGCGCCACGGCAGCAGCGCGTACTGCTGGAAGACGATGCCGCGATCCAGGCCAGGGCCGGTGATCGGGGTGCCGTCGAGCAGGATCTCACCCGAGGTCGGTGTGGTCAGCCCGCCGAGCAGATCCAGCAGCGTGGACTTGCCGCAGCCACTGGGGCCGACCAGTACCAGGAACTCACCGGCGGCCAGGTCGATTGTGATGTCCTCGATCGCGGTGAACGGGGTGTGCTGGCCACGGATGGGGAACTGTTTGGTGACGTGCTGAAGGCTCAACTTCGGTTGCTCGGTCATTTCTGTGCCAGCGCCTGTCCGTCGGGTCCGCTGCTCTGGGCGTAGGTGCCGTTGGCGTACGGATTGAATTCGTTGGTGTACAGGTTCTTTGCCTCGAGCTTGCCCGGCTGCAATTCGCCGTTGCGGACCAGCCAGTCGATCCAGGTCTGGAGTTCGCGTTCGGCGACGACCCCGCCGGGTACCGGGACGCCGAAGCTACGGAAGTACTCGATGGACTTGGTGTCCTCGTTGCGGTGCCGATTGTCGATGATGTCCCGGAACCTCGCCAGTACGACGTCACGCGGAGTCACCTGGGCCCACCGGATGGCCCGCGCCGTGCCCTGCACGAAATCCCGCGTGGCATCCGGATTCTCGGCGATGAAGTCCTTGCGCAGCACGTAGGTGCCGTAGCTGAACGCGCCGAACAGTGATTTGTCGGTGAACAGTGGCCGGATACCACCCCGCTTGAGCGCGGTCTCGCGGTAGATGCCGTTGAGTGCGGCCACCTCGACCTGCCCGTCGCGCAGTGCCTGTTCGGTGTTGACCGGCGGCACCACCGTCAGGGCGACCGTCTTGATCTCGTCGTTGGTGAGACCTTCCTTGGCCAGCCATTCCCGGGTCAGGAATTCATGATGAGCGCCAAGGGTGTTCATCGCGACCTTCTTGTCGATGAGGTCGCGGGCACTGCGGATCGGGCTGTTCTCCAGCACGTAATACCCGGTGTATTCACCCTCGTCGGCGCCATAGGAGCTCAGTACCGAGGTGATGTTGGCGCCGGCGGCATCCAATTTGACCACGGCGCCGTTGAATGCCGAGCCGAACTCGACATCGCCCGTGGCTGCGGACTGGATATCCTGAGGTCCGCTCGTGGTGTCGCCGACCCACTCCAACTTGACCTTGCTGTAGTAACCGAGGTTCTCGGCCAACTCAGGCAGGGTGACCTCGCCGGTCGAACCCTGGTACCGCAGTACGGTCTTGCCGTCCTCGGTTCGGGCCGCATCACCTGATGACCCGCACGCGGACAGCACGGTCAAGACGACGGCAGCGACGGCCCCCCAGGCCGCCGCTGCCGCTCCACGTTCATGCTTCACTTCGTCAGCCCCCTGGCGATCGCCTGTCGATACCCTGATCGTGGCATCACGCGGCGGGCCGCCAGAACCTTTACCATCTTCCGGAATACAAAGTCACGGATTACTTCTCGCCGTGAAATGCGCTGCCTGCCAGCGATAGCGATTCCAGACCGTCCGGACCGACCGGGATGTCGCCTTCCAACGTGGTGCGGTACAGCACGCGGGTGGTCTCGATGTCGTCCAGATCTGTCGGGGCCAGATGCGCGGTGGCTCGGTTGTCCCAGAACGCGATGGTGCCCGGACGCCAGCGCAGCCGGACCGTGTAGGCCGGGTTGGTCACCTGATCGAAGAACAGATCGAGCAGCCGGTCGCTGTGTGAGGGCGACAGCCCGACAATGCGCGCGGTGAACCCCGGAGTGACGAACAGTGCACGCTCACCGGTGACGGGATGCACCCGCACCACCGGATGCTCGGTGACGATCGGATTGGACCGGGTCTTCTCGCCGTAGCTGCTGTCCGAGGACCACTGCGGATGGCGGCCACCGAATCGGTGTTCGGCGCGCAACTCGTCGGCAAGCCGCTGGAGCGGATCGGGTAGGCCTTCGTACGCCGCAACGAGATTCGTCCAGTGGGTGTCCCCACCCTGCTCCGGAACGATCTCGGCGCGCAGGACTGTCGCGGCGGGCGGGTTGACCAGTGCGGTCACATCGGTGTGCCACTTGTTGTCATAGCTGTAGCGGGCCCGGCCGAACTTCCGCGCGTACTTGCGGCTGTCCACCGCCAGGATCTGCGGGAAACCTTCCGGCGCTTCGTCGTCGTAGGGATGCGACGGGGTGACCGCGCCGAAGTGCGCGCTGAACGCGATCTGCTCGGCGTGCCCGATCTGCTGGTCGTGGAAGAACAGCACTTTGAACCGGTGCAGCGCGGCCCGCACGGCGCCCACCTGTTCGGCGCTCAGGCCGGTCTGCAGGTCGAGCCCGCTCACCTCGGCGCCGATGTGGCCGGCCACCGGGGTGAAGGTCACGGTTTGTGCTGCTGGAGTGTGCTTTTCGATAGCGATGGTCATGGTTGTCCATGGTGGCGCGCCACGGCGAGCCCGGGAAGGCGGCTTTCACCATGCGAAAGAGACTCAGGATGAGGTTATGTCCCGGCTCGTGCCGATGCGCTGCGCATGGCGCTGCATGACAGGCAGGATCTCGCGGATCAGGTCGTCGGTGAGTCTGCGCCGCAACGCCTGCACGCCGACCGCACCCCAGGCCCGCCCGTTGCCGTCGAACACCGGTACCGCGATGGCGCGTACATGATGGCCCTGACTGCCGGTCGCGTCGGCATACCCGCGCCGGCGCACCTGCTCCAGTACCGACCAGCCCTGTCCGCGGGTGAAAGCCCCGACCGCCATGCCCATCGCGCTGTGCGCCAGCGGTTGTCGGGCTCCCGGGAGCTGGTTCGTGCAGAATCGGCGCGCCGGTCGGGCCGTGCACATGGTCACGATGTCGTCGGTCTCGGCCAGGCCGAAGCTCGCGGTGATCTCGATGTCCCCGGCCAACGCGTATAGGTGCGGGGTCAGGGCCGCTACGTTGAGCCGGTGTGCGGCCGGGGCGGCCAGCGCGACGAGTGCGGACCCGACGCGGTAGTGCTCGTCGTCGCCCGCGCGTTCCAGCAGTCCGTCGTGCAGCAGCGCCTGCGCGAGTCGATAGGCGGTGCTCAGGGGCAACCCGGTTCTGGCGGCCAGCGAGGTGAGCGAGATGCCGGGGTCGGCGTCCCCGACCGCGGTCAGGATGGCGACGGCGCGGTGCAGGACCTGGGGGCCCGGCGGCCGGTCAGCGGACGACGGCCTGGCCATCGGGACCTGCCGCGGCGGGATAGGTGCCGTTGGAGTACGGGTTGAACTTGTTGGTGTACAAGTCTTTCGCCTGCAACTTGCCTTGCTGAAGCTCACCGTTTCGGACCAGCCAGTCGATCCAGAGCTGCAGCGATTGTTCGGTGATCACGCCGCCGGGTTCGGCGACGCCGGTGCTCTTCCAGTAGTCGGCGTTGTCGGCACTCTCGTTGCGGCCACGAGCCCCGATGATCTGCTTGAACTTCGCGATCACCTGATCGCGCGGGGTGACCTGCGCCCAGCGGATGGCGCGGGCGGTGCCCTGGGTGAGGTCGGCGACGGCGCCGGCGTTGGCGGCCAGGAAGTCGTTGCGTACGACATATGTGCCGTAGGTGAAATCGCCGAACAGGGACCCGTCGGTGAACAACGGGCGCAGCCCACCGCGTGCCAGGGCTCGGTCCCGCCAGATGTCGTTCAGTGCGACCGCGTCGATATTGCTCTGCCGCAGCGCCTGTTCGGCATTGACCGGTGGGACGACCGTCAGCTCGACGTTCTTGATGTCGTCGTTGGACAGGCCCTGGCGGGCCAGCCATTCGCGCATGACGAACTCCTGGTGGGCTCCCAGCGTGTTCATCCCGAACTTCTTGCCGATCAGATCGTGCGCAGTGCGGATGGGGCTGTCCGCCCGCACGTAGTAGCCGGTGAAATTCTCCTTGTCCGATCCGTAGTAGCCGATGATCGAGGTGATGGGGGAGCCGGCAGCAGCCAGCTTGACCACCGCGCCGTTGAAGGCGCCGCCGAAATCGGTGTCTCCGGTTGCGGCCGACTGGATGTCCTGCGGTCCGCTGGTGGTGTTGCCGACCCACTTCAACTTGATCTTCTGGAAATAACCCAGATTCTCGGCCAGTTCGGGATAGGTGACCTGGCTGGCCCAACCCTGGTAGCGGATGACGGATCTGCCGTCCTCGACCGCCGCTTTGTGCGACGACGACCCGCAGGCCGACACCAGGGCAGTAACCGCCAGGGCCGAGATCAACAGTGCTGACAGACGTGGCCTCATTGCTGTGATGCTGCCCAGCGCGAGGGCAGGCAACAACAGTTCGACACCCGCGCGATTATTACTCGGCGCGATCGCAGCCGTGGTGGATTTGCTTCCGGCGTGGTTACCGTAGACCGAACATGGCTGCGCTCAGGGGGTTTGGACATGGATGAGCTCGACGAGCTGACCGCCGACGTATTCGTGGCAGGCGGCGGCCCGGCCGCGAGCTGGGCAGCGCTGCGGGCGGCGGCCGGTGGCGCGGATGTGGTGCTGGCGGACAAGGGCTACTGCGGCACCAGCGGCGCCACCGCGTCGGCAGGGACCGGTGTCTGGTACGTCCCGCCGGACGCCCAGGCCCGCGCGGACGCGATCGCCAGCCGCGACGCCCTGGGCGGCTACCTCGCCGACCACCGGTGGGCGGCGAGGGTACTCGACGAGACCTACCATCGCATCAACGAATTCGCCGATGCGGCCCGGTTTCCGTTCCCGGTGGGTGCTGACGGTGTGCAGTTGCGCGGCGGCCTGCAGGGGCCCGAGTACATGCGCCGGATGCGGATCCTGTTGCGCCGCGCCGGGGTCCGGATCCTGGACCACAGTCCCGTCACGGAACTGCTGGCGGCTGCCGACGGTGCGGCGGCCGGTGCGGCGGGCTACCGGCGTCAGGTCCAGCGGGCGTACCGGGTGCGGGCCGGCGCGGTGGTGCTGGCCACCGGCGGCTGCGCCTTCCAATCCAAAGCGCTTGGCTGCGATGTGAATACGGGCGACGGCACGCTGTTCGCGGTGGAGGCCGGCGCCGAACTCTCGGGGATGGAATTCTCCAATGCCTACGGAATCGCCCCGGCGGGCACGTCGGTCACCAAGACGGCCTTCTACCACTTTGCCACCTTCTACCGGGAAGACGGTTCGGTGCTGGAAGGTGCCAGCGGGCGCCAGCGTTCGCCGATCGCTGCGGAGCTGTTGCGCGGTAAGGTTTTCTGCCAACTGGACAAGGCCGACATCCCGAGCCAACAGGCAATGCGGCGCGCGCAGCCGAACTTCTTCCTCACGTTCGACCGGATGGGTATCGACCCCTTCACCCAGAAGTTCGCCGTGACACTCCTCGGCGAGGGCACGGTGCGCGGTACCGGCGGAATCCGCATCGTCGGCGACGACTGCGCCACCACGGTGCCCGGGCTGTACGCCGCAGGGGATGCGGCCACCCGCGAGTTGATCTGCGGCGGCTTCAGTGGCGGCGGCAGTCACAATGCCGCATGGGCGATCTCGTCGGGCAACTGGGCGGGGCAGGGTGCGGCGCGGTACGCACGTGCGCTCGGCCCGGGGGCGTCGGCCCGCCGGGTGACCGGCATCGGCGGTGCAGGCATCCGGCCGCGCACCGCCCACGTGTCCGGGGACCACGCGGGGGTGGTCGCCGCGGTGCAGGCCGAGGTGCTGCCCTATGACAAGAACTATCTGCGCCGGGGGCCGGTGCTGGCCACAGCGCTGGACGTGCTCGACGCTGTCTGGGCCGACGTGACCGCGTCGTTGGCCGGGTCCGGCGAGCAGCTGGTGCGCAACAGGCAGGCGGCGGCGATGACCGCGCATGCCCGGTGGATGTACCGGACGGCGTTGGCGCGCAAGGAAACCCGGGGTATGGCGAAGCGTCTGGACTTCCCGGACCAGGATCCCGGCCAGCAGCATCGGCTGCTGACCGGCGGGTTGGACGACATCTGGGTGCGGCCGGAAGCGTCTCGGGAGCTCGAGGTGGCGTCGTGATCGAACTGGTGTCGGCGCAGCGGTGCATCGCCTGCGACAAGTGCATCGAGGTGTGCCCGACGAACGTTTTCGATCGCGGACCGGACGGTGTTCCCTTGATCGGACGGCACAGCGACTGTCAGACGTGCTTCCAGTGCGAGGCCAACTGCCCCGTCGACGCCCTCTTCGTCTCTCCGCTCGTCACCCCCGCCGAGGTCGAGGAGGAGGCACTGGTGAGTGCGGGCCTGCTCGGCAGCTACCGCGAGCGGATCGGCTGGGGCAAGGGCCGCGCGCCGGGCGCGCGGAACGCGATCGGCCCTGCGCTCGAAGCCGGCGCCGAGCCGCTGATCTCCTGACCCAGGGGATCATCCGGCGCGGGCCAGCGCGGTGAGCGCGGCGGCCGTGCGGTCGCAGAAGGCCTCGTGGTCGGTGAGGCCGCGGGTCATCGCCCGGACGACGGTGGTGGCGACCAGGAAGTCGAACAGGGTGTCCGCGCGCTCGGCGTCGCCGATCAGGTCGGTCATCAGCACGCGCACATCGGACTCGGCGCGCAACACCAGTCGCTCGTAGATCGAGTCGTCGCGGTGGTAGGCCGTGAGCAGACCCGGCAGTGCCGCGCGCGGCACCGGATCGGCCAGCCAGCCCAGGAACATCGCGACCCAGCCGCGCAGATCGGTGTACAGGTCACCGGTGGTGGTGGGCACCGGGACCGGGTCGGTGTGCCCGAACGCGGCGTCCTCCACCAACGCCTCTTTCGTCGGCCAGCGCCGGTACAACGTCGGTGCGCCGACCCCGGCCCGTTTGGCGATGGCCACCATGGTGGTGCCCTGATACCCCTCCTCGACCAGGAGCTCGCGCGTCGCCTGCAGCACGGCCACGTCCTTGGCCGGGTCGCGCGGGCGGCCCGCTGCGCTTGTCATGCCCAAAACCTAGCCCTTTCCGGAACAGCCTGTTACGTTACGCAGTATAACGTAATTACCCGGGAAGGCTTGGCGATGCTCACTCCGCACGATGAACTGCTCTGTCATCAACTGCCCACCACGTTCGATCACGTCGCGCAGTCGGACCTGCGCTGGACGGAACGCATCGTCATGTACGGGTTCGATCGCTCGGGAGACATCAACGTGATGACCGGCCTGGCGCGCTACCCGAACCGCAACGTCACCGATGCCTACGCGATGATCACCCGGCGCGGCGGCGAGGCCAGGGTGGTGCGGATGTCGACCGAACTGAACCCGCAAACCGATTCTCTCGGAAACTATTCCGTCGGGCCGTTCACCTACTCGATCGAAGAGCCACTGCGCACGGTGCGAGCCCAACTGGCGCCCAACGACCAAGGCGTCAGCCTGGATCTGCGGCTGCGCGGCCAGTTCCCCGCCTACGAACAGACAGCGGCGTTTCATCGCAGCCGTGGCCGGGTCAGTGAGGACGCGCGCCGGTTCTACCAGAACGGTGAACTGGAGGGCTGGATCGAGATCGACGGCGAACGCATCGAGATCGACCCGCAGCGGTGGTGGTTCGGGCGGGACCATTCCTGGGGTGTGCGTAACGGGCCGGGCGGTGGCAGCCTGACCGAGGGCGCGAATCTGCAACCCCCGGAAATTCCGGACGGCACCTTGTATTACATGGGCATCTTCGAATTCGAGGACGAGCTGGTGCATTTCGCGCAGCGCGAGACCAGCACGGGGGAGCGCTGGCAGTTCGAGGGCGAAATCCTCTATCCCATCGAGTCGCAGCGTCCGGCGGCCGCCATCATCGACGTCGAGCACGAACTGACGTTCCGCGATGATCTGCGGGTGATCAGCGGCGGCACCTTCGCCGTGCACCGCGGCGACCGCACCACCAGCCTCATCGAGGTCAGCCCGATCACCGACTTCTGGCCAGGGCTGGCCGGCTACATGGAGGTGAACGGCTATGCGTCCGGGCATTGGCGCGGAACGGATTTCCTGGACGGGTTCACCGCCGACACGACGAATCTTGATGTCATCAGGCCCGTCAGCTTCCTGTCCGAGACGCTGTGCGAGGTGCGGATGACCGAGGCGGGTGAGCCGCTCAAGACCGGATACGGACTGGTGGAGATGGTGTTCATCGGCGCCTACCCCCGGTACGGATACACGGGATGGTGAGGGCGCTGGTCGAGGACCTACCCGCCACACTGGAAGCGCTTGTGCGGCAGCGCATCCCCGGTGCGGCCGATGCGAAAGTGCTCAACTGGGCACCGAGCCCGGGCGGATTCTCCACCGAGACCTACCTTTTCGACGTCACTGGTCTCGACGACGGCTCGACGCTGGGCCTGGTGTTCCGCCGCCCACCCGAATTCCAGATCCTCCCGGACTACGATTTGCGGCGGCAGTACCTGGTGATGCAGCGGCTGGCAAGTTCCGCGGTTCCGGTGCCCACGGTGCGCTGGATAGACCCGTCCGGCGACGCCGTGGGGACCCCGTATCTGGTGATGGACCGCATCGATGACGTGGTCGGCGTCAGCGATGTGCCGCCCTATCACGGGGCGGGCATCTTCGCCGACACCGATGACGCCGGCCGCGCGACCTTGTGGAACGGCTGCGTCGACATGATCGCCGCCGTGCACCGCGTCGACGTCCATGCCCGCCGGCTGGGCTTCCTGGGCGTCTCCGGACCCGCATCGCTCACCGGCTTCCTGCGCTACGCATTGGGCTGGGCCTACGCCGACAAGCCGTTGCACCCGACCTTCACCCGCGCGCTGGACTGGCTGGACGCTCATACCTACGCGCCGGAACGGGTGGGGCTGTGCTGGGGCGACGCCCGGATGTCGAACGTGCTGTACCGGCCGGACCTCACGCCGAGGGCCGCTCTCGACTGGGAGATCGCCTACCTCGGCGACCAGTCCGCCGACATCAGTTGGCTGCTGATGACGGATTGGGTCAGCAGCCCGCTGCCGGGCAATGCCGCCGCGCCGGGCACGCCGAGTCGCGAGGAGACCGTCGACCGCTACGAACGAGCCGTCGGGCACCGGGTCGGCAACCTCGCCTTCACCGACGTCACCGCTCCGCTGCTGCTGGCCGTGGCCCTGGTGCGGCTGAACCGTCGCTTCGACATTCCCGGTGTGGACCTCGCCGACATCTGCGCGCGCAGGATCGACTTTGTCCTAAACAGCTGAACTCACTACATTTCCAGGGTGGGCGCACCTGACAATCCGCCGTTCCCCAGGAACATGGCCCTGCTGGTCGCCGGCGCCTTTTTCATGGAGATCCTGGACGCCAGCATCCTGACCCCGGCGATCCCCGTGATGGCCGCCCAGTTCGGCGTCGCACCCGTCGACGTCAACGTCGCGATCACCGCCTACCTCGTCACCGTCGCCGTGCTGATCCCGGCCAGCGGGTGGATGGCTGACCGCTTCGGCATCAGGCGGGTGTTCCTCGCCGCCATCGCGGTGTTCACCCTGGCCTCGGTGGGCTGCGCGCTCAGCGTGTCGCTGCCCATGCTGGTCGGGATGCGCATCGCCCAGGGGATCGGCGGCGCCATGATGGTGCCGGTCGGGCGGCTGGCGGTGCTGCGGTTCAGCGGCAAGGCCGACCTGGTGCGGGCGATCGCGCTCCTGACCTGGCCGGCGCTCGCGGCACCGGTACTGGCGCCGGTGCTCGGCGGAGCCATCGCCACGGTCGGCAGTTGGCGCTGGATCTTCCTGGTCAACATCCCGCTGGGCATCGTCGGATTCCTGCTGGCGCTCAAGCTCATTCGCGGTGCCCCCGCACCGGAGCGCACCCCGTTGGACTGGCGGGGCATCGTGGCGCTGGGCGGTGGGATCGCCGCGACGCTGATCGCCCTGGAACACATCCGGGCCAGCGGCACCGATTGGCTGCTGGTCGGTGCGTGCGGTGTGGCCGCGCTGGTGCTGATGGTGGCGGCCGTGTGGCATCTGCTGCGCACCTCGGCGCCGTTGGTGGCATTGCGCGTGCTGAAGGTGCGCACCCTGCGGATCACCGTGTCGGCGGGATCGCTGTACCGGATGGTGATTACGGCGGTGCCGTTCCTGTTGCCGCTGCAGTTTCAGCTGGAGTTCGGGTGGACGCCGTTCGCGGCGGGCCTGATGGTGGCCGCCCTGTTCGCGGGCAACCTCACCATCAAACCGGCGACCACCCCGCTGATGCGCCGGTTCGGCATCCGCACGGTGCTGGTGGTCAACGGGATCGCCTCGGTCGGCTGTTTCGGTCTGCTGGCAGCCTTGCGGCCCGGCATGCCGGTGCTGCTCGTCGCGGCGGTGCTCTACCTCAGCGGCGCGCTGCGGTCGGTCGGGTTCACGGCGTACAACAGTCTGGCTTTCTCCGACGTCGACGGCGACCAGCTCACCCACGCCAACACGCTCAACGCCGCGGTCCAGGAGCTGGCGGCCGGCCTCGGCATCGCGTTGGCGGCGCTGTTGCTGAGCCAGCTGGCGTCCTATTCGCTGACGTTCCTGGTGTTCGGCGCCGTGATGGCGGTGACGCTGGTGGAGTCGCTGCGGCTGCCGGGCAACGCCGGGTCGCACGTCAGCGGCGCCCGCTAGAGACAGGACGTTGACACCACCGGGTGGCCCCGGTTTAATACCGGGTTATGTCTGCAATCTTGGTCATCTCTACCAACTTTATGGAGATGCGATGAATGCCCCCGCTGAGCTGGACCCCGCCGCCGCCCGCTACGAGCTGAGCCACCTGCGCGCGCTGGAGGCCGAGGCAATCCACATCATCCGCGAGGTCGCCGCCGAGTTCGAGAAGCCGGTGCTGCTGTTCTCCGGTGGCAAGGACTCCATCGTCATGCTGCATCTGGCCGTCAAGGCGTTCGCGCCCGGCCGGCTGCCGTTCCCGGTCATGCACGTCGACACCGGGCACAACTTCGACGAGGTGCTCCAGGTCCGCGACGAACTGGTCGCCCAGAGTGGGGTGCGGCTCGTCGTCGCCAAGGTGCAGGACGATATCGACGCCTGCCGCGTCGTCGAGACGATCCCGTCGCGCAATCCGATGCAGACCTTCACGCTGCTGCGGGCCATCCGGGAGAACAAGTTCGACGCCGCCTTCGGCGGTGCGCGTCGCGATGAGGAGAAGGCCCGCGCCAAGGAGCGGGTGTTCAGTTTCCGCGACGAATTCGGCCAGTGGGACCCGAAGGCGCAGCGGCCCGAGCTGTGGAACCTGTACAACGGTCGCCACAACAAGGGCGAGCACATCCGCGCCTTCCCCATCTCGAACTGGACCGAATTCGACATCTGGTCCTACATCGGGGCCGAGAAGATCAAGCTGCCGTCCATCTACTACGCGCATCAGCGTCAGGTGTTCGAGCGCGACGGCATGCTGCTGGCGGTGCACAAGTATCTGCAGCCCCGCAAGGACGAGCCGATCATCGAGAAGACCGTGCGGTTCCGCACCGTCGGCGACGTCACCTGCACCGGCTGCGTCGAATCGTTGGCGGGCACCGTATCTGAGGTGATCGCCGAGACCGCGGTGTCCCGGCTGACCGAGCGCGGCGCGACCCGCGCCGACGACCGGATTTCAGAAGCAGGTATGGAAGACCGCAAGCGCGAGGGGTATTTCTGACATGGCAACGCTTCTGAGAATCGCCACCGCCGGTTCCGTCGACGACGGCAAGTCGACCCTGATCGGCCGGCTGTTGTTCGACTCCAAGGCCGTCATGGAGGACCAGCTGGCCGCCGTCGAGCGGACCTCCAAGGAACGCGGAAACGACTACACCGACCTGGCTCTGGTGACCGACGGGCTGCGCGCCGAGCGTGAGCAGGGCATCACCATCGACGTCGCCTACCGGTACTTCGCCACGGCCAAGCGCAAATTCATCATCGCCGACACCCCCGGGCATGTGCAGTACACCCGCAACATGGTCACCGGTGCGTCGACGGCGCAGTTGGTGATCGTGCTGGTCGACGCCCGGCACGGGCTGCTGGAGCAGTCCCGCCGGCACGCCTTCCTGGCATCGCTGCTCGGCATCCAGCACATCGTGCTGGCCGTCAACAAGATGGACCTGGTGGACTGGGATGAGGAGCGGTTCAACAAGATCCGCGACGACTTCCACGAGTTCGCCGCGCGGCTGGACATCCACGACGTGACCACCATCCCGCTGTCGGCGCTCAACGGCGACAACGTGGTCACAAAATCCGATGTGGCGCCCTGGTATGAGGGCCCGGCGCTGCTGAACCACCTCGAAGAGGTGTACGTCGCCGGTGACCGCAACCTGGTCGACGTCCGTTTCCCGGTGCAGTACGTCATCCGCCCGCAGACCCGCGAGCACGCGGATCACCGCAGTTACGCGGGCACCGTCGCCGGCGGCGTGATGCGCACCGGCGACGAGGTGATCGTGCTGCCTGCCGGAAAGACCAGCCGTATCACCGCGATTGACGGCCCGTCCGGTCCGGTGGACGAGGCGTTCGCCTCGATGGCGGTGGCGATCAGCCTCGCCGACGATATCGACATCTCGCGCGGCGACATGATCGCCCGGCCCAACAATCAGCCAGACGTCACCCAGGAATTCGACGCCACCGTGTGCTGGATGGCCGACGGCGCGGCGCTGGAACCCGGGCGCGACTACGTCATCAAGCACACCACCCGTACCACCCGGGCCAGGGTGTCCGCGCTCGACTACCGGCTCGACGTCAACACGCTGCACCGCGACAAGAGCGCAACGGCGTTGAAGCTCAACGAACTCGGCCGCGTCACGCTGCGCACCCAGGTTCCGCTGCTGCTCGACGAATACTCGCGCAACCCGGCCACCGGCTCGTTCATCCTGATCGACCCGGACAACAACGGCACCGTCGCCGCGGGCATGGTGCGCGATACCGAGCCGGCCGCCAACCGCGCCGCCAGCCCGAACGCGGTCCGCCACCAGAATTTGGTGAGTGCGTCCGACCGGTTGTCCAAGGGCTCGACGGTGTGGTTCACCGGCCTGTCCGGATCCGGAAAGTCCTCGGTGGCAATGCTTGTCGAGCAGAAGCTGCTGGCCGCCGGCCGGCCTGCCTACGTGCTCGACGGCGACAACCTGCGGCACGGACTGAACGCCGACCTGGGTTTCTCGATGGACGACCGCGCCGAGAACCTGCGCCGGCTGGCCCACATCGCGACGCTGCTCGCCGACTCAGGCCAGATCGTCCTGGTCCCGGCGATCAGCCCGCTGGAGGCGCACCGGGAACTGGCCCGCACCGTGCACAACGAGCGAGGGTTCGACTTCTACGAGGTGTTCTGCGATACGCCGCTTGAAGACTGCGAACGCCGCGATCCCAAGGGTCTCTACGCTAAAGCTCGCCGTGGAGAAATCACCCACTTCACCGGCATCGACAGCCCCTACCAGCGGCCGAAGACCCCTGATCTGCGGTTGACGCCGGACCAGAGCGCCGACGAACTGGCGCAACAGGTGATCGACCTGTTAGGTACCAGAGAATGACGGATCACGAACTCGCGGGCCGGCTCGCCACCGAGGCCGGCGAACTGCTGCTGAAGGTGCGCGCCGAACTCGCCGACGCGGATGCCGCGGATCGGAAGGCCGCGGGGGACAAGCGTTCACACGACTTTCTGATGGCCGCGCTGGCCGAGTACCGGCCCGCCGACGCGGTACTGTCCGAAGAAGGCGCCGACGACAAGGCCCGCCTCAGTGCGCAGCGGGTGTGGATCGTCGACCCGCTCGACGGCACCCGCGAGTTCTCCGAACTCGGCCGCGAGGACTGGGCGGTGCACGTCGCACTGTGGCAGGCCGGCGAGTTGGTGGCCGGAGCGGTGGCCCTGCCTGCCCAAGGTGTCACGTTGGCTACCCCGACGGTGGCCGCGCCGGCTGCCGCGCCCGGCGCACCGCGCGTCGTGGTCTCGCGCACCCGGCCACCGGCAGTGGCGCTTGCCGTCAAGGACGCACTCGGCGGCACCCTGGTCGAAATGGGTTCGGCCGGAGCCAAAGTCGCGTCCGTCGTGCAGGGCATCTCGGATGTGTACGTGCACGCCGGCGGGCAGTACGAGTGGGATTCGGCGGCCCCGGTCGCGGTGGCCCGCGCCGCCGGTCTGTTCACCTCGCGGATCGACGGTTCGCCGCTGATCTACAACCAGGACGATGTGTCGCTGCCCGATCTCGTGGTCTGCCGTCCCGAGCTCGCCGACGCGGTGCTGGCCGTCACGGCGGCACGGTCCTAGTCCATCCCGTTGGCCAGCGTGATCGATTCACCGGAGCGCACCCGCACCTGACCGGACACCATGCTCAGCACGGCGTTCGCGACGTCCTGCGGATCCAGCAGACCCGGGCGCGGCCGGCCTTGCGTGAACACCTCTTCCGCGTCGGCACGCCCCGGATTGTCGAGGTCGGGCCGGATCATCCGGTAGATCTCGTCGTGCTGGATCATCTGCGAGTCCACCCCGGCCGGTAGCACGGCGTTCACGACGATGCGGTGCTCGGCCACCTCGTACGCCAGCGACTTCACCAGCGCCACCACCCCGGCCTTTGCGGCGGCGTAGTGGCCGGACTTGCGTGCTCCCGTCATCGCGACGATCGAGGACGTCGCCACCAGATGCCCCCCACCCCGCTCGATCAGATGCCCCACTGTCGCCCGGAAGGTGTTGAACACGCCCGTCAGATTGACGTCGATCATGGTGCGCCAGCGCTGCTCGGACATGGTCGCGATCGCATCTCCGGTCGCGATGCCCGCATTCGCGATGACGATGTCGAGCCCGCCGAACGTCTCGACCGCCTGATCGGCCAGCTTCTGCAGCCCGGTCAGGTCACGTACGTCGACGGTCGCCGCCAGACAACGACGGCCGAGGCTCTCGACGCTTTCCTGCGTCTGCGTCAACTCCGCTGCGGTGGCAAGCGGATACGTGACGTCCTCGACCGGCCCGGCGATATCGCACAACACGATGTCCGCACCCTCACGAGCCAGCGTCGTGGCATGTGCGCGGCCCTGGCCGCGGGCGCCGCCGGTGATCAGCGCGACCTTGCCCTCGAGTAATCCCATACCGAAACAGACTGCCATCGCCCGCGGAATTCATCGAGCTCTGACTAGGCTGCACCACGTGACCCGACCGACTCTGCGCGAATTGGCCAGCCTGCCGGCCACCCCGGCTCCGCTCAAGCAGTCCACCCTCATCCTCATCGACTGCCAGAACACCTATACCGAAGGTGTGATGGAACTCGACGGTGTGCAGGCCGCGCTGGAGGAGACGGCCGTTCTGCTCGATCGCGCCCGTACCGCACGGATTCCGGTCATCCACATCCAGCACGACGACGGTCCGGACTCGCTCTACGACATCGCGGGCGAATCCGGTGCCATCGCCGACGCGGTGGCCCCGCGCGGCGGCGAGCCGGTGATCGTGAAGAACTACCCGAACTCGTTCGTACACACCGATCTTGAGAACGAACTCAAGACCGTCGGCGCGACCAATCTGATCCTGGCCGGCTTCATGACGCACATGTGCGTGAATTCCACCGCGCGTGGGGCTTTCAATCTCGGGTTCGCTCCGACCGTCGTCGCCGCGGCGACCGCCACCCGCTCGCTGCCGGGCGTCGACGGACCGGTGCCTGCGGCGGTCGTCCAGTCTGCCAGTCTGGCGGCGCTCAAAGATCTGTTCGCCGTGGTGGTGCCGGGAGCTGCTGATATCGAGTGACACCACAACCATCCACCCGCGTCACCCGGCTCCGCGAGAAGCAGGACACCTCGCGGGATGCACTGTACGAGCTGCTGGACAGCACCCCGCTGGCCACCGTCGCACTGGTGCGTGACGGGCACCCCATTGCGTTCCCGATCGGATTCGCCCGGCTGACAGACGAATTGGTGATCCACGGTTCCACCGGCTCGCCCTGGTTGCGCGCGCTGGCGGACGGGACGCCCGCCGCGGTGTCGGTGACGACCCTGGACGGAGTGGTGGTGGCGCGCAGCGGATTCGAGTCGTCCTTCCGCTATCGCAGCGCGATGCTGTTCGGCACGTTCACCGTGATCCAGGACGCGGAGAAGGCCGGTTACCTGAACGCGCTGACGGACACCTTCATCCCCGGCCGGGTCGCCGAACTGCGGCCCAGCACCCGTAAAGAACTGGGTGCCACCGTGGCGCTGCGGATGCCGATCGGCCCGGACAACTGGTCGCTGAAGGTCAGCGCAGGCTGGTCGGAGGACCCCGAATCCGACATCGAGGCCGGCGCCTGGGCGGGGCTGGTGCCGCTGTCGCTCACCTACGGACCGCCGGAGGCGGCACCGGATTGTGACCCGTCCCTCGCGGTCCCCGACTCGGTGCGTGGCATGACCGGCACCGTGCGCAACGTCGCGCCGCCCGTGCGCTGACGGGCGCACCTGGCAGAATCCGCGGTATGCGCATGTCGGCGAAGGCGGAGTACGCCGTGCGCGCCATGGTGCAGCTGGCCACGGTGGGTGAGGGTGCGCTGGTCAAGACCGATGATCTGGCCAAGGCGCAAGGTATCCCGGCCCAGTTCCTCGTCGACATCCTGTCCGATCTGCGCACCGATCGGCTGGTGCGCAGCCACCGGGGCCGCGACGGCGGGTACGCGTTGGCCCGCCCGGCCGCGTCGATCAGCATCGCCGACGTCCTGCGCTGTATCGACGGGCCACTGGCCAGTGTGCGGGACATCGGCCTCGGTGACCTGCCCTATTCGGGCCCGACGGCCGCACTCACCGACGTGTGGCGCGCCCTGCGGGCCAGCATGCGTGCGGTGCTGGAGCAGACCACCCTCGCCGATGTGGCCGCGGGCGAACTACCCTCCGACGTCGCGCGGCTGGCCAGCGATTACCTCGGGCAGGAGACCGAACGCGGTCACGGCTGAGCGTGCACGGCGATCCCGTCGATCAGCATGCTCAGGCCGCGCGTGAAGTCGTCCTCGACCGAGGTCGCCACCGCCACCTGCGCCAGCGCCGCGATGTGCGGATGATCCGCGCCGGCCACCGACGCGATGCGATCGGCCGCTTCGGCGGCGCTGCCGGTCAGCGGACCGGCAAGCTCGGTCTGGGCCCCGCCGATCACGAAACCCAACACCCCGTGAAACGCGGCCAGTAGATCCGCGCCGGTGAGACCCGCCCGCCCCAGCGCGGCCACCAGGGCGTCGACGATCGCGAACCCGGTGGCCGAGGACATCCGGCGGGTCAGCACCAGCGGGACGGCGGCGGGATGCGCGCGCACGCCCTGCCACATCGCACAGGCGATGGCGTGCACGTCGCGGCGCCAGTCATCGGTCGGTGTGGGCAGGGCGATGCCGGCGACGACGGCCGCCACCACGAGTTCTTCCAGGCCGGCCTTGTCGGTGACGTAGTTGTAGACGGTCATCGGACCGGTGCCCAGGGAGGTCGCCAGCGCGCGCATGCTCAGCGCGGCCAGGCCCTGGTTGTCGACGATGTGCAGTGCTGCCTCGGCGATGTCGTGCACCGTGAACCTTGCTCGCATCCGAATCCCCTTGACAAGTACGACGTACGTATTGCAGTCTAGCTCATACGTACATCGTACTTATGAAGGTGGTTCATCCCATGCAGACCATTCCCACCGAACGCGTCGATTTCCGATCCAGGGGCACCCGGTGCGCGGCCTGGCTGACCCGCCCCGACGGGCCGGGACCGTATCCGGCCGTCGCTCTGGTGCACGGTCTCGGCGCAACCCACGACATGATGCTGGCCACCTACGAGCAGCACTTCGCCGCCGCCGGGATCGCCACTCTGGCCTTCGACTACCGGCACACCGGCGCATCCGATGGTCAACCCCGGCAGCGGATTTCCCTGCGCAGGCAAGGCGAGGACGTGCACGCCGCGCTGACCTGGCTGCGGGCCAACCCCGCCGTCGACGCCACCCGGCTCGGGCTGTGGGGGACCAGCCTCGGGGCCATGAACGTCGTGCGAGTGGCCGCGCAACGCGCCGATGTCGCGGCGGCTGTCGTGCAATGCCCGATCGTGCACGGGCCGGGCGCGGCCCGCAGCCTGGGCTGGCGCGTCCCGTTGCGGTTGGCGCCGGCCATCATCGAAGACCTGCTACGCGCCCTGCTGCGCCGCGGCCGCCGCTACGTCCCGATCGTCGGGCCGCCCGGCGGGTTCGCCATGGTGACCGCCGACGGCGCACAGGCCGGGTGGAACTCCACCGTGCCCGCCGGTGCCGCCTTCGACAACCGCATCGCCGCCGCTGACCTCGTCGGGATGGTCGCCACCTCGGCACTGCGCCAGTCCCGCCACGTGCGTGCACCACTGCTGGTCTGCGTCTGCGACCGGGAGAATCTGATGGACCCCCGCTACGGCGACATCGTCACGTGCCGGGCGCCGAATGGCGTTTCCCGCCATTATGATTCGGATCATTTCGCGATCTATCACCCACCATTGGTGAGCCGGGTGCTGGCCGACCAGACCGCCTTCCTGCGGGAGCATCTCCGTGTCTGCGGGTGAGCGGCTACGCGCCAACGACGAACGCCTGCTCGGGGTGCTGGCGGCGTTGACGGCCGACGACTGGGCCGCACCGAGCCTGTGCGCCGAGTGGTCCAATCACGAGGTGCTCGCCCATCTGGTCGTCGGGTACGGCTGCGGCATCGGCGAATTCGCGGCAGAGCTGGTGCGCCGGCGCGCGTTCGATCCCGCCAACACCGCACTGGCCGTGCGGGCCGCCGCCCGCCGGTCGCCGCAGCGGTTGCTCGACGACCTGGCCCGGCTGATCGCCGTGCCGAAGGGCCTCGGCCGGACCTTCCCCCGCAGCCTGCTGCTCGGTGACCACGTCACTCACGAACTCGACATCGTGCACGCACTGCGCCGTGAGCCGCGAATCCCCACCGACGCGCTGACCGCCGTGCTCAACACCCAAGTGGCGCTGCCCAACCCGTTCGTTCCCGCCTACCGGCTCAGTCGTGGGCTCCGGCTGGTGGCCACCGACGCGCAGTGGACCCACGGCACCGGTCCGACGGTCACCGGGCGTGCCGCGGACCTGGTGTCGGTGCTGGGCAATCGCCCGTGCCGGCTGGGCGCGCTCGGTGGCGACGGGGTGGCAGCGCTGTCGGGCCGCGTCAGGAACCGTACGGACGCGTGAGGATCTCCAGGTAGTGCCCGGCCGGATCCTGGAAGTACACGCCGCGACCGCCGTCGTTGTGGTTGATCTCGCCAGGATGCTGCCCGTGCGGATCGGCCCAGTGCTGCAGGCCCCGCTGCAGGATTCGGCCGTAGATGTCGTCGAATTCCTCCTCGGACACCAGAAAGGCGTAGTGCTGCGCCCGGATGTCCGCGGTGCCGGGCAGTTGCGCGAAGTCCAGGCTGACGCCGTGATTGAGCTCGACCGCCAGGAACGGACCGAGTGCCCTGGCGGGTGGGAGGCCGAAGACCTCGGTGAAGAACGTCGCCGACTGCTCGCGGTCGGCGGCCGCCACGATGGTGTGGTTGAACGTGATCACCATTTCATCCAGTCAACCACCGTTCGCGCGATGTGCCCAGGATGGGATGATCGCTGCGCCCGGAGGTGTTCTTCCGACAACGATGTGAAGGCGGTGCGTGATGGGTGAGTTCGCCCTGGCGGATCTGAGGGCCCCGATCCTGGTGGCGCCGATGGCGGGCGGCCCGTCCACCCCGGAGCTCGCGGCCGCCGGCTCGGCGGCGGGCGGGCTCGGATTCGTCGCCGCCGGCTACCTCTCGGCCGACGCGTTCGCCCAACGCCTCGCCGCGACGCGGGCCCTCACCACGCAGCCCGTCGGAGTGAATCTCTTTGCGCCCCAGCCCAGTGCGGTACAACCGGGGGATATCGACGGGTACATCATGGAGCTGGCGGGCGAGGCACAGCGCTACGGGGTGGCTCTGGGTGAGCCGAAATTCAACGACGACGACTGGGCCGCCAAGCTCGACGTCGTCCATGACCTGCGCCCCGAGGTGGTGTCCTTCACCTTCGGCGCACCCAGCGCCGGCGAGGTGACCCGGCTACGCGCCGCAGGCATCACGACCGTCGCCACCGTGACCACGCTCGCCGAGGCGCAGGATGCCGTCAGCCGGGGCATCGACGCCCTGGCGGTACAGGGCCCCTACGCCGGCGGCCACCGCGGCACCTACGACCCGGCTGCCCGGCCGGCCGCCCAACCCCTCGATGAGCTGCTGGCCGAGGTGCTCGCGGCGACGGGCGTCCCGGTGGTGGCCGCCGGCGGCCTGATGACCGCCGAGGACGTCGGCCGGGTGCTGGCGGCCGGTGCCGCCGGCGCGCAACTGGGCACCGCGTTCCTGCTCGCCGACGAGGCAGGCAGCAGCCCGGTGCACCGCGCCGCGCTGCAGAACCCCGCGTTCACCGAAACCGTGGTCACCAAAGCCTTCTCCGGTCGCTATGCGCGCGGACTGCGCAACCGGTTCATCGACGAGCACGACGCGCAGGCGCCGCTGGGATATCCGGAGGTGCACTACCTGACCAGTCCGGTACGGGCCGCATCGGTGAAGGCCGCGGATCCGCAGGCCACCAACATCTGGGCCGGCACGGGATTCCGCGGCATCACCACGGGCCCGGCCGCGCAGATCATCGCCGCGCTGACCTGAGCGTATCGACGGTCACGTCGCCGTCATCGGAGCGCACGTCGATGACCGCGGCTGCGCGGGCGGTGTCGCTGGTCTCGGGCACCCGGACGGTGGCCGAGCCACCGGACTGGGCATGCACCAGATAGGGGCCGGGGGTGGGCAGCGAGACCGCGATGTCGCCGTCGCGGGTCACCGCATCGACCTGCCGGGGCGCGACGTCGGCGAAACTCACCTCGATATCACCGTCGGTGGTGGCGACGTCGAATGACTCGCCGACCGAAATCGGTTCCCGTGCAGAGATATCCCCGTCCTGGGCGCGCACCTCGATGCGACGGACCGCGCCGCGCAGCACCACCGAACCATCCGAGGTGCTCGCCGTCAGCTGGTCCAGATCGGCCTGGGCGATCAGCACGCCGCTGTTCTGGCGGACGGTCAGCGCCAGCCTGCGTCCCGTCTCGGGTGGCAGCGTGATGGTGACCTCGCCCGGATCACCGAAATCCAGCATCCCGCGGGCCGCACCGTCGACGGTGACCTGCGTTCCGTTCGTGTCACCGGTGACCCGCAGGTATTGATCGTTGCTCCGGCTGGACGCCACCATCCGCAGGTCGATGCGCGGCTCGGTGGCATTGCGATCCGAGGTGATGCGCACGGCCACAGGCGAGTTGGCCGTGTCCAGGGTGAGCGAGCGGATGGCCGTGGGCAGCGTCTGGTGGTCGGTCACCACCCGGAAGGCGCTGAGCCCCCAGGCCACCACAGCGAGGGAGGCGACCGCCCCGGCGATGACGACGACGGCGGTGGCGACCAGCAGGACGCGGATGACGTTGCGACCGCCGTCGGACAGCGGGGGCGGCCCGGCGGGCGCCTCGGGTGGGGTGATGGTGGTCACGGGAAAAACCCTTTCGGCGAAGGTGATTTCAGGATTCGAGATAGCGCAGGACGGCCAGCACCCGGCGGTTCTCGCTGTCGTCGGGGGGTAGCGCCAACTTGGCGAAGATCGAGGCGATGTGTTTCTCGGCCGACCCGACCGACACGTGCAGGGCGGCGCTGATCGCCGAGTTCGACTTTCCCTCGGCCATCAACTGCAGAACCTCCCGTTCGCGCGGTGTCAGCCCGTCCAGCACGACGCGCCGCCGCGACCGCGCGAGGATCTGCGAGACCACCTCCGGGTCGAGCACCGTGCCGCCGCCACCGACCACCTCGACCGCATCGAGAAAAGCAGGCACGTCGGCCACCCGGTCTTTGAGCAGATACCCGAAACCTTTGGTGTCCGAAGCGATCAGGTCGGCGGCGTAGCGCTCCTCGACGTAGTGCGAGAGCACCAGCACCGGCGACTCCGGGTTCTGCGAGCGGAGCAGGGCCGCGGCGCGGATGCCCTCGTCGGTGAAGGTGGGCGGCATCCGGACGTCCACGATGGCCAGATCCGGGTGGTGCTCGTTGACGATGTGCAGCAGACCGGTGGCGTCGGGCACGCCGGCGACGACGTGGTGTCCGGCGTCGGCCAGGATGCGTTCGATGCCGGCGCGCAGCAGCGCCGAATCCTCGGCGATCACGATGCGCATGGCAGCACCGCCGTCACGATGGTGGGTCCGGTGGAGGGGCTGGACACGCTGAAGGTGCCGCCGGCCGCCCGCACCCGTTCCGTCAGGCCGCGCAGACCGGTGGCGTCCTCGTCGGTGCCGATCGCGGCGCCGCCGTGCCCGTCGTCGAATACCGACACCTGCAGCACCCTGCCGGCCTCGTCGTAGCGCACCGTCACCACCGCCTGCCCGGCCTGGGCATGTTTGGCCACATTCGTCAGCGCCTCGGCAACCACGAAATAGGCGACCGATTCGATCTCGTCGGGCAGTCGTCTGGGCAGATGCACGTCGAGTGTGGTCGGTACGCCGGCAATCTGGGTGCGCTGCACCACCGCCGACAGTGCCGCATCCAGACCGCGGTCGGTGAGGATGGTCGGGGCGATCCCGCGCACCACGTTGCGTAGTTCGGCCAGCGCGCTCATGGCGTCGGCATGCGCCTCCCCGATGAGTGTCTTGGCCGTGGCGGGGTCGGAGTCGAGTTTGGTCTGGGCCAGCCCGATGGTCATGGCCAGCGACACCAGTCGGGGCTGCACGCTGTCGTGCAGGTCCCGTTCGATGCGATGACGCTCGGTCTGCGCCGAGGACACCGCGCCTTGGCGGGCGTCGGCCAGCGCGCTCACCTGATACTGCAATGCCGCCGTGGGGGACGCGGCCAGCAGCCAGCGGTCGATCTTCGCGTCGACCGCGGGAGCGAACACCAGCAGCGCGACGGCGGCGGCCAGTGCGACGACGGCCAGCAGCCACGCCAGGGGCGGCGACAGGAAGGACAGTCCGGAGTCGCCGTCGCTGCGCCGCACCGCCGAGGCGAATGCGGGAGCCAGGAAAGCGAAGGCGAGCAGTGCCAGCGCGAGCCCGCACGCCAGCAGGTCGTAGACCATCCGGAGGTAGTGCTGGCCGACGCCCTTCCAGAACCGGCTGCCGCTGAGGTCCAGCCACAGTTGATGCGCCCAGCGCTGGAAACCGGTGTAGGGCGACATCGGGCGGGGCGGGACCGCGATCCGCAGGCCGAACACCGCCTCACTGCGCACCCGCTCGACCCGTTCCACCCCGCGCATCAGGTAGACGAACACCACCGCGGACAGCGCGAAGCCGATCACCGAGGGGATGGAGGAGATGCCGATGACCAAGATGGACAACGGGATCCACAACCACACGACGGCCAGGGCGGCGCCGGTGACCATCGAGGCGGTGGGGATCACCCCGAGGCGACGCCGGTCGGGGATCACCGGCACGGCGTCGTCGGCGATGTCAGCGACAGGGCTGGACGTGATTGCGACCATGGGACCAACCTATGGACCGGCGACGTCCGGCGACACCGCGTTTTCCGCCGAACCGTGCGGGGGATAACCCCCGCTCACTTGGGTGCGGTGAGTTCCAGCGCGATGTTGTCGGGGTCGCGGAACTCCAGGATGTAGGTCGGGCCGATGTCCTTCACGGGACCGTGCGCCACGCCCAGGCTGTCGAGGTGCTCGGCCGCCGCGTCGAGTGCGGCCCTATCCGTCAGCCGGAAGGCGACGTGGTCCAGGCCGGTGCGGTCCTCGTGGAAGTCGTCGTCACCGACCGGTCGCAACCCGATCAGCGTGCCGCCCAGGTCGTAGATCACCCCGCCGTACAGAAATGCCAGCGCTGCCCTGGTCGCGGCGTCCGCGCCGGGCGGCAACTCGACCAGAACGGGCCAGCCGAAGACACCCTCGTAGAACTGCCGGGAGCGCTCGATGTCGGTGACGGTGAGCCGGACGTGCGCAATGGATGTCGTGGAGATCGCCATAAGTCCATAGTGGCAGCCGGCGCCCGTGCCAGAATCCCCGTCGTGCAGGTAGGTATGACGATGCCGGTGATGGAACCGGATCTGGATGCGGCGGTGCTCCGGCAGTGGGCGACGATCATCGACGAGGGACCATTTTCGTCGCTGTGTTGGGGTGAGCGTGTCGCGTTCGGCAACCCCGACTCGCTGACCCTGCTCGGTGCGTTGGCGGCGTGGACCGACCGGGTCCGCCTGGTGACCACCGTGGTGGTGCCGCAGCTTCACGATTCGGTGCTGTTGGCCAAGGCCCTGGCGACCGGCGACATGCTCAGCGGCGGGCGGCTGACCGTCGGCCTCGGTGTCGGCGGCCGGCATGAGGACTACGTGGCTGCGGGCGTCGACCCGGCGACCCAGACCATGCGTCAGATGGCCGACCGGGTCGCGGTGATGAAACGGGTCTGGAATGCGGAGAAGGTCACCGACTCGGTGCTGCCCGTCGGGCCGGCGCCGGTGCAGCCCGGCGGCCCCGAACTTCTGGTCGGCACCATCGGGCCCAAGACCGTGCGCAGCGCCGCGACGTGGGCGGCGGGGCTGGCCGGTACCACCCTGGATCTCGACGTCGCCAAGCAGAACGAACTCTTCGACGTCGCCAGGACCGCATGGGCCGAGGCGGGCCGGCCGGCGCCGCACCTGGCCACCTCGTTCTGGTTCGCGCTGGGCGATCAGGAGTCCGCCCGCGCGCAGGTGCACCATCACCTGCGCCGCTACATGAACTGGATTCCCGTGGAGTTCGTCGACGCGATGGCACCCACCACCGGCTGGGCGGGCAGCGAGGACGAACTGATCGAGGTGCTACGCCGTTTCGCCGAGATCGGCACAGACGAAGTGCATCTCATCCCGACGTCATCGGATGTCGGTCAGTTACGCCGGGTCGCCGACGCGGTGCGCGACTTCGGCTAAACGAGCGCGGGTGCTGTCCCGAAGGTCGCCGTGTAGTCCGCGTCGTCCTCCGGCACGTTGATGGTGATGGTCCGCTCGCTGGCGCTTCCCCAGCCGAGGAACAGCAACTCACCGGCGGCGGTGTGTTGCGTGGCGGGCGCGCTGAGCACCCGTTGTACGCCGATCACCGCCTGCTCGCTGAACGACCCCGTGTGCGGCACTCCGTCGATGGTGAAGGTCGCGTTCGGATTGTTGGCGGTGACGTTGAAGGTCGTCAGATTCGGGAGGACGTCCCTGTACTCCGTCGTCGTGAGGCCACTCTTGTCGGTGACGGTCAACTCGATCCGGTACCACGTGTTGGACAGCTGGTCGCCGTTGGTGGGAATGGTGATGCTGCCGTCCATGCCCTCGATGTCGTCGACGAACGGGTGGGTATGCGTGGAGTGGTGGAACACCACCTTCCAGGAGAAGGCGCTGTCGGGCAGGGGCCCGTCCTCCTGGTCGTCGGCGGTCGCACTGAAGGTGATGGTGTCACCCGCGTCGTACTTCCCGACGATGTCGCCGAACTCGATGGTCGGCGGCACACTGCCCACGACGATCCGTTGGGTGGTGGTGCTGGTCTTGCCGCCCTCGTCGGTGACCGTCAGCGTCACGGTGTAGTCGGTGTAGGTGGTGCCGGTGTTGAGGAACTCGACGGTCGGCTTGGCCTCGGTCGAGGTCCTTCCGAGTCCGAAGTTCCACTCGTACTTCATGATCGGGCCATCCGGGTCACTGGAAGCGGTCCCGTCGAAGTGCACCGTCAGCGCGTCGTCGGCGGTGCTGGTCTCGTCGGCGATGATCGTGGCCGTCGGCGCTTGGTTGCCGCCCGAGGCGGTGATGATGCTCAGCACGCCGGGGTAGATGTTGAGCTGGTAGATGTTCCCGTCGATGCCCTGCTTCATCTGCACGGTGGTGCCCGCCGCGCTGTCCAGGGGGCGCTCGGCAATCAGGCTCTCGAACTTGTCGTCGAAGGTCAGCATCTTGATCCAGCCCGCCGAGTAGTCGGCGACGAAGACCTTATTCCGGTATTCCGCAGGCAGCGCGGTGCCGTCGTAGTAGAGCACCGAGGTGATCGAGCCGACGTTGGCCGGCGGCAAGGTGTGCGTGTACGCCCATAGCGGAGGAAGGGTGTCGCCGCAGCCGCTCGGGGTGCACGGTCCTTCCTGCTCCGGCCAGCCGTAGTCGCCACCGGCGCGGACCAGGTTGAGTTCCTCCCAGGTGGCCTGGCCGACGTCTCCGGAGAGCAGCTTGCCGTCGGGGGTGAACCCGAACCGGAAGGGGTTACGGAACCCGATGGCGTAGATCTGCTTGACCACGCCGGGATCGTCGTTGTTGAAGTACGGGTTGTCCGCAGGCGCGGAACCGTCCCGGTTCATCCGCAGGATCTTGCCGTGAATCGTGGTCAGGTCGTGGGAGTTGGCGTTGACGACGTTGTTGCCCACCGACCAGTACAGATAGGTGCCGGTCGGGTCGAACTCAAGCTCTCCGCCGTGGTGGAAGTCGTTGCCCAACTGATCGGATTCGAGCAGCTTCTGCTCGTTGGTCACCGCGGTCAGGGAGTCGTTGACGGTGAGCAGCGACAGCTGGTCGTAATTGTCGGCGTTGGTGTACGCGACGTAGATCTTGTGATAGCCCGGTTTGGTCGGGTCGTTGAATTGCGGATCGACCTCGATGCCCACCAACCCGCGTTCGCCGTTGGCGTTGGTGGTCGGTAGGGATTCCAGTGTCGTGAGGGTGCCCTCTTCGGGGTCGTAGATCTTGATGGCCCCGGTCTTTTCGGTGATGACGATGGCATGGATGTGTTCCTTGCCGTCGTCCCCGACGTGGGTGATGAAGTCGAAGTCGGTGGGCTCGTTCAGGCCGGCCACCAGCCCGATGCGGTCGAGATCGCCGGGCAGCGGGACAACTCCGTTGCATTGCAGCAGAAACTGGCCGACCCGTGACGAGATCATGTAACCCAGTGGTGACGTCGTGATATTGCCGATGGCCGCGCGGACTTTTTCGCTGATCGACGTGGTGACTTCGTGAACGAACTGGCCGATCGGTGTGCGGTTGAACAGACTTACGGCGCTCTCGATCTGGCGGCGCACCCACGCCACCATCGTCCACATGACGGGGGTCTGCGCCGGATCGCCGGTGCCGCCACCCCCGCCTGACGCCATCAGGCCGGAGATCGTCTTGCCCAGGCCGGTGACCAGTTTCAGGGCCTGGTTGATCACCGTGCACGCGCACGCGGTGACGAAGGACCTGACTTGCTTGAACACCTCGTTGGGCGTCGGCAATTGACCGATCAGCGAGGTGATCGGATTGGCGGTGGCCGGCGGGGTGGCGGTCTGACCGATAGCGGCGGCACTGAGCACCTGCGCCGCCGATGTCATGCCGCTGTTGGGGGTGGCCGTGTTCATCGCGTTCGGGGCCGCCCTGACGGCGATCTTCGCGGTCGTCGGGGAGGCTTTGGTGTCCTTCTTGTCGGGTTGTGCCGTGGCGGTGGAGCCGCCCGAGTCGTGGTCGGTGACCGGTGCGGGATCCGCGGTGCCCGGTGTCGATCCGTCGGACTGCACCTCGGCATCCCCCTGGCCGTCGCCCAGGTCATCCTCGGCGACGTCGATGTCCGCGGAGTCGTCGATATCTGTTGTGCTGCTGAGTGTTTCGGTTTTCTCTTCGAAGTTCTCGGAAAGGTCCTTCGGGTTGTCTTCGGGTGTGGTCTCGGGTTCATCCGCGATGCGGGTGGTGCCGCCGCCACCGGAGGAACGGACGATGACTCCGCCACCGAGATCGGTCTCGTTCTGCGAGCCGGTTTTGGTGGTGGTCCCTGCGGCGGTGGTCCCGGTGGTTGTTGAGCCGGTGGTGGTGGTTCCGGTCGTGCCGGTTCCGGTCGTTGTGGCGGTAGTGGTCGCGCCGTCTGCCGGATCCGTCCCGCCCGTCGTCGCGCCCGGCGTGGAATCCGCACCTCCGTCTGTGGTGCTGCCGGAGGTGGACGTACCCGTCGACGTCCCATCGGCCCATGCAATCCCCGGGGTGGTGGCCATGGCCCCGGTGACCCCCAGGGCTACCGCCAAGGCGCCGACGCGACCGATGTACTTCGCGTAGGCGGACGAGGATGTCGTCGAAGCCGTCCGTGTGCGGTGACAGGTGCTCATCACAGTTCCCCCCCAGGAATCTTCAAGCCCACCCACAGGCTTTGCGGGAAACTATGGCACCGGTAAATGACGACCGTGCAGGTTTGCGCAAAAGCCCGAAGACCCGAGGAGAACCGAACGTTGCCCTGGGTGCGGCACGAAGATGTGCTGGCTGCCGCGTACAGCCGCGATCGACGCAGCTAGAGCCGTTGTCGGCGGTTTGCTGACGGGGACCGTCAAGCCCCCAGCTGCATTCCTGGTGTCCGAGAGAATGTTTCGGGTCTCAACGATTCGGTCGGACGCTCGTGCGACCCCGGCCGGTGTTGGCGTTCAACGGTTTTCGGACGGTCGTCGCCTCACGTAGCAGCCACGCCAACGGCACGGTGGCGGCCAGCGTGGCGACGACGAGCACGAGCGTCGAGCCAGTGAACAGCTGCCACCCCAGCACCAGGTGCATCGTGATTGCCATCAGCACCACGTGCAGCAGAAAAATCTCGTAGGAGATGGTCCCCAACCACACCATCGGCCGGCTGCCGAGCAGTCGCGTCCACCGGCCGGTATCGCCCAGGGCCAGTGGCGCCGTCACCATCACCGCGATGACCGCATACAGCAGCGCCCTGGCGATCGGATCCACCCCGATCGACGTGGCGGCGACCAGATAGGCCAGCGCTGCCACCGGCAGGGTGAACGCGGCACGCACCCGGAACCCGTTCTGCTGCAACACCGCAAGTGCCATGCCTGCCGCGAACGGCGCGAGATGTGCGGGCAGCCACATGCCGGCCGAATTGGGCAGCGCGTCGGTGTGCACGACCAGCAGCAGCCAGGACGGCGCGACGGCCGCGAGCACGGCCAGGCCTGCCAGTGTCACGCCGGGCCGCCACCGTCGCCGCAGGAGTACGTGAGCCAGCACGGGCAGTGCGGCGTAGAACGAGGCCTCCACCGCCAGGCTCCACATCTGCGACAGCCCCGGATGCAGATAGGTCACCAGGAAGTTGTCGGCGTAGATCTGGGTCAGCGTGAGGTAGCGCAGCAATCCCAGCCAGGTCTGGCCGGGATTCGGGCCCGGGGTGAAGTAGAGGTAGACCACGAAGGTGAACAACACGGCCGTCACGTAGCCCGGCATGATGCGCCGGAGCCGGGCCCGCGCGTAGCGACCCGAGCCCGGCGCCGGGGCGCCGGTGGCCGCACATCGGACGTACGGCCGGAACAACAGGAAGCCTGACAGCGTGAAGAAGATCGGCACGCCGATGTCCAGGTGTCCGAGCATCGAACCGAGATAACCGAGATTCAGCGCACCTGTCGCGAACGAGGCGTGGGTGCCGACCACCATCAGGGCGGCCAGCGCGCGGAGTCCGGTGAGGGAGGCCTGCCGGGTCGCGGGCTCGCGGGCCGGCGACGTGTCCGGCCCGCGCAGCGGTGTGGACAGACCGGCAGACATTTCTTCAAGTGTAGCTAACTATTTTTCGGGGTACTGGTACGTCATGCCGCTGCCCTACGCCGACCCGAACAAGAAGCACGGACCGGTCTTCAAGCTGGCTGAGGCGTTCGGGCGCTCTGCGCCCGGGCAGTTCTTCGCGCGCCGCGTCGCGCGCCACATCGACCCGTATTTCTTCCGGCTGACCGGCCGCAGTTACACCGCCCTGGCGGGTGCGGTGGATCAGGCGCCCCTGGCGTCGATCGGCGCCAAGACGCACGAACCCCGGGTGCACCAGCTGGCCTACTTCCACGACGACGGAGATCCGATCCTGGTCGCGTCGAACTTCGGCGGTCGCAAGAACCCGAAGTGGTTCCACAACCTCAAGGCGCACCCCGAGTGCGAGTTCGGTGACGAGAAGTTCGTCGCCACCGAGGTCGTGGACCCGCAGGAGTACGAGCGGTTGTACGCACTCGCGATCAAGGCCTACGCCGGGTACGCCGACTACCGCGCGAAAGTCGGTGAGTCGGGCCGGCACATCCCGGTGTTCCGGCTCACGCCGCGACCGGAATAGCCCCGTCGGGCCTGCGCGAGATTTCCCCCGAAGGTCGGCATCAGCAAATGCGCAAAGCCGACTCGGCTAACTCGGCCAGCGGTTACACTTTCGGCAATCGCTGCCGTTTCGCAGAGTCAAGCCAATGCTCGCGTCAGCAGTGCGCCGCCACCGCGCAGTGGGAGAAATGATGCAAACGCGATATGGCAAATACATCGGACGCGTCGGCGCCCTCGCCGTCGCGCTCGGTGTCGGATCGGCGATCGCCGGCCCCGCAGGTATCGCGTGGGCGACCACCGAAGACTCCACCTCGTCGCCGACCGACACCGGTACGCCCGCCGGCAATACCCCGCCCGCCGGCGCAGGGGAGACCACCGGCACGACGAAGCCGGGCGAACCCACCGGCGCTGTCACCCCCGGGGACGTCACGCCGGCCGACGGCACAACCGAGTCCAGCGGAACCCGCACCAGCGGTGACGATACGACGGACAAGCCGAAGCCCAAGTCGAAGAAGAAGCCGACGACGACATCGCACACCCGCGCGGCCGAATCCGCCAAGGCGGCGAGCCGGTCCGCCGTGCAGTCGAGCTCCGGCAGTTCCGCTCCGGAGAAATCGGAGGACGAGACTCCCACGACGGCCAAGGCCGCCGCCGTCACGCAGGCGATCACCCAGCAGTCGGTCACCCAGGCCCCGGTGGCATTCGCCGCGGCCCGCCCGGTCGTCTCGAACCCGGTGGCGACCGTCGGCAGCACGATCGGCGGAGTGGTCCAGCAGGCGGTGTCGTCGTTCCTCGGTGCGCTGCGCGGCGCGTTGACGAACTCGCCGCTCGGATGGGTGATGCTCGGTGCCGCGCGACGAGAAGTCGGCACCACCGAGGATGCGTCCACCGAGATCGCGGCCAGGGCGATGGCGGCCACGCAGGCCGTCGCCGCGGCCAACCAGCCGCCGACCGCGACGGTCGCCTGGGGCCGGCCCGACGCGACCACCGGCACCGTCGTCGGCAAGCTGAGCACCGCCGACGCCGAGGGCAAGGCGGTCAGCGTCAAGCTCACCGGCACGCCGGCGACGGGCACGCTCACCTACAACGCCACGACGACAACGTTCACCTACACGCCCACCACCGCCCAGCGGTTCAATGCGTCCGCGACGCCGTCCGACGACACCGTCGCGATGACGCTCACCCTGAGCGACGGCGTCAACACCGTGGCCGCGCCGGTGAACATCCCGGTCAGCCCGTCGCCGTTCTACTCCGCGGCCGCCCTGACGAACATCACCGACCCGAGCGCGGTCGTCGCGTCGGGCGCCCGCGCCTACGTCACCGACCGCAGCACCGGAAGAGTCACCGTCTTCGACACCACCACCAACGCCGTCGTCACCACCTTCGCGGCCGGCACCGCCCCCGACGGCCTGGCGGTCAAGGCGGACGGCACCCGGCTGTACGTGTCGAGTTCGACGGGCAACACCGTCACCGTCATCGACACCGCCACCAACGTGGTGAAGGCGACGGTCGCCGTCACCAACCCCGGCGCCATCACCATCAACCCCGTCGGGGACACGGTGTACGTCGCCAACACCGCCGCGGGCACCGTCACCAAGATCAGCACGTCGACCAACAAGGTCGTAGGCACCGTCACCCTGGCTGCGGGCCTGAAACCCACCGGGCTCGCGGTGAGCGCCGACGGCAAGACGATCTTCGTCACCAGCACGAAAACGGCCGGCGGCGGCAACATCTCGGCCTTCTCGTCCACCGCATCGACCGCCACCACGCGAGCCGACGTCGGCGGCACCCCCGTCGGCCTCGTGGTCGACTCCGTCTACAAGAAGGTGTACGTCGCCGATACCAACGGTGGCCTCACCGTCATCGACCTCGTGACGGGCACGGCGGGAACCCTGAACCTCGACCACCCGCTGTCCGGCATCGCGCTCACCAAGGACCGCAGCGCCTTGATGGTCGTCACGTCGACGGGTCTCGTGGCGGCGTTGCGCACCAACGACGGCGGAGTGGTCGGGGTTGCCGACCTCGAGGTCGGCGCCACCTCCCCGCAATCCGCCGTGGCGCTCACCGCGGACGGCACCCGGCTGTGGGTGACCGACGCACGCAACGGCACCGTGCGCGTGATGTCGCTGGTCCCGGAGAACAAGGCACCCTTCTCCAACGATCCGGTGGCGACCATCTCCAATCCGCTGACGGGCGCGCTCGCCGGGCGGGTGGGTGTCGTGGACTTCGACGGTGATCCGCTCACCTACGTGGTGACCGCCAAACCCACCAAGGGCACCTTGGTGCTCAAGGCCGACGGGACCTACACCTACACGCCGACGGCCGCAGCCCGGCACGCGGCGGCGGTGCCCGGCGCACCCGCCTCCGTGACGACGGATTCGTTCACCGTGACCGTCTCGGACGGCCGCTACGGCACCGTGACCAGCACCCTCTCCCTGGCCATCGATCCCGCCAACAAGGTCCCGACCGTCACCACGACCATCGGCAGCCCGAACACGACGACGGGTGTGGTCAAGGGCACCGTGGCAGCGGCCGACGGTGACAGCGACAAGCGGACCTACCAGGTGACGGGTCAGCCGCTCAAGGGCACGGTCGGTGTCACGACGGCCGGGGCGTTCACCTACACCCCGTCGTCCCAGGCCCGTGCGGCCGCGCTGGCGCCCGGCGCCACGCACGATCAGAAGATGGACACGTTCACCGTCACGGTGGACGACGGCCACGGCGGCGTGGTGCCCGTCACGGTGAACGTGAAGATCGGGGCGGCCAACGTCAAACCCGCCGCGGCCAAAGCCGTTGTGACGGTTGTCAACCCGCGTTCGGGGATCACCACCGGAACGGTCACCGCGACCGACTCCGACGGTGACACCCTCACTTACACGCCGAGCAAGACCACCAAGGGCGCCCTCGTCGTCAACGGCGACGGCTCGTTCACCTACACGCCGACGGCCGCCGCGCGGTTGGCGGCGTCGAAGGCCGGGGCCACGGCGGCGACCAAGTCCGAGACCGTCACCTTCACCGTCAGCGACGGATTCGGCGGCACGACAACGACTTCGGTTGTTCTGTCCATCGCCAAGAATCCGGTGACCAACACTGCGCCGCAGAACGCGGCCGGGACCGTGGACACGACGTCCACCGCCATCGGCACCGTCACCGGCACGGTCACCGCCGTCGACCCGGACGGCGACGCGCTGACCTACAGCCTGGGAACCGGCCCCGCGTTCGGTGCGGTGAAGGTGACCACCGACGGAAAGTTCACCTACACACCGGATGTCGACGCCCGGTACCGCGCCCTGGTGACACCGGGGACCGACACGGACACGTTCACCGTCAACGCCACCGACGCCTTCGGCGGGATCACCACGGCCACCGTCGAGGTCACCATCGCGCCGCCGTCGGCCTCGGCGGTGGATCAACGCCCCACCCAGATCGCCGTCAACGCCCAGCAGATGTACTTCTATTCGCAGACCGACACCGACAAGGCCATGGGGCTGCTCAAGGATGCCGGCATCACCACCATCCGGATCATGTTGCCCTGGGCGGGGATCGAACCCGACGACGACTCGTATGACTGGGACGCCGTGGACCGCGTGGTCGACAGCGCCCAACTCAAGGGCATCACGGTGCTCGGCGTGCTGGGGACCACCCCGGACTGGGCAGCGGTTCCCGGTCAGGTTCAGTACCAGGGCCGGCCGGCGGACCTGAATGCGTTCGACGACTTCGTCACCGAGGTGGCGACCCATTTCCAGGGGCGGGTCTCCGACTACGAGGTGTGGAATGAGCCCAATGCCAATTTCTTCTGGGCACCGGTTCCCGACGCCGCCCAGTACACCGCGTTGTTGAAGGTGGCCTACGCCGCCATCAAGGAAGCCGATCCGGATGCGGTCGTCATCGCGGCCTCGGTCGGCGCAGGCGCGGAAGATCCGGGGGTCGCGATCAACCCCGTGACGTTCCTGGCCCAGATGTACGCGGCGGGGGCGGGCGGATACTTCGATGCGGTGTCCTTCCACCCGTACCAGTACGGACTGTTGTTCTCGGTGGGCGAAGGCCACGCCGGCACACCCGTTACACAGGCCGAGCAGATGTATGCGCTGATGCTCGCCAACGGCGACGGCAACAAGAAGATCTGGGCCACCGAGTACGGGGTGCCCACGTCGGTGGTCTCCGAGGCGGCCCAGGCCGCCTACATCGGGGACTTCCTGCGCACCTGGCGCACCCTGGACTTCGCAGGCCCCGCGTTCCTGCACACGTTCGCCGACTATCCCGATGCCGACCCGATTCAAGCGACGTTCGGCCTGTTTCGCCAGGACTGGACCCCGAAACCGGCCGTCGCGACGGTCGAGCAGGTGCTCGCGGAGAACGCGGCGATCGAGGCCGCGGCCGACGCGAGTGTGCTGTAGCGAATCGCCCGGGGGCGGTCGCGGGCGCGGGTGACGTAACCTTCACAGGGAGCGCGGTTACGTGCAATGAGGAGTGTTGACCATGTCGAATCGCGTGATGAAGGGCAGCCGTCTCGGCGGAGTCAGCTACGAGACCGACCGTGACCACAATCTGGCACCGCGCCAGCTCGCGCGGTACCGCACGGAAAACGGCGAGGAATTCGACGTGCCGTTCGCCGACGACGCCGACATTCCGGGCACCTGGGCCTGCCGCAACGGGCTCGAAGGCATCCTCATCAACGGTGAGGCGCCGGAGCAGAAGCCGGTGAAGGCCGCGCGCACGCACTGGGACATGCTGCTGGAGCGCCGCTCGGTCGAGGAGCTCGACGACCTGCTCAAGGAACGTCTGGAAGTCATCAAGACCCGCCGCCGCGGCTAGGTCGACAGCACGGTCAGGGCGCCGGCAGGCTCAGACGCCTGATCACGTCGGCCAGCTCGGAACGCTTGACCACCCCGGCCTTGCAGGTGGCCCGGTAGACATGCCCGTCGACGGTGCGCACCGACAACGTCAACTCGTCGGCGATCTCCCGGGTGGTCAGGCCGCGGGCCACCATCATCGCGATCTCCATCTCGCGGCGGGTGAACGGCACCACGAGCCGGGATCCGACGATGGCGGGGCTGGTGGCGCCTCCACACCTGGCGGCGAGCTCGCCGGCCCGGGTCGCAGCTGTCATCGCGCTGCCGTTGTGGCCGGCCCGGCGATCGTGGCCGCCATCACCCGCGCGCTGACCGGTTTGTCCGCGCAGTCGCGGCGGTGCTGCTCGGCGATGCCGAACTACCTGCTTTGTCCAGGCCGCGTCGGTCGATTACCTAGCGCGGCGGACTAGACTTACCCACATGGCTGAGTCGATGTCCGCGAAGCGCCGAGCTGATGCGGTCGTGAATTTCCTTGCTGCTCAGCGGTATACGCGTGACGAGGTGTTCGCCGACCCCTGTCCGGTGCCCAGTGCGGCCGGTGCGTACGGATGGTGGTTCCCGGAAATCCCGGGCGGCATCGACGTCTCCGGCTGCGAAGAGAGAGACGGCTGGACCTTGCTCTACGTCGGGATCAGCCCCGGTCCGCCGCGGGCGGACGGCAAGCCGCAGATCCCGCAGGACCTGCGCAAGCGGATTCGCTATCACTTCGGGGCGAGCAACGGCAGCGCGGACGGGTCCACGCTGCGCAAGTCGCTCGGGGTCCTGCTCGGTGGTCAGCTCGGCTTCGAACTGCGCCGGATCGGGTCGGGAAAACGGCAGACCTTCGCCGGCGGCGAGGCGATCCTGAATCAATGGATGGGGGAGAACGCCGCGGTGTCCTGGGTGCTGCATCCCGAGCCGTGGTTTCTCGAACCCAAGCTGATCAGCGCGCTGACTCTGCCGCTGAACTTCCAGGACAACGAAGGCAACGCCTTCGCGCCCGAACTGAAGAGGCTTCGGCGGGAGGCGGCAGTGAAGGCCGGGAAGATGCGCGTGCTTGCGGAGTGGCGGTAGTACTCAACTCGCCTGGATGAGATGGGTGCCCCCGGCAGGATTCGAACCTGCGGCCTTCTGCTCCGGAGGCAGACGCTCTATCCCCTGAGCTACGGGGGCGCGTGCACAACGCGCCGTTAGGGCTTGGTCAGCCTAGCGCATCGGCGTCCGGACCCGTGAACCGGAATGGATTCGGGGCGTGAGCACCCCAGACCATAGGATGGACCCCCGTGACACCCGCCGACCTGGCTGCCCTGCTCAAGACGACCGCCGCCGCGGTACTGGCCGAACACGGCCTCGACGCCGCCGCGCTGCCCGAAACCGTAGCCGTCGAGCGCCCGCGCAACCCCGAACACGGTGACTACGCGACCAACGTCGCACTTCAACTCGCCAAGAAGGTCGGCGTCAACCCCCGCGAACTGGCCGGCTGGCTGGCCGAGGCTCTCGTCGCGGCCGACGGGATCGCCGCCGCCGACGTAGCAGGCCCCGGCTTCGTCAACCTGCGCATCGAGACCGGTGCCCAGGGCGTCGTCGTCACCAACGTGCTGAGTGCCGGAGCGGCCTACGGGCACTCGGGCGACTTCGCACTGAAGATCAACCTCGAATTCGTCTCGGCCAACCCCACCGGGCCCATCCACATCGGCGGCACCCGCTGGGCCGCCGTCGGCGATGCGCTGGGCCGGCTGCTGAGCACCCAGGGTGCCGATGTCACCCGGGAGTACTACTTCAACGACCACGGCGGACAGATCGACCGGTTCGCCCGCTCGCTGGTGGCCGCGGCCAAGGGGGAACCGGCACCCGAAGACGGTTACGCAGGCAGCTACATCAACGACATCTCCGCCGCGGTGCTCGCACAGGCGCCCGACGCGTTGAGCCTGCCCGCCGAAGCGCAGCAGGAGAAGTTCCGGGAGATCGGGGTGGACCTGATGTTCACCCACATCAAGAAGTCCCTGCACGACTTCGGCACCGACTTCGACGTCTACACCCACGAAGACTCGATGCACACCTCCGGCCGGGTCGACCAGGCCATCGCGAAGCTGCGTGACAACGGTGCCATCTATGAGCAGGACGGCGCAACCTGGTTGCGCACCACCGAATTCGGTGACGACAAGGATCGCGTCGTCATCAAGAGCGACGGCAACCCCGCGTATGTCGCCGGTGACCTCGCCTACTACCTGGACAAGCGTGAGCGCGGCTTCGACCTGTGCATCTATATGCTCGGCGCCGACCACCACGGCTACATCGCCCGGCTCAAGGCCGCTGCCGCGGCGCTGGGCGATGATCCGGCCACCGTCGAGGTGCTGATCGGTCAGATGGTCAACCTGGTCCGCGACGGCCAACCGGTCCGGATGAGCAAGCGCGCCGGCACCGTCATCACCCTCGACGACCTCGTCGAGGCCATCGGGGTGGATGCGGCGCGGTACGTGCTGATCCGGTCCTCGGTGAACAGCCCGATCGACATCGACCTGGCGCTGTGGTCCTCGGCGTCCAGTGAAAACCCGGTCTACTACGTGCAGTACGCGCATGCGCGGCTCTCGGCGCTGGCCCGCAGCGCTGCCGAACTCGGGCTGACCGCTGACACCGCGCACCTCGACCTGCTCAGCCACGACCGCGAGGCCACCCTGATGCGCAGCATCGGGGAATTCGGCCGCATCCTGAAAAGTGCTGCCGACCTTCGCGAACCGCACCGGGTGTGCCGGTACCTGGAAGACCTGGCCGGTGACTACCACCGGTTCTATGACTCCTGCCGGGTGCTGCCGCAAGGTGACGAATCGCCCGGAGCCATCAATGCGGCCCGGCTGGCGCTGTGCGACGCGACCCGCCAGGTCATCGCCAACGGTCTGGCCATCCTCGGCGTCTCGGCCCCGGAGCGGATGTGAGCAACCAGCCCGCCGGTGTTCCGGCCCAGCCGCAGACGCCCGATGAGATCCTGCTGCTTGCCCCGAATGTCTGGCCGCACAACCTTGTTCGTGGCGCCGACGGTGTCGTGTCGGTCGCGGGTGTCTCCGTGACCGACCTCGCCGCGCAGTTCGGCACGCCGTTGTTCGTCATCGATGAGGCCGACTTCCGCGCCCGGTGCCGCGAGATCGCCGGGGCCTTCGGCGGTGGCGAATATGTGCACTACGCGTCGAAGGCGTTCCTGTGCACCGAGATCGCGCGCTGGGTGAAGGACGAGGGCCTGTCGCTGGACGTCGCCACCGGTGGCGAGCTGGCGGTTGCCCTGCATGCCGATTTCCCCGCCGAACGAATCACCGTGCACGGCAACAACAAATCGGTCGACGAGCTGCGCTACGCGGTGCAGGCCGGTGTCGGTCACATCGTGCTGGACTCGGAGATCGAGATCGAGCGCCTCGATGCCATCGCCGGAGCCGCGGGCATCGTCCAGGACGTCCTGGTGCGGGTCACCCCCGGCGTCTCGGCGCACACCCACGAGTTCATCTCCACTGCGCACGAGGACCAGAAGTTCGGGCTGTCGTTGGCCAGCGGTGCCGCGATGGACGCGGTGCGCAAGGTGTTCGCCACCGACCACCTGCGCCTGGTCGGCCTGCACTGCCACGTCGGCTCGCAGATCTTCGACGTCGCCGGCTTCGAGGTGGCGGGCCGCCGGGTCATCGGCCTGCTCCGCGACGTGGTGGGCGAGTTCGGTGTCGAGAAGACCGCGCAGATCTCCGTCATCGATCTCGGTGGGGGACTGGGTATCTCCTACGTCCCAGCCGACGATCCACCGCCGATGCAGGAGCTGGCCGATAAGCTCAAAGAGATCGTCAAGAACGAGTCGGCCGCCGTCGGGCTGCCCACGCCGACGCTCGTGGTGGAGCCGGGCCGTGCCATCGCCGGACCGGGGACCATCACCCTCTACGAGGTGGGCACCGTCAAGGACGTGGCGATCAGCGACACCGCGCATCGCCGCTATGTCAGCGTCGACGGCGGTATGAGCGACAACATCCGGCCTGCGCTGTACGAGGCCGAGTACGACGCGCGACTGGTGTCCCGGGTCAGTGACGCCCCGGCAGCGCTGGCCCGCATCGTCGGGAAGCACTGCGAGAGCGGCGATATCGTGGTGCGCGATACCTGGGTGTCCGATGACATCACCCCGGGTGATCTGTTGGCGGTGGCCGCCACCGGCGCCTACTGCTATTCGATGTCAAGCCGGTACAACCTGCTGACCCGGCCCGCCGTGGTGGCCGTGAAGGACGGGAAGGCCCGGCTGATTCTGCGGCGGGAAAACGTCGACGATCTATTGAGTTTGGAGGTGAGCGGCGAATGAGCAAGAAAGACAAGCCCATCGGCGTAGCGGTACTGGGTCTGGGCAACGTGGGCACCGAGGTGGTGCGCATCATCAACGACAGCGCCCCCGACCTGGCCGCGCGCATCGGAGCGCCGCTGGAACTGCGTGGCATCGGGGTCCGCAACGTCTCCGCTGACCGCGGGGTCCCGGTCGAGCTGCTCACCGACGACATCGAAGCGCTGGTTTCCCGCGACGACGTCGACATCGTGGTCGAACTGATGGGACCGGTGAAGCCGGCACGCAAGGCGATCCTCAAGGCGCTGGAGGCGGGCAAGTCCGTCGTCACCGCGAACAAGGCGTTGATGGCACAGTCCACCGGGGAACTGGCGCAGGCGGCCGAAAAGGCAAGCGTCGACCTGTACTTCGAGGCAGCGGTGGCGGGCGCCATTCCGGTGATCCGGCCGCTGACCCAGTCGCTGGCCGGAGACACCGTGCTGCGGGTGGCAGGCATCGTCAACGGCACCACCAACTACATCCTGAGCGCCATGAACGACACCGGCGCCGATTACGCGGGCGCGCTCGCCGACGCCAGTGCCCTCGGTTACGCCGAGGCCGACCCGACGGCCGACGTCGAGGGCTACGACGCCGCCGCCAAGGCCGCGATTCTCGCCTCGATCGCCTTCCACACCCGGGTTACCGCCGACGACGTGTACCGCGAGGGCATCACCAAGGTCGGCGCCGCCGATTTCGAGTCGGCCAAGGCGCTGGGCTGCAACATCAAGTTGCTGGCCATCTGCGAGCGGCTGACCAACGACGAAGGACAGCAGCGGGTTTCGGCGCGTGTCTATCCCGCGCTGGTGCCGCTGGAGCATCCGTTGGCCTCGGTCAACGGCGCGTTCAACGCCGTCGTCGTCGAAGCCGAGGCGGCCGGCCGGCTGATGTTCTACGGCCAGGGCGCCGGCGGCGCACCGACCGCCTCCGCGGTGATGGGCGACGTCGTGATGGCCGCACGCAACCGCGTGCAAGGCGGTCGCGGCCCGCGCGAATCCAAGTACGCCGAGCTGCCCATCGCGCCCATCGGCTTCATCCCCACCCGCTACTACGTCAGCATGAACGTCGCCGACAAGCCGGGTGTGCTGTCCTCGGTCGCCGCCGAGTTCGGCAAGCGTGAGGTCAGCATCGCCGAGGTGCGCCAGGAGGGCACGGCCGACGAGGACGGGCAGCGCACTGGCGCCCGCATCGTCGTCGTCACCCACAAGGCCACCGACGCCGCGCTCTCGGAAACCGTTGCCGCGCTGGCTGATCACGACGCCGTGGAGAGCATCAACAGCGTGCTGCGCCTGGAAGGAACCGCAGAATAATGACCCCCGTGCACACTCCGTGGCCCGGCCTGATCGCCGCCTACCGGGACCGGCTGCCGGTCACCGACGAATGGACGCCGGTCACCCTGCTGGAAGGCGGCACCCCGCTGATCCATGCGAAGCGGCTCTCGGAGCAGACCGGGTGCACCGTGCACCTGAAGGTGGAGGGGCTCAACCCCACCGGATCCTTCAAGGACCGCGGCATGACCATGGCCGTCAGCGATGCGCTGGCCCGCGGGCAGAAGGCGGTGTTGTGTGCCTCGACGGGCAACACTTCGGCGTCGGCCGCGGCCTACGCCGCGAAGGCCGGCATCACCTGCGCGGTGCTGGTGCCCCAGGGCAAGATCGCGATGGGCAAGCTGGCTCAGGCGGTCATGCACGGCGCCAAGATCATTCAGGTCGACGGCAACTTCGACGACTGCCTCGAACTGGCCCGCAAGCTGACCGCCGACTTCCCGTCCATCGCGCTGGTGAACTCGGTGAACCCGGTGCGTATCGAGGGTCAGAAGACCGCGGCCTTCGAGATCGTCGACGCGCTGGGCACCGCTCCGGACGTGCACTCGCTGCCCGTCGGCAATGCCGGAAACATCACCGCCTACTGGCGTGGCTACAGCGAATACCACCGCGACGGCGTGAGTGACCGGTTGCCGCGGATGCTGGGCACCCAGGCCGCCGGGGCCGCACCGTTGGTGACCGGTCAGCCGGTCAGCCATCCGGAGACCATCGCCACCGCCATCCGAATCGGTTCGCCCGCATCGTGGAACTCGGCCGTGGAGGCCCAGCAGCAGTCCGACGGACGGTTCCTGGCGGCCACCGACGAAGAGATCCTGGCGGCGTACCACCTGGTGGCGCGCGCCGAGGGAGTCTTCGTCGAGCCGGCGTCGGCGGCCAGCATCGCCGGTCTGCTCAAGTCCATCGAGGACGGCTGGGTCAAGCCCGGTTCGACCGTGGTCTGCACCGTCACCGGCAACGGCCTCAAAGATCCCGATACCGCGCTCAAGGGCATGCCGCCGGTGACGCCGGTCCCGGTGGATCCGGTGGCCGTCGTCGAGAAGCTCGGCCTGGGCTGACGGGCGACAAACGCAAGTGACCCAGATTCTGCGGGCCGGGTTGACGGCCTCGTCCGTCGTGGCGGCCTCCAGTGCCAACCTCGGCCCCGGCTTCGACAGCCTCGGCCTCGGGGTCGGCTTGTACGACGAAATCATCGTTGAGACAACGGAATCTGGCCTCACGATCGAAGTCGAGGGCCAAGGCGCCGGCCAGGTTCCGCTCGATGAATCGCACCTCGTGGTGCGGGCCGTCCGTCGTGGACTGGCGGCGGCCGGTCTGCAAGCCGGCGGCCTGAAAGTCCTGTGCCGCAACGCGATCCCGCATTCGCGGGGTCTGGGCTCGTCGGCCGCCGCTGTTGTCGGCGGCCTGGCTGTCGTCAACGGGCTTGCCGTACAGGCGGATTCGCCGGAATTGAGCCGCGAGGAACTGGTGCAGCTGTCCTCGGAATTCGAAGGTCACCCCGACAACGCCGCGGCAGCGGTGCTCGGCGGCGCCGTGGTGTCCTGGACCGTCTCCGAGGGCGGCGGCGACCGGTATGGCGCGGCTCAACTGGACCTGCATCCCGACATCCGGTTGTTCCCCGCGATCCCGGAGAACAGGTCGTCGACCGCGGAGACCCGCGCGGTGCTGCCCGAACACGTTCCCCACGCCGACGCGCGGTTCAATCTCAGCCGGGCCGCGATGCTTGTGGTGGCGCTCACTACGCGGCCGGATCTGCTCCTGCCGGCGACCGAGGATCGGCTGCACCAACCGCAGCGGGCGCCCTCCATGCCGGCGTCGGCGGAATATCTCTCGGCCTTGCGGCGTTTGAACGTCGCAGCGGTGCTGTCAGGGGCCGGACCTGCGGTGATAGCTCTCACCAACGGAACCGAGCTGCCGGTCGAGGCTCTGGAAGCCGGCGCCGCAAACGGATTTGCCGTCACCGAGATGTCGGTGGGCGAGGGCGTTCGCTGGTCACCGGCCGGCGCCTGAGACGTGGCGCAGGAATAACACGCTAAAGATGGCGTTCCTTGCTTCCCGCAGTGATGCGAGTTATTCTCGCAATCGTCCAGCAATCGCAGCGTCTCTAGCTGCGCCGACACTAGGACGACTACCTCATCTTCTCGTATCTCACTCGTGGGCTGACGGTCCTCCGCATGGCGGCGAATCCCGACGGTCACCGTTGCAATGATGACGGTGGCGCCGTGGAAGACAACGCAATCGGCTGTTCGGCTGAGTGCACATGACCTTCGGGGACCCCTCGCGTCGGATGGACGGCGAGGAAAGAAAGGAAATCCGTGACTGATACGGACCTCTTCACGACCAGCGACGGCGACGTGGCCGTCGCACCGCAAGCCGTCGTGGAAACCACCGACGCGCCCAGCACGGGCGCTACGCGCGGTGGACGTGGCGGCTCGCTCACGTCGATGCTGCTCCCAGACCTGCGCACGCTCGCCAATGAGGCCGGCGTCAAGGGCACGTCCGGGATGCGCAAGAGCGAACTCATCTCCGCGATCAAGGAGATCCGCGGTGAAGGCGGCGGCTCTGCCGCGCCTGCCGTGCAACCGCAGGCCGCAGACACCGGCGCCGCTCCCGAGGCCGCTGCCGAAGCGCCGCAGCAGACCGAACGGCCACGGCGTGAGCGTCGCGGCGCGTCCCGGGGCACCGGCGCACCGGTGGCCGCGCAGGACGGCAGCGCCGAGCCGAAGCAGGACGCCGAGCCCAAGCAGGACGCCAAGGCGTCGAGCCAGGATGCGCCCGTCGTCGAGGCGAAGCCCGCCGACGAGGCGGCTTCCGGCGGCCAGGGCAAGCAGCAGGAGAAGGCCGACAACGCCGGCGACGGCGGCGGCGACCAACAGCAGGGCGGTCAGCAGAACCGCAACAACCAGAACCGCAACAACAACCGCGGTGATAACAACAACAACCGCGGCGAGAACAACAATCGCGGGGACAACAACAGCAACCGTGAGAACAACAACCGCGGGGACAACAGCAACCGCGGTGGTGACAACAGCGGCGACGACGATGACGACAGAGGTCAGGGCCGGCGTGGACGCCGGTTCCGGGATCGCAGGCGCCGCGGCGATCGCACCGACGGCGGCAGCAACGCCGGAGGCGGGGGAGACCGCGACACCGAGCTGCGCGAGGACGACGTCGTCCAGCCGGTCGCCGGCATCCTCGACGTGCTGGACAACTACGCGTTCGTCCGCACGTCGGGCTACCTGGCCGGCCCCAATGACGTCTACGTCTCCATGAACATGGTGCGCAAGAACGGCCTGCGCCGCGGTGATGCCGTGACCGGCGCCGTGCGCGTCGCCCGCGAGGGTGAGAGCAGCGGCGGCGGTGGCGGAAACAACCCGCGGCAGAAGTTCAACCCGTTGGTGCGCCTGGACACCGTCAACGGCGGCCCGGTGGAGAACGCCAAGAACCGGCCCGATTTCACCAAGCTGACGCCGCTCTACCCCAACCAGCGGCTGCGCCTGGAGACCACTCCGGACCGCCTCACCACCCGCGTGATCGACCTGATCATGCCGATCGGTAAGGGCCAGCGAGCCCTGATCGTGTCCCCGCCGAAGGCCGGTAAGACCACGATCATGCAGGACATCGCCAACGCGATCACCACGAACAACCCGGAATGTCACCTCATGGTCGTGCTCGTCGACGAGCGCCCCGAAGAGGTCACCGACATGACGCGTTCGGTCAAGGGTGAGGTCATCGCGTCCACCTTCGACCGGCCGCCGTCAGACCACACCCAGGCCGCCGAGCTCGCGATCGAACGGGCCAAGCGCCTGGTCGAGCAGGGCAAGGACGTCGTGGTGCTGCTCGACTCGATCACCCGGCTGGGCCGCGCCTACAACAACGCCTCCCCGGCGTCGGGCCGCATCCTGTCCGGTGGTGTCGACTCCACCGCGCTGTACCCGCCGAAGCGCTTCCTCGGCGCGGCGCGCAACATCGAACACGGTGGCTCGCTCACCATCATCGCCACCGCGATGGTCGAGACCGGCTCCACCGGTGACACCGTGATCTTCGAGGAGTTCAAGGGCACCGGTAACGCCGAGCTCAAGCTGGATCGCAAGATTTCGGAGCGCCGGGTCTTCCCGGCCGTAGACGTCAACCCGTCCGGTACCCGTAAGGACGAGCTGTTGCTCGGTGCCGACGAGTTCGCGATCGTGCACAAGCTGCGCCGCGTGCTGTCCGGGCTGGACAGCCATCAGGCGATCGACCTGTTGATGAGCCAGCTGCGCAAGACCAAGACCAACTACGAGTTCCTGGTCCAGGTCTCCAAGACCGCTCCCGGCAGCAACGGCGACGACTAGTCCCACACGTAGAAGGCCCCGTTCCGGTTGGAACGGGGCCTTTTGCGTTGAGCAGGCACACCACTAGTCAAATTTTGAGTAGTGGGTGGGGGGTGACTGTGACCGGAGCGCAGACATGCTCCGGCAGATCTCGGCGGGGGAGTTTCGCTTCGCCGACGATCCGGGCGCCTAGACGGCCGGATCGGCGCGCAGCGCGGGCGTCAGATAGCGCCGGATATGGGTGAGCACCTGTGCCGGGTCGCCGGGGTCCAGCGTGTCGCCCGGCACGGTGGCCAACGAAATCACCACGCGGGCCACCCATTCCGAGGCTTCGGCGATGACGACATCGGGGTGGATCTCGCCGCGGTCGCGCGCGGCGATCAGGTAGCGCGACCAGAAACTCGCCAGGTCGGGCACCAGCCCCTGCACGCCGGCGCCCGCGCAGGCGGCGAACTCGTCGGGTTCGGCGACCCGCAGCTTCATCAGCAGCGCTCCCGGATCGTCATAGGCGGTGCGGCCGTGCCGGATGCCCGCCACGATCTGCTGGTCGAGGCCTTCGACCTGCTCGAGTACGGCGTGGGCCTGTGACCAGTAGACCTCGTTGAGCCGCACGATCGCCGCGCCCAGCAGGGTCACCTTGTCGGGGAAATGTCGGTATAGCCATCCGCGGGACACCCCGGCAGCCTCGGCGACCTCGGATACCGTCGTAGCCCGGATGCCCTTGGCGGCCAGGCAGGCCTCGGCGGCGTCGATCAGCCGATCGCGAACACTGCGGGGAGTGGTGGTGCTGGTCAACTGTGCCGGCTCCTGGTCGGGCGTGCGGGTGGGGCAGCACTGATTGTGCCAATGACGACGCCGCTCTGGTGCACATGCACCGCCATGGTAGACACTTTCTGAATATTGTTCACAGTCTACGAGGGGGTCAGCGGTGGCCGAGACACTCCAGCAGTTGCTGCGCGAACGTGCCGAACAGGACACTGTCGCGGTCAAGCACGGCGACCGCAGCTGGACCTGGCGCACGCATGTCGCTGATGCCAAGCGCCAGGCCGCGACCCTGATCGGACTGGCTGATCCGGCGCGGCCGCTGCATGTCGGCGCGCTGCTGGGCAATACCCCGGACATGCTGACCGCGCTCGCGGCGGCCGCCCTCGGTGGCTATGTGCTCTGCGGGGTCAACACCACCCGCCGCGGCGACGCGCTGGCCCGCGACATCGCCAAGGTCGACGCCCAGATCCTGATCACCGATGCGGAGCACAAACCGCTGCTCGACGGCGTCGACCTGCCCGGCGTCACGGTGCTCGACACCAGCACGGCCGACTGGACGCGCCTGCTGGCCGCGGCGCCCGCCCTCACGCCGCACAAAGAGGCCGTCGCCGACGACACCTTCATGATGATCTTCACCTCCGGCACCAGCGGCGAACCCAAGGCCGTCGAAGTACCGCACTCGACGGTGCTGTTCGCGGGCAGCGCACTGGTACAGCGCTACGAACTCGACGCCACCGATACCTGTTACCTGGCCATGCCGTTGTTCCACTCCAACGCCGTCTATGCAGGGTGGAGTGTGGCGCTCGGGGCCGGCGCGGCGATGGCGCCCGCGGCGTTCTCCGCGTCGGGCTTCCTGCCCGACATCCGCCGTTACGGCGCCACCTACATGAACTACGTCGGCAAGCCGCTGGCCTACATCCTGGCCACCGCCGAACAGCCCGACGACGCCGACAACACGTTGCGTGTCGCGTTCGGCAACGAGGCCGCCGACCGCGATATCGACGCCTTCGGCCGTCGCTTCGGCTGCACGGTCTGGGACGGGTTCGGCTCCACGGAGACCGCGGTGATCATCACCCGCACCGAGGACTGCCCGGCCGGTTCTATCGGCAAGGGGTTCCCCGGCGTCGCGATCTATCACCAGGAAACCGGCGAGGAATGCGCCATCGCGCGGTTCGATGACACCGGTGCCCTGGTCAACGCCGCGGAGGCGACCGGCGAACTGGTCAACACGTCGGGCAGTGGGCTGTTCCGCGGGTACTACAACGACAAGTCCGCCACCGACGAGCGGATGCGGGGTGGGGTGTACTGGTCCGGTGACCTGGCCTATCAGGATGCCGACGGCTGGATCTACCTGGCCGGCCGGACCGCGGACTGGATGCGGGTGGACGGCGAGAACCTGACCGCCGCGCCGATCGAGCGGATCCTGCTGCGACTGCCCGCGATCAACCGGGTCGCCGTCTACCCGGTGCCCGACGAATTGGTCGGGGACCAGGTGATGGCCGCCGTCGTGCTCAACGACGACGCCGGGCTGACCCCGGCGGAGTTCACCGATTTCCTCGCGGCCCAAGGTGACCTCTCGCCGAAGGCCTGGCCCCGCCATGTGTGGATCGCGGCGGACCTGCCCAGCACTGCCACGAACAAGATCCTCAAGCGGGAGCTCGTCGCGCTGGGCGCCGAGCCCGCAGGCCGGGTGGTATGGAAGCGCAGTGGAACGCTGTTCGCGCCGCCTCTCAGCAGTTAGCCGTAGGTGACCGGCGGCAACGTCGGCCCGGGCGGTGGCGGCGGAACGGTGTAGTCGACGCCGGGTGGGGGTGGCGGGGGAGGTGGGCATGCTCCGTCGGTCCCTGCTCCGAGCACCGATATCGCGATGCCTGCGGCGATGAGGCCGCTGCTCGTTCTCTTGATCAGATCCATCGGGTCTCTCCTCTCGCAATCGCTGTCGAGACGGACGATGGGCGTCCTTTTCGACTACCCCGGACCGCGGCCGCTGACACACCTGCGGCGCGGGAATACAGCCCGGTCTCCGGGCGTTTTCGCCGTTGGCGGTTGACCTGGCATAATGGACCGTCGACCCTCGGTTCCGGTTCACGTCCGTACGTCCTCAGGTCAGAGGCGGGCGACCCGGCGGCCAACTATTGAAGAGGAAAACCATGAAATCGGGTATTCATCCCACCTACGCCGAGACCTCCGTGGTCTGCGGCTGCGGCAACACCTTCACCACGCGCAGCACCAAGGACAGCGGCCACATCGTGGTCGAGGTCTGCTCGCAGTGCCACCCGTTCTACACGGGTAAGCAGAAGATCCTCGACAGCGGCGGCCGCGTGGCCCGCTTCGAGAAGCGGTACGGCAAGCGCACCAACAAGGCTGCTGCCGACAACTAGCTGTCTCATCGGCGCCCGTACCTGGCACACGTGTCAGGACCGGGCGCCGATTTGTATCCAAAGGAGGTCCAGGTGACGGATATCGCAGCGGCTGGGGGACCCGGCTCGGTGATAGCGGCACTGCTCACCGAGCACGCCGACCTGGAGACCCAACTCGCCGACCCCGCGTTGCACGCCGACGCCGGTGCTGCTCGCCGCGTCGGGCGGCGGTTCGCCCAGGTGTCGCCCATCGTCTCCACCTACCGCAAGCTGGAATCCGCCCGCGGTGATCTCGAGGCCGCCAGGGAATTGGCCGACGAGGACGAGGCGTTCGCCGCGGAGGTGCCCGAGTTGGAGGCCCGCGTCGGCGAACTCGACGCCCGGCTCACCGATCTGCTCGCCCCCCGCGATCCGCACGACTCCGACGATGTGGTGCTCGAAGTGAAGTCCGGCGAAGGCGGCGAGGAATCGGCGCTGTTCGCATCCGACCTCGCGCGGATGTACATCCGCTACGCCGAGCGGCACGGGTGGACGGTCACGGTGCTCGACGAGACCTGGTCGGATCTCGGCGGCTACAAGGACGCCACCATGACCATCGCCGCCAAGGGCGACTCCGCCGACGGGGTGTGGTCGCGGATGAAATTCGAGGGCGGCGTGCACCGCGTGCAGCGCGTCCCGGTCACCGAATCGCAGGGCCGCGTGCACACGTCGGCCGCGGGTGTCCTCGTCTACCCCGAGCCCGACGATGTCGAGGCCGTGAAGATCGACGAGTCCGATCTGCGCATCGACGTCTACCGGTCCTCCGGCAAGGGCGGCCAGGGCGTCAACACCACCGACTCCGCGGTCCGCATCACCCATCTGCCCACCGGCATCGTCGTCACCTGCCAGAACGAGCGCTCGCAGCTACAGAACAAGGCGCGCGCCATGGTGGTGCTCGCCGCGCGGTTGCAGGCCCTCGCCGAGGAGCAGGCTTCTGCGGACGCATCGGCCGACCGCGCCAGTCAGATCCGCACCGTCGATCGCAGCGAGCGGATCCGGACCTACAACTTCCCGGAGAACCGGATCGCCGACCACCGGATCAACTTCAAGGCGCACAACCTCGATCAGGTGCTCGACGGTGACATGGACGCGCTGCTCGACGCCCTGGCCGCCGCGGACAAACAGGCGCGCCTGCAGCAAGCGTGAGCAATACGTTGCGGCAGGCCATCACGCAGGCCACCGAGAAGCTGGCCGCCGCGGGTATCGACTCCGCGCGCGCCGACGCCGAACTGCTCGCCGCGCATGCAGCCGGCGTGGACCGCGGCCTGCTCACCATTCACGACCCGGCCCCCGGCTTCTACGACGCCTACCGTGCGCTGGTGGCCCGGCGCGCACAGCGAATTCCGTTGCAGCACATCGTTGAAACGGCTGCCTTCGGGCCGCTCGTGCTCCATGTCGGGCGGGGTGTGTTCATCCCGCGCCCGGAGACCGAGGCGCTGCTGGAGTGGGCGCAGGCCCAGCCGCTGCCCGCCGACGCGGTGATCGTGGACCTGTGCACCGGTTCGGGAGCGCTGGCGCTCGCCCTGGCGCGGCACCGGCCCGCGGCACGTGTCATCGCGGTCGAGGACTCCGTCGATGCCCTGCGCTACGCCCAGCGCAACTGCCGCGTATCGACTGTGCAGTTGCTTCAGGCCGATGCCACTGCCGCCGATCTGCTGACCGAACTCGACGGCACCGTCGATCTCATCGTCAGCAATCCGCCCTACATCCCGCTCGGGGCGCAGCTGGACCCTGAAGTGGCAGAACATGATCCGGCCCACGCGCTGTTCGGTGGCGTCGACGGTATGTCGGTGATCGGGCCGATCGTCACCGCCGCGGCCCGGCTGCTGCGCCCCGGCGGGCGCATCGGCGTCGAACACGATGACACCACCTCCGCCGCCACGGCCGAGCTGTTCGACCGCATGGGTGCATTCACCGACGTCACCGCCCGCCGCGATCTCACCGGGCGGCCCCGCTTCGTGACGGCTACCAGGATCGGGTGAGAGGCTGACGAGTATGTCTGAGCTGTTTGACTGCGCCGACCCCGGTCAGCGTGCGACCGGGCTGGCCTCGGCGATAAGCGCCGCCAAGGGTGGCCGGCTGGTCGTCCTGCCCACCGACACCGTGTACGGCATCGGCGCCGACGCCTTCGACGGCGATGCCGTGACGGCGCTGCTGGCGGCCAAGGGCCGCGGCCGGGACATGCCGGTCGGCGTCCTCGTCGGCTCCTGGCACACCATCGACGGCCTGGTGTACGCGGTGCCGCCGTCGGCGCGCGAACTCATCCAGGCGTTCTGGCCAGGGGCGCTGAGCCTGGTGGTGCGTCATGCCCCGTCGCTGCAGTGGGACCTGGGCAATTCGGCAGGCACCGTGATGCTGCGGATGCCGCTGCACCCGGTGGCCATCGAACTGTTGCGTGAGGTCGGTCCGATGGCGGTGTCCAGCGCCAACATCTCGGGCAGCCCCGCCGCGACGACGGCACAGGACGCCCGCACCCAGCTCGGCGAACGGGTCGAGGTCTACCTCGACGCGGGCCCGTCGCCCCAGGGCGCGGCGTCGACGATCGTCGATCTCACCGGCGACGGGCCGCGGGTGCTGCGCGAGGGGCCCGTCAGCGTGGCCGACGTCGCGAAGGTGCTCGGCGTCGAGCCCGAAACGCTGCGCGTTTCCTGACTCGCCACGCTGCCGGCTTCGTGGCTCAGAAACGTCGCGTACGGTTCCTCAGGTGCTGAGCGAAGCGGAGGGGATACTCGCGCTTTCGGACCGTGGGGCAGGCGTCCCGCTGCGCGAGCTCGTCCTCGTCGGGCTGACCGCCGCGATCATCACCTACTTCGCCACCGGGTGGGCCCGGGTCATCGCGACCCGCGTCGGAGCGGTCGCCTACCCGCGGGAGCGGGATGTGCACGTGCAGCCGACGCCCCGGATGGGTGGGCTCGCGATGTACATCGGGGTGGCCGCGGCCATTCTGCTGGCGTCCCAACTACCGGCCCTCAACCGAGGCTTCGTCTACTCGACCGGCATGCCCGCCGTCGTCGTCGCGGGCGGATTGATCATGGTCGTCGGTTTGATCGACGACCGCTGGGGCCTGGACGCGCTGACCAAATTCGCCGGTCAGATCACCGCCGCCAGCGTGCTGGTGACGATGGGCGTCGCGTGGAGCGTGCTCTACATCCCGATCGGCGGGGTGGGCACCCTGGTCCTGGACCAGGTCACCTCGATCCTGCTGACCTTGGCGCTGACGGTGTCGATCGTCAACGCGATGAACTTCGTCGACGGCCTCGACGGCCTGGCTGCCGGCCTGGGGCTGATCACCGCGCTGGCCATCTTCCTCTTCTCGGTGGGGTTGCTGCGCGACCACGGTGGCGACGTGTTGTTCTATCCGCCGGCGATGATCTCGGTGGTGCTGGCCGGTGCGTGTCTGGGGTTCCTGCCGCACAACTTCCACCGCGCCAAGATCTTCATGGGTGACTCGGGCTCGATGCTGATCGGCCTGATGCTGGCCGCCGCGTCGACGACGGCCGCGGGCCCGATCTCACAGAACGCCTACGGCGCCCGCGACGTGTTCGCACTGCTGTCACCGTTCCTGCTGGTGGTGGCGGTCATGTTCGTCCCGGCGCTGGACATGCTGCTGGCCATCATCCGGCGCACCCGCAAGGGCCTGAGCCCGTTCAGCCCCGACAAGATGCATCTGCACCACCGGCTGCTGCAGATCGGGCACTCGCACCGGCGCGTGGTTCTGCTCATCTACTTGTGGGTCGGCATCGTCGCGCTCGGTGCGGCCAGCACCATCTTCTTCGACCCGCGCTACACCGGCGCGGTGATGCTGGCGGCCATCGTGGTCGCCGTCATCGTCACCCTGATTCCGCTGTTGCGGCGTAGGGAACAGTCCGTCGACTGACCCGTCGGAGGGCTTGTACGACAAAAAGTAGTAGGCCAGTTTTTGGGCCTCCTACCTTGTGGTACGGTTCTGCGCATAACCCGAAAAACCTCACGGGTTGCCGGCCCGGCCCATCGATCGAAAGACCGATCGGCGCCGATATACGACCGACAAAGGGAGCTACCCCTTGGGTGATTCCAGCGCGCATGATGCCCTCCGATACGCTCGGCGGGCACGTACAGGAATTTTGCAGGACCGATGAGTAACGCCCTCGAAGACGCGGGATTGAGGTGAGCCAGGTGACGACGCCAGCGCAGGACGCGCCGTTGGTGTTCCCGTCCGTGGCATTCCGCCCGTTGCGACTCCTCATCATCTGCGCCGTACTCACGGCGCTCGCCATTCTTGCCGCCGGCTACACCGGCCACATCTTCTTCGGCGTCTTCTTCGGCGTCGGTCTCGGGCTGGGATTGCTCAACGCGTTGCTGGTGCGTCGCGCCGTCGAGGCGATCACGGCACAGGACCACCCACTCAAGAAGAAGATGGCCATAAACTCCGCGACGCGACTGTTGGTCATCACCGCGGTGGCGCTGGCCGTCGCGATCGGCTTCAAAGCACACGGCGGGATCGCGGTCCTGTTCGGCTTGGCGATCTTCCAGGCACTGCTGGTGTTGTCCACCAGCCTTCCGGTGCTGAAGAAGATCCGCAAAGACGGACTAGACGTCGCGGACACCACCGCGGGACCCGCAGGCACTACCTCCGGCACGGAATCGAAGGATTGAGCTGACACAGATGAATGAGATCGTTCTCGCCGCTGAGGGCGCCGAGGAAGGCGGCGGCGCCGCCATCCACGTCGGACACCACACCATGGTGTTCGAGTTGTTCGGTATGACGTTCAACGGTGACACCATCCTCGCGACCGCCATCACGGCTGTGATCATCATCGGGCTGGCCTTCGTCTTGAAGTCCAAGGTCACCTCGACCGGCGTTCCCGGTGGGGTGCAGCTGTTCTGGGAGGCCCTGACCATCCAGATGCGCCAGCAGATCGAAGGCTCGATCGGCATGAAGATCGCGCCGTTCGTGCTCCCGCTGTCGGTGACGCTGTTCGCGTTCATCCTGGTCTCGAACTGGCTTGCCGTGCTCCCGCTGCAGTACGGCGGGGCCGACGGTGCCGCGGCCGAGTGGTACAAGCCGCCGGCCTCAGACATCAACTTCGTGCTGGCGCTCGCGCTGTTCGTGTTCCTCTGCTACCACGCCGCCGGCTTCTGGCGCCGCGGCCTGATCGGCCACCCGATCAAGGTGGTCAAGGGCCACGTCAGCATCCTCGCGCCGATCAACATCGTCGAGGAGATCGCCAAGCCGATCTCGCTGGCACTGCGACTCTTCGGCAACATCTTCGCCGGCGGAATTCTGGTGTCGCTCATCGCGATGTTCCCCTGGTACATCCAGTGGGCGCCCAACGCCATCTGGAAGACTTTCGACCTCTTCGTCGGCCTGATCCAGGCCTTCATCTTCGCGCTGCTGACGATCCTGTACTTCAGCCAGTCGATGGAGCTGGACCACGACAGCGACGACTCCAAAGAGAACGCACACCACTAGCCAACCGGTACGACCAGAGAAGTCCTGGTGGCAACGCCACCAGCTATCAAGGAGGAAATAGGAATGGATGCAAACGCCCTCATCACGGCGGGTGCGCTGATCGGCGGCGGGCTGATCATGGGTGGCGGCGCGATCGGCGCCGGTATCGGTGACGGTATCGCCGGTAACGCCCTGATCTCCGGCATCGCCCGGCAGCCCGAGGCCCAGGGCCGGCTGTTCACCCCGTTCTTCATCACCGTCGGTCTGGTGGAAGCCGCGTACTTCATCAACCTGGCATTCATGGCGCTGTTCGTCTTCGCCACGCCGGCTTACACGGGCTAGTAATCCGTAAGCATGGGTGAACTCTTTTCGACCGTCCTGGCGGACGGCACCAACATCCTGGCCTCGAGCCAGGCAGCGGAAGAAGGCGGCGGGGGGCAGAGCAACTTCCTGCTCCCCAACGGCACCTTCTTCGCCGTGCTGATCATCTTCCTGATCACGCTCGGCGTGATCTGGAAGTGGGTTGTGCCGCCGGTCAGCAAGGTCCTCGCCGAGCGTGAGGCCATGCTCAGCAAGACCGCTGCGGACAACCGCAAGTCTGCCGAGCAGGTCGCGGCCGCGCAGGCCGACTACGACGAGGCGATGGCCGGCGCACGCACCGAGGCTTCCGCGATCCGCGACGAGGCCCGCAATGCCGGCCGCCAGGTCGTGGATGCCAAGCGGGCCGAGGCCAGCGGCGAAGTGGCCGAAACGGTACGCCAAGCCAATGAGGAGCTGTCCCAACAGGGTTCGGCCACTCAAGGCGAACTCGCCTCGTCGGTCGACGGACTGTCGGCCACGCTGGCCAGCCGGATCCTCGGCGTCGACGTGAATTCGGGACGGAACAAGTAGATGTCGATTTTCATCGGACAGCTGATCGGCTTCGCCGTGATCGCGTACATCCTGTGGCGCTATGTGGTGCCACCGGTGAAGGCGCTCATGACCAAGCAGCAGGACGCCGTTCGCGCCGCCCTGGCAGAAAGCGCGGAGGCAGCCCAGAAGCTCGCCGACGCCGATGCCATGCATGCCAAGTCACTGGCCGAAGCCGCCTCGGAGTCCTCGAAGGTCACCGAAGAGGCCCGCCAGGACTCGGTGCGGATCACCGCCTCGCTCAGCGAGCAGGCCGGTGTCGATGCCGAGCGCATCAAGGCCCAGGGCGCACAGCAGGTGCAGCTGGCACGTCAGCAGCTGGTCCGGCAGTTGCGTCAGGGGCTGGGCGACGAGGCCGTCACGAAGGCAAGTGAACTGGTTCGCGCCCATGTGGCCGATCCGGCCGCACAGGCCGCCACGGTCGACCGCTTCCTGGCCGATCTTGCCGAGATGGCGCCGTCCACCGTGGTGCTCGACACCGCGGCGAGCTCTAGCCTGCGGGCCGCCAGCCGCGATGCGCTGGCGACCCTGACCGGTGAGTTCGACAGTGTCGCAGCCGGTCTGGACGCCGACGGGCTGACGGCGCTGGCCGCCGACCTGGCGTCGGTGGCCCGGCTGCTGATCACCGAGCACACCCTCAACAAGCACCTCGCCGAGCCGACCGACGCCCCCGAGGCGAAGGTCGCACTGGTCGAGCGCCTGCTGAGCGGCAAGATCGGTGCGCCGGCATTCGGACTCGTGACCACCGCCGCCTCGCAGCGGTGGTCGGCCGATGCCGATCTGGTCGACGCCATCGAGCACACCGCCCGGTTGGCATTGCTGCAGCGTGCACAGGTCGCCGGCGAGGTCGATGACGTGGAGGACCAGCTGTTCCGGTTCGGCCGCGTCCTCGACAACGAGCCGCAACTGACCTCCTTGCTCAGCGACTACACGGCACCGGCCGACGGCCGGGTTGCGTTGCTGGACAAGGTCTTCGCCGGTGCCAACGGCACGGCGACGGCACTGCTGGCTCAGACCGTCGGACTGCTGCGCGGCGAACGCGCCGACGAAGCCGTCATCGATCTGGCCGAGCTGGCCGTGGCCCGCCGCGGTGAGGTGGTCGCGCACGTGACCGCCGCCGCCGACCTGACCGCAGCGCAGAATTCTCAGTTGACCGAAGTGCTGACCCGCATCTACGGCCACCCGGTCGCAGTCCAGCTACATGTCGATCCGAGCCTGCTCGGCGGTCTCACGATCGCTGTCGGCGACGAGGTGATCGACGGCTCCATCTCGTCACGACTGGCCGCCGCGCAAACCGGCTTGCCGGACTGACCCCGAACCGACCCAGAAAACCAAGGTAGGAAGACGAAAAACCATGGCAGAGTTGACAATCTCAGCTGCTGATATCGAAGGTGCCATCGAGGGTTACGTATCCTCGTTTTCCGCCGACACCGAGCGTGAAGAAATCGGCACCGTCGTCGACGCCGGTGACGGCATCGCCCACGTCGAGGGCCTGCCCTCGGTCATGACCCAGGAGCTGCTCGAATTCCCGGGCGGCGTCCTCGGTGTGGCGCTGAACCTCGACGAGCACAGCGTCGGCGCCGTGATCCTGGGTGAGTTCGAGAAGATCGAACAGGGCCAGCAGGTCAAGCGCACCGGTGAGGTGCTCTCGGTGCCCGTCGGCGATGCGTTCCTCGGTCGCGTGGTCAACCCGCTGGGTGAGCCGATCGACGGCCAGGGCGACATCAACTCCGACACTCGCCGCGCTCTCGAGCTGCAGGCCCCCTCGGTGGTCGAGCGCCAGGGCGTCGGCGAGCCGCTGCAGACCGGTATCAAGGCCATCGACGCGATGACCCCGATCGGCCGCGGACAGCGCCAGCTCATCATCGGCGACCGCAAGACCGGTAAGACCGCGGTCTGCGTCGACACCATCCTCAACCAGCGTGGGGCCTGGGAGACCGGCGACCCCAAGCAGCAGGTGCGCTGCGTCTACGTCGCCATCGGCCAGAAGGGCACCACCATCGCCAGCGTCAAGCGGGCGCTGGAAGAGGGTGGCGCGATGGAGTACACCACCATCGTCGCGGCCCCGGCATCGGATCCCGCCGGCTTCAAATGGCTTGCGCCCTACACCGGCTCGGCCATCGGCCAGCACTGGATGTACGACGGCAAGCACGTTCTGATCGTCTTCGACGACCTCTCCAAGCAGGCCGACGCCTACCGCGCCATCTCCCTGCTGCTGCGCCGCCCGCCGGGCCGCGAGGCATTCCCCGGCGACGTGTTCTACCTGCACTCCCGTCTGCTGGAGCGTTGCGCCAAGCTCTCCGATGCGCTCGGTGGTGGTTCGATGACGGGTCTGCCGATCATCGAGACCAAGGCCAACGACATTTCGGCGTTCATCCCGACCAACGTCATCTCGATCACCGACGGTCAGTGCTTCCTGGAGTCCGACCTGTTCAACCAGGGTGTGCGCCCGGCCGTCAACGTCGGTGTTTCGGTGTCGCGCGTCGGTGGAGCCGCCCAGATCAAGGCGATGAAGGAAGTAGCGGGAAGTCTCCGCTTGGACCTGTCGCAGTACCGCGAGCTGGAAGCCTTCGCGGCCTTCGCCTCGGATCTGGATGCGGCCTCCAAGGCTCAGCTGGATCGCGGTGTGCGTCTGGTCGAGCTGCTCAAGCAGGCGCAGTACAGCCCGCTGGCGGTCGAGGACCAGGTCGTCTCGATCTTCCTCGGTACCCAGGGGCACCTGGATTCGGTTCCGGCAGAAGACGTCACGCGCTTCGTCGACGAGCTGCTGGAGCACGTGAAGGCCAGCCACTCGGACATCCTCACCGGCATCAAGGAGAGCAAGAAGCTCTCCGAAGAGGCCGAGGAGAAGCTGGTGACCGTCATCAACGACTTCAAGAAGGGCTTCTCGGCCACCGATGGCAGCTCCGTGGTGGTGAAGGAAGCCGGTGCCGAGGCACTGGATCCCGAGGACCTGGAGAAGGAATCGGTCAAGGTCCGCAAGCCTGCTCCCAAGAAGGCCTAGGTAACCAATGGCAGCCACACTTCGCGAGCTACGCGGGCGCATCAAATCCGCTTCGTCGATCAAGAAGATCACGAAGGCCCAGGAGCTGATCGCCACGTCGCGGATCGCCAAGGCGCAGGCCCGGGTCGACGCGGCCCGGCCCTACGCCACCGAGATCACGAACATGCTCACCGAGCTTGCCGGTGCCAGCGCGCTGGATCACCCGCTGCTCGTCGAGCGGGAGAACCCCAAGCGGGCCGGCGTGCTGGTGGTGTCCTCGGACCGCGGCCTGTGCGGTGGCTACAACGCCAACGTCCTGCGCCGCGCCGAGGAGCTGTTCGCGCTCCTGCGCGACGAGGGCAAGAAGCCGGTGCTCTACGTCGTCGGCCGGAAAGCCCTGGGCTACTACAGCTTCCGGCAGCGTTCGGTGGCCGAGTCGTGGACCGGGTTCTCCGAGCGGCCCACCTACGAGCACGCCAAGGAGATCGCCGACACCCTGGTCGAGGCGTTCCAGTCGGGTGCCGACGACGAGGGTGACGACGCGGGTGCCGACGGCATCCTGGGTGTCGACGAACTGCACATCGTCTCGACCGAATTCCGGTCCATGCTGTCGCAGACCGCGGTGGCGCTCCGGGTCGCACCGATGGTCGTCGAGTACGTGGGGGAGCCGGAGACCGGTCCCCACACCCTGTATTCGTTCGAGCCGAACGCCGAGTCGCTGTTCGACGCACTGCTGCCGCGCTACATCGCCACCCGCGTGTACGCGGCGCTGCTGGAGGCCGCGGCCTCGGAGTCGGCGTCCCGCCGGCGCGCCATGAAGTCGGCGACCGACAACGCCGACGATCTGATCAAGGCGCTCACGCTGGCGGCCAACCGCGAGCGCCAGGCGCAGATCACCCAGGAAATCAGCGAGATCGTCGGTGGCGCCAACGCGCTGGCCGACGCGCGCTAGCCGACCAACTATAGAAGCCCCTCCAGGAAGCGAAGAGGAAATGACTGCTACCGCAGAGAAGACAACGACGGGTCGCGTCGTCCGCATCACCGGTCCGGTGGTGGACATCGAGTTCCCGCGCGGTTCCGTGCCCCAGCTGTTCAACGCGCTGCACGCTGACATCGCCTACGAAGCACTCGCCAAGACCCTGACGCTCGAGGTCGCCCAGCACCTCGGCGACAACCTGGTGCGTTGCATCTCCATGCAGCCCACCGACGGTCTGGTGCGCGGCACCGAGGTGTCCGACACCGGTGCCTCGATCTCCGTGCCCGTCGGCGACGGCGTCAAGGGCCACGTGTTCAACGCCCTCGGCGACTGCCTCGACGAGCCCGGCTACGGCAAGGACTTCGACCACTGGTCGATCCACCGCAAGCCGCCGGCCTTCGCCGACCTGGAGCCCCGCACCGAGATGCTGGAGACCGGCCTCAAGGTCGTCGACCTGCTCACCCCGTACGTGCGTGGCGGCAAGATCGCCCTGTTCGGTGGCGCCGGCGTCGGCAAGACCGTGCTGATCCAGGAGATGATCAACCGCATCGCCCGCAACTTCGGTGGCACCTCGGTGTTCGCCGGCGTGGGGGAGCGCACCCGTGAGGGCAACGACCTCTGGGTCGAGCTCGCGGACGCAAACGTGCTCAAGGACACCGCCTTGGTGTTCGGCCAGATGGATGAGCCGCCGGGCACGCGTATGCGCGTCGCCCTGTCCGCACTGACCATGGCGGAGTTCTTCCGCGATGAGCAGGGCCAGGACGTGCTGCTGTTCATCGACAACATCTTCCGGTTCACCCAGGCCGGTTCCGAGGTGTCGACCCTGCTCGGTCGTATGCCGTCGGCCGTGGGTTACCAGCCGACGCTGGCCGACGAGATGGGTGAGCTGCAGGAGCGCATCACCTCGACCCGTGGTCGCTCGATCACCTCGATGCAGGCCGTGTACGTGCCCGCCGACGACTACACCGACCCGGCGCCGGCGACCACGTTCGCCCACCTCGATGCCACCACCGAGCTCTCCCGCGCGGTGTTCTCCAAGGGCATCTTCCCCGCGGTGGATCCGCTGGCCTCGTCCTCGACGATCCTGCACCCCAGCGTCGTCGGCGACGAGCACTACCGTGTCGCCCAGGAAGTCATCCGGATCCTGCAGCGCTACAAGGATCTCCAGGACATCATCGCCATCCTCGGTATCGACGAGCTGTCGGAAGAGGACAAGGTCCTGGTGTACCGCGCCCGTAAGATTGAGCGTTTCCTGAGCCAGAACATGATGGCGGCCGAGCAGTTCACCGGCCAGCCGGGTTCGACCGTGCCGCTCAAGGAGACCATCGAGGCCTTCGACAAACTGGCCAAGGGCGAGTTCGACCACCTGCCCGAGCAGGCGTTCTTCCTCATCGGTGGGCTCGACGACCTGGCGAAGAAGGCCGAAAGCCTCGGCGCCAAGCTGTGATGCAGTTTCTAGCGCGAAAGGTGGTGTGCCATGGCTGAATTGGACGTTGAGATCGTCGCAGTCGAGCGCGCGCTGTGGTCGGGGAAGGCGAGTTTCGTCTTCACCCGGACCACCGCAGGTGAGATCGGCATCCTGCCGCGGCACATCCCGCTGGTGGCACAGCTGGTCGACGACGCGATGGTGCGCGTCGAGCGTGAGGGCGACGACGATCTGCGCATCGCGATCGACGGTGGTTTCCTGTCGGTCACCGAGACCGGCGTGAGCATCCTGGTCGAGAACGCCCAGTTCGAATCGGAAGTGGACGCCGACGCTGCCAAGCGCGACTCCGAGTCCGACGACGCCGCCACGGCGGCGTGGGGGCGCGCACGCCTGCGCGCTGTCGGACAGCTCGACTAGAGATTTACGGCCGGTGAGCGCGCTCATGTTGATCATGGTCGCGCTCATCGGCGTTTTGATGCTGGCGGTCGCCGCTCTGGTGTACCGGTTGTGGAAGCTCCGACAGGTCGGTGGCACCGCCGCCATCCTGCGCGACTTTCCCGCTGTCGGTGGGCACGGTTGGCGGCACGGCGTCATGCGTTATCGCGGCGGCGAAGCCGGTTTCTACCGGTTGTCGAGCATCCGCTGGTGGCCCGATCGACGACTCAGTCGATCAGCCCTGGAAGTGGTCGGTCGCCGTGCGCCTCGCGGGGACGAATTCGACATCATGACCAGGGAGATCGTCATCCTGGAACTGCGCGACTCCGGTCACGGCTACGAGGTCGCGCTCGACCGGGGCGCGCTCACCGCGTTCACCTCGTGGGTGGAGTCGCGCCCGTCCCGTCGCACGCAGCGGCGTACCGGCTGACTAGTCGGCGCTCTCGTCGGATTTCTTCCGACCGCCGCCGGGCTGCCACAGCACATCGCCGTCCGGATTGGCCACCCGGGACAGGATGAACAGCAGATCCGAGAGCCGGTTGAGGTATTTCGCCGGCAGCACGTTCACCGAATCCCCGTGTTGTTCAACCGCCGCCCACGCGGAACGCTCCGCCCGGCGGGCCACCGTACGGGCAACATGCAGCAGTGCCGAGAGTGCGGTGCCGCCGGGCAGGATGAACGAGTTCAGGGGTGCCAGGCCATCGTTGAACTGGTCGCACCACCCTTCCAGCCGGTCGATGTACTCCTGCGGGACGCGCAGTGGCGGGTACTCCGGGTTCTCCGCGACCGGGGTGGACAGATCGGCGCCGGCATCGAACAGATCGTTCTGGATCTGCCGCAGTACGGCCGCGATCCCGGGGTTCGGATCACCCAGGGCGACGGCCACCCCGATGGCCGCATTCGCCTCGTCGCAGTCGGCGTAAGCCTGCAATCGAGCGTCGTTCTTGGAGACGCGACTGAAATCACTCAGCCCGGTGCTCCCGTCGTCGCCGGTGCGGGTATAGATGCGGGTCAGGTGCACAGCCATGGTTGAACCGTACCGGTCACAAGGGCGTCGCAACCTGGCCATGCGTTCTGAATCTGGCCGCTGATCTGCTTACACTGGCCCGCGTGAGCGAGCGTTTCGTAGTGACCGGTGGTACCCGGTTAGCGGGCGAAGTCGCCGTCGGGGGAGCCAAGAACAGCGTCCTGAAATTGATGGCCGCGTCGTTGCTGGCCGAGGGCATGAGCATCATCACCAACTGTCCGGACATCTTGGATGTGCCGTTGATGGCGGAGGTGCTGCGAGGTTTGGGCGCAACCGTCGAACTCGACGGTTCCACCGTCCGGATCACCTCTCCGGATGAACCCAAATACGACGCCGACTTCGCCGCGGTCAGACAGTTCCGTGCGTCCGTCTGTGTGCTGGGTCCGCTGGTGGGTCGTGGTAGACGCGCCAAGGTCGCCTTGCCCGGCGGTGACGCGATCGGGTCGCGGCCGCTGGACATGCACCAGGCCGGTCTGCGCCAACTCGGCGCCCGCTGCAATATCGAGCACGGCTGTGTGGTGGCAGAAGCCGACCATCTGCGCGGTGCCGAGATCCAGCTCGAGTTCCCATCGGTGGGTGCGACCGAGAACATCCTGATGGCGGCGGTGTTGGCCGAGGGCGTCACGACGATCCACAACGCCGCGCGGGAACCCGATGTGGTCGACCTGTGCGACATGCTCAACCAGATGGGGGCGCAGGTCCAAGGCGCCGGCTCATCGACCTTGACGATCACCGGCGTGGATCGGATGTATCCCACCGAACATCGCGTCATCGGTGATCGCATCGTCGCGGCCACCTGGGGGATCGCCGCCGCGATGACGCGAGGCGACATCTCGGTGACGGGCGTGGACCCTGCTCACCTGCAGCTTGTATTGCACAAGCTGCATGACGCGGGGGCCACCGTCACCCAGCACGATGACGGCTTCCGGGTGGTGCAGTACGAACGGCCGAAGGCGGTCAACGTCGCGACGCTGCCGTTCCCCGGCTTTCCGACGGACCTGCAACCGATGGCGATCGGATTGGCGTGTATCGCCGACGGCACGTCGATGATCACCGAGAACGTGTTCGAGGCGAGGTTCCGGTTCGTCGAGGAGATGATCCGACTCGGCGCCGATGCGCGCACCGATGGGCATCATGCGGTGGTGCGTGGCCTGCCGCTGTTGTCGAGCGCCCCGGTGTGGGCGTCCGACATCCGCGCCGGCGCCGGCCTGGTGCTCGCGGGGCTCGTCGCCGACGGCGACACCGAGGTGCACGACGTCTACCACATCGATCGGGGCTACCCGTTGTTCGTGGAAAACCTGAGCAGTTTGGGCGCTGAGATCGAGCGCGTAAGCTGATCTGAGACGCCCGTACCGATCCTGCAGGCCCCTGACCAGCGGATTTGACTTCGTAACGGCCGTAGCCTTAATCTTTTGAAGTCGCCGCGGAGACGCGAGACAAAATAGCTTGACTCCCCAGACGAGATAGTTTAAGCTGGTGGGGTTGCCCTTAATCCGGGCGCAAAAGCAAAGCAAGTCTGTTGTTTGAGAACTCAATAGTGTGTTTGGTGGTTTTTGTTTGTTGTTTTTTGGCCACTCGTTTGGGGGGATTCCCGTCTTCCTGAGTTGATGGGTGGCTGTTTTTTTGATGCCAGTTTGTTGGTGTCTTTTGATTTGGAT
>JACPVS010000013.1 GCA_016197365.1 Mycolicibacterium cosmeticum | reverse complement strand
TTCGCGGCGCGCGGTGGGTGAATCACCCGGCGCCGCCGAGCACCCATTCATGGTGCGACAGCATCTGAGCCGTCCGCATTCGTTACGAACGAGACGCCGACTCAGAGCCTCTAGTATTCGAAGTCGTGATCCGGCGACACGGTGTGCTCTGCGGGCTGGCCGACGCCTTGATTGAAGTGCGGGAACGACATCCGCTTCGCGTCGCCATCGACGGCATCACCGCCGCAGGCAAGACCACTCTCGGAAACGAGCTGACCGCTGCGATCACTGACCGCGGACATCCGGTGATCCGTATCCGGATGGATGACTTTCACCACCGGCGTGAGCACCGCTATCGCCAGGGTAAGGACTCTGCACGGGGCTACTACGAAGATGCTTACGACTTCGACGCGCTCAACCAGTACGTGCTGAGGCCGCTCGGACCAAACGGAGACCTGGCATTCAAACGCCGCATCGTCGATCTCGCGGCAGACACTGCCATTGACGAGCCTGTTGAGATGGCCCCACCCGACAGCATCCTCATTGCCGATGGCAGCTTCATGCAACGCCGCCATCGCGAGAGTTGGGATGTCGTCATCTTCGTGAATACCAGCTTCGCGGAGGCCTTGAGGCGTGGACTTGACCGTGACGCAGATCAATTCGGCGGCCGTGACGCGGCAGAGCAACGGTATGCCCACCGCTATCACGCGGCATCGCGCATGTACGTCGATGAGGTCGCCCCCGCCCGCACGGCCGACTACATCATCGACAACGACGACCCGTTCAGCCCCCGCCTGCGTCGCGCCTCCGCGTAAGACGGGACCTTCGATGGTGCTAGGTGCGACGCGTGAGTCCTCAAAGGACGCCTGGTGATGGTCCGCGCGTGAGCATGGCCCCGGCGCTCCGAGGGGCTTACTGCCGGACCGGGTGCTGAGCGTTGAGTTGCTGACCAGATTGCCGAGTGGCTGGCGGTGTTGAGGAAGCCGTTACCGCTTGGGTCGGCGTAGGTGGGCATGGCCACCGATGCTCGGCAGGTCGCAGGGATGTTTGGTCGCGGCGCTGCTCCTGGGCGAACTCATCGCCATGGCGAGCGACGCCACAGACGTAGGGGTCCACGCCGAGTTATGCCGTGCCGCTGCTGCCTTCGCGATCCCAGTATCGCGACGTATGCCGTGCCAGATGCGCCGCCCGTCGAGGCAGGAGGGTGGCGACCATATCGGTGGCTGCGACAACTGTTGGCCATCAAGCGCCCATCGAGCTTAGGTCGGAGTACGTGAACGGCGCCCGGGGCTTAAGCTTTTGCCGCGCTTGCCGATCACTGTGAAGTCGGAAAGCCGCCAGCGGGCCGCGGACCTGAGGTGATTTCGTGGGTCGCGTGAACACATCGATGATCGCGGCCCTTGGGCGGCCGAGCATTCAGGCGACATGCGCGTGGGTACTTGCCGAGCTGCCCGGTTCCGTGGGGCTGCTGAGACCGGTCAAACCGCCTGCCGCGGAGGCGTTTATTGCCTTCGCGCAGGCGCTACGTTGCGCTGATCCCCAGTCGCCGACGCGGTGTGCCGGATGGACGGTGCATGAGCTGACCGCTCATGTGGCCGCCGGCTCGGCCGAGATCGCCGACCTTATCGAGGATTCACTCGCCGGGGCGCCGATCCGGCCGACGCGTGACTTCGAAGAACGTGAGGCACCGTATCGTGTGCTGCCGCCAAAGGAGTTACGCCGAGCGTTCTTTCGGCGGGCGCTACGAGCTACTGTCGCGGTGGAGCGGTTGTCACAGGCTGGACCAACCAGCCGCGTGGCGTTCACCGGTGCGCTGCTGGACGCTGCAACGCTGGTGTTGCACAGTGAGAGCGAACTGATCATTCATCGTTGGGACATCGTGGGCAACGACGAAACTAGTATCCACGCGCTGAGCGACTCCCGATTAGCTGTGCACGCTGCCACGGCTGTTGCTGCCATGAAGCCGAACGTATTTCCGCCTCGCGCAGGCGAACACGAAACCATCATCCTGCGCTCACCCGGCGCTGCCGACATGGCGGTGGCCGGAGGGCCCGTCACCACTATCGAACTGGCTGCACACGACACGACCCATCCAGTGGTGCAGTGCCATCCTGCAGTGCGCACATTATTGCTGTGGGGACGGTACCCACAACCTGGACTGCCCGAGCCCGTCGGCGAGCCCCAAGCTGTCGCCGCCGTCATCGCGATGCTGCGTCCCCATCCGGCACGGTGATACAGGTCGTTCTGATGTCTCAGGTGCACGAGTTCCGGACCTACCGGCGCGCCGGAGCGTTGCGATTCGCGTGGGCCCGAGACTGCCGTTGTCCGCGCAGCCTGGCTCTCAGTCCTGCGTCAGGGTTGGCGGGTGTCTGTGCGATCGGGGTGCGGGCGTAGGTGGATCGGGAAATCTCAACTGCATTCCACGCCAATCATTTTGGCAGTTTCATCGCTGTGGCGTGCATGTCCGCGGCGCGGCGCTTAGCGGCTGGATCTGGAGATTTCCCTCAGCGCGGTCAACAGGCCGAGCCAGCTCAGGAATTGTCGTGCGCCGCTGCACACCACGTTTGCCATACTCCGACTTCGCGGGAACGAGCCAAAATTAACGCAGGGCGGGCTTCTGACTCTCCCGCGCAAGTTCTTGTGGGGCCATCCGGTCTTCCAGCATGGCTGGGAGAGGACCGATGACAGGTTTGTTCCACCAGTTACGCAACTTGTTGAACATTGAGCACCCCTTTGTAAACCGACATGAGGAGAAAGGTCTATATCGCCCAGAAATCGAAGCGCCCCGCTCGGCGCCGCACACATCAACGGGCCAATACGGGCATATTGTTGCACAGTTCGCAGCGGATTGGCTACCCGCCGATGCGTCGTGTGGCGCGCCGAGTTTCACTGGTGTGACGTGGAATACATATGCGCGGCTCAGTCGTAGGTCGTCTCAGACGTCATAGTTAACATGTATTTGAGTTCGGCTTCTCACCCTTTAGTTGTCATCGAAAGAAAGCCGCAGATTCTCTCATCACCTAGGCATGTGCCGTGGCGATCCGATAATCCAACTGACCTCGCATCAGGCGATGTCCTGACCATTCGGTATGACTCGTGGGGAACTTTGGTTTGCAACGACTGTCGGCAATCTTCATGGCGCAACTTCCACGCGACATGCGATCTCGGGCTAATCCGTCGGCGATACCTGACAGTTAGCTGAGGGCTCGAATGAGCTCTCGGCAATTGGTCTGAGCGCTACTTGCAGTGGCGGGTGCTGTTGCCCGGATCGCGCACGATAGCGTCGAATCGTGATCGCGGTTGTCTTGTTCGATCTCGATGGCGTCATCCGGCACTTCGACGCGCGCGATGCCGCTGGCATTGAGGAACGTCATGGACTGAGGGCTGGCGTCCTCGGGGAGGTGGCGTTCAGTCAGCCGCTACTCGATGATGTCACGACCGGTCTGATCACCCGTGCGCAGTGGATACACATGATCGGCGACCGAATAGGCAACGTGGTGGCGGCCTCTGAGTGGTCACGGCTGCGACCATCGATTGATCATGAAGTACTCCGCCTCGTTGACGAACTCCGCGCCGAGCCGGTGTCGGCGGCGGTACTGACCAACGGCACCGATACCATTGCCACCGAGCTCGCAGAGTCGGGAGTCGCCGAGCATTTCGACGCGATCTTCAATTCCGCCGACATCGGTTACGCCAAACCCGATCAAAAGGCGTTCACGCACGTGCTGGAGGCGCTGAACTGTGCGGCTGGCGAGGTCTTCTTCACCGATGACTCGCCTGCCAAACTCAGCGGAGCCAGCAAGCTCGGGATGCCCACTCACCTGTTCGCCGGCGTGCCGGGGCTGCGCGCAGCGCTTCGCGCCGCGGGCGTCCCGTGCAATTGCAGCTAGCCGGATTGCTGGATTGCACTGTGCAGCAGAGGTATCGGAGGATGTGAGCGAGACCGAACTGGCGGGCAATCCGGACGGTGAAGTGCTCTCTCCAGCACCCTTCTTGACACCAGCGCCGTGAGATTCACAGCACCCAACGCGGGATGCCGAACCGCAGCAACTTCCGGAAACAGAAATCCTCAGCGGTCCTCGGTCGTGTCGTCCCGGCTTCCGAACGAGCAATCTGGGCGTTGTCGACACCAGAGCGGCTCCTTGCCCGGGCGGGCAGTCCCGGCTGCCTGCGGGGTGCCACCACGATAGGCGCCGTTGTGGCGGACTGAAGTGGCCCCGGGTGGAGTTCATTGGGGCTGGGTGGGAGCGCATCGTTGAACGACGCTGCCCGTTGTCGTTGACTTGCCGCGGGAGGTTAGGGGGCGATGCGGGTGTTGCGATAGTCGGTGGGTGTCATGGCGAACCAGCGTTTGCATGCTCGGGTCAGCACGCTCTGCTCGGCGTAGCCGAGTTGGCGACACAACTGCGCCAGCGGCAGGTCGGTGTCGAGCAACAAGCGCCGGGCGAGTTCGCGGCGGGTTTGATCGATCAACTTGCCGAAGGTGATTCCTTCGGCGACGAGGCGTCGTTGCAGCGTCTTGTGGTGGATGCCGAATTGGCGGGCGATGAGTGCGGCGGTCACCTCACCGGTGGGCAGGAGTTGGCGGATGATGCCGCGCACGGTGTCGGTGAAGCCGGTCGCGTGTTCGGCACGGGTGTTGGACAGGTAGCGCAAGGCGAGCTGATGGGTCAGCGGATCGTGGTTGAGCGGGCGCTGTAAGTCGTTGGTGCGCAGAGTGAATCCGGCGAACGGTTCGTTGAAGCGCGGTGGGCATCCGAAGTAGCGGCGGTAGTCGGTTCTGGTACCCAGCGCGGGGTGGGGCAGGTGCACGGAAACGGCTCGGTAGGTGGTGCCCAGGAACAGGTGCAGCACCCGGAGGGTGACGCCGAGGGCGAGTTCGATGGCCTGGGCCTGTGGTGGCATCGGGCGCAGCAGGAAGTCGAATTCGAACCGGCACAGCGCCTCGTCGGTGTGCGGGTGGATGCGGGCGGTGATGCCGGGACTGTAGGCACTCATGTAGGTGTCGATGATGGTGAACGCCTCGGCCACGGTGGTGGCGGTGCGGGCGGCGACACCGACCGGGCCGAGGATGTCGATGCTCTGCCGCTGCGCGAGCTGGCGCCCGAAGTCGTCTACACCGAGTACCGCGGCTGCGCTTTCGACCGCGGCGACCGCATTGCGCAACGGAATGCAGCGGTCACGTTGTCCGGCATCGGCGGGATCGATGCCGGCGAATTCCAGCAACGCGGTCGGGTCGCCCCCATGGGCGGCGGCGAGCCCCTTGAACCCCACCAGCGATGATCCGTGGATCAGCTGCATGTCCAACACAATCAAGAAGATGTCCAAGAAAGTCAAGACAACCGCTGATAGCTCGGCAAGGATGGTCGGGGCTCGGGTGATAGAAGGGGACAGCGATGGACAACAAGCGGCTTTGGCGGCGTCGGTGGTTGAGCGTGGTGGGCGTCGCAGCGATGGCGCTGACCGCGGTTGCCTGCGGCGGTGACAAGGGTTCAGGCAAGACTTCGAGCGCGCCGACCGGAGACGTGAGTGCGGAGCAGATTCGCGCGATCGCCAAGCAGGCGTACATCTATGGCTTCCCGATGGTGGACAACTACCGGATCCAGTACGCCTATTTCCAGGACAAGCAGAATCCGCAATACAAGGCGCCCTGGAACACGCTGCAATCCAACGCGCAGGTTTTCACCCCCGCGGACACCGCCATTCAGACTCCCAACTCAGACACGCCGTACAGCTTCTTTGGAGCCGACTTACGCACGGAGCCTTACGTTTTGAGCGTTCCGACCATCGACACGAAGCGCTACTACTCGCTCCAGTTCATGGACCAGTACATGTACAACTTCGACTACGTGGGTAGTCGGACGACCGGAAACAACGCCGGCAAATACCTACTCGCTGGACCGAATTGGAAGGGTGAGAAGCCCGCCGGGATCGACAAGGTGATTCGGTCGGACACCCAATTCGGCTTCGTCGCGTACCGGACCCAGCTGCTCGGGCCCGCCGACCTGGACAACGTCAAGGGGATCCAGGCCGAGTACAAAGCCGAACCGCTGTCGAAGTTCGAGGGCAAGCCGCCGCCGGTCGCCGCACCCGCGATCAACTTCGTCGTTCCGCAGACCGCGGAGGAAGAGCGCAAGTCTCCGCAGTTCTTCGAGGCCCTCGACTTCGTTCTGCAGTTCGCGCCCGTCCTGGATACCGAGAAGGACCTGCGCGCGAAGTTCGCCTCGATCGGCATCGGCACCGATAAAAAGCTGGACATCGCATCGCTGAGCAAGGACAAGCAGGATGCGTTCCAAGGGGCGATCACCGACGCCTGGAAGGAATACGATCCGATCCAGGCCAAGGTGGAGAGCGGAAAGATCCCGCCCGGTGACCTGTTCGGCAATCGCGCGACGCTCGGCACCAACTACCTGTACCGGATGGCCGGCGCCATCAACGGGATCTTCGGCAATGACAAGGCCGAAGCGATGTACCCGAGCTATTCGAAGGATTCGACCGGAGCCCCACTCGACGGCGCCAACAAGTACACCTATCGCTATCCGCCCGGACAGCTGCCGCCGGTGAACGCGTTCTGGTCGCTGACGATGTACCGGATGCCGGAAAGCCTGCTGGTGGCCAATCCAATCAACCGGTACCTGATCAACTCGCCGATGCTGCCCGAGCTGAAGGCCGATCCCGACGGCGGCTACACCATCTACGTGCAGCGGGATACGCCCGGCCCGGAGAAGGTTTCCAACTGGCTACCGGCGCCCACGGGACCGTTCCGGTTGACGCAACGGTTGTACTGGCCCAAGGAAGCCGCACTGAACGGCACGTGGCAGGCGCCGGTGCCGCAGAAGGTCGGGTGAATGTGATTGTGAGAAGACATGTTTCGTGGATGCTTGGGACGGCGGTCATCGCGGCGGCGACACTCGCGGTCACGTTGACCGGCTGCGGTAGCGGCAAGGATTCGGGCAAGGATTCGAAGGAGCAGACCGTGGCGACCACCGCTCAGATCCGGGATATCGCCAAACAGGCGTACATCTACGGATATCCGATGGTGGACAGCTACCGGATCCAGTACGCCTACTTCCAGGACAAGCAGGGCTCGCAGTTCCGCAGTCCGTGGAACACCCTGCACTCAGATGCTCACGTCGCCACACCCGCGGACACCGCGGTGCAGACCCCGAACTCGGACACCCCCTATTCGACGCTGGGCGCGGACCTCCGGGCGGAACCGTTGGTGCTGACCGTCCCCGAAGTGGAGGCCGGCCGCTACTACTCGGTGCAGATCATCGACGGGTACACGTACAACATGGCCTACCTGGGCAGCCGCACCACCGGAAACAAGGCGGGGAAGTACCTGCTGGCGGGTCCGAACTGGAAGGGCGAGAAGCCTGCCGGTATCGACGCGGTGTTGCACGCCGAGACCGACTTCGTGCTCGCGTTGTACCGGACCCAGCTGTTCAGCCCGAACGATATCGACAACGTGAAAGCGATCCAGGCCGGCTACCAAGTGGAACCGCTGTCGAAGTTCCTCGGGACTGCAGCGCCCGCGACACCGCCCGCGATCGACTTCATGGTTCCGCAGCGTCCGGACGAGCAGAAGAAGTCGACGAAGTTCTTCGAGACGCTCAACTTCGTCCTGAAGTATGTGCCGGTGCTGGACTCGGAGAAGGAGCTCCGGGCGAAATTCGCGTCGATCGGAGTCGGCACCGACAAGAAGCTCGACATCAGCACGCTGACCGCCGACCAGCAGCAGGCCTTCCAAGACGGCCTCAATGACGCCTGGACCGAGTACAACCAGCTGCAGGCGAAGGTCGACAAGGGTGAAGTCACCTCGGCCCAGATGTTCGGTACCCGCCAGGTGATGGGAACCAATTACCTGTACCGGATGGCCGGCGCGATCAACGGCATCTACGGCAACGACGCCGCCGAGGCGATGTATCCGATCTTCCGCCTGGATTCGGCGGGTGCGGCGCTGGATGGCGCGAACAAGTACACCTACCGATTCGCTCCAGGGCAGCTTCCGCCGGTCAAGGGTTTCTGGTCGATCACCATGTACCGACTGCCCGAGAGCCTGCTGGTGGCCAATCCGATCGATCGGTACCTGATCAACTCGCCGATGCTGCCCAAGCTGAAGAAGGATGCCGATGGCGGCTACACCTTCTACGTCCAGAAGGAATCACCAGGGGCGGACAAGGAATCCAACTGGTTACCGGCGCCGGAAGGTCCATTCGTTTTGGTCGAACGGCTGTACTGGCCCGAGAAGGCGGCGATCGACGGCACATGGAAGGCGCCGTTGCCGCAGCGCACCCCGTGACACCACTGCAGCAGGCGGATGCGCGGCGCGGCCGAGAATCAGTCTGGTTGACGAATAGTCGCAGAAATGCCACGAAAACCAAGAGCTAGGGTGCCAATTCGATTGGAAGTCGTAGCCACGGCGGGGGGCTCCGCGTGGCGCCCGCGGTCAGTCAGACAGCACAACCGGCCGCAGGTTTCCCGGTGACTGGCCGGTGTGTTTCTTGACCAGTCGGTGCAGGCTGGCGGGGTCCCCGAGGCCGACGGCGGTGCTGATTTCCTCCAAGGGGTCGCGTGTGGTGCGCAGCAGATACAGTGCGCGTTGTAGCCGGACCCGTGCGACGAGCTGCATGGGACTCATGCCCACGGCTTTGTCGGTCATCCGCGCCAGGGTGCGGGGGCTCACGCCACACCGGCGTGCCAGTGAAGTCAGTGAATGCGGATGTGTGAGATTGGTCCGTACGAAGGACTCGAGGTCGGCGATCGTGTCATCGCGTACGGCCAGGTGTGACGGGATCAGGAAGCTTGCCTGCGACGTGCGTTGATCGATGAGCAGCCGACCGGCCAATTCATCGCTCAACGCCGCCCCGCCGAAGTGGCGCATCAATGCCAGCATCAGATCGATATGGGCAAAAGAGCTGCCGGCGGTCCACATCGGGCCGTCGTGCACCACCATCTCGTCGATCACTACCTGTGCGGCCGGCGCAGTGCGTGCCAGCTCGGCACCCAGCCACCATGTGGTGACACAGCGACGCTGATCGAGAAAACCCGCGGCGCCGAGCACGAACACCGCGGTGCATGATGCCGCGATCTGTGATCCGCCATCATGGGCTTCACGTAGCCAGCGATGGGCGGCACCGATGTCTTCGGCGCCCAGGCGGGCCTCGATCTCCTGTGCGTTGGCAGCGCCCAGGCCTGGCAATATCACCACGTCGCGCGGCCGTGTTTCAGTGAACGGTTGCGCTGCGGCCAGCAGGTCCGGCCCGCAACGTGACGCGTCGTTTCGGTGCCACTATCCGCAGCTCGAAACTGGGCTGGCCCATGATGCGATTGGCCGCCGAGACGATGTCCACGGTGGCACCCATGGCGGCGGCGCTTGCTCCATCCAGGGCCAGCAGATCTACACCGATCATGTGGCCAATTGTGCAAGGTAAATGTCGATCTCGCCACTGGCTGATGGGCGCTGCACCGTGCAGGATCGAAGTGAGGACAGCGAAATGCCTTTGTTGCGAGTGGAAGTTGACCCACGGTGCATTTGATGAAACCCAGCGCGATCGCTTGGCCGTGGTGCTGACCGAAGCAGCGTGCCGTGCCGAGTCGGTGCCTGATCTGGCCCACGCCCGGATCCGTGCGCTGGTCCTGATCGAGGAAGTGGCGGCCGGCTGTTTCTACTCTGCCGGCCAACCCGCCGACGATGCGGCAGCGGGTGTGTTCGTCGACTGGCAGGTCAGCGCCGGCGTGCTCGACGGTGCACGCAAGGCGCAGTTCGCTGCAGATCTTCAGGACGCCGCGGAATCGGCGGTAGGTGGTGGTGGACGAATGGTCGTGACATCGTGCGTCATTGAGGAGGTGCCCGAAGGGCAATGGGCGCAGAACGGGGCAATTCGGCGCTTGCCCGAAGTCGCATCGATCGCCGGTTTCGAACACTTGGCTGCCGTGGCGACCGCCGGATGACGGGCCGGCCGGTCGAGGTCTTCGCCTCCGGGCTGGTCGGAGTCCCGGGCTCTCGGTACCTGCTGCCGACACCGGCGCTGATCCTCTGCGAGGCCCTCTCGATGCGAACATCGAACAGATGGTTACCCTCGCGCAGGGCGAAGTCGCGCTGCGCCCGCACGCCAAGTCGCATAAAAGTTCGTGGATCGCCGCCCAGCAGATGACAGCTGGTGCTGTCGGCGTGTGTTGCGCGAAACTCGGTGAAGCCGAAGCCCTATCGGCAACTGGCGTGCGAGGAATCTTACTGACGTCTCCGGTCTGCGACGCTCTATCTGCGCGGCGCATCTGTGATCTTGCCGTTGTCGACGAGGGCTTCCGCTGCGTCATCGATCACGTCGGCGCTGCGATCCCGCTGGCCACCGAGGCCGCGGCCCGCGACCTCACTATCGCGGTCCTCATCGATGTCGACGTCGGTTTGCACCGCACCGGAGTGCGAGGCGTCGCCGAAGCGCTCGTCCTGACCGAGCACCTCGGCGAGCTGTCGTCGCTTCGGCTACTCGGGGTTCAAGGCTACGGCGGGCACTGGCAGCACATCTCCAACCTGGCGGCGCGCCGAGACGCAGTCGGCGCGGGAATGGACCTGTTGAGCAGCGTGGTTGATGCGCTGCGCCAGTCCGGTCACCACATCGCCGTGGTGACCGGGGGTGGCACCGGCACCGCCGCTCTCGATGTGCAGATGGGATGCCTGAACGAGATTCAACCGGGATCGTACGTGTTCATGGATGCCCAATATCTCGAGGCGCTCGTCGAAGGCACCGATCTGAAGGCCAGCCTGTGGGTTTCCAGCCAAGTGATCAGTGTGAATGCCGAGGCGATCGTCACCGTCGACGCCGGACTGAAAGCCTTCGCCACCGACGGTCCTGCACCGCGACCGGGGGGCGACCGGTTCGGCGACTCGACATACTTCTACTTCGGTGATGAACACGGCGGCCTGACCCGGCCGGCGGGATCGCCGGTGCGGCTCGGTGAGCGAGTGGAATTGCTTATCCCGCACTGCGACCCGACCGTTGACCGGCACGACGCCTACCACATCGTCAGTGGGGACCGAGTCACCGCGATCGTATCCATCGACGCCGCCAGGGCCAGTAGGTAAGGCGACGCAAATAGTCATCGGTCGCCTGGCTTACGCGGGCCAATTGCTGGTCGTCTAGGCCGTGTCTGGCAAATGTGGCGGATTGCGATGCTGCTTGCGCTGCAGGACATATTGGTCGAGCTGAGCTACTGAGCTTTCCGTCGAACGGGTGAATCTTCACCGCCCAAGGGCCTATCCAGGCCCGCCGCGCGCGACTGGCCGTATCCGGACGGTGTCACGACGAGCGTCGAGTGCGGTGAACGCGCCGGTCGTGCGGCCCAGGAGGAGGCGCTTCGCGGCCGAGGTGCCACTGACCCTCGAGCGTGAAGTCCACGCATTGGGACGGCATGATCAACTCTCGCCCTGCCCCGAAAATCACCGAGCCGTACGGCCTTCGCTTTCGAGAGCGATCGATGCGTAGCGGCGCGCAGCCGCCTGGTGTGACGCCTCGGCGCGCTCGGGCGTATCGCCTAGTCCCACAGAAACATTCACCCCCAGGGGCAGCAGCACCTGCCTCACTGGATCATCGAACTCGGCGAAGGTCTCCGCGAGTTCGAGGGTGATGAAGCCGTGCACGAAACTCCACAGCTGAGCGGCGATCCCAGCGGGGTCTTGTCGCTTGACGCGTCCGGACTTCACGAGCCGTGCGCATGCTCCTGCGACATGCTCGTAGGCCGACCTGAACGCCGGCGATTGTCCATTCCCGCCGGAGTGGCCGGCTTGCAGCGGGCGATAGCTACCTCGGGTCGACAGGCCGAACATCAGGTCGTACAGGTGGGGGTTGGCGCGGGCGACCCGCCGGCACGTCAGCGCCAAGGCGGCGAGATCAGCGATGGGGTCATCGGTCATGGGTAGCGCAGAAAACGCCGCCGCGAGTTCGTTGAAGCCCCGGTCGATGACGGCACGGGTGAGCTCAGGGATTCCCCCGAAGTGGCTGTAGACCACCATCGTCGAGAGTCCTGTTGCCGACGCCACGGTCCGAGCCTTGATGGCGGACGGCCCCTCCTCGGCCAGCAGTCTGATGGCCGCCTCAACCAGGCGGTCAGGCACGCCATCCGGCGGCGCATCTTCTGGCACGTCCCGCATCCTCCTACCCACCTTGCCCTTGCCACACGGCTTATAACGTCGTTATAGTACTCAATAACTTCGTTATAGCTGCTCCCGCACACCGGAAAGTGACCTCATGAAGCACCACAATCACAAGCCCCTCCAGATCGAAGACCGCGGCCCGACACTGGTCGTGCGTGTAGACGGCGGACCCGACAGCTTGTTCGGCATCGAAATCGCCAACGAGCTCGATGAGTTGGTCGACCAGGTCGACCGCGACCCAAGGATCCACGCCGTCGTGTTCACCGGGGCGCGCCCAGGCCGGTTCGTCAGCCATGCCGACGTGCGCTGGTTGCAAGAAGCCGGGGCTGTGAAACCGAAGCTGGGGCGACGGGGCGCTTCGGCCACCCTGCGGCTGGCCAGACACATCGACCGCGCAGGTATCCCTGGGCCTGTTGTCGACAAAACTCCGCTGAGCGGAGCCGGCCAGCTCGACCGCCTGCACGCGACCTTTATGAAGATGAACGCCAGCGGCGTCATGTTCGTTGCGGCGGTTAATGGTTCGGCCCTGGGCCTGGGAGCGGAATTCGCGTGGGCATGCGATCTCCGCGTCATGGCCGATGCGGACTACTTCATCGGTCAGCCAGAAGTCCTCCTTGGCATCATGCCGGGCGGTGGCGGCTCCCAGCGACTGCCCCGGCTGATCGGCACTCACAGGGCACTGGTCGCGATCCTCGAGGGCAAGCCGTTCACGCCGGCGCAAGCGTTGGCCTACGGCGCTGTCGACGATGTTGTGGCGCCGGATGAGGTGGTTTCACGGGCCGCTGAACTGGCCGACTATTTCGGAAAGCGGACGAAAAGCTCGATCGAAGCCATCAAGAGGTCGGTGTACTTCGGCGGATCGATGTCGCTGGCGGAAGGTTTACACGTCGAGCGAACCGAGTTCTTCCCAACGGATCAGTCCACGGTTGGCCAGGAACTGATGGTCCAGTACCTCGCGGACACCGAGATCACCGGAGAGCTACCCCTATACCGCCCGGACACGTATGCCCAAGCCCTCGCATCGGGGCGAGTGCCCGCGGTCGGCGCGACCAACGGTGCGGCGAAGCTATGAGTAGCGCACAGCCCTACACCCGATACGACGTTTCGATCGCCTCGGGCGAGGACATGTGTGCCGCGTGGCTGTACCTGCCGAACGGAGTAACTTCTCCGCCCGTAGTGATCCTGGGCCACGGTCTCGGCGCCACACGCGAGATGCGCTTGGACGCCTTCGCCGAACGGTTCGCGCAGGCCGGCATGGCCGCCTTGGCGTTCACCTACCGCCACTTCGGTGACAGCGGCGGGCACCCCCGTCAACTGCTGTCGATCAAACGACAGCTCGGCGACTGGAATGCTGTCATCGCCTGGGTGAAGAGCTGTCGCGACGTCGACGGAACCCGCATTGCAGTCTGGGGCAGCTCTTTCGGCGGTGGGCACGCCATCACCGTCGCGTCGCGTCATCCAGAATTGAAAGCGGCGGTGGCGCAGTGCCCGTTCACCGACGGCCTGGCCTCGGCGCTCGCGCTCGGCCCCACCGAATCACTGAAAGTAATGCCGACGGTGGCAAGAGACTACGCCGCCATGATCCTTCGAAGGCCGCCTGCGATGATTCCTCTCGCCGGCCCCCCGGGCTCGGTGGCCCTGATGAATGCACCCGACGCGCTTCCCGGCTACCAGGCGCTGCTGCCGCCCGACACTACGTTCCGCAACCAGGTGGCAGCGCGAGTCACTCCGACCGTGATGGCCTACCGGCCGGGGCGTTCGGCGAAGAAAATCAAGTTCCCAATTCTGTTCTGTATCAGCAACACCGACAGTGTGACGCCGGCCGTCCAAACCCTGCGATACGCGCGCACCGCGCCGCGGGGCGAGATCAAGTGCTATGACGCCGGGCATTTTGACTTCTACCAAGGCGCGTCTTTCGAAGCAGTGGTGAGCGATGAGATCGAGTTTCTGACCCGCCAACTGCAGCCGGCACAAGCAAGCGTTTCATGAGTATTGCTTCGTTGATCGACCGCCGAGCGGATATCGAACCCAATGGACCTGCGGTGGCGGACGGGACTCGGTCGTTGACCAATGCCGGCTTGTTGGAGCGTGTGCGAGCGGCGCATCGCCGCCTTGAGGAACTCGGTGTCGACGCCGGAGATGTGGTGGCGCTCAAGTTGCGAAACCGGGTTGAGTTCGTAGTGCTGTTGTTTGCGTGCTGGCGGCTCGGCGCAACCGTGACGCCGGTCAACCCGAGCCTGACCGACGCCGAGGTCACGCTACAACTGCGGGCCTGCCGCGCGAGGCTGCTGGTGATCGAGGACGGCGACAGCGAACGGGTCGGGGTGGTGACGCGGGGTGTCGGGGATCTCTACGCGGAGGGGCCGGGTTCGAAGAGGCCACCGGTGGTGGATCCTTCGGCTCTGGCGCTGCTGATTTTCACCAGTGGCACCAGCGGGATACCGAAGGGTGTGATGCTCGATCACGCCAATCTCGATGCTATGGCCACGATGGGCCTCCAGGCGCTCGGCATCGGACCAACCGACCGGTGTCTACTGATACTGCCGCTGTTCCACGTGAACGGCATTGTGGTCAGCGTGCTGATGCCGCTGCTCGCCGGTGCCAGCGTCGTCATCGCCGATAAGTTCGACGCGAACGCATTCTTCGACATAGTTGAACGCCACCGACCCAGCTTCTTCTCCGCGGTGCCGACGATCTACAGCATGCTTGCGGCGCTGCCGGCCGACGTCATCCCCGACACATCGTCGTTGCGATTCGGGATCTGCGGAGCTGCACCGGCTTCGGTGGAGTTGCTTGTTCGCATTGAGGCGCGCTACGGCTTTCCACTCATCGAGGGATACGGGTTGTCAGAAGGAACGTGTGCATCCACTATCAACCCGATTGCCGGCGAACGCAGGGCCGGCACAGCCGGAATTGCGTTTCCTGGTCAGCAGATCCGCATTGTCGACGAGTCTGGCGTGGAAGTGGCTACCGGCGTGGATGGTCAAGTGATCATCCACGGGCCCAACGTCATGCGCGGTTACCTTGGGCGTCCCGACGAAACCGCCCGCGTCATCATCGACGGCTGGTTGCACACCGGTGACATCGGTCATCTCGACGCCGAGGGCTACCTGACATTGGTGGGACGATCCAAGGACATGATCATTCGCGGCGGCGAGAACATCTACCCGAAAGAAATCGAGGACATCCTTACCAGCGACCCCACTGTCCTGGAGGCCGCCGTTATCGGCGTACCCGACGACAAGTGGGGTGAGACCGTCGCGGCATATGTCCAACCCCGACCCGGCCACACCGTCAACGCAGAAGCACTGCAAGCACTTTGCTCACGCAAACTCGCGGGCTATAAGCGCCCCACCTCGATCATCGTGATGGACGCCATTCCCAAAAACGCCGTCGGGAAGACGGACAAGGCTCCGCTGCGGGCCGCCCACCTGAAAGGAAGACCGCAATGACTTCCCTGCACGACTCGCTGACACTGCCATGTGGCCAAGTGCTGCCGAATCGGATCATGAAGGCCGCGATGAGCGAAGCGCTTGCTGACAAGCAAAACTCTCCCGACAAGCGCCTCGAGCGGCTCTACACATCGTGGAGTGAAGGCGGCTACGGGCTGATAATCACCGGAAATGTGATGGTCGACCGCACGCAGCTCGGCGAGCCCGGGAATGTCGTCATCGAGGATGAGCGCAATCTGGACGCATTATCGAGGTGGGCCAAGACAACAAAAGACGCCGGTGTCCCGATCTGGGCCCAGCTCAATCATCCGGGGCGTCAGTCCAATCCGCTCGCGCTCGGTCACACCCCCGTCGCACCCAGCCCAGTGCCCCTCAACTTGCCCGGCGCGGCGACACCTCGTGAGCTGACACCTACCGAGATCGAAGACATCATCGAGCGTTTCGCAAATGCAGCCGCGGTGTGCGAGACGGCAGGTTTCGACGGCGTGCAGATCCATGCCGCGCATGGCTACCTTGTCGCTCAGTTCCTGTCGCCTTTGTCCAACAAGCGCAACGATGAATGGGGTGGTGACGCAGAACGGCGGATGCGTTTTGTGCTTGAAGTCGTGCGCCGTATCCGCGCGCGTGTGTCACCCTCGTTTGCCGTAGGGATCAAGCTCAACTCGGCCGACTTCCAACGCGGCGGCTTCACCGAGGATGAATCACGCTTGGCGGTAGCGGCGTTGGCGCGCGAGGGCCTTGACCTTATCGAGGTCAGCGGCGGCAGCTACGAAACACCCGCCATGATGGGCGACGCCGCGGACAGTACCCGGGCGCGCGAGGCATACTTCTTGGAGTACGCCCGCACGGTCCGAGACCTTGCCGGTGACATCCCACTGGCGGTCACCGGCGGGTTCCGTTCCCGCACCGCGATGGCGGACGCGGTCGATTCCGGTGAATGCGACGTCATCGGTTTGGGCCGCCCCACCGCAACCACGAGCGACGCCGCAACGGTGGTCCTGGACGGCCACGCCGAGACACTGACTTCACACTCGGTGCGCACCGGAATGCGCCGTGTCCTCGGGCGGTTCGTCGACCTCAAGTCACTCGATGGGATCCTCGAACTGTCTTGGCACACAGACCAATTGCATCGCGTCGGTGCCGGCCTGAAACCGGACCTCAATCGCGGTCGCGTCGCCACCCTGCTTGCCATGCTGCGCCGCAACGGCACTGTGTCAGTCGGACGAAAGCGCGGGTTCTGACATGAAGCGCTATTCACTGTCCGACAAGGTCGTCCTCATCACCGGCGCCGGCCGCGGGCTGGGTGAGGCCACCGCCGTCACGCTCAGTCGGCGGGGAGCTCGAGTCGTGCTGGCGGATGTCGATCTGCCTGCAGCGCAACGGGTAGCGGGGACACTGCCAGAAAGTCGGGGTCTGGCGTTGGAGTGCGATGTCAGCCAGTTCGATTCAGTCGCCGAGGCCGTGCGGCGAACCCGTGAGCAATTCGGGCGCATCGATGTCGTGATCGCCAACGCCGGTGTTCTGGGGCGTGGCGGCACGTTCCGCACACTCACACCTGCCCAAGTGGGTGGGGTCATGTCGGTCAACGTGGACGGCGTCGTCAACACGGTGGCTGCCACGATCGAATCGGTGATCAGCAGCGGTGGCCAGATCGTCTTGGTGAGTTCGGTGTTCGCCTACCTCAACGGCGCCGGTGCCGTCCCGTATGCAATGAGCAAGGCAGCAGTCGAGCAATTGGGCCGCGGCCTTCACGTCGAGCTCGCGAGCCACGGAGCGTCGGCAATGACGGCGTACTTCTCACTCATCGAGACCGACATGATCCGTCAGGGTGTGGATGCCGATCCGCATGTGTCCGCCCTGATGTCAGCGATGCCGAAGTTTGTAGTCAAGCGAATCAAGCCGCAGGTTGCAGCGGCTGCGATCGCAGACGGGCTGGAGGGGCGGCGATCCAGCATCACGGTGCCTGGACGTTGGCGGCCGGTCGCCGCGCTCCGAGGCGTGGCCGGTCCGATCATGGACGCGACACTCGCGCGAAACGTCCCGGTACAACAAGCACTTACCAAGCTCGAGAACCGATAGCCTCAACGAGGCTTGTAGTTATCGGGCGAAGTGTCTCCTTGATGGGGGAGGCGGGGTGGTGTCGGCGGAGAAGGGTTGTGGGTAACCCGCCGCGAACGCCACGGTCGTCACCGAGCACCAATCGGTGAAGCAGCCAGGTGGAGTAGTGCAGCTAGTCGGTGAACTCGATCCGTACCGATATGGGCGTGGTTTCCAGCGCCTGCGTCACCTTGTACCCGAGCCGGCCCAGGTTGCGGCCCCTGGCGACGACGTCGTCATCGCGTCTCAACGTCGCGACCCCGGTACGCCACTGCCTGCCTTGGCGCAAACGGATCTTCGGGTTGTCGACAATGTTGCTGCCCCATCCGGAGCGGGTGCCGTGTTGGCTGATCAGCCACGCCCCAGTGCTGTCGAACTGCGCCGTCACCGGAATCCGGCGCACCTTGCCGGTCTTGCGGCCGATGGTCTCCAGTTCGGTAGCCATGGCAGTGCGCACCCCCAGCTTGCTCAACCCTTTGACTACCGGGTTGAGCACGTAGCGGCCGATCAGACGTTCTCTGTGAAACTTCCGAAGCGTCTTGTCGTCATTGGTATTCGGCATGATCAGGCCCTTTCCTGGCGTAATGTCGAGTCCTTCGGTAGTGCAATGTGCCATTGCGCTCTTTCACGCACTGTTGTCGCCTGTCGATTCTCAACAAGGTTCTCGATGCGCGGTCATGGTCGTGATGTCGACGTTCCTCTGGTGCTGCATGAATCGATGCGACACCCACCGTCCAGTCACCCATGCGTTCAGTGGGCGGCGTGTGATGCTGGGCGTCTCAGCGGGACGCCCGCCCGAGTAAGAGCGCAGCCGTACCGGCGCCGACGGCCGACAACGCCACTCCTGGCGCCATCACCGTCGTCACGCCGGTGACTTCCTTTCGCCGGCCGGCGGCGATCCACGCGGCGGCGTCGACCGCGTCCATCAGAATGTTGAGTCTGATGAAATCCGCCGGCGACGAGAACCTGTCGAGCTTTATCAGTCCGAGCGCGAGGGCGGCGTTGCGGATACCGAACATCTGTCCATAGGCGACCGCCGGAGTGCCGCCTGTACTCATACCGAAGATCCGACCCACGAGCTTTGGGGTGAAGAGGTGAGTTGCGGCGACGACAAGGCGGCCAGTGATCAACAGCTTCAGGGGAATGGACGATTTGAACGTTGCAGAGTTGTTGTCGGACAAGCTAATTCTCTTTCTCAGGCTGTGGGATCGCACGAGCATCGCGTCGATGGAGGAGACCCACGGTGAACCTCCAAAGTATCGTACTAGTGTTTCGCTAGCAACTAGTAATAGCCTAGTTGATAGGCTTTGGTGATTCAAGAGTTCGTACGAAGGGATGTCGTGCAACGTGCAGAAGTCAGACGGCGGCGAGGAAGTCGCGGTAGCACCGTATTGCCCCTACTTCGCTGCTGGTATGCGCCTACTGGATCAGCGCTGGGCGGGCACCGTCCTTCGAACACTCGTGACAGGCCCCAAGCGCTTCAGCGATATCTCCGCGGCCATTCCGGAACTGACTGACAGCACCCTGTCCAAGCGTCTCAAGGAACTGGAGGCCGGTGGCCTCGTCACCCGGATCGTGCATCCAACGACACCGGTCCGAGTCGAGTACCGGCTCAGTGACATGGGAACCGCATTGGGTGAGGTCCTCTTGCACCTCAACGCATGGGCGCTCGAATGGATCGATCTTCCTCCGGACCAGCAGAAATCGAAATAGTCCACTCAGGGTGATGCCGACTGGAGATCCGTGGCAGAGGGTGGTCGGCGCAGCGCTCCGACCATGGCCCCGTCGATACCCACCAGGCGAAAAGCGCACGGCTGGCCGACCCGACCCACACCTGCGGGATGGCAACCCCCGCAGGCAGTCCGATGACTAGCGTTCGATGTCGGAATCGTCTTGCAGGGGGCGTCCGCGACTTTTGTAGAGCGCGGCATCAGCTTGTGCGTACAGCGCGGCGATGTCGGTTCCGGTTGAGTCCTGGGTGGCCACGCCGTGACTGACTGCGGGTGTGGTGTCGTCGATGGTGCGAAGGATTTCGCGGACCGTTTCAGGTCCGGCGCCGACGATGCAGATGGCGAATTCGTCTCCGCCCAGGCGTGCCAATGCCGTGCCCCGAGACAAGGCCTTCTGCCAGAGATGGGCGTATTCGGTGATGCGGCGGTCGCCGGCGGTGTGGCCGTAGGTGTCGTTGAGAACCTTGAGTCCGTCGATATCGAGCGCGATGACCGCCACCGGGACGGGGGTTCGGCAGCGTCTGAGCAAGTCTGCGGTGGCAATCTCCCATCCCGCCCGATTGAGTAGGCCCGTCAGCGGATCGGTACACGCTGCGGCGAACATTGCGCGGATCAGAAGACCAAAGGATTCGGCGGCGGCGGAGATCGCCACCGCGATGATGAGAAAGGTGATGACGCCGACGTGCGGTGCGGGGGCAACGGCGACGGCGACGACGCACGCGGTGGTCAGCGCGGCGATGAGTGTCCAGGCCTGGCGGGGTGGGTGGAAGGCACGTAGGTACATGGCCAAGAACATGGGCGCGATGAGGCAGACATATTCGGCGGTCATCGAGACGTGGAATGCCATCACGATAGGAGTCGCCGCGACCGCGGCGACAGTGGCCACCATAACGCCTCGCACGGGACTGATTGCCAGGTAGGCGAGCGCACCGATTCCAAGGATGACGGCGATGATTCCGCCGGTGGGATCGCCGTAGGTGATGTCGGTGCGTACCGGAAACAGGGTGAACACCACCCCGTAGACATAGAGGAATGTGGTCGCGGCCAGATAGATGCGCAACAGCCTTGCTCGCTGCTTCTGTCCACTTCTGGCAGCGTGCGCCCCGGCTAGCCAATTGAGGCGGTGCATGAGGCTAACCTGCCCGTCGCTGAGTTGGCCGTCAACTGGGAAATCGGCGACATGTGCAGCGCCGAACAACATCCCTCGCGTACTGCGCACATTCAACACCCCGGGACCGAGGAGTAGTCCAGCCAAAGGTCTAGGGCCGCTGGGCCACGCGGGGCGGCGCTCATCCGTAACGTGACCGGGGTGAGCTGGAAAGCACTGGAAGCCGTGATCCGAACCTGCGTGGATACCGCGCTGGCCCGCCGGGTCGAGTGGGATCGGCTCGACGCTGCCGTAGGCGACGGCGACTTCGGCAGCAGCGTGGCGCGGGGCGCTCAGGGCGTCCGGGCGCAGTGGGAGGAACTCGATCGTTCGTCCCCGGAGGCATTCCTGCGCGCCGTCGGCGCCGTACTGAACCGCGAAATGGGCGGTAGCTCCGGACCGCTGCTGTCGGTCGCCTGTGACCGGGCCGGGGCCGCGGCGGGCACCGCGCAGGACATCGGCGTCGCGACCGCGGGTGCGATGCTCGCCGCCGCGGCGGCCGGGATCGCCGACTACGGCAAGAGCGGCGCGGGTGACAAGACCCTGCTCGACGCGCTGCTGCCGGCCGCCTCCGCCGTGACCCAGATCGGCCACCGTGGCGGCGACAGCGCCGGGGCGTACGCCGACGCGGCCAAGGCCGCCGCCGACGGCGCCAGGGCGACACGGGAGTACGTGGCCAGGCGCGGCCGCGCGGTGTACTCGGCCGAACGCAATGTCGGAGAACCGGATCCGGGCGCGGTGGCGGTCGCGGAGATCGCCGCGGCGCTGGCGCGCGCCGCCGGCGTCGAGGTCCCTGATCTGAGCGACCTCGAGCCGGCCGGTGACGTACCCGCGGCGGCGAGCGGAAAGACGAAGCAGTTCCTCAACGATCCCGCGCATGCGGCCCTGGAGAGCCTGTCCGGCCTGGCCCGGTCCGTACCCGATCTGGTCAGCTGGGATCCCGCCGAGCAGATCATCCGCCGCGCGACGCCGCAGGCTTCGGGTCAGGTGGGTCTGGTGTCGGGCGGCGGCTCGGGCCACGAACCGCTGCACGCCGGATTCGTCGGCGCGGGCATGCTGGCCGCGGCGGCGCCCGGCGCAGTGTTCGCCTCACCGAGCACCGATCAGATCCTGGCCGCCACGCGTGCGGCCGGCACCGGCGGCGGGGTGCTGCACGTGGTGAAGAACTACACCGGCGACGTGCTGAACTTCCGCCTCGCGGCCGACGCCGCGCGCGCCGAAGGGATCGAGGTCGCCAGCGTGCTCGTGGACGACGACGTGTCGGTCGACGGATCCGATCACACGGTCGGCAGGCGCGGCACCGGAGCGACGCTGTTCGTGCACAAGATCGCCGGTGCTGTGGCCGAAGCCGGCGGGTCGCTGGACGAGGTCCACGCCGCCGCGGTGGACGTCGTAAAGCGCAGTGCGAGTTTCGGAATCGCACTCACGTCGAGCTCGCCCCCGGGGGCCGGCCCGATCCTGGCGCTGGGCCCGGACGAGATCGAGATGGGTGTCGGTATCCACGGCGAGCGGGGCCGGCGCAGCGATCGCCTGCGCCCGGCCGCGGACCTGGTCGCCGAGGCGACCGAGATTTTGGTGACCCATCTGGGGCTCGGCGCGGGAAGCCGCGTGCTGACACTGGTCAACGGACTCGGCGCGACCCCGCTGATGGAGTTGTACCTGCTGTTCAACGACTTGGTCGATGAGCTGGCTCGCAGGCAGATCAGCATCGACCGAAACCTGGTCGGCAACTACGTGACCAGTCTGGACATGGCAGGCGCGTCCTTCACGCTGATGACGCTCGATGACCAGCTGACCCGATGGTGGGATGCCCCGGTGCACACCGCCGCGCTGCGGTGGGGTCGCTGATCAATCGCGGTCGAATGCGGCGACTCCGGCCTGCGCGCACGCCACGTCGTCGGCGACACTCGCTCCGCTGACGCCGACCGCGCCCACGATCGTGTCGTCGGTGGTGACGGGAATGCCACCGCCGAAGATGACGAACCGGCCGTTGCCGTTGGCGTGCAGACCGAACAGTTCGCCGCCGGGCGCGGCCAGCACGGCCAGCTCACTGGTGGCGATGCTGTTCGACACGGCCGTGTACGCCTTGTCGACAGCCAGTGTGGGACCGGCGATCTCCGCGCCGTCCATGCGCCCGAAGGCCACCAGATTGCCACCCGCGTCGACGACGGCGGCCGACACCCGGACCGACCGGCGCCGAGCCTCCTCATGGGCGGCGGCCACCATCTCGAATGCCCGGGCGACGGGAAGGGTCACAGGAGTCCTCCATGGACGGTCTCAAGGGTCGCGGGTTGCGCACGCTATTGTTCGAATTCAATCGTGAACAGAGGAGAGCCAGTGACGCAACCAGAGCAGCAACTGACGTTCAAGCAGAAGGTCACGTTGGGGCGGCAGGCCGCGGTCGCCTTCGCCCGCAACCCGAAGGCTCTGGTCGCCCTGGTGAAGTACAAGCGCGCCGAGCGTAAGTCGGCCAAGAACGCCGGCTAATCCTCGCCCGGTGTCACCATGATCGGCACCTCGAGGACGCGCAGGATCTTGGCGGCCGTGGAACCGATGAACAGCCGGCGGGGCGGCGCCAGGCGGCTTGAGCCCAGCATCAACAGGTCGCCGTCGCTCCAGTCGAGTTCCTGCACGGCCGCTTCGATGGTGGTGCCGTCGGCGACGACGGCCGTCACCGCGAAGCCCACCGGCAACGCTGCTTCTGCGGATTTCAGTGTGGCACGGGCATGTTCGCGGGCCGCCTCGATGCCCGCCCCGCCGTGCTGATCCAGCGCGACGAGCGACACCAGGCGTAGCGGCGCTCCCGTCGCCGTGCTGGTCCGCACCGCTGCGTCGAGCAGGCGGCGGGCGCCGGGCCGGTCGCCGATGGCGCAGGTGACGGAGCGGACGCGGTCCACCTCGGAATGGCGTGTGCCGCGCGGTGCCACCGCGACCGGAACCGGCGCGGAATGCAGCAGCTCGTCGACCAGGGCGCCCAGCGACAGGCTGCCGGCCAGACCGCCGCCCGATCCGCCCACCACGACGGCTTCGGCGTCGAGCCGAACGGCTTCTGCGCCAAGCGCTTCGGCCACCGACTCCTCGACGAGGACCTGGCCGTCGGCCTTGATGTCGTCGGGTACGAGGCGCAGTGCCTCGGCGAGCCACGCCGAGCCCTGCTCGGCCAGCACCTCGTGGTATCGGTCGGAGGTCACGCGGGGAGTGGTGACGTCATCGGGAGCCAGGACCAGACGCACTTCCAGTTCGGCGCCGAGGGTGCGGGCCAGCCGGACACCCAGCGCCATGGCGTCGGCGCCGCCGGCGGTGGCGAGGTAGCCCACGACGAGCTTCACTGGGACTCACCCTTCTTGCCGTGCTCCACGTGGGGAATCGGGGTGCCCTCGTCGGCGAGGGTCTCCTCCTCGATCTTCATCGTCATCGGTTTGCTCAGGAAACGGGTGATGTACAGCAGCAGGCCCAAGCCGATGGCGAACCAGATCGCACCGCCGAGCAGCGCGTCGAAGTGCAGGTTGAGCCACAGCACGGCCGTCAGGCACATACCGATGATCGGCAGCACGATGTTGGTGAAGATCTCCATCGGCGTGTGCCGCTTGTTCAGGTGCACGGCAAAGTAGAGCAACACCGTCAGGTTCACCATGGTGAAAGCGATGAGGGCACCGAAGTTGATCATCGACGACACGAACTCGAGGGTGAACCGGAAGGCCAGCAGTGACACCGCGCCGACGATCAGCACCGCGTGCAGCGGCGTGAGGAATCGCGGGTGGATGTAGGACAGGAATCGTGGGATCCGGCCCGTCCCGTTGCGGGCCATCACGTAGATCATCCGGGACACGCTGGCGTGTGAGGACAGGCTGGACGCGAACATGGCCGCCAGCGCCGCCGAGACGAACAGGATCTTGAAGAACTCGCCGCCCACCTTGAGCGCGAGTTCGGGCAGGGTGTCGTCGGTGACCTCGAACCCCTCGAGGGTGGGGAAGGCGGCCTGCGCGAACCACGCGCCGATCAGGAAGATGGCGCCGCCGATGAGCAGCGCGAGCACGATCGCCTTGGGGACGGTGTTCGGCGTCTTGGCTTCCTCGCTGTACATCGTGATCGCGTCGAACCCGATGAACGAGAAGCACACCACCGTGGCCCCCGCGATGACGGCGCCCATGTCGACACCCGCGTGGTAGAGCGGTTCGAGCGTCAACGCCGTGCCCTGACCCAGGCCTTTGGTCAGCGAGATGTAGGTCAGCACAACGAAGATGCCGATGAGCAGGATCTGGAAGACGACGAGGACACCGTTGATGCTCGACGTGCCCTTGATGCTCCAACAGTTGAGCAGGGTGACGATCGCGACGTAGACGATGACGAAGATCCACGACGGGGTGTCGGGGAAGAACGACTCGAAGTAGATCCGGCCGATGACCGCATTGACCATCGGCAGGAGCAGATAGTCCAGCAGCGAGGACCAACCGACGAGGAACCCGACGTTGGGGTGGATCACCTCGGAGGCATAGGTGTACGCCGAACCCGCGGAGGGGAAGACGCGCGTCATCCGCCCGTAGCTGAGTGCGGTGAAGACCATCGCGATCAAGGCGACGATATAGGCGAGCGGAACGACCCCGTTCGTCTCTTCGGACACGATGCCGAAGGTGTCGAAGACGGTCATCGGGGTCATGTAACCGAGGCCGAGGCCGACGATCGCCCACAGACCGAGCGACCGCGACAGGCGCGGGGAGGCGGACGCGCCGCCCAGGGGAGCTAGGGGGGAAGTCTGCTGCACCTAAGCAGTGTGCGCTGTGCCACACCTTTGGGATCCGCACCGATTCGTACATTTCATCCACGATTCCGCGCCACTTCGTACAATCGCCTCGTGCGTGTCTCCGTGGCGTGGGTGCTGACCCAGACAGGGCTGGCGCTCCGGCTCCGGGGCGGTGCGGCCGGCGTGGGCCGGCCCATCGACATGGTGCTGACCACCGAACTCGCGAATCCGGCACGCTGGCTGTCGGGCAACGAGCTGGTGCTCACGACCGGGATCAGGCTGCCCGGCACGGCCGCCGAGCGTGCCGACTACCTGCGCGAGCTCGACCAGTGCGGGGTGGCGGGCCTGGGCTTCGCGACGGGTTTGACCCATCTCACGGTGCCCGAGGACCTCGTCACGGTGGCCGACGAGCTCGCGCTGCCCCTGATCGAGGTTCCGCTGGAGACGCCCTTCGCCGCGCTGGTCAAGTCCGTCACCGCGCGGATCGCCGAGCTGCAATACGACGACGTCGTGCGGGTGTCACGGGCGCAGCCGCACCTCACCCGCGCGGCGATCACCGGGGGAGCGCCGGCCGTCGCGCGCGAACTGGGCCGCTCGCTGGCCGCCACGGTCCTGATTCTGGGCACCGCCGGCGACGTCGTGGCGTGCCACCCCGGGCCCCCGGCTGCCTCGCTGCTCGACGCGCTGCGCCCGCTGGTGTCGTCGGGGGCTGACGCGGGTACGGCCACCGTCGCCTTGAGTGGGACGGCGACTCCTGTTGCCCACCAACGTATCCGGGTGGGATCGAAGTCCTACGGCGAGCTGGTGGTCATCGGTGGCGCCGCGCTCAGTCACATGGAGCAGATGCTGCTCGGCCACGCGAACGCCCTGCTCGCCCTCGACTTCGACAAGCCTGCTCGCCTCAATGCGGCTCAGCGGCAGTTGAATTCGTCGGCACTGGGCATGGTGCTCGCCACCGACGTGGACCTGCGGCCCGCGTGGTCGCTGTTGACCGGCGTTGCCGATCCGCACCGACGGATACGCGTGGTGGCGATAGATGGCGACTCCGCGGAAGCGCTTGCCGCCGTTCATCAGGCCTGCACGGAGGTCTTGGAAAGCGACGGGTATCAGTGCTTCGTCCACGCGGCAGGCGAGGCCGTGGTGGTGGTGATTCCGGGAGTTCTCGGTGTCGACTTCGCGAGCAGATTGATCGGTGGGGTGGACGGCCAGGCGCGCCGGACGCTGCGGGTCGGAATGAGTGGTCCGCACCTGCTCGACGACCTCACCGTCGCGGTACGGAACGCCCGGCGTGCCGGCACGATGGCGCAAAGAGGCGGAGTGCCAGTCGAATTCGGTGCTGCCGCCGGGCAGGCCCTGCTCTCCGACGAGGCGAGTCGCACGATCTTGTCCGCCGTCGCCGACACGACACTGGCCCCGCTCGCCGACTATGACCGCGATCAGCAGGGCGGTCTCGTCGTGTCGCTGCGGGCCTACCTGGAGGCCAATGGTCACTGGGAGACGGCCGCGGCGGCACTCGGCGTCCACCGCCACACCTTGCGCAACCGGATCAGGACCGCGCAGAAACTCCTGGGCTGCGATCTCGACGTCGCCCGGGTACGTGCCGAACTGCTGCTCGCCCTGCTGGCCGGCGAGCGCGGCGGGCCCCACTGATCCTCAGTGTCAGGCGATTCGGCGTACCGCGACCACGTCACGTTCGACGCAGCCGACGCGGTCGGCGGCTTCGGCGACCGAGAGAACCGGATCGAGCAGGATCGCCAATTCGGCAGGGGAGAACCAGGGTTCGTCGTCCCAGGGTGCGTGGTCCCATCCGGCATCTTCGAAGCCGGAAAACAGTCTGTTGCTCAACTCGAACCTTTTCGGGCGTTGTCGGCTGTCGCTGTCTTCGATGAAGCGAATTCAATGCCGAGAGTCTACGGGCCCGGCCGTGTCTGCGTGGGATGGCGTATGCCGTGCAACTCACTCGTTCTTACCGGCGAAGTGCCAGGTCAGACCTACTTCGGCGGGTAGAAGTACTCGCGCCAAGCCGTGATCTTTTCGTTATGCACCTGGTATGCGCCCATGACCGGCCAGGTCTTCTGTTCGCCGCCCACGATCCAGTGATCACGCCGTTCCATCAACACGACGTCACCGTCGACGGCGAGGTGCAGGATTTCGAGGTCCACGCATTTCCCGCGCGTGAAAAAGGCCTTCATCATCTCGTGGATGGCCTGTCTTCCGGCCAGCGTCGGCCAGTCGGGTCCGATGTCGAAGGTGGCGTCCTCGGCGAAGTGGCTCATGACCTCGTCGACGTCGTTGCGGCTCCATGCGGCGATCTCGGCGCGCACGACGTGCTCTGCGGTCATGGTCTCCCCGTCTGTGTCTACAGCGACTCGCGCAATCGTAATGCCGGTCGGCCACCGGCCTGGCAGTGGCACGCACTTGCGAGACGAATACCGTTGCAAAGGAAAGCAACTCAACGGCCGTCAGCCCAACGGGTCACCGTCGACCACATCGCTGATGGTCACGTCGATGGGCCCGGACGGGGTGCGCCCATGGTCATCGAGGTCATCGAGGATCAGGCGGACCGTGTCGAGCACCGTGCGCCGGATGTCGTCACCGAGTTCGTGCAGTTGAGTCCCGTAACTCCCGACGACGTCGATGTCGATGGCACGCAGCACCGTGCCCTCCAAGGTGAAGGCGATGCGAGTGGGCTGGCAGACGAATTTGCGCCGCAGTTCCCGCGCCAACAGGCTGCGCAGCGCGTGATCGCTGATGTAGACCACGCCGTGGCCGATGTCGCGCGAGGCGCGGATGGGCCAGCCGGCACGGGAGGCGGCGTGCACGGCGGCGCGCACCTTCGAGCTGATGGTGTCCCACCCGGGCTCGGGCGCAGTTCTCAGATACGAGGCCGCGCGGTGCAGGAAAGGATCTGACGCTGTCACTGCCACCTCCTTAGGAGAACTCGCAAGGCCTTGGTGGCCCGAAGGTGGTGCCCGCGTACGGCGTCGGGACTGAGTTGCAGAACCTCGCCGATCTCGGGGAACGTCATCAGTTCGATCTCCCGCATCATCCAGACCGCACGCTGGCGCACCGGCAACTCGGCCAGCGCGATTTCGAGTGCGTCCAGGAACGCGGCGTTGGACGCCGCGGTGAACGGGTCGGCGGCGGTGTCCGGGCCCGCCAGTGGCTCCAGAACCCAATCCTCAACGGGGTTGGCACGTTTGAGTCGGTGGGTGTCGACGATTTTGCGGTAGCAGATGGCGAACAGCCACGTCCGTAACGAGGAGGCACCGCGGAAGCCGGCGATCTGTCGCCAGGCAGCAACGAAGGTGTCCTGGACCACGTCGGCGACGTCGGCTTCCGACGCCAGCATCCGTCGTGCATACCGATACAGAATCGGGCCGTACCGAGTCACGATGGCGTCGAACGCCTCTCGGTCACCGACGGCGGCCGACACCCGCAGCGCTTCGTCATCGGCGTCGCGAAGGTCGCCGTCGGTTGGCGCTCTCACCACACCTCGCTCCCAGTTACGCTTGGCCGCCGACCGGATATGGACTTCGGTGACGCAGGCAAGAATGCTATGCCTGCGACACGACTCTTAGCTGGGCGTCGGGCATGTGTCATGCGTCACGCCGCGACGACGTTCGGTTCGGGGCGATTGTCCCGACTAACCATGAGTTGCCGTCATATCGGATCAGAGGGGAAACGCGATGACCAGTGCACAGCTCGGCGCAGAAGAGGCCGGCAAAGAGGTCAGCCCGTACCAGGGCTCACCGTTGGTGAGCTCTCAGGGCAAGACGACGATCGCCGGTGTTGTGGTGTCCAAGATCGCCGGGATCGCCGCACGTGAGGTCAGTGGTGTGTACGACCTGGGCGGTGGCGCATCCCGCGTGGTCGGAGCGCTGCGTGAGCGCATCCCCGGCGCCAGCGTCAATCAGAGCCAGGGCGTATCGGTCGAGATCGGGGAGAAGCAGGCCGCCATCGACATCGACATCGTCGCCGACTACGGGGTGGCGATCGCGGACTTGGCCGCCGGTATCCGGCGCAACGTGATCGCGGCGATCGAGCGGATGACCGGGCTCGAGGTGACCGAGGTCAACATCACCGTGCACGACGTGCACCTCGACGGCGACAGCGCCGACGATGCCGATGCGCCACCCGCCCGTGTCCAGTGACCTCCCCGACGACGCCGAGCGCATCGCGGCGGCGGTGATCGCCGTGCACGGCGTCGCCGGACTGCATGCCGGCATGTTCGGCGAAGTGGCCACCTATCTGCCCGGCCACCGGGTGTTGGGCGTCCGGGTGGGCCCGGACCGGGTCGACGTCCACGTGAGCCTGGCACTCGATGCGCCGGTGCGGCCCACCGCCACCGCCATCCAGCGCGCGGTCGCCGCGATCACCGATCTGCCCGTCGACGTCACTGTTGAGGATCTCGTGCCCGTGACAACGGCGTCCGGGCGAGAACTGCAATAGGGCGTGGTGTGGCGGCGCGACGAGGGGCGCGCCGCCACACCCATCGCGCGAATTCTCCTGTACCAGTACTGCTTCGACTTTTCGGAAGGTGCACGTCATGACCTCATCGACACTGGGGCTGGTCGCCGGACTGCTACTCGGCGTGGCCGCGGCAGCCGGTGGGCTGTGGGGCTTCTTGATCGCCCTGTTGCTCGGCGCGGCGGGCTACCTGATCGGCGCCCACCGCGATGGCGAGTTGGACCTCGGCGCGCTGCTCCGGGGCCGCGGCCGTGACTGAGATACAGGATGCCGAACCATCACCGCCGCACCATGATTCCGATGACGAAGCCGGTGCCCGGGGGACACTCACGGTCCGGGAGAAGGTCGCGCAGCGGCTCGCCGTCCGCGCCGCGCTCGACACACCCGGGGTGTTGCCGTTCTCGGCGGGCCTGACCAAGATCGCGGGCCGGTCGTTGCCGCAAGCGCAACTGACCATCGCCGGGCAGCGGGTCACCGCGCACCTCAAGGTCACCGTCGCGTGGCCGGCTCCGGCGGTCGAAGTGGCCCGCGCCGTTCAGCGCAATGTCGCGCAGACCCTGTCCACCATCGCCGCACTGCACGTCGACCGTGTCGACGTCACGGTCGAGCAGCTCAGCACCGCCACCCCCGACGTGAAGAGGACCCGATGACGACCGCCGACCCCGTGGCGCTGCCTGCACCTGGCCGCGTGCCCGTCGCCACCGCCCCGGCCCGATATATCGGGGTGGCCTTGGCACTCACCTTCCTGATCGCCGGCGGGCTGGCGCTGCGCGAGGCCGGCGTCGTGCTGGGCTGGGTGGCCGGCACCTCGTGGATCGGCACCGTCGTCGCCGCGGTCGACGGTCTGCACAGCCAGTGGTGGATGGTCCCCGCCGGCGCCGTCGTGCTCGCCGCGGGCGCATGGATGGTGTTCTCGGCGTTGCGTCCCCGGCGCAAGACCGCCGTCGCGGTGGACGCGCAGGGGGCGGTGTGGATGCGCCCCCGCGATGTGGCGCGGCTGGCGTCGTTTGCGGCCGCGGCGGTGCCCGGGGTGGAGGTGCTGCGCTCGGAGGCGACCCGTCGCAAGGTCATCCTCTACGTCGGACTCACCGGTGCCGAGTCCGATTCCGGGGCCAAGGGTGCGATCGCCGCCGCGGTCGGCAGTGCCACCGAAATCCTCTCGCCGCCTCCGCGGATCGCGGTCCGGATCGGCACGAGCGGGTCGGCGTGAGCGTGCGCCCGACCGATGCGCTGGACCGTGCGGCGACACTCATCGCGGGGCTCGCGGTCGCAGCGATCGGTATCGCCGCGGTGCTGTGGCCGACCCACCTGGTCCGGGGTGCCCCGGAGCGCATCACGGCGGGACCGGTCACGCGCCTGACCACCTCCAGCTGGTGGCCCTGGGAGTTGGCCGGAACGGGGGCGGTGCTGATGCTGATCGGGCTCGTGTGGCTGATAGCCCACGTCCCGACCCGCAGAGCACCGGTGCTGCGGGTGGCCGGCGGCACCGACCCGGGTGTCATCGCGGTGAACCTCAACGGGGTGGCAGCGGCAGCGGCAGCGGCTCTGGAACAGGACCCGAACATCCAGTCCGCCAAGGGAAAAGCCGTCACCGATCGGGGCGTCGCGACCGTCGAACTGACCGTCACCGCGGCCCACCCGGCCGGTCTGGCGGCGGTGATCAGCGCGGTCGACGCAACCTGCGGCCACGTCGCCCTGGCCACCGGCGATCCCGCGGTGGCGGCGCGCACCGTGCTCCAGGTCGCCAAGGCCGGCGGCACGGCCCGGAAGCTCCGAAACCTCGAATGACGCGATTGACGAGCGACGCCGTCATCGCCGCACTGACCGCCGGCGCGGTGGTCCTGGGATTCGTCATCCACAGACTCGCGCGGCTGGTCGAACGGCCGAAAAACCCACCCCCCGACAAGGAGTCAGATGTTCAGCCCCGACGATCACGGTGAGCGACTGTTCGCCTGGGCCGTACTCGCACCCGTGCTGGCCAAGCACTACTCGATCGTGGCCCCCAGTGATCCACAGGTGGCGGTGTGCGCGTGCTCGCCGGGGATGCGCCGCAGCATCGAAGAGTGGGTAAGGCATGTCAGCGACGAGGTGGCCGCCAACATGACCTGACCGTCAGGCCGGGAAGAAGCCGTCGCCGGTGAAGAATCCGGGCTGCCAGCCCTGCGCCCCGAGGCACAGCATCGGCTTGCCGTCGGGGGTCTGGGCGGCCGCCTGCGGGCCCGGGCACGGGGCGCCGGTCTGCTGGACGCCGTACAGCGGATAGGACGGCATCCAGAACCCGGTGTAGATGGGCGGCCACTGATTGGGCACCCAGCGGCACATCATGGCCTGACCGCCGCGGCCGCGGCCGAAGGTGAACAGTTGGTAGTTGTCGCAGGGTGCGCCGGCGGACGCCTCGTAGTTCATCCCGGGCACGTCGGTGGGGTAGCGGCCCGGTTCGTCATCGGCTGACGCCGGCGTCGCGGTGCCGAGCGCCGCGCACGCAATCGTCGCCGCCACGGTCAATTCACGAATCATGTACCCACCCTCGAAGTTGCTGCCACGACCCCGCCGCGGCAAAGCTTAATCCGAAGCGGGGCACCTCCACGGCTTATTCGGGAGCGTCGAGCACGCTGACGGCGATGCCGTACGGCAGGAACCGCACCCGTCGCGCCGCGTCGGTGTTGTTCTTGTTCGCCCGCAGCGCCTCGAGTTCGCTGGGGTAGACCTCTTCGATGTGGGCTCCGCCCGCCTCGTCGACGGTGTAGATGGCCCACACGCCGTCACCGGTGTCGCCGGTGGTCTCCGGTCCGGCCGGGCGGGGCTGCGCGGTGAACTGGTCGATCAGGGTGGACCACCCGGCGCGTTTGCCGAATCGGTCCAGCGCGTCACGCAGTCCCTCGCCGGCCTCGCGGGCTAAGCGGTCGATGTCTTCGGGGTCGATTCCGAACGGCCCGTTCTGGCTCATTGCCGTCCTCCTTCACACAGGGGTGGTAAAGGAAAGGATATGTCGACAACACGAGTGGCGGTTCTGGCGACGGTCGAAGGGTCCCCGGCCGCCGTCGTCGGGCACGATCGCGCACGCTGGGTAGGGCTGTTCACCGCCGACGGCCGGGTGGAGGATCCGGTCGGGTCGCGCCCCCACGTCGGCACCGATCAGCTCGAGCGTTTCTACGACACGTTCATCGGCCCGCGCACCATCACCTTCCACAGGGACGTGGACGTCGTCACCGGAGGGCAGGAGCGAAGCGACCCGGGAAACGGCACCGGAGGGCAGGAGCGAAGCGACCCGGGAAACGGCACCGGAGGGCAGGAGCGAAGCGACCCGGGAAACGGCACCGGAGGGTTAGAGCGAAGCGACTCGGGGTCCACCGTCCTGCGCGATCTGGTGCTGGAGGTCGCGATGGGTGACGCGGTCACCATGCACATCCCCGCGATCCTGCGCTACGACGTGCGGCCATCCGACGGTGAACTGCGGATCTCGGCGCTGCGCGCCTACTGGGAACTGCCCGCGATGGCCGTGCAGTTCGCGCGCAGCGGGGTGGCCGCGGTGCCGGCCGGGCTGCAGCTGACGAGCACGTTGGTGCGCAATCAGGGCCTGCGGGGCGCGGCCGGGTTCATGGCGGGGGTGCCCGGGGCCGGGTCCCGCGGGAAGCGGCGGATGTCGGACTTTCTGGCCGACGCCGCCGCCGGCGACGAGGTGGCGGTGAAACGCCGGCTCGGTACCGGGCTGGAGGTCACCGCCGGGGACGACACCCCGCTGCCGCAGGCAGAACTGGTCGCCCTGCTGGCTGGCACCGAGGTCCGCACGCTGCTGGCCGCCGGCCGCAGTGTCGCGGCCAGGGTGACCGGCGAGGGGAGGAGTCTGGTGCTCATCGCGGAGTTCGGGACCCGACCCATGAGCCTGCACAGGTTGCGTGTCTTCGCTGACGAGGGCTGATACCGGGGTGGGGTTGTGCGCCGTCGTGCACCCGGCGTGAGACGGTAGATCCACCATGTCTGACTTTGAGTACCCGATGGGGTACATGACGTACGAAGAGTTCGGGCGGAAGTTCTTCGAGGTCGCCGTCAGCGAGCAGCGCGTCGGCGACGCCATCGGCTCCATCGCCGGCGACGAATTCCAGATGGGGCCCATCGGTCAGGGGCCCGGCGGCATCGCCAAGGTCACGGCCAAAGTCAAGATCCAGACCCCCCGGGTCACCCGGCACGCCGGGGAGAACTTCACGTTCGACATCCGCATCCCGCTGGAGATCAACATGGTCATCGACCTGAAGATCGACCGGCCCCAGTTCAGCGTCTTCGGCGAGATCTCGTTGCAGGCCGTCGCACGGGCGGCGGAACCGCTGGTGCTCATGCTGGACGTGCAGAAGCCGCACCCCCGCGACATTTCCATCCACGTCACGTCGAAGACGTTGCGCGCCGAGGTGCTGCGGGTGATGGCCGGTATCGACGCCGAGATCAAACGGTTCATCGCGGCCCATGTGGGTGGCGAGATCGACAACCCGGCGGCGCAGCAGGCCAAGGTGATCAACATCGCCGAGATGATCGACTCGACGTGGACCGGTATCTGAGCCGGGACCTACTGGGCGTCTGACCGCGCGGCGACGGGCGCCAGGTACGGATGCCGGGGGCCGCCGCCGATACTGGCGGACCTGCCCCGCAGATGCCGCCAGATCCAGGGCATCAGCATGTTCTGCGTCCACATCACCTGCGAGTACAGCCGCGAGCCCAGTGACTGCTCGGTGACGGCCGCCTCCGCGTACGCCCAATCATGGTTGCTGCCGGGCAGTCCCAAGGCCTCCGCGGCCGCCGCCGTGAACAGCAGATGGCCCTTGGTGCTGCCGTGCACCCGGTCGGTGCTCCAGTTCTCCGGATCGATCATCGAGTCCGCGTTGTACAGATCGATGAGCCGGAAGCCGTGCCGGTCGGCCGCGGCGCGGATCACGTCGTTGATACGCAGCACCCGCGCCACCAGGATCCGGCCCGCGGGCAGCACCCGCGCCAGGTTGGGGAACGTCGTCGTCACCACCGTGGCGCCGGTCAACGCCAGCCGGTTGTGCAGGGTGTCGAGATCGAGCAGGGCCTGATCGAACTTGCGGCCCGGCCGCGTCACGTCGTTCATGCCCACGCACATCGTCACCACGTCGGGCCGCATGGCCACGGCTTCGGGCAGCTGCCCTTCCAGCACGTCGCGGATCCGTTTTCCGCGGACGGCGAGGTTGGCGTACTCGATCCCCGGGGAGTACGAGTCGAGCAGCCAGGCCAGCCGATCGGCGAAACCGATGAGGGTGCCGGTGTCATCGGTATCCCAGAGGCCCTCGCTCTGGCTGTCGCCCAACGCGACATACCGGGAGTAGTGGATGTCAACCACGGTGGTGACTGTAGTGCGCCGCCGACCGGATTCGTCCACGGCGCACCACACATGCACCGAACCAGATGGGCTTCGGCGCTGGTCAGCGGGATTTGTCACGCACGGTGCGAAAGATGGACGCCGAGCGGTGGCGCCGCATTAATCGTCTGTTCACGGCCCTTGTGGGCGATGTCACGGACGCGGTCAAAGCCCCAGTCCCAGCCAGGCCAGGTTGATCGGCAGGGCGCCGACATTGAGCTGGTCGAGCACGTCTTCCAGCCGGGCGCGCGCCAGGTCCATCCGCCATTCCGGGAGTGTCCCGGACACGAGCACCAACCCGGGGGCGAACTCGATACCGGTGATCCGCAAGCCATGGCCGAGGTCGGGCAACCGGACCGGATAAGCGGGCGTGCGGGCGGGCACCGTGAGGCGCCGGCCGCGGCGCTCGATCGTGCGCGGGCGCAGCCACAGGGTGGTGCCCTCGAGTCGGGTCTGCACTTCCAGATGCCCCGCCCCGGGGCGTCCGGCCCACCGCAGGCGTGCCACGCCGTCGTCGCCGACCTGGCCCGCCAGCCGCGGTGCCGCCCACCGGAACAGGGCGTCGAGCGTATCGGCGGGCACCTCCACGGTGAGGTCGACCGGCGCGGCCACCAGCACCGGCGGGACGGTGGGCCGGACGTGCACGTTGTGCGCGCGCACCGTCGCCCGCTCGAAACGTCCCTGCGGCCAGTGGACGTCACGCGCGACGATCCGCACATCGCTGAGCTGCCCCACCGACAGTGCGCGCACGTCCAGCTGCGAATCCAGGTCGGTGACGGTGAGCCGCAGCTCCCCGGATTCCAGCGGGACCCGTAAGGGTCGGCGCAGCACCAGCCGGCGCACCGTCGTGAACAACGTGCGGTACGCGGTCTCGGCGCCGCTCACCGGTGCCGCGGTGGCGGTCGACCACAGTGCACCGAGCAGGTCGAGCGCGCGCGTCGTCACCCCTGCCACAAGTCAGCATTCTTCCACCGGTCCCTACAGTGAAGCGATGCCCCGACAGAGTGCCGGTCTGCTGGTCTATCGCAGTAGCGAAGGTGTCCTGGAGGTGCTGCTGGGACATCCGGGCGGCCCGTTCTGGGCCCGAAAGGACGACGGCGCGTGGTCGATTCCGAAAGGGGAGTACGTCGAGGGCGAGGAACCCTTGGCCGCAGCGCTCCGCGAATTCGGTGAGGAGGTCGGCATCGCGGCGCCGACGGGTCCGTACCTCGGCCTCGCCCCGTTGAAGCAGCCCGGCGGCAAGATCGTCACCGCGTTCGCCGCCGAGGGCGACGTGGATGTCAGCCAAGCGGTGAGCAACATATTCACGCTGGAATGGCCGCGCGGGTCGGGGAAGTTCAAAGAGTACCCGGAGCTGGACCGGGTCGCTTGGTTCGACCTGCCCACGGCGCACCTGAAGATCCTGAAAGGTCAACGGCCGCTGCTGGATTGGTTGGTCGAGACGCTGGCCGCTACCTGAACGAACCCGCGCCGCCGTCGAGCATGATGGTCTGGCCCGTGACGTACGCGGCATCGTCCCCGATCAGGAACGCCACGGCCGGCCCGATATCGGCGGCCGGATCGCCGATCCGCTTGAGCGCGGTCGTCTTGACCACCTGCTGATAGCGCTTCGGGTCCAGATCGCGGAGCACCGTCAACCCGTCCGTCTCGGCAAGCGGGCAGACGACGTTGACCCGGATGCCGTCCCGGCCCCATTCCAGCGCAGCCACTTTGGACATTCCGCGGATCGCCTCTTTGGCTCCGGCGTAGGCCCCGAAGTTCCGTTCACCCGCGGTACCGGCGGCCGACCCGATATTGACGATCGCGCCCCCACCCGCCGCGACGAGCAGCGGATGAACCGCCTGCATGAGTGCGAACGTGACACGTGGTCCGGTGTCATAGACCAGGTCGTAGTCGGCCCCGCTGATGTCGCCGAAGGGCTTGGGTTCGTTGCACGCCACGGCATTGTTCACGAGGGCGTGCACTGCCCCGAAGGTGTGCACGGCGGAGTCGACGATCCGTCGTGGGGTGTCCGGGTCGCGGAGGTCGGCGACCAGCGAATGAGGTTGGAAGCCGGCCTCTTCGAACTCTGCCGTGGTGGCCGTCAGGACATCGTCGAGGATGTCGGTGAGAAGCACCGATGCCCCGCGCTGCAGTAGGGCGGCGGCGATGCCCTTCCCGACACCGCGCGCCGCACCGGTGACGATCGCGACGCGACCCTCCAGCGAACGGGAATGCGAGTAGGTAGACCGGTTCTCGGGAGTCACGACCGTGACGGTAACCGGCGTCAGGCCCCGGGGACCGACATTCCGGGCTGCGGGCCGACCGGCGTCGGGGTGACCGTCGTGACGCCGTTGGCGCCGACGTTCGGGCCACCGGGCACGCCGCCGGGGGTGCCGCCGCCACGGGACGGGGTGGACGCCTGCGCGTCCTGGTAGGCCTTCTCGGTGCAGTTGAGCTCGAGGATCATCTTCCCGGCGGAGGTGGCCTTCTGCCCGCTGACGATGCACTGCGCCTGCGGCACGTCGCTGCCGACCGACCCGCCGAAGCTGGACCGCACGCCCTGGCTCTTCAGAATGGCCACGGCCTTGCCGTACGGTTCGCCGACCACGCTGTAGGGGTTCGAACCGTTGGCGGGATCCGAACTCGCCACGCCCGCGCCGACCAGGGTGGCCGATGCCGCAGCGGTGAGCATGGCGAACCCGCCGATGCCGAGAACAAGCTTCTTCACGTGACCTCCGAGATATCGCGGTGCGTTGCGAAGATATCGCAGTCAAGCACCCTGAGAAACTTCAGTCACGGGTTCATCGTCCGCACCTGCGCTTTCATTACTTCTGCCAGCGCAGCCGCCCTCGGATCGGTGAACACCTCCTCCAACAGCAGCCGAGTGCCGTCCGGACCGGCCAGCGGGACCCGCCAGTTCGGGTACTCATCGGTGGTTCCCGGCTGGTTCTGGGTGCGGACGTCACCGACCGCGTCGGGCAGCGCCAGCGCCAGCAGCCGCGACGGGGTGCGGCCCAGATAGGCGTAGAGCCCGCGGATGATCTCGTCCGTGTCGGGATCCGTGCCGACCAGCCCGAGCCGCTGCAACGCCGCCAGCCAGGCGGCCTGTTCGGCCAGGTCGTCGGCCAGTTCGTCCTGTACCGGCCGGGTCAACAGGCCCAGTTCGTCGCGCAGCCGGACGTGTTCACCGGCCAGATAACCGGCCGTCGGCGGCAGATCGTGCGTTGTCACCGACGCCAGGCAGTATTCGCGCCAGCGGCCCGCCGGCAGCGGCGGCGAACCGTCCGCGTCCCGGTCCAGTTCGAACCACAGGATCGACGTCCCGAACAGCCCGCGTTCGCGCAGGTAGTCGCGCACCCACGGCTCGACGGTGCCCAGGTCTTCACCGACCACCACCGCGCCGGCCCGTTGCGCCTCCAGCGCCACGATGCCGATCATCGCCTCGTGGTTGTAGCGCACATAGGTACCTTCGGTCGGTGCGGCGCCCTGGGGAATCCACCACAGCCGGAACAGCCCGATGATGTGGTCGATCCGCACGCCGCCCGCATGCCGCAGCACGGCGTTGACCAGCGCGCGGAACGGGGCGTAACCCGCCCGCTCCAGCTGATCCGGTCCCCACGGCGGCTGCGACCAGTCCTGTCCCAGCTGATTGAACTCGTCCGGCGGTGCACCCGCGGTGACGCCGAGGGCCAGCACGTCCTGCAGGGCCCAGGCGTCGGCGCCGTTGGGATCCACCCCGACGGCCAGGTCGTGCATGATTCCCAGCGCCATCCCGGCCTGTTCGGCGGTGGCCTGTGCGGCGGTCAGCTGATCGTCGAGCAGCCATTGCAGCCAGCGGTGGAAATCGACCTCGGACGCATGCGCGGCGGCGAACTCGGCCACCGCCGGATTTTCGGGATGTTGCAGCGGCTCGGGCCAGCCGTGCCAGTCGGCGCCGTACTGCTCGGCCAGGGCGCACCACGTCGCGAAATCATCGAGGCTGCGACCCTGCCTGGCCGCATATGCCGCGTAAGCCAACTCCCGTCCTGCCGACCGCTTGACCCTGTGCAGCTGGCCGAGCGCGGCCCGCTTCACCTTCCACGCGGCGTCACGGTCGATGCGCTTCTTCCGGCGGGCCCGAGAGGCCAACTCGGCGCGGGCCTTACCCAGCGGTGCGCGCTTACGCAGGAACGCGTACTCGGGGATGGCCTCGATGCGCAGATAGATGGGATTCACGAAGCGCCGCGACGTGGGCAGGTAGGGCGACGGTTCCATCGGCGCCACCGGCGCCGCGGCATGCAACGGGTTCACCAGGATGAAGCCGGCGCCGTGAGTAGCGGCTGACCACACCGCGAGATCGGTCAGATCCGTCAGATCGCCGATTCCCCAAGAATTCTCCGACGTCACGCTGTACAGCTGGGTGGCCAGGCCCCAGTGCCGTCCCGGCGGCGGAGTGAGCGCGGCGGGGGAGACGATGAGCAGCGTGCTGGTGTCGGTGCTGCCGGTCTGCGCGTGCAACCGGTGATATCCCGGTGGCAGATCCGCGGGCAGCTCGAAGGTGGCTTCGCCGACCAGCCGGCCGTCCAGATCGTATGGTGCCCTGTTGTTTTCGAGCTGACGCAGGCCGGTGCGCACCGATCCGTCCTCCAGCCGCAGCCACAGCCCGACGGGTTCACCGTGGGTGACGTGCACCCAGAACGACGACGTGGTGCCCGCCTGGCCGACCACCGTCGGCGGCAACGCCCGTGCCCAATACTCACGGTCGTGCGCCCGCAGCGCGGCTTGGCACTCTTCGTCCGTGCCGGCAGGCACGCCCAGCGCGGCAAGCACCGAGATCAACGTCGATTCCGGCACCGGCACCCGCCGGCCGGTCCAATCCAGAAATTCCGTCGACACCTTGTAGCGCTCTGCCAGGACGGCAAGCTCAGTCATACGGGCAATCTTGCCGGAATCCGGCCCCGCCGTCGCGGGCCGGCGGGTCCGCCCAGGTAAGGCCCCGTATCGTCGGCGATCGTGGATCCGGCAGGAACAGTGCGGCGCGCCAGGGTGGCCGTCGCCGCACTCTTCCTGATCAACGGCGCCACCTTCGCCAACCTGCTGCCGCGTTTCCCTGAGCTCAAGGCCGATCTGGCGCTGAGCAATTCGGCCTACGGCATGATGGTGGCGGCGTTTCCCGGCGGCGCGCTGGTCGCCGGGCTGGCCGCCGGCGCGGTGATCCGCCGGTACGGGTCGGCCCGCGTCGCCGTGCTCGCCTCGGTGGCGCTCGCCTGCCTGATCGGGCTGGCCGGGCAGGCGCCGACCGCAGCCCTGGTGTCGGTGGCGTTGTTCGCGGGCGGCTGTTGTGATGCCCTGGCCGACGTGGGGCAGAACTCCCACGGGCTGTGGGTGCAACGTCGGCACGGGCGGTCGATCATCAATTCGTTGCACGCGGTCTGGGCCGCCGGCGCGGTGCTGGGCGGATTGCTCGGTGCCGGGTCACTGGCGATCGGAATGAGCCGCGCGATGCATCTGGGACTGTCGGCCGTCGTGTTCGCCGCGGTGGCGTTGAGCGTGTGGCCGTTCCTGCTCACCGGCGCCGAAGACGACGAGCGCGCGGAGGCACGCGCCGACGCCGGGGTGCGGGCCGGCCCCGCGGTGTACGGCGTGCTGAGTGCACTGGTGGCGCTGGCCATCGCCGGCGCTGTCGTCGAGGATGCCGGAAGCTCTTGGGCGGCACTGTATCTACGTCACCTCGGGGCATCGGAGGTGACCGCGGTGTCCGGATACCTCGCGCTGGCCGGTGCGATGTTCGTCGGCCGATTGCTCGGTGACCGCCTGGTGGACCGGTTCGGCGAGCGCGCCGTGGTGCGCGGCGGCGGGGTGATCGTGGCGGCGGGGATGGGTGCCGCGCTGGCTTACCCGTCCGTGGTGACCAGCGTCGCCGGATTCGCGGCGGCCGGTTTGGGGATGGCCACCGCGGTGCCCGCGGCCATGCACGCCGCCGACCGCCTGCCGGGGCTGCGGCCAGGCACCGGGCTGACCGTGATCGCCTGGTTGATGCGGGTCGGTTTCGTGGCCGCGCCTCCGGTGGTCGGGATGATCGCCGACGCCGCGGGCCTGCGGGTGGGTTTGCTGCTGGTGCCGGTGGCCGGCCTGATCGCGGTGGTGACGGCGAGTGCGCTCAGTGCGCGACAGCACCCAGTTCGATCGTCAGCACCCCGGCCATGATGAGCGCGATACCCATTCCCATCCGCCAGTTCAACGGATCCCGGAACAGCACCCGCGCGACGACGGCCACCAGCGCCACGCCGCACGCCGTCCACACGCCGTAGGCCACACCCACCGGCATGCCCAGCTTCAGCGTGAGCCACAGCAGGGAGAACGACACCACATAGCCCGTGATGACCGGCAGCAGCCAGACCTTGCGCCGAAAACCGTCCGAGGCGCGAAGCGCCAGGGTGGCCAGCACCTCGACGCCGATGGCGCCCGCCAGCGCCCACCACATCATGTCGAAGGCCCTGTGTGTGAACCGAATTCGACCAGCAGCACACCGGCGATGATCAGCGCGATGCCGACCACCACGACCCAGCTGAGCGCCTCGCCGAAGATCGCCGCGGCCGCGGTCGCCGTCACGGCGGTTCCGATGGCACCCCAGATGCCGTAGGCGACGCCGACGGGCATCCCCGCCCGCAGCACCGCAGCCAGGAAAATGAAGGAGCCGACGTATCCGGTCACCACCACGACCAGCCAGGCGCCGTGATCCTGGGAGGCGCGCAGGGACAGCGTGGCTGCGACCTCACTGCCGATCGCGCAGCCGAGGAGTAACCATTTGTGCACGCAGATACGTTATCCGGCCAGGACGTGGACGGGGGATCCCGGGTCTCTCCCGATCAGAGCACCAGCCCCAGCCGCGGCGGCCGGGTGCCGCGCAAGGTGTGGTTGCCCAGGTGCACGTACTTCCACCGGGCCGGGTCGTGCAGCGAATGGGTCCGCACGTTGCGCCAGTGCCGGTCCAGGTTCGCCTCGCCGTCGGTGCCCGAGGTGCCGGTCAATTCGAAGATGCCACTCGCGATCTCGACGGCGAACTCCTGCGCCAGGGCCTTGGCGGCGGCCACCTTGAGCGACGCGGCGGCCGCGGTGTCCCGGGACAGTTCGGTCTGCGCCTGCCCCTCGTCGACGACGGCCGCGCCCGCCGCCAACAGTGCCTCCAGGGCGTAGAGGCGCGCTGTCAGCTCACCGAACCGCCGCACCAGATGGGGCTCCTGGTCGGCACGCTCGATACCGGCGTCCAGCGCCTCCTTCCACGGCCGGGATGTGGTGCGCACGAACTGGGCGCCGTCTTCGAGTGCGGCGCGGGCGATTCCGATGTCGATGGCGGCATGCAGCGCCTGGTCATAGGCGCCCAACACGGTCGGCGGGCCGTCGACGGGGTGCGGCGGGGCGCCCTCCTCGATGACCAGGTCGCCGTCGACGATGACGCCCTCGAGCCGGATTTCGCCGCTGGCCGTCCCGCGCTGACCGAACGCCGACCATTTCTCCAGGTTGAGGGTCACACCGTCCTGATCCGGCCGGATGAACACGGTCGCCGTCTCCCCGTCACTTCCGGCGACACCGGCCGCGACCGCTATCCACGTCGCGCCCAGCGCGCCGGTCGCGTAGTACTTGGTGCCGTTGAGTTCCCATGTGCCGTCGTCCCGGCGGCGCACCGTGGTGTTGCGGTGCAGCGCCGACGCCGTGCCGCGTTCGGCGGTGGCGTTGCCGAGCTGGCCGCCTGCCAGGATGGCGCCGTAAATCCGGGCGGCCTGCGGCGCATCGGCATCCAGTGCGGAAATCGCTTGGGAGACAACGAAATGTGCCAGCAACAGCTGACCGAGCGCACCGTCGCCGCGGGACAACCGGCGCAGCACCTCGACCTGCACCGACGCCGCGAACCCGGGCCCGCCGTGTTTGGCGGGCACGGGCACCGCCAGCAGGCCGGCCTCGGACACCGCCCGCAGCTGCGGCAGCAGCGACGTCCCGGCCCGTTCGCGCTCGGCACTGCCCACCGCGATCGCGGAGGCGACCGAGTCGGCGGCGGCCAGCGCGGCCTCGGGGGAGTCCAGGACGGGGATCGGGGTGATCGTCTCAGCGATATCAACAGCCATGAGCGGCGAGATTAGAAGCTGTGTGACGGCTCCGACAGGGTTGCGCCCAGGGCGAATGAATCTCTATCGGAACGCGTTCCCTGCGGACGCCGGTAGCGTGGTATGGCTGAGCACTCGAGCGAGGGAGGCGCGTGTGATCCCGGATACCGACACCATCACCGGATACGGACCGGTCCGAGGGAGCGACGACGGCATCGTCCGGCAATGGCTGGGCATCCGCTACGCGGCACCCCCGGTCGGCGATCTGCGCTGGCGCGCGCCGCAGCCGCCGCAGCGCTGGACCGAACCCGCCGACGCGACCCGCTTCGGCCCCGTCTGCCCGCAGCAGACCGATCCACACATCCCGATGGACCTGGGCGCCCCGCAGGGCGGGGACTGCCTGACGCTGAACGTGTGGGCGCCGTCGACATCCGGGGGACCCAAACCGGTGATGGTGTGGGTGCACGGCGGGGCCTACGCGCTCGGCTCGTCGGCGCAGCCGCTCTACCGTGGCCGCGAACTCGCGGTGGGCGGTGACGTCGTCGTGGTCACCATGAACTACCGGGTGGGGGCACTCGGATTCCTCGACCTGTCGTCCTTCGGGTCCGGTTTCGAAACCAATATCGGTGTGCGCGATGTACTTTCGGCGCTGAACTGGGTGCAGGACAATATCGCCGCGTTCGGTGGCGACCCCGGCAATGTCACGCTGTTCGGGGAATCCGCCGGTGCGGGCATCCTCACCACGCTGATGGCCAGCCCGCCCGCCGCGGGACTGTTCCACCGGGCCATCGCGCAGAGCGCCCCCGTCACCTCTGTGTATGACCGCGACCGCGCCCGCCGGATCGCCGAGCAGTTCCTCGACCGGCTGGGCGTGCATCCCGGGGAGACCCACCGGCTGCGCGACACCCCCGTCGAGAGCATCATCGCCGCCTCGAAACACCTCTACGACGAGGTGCCGCGCCGTTTTCCCGGCACGCTGGCGTTCGTCCCGATCGTCGACGGTGACCTGGTGCCGGACTACCCGGTGCAGGCCGCCCGCGCCGGCCGCACCCACCCGGTGCCACTGATCATCGGCACCAATCGGCACGAGGCCGCGCTGTTCCGCTGGATGCGGTCTCCGTTGATGCCGATCGCGCCCCAGACGCTGCGGGACATGTTCGCCGCGATCGCCACCGAGCAGCCGGGCCTGCAGATCCCCACCGAGGCCGAGATCACCGCCGTCTACCGCGGTCGCGGCCGGAAACCGGCACTCGGGGTCGCGCGCGACGTCGGGTTCCGGATGCCGTCCATCTGGTTCGCCGAGGGCCACAGCGCCGTCGCGCCGGTGCACATGTACCGCTTCGACTGGGCCACCCCGATGCTCAAGCTGTTACGGCTGGATGCCGCCCATGCCACTGAATTGCCCTACGTCTGGGGCAATCTGGTGATGGGGCCGAAGGACCCGACGTTCAAACTCGGCGGGCTGGCGGCCGGTGCGGCCGTATCGGAACGGGTGCGCACCCGCTGGACCCGGTTCGCGGCCGACGGCGAACCGGGCGCGGGCCCGGGCACGCCGATGTGGCCGGTCTACCGCCCCGACGAGCGCGCCACCCTGATCATCGGCCGCGACGATGCCGTGGTGGCCGATCCTGACCGGGCGCAGCGCCTGACCTGGGGAAGCGACGTTCTGAGCTTCCGCTGAGCGTGCCGGTTTAGGCTGAGCGGCATGGATGGACTCCGGGCGTTGCTGGACGCGCTGCCACCGCAGATGCGTGACCCGGTGCTGTTCGCCGTCCCGTTCTTCCTGCTGCTGCTCGTGCTGGAGTGGGCGGCCGCGCGCAAACTGGACGCCCTGACCACAGCGGCTTCGGATGATCGGCCGCAGTCCGGGGCCTACCTGCGCCGGGACGCCTGGGCCAGCGTGTGGATGGGGCTGGTGTCGGTGGCGACCACCGCCGCCTGGAAACTGCTGGCGCTGTTCGGGTATGCCGCCATCTACGCCTACGCGGCGCCGTGGCAGCTGCCCGCGACCCAGTGGTACACCTGGGTGATCGCGCTGGTCGGCGTCGACCTGCTGTTCTACACCTATCACCGGATCGCGCACCGGGTGCGGTTGATCTGGGCGACTCATCAAGCACACCACTCCAGCCAGTACTTCAACTTCGCCACTGCGCTGCGCCAGAAATGGAACAACAGCGGCGAGATCCTGATGTGGATCCCGTTGCCGCTGTTGGGAGTTCCGCCGTGGATGGTATTCGCCAGCTTCTCGGTGAACCTCGTCTACCAGTTCTGGGTGCACACCGAACGCATCGACAAGCTCTGGCGGCCTGTCGAATTCGTGTTCAACACCCCGTCGCACCACCGGGTGCACCACGGCATGGACCAGCAGTACCTGGACAAGAACTACGGCGGCATCTTCATCGTGTGGGACCGGCTGTTCGGCAGCTACGCCGACGAGGAGTTCCGCCCGCACTACGGCCTGACCAAGCAGGTGGACACCTACAACATCTGGACCCTGCAGACCCATGAGTATGTCGCCATCGCCCGTGACGTCCGGTCGGCGCGGCGCTGGCGGGACCGGCTCGGTTACGCGTTCGGGCCACCGGGCTGGGCACCCCGTGCCGCCGTCGTTTCGCAGAAGTAGCGCGTTTTGCAGAAGTAGCGGCGCAGGCATACAGCTGTCGGCCAGGATGGGCCCATGGATGTCAAAGAAGTCCTGCTTCCCGGCGTCGGGCTGCGCTTCGAATTCGACACCCGCACGGGGGACCGGATCGGCGTGGTGGCCCGGCGCACCGGCGACTTCGAACTCGTGGTGTACCCGAAAGAGGATCCCGACCAGGCCAGGGAGGTGTTCCGGCTCACCGACGAGGAAGCCGAGGCGCTGGGCCAGATCCTCGGCGCCCCCCGGATCGCCGAACGCTTCGCCGACCTGACCCGGGAGGTGCCCGGCCTGAACGCCGGCCAGGTGCACATCCGCGACGGCAGCCCGTTCGTCGACCGGCCGCTGGGGGACACCCGGGCCCGCACCCGCACCGGCGCCTCGATCGTCGCGATCGTGCGCGACGAGGAGGTGCTGGCCTCTCCGGGGCCGGCCGAACCGCTGCGGGCCGGCGACGTGCTGGTGGTGATCGGCACCGAGGACGGGCTCACCGGCGTCGAGAACATCGTCGCCAAAGGCTGAAGCCGTGCAGGTGTCGGCGGCGCTCTTGTTGGAGCTCGGCATCATTCTGGCCGTGCTCACGGTGCTCGGTACGGCCGCCCGCCGCTTCGCGCTGTCGCCGATCCCGCTGTACCTGGCCGCGGGCCTGGCTCTCGGCGACGGCGGGGTGGCCCACATCCCGGCCGCCAACGACTTCGTCAAGACCGGCGCGACGATCGGTGTGGTGCTGCTGTTGCTCACCCTGGGCCTGGAGTTCTCCATCGGGGAGTTCGCCGCCAGCCTGCGTCGCCACCTGCCCTCGGCGTGGGTGGACCTGATCCTCAACGCCGTCCCCGGCGCGATCGCCGGCTGGCTGCTGGGCCTGGACGGTGTCGGCATCCTGGCGCTCGCCGGGGTCACCTACATCTCGTCGTCGGGGGTGATCGCGCGCCTGCTCGACGACCTGCGCCGCCTGGGTAACCGCGAGACCCCGGCGGTGCTGTCCATCCTGGTGCTGGAGGACTTCGCGATGGCGGCCTACCTGCCGCTGCTGGCCGTGCTGGCGGCGGGCGGCACCTGGGTGCACGCCGTGTTCGGCATGGGTATCGCCGTCTCGGCGCTGGTGCTGGCGTTCGTCGCGTCCTACCGCTGGGGCCATCTGGTGGGCCGCATGGTCGCCCATCCCGACAACGAGCAGCTGCTGTTGCGGATCATGGCGCTGACGCTGATCGTGGCGGCACTCGCCGAGTTCATCCATGCGTCCGCGGCGGTCGGAGCGTTCCTGGTCGGGCTGACCCTGACCGGGGAGGCCGCCCATCGGGCCCGCACCGTGCTGACTCCGCTGCGAGATCTGTTCGCCGCCATCTTCTTTCTGGCCATCGGCCTGTCGGTGAACCCGAGCGACCTGGTCCCGATGCTGCCCGCCGCGCTGGCGCTGGCCGTCGTCACCGCCGGCACCAAGGTGGCAACCGGCATGTTCGCGGCCCGCCGTGACGACGTGGCCCGCCCCGGTCAGTTGCGCGCGGGCACCGCGTTGATCGTGCGCGGTGAGTTCTCGCTCGTCATCATCGGCCTGGTCGGCGCGACGCTGCCCGCGGTCGAGTCCATCGCCACCCCGTACGTGTTCATCCTGGCGATCGTCGGACCGGTGTTGACGCGATTCGCGGGCGGCCGCCGTAGTGTGACGGGGTGAAGACCGCTTTCGACGCGCATGTCGATCCAGATCTGGTCGCGCGGTCCCTGTCCGCCAGCGCATTCGGGTCGATGTGGCTCGATCTCGCGCGGCCGCAGCACCCGCCGTTGGCCGGACCGGTCAGCTGCGATCTGCTGATCGTCGGCGGTGGCTATACGGGGTTGTGGGCGGCCGTGCACGCCGCCCAGCGCAACCCGGGACAGCGCATCGTGCTGATCGAAGCGGAGCGGATCGGCTGGGCCGCCTCGGGCCGCAACGGCGGCTTCGTCGATGCGAGCCTGACGCACGGTCACGACAACGGAAAGTCCCGCTGGCCCAGCGATATCGACCAACTCGACGCCCTGGGCATGGCGAACCTGGACGGGATGGCCGCCGACATCGAACGACTCGGTCTCGAGGTGGAATGGGAACGCACCGGGATGTTGACGGTGGCCACCGAACCCCATCAGGTGGCCGGCCTGGCCGAAGCGGACCAGGGCACCTTCCTGGACCAGCAGCAGGTACGTGCGGAAGTGGCCTCGCCGACGTATCTGGCCGGGCTCTACCAGGCCGACAGCGTCGCGATCGTGCACCCGGCCAAATTGGCGCTGGAGCTGGCGCGTGCGGCAGCCGACGCCGGGGTGGCCATCCATGAGCACACCAGGGCCTTGTCCCTGGAGGCGTCGGGGGCCGGCCTTCGGGTCGACACCGGCGCCGCGGTCCTCACCGCGCAGCGGGTGCTGTTGGCCACCAACGTGTTTCGTAGCCTGCTGCGGCGCAACCGGGCCTACACGGTGCCGGTCTATGACTACGTGCTGGCGACCGAGCCGCTCAGCGCGGCTCAGCTGGACCGGATCGGTTGGCGCAACCGGCAGGGAATCGGCGACTGCGCCAACCAGTTTCACTACTATCGGCTGTCCGCGGACAACCGCATCGTATGGGGCGGCTATGACGCCGTCTACCACTTCGGTCGCCGGGTGGACCCGGCCTACGAGGACCGGCCGCAGACCTACCGGCGGCTGGCCGAGCACTTCTTCCTGACCTTCCCACAGCTCGACGACGTCCGGTTCACACACCGCTGGGCAGGCGCGATCGACACCAACACCAGGTTCTGTGCGCACTGGGGCACCGCGTACGGCGACCGGGTCGCCTACGTCAACGGATACACCGGCCTGGGCGTGGCTGCGGCTCGATTCGGCGCCGACGTGTGCCTGGATCTGCTCGACGGAAAGCCCACGCCGCGAACGGAATTGGACATGGTACGGCGTAAGCCGCTGCCGTTCCCGCCCGAGCCGATGGCGAGCGTCGGCATCCAGGCGACCCGCTGGTCGCTGGACCGCGCCGACCACTCGGCGGGCCGTCGCAATGTGCTGCTGCGCACCCTGGATCGGCTGGGCCTGGGGTTCGATTCCTGAGCGCTCACGAAAGTTCGCCAAGTGTTCTGTTTATTGAGAGCGCAACCGCCCCGCGGGCAAAGTTTCATCAGTAGGCTCGGCTGCGTCAACTGTCCAGATGAGGGGAGAACGCCATGGGAGACAGACTCCACAAGGGTGAGAAGTTGGAGCAGGGCCAGTCGTTGACGTCCAGCAACGGCGCGTACCGGGCGACACTGCAGGATGACGGCAACTTTGTGCTCTACAGCGGAGACACCGCCGTGTGGTCCACCGAGACCAACGGGCAGGACGTGGTTCGCGCCGAGGTCCAGGACGACGGCAACTTCGTGCTGTACACCCCGGACAAGCCGGTCTGGCACACCGACACCAAGGGCGCCAAGGATGTGCGACTGATCCTGCAGGACGACCGCAACCTGGTGCTGTACGGCTTCGACGGAGTCGCGTGGTCCTCGGGTACCGACACCGACGAGGCGCCGCCCGCCCCGCCGGTCGTCGAGGAAGCGCCGGCCGCCGAGCCCGAGGTCGAACTCGCTGCTGCGGAAGCCCCGGCTCCCGAGGCGCCGGTTCCGGCCCCGGAACCCGTGCCTGCGCCGCCCGCGCCGCGCACCTACACGGTCGTGTCCGGTGACACGCTGTGGGCGATCTCGGAGAAGTTCTACGGTGACGGCAATCAGTACCAGCGGATCGCCGACGCGAGCGGGGTGCCGAACCCCGATTTGATCCACCCGGGTCAGGTTCTGACGATTCCGTAATTCTCTTCACGACACACCGGCCCGGATTGTTGAATCCGGGCCGGTGTTGTTGTAACGGGATCGGTCCGTTACCCGATCTACACCTCAGCATCCCGGTAGCGTCGGTGTTACCGAGGGTGGAGGGATCGGGAGGACTTCATGCGTGCACGTCTGTTGGGCATCCTCGTTGGTGCTTTGATCGCTGGGCCGGCCATGCTGACCGCCGGGGCTGCCGGGGCGAATCCCGTGGCCCCCAGTCCGGCGATTCCCAGCCCCGGGCCGACGGCATATCCCGGAATGGAGATCCGGCAGGGTTCGACGATGTGCACGCTCGGTTATGTGGACATGGCGTCGCGGTCCGCGCTGACGGCCGGTCACTGCCGCGCCGACGGCCCGGTCACCGACCGGGACGGCAACGTCATCGGCGTGGTGACGATGTCGAGGGACAACACCCCGGACGGCACGACCATCACCGCCGACTACCAGATCACCGACTGGGAGGCCATCGCGCTGGCGCCCGACGTCCAGATGGTCGACGTGTTGCCGGGCGGCCGCACCTTGGTCTCGGATCCGGCCCTGGCCGTGCAGAAGGCCGGCCAGACGGTCTGCCACTTCGGCGTGGTCACCGGCGAGACCTGCGGCACGATCGACTCCGTGAACAACGGTTGGTTCACCATGACCAACGGCATCTTCAGTCAGAAGGGCGATTCCGGCGGGCCGGTGTACGTGCCGACCGCCGACGGCCGGGCCGCGATCATCGGCCTGTTCAACAGCACCTGGGGTCAATTGCCCGCGGCCGTCTCGTTCCAGTCGACCGGCCAGCAGATCATCGACGCGGCCTCGATTCAGCCGACCAACTCGAACACCGGGATCGAAACGGTCTTCACCCGTAGCTCTGCGTCGGTGGACTCCGGCGTCAAACCGCCGATGTGATTCTTGACCTCCCAGAACCAGCGGTCCAGGTAGCGCCGGACCAGGTCGGGTTTGGCGCTGTCGGCCACCTCGACGGCCCGTACCTGGCGCCGGTGCCACCGCGGTCCCACCTGCACCGCTCCGTCGGCCCGCGCATTGCGTGCCCACTGGGTATTGCCCCGCGGTGAGACGAGGTAGTCGCGCCCGTCGACGGTGAGGACGTTGACGACCACGCCGTGCCACTGACCGGAGCGCCTGCCGCGGACCCGAAGTGCGCGGGTGCCCGCGATGCTGATACCCAGCTCGGCCAGGTGGCGGAACACCTCGTTGGCGGCTTTGGCGACGCGGTTCGGTTCGTCGTAGCGAGTGCTCATGGAGTTCCCCTTCGTAGATGCGAGAGCGGTGCTCTTGCTTTCACCATGCCACCCCGCGCGAGGTAAATCAAGAGCAGTGATCTCGTTTCGTGTCAGACTGGACCGATGGGCAAGCGACAGGATGCGCGCGACCGCATCGAGGCCGAGATCATCGAGATCGGCAGGCGGCACCTCATCACCGACGGTGCGGCCGGCTTGTCGGTGCGGGCCATCGCGCGCGACCTGGGCATGGTGTCCTCGGCGGTCTACCGGTACGTCGCCAGCCGCGACGATCTACTGACCCTGCTGCTGGTGGATGCGTATGGCGAACTCGCCGACGCGGTGGACGCTGCTGATGCCGGTGGTCCGTGGCCCGATCGCGTGCTCGCGATGGCGCATGCGGCGCGGGCCTGGGCGGTCGATCAACCGGCACGGTGGGCGCTGCTCTACGGAAGTCCGGTGCCCGGGTACCGGGCGCCCGCCGAGATCACCGTCGGGCCCGGCACCCGGATGATCGTCTCGGTGCTCGCCGTGGTGGCCGACGGGATACTCACCGGTGCCATCCCGGACCCGAAAGATGCTCTGCCGCAATCCGTATCGCGCGACTTCCAGGCGCTTCGGGCCGAGTACGGCTTTCCCGGCGGAGACCGCGTGCTGCTCAAGTGTTTCCTGCTGTGGGCCACGCTGGTGGGCGCGATCGGCATGGAGGTGTTCGGCCAGTACGGTCCGGGCACGCTGACCGAGCCGAAGCTCGTGTTCGACGGCCAGATCCGGCTGGCGATCGACACCCTGAGGGAAAACTAGAACACGTTCTAGCCAGCGTGGCCGGCTGGGGATATCCTCACTTCGATGCTCAATCAGACACCTGTCCAGATTGCGTGGGTGACGCGCGATCTGGATGCCACCGAATCGATGCTCACGGCGCTGCTCGGTGCCCGCACCTGGGTTCGGATGCCGGGCGTCCCGTTCATCGACGGCTGCACCTACCGCGGCGCGCCGGCCGACTTCGTCGCCGACATCTCGCTGAGCTACGCCGGGGACACCCAGCTGGAGATCATCGTCCCGGTGCGCGGGGACAGCATCTACACGGAGTTCCTCGACACCGCCGGGCCCGGGCTGCATCACGTCTGCGTGGAAGCAGCCGACGCGGACGCGTACCAGGCCGCCCTGCGCGTCGCCGAAGCCCGCGGCGCTCCGGTTGTGCAGCAAGGGGTGATGCCCGGCGGCATGCAATTCGCCTACGTCAGCGCCCCTGTCGAAGGCGTCCCGTACATCGAGATCGCCCTCATTCCGCCAGACATCAAAGCCTTCTTCGATCACGTGAAACAGCAGCAGGAGAACAAACATGACTGACAATCCCACCACCGTCGACGCCGGTTCGGTCACCGACTGGTCAGACGAATTCGACGTCGTGGTCGTCGGGTTCGGTATCGCGGGCGGCAGCGCGGCCGTCAGTGCCGCCGCGGCCGGTGCCCGGGTGCTGGTGCTCGAACGTGCCGCCGCAGCGGGTGGCACCACCTCGATGGCGGGCGGCCACTTCTACCTCGGCGGCGGTACCGCGGTGCAGCAGGCCACCGGGCATGACGACTCCGCCGAAGAGATGTACAAGTATCTGGTCGCGGTATCCCACGATCCGGAACTGGACAAGATCCGCGCCTATTGCGACGGCAGCGTCGAACACTTCACCTGGCTCGAAGCCCTCGGCTTTCAGTTCGAGCGCAGCTACTACCCGGGCAAGGTCGTGGTGCCGCCGGGTACCGAGGGTCTGTCCTACACCGGCAACGAGAAGGTGTGGCCGTTCAACGAGCAGGCCAAGCCGGCGCCGCGCGGGCATTCCGTCCCGGTTCCCGGTGAGCTGGGCGGCGCCGACATGGTGATCCAGTTGCTGCTCAAGCGGGCCGCCGAACTCGGCGTCGAGATCCGTTACGAGACAGGGGCAACCAACCTGGTCCTCGACGACGGCGCCGTCGTCGGCGTGAGCTGGAAGAACTTCGCCGACACGGGCGCGGTCAAGGCGAAGGCCGTGATCATCGCCGCCGGCGGTTTCGCGATGAACCCCGAGATGGTCGCCGAGCACACGCCTGCCCTCGGCAAGAAACGCAAGACCAAACACCACGGCGAGGTCGAGCCCTACATCCTGGGCAACCCGCACGACGACGGGCTCGGCATCCGGCTCGGGGTGTCCGCCGGCGGCGTCGCAAAGAACCTGGACGGGCTGTTCATCACCGCGGCCGCCTATCCGCCGGAGATCCTGCTGACCGGTGTCATCGTCAACAACCAGGGCGCCCGGTTCGTCGCCGAGGACTCCTACCATTCGCGCACCTCGGCGTTCGTGCTCAAGCAACCCGACCAGCAGGCCTACCTGATCGTGGACGAAGACCACATGCAGATGCCCGAGATGCCGTTGATCAAGTTCATCGACGGATATGAGACCGTCGCCGAAGTGGAAGAGGCGCTGGGCATCCCGGCCGGCAACCTGGCCGCGACGCTGGAGCGCTACAACGCCAACGCCGCCGACGGGGTGGACCCCGACTTCCACAAGCAGTCCGACTACATCGCCGCGCAGGACACCGGCCCGTTCGCGGCGTTCGACCTGTCGCTCGGGGTCGCGATGTACTCCGGATTCACCATGGGCGGGCTGATCGTGTCGCTCGACGGTGAGGTGCTGCGCGAGGACGGCGGCGCGGTGCCCGGTCTGTACGCCGCCGGGGCGTGCGCATCCAACATCGCTCAGGACGGCGAAAATTACGCCAGCGGAACGCAACTCGGTGAGGGTTCCTTCTTCGGTCGGAGGGCCGGGACACACGCCGCGGCACGCTAGATCGGCGTCAACTCCCAGCGGCCCTCGCCGAGCAGTTCCAGGCGCAGGGCGTGGTGGCGGTCGACGCTGTCGCGGTGGCTGACGCTGACGACGATGGTGTCGGGCAGTCGCTCGCGCAACGTGCTGTACATCGCGAACTCCTGTCCGGCGTCCAGTGCCGAGGTGGCCTCGTCGAGGAACACCGCCTTTGGTTGGGCCAGCAGCACACGCGCGAACGCGATGCGCTGCTGTTCGCCGGGGGAGAGTTCCTTACCCCAGTCGGAGTCGTCGTCCAGCCGGGTCGCCAGGTGCCCCAGCGTCACGGCGCCCAGCGCCGCACGGATCGCGTCGTCGGTGAAGGAGCCTTCCTGGGCCGGATAGCTGACCACCGCGCGAAGGTCGCCGAGTGGAGCGTAGGGCAGCTGCGAGAGGAACATCGTCGCCGCCGGGTGGGCGACCGACCCCGACGCGTACGGCCACAACTGGGCCACGCTGCGCAGCAGCGTCGTCTTACCGGTGCCCGACGGGCCGGTGATGACCAGCGAGTCCCCGGGGCGCAGCCGCACGTCGAGATCGTCGACCAGATGTACGCCGTGCGGGGACCGCACCTCCACGCCGGCGATCTCGACGCCGCCGTCGGTGCTCGTCGTCGCTGCCAAACGCGGTAGTGCCCTTGCCTTTTCGTTCGCGGTGACCAGCCCGTCCAGCCGGATGATGGCGGCGCGGTAGCCGGCAAACGAGTCATAGACGGCGCGGAAGAAGCTCAGCGAACTCTGTACCGAACCGAAGGCTCCCGCTGACTGGGTGACGTCGCCGAGGTTCAGCTCCCCGGCGAACAACCGCGGCGCCTGCACGATCAACGGCAGCGGTGACACGATCTGGCTGACCGAACGGTTCCAGCCCATGAACGCGACACCGCGCAGCACCAGTCTGCGGTAGTTGACGATGATCCGGCCGAAGCGATCCGCCAGTGTCCGGCGCTCGGTGTCCTCACCGCGGTAGAGACTGACCGCCTCGGCGGCGTCGCGGATGCGCACCAGTGCGTAACGGAAGGCCGCGTTGGTCAACTCGTTGCGGAACGTCAGCCGGATGATCGGCTTGCCGATCCAGAAGGCCACCACCGTCGTCACCGCGACCCACAGCAACGCCAGCCAGAACAGGGCCTTCGGGATCGTCACCCCGAAAATCGACAGCGGCCCCGCCAAGTTCCACAGGATCGGGGTGAAGGCCACCACGGACAGGACCGAGTTGACCGTGCCGAAGAAGAGCGTCTGCGACGTGCCGACGGTGAACGTGTTGGTCTCCGGCCCCGTCCCGGTGGTGAACACGTCGATGTCCTGCTGGATGCGCTGGTCCGGGTTGTCGATGGGGACGCCGCCGAACGCCGACACGAACCGGTTGCGGTAGTAGGCCCGATCGCCGAGCCAATCTCCGGTGAGGTGGTCGGTGAGCCACACCCGCCAGCGAATGATGAAGTGCTGCATCAGATACAGGTCCAGCACCGTGCGTGCGATATCGGCGACCAACAGCCCGACGAAGATCAGGATCGATGTCCAGAACCCGTCGACACCGGAGTTGCGGACGGCTTCGTTGCCGGATCCGACGCCCTCGAACGCGACCTGCAGCGCGTTGTACTGGTCGTTGGCGTAGTAGCTGAACAGCACGTCCATCCGTACCGACACCATGACCGAGAACAGCAACGCCCCCAGCAATCCCCACACCGGAATGCTCTGGCGGCCAACGAAATAACCGTGGGTGATGTGCCAGAACTGGCGGCCCCAGACGGTGAACCGGGCGAGGACCGCCAGCACCGCCACCGAGACCGCCGCGCTGATCACCCACGCCTTGGCGACCCACCACAGCGATGCCAGGATCTCGCTGCCCCAGTCCAGCGACTGGCTGAACATCTCCATGCCGGGAAGCTACCCGACCGGAGTCCTCAGACGGGGGTGACTTCGTCTTCGACCGCGTCGTCGACGTCGCCGAGAGTCCAGCGTCCGCCGCCGAGCAGGTGCAGGTGCTTCTCGTGGTGCTGGCCCACGGTGCTGCGGTGGGTGACGCTGACCAGAATGGTCTCGGGCAGTTCCTTGCGGACCAGGTCGTACATCGTGTACTCCAGACCCTCGTCCAGCGCGGAGGTCGCCTCGTCCAGGAACACCGCCCGGGGGCGGGTCAGCAGCACCCGCGCGAACGCGATGCGCTGCTGCTCGCCCGGGGAGAGCACCTTGACCCAGTCGGCCACCTCGGCCAGCCGCTTGGAGCACTGCGGCAACGACACCTTGTCCAGCGCCCAGTGCAACCGCTCGTCCGGAATCTCGCCGGGCTCTTGCGGATACGACACCACCGCGCGCAGATCGCCCAGCGGCACGTAGGGCATCTGGGACAGGAACATGGTCTCGTGGTCGGCCTGCGGGTATCGGAACGTGCCGGTGGTGAACGGCCACAGTTGAGCGAGGCTGCGCAGCAGCGTCGTCTTGCCGGCGCCGGAGCGGCCGGTGACGATCAGGGTGTCGCCGCTCTCCAGTTTCAGATCCAGATCTTCGACCAGCATCTGGCCGTCCGGGGTGGTCACATGGACGTCCTCCAGCTCGACCAGGCAGCTCTTGCTCGGCTCGACGGTCAGCACCGGCAGTGCGCGGCCTTCCTCGTTGGCCACCACCAGGCCGTGCAGACGGATGATCGACGCCCGCCACCCGGCGAACTGGTCATAGCTGTTGCGGAAGAACGACAGGCCGTCGGTGATCTGTCCGAACGCCGACGAGGTCTGCGAGATGTCGCCGAGCTTGATCTCGCCGGCGAACATGCGGGGCGCCTGGATGATCCACGGGAGCGGGTTGATGATCTGGCTGATCGAAAGGTTCCAGCCGTAGAACTTCACCGACCGGTTGATGAACCGCTTGTAGTTCTCGACGATGGGGGCGAAGCGCTGGCGCAGCTGCACCCGCTCGGCGTTCTCACCGCGGTAGAACGCCACGGACTCGGCGGCGTCGCGCAACCGCACCAGGGCATACCGGAACGCGGCGTTGAACTTCTCGTTGTTGAAGGTCAACCGGATCAACGGGCGGCCGATCCAGAACGCGATGACCGTGGCGGCCAGGATGTAGGCCACGCCGATCCAGAACATCGCGCGCGGCATGGTGATGCCGAAGATGTTGAGGTCGCCGGACAGGTTCCACAGGATGACGGTGAACGAGGCGACACTGACCACGGCCGAGATCGCGCCGAACAGCAGCGTGCTGGTCGAGTAGGTGTTCGGATTGCTGGGCAGCGGGCCGGTGCCGTTGGTGAAGATGTCGATGTCGGACTGGATGCGCTGGTCCGGGTTGTCGATGGTGTCGTCGATGAAGCGGCTTCGGTAGTAGGCGCGGCCGTCCAGCCAGTCGGCGCTCAGGTGCGCCGTCAGCCAGGCGCGCCAGCGCAGCGTGAACCGCTGCATCATGAACAGGTCCAGCATGATGCGCACCACGTGGATTGTGGCCAGGATGCCGAAGTGGATGAGCGCCTGCCAGAAGCCGTCGACACCGGACTGTTTGACGGCTTCCTCGCCTCCGCCGATCCCTTCGAACGCCGTCTGCGCGCCCGTCATCAGGTCATTGCTGTAGTAGCTGAACAGCACGTCGAGGCGCACGCCGGCGATCACCGAGAGCAGCAGAACCCCGAGCCAGGCCCACACGATGACGCTGTCGCGTCCGGTGAAATAGCCGCCGGTGATCCGCCAGAACTGCCGACCCCAGGTCGTGAAGCGGGCGATCAGCGCAAGGATGATCAGCGTGGGGACCGCGGTGTAGACCCACACCTGCGCGATCCACCACAGCGACTTCGGTAGCTCGGCGCCCCAATCCAGCGATGGGGTGAACATCTCCATCCCGGCAAGGTACCCGCACAACACGTACCGGGCGGCTTGGAGGTGGTCAGCCCGGTACCAGCCGCCCGGTTTTCCAGCGGCCGTCGCCGAGCAGTTCGAGCCGGTGCCGATGGAACTGCTCCACGCTGCGGCGGTGACTGACACTGACCACGGTGGTGTCGGGCAACTCGGTGCGCAGCAGTCGGTAGAGCATGAGCTCCAGGCCCTCGTCGAGCGCCGAGCTGGCCTCGTCCAGGAACACCGCGGCCGGCCGGGTCAACAGCACCCGGGCGAACGCGATGCGCTGCTGCTCACCGGGGGACAGCATCCGGGCCCAGTCGCTGACCTCGCCGAGCCGGATCATCAGGTTCGGGAGCGCCACCGCGAGCAGCGCCCGCTGGATGGCGTCGTCGGGGCAGGCGCCGGCGACGCGTGGATAACTCAGCACGGTGCGCAGTGAACCCAGCGGTAGGTAGGGCAGCTGCGGCACGAACATCGTCTCGGCTGCCGGGACGTCCACCCGGCCCGAGGTGTACGGCCACAGCCCGGCCAGGCTCTGCAACAACACGGTCTTGCCGCAGCCCGACGGACCGGTGACGACCAGGCTATCGCCGGCGTCGAGGCTCAGGTCGACCCCCGCGATCAGCGGTTCGCCCGCCGGGGTGCGCACCTCCAGGCCGTGCAGGCGCAGCCCACCGTCGGGGGAGACGGTGCGGGGCAGCACCGGCAGGGCCCGCGCCCTGGCGTTGGCGTCCCGCAGGCCGTCCAGCCGAAGCAGCGCGGCGCGGAAGCCGGCGAACTCGTCATACGCATTGCGGAAGAAGGACAGCGCGTCATGCACGGCGTGGAACGCGGTCGCCGACTGCATGACATCGCCGAAGGAGATCTCATTCGCGAACAGCCGCTGCGCCTGCACGATGTACGGCAGGGGATTGATGGCTTGGCTCACCGACACGTTCCAGCCCAGGAACAGCAGCGACCGGTGCAGCCAGTCGCGGTAGTTGGCGATCACCGAGCCCAGCCGCCCGGCCAGCGCCTCGCGTTCGGCGTCCTCGCCGCGGTACAGGCTGACCGCCGCGCCGGCGTCCCGCATCCGGATCATCGCGTAGCGGAAGCCGGCGTTGCGGACCTCGTTGAGAAAGCTCAGCCGGATCAGCGGACGGCCGATGGCGAACGCCACCACCGTCGCGACCGCCACGTAGACCAGGACTATCCAGAACAGCGCGCGGGGCACCGTCACGTCCAGCACGGTCAGCGGGCCGGACAGCCGCCACAGGATCGCGCCGAAGGACACCACCGTCAGCAGCGCCTCGACCGCACCGAAGATCAGCATGTGGCCGGACCCGTTGGTGGGGTTGTTCGGTTCCCGGGAGCCGGTGGTCACGATGTCGACGTCGGACTGGATCCGCTGGTCCGGATTGTCGATCGGCTCCCGCGCGAACTGACCGCGGTAGTGGGCGTGCCCGTCGAGCCAGTCGCCGAGTGTGCGGTGGGTCAACCACACCCGCCAGCCGATCAGAAAGCGCTGGGTCAGGTACAGGTCGAGGAAGAACCGGGCCACGTACAGCGACGCCAGGATCGCGAAGATCAGCATCGCGACCCAGAACCCGTGCTCCCCGGCCTCGGCCGATCCGTCGGCCCGGAATGCCTGCTGAAGCGAGGTGAACAGGTCGTTGGTGTAATAGCTGAGCAGGATGTTGATCCGCACCGCGGTGACGGTCGAGGTCAGCAGCGCCGCCAGGATCAGCCACACCCGCACACTGGCCCGGCCGACGAAGAACGCGCCGGTGATGCGCCAGAACTGCCTGCCCCACTCACAGGTCCGGCCGATGACCAGCGCGACCACCAGCAGAGCCACCGCAGCCAGCCCCGTGGCCTTGCAGATCCACAGCGACGAATGGAGGAATTCGGTGCTCCAGTCGATCGATGGGCCGAGCAGTACCCCGTCCATCGGGTGAAATTACCGCGCGCGGTGACCGCAGCGGCGCAGGTGGAGCCGTGTCCGCGCCGACTCGGGCCCCGCGTACCGTATGACTGTGGCCGTGAGTTCTAAGACCCCGAAGACCGCCAATCCGAAGTCCGGCCGGTTGAGCAACCGGTTCTGGAAGCTGTTGGGCGCCAGCACCGACAAGGACCAGGCCAAGTCGATGACGCTGGTGCGCGCGTCGGAGAGCTTCGATGAGAAGGCCGCGGGCCTGGACGACGAGCAGCTGCGCAAGGCCAGCGGCCTGCTGAACCTCGACGAGCTCGCCGAGTCCTCCGACATCCCGCAGTTCCTGGCCATCGCCAGGGAGGCGGCCGACAAGGCGATCTCGCTGCGGCCGTTCGACGTGCAGCTGCTGGGCGCGCTGCGGATGCTGGCCGGCGACGTGGTCGAGATGGCCACCGGTGAAGGCAAGACGCTGGCCGGTGCGATCGCCGCGGCCGGCTACGCCATCGCCGGGCGCAAGGTGCACGTCATCTCCGTCAACGACTATCTGGCGCGCCGCGACGCCGAATGGATGGGTCCGCTGCTGGAGGCGATGGGCCTGACGGTCGGCTGGATCACCGCCGACTCGACGCCCGCGCAGCGCCGCGACGCCTACGCCTGCGATGTCACCTACGGTTCGGTGAACGAGTTCGGTTTCGACGTGCTGCGCGACCAGCTGGTGACCTCCGTCGACGACCTGGTCTCACCCACCCCCGATGTGGCGCTGATCGACGAGGCCGACTCGGTGCTCGTCGACGAGGCCCTGGTGCCACTGGTGCTGGCGGGCACCTCGCACCGCGAGACGCCGCGCCTGGAGGTCATCCGGCTGGTCGGCGAACTGACCGCGGGCACCGACTACGAGACCGACGCCGAGCGGCGCAACGTGCAGCTCACCGACGCGGGGGCACGGAAGCTGGAGACCGCTCTCGGCGGTATCGACCTGTACTCCGAACAGCATGTCGGCAGCACGCTCACCGAGGTGAACGTGGCCCTGCACGCGCACGTGCTGCTGGAGCGCGATGTGCATTACATCGTGCGGGACAAGGCCGTTCACCTGATCAACGCGTCGCGCGGGCGGATCGCCTCGCTGCAGCGGTGGCCGGATGGGCTGCAGGCGGCGGTCGAGGCCAAGGAAGGCATCGACATCACCGAGACCGGTGAGGTGCTGGACACCATCACCGTGCAGGCGCTGATCAACCGTTACCCGCGGGTGTGCGGCATGACCGGCACCGCACTGGTGGCTGGTGAGCAGCTGCGCCAGTTCTACAAGCTGGGCGTGTCGCCCATCCCGCCGAACACGCCGAACATCCGCGAGGACGAGTCGGACCGGGTGTACATCACCGCCGCGGCGAAGAACGACGCCGTGCTCGAGCACATCACCGAGGTGCACGCGACCGGCCAGCCCGTCCTGGTGGGCACCCGCGACGTCGCCGAATCCGAGGAACTCCACGAGCGGCTGGTGAAGGCCGGGGTCCCCGCGGTGGTGCTGAACGCGAAGAACGACGCAGAGGAAGCCGCCGTCATCGCCGAGGCCGGCACCTTGAACACGGTCACCGTGTCGACCCAGATGGCCGGCCGCGGTACCGACATCCGCCTCGGCGGTTCGGATGAGTCCGAGCACGACCCCGTCGCCGAACTCGGCGGACTGCATGTGATCGGCACCGGCAGGCATTACACCGAACGGCTGGACAATCAGCTGCGTGGCCGTGCCGGCCGCCAGGGTGACCCGGGGTCGTCGGTGTTCTTCGCCAGCTGGGAGGACGACGTCGTCGTCGCTCACCTGGAGCCCAACAAGCTGCCCCTGCAGATCGACGGGAACGGACGGATCACCAGCACCAAGGCCGCCGCCCTGCTCGACCACGCGCAACGCATCGCGGAGGGCAAACTGCTTGACCTGCATGCCAATACGTGGCGCTACAACCAGTTGACCGCCCAGCAGCGGGCCATCCTGGTGGACCGGCGCAGCACGCTGCTGACCACCCCTGCCGCCCGCGAGGAGCTCGCCGAGCGGTCACCCAAGCGCTACGAGGAGATCGCCGACAAGGTCTCCGAGGAGCGGTTGGAGGAGATCGCGCGACTCATCATGCTGTACCACCTGGACCGCGGCTGGGCCGACCACCTGGCATACCTGGCCGACATCCGGGAGAGCATCAGCCTGCGCGCACTGGGCAACCAGAGCCCGCTCGACGAGTTCCACCGGATGGCCGTCGACGCCTTCGCCTCGCTGGCCGCCGACGCCATCGAAGCCGCCCAGCAGACCTTCGAGACCGCGAATATCGTCGACGGCGAAGTGGGACTGGATCTCTCGCGTCTGGCCCGCCCGACCTCGACGTGGACCTACATGATCCATGACGACCCGCTGGCGGACAACGCCATGTCGGCGCTGAGCCTTCCTGGCGTGTTCCGCTAGGTTTAGCCCATGCCTGGGGCCGCAACCGATCGGGTGCTCACCATCCCGAACGCGCTCAGTGTGCTGCGGCTGCTGCTCGTCCCGGTGTTCCTCTATCTGCTACTGGTGGTGCACGCCAACGGATTCGCGGTGGCGGTGCTGATGTTCAGCGGCTTCTCCGACTGGGCCGACGGCAAGATAGCCCGGATGTTCGACAACCAGTCCTCGCGGCTGGGGGAGCTGCTCGACCCCGCGGTGGATCGCATCTACATGCTGGTGACCCCGGTGGCACTGGCGGCCGCGGGTGTGGTCCCGTGGTGGTTCGTCGTCACGCTCATCGGCCGTGATGTGGTGCTCGGCGGCACCTTGCCGGTGCTGCGCCGCTACGGCCTCACCGCACTGCCGGTCACCTATATCGGCAAGGCGGCCACGTTCGCGCTGATGTCGGGTTTTCCGTTGGTGCTGCTCGGCCAATTCGACGCCCTGTGGAGTCGGGTCGTGCTGGCCATCGGGTGGGCCTTCCTGATCTGGGGGATGGCGCTGTACCTGTGGTCGGCGCTGCTCTATCTGTTCCAGGTCGTGCTGGTGGTGCGGCGTGGTTGACTCGGCGCGCTCGCTGGGCGGGTATGAGCCGCATGTAGGGCTCAACACGCACGAAGCGGGTGCGCCACAACGCATTCCAGTGCCTTCACTGTTGCGGTCTCTGCTGTCGGACCATCTGGACCCCGGCTATGCCGCCGCTGCCCGCCGCCGTTCCGAGGGCGGTGCGCCCCGTCGCCTGGGCTGGGCGTGGCAGTTGCTCGCCGGACTGAGCGTGGCGACGGTGTTCGCCATGGCGGTGGCACAGGCCCAGTCCGTGGCACCGGCCAATCGGCAGACCCAACAGGTCTTGTCCGGCAGTGTGCGCGCCGCCGAATCCCGAACCGACGCACTGGCTGCCGGGCGTGACGCGCTCACCTCCCGGGTGGAAGGTGAGCGCCGCAGCCGGCTGGCCGGCGACGAGCGCGGTCGCGCCCTGCTCGCCGATCTGGACCGGGACTCCTTCGCGGCGGCCGCGACCCCCGTGATCGGACCCGGCGTCACGGTGGTGATCACCGATCCGGGTGCGTCCCGCGATCTCACCGACGTGTCCAAGGAACGGGTCGCCGGCAGTCGCCAGGTGATCCTGGACCGCGATCTGCAATTGGTGGTCAACTCGTTGTGGGTCAGCGGCGCCGAAGCGATCGCCGTCGGTGGCGTGCGGATCGGGCCGAACGTCACCATCCGGCAGGCCGGGGGCGGCATCCTCGTCGACAACCAGCCCGTCGCCACCCCGTATTCCGTCGTCGCGATCGGGCCCCCGCACGCCATGCAGGAGGCGTTCGGGCGCAGCACGGGGCGCCAACGCCTGGCACTGCTGGAGAAGTCCTACGGTGTCGGGGTGACGGTCAGCACCGGCGAAGCGCTCACCGCCGCAGCCAGTTCGGTACGAGAGCTCCGTTTCGCCAAGCAGATCGGACCGCCATGATCGGAATAGCCGCGCTCGTCGTCGGCATCGTGCTGGGGGTGGTGTTCCACCCCAGCGTCCCCGAGGCGATCCAGCCGTATCTGCCCATCGCCGTCGTCGCGGCCCTGGACGCGGTGTTCGGTGGCTTGCGCGCCTATCTGGAGCGGATCTTCGACGCGAAGGTCTTCGTGGTGTCCTTCGTGTTCAACGTGTTGGTGGCCGCGCTCATCGTGTTCGTCGGGGACCAGCTCGGCGTCGGCACCCAGCTGTCCACCGCCATCATCGTCGTGCTCGGTATCCGCATCTTCGGCAACGCGGCCGCCTTGCGGCGCCGGCTGTTCGGGGCTTGACCGTGACGGCCGACGAACCGGAGCACGCCGAGGAGCCGCACCACGGCCGCCACGAGCGCGAGCCCGGCGCCGAACCGTTGAAACGCCGAACCCGGTCGCAACGGGTCTTCGGCGCGCTCGCCGCGCTGCTGATCCTGCTGCTCGGCGTGGCGATCGTCACCCAGGTGCGGCAGACCGAATCGGGTGATTCCCTGGAGACGGCGCGGCCCGCGGATCTGCTGGTGCTGTTGGATTCTCTGCAACAGCGCGAAGCCGCGCTCAACACCGAGGTCGCCGATCTGCAGCGGACGCTGTCGTCGCTGCAGGCTTCCGGCAGCAGCGACCAGGCGGCCATCGAGAACGCCCAGGCCCGCCTGGCGGCGCTGTCGATCCTGATCGGAACAGTGGGCGCGACCGGGCCCGGGGTCACCATCACCATCGACGACGCGGCGCGCGGCGTGTCGCCGGAAACCATGCTCGACGTGATCAACGAGCTGCGGGCGGCGGGGGCGGAGGCAATGCAGGTGGGGAGCACCCGAGTGGGCGTGGACACCTGGGTGGTCGGATCGCCCGGGTCGCTGGTGATCGACAACACCGCCGTCAGCCCGCCGTATTCGGTTCTGGCCATTGGTGATCCACCGACGCTGGCCGCCGCCCTGAACATTCCGGGCGGGGCGATCGACAGCGTCGAGCGCGTCGGGGGCACCATGACCGTCGCCCAGTCCGACCGCGTGGAGGTGACCGCCTTGCGGCAACCGAAACCGCGCCAATACGCTCAACCGGTCAAATGAGCAGTGCCAGCCCGCAGCCACAAGGAGCGCCGTGAGCGAAATCCCAGCCGACCTGCAGTACACGTCCGAGCACGAGTGGGTGCAGCGCACCGGTGACACCACCGTGCGGGTCGGCATCACCGATTACGCGCAGGCCGCCTTGGGGGACGTCGTCTTCGTGCAGCTGCCCGACGTCGGCGCCGAGGTGACCGCCGGCGAGTCTTTTGGTGAGGTCGAGTCGACCAAATCGCTGTCGGATCTCTACGCCCCGCTGACCGCGAAAGTCGTTGCGGTGAACGGCGACCTGGAGGGCAGCCCCGAGTTGGTCAATTCCGATCCCTACGGAGCCGGCTGGCTCGTCGAACTCGACGTCGACGCCGCCACTCTGGCCAGCGGTTTGACCGAATTGCTCGACGCGGACGCCTACCGAAGCGCCGTGTCCGAATAGCGAGTTGTTAGGGTTTCGCCCATCGGTTCAGACGACCGACAGGCATCAACAGGCACACATTGGCGTGGGCCAAGTCTGCGTGAGTCGATCCGGCCGTGGTGGACCCAACAGGGCGCACGGCGCGGTACGGTCGATATCGACGTATGACGGCTGGGGAACCAACACCCGGCCACCGGCAACACGCCACAGCAGCCAGCAGAGGAGCAGCGGGTGACGGAGAACAGCAACACCGGGGCCGACCAGACGTCCGACGAAGTCACGGTGGAGACGACATCGGTTTTCCGCGCTGATTTCCTCAACGAACTGGACGCCCCCGCGGCGACGAGCAGCGACAGCTCGGTGTCGGGGGTCGAGGGACTTCCCGCCGGGTCGGCACTGCTGGTCGTGAAGCGTGGCCCCAACGCGGGTTCACGTTTCCTGCTCGACCAGCCGACCACCTCGGCGGGCCGCCACCCCGACAGCGACATCTTCCTCGACGACGTGACCGTCAGCCGGCGCCATGCCGAGTTCCGTCTGGAGACCGGCGAGTTCCAGGTCGTCGACGTCGGCAGCCTGAACGGCACCTACGTCAACCGCGAGCCCGTCGATTCTGCGGTGCTGGCCAACGGCGACGAGGTCCAGATAGGCAAGTTCCGGCTGGTGTTCCTGACCGGGCCCAAGTCCGACGACGCCTGACGCGGCCGTCGCTGACCTGAACAACGAATGAGCCAGCCGGACCCGGGATTCGCCGGGATGTCGATCGGAGCGGTCCTGGACCTGCTGCGCCCCGACTTCCCCGATGTGACCATCTCGAAGATCCGGTTCCTCGAGGCCGAGGGACTGGTCACGCCGGAACGTTCGGCGGCCGGGTACCGGCGGTTCACGGCGTACGACTGCGCACGCCTTCGGTTCGTCCTCACCGCACAGCGGGACCAGTACCTGCCGTTGAAGGTCATCAAGGCGCAGCTCGACGCGCTTCCAGACGGTGAGCTGCCGTCCGGCGGATCCGCTTATGCGGTACCGCGTTTGGCGGTGGCCGCACAGGTGGACGGCGAAGGTCATGACGCCGCCGCAGTGGCTCCCGCGCAGGTTCGGCTCAGCCGCGAAGACCTTCTGGCCCGTTCCGGGGTGGACGGTGCGCTGCTGGCGGCGCTGGTGACCGCGGGCGTGATCCGGCCCGGTCCGGCCGGATTCTTCGACGAGCATTCCGTGCTGATCGCCCAGTGCGCGCGGGCGCTGGCCGACTACGGCGTGGAGCCGCGGCACCTGCGGGCGTTCCGGTCGGCCGCCGACCGGCAGTCCGACCTGATCGCGCAGATCGCCGGTCCGGTCGCGGCCGCGGGCAATGCGGGTGCCAGGGACCGTGCCGATGAACTGGCCCGCGAGGTGGCCGCACTCGCGATCACGTTGCACACGTCGCTGATCAAATCGGCTGTGCGCGACGTTCTCGATCGCTGAGGACTAGACTTTTCGGTGACGACTTCGTCATGGAGGGCAGACGCTGATGGGTGAGGTTCGGGTAGTCGGGATTCGCGTCGAGCAGCCGCAGAATCAGCCGGTGCTGCTCTTGCGGGAGTCCAATGGCGACCGCTACCTGCCCATCTGGATCGGCCAGTCCGAGGCCGCCGCGATCGCGCTGGAGCAGCAGGGTGTGGAGCCCACGCGGCCGCTCACCCACGACCTGATCCGGGATCTGATTGCCGCGCTTGGGCATTCGCTCAAAGAGGTACGCATCGTCGACCTTCAGGAAGGCACGTTCTACGCCGACCTGATCTTCGACCGGGACATCAAGGTGTCCGCTCGTCCGTCGGACTCGGTGGCCATCGCGTTGCGCGTCGGCGTACCGATCTATGTCGAGGAAGCCGTGCTGGCCGAAGCCGGGTTGCTGATCCCGGATGAGAGCGACGAAGAGCCCACCGGGGCAGTGCGTGAGGACGAGGTCGAGAAGTTCAAGGAATTCCTCGACAGTGTGTCGCCGGACGACTTCAAAGCGACCTAGATCACGGATGCGTCTCGTGAGCTCGACACGCGGGCGGTGTGTGGGGTGACGGTGAAACGGGCAGCCATACTTTGAACCACGACGGGCAGTAACGGGACCGTGTTGAGCGTATGCTCGACACATTCGAAACTGGGCAGACGAGCGTGCGTGCAGGTCACAGCGCACTTCTGAAGCCGGGATCGATCGGCGGAGAGGATGGATTGTGGGCGACACGCCACGCACGCCACATCAGGGGGAGCTGGATCTGTCCACCACCGGAGGCCCTGAGCCCGCGGTGAGCGGGAGCGTCGGCGAACCTGTGCAGGCAGGGCTGTTCCCGGACAATTCGGTGCCGGATGAACTGGTCGGCTACCGCGGACCGAGCGCCTGCCAGATCGCGGGTATCACCTACCGCCAACTCGACTACTGGGCCCGCACCTCCCTGGTGGTGCCGTCCATCCGTGGCGCCGCCGGCTCGGGCAGCCAACGGCTGTACTCCTTCAAGGACATCCTGGTCCTGAAAATCGTCAAGCGTCTGCTCGACACCGGCATCTCGCTGCACAACATCCGCGTCGCGGTGGATCACCTGCGCCAGCGCGGTGTGAAGGACCTGGCGAACATCACGCTGTTCTCCGACGGCACCACCGTCTACGAATGCACGTCCGCCGAAGAGGTCGTCGACCTGCTGCAGGGCGGACAGGGTGTGTTCGGTATCGCGGTCTCCGGCGCCATGCGGGAACTGACCGGCGCGATCGCCGACTTCCCCGGTGAGCGGGCCGATGGCGGCGAATCGATCGCAGCGCCCGAAGACGAGCTGGCCTCCCGGCGCAAGACCCGCGACCGCAAGATCGGTTAAGCTGTCGGGGCATCGCCCTTGTGCGGGAGAGTTCCGTGACGGCCAGTCACGGGCGCCGAAGGAGCAACACCTCTCCGTCAACCTCTCAGGCCCCCGGACCGCGCACGGCCCCGATGCCTCTGGAAAGTGGTGCGTCTTCGAGCGCGCCCGCCCATGGGGAAAGGCCTTGCGGCCGAATCTCTCAGGCGCCCCGACAGAGGGAGAGGACGCGGTGCTCACGCGCCGTCTGCGCCTCGACCCAGGGGAGATTTCGTGCCTGCTGCACACATCGGATTTGCGGATCGCCACATCGGACCCGACGCCGCGGCCATCGCCGCGATGCTGCAGGTCATCGGTGTCGGCTCCCTCGACGAACTCGCCGAGAAGGCGCTACCGGCCGGCATCCTGGACGCGGTGACCGCCGACGGCCTCGCACCGGGGCTGGATCAGCTGCCCGCACCGGCCACCGAAGAAGAGTCACTGGCCGAACTGCGTGCGCTGGCCGACTCCAACACCGTCGCCGTGTCGATGATCGGGCAGGGTTACTTCGACACGCTGACCCCACCGGTGTTGCGCCGCAACATTCTTGAGAACCCGGCCTGGTACACGGCGTACACGCCGTATCAGCCGGAGATCAGCCAGGGCCGCCTCGAAGCCCTGCTCAACTTCCAGACCATGGTGTCGGATCTGACCGGCCTGGACGTGGCGAACGCATCGATGCTCGACGAGGGCACGGCGGCCGCCGAGGCGATGACCCTGATGCAGCGCGCCGTGAAGGGATCGGCCACCCGGCTGCTCGTCGACGCCGATGTCTACCCGCAGACCGCGGCGATACTCGCGACCCGCGCCCAGCCGCTCGGCATCGAGATCGTCACCGCCGACCTGACTCAGGGGCTGCCCGACGGCGACTTCTACGGTGTCGTCGTTCAACAGCCGGGTGCCAGCGGTGTGCTGCGGGACTGGCGCGACCTGGTGGCGCAGGCTCACGACCGCGGCGCGCTGGTCGCCGTCGGTGCCGACCTGCTGGCGCTCACCCTGACCGCCCCGCCCGGGGAGATCGGCGCCGACGTCGCGTTCGGCACCACCCAGCGATTCGGGGTGCCGATGGGCTTCGGTGGCCCGCACGCCGGCTACCTTGCGGTGCACACCAAGCACGCCCGCCAGCTCCCTGGCCGCCTCGTCGGCGTCTCGCAAGACGCGGACGGCAACCCGGCCTACCGGCTGTCGCTGCAGACCCGCGAACAGCACATCCGCCGGGACAAGGCCACCAGCAACATCTGCACCGCCCAGGTGCTGCTCGCGGTGATGGCCGCCATGTACGCCAGCTATCACGGCGCCGAGGGGCTCGCGGTGATCGCGCGCCGGGTGCACCACCGGGCCGCGACGATCGCCGGCGCCCTCGGCGACGCGCTGGTGCACGACACCTTCTTTGACACGGTGCTGGCGCGGGTGCCGGGCCGCGCCGACGAGGTCGTGGCCGCGGCCAAGGGCCGCGGGCTCAACCTGTGGCGGGTGGATGCCGACCATGTGTCGATCGCCTGCGACGAGGCCACGACCGAGGCGCATGTGGACGCCGTGCTGGCGTCATTCGGAGTTGCTCGCGCGGACGCGTCGGCGCCGGACATCGAGAACCGCACCACCGACTTCCTCACGCACCCGGCCTTCACCCGGTATCGCACCGAGACCGAGATGATGCGCTACCTGCGTTCGCTCGCCGACAAGGACCTGGCCCTGGACCGCACGATGATCCCGCTGGGTTCGTGCACGATGAAGCTGAACGCGGCCGCGGAGATGGAACCCATCACCTGGCCGGAGTTCGCGCGGCAGCACCCGTTCGGACCGGTCTCGGACACCCCGGGCCTGCGCACGTTGATCGCCGACCTGCGGGACTGGCTGACGTCCCTGACCGGCTATGACGAGATCTCGCTGCAGCCCAACGCGGGCTCGCAGGGGGAGTACGCCGGGCTGCTGGCCATCCAGGCCTATCACGCCGAGCGCGGCCAGAGTCAGCGCGACGTGTGCCTGATCCCGTCCAGTGCCCACGGCACCAATGCCGCGTCGGCCGCCCTGGCGGGCATGCGGGTCGTGGTGGTCGGGTGTCGCGCCAACGGGGACGTCGACCTCGACGACCTGCGCGCGAAGATTGACCAGCACGCGGAAAGCCTTGCCGCGCTGATGATCACCTACCCGTCCACCCACGGCGTGTACGAGCACGACGTGGCCGAGATCTGCGCGGCCACCCACGACGCCGGCGGTCAGGTCTACATCGACGGCGCCAACCTCAACGCACTGGTCGGGCTGGCCCGGCCGGGCCGGTTCGGTGGCGACGTCAGCCACCTGAACCTGCACAAGACGTTCTGCATCCCGCATGGCGGTGGCGGTCCGGGCGTGGGTCCGGTGGCGGTGCGCTCGCATCTGGCGCCGTACCTGCCGGGGCACCCGCTGGCCGCCGAACTCACCGACACCTACACCGTGTCGGCGGCACCGTACGGTTCGGCGTCCATCCTGCCGATCACGTGGGCCTACATCCGGATGATGGGTGGGGTCGGCCTGCGCAAGGCGTCGCTGACGGCGATCGCGTCGGCCAACTACATCGCGCGCCGGCTCGACGAGTACTACCCGGTGCTCTACACCGGTGAGAACGGCATGGTGGCCCACGAGTGCATCCTGGATCTGACCACCATCACCAAGACCACCGGTGTGACCGTCGATGACGTCGCAAAGCGGTTGGCCGACTTCGGTTTCCACGCCCCGACCATGAGCTTCCCGGTGGCGGGCACGCTGATGGTCGAACCGACCGAGAGTGAGAGCCTGGCCGAGGTGGACGCGTTCTGCGACGCGATGATCGCCATCCGCGCCGAGATCGACAAGGTCGGCTCCGGGGTGTGGCCCGCCGAGGACAATCCGCTGCGCGGTGCGCCGCACACCGCGGAGAGCTTGCTGACCGAGGAGTGGTCGCACCCGTACACCCGGGAACAGGCCGCCTACCCGCTGGGCAAGGGTTTCCGGCCGAAGGTGTGGCCGCCGGTGCGGCGCATCGATGCGGCGTACGGTGACCGCAACCTGGTGTGCTCCTGCCCGCCCGTGGAGGCCTTCGCCTAGTCAGCTCTTTACGTCGGGGTGCCCAGGTGTCCGGCAGCAGGGGAGCCGAAGTCGCCGACGTGTGGGCGAGTAGGTTGGGCGACATGGACAGGCTGCGGGACAACATTTTCCGCCGCCCGGCGAAGGTGCCTGTACAGCGGTTCGACGCGAAGCAGAGGCGCTGGCTCAGGGATCGCGGCGGGGGCGCGGCGGCGGTGGTGGACCGGTTGACCGTCGCGACGTACAACATCTGGTTCGACGCCAAGCAGGCCGAGCGCCGGTACCGTGCGATCGCCGACGTGGTGGCCAGGGAGTCCCCGGACATCGTGGCGTTCCAGGAGGTCACCCAGCGGAGTTCGAGCGTCTTCCTTGCCCAGCCCTGGATCCGGGACGGCTATCGCAGTGCGGCGGTGGTGGGCGGAAGTCGCGGCAACTACGGCATGCTGCTGCTGTCGCGGCTGCCGCTGGAGCGTGTCAGCTACACCCGGCTGCCGACCCAGTTGTCGCGCGGGTACCTCACCGCGCACCTCGTCCTCAACGGGCGCCGGCTGTCGGTGATCTCGGTGCACCTGGAGAGCGGGAAGGCGTCCGCGGCGTGCCGCGCGCGCCAACTCGGGCAGATCTTCGAATCCGAGTGCCAGTCCGACAACGTGATCATGATGGGCGACTTCAACATGCGTGATGCCGAGGACGGCATCATCGTGCCCGACTACCAGGACGCGTGGCCGGTGCTGCGCCCCGATGAGCCGGGCTACACCGAGGACACCGACATCAACCACATGCGCTTCGACATGAAGAACAAGCACCGGCAGGTGCGGTTCGACCGGGTCCTGGTCAAAGGTGACGACTGGAAACCGGAGTCGATCGAGTTACTCGGGCGCGAACCGATCTCGGGCGCGCTGCCGCGGGTGTTCCCGTCGGATCACTTCGGCGTGCGGTGCACCCTGCAGCGGATCTGACGGGTCGCCGTCAACCCACCATCGATGCCAGTGCCGCCGCCAGCTCCGGCCCGGCCGAACTCGGCACGTTCTGGTACTGGCCGCCGCTGGCCTGGGCAACCGCCTCCCAGGTGGCGCGGTCCGGGTCGTTGCCGAAGTTGATGACGTTCACCGCGACCGGCCGCGCCGGGTTGGCCGCGCCCTTGATGAAGTCGACCAGCCCGGTTCCGTCCAGACTCTGGTCGGTGTGCGGACCCGCGGTGATCACCAGGACCGAATTAGGCTGTCCCTCACGGAAAGCGGCCACCGCGTCGCCGTAGACCAGCCGCAGCGTGGTGAAGGACACCGCGCCACCGCCGGACGCCGACTGCTCGTCCAGGCTCGACTTGAGCACCGCGGAACGCGGCTGACCGCCGACCTGGTCACCGACCGGACCGGTGCTGACCTCGGATCGGCCCGACACCCCGTCGAATGTCCAGAGGCCGACGGCCGAATTGGCAGGCAACGCCTGCAGTCGTGCACCCAAAGTGGTGGCCACGTTGGCCAACCGGCTCTTGCCGCCCTCGTCGGTGTTCATCGACTGGTCGAGCATGACCGTCACGGTCTGGCCCTCGGCGGGTGCGCTGAGACCGGCCGCCATCGTCGCCCTGGTCTCGCTGTCACCCACCGACAGCGGCTGGCCCACCGGCGCGAAGTCCGTCACGGGGCTCTGCGGGGCCGGTTGACCCTCGGCGCGGAAACCGGCCTTGGCGAACTGGGCCAGTTGGTCCGGCTTACGCATGAAACGATCGAATTCGCTGGCCGCACCGATCTGTTCCTGGGACAGCCAGTCACCGCCCAGCAACACCGCCGGGTAGTCGGCGATGGCCGCGGGTCCCGGTGGCGTCCACGAGCCGAGCTTCTGCGCGGCGTCGGGCAGGTCGGCGCCACGGGCGAACAACTGCTGCTCGGTGGTGACGACGGCGTGCACGGGCGCGGCGGCCGGGTCGGGCGCGTTGACGAGCGCGTCCAGCGCGGTGACGGCGTCGGTGTTGGCGAGCTTGGGCTGACCCGACAGCAGCGTCTGCACCGCATTCACGCCGGCCGTCGCGGGCGCACCCTGCGGCGCTGAGGCGGCGGCCACCGCCTCGGCGGCCAGATAGGTCGCATCCCCGTTACCCGTCAGTGGCAGCGCCAACTTCAGTGCCCCCCAGCCGCGCAGGTTCAGGTCGTCCAAACCGGACGGATTGTTCTGCAGCGCCGACAGGGTGGACCAGTTCTGCTGGGCCATGGCCGCTTTGAGTTCGGGGCGCATCGCCAGCAGCACGGGGGAAGTGACCAGGGGGCGACTGTTGCTCACCGTCTTGGCCCCGGCCGCGCTCTCCAGCCGGGACTCCGACACCGAACTGGCCGGGATCCACAGTGCCGGCCGCTCACCGAGGTCGCCCGGCCACTGGCCGACGAAACCGTTGATGACATCGTCGGGATTCGCGGGCTGCACCGCGACTTTGACGCATTTGTCGCCCACCGGCGCGGCGGACTTGCTGTACGTGTCGGCCAGGGTGCGCACCTGGTCGGCGATGGTGGGGTCGGCCAGCACCGCGACGGTGACCTCGCCTTCCACACACCGTGCCGCGGCCTGCTGGCTGCGGCTGGACAGGGCATCGCCGAAGAAGCGCCACAGGATGAAGGCGCCGACGATCACCACGACGGCGACCAGCGCGGCGATCACCGCCGGACTGACCTTGCGCCGGCCGGGCGTGATCGCGCGGTGGCTTCCGGTCCACTCGCCGGAATCCCAGGTGCGCTGGGATCCCGTTGTCGTCAGGGCGCGGGTGGGCGGTTCGTCGGCTGCGAAACCGTCACCGTTGTCCGCGAAGAAGCCGTCGTCGCCCGGTTCGTCGGGCTCCGTCCCGTAGCCGAAACCGATCGGCTCATCGGGTTCGGGGCCCGGCCGTCCGGGATCCTGGTGGTCGTCGGCGGAATCGTCCGGTCCGGGAATGCTGTGCCTGCCCATTCCTCACCTTTGTACTCGTCGTCGAATGGTCTGCCGGCGATCCGGCCCAGGCCGCTACCGAGTCACGATGTGGCAGCGCGGGCTTTGAACTCCCGGCGGCGCCGGTGCAGGATCGGTTCGGTGTAGCCGTTGGGCTGTTGAGCACCGGACAGCACCAGCTCCTGCGCGGCCTGGAAGGCAATACTCGCATCCGGGTCCGGGGCCATCGGCAGGTAGTCGGCGTCGCCGGCGTTCTGCTCGTCGACTATGGCCGCCATCCGGCGCAGGCTGGCCTTCACGTCCTCTTCGGTGATCACGCCGTGGCGCAACCAGTTGGCCAACAGCTGGCTGGAGATGCGCAGCGTCGCGCGATCCTCCATCAGGGCGACGTCGTGGATGTCGGGCACCTTGGAGCAGCCGACACCGGCATCGACCCAGCGGACGACGTAGCCGAGGATGGACTGGCAGTTGTTGTCCACCTCCTCGCGGATCTCCTCCGGTGCCCAGGCCAGCTCACCCGAGAGCGGAATCGTCAGCAACTCGTCGATCGTGGCGCGGGTCTTACCCTGCAGTTCGGCCTGCACCGCGTACACATCGACCTGGTGGTAGTGCATGGCGTGCAGCGTCGCCGCCGTCGGCGAGGGCACCCACGCGGTGGTGGCACCGGCCTTGGGCTGGCCGATCTTCTGCTCGACCATGTCGGCCATCAGGTCGGTCATCGCCCACATGCCCTTGCCGATCTGCGCCCGCCCGGACAGGCCGGTGGCCAGGCCGGCGTCGACGTTGGCGTCCTCGTAGGCCTTGATCCACGGCTGCGCCTTCATGGCGCCCTTGCGGATCATCGGGCCGGCTTCCATCGAGGTGTGGATCTCGTCGCCGGTGCGGTCCAGGAAGCCGGTGTTGATGAACACCACCCGGTTGGCGGCGGCCTGGATGCACGCCTTGAGGTTCAGCGTGGTGCGCCGTTCCTCGTCCATGATGCCGACCTTGAGGGTGGCCTGCGGCAGACCCAGCACATCCTCGACGCGGCTGAACAGCTCGCAGGTGAACGCGACCTCTTCGGGGCCGTGCATCTTGGGCTTCACGATGTAGACCGAGCCGGTGCGGCTGTTCTCGTACGGGCCGTTGTCGTCATTGGCCTTGAGTCCGTGGGTGGCGATCAACCCGGTGAACAGCGCGTCCTGGATGCCCTCGGGGATCTCGTTCCCATCCGCATCGACGATGGCGTCGTTGGTCATCAGGTGTCCGACGTTGCGCACGAACAGCAGGCTGCGGCCGGGCAGGGTCAGCTCGCCGGAACCGTCCGGGGTGGTGAACACCCGGTCGGGGTTGAGCACGCGGGTGAAGGACTTGCCGCCCTTGCTGACCTCTTCGGAGAGATCGCCGCGGTTGAGGCCCAGCCAGTTGCGGTACCCGAGCACCTTGTCCTCGGCGTCGACGGCGGCCACCGAGTCCTCGAAGTCCATGATCGTGGTGATCGCCGACTCCAGCACCACATCCTTGATGCCCGCCTTGTCGGTGGAACCGACGGGGGATTCGGGGTCCACCAGGATCTCGATGTGCAGGCCGTGGTTGACCAGCAGCACCGACCAGGACGGGGTGCCCAGTTCACCGGTGTAGCCGACGAACTGATCGACGTTCGCCAGCCCGGCGGAGTTACCGTCGCCGAGCTCGGCGACCAGCTGGTGCTCGTCGTCGATTTTCAGGCCGGTGATCTCGGCCCACGATCCGGCCGCCAGCGGGGCCGCCTGATCGAGGAAGTCGCGGGCGTAGGCGATGACCTTGTCGCCACGAACCCGGTTGTATCCGGTGCCCTTCTCGGCGCCGTCGTCCTCACTGATGACGTCGGTGCCGTACAGCGCGTCGTACAGCGAGCCCCAGCGGGCGTTCGCGGCGTTCAGCGCGAACCGGGCGTTGAGGATGGGCACCACCAGCTGCGGGCCCGCCGTGCTGGTGATCTCTGCGTCGACGCCGGCGGTGGTGATGGTGAAGTCCGCGGGTTCGGGCTGCAGGTAACCGATTTCGGTGAGGAACGTCTTATAGCCGGCGGCGTCGAATTCGCCGATGACGCGGGCGCGGTGCCACTTGTCGATCTGCGCCTGCAGGTCGTCGCGGTGGGCCAGCAGATCCTGATTCTTCGGGGCCAGGTCGGTGATGACCTTGTCGACGCCCGCCCAGAAGCTGTCGGCGTCTACACCGGTGCCGGGCAGCGCCTCGTTGGTGATGAAATCGTGCAGCACCTTGGCAACCCGAAGATTCCCGACGGTCACGCGCTCGGTCATGGTTCCTCCCTTAAACGTCGATCAAGTTTACCCGTGAGTAACCGCTCCCAAAGAGGCAGGACCTGCGTTGAGAAGCCCGTCACATCGGTGTCGTCATTGTGGCGCGCCGGGCAACGCGACCGCAGGAGCTCCGGGGGTGCCGAGTCGCCCGGCCAGCCAGGGCAGCGCATCGGCGAATACCCGGGCCGCGGTGGTGAAGCTGTGGTCGCCGCCCGATGGCACCACGGCGCATTCGATGCCGTAGCCGGCCGCCATCGAGCACAGGTGCTGCGCCGCCTCGTCACGCTCGTTGTCCAGCGAGTCCGGCTCCACCGGTGGCACCGGGGTGTCCGTCACCGCCGCCGGGCGATACGTCGGGCTACCCGATCCGGGCACCGAGAACCAGGCCGCAACGCTGTTGTAAGGCCCGTGCCGGGCCATCACGGTTTGGGGATCGAACGCCTGATACGCCGTCGCGTCGTTGCCGAACAGGCGGGCCACCGTCTGGTTCTTGGAACCGGCGTTGGGGCCGATCTGTCCGTCGATGTCGAGAAACGTGCTGAACAATTCCGGGTGCATCAACGTGGTGGTCAGCGCGCAGGTGCCCCCCGCGGACCAGCCGGCGAAACCCCAGTGGGCGGCCTCTTTGCTGGCGCCGAAATGGGAGATCACGTAGGGCACGAGAGCCTTGGTCAGGTGGTCGGCTGCCTTGCCGCGCGGCCCGTTGACGCATTCGGTGTCGTTGACGAACTCACCGCTGGTGTCCGCGAACACGAGAATCGGTGCGTTGCCACCGTGCGCGGCGGCAAACGCGTCGGCGGTGCTTCTGGCGTCGCCGCTGACCGGCCAGTCGCGCGGGGTACCGAACTCGCCGCCGGCCATCACGATCGCCGGCAGGGCGGGGGGAGGGCTGCTGGTGAACCAGGCCGGCGGTAGGTAGACCAATTCGTCGCGGTGCCGGAAGCCGGAGACATCCTCGGGAACCTTCACCGAGACCACCATTCCGTGCGACGGCCTGTCCCCGTGGCGCAACATGTCCTGCAACGTCGCCTGGTCGACCTCGTTGGGCATGTGAGCGCCGCGCACCCGGTCCGCCACGGACCCGACCGTCGGCAGGTACCCGGTCCAGGCGTTGACCGTGACCGCCAGACACAGCGCACACAGCGGGATGGCCGCCAGCGTGACGCCGCGGCGCACCCAACCGGTGCTGGACCAGTTGGTGATGGTGAGCACCGCCACCAGGCCGAGGGCGGCGATCCACACCCACGGCAGAGGGACCACCGGCCCGTCGGCGAGTGCCTGAGAGGAGACGAACCAGAACGCCGCCGCGGCCAAGATCCCGCCTGCGGCGATGCCGAGCAGTATCCAGCGCGGCCAGTGTTTGCTCGGCGTTCGCCATACGACGACCACGACGACCGCCGCCGCGACCACCTGGATCAGCACCGGCAGCCAACCGTGCGTCAGGGACACATCCGTCACCTGGCCCAAGATAGCGTGCCCAACTCCGCGGCACCCCGACGCGAAGACCGCACGCGACCGGTCGGCCGAACCCTACTGTAGGCAATCATTTTGGGGGGCAACTGAATTGAAGCGGTCGCTGATCCATGCCAGGGCGTTCGCCGGGTCCGTCTCGGCGGTTGTGCCGAACGTCACGACATCGCCCATGGCGCACGCCTGAGCCACCGCGCGATCGGTCCAGGCCTTGGGAATCACGCCGTCCGGCCCGGCGGGGGTCAGCAACATCGGGGCCGTCGTCGGGCCCTGCGGCAACGAGGTCTTCTGCAGGTAACCACGCAACGCGTCCGTGGCGGCGGGGGTGGCCGGTCGGAGATCGTCGGGTGTCATCTGGCTGGTGACCGTGGCCCGTTTGGGTGACGGGCTGCCGACGCATCCACTCAGGGCATCCCAGTTGCTCTTGAGGACGCCGTGCCGGTAGTCGTCGATCTTGAACTCGCTGTACTGATTGGCCAGTGCGGAGAGGTATTGATGGAGCAGCAGCATTTGGTCTTTGGTCAGGTTGCCCGCGGCCGCATCATCGGCCAGACCGTCCAGCGCGGCCGTCGGCTCGGCGGCGACCACACCGACCAGTTGGCCGCCGAGACCGTAGTCACCCGCCAGTTCGTCGGCGGCCCAGACCGCCTGGCCGCCCTGCCCGGACCCGTATCCGGCCCATCGGACGGAGGTGTTCGGCACCAGCTTCGCGGTGGCCCGCACGGCGTCCATGATGTTGTAGGCCGCCGTCGCGGAATCCAGGAACGGATGCGGATCGTCGTCGTCGACCCCCAGTCCCTGATAGTCGGGGGCCACAACGACATATCCGGCGCTCACGAAAGTCTCGACTGCGGGTGTCAGCCCGCCCAGTGTGGGAGACCACGAAGGCGCGCAGTCGATTTCGCTCCCGGTGTTGGGGTGGCCCACCGCGATCACGGGCCAGCCTCCGGGTGGCGCGGCGCCGATGGGCACCAGGACCGCGCCCGACACCTTCGTCTCCGTGTCGCTGATCCCCGACGTCGACGTGTAGACGATGCGGGCGGCTTCCGAGGTTGCCTTACGCAACCCGGGGTCGAGATTGGGTAGCGAGTTGGCCGATATCAACGTGCCGGGGCCGCTGCCGCCGAAATCGCCCGGCAGAACCGGGCCGAACGTCGGGGTCGGCTTGGCGACCGGCTTGCTGCTGCCACAGCCCCCGAGTAATCCCGCCACCGCCACCGCCGCCGACAACACCGCGAGGGTGCGTCTCACCGGGACACCAACTGCGCCTCGGCCACCATGTGCGCGCAGTGGTCGCGCAACGCCGTGCGCAGACTGGCCGCGGTGGTGGCGACCTCATGCTGGCGGCGGACGTATTCGGTTCTGCCGGAGGCAGTTTCGATGGTGATGGGCTCGATCCCGTACTCGAGCAGGTCATACGGGCTGGCCTGCATGTCCAGTAGTCGGGCCGCCGACGCCAACTCGAAGCAGTCCGTCAGCAGTTCCGAGGGCACCAGCGGGCCGAGCTTGTAACACCACTTGTAGAGGTCCATGTTGGCGTGCACGCAGCCCGGCTGCTCATGTGCGACCTGGCCGGTGCGGCTCAGCGGCTCGGCGTTGCGGTCGACGGCGTCGTCGGTGAAGAAGCGGTAAGCATCGAAATGGCTGCAGCGCAACGGCATCGACTCCAGCACGGTGTCCGTCCCCGCGGGACCGAGCCGCAGCGGAACACCGTCGTGCCGCACCGCGGGGGAGCGGTACACCATCGCCCACTCATGCATGCCGAAGCAGTTCAGCCGGGCCGGACGGTCCGCCGTAGCGGTCAGCAGGTCGATGACGAAGGTGACGGTGGGTAACCGCGCAGCCAGGAACTCCCCGCTCAACCCGACCGCCGACCCGCAGCGCCGGTACCCGGTACGCGTCAGGAATTTCTCGGCGCCCGGCCCGGCGAGCGCCGTCCCGAAACCCGGATGCCATTGGGCCAACTGGCGCGGGCGGAAGCTGTAGTAGGAGAACAGGAAATCCCATACCGGGTGGCTCTGGCCGGCCTGTGCCCGGGTGCGGTGTGCGGCGAGCAGCCGACCTACCCGGTCGGTGTGCCTGAGTTCGCGCTCGGCCCACTCCGTCTCACCGAGCAGGGTCTGCTCAGACACGGTGGGTTCCGTCGCGCACGATGCCCACCAGGTCCTCGACGAGGTCCTCCAGCGCCACCACCGCGGTGACCGCGCCGTCGGTGGTGACCAGGGCCAGATGGCTGTTGTTGCGCCGCATCCGGGACAGCGCCTCGGGCACCGACAGCGTGGCCGGCACCTGGACGAGGGGACGCACCATCGACGCGTCGAGCACCGCGTCCGGATCGTCGATCAGGGCCAGCACATCCTTGATGTGCAGATAGCCCAGCACGGCCCCGCCGGGGTCGGTCACCGGGAAGCGCGAGTAACCGGTCTCGGCGAGGGCGCTCTGCACCGCCTCGACCGTTGGTCCGGAACCCGGCGCCGCCACCGGTATGGCCCGAATCTGGCTGAGCGGGATGGCGATATCGGCGACGAAGCGGTCCCGGATCTGCAATGCCCGGGTCAGCCGGGTGTGCTCCTCATGGTCGAGCAGACCTTCCGACCGGGACTCGGCGATCATCTCCGACAGTTCGACGGTGGACACCGCGACGTCGAGTTCGTCCTTGGGTTCCACCCGCAGCATGCGCAGGGTGGAGTTCGCGGCCCAGTTGTAGAACGCGATGAACGGTTTCGCCAGCCGGATGTAGGCCAGATACGGCGGAACCAGCAGCATCGCCGCCGTTTCCGGCCCGGCGATCGCGATGTTCTTCGGCACCATCTCACCGAGCAGCACATGCAGGGTGACCACCACCGCCAGCGCCACGATGAACGAAACGGTGTGCAGCACGGCCTCATCGACGCCCAGAAGGGCGAACGGCTTCTCCAGCAGGTGCGCGACGGCGGGTTCGCCGACCCGGCCGAGCAGGATCGAGCAGATGGTGATGCCCAGCTGCGCGCCTGCCAGCATCAGCGACAGGTTCTCCGCGGCGCGCATGACGGTGACGGCACGCTTCTTGCCCTGTTCGGCAAGGGCTTCCAGGCGGTCGCGCCGCGCCGAGATGAGGGCGAACTCGGAAGCCACGAAGAAGGCGTTGGCGCCCAACAACAACACGGTGAATACGACGGCGAGCAGATCACCCATGGCGCGGCTCGCTGTCTGCGCTGTCGTCCTTGTGGCCGAGTTCGGTCAGCTCCAGCAGGTCGATCCGGCGCCCGTCCATCCGCAGCACCGTGGCGTTCCAGCGCACCGGATCGTCGACGCTGTCGGGATCGAATGCGGCCAGCTGCACGGTGTCGCCGACCTCGGGGATGTGACCGAGTTCCTGGAGCACCAGCCCACCGATGGTCTCGTAGTCGCCCTCGGGAGCGCGGAATGGTGTCTCCGAGTCGACCTCGTCGATGCGCAGCAGCCCGGACACCTGCCACCCGGTGCGCGAGTGCACCACATCCGGTCTGGCGTCGTCGTGTTCGTCGCGGACGTCGCCGACGATCTCTTCGATCAGGTCCTCCACGGTGACCATGCCCGCGGTGCCGCCGTACTCGTCGACCACCATCGCGGTCTGCAGACCGTTTGCGCGGATCTGTGTCATCACCGAGTCGCCGTCCAGCGTGGACGGGACGGTCGGCACCGGGAGCACCATGGTGGCGAGCCGGGTACTGGCCCGTTCGCCAGGCGGCACCTCGAAGATCTGCTTCACGTGCACCATGCCGATGGTCTGGTCGAGGTCGCCTTCGACGATCGGGAAGCGGGAGTGCCCGGTGCGCATCGCGGCCTCGACGAGGTCGGCGACGGTGTCATCGGACTCCAGCGTCTCGATCAACTGGCGCGGGGTCATCAGTTCCTCGGCCGACCGCTCGCCGAACTGCAGGGAACGGTCGACCAGCACCGCGGTGTCCGGATCCAGTGATCCACTGCGCGCGGAGTTTCGGACCAGGGACACCAATTCCTGCGGGGACCGGGCCGAGCGCAGTTCCTCGGCAGGCTCGATGCCGATCCGGCGCAGGATCCAGTTGGCGGTGCCGTTGGTGGCGTTGATCACCGGCGTGAGAATCCGGGAGAAGTACCACTGCGGCGGAGCGGCGAAGCGCGCCGTCGGCAGCGGCTTGGCCACCGCGAGGTTCTTGGGCACCAGCTCACCGAAGATCATCGACACCGAGGTGGCGATCAGCAGCGCCAGGACCAGGGCGATACCGTCGATCATGCCGTCGGGGATGCGGATCGCCGCCAGCGGAGCGTGCAGCAGCCGTGCGACCACCGGTTCGGCCAGATAGCCCGTGGCCAGGGTGGTGATCGAGATACCGAGCTGAGCGCCTGACAGCTGGAACGACAGGGTGCGGTGCGCCTTGCGGATGAGCTCGTCGCGCTGCCCGCCGTTGCGCGCGTTCGCCTCGACGGTGCTGCGCTCCAGCGCGGTGAGGGAGAACTCGGCCGCGACGAACAGAGCGGTACCCGCCGTCAGCGCGATGAACGCCAGCAGTGACAACAGGGTCATGGTGAGGCTCATCGCGTGCTCACCACGCTGATGCCGGGCCGCGAGCCCGGCTGCCTAGGGGAAGGTTCGGCGTCGCCGGATTCACCGGCGGGCAAGGACGCCGCGGGAACCCCCGAGCCCATGTCGAAACCGTGGGCTTCCACGGGTGCCTGTGGCACGCGATCCCTTTCGCCAAAATCGGCGCAGCATTGTGCATTGCGCCGGGAAGACCCAATGGTAGCTTGCCGCGCCGATGACCCGGTCTCACCAACCGCTGGGCAGCGGATGTCCCTCGGCGAACCCGGCCGCGGACTGCACCCCGAGGATCACCTTGTCGTGCAGTTCGGGTAGCGATGCGGCGCCGACGTAGGTGCAGGTGCTGCGCACCCCCGAGGTGATGTGGTCGAGCAGGTCCTCGACGCCGCCGCGGGCCGGGTCCAGGGCCATCCGCGAGCTGGAGATGCCTTCCTCGAACAAGGCCTTGCGGGCGCGGTCGAACGCCCCGTCGGCGGCCGTCCTCGCAGCGACCGCGCGTTTGGACGCCATGCCGTAGCTCTCCTTGTACGGCAGTCCGTCGCGGTCGCGCAGCAGGTCTCCCGGGGACTCGTAGGTGCCGGCGAACCAGGAGCCGATCATCACATTCGACGCGCCGGCGGCCAGGGCCAGTGCCACGTCGCGGGGATGCCGCACGCCACCGTCGGCCCAGACGTGACCACCGAGTTCCTTTGCCGCAGAGGAACATTCGACCACCGCGGAGAACTGGGGTCGTCCGACACCGGTCATCATCCGGGTGGTGCACATGGCGCCCGGTCCGACGCCGACCTTGACGATGGTGGCGCCCGCCTCGATCAGGTCACGGGTGCCGTCGGCCGACACCACGTTGCCCGCGGCGATGGGCAGACCGAGGTCCAGGGCCGCCACGATGGCGATCGCGTCGAGCATCTTGGCCTGATGGCCGTGGGCGGTATCGATCACGAGCACGTCGGCGCCGGCCTCGGCCAGTCCGCGCGCCTTGGCGCCGACATCGCCGTTGATCCCGACCGCCGCGGCGATGCGCAACCGGCCCTTCGCGTCGACGGCCGGGGTGTAGATGCCGGCCCGGATGCTGCCGGTCCGGGTCAGCACGCCGGCCAGTTCACCGTCGGTGCCGGTGAGCACCGCGACACCCACCGGCGAGTGCTCCAGCAGATCGAACACCTTGCGCGGATCGGTGCCCGCCGGAGCGGTGACGAAATCGGTCAGCGCGACATCACGCACCCGGGCGAATCGGTCGACCCCTGCGCACGCGGCCTCGGTGATCAGACCGACCGGGCGATCGCCGTCGACGACGACGGCGGCACCGTGGGCGCGTTTGTGGATCAGCGCCAAGGCATCCGACACCGCGCTGTCCGGGGTCAGCGTCACCGGGGTGTCGGCCACCAGGTCGCGGGACTTGACGAAGTCGACGGTCTCGGCGACCGCCGAGAGCGGCAGATCCTGCGGCAGCACGACAATGCCCCCGCGGCGGGCGACCGTCTCGGCCATCCGCCGGCCGGCCACCGCGGTCATGTTGGCGACCACCACCGGGATGGTGGTGCCGGAGCCGTCCACAGTGGACAGGTCGACGTCGAAACGCGACGTGACCTCGGATCGGCCCGGCACCACGAAGACGTCGTTGTAGGTCAAGTCATAAGGCGGGGTGTGCCCGTCGAGAAACCTCACGGCGTCCAGTCTAGGTTTCCTCCGACGTCAGGCTTCGACTTCGCTGCGGTCCCCGCTCCAGAGCGTGTGGAACTTCTTGCCCTCGGGGGCGTCGGTGCGCCCGTAGGTGTGCGCGCCGAAGAAGTCCCGCAGACCCTGCGTCAGCGCGGCGGGCAGCCGCTCGGTGCGCAGCGCGTCGTAGTACGACAGCGACGAGGCGAAGCCCGGGACCGGAATCCCCAACTCGGTTGCCTTGATCACGACCCGGCGCCAGCTGTCGATACCGGCTTCGACCGCGTCTCGGAAGTACGGCGCGGCGATCAGGGTGGCCAGGTCGGCGTCGTCGTCGTAGGCCTCCTTGATCCGGTTGAGGAACTTCGCCCGGATGATGCAGCCGCCGCGCCAGATGGTGGCCATGTCACCGAGGGTGATGCCCCACCCGTATTCGGCCGAGCCGGCCTGGATCTGGTTGAAGCCCTGGGCGTAGGCGATGATCTTCGAGGCGTACAGCGCCTTGCTGACGTCGTCGATGAATTGTGCTGATTCGGAAGGCTTGTCGCCGAGCTCGCCGGAGGCCAATCCCGTGGTCGCCTTGCGCTGGGCGACCGAGCCGGACAGCGCGCGGGCGAACACCGCTTCGGCGATACCGGTCACCGGCACGCCGAGGTCGAGTGCGGCCTTGACCGTCCACCGCCCGGTGCCCTTCTGCTCGGCCTCGTCGACGATCACGTCGACCAGTGGCTTACCGGTCTTGGCGTCCACCTGGCGCAGCACCTCGGCGGTGATCTCCACCAGGTAGCTGTCCAGGTCGCCGGCGTTCCACTCGGTGAACACGTCGGCGATCTGGCCGGCCTCCAGGCCGAGTCCGTCGCGCAGCAACTGGTAGGCCTCGCCGATGAGCTGCATGTCGGAGTACTCGATGCCGTTGTGCACCATCTTCACGAAGTGCCCGGCGCCGTCGGGGCCGATGTGGGTGCAGCACGGCACGCCGTCGACGTGCGCGGAGATCTCCTCCAGCAGGGGGCCGAGCGACTTGTAGGACTCGGCGGGGCCACCTGGCATGATCGACGGGCCGTTGAGCGCGCCTTCCTCACCGCCGGAGATCCCGGCGCCGACAAAGTGCAGGCCGCGCTCGCGGATCGCCTTCTCGCGGCGGATGGTGTCGGTGTAGAGCGCGTTGCCGCCGTCGATGATGATGTCGCCGGGCTCCATCGCGTCGGCCAGTTCGTTGATGACGGCGTCGGTCGGGTCACCGGCCTTGACCATGATGATCACGCGGCGCGGCTTCTCAAGGGCGTCGAGGAACTCGGCGATCGTCTCGCTGCGGACGAACTTGCCCTCGGACCCGTGTTCGGCCAGCAGCGCGTCGGTCTTGGCGATCGACCGGTTGTGCAGTGCCACGGTGTAACCGTGGTGGGCGAAGTTGCGGGCGAGATTGGAACCCATCACGGCAAGGCCGGTGACTCCAATTTGGGCGGTGCCGGTCTCGGTCATGCAGACGCCTTTCGTTGTTTTGTTGTGAATAGCCGTGCAGCGCGGGATGTCCCGCCTAGTTGGCGAAGAGTCGGTGCAACTCGGTGAGCCACGGAATTGCCAGCGCCAGGGTCGGCAACACCAAGATGGCCGCGGCCGTCAGGTAGGCGCCCACTGCGAGTACCAGACTATTGCCCTTGCCGCCGAGGCGCCGCACTCGCAGGACGGTGGTGGGACCGCCGGCGGCCAGCGCGCCCGACGGGGTGCGGCCGGCCGCGCACGCCACCAGCGCGCGGGCCAGGGGAGTCGGGCCGGTGACGCGGACGGCGGCGTCGTCGGCGAGCAGTTCGATGAGCAGCCGGACGGCGTCGAGGGCGTTGCCGCTGCGGACGAAGCGCGGGAATGCGGCGTGCACGGCGGTGAACATCTCCAGCACCAGGTCGTGCCGGGCGCGCAGGTGGGCGCTCTCGTGGGTGAGGATGGCGTCGATCTCGGCTTCCGACAGCGTGGTCAGGGTGCCTTCGCTGACGACGACGCGGCTGCGGACGCCGGGCAGGCAGTAGGCCATCGGCTGGGCGATGCCGAGAACGCGCAGACCGGCCGGTCGGCGGGCCGGTGCGGGCACCGTATCGCGGGACATCCCGACCAGGTCGACCAGCATCCGGTGGTGTGCGCGCCGCCGCCGGGTCGCGACGGCGACGGCCAGTACCGCGACGATGAGCCGGACGCCGATCATCACCGTCACCGCGAACACCGCGACGTAGAGCAGCCACAACGGCCAGCCCAGAACGACGATCTCGCTGGTCAGCGTGGCGGTGGGCTTGCCGTCCGGGCCCGGTACGAGCAGCCGGCTGGCGATGGAGATACCCGCGGAGAAGGCGGAGAGCACGGCGGCCAGCGCGATGGCCTGCCAGAGCACGATGGCCGCACGCGGCGCCCGCTGTGGCCAGGTCGCACGCGCGAGCAGCGCCGGCACGGGGCCGACGAGCAACAACGCGACGATGGAGAAGGCCAGGGCGGACACGCCGCTAGTGTCTCTCAGCCGATGGTCGAATTACCAGCGGGCGGCGCGATCTGGTGCTTGGCCTCCAACTCGGCCAGGGCACGGCGCAGCGCGGCGGCCTCACCGGCGCCGACCCGCTCGACGAAATGGACGAGGGCGGCCTCGCGGCTGCCCGAGTCAGCGGCCTGGTCCAATGCGTCGACCATCAGGCCGGCGACGAGTTCGTCGCGGCCATGGGTGGGGGCGTAGCGGTGGGCCCGATCATCACGGTGCTGGACGACGAGATTCTTCTTCGCCAACCGCTGCAGGACGGTCATGATCGTCGTGTAGGCGAGGTCCCGGCGTGCCGCCAGCGCCTCGTGCACCTGCCGTACCGTCTGCGGCTCACACGAGGTCCAGAGGTGATCCATCACCTCACGCTCGAGTTCCCCGAGCCGCGTCAACTTGGCCATATTTCGTTCACTCTCCTGAGCAATCAATCAAGCGTACTACGCGTTTACTACCGAGCGTCGTATCTACTTTCCGTGCCTCGTCCAACGTGTCGGTGGGCACGCTTCGTTCCCGGTCACGCCGTTTTTCCCGACTACCTGTGAGTCGGGTCACAGGTTTTGCCTCCCCGTCAGGTGTGACTATAGTAAGGCTAACCTAACTGAACGAGGAGGTGCGGATGACGGTCATGGTCGACGACCCGCTGATTGCCCGGATGTCGATTCGGCGGGCTCTGCCGTTGCATGAATCGAGCCGGCGGCTGCGCGAGTTGTATCCGGAATGTCCGCGGGTATACGGCGTCGCGGTGATGGGGGACCTGTCCCGCCGGCGCTGGTGGCCGCTCGCCGAGGTGCTCACGACCGACCGTCTGCAGGCCATGTTCGACGCCGCCGTCGCCGAGACCGACAGTCGCGCCGCGGTGGCCCAGCAGCTGGCCGCCACGCTGGCGCACGTCGTCGTCGGCCGGGTGGTGCCGTTGATCGTGCTGGAGGGCCGGGCCTGGGACACCGGACTGGAGAATCTGTGGGTGCACGTCGATTCCGAGGGTGCCATCGACTGGGTGGGTGTCGTGGATCCGACGCTGCGGGCGCTGCCGGACGACCCGCACCTGGCGACCCGGTCGAGCGTGGGTGCGGTGCGCAGCACCCGCGACGGCATCGTGGCGCTGCCGAGCGAGGGCGCGCTGACGACGTGGGTGGCCCATCGCAGCCACCGGGCGCTGGCCCCGCTGTTCGCGAAGCTCGGCGAGGTCACCGACGGCGCGATGTCCGTCGCCGCCATGTGGAACGTGGTCGGGACGGCCGTCGTGAGTGCCGCGACGCAGGTGCCGTTGCTGGCCGGCTCCAGTGAGCTCACGAGCATGCGGCGCAGCCAGGCGATCCTCGATGCGCTTGTCGGGTTCGGCATGCCGGTTCGCGGCACGAGCCGGATCTCGATGGGGAAGGTATTGCAAAATTAGGGCAGCCTTGCCTATTATTTAGATGCGAGGCTAACGGACCGAGCCGGAGTCCTGAGGGCTGCAGAGACCCCCGGTCCACTCGAAGGATGGGCCCCGCGCACACAGTGCGCGGGGCCCATCCGCATTTCTGCCCCTGGGCCCGTGTAGACAGAGCACTGTGACCGCACCTGGACTGGACACCCTCGGCAAGGGCTTCGACAGCGAACTCGGACTGACTTACCTGGAGGTCACGCCGGACGGCGGACGCGCCCAGCTGACCATCACCGACAAGGTGCTGCAGCCGTGGGGCATCGTGCACGGCGGCGTGTACTGCTCCATCGTCGAGAGCCTGGCCAGTGTGTCGGGCCACGTCTGGCTCAGCGAGCACGGCGGCGGCACGGTGGTCGGCGTCAACAACAACACCGACTTCCTGCGCGCCATCGGAACCGGCACCGTCACCGCCGTCTCCGAACCCATTCACCGCGGGCGCCGCCAGCAGCTGTGGCTGATCACCATCACCGATGCCGACGACCGCGTCGTCGCACGCGGCCAGGTCCGGCTGCAGAACGTCGAAGGCTAGATACGGCCGCGGTGGCCCGCCCGCGCTGCTGAATGCGGCGTGCCGTGGCAATATCGCTCGCTATGCGTTTAACGCCGCATGAACAAGAGCGGCTACTCATTTCCTATGCCGCGGATTTGGCGCGGCGCCGGCAAGCCCGCGGGCTGACCCTCAATCACCCCGAGGCCGTCGCACTCATCACCGACCACATCCTCGAAGGTGCCCGCGACGGACGGTCGGTCGCCGAGCTGATGGTCAGCGGACGCGACGTGCTCGCGCGCGATCAGGTGATGGAAGGTGTGCCGGAGATGCTGCACGACGTACAGGTCGAGGCGACCTTCCCGGACGGCACCAAACTCGTCACCGTCCACCACCCGATCCCGTGAGGTGGGTGCACACATGATTCCCGGCGAGTTCCTCTACGGCGACGGCGACATCGCCCTCAATGCCGATGCTGCCCGGCTGACCCTCGATGTCGTGAACACCGGTGACCGCCCCGTGCAGGTGGGCAGCCACGTGCACCTGCCGCAGGCCAACGCCGCACTCGACTTCGACCGGGCCGCCGCGCACGGGCACCGCCTCGACATTCCGGCCGGCACCGCCGTCCGGTTCGAACCCGGTATCGCCCAACGGGTTTCGCTGGTCCCGCTGAGCGGGTCCCGCGAGGTGTACGGGCTGTCGCTGAACCCGCCCGGCAGATTGGACCCGCCCCAGTGAGCTCACTTTCCCGCGAGCGTTACGCCGCGCTGTTCGGTCCCACCACCGGTGACCGGATCAGGCTGGCCGACACCGACCTGCTCGTCGAGATCACCGAGGACCGCAGTGGGGGACCCGGGCTGGCCGGTGACGAGGCGGTGTTCGGCGGCGGCAAGGTGCTGCGCGAGTCGATGGGGCAGTCCAGGGCGACCCGCGCCGACGGCGCGCCCGACACCGTCATCACCGGCGCGGTGATCCTCGACTACTGGGGAATCATCAAGGCCGATATCGGAATCCGCGACGGCCGGATCGTCGCCATCGGCAAGGCGGGCAACCCCGACATCATGTCCGGGGTGCATCCGGACCTCGTCGTCGGACCGTCCACCGAGATCATCGCGGGCAACGGCCGCATCGTCACCGCCGGCGCCATCGACTGCCACGTGCACCTGATCTGCCCGCAGATCATGGAGGAAGCCCTCGGCGGCGGCATCACCACGATCATCGCCGGAGGCACCGGCCCGGCCGAGGGCAGCAAGGCCACCACCGTCACCCCCGGGGCCTGGCATCTGGCCCGGATGCTGGAGGCGCTGGACACCTGGCCGCTGAACGTCGCCCTGCTCGGCAAGGGCAACACCGTCAGCGCCGAGGCGATGTGGGAGCAATTACGCGGTGGCGCAGCAGGATTCAAGCTGCATGAGGACTGGGGCACCACACCGGCCGCCATCGATGCGTGCCTGACGGTGTCCGACGCCGCCGGGGTGCAGGCCAACATCCACACCGACACGCTCAACGAGGCCGGTTTCGTGGAGGACACCCTGGCCGCCATCAAGGGCCGTGGCATCCACGCGTACCACACCGAAGGGGCCGGCGGCGGGCATGCGCCCGACATCATCACCGTCGCTTCGCATCCCAATGTGCTGCCGAGCTCGACGAATCCGACCCGGCCGCACACGGTGAACACCCTCGACGAGCATCTCGACATGCTGATGGTGTGTCACCACCTCAACCCGAGCATCCCGGAGGATCTGGCGTTCGCGGAGAGCCGGATCCGGCCGTCGACCATCGCCGCCGAGGACCTGCTGCACGATATCGGCGCCATCTCGATGATCGGCAGCGACGCCCAGGCGATGGGCCGGATCGGCGAGGTGGTGCTGCGCACCTGGCAGACGGCGCACGTGATGAAGCGCCGCCGCGGCGCCCTGCCCGGTGACGGTGCGGCGGACAACAATCGGGCCCAGCGCTATGTCGCTAAATACACGATCTGCCCGGCCGTCGCGCACGGACTGGATCACGAGGTCGGCTCCGTGGAGGTCGGCAAACTGGCCGACCTGGTGCTGTGGGAGCCGGCCTTCTTCGGGGTACGCCCGCACGCGGTGATCAAGGGCGGCATGATCGCGTGGGCAGCGATGGGTGATGCCAACGCCTCCATCCCCACCCCGCAGCCCGTGCTGCCGCGCCCGATGTTCGGCGCGACGCCGGCCGCGGCGGCAGCCACGTCGGTGCACTTCGTCTCGCCGCAGGCCGTCGAGGACGGTCTGGCCGAGCGCTTGGACATCCGGCGAAAGCTGGTGGCAGTCAAGAATGTTCGGCACGTCGGAAAGGCGCAGATGCCGCTCAACGACGCACTGCCACGGATCGAGGTGGATCCGGACACCTTCACGGTACGCATCGACGGTGACGTCTGGACCGAACAACCGGCGGTCGAACTCCCCATGGCGCAGCGCTACTTCCTGTTTTGATGAGCTCACTGGCAACGCTTCTGGCACTCGCGGATTCGCGGCTACCCACCGGTGGGCACGTCCACTCCGGCGGGATGGAGGAGGCGGTCACCGCGGGGTTGGTCACCGACGTGGCGACGCTGCGCGCCTACCTGCGCCGCCGGATCCGGACGCAGGGACTGGTGACGGCGTCATTGGCCGCGGCCGTCCAGACGGGTGCGTTGTCCGTCGCCGCCGCCGATGCGGAAACCGATGCCCGCACCCCTGCGCCGGCCGCCAGGGCCGCGTCCCGGGCTCAGGGCCGCGGGCTCACCCGGTTGGCCAAAATGATTTGGCCCGAACATGATTGGGGCCCGCTGGGCATCAAACCGCACCTTGCGGTGGTGGCCGGGCAGGTCGGGATCGCCAGCGCGGTGGCCCCCGAGCACACCGCCCTGTCGATGGTCTACACCACCATGACCGGGTCGGCGACGGCGGCGCAGCGCCTGCTGGCCCTGGACCCCGCCGATGTCGCGGCGCTGACCTTCGAACTGTCCCCGCAGTGCGAGCAGACCGCCGCGCTGGCGGTCAAGGAACTCGCCGACCTGTCCGATCCGCTGCTCGACGTGCTGGCCCAGCAGCACGCGACCCGCGAACGTCCCCTCTTTGTGAGCTGAAAAGGATTGCCATGCCACCACATGTCATCGACGGAGAACCGCACACCCACGCGAACCGGCCGAAGCGGGTCCGCCAACCGGGGGAGCCGCTGCGCATCGGGGTGGGTGGGCCCGTCGGCTCGGGAAAGACCGCCCTGGTGGCCGCGTTGTGCCGCCAGTTGCGCGACAAGATCTCACTGGCCGTCCTGACCAATGACATCTACACCACAGAGGATGCCGACTTCCTGCGCCGCCACGCGGTGCTGCCCGACGAACGGATCGCGGCGGTGCAGACCGGCGGCTGCCCGCACACCGCCATCCGCGATGACATCACCGCCAACCTCGACGCGATCGACGATCTGATCGAGGCGAACCCAGGCCTGGATCTCATCCTGGTGGAGTCCGGCGGCGACAACCTGACCGCCACGTTCTCGTCCGGTCTGATCGACGTGCAGATTTTCGTCGTCGACGTGGCCGGCGGTGACAAGGTGCCACGCAAAGGTGGTCCCGGCGTGACGTTCTCAGATCTGTTGGTGATCAACAAGACCGACCTCGCACCGATGGTGGGTGCCGACCTCGAAGTGATGCGCCGCGATTCCACCACGGTGCGCGAGGGCCGGCCGTTCGTCCTCATCTCGCTCACCGACGACCCGACCGCGGACCTGGTCCTGCGCTGGGTGCAGGAGCAACTGCGGGTCCCGGTCTCGAGCTGACATGCGTTCCGACGTCCTGCTGGTGGCCTCGCCGGGCCGTAGCCCGCGCATCGAATGCCACGGGGGACTGGCCGCCCGCCGCACCGCGGCCGACACCGTGCATCTGATCTCGGCGGCGGCCACCCCGCTCGGTGGGGATGGCATCGCGATCCGCATCGTCGTCGAGGCCGGTGCGGTGCTGCGGGTGCGCTCGGTGGCGGCCACCATGGTCCTGCCCGGCGCGGCCACCGTCGAATCGCACAGTGCGTGGGATCTGCAGGTGGACGGCGAACTCGACCTGGACCTGCAACCCACCGTCGTGGCCGGCGGTTCGCGGCACGTGGCCGGCACCCGGCTACGGCTGGGCCGTGACGCCCGCGCCAGGGTGCGCGAGAGCGTCCAGATCGGCCGGACGGGGGAGACGCACGGGTACTGGTCCGGCGCGATGCACGCCGACCTGGACGGAACGCCGCTGCTGCGGCACCGCGTCGAACTGGGCGGCGGCACCGTGACCGACGACGAACTGGGCAGCCCACGGGCCTGCGTCAGCGAATTGCGTTACCCGCAAACGAGTTTCGAGAGTCCAGGGATGGTTCTCGAACTCGCTGCGGGTGGCTGCCTGTCGACGTGGCAGGGCGAGCGGCTCTGATGATCCCCCGGTCGCTGCGCTCCAGCCCGCCGCCAGATCAGCTCGCGCGTTCCTGCTCGATGGCCGCCGCCGCCGCGATCTCCTGGAGTTCCTCGATCCTGGTTCTGGCGTAGGCCTGCTGTTCGGTGATGGTCAGCTGACCGCGCTGGCGGCTCAGGAACGTCACCGTCCACGACAGGATCGTGGCGACCTTGGTCTTGAACCCGACCAGGTAGATCAGGTGCAGGCCCAGCCAGGCCAGCCAGGCGATGAAGCCGCTGAATTCCAGCTTGCCGACCTTGGCCACGGCGTTCCACTTGGACACGGTGGCCATCGAGCCCTTGTCGAAGTACTTGAACGGGAGGCGCGGCTTCGGGATGGTGCCGTGCTCGCGGGCCTTCGCCTCGTTCTTGAGGATGGCCGCCACGTACTTCGCACCCTGGATGGCACCCTGCGCCATGCCGGGCACGCCGTCGACGAAGGCCATGTCGCCGATGACGAACACGTTGGGGTGCCCGGGAATCGACAGATCCGGGTTGACCTTCACGCGGCCGGCCCGGTCGATCTCGGTCTCGGACTGGGCGGCCAGGTCCTTGCCCAGCGGGCTGGCCTGCACACCGGCCGACCACACCTTGCTCGCCGACTCGATCCGGCGGATGGTGCCGTCCTTGTCCTTCACCGTGATGCCGTTGCGGTCCACATCGGTGACCATGGCGTTGAGCTGGATCTCGACGCCCATCTTCTCCAGCCGCTCCTTGGCGCGCAGCCCGAGCTTCTCACCCATGGGCGGCAGCACGGCGGGGGCGGCGTCGAGCAGGATGACATGCGCTTCGGTCGGGTCGATGTGCCGGAAGCTGCCCTTGAGCGTCTGGTCGGAGAGCTCCTGGATCTGACCGGCCATCTCCACACCGGTCGGTCCGGCGCCGACGACGACGAAGGTCAGCAGCTTCTTGCGACGCTCGGGATCGCTGGACCGCTCGGCCTGCTCGAACGCGCCGAGGATGCGGCCACGCAGCTCGAGTGCGTCATCGATGGTCTTCATGCCGGGCGCCCACTCCGCGAAGTGGTCGTTGCCGAAGTAGGACTGGCCCGCCCCGGCCGCCAGGATCAGCGTGTCGTAGGGCGTGCTGTAGGTGTGGCCGAGGAGCACCGAATCCACGGTCTTGCGCTCGAGGTCCACCCGCGTCACGTCGCCCAGCAACACCTGCGCGTTGTCCTGCTTACGCAGGATCAGCCGGGTCGGCGGCGCGATCTCACCCTCGGAGATGATGCCGGTGGCGACTTGGTACAGCAGCGGCTGAAACAGGTGATGCGTGGTGCGCGCGATCAACTTGATGTCGACGTCGGCGCCCTTGAGGGCCTGGGCGGCGTTCAATCCGCCGAATCCCGAACCGACGATGACGACCTTATGCCGATCCGATGCCGTAGCTCCGGGGTGGCTCATTGCTGCTCCTAGCGGACGTACTTTGTCAATACAACCTCTAGGGTAGTCGGTGGCCATCCCACCGGTGCGGTGAGATGGCGCACCGACGGTGAATGTTTACCCAGAAATCAGCGGCAGGAGTGCTTCGCCCACCGCCGCGACACCTCCGGGGGTGTAACCGCCGATGGTGAACGAACTGAGGATGACGCCGTCGACGCCGGCGTCGTACACCTTCTCCTTGAGCTGCTCGGCCACCTGTTGGGGCGAGCCATAGACGGCCTGCTGCTTGAAATCGTCCGGAATGGCATCGGCGGTGTACTGCTCGCCGATGAGGGCGATCGCCAGCACGCTGGTTTCCAGGGTCGCCGGGTCGCGGTCGATCTTCTCGCAGTTCTCCTTGACCACGGCCACCTTGCGGGGCAGCTCGTCGAAGCCGGCGATGATGTTCAGGTGGTCGAAGTGCCGGGCGGCCAGCGGGATGGTCTTCTTCTCGCCGCTGCCGCCGATCATCAGCGGAATGTGGTCCCGGAAGCGAGGATTGGCGAAGGCATCCTGGGTCTTGTAGTACGTGCCGTCGACGGTGACGCGGTCACCCTTGAGCATCGGCATGATGATTTCGAGCGCCTCGTCGAGCTTCTTGAAGCGCTCGGTGAAGGTGCCGAATTCGTAGCCGAGGCTGTCGTGTTCCAGCTCGAACCAGCCGGTGCCGATACCCAGGACCGCACGGCCCTGGCTGATGACGTCCAACGTGGTGATGGCCTTGGCCAGCAGCGTCGGGTTGCGGTAGGTGTTGCCGGTGACCAACGTGCCCAACTGCACCTTCTCGGTGGAGGCGGCCAGCGCCCCGAGGGTCGTGTAAGCCTCCAGCATCGGCTCCTCGGGGGCGCCGAGTCCGGGGAGCTGGTACAGGTGGTCCATCACGAAGACGGAATCGAATCCCGCCTGTTCGGCCTCGCGCGCCTGCGCGACGACGGTCGGGAAGATTTCGGAAACGCCTGTGCCGTAGGAGAAATTGGGAATCTGAAGTCCGAGTCGAATCGCCATGGGACTTACGTAACCACACCGAAGCGGAGGGGTCACCCCGTTTAGCTGCGGGCGAACGGGGGAATATCTCAGCCGAAGTTGGCGAGCGCGCCCTGGCTCACGTGCAGCGTCTGGCCGGTGATGTGCCGCGCCGACTGCGTGGTGAGGAACAGCGCCAACCGGGTGAGCTCGACGCCCACCGGCGAAGCGGCATCGCCCGCACCGTCATACCCGGGCTCGGCGCCCTTGCCCGTGGCCACCGCGTTCACGGTGATGCCCCGGATGCCGTAATGGGATGCCTGGCCGGCCGTCCAGTTGGACACGGCGGCCTTGATGGCGGCGTCGACGCCACCTTCGGCCGGGTTGCCCGGAATGACGTTGATGATCGACCCGCCCGAACTCAGCTGATCACCGAGGATCTGGACGGTGAGGACCGCTGACAGCAGCGTCGCGTCAAGCGTCTGCCGCCAGGCGGTGGCGTGGTCGGCCAGCGTGAACGTCCGGGGGTCTTTCGCGTCCCAGCGTGGTGCGGGCACGTTGACGATGCAGTCGAGGTGCAGAGGTAATGCCTCGCGCGCAGCGGTCAGGCTGGCGGCGTCGGTGTTGTCGGCGACCACGAAGGTGGCGTCCAGCTCTTTGGCGAGCACTTCGAGGTCGTCGCGACGGGCGCCGACGAGCACCACGTCGTGGCCCTCATCGCGGAAGCCGGTGGCGACCACACGGCCGAGCTCGGTATCGCCGCCGGTGAGCAGCACCTCCATGTGGTTACCTCCTCGTTCGGCGCTGAACACAGCGAGAGGTGTCGATGTTACTGGACAGTAGCTAGGCCGCGAAATCCGACCCGCCGCACGAGGCCCGCAAGGTCACTTATGGTGTGGCGCATGGGGCTGCCGCGCTGGATCTACCTCCCGGCAGCGGTGGGGACCCTGTTCGTGTTGCTCCCGCTGCTGGCGATGGCGGTGAAGGTCGATTGGCCGAGTTTCTGGTCGCTGATCACCAGCCATGCCTCCCTGACCGCTCTGGAACTGAGCCTGCGCACCTCGGCCGCGAGCACGGTCATGTGCATGGTGCTCGGGGTGCCGATGGGCCTTGTGCTGGCCCGCAGCCGTTCACGGCTGATCGGAGCACTGCGTCCGGTGATCCTGCTGCCGTTGGTGCTGCCGCCCGTCGTCGGCGGCATCGCACTGCTCTACGCATTCGGCCGGTTGGGACTGCTGGGCCGCTACCTGGAGGCCGCCGGCATCCAGATCGCGTTCACGACGGTGGCCGTGGTGCTGGCGCAGACGTTCGTGTCGCTGCCCTTCCTGGTGATCGCCCTGGAGGGCGCGGCCCGCACCGCGGGCGCCGACTATGAGGTGGTGGCGGCGACGTTGGGGGCGCGCCCGACGACGGTGTGGCGGCGAGTCACGTTGCCGCTGCTGGCGCCGGGCCTGGTGTCTGGCGCCGTGCTCGCCTTCGCCAGGTCGCTGGGTGAATTCGGTGCCACCCTCACCTTCGCCGGTTCGCGGGAGGGCGTCACACGGACCCTGCCGCTGGAGATCTATCTGCAGCGGGAGAGCGACGCCGACGCGGCGGTCGCGCTCTCGGTCCTGCTGGTGCTGGTGGCCGCGGTGGTGGTGCTCGGGCTCGGCGCGCGGCGGTTGCGCACCACTGCGTGGCAGACGCCATGAGCCGGATCGAGGTCAGCCTGGAGGTGACGCGGCGCGACGTGCGCCTGGACCTCGACGTCGCCGGGGGCGAGGTGCTCGCGGTCCTCGGCCCCAATGGCGCAGGCAAGTCGACGCTGCTCGAGGTGCTGGCCGGAGCGGTGCGCCCCGATCGCGGGCACGTGCGGGTCGGTGACCGGACGCTGACGGACTGCGCCGCGGGAAAACAGATCGCGACCCACGACCGGCGGATCGGTCTGCTCATGCAGGACGCGTTGCTGTTCCCGCACCTGAGCGTGCTGGACAATGTGGCGTTCAGCCCGCGCAGCGGAAAGCGGTTGAGCCGCAAGGATTCCCGGAATATCGCCGAGACGTGGCTGGCCGAGGTGGGCGCCGGCGATCTGGTCGACAGGATGCCGGGGCAGCTGTCGGGTGGGCAGGCCCAGCGGGTCGCACTGGCGCGGGCACTGGCCGCTGAACCCGACGTGCTGCTCCTCGACGAACCGATGGCCGGACTGGACATATCCGTGGCGACGGCGATGCGTGCGACGCTGCGGCGGGTGCTGACCCGCGACGGGCGGGCGGCCATCTTGGTCACCCACGATCTGCTGGATGTCGTGACCCTCGCGGATCAGGTCGCCGTGCTGGAGGCGGGCCGGGTGGTCGAACACGGGCCCGCCACCCAGATCCTCGCCGTTCCGCGCAGCACGTTCGGCGCGCGGTTCGCCGGCGTGAATCTGGTCAACGGCCGATGGGAGGACGGCGCGCTGCGCACCGAGTGGGGCACGCAGTGGTACGGAAGCCCGCAATCGGATATCGCGACAGGAGCACCGGTGGTGGCGGTGTTCGCGCCCGCCGCGGTGGCTGTCTACCGCGACGCGCCGCACGGCAGTCCGCGCAACGCGGTGCAGGTGACCGTCGCCGAGTTGGACAGCCGCGGGCCGGCGATTCGGGTGCGAGCCGAAGCACAACCGGACGGCGCACCCGGATTGGCGGCGGATATCACCGCCGACGCGGCCGCCGAACTACGGCTGGCACCCGGCGAGCGGATTTTCTTCACGGTGAAGGCGCAGGAGCTGACGATTCAACCGGCGTCGTAACACCGCGCCGTGCGGCGGCGAAATAGCCGGCAAGACCACCCCGACGCGGCGGGGTGGGCGCAGCTGTGAGCACATGCCGTCAGCTATGTGTGATAGTGCGCCTTGTCACGAGATTCATTGTGGCCAGCAACTTCCCAGATTGGCACTCTAAGAGCAACTCACACTTGCGTCACGGCCGTAACACGGTATTTTCTTCCCCATGGATCAGCCGGACGTGCGCCCGCCGCACCGCAAGCGTCTCTCTACCGCACTGGCGATCGCGGCCGCGGCCGCACTGACACTGCCGATCGCGGTGTCGCATGCCGACCCGGTGCCGGCGCCGCCCGCGCCGGTTCCTGCCCCGGCCCCCGTCGATCCCAACGTGCCGCCGGCTCCGGCGCCGCTGCCGGCCCCCGTCGATCCCAATGCGCCCCCGGTCGATCCCAACGCTCCGGCCCCGCTGCCCCCGCCGCCTCCGCCGGAGCCCGGCCGGGTCGACAACGCTGCCGGTGGTTTCAGCTACGTCGTGCCTGCGGGCTGGAAGGTGGCCGACGCCACCCAGCTGTCCTACGGGCAGGCACTGCTCACCAAGATCCCGCCGGAAGGTTCGGAGCCCGTCCCGGCACCGGGAACCACCACCCCGCCGCCGCCGCCCAATGACACCAGCGTGCTGCTGGGCCGGCTCGACCTGAAGTTGTTCGCCGGCGCCGAAGCCGACAACGCGAAGGCCGCCGCGCGACTGGCTTCCGATATGGGTGAGTTCTTCATGCCCTTCCCCGGCACGCGGATCGGCCAGGAGAGTTCGACGTTGGCGGCCGGCGACCTGACCGGCGCCGCGTCCTACTACGAGGTCAAGTTCACCGACACCACCAAGCCCACCGGCCAGATCTGGGCGGGCGTGGTCGGCGCGCCGACACCGGCCGGTGTTCCGCGCGGGCAGCGCGCACCGTCGCGCTGGTTCGTGGTGTGGCTGGGCACTGCCGCCCATCCGGTGGACAAGGTCGCCGCTGCCGCGCTGACGCAGTCCATCCGGCCGTGGAGCCCGCCTCCGCCGCCGCCGGTGGATCCGAACGCGCCGCCGCCGCCGGTCGATCCGAACGCGCCGCCGGCGCGCCCGGGCGTCGGAGTGCCGGTACCGGTGACGAACGCACCGCCCGAGATGATGCCGCCGGCCTGATAGTTGACGAACGTGCCCGTTTTACGGGCCGAATCGTGATCTCACTCGGGTACACCGGAAAGCAGCCCGGCATTCGGTCCGGGTCGACCGGTGGTAGGCAGGAGACCAACACATGGACGTCGTTGCAGCTACTGAGTTCTTGGCCCGTTCGACCACGCAGACGAGCGTGGGCTGGATCGGCTACATCATCATCGGGGCGATCGCGGGCTGGATCGCCGGGAAGCTCGTGAAGGGTGGCGGTTCGGGCATCCTGATGAACATCGTGATCGGTATCGTTGGCGCGTTGATCGGCGGATTCCTGTTGAGCTTCTTCCTCGACACGGCCGCGGGTGGCTGGTGGTTCACGCTGTTCACCGCCGTCTTGGGGTCGGTGATCCTGCTGTGGATCGTGGGAATGGTCCAGAAGAAGAACTAGAGCGAGGCGTGCCAGACCAGCGCCGCGGCCAGCGCGCCCATCCCGTTGAGTGACCAGTGCAGCGCGATGGGCGCGATCAGGCTGCCGCTGCGCCGGCGCAGCCAGGTGAACACGAATCCGGCCGCGGGGGTGGCCACCACCGCGCCGACGACGCCCGCGACCATGCCGAACACGCCACCGCCGAGGATGTGACTGAAGCCGGCGTTGCCGCTGGTCAGGCCGAACGAACTGGCGATGTGCCACAGGCCGAACAGCATCGATCCGGCGGCCGCGACCCCGCGAAATCCCCAGGCCCGGTCCAGCGCACCGTGCAGCACGCCGCGGAAAGCCAGTTCCTCGGGGATGACGGTCTGCAGCGGGATGATGACCATCGACGCGATCACAGCGCCGGAGAGCGTCGCGTAGTGATTGTTCATGAACATCGGGCGGGTCCACGGAAGTGCGACCCCGATGGCGATGACCGCCAGCACGATGCCGATCGCGGCCGCGGCGTAACCGGCGCCCGAACGCCAGTGTTCGCGCCCGAGCCCCAGTTCTGACCAGTCCAGCCCGCGGGCCCGCACCAGCGCCACCAGTCCGATTGCCGCAGCGGGAACCGTGGCGATGTTGGCCCACGGTGTCGTGAAGTGGGCGATGAGGTTGGTGGCGACGAGCACGATCACGACCACCGCGACGTCGACGTACACCCGGGCGTGATGGAGTGCCGACAAGGTTCCCACCAGCGGATGGGCTGGGGGGAGAAGCGGTGAGGCCACCACGCCGACGTCGGACATTGCTCCTCAGTGTACGTGCGCGGGTTATCTACCTAAGTTATAGAAGTGGGCACTAAGGTGTTCGGTGTTGTCCCCGACAGGAAGATTCACAGATGCCTCTCGATCCACGCACCCCGGTCCTCGTCGGCTACGGCCAGGTCAACCAGCGCGAGGAGAGCGCGACCACCGAACCGGTCGATCTGATGGAACAGGCGGCTCGCGCCGCCGCCGACCCCCGGGTTCTGCGCGCCGTCGACGCCGTCCGGATCGTCAACCTGTTGTCGTGGCGCTACCGCGATCCCGGACTGCTGCTGGCCCAGCGCATCGGTGCTCCGACCGCGGCCACCCGCTACACCAGCATCGGGGGGAACATCCCGCAGTCGCTGGTGAACCAGGCGTGCCTGGATATCCAGCAGGGCCGCAACGACGTGGTGCTCATCGCGGGCGGTGAAACCTGGCGCAGTCGCACCCGACTGCGGGCGCACGGCCAGAAGTTGACCGGGACCACCCAGGACGAGTCGGTGCCGCCGCCCCCGGGTGCCGACGACGAATTCCAGATGGCCGGACCCGCCGAGATCCGCATCAAGCTGGACCGGCCCGCGTACGTCTATCCGATGTTCGAGCAGGCGCTGCGCATCACGTCGGGCGAGTCTTCGGAGGCGCACCGGCGCCGGATCGGTGAACTTTGGTCGCGGTTCAGCCAAGTGGCGCAAGATAATCCGCATGCCTGGAACCGGACGGCGATGCCTGCCGAGGAGATCTGGCAGCCGGGGCCGGGCAACCGGATGATCAGCTGGCCGTACACGAAGCTGATGAACTCGAACAATATGGTCGACCAAGGTGCGGCGCTGATCCTCACCTCCGTGGAAAAGGCTGAGTACCTGCAGATTTCGCGGGATCGCTGGGTTTTCCCGTACGCGGGGACCGACGCCCACGACACGTACCTGATCGGGGAGCGGGCTCGCTTCGACGGATCCCCGGCCATCCGCATCGGCGGCCGCCGGGCATTGGAGTTGGCCGGCCGCGGTGTCGACGAGATCGACCTCGTCGACATCTACTCGTGCTTTCCGTGCGCGGTCCAGGTGGCGGCCAATGAACTGGGCCTGCCGGTCGACGATCCGCAGCGGCCGCTCACCGTCACCGGCGGCCTGACCTTCGCGGGCGGGCCCTGGAACAACTACGTGTCGCATTCCATCGCGACCATGGCCGAGCGACTGACCGCGCAACCGGGGGCGGTCGGGCTGATCACCGCCAACGGCGGCTACCTGACCAAGCACAGCTTCGGGATCTACGGCACCGAACCGCCCACCGGTGAATTCCGTTGGGAGGACGTGCAATCGACCGTGGATGCCGAACCCACCGTGGTCGCGGAGGATGTCTGGGCCGGAGTCGGCACCGTGGAAACCTGGACCACCCCCTTCACCCGCGAGGACACCGCCGAAAAGGCATTCCTGGCGGTGCGTACCCCGACCGGCAGCCGGGCGCTGGCCGTGATCACCGATCCGTCCCAAGCCGCGGCCACCGTCACCGAGGACATCGCCGGTGCCAAGGTGGCAGTGACCGCGGAGGGCACCGCCATCCTGGAGTGAGCGACAGGCCAGGCCTGCTAGTTGTAGCTCGGTGTGGCCGTGCTGGTCAGCCGGCGACGCGCTCGCGCAGGTCATCGTCGAGCGTCACGCGTACCAGCGCAGCGGCCAGATGAGCAGGGCGCCCGTCGGATAGTGCGAGCAACTGCGCAGGGTCTTCCGGTAAGCCGAGTTCATGTGCTCCTGCGGTGGCACGTTCATCGAAAAACGGTCTGGCCCAGTGCCATACACTCTGAACCTCACGCAGGTATATGCCAGCGCCCGTCGGCCCGATACCGTTGAACTGCTGCAGGGCACGGGATGCGGCATGGACCTGGTGGCCCGATTCGTCGGCGAGCCGTCTCAGGTCTCCTGAATACGTCTCGCGGACCCGGGTAGCCAGCGCGGTCAGCCGGCTTGCGGAGCTTTCGTCGTATCGCGCGTAGCCGGCCCGCCCGAATGCCTCGATCAGCGTTTGTCGGTCTGTACGTAGCACCGCAGCGGGAGTGCGTATGCCGCGCCGGAAGACTTCGCCCGCTGCGGCCACTGCGACATCGGCGCCGATCGGCTTACTCGCGAGCATGGCCAAGACGAGCAACTGGAACAGCGGCTTGGGCTTATTCCGCAGCGTGATTCCCGCTCGGTCGGCGAACGTCCCTCCGGCTTGCCTCAGCAGGCCAGAGACCGTGGCGGCGTCGTCTGCCATCTCGCCCGCATACCCGGATTACTTGGGCGCCAACCCCGACGCGTACGTGACTCCGCGTGTCACCCATGGCCGCAGTTGGCGCGCGGTGCGCACGCCCTCCGTTTCGACGCGCAGCCACCCGCGGGTCTCACGGCCGGCCATCACCATGGGCTCGACGTGCTCGCGCGCCGACAGCGCCGCGGCCTCCTCGGGTGGCACCCGCACCATCAGCCCGCCTTTGCCGCTGGCTGCCACCGCCATGTTGCCGTTGATCAGGAAGGCCAGCCCGCCGAACATCCGCCTCTCGTCGATGTTCGGGGTGGTCGCCAGGATTTCACGGATCCGGTTGGCCAGATCCTCGTCGTAGGCCATGTCAAACGAGGTCGATGCGGATGGTCAGCAGATCGCTGCCCACCACCCGCACCACCGCACTGTTGAGCTGCGGCAGACTGGCCAGCCGCGCGACGGCGTCGTCGTCGGGCAGCAGGTGCGCGGTGCCGGTCCGCCAGCGGCCGTGCAGGCGAACGCGGACTGCGGGATCAGCCTTGATGTTCTTCACATAGTCGGAGTCGGTGCCGTGTTCGGAAACCAGCCAGAAGGCGCCGTCGATGACGCGCCCGCCGACGGCGGTACGCCGCGGCTGGCCCGACTTGCGGCCCGTGGTTTCCAGCATGGTCACCGGGAGTCGCCTGCCCACGGGGTTGAGGACGTGGCGCTGGACGGTGTGCACGATGCGGCGTTTGAGGGTGTTGGCCACCATGGAACACGAGTCTAGGGTTGCTGAACGGTCGAGGCCACGCGTTCGAGTGAGCGGGGGATCAGGCCGATTCCCGATCCAGTCCGCCGTGCGAGCGTTTGGCCAGTTGTCGATCAAGCCACCGTTGCACTTTGGCGGCGGGCATGGGGCCACCATGTCCGATATGCAGGGTGTGCGGCCCGAGGTTCAGCGCAGCCTGCAGACTGTCGAGGGCTTGCGAAGGGTTGTCGTGGAAGGGTGGATTGGACGGGCGATATTGCAGCAAGCCCAGGAAACCGCCCGTGAGCATGTCTCCGGCGATCAGGTCGCCCTGATCGAGCAGCACCGATATCGATCCAGCAGTGTGGCCGGGGGTATGGATGACGCGCCCGTCGATGCCGCGCTCGTCAAGGCGGTACTCGCCGTCGAGGACGAGGTCGGGGTGCAACGGACGGGTGACATCATTCGGCGGCGGAGTTCGCGTGAAAAGGTGTCCGAACACACCGATCGGCTGGCGCTGCGCACGATCGGAATGTCCGGCGAGATACGTCGGAAGGTCGCCTACGTGTGCTGCGACGGGAGCGCCGGTGCGGGCTTGAAGCTCGGCGGCGGCGCCGAAATGATCAACGTGCCCATGGGTGACGACGATCATTTCCAGATCGGTCGGGTCGACGCCCGCCGCGGTGTTGCCATTCCAGATGCGATCACCGCTCGTGGGCATGCCGCAGTCGACGAGAATCGGTCGCCGACCGATGAGCAGATATGCGTTGACCAGGTGGTCACCGAGAACGGGAATCTTGACGATCTTGGTCTTCATGGCATCTTCCTCAACGGGGAGTCCGCAAGGCTATTGTCCTTGGCGGGAACGACTTTGCGTATTGAGTGCGTGCGCTTCACGACAGACTTTCGCGCACAGCGACCGGGCGGTCGTTCCAGCCTGCGGTATCGACAGCGTCGAACCAGTTCATGGCCGGCTGCGCCGGATACATCAGTCGACGAAAGTGGTCAGGAAGGGTCATCGGCGGCGCTTTGGCGGGGTTGAGCTGCGCCTGATCGGCGATGACGGCCGCGAGCGCATAACCCAAATCATGACGGGGCCAGGCGGCGTGCACGCGATCGGCGAATCCTTGCGGCAGTTGCTGAACGTGGCTGCCGACGATGTCGGTCCCGATACCCATGTGCGCCATCGCGGCGAGGGGGCCGAACCGGTGGGCCAACCCGACACTGGTGTGCAATGCGATTGCCGTCCAGGCGGTCTCGACCCGGGCGGCGTCCACGCCATGCTCTTCGAGGAACTGAGCCGCGGCATCCGCGCCGTCCAACTCGAACCGTTGATCGGTGTTTGCGTATTCGGTGGCGCCCAGATCGTGCAGGACGCATGTGAGGAACAGCAATTCGTCGTCGCGGCAGTCGGGGGTGCCGTCGGCTACGGACAATTCGCGTGCGAACAGATAGCTACGGACCGCGTGGTTGTAGACGAACTCGGGGGACACGTCGCGAACCAGAACGCGGGCCGCGACCGCGACCGGGGAGTCGGGTAGTCCGAACCGTGCGGCGGCGGCGTCCTCGTGGCTTGTCATGTGCGGCCCTTCATCGATCGGTGGTGTTCCTCAACTCTGGGGTGCGCGAAGCATCGCCGCTAGTGGCTAGATAGCCACATCTTGCTAAGATCTGGCCATGATCATCGCTGTGCTCGGGTATGAGCAGGTGTTGGGCTTCGAACTGATGATTCCCGGGCAGGTCTTCGGCATGGCCAACGTGGCGTTGGCCGAGACCGGCGGCGGCGATGTGCCCTACGACGTGCGAATCTGTGCCGCGGACCGAGCCGTGACCACCACTCTTGAGTGGGGCGCCGTTGAGATCCGAACGCCTTTCGGTCTCGATGGGGCAATCGCCGCGGACGTGGTGATCGTGCCCGGCAAGCAAGACTTTCTGGCACCACCCACCCACGACGTGATCGAAGTCTTGCGAGCGGCGCATGCTGCCGGCGCACGCATCGCTTCCATCTGTGTCGGAGCTTTCACACTGGCCGCGAGCGGCCTGCTCGACGGCCGGCGGGTCACCACGCACTGGCAGTGGGCCGACGCGTTGGCGCGCCGCCACCCCGACGTCGAGGTCGACGCAGCTGCCATGTTCATCGACGACGGTGGGATCCTGACATCGGCCGGTGTAGCTGCAGGGCTTGACCTGTGCCTGCACCTGATCCGTCAGAACGCCGGACCCGAGCTCGCCGACCGGACCGCGCGGCGCCTGGTCTTGCCGAGTTGGCGCGAAGGCGGTCAGTCTCCCTACGCCGAATCGACACGGCCGGAAGATGATTCCTTGCAGGCGATCGTGGAGTGGATCGAGAAGCACGCGCATGAACCTCTGGATCTCTCCAGCATCGCCCGGCACGCATCAACGAGCGTGCGCAGTCTCAATCGGCATTTCCGTGCACGCCTGGGCACCACACCCCTGCAACTGCTCCTGCAGGTTCGCATCGACAGAGCACGCCGGCTGCTCGAGTCCACCCGCCTGCCGATGGACAGAATCGCCGAGCAGGCCGGATTCGCGTCGCACGCCTCGTTTCGTTATCACTTCGTGCGCAGCGTCGGCGTTCCGCCGCACACGTATCGCATGAGTTATGACGCATCCTCGACGACGTGAACAGTCATGTTCGCGTCGGTTCCCAGCCGAGCCGTGGTCCCAACTTCTCGGCCAGATCGTCGATAATCTGCGAGTAGTCCTCGGGCTCGAACGAGAACGGCAGCGCGAACGTCGCCTCGTCGGCGCGGGCGAAGCCGGCATGTGCGGACAGCTGGTCGGCCAGTTCGTCGGAGGTGCCGACGTAGTCGGGGGAGAAGAGCATTCCACGAGGGCCCTGCGGGGTCTTGGTGCGTTCGAACCGTGCTTCGGCGTACTCCCGGTAGCGGCGGATCTGGTCGTCGGTGGCCGAATCGGTCGGGATGACCACCAATCCCTGCGACACTCTGGCTTTTTCGGGTTCGGGGTGGTGCGCACGGTAGGCGTCGATGTGTTCGGCCTGGATGGTCGCGAAGTCCCGAGACTCGGTGCCCTCGATACTCACGACGGAACTGGTCAGGTAGTTGATGCCTTGGGTGCCGGCCCAGATCGCCGACTCACGGCCGCCGCCGTACCAGACCCGGCCGGCCAGTCCTGCGGAGTGCGGTTGCACCGATCGGACGAACTGCTCGATACCCGTCACGCCCTCGAAGTCGCTGACCGGTTCGCCGCGCAGCGCCCGCAGCAGCCGCAGCACCCGCTCCTTCGAGAAGTCCTGCACATCATGGGATTCGGGGTACAGGCCGGCCTTGTAGTGGTCATAGAGCATCGGGGTGCCCACCGACACCCCGGGGTTGATCCGCCCGCCGGACAGGATGTCTACGGTGGCCAGATCCTCGGCCAGGCGCACCGGGTTCTCCAGACCCAGCGGGATGACCGCGGTGCCCAACTCGATCCGGGAGGTGCGCTGGGTCGCGGCGGCCATGATGGCCACGGGCGAGGAGATGCCGGGTTGGAAGTGCCTGCAGCGCAACCACACGCTGTCATAGCCTAGATCCTCGGCGCGTTCGATCGTCTGCAGCGTCTCCTCGATACCGGGACCGGGGCTGTCCACGTCGAACCGACCGATGGTCAGGAACCCGAGCTTGCGTAGCGGCATGATTTCCTCCTCGCGAGCGTGCGCATTTGTACGCGACACACCGTGTCAGACCGTACAAACACGCACGCTCGCGAGGTTATGCCACTAGGCGGCTTGGGTGGCCGCGGCGACGGGCTCCAGCGCCAGCGCGACGATCTCTGCGACATCGGTCATCGGCCTGACCTCAAGCTCCGCCAGCACCTCGGCCGGAACCTCGTCCAGGTCGGGCTCGTTGCGTTGCGGGATGAAGACGGTCTTCAGCCCGGCCCGCTGCGCCGCAAGCAGTTTCTGCTTGACGCCGCCGATGGGCAGCACCCGGCCGTTGAGGGTGACCTCACCGGTCATGCCGACATCGCCGCGGACCTGGCGTCCGGTGGCCATGGAGACCAGTGCGGTCACCATCGTCACACCTGCCGACGGACCGTCCTTGGGCACCGCGCCCGCGGGCACGTGCACGTGGATCTGCCGGTCCAGCGCCTTCGGATCGACACCCAGCTGTTCGGCGTGGGCACGCACGTAGGACAGCGCGATCTGCGCGGACTCCTTCATGACGTCACCCAGCTGGCCCGTGAGCTTGAGCCCCGGCTCGGCGTCGACCGACCCGGCCTCGATGTAGAGCACATCGCCGCCCAGGCCCGTGACGGCCAGACCGGTCGCCACACCGGGCACCGCGGTGCGCTCGTCGGAGTCCGGTGTGAAGCGCGGACGGCCCAGGTACTCAACCAGATCCGGCTCGTCGATCTCCAACGGCTCAGCCGAGGCGGCCAGCTTCGTCGTGACCTTTCGCAACGCCTTGGCCAGCAGTCGCTCGAACTGCCGCACACCCGGTTCGCGGGTGTAGTCCGCCGCGATCTTGCGCAACGCAGCGTCGGTCAGCGTCACCTCCTCAGACGTCAACGCCGCACGTTCGGCCTGCCGGGGCAACAGGTAGTCGCGCGCGATGGCGACCTTGTCGTCCTCGGTGTAGCCGTCGATCTGGATCAGTTCCATGCGGTCCAGCAGGGCCGACGGGATGTTCTCGATGACGTTGGCCGTCGCCAGGAACACGACGTCGGACAGGTCCAGGTCCAGCTCCAGGTAGTGGTCGCGGAACGTGTGGTTCTGCGCCGGGTCCAGCACCTCGAGCAGCGCCGAGGACGGATCGCCACGGTAGTCCGAACCCACCTTGTCGATCTCGTCGAGCAGCACGACGGGATTCATCGAGCCGGCCTCGCCGATGGCCCGCACGATGCGGCCCGGCAGCGCGCCGACGTAGGTGCGACGGTGTCCGCGGATCTCGGCCTCGTCCCGCACACCGCCCAGGGCGACGCGAACGAACTTGCGGCCCAATGCCCGTGCCACGGATTCACCCAGCGAGGTCTTACCGACACCGGGAGGGCCGGCCAGCACCATGACGGCGCCGGAACCGCGTCCACCGACGACGGACATGTTGCGCTGGGCGCGACGAGCGCGGACCGCGAGGTACTCGACGATGCGGTCCTTGACGTCGTCCAGACCGTGGTGGTCGGCGTCCAGGATCTCGCGGGCCGCTGTGAGGTCCGCGGAATCTTCGGTCGTCACGTTCCACGGCAGTTCCAGGACGGTGTCCAGCCAGGTGCGGATCCAGCCGCCCTCGGGGCTCTGATCGCTGGAGCGTTCCAGCTTGCCGACCTCGCGCAGCGCGGCTTCGCGCACCTTCTCCGGCAGGTCGGCGGCCTCGACTCTGGACCGGTAGTCAGCTTCTTCTCCAGACCCGTCGGGACCCAATTCGCCCAATTCCTTGCGGATGGCGTTGAGCTGCTGGCGCAGCAGGAATTCCTTCTGCTGCTTGTCCATTCCCTCGCGGACGTCTTCGGCGATCTTGTCGTTGACCTCGACCTCGGCCAGGTGTTCACCCGTCCAGTCGATGAGTTGACGCAACCGCGCGGTCACGTCCTCGGTCTCCAGCAGCTCGCGCCGCTGCACGTCGGTCAGGTACGAGGCGTATCCCGCGGTGTCGGCCAGCTGTGACGGATCGGTGATCTTGTTGACCACGTCCACAATCTGCCACGCCTCGCGGCGCTGCAGCATCGCCAGCACCAGCTTCTTGTATTCGGCGGCAAGGGTTTTGGTGTCCTCGGTGACGTCGGCCTCCGCGGCTTCTTCGACCTCGACCCAGAGCGCCGCACCGGGGCCGGTGGTGCCGGAGCCGATATGTGCGCGGCGCTCACCACGCACGACGGCAGCTGCGCCGCCACTGGGGGCGCGACCGACCTGCACGATGGACGCGATGACGCCGTAGGTGGGGTAGCGATCATCCAGGCGCGGCGCGATCAGCAACTTGCCGGACTGGCTTGCTTGCGCGGCATCGACCGCGGCGCGTGCGGCGTCGTCCAGTTCGATCGGCACGACCATGCCGGGCAGCACGATCGGCTCGCTGACGAACAACACCGGAACTGCAGTGGCTTCAGACATCCATCCTCCAAAGTTGAACCTGACCGACTCAACTCTGTGGGGCGGTCCTTTGTTCCCACCGCGACGCGGCTCTCTTGGCGATGACCACGGTGATCAGGATCAGCACGCCGGTCAGGGCGAGGGATGCCACCGTGTTGACACCCTTCCCGACGTCGACAGACAGCGAAAAGATGATGCCCAGACTCAGGAACATGCCCAGCAGCAGGCCGACTCCCCATATCGCCGAGAGCAGAACATGCACACGGTGCTTGAACGCGTCCTCACCCGGTTCCGGCGGTTCTTCGGTGGATCGAACCCGCTCCGCCACCACCTGGGTCAGTGGCGTCCCGATCACACAGCTGCCCAGGAAGATGACCGCGCCGATACCTCCCACCAGGGTGTCGCCCACCATCAACAGCCGGGCATTCGACGTCGCGAGTCCGACGGCCAGGCTCAGGCCGAAGTTCAGCATCAGATAGCCGGCAAAGGGGTCGAGTCGGCGGGCCTTGATCGCGTCGTAAGCGACCTTGATCCCGGCCAGCACGGTGGCGGTGAGCAGCGCCACGTACTCGGAGAAGCCCAATGCGCGGAGGCCGTAATAGGCGCCCAACGCCGGCCCGATGTCGAGCAGCATCCCGCGCAGGACCGGTCGTATGGAATGTGCTTGCCCCGGGTCTGTTTCCCGTCGCTCCGCTCGCCCCGGGTCTGTTTCCCGTCGCTCCGCTTGCCCCGGCTCGGTCACTGCGCCGACGGTAGGTTGCGACCCTGGGAGGTCGCTGGCAGCGGGCTACCGGGCGCGGTCCAGCCAGCGCGCGATGCGCGGCTCGAAAATCGTCAGCAGGGTGGCGACGACGAGCCACAGCGCCGCGATCGCCAGGGTGGTGTGCCACGCGTCGCGGGAGAAGCCGTCGTCCTCCTCGTGGTGGAAGAACGGCGCGATGATCCCGAACTGGATCGCCGGCGCGACGGCGATACACAGCGCGAGACCGGTTGTGGCGCCGAAGGCTCCACGCAGAAGTAAGGCCCGCGGAGTGCGTACCGTCGGCGCGCCGTGATGGTGGGCCAGCAAGATGAGCAGCAGCATCACACCGATGACGACGGCGAGTACATCCCAGTCGCCGCCGCCGAAGATGAAGGCGACGGCGCCCGCAACCGTGGCCAGGGCGAGCGCACCCGGATCCACCCGTGCCCGGGCGCTCTCGTCGTCGACGGTCATGGCGTCACTGTAAAGCCGCGGTGGACGTTATTCACCTGTGAATCGCCGTGGGGCGGAATACCTGTCGGCCGCACCTCGTCATAGCCACCATGAGTAGAGCTGTGCAGTTCGATCACTATGGGGATGTCGAGGTTCTGCAGGTGCGGGACGTGCCGCGGCCGGTACCGGGTGCAGGTGAAGTGCTCGTCGAGGTGAAGGCCGCGGGCATCAATCCGGGCGAGGTGATGATACGCAACGGCTTGTTGCACGAGCGCTGGCCGGCGACGTTCCCGTCGGGTCAGGGGAGCGACCTGGCGGGCGTCGTCGTTGCACAGGGGCCTGGCGTGAACGACTTCGCCGTCGGCGACGAGGTGCTCGGGTTCTCGCTGCGGCGCTCCAGTCACGCCCAGTACGTGACGGTGCCCGTCGATCAGCTCGCGATCAAGCCCGCGGGCGTGCCATGGGAGGTGGCCGGATCGCTGTATGTGGCGGGCTCCACGGCCTATGCGGCGGTCGGGTCGGTGGGTCTGAACGCCGGGGACGTCGTGGTGATCGCCGGTGCGGCCGGCGGTGTCGGCACCATCGCAGTGCAGTTGGCCGCGCGCGCCGGCGCGACCGTTCTCGGTATCGCGGGACCGTCCAACGACGGGTGGCTGCGCGAGCACGGTGCGATCCCGGTCAACTACGGGGACGGACTGGCCGACCGGCTGCGGCAGGCGTCACCGTCCGGAGAGGTCGACGCGTTCCTCGATTTCTTCGGTGGCGGCTATGTGGCACTGGCCGTGGACGAACTGGGCGTCGCACGTGAACGGGTCGACACCGTCATCGATTTCGCCGCGATCGAGCAGTACGGCGTGCTGGGTGTGGGTAGCGCGGAGGCCACTACCGCGGCGGTGGTCGCCGAGCTCGCCGGCTTGGTTGCGGCCGGTGACCTCGAGGTTCCCATCGCGAAGGTCTATCCCTTGGATGAGGTGCGCGCGGCGTATCGCGATCTGGAGGAACGCCATACCCGCGGCAAGCTGGTGCTGCGGCCGTGAGTGCAGCTGATCCACTGACGGGCAAGGTCGTTGCCATCACCGGCGCCAGTAGCGGGATCGGTGCGGCCACGGCGCGGCACCTGGCGGGGCGCGGCGCCAACGTCGTCCTGGGTGCGCGCCGAGCCGATCTGCTGGTGGCCCTGCAGGATTCGTTGCGGGCCGAGGGTGCCGCTGTCATCCACGAAGTGGTCGATGTGACGCGACCCGAGGACGCCGAGCGACTGGTGGCCGCGGCGGTCAGCGAATTCGGCCGCCTCGATGTGTTGGTGAGTAACGCGGGTATCGCGTCGCTGGGCCCGGTGGCCGACGGTGATCTCGCGGCGTGGTCGGCGATGATCGAGGTGAATCTGCGCGGAGTGCTCAACGGGATCGCCGCTGCGATGCCGGTGTTCCGGCGGCAGGGGCACGGGGATTTCGTCACCATCGTCTCGACGGCGGGGCTGAAGATCGTGCCGAACATGGGGGTGTACGCCGCGACCAAGAACGCGGTACGCACGGTGCTGGAGGCGTTGCGCCAAGAATCGACCGACGGGGTCATTCGCACCACCAGCATCTCCCCGGGCTACGTGCGCACCGAGCTCGGCGGTCCGGAAATCACTTCCGGTATGCCGGAATTCGCCGTCGCCCCGGAGGCGGTGGGCCGGGCGGTGGCGTTCGCCATCGAGCAGCCACGCGACGTCGAGATCGGTGATCTGACCATCCGCCCGACGGTTCAGGGCTGACACACAAAAGCAGGGAGCCTGCCGCTCGGGGGGTTGCGGCAGGCTCCCTGTGGTTCTGTTGGTGCTAGGTGACGGACTGCGCCCCGAGCACGCGCTGGATGTCGGGCTTCATCATCTGAAGCTGCTGACCCCAGTACGCCCAGGTGTGCGTTCCGTTGGCCGGGAAGTTGAACACGCCGTTGTTACCGCCCGCAGCGATGTAGCGATCACGGAAGGTGACGTTGGTGCGCAGCGTGAACCCTTCGAGGAACTGGGCTGCCATCAGGTTCTGTCCGGCCGTCCCGGAATCGAGATCCGACGGCGTACCGGTGCCGCAGTAGATCCAGATGCGAGTGTTGTTGGCGACCAACTGATTGATGTTGATCATCGGGTCGTTGCGCCGCCACGCCGGGTCAGACGACGGACCCCACATGCTCTCGGCGTTGAACCCGCCGGCGTCGTTCATCGCCAGCCCGATCAGCATCGGCCACCAACCCTCGGACGGGTTGAGGAAGCCCGACAGAGTGCCCGCGTAGATGAACTGCTGCGGATGGTAGATCGCGTAGGTCAGGGCAGCGCTGCCCGCCATCGACAGACCGACCACGGCGTTGCCGGTGCGCGACACGCCCTTGTTGGTCTCCAGGTAGGCAGGCAGTTCCTGGGTCAGGAACGTCTCCCACTTGTAGGTGTAGTTCTGGCCGTTGCCCTTCGACGGCTGGTACCAGTCGGTGTAGAAGCTGGACTGGCCGCCGACCGGCATGATCGTCGACAGACCCGACTGGTAGTACCACTCGAACGCCGGGGTGTTGATATCCCAACCGCTGTAGTCGTCCTGGGCACGCAGACCGTCGAGCAGGTAGACCGCATGCGGTCCGCCGCCCTGGAACTGGATGCGGATGTCGCGTCCCATCGCCGCCGACGGGACGTCGAGGTATTCGACGGGCAGACCCGGCCGCGAGAATGCTCCTGCTGTAGCCGAACCCCCCGCGAAGCCGATCAACCCGGGCAGTGCGACGACGGTCGCGGCGACCACCGCCGCCCGGCGGAGCCACTCTCCACGAATCTTTCTGATGAACTTCATAACGGCAACAAACCCACCTTTCATCACGAGATCTAAGCAATTGCCGCTGCTTATCTTCGTGAGAAAGTGAATCACGCGCCCCAAATGCCACACGTGTAACACGACGCGCGGCGATATCGCGGTTGGCTAACGATTGAGACTCGGGCCTGAGACCGCGTCGTGACTCGTCGTGACTTACTCCGAGGCGGCCAGCGCTTCACGCGCGGCGCTGCGCCGGTCCTCGATCGCTCGCCCGATCTCCTGGAGCAGCAGCGGCTTTCGCGCCACCAGCTCCTCGACGTGAGCACGGTTGATCTGCAGCACGGTGACCTCGTCCAGCGCATGGGCGCCCGCCACCACCGGTTCGCGGGTGAGTGCCGTCTGGCCCAGGAAGTCGCCCGACTCGGCGGTGCGGACGGTCACGATCGAACCGTCCGCCCGCAACGCCGTCAGCCGCACCCGGCCCTTGACGATGAAGGTCATCTGGCTTGGAATCTGGCCGGGGGCCTGCAGCGTCTCATCGGCGCCGTACCGGGTCAGCCGGACGTAGGGCAGCACATCGCCGAACTCGTTCTCCTGCAGGCGCAGTGTCGAAGCGACCACCTTCAACGCCTCGTCGACACGGTCCGGCACGGCGAAATCATCCTCGGCCTCGTCCAGATGCAGATCCGCGCGTCGGGTGGCGTACCAGATCCAGCGCAGGAACGTGGCCCGTGCGGCACCGTCATCGGCGGGGGTGCGCAAGGGGATGGTCGTCTTGTACTGAAGGCCGCCCATGGCAACGGCTTTCGGCCGCGCGTCGGGCCGGAGTTGGGGGAGGTTGGCCGCCACCCGGGTCAGCACGGCGCACACCTCGTCGGGTGCGTCCTCCAGGGCGAACACGCTGACCACCGAGATCGAGTGATCACCGGGCGGCCGGCTCTGATTGTTGAACGACGCGGCCGCCAGCACCGAGTTGGGCATGATCTGCATACCGCTGCCGGTGTCGATATGCGTTGCGCGCCAGTTGACCTCGACAACCCGACCCCTGGCGGACGGGGTGTCCAACCAGTCGCCGAGCTGGAACGGCTGCTCGAACAGCAGCAGCAGGCCCGAGACGATCTGGCCCACCGAGTTCTGCAGCGCAAGGCCCAGCACGATCGAGGTGATGCCGAGCGCGGTGAAAAGACCGCCGACGTCGGCACCCCAGACGTAGGAGAAGATGATGGCCAGTCCGACCGCGATCACCGCGAAGCGCGCGACGTCCAGGAAGATCGATGGAATCCGCTTGCGCCAGCTGCCTTCGGGTGCACCCTGGAACAGGGTGGCGTTGAAACCGGACAGCAGCAGCACCAGGATGACGAAGCCGAACACCGTGGCGATGATGCGGACCGGGGTGGCGTCGGCGTCCACCTCGTTGGCCTTGGTCAGCAACAGCAGCAGCGCGCCCAGCGGCAGGATGAAATTGCGCAGCAAGCCCACCGCGCGGGCCAGGGCGCTGCCGCGCCGGATGAGCGCGTTGCGAAGCTCGGTGAGGATCACCAGGGCGACCGGCAGGCCTACGGAGACCCCGATGGCCCAGTAGAACCACGACGCGTCGAGCAGATCGGTCACGGTCTGCGCTCCATGAGCCGCCACACCGGCTCCGAACCACTGGGGATCGTGATCTCGCCGGCGGCGACGAACAGATTCGGATCACTCACCGCGTCGCGCACCCGCGCGGTCACGTACACGCCCGGCTGCGACGTGCCGCTCTGGACCTGGTTGGCCAGATCGACTGTCGCACCCCACATGTCGTAGGCCAGGCTGGACCGGCCGACCAGTCCGCTGGTCACGGTTCCGGTGTCGATGCCGGCCCGCAGTTGCAGGTTGTTGCCCGTCTCGCCGTTGTAGCGGTCCACGATGCGCTGCATCTCGATCGCGAAATCGACCGTGCGCCGGACGTTGTCGAGCCGGGGCACGTTGAGTCCACAGCTGGCCAGGTAACCGTTGTGCAGGGTGCGTACCCGTTCCACCCCGAGGCTCTCGGCCGCGGCGTCGAACTGGCGCACCAGCCGATTGACGATGGCCAGCGAGGCATCCGAGCTGAGGTCCGCGGACAACTCGTCCAGGCCTGCGATGTCGGCGAAGATCACCGTCACGTCCTGGTGATCCTGGGCGATGGTCTCCTCGCCCTCCCGGTACCGGGCCACCACCTGTTCGGGCATCAACGAGAGCAGCAGCCGGTCGTTCTCCCGGCGCTGCTCGTTGAGCAGATCCTCCTTGATCGCCAGGTTGCGGCTCATCCCGTTGAAAGCGACTGTGAGATCGCCGAATTCGTCCTTCGACTGGACCGGGACCGTCACCCCGTAGTCACCGGAGCTGATCTGCTGGGCGCCCGACTCCAGCCGTCTGATGGGACGGATGAACAGGCGGGCCAGCAGCATGGCAGCGATGGACACCACGAAGATGATCGCGGCTGTCGACAACACCAGGGTGCGGGTGAAAGCGGACACCGGAGCGAACGCCTCGGAGGTGTCGATCTTGGCGATGACGGCCCAGTGCAGACCGTTGATGTCGACCGGGGCGTACGCCTGCAACGTTTCCTTGCCGAGGTAGTCGCGCGCGATCAAGGTGCCCTTCTGGCCACGCTGGGCCAACTTGGTGGCGTCGCTTCCGACGGGTTGCACCAGGGTGTTGCCGTCCTGGCGGATGGAGTCCTCTGCGATGTCAGGTGGGGTGCCCGCATTGATGACGTCGCGCTTGAACTTCTGGGGATCCTGGGTGAACAACCGTGAGTCCGAGCGCATCAGGTCGTCGGGACCGACGATGTAGGTCTCGCCGGTCTTGCCCATACCGGACTCTTCCCAGCGCTTGTCCATCGTCATCAGCCGGTTGATCTTGGAGATCGGGAACTGCAGGGCCAGCACCCCCTCGACGTGCCCGACATCGCCGACGGGCGACACCAGCCAGGCGGTGGGAGACGGCGCCGGCTGATAGTCGCCGAAGTCGGTGATGGCGACATAGTCAACGGCGTTGGACTGCATCGCCTTGAGATAGGCATCGGTCAGATTGCCGCTGCGGTATGGGCCGTTGAGGACGTTGGTGCCCAGGTCGACGCCCTTGTAGGCGGTGTAGACGACGTTGCCCCGGGGGTCGATCAGCAGGGCATCCTCGAATTCGAACCGGGTGACGATCTCCCGGAAGAAGTCGTTGTAGCTCGCGTTGGCGGCCGACCATTGGCTGCCGTCGCGGGCGTCGTCGAACTGGATGGCCTTGTCGAAGTCGTCGAAGGGTGTCGTGTAGTTGGCCTGTAGGTACTTCTGCGCATTCGACGCCGGCATCAGTGCGGAGACGTCGACCACGTCGCCGGTCTGCTGGTCCTCGACCTTGGCGAATTGGTTGTTGTAGTAGTTCGACAGCGCCTGCTGTTGCTGCGGGCTGATGGTGGCATTGCCCAGCTGGTCGAATCCCGCAGTGAACGCCTGCAATGCCTGTGTGGTGGTGGACCCGCGCGAATAGATGACCAACGAATTCTTGAGGTCCGATATCTGGGTGGCCAGTTGCCGGGTCTGCGATTGCCGAATTTCGGTGAGCCGGTCGAATACCGAATTCCGCAGGGATTCTCGCCCGGACTGGTAGCCGATGACCCCGACCACGGCGGCCGACAGGATGCTGGTGGCCAGCAGCATCACCAGCAATTTGGACTGGATGCTGACACGGGACAGAAACCGGCGGCGACCCAATTTTGTGGGGAGCGCGGCGTCATCCGAATCGGAATGCGGCGGGCTTTCGGCTGTCGTCGTCATCGGTGGGAAAGCTTAGGCCCGTTGTTCACTCGGTCTCCTGCTGTTGGCAGATATTCACGACGGCTCGACGATGACCCATCCGTGCGGCGGGACCACCACATCTGCAACGAAATCCGGCGGTGGCGCGCCCGAGCCGGCTGCGATGTGACCCGGCCGGGGCAGGGTGACGGGGAACGGTTCATTGCTGACGTTGAGTGCCACCGTCAGCTCGCCGCCCTCCGCGTGGGTGCGGTACACGTAGCCGGTGTTGCTCACCTGGATCGCCTCGGTGCTCGCGGTGTGCAGCCACGCATGCCTGCGCCGCAGCCCGATGAGGTACTGGTGCAGCGCCAGGATGTCGCTGTAACCGGTTGGGCGCTCGGAAAATTCGGGTCGGACCGTGTCGTCACCACCGACCCGTTCCTCCTTGACGGCCTGCCAACCCCATTCGTCGCCGGCGTAGATGCTCGGCGTGCCTCCGGTGGTCAGCAGCAGCACCAGGGCGTGTTCCAGATGGCGGGGATCGTCGAGCTGGCTGGCTATCCGGGTGACATCGTGATTGCCGACGAAGGTGAGCGGCACGAAGGTGTCCAGGAATTCGCTGTGGCGCTGCAGCGCCCAGTCCAGCTCGTGGAAATTGCCGTCGTTGAGGCTGCTCCAGATCGCCTTCCACAACTCGTATTGCGTGACGGAGTCGAAACCGGCGGCCCGCACCTGCGCGGGGTAGTCGCCGTGGATCACCTCGCCGACGAACCACGCCTGTGGATGGCGGGCCCGGACGGCGGGCAGCACCGAAGCCCAGAACCGGTCCGGGACGGCGTAGGCGGCGTCCAACCGCCAGCCGTCGGCGCCGCGTTCCAGCCAGTGCGCCATCACCTCGACGGTGTAGTTCACGACGTCGGGGTTGCCGTGGTTCAGCGCGATCAGCTCGCCGTGGCCCTCGAAGGTGCCAAACCCGTCGCGCCCCTTGCGAAACCAGGCGCTGTCGCCACCGTCGCGTGCGTCCCGGTAGCGCGGGAAGTCGGTGCCGACGTGATTGAAGACGCCGTCGAGCAGCACCCGCAAGCCGCGCCGGTGCGCCTCCTGCACGAGCAGGTCGAAATCGGCGTCGTCCCCGAGCCGGGGATCGATGCGGTAGTGGTCGGTGGTGTCGTAGCCGTGGGTGCGGGAGGCGAACACCGGGCCCAGCGCAATCCCGGAGCAACCGAGTTCCACCGCGTGGTCCAACCATTCGACGATCCGCAGCAGCCGGTGCTCGCCCGGCTGCGGTGCCGGCTCGGCAGGAAAGGCGCCGACGAATCCCAGCGGATAGATCTGCCACCAGATCGCGTGGGTCACCCACTCCGGATCGGTCACGGCCGGAACTTCGCTTCGTAGAGTGCGTGCATGCGTTCGGTCAGCTCGGCGGCCGGTCCGTCGGTGGCGATACCGGGGGCGACGGCGGTGATGGGCAGGGCCGCGACCGGTGAGGCCGGTGTGCCCCAATCCGCGCACCACTGGCTCAGCTGCGCCGACGACGCCGCGTACACGATGCGGCCGAGGCCGACCCAGGCGTGCGCGGCCGCACACATCGGACAATGCTCGCCGGAGGTGTAGACCGTCGCAGCGTTGCGCTGCGACGGGGTCAGGTGCTCGACGGCCCACCGCGCGATCGCAAACTCCGGATGCTGGGTGGCATCGCCGCCCTTGACCCGGTTACGGTCCTCGAACACCGTCTGGCCCGACTCGTCGACCAGGATCGATCCGAAGGGTTCGTCGCCGTCATCGAACGCCACCCCGGCGAGTTCGACGCAGCGGCCCAGATACTCGAGGTCGCGCGCACTGATGGCCACGCACCGGAGCCTACTCAACCTCGGCGCGACGCCCTACGTACAGATGTGGCTAGAACTGATGACATACCTGCGGGACGGTTTCGAACGCCGCCGCAGAACCCCAACACCAGGCGGCGTAGGCGGCCGCAACCGCGACACGATCGATATCCCGCTGGCTTCCGCCGGCCGAACGCACCGACTCGGCGACGGCAAATTTGATGATGTCGACCAAGGCCGCCATCGGTTCGTCCGACCGGTGAGTGGATGTGGACATGGATACGGACACTGATCCCCCAAACGGCGAGGGGCCGTCGCGCAGTCGCCCCGTTGCGAAGCGCGAAACCCCTGCCTGCTCAACACCTTAGTCCTGTGTCCGGTGGTCGCGCTCGAGACGCGCCTTCAGTGGCAGCAGTCTTTCGCGGTTGTTACCACATCGAGACGGCACGCACACGACGCGTTAACCGGGACATCGGCGCGTGCCCGCGCGAGCTCGAGCTGGCGGCCGATGATGGTGGCCTCGGCGTCCCGGCCCAGCCGGCGCAGGCATTCGTGGTAGCCGTGCAGGCTCCAGAGGTTGCCGGGATGCTGGCAGGACCGGCGCAGGGTGTCGTCCAGCCCCAGGTCGGCCGCGTAGACGGCGGCGGCGTCCTCGACCCGGCCCTGTTCGAGCAGTAACGCCCCGTAGGCGTGCCGGGTCGGTTGCATCCAGCCCCACGGTTCGTCGTAGGGCAGGGCGTCATCGAGGGCGATCGCCGTCCGCAGATGGGTGAACGCCTCGTCGAAACGTCCCTCGCGGTAAGCGATTTCGCCGTCCAGCATGGCGACGGCGATGGCCAGGATGTCGCGGCTGGTGTTGTTGAACAGATACCGGGTGTCCGGGACGGCCGCATATGCCGCTGCCAGAGCTTCCCGTTCGGCGTGGGCTTGGGGGAGCTGGCCTTTCGCGGCGTGCGCCACCCCGCGGCCGTAATGGATGGTGGCCGTGGTGGTGCAGTACAGCTCCGGGTCGTCGGGCAGCGGTGTGGCGATCAGGTCCTCCCAGCGCCCGAAGCGCACCAGTACATGCACCCGCAACGGCACGAACGCCTCCAACCAGTCGGCCATCGGTGGGGACTCGATGGCCAGCAGCTCCGGCGTCAACTGCAGGGACAATTCGTCGGCCGCCTCCAGGGCTACCCGGGACTGCCCCTCGAACATCGCCGAGTACACGACGAAATGCAGATCGTGGGCGCGGTACAGGGAGTAGAAGTTCAGCGGGCCCGCGCGCCGGACGAATTCGCGGTCGGCATGTACCGCGGCCCGGTTTGCCAGGATCGAGGCCCGGTAGTCACCGCACAGCACGTCGATGTGACTGGGCATGTGTTGCAGGTGGCCGGCGTCGGGTACCAGGCCCCGCAGCAGGTCGGCGGCGGGCAGCGCCTTTTCGGGGTGTGCCGACATCTCGCACGCGTGCAGGTAGAGGTGCAGGACCCCGGGATGGGACTGGCCGGCCGGGGTGGCGAGGGCGTCGTCGAGGATCCGGGTGGCTTCCAGGACCCGTGAACCGGGCGCGGGGTTGCCGGTGGCGCTGTCCCACAACGCCCACGCGGTGACGTTGAGCAGCGCGTCGGCGGCCAACGCGGCGACGTCGACATCATCGGGATGCTCCGCGGCGACGCGGGCCATCGCGTCGGCATAGGCGATGTGCCCGGCCGCGAGGGCGTCGGTGTCCTGCGGGTCGGCGGTGAGGAACCGGCTGGCGAGCGCGTCGATCAGGGCCCGTTCCACCGCGGAGGCCCGCCCGCCGGCCGCGTGGGTCAGTTCGGCATGTGCCCGCGCCAGCGAGGTGGCCAGGTCGAGTGGATCGAACGCCTCCCATGCCTTGTTGTAGTTCGGGCTCACCGAGTAGGCGATGGCCCAGCGGGCGATGGCCAGATCGGGGTCGAGCTCCAGCGCGCGCTCGAAACAGTGCACCGCTTCTTCATGATTGAAGGCGTAGGCCCAGACCATGCCGCGGTCGAACCAGATTTGGGCCGCGGGATCGGAGGTGTCGACTCGGCGGTGATAGGTGCCGAGGTCGTAGTACGGCTCGGTGGTTGCGCTCATGCCACGGACGATAATTCAGCCGCGGCCCCGCCCAGCGATTTGTGGAGTTTCCACCGCACTCAATGCGGCGGAAATTCCACAAATCACAGCGGTCGGAACTACCTCAGGCGGTGACCAGTTCCGGTGCGGCGGGTGCCGGGGTGCGTCGGTCGGCGAGTTCGCGCCGGGCCGTCGCGACCACCGCCAGCACGCAACCCGTGCCGGCCCACACCAGAAGTGTGACAAGGGGGGTCAGCGCGCCGTGGCCGTCGAAATACTCGACACTGCGCAGCAGCGATACCCCGGAACCCTGCGGCACGATGTGGTTGAACGTGGTGTAGAAGCCGGTGAGCAGGGGCCGGCCGACGGGACCGGCGGCGGCGGCATTGCCGACGATGACGAGGAATGCCGTCAGCGTCATCGAGGCGACGGTGCCGAACGCCGCGGCCACTCCGGTCACCGCGCCGCCGACGGCCATGGCGTAGAGCCACAGTGAACCGAACACCTGCCACGGGTGTCCCGTCAGCGCGCCGAGTGCGGCGTCGACGTAGATCGTCACCACGCCGGCCAGCATCGCGGCGTACGCGGACAAGGTGAGGGTGCGCAGCGCCAGGGTGGAGGCCCGGCGCACCGGGCCGACCATCCGGCCGAACGCCGCAGCCCCGACCGACGCGCCGATCGAGACGAAGATGACGGCGTAGAACTCGACCGTGCCCGACGGGTCGCCCGGCGACGTCGGGGCGATATCGGCGACTGCCGGTGCCAGACCGGTTTTCGCGGCCACGGCACGGCCCACGGTTTCGGCTGCGGCGGCGACGCTGCGCCCACCGCCGCCGGCGACATAGATGTTCAACGAGCCAGGGGAGTCGACGACGAAGGCGGCGTCGGCCGTGCGCTGCAACACCTGATCGCGTGCCGCCGCGGCGTCGGCCACCGCGGTGATGTCCAGGGACTGCTGCCCGCGCAGCGCGTCGGTGATCTGGGCCGGGGCGGCGACGGCCACCGACAGATGGTGCAGCGTCGGCTTGGCGAACGCGCCTGCGTAACTGGCGATCATGGCCAGCACCAGGATGGTGAAGGTGACCATGGCCAGTGCGACGTTGCGGACGTGGGTGCGGGTCAGTTGTGGTTCCTGCGCGGTGGGCGCGGGCGAATGGTGCTTGCCCATGGTCAGAGCCTTTCAGAGTTGGGGAGGGTGAGCAGCGCGTTGACGGTGTCGAACGCGGCGGCGACCCGGTCGCGGAGGTCACGGGCGTCGGCGGGGGCGGGGTCGTCCATCCAGGAGCGCAGCACTTCCATGAAGCCGCCCACCAGGAATCGGGTCACGCCCTCGACGGTCAGGCCGGCAATCGGGGTCACCACGGCCATGCCCTGACCGGCGATCTCGGCGCACGCGGGGGCGAGTTCGGCGCGGAAGGCGGCGACCACGGGTTGGGTGACGGCGCTGTAGATGACGTTGCGGTACATGGCGCGGTGTTCTCCGGCGAAGTCGAACAACCGCATGATGCGCACCCGGGGATCGCTGTCGGTGTCGGCGGTGGCGTCCGCGAACGCCACCGTGAAGGCGGCCGCGACGGCGTCGTCACGGTCCCGGAAGTGTTGATAGAACACCTGCCGGCTGACGCCGGCCCGTCCGACGATGCCCGCGACGGTCAGTTCGTCGACCGGATGCTCGTGGGCGAGGGCGAACGCCGCCTCGTGCAGACGGGTGCGTACCCGCTCGGCGCGAGGGTCGACGCTGTGCGTGCGTGGTGCCATGGAATCAGCGTAAACGGTTTCGTAGACAACTGACCACGAAAAGATAGGTTAGCTATGACACCCCCCGGACCTGGTGTGATGGCCGTCTCCGGCCTACCGTTGGGCCCATGATCAGGTGTGTTCGGTTGTGGACCGGTGATGACGGTGGCTCGCACGTGGACATGGGCACGCTGGACATGACGCCCGGCCGCAACGCCGATCTGGTGTCGGTGGCGATGTCGGCCGCGCATGTCACCGTCGAGGAGACCGCCGGCGGCGGATCACTGGCCTGGCACACCGCACCCGTGCGTCAACTGGTGGTGACGCTGGCGGGCACGCTGCGTTTCCGCACCCGCGACGACGAGGAGTTCACCCTCGCCCCCGGCGACGTACTCCTTGCCGAGGACACCACGGGCACAGGACATCAGTGGGAACTCGTCGACACTGATCCGTGGCGCCGGATGTACGTCGTGCTGGCGCCCGGCGCCGAGGTCCCGTTCGTCGCCGACTGACCCACCCCCCTGGGCGGCCGCGAACGTGAATTACCCCCCAATAAATCGCGGGCGATTTTATTGGCGGGTAATTCACGTTCGCGCGGACCTGCCCGGCTAGTGGCCGGCGACGACGTCGGACTCGTCGACGACGACGGGGTCCTTCGAGCCGGGCAGCAGGGAGTACGCGGCGCAGACGATTCCGAAGAAGAGGTAACCCAGGGCCACTTGCGGATTGGCGGCCCAGGCCACCTCGGGGGCATGGATCAGGCCGATGAAGGACAGCGCGGCGCCGACGACAGAGGCGATGGCGGCGTACAGGAACTTCTTCTCCAGGATGAACGCCACCATGGTGCCCAGGATCAGGCCGACCAGCACCGCGCCCTCGCCGAGGGTCTGTAATCCGTCATAGACGACACCCGCGCCGTTGAGCTTTTCCAGGCCGACCGCCGACGCCGACGTACCCGCGGCATTGAGGGCGTTGTCGATCAGGCCGCTGGCCCACTGCGCCAGGTTGGGCAGAATCGCGGCCACCACCGCGACCGCATGTAGCCGCGGCACCGCCTGGAATGCCTGCGCGCCGATCAGCAGGCCGATGTAGAGCAGGATCGGCACGATGGCCGGCACCGGCAACAGCGCGTCCAGCACACCGAAAAGCCCCAGGAAGCAGAAGATTCCGATCACCACACCACTGGCCAGCGAGTACCCGGCTCGGCCGCCGGCGTCTTTCCAGCCCGGGTGGCCGATGTACACCGCAGGTGGGAACGGTGAGCCGAACGCCGACCCGATGACCGCGCCCGCACCGTCGGCGAGCAGCACGCTGCGCAGGTTGTAGTTGTCGCCGGCGGCCGCCGCACTCTCCACGTTGCTCATCGCCTCGGTGAAGTTGTAGACGCCCAGCGGTATCGCGGTACCCAACAGCGGGGCCAGATGCGACAGGCCGGAGAACAAGAGATCCAGCCGCAGGTCGGGGACGCCGATCGCGATGTCCGAAACCGCTTGCCCGACATCGGGTGCGGACATGTAGCCACCGATCCAGCCGATGGCGGTGCCGACCAGCAGGGCGGCCAGACCGACCGGGATCCCGAACGGCAGCTTCATATCGGTGAAGAATCCGATGAGGATGATGGCCAGCACCGGCAGGCCGATCCAGGCCACTTCCCACATCTGCGCGGCGGGCCGCATCGAGATGAAGGTGATGGAGATGCCGGCCAGGGTGCCCAGCATCGCCGCGCGTGGGGTCAGCTTGCGGATGTAGGGCCCGACGAACGCGCCGATCATCACGATGACACCGATCATGAAGGCCCACGCCAGCCCGGACTCCCAGGCCAGCATGGCGTCCTTGGTGTTCAGGTACACCGGCAGCATGACGACGAACACGACGATGAACATGTGCGGCACGCTGGGGCCGTACGGCAGAGCCGTGACGTCCGTGCGGTTCTCGCGCCGGGCGAGCCTGCGGGCCAGGAAGGTGTAGTAGAGGTTGCCCAGGATCAGCGCCACGCCGAGCGCCGGCAGCACGGTGCCCAGCACGTCGCCGGGCGCCACGTTGATCACACCGATCATCAGCCCGGTGAGGGTCAGGACGTTGACCAGGATGTTGAATCCCAGCCCGAAGAATGCGTTGGTGTCGCCGCGCGTCCACCACGGGATGGAGAACGCAGGTTTCGGGGTGTCGGGGGCGGCTGGGGGATCGGAGACGTCGGTCGACATGGGTGGGTCCTCTCAGGCGGCGTTGGTCGTGAGTTGCTGCAGTGCGGGAATGACGGCGGCGGTGTCCGCCACCCACCCGAAAATGCCCCCCTGGGCCTTGATCATCTCCAGCCCCACCCGTTGGAAATCCGGGAAATACGAACCGACACAGTCGGATACCACCAGACATTCGTAGCCACGGTCATTGGCTTCGCGAGTGGTGGTGTGCACGCACACTTCGGTGGTGACACCGGTGACCAGCAGTTGGGTGATACCCGCCTCGGTCAGCACGTCCTGGAGTGGGGTGGCGTAGAACGCACCCTTGCCGGGCTTATCGATCACCACTTCGCCCTCGATCGGCGAGAGTTCGTCGACGATGTCGTGACCGTATTCACCGCGAATCAGGATGCGCCCGTACTTGCCAGGGTCGCCGATCCGTTTCGACGGCGCACCGCGAGACAGCTTGGCGGGCGGGCAATCCGAGAGATCGGGTTCGTGGCCCTCTCTGGTGTGGATCACCAGGATTCCCGCTTCACGCGCCGCGGCGATCAGCGCGGCCAGCGGTGAGACCACCTTGAGCAGTTGGTCGACGTCGTTGCCCAGGCTCTCGCCGAACCCGCCGGGCAGCAGGAAGTCGCGCTGCATGTCGATGACGATGAGCGCGGTGCGGTCGGGCACGAGCGAGAACGCCGACGGCTCGGCGGGGACGGTGACGGTCACACCTGCTCCTTCACGGACGAATCGGCCGCGGTGGCGGCGGGTCTGGGTTCATCGAGGATCTGAGCGGCCAGCGTCAGCGCGATGTCATCGGAGAGCGCATTGCCCAGCAGCATCGCGCTGTAGGGCCGGCCGTCGCTGGTGACGCCCAGCGGCACCGCGACTCCCAGCAGGTCGAGCAGATTCCCGAAATGCGTGTAGTGGCCCAACATCGTGTTGCAGTCGATGGGTCGCTGCTGCACCTGCTCGACGGTGAAGGTGGTGCCGATGGTGGGTACCACCAGGATGTCCATGTCCTGCCAGAGCCGGCCCACCTCGGCCTTGAGTTCCTGGAGGCGCTGCAGGGCGGCGAACGCGTCCACTGCCGTGTAGGTCAGCCCGCTGCGGAAGATATCCCGTACCACCGGATGGATCGAATCAGGCTGGGCGGCAAGGAAATCACCGAATTCGACCAGCCGCTCGGCCACCCACGGACCCTGATACAGCAGCGCGCCGGCCGCCAGGAACGGCTCCAGCGACACCTCGACGATGACGGCCTGGCGTTCCAGGTGCTCCCGGAAACCCAGGTGTGCGGCGCGCATGGCGTCGTCGCCGAAGAATTCCAGTTCGGCGACCGGAGGCAGGCCGACCCGGATGGGTTCGCCGTCGTGGCGCGGCCCGCGGTCCCGGGACCACGCGTCGGCGTCGTCGCGGCCGGCCATCACGTCGAAGACGCGGTCCACGTCGTCGATGCAGCCGGCCATCACGCTGAGGCAGTCCAGCGACTTGCACGCCGGTACCAGCCCGACGGTACTGATCAGACCGCGCGATGGTTTGAAGCCGATCACCCCGTTCAGGGCGGCGGGCACCCGGCCCGACCCCGCGGTGTCGGTGGCGACGGCGAACGGCACCTGACCCAGGGCGACGGCCAGCGCGGAACCCGAGCTCGACCCGCCCGAGATCAGTTCGCCGCCGAAGACGCTGCGCGGCACGGTGTACGGCGTTCGGGTGCCGTTGAGGCCGGTGGCGAACTGGTCCAGATTGGTCTTGCCGACATAGAGCGCCCCCGCGTCGAGCAGGCGCTGCACGGCGGGCGCGGTGTGGTCGGCGATGTAGGCGTAGTCCGGGCAGGATAGCGTGGTGGGCACGCCGGCCACATCGATGCTGTCCTTGACCCCGAACGGCACCCCGTACAGCGGCAAAGTCCTTGCCCCGGACCGATTCTCGATCTCGGCGGCGGCCGCCAGCAGCTCGTCACGGGGCACCGTGGACAGCCAGGTGCCGTCATCGCCGCGGGCGGCGATGGCGTCGGCCACCCGGGCCGCCGTCTTGACGGGGGAACCGGTGCCACCGGCATGCGAATCGAGGATCTCGGCTATCGACGGCCCGATCGACGGCCCGATCGACGGTCCGCCGGAGGTCATTCCCCGGTCGCTGCGCTCCAGCCCGCCGTATCCAATTCCCATGACTGTCGATTGTCGACAGAATGATGGCGATCGCGGTACGCGCGTGTGTCGATCGTGTTAGCGATGTTCGGCGAGGTCCTCAGGGAGATCCAGGTAGCGCAGATGTCCGTGATCCTCCAGTGCGGCGAGCACCGTCCCGGCATCGTTGGACTCGAGTGCGGTGAGAATGGCCCGGTGCCGGTCGACGCCGTCGCCGGCGCGGTGGTGGCGGGCCTCCTCGCGCAGGTTCATCGCCATCGGCAGCTGCAGTTTCAGCAGGATCGGCTCCAACGCGATGTCCAGTTGCCGGTTGGCCGCCAGCCCGACAACCGCGGCATGGAACCGGCGGTGGGCGTCATCGCGGTCCAGCATGTCCACCGCACAGGACATTTCGTCGAGGGCGCGGCGTACCGGCTCCAGGGCCGACGCCGGGTCGGCGAGCGGCATCGCGATCTCGATGGCGTGTCGCTCCAGCACCTGCCGTAGGTCGAACAGTTGCAGGATGTCGGTCGGTGACCAGTCGGTGACCCGCGATCCACGCCGGGGGAGATGCTCGACCAGACCTTGCTGCGCCAGCCGCCGCAACGCCTCGCGCAGCGGCGCCCGGCTGATCCCCAGATCGGCGCACAACTGCTCTTCGACGATCTTCTCACCGGCGCCCAAAGCCCCGCGCAGGATCGCGTCACGCAACCGGTCGCCCGCCACATCGACGAGCGTCGCGGGCAGTTCCTGCCGCGATCCGTCAACTCGGGGTGCCGCCATGCCACGCCATCGTAGGAACTTTTGCCGCCGGGTGCTGGCTGCGGCGGCATCGAGGTACTCGACACGGCACCTAGAACGTGTTCTAGTTCTTTCATGCTGGACTTCACCCTCGAGGACCTCAGTGCCGAGGACGTCGAGCGCCTGCGCACCATCTACCGGCCGTTGACCGAGTCGGTGCGCGAATTGATCGACGCCACGATCCGCTCGTCGGCTGCACCGGATGTGGTGGCCGCGGCCAAGGCACAGATCGACGCTGCCACCGCGGCGCTGCGCAGCGACCAGCTCGACGGCCCGTTCGGGGTCCGGTTCACGGCGCACGGCGACCGGATGCCGTGGGGCAACGCGGTCATCGGGCTACGCAACCCGATCGCGCCACCCCTGACCGTGCACCACCACGACGACGGATCGGTGTTCGCGGATTTCACCCTGGGCGCGGCGTACGAGGGCCCGCCCGGACACGTGCACGGTGGCGTGGCCGCACTCCTGCTGGACCATGTGCTCGGCGAATCCGCCAGTCCGGCCGTCAGCCCCCGGCTCACCGGCACCATCAGCATCCGCTACCTGCGGCCCACCCCGCTGGGCGATCTGCACATCGAGGCACGGATCGTCCGGACCGAAGGGGTCAAGACGTTCGCGGTCGGGACGATCGCCGATGCGCAGGGTCCGACGGTGCAAGCCGAAGGCGTGTTCATCCGGCCGAAGTGGGCCAGGGACTAGCCGCAAGGTCCGCGGGACTGACGGCGGCGATGTCGACCACGACCCGGGTGATGGTGGCCAGTTCGGCGACCAGCACGCGGGCGGGGCCGTCCTCCGGGCGCAGCAGCGGTGCGGCGTCCCGGACCGCGACCGCGGCGGTGCCGAGTTGCTCGGCGTCCACCCGCCACGGTGCGGCCGGCGTCGCCGGATTGCCCATCAACGCTTTGACGTAACCGTCGATGGTGCTGACGAACTCGCGATTCAACGTGGGCGACGGGTGGGCCGGCAGCGTGGCCTCCAGGGTGGCGCAACTGGTGGTGACGGCATTGAGTGAGGCGCGAAATGCCCGCAGCCACCGGCGTATTGCGGGGTCATCGGTGCGGGTCGCGCCGGCGGCGGCCTCGAACGCGGTGCGTGCGCTGGCCGCCCGCTGCCAGGCGGCCGAGAGTGCCCCGGCGGGGTGGTCGAGGTCGTGCACGAAGGCCGTGATCACCGCCGCGGCATAGTCGATTTCGGTCTTCAACAACTCGCCGGCGCGCTGCCGCAGCCGCACCAGCGCGTTGTCGGGCAACCCGACGTGCACGATCACCGACAGTGCGCCGCCGACCACCGTCGCGAACCAGCGCTGCTCGATGGTGGCGGCGTTGACACCGCCGCCCACGTCGAGCAGGAAGATGATGGCCGCCGCAAGCGCCGCACTGACCACCAGGTAGCCGAATCGTCCTGCCGAATACGCAATTCCGAGAAAGAACACGGCGAGCGCAGCAGATGCCAGGCCGCCGGGATGCAGCAGCACGGTGAATGCGGAGGCGCCCACGACGCCGATGGCGTTACCGGTGATCCGGCCGATGCACCGGGTGTAGGTGTGTGCGGTCTCGGGCCGCAGCACCATGAGGACCGTCACCGCGATCCAGTACCCGTGTTCGGCGCCGGAGGCCCGGCCCATCGCCACCCCTGCGGTGGCGGCGACTGCCAGCCGGACGGCATGCCGGAGGATGGGGGAGCGCCAATTCAGCTGCGCCCGAATCAGACCGGCCGCGGCCGCCCAGGCGTGCGGGAGTCCCGGCCGTCGCAGCTGTGCGACCTGCTCGGGTTCGAACTGTCCCAGGCGCAGTTCGACCGCTTCGGCGAGCTGAAGCGAAAGTCGTTGGGCGACGGTCTGGGTGGCTCCACCGACAGCGCCGGCTGCGGCATCCATCCGGGTCAGCGCGGGTCCGATGGCACGCCGCGGCGCGCGCCGGGCGATGAGTTCGAGGAGGTCGGCGGCGGCGTACAGGGCGTCCTCGGCGGCCTTGTCGCGCGGGCCTTCCCTGCCGAGTGCGGTCAGTGTCACCGCGATCCGCTCCGGCAGGCCGTACCACCCGCGGTAGGCCGGCGGTCTGCGGCGGGCCTGGGATTCGCTGAGCGTGAAGGTTTCCCGCAGCCGGATCAGTGGGTGTCGATCGACCTGGGCGTCCGGGTCGGTGGCCAGTCGCCGGGCGTCGGCGCCGAGGCAACGGTAGGCGTCGGTCAGTGCCGCCCGCTGGTCGCGCCAGCGACTTTGTGGCCACAGCGCGATCATCGCCGCCTGCGCCAGCCCACCGAGCAGGGCCAGGCCGCTCGCCGTCAGCACTGCGGCGGTACCGCCCGCGGTGGGCGAGGCGGTGACGAGTAGCACCGCGGCGCCCGCCGCCACCATCCCCGCGTTCGCGCTCAGCGCCCACTGCATGCCGGCCGCGAAGCACCACGCGGCGACCGTCACCAGGAACACCGGCGTCCAGGACGCGGTGAGTCCGCCGACGGCCACGGCCAGCGCCATCTCGACCGACACGGCGAGAACCAGCGGTATCCGGCTACGCGGACTGTCCTGCAGTGCCGTCGCCCCGGCCATCGCCGCCGCGCCCCCGGCCGCGATCGCCGTCCCCGGCGAACCGAGGTACAGCGCGACGGCCGCCACCGCCAGCACGCCCAGCAGGCTGCGCGCCACCGCGCCGAACTCGTACAGCGCCAACCCGAGGGACTTACCCTTCGCCACGCGTTCATTGTCGTATGCCTGGTGGCCCACCGGGCGTAACCGACGCAGTCGGCGGATTCGCGTCACGCGCGGTTGTTACTTTCTGATGGTGGAAAAGGTGATGGTGACGTTGCGGCGGGCCGAAGCGGACGAGCAATGGTGCCGGCGACTGCGAACCAGGGTGGCCTCGGCGCTGTCGGAACTGGACCTGCCCGGGGTCACCGTCAACGTCAGGGACGATCAGGTGCGGGCGTCGCTGATGACGCTCACGACGCTGGATCCGCCCGTAGTCGCGGTGGTGAGTATCTGGACCCAGCAGTACTACGGTGCGGCCGTCGCGGCGGCCCTCGACCTATTGGCTGCTGAATGTGACTGGCTGGCAGCGTATCTGGTGACCGAGTCGGTTCCGATGCCCGGACCTTCCGGGCCGCCGAGCGCGCGGACCCCGGGCTTGGCCAACGTGGCGTTGCTGCGTAGACCTGCCGATCTGGACCAGCAGACCTGGCTCGCGCGTTGGCATGTCGACCACACGCCGGTCGCGATCGCCACCCAGGCGACCTTCGGCTACACCCAGAACACGGTGGTGCGCGCACTCACCGAAGGCGCGCCCCGCATCGATGCGATCGTCGAGGAGCTGTTCCCGATCGAAGCGGTATCCGACCTGCACGCGTTCTTCGGTGCGGCCGACGACGCCGACCTGGGAGACCGGATGGGGCGGATGGCGGCCAGCGTCGCGCGGTTCGGCGCGGACCGCGATATCGACACCGTGCCGACCAGCCGCTACGTGCTGTGGGCCCCGGCGAATACGCTACAGCCGTGACATTGCTGATCTCCGATGACAACCGGGTCCGCACGCTGACCCTGAACCGGCCCGAAGCGCTCAACGCGTTCAGTGAAGCGCTGTACGACGCGACCACCGAGGCGCTGCTGGCCGCGGCCGACGACCCCGAGGTGTCCGTCGTGCTGCTGACCGGAGCCGGCCGAGCCTTCAGCGCGGGCAACGACCTGGTCGAGATGCAGAAGCTGGTCACCGACCCCGATTACCAGCCGGGCAAGTACGGCTTCCGCGGGATGATCGAAGCGCTGGCGGCGTTCCCGAAGCCGTTCATCTGCGCGGTCAACGGCGTCGGACTGGGTATCGGCACCACCATCCTGGGCTACGCCGATCTGGCGTTCATGTCCTCGACGGCGCGGCTGAAGTGCCCCTTCACCAGCTTGGGTGTGCCGCCCGAGGCGGCCTCGTCCTACCTGCTGCCGCGTCTGATCGGCAGGCAGAACGCGGCGTGGCTGCTGTTGTCGTCGGAGTGGATCGACGCCACCGAGGCGCAGCGGATGGGCCTGGTGTTCAAGGTGTGCGAACCCGAGGAGCTGTTGGCCGAGGCGCGTAGGCATGCCGATGTGCTGGCCTCACGTCCGCTGAACAGCCTTCTCGCGGTGAAGAAGACCATGCTGGAACCGATCCGGGTGGGTATGGCGGAGGCCAGCGAGCGGGAGAACGCATTGTTCGCCGAACTGCTCGGTCAGGCCGCCAACGTCGACGCGCTGGCGTCTTTCGTGGACAAGCGGGGCTAGGCTAGGCCCTTCTGTCACACGCCGCTGTGCACCGGGCATTCGCGGGACGCCGCGAGCATGGCGCGCAGGGTCCGGCGGCACCGGCCGCAGTCTGAGCCGGCGCCGCACGCGTCGGCGATCTGCTTGGACGTGGTGGCACCCGCGGCGACGGCATCGTTGACCGCTTGGGTGGTGGCACCGGTACACAGGCAGACGAACATTTGGCTCAGACCCCCACCGTCATCAGATGGGCAAACTTGCCGACGAACAGGGACGGGTAGGCCCCGAAGCCGGCCCGCGACATCCACTCGGCCGCGGCATCGGGATGGTCGATCCAGCGGCGCGCGCTGGTTTCGTTCTCGATCTCCTGCAGGATCAGGACCTCGTGGCCGTCGTCGAACGCGTGGTACACCCAGATCTTGCGGACGCCGGACTCCCGAAACCGGTCCAGCGCACCGCGCAGTTTGTCCATCAGCTCCTCGACGCTGTCCACGGTGGTGACCACGCCGACGATCACCGCGGCGATGGCTTCCTCGGTGCCACCGGGCTCGGGGTCGAACAGGTCGATCTTCTCCACGACCTCGCCGGCGAAGATCGCGGGGATGTCGTCGACGCCCGAAATGTCGAAAAGGTCGAAAATCGCCGGTGACCGTAAAACTTCCCGCACGGAATTCGGATGCGAGACGCCGATGGTCACCAGAATTCGTCCGGGCTCCCAGATCGACGTGTAAAGGACGACGTGGTGGGCATCGATATTCGCCAGCGATTCCTGGCGCCCCTTCAATGAATTCCACATCGATTCGGGATCGTCGACCCGATAATCGGCGGCCAAGATGAGCGAATGTAAATGATATTCGCCCATTGCGCACCACCTTTGCCGGCTCTTCACAGATGAGGGTGTAGAGGTGGTTGGCGCGTCGTTGCCGGGATAGAGGTCGAGGTCTCTCGAAAATGAGGGTTCCTACACTCCTCATCCGAAAGACCTCGACGTGCCTGACGCTACCGGTCGGGCGGGCTT
>JACPVS010000018.1 GCA_016197365.1 Mycolicibacterium cosmeticum | reverse complement strand
GTCAAGACCGCCGCGCGTCGCGGTACCGGCGAGGTAAGAAACAAGCGGGCCTTCCGCACCAGCGGACCGGCTTAAACAACAACGACGAGTGTCAAGGATCAACAGAAACGGATCCGTCAACAATCAACCGAAGCCCAACAGGGGCACTTTTCGATGGAGCCAGCCGGTTGCCCGAGGTGTGCCCCGTTCGTGACCGCGTTGCGACCGCAGCCGGGAAAGCTGTCGGCATGACGTTCCTCGGGATGGCCGCCGCCTTGGCGGCTGCCTCGCTGCTCGGATTCGTCGTCGGTCGGCGCTCGGTGTCGAAGGCGCCGTCCTGGAATCACCGCACCTCTCGATCGGCGTTGGCCAAACAAGCATTGAGTCTGGTCACGCTCTTGGCCGCCGGTGAACTCCAGCGCGCGGTGGGGCGTGGAGTCGCGGCCACACCACGCCGGGTCCGGACTCGGCGCTGACCTCAAGCGACAGCGCCGATTTCTCCCGGATCCCTGCCGACGCGGTCATGGTGAACGTAAGTTCATCGCATCGCAGCTGAATTCACCTGAAAGCACAGGGAGACAAGCCTTGAGCGTCGACACCCCCACGGCCGACGACCGTAAGCGGAACAGCTACCACTTCGATCGCCACACGCCGGAATACCGGTTGCAGTTCGACACGATCACCGAGGACATGCAGGCCACCTGCCCGATGGCCTGGTCGGACACCCACGGCGGGCATTGGGTCGCGGCCGGCAGCAGAGAAGTCTTCGAGATGGCCCGGTGCCCGGTCGTGTCAAACCATCACGACCTGACCGGGCAGACGCCCTACCAGGGCATCACCATCCCGAAGGCGCAGCGGGCCACGGTCACCCGGGGCGGCATCCTGGAAATGGACGAGCCCGAGCACAGCCAGTACCGCAGCGTGTTGAACCCGTACCTGTCCCCCGCCGCGGTGAAGCGGTGGCGGCCGTTCATCGACGAGATCGTGCGCGCCGCACTCGACGAGCAGATCGCGTCAGGCCGGATCGACTTCGTGGATGACCTCGCCAACATCGTGCCGGCCGTGCTGACGCTGGCGATGATGGGTATCGAGCTGAAGAAGTGGCCGGTCTACAGCGAACCCAGCCACCTGTCGGTGTCCACTCCCGAGCACTCGCCGGACGCGCCCCGCGTCGCCGAGATGACCCGGAAGATGGGGATGGATCTGATCACCACCATGCTGGAGGTGCGGGCGAACCCGCGGCCCGGGATGATCAACGCGCTGCTGGCACTGCGGATCGACGGCGAACCCGCACCGGATCTGGAGATCGCGGGCAACCTCGGCCTGATCATCGGGGGCGGCTTCGACACCACCACCGCGTTGACCGCGCACGCCTTGGAGTGGTTATCCGAGCATCCGGCCCGGCGTGAGCTGCTCAGCGATGACCGCGACACCCTGCTCGACCCCGCCACCGAGGAGTTCCTACGCTTCTACACCCCCGCGCCCGGCGACGGCCGGACCTTCTCCGGTGACACGGAGTTCGAGGGCACCCGGTTCAAAGAGGGTGAGCGCCTGTGGATTTCCTGGGCCATGGCCAACCGCGACCCCGCGGTGTTCGACAACCCCAACGACATCGTCCTCGACCGTAAGGGCAACCGGCACTTCAGCTTCGGCATCGGTGTGCACCGCTGCGTCGGTTCGAATGTCGCACGCACGGTGTTCAAGTCGATGCTCACGGCGGTGCTCGACCGGATGCCCGACTACGTGTGCGACCCCGGCGGGACCGAGCACTACGAGACCATCGGGGTCATCCAGGGCATGAAGCACCTCCCGGCGACATTCACCCCCGGAAAGCCGCTGGGGCCCGGCCTCGACGAGACGCTGGAGGAGTTGCAGCGGATCTGCAACGAACAGGAACTCGCGCGTCCCATCACCGAACGCAAGGACTCCGCCGTCATCGACTACTGACAGTCGCCACTGCCGGACATATCGTCCGAATGAGTCTGCGGCCGTACCATATTACCGTTGCGACGGCGCTGCTTGCCCGCGTACATCCGCTCGTCGGCGATCTTCAACAGGTGCGACAACGCCGCTTCGGCACCTTGCTCGGCGACCGAGCCGTCGCCCCGCGCGGCGCCGATGCTCACGTCGATGCCTTCCGTGGCCAGGAGTTCACAGAGGGTGCGTGCGAGCTGATCTTCGGTGCGGTGCGGATCGGCGGCCACGGCGACGGCGAACTCGTCACCGCCGAGCCGCGCCGAAACAGCGGACAGCCCAAAGGTATTGGTGATCCCGGCCGCGACCCGGCGCAGAACCTCGTCGCCGTGGGCGTGTCCGTGACTGTCGTTGAGTTTTTTGAGGTGGTCGACGTCGACGATCAAGACGTCCACCCCGAGCGGCGTGTTGTCGATCAGCCGCGTCGCACGCGCCTGAAATGCCCGCCGGTTGCCCAGCATCGTCAGCGGGTCGGTGGTAGCGGCGATGTGGTTGCGCGCGATCGCGAGCCGGATGTCGCTGGTGTAGAGGCTGTGCAGGAACACCGTCCCGTGCACCGCCAGCAGCAACACAGCCGTCCTGACGATGCCGCCGGCCAGGTCGACATCACCCCTGGTGATGGCCTGCACGCCGAAGCAGACGATCACCACGCTGGTGAACGCAACGTGCAGCAGGCGCGGCAGCGGGGTCAGAAAATGCGCGGCGTACGCGCTGACCACCGCGAACAGCGCCGTCATGAGTAGGGCGGTGCCGGCGTCGTGGAATGCGGCGAGCACCGCGGTGACCCCGAGGTCGGCGTACACGACGAACATGGTCGGCGCCGGCTGCCACTGGGCGCGGTTGGGCCACCAGACGGAACCCAGGTGCAGGCGCGTCACCGCGAACGAGACGGGGATGGTGGTGAGGCACACCGCCACGACCACGATGCGCGCCGCGGGCGACCGCGGACCGTCCGCGGATGCCAGGGCGAGCAAACCGATGGCGCCGAACAACAGCACGAAACCGGCGATCGCGTACCGGAAAATATTCTCCCGCAGCCGCAACCCGTCGAGGATTTCACGTTGCTGCTGATGTGAGCGCAACGGCATCAAAATCCCCCACCATCACCGGGCCGCCCCCGTATCCCACCTGCGTGACATCGACTGACCTGGTGGATCCGCCGCGCGCGGCGGGCACTCAATGACAGTCGGCCACGCTCGGTCAGCAAGCTCAGGTGGCATTGCACGACGAACATGGCTGCGACGATTGTAGCGACAAGGGGAACGGGTCCCGGTGCAGCTAATTTCGGTGCGGCCACCACTCAGCCGACGCCGGCCAGCGTCGCGCGGGCCGCGTCGTCGATGACATCGGACACGTCGCCGCGGCGCTGCCACGCGGCCAGTTGCCGGGTGGCACCATTGCCCTCGGCCAGCACGCGCCGCACCTCTGCGGTCACCGTGTCATGATCGCCGACAGCCTCCAACGCCGGCGTCACCCGCTCGACCATCGTTCTCAGCATGTGCGGTGCAGGCACCAGCGCGTGGCTGTCGATCAGATCAACGGCGAAGCCGCCCAAGCCATCTCGCGACGCTCGCCAATACGCGGCGGCCAGGGCGTGGGACGACAGCGGCTTCTCCGGCCGGCCCTGTTCGATGTCGTCGAGCGCCGTCATCACCAGGGCGCGCACCAGTGCCGCCAGCAGGACGGTGTCGGCGACCGTCGCGGGCACGTCCGCGACGCGGACCTCGACGGTCGGGAACTTCGCCGACGGGCGCACGTCCCAATAGACCATGCCGTCATCGAGCGCGGCGCCGGATGCGAGCATGATCTCGACCAGCGCGTCGTACTCCGCGGCGGACTCGAAATGCGGCGGCGGCCCGGCACTGGGCCAGCGCGCCCACAACACGCTGCGCCAGCTCGCGTACCCGGTGTCGGCGCTGCGGTACACCGCGGAATTGGCCGACAGCGCCAGCAGCGTGGGCAACCACGGCCGCAGCCGGTTGCTCACCGCGATGCCGGTCGCCTTGTCGGGGACGGCGACGTGCACATGGCAGCCGCAGATGCCCTGTTCATGGGCGATCATGCCGAACCGCTCGCCGATCTCCCGGTACCGCGGCTTGTCGGTGAGCGGAAACTCCAGCGGCACAGTTGGCGGTACCCCCGCCGCGAGCAGGCGCGCACCGGCTTCGTCTGCCGCCCTCGCCGCGCCACCGCGCAAGGCGGACAGCGCGCTGCGCAACTCCTCGGCCCTGTGCGCCACCGGGGAGGTCGTCTCGACCTGGCAGCTGGTCAGCTCCAGCTGCAAGTCGATGCCGCGGCGTTCGGCGTGCGCCGCCACCTCGCGGTTGCGGGGCACAGGTTCACCGGTGCCGGGGTCGACGAGGAGGAATTCCTCTTCCACGCCGACCGTCGGATGTTCAGCCATGTCCGGGGATTCCCCCAGGTGGCGTGCCCGCAAACCGGACCGGTCAGCACACCCGCCGTGGGATGGGGCGCGCGACCGCCGGATAGACCTGCGGATCTGCGGCGCCGTGCAGGACATCGGAGGAACAGGCGGGCACCGGCTGGGCACCGGAGTGATAGGACGTGGCGCCGCCGGGCGCGGAACCCGCGGCGGGGTGCTGGGTGAGCAGCGCCCCGCCGCCGAACAGCAGAACCACCGTCGCGACGGTGGTCAGAAGCGCCCCCGACGCAGCAGGAACGGGCAGGTGGTGGTGCCCGAATGACGCGGTGCTCATATATCCGAGGCTATGAAGTCATCCCGCCGGCGATGCGAGTAGTCGGGTACGCGAAAAACGCGTCAGCGGGAACCGGCTTCCCATTGCTGACGCATCCGCTCGATAGCCTGCTCGCCGGACCGATTGATGTTGACGAACAGCTTGATCATCGCAACGCCGCTGGTCATGCCAGCAGCGAAGATCGCCATTTCCATCATCTGATCTCTCCCCCTACCGATTTGCTGGGTGGGTTCCCCGAATCGCCCGCGCCCAATCCTGTCGTCTTCACAACGGTATGAGTTGCGGCGACCTCGGAAGTCGACACTTTTCGCCGAAGAATCTTCCCGAATAACTCTGTTAGTTGTAGTAGCGTCGCGGTCATGGGCGGCGTCTGGATCTTGGGCGGCTATCAGAGCGACTTCGCGCGCAACCTGCATCGTGAGGGCGCCGACGTCGCTGCCCTGACGGCCGAGGTCGTCCGTGAAACGCTGGCCGCCGCGGAGACCCGACCCGTCGACATCGGCGTCGTGCACGTCGCCAACGCCTTCGGCGAGATGTTCGCCGGACAGGGGCACCTCGGCGCCATGCCGGCCTCCGTCGATGACGGGCTCTGGGACATCCCCGCGTCCCGGCATGAAGCGGCCTGCGCGTCGGGCAGCATCGCCGTGCTCGCCGCGATCGCCGACCTGCGGGCCGGAAACTACGACAGCGCCTTGGTGCTCGGCGTCGAACTGGAGAAAACGGTGCCCGGCGACGCCGCCGCGCGGTATCTCGGCGCGGCCGCCTGGACCGGACACGAAGGCGCGGACGCCACCTTCATGTGGCCGTACATGTTCTCCCGGATCGCCGACGAGTACGACCGCCGATACGGCCTGGACGACATCCACCTCGACGCCCTCTCCACGCTGAACTACGCCAACGCGAAGGCCAACCCGAACGCGCAGACGCGGGGCTGGGCACCCGATGCGGACAACCCGGTGGTCGAGGGCCGCATCCGGCGGATGGACTGCAGCCAGATGACCGACGGCGGCGCCGGCGTCGTGCTGGTGACCGACGGCTATCTGCGGGAGCACCCCGACGCGCGTCCGCTCGGGCGTATCGACGGCTGGGGGCATCGCACCGTCGGACTCGGACTGCAGCAGAAGCTGGACCGCGCCGCCGCCGATCCCTATGTGCTGCCGCATGTCCGGAGCGCCGTCTTGGACGCATTGACCCGCGCTCGGGTCACCCTGGACGACGTCGACGGGTTCGAGGTGCACGACTGCTTCACTCCCAGTGAATACCTCGCGATCGACCACATCGGACTGACGGGCCCGGGCGAATCGTGGAAGGCCATCGAAAACGGGGAGATCGAGATCGGTGGCCGGCTGCCGATCAACCCCAGCGGTGGACTGATCGGTGGCGGGCACCCCGTCGGCGCCACCGGGGTCCGGATGGTGCTCGATGCCGCCAAGCAGGTGAGCGGAACCGCCGGAGACTATCAGGTCGACGACGCAACGACGTTCGGCACGTTGAACTTCGGTGGCAGTACCGCCACTACTGTCAGTTTCGTTGTTTCCCAGGGGGTCTGATGAACGTAGAAGTTGTCGCGAAATACCTGTCCACCCTGCCCGAGGACGACACCCACCCATACCGCAGCGGTGCGTGGCGGCCGCAGACCACCGAATGGGATGCCGAGGACCTCCGCGCCGTCGAGGGTGAGATCCCCACCGATCTGGACGGGATATACCTGCGCAACACCGAGAATCCGCTACATCCTGCCTTCAAGACTTATCACCCGTTCGACGGTGACGGCATGCTGCACATCGTCGGCTTCCGGGACGGAAAGGCGTTCTACCGCAACCGCTTCATCCAGACCGACGGCCTGCTCGCCGAGAACGTGGCGGGCGGCCCGCTGTGGCCGGGCATCGCCGAGCCCGTCGAGCTGGCGCGGCGTGAGTACGGTTGGGGCGCAAGGACCTTGATGAAGGATGCGTCGTCGACCGATGTCACCGTGCACCGCGGGGTGGCGCTGACCAGCTTCTACCAGTGCGGGGACCTGTACCGGGTGGATCCCTACACCGGGGCAACGCTGGGCAAGGAGGACTTCTCCGGCGGCTTCCCTGCCGATATGGGCGTCTCCGCGCATCCCAAGGTCGACGGTGATGAGCTGCTGTTCTTCAACTACGGCAAGCAGTCCCCGTACATGCACTACGGCGTGGTCGACGCGACCAATACCCTGGTGCATTACGTCGATGTCGAGCTGCCCGGCCCACGGCTGCCACACGACATGGCGTTCACCGAGAACTATGTGATCCTCAACGATTTCCCGTTGTTCTGGGATGCCGAGATGCTCAAGCACAACGCGCACATCCCCCGTCTGCACCGGGATCTGCCGTCGCGGTTCGCTGTGTTGCCCAGGCGTGGTGGGCCGGTCCGGTGGTTCGAGGCCGACACCACCTATGTCCTGCACTTCACCAACGCCTTCGAGGACGGCGACGAGATCGTGCTGGACGGGTTCTTCCAGGGGTCACCGGAACCCACCGTCGACGACGCCGACTTCGGCATGGACCGCAAGTGGCAACGGTTCTTCCGGTACCTGTCGCTGGACGGGATGCAGACCCGGCTGCACCGCTGGCGGTTCAACCTGGTCACCGGGCAGACGCGCGAAGAGCAATTGTCCGACAGCCTCACCGAATTCGGCATGATCAACCCGACCTGCGCAGCCAAAGATTATCGCTACACCTATGCCGCGACCGGGAAGCCGGGCTGGTTCCTGTTCGACGGGTTGGTACGACATGACCTGCACACCGGATCCGAGCAGCGCTACACCTTCGCCGACGGCGTGTACGGCAGCGAGACGGCGATGGCGCCCCGAATCGGTAGCAGCGCCGAAGATGACGGCTACCTCGTCACCATCACCACCGACATGACGGCCGACGCGTCCTTTTGCCTGGTGTTCGACGCCGCCCGCCTGTCAGACGGTCCGGTGTGCAAACTTGAACTACCGGAACGGGTTTCGAGCGGAACCCATTCGACCTGGGCACCCGGCTCGGAGCTGCGGCGTTGGCGGGACTGATGGAGCCCGGCCCGGATGTCAATGCCGTTGGCAGGATGCTGGGGCTGCTCGGCGACGAGTGGACGTTGTTGATCACCCAGCAGGCGTTGTTGGGCGCGTCCCGGTTCAGCGAATTCGCCGCGCGACTGCCGATATCCAGCGCGGTGCTGACGGCGCGGCTGCGAAGCATGACGTCCGACGCGCTGCTGGAACGCTCTGGGCGTCAGTATCTGCTGACCCCGCGCGGCCGTGCGCTGTGGCCGGTGCTGGTGTCCATCTGGGCGTGGGAGCGTCGCTGGGTACCCGAACACACGTTGCCGGCCATGCGGCACAACGGATGTGGCGCCGCCTTCGCCCCCGTCCTGACCTGCGGCGGGTGCGGCGAAACCACCTCCGAGAAGACATTGGAGGCCCGCTGGGGCCCGAGCGGATCGTGGGCGCGTTCCATGCCGGTGGCCACCACCCGGCGGCGGTCACACGGTGACCGGGCGGCCCTGTTCCCCCAGACCATGATGATTCTCGGCAACCGGTGGTCCTTCGCCGTCATGGTCGCGGCCTTCGTCGGCACCAACCGATTCACCGATTTCGCGGAACAGCTCGGCGCCCCACCCGGTTCGCTGTCCGATCGGCTGCAGATTCTGGTGACCAACGAAGTCCTCGACGCCCGCTACCGGCTGACCGAGAAGGGGCGCGCGGTGCTGCCCGTCCTGGTCACGGCGCTGGATTGGGCGCAGCGCTGGCTCGCCGAATCCGAGGGCCCGGCGGTCGACATCACGCATACCGTGTGCGGCAGCGAATTTCACGCCGCGCTGGCCTGTGATCAGTGCGGGGAGCCGTTGCGCGGCAGGGATATCGGCGTGCTCACCTGACGTTGCAGCCGCTGCTCATGTTGTGGCAGTGCCCGCTGCCGCTACACGTCCCGCAATGACAACCGCAGGCAACGCGGGCCTGTGGCGCCGGCCGCGCGGCGGGCTGGTCGAAATCGACTTCGATGTGGGGATCACGGTCTCGACCGTGATGATCGCGTCCTGGCATGGTCGCCTCCTTTGAGCGCGCTGATCGTTCCACGGTAGGCCGGTGCGGTCACCCGCACACCGGATTCACCATGTCCGCAGCTAGCGGTCCAGCCGGAACCGCAGGTTGTTGCGCACCGCGGGCCATTCGATGTCCAGGATCGAGTAGACGACAGTGTCCCGCCGCGACCCGTCGGGCAGTACTTGGTGGCTGCGCAGGATGCCGTCGCGCTTAGCCCCGAGTCGCTCGATGGCCGCCCGGCTGGTGGCGTTGAAGAAGTGCGTGCGGAATTCGACTGCCACACAGTGCAACTCGTCGAAGGCGTGGCCGAGCAGCAGCAGTTTGGCTTCGGTGTTCACCCCGGTGCGCCGCACCGACGCGCGGTACCAGGTGTGCCCGATCTCCAAGCGGCGGTTCGGCCCGTCTATGTGCAGATAGCTCGACGACCCGGCCAGCGTGCCATCCAACGAGCGCACCACGAACGCAAACAGGTCACGATCGGACAGTCGCGCCCGCACCCAGTCTGCCGCCGTCGCGGGTGTCGGGGCGCTGGTGAACCACAGGTCATCGCCGTCGACGCAGGCATCGGCAATCTCGTCGATGTGCTCGGTGGTCAGCGGTTCCAGCGTCACCCAGCGCTGCCCGGTGAGCACCACCGGCTTCACGAACTCACTCACCCCACGCCGCCACCATGGTCAGCACCGACAACACGGCAGCGACGGCCACCGCGCCGGCAGCGACGAAGAGCCCGTACCCCGCGGCGATGGGTGCGTGCACATACAGCCGGAAGTACCAACCGATCAGCGCGGCGATGATCAGCGAAAGCGACAGGGCGGCAGACGAAGCCAGCCGCGGCGACAGGCGCTGCGCGGCCATCGCGGCCGCCACGATGAGCGTCGAGGCCAGCAGCACCGTCAACTGCCCGACACCGAAACCAGGCGGGGGCACCTCGATGACACCCGCTTTGCCGCCGATGGCAGTCGCTCGACCGCCGTGTGTGGTGAGCCAGGGCAGCCAGGCGCTCACGATCAGCACGAGCGCGCAGAAAGCCACGAGCCAGCCGGGGCGCAGACGTGCCATACGGCCCAGGTTATCGGGTCGGTCACCGTAGTCTGGGTTGCCATGACCGATCTGCCCGATTGGGCCCGGCAACTGGACTTGTCCCCGCATCCGGAGGGCGGCTGGTACGCCGAGACGTGGCGCAGCGCGCTGACCACGCCACAGTCGGCGCTACCCCCGGAGTACACCGGCCCGCGCAGTGCGGGAACGGCCATCCTGTTCCTGCTGATGCCCGGTCAGCAGTCGGCCTGGCACACCGTCCGCAGCGCCGAGTTGTGGATGTACCACCGAGGCAGCCCGCTGCTCCTGGAGGTCGGGCCCACCCAGGACACCGCGGCCGAGCTGCTGTTGGGTGCCGATATCGCGGCCGGCGAGCAGCCGCAGGTGCTGGTCCCGCCCGGGCAGTGGCAGCGCGCCAAACCCCGAGACGGGGAGCCGACCCTGGTCAGCTGCGTGGTGGTACCGGGATTCGACTTCGCAGACTTCGCGCTGTCCGCTCCGAGCCTTTAATCTGTGCGGCATGCAGGGCCACATCATCGTGTGCGGCACGGATGCGCTGGCCGAGCGCATCGCCGGTGAGCTGCGCGGTGCGGGCGCAACCGTCGTCCCCCTGCAGGATCCGCGCACCCTGGCCGACGCCGATGTCCCGGCGGCCACCGCGGTGGTGTGCGTCGGCGACGACGATGCCGTCAACCTCGAAATCGCCCTGCTGGCACGGCAGCTGAGCCCTGACGTGCGGGTGGTGGCCCGCCTGGCCAATGGCGTGCTGCGCGAGGCCGTCGCGTTCGGCAACGGACCCGGCGCTATCCTGGACGTCGCCGATCTGGCCGCCCCGTCGGTGGTCGAGGCCTGCCTGGATCGCACCACCCACACCATCTCGGTGGCCGGCATCGACTTCGTCGTCTCCGGGGCCGACGTCCCCCGCGATGCCACCCTGCGCGAGATCTACGGCGACCTGGCCCCGGTCGCGGTGATCCACCGCGACTCGACGGTCACCGCGTGCCCGGGCCGCGACGTCACCGTCCGCGAAGGCGACTGGACGGCCATGATCGGCACCGCCGACGAGCTGGCGGCCCAACATATTGCCGTGTCGAAACCACTGGGCCACAACAAGGTACGCAGGCCATGGCGACGGGTGACCGACGGGGTGCGGGTGCTGCGCGACGACATCAACCCGATGTTCTACCGTGCGTTCGCGGCGTCGATGACGCTGCTGATCGGATCGACGATCCTGCTGCGGTTCACCTATCAGCGCCCGCCGGGGATGAGCTGGATCGACGCCCTGTACTTCAGCACCGAGACCATCGCGACCGTCGGCTACGGCGATTTCAGCTTCATCGATCAACCGTCCTGGCTGCGCATCTGGGGTATCGGGCTGATGTTCGCCGGTGTCACCACCACCGCGATCCTGGTGGCGTTCATCGCCGACCTGCTGCTGTCCCGGCGCCTCGCCCAGTCGGCAGGGCTGCGCCGGGCTCGGCACCTGCGCGACCACATCATCGTGGTGGGCCTGGGGTCCTTCGGCATCCGGGTGGTCAGCGACTTGGTGGACGCCGGCTACGACGTCGCCGTCATCGAAAGCGATGAGGACAACCGCTTTCTGGCCACCGCCCGCAGCCTCGACGTCCCGGTGATCTTCGGTGACGCCACCCTGCCCGGGACGCTGGAGTCGGCGCGCATCGGGCAGGCCCGCGCGGTGGCCGTGCTGACCGCCAACGACATGGTCAACATCGAGACCGGCATCGTGCTGCGCGAGCACGCCATGAACAAGCCGGTGGTGCTACGCGTCTACGACAGGTCGCTCGGTGCCGCCGTGGCGCAACGGTTCGGGTTCGAGAATGTGCGCTCGACGGTGGAACTGGCCGCGCCGTGGTTCATCGGCGCCGCCCTGGGCCTGCAGGTGTTCGGCACGTTCTCCGTCGGGCAGCATTCGTTCATGCTGGGCGGAGTGCGCGTGGAGCCGGGCAGTGAACTCGACGGCGTACGGATGGCCGATCTGTCCACCCAGACCCGCGTCATCGCGATCACCCGGCCAGGTGTCGCGACGCGGCTGCATCCACGTCGCGACACCCAGCTGACCGCGGGCGACACCGCCTATCTGGTGGGTCCGTACCGCGAACTGCTGGCCACCTTGGGCAAGGGCACTAGAGCGACGACAGGTTGAAGCCGGCGCCGGTCGGGTCGGTGACCGAGGCCAGCCGGCCGTACGGGGTGGCCTCGGCCGCGCGCACGATGGCCCCGCCGTGGTCGACGATCAGCTGCTGGGTCTTGTCGACGTCGTCGGCGCCCAGGAAGAAGAACCAGTTCGACGGTTCGCCGGCCGCCATGAACGCGGTGCCGTCCATCACGCCGAGCAGCTGCTCACCCCCGAATAGTGCTGTGCTGTAGCGAAATTCGTCACTGTCGCTCTCGGTTTGCACCTGCCAGCCGAACACGTCGGTGTAGAAGGCGAGCACCGCGGCGAAGTCGAGGGTGGTCAGCTGGTGCCACACCGGTGTCCCCACCACCCCGGTGATCTCGGTGCCGAGGTGGCCGGTGGGCTGCCACAGCCCGACCATGCCACCGCTGGGATCGGACACCACGGCCATCCGGCCTTTGGCGGGAACGTCCATGGCACCGCCGCAGCTGGCCCCGCCGGCCGCGGTCACCTTCGCCAGGGTGGCGTCCACGTCGGCGGTGTGCAGGTAGGTGCTCCACCGGTCCGGCATGCCCCACTGCGGGTCGTTGGGCATCAGGCCGGCGACCGGTTTCCCGTCGACGTAGGCGTTGATGTAGCCGCCGTAGTCAGGGCCGGGCGATTCGAAGGTCCAGCCGAAGATGTCGCCGTAGAAGCGTTGCGCGCCCTCGATGTCCGAGGTCGCCAGGTCGATCCAGCAGGGTGCGCCGAGTGGAGTAGTCATGCCCGTACCGACCGGTGGCGCGGGCGAAACTCATCGCGGGGCTACGGGCTCGCGTTTGTGCGGTTTCATCCGCGACCCGCCGAACGGGCCGGATGATTTCGCACATTCACGAGACAGCCTCGAGATCGCAGAGCCGTGGCGGTGCGCTCCAGGAACACCGCGGGCCGATTGTGCAGAAGCGTGGCGCTCACCCGGATGACGGTCCAGCCGAGTTCTTCGAGCAGGGCAGCGCGGTCTATGTCCCAGCTGCGCTGGTTCGCATCGGCCCAATGCTGCGCGCCGTCATATTCGACGGCCACCGAGAAATCCGGCCAGCCCATGTCGAGACGAGCGATGACGCGGCCGTCCTCGTCGCGGATCTCGATCTGCGTTGCGGGGGAAGGAAACCCGGCTCGTACTAACGCCAATCGGGTCAGTGATTCGTAAGGTGACTCCGCGCCGCCGTCGACGAGCGGCAGCACCTTGCGCAGTTGCTTGAGCCCCAGAGCCCGGGCATGACGCTGCGCCACGTCCTCGATCTCGACGACCTTGACGTTTGTCGCCGCCATCAGCGCGTCGACCCGCTGCACGGCCGCGTCGACGTCTGGCGACCATCTGGCCAGGTCGAAGGCGGTCCGAGCGGGGGTGGTCATCACCATGGGCGCGCCGGTCAACTCGTCGGGATGGATGCGCTCGGTGTGCACCGTCAGATCTGGCGGCGGACGGCGATTGTCATGCAACAGTTGCGCGGGTTCACCCGCGTCGATCCATTTGGTGCCCAGCGCCGCCGCCGCGGACAACCCTGCGATCACACCCCTGCGTCCGGACCACAGCCACGCTGCGCGGGCGCGCTGCTGGGCGGTCAGATCTGCGCCGCGTGGGATCCACACTCCTGGGTAGACAGCTTCGTAGAACCGGCGGAGCTCACGGAAGGTCAGGACGCCGGAGTCGAGCGCTTCGCCGGATCGAAATGGCCAGTCGATGGCTTGCATGCGAAGACCATGGCAAGGCGGTCCGACGAATCCCGGCCCAGTGGAGGAGGTTATCCACAGGCGTGCGCTCGCGGTTGTGCGGTCTCATCCGGCTCACTCGGCGAGTCGCGGATGAAACCGCACAACGGCGCGCCTAGGAGTAGAGGGCCTTGAACTTGTTCAGCGACTCCTGGATGTCGCTGCGCAGCGCGGCCGCCACCACCATGCCGATCGGGCCGAACAGCGCGGGCCCGCCCAGGTGGATGTCCAGCTGCACCGTCGACCCGTCGGCCACCGGCTTCACCTTGGCGATCAGCTTGACCTTCACGCCGCCCTTGCCGTCACCGTTGAGGGTCATCGACTCCGGCGGCTTGTAGCTGACGATGGTCCAGTTGACCCGGTTGGCCATGCCCTTGACCTCGACGATGGAATCGATCTTGGTGCCCTTTTCCAACGTCTCGGGCAGGGTCGAGCGCCACACCCGGTGGATGCTCAGCCACTCCTTGAACCGGGACAGATCAGAGGCGGCATCCCACGCTTTCTCCGGCGACAACGGCACGTCGACGGAGACCGACAGCTTGGCCATCTACGACTGGGTGGGGTTGATGTTGCGCGCCGCGTTCTTGGCCGCGTCCTGCGCCTTGTCGACGACGCCCTGGTACTTCTCGCCGGTCTTCTCGTCCACGATGTCGCCGACCTTGTCGATCGCGGCGTCTACCTTGTCGGCGTTCTCGGCGATGAGGTTCTTCGCCTTATCCAAAAAACTCATGAGGTCACCTTATCGCCACAGTTTGCGGGGCTCGCCGGACCGTCGGCCCTCGATCCACCACAACACCTCGACGACGGCGGCCGCCGCCAGCCCGATGCCCAGCGCCATGGATGTCAGCGCAACGTTGCTGGGGTCGAGCATGAACTTTTCCTGAGCCAGCGGGATCGAGAAGATCACCACATAGGCGACCGCGGAGAACGCCACCAGCGCCACCCGCCACCACTGATAGGGGCGGGCCACCACCGCCAGCACCCACACCGCACCCACCAATAGGGTGATGAGTGCGGCCGTGGACGCCTGGGTCTGCTCGACCGTGCTCGCGTGCGAACCCTGATAGGCCAGCAGGTAGGAGATCAGCGTCGCCGCGCCGACCACCACCCCGTTCGGTACCGCCGAGGTCATCACCCGACGGACGAAACCCGGATGGGCGCGCTCGTTGTTGGGCGCCAGCGACAGGATGAACGCCGGGATGCCGATGGTGAACCAGGCAGCGATGGTGACGTGGATCGGCTGGAACGGGTACAGCAACGCATCGGAGCCGAACAGCTTGGACGCCAGACCACCGAGGCCGACGAGCGCGGCCAGCAGCACCGAGTAGACGGTCTTGGTGAGGAACAGGTTGGAGACCCGTTCGATGTTGCCGATCACCCGGCGGCCCTCACCCACCACGTAGGGCAGCGTCGCGAACTTGTTGTCCAGCAACACGATCTGGGCGACGGCGCGGGATGCCGAGCTCCCCGATCCCATGGCCACGCCGATGTCGGCATCCTTGAGCGCCAGCACGTCGTTGACGCCGTCACCGGTCATCGCGACGGTGTGCCCGCGGGACTGCAGGGCGTGCACCATGGCCCGCTTCTGATCGGGACGCACACGACCGAACGTCGTGTACTCGTCCAGCGTGGACGCCAGTTCGTCGGCCTCGTGCGGCAGTTGGCGGGCGTCGAGGGTTTCGCCGTGCAGGCCGAGGGTGCCGGCCACCGCACCGACGGACACCGCGTTGTCGCCGGAGATCACCTTCACCGTGACCTTCTGCGAGGCAAAGTATTCCAGCGTGTCCCGGGCATCCGGACGGACCCGCTGTTCCAGCACCACCAGCGCGACGGGCGTGACGGTGCCGGGCGCGTCCGCGGCGTCGACGGAGCGATCCGAGGATCCGAGCAGCAGCACCCGCAGGCCCTGCGCACCGATCTGCTCGGCCTGCTCGGCTTCCGGGGAGGTCGGGTCGAGCAGCACATCGGGCGCGCCGATCACCCAGTTGCCGTGCTCTCCGTAGGACGCGCCGCTCCACTTGGTGGCCGATTTGAACGGGGCCGACGCGGTCTGCGTCCACCCGGGCGGCATCTTGTAGGCCTCGGCGATCGCTGCGATGCTGGCGTTGGGGCGGGCGTCGTCGGCGGCCAGCTGCGCCAGCACATCGGTGGCGTCATGCTGCGTCAACGTCTTGAGATCGCTCACCCGCATGCCGTTTTCCGTAAGGGTGCCCGTCTTGTCGGCGCACACCACGTCCACCCGGGCCAGGCCTTCGATCGCGGGCAGCTCCTGCACCAGGCATTGACGGCGGCCCAGCCGCACCACACCGACGGCGAAGGCCAGCGAGGTCATCAGCACCAGACCTTCGGGCACCATCGGCACCAGCGCGCCGACGGTCCGCAGTACCGCCTCCCGCCAGCCGAGGTCGGTGGTGAACATCTGGGTGTAGATGATCAACGCGCCCGCAGGCCACAGCAGGTAGGTGATGAACTGCAGGATCTTGTTGATACCGCTGCGCAGTTCGGATTTCACCAACGTGAACTTGCTGGCCTCTTCGGCCAGCTTTGCCGCGTACGCTTCGCGTCCCACCTTGGTGGCGCGGTAGGCGCCGCTGCCGGCCACCACGAAGCTGCCCGACATGATCGGGTCGCCCGGATCTTTCTCGATTGGGTCGGCCTCGCCGGTCAGCAGCGATTCGTCGACCTCGAGGTTGGTCTCCTCGAGCACTTCGCCGTCGACGATGATCTGGTCACCGGGGCCGAGTTCGATGATGTCGTCGAGCACGACCTCGTTCGGTGACAGCGCCTTGGTACCGGATTGCCTGCGCACCAACGGTTTCGCCTGTCCGACGATCGCGAGGCGATCCAGAGTCTGCTTGGCGCGCAGCTCCTGAATGATGCCGATGGCCGAGTTGGCGACGATCAGCAGGCCGAACAGCCCGTTGATCACCGAGCCGGTGGCGAGCACGATCGCGAACAGCACCCCGAGGATCGCGTTGATGCGGGTGAACACGTTGGCCCGCACGATCTCCGACACGCTGCGCGCCGCGCGGGTGGGGACGTCGTTGGTCTTGCCGGCGGCCACCCGCTGGGAGACGTCGCTGGCGCTGAGTCCCGAAATGACAGTCGTCACTTGATGAACACCCCGTTGTGATTGGCATCGTAGTACTCGAGTGTGAGCTTGTTACCGTCGAAAGTGGCCTTCGATACCGTGCCCGGCGGCGCATTCTCCGTGACGAACGAGAAGGTGAACACATCGCCGTCCCAATGCGTCAACTCGAAGGTGTCCCCACGCGGCCCCATGCTCAGCACCAGCTTGCCGTCCTTCTCCACGACGGTCGCCGGCCCCCAATAATCGTTGCGGTAGCTCCCGACATAGGCCGACAACGGCTGGGCCGGTTCGGGATTGGCCGGTGGCTTCTGTCCCACCAAAGACCCCACCGGATCGCTCATCGGCAACATCGCGCCGGTGTACAGCTTGTACCAATCCTCGCGGACCTCGCCGAACTGCACCAGGTCGGCGAACTCGGCGGTCAGCGTCTCCGGGATCCCCGATATGGTCCCGTTCGTCAGCGCGACGATGCCGACATCGGCGGAGGGCAGCAGCAGGATGTTGGTGCCCGCTCCGAGCTGGAACGCCCCGGAATGGCTCAATTGGGTGCGGGAGGCCGACGTGGTACCGATGTTGAAGCCGAATCCGTAGAAGCCTGAACGCATGGCCGCTTCGGCCGGTGGACTGGACAGGATCTGCGGGGTGAGCGCGGGCAGCAGCGCCTTCGGGTCGATGACCTGTTTCCCGTCGTAACTGCCGTTGGCGAGCACCATCGCGAGCCAGTGCGTCATGTCGTTGACCGAGGAGCTGACGCCGCCGGCCGGGGCCTGTTGGTCGGCGTCTCGGACGAACTTCGGCTGGTATCCCCCGTCGATGCGGATATGGCCCACCGCGCGGTCTTGGCGGGACTGGTAGTCGGCGAAACGGTAACTGGTCGAGGACATCCCGAGCGGATCGAACAACACCTCCTGCGCCAGTTGTTCCCAGGGCTTGCCGGCAGCGACGGCCACCGCCTCCGAGCCGGTCGTCAGTCCGAAGTTGGTGTAGGCGTACGAAACCCGGAACGGGGACAACGGAAGTTGACGCAACCGCTCCAACACGGCACGCCGGTCGTAGCCGATATCCTCCAGCAGGTCTCCGGCGTGGTCCGGTAGGCCGGAGCGGTGCGAGAAGAAGTCGCCGACGGTGACCATCTTGGTGACCGCGGGGTCCGCGAGCGCGAACCACGGCAACTTGCTGACCACCGGGGTGTCCCAGCCGATTGCGCCCGTCCCCACCTGGTGGGCGGTGACGGTGGCGCTCAGCGGTTTGGACAGGGAGGCCAGCTGGAAGACGGTGTCCGGGTCGACCTTGTTCGACGGAGCGTCGCCGCGGGTGTTGTCTTTGACCCCGAACCCTTTGGCGTAGACCGTCTTTCCACCGTGCACCACGGCCACGGCGAGACCGGGGATGCCGGATTTGCGCATCAGCTCGTCGGCGATGCCGTCGAGTTTGCCGACGGCGTTCTCGACAGCCTTGTCGGGCAACGGCATTGCCGGGACCAGCGGGGGCGGCACTTCAGGGGCGAGCGAAGCGACGGGGGAGGAATCGGACAGGGTCTGCGGTGCCTGCCCGGGCTGCGAGGTCCCGCAGCCAGCCAGCAGCGCAACCGCAGCCATGCACAGAATCCGTCTCACAGGCAGCACGCTAGCCGGTCAGAGCCGCCACCATGCGTCTATCGGGCGCCCCGAGACGGCGGCGTCGACCCGCTGGCCCGGTTTGGGCGCCGCGATCGTCACCCCTTCGGCGGAGGCCGCGGTCAGCAGCCGTTCGACCGGTTCGGACCAGGGGTGCGGCGCCAGCCGGAAGGTGGCCCAGTGGATGGGCACCAGCAGGCCGGTGTCGGTGACATCGCGGTGTGCGCGGACGGCGTCCTCGGGGTTCATGTGGATGTCGGGCCAACCCGGGTGGTAGGCACCGATCGGCATCAGGGTCAGGTCGAACGGGCCGTACTCGGATCCGATGCCGGTGAAGCCCTCGGTGTACCCGGTGTCGCCGCCGAAGAAGGCCCGATGCCGGGGGCCGATCACCGCCCACGACGACCACAGAGTGGTGTTGCGGGTAAGGAACCTGCCGGAGAAATGGCGGGCCGGGGTGCACACCAAGGTGAGATCACCGAGAGGGGCGCTCTCATCCCAGTCGAGCTCGACGATGCGGTCCGGCGGTATCCCCCAGAGGCGCAGGTGGGAACCGATGCCCAGCGGGACGTAGAACTTGGCCCGTTGCGAGCGGGCCAGCCCCTTGATGGTGTCGATGTCGAGGTGGTCGTAGTGATCGTGACTGATGATCACCGCGTCGATGGCGGGCAGCGCTTCCAGTTCGACGGGCACGGGGTGCAGCCGCTGCGGTCCGACCGCGCGCGACGGGGAGCAGCGCTCGCTCCACACCGGATCGGCCAGTACCCGGTATCCGTCGACCTCGATGACGGCCGACGAGTGCCCATACCAGGTGACGGCCAACTCACCGGCCGGCGCGGTCGACGTCGGGCGGACCAGCGGGATCTCCCCGGGGGGTTGCTGCCCGCCTGTGATGAGTTCCCGGATCAGGCCCCACTGCTGCTGGCGGGTGAGCTGTACCTCGGAGGCGGGTTCGCGGTTGACGAACACCCCGTCGTCGTAGTTCGGGGAGGCTTTCGCCGCGGCACCGATGTCGGCGGCGCCCAGGGACTCGGGGGCGCCGTGCAGGGCGCGCAGCACCCAGCCGCCGGCCACCAGCGCTGCGGTGCCACCGACCACCCGGGCCGCTTCGCCGATCATCGCTGCTCAGGCCCCGGTGAAGTTGGGCGGCCGCTTTTCGATGCGCGCCACCTGAGCCTCGATGACGTCCGGACTGGCCCACGCCTTCTGGAACATCCGGGTGTGATCACCACGTACGTCGTCGTAGGCGCCGTCGTCGTTGAGCACCCGCTTGGAGTGCGCAACCGACAGGGGCGCGTAGCCGGAGATCTCAGTGGCCCACGCCTGGGCGTCGGCGAGGGTGCCGGTGCGGTTGACCATCCCGGTCTCCACGGCGGTGTCCAGGTCGAGACGCTCGGCGGCAATCAGCATGCCCCGCGCTCGGCCGTGACCGACCAACGACGTCAACCGGCGGATGCTCCAGTTGTCCAGTGCCAGGCCGTATTTGGCGATAGGGAACTGAAAGTAGGCGCCGGGGGCGGCGACCCGCAGATCGCAGATCATCGCCAGGATGACACCCGCGCCGATCGCCGGGCCGTTGAGCGCGGCGATGATGGGCACCGGGCTGGCATCGATGGCCAGGTTCAGCGCCAGCGCCTTGTCCGGCAACTCCTTGGCCACACCCTCGGCGTCGGACAGGTCCGCTCCCGCACTGAACACGGTGCCTTGCCCCGTCAACACGATGGCCCGGACATCTGTCCCCTGCGCCTTCTCGATCTCTTCGCGTAATCCGTCGACAAGTGCGCCGTTGAGCGCGTTGCGCCGCTCGGGCCGCTGCATTTCCAGAGTCAGGACATTGCCGTCCCGCGTCACACCGATCATGGTTGCCAGCCTATATATGTTCGCCGCGACCTTCTCAGGGGCCGCATTTGTGCATCCTCATCCGGCGTGATCGGCGGGTCGCGTATGAAACCGCACATTCGCCGTCGCCTACCCTCATCCTGTGAGCCGCAGCCCCGCCCTCGCAGTCCGCGATGCCGTCCTCGACCCGGGTTCGTTCCTCAGTTGGGACAGTCCGCCGCTGCAGGTACGCACCTCGGAGACCTACCGCCAGGAGCTGGACGCCGCACAAGCCAAATCCGGGCTCGACGAGTCCGTGATCACCGGCGAAGGGACCGTGTTCGGCCGCCGTGTGGCGGTGCTGGCCTGCGAGTTCGACTTCCTGGCCGGCTCCATCGGGGTGGCCGCTGCCGAACGCATCACCGCGGCCATCCAGCGCGCCACCGCGGAACGGTTGCCCCTGCTGGCCTCCCCCAGCTCGGGCGGCACCCGGATGCAGGAGGGCACGGTCGCCTTCCTGCAGATGGTGAAGATCGCGGCCGCCGTCGAACTGCACAAGCGGGCGCACCTGCCCTACATCGTCTACCTGCGCCACCCCACCACCGGCGGCGTCTTCGCCTCGTGGGGCTCGCTGGGCCACGTCACCGCCGCCGAGCCGGGTGCCCTGATCGGTTTCCTCGGGCCCCGGGTCTACGAGCACCTCTACGGCGAGAAGTTCCCCGACGGCGTGCAGACGGCCGAGAACCTGTTCCGGCACGGCGTCATCGACGGGGTGGTGCCCGTCGAAGCACTGCGGTCGGTGCTCGACCGCACGCTGGCCGTGCTGGTCGACGCGCCCGGCACCCCACCGCCGGTACCACCGGCCGAGCCGATCCCCGACATCCCGGCCTGGGATTCGGTGATCCTGTCCCGACGCCCCGACCGCCCGAATGCCGAGTTCGTGCTGCGGCACGGCACGACGAAAGCGGTGTCGCTGTCCGGTTCCGGCGGGCAGGAGCGAAGCGACCGGGGGATCAGCAGCGGCGGGGACACCAGCCAGATGCTGCTGGCGCTGGCCCGGTTCGGCGGCCAGCCGGCCGTTGTCCTCGGCCAGCAGCGCATCGGCACGCTCGGCCCGGCGGCGCTGCGGGAGGCCCGCCGCGGCATGACGCTGGCCGTCAGTCTGCGGCTGCCGTTGGTCTCGATCATCGATACCAGCGGCCCGGCGCTCTCGGTGGAGGCCGAGCAGGGCGGGCTGGCCGGTGAGATCGCCCGCTGCCTGGCGGAATTGGTGACGCTGGACACCCCGACGGTGTCGGTGCTGCTGGGTCAGGGCAGCGGCGGACCGGCCTTGGCGATGGTGCCCGCCGACCGGGTGCTGGCCGCCCAGCACGGCTGGCTGGCGCCGTTGCCTCCGGAGGGCGCCAGTGCCATCGTCTTCCGCGACACCGACCACGCCCCGGAACTGTCTGCCACACAAGGCATTCGGTCGGCCGACCTGCTGCGCAACGGGATCGTCGACATCATCGTCGACGAACGGCCCGACGCCGCCGACGAGCCGTTGCGGTTCACCGAACGGCTGTCGGCGACCATCGCCGCCGAGTTGTTCGAACTGCGGACCATGCCCGAATCCGAACGGCTCGGCCTGCGACTGCACCGGTACCGGCGGATCGGGCTCACACCTCGATAGGCGGTTTGAGCCGTTCCATCGTGTACTGCCGGTCTCGTTTGGCCGCAAACGAACTGGCCGCCAGGGACGCCAACAGCACCCCGGACAGCACCGCGATGGCGATCCACAACCGGGAGTCGATTCCGCCGGCGATCAGCTGCCGCAGACCGTTGACCGCGTACGTCATCGGGTCGACGGGATGCAGGATCTGGAAAGGTTTGGCCGTGGTCTCCACCGGATAGATACCACCGGCCGAAACCAGTTGCAACATCAGGAAAGCCAGTGTCACCACCCGCCCCACCGACACCCCGAACAGGGCGTTGAACGCCTGGATCAAGGCCAGGAACGTCGCCACGATCAACAGCAGGAAGCCCACCGTGGCGATCGGGTAACGGGCCTGCAAACCGACCCCGAAGTGCACCACCAGATACATCACCGCGACTTGGCAGACCGTGATGAGCAGGGCCGGCCAGTACGACGCCAGCACCACCCGTAGCGCGCCGAGGCCGTTGACGATGGGCCGGGACTGAACCGGTTTGAGCAGCATCCAGATGATCAGCGCGCCGATGAACAGCGCCAGCGGCAGGAAGAACGGCGCGAATCCGGTACCGAAGGTGGCTGCGGCGTTGTCGGTCTGGATATCCAATGTCACTGGTGCGGCCAGGGTTTTCGCCACGGCGGTGCGCTGCTCGGGCGTCCAGGACGGGACCTGCGTGGAGCCCTCCTTGAGCTTGGTCGCCAGCTCCTGGCTGCCGTCGCGCAGTTTGGTGGTGCCCGCGGCCAGTTGTGATGCTCCACTGGACAATTGGTTGCCACCGGCGGCCAACTGCACCAGACCGTTGTTGAGCTTGCGCGCGCCGCTGTCCAACTGGTGCACGCCGTCGCGCAGCTTCACCACATCAGACCGCAGCCCGCCGTTGAGCGCACGGGTGAGGAACACCCGCAGCTTGCTGTTCGGGTCGCCCAGTTCGTTCTCCAACTGGGTTGCGCTGTCGCGCAGCTTGTTCAGCCCGTCATCGGTGGTGGGGTCGATGCCCTTGGCACGCAGCAGCCGATGAGCCCCGGCGAGCACGTCACCGGTGTCGCGGACCGTCGGATCCGGGTTGGCCTGCAGCAGACCGACGGCTTGATCCACAATCGCTGCCGCCTGCGCCTGGTCGACGTTGAGTGCGGCGATCCGGTCGGTGGTCGACCGCACGGCCCCGGACAGCCGCGACGCGAGGAAGCCGACCTCGTCGGGATCCAGCCCCAGATCGCCGACCCGGTCCAGCATGGTGACCAGCGGGCCCGTGGCGGTGTCGACCGAACTGGACAGTTGCCGCGTCCCGGCGGCCAGTTGCGCCGAGCCGTCCCGGGCGGTGACCAATCCGGCGGTGAGTGCACCCGCACCGTCGGCCAGTTTGTGCGCGCCGTCGTCGGCGGCCGCGGTGCCCGTCGCCAGTTGGCCCGCCCCGTCGGCGGCCTTGACCAGCCCGGCCCCGGCGTCGGTCAGACCGGTCAGCACGGTGCCCAAGGTGCGCTGCCCGATGCTCGCGTTGACTTGGTTGATGACCTCGCGGGCCGCGTTCTGCCCGATGATCGAACCCAGATAGTTGTTGGCGTCGTTGAACTTGAACTGGATCTGCGCCTGCTCGGGTGAGCCGCCCGACGGGGAGGCCACGTCGGCACTGAAGTCCTTGGGCAGCGTCACCGAGAAGTAGTACTTGCCGCTGGACACACCGGCCGCGGCCTCGGTGGACGAAACCCTGTGCAGCTGAAGCTGTCCCGAGTCGACGAGCGCGTCGGCGACTTCCGCGCCCGCACGAACCTGCTGGCCGTCGACGACGGTGCCGGTGTCCTCGTTGACCAAGGCCACCGGGATCTTGTTGACCTCGTTGAACGGATTCCAGAACGCCCACAGGTACATCGCGCCGTAGAGCAGCGGCATGAGGATCACCGTCACCAGGGCGATGCGGGGCAACGCGCCCCGCGAGAAGCGCTTCAGGTCGGTACCAAGAGACATTCCGGCAAGCACGGGTTACTCACTCCCCACGGTCAGCTGGGTCACGGTGTCGGCGGCGACAACGTTGACCGATGCGGTGATGACGGTCTGCTGCTCACCGAGGGCGATGAGCCTTTGCAGTACGGTGGCCCGATTTCCGTCGTCGGTGATGTGGTCGAGATTGCCCACCACCAGCAGGGGCGGTGTGGCGGTGTTGGCCAAAGCGATCCGCAGCAGGGTCTGCTCAAGCTCGGTGAGTTCGTCGAAGTACTTCGCGAGCGGCGGCAACGCGACATCCCCGAATACCGGGGCGCACAGGGTTGCGAGGTCGGTCTGGTCGGCAGGCCCGATGAATCGGTACCAGGGTGCGTCCCAGCGCTTCTGCTCGGTGATCAGATCGCGCACCGTCACCGATTCGGCGACGGTGTCCAGTTCGTCGATGCAAGCCAGCGCAGACATCTTGAAGATGTCGGTGGCCTTCGTCTTACCGAACACGGTGACCTGTCCTTCGACGGGTTTCATCCGGCCGGCCAGCGTCATCAGCAACGCGGTGCGCCCCGTGCCGGTCGGATAGCGCAGCACGCTGACCCCGCCCGCTTCGATGTCCAGGTCGATGGGGCCGTACACCGGGCCCCAGGGCCCGCGCATTCGGATACCGCGGGCGGTGATTGCGTCTGCCACTGAGTCATCTCAGCACAAGCACGGCGCGCGGCGTCGGTTTCTACGCCAGGGTCACAGATTCGGTCTAGCCCAGGTGGAGGTACCCACCGAACATGCTGAGCAGTTGCACACTGCGCCACCAGATCAGCGCCAGGAACAACACCAGCAGCCCGACCACCAGCGACGTCTGGACCAGATTGCGTTGTGCGCGTGGCGGATACACCAGCCCCGCGGCCACCACGGAACCGGTCAGCAGGCCGCCGACGTGGCCCTGCCAACTGATGGCACCCGACCCGAGCAGTGGGCCGACGAAGGTGAACGCCAAGTTCAGCGCGATCAGGCCGAGGACCCATTTGACGTCGAGGCGCAGCTTGCGTGCGACGACGAAGGTGGCGCCGAACAACCCGAACACCGCGCCCGAGGCCCCGGCGGTCGCGGTGTTCAGCGGGGCGACCAGGAACACGAGCACCGACCCACCGAGCGCGGACAACCCGTACAGCGCGCCGTAGCGGGCCCGGCCGAGCACCTGCTCCAGTGGCGGGCCGATGACGTACAGCGCCCACATGTTGAACAGGATGTGCGCGATGCCGTAGTGCAGGAACGCCGACGTCACCAGTCGGTAGTACTGACCGTCGGCCACCGCGGGCGGCCACAGCGTCAGTTGGCTCTCCAGTTGCCGCGACGTCATCTGCAGGACGAACATCAGCACGTTGATGGCGATCAACGTGTAGGTGACGTACGGGGTCTCCCCTGCGGGCGTGCCGCCGAAGTGGCCCTCGACGCGGCGGACCGTGGCCGACCCCGCCGTCACGCAATCCGGGCACTGATGCCCGACGGCGGCGTCGCGCATGCAGTCCCCGCAGATGAAGCGCTGGCAGCGGGTGCATTGGACGTACGCGGGCCGGCCGGGATGGCGGTAGCAGGTGGTGGCCTGCGGGGCGGTCATACCTACATGATGGCCGATGGTTCACGCCGCCTGGTGAGCACGTACAACACCGCGGTGGCGACGGCGGCCTCGGTCAGCGACACCGCCGTCGCCAGCGTCATGAGCGCCGACATCGGCTCGGCCACTACCGCACCGTGGTGGTGCGCCGGAATGGACCAGTGCACCGCGATCATCGCCAGGTTCATCACCGCGACCACGCACCACGTCCGCAGGCCGCACCCACGCCACAGTTCGTAGGCGCACACCAGGCATGCCGCTGCCATCGCGGCGATGAGCACCCCCACCACGGGGTGGCCGGCGTGGCCGATCATCGTCGCGTGCAGCGCGGCGGAACCCGCCGCGACCACCGCACACGCCCGCCGCCCGAAGACGGCGGACGTGTGGTTGACGGTCGACATCTGCTAACTCTCGCAGCAGTGCGCCTTCGGCGCAGCGGGAACGTTCAGCGCGGGGTTGCGGTCGAAGAACGACACCGGCTTGAGCTTGAACCCGGCGTAGTCCACCGGCATCACCGGCCAGTCCTCCGGACGCGGGAAATGCGTCAGCCCGAAGGTGTGCCAGACCACGATGTCCTGACCGTCGATGTCGCGGTCCTGCGCCACGTAGGCGGGCAAGCCGGCATTGCCGGGGTTCTGGTTGACGAAGCGGCCAGCCGGATAGCGTTCGGCGGGATCATATTTCGTCACCCACAGGTGCTTGGTGGCGAACGCCGCACGCTGGGCGATGGAGCTGGACGGATGCGCGAGCAGTGCCGGCTGCCCTTCGGGGTGCAGCGCGTAGCCGACGGTCTGGCCGAGCCGGTTCTGCTTCTCCGGGTTGGTGATGTGCCAGACCCGGGCCTTGAGGTTGTCGGCGGTCCGCATCGCCTCGGACTCCCGGGTCAGCCGGGTGCGCTGCGGGCGGAACGCGTTGCCCCACGGGTTCTCCGGTCCCATCGGGACGGCGACGGCGTCGACCTCTTCGACGGTATTGGTCTGGCCGTCGACCTCCATGTCCAGCCGCGCCGAGAACAGGTGCTGGTGGAACGGTGCACCCAGCCCGGGTGCCATCTCGTTAGAGAAACTGTCGGGACCGCGGTGCGCCGAGGCGAACACGATGCCGGTGGCCTTGGCCTCCAACTGGATGGTGCCGTCGAGGTACAGGTACCAGTAGAACCCGTAGTCGTAGTTTCCGATGGTCAAGAAAAACGAGATCACCAAGCGCCGGGACCGACGCACCTCGGCCATTCCGTTGAACATGTCGGTGTGCTTCCACAGCACGCCGTAGTCCTCCTCGTGCAGACAGATCGCGTTCTTCATCAGCTTCGGGTTGCCGTCTTCGTCGGCGATGGTGACGTCGAAGTACTGGATCTCGCCGAGGCAGTCACAGCCCAGCTCAAGGGAATTGGTGTAGCGGCCGAACAGGTACTCGCCCTGGTCGAAGTAGTTCTGCCAGTAGCGCACCGGGGACGGGTCGGCGTAGGGCACCACCATCTCGGCGATGGACGCGCGGTAGATCACCGGCCGGTCGGCGATGGACAGCTGATGCAGGGTCAGGCCCTCGCGGACGTCGAACCCGAACCGGAATTTCCAGTCGGCCCAGCTGATCTGGTTGCCGTCGACGGTGAAGCTGGCCCCTTCGGGCTGGGTGATCTCGATGGGCTTCAGATCCGTGCGCGGCGTCACTGCGTGCGGGGCGGCGTCCCACTGCCCGCGCTCGGTGGGCAGAGGCAATTCGATCTCGTCGATCACCTTGGTGACACGACGCTCGGTGAGGTCGACGTACGCGACAACGCCATCGATGGGATGCGCCCACGGCAGGTCGGCCGCGTCGTACTGGTAGAAGGCCAGCACCCGCACGATGCGCTTACCCACCTCGTCTTCGTGCCCGAAGACGCCGGCCGACAACGGAACCGCGCGCACGTCGCCGTGGTTGAGTCCGCGCTTGTCCATGGCGGCCAGCCACTCGGGGCATTCCAGCAGGAAGGCCTCGATGTCCTCGAACTCCTGGTCCAGGATCGGCACGTGGCCGTCGGTGCCGGCGTCGACGTTCTCCACCGAGAGGATGTTGTTCTGCGTGACCGACACCACGAGATCACTGCCCTGGCCGGTGGCCCGGTCCAGCAGCAGCACCCGAGCCTGCCGGTCGATCGGGGCGCCGGGGGTGAAAGCCTGCACGATCTTCTTGTGCGGCTCCTCCAGCGCGACGAAGACGAACCGCACGTTCTCGCCGAGTTGGCCTTGCGCATCGAGGATTGCGCGTACGGTGCGGATCTCTTCGGCGGTCAGCGGGTCCAGCGGATGCTCGGAACTTCCGGTGGTGGTGGGGGTTTCGAGGAAGGCGGTGCTCATCGTGCGATCTCCTTGTCGTTGTCGAATTCTTGGTGGCCGGCGCGCGGGCGCAGTACAGCAACCGCGGCACCGCCCAGGAAGGCGCCGGCGAGCAGCACCCCGATGACACCGGCGAGGGTGCCGGATCCACCGACCAGCAACGGAAGGTTGACGGCGGTCATCACCGAGAGCACGGCCAGGCCTATGAAGCCCAGACCGGGCGCGATCACGGTGTGCCACATCCGGGTGTCCAACCGGGTGCGGCGGAAGTAAACGACGACGGCGGCCGAGGTCAGCGTCATCAGCACGACGATGCCGACCGAGGCGGCGCCGACGAACCAGGTGAACACCTGCATCACGGGATCCAGGTTGGCCAGTACCGACACCACGACCAGCACCAGCGCCGAGACGGTCTGCAGCACCGACGCGATGTGCGGCGAGGCGTGCCGGGCATGCGAACGTCCGCAGCTTTCCGGCAGGGCGCGGGTGTTGCCGAGCGAGAAGATGTAGCGGGCCAGCACATTGTGGAAGGACAGCAGTGCCGCGAACAGGCTTGTGATGAGGAAGATTTGGACCAGATCACCGGCCACCGAGCCGAGGTAGCGCGTGGCGGTGTCGGTGAGCATGGTGGCCGGGCTGTCGGTGGCGGCGGTCACCGCACCGGCGTCACCCCACGCGCTGACCATGGTCCAGCTGGACAGGGCGTAGAAGCCACCGATGAGCAGCAGCGCCACGTAGGTGGCCCGCGGGATGGTGCGCTCCGGATCGCGGGCCTCGTCCCGGAATACTGCGGTGGCTTCGAAGCCGATGTAGCCGGCCAGGGCAAAGATCAGCGCGATACCCGGTGCGCCGCTGAAGAAGTTGCCCGGGTGCAGCACCGCGGTGGACGGTCCGTCGGCGCCGCCCTGGCCGATGACGGCGGCATTGATGACGAGCACGATGCCGACCTCGCAGACGAGCAGAACCCCGAGGACCTTGCCGGACAGTTCGATATGCCGATAACCCAGCGTGCCGACGACGGCCATCATCACCAGGGCGTACAGGTACCAGGGCACCGTCGGGCCGCCGTGGCTGGTGACCAGTTCGTTGAGGGCGGCGCCGACGTAGCCGTACACGCCGCCCTGCACGGCCGTGTAGGACAGCAGCGCCAGGAAGGCCGCACCCAGTCCGACATGGCGGCCGAATCCGTGAGCGATGTAGGTGTAGAAGGCGCCGGCCCCACGGATGTGGCGGGCCATGGTGGTGAAGCCGACGGCGAACAGCAGAAGCACCGCGGTACACACGCCGTAGGACGCCGGGAAGGCCGCGCCGTTGCCCGCGGCGATGCCGATCGGGAAGGTGCCCGCGACGACGGTCAGGGGTGCGGCGGCCGCGACGACCATGAAGACGATGGCGGTGGGGCCGAGTTTGCCGGCTAATCGGTGAGCCTGGTTGACGGCGGTGTTGCCGGCGTCCAGGACTGCGTCAGTTGTCATGGGTCTACCTTCGGTGGAATTGAGTGTGTTTGGGTTGCCGTGCGGTAAGGCTTGAGTGCGTTCAAATGAGAATGGCTTTGTTGCGCGATTCCCATTTGGCTCCGGAAAACTCAGAGCGCGATATTGATGGCCTTCGTCTGGGTGTATTCGGCGATGGCGCCTTCACCCAGTTCGCGGCCCCAGCCGGATTGTTTGTAGCCGCCGAATGGCAGTGCGGTGTCGAACGCGTTGTGGCAGTTGACCCATACCGTGCCGGCCTTGATCTGGGCGGCGACCTCGTGGGCGGTGGACACGTCGCGGGTCCAGACGCTGGCGGCCAGTCCGTACGGGGTGTCGTTCGCCGCCGCTCGGACGCCGCGTTCGCGATTGAACGGGACGGCGACCGCGACGGGTCCGAAGATCTCTTCGCGGTAGACGCTGAAGTCGTCGCGCACGTCGACCAGAAGCGTCGGCTGCACGTAGAAGCCGGTGTCGCCGTGCCGTCCGCCGCCGGCCAGCGCGCGGGCGCCCTGCTCGATGCCGGCATCCAGATAGCCGGTCACCTTGGTGAGCTGCTCGCGCGACACCAGCGGGCCGATGTCATTGGTGGGGTCCAGGCCGGGGCCGATGCGCAGGCTCGCTGCGTGCTCGGCGACGCCGGCGGTGAACTCGTCGAAGATGGTGTCCTCGACCAGCAGTCGGGTGCCTGCGGTGCAGGTCTGGCCGTGGTTGAACAGGAATCCGCCGGCCACGCCGGGGATCGCGGCCGCCAGGTCGGCGTCGGCGAACACCACCTGCGGGCTCTTGCCGCCCAGTTCGAGGGAGACCTTCTTGAGGTTGCCGGAGGCGGCGTTGACGATCTTCTTGCCGACGTCGGTGGACCCGGTGAAGGCGACCTTGTCGACGTCCGGATGCGCGGACAGCGCCGCGCCGATGTCGCCGAATCCGGTCAGCAGGTTGAAGACCCCGTCGGGCACACCGGCTTCGGCGATCACCTCGGCCAGCAGCACCGCGGTCAGCGGCGTCTGCTCGGCGGGCTTGAGGATGACGGTGTTGCCACAGGTCAGCGCGGGTGCCACCTTGAATGCGGCCATCACCAGCGGGAAGTTCCACGGGATGATCTGGGCGCAGACGCCAACCGGTTCGCGCAGCGTGAACGCGTGGAAGCGACCACCCGGCGCCCACGGCACCGAGACCGGGACGGTACGGCCCTCGATCTTGGTGGCCCAGCCCGCGTAGTAATAGAAGATCTCGGCCGCCCAGGTCACGTCCACGGCCTTGGCGACGGCCACCGACTTGCCGTTGTCGATGCACTCCAGCTCGGCGAACTGGTCGGCCCGGGCGGTGATGCCTTCGGCGATCCGCCAGATCATCCGCTGCCGCTCGGCCGGGGTCATCGCCGGCCACGGCCCGGTCTCAAAGGCGCGGCGGGCGGCGCCGACCGCGCGTTCGACGTCCTCGACGCCGGCGTGCGGGACCGTGGTGACGACCTGCTCGGTGGCGGGGTCGACAGTGTCGAAGCGCCGCCCGGAGAGCGCGTCGACCCACTGGCCGTCGACGTACATGCGCCGGGGCGCCGAGATGAATTCGGCGGTGCGCGGGTCCAGAACCGGGCTCAGCAAGGTTGTCATATAGGTCATGATTACGCGCCGATGTGGTCTGCGTCACCACCAATTCCAAATGAGTTTTTGGTCGAATTCCATTCTCATTTGGAATGTCATAGCCATTCTCATTCCGCCGTCTTGAATTCGCAGTTGAGCGGCCCTACGGGCGTCATGCGGTTTGGTGTGGCCGACGGATTCTCATTTGAAGTTCGCGAAGATTTACCTGACAACGCTGTGGGCGGCGACCCGATCGGTTACGTTGCCGAAATGAGCGGCAGACGGGCGATCAGGAGCAGGTCGCCGGTCTCGGGGTTACACCGGGCGCAACTGTCGTTCGCCCAGGTGCTGGGGCAGTCCGTGTCGGCGGTGGCACCGTCGGCGGTGATGGTGACGCTCCCCGCGTTGGTGATCCCGGCGGCCGGGCACGCCACCCTGCCGGTATTCGTGGTGACCGCGCTGTTGATGGCGGCCGTGGGTTACTGCGTCACCCAGTTCTCCTCCCGGATGGTCGCTGTCAGCGGGCTGTACAGCTACACCGTCAAGGGATTGGGACCGTTACCCGGAATCGCCGCCGGCTGGTCGGTGGTGATGGGGTACGCGGCGGCAGCAATGGCCAGCACCCTCGGGGCGGCAAGCTATCTCACCGCCCTGCTGGGCCGTCTCGGCGTGCCCGACGGGCGGCCCGCCATCGCTGTGCTGGCGGTGCTGGTCGGCGTCCTCGCGTGGGCGTTGATGGTGCGCGGCATCCGATTGTCGGCCCGCATCTCGCTGACGGTCGAGGTGTTCGCCATCGCGGTGGCGGCCGTGGTGCTGGTGATCGCATTCACCGGTTCAGTCGCCGGCGGCCACGACCCACCGAAAGTATCTGCCCCAGAAGATCACTCGGCGCTGGGCTTCGCTTTGCTGTTGGCGATCACGTCCTACGTGGGATTCGAGAGCGCAGGCACCGTCGCGCGTGAGGCGCAGCGTCCGTTCGTCACGGTGACCCGCGCCATCAGATGGTCGCCCTTGGCGCTCGGCGTGCTCTACACCTTCGCCGCGGCGATGCAGTCGGCGGGAACCATCAGGGCGGGAATCGGTTCCGTGCCCATCGTGCTGACGTTGCCGGACAACGCGGGCGGCGCGTCGGCGGTGCTGTCCATCGTGATGGAACTCGGGATCACTGCATCGTGGTTCGCCTGCGTCATCGGATCGACCACGGCGCTGTCGCGCACGCTGTTCGCGATGGGCCGTGAGGGGGTGCTGCCCGCGGGCGTCGGCCGGGCCCATCCGGTGTATCGCACCCCGCATGTGGCGCTGAGCCTGGCCATCCCGGTCATCGTCGCGGTCCCGGTCGGGTATCTGTTCATCGCCGGCTCCAGCCGCGAGGTGCTAATCGGACTGCTCGCGCTCTCCGCGCACGGATACATCGGCGCCTACCTGCTGGTGTGCCTTGCCGCCCCGGCGTTCCTACGCCGCATCGGCGAACTGACCCGCGCCCCGTTGGTCATCGGGATGTGCGCAGCGGCCGCGATGATCGCCATAATCTGCTGGGCCGCCCTCACGGTGGCCTCGCCGGTGTGGATCGCCACCGCGGTGTATGCAGCGCTGCTGGCAACGGGTCTCGTCGCGTTCGGCCTGCGCCGCCGCAGCCTGCCCGACCTACCCGAGCGGGTCGGGGTGTTCGACGAAACGGTGGCCGGGGACGTGTTCGCCGACTACAACCCGTGGGAGGTGCGCCGATGAGCCCAACCGATGGCGCCCTGTCCGGCCGCCAGCCCAAGGCGGTGCAGAGCGCGCTGCAGGTGCTGGAGGCGGTGGCGCTGGCCGGGGTGGGGGTGACCGCGAAAGAGATCGCCGAACGACTCTCCATGCCGTCGGCCACCACCTACCGGTTGTTGAATCTGCTTGTCGCCGATGGCTATATCGTGCGACTACCGGACCTGTCCGGATTCTCGCTGGGCCCGCGGATGGGGTTGCTGATCGACGCGGCGGTGTCGCCGACGGTGTGCACCGCGGCCCGGGAGGTGCTGGCCGAATTGCGGTTGTCGGTGCGCTTCGGTGTGCACCTGTTCTACTTCACCAACACCTCGGTGCGCCTGGCCGACTCCGACAGTGAGTATCCACCACCCGCTGAGGAGTCGGTGCTGAATCATCACCTGCACGCCTGCGCCGTCGGGAAGCTGCTGTTGGCCGAGAAAAGGGATATCGATGCCTTGCTCACCTCACCCCTACACGGCTTGACCGGGCACACCGTGACCTCGAGATCGCTTCTGGTGCAACAACTCGACGAGATCCGCGATCAGGACGCGGCCCGCCAGATCGGTGAGCTGCGGGAGGATTCGGCGTGCGTCGCGGTCCCGGTGCGCGCCCCGGCGGGCGCCCTGGTGGCCGCGGTGGCGATGTCCGCCCGCGTCGAGCAGGAGCAACTGCTGGCCCGCCAGGTGCCCGTGCTGCGGGAGTGCGCCGCGCGCCTGAGCCCGCTCCTGGCTTAGCGGACGGCAGGCTCCAGGTCGCTGATCTCCAGACGCTTGATCGGCCCGACCACCACGAGGTAGCAGAACAGCGCGAGCACCGCGCTGAGCCCGACGTAGAGCAGAGCCAGGTCGAACGAGCCCTGCGTCTTCACCAGGTAGCCGATCACGATCGGGGTGGTGATGGCGGCCAGGCTGCCGAAGGTGTTGAAGACCCCGCCGGACAGGCCCGCGATCTCCTTGGGCGCGGTGTCGGCGACCACCGCCCAGCCCAGCGCGCCCAGACCCTTGCCGAAGAACGACACCGCCATGAGAAGCACCACGAGCCAGGACGCCTCGACGTAATTGCAGCCGATGATGACGGTGGCCAGCAGCAGCCCGACCACGATGGGCAGCTTGCGGGCCTTGGTCTGCGACCAACCGTGGCGCATCAGCCCGTCGGAGAGCACACCGCCGAGGATGCCGCCGATGAAGCCGCAGATGGCGGGCAGCGAGGCGATGAAGCCGGCCTTGAGGATCGACATGTGGCGCTCTTGCACCAAGTACACGGGGAACCAGGTCAGGAAGAACCAGGTGATGGTGTTGATGAAGTACTGGCCGAAGTAAACGCCCAGCATCATCCGGTTCTTCAGCAGCGCCTTGACGTAGTGAAGTTGCTTGGTGGCGTTGGCTTCTGCCGGGGCCGCGTCACCGGCGTCCATATCCACCAGGGCGCCGCCCTCGCGGATGTAGTCCAATTCGGCCTGCGTCACCCTCGGATGGTTGCGGGGTGCGTAGATGACGACGATCCACAGCAGACCGAACAGCACACCGATGCCACCGACGATGGTGAACACATGCTCCCAGCCGGCGGTCACCACCAGCCAGCCCATCAGCGGGGAGAACGCCGCAGTGGCGAAGTACTGCGCGGAGTTGAAGATGGCGGCGGCGGTGCCGCGTTCCTTCGTCGGGAACCAGGCCGCGACGATGCGCGAATTACCGGGGAACGACGGGCCTTCGGCCAGGCCGACCAGCAGACGCAGCAGCAACAGCAGTCCGACCGCGGTGCCCATCGAGAAGTTGCCGACGAAACCTTGGCAGACGGTGAAGATGGACCAGGACAGGATCGCCCCGCAGTAGACCTTCTTGGAGCCGTAGCGGTCCAGCAGCCAGCCGGCCGGGATCTGGGCGATCAGGTAGGACCAGCCGAACGCGGAGAAGATGTAGCCCAGCGTCACCGCGTCGATGCCGAGGGCATCCTGGATCGCGTCGCCGGCCATCGAGATGGTGGACCGGTCGGCGTAGTTGATGACGGTGACCGCGAACAGCATCGCGAGGATGACGTACCGCACGTGACCGGCTTTGGGTGCCGGGACGCGGGCTGGACTGCCGACCGGCACTGCGGCGGTGGGATTCATCGAAACTCCTTGCGTGGCTCAGGTCACATCAATGACCTCGGCCGACTCTAGGCACCCGGATACATTCCCGTCCAAGCCCAATTCGGTATCTGTCAATGCAATCCAGGCATGAATCTTTTTCATGCCTCTGCTGCATCAATAAATCCATAATCGGTGTTGGACTGAATTGGACGGCCTCCCTACCGTGGACTCCATGACGATGAGCAGTGCACTCAGCGCGCCCGACGCGGCGATCAAAGCCCTGGCCGCCGGCGCGGCCACCCAGGACCGCATCGAGCGGGTGACGCTGTCGTCGGTGACACTGCCGCTGCAGAACCCGATCAGCGACGCCAAGGTGCTCACCGGCCGACAGAAGCCGATGACCGAGGTCGCGTTCCTGTTCGCCGAGATCCACACCGTCGACGGTCATTCCGGCATCGGGTTCAGCTACTCCAAGCGCGCCGGTGGGCCCGCCCAGTTCGCGCACGCCCGCGAGGTGGCTCCCGTCCTGATCGGCGAGGACCCCAACGACATCGCCAAGATCTGGACCAAGCTGGTCTGGGCCGGCGCCTCGGTGGGTCGCAGCGGTGTCGCGACACAAGCGATCGCCGCCTTCGACATCGCCCTGTGGGACCTCAAGGCCAAGCGCGCGGGTCTGCCCATCGCGAAGTTGATCGGCAGCCACCGCGATTCCGTGCCGACCTACAACACCTCCGGCGGCTTCCTGCACACGCCCATCGAGCAGGTGCTGGAGAACGCCTCGGCCGCGCTGTCCAGCGGCATCGGCGGCATCAAGATCAAGGTGGGACAACCCGATTGGCGCACCGACATCGCCCGGCTGGAGAAGGTCCGCGAGCACCTCGGTGATGACGTTCCGCTGATGGTCGACGCCAACCAGCAGTGGGACCGCCCCACCGCGATGCGCATGGGTCGCATCCTGGAGAAGTTCAACCTGGTCTGGATCGAAGAGCCGCTGGACGCCTACGACGTCGAGGGCCACGCCCATCTGGCCCGTGCCCTGGACACCTCGATCGCGACCGGCGAGATGCTGGCCAGCGTGGGTGAGCATCAGCGCCTCATCGACGCCGACTCCGTCGACATCATTCAGCCCGACGCCCCGCGCATCGGCGGTATCACCCAGTTCCTCAAGCTCTCCACGCTGGCCGAGCAGAAGTTCCTGCAACTGGCACCGCATTTCGCGATGGAGATCCATCTGCACCTGGCCGCCACCTACCCGCACGGCGTGTGGGTCGAGCACTTCGACTGGCTCGACCCGCTGTTCAACGAGCACCTGGAGATCAGCGACGGCCGAATGCACCTGTCGGATCGCCCCGGCTTGGGCTTCACGCTGAGCGATCAGGCGCGCGCCTGGACGATCGGGACAGCCGAATTCAGCTGAGCCCGAGGATCTCCACGCTCTCCTCGCGCATCTGCACCTTGCGGATCTTGCCGGTGACGGTCATCGGGAACTCCTCCACCAGGTGCACGTAGCGCGGGATCTTGTAGTGCGCCAGCCTGCCCTCGGCGAACGCCCGAACGGCCTTGACGTCCAACGGTTCCGCACCCGGCTTCATCTTGATCCACGCGCAGATCTCTTCGCCGTACTTGGCGTCGGGGACGCCGATCACCTGGGCGTCCTCGATGCCGGGATGCGTGTACAGGAACTCCTCGACCTCGCGTGGGTACACGTTCTCGCCACCGCGGATGACCATGTCCTTGATTCGGCCGACGACGGTGCAGTAGCCGTCCGCACGCATCACCGCGAGATCGCCGGTGTGCATCCAACCCTCGTCATCGATTGCCTCGGCGGTTTTTTCGTCGTTGTCCCAGTACCCGATCATCACCGAGTAGCCGCGGGTGCAGAACTCGCCGGGCTCCCCACGTTCGACGATATCGCCCGTTTCGGGGTCGACGATCTTCACCTCTACGTGCGGGTGCGCCCGGCCGATGGTCGCCGTGCGCCGATCCAGGTCGTCGTCGTGCAGGGTCTGACACGACACCGGTGAGGTCTCCGTCATTCCGTAGGCGATGGCCACCTCGGACATGTTCATGTCGTTGATGCAGTGCTTCATCACCTCGATGGGGCAGACCGCGCCGGCCATGATGCCGGTCCGCAAGGTGCTGAGGTCCGCCTCGGGAAACGATGGGTGGTTCTGCATGGCGATGAACATCGTCGGCACCCCGTACACCCCGGTGCAGCGTTCCTGTGCAATGGCTTTCAGCGTCAGCCCGGGATCGAAGCCCGGTGCCGGGATCACCATGGTCACGCCATGTGTGGTGCAGCCCAGGTTGCCCATCACCATGCCGAAGCAGTGATAGAAGGGCACCGGGATGCACAGCCGATCCCCCGGCCGCAGGTTGATGCCTTCGGTGACAAAGAATCCGTTGTTCAGGATGTTGCGGTGCGACAGGGTTGCCCCTTTGGGGAAACCCGTGGTGCCCGAGGTGTATTGGATGTTGATCGGATCGGTGTTCTTCAGCGTCTTTTGCCGCGCCGCCAGGTCCTCGGGCGCCACTGCGCTGGAGCGAAGCGCGTCCCAGTCGGCGGTGCCCAGGAAGATCACCTCGGTCAGCGCGGGCGCCTCCGGGCGAACGGCATCCACCATCGCGACATAGTCGGAGCTCTTGAAATCGGTTGCCGAGATCAGCATCCGCACGCCCGACTGGTAGAGCACGTACCCCAGCTCGTGGGTGCGGTAGGCCGGATTGATGTTGACCAGGATCGCGCCGATCTTGGCGGTCGCGTACTGGACGATGGTCCACTCGGATCGGTTCGGCGACCACATGCCCACCCGGTCGCCCTTGGCGATCCCTCTTGAGATCAATCCCCGCGCAAGGACGTCGACCTCGGCGTTCAGTTCGCGGTAGGTCCACCTCTTGCCCTGAGCGCAGTCGACCAGCGCCTCGATATCAGGGTGCGCGGCGGCGGTGCGCTCGAAGTTCGCGCCGATGGTCTCTTCGAGGATCGGCAGAGTGATCGGCCCGACATCGTAGCTTTGCATGTTTTATTTCCCGTCGCTTCGCTCGCCCGGGCGCACCAGATCCTCGTAGCGGTATTCGGTCTCGATCGGTTGCCCCGTTTCCTCACGGCGGCGCAACTCCACGCGCCGGATCTTTCCGGAGATGGTCTTGGGCAGTTCGAAGAACTCGACCCGTCGCACCTTGAGGTACGGCGCAAGATGGTCGCGAGCGTATTCCATGATGGCGCGCGCGGTGTCGGCGTCGGCGGTCCATCCGTCGGCAAGGGCCACATAGGCTTTCGGGATCGCGAGCCGCGTCTCGTGTGGTTGCGGGACGACGGCCGCCTCGACCACCGCGGGATGCTCGATCAGCACGCTCTCCAACTCGAACGGTGACACCTTGTAGTCGCTGGATTTGAAGACGTCATCGGTACGGCCGATGTAAGTGATGTACCCGTCGGCATCGCGGCCCGCGACATCACCGGTGTGGTAGTAGCCGCCGTGCATCACCGCCGCATTGCGTTGCGGGTCACCGAGATAACCGGTCATCAGGTTCAGCGGTTGCCTGCTCAGGTCCAAACAGATCTCGCCCTCGTCGGCCAGTTCACCGGTGAGCGGGTCGATGAGCACCACCGGCACACCGGGCATCGGCCGGCCCATCGAACCGGCCTTGACGGGCTGGCCGGGCGTGTTGCCGACCTGCAGCGTGGTCTCGGTCTGGCCGAAGCCATCCCGGATGGTCAATCCCCAGGCCCGTTCCACCGTCTGGATCACCTCCGGATTCAGCGGCTCCCCCGCGCCCAGAATCTCGCGCAGCCCTTCGGGTTTGGCGCCGAGATCGGACTGGATGAGCATCCGCCACACCGTCGGCGGCGCACAGAACGTGCTGACCCCGGCGCGGTGCATCTGGGCCAGCAGGTCGGCCGCGTCGAACCGGCTGTAGTTGTAGACGAAGATGGTCGCCTCGGCGATCCACGGCGCGAAGAAGCAACTCCATGCGTGTTTCGCCCAACCCGGCGAGCTGATGGCCAGGTGCACATCGCCCGGACGCACCCCAATCCACGCCATGGTCGACATGTGCCCCACCGGGTAGGAAATCTGGGAGTGCTCGACCAGCTTCGGCTTACTCGTGGTGCCGGAGGTGAAATAGACGAGCAGCGGGTCATCGACGGCGGTCACCGTTTCGTGCGTCTCCGGGGTGGCCTGGTAAGCGTCTTCGTAGCGGTGCCAATTTTCGACGTCACCGACCGCGATCCGCACGTAGTCGCCGGGCACCTCGTCGAACTTCGGGGCATCGGCGGCGTTGGCGATGACGAACCGGGCGCCGCCGCGATCTATCCGATCCTTGAGGTCATCCGGCCCGAGGGCACCGGTGGTCGGCATGATGACCGCGCCGAGCTTGGCGACCGCGAGCATCGCCTCCCACAACTCGACCTGATTGCCGAGCATCAGGATGACCCGGTCGCCCTTGCTCACCCCCAGGCCGCGCAGCCAGGTCGCGACCCGAGCAGACGCCGCCGACATCCCCGCGAAGCTGACCTTGCGCTCGCTGCCGTCCTGCTCGACGATCCACAGGGCCGTGCGGTCGTTGCCCCTGGCGATCACGTCGAACCAGTCGGTCGCCCAGTTGAACGATCCGGTGATCGCCGGCCACCGAAACGTCTCGACCGCCAACGAGTAGTCGCCGATGACGTCGACCAAGTGGTCGCGCGCCTCGCGGTACAGGTCGGTGTTGGTCGCCATACAGATAGGATCTACGTCACACTCGACCGTCCGCTACCCCCGAAAGAGGGGAATTCTGTGCAATCGCTGTTAAGGCCCCGCGATACCGACGCGGTGCGCGCTGAACTGCGACGGGTGGCCGGCGAGGCCGGGGTTCCGGTGTTGTTCGGCGGCGAGGTGCACGACGAGGCGCTCCTGCTCACCGAGTTCGTCGGCACCCGGACCGGTGGTCTGCGTGGCCTGGTGGTGCGCTCCAGGTCCGGCCTGGGCGGAGCCAGCATGGTGGCCGGGCGGCCGATGGCGGTGGCCGACTACCGCCATGACGTCAGCATCACCCACGACTACGACGCCCCCGTGCTCAACGAGGGCATCCGCTCGGTACTGGCCGTCCCTGTCGTGGTGAACGGGACGGCGCGGGCGATGTTGTACGGCGCCTACCGGTCCGCGGCCCCTATCGGTGGTCGGGCCGTCGACCTGATGGTCGGATCGGCGCGCCGGCTCACTCACGAGCTACAGATCCGCGACGAGGTGGACCGCCGGATGCGGTTGCGTGAGGCGCACCTGGCCGGGTTCACCGATCGGGTGGCCGACCCGGAGAAGATCCGAGAGGTGCATGCCGAGCTGCGCCGGCTGGCAGCTTCGGTGCCCGACGCGATACAGGGACCGCTACGGGTGTTGGCCGACCAGTTGGGTGTAGCGCTGTCTGGAGGTGCCCCTTCCGCGGCTCCCTTGACCGCCCGCGAGATCGATGTACTGACCCAGGTCGCGCTGGGGTGCACCAATGCCCAAGCAGCGCAGCGTCTTTCACTGAAGCCGGAAACGGTGAAGAGTTACTTGCGCAGTGCCGCAGCAAAACTGGGGACGAAGACCAGGCATGAGTCGGTGTCGCGCGCCCGGCGCGGGCGGTTGATTCCGTGAGGGTATAGGCAGACCCTTCGACTGTCCGTTCCGGGGCAGTGCCGTATGTGGATTGCGCACCTAGAGAGTCGATTTGGGAATCCGCGACACGGCGTCCACTGACTTCGGGATTCTGCCCGAGATGGCTTCGTCGCAACGTTTATGCCCAGTGTGAATCCCATTCGGCGATAAGGCTATTGAAGTTGAACAGGCTGCTGAAAGCAGCGTTGGCTGCACCGGGGCCTTCGGTAATCCAGATGAGCGCAATTTTGACATAGATCGCCGCTATGAAGATCCCTGGTTTGACGTAGTGGAACCATGCGGTGCCGATAGTGGTCCTGATTGAGTTCGCAAACCCGTCAATCGCCAAATTGACGGCGGACACGAACGTCTCAATTGGCGTGGTGACTGCTGCCGTCGCCGCAGCCGCTGCCGGGATAGCGGCGGATGGCAGTTCTGTTGTAGCTGAGGATGCTGCAGCCAGGGCGCTGGGAGTTGCGGTGTGGGTCTGGCCGGTGCTGTGCCCAGTTGCGGCAGATGCGATGGCGCTGCCGGCGTTTTCGGGGCCGCGGCGCGACGCTACCGCCAACAGGGCACTCGCACCGTCGGTATCGGAGGTGGTGGGTGTACCGGTACCTGCTATCGCGGCAGCAGTGGCGGTAACCTCGGGGACCTGGACTGAGGCCGGCGTCGTGGCTGTTACCGGTACTGGTGAGGATGCTGGTTCAGCCGAGGGAGGAGTCGGTGCGGACGATTCGACCGCCGGCTTTGCAATATCATTCACCGAGGTGGCGTCGGGTCGTGTGGCGCTTGATGATTCGGATTTGATGCCGGTCCTGGTGGGTGTCGCGGAGCCCGCTGGAGTCGAGGCTGAGCGGGATTGGTGTCCGTCGGACTTCTGTGCGGCGGCGGGGAGTTCGGTGTCGTTAGCGGATCGAGAATGGGATGCGGATGCCGAGCGCTTCTTGGATGACTTGCCCGTCGCCGGTGACTCCCGTCTCGACGACGCCGTGGTCGCTTCAGCGGCGGTCCCCACCGAGGACGAACTTGCTGCCGATGAAGTAGCCGACGAATCCGCCGAAGGCCCGTGGCTCTGTTCGGACGTACCGGATCCGCTATCGGCGTGTGCAACCCCTGCCCCACCCGCTAATGCCGCACCTATACCCAGGCTGATGGCGCCGGCACCGAGCCATTGGTACGGTTCCATCCGCTTCGGCTTGCTGGTGCGGTGAGCACCCCGTGTGCACTGAAGTGCTCCGTGAGCGCGTCGACCGGAACGGTGCTGACCTGCCATTGTGCGACCCCCAGTTTGGATATGAAGTTTCCGTTAGCTACCCGTGAAGGCTGCCGAGGATGGTTATAGCAGCGGCCAAGAGGCCGAGAGATGCGAACCGGCTAATATTCACGGCAACGTTAATAATCAGCTGCTCACGGGCTTGATTGTGAGCGGATGGGCGAGCGCTCCCTCGACCCCAGCGGTCTGTCGAGCGGCCCTCGCCTCTGTGCAGCGCGCGGCCGACTGTCCGTCGCGCGGCTGGTCGAGTCTTCCGCGAAGACCCGCCCCCCGTCGCCGCCTGCCCCCTGCTCGTGCGAATCCAGCAATTCAAATTGACATCCCCGTTGGGGCAATATGTTCGTACTTTCTCTGCTACTGTTCGGCGCGTTGCCAGGTGATACTCATGCCCTTCACAGCCGGTGCTGCCTGACTCGTGGACGTTGACTTGTAGGTCGAGCGCTAGGCTGCGCGCGTGCATTCCCGCTGGGGAAGTGCGCCACTCTGCGCTCTGCAGAGGAGTGGCAAATGGTGTCAGCCAAGTACGTTGGGCGTGTCGGGGCACTGGCTGTTGCCCTGGGAATCGGGTCTGCCGTTGCGGCGGTGCCGGCATGGGCCGACACCGAGGGTGGGACGAGCGATTCGTCGTCGTCCTCGACCGGCTCGGGAGGGGCGACGCCGTCTGGGGCGGCCGGAAGTGCATCGGGGACACCGTCGGCATCGGGTTCAGCTAACGATCCCAGCTCGTCAGCGTCTGCCAGCTCACCCATAGCCGAGCCGGCAGGTGCAGGTGCGTCCACTCCGACGGCCGCGGCCCCCCAACCGGACGCGTCGTCGAAGACCGCCGTGCGAGTGCCGAAGCGTAAGCCGATCCGTAAAGGGACTACGTCTGCGGGCAAGGCTGCACCGGCTGAATCCACCGCGCCGACATCGAAGCCGGACACCGACGAGACGCCGTCACCATCAGAACCGAAGCCGCCAGTCAGCCACACCACGCCCTCGGTGGCCGCCGCTCCAGCGAGCACGGTGTCCACCCACACGGTCGCATCGTTTCCCGTACCGGAAGTGAAAGCAACACCAGGCGCAGATGCGGCAGGCACTTCTGTGCTGGAAACGCTGACATCGCCGTTGGTTGCTCCGGGTACCGATGTGCCCGTGCAGTCTCCGGCCGAATGGGTGCTGCTGGCCGCCACTCGGCGCGAGATCGGTTCGGACACTGAGACGACGGTGACGGTCGCAGCACAGATACAGACATCCCAACCGCTACCCACCGCGACGGCGACCGCACCCAATCTCCCGCCGGTGGTGACTATCGCGATGGGCACGCCCAACCCCGACACCGGCGTTTTGACAGGCAAACTCACCGCTATTGACCCGGAGAAGAAGAAACTCACCTATGCGATCGTCGGTGCTGCGCCACCTGGACTAACGTTCGACACCAAGACCGCGGCGTTCACCTACACCCCGACCGCCGTGCAGCGCATCCTCTCCGCAGTCGGAACCGGATCCCAGGCCGCCACGTTCTCCGTGCGAGTCTCCGACGGCGTGAACACCGTCGACCAAGCCGTCGACGTACCCATCTCGCCGTTATCGGTCACCGATGCCGGCGCCATCACCATCGGCGGCACCGGCTCCGGAGTCGTGGTGTCCAATACCCGTGCCTACGTGAGTAATTTCGGTGACAACACCATCACCGTCATCGACACGGTAAAACGCAGCGTGATCGGCACCATCACCCTGGACAGCCAGGCCGTCGGGACCGCGCTCACTCCCGACGGTAAGAAGCTCTACGTCGCCACCGCGAATCTGGCCGCAATCACGGTGGTCAACACCGTCACCAACGCGATCACCTCTTACGTCCAGTTGCAAGGCCGCTACGCCGATCTGCTCACCGTCAGCGCCGACGGCAAGACGTTGTATGCGCTCACCGACGACGAGACCACCGGCACCCCTACCGCCACCGTCACCAAGATCGCCACCTCCACCGGCAAAGTCACCGGTACCGTCGCGCTGCCCGGGGCCGACATCGTGCTCGACGACAACGACGACGTCACCTCGTTCTACAGCCTCATCGTGAGCCCAGACAGCAAGAAGGTTTACGTCATCGCCGACCTCAAACCGGCCCACGAAGGCGCCACCGCGGTCAGCGCCCTCTACACGTTCGCCTCCACCGCCAAGACCGCCACCCTGATCACCCAAGGCGACTACTTCATCGAAGCGGCGCTCAGCCCGGATGGCAAGCGGCTCTACGTCAACGACGCCGGCGCCGGCAAGGTCCTAGCGTTCGACACCGCGACCAATACCGTCGCCGGCGAGTTCACCAACTTCAGTGGCGGGCTGGGCGGAATCACCGTCAGCGGCGACGGATCCGTGCTGATGGCTGTCTACACCAACATCAACGCCGTAGTGGCGTTCGACCTCACGGCATGGAACTTCGGCGGTGCGATCAAGGTCGTCAACGTCGGCGTGCACACGGACGGGTACTACCCCGGCGCTGTCCTATCGCCGGACGGCAAGGAATACAGCTACGTCGCCGATGACGGCAGCTTGCAGGTCATTTCACTGAGTAGCGCAGGCGCCACCCGCGCCATCCCCGCACCCGTGCTGAGAACGGCGAACCCTGTCACTGGCGCGGTGAGCGGCACCGTCACCGACGCCACCGGCAAGAAGCTCACCTACACCCTGGTCAGCGGCCCCGACGGCGGTACCTTCAGCTTCGATAAGGCCACCGGCGCGTTCACCTACACCCCCACCGCTGCCCAGCGCGTTGTCGCCGGACTCAATCCGCAAGCCAATGCCGCCGTCTTCAACGTCGCCGTGTCCGACGGCGAAACCACCGTGCCAGTACACGTCAAGATCCCGATCAGCCCAATCACGGTCTCCGCGGCCGGCCTGGTGCCCACCGGAACCGGCGGCGGCTTCGCCGTCGCGGTGACCAACACCCGCGCCTACGTAACCAACTGGAGCGACCGCACCATCGCCGTCATCGACACCATTCACGGTGTGCTGGTGACCACCGTCGACGTCGGGGCCAAGCCGGCCGGGATCGCCGTCAGCGCCGACGGCGGCAAGTTGTTCGTCGCCAACACCACCGACCGCAGCGTCGTCACCGTCGACACTCTCACTGGCAACATCGTTAACACCATTGGGCTCGGCGACCTGACGCCGACCGCGCTCACACTCAGCCCCGATGGCAAGACCATCTACGTCGGCACCGCGAAACTCGACTCCGCTGGACAGCCCATCGTTGCGCCGTTCACCAACCCGGCCATCGCCACCATCACCAAAATCTCCACCACCACCAACAAGATCACCGGCACCCTGCCGGCCATCGGAACCGTCCCGCAATCCATCGTGATCAGCCCCGACGGCAAGAAGATCTACGTCAGTTCGAAGGTGATGAATCCCATCACCGGCCAACTCGACAGCGCCGCTGTCTACGTTTTCTCGTCCAGTGCTAAGACGGCAACGCAGATCAACACTGTCGGCAACAATCCCGTGGCACTGACAGTCAGTCCCGACAACACCAAGCTCTATGTCACCGGCAGCAACTCGACGCTCTACACCGTTGAGACCAGCAAATACGCGGTAGTCAAGACGACCGGCATCGGCCAGGCCGCGTCCGCGTTGGCCTTCAACAAAGACGGATCCCTGCTGCTGGCCAGTGGTCCACAAGGACTGACCGTTCTCGACGCCACAACCCTCACGTCCTACACCGGCCTGATCCTCGGAAGCGGAATGCCGGGCGGACTGCACATCTCCCCCGACGGCCAACAGGCCTACACCCTGACCAGCGCTGGCGTGCAACTGATCTCACTGACCCCACCCAACCGCTTCCCCACCGTCATCAATGACACGGTCAACGCACCCACCGGTACCGGGGTGGTCACCGGCAGCATCGCCATCCACGACGACGACGGAGACACCGTCGCGCTCTCTGCCACCACACCGGCCAACGGCACCGTCGTGGTCAACACCGACGGCACCTTCACCTACACCCCCACTGCCGCGGCGCGGCACAACGCCGCCGCAACCGGCGCCACCACCGATACATTCACCGTCACCATCGACGACGGCCGGCGCGGCATCACCTACCGGGACATCACCGTCACCATCCTGCCCGCCAACGTCGAACCGACCGAGAAGCACACTGTCGGGAAACCCAATTCGACCACCGGTGTCGTCACCGGCACCGTGACGGCCACCGACAAGGACAAAGACACCCTCATCTACACCATCAGCACGCCGATGAACGGGGCTGTCACCGTAACCGCTAAAGGCGGGCTCACCTACACCCCGACCGCACAGGCCCGCCACGATGCGGCCGCCGGCGGCGCCACCACCGACAGCTTCACCGTCACCGTCACCGACAGGCACGGCGGAACCCTCGATGTGCCGATCACCGTCGCGATCAGCCCGACGAACACCAAGCCGTCCGTCACGGCCGTTGCTGGTCAGCCCGATTGGAAAACCGGCACCGTCACCGTCACCCTCAACGCCACCGACGCCGACGGTGACCCTGTCACGTTCAGTAACGGCTCCACCACGAAGGGCAGCTACACCGTCGCCGGCAATGTGCTGACCTACGCGCCCACCCAACTGGCCCGGGACAACGCCGCCAAATCCGGAGCCAGCGCCGCCGTCAAAGCCGACACCCTCACCGTCAGCTACACCGACGCCCACGGCGCCACCGGCACCGTCAGCGTGAAAGTCGCTGTCTCCCCCACGCCTCCGAACCACCTGCCAGTCGCGAGCCTGACAATCGGCAATCCTGACGCCACTGGCGGAACAGTTACCGGACACCTGACTGCCACCGACGCCGACGGCGACGTATTGACCTACACGATCACCCAGGCACCCAGCCGCGCGGACACCTTCACGTTCGACGCATCGACCGGTGTCTTCACCTACTCCCCCACCGCAGCTGCACGGCACGCCGCCGCCGTCTCGAACGGCATCAAGACGGACAGTTTCACCATCACACTCAATGACGGCGTCGGAACGGTCACCGTCCCGATCACCGTCGCCATCGCCCCATCGAACGCGATACCGAGCAACGCCAATTACACTGCCAGTCAACCTGATCCCGCCACCGGACAGGTCACCGGGACGATCACCGCGACCGACGGTGACAACGACGTACTGATCTATAGCGGACCGGCGAAGTCCGCCAAGGGCGGCACCGTGCAGGTGACCGCAGGCAACGGCTTCACCTACACCCCGACAGCCGCGGCGCGGAACACCGCCGCCGGCACCAACGCCAGCACCGCCGACAAAACTGACACCTTCACCGTGACCGTCTCCGACGGACACGGAGGGACGGTAGCGGTGCCGGTGACGGTCGCCATAAGCCCCCAAGCCATTGTCGCGGTGTCGTTTGGCAGTACGCCGTTCTCGGTGCCGGAGAGCAATAGTGGGATCACGACGACGTCGTTGACGGTGAAGTTGTCGGGTCCGTCGGCGCAGACGATTACCGTGAGTTACAAGGTTGAGGCGGGTGGTTTGTCGTCTTTGGCGACGCCGGGGGTCGACTTTGTCGCGGAGACGG
>JACPVS010000023.1 GCA_016197365.1 Mycolicibacterium cosmeticum | reverse complement strand
AGACACATACACCACCTACCGGATCCGGCTGCCCCGCATCGACGCCGCGAAATTCGAGGCCGCACACCAATCCCACCGCGACAAACTGATCGCCGACCACGACAGCGAAAGTGAAACCCCGTTCCCCACCAACGTGGATGCGTTCATGAGCCTCGTCGACGCCGGCTGGGACGCCGACGTCGCCCGCCGCCCCCACGGTCAGCACACCACCGTCATCATCCACGTCGACATCGACAAACCCGCCGCCCTACACCTCGGGCCCGTCCTGACCGACGCTGACCGCCGATACCTGCTCTGCGACGCCACCTGCGAAGTCTGGTTCCAACGCGACGGCCAACCCATCGGCGCCGGACGCGCCACCCGTACCATCAACCGACGACTCCGCCGCGCCCTGGAGCACCGTGACCGCTGCTGCGCCGTCCCCGGCTGCGGCGCCACCCGCGGACTACACACCCACCACATCACACATTGGGAAGACGGCGGCCAGACCGAACTCGACAATCTGATCCTCTTGTGCCCCTACCACCACCGGCTCCACCACCGCGGTGGCATCACGATCACCGGACCCGCCGACCGCCTCACCATCACCGACGACGCCGGAAAACCTCTGAACCGCGGATCACTGGCCCGACCACCCACCACCCCACCACCGGACGTCGAACCCTACAAAGGGCCGACCGGCGAACGCGCCCAATGGTGGTGGTACACACCGTACGAACCACCGCCCCCACCGAGCGACAACTAGGCGTCCTGCAGCTCCAGAGGCGGCGGGTCGGCGTGCTCCGATGCGCGGGGTTTGGCGCGTCCGGACGGCCACCAGTTGTACTTGCCCACCAGCACCGCGAGGGCGGGCACCGTGATGGTGCGCACCAACAGGGTGTCCAGCAACAGCCCGACACCGATGATGAAGCCGCCCTGCACCATTGAGCCGATACTGCTGAACAGCATCGCGAACATGGGCGCAGCGAAGATCATGCCCGCCGAGGTGATCACGCTGCCGGTGGAGCGCACCGTGCGGATGACACCGGACCGGATGCCGTGCGGGGACTCGTCGCGTATTCGGGAGATCAACAGCATGTTGTAGTCGGCACCGACGGCCACCAGGACGATGAACGCCATCCCCGGTGTGCTGGCGGACATGAACTGGCCACCGATCAACTGCAGCACGATGACACCGATGCCCAACGACGACAGGCACGAAAGAATCACCGTGCCAACGAGATAGAGCGGTGCCACCACCGCCCGCAACAGGAGGACGAGGATCAGGAACACCACCACGACGGTCATCAGGACGATGAACTCGAGGTCGTGGTTGTAGTAGTCGCGCAGCTCGCTGTAGTACGGCGTCATGCCGGACATCGATATCGACGCATCGGCCAGCGACGTGTTGACCTGCGCACCCCGCGCCGTGGCGAGGATGGTCTTCACCTGATCCATCGCCGTGGTGTCATACGGGTTGAGACTGGACTCGACCAGGTAGCGGGCCGAATGCCCGTCGGCGGACATGAACACCTTGACCAGATCCTTGAAGCGGTCATTGCCCAGAATCTCCGGGGACACATAGAAACCCGCCGCGCCGGGATCTCTCGCATTGAGTTTCATCGACAGCAGGAAGGCCGATGCGCGCGACAGGCCTTCGCCGAGCTGTTTGGTCTGATCGTCGAGAATCCGCACTCCGTCGGCGATCTTGCGGCTGCCCTCGGCCAGTGCGGCGGCCCCCTGGTCGAGAGAGGACAGTTGCTTCTGGAGTCCCCCGGATCCGCCGCCCGATCCGCCGGACCCGCCGCTCAGGCCCAGGGAGTTCATGGCTTTGGTGGCTGCGTCCAGGGTCGGCCCCACCTTGTGCAACACATCCGACATGCGCTGCAACCGATCTCGGTCACTGGCGCACTTCTCGTCGAGCTCGCAGTTCGGGTCGGCCTTCATCGTTTCCAGGGTGGTGTCGTTGAGCCACAGCGAATCGTTGAACTGCGCCATGTCCGGCAGGAACGAATCGCGGCCGATCACCTTCTGCAGCTCCTCGGAACTCGGGAGCGCGTTCCGCATCCCCGACAGCGTCTTGCTCAGATTGTCGAGCACCCCGGTGGTCTTGGTCAGCTGACCCCGCACTGTCGCGAGGCTGTCGGCCAGCTTGTCGGCGCCGCCGGTGAGCGCCGCCCGGGCGTCGGTGCTCGCGGTGATCTTGGCGGTGGCGTCCGCGAGTTTGTTGCCGATCTCGCCTGCCTGATAGCTCAGCGTGGCCTGCTCCAGCGGCACACCGGTGGGGCGGGTGACGCCGCGCACCGCAGAGATATCCGGCAATTGGGCGACCCGCTGCGCCAACTGCTCCAGATCGGCCAGCGCCTTGGTGGTCCGCAGATCATGCGGGGACTGGATGAACACGTACTGCGGCGCGGTGAGGCTGGCCGGGAAGTGCCGTTCGATCGCGGCCATGCCGACATTGCTCTCCGCTGCCGCCGGCAGAGATGTACGCGCGTCATAACTGGTGTGCAGCAACAGCACACAGGCGGCCAGTGGGATCAGGATGACCAGGCTGCCCACCAGATGGGCCACCGGGTGGCGCACGATGTTGATCCCGGATCGGCGCCAGAACTTGTTGGTGAGCTCGCGTTTCGGCTTGACCCAGCCCCTGCGGCCGGTGAGCGTCAGGATCGCCGGCAGCAGGGTGATCGACGCCAGGAACGCCACGGCGATCGACACCGCCAGCGCCGGTCCGGTCGTGGAGAACACCTTGAGTGAGGTGAAGCCCATCCCCAGGAACGTGACGGCCACCGTCGCAGCGGAGGCGGCGATCACCTTACCGATGGCGATGAGCGCCCGGGCCACGGCCTGATCGGATTCCACTCCCTGGCGCAGATATTCGTGATACCGGCTGATCAGGAACACGGCGTAATCGACTCCGGCGCCGATCATCATCGCGCTCATGAACACCAGCGTCTGCTGCGAGATGGCCAGACCCATCTGCGCCAGCGCGGCCACCACCTGCGTGGCCGCCGCCTGCGTCACACTGATGGTCACCAGCGGCACCAGCATCGTGACGATGTTGCGGTACACCACGAGCAGGATCACCAGCACCATGGCGACGGTCGCGGTCTCGATCACCCGCAGGTCACGCAGTCCGATCTCTTCACGCTCGGAGACGGTGGCGGTCAGCCCCGTCATGTGCATGTCCAGACCAGATCCCGCGACGGTGTCGGTCACCGTCGTGACCACCCGCTGATAGGCCGCCCCGGACTCGGGTGACCCCAGTTCCCCGGTGATGCCGACGGGGATGAACCACGCCTTGTGGTCCTTGCTCTCCATCACGTCCCGCAGCGGTGGCTGCGAGACGAAGTCCTGCACCATCACGACATCGCTGCTCTCGTGGTGCAGCCGGTCCACGAGGTTGCGATAGACGTCCTCGTCGGCCCCGGTGAGCCCGTTCTCGTTGGTCAGGACGACCAGGGCGATGTTCTGGATGCCGGGTTCGTTGAAGGCCTCGGTCATGTTGCGTGTCGCGGCCATGACGGCGGAATTGGCAGGCAGCAGTTCCTGATTACGGTCGCTGGCCAGTTTCATCAGCGGCGGGACCGCCACCGACAGCACCGCCACCAGGATCAGCCAGGCGCAGATGACCCACCACGGCCGGCGCACCACGAGATGTGCCAGTCGCTCGAAGATGCCGCCAACCGCTGACCTCTCGACGGGGTCACGGCGCGGCCTGCGCGGCCAGATCAAGCTCACATCGTCTCACGGCCGAGTTGGTCGCCATACCGACTCAGCACCTCGGCGCTGAGCATCTCCTGATGGGTGCAGTCGACCGGATGCACGGTGATCGCACCGGTGGCGTGCGGGCGCCACATCTGCCGCAACGTCGCGCTGCGGTCGTGCCCGTCGCGCTCCGCGGCGAAGACCAGCATGTCGCCACGGAACACGCCGGCTTCGTGGGCACCGTACAGCCCGACGTTGGTCTGGAAGTTCGCCACCAACTGCTCGAGGAGGCGGCCATAACCCGGCAGCTCGGATCCCGCCACGGCGTCGAGTTGCGCCCGGTCCACGGCGCGGGTGGCGTGTCCGTTGAGCGCCGGCTCGGCGTCGAGCAGGATCAGCCGTGCGACATCGGCGCCCCGGCGCTGCAGTTCGGTGGCGACCGCGTGCGCGACGACACCGCCGAACGACCAGCCGAGCAGGTGATACGGCCCGGCCGGGTCCTCGGCCTGTATGCGGTCCGCGTACTCCGCGGCCATCTCGCGCAGCGATCCCGGGACCGTCCCACCGGCCTGCTGGATGCCGATGATCGGACCCTCCAGGTGGCCGCCGAGCGCCTGGTAGGGCCAACTGAGTCCGCTCACGGCGTGCAGGCAGTACAGCGGAACACCGTTGCCGCCCTTGAGGGTTTGCACCGGGACGATCTCCACCCCGGATGCGGACGGCGACGACAGGCGCTCGCTCAGCGACTGCACGGTCGGTGCCTCGAAGACCGTTGACACCGACAGGTCCACATCGAGGTCCGCCTTGATGGCCGCGATCAGACGCATCGCGGAGATGCTGTCGCCACCCAGATCGAAGAACGACTCGTCGGCACCGACCCGTTCGACGCCGAGGACCGCGCCGAAGATGCCGGCCAGCGCCCGCTCCGTGGGATTGCCGGGCGCGACGTACTCACCCGCGCGCAGTTCCGGGGCGGGCAGGGCGCGGCTGTCGAGCTTGCCGTTGGCCGTGATCGGCAACTCCGGCAGCACCACCACCGCCGCGGGGATCATGTGCGCGGGCAGCCGCTCGGCGAGCGCTGCGCGGACCGCGACGGCATCGACCGCACCCGTGACGTAGCCGACGAGGCGTTTGTCCCCCGGCCGGTCCTCCCTGGCGAGGACCGCGGCCTGCCGGACGCCGTCGATTCCGCCCAATGCCGTCTGTACATCGCCCAATTCGATCCGGTAGCCGCGGATCTTGACCTGGTCGTCGGCCCGGCCCAGATGGTCCAGCTGCCCGTCGGCGCGCCACCGCACCAGGTCCCCGGTGCGGTACATGCGGGTGCCCGCGCTGAAGGGGTTGGCCACGAAGCGTTCGGCGGTGCGACCGGACCGGTGCACGTATCCGACGCCGACGCCCGTTCCGGCCACGTACAACTCACCGACCGCACCGGGGGGCACCGGGCGCAGCCAGGGATCGAGCACGAACAGTTCCGCGCCGGGGACCGCCGAACCGATCGGCACCGCGGTCGGGCCCGGTTGCAGCGGCGCCGTCATCGACGCGTAGACGGTCGCCTCGGTCGGCCCGTACGCATTGATCATCGGACGATCGGCGGCCCAGCGGTCCACGAGCTCGGTCGGACAGGTTTCACCGCCGACCACCAGCGCGGTCGAGCCCAGCTTCGCCGGCGACAGAACCGCTGCCGCCGAGGGGGTCTGGGTCAGCACGGTGACCTGCTCGGCGCTCAGTAGGGCATGGAACTCATCTGGGTCGGCGGTGACGGATTCCGGCACGATGACCAGACGACCACCGTGCAGCAGCGGACCCCAGATCTCCCACACCGAGAAATCAAAGGCATAGGAATGGCATTGGGTCCAGACCTGGCCGGGTGGGAGGCCGGCGCGCAGTGAATCGAACTGTGCGGTGACGTTGCGATGCGTGACGGCAACACCTTTGGGGACGCCGGTGGTGCCCGAGGTGTAGATGACGTAGGCGATGTCGTCGACCGCGGGCCCCGCAGGCGTGGTGCGCGGTTCGGCTGTGAGGTCGACCTCGTCGAGGTTCACGACGGGCACGGCGCCGAGGTTGGCGGCCCGCTCGCCCGCGGTGACCGCGACGACGGGCGCGATATCGGCCAGCATGACGGCGACGCGCTCCGCCGGCAGGGTCGGGTCGATCGGCAGATAGGCCGCCCCGGTCTTGAGTACCGCCAGGATCGAGACGATGGCTTCGACCGACCGCGAGAACAGCAGCGCCACCGATTGTCCGGGGCGCGCACCACGTTCGGACAGCAGCTGCGCCAGCCGGTCGGAGTCCGCGTCGAGTTCGGCGTAGGTGAGCGTCCGCCCGCAGTGGGTGACCGCCCCCGCTGCCGGAGTGCGGGCCACCTGCGCGGCGAACAACTCAGGCAGGGACCGGGATATCTCGGGGGCCGGCTGCCCGCCCCGGCGCGTGAGTGCGGCCACTTCGGCGTGTTCGCCCGCGCCGAGTAGGTCGATCGACGACAGCCGCCCGGCTGGTTCGGCCGTCATCGCGGCCAGCAACCGCTCGAACCGTTGCGCCAGCGCATCGATGTCGGCCGCATCGAAGACGTGGGTGTCGAATTCGATGCGTAGACCCAGTTCCTGGCCGGGCGCGACCTGCACCGTCAGCGGGTAGTGATTCTGTTCGTGGCTGGTGAACGCGGTGATCGCCAGCTCGTCGTCGCCGGGTGCACCGGTCTGGACGGGATAGTTCTCGTAGGCGAACAAGGTGTCGAAAAGCTGTGTCTGTCCAGTGATCCGGTGCATCTCGCCGAGTCCGAGGTGCTGGTGATCGAGGGTCGCGTTGTGGTCGTGCTGCAGCTGCGCGAGCAGCCCGGCGGTGCTGGTCGTCGAGGTGAGCAGGGCGCGCACCGGCACGGTGTTGATCATCAGGCCGACCATCGAGTCCGCGCCTGCCATATCGGCGGGCCGGCCCGACACGGCGGTGCCGAAGACGATGTCGCGCTGGCCGGTCAGTCCGGCCAGCAGCTGCGCGAACGCGCCTTGCAGGACGACATTGGCGGTGGTCCGCTGGGAGCGGGCCAGCTCGTCGACCGCTCGGCTGATGGTCGCCGAAAGCCGGAAGCTGCGAACGTCTTTCGCGGTCTGGCCGGTTCGGTGCGGCGACCCGACCAGGGTGGGGGTGCCCAGCCCGGCCAGCACCGCCGACCAGGCCGCGCGTGCCGCATCCAGATCCCTCTCGGCCAGCCAGCCGATGAACTTCCGGTAGGAGGGCGCGGACGGCAGGCGCTGCCCGTAGTAGGCGGCGAAGATCTCGCTCAGCAGAATCGGCATCGACCAGCCGTCCATCACGATGTGGTGATTGGTCAGCACCAGCCGATGCTGCTGTTCGGCGGTGCTGATCAGGGCGACCCGGAACGGCGGCCGGTGTTCCAGGTCCCCGACGGCGGCACGCTCGGTCGCGCAGAACCGCGCGATGTCGTCCTCGGTGGCCAATTGCACATGGGTCCAACCGAATTCCGGATCGGCGGGGATGATTTGCATCGGCTCACCGAAGCGCTGGATGAACCGGGCCGCCACGTGCGGGTGCCGGTGCAGCACCGTGTGCGTCGCGTCGAGCAGCCGCTGCGGGTCCAGTGCGCCGGCCACGGTCAGATCGAGCTGGACGGCGTACATCCCCTCGGCACCGGATTGCCCGGTGTGGAAGAGCATGCCGTGTTGCAACGGTGTCACCGGCAGGATGTCGGCGATGCGGAACTGCCGCTGCAACTCCTCGATCTGGAGCCGGCTGATCCGCACGGGCGCCACGTCCGACGGTGTCAGGCCACCTCCGCCGCCGCGGACGTGCGCACAGATACCGGTGAGCGCCTCGAACCACAATCGGCTCAGCCGCGCGACCTGCTCCTCATCGAGTGCCGATGGCGCCCATGTCCAGTTGGCGTGCAACTGCGGACCGGTGTCGGTGTCCACGGTGCCGGCGTTGAGTTCCACGGTGTGCATCAACGGCATCGGCACCGCGGTGCTGACCTCCGTCGCGGCGGCGCCGTCCCGGGAAAGCTGCCAGAACTCGCCGGACAGTTCCGGTCCGCCGCCGAGGCGGCCCAGGTAGTTGAAGCCGATCGTCGGGTCCGGTCCCGCCAGGTCGGTGTCGGCGGACAGGTACCGCAGCGCACCGTAGGTGAGGCCGTCGGGCAGGGCGCGCAGCTGTTCCTTGGCGTCCTTGAGCACCGCGCCCAGCGCCGGGTCACCAGCGAGTACCTGCTGCCAGGTCACCTCGCCGAGGCTGAGTGCCACGGGGTACTTGGTCGTGAACCAGCCGACGGTGCGGGACAGGTCGACGGTACGACCCAGCTGCTCCTGGCGGCCGTGGCCTTCGACGTCGATGCCGATCGGCGCGGCTCCCGACCCGGTGAATTCTGCTGCCGCCAAAGCGAATGCGATCAACAGGATGTCGTTGATGCCTGCGTGGAACGCGGTGGGCACGTCACCCAGCAGGGCGGCGACGGTGCCGGGGTCGTCCAGCGTGACAGACAGTCGCCCGGCGCCGGCGTAGGTGTCGACGTCGGGCCGGACCGCCGCGAACAACGCGGGGGTGGCCGCGACCCGCCGCCACGCATCCGCCTGGGCGGCGACTTCCGCGCTATCCGCGTAGGCGTTCAGGATCTGCGCCCAGCGGGCGAAGGACGTGCCCGCGCCGGGCAACACGACCGGCCCGCCCGCGCGGTGCTGCGCCCAGGCGATGTTCAGATCCTCCAACAGGATTCGCCAGGAGACACCGTCGACGGCGAGATGGTGGACGATCAGCACCAGCTCGCGGGTCGCGTCGGCCCACAGTGCGCTCAGCATGATGCCCGCGGCAGGGTTCAGCCGTGACCGCGCCGCGAGGACGGCGTCGTCGGACAGTTCGTTCACCGCGTACAGGTGGTCACGGGCGTCGAGCGCGCCGGCCTGCGGCACGGACAGCGCCCAGTCCGGGCCCACCCTCAGGCGCAACATGGCGTGCCGATCGAGCAAGGCCTGCAGCAGGATTGCGGCGTCGTCCTGGGTGGCGCCCGCGGGGGCCCGCACCACCACGGTCTGGTTGAACTGGTCGACGGGGCCGGGTACCGCGGCCAGCCAGCGCATGATCGGGGTCGCGGGCAGCGGGCCGGACCACTCGTCGCGGTCACCGTCGGCCGCGTCCTCTTCCGGTGTGACGACCAGCGCCAGTCGCGCCACCGTCTGCTCGACGAAGATGTCGCGCGGCCGGCACACCAGCCCCGCGGCCCTTGCCCTGGCCACCACCTGCATCGACATGATGCTGTCGCCACCGAGTTCGAAGAACGGGTCATCGATGCCGACGTCCGCAAGTTCCAGCCCGAGCACCTCGGCGTAGATCGCGGCCAGGATCTCCTCGACGGCGGTGTCCGGTGCGCGGTATCGGTCGGCGTCGGCGTAGGTCGGCGCCGGAAGCGCCCGTTTGTCGAGTTTTCCGTTGGGCGTCAAGGGAAGTGCGGGCACGACCACCACCGCGGCAGGCACCATGTAGGAGGGCAGGTGCGCACCGAGCGCCGCCCGGGCCTCGGCCGGGTCGGCCGTCCCGGTGATGTAGCCGACCAGCCGCTTGTCGCCGGGGCGGTCCTCGCGGGCGATGACGGCCGCCTGCTGCACGCCGTCCAGTGCCGCCAGAGCGGTGTGCACATCACCCAATTCGATGCGATAGCCGCGGATTTTGACCTGCTCGTCGGCCCGGCCCAGATACTGCAGCTGCCCATCCGCTCCCCAGCGAACCAGATCGCCGGTGCGGTACATCCGTTGCCCCGGCGCCCCGAACGGGCAGGCCACGAACCGCGACGCGCTCAACCCGCCGCGCCGCACATACCCGGCGGCAACGCCCGCACCCGCCACGTACAGTTCGCCGACCACGCCGATCGGCACCGGACGCAACCACTGGTCCAGAACGAACGAGGCCGCGGCGGGCACCGGCTTCCCGATCGGCACCACCCCGGAGCCCGCGTGCAGCGGAGCGCTGACCGCGGCGTAGATGGTGGCCTCGGTGGGACCGTAGGCGTTGATCATCAGGTGATCGGCCGCCCACCGGTCGACCAGTTCGGTGGGGCACGCCTCACCCGCCACCACGAGCGTCGTCGACTCCAGGCCCTGTGCGGACAACATCATTGCCGCGGAGGGGGTTTGGGTGAGGACATCCACGCCCTCGGCGACCAGCAGGGCGTGCAGCTCTTCGGGTGCGCGCGCCACCGATTCGGGTACCACCACCAGCCGGGCGCCGTGCAGCAACGCACCGAAGATCTCCCACACCGACACGTCGAAGGCAAGCGAATGCCATTGGCTCCACACACCGCCGGTCGGCAGCTCCGCGCCCACGGAATTCAGCAGGGAGAACACGTTTCGATGAGTGAGGGCGACGCCCTTGGGCAGCCCGGTGGTGCCCGAGGTGTAGATCAGGTAGGCGAGATCCGACGCGTCCGGCACCGGCAGCGCCGTCGCCGATTGTGCCGCCACCTCGGGATCGTGCGCGTCGACGACAGGCACTCCGTGTTCGGTGAGCCGGGCGGCCAGGTCGCCGGTGGTGACCGCGGCGACCGGCGCGGCGTCGCCGAGCATGAATCCGACCCGCGAGGCAGGCAGGGCGGGGTCGATCGGCAGGTAGGCCGCTCCCGTCTTGAGCACCGCCAGAATCGACACGATCGCCTCGGCCGATCGCGAGAACAGCAGGGCCACAGTCTGTCCCGGACCCGCACCGAGACCGGCCAGCAGATGTGCCAGCCGGTTGGAAGCGACGTCCAGTTCCGCGTACGTCAGGGTGTCCTCACCGCAGGTGAGTGCCGGCGCTGCGGGCGTGCGCAGCACCTGCGCGGCGAACGCCGCAGGCAGGGATGCGTCCCCGGTGGCTCCGCCGAGCACCGCCCGGTTGCCGAGTTCGTCGAGGCGCGCGCGTTCGGCGTCGTCGAGCAGACCGACCGCCGACAACGCGCGCTGCGGATCGGCGGTCAGTGCCGTCAGAATCCGTTCCAGCCGGGTGATCATCGCTTCGACCGTGGCGGCGTCGAACACGTCGGTGCGGAATTCCACCTCGCCGCCGATGCCCGCGGGGGCGCCGGTCGCGGTCCAGCGCTCGGACAGCGAGAAGGTCAGGTCCATCCGGGCCGACTGGGTGCCCAGCGGAATCGAGGCGACATCAAGGCCCTTCAGCCCGGAACCGGTCGCCGGGTCGTGCTGGCCCGCGAAGTTCTGCCATGCCAGCATGACCTGCACCAGGGGATGGTGGGTCAGGCTGCGGACCGGGTTGAGCCGCTCCACCAGCACCTCGAACGGCACATCCTGGTGCTCGAAGGCCTCCAGGCTGCGGGTGCGCACCTGCCCGAGCAGCTCCGCGAATGTCGGGTCGTCGCCGGTGTCGGCGCGCAGCACCAGGGTGTTGACGAAGAAACCGACCAGGTCGTCCAGGGCCGGGTCGCGCCGGCCTGCGATCGGGAAGCCCACGGCCACATCGGTACTCGCGCCCAAGATCGACAGCAGGGCCAGCAGTCCGGACTGCACCACCATGAAATTCGTCGCGTTCTGCGCGCGCGCCAGCTCGGCGATCTGCTCTTGCAGAGCCGCCGGCCAGTCGACGGCAACCGTCGCTCCGGCCATGTCCGCCATCAGCGGGTAGGGCCGGTCGGTGGGCAGCTCGAGGCGCTCCGGAAGTCCGGCCAGCGCGTGCTCCCAGTACGCCAGCTGATCGGCCACCCTGCTGTGGCTGTCCTCCAGACGCCCGAATTGTGTTCGCTGCCATAGCGTGTAGTCCACGTACTGCACCGGTAGCGGCGCCCAGTCCGGCGCCTGGCCCGCACACCGGCAGGCGTATGCGACGCCCAGGTCGGCCACCAGCGGACGCAGCGACCAGCCGTCGGCGGCGATGTGATGGACGACGGCCACCATCACGTGCTCCTCGTCGGCGACCCGGAAGAGGCTGACCCGCAACGGAATATCGGTTGCCAGGTCGAACGGCTCACGGGCGGCGGCCTCCAAGGCCTCCTGTAGCTGTGCCGGTGACCAGCCGTCGGCGTCGATGACGTCCCAGCCGAAGCCGGCCAGCTCCGCGGGAACGACGACCTGCTGCGGTGTCCCTTCGGGGGCGGCGAAGACGGTGCGCAGGCTCTCGTGCCGCGCGACCACGTCGGCCAGTGCGGCGCCCAGCGCCGCCGCATCCAGGCCACCGGTCAGCCGCAGCGCCGCCGCCATGTTGTAGACCGCCGACGGGCCGTGCAACTGGTCGATGATCCACAATCGGTTCTGCGCGAACGACAACGGGATGACCGCGGGCCGCTCGGCGGGCCGCAGCGGCTGGAGCCGGCCCGCATCGTCAGCGGTACCGTCGCCGAGCCGGGCGGCCAGCTGCGCCACGGTGGGCGCTTCGAATACGGCGCGCACCGGCAGTTCGACGTTCAGCGCCGCGTTGATGGCCGCCACCAGGCGCATCGTCGACAGCGAATCGCCGCCGAGGTCGAAGAACGAGTCGTCGACACCGACCCGGTCGACGTCGAGGACCTGCGCGTAGACGCCGGCCAGAATCTCCTCGGCCGGGCTGCCCGGGGCGCGGTACCGGCCGCCGGCGTAGTCCGGGTCGGGCAAGGCGCGGGTGTCCAGCTTGCCGTTGACCGTGACGGGCAGGGCGTCCATTCCGATGATCGCGGCGGGCACCATGTATCCCGGCAGCCGTTCGGCCAGCGCGGCGCGGGCCGCCGCCGGCTCGACGGTGCCGGTGATGTAGCCGACGAGGCGTTTGTCGCGGGCGATCACCACCGCCTGCTCCACCCCGTCCACCGCGGCCAGCGCCGACCGCACGTCGCCGAGTTCGATGCGGAAGCCGCGGATCTTGACCTGCTCGTCGGCGCGGCCGAAGTACTGCAGCTGCCCGTCGTGGCCCCAGCGGACCAGGTCGCCGGTACGGTACATGCGGTCGCCCGCCGCACCGAACGGGCAGGGCACGAATCGTGTCGCCGTCAGGGCGGATCGGCGCCAGTAGCCGATCCCGACGCCGCGGCCCGCCACGTAGAGCTCACCGATGGCGCCGGGTCGCACCGGGCGTAGCCAGTCGTCGAGCACGAACATCGCTGCGCCCGGTACCGGCGAGCCGATCGGCGGATCACCGGTGCCGGGCCGCAACGGCGCGCTCTTGGTGACCCACATGGTGGTCTCGGTCGGTCCGTAGACATTGAGCATCGGCCCACGGGCTGCCCAGCGGTCGACCAGTTCCGGCGGGCAGGGCTCGGCGCCGATGATCAGGGTCGCGGACTCCAGGCCCGCCGTCGGCAGCATGCTGACTGCCGAGGGCGTTTGGGCGAAGACCGTCACCCCTTCGCGAACGAGCAAGGAGTGAAAGTCCGCCGCGGAGCGGGCCACCGCGTCGGGCACCACCACCAGGCGGCCGCCGTGCAGCAGCGCGCCCCAGATCTCCCACACCGAGAAGTCGAAGGAACAGGAGTGGAACTGGGTCCAGACCTGCTCCGAGGACAGCGGGATACCGATGTCCAGACCGTCGAACAACTGGGTGACGTTGCGATGGGTGACCGCAACGCCTTTGGGCACACCGGTGGTCCCGGAGGTGTAGATGATGTGCGCCATGTCGTCGGGGGACGGCCACGGCAGTGCTACCCGCTGCACGTCAATCGCTTCGTCGATTGCTTCGTCGACTGCGATGACCGGGATCCCCAGCCCGTGTAGCCGCTCCCCCAGCTCACCGGTCGTGATGGCCGCAGCGGGGGCGGTGTCGGCGAGCATGAACTCCACGCGCGCCGACGGCAGCGCCGGGTCGATGGGCAGGTAGGCGGCTCCGGACTTGAGGACCGCGAGGATCGACACGACCGCATCGGCCGAGCGCGGGAACAGCAGTGCCACAGCCCGTCCCGGGCCGGCACCATGACCGGCCAGGCGGTGCGCCAGCCCGTCCGACAGCTCGTCGAGTTCCCGGTAGCTCAGCGCACGGTCGCCATAGTTGAGGGCCACCGCGTCCGGGGTGCGCGCGGCCTGCGCGGCGAACAGGGCGGGTATGGACGCACCGGCGCTGCGCCGGGTGAGCACCGCACGCCCGCTCCATCGATCCAGGGCGGCGTGCTCGTCGGCGTCGAGGGTGTCCTGGCCGGACAGTCTGCGGTGCGGGTCGGCGGTCATGGCCGCGAGCACTCGCTGGAATCGCTTGACGAAGGCGGTGATTCCGGCCGCGTCGAACAGCGCGGTGTCGTATTCGACGCGAAGACTGAGCTCCGTCCCCGGTTGGGCCTGCACCGACAGCGGGTAGTGGGTGGACTCCCGGGTGCTGACCCCGGTGACGTCCAGTTCGCCCGGTCCCGAGAGCACGCTGGCGTCGACCGGATAGTTCTCGTAGGCGAACAGCGTGTCGAACAACTGGTCCTGGCCGGTGGCGCGGTGAATCTCGTTGAGCGCCAGATGCTGATGCTCGATGGTGTGGTTGTATGCGTCCTGTAGCTGATCCAACAGGTCGGCGGTGGTGGTGGCCGCGGTGATGTGCGCGCGTACCGGCACCGTGTTGATGAACAGGCCGACCATGGATTCGACCCCGGCGACCTCGGCCGGACGGCCCGACACCGTGGTACCGAAAGCGACATCGTGGCGGCCGGTCAACCAGCACAGCACCTGCGCGTACGCGGCCTGCAGGACGATGTTGGCGGTGGTGCGCCGGGCCCGGGCGAGCCCGGCGACCTCGCGGGCCACTTCGGCCGGCAGCGTGAAGGTTTCGACGTTGCGGGCACCCGGCTCCGGCGGGGCCACGATGGTGGGCGCGTCGAAGCCGTCGAACAGTTCACCCCAGGCCATCCGCGCCGCATCGCGGTCCCGGGCGGCCAGCCAGGTGACGTAGTGGCGATACGGCGTCGTGGCGGACAGCCGATGCCCGTGGTAGCCGGCGAAGATCTCGCCCAACAGGATCGGCATGGACCAGCCGTCCAGCACGATGTGGTGATTGGTCAGTATGAACCGGTACCGGTCCGGCGCCAGCCGGATCAATGCGGCGCGGAACGCCGGTTGGTCGCCCAGGTCGCATACCGCGGCGCGCTCGTCGGCGCATATCTGGCCGACGTCGCCGTCGCGCTCCACGTACCGCCACGACAACGCTGGGTCTGCCGGAATGGTCTGCACCGGTTCGCCGTACCGCTGATGGAAGCGGACGTCCAGATTCGGATGCCGGCGCAGCACCGCGTGCACCGCAGCACGCAGCCGCGGTTCGTCGAGCCGGCCGGACAGGCCGATGTCCAGCTGACCGGCGTACAGGTCGCCCTCACCGGTGGTGGCGTGGAACAGCAGCCCCTGCTGCACCGGTGTCAGCGGCAGCACGTCGATGATCTGGTGGCGCGCGGACAGCTCGTCGATCTGGTGCTGGTGCAGCCGGGCCGGCGCGATGTCCGACGGCGTCAGGCCGCCGCCACCGCCGCGCACATGAGCACAGATTCCGGCCAGTGCCTCGAACCACAGCCGGCTGAGCCGGGCGACCCGCTCCCGGTTCAGCGCTGACGGCGCCCACGTCCAGTTGGCGTGCAGCGCTGCGCCGTCGGCGGTGTCGACGGTGCCTGCGGTGAGTTCCAGCGTATGCATCAGCGGCATGGGAATCGCGGCGGCGGTCTGCGCGAGGGCGATGTCCTGGCTTGCGCGCCAGAAGGTTTCGGGCAGATTCCCCGCGGCGCCTTGCCTACCGAGATAGTTGAACCCGATCGTCGGGTCCGGGGTGGCCAGGGTCGCGTCGGCGGTGAGGTAGCGCAGCAGGCCGTAGGTGACGGCGTCGGGAAGGGCGCGCAATTGTTCCTTCGCGTTCTTCACGGCGGCACCGAGCGTGGCGTCGCCCGCGACCACCTGCGCCCAGTTGATCGCGCCCGAGGTCAGTGCCACCGGGTGCTTGGTGGTGAACCAGCCGACGGTGCGGGTGAGGTCGACATCGCCACCCAGGTCCTCGTGGCGTCCGTGTCCTTCGACGTCGATGCCGATCGGAGCCTCTCCGGCGTCCACGAATTCGGCTGTCGCCATGGCGAATGCGATGAGCAGGATGTCGTTGATGCCCGCGTGGAACGCCGCGGGGACCTCACCGAGCAGCATCGCGGTGGTCTCGGCATCCAGCTGCGCGGACAGGTGACCCGCGGTGGCGAAGGTGTCGGTGCCGGGCTGGACCGGCGGCAACACGGCGGCGACGTCGGACACCTGCTGCCACGCCGGTGCCCCCGCCGCGACGTCCGGGTGCGCGGCATGTTCGGCGAGCACCGCCGCCCAGCGCTGGAACGACGTGCCGCCCGCCGGCAACTCGACCGCCTGCCCGGCGTGGTGTTGACCCCAGGCGATGTTGATGTCCTCCAACAGGATTCGCCAAGACACCGCGTCCACCGCCAGGTGATGCACGATGACCACCAACTGGCCGGTGCCGGTCACCCAGAGCGCACTGAGCATGCTGCCTGCGGCCGGGTCCAGCCGCGCACGCGCCGCCACCACCGCCCCGTCCGACAGTTCCTCGACGGTCTGCAGGCAATCGCGGGCATCGACGGATCCGGCCGGGGGCACCGACAATGCCCCGTCCTGCGACGACATCCGCAGCGTGCCATGCCGGTCCAGCAGTGCCTGCAAAACCACGAGGACATCGGCTTCGGTGACACCGGCCGGCGCGTGCACCGACATCGTCTGGTTGAACTCGTCCACCGGGCCCGGTGTCTCGGCCAGCCAGCGGATGATGGGCGTGGGCTGCACCGGACCGATGCCCTCGTCGTCCGGTCCGGACCCGGTGCCCGCGATCTCGGTGACCCGCGCCAGCCGGGCGACGGTCTGTTCGACGAAGATGTCGCGCGTCCGGCAGGTCAGTCCCGCCGCGCGGGCCCGGGTGACCACCTGCATCGACGAGATGCTGTCACCGCCGAGGTCGAAGAAGGAATCGTCGATGCCCACCCGGTCGGTGCCGAGTACATCGGCGTAGATGCCGGCGAGGATCTCCTCGACCGCACCGGACGGAGCCCGGTACCGGCCCGCCGTGTACTCCGGCTCCGGCAGCGCGCGGGTGTCCAGCTTGCCGTTGGACGTCAGCGGCAACTCGGGCAGCAGCACCACCGCGGACGGGATCATGTACGCCGGCAACGTGTCCGCCAGCATCGCGCGCGCCGCGGCCGGGTCGACGGCACCGGTGACGTAACCGACCAGACGTCTGTCGCCGGGCCGGTCCGCACGGGCGACGACCGCGGCCTGGTCGACCCCGTCCAGCGCGGCGAGCGCGGTGCGCACCTCGCCGAGTTCGATGCGGTAGCCGCGGATCTTGACCTGTTCGTCGACGCGGCCCAGGTAGTCCAGTTGTCCGTCGGCGCGCCACCGGACCAGGTCCCCGGTGCGGTACATGCGGGCGCCGGCACCGGCGAAGGGGCAGGCCACGAATCGCGATGCGGTCAGGCCACCGCGGCGCACGTATCCGGCCGCGACGCCGGCACCGGCGAGGTACAACTCGCCGATCACCCCGAGCGGGACCGGCCGTAACCTGCTGTCCAACACGAACGTCGCGGCCTTGGGCACCGGCCGCCCGATCGGGACCCGCCGCGCTTCCGGCCCGGGCCCGGCTGCCAGCGGTGCGCTGATCGCGGCGTAGATGGTGGCCTCGGTCGGGCCGTAGGCGTTGATCATCGTGCGGGCGGACCCGCCCTCGGCGTGGGTCCAGCTCTGCACCAGTTCGGCCGGGCACGCCTCGCCGGCGACCACCAGGGTGACATCGCCGAGGCCGGCCGTCGGGAGCATCGTTGCGGCCGAGGGGGTTTGGCTGAGCACGGTGACCCGTTCCGCCACGAGCAGGGCATGCAGGTCCTCCGGCGAACGCGCCGCCGACTCCGACACCACGACGAGGCGGCCGCCGCGCAGCAGCGCGCCGAAGATCTCCCACACAGACACGTCGAACGCCAGTGAATGCCACAGCGACCAGACCCCGGCGGTCGGCAGGCCGGAATCCGGGGAGGTCAGCAGCTGCGTGACGTTACGGTGCGTGACGGCAACGCCTTTGGGTACGCCGGTGGTGCCCGAGGTGTAGATCAGGTAGGCGAGATCCTCGGCGGCGGGCCACGGCAACGAGGTGTTGGGCTGGGTGTCCAGGTCCGGGTCGGCCAGATCGGCGGGGGCGAGTACGGCGACCGGCGCGGCGTCGGCGAGCACGAAGTCGATCCGGGCGGCGGGCAGCGCCGGGTCGATCGGCAGATAGGCCGCTCCGGCCTTGAGCACCGCAAGGATCGCGACGATGGCGTCGGCCGAGCGGGGAAGCAGCAGTGCCACCGTCTGTCCCGGACCGGCTCCCCGGCCGGACAGCAGGTGCGCCAGTCGGTTGGCGGCCTCGTCGAGTTCGCGGTAGGTCAGTGATCGGTCGAGGTAGGTGAGGGCCACCGCGTCCGGGGTGCGCGCGACCTGAGCGGCGAACAGTTCCGGGATAGAGGGATCGGTGACCGTTTCGGTCAGCGCCGCCAGGTTGGCCAGGTCATCGATCCGGGTGCGCTCGGCATCGGCGAGCACGTCCACCGACGACAGCGCGATCGCAGGGTCGGCGACGACCGCGGTCAGCATGCGTTGCAGCCGGGCGAGGAGCGTGTCGATGGCCGCGGCGTCGAAGACATCCGTGCGGTACTCCACGGTCCCCGCGATGCCGGCGAGGTCGCCGGCCTCGGTCCAGCGTTCGCCCAGAGAGAAGGTCAGATCCATCCGGGCAGTCTTGGTGTCCACCGGCATCGGGATGACCGCCAGGTCACCCAGGGCCAGCCCGCCGGCCGGACCGTTGCCCTGGCCCGGCAGGTTCTGCCAGGCCAGCATCACCTGTACCAGCGGATGGTGAGCCAGGCTGCGGGCCGGGTTGAGCCGTTCCACCAGCACCTCGAACGACACGTCCTGGTTCTCGTAGGCGGCCAGGCTGCGCTGCTGCACCTGCGCCAGCAGATCGGCGAAGCTGGGGTCCCCCGCCACCTCGACGCGCAGCACCAAGGTGTTGACGAAGAAGCCGACGAGTTCGTCCAGCGCCGCGTCGCGCCGCCCAGCGATCGGGAACCCCACGGCCACATCGGAACTCCCGCCGACCTTGGACAGCAGGGCCAGCAGGGCGGCCTGCACCACCATGAAACTGGTGGCGTTGTGTGCGCGGGCCACCCGGGCGATCTGCTGCTGCAGCTCGGCCGGCCACTCCACGGCGGCGGTGGCTCCCCGATGATCCGCGACCAGCGGGTAAGGGCGGTCGGTGGGCAGTGACACGCGTTCGGGCAGGCCGGCCAGCGCGTCTTCCCAGTAGGCCAACTGGGCGGCGATGGGGCTGCCGCTGTCGTTCAGTTCACCGAATTGCGCACGCTGCCACAGGGTGTAGTCGACGTACTGGACCGGCAGGTCCCGCCACCCGGGGGCCAGACCGGCGCAACGAGCGACATAGGCCATGCCGAGGTCGCGGGCCAGCGGCGTGATGGACCAGCCGTCTGCGGCGATGTGATGCACCGCGGCCACCAGCACGTGCGTATCCGGGGCGACCCGGAAAAGGGTGGCCCGCAACGGAATCTCGGCCGCCAGGTCAAAGGCGTACCGGGTGGCGGCGTCGACGGCCTCATCCAGCCGCTGCACCGGCCAGCCGTCGGCGTCGATGACCTGCCAGCCGAACTGCGCCCGGTCCGCGGGGATCACGATCTGCTGCGGGATCCCGTCGGGTGCGGCGAACAGCGTGCGCAGACTCTCGTGCCGGGTGACGACGTCGGCCAGCGCGGCATGCAGCGCCGCGGTGTCGAGCCGGCCTTCCAGGCGCATCGCCGTCGCCAGGTTGTACACCGCCGAAGGTCCCTGCAGCTGCTCAAGGAACCACAGCCTGTTCTGCGCGAAGGACAACGGGATGACATCGGGCCGGGCCCCGGCGACCAGCGGGTCGAGAGCGGTTGCACCACCGTCGATCCGGGGTGCGAGCCCGGCGACGGTGGGGGTTTCGAACACGGTGCGCACGGCCAGGTCGGCGCCCAGCGACGTGTTCACCGCGGCGATCAGCCGCATGGCGGTGATGCTGTCTCCGCCGAGGTCGAAGAACGAGTCGTCGATGCCGACCCGGTCCACCCCGAGGAGTTCGGCGAACACCCCGGCCAGGATGTCCTCGACGGGGTTGCCGGGCGCACGGTAGGCCCCGGCCACATAGTCGGGGGCGGGTAGCGCACGGGTGTCGAGTTTTCCGTTGGCCGTCAGCGGCAGCGCGTCGAGAACCATGACCGCGGCGGGCACCATGTAGGCCGGTAGACGTTCGGCCAGGGCGGCACGTACCTGTCCGGGGTCGGCGGTGCCGGTCAGGTAACCGACCAGCCTCTTGTCGCCGGGCCTGTCCTCGCGGGCGATCACCACCGCCTGATCCACGCCGTCGACGGCATTCAACGCGGCGCGCACATCGCCGAGTTCGATGCGGTAGCCGCGGATCTTGACCTGTTCATCGGCACGGCCGAGGTAGCGCAGCTGGCCGTCGGCGCCCCAGCGCACCAGGTCGCCGGTGCGGTACATCCGCTGCCCGGGCCGCCCGAACGGGCACGCCACGAACCGTGTTCCGGTCAGTGGGGCCCGGCGCAGGTAGCCCACGCCCAGCCCGGCGCCCGCGACGTACAGCTCGCCGACCGCACCCGTCGGCACCGGCCGCAGCCAGCCGTCGAGCACGAACAGGCCGGCCCCGCCGACCGGGGTGCCGATGGGTACGACGTCGGCTCCCGGCCGCAGCGGGGCGCTGACCGCCACGCACATCGTGGTCTCGGTGGGCCCGTAGGCGTTGAGCATCACCGTATGGGGGGACCACCGCTCGACGACCTCGGCCGGGCAGGCCTCGCCGACCACCACCAGCGTCGCCGACTCCAGGCCCGCCGGTGACAACATGGCTGCGGCAGACGGGGTTTGGGTCAATACGGTGACACCCTCGGCCACCAGAAGTGCCTGCAGGTCCGGCGCCGATCTAGCCACCGCGTCCGGGACGACGACCACCCGGCCGCCGCGCAGCAGGGCCCCGAAGATCTCCCACACCGCGACGTCGAAGGCCGGCGAGTGCGCATGGCTCCAGACCCCGGCGGGCGACAGCCCGGACTCCAGCGACGCCAACAACTGGGTCACGTTCGCGTGGGTGAGCCCCACACCCTTGGGTACACCGGTGGTACCCGAGGTGTAGATGACGTAGGCGAGATCATCCGCGGCCGGGTGCGGCAACGCCGTGCCCGGCTGCCCGGCGACACCCGGGTCATCGACGTCGAGCACCGCACCGGTGAAACCGTCGAGGCGACCGGCGAACTCGTCGGTGGTGATCGTCACGGCCGGCGACGCGTCGGTCAACACGAAGTCGATCCGCTCGGCGGGCCATCCCGGATCGACGGGCAGATAGGCCGCGCCCGTCTTGAGTACCGCGAGCATGGCGGCGACGGTCTCGGCCGACCGCGACAGCAGCAGCGCGCAGCATCCACCCGGGGCGCAGCCGTACCCGGAGAGGGCGTGCGCCAGCCTGTTCGACGCGATGTCCAGCTCCGCATAGGTGATCGCCCGGTCCCCGTCGCTGACCGCGACCGCATCCGGGGTGCGTTCGACGTGGGAGGCGAAGAGCTCCAGCATCGACGTTTCGATTGCCGGCCGGGCCAGCGTCTCCCGGTGGCCCAACGCATCCAGGTGCGAATGCTCCTCAGGGCCAACCAAATCCACCGAGGACAGTGGCCGCGCGGGATCGGTGGTGATCACCACCAGGACCCGCCGCAACCGCTGCACCAGTGCCTCGACACTGGAGGAGTCGAACACGTCCGTGCGGTACTCGACGATGCCGCCGATACCGGCCGGTGCTCCGGCCGGGTTCCACTTCTCGGACAGCGAGAAGGCCAGATCCATCCGGGCGACCTGGGTGTCGACGGGCAGTGGTGTGACCGCCAGGTCGTCGAGCACCAGTCCGGCCGCGTCATCGGTGTGCTGCCAGGGCAAGTTCTGCCAGCCCAACATCACCTGAACCAGCGGGTGGTGGGTGAGGCTACGGCCCGGGTTCAGCCGCTCGACGAGAACCTCGAAGGGCACGTCCTGATGCTCATAGGCGGCCAGGCTGCGGCTCCGCACCTGATCCAGCAGTTCGGCCAGCGTCGGGTTGCCGGCCAGGTCCACCCGCAGCACCAGGGTGTTGACGAAGAAGCCGACCAGGTCGTCGAGCGCCGGGTCGCGCCGACCGGCGATCGGAAAGCCCACGGCCACATCGGAGCTCGCGCTCAGCGTGGCGAGCAGTACCGACAGGGCCGCCTGGATCACCATGAAGCTGGTCGCGTTGTGCTCGCGCGCCACGCGCGCGATCTGCTCCTGGAGGGCGCCGTCCCAGTTCACCTCGACCGTGGCACCACGCTGGTCGGCCACGGCGGGATACGGGCGGTCGGTGGGCAGGTCGAGGCGTTCCGGCAGACCGTGCAGCGCCTCTTCCCAGTAGGTCAACTGTTCGGCGATCGGGCTGGTGTGGTCATCGATATCGCCCAATTGCGCCCGCTGCCACAGCGTGTAGTCGATGTACTGCACCGCGAGCGGTTCCCAGCCGGGTGCTGTGCCCGCGCACCTGGCGGCGTAGGCCAGCCCCAGGTCGGTCACCAAGGGCCGCAGCGACCAGCCGTCCGCGGCGATGTGGTGCACCACGGCGACCAGCAGATGGTCCTCCTCGGCCGCGCGGAGGAGGGTGGCCCGCACCGGGATCTCAGCACTCAGGTCGAAGGCGTACTGCCCCAACGAGCGCACCGCCCCGGCCAGCCGGTCCGGGCTCCAACCGTCCGCATCGACGACGTCCCAACCGATCTCGGCGCGGTCGACGGCGACAACCAGCTGTTGCGGGGTTCCGCCCGGCGCCACGAATCTGGTGCGCAGGCTTTCGTGCCGGGCCACCACGTCGGCCAGGGCGGCACGCAGCGCGTCGCTGTCGAGCCTGCCCCGCAGCCGCAGCGCCACCGGCATGTTGTACATCGGGGACGGGCCCTGGAGCTGGTCGATGAACCACAACCGGTTCTGCGCGAACGACAGCGGGACGACGTCGGGCCGCGTACCGGCGACCAACGGTTCCTGCCCGCGCCCGCCGTCGCCGAGGCGCAGCGCGAGTTGGGCCACCGTCGGCGCCTCGAACACGGTGCGGACCGGGAGTTCGGCCCCCACTTCGCTGTTGATGGCCGCGATCAGCCGCATCGTCGACAGCGAGTCGCCGCCGAGGTCGAAGAACGAATCATCCACCCCGACCCGGTCGACGCCGAGCAACTCCGCGTAGATCGCGGTGAGCATCTCCTCGACCGCGCCGGACGGGGCGCGGTAGCGCGCGGTGTCGTGGTAGTCGGGGGCGGGCAGCGCCCGGGTGTCGAGCTTGCCGTTGACCGTGACGGGCATGGCCGGCACGGCGAGCACCGCCGCGGGCACCATGTAGCCGGGCAGCCGCTGGGCGAGTACCGCGCGGGCCTCCGCGGGATCCGCTGTGCCGGTGATGTATCCGACGAGGCGCTTGTCGCCGGGCCTGTCCTCGCGGGCGATCACCACCGCCTGCTCCACGTCGGGCACGGCGGCCAGCGCCGAACGCACCTCACCGAGTTCGATCCGGTACCCGCGGACCTTGACCTGTTCGTCGGCGCGGCCGAAGTAGTCCAGCTGGCCGTCGGGCCGCCAGGACACCAGGTCACCGGTCCGGTACATGCGCTGGCCGGGTGCGCCGAACGGGCAGGCCATGAAACGCGTTGCCGTCAAACCGGTCCGGCGCCAGTAGCCGATGCCCACGCCGAGACCGGACAGATACAGCTCGCCGACCACCCCGGGGGGCACGGGCCGCAGCCGTTCGTCCAGCACGAAGAACGCCGCGCCCGCGGTCGGCGAGCCGATCGGTGGCGCCCCGGAGCCCGCCGTCAGCGGTGTGCTCTTGCACAGCCACATCGTGGTCTCGGTCGGCCCGTAGACATTGACCATGGTGCGCCCGGGGGCCCAGCGGTCCACCATCTCGGGCGGGCAGGCTTCGGCACCGATGACCAGCGCGATGCCGTCCAACCCATCGGTGGACAACACCGCTGCGGCCGAAGGGGTTTGGGTGAGCACGGTGACCCGCTCGCGGACGAGGAGGTCGTGGAAGTCCGCCGCCGAACGCGCCACCGCGTCGGGCACCACGACCAGCCGGCCGCCGTGCAGCAGGGCACCCCAGATCTCCCACACCGAGAAGTCGAAGGCGTAGGAGTGGAATTGCGTCCACACCTGTTGCGGGGACAGGTCGATGCCGATCTGCAGGCCCCGGAACAACTGGGTGACGTTGCGCTGAGTGACGGCCACGCCCTTCGGCACACCGGTGGTGCCCGAGGTGTAGATGATGTGGGCCACGTCGTCGGGCCGGGGAGCGGGCAGCGGCGCACCCGGCTGGGCGTCGACCGGATCACGCACGTCGATGACGGGAACACCCGAGCCGGCGAACCGGTCGGCCAGCTCCGCGGTGGTGACGGCGACGATCGGTGCGGCGTCGCCGAGCATGAATTCGACGCGCGCCGCGGGCAGCGCCGGATCCATCGGGAGGTAGGCGGCGCCGGCCTTGAGGACGGCCAGGATCGCCACGACCGCGTCGGCGGAACGCGAAAAGAGCAGCGCCACCGACTGTCCCGGGCCCGCGCCGTGTTCGGCGAGCCGGCGCGCCAGCCGGTTCGCGGCGTCGTCGAGCTGCTGGTAAGTCAAGGACCGGTCGCCGCACACGAGTGCCACCGCGGCGGGGTCGCGGGACACCTGCGCCGCGAAGAGCTCGACCACCGTCGCCTCGGTGGCCGTCGCGGCGAGGACCGCCCTGTTGCCCCAGCGGTCCAGCCGCACGTGTTCGGCGTCGTCGAGCAGATCGACGGCAGCCGGCCGGAGGTCCGGATCGGCGGTCAGGGCGTTCAGGAGTCGCCCCAGCCGGCCGACGAGCGCACCGACGGTGTCGGCGTCGAAGATGTCGGTGCGGTACTCGACGTTCACGTCGAGGCCGGCGGGTTCGCCGTCCTCATCCCACCGCTCGCCCAACGAGAACGCCAGATCCATCCGCGCGGTCTCGGTGTCGACGGGTAGCGGCGTCACCTGCAGGTCGCCCAGTGCCAGGCCCGCCGCGTCGCCGGCCTGCCAGGTGAAGTTCTGCCACCCGAGCAGCACCTGGACCAACGGGTGATGGGTCAGGCTGCGGGTCGGGTTGAGCCGCTCCACGAGCACCTCGAACGGCACGTCCTGGTTCTCGTAGGCGGCGAGGCTGCGGCGACGGACCTGGCTCAGCAGCTCGGCAAACGTGGGGTCGCCGGCCAGGTCCACGCGCAGCACGAGGGTGTTGACGAAGAACCCGACGAGCTCGTCGAGCGCGGCGTCGCCGCGGCCCGCGATCGGGAAGCCCACGGCCACATCGGTTGTCGCGCCCACCCGGGAGAGCAGTGCGGCGAACGCCGCCTGGATCACCATGAAGCTGGTCGCGTTGTGCTCCCGTGCCACCCGGCGGACCTGCTGCTGCACCTCGGTCGGCCAGTGCACCGACACGCGGGCGCCGTGGTGATCGGCCACCGCCGGGTAGGGGCGGTCGGCGGGCAGCGCCAGCCGTTCGGGCAGGCCGGTCAGTGCCTCTTCCCAGTAGGCCAGCTGGGCGGCGATCGGGCTGGCCTGATCGTCGATGTCGCCCAGCTGTGTGCGCTGCCAGAGCGTGTAGTCGACGTACTGCACCGGCGGCGGCTCCCAGGCGGGGGCCTGCCCCACACAGCGGCTGGCGTAGGCCAGCCCGAGGTCGCGTACCAGCGGGGTGATGGACCAGCCGTCGGCCGCGATGTGGTGCACCACGGTGACCAGGATGTGTTCGCCGTCGCTGACGCGGAACAGTTTGGCGTGGAACGGAATCTGGGCCGCCAGGTCGAAGGTGTGCCGGGTGGCGGCGCTGACCGCCTCGTCGAGCCGCGCGGCGGGCCAGCCGGCGGCGTCGACGTGGTCCCACCCGATGTCGGCCTGTTCGGCGGGCAGCACCACCTGTTGGGCGGTGCCCCCGGGCGCGGTGTAGAGGGTGCGCAGGGATTCGTGCCTGCCGACCACGTCGGCCAGTGCCGCCCGCAACGCGTCGGCGTCCAGCCTGCCGCGCAGCCGCAGCGCCACCGCCAGGTTGTAGATCGGTGAGGGTCCCTGCAACTGGTCGAAGAACCACAATCTGTTCTGCGCGAACGACAGCGGCACCACGTCGGGCCGCACGGTCGCGGTCAGCGGCTCCAGCCGGCGGGCATCCCCGCCGACCCGGGGCGCCAGCTCGGCGACCGTCGGCGCCTCGAAAACCGTGCGCACCGAGAGATCGGCATTCAGGCTGGCGTTGACGGCACCGATCAGGCGCATGGCGGACAGCGAGTCGCCGCCCAGATCGAAGAACGAATCGTCCACCCCGACTCGTTGCACGCCGAGCACCTGGGCGTAGATGTCGGCCAGGATCTCCTGCACCGCGCCCACCGGGGCGCGGTAACCGTCGGCATCGGAATACTCCGGCGCGGGAAGGTTTTTGCGATCCAGCTTGCCCGAGGAGGTCAATGGCATCTCGTCGAGCACCACGATGTGTGGGGGCACCATGTAGTCGGGCAGCCAGGTGCTCAGTCGCCGACGCACCGCGCTGAGCTTGGTGCTGCTGTGCGGTTCGTTGGCCAGATGATGCTGATGCGGGTCCGGTAGGTACACGTCGGTCAGCACGGCATCCGTGGGCCTGACGAAGACGGCGTCCACGGTGCCGGGCTCGGCGCCCCAGGTGACAGCCACGCGATAGCCGGCGCCGGCGCCCAGCCGATACAACTCTTCGGGCACCACTCCGCCATGCACCGTCCCGACGGCGCCGCCCGCCGCGAGTGCCCGTTCGCCGGCGACGTCACCGATGACGCCGGAACGCGGAATTCCGCTGATACGCTGCGCATCCGGGACCTCGGTGGTCAGCCGATCCGTCAAGACGGACAGGTCCGCGACCTCCGCCCACGGCCAGGCGGGGGCGGTCGCGACCGAACGCACCGCCGCGGGTGCCTTATGGATGGTGACGTCGTAGCGGTAGCGGCTCAGTTCGTTGTCCGCTGATCCGCGTCGGACCTGGATGTCGAGTCCGCCCGCGGCCGACCATCGGGAGAAGAATTCCGGGGCCAGCAGCAGTTCGGGTTCGCCCAGCACGGCGTGCTGCACGCGCTGGCGCAGCACCGCCGCGTCGGTCGATGCGGTACTGCCGGTGCGGGCCATCGCGATGCCGGTTTGGAAGGCGTTCTGCAGACTGTGATTGCGCACATCGCCGATGAACAGGGACCCACCCGGCGCCAAGAGTTCCAGCGCGTTGTCGATGACCTCGGCCAGGTAGGTCGCATTGGGGAAGTACTGCACCACCGAGTTGACGATGATCGTGTCGAAATGCGCCGTCGGCAGGCCTGCGGTGACGTGCGCGGGCCGCGCCGACAGGTCGACCCGGTCGCGCCACGGAATCTGCGACTGCCGCAACGCATGTGTGAGCTTGTCGACGGCGGCCGCGGAGATGTCGGTGGCCACGTAGCGTTCGCAGTGCGGGGCGACCTGGGAGAGCAACAGGCCCGACCCGGCGCCGATTTCCAGGGCGTGCCGCGGGTGCAGCGCCAGGATCCGGTCGACCGTCGTCGAACGCCATTCCTCCATCTCGGCCAACGGAATCGGTTCTCCGGTGTAGCTGCTGTTCCACCCCCGGAAGTCGGACCCGAACGGCACCGCCTCGCCTTCGGCCGCGTACAGCTCGTCGTATATGGTCTGCCATTCTTCGACGATCTCGTCGTCGTGCTGGGTGTCGCGGTTGGTCTCGGTGGCCTGCTCGAAGGTGATGTAGGCGACCAGCTGGGAACCCGTCGTGCCGTGGTGCACGGTGGCCGCCGCCTGACTGACCTGCGGGCAGGCCAGCAGTGCACTCTCGATCTCGCCGAGTTCGATGCGCTGGCCGCGCAGTTTGATCTGGGTGTCGACGCGCCCCAGGTAGTCCAGCGTCCCGTCGGCGTTCCACCGGGCCAGGTCGCCGGTGCGATACATGCGTTGCCCTTGTCCGCCATGCGGATTGGCGACGAATCGATCGGCGGTCAGGCGCGTGCGGCCGAGGTAACCGTGCGCCAGCGCGGGTCCGGCCAGGTACAACTCGCCGACCACGCCGACGGGTACCGGGTTCAGCTGGGCATCGAGTGCCAAGGTGCGCACGCCGCCGATCGGTGCGCCGATGTTGACCGGCCGCGCCGGTGTCAGCGGTGTTCCGGTGGCCCAGATGGTGGCCTCGCTGGGGCCGTAGGCGTTGAACATCCGCCGCCCGGGCGCCCACGCGTGCACGAGTTCGTCCGGGCAGGCCTCGCCCCCGGTGATCAGGGTCGTCAGGCCGTCGAGGCGGGCCCGGTCGAGCGATGCCACCACGGTCGGCGTCAGCAGTGCCGCGCTCACCCGCTGCCGCTGCATCAGCGCGGTCAGCGCCTCGCCGGCGTAGACATCGCGGGGGGCCACCACCAGCGCGGCCGCGGACCCGGTCGCCAGCAACAACTCGAACAGCGAGGCGTCGAAGGTGGGCGCGGCGACCGCCAGGACGCGGGCGTCCCGGCCCAGCCCATAGGCGACACGTTGTGCCGCAGCGGCTCCCAGCAGTCCGGCATGCCCGACCGCCACACCCTTGGGCTCGCCGGTCGAGCCCGAGGTGAAGATGACATAGGCAGTGTTGGTGGGGTCCAGCGGGCCGGGCCGGTCGGTGGCGGTGAGCGGCGCCGCGCTGAATTCCCCGAGCTGCAGGTCGTCGATCCGCAACACCGGCCGGGCTCCGGCGCCCGCCACCGTGTCGGTGCCGCCGGTCAGCACACACACCGCCGCCACCGAGTTCAGGACCGTCGCGATGCGTTCCACCGGATGGGTGCGATCCACCGGCACGTAGATGGCGCCGGCCTTGCTCACCGCCCACCAGGCCGCCACCAGTTCCGCACTGCGGTCGATCGCCACGCCGACGGCGTGCTCGGGCCCGGCTCCGTCGTCGATCAGCTTGCGCGCCAATCGGTTCGACCACTCGTCGAGTTCGCGGTAGGTGTAGCTGCGGTCAGCGTCGATGACGGCGACCGCTTCCGGATGGGTGATGACCGCGGCCGCCAGCAGCTCGGTGGCGACGCCGACCGGCGCCGTGGCGTCCGCACCCGACCAGCGGTCCAGCTCGGTCTGTTCTTCGGCACCGAGCAGGTTGACCGACAACAACTTTCGATCGGGCTCGGTGGTCATGGCCACCAGCAGCCGACCCAGCCTGCCGGTCAGCGCGGCGATACCGGCCGCGGTGAAAACCTCGGTGTCGTACTCGACGTGCAGGCTGAGTTCGCGGCCCGGTAGCGCTTCCACCGTCAGCGGGTAGTGGTTGTATTCCCGGTTGGTGAAACCGGCCATGGTCAGGTCGTCGCCCAGCGGGACGTCGGTGTCGATCGGATAGTTCTCATAGACGAACAGGGTGTCGAAAAGTTGTTCGTGGCCGGTGGCGCGATGAATCTCGGCCAGGGCCAAGTGCTGATGGTCCAGCGTGTCGTTGTGCGCGGTCTGCAGCTGCCCGAGCAGATCGGTGGCGGTGGTGTCCGCGGTGATGGCGGCGCGCACCGGCACCGTGTTGATCAGCAGGCCCACCATCGATTCGGCGTCGGCCACGTCGAGTTGGCCCATCCGGGATCGGGCCGTGCCGAACGCCACGTCCTGGTTGCCGGTCAGCGCGGTGAGCAAGACGGCCCAGGCTGCCTGCAGCACCGTGCTGACGGTGGTCTGGCGGGACCGGGCCAGTTCGCCGAGCGCCCGGGTCGTCTGTTCGGAGACCTCGAAGGTGGCGAAACCGCGCCGCCCCAACCCCAATCGATCCTGCAGCCGGTCCCGCGGGCCGACCAGAGTGGGCGTGTCGAAGCCGGCGAGCACGTCGCGCCAGGCCGCGCGCGCGGCGTCCAGGTCGCGGTCGGCCAGCCAGGTGATGAATCGGCGGTAGGACGCGGCGGCGGGCAGGCGTTGCCCGAAGTAGCAGGCAAAGATCTCGCGCAGCAGGATCGGCATGGACCAGCCGTCGAGCACGATGTGGTGGTTGGTCAACACGAAGCGGTGCCGCTGCGGCGCGGTGCGAATCAGCACCGCCCGGAAGGCCGGTTGGTCACCGAGGCTGCCGACGGCGGTGCGTTCCCGCGTGCAGAACCGCTCGATCTCGTCTTCGAGCGCGTCGCCGGTGTCGCTGAAATCCAGGAAGCTCCAGGCGATCACCGGATCCGAGAGGATGACCTGCACGGGATGCTCGTATTGCCTGCAGAACTGCGCGGCCAGGTGCGGGTGCCGGCCGACCACCGTGCGCACGGCGTCGTGCAGCCGGTCTGGGTCGAGCGTGCCAACGAGCGTGAAATCCAGCTGCACCGAATACATGTCGGCGGACACCTCACCGCCGGCGGTGCTGGTGTGGAACAACAGCCCCTGCTGCAGCGGGGTCAACGGCAGAATGTCGGCGATCCGGTGGTGGCGCTGCAGTTCGTCGATCTCATGCTGGTGCAGCCGGGCCGGCACGATGTCGGACGGGGTCAGCCCGCCACCGCCGGCCCGCACATGCGCGCAGATGCCCGCCAGGGCCTCGAACCACAGCGTGTTCAGCCGCGCGACCTCGTCGCGCTCCAGCACGGACGCGGCCCAGGTCCAGTCGGCCTGCAACTGCGGGCCGGCGGCGGTGTCGATGGTCCCGGCATCGAGCTGCACGCTGTGTGCCAGCGGAATAGCCAGTGCGGCAGCGACACCCGAGCGGGACAGGCCGTCGGAGCCCAGTCGCCAGAGGCTTTCGATCCCGTCGATGGCCGGGAAGCCGAACCGGCCCAGATAGTTGAACCCGATGGTGGGCTCGGCGGCGTCGAGCAGGTTGTCGGGCCGCAGGTAACGCAGCAGCCCGTAGGTCAACGAATCCGGCAGTGCCCGCAGTTGCTCCTTGGCGTCCTTGAGCACCGGACCCAGCGCGGCGTCGCCCGCACCGATCCGCGCCCAGGGCACCCCGGCCCGGTCGACGGTGAGCGCGACCGGGTACTTGGTGGTGAACCAGCCGACGGTGCGCGACAGGTCGACGTGGGCGCTGAGTTCTTCGTGGCGGCCGTGGCCTTCGACATCGATACCCACCGGCGCCGTCGGGTTGCCCGCGAATTGTGCTACTGCCAAGGCGAATCCGATGAGCAGGACATCCTGCACCCCCGCGTGGAACGCGGCCGGCACCTCGCCGAGCAGCATGCGGGTGCACTCGGCGTCGAGTGTGGCCGTCAGCCGGCCCGCGGTCGCGTAGGTGTCACCGGGACCCGCGGGTGCCAGCACCGGCGGTACGGCCGCCGTCCGTTGCCAGGTGTCCGTGTGCCGCGTCACCTCGTCGGACCGGGCGTGCTCGGTCAGCAGCTGCGCCCACCGCTGAAACGAGGTGCCGGTCGGCGCCAGCGTCACCGGTTGCCCGGCCCGATGCTGGCCCCAGGCGATGTTGATGTCCTCCAACAGGATTCGCCAGGATACCCCGTCGACGGCGAGGTGGTGGACGACGAGGACCAGCTCGCCGCTGGTCGCGACCCAGACCGCGCTGAGCATCACCGCGGTGGCCGGGTTCAGCCGTGACCGGGCCGCCAGCACCACCGCATCGGACAGTTCGTCCACCACGCGCAGGCAGTCGCGGGCGTCGACCTCGCCGGCCTCCAGTGTCTGCAGCGCACCGTTTTTCAGACGCAGCCGCAGCATCGCGTGCGTGTCCAGCAGTGCCTGGAGCACCGCGGTGACGTCGGCCTCGATCACTCCCGCCGGTGCCTGCACCACCAGCGTCTGGTTGAACTGGTCGACCGGTCCGTCCTGGGTGGCCAGCCACCGCATGATCGGGGTGGCCTGCACCGGTCCGACACCGTCGTCCGCGACAACGGTGTCCGTGTCGGCTGCCCCCACCGCGCGTGCGAGGCGTGCCACGGTCTGCTCGACGAACACATCGCGCGGCCGGCACGTCAGTCCGGCGGCCCGCGCCCGGGCCGACACTTGCATGGAAAGGATGCTGTCGCCGCCGAGTTCGAAGAACGAGTCGTCCACGCTGACGCTGTCGACACCGAGCACGTCGGCATAGATGCCGGCCAGCAGTTCCTCGGTTGCGCTGCCGGGGGCGCGGTACGCGCCTGCGGTGTACTCCGGTGCGGGCAGCGCCCTGATGTCGAGCTTGCCGCTGGTGGTGAGCGGCAGTTCTGCCAGCACCACAACCACCGCGGGAACCATGTACGCCGGCAGCCGTAACCGTAGCGCCGCCCGCGCCTCGACCGGGTCGACGACGCCGGTGACGTAGCCGACCAGCCGTCTGTCGCCGGGCCGGTCCTCGCGAACGATGACGGCCGCCCCGGCGACGCCCTCGATACCGGCCAGTGCCGTGTGCACTTCCCCGAGTTCGATGCGGTAGCCGCGGATCTTGACTTGATCGTCCGCGCGGCCCACATAGTGCAGCTGACCGTCCGGTCCCCAGTACACGAGGTCACCGGTGCGGTACATCCGCTGCCCGGCGGAGCCGAACGGGCAGGCGACGAAACGCGCCGCGGTCAGGCCGGTCCGATTCACGTAGCCGGCGCCGACTCCGTCACCGGCGACATACAGTTCGCCGACGACGCCGGGGGCCACGGGCTGCAACCATGAGTCGAGCACGAACAGTGCCGACCCCGGCACCGGGGTACCGATCGGCGCTGCGCCGCTGCCCGCGGTGAGTGGGTCGCTGACCGCGACATAGATCGTGGTCTCGGTGGGGCCGTAGGCGTTGATCATCGTCCTGTTCGGACTCCACCGGTCGACGATGTCGGCGGGGCAGGCTTCACCACCCATGACCAGCGCACAAGATTCCAGTCCCTCATCGGCCAACATGCCTATGGCAGAAGGGGTTTGGGTGACGACGGTGACCTGCTCGGCGATCAGCATATCGTGGAATTCCTGCGGCTCAGCCGACACGGATTCCGGTATCACCACCAGCCGGCCGCCGCGCAGCAGCGCCGCGAAGATCTCCCAGATGGAGAAGTCGAACGCGTAGGAATGCCAGTGCGACCATGCCTGCTCCGCCGGCGCGGGCAGCCCGCCGTCCAGGGACGCGATGAGCTGTGTCAGGTTGTGGTGGGTGATGGCCACCCCCTTGGGGGTGCCGGTCGTCCCGGAGGTGTAGATGACGTAGGCGATGTCGCCGGCGTCCGGTGCGGTGAACGCGGAGGCGACATCCGCATCGTCGACACCTGCATCGTCGACATCTGCATCGTCGACATCGATGGCGCGCACCCCGAATTCGGCTACCCGGGCGGCGAGTTCGGCATTGGTGAGCACCGCCGACGGGGCGGCATCGGAGAACAGGAACGAGATTCGGGCGTCCGGTAGCGCCGGGTCGATCGGCAGGTAGCTCGCGCCCGTCTTGAGCACCGCCAGGATCGCCGTGACGGCCTGGGTGGAGCGCGGCAGCAGCAGTGCGATCCGCTGCCCCGGGCCGATCCCCCGCTCCACGAGCAGATGGGCGATGCGGTCGGCCGCCTCGTCGAGCTCGGCGTAGGTCAGCGACTCACCTTGACTGCTGAGCGCGATCGCCGCGGGACTGCGGCGGACCTGCTCGCCGAACATGGCCGGTATCGAAACCTGTTCCAGCACAGATGATGTCAACGCAGACCAGTTGCCGAGGCTTTCGAGGCGGGCACGCGTGGGCTGGTCCAGCAGATCCAGGGACGACACGGGCCGTCCCGGATCGATGGTCATCGCATGCAGCACGCGCTCCAGCCGGCCCGCCAGCTCGGCGGTGTCGACCGCCGCGAGTGGCCCTGCCGAACCGAAGACGCCGAGGAACACCTCGTCACCTGTGCCGGAGAACAGAAATCCCGAGCCGCGACCGGGCCCGGAGATCAGCTCGGCCGACGCCGAGGTGGCTCCGAACGGCACCGTGAACGACGAGGGCAGGAAGTCGACGACCATCCGGTCGGACAGCTCACCGGGGCCGCGCAGCCCGGACTTGCGCTCCAGGGCCTCCACCGGAAACCGCTGGTGGTCCAACGCCTCCCGGATACGCACATCCACGTGGGCACAGAAGTCCGACACCGAATCCGTCGGCCCGACACGCAGGCCCAGCGGCACCACTCCGGCGACCATGGCGGGCAGGGTCTTGGTCTCCGGGCGCACCCGCCTGCTGACGGGGAAGTCGAGCACGACGCCGTCACCGTCGGCGCACCAGCCCCGCACGATCAGTGCACACGCCGCGGTCAGCACGGTGGAGCGCGGCATGTCCCATGCCTCGCACAGGCGCTGAACCCGTTGCAGAACTGCGGAATTCAACGGGATGGGGGCGGTGTTCCTGGCGGAATCAGGGCCTGACTGCGTGCCGGGTGTGCACCGCCCCAGCCCCGTGCCCTGCGCCGGCGTCGGGAGATTCGCCGTCCAGTACTCCCGATCGGTCACGTAGGACTGCGACTTCTCGTAGTCCGATTCGCAGTCGATGAGCTCCTGCAACGATCCGAAGATCGACGCGGGGATCGGCGCGCCGGACTCCAGCGCCGAGTACAGCGAGGCGATCCGCTGGCACACCAGGGCCAGCCCGTAGCCGTCGATGACGATGTGGTGGCAGCACACGAACAGGTAGGTCGTGCCCGCCGCGGCCTGGAAGACGGCGAATCTGAACAGCGGGCCGGACAGCGGCATGGGCGTGCGCTGGATCGACGAGGCGATGTCGCGCGCTTCGCGCTCGGGGTCGGCGGCCTGGCTCACGTCGAACACGGCCAGGTCGATCCCGGCCGCGTCGGCCGCGCGCTGGTAGACCTCGCCGTCGACGTCGAGGAATGTGGCGCGCATCGGCTCGGCCTCGTCGACGGCCCGCCGAATTGCCCATTCCAGGGCGTCCAGTTCTATGAAGCCGTCGATCTCGGTGAAGAGGCCGAGCTGCCAGGCACTGCCCGCCTGGGAATCGCTTCCCGTTTCCTGTGCCAACCAGATGTCAAGCTGCCCGCGCGTGATCGGCAGCGCTGCGTCGTCGTTCCCGAATTCCATCCCCACCCCGAATCGAGCAGTTGAGCGATTCAGCCTGATTGCTGCTGGGCCAACCGGTCGCGAAGACTCTTCGGCCGGATATCCGTCCACTCGTTTTCGATGTAGTCCAGACAGGCGGCACGCTCCGCTTCACCGAAGACGACTCGCCATCCGTCTGGAATATCGGCAAACGTCGGCCAGAGGCTATGCTGCTCCTCCTCGTTGACCAGTACTACGAAGCGGCCGCCGTCGTCATCGAACGGGTTTGTTGTCACAGTGCCCTCCAAGGCAATTGGCGCTTCGTACTTCCGGTCTTTCGATTGCCCGAATATTACCTGGCCAAACGACTGCGAGGAACTGATTCCCCCAGCTAACTTTCCTCAGGGAATTAGTGACGGTTTCACAGCGTATGATCGTCGGCCGTCGCGGCCCGCGCGGGCGCCCCGGCAGCATTTGCACTCGCGAGGAGCTGTACGCGGCGTCAATTTCAGCTAATGCGCTTGCCGATCCGACACCGGAAACAACAACGGCTTTCCCGGATTTTCCTACGCTGTCGCAAATACACCTGATCTTGCGGCTGAAGCGTCTCCGGAGCCGGGACATCGACGTCCGGGCAGCGGGTTCGGCTTTGCTCAGCACATCCGGCACCCGCCGCAGGATCTCGCGAGAAAACGAAATGGGCTGTACTGCATCGAATTTGACGCGGCTGCAAATTCCATTTGGCGGGCGGACGGCGGCCGATGATTTGCGCGGGCCGGATCAAACGTCAGCCGAAGAGGATGCCGATCCCGAATTCGCCGCCCGACTCGCCATCGATTTCGTTCGGGCAGCGCACGTCGACGTAGACGGCGTCGCCGACCGCCGGCGGGGCACCGGAGTGGTCCGGATTGTTGACCGCGACGACCGTGCAGTAGGCCAGCGGTTTGGTGTTGTACCCGTTGACCCAATTGATGTTGACGATGTAGCCCTGCGCCTCGAGGTCTGCGATGACGGCGTCGGCGCCCGCGGCCCGCGCGGCGGGCGCGCCGACCACCGCACCGGCCGCCAAGGCCGCGACGACGGGCACCCAGCCGAACCGCATACCTCCACGATCCGCCTCCAAACGCCGCGGGGCAATGGTCATTCGCCGGTCCGTTACCCGGACCCGTGCGCCGCTGCCCACCCCGGCGGGTGGATCATGCTCCATGACAATTGCTTTCACCGGGCCCGGTCGGCGGGCGCCGCGATCGAATCTGTGAATCGGCTATGACTCGCTGGTTCTGGATGCCGTCACCATTGCTCCAGGCTCCGGAGTTTTTACCCTTGACCAGCGTTGTTGCTGTAGTTCTCGCGCCACGAAAGGTGCCGCCGGCGGGCGCCGTGGCGGTTAAGATCAATGAAATCGCTTTGGGGAGGTTGCTTTTGAGTGCGATCGATGCGGCAGGGCTGACACCGGAGTTTCGTGAACTCGTGCATGCGGCGGCCCGGCAGGAGCTGACGCAATGGGGTATCGACCGGTTCAGCATTGTGGCATTGGCGGATCGCAATGATCTGGTGGTCAACGAGATCCTCGAGTTCTGGTCGGACGAGGCGGCACTCATCATCGATGTGCTCCTGGAAGGCGCCGGCCGCGAAGCGATCGCACCCGATACCGGCTCCCTGCGCGGCGACCTGCTGGCGCTCGTCGCCGCCATGGCCACCTATGTGGGGTCCGGGCAGGGCCATCAGATCCAGGGCTCACACCTGATCGGCGAGCCGTTTCTGGATGGCATCGAGATCCGGCGCACGCTGTGGCGGGCCCGCGCGGAGCGGCTGAGCGTGGTGTTCGCCCGCGCCGCGGACCGTGGTGAGCTCCGGGACGGTATCGACTCGGAGGTGGTGCTCGAGCTGCTGCTGGCACCCATCAACATGCGTGCGTTGTTCACCGGCGAGACCATCGACGAGCCCTACTGCCAACTGGTCGCCGATCTGGTGTGGCGCGCGGTGCGCGCCTGATCGCTCGCTCCGTTTGGATTGCTGCCGTGCCCGCGCGTTAATGTGCTCTGGTCAGCCTCGGCGAGCGTGCAGATAGAGAAGTTGAGCCCTTCATGACCGCAGCATCGGACACCTCGACACTTGAATCGCGGGTCGGCCACTACTACCAGATGGACGACACGTACCTGGTCGGCCGCGAGAAGATCCGCGAGTTCGCCCGCGCGGTGCAGGATCACCACCCCGCACACTGGAACGTCGACGCCGCCAGGAAGCTCGGCTACCCGGGCCTGATCGCGCCGCTGACCTTCACATCCGGTCCGGCGATGGCCTGCAACCAGCGCATGTTCGAGTCGGTGGTCGTCGGCTACGACATGTACCTGCAGACCGAAGAGGTCTTCGAGCAGCACCGCCCGATCGTCGAGGGCGACGAGCTGTCCATCGACATCGAGCTGACCTCGGTGCGCCGGGTGGCCGGCCGGGACCTGATCACGGTCACCAACACCTTCACCGACACCGCGGGCGAGATTGTGCACACCCTGCACACCACCGTCGTCGGAGTCACCGGTGAGGAGGTCGATCCAGCCATCAGGCCGGCCGTTGCCGGTGTGATGATGCACGGCATCAACATGCTCGGCGCCGAGGACTCCGCTGCTCCGTACGTGAAGACGGTGCGTCCGGAGACCGCGAGCCGGATCGCCGAGAACACTCACGCCCCCACCTCGCCGTCGTTCGACGATCTGAAGGTCGGCGACGAACTGCCGGTGCACCACACCCGGTTGTCCCGCGGCGACCTGGTGAACTACGCCGGCGTGTCCGGCGACGCCAATCCGCTGCACTGGGACCAGAACATCGCCACCCTCGCCGGCCAGCCCGATGTGATCGCGCACGGCATGCTCACCATGGGGTTGGGGGCTTCGTTCGCCTCGTCGTGGTCGGACGATCCCGGTGCCGTCACCCGCTACGCCGTGCGACTGTCCCAGCCCGCCGTCGTGCCGGCCGACGGCGGCGCCGATATCGAATACAGCGGCAAGATCAAGTCGCTGGACCCCGAGACCCGTACCGGTGTCGTCCTCGTGGGTGCGAAGTCGCAAGGCCGGAAGATCTTCGGCCTGGCGACGTTGAACATCCGCTTCGGCTGACCGTTCCGCCTTGCGTCTCCCGGCGCCCGCGCAGATACTTAGATCAATTAACGTTCTGACTGTCGCGGCCGGCGAGCAGAGGAGTGGCGCGGTGAATCTCTGGGGTGACCTCACGATCCTGGACGGCATGCTGGCGCTGGCCCTGGTCACCTGCGTGTTCGTCTACATCCGACGGTTGGAGAACCGGACGCCCGCGGTGCTGGGTGAGCAGGTGGGTGCCCACAAGACCATTCTCGCCAAACTGCGCAAGCGCGAAGCCCTGACCCGCGACGAGTTCGATTACGCCACCGAGCTGGTCGACGACGCCCGCTCGCCGCTGGCCTACGCGATCCCCGCCGTGCTCTTCAGCTGTGGTTTCTTCTACGTCGTCGGCTGCCTGTACGAACTGCACGTGCACGGCGGCAACCCGTCGTTCCGCACGTTCATCGGCGGGATCCCGATGCTGACGTCCATGAACATCGCCGCACAGCTGCGGCGGGTGGCCCGGCTGAAGAAGAACCTGCGCGACGTCGAGGTCACCGAACGGGTCTAGCTGCCCTTCGGGGCTGCCGAGTCGCCGTCCTCCCACAGCAGGAGCTGACGGACCGACGCCCGGGATCCGTAGGGCTGCAGCATCTGGCTCGCAGGCCTGGGGCGCACCTTCAGCGGCCACCAGAACCAACGGCCAAGCAGGGCCGCGATGGCCGGAGTCATGAACGACCGCACGATCAGCGTGTCGAACAACAGCCCCAGCGCGATCGTCGTGCCGATCTGCCCGAGGATGCGCAGATCCGCGAAGACGAACGAGGCCATGGTGGCCGCGAAGACCAGCCCGGCCGCCGTCACCACCGCCCCCGAGCCGGCCATGGCCCGGATGATGCCGGTGTTCAGGCCCGCGCCGATCTCCTCCTTGAACCGGGATATCAGCAGCAGGTTGTAGTCCGAACCCACGGCGAGAAGCAGAATCACGGCCAGCGCCAAGACAATCCAGTACAGATCGATCCCGAACAGGTCCTGCCAGATCAGCACCGAGAGACCGAACGACGCGCCCAGGGACAGCGCGACGGTACCCACGATGACGATCGCCGCGATGATGCTGCGGGTGATGAACATCATGACCAGCAGGATGAGGCTGAGCGCGGCGATCGCCGCGATCATGAGGTCGTACTTGGCGCCGTCCTGGATGTCCTTGTAGGTGGCGGCGGTACCGGCGAGGTAGATCTTGGAACCACCCAGCGGCGTGCCCTTGACGGCGCCCTGCGCGGCATGCCGGATGGCGTCGATATGCGAGATGCCTTCGGGGGTGGCGGGATCGCCGTCGTGGGTGATGATCATCTTCACGGCCTTGCCGTCCGGCGACATGAACAACTTCATGCCACGCAGGAACTCGGCGTTGGTGAATACCTCCGGCGGCAGGTAGAAGGAGTCGTCGGTCTTGGACTCGTCGTACGCCTTGCCCAGGGCCGTGGCGTTCTTCAGTGCCGCCGCGGTCTGGTCGTTGATGCCCGACGTGGTGGCGTAGTTCGTCAGCGTGAGATCGCGGTTGGTCTGCTGGCTCTGGATCTGGGGCGGGATCAGTGCGAGCAACTTCGGTTGCAGGGCATCGAGTTTGGCGATGCTGCCCGCGACATTGCTGAGCTGATCGGTCAGCGCGTCGATACCGTCCAGCGCATCGAACACCGACCTGAGCGCGGCGCACGCCGGGATGTCGAAGCAGTGCGGTTCCCAGTAGAAGTAGTTGCGCAGGGGGCGGAAGAAGTCGTCGAAGTCGGCGATCTTGTCGCGCAGATCGTTGGCCGTCTGGACGGTCTGCGCGAAGGCCTTGGCCTGCTCGTCGGTGACGGCACCGGACTGCTGCTGCAGTGCGTATTGCTGCCGCAGCACATCGATCGAATTGTTGATGACGTCAACCTGTTTCAGCAGATCCGCACCGCGGGCCTGCTGGAACGGCAGATTGTTGATCTGGGACGCGCTGCTCGCGCTGATCTGGAACGGGATGGATGTGTGGTCCAGCGGCGTGCCCAGCGGCCGGGTGATCGTCTGCACCTGAGCGATGCCGTCGGTGTGGAAGATCGCCTTGGCGACCCGCTCCAGCAGGATCATGTCGGTGGAGTTGCGCAGGTCGTGGTCGGCTTCGAGCATCAACAACTCGGGGTTCAGCCGGGCCTGCGTGAAGTGCCGCTCCGCGGCGGCGTATCCGACGTTCGCCGGTGCGCTCGCCGGCATGTACGGCTTTGCGTCGTAACTGGTTTGGTAGCGCGGTAGCGCAAGCAAGCCGATCAGGGCGATGGCGACCGTCGCGGCGAGAATGGGGCCCGGCCAACGCACGATGGCCGTGCCGATACGCCGCCAGCCCTGGGTGCGCATCGGGCGGGCCGGCTCGAACAGACCGAAGTGGCGGCCGATGACCAACAACGCGGGCGCCAGCGTCAACGCCGCCACGACGGCGACCAGCACGCCGGTGCCGGCAGGCACGCCCAGGCTCTGGAAGTACGGCAGCCGCGTGAAGGTCAGACACAGCACGGCGCCGGCGATGGTCAGGCCCGAACCCAGAATGATGTGCGCGGTGCCGTGATACATCGTGTTGTACGCCGCGACGCGATCCTGACCGGCGTAGCGCGCCTCATGGAAGCGGCCGAGAAGAAAGATCGCGTAGTCGGTTCCGGCCGCGATGACCAGCAGTGTCAGCAGATTGGTCGAATACGTGGACAGTTCGATGATGCCGGCGTTGGCGAGCACCGCCACGACGCCGCGCGACGCGGTCAACTCGATCATCACGGTGAAGATCACAAAGAACACGGTGGTGAGACGGCGGTAGAGCGAGAACAGCATGACGGCGATGACCCCGAGGGTGATCAGGGTGGTCTTCAGGGTGCCGTGCCGGCCCACCTCGAACTGGTCGGTGACCAATGGCGCCGCGCCGGTGACGTAGACCTTCAGTCCCTGTGGCGGGGGTGTTTTGTTGACGATGTCGCGCACCGAGTCGACGGATTCGTTGGCCAGGGACTCACCCTGATTGCCTGCGAGGTAGACCTGTACCAGCGCCGCCTTGCCGTCGGCGCTCTGCGATCCCGCCGCCGTCAGCGGGTCGCCCCAGAAGTTGTCGACGTGCTGGACGTGCTTGGTGTCCTCGACCAGTTTCTGCACCAGGCCGTCGTAGTAGTGGTGCGCGTCCGGACCGAGCGGCTGGTCGCCTTCCAGCACGATCATCGCCGAGCTGTCGGAATCGAACTGCTGGAACACCTTGCCGATCTGCTTGCTCGCTTGCAGCGACGGCGCGTCCTGCGGGCTGAGCGACACGTTGTGCGATTCGGCCACCGTCTCCAGCTGCGGCACGAACACGTTCGTGAGGACCGCCAGGCCCAACCAGAAGAACGCGATCAGGACCGAGAATCGCCGGATGAAGTCCGGCACGCGGTGACTGCTCATCCGGACTTGTCCAGGCAGTAGGTTAGGGCGTTCACGGTGTTCACCGTTCTCTCGTCCTTGACCGCGTCGTCGATCTTGATACGGCAGCCGATCGAGTCGCTATTGCCCTGCGCCGTGACGTTGACGGCGACGGCGGGCTGGGTGGTGGTCGTGTCGTAGGCCCAGGGCAGCGTGACGTCGTCGGCGCGCTGCGGTTGGGCATCCACATCCATGTAGGTGATGGTGGCCACGGTGCCGGGCGGCCCGAACACCTCGATGACCACATGTTTGGGGTTGAACGGCACGATGTCGTTGCCCGCGCCGTCGGGAGTGGACGTGACGTCCTCGGAGGCGAAGACGCCGTGCAGCCGGGACACCGTGAAGCCGGCGATCAGGATCACCGCTATCGCCACAAGAAACATCCAGCGTTTTGCCAGCTTTCTGCTGAGCGAAACCCGCTGCATCCGTGACCCTTTCATGAGCGGCGACAGGCGCGGACGGTGGATCCTTTTAGGACGGCTAATCAACTAGGTTGACGGTACGACACAAGGCCGGGCATCACAACACCGGCGGGCGCCGGGTCACGCCAGCCGCGACCGCAGGATCGGCACACCCGGCCCGGTCAGGCCGTCCAGCGCGACCGTGCGGCCGCACACCGCCAGCATCACCGAGGCACCCGGCCCGCTGACCGTCTCGCCATGTCCCCAGCGACGGCCGGTGTCCTCGTCGTGCAGCGCGATCCCGTGCAGCCGCCGGCGCGGGAAGAACCCGGCCTGGGTCGGGCCGGTGAGAAAGTCGATGACGCGCGCCACGTCCTGCGGATCCGGCCGATACGGCAACCCGAGCGGGAGCCGGATGTCCGCGCCGTGGACCAACACGTCCGTCAGACCCGACACCGGTCCCGTCAGGGGCGGGCTGAGTCGGTGGTCGGCGTCGCGGCGCAGCGTGTCGGCGATGTGTCCGGCCGATGCCTGCGCCCGGCGCCGGGCGAGTGCGTCGATGCCGCGATCCATACCGCCGTGCCGGATCCCGCTGGCCAGAAAACCCCAGAACCCGTCGGTGAAGTCGCTGACCAGATGTGCGGCAACGGTTTTCACGTCCCAGCCACCGCACAGACTCGGCGTGGCCAACTGGGCAGGATCGAGCCCGTCGATCAGATCCGCGATGACCCGCCGTTCGGCGGCGACCGCGGCGAATACCTGTTCGCGTTCGGCTGGGCGCAGGCGCACGGGCTTCACCCTACCGGGCGGGGTCTTCATCGAAACTTCAGCGGTCCGCGATCGAAACCGCAACGACGGCGGCCAATGTGAGGCGGGGATCATATGCCGCCCAGAGCGTTTCGCTGCGGCACCGACGAGAGAACAGGTATCCACGATGGCGACTTCCACTTCCGGCGACCTGGGCGACCGAGTCCCCGCCCGCGTGACGGCGGCCGGCCGACTGGTCAGCAGGTACGGACTGGTCGTCGTCCTGGCGTGGATCGGCTTCGGCAAGTTCGCGAAGATGGACGCCAGAGTCCTCATCGAGAACAGCCCGCTGATGAGTTGGACCCTTCATCACATGAGCGCCGTGACGGTGGCTCGCGGCCTGGGCACCGCGGAGATCGTCGCGGCGGTGCTGATCGCCGTCGGCCCGTGGTGGCCACGGGCTGAGACGATCGGCAGCACCATGGCGATCGTGCTGTTCGTGGGGACGTTGAGTTTCTTGTTCACCAACCCTGGGGTGGCGGCGACAAGCTATCTCGGTGTGCCCGTGCTGTCCGCACTCCCGGGGCAGTTTCTGCTGAAAGATCTGGTGCTCATGGGTACTGCGACCTGGTCACTTGGCGATTCGCTGCGCCGCAGCGCAACTTGATCAACCGGAACTGATAAGGCTAGCCTGATGATATGGCGTCCCGCGAGACCGAACAGGTGGCACGGTCGTTGTTCCTGTGCATGGGCCTGCTGCGCCGGCGGCTGCGGCAGCGGCCCGTCGCCGACGTCCTGACGTTTCCCCAGATGGCCGCGCTCAGCCGGTTGGACCGGTGCGGGTCGGCGACGTCGGCCGAACTGGCCCGCCAGGAACAGATCAGCCCGCAGTCGATGGGCGCAACCATCGCAGAACTCGAAGCGCGCGGCTTTGTCACCCGGCAGCCCGATCCGACCGACGGGCGGCGAATCCTGCTGTCCATCAGCACGTCCGGCCGGCGCGAGGTCAACCGGCGGCGCGACGCACGCGTGAAACAGCTGACCACGGGATTGGCCGGTTTCACCGCCGCAGAACTGGACCAGCTGGCGGCCGCCGCACCGTTGATCGAACGACTGGCACAGCGGCTGTAGATGGCAGTCGACCAGCAGTCCCCCGAAACCCGCGACAACTACCGCTGGGTGGCCCTGACCAACACCACCGCGGCAGTCTTCATGTCGGCGCTGGACGGCTCGATCGTCATCATCTCGCTGCCCGCGATCTTCCGCGGTATCCATCTGGATCCTCTGGCGCCGGCCAACATCACCTACCTGTTGTGGATGATCATGGGGTACCGCCTGGTGCAGTCGGTGCTCGTGGTGACGCTGGGCCGCATCGGGGACATGTACGGCCGAGTCCGCGTCTACAACCTGGGTTTCACCGTCTTCACCGTGGCCTCGATCCTGTTGTCGTTCGACCCTTTTGACGGTGCGACCGCCGCCGAATGGCTCATCGGGTGGCGACTGTTGCAGGCAGTGGGCGGTTCCATGCTGACGGCCAACTCGGCGGCCATCCTGACCGACGCCTTCCCGGCGGACCGCCGCGGCTTCGCCCTGGGGTTCAATCAGGTTGCGGCGCTGGCCGGGCAGTTCATCGGGCTGGTCGCCGGCGGTCTGCTGGCGGCCTGGGATTGGCGGGCGGTGTTCTGGGTCAACGTGCCGGTCGGGGTCTTCGGCACCCTCTGGGCCTACCGCCGGCTGCGCGACAACGGGGAACGCCAACGCGGCCGTATCGACTGGTGGGGCAACATCACCTTCGCCGTCGGACTGTCGGCGGTACTGATCGCCATCACCTCCGGGATCCAACCGCACGGCGGACACCCCACCGGCTGGCACAGCCCGTTCGTGCTGGGCACCCTGGCGGCCGGGATTCTGCTGCTGGTCGCGTTCGTCATCATCGAGTCCCGCGTCGCCGAGCCGATGATCCGGTTGAGCCTGTTCAGAATTCGGGCGTTCAGCGCCGGCAACATCGCCACGCTGGCCGCCGCGCTGGCGCAGGGCGGCCTGCAGTTCATGCTCATCATCTGGCTACAGGGCATCTGGTTGCCCCTGCACGGCTACGACTACGCCGACACGCCGCTGTGGGCGGGCATCTTCCTGCTACCGCTGACGGCGGGATTCCTGATCGCCGGCCCGGCCTCGGGCGCCCTGTCAGACCGATTGGGCGCCCGCGGTATCGCCTCGGCAGGCATGGCGCTGTTCGGTCTGAGTTTCGTCGGCTTGTTGTTCCTGCCGATCGACTTCGCCTACTGGATGTTCGCTTCACTGATCGCACTGAACGGCGTGGGCAGCGGGATGTTCGCGGCGCCCAACACGTCGGCGATCATGGGCAGCGTGCCCGCCGCCGAGCGCGGCGTCGTGTCCGGGATGCGCGCGACGTTCCTGAACAGCGGCACCGCCCTGTCCATCGGGGTGTTCTTCTCGCTGATGGTGGTCGGCCTGGCGGGTAGCTTGCCCGGTGCCCTGTCGACGGGTCTTCAGGACCACGGCGTGCCCGCCGGGGTGGCCCAGCAGGTGGCCGGGCTGCCGCCGGTGTCCACCCTGTTCGCGGCGGTGCTCGGCGTCAATCCGCTGGAACATCTGCTGGCGCCCAGCGGAGCCCTCGTGACGCTGCATACGGGCGATCGCGAGACCATCACCGGCCGCGAATTCTTCCCGCAACTCATCAGCGGACCGTTCCATCACGGACTGACCGTGGTCTTCGGTGTCTCCATTGCGCTCGCCCTGGTGGCCGCCGCGGCGTCATTGGCCAGAGGACGGGTGGACGGGCCCCGCTGATCTTTCGATTTGCGCACAGGATCGCACTTTTGGCAAATAAAACGTGCGCCTCGTGCGGATCCGTGCCAAGATCAGTTTTGGGGGTACACAGTGCGTGGATCAATGGGGCGTCCGCTGGGAATGCGCGGATCAGACACACGAGAGCGAATAGTTGCTGCCGGACGCAAAGTGTTCGGCGAGCTTGGCTACGAAGGTGCGACGGCCGAGAAGATCGCGCATCGAGCGAGCGTCACCCGCCCCGCATTGCGTCACCACTTCCCGTCCAAGCGCGCCATCTACGACGAGATTGTGGCCACCACCAGCGCCGACGTCACCTCCGCTGCGTTGGCCGCCGACCGCGAGGACACCCTGGTCAACCAGCTCACCGCCTTCCTGGGCACCGTCGTCACCTCCGACCGGAAACGCGCGTCGGACACCGCGTTCTTCGCCGCCCTGGTCCTGGATTCCTACCGCCATCCCGACCTGAAGCAGGAAGTCTGCGCCCCGCGCGAGGACACCCGGGCGTTCTTGACGTCCGCCGTGGCCGGGGCCGTCGAACGGGGCGAACTGGCCGACTCGGACACCGACGCGGTGGTCGAGATGCTGTTCGCCGTGATGCTGGGCGCAAGTTTCTACGGCCGGCTCGCGAGCGCCGACACCGCGCACTCCGCGGTGATCGACCGGTTGTCCGCCCTGCTGTCCAGCGGATTCCACGGCTAGCTCGGCCGCTTCGCTACCGTCGAAGCGGTGACCGACAGCCCCCCCGAGTACTTCCCCGGCCGGTGGGCCGATGTGTCCGGTGCGCTGTCCGGACCGACGGCGCTGTTCTGGCACGGATCGCAGCCGAGTTCGCGCGCGGCGGTGCGGGTGCTGGCCCAGGCCCTCGACGAGCGCGGCTTGAGTGTGGTGGCGCCCGACTGGGATCCGCACGGACCCGACGGCGGCCGGGCGGAGCTGCTCGCCTCGGTGGACTTCACCCGCACCCGGGCCGCGGGCGGGCCGCTGGTGCTGATCGGCTGGTCACTGGGCGGCGTCGCGGCGGCCGGGCTCGCATTGCGCGCGGCGCAGTTCGACGTGGCGGTGGCACACGTCGTCTGCCTCGGCGGCGCCTTCATGGCCCGCGATCCGATCTCCGGCGGCGCAGTGCTCGACGGTGTGACCGTCGGCCCCGCCCGTGCGCCGATGCATCTGTTCACCGGAACGGCCGATGACGTGATACCCGCCTATGCGGCAACCGAATTCGCCACGGCGCTGCGGGCCCTGCACTGGCCGGTCGACACCGTGGAGGTCCGGGCCGACCACGGCTCGATCGCCGGCGCGCGGTATGACGCGGTGCACCGACGGTATGAACCGGCCGACGACCCCGCCACCCGAGCGGTCGCCGACGACATCGCCGACCGCATCGCCGCGATCGTCCGCTAGCCGACCGTCACCGCAATCTCGTTGCGGCGCAAGGCCGGCAACGTCCACGGCGGATCGTAGAACCAGGCGACCGGGTCGCCGACGGGCGTGCGACCCTTCTCCCGCAGCGCTTCGAGCAGACGCGCCGTCTCGGTGGCCACGGCCTGTGGACTGCGGCTACCCGAGAAGCGGCGGGCCGCGACCGTCTCGGCCGGCACCCGCACCAGTCGCACCGCCGGGTCGTCGGGTTGGGGTAGCGACTCCAGCGCCAGACCCTCGGGCAGGAAGAACCGGATGACCCAGGCACCGCCACCGACCGACTGCTGCGTGACCGCCTGCTGGGCGACGGGTGCGGTCATCGCGAATTTCGTACCCGCATCGTTACCGCCGAAGATGTAGCCCGCCAGCCGCCGGAACCCGACATTGCGGGCGGCTTCCTCGCCTGCGTCGACGTTCGTCTCGGCGACCAACCGTTCGCCGTAGTGCCGAATCTCGGTGTCCGAGCACAGTGTCTCCACGCGGTGCGGTGGTTCCTCGGTGCCGTCCCGAACACCCACGATCGATCCGGCGGCGTCACGCGCCGTACCGACGATCTTCGCCAACGAGCCGAGCATCGTGGCCTCCTCACCTCGTCTTCCATGATGCCGACGCTGCGGCGATGTGTCGACACCCGGCGCGGCCGACGGTGACGGGAACTCAAAACATGTTCTGCACCAAAGCGATTGACGCGCAGGCGGTCGGGAGGACTACGCTGCGGTCCCATGAGCACGCGCCGGAAGTTCCTCGTCATGGGTCTTGCCGTCGGCGCACTTCTCGTCGCCGTCGCCGTGGTGCTCGGCGCCCTCGCGCTACAGAACCGCCAAGCTGCAGAGTCCGCACCCGCACCACCGACGGTGCCGCCGGCCCCGTCCGGCGACCTGTCCGCCGGCGACCTCGCCCAGTTCGACCAACAGCTGCTGACCAGCCTGCGGTCGAAAGGGCTCGACATCGCGAACCCCGCCATGACCGCGCGCGACGCGCACCTGATCTGTGCACGTCTGCAACACGGTCAATCCGTCGACCAGGTCAAGCGCGACTACTCGCAGGTGACCCAGGGCGACGCGTCGGTCGCCGACGTTTTCGTCTCGACGGTGATGACGGTGTACCCAAGCTGTCCGTGACCTGTTTGAGACCTCGCCGAAGTGGCTATTCACACGACGGTCGAGCTGACGCACGAGCTCGCTGATCGAGGAGCCTCCTCATGCCAGACGTCGCCCTCCGCGAAGCGACCTTCGACGATCAGCTGGGCATACTGCGCTTCAGGCTGGAGCAGGTCTGCGGACTGCTGGAGGCCTCCCTGCTGGCGGTCGGCGACCTCGGCGCTGCCGAGGCGTTGCTGGTGATCGACGAGGTCCGCCGCGACAACGATCAGGTCCAGGCGCTGTGCGCCGAGGTCAGGCGAGAAGCGCTGGCGCTCATGTGGCACGTCCCCGGCGCCTCGGATATCCCGGTTCTCTTCAACATCGTTCGTGACACCCGCGCCCTGGCACGGATGGGCTGGCTGGTGGTCGAACTCGCCGAGGCGGGCGCGCCGGTGGCCGGCACCTGCGCCGAGGTGCTGGCGGCCGTGCAGGCGAAGATGCTGGCCGCCACGACCGACCTGTACCTGGCCATGTCGGACGGGGATCGCGCCCGCGCCAACGACATCCACGCGCACGCAGCGTTCGACCAGTCGCTCCTCGGCCCTTCGTCGGGTGGGAGGCAGGCCCGGCGACTGGTGCGGGCCTGCGAGCGCTGGACCGGCCATGCGATGGCCATCTCGCGGCGGGCCACCGCCGCTGCCGCCGCGTGATACCGGCCGGCGTTCACCTCTCAGTCGAGTAGGCGACTACTCGTCCCTGCCGACCACGTATCGCGAAGAATTCTCGCCAACGAGGGATCAACTGTTGGGCGGCGGTGACTTGGCGCTGCCGCCGGCTGCCCAGAGGTGAGGACGATGAACCACGTCACGATCGCGCCCACGGCACGTCATTCCAGCCTGGCGACGCTGACATCGCGGCTGAACACTCTGGCAATCACGGATCTGCAACGGCGCGAGGTGAACTCACTGGACCGGCCGTCACTGATCCGTGAGATCTACCGCATCTTCGCGCTCGTCGGCACAACCGCCGGCCTCGACCGCGCCAGCATCGTCGACGACATCTCACCTCTGCTTGCCACGATGGAATCGCAATGCCTGCCCCTGCACAGTGGCATCTGCCCCCTGCTGGCCAGCCACTACAACCTGTTTCTCGGCACCGTGCTGGAGCTGGGCGACCTCGACCACCCGGCGATCGCACGCCTGGTGGAGGACGCGCTCGCGATGCGGACGCACGGGATCTACATGGTGACCGAGATCGCACGGGGCAACAACGCGATGAGCCTGTCGACCGAGGCACGGTTTGACCCGGCGACCAATACATTCGAGCTGCACACCCCGACACGCGATGCCGCGAAGATGATGCCCTACCTTGCGCTCGACGGGCTCCCCAAGACGGCGATCGTGATGGCCAGGTTGAAGGTGCGCGATCTGGACCACGGGGTGCACCCCTTCGTGGTGCCCTGTCGGGACAGCGACGGGCATCTCTATCCGGGCATCCGTGTTTCGCGGCCGGGTGTCCTCGAGTTGCCCTACTACGGTGCCGTGGACCACGCCATCACGACGTTCGACCGGGTGCGAGTACCTCGGTGGGCTCTGCTGTCCGGCAAGGAGAATCACCTCTCGCCCAACGGCGACTTCAGCTCGTCACTCGGCGGTTCCCGCAAGATCTTCTTCAGTTCCCTGCGGCGGGTCGACTGGGGCAAGTTCGTGCTGACGGCGTCGATCATCCCCGGTCTGAAACTCAGCCTTGCCCTGGCGGTGCACTACGCGCTGACCCGCGCCCTCAGTACCCACAGCGGACGACGGGTATCGCTGTCCGAGAATGCCTACCACCGGCGGACGCTGGCACAGTCCTACGTCCGTGGGCTCGGCTCGATCGCATTGTATGAGGGTCTCAAGTCGAAGCATCTGCCGAACGGCCTGCGCGACCCGCAGCGGTTTCGCACCGATGCCGGCATCGCCAAGGCCATCTGTGTCGAGTTGGCCCGCGAGGTGGTCGGCGACTGCATGAAGCGTTGCGGCGCACAGGGAAAGTTCATGCGCAACCGGATCTCGACCACCCTCGCACTGTGCGATGCCGTGGCGACGGCCGAAGGCGACAGCGTGCCGGTGATGATGATGGTCGCCAAAGATGTTCTCTCCTGGCCGGAGTCGGATCTGTCCGACGGTGGCGCCCTCGGGACGCTCGCCGTCCGGATCCGCGACGACATGACCCGTCAACTGCTGGCCGCCTCCGACAAGATGGCCGCGTGGAATGACCTCGGCGAGCAGGCACGCCAACTCGCGTGGATCACCGGTCTCATCACCGCGGCGGGCTATCTCGATGAACGCCCGGATATCCAGCGGGCGTTCGTCAATGCCGCCATCTTGGAGTTGGCACCGGCCTTCCTGCGCTACGGCGCCTTGAAACCCGGCCAGATCGCCGCCATCGGCGAGCAGCATCCTGTCGAACTCGACGCGGTCTGGAGTCGCCATGCGCATTCCCTGGCCTCCGAGTTCGAGGTCGAGGAACTGATGGCGACCACGCCGCTCGGAAGCCCGGACCTCGGCGCGGCATGGTTCGGGCTGGCGCCCGATTTGATCACCGAGGAGCTGGCGTGAACTCCTCAGCCAGGAACTCGAGCAGTGCCGCGTTGAATTCGTCTGCGTGACTGACGTTCACGCCGTGCGGGCCGCCCGCGATGACGTGCAGCCGGCTGTCCGGTAGGGCGTCGTGGGTGCGCTTGCCGGACCCCTCGAACGGCACGACCTGGTCCGCGTCGCCATGCAGCACCAGTGCCGGCACGGCCACCCGCGGCAGGTCTTCGGTGAAGTCGTGGCTGCCGAAGGCGGTGAGGCATGCCAACGCACCCACCTTGCCGGCTTGGTGGCACATCTCCAGTGCCATCTTGCGCTGCTCGTCGTCGACCGTGAATGTGCCGTCGGCAGTGAAGAAGTCGGTGACGAACTGCTCGAAGAAGGAATCGGCACCGGTGGTCAGGGCCGCGGCCATCTGCGCTGCCTGTTGCTTGCTCAGCGGCCCCTCGGGATTGTCCTTGGAGTGCAACATGTACGGCGTCACCGACGACGCGAACACCACGCTGCGCAGCCGGGCCGACCCCGTGCGCGCGCAGTAACTGGCGACCTCGCCGCCGCCCATGGAGAAACCGACCAGGGTGGCATCCGTCAGATTCAGGCCGTCGAGCAGCGCGGCCACGTCGTCGGACAAACTTTCGTAGCTGTACCCGACGATCGGCTTGTCGCTTCGGCCGAATCCCCGACGGTCGTAGGTGATGACGCGATAGCCCGCCGACTGCAGGGCGTCGATCTGCTCTGACCACGCCTCGCCCGTCATCGGCCACCCGTGGATGAGCACCACCGGCCGCCCGTTTCCTCCGGTGTCGTCGACGTGCAGGTTGGTATTGCGGAACAAGCCGCGGTGGGCCGTGATCTCTGACATGGACGCGTTCCTCTCGATCGATCTGGAACTGGGATTTCGAGAGTGGTACCCGCGTCGGGAGAAATTTACGCCCGCGGCGAGGCTCCGCGATTAACACCCGTCACTTTGTTAACATCGCGCCCGTGTCAGACTCGCCGTGGACCAGGGACCAGCGGCCTTCGCGCCCGGTTTCCCGGCGTGATGCGCTGCGCTACGCGACCGCCTTGACGGCGCTGGGCGTGGCCGCCGTGGGTCTCGGCGCTCCCGAAGCCGCCGCCGCCGCTCCCACACTGATCGACTTCGCGATGCGCCAGATCCCGGCCCAGGACATCCGTGCCGCCGGCCACGCCGGGGTGATCAACTACGTCTCGACGTCGCGGCCCGGCTCGTCCTTCGGCGCCAAACCGATCACGCTGCCCTACGCGAAGGCGCTGACCGCCGCGGGCCTGGTGATCGTCAGCAATTACCAGTACGGCAAGCCCGGTGGCACCGCACCGTCGGACTTCACCCGCGGGTTCGCCGGCGGCGTCGCCGACGCACGTACCGCCTGGCAGCTGCACACCGCGGCCGGCGGCGCCCAGAACGCCCCCGTCTTCTTCTCCGTCGATGACGACATCAACCGCGAGACCTGGAACAACGTTGCGCTGCCCTGGTTTCGGGGCATCAATTCGGTACTCGGCGTGCAGCGCACCGGTATCTACGCGGGCATCAATCCGTGCCAGTGGGCCACCGCGGACGGTGTCATCGGACGATCCCGCACACCGGGCCGGGTGTGGGCCTGGCAAACCCGGTCATGGTCGGGCGGCCAGATCTATCCCGGTGCCGTGCTGTACCAGCGCGTGGTGAGCACCGCATCGAACCCCGGTCCGATCGTCGGCGGCCTCGAAGTCGACGTCAGTGATGCCCTGGCCCAGGATGTGGGCCAGTGGAACCTGCACCCGTGACAGCACGCGCCGCCTCGGCTGATTCAACCCACTAAGTTGGGGTAACCGCTCGGTGCGCGTCCCGCGCCGCCGGTCCACAACTTGGAGGAACTCATGCTTCGGCTGCCGAGGTACGCCGCGACCGCGCTGGCGATCGTCTGTTCGGCGCTGGTGGTGAACGGTTGTGAAGCTCCCGTGGGAGGCGCGTCGCCGGCAGTTCAGAATCTCCCGCAGTCCCCCGCGCTGCTTCCTCAAGCACCCCCACCGATGCCCACGGTGGGACTCGACGGTCTCGACGCGCGGATCCGCCAGGCGACCTCCGATGCGGCCAAGTCCGGGGCCGACATCGAGACCGTGGTGCTCGACCGCGGTACCGGCCAGACCGTCTCCAACGGGGTCAACAAACCCTTCCCGATCGCGTCGGTGGCCAAGCTGTTCATCGCCGACGACCTGCTGCTGCGGGAGGCCAACGGCGAGACGAAACTGTCCGCTGCCGACCATAAATCCCTCGACGTCATGCTGCGCTCCTCCGATGACGGTGCTGCGCAGATGTTTTGGGACCGCAGCGGCGGCAATGCCGTCATCGCGCGGGTCAAGGCGCGGTACGGGTTGACCGGCACGACGGCACCCTCCAATGGGCACTGGGACGTCACCCAGAGCACCGCGAGCGATCTCGTGCGCTACTACGACATGCTGCTGAACGGGTCCGGCGGGCTACCGGCCGACCAGGCCGAAGTGATCATCGGCAACCTCGCGCAGTCCACCCCCACCGGCACCGACGGATACCCGCAGCGGTTCGGCATCCCCGACGGGCTCTACGCCGAACCGGTTGCGGTCAAGCAGGGTTGGTTCTGCTGTTGGAACGGCGGCAATCAGTTGCACGTGTCGACCGGCGCCATCGGACCCGAGCGCCGCTACGTGATGGCGATCAGCTCGCTGGAAGCCGACGACGCCGCCGATGCGCGCGACACCGTCACGCAGGCGGTCAAGACGATGTTCCCGGGCGGCACCATCTGACGTCGGTCAGCGGCGCGGCGTCGTCGTGATGTGCACATGGTCGAAGTGGCCGTAGCCCGAAGCTTGCGGACCGGCGGGCGTGTAATAGGTGCCCCGCCAAATCACATCCTGCAACCCGAACCGGGCCGCATTGCTCATCGCGAACGCCAGAATCTGGTCGCCGAGCGCGATGCCCTCCGGGCTGCCGGAGTTGGGAATCATGATGTCGATCGCCAGACCGCTCGGATGCCACGGCTTCGAGTCCGGCCGCACCCCGTCGATCTCGGCAACCTGGGGAAAACGTGCGCTGACGGCGCGGGCGGCCACGATGGTGTTGGCCTGTAGCCCCGCCTCGGAGGCGACACCGACGGGCAGTGCCTCCGGGATGTCGGCGCGGGCCGCCGCGAGAACCGGTGGCGTCTCCTCGACCGGAGGCGGGCCGGGCATGGCGACGATCGCCGGGTCCGCCGGAGCGGGCTCGATCGGCGGCGCGACCGCGCTGTCGATGACCGCTTGCTGATGCGGTGTCAGCGCGGCGTACTGAGCCTCCGCCGCGGCGATCTGCTTGAGCATCTCGCGCAGCTTGGCCTGCAACTCGGAGCGCACTGCGGCGGCCTGTTCGGCTGCGGCGCGGGCGTCAGATGCGGACTTCTCGGAGGCCACCGCGGCATGGGTCGCTCGGTCACGCGCTGTGTGAAAGGCCTTCAACTGGTCGGCGGCGCTGACGGCGACCGCCTGCCGTAGCACCATCCCGTCGATCAGCTGTTGGGGAGAGTTGGCGGTGAGCAGCGCCGCGAACTGGCCGGTGCCGCCACCCGTGTAGGTCATCGCCGCCACCCGGTCGACGGCGTCTTGGTAGGGCCGAAGCTGGTTGTTCGCGGAATCCAAGGCCTCCCGGTCGGCCCGGTGGCGGCCTTCGGTGGCCGCCTGCTCCGCCAGCTTGGCGTCGACATCGCGCTGAGCGGCGGTGACGGCTTGGCGGCTCTGCAGAGCCTGCTGGGACAACTCCTTGAGCTCGGCCAGTGCGTCGGAGGCAGGGTCTGCGTGGACGTCGCCCATCGACATGACCACTGCCAAGACCGCGGCGGCCGTTACGGACACCGTTCGTCGAGGTGATGTTGCGCGCACTTGGGTCGAGCGGATTGTCACGGTCCTTCGCTGCAGGGACCGATCCAGGCCCGCCTTGTATTCCTCGGACAGGCTACGAATTGGCCTCGGCGCTGTCCACTCGTCCGAGTCGGGCACCTGAAGGGATGGCGTTGTCGACGAGTACGGCCGCGATGGCGGCGGCGGTAGCGGAGCTTTCGGAGTCGAGGACCCGGTTGCGGGCCGAGGCGCCATCCAGGAGCAGCGCCAATTGTTCGCCGAGTTGTTCGGGATCGACGGCGCCTGCCTCGCGCGCGGTCTCGGTGAGTCGCGCGGCGAAAGCCTCCTTGTAGTCGCGGGCATGCAGGCGGGCCGGGTGGGCCGGGTCGTGGATTTCGACGGCCGCCGCGATGAACGGCCACAGCGACTCGAACTCACCGAGCCGCGCGCCGATGGCATGCTGCTCGCCGGGCGCTACCCCATCCTGGACCACGAGACCGCCCTGCAGCGGTTGATGCCCCTGGCGACCGAGAACAACTCGGGTGCCCTCGTCGGCGGCGCGCACTTCGAATACGGCGCCATCCCACCGGAGATCGCCGAACGGGTCACGCGGATCAGTGCCCTGTGCGACAAGCACGACGTGCCGATCAAAGCTGCGGCACTGCACTTCTCGCTCGCCCATCCCGCGGTGGTCGCTGTCGTTCCCGGCTCGAGCCGGCCCGACCGCATCGCGGAAGACGTTGCCGCCATGGAGTTCACGGTGCCCGGCGCGTTCTGGCAGGAGTTGCGGGACAGCGGCGTGGTGTCGGCGGCAGCGCCGGTGCCAGGCGATGGGTGAGGTGCCGCCTTTCAATTGATGATCGCACCGCCACTGGCGTGCAGCGCCGACAGACGTTCCCGCCACATTTGCAGCTGTTGGGGGTTCAGTCTCGTCCACTCGGTGATTTCGCCGACGATCCGCAACGGCGCCGCACTGCGGTAAGACCGGGTGGGGTTGCCGGGAAACTTCTTGTCGGTCACGTTCGGGTCATCCTCGAAGACTCCGGTGGGCTGCACCCGATACACCCGCGGAACACTGCCGCCCCCTGCGAGTTCCGCTGCGATCTGGGCTGCGAGTCCGGCTCCGTCGACCAGCGCGGTGAAGTAGATATGGTTCATCACCACCTCGGGCCGGTAGTTCGACGGACGGCCCGCGGTAAGGAACTCACCGACACCCAAATCCGCGATCGTGCCGTGGAAGAACGGGCCTTCATCAAGCGCTGCGGACACCGGACTCCTTCTGCCGTACTGGTGGGACGGGCAAGTATGCAGCACCACCGGGGCCTGGCCACAAGCCCCCGACCACGGCCTATCCTGAAGGTAGAAAGCAACCTTCAATCCGGTGGCGGGGCGGTGCTGAAGATCGGCCAGCAGATCTCCGTGGCGGTGAACGTCATCGGGTTCGTGGGCCTGGAACCGAGGTAGTGCTCGCGGATCGGCCCCTGGTGACTGATCAGATGCTCGTTCACGTAACTTCCCAACGCCCCATAGCTGCGGTCGATGCCGTCGTGGCCACCGGAGTGGGTGAGCAGTGCGAACTCGGCCTGAGGTAGAACCTCCGCACGGACGCCCTCCGGAGGATGCGCGGAAGGCGGCGCGGGGACGAAGAGGGTTGCCATTCCCCGTGATTCGAGAAACAGCTCCCGGTCGTACAAGCCACCCGGCACGAACCCGAGATGTGCGCATTCAGCCGTGGCCACTGCGTCGCGCAATGTCTGCAGCGCCACCCCGAACCAGCTGTCGATCTCCGAGACATCGATGGTGGCGCCACTGGACCAGACGGCGAGCGCCGGCTTCTGATGTACCTCGACGTGGGCGGGGGTGCGCACGGGAGACAGCAACTCGCGCAACGCGCCCACCGCGTCTCGCGTTTCCTGCAACTGCACCTCCATCTGTTCCAGGTGCGTCGTGATGATCTCGGTGCGGGCCGCGGCGTCGTCGGTGCTCAGCAGCGCCTTGATGTCGGGAATGGACATGCCGAGCGCCCTGAACCGGCGGATGATGTGCGCATGATCGACCTGGCCGGTGTCGTAGAAGCGGTACCCGGTGTGGGGGTCGATGTGGGCCGGTTCGAGGATGCCGATGTCGTGGTAGTGCCGTAACGCCTTCCGGCTCAGGGTGGTCATCACCGCGAAGTCACCGATCGAAACCCGTGCGCCCATGGCAGCCATCGTGCAGCCTCCCCCTAGGGCAAAGTCAACATGACGGCGAGGGTTTGACCTTCCCCGTGGGGGAGGTCGCAACGTGGGTTCATGACCACCGAATGGGATGCACTCCCGGACACCATCAAAAGGTTCATGACCGCACTCGACGCCCGAGAAGACCACCGAGCGCTCGCGACGTTCACCACCGATGCCGTCGTGACCGACGAGGGCCACGACCACACGGGCCATGACGAGATCGGAACCTGGCTGACCACCTCGGTCAGTGAGTACACCTATACGACCGCGTTCATCGGTGCGACAGTGCTCGAACGGCAGACCGACACGACCGTCGACGTCGCACAGCACCTCGAGGGGAACTTCCCAGGCGGGGTCGCCGACCTGCACTACCGCTTCACACTGGACGGCGCGCTGATCAGCCGGTTGGTGATCGAGCCATGACGCGGCGGTGGTTCGTAACGGGAGGCACACCCGGCGGCTTCGGAGTGGCCTTCGCGGACGCGGCACGTGAGACGGGTGACCGCGTGGTACTCACGTCCCGGCGTCCGCAGGAGTTGGCGCAGTGGGCGGGCCAATACGGCGACCGCGTTCTGGTCGTGCAGCTGGATGTCACCGATGCGGCCCAGGTGCGGCGTGCGGTGAATGCCGCCGAGGCGCATATGGGCGGTATCGACGTGCTGGTGAACAACGCCGGCCGCGGCTGGTTCGGCTCGATCGAGGCGATGGACGAATCCTCGGTGCGGGCGATGTTCGAGCTGAACTTCTTCGCGGTGCTGTCCGTGACTCGCGCGGTGCTGCCGGGCATGCGCGCCCGCGGGAGCGGGTGGATCGTCAACGTGTCCTCGGTGGCCGGGCTCGTGGCAGCGCCCGGATTCGGCTACTACAGCGCGACGAAGTTCGCCGTCGAAGCCGTCGCCGACACGCTGCGCGACGAAGTCGCCGCGCAGGGCATCTCCGTGCTGACGGTCGAGCCGGGGGCGTTCCGCACGAACGCCTACGCCGGCTTCGCCGATGAGCCTGTCGCGGAGTCGATTCCGGAGTATCACGACATGCTGGAGCAGGTCCGCGCCACCTTCGTCGGGATGAACGGCGTGCAGCCAGGCGATCCGCACCGCGGTGCCCGAGCGGTGATCGCAGCGATGGAGCAGGACTCTCCTCCCCGTCGGCTGGTCCTGGGCAACGGCGGATACGAGGCTGTGATCGATGCGCTGGAGCAGAGTCTGGCCGATATCCGGACGAGCGAAACTCTGGCTCGCAGCGCGGATTTCCCGGCCTGATTACTCAGGAGACACCACCAGGGTGGACACTATGACGTGGCCCTTTCTGCAACGGTGTTCAAAGTCGAACTCGGCGTGTCTGATGTCGATCACGGTTACTACGACGACCACACGCTGACCGTGGCCCGTCATCCCAGTGAGACCGACGAGCGGATGGTGATGCGCCTGTTGGCGTTTGGGCTGCGCGCACACCGACTCAGCGACGTCGACGGTGAGTTGACCTTCGGGGCCGGCTTGTCCACACCGGGCGTGCCGGACCTGCGGCTCGCCGACTATACGGGCCGCATCGTGGAGTGGATCAATGTCGGCCAGCCCGATGAGCGCGCCTTGGGCAAAGCGGCCAGTCAAGCCGATCAGGTGCTGCTGTTCCCGTTCGCCTCCAGCGCGACCACCTGGTGGCGCACCGTCGGCCCGAAGGTATCGGCATTGAAAAACTTGTCGGTGGTGCAGATACCCCATGCCGCGGTGCAGCAGCTGGCCGAGACCGTGGACCGCCGGTTTTCGGCGCAGGTGATGGTGATGGAAGGGCAGGTGACGATGACCGTGGGCGATGTCGACGTCACCTTCACGCCCGAACCCATGGCGTGAACGTCTGAGCCACGCACGGCCGGGTGAGTTGCGACGCGTCATCTCTGTCCTAGCGCGGAAGTGGCCACAGTCGCCGCCCGCTTCTCTGCCCGAGACTTCTGCGAGGTCTAGCGTGGTCGAATGGGTTTGTTCAGTCATGAGGAACTCCGGGACCCGGCCGATGGCGTGGGTGGCGACTCTGGTAGTGGGAGCGTTCAGAGGATCCGGGCCGCTGAGGTGGACGAGTTCGGGGTCGATGGTCCTGTGGTCGTGGGTCCGGGGTCACCGCCTGAAGATGGTTCGTGTGGCCAGTTCGCGGTGCAGTTTCATGTGACGACGTCAACGCTCGTCGGGCTGAAACGTATTGCTGATGCGCGGGGGGTCACTGTGCCGGAGGTGTGCCGCCAGGTGATCGGTGTCTTTGTTGCCCAGCAGGAGGGCGAGTTGACTGCGTTACTCGCTGCTGAGGCAGAGGCGGCTGATTACCGGCCTAGTTTGGGGCAGACGTAGTGGCGCCAACATTCTCAGATCCGTCGTGAGATTCCGCCACGGTTCGTGAGGACCTACAAGTGCTGTAGGTCCTCGTGCTGCGCTGCATCTGGGTCCCCTGTCGACCTGCGCTTCTCCGAGCTGTCTCACGACGGCTGCACCGCAGTTTGTCTCACGAAGCCTTCCATTCCTACAGAAAGCCCGAAGGTGAACCGAAATGACCTCGGTCATGGTGTCCGAATCTCGTTGGTGGGGAAGTCCGGGATCGGCGTGAGGACCTCGATCATGGTGGTGTGTTCGAGGGCTACTGCGGAATGTGGTACGCCGCCTGGGATTCCGAGCGCCTCACCTGGGCCCAGAATGCGTTCCTGGCCGTCCACCACATATTTCATCCGGCCGGTGAGTATGACGTCGATCTGTTCCATTGGGTGCACCTCCTGCTCGCTGGGGTCGACCTGATTTGGGATGGCGGTGCCCTTGGTGATCTCGACGCGCAATACTTGTGCTTTGTCGGCGGTCAGCGCCTTGATGGTGACCCGCTCACCGAACTCCCCTAGCGGGGTTGGAGCGATCTCGGCCCAGATGCGGTGTTGCGGGCGTCCGAGCGGCGTTGTGTTGTGGTCAGTCATGGTCACCATCCCAAGGATTCGGTTACGGACAGATAGGCGTCGAGCTGTGTGAAGGTGTCGTCTTGGTTGAGCGTCTCCAGGTCGAATACGACGCGTTCGGCGCCGCTGCTTGGGTAACCGTGTAGCGCGGCCTCGGTGAGCGGTCCGACGTGGGCGACGGTGACGCGGGTGTCGGTGCCGGTCACCTCCCGCAGTTCCGCTATCGCTGCGGTCGAATCAGCGCTGCTCGCGCTGATGGCGTACCAGCCGGCTCCGAAGCGCGCGATGCGCGGAAAGGTTGCCGGCCCGCCACCGAAGTAGAGCGGTAGGTGCGGACGTTGCACCGGCTTGGGCCAGGCCATGGACGGCTCCAGTGTGACGAAATCACCGTGATACTCGGCGATCTCGCGAGTCCAGAGCGCCCGCATCGTTTCGACGATTTCGTCGATGCGTTTACCGCGTGTTTGCGGGTCGATTCCGTGGCTCGCCATCTCCTCGCGGTTCCAGCCGATGCCCATGCCGAAGAGGAACCGTCCGTCCGAGAGCAGGTCGAGAGTTGCGGCCTCCTTTGCGGTGATGATCGGATCGCGTTGGACGACCAGGGCAACGCCCGTGCCCAGGATCAGCTTGCTGGTTGCCGTGGCGGCAGCGGTTAGCGCCAGGAACGGATCCAGGAGTCGGTAGTACTTCTCCGGCAGGTCGCCGCCGCCGGGATACGGACTGCGCCGCGAGGCCGGGACGTGGGTGTGCTCGGTGACGAACAGGGAGTCGAATCCTCGATCTTCGAGAGCGCGAGCAAGTGTGACCGGCCCGATTCCCTGGTCGGTGAGGAAGGTGGTCACTCCGAATTTCACTGTCTCTCCTGATGGTTGTGGCAGTGAGGGGTTGTCGGCGTATCGCCCGCGTTGAATCGGTAGGTGTCGCCATCCGTGGTGACGGTCCCGAAACCGGGATGGGAGAAATGCGAGCCGAGGAGCCGCGTAGAGGTGTCGGCGATGTCGGCCAGAATCTGCTGTCGTGCCGCAACACCCGCGGCCAGGTCGGTATCGGCGAGGTCATCCCATTCGGGGTGTGCGATCTGGCAGGGGTGGTGAAAGGTGTCGCCGGATAGCAGGATGCGCTCGCCGTTGGAGGTGATGTCCACCATGACGTGGCCGGGGGTGTGTCCGGGGGCAGGGACCAGGGTGAGGCCGGGAGCGACGACGTGGGGGATGTCGATGATATCGGCCAGTCCGGCATAGAGGATTGGTTGGATCGACTGCAGGTGCACATCGACCTGAGTCTGGTGAAAGTCTTGCGCATGACGCGTTTCGTCGCTGTTGGGGGCGGCCCCCTCGATGTCGGTTACCGGCTTCTCGGCGTGTGCTGACCAGTGGGTGAGTTCCTGGGCGGCGAAGAGATAGCGCGCATTGGGAAATGTCGGTTGCCATCGGCCTCCGGTGAGGCGGGTGTTCCATCCGACGTGGTCGACGTGCATAGGGGTGTTGAGCACGTAATCGACTGCATCCACGTCGAATCCGGCAGCATTGAATCTGTCGAGGTACCCAGTGCGGGCATGCGCCAACTCAGGAACCGCGGCGATGTCCTTGTCGTCGCCGACGCAGGTGTCGACAACAATGAGGGTGCCTCGGTGCTCGATGACGAGCGACTGGATGACTCCCTGCAACTGCCCGTGTTCGTTCACGTAGTGCGGCCTCAGCCAGCGCAGCTCCCGTAATGCCTGCGGGGTGGCCTGTGGAAGGTTCGCCGCCAGCAAGGTGTCGATTGTCTGCTCAACCACCGAGGTGATGGTGGTGGATCCGACGCGCAGGTGGCTCATACGGATTGCCCGCCGTCGACGATCAGGTCCGAACCCGTGATGTAGGAAGACTCGCCGGCCGCCAAGAACAGTGCTGCCGATGCTATTTCGTGCGCTTCCCCCAGGCGCCCCATCGGAACCGTGACGCTGGAGCCGTCGTCGTCGGCCGGCAGCTGGGAGACGCTCGCGGCGAAGCCGGGAGTGGCGACGGGTCCGGGGCACAGTGCAACCACGCGAATCCCGCGTGGCGCCAGCTCTATAGCCCATGAGCGGGCCAGGTTTCGGATTGCCGCCTTGGTGGCGGCGTAGACGCTCATGCCCGGCAGGCCCTTGATTCCTGCCACCGAAGACAGCAGCACCACCGACGCTCCGGCGGACATCAGCGGCAAGGCTTTCTGCACGGTGAACACCAAGCCCTTGACATTGGTATCGAAGGTGGTGTCGTAGTGCTCCTCAGTGATGTCGCCCAGCGCAATCAGACGGCCGCCGCCGGCATTGGCGACCAGCACGTCGAGGCGGCCACTGCGTTCGGCGATCGTCGCGAAGAGCGCGTCGAGTGACGCGATGTCGGAAACGTCGCCGACGATTCCGGTGACATCGCCGCCGATGTCGGACACCGCCGCTTCGATGACGTTCTGGCGCCGCCCGGTCACATAGACCTGCGCGCCCTCGCCTACGAACCGCCGGGCGGTTTCCAGTCCGATGCCGGCGCTTCCCCCGGTGACGAGTGCGACCTTGCTCTCGAGTTGTCCCATCGCTGCGCTCCCATCGGCGGTTCGTCGCTGTCTCATGTGTCGGTCGAGCCGAGTCAACGCCGACGTCGGAGTCTGCGGAAGGGCGCGACTGCCTAGGAGAGCCACACCCCTGTTTCAGGTGTGTGACTCGAAGTTCCCGGCGCGGTACGCCTGCGCATTTCGGCTACAGTCAGAAGGGCCCGCGACGCGGCGTGACCGCCGCCCGCGCACGGGTGCCAACGGCAGGATGCGCCTCGCCATGTACCCGGAGGCACCGATCGCTGGCGCCGACGATCGCTGACACCCTCGCAGAGGTCGACTCACACCGAAGAGGTTTCATCGTGCCAGTTGATGCGTCGCAGCCACCCACCAACAGTCTGGGCGAATTCCTGCGCGCCCAACGCGCACGGGTCTCACCCGAGCAGGTTGGGCTACCCGTGGCGTCGAGCCGGCGCGTGGCCGGTCTGCGTCGCGAAGAGGTCGCTGTCCTGTCGGGTGTGAGTGCCGACTACTACGCACGCCTGGAGCAGGGCCGCGAGCGCACCCCGTCCGCTCCGGTCGTCGACGCCATCTGTCGAGCGCTGCGACTCAACCCGGACGCCCGCGTGCACGCCTTCCGCCTCGCCAAGCTGTCCCCCAGTTGCACCACCGCGGCCGAGAGCGTCAGCCCCGAACTACTGCAAACGATGGCCGCCTTCCCACAGGCGGCCGCCTACGTGACCAACCCGGCGTTCCGTGTCCTGATCGCCAACCCGGCGGCCTCGGCACTCATCACGCCGCTGCAGCAACGCGAAACGAACGTCCTGGCCGCACTGTTCCTGGACCCGGCGACTCAGGACTTCTACGTGAACTGGCACGAGGTGGCCAAGGCCTCGGTCAGTGCGTTACGGCTGTCAGAGGGATTCTCCCCACCCCACCAGGAAGTCGCGGACCTGATCGCCCGCCTGCGCCGCAACAGCGCCGTGTTCTGCACCCTGTGGGATGACCGAAACGTCGAGGGTCTGACCGTGACGCAGAAAATGATCCGTCACCCCGACGTCGGGCTGATGCAGCTGAGTTACCAGACCTTCGACGTGCGCAGCGCCCCCGGCCAACAGTTGACCGTGGCCACCGCAGCGCCGGGGACAGCCAGCGCCGACGCCTTGGCGCTGCTCGGGTCCCTCGACGCGACCCGGCGCCAAGAGCGGGTCCAGTAGTCGCTGCCAGGGTGCAGCGCACCTAGGAAGTCTCGCCATTCCACGTCACCGTAACCGCGGGTTGACTTGCCTTCACGAACCCGTGAAAGGCAGACACACATGAGCATCGTCATCATTAGCGGAGGCAGCCGCGGTATCGGCGCTACCACCGCCCTGGCATCCGCCGAACGCGGCATGGGCGTGATCCTCACCTACAACAGCAACCCGGGCTCGGCGAACGACGTCGTCGACACCATCGTTGCGGGCGGCGGCCGGGCCGTCGCCCTCAAGCTCGACGTGGCCGACAGCGCGTCGTTCCCGGCGTTCGGTGAGGCTGTCCGCGAGGCACTGCTGGCCACCTGGAACAGCACCCACTTCGATTACCTCGTCAACAATGCCGGCTACGGCCTGTTCACCCCCATCGCCGAGGTCACCGAGGCCGAATTCGACGGACTGTTCAACGTGCACCTGAAAGGTCCGTTCTTCCTCACCCAGGCGCTGCTGCCGCTGATCGCCGACGGCGGCCAGATCGTGAACCTGACCAGCGCGACCACCCGGGTGACCACACCCGGCGTTGCGCCGTACGCCAGCTTCAAGGGTGGGCTCGAAGTGCTGACCCGGTACATGGCCCAGGAGTTCGGCGACCGACGGATCAGGGTCAACGCCGTCTCCCCCGGCCCGATTCGCACCGAGCTCGGCGGCGGGCTCAACGACGAGTTCGAAGCAGTGCTGTCCGCGCAGACAGCATTGGGTCGCGTCGGTGAAACTGAGGACGTGGCCAGCGCGATCGTCAGCCTGCTCTCCGACGACAACCGGTGGATCAACGCCCAGTCGATCGAAGTGGCCGGTGGATTCGCAATCTGATGAGCCATTTCGAAACATCCAGGGAGACAACCGCAATGATCACCGGCTACGACCAGGCCTCAGACCAACCGCAACTCGTGCGTGCACCGCGCACCACATTCGTGTCGGTGACCGGTGCCGGTGCGCCAGCCACTCCGGTGTGGCACCGCAAGAAGCGGCTCGTCACCGACATCGCGCGGCAGCTCGCGACCGTCGGCCTGGCACCCGAAGGACAACCAGCCGAACATCTGCAGTACCACTATCTGCCGAGCTTGCCGCCCACCGACATCGCCGATTTCTACAGTGTCAACCCGCTCACTGAGCTGCACTATCGGGTGTTGGCCAAGGTCGCCGACGACATCACTCCGGAGGACATCGCCCAGGCGCGACGCTCAGCACCCAGCGCATTCGATGACGACGACGAAGTCGAAATCCACACTATTGCTGAGCAACTCGTCATCCAAGTGATGCATCGCGGCCCCTTCGCCAACGAACTGGCGACACTGGCGCGCCTCGGCGCGGCCGCCGACGACTTCGGCGTCACGCGCGGCGGTCCGCACCAGGAGATCCACCTCGATCCCTTCACCCTCGACACACCGCAAGACACTCTGCGCACGATCCTGCGCGATCCCGTCACCAGAATCCATCCCCCTACCAGCCACACCGGCTCCTGACTGCAGGAAGCGAGACACCATGCTCGACCACGTTTTTCTCTCCGTACGCGACGTTGACCGCTCGGTCGCCTTCTACACCGCCGCCCTTGAACCTCTCGGCATCACCGCCCGCGTCGACTACGACGGAAAGGACGGTCCCCCTGGACATCCGGATCTGAAGGGCTTCGGAGCCGACGGCCGCATCTTCTTCTGGCTTCGGTCTGGCGTAGTCGACAGTCGCGCCGCGCACGTCGGCTTCGTGGCCGACAGCAGGGCCGAGGTGGACGCCGCCTATGCCGCCGCGATCGGCGCAGGCGCGACCGACAACGGTGCGCCTTCGGTACGGGACTACTACGACCCCCGCTACTACGCCGCCAGCGTCTTCGATCCTGACGGCTACAGCCTCGAATTCACCTACAAGAGCTGGCAGCACTGACCGTGTGCGCACTGATGATCTACGGCGCCACCGGCTACACCGGCCGGATGGCCGCCCGACACGCCACAGCGGCCGGAATGAACCCCGTGCTCGCCGGACGCGACGCACCACGACTCGCAGCCTTGGCCGCCGAACTGGACGTCGAATACCGTCGGTTCGATCTCGACGACTCCGCCACAGTGGACGCCGCGCTACACGGGGTTTACGCCTTGCTCAACTGCGCCGGTCCCTTCATGAGTACTGCCCAGCCGCTGATGACCGCCGCCATCCAGTCCGGCGTCCACTATCTCGATACCGCAGCCGAATTGAACAGTTACCACTTGGCGGAAGCTCTCGACGACCAGGCCAAAGCCGCCGGCGTGATGCTGCTCCCGGGCAGCGGCGGAAGCGTCGCCATGCTCGGCTGCCTCACCGCCCACGCAGCCGGACGGGTCACCGACCCACAGCACGTGCGCGTCGCCCTACACGTCGCCGGGTCCATGTCGCGAGGATCTGCCATCAGCGCCGCCGAGAACCTCAGCGCCGAATGCCTCGAACGCCACGGCGGCATACTGGTCAGCCGTGACCCCAATGAGTCAAGCGAGTTCGACTTCGGCGGGGGACCAGTCGCGTGCACCCCGGCTACTTTCCCCGACCTCGTGACGATCTGGCACGCCACGGCCATCCCCAACATCGAGACCTTCGTCTATGTTTCGGGAGACGCCTTCCCCACCGGCGATCTGTCGGATCTGCCCGAGGGCCCGAACCGCGAGCAACGCGAGGCCAATAGGTACCAAGCAAGCGTCGAGATCACCGGGGCCGACGGGTCCACCGTGCGGTCGGTTCTCGACACCGTAAACGGCTACACCTTCACCCCGATGGCTGCGGTAGAGGCGGCGCGGCGCGTGCTTGCGGGCGAACACCGGCCCGGATTTCACACCCCCGCAGAGCTATTCGGGACTCACTTCGCCGAAACGATCGCCGACACGCGGGTGTTCGACATCTAATCGCGCGCGAGTCCCTGACGAGCTCGACATTTCGGAATGAGAAGTGGACATCAAGCTTGAGAAGCCACAGCAGTCATCTTCGGGATGGCGGTCTAGCTTCGCATCCTCGGTGACATCACCGACGCCGCTCAGATCTGTGGCTACCTCAATCGTCTCACGGCGACTCTCACCCGATTTGTCTCACGGGCGGTGCTCCATTCGAGATCATGAGCGGGGCAGAGGCCCGATTGTCGCCCTACGCCCCTACAGTCATCTCATGTCCGAGCTGGCACTCCAGGCAAGCGATGAACTCGTCGCGCGACTCGCCCATGAGCGCGATGCGGTGCGCGCTGTCGTCGAGTTGATTTGGAACGCCATCGACGCCGAGGCCAACAGCATCACAGTTTCATTGGAGCGAGACGTGGCTGAGGCGATCTCCGTCCTTCGTGTCGTCGATGACGGCCACGGCATCAGCTCCGATGAGGTAGGGGCCACCTTTGGTCGCATCGGCGGGTCGTGGAAGCAACACAGCCAGAAGAAAAAGAACGGGCTTCGGCAGCTGCACGGCAAGCTCGGCGAGGGCCGGCTGCGTGCCTTCGCCCTGGGGTCGGCGGTGACGTGGGCGAGCATCAGCGACAACACAGCCAGTGAGCGTCAGGAAGTCACGATCAGTGGGACCCTCGGACCCGTGATCGCTTCCGTTGCCGCGCGTGACACCAGTCGACGATCCGGTCGTGGTTCGACAGGTTGGGGCAACTCACTATGCCCAGACTTGTAGCCAGTCAACACCTCTCGGACGTGTTCCGCGCGTACTGCGACTTCCGCCCGCTCCAAGTCGGACAGTTGGGCCAGTACGACTCCAGCGATGTCCACGTCATCGTCGGCGCCCGGGCCAGGCCCGTCCGGAACGAGTTGGGCATTGCTGGAGCTGAGCAGCTCTCGCAGGGCCATCCACCGGATGCTCTGGTCACGAACAGCTTTGAGGACTGCCTCGTTGCCAGCCGGTGTCGTCAGGACCTCGATAATCTCGACGACTTCGCCGTCATAGCTGAAGCGCGTGCCCACTCCGATCCGTAAGCCATACCCGCTCACGCTGTTTGCCTCCGTAGCCGTGTTCGACTTGTCAGCGGCTGGGTCGTGTCGATGATGACTTCCTGGGTCCACATCAGATGCAGGGTCGTCGCGCGGGCCTGGGTGCAGGCCCGCCGACTTGTTTCATCGCTTCCGCGAGGTGGCGCCATCGATCCCAGCCGCTCGCGCGTGACGCAGAAGCGCGCCGTCGACGAGCTGCGGCCTCCGATATCCGGCGAAGAACCGGATGTTCGCCAATTCGATGACGGGCGGTTCACTGGCCACCTCGTAACGCCACCCCCGGGCGGTCACGACTGTGCGGGTCCAAGCGAAGGTCGACGAAACCTTGGGGTCGGCCAACCGATGTTGGGGTTTGACGTCGACCACGACAGCACCGGCGTCGGTAATCAGAAGGAAGCCCGGAACGTGTTTTCGCGCATGCCCGTTGATCTCGCTCGTCAGCAGAAAGGGTTGGGCAACAATTCGATTCACGCTGGAATCGAAGTCGGCATACAGTAGCCGCGCAAGCTCTAGCCGGGACTCGTAGATCACGTGACCGGCCTCCGTTGCCGACCAATACGTGCCCGAATAGTACTTCTGGCCCTTGACCCAGCGGAATGTCCGCCACGGGGCCGCACCCTCGAGGGCGGCGGAGGTTGCATCCCTCAACTTGAGGGTCTTCTCCTTGCCATCAATCGCGTTCCGGTAGGACACGCTGGTCTGCGCAACGAGGGCTTGAATGGCGCTGGGGGCACTCGAAGAAGCGGACTCCGTACGCACAATCGCGGCTCCCAGCACTCGGGCGAATCACCACGATCCTCAACCCGCGTTCTGAATCGAGGCGATCGACACGCCGAATCGAGGGGCGTCGAATCTCACTGTCCTGTCATATATGACATCGCGGATGAGAATATGACATCAGGAATGAGAACCTACAACCTGGTCGGCCTACCGCGCCATGTTCGTGAACCGCGACAAGTGAAGCTGGTGTGCCACAGTGATATTCGCGGTCGGGCCGTTACGGTGCTTACCCAGGATCAGGTCGGCCTCGCCGCCGCGCGGGTCGTCGCGGTCGATGGCGTCCGGCCGGTGCAGCAGGATGATCATGTCGGCGTCCTGCTCCAGCGATCCCGACTCACGAAGGTCGGACACCTGAGGGCGTTTGTCGGTGCGCTGCTCCGGGCCACGGTTGAGCTGGCTGATCGCCACCACGGGCACATGCAGTTCCTTGGCCATCAGCTTGAGGCTTCGGGAGAAGTCCGAGACTTCCTGCTGGCGTGATTCGTATTTCTTGCCCGAGCTCATCAGCTGCATGTAGTCCACGACGATGAGTCGCAGATCGGCCTTCTTCTTGAGCCGACGCGCTTTCGCCCGGATCTCCATCATGGTGAGGTTCGGCGAATCGTCGATGTAGAGCGGCGCCTCACTGATCTCACTCATCCGGCGCGCCAGCCGGGTCCAGTCGTCGTCGTTCATCTTGCCCGAGCGCATATCGCCGAGCTTGATGTTCGCCTCGGCCGAGAGCATGCGCATGACGATCTCGGACTTGCTCATTTCCAGCGAGAAGATGACGCTGGCCATCCGGTGCTTGATGGAGCAGGACCGCATGAAATCGAGTCCGAGCGTCGAGTTGTGGGTCGGCACCATGGCCTGCGAGGCCAGATACATGTGGCTGACGTTGTCCACCTCGACGCACCTGACCGGCACGGACTCGACTTTGCGCACGTCCACGATGAAACGCGAGTTGTGGCGGGCCGGGCCGCACATCGCACGGCGTTCCTTGTGCAGCAACGCCTTCCGCTCCAGGCCGAACACCACGTCGTCCGTGGCGAAGGTCAGCGTGTAGGCGATCGACGATTCCTCGGTACGCCCGGCGACCCGCTTGGTCGACATCTGGCAGCGGTACCCGAGGCTGACGATCAACTCGGCGACGTCGGTGACCAGGCGACTGTTGATGACCGAGAACTGCACCGAACCGCCATGGGTCACCGTGCCGTCGGTGTCCAGCAGACCAGCCAGGAGGGCGCGCCGCTGCGCCTGCGAAGCACGCAGGTACGTGGAGGGAATGTGCTTGTCCCCCAACACTCCGATGGTCCGCAGCCGGGCCTGCAGAGTGCCGACGGCGTTCCGACACTGCTGGCATAACACCAGTCCGCACGACGGTCCGCCGCAACGGGAGCACGTCGGGGCGGGCACCTGAGCGGTCCGGCGGGCGGCCCCGCCGCAGCGCCGTCCGCAGGTACGGACCTGGCTGGCCTGTGGGACGAACGAGTTACCGCACACCACGCACACGCGCGGCTCGACCTCAGCAGCCGCCGGCAGCTTCAACTGATAGCGCATCGGTGAAGATGCGGATGGACTCACCACCACTCCTTCACCTTCGATCCGCATCACGATCTCGAGATCAGCAGAGGTGATCTGCGCGGCGGCGGTCGTCCCGTCACCGAGCCACGCTCCGAGGGTGTACGGCGGGACGAGCAACTCCGCCTCCGGCGCGACGAGAGGCGCGGTGTTGACCACCGAATGATTGATCCGGCGATCCGCCGTGGGGCACCGCAAGGTATCGAGGATGTCGCCGGTGGTCCGGATCTCGGCGACAGCATGAGCAGACCTGCGCGATGCGCGGGTCTCGGTGAGCCACTGGTGCTCCTCGTCGGCGACGATCACGGTGCCGTCGGAGAACTCGACCTCGTAGCACGGGCGGTCCAGCATCACCTCGGTCGCGGCCACAACACGGGTGGGCAGGCCGTCGTCACCGATCAACTGATCGCCAACACGCACATCAGCCATGGTGGTCCAGCCGGTCGGCGTCGGCAGCGGGGTATCCAGCGCCAGCGCCTTCCCGACGCCAGGCCTGGCCGCCACGATGATCATCTGACCGCCGTGCAGCCCGTTGGTGACCTCATCCAGGTCGATGAACCCCGTGGGCACACCGTGGGCCATGCCGCCGGCCGAGGCGATGGCATCGATCTCGTCCATCGTTGGTTGCAGCAGTTCCTCCAGCGGGACGAAGTCCTCGGACTGGCTGCGCTTGTCGGTCACGTCGTAGATCTCGGCCTGGGCGCGGTCGACGATGTCGTGCACATCGGCGCCGTCGGCTCCTGCGTAGCCGTACTGCACGACGCGGGTGCCGGCCTCCACCAGCCGGCGCAACAGGGCCTTCTCGGCCACGATGGTGGCGTAGAAGCCGGCGTTGGCCGCCGTGGGCACGGTGGAGATCAGCGTGTGCAGATACGGCGCGCCACCGATGCGGCGCAGCTGCCCACGCCGGTCCAGCTCGGCGGCGACGGTCACGGCGTCGGCCGGCTCACCTCGGTCGTAGAGCCCGAGAATGACGTCGGCGACGTCTTGGTGCGCGGGCCGGTAGAAGTCGCCGGGCTGCATCCGCTCGAGGACGTCGGCGATGGCGTCCTTGCTGAGCAGCATGCCGCCCAGGACAGCCTGTTCGGCCGCCATGTCCTGCGGGGGCTGGCGCCCGAAATCCTCGCTGGGCGGCTCGCTCATACCGTGATGACCGAGATCGTCCACGACAGCCACTAAGCGTCCCCCACCCTCCGTTTGTCACCGAACATACGTTCGGTGTTAGCTGTCATGACAGTAGGACGCGACACCGACAAACCCGGCCGGGGTTCGGCTCCACCGCCTAGCGACGGCCAACATTAGACGTTGCTGAGGGTTGCGCAATCCGGCCTGTTGATAAGGGTGTGGATGGCGTGTGGACAGCCGTGGACAACGATGTTGAGTGCATGGGGAGAACTTGTGGATAAACTCACCGGTAATCAAACAACCCGCAGGTCAAGACTACCGCTGAAGTGTCCAATGTTGTGGATGCAAATTATCACGGCGTGTCGGGCGGGGTTGCCACCTCGGGCGTGTTGCGTTGCGCTTGGGAGCCGCCGAGGTTAACAGCCGGTTGCCGTTGCTGGGGCCGAACGGCGAGATGCGTTCGCTGCAGACACAGCAACGCCCGGGTGGGAAGTTTTAGGCTTCCACCCGGGCGTTGCACTGGTGTGCGAAGGTGTCGAGCCTACTCGGCGACGACGTTGAGCGGGACCGAGATGGTCACGCCCTGGTGCAGCTTCACGCTGACCGGATGCGTTCCGGTCGACTTGATGTGCGCCTTCGGCAGTTCGACGGTGCGCTTGTCCAGGTTCGGGCCGCCGGCCTTCTTGATGGCCGCGACCACGGTGGCCTGGGTGACCGAACCGAACAGCTTGCCGCCCTCGCCGGCACGGACGGCCAGAGCAACCGGGCCGAGCGCCTCGATGGCGATCTTCAGTTCGTTAGCGTGCTCGACGCCACGAACTTCCTTGGTCTCGCGGGCGCGACGAATCTCGTCGGCCTGCCGCTCGGCGCCACGGGTGGCCACGATGGCCAGCCCGCGCGGGAGCAGGAAGTTACGGCCGTAGCCGTCCTTCACATCGACGGCGTCGCCTGCGACACCCAGGTGGTCCACCTCAGCGGTGAGAATGAGCTTCATGATGTGGTTCCTCCCTTACCGCGTCGACGAACCGAAGGGCAGCAGAGCCACCTCGCGGGCGTTCTTCACCGCGACGGCGACGTCGCGCTGGTGCTGGACGCAGTTGCCGGTCACCCGGCGGGCACGGATCTTGCCGCGCTCGCTGATGTAGGTGCGCAGCAGCGCGGTGTCCTTGTAGTTGATGTCCTGCCCCTTGCCCTTCTTGGAGCAGAACACGCACTTGCGGGTCTTGACCGGCTTTTCCGGAGCCGGGCGCCGCTTGGTGCCTGAGGATTTGGCCATGGGTCTATCTCTTTCTCAGTTCAAAAATCTGTCAGTGTTTGTCAGAAGGGCGGTTCTTCGTCAGCGCCGCTGTAGGAGCCCGCCGCGGGAGCACTGCCCCACGGATCGTCTTTCGGCTCCGCACTGCGCGGCTGACTCGATCCGCCGCCGAATCCACCACCGCCGCCGCCACCGCCGCCGCGGCTGGCCTTGTTGACCTTGGCCGTCGCGTATCGCAGCGACGGGCCGATCTCGTCGACCTCGAGCTCCACGACGGTGCGCTTCTCGCCCTCACGGGTTTCGAAGGACCGCTGCTTGAGCCGACCGCTGACGATGACGCGCGAACCCCGGGTGAGGCTCTCGGCCACGTTCTCGGCCGCCTCCCGCCAGATGTTGCAGCGGAGGAACAGCGCTTCGCCGTCCTTCCACTCATTGGTCTGACGGTCGAACGTCCGGGGAGTGGACGCCACCGTGAAGTTGGCGACAGCCGCGCCGGACGGCGTGAACCGCAATTCCGGGTCGGCGGTCAGGTTTCCGATAACGGTGATGACAGTGTCACCAGCCACGAGGTCCTCCTGGGCAGTGGGCAGCCTATGTTGGGCGCGAGCCTACGCAACGCACCCGACATCGGCGGGGTGTATCGACCTAGTGCTTGTCGGTCCGCATCACCTTGGTCCGCAGCACGGACTCGTTCAGGTTCAGCTGACGATCGAGCTCGGACACCGTGGCGGGCTCGGCCTTGAGATCGACAACGGCGTAGATGCCCTCGGCGTGCTTGGCGATTTCGTACGCCAGCCGGCGGCGGCCCCAGATGTCGACCTTGTCGACGGAACCGCCGTCCTTGCGGATGACGTTCAGGAACGTCTCCAGCGAGGGAGCTACGGTGCGCTCGTCAAGTGTGGGGTCGAGAATGACCATGACTTCGTATGGACGCATGAGAAACCCATCACCTCCTATGGTCGTTGCGGCCACGGCGTATCCGTGGCAGGAGGGTCGCCTGCGTCGGCAACCCGCCCAGGTTACAGGTGGGGCCGCTGATCTGCGAAATCGCGGATAGGAACCGCATTTGTGCGGCCCGGTACATCGTCAGCGGTGTGTCGCGGACGAAACCGCACTTTCCAGATCGGGGGCCGGGGCGGGCTCTTTTGGGCCGACGAGTGGCGCACGCGGACGCACCCGCGCGGGCAGCCACTTCGGGAACGCATCCGGCGCACCCTCGAACTCCCCGCCGGACGGGTCGTCGATGCGCCCGTGATAGCGGACCAGGTCCAGCTCGGGGCGGTAGATCTGCCGGATCACCAGGGCGATCAGCGCGAACACGGCGATATCGCGCAGCAGCACCGTCGCGGTGAACCACTGTTCGGGCAGCCCGCGGTTCTGCTCCCCGAACAGGAACAGCATCCGCGGTATCCACACCAGCGCGTCGATCGTCATCCAGGCCAGCAGGATCCGCCGGTGCGGCAGCGCCAGCACCGCCAGCGGCACCAGCCACAGGGAGTACTGCGGGCTCCACACCTTGTTGGTCAGCAGGAAGGCGGCCACCACCAGGAACGCCAGCTGCGCCACCCGCGGTCGGTGCTGCGCCGTCAGCGCGACGTAGGCGATACCCACACAGCACAACGCGAACAGCAGGGCCGTCACCGCATTGGTCACCGAGGGGGGCTCCCAGAATCCGAGATGCGGGTCGAATCCACCCCACCCGGTGAACGACTTCACCACGTTGTACAGCGAATCCATATCGTCACCGCGGCGGGTGTTGAGCCGGAAGAACTCCGACCACCCGCGCGGGAACAGCAGCAGCACAGGCAGATTCACCAGAATCCAGGTGCCCACCGCCGCCAGCGCCGTCGTCCCCACCGCGCGCCACCGGCCGGTGCGCACCGCCAGGATCACCAGCGGCACCATCAACAGCAGTGGGTAGAGCTTCAGCGCCACCCCGACACCGATGAGCACCCCGGCCACCGCGGGTCTTCGGCGCGCCCACGCCAGCATCGCGCCTGCCGCGCACGCCGCGGCCAGCGCGTCGAAGTTGGTGAAGATCTGGAAGATCACCAGCGGGGACGCCGCGACCAGCGCCGCATCCCAGATCCGCCGCCCGGCCAGCAGGGCCGTCGCCCACACCGTGGCCAGCCACGCCAGCCCCAGCCCGAACGCCGAGATGTTGAAGAACATCACCACCTCGGCGACCAACGGCAACGACACCAGTTTGGTGAGCGCCGAGTACGTCTTGGCCAGCGTCATCGACAGGTACTGGTAGATGCCCGTCAGGACCGGATATTCCATGTAGCGGATCGCCGGGCTGCCGTCGTACTGCACGTTGGGCTTGCCGGTGCTGTCGGTGTCCACCCAGCTGGACTTGTACGGAAACTTGCCCTGGCTCAACAGTTCCGCCGTGTAGAGCGGGACCGTGTCCGAATAGCAGAACTCGTAATAGGCGCGCTGGTTCTGCCAGTTGGCGACGCGCTGGGCCGCGGTACCGGTGTTCGTGGACTGCAGGCACGCGGCCTTGGTCGAGTAGCCCAGCGCCAGGAAGATGACACCGATCACCAGCATCACCCGCAACGGTGTGAAGAACCGCGCGCGCCCGATGAGCGCATGCCGACCCACCGGGCCACCGATGGTGTGCGACAACGCCGAGCCGATCACGTCCGTGCGGCTGGGCAGATCCCTTTCGTAGGCGCTGCGCAGATCACGCGCCAGTGGAACCGGGGAAACCGTCTTCGGCTCTTCGGGTTCCGTCACGGTGGCGGCGGCGGACCGGGCGGCGGTACCGGGGCGTTGGGATCACCGACCGGGGGCGGTCCCAGCGGGACGGTCGTCGGCGGGCCCCACGGAATGGTGACACCGGGCGCGATCTCCAGCGTCGGCTGGATCACGGTCTCCGATGGCGGCGGAGGCACCGGTGCCACGGGCGGAGGCGGCGGCGCCTGCGGCACACCGGCATAACCACCGATGTCCGTCGGCTTCGGGAACGTTTCGTTGTCGGTGCCCTTGAGCGCACCGTCCATCGTCGCCTTCCAGATGTCGGACGGCAGACCGGACCCGTACACCGGGCCGCCCCACTCGTTGACCAGGGGCTTGGTGCCCGACGTGGTGCCCACCCACACCGCCGTCGACAGCGACGGGGTGTAGCCGACCATCCAGGCATCGCGGTTGGCGCCCGTGTCACCGAGCTGGTTGGTGCCCGTCTTGGCCGCCGAGGGCCGCCCACCCGCCAGGTTGTGCCCGTTGGACCAGCCGGCGATCGGCTGCATCGCCGCGGTGACGTTGTCGGCCACCGCCTTGTCGATGCGCTGTTCGCCGGTGTTGTCCTGCTGCGAGGCGTCGAAGAGCACCTTGCCGTCCGCGTCGACGACCTTCTGCACGAAATGCGGCTTGTGATAGACGCCGGAGTTGGCCAGCGTCGCGTACGCCGAGGCCATGTCGAGCACCCGGCTCTGGTACTGGCCCAGCACGACACCGTTGTTCGGCGCCCCGCCCTTGCCGTCCTCACTCAAGGTGTGGTCGACGCCGGGGAAGCTGTCGGCGATACCGGCGCTGTGCGCGGCGTCCGCGACGTCCTGGGGGCCGTTCTTCAGCTTCAGCATCAGCCGGTAGTAGCTGGTGTTCAGCGAGCGTTTGAGCGCCTCGGCGATATTGCAGACGCCGCAGCCCTCGCCCTCGACGTTGGTGATCTTGATGCCGTTGACCGTCACCGGCGAGCTGTCCACCTGGAAGCCCAAGCCGATGCCCTGTTGCAGCGCGGCCACCAGAGCGAACACCTTGAACGACGAACCTGTCGGCAGCCCGGCCTGCGCGAAGTCGAAACCCTGCGCGTCGGAGCCGCCGTAGTAGGCCTTGATGCCGCCGGTCTTCGGGTCGACGGACACCGCCGCCGCCCGCATGTCGGGCATCTGCCCGTCCAGGGTTTTGGTGACCGACTCCTCGGCCGCCTTCTGCGCGGCCGGATCGATGGTCGTGGTGACCTGCAGCCCCTCGGTGTTCAGCGTCTGCTCGTTGATGTTGAACAGGTCCAGCAGTTCCTTGGTGACCTGCCGCTCGATCAGTCCGTTCGGCCCGGTGGTCTGGTCCTGTTGGCTGGCCTGCTCGGGTGGCACCGTCGGCGGGAACACCTGCGCGGTCCGGTCCGTCTTGGACAGGGCGCCGATGTCGACCATGCCGTCGAGCACCCAGTTCCACCGGTCGGCCGCACCCTCGGGGTCGACGGCCGGATCCAGGGTCGACGGCCGCTGGATCAGCGCCGCCAGCAGCGCGCCCTCGGCGACGTCGAGCTGTTCGACGGGTTTGTCGAAGTAGGCTTTCGCGGCGGCCGAGATGCCGTACGCACCGCGGCCGAAATAGATGATGTTCAGGTAGGACTCCAGAACCTGGTCCTTGCCCCATTCGCGCGACATCTTCGTCGAGATGACGAGCTCCTTGGCCTTGCGGACCACGCCGCCCAGACCGGATCTCGCGTCACCCACGAGCGCGTTCTTCACGTACTGCTGGGTGATGGTCGAGCCGCCCTGCAGGTCACCGCCGAAGATGTTGTTCTTGAACGCGCGCGCGAACCCCGACAGGGAGAAGCCCGGGTTGCTGTAGAAGTCGCGGTCCTCGGCGGCCATCACCGCGTCCCGCACATGCACCGGGATCTGGTTGATGCTGACGTCGTTGCGGTTGCCTTCGGGCGGGACGATCCGCGCCAGCTCGCTGCCGTCACTGGCCAGGATCGTCGACACCTGCGCGGTCCGGATGTCACCGGGCTTGGGCACCTCGACGATGAGATAGGCCATCGCGAACGTGACAAACGGCAGCACGAGGAACAGGACCAGCCCGACGTAGACGGCGCGGCGCACCCACTTCCACTGGAACTGCCCCCGCTGCTTCGGCGGCCGGGGCGGCGGCCCACCCGCCGGTGGGCGCGGAGGCGCCGGGGGCGGCGGCTTGCGCGGGGGTGAACCGTCCAGCGCCGCCTTCACGACGTCGATCGGGTCGCGCAGATGCGGCTCGGTGGCGTTGCGGACGGGTGGCAACAACGTGGTCTGCCGGTCGTCCGGCGGAATGTTCGGCCTGCGGTGTGCGCCCGGGCCAGCGGCATGCTCTCTATCGGCACTGCCCGCTGACCTCGTATAGCGCCCTTCGCTATTCACTGGCCGTACGCGCGCCGGAGCGCGCCGTTCGAGTGCGGGGCGCCTTCGGGGCCTTGGGGGGCCTTGGCGCGCCGAGCACGTACGACTTGACCAGATGGTTCCAACTGCAGGTCCTGCATACCTCCACCACATGTACCGCGAACTCGTCGTAACGCGTCGCCAACAGGACCAACTCCTCGGCGGTGCGGGCCGAACCCGACACCGCACCGAGGTGGTCACCGAATACCCACGACACCAGGGTGAGCTGTTCTTTGCGGCAGATCGGGCACATCACCGAGCTGGGCTTCCCGTGGTATTTGGCGGCGCGCAATAAGTAGGGATTGGCGTCGCACACCTCAGTGACCCCGGTACGCCCGGAGTACACCTCGGCCAGCAGGGATCGGCGCCGGAGCGCGTAATCCACCACCTGTCGCTGCAATCGCACGTCCACCAGAGTACGTCGGCGCCCCGACCGCAGAGCGAGGACGGCGCCAAGCGTCGGCACCGCGGCGCCGCCCGCCATACGATCTTCGCCATGGCGGCACGCACCCGGGCAAAGGACAGCGACCGCGATGCGACCTGCCGGATTCTGGACGACGCACTGGGCGACGGCCAGCTCTCCGGCGAGGAGCACCGGCGCCGGGTGGCGACCGCCGTCGCAGCCACCACGCTCGGCGAGCTGGAGCCGCTGGTGGCCGACCTTCAGCTGGTCACCGGGGTGCAGCAGCGGCCGTCGGGGGCCACGCGGTCCCGCGGACCGATCCTGGCCGTTGCCGGTGTGGTCGCGGTGGCGATCGTGGCCGTCGGATGGGGCTTGGCCAAGGACGACTCCCCCGCCCCAGCAGGCAAACCCAGCCCGGCCGTGCCGGTGCCCGAGGAACATGTGGTGCTCGACACCGTCGTTGCACCGGCGCCCGACACCGTGCCCCCGGCCGTCCTCAAGCCGGTAGGCGACCTGCTCACTGCCGAAGGGTTGACCGCCGTCATCGACGCGATCCGCGCCCGCTTCGGCGACACCATGGGCTATGAACTCGCGATCTCGACCGACCGGGCCACCCTGGCGCGGCCAGACCCGGCCGACGACCGATCGAAGATGCTCTACCCCTTCCGCGGCGGGTGGGACGACCCCTCCCAGCGGCAGCGATCCGACACCGATGACCTGACCGACCTGGCGGCCTTCGACATCCCGGCCACCGCTGCCGCGTTGGCGACCGCGCCCGCCACGCTGAACATCGCGCCGGGGGACGTGGCGAGCGTCGACCTCGACATCGACCATCTCGTCGACGAGGGCGCGCTCGAGCTGTTGGTGAAGATCGTCACCACGTCCGGTTCGGCCGGATACCTCTATCTGGACCCGGCGGCGAAGGTGAAGCGCGTCGAAAATCCCGGCTGATCAGCACCGCGACGGCGCGAACTCCTACGATCATCGCGTGGCGACTCGGCAGACGGCAGGCACGCGGGCCAAAGACAGTGACCGCAACGACACGTGCAAGGTCCTCGACAGCGCGCTGAGCGAGGGCCAGCTGTCCATGGACGAGCATCGGCAGCGGGTCGCTTCGGCCACCACCGCGGCCACCCTGGGCCAGCTGCAGGGCCTGGTCGGCGACCTGCAGGTGGCGAATGCCCCGGTCAAGCTGCCCAACCTGAAGCCGGAGCGCGCCTACGCAGCGACAGGCGCCGCCGGCGGCTGGGGTCTGCGCGTGGCGGTGGCCGCCGTACTGGTGCTGCTGGGCATCGCGATCGGCTGGGGGCTGTACGGCAATTCGTCCTCGCCGCTGAGCTTCACCACCGACCCGGGCGCGAAGGCCGACGGCATCCCCGCCCAGGTGCTGACCCCGCCTCGGCAGCTGCAGTCTCTCGGCGGTCTGACCGGCCTGTTCGAGCAGATGCGGCAGAAGTTCGGGGACACCAAGGGCTACAGCATCTCGATCTTCGAGGACTACGCCTCGCTGGAGCGCCCCGACCCGAACGAGCCGCGCCGCGCCCTGAGCTACTCCTACCGCGGCGGGTGGGACGACCCGAACGAGACCAGCGTGAGCGCCGACGACAAGGTGGTCGACCTCGGCGCCTTCGACATCCCGAAGATCGTCGGGCTGATCCGGGGCGCCCCCGAGAGCGTGGGCATCAAACCCACCGAGGTGAAGAACATGCACGTCAGCATCGAGCCGAACAGCGATATCACCGCCCCGCCCGGCAGCATCGAGATCAGCGTCTACGTCACCCCGAAGTTCGGCAACAGCGGCTACCTGTCGCTCAACGGGGACGGCACCGTCAAACGCATCAACTACGCCAGCTAACCCGTCGGCCTCGCCGGCATATCGCCCCCACCTAGCGTCATATATATCGGCGCGATACAATTGCCCGACGTGTCGAGTCGACGTGACATTTCATCGACTTTGACAAGCGTGTGATGAGGGGGAGGTGATTCGATGTTGGAGCTCGCCATTCTCGGGCTGCTGCTCGAGTCGCCGATGCACGGCTACGAACTGCGTAAACGGCTGACCGGCTTGCTTGGCGCCTTCCGCGCGTTCTCGTACGGCTCGCTCTACCCCGCGCTGCGCCGCATGCAGGCCGACGGCCTGATCGTCGAGGACTCTGCCCCGGAAGGCACCCTCAAGGTCCGCCGGGCGCGCCGCGTCTACCAACTCACCGAGTCGGGCACGCAACGCTTCACCGAGTTGGTCGCCGACACCGGGCCGCAGAACTACACCGACGACGGTTTCGGTGTGCACCTCGCCTTCTTCAACCGCACCCCCGCCGAGGCGCGGATGCGGATCCTGGAAGGCCGTCGCCGCCAGGTCGAGGAACGCCGCGAGGGCCTGCGGGAGGCCATCGCCCGGGCGAGCAGCTCCTTCGACCGGTACACCAAGCAGTTGCATCAGCTGGGCCTGGAGTCCAGTGAGCGCGAAGTGAAGTGGCTCAACGAATTGATCGCAGCCGAAAGGGTGGCGCAGGGCCACCCGGAATCTCAACCCTGACCGACCCTGCTGTCACACCGAGCATCGAAGTAAGTAAGAGAAGGAGAGCGTCACATGTCTGAGTCGAACGAAGTTCGGGTCGCTATCGTCGGCGTGGGCAACTGCGCGTCCTCGCTGGTACAGGGCGTCCAGTACTACCAGGATGCCGACGAGAACAGCGCGGTCCCCGGCTTGATGCACGTCAAGTTCGGCAAGTATCACGTGCGCGACGTGAAGTTCGTCGCCGCGTTCGACGTGGACGCCAAGAAGGTCGGCTTCGACCTGTCGGAGGCCATCTTCGCCTCCGAGAACAACACCATCAAGATCGCCGACGTGCCGCCGACCGACATCGTCGTGCAGCGCGGACCGACGCTGGACGGCATCGGCAAGTACTACGCCGAGACCATCGAGATCTCCGACGCCGAGCCCGTCGACGTGGTCAAGGCCCTCAAGGACGCCAAGGTCGACGTGCTGGTGTCCTACCTGCCCGTCGGCTCCGATGACGCCGACAAGTTCTACGCCCAGTGCGCCATCGACGCGAAGGTCGCGTTCGTCAACGCGCTGCCCGTGTTCATCGCCTCGGATCCGGTGTGGGCCAAGAAGTTCGAGGACGCCGGTGTCCCGATCGTCGGCGACGACATCAAGAGCCAGGTCGGCGCCACCATCACCCACCGCGTGATGGCCAAGCTGTTCGAGGACCGCGGTGTCACCCTGGACCGCACCTACCAGCTCAACGTCGGCGGCAACATGGACTTCAAGAACATGCTCGAGCGTGAGCGCCTGGAGTCCAAGAAGGTTTCCAAGACCCAGGCCGTGACCTCCAACCTCACCGGCTCGCTGGCAGGCAAGATCGAGGACAAGAACGTCCACATCGGCCCGTCCGACCACGTCGCATGGCTGGATGACCGCAAGTGGGCGTACGTGCGCCTGGAAGGCCGCGCCTTCGGCGACGTGCCGCTGAACCTGGAGTACAAGCTCGAGGTGTGGGATTCGCCGAACTCGGCGGGCATCATCATCGACGCGGTGCGCGCCGCGAAGATCGCCAAGGACCGCGGCATCGGCGGCCCCATCATCCCGGCCTCGGCCTACCTGATGAAGAGCCCGCCCAAGCAGCTGGCTGACGACGTCGCCCGCGCCGAGCTCGAGACATTCATCCACGGCTAGACCCAACCCGCGATTTGTGGAGTCGTACCCGTAATGATTGCGGGTATGACTCCACAGATCCCGGATGACGAACTGGTGGGCCTGGACGAATTCGGCCTGCTCCCCGAGAACGCCGCGCAGATCGGCATCACGGCGATCCCACCCGTGACGCGCATCGAAGCCGGCCGGGTCAGCTTCCTCAAGTGGGGCACCGAGTCCCCCGACGTGGTCTTCCTGCACGGTGGCGGACAGAACGCGCACACCTGGGACACCGTCATCCTCGGGCTGGGCGTGCCCGCCCTGGCCATCGACCTGCCCGGCCACGGCCGCTCCGCGTGGCGCGAGGACGGCGACTACGGACCCAAACTCGCAGCCACGGCCATCACGCCGATCCTGCTCGAGCACGCCCCCGACACCCGGCTGGTCGTCGGCATGTCCCTCGGCGGGCTGACTGCGCTGCGCATCGCGGCCACCGAGCCCACGCTGGTGCCCCGGCTGGTCCTCGTCGACGTCACGCCGTCGGCCCCGGAACGGCACACCGAGATGACCAAGGCCCAGATGGGCACCGTCGCACTGGTCCGGGAGGACCGGACGTTCCCCTCGTTCGAGGCCATCCTGGATGCCACCGTCGCCGCGGCACCGCACCGGGACCGGAACTCGTTGCGACGCGGTGTCTTTCACAACGCGAAACAACTCGACGACGGTAGCTGGACCTGGCGCTACGACTCGTTCCGCAAAGGTGAGGGCTTCGAAGGACTCTGGGACGACGTCCCGGCGATCACCATGCCCACCACGCTGATCCGGGGCGCCAACTCGTTCTTCGTCAACGACGAGGACGCCGAGACCTTCGCCCGCACCGCACCCGGATTCCAGCGCACCCACGTGGTCGAGGGCGCGGGGCATTCGGTCCAGGGCGATCAGCCTGCGGCGCTGGTCGCACTCCTCAAGGACGTGCTGGGCTGACCCCGAGACGTTGCCGGTTGTTTACCAGCTGATTGCCAGGTTCACGTAGGTTCGCCCCCACCGGTCGCCCAGCCCGCGGCCGGACTCCCGGGGGAAGGACCCGTGCACCCATGCCGCTCGTACCGCTGAATCTCTTTGTCGCACACCAGGGGCAGTCGTCGCGCCAGCACGTGACCTGCCGCAACCGGTGCGGGGACGCGTGCTCGCGGCCCGCTCCCAACACCAGCGCCAACGAGTACTTCGGCGATATCGTCGCGTCGATGTCGCGGCGATCGGTGCTGCGCGCCACCGGCGTCGCCGTGCTGGCCGTCGGCGCCGGGTCGGCCCTGGCCGCGTGTTCCGGCGAGACCTCCACCGCGCCATCACCTTCGGCGGAGGCACCCAGCCAACCGCTGCCCGGGATGCGCTTCGACAGCGTCGCGCCCAACAAAGAGGACGCCGTGGTGATCCCCGACGGCTATCAGCAGCGCGTCGTGATCGCCTGGGGCGATCCGGTTCTGCCCGGCGCACCGGTGTTCGACGTCAAGCGGCAGACCGGCGCCGCACAGCGCGCGCAGTTCGGCTTCAACAACGATTTCGCGGCGTTGCTGCCGATCGAGGGCGTGGCCGGGCACTACCTGTTGGTCACCAATCACGAATATGTCAGCCCCCAGTTCATGTTCCACGGCTACGACGCCGACGCCCCCACTCGCGAGCAGTTCGACGTCGAGACGGGCGCGGTCGGACTGTCCGTCGTCGAGGTGCAGCGCAGCCCGCAGGGTGGTCTGCGTACGGTGATGGGCCGCTACAACCGGCGCATCACCGTCGACACCCCGTTCGCCCTGACCGGCCCCGCCGCGGGTGCGCCCGCCGTACGCACCGCCGCCGATGCCGACGGACGCACCGTCATCGGCACCTTCGCGAACTGCTCCGGTGGTGTAACACCCTGGGGCACCATCCTTTCCGGCGAGGAGAACTTCCACACCTACTTCGGTGCGGTCGAGGGCACCGTGCCCGCCGACGCCGACCGGTACAAGCGTTACGGCGTGGTCACCGAGCCCTCGGAACTCAAGTGGGAGAACTTCGACCCCCGCTTCGACCTGGCCAAGGCGCCCCAGGAGGTGAACCGGTTCGGCTACGTCATCGAGATCAACCCGTGGGATCCCGCCTCGACGCCGGTCAAGCACTCGGCGCTGGGGCGCTTCAAGCACGAGGCGGCCAACGTCTACGTCACCGGCGACGGCACCGTGGCGGTGTACACCGGCGACGACGAACGCTTCGACTACATGTACAAGTTCGTGTCGGACAAGAAGATCCAGCCCGGTAACTTCGCGCACAACATGACGCTGCTCGACGAGGGCACGCTGTATGTGGCCAAGCTGTCCAGTGACATCCCGGCCACCGAGATCGACGGCAGCGGAAAGCTTCCTGCCGCAGGGGCATTCGCCGGTGGCGGCACCTGGATTCCGCTGCTGCACTCGGGCCCCGACGGCAAGGCCGAGTCGCTCGTCGACGGATTTTCGGCGCAGGACGTAGCGGTGTTCACCCGGCTGGCCGCGGACAAGGCCGGCGCCACCAAGATGGACCGCCCCGAGGATTTCGAGGCCGACCCCAAGACCGGCAAGCTGTACGTCGCGCTGACCAACAACGACAAACGCGGCACCGAGGGCAAGGCCAAGCCCGATGCGGCCAACCCGCGCAACGAGAACAAGAACGGTCAGATCCTGGAGATCACCGACGACCACGGCGGCACCGCGTTCACCTGGGAGCTGCTGCTGGTGTGCGGCGACCCGGCTGCGGCCGACACCTACTTCGGCGGCTTCGACAAGTCGAAAGTCAGTCCCATCTCCTGCCCCGACAACGTCGCCTTCGACGGTCACGGCAACCTGTGGATCTCCACCGACGGCAACGCCCTGAAGTCCAACGACGGACTGTTCGCCGTCGCGCTGACCGGGGACCGGCGGGGCGAGACCAAGCAGTTCCTCACGGTGCCGATCGGGGCGGAGACGTGCGGTCCCGTGGTGACCGACGACCTGGTCACGGTCAGCGTGCAGCATCCCGGTGAGGGCGACGACCACAGCCTGGACAACCCGTTGTCGCACTGGCCCGACGGTGGCAGCGCCCCGGCGCGGCCGGCGGTGGTCGCGGTGTGGCGCGACGGTGGCGCGATCGGCGTCTAACGCCACTGCTCGATGAGCGCACCGCGCTACGGTTGGTACCCATGACCCGTATCGGCGTTCAGCTGCAACCCCAGCACTCCCCCAACTACGGCCTGATGCGCGACGCGGTGCGCCGCTGCGAGGACCTGGGCGTGGACATCGCGTTCAACTGGGATCACTTCTTCCCGCTGTACGGCGATCCCGACGGGGCGCACTACGAGTGCTGGACCATGCTGGGCGCCTGGGCCGAGCAGACCTCGCGCATCGAGATCGGCGCGCTGGTCAGCTGCAACTCCTACCGCAATCCCGAGCTGCTGGCCGATATGGCCCGTACCGTCGACAACATCTCCGACGGACGGCTGATCCTGGGCATCGGATCGGGTTGGAAGGACAAGGACTACGACGAGTACGGCTACGACTTCGGCACCGCCGGAAGCCGACTCGACGACCTGGCCGAGTCGATGCCCCGGATCACGTCGCGGCTCGGCAAGCTCAACCCGCAGCCGGTGCGCGAAATCCCGATCCTGATCGGCGGCCAGGGCGAGCGCAAAACCCTCAAGCTGGTGGCCCAGTACGCGCACATCTGGCACGGGTTCACCACCGCGGAGACCTACCCGGAGAAGGCCGCCGTACTGGACCGGCACTGCGCCGACGTCGGCCGTGACCCCGCGGCCATCGAGCGGTCCTCGGGCGTCGACGGCAAGGGCGACGGGCTGATCGCCAACGCCGAAGCACTTACCGCACTGGGCGTTTCACTGTTGACGGTCGGCGTCAACGGTCCCGACTACGACCTGTCCGAAGCCGAAGAACTGGTCCGGTGGCGCGACAGCCGACGGTGACATGCCCAAGCGTTACGGCGTCAACGAACGCGAACAGGTGGTCGGCCACGTCGCGCACCTGATCCTGACGGGCAAGCTCCGTTCGGCAGATCGACTGGATCGCAACGAACTTGCCGCCGAGCTCGGGGTGAGCCGGGTGCCCGTCCAGGAGGCGGTGGCGCAACTCGAGCACGACGGCATCGTGGTTACCCGCTACCACCGCGGCGCGTTCATCGCACGATTCGACGCCCGCGTGCTGCTCGAGCACTACAACCTGTACGGGGTGCTCAACGGCCTGGTCTCGGCGGGCGCGGCCACCGAGGCGACGCACGAGACCGTGGGGCGGCTGAAGGACCTCACCGGCGCACTGCGCACCGAGAACTTCCACGACATCGCCTGGGAGTACCGGCAACTGCTGGTGGAGCGCCATGCCGGCCCCCGCCTGCAGGCCGCCATCGGGGCATCCCAGACGTTCATCCCTCGCACCTTCTGGGCCGACCACCTGCACGTGGGTCCGGCACTGTTGGCGCACTTCGACGCCGAGACCAATGCCATCGCCGACGGCGACCCGGACGCCGCCCGCGCCGCGTGCCAGACGGCCGCCGCCCTGATGGGGCGGGTCATGCTGGCCGAACTGGTGCGCCGCGGCGTGCTCGCACCGCTGATACCGTCCGACACCTACTGAGGGACCGATCTGTTTGAGCCGAACCGATGGCCCACGGCCGCACAGCGGTTACGTTGCCACGATGACGTCTGTCCCGAATCGCATCGGCCGGGCGGTGCTCTGTGTGCTGATCGCGATGATGGCGTGCGCGCTCGCGTTCGCCGCACCCGCCGGCGCCGATCAGTGCGCCCCGCCCGGTGTCGACAGTGCCAGCGCGCTGCCCACCAATCTGGCTGCGGCCGCCAAGGATCCCGGTGCGGACAAATACACGACCGCAGGCGTCGAACCCGTGGCGGGCATCGACGTGAACGCGCTGGGACTCGGCGTCCCCGGAGTGCTCACCGTGGGCACCCTGTCCGACGCGCCGCCCAGCATCTGCATCAACTCCCAGGGCCAGTTCACCGGATTCGACAACGAGTTGCTGCGGGCCGTCGCCGACCGGATCGGGCTGAAGATCAACTTCGTCGGCACCGATTTCTCCGGGCTGCTCGCCCAGGTCGCGTCGCGCCGGTTCGATGCCGGGTCGTCGTCGATCACCACCACCGACGCGCGCCGCAAGACGGTCGGCTTCACCAACGGCTATGACTTCGGCTACTTCTCACTCGTCGTGCCGACCGGCTCGGCCATCACCGGGTTCGAGAAGCTGGCCGAGGGCCAGCGCATCGGCGTCGTGCAGGGCACCGTGCAGGAGGCCTACGTCGTCGACACCCTGCACCTGGACCCGGTGAAATTCCCCGACTACAACACCGTCTACGCCAGCCTGAAGACCCGGCAGATCGACGCGTGGGTGGCGCCGTCTCAGCAGGCGGTCGGTACGGTGCAGTCCGGGGACCCGGCCACCATCGTCGAAAACACCTTCAGTTTGGACAATTTCGTCGCGTGGGCGGTGGCCAAGGAGAACAAGCCGCTCATCGACGCGCTCAATGCCGGCCTGGACGCGACCATCGCCGACGGCACCTGGGCCAAGCTGTACTCGGACTGGGTGCCGCGCGCGTTGCCCCCCGGCTGGAAACCCGGCTCGAAAGCCGCACCGGCGCCTCAACTTCCGGATTTCGCCGCCATCGCCGCCCAGCACGCGGACACACCGGCCGCGGGTGGCGCCGCACCCAAATCCACGCTGGCCCAACTGGGTGCGGCATTCCTGGACTGGGACCTGTACCGCCAGGCCATCCCCGATCTGTTCAAGACCGGCCTGCCGAACACCCTGATCCTCACGGTCTGCGCCGCCGTCATCGGCGTCATCCTCGGCCTGGTGCTGGCCATCGCGGGCATCTCGCGCTCCCGGTGGCTGCGCTGGCCCGCCCGGGTGTACACGGACATCTTCCGGGGGCTGCCCGAGGTGGTGATCATCCTGGTCATCGGGCTGGGCATCGGCCCGATCGTGGGCGGGCTGACGGGCAACAACCCCTATCCGCTGGGCATCGCCGCGCTGGGCCTGATGTCGGCGGCGTATGTGGGTGAGATCTTCCGCTCGGGAATCCAGAGCGTGGAGGCCGGCCAGCTGGAGGCTTCCCGTGCGCTCGGCTTCAGTTACACCTCGTCGATGCGGCTGGTGGTGGTGCCCCAAGGCATCCGCCGGGTGCTGCCCGCGCTGGTGAACCAGTTCATCTCCCTGCTCAAGGCCTCCTCGCTGGTGTACTTCCTGGGGCTGATCGCCAACCAGCGCGAGCTGTTCCAGGTAGGCCGTGACCTCAACGCCCAGACCGGGAACCTGTCCCCACTGGTGGCGGCCGGATTGTTCTACCTGCTGTTGACCATTCCGCTGACCCACCTGGTGAACGTGATCGACGAGCGCCTGCGCACCGGCCGCCAACCCGCGCCGGTGCAGGAAGAGGTGATCTGATGGCCGATCCAGGGGCGAGGGAAGCGCCGGGGGTAGTTGCGGTATCGCTGGCAGCCAAGGACATTCATCTGTCGTTCGGGCCGAATCCGGTGCTGCGCGGGGTCGATGTGCAGGTGCCCGCCGGGAGTACCGCCGCGATCATCGGGCCGTCGGGCTCGGGGAAGTCGACGCTGCTGCGCACCCTGAACCGGTTGTACGAACCCGACCGCGGCGACATCCTGCTCGACGGCCGCTCGGTGCTGGGTGACAACCCGGATGCGTTGCGGCAGCGGATCGGGATGGTGTTCCAGCAGTTCAACCTGTTCCCGCACCGCACCGTGCTGGACAACGTGGCGCTGGCACCGCGCAAGCTCAAGGGCTTGTCCGCCGAGGCGGCGCACGAGCTGGCGCTGGCGCAACTGGACCGGGTTGGACTGCGGCACAAGGCCGATGTCCGGCCGGCGACGCTGTCCGGTGGCCAGCAGCAGCGGGTCGCGATCGCCCGGGCCCTGGCGATGTCGCCGCAGGTGATGTTCTTCGACGAGGCGACCTCGGCGCTGGATCCCGAACTGGTCAAGGGCATCCTGGAATTGATCGCCGAGCTCGGCTCCGGCGGCATGACGATGGTGATGGTGACCCACGAGATGGGCTTCGCGCGGTCCACCGCCGACACCGTGGTGTTCATGGATCACGGCAAGGTCGTCGAATCCGGTCCGCCCGAACAGATTTTCGAGGCCGCCGAGACCGACCGGCTGCGCCGGTTCCTGTCCCAGGTGTTGTGAATCTGTATTCGCGCCGAAACTTCATCGCGGAACCGACCTGGCAGGAGCAGACAGGTTAGACTAGCGAATTATGGTCGAGACCGAACCGCAGGTCGCTGAGCTGGCCGGAGAGCTCCAGCGGGTGCTCTCCAAGCTGTTCTCCGTGATGCGCCGCGGGGACCCCAACAAGGGTCAGGCCGGCGACCTCACGCTGGCTCAGCTGTCCATCCTTCTGACTTTGCTCGACAGCGGGCCCATCCGGATGACCGAACTGGCCGCGCACGAACGGGTCCGCACCCCCACCACCACCGTCGCGATCCGGCGCCTGGAGAAGTTGGGCCTGGTCAAGCGTTCTCGTGACCCGTCGGACCTGCGTGCGGTCCTGGTCGAGGTGACACCGCGCGGGCTGGTGCAGCACCGCGAGGCGCTGGACACCCGCCGGGCCTTCCTCGGCGAGATGGTGGCCAAACTCACCGACGACGACCAACGCACGCTGCTGGCGGCGCTCGGCTCGCTGGACCGCCTGGCCGACCAGACGCAGCCGGTCGAGAAGCCCGGCAGTTAGCCCAGCCAGTCCAGTACCGCGGCCGCCGTCCAGGACTGCTGCATGCTGCCGAGCGGCTCGCCGGTGAACGGTTCGTAGTATTCGGCGAAAGTCCCGTCGCTGGCCTGGCGCAAGCCTTCCCGGCGCAACACCTGTGATCGTTCGGCCCAGCCGCGGCGCGCGAAGCACCAGGAGAACAGCCACGTCATCACCGGCCATACCGGGCCACGCCAGTATTCGCGCGGCCGGAAGTCCCGCGACACCGGCGAGGTGGATGGGATCAGCGAGTACTTCAGGTCCGGATGCCCGCAGAACCGCGGGCCCTCAAGCAGTTTGAGCAGCGCGCGTTCCTTGTCGTGCGGCAGCCCGCCGCACAGCAGGGGCGAGAACTGCGCGACCGTCTCGGTGGCCACCCACTTCTCCGTACGCAGATCGAAATCCCTTGCCGCACCGGTTCTCTCGTCGGCCGTCTCGACGACGCCGGCGCGGAACCGGTCGGCCCAGGCATACAGGTCACGGACGTCGGCGTGCGGGCGCTTGTAGTCCTCGCCGATCTCGGCCAGCACCGTGCAGGCCACCGAGAACACCGCAGAGACGAAGACGTCCTCGACGGCGAAGCTCATCACCTTCGGCAGCAGCTCGTCGTCATAGCGCGCCGACTTCATCTCTTCCAGCAGCCACAGGTACCGGTCGTACTCCAGATCCGACGGACGCTGGCTGGAGTCGGTGTTGATCTTGTTGTCCTCGCGCTGATATTCGGGCACGTTGCCCGGAATCACGTTGGCGTAGGCGCTGTCCCAGCGCGGCGAGTTGTCCATCCCGGATTCCCAGCCGTGATACAGCGTGACGCGGCCGTGCCCCTGCTGATCGCGGCTCTCGGCCAGCCACCGATGCCAGCGCACCAGATCCGCCCACCGCCGGTCCAGGAACGCCTCCGCGACCGCCCGGGTGGACCGACCTCTGGTCTTGGCGTGGTCCAGGATCCGCTGCACGGCGATGGCGTGCACAGGCGGCTGGGTGATGCCGGAGGTGTGCCGGGTGCGCGGGGCGTTGGCCGCCAGTGCCGACGTGGCCCACCGGGCCGGGCCGGGGAAGTAGCCGTCGACCCCGTTGGCGAAGACGATGTGCGGGATCATCCCGTTGCGCCACTGCGCGGACAGCAGGGTGTCGAGCTCGACGACGGCCCGTTCCACGCTCAGCGGTGCCAGCCCGATCGCGACGAACGCGGCGTCCCAGCTCCACATGTGCGGGTACAGCAGCGGGGCGGCGGTGGTCATGGCGCCCAGGTCGTTGCCGCGCAGCAGATAGGCCGCGCGGGCGGCGAGTTGGGTGGCGGCGAAACTCGGATCGGGTGGCATCGCATCAATCATGCGACGCCGGAGGGCGCTTTGCAGATTGGAGCGCGCAGATCAGTACGCTTCCAGGGGTGCCGACCGCATTGATCACGGGCGCCGCAGGCGGTATCGGTTCCGCCATCGCCGCCGCGCTCGCCCCCACCCACACGCTGCTGCTGGCAGGCCGCCCGTCGGACCGCCTCGATGCGCTCGCCGAACGACTCGGCGCCCCGACCTGGCCGTTGGAGCTCACCGATCCGGACTCGATCGAGGCGGCAACCGAGGTCCTCGCCGAACTCGACGTGCTGGTGCACAACGCCGGCGTGCTGTACCCAGGGCGGGTCGGGGACTCCATCGTCGAGCAGTGGCGGGCCAGCTTCGAGGTCAACGTGACCGGTGCGGTGGCCCTGACGTTGGCGCTGTTGCCGCAGCTGCGCGCCGCGCGCGGGCATGTGGTGTTCATCAATTCGGGTGCGGGCCGGACGGTGTCGCCGGGCATGGCGTCGTATTCGGCGAGCAAGTTCGCGCTGCGCGCGTTCGCGGACTCGCTACGCGCCGACGAGCCGTCGCTGCGGGTCACCTCGGTGTTCCCCGGCCGCACCGACTCGGAGATGCAACGAGACCTGATCGCCTACGAGGAGAAGGAGTACGACGCGGCCAAGTTCCTCCGCCCGGAGACCGTCGCCGAGATCGTCGCCCATGCCGTGGCCACCCCACCGGATGGCCACGTGCACGAGGTCGTCGTCCGTCCCCGCTGAATCAGGCCGGGACCATGCCGTGTGGATCCAGGACGAATTTCTGCGCCACCCCGGAGTCGAACGCGGCGTAGCCATCCGGGGCCTTGTCCAGCCCGATGACGGTGGCGTTCACCGCGTCGGCGATGTGGGCCTTGTCATGCAGGATGCTCATCATCAGGCCGCGGTTGTACTTCAGCACCGGACACTGCCCGGTGTAGAAGCTGTGGCTCTTGGCCCAGCCCAGACCGAGGCGCACCTTGAGCGTGCCGTGCTTGGCGTCGTCGTCGGTGCCGCCCGGGTCGCCGGTGACGTACAGGCCGGGGATGCCCAGTGAGCCGCCCGCCCGGGTCGCGTTCATGATGGAGTTCAGCACCGCGGCAGGTTGCTCTCCCGCCCCCTGCCCGTGGCCGCTGGCCTCGAATCCCACCGCGTCGACGGCGCAGTCGACCTCGTTGGTGTGCAGGATGTCGGCGATCTGATCTTCCAGGGTGGCGTCCGCGCTGATGTCGACGGTCTCGCAGCCGAAGGATTCGGCCTGCTTGAGCCGCTCGGCGTTCAGGTCACCCACGATCACCACGGCCGCGCCCAGCAGGTGGGCCGAGTACGCCGCCGCGAGACCGACGGGGCCCGCGCCGGCGATGTACACCGTCGATCCGGTGGTGACGCCGGCTGTCTTGGCGCCGTGGTAGCCGGTGGGGAAGATGTCCGACAGCATGGTGAGATCACGGATCTTCGCCAGGGCCGCATCGCGATCGGGGAACTTCAGCAGGTTGAAGTCGGCGAACGGCACCATGACGTAGTCGGCCTGGCCACCCAGCCAGCCACCCATGTCCACGTAGCCGTACGCCGAGCCGGCGCGGGCCGGGTTGACGTTCAGGCAGATCCCGGTCTGGCCTTCCCGGCAGTTCCGGCAGCGCCCGCAGGCAATGTTGAACGGCACCGAGCAGATGTCGCCGACTTCGAGAAACTGGACGTCGGAACCCTTTTCGACGATCTCGCCGGTGATCTCGTGGCCGAGCGTCTGACCGACGGGGGCGGTGGTGCGGCCCCGGACCATGTGCTGATCGGAGCCGCAGATGTTGGTCGACACGCACTTCAGGATGACGCCGTGATCTGCTTTGCGGCTCATCCCCATCGCTGAGGCGACCTCGGCCGGGACCTCGAGTTTCGGATAGGGCAGCGTTTCGACGGCCACCTTGCCGGGACCCTTGTAGACGACGATCCGGTTGTCACTCATCACGTACCCCAGACTGGGCCGCGATCACCGTATGTCGTTCTCTCAGACGGGATTTCCGCCGCGACTGCGCGGCCCTGAGACCAGTATCCGTGCGCCGCATGCGGATATGTCGATGTCTGCAGATCTCGGGCGAGAAACTAGCCCAACGGTGGGGATCGCTCCCCACCGTTCGGTGGTTTCGCTCAGACGACGAGGTTGACCAACTTGCCGGGCACCACGATGACCTTCTTCGGGGTGGCTCCGTCCAGGAAGGCGAGCACCTTCTCGTCGGCGCGTGCCGCGGCTTCGAGGTCCGCTTTGTCCGCGTCGGCAGGCACGGTGATCTTGCCGCGCACCTTGCCGTTCACCTGGACCGGCAGTTCGACGGTGTCGTCGGTCAGGTACCGCTCGTCGGCCACCGGGAACGGCCCGTGCGCCAGCGGTGTCTCGTGCCCGAGCCGGCGCCACAATTCCTCGGCCAGGTGCGGCGCCAGCGGGGCGACCATCAGCACCAGCGGCTCGACGGCGGCGCGCGCCGTCACGCCTTCCTTGGTGAGGTGGTTGGTGTATTCGATCAACTTTGCTGCGGCGGTGTTGTTACGCAGTGCCGCATAGTCTTCGGCCACACCGGCGATGGTCTTGTTCAGGGCGCGCAGGGTGTCGTCCGACAGCGCCTCGTGCTCGGCGACGCGTTCGGCACCGGTCGCCTCGTCGACCACCGCGCGCCACACGCGCTGCAGGAAGCGGTGCGCGCCGACGACGTCCTTGGTGGCCCACGGCCGCGACGCCTCCAGCGGGCCCATCGACATCTCGTAGACCCGCAGCGTGTCCGCGCCGTACTCCTCGCAGATCTCGTCCGGCGAGACGGAGTTCTTCAGGCTCTTGCCGATCTTGCCGAACTCCTGATTCACCTCCGCACCCTCGAACCAGAACTTACCTTCGCGCTCAACCACTTCGGCCGCAGGCACGTAGCTGCCGCGGGCGTCGGTGTAGGCAAACGCCTGGATGTAGCCCTGGTTGATCAGCCGCCGGTAGGGCTCCGACGAGCTGACGTGGCCCAGGTCGAAGAGCACCTTGTGCCAGAACCGCGAGTACAGCAGGTGCAGCACCGCGTGCTCGACACCGCCCACGTACAGGTCCACCCCACCCGGATCGGCCGGCCCGTGGATGTCGGGGCGTGGCCCCATCCAGTACGCCTCGTTCTCCTTGGCGCACAACTCGTCCGGGTTCTGCGGGTCGGTGTAGCGCAGCTCGTACCAGGAGCTGCCTGCCCATTGCGGCATGACGTTGGTGTCGCGGGTGTAGGGCTTGAGCCCATCCCCGAGATCCAGCTCGACGTGCACCCAGTCGGTGGCCTTGCCCAGCGGCGGCGACGGTTCGCTGTCCGCGTCGTCCGGGTCGAAGGACACCGGCGCGTAGTCCGGGATGTCCGGAAGTTCCACCGGCAACGCCGTTTCGGGCAGCGGATGGGCCCGGTCGTCGGCGTCGTAGACGATGGGGAACGGCTCGCCCCAGTACCGCTGCCGGGCGAACAGCCAGTCGCGCAGCTTGAACTCCACCCGGGACCGGCCGCGGCCGTCGGCCTCCAGCCGGGCCACCACGGTTTCCTTCGCCGCGGCGACGCTCAGCCCGTTCAGGTAGTCGCTGTTGACCAGTTCCCCGTCACCGCTGTACGCGGCAACGCTCACGTCACCGCCGGTGATCACCTCGATGATGGGCAGGCCGAAGGCGGTGGCGAACTCCCAGTCACGCTGATCGCCGCTGGGCACCGCCATGATGGCGCCGGTACCGTAGCCGGCCAGCACATAGTCGGCGATGAACACCGGAACCTGTTGGCCGTTCACCGGATTGGTGGCGTACGCACCGAGGAACACGCCCGTCTTGGTCTTGTTCTCCTGGCGCTCCAGGTCCGACTTGGCCGCGATCGAGGCCCGGTAGGCCGCCACCGCCTCGGCCGGGGTGGCCGCGTCATACGTGCAGCGGGCATCGGTGCCATCGGGCCATGCGGCGGACACCAGCGCGTCGACCAGGTCGTGCTCGGGGGCCAGCACCAGATAGGTGGCGCCGAACAGAGTGTCCGGACGGGTGGTGAACACCTCGACAGCACCGGCGGCCGTCTCGAATTCGACCGAGGCACCGACCGACCGGCCGATCCAGTTGCGCTGCATGGCCTTCACCTTGTCCGGCCAGTCCAGCGTGTCCAGATCGTCGAGCAACCGATCCGAGTACGCCGTGATGCGCATCATCCACTGCCGCAGGCGTTTTCGGAACACCGGGAAATTGCCGCGGTCGCTGCGGCCGTCGGAGGTCACCTCTTCGTTGGCCAGCACGGTGCCCAGACCCGGGCACCAGTTGACCATCGAGTCGGCGCGGTACACCAGGCGGTGACCGTCCACCACGTCGGCGCGCTCCGCGGCCGACAGCGCCGACCAGTCCCGGCCGTCGGGCAGCGGGCGCGCACCCGACTCGAACTCGGCGATCAACTCGCCGATCGGGCGGGCGCGTTTGAGGTCGGTGTCGAACCACGCGTTGTAGATCTGCAGGAAGATCCACTGCGTCCACTTGTAGAAGTCGACGTCGGTCGTGGAGAAGCTGCGCCGGGTGTCGTGGCCCAGGCCCAGCCGGCCCAACTGACGCCGGAAGTTGACGATGTTGGCTTCGGTGCGGGTGCGCGGGTGCGTCCCCGTCTGCACCGCGTACTGCTCGGCGGGCAGGCCGAACGCGTCGAAGCCCAGCGCGTGCAACACGTTGCGGCCGGTCATCCGGAAGTAGCGCGCGTAGACGTCAGTGGCGATGTAGCCGAGCGGATGCCCCACATGCAGGCCGTCACCCGACGGGTACGGGAACATGTCCTGGACGAACATCTTGTCCGCGGGCACCGGCCCACCGTCGGCCGGCGCGAGTGACCCGACGGGGTTCGGGACGTTGAACGTGCCCCGCTGCGCCCACGTCTCCTGCCAGTCGGCCTCTATCGCCCCGGCCAGTTGCGCGGTGTAGCGGTGGCTCGGGGCGTCCACATCTGGGGAGGTCTCGGTGTCGGGCGGGGCGTCTGTCACGCCAAACAGGGTATAAGCGCCGCTTCGGTGCCCTTCGGCCACGGGTTGGTAAAGGTTCCGTTGCAGAGCGGTCTGCACACGGTTGCAGCTCGGTTCCGGCCCTGGTGACCACCCGTCGGGCGTGGATACAGTCGGCCCCTGACTTGGCGAGTGATCTTGGGAAGGACCGACGTCAGATGAGGAATATGGCCGACGGCGGGACCGTCAATCAGACCGCGAGCCGCCGGTGGCGGATCGTGATCGCCGGGACTGCGGCCGGTATCGCCGGCGTGGTCGGACTGGCGGGAAACATCGCCGCCGCCGAACCGCTGGCGCCGCAGCCGTCGCTGCCCGGACCCGCCACCGTCACCCAGACGGTCACCGTCACCCCGAACGCGAACCCGCTGGTGCCTGCGCAGACCACGAGCGTGCCTGCCCAGGCCGCAAGCGTGCCCGCCCCGGCTGCGGGACTCCCGGTCGCCGCCGGAACACCGGCCGCCGCCGGAACACCGGTGGCTCCAGCCGCCACTGCCACCGTGACCCAGCCCGTCGCCGTCCCGCTCAACCCGGACAACTCCAGCAGCATCCGCGACTTCCTCAAATCGAAGAACGTCGCGATGGAGCCGCAGAACCCCCGCGACTTCAAGGCGCTGCACATCGTGCTGCCGATGCCGCAGGGCTGGTCGCAGGTCCCCGACCCGAACGTGCCCGACGCCTTCGCCGTGATCGCCGACCGCGTCGGTGGTGACGGGCTGTATACGTCCAACGCCCAGGTCGTGATCTACAAGCTGGTCGGTGACTTCGATCCGCGGGAGGCCATCCGGCATGGCTTCGTCGACAGCCAGCAGCTCACCGCGTGGCGGCCCACCGACGGCCGGATCTCGGTGATCAACGACGTGCCCACCTCATGGATCGAGGGCACCTACCGCGAGAACAACATGACGCTCAACACGTCGCGGCACAATTTGTTCACGACGGTCGGTCCGGACCGCTACCTCGTCTCGCTCGCGGTGACGACCGGCGCCGCCGTCTCGGTCGCCTCGGGCGAAGCCACCGACGCGATCATCAACGGGTTCAAGGTGCTGCCGCCCGGCGCTGTCCCGGCCCCGGCACCCGCTCCGCTGGCGGCGCCGGGTGCCCCACCGGCCGCACCTGTGGCTCCGGCGGCGCCCGCGCCCGCAGCTACCGCGCCCGCAGCGGCCATCGCGCCCCTGGCGGCGGCCCTCCCCGGCTGACCGTCGACGGGCGCGCCCCCTATCCTTGGGGGATGCTCGTCGCCGCCGTGTTGTGTCTGTGCGCCGCGGCTGCCACCGCTGCGGTCGCCGGTTGGACCTTGACCCGCCCCCCTTCCGATGACCCCGTCCGGCAGGTGTTGCGCGCCGTCGCACCCACCCAGTTCGCCGCGGCGGCGATGCTCACCGCAGGCGGTGTGGTGGCGCTGGCCAAGCCCGGCGGGATGGCCGTTCTGGTGCTGATGGTGTGTGTGTTCGGTGCCATCGGCACCGTGGCCGCCGGCTGCTGGCAGAACGCCAAGCTGGTGGCGCGGGCCGAGGCCGAGCAGGAACTGGCCAAAGCGGGCGGCTGCGCGGGATCCTGCGCCTCCTGCACGTTGTCGTGCAGTTGAGACCTAGTTCCTGCTGACGTCGATCGGGTGCGTCGCGAGCATCGACAGCGGCAGCGGCTGACGCCGCAGCACCCGGCCCCAGAGATCCACCTTCGGCTCGGCGTGGATATCCGTCGGTAGCGCCGACAGCACGATCCAGTCGTCGCGTTCGATCTCGCCCTCGAGCTGACCGATGGTCCACCCGGAGTAGCCGGCGAAGATCCGGACCCCCTCGACGACGGGCGCGATCGCATCCGGATCGGCGTCCAGATCGACCATCACCACCCGACCCTGCACGTGGCGCAGCCCCGGCACGTCGCCCGCACTCATCCCGACCCGCAGGGTGGCCAGGCACAGCGCGGAATCCCGCTTCACGGGGCCGCCGACGAACATGGTCTTGGGCTTCACCGCGAGCTTGGCCCACTGCGGAAGCACGTTGTACACGGCCGTCTCGCTGGGGCGGTTGAGCACCACGCCGAGGGTCCCGCCCTCGTTGTGCTCCACGATGTAGATGACGCTGCGCCGGAAGGTCGGCTCGAGCAGGTCGGTCTCGGCCAGCAGCAGCGTTCCGGCTCGCACCCGGGGTGTCGTCGGAGCTGTGTATTCCTCCGGATCCTCTGGATGCGCCACCCGACCATCATCGCACCAGCGACCGCAGGTGGGGACGAACAGGCGCGGCCCGCCGGGATATTTGTAGGGTGGATTCCGGGTGCGGTCGGCACGATCCCCGGCCCGGACAGGATCTGACACCACATGACGGACACCCGCCCACCTGACGCTGGCTGGCAGGCGGTCCGAGGCATGCCGGAATTCCGTCGGCTGCTCGAGTTGCGGGCCACCAGTCAGTTCGGCGACGGCCTGTTCCAGGCCGGGCTGGCCGGCGCGATCCTGTTCAACCCGGAGCGTGCCGCGTCGCCGTGGGAAGTCGCCCTGTCGTTCGCCGTGTTGTTCCTGCCGTACTCGGGGTTCTCACCGTCGCGACCGCGCTGGCCCTGGACGCCGGGAATCTGGTGCTCCTGCTCGGCGCGCTGATCGTCAACGGATTCACGCGGTTCGTGTCGTCGGGACTGTCGGCGGCATTACCGCACGTGGTGCCGCGCGACCGGGTGGTCTCGATGAACTCCGTTGCCACGGCGACCGGTTCGGTGGCCACCTTCTGCGGCGCGAACTTCATGTTGCTGCCGCGCTGGCTGCTGGGCTCCAGTGACGCGGGTGCCTCCGCGGTGATCTTCATGGCGGCGGTGCCGATCGCCGGGGCGCTGCTGTTGTCGGTGCGGTTCCCCGCTCATGTGCTGGGTCCCGACGACACCGCTCGCGCGGTCCACGGGTCGGTGGCCTACGCCGTGATCACCGGCTGGTTGCACGGCGCCCGGACGGTGGTCTCGGTGCCGCCGGTGGCCGCCACGCTCAGCGGTCTCGCCGCCCACCGGATGGCCTTCGGCATCAACACCTTGCTGGTCCTGGTGATCGTCCGGCACGTCGGCGACGAGGAGGTCGCGGGTGTCGGTCTGGGTAAGGCGGTGGTGTTCCTGGGCGCCGGCGGCCTGGGTGCCTTCCTGGCGACGGTGCTGACCCCTGCGCTGATCGGGAAGTGGGGCCGGTACCGCGCCGCCAACGGCGCGCTGGCGCTGGCGGCCGTCGTGCAGCTGTGCGCGGTGACCCTCGCGTTACCGGTGCTGGTGGGGTGCGGGTTCATCCTGGGCGCAGCCGGACAGGTGGTGAAGCTGTGCGCCGACTCCGCCATGCAGATCGATGTCGATGACGCGCTGCGCGGGCACGTGTTCTCGGTCCAGGATTCGTTGTTCTGGTTCTCCTTCGTGCTTGCCGTGACCGCGGCCGCGGCGGTGATCCCGCCGGACGGCCGGTCGGTGCCGCTGGTCGTTGCCGGGGCGGTGCTCTATGTCGTCGGGCTGGGGACGCACGCCTGGCTGGGCAGGCGCGGCAGGCAGGTCGAGGACCGGGGCTAGGGTTCACCCATGGCTGGAGCCGGACCGATCGTCGCCGATCTGCACGCCGAGAGCGACGTCCTCGACGCACTGGTGGCCGACCTGCCCGAGCAGGGCTGGCGCACCGCGACCCCCTCCCCTGGCTGGACCATCGCGCACCAGATCGCGCACCTGTGGTGGACCGACCAGACCTCTCTGCAGGCCGTCACCGACGAAGCCGCGTTCAACGAGGTTCTCGCCGACGCCGCCAAGGATCCCCTCGGCTTCGTCGATGCGGCCGCCGAGCGGATGGCCGCCACACCCCCGGCGCAACTGCTGGCGGGCTGGCGTGCCGACCGGGCCCGGCTGCACGAGTCGCTGCTGGAGGTCGAAGACGGTCGCAAGCTGCCGTGGTTCGGTCCGCCGATGAGCGCCGCGTCGATGGCGACGGCCCGCCTGATGGAGACGTGGGCGCACGGCCTCGATGTCGCCGACGCACTCGGCGAACGCCGGGAGCCGACAGCACGCCTGCGCTCCATCGCCCACATCGGGGTGCGGACCCGCGATTTCGCCTTCAGCGTGCACGGTATGACCCCGCCAACGGCACCGTTTCACGTGAAACTACAAGCGCCCGAAGGGGATTGGTGGACCTGGGGGCCCGAGGACGCCGAGCAGTCGGTGACTGGGCCCGCCGAGGATTTCTGCATGCTGGTCACCCAGCGCCGCGCCCCCGGCGACCTCGCGGTGACAGCCGTGGGCACCGACGCCGCCACGTGGCTGACCATCGCCCAGGCCTTCGCGGGCCCGCCCGGGGCCGGGCGCGGCTGAGGCCGGACTAGAGTTCGCTCGCCGAATCGGCGGCGCCATCGCCGTCCGTATCGACCAGTTTCACGTCCCAGTGGCCGTCGGCGTCACGGTCGGCGTAGGCCGTCGGCCCCGCCAGCACCCGATCGGCCAGCCCGTCTGCATCGGTGTCGAGCAGCCGGTCATCGGCGTCCCCGTCGGCGTCGAAGTCCACCAGTGGACCGCCGGTCTGCTCCACCCCGTCCAGGCCGAACCACCGGATCCGACCGCCGTCTCCCGCCAGGGCCCACGTGCCCGAGCCGTCGTCGGTGAAATACGCCGCGCCCGGGCCACCCACGTCATGGATGCCGTGCTCGGCGAGGCCGTCGTGGTCCAGGTCGGCCAGGGCGTCGTCGATCCGGCCGTCGCCGTCGAGGTCGACCCCCACGGCGTCGAGCATCCCGTCACCGTCCGCATCGACGGCCGGTTCCGCGGTGAACATCGTCGCGCCGCCGTCAGGGTCGGCCAGGCAGTAGTCCATGCCCTTTCAGACGCATCAGCGTGGCTGCGCGTTCCACCATTTCCGGAGTTCTTCGACGGCCTCGTCATGATCGAGGGGCCCGCGGTCCAGCCGCAGCTCCTTGAGGTACTTCCAGGCCTGCCCGACCTGCGGGCCCGCCGGGATGTCGAGGATCCGCATGATCTCGTTGCCGTCCAGGTCCGGACGCACCCGCTGCAGATCCTCTTTCTCGGCCAGCTCGGCGATCCGTACCTCGAGATCGTCGTAATTGGCCTGCAACCGCGCCGCCCGCCGCTTGTTGCGCGTCGTGCAGTCCGCGCGCACCAGCTTGTGCAGCCGCGTCACCAGCGGACCCGCATCGGTGACGTAGCGGCGCACCGCCGAATCCGTCCACCGCCCGGTACCGGCACCGTCGGCGTAGCCGTGGAACCGCAGATGCAGGTACACCAGCTGGGACACGTCGTCGACCATCTGCTTGGAGTACTTCAGGGCCCGCATCCGCTTGCGGGCCATCTTGGCGCCCACCACCTCGTGGTGATGAAAGCTGACCCCACCGTCGGACTCGTGCTTGCGGGTGGCGGGCTTGCCGATGTCGTGCAGCAGGGCCGCCCAGCGCAGCACCAGATCGGGGCCGTCGTCCTCGAGATCCACCGCCTGGCGCAACACGGTGAGCGAATGCCAATACACGTCCTTGTGCTGGTGGTGCTCGTCGATGGCCATCCGCATCTCGCCGACTTCGGGCAGCACCACGTCGCCCAATCCGGTCTGCACCATCAGGTCCACCCCGGCCACCGGATCCGTACCCGTCAACAACTTGTCCAGTTCGGCGGCCACCCGCTCGGCGGTGATCCGCTCCAGCTGCGGCGCCATGTCCAGCAGCGCCTCCAGCACCCGCGGCGCCACGGTGAAGCCGAGTTGTGACACGAACCGCGCGGCGCGCAGCATCCGCAGCGGATCGTCGCCGAACGACACCTGCGGCGCCGACGGGGTGTCCAGCACCTTCGCCCGAAGGGCGGCCAGGCCGCCCAGTGGATCGCAGAATTCGTTCGGGCCGTCGCCGGTGACCCGCACCGCCATCGCGTTGACGGTGAAGTCGCGGCGCAGCAGGTCCTCTTCGAGGCTCTCGCCGAAGCGCACCTGCGGATTGCGGGTCACCTGGTCATAGCTGTCGGACCGGAACGTGGTGATCTCGAGGCGGTGCGCACCCTTGCCCACGCCCAGGGTGCCGAATTCGATCCCGGTGTCCCACAGCGCGTCGCCCCAGCCGCGCAGCAGCTTCTGCATCTGCTCGGGGCGGGCATCGGTGGTGAAGTCCAGGTCGGTGTACACCCGGCCCAGCAGCGCGTCGCGCACGCTGCCTCCCACGAGGTACAGCTCATGCCCGGCGGCGGCGAACACCGCACCCAGATCCGCGAGTACATCCCGATACGCGCTCAACGCCACCCACGCGCCGGCCAGTAGTTCGGCATCGGCGGGGTCGGGCGTCGGGTCGTTCGGCACGGTCGGTGAGTCTAGTGACCCATCGCGGGACGCCGATCAAGCGCACGAGGCACGAGAGCGCGATGAGAAGTCCCGCCCATCAGCTCCCTCGGCCGATAACGACCCGGCGACAGGCCGGCCACGACCGGGCCAGTGTGGCGAGGAGCCCAGCCCGCTGCAGCTACTCTGGCTTGGGTGTCGGACGGCGAACAAGCCAAACCGCGACGGCGCCGAGGGCGTCGCCGCGGCCGCCGTGCTGCCGGTCCACCGGTGCCCGCCACCGAGCAGTCCACCTCCAACGGCGAGCAGCACACCGCCGACAAGACCTCCGCGACGGCCAAGCCCGGCCAGAACCGTCAGCAGCGCCCACCCCGGCGCGCTCAGGAACGTCTGCGCACCGTGCACGAGACCTCCGCGGGCGGCCTCGTCATCGACGGCATCGACGGACCGCTGGAAAGCCAGGTCGCGGCATTGATCGGCCGGATCGACCGGCGCGGCCGGATGCTCTGGTCGCTACCCAAGGGCCATATCGAGATGGGCGAGACCGCCGAACAGACCGCCATCCGCGAGGTCGCCGAGGAGACGGGAATCCAGGGCAGCGTGCTCGCCGCGCTCGGCAGCATCGACTACTGGTTCGTCACCGAGGGTCGGCGCGTACACAAGACAGTGCACCATTACCTGATGCGTTTCCTGGGCGGCGAACTCTCCGATGACGATGTGGAGGTCACCGAGGTCGCGTGGGTTCCGATCGGGGATCTACCGGCCCGGCTGGCTTACGCCGACGAGCGCCGCCTCGCCGAGGTCGCGGGCGAGCTGATCGCAAAGCTGCAGTCCGACGGTCCGGCCGCGCTGCCGCCGCTGCCGCACAGTTCCCCGCGCCGGCGTCCGCAGACCCACTCGCACACCCGAAATCGTCGCCAGGAGGACTCGCCCGGCCGGCGGGCGAACGGATGCGGAAACGGCACGTGAGGTCACCGGCGATCCTCCTCGCCGTCGTCGCGCTCGTCCTCCTGATCGCCACCCCAGCCGCCTGGTCGCGCCCGGCCGCCGCCGAACCGGCTTCGGCGCAGTTCCTGCACCTGCAGATCGACCGCGTCACCCCCGACGTCGTCACGACCACCAGTGACGCGGTGGTCACCGTCGCCGGCACCGTGAGCAACGTGGGCGACCGGCCGGTGCGTGACGTCGTCGTCCGCCTCGAGCACGCCGCCGGGGTGACCGCCGCTCCCGGACTGCGCAGCAATCTGTCCGGAAACCTGGACCAGTACGAACCCGTCGCCGACTTCATCACCCTCGCGCCCGAGCTGCAGCGCGGCCAGAAGGTGCCGTTCACGTTCAGCTATCCGGTGCGGGCCGGCAGCGGCCCCTCCCTGCGTATCGACAAGCCCGGCGTGTACCCCGTCCTGGTCAACGTCAACGGCACCCCCGACTACGGCGAGCCGGCCCGCCTCGACGACGCCCGCTTCCTGCTTCCGGTGCTCGGGGTTCCCGCGGACCCGACCGAGGCCGCCGGACCCGAGGGCGTGCCCAGCGTGGGCGCCGTCGTCCCGCCCGACACCTCCAAGCCGGTGGCGACGACGGTGCTCTGGCCACTGGCCGACCGCCCCCGGTTGGCGGCCGGCATCCCGGGCGGCACCACGCCGGTGCGTCTCCTCGACGACACCCTGGCCACCTCGCTGGCCACCGGTGGCCGGCTGGACACCCTGCTGTCGGCGGCCGATTTCGCCACCAGCCCCGAGGTGGACCCGGACGGGACCGTCCGCACGGCGCTGTGCCTGGCCATCGATCCGGACCTGTTGGTCACGGTCAATGCCATGACCGCCGGCTATGTGGTCAGCGCCTCCCCGGACGGCGGGCTGAACGCGCCCACCCAGCCCGGCACCGGCAAGGATGCCGCGGTGAACTGGCTGAACCGGCTCAAAGCGCTGGCGCAGCGGACCTGCGTGACGTCCACGGTGTACGCCCAGGCCGATCTGGACGCCGTGGCGCGGGTGGGCGATCCCACCCTGAACGCCGCCGCCGCGTCGGGAGCCGCCGACATCGTCGACCAGATCCTCGGGATCACCTCGCTGCGCGGTGTGACCCTGCTCGCCGACGGACCGCTGACCGACCGCGCGGTGGAGCTCCTCGCGGCGCAGGGCCCCACGGTCGCCATCGCCGCGGCGCCGCTGACGGCGGACGGCGACGACTCGGTGGCTTTGCAGCCGCGCCGCGATGCCCCGCAGGTGGTGACCGCCCCGTTCGATCCGATGGTGGCCGCCGCCCTGGCCGGCACCGGCGCGGATCCGCAGACGCCGACCTTCGTGGATTCCTCGCTGACCATCCCGCTGAAGCACGACTCCCAGGTGGCCCGCCTGCAGGACGCGCTGGGCGCGCTGCTGTGGCGGGGCCTGGGGCCGGACATCGAGCCCCGCTCCCAGATCGTGATGCCCCCGCTGGCGTGGGATCTGCGTCCCGAAGAGGCCCAGGCAGTGTTCACCGCGATCTCCAGCAGCATCCGCGCCGGCCTGGCCGTGCCGCGACCGCTGCCGGTACTGCTCACCGACACCCAGGCCGCGGCGCCACCCGCGCCCACCCCCCCACCGGCCATCGACAGCAACCCGCGCGCCCGGTTCGACGACGGCATCATCTCCGGGATCGGGTCGACCACCACCCGGCTGTCCGAACTCACCTCTGCGCTGACCACCGATCAGCAGACCGGCCTGACGGGACCGCAGTACACCGCGCCACTGCGGGAGGACATGCTGCGGGCACTGAGCCAGACCGTACCGCCGGACGCGCGCAATGGTCTTGCTCTGCAACGGCTTTCGACTGTCCAGCGGACCGTCTCCGACCTGACCGGTGCGGTGACCATCGTGAACCCCGGCGGGTCCTACACCCTGGCCACCGAACGCAGCCCGCTGCCGCTGGCCCTGCGCAACGACCTGCCCGTGCCCATCCGGGTGCGGTTGCACATCGAGGCCCCACCCGGGATGACGGTCACCGATCCCGGCGAGATCGAACTACCGCCCGGCTACCTGCCCCTGCGGGTGCCCATCGAGGTGCACTTCACCCAGCGGGTCGCCGTCGACGTGACGCTGACCACCGCCGACGGGATGGCACTCGGCGAGCAGGTCCGGTTGTCGGTGCATTCCAACGCCTACGGGAAGGTGCTGTTCTTCATCACCTTGACCGGCGGGCTGATCCTGGCGCTGCTGGTCGGGCGGCGGCTGTGGCACCGGTTCCGCGGCCAGCCCGACCGCGCCGACCTGGTGCCGCCCACCCGTCCGGTCCGCATCCACCGGCCCGACCCGCTGGACACCGCACTGGCCCACGCCCCCGACGACGACCGCCGATGAACGCACCCGCCCCCGAACGCAAGGAACTGTCGGATTCGGCAGTCGTCTCACGGTCCTGGGGTATGGCGTTCGCCACCCTGATCAGCCGGATCACCGGCTTCTTCCGCATCGTGCTGCTGGCCGCCATCCTCGGCGCCGCGCTGTCGAGTTCCTTCTCGGTGGCCAACCAGCTGCCCAACCTGGTGGCCGCCCTCGTGCTCGAGGCGACGTTCACCGCCATCTTCGTCCCGGTGCTCGCCCGCGCCGAACGCGACGACGCCGACGGCGGGACGGCCTTCGTGCGCCGCCTGGTCACACTCGCCACCGCCCTGCTGCTGGTCGCCACCGTCATCTCGGTGGCCTCGGCGCCGCTGCTGGTGAATCTGATGCTGGGCAGCGACCCCCAGGTCAACCGGCCGCTCACCACCGCCTTTGCGTATCTGCTGCTGCCGCAGGTCATCTTCTACGGGCTGACCTCGGTGTACATGGCAATCCTGAACACCCGCAACGTGTTCGGGCCACCGGCCTGGGCGCCCGTCATCAACAACGTCGTCGCGATCGTGACCCTCGGGGTGTACCTGCTGGTGCCCGGCGAGCTGTCACTCGACCCCGTGCAGATGGGCAACGCCAAGCTCCTCGTGCTGGGCATCGGCACCACGCTCGGCGTCGTCGCGCAGACGGCGGTGCTGCTGGTGGCGATCCGTCGCCAGCGGATCAGCCTGCGCCCGCTGTGGGGTATCGACGCGCGGCTCAAGAAATTCGGCACGATGGCCGCCGCCATGGTGCTCTACGTGCTGATCAGCCAGATCGGCCTGATCGTCGGCAACCAGATCGCCAGCTCGGCGGCGGCGTCCGGTCCGGCCATCTACAACTACACGTGGCTGGTGCTGCAGCTGCCGTTCGGGATGATCGGCGTGACGGTGCTGACCGTCGTGATGCCGCGGCTGTCACGCAACGCCGCCGCCGAGAACGGTCCGGCGGTGCTCGCCGACCTGTCCCTGGCCACCCGGCTGACCATGATCACGCTGATCCCGATCGTCGCGTTCATGACCGTCGGCGGCCCGGCCATCGGCACGGCGCTGTTCGCGTACGGGAACTTCGGCGAGACCGACGCCGGCTACCTCGGCATGGCGATCACCCTGTCGGCGTTCACCTTGATCCCCTACGCGCTGGTGCTGCTGCAGCTGCGGGTGTTCTACGCCATGGAACAGCCGTGGATCCCGATCGTGCTGATCCTGGTGATCACCGCGGTGAAGATCGTCGCCTCCGTCGCCGTCGGGCACCTGGTGACCGATCCGCAGCTCGTCGCCGGCTATCTCGGACTGGCCAACGGGCTCGGCTTCCTGGCCGGCGCGACCGTCGGGCACCTGGTGCTGCGGGCCAACCTGGACCCGCCCGGCGGGAAGCTGATCAGCGTCGCGGTCGTGCGGACCGTCCTGGTCACGATCACCGCTTCGCTCATCGCCGGCCTGATCGCGCATGTGGTGGACCGCCTGGTGGGCGTCGACAAACTCACCGAGCACGGCGGCGCCGCCGGCTCGCTGCTGCGGCTGCTCATCCTCGGCGTGATCATGCTGCCGATCATCGCCGGCGTGCTGCTCGCGGCGCGGGTGCCCGACGCCCAGGCCGCGCTGCGGATGGTGCAGCGTCGACTGGGTCGCGCACCTGCGCCGCCGCCGGTCCCCCGCGTTATCTCCCAGCGGCCGACGCCCAGGGTCAACTACCCTGATCAGAGGAATTTGCACGTACCTCCGCGCCCCGCGGGGCCGGGCATGCGGAAAGGACACATGGTGGCCGACCAACCCGGCAGCGGGTTCTCTCCCGATACTCCCTCGGAGACGGGCCCCGGTTCCGGTGCCACCACCCGGATTCCCGCCGCCGGCTCGGATTCTCGGCCTCCGGTGGCCGACGAGCTGCAGCCGGACGTGCCCGCCCGGCCACCCGCCGACTACAGCGCCGACCCCACCCGGGAAGCGCTGCCGTTCGACGCGCCCCGGGAGCCCGCGCTCGAAACCGCCACCTCTGCCACCGACGACACCGTGCACCTGATCCCGGGCGCGGTCATCGCCGGCGGCCGCTACCGGCTGTTGGTCTTCCACGGTGGTCCGCCGCATCTGCAGTTCTGGCACGCGCTGGACACCGCGCTGGACCGCCAGGTGGCGCTGACGTTCATCGATCCCGACGGTCAGCTGCCCGACACCCAGCTGCAGGACATCCTGAGCCGGACCTCACGGCTCAGCAAGGTCAACTCCCCCGGTATCGCCCAGATCCTCGACGTCGCCCGGACCGCGTCCGGGGGGCTGGTGGTGTCGGAGTGGATCCGCGGCGGCTCGCTGGCCGAGGTCGCCGAGACCACCCCCTCACCGATCGGTGGGGCGCGCGCCATCCAATCGTTGGCGGCCGCGGCGGAGGCGGCACACCGCACCGGGGTGGCGCTGTCCATCGACGACCCCAGCCGGGTCCGGGTGAGCATCGAGGGTGACGTCGCGCTGGCGTTCCCCGCGACGCTGCCCACCGCGACGCCCGAGGACGACATCCGTGGGATCGGGGCGGCCCTCTATGCGCTGCTGATCAACCGCTGGCCGCTCCCCGAGGCCGGTGTGCACAGCGGTCTGGCGCCCGCCGAGCTGGACAGCGCCGGTCAGCCGATCGAACCGCGTGCGGTGGATCGCGACATCCCGTTCCAGATCTCGGCCGCCGCGGCCCGCGCGGTGCAAGAAGGCGGCGGGATCCGTAGCGCCCCCACTCTGCTGAATCTGTTGCAGCAGGCCACCGCGGTCGCCGACCGCACCGACTACATCGCGCCGGTCGCGGGAACCGAAGCACCCGGCAACCCGCGCCCGTTCAGCGCCGTCCCGGTGCGCGATCCGGACTCACTCGCGCGTCGCCGCAAGGGCCTCATCATCGGGCTGTCCGCCGCCGCGGTCATCGTGGTGATCGCGCTCGTCGTGCTGGCGTCCGTGCTGAAGGGCATCTTCGGCGACGTCGGCGGTTCGCTGGACAAGGGCGACCTCGGACTGAACGCCCCGAGCAGCTCCGCCAACTCCGACGGTGGCGGTGTGATCAAGCCGGTGCGCGCGACGGTCTTCTCCCCCGAAGGTGAAGCCGACGCACCGACCCTGGCCGGGCTGGCCATCGACGGCAACCCCGCGACGGTCTGGCCCAGTGACACCTACTCCGACCCCAACCCGTTCCCGAACTTCAAGAACGGGGTCGGGCTGATGCTGCAGCTGTCCCAGCCGGCCACCATCGGATCCGTCACGCTGAACGTCACCGGAACCGGCACCGCCGTCCAGATCCGGTCCGCGCAGTCCGCCACGCCGGCCAAGCTGGAGGACACCACCGTGCTGGCCCCGGCGACCCCGTTGAAGAAGGGGTCCAACACCATCACCGTGTCGAACGCCTCACCCACGTCGTATGTGCTGGTGTGGATCTCCACGTTGGGCACCGTCGACGGCAAGAACCGCACCGACATCTCCGAGATCACCCTCAAATCCGCGTCCTGACCGAAGTTATCCCCAGGCTGTGCACGCATGATGCGCAGGTCAGCGCGTTTCTGGCACACGTGCCAGAACTGGTGCCCGGAAGGGTCCCCGGACCTCACTAGGGTTCGACTGTGGGGAGTTTCGGGGGGAATTCTGGCTGGGAACGCACGGACGCACAGTTGCTGGCGGCGCACGTCGCCGGTGACCGTTTCGCGTTCGAGGAGCTGTTCATCCGCTACCAGCGTCCGTTGTACCGGCTGGCGCGGTTCACCACCCACAGCCCGGAGGATGCCGGCGACGCGCTGCAGGAGGCCATGCTGTCCGCGCACTGCGCCGCCGCGACGTTCCGCCAAGGTGCGTCGGTGAGCAGCTGGCTGCATCGCATCGTGCTCAACGCCTGTCTGGACCGGCTGCGGCGGCGCCGGGCCCGCCCCACGGCGCCGCTGGGCGACGACGACTGGCCGGTCGGTGACCAGACCGGGCATGTGGACAACGCCATCGTGGTGACGCAGGCGCTGATGGGGCTGCCCGTCGACCAGCGGGCCGCGGTGGTGGCCGTCGACATGCAGGGCTACTCGGTGTCGGAGGCCGCCCGCATGCTGGGCGTCGCGGAGGGCACCGTGAAGAGCCGCCGAGCCCGGGCCCGGGGGACGCTGGCCCGCGTCCTGGCCGAGCGGTCCGCTCCGGTCGGGCCATGATGGACCAGTGCAGGATGACGACCCGGTCCGACGGGAACTGGCGGCGCTGGCCGCCGATCCGGACTCGGCGCCGCACGTGCCGGCCGCCGTCAGCGCCCGGGTACTGACCGCCCTGCGCGCGTCGGACCCGGCACACACCGATCGGCCGCTGCGCGGGCGCCGGGGCGCGCTCTGGTGCGGGGTGGCCGCGGCGCTGACCGCCCTGGGCGTGGGCGTGGTGGCACTCACCGGCACCCACCCCACACCGACCCGCAGCACCGGGCCGACGGCCGAACAGATCACCGTCGCCCGCCGCGGCGCCCCGATGCCCCTACCGGACGCCGACATCCTGGCGCTGCTGAGCCGCCCCGCCGATCTCGGTGCCCTCGCCGACCCTCAGCGCTGGTCCGCGTGTCTCACCGGGCTCAGACGGGATCCGGCGGCGCCGGTGTTGGGTGCCACCCCGGTGACGGTCGCGGGCCGGCCCGCGGTGCTGGTGGTGGTCGCGGCCGAACAGGCCGGACAACTCACCGCGTTGGTGCTGAATGCCGGTTGCAGCGCCACCGACCACCGACCGGTCGCCGAGAAGTCGCTGCCCCGCCCCTAGGGAACAACAGCGGGAACACCAGGGCCTACCCTGATGTTTGTACTCAAGCCGGTGTCACACGGCAGAAAGGCTTCGAACCCACGATGTCAAGCTCCTCTGAGATCCACGACGTGATCGTCATCGGCTCGGGCCCCGCCGGCTACACGGCCGCGGTGTACACCGCCCGGGCACAACTCAAGCCCGTGGTGTTCGAAGGTATCCAGTTCGGTGGCGCACTCATGACCACCACCGAGGTGGAGAACTACCCCGGATTCCGCGAGGGCATCACCGGCCCCAACCTGATGGACGAGATGCGCGAGCAGGCGTTGCGGTTCGGCGCCGACCTGCGCATGGAAGACGTCGACGAGGTCGACCTTTCCGGCCCCATCAAGAAGGTGACTGTCGGTGACGTCACTCACCAGGCGCGCGCTGTGATCCTCGCCATGGGTGCCGCCGCCCGCCAGCTGGGGGTGGCCGGCGAGCAGGAGCGCATCGGCCTGGGCGTCAGCACCTGTGCCACCTGCGACGGGTTCTTCTTCCGCGACCAGGACATCGCCGTCATCGGCGGCGGTGACTCGGCGATGGAGGAGGCGACATTCCTGACCCGCTTCGCGCGCAGCGTCACCTTGATCCACCGGCGCGAGGAGTTCCGCGCGTCCAAGATCATGCTGGAACGCGCCCAGGCCAACGAGAAGATCACCTTCCTCACCAACACCGCGGTGACCGAGATCGAAGGCGAACCGAAGGTCAGCGGAATTCGATTGCAGGACACGGTAACCGGTGAAGAGTCCAAGCTCGCGGTGACCGGCGTCTTCGTCGCCATCGGACACGACCCGCGCTCTGATCTGGTGCGCGGGCAGGTCGACCTCGACGACGAGGGCTACGTCAAGGTTGTCGGCCGCACCACCGCGACGTCGGTCGAGGGCGTGTTCGCCGCGGGCGATCTGGTGGACCACACCTACCGGCAGGCGATCACCGCCGCCGGGTCCGGCTGTTCGGCCGCCATCGACACCGAGCGCTGGCTCGCCGAGACTGACTGACCCACAACCAATCCCGATCTGGAGGATCACCATGAGCGAAGATTCCGCGACAAGCACCGTCACCGACGCCTCTTTCAGCCAGGACGTGCTGTCCAGCTCCACCCCGGTGCTGGTGGATTTCTGGGCCACCTGGTGCGGACCGTGCAAGATGGTCGCCCCGGTGCTCGAGGAGATCGCCAAGGAGAAGACCGGCGACCTGCGGGTGGTCAAACTGGACGTGGACGCCAACCCGGAGACCGCGCGGGACTTCCAGGTGGTGTCGATTCCGACACTCATCCTGTTCAAGGACGGCGCGCCGGTGAAGCGTATCGTCGGGGCCAAGGGCAAGGCCGCCCTGCTCAGGGAGATCGCCGAGCACGTCTGACAGGTAACGCGCAGCCACTCCCCACCTCCGGAATTTTCCGGATTTTCGCGCGTATCTGCGACAATGCTGTCAGTCCGTCCAGCAGTCGTCGGGTTGTCTCGACTGCAGCGCATGTGAAAGGCCAGGTATGTCGATACTGCGTCTAGGTGACCGGGGAGTGGCGGTCACCGAGATCAGAGCGGCTTTGGCAGCGCTGGGCATGCTCGACAGTCCCGACGCGGACCTGGCCACCGGCAAGCACATCGCCCTCGACGTATTCGACGATGATCTCGATCACGCCGTGCGCGCTTTCCAGCAGTATCGCGGTCTGCTCGTCGACGGGATGGTGGGCGAGGCCACCTTCCGCGCCCTGAAGGAGGCGTCCTATCAACTGGGCGCCCGTACCCTGGCCCATCAGTTCGGTGCACCGATGTACGGCGACGACGTCGCGACGTTGCAGGCCCGGCTGCAGGATCTGGGGTTCTACATCGGGTTGGTCGACGGCCATTTCGGGCTGCAGACGCACAACGGGCTGATGTCCTATCAGCGCGAGTACGGCCTGTTCCCGGACGGCATCTGCGGCCCGGATACGTTGCGCTCCTTGTACTTTCTCGGTTCCCGCGTCACCGGCGGATCGTTGCATGCCATCCGTGAGGAAGAATTGGTCCGGCGTTCGGGTCCCAAACTGTCCGGGAAGCGGATCATCATCGATCCGGGCCGTGGCGGGGATGACCACGGGCTGATCCTGCAGGGTCCCGACGGCCCGATCAGCGAAGCAGACATCCTGTGGGACTTGGCCACTCGGCTCGAAGGCCGGATGACGGCGATCGGCATGGACACGTTCCTGTCCCGGCCGGGCGGCCACAGCCCCTCAGACGCCGAGCGCGCCACGACGGCCAACACCGTCGGCGCGGACCTGATGATCAGCCTGCGTTTCACCAGTCACGTCAGCCCCACCGCGAGCGGCGTGGCGTCATTCCACTTCGGGAACTCGCACGGCTCGGTGTCCACCATCGGACGCAACCTGGCCGACTTCATCCAGCGGGAAGTGGTGGCGCGCACCGGGTTACGGGACTGCCGTACCCACGGGCGCACCTGGGATCTGTTGCGGTTGACCCGGATGCCCACCGTCCAGGTCGATTTGGGCTACATCAGCAACCCGCACGACCGACAGTTGTTGGCGGCCAGCACCACTCGCGACGCCATCGCCGAAGGCATGCTGGCCGCGGTCAAGCGCCTCTACCTGCTGGGCAAGAACGACCGTCCCACGGGCACTTTCACGTTCGCCGAACTGTTGGCACACGAACTGTCGGTCGAGCAGGCCGGCCGGGTCTCCCCCAGCTAACTCAGCCGCACGGCACCGCGCCGACCGGCACCTGGATCTGAGCCGTCTCGAGCAGACGCTCCAACGCGGCTTCGACATCGGCCTTCCAACCCAGGCCCTGCTCCAGTTCGAGGCGCAACCGCGGCACGTACGGATGCGGGGACACCACTTCGAAGCCGGATTCGGCCAGCAGGTCGACGTCGATGATGCACTGCTCGGTCGAGCAGTCGCCGAGCACCTCGACCACGGGAAGCAGATCCGCCGGCACCGCGGCGGGCTCGAGGTTCAGCACCCCGGGCGTCCGGCCGAATGCCTCCAGGGCGCGGACCCCACGGCGGACGAGATCACCCACCACCGCCGCGATCAATCCCCGCGGGAGCACCCCGGTGTCATCGGAGGCGTCCACGCCCAGCGAGGTCAGCAGCACGGCGTCCGCGCTGACCGGTCCGGTGGGAAACCGGCGGGCCCGCGGCACCGCTCCGGGCGGTGCGTAGAAGGCGTATCCCAGGCATGCCGAGTCGCTGCGAAACTCCGCTTGCACGACATCCTGCTGACCCGGCCCGGGCGCACACTCGACCGCGATCTGGCCGCAGGATCCCCACTCGAGCATCACCATGGACAGCCAGGCTTCCTTCTCGAACTCGGGGTCGGCCAGCTGATCGCCGGCACCCAGGGTCGAGGGATCCACTTCCCAGAACACGCATCGCCGAGCGTGCTTCGGCAGCTGATCGAACGCCTCAAGCCGCAGTGGCGTGATTCGCGATGACACTTCGATCCCCGATTCTTGCGAAAATCCCGGTACCAGATGACTTGCCCGCTTGGATTACTCCTCCAGAATAGGAGAGCGTGCCCGCGGCGGCCGGATCAGGCCGATTTTGCCGCCCAGAATCGGACCGGCACTGAAATCTATTGCTACACATCGCATTTCCCGAGAGGTGCGGCCGCAGCCCGGCCTAGTGTCACAGTGACGTAATTCGCCTGTGTCCTAGGGTCAGGCGCTGCAGCGCACATTTCGGTCATCTACGACTTCGCATCCCTCATCAGGTCGACGATCCGCTGAAGATCGTCGACCGAGCCGAACTCGACCACAATCTTGCCCTTGCGCTTACCCAGGCTCACCGTCACGCGGGTATCGAAGGCCGTCGACAGCTGCTCGGCCACATCCTGGAGCCCCGGCATCTGGATCGGCTTACGCCGCGGCGACGGAGGATCGGCCGGACCATTGCGGTTGGCCAGTGTCACGGCCTCTTCGGTGGCCCGCACCGACAACCCCTCGGCCACGATCCGGGCCGCCAACTCCTCCTGGCGCTCGGGTCCGCCGTCGAGAGCGAGCAGCGCACGGGCATGACCGGCCGACAGCACCCCGGCCGCGACCCGGCGCTGAACGGCGATCGGCAGGCGCAGCAAGCGGATCATGTTCGAGATGAGCGGCCGGGATCGCCCGATCCGCACCGCGAGTTCGTCGTGCGTCACGTCGAACTCCTCGAGCAACTGCTGATATGCGGCTGCCTCTTCCAACGGATTCAACTGCGCCCGGTGGATGTTTTCGAGGAGCGCGTCGCGCAGCATGTCGCCGTCGGCGGTCTCCCGGACAATCGCGGGAATGGCGGACAGGCCTGCCTCCTGGGAGGCCCGCCACCGCCGCTCCCCCATCACCAACTGGTACTGCGGCCCGTCACCGGAACCGGGCACCGCCCGGACCACGATGGGCTGCATGACGCCGAACTCTTTGATCGAGTGCACCATCTCGGCGAGTGCCTCTTCATCGAACACCTGCCGCGGCTGCCGCGGGTTCGGCTCGATGAGCTTCGGATCGATCTCGCGGTACACCGCACCGAACTCCGAGGCGGTCTGCGCGGAATCCGCGGCGACGCTGCTCGCCTGCGGCCCACCGCCCATCAGCACATCGGCTGCGGCGCTACCCAGCTTGGTGCCCAGCGGATCCTCGTCCGCGGGACCGGTGGGGATCAACGACGCCAGCCCGCGCCCCAGCCCACTGCGCTTCTTGGACTGCTGGTTCATGCTCGATCCTTCTGCTGATTGATGGTCTGCCCGCGCTGGGCGATCTCCCTGCTGGCGTCCATATAGCTCATGGCGCCCCGTGATCCCGGGTCGTAATCGAGGATCGTCATGCCGTAGCCGGGCGCCTCGGACACCTTCACACTGCGGGGAATCACCGTCTTGAGCACTTTCTCGCCGAAGTGGGTGCGCACGTCGTCGGCGACCTGGTCGGCCAACCGGGTCCGTCCGTCGTACATGGTGAGGATCACCGTGGTGACTTCGAGGTCCGGGTTGAGATGCGACTTCACCATCTCGATATTGCGAAGCAACTGCCCCACGCCCTCCAGGGCGTAGTACTCGCACTGGATGGGGATCAGCACCTCGGGTGCCGCCACGAGCGCATTGATCGTCAGCAGGCCGAGCGACGGCGGGCAGTCGATGAAGACGTAGTCGAAGCTGTGCTGTTTGAGTTCGGAAAGCGCCGTCCGGAGCCGGCCCTCGCGCGCCACCATGCTGACGAGTTCGATCTCCGCGCCTGCGAGATCGATCGTCGCGGGAACGCAGAACAGCCGCTCGTTGTGCGGGCTGCGTTGTAGCGCCTCGTGCAAGGGGATCTCACCGATCAACACCTCGTAGGACGACGGAGTGCCTTGACGGTGCTCGATGCCCAGGGCGGTGCTGGCGTTGCCCTGGGGGTCGAGATCGATCACCAGGGTCTGCAATCCCTGGCGAGCCAGGGCCGCCGCGATGTTCACCGCCGTGGTGGTCTTACCAACCCCACCCTTCTGGTTGGCGATGGTGAACACCCGCTGGCGTGACGGCTTCGGAAGTCCCGCCTCGCGGTTGTGCAGCAACCGGGTGGCCCGCTCGGCTTCCGCCGCGATCGGGGTGTCCGCGCCCGGATCCCCGTTCCATGTACCGGCGCCATCCGACGTCCATGTTTCACGTGAAACATCGGGACGACCATCAGGTCGCTTGGCCTGTCCCGGTCTCATCGCTTCCCCCTCCTGTTGGATCGTGCCGATCGATCCGCTCGTGGGGCTCGCGTTGCCGCGACCACGGTTACGGGTGGATTCAAATAGTCCACGCCACATCTCACCACCCTTACGTCGGTGGCACCAAGCGAGCGCAATGCCCGCTCGTGGTCCACGATCTCCTGCTCGGCGCGCTCTCCCTTGAGAGCCAGCATCCGTCCGCCCACCCGCAGCAGCGGCATGCTCCACCGAGCCAACTTGTCCAACGACGCGACCGCGCGCGACGTCACCGTGTCCAACTCCCCCACCTCATCCCGGACGCCCGGGTCCTCGGCACGACCACGAACCACCGTCACATCGAGACCGAGTTCATCGACCACTTCGCGGAGGAACTCGCTCCGCCTCAACAACGGCTCGATGAGAACCACCCGGACATCCGGGCGCGCTATCGCCAACGGTATACCGGGCAGACCCGCGCCACTGCCGATGTCCGCGACGCGCTCCCCCGGGTGCAGTAGCTCCGCCACCGCCCCGCTGTTGAGCAGGTGGCGGTCCCACAACTTCTCCAACTCGGACGGACCGAGGAGTCCCCACTCGATCCCCGCGCCGGCCAGTATCTCGCCATACGACCGGGCCAGTTCGGCGCGCTCGCCAAAGCACAAAGCCGCCGACTGGGGAGCCGGACTCAGTTCGCCATGTTTCACGTGAAACATCCTCCGGATGACCCAGGCCGACGGCCTTGATTTTTGTGGGCGAGAACTACATGTCTGTAATTCAGGCCGGTAGCACGACGACGCGGCGCGAAGGCTCAGCGCCTTCACTCTCGCTGCGCACACCGTCCACCGCCGCGACGGCGTCGTGCACGATCTTGCGCTCGAACGGCGTCATGGGCGAGAGCTCCTCGCGCTCACCCGAGGCAACCACGCGGCGGGCGATCTTGTCGCCCAGTGCCGCCAACTCGTCGCGGCGGCCACGACGCCAGCGTGCGATGTCCAGCATCAGGCGGCTGCGCTCACCGGTCTTCTGGTGCACGGCCAACCGGGTCAACTCCTGCAGGGCATCGAGCACCTCGCCCTTGCGGCCGACCAACTTGTTCAGGTCACCACCACCATCGATGCTCACGATGGCGCGGTCCCCCTCGACGTCCAGATCGATGTCGCCGTCGAAGTCCAGGAGGTCCAACAGCTCCTCCAGGTAGTCGCCCGCAATCTCACCCTCGGCGACGAGACGGTCTTCGAGATCTTCCGGGCCGTCGCTTGCCTCCGGGGCAGCCGCTTCCGTCTCGACGACCTCTTCTTCGGTGCGCTCAGTGGTCTCGGCGTCAGTCATGTCTTCTCTCCTTAATCTGCCGGGCCCGCTTCCGGGGATGTTCACCCCGGTCACCTAGCCGCCGGCTTGGTCTCTTATCCGTCGCTGCGCTCGTCCCAGCGTGTCAAGCGACTAGCGTTTCGGTTTTCGATTCGGGCGGGCACCCGGGCGGGGCGTCTTGCTCGCCGTGCCGCCGGTGCCACCCGAATCCTTGTCCTCGATCTTGGACGGGGAATCCTCCACGGAGTCCGGCACAACCGAATCCTCGACACCCTCGAATTCGGTGAGTTCTTTGGCCGGTCTCTTGGCTCGATTGGGCTTCGCGCCCGGGGACGGAGCATTGGCAGCCCGGCGCGCGATGGCCTCCTGCTTCTTGGCTTCTTCCTCTTGCTCGATCTTGCCGAACACATAGTGCTGCTGACCGAAGGTCCAGATGTTGTTGGCGAACCAGTACAAGATGATCGCCAGCGGCAGGAACGGGCCACCGACCACGACGCCCAACGGGAAGACGTAGAGGGCGAGCTTGTTCATCATCGCGGTCTGCGGGTTGGCCGCGGCTTCCGGACTCTGTCGGGCGACCGACGCCCGGCTGTTGAAGTAGGTCGCGATGCCGGCGAGGATCATGATGGGCAGGCCCACGGCGATGACGGCGGCCCGGTTGAATTCGGTGAACGCGTCGATACCGGTGGTCTGGATCATGGTCGCGCCCAGCGGTGCACCGAACAGGTTGGCATCCAGGAAATGTGCGACGTCGGCGGGGCTGAAGACGTAATTGCCCGTGGCCCGGTTCTGCTCCACCGTCAGGTGGATCTGCCCGAAACCACCCTGCGTCCGGTTGAACGACCGCAGCACGTGAAACAGGCCGAGGAACACCGGGATCTGCGCCAGCATCGGCAGACAGCCGAGGATGGGGTTGAACCCGTGTTCCTTCTGGAGCTTCTGCATCTCGAGCGCCATCTTCTGGCGGTCCTTGCCGTACTTCTTCTGCAAGGCCTTGATCTGAGGCTGCAATTCCTGCATCTGGCGCGTGGTGCGGATCTGCCGGACGAACGGCTTGTAGAGGATCGCGCGCAGCGAGAAGACTAGGAACATCACCGCCAGCGCCCAGGCGAAGAAGTTGGACGGGCCCAGCACCAAAGCGAAGAGCTTGTACCAGACCCACATGATCGCCGACACCGGGTAATAAATGATGTCCAGGCTGAACCAGTTAAACAAGTGAATCGCTCCTGACGATCTCCGCTGACGTTGACCCGCCGGCGTGCTCACACCGCTCGGGTATCGGATCCCATCCGCCGCGATGCCATGGCCCACATTTGGCCAGCCGCACCACGGCCAACCATCCGCCGCGGATCAGGCCCCATTCGGTCAAAGCATCGACGGCGTACTCGCTACAGGTGGGGGTGAAGCGGCAGGTGGGCAACCGAAGTGGTGACACCATCGTCCTGTACAGCTGGATGACGACGATGACGCTTCGAGCCGCCCGTCCCCTCACCGCCGCGCTCCGGCCGTGCTCCGGGTCTGCTTGAGGGCGGCGCGTAACTCCGATTCGAGCCGCGCCGATATCGCGTCCCGGCTACCGGGTAACGCGCGAATGACCACCAGGTCCGAGGTATCCAGATCGGTGAGGACGGCCCGGGCCACGTGGCGAAGCCGTCGCGACACCTGATGCCGCTGCACCGCATTGCCGACCGATTTCGACACCACCAGGCCGATCTTCGGACCGTCTGGTGAGTCGACAAGCCTGCCCGCCTCGCCGCGCAACGCATGCACGACGAGATCGGGCTGAACAGCCCTTACTCCTTGACGAACCGTGACACCGAAATCAATAGACCGTGTCATCCGGTTTCGGGCCGGAAGCACCGCCCTGAGTCCTGATCGAATCAGGCAGTCAGAGAACGGCGACCCTTGCCGCGCCGAGCGGACACGATCGCGCGCCCGGCACGCGTCCGCATGCGCAGACGGAAACCGTGCACACGGGCCCGGCGCCGGTTGTTCGGCTGAAAAGTCCGCTTGCCCTTGGCCACGGCTGTCTCTCCTTGTTACATATGGGACCGCAACCTCACCGCCACGAGTGTTTCGTAGCGATGCGATCACGACCACCGTTGGTAAGCTCGTCGATCTCATGTACTAACCGGCGCGGTCCCCGGATACCCGGGTCGCAGCCGTATCACCACGTACGGGCGACTGCTCGAGGGTACTGACGAGATTTGCCTGGGTCAAACCTGCGCTCTGCACCGTCGTCCCCTGCTCCCCCGCCCCGGTGAATGCTCACCGGAAATCCCCTGTGAAATCACAAAAGTCACACGCGTCACCGACTTTACGGGGCCGGCCAGGTACCTCTCGGCAATGTTGCAGAACGGTTGGCACTCGGAGAGAAAACTGTTAGCTTCTGGCAATGCCGTTTCGACACCGGAGCGGCGCCGGACACCAGAGCGAGGACAACCGCCGGCCGAGAGCCCACACGCGACAGCGCACGTGACGAGCTCCGACACACGTTCTCCCCGCCCACGAACAAGCCGACAGATAAAGCGCGACGAACACGGCTGACCACTCTCCACAGCCTGTGGATAACTATGTGGACAGTTTCGTCGTCGTCGCTCCTGGGCACAGCCCAGGCCAGCCGCAAGGGGGGTAAGCGTCGTTGGCCGCGGACCCCGATGCTTCCTTCGGCACGATCTGGAACAACGTCGTCGCCGAACTCACGTCACAGCTGACCGCCCAGCAGCGGGCCTGGCTGCGCATGGTGCAACCACTCGTCATCACCGAGGGCTTTGCGCTGTTGTCCGTGCCGACCCCATTCGTCCAGAACGAGATCGAGCGGCATCTGCGTGAACCGATCGTCGCGTCGCTGAGCCGTCAGCTCGGCCAACGCGTCGAACTCGCCGTCCGCATCTCCACCCCGGATCCCGAGGCCGAGACCGCACCCGTCGACTCCCCCGTCCCCACCGAGGCCGAAGAGGTCGACGACGACCTCGAGGCGCGCACCAGCGCCGAGCAGAGTTGGCCGACCTTCTTCAACCGGTCCCAACCCGCCAATCCCGAACCCGACGATGTCAGCCTCAACCGGCGCTACACCTTCGAGACGTTCGTCATCGGCGCCTCCAACCGCTTCGCGCACGCCGCGACGCTGGCCATCGCCGAAGCTCCGGCACGCGCCTACAACCCGCTCTTCATCTGGGGTGAATCCGGTCTGGGCAAGACCCATCTGCTGCATGCCGCGGGCAACTACGCGCAGAAGCTGTTCCCCGGGATGCGGGTCAAGTACGTATCCACCGAGGAATTCACCAACGACTTCATCAACTCCCTACGCGACGACCGCAAGGCGTCGTTCAAACGCAGCTACCGCGACATCGACGTGCTGCTGGTCGACGACATCCAGTTCATCGAGGGTAAGGAAGGTATCCAGGAAGAGTTCTTCCATACCTTCAACACCCTGCACAACGCGAACAAACAGATCGTCATCTCCTCGGACCGGCCGCCCAAGAAGCTGGCCACCCTCGAGGACCGGCTGCGGACCCGCTTCGAGTGGGGTCTGATCACCGACGTGCAGCCGCCCGAGCTGGAGACCCGCATCGCGATCCTGCGCAAGAAGGCGCAGATGGACCGCCTTGATGTACCTCCGGATGTGTTGGAGTTGATCGCCAGCCGGATCGAACGCAACATCCGCGAGCTCGAGGGCGCCCTCATCCGGGTCACCGCCTTCGCCTCGTTGAGCAACACCACGATCGACAAGGCCCTGGCCGAAATCGTGCTGCGCGACCTGATCGCCGACGCGAGCACGGTGCAGATCAGCACCGCGACCATCATGGCGGCCACTGCCGAGTACTTCGAGACCTCCCTGGAGGAGCTCCGGGGGCCCGGTAAGACCCGTGCGTTGGCCCAGGCCCGTCAGATCGCCATGTACCTCTGCCGTGAGCTCACCGATCTGTCGTTGCCGAAGATCGGTGAAGCGTTCGGCCGCGACCACACCACCGTCATGTACGCGGAGCGCAAGATTCGCGACGGGATGGCCGAACGACGCGAAATCTTCGACCACGTCAAGGAACTCACCACCCGGATCCGTCAGCGATCCAAGGGCTGAGTCCCCGTTCTACTCCCACCTCGACCGTGCGCTCAGGCGCCGCGGTCGAGGTTTTTTCGTATGTGGACCCCTCCGTCATCCTCTAAATCACCACAAATTTCTGAAAAAACTTGTGACCCTGTCGCCACTCTCGTCACACACAGCCGTGTGGATACCGCTGTGCAGAAACTGCGCGCAACCGGCCCGTCAACCGCCGTTCACTCCACACGGCCGAAGTTATCCACATTCACACCCAGTGTTCGCCCTCTGATTCCACAACCTGCACACAGCCTCTCGAGCCTCCCCACCAGCACGACGGTAGGGATATCCCCAACCTGCACAGCCCCTATTACTGTTGCTTGTATATCTACCTAGTTCCTTCTTTAGAAGAAGGCTGTTGGGGACAGAGGATTCAAGGCTCCGCTCCGGGGCCCTCCAGGACCCGCAGCCTTGGCGAGTGAATCGCTTTCAACTTCGCGTCGAACGCTCTACGGTGGTGATTCGATAGCCGGCATGGTCGCCGCTCACTGCGCGACTAGGCTCGGAGCAACACGGGGAATCCGCTGTGCTTGTGCTAGTTGATGCGGTAGATCGAAGGGACGTTATGGACGTGGTGACGACGAATGTTGGTCTCACCGATTTGAAGTTCCGCCTGGTACGCGAAGATTTTGCCGACGCTGTTGCCTGGGTTGCCCGTAATCTGCCGAGTCGCCCGACCGTCCCGGTGCTGGCCGGCGTGCTGCTCACCGGATCCGATGACGGCCTGACCATCTCCGGATACGACTACGAGACGTCGGCCGAGATTCGTGTCGCAGCCGAGATAGCTTCTCCTGGAAGCGTTTTGGTCTCCGGACGGTTGCTCTCCGAGATCACGCGCTCATTGCCGGCCAAGCCCGTCGATGTCAGCGTCGAAGGCACGCGGGTGTCACTGACCTGCGGTAGCGCGCGATTCTCGCTGCCGACGATGGCCGTCGAGGATTACCCGTCGTTGCCGGCCCTGCCCGACGAGACCGGTGTGGTGTCGGCAGATCTGTTCGGCGAGGCCATCGGCCAGGTCGCCGTGGCCGCCGGCCGGGATGACACGCTGCCGATGCTGACCGGCATCCGCGTCGAGATTTCCGGCGAGAAGGTCGTTTTGGCGGCGACGGACCGGTTCCGGCTGGCCGTGCGGGAACTGACATGGTCGACGGCGGTCGCCGGGGTCGAGGCCGCGGTTCTGGTGCCGGCCAAGACACTGGCCGACGCCGCCAAGGCCGGCACCGCGGGCACCGAGGTGCATCTCGCGCTCGGTGCCGGCGCATCCGTCGGCAAGGAAGGCCTGTTGGGTATCCGCTCCAACGGCAAGCGCACCACGACGCGCCTGCTGGACGCCGAATTCCCGAAGTTCCGTCAGTTGTTGCCCACCGAGCACACCGCCGTGGCGACGGTCGGCGTGGCAGAGCTGACCGAGGCGATCAAGCGTGTGGCGCTGGTCGCCGACCGTGGCGCCCAGGTGCGGATGGAATTCGATTCGGATGTGGTCCGGTTGTCCGCAGGCGCCGACGACGTCGGCAAGGCGGAAGAGGACCTGCCGGTGGAATTCGCCGGTGAGCCGCTGACCATCGCCTTCAACCCGGGTTATCTGACCGATGGGTTGAGTTCGTTGCACTCCGAGCGTGTGACGTTTGGTTTCACGACACCGAGCCGTCCCGCGGTGTTGCGGCCGGCAGGCGAGAATGATGAGACTGTCGGTTCGTCCGGACCGTTCCCGGCCGGACAGACCGACTACGTCTATCTGTTGATGCCGGTACGTCTTCCTGGCTGACCGGTCCTACCTCGCGTAAAGGGGACAATATGCAGCTCGGCTTGGTCGGTCTGGGAAAAATGGGCTTCAACATGCGGGAACGCCTGCGTGGCGGTGACCACGAGGTTGTCGGTTACGATCCGCGGCCCGAAGTCACCGACGTTCCCACACTCGAGGCACTCGCCGGCGCTCTGACCGCACCGCGGACGGTGTGGGTGATGGTGCCCTCCGGCGACATCACCCACCAGACCATCGTGGAGCTGGCTGAGCACCTGAGCCCCGGCGACCTGGTGATCGATGGCGGAAACTCGCGCTATACCGAGGATGGCCCGCACGCGAAGCTGTTGGGGGACAAAGGAATCTCCTTCATCGACGCCGGCGTCTCGGGTGGCATCTGGGGTCTGACCGAAGGTTACGGCCTGATGGTCGGCGGCAGCGACGAGGACATCGCCCGCGCGATGCCCATCTTCGACACCCTGCGCCCGCCCGGAGATGTGGCCGACGGATTCGTCCACGCGGGTCCGGTCGGTGCCGGGCATTTCACCAAAATGGTGCACAACGGCGTCGAGTATGCGCTGATGACGGCGTACGCCGAGGGTTACGAACTGCTGGCCGCCGAACCGCTGGTCAAGAATCCGGCGGCGGTGTACCAGGCGTGGAGCAACGGCACCGTGGTGCGCTCGTGGCTGCAGGAGCTGTTGGCCAAGGCACTCAAGGAAGATCCGGCGCTGGCCAATATCACCGGCTACACCGATGATTCCGGCGAAGGCCGGTGGACGGTCGAAGAGGCGATCCGCCTGCGGGTACCGGTGCCGGGAATCGCGGCATCCCTGTTCGCCAGATTCCTTTCCCGCCAAGATGATTCACCGACGATGAAAGCCGTTGCGGCGCTGCGAAACCAGTTCGGTGGGCATGCTGTGCAGCGGATTTCTGAGTCGGGCTGATCCGCGGGACGACGATTTGTACGTACGTCACTTGGTGTTGACGGATTTCCGTTCGTGGCCGCGGGCCGATCTCGAGCTGGGTCCCGGTCAGACGGTGTTCGTGGCACCGAATGGCTACGGCAAGACGAATCTTGTTGAGGCACTGTGGTACACGGCCACCCTCGGCTCGCACCGAGTCGCTACCGACGCTCCACTGATCCGGACCGGTGCCGACCGTGCGGTGATCTCGACGATCGTGGCCAACGAGGGACGCGAACTCGCGGTCGATCTCGAGATCACCAGCGGCCGGGCGAACAAGGCCCGGCTGAACAGGTCACCGGTGCGCAGCCCGCGGGAGGTGCTCGGGGTGCTTCGCGCGGTGTTGTTCGCGCCGGAGGATCTGGCGCTGGTGCGGGGTGATCCCGGGGAGCGCCGTCGTTACCTCGACGAGGTGGCGACCACCAGGCGGCCGCGAATCGGTGGGGTGCGGGCCGACTATGACAAGGTCCTGCGGCAGCGGACCGCACTGCTGAAGTCGGCAAGTGGGGCCCGCTACCGCGGCGACTCCGCAGCATTGGAGACCCTCGATGTCTGGGACGGGCATCTGGCATCCCATGGGGCACAATTACTTTCGGCGCGGGTGGACTTGGTGAGCCAGCTGGCGCCCGAGGTGGAGAAGGCCTACCAGCTGTTGGCACCGGCGTCGCGGGCGGCGTCCATCCGATACCGCAGCGGCACCGACGCGGTGGAGGCGGAAGCGGCGGCGGGCACCGTCGATCCGGCCGTCTACGAAGCCGCGCTGCTCGAGGAACTGGGTCGGCGGCGCTCCGCGGAACTGGAGCGCGGTGTCTGTCTGGTGGGCCCGCATCGCGACGATCTCGAGCTGCGACTCGGTGATCAGCCCGCCAAAGGTTTTGCCAGTCACGGTGAATCGTGGTCGATGGCGCTCGGGCTGCGGCTGGGCTCGTACGAACTACTGCGCACCGAAGGCACCGACCCGGTGTTGTTGCTCGACGACGTGTTCGCCGAACTGGACAGCGCGCGGCGCCAGGCGCTGGCGAAGGTCGCGGCATCCGCAGAACAGGTGTTGGTCACCGCGGCGGTGCCGGACGACTTGCCCGGCAACTGGGATGCGCAGCGCATCCACGTCGGAATGAGAGACGATGACACGGGACGGATATCGGAGGTGCTGTCGTGAACGAGACGTCTGAGTCTCCGGAGACTCCGGAACCGGAGGATCCCAGAGACATGGTGCGCCGAGTGCTCGAGGAGGCCCGCGGCGCCGCGCGCAACCAGGGCAAGGATGTCGGCCGGGGCCGCACCTCGCCGGCCAAGCGCACCGGTAATGCCGGAAAACGCCGAGCCTGGTCGGGACCGGGACCCGATGTCCGCGACCCGCAGGCGTTCGGAGCGGCGACCCGTGATCTGACGCGGACCCGTGGCTGGTCCAAGCAGGTCGCCGAGGGCTCCGTACTCGGGCAGTGGACCGTCGTGGTCGGAGCGGACATCGCTGATCACGCCACCCCGACCGGTCTGCGCGACGGCGTCCTCACGGTGGCGGCCGAATCGACCGCCTGGGCGACGCAGCTCAGGATGATGCAGTCCCAGATCCTGGCCAAGATCGCTGCGGCGGTCGGCGACGGCGTCGTGACCTCGGTGAAGATCCTCGGTCCACAGGCCCCGTCCTGGAAGAAAGGGCGTTACCACATCTCCGGTCGCGGCCCCCGCGATACGTACGGATAGGTCGCGCTGTAAGCCGCCAGAACCCCATAAAGGACATTCTCAGGCGTGCGGACGCACCTGGGAGCGCGAAATTCCACAGGCGCCGCGATTAGGTAGGCGAAAACATCGCCGCAGAGTCGGTCCAGTCGGGGTCGAACGGTAGACTCGGTCGAGATCTGCAGGCGGTAGTCGATACCGCCTCTCGCGAACCCCAAGGAGACGCGTCCAACGTGGCTGCCCAAGATCAGTACGGTGCCGAGTCCATCAAGGTGCTCGAGGGCCTCGAAGCCGTTCGGAAACGTCCCGGTATGTATATCGGCTCGACCGGTGAACGAGGCCTGCACCACCTGGTCTGGGAGGTGGTGGACAACGCCGTCGACGAGGCCATGGCCGGCTTCGCCACCGTCGTCGATGTGCGCATCCTCGAGGACGGCGGCGTCCAGGTCACCGATGACGGCCGCGGCATCCCCGTCGAGATGCACTCCACCGGAATTCCGACCATCGACGTCGTGATGACCGTGCTGCACGCCGGCGGCAAGTTCGAAGAGGGTGCCTACCAGGTATCCGGTGGTCTGCACGGCGTCGGCGTTTCGGTCGTCAACGCCCTGTCCACCCGGCTCGAGGCAGATGTCCGCAAGGACGGGTCCGAATGGTTCCAGACCTACGACCGATCGGTCCCCGGCACGCTGCGGCAGGGCGAGAAGACGAAGAAGAGCGGAACCACGATCCGGTTCTGGGCGGACCCGGACATCTTCGAGACCACCACCTACGACTTCGAGACGATCGCCCGTCGCCTCCAGGAAATGGCCTTCCTCAACAAGGGCCTGACCATCGAACTGACCGACGAGCGGGTCTCCCCGACCGAAGTGGTCGATGAAGTGGTCGCCGACACGGCGGAAGCGCCGAAATCGGCGGAGGAGAAGGCCGCCGAAGCGGCCGCCCCGCACCGGGTCAAACACCGGACCTTCCACTACCCCGGTGGTCTGGTCGACTTCGTCAAGCACATCAACCGCACCAAGACGGCGATCCAGCCCAGCGTCATCGATTTCGACGGCAAAGGCCCCGGCCACGAGGTCGAGATCGCCATGCAGTGGAACGCCGGCTATTCCGAGTCCGTGCACACCTTCGCCAACACCATCAACACCCACGAGGGCGGTACCCACGAAGAGGGTTTCCGCAGCGCGCTGACCACCGTGGTGAACAAGTACGCCAAAGACAAGAAGCTGCTCAAGGACAAGGACCCGAACCTCACCGGTGACGACATCCGCGAGGGTTTGGCGGCCGTCATCTCGGTGAAGGTGGCGCAGCCGCAGTTCGAAGGCCAGACCAAGACAAAGCTGGGCAACACCGAGGTCAAGTCCTTCGTGCAGAAGATCTGCAACGAGGAACTTCAGCATTGGTTCGATGCGAACCCCGCCGAAGCCAAAACCGTTGTGAACAAGGCGGTTTCATCTGCACAGGCCCGGATGGCCGCGCGCAAGGCCCGGGAGTTGGTACGCCGCAAGAGTGCCACCGACATCGGCGGCCTGCCCGGCAAGCTGGCGGACTGCCGCTCCACCGACCCGAGCAAGTCCGAACTGTATGTGGTGGAGGGCGATTCGGCCGGCGGCTCGGCCAAGAGTGGCCGCGACTCGATGTTCCAGGCGATCCTGCCGCTGCGCGGAAAGATCATCAACGTCGAGAAGGCCCGCATCGACCGGGTGCTCAAGAACACCGAAGTCCAGGCCATCATCACGGCGTTGGGCACCGGCATCCACGACGAATTCGACCTGGCCAAGCTGCGCTATCACAAGATCGTGCTGATGGCTGACGCCGACGTCGACGGTCAGCACATCTCGACGCTGCTGCTGACCCTGCTGTTCCGGTTCATGAAGCCACTGATCGAGCACGGCCACGTGTTCCTCGCGCAGCCGCCGCTGTACAAGCTGAAATGGCAACGCCAAGAACCGGAATTCGCCTACTCCGACCGCGAGCGGGACGGCCTGCTCGAGACCGGCCGTGCGGCGGGCAAGCGCATCAACCCCGAGGACGGCATTCAGCGCTACAAGGGTCTGGGTGAGATGGACGCCAAGGAGCTGTGGGAGACCACCATGGATCCGTCGGTCCGGGTGCTCCGCCAGATCACACTCGACGATGCCGCCGCGGCCGACGAACTGTTCTCCATCCTGATGGGTGAAGACGTCGAAGCGCGCCGAAGCTTCATCACCCGTAATGCCAAAGACGTTCGCTTCCTTGACGTTTAAGACAGAGGAACTACATGACTGACACCACGCTGCCGCCGGGCGACGAAGCCGGCGACCGCATCGAACCTGTCGACATCCAGCACGAGATGCAACGCAGCTATATCGATTACGCGATGAGCGTCATCGTCGGACGCGCACTCCCGGAGGTCCGCGACGGTCTCAAGCCGGTGCACCGCCGCGTGCTGTACGCCATGTTCGACTCGGGCTTCCGGCCGGACCGCGGTCACGCGAAATCCGCACGCTCCGTTGCCGAGACGATGGGTAACTACCATCCGCACGGCGACTCGTCGATCTACGACACCCTGGTCCGGATGGCCCAGCCGTGGTCGTTGCGCTACCCGCTGGTGGACGGACAGGGCAACTTCGGCTCGCCCGGCAACGATCCGCCGGCCGCCATGAGGTACACCGAGGCGCGGCTGACCCCGCTGGCCATGGAGATGCTGCGCGAAATCGACGAGGAGACAGTCGATTTCATCCCAAACTACGACGGCCGGGTGCAGGAGCCGACGGTTCTGCCGAGCCGGTTCCCGAACCTGCTGGCCAATGGCTCCGGCGGTATCGCCGTCGGCATGGCCACCAACATCCCGCCGCACAACCTGCGGGAGTTGGCCGAGGCCGTCTACTGGTGCCTGGAGAACCACGAAGCGGACGAGGAGGCCACGCTGGCCGCCGTCTGCGAGCGGGTCAAGGGCCCCGACTTTCCCACTGCCGGTTTGATTGTCGGCACCCAGGGCATCAACGACGCCTACACCACGGGCCGCGGTTCGGTCCGGATGCGCGGCGTGGTCGAGATCGAGGAGGACGCGCGCGGTCGCACCTCGATCGTCATCACCGAGTTGCCCTATCAGGTCAACCACGACAACTTCATCACCTCGATCGCCGACCAGGTCCGCGACGGCCGGATGACGGGCATCGCCAACGTCGAGGACCAGGGCAGTGACCGTGTCGGTATCCGAATCGTGGTGGAGCTCAAGCGAGATGCCGTCGCGAAGGTGGTGCTGAACAACCTCTACAAGCACACCCAGCTGCAGACCAGCTTCGGCGCGAACATGCTGTCCATCGTCGACGGGGTGCCGCGCACGCTGCGCATCGACCAGATGATTCGCTACTACGTCGAGCACCAACTCGACGTGATCAACCGGCGCACCCGGTACCGGTTGCGCAAGGCCAACGAGCGGGCCCACATCCTGCGTGGTCTGGTCAAGGCACTCGACGCCCTCGACGAGGTCATCGCGCTGATCCGGGCGTCGGCCAACGCCGACATAGCCCGCAGCGGCTTGATGGAGCTGCTCGATGTCGACGAAATCCAGGCCCAGGCCATCCTCGACATGCAGCTGCGCCGCCTCGCCGCTCTCGAGCGCCAGCGCATCGTCGACGATCTGGCCAAGATCGAAGCCGAGATCGCCGACCTCGAGGACATCCTGGCCAAGCCGGAGCGCCAGCGCGCCATCGTGCGTGACGAGCTCAAGGAGATCGCCGACAAGTACGGCGACGATCGCCGCAGCCGCATCATCGCGGCCGACGGTGACGTCACCGACGAGGACCTGATCCAGCGCGAGGACGTGGTGGTCACGATCACCGAGACGGGCTACGCCAAGCGCACCAAGACCGACCTGTACCGCAGTCAGAAGCGCGGCGGTAAGGGTGTGCAGGGTGCCGGCCTCAAGCAGGACGACATCGTCAACCACTTCTTCGTCTGCTCCACCCACGACTGGATCCTGTTCTTCACCACGCAGGGCCGGGTGTACCGGGCCAAGGCCTACGACCTGCCGGAGGCGTCCCGGACGGCACGCGGACAGCACGTGGCCAACCTGCTGGCCTTCCAGCCGGAGGAGCGCATCGCCCAGGTCATCCAGATCCAGAGTTACGAAGATGCGCCGTACCTGGTGCTCGCCACCCGCAACGGTCTGGTGAAGAAGTCCAAGCTGGTCGACTTCGACTCGAACCGTTCCGGCGGCATCGTCGCGGTGAACCTGCGTGACGGCGACGAACTCGTCGGCGCCGTCCTGTGCTCCGCCGAGGACGACCTGCTGCTGGTGTCGGCCAACGGCCAGTCCATCCGGTTCTCCGCCACCGACGACGCGCTGCGCCCGATGGGCCGGGCCACCTCGGGCGTGCAGGGCATGCGGTTCAACGAGGACGACCGGCTGCTGTCCCTCAACGTCGTCCGCGAGGACACCTACCTGCTGGTCGCGACGGCCGGTGGGTATGCCAAGCGCACCGATATCGCGGAGTACACGGTGCAGGGCCGCGGCGGCAAGGGCATCCTGACGATCCAGTACGACCGGCGCCGCGGCAGCCTGGTCGGCGCGCTGATCGTCGACGACGACACCGAGCTGTACGCCATCACCTCGGGCGGCGGTGTCATCCGGACTGCCGCACGCCAGGTGCGCAAGGCCGGACGCCAGACCAAGGGCGTGCGCTTGATGAACCTCGGTGAGGGCGACACACTGATTGCCGTTGCACGCAACGCAGAGGGCGCGGACGAGGCCGAGGACGACGACGAGACTATCGACGGCACCGCCGACGGGTCGACCGAGGAGCCCACCGATGCGTAGCGTGACGGTCGATTGCCACCGCGGCAACGACAAGAGCTAAGGAGCACCTGAGGTGACGTCTCCCAAGGAACCGGGTCACTCGCGGCCGAGCGACGCTCCCGGTGGCGCCAACGGCGCGACTGGGACGCCGGGTGCGACACCCGAAGGCGAGGTGCCCCCGTGGCAGCGGGGCCCGACCGCCAGGGCCGGCGCCACGCGTCCGGCCGAGCAGCCGCCCCGTCCGGCCGAGGGGTCCCGTCCGGGCTCGCACTCCCCCGGGGTGGACGCCAGGCTGAACCGGTTCATCGCGGGCGGGAGCACCCCGGCTCGGGAGACACCGCAGGCACCGCAGCGGGAGACCGAGGTGATTCCGACGCGCACCGAGCGCCCGGAGCCCGCTCGCCCCGAGGCCACCCGGTCGGAGAACTACGCGAGCGAGTTGCCCGACCTGTCCGGACCGCCGCCGCGCCCGGCCGCCCGGCCGGCCGGTGCGGCGCCCGCTGCGACGGGCGGGCCGGAGCGCAGCGACCGGGGAACCGGGGCCGCCGAACCCCGCTCCACTCCCCCGGCCACCCGGGTCCAGGCCAGCCGCAAGCAAGGCCCGGTGCGGGCCAGCATGCAGATCCGGCGCATCGACCCGTGGAGCACGCTGAAGGTGTCGCTGGTGTTGTCTGCGGCACTGTTCTTCGTGTGGATGATCGCCGTGGCGTTCCTCTATCTGGTCCTCGGCGGCATGGGCGTGTGGAGCAAGCTGAACAGCAACGTGGGCGACCTGCTCACCAGCAACAGCGGCACCGGCGGCGAATTGGTCTCCAGCGGAACGATTTTCGGCGGTGCGGCGCTCATCGGCCTGGTGAACATCGTGTTGCTGACCGCCATGGCGACGGCCGGGGCGTTCATCTACAACCTCACCACCGACCTGGTCGGCGGGGTCGAGGTGACGCTCGCGGATCGGGACTGATCCACGCGGTTTGGGTAGACGGGGCCCGTTACGGTAATCTCGTCGCTCGGCCGTAGTGCGGTATTTACGGGCCTATAGCTCAGGTGGTTAGAGCGCTTCGCTGATAACGAAGAGGTCGGAGGTTCGAGTCCTCCTAGGCCCACGGAAGGGTTAAACCTTGAGGCTGGTGGTTGTGCTTGCGGCGGTTCTCGCCGCAGCAGTCGTGTGGCGGTCGCGACACGGCGCCGAGGTGTGGCACACCGGTGAAAGCCCTGCCAACCCGTAAGGGGCCTTAGCTCAGTTGGTAGAGCGCTGCCTTTGCAAGGCAGATGTCAGGAGTTCGAATCTCCTAGGCTCCACTGGCGTTACAGCAGGTCAGACCGATTATGGTCTGGCCTGTTTTGCGTTACGCGGCATCCGTGCCCACACTTTGCCCACAATTACGAGTCAACAGCTGATTGATAGCGACACCTACTGCCTCGACATCTGAGCCATACAGGTGGCCGTAGCGGTCCAGCGTGAGGGCCGCAGACTCGTGGCCCAGCATGTTCTGCAGGCTCTTTACGTTGGCCCCCGCCTGGATCGCCAGGGACGCCGCGGTGTGCCGCAACTCGTGGATCTTGAACTCGTAGACCGTGACGTCTTTCTCGACCCGTGGAAACAGCGTCGCGGCGGCGACTGCATCCGACCACCAACGCCGCCGCACATTCGTACCCCGCATGTGGCCGCCGGCCGTGTCCGGGAACAGCAGCTCGCCCACCGGCCCCGGCACGAGCATGTCCGCAACGAACTCGGGGAGGCTCACCGTCCGGCCCTTGCCGCCCTTCGGCGTGCCGACGACGAATTTGTTGTCCACGAGTACCACCGACCGACTCACCCGGATCTGCAACTTTTCAAGATCCACGTCACGCCACCGAAGCTCGGCAACCTCACCAAACCGCAGCCCGCACGTCCCCAGCACGTACACCAGCGCCCGATGAGCCCCGGCCGCCGTCGCCAGTGCGTGCAGCTGCTCCAGCGCCAGGAATCGCTGCTCTACGGTGCCCACCGCTGGCAGCTCGACGCCGTCGACCGGATTTAGCACCAGCCGGTTATCCGACACCGCCATAGCGAGCACCTGGCGCAGCACACCGACTGACTTGTGCACCGAGGCCGGCGCGTGACTGACGCTGACATCGGCCACCCACTCACGGACCAACTGCCGTGAAATATCACCGAGCGCGATCTCCGCGTGGCTCGCAATGAAGGTGTCCAGCACTACCCGATATCGCGCCCGGGTCGACGGCTTCAGGTTGTGCTTCGACGCCAACCACTCCGCCGCGTACTCACCGAGCTTCACCCGACCGGCCGCCGGCGCGACGTAGGCACCGCGGCGCTTGTCGACCTCCAGCTGGTTGGCGAACGCCTCGGCGTCCCGCTTGGTCTTGAATCCGCGCTTGTCGGTCTGACGCTTATCCGGCGTGCGATACCGAACCCTGTATCGCGTTGTGCCAGAGGTGGTTTCGTACCGCTCAATCGTCGCCACGACTCAACTCCTGTTCGAGCTCGGAGCGTAACTCCCGCGAGATCCGGCCCTTCTTCTGCTGGTTGGCGTCAGCACCTGCTCGCTGGTCGCGTTCCTCGCTGAATGTCCTCTGCCACAACAGATACGAGAGGTCAGCGAGTCTGGCGCGATCGACTCCAAGGCGCCGCGCAAGTCGGTCCTCGGTCAAGCCTGACCGCAGCAGCACACGCTCAGGAGGTGAGCCCACCACCTCGTCCCCTGGCATCAACTCCCGCCAAAACTCCAGCGATTCTTTTGTTTCCAGCCCGGGCGTCGGCTTCCAGAGATACCAAGGCCCGATTGACCAGGGCTTTCCTTCGCAGACAGCAGCCACGAGTGCAGCAGGAAGGTCCAAATCGTCGTTCAGCTGAACTTGCACGCCGTCGTCAGCTCGCAGCAACTCCGAGAGAAGCACGGGCGCCTCCGCGTTACCAGTCCGCGCCGACGAGTTCCTGGCGGCCGAATGCAGGGCCAGGCTCACCGTCAGCACGGTCGCGAACGTCGGCGAGGACCGCCCAGCCTCGAAGTCGCCCACCTTCGACGCGTTCCAGCGCAATCCAAAATCGCGGCCGTATCTGGCCAGTTCATCCTGGGTAATCCCATACTGCGACCGAATGCGCCGGCAGTTGTTGCCCACGACCTTTGCAAGCAGCTCAGCCTCCACGCCGGCTAGCCTACGCGCACCCCGAGATCCCGGGGGCTTGACAACAGGATTTCACAGGAGTAATCGTTAAGTGGTTCTGAAGCCCCCGAGATTTCGGGGGCGCTGAAGTTTGAAAACTCCATAGCGTCTCTCCCACGAGTACCCCAGAGAGGAGGTGACACCCCCATGTCCAACGACACTGCCACCGCCAAAGAAGTTGCCGCGTATCTGCACACGAGTGAGGCCGGACTGGCTCAAATGCGATACCGAGGTATCGGACCAAAATTCGTGAAAGTTGGTCCGCGAAAGATCATTTACCGCTGGATCGATGTCCAGAACTACCTCGACCAGAACACCTGCCAGCGCACCGACGACCCGAGAGGAGTTGCTTGATGCGCGAGTATCCGCAAGATCTGCACGCCGATCTCGGGCTCACCCCTGACGGCGATCGCACAGAAGATCTTCGCCCTGGAAAACACGACGTCGCCGGTGCAGGAACACCGACGACGTCAGAACCAACCCAATAACCACATCAAAGTAGGAGAGTTCGAATGTCCACTGTAGATCAGACCGCCGAGAACAACCAGACATGGCGCGTACACGCCGAACAGCTCATTCCCGAACAAATCGCAGAGTTCGAGGACATGGAGGCCAAGGCCGCCGACCATCCACGGGCACGGGTCGCACTACTGGAATACGCCCGCGACTACGCCGAGCGCAACGCTGTGGATGCGGCCTACGCGAACGTCCCCCTGCCTGACGGGGCCCAGACCGATAGTGAGAGTTGGGGGCGCTCCACCGGCGGAGAATGGTCGCGGTCATTGGTGTGGCTGACGATCGACACCGGCCTTAACGGTGTCGATCTCTGCATCGAGGGTCGGCAGAAGACCGACGGAAGTTACAACTGCGAGATCGGCCTGTACGCCGAAGATCTGAAGCTGACGGCCAAAGACGCGATCCGCCTCTCGGCCGCGCTACTCACAGCCGCGAACGAGCGCAAGCGGATAGCCCACTGAAATGGGAAATCTCGCCGCGACGGCAGCCCGTCCCAGCACGACTGGGGCGGGCTTGCCCGTCTCTCAACAGGTTTCGTGGTGGAGCACCCACGAGTTCATCAGCGCGCTGGTCGCGCAGTGCAACCATCTGCCGACCGCCGGCTCCCCCGCATGGGTCCAGTTGCCCGACTCCGATCCGCGGAAGCTGCTCGCCCTGGCCGCCGCTGGGGAGCACTGGACGCTTCGCGTCGAGACAAACCAGATGGCGATGGCCGAGGCATCCCGAGCGGTGTCGGCCAGCCCGAATTGGCGCACCCGCCCGCGCGGTTCGGCGTACATCCCGCGCCGGAAGGAGATCGCGTGACTGACGACGAATTCTGGTCCGCCACCGACCAACTCAAACTCATCCATCAATGGGCACGCGCCAGCTATGTCGCACCGGATGGACTGCTCTTCGGTGTCCTGCTCAGGGTCGCCGCGTCAACCTCTCCGGGCGTGATGCTCCCCGGCCCACCCGCGCCGGCCAGTCTCAATCAGGGCGTCGTATTCATCGGACGGTCGGGGGCCGGTAAGGGCGTGACGGACAAGCTGAGCCGCGTCGTATGGCCCGCCGACATTCACGAAGAAGGCCTCGGGTCGGGACAGGGAATCGCCGAACTGTTCAAGGAACAGAAGGACCCCGAAGACCGCACCACCCGCGCTCTCATCTCAGTGTCCGAGATCGACCACCTATCAGCCCTCAACGCGGGTCAAGGCAACAACACCCGCGCCGCGGTCAAGGCAGCACTGACCGGTGACCGATTGGGCAGCAAGGGCGCATCTGCAGTCACGACACGTTCGGTCCCCGCCGATTCGTACCGGCTGGGCCTGTCAATGAGCGCCCAGTTCGGGCACACCGCCGTCTTGATGGAAGACGTCACCGGCGGGACACCACAACGGCTTCTGTGGGCGCCCGTCACCGACCCCGATATGCCGTCAGAACCGGGACCTACCCCGGATCGGGTTTTGGACACGAACCTGCCGCCGTGGGCGCTGTCGGACCGGCAGACGCTGATCCAGTACGGCCCGCAGGAGATCCGCGAATACATCAACGCTGGGCTACTGGCCAACGGTCGCGGGATAGGCGAAGCAATCGACGGTCACCGCACCCTGACTCGGCTCAAGGTCGCCGCCGACTTGGCGATCCTCGATCACCGATCCGTGGTCTCGGATCTCGATTGGCTGCTGTCGGAGGTCATCATGGCCAAGTCAGATGCCACCCGAAACTCAGTGCTGGAATACGACCGGCAGGCGGCCCGCGCCAAGGTTCGAGATCGGGCGATGTCACGGGTGACCTTCGACGAGATAATCGACGACCGGCACGAGAAGACCGTCCGCAGCCGAATCCTGCGCCTGCTGATCACCGGCCCAAAGTCACGCGGTGAGCTGCGCCGCGCAATGGGAAAGCAGCACTACCGGGAAGCGTTCGACGCCGTCCTCCCGCACCTCGAAAAGATTAGCCAGGTGGTCACGATTCCGGGTGAAAAGGCAGTGCACTACGCACTCAACCCGGAGTTCACGGGTGAACCAGGGTTCACCCCAGAAAAGGCCAGTTCAGATGGGGTGAACCACGAGTTCACGGGTGAACCGCTGTCCAACATCACCGAACTGCATTCGCCCAGCTCAATGACTTTCGAGGCCGACCCGCCACCGCCGCCCGGCACCGACAGCGACCCTTGCGAGGACACCGTGAAACCACCCCGGCCGACCGTCTGCGACGTTTGCTACGTGAGCTTGCCCAGCGCTGCCACGAGAGCACGTTGCGATGAGCACGAGGGCGACGGGGTGCCGCCGCCGCCAGGACCCAAGCTGCTCGGTCCGGCATTGCGTGTGGTTCATAGCGGCGCGGTGGACGACCGCATTCTGGACTGCCAGATGCCCCCGAATCTCGGTGACCTGCCGATCATCCGCAAACCCAAGGAGAAGAGGACGTCATGACCGAACCCACCGACAAGCCCAACGAGTACGCCCGCCGCGTTGTCGCACTGCGACTGCTCAGCGCGATAGGGCACACCCCCGAGGTCGTTCGTTTCGAGACAGTGCTGGATGAGGTGATGAGCGACCTCAACATTCGGGATGCAGTCGCGTACCTCGCTGGGCTGGCATTCGAGAGCTACCGCGCCCGCTTCGGTGACTGGGCGAAAGCCACAGCAGAGATCGACGCGCAACTGAAGATGGCCGAGGACATCGAGAGCCTTGGCCGTACGGCCCCGCCGGCGCCCAACGAGACGATGGCAATGGACTGGCCTTGGAGGTGCAACAGCTGCCACCGAGGCAGTGACCACCTCAACGACAAAGGCATCTGCCCGGACTGCGCGAGCGCAGGTGGCCAGTGATGGACGAGGACGACGACATCGTGCTGACCCCGCTGTGCTCCGAGTGCGTGCGTGACCTCCCGGTTGGCGAGGGCGATCTGTGCGCGTTCTGCATTGTCATCGTGGAGAGCCAGCTGTGAGGATCAACGCCTACAACGGTGTCGAGGGCCGAGCGTGGGCCAGTGCCAACCAGCGCGTCCAGATCCAGCTCGGCGTGCACCGGATCACCGCAACCCCGGCCGAGGCGACCGAGTTCGCGCGCCGGGTGGCCGCAGCTGCCGAACGTGCCGAGGCCGGCGAGGTCGACCCGTGGTGATGAAGCCGTGCCTCGACTGCGGTGTGCCGAGTGCCTCGACCAGGTGCTCGGCCCACCGCGGGTACGACTCGGCGTGGGATCGGCTGTCGCGTCGGGCTCGCAAGCTGCAGCCGTTCTGCTCGGACTGTGGGTCAACCGAGGATCTGCAGACCGACCACACCCCAGAGGCATGGGCACGTCGAGCGGCCGGCAAGTCCATCCGGTTGCGCGACGTCGCAGTGGTGTGCGCACCGTGCAATGTCGCACGTGGCCAGGCTCGACCGGATGCCCTGCAGCGCAACAGGATTCGACGCACGAAAGGTGTTGCGGCACAACGCCAAAGGGTGGGGGATGGACCCCGACGAAACGCCAGGCCAGACGGCCCAGCCGAGAAGCCCGTTACACACCGGGCGAGAGTGCGATGAAAGCTGGCCCGAAGGCTGCGGTCGACGACAGTCCATTGCCGTTTCGTCCCAGCTCAGAGGTGGAATCGGAACGGTTCCTCGCGTTCGCCGACAAGTTCATTCGGGTGCCGAAGGGTACGAACTCCCGCGGCAAGCTCAACCCTCGCCCGTGGCAGATGGACATCGTTCGGGATGTGCTCGACTCGGGCGCTCGCACGGTTGGGCTGATGCTGCCGCGTGGTTCGGGCAAGACGACGTTGAACGCGGCGATCGGGCTGTACGTGTTCTTCTGCTGGGGCGACGGCGCGAACGTGGTGGTGTTCGCCGTCGACGAGAAGCAGGCGAATCTGGCGTTCTCGGCGGCCCGACGCATGGTCGAGTTGTCACCCGAGCTTGCCGACAGGTGCCAGGTGTTCAAAGAGCGCTTGTATCTGCCCTCCACAGACTCGTCGTTCGCCGTGTACGCGGCGTCCCCGGCCGGCGCGGAAGGGCTCGATTATGTGCTGGCAATCTGCGACGAGGCCGGTGTCATCAACCGCGACCTGTTCGAGGTTGTACAGCTCGCCCAGGGCAAGCGGAAACGTTCGGTGGTGGTGGCCATCGGGACGCCTGGCCCGAAGCTCGACGATCAGGTTCTCCTGGATCTGCGGGCCTACGCCAACGAGCATCCCGAGGACCGGTCGCAGGTGTGGCGTGAGTTCTCGGCAGCGGGATTCGAGGACCACCCACCGGACTGTGAACACTGCTGGGAGCTGGCCAACCCGGCGCTCGACGACTTCCTGCACCGCGACGCACTGGTGGCATTGCTGCCGCCGAAGGTCCGAGAGTCAACGTTCCGTCGTGCTCGTCTGTGCCAGCTTGCCAGCGCGACTGACGGCGCGTTCCTGCCTTCCGGGGTCTGGGACGGACTCAGTACCGGCGTGGGCATTCCTGCGGGGCGTGAGGTGGTCATCGCCCTCGATGGCTCGTTCTCGGACGACACGACGGCGCTGCTGGCCGCGACGGTCTCACCGACACCGCACTTCGACACGATCAAGGTGTGGGAGCGCCCCCGCGGTGATGACGACTACCGGGTGCCGGTCGCCGAGGTTGAGGACACGATTCGAGAGGCGTGCCGGCGCTGGCAGGTCGCCGAGATCATCGCCGACCCGTTCCGTTGGACCCGGACGTTGCAGGTGTTGGAATCTGAGCGGCTTCCGATCGTCGAGTTCCCGCACAGCCCTTCACGACTGACCACCGCTACCGGGGATCTCTACAGCGCCGCGGTGAACGGCCGGCTGACCCACAGCGGGGACGCCAAGCTGGCCGCCCACGTGGCCGCTGCGGTGATACGAGAGGACTCCCGAGGTATGAGGTTGGACAAGGCTTCCCGGTCCCGTACCGCACCGAAGATCGACCTGGCCGCTTGCTTGGTCATGGCACACAGTCGCGCCACCTGGCGTGCAACCCATAAGAAACGAAAGAAGACAAGGGGTTTCGAATGACGCAAGACGAACTACTGACCGGCCTGATTCAGCGGCTCAACATGCCGCTGGCCCGATACTCGGATCTCGACCGCTACTACGAAGGCAAGCCACCGTTGGCGTTCCTCTCACCCGAGGCGAAGACGGCGCTGGGCAACAGGTTCGGCATCATGTCGTCGAACATCTGCAGACTCGCCACCACGGCCCTGGCCGAGCGGCTACGCATCACCGGGTTCACCGGGGACGCCGCGCTGTGGGCCGACTGGATCCGCTGCGACCTCGACCAGACCAGCGGTGTCGCCCACCGGGAAGCGCTGCTGCTCGGTGATTCCTACGTCATCGTCTGGGCCGACAGGCAGGGCCGGCCATCGGTCACGGTGGAATCGGCCAAGCAGGTCGCCGTCCAGATCGACCCCGGTACCCGCCAGATCACCGCGGCGGTGAAGCGCTGGGAAGACAAGGTGCGCAACGTCACTCACGCGGTCCTGTATCAGGAGGACACCATCACCCGTCTGATCGCCCAGCAGGTCGGTGCCATCACCGGATTCACTGCCGTCGAGTCCATCCCCAACCCGCTCGGCGTGGTCCCGGTGGTCAACCTGCGCAACACCGACCGCATCGTCGGAGAGTGGGGCATCTCCGAAATTGACGATCTCAAGCCGCTTGTCGATGCACTCAACAAGAGTTTGGCCGACATGATGGTCACCTCCGAATATGTTGGCCGCCCGCGACGTTGGGCCACTGGAATCGAGCTTGCCGAAGAGCCTGTGCTCGACGACGACGGTAACCCGGTCCTCGATGAGGACGACCAGCCGGTGATGATCGAGGTGAACCCGGTACCCGAGGGAAGCCGCGCGATGATCTCGGAGAACCAGGAGGCGAAGTTCGGCCAGCTCAACCCGGCGGATCTCGGCGGCTACGAAGCCAGCGTGCGGGTCATCCTCGGCCAGATCATGGCGGTATCCACACTGCCGGCGCACTACGTCGGGGTGTTCACCGACAACCCGGCCTCGGCCGACGCGCTGCGGGCCGCAGAGGCCAGCCTGACCGCCCGCGCCGAGGCCCGCCAAGCCACCTTCGGAAGGTCGTGGGAGCAGGTGGCGCGGCTGATGATCGCGGTACGAGATGGCCGTGACCCCAACACCATCGAGGATATCCGCGTGCACTGGGCCGATGCCGCGACCCGCAGTGTCGCCCAGGAAGCCGATGCCGTCGTCAAGCTATTCCAAGCCGGTCTGCTGCCGGCCCCGTACGCGCTGAGCAAGCTCGGGTACTCCGACGACGAGATCACCAAGATCAGCGCGGCCAGGCCGGTGAGCACCGATGCGGCTTAGCGGGCGAGAGATGAGCCCCTCCGTCGTCGTCCTGCACGAGTCCGGCCGGCCGATCCGGCTACGCGCCGCGGGTCTGACGTTCTCCATGGATACCACCGAAGCAATGGACCTGGCCACCCAGCTCGCCGATGCCATCACCCGAATCAACGAACAACGAGAGGACCAATCATCATGACCGACACCACCGACACCCCCGCCGGCGAACCGACCAACGAGGGTCGCGTTTCAGACGCGACCCCTGAGGGTGACATCCCAGATGCGACCCCCGAAGGGTCGGATTTGAAATCCGAGCAAGACGAGATGTTCCCGCGCCAGGTCGTCGAGGATCTGCGCAAGGAGAACGGCCGGTACCGCCAGCGTGCCCAGCAGGCCGATGGATACGCCCAACGGCTGCACCAACAGATGGTCACTGCGACAGGCAGATTGGCCGATCCGACCGACCTGACGTTCGACGAGGAACACCTCGACGACGCCGACAAGCTCACCGCGGCCATTGACGAACTACTGGAGCGCAAGCCACACCTGGCCTCCCGCAAGCCATCCGGCGACATCGGCCAGGGCCAGCGCGGCGGATCATCGGAACCGTTCAGCTTGCTCGGCCTACTCAAGGAACGCACCTGAGCGCGCTACACTCAACCCTGTAGGGCCTGGCGCCCTCGACCCGACTGACGTCCTGGCGGCGTGTCGATCCTCCCCGATCACACACCGTTAGGACTCCAATCGTGGCCATCGAAACCACCAGTGGTAACACCACACTCATTCAGAGCCAGGTAGCCAACCTGCTCGTCCAGCCGCTCGAACAGGCATCGACCTTCCTCGCCGCCGGCCCCGTCGTGCTGGACTCCAGCAGCCCGGTCCGCATCCCGCGCGTCGCCAACGGTGTCACGGCCGGGTTCGTCGCCGAGGGTGCCCAGATCAGCGACGGAGACGTTGCGTTCGACGAAGTGACCCTGCTGCCCTCCACCCTCAAGGGCCTGAAGGTTCTGGTGAAGCTCACCAATGAGCTGATCCGCACCAGCGTGGTCGGCCTCGAGTCCGTGCTGCGCACCCGCCTGGTCACCGACGTGGCCAAGACACTCGACGCGGCGCTCTGGGACGGTGCCGGCACGTCGAACACCATCAAGGGCATCCTGCGCCAGACCGGCATCGCCACCGGTGCGCTGGACCTCGCCGACCCCGACAGCCTGATCGACGGTCTCGCGGTCGCCCAGGGCAACAAGGTCAACCCGACGCACTGGGTCATGACCGCGGCCAGCTTTGCGGCCATCCGCAAAGTGAAGGTCGGCACCGGTGACAAGCGGTATGTCATCGACCCGCAGACCATCGCCAACGGCACCGCACTGCAGCTGCTCGGCCTGCCGGTCATCATCACCGACAACATCCCGGCCGCCTCGACCAAGAAGCGCGCCGCCCTGGTCGACATGTCCAAGGTCGTCGTAGCCCGCGACGTCGACGCCGAGGTCAAGATCCTCGACCAGACGTGGGGTGACTACGACAGCATCGGTATCCGCGTCGTGAGCCGCTGGGACGTCGGCCTGCTGCAGCCCCAGGCCGTCACACTGCTCACCGAGGCCTAAGTGTTGGCCACCCCGCAAGGCGTCGCCGACTTCCTCGGCCAGGGCTCAGACACCGCACTGGTGGCCCTGGCCGGGGAGGTCGTACCCGTCATCACCGCACTGGTGCGCGCCTACACCCGCAACCGGGGATTCGCCGGCACCGAGCCAAACGACCAGCTGTCCGCGGTGATCACCACCGCATCAGCGCGCATGGTCGCCAACCCCGAGCAGATCCCCACCAGCGTGGGCTCAGTCGAGATCCGCGGCGCATTCCAGGGCTTCACCCTCGCCGAGACGTTCGTGCTCAACCGCTACCGCAGGACCGCGCTGTGATCCTCCACGACACCGTCGTCGTCCAATTCCGGGTGAGCTTCGACCCACCGCAGTACACCGACTACGGCGAAGAGATATTCGACAGCATCGACCAGACAGTCCGCGCCGAGGTGTTCCCGCTCGGCACCGAGGTCGTCATCCAAGACGCCATCGTCTCCAGCCGCTACCGCATGATCCTGGCCCCCACGGTGAACATCCCGCCGGCGGTCGGCGACAACCTGCGCCTGGGATGGGGACCGTTCGTCATCGACCCCGACGACACCGCCACCGGCCTGCGGGTCGACGGCACCGTCGAACGACACACCGTCCGCGGCCGGCTGCACCACTACGAGCTGATCACCAGCACCGTGGAATGATTCTGGCTCGCCCACTAACTGCCCACAATCTGCCCACAGTTACAGATAAATCCTGTTAACAACAGTCATGTATTTCAGCAGTTCGCCTCACGGTTAACCCCTTGAAGTGCAGGGTGTTTCGCCTTTGCAAGGCAGATGTCAGGAGTTCGAATCTCCTAGGCTCCACAATTCTTCGACACGCACATTGCAGGCGGTTCCGGCACACGTCGCCGGGGCCGCCTTTTTGTATCGGTGCCCGGAACATGGCCGGGTTCCGCATGCAATTTTCGTTAAGGTAACGGCCGAATCTCTTACTCCCCGTTCAAGAAACGGGGCATCCTCTCACCAACCCGCCAAGGCCCGACGCTGCGAAACGCATAGGGTTCGAACGGTTACCGCGCCGTGTTAAAAATGTGACCTTTGTAGCCCAACGTTACCGAAGTGACATCGCGTCTCGATCCACGCGATGCCATCGGGGAACAAAGGGGAACAAGATGACGATTGCGCTGTATCACCAGACACTGCCGGACTGGGCCACGCGGCGGAACTTCGGACGCGCGCTGGTGCGCACCGGAGATGTCCTCGCCACGGTGCTGCGCCCGGTGGTGGTGGCGGTGGCCATCCTGATCGCCGCGATGTGGTGGTCCATGCCGCGCGCCGCGGCCGACCCGGTGACCACCGTCCTCAACGACGTGGGAGTGGGCAACAACGGACCGGTCAGCACGATGATCGCGCAAGTGGGTGAGATGTTCTGCCCCTTGATCGCCCAGGCCGGCACCAACTTCGCCAGTGGCTCCTACAAGGCCAACGGCAACCCGCTCGGTGGCGCGATCGCGGGCGGTGTCACCAACGCCGTCATCCAGAACCAGTGCCCGTCGTGGATCAACTCGATCGCCAACGGGCACTTGCCGGGGGCACTGACGGGCGCGGCGTCGGCCATCAATCCGATGCAGAGCGTGACCGGCGCAGCCACCGACCCGCTCCAGACGCTGACCGCAGCGTCGGCGGCGCTGCCCACCGGTGCGCTACCCGGCCTCGGCACCCCGAGCCTGGGCGTTCCGAGCCTCGGCACCCCTAGCCTGGCAGTCCCGAGTCTTGGCGTCCCCACCGTGTCTGTTCCCACCGTGTCTGTTCCTACCGTGTCTGTTCCTACGGAGGGATTGCCCATCACCGGCCTGCCGTCCAGCCCCTTGACCAAGCTGGCCGGCACGGCGGGCTGACCCTTACGGCTTGGGCGTCACCTCGACACTCGGCGGCAGCGGCGACGGATCGGGGCGGGTCGAGCGGCGCACGATCGAGAAGGTGACGGCGCCGCCGGCCAGCACCACCGCACCGATGACGATCCAGAGCAGCGGCTTGCGGCGGCGCGGTTCCTCGACGACGTCGGCACTACGGAGTTGGCGTCCCAGCCACGAGGCCGACGACAGCGCCGAGGTGAGGCCCACCCCGAGGCCGCCGCGGGTGACGTCGACGGGACCCACGACGGTGTACTTCAGACCACGCGCGAGTCGTTGTCCCGACGTCAGCCGGACATCCGTGTTGGAACTCATGGGCACCTCTTTCGCAGGCGGGCGGGAAACGCGTGTCCAGCCTGCCACCAACCGCCGCGGCGCGGTATGGGATGTCTTGGCGGGGCCCTGAAATGGCGCGGACGCGCGGGTGGCAGACTGCAACTCGTGACGAGCCCCATTCAGACAGCCACCGCGACGCTGCACACCAACCGCGGCGACGTAAAGATTGCCCTGTTCGGTAACCACGCCCCCAAGACGGTCGCCAACTTCGTCGGCCTGGCGCAAGGCACCAAGGACTACAGCACCGAGAACGCCTCCGGCGGCACCTCCGGCCCCTTCTACGACGGCGCCGTGTTCCACCGCGTCATCGACGGATTCATGATCCAGGGCGGCGACCCGACCGGCACCGGCCGTGGCGGACCGGGTTACAAGTTCGCCGACGAGTTCCACCCGGAACTGCAGTTCGACAAGCCCTACCTGCTGGCCATGGCCAATGCGGGCCCCGGCACCAACGGCTCGCAGTTCTTCATCACCGTGGGTCAGACCCCGCACCTCAACCGCAAGCACACCATCTTCGGTGAGGTCGTCGACGAGGAGTCGCAGAAGGTCGTCGACGCCATCGCCACGACGGCCGTGGACCGCAGCGACCGCCCGAACGAGGCCGTCGTCATCGAGTCGATCACCGTTTCCTAACCGCACGCAGCTTTCTTCCTCAGCGCATGCCCGCCACCGCGGGCATGCGCTGAGCTGCGTTACGGGCCCGCGTATCCGGCGTCGGTCAGTGCGTCGAGCACGTCGAGCGGGTTGGTGCCCAGATCCCAGCGGGTGAACACGTAGAGCCGATCGTCGGCGGTGTCGACCTCGAGGAGGCGCACCTTGCGGGCCAGTCGGCGGAACTCGGTGATCCGGATGAGCGCGATGTCCTCGCGCCGCAACACCCGGGTCCGCCACCAACCCCGCACCACGACGCCCTCACCGGAGATTGCCAGCTTCGGCCGTGTGACCCAGGACATAGTTGCAAACATCAGCAAACCCAGCGCGGCAACGCCGCCCAGAACACGCCCCGGACCGTCTGTGACCATGGTCACAACGCCGACTGCCATGACCAATCCGGCAAAACCGATTCCGGCGACGCCGACGGGCTTGGGGCCCCAACTTGTTTGCTGCATGGTCTCAATACCCGGTCTCACCGTGGGCTTTGTAGTTATCCACAGGCGCTATCCCCAATGGGGATGAATAACAACGTTGTGATTGGATGACGACGCGGTTGCGAGATGGGTAACACTCCGAAGCCAAAATGAATTCATTCCGGCGCGGGCGAGTCTCAGCGCCACCGCATCGTGAGCAACAACCCTGTGATCATGAAGGCAAAGGCGATCGCGTAGTTCCACGGGCCGAGATCGGCCATCCAATTCAGCCAGGTCGGAGCGTTCAGCCCGGTGGCTCCCAGCTGGAACACCAGCAGCCAGAGCAGACCGACCAGCATCAGGCCGACGAACAGCACCACGAACCACACGCTCGACGGTCCGGCTTTCACCTTGACCGGGGTCCGGCTCACCGGGTTGATGGTGAAGTCGTTCTTCTTGCGAACTTTGGACTTGGGCATGGTTACCTTTGGAGACGATGGAAGACGGCGGCCAAACTTGAACCCCGAGCCTAACGCAGCGCCGGCCCGGGCCGAGAATTCTGCGCGACCACGTTCGGCCTGGCGGTTCGGGGTCCCGGTGGTGTGTCTGCTTGCCGGACTGTTGCTCGCCACGACGCACGGGGTCTCCGGCGGCAGCGAGATCCGCCGCAGTGACGCTCCCCGGCTGGTCGACCTGGTCCGCGAGGCGCAGAGCGGCGTGGACCGGCTCACCGCACAGCGTGACCAGATGGTGTCGGCGATCGACAACCATCACGGCGGCTCCCCCGGCGCCGACGCCGCATTACGCGCCATCACCCACCGATCCGACCAGCTCGCCGAACAGGCAGGGTTGAACCCGGAGCGCGGACCCGGCCTGGTCATCACCCTCAACGATGCGCAGCGCGACGCGCAGGGCCGCTTCCCGCGCGACGCCGCCCCCGACGATCTGGTCGTGCACCAGCAGGACATCGTCGCAGTGCTCAACGCGCTGTGGAGTGCGGGTGCCGAAGGAATCCAGGTGCAGGACCAGCGCATCATCGGCACCTCGTCACCCCGCTGCGTCGGCAACACCCTGCTGCTGGGCGGCCGCACCTACAGCCCGCCGTACGTGATCTCGGCGATCGGCAACGTGCCCGCCATGCAGGCCGCGCTGGGTGCGGCACCCAACGTGGCGCTCTACAAGCAATACGCCGTGCGGTTCGGGCTGACCTACAGCGAGGTCCCGCGCGGGTCCGTCGAACTCGCCGGGTACACCGCGCCCGTGCGGATGAAGTACGCCAAGCCCGCCGGGCCGCTCGGGTATTAACCCTTTTGCACGCCCAAGTAGCCTGACCGCATGCAGGTTCTGGTCGTCGACAACTACGACAGCTTCGTGTTCAACCTGGTCCAGTACCTGGGTCAGCTCGGCGTGCGGGCCCAGGTCTGGCGCAACGACGATGACCGCCTCGCCGACCCCCGCAGCGTCGCCGAGCAGTTCGACGGCATCCTGCTCTCCCCCGGCCCGGGCACCCCAGAACGGGCCGGCGCCTCCATCCCGCTGGTGCACGCCAGTGCCGAAACCGGCACACCACTACTCGGGGTGTGTCTGGGCCACCAGGCCATCGGGGTGGCCTTCGGCGGCACCGTGGACCGTGCGCCCGAACTGCTGCACGGCAAGACCAGCCTGGTGCACCATGCCGACGTCGGTGTGCTGCAAGGACTTCCGGACCCGTTCACGGCCACCCGGTACCACTCGCTGACCATCCTGCCGGAGACCAAACCGGACGTCCTGGAAGCGACCGGGCACACCGACTCCGGCGTCATCATGGCGGTACGGCACACCGAGTTGCCGATCCACGGGGTGCAGTTCCACCCCGAGTCGATCCTCACCGAGGGCGGGCACCGCATGCTCGCCAACTGGCTGGGCTTCTGCGGCGAAGCGCCCGACGAGAGCCTGGTACGCACGCTCGAGCAGGAAGTCGCGGATACGGTCCAGGCTGCTACGACGCGAAGTTGAGCGTGATCGAGTCGCCGTAACCGAGGCCGCTGCCCGGTGCCGGGCTCTGCGTCACCACCGCGTTGGACCGCTGGCCGCTGTTGTCGACGTTGGCGCCCTTGATCAGCACACCCGTCCACCCCAGCGCCCGCAGATTCGGCTCGGCGTCCACCCAGAACTGGCCCGCCAGGTTCGGCATCAGGAACTGATTGCCCAGCGAGACCTTTAGGGTCACCGGCGCATCGAGCGGCACCACGGTGCCCGCGATCGGGTCGGTGGCCACCACCTCCCCAGCCGGGCGCGGACTGGACAGCGGCGCGGTCAGGATCGTGGTGAAGCCGAGGATCCGGAGGTTGTTCGTCGCCCCGTCGGCGGTCTGATTGGTGACATCGGGGACGGCCTTGGTCTGCGGTCCGGTACCGACGACGACGGTGATCTCGTTGGTGATCGCCGACGTCGAGTTGGCCGGCGGCACCGTGCTGACCACCCGGTCCTTCAGCTCCGGCACCGAGGAGGACGGCGCCTGTTTGAACTTGCCGAAGCCGGAGTCGGTGAGCTTGCGCACGGCGTCGGCGTAACTCAGCCCGGACACGTCGGGCACCTCACGTTGTTCGGGCCCGGTCGAGACGTTGATGGTGATCTCGTCCCCGGCGCTCACGGAGGTGGCGGCGTTCGGGTCGGTGCCGATGACGTGGTCCGGCGGCACCTTCGAGTCGGGGTTGCGCTGAATGTTCGTCTTGAACCCGCGATTCTGCAGGGTCGCGATGGCGTCGGCCGAGGCCTGCCCGGCGACATCGGGAATCTGCACATCGCGGGGCTTGCCGCCGATCGCGTTGATCGCGATGGTGACGACCACGGTGAGCACCGCCAGCACCGCGACCGCGATCAGCCACCGTCCCACCGATCCCCCACCGGAAGACGAGTTGTACCCACCGGCCGCCGGAATGTGTTCGGTCGGCAGCGCGCGGGCGTGCGGCTGGCTGACGGTCAGGAAGTTCGTGCGTTCGGCGTCGGTGAGCAACTTGGGCGCCTCGGGAGCTTCGCCGCTGTGCACTCGGATCAGGTCGGTGCGCATTTCCGCGGCCGTCTGGTACCGGTTCTCCGGGTTCTTGGTCAGCGCCTTGAGCACCACGGCGTCGAGTTCCGGGGAGATCGCGGGGTTGCGCTTGGACGGCGGATCGGCGTCCTCACGGACATGCTGGTAGGCCACCGCCACCGGCGAGTCGCCGACGAAAGGTGGCTCCCCGGTGAGGATTTCGTAGAGCACGCAGCCCAGCGAGTACACGTCGGAGCGGGCGTCGACCGGTTCGCCGCGGGCCTGCTCGGGAGACAGGTACTGCGCCGTGCCGATCACCGCGGCGGTCTGGGTGACACTGTTGCCGGTGTCGGCCAGCGCGCGGGCGATGCCGAAGTCCATCACCTTCACCGCGCCGCTGTTGCTGATCATGATGTTCGCGGGCTTGACGTCGCGGTGGATGATGCCGTGTTGATGGCTGAAGTTCAGGGCCTGGCAGGCGTCGGCGATGATCTCGAGCGCACGCTTGGGCTCGATCGGCCCGTCGGTGTGCACGATGTCGCGCAGCGTCACGCCGTCGACGTACTCCATGACGATGTAGGGCAGCGGCCCGGTGGGCGTCTCGGCCTCGCCGGTGTCGTAGACGGCGACGATCGCGGGGTGGTTCAGCGCCGCGGCATTCTGCGCCTCACGACGGAAACGCAGATAGAAACTGGGGTCGCGGGCCAGGTCGGCACGCAGCACCTTCACCGCCACATCCCGGTGCAACCGGACGTCCCGGGCGATGTGAACCTCGGACATCCCGCCGAACCCGAGGATCTCCCCCAGCTCGTAACGGTCCGAAAGGTGCTGTGGCGTGGTCACGGGGTCTCACTGGGAGGTGCACCGGAGGGGGGCACGCCGATGACGGTGGTGCTCGTGGACGTCTCCTGCTGCACCGGACGGTCCTTCTTGTCCTGTGCGTTCAGCACGATGAGCACCGCGATGATGATGGCCAGCGCGCCGAGCACGCCCGCGGCCCACAGCAGCGCCCGCTGACCGGGCGAGAAGGTGCGCCGTGGCGGCGGGGTGCGGTGGCTGCCCGTGGCAGGCCGGGGCCGTGCCGCCGTCGGCGGGGGCCGGTATTCGGCGGCCGCGGCGGCCCTGACCTGGGTGGTCGACGGAATCGCGGCGGGGGTGGCCCGGCCGATGGTGGGTGCATGGTTGGGGCGCGGGGGCCGGCGACCGGCACGCACCGCGGCCACCGCGTCGGCGAACGGGCCGCCCGAGCGGTACCGGTGGTTGGGCTCTTTGGCCAGCGTGATTTCGATCAGCTCGCGCACATTGGGCGGCAGATCGGCGGGCAGCGGGGCCGGCTGCTCCTTGATGTGCTTCATCGCCACGGTCAGTGCGCCGTCGCCGGTGAACGGCCGCTTGCCCGAAAGTGATTCGTAGCCAACGACACCGAGGGAGTACACGTCGCTGGCGGCGGTCGCGTCGCGGCCCAGCGCCTGCTCGGGGGCGATGTACTGCGCGGTGCCCATCACCATGCCGGTCTGGGTGACCGGGGCGGCGTCGACGGCCTTGGCGATGCCGAAGTCGGTCAGCTTCACCTGCCCGGTGGGGGTGATCAGGATGTTGCCGGGTTTGACGTCGCGGTGCACCAGCCCGGCGGTGTGGGCGACCTGCAGCGCCCGGCCGGTCTGCTCGAGCATGTCCAGCGCGTGCCGCAACGACAGCCGCCCGGTGCGCTTGATGACGGAGTTCAACGGCTCGCCGTTGACCAGTTCCATCACCAGGTACGCGGTGCGGCCCTCGCCGGCCTCGATCTCGGTCTCGCCGTAGTCGTAGACGCTGGCGATGCCGGGGTGGTTGAGCATCGCGACGGTGCGGGCCTCGCCGCGGAACCGGTCGACGAACTCGGAGTCCTCGGAGAACTCCGCCTTGAGCACTTTGATGGCCACCTGGCGGCCGAGCCGGGTGTCCAGTCCCTCCCACACCTGGCCCATGCCGCCGGTCGCGATCAGACGTTGCAGCCGGTAGCGGCCGGACAGCGTCACACCCACCCGGGCCGTCATGATGCCTCCCGCAGAGCAGCGGCGATGGTGGCCCGCCCGATCGGGGCGGCCACCGCACCGCCGGTGGCGGACAATCGGTCGCCCCCATTCTCCACGAGGACGGCGACGGCCACCTTGGGGGCCTGTGCCGGGGCGAATGCGATGTACCACGCATGCGGCGGGGTGTTGCGGGGATCGGTTCCGTGTTCAGCGGTGCCCGTCTTCGATGCGATCTGCACGCCGGCGATGGCTCCCTTCTGCTGCGTCACCTGCTCGGCGCCGACCATCAGATCAGTAAGTGTAGCCGCGACCTGCGGTGACACCGCTCGGCTGCGCTCTTGCGGTGCGGTGGTGGCGATGTTGGAAAGGTCCGGGCCCTTGAGGCCGTCGACGAGATATGGGGTCATGGTGACGCCGTCGTTGGCGATGGTGGCCGCCACCATGGCGTTCTGCAGCGGTGTCACCGCGACGTCCTTCTGTCCGATGCTGGACATACCCAGCGCGGCCCTGTCGTCAATCGGGCCGATGGTCGAGTTGGCCACCTGCAGCGGGATCGGTGACGGCGCCTCGTCCAGCCCGAAGGCCCGCGCGGCGGCCCGCAGCTTGTCCGCGCCGGTGTCGAGACCCAGCTGGACGAAGGCGGTGTTGCAGGATCGGGCGAACGCCTCGCGCAGCGTGGCCGTCGGGCCGTTACCGCAGGTCGATCCGCCGTAGTTCTCCAGCGTCGCGGTGCTGTCCGGCAACGGGATCCGGGCGGCGGAGGTCAGCGAAGTGTTGGGGGTGGAGCCGGCCTGCAGGGCCGCGGCGGTGGTGATCACCTTGAAGGTGGATCCCGGCGGATAGGTCTCCGAGATGGCCCGGTTGACCAGGGGGGTGTCCGGGTTGTCGCGCAACCGCTGCCAGGCCGCGGACTGCTCGTTGCCGTCGTGGCTGGCCAGCTCGTTGGGATCGTAGGACGGTGCGGACACCATCGCCAGGATCTTGCCGGTGGCGGGCTCCAGCGCCACCACGGACCCCTTGCAGGGGCCGTCGCAGCCACGCTCCATGGCGTCCCAGGCGGCCTGCTGCACCTGCGGGTTGATCGTGGTCGACACGTTGCCGCCGCGCGGGTCGCGACCGGTGAAGAAGTCGGCGAGACGCCGGCCGAACAGCCGCTCGTCGGAGCCGTTGAGGATGGTGTCCTCGGCGCGTTCGAGGCCGCTGCTGGAGTACTGCAGCGAGTAGAAGCCGGTGACCGGCGCGTAGGTGAACGGGTTGGGGTACACCCGCAGGAACCGGAACCGGCCGTTGGTGGACACCGAGTAGGCCAGCAGCTGGCCGCCCGCAGAGATCTGGCCACGCTGGCGGGAGTATTCGTCGAGCAGCACGCGCTGGTTGCGCGGGTCGGCGCGGTAGCCGTCGGCGGCGAACACCTGGGTGAAGGTGGCGTTGCCGAGCAGCAGCACGATCAGCACCATGATGCTGACGGAGAGACGGCGCAGGGCGGTGTTCATGCTTTCGCGATCACCTCCGTGCTGGCGGAGGCGATCGGCGTCGGGTTGGGGCCGCGGCTGGCCGTGATCGGCCGCCGGGCCGCATGCGAGATCCGCATCAGGATCGCCAGCAGGATGTAGTTGGCCACCAAAGATGAACCGCCGTAAGACATCCAGGGTGTGGTGAGCCCGGTCAACGGGATCAGTTTGGTCACCCCGCCGACGACGATGAACAGCTGGATACCCAGGGCCGAGGCGAGCCCGGCGGCCAGCAGCTTGCCGAAGCTGTCGCGGACGGCGATCGCGGTGCGCAGTCCGCGGATGATGACGATGGTGTAGAGCATCAGCACGCCGGCCAGGCCGACCAGGCCGAGTTCCTCACCGACGGCCGCAATGATGAAATCCGTTGAGGCAGCGGGGACGGTGCCCGGCTGGCCGTTACCCAGCCCGGTCCCGAAGATGCCGCCGGTGGCGAAACTGAACAGCGACTGCACCATCTGGAAGCCGGCGCCGTCCGGATCGGCGAACGGGTCGATCCAGTTCTGCACCCGCACCCGGACGTGGCCGAAAAGCTGGTATGCCACAACACTTCCCACGGCGAACAGGGCCAGCCCGATGAGCACCCAGGTCAGCCGGCCGGTGGCCACGTACACGAGCACCAGGAAGGAGGTGTACAGCAGCAGGGAGGTGCCCAGGTCCTTCTCGAAGACCATCACCCCGACCGACGCCGCCCAGGCCACCAGCAGCGGCGCCAGGTCGCGGGGGCGGGGCAGATCCATGCCCAGGACGTGCTTTCCGGCGCTGACGAAGAGTTCGCGCTTGTCGACCAGCACGGCGGAGAAGAAGATCAGCAGCAGGATCTTGGAGAACTCCGCGGGCTGGATGGAGAAGCCGGGGAACTGGATCCAGATCTTGGCGCCGTTCTGCTCGGAGTACTTCGACGGCAGCAGGGCCGGAATCAGAAGCAGCACAAGGCCGGTCAGCCCGCACAGGTAGCCGTAGCGGGCCAGCACCCGGTGGTCGGGTACCGCGATGACGATCGCGGAGAAGGCGATGACACCCACCAGCGTCCACAGCATCTGCTGGTTGGCCGTCGGGCTGTCCGGGTTCATGGGCGCGGCGGCCAGGTCGAGGCGGTGAATCATGATCAGCCCCAAGCCATTCAGCAGTGCCACCACCGGTAGCAGCAGCGGATCGGCATAGGGGGCGAAGCGTCGCACGGCCAGATGCGCGCCGGCGAACAGGGCCAGGTAGGCCACGGTGTACTGCAGCAGATCCCAGCTCAGGCCCTGCTCCTGGTTGGCCTCCACGATGAGCAGGGCCACGGTGGTGATCACCGCGGCGAAGCCCAGCAGTCCCAGTTCGGCGTTGCGCCGGTTGGGCAGCGGCGGCGTGACGGCGACGGGTGACTGGGGAGCTGTGGTCATGACGCCGTCCGGCACGTGGTGCCCGGCTCCGGCGGTGAAGGGGGGAGTGCCGTGACGGTCGGTGCCTGAGTGGTGGTGGGAGCAGGTGCAGGCGAGGGTGCCGGAGCGGGCGGCAGGGAACCGGTGGTGGTCGGTGTGGGTGCCGGCGCCGCGGTGCTGCTGGTGGTGGGCGCCGGCGCTCCGGAGGGTGCGGGGGCCGGCGGGGTCGCCGGGGCCGGGCTGGGCGCGGGACTCGGCTTCGGGGTGGGCTTGGGCGTCGTGGCCGGCGGGGCGCAGATGGGCAGCACCGAACTGTGCGCGAGTTCGTTGATCTGACTGATCGCGTCGTCGAGGCTGCCCGCGGGCAGCCCCGCGGCGACCTGGGCGCGCTCGGACTCCCGGATGTCGTCGACGCCGAGCAGCTCACAGTCCAGATTGGTCTTGGACTGTCCGAAACTGATCAGCGACAACTCGTTTCGCGCATTGAGGCATCCGACCAGGAACGGTTCCTGCAGCGCCAGGCCCAGGAACGAGCCCTGTACGCCGCGCATGATGGAGACGGTGCCGTCCTGCTCACCGACGTAATAGTTGTTGCGGATGATCTCCCGTGCGACCGCCAAGCCGGCCAACACGACCAACAACACCACGACTCCCGCGATCACCAGACGCCGCTTGGAGCGGTGTGCTTTTGGGAGTTCCTCCGGAGGGGTGACGACCCGTTTCGGCGCGGTCCTGCGTGGGTTGAACGCCGATGCCCGTCCCGCTGAGGTGTTCGGGGGAGCGGTGTTGTCGTCTTCCCCGGAGACCGCGCCGGCCAGGATCGGCTGGGTTTGGCCGTAGTCGTAGTCGACCACGTCGGCCACCACCACGGTCACGTTGTCGGGTCCGCCGCCGCGCAGGGCCAACTCGATGAGTCGGTCCGCGCTGTCCACCACGTCGGGTATCTGCAGGGCCTCGTGGATGGTGTCGTGGCTGACCGGGTCGGACAGACCGTCCGAACAGAGCAGGTACCGGTCCCCGACGCGGGCCTCCCGCACGATCAGCGTCGGCTCGACCTCGTGGCCGGTGAGGGCTCGCATGATGAGTGACCGCTGCGGGTGGCTGTGCGCCTCCTCTGCGGTGATGCGGCCCTCGTCCACCAGCGTCTGGACGAAGGTGTCGTCCTTGGTGATCTGGTTCAGCTCGCCGTCGCGCATCAGATAGCCGCGCGAGTCGCCGATGTGGACCAGGCCCAGCCGGCCGCCCGCGAACAGGATGGCGGTGAGCGTGGTGCCCATGCCCTCCAGTTCTGGGTCGGCCTCGACGTGTGCGGCGATGGCCGAGTTGCCTTCGTGCACCGCGTCGTTCAGCTTCTTGAGCAGATCGCCGCCGGGCTCGTCGTCGTCGAGATGAGCCAGCGCCGCGATCACCAGCTGTGAGGCGACCTCGCCCGCGGCGTGACCGCCCATGCCGTCGGCGAGCGCCAGCAGGCGTGCACCGGCGTACACCGAGTCTTCGTTGTTGGCGCGGACGAGTCCGCGGTCGCTGCGCGCTGCATAACGCAATACCAAGGTCATGGCCGCAACTCGATTACCGTCTTGCCGATTCGTACCGGCGTTCCCATCGGAACCCTTACCGCCGTCGTCACCTTCGCCCTGTCAAGGTATGTACCGTTGGTCGATCCTAGGTCCTCGACATACCATTCCGAGCCCCGTGGGGACAGCCTGGCGTGCCGTGTCGACGCGTAATCGTCGGTGAGCACCAGCGTCGAGTCGTCGGCCCGGCCGATCAGTACCGGCTGGCTGCTCAGGGTGATGCGGGTCCCCGCGAGAGCACCCTCGGTGACGATCATGTGCTTGGCGATGTGGCGCCGTTCCCGGTTGGGCAGCAGCGAGCCCCGCAGAGCCAGCCCGCGCCGCACCATCACGGCCCCGGTCGGGGCGTAGATATCGGTACGCAGGATGCGCAGCACCGACCAGATGAACAGCCACAGCAACAGCAGGAAACCGACCCTCGTCAGCTGCAGAACTAGCCCCTGCATCCGACGTCCTTCCCCCCACACCTGTCGACCTTCGGCACCGTCACGATACCGGGGCGCTTGCCGGGGCGAGGGCGAAGCGGTGCGCCTCTCCCCAGCTCAGGGCGTTCAGTGGACGCGGACGATGATCTCGGAGTGGCCCAGCCGGATCACGTCACCGTCGGCGAGCTGCCACTCCTGCACCGGGGCGTTGTTCACCGTGGTGCCGTTGGTGGAGTTCAGGTCCGACAGCAGCGCGACCTGGCCGTCCCAGCGGATCTCCAGGTGCCGGCGCGACACGCCGGTGTCCGGCAACCGGAACTGGGCGTCCTGGCCGCGGCCGATGACGTTGGCACCTTCGCGCAGCTGATAGGTGCGGCCACTGCCGTCGTCGAGCTGCAGCGTCACCGTCGCGGCGCCGGCGTACCCGCCGTAGGCACCACCGGCCGGAGCGGCCTGCTCGGCGGCATAACCCTGGCCGTAGTCCTGACCGCTCTGGGCGCCCTGGCCGTAACCCTGCCCGTAGCTGTAGGCCTCGGGCTCGCCGTAACCGCCGTCGGGGTAGCCCGGGGCGGCCGGCTGCTCGTAGCGGCCGTAGTCGGGCGCCTGCGGGGCCGCGGGCGCGGCCGGTGCGGCGTAGTCCTGGCGGCCGTAATCGGCACGACCGTAGCCACCCTGGTCCGGGTAGCCGCCACCCTGATCGGGGTAGGACGGCTGTTCGTAGGACGGTGCCGGGGGCCGTCCGTAGCCCTCATCCGGGCGCGGCGGGGCCGGCGGGCGGCCGTAGTCGTATTCGCCGTAGCCCGGCGGAGGAGAGGCAGGCGGCTGCGGGTAGCCGGCGGGCGGCTGCTGCCGGTAGGCCTGATCGGGGTAGCCCGGGGGAGGAGAGGCGGGCGGCTGGCCGTAACCGGCCGGGGGACGCTGCTCATAGGACGGCGGGGCCGGCGGGGGCGGGTAGCCCTGGTCCGGGTAGCCACCCTGGCGCGGGGGGTAGCCACCCTGGTCGGGGTAGGCGCCCTGCTCGGGACGATCTGACGCGTGGCCTCCGCGCGGGTCTTCCTGCTGGCGGTAGCGGTCGTCGTACTGGTCGTCGCCGGGCCGCCCCTGTCCCTGGCCGCGGTAGCTCGGGTTGTCGGTCATCGCTGGTACTCCTGGTTGTGCGGTGGACGGGCGGTCGTGCTGTGGTGGGACGGGCGTGCCGGTGGTCGAGTCGGGGTTGACCGCTCCACGGGCACGAAACTGTCCGGTGTGCAGCGTCGATGCGGCCTCGAACCTGATGACCACATCACCATACGTTTGCCAACCCTGGTCATGAATAAAACCTTGCAGGTGCCGGGCAAATGTCGTCGACGTCCGTTCCGGATCGGCGCTCACCTTCTGATAATCAGTGTCACTGAGCGTAATGATGTAGTCGTTGGGGGCCAAAATGCGGCCTCCACCGGCCTTCACGGTGTGGGCTTCGGCTTCGCGCCGCAACAGTGCTTCGACTTCCTGCGGAACGATCGATCCGCCGAATACCCGGGCGAAAGCGTCGCCGACGGTTGATTCGAGGCGACGTTCGATACGGTCCGCGAGACCCATATCACCGCCCTCCGTCGTCGTCGTGCTGTGCCCTCGCGCGTTGCGTGTCGCTCTGGCCACACTGCTCACACGCATGTTATCGGCCAAGTGCCTCGATGCGTGACCAACAGAACTCTGAGAATCGGGTCGGGGCAGGTCAGCGCGGGTGATCTTGATCCGGATCAAACGGTTTGGGTCCAGAACCGTAGTGGTGATACGGTTTCTCCCGTCATTCGGGCGAGTGGCGGAATGGCAGACGCGCTGGCTTCAGGTGCCAGTGTCCTTCGGGACGTGGGGGTTCAAGTCCCCCTTCGCCCACAAAAGCGGTTCTACGAACTGCAGGCATCAAGGCCGCGAACTCGAAAGAGTTCGCGGCCTTTTTGTTTCGCGACCCGAACTGAACTCTTTGTAAACCTTCCCACCGGTATCCCCGCTACCGCGCATTTCGCCTTACGCACCCGTTAATATCCACGACGCCGCTCTCTGTGTGATCCGTGGCAGTGGCGGCTTCATCCGATCACGTAATGGGGGGTATTCGATGGCTGGTGGACACAGGTTGCCCAAGGGCGCCAAGAGCAAACGGACGGACAGGCGCGGGGGACGGGGTGCACACCGCGCCGCGCCCCGCCATCCCGAGCCGTACGCCTGGCTCGGTGCCGGGGCGGTGGCGCTGGGCATGGGGGCCGCGCTCGCGAGCGGAACGGGCGTCGCCTACGCCGACGACGGAACATCGGGTACATCGCCGGGTACCGCCCAGTCCACGACATCTACGAGCGCCACCGCGGGCCAGGCATCGACCGCACCCAAGAAGAAAAAGAAGAAGCCCGCCGCGACCACCCAGGCCACCGAGCCGACCAAGGACGACACCAAGGACGACCCCAAGAACACCGCGAGCCCGGATCCTGAACCGGCCAAGGACGCGGCCACGGAAACCACGAACACCACCGCACCCGCCCGCACCCACGGGGCGAAATCGTCTGTGGCCAAGAAGAATTCGGTCAAGACGGCCACGGCCGACACCGCCGCGAGCAAGGATGACGACGCCACCACGGCGACGCCGGCCGCCACCTCGAAGGTCACCGCGGCCGCCGCCACCACCGCCTCGGCAGTGGCGCTGACCACCGCGGCGACGCCGGCCGCGGCCGCAACGCCCACCGCCACGACAGCCCCGCCGAGGGCGATCGCGGTGCCCGTCCTCAAAGTCATGAGCGCGGTGCTGAAACTGATGGGGCTCAACACGAATACGCCGTTGCCCCCGCTGGACCTCCAGCAGGCCGCGACGTGGATCTGGTTCCGTCAACTGCAAACCGACTGGCACGTAGCCCCGCCCGTGGCCGGCACCCCCACCGCATCCGGCGCAGCGCCCGGCGACGGCACCGTGACCGGAAACCTCAACGCCAGCAACGAAGCCAAGCTGCCGATGACCTACACGGTGGCGGTGAAACCGCTGCTGGGCACGCTCACCGTCGACGCCAAGACGGGCAATTACACCTACACGCCGTCAGAAGCTGCCCGGATCGGCGCCGTCCTGGTACCCGTCAACGACGTCTTCACCGTCACCATCTCCAATGGTCTGTCGGCCATCTATTCGCTCGTCGCCGTCAAGGTCGACCCCGCCACCAACGGCATGCCGAGTTCGCCGATCTCGATATCGCGGACCGTCGACCCGCTTACCGGCAAGGTGACCGGCATCTTCGGGTCGAGCAGCCCGGCCGATACGCCGCTGAAGTACACCGTCCTCACCCCGCCGGTGAGCGGTTCGCTGACCTACGACAAGACCAGCGGGGCCTATACCTACAAACCGTCCGCGGCCGCCCAGGTGCTGGCCAGCCTGGGCGTGGTGACCTCGGACGTGTTCACGGTGGTGGCCACCAACGGTGGGCTGATCGGCGCACCCGGGCTCATCACGGTGCCCATCACCCCGATGACCGATGTCCCGACCACACCCGCGAAGACGGCGCAGACTACGGACGGGTACAGCGGCCTGGTGACGGGCACGATCAGCTCGACCGACCCGGCCGACCTGCCGATCACCTACCGGGTGCTGACTCCGACAGTCTTCGGCACCCTGAACTTCGACACGGCCACCGGTGCGTTCACCTACAAGCCGTCGGCGGCGGCCCGGCTCAGTTCCGGGCTCGGGGTGACGACGGCCGATGGCTTCACCGTCGTGGCGACCAACGGCACGTTCGTCAGTTCGATCGCGAGCATCAGCGTGCCGATCGCCATACCGGATACCCCGAGTGCCCCGGTGAAGGCGGGCCAGACGGTCGACCCGGATTCCGGGATCGTCACCGGCACGTTGACCTCGACCGATCCGGCCGGTCACGCGGTGACGTACTCGCTCACCACGCAGGCCGTGGGCGGCAGGGCGACCGTCGGGGCGGACGGGAGTTTCAGCTATGACCCGACGGACGGCTCTCGCACGGCGTCGTATCTGGCCGGCGGCTTGTCTGACTTCTTCACGGTGACGGTGTCCAACGGTCTCTACAACGCCATGAACGTCATCACGGTGCCGATCAGCCCGAAGTCGCCGTTCTGACGGTTCGACCGCTGACGGCCAAGGCCGTCAGCGGTCGAACTTGCCGTCCAAATATGCTGCGCGGCAGGCATTTCGGGCCAGCTTGCCGGACGTGGTGCGGGGGATGACCCCGGCGGCGACCATCCGTACGTCGGCCACCCGCACCTGGTGCAGCCGGGACACCGCCGCGCGGATCGCATCCAGGATGGGGCCCGGCTCGGCCTTGCCCCATCGAGCGGCGCGCTCGGCGACGATCACCAGTTCCTCACTGGCGGCGCCGGGAACCGAGAACGCGGCCACGTAGCCGGAGCGCACCGCAGGCGAGGACGCGCTGACGGTGGTCTCGATGTCTGTGGGGTAGTGGTTGCGGCCGTCGACGATGATCATGTCCTTGATCCGGCCGGTCAGGTACAGCTCCCCGTCCAGGTAGACACCGAGATCGCCGGTGGCGAGCCACAGCGCGTTCTCGGCCACTTCCTCGGCATGGCTGTCCGCCGGGAGCCGGGTCTGGAGCTTGTTGCCGAACACCCGCAGGGTCTCTTCGGCGCGGCCGAAGTAGCCGCGGCCGACATTGTTGCCGTGCAGCCAGATCTCTCCGATGGAACCGTCGGGAAGCTCGTTGCCGTCGCTGCCGCTGATCACGGCCCACTGGTTGGGGATCGGCTGACCGCAGGACACGTGCGCCACCGCGTCCTCGGTGTCGGCTTCCACGACGACGGCGCGCCCGGCGTTGAGCTCGGCGCGGTCCAGATAGATGGCCGTGGCCGATGCGGACGGCGCGATGCTGGCCACAGACAGGGTCGCCTCGGCCATGCCGTAGGACGGTTTGATCGCGCTGAGCGGCAGTCCGTAGGGCGCGAACGCCGCGGTGAACTTCTCGACGGACGACAGCGTCACCGGCTCCGAGCCGTTGAGCAGCGTGACGACATTGGTCAGGTCCAGCGTGTCGCCGCTGGGCGGCAGGCCGCGCTCGGAGGCCAGCTCGAAGGCGAAGTTGGGTGCGGCGGCGAAAGTGCGGCCGTGCGCCGATTCGATGCCGAGTTGCTTGATCCAGCGATACGGGCGGCGCACGAACGCCATGGGGTCCATCAACGTGATCTGGGCACCGCAGAGGGCGGGGAACATGATCATGATCAGGCCCATGTCGTGGTAGAGCGGCAGCCAGCTGACGCTGCGCACGCCCGTGTCCAGATCACCGGCGAGGACCATCTGCAGCACATTGGTACAGACGTTGCGGTGGGTGATCTCGACGCCGGCAGGGGAGCGCGTCGATCCCGAGGTGTACTGCAGGTAGGCGATGTCGTCGGTCTCGAGGGCGACCGGGGTGAAGGTCTGGCCGACCGCGTCGGGGACGGCGTCCACGGCGATCATCCGGGGACGTTCGGCGGCGGGCAGGGTGCGCAGGAAGTTACGCACCGCCTCGGAGCCGGCGGTGGTGGTCAGCACGACCGTGGGTTTGGCGTCGGCGAGCACGGCTGCCAACCGCTCGGTGTGCCCGGCCAGTGCAGGCGCGAACAACGGCACCGCGATATTGCCTGCGTGGATCGCCGCGAAGAACGCCGCGACGTACTCCACTCCCTGCGGAGCAAGGATGGCCACCCGATCACCACGCTTGGTGACCTGCTGCAGCCGGGCGCCGACCGCACCCACCTTCGCCCACATTCCGTTCCAGCTCAGCACGATGGCCCTGCCGTCGGAATCCTGCGAGAAGTCCAGGAACCGGTACGCGGGCGCATCGCCCAGGGCGGTCCGGTTCTGGTCGAGGAACGAGGTGAGGGTTATGCCATCAGGTATGACGATGCTGCCGTCGGGGCGAAGGTACTCTTCGATGCCCGGCACGGCAGTTTCAACTCTACTGTCACTCAAAGCTTCCCGACCCATAGCACAAATATACTAGCAGCGCTAACTATTCAGGGAATCGTAGCGCGATGGGAGTTATCACTCCGGAGCCGGTCTGTGACGTGCGCTGCATATCGAGAAATCGTACCGCCGGGACGCGTCGGCGCAGGGCCGGACCTCTTCGTTTGGTGGACATCGCGGCACCGCGCGTCAAGGGCCGGGCACTCGCGGCAAAGCGCATCGCCGCGGGGATACCTGCTCAACGACGCCGGCGCCGACTCATCCGCAAACCGAAGACCTTTTGGTATGGATCGCAGTGTGTGCGATAGGTCACTATCCTGGTCGAAAGTTGAAACAACAGCTTGCTCGAAAGCACCCGCGTGCGGACGGCCGGCTCGACGGCGGGCGCGTCCCCGGAGTCAGGAAGTCGCCGATGACGCAGAGCTCGAACCGGCCCGGAACCCCACAGCGGCGTGCCCCCCGCCGCGCGGACACGGTCCTGTCCGTGACCACCCGGTGGTATGACCCCGCGGTCACGGTGGTGGTCGTCGACGGTGTCATCGACGCCGCGAACGTCGACGACCTGATCGACGTCGTGTTGGACCGGGCGATGCTGAGTTGCTCGTTGATCGTCGACCTCGGCGGCGTCCGGTACATGTCGGTGTCCGGGTTCGAGGCGCTGCGGCTCCTGAACGTTCGCTGTGCGCTTGCCGACACCCGGTGGACCGTCATTCCCTCGGCTGCGGTCCGGCGGCTGCTGCGACGGTTCGACGCGGACGGGGAGGTACCTACGACCGCGTCCCTCGAGGAGGCGTTCGCCGCCGCCGCAACCCATCTGCCGATCGTGCAGATCGCGCACCCCGGCGACAAGGGCCAGATGCCTAGGGCCGCCGCCCGGCAGCATTGAGCCAGTCGTCGAAAAGCGTTGCCGCACCGTCGGTCAGCAGTGGTGTCGCGGCGGTCTGCACCTGCTCGACCAGCCGCTCGGCCAGGTCGCGCAGCTTCACATTCGAATTCTGCGACAAGGTGGTCAGCACCCGGAACGCCTGGGCCGGGGTCAGGGCGTACCGCAACATCAGCATGCCGACGGCCTGGTTGATGGCGGCTCGGCGCCTGCTGATCGACTCCAGCTCGGCGGTCACCTCCTGCTGGATATCGGCGTGGAAGCCCGCGGTGATGTCCACATAGAAGCCCGCCGTGCCGGACGGGGTGCCGTCGGCGTCGACGATGTGGTCGCCGACCACCACCACCAGCCGGGTCCGTCCTGCGGTGTCGATGATGCGATGCCTGCTGCTGAACGCCGCGCCGTGCCTGCGCACGTTCTCGATCAGTTCGGCCACCGTCGTGCGATCGTCGGGGTGCTTGTGCGCCAGCATCAGCTCCGTCGTCGGGGTCACCGTGCCCGGCTGATAGCCGTGCATCAGCGCCACCTCGTCCGACCATTCCCACGTGTCGAACGCGGACAGATACCGGAAGGCACCCGCCCGTGGTGTGTCGGGTACCGGCAGATCGTCGACCATCGCGACACCGTAGATCGGCACCGGGCTCGCAGCGTCGCCAGCCACGAATGATGTTCGCTGCGTGGCTATCCCGGTCCGCCGAGCGAATCGGCCGACGGCCCGCTACAGGGCGTTCTCCGGACCCAGACGGCCCACGGTGATCTTGTCCCCGTCGCATTCGAGGATCAGTGACGGTGTTGATTCGGTATGCAGGAGAGCGTTTTCGACGAGTTCGGACGCGACGGTCAGCCAGGTGCCGACCAGCTCGCGGGCGAGGGCCGCGCTGGACACCACGAAGGGTAGCCGGGCACACCTGCGGCCTCGACGTCGTTGCGGCAGAGCATTTTCCGCACATCGTCGTCAGCCGATGCGAGCACCACCGGAACGTCGGGCCAGACGCGCTGACATGCCAGCGGGCGCTGGTGAACACCGACCATGCCGATACGACGGGGACCCGCAACGCGTCGACATCGACGATGACGACGGGCGGCTCCTCGAGAACCGCGTCGATCACGATGTCGCGCAGGGTGCGGTAGGTCGTCGCATCCAGTGTCCCGGCGCAACGCAGCGTGGAATCGCCCGACGTACCGCGCACGGGTCCGTCGACTATGATGCTCACGCGCTTCTCCCGTCCGACTCGCGGCCCGTGCCCCCCGTGGTGGGCCGTGTGGCGGCAGGGGCGTACCCGGTGCAGCCCCAGCAAAACAAGGTCCACGGCGGCGGACGGTATGCTGACTGTGGTCCGGCTGAGCAAAAGCCGTCCCGGCCCTGTTCGCCTTTCGGGTGAACGGGCCGCTGTCACTGGCCACATTTGTCAGAGCGGACCGTCCGTGAATCTGCATATCCCCGTGTACCCCGTCGCTGAGACGCCCCCGTCGGCTGGGCTCAACGGCGCGTTCGTCGCCGCCGATGCCACCGCGGAACAGGTGCCTGCCGATGACCACTACGCCGAGTCGCTGCACGTCGAAGGAATCGGTCCCGGCAATGAGGTGACGCACCGGCGCAGCGTCGCCGCCGGCTTCGCTGTGGACGAGATCGGCATCCGAGCGCGGGGCCGGGTCGCCGCGCGGCCGGAGTCCGGGCTGATGATCGTCACGGTCCTCGACGGCACGGTGCGCACCAACGGCGGCGACGAGATCCGGCGCGGCGACTCCGTACTCGCCGATGAGCGACGGGCCTGGTCGGCCGTCGTGGAGACGGGCACCATCGCGGTCGTCACCGTCGACACCTGGCTGCTCCGCAGGGCCGCGGACGAGCGCCTGAGTGCCTCCGCCGATCCCCTACGAGCGCTGGATTCCCAGCCGGCCACACCCGAACTGGCCGCGGCCTGGAAACGCACCGTCGAGTACGCCACGGCAGCGCTGGTCACGGGGGCGCCGCGCGCCCTGATCGAGGCGTGCGGACAGTTGCTGGCGGTGGCGGCGCTGTCCTGTTTCACCGCGGTGGGCGCGGATTCGGCGCCCACCCGATACGACGCCGACATTCCCGTATCGCTGCGCCGGGCCATCGCGTTCATCGCCGCGCGGGCGCGCGAGGAGATCGGCGTGCAGGAGATCGCATCAGCCGTACATCTGTCGCCGCGGGCGGTGCAGTACCTCTTCCGCAAGCACCTCGACGAGACGCCCACCGAACATCTACGGCGGGTGCGGCTGCAGCGCGCCCACCTGGACCTGGTGGCGGCCCATCAGAGCAGCACCACGGTGTCCGAGGTGGCGCGGCGCTGGCGATTCGGCCATACCGGACGCTTTGCGGTGCTCTATCGCCAGACTTATGGTGTCAGCCCGCACATGACATTGCGAAGTTAGTGAGAGGGTGTGCTGATGACGCGGAAGACGGCGCGGTGACGCATAGCTACGACGGCGCCCTCGCGGCGGCGATGGAGGACCTGGCCAGCACCGCCGTGGACGGGCGGCAGCCGATCGAGCGCACCCTGTCCGAGCTCACCGAGGCCGCGGTGGCACTCATCGACGGCGTCGACTGCGCCGGTGTGCTGCTGATCAAGGACGGTGACTTCACCACTCTCGCAGGGACATCGGAGGTGGCCAGGACGCTCGACCATGCGCAGCGGGACACCGGGGAGGGTCCTTGCGTGGACGCCGCGGAGCGCGACGTCATCGTGCGGTGCAACGACCTGCGCACCGACAGCCGCTGGCCGCGGTTCAGCAAGGTCGCCATCTCTGCAGGCGTGCTCAGCGTGATGTCCTTCCGGCTCTACACCAAGGGAGCCGACAGCGGCGCGCTGAACCTGTTCGGGTTCGGAACAGGGTCCTTCACTGCCGAACCGGAGGCGCTGGGGGCCATGCTGGCCACCCACGCGGCCATCTCGCTGGTGACCGCCAACCGGCAGTTGCAGTTCGAGTCCGCGCTGGCCAGCCGCGACCTGATCGGGCAGGCCAAGGGCATCATCATGGAGCGCTTCAACGTGGACTCGGTCCGAGCCTTCGAGCTGTTGCGGCGGGTGTCGCAGGAGTCCAACACCCCGGTGAAGGTCATCGCCGCCCGGCTCGCCGACCGCGCAGCGACGAACACGGACGGTTCGGTCGTCGATTTGGTTTGAACGCCGTCCGCAGCGGGCATTTCCGTTGTGCGCGTCACTGGGGCGCACGTCTACGGATAGGAGTACGACCATGATCGGGACCATCATCAGCGCCCTCGTCGTCGGGTTGATCATCGGTGTGCTGGCTCGGCTGGTCATGCCGGGCAAGCAGGACATCGGCGTCCTCATGACGGTCGTGCTCGGCGCCCTCGGCTCGCTGATCGGCAGTTGGGCGACCTATCAACTCGGCTACCAGAACGCCAACGGCGGCTGGCAGATCATCCCGTTCGTCGTCGGCATCGCCGTCGCGGCCGGACTGATCGCCATCTACGTCGCCGTCCGGGGCGGCTCGTCGCACCGTATGACGCACTGACCTCGTTTGCCCGAGAGCCCCGGCCGATGGTCGGGGCTTTCGCATGTCCGGATGTCACCTGAAGCTTGCCAACCTTTTTCTTGACTAATTCCAGTTAAGGGGTGAGACTCGTCTGCGTGGGTACGGCAGAGGAGTTCGCGCAGATGCTGCGGGATGCCTCTCTGCGCGTCACCCGTCCCCGGGTCGCGGTGCTGGGCGCCGTGCACGGTCATCCGCATTCCGACACCGACACGGTCATCCGTTCGGTGCGGGCGGAACTGCCGGAAGTCTCGCACCAGACGGTGTACGACGCGCTCAACGCGCTGACTGCGGCCGGCCTGGTGCGGCGAATCCAGCCTTCGGGCTCGGTGGCTCGTTACGAGTCCCGGGTCGGGGACAACCACCACCATGTGGTGTGCCGAAAGTGCGGTGTGATCGCCGACGTCGACTGTGCGGTCGGCGAGGCACCGTGTCTGACGGCATCCGACGATCTCGGTTTCGCGATCGATGAGGCCGAGGTCATCTATTGGGGTGTATGCCCCGATTGTGCCCTGGCACAAAGTGTTTGATCACCAGTAATCCGTCAGCCCCGGAAAGGTTTCCATGCCCGAAACGTCCCCGCCCATCGGTGAAGCCCAGACAGAGCCCGCCGAGAACGCTTGCCCGATGCGGATCAAGCCGCCCGTCGAGGGTGGCAGCAACCGCGACTGGTGGCCCAACGCGGTCAACCTGAAGATCCTGCAGAAGGATCCCGACGTCATCAATCCGCTGGACCCCGGCTTCGACTACAGCGCGGCCGTGCAGACGCTGGACTTCGATCAGCTGGCCGCCGACGTCGACGCCGTGATGACCGACTCGCAGGACTGGTGGCCTGCCGACTTCGGGCACTACGGCCCGTTCTTCATCCGGATGTCGTGGCACGCCGCGGGCACCTACCGCGTCGAGGACGGTCGCGGTGGTGGTGGTAAGGGCATGCAGCGGTTCGCGCCGCTGAACAGCTGGCCCGACAACGTCAGCCTGGACAAGGCCCGCCGCCTGCTGTGGCCGGTCAAGAAGAAGTACGGCCAGAAGCTGTCCTGGTCGGATCTGCTGGTCTACGCAGGCAACCGCGCCCTGGAGAACATGGGCTTCAAGACTGCGGGCTTCGCGTTCGGCCGCCCGGATTACTGGGAGCCCGAAGAGGACATCTACTGGGGCGCCGAGCACGAGTGGCTGGGCAGCCAGGAGCGCTACGCCGGCTCCGGCACCGACCGGACCAAGTTGGAGAACCCGCTGGGCGCCAGCCACATGGGCCTGATCTACGTGAATCCCGAAGGCCCCGAGGGTAATCCGGATCCGGTGGCCGCGGCCATCGACATCCGCGAGACCTTCGGCCGGATGGCGATGAACGACGAGGAGACCGCGGCGCTGATCGTCGGCGGCCACACGTTCGGCAAGACGCACGGCGCCACCGAGGTGGAGAACGGCGTCGAGCCCGAAGCGGCACCGCTCGAGTTGCAGGGCCTGGGCTGGGCCAACTCGGGCGTCGGTAACGAGACCGTGAGCAGTGGCCTCGAGGTGACGTGGACCCACACCCCGACCAAGTGGGACAACTCCTTCCTGGAGATCCTCTACGGCAACGAGTGGGAACTTTTCAAGAGCCCCGCGGGCGCCAACCAGTGGAAGCCCAAGGACGGCGGCTGGGCCAACTCGGTGCCGATGGCGCAGGGCGACGGCAAGACGCACCCGGCGATGCTGACCACCGACCTGTCGATGCGGCTGGACCCCATCTACGGCGCGATCACCCGGCGCTGGCTGGATCACCCGGAGGAGTTGGCCGAGGCCTTCGCCAACGCGTGGTTCAAGCTGCTGCACCGTGACCTGGGCCCCGTCTCGCGCTACCTCGGGCCGCTGGTTCCCCAGCAGACCTGGCTCTGGCAGGACATCACCCCGGCCGGCACCAAGCTCAGTGACGCCGACGTCGCGACCCTGAAGACGGCCATCGCGGGCTCGGGCCTGACTGTGCCGCAGCTGGTTTCGACCGCATGGAAGGCCGCTGCGTCCTACCGGCACAGCGACATGCGTGGCGGCGCCAACGGCGGACGGCTGCGGCTGCAGCCGCAGCTGGGCTGGGAAGCCAACGAGACCGACGAGCTGGTCCCGATCATCGCCAAGCTGGAGGACATCGCGGCCTCGGCCGGGGTCACGGTGTCGTTCGCCGATCTGGTCGTGCTGGCCGGCAATGTCGGTGTCGAAACCGCCGCCAAGGCAGCCGGATTCGACATCACGGTGCCGTTCACCTCGGGCCGCGGCGATGCCACCCAGGAGCAGACCGACGTCGAGTCGTTCGCCTACCTGGAGCCCAAGGCCGACGGCTTCCGCAACTACGCGGGCAAGGGCCTGCCGCTGCCGCCGGAGTACGTGCTCATCGACCGGGCCAACCAGCTGAACCTGTCCGGTCCCGAGCTGACCGTGCTGGTCGGTGGCCTGCGTGTGCTGGGTGCCAACTACCAGGGCAGCGCCCTCGGTGTGCTTACCGACAAGCCGGGCCAGCTGACGACGGACTTCTTCGTCAACCTGCTGGACATGAGCACCAAGTGGGCGCCGTCGGCCGCCGATGCCGGCACCTACGTCGGCACCGACCGCAGCAGCGGTGCACCGAAGTGGACCGCCAGCCGCGTCGACCTGCTGTTCGGGTCGAACTCGCAGCTGCGTGCGCTCGTCGAGGTGTACGCCGAGGACGGTGCGAAGGAGAAGTTCGTCAAGGACTTCGTCGCGGCGTGGACCAAGGTCACCGACGCGGATCTGTTCTAACTGCAGCCCCCGATCCAGGCCGGTCCCCGATGGGGACCGGCCTGGACTTTTTCCCGCTAGAAGTAGTGACCCTGCGCCAGGTCGTCCAGCAGGCCGATCTCGGTGGGGTTCCAGCCCAACGCTTTACGGGTCTGCTCGCTGGACGCGGCCATGTCCAGCGCGAAGAACGCGCCCAGCCAGCCGAAGTGTTCGGGCTCGGCCGCGCGCACCGGCAGCCCCAGTCCGGAGCCGATGGCCGCGGCGATGTCGCGGGTGGCGATGCCCTCCTCGGCGACCGCGTGCACGATGCTGCCGGCCGGGATGTCGCCCTCGATCACCAGCCGGAATGCGCGTGCCGCGTCCAGGCGGTGGACGGCGGGCCAGCGATGGGACCCGTCGCCCGGATAGCCCGCAACGCCGGTCTCGCGGGCGATCTCGATGAGCCGCGGCACGAAGCCGTGGTCGCCGATACCGTGCACGGACGGTGGCAGCCGCAGCCCGACGACCCGGACCCCGCGTTCGGCGAAGGGCAGGCCCGCGGCCTCGGACGTCCGGGGCACGCCGGGTGACGCGGCATCCGATTCGGTGATCAGTCCACCGGATCCGAGCGCTGCCATCCCGGATGTGACCACCAGCGCACGGTCCGAGCCGGCGAGTGCCTCGCCCAGGGCGGTGATGGCGTTGCGGTCCAGGTCGTTGGCATTCGCGTAGTCGGTGAAGTCGTGGTGGAACGCCAGATGCGCGACGGCGTCGGCCTTTTCGGCCGCCGCACGCAGGCTGTCCAGATCGGCGAGGTCGCCGTGCTGTGGGGTGGCGCCGGCGGCCTCGATCGCGCGGGCCGATTCGGGTGAGCGGGCCAGGCCGGTGACCTGATGGCCGGCGCCGGCCAGTTCGGCGACGACTGCCGATCCGATGAAGCCGGACGCTCCGGTGACGAAGATGCGCATGAGAACCTCCCAGTGATGTCAGTACCTGTCATCGGTGACAACACCGATGACAGTCGCTGTCATTCCCGGCGGCTAGGATTTCCGTGTGAGCAGGTGGCAGCCCAACGCCCGAGGCCGCCTCGAGGAGGCGGCCCTCGAGCTCTATGCGGCGCAGGGTTTCGACGCGACGACGGTCGCGCAGATCGCCGAGCGCGCCGGGCTCACCGAACGCACCTTCTTCCGGCATTTCACCGACAAGCGCGAGGTGCTGTTCTCGGGGCAGGCCGCACTGACCGACTCGATGGTCGCGGCGGTGGCCGGTATGCCCGCGGGCACCGCACCGCTGGATGCGGTCGGCGCCGGATTGCGGGCAGCGGGGGAGATTATGGGTGGCCGCCTGGGCAGTGCCCGGCGGCGCCAGGCGGTGATCGACGCCGACCCCGGGCTGCAGGAACGGGAGCTGAGCAAGCTGGCGACCCTCGGCGCTGCGCTGACCGAGGCGTTGCGCGGACGCGGTGTCCCGGAGCTGACGGCGCGTGTCACCGCCGAGGCCGGCATCGCGATCTTCAAGGTGGGCTTCGAACGATGGATCGGTGCCGGGGACGGTGCGCTGACCGAGGTGCTCGACGAGTCACTCCAGGAGCTCAAAGCGCTGGGCGGCGGCTAAAACCGTTCCCTTACAGCAGGAATGGGCCTACCATCAGAGAGTGTCATTCCCGGTATGGGCCGGCGAATGGGGTGCCGCTCCGCGCCACGCGGGCGGGCGCCCGCGGACGCTGAGCAGGCGGCAGGCACGACACTGGAGTCGACGCTTCTCCGGTGTCGGCGTCACCATCACCGCGCCCCGGCTACGGGATCTGGTCGGTGGGACCCGCGCCACCGATGCCGAGGTGACCGACGTCCGCTTTGCGCTCACGGTTCTGAACATCGAGGAGCAGCGGCACCACTCCGCCATGCGGCACGCGCGGAGCAACGCGTGGCAGTTGCTGATCTTCGTCGGCGTGACATTGGTGGCGCTGAACGCGCTGCTGTGCCTGGCCTACCTGATGCTCAGTGCGGTACCGCACTGAGCAGCGCCGCGCGGATCACCTCGAAATCGGGTGCTTCGATGGGGAACAGCCCGAAGCGGAACCGGTAACCCCAGCGCGCCTTGTCCACGATGAACGCCAGCTGGTCGAGCATCGGGCGGATGGGTGCCTCGGCGCACGGCACGAAGTCGACCCGGCGCCGCCAGAACTGGTTGTCGGCATGATAGGGCTGGTCGTCGGACACCCGGCCCAGCGCGGTGAACGCCTGCAGCGGAGCACCTTCCGGGTAATCGGTCTTGGGTGAGTAGAAGGCGATCCAGTCATCACGGGCCATCTTGCGCAGCCCGTGCGGCTTGCCATGGTTGGCCTGGGTGAAGCCGCCTGCGACGCCGCGCTCGACATGACCGCGGCTCACGGTGTTGATCCAGTACGTCATGCCCGCACGTTACGGCCGGGGTGTGACAGGTTCAGTCGTGTTTCTTGCCGAACGGCAGGATGTGGATGACACCGACCACGATGGAGCCGACGACCAGGCCGATGACCGCGGAGGCGGCGGTGTTCGTCAGCCAGGCCAGCAGCCCGCCCACGCCCTGGGTGGCGTGGTGCACGAACTCCTCGGCGTGGTGCACCAATCCGTAGGGGGCATGCCAGCCCAGCGTGTCGGTCCCGGTGAGCAGGATGTGCCCGCCCACCCAGAGCATCGCGACGGTGCCGATGGTGGACAGCGCGGCCAGCACCTTCGGCATGCCGGCCACCAGGCCGCGGCCGATCTTCTGCACGAAGCTGGACTGCCGTTGCGCCAGGCTGAGCCCGACGTCGTCCATCTTGACCAGCACGCCGACGACGCCGTACACGGCGGCGGTGATCACCAGCGCCACGATCACCAGGATGATCAGCCGGGGCACGAACGGCTGGTGCGCCACCTCGTTGAGGGCGATGACCATGATCTCGGCAGACAGGATGAAGTCCGTGCGGATGGCCCCGGCGGTCATCGACTTCTCGTCGACAGCGCCGACCGGCTTTCCGTGCGCTTCGGCGGAGTCGTGATGCAGGAACCGGCCCAGCACCTTCTCGGCGCCCTCGAAGCACAGGTAGGTCGCGCCGATCATCAGAATCGGCGTCAGCAACCACGGCGCGAACTGGCTCAGCAGCAGGGCCGCCGGAAGGATGAACACCAGCTTGTTGCGCAGCGATCCGATGGCGATGCGCTTGATCATCGGCAGTTCACGGTCGGCGGTGATGCCGTGTACGTACTGCGGGGTCACGGCGGTGTCGTCGATGACCACCCCGGCCGCCTTGGCCGTCGCCTTGCCGGTGGCGGCCCCGATGTCGTCGATCGATGCGGCAGCCAGTCGCGCCAGTGCGGCGATGTCGTCGAAAAGTCCGAACAGCCCGGCGCTCATGCCCGAAGGGTACCCGGTGAAAGTTGCTGCTGTGAGTTCGGTGTGAATAACAGAGCAAATGCTCTGTTATGGTGAGTGCATGCCCCGTCCGCGCGTGCACGACCCCGATGCCGTGTTGGACGCCGTCGAAGCGCTGGCCGTCGAGCACGGTCCGGCGGCCGTCACCGTCCGCGCTGTCGCCGCGGCCGCCGGCATCTCGAACGGGGCGCTGTACCACAGCTTTTCGTCGAGGTCGGAGCTGCTGGGCCGGGCCTGGCTGCGGGCCGGAAACCGGTTCCTGCAGGTGCAGGACGTCCTCATCGAGCAGGCCCCGGATGCCGCGGCGGCCGTGGTGGCCGCGGCCGGGGCGCCCGGCGTGCTGTCGGACCGGTACCCGACTTCGTGCCGGCTGGTGCTCACCGTGCGCAGGGAGGACATCCTCGATGCCGAGATGCCCGACGCGCTGGCGCGCGAACTGCACGACCTGCAGGCCCGGCTGATCGCGACGATGGTCCGGTTGGCCGACGGACTGTGGCATCGCCGCGACCGGGCTGCCGCGGACACCGTCACCACCTGCATCGTGGACCTGCCGACGGCGATCCTGCTGGCCCGAGACCGACTGGACAACCCCACCGCACGCGCACACCTGAGCGCGGCCGTGCGGGCCGTGCTCGACATCGGACCACCGCCACGAAAAGGAGACCAGAAATGACCGCCACCCTCACCTACACCGACAACATCGCCGTACTGAACCTCGGCGATGACGAGAACCGGTTCACCCCAGACTTTCTCGACGTGGTGAACGGGTACCTGGACACCGTGCTCGCCGACGGCGCGGCCGGGTTGCTGACCACCGCGACCGGGAAGTTCTACACCAACGGGCTGGACCTGGACTGGCTGATGGCCAACGGGGACCGCACCGCGTGGTACGTCGGGCAGGTGCAGGGCCTGCTGGCGCGGGTGCTGACGCTGCAGATCCCGACCGCGGCCGCCATCGTCGGGCACGCCTTCGGTGCCGGCGCCATGCTCGCGATGGCGCACGACTTCCGGGTGATGCGCGCCGACCGCGGCTACTTCTGTTTCCCCGAGGCCGACATCCGCATCCCGTTCACCGCCGGGATGGCGGCCCTGATCCAGGCCAAGCTCACCCCGCAGGCCGCGGTCGCGTCGATGACCACCGGGCGGCGGTTCGGCGGCGCCGACGCGCAGGCTTACGCCATCGTCGATGCCACCGCGGGTGAGGGTGCGGTCGAAGGTGCCGCACTGGACATCCTGCGGCCACTGGCAGGCAAGGATCCCGGCACGCTCGGCGCGATCAAACAGACCATGTTCGGTGCTGCCGCCGAAACCTTGCGGGCGGCGACTCACCACTGAGCTACGTCGAAATCATTTGCCAGAACTTCTTCCCCGCCTGCAATCCGGCCGATTTCCCGGTCGATCTGCACACCGGATTCTTCAGCATGGACTTCTCCCAGGAGTTCCCGTTGCAGGGATGTCCGGCGTCCGGTCCACCGCCGCCGTTCCAGGAGTGCCACTTGACCCTGAGCAAGGACGGCCCTGGCGACATTCGCGGTAGCCAACCGGCGGCAGGCACGAACCTCAACCTCTACGACGTCGCGACCCGCTCCGCCACTGCGGCCAGCACGAATCTGTACCACCAGATCCGTGGCCTCGTCGCCGGCACCAATGGCGAACCGGCGGCCAACATGCTGTTCACCACCGGTGGCGGCGATTGGATTTCCCCGCAACTACGCGACGTGTATCAGGGGATCGCGGGTCGGGTGCGCTGAACGCCATCCCGGTGACCGCCGTCGCACCTGCGCTTGGTAGAGATTGACGATGGGAACCAATCAGCGCGCCAAGATCGTGATGGCCGATGACGAGATCACCGAGTTCATCGAGCGCAGCCGGACCGCCACCATGGCGACTGTGCTGCCCAGCGGCCGACCGCACCTGGTGGCCATGTGGTACGCCGTCCTCGACGGGGAGATCTGGTTCGAGACCAAGGCCAAATCGCAGAAGGCGGTGAACCTACGCCGCGACCCGACCATCACCGTGATGATCGAGGACGGGCTGACCTACGGCACCCTGCGCGGGGTGTCGATCGACGGCACCGCGGAGATCATCGACGACCCCGAGACCAACCTGCGGGTGGGCATCAGCGTGTGGGAGCGCTACACCGGCCCCTACACCGACGAGATGAAACCCTTCGTGGACCAGATGATGAACAACCGGGTCTGCATCCGGGTGCGGGAAACGCGGCGGCGCAGTTGGGATCACCGCAAGCTGGGCATGCCGGACATGCCCGTCGGCGGCAGTACCGCGCAGTATCTGACTAGTGACCCGGCGGCGGGCTGAATCCCGCGCTGAGCATCGCGGTCGCCATGCCGCTGCCGATCGGTCCGTCGCGGTCGAACAAGGTCGCTGTCCCGGTGGCGACGCCGTCGACGCTGTAGTGGGTCAGTGCCGTCAGACCGATGTCGAGGCCGACGGGAAGCCGGCTCAGGGTCACGGTGTAGTCGGCGTTGATGTAGCGCAGCCCGTCCGGGCCGAAGTTCGTCAGCGAACTCACCACGTCACCGGCCATGGCGGCGCGGGTGAACGGCGTCATCGGGGCATCGTCGACCACCGGTGCGATGTTGCGCACCCATGCATGTTTGGGCCCGGTGTGCTGCCAGGCGGACAGATCGAACGTCGGCCCGGACTCGGCTCCGTGCGCCACGATGTGCATGGGCCGGCCGTCGCGCAGTTCGGGCGGCGGCGGAGCCGGGATGGTGATCTCGGAGGTCCAGACATCCGTCGGGGAGGGCTCGCCGCGCCGTAGGAACACGGTGCTGGCGCGGGCAACCAACATGTCGCGCTGAAATGCTTGTGCATCAACCACTTTGATGCGCTTGCCGGCGCGGATCACCGCGGTGCGTACCGTCACCAGCTCGAGCGCTGCGGGCCGGAACAGGTCGACGGTCAGCCGGGCCGGTTGCAATTGCGGGTCGCCCGCGTCGCGGTCGATGACGAATCCGAGCAGACCGCCCATCACGTTGCCGCTGATGGTCTGGCCCCACGGTCCCTGCGCCAGGCTGGTGGGAACGAACGCGTCCCCGTCGGGCTCGAAATACGCCGCGGGCAGGCTCATTCAAGGATGTTTCGCGACGTACTGGGTGACCATCGAGCAGTGCGACTCGATGGCCAGCCCGGCCGCGCGGGTGGCCGCCACGGCCTCGGCGACCAGCTGGGTACCCAGCCCACGGCCGCCGACGGCGGGGTCGATCTCGGTGTGGGTGAACACCCGCACACCGTCGCGGTCGTGGAAGTCGACGAGCCCGACCTGCCGCTCGCCCAGCGAGATGGTGAACTGGTTGTCTCCTGGTGTCACCACAGCAGTGTCGTCAGCGCTCACGAGGTTTGAGCCTAACCGCGGGAAGCACCGGCGCGGGCAGGCGGGGCACGGCACCGCGGTAGCCCTCGACGGCACCGAAGCGGTCCGCGCCGGCCTGCCATGCCTCGCGGTACGCGACGATGTCTTCGTGGCTGCGGCCGACGAAGTTCCACCACATGACCAGCCGTTCCGGAAACGGCGGACCGCCCAGCAGGATGAGCCGGGCGGGTGTGTCGCCGCGGTTGACGATCTCGAGGCGATCGCAGCCCGGCGATTGGTAGGCGAGGTCCGCGACCGCCAGTGCGTCGCCGCCCACCTCGACGCTGCCCCGATCGAGCAGCACACCGTGTTCGAAGCTGGGGTCGACGTCCAACGCGATCTTCGTTCGCGGTGCCATATCGAGCTGGGCGCCGAGCAGCGCCGTGAAGGTACGCACGGGTGAGCGGTGGCCGGCGAGTTCGCCGAGGAAAACGCGCAGCGTCGCCCCGCCGATGGCGACCGCGGGTGGCGTGTGATGCGCGAAGTCGCGGGCGCCGTCGCGGGCGGACTCGGGAAGTGCCACCCACAGCTGGACGCCGTGCAGCACGGTGCTCGCTGTGGTGGATACCTCGGAGTGGCAGATCCCGGCGCCGGCGGTCATCAGGTTGAGTTCGCCGGGCCGGACCATGGCGTGCACCCCGGCGCTGTCGCGGTGTTCTATCTCGCCGCTGAAAAGCCAACTGACCGTTTGTAATCCGGTGTGCGGGTGGGGCGGCACATCCATGCCCGGACCGTCGCGCACATCCTGGGGACCGTAGTGGTCGGCGAAGCACCACGCACCCACCATGGAGCGTTCCTTGGCGGGCAGGGTGCGGCGCACCAGCATGGCGCGCGGACCGCCCAGTGGAACTTCGCGGGCTCGCAGAACGCCGGTGAATCGTGATGCGCCACAGTCGACTTCGGGTGGGGCGGCATCGGTGTTGCTCACGCGTACCAGGGTAGACCCGGTGTCAGCGGATGGCCTGGAGGTTTGGGGACGGTGCCGGCATGGCGCCTCTCGGCAAGTGGTCGCACGAAGCGACGGTTCTGATGTGGTACCCGGGGCATGACCGGCACCGTCGGAGAATATAACCGGTTCCGCACCGCTGCTATTCCGGCGGGCGGCCGGTGAGCAGCATCACCTCACCTGGGCTTCCCGCGGTAGTGACGGCCCCGTAAAATTACCGGCAAGTAACTTGAGAAGGTCAGGACATATGCGTCGTCGGGTAAATGTGGCTGCGGCCGGACTGGGCGCTGCCCTGGTGCTGTTCTCGGCGGGTACGGCGTCAGCCGAAACCGTCGTCATGCCGTTCACGAGCACGGTGCGGGCCTGCGACTTCACCCCCGCGGAGCGGACCTGGGCGACGGGTTACGCCCGGCCGCTGGCCCATCTGCGGACCGAGGGCGACACGTTGGCCGTCGACGTCGAGATGTTCACCGGCCGGCCCGACACCGCGTACTTCGTCCGGGTGTTCCAGATGCCCAGGGCCTCCAATGACTGCGCCGTCGCACCCGTGCTGCTGCAGACCGACGGTGTCGGCACGGCGCACGCGACCATTCGGACCGCCGTCAACCCGGGTGCCACCGGGGTCTGGGTCTCGATCGAACGACCGAGCGCGTATTCGCAGCAGCCTGCCGAGGCGTACACCTCGGACTTCATCGCCAAAATCTGAGTGAGCCGAGAAGGCCGCCCCCGCTACCGGCCCCTCGAATGCGGTAACGGGAGCAGCCGGTCTCAGGCCGACTCGAGATAGAGCCGGCGGGCCCGGACGGGATAACCGTTGCGTTCGGCCAGCGACCGCAGTTGGCGCAACGCGAAGGTGCGGCCGCGTCCGCCTTCGGGGATGACGATGCCCGCCCACAGCCCTTCGGCGCGCGGCAGTTCGCAGGCCTCGCGGGCGCAGGCCCAGCGGCGCGGGCACATCCGGCAGATGGTCTTGGCGTCCTCGTCGGCCACCGATGTCCAGCGCTCCGGGTCCCGCGTGCAGTCGCCGACGGGCAGTCCGTCCGCACCCAATGCGTTCATGGTGTTTCTCCTGTCGGCGGCGCGTCTGCCGCAATGGAGACGAATGTAGAACACAAACCGTAGCAACGCAACAGTTAGTGCTGCGGATGTGAGGACTGTGTGCGGAACCGAGTCCGCGAGTCTCGGCCAAAAATCGCTATGAACAGCTGAAACAACCCGATCGACGCCGACCGGCGCAACGGGAACAATCATCGCGACGCAATGGTTTATGGAGGCAAAGCGATGCATTGTGGCCGACTAAGCCATAGCGATAGTGATGTTTCGCTACTATGTCGACACCGAGTGTCAGGGTCCAGGGAGGTCATACGCGTGGTCGAGCCCGACCCCGGCGACGACCCCGCCATGGTGCGCGCCGGATCCGCGGCGGCCGCCCGACGCCGCGAACTCAACGTCAGCCAGCGCAGTCTCGCCGCCGACGGCGTCATCAACGCAGGCGCCCTGATCGCGTTCGAGAAGGGCCGCAGCTGGCCCAGGGCCGGCACCCGGGCGAAGCTGGAGGCGGTGCTGCAATGGCCACCCGGCACCATCGAGCGGTTGCGCCGGGGCGAAGCGGTCGGCCCCGAGCGCCGAACCACAGCCGCAGCCGATGAGATTCCGCTGATCGCCCAGGCGGTCGTGGCAGCGGCCAACACCTTCGGTTCGACCATCGACGCCCTACCAGAGACCGGGCACCCGGACTTCATCCCCCGCGCGACCGGCATCCTCTCCGATCTGCGCCAGCTCGAAGCGGTCGCCGCCAGGGCCGCCCGAATCCAGGTGACCCCGGCGCTGATCCGGGCGCTCGGCACGGTCCGTAATCTGGTGGACGAGCTCACCCTGCGCGCCGCGACCGCACCGGGCGCGACGCTGGGGCAGCGGCTCTACGCGACGCGTCGGCGGGCGAACCTGACCATCGCCGAGACCGCCCAAGCCGCCGGCGTGCCCGAGGACGTCGTGACCCGCGTCGAAGCCGAGGAACCGGTTGCGGCCGACGCGGTGGCCGCCGTGGACGAACTGATCGCTGCGATCGACTGGCGCTAGCGTTCCCGGTTCCGGTCATCGGTGCGGGGGAAGTGCGCGGCCAGCGCGGCGGCGACCTCGATGAACTTGCGCCGGGTCTGCGGTGACATCTCCCTGGTGCCGGGGATCACCCCGCCCGGGCGGATCCGGCCGTCGAACGGCACCTCGACGACGGCTTGGCCCTGACCGGAGAACTGCTGCGTCAGGATCGAGCGGGTGCGTTTGTCGGAGTGCCCGTCGGAGTCGTTGAGCACCACGACCGTGCGCTGCAGCAGACCGGTCAGCCCGCGGCTGGCGAGCCAGTCCATCGTCTGCCCAGCCGCGGCGGCGCCGTCCACCCACGGCGAGGAGACCACGATCAAGGCGTCGAGATCGCGCAGCACCTCCTGGGTCACCGGAGTGTCCATGGTCGAACTGCAGTCGACGATCGAGATGGAGAAGTACCGGTCCAGCCGCGAGGTGGCCTCCCGGTAGATGGCCGGGTCCAGGATGCGCCGCCGCGCCGGGCTGGCCTCGCCCGCCAGGACGAACAACCCGGCGGCGTTGTTGCCGACCCGGCTGCGGATATCGGCGAAGGTGTCGAGGTGCTGATCGGCGGCCAGCTCCCAGTACGAGCCGACGGCACGGGGATCCACCCGCGCGCCCAGTTTGCCGAAGGCGGTGTCCGCGTCGATCGCGACCACGCGATCATCGGGTCTCAATTCGGCGAAAACCGAACCGACACTTGCAGATACGGTCGTCTTGCCGACGCCGCCCTTGCCCATGACGCCGATCTTGTAGTGGCCGCGCAACACGCCCCGGATGCCGGCTTCGAGCTCGGCTTCTCGGATCTCGTCGGGGGAGGGTCCCAGATTCACCAGTCCGAACGTGAGCGTGTGCAGCGCGCGACGCCAGCCGCGGGTCGGCGGGGCGGGCCGCGGCGGCACCAGATCGCGCACCGGGATCCGATCTGCGTAGGACTGCGGGCCCGGGGGCACCTGCGCTGCCGGGGGCGGCCACGGATGGCCGGGCTGCGGGTATCCGGGAGCCGGCGGCGCCGGGCGCGGTGGCGGTGGCGGAGGGGCCGGCTGAAGCGGCCACTCGGGCCGCTGCGCGGTGATCGGACCGGTGTCGCCCTGCACATCGGCCCGATGGTGCGGCGTGGGCGGCCGGGGTGGGGCCACGTAATCAACCGGCGGCCGCGGCGGTACCGGTGCGGGCGGCGTCGGCGGGGGAACCGCCTTCGCCGGTGGTTCGTAGTCGGATTCTTCCGGCCCGGTCCAGCCGAGCTCGTGACGCAGCGCGTCATCGCGGTCGCTCACCGCGGTCCTCCTCCTGAGCTGTCCCCGACACGACCGTCAGGTCCCACCAGTATCAACCACCACCCCGGGCGGCGAGATGCGGTCGCCGCGCGCAGCAAAGGCGACGATCGCGCGAGAGTCGGCCGAATACGGCTCGCTTCCTGCGGAAATGCAGCACGTTGCCGCCGCGAAATTGGTGCATCCGGGGGTCCGGAGCCGCTGTTAGGGTCGATTCCGGCGGCAGATCGAGCTGCCGATCCACGAGGGCCGGAATGGGGTTGGCAAAGTGAGATTCGGGCGCGCCGGACACCTGGCGGAGGCACGGTGAGCACGCGACCCCGGCCCCCCAGCCCGCCGAAGAAGAACTCCTCGCCGGTCGTCGACGCCGCGGTGGAAGCCGTCGGTTCGCAGATTCTCACGGTGGGACAGGCCTTGCTCACCCAGATGAAGGACACCCTGGGCGAGGGTGACCCGGATGACGGCCAGGCGTTCGGCGCGGCGGCCGACCGCCTGCGCAGCGCGGACGCCGGACTCGGCGCGGCAGCGCTCGCCGAGCGGTGGACGGGTGCGGGCTCCGATGCCTACGCGGACCAGAACTCCCGGCAGCGGCTCCGGGCAGAGTCGGTCGCCGACACCGACCACGAGGTTCACCGGGTATTGGCCGGCGAGGCCTTCCAGGTGGGGTATCACCGCAGGCAGATCGATGAGCTCTACAACTGGCTCGGCGAGTTGTCGGAGTACACCCAGTGGCTCGATCTGGTGCCGCGGTACGGCGACGCGGCGAAACTCGTCGTCGAGACCGCGGCGGTGAACACGGCGGTGACGTCGGCCGGATTCGAGCTGGCCAACATGCATCACGAAGCGTCGGAGAACGCCGGAAGGCTGAAGGATCTCGTCGGCCGCTACCAGGCGATCGCCGCCACGGCGGAGCTGCCCGACACCGGATTCGGGGGACCGGCCCCGGGCGGTGCGGTAGCCGATCCCGGGCATCTCCCGGCGCCGCCCGACGAACCAGGTGCTCCCACCCGCGGCGGATCGGTGGCTCCGGACCCGGATTTCGGGCCGATGGGTGGGGCGATCGGGGTGCCTGAGGACTCGGCCCCCGGCGATGCCGGGCAGCAGGGTTCGCCGGCCGCTCTGGCCGGTCCGGTCGGGATCGCGGGGATGGTGCCCGCGCTGGCGGCGGCACTCACCACGCCCCTGGGTGCCCTGCTGGCGCCGGCCGGCGGGCTCGTCGCCGCCGCGGTCCAGGCCGCCGTGCAAGCCGCCCGCGAGCAACAACGGGACACCGAAGCCGACGACGGCGCGGCGCCGGGCGACGGCCACGACGCCGCGGTGCCGGACGGTTTGATCCAGACGAGCGCGCAGGACAGTGGTACCGACGGCTCCGGCACCGCTACGGTGAGCAGTACAGGCGTATCGGAAGCTGCCACGCAACCATCGGGGAGGTAGGGCGACGTGTCCGACGATCTGCGCGTCACCACCGCGTGTCTACGCGAGTTGGCCGCTGTCCAGGAGCGCACGGCGGGGGAACTCACCGCCGCGACCGCGTTGACGGCCGCGACGCCGCCCGCCGTGCACGCCACCCACGGTGTCGTCGCCTCGGCGACCTCGGCCGCCCTTGCTCAGGTGCAGGCCGCCCGTTCCGACGCCGGCACCCGGATGGCGGCGGTGTCCCAGGGCCTCGGTGTGCGGCTCACCGATTCGGCCGGCCGGTATGACCGCACGGATGAGGCGCAGCGGTCGGTTCTGGACCGGCAGATCGCCGGAGGCCGGTGATGACCAGTTCCTATCCCACGCACGGTGAACCCACGCACTATGACGACGTGGTCGCGGTCGAGGTCACCATCGACGGCATGCTGGTGATCGCCGACCGGCTCAACCTGATGGAGTTCCCGACCTCGCTGGGCATCCGGCCGAACATCCCCCAGCCCGACCTCCGGGATCTGGTGTGGGAGCAGGTCGCCCGTGATCTCACGGCGCAGGGGGTGCTCGATGTCTTCGGGGCGCCGCACCCGGAGGTGGCCGCGATGACCGACACCCTGGCCCGGCCCGATCGCACGTTGGAGGGCCGATGGTGGCGCCGCGACGTCGGTGGGAAAATGGTGCGATTCGTGGTGTGTCGCAAAGGGGAGCGCCATGTCGTTGCCGCCAGGGACGGGGAGATGCTGGTCCTGCAGCGGGTGGCGCCGCAGGTCGGGCTGGCCGGAATGGTGACGGCGGTGCTCGGTACCGCCGAGCCGGCCGACGTGGAACCGATGACCGCGGTCTCGGCGCAGCTCGCCGATGCGCGGTCGCCGAATCAGCTGGCCCAGTTCGGCATCTCGGCGGCGTCGGCGCGGGTATACGCCCAGGCGACCGGGGAACCGGACAGCTGGGTCGAGATCACGGCGAACGAGCGGCACTCCGGTGGCACCTACACCCAGGCCGCGGTCGCCGCGGGCGTGCTGGATTCCAAGGCCGGCCGCATCGTCTCGATTCCGCGCCGGGTGAATGGTGAGCTGTTCGGCAGCTTCCTGCCCGGCACCCAGGAGAACCTGCAACGCGCGCTGGACGGCCTGGTCGAATTCCTGCCGTCGGGCCGCTGGTTCGAGCCAAATGTGGACATCGATTACTTCGACGGGGACTGAAGAGGCATTCGATGGTGGGGACTCCGTCGTTCGACGACGATGACTATCCGCATCCCGGGGGGACCGAGGATGATTTCGCCGAAGACTCTGTCTTCGACGCCTTCGATGCGTTTCTGGTCGCGCCCGCCGACGCCGGGTCGGACGCCGCCGATTCGGAAGACATTGAGGGCGAGCTGTTCTCGGTGACCAATCCGCCCGGCACGGTGACGGTGACGGCGCTGCTGGACGGCCGCGTGCACCGGATCGAGCTGGCCCCGACTGCCGCCTCGTCGACCGAGGAGCAGCTCGCCGACGAGATCGTGGTGATCGCCGGACTGGCCACCGCGCAGGCCCGCTCGGCACAGTTCAGCTCCATGCTGGAAGGGATGCGTCGCGAGGGGCAGGACGACGTGGTCACCCGGGATTTCCTCAAGCGTGACCTGGACCTGCCGTCGCCCGAGGAGGCCGATGCCGCGCAGGCTCGTGTCTTTGCGACCAGGTATGCAGGTGAGCATGACTGAACATCTGGCGAGCCTGTTCGGCACCGCGGTCGGCATGCTGCCCAGCGCACCCGCCCGGTCCCTGGAGCTGTTCACCGAGATCACCGCGGTCGACGAGACCGCATGTGATGCCTGGGTCGGCCGGATCCGGTGCGGGGACCCCGACCGCGCCACCCTGTTTCGCGCCTGGTTCTCCCGCGGCAACTTCGGTCAGCTCGCGGGCCGGGCCGAAGTCTCGATGAACAGCGTCGGCGCCCGCATCCCCATCGGCGGGCTCTACGGCGACATCACCTATCCGGTGAACTCGCCGCTGGCCATCACGATGGCCTTCGCGGTGCGCGAAGCCGCCGAGGGCAACTTCGCGGATGCGATAGAGGCACTCGATGACGCCCACGCCGCCGGGGCCGAATACCTGGTGTCCTGGATCAAGGCCGTCATCTACGGCGCCGCCGAACGCTGGACCGACGTCATCGATCAGGTGCGTGCGGCGGCCAACTGGCCGGATAAGTTCCTCGGGGCGGCGGCGAGCGTGGCACACGGTGTCGCGGTGGCCAACCTGGGTTTGTTCAACGAGGCCGAACGCCGACTGACGGAGGCCAATTCGGCGCCGGCAGGTGAGGCGTGCGCACCGGCGATCGCGTGGTTCCTGGCGATGACCCGGCGCAGCCAGGGCAACGAGGATGCGGCCATCGCGCTGTTGGAATGGTTGCAGGCCACCCACCCATCCCCCAGAGTGACAGCGGCACTGCGTGATCCGTCGTACCGGATGGAAACCACCACGGCGGAGAAGATCGCCACCCGTAAGGACCCGTGGGATCCGGCCAGCGTCACCACCGACAACTCGGGCCGCGAACTGCTGCTCGCCGAGGCGCAGGCCGAACTGGATCGCCAGATCGGGTTGAGCCGCGTCAAGGAGCAGATCGAGAAGTACCGGGCCGCAACGCAGATGGCCAGGGTCCGGGCGGCGCGCGGCATGAAGGTGGCGCAGCAGTCCAAGCACATGATCTTCACCGGGCCGCCCGGCACGGGCAAGACGACCATCGCACGCGTGGTGGCCAACATCCTGGCCGGTCTCGGCGTCATCACCGAACCCAAACTGGTGGAGACCTCCCGCAAGGATTTCGTCGCGGAGTACGAAGGCCAGTCGGCGGTCAAGACGTCGCGGACCATCGACCGCGCCGTCGGCGGCGTCCTGTTCATCGACGAGGCGTACACGCTGGTGCAAGAGCGCGACGGCCGGGCCGACCCGTTCGGCACCGAGGCGCTGGACACGCTGCTGGCCCGGATGGAGAACGACCGCGACCGGCTGGTGGTCATCATCGCCGGGTACAGCGCCGACATCGATCGTCTGCTGGAGACCAACGACGGCCTGCGGTCCCGGTTCTCCACGCGCGTCGAGTTCGACTCCTATGCATCCGAGGAGATCGTCGAGATCGCCAAGGTGATTGCGGTGGCCAATGATTCACGCCTGTCCGACGAGGCCGCCAAGCGGGTGCTGGAGGCCGCGACACTGCTGGGTCAGCGGAATCTGAACGGTAAACCGGCGCTCGACATCGCGGGCAACGGCCGGTACGCCCGCCAGCTCGTCGAGGCCGGCGAGCAGAGCCGGGACATGCGCTTGGCCCGATCCCTGGACTTCGAGAACCTCGACGTCGACGCGCTCAGTGAGATCACGGCAGACGACATGGCCACCGCGATCGACGCCGTCCACGCCCGACTGAACATCGGCGAGTAACCCATGGCAGGTTTCAGGCTCACCACCAAGGTTCAGGTCAGCGGATGGCGATTCCTGCTGCGCCGCGTCGAGCATGCGATCGTGCGCCGGGACACCCGGATGTACGACGATCCTCTCCAGTTCTACAGCCGTGCGGTCAGCGCGGGCATCCTCATCGCGGTGCTCGTCTGCCTCGGCGCCGCACTGCTGGCGTACTTCAAACCGCTCGGGAAGCGGGGCGACGACTCACTTCTCGTCGACCGGACCACCAACCAGCTCTACGTCGTGCTCCCGGGCACCGGCGAGCTGCGCCCGGTCTACAACCTGACGTCGGCGCGCCTGGTACTGGGCAACTCGAACAACCCGTCGGCGGTGAAATCCGATGAGCTGAACCGGATGTCGAAAGGCCAGCCGATAGGCATCCCCGGCGCGCCGTATGCGACGCCGCTGGGCGCCCCGGCGTCGACGTGGACGCTGTGTGACACGGTGACCAAACCCGACAGCATCGCGCCGTCGGTGGACACCTCGGTGATCATCATGCCGCCGGCGGTCGACTCCTCCGTCGGACCCATCCGGCCCAGCCAGGGCGTGCTGGTGTCCTACCAGGACCGCAACTGGCTGGTGACCGAGGACGGCCGGCATTCCATCGACCTGGCCAACCGGGCCGTCACCAGTGCGGTGGGCATCCCGGTCACCGCGCGGCCGACGCCGATCTCGGAGGGTCTGTTCAACGCGCTGCCCAATGCCGGACCCTGGGATCTGCCCGAGATCGCCGGCGCCGGAGCCCCCAATGCCGTTGGCCTGCCGCCGAATCTGGTGATCGGGTCCGTCTTCAAGACCATCACCGATTCCACCGAACAGCAGTACGTCGTGCTGCCCGACGGTGTGGCAAAGGTCAATGGCACCACGGCCGCTGCCCTGCGGGCGCTGAACTCGTTCGGGTTGATCTCGCCGCCGTCGGTGGAGGCCAGCGATGTCGCCAAGATCGCCGAACAGGTCTTCGTGTCCCCGCTGCCGGACCAGCCGATGGACATCCGGTTGCGCCACGACGCCCCGACGTTGTGTTGGTCCTGGCAGCGCGAGCCCGGCGACCAGTCGCCGCGCCAGACCGTGTTCAGCGGGCGCCACCTGCCGATCCCGGCGACCAGGATGAACGCGGGCATCCGCCAGATCGCCGGTGCCGCAACGGTGTACATCGAGGGCGGCCAGTTCGTCCGGTTGCAGTCCCCGGACCCGCGCTACGGCGAGGCGCTCTATTACATCGACCCGCAGGGCATCCGGTACGGCCTGCCGAATCAGGACACCGCAACGGTGCTCGGGCTGGCCTCACCGCAGACCGCGCCGTGGCAGGTGGTCAGCCTGCTCGTCGACGGCCCGGTGCTGTCCAAGGAAGCGGCGCTGCTCGAGCACGACACGCTGCCGGCCGACCCGGACCCGCGCAAGATCGCCCAGGGCACCGCGGCCGGCCAGCAAGCGCCCGGCCAGGGTGCCCCCGCACCGCCGGGTGGCGCCGCACCACTGCCGATGCCCGCGCCGGGCGCGCCGATACGTTAGGGAGGAGCGGGACGATGACCTCCAAGAAGTTCACTCCGACCATCCGGCGGGGACCGCGGCTGACACCCGGCGAGATCAACGTCACCCCACCCGATGATCTGGGTATCGAGATTCCGCCGTCCGGCCTGCAGAAGGCGCTCCCGTACGTGATGGGCGGCGGGATGCTCGGGATGCTGGCGATCATGATCTTCACCGGTATCCGGCAGCTCTCGCCGTACATGCTGATGATGCCGCTGATGATGGTCATGGGCACCGTCGGTTTCATGGCGGGTGGCGGTCCGGGTGGCAAGAAGGTCCCCGAGATCAACGCCGACCGCAAGGAATACCTGCGTTATCTGGCCGGCCTGCGGTCCCGCGTCACCACGTCGGCCACCGCCCAGGTGGCGTTCTTCGGTTACCACGCACCGCATCCCGGCGATCTGCTGTCACTGGTGGGCACCAACCGGCAGTGGTCACGGCCCGCCAACGGCGACTTCTTCGCCGCCACCCGGATCGGCATCGGCGCGGAGCCGGCCGTCGACCGGCTGCTCAAACCCGCGGTCGGTGGTGAGCTCGCCGGGCCGCAGGGTGCGCCGCAGGCGCATCTGGAGCCCGTCAGCCACATGTGGCTGATCAAGTTCCTGCGCACGCACGGCCTGATCCATGACTGCCCGAAACTGGTTCAGCTGCGCACCTTTTCGACCATCGCCGTCGGTGGTGACGCCGAACGCGCGGCGGGCCTGCTGACGGCGATGCTGTGCCATCTGGCCGTCCTGCACCCGCCGGACCTGCTGCAGATCCGGGTGCTCACCGACACTCCGGAAGATCCGACCTGGGCCTGGTTGAAATGGCTGCCGCACGCGCAGCACCAGACCGACACCGACGTCGCGGGCACCACCCGGCTGGTGTTCACCCGCCCGGACGGCCTGTCCGATCTGACGGCGCGCGGCCCGCACACCGCCGATGCCGCACCGGCCGGGGCCTACGTCGTGGTCGTGGACCTCACCGGGGGGCGCGCCGGATTCCCGGTCGACGGCCGGGCCGGAGTCACCGTCATCACGCTGGGCAACCATCGCGGGTCGGCGTACAAGATCAAGGTCGACGCCGACGGTTCAGCGGAAGACAAGCTGGCCCAACAGGGTTGGCGCCAGGTGGTCCGGATGGCGGATTCGATGACGCCGGCCCAGGCCAACCGCATCGCCAGGAAGCTGGCCGGCTGGTCGATCACGGGAACGATCATCGACAAGACCACCCGGGTGCAGAAGAAGGTCGCCACCGAGTGGCACCAACTGGTGGGTGCGCAAACGGTGGAAGAAGTCACCCCAGCCCGCTGGCGGATGTTCACCGACCTGGACCGGGACCGGCTGCGGATCCCGTTCGGGCATGAACTCAAGACCGGCGATATCATGCACCTGGACATCAAGGAGGGCGCCGAGTTCGGCGCGGGACCGCACGGAATGCTCATCGGGACAACGGGTTCCGGTAAGTCGGAGTTCCTGCGCACCTTGATCCTGTCACTGGCGGCCACCCACCACCCGGATCAGGTGAACCTGCTGCTCACCGACTTCAAGGGCGGTTCGACGTTCCTGGGCATGGAGAAGCTGCCACACACCGCCGCGGTGGTGACCAACATGGAGGAAGAGGCCGAGTTGGTCAGCCGGATGGGGGAGGTGCTCACCGGCGAGCTGGACCGCAGGCAGTCCATCCTGCGCCAGGCCGGCATCCAGGTCGGCGCCGCCGGTGCGCTGTCCGGTGTCGCGGAGTACGAGAAGCACCGCGAACGCGGGGCCGATCTCGCGCCGCTGCCCACACTTTTCGTGGTGGTCGACGAGTTCGCCGAACTCTTGCAGAACCACCCGGACTTCATCCAGTTGTTCGACCGGATCTGTCGCGTCGGCCGGTCGCTGCGGGTGCACCTGCTGCTGGCCACCCAGTCCCTGAACACCGGCGGAGTCCGGATCGACAAGCTCGAACCCAACCTCACCTACCGGATCGCGTTGCGTACCACCAGTTCTGCCGAGTCCAAGGCGGTGATCGGCACGCCGGAGGCGCAGTACATCACCAACAAGGAGAGCGGTGTCGGATTCCTGCGGGTCGGGATGGAGGACCCGGTGAAATTCCACAGCGTCTACACCGGCACCAACTACGTGCCCACCGTGCTCGAGGGAGCGGACGACTCGGCGCCGCGGGTGCAGCCGAGACGTCAGGTGGTGCGCATCCAGCCGTTCACGGCGGCACCGCTTCTCGACGCGGGGGCGTCGTGATGACCAACGGGATGACCGATCTCGGCGACCCGCGTGTGCTGCGCGAGGTGGTCCTCGAACAGCTGACCACCGGTGATGTCCGGGCTTACAAGATGTGGCTGCCGCCGCTCGCCGATCCCACCCCGGTGAACGAACTCGTCGAGCGGGATCACGGGCAGCCGTTGCGTTTCGGCCTGGGCATCATGGATGAGCCGCGGCGCCACCGGCAAGAGGTCTGGGGCATCGACGTCTCCGGAGCCGGCGGCAACATCGCCATCGGCGGGGCACCGCAGACGGGCAAGTCCACCTTCCTGCAGACCTTGGTGCTGTCCGCCGCGGCCACCCATACCCCGCGGCAGGTGCAGTTCTACTGCGTCGACATGGGTGGTGGCGGCCTGATGTACCTGGAGGGCCTGCCGCACGTAGGCGGCGTCGCCACCCGCGCCGAGCCAGACCGGGTCAACCGGGCCGTCGCGGAGATCAAGGCCGTGCTGCGGCAGCGCGAAGCGACCTTCAAGCAGTACCGCGTCGGGTCGATCGCGGCATACCGCCAGATGCGTGATGACCCGACCCATCCCGCATCGCAGGACCCGTTCGGTGACGTCTTCCTCGTCATCGACGGCTGGCCGGCGTTCGTCGGCGAATTCCCCGAGCTAGAGCCGGTGGTCCAGGACCTGGCGGCCCAGGGGCTGGCTTTCGGGGTGCACACGGTGATCGCCACACCCCGCTGGACGGAGTTGCGGTCCCGGGTGCGGGACTACCTCGGCACAAAGGTGGAGTTCCGCCTCGGCGACGTCAACGAGACGCAGATCGACCGGATGACCCGCGACATCCCCGCCAACCGGCCCGGCCGGGCCATCACGATGGAGAAACACCACCTGATGATCGGAGTGCCCCGTCTGGACGGGGTGCACAGCGGCGCGGACCTGGTGCCGGCCATCACCGCGGCCGTGGACCACATCGCTTCCCTGCACACCGACGAAGCGCCGCAGGTCAGGGTGCTGCCCAGCCGGGTCTACCTGAACGAGCTGGATCCGAATCCGCCCGGGCCCGACGCCGACTACCGCACCCGCTGGATGATCCCGCTGGGTGTGCGGGAGTCCGACCTCTCGGTGTCCTACACCGACATGCAGCGCACACCGCACGTGCTGATCTTCGGTGCGCCCAAGTCCGGGAAGACCCGGATCGCCCACGCGATCACCCAAGCTATTTGCTTGCGCAACAATCGAGATCAGGTGCGGTTCATGGTCGGTGACTTCCGATCAGGTTTGCTGGACGCGATTCCGGAGAGTCATCTGCTCGCGGCGGGAGCAATCAACCGCAACGCGGCCGCACTGGACGAATCGGTCAAGGCGCTGGCCGTCCTGCTCCAGCAGCGGCTCCCGCCCGCCGACCTGACGACCACCCAGCTGCGCGCCCGGTCCTGGTGGTCGGGGCCCGACATCGTGCTGCTCGTGGACGACTGGCACATGGTGGTGGCCGCGGCCGGTGGACTGCCCCCGATGGCGCCGCTGTGGCCGCTGCTGCCCGCCGCCGCGGACATCGGTCTGCACCTCGTGGTGACGTGTCAGATGAGCCAGGCTCAGCGGGCCACCATGGACCGCTTTGTCGGCGCCGCGTACGGCGCAGGGACCCCGACCTTGTTCCTCTCCGGCGACAAGACCGAGTTCCCGTCGAGTGCGTTCAAACTCAAGCGCCGACCGCCTGGCCAGGCACTTCTCGTCTCACCGGACGCCAAAGAAGTCATTCAGGCGGCCTACGTCGATCCACCGGAAGAAGAAGTGTCGGCAGCACCCCAAAACCACGGTTAGTATGGATTTCGGGTCGCCTGGCAAAATTGACGGCGACGAGGTAGCAAACGGATCGGGGGGTCCATTCTTGAAGCGACACTGCAGTGACTGCGGTCCCCATCCCGAAGATGTCATCCAGCTCGTTTGGAACCGTTGAGGAGGAACTGCTCATGCAACCGATGGAACATTCGCCCGCAGTGCTGGGTATCGGCGGCGAGGTTGTCGCCAATGGTGGACGTGGTCTGGCCACGGGAACCACCGCGACCGCCGAGGCCATGGCCCTCGTGCCTGCAGGAGCCGAGGAAGTGTCGGTCCAGGCGGCCCTCGCATTTGCCAGCGAGGCCGCTCAGGTCGCCGCCCTGAACGCGTTCGCTCAGCAGGAGTTGGCGCGTGCCGGTGCGGCCTATCTGGAGTCGTCGGGCATCTACACCACGGTGGACGCCGAGGGCGCCGCCACACTCATGTGATTCATCCATCGTTCACGCGCAATTGACGAGAGCGAAGCTGGCAAACAATGTCTGCAGTCCCCGCAATGTTGGCGATGTTCTACGAAGCGTTGCCACCAGAGATCAACACCGGCCGATTGATGCTTGGAGCCGGCCCGACGCCGATGTTCCAGGCGGCTGCGGCGTGGGAGACCCTGGCGATCTCGTTGGAGACTCAGGCCGAGGAGCTGGCCGCCAGCCTCGCCTCGCTGACGGGTTCGTGGCAGGGCCAGGCGAGTGAACAGGCGGTTACCGCCACCACTCCGATGGTCGTGTGGCTGCGCACCGCCGCCCTGCAGTCGCAGAAACGCGCGATGCAGGCCATCGCACAAGCGAACTCGTACATGCTGGCCATGGCGGTCACCCCGCCGCTGCCCGAGATCGCGATGAATCATGTGACGAACGCGACGCTCAACGCCACCAACTTCCTCGGCGTGAACGCGGTGCCGATCGGTATCAACGAAGCCGATTACGTCCGGATGTGGGAGCAGGCGGCGGCGGTGATGTTCGGCTATCAGGCCGAGACCACCGCGAACACCATCTTCGAGCCCATCCTGCCCGCGCAGCCGATCGTCATGCCGGGTATCGGGGAGATGGCGCTGAGCATGGCGTCCGGTCAACTCGCCGCGACGCTTCCCGGCTCGGCGATGCGGGAGGCGGCGTTCGCACACACGACCATGCAGGCCACCCTCGAGTCGGCCGGTTTGACGGTGGGTCGCGGGGCGGCGTTCGCCAACCAGGGTGAGCAGCGGGCGCAAGGGGCGGCGCAGAAGGCGGACAAGCAACAAGGGCAGATGACCGAGCAGCTCCTCCAGCAGGGGGCGCAGCAGGGCATGCAGATCGCCTCGCAGCTGGGGCAGACCTTGATGCAGGCGCCGCAACAGATGACGCAGGGCGTCACGCAGACTGCTCAAACGCTGACTTCGCCACTGCAACAAGTGAGTTCGATCTTCGGGCAGATGGGCGGCAGTGGCGGTCGGCAGTTCGGTCTGATCGGCGCCAGCCCGTTCTCCGAACACCCGTTGCTCGGCGGCTCGGGCGCGACCTCGGGAGCCGGGCTGGTGCGCGCCGCGTCGCTGCCGGGTGCGGGCGGCACGTTGGCGCGAACGCCGCTGATGTCGAGTCTCGTCGGCTCGCCGACGCAGTCGACTCCGGTACCCACCGGTGCGGCCGCCGCGGGATCCGGCACCGGTTTGGCGCCGGTCGGCTCCGGCGCGGGCGGCGGCAACGGCAGTCCGATGCACGGTGCGCACCAGCGGGAGAAGGACGGTGGCAAGCGGGAAGCGCTGGCCACCCCTTCACCGCTGGCGCACGGTCTCGATGAAGACGATGACGACTGGTAGGCGGCCGATGGCCGTCACCGACAACACAAGAACTTCCCGGCCGAGGGGGCTGGAAGACTCGCCAGCACGTGGTGAGGACACAGGAAAAGGAAAGGTAGCTTCACCATGACTTCAGGACAGGGGATGGAAGCAGATCTCTCCGTCATCGCGGGCGAGTCGGCCAACTTCCAGCGGATCGCGGACGAACTCCGGACCGTGATGGCTCACGTCGAGGCCACCGCCTCGGGCTTGCAGCCGGCGTGGGTCGGCGCGTCGGCGACCGCAGCGCAGGCCGCGCTGCTGCGCTTCCACGAGGCCGCCATCCAGCAGAACCGGGAGCTCGACGACATCTCCCAGAACCTGGGTATCGGTGGCACGCAGTACGGCAGCACCGATGACGACCAGGCCAGCGCCCTCGCCAGCCGGATGCTCTAGCACCCAAGCCACCGAAAGAAACGGAGAAAACACATCATGAGCCAGCAGACATGGAACTTCGCCGCCATCATGGCCGGCGCCGCCGACATCCACGGTTCCGTGGGTACCACCCAGAGCCTGCTCGAAGAGGGCGAGGCCTCGCTGGGCCGGCTCGCTTCGACCTGGACGGGTGCCGCGCAGGAGTCCTACCAGGCCCTGCAGGTGCGCTGGAACAGCACCGCCGCCGAGCTGAACTCTGCGCTGCAGAACCTTGCGCAGACCGTCGATGAAGCCGCGCAGACCATGGCGCAGACCGAAACCGGCGTCGCCGGGATGTTCGCCGGTTAGAACCACCGTGCAAGAGAGGTGGGCGGACTAGCCTGAGGCCTGTCCGCCCACCTCGTGCGTGCACAATCGCGTATCACCTATGAGAGGTAATCATGTCGGCCGACTATGACCGGCTCTTCCACTCCGCCGGCCCAGCCGAGGGAGAGGCCAGCAGCGAAAACGACGGTGCGGCACCGGCGCTCACGCCGCCTCCGATGCCGATCCACGCATCGGCACCGCGCGCGAACGAGCTCACCCCACCGTCGATGCCGATCGCTCCCACGCAGAGCCAGGCGTCGGGTGTACCCGCCCCACGCGAGGCGGAGATCACCCAGCAGATCCGTCCGGCCCAGCACACCGGCCCGCAGCGCGCGCAGAGCGGCATGCTGCGCACCCCTGCGCCCGCCCAGACGTCGGGTGCCCGCCACGAGCAGCAGCGCCCCGCGCCGGCCCCGCAGGCCCGGCCGGCCCCTGCTCCGGCGCCCAGCCATGTCTTCGCCGAGGCTCATGAACAGCCGGTGTGGTCACAGAGCCAGCCGATCCCGGCCCAGCCGGCGCCGACGTCGGCCGCCAGCATGGGCAATCACCGTGCCATCGACGCACTTTCGCATGTCGGGGTGCGCAGTGCGGTCAAGATGCCGTCCCAGCGCGGCTGGCGGCACTGGCTGTACATGTTCTCCCGGATCAACCTCGGGCTCTCGCCCGACGAGGTCTACGAGATGGACCTGCATGCGCGCATCCGCCGGAACGCCAGGGACTCCTACCAGATCGGTGTCTTCGGGCTCAAGGGCGGCGTCGGCAAGACCGCCGTCACCGTGGCGCTCGGCTCGGCGCTGAGCCGGGTGCGTGGCGACCGCATCCTCGCGATCGACGCCGATCCCGACGGCGGAAATCTCGCCGATCGGGCCGGCCGGCAGTCCGCCGCGACGGTCTCAGATCTGTTGTCGGATCAGGAATTGTCCCGGTACAACGACATTCGTGCCTACACGAGCATGAACGGCGCCAACCTCGAGGTGCTCTCCTCGGAGGAATACAGCGCGGCTCGCCGGGAATTCAACGACGACGACTGGAAGGGCGCGGTCGGCATCGTCTCGCGCTACTACAATTTGGTGCTGGCCGACTGTGGCGCCGGGTTGTTTCAGCCGGCCTCGCGCGGCGTGCTGTCCACCGTGTCGGGTCTGGTGATCGTCGCGAGCGCCTCCATCGACGGGGCCCGCCAGGCCGCGGTCACCATGGACTGGTTGCGGCAGAACGGATATCAGGATCTGCTGGGCCGGTCGTGCGTCGTCATCAACCACGTCACGCCGGGTAAGACCAACATTGACGTGGAAGACCTGGTGCAGCAGTTCGAGCGGCACGTGGCACCCGGCCGGGTCATCGTCCTGCCCTGGGACAAGCACATCGCCGCGGGCACCGAGATTCAGTTGGAGTTGCTCGGCAGCACCTTCCAGCGCCGGATCGTCGAACTCGCCGCGGCGCTGTCCGACGACTTCGACCGCCTCGAACGTCGTTGACCGCCACCTCAGCAGGACACGCCGCGCCCGCGTCCGCGAGCGTGACGCCCGGGCGGCCGTCGACGACCAGGGTGACCATCCTGACCGGCCGGCGCCTGACGGATCTGGTGTTGCCATCGGCCGCCTCGATCGAGACGTACATCGACGAGACGGTGGCCGTTCTGTCCGACCTGCTCGATGACACCCCGGCCGAAGTGCTCGCCGGGTTCGACTTCAAAGCGCAGGGCGAGTGGGCCTTTGCGCGGCCGGGCGCCCCGCCGCTGAAGGCCACCGAGTCGCTCGACGATGCCGGGGTCGTGGACGGGTCACTGCTGACGCTGGTGTCGGTCAGCCGCACCGAACGGTACCGGCCGCTCGTCGAGGATGTCATCGACGCGATCGCCGTGCTCGACGAGTCGCCGGTGTTCGACCGTACCGCACTGAACCGCTTTGTCGGGCTGGCACTTCCGGTGGTCTCCACCGTCGTCGTCATCACGGCGCTGCTGGCATGGTCTCAGGCCGGGCACGCCTGGTGGTGGGCTGTGGTGCTGGGCGTCCTCGGGTTGGGTCTGCTCGGCGGCGCCCTGCTGTCGAAGAACCGTTTCGGAAATCTCGACATGGCCGAAAGCCTGTTGGTGGCAGCACTTCCCGCGTTGGCCGGAGCCGTCGCGCTGGCGGTGCCCCTGCCCAGGGATGTCGACGGACTCGGCGCACCCCAGATCGCCGGCGCGGCCGGTGTCGTGCTGCTCTACGCGCTGGCCACCCGGGGCGGCCCACGCAAACGTGCGGATCTGTCGTCCTTCCTCGCGGTCGGTGCCACCGCCCTCACCGCGGCGGCCGTCGCCTACGGGTACGGCGCCCAGGAGTGGGTACCCGCCGGTGCCATCGCGTTCGGCCTGATCGTGGTGACGAATGCGGCCAAGTTGACCGTCGCCGTCGCACGTATCGCTCTGCCACCCATCCCCGCACCGGGTGAGACGGTGGCCAATGACGAACTGCTGGACCCGGTTTCGCACCCCGACGGCGCCGATGAGGAAAGCCCGACGTGGCAGGCGATCATCGCGTCGGTCCCCGAGTCGGCGGCCCGGCTCAGCGAGCGCAGCCAGCTCTCCAAGCAACTGCTGAACGGTTTCCTCACCGCGGGTGCGGTGGTCCTGGCGGCCGGCGCGATCGCGGTGGTGCAGCAGGGACACTTCTTCATCCACAGCTTGATCGTGGCGGGGCTGGTGGCGGCGGTCAGCGGCTTCCGGTCCCGGCTGTACGCCGAACGGTGGTGCGCCTGGGCACTTTTGGCCGTCGCCGTGGTGGTGCCGACCGGCGTCATGATCCGGCTGTGCCAGTGGTATCCGCACTCGGCGTGGCTGGTGCTGGCCATCTACGCGGCGGTGGCGGGGATCGCCCTGATTCTGGTGGGCGCCACCGACGACGTGCAGCGGGTCTCGCCCGTCACCAAACGCATCCTGGAACTGCTGGACGGCGCGGCCATCGCCGCGGTGATCCCCCTGTTGCTGTGGATCGCCGGGGTCTACGACCTGCTGCGCAATCTGCGCTTCTAGACCGCCTTCACCGGGTCGATGCCCAGATCCTTATAGGTGACCAGCGCGACGAACGGCACACCTTTACCGCCGAACAGTTCGGCCGCCACGTCGCCGCGGTCCACCATCGGGATCACGCCCGTCACCACGGCGCCGACTTGGCGCACCCGCTCGTAGGCCTTCTCCGTCGATCCGCCGGTGCTGATCACGTCGTCGACCAGGAGCACCCGGTCACCCTCCTGCAGCCGGGTGCCCTCGATCCACTGCTCACGCCCGCGCTGCTTCTGCTCCTTGCGCACCGAGAACCAGGCCTTGCCCGTCACCATCGCGATGCCGTGCGCCAGCGGGTCCGCGCCCATGGTCAGCCCACCGACGGCGTCGAACTCGATGCCGTGCTGCACGGCCAGGTCGGCCACCGCGCGGCTGACGGTGGTGAGCCGCTCACCGTTGTCGATGGCGTACTTGCCGTCGATGTAGTCGTGGCTGAGCTGCCCGCTGACCAACCGGAACGGCTCCTCACGCCGTTCGTGGGCGCGGGTGCGGATCAGATCGAAGGCCGCCTGCCAGGTGTCCGGACGCTGCATACCCGGAATCGTATTGCACCCGATGCAGGCCGTTCAGCCCTGCCGGGCCCGCCGGGTGAGTTCGACCGAGGCCGCCCGCAGGTCACCGATCGCGTTGATCGGCTCGGCATAGCCGGCCCGGGTGTAGGCCATGCCGCGGGGCGTGACGACCCGCAGATCCAGGCCGTACCGATCGGCCGCCGTGCAGGTGACGGCGGTGGCATCGGGATAACCGCCGAGGGTCTGGGCGATGGCCGTCAGCGCGTCGGCATGTTCGGCGTTGAGATGCGCGATGGCCCCGGCCGCATGGCGGGCCACCGGGTCCGGTTCGGCGGCGGCGTATTCGGCTCCGCTGGTGGAATCCATCCGGCCGTAACCGCCGACCCAGCGCACCCGCTGCACCCGGAGCACCCACAGCGTGAAGTCGCTGTAGTCGATGTAGTACTTGGCGGCGGGCACCGCGTCCAGGTGCGCCTGCCGGGCGGCGTCGAGGTCGGCGCCCTCGGGCCGGGTGGCGACACCGGCCAGCGTGATGCGGCCCGACGCCAGCGGATCGTCTGGGGCGTCGGGTGACACGATCGCGATGCTGGCCCGTTGATCGCCGAACAGGTTGCGGCCGTGCTCGGCCATGTTGGACACGCACAGCACCGGCGCGCCGCCGACCAGACCGTAGGTGACGAACGACGCCCACGGGTCGCCGTCGGCGGTCAGCGTCGCCAGGGTGCCGGCGTTGGTGGACGCGGCGATGGTGCGCGCCTCCTCGGCCGCTGACGGCCTGGTCGCATTGACGACGGGCGAAAGGGCCGGCGGGATGGACGGGGCATCGCCCGGATCGCCGTGATCACGCAGGGTAGAGCCGGAATCAGCCACGTCGGCACCATACCCGGGTGTACGAACAAGAGCAGTCGGGTACGAACGAAGCGTGAATCTTCCGTTCGATACCTGGCTGCCCGCGCAACGGTGGTATTCGGGACGTGGCAGGCAACTTTCCGCGGTCCAGCCGCTCCAGACGGTGCCCTTGGCGCCCGACCTGGAGTTGGCCCTGCTCGACGTCCGCTTCACCGACGGGCCGTCGGAGCAGTACCAGGTGCTGGTGGGGTGGGGGACCGGAGACGGTCGCGACGATCCAGCTGCGATCGGCTCCGACGGGACACGTGTCGGGCACGACGCCATGGCCGACCCGGCCGCGGCGGGCGTCCTGCTGAACCTGCTGGAGGCCGGGGACGCCGTCGGGCCGGTGTCCTTCCTGCGCGAACCGGGTGCGCCGCTGCCACAGGACCGGGCAGGCCGCCGCCTGGGCGCCGAGCAGTCCAACACCAGCGTGGTGTTCGGCAACGAGGCGATTCTCAAGGTGTTCCGGCGCGTCATCCCCGGCGTCAACCCCGATATCGAACTGACCCGCGCACTCACCGGCAACCCGTATGTGACCCCACTGCTGGGCTCTTACGAGTTGGGCGACTATGCGCTGGGCATGCTCACCACCTTCGCCGCCGGTTCGACCGACGGCTGGGATCTGGCGCTGGCCGCCGCGGGCGACGACGCCGTGGATTTCACCGCCGACTCATACCTGCTGGGCGAGGCGGTCGGCTCGGTGCACTCGGCCCTGGCGAAGGCGCTCGGCACGTCCACCACGAACTTCCCGGTCGATACCTGGATTCAGCGGCTGCACGGGGTCGCCGCCGCGGTGCCGCAACTGCACGACCTCGTGCCGCAGATCGAGACGCGGTACCGCGAACTGACCGACGCGTCCAGCACCGTGCAGCGGATCCACGGCGACCTGCACCTCGGCCAGGTGCTGCGCACCCCGACCACCTGGCTGATCATCGACTTCGAGGGCGAGCCCGGCCAGCCACTGGCCGAACGCCGCCGCCCCGACTCGGCATTGCGCGACATCGCCGGGATGCTGCGCTCCTACGACTACGCGGCCCACGGCGCGCGGGACTGGGTGGACCGCCAGAGCACGGCGTTCTGCGACGGCTACGCGGCGGTCAGCGGCACCGACCCACGCGCAGAAGCCGCGGTGCTCGCCGCCTACGAACTGGACAAGGCGGTCTATGAGGTCGGCTACGAGGCCCGCTACCGACCGGACTGGCTGCCGATCCCGCTCGGCGCCGTCACGAGGGTGCTCGCCGGATAGCCAGCGTCCTCACGGCCCGCTCACAGGTTCGTTCACGGTCGCAATGGCTGACTGTCAGATGTGACCTACCTCCGGGGCAGGGCCGTCCCGGCCGTGTTGCTGCTCGCCACCGCGGTGCTCTACCTGTGGAACATCACCGTCAACGGGATGGGTAACCCGTTCTACGCCGCGGCGGCCCAGGCCGGTTCGGTGAACTGGGAGGCGCTGCTGTTCGGGTCGCTGGACTCGCACAACTTCATCACCGTGGACAAGCCGCCGGTGTCGCAGTGGGTGATGGGCCTGTCAGGTCAGCTGTTCGGGTTCAGCAGCGCCAGCATGCTGGTGCCCGAGGCGCTGATGGCGGTGTTGTCGGTGGCGTTGGTGTACGGCGCGGTCCGCCGGATCAGCGGTCCATGGGCCGGGGTGCTGGCCGGTGTCGCGTTGGCGTTGACGCCCGTGGCGGCTTTGATGTTCCGGTTCAACAACCCCGACGCGGTGATGGTGCTGCTGATGACCATTGCGGCGTACTGCACGGTGCGAGCCTGGCAACGCCCCGATGCCCGCTGGCTGGTATTGGCCGCAGTGGCACTGGGTTTCGCGTTCCTGGCCAAAATGCTGGAGGGGCTGCTGGTGCTGCCGGCCATCGGCGCGGCCTACTGGCTGGCCGCACCGGTGTCGTGGCGGGCCCGGGCCGCGCACACGGCGGCCGCCTTGGCGGCATTCGTGGTGTCGGCGGGCTGGTTCGTGGTGCTCACGTTGATCTGGCCCGCCTCGCAGCGGCCGTACCTGGCCGGCTCCTCGGACAACAACTTCATGAATCTGGTATTGGGCTACAACGGTTTTGCGCGTGTGCTGGGCCGGCGTGATACCTCAAGCTTCGCGTCGATCGGCGTCGGGAGCTGGGGCGGCACGTCGCATGGTGTGACACGGTTGTTCACCGGCGAGTACGGCTTCGAGATCGGGTGGCTGCTGCCCGGGTCGCTGCTGGCCGCCGTGCTGGTGCTGGTGGAACGCGGGCGAGCGCCGCGCACCGACCCGGTCCGGGCGGGCGCGGTGCTGTTCGGTGGCTGGATTCTGGCGGACGGGTTGGTGCTCAGCCTGATGCACGGCACCGTGCATGCCTACTACTGCCTGTCTTTGGCGCCCGCGGTGGCCGCGATGTTCGCCATCGGGGTGCACCAGATGTGGGTGCGTCGCGACAGCGTGTTCGGCCGGGTGGGCTTGACCGTACTGTTGGCCGGCACCGCGGGGTGGGGCTGGTGGCTGTTGCACCGAAACCCGCACTGGTTGCCGGTGATCAGGTGGGCCATCGTGGTGCTGGCCGTCGCGGGGTTGGTGGTGTGGATCCGTAGCCCGGTGGTGGCGCTGATGCTCGGCGTGGCTGCCGCCCTGCTCGGGCCGACAGCCTACGCGGTGGCCACCGTCGCCAACGCGCATCAGGGCGGCGGCCCGACGGTCGGCCCGCACCGCGCCGGGAAAGACATCGGCATGTGGGGGCGTGACGTGGACACCCCTGCGCTACAGCAGTTGTTGACGGCGAGCGCCGCGCCGTGGTCGGCGGCGGTCGAACGATCCAACAGTGCCGCGGCCCTGGAACTTTCGACGCACACCGCCGTCATGGCCATCGGTGGCTTCTCGGGCACCGACCCGGCACCGACGCTGGCGCAGTTCGAAGACGACGTGGCGCGCCGTCAGGTCGCCTACTACCTCGTGGAGAAGGCGTCCGGGCACGGTCCGTCGTTGACCACCCGCAATCACGGCGACATCACGCAGTGGGTGGCCGCGCATTTCCCGGCCACGGTCATCGGGTCGACGACGGTGTATGACCTCACGGCGCCGTCACGCTGAGAGCGGCAGGGGATACTGCGTCGGCCGGATGACGGCATCGACCCGGCCGAATCGTGTTCTCGCCCTAGCCAGTACCTGGCCGAATTGGTCGGGGCCTGCCGCCAGGAGCAGAAGGTTGTCCGCCCGCTGGCCGTAGATGATCCGGACCAGGTCGGCGGCGTGCATGTCGGTGGCCACCACCTTGCAGCCGTCGGCCAGCAGGGCCTGGGCCGCATGGCATCCCTCGATGCTTCCCGCGTCCAGTAGGACGACGACTCGTGCAGCGTCTGCGTTCATGGCTCAACTCAACGCCACGAAACTGGGTTACCGATATGCGGTGGGTGTGTCTCAGCGGACAAGCCGGCGCAGCAGCGCCGAGGCGGTCGCGATGCCGAGCACCGCCGCGACCACCAGCACGGTGACGTCGAGCCAGGCGTTGGTGGGCGTGCCGATCAGCAAGCCGCGCAACGCGTTCACCTCGTAGCTCAGCGGATTGACCGCCGAGAGCCAACGCAGCCACTGCGGCATGACGTCCACCGGATACAGCGCATTGGAGGCGAAGAACAGCGGCATGGTGATGGCCTGACCGATGCCCATCAACCGGTCCCGATTGCGGACCAGTCCGGCCAGCGACATGGACAGGCAGGCGAAGAACGCCGACCCCAGCACCACCACCGCCATCGCACCCAGAATGCGCAGCGGATTGACCGTCATGTGCACGCCCAGCAGATAGGCCAGGGCCACCACACCGATGACCTGCACCACCGACCGCACGCCCGCGGCGAAGGCCTTCCCGGTGACCAACGCCGACGGCGGTGCCGGGGTCACCATCAGCTTGGCGAGGATGCCGGCGTCGCGGTCCCAGATGATCTGGATGCCGTAAAAGATGGAGATGAACAGGGCGGACTGGGCGATGATGCCGGGGGCCAGGAACGCCAGATAGTCGACGTGGCCGGTGTCGATGACCCGCAGCTGGCTGAACGTCTGGCCGAAGATGAGAAGCCACAGCGCCGGCTGCACCATCCGGGTGAACAGCTCGGTGCGGTCATGCCGCAGTTTCTGCAGTTCGACCAGCGCGAAGGCGCCGATCCGCTGGATCAGGCCGTGCGCCCGGCGCCAGCCGTGCGGTGCCCGGACCAGGGTGAAGGTTTCAGCTGACACGACGCGCCGTTCTGCGTGCCGCCTGCACCTCACGCAGTCCCGCCTGCGTGGGTTCGTCGAGATCGGAGCCCGCGTAGTGCCGGAAGACGTCTTCCAACGTGGCGGTTTCGCTGACCGTGGCCTTTAGTTCGGCTGGGGTGCCGACGGTTTGGAGGCGGCCGTGGTGCATCAGCGCCACCCGGTCGCACAGCGCGTCGGCTTCGCCCATGTAGTGCGTCGTCAACAGCACGGTCATCCCGAATTCTGCTTTCATCCGGCCGACCTGCTCCCACACGCTGTCACGGGCGATCGGATCCAGGCCCACCGTCGGTTCGTCGAGCAGCAGCAGCGACGGGCGGTTCACCAGCGCCTGGGCCAGTTCAAGGCGGCGCACCATGCCGCCCGAGTAGGTGCCCGCCACGTTGTCGGCGACGTCGGAGAGTTGCATGGCGGCCAGTGCGTCGGCGACGCGGGCGGGGCGTTCCCGGCGCGGTACGTCATACAAGCGGGCGAACAGCTCGACGTTCTGCCGGCCGGTCAGCGCCGCCTCGATCGAAAGTTGTTGGGGGACATAGCCGATGTTGAACCGGATATCCATGGTGTCGCGCCGGGAGTCCAGCCCGAAGATCCGGACGTCGCCGTCCTGGACCGGCGTCAGCGTGGTGAGCACGCGGATGACGGTGGTCTTGCCCGCGCCGTTGGGGCCGAGCAGTCCCATGGTCTCGCCGCTGTGCACGTCGAGGTCGAGTTCGTGCACGGCGGTGAACTGGCCGTAGCGGTGGGTGAGCCGTCGGCATTCGATGGCGGGTGTCATGGCTGCCTCTCCTGGAGTATCCGGGTCAGTTCGGCGAGGACGTGGAGGCCCCGTGTCAGCTCGTCGAGTTGGGCGGGGTCGAGCTCTTCGAGGGCGTCGGCCAGGGCGGCGCGGCGGGCATGGCGTGAGTCGTCGGCGATGCGCTGCGCCGGCGCCACCAGATGGAGCCGTCCGACCCTGCGGTCGACGTCGTCGACGGCCCGGATGAGCAGTCCGTCGGCGGTGAGTTTGGAGACCAGAGTGGAGGCCGTGTTGGCCGCCAGGCTGAGCTCGGTGGCGGCCTCGCGTACGGAGATGCCGGGATTGCGCCCGACCAGACGGAGCAGCTCCACTTGGGACTGCGTCAGGCCGGAACGGTCGAAACCGCCGCCACCGGTGGATCGGCGCAGCTGCCTCCGGAAGCGGCCGACCACGCTGAACAGTTCGGTGCTGAGGTCGGCGGAGGTGTCCACCTGCGCCATATTACCTCTGTTACAGAGTTAATTGCAGCCGACGCGAACGTGCTTGCGGTACAGGGGAGTTCAGCGGTGCCGGTCGCGGCTCTGGCTGACCATCGCGGCAAGCCGGCGTAACGGCTGATTGGGGCTGTTCCAATGGGTACGCACGCACGCGCCCATGCAGACACCGGCGAACACCATGGCGAGCCCGGCAACGGGTGGCCATGATGATGTGGTGGATGAATATCGGACCGTGCGTCTCGACATGGCCGGCGGCGTCGCGGTCATCACGTTGAACCGCCCGCACCGGCGCAATGCCGTCGGTGACGGGATGCGTGACGAACTTGCCGACGCCTACCGCCGCTGCGACGCCGACGACACGGTCCGTGCGGTGGTGCTCACCGGCGCGCCGCCCGCGTTCTGTGCGGGCGCCGACCTGGGTGAAGGCGACCGGACCTTCGCCGAACCGGCCGAGGGCTTCAGTGCCGCCGGCATCGACGCGCCGGCCTGGAGCCTGGACAAGCCGGTGATCGCGGCGGTCAACGGGCACGCCATCGGTCTCGGTCTGACGCTGGCCCTGCAATGCGACATCCGGATCTTCGCGGCCGATGCCCGCTACGGCGTGGTGCAGGTGCGACGCGGGGTGGTGGGCGACGCTTACTCCCACTGGGTGTTGCCCCGACTGGTGGGTATCTCGGCTGCCGCGGAAATCCTTTTCACGGGAGTAACTTTCGACGGGCGGCGCGCGGTCGAGCTCGGGCTCGGCAGCCGGGCGCTCGATGCCGCCGAGGTACTGCCCGCCGCACTGGACATCGCCCGTGACATCGCCGAGAACACCGCGCCGATGTCGGTGGCCGCGAGCAAGCGACTGCTGTGGGATTCGTTCGGGCTGACCCGGGACCAGGTGGGCGCCAGGGAGACCGATATCCACCTCGAGGTGATGGCGCACGATGATGCCCGCGAGGGGGTGCGGGCCCACCTGGAGAACCGGGCACCGCGGTGGACCGGCCGCCCGGTCGATCCGACGCGCTTACGCGGCGTCGAAGGTGATGAGGTCGACGCTGAGTCGTCCTTCGGCGATGCTGAGCCGTCGTCGGACGGGTGGCCCGGGTAGGGGTGGGGCGGTGGATCGGTAGGTGGCGCCGGTGGGGGTGGTGAAGTCGGCGGTGTGGCGGCCGTGTCGTTCGTGGGTACGTACCCGCCAGCGGGGCGCTTCTTTGGCGTAGTTGCATGCTTCGCATGCGCCCAATCCATTGGATGCGCTGGTGGGTCCGTGTGTGCGGTGCGGGTCGGCGTGGTCGGTGTGGCGGATGGGGGCGTCGCAGTAGGGGGTGCGGCAGGTTTGGTCGCGCAGTCCGATGAAGGCGGCCAGCCCTTTCGGGAAGATCCGCGCTCGCGACTCCATCGCCACCAGCTGTCCGCTGTCGGGATGGCGGTAGAGGCGTCGCAGGGTGGCTTTTGCGCTGTCGTCGAGTGCTGCGTCGCCGACGATCTTGCAGGCGAACCCGGCGGGCACGGGTCCGTAGCCGTCCAGCCAGGCGGGTTCGTCGTCGTCACCGGCGAGGGTGGTGTCGGCCATCACGAGGTTCAGTGCGATCGGGACGGGTGTCGCGGCGGGGCGGCCGGTGATGCGTTGCACCACGGTGTCTGCCATGACCTGGCCTCGAGTCCGGCCGTCGAAGGTGGTGTCGGCCTCGCGTTTGAGGGTGGCGTAGACCGAGACGCCTTGGGCAACAGGGAGTAACGCCGTCACATACACCATGGTGTCGGGTGCGGGGCGGATCCAGACGCAGCGATCCTTGGCCGCCATG
>JACPVS010000022.1 GCA_016197365.1 Mycolicibacterium cosmeticum | reverse complement strand
GGTGCGCCCGAAGGGATTCGAACCCCTAACCTCTTGATCCGTAGTCAAGTGCTCTATCCGTTGAGCTACGGGCGCTGGGTGGTGCTGGTCTAACTATTCAGTTGTTCGGCGGAGGCGAGAGGATTTGAACCTCCGGTCCGCTTTAAGGCGGACAACTCATTAGCAGTGAGTCCCATTCGGCCGCTCTGGCACGCCTCCTGAACGATCTGAGGGTACCGGACCCCCGGAACCGCCGAGCGCACAGATTACACACGCCGGAGCGCGGAAGGCAAAGCGCGACATCGGGCGGCCGTCCGCGCACCCCTAGAATGACCGGGTGACTGCCCGCCTGCGCCCCGAAATGGCCGACCTCCCGGCCTACACGCCGGGCCGCACGGTGCCCGGCGCCATCAAGATCGCCAGCAACGAGACCGTGGACGGTCCGCTGCTCAGTGTCCGCGACGCCGTCGCCGCGGCGGTGGACACCATCAACCGGTACCCGGACAACGGCTACCAGGATCTGCGCGAACGGCTGGCCAAGCACGTGAACTTCGCCCCCGAGAACATCTCGGTGGGCGCCGGATCGGTGAGCCTGTGCCAGCAGCTCATTCAGATCACCTCCACGGTGGGCGACGAGGTGATGTTCGGCTGGCGCAGTTTCGAGATCTACCCGCTGCAGGTGCGCACCGCCGGCGCCACCCCGGTCGCGGTGCCGTTGACCGACCACACCCACGACCTGGACGCCATGCTGGCCGCCGTCACCGAGCGCACCCGGCTGATCTTCGTGTGCAACCCGAACAATCCCACCTCCACCGTGGTGGAGCCGGCCAGGCTGGCCGAGTTCGTCGCCGCGGTGCGCTCGGACATCCTGATCGTCATCGACGAGGCGTATGTCGAGTACATCCGAGACGGCTTGCTGCCCGACAGCTTGGCCCTGGTTCGCAACCATCCGAATGTCGTTGTGCTGCGCACATTCTCCAAGGCGTACGGGTTGGCCGGGCTGCGGGTCGGGTATGCCGTCGCCGACCCGGACATCATCACCGCCTTGGGCAAGGTCTATGTACCGTTCACGGCAACCACGGTGTCCCAGGCCGCCGCCATCGCCAGTCTCGATGCCTCCGACGAGCTGCTGGCCCGCACCGACAATGTTGTCGCCGAACGTATTCGGGTCAGCGCCGCACTGCGTGAGGCCGGCTACGAGTTGCCGCCCTCCCAGGCCAACTTCGTCTGGCTGCCGCTGCCCGGCCGGACCGACGACTTCGTCAACGCCGCCGCCGAGAGCCGCATCGTCGTGCGCCCCTACGGACAGGACGGGGTGCGGGTGACCGTTGCCGCACCGCACGAGAACGACGCCTTCCTGGCCTTCGCCCGCAACTGGATCTCGTCCCGAGGAGAAGAAATATGAGCCACCGCAACGTCTTCGACGAACTGAAGAAGCGGGACGACCAGATCGCCGAGTCCGAACTCGACGAGTTCTGGGCGACGCTGCCGCCGGCCGGCCTGCAGTTCATGCTCGGCGAATGGCAGGGCGGCGAGTTCCAGACCGGGCACAAGGCCAACGGATTCATGAAGCGGCTCAACTGGTTCGGCAAGACGTTCAACTCGATCGAGGATGCCAAACCGCTGGTGTGCCTGGACGCCGACGGCAACAAGTTCTCCAACACCGAGGCCATGAACGGCGAAGCCAGCCTGTGGCTGGAGGAGTTCCGCGGCGAAGCCACGGCCTCGATGGTCTATGACGGCCGGCCCGTGCACGACCACTTCAAGGTGATCGACGACAACGCCGTGCTGGGCATCATGAACGGCAAGGCCGCGGTGGTCGACGGCAAGTACCTCTACTTCTACCTGGAACGCGTCTAGCCGTGAAGCGGGCGCTGGCGGCGACCGGCCTGGCGGCGCTGGTGCTGCTCGCCGGATGCGCACGCACCACCGAGGGATCGGTGGCGATGACCACAGAACCCGGCCCGACCTTCACGACGCGGCCGAGCACGTCGGCGCCGAGCACCACGCGTACCCGCACGCCCCGCGGTTCGACCGTGCCCCACGTGCCCGCGCCCCCTGGCGCACTCACCATGACCTGTGGTGAATACAACACCTTGGACGCCGCCACGCAGCAGGCCGTCATCAACGCGATCCTGCAGCAGGAGCAGTCGATCCTGAGCCCGGACAACATCGACGTGGCCAAGACGCTGGCCGACGCGGTCTGCCAGTTCCTGGCCGACAGCACGGTCAGTGAGGTGCTGCTGGGAGGGCCCGTTCCCTAGCGCTAACCTTCACGCCATGGCTTATGAATCCGTCACCGTCGACATCGCCGACCACGTCGCACGCGTCACACTGATCGGGCCGGGCAAGGGCAACGCCATGGGGCCCGCCTTCTGGGACGAACTGCCCGACGTGTTCGGCACCCTGGACGCCGATCCCGAGGTCCGCGCGATCGTGCTGACCGGCTCGGGCAAGAATTTCAGCTACGGCCTGGATCTGGCGGCGATGGGCTCGACGATGCCCGGCCTGGATGCGGGGGCCAAGGCGCGCAGCCAGTTCCACACCAAGCTGCAGAAGATGCAGGGCGCGATCAGCGCCGTGGCCGATTCCCGAACCCCGACCGTCGCCTCGATTCACGGGTGGTGCATCGGCGGCGGTGTCGATCTGATCAGTGCGGTCGACATCCGTTATGCCAGTGCCGATGCCAAGTTCTCGGTGCGCGAGGTCAAGTTGGCGATCGTCGCCGATGTGGGCAGCCTGGCCCGGCTACCGCTGATCCTGTCCGACGGTCACCTGCGCGAATTGACGCTGACTGGCAAGGACATCGACGCGGCACGCGCCGAGAAGATCGGTCTGGTCAACGACGTGTACGCGGACGCCGAGGCCTCGCTGGCCGCGGCACATGCCACCGCGGCCGAGATCGCTGCCAACCCCCCGCTGACGGTCGCCGGCGTCAAGGACGTCCTCGATCAGCAGCGCATCGCCCGGGTGTCGGAGAGCCTGCGCTACGTGGCGGCGTGGAACTCGGCGTTTTTGCCGTCGAAGGATCTCGCCGAGGCGGTCACCGCGATGTTCCAGAAGCGGCCGCCCCAATTCACCGGCGAATAGCGGCTTTTCGAATTACACCGCTGTCAGTCGCGACACGGTCACGGATGCGCAAACATCCGCGCACCGGTAGCCACAGGAGCACCACGGAACACTAACGTCACACATACAACGTGCAGACGTCTCTTTCGGCGTCCGCTCCCGAAAGGTGTGACATGTCGCGGCGTCGTCGTATTGCGTCCCTCGCGGTGGCCACGATGACCACCGCCGGACTGTGTGTCGCGATCGGCGTGGCGTCCCCGGTCACAGCCGAACCGTGCACAGGGGCAGCGGCCGCGGCACAGCCGCCCGCAGGCACGGCCGCGCTGCCGAGTCCCGGTGCCGGCGGCCCGCCGATCGGCCACAAGCCGGCCGGCGCCAACGACAACGCGCCACTGCCGCGCCTGGGCAAGCTGACGCGGTCACTGTTGAGCGCGTTGACGCCCGCTCAACAGGTGCAACAGCAGGCCGCCGTCGTACCCGCCGCGCCGACGAAAACCGATGCACCCGTTGCGCCCCCGGCGCCAGCGGCGGCACCCATGCCGGCACCGGGCACGGCTCTGATCGGCTGGGTGACCGGCCCGGAGAGCTCCAACAAGACCATCGAGAAGTACTCGATCACCGGTACCGACCTCGGAATCATGTGGGACAACGGCAGTTCCGCGAGCCATCAGGTTCTGATGGCCTTCGGCGACACCTACGGATACTGCAGCACCCCCCAAAAGCAGTGGCGTTACAACGTGTTGATGCGCAGCCAGGACACGGCCCTGACCAACTCCGTCGCGGCGTCCAGCGCGCCGTCGTGGCGGCCGGGACTGGCCAAGCAGATCATCAACAGCATCGACTGGGCGCCGGTCGAGAAGGGCATCATCCCGACCGCCGGTGTCTCGGTCGGCGGCAACCAGTACGTCAACTTCATGTCGATCAAGAACTGGGACGCCGACGGTCGCTGGTCGACGAACTTCTCCGGCATCGCCGTCTCCCCGGACAACGGCGAGCACTGGGGCGTCTATCCGACGAGTGTCCGGCCCTCGGCGCCGGACAGCGTCGACCGTGTCGCCTACGTCGCCGGCAATGAGAACTTCCAGATGGGCGCGTTCATGAAGCCCGGGCCCGGCGACAACTACCTGTACTCGTTCGGCACGCCGCCGGGTCGCGGCGGTTCGGCCTACGTCGCCCGGGTGTTGCCGGCGTTCGTCCCGGACGTCACGAAGTACGAATATTGGAACACCGACAACAATGCCTGGGTACCGGGCAATCCCGCCGCCGCCTCGGTGATCATCCCCGGTCCGCTGGGTGAGATGTCCGCGCAGTACAACACCTATCTCAAGCAGTACGTGGTGCTCTACTGCAACGGACTCAACGACGTGGTGATGCGCACGGCACCTGCGCCGCAAGGGCCGTGGGGTCCCGAGGCCATGCTGGTGAACCACTCGGAGTTTCCCGGTGGCATCTACGCACCGTTCCTGCACCCCTGGTCCACCGGAAAAGTGTTGTACTACAACCTTTCCCTGTGGTCGGACTACAACGTGATGCTGATGCGCACGGTGCTACCGTAACCCGTTGCTGTCACGGCAGATAACGGGCCGCGTGCGGCGCGATCCCGTGCGGCCGGCTGGCATTGCGGTAGCCGATCAGCACACCCAGCGCCGTAAACCCGGCCAGGCCCGCCACCCCGGGCACCGCGAGCGCGATCAGATGACCGGTGGACGCGCTCTGCAGGTCCGGGCGCTCCGGCGCGCTTGCTTCGCTGCTGAGCGCGGTTCGCTGCGGCTCGGGCACCATGCGACTGTCGGCGTCGATCGTCGCGATGCCGACCGCCGCCGAGAGTGCGGCGAGCACGACGGCACCCGTCATGCACCACAGTCGAGCAGCCACGGTAAGCGCTCCCGTCAATCGGAGAATTAACTTGCTCGTGCAGAAACAGCAATGCACAGGCTCATAAGTCAGGAATTTAACCGCATATCGTCCGAGTATCAACCCGGACACTTGTGGCGGGTTTAACTGCACAGATGACGCTGAGATGGTCGACGGCGCGTACGTCCGGTAATCCGCACAGCAAAAAGGAGCAAACTTTATTGATTAAGCAGCGGAGACTCAGACCTCGATCCGGGACCCGATGATCACGGTCCGGTCGAGTGGCAGCGCGAAATGCACCGCCGCGTCCGCGGTGATGTGTGAGGTCGCGATGAACAGTCGTTTGCGCCACGGTGCCATGGTGTTCGCTGAACCGGGCGTCAGCTCGAGCTTGGACAGGTAGTAGGTCGCGTCGTCGACCGAGATCGGTCCGTCGACCAACGGCAGGGACTCGACCAGCCGTAATGCCGCCGGCACGTCCGGCTGCTCCATATACCCGAACTTGGCACTGACGAAGATGATGCCGTCGTCGGTGTAGCCGAGATCATCGATGGTGATGCGGTCCTCGTCCCGCACACGGGGCGCGGGCTGCACGTCCAGCGACATGATGATGGCGTGGGCATGCAACACGTGGTTGTGCTCGACGTTGGCGCGCATGGCCAGCGGCGCCGTCTCCCCGCCCCGGTTCAGAAACACCGCGGTACCCGGGATGCGGATCGGTGTGGTGCGGTCGGCGGCCAGCTTGTCGACGAACGTCTGCAGCGGACCCTCGGCTGCCGCTCGCGCCGCGGTCACCACATCCCTGCCGCGCTGCCAGGTGGTCATCACCGCGAAGGCGGTGATCGCGATGAGCAGCGGCAGCCAGGCGCCGTGCACCAGCTTGGTGAGGTTGGCCGCGAAGAACATCAGATCCACCACCAGCAGCGCTCCGCCGCCGAGCACCAGGATCGGCATCGGCGTGCGCCAGCGGACCCGGGCCTGGTAGAGGAACAACAAGGTGGTTATGGTGATGGTTCCGGTCACCGCCATCCCGAACGCGTAGGCCAGTGCGGCCGAGCTGCGGAACGCGAACACCAGGGTGATGACGGCCACCATCAGTACCCCGTTGATCCACGGCACGTAGATCTGCCCGATGGACGATTCCGAGGTGTGCGCTATCCGCAGCCGCGGTAGGTACCCGAGTTGGGCGGCCTGCGCGGCGACGGAGAACGCACCGGTGACCACCGCCTGGGACGCGATGACCGTCGCCGCCGTGGCCAGCACCACCATCGGGATCCGTGCCCACTCGGGAGTAAGCAGGAAAAACGGTGAGCTGAAGGCGTTTTCGTCGCCCAACAGCAGCGCACCCTGCCCCAGGTAGCTCAGCACACATGCCGGCAGCACCAACCCGAGCCAGGCGGTGACGATGGCCGGACGACCGAAGTGACCCATATCGGCGTAGAGCGCCTCGGCGCCGGTGACGGCCAGCACGACGGCCGCCAGCGCGAAGAAGGCGATGTTCAGATGACCGACCAAGAAGTCCAGCGCGTAGGTGGGAGAGAGCGCTCTGAGGATCGCGGGATGGCCCACGATACCCGACACCCCGCACGCGCCGATCGCGACGAACCACACGATCATCACCGGTCCGAAGAAGCGGCCGATGGTGGCGGTACCGCGCCGCTGCACCGAGAACAGCACCACAATGATGATCACGGTGAGCGGGATGACCCACCGATCCAGCTCAGGCTCAACAACTTTCAGACCCTCGACCGACGACAGCACCGAGATGGCCGGGGTGATCATGCTGTCGCCGAAAAACAGTGCGGCGCCGAACAATCCGAGCGCCGAGAGCACCGCGGCCGACCGTTCGCGGCCCGCCGGACAGCACCGGCGCACCAACGTGATCAGTGCCATCACGCCGCCCTCGCCATCGTTGTCGGCGCGCATCACCAGGCTGACGTAGGTGAGGGTGACGATGAGCATCACCGCCCAGAAGATCAGGGACACCACGCCGTAGACATGCGCCTCGCTGATCGGCACCGGATGCGGATCATCCGGATTGAACACCGTCTGAAGGGTGTAGATGGGGCTGGTGCCGATATCGCCGAACACCACGCCGAGCGCGGCGATCACCAGCGGCGGCCGCAAGGACTGCGCTCTAGTCACGGGCCCAGTATCCCGTGACCAGACCGTGAAATGGCGGTGGCGGAGGGATTTGAACCCCCGGTCGGTGTTAGCCGACTCTCGCTTTCAAGGCGAGTGCATTAGGCCGCTCTGCCACGCCACCGCCGATAAGCGTAAGGGGTCTAGACCCTGCCGAGCCTCGCGGGCGGCGCTTCGGACTGCAGGCCTGCGCTGATCCGCCGGCAGTTCTCCCCCACCGCGGCCATCTGCGGGCGCGACAACCGCCCCAGGTAGTGCGTACGCACCCCGTCGCCGTAGGTCTCCATCGCCTCTTTGAGCAGCGCACGCCCGTCATCGGTGATGGTGGCCAGCACGCCACGGCCGTCCTCCGGGCTGGCCACCCGCTGGACCAGGTTGAGCTTCTCCAGGCGGTGGATCTGCCGGGTGACCCTGCTGGGTAGTGACATCAGACCTTCGGCCAAGTCGCCCATCCGGGCCGACCCCGTCATGGAACGGTCCAGGATGTCGAGAAGACGCACGTCGTTGAGCGTCAGCCGATGCTCGTCCACCAGGGAACGGTTCAGCGTCGCGTACAGCCGGAGCGCGGAGTCCAGAAAGTTTTGCCAGGACCTCTGCTCAGCGATATCCAGTCCGGGCATGGTGCTGGCCGTCCGCCCGGCAATAGTGCCTTCCATCGCGCCATCGTAAGGCTCTACCGACGCGTAACGTGCACTGAATGCGCGCCATTGTTGCAGAGTCAACCGAACGTATGACAATTCAAGTAGTTCCCGACGTCGCAGCTCACACGCGTCAAGTTGTGATCCGAGTGGCCGCCGCCGGCGTCAATAGGGCTGACCTTCTGCAGGCCGCCGGCAACTACCCGCCGCCTCCCGGCGCCAGCGACACACTCGGGCTCGAAGTGTCCGGGACCATCACCGAAGTGGGCACCGAAGTCGCCGGCTTGTCGGTAGGGCAACAGGTTTGTGCTTTGCTGGCCGGCGGCGGCTACGCCGAATATGTGACCGTCCCCGCCGCCCAGGTGATGCCCATCCCGGACGGGGTCGGACTGCACGAGGCCGCCGCACTTCCGGAGGTGGCGTGCACGGTCTGGTCGAACCTGATGATGACGGCGCACCTGGATCCGGGCCGGCTGCTGCTGCTTCACGGCGGCGCCAGCGGCATCGGCACGCATGCCATCCAGGTAGCCCGCGCACTGGGCAGCCACGTCGCCGTCACCGCCGGGTCCGCCGAGAAACTCGCGGTCTGCACCGATCTCGGCGCCGACATCACCATCAACTATCGCGACGAGGATTTCGTGGAACGCGTCCGCGCCGCCGGGGGCGCCGAGGTGATTCTCGACATCATGGGAGCGAAGTATCTGGACCGCAACATCGACGCCCTCGCCGACGGCGGGCGCCTCGTGGTGATCGGCATGCAGGGCGGTATCACGGCCGAACTCAACCTCGCCAAGCTGCTGGGCAAGCGGGCCGGCGTCATCGCGACCGCGCTGCGGTCCCGGCCGGTCGACGGACCCGACGGCAAGGGCGCGATCGTGGAGCAGGTGGTGGCGAACGTGTGGCCGCTGATCGCCGCAGGCCAGGTCAAACCCATCATCGGCGCGGAGCTGCCACTCGAGGAGGCCGCGCGGGCGCATGCGCTACTGGCCTCCGGCGAGGTCCACGGGAAGGTGCTGCTGCAGGTCAGCTAGCTAGCCGAGGGAGGCGAGCGCCCGCACCAGCTGGTCGACCTCGGCTGTCGTCGTATACGGCGCCAGACCGATGGTGACGGCGCCGCCGACATCGCTCACCCCGATGAGTTCGAGCACGCGCGAGTTCGGGTCGATCGACGCCAGGATGCCGTTGTCGGCGAGCCGCTGCAGCACCCGCTCGGCCGGTACGTCCTGCACCGCGAAGCTGAGCACCGGGATGTGTTCGGCCGGACTGCCCAGCACCATCACCAGCGGCAGGGACCGCAACGACGTCGACAGGTAGGCGAACAGCCGGTCCATGTAGGCCGCCGCGGACTCCATCGACACACCGAGTCTCTCGCGCCGGGTGCCGTGGGCCGCCTCGTCGAGCGAGGCCAGGTATTCGACGCTGGCCACCACGCCGGCGAGCAGACCGAACTGGTGGATGCCCATCTCGAGACGGGCCGGGCCGGTGGCGTGCGGATCCAGCGACACCGAACTGAACATGTCGATCACCGAGGGATCGCGGAACACCAGCGCACCGATTGGCGGGCCACCCCAGGCGACGGCATTGAGGGCGAGCACGTCGGCGTCGATGTCGTCGATGTCGATCAGCCGGTAGGGCGCCGCGGCCGAATGGTCGACGATGACCAGTCCGTTGTTGGCGTGCACCAGTTTGGTGACCGGCTCCAGATCGGTGAGGGTGCCCAGCGTCGAGGACGCCGACGTGATGGCCACCAGCCGGGTCGGCTTGGTGATCAGGCTCTCCCACTGCCAGCCGGGCAGTTCCCCGGTCTCGACGTCGACCTCGGCCCATTTGACCTTGGCGCCATAACGATTCGCTGCGCGCAGCCAGGGCGAGATGTTCGCCTCGTCGTCCAGGCGGGTCAGCACCACCTCATAGCCCAGTCCCACCCGGGACGAGGCCGCGTCCGAGAGCAGCGTCAACAACACCGACCGGTCGGCGCCGAGCACTACCCCGTCCGGGCTGGCGCCCACCAGATCCGCGATGGCCTGGCGGGCGGCCGCCAGGACCGTCGCGCTGCGCCGGGCGGACGGGTGCGGACCGGACGCCGTGGGCATCGAACCGCGGAACGCCGTCGACACCGTCGTGGACACCGAGTCGGGCAGCAGCATTCCGTCCGGGGCGTCGAAGTGCACCCAACCGTCGCCAAGTGACGGGTGCAATCCGCGCACCCGGGCGACGTCGTATGCCATGCAAGCCACCTTAGAGCGTCTGCAATTCGTGCAGACGGACACAGTTCAGGTAAGTGCCCGGTGGCACCCTGCCTCGTGGGCCGGGGTCCCGGGCCGGATCACTTCGGCAGCCATACTAGTCCAGTGGGCTTGTCGTTCGGGGTGCTGATTGCCCTGCTGTTGCTGGTGTGCCCCGGAGCAATCGTCGTGCGAACGGCAGGGCTGACCTGGCCGACTGCCGTAGCGGTCGGCCCTCCGGTGACGTATGGCGTTGTGGCACTGGTCATCGTGCCGATGGGCGCCCTCGGTGTCCCATGGACGGCGTGGACCGCGTTGGCGGCCCTGGTCCTTGTGATCGGCGTCACTTTCGCTTTGCGACGGCCGCTGGGCCGGTTCCGCGACCAGGGCGCCGAGCAACGGGCCGCGGAACGCGGACCTGCGCTGGTGGTGGCCGCCGGGGTCGTGCTGGGCGCGCTGCTGATCGGGTTCGCCGCGGTCCGGGGCCTACCGAACTGGCAGTCGATTCCCAGCAACTGGGATTCGGTGTGGCACGCCAACACCATCCGCTGGATCCTCGAAACCCACCAGGCCTCGCCGACCCACATGGGCGAGTTGCGCAATGTCGAGACGCACGACGCGCTGTACTACCCGTCGACGTTCCACGCGCTCGGCGCGATCTTCAGCCAGATCAGCGGTGCCGCGGCGACCACCGCGTACACGGTCAGCTCACTGGTCGCCGCCATCTGGCTGTTCCCCGTGAGCGCCGCGACCCTCACCTGGTTGATGCTGCGGCGTTCGGCCTCGCAGTGGCGCACCGCGTGGTGCGCGGCCACCGCGGCCGCTCTGTCGGCGTCGTTCACCGCCATCCCGTACGTCGAGTTCGACACCGCCTCGATGCCCAACCTGGCCGCCTACGGCGTGGCCGTGCCCACGGCCGCGCTGACCATCTCGGCCCTGCGGCACCGCGACCGGATCCCGCTGGCGGTGCTCGCCGTGCTGGGGGTGTTCTCCGTGCACATCACCGGTGGCGTGGTGACGGTGCTGTTCGTCGCGGCGTGGTGGGTGTTCGACGCGCTGCTGCGGCCCGTGCGCGGCAGGCTGTCCGATTTCCTCACCCTGCTTGCCGTGGGCCTGCCGGCGCTGGTGTTGCTGATCCCCCAGTTCGTCGGGGTGCTGCAGCAGGCCGAGATCATCGTGGGGCACGCCTTCGTCACGCACGAGGGTAAGAAGCGCGGACTCATCGACGCCGTCGTGCAGCACACCCGCCACCTCAACGACTTCCCCATCCAGTGGTTCCTGATCGTGATCGCCGCCGTCGGCGCGGGTGTCCTGCTGTACCGCCGGATCTGGTGGCCGCTGGCCATGTGGTGCCTGCTGGTGGTCTCGATCGTGCACTCGTCGGCCCCGTTCGGCGGCATCATCGGCACACTCACCGGACGGTTCAGCGACCTGTTCTACAGCGACCCACGCAGGCTGTCGGCCGTGGTGACGATGCTGCTCGCGGCGGTCGCCGGCATAGGGTTGTGCACCGCGATCACCTGGGCGGTGGCCACCGTGCGCCGCTTCGCCACACGCGGGACGCCGCGGCTGTGGCACGGGGTGAGCGCGGCGGCGCTGGTCGCCGTCGCCCTGGCCAGCGCCTGGCACTACCTGCCCCGGCACAGCCACCTGCTCGGCGAGAAGTACGACCAGGTGATCATCGACGACAAGGACCTTGAGGCCATGGCCTACCTGGCGTCGCTGCCCGACGCGCGCGACACCATGATCGGCGACGCCAACACCGACGGCACCGCGTGGATGTACGCCGTGGCCGGCCTGCATCCGCTGTGGACGCACTACGACTATCCGCAGCAGCAGGGCCCCGGCTACCACCGGTTCATTTTCTGGGCCTACGCCGACGACGCAGATCACGACCCTCGGGTGGCCGAGGCCGTGCACGCGCTCAACATCCGGTACGTGCTGACCAGCACGCCGGTGGTGCGCGGGTTCGTCATGCCCGACGGACTAGTCTCACTGGACAAGTCGAAGTCGTGGGCCAAGATCTACGACAACGGGGAGTCGCGCATCTACGAGTGGCGCGGCGACGGCCCTTCGGCACAGACACCAACGGCTGAGAACGGGGTACCAGGAAGGCCATGACCATCAATCCCGACGACGACAACATCGAGATCCTGGCGGGCGAACCCGACGCCGCGATCGCCGACGACAAATCGCTGACCGACCTGATCGAGCAGCCGGCCAAGGTCATGCGGATCGGCACCATGATCAAGCAACTGCTCGAAGAGGTGCGGGCCGCTCCGCTGGATGACGCCAGCCGCAGCAAGCTGCTGCAGATCCACAAGAGCAGCATCCGCGAGCTCGAAGACGGCCTCGCGCCGGAACTGCGCGAGGAGCTGGAACGCCTGACGCTTCCGTTCACCGACGACTCGGTGCCCTCGGACGCCGAACTGCGCATTGCCCAGGCACAGCTGGTCGGCTGGCTGGAGGGACTGTTCCACGGCATCCAGACCGCCCTGTTCGCCCAGCAGATGGCCGCCCGGGCGCAGCTCGAGCAGATGCGCCAGCTGCCGCCGGGAATGGGCGGGCAGCAGCGCGGACCCGGACACCCGGGCACCGGCCAGTACCTGTAGACCGCATCGTGAGCAATCCGCACATCGAGACCCGTAACGCCTGGGTCGAGTTCCCGATCTTCGACGCCAAGTCCCGTTCGCTGAAGAAGGCGTTCCTCGGGAAGGCCGGCGGCGCGATCGGGCGCAACGAATCCAACGTGGTCGTGATCGAGGCACTCCGGGACATCACGCTGTCGCTGAAGATGGGCGACCGCGTCGGCCTGGTCGGGCACAACGGCGCGGGCAAATCGACTCTGCTGCGGCTGTTGTCGGGTATCTACGAGCCCACGCGCGGCTCGGCGACGGTCACCGGCCGGGTGGCGCCGGTGTTCGACCTCGGCGTCGGTATGGACCCGGAGATCTCGGGTTTCGAGAACATCATCATCCGCGGGCTGTTCCTGGGGCAGACGCGCAAGCAGATGATGGCCAAGGTCGACGAGATCGCCGACTTCACCGAACTGGGCGACTACCTGTCGATGCCGCTGCGCACCTATTCCACCGGTATGCGGGTGCGGTTGGCGATGGGCGTGGTCACCAGCATCGACCCCGAGATCCTGCTGCTCGACGAGGGCATCGGTGCCGTCGACGCCGAGTTCATGCACAAGGCGCGCAAGCGGCTGCAGGATCTGGTGGCTCGCTCCGGAATCCTGGTCTTTGCAAGCCATTCCAACGAATTCCTGGCCCAGCTGTGCGATACGGCGATGTGGGTGGATCACGGCACCATCAAGATGACCGGCGGCATCGAAGAGGTCGTCGGCGCCTACGAAGGCCCGGACGCTGCCCGGCATGTGCGTGAGGTGCTCGAGGAGAACGCTCGGGCTGATACCGGTGGCTGAAGCTGTCATCGCCGTGGTCGTCACGCACCGGCGCGTCGACACCCTGGGCACGTCGCTGGCCGCGGTGTGCGGCCAGGACCGCGCGCCGGACCATCTGATCGTCGTCGACAACGACGCCGACGACAGGGTACGCACGCTGGTCAACGGCCAGCCGGTGCCCGCGACCTATCTGGGATCACACCGAAACCTAGGTGGCGCAGGCGGTTTCGCGCTGGGCATGTTGCATGCGCTGACCCTCGGTGCGGACTGGATCTGGCTCGCCGACGACGACGGCCGGCCCGCCGACTCCTCGGTGCTGGGCACGTTGCTGGCTTGCGCCGCAACACATTCCCTGGCCGAGGTGTCCCCCATGGTCTGCGACATGGACCAGCCGGAGCGGTTGGCGTTCCCGTTGCGCCGCGGGCTGGTGTGGCGGCGCTGGGCCGCTGAGTTGCGCGAAGGTGACAGCGACCTGCTACCCGGCATCGCGTCCCTGTTCAACGGGGCGTTGTTCTCCGCCGCTGCGGTGGAAACCGTTGGGGTGCCTGATCTTCGGTTGTTCATCCGGGGCGACGAGGTGGACCTGCACCGGCGCCTGGCGCTGTCCGGGGTGGCCTTCGGCACCTGCCTGGAGGCCACCTACCTGCACCCGTACGGCACCGATGAGTTCAAGCCGATCCTCGGCGGGCGGATGCACACCCAATACCCGGACAACGACGTCAAGCGCTACTACACCTACCGCAACCGCGGCTACGTGCAGTCCCAGCGCGGCCAGCGACGGCTGATCCCCCAGGAATGGGTGCGGTTCGGCTGGTACTTCCTGATCACCCGGCGTGACCCCGCGGGCCTGCAGGAGTGGTTGCGGCTGCGGCGGTTGGGCCGGCAGGAAAGATTCGAGAGGTACCAATCGCCATGACTTTCACCGATGCGGCAGCGCAATCCAAGACCTTCAGTCGCGCCTGGGCCGACCTGGTGGTCGGCTTCGGCAAGCGCGAACTGTGGCTGCACCTGGGCTGGCAGGACATCAAGCAGCGCTACCGGCGCAGTGTGCTCGGTCCGTTCTGGATCACCATCGCCACCGGCACCATGGCTGTCGCGCTGGGCGGGTTGTATTCGCAGTTGTTCCACCTGAAGCTGGCCGAACATCTGCCCTATGTGACGCTCGGCCTGATCATCTGGAACATGATCAATGCGGCCATCATCGAGGGCGCCGACGTCTTCGTCGCCAACGAGGGCCTGATCAAACAGCTCCCCACCCCGTTGAGCGTGCACGTCTACCGACTGGTGTGGCGTCAGGTTCTGCTGTTCGCCCACAACATCGTCATCTTCGTGGTCATCGCCATCATCTTCCCGCAGCCGTGGAAGTGGACCGACCTGATGTTCATCCCGGCGCTGGCCCTGCTGGTGGCCAATTGCGTATGGGTGGCACTGTGTTTCGGCATCCTGGCCACCCGCTACCGCGATATCAGCCCGTTGTTGTTCAGCCTGGTGCAGCTGCTGTTCTACATGACGCCCATCATCTGGAACGACCAGACCCTGCGCGACCAGGGCGCCGGCGGCTGGGCCAAGATCATCGAGTTCAACCCGCTGTTGCACTACGTCGACATCGTCCGGGCGCCGCTGCTGGGTGCCGACCAGGAGCTGCGGCACTGGGTCGTGGTGCTGACCTTCACCGTGCTGGGCTGGATGATGGCGGCCATCGCCATGCGGCAGTACCGGGCGCGCGTGCCGTACTGGGTGTAGTCGAGGAGTTCACCTTCGCGCAATCGGCGATTCGGGTCCGCCGCGTTGAATGGCCTTATCCCACATCTGACTTTTCCAGATTTCCAGGAGCAGCCATGACCGACGTCATCAACGGCGAGACCACCACGTCCGCCGCGCCCACCACACCCGCCCCCGAGAGCTTCGTCGAAGCCGAGATCGTGCCCGTGCTCGACAAGGCCGAGGCCGCCGCGATCGAGGCCGAAGCAGGGGTGAAGCGCCGCGTGCTGGCAGTCCGCGAGGTGCTGGAGCGCCAGCTCGTCGCGGGTCACGGCCTGTCCGGTGAGCTCGTCACCGCCACCACCGATGCCACGGCCGCCCTGGTCGAGGCCCCCGCGAAGGTGATCGCCGCGGTCCGCGACGGCGCCACGCTGCCCATCGCGTTCGGCGAGACGGGTGACGCCGTGCAGGTGGCCGTCAGCGACGCCGGAACTCGGATCCGCAATGCCGTCGGCGAGTACGTCAGCCAGCAGTCGACCCTGCCCAACGCCGTCATCACCGGCGCTGCCGAGGTCGCGGGCTCGCTGGTGCGCGCCCAGGGCTCGCTGACCGCGTCGGCCGTCGACGGTGCCTTCAGCATCGCGACCGTCGCCAGCAAGGGCGGCGACGTGCGCGACGCCGTCGATCAGGAGTGGAGCGAGTTCAACGCCACCGCGGTCGCCGCGCGCGACGCCGTGGGGGCCCGGGTGTCGACGGCCCGCCAGGGCATCCGCGACGCCATCGCCTGACACCACGCCACCCTCGGGTGTGGGTCTGCTTTGCCCACACCGGCTCAGCTCCTCGGTCATCGCCGGGGAGCTGACTGCTCTCCGGCGACGACCGACGTGCGTGTTCAGCGACGCGGCGCCTTCATCCGGGTCGCGACGTTGAACCGGTTCCAGGCGTTGATGGTGACGGCCATCGCGATGACCTGAGCCAGCTCCTTCTCGCTGAAGACCGCGGCGGCCTTCGAGTACACCTCGTCGGAGACGTGGCCGTGGTGCAGTTCGGTGATCGCCTCTGTCAGTTCGAGGGCGGCGCGCTCCCGCTCGGTGAACAGATCGCCGGCCTCCTCCCAGGCCGCGATGAGCGCCAGGCGCTGCTCGGTCTCGCCCTGCTTGCGGGCGTCCGCGACATGCATGTCCAGGCAGAACGCGCAGTGATTGATCTGACTTGCCCGGATCTTGATGAGCTCGCCGATGGTGGGATCGACATCCTTGGCCGACGCTCCGGACAGCTTCATCATGGCGTCGTACAGCTCCGGGGAGACCTTGTAGATCTGGACGCGGTCGATGGCGGTGGGGTGTTCGAGTGTCTGTGTCATGCCTGCAACGTTAGCCACCAAAGGACCATCCACATGGTTCAATTCGTGCATGACTTTGTGGGCCAATTTCGGATCGCGGGATCTGCACCTGGACCTGCGCGAGGTCATCACGCCGGGCGCGCGCGGAGCGCGAGAACTGCTGCTGACCGCCCTGCGCGACGCGGTGCGGTCCGGACGACTGGCCGCGGGCACCATGCTGCCTCCGTCGCGCACCTTGGCCGCCGACCTGGGCCTGGCCCGCAACACCGTCGCCGACGCCTACGCCGAACTGGTCGCCGAAGGCTGGCTGGCCTCTCGGCAGGGCGCAGGCACCTGGGTGGTCAATACTGCGGCCGCGCCCCTGCCCGCCCGGCCGCGCGGCACGCCGGGCACCCCGCTGCACAACCTCATGCCGGGCTCCCCCGACGTCGCGGAATTTCCGCGGGCCGCCTGGTTGGCGTCGACGCGCCGCATGCTCGCCACCACCCCCAATGACGCTCTGCGCATGGGTGATCCGCGCGGGCGCATCGAATTACGCACGGCCCTGGCGGAATACCTCGCCCGGGTGCGCGGCGTGCGCACCACCCCGGATGAGATCGTCATCTGCGCGGGCACCCGCCACGGTGTAGAGATTCTGGCGCGCGCCCTCGGTGGTCCGTTCGCCGTCGAGGCGTACGGGCTGTTCTTGTTCCGTGATGCTCTTGCCGCACAAGGCATCTCCACCACACCCATCGACATCGACGAGCATGGCGCCGTGATCGAGAGCATGGCGGACGGCACGCGCGCAGCGCTGCTGACCCCGGCGCACCACTTCCCGCACGGTGTGCCGTTGCACCCGGCACGGCGCACCGCGGCACTCGAATGGGCGCACCGCGCCGGCAGCTATCTGATCGAGGACGACTACGACGGCGAGTTCCGGTACGACCGCCAGCCGGTCGGCGCCGTGCAGGGCCTGGACCCCGATCGCGTGGTGTACCTCGGCTCGGCCAGCAAGAGCCTGTCCCCGGTGATGCGTCTGGGGTGGATGGTGGTGCCCGGCGATCTGCTGGACTCGGTGCTGGCCGCGATGGGTGGCGACCAGTTCTACGTCAGCGGACTGACCGCGCTGACGATGGCGGACTTCGTCGCACATGGCAGCTACGACAAGCACATTCGGCGGATGCGGCTGATCTACCGGCGCCGCCGCGACCGCCTGGTGGCTGCGCTGGAGCCGCTGGGCGTGGGCGTGAGCGGCCTGTCGGCAGGCCTGCATCTGCTGCTGACCCTGCCCGAGGGCACCGAGGCCGAGGTGGTGCGCCGCGCCGGGGAGGCCGGTATCGCGCTGTCGGGTTTGGCGATGCAACGCCATCCCGACGCCGGGCCGGGCACCCCCGCGCGTGACGGGGTGGTGGTCAGCTTCGGCACGCCGGCGGAGCACGCCTTCACCGCCGCGGTCGACGCGCTGTGCGGCGTGCTGGCCGGGATCAGTCGCTGAGGGAGCGGAGTTCGTCGTACATGTTGGCGCGGGCGGCGTCCTCCCACAGTCGGCGGCCGCGTTCGGTGCGGTACAGCGACGGCGCGGCCAACAGCGCCTCGATGATGCGCACCCGCCCCGCGCGGAAGTCCGCGTCGGCGACGTGACCGTATTCGGCGCGCACGTTCGCGGTGTTGCGCCGGTAATCCTGCGACGGCAGGCCCAGCACGGCCAGGTCGGCGTCGGAGAGCACCTGCCCGTTGCGGTCCTGCGGCGCCGGATCGTGCTCGACGGTCAACCGCACCAACCGGGCCACCTCCGCCACGAAGACCGGTGCCGCGCCCAGCGCGGTGAGATCCGATTCGGCCAGCAGCGCGCTGTTCTCCTCGTCGTCGGCCTGCCCGGCATAGACGGCGTCGTGATACCAGGCGGCCAGCCGCACCGCATCGGGATCATCGGCGTCCTCGGCAAGGTCCTCGACGGCGTCGAGCACCCCGCGCAGATGCGAGAGGTCGTGGTAGCGGCGATGCGGTTCCGCCCAGCGCTCCAGCAGCGCCACACCCACCGCGTCCACCGCCGGGGACGCGCTATGGCGCGTAAGCAACGCACGCCACTGCGCGAGCAGATCCGTCACGCGCACATTGTCGCAGCCTTCGCCGCCGCGGTTAAGCTTCCCCGCGATGATTGAGTCAGCACCGTTGAGCCTGAAGACGCAGGCGTGGCGATTTCTGGTCACCGGTGGGTTGTCGGCCTGCGTCGACTTCGGGCTGTACGTGCTGTTCCTCAAGCTCGGCCTGCAGGTCAACGTCGCCAAGACGCTCAGCTTCATCGCGGGCACCACCACCGCCTACCTGATCAACCGCCGGTGGACGTTCCAGGCGCCGCCCAGCACGGCCCGCTTCGTCGCGGTGATCGCGCTCTATGCGCTGACCTACGCGGTCCAGGTCGGCATCAACTACCTGCTCTATCTGAAGTTCGCCGGCCAGCCCTGGCAGGTCCCGGTGGCCTTCGTCATCGCGCAGGGCACCGCCACCGTCATCAATTTCGTGGTGCAGCGCGCGGTGATATTCCGACTGAGGTGACCTGGCCCGGTAACCTTGCGCACTGATATGTCTACCGACCTTCCCCTCACGCCCCGATCCCTGACCGGGTTCGGCCGGACGGCGCCGAGCGTGGCGCACGTCCTGTCGACCCCCGACGTCGAGGTGATCGCCGAAGCCGTCCGGCAGGTGGCCGACGCCGACTCGGCAAGTCCTTCCTACCTGCGCCGCGGCATCGTGGCGCGCGGGCTCGGCCGCTCCTACGGCGACCAGGCCGGTAACGGCGGCGGCATCGTCGTCGAGATGACCCGGCTCAACCGCATCCACTCGCTGTCCGCCGAGACCGCGATCGCCGACGTCGACGCCGGGGTCAGCCTGGATCAGTTGATGAAGGCGGCATTGCCGTTCGGCCTCTGGGTCCCGGTGCTACCCGGTACCCGGCAGGTGACCATCGGCGGCGCCATCGGCTCGGACATCCACGGCAAGAACCATCACAGCGCCGGCAGCTTCGGCAATCACGTGCTGTCCCTGGACCTGCTGATGGCCGACGGTGAGGTCCACACGCTGACCCCGGACGGTCCGGAGAGCACGTTGTTCTGGGCGACGATCGGCGGGAATGGGCTGACCGGCATCGTGGTGCGCGCGCGCGTCGCGATGACCCGCACCGAGACCGCGTACTTCATCGCGGACGGCATCGCGACCGCCGACCTCGACGAGACCGTCGCGGTGCACCAGGACGGCAGCGAGGACAACTACACCTACTCCAGCGCCTGGTTCGACCTGATCAATCCCCCGCCCAAGCTGGGCCGCGCGGCCGTCAGCCGGGGCAGCCTGGCCAAGCTGGACCAGCTGCCGCCGAAGCTGGCCAAGGATCCCCTGCAGTTCACCGCGCCCAAACTGCCCGGCGTGCCGAACCTGTTTCCCGTCAGCGTGATGAACAAGCTGTCGCTGGGCCTGGTGGGCGAGGCGTTCTACCGGGTGAGCGGCAACTACCAGAACAAGATCGTCAATCTGACGCAGTTCTACCACATGCTCGACATCACCACGGGATGGCAATATGCCTACGGCCCAGCGGGTTTCGCGCAGCATCAGTTCCTGGTGCCGCCCAACGCGCTGGACGAATTCAAGGACATCATCCGGTGGATCCAGACCCAGGGCCACTACTCGGCGCTGAACGTGTTCAAACTGTTCGGCCCGGGCAACCGGGCGCCGCTGAGCTTCCCGATGGCCGGCTGGAACGTCGCCATGGACTTCCCGAACAACGCGGGCGTCAACCAGTTCCTCAACGAACTCGACGACCGCGTCATGGAATTCGGCGGCCGGGTCTACACCGCCAAGGACTCCCGGGTCAGCGCGGAGAAGTTCCACAAGATGTACCCGCGTATCGGCGAATGGATTGCCGTGCGGCGCAAGGCCGATCCGAACGGGGTGTTCGCCTCCGACATGGCCCGGCGACTTGAACTGCTCTAGCTCGAACGCTGTAGAAAGGCACCCCGCGTAACCATGATCGACGCCACCGGCAACCCGCAGACCATTCTTCTGCTGGGCGGAACCTCCGAGATCGCGCTGGCCATCGCCGAGCGTTACCTGCGCAATGCGAAGGCCCGGATCATCCTGGCCGACCTGCCCAACGCTCCGAAACGCGCCGAAGCCATCGCCCACCTGGAGGCGGTAGGCGCGAAGTCGGTGGAATACCTCGACTTCGACGCGCTGGACACCAAGTCTCATCCGGCAGTGATCGAATCGGCTTGGGCGGGAGGCGATGTCGACGTCGCCGTGGTTGCGTTCGGCGTACTCGGCGACGCCGAGGAGCTGTGGCAGAACCAGGCCAAGGCCGTCGCGACCGCCCAGATCAACTACGTCGCCGCGGTGTCGGTGGGTGTGCTGATCGGTGAGAAGCTGCGCGCCCAGGGCTTCGGGCAGATCATCGCGATGTCGTCGGTGGCCGGCGAACGGGTACGCCGCTCCAACTTCGTGTACGGCTCCACCAAGGCCGGGTTGGACGGGTTCTACCTGGGCCTGGGAGAAGCGTTGCGCGAGTTCGGCGTTCACGTGCTGGTGATCCGCCCCGGGCAGGTACGCACCACCACCACCCTGGAGCACTGGAAGGCCACCGGCGCCAAAGAAGCTCCGTTCACGGTCGACAAGGAATACGTCGCCGACCTCGCGGTGACCTCGGCCGCCAAGGGCAAGGACCTGGTGTGGGCCCCCGGACAGGTACGCGTGCTCATGTCGGTGTTGCGCCACATCCCGCGCCCGATCTTCCGCAAGCTGCCGTTCTGATGGTGCGGAGAGCGAAGCGATCCGGTAAGTGAACACTCGGCTGCTGGCGGTCCCCGCCCGGGTCGCGGGCCAGATGGTGGTCGCGGTCGTCCTGGCGGCCACCGTCACGGGCGTCGCGCTGATCGCGATCGAGCGCGTGGAATGGCCCGCGTACAACTCGTCGAACCAGCTGCACGCCTTGACCACCGTCGGCCAGGTGGTCAGCCTGGCCGGGATCTTCGGCGCCGGCCTGCTGTGGCGCCGCGGCCGCCGGGTGCTGGCCCGGATCTCGGCGGTGTTCATGATCTCGGCGCTGTCGGTCGTGACACTGGCGATGCCGCTGGGCGCGACCAAGCTCTACCTGTTCGGCATCTCGGTGGATCAGCAGTTCCGCACCGAATACCTGACCCGGCTGGCCGACAGCCCCGCCCTGCACGACATGACCTATCAGGGTCTGCCGCCGTTCTACCCGCCCGGCTGGTTCTGGATCGGCGGACGCCTGGCCGCCCTGACCGGCACGCCGGCCTGGGAGATGTACAAGCCGTGGTCGATCCTGTCGATCACCGCCGCGATCGCGGTCGCCTTCGTGCTGTGGAAGGCGATGATCCGGTTCGAGGCGGCGCTGGTGGTCACCACCGCCACCGCCGTCGTCACCCTCGCGTACACCTCGACCGAGCCCTACGCCGCCGTCATCACGGTGTTGTTGCCGCCGGTGTTCGTGCTGGCGTGGTCGGGGCTCGGAGGGCAGGAGCGAAGCGACCCGGGGAATGGGCACGGAGGGCAGGAGCGAAGCGACCCGGGGAATGGGCTCGGCGGGCAAGAGCGAAGCGACCCGGGAAATGAGCTCGGCGGGCGACCTAGAGGTGGCGGCTGGGGCGCCGTGCTCGGCGTCGGGATCTTCCTCGGGGTGGCGGCACTGAGTTACGCCCTGCTGCTGGGCTACGCCGCGTTCGCGATCACCCTGATGGCCCTGCTGCTGGCGATCAGCCGGCGCAGCCTCGAACCGCTGCTGCGACTCGTCACCATCGGCGTCATCTCCGGTGCCATCGCGCTGATCGGCTGGGCGCCATGGCTGCTGGCAGCAGCGAAGGGCACCCCCGCCGACACCGGCACCGCCAACCACTACCTGCCCAACGACGCTGCGGTCCTGACGTTCCCGATGTTCCAGGCCACCCTGCTGGGAGCGCTCTGCCTGCTCGGCACCGTGTGGCTGGTTCTGCACGCGCGTAGCTCGACGCGCGCGGGCGCACTGGCCGTCGGCGTGCTGGCGGTCTACGCGTGGTCGCTGCTGTCCATGCTGACCACCCTGGTCGGCACCACGCTGCTGTCCTTCCGGCTGCAATCCACGCTGACCGTGCTGCTGTCGGCGGCCGGTGCATTCGGGTTCATCGCCGTGACCCAGGCGGTCGCCGCGCGATTCCAGCACCCCGGCCGCCATGTGGTCGCGGTCGCCGCCACCATCGGCGCCATCGGCGCGATCACCTTCACCCAGGACGTCCCCGACGTCCTGCGCTCGGACATCAACGTCGCCTACACCGACACCGACGGCTACGGCCTGCGCGCCGACCGTCGCCCACCCGGGTCCGAGCAGTACTACCGGCAGATCGACGCGCGCATCCAGGAGGTGACCGGGCGCCCCCGGTCCGACACCGTGGTGATGACGGCCGACTACAGCTTCCTGTCGTACTACCCGTACTACGGGTTCCAAGGCCTCACCTCGCACTACGCGAACCCGCTGGCGCAGTTCAAGGAACGCTCGGCGGCCATCGAGAGCTGGGCCCTGCTGACCGAGCCGGACCAGCTGATCGGCGCGCTCGACGCCCTGCCCTGGGCGCCGCCGTCGGTGTTCCTGATGCGCCGCGGCGGCCCGGACAGTTACACGCTGCGCCTGGCCGCCGACGTCTACCCCAACCAACCGAACGTCAAGCGCTACCAGGTTGAGCTGAACTCGGCCCTGTTCGACGATCCGCGCTGGGACGTCTCCACCGCCGGACCCTTCACGCTGGCGATTCGTCGATGAACCGGCCGTTAGCATCTTCATCCGTGACCAACCACCGAACTGCGCGGCTGGTGGCCATCGTCGCGGGCCTGCTGGGCACCGTGCTCGCGGTGGCGACGCCGTTCCTGCCCGTCACCCAGACGACCGCGCAGCTCAACTGGCCGCAGAACGACACGCTCACCAGCGTCGACGCGCCGCTGATCGGCTACGTCGCGACGGACCTGAATATCTCCATCCCGTGCAGCGCCGCGGCCGGGCTGGCGGGCAGCCGCAACATCCTGTTGTCCACCGTGCCCAAGCAGGCGCCCAAGGCCGTCGACCGTGGGCTGCTGATCGAGCGGGTCGGTAACGACCTGCTGGTCATCGTGCGCAACACCCCGGTCGTCAGCGCGCCACTGAGCCAGGTGCTCAGCCCCGCCTGCGAGCAGATCACCTTCACGGCGCACGCCGACAAGGTCACCGGCGAGTTCGTCGGGCTACGGAAGGCACCCGACCAGGAAGACTCGGCCAAGCCCGGGGCGCCGCTGCGCGGAGAGCGCAGCGGCTACGACTTCCGGCCGCAGATCGTCGGCGTCTATACCGACCTGTCCGGCCCGGCGCCCCCGGGACTGACGTTCTCGGCAACGATCGACTCCCGCTTCAGCAGCTCCCCGACGTGGATCAAGATGCTGGCGATGATCCTCGCGGTCGCTATGACGGGGATCTCGCTGATCGCCCTGCACAGCCTCGACGTCGCCGACGGCGTGCGGCGGCGGCGGTTCCTGCCCCCGCGCTGGTGGTCGATGAAACCGCTGGACGGTCTGGTCGCCGTGATCCTGGTGTGGTGGCACTTCGTCGGCGCCAACACCTCCGACGACGGCTACATCCTGACCATGGCCCGGGTCTCCGAGCACGCCGGCTACATGGCCAACTACTACCGGTGGTTCGGCACCCCGGAGGCGCCGTTCGGCTGGTACTACGACCTGCTGGCGCTGTGGACGCACGTGTCCACGGCCAGCGTGTGGGTGCGGCTGCCCACTCTGCTGATGGCGCTGGCCTGCTGGTGGGTGATCAGCCGTGAGGTGATCCCCCGCCTCGGCCACGCCGTCAAACACAGCCAGGCCGCGGCGTGGACCGCCGCGGCGATGTTCCTGGCCTTCTGGCTGCCGCTGAACAACGGGCTGCGACCGGAGCCGATCATCGCGCTGGGCATCCTGCTGACGTGGTGCTCGGTGGAACGCGGGGTGGCCACCAGCCGGCTGCTGCCGGTGGCCATCGCGGTCGTCATCGGCGCGCTGACGTTGTTCTCCGGACCCACCGGCATCGCCGCGGTCGGCGCGCTGCTGGTCGCGGTCGGGCCACTGCGCACCATTGTCGCGGCCCACACCTCACGGTTCGGCCATCTGGCGCTGCTGGCGCCCATCGCCGCCGCGGCGACCGTCACGATCGTGTTGATCTTCCGCGATCAGACGCTGGTCGGGGAGATCGAGGCTAGCTCGTTCAAGTCACTGGTCGGCCCCAGCCTGAGCTGGTTCGACGAGCACATCCGCTACGAGCGGCTGTTCACCACCAGCCCGGACGGCTCGGTGGCTCGGCGCTTCGCGGTCCTCACTCTGCTTCTCGCACTGGCCATTTCGGTGGCGATGACCCTGCGCAAGGGCCGGATTCCCGGCACCGCCGCCGGGCCGGCGCGGCGCATCATCGGCATCACCATCATCTCGTTCCTGGCAATGATGTTCACCCCTACCAAGTGGACGCACCACTTCGGGGTGTTCGCCGGGCTGGCGGGCTCCCTGGGCGCGCTGGCGGCGGTGGCGGTGACCGCGGCGGCCATGCGCTCCAAACGCAACCGCACGATCTTCACCGCGGCCGTGCTGTTCATGATGGCGTTGTCCTTCGCCACCGTGAACGGCTGGTGGTACGTCTCCAATTTCGGCGTCCCGTGGTCAAATCAGTTCCCGGAGTGGCACTTCGGCTTCACGACGATGCTGCTCGGGCTCGCCGTGCTGGCCTTGCTGGTGGCGACCTGGCTGCACTTCTCGGGTCGGGACCGGCCCCGGCCGTGGGCCCGGTTCACCCAGGCGCCGCTGGCGGTGGTGGCCTGGGTGGTGGTGATCTTCGAGGTGATGTCGCTGACGCTGGGCGTCACCGAGCAGTATCCGGCGTGGTCGGTGGGGCGCTCCAACCTGGACGCGGTCACCGGAAACACCTGCGGCCTGGCCGCCGACGTGATGGTCGAGCAGGACCCGAACCTCGGACTCCTGCTGCCGGTCGACAAACCGGTCGCCGACGCCCTGGGCGGGGTGACGGCCCAGAACTTCAGTCCCAGCGGCATTCCCGCGGACGTCTCGGCCGACCCGGTGATGGAACAACCCGGCGGCACGAACTTCGCCGACACCGACACCGGCCCTGTCACCGGAAGCGAACCCGGCACCGAGGGCGGCACCACCGCCGCCGCCGGGGTGAACGGCTCCAGGGCGCGGCTGCCGTACGGGCTGGACCCGGCCCGCACCCCGGTGATGGGCAGTTGGCGCGCCGGCGCCCAGCAGCCGGCCGCACTTCGCTCGTCCTGGTACCGACTCCCGCCGCGCGGTTTGCGCGGACCGCTGTTGGCGGTCGCCGCCGCGGGCCGGTTCGATCCGGGCGAGGTCGTCGTGCAGTGGGCCACCGACGAGCAGGCCGCCAAGGGCGTCTCCGGCGGCAGCCTCGGCTTCGCCGATGTCGGCGCGGCGCCCGCGTGGCGCAATCTGCGCGCGCCCATGTCGGCGATCCCGGACGACGCCACCCAGGTGCGACTCGTTGCCACAGATGACGATCTCGCACCACAACACTGGATCGCGGTCACTCCGCCACGCATTCCGATGTTGCGGAGTTTGCAAGACGTCGTCGGTTCGTCGGATCCGGTCCTGCTGGACTGGCTGGTCGGTCTGGCGTTCCCCTGCCAGCGTCCGTTCGGGCATCAGTACGGTGTGACCGAGGTACCCAAGTGGCGCATCCTGCCGGATCGGTTCGGTGCTGAGGCAAACTCGCCCGTGATGGATTATCTCGGCGGTGGACCGCTGGGCATCACCGAGTTGCTGCTGCGTGCCTTCCCTGTGCCGACCTACCTGAAGGGCGACTGGTTCCGCGACTGGGGCTCTCTGCAGCAACTGACGCCGTTCTATCCCAACGCCGTCGCGGCGCGGATCGATCTGGGCACCGCGACCCGTAGCGGACTGTGGAGCCCGGGACCGCTGCGACCGTCCTGAGGTCCTTGCAGACGCCAAATTTCTTGGCAGAGTTCTGATCCCGTTCTAAGCGGGTATTAAGGAATCAGCCACGCTCCGGCATGCCCGCTATCGTGGAGTGGGGAATGTGAGTCTGGGGAGTCCAAAAGTTTGCTGACAATGATGTCATGCACCGCGCGCCAAATCTGACGAGACGGGAATCAGGGTTCATGGACGTCGTGCTTGGGGTAGCGCTGACGGTCGACAGCGTTCGATTGGTGATGGTCGAAGGATCCGGCGGGGACGGAGACCTGATCGATCAGGACACGTTTGACATCGATAGGGGTGGCGGGGTCGAAAGTGCCACTGTCACAGAACATGTCGTGAATGCGGTGCTGGGCACCTACGGCGTGGCCGCCGCGAACGGGCGCAATGTCGAGCGGATCGCCGTCACCTGGACCGACGACGCTGCCGAGGACGCCGATTTGCTGATCGAGGCGCTCAGCGAGGTCGGCGTGTCGAATGTCGTTGCCGTGACAGGCTGCGACGCCGCCGAGACCTTCGTCGAGCAGATGGCCGCGGAGGCCGACGAGACCTGCGCAGCCGCCTGCCTGATCGAAGGCACCCAGGCTCCCGTGGCGTACATCGCCGTCATGCACGCCGGCGCGGGCGGGGTCCGCCGCATGCGCAGCCGCGTCGTGGATGCCGCCGATCACCGGCAGCTCGCACTGTCGGTGCGCGGCGCCTGCGCCGACTGCACTGCCGAGGCCGACCGGGTCGCCGTGTTCGCCGCCGGTTCGGCCGGCGTCCTGACGGGAATGCTTGCCGGAGAACTCAATTCGACGTTGGCCACCCAGGTGGTCATCCCCCAGAACGCGGCGCTGGCCTTCGCAAGGGGCGCCGCCCAGACCAACGCGGGCGCACACCGGCGGCTGCACGTCGTCGGCGCCCGGTCCGCGATCGCGTCCGGGGGCGGCGTGGCACCCCCCGCGGTGTTCGTGCCGCGCACCGCCAAATTGATGGCCATCCCCGGTGTCAGCGCCCCTGTCACCTCCGTCGCGCCTCCGGCAGTTGTCATGTCGGACAACGGTCGTCAGTTGCGGACCCTGACCGCAGTGGTCGGCGGCGGCGTGCTGGCCTTCGTCGCGGCGCTGTCGATGTATGTCGGCAGCCAGCTGCGGGACACCGGCGAGCAGACCACCGAGGCCAAGTCACGCCCGGCCACCGTGGTCCCGGCAGGCGCCGCCGAGGCGGTGGCGCCTCAGGCCGCCCCCGCGCCCGAGGCCGCCGCTGCCCCGCCCCCCGCGGCACCGCCCGCACCGCCGCAGTTGCCCCCGCCCGCCGCCGCTCCGGTGGTGCCGGCCGCGGTGACGGTCATCGCCCCACCCGCACCTGCCGCCCCGCCGCCCAACCCGCTGCAGATGCTCGCCGCGGTGGCCGGGCCACAGCTGGCCATGCTGAACCAGGGCCTGCACGGCGGCGCCCTGCCGGGCAGTACGGCACCCGGGGCCAACCCGCTGACCGCACTGGCGCCCGGAGCCCTGCCGCCCAATCCGGCGATGGGCGATCCCGCCCTCAACAACGCGGCCTTCCAGGTGGCGCAGGCCGTGGTTCCGCCTGCGCTGGAGCGCGCCGATCAGCCGATGCACATTCCCGCCGTGCCGCCGGTCACCGACAAGCCGATCGACCTGCCGCCGCTGCGCGACGTGATCGACGGTGTCCGTCCGGACCGCCAGAACGAGGACGCGCATTTCGGGGTCAACGTGCCCAAACCGGACACCCCGTACTACCAGCCGCCGGGCGCGGCGGGTGAAACCCCGGCGCCGGCACCCGTGGACACACCGGCCCCGCCGCTGCCCGCCGAAGCTCCCTAGCCGGGTGACCTAGTGGCGGCCCGCCAGGACCGCCTCGATGTTGCGTTCGGCCAGTGCCGTGATCGACATGTACGGGTTGCAGCCGATATAGCCGGGGATCAGGGACGCGTCGTTGACGTAGAGGTTGTCGGGCTCTTCATGATTGAGGGTGTAGAACGGTCAGCTGCTGTCGGCCTGTGATTGGGGTGTCTGGTTGGCTGGGTGTGTGCCGGAGGAGAAGCGGAAGAGTAAGAGGAAGAGCGCGGTGTCCGGGGGTGGTGTGGACCTGTC
>JACPVS010000010.1 GCA_016197365.1 Mycolicibacterium cosmeticum | reverse complement strand
CAAGACCTCGAAGCGGTCGCACTGACGCTCAACAACCGACCCCGAAAGGTCCTCGGCTGGAAGACTCCCGCCGAAGTCTTTGCCCAACAGCTACACTCACTCCAACAACCCGGTGTTGCAACGACCGATTGAACCCGCCCACGAAGGGTTACTCGACCTCGGTCACGGTCATCAACGTCGCTACCGGCGCCAAGATCGGCTCTGCGGTGAAACTCGCCGGCCAGTCCAATGGTGTGGTCTTCAGTGACGACGGCACCAAGGCGTTGGTGTCCACGTACGTGGGGGACACGGACAGCGGCACCGTCCGAGTGGCGGTCATCAACGCCAGCACAGGCAAGCAGGTCGGTAGCGCGCTGAGCCTGCAAGGGTCGGCCTACCTCCCGGATGCGTTGCAATTCAACGCCGATGGAAGTCGCGCCATCCTGACCCTTGACGGCTACTCCGACGTTTCCGGAGATGCGGTGCGCCGCTTGACGTTGGTCAACACGCTTACCGGTGCGCGGGTCGGCACGACACGCGAATACGCCAACGCACAGTCCGACGACGACTTCAACTTCGTCGATCCCGTCACCATCGACAGCAACGCCGACGGCAGCAGGCTGATCGTCACGACATCCGGTATCGACCCGGATTCCGGTATCCAGTCCGCTCAGGTGACGATCATCAACACGGTGTCAGGAACCGACGTTGGTACCACGACGGTGACCGGCGTGCTGTACAACCCGGTGTCCTACAACGCCGACTCCTCCCGCGCGATCATCGCGTACGTGACGAACCTCAACGGCACAACCTCGACCACTCATGTGCTCGTGTTGAACGTGAGCACCGGAGCGCAGGTCGGCTTCACCGTCGACCACGCGGGAGCGGGTGCGGCGCACCTGAGCGATGACGGCAGCCAGTTCGTGGTCAACGCAACGGTTTACAACGAGGATGGTGACGGCAGCACCTTTGTCTCGGTATTCGACACGGCCACCGGCGCCCAGGTCGGCAGTCCCATCGTCGTCGCCGGTGCGACACTCCTGCCCGCGCAGTTCAACGCCGCAGGCACCCGCGCCGTCGTCACCGTGTACTCGGTGGACGACACCGGGCCGAACGGGGTGCGCGTGGTGGTCGTCAACACCGCCACCGGCGCGCAGGTCGGTGCCACCGTCGATGTGGCAGGTATCCCGTTCGGTTATGACGGAACCGATCCGCGAACGTTGCAACCGCTGCAACTGAACACCGACGGCACCCGGGCACTGGCCACCACGACTGCCGGCGGTTCCACCAACGTCGCGCTGATCAACACCCTCACCGGAGCCAAGCTCGGGTCGACGCTGACGGTGCTCGGTGACGTCACCTTCGAGGCGCAGGACGGCACCTCGTTCCTGCCGCCGCTGTACAACGACGACGACAGCCGCGCCTTCATCACCACCGTCAGTGGTGATGAGGCCAGCGGCTACGTCACCCGTGTCGCTCTGCTGAACACGGCGAACGGCGCCCAGGTCGGCAGCACCATCGCCCTGACCGGCGCGCCCGGCGTATACGCGGATGACGCGAATGTCGTGGCTTCCGGCAATCGGGCGGTGTACCTCACCTACACCGGCGACGACACCACGGGCTACATCACGCGACTGGCGATCATCAACACCGACAACGGTGCGCAGCTGGCGGCAACACGCGAGTTCACCGGTTCCTGGTCGTCGTTCGTTCAGTTCAATGCGGCAGGCAATCGCATCACTGTTCTCGCCGACTCGGCCAGCACCGACACGGATCCGGCGACCACCGAGCTCTCGGTGTACGACGCGGCGACCGGTGCGCAGGTGGGCAGCACGCTGACCTTCACCGGTGACGACTGGACCGGGGCCACCGTCGACGACGATCCGTCCCGGGCAATCGTGTACACCGCATCCGCAACCAGCAGCACGGTCACGGCGGTCGATCTCCTGACCGCCAACCGGATCGGCTCCACGGTGACCCTGACGGGTAAGGCGTGGTCCACGTACCGCAGCGATGACAGCTCCCGTGTGGTGGTGGCCAGCGTGACCGGGACCGGAACCAAAATCACCACGAAGGTCTCCACCTTGCAGATCGGCGACCCCACCGGAGCGCCCATCAACGGCGCGTTCACGGCGGGCAGCCCCAACGTCACCACCGGGGTGGTCACCGGCACCGTCACGGCGACCGACTCTCAGGGAGATCCGCTGAGCTACAGCGGAACTCAGGCCACCACGAGCGGAACTGTGACCGTTGCGACCGACGGCACCTTCACCTACACCCCGACGGACGCGGCGCGGCATGCGGCCTTGACCGCCAACGGAGCCCAGACCGACACGTTCAACGTCATCGCCAGTGACCCACTGGGGAACTCCCTCGCCGTCGCTGTCACTGTCGCGATCCAGCCCGGGGCCAATGCCGCTCCGACCAATGCGACAGCGCTTCCCGGCCTTCCCAATACCACTACGGGTGTGGTGACTGGAACGCTCTCGGCCACCGACACCGACGGGGATGCCCTCACCTACACGGGTCCGTCCACCACGACGAAGGGCTCGCTGAGCATCACGGGCACCACCTTCACCTACACGCCGTCCCCAGCGGCGCGGCAGGCGGCGGCGGGCGGCGCGGCAGCCGATGTGCAAGACACCTTTACGATCACCGTCAGCGACAGCCACGGCGGGACAGCTCCCATCAGCGTCACCGTCGCGATCCAGCCGGCGGCCACCGGTGCACCCACCACGGTCACCACGGTCAACACGGTCACCGTCGACGGAGCGGTCCAGAACGCGTACTTCAGTAAGGACGGCAGTCGGGCGGTCGTGGCGACCAAGACCTCCGGCGGCATCGCGTTCACGGTGCTCAACGGCGTGTCGGGGGGCAAGATCGGCAATGCGGTGACGGTCACGGGTGCGGTGGTGACGGCGGTGGAGTTCAGCGCGGACGGCAGCCGAGCCGTGGTGTCTACCAACGATGACGACTTCGATCAGACGATTCACGTCGCGATCATCAACACGGCGTCGGGACAACAGGTCGGCACCACCTACACCGCGTCGAACGGGTACACCTCGTCGAACTCGGTCGGCGGTTTCGCGGCACGACTGAATAGCGACGGAACCCGAGCGTCCATTGCCAGCACCGCTGGTTCCAGTGGCGCCACGGGGCGGGTGGTCCTGCTCAACACCGCGAACGGTGCCACGGTGTACGACTCCGGCGACGTTGACGGCATCGCCCAGATCTCCTTCAGCGGCAACGGCGGCCGGGCCATCGTCACCTTCCAAGATCCGAACGCACCGAGCGGCGGGACGACGCAGGTTCGGTTCGTGAATGCGGTTGCGGGAACCCAGGTCGGGTCGACGCTGACCCGCACCGGTGCCAGCTCCGTCGCGCTCAACGCCGACGGATCCAAGGCTCTCCTCGCCGACTTCACGCAGAACTCCTCCGACGGGACCTTTACGAGCAATTTCGCGTTGTTCAACTTCGGCGGCTCCCAGATCGGTAATACCGTGACGCTGCCCTACGCGGCGTTCCTGCCGGCGCAGTTCACCGCGGACGGCAGCCGGGCAGTCCTGACCGTGCTGGGGATCGATGCAAGTACACCCACCGCGCCTTACCGCACTGCGCTGGTGGTGATCAATGGGGCGACCGGGGCACAGGTCGGCACGACGGTGTCCGTCACCGGCGCGCCCAGTCAGCTGATCAACCCATCGAGCGGGCCGACCTCGGCCTACCTGAATGCCGCCGGTACCCGCGCGGTGCTGGTCGGCCGGGCGTTTGACGGAGACTCGAGCCAGATCGCGGTCGTGAATCTCCTCACCGGAGCCAAGGTCGGTAGCACCATCACGACTGTCGGGGGGTCAGGCGGCGGGACCGAGAAAGTGGTGCAGCTGAGCGCCGATGGGACGCGGATCCTGGTGAACAGCGTCAGAAACAACATCAACATCGGCACCGCCACGTCGAACGCAGTCGTCATCGACACGACAACCGGGGCGAAGCTCTACGAGATCAACGAGACCTCCACCTATCCAGCCGTACTGCAAATCACGCCGGACGGCACTCGGGTCCTGGTCGCCAGAACTGACTTGGTCAACACCACCATGTCCGTACACAACGTGCTCACTGGCGCTCAGATCGGGAGCACCATCACACTGGCCGGCGTTCCTGCGGGGACTGCTGAGTTCAGTGCGGACAGCACCCGAGTTGTGGTGTCGGCGCAGTCGGGCGGAGCATCGAGAGTGGTGGTGATCAACACCGTCACGGGCACCCAGATCGGTGCCACCGTCGTGCTGCCGGGGGCGTCGGCTTCCGGACCGGCGCCGGGTGCGCGACTGAGTGCCAACGGTACGTACATCCTGGCGCCGACGTACACGACGACAGGCGGAACCAGCACCACCACGGCGACGGTCCTGAAGATCACCTGAGCCAGGGGGCGGAGTGATGGGGGCTGACGGCGTCAGTCCCCATCGCTCGTTTGGCAAAACCTCGGACAACAAGCCGGCCGGTGGGTCGGCTTTGCCGTTGCGGCCGGCATGGCCGAATCACCTGGTGATGGCGCACGCAACGCACTGTGCGCGCACCCGACAACTGAGCCCGTGGGGTGCAATTCCAGCAATTTTGACGCTAGAGATATTTACAGGCTTTACCCTGTAGCTCGAACATAGCTGTGCCTGGTGCCCGCTGCGGTCGTGACGTTGGGAGTTGTGGTGGGTGCTGGTCGGTTCGTGGGCCGAGTCGGCGGTCTTGCTGTGGCGCTCGGCGTGGGCGCCGCGGTATCCCTGGGCCACGGAACCGCGTGGGCCGACGACACGGCCACGAGCGGCTCGGAGACGAGCGGCAGCACCGGGCCATCGGAATCGACCGGCGCCCCCGTCAAAACCCCCGAGACCAGCACGGACACTCCCGCCGCAGAGCCCGCAGCCGCAGACAAACCGGCCGAGCCCGGGGCCAAGACTTCGCACAAGCGCAAGCCGGGTACCGCCAAGGTGGCCAAGCCGGAGGCCCCGAAGTCCTCGGTGACGTCCCGGCCGGCGCGTCACGCGAAGGTCGACGACAAGACCCCGGAGCCCACGAAGAGTGTGGAGTCGGCACCGGTCTCGGTGAGTGCGCAGGCCGCTCCGCCGGTGGCACAGGTCGCACCGGCCGCGCCCGTGGTCGCGGATTCGGTGACCGTCGCGTCGGCGGCCGTGGTCGATTCCTCCCTGCTGGGCGGCGTTCCGACCGGTCCGCTGGTGAACTCGCCGCTGCTGTGGGTGGCTGCGGCGGCGTCGCGGCGCGAATTCGACGCCGATGCCAAGCCGACGGCGCTGGCGACCGCCGCGGTGAACAACCAGAACCCGACACTGGGCACTCCCTCGGTCGGTGCGCCGAACACCACGGGCATCGTCATGGGTTCGATCAAGGGTGCCGATGCCGACAAGGACCCGCTGACCTACTCCGCCCCGGCCACCAGCACCAAGGGTGGCGCCGTGGTGGTCAACGCCACGACGGGTGCCTTCAAGTACACCCCGACCCTCGCCATCCGGCACGCGGCCTCGGTAACAGGAGCGATCACCGCGGACAAGACCGACACGTTCACCATCACGGTGTCCGACGGGTCCGGCGGCACGGCAGACAAACTCGTCACGGTGTCGGTGAAGTCGATCAACACGGCGCCGACCGCCGGCACTGCGACGGTGAACACGCCCGACGGATCGGGCGTGGTAGGCGGCAATATCGTTGCCTCCGACGGTGATTCGGACGACCTGACCTTCAAGGCCGCCCCGAAAAAGGGCGCGGTGACGTTCGCCGAGGACGGGTCGTTCACCTATACGCCGACGGCAGTGGCTCGGCACGCCGCGGCAGTTCCGGGTGCGACCTCGTCGGTGACGACGGAGACGTTCACGGTGACGGTCACCGACGGTCACGGCGGCACCGTGACCAAGAGTGTGAAGGTCGCGATCGCCCCGGCCAATGTGGACCCGGTGATCGGTGAGGTGACTGCGGGCGCTCCGAGCATCAAAGGCGTCGTCGCAGGCCAGATTTCGGTCACCGATGCCGACCCGGACAAGTTCACCTACAGCGGTACGTCCACCGTCAACGGCAAGGTGGTGGTGAACGCCACGACGGGCGCGTACACCTTCACCCCGACCTCGGCAGCGCGGCACACCGCGGCCAACGGCGGAGCCACCTCGGAGACCATCACGTTGTCCGTCAAGGACGGCCACGGCGGCACGGCATCGACATCTGTTGTGGTGCAGATTCTTCCGGCCAATGCAAACCCCACGGCGACGGTGTACGTCGGGACACCGAACTCCACGACCGGGATCGTCACCGGCAAGGTCAAGGGCGCCGACACAGACAAGGACACGCTGACCTATTCGTCGCCGACGAACACCTCCAAGGGCTCGGTGACCGTCGACACCGCCACGGGAGCGTTCACCTACACGCCGACCGACGTGGCGCGCCATGCCGCCGCCGGCACCGTCACCGCGGACAAGACCGATTCGTTCCTCGTCACCATCACCGACGGCCACGGCGGCGTCTCCACCAAGACGGTGACGGTGTCGGTGAAGCCGATCAACACGGTGCTCACAGCGGCGGCCACGCCAACGGTGAACGCGCCCAATGGTGCAGGTGTGGTGACCGGCAGTCTCGGTGTGGCCGATGCCGATGCGGATGTGCTGACGTTCAAGGCGGCCCCGAAGAAGGGCACGGTGGCCTTCGCCCAGGACGGGTCGTTCACCTACACCGCCTCGGATGCGGCGCGGCACGCCGCGGCCGTTCCGGGTGCGACGTCCGCGGTCACGACGGAGACGTTCACGGTGACGGTCACCGACGGCCACGGCGGCACGGTGACCAAGAGTGTGAAGGTCGCGATCGCGCCGGCGAATGCCGCTCCGGTGATCGGCACCATCACTGCGGGAGAGCCGGATTCGAAGACCGGCGTGGTGGCAGGCCAGATCTCGGTCACCGACGCCGATCCGGACACGTTCACCTACAGCGGCGCGTCCACCGTCAGCGGCAAGGTCGTGGTGAATGCCACGACCGGGGCCTACACCTACACGCCGACCGCCGCCGCACGCAGCGCCGCGATAGGTAAGACGGTGACCGATACCCTCACCCTGACCGTCGTCGACGGCCACGGTGGCACGGCGACGAAAACCGTTCAGGTCAAGATTCTTCCGAGCAATCTGCCGCCCGCCGTCTCGGTGTCGGTAGGTGAACCGGATGCTGCCACCGGGGTGGTCAACGGCAAGGTGACCGGCTCGGACCCCGACAACGACGTGCTGAGCTACGGCTCGCCCGCGGCCCCCGCCAAGGGCACCGTCACCGTCAACGGGACCACCGGGGCCTTCACGTACACCCCGACCGAGGAGGCACGGCACGCGGCGGCCGCCGCCGGGGCCTCGGCCGCGGACAAATCGGACACCTTCAACGTCACCGTGAGTGACGGAAAAGGAAATGTCGTCACGGTGGCCGTCACCGTGTCGATCGATGCCGTCGCCGGCAACTCGGCCCCGGCGAATCTCACTGCCGTTGTGGCGGAACCGGATTCCACCTCTGGCGTGGTGACCGGGACACTGTCGGCGACCGATGCCGACGGCGACACCCTCACGTTCAGCGGCCCGGCCACCACCCCCAAGGGTGCCCTGGTCATCACCGGTACCACCTTCACTTACACGCCGACGGCCGCGGCGCGGCACGCGGCGGCCGCGCCGACGGCGTCCGCGGCCGACAAGGCGGACACGTTCACCGTGACGGTGACCGACGCGGCCGGGGCCACCGCGTCGACCACAGTGACGGTCAGCATCCTGCCGTTCAACGCCGCGCCGGCGCTGACGGTGACGACGGGTTCGCCGAATGCCGCGACCGGCGTGGTCACGGGAACGGTCTCGGGAACCGACTCCGACGGTGACACACTCACTTTCGCCGCTCCCGCAAGTACAGCCAAGGGCGCTGTCACGATCAACGCCGGCACGGGGGCATGGACCTACACCCCGACGGCAGCGGCGCGGCATGCCGCATCGTCGGTGACGGCGAGTGCCGCGGACACATCGGACTCGTTCACGGTGACCGTTGCGGACGGGTTCGGCGGCAGTGTCGCCACGACGGTGACGGTGACCATCGCGCCTGCAGCCAACGCCGCACCGACCCTGGACGTGACGACGGGCACCGCCGACCCGTCGACGGGTGCGGTCACCGGCACCGTCACGGGTACCGATCACGACGGGGACGCTCTCACATTCAGCTCTCCCACAAGCACTTCCAAGGGCGCCGTCACGATCAACGCCACCACCGGCGCGTTCACCTACACCCCGACGGCGGCGGCCCGGCACGCGGCGGCCGCAGCGACCGCCACCGCCGCGGACAAGGCCGACAGCTTCACCGTGACGGTGACCGACGGCTTCGGCGCGACCGTCACCACCATGGTCGCGGTGAGCATCGCACCGGCCAACGCCGCCCCGACGGCGGTGGTCACCACGAACGCGCCGAACGCCACCACGGGTGCGGTGACGGGCACCGTGACCGCCACTGACGCCGATGGCGACGCGGTCAAATACGCCGCTCCCACAAGCACTTCCAAGGGCGCCATCACCTTCAACACCACCACCGGTGCCTTCACCTACACACCGTCGGCGGCGGCGCGGCACGCGGCCGCGTCGGTCTCCGGGACGGACAAGACCGACAGTTTCACCGTCACAGTGACCGACGCTTTCGGAGCCGGCGTGCCCGTCACGGTGACGGTGAACATTCTGCCTACCAACACCGTGCCGACGGCGTCGGTGACCACGGGCTCACCGAACACCTCGACGGGCGTGGTGACCGGCAAGGTCACCGGTACCGATGCCAACGGTGACGCGCTTGCCTACTCCGCGCCCACCACGACGGCCAAGGGCGCCATCACGATCGACGCATCGACGGGCGCGTACACCTACACGCCGACCGAGGCCGCACGGCACGCGGCGTCGTCGACCACCGCGACCGCTGCCATCAAGTCGGACACCTTCACCGTCACGGTCACCGACGGTTACGGCGCGAGTGTGCCGGTCACGGTCACGGTCAGCATCGCGCCGGCCAACACGGCCCCGACCCCGGGAGTCAGCACGGGGACGGCCGACGCGTCGACGGGGGTGGTCACGGGCGCCGTCACCGGCACGGACCCCGACGGTGACGCCCTCAAATTCGTTGCCGCAGGGTCCTCCAAGGGCACCGTCACCATCAACGCCACCACCGGTACGTTCACCTACACGCCGACCGCGGCGGCCAGGCACAAGGCCAGTTCGGTCACCGCGACGGACGCGGACAAGTCGGACACCTTCACCGTGACGGTGACCGACGGGTTCGGGGCGAGCGTCCCGACCACGGTGACGGTGACCGTCGCGCCGGCCAACACCGCACCCACCCTGACCGCGACAGCGGGAACACCGAACACCACGACCGGCGTGGTGACCGGCAAGGTGACGGGCACCGACGCCAACAGCGACGTCCTGACCTACGCCGCGCCCGCCACCAGTGCCAAGGGCACCATCACCATCAATGCGTCCACGGGGTCCTACACCTACACGCCGACCGCGCAAGCCCGCCACGCGGCGGCCTCGCCCACGGCGACCGCGGCCGACAAGGCCGACAGCTTCACCGTCACCGTCACCGACGGGTACGGAGCCAGCGTGCCGATCACCGTCAATGTGACCGTGCGGCCGGCCAACGCCGCGCCGACCCTCTCGGTCACGACGGGATCCCCGGACCCGTCCACCGGTCTGGTTACCGGGACCGTGTCGGGCACCGACACCGACGGGGACACCCTCAAGTACGCGGCGCCCGCGACAACCACCAAGGGCGCCATCATGATTGACGCCGTGACGGGCGCGTTCACGTACACGCCGACGGCGGCGGCCCGGCACGCGGCGTCCGCGACGAGCGCAACCACGGCCAAGTCGGACAGCTTCACCGTCACCGTCACCGACGGATTCGGGTCCACGGTCACCGCGACGGTGTCGGTCAGCATCCAGCCGGCCAACACCGTCCCGACGGCGACGGTGACCACGAATGCGCCCAATGCCACCACGGGTGCGGTGACCGGAACGGTGTCTGGCACCGATGCCAACGGCGACACGCTGAAATACATTGTTGCAGGGGCCTCCAAGGGCACCGTCACCATCAGCTCCACCACGGGTGCGTTCACCTTCACCCCGACCGCCGCAGCGCGCCACGCCGCTGCATCGGTGACGGCGACCACCGAGAAGACGGACACCTTCACGGTGACCATCACCGACGGTTATGGCGCCAGCGTGCCGGTGACGGTGACGGTGAACATCCTGCCGGCCAACACCGTGCCCACCGTGACGGCCACCAAGGGTTTTCCGGACGCCTCGACGGGCGTCGTGACCGGTAAGGCGACGGGCGCCGACGGCAACGGCGATGCGCTCCAATACGCCGCTCCGGCAAGCACATCCAAGGCTTCCGTCGTCATCGACGCAGCGACCGGATCGTTCACCTACACCCCGACCGATGCGGCGCGCCACGCGGCGGCCGCCGCCACGGCGACAGCGGCCGACAAGGCCGACACCTTCACCATCACGGTGACTGACGGATTCGGCGGAACCGCAACGACTTCGGTGGCGGTGAGCATCCAGCCCGCCAACAGCGGCCCGACGCTGACGGTGACCACCGGGTCGCCGAACACGTCGACCGGGGCGGTGACCGGTACCGCGACGGGCACGGACCTCGACGGGGACACCCTCACCTACACCGCGCCCGCCTCGACCAAGGGCACCGTCACCGTCAACGCGTCGACAGGGGCGTTCACCTACACCCCGACCGAGGCGGCACGACTTCTCGCGGCCGCAGGCGGCGCCACCGCCGCCGACAAGCAGGACACCGTTACCGTCACGGTCACGGATGCCCACGGCGGCACCGCGACTGCCAGCGTGACCGTCGACATCGCCCCGGTGACGCGCACCGCCGCGACGGTCGGCACCATCACGGTCAACGGCGTCGCCCACGACGCGTACTTCAACGGCGACGGCACCCGCGCGGTGGTGGTCACCAAGGCTGCCGCCGGCGGCGTCGTCGCCTTCTCGGTCATCAACACCGTCACCGGCGCGAAGGTCGGAAACTTCTTCACCCTCAACGGTTCGGCACCGAGCCTCGTCCAGTTCACCGCGGACGGCAGTCGCGCAGTCGTCGCGACCACCGACTCGTCGAACACCGTGCGGGTCGCGGTCATCGACGCCACCACCGGCGCGCAGGTGGGTGTCACCTATACGTCGTCGAACTACCTGGGGGACAAGGCGGTCGGTCCCGTGGTGCAGACGAACGCCGACGGCAGCCGCGTCGCCGTGGCGACCACCGGATTGTCCAGCGACGCCAAACCGTCCGGGCGGCTGGTCCTGATCAACACCACCACGGGTGGGCTGGTCTACGACTCGGGAGCCGTGGTGGGCACCGCGGCGGCGTCGTTCAGCGCCGACGGATCGAGGGCCGCCGTCGTGACCGGTGGGCAGATCGGTGGTGTCACCACCGCCACGACGATCACCGTCGTGAACGCGGCGACAGGTATCCCCGTCGGAGCGCCGATCACCCGGGCCGCCGTCTCGGCCACGACGTACAACAGCTCGACGCTGGCCGCTCTCAACGCCGACGGGTCCAAGCTCGTCCTCACCGATTTCGTGCAGACCAGCGAGACCGGCTTGAGCTCAAAGGTTTCGGTGTACAACGTCGGCGGCGCCCAGATCGGGACCGGGTTCACGGTGTCGTCCTATGCCGCGGTGACGCGCGCGCAATTCAGCGCCGACGGAAGTCGGGCCGTGCTGACGCTGCAGGGAATCGACGGCAGTTCGCAGACCGATGTCTTCCGGGCGGGTGTGGTGGTGGTCAACATGACGACCGGCGCACAGGTGGGCTCGGTGATCCAGACCAGCGGATGGCCCTCGGGCTCAGGGGATTCGAAGAGCTCCTACGATCGGCTCATCCTGAACCCCAGTGGCACCAGGGCGGTGCTGGTGGTGCAGTCACCCGACCAGTCGGCGACCCGCGTGTTGCTGATCGACCTGACCGCCGGGACGCAGGTGGGCGCCACCCTCAGTCTCGCCGGCGGCTGGGTGGCGGGCAGCGGACTGGCGTCGACGGCGCAGTCCGGTACCGATGGCGGCCGCGTGCTGATCGTCGCCACCACCGCAGACGGGGACGGGCAGTACACGACGAACGGCGTCACCGTCGACACCGCCACGGGTGCACAGGTATCCGCGGTCACCGGCGTCGGTGATCAACCGGCCGGGATGCAATTGAACTCCGACGGCACCAGGGTGGTGGTGACCTCGGTGACCGGTGGCGTCACGACGGTGTCGGTGCTCGACGCGCTCACCGGGGCGCAGGTCGGCGACAGCCTCACTCTCACCGGAGCCACCACGGGGCAGCCTCAGCTCAGCGCGGACGGTACCCGTGTCGTCGTCACCACCGTGCTCGGCGGCACCACCCAGGTGGCGCTGCTCAACACAGCCACGGGCGTGCAGATCGGCAGCACCGCTGTGTTGGCGGGTACGGCGGCCGACCCCGCGCGGATCAGCGCCGACGGCGACTACATCGTCGCCTCGGCCTCCACCAGCGCCGGGCCCACCAAGGTGACGGTCCTCCAGATCAGCTGAGCGTGCGCCACAGGTACGAGTAGATCAGCGCGGCCCGGAACGCCGCCTGCGAGTTGTCGGCGGCGCCGCCGTGTCCGCCCTCGATGTTCTCGTAGTAGTCCACCTGATGACCCGCGTCCTCCAGTGCCGCCGTCATCTTCCTGGCGTGTCCGGGATGCACCCTGTCATCGCGAGTCGAGGTGGTGATGAGAATCGGGGGATAGGCCCCGTCGGCCGAAATATTCTGGTACGGAGAGTATTTGGCGATGAACTCCCAGTCCGCTGGGTCATCCGGGTTGCCGTATTCGGCCACCCAGGACGCGCCGGCCAGCAGCAGGTGAAAGCGTTTCATGTCCAGCAGTGGCACGCTGCACACGAGCGCGCCGAACAGTTCGGGGTAGCGCGTCAACATGATGCCCATCAGCAGTCCGCCGTTGCTGCCGCCCTGGGCGCCAAGCTGCGGCACCGTCGTGATGCCGCGGGTCACCAGATCACGGGCCACCGCCGCGAAGTCTTCGTCGACGAGGTGCCGGCCGGCCCGCATGGCCTGGGTGTGCCAGCCCGGTCCGTACTCGCCGCCGCCGCGGATGTTGGCCAGCACATAGGTACCGCCGCGGGCCAGCCACAACCGGCCCAGCACACCGTCATACGCGGGGGTGCGTGACACCTCGAAGCCGCCGTAGCCGCCCAGCAGGGTCGGGCCCGTGGCGCCCGGGCGCCCCACCACGAAATACGGGACCCGGGTGCCGTCGGCGGACACCGCGAAATGCTGTTCGACCTCCAGGCCCTCGGCGTCGAAGAAGGCCGGGGCGCGTTTGATCTCGCTGAATCCGCCACCGTCGGAGCCGAGCAGCAGCCGCGACGGCGTGGTGAATCCGCTTGAGTCCAGGAAGATCTCATCGCCGTCGGAATCGGCGCCCGCGATGACGATGTTGGTGTTGGCGGGAAGCCCGGGGACGTCGGCCGCTGCCCAGTCACCGGGGGTGAGGATCTGTACCCGGCTGGCGACGTCGGCGAGGGTCACCACGACGAGTTTGTCGCGGGTCCACGAGTACTGGTGCAGGCAGGTGTGCGCGTCGGGCTTGAACACCACGGCGATATCTGCCGTGCCGGTGAGGAATTCGGAATAGTCGGCCGCCAGTAGCGAGCCCGCGGTGTAGCCCCTCCAGTCGGTGCGCAGTTCGATCAGCAGCCAGTCCCGGTGCAGCGACAGCGACGCATCGGTCGGCGCGTCGATCAGGATCAGCTCGTCGCCGCGCAGCTCGTAGATCTCGTCGTTGAAGAAGTCCACGGCCCGGCTGATCAGCGTCCGCTCGAACCCCGGCGTGCGGTCCACCGAGGCGGCGACGATCACGTCGGTGCGCTCCCCGGCGTACACCGTGGGGATGTCAGCCAGATCCTGGCCGCGCTGCCACCGCTTCACCAACCGCGCGTAACCGGAGTCGGTCAGCGAATCCCCGCCGAAATCGGTACCGACCAGCACGGTATCCGGTCCGGCCCAGGTGATCTGGGTCTTGGCCTCGGGCAGCTCGAATCCGTTGGTGACGAATTCCTTTGTGGACATGTCGAATTCGCGGACCACCACGGCATCGGCACCGCCGCGGGACAAGCTGATGAGCGCGCGTGAGTGATCGGGTTCGATCACATCGGCACCCGCCCACACCCAGTTCTCGTCGTCGGCGGCCGCGAGCGCATCGACGTCGATGACGACATCCCACACCGGGGCGTCGGTCCGGTAGGACTCCAGGGAGGTACGCCGCCAGAGTCCGCGCGGGTTGGCCTCGTCGCGCCAGAAGTTGTAGAGATGTTCCCCGCGGCGGCGCACGTACGGGATCCGGGCGTCGGTGTCGAGCACCTGCAGCGCCTCGGCGCGCATGGCGTCGAACTGCTCTCCGCCGAGCGCGGTGAGCGTCGGTTCGTTGTGCCGGCGCACCCACGCGAGCGCGTCGTCGCCGGTGACGTCTTCTAGCCAAAGGTGGCGGTCTGGGGCGAGCGAAGCGACGGGGTCACGTTCAGAACTCATGTGACCTTTGTACCGTGGGCGTACCGTGAATTCATGACCAGCCGAGCCTTGATCACCGCCCAGGCCGCCGACCTGCTCGCGATGCTGCAGAAGCGGCACGGCGCGTTGATGTTTCACCAGTCGGGCGGCTGCTGCGACGGTTCGTCGCCCATGTGTTACACCGATGGCGACTTCATCGTGGGGGACCGCGACATCCTGCTGGGTGTGCTGGACGTGGGAGACGGCGTGCCGGTGTGGATCTCGGGCCCGCAGTTCGAGGCCTGGCAGCATACCCAGCTGATCATCGACGTGGTGCCCGGCCGCGGTGGCGGGTTCAGCCTGGAATCCCCAGAAGGGATGCGATTCCTGTCCCGCGGCCGGGTCTTCACCGACGAGGAGAACGCCGAGGTCGGCGGCCGGCCACCGATCACCGGGGTTCGGTACGCCGACGGGGAACGCCCCGCCGACGTACAGACCCGGATCGTGGCCGAAGCGGCCGATGCGTGCGCTATTTCTCCAAGGTGAACTGGTCGACGTCGACCTGGCGGTTGCGGAACAGGTCCGCGCAGCCGGTCAGGTAGCGCATGTAGCGGTCGTAGACCTCTTGGGACTGGATGGCGATGGCCTCGTCCTTGTGGGCTTCCAGGTTCGCCGCCCAGATGTCGAGGGTCTTGGCGTAGTGCGGCTGCAGGGACTGCACCCGGGTGACCTTGTAGCCCGCCGCGGTGGCGTGCTCCTCGACCATCGGCACCGACGGCAGGCGGCCGCCGGGGAAGATCTCGGTCAAGATGAACTTGATGAAGCGCGCCAGCTCGAAGGTCAGCGAGATGCCGAGTTCGCGCGCCTCGGCGGGATGGATCCCGCAGATGGAATGCAGCATCATCACGCCGTCCGACGGCAGGATGCGGTAGGTCTTCTCGAAGAAGTCGGTGTACCGGTCGTGCCCGAAATGCTCGAACGCGCCGATCGAGACGATGCGGTCCACCGGCTCGTCGAACTGTTCCCAGCCCTGCAGCAAGATCCGCCGGGTGCGCGCGGTGTCCAGCTTGTCGAACTCTTCCTGGACGTGTGCGGCCTGGTTTTTCGACAACGTCAGCCCGACGACGTTCACGTCGTACTTCTCGATCGCGCGGCGCATCGTGGCGCCCCATCCACAGCCGACATCCAACAGCGTCATGCCCGGCTCAAGCCCAAGTTTGCCAAGGGAAAGATCGATCTTCGCGATCTGCGCTTCCTCAAGCGTCATATCGTCACGCTCGAAGTACGCGCAGCTGTAGGTCTGGGTGGGATCTTGGAACAGCCGGAAGAAGTCGTCAGACAGGTCGTAGTGCGCCTGTACGTCCTCGAAGTGCGGTTTCAACTGCTTGGACATTAAAAGCTTGGCCTCTCGATTGACATACCGGGCTATGTTTACCCCGCGGTTCACCCTTGTAACCACGAAACTGGTGCCTGAATGGTTCAGGCGGCCCCCGCAGTATTCGTAGCTGACGCAGGCCCGGATTGCACCACTTTGAACCGACCGGTCGGTCCCCGGCCGACCTGCGGGCCACCCCGATAGGGTAGTGCCGTGACCCATTTTGACGTCGTCGTACTCGGAGCTGGTCCCGGCGGATACGTCGCGGCCATTCGCGCTGCCCAACTCGGCCTGTCCACCGCCATCGTCGAACCGAAATATTGGGGCGGGGTGTGCTTGAACGTGGGCTGCATTCCCTCCAAGGCGCTGCTGCGCAACGCCGAGCTGGCCCACATCTTCAACAAGGAAGCCAAGACCTTCGGCATCAGCGGGGAGGCGACCTTCGATTACGGCGTCGCCTTCGATCGCAGCCGCAAGGTCGCCGACGGACGTGTCGCGGGAGTGCACTTCCTGATGAAGAAGAACAAGATCACCGAGATCAACGGGTACGGCAAATTCACCGGCCCCAACGGGCTCACCGTCGACCTCAACGACGGCGGCACCGAGGACGTCACTTTCGACAACGCGATCATCGCCACCGGATCGTCCACCCGGCTGGTTCCGGGCACGTCGTTGAGCGAGAACGTCGTCACCTACGAGAACCAGATCCTCTCCCGCGAGCTGCCCGGCTCGATCATCATCGCGGGCGCCGGGGCCATCGGCATGGAGTTCGCCTACGTCCTGAAGAACTACGGCGTGGAGGTCACCATCGTCGAGTTCCTGCCGCGGGCGCTGCCCAACGAGGACGCCGAGGTGTCCAAGGAGATCGAGAAGCAGTACAAGAAGCTGGGCGTGAAGATCCTCACCGGCACCAAGGTCGAGTCGATCGACGACGACGGTTCCGCGGTGACGGTCACCGTGAGCAAGGACGGTAAGACCGAGAAGCTCAAGGCCGATAAAGTGTTGCAGGCCATCGGTTTCGGCCCCAACGTCGAGGGCTTCGGGCTGGAGAAGACGGGCGTCGCGCTGACCGAGCGCAAGGCCATCGCCATCGACGACTACATGCGCACCAACGTGCCGCACATCTACGCCATCGGTGACGTGACGTCCAAGCTGCAACTGGCGCACGTGGCCGAGGCGCAGGGCGTGGTGGCCGCCGAGACCATCGCCGGCGCCGAGACGCTCGCGCTGGGGGACTACCGGATGATGCCGCGTGCCACGTTCTGCCAGCCGCAGGTCGCCAGCTTCGGGCTCACCGAGCAGCAGGCCAAGGACGAGGGCTACGACGTCGTCGTCGCCAAGTTCCCGTTCACCGCCAACGGTAAGGCGCACGGCCTGGCCGACCCGACCGGCTTCGTCAAGCTGATCGCCGACAAGAAGCACCTCGAACTGCTCGGCGGCCACCTCATCGGACCCGACGTCTCGGAGCTGCTGCCCGAATTGACGCTCGCCCAGAAGTGGGACCTGACCGCCCACGAGTTGGCCCGCAACGTGCACACCCACCCGACCCTGTCGGAGGCGCTGCAGGAATGCTTCCACGGCCTCACCGGCCACATGATCAACTTCTGATCGCCGGTGCGCGCGCAGGTAGTCGCCGCCGTCGGCGGGCTGGTGATCGGCCACATCCTGTGGCTGCTCGCCATCACCGTGGCGATCAACACCAGTGACGTGAGTTTCTGGGTGTTGATCGTCTCGGCGGTGATCATCGCCCTGGCCATCGGCATCGGGTTGGTGGGCCTGCGGGCATACCGGCGCAAAGATCAGGTGTGGACGGCGTTCCTGTGGGCGCTGCCCGTCGCCCCGGTGCTGATGACCGTGGCGGTGCTGGGCGTCACGTATCTCTGACTAGTCCGGGTAATCCAGCGGTATCTGCAACGTCGCCATGGTCGCGGCCAGTGCGTCGTACTGCCCTGCGAGCGTGCAGAATTCGATGATCTGCGCGCGGGTGTACAGCTTGGACAGCGCGGTCCACGTCTCGGCCGACATCGACCGGGTGATGACGAACTCGTCGGTCGCGGTGACCAGCACCCGCTGCCGGGGCGTGAGCCCGTCGGCGTCCGGGCCCTCGAAGATGGCGGCCTGGGTGTCGGCGTCCAGTCCGCGGCTGCGCGCCAGCCGGCGGTGCTGCTGCAATTCGTACTCGCTGTCGCGCAGATGCCCGACCCGCAGGATCACCACCTCGGCGTCCTGGCGGGACAGCTTGCCCGCATAGAGCAGGTACGCGGAGAACGGCAGCCAGGCCAGGAACATCAGCCGGTGCTGGCCGAGCACGTTCATGAGGTGGAACTTCGGCGCCCGGATCCCGCGCGCGCCCGCCTTGGCGATGGCCCAGTTGACGGGGCCGAGTTCGCGAAGGCCGCCGGGCGGGATGCGGGGAGGGGTCGTCATGACTGCTTCACCAGATACGGAGACACCGTGCTGCGGTGCTCGTCGAGGTCGAGGGCGCGGCCGAGAGCGGGGAAGGCGCGCTGTGGGCAGTTGTCGCGTTCGCAGACGCGGCAGCCGGCGCCGATCGGTATCGCTGCGACGTTGGGGTCACCGGTCAGTTCCAGCCCTTCGGAGTAGACCAGCCGGTGCGCATGACGGAGTTCACAGCCCAAACCGATCGCGAACGTCTTACCCGGCTGACCATAGCGTGACGCGCGGCGCTCGACGGTGCGCGCCACCCACATGTACTGCCGGCCGTCGGGCATCTGGGCGATCTGCACCAGGATCTTGCCCGGGTTGGCGAACGTCTCATAGACATTCCACAGTGGGCAGGTGCCGCCGGACGACGAGAAGTGAAAACCGGTGGCGGACTGGCGTTTCGACATGTTCCCGGCCCGATCCACCCGGACGAACGACAGTGGGACGCCGCGCATGGACGGCCGCTGCAGGGTGGACAGCCGATGGGCGATGGTTTCGTAGGACACCGCGTAGTAGGCCGACAGCCGCTCGACGTCGTACCGGAATTCTTCGGCCACGGCATGGAACTGCTGATAGGGCAGCACGGTGGCCGCCGCGAAGTAGTTGGCCAGACCCAGTCGGGCCAGCGTGCGGGATTCGTCGCTGGTGAACTTGCCCTCATCGACGAGTTTGTCGATGAGATCGCCGAATTCCAGATAGCCCAGTTCGGCGGCGAGTTTGAACACGTACTGCCCGCTGGCCAGGTGGCTGCCGATCTCCAGCGTGCGGGTGGCCGGGTCGAATCGGTGCAGCACGTTGTCGCCCAGGTTCTGGCGTTTGACGATGTGCACCCCGTGCACGGCGGTCAGCCGGGCGGACAGTTCACCGGCCAGGTCGGCCCGGTTCATCCGCATCCGGATGGTGAGATCCTCTGCGGCGGTGTCGAGCTCGTGCAGATAGTTCTGCCGCTGATAAAAGTAGTCGCGCACCTCTTCGTGGGGCATGGTGATCGAGCCGGACCCCGAGCCCGCGGCGCTGCCTGCGCCCGCCACGCCGAACCGGTCCTCGGTGGCGGCGGCCAGCTGCGTCGTCGTCAACCGGTAGCGCTGATGCAGATTGACCATCGCCCGGGCGATCGCCGGGTGTGCGGCCACCAGCTCGGCGATCTCGGTGGCGTCGACGTCGAGGTCGACATCGCGGTCCATGGTCATCTCGCGCAGCTCGGCGACCAGTCGGGTGTCGTCCTGCGACGCGAAGAACGTGGCGTCCACCCCGAACACCTCGGTGATGCGCAGCAGTACGGCGACGGTGAGGGGCCGCACATCGTGTTCGATCTGATTGAGGTAACTCGGCGAGATCTCGAGCGTCTGGGCCAGCGATGCCTGGCTGAACCCGCGTTCGTTTCGCAGTTGTCGCACCCGCGATCCGACGAACGTCTTGGCCACCCGTCCAGGGTAGTGAGCAATGCAAAGATTGGCTTTGCATTGTTCGCAGACCACTATGTACTTCATGACCGGTTTGGCGAAGATGATGATGCCCGTGCCCGACGGCCACCCAGACGTTTTCGATACCGAATGGCCGCTGCGCATGGCCGACGTGGACCGGGACGGCCGGCTGCGATTCGACGGCGCCACCCGGCACATCCAAGACGTCGGTCAGGACCAGCTGCGGCAGATGGGTTACGAGGAGGTGCACCCGGCGTGGATCGTCCGGCGCACCATGATCGACATCATCGAGCCCATCGAATTCCCCGACACGCTGCGCTTGCGGCGGTGGTGTTCGGGGACCTCGACGCGGTGGTGCGAGATGCGGGTGCGCCTCGATGGGCGCAAGGGCGGTCTCGTGGAATCGGAAGCCTTCTGGATCTGCTTCAGCCGCGAGACGCAGAGCCCGGGACGCATCTCCGACGACTTCCTGGCGGGCCTGCGGCGGACGACGGACGTCGACCGGCTGCGGTGGAAGGCCTACCTGAAGGCCGGCAACCCCGAGGATGCCGTCGCGGTGCGCAAGTACCCGGTCCGCGTCACCGACATCGACCTCTTCGACCACATGAACAACTCGGTCTACTGGAGCGTCGTCGAGGACTACCTGTCGACCGTGCCCGAACTCCTCAAGGAGCCGCTGCGGGTGACCATCGAGCACGACTCGGCGGTGGCGCTGGGCGACGATCTGGACATCAGGGTGCACGTCTATCCGGCCGGATCGACCGACAAGTTCGGTCCGGAGCTGACAGATCGGACTGTTACAACGCTCACATACGCGGTGGGCGAGGAGACCAAAGCGGTCGCCAGCTTGTTCGCTCGGTGAGGTCCGAAGGTTTAACAGTACGGGCGTACTGACCAGCGGCAATTGGCTACCGATGAGTAAATTCTGAACCGGTCAAGGCGTTCGCGAACTTCGCAAACTTTGCAACTTAGCGCTCAGTGTTAGCCAAAATTGGCAACTGAAACGGGTGGACCTGCGCATATGCAGTAGGGCATCCTCGGATTAGCACACCAGCGAAGCCGCGGTGGCATTAACAACCTGAGGGTTGATAGGGCCGCAGCGACACCCGCACCCTGTTAACCCGTTAAGGAGAGCCATGTCCACCGTTGGCACGCCGAAGAGCCCCGAGCAGATCCAGCACGACTGGAACACCAACCCCCGCTGGAAGGGCATCGAGCGCACCTACAGCGCCGAGGACGTGGTCGCCCTGCAGGGCCATGTCGTCGAGGAGAGCACGCTGGCCCGTCGCGGCGCCGAGGTGCTGTGGGATCAGCTGCACAACATGGACTACGTCAACTCGCTGGGCGCGCTGACCGGCAACCAGGCCGTGCAGCAGGTCCGCGCGGGTCTGAAGGCCATCTACCTGTCCGGGTGGCAGGTCGCCGGTGACGCGAACCTCTCCGGCCACACCTACCCGGACCAGAGCCTCTACCCGGCCAACTCGGTGCCGCAGGTCATCCGCCGCATCAACAACGCGCTGCTGCGCGCCGACCAGATCGCCAAGGTCGAGGGTGACACCTCGGTGGAGAACTGGCTGGCCCCGATCGTCGCCGACGGTGAGGCCGGCTTCGGTGGCGCGCTCAACGTCTACGAGCTGCAGAAGGCCATGATCGCCGCCGGTGTCGCCGGTTCGCACTGGGAAGACCAGCTGGCCTCGGAGAAGAAGTGTGGCCACCTCGGTGGCAAGGTGCTGATCCCGACCCAGCAGCACATCCGCACGCTGACCTCGGCCCGTCTGGCCGCGGACGTCGCCGATGTCCCGACCCTGGTCATCGCCCGCACCGACGCCGAGGCCGCCACGCTGCTGACCTCCGACGTCGACGAGCGCGACCGCCCGTTCGTCACCGGTGAGCGGACCAAGGAAGGCTTCTACCACGTCACCAACGGTGTGGAGCCCTGCATCGCCCGCGCCAAGGCGTACGCCCCGTACTCCGATCTGATCTGGATGGAGACCGGCACCCCGGACCTGGCGCTGGCCAAGAAGTTCGCCGAGGCCGTCAAGGCGGACTTCCCCGACCAGATGCTGGCCTACAACTGCTCGCCGTCGTTCAACTGGAAGCAGCACCTGGACGACGCGACCATCGCCAAGTTCCAGAACGAGCTGGGCGCGATGGGCTTCAAGTTCCAGTTCATCACCCTGGCCGGCTTCCACGCCCTCAACTACTCGATGTTCGATCTGGCTCACGGCTACGCCCGCAACCAGATGAGCGCCTACGTCGAGCTGCAGGAGCGCGAGTTCGCCGCCGAGGAGCGCGGTTACACCGCCACCAAGCACCAGCGTGAGGTCGGCGCCGGCTACTTCGACCGGATCGCCACCACGGTTGATCCGACCAGCTCGACCACCGCGCTCGCGGGTTCGACCGAAGAGGGCCAGTTCCACTGAGCGAAGCGAGTGGAACCGATAGCCGGAGCCACTGAGCGAAGCGAGTGGAACCGATAGCCGGAGCCACTGAGTCGTGTGTTGATAACGTCAGGCCCCGTCCGCGTCATGCGGGCGGGGCCTGACGCCGTAACGGGAGTTTGAGGAGAGCAGTGACTATTGAGCGAGTCGGCGTCATCGGCGCCGGGCAGATGGGCGGCGGTATCGCCGAGGTGTGCGCCAAGGCCGGTGCACAGGTCGTCGTCTACGAGCAGGCCGCCGAATTCCTGGAGTCCGGCAAGGCCCGCATCATCGCGTCGCTGGACCGCGCCGCCGCCAAGGGCAAGCTCAGCCAGGAAGATCGCGATGCAGCGTTCGGCCGGCTGTCCTTCACCACGGAGATGACCGATCTCGCCGACCGGCAGCTGGTGATCGAGGCGATCATCGAGGACGACAAGGTGAAGACCAAGGTCTTCGCCGAGCTCGACGCGATCGTCACCGATCCGGACGCCGTGCTCGCGTCGAACACCTCCAGCATCCCGATCATGAAGATCGCGGCAGCCACCAAGAACCCGCAGCGCGTGCTGGGTCTGCACTTCTTCAACCCGGTGCCCGTCCTGCCGCTGGTCGAGCTGATCTCGACGCTGGTCACCTCGGACGACGCGCTGACGCGCACCGAGGAATTCGCTGGCAAAGTGCTGGGTAAGCAGGTCGTGCGCTGCTCGGACCGATCAGGATTCGTCGTCAACGCGCTGCTGGTGCCGTACCTGCTGGCCGCCATCCGCATGGTGGAAGCGGGCTTCGCCACGATCGAGGACGTCGACAAGGCCGTCGTCGGCGGGTTGTCGCACCCCATGGGCCCGCTGCGGTTGTCGGACCTGGTCGGTCTCGACACGCTGAAGCTGATCGCGGACAAGATGTACGAGGAATTCAAGGAGCCGTTGTACGGGCCGCCGCCGCTGCTGCTCCGCATGGTGGAGGCCGGTCAGTTGGGCAAGAAATCGGGCCAGGGCTTCTACACGTACTAGGGCGGGGAAGTAGTTAGCCTAGCTAACATGGGGTAGCATCGTCGGATACGGTTCGACATTGCCCTGGTGGGGTTCCCGAGCCGCGGTCGTCAAATCAACAAACGAGGTTATTTTTCTCATGTCAAACGTCGAGTCCGATCTTGCGCCGTACTACGAGGAGTCGCAGTCGATCTACGACATCTCGAATGATTTCTACGCCCTGTTCTTGGGCCCGACCATGGGCTACACCTGTGGTTACTACGAGCGCGAGGACATGAACCTCGAGGAGTCGCAGAACGCGAAGTTCGACCTCGCGCTGGGCAAGCTGGGCCTGCAGCCCGGGATGACCCTGCTCGACGTCGGCTGCGGCTGGGGCGGCGCGCTGGAGCGGGCGCTCACCAACTACGACGTCAACGTCATCGGTATCACGCTGAGCAAGGAACAGTCCGACTACGCCCGCAAGCGGCTGGCCAAGATCGAGACCAAGCGCAACGTCGAGATCCGGCTGCAGGGCTGGGAAGAATTCGACGAGAAGGTCGACCGCATCGTGTCGATCGGTGCGTTCGAGGCCTTCAAGCAGGAGCGCTACCCGGTGTTCTTCGAGCGGGCCTACAGCATTCTGCCCGACGACGGCGTCATGCTGCTGCACACGATCCTGGCCCACACGCAGCAGTTCTTCCGCGAGAACCAGATCAAGCTGACCATCAGCGACCTGAAGTTCATGCGCTTCATCGCCGCGGAGATCTTCCCGGGTGGACAGCTGCCTGCCGTCGAGGACATCGAGAAGCTTGCCGCCGACTCCGGTTTCAAGCTCCAGCGCACCCACCTGCTGCAGCCGCACTACGCGCGCACGCTGGACATGTGGGCCGCCAACCTCGAAGCCAAGAAGGACGAGGCGATCGCGATGCAGGGCCAGGTCGTTTACGACCGGTTCATGAAGTACCTCACCGGCTGTGCGGACTTCTTCCGTCGCGGCATCACCAACATCGGTCAGTTCACGCTGGCCAAGTAGGGCTTTCTCAACGCGCCGAGGGTGCATCCAGATCGCAATTTCGCCTTCGCGAGCGATCTGGGTGCACCCTCGACGTGTCGGCGCGGCGCCAGGGACGGGTCAGGCCTTCGCGAGCCGCTTCTTCTCGGCCTTGACGTCGAAGTCGGCGGGCGGCCAGGCGAGGTTGAACTCCTTGAGCGCCTCGATCAGCAGCTCCAGGATGGCCAGCCGGCTGTACCACTTCCGGTTGCACGGGATGACGTGCCAGGGCGCGTAGTCGGTCGACGTCTTGTCGAGCATCGCCTGGTAGGCCTCCTGGTACTTGGGCCACAGCAGGCGCTCGTCGATGTCGGCGGGGTTGTACTTCCAGAACTTGTCCGGCCGGTCCAGGCGCTCGGCGAGACGCTTCTTCTGCTCGTCGAGTGAGACGAACATCGCGACCTTGACGATCTTGGTGCCGGCGTCGACCAGCTCCTTCTCGAAGGCGTTGATCTCGTCGTAGCGGACGCCCCACACCTCCGGCGGCACCAGGTCGTGCACGCGGACGATCAGCACGTCCTCGTAATGGGAGCGGTCGAACACCCCGACGTGACCGGGCGCAGGCAGAGAGTTACGGATCCGCCACAGGTAGTGGTGGGCCAGCTCCTCCTCGGTCGGCTTGCCGAAGCTCGCGTAGTCGATACCTTGTGGATTGCCCGCTCCCACAACGTGTTTGACGATGCCGCCCTTGCCCGCGGTGTCCATGCCCTGCAACACCAGCAGCAGGGATCGGGTGTCGCCGGCGCGGCTGTTGGCGTAGAGCATCTCCTGCAGTTCGGCGAACCGGATGTTGCGTTCGGCCTGCAGCACCGGCGCATCGCGCTTGGATCCGACGAAACCCGGTGTGGCATCGGGGTCGATCCGGGCGACCGTGTCACCGGGCTTGAATTCCAGATGCGTGTGCGGCTCGTGGGTCCACAGCGCCGGCAGGTCCGAGTCGGTACTCATGGCCGCCAGTCAAGCAGTTATGCAGGCAATGTGGGTGACGGATGCGGCAGTGAGTTGAACGTGTCAAGCGAGCCGCCGACTTCGACGATCCCGCACAGCGCGCTCCAGGACAGCATCGTCAGATAGTCGATCAGCTCGTCGGTGGTCATCCGCGGGTTCGACATCCAGGAGTGGGTGGCCAACTGAACGCCGCCGACGATCATGAACGCCCACGCCTCCACGCCCTGGGTGTCCATCCCGTTGAGCTGCATCCGTCGGCGCAGCATGACGGCCAGCATGCGGGCGATGATCTGTTCGGAGTCGGCGATGGCCTTGGTGCGGCTGGCCGAGTTGTTCGACATCACGAACCGGTAGGTCTCGGGTTCGGCGGCCACGGTGTCGACGTACACCCGGATGATCTCGCGCACCAGCGCGTACCCGTCGGACGTCGAGGACAGCGCCGCCGCCATGTTCGGGATCAGGGTGGTCTGCGCGAAGCGCATCATCACCGCGGTGGTGAGGTCGTTCTTGTCGACGAAGTAGCGGTACAGCACCGTCTTGGACACGCCGATCTCGGCGGCGATCTCGTCCATGCTGACGTTGCTGCCCCGCTGGCGAATCGCTCCGAGGGTGCCGTCTACGAGCTCATTACGACGGTCCACCTTGTGCTGATGCCAGCGTCGTTTACGGCCATCGGTTTTTACCGCTGCCGCCGAGCTCTGCTGTGCCACTGTCCGTGAAGGTCCGTTCACTAGGTCGCCTTGATAATACGGTGGTTCCGGCCCTGCGGTCGATCGCCTGCCGCGCGCCGGTGGCGCGGTAGCGGATGATGGAGGGGTGGCGCACAGACCAGCTCCCAGCCCGCCCTCGTTGACGGCAAGTTTCGCCGCATCATTGGCGGGCTCGGACTCCGAAGCAGACCGTGAACGCCGCCGTGGCCTGAGGCGGATGAAAGCCGTCGCGCTCGGGTTCCTGATCGGGGCGACGGTGATCTTCCTCGTCTCCACGTGGGCCCAGTCCCGCGGCGCAGGCGAGTGGGTCGGTTACGTCCGGGCGGCCGCCGAGGCGGGGATGATCGGCGCGCTGGCCGACTGGTTCGCGGTGACAGCGCTGTTCAAGCACCCACTGGGTATACCCATTCCGCACACCGCGATCATCAAGCGCAAGAAGGACCAGCTCGGTGAGGGGCTGGGCACCTTCGTGCGGGAGAACTTCATGTCTGCCGAGGTGGTGGCGACGAAGCTGGGCGACGCCCAGGTCGCGGGCCGGGTGGGCAAGTGGCTGTCCGAATACAGCCACGCCGAACGGGTGGCCGCCGAGGCGTCCACGGTGCTGCGGGTGCTGGTCGAGATGCTGCGCGACGAGGACGTCCAGCATGTCCTGGACCGGATGATCGTCAAACGCATCGCCGAACCGCAGTGGGGGCCACCGGTTGGCCGGGTGCTGTCCGGCCTGCTGGCCGAGCAGCGGCAGGAGGCACTGCTCCAGCTGCTGGCCGATCGGGCGTTCCAGTGGTCGCTGAACTCGGGTGAGGTGATCGAGCGGGTCATCGAGCGTGATTCGCCCACCTGGTCGCCGCGCTGGGTGGACCACCTGGTCGGCGAGCGCATCCACCGCGAGCTGATGGATTTCACCGACAAGGTGCGCCGCGACCCCAATCACGAATTGCGCCGGTCGGCGACGAAGTTCCTCTTCGAGTTCGCCGACGACCTGCAGCATGACGACGCCACCATCGCGCGCGCCGAGAAGGTCAAAGAGCAGGTCATGGCGCGTGACGAAGTGACCAAGGCCGCCGAGACGGCGTGGACCGCCGCCAAGCGCATCGTCCTGGAGTCGGTGGACGATCCGTCCTCGGCGCTGCGCACCCGGATCGCCGATTCGGTGGTGCGCATCGGGGAGTCGTTGCGTGATGACGCCGAGCTGCGCGACAAGGTGGACAGCTGGATCATCCGGGCTGCTCAGCACCTGGTTTCCCAGTATGGGACGGAGATCACAGCGATCATCACCGAGACGATCGAGCGGTGGGACGCCGACGAGGCCAGTCGCCGGATCGAACTGCACGTGGGCCGTGACCTGCAATTTATCCGGATCAACGGCACGGTGGTCGGTTCGCTGGCGGGCCTGGTCATCTATTCGGTAGCGCAGCTACTTTTCTGAGCCCTGCTAGCAAGTGCTTGCAATAGCTAGCACTCGGTCGTACCGTGGGTTGTGCCAGCAGGAACCCGACGGATCGAGGCTCAGATGTCGCAGAACGAAGATTCTGCTTCGGCTGTGGGCAACGAGAGGATCGCCGGCAGCGACGGGATCGCTGGAAGCGACAAGATAGTTGCCGTCGTAGCCAACGAGAAGATCGTCGAAGTGGTGAGCAACGCCGCGTCCGATATCGGCAGCTTCATCCGTGCTCAGCGTGAGGCGGCGCAGGTTTCGGTGCGTCAACTCGCGGAGAAGGCCGGCGTCAGCAATCCCTACCTCAGCCAGATCGAGCGGGGACTGCGCAAACCGTCGGCCGATGTGCTCAGCCAGATTGCCAAGGCACTGCGCGTCTCAGCCGAGGTGTTGTACGTGCAGGCCGGGATTCTCGAGCCGTCCGAGGGTAGTCAGGTACGTGACGCGATCATCGGAGACAACGCGATCACCGAGCGGCAGAAACAGGTGCTGCTCGACATCTACACGTCGTTCTGCCAGCAGAACGAGGCCGAAGCGGAAGCCGAATCCGGCGCTGAGGGGAAAGCGGAAGGGGTGCCGCCCACGTCTGAATCTCAAGCTACGACAACAGAATCAACCACCGAATCACCAACATCACTCAGCTGATCTTGAAAGGAACAACCATGACCGAGAAGACCGAAAAGGCCCAGCCGACCATCGAGGACCTCAAGGCCCCGCTGCTTGCCGCCGTCGGCGCCGCCGACCTGGCGCTGGCCACCGTCAACGAGATCGTCGCCAGCCTGCGTGAGCGTGCCGAGGATGCGCGCACCGACGCCCAGGGCCGCGTCGAAGAGGGCCGTGCCCGCCTGACGAAGATTCAGGAAGAGCTGCCGACCCAGTTCGAGGAGCTGCGCGACAAGCTCACCTCGGACGAACTGCGCAAGGCCGCCGAGAAGTACACCGACGAGGCGCAGGCCACGTACAACAAGCTGGTCGAGCGCGGCGAGGCCGCCCTGGAGCGCCTGCGCAACCAGCCGGCTCTGGAAGAGGCCGCAGGCCGCTTCGAAGAGGTCACCGATCAGGCCGTCGAGCTGACCCAGGACGCGCTGGGCACCGTGGCGTCGCAGACCCGCGCCGTGGGCGAGCGTGCCGCCAAGCTGGTCGGCGTGGAACTGCCGAAGCGGGTCGAGAAGGCCGGCGAGAAGGCCACCGCCCCGGTCAAGAAGGCCGTGCCCGCCAAGAAGGCCGCCCCGGCCAAGAAGGCCGCCCCCGTGGCCGCCGCGCCGGCCGCCAAGAAGGCCCCGGCCAAGAAGGTCACCCAGAAGTAAGTTCGACGCATCCGATGGCACCCGCCTAGGCTGCAAGTGTGATGCTTGCAGACCTGGCGGGTGCCATTATGTTTGTGCTGGTCGGGATCGTCGTCCTGGTCGGTGTCTATTCATTTGTGCATGCCGCCATCCAACGGACCGACGCGTACACCGCCGCGGGAAAGCTCACGAAGCCGGTGTGGTTGCTCATCCTGGCCGGCGGCGTCCTGCTCGGCCTGCTGATGCGCGACGCGTTCGGTGCGGCGATCTGCGCGTGTGCGGCGGGTGTCTACCTCGTCGACGTCCGGCCGAAAATTCTTGAGATCCAGGGAAAGTCGCGCTGACGCGATGCGCAGCCTGATCGCCGCGCTGGGTGCAGCGGGTGCCCTGGTGTGTACGGCGCCCATCGCGCACGCCGACAGTCACTACGTGGACCACACGACGTGGGCCAAATGGGGCGACCTGTCCAGCCTGCGGGTCTATCCGACAGCAGCCGCCCGCGCCGCGTCGGCCCGCCCGAACAGCCTCGGCCAAGCCGATCAGGCGTGGGCCGAGGTACTGGCCGACGCGCCCGACGCCGACCTGCCAGGTATGCGCGCCCAGTTCCTCTGCCACTGGCAATACGCCGAGATAGCCGAGCCCGGCAAGTCCAGCTGGAATCTGGAGCCGTGGCGGCCCGAGGTTAGCGAGAGTGCCATGTTCGCCGCGGGCTGCAACCCGGGCGGCACGGAGGAGCCGTTCTGATGTGGACCAGCGACGAGGTCGCCGCGCTGGTCGACCACACCCTGCTCAAACCCGAGGCCACCGAGGCCGACGTCCTCGCACTGGTGGCCGAGGCGGCCGACCTCGGGGTGTTCTCGGTATGTGTGTCCCCGCCGCTGGTGCCGGTCGCCGTGCAGGCGAGCCCGGCCGGTCTGCTGGTGGCCGCCGTGGCGGGATTCCCGTCCGGCAAGCACCTGTCGGTCATCAAAGCCGCCGAGGCCGCGCACGCGCTGGCCGCCGGTGCCACCGAGATCGACATGGTCATCGATGTGGGCGCGGCACTGTCCGGTGACCTGCGCGCAGTACGCGACGACATCGCCGCGGTGCGTGCGCAGACGTCGGGGGCGACGCTCAAGGTGATCGTGGAATCGGCTGCGCTGCTGGAACTCTCGGGTGAGGCACTGTTGGCCGACGTGTGCCGCGTCGCGCTCGATGCGGGAGCCGACTTCGTGAAGACCTCCACCGGGTTTCATCCCAGCGGCGGGGCCTCCGCGCGCGCCGTGCAGATCATGGCCGCGGCCGTCCCCGGCCTCGGGGTCAAGGCCAGTGGCGGGATCCGCACCGCGGAGGCCGCGCTGGCCATGCTCGACGCCGGCGCCACCCGGCTCGGGCTCTCGGGCACCCGGGCTGTGCTGGACGGCTTGACCTAGCTTCTAGTCGAGTCCGGCGAAGCAGGGGTCGCCGCCGTTGCCGCTGCGGCCCGGAGGCATCGTCGCGTTGCGGGTAAGGAACTTGGCGGACACGCCTTTGTCGGTCACCTGCACGCTGTCGGCGTGGATGCCCAACGGGATGTTCTTGGTGATCTGGTCGAGGAACGCGTCGAGCGCGGGCTGCACCGTCTCGCGCGGCAGCATGAAGCCCAGACCGGACAGGCTCTGCACTGTCAGCGTGAGGTTGTTGTTCTGCACCTCGGGCTTGACGACGATGCTGCCCAGGGCGGCCTGCAGTTCGATGGTGCCGTCGCTGGGATGGGTGCTCACGCTGCTGACGAAGCTGCCCACCAGCGGGATCTGGTTCTGGATGGTGTTCTTGATGCCCTCGGCGGTCCAGGTGATGTTGGCGTCCAGGGCGCCGATGGTGCCGGGCGCGCTCTGGTTCCCGGTCAACCGGACGTCGTTGATGATGATCTCGGCCTTCATCCCGTCGGCCTCGCGGACGCGATTGCCCGCCGTGGTCACCGTGATGTTGTTGTAGTGCTTGGCCAGGTGCTGCAGCAGGAACGGGGTCTTGCCGAACGACACGTCCACGTCGTCCTGCACCACGCAGGAGGTGATCTGGGTGACCGTCTTGTCCGCGATGTGGCGGGCCACCAGCTCCGCGCCGACCGCGCCCGCGACGACGAGCGCCAACACGATGACCACGACGAGCACGATGGACAGCGGGTCGCGGAACAGGCGCGCGATCTTGGCGCCCACCGATTTCGGCGGCTCCGGGGGCCCCGGAGGCGGGGGCATGGGAGCGCCTGCGGACGCAGGAGACCCGGCGGCCGCTGCTTCGGAAGGTTGAGCCCAGGGATCGGTCACGCAGTCGATTGTGCCTTAGCGAACTGCGTGCGATTACGCAGCACCGCGATCGTCTCCTTGGCCCGGGCGGCCGCATCGAGGTCGATATCGGTCACCACCAGCTGCGGTTCGTCCCCGGCGGACTGCAGAATCTCGCCCCGTGCGGAGGCGACCAGGCTGCCGCCCACCCCGGTCGGGCCCAGCGCCGCGATCTTGTCTCCCGGGTAGGCCTGGTCGACGGCGGCCACGATGGCGGTGGTGTCGATGGCGCGGGCCCGGGCCAGCAGGGTCCACTGGTCGAGCTTGCCCGGACCGGTGCCCCAGGAGGCGTGCACGGTGATCAGCTGCGCGCCGCGGTCGGCGAGGTCGAGGTAGAGCTCGGGGAAGCGGACGTCATAGCAGAGCGTGAGGCCGACCTTCACACCGTTCACCTCGATCACCACCGGTTCACGACCCGGCGCGACCGTCTTGGACTCGGCGAACCCGAACGCGTCGTAGAGGTGGATCTTGTCGTAGTGCGCGTCGACGTCCGGACCGGATGCCAGCAGCGTGTTGGTCACCCTGCCGTCCCCGGAGGGGCAGAACATCCCGGCGACGACGGTGATCCCGGACTTCTGCGCGATCGCGCGCACACCGTCGGCCCAGCTGCCGTCGAGCGGTTCGGCCACCGGCGCCAACGGCACACCGAACCGGCACATCGTCGCCTCGGGGAACAGCACCAGGCCGGCCCCGGCCTCGGCGGCGTCGCGGGTGTACTGCGCGACGGCGTCCAGGTTCTCGGCGGGACAGGTACTCGACCGGATCTGTGCCAGGGCAATCCGCATGGGACAAGACTAATGCGGCGCGACCGTCTCCCACGGGACGGTGAGCACGCCGTCGCGCATCCGCCGCCGCGGCGCCTGCACGCCGACCCCCTGGGCGCGCAACTCGTCGAGCATCGCGCGCCAGCGGACCCGCGGGCCGAACACCCCGTGGCCGGCCACCCCGGCCCAGGCGCGGTCGGCAAGGCTCAGCAACTCATGGATCGGCTGACCCGGAACATTGTGGTGGATAAGCACTTTCGGTAGCCGCTCGGCCAGATCCGAGGGACGCTCGATGGCGAACGGGTCGCACGCCAGCGTCAGGCTGACCGGCCCCGCCGCGTCGAGCAGCACCCAGCAGCAGCGCCGGCCCACCTCGTCGCAGGTGCCGTCGATGATCAGCCCGCCCGGGGCCAGCCGCCCGCGCAACTGCGCCCACGAGGCGTCCACCTCGTCGACGGGGTACTGGCGCAGCACGTTGAACGCCCGCACCAGCACCGGCCGCAGGCCCGCCAACTCGAAGCCGCCGAGGGCGAATTCGACATCGGTGTTCGCCGCCCGGGCGGTGGCCACCCGCTGCGGATCGATCTCCAGGCCGACGACGCGGACGTCGACGCGCACCGTCCGCAGCCGCGCCGCCAGTTCGACCGTCGTGACCGGGAGCGCCCCGTAGCCCAGGTCGACGACCAACGGTTCGGCGGCGGTCAGCAGCGCGGCGCGCACTGCCGGGGAGTACACCAGCCAGCGGTCGCTGCGGCGCAGCCGGTTGTATCCCGTGGTGCCCCGCGTCGCATGGCCGATGGGCTTGTTCAGCCGTGGTCCTTGATCCAGTTGCTGGTGAAGACCTGCTCCAGGCGCAGCAAGTCGACCAGTTGGCCACCGAGGAAGCTCTCCAATTTCCCGCCGACCAGCGGGATCTTCACCTCGACGGTGACGTGCACGTCGGCGCGGGCGCCGGTCGCGGTGTCGGCCAGCGCCACGGTGGCGGTGACGCGCGCCGGGGTGCCCAACAGGTCACCGTCTATGGTCCCGGCAGAATGGCCGTCGACCGGCGCGGTCCAGCGCTCCACGCGGCGCAGGGTGAGGTCACCCCGGTGGAACTGGGTGACGACGGCGGGCAGCTTGGCGGGCCGGACCGTCTGGGTGGTGACCACCTCGATGCTGCCGTCGGCAGCGGTCTCCAGGACATCCAGTGATGTCTCATCGCAGCCGGACTTCTCCAACCGAGTCAGCCAGTACGGCTTCTCGGAGAACGCCGCGAGGACCTGGCCGGCGGTGCATTCGTAGGTGGCTGCCATGTCGAATGAACGTGGCATGGCAGCCACGCTACCGTTATGCCCCGTGGTCAGTGAGTCTTTCGAGGGCGCGGCGGTGGCCCGGGATGTCCCGCTGGCGCCGCTGACCACGCTGCGGGTCGGCCCCGTCGCCGATCGCGTGATCACCTGCGACACCACCGGCAAGCTGATCGACGTGCTGCGCGCACTGCCGATCACCCCGGATGTCCTGGTGCTCGCGGGCGGCTCGAACGTGGTCCTGGCCGACGATCTGACCGGCCTGACGGTGGTTGCCGTGGCCAACACCGAGATCACCGTGCACGACGCGACCGTGCGGGCGGAGGCCGGCGCGCTGTGGGACGACGTGGTGGTGACCTCCCTGGCGCACGGCCTCGGCGGCCTGGAGTGCCTGTCCGGTATTCCCGGGTCGGCGGGGGCGACGCCGGTACAGAACGTGGGCGCGTACGGCGCCGAGGTGGCCGACACCCTCGCGCGGGTCCGGCTGCTGGACCGCCGCACCGGGGCGGACCGCTGGGTGGCGCCGGCGGAGCTGGGTTTCGGATACCGGCACAGCGTGCTGAAGAACTCGCCGGACGCGGTGGTGCTGGAGGTCGAGTTCACCCTGGACGCCGCGGGGCGGAGCGCGCCCCTGCGCTACGGCGAGCTCGCGACGGTGCTGGAGGTGCCGCCGGGGGAGCGAACCGATCCGCTGCGGGTCCGGGAAGCCGTGCTGGCGCTGCGCGCGGCCAAGGGCATGGTGCTCGACGCGCACGATCACGACACCTGGAGCGCCGGGTCGTTCTTCACCAACCCCGTGGTCGCGACGGAGGTCTTCGAGCGCATCCAGGCTGGATTCGTGGGCCGGGTGCCGAACTATCCGGCGGCCGACGGGGTGAAACTGGCCGCCGGCTGGCTGGTCGAGCAGGCCGGCTTCGGCAAGGGATTCCCAGGTCCCGGCGCCGCGGCGGCGTTGTCCACCAAACATGCGCTGGCCCTCACCAACCGCGGCGGGGCCACCTCGGCAGACGTGATCGCCCTGGCCAGGACGGTGCGGGACGGGGTGTGCAACCAATTCGGGATAGATCTCACACCCGAACCGATTCTGCTTGGGTGCCGTCTCTAGGTACCGTTGTTCCACGTGAGCCCTGCAGGTGAGACGTCCCCGCTAGTGAATCGTCGGCGTGCGCTGACGGTGCTGGCCGCGGGAAGCGCCGGACTGCTGGCCGCGTGTGCGGGCAAATCGTTGACGCCCGATCTGCCGTCCGCGGCCCCGCCGCCGGCCCCGGTGATCACCTACACCCCCGAAGACAAGTCCGACGACGTCGTGCCGACCTCGCCGATCGGCATCGCCGTCAGCGACGGCTGGTTCCAGCACGTCAGCCTGACCAACGCGGCGGGCAAGGCCGTCGGCGGTGCGCTCAATCAGGACCGGACGGGCTTCACCGTCACCGAACCGCTGGGATACGACGCCGAGTACACCTGGGCCGGGTCGGTGGTCGGCAAGGACGGCCAGGCCGTGAAGCTGTCCGGCAGTTTCACCACGATCAACCCGCAGACCATGGTCAACGGCCAGTTCCAGTTGTCCGACGGACAGGTGGTGGGCGTCGCGGCCCCGATCATCCTGCAGTTCGACGCGGCCATCGACGACAAGTACCGCGCCGACGTGGAGAAGGCGCTCAAGGTCACCACCACCCCGCCCGTCGAGGGCGGCTGGGCCTGGCTGCCCGACGAGGCCGGCGGCTCCCGCGTGCACTACCGGACCAGGGAGTATTACCCGGCAGGCGCCACGATCAACGTGCGGGCCGCGCTGTATGGCGTGCCGTTCGGTGAAGACGCTTTCGGCGCAACGGATTCCACGCTGGACATCAGCATCGGCCGGCGCCAGGTGGTCAAGGCGGAGGCGTCCAGCCACCGCATCCAGGTGATCACCGACGAGGGCGTCATCATGGACTTCCCCTGCAGCTACGGCGAAGGCGACCTGGATCGCAACGTCACCCGCAGCGGCGTCCACGTCGTCAGTGAGAAGTACGAGGACTTCTACATGACGAACCCGGCCGCCGGTTACGCCAACGTGCACGAGCGGTTCGCGGTGCGGATCTCCAACAATGGCGAGTTCATCCACTGCAATCCCAACAGCGTCGGCTCGCAGGGCAACACCAACGTCACCAACGGCTGCATCAACCTGAACCTGGAGAACTCGCAGCAGTACTTCAACAGCGCGATCTACGGCGACCCGGTGGAGGTCACCGGCACCCGGATCGATCTGTCCTACGCCGACGGCGACATCTGGGACTGGGCCGTGCCGTGGGATGAGTGGAAGTCCATGTCCGCCCTGACGAATCAGAAGCCCCCGTCGGGCATCCCGGCGTCGGCGCCGGCCACCCCGACGGATGCGCCGACCCTGTCGGGCACCCCGACGACCGCGACTCCGACGACGACGGCCCCGACAACGACGACGAGCTCGACCGCTACACCCGGCGGTTGAACCGCCCGTTCGGCGCCTGGTCCCGCGGACGGATGACGATCTGATCCAGGTTGACGTGCGACGGGCGGGCGGCGACGAACCCGATCACCTCGGCGACGTCGTCGGCCACCAGTGGGGTGATGCCTTCATACACCTTGTCGGCGCGGTCCTGATCCCCCTCGAAACGCACCAGGGAGAACTCGGTTTCGACGGCGCCGGGCGCAATCTCGGTGAGCCGCACCGGTTTTCCGAGCAGCTCACCGCGCAGCGTGCGGTGCAGCGCGCCCTGGGCATGCTTGGCCGAGGTGTAACCGGCGCCGCCGTCATAGGTCTCGAATGCCGCGATCGAGGTGATGGTGACGATCAGCCCGTCGCCGGAGTCGACGAGTTTGGGCAGCAGCGCCCTGGTGACCCGCAGGGTGCCCAGCACGTTGGTCTCCCACATCCACCGCCAATGCTCCAGATCGGCGTCGGCCACCGGTGCCAGGCCCATGGCCCCGCCGGCATTGTTCACCAGCACCGAAACCCCGTCCAGAGCTTCGGCCAAACGCGCCACATCCGCGTCGGACGTGACGTCCGCCACAATCGCCGAGCCGCCGATCTGGTCCGCCAGTGCCTGGATACGGTCGGCCCTGCGGGCTACGCAGACCACGTGAAAACCAAGCGCAGCAAGGGTTTTGGCGGACGCGTCGCCGATACCGGAACTGGCTCCGGTGACCACGGCGACGCGGGGGGTGGCTGATGTCGAAGTCATATCCCGAACTTTAGTTGGCGTGCTAAGTTCACCGTGTGTTGCAGACCAGTCCGATGAACCGCGTTTTCGTGCGGCGTGCGTGTTGTTGTTGCGCATCCCGCCGCGCCCGACTGATCTAGCGGACTTTCGTCCTGCAGAAGTCGACGGTGTGGCAGAAGCCCCCACTGTCGAAACTTCACAAAGGACAACCCCTGTGCGTACCGCCACCGCTGCCTCTGCTCCGATCGCCACCAACACCGCTGCCGCGGCCTCGGTGGCCCATGCCAAGCGCGCCCTACTGGCCCGCCATCACATCGTCGCCCCGTCGTTGAAGGTCGCCGACGCGGCCGCGGCGGCCGTCTTCGGGGCTGCCCGCCAGCGCGGCCCGATCGCCCGTGACGCCGTCGCCCGCGTCACCGGCCTGAGCATCGCGACGGTGAACCGCCAGGTCACCGCCCTGCTCGACGCCGGTGTGCTGCGGGAGCGCGCCGACCTCGCCGTCTCCGGCGCCATCGGCCGGCCCCGCGTGCCGGTCGAGGTCAACCACGAACCGTTCCTCACCCTCGGCCTGCACATCGGTGCGCGCACCACCAGCATCGTCGCGACCGACCTGTTCGGCCGGACCCTCGATGTCGTCGAAACCCCGACCCCGCGCGGCACGCAGAACGCGGCCCTGGCCTCGTTGGCCGGCAGCGCCCGCCGCTACCTGAGCCGCTGGCATCGCCGGCGCCCGCTGTGGGTCGGCGTGGCCGCCGGTGGTGTGGTGGACAGCGTGTCCGGCTACTTGGACCACCCGCGGCTGGGCTGGTCGGAGGCGCCCGTCGGCCCCGTGCTGGCCGAGACGCTCGGTCTGCCGGTGTCGGTGGCCTCGCACGTCGACGCGATGGCCGGCGCCGAACTGCTGCTCGGGGTGCGCAGGCCGGGCACCCAGACCGGCACCAGCCTCTACGTCTACGCCCGCGAAACCGTGGGCTACGCGCTGTCCATCGGCGGCCGGGTGCACTCGCCCGCCAGTGGCCCCGGCACCATCGCCGCCCTGCCGGTGAACTCCGAATTGCTGGGTGGCACAGGGCAACTGGAGTCCACCGTCAGCGACGAAGCGGTGCTGACCGCGGCCCGTGCGCAACGCATCATCCCCGCCGAGGGGCCGGCGTCGACGCTGACGGCGGTGCTGCGTGCCGCCCGCGGCGGTCACGAGGGTGCCCAGGCGCTACTCGCCGAGCGGGCCCGCGTGCTCGGTGAAGCCGTGGCGCTTCTGCGCGACATGCTCAACCCCGACGACCTGGTGGTCGGTGGCCAGGCCTTCACCGAGTACCCGGAGGGTATGGAAGTCCTGGAGCGGGCCTTCGTCGCACGGTCGGTGCTGCCGGCCCGCGACATCCGGGTCACCGCGTTCGGTAACCGGGTGCAGGAGGCCGGTGCCGGTGTGGTGTCCCTGGGTGGGCTCTACGCCGATCCGATCGCCGCGATGCGCCGCGCCCAGTTGCGCCGCGGCGAGCTGAACGTCGCGGGCGCCTGACAAAGACGTGGGTGTAGACATGACTGTGTGCGTCTTTCCAGCGATCTGAGCGCCATACCTGCATCGGCGAGGCGAGTGGCGGTGCTGTCGGTACACACCTCACCGTTGGCGCAGCCGGGCACCGGAGATGCCGGCGGGATGAACGTCTACGTGCTGCAGACCGCGTGCGAGATGGCGCGGCGCGGCGTCGAGGTCGAGATCTTCACCAGGGCCACCTCATCGGCCGACGAACCCGTCGTTCGGGTGGCGCCCGGAGTGCTGGTGCGCAACGTGGTCGCCGGACCGTTCGAGGGCCTGGACAAGACCGACCTGCCGACGCAGTTGTGCGCGTTCACGGCCGGGGTGCTCCGCGCAGAGGCCAACCATGAGCCGGGGTACTACGACATCGTGCATTCGCACTATTGGCTGTCCGGGCAGGTCGGCTGGTTGGCCAGGGACCGCTGGGCCGTGCCGCTGGTACACACCGCGCACACGCTGGCCGCGGTGAAGAACGCGGCGCTCGCGGCGGGGGACACCCCGGAGCCCGCGATGCGCGCGATCGGTGAGCAGCAGGTGGTCGACGAGGCGGACCGCCTCATCGTCAACACCGAAATCGAAGCGCAGCAACTGGTTTCACTACACCACGCGAGTCGCTCGCAGATCGACGTGGTGCATCCCGGTGTCGATCTCGGAGTCTTCACGCCGGGGGACAAGCGGGCCGCACGGGCCGCGGTGGGCCTGGATCCCGACGAGCGGATCGTGGCGTTCGTGGGCCGGATCCAGCCGCTGAAGGCGCCCGACGTGCTGCTGCGTGCGGTGGCGAGAGTTCCCCAATTGCGGGTGGTGGTGGCCGGCGGCCCGTCCGGGTCCGGCCTGGCCGCGCCCGACGGTCTGATGCGGCTGGCCGATGAACTGGGTATCGCCGAGCGGGTCACCTTCCTGCCACCCCAGTCCCGGGAGCAGCTGGTGAACGTCTATCGCGCAGCCGATTTGGTCGCGGTGCCCAGCTACTCGGAGTCTTTCGGGCTGGTCGCGGTCGAGGCGCAGGCCTGCGGGACGCCGGTGGTGGCGGCCGCGGTGGGCGGACTGCCCGTCGCGGTTCGCGACGGCATCACCGGCACCCTGGTCGAGGGGCACGACCCGCAAGACTGGGCGGCCGCCATCGACGCACTGTTGGCGGGTGGACCGGAACGGATGCGCGAGGCGGCCATCGCGCACGCCGCGACCTTCTCCTGGGCACACACCGTCGACGGCCTGCTGGCCAGTTACGAACGCGCCATCGGTGACTACCGCGCGCGGCATCCGCGCCGCGACGCGACGGTGCGGCGCAGCGGGCGCCGGTTCTCGATGCGCCGCGGGGTGCGGGCGTGAGCTCACCCGTTCAGGACCTCATCGAGGCGACGCTGCAGGAGCACGACCTGGAATACGCCCATCACAAGGGCGCGCACGGCGGGCTGCCCGGCCTGGTGGTCGCGCTGCCGGGCGAGCGGCGGCTGAAGACGAACACCATCTTGAGCATCGGTGAGCATTCGGTGCGGGTCGAGGCGTTCGTCTGCCGCCGACCGGACGAGAACTTCGAATCCGTGTACCGGTTCCTGCTCAAACGCAACCGCAGGCTGTACGGCGTGGCCTACACCTTGGACAACCTGGGCGACATCTATCTGGTGGGCCGGATGGCGCTGGAATCGGTCAGCGCCGACGAGCTCGACCGGGTACTGGGCCAAGTCCTCGAAGCGGTGGACTCGGACTTCAACACGTTGTTGGAGTTGGGTTTTCGCACGTCCATCGAGAAGGAATGGGAGTGGCGGGTGGCGCGCGGTGAGTCGCTGAAGAACCTCGAGGCTTTTGCACATCTCATCGGAGATGAGTAAGCACAATCTGATCGACGAGGAAGACGGCTCCGGCTCATGAGAGGATCTGTGCCATGGCGAACCTGATCCTGCTGCGCCACGGCGAGAGCCAGTGGAACGAGAAGAACCTGTTCACCGGATGGGTCGACGTCGACCTCACCGACAAGGGCCGGGCCCAGGCGGTGCGCGGTGGCGAGTTGCTCGCCGAAGAGGGTGTGCTGCCCGACGTGCTGTACACCTCGCTGTTGCGCCGGGCGATCATCACCGCCGATCTCGCGCTGGAGGCCGCCGACCGGCTGTGGATCCCGGTGCACCGCGACTGGCGCCTCAATGAACGGCACTACGGTGCGCTGCAGGGTCTGGACAAGGCCGAGACGCTGGCCAAGTACGGCGAAGAACAGTTCATGGCGTGGCGGCGCAGCTATGACACGCCGCCGCCGCCCATCGAGAAGGGCAGCGAGTTCAGCCAGGACGGTGACTCCCGCTACGCCGATATCGGCGGCGGACCCCTGACTGAATGCCTGGCCGACGTGGTGGCCCGGTTCGTCCCGTACTTCGAGCAGGACATCGTGCCCGACCTCAAGGCCGGTAAGACCGTGCTGATCGCCGCGCACGGTAATTCGCTTCGCGCCCTGGTCAAGTACCTGGACGGGATGTCCGACGCGGACATCGTCAGCCTGAACATCCCGACCGGCATCCCACTGCTCTACGAGTTGGACGCCGACCTCAAGCCTACCGTCCCCGGTGGGCGCTACCTCGATCCCGAAGCAGCGGCGGCGGGTGCGGCCGCGGTGGCCGCGCAAGGTGCCAAGAAGTAATCCGGCAAATAGCCGGTTAACTCAGGTGAACGCGGGCCGAACTCCTGTGTTTGCTTGTGTGACTTGTCCCGATTTGGCCTCACGCTGCTGGGATGGCGTTCACCGGATGCGTACGATTTCCGCGTGAGTGTGGCATCCGTGCTGCTGCTGACAGCAGCCGTGACGCTGTTCGCGCTCCTCATCGGCGCGGCGGCGGGAGCCGCCGTATCTCGCGTCAGGCAGCAGCGACGAGCACGTCGCGAAGCCGAGCAGGGCGGGATCACCGTTTCCCAGATGCTCAGCCACGTGGTGGGGCTCTCGCCGATGGGCATCGTCGTCGTCGACGCGTTCCGCGATGTCGTCTACATGAATGATCAGGCGGCCGAACTGGGCCTGGTGCGGGACCGGCTGCTCGACGAGCGGGCCTGGCAGGCCGTGCAGCGTTGCCTGGCCGGCGGCGACGACGTCGACATCGACCTGTCGCCCCGCAAACGCCAGGCCACCGGCCGCTCCGGCCTGTCAGTGCGCGGTCACGTGCGGCTGCTCACCGAGGATGACCGGCGCTTCGCGGTGGTGTTCGTCGGCGACCAGTCAGAGCAGGCCCGCATGGAGGCCACCCGCCGGGATTTCGTCGCCAACGTCAGTCACGAGCTCAAGACCCCGGTCGGGGCCATGGGGGTGCTCGCCGAGGCGTTGCAGGCCTCAGCCGACGACCCCGAGACCGTGCGCCGGTTCGCCGACAAGATGCTCGTCGAATCCCACCGGCTGGCCAGCATGGTCGGCGAGCTGATCGAACTGTCCCGGTTGCAGGGCGCCGAACCCCTGCCCGACCTCGACGTGGTGGAGGTCGACACCGTCGTCTCGGAGGCGTTGTCGCGGCACAAGGTGCCCGCGGACAGCGCCGAGATCTCCGTGACCACCGACGCGCCGACCGGATACCGCGTGCTGGGTGACCAGGGTCTGCTGGTGACCGCCATCGCGAACCTGGTCTCCAACGCCATCGCCTACTCGCCGCACGGGTCGAGTGTGTCGATCAGCCGACGTAGGCGCGGCAACGACATCGAGATCGCGGTCACCGACCGTGGCATCGGTATCGCCCGCGCCGACCAGGAGCGGGTCTTCGAACGGTTCTTCCGGGTGGACAAGGCTCGGTCGCGCGCCACCGGCGGCACCGGGTTGGGCCTGGCGATCGTCAAACACGTCGCAGCCAATCACAACGGCACCATCCGGCTGTGGAGTCAGCCGGGCACCGGCTCGACGTTCACCCTGTCGATTCCGGCATACCCCGATACCGACGACGACTCGTATGAACGAGACGACCGAGAGGACGAACGAGACTGATGACCAGTGTGCTGATCGTGGAGGATGAAGAGTCCCTGGCCGATCCGTTGGCCTTCCTGCTGCGCAAGGAAGGCTTCGAGGCCACCGTGGTGTCCGACGGTCCGTCGGCACTCGCGGAGTTCGAGCGGGTGGGTGCGGATATCGTCCTGCTCGACCTGATGCTGCCCGGCATGAGTGGCACCGACGTCTGCAAGCAGCTGCGGTCCCGCTCCAGCGTGCCGGTCATCATGGTGACCGCGCGCGACAGCGAGATCGACAAGGTGGTCGGCCTGGAGCTGGGCGCCGACGACTACGTCACCAAGCCGTACTCGGCGCGCGAGCTGATCGCCCGCATCCGCGCGGTGCTGCGGCGCGGGGCGGAGACCGACGAGACCGGCTCCGGGGACGGTGTGCTGGAGGCCGGCCCGGTGCGGATGGATGTCGAGCGGCACGTTGTCAGCGTGAACGGCGAGGCCATCACCCTCCCGCTCAAGGAGTTCGACCTGCTGGAGTACCTGATGCGCAACAGCGGCCGCGTGCTGACCCGCGGGCAGCTCATCGACCGCGTCTGGGGTGCCGATTACGTCGGCGACACCAAGACCCTCGACGTGCACGTCAAGCGGTTGCGCAGCAAGATCGAGGCAGACCCGGCAAACCCGGTGCACCTTGTCACGGTGCGCGGCTTGGGTTACAAACTCGAGGGATAGGCCGTCCCTGGGTGGCGCCACGGGCGCTTGAGGCGTTGAATCGGTCACAGTCGCATAGCGGCGCCATGGTCGCTCGGCAACTTATGAGCTACCTCGGTGCTGGGCTTTTATGACCTTTTAGTAGCGCAGATAGGCTCCGCTGTGAGTTCAAGCAAACATTCTTGAATTCGCTTTGACGACTTCCGTCCGTACTATGAAGTCGAATCGGAGGACAGGGGAGTCGAAATGCGGAAACGGCTACGGGCGACCGTCTACGGATTGCTGACGCCGATGTGGCCGGCAACCCTCGTCGGCGTCGTACTCGGTGCGATCATCGGCACACTGGTCGCGTTGTCGATCACCGCCGACGCCACCACGGCGACCACCCAGGTCCGTATCGACCCGCCGGTCGACCCCAATCAGATCCTCACCAACAGCCCGATGCCCGCGGACACCCTGCAGGGCTATCTCGCGGGCGAGGTCGCCTACCTGACGTCGAGCGGTTTCCACGACGCCGTCGCCAAGGAACTGGGCGGCGACGCATCGCCCACCCTGACGGCCACCCAGCAGGGTCAGGCCGCGATCATCGCCATCGCCGCCACCGAACCCACACCCGATGCCGCGAAGCAGACGGTGGACGCGGCGTTGAAGGTGTACGGCGGACATGTCTACGACCTGAACAAGGTGCGCGTGCAGTCCGCGCTCGACGCCGTCAACGGTGCCGTCGTGCGACTGCGGCAGCAGGCGGTCGCGGATGCCGCCACCCAGAGTGAGCCCTTCGATGAGGCCGTCTTCAACGAGCGCACCAAGGATCTCGACGGCAAGCGGGTGGCCCTGGAATCCCAGATCGACCGTGCCCCCGGCATCCAGCCCGTGGAAACCACTGTGGCGCAATCCAGTGCGGGGCAGAGCACCAAGCTGCTCGGCGGTATCGGCGGGGCCCTGCTCGGCGGTCTGGTGGCCCTCGGTGCGACGCTGGTCTGGCGCAGCCGGTCCCATGTCGTCTCCTCCGTGGGACAGCTGCAGCGCGAGATCGACCCGGTGCCCGTCATCGCCCCGGTGGTGGAAATCGGGAAGTCGCGGCGGTCGCTCGAGGTGGCCCGCGCGCTCTACAGCCAGCTGCCGCAGCCCCGCATCGGCGTGATCCTGGTGGTCGGTGCGACCGACGGCTCCGGAGCCACCGAGGTGGCCCGGCTGCTGCACGCGGCCGCCGGCGAACACGTGTCCGCGGGATCGCTCGGCATGGCCGAGCTCAACGGCAAGGACTCGGCAGCGGTCAAGGCGACGGTGGATGGGTTGATCAGCTCGGGCGAACTCGGCAGCGTCATCGTCGACGGCGGATCACTGACCGGGTCGTCGCAGGTGGTCGACGTCGCCGAACTGGCCGACCAGATCCTGGTGGTGACCCGGATCGGTCATGACACCCTCGATGAGGTCGCCGTCACGACGAACCTGAGCGGTGCCCCCGTCGCGGTGGCCTGCACGCGTGGCGCGCTGTTGCGCTGAGCCGCTACAGCGACGCCAGGATGGTCCGCGCCGACTCATCCCATGAGTAACGCTTCGCGTTGACCAGGCCGCGGGCCCGCAGACTCTCGGACAGGCCGGCATCGGACTCCAGCCGGTCCAGTTCGGCCAGCAGCGCCACGTGGTCGTCGGGGTCGAAGAAAAGCGCTGCGTCACCGGCGATCTCGGGCAGCGACGCCGCCCGCGATGTCACCACCGGGCACCCGAGTGACTGGGCCTCCAGCGGCGGAAGACCGAAACCCTCGTACTTGGACGGGAAGATCAGCGCGTTGGCGTTGCGGTACAGCCACGCCAGTTCGGCGTCGGACAGGTGCCCGGCCACGACCGCGTTTCCGGTCAGCTCGGAGGCGGCGGAGAACACCTGCCGGTTGCCCGAAGCCCCGACCACGATGACCTTGCGGCCCGACTCGGCCACCGCCTGCACCGGTGCGACCAGATTCTTGTGCACCGCAAGGGTTCCCACCACGAGGTAGAATTCGCCATCCAGGCCGCCGGAACCCTCGATCTCGGGCCGGACGGGCTCGACGCCGGTGAGACTGTCGGCGGCACAGCCGGCGACCACGAAGCGGTCCTCCGGGATGCCCAGTACGTCGTCGAGTTCGCCTGCGCTGAAATGCGATACCGTCACCAGCCGCTGCGCGATCCGTCCCAGCAGGTAGTACACCACCAGGTAGGACCGGACGAAGGCCTTGGTGAAGGTCTGCGGATACCGGAACGGGGTGGCGTCGTGCATGGTCACCAGCTGGCGGCGCTTCAGCAGTGGGGCCGGGCCCGCGAAGTTGAGCAGCAGCCGCCCCGCGGTGGCCGCGGGCAGGTAAACCTGTTCGAACAGTTGGCCTTTGACGCCGACCTGGCGGATCCGAGCCCGGGGATGGTCCAGATATCCGGGGATGTCCACCCCGGCCGGCACATGGATCACCAGATCCACGGAGTCGGTGGCCAGGATCGCTCGCACGATCTCGGTGGCGTAGCGCTGGGTTCCGGTGAGCCGCTGCGCCAGCCACTTGCCGTTCACATGGAGCTGCGTCATGACCGGGCCCCGTGCAGCGGACCGTACAGCGCGCGCAGCGCGACCCGCTGGCCGGCGTCGGTGTTCTCGGCCAGTGCCTCACGGGTGCGCCTGCGCAGCTTGTCCAGGGCGTCGCTGCCCTGCAATTGCGTTACCGCCGAGACGAAATCGTCGGGATCATCGATCGTCACGGGCAGGTCGACGCCATGGATGTAGGGCTGGCGCCGGGAGACCACCGGCAGTCCCATGCTGGCGGCTTCCATGATCGAGATGGGGAAGCCCTCCCAGCGGGCGGTGTGCAGATACAGGTCGGCCGAGGACATCGCGCGCAGCGCCTCGGTCCTGGGCAGCCACCCGGTGACCTCGACCCCGGAGTCCCGCAGGGTGTTCATGTACTGCTCGTCGCCACCGCCGACCCAGATCGCCTCGATGCCGGGGTGGGCCTTCGCGGCGGCGGCGAAGGCGGCGGCGAAGAACTCGGGGTCCTTCTGCGGGCCGAGCCTGCCGTTGCCCACGATGCGCAGCGGACGGTCGTCGTCGGCGCGGTCCTCGGGGGCCACCTCCGGCGGGGTCACATTGGGCACACTGTGCACCCGGGGTGCGCTGACCGGCCACCGGGACAGCTCCGCCTCGCGGGGCGAGCATGCCCCGTACGCCGAGGTGTTGAAGGACAGGATCCATTCCAGCGCCCGGTAGGCCTGGCGCGACTTCCAGCCGATGTCGAGCCGCTCGAAGGCATAGCAGTGCGGGGTGTAGACCAGCGGCAACCGGTCGGACCTGCGCACCGCGGCGCGCACGTACGCCCCGGCCTTGCTGGAGTGCGCGTGGGTGATCACCGTGCCGTCGAAGCCTTTTCGGATCTCACGCAGCCGGCGCCGCACGAAGCGCACCCGGGCCAGCGTGCCCGCGGGCATCGGCGTGGCGGTGACGAACTGCTCCAGTTCACGCGGGTCCACCAGCGCCTCCTCGCGCAGGGTGTACACCAGGTGGTGTTCGGCGTCGGGGTAGTTGCGCACGAAATCGCCGATGGCCGAGGCAGTTCCGCTGGCGAAGGATTCCGTCACGTGGACGATCTTCGTTGTTGCGACGTCGGTCTGGGTCATGTCAGTTCACCTCGAGGGGTTTGCCGCCGGCCGTCCAGCCCAGCAGGGCGAAGGAGCCGGCGTCGGCGTTGGAGACGAAAGGGGTCAGATCGGTGTCGTCGAGCGAGATGTCGCGCATCCGGATGCCGCGTAGCGTGCCGGCCTTGGTGTAGATGGCGACGTCGCGCTGCGCCGACGACGGCGTGGCGGCGATGCTGATATCGGAGATCGACACGTTGTTGATCTCGGTTCCGGTGTTCTCGGCCGCCACCAGGACAGCGCCCTGCACGATGTCGGGGTTGCGATTGGCCCCGGTGATGGTGCCGCCCGAGATGCTGACGTTGTCCACGGTCCGGGTGAAGTACGGATCACCTTCGGTGGCAACGTAAACCCCGGCGGAGTCGGTGTTGGCGACGGTGAACGCCCGCATGGTGATGTTGGCGCCGCCGACCACGGTGATCCCGCGTCCCCACCGGGTACTGCCCACGTGCACGTTGCTGACCGTGATGTCGTGGCAGCCGGCCGGATCGGCGGCGTAGGACACCACGGCTACGCCGTCGTCGCCGGTCTGGTCGGTGCGCACATCGTCGACGACGCCGTTGCCTGCACCATTGGTCATGTGCACGCCGTCCGCGCGGGTACCGCGCACCGTGACGTCGTGGATGGCGAAATGCTGCGCGCCGTTGACGAAAATGCCTGCGGCAGCTGAACCCTCGATGTTGATGTGGGACACCGCGACGTCATCGGCGCCGATCACCAGCTTGTGCTCGTCGAGGGCGGTCAGCCGCGGTCCCTCGGCGGGGGCGGTGAGCCGGATGTTGGTGAGCTGCACACCGTCAGCCAGGATCTGCACGGCCGATGTCTCGTCGTGGGTGGCCGCAAGGGTGGCGCCGTTGCCGTCGATGTGCACCCCGGGGACCCGCACCGTCAGGACTCCGCTGTGTTCGTACACGCGGGGTTCCAGGGTCAGGGTGTCGCCGGGTTTCAGCGCATTGAGCATGCCCTGCAGGCTGGCCGTGTCGTCCTGCGTCGGGTCGCTGGTGGACCGCGAGGTCTGGCACGCGACCATCGCCACGGTCAGCACCGAGACAACCAGTGCCTGAACTGTTTTACGCATGGCGTACCAGCCGGACCTTGTTGCGGCGGCGATGCAGCATCACCAGGATGATGACGATCGCCAGCCAGGCGTAGGTGGCCCGGCCTTGACCCCAGTACACGTAGCGCGGCATCTCCACGAGGCCGACGAAGAAGATGGGGTACACCAGCAGGCCGAGCGGCCTGCCGTGGCAGAACTGGCGGTACAGCAGCCCGGCGATCAGCCCGGCGGCGAACATGAAGATCAGTCCGCCGATCCAGCCGTAATCGATGAACGGCCCGACATAGCCGCTCTGGTTGTTGAATTCGGGATTGCCGAACTGGGCCAGCATGTCGAAGTACGGCGAGACGTTGCCCCGCTGATACGGCGACGGGTTGCCGCTGAGCTTCTCGTAGAGCCCGAACTGTTCGATGCCCGGGGCGCTCCAGAACCCGTCCATGGTGTCGAAGGGCCAGCGCGCCGGCCAGTTCAGATGCGACAGGATCAACTGGCCGTTGTTCAGCGCGGTGACGTAGTAACCCGCCAGCCGGCTCAGCGCGAACTCGACGAACGAGGACTGGCCGTGGGCACGGTAGTACGTCCACGACCGGTTGTATTCGAAGACACTGAAGACGACGACCACCAGGACCAGGCCCGCCAGCGGCAGCAACCGGGCGGTGGCGCGCTGGGCCCGGCGGCCGACCGACAGGTGCGCGGCGACGATGACGCTGACCGGGATGACGAGCTCCAGGATCGCCAGCCGCTCGGCGTAGATGTAGGCGCGCGGTACCGCGAGTCCGATGACGATCAGGATCTTGCTCAGCTCGAACCACGAGAACTTCTGCACGACAACGGTTGTCGCGACGACGACGGCGGCGATGCCGAGCTGCGTCATGGTGGTCACGCCGGGCAACGTGCCGATGGCATCCTTGGCCGGAAGGTATCCGTTGTCCTCCGATCCGGCGAACAACTGGGCCGGCGACAGGCCCGAGCGCAAAATCAGGAAGCAGAAGCCGACGTAGCCGGTGACGGTCAGTGAGGTCAGCACGGTACTCGCGCGACTCAGCAGGGCCAGGGTGCCGTCATCCAGGGCCGGCCACCGCGCGGCCTGCGGTTTGGGCGCCGCGTAGAACGCGAACGCGACAAGAGCACCGAAAGCCAGCGCGATGGCGCCGCAGCCGAACAGCAGCAGGGTCTCGGATGTGATGGCCTTGGGCGTGCGCCACAGGGTGCGGAACTTCTCGTCCCCGACCATGGCGGTCGGGATGATGGACGCGGCACCGATGACCAAGGCGATCGCCACCGGGGACAGCCACCACAGGCTGGGCCGGGCGGAGGTGACGGGACGCGACGGTGCCGTCGGGCCAACGGTGGTCAAGGTGGGCATCGCGTCACACCACCGGAGCCGTGACCGGTTCGGCGGCCTCGCCACGCTCGCTGACCAGTTCGCGTGCGGCGGTGGCCACGTGCCAACGCGGTTTCGGGGTGTCACCGAAAATGCGCCTGGCGGTGAACCATTGCCCGATGTAGAGGGCGGACAGGCCGGCTGCGGCCACGATCGCCAGCGGCAGTGCGCCGCCCAGCAGCGCCGCCGCGATGGTACCGGGAACGACCAGCGCGAGCACGATCAGCGACGTGCGGCAGACGGCGTCGAGATGTCCGGCGATGATCAACAGCGAGGTGTTCACGCTCAGGGCGGCCTGCGGAATGCCGCCGACGGCCAGGATGACCAGCAGGATGTTCGCGTCGCGCAGTCCCGGCCCGTAGGCCAGTTCCAGGAAGAACCCGCCGAAGAACACGAGCATCAGCACGACGGTCGTGGTGATGACGGTGTTCACGGTCGCCAGATTGGACAGCATCCGCAGCACTTCGGGTTTGCGGTCGGCCACCCACATCCGGGCCGCGGGTGGCAGCACCGCGGTGGCGGCCAGGCTCTCCAGGATGGTCACCTGGATGGCGATGGTGGTGGCGACGGCGTACAGCTTGGCGTCGTGCGGGGGCAGTGCCGCGTTGGACAGCCAGATGGTGCCCGACACGATGAGGAAGGCGGTCAGTTCGAGGGTGAACAGCCGTGCGCCCGAAGCGATCGTCCGGCGCAACGAAGCCAGGCCCGGCGTGTGGCGCAGCGCGATGTCGGAGCGTCCCGCCACCAGGGCGATGAGCACCTGCCCGGCCGACACCGCGGTGTAGGCCAGCAGCATCTCGACCAGCGTGGGCTGGGCTACGGAGAACGCGACGACGGCGACCACCGGCAGTACGACGATGCTGCGCAGATAGTGGGTGGTGGCCACCGAGGCGAACACCCGCCCCACCGCAGAGTAGATGTCGCTCAACATCATGCGGATGGATTCGATCAGCACCATCAGCGAGGTGAGCAGTAGCGCGGGCACGAAATTCGAGTGACCGATCAGTCCGGCCGTCGCGCAGAGGGCGATGATCGGCGCGGTCGGCAGCGTCATCAGGAAGGTGGCCCGCAGATGGGTGCCGGCGATGATGCGCTTGCGTTCCGGGTCCGGCTCGGACGGGATCAGCCGGACGACGTTGTTGCCCAGGCCGACCCGGCCGACGATGGAGCCGATGGGCAGTGCCGCGAGCACGCCGAAGAATGCGGCCGCGTCGCGCGTGTTCAGGAAGCGGACGACGATGACGGTCAGCAGGAACGTCGCGACCATGCCGACGGCCGCCGCCAGGACACGTGAGGAGAAGCTGCGGCGCAGTTCGGATTTGGCGCCGTTGTGGTCCGCGCTCATGTGCCCAGCGCCAGGTTCTGCCGGCACGGCGGCCCGAGCAGTTCGTCGCGGATACCGTCCAGGACAGCCTGGTGGTACGCGGCGTGGTCGCCGCCCTCGAGTTCCACGGTACGCACCGGAAGGCCCGCCTCCTGCAGTCGTCGCACGGTGGCGAATCCGTCGAATTCGGCGAACTGGTCGATGTCGAACGGGCACAACATCAGTACGGTCTGGGTGTCGTTGTGCAGCAGCGGGTTCAGCAGCACCTCCGGCACCTGGGCCACCCCGACACGGCCGAGTAATTTCAGCAGCGGGCGGGGCAGGTGGGTGCGGATGAGCACCTTGAGCCGGTCTCGGGTGGGCTTGAGCATTTCGATGAGCCGTTTGCGCAACGGCCATGGCTGCCCTTGAGTCGGTGCGGTGGGGGACGCCGCGCCGCGATCCGCGGCGGCGGTGACGATGTCGCGCCGGACATTCCACTGCCATGCCCAGGCGCCCGACTGCCAGCCCCAGCTGCCTGCGTTGACCAGCAGCGCGGACTCGACACCCAGTTCGCGGGCCGTGTGGGCGGCGTACCAGGACCCCGAGCAGATTCCGACGACGCAGAGCTGACGGGGATCGCGGGCCGCGTGCCGGGCCGCGGCGTTGCCGTCGGCGATGCGACGGGACGAGTAGATGGGCTGCCACTGGCCTCGGACGATGTCCGGTGACTGGCCCAGACCGGCGGCGTCCCACCGGAAAGCCTGTGCGCCGCCGACGGCGATCTGCCGGGCGAGTTCGACCCAGCCGCGCGCGGGCCCGATGTGTGAGTCGTTGGAGGTCGCGAAGAACAACACGACCCGGCCTTCGCCGGGGGCGCTGCGCACCGGGCGCGTCCTGATGGCGAACAGTCCTTTGGGGCCGACCGATTCGATGGTCTCCAGCACGTGGACGAGACCTTCGGGGCTGCTGACAGGCATCTTCGCGGCGGTGACGTACTGCGGGCGTACCAGCGTGCGGGCGCCGGCGCCGGCGCCGAACCAGGCGACGATCGTGTTCAGGGCCGCCATCGGCATCGCGACGACGACGTCGGCGGTCTGCGCGAACTCGGGTAGTCCGGGGGCGGTGATGACTCGAGTGGGGTCGGCGGCGGCGAACCGGGTGGTGTCGTCCGGGCGCACGACGAAGAGTTGGTCGGCTCCGCTGACCGGCCCGGTGAGTCGCAGGGCGGTGAGCGCCTGTGCGGCGCGTTCGCTCAGCCGCGCGCCGATGATCGACACCATGCCGTCCTGGACGGCGTCGGAGCCGACGGTGAACCGGAACAAGGTGGACTGCTCGCGCAGGTGGCGCCGCCCGGACGCCGGCGGGTCCAGGTAGGCGACCCGGTCGATCGGTGCGCCCGCGGCGATGGCGTGGTCGACCAGCAGTCCACCGGCGCGCAGCGCGACGGCAGACACCGTCGGGACGCCGGCGGCGAGCAGGTAGTCGGCGGCGTGGCGGATGCTGAGCGACCACGTCGCGACGGCGTCGTCGCGGTGGTGCCCGTACGCCGAATCTCCGGTGCCGAGGTAGTCGAAGCGCAGCACGGCGTAGCCGATCCGGGCCAGATCGTCGGCGAGGATCCGTTGGAAGCGGATGCTGTCCATACCTTCTTTGCCGAGCGATCCGCAGATCACGACACCACCGCGCACGCGGTTGTCCGCGGGCAGGTGCACGACACCGAACAGCGGGGATTCGGCGGGGCCGAAGAAGGTGGGGGTTTCGCTCGAGACGCTCATGGGGCGTCCGTCGTCACGCCGCGGCGGCGGTCAGCCGGCAGACCGCGCGCTCGATGCTGATGATCGTCGCGAACGTCGTCTTGTTCAGCGCGTCATCGGGAAACTCGATGTCGAACTCGTCCTCCAGCGCGAGCATCACGTTCACCGATGCGTGCGAGGACAGTCCGAGGTCGTAGAGGTCGGCGTCGGCCGCGATGCCCTGCGCGTCGGCAGGCATCCGTCCGTAGGTTGCCAGTACTGCACGAATTCGATCATGCATGGTGACCATCCTCAATTTTGCGCTTCGATTTCGTTTGCTGACGCTATCATGGCTACTTACTTTGCCAATCAAATCTGAACATCGGGAGATCGCGTGGAGAGCCCTCGAACCGGGCCGCCTGACCATCGCGACAGGTCCGATCTCCGGGATGAAATCGCCCTGACAGGCTGAAATAGGCTGCAGTTGAGCCGGGTTCACCGGCGCGGCGCAGTGCGGTGAGGGATGTGTCACAATCGCCCTCGCGTGGCAATATTGACGCCGATGCGCGTTTTTAGCAAAGTAAAATCCGCTTGCATCGACGTTTTGCGCCCGGGACGCGCCGATGGCTCGGTGCCCTTCGGCAGTCGCCGGTTGGATGGCAAGATGAGCCGATGACCGGCTCCGACAGTGCCCGCGCCGAGGCGCTCGAATCCGCCCGCAGCCAGTTCAGGGACGATCTCGTCGCGGCGGGACTGCTCATCCCGTTGGGCATCGACGGCTTGTACGGCCGGAGCGGCGTTTTCGAGGATGTCATCGAAGGCATCGACGCGGTGGTGCGTGCCAAGGGCCACTCGGTGCACGGCGACCGCGCCGCGGTGTGCCGCTACCCCCCGATCTACCCGCGGGAAGCGTTCGAGAAGACCGACTACATCGCGTCCTTCCCGAACCTCACCGGTGCGGTGTCCACCTTCACCGGCGACAACGCCGGGCACCGGGCGTTGCTCGCCGACCGCGACGCCGGACGGCCGTGGGACGGCCACCTGCACCCCGCCGGGACGATGCTGGTGTCGGCGGCCTGCCACCCCAGTTACGCCACCCTGCCCAGCGTCATCGAGGACTCCGGCGTGCTGCTGGACGTCTACGGCTTCTGCTTCCGGCACGAACCCGCCGTCGACCCGGCCCGCATGCAGGCCTTCCGGATGCATGAATTCGTGGCGGTGGGCACACCCGAACAGGCCGAACAGCACCGGGATTCGTGGGTGGGGCACGGTCTGGAGGTGCTCGGCAGCCTCGGTTTGACCGCGGGCGCCGTCGCGGCGAACGACCCGTTCTTCGGCAGGGCCGGAAAGATGCTCGCGGCCAATCAGCGCGACGACGGGCTCAAGACCGAACTGGTGGTCCGGCTCTACGGTGACCTGGACGACGGCACCGCCGTGGTCTCGGCGAACTGCCACCGAGACCACTTCGGGGAGACCTTCGGGCTGCGGACGGCCGACGGCGCGGTCGCGCACAGCGCGTGTGTCGGATTCGGTATGGAACGAATCGCGCTGGCGATGATCAGGCAGCATGGTTTCGAACCTCCGTCCTGGCAGCCCGAAGTGCTTGGGGCGCTGGGGATCTAGTACGCGCCGTCGCCCTTGAGGACGGTGCTGACCGTCTTGGCGATGATCATCAGGTCCTGCATGATCGACCAGTTCTCGACATAGGACAGATCGAGGCGCACCGCGTCGCTGACCTCGAGGTCGGAGCGACCGCTGACCTGCCACAGCCCGGTCAGTCCCGGCTTGACCGCCAGCCGCCGGCTCATCAGATCGTCGTAGGTATCCACTTCGCGGCGCACCTGCGGACGCGGGCCGACCACGCTCATGTCGCCGCGAAGGACGTCGAAGAACTGCGGCAGTTCGTCAATGCTGAACTTGCGCAGGAACTTTCCAACACGGGTGATGCGGGGGTCGTCCTTGAGCTTGAAGAACATGGCGCCGCCGCCGTTCTTGGCGATCAGGTCGGCCATCATCGTGTCCGCATCGACGACCATGCTGCGGAACTTGGTCATCTGGAATTCGTTGCCGTCCAGCCCGATCCGTTCGGACCGGTAGAAGACGGGGCCCGCGCTGGTCAGCTTCACCGCGAACGCGGCGGCGATCAACATCGGCGACACCGCGAGCAGCGCCAGCGTCGAGAAGGCGATGTCGAAGCCACGCTTGAGCAGTGAGTTGGCGCGGCTGTACTGCGGCTTGGCCACTTCCAGCATCGCCATGCCGGCGACGGGACGGCTCATCAGCCGCTGGTTGGCCACATCGATCAGGCCGGGCGCAATCATCAGGTCGACACCGACGGCTTCCAGTTCCCACATCAGGCGCCGGATCTCGATGGGACGCAGGTGATCGGTCGCGGCCAGGGCGACGGACTCGGCACCGGTGCGTGCCACGGCATCCAGCACGGCCTGGTCGACCCCGACGATCGGGACGGCCTCGCCGTTGACGACGATGGCGTCGTTGGTGCCGGTCGGGCCGGCCGGGGTGCAGACTCCGGCGACGTGATAGGCGGCCCAGGGATCCTTGGCGACCTCCTTGGCGATGTCACCGGCCGCGGCTTCGGACCCGACGATCAGCAGGGAGGCCTGGTCCAGTCCGCGCCGGCGGCGGCGCGCGCCGACATGGCGCCAGACGGACCGGTTGAGCATCAGGCCGAGCAGGCCCAGGGGCAGCGCCACCAGCAGGTAACGGCCCGAGACGTCGATCTTGAGCAGCAGGGACGAGATCGCCAGCAGGCCGAACACCTGGAAGGTGGCGAAGCCGAGGATCACGTACTCGTCGGTGCCGCGGCCGGTGACCCGGGGCGAGCGGCTGCCGAGCGACAGGAAGCCCAGCCACACGACGGCCAGCCCCAGCGACACCCAGCGATAGCTCACGTCACCGGAACCGAGGTGGCCGAGGCCGAGTCGAGCCGGTTCGTCGCCGAGAACGAAAAAGTGACTGAGGACGAGAACACAGCAAATAACGAGCGCATCGCCGAATTTGATCTTGCGTGCGAAGTTCTTGCGTCGGGTCTCGGCCTGGGAGACAGCGCTGCGCTGCCCGCCGCGGCCCGTGCGCCGGCTCTCGCCGGTGTCCGGGACGAACATCTGACGGAGGGCCTTGAACTGCGGTAACGGTGTTCCTGCAGGTCCGGCCAGCTCGATCTGGGTCATGGCGTGCACCTTGTCTGTTCGTGAAGCATCTGCTTCGCGGTGCACGCACGGGCGTGCAATAGCTACGAAGAGTAGCTGCGGTAAGCAACCTGGGCAACCGCTCGGCGTGTGACCCCAACCACTACAAAATGTTTACTCGTGCAGATGTAGCAAAGTTACTAATCGGTACGGAAAGTATTGGTTAGGTGAGCGAAGCGTTGCCGCGCAGGGCTCTGACCTGCGCAATCGCAGAAGCGTGCAAATGACCTGGCGCCGCGTCAATAAATTGCTGAGCTAAAGCCTCGGGATCGCCTGGCCGATCTGTCCCGATCTTGGGAGACGGTCGCTGTGGCGAAGGCCGACCGACCTGCCGAGCTATTCGGCGGCGCGCGTGGCCGGGTGTATGGCGATCAGCCCCAGCCCGCCGCGACGCCGGCACATGGCGGCAAGTTCCGCGTACGCCTTCTCACCCAGGAGTTCGGTGAGCTCGGGTCCGTAGGACTCCCACACCGGCCGGGCACCGACATGGGCCGCCGGATCGCCGGTGCAATACCAGTGCAGGTCGGCTCCGCCTTCGCCCCAGCCGCGGCGGTCGTACTCCGTGATCGTGGTCTTGAGGATGTCGGTGCCGTCCGGGCGGGTCACCCATTCCTGGGTGCGCCGGATCGGCAGCTGCCAGCAGACCTCGGGCTTCATCGTCAGCGGCTCCACGCCCAATTTGAGCGCCTTGCTGTGCAACGCGCAGCCGATGCCACCGGCAAATCCGGGCCGATTCAGGAAGATGCACGCGCCCTTGTACTTCCGGGTGCGCAGATTTGGTTTGCCGTCGTACTCGTCGAGTTCGAGATAACCCTTGCGGCCCAACCCCTTGTCCAGGAACTGCCAGTCCTCGGCGGTCAATGCCTTGACCGCGTCGTCCAGGGCGGCGCGGTCATCGTCGTCGGACAGGAACGCCCCGTGCGAGCAGCAACCGTCGTCCGGCCGGCCTGCCACCGTGCCCTGGCAGGCCGGGGTGCCGAAGACGCAGGTCCATCGCGACAGCAGCCATGTCAGGTCCGCGGCGATGACATGCTGGGGATTCTCGGGGTCGAAGAACTCCACCCATTCGCGGGCAAAGTCGAGTTCGACCTCGTTCCCCAAACCGCCGACGTGCGATGTGCTCACGGAAGTAAACGGTAAACCCACTAACGTGGTGCGCGTGCGATTGGGCGTGCTGGACGTAGGCAGCAATACGGTTCACCTGTTGGTGGTGGATGCGCGCCGTGGCGGGCACCCCACCCCGATGAGCTCCACCAAGGCCGCGCTGCGGCTGGCGGAGTCGATCGACCAGTCCGGAAAGTTGACCCGCAAGGGTGCAGACAAGCTGGTGGACACCGTCACCGAGTTCGCGAGTATCGCCACCAGCTCGGGCTGCGCGGAGTTGATGGCCTTCGCCACCTCCGCGGTCCGCGACGCCACCAACTCTGAGGACGTGCTGGCCCGGGTGCAGACCGAAGCCGGGGTGTCCCTTCGAGTGCTCAGCGGGGTCGACGAATCCCGGCTGACCTTCCTGGCGGTGCGCCGCTGGTACGGCTGGAGTGCAGGCCGGATCATCAACATCGACATCGGCGGGGGATCGCTGGAGTTGTCCAGCGGCGTCGACGAGGAGCCCGACGTCGCGCTCTCGCTGCCGCTGGGAGCGGGACGCCTGACCAGGGAGTGGCTGGCCGAGGACCCGCCGGGCCGGCGCAAGGTCGCGGCGCTGCGGGACTGGCTGGCCACCGAGATGTCGGAGGCCGGTTCGACCATCCAGGCCGCGGGCAGTCCGGACCTGGCCGTGGCCACCTCGAAAACGTTCCGTTCGCTGGCCCGGCTCACCGGCGCGGCGCCGTCTGCGGCGGGTCCGCGGGCCAAACGCACGCTAACCACGGCGGGATTGCGGCAGCTCATAGCGTTCATCTCTAGGATGACAACGGCCGACCGAGCCGAGTTGGAGGGGGTGAGTGCCGAACGGGCGCCACAGATCGTGGCCGGTGCGCTGGTAGCTGAAGCGAGCATGCGCGCGCTGGGTATCGAGACGGTGGAGATCTGTCCCTGGGCGTTGCGAGAAGGGCTGATTCTGCGGAAACTCGACAGTGAGGCCGACGGCACAGCCTTGGTGGAGACCGCATTGTCACCAGCGTCAGCATCGGTATCCCGCACTGCCCGGCCCAAAGGCAACACACGATGACCGAACCGAACGACACCACCAGCACCCGCCCCATCTCGGTGGCGGAGCTGCTGGCCAAGAACGGATCCATCGGCGCTCCGGCGCCCGGTGGCCGCCGCCGTCGCAGGCGTGGCAACGCCGATGCCGTGACGGTGGCCGAGTTGACCGGCGAGATCCCGATCGTCAACTTCCACACCGACGAGCACCAGGCGATCGACGCCGAACCAGACACCGACACCGACACCCCCAACGGGCATGTCGAAGCGCAGTCCGTGCTGGAACAGCCGCACGTCACCGACGGTGAGCAGGAGACGGCCGAGCCGGAACCCGTCGAGCCGGAACCCGTCGAGGCAGACCACACAGCCGAGACGATCACCGAGGAACCGGCGGATGTCAGCGCCGACCCCGAACCGGCGGCCACGGCAGCGGAGGCCGACTACCAGGCGCACGTCGAACAGCGCGACGCCGACTTCGAGCCGCTGGTCTTCGATCCGCGCGCCCGTCGAACCCACCACGGCCTGCGGCGTTCGGCCGCGCTGCCGGCGGGCGGGGCCGAGGAGATGAGCCCGGATCCGCTGCACGACGACGACGACGACGACGAGGTCGCGGCCGATGCCGCCGCCGCCGGCGCTGCGACCGCCGCGTTCCCGTCCTACCTGCGCTCGTCCTCGGGCACCCTCTTCGGCGGGGACACCGTCGCCGACGATCTGGCCCGGCGGCCCCGCACCCCCGGGCCCGAGGACATCGACCTCGACGGCCCGGCGGACGCGGATGCGGCGGTCACGCTGGCCGACACCGCCGTCGTCACCGAGGAACCCGACGACGACCTCGACGAGGACCGGGACTCCACGGGTTCGCCGTTCCTGCGCGGGGTGTGGATCGTCGCGCAGAGCATCTTCGCCGTCGCGTTCGGCGCCGGCTTGTTCGTGGCCTTCGACCAGCTCTGGAAATGGAACAACATTGTCGCCCTGGTGCTGTCGGTCTTGGTCATCCTGGGACTGGTGGTCGGGGTGCGCGTGGTGCGCAGGACCGAGGACGTCGCCAGCACGCTGATCGCGGTGGCGGTCGGCGCGCTGGTCACGCTCGGGCCGCTGGCCCTGCTGCAGTCCACCTGACCCGGTGCGCCCTGCCATCAAGGTCGGTCTTTCGACTGCCTCGGTGTACCCGCTGCGGACCGAGGCGGCCTTCGACTACGCCGCCCGCCTGGGTTACGACGGGGTCGAGTTGATGGTGTGGGCCGAACCGGTCAGCCAGGACATCGACGCCGTCGTGAAGCTGTCCGAGCGGTACGGCATCCCCGTGCTGTCGGTGCACGCCCCCTGCCTGCTGATCTCGCAGCGGGTGTGGGGGGCCAATCCGATCTCCAAACTGGAGCGCAGTGTGCGCGCCGCCGAGCAGCTGGGCGCCCAGACCGTCGTCGTTCATCCGCCGTTCCGCTGGCAGCGCCGGTACGCCGAGGGGTTCTCCGAGCAGGTCGCCGAATTGGAGAGCAGCAGCGACGTGCTGGTCGCGGTGGAGAACATGTTCCCGTTCCGGGCCGACCGGTTCTGGGGTACCGGGCAGCCGTCGATCGAGCGGATGCGCAAACGCGGCGGCCATCCAGGCCCCGCCATCTCGGCCTTCGCGCCGTCCTATGACCCTCTCGACGGCGGCCACGCGCACTACACCCTCGATCTGTCGCACAGTGCGACCGCGGGTACCGATGCCCTGGAGATGGCGCAGCGGATGGGCTCGGGTCTGACCCATCTGCACCTGTGCGACGGCAGCGGCGCCTCGACCGACGAGCACCTGGTACCCGGACGCGGGACCCAGCCCGCGGCCGAGGTCTGCCGGATGCTGGCCGCCAGTGATTTCACCGGGCACGTCATCCTCGAGGTCACCACCTCCCAGGCCCGCACCGCCGCCGACCGCGAGGCCCTGCTGGTCGAGTCGCTCACCTTCGCCAGGGAGCACCTGCTGCGATGACGGTTCTGTTCAGCGACGCGATGGCACTGACGCCGGCGGGTGCCGGTGTGTATCACGGGGTGCTCGACGAGAACTGGACCATCGGCCCCAAGGTGCACGGTGGGGCGATGCTGGCTCTGTGTGCGAACGCGGCACGGGCCGAACTCTCGGTGCCGGGCACCGAACCCATTGCGGTGTCCGGCAATTTCCTGTGGGCGCCCGATCCGGGCCCGCTGCAGGTGCACACCTCCGTCGTCAAGCGCGGCCGCCGGATCAGCCTGATCGACGTCGAGTTGCGCCAGGGGGAGCGGGTTGCCGTGCGGGCGACCATCACCCTCGGTGTGCCCGAACATGCTGTGCCACCGCTTCTTTCGGTCAATCCGGTGGTTCCGTTGATGACGCCGGAGCCGCCGCCGGGACTGGAGCCGATCGGGCCGGGGCATCCCATGGCCGACATCGTGCACCTGTCCCGCGGCTGTGACATCCGGCCGTCGCTGACCACCATGGCGCCGCGCGCCGACGGCGGGCCGCCGGTGATCGAGTACTGGGTCCGGCCCAGGGGAGCGGCGCCCGACGTGCTGTTCGCCCTGCTGTGCGGCGACGTGTCGGCTCCGGTCACCTTCGGCGTCAACCGGTTCGGTTGGGCGCCCACGGTCCAGCTGACGGCCTTTGTGCGGGCGCTACCGGCCGACGGGTGGCTACGGGTGCTGTGCACGACGACCCAGATCGGTCAGGAGTGGTTCGACGAGGACCACATCGTGGTCGACTGCGAGGGGCGCATCGTGGTGCAGTCGCGGCAACTCGCGCTCGTGCCGGCAGCGCCCTGACGAGGGCGCCTTTCAATGCAGCGCCCTGACGAGGGCGCCTTTCAATGCAGCGCCCTGACCCGGCTCCGTGCAATGCTTTGACCCGTGCCAAGGATTGCAATCATCGGCGGGGGCAGTATCGGCGAAGCGCTGCTCTCGGGTCTGCTGAGAGCCGGCCGTCAGGTCAAGGACCTGTCCGTCGCGGAGAAGTTTCCCGAACGTGCCCAGTATCTCGCCGACACCTACTCGGTGCTGGTCACCTCGGTGGCGGATGCGGCCGAGAACGCCACCTACGTGATCGTGGCGGTCAAGCCCGCTGACGTGGAGGCGGCGATCGGCGAGATCGCGGAAGCGGTGGGCAAGGCCGAGGACAACAGCGCCGAACAGGTCGTGGTGAGTGTGGCGGCGGGCGTCAGCACGTCGTTCTACGAGTCCAAGCTGCCCGCGGGCGCCCCGGTGATCCGGGTGATGCCGAACGCCCCCATGGTGGTCGGTGGGGGCGTCAGCGCGCTGTCGCGGGGCCGCTATGCCACCGAGGCGCAACTGAAGGACGTCGCCACGATCTTCGACACCGTCGGCGGGGTCATCACGGTGCCGGAGACCCAGCTCGATGCCGTCACGGCGGTATCGGGGTCCGGCCCGGCGTATTTCTTCCTGATGGTCGAGGCGCTGATCGATGCGGGCGTCGCCCAGGGACTGCCGCGCGGGGTCGCCACCGATCTGGTGGCGCAGACGATGGCCGGATCGGCGGCGATGCTGCTGGACCGGCTGGACAGCGCACCAGATGCCGCATTGGACACCACGGCGGCACAGTTGCGGGCTATCGTGACTTCACCGGGTGGTACCACCGCGGCTGGGCTGCGTGAACTCGAGCGTGGCGGGCTGCGGTCTGCGGTGGCAGACGCGGTGGCAGCTGCGAAAACACGCTCTGAGCAGCTAGGAATTACATCTTAGTAATTCAGGAATTTCGGACGGATTACCCCACACCCGTCGCAATAACCCCAATGGCCACGCTATTCTCCTCGTGTATGCACGCGTTCGTGCCAACGGTGGGGAAGCCGCTGGAACTGGCCGTGCCTTAAGGATTGGGTTGCGATGACGTCAATGAACGGGCCATCGGCGCGGGATTCGGCTGGCGATGGCCAGCCTAAAGCTCAATTTTTGACCGTTGCCGAAGTGGCCAGCCTGATGCGGGTCAGCAAGATGACGGTTTACCGACTGGTGCACAACGGCGAACTGCCGGCGGTGCGGGTCGGACGGTCGTTCCGCGTCCACGCGAAGGCGGTTCACGACCTCTTGGAGACGTCGTACTTCAGCGCAGGCTGAAGTAGCTCTGCCTTCGCGGGCAGGACGCGTTTTCTTCATTCACCGGTCTCCTGGGTAAAGTAGGCCGGTCAGTTCCTTCATTTTTCGTAGGTAGCGGAGTTCATGGGTTCAGTTATCAAGAAGCGGCGTAAGCGCATGTCGAAGAAGAAGCACCGCAAGCTGCTTCGCCGTACGCGGGTTCAGCGCAGAAAACTCGGTAAGTAGCTTCTAGCTTCTCGGTAGGCTCGCCCGATGGATACGCAGGGATCCGGCGACGGCAATGACACCAGGGACGCCACGCACCACCCCAAGGTGGTGCTGGTCACCGGTGCGTGCCGGTTTCTCGGTGGTTACCTGACGGCGCGCCTTGCCCAGAATCCGGCGATCGACCACGTCATCGCGGTCGACGCCATCGCTCCGAGCAAGGATCTGTTGCGGCGGATGGGGCGCGCGGAATTCGTCCGCGCCGACATCCGCAACCCCTTCATCGCCAAGGTCATCCGTAACGGCAACGTCGACACCGTCGTGCATGCCGCGGCGGCGTCCTATGCGCCGCGCGCCGGTGGCAGGGCCACTCTCAAAGAGCTCAACGTCATGGGCGCGATCCAGTTGTTCGCGGCATGTCAGAAGGCTCCGACCGTGCGGCGGGTGGTGCTCAAGTCCACCTCGGAGGTGTACGGGGCGAGCGCTCGGGATCCGGTGCTGTTCACCGAGGACGGCAGCGCACGCCGGCCCCTCGGGGAGGGCTTCGCCCGCGACAGCATCGACATCGAGGGGTACGCGCGTGGCCTGGCCAGGCGACGGCCCGACATCGCGCTGACCATCCTGCGGTTGGCCAACATGATCGGCCCGGCGATGGACACCGCCCTGTCCCGGTATCTGGCCGGTCCGGTGGTGCCCTCGGTGCTCGGTCACGACGCACGTCTGCAGCTCCTGCACGAGCAGGATGCGCTCGGCATTCTGGAACGCGCCACCATGGCCGGCCGCGCGGGCACCTTCAACGTCGGCGGCTCGGGCATCATCATGATGAGCCAGGCCATCCGCCGGTCCGGACGGGTGGCACTGCCGGTACCGCGTTCGGCGCTCCAAGTCGTCGATTCGCTGAGGCGTGCAACCAGTTACACTGAGCTCGATCGCGAGCAGTTGAACTACTTGAGTTATGGCCGGGTCATGGACACCGCGCGCATGCGCAACGACTTAGGCTACAGCCCGAAGTGGACGACTGTGGAGGCATTCGACGACTACGTGCGTGGCCGTGGATTGACGCCGATCATCGACCCGAAGTGGGTACGCTCAGTGGAGAGCCGGGCCACTTCTGTTGCGCAGCGATGGGGACGTTAGCGTCAGGCGGGTCGGACACTCCAACCGGGGCGGGGAGAAGGTAGCGACGTGTCGGGTGAATCAAAAGCCAAAGTGATTCCGCTGCACTCGAATTCGGGTCGTTCGGCAGCAGCGCAGCGCAGGGCCGCGCAGCGCGCGGACAGCGCCCGCCGACATCCCTCACTGCTGACGGATCCTGGTACCCGCGCCTCGGCCGAGCAGATCGCCGCGGTCGTCCGGGAGATCGACCAGCACCGCGGCGCCGTAACAGGCGATGAGCAGGACACTCCCAACGAACTGTCCAGGGCCATCACGGCAATCGCCGATTTCGTCACCAAACGGATGACCGGTGACTACACCGTCGACGAGTTCGGCTTCGACCCGCATCTGACCAACTCGGTCGTAATGCCTTTACTGCGAGTGTTTTTCAAGTCGTGGTTCCGCGTTGAGGTCAGCGGGATCGAAAATCTTCCGCTCGACGGCGCCGCCCTGATAGTGGCCAACCATGCCGGCGTGCTGCCGTTCGACGGTCTGATGGCCTCGGTGGCCGTGCACGACCATCACCCGCTCAACCGCGACCTGCGACTGCTGGCCGCCGACCTGGTGTTCGACCTGCCCGTCGTCGGGCAGGCCGCGCGCAAGGCGGGCCACACCGTCGCGTGCACCTCCGACGCACACCGGCTGCTGGCCGCGGGTGAATTGACCGCGGTGTTCCCGGAGGGCTTCAAGGGTCTCGGTAAACCGTTCAAGGACCGCTATAAACTGCAGCGCTTCGGTCGCGGCGGATTCGTGTCGGCGGCCCTGCGGGCGCAGGTGCCCATCGTGCCGTGCTCGATCGTCGGGTCCGAGGAGATCTACCCCAAGATCGGCGACATCAAGCTGCTGGCCCGACTGTTCGGGCTGCCCTACTTCCCGGTGACGCCGCTGTTCCCGCTGGCGGGTCCGCTCGGTGTGGTGCCGTTGCCGTCGAAATGGCACATCCAGTTCGGCGAACCCATCTCCACCGAGGGGTACGAGGAGGGTGCCTCCGAGGATCCGATGGTGACCTTCGAGCTGACCGACCATGTGCGGGAGACCATCCAGCACACCCTCTATCAGCTGCTGGCCGGCCGCCGGAACACCTTCCTCGGCTAGTTACCGGCCGTCAGCCTTTCTGGCCGGCGACCATCTTCGCGATCGCCGCGTCGCGGGCGGCGGCGATCTGCGCGCTCATCTCGTTGGCCTCGTCGATCGCCGCTTCGCCCAGCATGGTGACGATGCTGGTGGCCACCGGCGCCCCGGCGTCGTCGGTCACCTCGGCCCGGACCTCGCAGATCACCGTGCCGTGGGACTCGATCACCGAGTCCAGGTAGGAGTCGAACCACAGTTTGTCGCCGACCTTGATGGGCCGGTGGAAGATCAGCTTCTGGTCCCGGTGCAGCACGCGCTCCAGATTGACCGGTATGTCGAAGTTGTCGAACAACTCGAGCTGGACCCGGCGGCCGGCCACGGCCAGGAAGGTCAGCGAGGCGACGATGGTGTCGTGCCCGGCCTCGGTCGCGGCGTCCTCGGAGTGGTGCGTCGGGTGGAAATCCTGCACGGCGTTGGCGAATTCCCGGACTTTCTCCCGGCCCACCTCGAAAAAGTCGGGGGAGCGGAAGTGCGTCCCGACGATGTTGTCCGCAATGCCCATGGCGGCAGAGCTTATCAGCGGCGGCGGGACGCGACCGCCGCGAGCGCCCCGCCCACCGCCCCCAGGGCCAGCGCGGATGGCACGCCGATCCGGGCCGCCTTGCGTGCGGTGCGGAAGTCGCGGATCTCCCAGCCACGCTCCCGGGCAACGTCGCGCAGCGCGGCGTCGGGGTTGATCGCCACCGCGGTGCCGACCAGCGACAGCATCGGGACGTCGTTGAAGCTGTCCGAGTATGCGGTGCAGCGCCGCAGGTTGAGGCCTTCCCGGATGGCCAGCGAGCGGACCGCGTGCGCTTTGCCCGGGCCGTGCAGGATGTCGCCGACGAGCCGGCCGGTGAACACTCCGTCGACGGATTCGGCGACGGTGCCCAGCGCGCCGGTCAGGCCGAGCCGGGTGGCGATGGTGGCCGCCAGCTCGTAGGGCGTCGCGGTGACCAGCCACACCTGCTGGCCGGCATCCAGATGCATCTGGGCCAGCTCGCGGGTTCCCGGCCAGATCTTGTCGGCGATGATCTCGTCGTAGATCTGCTCGCCGAGGGCAGCCAACTCGGCGGTGGAACGACCCTCGATGAAGGCCAGCGCCTTGCGCCGCCCGGCCGCGACGTCGTCGCTGTTCTCCTTGCCGGTGAACTGGAACTTGGCCTGCGCGTAGACGATTCCGAGGATGTCCTGATAGGTGAAGTACTTGCGCGCGGCCAGGCCGCGGGCGAAGTGCACCAGCGACGAACCGTGTACCAGGGTGTTGTCGACGTCGAAGAACGCGGCCGCGGTCAGATCCGGCGGCGGCGGTGGGGGCGGGGTGAGGGCGATTTCGGCGCTGGCCTCCCCGGCCAGCACCGACGCGTCCTCGAGGGCACTGTCGACCCCGTCGATATCGTCGGCACCGGACTCGGACACCAGACAACCCTAAGTCACGGATGTCGGGACCCGCCGCCGATACTGGTGGTGTGGACCATGAGGTGGTGTTGCTCACCCGCGCCGGGTGCAGCATCTGTGAACGTGCGGCGCGAACCCTGGCCAAGCTGGCGGACGAGTTGGGCTTCACGTGGAAGGCGACCGACATCGACGCCGCCGCGGCCGCCGGGGACCCCACGCTGCGCGCCGAGTTCGGGGACCGGGTTCCGGTGGTGCTGCTCGACGGTGTCGAGCACAGTTACTGGGAGGTGGACGAGGAGCGACTGCGCGCCGACGTCGCCGTCCGCTGACTATGCACCGAACCGTTACGGCGAATTTGGTAGCACGGCTGGTAAACGGATACTTTGGACCCCGGTACCGGGCGAGCGAAGCGACGGGTAGAACCGTCCTGGACGAGCGAAGCGACGGGAAGTGTCAAGGGTGATGATGCCGTGAGCGTATTGCTATTCGGGGTTTCGCACCGTAGCGCGCCGGTATCCGTGCTTGAGCAGTTGAGCACCGATGAGTCCGATCAGGCCAAGATCATCGATCAGGTCCTGCAGTCCTCCCTGGTGACCGAGGCCATGGTGCTCTCGACGTGCAACCGGGTCGAGGTCTACGCGGTGGTCGAGGCGTTCCACGGTGGCCTGTCGGTGATCGGGCAGGTGCTCTCGGAGCACTGCGGGATGGGGCTCAACGACCTCACCAAATACGCCTACGTCCGGTACGCCGAAGCCGCCGTCGAGCACCTGTTCGCGGTGACCAGCGGCCTCGATTCGCTGGTGATCGGCGAGCAGCAGGTGCTGGGCCAGGTCCGCCGCGCCTACGCCTCCGCCGAGGCCAACCACACCGTCGGCCGCACCTTGCACGAACTGTCCCAGCGGGCGCTGTCGGTCGGTAAGCGAGTGCACTCGGAGACCGGAATCGACAGCGCGGGCGCGTCGGTGGTCTCGGTCTCGCTGGACATGGCCACCAAGCGCCTGCTGCCGGACGGATTGGTCGGCAAGACGGCCACGGTGATCGGGGCCGGCTCGATGGGCGCGCTGGCCGCCAAGCATCTGGTGCGGGCCGGCGTGGAACGCATCGACGTGATCAACCGCTCGCTACCGCGGGCCCGCCGGCTGGCCGACAACATCGCCGAACTCGGTGTCGAGGCCCATGCCCATGTGCTCGAGGACATCTCGACGGTCCTCGTCGACGCCGACGTGGTGATGAGCAGCACAGGCGCGGTGCGCCCGGTGGTGTCGCTGGCCGACGTGCACCACGCTCTGGCCGCGCGTTCCGGGGACCGGCCGCTGGTGATCTGCGACCTCGGGATGCCGCGCGACGTCGATCTCGCCGTCGCCGGACTTCCCGGTGTGCACGTCATCGACATGGACCGGATCCAGCGTGAGCCCGCCTCCCGCGGCGCCGCGTCGGACGCCGAAGCGGCCCGCGCCATCGTCGCCAACGAGGTTGCCCAGTACCTGGCCAGCCAGCGGATGGCCGAGGTCACCCCGACGGTGACTGCGCTGCGGCAGCGTGCCGCCGACGTGGTCGAGGCCGAACTGCTGCGGCTGGACAACCGGCTGCCCGGGCTCGACACCGCCCATCGGGACGAGGTCGCCCGCACGGTGCGGCGCGTCGTCGACAAGCTGCTGCACGCCCCCACGGTGCGGGTCAAGCAGCTGGCCGGGGCACCCGGTGGCGACAGCTATGCCGAGGCCCTGCGTGAACTGTTCGAGCTCGACCCGCAAGCCGTCGACGCGGTGTCGGGCGGCGAATTGCCTTTGATCGCAACCGAAAACGAGAATCAGTGATCCGGATCGGCACCCGGGGTAGCCTGCTGGCGACCACCCAGGCCGGCACCATCCGCGACGCCCTGATTGCGCTGGGACATCCCGCCGAGCTGGTGATCATCAGCACCGAGGGCGACCGGTCGCACGCCCCGGTGGCCGAGATCGGTGTCGGGGTGTTCACCGCCGCGCTGCGCGAGGCCTTGGCGAGCGACAAGGTCGACGTCTGCGTTCATTCCTACAAGGATTTGCCGACCGCTCCAGATGAACGCTTCGTGATCGCCGCGATCCCGCGCCGCGAGGACGCCCGGGATGCCCTGGTGGCCCGCGACGGACTGGTGCTGGGTGAGTTGCCGGCCGGCTCGGTGATCGGCACGTCGAGCCCGCGCCGGGCGGCGCAGCTTAGAGCACTGGGTCTCGGTTTGGAAATCCGCCCCCTACGAGGCAACCTAGACACCAGGTTGAACAGGGTAAGTAGCGGTGATCTCGACGGCGTCGTCGTCGCCCGAGCGGGCCTCGCCCGCATCGGACGGCTGGCCGATGTCTCCGAGTCCCTGGAACCGGTGCAGATGTTGCCGGCACCGGCTCAGGGCGCGCTCGCGGTGGAATGCCGCGCACGCGACACAGACCTTGCCGCGGTGCTGGCGGAGTTGGACGACGCCGACACCCGCGCAGCGGTCACCGCCGAACGAGCCCTGCTCGCCGAACTGGAGGCGGGGTGTTCCGCGCCGGTGGGTGCGATCGCGGAAGTGGTCGAGTCCATCGACGAGGAAGGCCGGGTCTTCGAAGAGCTGTCGCTGCGCGGCTGCGTGGCGGCGCTGGACGGATCTGACGTGATCCGTGCGTCCGGCATCGGGTCGCCCGAGCGGGCACGGGAGCTGGGGCTCTCGGTGGCCGCGGAGATGTTCGAGCTGGGTGCACGAGACCTGTTGGCAATTGAGCGGAGTGACAGATGACTGGGCACGCAGCGACCCGAGGCCGCAAGACCAAGCCCGGCCGCATCACCTTTGTGGGTTCCGGACCGGGTGACCCCGGTCTGTTGACCAGCCGGGCGCGGACGGTGTTGACAAACGCCGCGCTGGTGTTCACCGACCCCGACGTACCCGACGCGGTGCTGGCGCTGGTCGGAGCCGAACTGCCGCCGCCGTCCGGCCCGCAGCCCGAGGCCGCAACGGTGACCACCGACGGCACCACGGAGCCGGTGCCCGCGATCATCCCCGGCGGTCCCGACGTGCGGCCCGCGCTGGGCGATGCCGCCGAGGTCGCCAAGACACTGGCCAACGAGGCCCGCCACGGCATCGACGTGGTGCGCCTGGTGGCCGGTGATCCGCTGTCGGTCGATTCGGTCATCACCGAGGTCAACACGCTGGCCCGCACCCACCTGAACTTCGAGATCGTGCCCGGCCTGCCGGACACCACCGCGGTGCCGACCTACGCGGGCCTGCCGCTGGGCTCGTCACACACCGTCGCCGATGTGCGCGGTGACGTGGACTGGGCGGCGCTGGCCGCGGCCCCCGGCCCGCTGATCCTGCACGCCACGGCATCGCACCTGCCCGACGCCGCTCGCACGCTCATCGAGTACGGCCTGTCCGACGGCACCCCCGCCGTGGTCACCGCGAACGGCACCACCTGCCAGCAGCATTCGGTCGAGACCACGCTTTCGGGCTTGGGCGACAAAGCAATTCAGCAGGCCGCCGAGATCATCGGTGGCACTCCGGGCCCGCTGGCGGGTCCGCTGGTGGTCACCATCGGCAAGACCGTCGCCAACCGCGCCAAGCTGAACTGGTGGGAGAGCCGGGCCCTGTACGGCTGGACCGTGCTGGTCCCGCGCACCAAGGATCAGGCCGGCGAGATGAGCGACAAGCTGGTCGGCCACGGCGCACTTCCGGTCGAGGTTCCCACCATCGCCGTCGAGCCGCCCCGCAGCCCGGCCCAGATGGAAAGGGCCGTGAAGGGTTTGGTGGACGGCCGGTTCCAGTGGGTGGTGTTCACCTCCACCAACGCCGTGCGTGCGGTGTGGGACAAGTTCAACGAGTTCGGTCTGGACGCCCGGGCCTTCTCCGGTGTGAAGATCGCATGTGTCGGTCAGGCCACCGCCGATCGGGTGCGCGCCTTCGGGATCAACCCCGAACTGGTGCCCGTCGGCGAGCAGTCGTCGCTCGGTCTGCTCGACGAGTTCCCGGAGTACGACGACATCTTCGACCCGGTGAACCGCGTCCTGCTGCCGCGGGCCGACATCGCCACCGAGACGCTGGCCGAGGGTCTGCGTGAACGTGGCTGGGAGATCGAGGACGTCACGGCCTACCGGACGGTGCGTGCCGCCCCGCCGCCGGCGCACACCCGCGAGATGATCAAGACCGGTGGTTTCGACGCGGTCTGCTTCACCTCGAGCTCCACCGTCCGTAACCTGGTCGGTATCGCCGGCAAGCCGCACGCCCGGACCATCGTGGCGTGTATCGGTCCCAAGACGGCCGAGACCGCAGCGGAATTCGGTCTGCGCGTGGATGTGCAGCCGGAGACGGCCGCGGTGGGCCCGCTGGTGGAGGCGCTCGCCGAGCATGCCGCCCGGTTGCGTGCCGAAGGTGCGCTGCCGCCGCCGCGCAAGAAGAGCCGCAGGCGCTAAGCGGAGTCCTTCCTGTGTCTTTTCCACGGCATCGGCCGCGTCGGCTGCGATCCACCCCGGCCATCCGTCGACTGGTGGCGCAAACCACCTTGGAGCCAAGGCATCTGGTGCTGCCGATGTTCGTCGCCGACGGCATCTCGGAGCCTCACCCGATAGCGTCCATGCCGGGAGTCGTTCAGCACACCCGTGATTCGTTGCGCCGCGCGGCCGCCGACGCGGTGGCCGCCGGGGTCGGCGGGCTGATGTTGTTCGGGGTTCCCCGCGACGGGGACAAGGATCCGACGGGTTCGGTGGGCGTGGACCCCGACGGCATCCTGAACGTGGCGCTGCGGGATCTGGCCGCAGATCTCGGTGATGCCACCGTGCTGATGGCCGATACCTGCCTGGACGAGTTCACCGACCACGGGCACTGCGGCATCGTCGATGCGCACGGCCTGGTCGACAACGACGCCACCAATGACCAGTACGTGAAGCTTGCTGTGGCCCAAGCGCATTCGGGTGCGCACGTGGTCGGTCCGAGCGGGATGATGGACGGTCAGGTGGCGGCCATCCGGGACGGCCTGGACGAAGCCGGGCACGAGGACGTCGCGATCCTGGCCTACGCGGCGAAGTTCGCCTCGGCGTTCTACGGCCCTTTCCGCGAGGCGGTGTCCTCCAGCCTGGTGGGGGACCGGCGCACCTATCAGCAGGATCCGGGCAATGCCCGCGAGGCCGTGCACGAGATCGAACTCGATATCGACGAAGGCGCCGACATCGTGATGGTCAAACCGGCGATGAGCTATCTCGATGTGGTGCGGGCAGCCGCGGACATCTCCCCGGTGCCGGTGGCGGCCTATCAGATCTCCGGCGAGTACTCGATGATCTGCGCCGCGGCGGCCAACGGTTGGATCGATCTGCAGGCTTCGGCGCTGGAGTCCCTGGTCGGTATCCGGCGGGCAGGGGCGGACATCGTGCTCACCTACTGGGCGGCCGACGTCGCCGGTTGGCTGGCGTGACCTCCCCTGAGTCGCCCACCGAGCATCCGGAAGGGCGCCCCGAGGACATCGACACGGGATTCTGGCTCTGGATGGCGGCGCTGCCGTTGATGGTGATCGCGAACGTCATCGACACCGTCACCGCACCGGCACCCAAGGCGGCGGGGCTGGCCTATGCGTTCACGGCGTTGTCGCTGGTGATCATGACCACGCTGGTGGTGACTTTCGCGCTGCTGATGCGCGCCGGCTACCGGTGGGCGCGCACGCTGCTGACCGCGGGTGCCCTGACCGCCGTGATGTATTCGATCACCAGTCTGTTCACCGTGGACCGGGGCTCGGCGGCGGCGGTGGGGTACGCGGTGTGCGCCATCGTCGGTTCGGTGCTGATCATCGGTGGTGTGTTCTTGCTGCACCGCCGGGACAGCCACGAATACCTCACCCGCTAGGCTGTCCCGACCATGTCAAGCGCGCCACGTCCACGGATCATCACGATTGCTTTCTGGCTGACGATGGTGGGTGCGGTTCTGCTGCTGGCCGGCGGAATTCTCGGCATCACCACCTCGCTGACGACACCCGAGAGTGCGTTCCCGTCGATGGGCGAGGGTCAGGCCCATCGCATCCTGCTCATGCACGGCGGTGTCGGTGCCGTCCTGGCGGTCGCCGGCCTCGGCCTGAGCTTCCTGGCGGGGCGGACCCGTAACGGCGACAAGCGTTTCCGCCGTGCGCTGGCCGCGCTGGCCGGCGGTGTGGTCTTCATCGTGTTCCTGCTCGCCCTGTTCGCGCCCTACAACCTGGAACTGCTCGCGCTCGTCGGGGTGGTGCCGGTGGCGGTCGGAGCAACGCTGTTCACCCGGCCCGCGGCGGCGGACTGGTTCGAGGACGGGTCGTGACCAGCGAAGAGCCCGGGTCGGAAGTGTTGTTCTTCGAGCCGGGTGCCAGCTGGTGGTGGCTGCTGGTGGGACCGTTGTCGGCGCTGGCGATGGTGCTGATCCAGGTGACCGGTGGCGGCGGCATCGCGTTCGGCGTTCCCGCGATATTCCTTGTGCTGGTCAGTGGGTTCCTGGGCATCCAGATCAAGGCCGCCCGCATCCACACCTCCGTCGAACTGACCCCCACCACGCTGCGGCAGGGCACCGAGTTCATCGACACCGCGGACATCGTGCGGATCTTCCCCGAAGCGAAGGGGGCCGAAGCCGAGAAGTGGCAGTCCTACCGCGCGCTCGGTGAGTTGACCGGGGTGCCCCGCGGCCGAACCGGGATCGGGCTCAAGATGACCGACGGCCGCTCCGGACAGGCCTGGGCGCGGCGCCACCGCACCCTTCGGGCCGCGCTGGACGCCATCGTCGGGGAGCCGGAGCTGTGAACCGCCGAGCCGTCCTCGAACTGACGTTGGCCGTCGTCGCGCTCGTGGGTTGCGTGCTGAGCTGGCAGGCGGCCGGCGAAACCGCGCAGGCGGCGCCCATCATGGAGGGCGAACCGTCGTCGACGTCAGTGGTGTACTACCCGCCGCTGATCGTGCTGGCGCTGGTGCTGGCGACCACGGCCGGCGTGCTGGCGGTGCTGGGCATCGCGCGACTGCGCCGCTCCCGGTGACCGGCTGAGGGATGATCGAGGGGTGTCCTGGACAGCCCGATGTGCGGTGGCCGCGGTAGCCGCGGCGCTGGCCGGTACCCTCGCGCCCGTTGCCCACGCCGACGGCGCAGATGCCGTGGTCGCCGACCTGGAGGCGCAGGGCTACATCGTTCACATCAACTGGGTCAGCGGATTCAACACCCAGCAGTTGGCGGACTGCACCGTGGTCAACGTCAACAACCCGAACTCCTCGGACACCGCTGCGGTCGGCGACTCCGTCTACGTGGACGTCACCTGCCCGAACAGCCTGTATTAGAAGACCGTGGGTGAGCTCCGTCACACCGGCTTGGAACAAAGTTCAAAAGTTGTAACACTGTACCCATGACTGAACTGGCCGAGCAGCCGCAGCAGACCGACTCCCTGCCCCTGGGCCCCGACTCGCTGGTGTGGAAATACTTCGGCGAGAACCGGATGTACTTGATCGGGCCGCGCCCCGCCGTCCTGCAGAACATGCTCGCCGAACTGGGCCAGGGCGTGCTGGATCATTCGGTGTTCTTCGACGACACCGCCGCACGCGTCAAGCGGTCGATCCCGCCGATCATGATGACGGTGTACGGCTCCGGTGACGACAACCCCGGCCAGAAGGTCCGCGACTTCCACAAGAACATCAAGGGCGATATGCCCGATGGGTCGCGATATCACGCGCTGGACCCGGAGACCTATTACTGGGCGCACGCCACCTTCGTCGAGCAGGTGCTCTACTTCGCCGACACCTTCGTCAAGCGCCTGAGTGACGCCGAAAAAGAGCAGATCTACCTCGAGTCCAAGACCTGGTACCGCCGCTATGGCGTGAGCGACCGCGCCATGCCCGCCACCTACGCGGAGTTCGCACAGTACTGGGACCGCATGATGGACGACATCGTGGTGGGCCACAAGACCGCCCAGTACGGCGTCGGCTATGTCACCAAGGGTTTCCCGAAGCCGAAGGGCGCGCACCCCCTGGCGTGGAAAGTGCTTGCGCCCGTGTTCAATCCGATGGCGGCATTCCTCACCACCGGTGGCCTGCCGCCGCGTGCCCGGGTTCTGCTGGACCTGCCGTGGACCGAGCGCCAGGAACGCAACTACCAGCGATTCGCCGCGTTCTGGCGGTCCAAGCCGGTCAACTGGGCGTGGGACCGGCTGCCGATGACTGTGCGCTACAACAAGTTCGCGCAGCGGGGTTATGCCAACACCTGATGCCACCCAGCTGATCCTCGACGCGGCGCTCGTCGAGTTCGAACGGCATGGGTTTCGCCGGGTTGCGCTCGACGACGTAGCGAAGCGGGCCGGTGTCAGCCGCACTACCATCTATCGCCGCTTCGCCAACCGCGACGAACTGGTGGGGGCGGTCATCGAGCGGGAGAACGTGGCGCTGTTCGCCGATATCGCGCGAGAGCTGAAAATATCTGGGCCGCAATCGAATTACTACGTCGAGGCATTCACCCTGTCCATCCTGCAGTTTCGCAGGCACCGCGTGCTCAACCAGATGATGGTCGACGAACCCGCGTTGGTGATGGAGTTGATGCATCAGCACTACGGTGCCGCGGTCGAGCGGATGGCCGATGCGCTGCGGGTGATCTTTCCCGCCGGCTTTGCCGAGAAGATCGGCGAGCCCGCGGTCAACGAGCTCGCCGACACGATCCTGCGCTATGCGGCCATGGCGTTGTTGCTGCCCAGCGTGGAACCGCTGCAGACCGCAGCCGACATCCGGGCGTTCGCCGCAAAGCACTTCTTGCCCAGCCTGCCGGTCGCCGTGCGGACCATCCCGGCCTGATGCGCGGTGTTTGGTAGATCACATTTTCGGGCAGCCTCAGGCATGAGCAACGAAGGGCATTTACCCAATCAGGACGCACCGACTGTCACCGAGGAGCATCACAAAAAGGCCGAAGAAGTCATGAAGGCCTACGACGACACCCGTCCGACCGTGGAGTTGCCCGGTAGCAACGGCACCGTCACGGGTACCGCCATCAACGATTGGCTCGACGACGACGGCAATCCCCGCTACGGCGAGGCCGACAAGACTTAACCTGGCTGGTGTGACCTCGCTGGATCGAATTGCACCTGCCTTCATCGAGATGGCCCACGCGATCGTGTGGGCCTCGGTGGCCACCGTCGACGGCGACGGGCAGCCCCGCAGCCGGATCCTGCACCCGATATGGGAGTGGGACGGAACCGATCTGTTCGGCTGGATCGCCACCGCGCCCACCCCGCTCAAGAAGTCGCACTTGGCGGTGCACCCGTATGTGTCGCTGAGCTATTGGACACCCAGTCACGACACGTGCAGCGCGGAAGCCCTGGTCGAGTGGTACACCGACGACGAGACACGCGCCCAGGTGTGGGACAAATTCGCCAACGGCCCTACCCCGGTCGGCTACGACCCGAGCATCATCCCGGGCTGGGACGGCCCCACCTCGCCGTCGTTCGCGGCGCTGCGGCTGACGCCCTACCGTCTGCGCGTCATGCCGGCCGCGGCGATGCTCACCGGGGACGGCATCCTCAGCTGGCACGCGTGAGGTTGGAACCCGTCAGTCCGGGAACACCCGAGATATGGCTATGTACCGAGTTATCAATCCCCGCGGCGAGGTCGTCGACACCAAAGACATCGACAGCGCGGACGACGCGCACGCGTGGTTCGTCGATCAGAAGGCGCAGCCCGAGCTGGGCTGGCGGATGGAAGTCCGGTCCGGCGACGGCGATTGGGCCTTTTTCGATGACAGCGAAGGTGACCGCAAGTACTAGCGGGCGGAATCCCTGCGCCAGCTGGATTCCTTCATCTGGTCACCCGGCGCAGCAGCACGGCCTGCTCGAACGGTATCCGCGGGAAGACGAACCGGGCCGGGCCCGGGACCGTTCGCGCCGCCTCGGCTTTGGTGACCACCTGCGGGTCGGCATACTCGGCGGTCCGGCCACCCCGCTTGATCCGGCCGCCGCCCGTGGCGCAGATGTTCTTGAGCCAGTCCCGGTTCGGGCCGTAGCTGAGCAGGATCGCGACGCCGTCGTCGGTGCTGAACACCGACAGCGGTGTGCGATAAGGCTTTCCGGACTTGCGCCCGACGTGTTCGAGGATGCCCATGGTGGGCAGCCAGCCCGCCCACAGCCGTTGGATCGGGTTGGTGACGTGCCGATTGAACCGGGCGAGCCATTGCGGTAGCTGCATGGTGTCGATCCAACTCGCATTCGGCGCCTACCTCAAGTCCCCGGTGTTCGCGCTGACCCCACGCTGACATCGACACCGGATGTGCCAGACTCTTCCGATATGTCTGGACAAATAGGCGCTCCGATCGCTGTTCTCGGAGCCACCGGAGCACAAGGTGGTGCCGTGACGGCGGCACTGCGCGATTCAGGGGTGCAGGTGCGGGCGGTCGTGCGCAACCCGGATTCGGCGCGCGCACAAGCCCTGGCGGCCGGCGGCGCCGACGTCGTGGTCGCCGATCTGTCCGATGAGAACGCGCTCGTCACGGCGTTCGCCGGGACCGCCGGTGTCTTCGCCTTGACGACCCCGTTCGAGGAGGGGCCCCACGTCGAGGTCGAACAGGGTCTGCACGTGGTGGCCGCCGCGGAGCGGGCCGGGGTGAGCCATCTCGTGTATTCGTCGGTGGGCAGCGCGGACCGGGATTCCGGTGTGCCGCATTTCGAGAGCAAAGCCGTCATCGAAGCCGCGCTGGCCGCGTCGAGCGTGCCCCACACGATCGTCGGACCCACGTTCTTCTACGACAATCTGCTCGGTGCCATCAGCGAACTCGATTCCGGGGAACTGGAGTTGGCGTTACCTGTCGATCTGCCGCTGCAACAACTGGACCGCCGCGACTTGGGCAGATTCGTGGCGCTGGTCTTCGCCGAGTCGGAGCGGTTCGTGCGACAGCGCATCGACATCGCCTCCGACGCGATCACGCCCCGTCAGATGGCGGCGGCGCTACAGCGCGCGCTCGGCCGCCCGGTCCGGGCCGTCAGCTTCGACCCCGCCGACATCGAGTCGCCGGACATGCGTGCCATGTACACGTTCCTCACCGAGCGCGGCTACGCGGCGGACCTCACCTGGTTGCACCGCGAGTTCTCCGGCGTCGGCTGGCATCGGTATGACGACTGGCTGGGCGACACTCAGATCGTCAGCTGATCCAACGAACCCTCCGGGGCCTCGCAGGCGCTGCGCAACAAGGCCTCATAGGACGCCAGGTAGCCGCGGATCTGGTCCTCGCTGTACAGCCCGGTCCGGTAGCTCGCCTCCAGCACCAGGGCGCTGCCGTTGTCGACGATGTTGATGAACAACTCGAACGTCTCGGCTTGCCGGACCAACGTGTCGTATCCGACGGTCAATCCGGTGTGGTGGATGTCGTCATCGCGCACGTCGATGTTGAACACCACGCTCACCAGGGGCGGCCGGTCGTCCTGGCGCGTGAGCTGCAGTTCCGGCAGCAGGGTGCCGAAGCTGACGCCCTGATGGTCGTAGGCGTCCAGGATGGCGCCGCGGGTGGTGCCCAGCGCCGCCGCGAAACTCTCCGTACCGCTCTGGCGTAGCCGCAGCGGCAGCAGGTTGACGCAGTGCCCCACCAACTTGCCCTGATCGTGGAACGACTGTCCCGCCGCGGCCAGCCCGATCACCATGTCGTCCTGGCCGGTGTGCCGGTAGAACAATCCGGCGAAAGCGGTGAGCATGGTGGCCACCAAGCTGGCTCCGTGGGTGCTGCCGACGCTACGCAGCCGGCTCACCAGTTCGGCGTCCAGCGGCACATCGACGCGGGCGGCCCGCAGGTCGCCGGATTCGGCGACCCGGTCCGGCGGCAACTGTGGTGGAGCGGGGGAGTCACGTAGCTGCTCGAGCCAATAGTGCTGATGCGCTTGGCCTTCCGAGGACTGCAGGAAGTGCCGCTCGATCAGGGTGTAGTCGGCGTAGCGCGGGGCGGCCGGCAGGCTGATCTCGCGTCGCTCGACGTCCGCCGAATACAGTGCCGCCAACTCGGTGAGCACCACTGCGCCCGACCAGCCGTCGCAGACGGCGTGATGCGCCGTGAACAGCAGCCGGTGCTGAGTCGGGCTCAGCCGCACCAACCGGAACCGCACCAGCGGCCCACGTCGCAGGTCGAAGGTCTCCGCCATCTCCTCGTCACAGCACTGCTCCAGCGCCTTGGCGCGGGCCGCCTCGTCCAGATGGGTCACGTCGTGCACGGGCAGGTCCAGTGCCAGGTGCGGTTCGATGATCAGGGACCGGCCATCGCGGGAGAAGTGTGCGCGCAGCGACTCGTGCCGGTCCAGCAGGATCTGCAGTGACCGGCGCAGCGCCTGCTGGTCCAGTTCCCCGTCGAGGGTCAGCCCCAAACCCTCGTTGTAGGCGACGGTGTTGTTGCCGACGAACTTGGCCGCCAGCCACACTTCGCGCTGTGATTCGGTGCTGGGCACCGTGATCGGTTCGTCGCTGTGGGCGGGGATGCCGAACAGTTCCGCCGACGGTTTCACGTCGTCGAGGAAGCCGCCCTGCTTCATCTGGGCGATCGCGTAGGCGAAACCGTCGACGATGAAGTCGATCTCGGCCGGACCGTGCGTGGTGGTCAGGTAGTTCGGCCGGCCGTCCCAGGCGTTCACGCCGGCCTCGCGCAGGAAGAAGTAGAGGAGTTCGCCGAACGCGAGGTCCTGCGTCCACTCCGGCTTCATCAACGAGCCGAACCGGCCGATGTGCATCGGCACACCCTCGGTCTTGAACAGCGTATTGAGCCGGTGGACAAGGTCTTCCGCCACCGCCGACACCTGATCCTGCAGGTGCGGGTTGTCTTTCATATGCCGCAGCGTGGCGTCCACGACGGCCATCGTCAGCGGGTGCCGCACGAAGGTCCCGGCGAAATAGGTGACGCCCACCTCGGGCATCGAATCGTCACCGAACTGCCAGCTGCCGCCGTCGAGGGCGTCCAGAAAGCGCGGGGTGCCCGCGATGGCACCGACGGGCATGCCTGCCCCGAACACCTTGCCGTAGCAGGCGATATCGGCCTTCACGCCCCACATGCCCTGCGCGCCGGACCAGTGCACCCGGAATCCGCACACCACCTCGTCCATGATGAGGGCGGTGCCGCTCTCGTCACAGATCCGGCGGACCTCGCGCACATAGTCGGCAGGCTGCAGGTCGGGTTTGCGCGACTGCACGGGTTCGATGACCACCGCCGCCAGTTCGTGCGCCCGGGCCCGCAGCGTCTCCAAGGAGGCGGCCGTCCCGTATTCGAGCACCAGCGTGTTCGCCACGCTCTCCGGCGGGATGCCGGGGGCGGCCGGGATGGTGCGGCCCGACGCAGTGCCGCGGACCAGCACCTCGTCGGTGATGCCGTGGTAGTCGCCCTCGTGCTGGACGATCAGGTTGCGGCCGGTGATGGTGCGGGCCAGCCGGATGGCCGCGAGCACGGCCTCAGAGCCGGTGTTGCAGAATGCCACCCGCTCATGACCGGTCATCTCGGCGAACAGCCTGGCCGTCTCGCCGGCGCGCGGATTCTGCGGGCCGATGATGATGTCGCTGTCGATCTGCTCGTGCACCGCCTGGACCATGAAGTCGGGGCGGTGGCCGAAGAAGATGGAACCGAAGCCGTTGGTGATGTCGACGTAGGTATTGCCGTCGATGTCGGTGAACCGCGGGCCCTTCGACTCGGCCGACACGAGCGGATAGACCATGTCCTTCCACAACGGTCGGAACCCGGACACCGCGCGCGGATCGGCCAGGTGTGGCCGGTGCTCGTCGGCGTAGGCGCGGCTCTTGGCGGTCCGGGCGATGTAGCGGGCGACGAAGTCGTCCAGCGCGGCTCGCTGCCGCGCCGTCAACTCTTCGCCGGCGGCTTTGGTGATCTTCGCGCCCGCACCGAACACCTTGGCGGCCGGCGCATCCGGGTCGCCGAGTGTCTGCAGGTGCTCGGCCAGCGATGCCGGGGTCGGGAATTCCTCCAGTAGCTGGCGGAACCGCAACGAGACCTTCATCCGCTGATTCAGTTGGGTGGTGACCTGCGTCAGCAACAACGAGTCGAAACCCAACTCCAGGAACGACCGGTGATCGTCGTCCGGCCCGATGTCCACCCCGGCGACGTCGGCGAACAGTGCGCGGATGGCACCGAGCGGCCCGGTATCGGCCTCGATCTCGTTCTCGGCCAAAACTTCTGCCGTCGCGGCGGTCGGTGCGGGGGCGGCCGCGGCCGGCAGGGCGGCGGTGGGTGTCAGCCAGTGCCGGGTCCGGGCGAAGGGATAGGTGGGCAGGCTGACCAGGCGGCGGGTCTCACCGGCATGCACCCGCCGCGGGTCGGTGTCGACACCGGCTACGAACAGCCGCCCGACCGCCAACCCGAGATGTTCGGCATCGTCGGCCGCGGACGCCCCGGCGTGCGGCAGCGACGCGATCGCGGTGGCCATCTTCTGGGCACCGAAGGTCTGGCGGGTGCTGGTGGTCAGGTTCTGGCCCGGACCACATTCCAGCAGCACGCAACCCGGTGTCTGCGCGAGGTGCTGCAGCGCCGGGGCGAACCGCACCGCGTTGCGCAACTGCTGTGCCCAGTAGTGCGGATCCTGGGCCTGTGCGTCGGTGATGGGCAGCCCGGTCAGGCTCGAATAGAACGGCAGCCGTGGTGCGCTGCGCGGATACTGGCCCACGACCCGAGCGAAGTCCCCGACGATCGGGTCCATCATCGGGGAGTGGAAGGCGTGGCTGGTGTGCAGCACGGTGGTGGCCACCCCGTCGGCATCGAGCCGGACGCTCAACGCCTCGAGATCACCCCGGGGACCCGACAGCACCGTCAGCTGCGGCGAATTCACGCCCGCGATCGCGATGTCGCCGCCGACATACTGCGCCGCTTCGGTTTCGGACAGCCGCACCGCGAGCATGCCGCCCGCGGGCATCGACTGCATCAGCCGGGCACGCTCGGCCAGGATCAGCAGCGCGTGCTCCAGTTCGAACACGCCGGCCAGCGTCGCGGCGACGAACTCGCCCACGCTGTGGCCCAGCATCGTCTCGGGTGCCAGCCCCCAGCTCAACCAGAGCCGGGCCGTGGCGTAACTGATGGTGAAGATGGCCGGCTGCGCAAGTTGGGTGGCGCGCAACGCTTCCGCGGCCTGCTCGTCGTCGGTGAAGATGATGTCGCGCAAATCGACGCCGAGGGCAGGCAGCAGGATGTCCGCGCATTCGTTGACGGCGCTGCGGAACACACTCTCGGTCTCGTAGAGCCGGCGGCCCATCCCGACGTGCTGGGCGCCCTGACCGGGGAAGGTGAAGACCAGATGCGGCCGGGGCGCCGGGTCGCTGCCGGTCAGCACCTGCTCGGGAGCGGTCAGCCGGTCCCGGGCCTGCGCCACGCTGCCCGCCACCACGGCCGCCCGGTACGGATGGCGGTTGCGGCCGGCATCGAGGGTGTAGGCGATGTCCGGCAGGGCCTCCGGGGTGGTGGCCAAGGTGCGGGTCAGGTCGGCGATCTGCTGCCGCAGCGCAGCCTCGGTCTTCGCCGAGAGCCGCAGCACCTGCCAGCCGCGGCGGCCCGGCGTGGACACCGGCTGCGGCCCCTGTTCGAGGATGGCGTGAAAGTTGGTGCCGCCGAAGCCGAATGACGACAGCGCGCCGCGGCGCGGGCCGTCGCCGGCCCAGCTGGTGCGGCGGTCGTTGACGTAGAACGGGGACGTCTCGAAGGCGCAGTCCGGGTTGGGGTCCTCGACGTGCAGGGTGGCCGGGCGCTCGCCCTCGCGCAACATCAACGCCAGTTTGATGGCGCCGACGGTGGCCGCGGCGGCGTCGAGATGACCGATGTTCGATTTGACGCTGCCGATCGCGCAGTAGCCGGTGTCGGCGGTGTCCTGCCGCCACGCCTGGGTGATCGCGGTGACCTCGATCGGGTCGCCCAGTGGGGTACCGGTGCCGTGCGCTTCCAGCACCTCGATGCTGCGGGCGTCGACACCGGACCGATCCAGCGCGGTGCGAACCACGGCCCGCTGCCCGGCGATGCTGGGTGCGGTGAAGCTGGCCCGTTGCCTGCCGTCGTTGTTCAGGGCGGTGGCGCGGATGACGGCGTGGATCGTGTGCCCTTCGGCAAGCGCATCGTCCAAGCGGCGCAACACGACACACGCGCCACCGCCCGTCAGGGCCATCCCACTGGCTGCGGCATCGAAGGCGCGGATGCGGCCGTCGGCGCTCAGCGCGCCACCGGGCAGGTGGTCGTGACCGTGCTGGTACTGCCACGGCAGTGACGCGCCGCCTGCCAGTGCCACGTCGCAGTCGTCGGACAGCAGCGCCTGGCAGGCCAGGTGCAGCGCGGCTCCGCTGGACGAGCACGCGGTCTGCACCGTCATCGCCGGCCCGGTGAGCCCCAGCTTGTACGCGATGCGGGTGGCGGCGTAGTCCTTGTCGTTGCCCACCAGGGCGTGGCCCAGCCCGTATTCGCGCAGCCCGTCGTGCGGCAGCACGTTGCGGGTGGCGTAGCTGTTGGCGGCGACGCTGGCGTAGATGCCTGCGCGCAGCGCGGCTCCGCCGGGATCGATCCCCCGGTCGCTTCGCTCCTGCCCGCCGGGATCGATCCCCCGGTCGCTTCGCTCCTGCCCGCCGGTCGCAATACCGGCATCTTCAAAGGCGCCTGCGGCGATCTCCAGCAGCAGTCGCTGCTGCGGATCGATGCGCTCGGCCTCGTACGGGGTGTAGCCGAAGTACTGGTGGTCGAAGGCATCTGAATCCTCGACCCAGCCCGAAACGGGGACGTGGTCGGGTCCGGGCGTGACGCCTGCGGCCTCGAGTTCCTCGGCGGACAGCAGTCGCAGGGAGTCCACGCCGTCGAGCAGATTGCGCCAGAACGCGCCGACGTCGGCGGCCCCGGGCACCCGCGCCGCCATTCCGACGATGGCGATGTGATCGCTGGTGCGAGGGGTGCTGCGCACGATCGCGCGAACGACGTCCCGCTGCGCCGGCCGCAGTGCGGCGGCCACACCGGCGATGGTCGGCGTCTCGAAGAACTGCACGATGGTCAGGGCCGCACCGGTTTCGGCGTTCAGCCGGGCCACCAGCCGGGTCGCGGTCAGCGAGTTGCCACCGACCTCGAAGAACGGGTCGTCGACACCGGAGCCGGTGAATCCGACCAGCTGGTCCCAGATTCCGGCGACGGTCCGCTCGGTGTCGTCGCCCGGCGCGCGGTACGCGACGGCCAGCGCCGGTCGTCCGAACGCGGGGGCGGGCAACGCGCCGCGGTCCACCTTGAAGCTGGCGTTGACCGGGAACTCGGCCATGAAGGTGTACGCGGCCGGCAGCATGTAGTCGGGCAGCTCGGCGGCCAGCAGCGAGTTGAGCTGCGTGCGGTCCAGCGGGTGGCCGTCCTCGGTGCGAAGGTACGCGGCCGGAAAGCGTTCACCGTCTTGGTGTTCCGGCGCGGTGACGACACTGTCCAGCACGCCGGGGCAGCGGTTGAGGGCCTGCTCGATCTCCGCAAGCTCGACCCGGTAACCACGGATCTTCACCTGGTAGTCCAGGCGGCCGTGATATAGGAAGGCGCCGTCGGTGCCCTGGCTGGCCAGATCCCCGGAGCGGTAGACGATGTCACCGCCGTGCGGATCCGCCACGAACGTCGCCGCTGTCTTCTCGGGAAGGTTGCGGTAGCCGCCCCCGACGCCGATGCCCTGGACGCACAGCTCGCCCTTCGTACCGGGCGCGACCGGATTGAGCTCGGCGTCGCGGACGGTCAGCACGATGCCCGGCAGCGGGCCGCCCAGCGGGCAGACCCCACCGGCGGCCAGGTCGGCGGCGGTGACATCGTGTGCGGCAACAAGATCCGAGCATTCCGTCGGGCCGTAACCGCTGATGAACCGGGCGTGGTAGTCCGGGTGGGTCAGCCAGTCCCGGATGCGGTCCAGGCGCAGCGCCTCACCGCTGATCACCAGGCGCTCGATTCCGGTGAGCTGGTCGTAGCGGCCGTCCTCGATGAGGCCGTACAGCCCGGTCGGGGTGTGCGCGAAGGCATTGACGCCGAGATCGACGATGGCGCGCCTGATGTCGGCCGGGTCGTAGACGGGGGACTGGTAGACCACCACGGCGCCCCCGCTGATCAGCGGTGCGCACACCCCTTTACTGGTGAGGTCGAATCCGATGGACGTCAGCACCATGAACCTGGTGCCGGGGCCCACCCCGACCTCGTCGGCCATCCAGCGATTCAAATTCACCACACCGCGCTGGAAGTTCAACGTGCCCTTGGGCTTTCCGGTCGAACCGGAGGTATAGATGGAGTAGACGAGATCGTCGGCACTGCCCACGTACGGCGCACCGGGGTGAGAGGTGACGGCCGCGTCGGAGGCGGTGAGGTGCACCAGCGGGGCGGCGGTCTGGATGCCGTGGGTCGCGATGGCGCCGGCGTCACGGTCGGTGAGCAGGGCGAACGGCTCGGCGTCGGCGAGGATGTGGTTCATCCGGGTGGCCGGGTAGTCCGGATCCAGCGGAATGTAGTGCCCGCCCGCCTTGAGGATGCCGAGCAGGGCGATCGGCAGCAGCGGGGTCCAGTCGCACAGGAACGCCACCCCGGCGCCCGCGGGCAGGCCCATCTGGATCAGGCGGGCCGCCAGGGCGTTGGCGCAGGCATCGAGTTCGGCGTAGCTCAGTGTCCCGGCGCGGTGCACGATCGCCGGGGCGTCCGGGGTGTGCGCGGCCTGTTCGGCGAACAGGTCCTGGATGGTGGTGCCGCGGCCGTCGCGGGTGGCGATGAACGTCATGGTTGGTCAGATCTCCGTGCGCATACCGTCAGGAATCGGGTTCCTTCGACGTCGGTTTCGTACTGCTCGACGATGTCCCAGCCGGCCTGCCGGAGCAGGTGCGGGTGGTTGTGGCAAAAGCTGAACTCGCTGCCATGGGGTCGTGACTGCTTCTCGGTGCCCAGGTCGAAGCCCTGGTAGACGGGTTCGGTCAGCACCCACCACGCGTCGCCGCCGAAGCCGGCGGTGGCCTGGTACAGCCGCGTCACCTTGTCCTGCGGGAAGTACTCCAGGACGCCGGCGTTGGAGAAGTACACCCAGCCGGGGCCCGCGTGGCTCTCGATCCATTCGACCGCGTCGGCGTGCACGAATTCCAGCCGGGTGTCGGTGCGCCAGCGTTCGGCGTTGTTGCGGGTGGCCTCGGCGTTGATGTCGATGCCGACGAGCCGGGTCAGCATCGGCAGCTGGTCGCCCAGATAGGCCAGCGCCAGCCCGTTGCCGCTGCCGATCTCGCACAGCGCAGGCGCACCGGTGCCGGGCAGTTCGCGGTGCAGCAACTCGACCGGGCGGGCGTGCTCGCGCAGGAACCAGTCGTCGAAGCGCTCGGCGATATCGGCCGAGGCGCTGAACAGGGCGCCGCCCTGGCCCGCCCAGAACCGCTGGTGCACGGCGCTCAGCGCGGCCCAGTCCTCGGGCTGGGCGCGGCTGACCCAGCCGATCATGATCAGCCGGTCGACGAGGGAGAACTCGTTGGGATCGCCGGCGGCGAGCAGCCGCCGGGCGGTGCCGGGGCGAGCGGCCAGCGCCAACCGGCCCAGTCCCACCTTGATCGCCCGGCGCCAGGGGCTGGCGGGCAGAACAAAGGGATAGCGGATGGGAAGCTGCTGTGGCTGGGCGACCGTTGTCACTTTCCTATTAAAACAGAAAGGGAGGTATTTCCCAGCGTGAGTGGCATTATTCACGTTTGCTCTACGTTGCTGGAAATGTTGAGCAGCGTTGCCACTACACCCTGTAGTTGGAGTTCGGGTTCCAGCTGGAACACTGGTCACCATGACAAGCACGGCTGCCTCCGCGGCATTGTTCGCCGATGCCTCTTCCGTCATCCCCGGTGGCGTGAACTCGCCGGTCCGGGCATTCAGCGCGGTCGGCGGCACGCCGCGGTTCATCACCTCGGCCAACGGCTACTGGCTGACCGACGCCGACGGCAACCGATACGTCGACCTGGTGTGCTCGTGGGGGCCGATGATCCTGGGCCACGCGCACCCGGCGGTGGTGGAAGCCGTGCAGCGGGTGGCGGCCGACGGACTGTCCTTCGGCGCGCCGACACCGGCGGAGACCGACCTGGGCCGGGCCATCATCGAGCGCGTCGCGCCGGTGCAGCGCATCCGCTTCGTCAACTCCGGCACCGAGGCGACCATGAGCGCCATCCGGTTGGCCCGCGGGTACACCGGCCGGCCCAAGATCATCAAATTCTCCGGCTGCTACCACGGCCACAGCGACGCACTGCTGGCCGACGCCGGTTCGGGCGTCGCGACCCTCGGGCTGCCGTCCTCGCCCGGTGTCACCGGCGCCGCCGCCGCGGACACCATCGTGCTGCCCTACAACGATGTCGCCGCCGTCGAGCAGACCTTCGCCGAGCACGGTGAACACATCGCCTGCGTGATCACCGAGGCCAGCCCGGGAAACATGGGCACCGTGGCCCCACTGCCGGGCTTCAACGCCGCCCTGCGGCGGGTCACCGCCGAGCACGGCGCACTCCTGATCGTCGACGAGGTGATGACGGGGTTCCGGGTCAGCCGTTCGGGCTGGTACGGCGTCGACCCGGTAGACGCCGACCTGTTCACCTTCGGCAAGGTGATGAGCGGCGGCCTGCCCGCCGCGGCGTTCGGCGGCCGCACCGAGGTGATGGAACGGCTGGCCCCGCTGGGCCCGGTGTATCAGGCAGGCACCCTGTCCGGGAACCCGGTCGCGATGGCCGCGGGCCTGGCCACCCTGGCCGCCGCCGACAACGCGGCGTACGCCACCCTGGATGCCCACGCCGACCGCCTCGGCGGCCTGCTCACCGATGCGCTGACCGAAGCCTCGGTGGCGCACCATGTTTCGCGGGCCGGGAACTTCCTCACCGTCTTCTTCGGCGAGACCGAGCCCACCGACTTCGCCACCGCCAAGGCCACCGAGACCTGGCGCTACCCGGCCTTCTTCCACGCACTCCTGGACGCCGGCATCTACCCGCCGTGCAGCGCATTCGAAACCTGGTTCGTCTCGACGGCTCTGGACGACCACGCCTTCGACAGGATCGCCGAAGCGCTGCCGCACGCGGCCCGCGCCGCCGCCGAGGCGAAGCAATGACCCGAACGACGGTGCACGTGATGCGCCACGGCGAGGTGTTCAACCCGGAGAAGGTGCTCTACGGGCGGCTACCCGGCTACCACCTGTCCGACCGCGGACGGGTCCAGGCCCAGGCGGCCGCCGACTGGCTGGCACCTCACGACGTCACCTACATCGCTGCCTCCCCGCTGGAAAGAGCCCAGGAGACCGCCGCGCCGATCGCCGCGAAGCACGGCCTCGCCATCGACACGGACGCCGACCTCATCGAATCGTGGAACCAGTTCGAGGGCGAGCGGGTGGCGCCCGGCGACGGCGCCCTGCGCGACCCCCGCAACTGGCCGCGGCTGCGCGACCCCATGAAGCCGTCCTGGGGTGAACCGTATGACGAGATCGCCCCACGGATGATGGCCGCCCTGCACCGGGCCCGGGCGAAAGCAGAAGGGCACGAGGCGGTCTGCGTCAGTCATCAGCTGCCCGTCGAGACGCTGCGCCGAGCGATGACCGGACGCAAGCTGGCCCACCTGCCGTTGCCGCACAGCCGGCTGTGCAACCTGTCCTCGATCACCTCCTTCGTGTTCGACGATGACCGCCTGATCCGGTGGGCGTATACGGAGCCCTGGGGTCTGTAGTGAAGTGGTTGGTTGCGCTGGTGACGGCGCTCGTGGTTCTCACCGGTTGTTCCACCGGTGACGACGCCGTCGCCCAAGGCGGCACCTTCGAGTTCGTGGCACCGGGCGGCAAGACCGACATCTTCTACGATCCGCCCGAAAAACGCGGCACGCCAGGCAAACTGACCGGCCCCGACCTGATGGACCCGAACCGCACGATCTCCCTCGACGACTTCGCGGGCAAGGTCGTCGTCATCAACGTCTGGGGACAGTGGTGCGGCCCGTGCCGCTCGGAGATCCCGCAGCTCGAAGAGGTCGCCGAAAAAACACGCGAAGACCGCGTTCAGTTTCTCGGCATCGACGTGCGGGACTACAACCGGGACGCCGCAAAGGATTTCGTCATCGACCGCAAGGTCAGCTTCCCGTCCATCTACGACCCGCCGATGCGCACCATGATCGCCTTCGGCGGCAAATATCCCACCACCGTCATCCCGTCCACAGTGGTGCTGGACCGGCAGCACCGCGTCGCGGCCGTGTTCCTGCGGGAACTGCTGGCCGCGGACCTGTTGCCGGTCGTCGAGCGCTTGGCCGCCGAGAAGTGAACCCCGGTGACGTCGTGGCCACCGGGCCGGTGCTGCTGGCCCTCGGGGTGAGCGTGCTGGCCGGGCTGGTGTCCTTCGCCTCGCCGTGCGTGGTGCCGCTGGTGCCTGGCTATCTGTCGTATCTCGCCGGCGTCGTCGGAGTGACCGAATCCGACGGAGCGCGGTCGGGCAGGTGGCGGGTGGTGGGCGCGGCCGCCCTCTTCGTCGCCGGCTTCACCACGGTGTTCCTGTTCGGCAGCGTCGCGGTACTCGGCATGACCACGGCGGTGATCACCAATGAGGCTCTGCTGCAACGCATCGGCGGTGTGGTGACCATCGTGATGGGCCTGATCTTCGTCGGCTTCATCCCGCTGCTGCAACGCGAGGCCCGCTTCGCGCCACGTCAGCTCTCGACCCTCGGTGGGGCGCCGCTGCTCGGTGCGGTGTTCGCCCTCGGCTGGACGCCGTGCCTGGGTCCGACGCTGACGGCGGTCATCGCGGTGGCCTCGGCCACCGAGGGCTCGGCCGTGCCGCGCGGCATCGCGCTGGTGATCGCCTACTGCCTTGGCCTCGGTGTGCCGTTCGTGCTGCTGGCATTCGGCTCCGCGCGTGCGGTGCGCGGGCTGGGCTGGCTGCGGGCGCACACTCGTGGCATCCAGATCTTCGGTGGCGTGTTGATGATCGCCGTCGGCATCGCCCTGGTGACCGGGCTGTGGGGCGAGTTCGTGGCGTGGGTGCGCGACGCCTTCGTCAGTGACGTGCGGCTGCCGATATGAGGGCCGTGAAGAAGGTGTGGGCGCTGATCCGCAACACCTGGCGCACCCTGACCTCGATGGGCACCGCGCTGGTGCTGCTGTTCCTGCTCGCGCTGGGCGCCATCCCGGGCGCGCTGCTGCCCCAGCGCAGTCTCAATGCGGGAAAGGTCGACGAGTACCTGGCGCAGCACTCGACGATCGGGCCGTGGCTGGACAAGGTCCAGGCCTTCGACGTGTTCTCCAGTTTCTGGTTCACCTCCATCTATGTGCTGCTGTTCGTCTCGCTGGTCGGCTGCCTGACCCCGCGGCTGGCCGAGCATGTCCGCAGTCTGCGGGCGGTGCCGGTGGCTGCGCCGCGCAATCTGGCGCGACTGCCCAAACATCACCAGGCCGAGGTGGCCGGGGACGCCGCGAAGCTGGCCGCCGCCATGTCCGACCGGCTGAAAGGCTGGCGGCGCACCACCCGGACCGAAACGAGCGACGACGGCGAGACTGTCGAGATCTCCGCCGAGAAGGGGTACCTGCGCGAGTTCGGCAACATCGTCTTCCACTTCTCGCTGCTGGGCCTGCTGGTGGCGATCGCCGCGGGCAAGCTGTTCGGCTACGAGGGCAATGTCATCGTCGTCGCCGACGGCGGGCCCGGATTCTGCTCGGCGTCGCCGGCGGCGTTCGACTCGTTCCGCGCGGGCAACACCGTCGACGGCACCTCGCTGTACCCGATCTGCATGAAGGTCAACGACTTCGACGCGGAGTACCTGCCCAGCGGGCAGGCCGTCAGCTTCGCCGCCAACATCGAGTATCAGGACGGCCACGACCTCAACACCGACACCTGGCGGCCCTACCGCCTGGAGGTCAACCACCCGCTGCGGGTCGGCGGGGACCGGGTGTACCTGCAGGGCCACGGCTACGCGCCGACGTTCACGGTGACTTTCCCGGACGGGCAGAAGCGCACCACCACGGTGCAGTGGCGCCCTGACGACCCACTGACGCTGTTGTCCTCCGGAGTCATCCGGGTGGACCCACCCGGCGGCACCTATCCCGACGCCGATGAGCGCCGTAAACACCAGATCGCCGTGCAGGGTCTGCTCGCCCCGACCGAGCAGCTGCACGGGACCCTGCTGTCCTCGAGCTTCCCGGCGCTCAACGATCCCGCCGTGGCCATCGACATCTACCGAGGTGACACCGGCCTGGACACCGGACGCCCGCAGTCGCTGTTCACCCTCGACCCGCGGTTGATCGGGCAGGGCCGGCTGACCAAGCAGGCTCGGGTCAACCTCAAGGCCGGTGAACAGACCCGCCTGGATGACGGCACCACCATCCGCTTCGACGGCGCGGTGCCGTTCATCAACCTGCAGGTCTCCCATGACCCCGCGCAGGTGTGGGTGCTGGTGTTCGCGATGTCGATGATGGGCGGCCTGCTGGTGTCGCTGGTGGTACGTCGGCGCCGTGTGTGGGTTCGGCTTACCCAGGGAGCGGCAGGTACCGTAAGCGTCGAGCTGGGGGGTCTGGCCCGGACCGACAATTCCGGGTGGGGTGACGAGTTCGACCGACTCACCGTGAAGCTGCTGGGAGAAGAGTGACGCGCGCATGAACACCACGCACATCGATATCGGGCTGTCCCGCTACTCGGACTGGGCTTTCACCTCGTCCGTGGTCGTGCTCGTCGTCGCGCTGATCCTGCTGGCCGTCGAGCTGGCGTACTCGCGGGGCCGCAAGGTCGAGGCCCGCGAGCTTGTGGGCGCCGGCGGCCCGGCACATCCAACCGCAGTCGGGGCGCACAGCCTGACCCCCGGCGTCGTCGCCGATGTCCCGTCCCGGTCCGCCGACGAACGCATCGGTCGCGCGGGCCTGGCGTTGGTGTACGTCGGCATCGCCCTGCTCGCCACGTGCATCGTGCTGCGCGGCCTGGCCACGGCCCGAGTGCCGTGGGGCAACATGTACGAGTTCATCAACCTGACCTGTTTCTCGGGCCTGATCGCCGGCGTGATCGTGCTGCGCAAACCGCAGTTCCGCGCCCTGTGGGTGTTCGTCCTCGTGCCGGTGCTTATCCTGCTGACGGTCTCCGGTCGCTGGCTCTACACCAACGCCGCCCCGGTGATGCCTGCGCTGCAGTCCTATTGGCTGCCCATCCACGTCTCGGTGGTCAGCCTCGGATCCGGAGTGTTCCTGGTCGGCGGTGTGGCCAGCATCCTGTTCCTGCTCAAGATGTCCCCGCTGGCCGATCGAGACAACGGGCTGGGCCGCATGATCAGCAGGCTGCCCGACGGCCAGACCCTGGACCGGATCGCTTACCGCACCACGATTTTCGCCTTCCCGGTGTTCGGGTTCGGCGTCATCTTCGGCGCCATCTGGGCCGAGGAGGCGTGGGGCCGGTACTGGGGCTGGGACCCCAAGGAGACGGTGTCGTTCATCGCGTGGGTGGTGTACGCGGCCTATCTGCACGCGCGTTCCACCGCGGGTTGGCGGGACCGTAAAGCCGCCTGGATCAACGTCATCGGTTTCGTGGCGATGGTGTTCAACCTGTTCTTCATCAACCTGGTGACCGTCGGGTTGCACTCCTACGCAGGGGTGGGCTGACTGTGCCGCTCGGTCCGGATCAGCCCGTGAACTTCCGTGGGCAGCATCGTTTCAGTGATCCCGCACAAGAGGTGCCGCCGGAGTGGACGGCGCCGACGCCCCCGCACGGGATACCGGTGCAGAGCGTCCCTGCCCAGCCCCCAGCCGACCAGACCAGCCCGTTCCCGCTGCCCGCGCCCTACCTGGACCTGTCCACGGTGGCGCTGCTCGGGCAGCCGAAGCAAGCGCCGTCCAACGGTTGGCGCCGCTGGCTCTATGTGGCCAGCTTCAAGACCGTCAATCTGGGTGAAAGCCCGAAGGTCACCGACTACAACAACCTGCTCGGCGAGGTCGCCACGCCGCTGCGCGGTTGCTACCGGATTGCGCTGCTGTCGCTGAAGGGCGGCGTCGGCAAGACGACGATCACCGCCACCCTCGGGGCCACCTTCGCCTCCAGCCGCGGTGATCGTGTCATCGCGGTGGACGCCAATCCGGACCGCGGCACGCTGAGCCAGAAGGTCCCGCTGGAGACCCCGGCCACCGTCCGGCACCTGTTGCGTGACGCCGAGGGCATCAACGCCTACAGCGACGTCCGGCGGTACACCTCGCAGGGCCCCAGCCGGCTGGAAGTGCTGGCGTCCGAGAGCGATCCGGCGGTGTCGGAGGCGTTCAGTTCGGACGACTACTCCAAGACCCTCGAGGTGCTGGAGCGGTACTACAGCCTGGTGCTCACCGACTGTGGCACCGGCATGCTGCATTCGGCGATGGCGGCGGTGCTGTCGCACGCCGATGTGCTGATCGTGGTCAGCTCGGGTTCGGTGGACGGTGCGCGCTCCGCGTCGGCCACGCTGGACTGGCTGGACGCGCACGGGCATCAGGAGATGGTGCGCAATGCCATCGCCGTGGTGAACGCGGTGCGGCCGCGGTCGGGCAAGGTCGACCTGCAGAAGGTGACCGATCACTTCGCGCGGCGTTGCCGGGCGGTGCTGCAGGTGCCGTTCGACCCGCATCTGGAGGAAGGCGCGGAGATCAGCCTCGAGCGGCTCAAGCCGCAGACCCGCGAGGCTCTGATCAAACTGGCGGCGGTTGTCGCGGCGGGATTCCCCGGTTCGAGCTAGTTACGGGGATTGTCTTCGTGGCCGAGACGCCGGAGGAAGTCCGGGTCGTCGTCGGGGCCGATCACCCGGGTACGTGGGCGATCTGCCGATGCTCGAACCACCCGCAACACCGCATAAGCAAGCCCGGCCACGATCAGGACCAGGAGTAAGTACTGCAACGAAAACCTCCTTGTTCTGAATATACGCGCCGTGAGTAGGCTCGGGCCCGTGTCTGAAGGTCGGCCGGGTACCCGGATGTTGCGCGACGTCGGAGCCTATCTGGTGGCCCGGCTCATTCTGGCCGCGGTGCTCACCGTGGTGATCGTCGGATTGGGCCGGCTGCTCGGAATCCGTGAGTTCCCGTTGATCGTCGCGGTGCTGTTCGCCATCGTGTTGGCGCTGCCACTGGGGATCTGGGTATTCGCGCCGCTGCGCAAGCGCGCGACGGCCAGCATCGCGGAGTTCGACGAGCGCCGCAGGCAGGACCGGGAATCGTTGGAGGCGCGGCTGCGTGGGGACAGCGAGACCGACCCGAACGGCTGAGCGGTTGTCCCACAAGACAATCGGCGGAGTCAGCCGAACGTCAGCGCGGCCGCCACGGCCACCGACCACACCAGCATGGTCAGACCGGTGTCGCGCAGCACCGGGATCAGTTCGCGCCCACCGAGACCGCGCCGCACCGGCGAGGCCGCGCGCAGCGCCAGTGGCGCTGCCAGCAGTCCGGCGGCACACCACGGCGTCGCCAGCATGAGCACCAGGGTCAGGACGAAGGCCGTCACCACCAGCACCTGGTAGAGCACCCGGGTGCGGGCATCGCCGAGGCGCACCGCCAGGGTGATCTTGCCGGTCTCGGCGTCGGTCGGGATATCGCGCAGGTTGTTGGCCACCAACACCGCCGAGGACAGGCTGCCGGTCGCGACCGCGGCGGCCAGGCCCACCCAGTCCACCTGCAGGGCCTGCGTGTACTGCGTGCCGAGCACCGCGACCAGGCCGAAGAAGACGAACACGGCGACCTCACCCAGCCCGCGGTAGCCGTACGGCGTGGACCCGCCGGTGTACAGCCAGGCCCCGGCGATGCACGCGGCGCCGACGGCGATGAGCCATGGCTGGCTCACGATCGCCAGCGCCAGGCCGGCGCCAGCGCCGACCAGCAGGCTGATGATTGCCGCGGTCAGCACCGCACGCGGGGAGGCCACTTTCGAGCCGACCAACCGCAATGGGCCCGACCGGACGTCGTCAGTGCCGCGGATCCCGTCGGAATAGTCGTTGGCGTAGTTGACCCCGATGATCAGGGCCAGCGAGACGAGCAGCGCCAACAGCGCCTTCCACCACACCGCGCCGCCGAGCCAGGCCGCCGCACCGGTGCCCGCGAGGACGGGGGCGACGGCGTTCGGCAGCGTCCGCGGGCGCGCACCTTCCACCCACTGCGCAAAGGTAGCCACGGGGGTCATCGTCCCATGCACTGTCATTCGTGCGTGACGAGCGGCACGTTGTCACGGGTTGGCTGCCAAGTGACACTTGTCTCATGACGGACCGCCTGAGCAAGACCGAAATCGCCAAAGATGCGTTGCAGGAAGGCGTCGAGTCGGTGGCGTCGACCGTGGGGGAGGTGGCCACCATCATCACCACCGCGGTCAAGGACGTGGCGAACGCGATCGGCGGACTGGCGACCGATGCCTTCGCCATCCGGGATGCCGCCAAGCAGGCCGCCGAAAAAGCGGACGTGGAGGCCACCTTCGCGGAGCCCGCGCAGGACTGACCCGATAATGGTCGGATGCTCGGAGTAATCGGCGGCAGCGGCTTCTATTCGTTCTTCGGACCTGACGCGCGCAGCATCAATCTCGACACACCCTTCGGGGAGCCCAGCGCGCCCATCACCGTCGGCACGGTCGGGGCGCACGAGGTGGCGTTCCTGCCGCGCCACGGGGTGTCGCACGAGTTCTCGCCGCATACCGTGCCCTACCGGGCGAACATGTGGGCGCTGCGGGCACTGGGCGTGCGGCGGATCTTCGCGCCGTGTGCCGTGGGCAGCCTGACGCCGCAGCTCGGACCGGGCGCCATGGTGGTGCCCGACCAGCTGGTGGACCGCACCAGCGGGCGGTCCGACACCTATTTCGACGCGGGCGGGATCCACGTGGGGTTCGCCGACCCGTACTGCCCGACGCTGCGATCGGTGGCGGCGGACCTGCCCGGCGTCGTCGACGGCGGAACCATGGTGGTGATCCAGGGCCCGCGATTTTCCACCCGCGCCGAGAGTCGGTGGTTCGCCGGCCAGGGGTTCACCCTGGTCAACATGACCGGTTACCCGGAGGCGGTGCTGGCTCGTGAGCTGGAAATGTGTTATGCCGCAATTGCTTTGGTGACAGATCTGGACGCCGGGGTCGAAGAGGGCGCCGGCGTGCGGGCGGTGGACGTCTTCGCGGAGTTCGAGCGCAACATGGTCGGGTTCAAGCAACTGGTGCACGAGGCCATCGCGGGTGTGTCTGCCGAGCGCGACTGCACGCATTGCCTGGCCCATGCGGGCGTGACGCTGCCGTTCGACCTCCCGTAGGGGGCGGCTGCCGCGAAACTTGACGGGTGTCGATAATGAGCGGATGACATCGGCCTTCTGCGCGCAATACGGAATCGATTTCCCGCTCTTCGCCTTCAGTCACTGTCGCGACGTGGTGGCCGCGGTGACCAACGCGGGCGGCTTCGGCGTGCTGGGCGGTGCGGCCTTCACCCCGGATCAGCTGGAGCAGGAGCTGACCTGGATCGACCAGCATGTGCACGGCAAGCCCTATGGCGTCGACATCATCGTGCCCGCCAAATTCGAGGGCAAGGGCGAGAAGCTCAGCAAGGACGATCTGGCCGCGCGGATCCCGCAGGGGCACCGTGAGTTCATCGACAGCCTGCTGCGCGAGCACGGTATCGAGCCCGACCCCAAACCCCGCACCGGCGCGCCCGTGCTGGCCGGCGGCACCGGTTCCGATCTACTGGAAGTATCGCTGAGCCATCCGATCAAGCTGATGGCCAACGCCCTCGGGGTGCCGCCGGACTACATGATCGAAGCCGGTCGCGAGCACGGGATCCCGGTGGCCGCCCTGGTCGGTGCCAAGGAACACGCCGTCAAGCAGGTCGCCGCCGGGGTGGACCTGATCGTCGCGCAGGGCACCGAGGCCGGCGGGCACTGCGGGGAGGTCTCGACCCTGGTGGTGGTCCCCGAGGTCATCGATGCGATCGACGACGCCGTGCCGGTGCTGGCCGCGGGCGGCATCGTCACCGGCAAGCAGATGGCGGCGTCGGTCGCCCTCGGCGCGGTCGGCGCCTGGACCGGGTCGGTGTGGCTGACCACCGAGGAAGCCGAGACCGAACCCCACACCGTGGCCAAGATGCTCGCCGCCACCTCGCGTGACACCGTGCGCTCGGCCGGGCGCACCGGCAAGCCGTCGCGGCAGCTGGTGTCGGACTGGACCGACGCGTGGGCGCCCAAGGGCGGGCAGCAACCGTTGCCGTTACCGCTGCAGAACATGCTCAGCGAGCCGGTGCTGCGCCGCATCGACGCGCTGGCCGCCCAGGGACACGAAGGCGCGCAGGCGCTGGCGACGTACTTCGTCGGGCAGGGTGTCGGGCTGATGAACAAGGTCAAGCCCGCGCGTGACGTGGTGCTGGAATTCATCGAGGACTACGTCGCCGCGACGGAGCGGCTGAGCGGCTCGCTGCCCGACTGAGGCGCTCCGGCGCCGACATCCGGCCTCCGTCCTGCGTAGATATGTGCCGGCTGTGCGTCAAACCCCTTGTCTCACAGCGAGCATAAAGATTACGTCGCCATGATGTCCGTGTGACGACGCTGCTCGCCGATGCCGCCGCGGCGGATCCGTACCACCACGGCCTCTCGCTGTTGCGGGGCTGGCTGCCGATCGTGATCCAGCTGGTGACCGCCGCGATCCTGATCGCCGCCACCGGGTGGCGCACCCGGCGCTGGCGGCTGCTGTGGCTACCGCTGGCCGTACTGGTCGGGGTCGCCGCGGCCGCGTGGGCGAACTGGTTCATCGACTCCCAGGGGATGGCCGACGACCCGGCGCCCGACGAGCTGTGGGTGTGGATCGGACTGAGCGGTCTGGCCATCGGCGTCGCCGTGTTCGGTTTCACCTCGGCCGCGTGGTGGCGCCGCGGGGTGTCGGTCCTGGCGGTAGCGACCTGCCTGCTCAGCGCGGCCTTGGCGGTCAATCTCTGGGTCGGGTATTTCCCGACGGTGCAGACCGCCTGGAACCAGTTGACCGCAGGCCCGCTGCCCGACGAGACGGACCTGGCGTCCGTGCAGGCGCAGAAGGCGAGCCACACCGTGCCCGCGCACGGTGCCGTCGTCCCGGTGACCATCCCGGCGGACGCCTCCGGATTCAAGCACCGCGAGGAACTGGTGTACCTGCCGCCCGCGTGGTTCGCGGGAAACACCAGGCTGCCGACGGTGATGATGATCGGCGGGGAGTTCAACACCCCCGCGGACTGGCTGCGCACCGGCGACGCCGCGGCGGCCATGGACGGGTTCGCGGCCGCCCACGGCGGCAACGCCCCGGTGTTCGTTTTCGTCGACAGCGGCGGATCGTTCAACAACGACACCGAATGCGTCAACGGCCCGCGCGGCAATGTCGCCGACCACCTGACCAAAGATGTTGTGCCCTACATGAACTCCACCTTCGGGGTGAATCCGGCCGCGGCCGGTTGGGGCATCGTGGGCTGGTCGATGGGTGGCACCTGCGCCGTCGACCTGACTGTCATGCACCCGGATCTGTTCAGCGCGTTCGTCGACATCGCCGGTGACCTCGGTCCCGTCGCGGGCACCAAGGACCAGACCGTCGCTCGGCTGTTCGGTGGTAGTGCGGCCGCGTGGTCGCAGTTCGACCCCACCACCGTGATGAATGCGCACCCGAGCTACCGCGGCGTGTCGGGCTGGTTCCAGATCTCCAGCGACGCGCCGACCCAACACAAAGGCAATCAGGCCGCGGCCGAGGACGCCGTGGGACTCGGTGGCCGCGACGCGGGCGGCAACCCGGGCGACCAGACGGCCGCCGCGCACGCGCTGTGTGAACTCGGTGCGTCGAAGGGCATGGACTGCGCGGTGATCGCCTCGCCCGGTAAGCACGACTGGCCGTTCGCGAAGGCCGCGTTCACGGCGTCGTTGCCGTGGCTGGCCGCGAAGCTGGGCACCCCGGGGGTGGCGCCGGTCGGCTTCCCGGCGGCCGGTGCCGTGGCACCGACGAGCGTCGCCGAGCCGGCTAGCGGAAAGTGATGCGGACAGAGATCGGGTCGCTCTCCATGGCTTTCATGGTCAGCGCGGTGGCCGCCCCGCCGAAGGTGTGCGCCCGGTCCCGGACGTCGTCAGCCGGTTCGAAGGATGCTGTGCCGCTTCGCCATTGATCGTCGACGCGGACCCGTACCGCGGGATTCGCGGCGATGTTGTGTGCCCAGCCTGCGCGCCGGCCGTGTTGGGAGATGACCCAGACGCCGGTCTCGTCGGCTCGCCCGGCGAGCGGGACCCGGCGGGGTAAACCGGATTTGGCTCCGGTGGTCTCCAATTCGACGATCAGCCGGGAGCGCACGCCGAGCCGATCCAGGGTCGCCACGACGGGGTTCATCACCAGTCGGCCGAGTCCGCGTTCGAACTTGAACTTGCGCAATCCGTCGCTCATGAGCCACGACGTTAATTGAATGATCTCTCAATTACAAGAGCCGGTCAGTCGGGTGGCTCCTGCTGAGGTGTTTCGGTGTCGACATCCGGGGTGTCCTTCTCCAGATCCCCGTCTTCTGTGGTGGTCGGTGCCGGCTGCTCCGCCGGATCGTCCTGATAGATACCTTCGCCGCGTGGCATGACTACTCCTTGCTCAGTCGGGCGACATCACGAGGGTGCGCCCGTGTCGGTTCGTTCGGTGGGCGTCTGGGTGAGGGTGGCGCCGGGGGCGACCGTCGACGGCGTCTCCGTGCTGATCGAACTCGACGACGGCTGGGTGTTGACCGGCGTGCTCACTGTGGGCTTGTCCTGGGATCCGCACGCTGCGAGTGCACAGGCGGTCAGCGCGATGACGGTGAGATTCCGGAGGTCGGGCATGGATGACTCGCTTTCTCAATTCGAGGACATGCTGATGTGGGGGAGACGCCCGGACGCCTGAGAAGACGACCCGGCGCGCGAACTCGGTGAGTGCCACGGCCTGGCGGCCCATCTCGGCGAAATCCGCGACGGCGACCGGTGGGACGCCGGCAGGCCGCCGACGGCGCTGTTCCCTGGCGATGTTGGCGGCCAGTGCGCCCATGCGATTCGCGTCGGCGGCGATCGGGACCGCCGACATGAGCACTCGGAGGGCATGTGCGCCCGGCGCCTGCATCGACAACATGGCGAACGCACGCTCGCCGGCGCAGTGGTGCAATCGGCCCAGACGGGCAACCTCGACGCCACACTGGTGAGCAGCTTCCCTGTCTGCCCGGACCAAGGCGTCCGTCACGCACTCCATGGTGCTTGCCGCCAATGCGCACATCCCGCCCAGCTCGGCCGTGAGGCGGTCGAGCTCCGCGTAGAACTCAGTACGCATCGGAGCGAGTACCCGTCGACGCGGACACCAAACGTGCTAATCGAGCCCATCGATCGCGCCGCGATGTTCGGCCGGTTGGCCCAGCAGGGCGCCCAGCGCGACCATCACCACACCCAGCCCCAGATGCAGCCAGTTGTCCGCGGTGTTCAGTGGTACGAAGTTCGCCGTGCTTGCGTGGTCGACCAGCAGTCCGTACACAGTGAGCGCCAGATAGACGATGCCGCCGGCGATGAGATACAGCCTTGCGCCGCCGGCGGTTCGGGCAACCACGAGCCCAGATACCCCGAATGCCAGGTGCACCAGATTGTGCAGTACCGATACTGCGAAAACGCCCAACAACAGGCTTCCCGAATGATGGCCAGCCCAGGCGAGCATGTCGGTGTGGGTAGTTATCCCGGGGATGAACCCGGCCAGGCCGACGAGTAAAAACAGCGCGCCGACGACGAGGGCAGCGACACGCACCGGTGCTATGTGCTGGACCCGCGGGTTGGTGGATGAGGTGTCCATGACGGCCGGTTACCCGCACCTGCGGCGTTGAATCGCTGTGATTGGCGGGCTGCGGGCGTGGGTATTCGCAGCGCGGAAGCCACATGCGTAAGGAGCGAATTGATGACTGAATTCACCATCCCCGGTCTTTCCGACAAGGACGGCCGCAAGATCGCCGATCTGCTGCAGAAGCAGTTGAGCACCTACAACGATCTCCACCTCACGCTCAAGCACGTGCACTGGAACGTGGTGGGCCCCAACTTCATCGGCGTGCACGAGATGATCGACCCGCAGGTCGAACTGGTGCGAGGCTTCGCCGATGACGTCGCCGAGCGGATCGCCGCCCTCGGTGCGTCGCCGCAGGGAACCCCGGGCGCCATCCTCAAGGACCGGGTGTGGGACGACTATTCGGTGGGCCGCGACACCGTTCAAGCTCATTTGGCCGCACTGGATCTGGTGTACGACGGCGTGATCGGCGATATCCGAAAGGCCATCGCCACCCTCGATGAACTCGATCTGGTGTCGCAGGATCTGCTCATCGGGCAGGCAGGCGCGTTGGAGAAGTTCCAGTGGTTTGTCCGCGCGCATTTGGAGAGCGCCGGCGGCGAACTGGCCAACAAGGGCAAGACCACCGAGAAGGGTGCTGCCAAGGCTGCCAAGTCGGCCCGCTGATCTGTAGTCAGCCCTGACGGCGCGCCTGGGACGTCCGAAGCTCCCGGGTGCGCCGTCAGACTGCCTGGTGCATCAGTAGAGCAGCGTGCGCAGGTGGTCTTCGCTGTAGTACTTCTGCAGCTGTTCCAGGCTCTCGTCGGGCTTGAACGACCGGGCCAGTTGCGCCGTGCTGGGCATCGCCTCGGGGTCCCAGGTCTCCGGCTTCCATGCATCGGACCGCAGAAAAGCCTTGGCGCAGTGGAAGAACACCTCCTCGACGGCGATCTCCAGGGCCAGGATGGGCCGCTTGCCGCCGACGGCCATCGCATCGAAATAGGGTGCGTCGGCGAGTATTCGGGCCCGCCCGTTGACCCGCACGGTGTCCCCGCGGCCGGGGATGACGAAGAGGGTGCCGACGTGTGGGCGCGCCAGCACGTTCAGGTAGCCGTCGACGCGCTTGTTGCCCGGCCGTTCCGGGATGGCGATGGTGCGCGCGTCGAGCACGTGCACGAAACCGGGCGGATCACCTTTGGGTGAGACGTCGACCCGGCCCTCGGCGTCGGTGGTGGCGACAAAGCACAACGGCGAGTGCGAGATCCAGTCCCGGTGGATGTCGGACAGCCGATCGGTCACCTTGTTGGCGACGGCGGCGGTGGGTTGCCCGACGATGGCCCGTAGTTCCTCGACCGTGGTGACCTCAGTGCGCATGGGTCCATCATCCGCCGGTACCGAACCGTTGCGAAAGCGCTTTTCGGTCCAGCTTGCCGATGCCCCGCCGGGGCAGTGCGTCCACGAAGTGGATCTCCCGCGGCGCGGCGGTGCGCTCCAGCGTCTTCTCGATGTGGGCGCGAACCTCGGCCAGGTCGAGTGCCGCGCCGCCGGGTGCCGCCACGATGGCCGCGACCACCCGCTGGCCCAGCCGTTCGTCGGGAACCGCGAACACGGCGCACTCGGCCACCGCCGGATGGTCGGCCAGCGCGTTCTCCACCAACTGGGGCAACACCGTCAGGCCGCCGGTGCTGATGGCGTCGTCCACCCGTCCGAGGATCGTCAACACACCCGATCCGTCGAGCACGCCGAGATCATCGGTGCGGAACCAGCCGGGTTCGGCGAACGGGTCGGGTACCACCGGATTGCGGTAGCCGTCGGCGACCATCGCACCGCCCAGCACCACGCGCCCGTCGTCGATGCGCACCGTCACGCCGTCGAGCGCCCGCCCGTCGTACACGCAGCCGCCCGCGGTTTCGCTCATCCCGTAGGTACGCACCACCCGCACCCCGGCGCCGGCTGCCCGCGCGGCGACGCCCGCGGGCATCGGGCCGCCGCCGATCAGAACCGCGTCCAGGTCGGCCAGCGCGGCCGCGGCCGCCGGGTCGTCCAGCGCCCTGGTCAGTTGTGCGGCCACCAGAGAGGCGTAGCGCGGCCCGGATCCCATCGCGGCGACCGCCGTGACGAACTCGGTCGCGCCGAAACTCGCCGGGATCGCCACGGGGGTGGTGCCGGCCAGGGCGCTGCGCACCAGCACCTGCAGTCCGGCGATGTGATGGGCGGGCAGGGCCAACAGCCAGCGGCCCGGGCCGCCGAGACGTGCGTGGGTGGCCACCGCGCCGGCGGTCAGTGCGGCCGCCGACAGCATGGCGCCCTTCGGGATTCCGGTGGTGCCCGACGTGGGCACCACCACGGCGATGCGGTCGCCGACGGGTTCACCGGCCCGTAGTGCGTCGATCAGCAGCTCGGTCTGGCGGGGATCATCGCTGGGGACGGGGAGTAGGGCCGGGGCCCGCGCGGCGAGCGCACCCTCGATCGCCGGCAGCGCGGCCAGGGCCGCCGCGCCGGGGCCGATCGGGAGCGGGCGCAGAACGGCTATGGGGTGTCCTGGCTGTCTTCGCGCGGGTCGTCCAGCGGCCAGCCCGCGGCCGCCAGCCGTGTCCGCACCCGTTCGACGTCTTCTTCGCGGGGCAACTCGTCGGTCAACTGGGTGATCAGCACACCGATGTCGATGTGGTCGAATTCGCCGCGGTCGATCAGATCCTGGGCGACGGCCTTCACCTCGTCATTGCTGAGCCGCCGGGTGAGCAGCGCCATCAGCGGAACGCGGTCCGGACCCGGAATTCCCTCCGGGTAGCCGGCATTCAGCCACGCCACGATCTTTGCGAGAAATGCATTCACGGCTCGTCGTCCTCCTTGCAGACGCATCGATCGTAGTGCCCGCGGTCACGGGCCGCGTCTGTGAATGAACTGACAAATGGACAGCTTTGTTCGGCGCCAGGCTAACGGCTCGGAGCACCTGGATGAACACTGGGTGAACACCTAACGGGCGGCGGGAAAATGCCTGGTCAGGCCCTATTGATAGGCACCCTACCCGCTGGTCAAACGACTCGGCGTTACCCCAGAATTACCCCCATGAGCGCAGAGATGATCATCCTGGTGCTGCTGATAGGCACAGCACTGGCATTCGACTTCACCAACGGATTTCACGACACCGGAAATGCGATGGCGACGTCGATCGCCACCGGTGCCCTCAAGCCCAAGACGGCGGTGATCCTGGCCGGCATCCTGAACCTGGTCGGCGCCTTCCTCTCGGTCGAGGTGGCCGTCACGGTCACCACCTCGGTGCTCAAGGTGCAGGACGGTAAGACCGGACACCTGCTCTCGGGCATCGACGCGTCGATGGGCCTGACCATCATCTTCGCCGGCCTCATCGGCGGCATCCTGTGGAACCTGCTGACCTGGCTGTTCGGCATCCCGTCCAGCTCGTCGCACGCGCTCTTCGGTGGCCTGATCGGCGCCGGCCTCGCCGCACTCGGCATGGCGGGCGTCAACTGGCCCGGCGTGTTCCAGAAGGTGCTCATCCCCGCGCTGGCCGCCCCGTTCATCGCAGGCCTGGTCGCCGCCGTCGGCACCTGGTTGGTCTACCGGATCACCCGCAACGTCCAGAAGAAGCGTCGCGAGGACGGCTTCCGCTGGGGCCAGATCGCCACTGCATCACTGGTCGCGCTGTCGCACGGCACCAACGACGCACAGAAGACCATGGGCGTCATCGCCCTCGCGCTCATCACCACCGGCCACCTGACCGGCAACGTGAAGGAAGATGGCCTGCCGTTCTGGATCATCGCCTCCTGCGCCCTGGCCATCGGCCTGGGCACCTACATCGGCGGCTGGCGCGTCATCCGCACCCTGGGTAAGGGCCTCGTCGAGATCGAGTCCCCGCAGGGCCTGGCCGCCGAGGCTTCGTCGGCCGCCATCATTCTGAGCTCCAGCGCCGCCGGTATGGCGCTGTCCACCACCCACGTCGCCACCGGCTCCATCCTCGGTAGCGGTGTCGGCAAGCCGGGCGCCGAGGTGCGCTGGGCCGTCGCGGGCCGCATGGCCATGGCCTGGCTGATCACCCTGCCGGCCGCCGCTCTGGTGGGCGCCCTGTCCTACTGGCTGTCCCACGGCCTGAAGTCCGCCACCGGTTCGCAGCTGGTCGGCGACGGCGTCATCTTCGTCATCCTGGTGGCGCTGTCGGGCTACATGTGGTGGCGTGCACAGCAGCAGAAGGTCGACTCGAGCAACGTCAACGCCGACTGGGACGACACGACCAACTCGGTGGTGCCTGCCGATGTCCGCGACTCCAGCACCTCGGGCAGCGCCGACAAAGCGGCTGTCTGAGATCGCGACTGAGACTGCAACGATAGGGAATGTGACGCAATGACTTACCTGGAATCCATCCTCAAGGTGCTCGTCATCGGGCTGATCCTCGGCGCCGGTCTGCCCGCGGTGTTCGCGACAGGACTGGTGGCCTTCTCCAGCGGCTCCGGTGGCACCAACAACGACGGCACCGTGCAGGCGCCCAACCCGGCCGTCAAGGCGCTCGGTCTGGTGCTGTTCGCGTTGGTGTCGGTGGTGATCCTGATCGCGATCCTGTGGATCACCAAGGCCACCATCATCCACCACTTCGGTTTCAACCCCGTCCCCTTCCTGCCGAGCAAGTAAGGCTGACGACATGACCGAGAACAGCAGCGTCATCGACAATGTGCTCGGCTGGCTGCACGAGGGCTATCCCGAAGGTGTTCCGCCCAAGGACTACTTCGCCCTGCTGGCCCTGCTGAAGCGTTCGCTCACCGAGGACGAGGTCGTCAAGGCCGCGCAGTCGATCCTGCGCTCCAGCGACGGCGACGACCCGGTGACCGAGGCGGAGATCCACGCCGCCGTGCAACAGATCATCGAGAAGGAGCCCAACCCCGAGGAGATCCACCAGGTCGCCTCGCGGCTGGCCTCGGTCGGCTGGCCCCTCGCGGCACCGGCACGCTGAACCGCTCATAGAGAACACCCCCGGTCCTTTGGACCGGGGGTGTTCTCTTGGTTCAGTCCTGCGGTATTTCTATCTCGGAGAACAACACTCGCACGCCACCGGTGGACAGCCGCGCCATCGCCGCGAAGAATTCGCCCGCCTCCGGGGTGGTCACGGCGACGCTGGCGGCGTCGTAGTCCGGGTAATAGAGGTCGATCGACCGCCACGCGGGGGTCGGGCTGCCGTCCTCCTTGGGCCACACCTTGGACGCCTCGAACCGCACATACCCCGGGATGCGCCGGGCGGCCTCCAACTGCTCTGTGGGGTAAGCATTCTCGAATGCCGCCGGATCTGTCGGGTTGTCGTAGATGACGGTGATCTTGGTCTCGGCCATGGGTTGCCTTTCAGTTGCGGACGTCGCGGCGCAGGGGATGGGTGGCGGGTACCTCGACGAAGATCAGCAGTATGCCGTCCGGATCGGTGACGTGCATTTCGTGCAGGCCCCAGGGCTCCTCCCGGGCGGCCCGGGTGATCGGTACGCCGCGAGCCGCCAATTCCGTTTCGGCGGAATAGACATCGCGCACCTGCAGCCACAGGATTCCGGCCGCAGACGGCTCACCGTGCCCCGCCAACTCGATCAACGACTGCCCGGCGTAGAACACCGTGCCCGCGCCGTATTCGCGGGCAATGGCCAGACCTATCGCGTCGCGGTAGAACGCCACGGATTTCGGATAGTCCACCGGCCTGATGAGCATCCGGCTGGCCAGGATTTCCATGCTCCGTGTCTATCACGGCGCGCGGCGGCTAGGGGTTCTCGGCGGCGATCCGGTAGCCACGCACGGCGATCGGCCCGAACACCGCGATGAGCCCGGCGACCCAGGCGGCCGACTGCAGCGCCGGCCACAACACCGGTCCGCCGCCGGCCAGCCCACGCATGGCCTCGATGGCCGGGGACATCGGCTGCGCCCGCACGATCGGCTGCACCCAGCCGGGGAACACGTCGACCGGCACCATGCCGGAATTGAAGAACAACAGCAGGAAGCACACCGTCGACAAGCCGGTGATGATGTTCTTGCCGCCGGACTGCACTGCGACCGCGACGATGACCGTGGCGAACCCGACCACCATCAACACCGGGACGAGGACGAACCCGATCGCCCCCGGCCAGCCCGCGACGAACCGCAGGCCCATCGCCACGCCCACCACGGTGATCACCACGGCGCCGATGAGCGCCCGGGCACTCTCGGCGAGCAGCCGCCCGGCCAGCGCGCTGACCCGGTGCACGGGCAGGGCCCACAGCCGGCTCAGCAGACCCGCTTCGCGCTCGTCGGGTATCGCCGCGCCGGTGCCCATGGCGCCGAACAGGGCCCCCGCCACCGCACACATCGGCACCAGGCCGTACAGGCTGCTCGATCCGGTCAGGTGCAGCACCGACCTGCCGACCACCAGGGAGTAGACGATCAGCAGGAACGTCGGGAAGATCAGCGACTGGATCAGCACCACCGGGGCGCGCTGCCAGCCAAGCAGCAGTCGCCGGGCGTGTAAGCGGGATTGCCGAATCATGCTGTGCCCGCTGCTCTTCGCGAAGACGCTCATCGCGGCCGCCGCTGTGCCTTGACCGCGATCGCGCCGAACACCACCAACAGCCCGGCACACCAGGCCAGACTGGCGCCGATCCGGACGTGGTCGCCCACGGCCAGCCCGCGCAGAGTCTCGGCGATGACCGACACCGGCTGGTTGCGTACGAAAGGTCCCAGCCAGGACGGGAACGATTGTGCCGGTGCGATTCCGGTGGACAGCATGACCAGCAGCAGTTGCGGGATGAGCAGCACCTGCCCGGCCGCCTCGGTGCTGCCCGCCACCGAGCCCATGGCGTCGGCGCCCAGCGACAGCGCCAGTGACAGCACCAGCGCGATGCCGACGAAGGCGACCAGGTCGATGAACCCGGCCTGTAGCCGGAACCCGAATCCGTACCCCACCGCCAGCGCACCCGCCAGGGCCGCGACGGCGCGCACCGACGCGGACAGCATCCGCGCGGTCACCGGTGCGAGTGCGGAGATGGGCAGGGACCGCATCCGGATTCCCATGCCGCTCAAGTGATCCCGTGCCGCGCGGTCGGCCGTGGTCATCGCGGTGAAGATCATCGCCTGCACCACGATGACGGGCAGGATGTACTGCGGGTAGCTCATCCCGCCGGTGTCGATGACGTTGCGCAGGGTGATGTTGAAGCACACGAAGAATGCGACGGGCCCGCCGATCGCGAAGATCAGGTCCCCGTCGCGCAGGGTGCCGAGCACCGAGCGGCGGGTCAGGCTGCCCAGTGCGGTCATGTCGGTGAGCCGGTCAGTTCGAAGAACACCTCGTCCAGGGACGGCTTGCGCAACGCGATGTCGGCGATCTCGATATCGAGTGTCTCGACACGGCGGAACACCTCGCTCAGGGTGGCCAGACCGTTGGGGGCGGGCACCGACAGCGTCCCGGTGTCCGGGTCGGCCGACAGCTCGCCCGGGCCCGCTGCGATATCGGCGAGCGCCGCCGCGATCCGGGGTCCGTCGGCCGCATGCGCGGGGGTGACCTGGCAGAAGCTGCCGCCGACGCGCTGCTTGAGCTCGTCGGCGGTGCCCTCGGCGATCACCCGGCCGTGGTCGATCACGACGATCGAATCCGACAGGGCGTCGGCCTCATCCAGGTACTGGGTGGTCAGCAGCACGCTGGTGCCCTGACCGGCCAGGGCACCGACCAGATCCCACACCTCACGCCGGCTGCGCGGATCCAGGCCGGTGGTCGGCTCGTCGAGGAAGACCACGGCGGGCGCGGCGACCAGCCCGCAGGCGATGTCGGCGCGCCTGCGCATACCGCCCGAATAGGTGGACACCCGCCGCCCCGCGGCATCGGTGAGGCTGAAAGCGGTCAGGAGTTCGTCGGCGCGGGCGTGCGCCCTGGCACGGGACAGACCGTTGAGTTCGCCGAACAGGATGAGGTTCTCGCGGCCGGTGAGCATCTCGTCGATGGCGGCGTACTGGCCCGTCAGCCCGATGCTCTTGCGGACGTCGGCGGCGTGGGTGACAACGTCGAATCCGGCGACCCTGGCGTGGCCCGAGGTGGGCCGGACCAGCGTGGCCAGCACGTTGATGGTGGTGGTCTTGCCGGCGCCGTTGGGCCCGAGCACACCGAGCACGGTGCCCGCGGCCATGCTGAACGTCACGCCGTTCAGGGCCCGCTTGTCCCCGAACTGTTTGGTGACGTCTTCGACCTGGATCGCATACTCGGACACGCGGTCGAGTATGGCATGGCTAACCTAACGTCAATCCTGTGCGGGCGCGCCGCGTTTCATGATCGCGCCCAGCAGGCTCGGGGCCACACTGTCCAGCGCCTTGGCGGTGACCGCCATCCGGGGCGCGATGCGCACCGGCCGGGTCCGCGCGGCCGTGAGCATCCAGTCGGCGGCCTCCTCGGCGGACAAGCCCGGCATGCCGACGAAGGCCTTGGTCGGCTCGATCATCGGCGTCTTGACCAACGGATAGAACAGCGTCGTCGAGTGCACGCCCTTGCCCGACCACTCGGTCTCGGCCACCCGACTGACCGCCGTCAGCGCCGCCTTGGATGCCTGATACGCCCCGAACAACGGCGACGATTCGTTCATCACGCCCCACGTCGAGACGTTGATCACGTGCCCGTCGCCGCGATCGATCATGCCGGGCACCAGCGCCCGCATCAGCCGCAACGGAGAGTAGTAGTTCAGCGCCATGGTCCGCTCCAGGTCATGCCAGCGGTCCAGCGATTCGATCAGCGGGCGCCGGATGGACCGGCCCGCGTTGTTGATCAGGATGTCGATGCCGCCGTGACTCTCGAGCACCTGCGCGGTGAGAGCGTCGACCTCGTCCAGATCGGACAGGTCGGTGGCGATCGCCTCGGCGAGGCCACCGCGGTCACGGATGCTCTCGGCGAGGCCGTCCAACAGGTCGGCCCGGCGGGCCACCACCACGACGCTGGCGCCACACGCGGCCAGTTTGCGGGCCGAGGCCTCACCGATGCCCGACGAGGCCCCGGTGATCAGGATGCGCTTGCCGCGCAACTCGACCTCGGGACCGCGGCTCAGGTACTCGGTGAGCGGGGGCCGCATGCTGGTCAGCAGCACGGCTTCGGACAGTCGGCGCAGCGGGTTCTTGCTCATGGACACAACCTAGAAGTAGCGGGGGAACCCGCTCCAGTCCGGGTCGCGCTTCTCCAGGAAGGCGTCGCGGCCCTCCACCGCCTCATCGGTCATATAGGCCAAACGCGTTGCCTCACCGGCGAACACCTGCTGGCCCACCAGGCCGTCGTCGATCAGGTTGAAGCCGAACTTGAGCATCCGGATCGCCTGCGGGGACTTGCCGTTGATCTCGGCGGCCCACTGCAGGCCTGTGGTCTCCAGGTCGGCATGGTCGACGACGTCGTTCACCGCCCCCATCTGGTACATCGTCTGGGCGTCGTAGGCGCGGCCCAGGAAGAAGATCTCCCTGGCGAACTTCTGGCCCGTCTGGCGCGCCAGGTAGGCGCTGCCGAACCCGCCGTCGAAGCTGCCGACGTCGGCGTCGGTCTGCTTGAAGCGCGCATGCTCGCGGCTGGCCAGGGTCAGGTCGCAGGTCACGTGCAGGCTGTGGCCGCCGCCGGCCGCCCACCCGTTGACCAGGCAGATGACCACCTTCGGCATGAACCGGATGAGCCGCTGCACCTCCAGGATGTGCAGCCTCCCGGCCCTTGCCGGGTCGACGGTCTCCGCGGTCTCACCCTCGGCGTACTGATAGCCGCTGCGGCCCCGGATGCGCTGATCGCCGCCGGAGCAGAACGCCCAGCCGCCGTCCTTTTCCGACGGGCCGTTGCCGGTCAACAGGATCACCCCGACATCGGGCGACATCCGGGCATGGTCGAGCACCCGGTACAACTCGTCGACGGTGTGCGGCCGGAAGGCGTTACGCACCTCCGGCCGGTCGAAGGCCACCCGCACCGTCGGCTTCGCCACGCCGTCCACGACGTGCCGGTGATAGGTGATGTCCGTCAGCTCGAAACCGGGGACGGGCTGCCAGAGGGCCGGGTCAAAGGTCATGCCCCGACTGTATGCAGCGGGTTTCGCCCGGCTGGCAGTTGGGTATGAATGAGCCGCCAACGCGCACCTACTGCGCAGAACACAGGAGGGTGACGATGAAGTTATCTACGGGTTTGTTGACGATGGTCGGGGCTGCCGGATTGCTGGTGGGATGCTCCGCTCCCTCGATCACCGGCGGTGACACCTCGTGCAAGAGCTTCCTGGAGGCCGACGAGAAGACCCAGACCGACGCGGTTGCCAAGATGCTCAAGGACGAAAAGGGCCAGGACGCAGCGCAACTGGAGATCACCGGCACCCGGCTGTCGGTGTCGACGTTCTGTCAGACGGCCGGTAAGCAGGACAGCAAGATCAAGGAAGCCCCGCACCTGTAGCGAGGGCTAGATCTGATCCAGGCGGAACACTGGGATCCGGCCCGCGAGAGCCTCGAACTCGTCGGGGTTCGGGCCGGTGACCAGGCCCGCGTTGCGGATGAAGCCCACCCCGGTCGGCACGAGCACCGGGAACTGCCGCAGCAGGGGCCGGGCCTCGTCGTCGGGCATCTCCACGACATGCACCCGGGTGGCGCGGCGTCCCTGATGCAGGGAGGCCTCGCCGGCGGCCCGCACGTTGGCCACCCAGTCCGCGCCGGGCAGTCCGCCCACGATGTAGCGGTGACCGTCCACCGTCATCGGGGTGACGGGCGTCGAGCGCGGCTTACCCGATTTTCGTCCGGGCACCGTCAGCACCAGCGGACCCTTCGCGCCACCGACGCCCAGCTTCGACAGTGCGATGAATACCTTGTTGACGTACTTGAGCCACCAGGGCGGTCGTACCCGTTCCATGAGTTCGACAGTAGCTAGCCGGCAAAGTTCGCGCTGATGCGTTGCTGCAGATAGTCCTTCGCACTGATGGGTGGGTACTTCTCGGTCGGACCCGAAATCAAGACCTCACTGTTGGCCTGCGCGAAGAAGGCGATGCTGTAGCGCGCACCACGGTGCTCGTCCTGACTCGGGCTCCTGACCCTGTGAAAGTTGGAGGGCAGCAGATCGTCGCTCCAACGCATCAACATGTCGCCGATATTGCAGGTGATCGCGTCTTCCGACGGCTGTACCGAGGTCCATTCCTGAGCTGCCATCTCCTTACCGGGACAGACCTGTAGCCCGCCTTGCCCGGCACGCTGGAACAGCAGCGTCAGACAATCGAAGTCGGTGTGTGCACCCGCCCGCCAGACTCCGGACAGATCTGCGTCCGCAGGCAACGCGAAGTAGTGCAGAAGTCGCAGGGTGCTTTGGTAGGTGGCCGAGGCCGGGTCGTGGGCGCGGGTGAAGAAGTCGCGGTCGAAGGCGAGCTTGTCGGCGAACAGGGACAGCAGTTCCATTGCCAGCTGCCAACACTTGTGTTCGAAGTCCAGCAGCGTCGCGCGAAAGCCGGGAAGCTCGCCTTCATCGGGCCACAATCCCACCATGTTCGACAACGTGACCTGGTAAGACTCCTTTTGATCGGGCACACCGACCGACGGCCGGATCTGGGTCAGTTGCTCCCAGCCCGAATTGAAGCGCTTGGGCCTGCGCGCCTTGGCGTCCTCGGGGAGCGCGAAGAACTTCTCGGCGGCGCCGAACGCGGTGCGCACAGCGTCGAGGTCGATACCATGGTCGACTACTTGAAAGAAACCGATATCCGTTGCAGCCGACCATAATTCGTCGGCGACTTCTTCGCGCCGGTCAGGTAGACCCGCCAGGGAGATGCGTCGCACCTCGCGCGCGCTTTCGGTGCCGAGCGCCCCCATAGCCCGTTCGCGTTGCAGTTCGGTCATATCGGCGGTCATGCGGTGGCCTTCCGGATCGAGGGATCGATGAACTCATTGGTGAACAGGCGGTCAGCGGTCATGTCGGCGGGCACGACGTTGCCGGTGGCGGCCAGCACCGCGCGCAGGTCCGCGACGTTGCGAGCGGTACGGGCCGGGTCGTACACACCGAACGAACCGTTGTCCTCCGGCGCGAGTAAACCCTTTGCTGCCAACAGGTCAGCGCTGAAGGCGGCTTCACCCTCGGTGTAGGGGGAGTAGGTGCTGTCCTGAGAGACGATATCGACGATCATCTTGTTCACGGCCGCCGGCGCCGCCGCATAGTCCATGCCGGACTGCTGGATGATGGGTACCAGCTTGTGCAGGCACGGTGATAGTTCGGTGATTCGATCGGACCGCACGGAGATGTTGGACGCATAGATGTCGTAGCCGACGTCCTTGATCAGGCCGTAGGAAACCGGCTTGTTCCAGGCCGGGGTGTCGTGCTCATAGGTGTAGGGTTCCGAGTTGGCGAAGCCCTGCTGGGCCAGCGCGGGATCGCCCACGAAACGTGCGGGGGCGCCGTCGTAGCCGGTGTCGATCTGGGACTGTTTGAGCATGCCTTTCTGAACCATCCACTGCGGGAAGATCTGATCCTTCGACACCACGACGGTGGCGTCGGACTTGCCGATGTCGGCGACGCTCGACCACGTCGGGTGGGACGCCTGGTCCCACATCAGGATTGCCGGGCTGTACTTCAGCAGCGGCGTCACTCCGATGACGGGCTGGTCGGAGGCCGCGGCCACCAGTTGGTCGCCGTGCACGATGCCCATCATCACCGAGTCGTCGACATAGAGCTGTGACGGGACGGATTGGAAACCGATGGCGGGCCCACCGGATTTCAGGGTCAGCGAGACCCCGGTGTCCTTGCCCGCGGCCACCAACGGTCCGGTGACCGACTTTTCTTGGGTGTTCACCTGGTAACCCGGGCCCAGCATCCCGAACACCGCACCCATGTCCGACTGCGGCTGCCATTGCAGCTGTATGCCTACGTCGGCGGGACAGACGTCGGTCAGCTGCTGTGCCGTGGCCGCTGGTTGCAGCGATGGCCTTTCCGCGGGCTGGTCCTCGCCGTAGGCGCAAGCGGTCAGCGAGACCGCGACGCCGGCCACGGCGGCTGCGGCGGCGACCTTCTGCAGGTGTGCTCGGTTCATGGTGCTCCTGAATAGGGTGGGGGACGGGCCAGCCGGCGCGGCGAGACATCGGCCGGTCGGTAATTACATGCAATCATGAACTGTATTGCGTCGGTGTTAACGTGCCACCCAGCGACGCTGATATCCGCCTATGCAGGCAACTTGATCGAGTATGCCCAAGGTTCTTACGCCGGGTTCACATCTTGAAACGTGGACGTAATACATGTAATCAACGCTGTTACTACCAGTCGAGAACTATGTTGCATGTAATGCTCGCCCAAACGAGCCGTCAGGAGTTCATGTGGAACCGGCCGATGATCGATCGCAGATCGTATTCGCTGACATCGCAAAGCGTTTCGACACCGGCACAGTGGCGATCGAACACGCCGACCTCCGAATCGGGCGCGGTGAGTTCATCGCGATCGTCGGACCGTCCGGCTGCGGAAAATCGACGCTGTTGCGGATGGCGGCGGGCTTGGAGCAGCCGAGTTCGGGCGTCGTGCGCCTAGGCAGCGCGTCGGTCGGGTTCATCTTCCAAGAACCCACCCTGCTGCCCTGGCGTAGCGTGCGGGCCAATGTCGAACTCTGCGCCGAGCTCGCAAATACCGACCGAGTGCGTATGAAAAAACTTGCTGCGGAGACCATTTCGGCAGTCGGCCTCGATGGGTTCGCCGATCAGTTGCCCAAGACGTTGTCCGGTGGCATGAGGATGCGGGCGTCGATGGCCCGGGCTCTCACGTTGGCGCCCGAGGTGCTGCTGCTCGACGAACCGTTCGGTGCTCTGGACGAGATGACAAGACTGGAGATGCAGGTGGAGTTGCAGCGGCTGTACACCCAGCGCGGCTTCACGGCGTTGTTCGTGACGCACTCGGTGTCGGAGGCCGTTTATCTGGCCGATCGGGTGGTGGTCATGACGCCGCGGCCCGGCCGGATCGCCGGCATCGTCGAGATCGACTTCCCCTCGCCGCGGCCGGCTGAGCTGCGTTTCGATGCCCGATTCACCGACTACGTGGCCGAGGTCTCGGCGCTGCTGTACGGGAGGTCCGCATGACTGTCATCGCAATTCGTAGGCAGGTCGCTGCGACCGCGACACCGCCTGTGGCGGGAGACCACAAGCGCGGCAGGAGATTCGGAGCGGCCGTGGGATATCCGCTGTTGTCTCTGGCGGTGGGACTGCTGGCGTGGTCGGGGGTCAGTTACCTGGTACTGGACCCCCAGCGGCGGTTCATGCTGCCACCACCGGTCGACGTGCTACGCAACTCGTTGCTGAACTGGACGCATCTGGAACCGATGGTGGCCGCGTTGTCGGTCACCGCGCAGGTGACGCTGGCGGGCTTCCTGGTTGCCGTCGTCGTCGGTATCGGCACGGGGGTGCTGATGTGCCAAGCGCGCTGGCTGGAAAAGGTGATCTACCCGTATGCCGTTGTCGTACAGGTAATTCCGATTCTCGCGATCGTTCCGCTGATAGGTCTGTGGCTCGGCTACGGGATGGCAGCCCGCACTCTGGTGTGCGTGCTCATCGCGGTGTTTCCGATCATCACCAACACCCATTTCGGGATCCGGTCGGTGGACCGTGGCATGCATGAACTGTTCACCGTTTCCGGGGCGACGCGTTGGGATCGGTTGCGCAAGCTCGAGCTGCCCGCGGCGCTCCCCGCGATTCTGACCGGCGTGCGGACCGCCGCGGGGCTCGTCGTGGTGGGCGCGATCATCGGTGACATGTTCTTCGCCAAGGGGCGACCCGGGATCGGCACCCTGCTCGACGTGTACCGCGGCCGGTTGCAGTCCGATGACCTGATCGCGGCGATCGTGCTCGCCTCCCTGTTCGGGGTGCTGGTTTTCGGCGCGATGGGCCTGCTGACCCGGCTGGTCGTGGGCCGCTGGCACGAATCCGGGCGCCACCTGTGAAACCCGAAGGAGAGAAGATGTTCGATGTACCCGTTCTCGACGTGAGCCGATATGTGGCAGGCGGCACCGCGGCCACCGATCCGGAATGCGCCCGAGTGGCAGCAGATCTCGACACGGCCTGCCAGGAGGTCGGTTTCATCCAGATCGTCGGACACGGTATCGAAACCGCCGTGATCGCCGACCTCGGCGACGCGCTCGACGATTTCTTCGGTCTGCCGTTGCCGGCCAAAATGCCATACCGGCGCGACCCGTCTGCCAACAGGGGGTATTCGCCGCCGAAGAGCGAATCGTTGAGCATGAGCCTGGGTGTGACCACCAACCAGATGAACGACTACTACGAGGCCTACACCGTCGGCACCGAAGCTGCGTCATTCCCGGGTGTGGAACTGCCGGACACCGGGTACGCCCCGAACAACTGGCCCGATGCAGCTCCGGCCTTCCGTCCCCGAGTCGAGGCGTACTTCGCCCGCGCGCAGACACTGGCCCGCACCCTGATGGTGGCGGTCACCGATGCGCTCGGGCTGCCCGCGAACCACTTCGACGCGATGATCGACCATTCCATCGAAGTGCTCAAGATGAACAACTTCGCTCTCCCACAGGGAGATTCGGAGATAGCCGGCAACCTGCAGGGGATGGGCGCACACACAGACTTCGGCATCCTCACAGTCCTGTGGGCCGATCAGGTACCGGGCCTGCAGGTCCTCGACCGTGACGGCGCCTGGCATGACGTCCAACCGGCGGACGGGGCATTGCTGATCAACCTCGGTGACGCGATGGCACGCTGGACCAACGATCGCTGGATGTCCACCGTGCACCGCGTGGACCCTCCGGTGATCGACGGCCGGATCCGGCGGCGACGGTCCGCGGCGTTCTTCTTCGACGGCAACCACGACGCGGTGCTCGAAGCACTGCCGGGCACGCTCGCCGACGGCGAGAGCGGCTACCCGCCGATTACCGTTGCCGAGAACATCGCGATGAAGGTGGCGGGACTGCGCACCGGGGTCGCGCCGAAGACGGACCTGCGCGAGGCGGCGCGGGTGAAGGAGGCCAGCCTGTGACGGTGTCGGACGGCACGCTGCTCACCGAATCCGTACACGATTCGTTGCAGGAGCTGATCTTCAGCGGTGAGCTGGCGCCGGGCAGCCCGCTGTCCGTACCTGCGCTCGCGGCGCGACTCAACGTGTCCCGCACCCCGGTGCGGGAAGCGGTGCAGCAGCTCATCTACGAGGGACTGGCGACGCATACCCGCAACGCCGGGGCCCGCGTGACACTGCTGGATGACGACGCCGTCAGGGCGGTCTTCGAAGTCCGAGAGGTGCTCGACGGGCTGGCCGCGCACAACGCGACGCTGATCGCCACGCATGCCACCGTCGAACAACTCCGCAAGATGGTGCAGGTACAGCGCGAGTTGCTGGACGATGCTCCGGACCGGCACCGCGACGCCCGGCTGGACTTGCAGTTCCACACCCTCATCAGGGACACCTCCGGCAACCGTCCGCTGTGTGATGCGCTGGCTCGCCTCGACGGTCAGTCGCACCTGTATCGGTCCGACATGTGGACCACCGGGCTCAATCGCCGACTGGCCGTCGGCGAGCACGACCGGATCGTCGCCGCCATCGAGGCGGGGGACGCCGACGGTGCCCGCTCGGCCGCCTGCGCCCACGTCGCCGGTCTGTACGTCCGGACACGGCGGGTGTGAGACGTGCTGCTGACTGAGGCCACCCTGGCCGACGGCTCCGTGGTGGATGTCAGGATCGAACACGACGTCGTCACCGCCGTTTCCGCAGCCGGAGCAAGCACGGCCGACTCCGGCGCCCCCGGCACACACGTCGACCTTCGTGGCTATCTGTTGATCACCGCGCCGGCCGAACCGCACGCTCACCTGGACAAGGCGCTGTCGTGGGACGCGTTGCAGCCTGAACTCGGGGACCTGCATGACGCGATCGCCACGTGGAAACGAGGTTCGCTGCTGTTCGACGAGGAGTCGTTCCGGACGCGGGCGCGGGCAGCGGCGCTGGCACTGTTGCGCAACGGCACGACGGCCGTGCGCACCCATGTCGACATCCTGACCGGAGACGATCCACTGCGCGGAATCCGGGCGGTCGACGCGGTGCGTCGTGAGCTGCGCGATGTGATGGACATCGAGATCGTGGCACTGATCAAGGCGTACTCGGATGTGGAGCTCCTGCACGCGGCGTTGGACGCGGGTGCGGACCTGGTCGGGGGCTCACCGCACAGCGCGCCCGAACCCCTCACGGAGCTGGACCGGCTGCTGAGTGCCGCCGAGGAGCGCGGTGTCGGGACGGATCTGCACACCGACGAATTCCTGTTCGGCGATCACCACACGATCGCCGAGTACGCGGAGCGGGCGCGGACGTGGCCGGTCGGGCGGATCCGTACCGCGAGTCATTGCACGCGGCTGGGCACGATGCCCGCCGGTGAGCTCGACAGGTTGGTACCCCGGATCGCGTCGGCGGGACTCGGTGTCGTCACCAACCCGATCACCAACCTCTACCTTCAGGGCCGCGGCGAAGTGGCTGCGCCGCGCGGCATCACCGCGATCGAGCCGCTGCGGGCGGCGGGGGTGAACGTGGCAGCGGGCGCCGACAACGTGCGCGACCCGTTCAATCCGCTGGGGCGCAGCGACGCCCTGGAAACCGCGATGCTCACCGTGATAGCCGGCCACGTGCACCCCGCCACCGCGCTGACGATGGTGACCGATGAGGCGCGTGCGGTACTCGGGCTGCCGGCCGCCGGTCCCCGCGTCGGTGCCCGCGCCGATCTGCTCGCGGTACGGGGCACCGGAGTGCCCGATGTGATCGCCAACGCGCCGGCCGACCGGATCGTGATCCACAACGGCGTCGTGGTGTCCCGCAGCGAGACGCACACCTGGATGGCGGTTTAGACGACCAGATCGTGTTCCCGCAGCGCCTTGATGAGCCCGTCCGGGCGCTGACCGGTGGGCAGCGGATCGACCAGGGCGAAGGCGCAGCCCAGTGCGCGCGCGCCGCCGTCGGCCTCCTCGCTGTCACCGACCATCAGCGCGTCGGCCGGATCGACGCCCAGGCGCGTCAGTGCGATCTGGAAGATCGCGGGGTCCGGTTTGATGGCGCCCACCTCGAAGCTCAGCACGTACTCGTCGGCAGCGGTGCCCGCGGCCGCGAACGCCGGCCGCAGGTCGAACGCGATATTGGACACCACCGCCGTCTTGAGACCCGCGGCGCGCAGCCCGTTCAGCGCGGCTGTGGTGTCCGGGTACGGCGTCCAGGACGCGGGATCGACGAGCTTCGGATACAGGGCCGCGGCGTCATCGCCGGTGAGCCCCGACTCGCGCAGCACGTGCAGATAGGCCTCGCGGTGCAGGTGCGGTTCCAGGTCACGGTTGGCCCAGTTGTGCTGCTGCTCTTGCGACATCGGCACCGCACTGCCGGTGGGTGCGGTGACCCGCCGCATCAACTCGGCCTGCACGTGGCCCTCGACCGCTTTCTCGTCGACGGTGATGCCGGCGAACCAGCTGTCGTCCTCCTGGAGGCGGAACAGCGTGCCGGAGTAGTCGAAGAGAACAGCGCGTAGATGAGTCACGGTTACATCTTGCGTCAGAAGTGGTCGGGCATGTTCGGAGCCACCGGCCAGCCGAAGGCGGTCGCGGCCCGGCGCGCCGATCCGTCGGTCACTTCACCGACCAGCCCGGCGCCGGTCAGCGACTGCAGGCTCACCCCGCCCAGGTAGATGGCGCCCAGATCGCGCGCCGAGATGGCGATATCGGCTGCCGCCGACGTGCATTCGCAGTCGGCACCGTCGAGGCCGCCGCGCAGCCGGAACCGCCCGGTGTTCCACGGGCAGAAATCGTCGGTGACCTCCAGCACGATGTCGATGTCCGCGGCGTACCGCCGCATGGTGAGGGCGCGGGCCACGTCGACCAGCCGGGTGAAGATGCCGTCGTTCACGGTGCATTGCAGCGCGCGCTGGTCGGCGACGAGGTAGCGCAGCCGCTCGTCCACCGCGGCACCGTCGTACTGCATGGTCCTGATCAGGTCGATGTCGAGCAGGTACCGCCACATGCGCGCGTAGGCACGGGGATTGGTGGCCCGCACCTCCTGGATGTGTAGTTCACCGTTGGGTCCGGCGGCCGCCCACTCCTTTTTCGGGCGGTAGATCGCGAACGCACTGGGCGTGCCGTCGGGTTCGTGATGCAGTGCGAACCGGATGGGTCCGGAACCCTTGCGGCGCTCCTCGCTGTCGTGGATCTGGTAATCCCACCAGGGGCGGGTCCGGTCCATCCGGCCCGGCAGGGTGCGCAGCACCTGGTCATAGATCGCCGGTGCATCCCGCAGCAGGGTCTCGGCGTCGGTCTCGGACACGGTGCCGGCGCCGAGGTCGACCTCCGGGCGGAACCCGAGGTCGCGTACCTGCCCGGACAGGACAGCGTTGAAGCTGGACAACCCATACCCGAACCGGCCGTAGATCATGGTCTCCGAGGCGAACAGCATGGCCACCGTCTCGGTGCCGCGGGACCGGATCTCGTCGAGCTGGTGGCGCATCATCGCCGTCAGCAGGCCCTTACGCCGGTGGCTCGGCGACACCGTCACGCCGGTGACAGCCGCGACGGGGATCAGCGCGCCGCCAGGCAGCGCAACATTCTTGCGGTAGTCGCCGGCGGTGGCGGCCCAGCGGGCCCCGTCGCGGAACCCGAACATGCGATCAAGTTCGGTGAACGCGCGGCCGAGCGCGTATTCGTCCTCCTGCAGGTCCTCCAGGAATCCCGACGCCATCGCCGACATGAAATCGTGGAAGTCGGCGTCGTCCCCGACGGATTGCAGGATCAGTTCAGCCATATGGTCATGCGTACCGCATGGCGCAGGCGTCAGTCACGTGAATATCGGGTGGCCTTGTGCAGCAACACGTCGCGCTCGCGGTCGTTTCCCGCCAGCGCTGCCGCGGCGCGAAAAGCCGCCGCGGCCTCGGCGGACCGGCCCAGCCGGGCCAGCAGTTCGCCGCGCACGCTGGGCAACAGGTAGGAGTCGGCCAGGCCGGTGATGCCGTCGACGATCCGCAGGCCCGCGGCGGGCCCGTCGGCCATCGCCACCGCGACGGCCCGGTTCAGTTCGATCACCGGCGAGGGTGAGATCTGCAGCAGCGCATCGTAGATCGACACGATGCGCCGCCAGTCGGTGGCGGCGGCCGTCGGCGCGGCCGCGTGGCATTCGGCCAGTGCGGCCTGTAACCCGTACGGGCCCCAGCCGCGCGTGCCCCGCGCGGTCGCGGCGCGCTGCAGGGCCTGGGCGCCGCGCCGGATCTGCGCCCGGTCCCAGCGGGTACGGTCCTGGTCCTCCAGCAGGATGGCGCGCCCGTCGGTGTCGGTGCGCGCGGCGAAGCGCGAGGACTGGAACTCCATCAGGGCCAGCAACCCGAGCGGCTCCGGCTCGTCGGGGACCAGCGCCACCAGTACGCGGGTGAGTCGTATTGCCTCACTGCACAATTCGTCACGTATCCAGTGCTCGCCGGAGGATGCGGAGTAGCCCTCGTTGTAGATCAGGTAGATGACGCCGAGCACCGCGGACAGTCGCGACCCGAACTCGCCGCGCTCGGGCACCTCGAAGGGTAGGCCGGCGAGGGACTTCTTGGCGCGGGTGATCCGCGCCGCCACAGTCGCTTTGGGGATGAGAAACGCCTGCGCGATCTCGTCGGTGCTCAGCCCGCCGACCACCCGCAGGGTCAGCGTGATCTGGGCTTCGCGGGACAGCATGGGGTGGGCAGCGGTGAAGATGAGCCGCAGCACGTCGTCGTCGATGTGGTCGGGGTCCCACGGCTGGTCTTCGTGATCGGTCAGTTCGCGCGCCAGCACCGCGTATTTGGCGTCCAGGTTGTCCTGGCGGCGCCACCGGTCGACGGCCTTGCGCTTGGCGACCGTCGTCAGCCAGGCGCCGGCGTTGCGCGGCACCCCGGTCTGCGGCCACTGCGTCAATGCGTCGACGAGGGCGTCGGCCGCCAGGTCCTCGGCCACCCCCAGGTCGCCGACCCAGCGGGTCAGGGTGGCGACGATCCGGGCGGCCTCCATGCGCCAGACCGCGTCGACGGTCCGGCGCATGTCCTCCTGCATGCCGCCTATTGTGCCCGGGCGGCTCAGCCCACCGAACGTGCTGCGCCTGCCCAGAACTGGGCGCGCACCGCCTTCTTGTCCGGCTTGCCCAGCGCGGTCACCGGCACCGTGTCGACGACGATGATCTGCTTGGGCGACTGCACCGAGCCTTTACGGTCCTTGACCGCGGACTGGATCTCGGCGGTCATCGCCGCGACCGCATCGTCGGAGGAATCGGCGCCGGGACGCAGCACGACCACCGCCGTCACCGCCTCGCCCCACTTCTCGTCGGGGGTGCCGATGACGCAGACCTGGGCGATCGCCGGGTGCTCGGCGATGACGTCCTCCACCTCGCGGGGGAACACGTTGAATCCGCCGGTGACGATCATGTCCTTGGTGCGGTCGACGATGAAGTAGTAGCCGTCCTCGTCCTCACGGGCCAGGTCGCCGGTGTGCATCCAGCCGTTCTTGAAGGTGTCGGCGGTGGCCTCGGGCAGGTTCCAGTACCCGCCGGACAGCAGTGGACCGGACACGCAGATCTCGCCGACCTCGCCCTGCGGGACGGGGTTGCCGTCGTCGCCCAGCAGTGCCACCCGGGCGAACAGCGTCGGCTTGCCGCACGAGGTGAGCCGCTTCTCGTCGTGGTCGTCCTTGGCCAGGTAGGTGATCACCATCGGGGCCTCGGACTGGCCGTAGTACTGCGCGAAGATCGGGCCGAACCGGTCGATGCCTTCCTTGAGCCGCACCGGGTTCATCGCCGAGGCGCCGTAGTAGACGGTCTCCAGCGAGGACAGGTCCCGGGTGTGCGAATCCGGATGATCCATCAGCGCGTAGATCATCGACGGGACCAGCATGGTGGCGGTGATCTTCTGCTCCTCGATCACCCGCAGCACCTCGGCCGGGTCGAACTTGGTCAGCACCACCAGTTCGCCGCCCTTGATGATGGTCGGCACGAAGAATGCCGCGCCCGCATGCGACAGCGGGGTGCACATGAGGAACTTCGGATGCTCGGGCCATTCCCACTCGGCGAGCTGGATGGTCGTCATGGTGGTGATCGACTGCACGGTGCCGATGACGCCCTTGGGCTTGCCGGTGGTGCCGCCGGTGTAGGTCAGCCCACCGACGTGATCGGGGGCCAGGTTCGCGGCCACCAGCGGCCGCGGCTGGTACTTCGCGGCCTCGGCGGCCAGGTCGGTCGCCTTTCCGTCGAGTTCGGCCGGCACGGGACCGATGGTCAGGATCTGCGTCAGCGACGGCACCTTCGCGAGCAAGCCCAGGGCACGCTCGACGAAGGCCGGGGTGGGATCGATGACCAGCGTGCTGACCTCGGCGTCGGACAGCACGTAGGCGTGGTCGTCCAGCGAACCTAGAGGGTGTAGTGCCGTGCGGCGGTAGCCCTGGGTCTGCCCGGCGCCGATGATCATCAGCACCTCGGGGCGGTTCAGGGAGAGCAGCCCGACGGCCGCTCCGGTGCCGGCGCCGAGGGCCTCGAACGCCTGAATGTACTGGCTGATGCGTTCGGCGAGCTGGCCGCCGGTCAGGGTGGTGTCACCGAGGAACAGCACCGGCTTGTTCTTGTTGCGCTTGAGGGCGCCGACGGTGAGGTGTCCGGAGTGGATGGGGTGGCGCAGCATCTCGTCACTCATGGAAGACAGACTAGAACGTGTTTCAGAAATGCTGCCAGGGTATGCCCCAAATGCAGGTAGTCCACTACGCGTGTGCCCCGCGCACGGCCTCGGGAAGACTGGCCTCACCAGCGCAAAGGGGTTTGCCGGCGCGGCCATCGGGGGAGGGCCGGCGTAGTCCCCGGCGGTGCGGCAGCATCGCCGGGGACTACGTTCACGCCGGGGAGGTCACGGTCAGCGACCAGCGGCCCGCCGGGCGTCGGCAGCCAGCTTCTCGGCCATGTCGGCCTTCCACTGGATCTCCTTCTGAATCCACTCGTTGTCCTGCGGGAACTCGTCGCTCTCGCTGACCCGGCGGACCTCGAGCTTCACGCCCGACCCCAACGGGCACTTGCGCGCCCACTGCTTGGCCTCCTCCTTGGACGAGACGTCCAGGATCCAGAAGCCGTTGAACAACTCCTTCGTCTCCGCGTAGGGACCATCGGTCACCACCGGCGGGTCGGCGTCGAAGTCGACGACGAAGCCCTCTTCGGGCGGGGTCAGCCCCTCACCGGCCAGCATCACACCGGCCTTGATCAGTTCCTCGTTGTAGCGACCCATCGCCGCGATGATCTCCTCGAAGTCGATATTCGCGGCCACGAACTCCTCGGCGGCCGGGGTGGATCGCATGATCAGCATGTAGCGCGGCATGGTGTTCTCTCCTGTGGTTTCGGGGCCGTCTTTATCGTGCCCTCGCAGACACGTCGAACGACACCCGGCCAAATCGACACACCTCCGGAAAAAAGTTTGAAGAATCGTGGGCATGCCCGCCGATCTGGTCATCACCGGAAACATCCGCACCGTCGACGACAGCCGCCCCACCGCTCGATCGCTGGCGGTGGCCGACGGGCGCATCGTCGCGATAGATGACACCGACGGGTGGGTAGGCCCGGACACCGCCGTGGTCGATGTCGGTGACGGCTGCGTGTTGCCCGGGTTCGTCGAGGCGCACGGCCATCCGTTGATGGAGGCCATTGCCCTGTCGGACCGGATGGTCGACATCCGGCCGGTGACGCTGCCCTCGGCCGACGACGTGGTGGCCGCCGTGCACGCCGAGGTCGCCCGCCGCGGCGCCGACGGTGCCTACCTCAACGGGTGGGATCCGCTGCTGCAGCGCGGCCTGCCGGAGCCGACGCTGCCCTGGCTCAACGGGATCGCGACGACACCGCTGGTGATCATCCACAACTCGGGCCACAAGGCGTTCTTCAACTCCGCGGCGGCGCGGGCGGCCGGCCTGGATCGCGACACCCCGGACCCCAAGGGCGCGCGCTACGGCCGGGACACCGCCGGCGAACTGGACGGCACCGCCGAGGAATCCGCCGCGGTGTTCCCCTTGCTGAACGGCGCGATCAAGGTCGGTGACTACCCGGCGATGCTGATGGCCGAATGCGACCGGCTGAACCGGGCCGGGCTGACCACCTGCTCGGAGATGGCGTTCGACCCGATGTTCCGGCCGATGCTGGCCGCCCTGCACGACCAGATCACCGTGCGGCTGCGCACCTACGAGATGTCCACCGCCGACCTGCACACCGATGCCGAACCCGGCGACGGGGACGACCTGGTGCGGCAGGTCGGTATCAAGATCTGGGTGGACGGCTCGCCGTGGATCGGCAACATCGATCTGACGTTCCCTTACCTGGACACCGAGGACACCCGCGCCATCGGCGTCGCGCCCGGGTCATGCGGACACGCCAACTACACCCGTGAGCAGCTCGCCGAGATCGTCGGCACCTTCTACCCGCTGGGCTGGCAGATGGCCTGCCACGTGCAGGGCGATCGCGGTGTCGACACCATCCTGGACGTGTATGAGCAAGCGCTGCAAGCCAATCCGCGCGAGGATCACCGCCTGCGGTTGGAGCACGTCGGTGCCATCACCGACGCTCAACTGCAGCGGGCCCACGAGCTGGGGGTCACCTGCAGCCTGTTCGTCGACCAGCTGCACTACTGGGGCGACGTGATCGTCGACGGGTTGTTCGGTCCCGAACACGGGGAGCGGTGGATGCCGTGCGGGTCGGCGCTGGCCACCGGCATGCGGATTTCGCTGCACAACGATCCACCGGTCACCCCCGAGGAGCCGCTGCGCAACATCAGCGTTGCGGCGACCCGCACCGCGCCGAGCGGGCGGGTGCTGGCGCCGCAGGAACGGCTGACCGTGGCGCAGGGCCTGCGGGCGCAGACCCTCGATGCCGCCTACCAGCTGTTCGCCGACGACGTGCTCGGGTCCATCGAGGTCGGCAAATACGCCGATCTCGTTGTGCTGTCGGCGGATCCATGCGCGGTGGACCCCGGAGACGTCGCCGGATTGACCGTCCGGGCCACCTATCTGGCGGGCCGACAGGTTTATCCCAAACCGGCGTGACGGGGTTGCTGTCGTGGCAGGCTGTGGACATGTCAGCTTTGCCCGAGCCCCGGTTTCTGGACGAACGCGTCGCGCACTGGGCGGCCACCAAGCCCGATGAGGAAGCGGTGACCTACCGCGACCGCACCTGGACCTGGTCGCAGTGGGACGACAGGATCCGGCGGGTGGCCGGAGCCCTGGCCGCCGGCGGCATCGGCCACGGCGACGTCGTCGCCTTCCTGGACAAGAACCACCCCGCGTGTGTGGAGGTGACGCTGGCCGCCGCGTCGCTCGGTGCAGCCAACGCCATCATCAATTTTCGGCTCGCCGCCGACGAATTGGACTACGTGGTCAACGATTCCGGCGCCAAACTGCTGTTCGCCGGTGCCGACCTCAAGGCGGGCGTCGAGGCCATCCGCGACAAGCTGCCCGCGGTCACCGAGATCATCGAGGTCAAACCCGACGGCGACGACGAGTACGAGGCCATGCTGGGCGCTGCCACCCCGACCGGCCGCTCGGCGGAGGTGAGCCCCGACGACGTCTGCATCATCATGTACTCCTCGGGCACCACCGGCCGACCCAAAGGTGTGGCCCTGTCCCAGGCCAACGTCATCGCCCACACCATCAATGCGTTCGAGGGCTGGACGGCCGACCCGGGGGACAAGAACCTGGTGGCGATGCCCCTGTTCCACGTGGGCGGTACCTCCTACATGCAGTACGGCCTGCACCACGGGGTCGCCAGTTACATGACACGCGACGTCGACGGCGCGGCGCTGGCCGGCGGCATCCTGGCCGGCGCGAACCGGACGTTCCTGGTGCCCGCGGTGCTCTCGAAGGTGCTCGACAGCGGTCCGGACGCGGTGAAGTTGTTCGGTGCGTTGAAGACCTACGCCTACGGCGCGTCGCCCATGCCGTTGCCTTTGTTGCGCCAGGCACTGGAGGCGTGGCCCGAGACCGAGTTCATCCAGGTGTACGGGCTGACCGAGATCTGCGGCGCGATCACCCGGCTGATGCCCGAGGACCACCGCAGCGGCGACGAGGACCGGATGATCAGCGCGGGCACCTTGGTGCCAGGCGCGGAACTGCGCGTCGTGGACCCCAACACCGGTGAGGACGTGCCGGACGGTTCGCAGGGCGAATTGTGGTTCCGCACACCGCAGCTGATGAAGGGTTACCTGAACAAGCCGGAGGCCACGGCCGAGGCCATCACTGCCGACGGGTGGTTCCGCACCGGTGACATCGGGCGGATCGACGCCGACGGCTACATCTTCATCGAGGACCGGCTCAAGGACATGATCATCACCGGCGGCGAGAACGTGTACTCCATCGAGGTGGAGCGCATCCTCGCCGAACACCCCGCGGTGGCCGAGGTCGCGGTCTTCGGTGTGCCCGACGAGAAGTGGGGCGAGGCCGTCAAGGCCGTCGTCGCGCTGGAGGGGGAGGCCTCGGCGGAAGATCTGATCGCCTGGGCGCGCCGGCACCTCGCGGCCTTCAAATGTCCCAAGACCGTCGACTTCCTCGAAGCGCTGCCGCGCAACCCGACTGGCAAGATCATGAAGAAGGATCTGCGCAAACCACACTGGGAGGGCCGCGATCGCGCCACTGTTTGACGTACCGCTGGCCGACCTGTTGGAGCGGCTGCACGTGGTGGCGCTGCCGATGCGCGTCCGGTTCCGTGGAATCACCGTGCGTGAGGTGGCGCTGTTCGACGGACCCGCGGGCTGGGGTGAGTTCGGGGCGTTCCTGGAATACCAGCCACCCGAGGCCGCGCACTGGCTGGCCTCGGGAATCGAAGCGGCGTACGGGGTTTCACCCACACCGCGGCGTGCGCTGATCCCGATCAACGCGACCGTGCCGGCCGTGTCCGCCGCTGAGGTGCCCGACGTGCTGGCGCGGTTCCCCGGTGCCGGGACCGCGAAGGTGAAGGTCGCCGAGCCGGGTCAGACCCTTGCCGACGACGTCGCCCGGGTGGCGGCGGTCCGCGCGCTGGTGCCCGTGGTCCGCGTCGATGCGAACGGCGGCTGGACCGTCACCCAGGCCGTCGAGGCCGCTCGCGCGTTAGGTCCGCTGGAGTATCTCGAACAGCCCTGTGCCACAGTCGAAGAGCTGGCTGAGGTGCGCCGGCTGATCGACGTGCCGGTGGCCGCCGACGAATCGATTCGCAAGGCCGAGGACCCGTTCCGGGTGGTCAACCTGGCGGCTGCCGACATCGCCGTGGTCAAGGTCGCTCCGCTCGGTGGGGTGCGCCGACTGCTGGACATCGCCGCCGCGATCGGCATCCCGCTGGTCGTGTCGAGTGCGCTGGACTCCGCGGTCGGCATGTCCCGCGGCCTGCTGGCCGCGGCTTGCCTGCCCAACCTGCCGCACGCCTGCGGACTGGGCACGGGTGGACTTTTCGTCGAAGACGTCGTGGACCCGGTGCCACCCGTCGATGGCTACCTGCGCGTCGGTCCGGTGACACCTGACCCCGCCAGGCTGGCCGGACTGGCGGTGGCACCGGCGCGGCGGCAGTGGTGGATCGACCGGGTGCGCGAATGTCATCCGTTCGTATGTAAGTAGGTCACTACGCTGTTCAGCCCGGACTGACCGTTTCAGACTGAAACCCATGAGCAGATTGCGCGTAGGGATGATGGACATGATCCTGGCGTCACGCCCGGCAGCCGATTCCTTCACCCGGGCGGGGTATCTCAGCGCGGCCGCCTGCCGGGTCGACTCGTTCTGGGTACCAGACCATCTGAACGCGCTGTTTCCTCGATCGTTATGGCAGCCGAAGTACTGCGGCGCGGCCAAACTCGTGCCGTCCGCTGACGCATTCCTGGAGCCGTGGACCATGTTGGGGCACATCGCGGCTCGCAACAGGATCGGCCGCATGCAACTCGGCGTCGGTGTGACCGACACCGGCCGGCGCAACCCCGCGGTCACCGCGCAGGCGGCGGCGACACTGCATCTGCTGACCAAAGGCCGCGCCATCCTGGGTATCGGTACCGGCGAACGGGAAGGCAACGAACCGTACGGGGTGGACTGGTCCAAGCCGGTGGCCCGTTTCGAGGAGGCGATGGCCACCATCCGGGCGCTGTGGGATTCGCGTGGCGAATTGGTGAACCGGGACTCGCCGTTCTTCCCGCTGCGCAACGCGCTGTTCGACCTACCGCCGTATCGCGGAAAGTGGCCGCCGATCTGGATCGCCGCGCACGGGCCGCGCATGTTGCGGGCCACCGGGCGCTATGCGGACGGGTTCTTCCCGGGTTTCCCGCACTCGCCGCAGGAGTACGCCCAGCGACTCGACATCGTCCGGTCTGCCGCTTCGGACGCCGGCCGTGACCCCATGGCCATCACCCCCGCCATCTGGATGATGGTGGTCACCGGGCGTAGCGCCGAAGACGTGGACGAGGCGCTGGATTCAGAGGTCCTGCGATCCGGCGGACTGTTGGCCTCGGATGCTTTCTACGCACAGCACGGCGCACAGCATCCGCTCGGGGAAGGCTTCACTGGGGCGCAGGACGTGCTGCCACAGGACTGGGATGAGCAGACCGCGTTGTCCTACATCAAAGGTGTGCCCAAGGAATTGATGTACAAGGGGCTGTTGTGTGGCACGCCGGATCAGGTGGTCGCTCAGGCCGCCGAATGGCGTGACCACGGCGTCCAACACATCGTCGTCATCAACGCATCGATTCTCCAGCGGGACCTGCGCAAGGGACTGGCGTCGAATCTGCACTTCCTCAAGGTCATCCGAGGTCTCAAGAAGCTCTGAAGGCTGTGAACGCGATGCAGGTCGGTCTGCTGGACATGAACACCGTGACTCGGCCCCGCGCCGACTCCTCCACCAGAGCTAGCCATCTGTCCGCGGTCGTCGCCCGGCTGGATTCGTTCTGGGTGCCCGACCACCTCAACGCGATGTTTCCCCGCGCCCTGTGGCAACCCAAATACTGTGGCGCGGCGCGGTTGGCGCCCACGGTGGACGCCTGTATGGAACCGTGGACGATGCTCGGCAGCCTCGCCGCGCGCCACCGCGTCGCCCGCATGCCGCTCGGACTGTGTGTCACCGATTCCGGCCGCCGCAATCCCGCGGTCAGCGCGCAAGCCGCGGCCACGATGAACCTGCTCACCAAGGGCCGCTTCATCTTTGGTATCGGGCCCGGTGAGCGGGAAGGCAATGAGCCCTACGGGGTGGAGTGGTCCAAGCCCGTCGGGCGGTTCGAAGAAGCGATGGCGACGATTCGGGCGTTGTGGAATTCCGGTGGCGAATTGGTGAACCGGGACTCGCCGTTCTTCCCGCTGCGCAACGCACTCTTCGACCTGCCGCCCTATCGGGGCAAGTGGCCCGAGATCTGGATCGGTGCGCACGGGCCGCGGATGTTGCGCATCGCGGGGCGCTACGGCGACGGATTCTTCCCCGCGTTCCCGCATTCACCTCAGGACTACGCGCAGCGCCTCGACGTGGTCCGCTCGGCCGCCTCGGATGCCGGGCGCGACCCCATGGCGATCACCCCGGCGCTGCTGGCCATCGTGGTCACCGCGCGCACCCGGGCCGAGATCGACGAAGCCCTCGAATCTGAGGTGATGCGGGCGGGCTGCCTGGCCGCATCCGACGAGATCTTCGCCCGGCACGGTGCGCAGCACCCGCTCGGGGTGGGATTCACCGGTGGCCAGGATCTGTTGCCCCAGGACTGGGATGAGCAGACGGCCCTGGCGCACATCAAGGGTGTACCGCCCGGGTTGGTCCGCGACATGGGCCTGATCGGGACTCCGGACGAGGTGCTGGAGCAGGCCGCGCAGTGGCGCGACAGCGGGGTCCGTCATCTGGTGACGATCAACGGCAGCTTCATGCAGCGCAGTCTCCGTAACGGCGTCGCGGCGATGCCGTCGTTCTACTCGGTGCTGCGCCGGCTGCGCAAGCTGTGACCGCGGGGCGGCCGGGAGTCGGTCGCCGAGAGTGATATCGCATGCGATATCGCTTTCTGGACTCGAGTGGCCGAGGGTTTCCGGCTCAGAACAGGTCTTCCAGCGACGGCGGGCGGCCGCACAACTTCTGAACCACCCATTGGTTCAGCGACACCCGCTGCTCGGCGGCCTCGACCATGAGCTTGCCGTGCAGTATCGGCGAGGTGCGCACCACGAACCGTCCGCTGTAGCGGCGGTCCGTCACGGACGCCGGCGGGTCGAAACCCTCCTCGGCCATCTCGGCGACATAGGTGCACACCTCCTTCTCGATCGCGGCGGTCGCTTCTGCGGCGGTGGCGCCGTAGGCGAACTGGGTGGGGAATTCCAGGCACAGGCCCAGGTATCTCCCGGCGTCGGGAGACCATTCGGCGCGGTAGGTGTAGCGCGGCATCGCCAGATCATTGCCCCCGGGTCCGACACGAAGCGGCCTGTCCTGATCTGTGGGGACCATGTCCTGGACGCCATGGCCGGTGACCGTCACGATGAGATCGTGACGCGATCGGTGGTGATCCTCGGTTACGGCGGCGTGCAATCACTCGACGTCGCCGGCCCCTTCGACGTGTTCACCGGCGCCACCATGCACCTGGCCGCCCAACACAGTCCGGGCGGCTACGCCGTGCAACTGGTCTCGATGGACGGTCGACCGGTCACGACGATGACCGGACTGGAGTTCGTCGCCGCCGCCCCGCCCGATCCGCACGAGCCCATCGACACCATCGTCATCCCCGGCGGCTTCGGCGTCGAAGAAGCGCGGCGTAATCCCGCGATCGTCGACTGGATCCGCACGGCCGCCACGGGTGCCCGCCGCATCGTGACCGTCTGCTCGGGCGCATTCCTGGCTGCCGAAGCCGGGCTGCTCGACGGCTGCACCGCCACCACGCACTGGGCGGCCGCCGGCCACCTCGCCTGCGAGTTCCCCGACATCACCGTCGACCCGGAACCGATCTTCGTGCGCAGTTCCGATCAGGTGTGGACCGCGGCCGGTGTCACCGCCGGGATCGACCTTGCGTTGCACCTGGTCGAGGAGGACCACGGCACCGAGATCGCGCAGACCGTGGCGCGCTGGCTGGTGCTCTATCTGCGCCGCCCGGGCGGGCAGACCCAGTTCGCGGCCCCGGTGTGGATGCCGCGCGCCAAACGCGCGCCCATCCGCGATGTGCAGGAGGCCATCGACTCCGAACCCGGCGGTACACACAGCATTTCGGCCCTGGCCGAACGGGCCGCCATGAGTCCGCGCCACTTCACCAGGCTGTTCACCGAGGAGGTCGGCGAGGCGCCCGGCGCCTACGTCGAACGCATCCGCACCGACGCCGCACGTCGTCAGCTGGAGGAGACCGACGACACCGTCACCGTCATCGCCACCCGCTGCGGATTCGGCAGCGCGGAAACCATGCGCCGCAACTTCGTTCGGCGCGTGGGTATCTCGCCGGATCAATACCGAAAATCGTTCGCATAAAGGAGAAATCATGCAGACCGCCATCGTGTTGTATCCCGGCTTCACCGCGCTGGACTTCATCGGGCCGTACGAATCGCTGCGTTGGCTGCCCGACACCGAGGTGCGCTTCCTCTGGCACGAACCCGGACCAATCGCCGCGGACTCCGGGGTGCTCGTCGTCGGCGCCACCCACTCCTTCGACGAGACGCCCTCGCCCGACGTGATCCTGATCCCCGGTGGCTTCAGCACCGTGGAGCATGCCCGCGACGAGCGGCTGCTCGACTGGGTGCGCCGCGCCCACCGGACCGCGACGTGGACGACGTCGGTGTGCTCGGGCTCGCTCATCCTGGCGGCCGCCGGCGTCCTGGACGGTAAGCGGGCGACCTCGCACTGGGCGGCGCTGCCCATCCTCAAGACGTTCGGGGTGACGCCCGTCGGTGACGAGCGCGTGGTCCACCAAGGTGACGTGGTGACGGCCGCGGGCGTCTCCGCCGGTATCGACCTCGGACTGTGGCTGGCCGCGCAGATCGCGGGGGAGGACCGCGCCAAGGCCATCCAGCTGTCCATGGAGTACGACCCGCAGCCCCCGTTCGACTCGGGGCACTTCTCGAAGGCGTCCACGGCGACCAAGGCGTCGGCCACCGCGCTGATGTCCCGCGAGCTGTTGAAACCCGCCGCGCTCAAGGCCAGCACACTGCTGCTGTGGGACCAGGCGATCAAGAAGGTCCGCAACCGCAAGTAGGGTCGGCCGGGTGAACTTGGCTTTCGACGACCGCGGTACCGGTGATCCTGTCCTCTTCATCGCCGGCCGCGGCGGTGCCGGTCGTACCTGGCACCTGCATCAGACTCCGGCCTTCCGGCGCGCCGGCTACCGCGTCATCACGTTCGACAACCGCGGTATCGGCGCCACCGAGAACGCCAGCGGCTTCACCACCGAACAGGTGGTCGCCGACACCGCCGCGCTGATCGACGAACTGGTCGGCGGCCCGGTGCGGGTCGTGGGCGTGTCGATGGGCTCGTTCATCGCACAGGAACTGATGTTGGCCCGGCCGGACCTGGTCACCCAGGCCGTCCTGATGGCCACCCGCGGCAGGCACGACAAGGCCCGTGACTTCTTCAGCAAGGCCGAACGCGAGCTCGCCGCCGCGGGCATCGTCCTGCCGCCGGCCTACGACGCGAAGGTCCGGTTGCTGGAGAGCTTCTCGCCCAAGACCCTGAACGACGATCGCGCGGTGATGGACTGGGCGGAGATGTTCTCCATGTGGCCCACCAAATACACCCCGGGGCTGCGCACCCAACTGGACGTGTCACCGCAGAGCAACCGGCTGCCCGCGTATCAGAGCATCAGCGCGTCGGTGCTGGTCATCGGGTTCACCGATGACATCGTGATGCCCCCGCACCTCAGCCGCGAGGTGGCCGACGCCATCCCGCGCGGCCGGTTCCTGGAGGTCGGCGACGCCGGGCATCTGGGCTTCATCGAGCAGCCCGACACCGTCAACGACGCCATCCTGCAGTTCTTCGGCGAGCAGCGCACCTCATTGCCCATCGAGGCCGCTCCGGTTCGGCCCGGCATAGGCTGACGTGGTGAACCCCTCGACGACCCAGGCACGTGTCGTCGTCGACGAACTCGTTCGCGGCGGCGTCCGCGACGTGGTGCTGTGCCCCGGTTCACGCAACGCGCCACTGGCCTTCGCCCTGCATGACGCGGACAAGTCGGGTCGGATCCGCCTGCACGTCCGCATCGACGAACGCACCGCCGGCTACCTGGCGATCGGGCTGGCGCTCGGCGGCCAGGCTCCGGTGTGCATCGCGATGACCTCGGGTACCGCGGTGGCCAACCTCGGGCCCGCGGTGGTCGAGGCCAACTACGCCCGGGTGCCGCTGATCGTGCTGAGCGCGAACCGGCCCTATGAACTGCTGGGCACCGGCGCCAACCAGACAATGGAGCAGCTGGGCTACTTCGGCACCCAGGTGCGCGAGAACATCAGCCTCGGACTGGCCGAACACGACGATCTGGCGGCGCTGAACGCCCAATGGCGGTCGGCCACCTGCCGGGTGCTGGTCGCCGCCACCGGGTCACGCAGCGCCAACGCCGGACCGGTGCAGTTCGACATCCCGCTGCGCGAGCCGCTGGTCCCCGATCGTGACGACCACGACGAGACCCCGGCAGGCCGCCCCGACGGCAAGCCGTGGACGCACACCCCGCCGGTCACGTTCGACCAGCCGCTGGACATCGATCTGACCCCGGACACCGTCGTCATCGCCGGACACGGCGCGGGCCACCACCCAACGTTGGCCGCGCTGCCGACCGTCGCCGAGCCGACCGCCCCGACGCCGGTCAATCCGTTGCATCCGCTGGCACTCCCGCTGCTGCGCCCGAAGCAGGTCATCATGTTGGGCCGGCCCACCCTGCACCGCCCCGTCTCGGCGCTGCTGGCCGACCCCGCGGTGCCGGTCTTCGCGCTGACCACCGGCCCGCGCTGGCCCGACGTGTCCGGCAACTCGCAGGCCACCGGCACCCGCGCGGTCACCCACGGGAAACCCGACCAGGGCTGGCTCGACCGCTGCGCCGATCTCCACCGCCGCACCCTCGCGGCGGTGCACAGCCAGCTGGCACAGCACCCGCTGACCACCGGCCTGCACGTCGCCGCGGCGGTGGCCGCAGCGCTGCGCGACGGCGACCAGCTGGTGCTCGGCGCGTCCAACCCGGTGCGCGACGTCGCCTTGGTCGGCTTGGCCGCGCCCGGGGTGTCGGTGCGCTCCAATCGTGGGGTCGCGGGCATCGACGGCACGGTGTCCACGGCCATCGGTGCGGCACTCGCGCATGACCGTGCGGGAGGGCAGACGGTGGCGTTGATCGGCGACCTGACCTTCGTGCACGACAGCTCGGGTCTGCTGATCGGGCCCACCGAGCCCACCCCGAAGAACCTGACCATCGTGGTGTCCAACGACAACGGCGGCGGCATCTTCGAACTGCTGGAGCAGGGCGACCCACGCTTCTCCGATGTGTCCTCGCGGATCTTCGGCACACCGCACGATGTCGACGTGGGCGCGCTGTGCCGCGCCTACCACGTGGACAACGCGCAGGTCGATGTGGAGGATCTGGCGGGCGTCCTCGACGTGCCGTATGACGGGATGCGGGTGCTGGAGGTGAAGGCCGACCGGTCGTCGTTGCGTGCGCTGCACGCGTCGATCAGGGCGGCGCTCTAGTGGTTGCTGTCGTCGAACGCCTGAAAGCGTTCTGGCGCAGGGTGATTCCGCACGTGTTCGGTGACGGGCCCCAGACCCGGTCGCAGCGGATCGCGCGCCGGGTCCGGGTCGGCATCGTCGTCGCCGCCTGCCTGGTGACGTTCCAGTCCGTGCTGCTGGTCGTCGGCGCATGGGTGAACGACGGCCAGATCGAACGCGACATGGGGGTGGCGGCAGCCGAGGTGCTCGACGCGGGCCCGCGCCGCTCCACCATCGAGTTCGTGACCCCCGACCGCGTCACCTACCGCCCCGAGCTCGGGGTGCTCTACCCGTCCGAGCTCGAGGCGGGGATGCGCATCTATGTCGAGTACGACAAGTCCAATCCGGATCTGGTGCGCGTGCAGCACCGCAACGCCTCGCTGTCGATCGTGCCGGCGGGCTCCATCGCGGTGCTCGGCTGGCTGATCGCGGGCGCGGCGCTGGTGGTGGTGGAAATGGTGGAACGGCGTCTCACGCCGTCTCGACCAGTTTCTTGAGCCAGTCGTTGTCGTAGATGTCGACCTTGCGGTCCTTGTTCAGGTCGTAGATGGTCGGCGTGCCGGTCACGGTCGGGTCGATGTCGTAGAGGAACCCGAAGTTCATGTCCTCCATGCCCGCGACGTCCACGGACGACTCGCCGTCCGCGATGAGTTGCGCCTGCGCGTCGGGCACTCCGGAAGTGCGGGCCATGTCGGCCATTTCGTCGTCGGTGGGTCCCTTACCGCCGGGATCCTGGTTGGCCCACAGTTCCTCGACGAAGGACTGGAAGGCGGTTGCCGGGGTCTGCTTGCCCTGGGCCGAGACGAACAACGCGTTGGCGACGCGCTCGGAATGATGATTGCCGCCCTCGTCGAGGAAGGTCATCGGCCGGTAGGTGACCTGCAGGGCGCCGATCCCGATGTAGTAGCGGATGGCATCGCCGAAATCATGCTGCAGATCCGCGCAGTGGGTGCACTGCGGTTCGGTGTAGATCTCGATGCGGGCGGGTGCGTCGGGGAATCCCGCCACGATGCCGAAACCGTCCTTGCTCACCTCGGTCATCGGTTTCACCGGATCGGGCTGCGCGTTGCCGGTAACCTGGCGGGCGCACCCGACCCCGCTCAGCAGGGTTAACGCGGCCAGCACCACCAACCATCGACGCACAGGGGCAACCGTACCGCTGTCGTGGTGTTCGCACGCCATATGCCCTCACGCAACCGCGTTGTCAACAACCGCTGAGACAGTGAGGGCGTGCGCGTTGCAATCGTTGCCGAATCCTTCCTCCCGAACGTCAACGGCGTCACCAACTCGGTGCTTCGGGTGATCGAGCATCTCCGACGCACCGGTCACGAGGTCATCGTCATCGCCCCCGACACCCCGCGCGGCCAGCCGCCCGCGGACCGGGTGCACGACGGTGTCCGCGTTCACCGGGTGCCGTCCAAGATGTTCCCCAAGGTCACCTCGCTGCCGCTGGGCGTGCCGCTGCCGCGAATGGTGAACGTGCTGCGTGGTTTCAACCCCGACGTGGTGCACCTGGCCTCGCCCGCGCTGCTCGGGTGGGGTGGCGTGCACGCCGCCCGCCACCTCGGCGTGCCGACCGTGGCCGTGTTCCAGACCGACGTCGCCGGGTTCGCCGAGAGCTACGGGATGGGCATGCTGTCCCGGGTGTCGTGGGCATGGACGCGCCGGCTGCACAGCAAGGCCGACCGCACCCTGGCGCCGTCCACCGCTGCCATGGAAGACCTTGAGGCACATCGTATTCCGCGGGTGCAGAAATGGGGCCGCGGCGTCGACATCACCGGTTTCGTGCCGTCGGCGCGCGACGAGGCGCTGCGCCGCAGGCTTTCGCCCGCGGGCAAGCCGATCGTCGGGTTCGTCGGCCGGCTGGCCCCGGAGAAGCACGTGGAGCGCCTGGCCGTGCTGGCAGGGCGCGACGATCTGCAGTTGGTCGTCGTCGGTGACGGAGTGGACCAGCCGAAGCTGAAGACGCTCATGCCGAATGCGGTGTTCACCGGTGCGCTCTACGGCGCCGAACTGGCCGCCGCCTACGCGAGCATGGACGTGTTCGTGCACCCCGGTGAACACGAAACCTTCTGTCAGGCCGTGCAAGAGGCGATGGCCTCCGGCCTGCCGGTGGTCGCGCCCAACGCCGGCGGCCCTCGCGATCTGGTCGCCCCGATGCACACCGGTCTGCTGCTCGGCGTCGATGAGTTCGAGGACCGGCTGCCCGGCGCCGTCGACCACCTGATCTCCGAGCGGGCCCGCTACTCGGCGGCGGCCCGGCGCAGCGTGCTGGCCCGCACCTGGCCCGCCGTCTGCGACGAACTGCTGGGCCACTACGAGGCCGTCATCGGCCTGCACCGCCGTAAGGCCGCCTGACCTCAGGACCGGACGAACTCCAGCAGGTCCGCGTTGATCACGGCGGCCTGTGTGGTCGGCATCCCGTGCGGGAAGCCCGGATAGATCTTCAAGGTGGCGTTGGGCAGCAGCTTGGCCGACAGCACACCGGCGTCCTCGTAGGGCACGATCTGGTCGTCGTCGCCGTGCATCACCAAGGCCGGCAAGGTGATCTTCTTGAGGTCCTCGGTGAAATCGGTCTGCGAGAACGCCACGATGCCGTCGTAATGTGCTTTGGCGCCGCCCATCATGCCCTGGCGCCACCAGTTTTCGATGACAGCTTCCGACGGCTCGACACCGTCGCGGTTGAAGCCGTAGAACGGGCCCGACGGCAGCGCCCGGTAGAACTCGGAGCGGTTCGCGGCCAACTGCGCCTGCAGGTCGTCGAACACCGCCTTGGGCAGCCCGCCCGGATTGGCTTCGGTCTGCACCATCAGCGGCGGCACCGAACTGATCAGCACGGCCTTGGCGGCCCGGTCCTGACCGTGCCGGGCCAGGTAGCGCGCCACCTCGCCACCGCCGGTGGAATGACCGACGTGCACGGCGTCACGCAGGTCCAGATGGTTGACCACCGCGGCCAGGTCGTCGGCGTAGTGGTCCATGTCGTGGCCGTCGCCCACCTGCGCCGAGCGGCCGTGCCCGCGCCGGTCATGGGCGATGACGCGGTAGCCCTGCTGCAGGAAGAACAGCATCTGGGTATCCCAGTCGTCCGCGGACAGTGGCCAGCCATGACTGAACACGATGGGCCGCCCCGACCCCCAGTCCTTGTAGAAGATCTCGACGCCGTCGGCGGTGGTGATGGTGGGCATGGGACAACCGTACGCGGATCGGTTGGTCAGCCCTGCGCTTCGACCGAAACCGGTTGCCACGCTTCCCATGTGGCCAGCCGGCTCTCGTAGTCGGCCTTGGCCAGCTGCAGCGGCAGCTCGCCGAAGAACACCCGCAGCGGAGGCTGCTCGGCGTCGACGATCTTGAGCACCGCCGCGGCTGATGCCTGCGGGTCGCCGGACTTGGCGGTCCGTTGGCTGCGGGCCCGGTCGGCCTCGGCGTGCGCGTCGGCGTAGTCGGGCAGCGGCGTCGCACGCTTGGCAGACGAGCCGGCCCAGTCGGTCGAGAACCCGCCCGGCTCGATCAGCGTGACGTGGATGCCGAACGACGCGACCTCCTGGGCCAGGGACTGCGAGAAGCCCTCGAGCGCCCACTTGGACGCGTGGTAGATACCGACGTTCTGGAACGCGGTGATGCCACCGATCGAGGACACCTGCAGGAAGTGTCCGCTGCGCTGCGCGCGCAGATACGGTAGCGCGGCCTGGGTGACCCACAGTGCGCCGAACACGTTCGTCTCGATCTGATCCCGGGCCTCGGCTTCGGAGAGCTCCTCGATGAACCCGAACTGGCCGTAGCCGGCGTTGTTCACGACGATGTCGAGCCGGCCGAAATGGTCATGGGCCTGTGCGACGGCCGCGAAGTCGGCGTCGCGATCGTTGACGTCCAGGCGCAGCGGGAGCAGCGCGTCGCCGTACTTCTGCGCCAGGTCGTCCAGTGTGGTGGTGTCGCGTGCCGTGGCGGCCACCTTGTCGCCACGCTCCAGCGCCGCGATGGCCCATTCCCGGCCGAAGCCCCGCGACGCCCCCGTGATGAACCAGACCTTCTCCGCCATGTCCTGCCTCTTTCCCGTCGGCACCTGTGCGGTAGCAACAGCACCACGCCCTGGTCATTCCCGGAAGTACGAGACTCACAGGTAGTTTTAGTCCGGTGAGCCGCGCGACGTTGGAGAAAGACCCCCATGAGGTGGCGTCGATGTTCGACGCCGTGGCCCGGCGCTACGACATCACCAATACGGTGATGTCGCTGGGCCAGGACCGGTTCTGGCGCCGTCAGACGCGCGCCGCGCTGCAGATCGGCCCCGGGGACAAGGTGCTCGATCTGGCGGCCGGGACGGCGGTCTCGACGGTCGAACTCTCGGCCTCCGGAGCCTGGTGTGTGGCGGCCGACTTCTCGGTGGGCATGCTGCGTGCCGGTGCGACGCGGGCGGTGCCCAAGGTGGGAGCGGATGCGACCAAGCTGCCGTTCGCCGACGGGGTGTTCGACGCGGTGACCATCAGCTTCGGGCTCCGCAACGTGGTCGACCACGCCGAAGGCCTGCGCGAGATGGCCCGGGTGACCCGTCCGGGCGGGCGGCTGGTGGTGTGTGAGTTCTCCACACCGACCAACGGGCCGTTCGCGACCGTGTACAAGGAATACCTGATGAAGGCGTTGCCGGCGATGGCGTCGGCCGTGTCCAGCAATCCGGATGCCTATGTGTACCTTGCGGAGTCGATCCGCGCGTGGCCGGACCAGGCCGAGCTGGCCGCCCGGATCGCCGACGCGGGCTGGGGTTCGGTGCGCTGGCGCAACCTCACGGGTGGCATCGTGGCGCTGCATGCCGCAGTCAAGCCTTGAGTGTTCCCGTTCTGGCGGTCGCCGGGCACCTCGGCGCCGGTAAGACCACGCTGCTCAACCACCTGCTGCGCAACAGCTCCGGCACCCGAATAGGCGCGCTGGTCAACGATTTCGGGGCCGTCAACATCGATGCCATGCTGGTCGCCGGTCAGGTCGACGCGATGGCAGCGCTGTCCAACGGCTGCATCTGCTGCGTCACCGAGGACGGTGAGGTCGCCGAGATGCTCGGCAAGCTGGCCGCCGTCAAGCCGCGGCTGGACCTCATCGTCGTGGAGGCCAGCGGCGTCGCGGAGCCACCCGCGTTGGCGCGCACCATCATGGCGGTGGACGACAAGCGCTTTCACTACGCCGGCCTGGTCCTGGTGGTCGACGCCACGGCACCGGCCGAACTGGGCCACGGAGTGCGGGTGGCCGATCTGGTGGTGCTGAACAAGGCTTCTGCGGCAACAGATCTCGATGCGGTCTGCGACGCCGTGCGGACGCTGAACCCGGGTGTGCCGTTGGTGCCCACCGAATTCGCCCGGATCGATCCGCAGCTGCTCATCGACCCGGCGCCGCGGCCGCTACGCGCGCAGATGTCGTTCGACGAGCTGGCGCACGACGATCACCACCACGCCCACCCGACGTACCAGAGCATCGAGTTCCGCGCCGACACGCCCCTGAACCCGCGCCTGTTCATGGCCCTGCTGCGTGACCGGCCCCAAGGCCTTTACCGGGCAAAGGGTTTCGTGGACTTCGGCCCGAAACACCGTTACCTGCTGCAACTGGTGGGCGGCTCGGTGCGGTTCGAGAAGCAGCGACGCGCCGGCACCGAGCTGGTGTTCATCGGCACCGACGTGGACACCGCCGCCCTGCACGCGGCGCTGCAGGATTGCACCACCGAGCCCGCGGACGAGGCGGCCATCCTCGGGGTGCTCAAGTACGTGGTCTAGGTATGCTGACCGCTCACCCGAGTTCGAGGAGCAGTGTTGTTCAAGGTCAATGAGTATTTCGACGGTGATGTCGCCTCGATCGCGTTCGCGACGTCGGCGGGACCCGCTACCGTCGGCGTCATGGCTGTCGGCGAATACGAGTTCGGGACCTCGACGCTGGAGATCATGCACGTCGTCTCGGGGGCGCTGACGGTCAAGTTGCCCGGCCGTGACGACTGGGAAACCTTCAGTGCCGGAAAGCAGTTCACCGTGCCCGCGGACAGCAAATTCGGGGTGCGTACCGAGGTCGAGACGGCCTACCTGTGCGAGTACCGCTGACGCTCAGCGAAACGGCTTGCGCTGGTCGAGGCGGCGTGACGCCCGGCCTGCCGTCCGCCACGCCCGGGCGACCAGGTCTTCGTCCTCGTCGGTGACGAGGTTGCCCATCATCCGCACCGCGACCTTCATCAGGAAGTCCGACCGCATCGCCACCGGCCCCGTCGTCGGCAGGAACCGCGGGTAGGTGAGCAGCAGCGCCAGCCGGCGGGCCGCCGAGAATCCGCGGGCGTAATGCTCGGTCAGCACCGCGGGCCACGCTTCGGTGAGATCGCCGGAGTCCAGGAGTTCGACGGCCAGCCGCCCGGTCTCCAACCCGTAGTCGATGCCCTCCCCGTTGAGCGGGTTGACGCAGGCCGCCGCGTCGCCGATCAGCATCCAGTTGGGCCCGGCCACCCCGCTGACCGCGCCGCCCATCGGGAGCAGAGCGGACAGGCCGGCCCGGGGTTCGCCGGCGAAATCCCATTCCTCGCGGCGCAGCCCGGCGTAGTAGGACATCAGCCGCGGCAGCCGGACGTCGGCGGGCCGCTTCGCGGTGGCCAGCGCGCCCACCCCGATGTTCACCTCCCCGTTGCCGAGCGGGAAGATCCAGCCGTAGCCGGGCAGGATTTCGCCTTCGGGGGAACGTAATTCGAGGTGTGAGGTCAGCCACGGTTCGGCGGCGCGCGGGCTGGCGATGTACCCCCGGATCGCCACCGCGTACACGGTCTCCTGATACCAGGTGCGGCCCAGGGCCCGGCCCAGCGTCGAGCGGGCACCGTCGGCGACGATCAGTGTGCCCACGCCGATCTCGGTGCCGTCGTCGAGGGTCAGCGTCGACACCGCGCCTCGCGCATCATGTTTCACACCCACCGCTTTGGCCCCGAGGAGCATCTTCGCGCCGTCGTCGGCGGCGACCATCCGGATCCGGTCGTCGAGTTCGGTGCGCGGCACGGCGCTGCTGGTCGACGGGAACGACGGCCCCGGCCAGCGGATCTCGACGTCTGCGCCGAACCCGGACATCCGCAGACCGTGGTGCCGGATCCGCCCGTCCAACCACGTTCCCAGACCGAGGCGTTCCAGCTCGGCGACCGCGCGCGGGGTCAGCCCGTCACCGCACGCCTTGTCGCGGGGGAACTGCGCCGAGTCGATCACCAGCACGTCACGCCCGGCGCGAGCCGCCCACGCAGCAGCCGACGAACCGGCGGGTCCGGCCCCGACGACAACCACATCTGCTCGCCTCATAACGCCTCACAGTATGTTGGACGAATGAGGACACCGGCGAGTGTGGTGGCGGGGGTGGACTTCGGGGACCCGGAGTTTGCCGCACGGGTGCGTGAGGGGGTCGCGCGCGTCGAAGATCTGATGTCCACCGAGCTGGGCAAAGCCGATGAGCTGATGGCCGAGGCCGTGCAGCACCTGTTCCAGGCCGGTGGCAAGCGCTTCCGGCCGCTGTTCACCGTGCTGGCGGCGTCGCTGGGGCCGCAGCCCGATCACCCCGACGTCGCCATCGCCGGCGCGGTGATCGAGCTGGTGCACCTGGCGACGCTGTATCACGACGACGTCATGGACGAGGCCCAGGTGCGCCGCGGGGCCGACAGCGCCAACGCCCGGTGGGGCAACAACATCGCCATCCTGGCCGGTGACTACTTGTTCGCGACCGCTTCGCGGTTGGTGTCCCGGCTGGGCCCGGAGGCGGTGCGGGTGATCGCCGACACCTTCGCCCAACTGGTCACCGGGCAGATGCGCGAGACCCGCGGCGCGGTGACCGGCGCCGACGAGGTGGAGCACTACCTGAAGGTGGTCTACGAGAAGACGGCCTGCCTGATCGTGGCGTCCGGCCGGTTCGGTGCCACGTTCTCCGGCGCCGACGAGGAGCAGATCGAGCGGCTGGCCCGGCTCGGCGGCATCGTCGGCACCGCCTTCCAGATCTCCGACGACATCATCGACATCGACAGCGACCCCGATGAGTCGGGCAAGCTGCCGGGCACCGACCTGCGCGAGGGGGTGCACACCCTGCCGGTGCTGTACGCCCTGCGTGAACAGGGTGCCGACGCCGACCGGCTTCGGGAGTTGTTGGCCGGTCCGGTCGAGGACGACGACAAGGTCGCGGAGGCGCTGGATTTGTTGCGCCGGTCCCCTGGTATGACCCGGGCCAAGGAGGCGGTGGCCGATTACGCCCGCCAGGCCCGCGCCGAGTTGGATCTGTTGCCCGACTGCCCCGGGCGGGCCGCACTGGCAACGCTGGCGGACTACACCGCCAACCGGCACGGCTAGGTGCAGGAACCTGCGGGGGTGGCTCGGCGTTACATGAGCGGGGACTTTCGTAGGAAGGGAAGCAGATGACCTGGCATCCACATGCCAATCGGTTGAAGACGTTCGTGCTGTTGGTCGGCATGTCCGCGCTGATCGTGTTCATCGGGGCGCTGTTCCGCAACCCGTCCATTCTGTGGCTGTCGGTGCTGTTCGCGGTGGGCATGAACGCCTATGTCTACTTCAACAGCGACAAGATGGCGCTGCGGGCCATGCACGCGCAGCCGGTCACCGAGATGCAGGCGCCGGCGATGTACCGCATCGTCCGCGAACTCGCGACCACTGCGCGCCAGCCCATGCCCCGGCTCTACATCAGTGACACCGACGCACCGAATGCGTTCGCCACCGGCCGCAATCCGCGCAACGCCGCGGTCTGTTGCACCACCGGCATCCTGCGCATCCTCGACGAGCGCGAGCTGCGCGCCGTGCTGGGCCATGAGCTGTCGCATGTGTACAACCGCGACATCCTGATCTCGTGCGTCGCGGGTGCGCTGGCCTCGGTGATCACCGCACTTGCCAACATCGCGATGTTCGCGGGCATGTTCGGCGGGAACCGCGAGGGCGGCACCAATCCCTTTGCGATGCTGTTGGTTTCGCTGCTGGGTCCGATCGCCGCGACGGTGGTGAAGATGGCCGTGTCCCGGTCCCGTGAGTACCAGGCCGACCAGTCCGGCGCCGAACTGACCGGTGACCCGCTGGGCCTGGCGAGCGCGTTGCGCAAGATTTCCTACGGTGTGCAGGCCGCGCCGCTGCCGCCCGAGCCGCAGCTGGCCGACCAGGCGCACCTGATGATCGCCAACCCGTTCCGGGCGGGGGAGAAGATCGGCAAGCTGTTCTCCACCCATCCGCCGATGGAGGATCGCATCCGTCGCCTCGAGGACATGGCCGGCCGCCGCCTCTGAGCGACTTGTGCACGTTTCGTAACGCCAGGCGTTACGAAACGTGCACAAATCACAGTGGGGTCAGGCCGCGTCGACGAGGGTCTCGACGATGGTCGGGGTGACCCGCAGGACGTCGGCGCTGGCGATGTCGTAGAACAACCCGATCACCTCGATCTCCGGATGCGCCGTGAGCAACGGATGCTGGGCCAGGGTCTGCACCTGCACGGCGATGTTCACCATCGACAGCTGATCCGCTTCCCCGAACCCGGCCGCCGCCGCAGACCGTGCCACCGGGTGGTTTCCGCGCCGGAACGCCTCCAACGTCGGGTTGCCGTGCGCCAGCCAGGATTTCAGGTGCTTGTCGTCCGGAGCTCCGTGCAGGAGCGCCTTCATCGCGCCGCAGCTGGAGTGCCCGCACACCACGATCGAGGACACGCCCAGCTGATCCACCGCGAAGGCGATGGCCGCTTCGACCGAGGCATCCTGCTGGCCGGCGGGGATCATGTTGCCGACATTGCGGACGGTGAACAGATCGCCGGGGCCGCTGCTGGTGATCACGTTGGGCACCACCCGGGAGTCGGCGCAGGTGAGGAACAGCGTCTCGGGCTGCTGCACGTCCGCCAGTTCCTTGAGGTGCGGGCGCAGTGCCGGCGCGGTCCTGCGGTGGTAGTTCGCCAGGCCGTGCAGCATGGACGGCACGTGCTTCTGCTGCCACGAACTCCACGGCGCCACGCCGGACCGCTTGTCGAACGGGGTGAACCCACGCTCGGGCGGACCGTCCACGGCGCTGCCCATCTCGACGGCACCGAGGTCGTGCAGATGCACCGTTCCGCCGGTCGTCTCGTGCTGGCGGCGCCATTCCTCGATGGCCTCATGTGCGGCGTGGTCCATGAAGTCGACCGACAACTCGACCGTCACGTCGGCGCCGGCCGGCACGGTGGCCAGCGCGCTGGTGAGCCGCGGGAGCGAGAGGAAGGTGCAGGACCCCTCGATGTCCACTCGCCACTGGTTCTCCGCGACCTCCTCGGCCGCGATCTTGACGCGCACCACGCGCCACACTGTCAGCGCGACGGCCAGGGCGAGTCCGATGAGCACACCCTCCAGCAGGTTGAGGAACACGACGCACAGGACCGTGACGACGTAGACCGCGAGATCGCCGGTGCGACGTGCGGTTTGGATGTGCGCGACCTTGACCAGCTGAATACCGATGACGATGAGCAGACCGGCCAGCGCCGCCGACGGGATCAGCTGGGCCAGCCCGGCGAACGGCACCGCGAACACGAGGATCCAAACGCCGTGCAGGATGGCCGAGGCCCTGGTCTTCGCGCCAGCGGTGACGTTGGTGGAGCTGCGCACGATGACGCCCGTGACCGGCAGGCCGCCGACGGCGCCGGAGGCGATGTTCGCCGCACCCTGCCCGATCAGTTCGCGGTCGAAGTCGGTGCGCGGCCCGGTGTGCATCCGATCCACCGACACCGCCGACAGCAGGCTCTCCACGCTGGCGATCAGGGCGACGGTGAGCACGCCGGTGGCGAAGGCTCCCCAGTTGCCCTCGGGCAGGCCCGGCAGGGCGAACGCGTCCAGCAGGGATCCGTCGAGCTGGACGCGGGGCACGTCGAAGGCTGCCACGACGCTCAACGCGGTGACGCCGACGATGGCGACCAGCGGTCCGGGCACCTTGCGCAACCGTGCCGGTACCCAGCGCCAGCCCACGAGGATGGCGATGACCAGGGCGCCGAGGAACAGGCCGGGCCCGTGCGCGGCGACCAGCTGGCCGGGAAGTTCGGTGACGTTGGCCAACGCCGAGCTGTGCGAGCTGCCGCCGAGCAGGACGTGCACCTGCTGCAGGGCGATGGTGATACCGATGCCGGCGAGCATCGCGTGCACGACCACCGGCGAGATGGCCAGGGCCGCCCTGGCGATCCGGCTGAGCCCGAAGAGCACCTGCAGGATGCCCGCGCACACGGTGATCGCGCAGGTGACCTTCCAGCCGAACTCGGCCACCAGGCCGGCCACGATGACCGTCAGGCCGGCGGCCGGCCCGCTCACCTGCAGGGGAGAGCCGCCGATCGCGCCGGCGATGATGCCGCCGACGGCGGCGGCGATGAGGCCGGCGAGCACCGGCGCGCCGGATGCGACGGCGATGCCGAGGGACAGGGGAAGTGCGACCAGAAATACCACCAGTGAGGCGGGTAGGTCGTATCGCAGAATTGTTTGCCGCATGTGAAAACTCCCATCACGGGATTGAGGGTGCAAACGACGTCATTGTCGTCGTTGGAATCGAAATACTGTGCAGTGCAGGCAGTTACGAGATTCTGCGGGGCAATTGCTATGAGCCAGCGTATTTATCGGTTCAGCGGACGGTCAAGGAAGATCCGGTCTTGCATACCCAACCCAAATGTTCTGCTGTGTGCTGTCTTTCATTGTGCTGTGAAAAGTGATGTACCGCAGAATGTTTCGTTACGCGTCACTTGACAACAGGAAAGGTGACCTGGGTCATATCGTTGTACCGTCTAAGAACTCGCTATGAACTTCGTGACAGTACGCTGCGAAATCCGCAGAATGGTTGTATGGCCACGATGTCGCTACCTCCTCGGACCCACCAACCTCGCCAGGCGATTCTCGGCCAACTGCCCAAGATCCACCGCGCCGACGGATCGCCCATCCGGGTGTTGCTGGTGGACGACGAGCCTGCCCTGACCAACCTGGTCAAGATGGCTTTGCACTATGAGGGCTGGGTGGTCGACGTCGCCCACAGCGGTCACGACGGCGTCGCCAAATTCGACGAGACCGAGCCCGACGTGGTGGTGCTCGACATCATGCTGCCCGACATCGACGGCATGCAGATACTGGCGCGGGTCCGTGAAGCGCAGGGGTACACCCCGACCCTGTTCCTCACCGCCAGGGACTCCGTGCTGGACCGGGTGTCCGGGCTGACCGCCGGTGCCGATGACTACATGACCAAGCCGTTCAGCCTCGAGGAGCTGGTGGCCCGGCTGCGCGGGCTGCTGCGCCGCTCCAGCCACACCACGCCGCCTGCCGACGAGGTGCTGACCGTCGGCGATCTCACTCTCGACGGCGCCAGCCGCGACGTCACCCGGGCGGGCGCGCCACTCGCGCTGACCGGCACGGAGTTCGAACTGCTGCGGTACCTGATGCGCAATCCGGGCCGGGCGATCAGCCGGGCCGAGATCCTGGACCGGGTGTGGAACTACGGGTTCGGCGGCAAATCCAGCATCGTCGATCTGTACATCTCGTATCTGCGCAAGAAGGTCGATGCCGACCAGGCGCCGATGATCCAGACCGTGCGCGGCGTGGGCTACATGCTGCGACCGTCCACCGAGCCGGCGTGATCTGGTGGCCGCGGTCGCTGCGCCGGCAGTTGGTGCTCGGCGTGACAGCGATCGTGACCGTCGTGCTGCTCGCAGTCGGCGTGCTGTCGGTGTACAGCCTGCGCACCTACGTCGGCACCATGGGCGACACCGAACTGTCCCGGTCGTTGGCGGCGTTCAGCCATTCCTTCCACAAATTCCAGCTCAAGCAGGATGACGCCGAGCATGTGATCGACGGCGACGAGCTGTCGGCGTTCGTGGGTCAGGCCCCCGGCAACCTCATTGCGGTACTGCACGACGGGGAGGTCGTGCAGTCGGCGGTGTTCTCCGACGGGGAACCACGCGCGGCGCCGCGTGCCGTCGTGGACGCGCTCGACGGGCTGGACTGGTCGGCGGCCGGCCCCCGGACGGTGAAGCTGCCGGAGCTGGGGGCGTATCGCTTGGCCAGCGAAATATCCACGGACGGTGACGTTTTACTGTGCGGGGTGTCGCTGGACAGCGCGAACCACGTGATCGCCCGCAAGACGATGACCCTCGCCGCGATCATCGTCGTCGCATTGGTGGTGACGGCGCTGGGCACGGTCATCGTGGTGCGGTATGCGCTGCGGCCGCTACGCCGGGTCGCGTCCACTGCGGCCAAGGTGGCCACCCTGCGCCTGGATGCCGACGATCCGCGCATCCACGCCCGCGTGCAGGAGCGCTACACCGACCCGGACAGCGAGGTCGGTGTGGTGGGGGAGGCGCTGAACCAGCTGCTGGCGAACGTGGACAGTGCACTGGCCGAACTGGCCGCTTCCGATCGGCGGACCCGGCAGTTCCTGATGGACGCCAGCCATGAGCTGCGCACGCCGCTGGCCGCGATTCAGGGATACGCGGAGCTGACCCGGCAGGACAGCGCCGACCTGCCGCCGACAACGGAGTACGCGCTGGCCCGCATCGAGGCCGAGGCCCGGCGGATGACGGGGCTGGTGGGCGATCTGCTGCTGCTGACCCGGCTCGGCGAAGGCCAGGACCTGGAAACCGACGACGTCGATCTGGCCGATCTGGTGGTCGACGCGGTCAATGACATCGCGGTGTCGGCACCCGAACATCACTGGGTGTCGCGGCTGCCCGAGGAACCGGTCTGGGTGCGCGGCGACCGCGCGCGCCTGCACCAGGTGCTCGGCAACCTGCTGACGAACGCCCGGATGCACACGCCGCCCGGCGTGACCGTGGCGATCGGGCTGGACACCGACGGTGATCGGGCTCTCCTGACGGTCACCGACGACGGTCCGGGAATTGATGCGGAATTGGTGCAAAACCTGTTCGGGAGATTTGTCCGCGCCGACAAATCCCGGTCTCGGGATTTGGGCAGCACCGGTTTGGGGCTGGCCATTGTTGCGTCCATCATCGAGGCGCACAAGGGCTCCGTGACCGTCCAGTCCTCTTCTGAAAGAACGACTTTCACGGTTGTCTTGCCGCTGGTGCCCGCTGCGCAATTGGTATGAATTTGCCCTGAATAGCCATTGTTTGCATTTGATATGCATTGGTGGTTTTCGCGCCGAAAGCCAATATCCTGGAAGGGTATTCAAAAATATCCGAAAGGTGAATCGCATGTTCAGATCGCTCGCACTCATCCCCGTCGGACTGGCCGCCGCCGGACTGGCCCTGGCCGCTCCGGCCGGCGCCGCGCCGACCGGCCCGTCGACCGCGCAGCAGACCATCAACCAGTTGGAGTCCGAGGGCTACAAGGTCATCACCACCAAGGTGGGGGCCGGCACGCTCGATCAGTGCAGCGTAAGCGGGGTGCGTCCCGGCCGGGATATCACCGAACTGAAGGCGTTCCCGCGCGGCAATACGCAGGAGGTCGTGCGGTACACGACTGTTTACGTTGATCTGGCCTGCGCGAGGTGACCAGGTTAGGGTGTGGCCATGTTGAGCAAGATGCTGATCGCAGTGGTGAGCGCCGCGAGCGCCGCGGCGTTCGGGCTGCCCGGCATGGCCACAGCCGACCCGGCGCCCGCCCCCGCGCCGCCTCCACCACCCAACATCGGCGGCTTCGCGATGGCGAAGCCCTCGGAGTTCACGGTGATGGACGGCTCGGCGTACGCCTTCGTCGTCCCGGGCGGACTCAGCTGCATCATGATGCGCACCACCGGTGACTACGGCTGCGGTGGTCAGATCCCGGCCCCGCCGCAAGCTGCGAACGTCGTCACCGGCGGACAGGTCGGACCGCCCGCGTTTGCGCAGAGCGGCGCGCCGATCTACGCATCGCTCGTCGGGCGCATCAACCCGCTGCTGCCGAACCAGAAGATCAGTTACAAGAACATCACCTGCGGCACCGACGGTGTGATGACCACCTGCCAGAACTCGTTCGACCAGTCCGGGTTCGTGCTCAGCCCGACGGGCAGCTTCATCCTGAACCAGACGAACCCTCTGGTGGACCGGCCCGAGGGCACCGATCGGAACCCGTTCTTCAACTGATGGCCCCTTGCGCGCTCGCGCGTTGACTCGTCCGTCAGGGCGGTAGTTACTCGCACTTCTGCGCCACCATCGACAAGTCAACGAGTCGGGGCGCCGAGCGTGCCGTCAGATCGTCGTTTCGCGCCCCATCGCGCTCTGTGTGCACACTCGCGGGGCTTGCACCGCTTCCCCTGATCGGGGGACAACGACTTCACCGGGTGCATCCACCGGTCACCCGACAGATCGCCCGCGTGAATCCGGGCATTCTTATCTCAACGGAGAAAGCCACTCACGCAAAGGATTACCAGAAATGATGAAGAACCTCGCACTCGGAATCTGCACCGTCGGCATCATCGGCGCCGGAGCACTCGGCCTGGCCGGCACCGCCGCCGCGGCCACTCAGACCCCCGTCGGCCCGGGCTACTCCTACAGCCCCGAGGTCAAGGCGCACCCGGCGCCGTCCGCCCAGCCCGGCTGGCACGGCCACCACGGCCCGGCCCGCATCGCCGCCCTCGAAGGCCGCTAGACCTGCATTGCGCGACTCCCTCCCCGAAAGGGGGAGGGAGTCAATGCATTTCAGAATCCGGAGCCGTGTACCTCATGGCCGGGCTTCTCGACCATCAAGCCGTTGTAGGCGTCCTTGACCGTGGCGCCGTGGTTGATCACCCCGTCGACCTCCCGCGCGATCGGCATGGTGATCCCGCACTCCTTGGCGAATTCCATGATCACCGAGGCGGCCTTCACGCCTTCGGCCACCTGGTTCATCGAGGCGATGATCTCTTCGACCGTCTTGCCCTGCCCGAGCTGTTCGCCGACGTGCCGGTTGCGGCTGCGCTGCGAGGTACACGTGACGATCAGGTCGCCCATTCCGGCCAAGCCGGCGAAGGTGTCACGATGACCGCCCATGGCCACGCCCAGCTTGGACATCTCGGCCACCGCACGAGCCATCACCATGGCCCGGGTGTTCTCACCGATGCCCAGTGAATAGCCCATGCCCACCGCGATCGCGTAGACGTTCTTCAGCGCGCCGGCCATCTCGACACCCACCACGTCATCGGTGGTGTATGTACGAAATCGCCTGGTGCGGAACAACTGTCCCAGGTTAGCGGCGAGGTGCTGGTCCGGCATCGCCAGGACGGCTGCGGCGGCATAGCCTTCCGCGACCTCGCGTGCGATGTTGGGTCCGGCCAAGATGCCGGCCGGGTGCCCGGGCAGCACCTCGTCGACGATCTGGCTCATCCGCATGTTGGTGCCCTGTTCCAGGCCCTTGACCAACGACACGACGGGGACCCACGGGCGCAGCTCCTTCGCCAGCTCCTGCAGCACGCCGCGGAAGCCGTGCGAGGGCACGCCCATGACGATCACGTCGGCGCAGTTGGCGGCCTCGGAGAAGTCGGTGGTGGCCCGCAGTCCGTCGGGCAGCGCCACCTCGTCGCCGAGATACCGGGAGTTGCGGTGATTCTCGTTGATGTCCTTGGCGGTCTCCTCGGATCGCACCCACTGCAGGGTCGGTCCGCGCCTGGCGCAGATCGACGCCACGGTGGTGCCCCACGATCCACCACCCAGGACGACGACGTTCGGTTCGCGTTGCGCAGCTGCCATTCGGCCAGATTAGTTTTGCCGTCCCCGCGTTCGTGGCCGATTCGTTTGTTGCGCGGAAACCCTCCCGCGCTGTGCGACGATCGAAGGGGTCGGTTGGGGGTGGGGTTTCATTGGCTTCGATCTCGCAGGTTGCGGCGTCGCATCCGGAGACCTTGTTGGCCGCCGCTTCCCAGCTCGGCGCCAAGATCGCCCAACTCGATTCCGCCATCGCCGGCGAGCGGCAGGTCATCGCCGCACTGCGCGGGTCGTGGTCGGGTGCGGCCGCGGACGCCGCCATCGCCCGGGCCGAATCCCACATCGCGCAGATGCAACGCCTGCGCGGGGGGTTGCTCGCCTGCCAGGCGGCCATGCAGCGCGGTGGTGCCCAATTATCAGCGACGCGCACCGGTCTGTTGTCGCTCGTGGCGGGACTGCGTGCGCTGGGGTGGCAGGTCGCCGACGACGGAACGTGCACGGTGCCGCCGTTCCTGCCGCCGGTGTTCACTGGGCTGGCGCTGGCGTGGAGCACGATCATCAAGAAACTGCTGGCGCTCTACGACGAGATCGACCGCGACACCGCCGAGGCCGTCCGGGCCGCGGCCGCCGATGCAACGCCCGCCCCGCCGTCCGGCGCCCCACCCCCGCCGCAGATCCCGGCGGCGGGCACCGCACCGGAAGACGTCAAGAAGTGGTGGGATGCGCTTCCTCAGGAGCAACGGGACCGTTACGTTGCCGAGCACCCAGCCGAATTGGGCAACCTCAACGGCATCCCCGCCGAGATCCGCGACAAGGTGAATCAGGGCGTGATGACCGACGACCTGAACCGGGTGCGGGAGGTGGCCGGCCAGCACGGCGTGTCCGAGGACGAGGTCATCAAGGACCCGGCCACATACGGACTGACCCAGGATGACGCCACCCGGTTCTACAACGCGCGGCGCACCAGCGAAGGGCTGGCGCACCAGCGTGGTTCGGACCCCGCGAACCCGCGGCCGGTGCTGCTGTGGGGATACCAGCCACTCGCCGACGGCGGGCAGGGCCGCGCCGCCATCGCGATCGGAAACCCCGACAAGGCCCGCAACACCGCCGTCATCGTGCCCGGCACCGGCAGCAGCGTGCGTGACGGATGGCTTGCCGACGGGCACAACGACGCCATCAACATCTACGACCAGTCCGCGCTCGCCGATCCAGATGACCCGACCGCGGTCATCATGTGGATGGGCTACGACGCACCGGATGGCTTCAGCGATCTGCGGATCGCCAGCCCCGATCTGGCGCGCCAAGGCGGGAGCCTGCTGGCTGCCGACGTCAACGGGCTGTCTGCCACCCACGACGGTGCGTCGCATGTGACGGTGATCGGCCACTCGTATGGTTCGACGACGGTGGCCGATGCCTTCGCGGGCAGCGGCATGCGGGCCAACGATGCGGTGCTGATCGGTTGTCCGGGAACCGATGGCGTCCACCGATCCGGTCAGCTGGATCGGCACCCCGGGGGCGATCCCGGCCAATGTGCTCAATCAACAGCTGGGATATCCGGTGGGGCTGCAGGCCGGCCTCGGTTCGGACCCGGCCGGGGATGCGTTCGGCTCGGTGCGGTTCGACGCGGAGGTGGCGGGGCATGGTGGCGTGAGCACCCACGACCATTCGCATTACTACGACATGGGGAGTGAATCGTTGCGCGCGATGACCGATATCGCCAGCGGGAACGCCGACCGGCTGGAGGGGGACGGCCTGCTGGCCGAGGGGCGGCGCCAGCCGCACATCACCACCCCCGACCACGTCGATCTGCCGTTCGGGATCGACGTGCCGTTGCCGCACATCGATTCCGACATCCCCGGTTCACCGGCGTTCATCGACCCCGAAGCAGACCGGTCAGGAAGTTCGGTGACGACAGACCATGAATACACATAAAGTCGCGGCGACCGTCGCCGCCATGTTGACGTTAGGAGGGTGTGGGATGAATTCCGGACACCTCGATCCTGAGCAGCCGGCCAACCCGCTGACTGCAGGCCAGGCGACCGAGCAGGTTGTCGACGTGGGCAGGCAACTACGCAAAATTGCTGCCCTGCAAGGTGTCTCGGGTGGCTTTTCGTTCGAGTCCTGCAATGACCAGGGGGAGCCGCCCTATCGCGGCAAGGTGGAGATGAGCTCGGTGCTGCCCGCGGGCGTGGTGGCGGACGTCTACGCGCGCCAGGTTGCGGCGGCGATGGTGGCGGTGGGGTGGACCGACGGGCCGCCGCCGGGCAAGAAGCCCTACGGAACCGTCATCAACAAGGACGGCGTGATGGTGGTGATGGGCCGGGCCCATGTGGACGGTCGGATCTCCTACACCGTGTTCGGTGAATGCCGGGATGCCACCGATCATCGGAACGACGGGGCGACGGTCGGCCACCCCATCACCGAGGACCTGCTGAAAGACAACTGACCCGGGACTGATCTGAACCACGCGTGCGGCCGGCGGCCGGCGCAATTTCGGCGTCCCCTCACTGTCCGTCGAACGGCGTACAACCTCTGTCAATTGACTGACTGACAAATTCCTTCTGGGCGCGTTACTCTGTGCCTAGTCAAATTTTGCGTCTGCAACTATATTCCGATTCCCTGGGAGAAGTCAGTGAAGAGCACCCTCATCGTCGCCGGCATGATCGGCGCTGCCAGCCTCGGCGGTTTTGCCTTCGCCTCCGCGGCGCCCGCGCAGGCCGCCTGCGCCCCGTCGTTCACGTCGATCCCCTGCACGATCGTGACCAACGTGGCCGAGGCGCCCGGGCAACTCGCGGGTGGTCTCGCCGCGGCGCCCCTCCAGCTCGCCTATGGCGTGGTGACCCTGCCGGCGCAGGCCGCAGCCGGCGCCCAGACGATCGTCAACGGGCCGCAGACCGTGGCCAACGCCTTTGCGAATGCGCCAGGTCAGATCGCGGGCGGCCTTGCGTCCGCGCCGGGTCAGCTGGCCGGTGGCCTCGCGGCCGCGCCCGGCCAGTTCGTCCGCGCCATCACTCACGGCGGTACGGACCCCGAGTCTCAGTAGCCGCACCCAGCATTGAAGAGCCCGGAGACGACGGTGTCTCCGGGCTTCTTGCGTTTCACGCTCAGGTTGGGTCGGGCTGTTACCGGAGCCAGCTAATTATTTGATTACGCAAATGGATGCAGAAACTTTTTATTGCGTTTTCAACGATTGTCGGCCGCATTTAGTTGACTTCGCAAACTCTTCGAGGCCGCTGGCTGCGCAAACTTGCAGTTACGTCAGATCAGCGGCATAACGACTGTTCAGCGCATTTCTGGCGCCGTGTGAGACGTTGCTGCAGCGACCCCAATGGCGGAGCCAAACGGGCAATCTTGAGCTAATCTGATCGCAATTCGTTTGCGCGTGTCTTTCCTCACATAGGAGTAGCAGTGAAGAGAATTCTCATCTTCGTCGCCGCCGTACTCGGCGCCGTCGGTATCGCCGGCCTTGGCGGCTTGACGGCCGCAGCACCCGCGCAGGCGAGCTGTGCTCCGGGATTCACCTCGATCCCATGCACCATTGCCGAACAGGTGGTGCAAGCACCGCAGGACATAGCAGGCGGCCTTGCGGTGGCCCCGGGCAATCTCGCCGGAGTGGGATGCGCGCAGCCGAAGCCGGTCGGCGGCAAGCAATACAACAGCACTTGTGGCCTCCCGTCCATCGCGAACCTGGCCAACGTGGGTTGCCCGCCGGATGGTGACGGCAACCAGACCGATCCGTGTGGCATTCCCGCACTACCGAGTCAGGCGATGACTGGCGCGCAGGTAATCGCTACCGCACCGGTCGTCACCGCAGTCCGCCTCGGCCAGGCTCCCGCCGAGCTCGCCGGCGGTCTGCTGCGCGCGCCCAAGCAGTTCGCCGACGCCATCACGCACGGTGGGACGGACCCGAACCCCAACGACTGATTGGCTTTCATACCAACGGAAAGAGCCCGGAGACCATGGTCTCCGGGCTCTTTGCGTATGTGGAACTCAGCGGTAGTTGACGAACTGCAGCGCCACGTCCAGATCGGCGCTCTTGAGCAGCGAGATGACGGCCTGGAGGTCGTCGCGCTTCTTGGAGCTGACCCGGACCTCTTCGCCTTGGATCTGCGCCTTGACGCCCTTGGGGCCCTCGTCGCGGATGAGCTTGGTGATCTTCTTGGCCTGCTCGCTGTCGATGCCCTGCTTGAGCGTGCCGGTCACCTTGTAGGTCTTGCCGGAGGGCAGGATATCGCCGGCCTCGAACGCTTTCATCGAGATGTCACGGCGCACCAGCTTCTCGATGAACACATCGATCGCGGCCTTCACGCGGTCCTCGGTGGAACTGACGATCTCGACGGCTTCCTCACCCTTCCACTCGATGGTGGTGTCGGTACCCCGGAAGTCGAAACGGGTCGACAGCTCCTTGGCTGCCTGGTTGAGCGCGTTGTCCACCTCTTGGCGATCGAACTTGCTCACGATGTCAAAGCTGGAATCCGCCATTGGATCCTCCCTCTCCGGATAGGCCGTTTTCGTCTTAGGTACATCCTCGTTGTAGTCTTCTCCTCGCACCAAACCGGACTCCGGCGGTGCGACACCCGGCAGGTTGCCCGAGCGGCCAATGGGAGCGGACTGTAAATCCGTCGGCTAACGCCTACACAGGTTCGAATCCTGTACCTGCCACGCTGGTCAGGCCCCCTCTTCGGAGGGGGCCTGAGGCATTTGTGGGGCCGAACTGCCAGGATCGTCCCAAGGCGCCGAACTCTGCGCGATTGATGTGGTGGTGTCGATGGGTGCCGCCTGTGGCTGGGGCATGATGAGCCTGATGACGTCGCAGAACCACGAACTCGCCCTTCGCATGGCGGAGTTGGCGAGGAACATCACGCTGCGCTCGGTCGATGATGTACTCGTCGATGTCACCGCCGCCGCGAAGGAACTGATTCCCGGTGTCGACATCGCCGGCGTGCTGCTCATCGGCCCGGGCGGAACTCACAAAACGTTTGCACCCACCTCGGACCTCATGTTCAAACTCGACGATCTGCAACTGGCCATCGGGGAAGGGCCTTGCCTGCATGCCGCACTCGACGAAATCATCGTTCGCACAGACGATTTCCGCGATGAGCCGCGCTTCCCGCGGTACGCGCCACAGGTCGCCGAATTGGGGCTGCTCAGTGCGTTGTCTTTCAAGCTCTACACCGCCGACCGTACTGCGGGGGCACTCAACTTGTTCGGTCGCGAGCCCAACCTGTGGGACAGCGAAGCAGAAACGGTGGGCAGCGTCCTTGCGGCGCATGCCGCGGCAGCGATCTTGGCGAGCCGCGAAGGCGATCAGCTGCAGTCTGCGCTGTCGACGCGCGACCGCATCGGCCAGGCCAAAGGCGTCATCATGGAGCGCTTCAAGATCGACGATGTCCGCGCGTTCGCGATGCTCCGCCGACTGTCGCAGGACACCAACACCAAGCTCATCGACGTTGCGCAGCGCGTGATCGACACACGGGCGGAGTGACGCCACACAACGGCGAGATCGAACTGTACCGGCGGACGCGTCTTACCGACTCTTCTCCGGTATGGAATCGAGTGTGTGCAGCACTCGTACCGCGAGCTTGGCGGCGAGACCGTCGTCAAGCGTGGACGCCGACATCAGCGTTTGTTTGACGAGGTCGACACGCTTCTCGTAGGGCGAGCGAAATGCGGTGGGTGAAGTCATGCGTTTTCCTTTGGTTGAAATCGAGCTGTCGGAGTTGCGATGGGTAGGCCGGCGGTCATACAGCCTGGCGCTGTCGGCGCCGTGGTGGCGCCCACTGGGAACTCTCCTCGTGGGCTGCCGAGATGGCCCGGTGAGCGCACTGCCCCAATTCTGTGAGTGATTCAAAACTGCGGGTATCGAGTCCGGCGGCGCGCCTGAGCACGAGAGTGGCCAGACCCAGAGACGTTGTGCTCGGCACCACCAGCAGCATGGCGCTGGCGCGTGTTCCGCAGATGCGCATCATCGGAGGGCGGCCCGCATCCGTGACCGCGGTTACCGGCACAGCGGTCACCCGAAGCTCTGACGGGCCTTCCGTGACCGACCAGTTGACGCAGATGTCATCGATGACGCCCAATTGCGGCTGCAGGGCAGCGACCAGCTCCGGCAGTTCGGCAGCTACGGAAGCACCGCATGGCCACCACGCCCCGTCGACTCCGGTTCCGAGTTCGGTCGCCAGCGACACCCGCGCCGACCGCGCGGATCGGTGCAAGATCCGGTTCATCGAGAACTCGCCCCGCGACCGTCGACAGCAGCCCCGGATCTGTCCGAGAACACGATCGGCGCCACGTCATAGCGATCGGTCTGACACGGCGAAACCGGCGAGATCGGGTGGGAGAACAAGGGGCTGTGGCTCATACGCATGCGAGTTCACGCACCGGAGGGGACGAGGGACGCACGGCGCGAATGGACCGTACCTCGAGGTACCGGCTGTGTGCGGGCCACTCGGTCCCCGCCGCCCGGGTATAGCGCAGGACGCTGCCCATGCTCGTGCACGCCAATCGGGATTGGACGCCGGTTGTCAGGAGGCGCGGGGAAACGGTGGTTTCCAGGAGATGATCGAGAAGGACATCCTGCTGCGTCACGAGGACGCTCCTGTCGTTGGCTCGGAATAAGCCAGATAATTCCAGATCTGCGATGACACAAGGGCTGAAAAGCTATGTGTGCGAAGTATCGCTGATAGTCAAAGACTACTCGCAACGGTGGCAATAGCAACATGTGTCCTGCTGTTCATCTGTGAACGCACGTGGTGAGCCGACACGCCTTCTGTACGTAAGAGTGCGGCCAACTTTCAGCATGTTGTCACGGCCCGGTGCGAAATCGACGACTCGGAGGAACGCCCGTAGCCGGCTTCAGTCTGGCCGACGATGTTCAAATATATTGCAGGGCAGTCGAAGTCGGCGCGATCTCATACGGTGGATCGCAGCCTTGCCGTCACACGGGAATCTCAACCAACTCATCGGCGATGCGCTTGCCGATCTCCAGCGCCGCGGTGGCCGCGGGCGACGGAGCGTTGAGCACGTGGACCTGTCGGGCCGCGCGTTCGAAATAGAAGTCTTCGACCAGGGTGCCGTCGCGACGCATGGCCTGGGCCCGGACTCCCGCGTGGGTGGGCGTGATGTCGTCGGAGGTGAGGTCGGGGATCAGCTCGTTGAGGCTGGCCAAAAATCGCCGGCTGGACACCGACCGGAGCACCTCGTCTATTCCGGTGCGCCAGAACCGTCTTCCGAGCCTCCAGAGCCCGGGCCAGGTGACCGAATCCCGGACGTCGCGCCCGTTCACCTGCCCCCACGTATACCCCTCGCGAGCCAGTGCGAGCACCGCGTTGGGGCCGGCATGAACGGTCCCGTCGTACATCCGGGTGAAATGCACCCCGAGGAACGGCAGCGTCGGGTCGGGAACCGGATAGATCAAGCCACGGACCAAATGATCAGCGGCAGAAGTCAATTGGTAGTACTCGCCACGGAAGGGGATGATCCGCACCTGCGGGTCCAGTCCGGCCAGCTTGGCGATGCGGTCGCTGTGCAGGCCGGCGCAGTTGGCGAACAGGTCGCCGGTGAACTCCGAGGTGCCGGTGGTCACCTGCACCTTGGCGCCCTGGTCGCGGATGCCGACGACTTCCTGGCCGAGCAGCACCTGTCCGCCGGCTTGTTCGATGAGGCGCAGCAGCGTCGCGCAGACCCCGCGATAGTCGACGATGCCCGTCGATTCGACCCGCAGTGCCCCGACCGCCTTCACGTGCGGTTCGTACTCCCGCGCCTCGGCCGGCGAGATCAATCGGCACGGCACCCCGTTGAGCTGGCCGCGGCGGTGCAACTCGTGCAGGGCAGGCAGCTGGGCCTCGGTGGTGGCGACCACCAACTTGCCGCAGATGTTCACGGCGATGTCATGGGCTTCGGCGAATTCCTTCATCGACTTCGCCCCGGCGGTACCGAGTTGCGCCTTGAGGCTCCCGGGGGCGTAGTAGAGGCCCGAATGGATGACTCCGGAGTTGTTGCCGGTCTGGTGATTCGCGACGCCCGATTCCTTCTCCAGCACCACGACGTCACGCCTGCGGCGGGCCAGTTCATATGCCGTCGACAGCCCGATGATGCCGCCCCCGGCGACGATGACTCGACTGCTCATGCGCAACGACCCCTCCCGCGGAGCCCTAGGGTTCCGCATGCGGACAGCAGAGCCGCATTCTAAGTCAGAACCACCGAGGCCGCCGGAGACGACAATCGGACCCCCTCGTGAGGGAGCCCGATTGTCGTCGGTGGTGTTCAGTTGCCTGGCTGAACCTCAGCTGCGGCCTGCACCACGGTGGCGGCGGGAGCGGGGATCCCCAGCCTGCCCACCACGAAATCGGCTGCCTGGTCGGCCATCCCGTTGGACTTGTACGAGCTGTGGGCCGAGCGGTCCAGGCCGCCGGGGAAGCAGATCGGGTCACCCGCGGCGCACAGCTGCACCGTCTTGCCTGCGTACTGGTCGCCGATGACGATCGGGGGCGCGCTGCGGTCGGCCAGGCTCAGGAACCAGTTGTCCGGGGTGCCGAACAATGCGACGGCGGCGACGTGCGAGGCGACCGAGGCGGGCAACGGCCCGTTCAGGCCGGCGGGCAGGGCGACGCCCGCGGGCACCGTGCTGCTGGTGGTGTAGCCGGCCACTGCGGCGCCCTGGGAGTAGCCGCCCAGCACGATCTTGGTCGAGGGGCACTGCGTGGCGATCGCCTGAATCCGGTTGGCGGCGTCCGCCACGCCGTCGATGGCCTGGCCGAAGTCCAGCGAGGCCGGGTAGTTGACGCCGTACACGTCGACGGTCTTTCCGGGGAGTCGCGCGTTCAGGGCATCGACGAACGCCTGCCCGGTCGCGCCCACGCCGGCTCCTTCGAACGTGCCGCGGGCGAACACCACCTCGACCGCCGCGCAGGAGTCGTCGGCGGCGCTGGCGGTCGCGGCGGGACCGGCGAACAGGCCCACCGTGATCGCGGCCGAAGCCAGGACGGTGAACAACGTCGATTTCGCTATGCGGGCCGGCAGAGAAGTGGTCATGGTGGTCCCCGTTCCAGATCTTCTTTGCCATCGCTTCTGTGTAGAGGTGGCAACTGCCTGGTATAAGTCGGGACCCCTGAGCTGCGATTCCGCCGATGTCAAGTGATCTATCTCACCCGCGAAAAGGTCGGCCGCCGGGATGGTAAGCGGCCCGGCAAGCGTTTGCTACGGCCCGCTACGGGCTCTCGGACACCGTGGTGACCGGCGCCTGCCCGGAATGCCCGCTGCCACTGGACCTTCCGCTGGAACCGCTGGACCGTTCAGAGCCACTCGAGGACTCGCCGCCGCCCGACGGCGCTTTGGTGACGGGTGGCGCCTCAACGGTCGTGACCGGTGCCGGCGCGGTTTCGGGTTCGGGGGCCTGGGCGGGTGCCGTGTAGGCGGGCTCGGCCGGCGCGACGGGCGTCACCGGTTGCACGGGGGTGACGGGCTGCACCGGGGTGACGGGTTGGACCGGCGTGACGGGCTGGACCGGTGTCACCGGCTCGATCGGCGTCTCGGATGACGTCGGCGGCGCGGCGCTGGACGTCGTCGTGGGTGTCGAGGTGGTTGCCGTCGTCGAGGTCGTTGTCGACGTAGTGGTGGGTGTCGTCGACGTCGTCGTAGGTGTCGTCGTCGTGGTGGGTGTCGTGGTCGGCGTGGTGGTGACGGTAGTGGTGACCGTCGGCGGATTCCACGGGTTGAACGGCGGGAACACGACGATCGGAGGAATGGGGATCGGGACGGCCGGCACACCGACCGGCGGCGCAGGCGGCACGGCGATGGGTGCAGGGGCCGGCTGGACCGGGGCCTGGGCGGGCGGGCTGACACTCCGGGACCGCATCGGGGCGGCGGGTGCCGCCGGCGGGGGAGTGAGGACCGCGACCGGCAACGCGACCGGATCCGGCTCGTGGGGCACCGGCGGGAGGTAGCGCCCCGGCACGGTGTCGGACTGCGCCGGTGGCGGCTGCGCGCTCACGACGGCCGCCGGCCGGATGTTCACCGCGACCGTGACGGCCAGCGTGGCGAGGCTGACCACCAGAAAACCCACCGCGCTACCCATCAGGATCAGCCGCGGCGGCGGTGCCGGGATGGCTTCCGTGTACTCCGCTTCGTCCTCTTGCTCGGGCACGAACTCGGCGAGCGCTTCCTCCGGTATCTCGTCATACTCCGGCCACGATTCGTCAGACGCCTGCGAATACGCCAACTGCGGCGCCATTTCGGTGTTCACCGAGTTGACGGGTGCCGCGCGGGTCGCATCCACGACCGGCGCGGCCTGGGTGGCTTCCACGACCGGTGCCGCCTGGGTGGGATCCACCGCGGGTGCGAGTTGTGTTGCAGCGCCTGCGGGTACGACACCGGACGGGTCCGCGGTTTGCGCGGCGCCGCGGGCGATCGCGTAGCCGGCATCGGCGGGCACCTCGACGGGTGTCGTCGAACGGAGCTCTGCGGCAATGGAATCCAGGTCGAGGCGCTGCCCGGTCAACATCACCCGGACCTGAGCCGGCGCCTGCTGCAAGACTGCGGCGCATGCGACGGCCGCCCCCGCGGCGCCGATGGGGACCGCCGCCAGTGTGGAGGCCAGCGCCGGATTCTCGCCGACAACCGTCAGCGAGACCGTGTCGTCGTCGGCCAACAGAAGCGATGCGTCGGCGCCCTGGCTGCGGGCCAGCGCGGCGGCGGCCTCTGCCTCGGTCACCACCTCGACGTTGAGTACGCCGGCACTCTGCACGGTCTGGCGCAGGGTCTCGGCCTCGGCGGCGTCGGGCAGGCACAGCCGGGTCGCGGCAAGCCGGTTACCCGAGTCGGTGACCTCGCGGTAGGTGCCGATGATGGTCTCGGCGAGTTCGGTCAGGGCGTCATCAGGCAGGTCGAACGCATACTGGTCGAAAACCTGGGTGCCCGGCGAATCGATCATCGCCAGCCGCGCCACTCGACCGGTGACCGCCACCCCGAGGACTACGTCCACGGATCCACTCCTTGCCTCGCGTACTTTGTCACCCCCGACGCTTCGACCGTTCCAAGCTACCGCACAGCCCGGGACGCGGAGCAGAAGTCGATACCGTGGGCGTCACACCCATGCAAGGATCGGACCTGTGAGCGACCGCGTCGGCTACGTCCCCATCCGCGCCAACCGGGTGCGCGACGGACTCGCAGTGGTGCTGCTGATCCTCGCCCTGCTGCTCCCGTGGAACCTGCGCTTCGGGCTCGGTGTCCCGGGCAGCGACGGGTGGGTGTCCGCGGTTCTGACCGTGGCGACCCTGCTGGCGGTCGGTGCTGCCGCCCTCCCGCATGTCCGCGGACTCACCGACGTCCGGCGTGCCGCGCGGATCCGGCTCGTGATCTCCAGCGGCTACCTACTCATCGTCATCGCATTCGTCGGCTACCACCTGGTGCAGACGGTCCAGCACGGCGGCACCGGCGCCGTGGCGCCGGGTGTCGGGCCCGGAATGCTGCTCGGCGTGGCCGGTGCACTGCTGGCCGCGCAGCCCCCGATCACCTCGGTGACCATCGAGGACAACGGTTTTCGGCGCTGGTATGCGGTGGCGCCCGTCATCGGATTTCTGTCGATCGCCCTGGCGACGCTGTCTGTGGCGTTCAACCTGTACTGGCGGCTGCGGTACCTGTTCGTCACTGAGGGCGCGTTCGGTGGCCAGGACGTGGGTGTCGTGATCACCACCTTGCTCTACGGCGCTGAGGCGCTGGTCGCATTGCTCCTGGCTTCGCGCTGGTTGACGGAGAAGACCGCGGCCGCGCGGCTGGCCACGACGGCCATCGGCGGCGCGGGTGCGGTGGCCGCCACGTTCGTCTGGGTCTTCGGCGTCGGTCGCGATATCGACGCGTTCCACGGCATCGCCCAGAACACCTCGACCGCCGCGATCGGCTACGAAGGATATCTGGCATGGGCGGCGGTGGCGGCAATCGTCGCGCCGACGACGCTGTACGCCGTCTTGCAGATCAAGCCGCCGACGATCGGCGCCTACCGGGGCGCCGCGCAGAAATGCCTGACGCTCATCGCTTTCTGGGCGTTCGCGTCGGCGGCGTTGCGGGTCGTCGACTTCGTGGTGGCGCTGTCGCTGGACCTGCCGCGCGCGCTCTACGACAGCGTTGCGATGACGGCGTTCAGCCTCGTCACCGCCGTCATCGCGCTGTGGCTGCACCGCAACCTGGCCAACGGGGTGATTGCCGCCGCGTTCAGCGGGGTGCTGTTCGTCTTCACCGTCGCGGATGTGGCGATCGGGGTGGCGCTCGCGCCGCGCTACGCCACGGCCGCGCCCGACGCGATCTACGGCAACAATCTGGCCCAGCAGATCACCAGCACGTTCGACGTCACCATCAGCGTGCTGAGCCTGGTCGTCCTGGCGGTCATGATGTTCACCGGACCACTGGCGGGTTACCTGGTTCGGCGTAATCCTGCGCCGGCCGTGGCACCGGATCCCGCGCCTGCGACCGTCATTCGGCGTGAACAGCAGGCGACGGTGCCTAGAATCGTTCGGCGCCGGGAGGATCCGACGACGGTGCTGGAAGCGCCGCCGACGGCAGTGCTGGATACACCGACGCAGGCGCTGCGGATCCAGCGCAGGCCGTCGACGCCGCAATAATTCGATGGTGCGGCCGCTGCGGTGCCCGTATCGTTCTGCGGGCCCGGTGATGTGAGCCGGACATCGATCGGTTACCAATCAGGATGGAGAGGTCGCGGGTTCGACTCCCGCCTGTCGGCGCGCCGACTGTAGCTCAGTGGAAGAGCGCTGACCCGGTCGATACCTCACACGCTCACATCGCTTGGTGCGCAAGTGCATTGTTGCGAGCCGGACATCGATCGGTTATTCGGCATAAACAGGTTCGAGTCCTGACTCCGGTCGGTACCGACACGCCCGCAGCGCGCACACCACCGATATCGACAACCGAGAGGAGTAGCCCCATGGACATTCTCAGCACTTTCAGCTTGCGGAAGACCCCGCAAGCCCAGGCCGCGACGCCGCGCCAAATCCTCAATGCCGCAGGTGGTTACACCTACGCGGTTGACGACTGGGCGCGGCTGCACCGATTCCTCACACTCGGGACGGACGGCGGCACGTTCTACACGACCGACAGCACCCTGACTCGGGAGACCGCCGAGGTGGTGCTGTGCCTCGCTGCCGTCGACGCGGTCGGGTTGGTGCGCCGCATCGTCGAGGTATCGGAGGCCGGTCGTGCACCGAAGCCGAACCCGGCGCTGTTCGCGCTGGCCATTGCGGCCGCGGCCGACGATGTCGACGGCCGCCGCGCGGCGATGGCGGCGTTGCCGCGGGTGGCGCGCACCGGAACCCAGTTGTTCCTGTTCGCCGGCTACGTCGAGCAGTTCCGCGGGTGGGGTCCGACGCTGAAGCGCGCCGTCGCGCAGTGGTACACCGAGCCGCCCGTGGACCGACTGGCTTACCAGCTGGTGAAGTACCGGCAGCGGGGTGGCTGGAGCCACCGCGATCTGCTGCGGCTGGCCAGCCCGGCCGGGGTCGTCGACCCGGCCCGGCGTATCGCCCTGAACTGGGCGGTGGGCAAGGGCCTGGGTGACACCGAGCAGCGTTCCTCGGCGGCCCGGCCGGCGGTGCGCGTCCAGGTGGTGCCCGACGAGCTGGCGGTCATCGCCGACTTCGAGGACGCCCAGGCCGCGACCACCGCGGCCCAGTGGGTGCAGATCATCGGCCGTGGCCATGGCCTGTCATGGGAGATGTTGCCCGACGCGGCGCTGGCGCAGCCGGCGGTGTGGGAGGCGCTGATCGCCCGCGGGATGCCGCAGACGGCGCTGATGCGTCAGCTGCCGCGGCTGACCAGGCTGGGGCTGCTCGCCGGTGACACCGGTGCGGTGGTCGCCGCACAGCTCGCGGATGCGGCCCGGCTGGCCAAGGCGCGGGTACATCCGATCAATATCCTTGTGGCACAGCGCACCTACGCCTCCGGGCAGGGTGTGCGCGGTCAAGGTGAGTGGCGGCCGGTGCCCCGGATCGCCGATGCGCTGGACGCCGCGTTCTACGCGGCGTACGGCGCGGTGCGGCCGTCGGGCAAGCGGACGCTGCTGGCGCTGGACATCTCGGGGTCGATGGCCTCGCGGGTGTCCGGTCTGCCGGTGACGTGCCGGGAGGCGGCGGTGGCGCTGGCGTTGGTGACGGCGGCGACGGAGCCGGCTCACCGGATCGTCGGCTTCACCGCCGGCAGGGGCGGATTCGAGGACACCGTAGTGCGGGGTCTGGACATCGGACCGCGTCGTCGTCTGGACGATGTGTGCCGGTACACCGCCCGCCTGGAGATGGGTCGCACGGACTGTGCGCTGCCGATGATCTGGGCCCGCAAGCACCGGGTGAAGGTGGATACGTTCCACATCTACACCGACAACGAGACGTGGTACGGCGATGTTCATCCGCACCAGGCGCTGCAGCAGTACCGCCAGCGGATGGGGATCGACGCCCGTCTGGTGGTGGTGGCGATGACCGCGACCCGTAACTCGATCGCGGATCCGGCCGACCCGAAGCAGCTCGACATCTCCGGGTTCGATTCCACGGTGCCGACGCTGCTCGCCGATTTCTCGCGCGGCGACATCTAGAAACGGTCAGGCCCACTCGCAGGAGTGGGCCTGACTGCTAGTTGCGCCGGTTCAGCGCCCAGATGTGCGTCGACAACGCCGTCGCGAAGGCGCACCACGCCGGGTACAGGCCCAGGGGCGCCGCTTTGGCGCCCTTCACCCGCACGGAACGGCGGGTCAGGTCCGCACTACTGACCGTCAGTGCCGCGGCGGCAATGGCCGCCGTGCCGAGCTTTCGTCTGCTGAAGAAGATCCACGACCAGGCGGCGTTGAGCGTCAGGTTGGTCGCCAGCGCGGCCACATAGGCGTTGCGCTGCCCGGTCTCGCCGCGGGCCTCCAACTCGTCCAGCGTGGCGGCCGACGTGACGGCGATATCCGCGTAGAGCGCCGGCCAGACAATCGGAAAGGCCTGGCGCGGAGGCTGATACGGCGGCTTGCGCAGTTTCTCGTACCAGGACGACTGGGCGGGGCGGCTGGCCAGGCCGCCGACCACGGCGGTGACCGCGACTGCCGCGGCGGCGGGGAGCAGGGTGCGAAGTGCCATACCCACCAACATACGGAACCGCTAGATCATGTCCCTGCGCGTCAGCCATCGCATCACCGGCCAGCCGATGAACACCGGCAGCCAACAGGTCAGGACGCGATACAGCAGCACCGACGGCACCGCGATCGCCGTCGGGACACCGAAGGCCGCCAGGCCACCGATCAATGCCGCCTCGACCGCACCGACGCCGCCGGGGGTCGGCGCCGCCGAGGCGAGGGTCCCGCCGACCATTGTCACCACCGTGACGGTGATGAACGAGGTGTCCCCGCCGAACGCTTCGACACTGGCCCACAGCGCCAGCGCGGCACCCAGCGTGGTGCCCGCGGCGCCCAGCACGATCAGCCCGAGACGCTTGGGCTCCCGGGACAGCTCGACCAGATCTCCGGCCACCTCTTTGAGTTTCGGCCGCAGCGACGACGCCAGCCAGCGACGCAAGTTGGGCACGGCCAAGAAGATCCCGACCAGTCCGAGCGCCACACCTGCGGCCAGATAGAGCACCGTCGCGCTCGGCACGAAGTGCGACAGATTCGCCGACGCGCCCGCGATGGTGGTGAACATGATCAGTAGCAGCACGTGCACGATCACCTGCACGGTCTGCTGCAGGGCGACCGCGGCGGTGGCCCGCAGCGGGGCGAGGCCCGCCTTCTGCAGGAAGCGTGCGGACAGTGCCAGGCCGCCGACACCGGCCGGGGTGGTGGTGGCCGCAAAGGTATTGGCCACCTGCATGATCGACAGATTGCGGAAGCTGACCAGCCCGTCGGCGCAGGCCCACAGAGCCGCCGCGGCGCCCACATAGGTCAACGCGGAGACGGTGAGTCCCAGCAGCGCCCACCACCAGTTCGCCGAGCGCAGTTCGGAGAAGAAGGTCGGCACCGTGCTGATGAACGGGTACGCGACGTAGACCAGGGCCACCAGCAGAACGAGTTGGATCACCTGGACCCGGGTGAAGCGGGTGATGGTCTCGGTCCGGATCTGGCCGGCGCCGGTCTGGGTCTGGACTTCTTCGCGCGCCGCCTTGATGACGGCCGGGGCCTCCGGGATGTTCTCCCGGATCCGTTTCGGCACCGCGGATTTGGTGAGCCGTCGGGATGCGGTGAGCACGGCGTCCCGGCCGAAGGCGTCGATGGCCGCAGCGACGGCCGTCGGTGCGTCGTAGAGCGACGCGGTGGTCACCAGCAGCTGTGCGATATCACCCTGCAGCTGCTGCTCGGTGGCGCCGTACTCGGCAAAGGCGAAGCCGCCGAACCGCACGGTGTGGTCGTCGACGGTGATCTCTCTGGCGCGCAGATCGCCATGGGCGATGCCGTGCTCATGCAGTGCGCGTAGCGCCGACCACACCTCGCCGGCGGACGCGACACTGGCCGTCAGTGCTACGCCCCGTGCCGGTTTGCGCGCATACAGCGTCCACCCACGATCCAGCGCGGCCATGGCCACCGTGGACGTGTTCGCCAGTTCCAGGTCGCCGATGGCGATGGTCATCAGCGCCCGGTGCTCGACGGCGCGGCGCATCGAGGTCTGCAGGGGTCCGGTCTCGTCATCGCGCAGCCGGAACTTGCCCCACAGCTGACGCATGGCACCGCCGCTGCGCTGGTTCGGTCCGTACAGTTCGACCACCGCGGTGGCGTCGGCGCTGGTGGCCGCCAGCACCAGTGGCCCGGGGCCGGGCGGGCGGATGACGGCCAAGGTGGTGGCGACGAATCCACGGCGGTCCAGGGCCCGGATCGCGCCGTCGAGCGGAACTTCGAGGGCCGGGGTGCCCACCACCCAGACCACCAGTGCGCCGACGAACCAGCCGACCGCGAGTCCGAGCAGGGTGCGGGCCGGCACCACCGCGCTGACCACCAGATGGATGGGGACGAACGCCAGCAGCAGGGTCCACCACCACCGCCGCAGCCGCCGGGACACCCACGGTCCCGACACCGTCAGCACCGCAGCCAGCAGGGCGATCCAGCGCGGATCGTCGAGGAACTGGGACAGCTGGGTGTCGAGGCGGTCGGACAGGTCGAAGTGCCATTGCGGGGCGGCGATGCCGTTGCCGGAGATGGACAGTGAAAGGACGGCCAGGACGCCGGCCGCGCCGTACGCGCCGAGCAGCTTCCACTGCCGCGACAACACCAGGCTGACCAGGATGACGAAGGGCAGCGCCAGGATCGCGACGCCGTAGGCGAGGTAGACCAGATTGGACTGGGTCGGGGTGAGGACCCCGATGATCTCCGAGACGGACCGTTCCAGCGCCACCCAGTCATTGCGGGTGATCAGGGAACTGGTGATGACGGCGGCCAACAACAGCGCGGCGAGCAGCACCCGCAGGATGTCGTTGGTGCGGCGGGGCAACGGTTGCAGCAAGCTCCCGGTGACGCTGATGTCCCGGCCGTCGACGCGCACGGGGACAAACGTAACCGCTCGTCGCGCGAAGCACGGGTACCGGCGCTGTGGGAGAATGCAGAGTATTCGCGGCCGGCGTGAGGGATTCCGTTCGGCACACATATACCCGGGCGATCGAATTTGGAGCCTTCATGCGTGCGATGCGACTACCGGAACCGCTGTCGATGGCGGTGCTGTTGCCTGTCACCGTGCTCGCGGCGCTGGTGGCCACACTGGCACTGACGGGCGCGACGCAGTGGCCGATCGTGGCCTCGGTGGCCGCCGGCGTCGTGTTCGGTGTCCTGTTCGGCGTGGTGAGTTGGGCGTGTGCCGGGGGACGCTCGGCGACGGCGGGCCGGGTGGCGGTCGCCGCGGTCCTCGGCGTCCTCGTCGGTGAACTGGCCGCGGTCGTTGTGTTCGGCGGGCCGGTCGACCGGGCACTCGCGGCGCAGGCCGATTCGGCGCCCGCGGTCCTGGCCGCCTCGACCGAGCTGGACCAGGCCCGGCAGGCCCGCGCCGACCTCGACGGTGCCGTCGACGCGGCCAACACACGTCGGGACGAGGCCCTTGTGGTGGCCCGCTGCGAGTTCAATCCGTCCCCGCAGTGCCCGCAGGTCCGGATCACGGGCGTGCCCGGTGCCGGACCCGAGACCCGGACCGCGAACGACTTCCTCGCCGACGCGCAACGCCAGGTCGACGCGGCTGTCGCCGACCGGACCCGGCGCGCGGCCGGCCTGGACGCCGCCGTCGCCAACCGGGAACAGGCGGTGCAGGACGCCCGCCGCGGTGGCGAGGTCAGCGGTATCGGTGCCCGCTGGGCGGCGATGAACGCGTACACACTGGCCCATCCGGGACCACTGGTGCTGCGGATTCTGGTGGACCTGCTGTTCGTGCTGATGACTCTGTTGCCGTTGATCCTGCGGCGGTGGCGGGGCACCACCGCGACCGAACGTGGAGAGCAAGCCGTGGCAGAACAGCACCGCGCCGAGCTCGACGCCGACACCGCGATCGCGGTCAAGCGCGCCGAGGTGCGGGCGACGATCGACGAACTGTGGGCCGAGCAGGAGGTGGAGAGCGCCCGGCTGGCCATCGCCGCGCAGCACGAGATCGATCGTGAGCAGCAGCGTCGCCGCGTCGAGCAGGCGCTGCAGGCTCGGGAACCGGTGCGGGTGGTGCGCCCGGAGCCGGTGTACCGCGAGATCGAGGCGCCGGCCGACCTGTACCTGCCAATCGCCGCGGAGGCCGAAGCCGCGAGCATCCGCGCCGTGGACGAGCCGGCATCCGCGAACCTGCCGGCCGTCGCCGAGCCCCAGCGCTCCGGCGGGCTGCCGTCCATCCCCGTCATTCCCGAGGTGACCAAGGCCGCGGTGCGCTGGATCAGGCCGTTCGTGCCGCCGATCGTCGCCGGTGCCATCGACAACGCCACCAAGCCGCTACGGCAGGTGTTCGAGGAGACCGAGGAAATCCACTTCACGCTGCGCCGCACGCACAAGGTGACGGTCGAGACCGACGGACCGGCCCAACCTGCCGCGCCCGCCGAACCGGAGTGGATGGACGTGCCCCAGGTCGGCCGCGTCAACGCGCGACGGGGCCCGGAGGTGTCGGGCGCCGACGGTTTCCCCGAATTGCCGGGGCGTCGTCAGCTACCGCCGCCGCGTTAGCGCCTGTCTGCGCATGTGACGACAATTTTGTCACCGTGATGTAGCTTCGATCGACACTGCGACGCACGCGATACAGAGGCCGGCGCCGAGAGGGAACACGGTGGACGCGACACCTTTCGGGCACTATCAGCTGCAGGAGCTGATCGGCCGGGGTGGGATGGGCGAGGTCTACCAGGCCTACGACACCCGGACCAAGCGCGTCGTCGCCCTCAAGGTGTTGCCGCCCAACCTCGCGCTGGACGCCATGTTCCAGGCCCGCTTCCGGCAGGAATCGCAGGCGGCGGCGGGTGTCAACGACCCGCACGTGGTGCCGATCCACGGCTTCGGGGAGATCGACGGCCGCCTCTACCTGGACATGCGACTGATCGAGGGGCAGACCCTCGGCGCGCTCCTGGCCGACGCCGACAAGCCGTTGGAGCCCGAGTTCGCGGTCAAGGTCGTCGAACAGGTGGCCTCCGCCCTGGACGCCGCGCACCGGCAGGACCTCATTCACCGCGACGTCAAACCGTCCAACATCCTGATCACCAAGCAGGACTTTGCGTACCTGATCGACTTCGGGCTGGCGCGGGTGGCAGGCGAGGTCGGGATGACGACGGCGGGCAGCACGCTGGGCACGCTGGCCTACATGGCCCCCGAACGCTTCGACGGCGGCCAGGCCGATCCGCGTGCCGACATCTATGCCCTGACGTGCGTGCTCTACGAATGTCTCACCGGCACGCGGCCATACCCGGCCGAGAGCCTCGAACAGCAGATCGCCGGGCACATGGTGACCCCGCCACCGAAACCGTCGGCACTCAACCCCCGGTTGGCGCCCTTCGACGAGGTGATCGCCCGAGGGATGGCGAAGAAGCCGGGCAAGCGCTATCAGACCGGTGCCGAGTTGGCCGCGGCTGCCCGGGCGGCGGTGAATACGCCTGTTCGGGCCGCCGGTCCGGGTGCAGGTTCCGGACGGCACTCCGCGCGGCGCACGTCCACCGGCGGGGCCCGGCGGATGCCGCAGCGGGCGCTGGTCGTGGCCGGGGTGCTCGTCCTGGTCGGAGCCAGTGCGGTGGCGGCGTGGAAATGGTGGGACCCGCACGAGGCCGCCATCGTCGGCCTGCCCGGGTCCGTCCCGGCGATCGCGGCCACGGTGCCGGCGGACATCCGGGACACCGGAAGGTTGGTGATCGGGGTGAACGTCCCCTACGCGCCCAACGAGTTCAAGAACTCCGCGGGCGAGATCGTCGGCTTCGACGTCGACCTGATGAACGCCGTGGCGCGCACCCTGGGCCTGACCCCGGAGTACCGGGAAACCGAATTCGACCAGATCATCCCGTCGGTGCAGAGCGGCACCTACAACCTCGGGATGTCCTCGGTCACCGACACGTTGGAACGCGAGAAGTCGGTGGATTTCGTCACCTACTTCGAGGCCGGCACGTTGTGGGCGCAACGCGCCGGGCAGACGGTCCGTCCCGACGCGGCGTGTGGCCTGAGGGTGGGGGTGTCCGACAGCGTCCTGCAGGAGACGGTGGAGATTCCCGCCAAGAGCGACGAGTGCCTCGCGGCAGGTCTGGCACCCATCGAGAAGGTCGTCTACAACCGGCAGGACGATGCGACGGCGGCCCTCATCGCCGGTGACGTCGCCGCCATATCCGCGGATTCGCCGGTGACCGGGTTCGCCATCAAGCTCAGCGGTGGGTCGCTGATTCCCGCGGGCGAGGTGTTCGACGCGGCGCCCTACGGATGGCCGGTGGCCAAGGGTTCGGGCCTGTCGCAGTCACTGATGCAGGCGTTGACGCACCTGATCTCCACCGGCGAGTACAAGACCATCGCCACCATGTGGGGTGTGGAGAAGGGCATGGTGCCCGAACCCGTGCTCAATGGGGCGTCGCACTAGTTGGCGCGAACGTGAATTACCGCGCCAAAGCTGACGCATTTTTCGAGCGGTAACCAACGTTCGAGGACGCGTGTTGTCCCCCGATCGGGGGAGGCCGGATTCCCCCGGTGCATCCACCGGTCGCCCGACATACTGCGGGGCGCGGGCGCGGCATTCTTGTATCAACGCCGGAACACACCGGACGAGGATAACGAAAAGCCAAGCCGCACAAGGAGAATGATATGACCACCATCGCCCGCCGGATCGCCGCCGGAATCATCCTGGCCGCAGCCCCCACCATGATCGCCCTCGGTGTCGCAGGCAACGCCGATGCGAGCACCACGCTCGCGAACAACGGCCCGCAGGTCAGCCACACCGCGTTCGCGCATCAGGACAACGCGCCGCAGCCGGGCACCGCGGTGCACCATCACCACCAGAAGAACCGCTAGGCGCTACCGCTTCTTGGGGCGCGGCACCTCGATGGCCGCGGAGCCATCTCCGTCAGCCCGCTTGGCCGCGCGCTTCTCTTTGATCGACTGACCGGACTTCTTGGTCATGCTATGGCGTGGTGATTTGTCGGCCATGTCGGCCCCCTTGATCTGAGGACGAAGTGGTCCCTGCCGCCTGACCCTACACGTGGTCCCGACAGCGGCAGCCCCGGCTTGGCCGTGAAATTCCTTGGAAATCAGTGAATTTCGCTCTGGGCAGTCCGACCTGCCTAGCCGGAGTCGCGCAGCCGCACCATGCGCGTGGTCGAACTCTCGTCCAGCTCGACGGTGTCCGACCGGGACCGCAGGAAATCGCTGAACGACCGAAATCCCAGCGACTTCTCGCTGAACGACGGGTCCATCCGCTTCATCTGTGCCTTCACCACGGAGTTGTGCAACCAGTCCACGTCGTCCTTCTCCAGGCCGATCTGCAGGGCCCGGGTAAGCAGGGCGGTGGCCGCCGTCTGCGGGTCGGGCGCCGGTTCGTCCTCCGCCTTCTCCTCGGCTGCCGACTTCTTGGTGCGCCGGGCCGGCTTGGTGGTCTCCGGCACCGGCGCCGGTTCGAACACCGGGACACCGGGCAACGCGTCATAGACGACGAACTCGTCGCAGGCCGCCGCCAGCGCACGACTGGACGAGCCGGCCACACCGATGCCCACCACATAGCGGCCGAGCCGTTTGCAGCGTTGAGCCAGCGGGATGTAGTCGGAGTCACCGGCGACGATCACCACATGCGTGAGGTCGGGCAACCGGAACATGTCCTCGACGGCGTCGACGGCCAGCCGGATGTCCGCGCCGTTCTTGCCGTACGCGGCCGCGGGGAACAGCTGCACCAGGTCGACGGCCCGGCCCACCAATTGCTGGCGGTATCCCGCGTTGACGTCGGCCGACCAGTCGGCGTAGGCCCGGGTGAGCACCAGCGTTCCGAACGACGATGCGAAGTCCAGGACGGCGCCGACATCGACGGTGGCGCGGGCCAGGTGGTCGGCTTCCAGCCCTTTGGCCTTGTCGCGCTGGAACGAATTGCGCCCGTTGACCTGGTCGTATCGGGAGATGACGATGTTGTCGAAGTCGAGGTAGACCGCCACGCGGGTGGCTGCGGTGTCCGTCATCGGTCCAGTCTGGCCCATCGCTGTCCCGCCTTGGCGCCGATCGCTTCCGGCGCCTAAGCTGGGGTGACGCATTTGAGCGGCCCGCTACCCGCCGCCGCGCAGACGGGCGGATACACAGGTGGCAATTACGGACATCGCGGCCTACGCGAAGTTGAGCAAGGCCGACGTCGAGGCATTCGGTGCGGAGCTGGATCTCATACGCAGCGACGTCGAAGAGTCGCGCGGTGCGCGCGACGCCGCGTACATCCGCCGGGTGATCGTGTTCCAGCGCACCCTGGATCTGGCGGCACGGCTGCTGATCGCGGGAAGCCGCAGCAGGACCGGCTGGCTGGTCGGTACCGCGTCGCTGGCCTACGCGAAATCCGTTGAGAACATGGAGATCGCGCACAACGTCTGCCATGGCCAGTGGGACTGGATGAATGATCCGGAGATCCACTCGACCACCTGGGAATGGGACATGGTGGGTCCGTCGGCGCAGTGGAACTATTCGCACAACTACCGCCACCACGTGTTCAGCAATGTGCTCGGCGTGGACGACGACCTCGGCTTCGGGGTGCTCCGGGTGACCGAAGATCAGCCCTGGCGTCCCGAGCACCTGCTGCAGCCGTTGCGAAACTTGTTGCTGGCTACCATTTTCGAGTGGGGGATCGCGCGGCACGGCCTGCATTCCGGCCGGGAGCGGGCCACCACGGAGGAAGGTAAGCAGGCCGTCACGGATGCGATGATGGCCAAGATCTGGCGTCAGGTGGCCAAGGACTACGTCCTGGTTCCCGCTCTGAGCATGCGGAAGTGGCGCCGTACGCTCGGCGCGAACGCCACCGCCAACCTGCTGCGCAACTACTGGGCGTATGTGGTGATCTTCTGTGGCCACTTCCCGGACGGCGTCCAGCAGTTCACCCCGGAGATCCTGGAGGAAGAGACCAGGGCGGAGTGGTACCTGCGCCAGATGCTGGGCGCGGCCAACTTCAAATCCGGTCGGCTGCTTGGGCTTTCGAGCGGCAATCTCTGCTACCAGATCGAACACCACCTTTTCCCCGACCTTCCGAGCAACCGGTACCCCGAGATCAGCGTGCGCGTGCGCGAACTGTGCGCGAAATATGATATCGCCTACACCACGGGCTCGTTGCCTCGGCAGTATCTGCAGACCCTGCGATCCAACTTCCGGCTGGCCCTGCCCGACGGCGGATGGGCGGCGGCGTGGCGTGAGCTGCGGGCGAACCGGTCGACGCCGTCGTCCGGGGCGCCGGTGTAGCCGAGCCGTCGATGACGGAATTCCTCGTAGACGACGATGACGACACCACCGCCGTCGCCGACCTGCAGGCCGGGCTGAGCAGTCTCTCGGGGTTGGTGGCGGGCAGCCTGGATCTGTCGCAAGTGCTCGCCGAGGTGGCCGCCTCGGCGGTGCGTGCCATCCCGGGGGCCGACGGTGCCGGCGTGACCTTGCTGCGGCCCGAACCCGACGGGGACCCCGTGCTGGCGCGGGCCGCCAGTGCGCCGTTCGTCGTGGAGATCGACTCCATCCAGTACTCGACCCTGCAGGAGGGGCCGGGTATCAGCGCGGTCGCGCAGCGACGCGCGGTGCGGTCCGGGTCGTTGGGCGGGGACAAGACGTGGCCCCGGTTCGGGCCACGGGTGGGCCGCATGGGCGTGCACAGCGCCCTGGCGGTGCCGTTGGTGCTTGCCGACCGGGTCGTCGGTGCGATCGGCGTGTACGCCCACGGCAAGGACGTCTTCGACGACCACGCCGCAGAATTCGGAGAACTCTTCGCCACACCGGCTGCCGTCGCCGTGCACAACGCCCGGATCCTGGCCGATGCGCTCACGCTGACGGCCCAACTGCAGGCGGCGCTGGCCACGCGACCCGTGATCGATCAGGCGATCGGCATCATCCGGGCGCGCACGGGACGCAGCGCCGGGGAGGCGTTCGGCCAGCTGCGGGCGATGAGCCAGGCCGAGCAACGCAAGCTGGCCGAGATGGCTGAGCAGGTCGTCGACGAAGCCGTGCGCCGGGCCCGCACCCGACGGGGCTGAGCAGGTCAGGCCCTATGCCGGGGTGTAAAGTTCATCGGGTTGGGACCCCAGCCAGTCCGGGATGAGTCAGCCGTCCGCCGTTGACCTCACAGAGCAACCGCTCGTGCCGGACACATCGGTCCCGTCCTGCTGTCTGGATCACCTTGAACGCCTCACCTCCTTTTCAGTTTTCGAACACGCCTCTTCTGGACCGTCGGGGGGTGGGCAACCCGAGCTTCGGGATCCTCAGCACGTACCCACCGACTCCGTGCGGTCTGGCGAACTTCAGTGCTGCCCTGGCCGATGGGCTGTCCACCTTGGGCGCCGACGTGAACGTGGTGCGGGTGGCCGACGGCGCACCGACCCGCAGTAGTCGCGTCGTCGGCGAGCTGGTGAACGGATCACCCGCATCGGTGTCCGCGTGTCCGGACCTGCTCGGTGCGAGCGATATCGCGATCATCCAGCACGACTTCGGCGTCTACGGCGGACCCGATGGCGACGAGTTGGTGGAAATCCTTGGTGCGCTGGAAGTTCCGTCGATAGTCGTGGTGCATTCGGTGCCTGCGGATCCGAGTAGGCATCAGCGTTCGGTGTTGGAAGCGGTGACGGCCCTGGCCGATCGCGTCGTCGTGATGTCGGAGTCGGCAGGGACGCGCCTGTGTGCAGGGTTCGGCGTGGAGCGCCGAAAGGTGACCACCATCCCGCACGGTGCCTACGTTCCCGCCGTTGCCCACACCAATCGAAGTGGGCGGCCGACCGTGTTGACCTGGGGCCTGCTCGGGCCCGGTAAGGGTCTTGAGCGGGTCATCGACGCGATGAGTTCCCTGCACTCCCTGCGGGGCAATCCGCGGTATCTGATCGCCGGGCGCACACACCCGAAAGTGCTTGCAGCCGAGGGGGAGGCGTACCGTGAGGCGCGCGTCGAGCAGGCACGGCGCGCCGGTGTGGCGGCGCATGTGCAGTTCGACCCCGGCTACCGCGATGTGCGGTCGCTGGCGGCACTCGTGCAATCCGCCTCCGTGGTGGTGCTGCCCTATGACTCCACCGACCAGGTCACCTCGGGCGTGCTGGTGGACGCGATCGCCGCCGGACGGCCGGTGGTCGCCACCGCCTTCCCGCACGCCGTCGAACTGTTGGCGGGCGGGGCGGGCATCGTCGTCGCACACGACGACCCGGAGGCGATGACGGCCGCTATACATTCGGTTCTGACCCGGCCCCGGTTGGCAGGCGCGATGGCCGCGGAGGCGCGCCGGATCGGACCGGCGACGGCGTGGCCGGTGATCGCCGATCGCTATCAGGCTCTGGCGCAACGGGTTCTGGCGACGCAGTCCAAGCGGACATGGCAGGCGTAGAGCCGAGGTTCGATCACCTGCTGCGGTTGTCGGACCACCAGGGCACATTCGAGCAGGCCTCGGGCGCGGCGCCGCGCCGTGACACCGGCTATCGCACCGCCGATATGGCGGCGGTGCTGGCCGTCGTCAGCCGCGAACCCGGCGCCGGTGATGCCGTGCACGGTCTGGCGCGGCTGGCGGTGCGATTTCTGAATGAGGCGCAGGCCTACTCCGGGGGGTGCCGAAGCCGGCTGGATACCTCCGGTCGGTGGACGGATGGCTATGCGCTGCAAGACTGTTGGGGCAGGTGCCTGTGGGCGCTGGGGATCGCCGCGGCGCACAGCGACATCGGTTTGGTCCGGCGGCTGTCGGTGGTGCAGTTCGAGCGCGCCGCGCGTGGCCGTTCCACCGAGCCGCGGGCCATGGCGTTCGCCGCTGTCGGTGCCGCCGAACTGCTCAGCGTCGAACCCGGACACGTCGCGGCACGCACGCTCATCGCCGACTACGTCGCCGGGCTGCCCGCGCCCACCGGGGACGTCGGGTGGCCGTGGCCGCAGCCGCGCCTGACCCACACCAACGCTGTGATCGCCGAAGCGATGATCGCGGCCGGGGTCGCCACCGATGACCCGGTGCTGGGTGAGCGGGGCCTGGATCTGCTGGGCTGGCTGATCGACGTCGAGACGACCGGCGGCCACCTGTCGCCGACTCCCGCCGCGGGTTGGTCGACAGGGGAACCCCGCCCGGGGTTCGACCAGCGACCCATCGAGGTCTCCGCGCTCGCCGAGGCCTGCGCGCGCGCCGCGACATCCGACGCGCGACCGCTCTGGCCCGACACCGTCCGGGCCGCGGCCGCGTGGTTCCAGGGCGACAACGATGCGAAGCGCCCGCTCTGGGACCCCGAAACCGGAGGCTGCCATGACGGTCTGGACGCCGACGGTGTGAGCGTCAACCAGGGCGCGGAGTCGACCCTGGCGGCGATTTCCACCTTTCAGCAATTGCGCCGTTTCACCGAAGTTCCGCTGTGACGCCACCCATCGCGATTTCCGGCATTCGATGAACTTAGTCGGCCGATCGGCAAGGCAAAATTGGCCGAAAGGCAAGTAAATTTAGCCCACTGAGCTGGGCAAATGCGCGTAAGTAGTTTGCCACCGAATTGTGTCCCGGCATTGGTGTGATTCAGCCCACCGCATGCGTTACATTGTGACGGCAGTCATACGAAAGGGTGGACATGACCGGAGCATTGTTAGCAGGTCTGCTGGTGGTTCTGGGCCTCGGCTCGATCGCCGCAGTGGTCGCGGCGGCCGTGCTCGGTTACGGCACGCTGGCGCTGGCGATCGGCATCATCTCCAGCGCAGCATTCGCCGCACGGACCGTCTGACCTATCGGCGCAGCCGCAGGCCGAGTCCTGTCGCGCGCACGGCCTGACGGTCGATAGCGGCGCGAACCTCGGCTGCGGAGCCCACCACGCGCACCGCCTTCTTGGCGCGCGTCACCGCGGTGTAGAACAACTCCCGCGTCAGCAGTCTCGAATCCTCCGACGGCAGCAGCACGGTCACCTCATCGGCCTGGCTGCCCTGTGATTTGTGGATCGTCATCGCATGCATGGTGTCGACCTCGGCGAGTCGGCTGGTGGACAACGACGCGGCACCGAACGCCACCCGCAGCCCGTCCGGCGTCGTCACGGTGATCCCGGTGTCCCCGTTGTACAGCTTGAGGCCATAGTCGTTGGCCGTCACCAGCACCGGCCGGCCCGGATACCAGGTGGACCACATCGGTTCGCCGGTCGCCTCGGTGAGCCAGCGCTGCACCTGGCGGTTCCAGTGCGTCACACCGAACGGACCGTGCCGGTGCGCGCACAGCAACCGGTGCTCACTCAGGGCGGCGGTGGCGGTGCCGACGTCGCCGAGCAGCGCGGCTGCCCGCAGCCGCAGCGCGTGCGGCAGCAGGATGTCGCGCAGGGATTCGCTGGTGGGAGTCCAGGTGATGTGAGGTCCGCCGGCGGCGAGGATTTCCAGAGCGCCGTCGGCGTCACCGTCGCGGATCGAGGTGGCCAGCGCGCCGATCGACTCACCGAATCGGTGCGAGGTACGCAGCGCGGCAACACGATCGGCGCCCAGTCCGTCCACCAGATCGGCCAGCACCGCGCCGGCTTCCACCGACGCCAGCTGATCGGGATCGCCGACCAGCAGCAGCCGGGTCTGTGGGCGGACGGCCTCGAGCAGTCGGGCCATCATCGTCAGCGACACCATCGAGGCCTCGTCGACCACGATGACAACGTGCGGCAGCCGGTTGCCGCGATGGTGCCGGAACCTCGACGACGTATCCGGTCGCGGTCCGAGCAACCGGTGCAGCGTGGTGGCAGGCAACCCCGTCAGGCCGGCACGGTCGGCGGGGTCGAGCCGGGCCGCCTCGGCGGCGACCGCCTCCTGTAGCCGCGCGGCCGCCTTGCCTGTCGGTGCGGCCAGCGCGATCCGCGGCGGCGGTGTGCCTGCCAGGGCCGACTGCTCGACGAGCAGCGCCAGCAGCCGCGCCACGGTGGTGGTCTTGCCGGTTCCCGGGCCGCCGGTCAAGACGGTGAGTCCTTGGGACAGAGCAAGTTCGGCGGCGGCGCGTTGCTCGCCGAAGCCGTCCGGGAACAGCCGGGCCACATCCGGCGACGGTCCGGGCGGGACGGCGGCCAGCAGTGCCAGCGCGTCGTCGCACACCTGCTGCTCCTCCCGCCAGTACCGGTCCAGGTAGAGCAGGTCGCCGAGCAGATGCAGCACCGGCGGAGTGCCCGCCAACGGGCTGGCCCGCACCGCGGCCAGCCACGCATCGGCGTCCCGGTCCAACTCCGCGGCCGCGGCCCGCAGGTCCACGCACACGGATCCGCCGCGCAACGCGCGCACAGCCAGCGCGACGGCCAGGACCACCGACTCGTCGGTCTCACCCGTCAGCGCCGTCAACCGTTGTGCCACATGGGTATCGGCGGGCTCGAAATCGGTGATCATGCACCCTCCAGGAACGCCGACAGCTCCGTCACCAGTGCCGCAGGCGGCGCCCAGCTGAACACGCCGGCCGGATGACCCTCCACCACAGGGGTTTCGGGGCCGCACATGCCACGTACGAACAGATACATCACCCCACCCAGATGGGTCTCGGGCGTATACCCGGGAAGTCGCCAGGTCAGGTAGCGGTGCAGGACGACGCTGTAGAGCAGTGCCTGCAAGGGGTAGTCGGAATGCAGCATCGCCTCGACCATGCGGTCCCGGCCGTAGTCGGCCGCGGTGAGCGGTGCCTCCGAGGTGCCCAGCCAGTTGGTCTTGTAGTCGACCACCACGTATCTGGCGATCGAACCGTCCGGCACCCGCAGCACCACGTCGATCGAGCCGGACAGATAGCCGCGCAACGACTGCCGGCCCAAGGCGCCCGTCGACAACCGTTCGGCGTAGCACGCCAGTGGGTCGTCAGCAGGCAGGTGGCGGCCCACCAGGGCTCCGAGGCCGGCCAGGGTCCGGTCATCTCCGGCCAGTGGGAACTCGAAATCCAACTCGCACAGTCGATCCGCCGGTCCGATCTGTCGCAGCGTTATACCGGGGGCCAGCGGTCCCAGCGGGGTGTCGTGCATCGGGACCAGGGCGGCGGCCAGGTCGGCAGCGGGCACCTCGACGGGCCAGCGGGCCGCGTGCGCCTGCACCTGGTTCCGCAGCTCCGCTGCGAGGTCCGCGGCGGACGGGTCCGCCGTCTCCAGCACCGCGTGCACCAGCGAGCCGAAGGCGGCTCCCGTGGGAAGGTCGGCCATCGGCGACGGTGTGTCGGCACCCGACGCGGGGGTTACCAGTGCGATGTCGGCGATCTCGTCGTCCAGCTCGGCCACCTCGGGCTCACTGGATACGCCTGCGGTCTCGCCTTCCTCGGCGGCCCGCAACAACCCGGAATACGACGTGCGCCGCCACGCCGTGTCGATGGACCGCTGGAACCGGCGCACCGACAGATCGGCGGTGGGCGCGGCCCCCCGGGCCGCGGTGAACGGCACGATCACCGATTCCTCCAGCACCGGTCCGCCCGCATCCGCCCACGCCCGCAGCCGGGCCAGCGCATCGGCGTCGGAGATCTTCGCCGGCGCACAGACTTCCGGTACCTCGGCCGTCCCCGGCGCCCGCCCGCGTAACAGCCGCGAGAGGCCACCGTTGGGCTCGTAATACGACGGCGCCCACCACGCCACCACCTGCGACTGTGCCCGCGTCAGCGCCACGTAGGTCAGCCGGCTGTCATTGGCCGCCGCCTCGGCCTTGCCTGCCCGTAGCACCGCGGGCACGGCTCCGCCGACGTACAGACAGCGGGCCGAATCCTCGTGGTAGAGCACAGGGTCGGGGTCGGGTGTGTACCGATTGAAGGCGAACGGCAGGTACACGATGGGGTATTGCAGACCCTTGGACACCCACACCGTCATGATCTGCACCGCCGCGGCATCACTGTCGAGCCGCCGATTCCGTTCGGCCGCCGCACCGCCGTCGGCACTCTGCGTGCGCAACCAATCCCGCAGCGCGGGCAATCCGAATCCCTCGTTGTGCGCGGTGTCCTGCAGCAGCTGGGTCATGTGGGACAGGTCGGTCATCAACCGTTCGCCACCCTGGCGGGACAGCACCCGCCGGCCCATCCCGTCCAGCTGCGCCGCCTCGAACACCGCCGCGACCCCGCGCTCGCGCGCATGCCCGGCCCAGGTCCGCAGCGTCTCGGCCACCCGATCGGTCAGCCGGTCAGCGCCTGCGGCAAGGGTTTCCGCCGTCTCCCCGAAGAACGCGGTGGCCGCCGCGGCACGCACCAGCCCGGGGCGGTGCGGCTGGTCGAAGGCCTCCAGCAGGCACAGCCAGTCCGCGGCGGCCTCCGAACCCAGCACGTTGGTGTCCCCGGTGTACACCGCGGGGATCCCTGCATCGGACAAGGCGTCGAAGCAGGCCCTGGCGTCCTTGTGCGTCTCGACGATCACCGCGACGTGCCGGGCCTCGACGGGGTCGCCGTCGAACGTGGCGCCGCCGGCCAGCAGGGCGCCGATATCGGCCGCCAGGTCCTTGCCGATGTGGGTGCGCAAGCGGTCGATCTGCATGGTGCGGGTGTGGGAGTTGCCGCGGGTGACGACCCGCAGCCGGAACGGATCATTGTGGGGCGCACCGGCCAACCGGTGTCCCTGGTGGTGTGCCGTCACCTCGTGCACGACGATTCCGGGACCACCGAGTTGAGCGCCGCCCAGCACCACCTGCAGCCGGTCGACGAGTGCGGCATCGCTGCGCCAGTTGGTGCCCAGCGTCTGCTTGTCCCCGGCGGTGTCGGCCGCGCGCAGATACGTGTCGATGTCGCCGCCACGGAAGGCGTAGATCGCCTGCTTGGGATCACCGATCAGCACCAGCGTCGACCGGCCGGTGAACGCCCGCTCGATCACCTGCCATTGCACCGGGTCGGTGTCCTGGAATTCGTCGACCATGACGATCGGCCAACGTTGCGGCATCCGGATCCGCGCGGCGGAATCAGGATGCTCGAGCGCGGTCGCCAGCCGGGTCAGCAGATCGTCATAACCCAGGATCCCGCTGCGCCGTTTGCGAATTTCCAGTTCGGCGAGCACGTCCCGGGCGAACGCCAGGCACACCGCCGCATAGGAGTCGGGCTCCGGGTCGACCGGCCGCAGCTCGGTAGCCGGGTGGTTGACCACCTCGCGGGCCAGTTTCAGGGCCGCGCGGTACCCGAGGATCGGGTCGTCGCGCTGCATCCCGAAATGGGCCAGGTACAGGTCGTCGACGATCTCGCCCACCACCGCGTCGAGGCTCTCCACCAGCGTCACGCCGCTGTCGCTGTCACCCGCAACGCCAAGGGATTTGAGCACGATGTGACAGAACTGATGGGTGGTGGCGATGGTCGCGGCATCGAATCCGGCCAGGGCGTCGTGCAGGCGCAGCCGGCGGGCCTGGGTGTCGGTGGCACACACGTGCCGCTCCAGTTCGTTGGCCGCCCGTGCCGGGTCGTCGATGGCGGCCAGCGCGCTGACGATCTGGGCACGCACCCGTTCGCGCAGTTCCTGGCTGGCCGACCGGCTGAAGGTGATCAGCAACATCTGGTCGAGCTTGGCCACGCCTTCGGCCACCATCCGGGTGACCAGACCGGCCAGCGCGAACGTCTTGCCGGTGCCGGCACTGGCCTCCAGCACCGTCGTCGACAGCGGTGCGGGCAGCGGACCGAGGAGATCGAATGTCTTCACTGCATGCCACTTTCGGCCCGCAGCAGCGGTACCCACAGCCGTTGGGCGAAGTCGTCGATGCCGGCCAGGTCGCTGAGCCGGGCTCCGCGGCCCCACACCCGTTCGATGGCCTTGTCCTCGGATTCGTTGCGCCAGCGATAGTTGGCCGCCTGTTCGGGGTCGTCGCCGGCTTCGCGCGCGGCGGCCCAGGCATAGGAGGTCTTCACCGGAAGGGGCAACGGGACGCGGCGGCCTTCGTCGTAGAGCGAGACGAGTTCGCGCAGTACCGGCAGCGCCGACGCCGGGGCCGCCAATGTCTGCACCCGGGGGGTGCTACCGCGCCGGGGCCGTCCGATGCACGTCGCCGCCCACGACCGGGTGGGGTCATGAGCGCTCAACGCCAGCAAGGGGATCCACGCCTTGAGCAGGTGTTTGCCGTCGAGCTTCGAGTACGTCACCGCCGAGAGCCGGTTCCCGAACACCGGCGTCACCGTTCCCGTCAGATGCCGGCCCGGCTCCAGTTCGATGTCCACGTCGAATGCCGCACCCTCGACGTCGCGGTGGCGTAGTGCCTCGGCCGCCAGGAGCGCGGCCTGATCCCGGATCTCGATGGCCCGTCGCCAGCCCAGCCGGCCCGGGGGCAGCGTGCCGCGGCGCCATTCGGCCTGTTGGGCATCCTGCGGTGTCAGGCCGGCGATGATGTCGGCCAGCATCCGATCCCCGACGGTCCACTCTTGCAGCGCATCGATGTCCACCGGCATCTCGTCGGAGACCCCGTCGACATCCCATGGCAGCGTGAAGTCCAGGGCGCGGAAGTAGCCCTTCACCGGATCGTTGAAGAACCGCACCAACTCGGCCAGTTCGACGTCGGTGACCGCCGGTGCGGGAAGCGGGCCCGAGACGAAGACCGGCCGCGGTTCGCGGTGACCGGAGTTGGCCCGGGCCGCCGTCAGTGCCGTCGGGTCGAAGGTGAACGGGCGTCCGGTCGGGTCCGGCTCGACATTGCGGATATCAAAGGGCTGCAACGGATGTCTGGTCACCACCGAGACCGGGCCTGCGCTGGTGAGGTGCAGGGTGTCGAGCAGTTCGGCGATCGGCACCGCGGGCGGGCGGCTCTGCCCGGTGTACTCGTTGGCGCCGGTGTAGGTGATGACGAGCGTCTCGGTGGCCGCGCCGATGGCGTCCAGGAGTAGTTGGCGGTCCTCGGAGCGGATATCGCGCTCACCCGTCATCGGGTCGCGGGCCAGGATGTCGTCGCCGTCGACGGCGCTGAGCCGGGGAAAGACCCCGTCGTCGAGGCCCACCAGGCACACCACCCGGTGCGGCACCGACCGCATCGGCACCATGGTGCACACCGTCAGCGTGCCCGAACGGAAGTTGGCGCGGGTGGGCCGGCCCGCCAGTCGCCGATCCAGCAGTGCACGAATATCACTGAGCCGCAACGATATCGGTGTCGTGGCCGGGCCGTCGAGGATGGCGGCGAACTCCTGCTGCACCTGGGCGCGCGGCCAATCCTCGTCGTCGTGGGCCAGCGCGTCGAGACCGGTGGTCAGCGCCTGCAGCCATCCACCCAGCGGGCGGGTGCCGCCGAGGGCGACGACGGTCCGGTGCAGTTGATCGACGAATTCCGTGAACCGGCCTGCCAGTTCGACACGGTTGCTGCTCACATCGTCGAGCGGCAGCGTGGTGTCCAGCCAGGTGCGCGAATCGTCGGACAGTGCGACGCCCGCCAGTACCCGGTCCACGCCGAAACGCCAGGTGTTGTGCAAGAAGTCGACTCCGTACGGGGCGCGATGCTGCTTGTCGAAGCCCCAGCGGATGTTGGCTTCCCTGACCCAGGAGGTCACGGCGTCGAGGTCGTCGTCGGTGAAGGAGAACCGGGCGCGTACCGGCGCGGACGCGGCCAGGTTCAGTACGTCGCTCGCGGTGGCGCGCCCGCCGGCCAAGGCCAGCAGTTGAGCCACCACCGCCAGCAGCGGATTGGTCTGCACCAGAGCGCGGTCGGCCAACCGCACGCGCAGCCGATGCGCCGGATGAGCACCGTGCACCACCTCGCCCAGCCCGAAGCCGGCCGAGATCAGCGGCGCGAAGGTCTCGATGTCGGGGCACATCACCAGGATGTCGCGGGGTTCCAGGGTGGCGTCGTCGGCGAGCAGGCCCAGCAGGACCTCACGCAGCACGTCGACCTGGCGGGCCGGGCCGTGGCACGCGTGCATCTGCACGGAGCGGTCGGTGAGCTGGTGTCGGCGGCCGGCCGGGCGGAGCCGGTCGGCGGCGATGTCGGATTGCAGCCAGCCCAGCAAGGTGTCCGGATATGTTGCGGCGGGCAGGTATTCATCGGTCGCACCGGTGGGCAGCGCACGCTGGAGTTCGCGGAGATCCCGGCCCAGTGTGGCCAGCAGGGGATGTCCGACGGCGCGGTGGCCGGTGTCGGCGCGGCGCGGGATCCGCTCCCGGTGATCGGCGAGCGCGTGCCACATGTGATCGCTGGGGTGGGGGAGCCACAGGTGCAGATCATGGTGGGTGGACAGGGCGTCGAGCAGTTCGATCTCGGTGATCGGCAGCCGGGTGTGCCCGAACAGCGACAGCCGCTGCGGTAGTCCGGCCGACGGTGCATCCCGCAGACGCGCAAGGGTTTTCGCGTGCCGGACGTGTGGCGGATCGGTGTTCATCCTGGCGACCAGGGCCTGCCACAGCGGTTGTTGCCACGCCAGGTCCGCATCGACGGCCGCCCAGTCGACGAGCAGTTCGGGGCGTTGGCGCGCGTAGGACGCGAAGAGCCCGGCCAGCCTGCGGGCCACCGCGTAACGGCGGCCCTGCCGCAGTTCCCGCTCGTCTCCGGTTTCGGTGTGGCCCAGGTGGGCGGCCAGGGTGGCGCACCAGGGCTGGTCGAGATTCTCGTCGATGGTGGCCAGCAGCGGCCACGCCAGGGCGTCGGGTGACCAGGGGTCGTCCCGGGTGGTGCCGGTGAGTTCGGCGATCAGGGATCGTGGACTGGCGAATTCGACCCCCGCGCAGACGCCGAGCCGGTCCGAAAGCCGCTGACTGAGCCAGCGTTCGACGCCTTTGGCGGGGACCAGCACCAGTTCCCGGGCGAACGGGTCGGGCAGCGGGTCGGCCAGCAGTGCGCCCAGACCGTCGGCGAGCAGATCCGTGCGCTCGGCGCGGTGCAGGTGCAGGGCCATCGAAGTCACCATAGCCACTCGTCGGCGCGGGCCGGAGCAGGTATGCGAGTGCCCGCCTCCGAGCGACTTTTCAGCGACAGGAAGGGGTTGTCAGACTCCTGTGTGAGCGTGGTGGCATGTCCGCTCGTTTACGGGTCCGAGGTGTGGAGTTGCGATACCTGTTGACCTGGCTGCTCGCCCACGAGGGGCCTGCGACGGTGGCCGAACTGATCGACCGGTTGACGGTCTGCGGGTTCGACGTCGGAGGCAGGCCGTCGAAGACGGTGTCCGACGCGCTGCGTTGGGAGATCGGCCACGGCAGGGTGTGGCCGCGGGGCCGCGGCCGCTACAGCTCAGGGGAGATGCCGCGGGCCACCGAGTATCGAATAGAGCTGCGCGTACGGAATCTGCGGGCGCGCGCCGATGAGTTGGCAAGGGCGCGCCCACCGAGTCGCTGAAAAGTCGCTCGGAAGTGGGCACTTCGGTCTGTGCCCGATGCCTGGCAGACGGCCAGACCCAGTGGGCGAACCTGTTGCGCGGACCTACGTCGCGGTGAGGGCGAACTCCTCGGCCAGGCCGTCGATTCCGGCGCGGATGGCGTCGATGGCCGACGCGCGCGCCTTGAGCTTGCTGGCCAGGTGGGCCTTCAGGTGCAGGGTCCCGGCGTATTCGGCCGCCACCGCCTGGGCGCGGGCCAGCACGTCGTCGCGTTCGACGGTCTCGTCCAGCCAGCCGCCCGTGATCGCGGCCTCGCCGGTGAACGTCGCCGCCACGGACACGGCCCGGGAAAACGCCGCCCGGGTCAGCCGCATCCGCATGATCTCGATGGCGGCGATCGGCAGGGTCATCCCGATGGCGACCTCGTTGGCCTGGCAGCGGGTCTTGTCCGAACCCACCCGGTGGTCGCCGCTGAGGAGCAGGAACGATCCCATCGCGATGGCATGACCGGTGGCCGCGATCACGACCGGCGCCGGGAAACTCAACACGCGCACCGACAGTTCGAAGCCGGCGGTCAGCATGCCCAGACCGGCGGCGGCGTCGCCCGAGCTGAACACGCTCAGTTCGAACCCGCCGCTGAGCACCCGCGAATTACCCGCCAGCACCACGGCTTTCACGGTGCCGGCAGTGATGTCGGCGTCCGCCTGGTCCAGTGCCCCGTTGATGTCCGCCAGCATGGCGGGGGACAGGGCATTGACCTTGCCGTCGTCGAGCGTGATCGTCGCGACGGATTCGTTCACCGAGTAGCTCACCGGGCTCGTCATAGCTGCGGATGTTACGGAGCGTGGTTACGAATTTTTATGGCGGGGCTCGAATGATGCCTGCCCGCCGGCCGCTTCTCCTCGATCCACGGGAAGTCCAGCTCGGTCGTCTCATCGACCTGGCGGGTGCGCCAACGGTCCTGCGTCTCGCGCACCGCACGGTTCATCCGGTCGATCTCGGCGCGGAACACGTCGGCCGGGTTTCCTTGGATGCGTAGTGGAAGTAGGTGAGCATGCTGCGCAGCAACTCCAACTTCTGCTTCTCCCGCTTGGCCAGATCGTGGGTGAGCATCAGGTCGAGTCGCTGAACCGGCTGCAGGGTCGCCCAGTCCAGCGCTAGCTGGCGGTGGCCAGCGCCGGGGACGCGAGCGGACGCTGCGGTTCGGCCTGCACCAGCCGTTCGGCGCGGGCCAGCCAATCGGTGTCGGTCCACACCACTTCGGCGGGCAATCTGCGCCAGTAGTGGGGGTGAGCACGCACATGCATCTCGACGCTGGCGTGTACCGCCGCGGCGTCCGGTATCCGCCGCGTACCGCGGACGAGAGGTTCGCGGCGCAGCGTCGAAGGCGCCGCCGGTTCGGTGCGGACCCGCAAGCCGGCCCGGGTGGCCCCGTCGAGGACCCATTCCAGCGTGAGGGCGTCGCTGATGACGCTGCGATGCGTGCCGCGGAACCAGACTTCCTCGACGCCGTCCACCCGCTGGAACCGCGGCCCGCCATCGATGGCCATTGCGTGGCGGCCGGCCAGGACCTCGACGGATCCGGCGGTACCGGCCGTCCTGGCGGCGTCCCACAAGCCCAGGAACCGTACGGGTATCGCGACATCGGCATACGCGGTCAGGCCGGCGGCGACCGCGCCGATGTCCTGCCAGTCCTGACCGGAGCGCGGTGTTCGGGGCACGGCGTAGGTGGCGAGCATGTAGTCGATGAGTTCGCCGTCGAGTACGCCGATGGTGCCGAGCAGTCGGCTGATGGCCTGCGCGCACGACCCGCCCCGGCCGGCGCCGAAGACGAATATGTCGTCACCCGGACGCCAGTGCGTCACGAGATGGCGATAGCCCGCCGTGATGGCACCGCGCGCCTCGTCCGCGGCGCCGCGGCGGCGCTGCGGAACGGCGTAGGACCAGGTGAGCTGAGTGTCGTCGAGAAGGTCGAACAGCTCGGCGGCATTGGAATGCCCGTCTTGGCCGAAGCACAGCACGATGTTTGTCACAGCAACCCCCGACGGATGCAGCACAAGCGAAACCAGCGAACAACTTGCCTACGCGGCCCGGCGGGTGCCAGTCCGTGAATCAGCCGAAAAACATGCCTGCCTCGACGAATTTCGGCCAATCAAAGCTAGCGCGCTACGAAATCAGTCGTCTGTCCACCGTTTGACGGACACCGAAATACTGGCGGCGAACCTCCGCTGACGCGATGCGGGGAGTTCGGCTAACTCAGGCTCAATACGGCGCCGGCGCTGGAGATGTCGCCGTGCACCTGAAGTGATTCGGGCACGCTCCCGGGTGGGACGTCGTACGCGATGGCGACCTCGACCGGCTCGCCGGGGTACACCACGGAGGTCGTACCGCCGAGGTAGAACGTCGCCTCGGTATCCGGGGTGTAGGTCTGGCCGTCCGCGGTGAGGATCTGCTGCTCGGCGATGAAGGTGGCGGGCGACTCACCGTTGTTGAGCAGCGTCAGGTGCACCACGACGAACTCACCGGTCGCAGTCTTGGACAGCAGGTCGTTGTCGGCCGCGGTGATCGTCGGCCCGACCTCGATGCCGTTCTGGGTAAACGTGACGTCCCCGTCGACGGCCTCGCCTGCCGACGGCGCGGCGGTCTCGGTCGGCGACTCGGTTTCCGGCGAACTCGACTTCTTCGCGGACGTCTCCGCCGACGACGAGCTGTCCTCGCTCGACGAAATCCCCGGCAGACTCAGGTTGTTGGTGTCGGGCTTGTGGATGACCAGGGCGTACACCAGCGTCGCGATCAGCGCGATGAGCAGGACGCCGACGCCGCCGAGGTAACCCTTGACCAGGTTCCCGTTCCCTGCCGGTGCGGCGGCGGGCTGGAAAGCCGCCGGCTCGGCATACGGGGACGCCTGCGGTTCGCCGAAGCCGGGTGGCGGTGTGTAGGTGGGGTAGGGGGTGGTGGGCGGTTCGGGCAGCTTGACGACGGTGGTCTCGGGCTCCAGAGCCGCCGGCGGCTCATCCGGCTCCGGGGTCTCGGTCACCGGTTCCGCGACCTCGTCCACCGGTTCCGGAGTGACGGTCTCCGGCTCCGGATCCTGGGACTCGGGCTGCGAGATCCTGACGACGGACGTCGGCTGCTCGCTGGCGGCCTTCTCCCAGGAGGGCATCTCCATGTCCGACGGCCACGGCGGCAGCTCAGAGGGCCACGAGCGCGGTTCGTCCGGCGCGGGAGCGGCGGGCGGGGCGGCGGGTGGGGCTTGGTGCTCGGTCCACGCCGCGCCATCCCAATACCGTTGACCACCCGTTCCGTCGGGGTCGGGGTACCAGCCGGCCGGGGTCGGCGGTGTCGTCATGCAGGGCTTCCTCCCTGTCACGCGCCGCAGGGACGCTGTGACCCCGCACGATAGCCGAGCCCGGATAACGCCGCGAGACTTTGGCCGGCCGCGTCGGCCGTGCTCAGCCGCCCATGAGCATGCGCCACTGGTCGAGATTGCCCGCCCGGTAGACGTAGTTCGACTTCTTGACCGACGAGAGTGGGGCGCTCGGGTCGGCCGAATACCAGTGCCCGGGGAACACCGTCGGATCGCCGGACAGTGCGGCCAGCGCCTGCAGGCTGCGGAACATCTCATCGACGTCGCCGCCCGGGAAATCGGTGCGCCCGCACCCCTCCAGGAACAGGGTGTCGCCGGCCACCAGCCGCCCGTCGAGCAGGAAGCACTGACTGCCCGGCGTATGGCCCGGGGTGTGCAGCAACTCGATCTCGATATCGCCGATGGCCACCTTGTCACCGTGCTGGTGCTGGGTCAGTTCGCTCAGGGCGATGCCGGTGATACGTGAAACCCAGTCCGCCTCATGGGCATTGACGTGAACCGGCACGCTCACCCGCTCCAGCAGTTCGGCCAGGCCCTTCAGTTCGAACCCCATCATCGAGCCGCCGACGTGGTCGGGGTGGTGATGGGACACCAACACACCCGACAGGTGCATGCCGTCGGCCTCCAGCGCGTCCACCAGGTCGCCGGCGGCGTACGCGGGGTCGACCACGACGGCGTCACCTGTTTCGCGGTCGCCGATCAGGTAGGCGAAGTTGCGCATCTGCTCGGCGATGGGGTCGCCCGCGGCGAAGTCGCGGCCGGACAACAGCTGACGGAAGTACAGGCGGTCTTCAGGCATGGGAACAGACTAGGGCGCGACTGCGTGACGCAGATAAACGCAGGTCTAAAAACCGCATGTCAATAGGTGTTTAACGGCACACCGACAAAAGCTGCATCACGTCAGCAGCAGTAGCGGTGAACTGACCTTCGCGGTCAAGCCGGCCGGCGAGGTGTCGACCTGGATCCGGGACAACCTGCGGGTCGGTGATCTGCTCGACGTGACCGTGCCGTTCGGCGACCTGCCCACCCCGACGCCCGGGGCGCCGCTGGTGCTCATCTCGGCGGGCATCGGCATCACCCCCATGATCGGCATCCTGGAGGCGGTGGAACCGGCGACCCGCGTCGTCGTGCTGCACGCCGACCGCAGCGGGCAGACGCACCCGCTGCGGGACCGTCAGCGCGAACTGGTGGCCGCGCTGCCCGACGCCACCCTCGACGTCTGGTACGAGGAGGGCGCACAGGGATCGGCAAGGGAGCATGTCGGGTTCCTGCGACTCGACGAGGTCGAGCTGCCCGCCGGCGCCGAGGTGTACCTGTGCGGTGCCGACGGGTTCGTCCGGGCCGTCCGCGATCAGCTGATCTCGCGGGGAGTCCAGCGGGTGCACTGTGAGCTGTTCAGTCCTGACGACTGGCTGCTGTCGTAGGCGCGGAGGCGCTGCGAGGGCTCCAGACCAGCTCGGAGAAGCCGGTTACGCTGCCGTTTTGGCAACGCAATCCGCGGGAATGTACCCTCTTTAAGGCCCTAGGGCTGATGCAGTGCCGAAGATGTGCAACGCCCCCTTAGCTCAGTCGGTAGAGCGTTTCCATGGTAAGGAAAAGGTCAACGGTTCGATTCCGTTAGGGGGCTCGGTGGACGCCAGGCGGATCGCCGCCTTCGTCTATTCGGGGCGGTGTAGCTCAGCTGGTTAGAGCGCACGACTCATAATCGTGAGGTCGGGAGATCGAGCCTCCCCACCGCTACAAGGAACTACGAGAGGCAACAACGTGGCGTCGAGTACCGACGTACGGCCCAAGATCACTTTGGCCTGCGAGGTGTGCAAGCACCGCAACTACATCACCAAGAAGAACCGGCGCAACGACCCGGACCGTCTTGAGATCAAGAAGTTCTGCCCCAACTGCGGAACCCACCAGCCGCATAAAGAGTCGCGCTAACTTCTCGTCGTGGCTCTGTCGTCGAACATCGTCGGGATGCACTATCGGTATCCCGATGCGTACGAGGTCGGCCGGGAGAAGATCCGCGAGCACGCCCTCGCGGTCAAGAACGACGACGCGTACTTCCACGATGACGCCGTCGCCGCCGAGCTCGGGTATGACTCACTGCCGGCGCCGCTGACCTTCATCTCCATCTTCGGGTACGTGGCGCAGGTCGCGTTCTTCGACCATGCCAACATCGGCCTTCAGGATGCCCAGATCGTCCAGGTGGACCAGGCCCTGAAGTTCGTCAGGCCGATCAAAGCCGGCGACCGGCTCTACTGCGATGTGTACGTCGACTCGGTGCGACAGGCCCACGGCACCGACATCATCGTCACCAAGAACGTCATCAGCAACGAGCATGGTGACGTAGTCCAGGAGGCCTACACGACCCTCGCCGGTCGTGCGGGAGACGGAGAAGAGGGTTTTTCTGATGGCACTGCGTGAGTTCAGTTCGGTCACCGTCGGCGACGTGTTGCCCGAGCGCGTCATTCCACTGACCCGTCAGGACCTGGTCAACTACGCGGGCGTGTCCGGTGACCTCAACCCCATCCACTGGGACGACGAGATCGCCAAGCAGGTCGGCCTCGACACCGCCATCGCGCACGGCATGCTCACCATGGGCCTGGGTGGCGGCTTTGTCACCGCGTGGGTCGGCGATCCTGCCGCCGTGACCGAGTACAACGTCCGCTTCACCGCCGTCGTCCCCGTTCCCAACGACGGTGTGGGCGCCGAGATCGTCTTCAACGGCCGGGTGAAGTCCGTCGAACCGGAATCGAAGTCGGTGACCATCGCCCTCTCCGCGACCACCGGTGGCAAGAAGATCTTCGGCCGGGCCATCGCCATTGCAAAGCTGGCCTGATCGATGGCCATCAACCCTGACATCCTGGGGCTGGTCTACAAGTACCCCGAGGTCTTCGTCGTCGGCCGTGAGCAGGTCAAGCAGTACGCGCGCGCGGTGAAGTCCGATGATCCCGCCTCGCAGAGCGAAGCCGCCGCCGCGGAACTCGGTCACGACACCCTGGTGGCGGGCCCGACGTTCCCGTCGATCCTCGCGCTGCTGGTGCAGCAGGATTTCTTCCGCAATGTCGACGTGGGCGTCGAGACCATGCAGATCATCCAGGTGGACCAGCGGTTCGTGTACCACCGGCCCATCCGGGTGGGTGACCGGTTGCACGCGCACCTGGAAATCAAGTCCATCGACGAGCGGTTCGGTGCCGACATCGTCGTCACCCGCAACATCCTTGCCGACGACGACGGCGTGACCATCATGGAGGCGTTCACCACGCTGATGGGCCACGAAGGCGACAACTCGGTGGCGATGCAGTACGACCGGGAGACCGGTCAGGTGCGACGTTCGGCGGCTGTCGGGGATTAGTAACTAAGACTTGGGCCGATGTACACTCGGTCCTCGGGGTTTTCCCACATCAGCGCGCTGTCCGTCGGTTCGGAAATCGGCCGGTCGGAGAGCGCGCGAACTGTGTGAGGGCCGCGACCAAAGGGGCGTAGCTCAACTGGCAGAGCAGCGGTCTCCAAAACCGCAGGTTGCAGGTTCAAGTCCTGTCGCCCCTGCTCAACTGAATACTCGACGAGTGTGGACACTGGTAGGTGACCACCCGAACCAGATGAAAGGCGTGCGGTGAGCGACGAGCGCGACAGTGCTGGCTCCGAAGGCACCGAAGCAACGGGCATCGAGGACGCGGCCGGCCAGACGGCTGTCGTGACCCGCCCGCTGCGCCCGACCGGCAAGCGGACGCGGCGTGCCGCGACGGCCCCGGTCGACGACGAGACGTCGGACGCGGAGTCCGTCGACGACGCGCAGGATGCCGAACCGGCTGCCAAGAGCACGAAGACCAAGACCGCGAAACCGAAGAAGAAGACCGAATCCAAGCGGGTCAACCCGTTCACCTTCGTGTGGAACTACCTCAAGCAGGTCGTCGCGGAGCTGCGCAAGGTCATCTGGCCGAACCGCAAGCAGATGGTCAGCTACACCACGGTGGTCCTGGTGTTCCTGGCCTTCATGGTCGCGCTGATCGGCGGGGTCGACCTCGGGCTGGCCAAGCTCGTGTCGCTCGTGTTCGGCTGACCAGAAGTACTGAGAGAGGACTGACAACCGTGACTAGCTTCGACGGCGTATCTGGTTCAGATGACCAGCTCGACGCCGAGACGCCTTCGGGCGAGGCCGTCGACGTGCTCGACGAGACGCTGGAGGCTGCGGACGACACCGCCGCCCCCGCTGTCGACGAGCCCGTCGAGGCTGAGACCGAGGTCGAGGCTGCCGCAGAGGCTCCTGCCGCCGAGGAAGAGGACGTCGATCCGGCGACCGCGCTCAAGAAGGAGCTGCGCCTCAAGCCGGGCGACTGGTACGTCATCCACAGCTACGCCGGTTACGAGAACAAGGTCAAGGCCAACCTCGAGACCCGCGTGCAGAACCTGGACGTCGGCGACTACATCTTCCAGGTCGAGGTGCCCACCGAAGAGGTCACCGAGATCAAGAACGGCCAGCGCAAGCAGGTCAACCGCAAGGTACTGCCGGGCTACATCCTGGTGCGCATGGAACTCAACGACGAGTCGTGGGGCGCGGTGCGCAACACCCCCGGCGTGACGGGTTTCGTCGGCGCGACCTCGCGTCCGTCGCCGCTGTCGCTCGACGACGTGGTCAAGTTCCTGCTGCCGCAGGGCGCCGCGAAGAAGGCCGCCGCAGGCAAGGCCGCGTCGGCCGCGTCCGCTGCGTCTTCTGAGGCCACCCTCGAACGTCCCGAGATCCTCGTCGACTTCGAGGTCGGCGAGTCCGTCACCGTCATGGACGGGCCGTTCGCCACGCTGCCGGCCTCGATCAGCGAGGTCAACGCCGAGCAGCAGAAGCTCAAGGTGCTGGTGTCGATCTTCGGTCGCGAGACGCCTGTCGAATTGACCTTCACCCAGGTCGCGAAGATCTAGCGACTCAGTTTTCAACAACACGGGCAACCCACGCCCTTCCAGGAAGAAAAGTAAGGAACACCGAACAACATGGCCCCGAAGAAAAAGGTCACCGGGCTCATCAAGCTTCAGATCCAGGCCGGGCAGGCCAACCCTGCTCCGCCGGTGGGTCCGGCGCTCGGTCAGCACGGCGTCAACATCATGGAGTTCTGCAAGGCGTACAACGCCGCGACCGAGTCGCAGCGCGGCAACGTCATCCCCGTGGAGATCACCGTCTACGAGGACCGCAGCTTCACCTTCGCTCTGAAGACCCCGCCCGCCGCTCGGTTGCTGCTCAAGGCTGCCGGTGTGCAGAAGGGTTCCGGCGAGCCGCACAAGACCAAGGTCGCCAAGGTCAGCTGGGATCAGGTGCGTGAGATCGCCGAGACCAAGAAGGAAGATCTCAACGCCAACGACATCGACGCAGCCGCGAAGATCATCGCCGGGACTGCCCGTTCCATGGGTATAACGGTCGAATAATTCAGAACGGGTGGGAGAGCCGGCTCGGCTCGCCAACCACCGTCCAGTAACACGATTGGAATCACAATGAGCAAGAACAGCAAGGCATATCGCGAAGCCGCCGAGAAGGTGGATCGCAACAACCTCTACTCCCCGCTGCAGGCCGCACGCCTGGCCCGGGAGACCTCGTCCAAGAAGCAGGATGCGACCGTCGAGGTCGCCATCCGGCTGGGCGTCGATCCCCGCAAGGCCGACCAGATGGTCCGTGGCACCGTGAACCTTCCGCACGGCACCGGTAAGACGGCCCGTGTCGCGGTGTTCGCCGTGGGTGAGAAGGCCGAGCAGGCCCTGGCCGCCGGCGCGGACGTGGTTGGTAGCGACGACCTGATCGAGAAGATCCAGGGTGGGTTCCTGGACTTCGACGCCGCGATCGCCACGCCCGACCAGATGGCCAAGGTCGGTCGTATCGCCCGCGTGCTGGGCCCGCGTGGCCTGATGCCGAACCCCAAGACGGGCACCGTGACCGCTGACGTCACCAAGGCCGTCAACGACATCAAGGGCGGCAAGATCAACTTCCGCGTCGACAAGCAGGCCAACCTGCACTTCGTCATCGGCAAGGCGTCCTTCGACGACACCAAGCTGGCCGAGAACTACGGGGCCGCGCTCGACGAGATCCTTCGCGCCAAGCCGTCCTCCTCCAAGGGCCGCTACCTGAAGAAGATCACCGTCTCCACCACCACCGGCCCCGGCATCCCCGTGGACCCGGCCGTGACCCGCAACTTCACGGAGGAGCAGGTCTGAGCCTGCGCCACACGCTGTTCCGAATGGCCGGTCATCGAAAGATGGCCGGCCATTCGGCATTTCGGGCTGCGGGTCGCTATCCCATCACCGGTTGCAGCGCATCGCTGACGACGCCGGACAGGAAGTGGCCGTAGTCGTGGGTGATGTGGTACTTACCCGAGTAGACGACGTTGGGATCGACCACCACGGGACATGATTGCGCACCGCAGAACCACGGGGTGACGTCGATCAGCGTGGCTTGGGTGGCCTCTGCGGCGGCCCGGAACGCGCCGGTGCCCTCCGCGTCGACGACTGCCGCGGCAGGCTCGTTGCACTTCTGGATGGCGTTGGTGTTCCGGGCCAGGCAGTCACCCGGATTCAGCGTGATGTGCGGCTGATTGGTCAGCATCGCCGCTTTCACCCCCGGTGGCAGCTGCTTGACAGTGGCGACCAGGGCATCACGCCAGATATCCGGGCCGAAAGGGCGGTCGGGTCCGGTGTTGCCGCCGTACCAGCCGATCATCAGCACGGCGGCCGGCTTGAGTTCGCCGATCTGGTCCATCCGCCATTTCTGCCACTCGTCACATTCGGTGAAGTCACGCTTCAGTTGGTACTGGTAGTAGGTCAGCGTCGCCGGCCCGCAGTTGTCCTTGCCGAGGACGACGACCTTCCAGCCATTGCGCTTGCCCACCCAGTCGAGACTCCCGGACCACTGCAGGGCCTGCGAGTCGCCGATCACCACCAAAGTCTCTGCGCCCTCGGCATCTCCGACCGTGCAGGGCTCGAGATCGTCGAGGGATGTCGTTCCGTATTCCGGGTTGCAGTCCGGCATTCCCCACAGTCCGATGTCGGAGCGCTGCACCTTGCTCAGCACCGCCGGGGTCACACTGGCCGGCAGCTGGGTAGCCGACTGGGCGGCGTCGACGGCGGCCAGCACCTTGTCCAGTGGGACGGGTGGTGGCGGGGGCGCCGACTCGGCACCCGATGCATCAGCGGACGTCGTTTCCGGAGCGCTGCTGTTCGGCAGCGCACACGACGTGAGGACGACCATGACCATCACGAACATCGGAATGAGACGCTTCACCTCGAACTCCCCTCGGTAGGCATTCTGGAACGGTTACTTCGAAACATCGAGTGTTTGCTCGATTGGCCCGTGCGGGCTTCAGCGAGCACACTGGGGGCATGAGACGTGTGTTCGCGGTCTTGGCGGCCGTCGTGGTATCGGCCGCGTGCGCGCCCGCGCCGGGTCCCGCGCCGGTGGTTGGATCCGCTAACGCCGCACAGCCGGTGGCGGCGTTCCTCGGGGACTCGTACACCTGGGGATGGGGCATCCCAGACCGCGGCCGACGGTGGTCGACGCAGGTCGCGCAGCGGATGGGCTGGGTGGAGAAGAATTTCGGGGTGGGCGGTACGGGTTACTTCACGTATTCGGACAAGGGGAAGGCCTACCGCTACCGGATCGATGAAATCACCGCTGCCGCACCGGATGTCGTCGTGGTAGCGGGGGGCGTCAACGATCGCCGCGACATCGCCGCGGACAGGGAAGCCGTCGTGGACGCGGTTCATCAGACCTACCGCCGGCTCCGCGAGGATCTGCCGCAGGCCCGGATCGTCGCCGTCGGGCCCACTTTTCTCGACCAGATCACCCCGGACCTGGTTGCCCTCGATGGCGCGGTCCGAGACGCGGCCGACGAAGTCGGCGCCGAATACGTCTCGCTCATCTCGCCGACGTACGTGTTGCGGCCCGATGAGTTCGACGCCGACGGGTTGCATGTCAACGACGCCGGGCACAGCGCCATCGCGGACCGCGTCGTCTCGGCGCTGTCAGGTGCGTGAGTTTGCTGGACTGTCAAAACGACCCGAATTCCAGGACGTTCCACGAGCCGTAGTGTGTGCCGATCTGGTACCAGGCGACCACGATGGTGGTGACGATCATGGCTGCGCCGAACAGCAGGGTGAGACCGTTTCTCGGCGCCAGGAAACGCGACCGTCGAATGGGGTTCTCGACGAACCGATAGGACAACGCCGAAGCCGCCACCGCGATTGCCAACCAGCCGGTGGCCTCCCACGCACTCAGATCGTGCGCGACGTACTGCGCCGGAATGACCAGCAGCGGCCAGTGCCACAGGTACAGCGAATAGGACCGTGCGCCGAGCCACTGCATCGGCCGAACCGCCAGGATGCGACCGACCAGGGTGTGGTGGGTCGCGCAGCCCGCCGCGATGAGAAGACCGGTGCTCAGGACGGGGAACGCCACGGCCCAACCCGGGAAGTGTGTCGCAGTGGTCAGGATCAGGGCGCTGGCAACGATGCCGCCCAGCCCGGCGAGCGCGGCCAGCTGCGGCAGCCAGCCGGGGCGCAGTCGGGCGATGGCCGGCGTCAGCACCGCCAGCAGTGCGCCCAGGCCCAACTCCCATGCCCGGGTGAACGGTGAGAAATAGGCCCAGGTCTGGTTGTCCGATGTCTGCACGACGGACCAGGTGAACGACGCGGCGATGATCACCAGCAGTGCACAGGCCAGTGCGGTGCGATGCCGCGATCCGCGAAACATCAATGCCAGCAACAGGAACAGGCCCGGCCACACCACGTAGAACTGCTCTTCGACACCCAGTGACCACATGTGCTGCAGAGGTGACGGCGGCAGTTGGGAGCCGAGGTAATCGGTGCCGAGCACCGCGAACCGGAAGTTGGCGGCGAATACCGCCGTCCATTTGGCGTCGTTGGCGGCCGCATTACCGGTGATGAAGCCGAGCCACAGGTAGGTGGCGAACACCGTCGCGAGCACCACCAGCGTCGACGCGGGCAGGATGCGCCGGACGCGTCGCGCATAGAACTTGCCGATCGATACGCGACCGTCTCGGGTCTGTTCGTTGAGCAGCAGTCCGGTGATCAGAAAGCCGGAGATGACGAAGAAGACGTCCACTCCGATGTATCCGCCGGTGAACGGATGACCGTAGGCGTGGAAGAGCAGAACCAGCCCCACTGCGATGGCTCGCATGCCTTCGATGTCGGGCCGAAACGCGGTTCTACGCGGCTCGGCGACGGGGGGCGGAGCTGCGCCGGAGGGAGGGAGAAAATTTCCTAACGCAACATGTTCGGGTCCAATCGCGTCTACGTGGCCACCCGATCGTGCACTCTCCATGTCCACCCCCGTGAACCTGCAACCTGCGAATTAGACGCAGATCTGAGTGTGGCCACCGTAACAGCTGTGGGTTCGACGCGCTGTGTGAGTGACGGAGGAGAAAGTTTGCTAAATTTGCTAGCCGGCGTCTAGGGCAGAACGACGGTGGCGGCCAGGGCCCGGTGGTCGGATTCGGGCAGGCTCAGTGTCGTCATGGCCGTCACCGTCGCGCCCCGGGTGAGAACGTGATCGATGGCGATGAGCGGCGGGACGGTGCTGTCGGCGGGATACGTACGGGTGATGCCGGCCCCGGCTTGAGCGGCGCCGTCGTGAAACCCGTTGTGCAGCAACGCGCGGAATTCCCGTAGATCGGGCGTCGCGTTGAGGTCGCCGCCGAGAATCACCGGCTTGTCACCGGGCAGCTGTTGCAAGGCCTTGTCCAGGCGGGCCATGTCACCGCGCCAATCCGAGGAGGGTTCGGGCCACGGTGCCATCAGGTGGGCTGAGACGGCGACCAACGGCCGACCGCTCGGCAGTTGCACGTGCGCGGCGACGAAGCCCTGGGTGAAGGCCTCGTCGGTCGTCCAGCCGGTGATCGGGTAGCGGCTCCACAGGCCGACTCCGGCCGCGCCCTCCCTGGCCCGCACGGCGCGATACGGAAAATCGCGGGCCAGCCCGGTGGACATCGCCTCTGCCAGTCCCGGCGTAAGTTCTTGCACCATAACGATATCGGCGTGATCTTCGGCTAGCCGGACCATGTCGGACGGCGGGACGTGGCTGTACTTCACGTTGGCCGTGACGATGCGCACCGTGACCCCGTCGGGCCTCGGGTCGGCTCGGTACCACGGCAGCTGGACGGCGACGACGGCAACGGTCAGCACCAGCGAGACCGCCGTCAGCTTCCACGCACGCGCCCACACCGCCAGTATCGCGGCGAGCAACGCGCCGCACATCAGGTAGGGCGCCGGCACCGCGAGGCCCAGCACGACGTGGTTGACGATGGGAACGAAGCGTGCGGCCAACGCGCCGGCGGCGATCATGAAGGCGGCCACCCCGGCGGAGCGGGTCAGAGCTCGGCCCCAGCCGGACATGTCGATGCCTCGATCTTACGATGGTCCGCCCCGCTCGCGCCGACCGAGGATGCCTGTCAGTGCCCGCACTCGTTCAGCCGCCGGCGGAGAAATTGACGGGCCGGGTCGGAGGCGTTGCGGTCCAAGGCGACTCGATACCACTGCGCCGCCTCGGGCAGCCGGCCGGACCGGCGCAGCAGGTCGGCCCGGATCGAGGCGTACACGCTGGACCGCGCAAGGCGGGGATCATCGGCCACCTCGTCGAGCGCGGCGAGACCGGCGTCGAAGCCGTCGCGGAAACCCAGCGCCAGCGCCCGGTTGGCGCGGGCCATCGGCGAATCGGTGAGCGCGACGAGTCGGTCGTAGGCCGAGCAGATGGTCGACCAATCCGTGGCCGCCCAATGCGGGGCCGTGGCGTGGACGGCCGCGATCACCGCCTGGGGCAGATACGGTCCGTGCGCGCCGGCCGCCAGGGTCAGCCGGTCCAGCCCGCGGGCGATCCGGGTGCGGTCCCACCGGCTGCGGTCCTGTTCCTCCAGGGGTGTCAGGACGGCGTCGGCGTCCACCCTGGTGTCGCGCCGGGAGTCGTGCAGCAGGGTCAGCGCGGCCAGGGCGTGTGCGTCGCGTGCCGTCGGCATCAATGCGCACAGTTCGCCGGCCAGGCGCACACCCTCGTCGCACAGGTCATCACGGATGGCCGACGGTCCGCCGGTGGACCAGTACCCCTCGGTGAACACCGAGTGCACGCAGGCCAGCACGTGCGGTGTCCGTTCGCCGAGCAGTTCGGCCGGTGGCACCCGCAACGGGATGTTGGCGTGCCGGATCTTGTTCTTGGCGCGGGTGATCCGTTGTCCGACAGCGGCTTCGGACTGCATGAGCGCCCGGGCGATCTCGGGCACCGTCAGCCCGGAGATCAGCCGCAAGGTCAGGGCCAGCTGCGACCCTGGGTCCAGGGCGGGGTGTGCGCAGGTGAACATCATCCGCAGTTCGTCATCGCGGACGGGGTGCACAAGTGCGTCGGTCGGTGTGGGCATCCCGGCGAGTTCCTTTCCGGGGCGGGCGGATTCGCGCCGAAACCGGTCCAGGGCACGATTGCGTGCGACGGTCATCAGCCAGCCGCCGGGGTTGGCCGGGGGCCCGTCGGCCCAGGCATGCAATGCTTCGGTGAACGCGTCCTGGACGGCATCCTCGGCGATGGTGAGGTCGCCGCACCAGCGGGCCAGTGCGGCCACCGTCGGTCCCCATTCGCGGCGGAAGACGCCGTCCAGGTTCGTCATCGGCGAAACTGTTACAGGCCGGAGATCCCGGCGAGTTGGCGCACCGCGACCGATCCCGCGGGAATCATCGACGCGAGTTTGACTGCCTCGTCCCGGTCGCCGGCGCGCAGCAGATAGAACCCATTGGCCACCTCGGCGCCCTCCGCGTAGGGGCCGTCGGTCAGCAGTGTCTTGCCGTCGCGCACCCGAACCGTCGTGGCGGTGGCCGGCGGGTGCAGCGGTGCGCCGCCGAGGATGTGGTCGCCGATGGTCTTGTGGGCTTCGACATGATCGGCGACCCGTGCCTCGAATTCGGGTGAACCGGGGGTGTTGACCTCATCCGGCGATTCCAGCAGCAGGGCAAGCCAATTCGATCCGACGGGCTCCGTGGGGGCATTCCAGTGCACCATCGGCCACACCTCGACGGCGCCGTACTGTGCCGCCGGGATTTGGTCGGCGATCCCCAGCGCATCGTCGAGGTTGTCGGCCTCGAACACGTAGTAGCCGCCCGCGACCTCGGCGCCCTCGGCATACGGGCCGTCGGTCACCACCGGCTGACCCGGCCAGCCGCTGATCAGTGTGCCGTCCCGGGCGGGGCCCAGTGCGTCCCCGGCGCGGATGGCGGCCCCGGCGTTGGCATGGAATTCCTGATAGGCGGCCATCTCGGCGCCGCCCTCGGCGGGGGTCAGTTCGCGTTCGGGGCTCAGCAGCAGTGCGAAGTAGTACATGGCGAATCCTCCGGTAGGGGCGGGACCCTAGCGTCCCACTCTCTACCTGTACGACGAACGGCTACGACGCAATCCGACAGACTCAGCCCACGAAGTTCGACTTCAATTCGCCGACGATGTCGTCCCACAACGCTTCGGGCAGGTCGTGGGCCATCCCGTCGAACAACACCAGCCGCGCCCCGGGGATGGCGCGGGCGATCGCCCGCCCGCCGGACGGCCGCATCAGCTTGTCCGCCTTGCCGTGGATGACGACGGTCGGCACGGTGATCTGCCGGTCGTAATGCCGCAGGCTGCCGCTGCCCATGATGGCGGCGAACTGCCTGCCGACGCCGGCCGGATAGTACGAACGGTCATAACCTTCGGCGGCGTCGGCGCGGGACTGCTCCTCGGGGGTCGGGTATCCCGGGCTGCCGATGATGCTCAGCAATCGCACCGAGTTGTCGATGATGCCGTCGCGCGAGGAGTCCTTGGGCTTGGTGAGCAGGGCCAGAAGCTGTTTGGGGCCGGGCGGCGGCAACATGGCCTGGTTGTTGCTGGAGAAGATCACCCCGAGGCTGCGCGTCCGGTGGGTGTGCCGGGCGGCGAAGACCTGGGCGATCATGCCGCCCATCGACGCGCCGACCACATGCGCCCGGTCGATCCCGAGGTGATCCAGCAGGGCGCCGGCGTCGTCGGCCATGTCTTCGAGCGTGTAGCCGGCCGGGCTCTTGAGTCCCAGGAAGGACCGCGCCATCCGGGTGGGCAGCGGCGCGCCGCTGCGGGCACCGGGCAGCTTGGAGGACAACCCGATGTCGCGGTTGTCGTACCGGATGACCCGCAAGCCCTGATCGACGAGCTTCTCGCAGAAACCCTTGCGCCACAGCAGGAGTTGCGCGCCGAGTCCCATGATGAGCAGGACCGCGGGATCGTCGGGATTGCCCATGTCCTCGTAGGCGATCTCGATATCGCCGTGGGTGGCGGTTCCGGTGCGGGCGATCATTGCTGTCCTTCGTCGTGGTTCTTGTGGTCGCGGCTGATCTCCACCATGAAGTTCGCGAAGTACCCGGTGAACTGCGGGTCGCTCATCATCTGCCACCGCGGCGCCAGCAGCTTCATGTAGCGCTCGACGTAGAGGAACTGCTTGCCGATCAGCACGAGCTCGCGCGGCAGCTTGACGTCATAGGCGTCGGCCAGCGTCGAAAGTTGTTTACCGATCTCGGCGTAACTCATGTCGCCGAGCGAGGACATGGTCAGCGGCGCGGTGAACTTCTCCAGATCCTTGGCCGCCTGGGCCTCGGGCTTGACGGTGCCGACGGCGCCCATCAGCACGACGATCTTGCCTGCCGCGGCGTGGTCCTTCTTCACCAGCAGCGCGTAGACGAGTTCGCGCAGCAGCCACCGGGTGCGCGGGTCGATGCGGCCCATGATGCCGAAGTCGAAGAAGACGATCTTGCCGTCGTCGTCGACGTAGAGATTGCCGGCGTGCAGGTCGCCGTGGAACAGGCCGTGACGCAGCCCGCCCTCGAACACGCTGAACAACAACGCCTTCACCAGGGCCTCGCCGTCGAAGCCCTTCTTGCGGATCGCGGCGACGTCGTCGATCCGGGTGCCCTGGATGCGCTCCATGGTGAGCACGCGCTCGCTGGTCAGATCCCAGTAGACCTGCGCCACCCGGATGTCCTCGCCCAGCGGGGAGGCGTGCATGTGCGCCACCCAGGCGTCCATGGACTGCGCCTCCAAGCGGAAGTCGAGTTCCTCGGCGAGGTTGTCGGAGAAGTCGGCGACGACGTCCTGGGCGGACAGCCGGCGGCCCAGCTTGGCAAGTTCGACGACCTGGGCCCCGCGCTTGAGGATCTGCAGGTCCGCGGCCACCCGGCGGCGGATGCCGGGGCGCTGGATCTTCACGACGACCTCTTCGCCGGAATGCAGCGTCGCGTAGTGCACCTGCGCGATCGAGGCGGACGCGAAGGGCGCCTCGTCGAAGGACTTGAACAGGTCCTTCGGTTCGCCGCCGAGTTCTTCGGCGAGCAGCTTGTGCACGGCGTTCTGGTCGGCGGGCGGGACGCGGTCGAGCAGGCCACGGAACTCCCGCGACAACGGCTCGCCGAACGCACCCGGGCTGGACGCGATGATCTGGCCGAACTTGACGTAGGTGGGACCGAGGTCGGCGAAGGCCTGCGGAACCTGCTTCATGATCTTCTGCTGCAGGTTGCCTTTGCCCAGGAAGTTCGCGACGACGCGGGCGCCGGCGCGGGTGACCTGCCATCCGGTGGCCCCGATCCGGGCGGCCTCGACCGGCAGCGGCACCCGATCGAGCCTGGCTACCTCACGGTGCTTGGGCTTCGAAGGTTGAGTGCTCATCCTTGCAGTGTCTCAAAACCGCCGGTAACGCCAAAAACTCGGGTGGTCTGTGTCACACCAGGTTGAGCTCGACGTCGCTGCGGGTGCGCTCCGGATCGGTGCCCAGGACGTAGGACGGCACGGTGTGGGGGATAGCGGTGCCGCCCTCGACCCGCGCCTGGGCTTCGCGGAATTCCCGGGTGGGTCCGGCGGCGGTGTGCAGGCCGTTGATGGCCGACCAGACGATGGCGCGCCGCCCGGCCCGCTCGATCGGGTTGGGGTCGGTGTGCCCGATCAGCTGCTTGGCCCATTTCGGCATGGTGTCGCGGATCGCCCAGTCGATGGCGCTCTGCGGCATCGGCAGGTTGGGGCCGGTGGCCATCGCCGCGCCGTGGGTCAGCGCCAGCCGCGGCAGGTAGGAGTGCAGGCAATCCAAGGTCTCGGCCTTGGTGCTGGGCAGGTCGGTACCGCCCAGGGCGTGCCCGACCCGGATGAACTCGCCGTAGTAGCGATCGAGCTTCTTCCCGCGCAACGGGTTCGGGTGATACAGCTCGTGTGCGGTGGCGATACCCCAGACGACGGTCGCGTAGTTCCAGCGCAACCAGTCCGGGTCGTCGGCGTCGTAGACGGCCCCGTCGGGGCGGGTGCCCTTGATGGTGTGGTGCATGGCGCGCACGGTGCGGGCGACCCGTTCGGCGGACTCGGTGTTGCCGTAGGCGGTGCCGATGAAGAACGCGATCGAGTGCCCGAGGCGGACGGCGGCGCCCTTGGGGTCCACCACCGGGATCGCGGTGCCGTCGTCGTCGCGTTTGACCAGACGCGAGTGGTGCATGCCCATCCAGTAGATGGAGGGGTCGAGGCGTTCGATGTAGGCCGCGCATTGCAGACCGAAGATCAGCGCCTCGGTGTGTGAATGCACGTGCCAGACGGCGCTGCCCGGGCCGAACCAGCCCGGGTCACCCGCGGGTTCGGCGAATTCCAGCCCGCGGAAGTAGTGCTTGCGGACGTTGCGATCGAAGTGATCCTGCAACTTCTGCTCGACGATCTGGTGCGGCAGGGCCATCCCCACATCCCTTCTGGTCACGATTGTGACCAGAATAGCGTTTGGTTACACCCGTAGCCAGATCTAACCTGGACCGATGACTCGGTGGGCGGGTGTCGCGCTGACCGACCGGCGCACAGAGCGGCGCGGGTTGTTGATCGACGCCGCCTACGGGCTGTTCGGTGACGATGGCGAGACGGCGCTGTCGGTGCGGTCGGTGTGCCGAGCTTGCGAGCTGAACACCCGCTACTTCTACGAGAGCTTCGCCGACACCGACGAGCTGCTCGGCGCGGTGTACGACAAGGTGGGCACCGAGCTCGCGGAGGCGGTGGAGGCGGCGATGTCGGCCGCGCCGGACTCGGTGCGGGCGCGCACCAGGGCCGGGATGGCCGCGGTGCTGGGCTTCGCCTCGGCCGACCCGCGCCGCGGCCGGGTGCTGTTCACCGACGCGCGCGCCAACCCGGTGCTGACCGCGCGCCGGGCCGCCACCCAGGATCTGCTGTTGGCCGCCGTACTCGCCGAGGTCGGCTCGGATCCGGTCCCGGCGCGCGTCGGTGCGGCGATGTACACCGGCGCGATGGCCGAGCTGGCCCAGCAGTGGCTCGCCGGCGGGCTGGGCTCGGACCTGGATGTGGTGGTGGATACGGCGTTGGTGTTGGTCCTCGGTCGCTGAACCGGCCGAGCGTGCATCCAGAGCGCGAAAACCGACATTCCGGTGCTCTGGATGCACGCTCGCGGTGCGGGCCTAGTTGGCCTTCCAGCGCTTGATCCAGTCGGTCTCCGGCCATTCCTCAGCCGCGGCGAGGAGTTCGTACATCGTTGCGCCGTCGACGGTTTCGCGGATGATGTCGGCGTGGCCGGCGTGCCGGGACAGCTCCTCGACCAGGTGCAGCAGCACCCACCGCACCGACCAGTGGTCGATATCCTGCGGGAACCACGGCACGTCGTGGGGTACCGGCACCGGGGTGTCGAAGTCGGCCTCGGCGAACACTCGCAGGGTGGCGGCGTTCTGCGCTTCCAGTGCCGCCAGCAGCTCGCTCAGCGTCTCGTCGTCGCGCATCACGTACTGGTCCTGGTATTCGGCCATCAGTTCCTCCATCGGCCGGGCGTCAGGCGTGGGGATGGCCGGAGCCTGGGCGGCGCGTTCGGTCCAGCCGTGCTGGCAGTTGGCCACGTGTTTGATCAGGCCGCCGATGGACAGCGCGCTGGCCGACGGGGTGGCGCGGGCCTGCTCGTCGGTGAGGCCGTAGGCCACGGCGAGGAACGCGTTCTGCTGGAAGGCCAGGAAGTTGATCAGGGTCTGGCGCTCGTCGGTGGCGGGGGCGGGCATACCGGGCATGTCAGTTCTCCTTCGAGTGGATGTAAAGGTCACGGATGCAGGCGATTTCGGCACCGTGGTGGATCATCTCGCGGTTGATGTGGAGAACGAGCACGGCCATGGACTCGCCCGCGTACGGGCCCTCGGCGGGACCGCAGGGCTGGGTCAGGTCGTCGTCGGAGAGGGCCCGCACGCCGATGATCCAGCGCGCGTACGCCTCATCGAGCTGACGCAGCGCCGTACCCGCCGAGGTGGCATACGCCCACGATTCGTAGTCTGCAGGCGGGCCGCCGAAATGGGAGTGGTTGCGCATGGCCAGTACGCCGACGATGACGTGGGCCAGCCGCCACGCGATGGTGGTGAACGGCTCGGGTTGCGGTGGGGGATAGGCGAAATCGATGGCGCCATCCCGATGCAGAGTCCAGCAGCCCGGTACCGGCTCCCAGAAGTACTCGTCATCGGTCAGGCCGGACAGGCGCGGCCGCAGCTGGTGGGTCCAGTGGAAGTCCAGCTGGTCGGCCAGGAGGTCGGTGTACATGAACCCACCTTTACATCTATATAGGACAGTATCGGTCCTATAAATGCGTCAAGATGGTGAACATGAGCACCGCGAGGGTTCTGCAGCTTCTCGGCCTGCTGCAATCACGCCGGGTCTGGACCTCCGAGGAACTGGCCGGACGTCTCGAGGTCACCACCCGCAGCGTGCGTCGCGATGTCGAGCGGCTGCGCGACCTCGGCTATCCGGTGCACGCCAGCAAGGGGCACGGCGGCGGCTACCAACTGGGCGCGGGCGCCGCACTGCCGCCGCTGCTGCTCGATCCGGATGAGGCTGTCGCGATGGCCGTCTGTCTGCGCCTGGCGGCCGGCGGCAGCGTGGCCGGCGTCGGCGAATCAGCGTTGCGCGCGCTGTCCAAACTCGATCAGGTGATGCCGTCTCGGCTGCGCTCCCAGGTGGCCGCCGTGCACGACGCCACCGTCACCCTCACCTCCGCCGCCGAGGACCCGGTCGACCCGGACATCCTGATGACCCTGGCCCGGGCCAGCCGCGACCACGAACACATCGGCTGCGCCTACGTCGACATCCGCGGCACTGCCACCACGCGCCGCCTGGAGCCCTACCAACTGGTGACCACCGGACGGCGCTGGTACCTGTTGGGCTATGACCGCGACCGCGCCGACTGGCGCACCCTGCGCCTGGACCGGATGTCCGGCGTCCGCGCGGCCGGGAGCACCTTCATCCCGCGGCAGGCACCCGATGCGGCCGCCTATGTGCGACGTGCCATCACCTCCTCGTCGTACCGGTACATCGCCCGGGTGCGCTATCACGCCACTCAAGACGTTGTCTCCCAGACCTTTTCCGCGGCCTCGGTACAGATTGAACCCGACGGTCCCGATGCGTGCATCGTCACCACCGGCGCCGACGATCCCGACCGGATGGCGCTGTATCTGGCCATGCCCGGTTGCGAGTTCGAGGTGCTGGACCCACCGGAGGTGGCCGACGCGGTGCGCGCCGCAGCCGAACGCCTGCAGCGGGCGGCCGCGCGAACGTAAGGTGCGGTCATGCGTCTGACCGCACCGGAGTCGACCGAACTGTTCGCCGGGCCTGCGGACGCGCCGCTGCAGATCGTGCGTGTCACCTGCGCGGACGCGGCCGGCGAGGTGATCCGCATCGCGGGAGACGGCCTGCACGGTGAAGGTCCTGCGATCGACGGCATCTGCGAGATCCCGGTGCACGTCGACGATCCGGTGCCGGGCGCGCAACTACCGGCCCACGCCGGGGAGGTGCCGTTCACCTTCGTCGTCGCCGAACCTGGCTGGACGATGCACATGATCAGCCACTTCCACTACGACCCGGTGTGGTGGAACACCCAGGCCGCCTACACCAGCGTGTGGACCGAGGATCCGCCGGGCGCGTGCCGGCAGACCAACGGATTCGAATTGGTGACGGCACATCTGGAGATGGCCCGCCGCGAGCCGGAGTACAAGTTCGTGCTCGCCGAGGTCGACTATCTCAAGCCGTTCTGGGACACCCACCCCGAGGAACGCGCCGATGTACGTCGTTTGATCGCCGAGGGCCGTATCGAGATCATGGGCGGCACCTATAACGAACCCAACACCAACCTCACCAGCCCGGAGACGGCGATCCGGAACTTCGTGGCGGGTATCGGTTTTCAGCGCGACGTCCTGGGCGCCGACCCGGCGACGGCATGGCAACTCGACGTGTTCGGCCACGATCCGCAGTTCCCCGGGATGGCCGCCGATGCCGGGCTGACGTCGAGTTCGTGGGCCCGCGGACCGCATCATCAGTGGGGCCCGATGGCCGATGACGGTGATCCCGAACGCATGCAGTTCGCGAGCGAGTTCGAGTGGACCGCACCGTCGGGACGCGGGCTGCTGACCCACTACATGCCTGCGCATTACGCGGCGGGCTGGTGGATGGACTCGTCGGCGACGCTGGCCGAGGCGCAGCAGCAGACCTTCGAGTTGTTCGCCAACCTGAAGAAGGTGGCGCTCACCCGCAATGTGCTGTTGCCCGTCGGAACCGATTACACGCCACCGAACAAGTGGGTCACCGAGATCCACCGGGACTGGAACGCCCGCTACACCTGGCCCCGATTCGTGTGCGCGCTGCCCAAGGAATTCTTCGCCGCCGTGCGTGCCGAACTCGACGAGCAAGGTGGGGCACCGTCCGTGCAGACGCGGGATATGAACCCGATCTACACCGGCAAGGACGTCTCCTACATCGACACCAAACAGGCCAACCGTGCCGCCGAGAACGTGGTGCTCGAGGCGGAACGCTTCGCGGTGTTCGCCGGATTGCTCTGCGGGGCCACCTATCCACAGGCCGCGCTGGAGAAGGCGTGGGTGCAGCTGGCGTACGGTGCGCACCACGACGCGATCACCGGCTCGGAATCCGATCAGGTCTACCTCGATCTGCTGACCGGCTGGCGCGATGCGTGGGAGCTGGGCCGGGCGGCCCGCGACAACGCGCTGGCTTTGCTCAGTGGCGCGGTGGACGCCCCGGTGGTCGTGTGGAATCCGTTGGCACACCACCGGACTGACGTGGTCACCGCTCAGTTGGACCGCCCCTTCGCCGGTGTGGTGCGCGACCAGCACGGGGACACCGTGCCGTCGGTGTCCGACGGGCACACCGTCAGCTGGCTGGCCGACGACGTCGGATCGCTGGGCTGGCAGGCGTACTGGCTGGACGACACCAATCCAGGGGCGAGTTGGGAGCCGTTGGGGGGCAACGAGATCGGCAATGACCACTATCGGGTGAGGGCGGATCCGGAGCGCGGTGGCGCGGTGAGCTCGGTGCTCGCCGGCGGGCGGGAGATGATCGCCGACGGCGCGGTGGGAAACGAACTCGCCGTCTATGACGAACATCCGGCGCATCCGAAAGCCGGCGAAGGGCCGTGGCATCTGCTGCCCAGCGGGCCGGTGCTGTGCTCCTCGGCGTATCCGGCCGTCGTCCAGGCGTCGCGCAGCCCGCTCGGAGAACGGTTGATCATCCGCGGCCGCATCGGCGACATCCTGAGCTACACCCAGATGATCACCCTGTGGCACGGGATCTCGCGCATCGAATGCCGCACCACCGTCGACGAATTCACCGGCGCCGACAAGCTGCTGCGGCTGCGCTGGCCGTGCCCGGTGCCCGGTGCGATGCCGGCCAGCGAGGTGGGCGACGCCGTCATCGGCCGCGGCTTCGGCCTGCTGCACCAGCACGGCGCCACCCACGCCGTGGATGCCGCGCAGCACCCGTCTACGTTGGACAACCCGGCGTACGGCTGGTTCGGGCTGTCCTCGATGCTGCGGGTGCGTGTCGGTGCCGGCGTCCGGGCGGTATCGGTGGCCGAAGTCGTCACGCCCGACGCGCAATTCGACACCCGCGAGCTGATGGTCGCCCTGGTGCGGGCCGGCGTCACCGCCACCTGCAGCGCGGCAGGCAAACCGCGCTACGGCGACCTGTCCGTGGACTCGAACCTGCCCGACGCGCGGATCGCCCTTGGCGGCCCGGACCAGAACGCCTTCACCGCCGCGGTTCTGGCCACCTCACCCGAACACCGGACGGAACTCGATCGGCAACTCAGCGCGGGAGGCACCGCCCGGGTGTGGGTGCCCGCCGGCTCGGCCCTTGTCGACTCCTGGGTGCCCAGCGCCGACCTGCGTGGCCTGCGTAGCCTGCCGGTGCTGATCGTCGTCGGCGATATCGGCTCGCTGGTCGACGATCTCGCCGATGCGGAGATCTCCGTACCACAGGATGCGCCGGCCGAACTGACACCCTTCGAGTCGGTGACCGTCGCGCTCTGCAACCGGGGCGTACCAGGTTTCGCCGTCGAACCCGATGGCACCCTGCACACCTCGTTGATGCGGTCCTGCACCGGATGGCCGTCGGGAACATGGATCGACCCGCCGCGGCGTACCGCCCCCGACGGATCGAACTTTCAACTGCAGCACTGGTCCCACACCTTCGACTACGCGCTGATCGCCGGCGAGGGGGACTGGCGCGACGCCGACATCCCGATCCGGAGTGCCGAGTTCTCCCATCCGCTGATCGCGGTGCGCAACCGGCGGGCCGGTGTCGAGGGATTGCCCGCCCACGGGGCCCTGCTCGATGTCGACTCCACGGGTGGCCGGGTCACCCTCGGAGCGCTCAAGGCGGCAGGCAACCCGTTCGTGACCGGGTCGACCGAGCCGGTCGACCCGTCTTCGGTCACGTTCAGGTTGGTCGAAACACACGGCCGCAGTGCGGAATTCGTGGTCCGATCGGGCCTGTGCAGCATCTCCCCGCTGGTCGAGGCGGACCTGCTGGAGCGTCCCGCCGGGCCGGCGACCACGGACATGCACGGCTATCAGATCGCCACCCTGCGTGGCAGGCTGGGCGGCATCCGGATAGCCAACGCCGACCAGCAGCGGCTGGCCCCGGACTCCGAGGACGCCCAACCGCTGTACGCCCGGTACTGGCTGCACAACCGGGGTCCCGCCCCGTTGGGTGGACTGCCGCTGGTGGCGCACCTGCATCCCGGCCAACTCGCGGCCACGCCGAATTCTGTTGTGCGCCTTCGTCTCACCGTGGCCAGCGACTGCACGGACAGCGCACTGCACGGCCGGGTCCGACTGGTCGTGCCGCCGGACTGGGCGGCCGATCCGGCCGAGTTGTCCTTCGTCCTGCCGCCGGGGGAGTACCTGGACGCCGACGTCGGGGTGACGCTGCCGCCGGACATCGTGCCCGGCCGGTACCCCGTCCGCGCCGAGCTCGCGGCCGGTGGCCGCGGGTTGCCCGCTGCGTGGCACCAGGTCGTCGAGGACGTGTGCATGATCTCGGTCGACGCGCCGCCCGACGCCGACGTGCTGCGGCTGATCTCCGGACCGGAACCCGTGAGCGTGCGGGCAGGCGAGAACGCGCGGTTGGCGGTCACGGTCGGCACCGACGCGGGGGCCGGCCTGGCCGTCGAAGCCCACCTGATCAGCCCGTGGGGAACCTGGGAGTGGCTGGGGCCCGCCGCCACCGGCGCGGAGATACCGGCCCGCGGGACGCTGCAGCTGAGTTTCGACGTGACCCCACCGCCGTGGGTGCAACCGGGCCGGTGGTGGGCGCTGATCCGGGTGGCCTGCGCGGGCCGGCTGGTGTATTCGCCCGCCGTCGCGGTGGAGGTGACAGCGTGACGGCGACGGTGGCCTGGGTGGCCGGCCAGCCGGTGTCGGAGGCCGAGGTCGACGAACGGGAACGGCGTGTGCGGGCGGGCACGCTGGCGTCCGCGCTGCCGCGCCCGGACACCAGTGAGGGCAGGCAGCTGCGCCGCTGGCTGACCCAGTTGCTCGTCGCCGAACGCGTGGTCGCGCGCGAACCGGCCGATGCGGATCCACCCCCGCTCACCGACGTATTACCCGACGCCGCAGCCCGATTGGAGATCGGCAGCATCGCCGCCGCGGTGCTCGAATCCGACCATGCCCGTGCGGTGTTCGCCCGCGTCACCGCCGCGGTGACCAGCACCGAGGACCAAGTCGCGGCCTACCACGCGCGCAATCCGACCCGGTTCGGTCCTCGACGCACGGCCATCTCGCTGACCCAGGCACGCCCCGCGATCACCGCGCACCTGACCGCCGCTGCCCGCCGCCGGACCTTCCGGCGCTGGCTGGACAGCCGCTGCGCCGACGTGGTGCGCCTGGCGCCCGGCTATGAACACCCTGGCGACCCCCGCCAGCCAGACAACACCCACCGGCACTGATGGAACTCACCCTCGCGCTCGACGTCGGCGGCACCAAGCTCGCCGTCGGCCTCGTCGACGGCGAGGGCACACTGACGCACCGAGACCAGCTGCCGACACCGCACGGAGCCGCGGACGCGGTGTGGTCGGTGGCCGCCGACCTGATCCGCGACGCATTGCACCGCGCAGGCGGACCCGTGATCGGGACGGGTATCAGCTCGGCCGGTCCGGTCGACCTGCGCGCCGGCACTGTCAGCCCCATCAATATCGCCACCTGGCGCGACTTTCCGATCGTCGAGCGGGCCCGGCAGCTCACCGGCGGTCCGGTGCGCCTGGGCGGTGACGGGCTGTGCATGGCGCTCGGCGAGCAGTGGCGCGGGGCTGGTGCGGGTGCGGACTTCCTGCTGGGGATGGTGGTCTCGACGGGGATCGGCGGGGGACTGGTCCTCGATGGTGTGCCCTACGACGGGCGCACCGGCAATGCCGGGCATGTCGGTCACGTGATCGTCGAGCCCGACGGGCTGCCGTGTACGTGCGGCGGCCGGGGCTGCGTCGAGACCGTGGCGGCGGGACCGCATCTGGTGCGCTGGGCGCGGGAAAACGGTTGGGCGGCAACACCCGACGCCGATGCCAAGCAGCTGGCCGAGGCGGCCGCCGCGGGCGACGAGGTCGCACTGAAGGCCTTTCGCCGCGGTGCGGCCGCGGTGGCGATGATGATCGCCGGCGTGGCGGCGACCTGCGACCTGGACCTCGTCGTGATCGGCGGCGGGGTGGCGAAGTCGGGGGCACTGCTGTTCGGCCCGCTCCGGGCCGCGCTGCGCGACTACGCCGGGCTGTCCTTCATCAGGGACCTGCGGGTGGTGCCCGCCGCGCTAGGTGGGGACGCGGGACTGGTGGGTGCGGCGGCGCTGGCGCGCACCATGTGAGTGCGCCCCCAATCGCAGAGCAATTGGAGCACCGGGCCGAGGGTCCTGCCGTACTCGGAGATGGAGTAGTGCACGCACGGCGGCACGGTCTGGGCGTCGTGCCGGTCGAGGATGCCGGCGTCGACCATGTCGCGCAGGTGCCGGATCAGCATGCGTTCGGTGATGTCGGGGATGCTGCGACGCAGTTCGGCGGTACGCATCGGCCCGTCCTGCAGGCGCCACATGATGGTGCCCTTCCAGCGACCGTCGATGACGGTCAGCGCGGTGTCTATCGGGCATTCGTTGATGCCCTTCTTCGATACCGCCACCACGCCTCCTCGATGGGCATGCACTGACAGATTTGTCAGTACCTTGTTTCTGGTACGCGTAACCACCAGGCTCGATGGTATGACGGACATCGCGGGCGTGGTGGCAATTCTGATCCTCGGTCCACTGGTCGGTGTCGAATTCGGGGTCACCGCCTTCACCCATCCGCTATTGGGCAGGCTGTCCGGCGACGGCTATCGCCAGACCCGCAGCCACAGCAGCAGAGTGCTCGGCAGGGTGATGCCGTTCTGGTACGCAGCCGCGGTGCTCGCGGTGGTGGCCGCGCTGGTCGTGACGCCCACCGATCCGCTGGTGGTGGCGGCTCTGGTGATGATGGTCGCGCTGATGGCCCTGACCTTCGCGGTGCTGGTCCCCATCAACAATCGGGTGGGGGCGTGGGCCACCGAGGGCGACGTCTCCCGCGAACTGGCCGCCCGCTGGGACCGCGTGCACTGGGTCCGGGTCGGGCTGCTGTTCGCCGCGTTCGTGTTGGTGGTGCTGGCCCGTTTTGGCTGATGGGCCCGGAGTCCGCTATTCTTGCCGGGTTCCACCGAAGACCGTCGGTTACCGAGAAATCGGTTGAAGGTCCGGGATTTCCCGGCGACCCACGCAGGAGGACGAGGTAACAGTATTTCTGTGCGCCCCGACCTGTCTGTGTCGGGGCGTTTGTGATTTCCGGCCCTTGCGCCCGTCGGTTGGTGGACATCCCAACCATCACGAGGAGGCAAGCATGGCCAACGCTGACAAGGCCACCGCGGTCGCCGACATCGCCGAGAAGTTCAAGGAGGCGACGGCCACCGTCGTCACCGAGTACCGCGGCCTGACGGTCACCAACCTTGCCGAGCTGCGCAGGTCGCTGGGCAAAGCGACGACCTACACCGTCGCCAAGAACACCTTGGTGAAGCGTGCGGCGTCCGAGGCCGGCATCGAAGGTCTCGACGATCTGTTCGCCGGCCCGACCGCCATCGCGTTCATCAACGGTGAGCCCGTTGACGCCGCGAAGGCGATCAAGAAGTTCGCCAAGGACAACAAGGCGCTCGTCATCAAGGGCGGCTACATGGACGGCCGCGCGCTGTCCGTGTCCGAGGTCGAGCGCATTGCCGACCTGGAGTCGCGCGAGGTGTTGCTGGCGCGCGTCGCCGGCGCCCTGAAGGCGAAGCAGTCCCAGGCCGCGGCGCTGTTCGTGGCGCCCGCGTCCCAGGTCGCCCGCCTGGCCGCAGCTCTGCAAGAGAAGAAGGCCGCAGAAGGTTCAGCAGAACCCGCTGCTTAAGACAAACCACCACATAGTTACAGAGATAAGGAATCACCATGGCAAAGCTGTCCACCGAAGAACTGCTCGACGCGTTCAAGGAACTGACCCTGCTCGAGCTCTCTGAGTTCGTGAAGCAGTTCGAAGAGACCTTCGACGTCACCGCCGCCGCTCCGGTCGCCGTTGCCGCCGCCGGCGCAGCCCCGGCCGCCGCTGAGGCCGCCGAGGAGCAGACCGAGTTCGACGTCATCCTCGAGGGTGCCGGCGAGAAGAAGATCGGCGTCATCAAGGTCGTCCGCGAGATCGTTTCCGGCCTGGGTCTGAAGGAAGCCAAGGACCTGGTCGACGCAGCGCCCAAGCCGCTGCTGGAGAAGGTCAACAAGGACGCCGCCGAGGACGCCAAGGCCAAGCTCGAGGCCGCCGGCGCATCGGTCACCGTCAAGTAGTTTCAGTTCTTCGAAGGGCCGGGTCGGAAACGACCCGGCCCTTTGTCGTGCAGCGGATCCGATTGCCGTTGACTTCTGTGTTGCTGAAAACCTGCGTGCGCTACAGTGACTCAAGCCACAGGCGGGGTACCGCAGGTGGCGCGGTGGGCCGTAGGCGGAAGGAAATCGTATGGGCGTCGCAATCGACGTAACTGGACTGAGTAAGTCTTTTGGTTCGTCGAAGATTTGGGAGGACGTCACGCTGACGGTTCCCGAGGGCGAGGTCAGCGTGTTGCTGGGCCCCTCCGGTACCGGTAAATCGGTGTTCCTGAAGTCTCTGATCGGCCTGCTGCGCCCGGAGAAGGGTGCCATCTACATCGACGGCACCAACATCCTGGAGTGCTCGGCCAAGGAGCTCTACGAGATCCGCACCCTGTTCGGTGTGCTGTTCCAGGACGGCGCGCTGTTCGGCTCGATGAACATCTACGACAACACGGCCTTCCCGTTGCGTGAGCACACGAAGAAGTCCGAGTCCGACATCCGCAAGATCGTGATGGAGAAGCTCGAACTGGTGGGTATGCCCAATGACGGGCACAAGTTCCCCGGTGAGATCTCCGGCGGTATGCGCAAGCGCGCCGGCCTGGCCCGCGCGTTGGTGCTGGATCCGCAGATCATCCTGTGCGACGAGCCGGACTCCGGTCTGGACCCGGTCCGTACGGCGTATCTGTCCCAGCTGCTCATCGACATCAACGCGCAGATCGATGCGACCGTGCTGATCGTGACGCACAACATCAACATCGCCCGGACGGTGCCGGACAACATCGGCATGCTGTTCCGCAAGAAGCTGGTCATGTTCGGCCCGCGCGAGGTGCTGTTGACCAGTGAAGAGCCCGTCGTCAAGCAGTTCCTCAATGGTCGTCGTATCGGTCCGATCGGTATGTCGGAGGAGAAGGACGAGGCGACCGCCGCGGCCGAGCAGGCCATGATGGATGCCGGTCAGAGCGATGGTGGCGTCGAGGAGATCGAGGGCGTGCCGCCGCAGCTCATCGCGACGCCGGGTATGCCCGAGCGCCAGGGTGTGGCTCGCCGTCAGGCCCGGGTGCGCGAGATCCTGCACACGCTGCCGCCGGCCGCTCAGGCCGCGATCCTCGACGACCTGGATGGCACCCACAAGTACAAGGTGCACGAGTTCTCCGACGAGCCCCGGCACGGGAGTCACGACGAAGAGTTCCCGACGGCCTCGATTCCGCGGGCAACCGAACAGTAGGCCTTACACATCGGCCGGCGGGACTGCTAGCGGTCCCGCCGGCCGATGCTGTTTCACAACCCCTGCACGCTCTCCATGGATGTGATCTTCCTCACGGTGCTCTCTGGCGCGCTGGTGTCGGTGCGGCCCGCTACTATCCAAAAGTGCACAGCAAAACGCGTGTGAAGTCTTGACGGAAAGGCCCGGACGGGCCACTCTGTTGGGCAGCATGTGTGCACGGATCGAGGACGCCAGCCAGCGCTTCGCCGACATCACACGCGGTGGTTGAAGGATGCTCGTTGAATATGACGCGGACGTGCGCTATCGTTGGACGTTGCGCTGGCTGCATCCTGCCCACCCTCATCCGCACCTGACATCGTCGTTCTAGCCTGAGCCCTGCTCAGTGACCTAGACGCGTGCCGTGTGTTCCGAGGTTCGGACTGTGAGAACGCCAGCCGAACCGAACGCAGAATACAGCGGCCACGGTCCGGGTTTCCGGTACCGAATGTCGCATGAGGTGCTGGAAGGGTGCATCTTGGCAGTCTCTCGCCAGAGCAAGTCCGATATTTCTTCTAACTCCGTACCGGGAGCGCCTAACCGAATTTCATTCGCGAAGCTCCGTGAACCTCTCGAGGTTCCGGGGCTGCTCGACGTTCAGATCGATTCTTTCGAATGGTTGGTCGGATCCGAGCAGTGGCGCACGAAGGCCACCGCCCGCGGTGACCTTGCGAACCCGGTAGGTGGCCTCGAAGAGGTACTCGCCGAGCTCTCACCGATCGAAGATTTCTCCGGCTCCATGTCGCTGAGCTTCTCCGACCCGCGCTTCGACGAAGTCAAGGCGCCGGTCGACGAGTGCAAAGACAAGGACATGACGTACGCGGCCCCGCTGTTCGTCACGGCCGAGTTCATCAACAACAACACCGGTGAGATCAAGAGCCAGACGGTCTTCATGGGTGATTTCCCGATGATGACCGACAAGGGCACCTTCATCATCAACGGCACCGAGCGTGTCGTGGTGTCGCAGCTGGTCCGTTCGCCGGGTGTCTACTTCGACTCCTCGATCGACAAGGCCACCGAGAAGGACCTGCACAGCGTGAAGGTCATCCCGGGCCGTGGCGCGTGGCTGGAGTTCGACGTCGACAAGCGCGACACCGTCGGTGTGCGCATCGACCGCAAGCGCCGTCAGCCCGTCACCGTGCTGCTCAAGGCGCTGGGGTGGACCAACGAGCAGATCGTGGAGCGCTTCGGCTTCTCCGAGATCATGATGGGCACGCTGGAGAAGGACAACACCGCCGGCACCGATGAGGCGCTGCTGGACATCTACCGGAAGCTGCGCCCGGGCGAGCCGCCCACCAAGGAGTCCGCGCAGACCCTGTTGGAGAACCTGTTCTTCAAGGAGAAGCGCTACGACCTGGCCCGCGTCGGCCGCTACAAGGTCAACAAGAAGCTCGGCCTCAACGCCGGGCAGCCGATCACCAACTCGACGCTGACCCCCGAGGACATCGCCGCCACCATCGAGTACCTGGTGCGTCTGCACGAGGGCCAGAACTCGATGACCGCGCCCGATGGTGTCGAGGTCCCGGTCGAGGTCGATGACATCGACCACTTCGGCAACCGTCGCCTGCGTACCGTCGGCGAGCTGATCCAGAACCAGATCCGGGTGGGCCTGTCCCGCATGGAGCGCGTGGTCCGCGAGCGGATGACGACTCAGGACGTCGAGGCGATCACGCCGCAGACCCTGATCAACATCCGTCCCGTCGTGGCGGCCATCAAGGAGTTCTTCGGCACCAGCCAGCTGTCGCAGTTCATGGATCAGAACAACCCGCTGTCGGGTCTGACCCACAAGCGCCGCCTGTCGGCGCTGGGCCCCGGTGGTCTGTCCCGTGAGCGTGCCGGCCTTGAGGTCCGCGACGTGCACTCCAGCCACTACGGCCGGATGTGCCCGATCGAGACCCCGGAAGGCCCGAACATCGGCCTGATCGGATCGCTGTCGGTGTACGCACGGGTCAACCCGTTCGGCTTCATCGAGACGCCGTACCGCAAGGTCACCGATGGTGTCGTCACCGATCAGATCGACTACCTCACCGCCGACGAGGAGGACCGCCACGTCGTGGCGCAGGCCAACTCGCCGATCGACGACGACAACCGCTTCATCGAAGAGCGCATCCTCGTCCGTCGTAAGGGCGGCGAGGTCGAGGTCATCTCGGCGAACGAGGTCGACTACATGGACGTCTCGCCGCGCCAGATGGTGTCGGTCGCGACGGCGATGATCCCGTTCCTCGAGCACGACGACGCCAACCGTGCCCTGATGGGTGCCAACATGCAGCGCCAGGCGGTTCCGCTGGTCCGCAGCGAGGCCCCGTTGGTCGGTACCGGTATGGAGCTGCGTGCGGCCATCGATGCCGGCGACGTCGTCGTCACCGAGAAGGCAGGTGTGGTCGAGGAGGTCTCCGCCGACTACATCACCGTGATGGCCGACGACGGCACCCGCCGGAGCTACGTGCTGCGTAAGTTCAACCGTTCCAACCACGGCACGTGCGCCAACCAGCGCCCGATCGTGGATCACGGGCAGCGGGTCGAGGTGGGCCAGGTGCTCGCCGACGGTCCCTGCACCGAGAACGGTGAGATGGCCCTGGGCAAGAACCTGCTCGTGGCGATCATGCCGTGGGAGGGCCACAACTACGAGGACGCGATCATCCTCTCCAACCGTCTGGTTGAAGAGGACGTGCTCACCTCGATTCACATCGAAGAGCACGAGATCGATGCCCGCGACACCAAGCTGGGCGCCGAGGAGATCACCCGGGACATCCCGAACGTCTCCGATGAGGTGCTGGCCGATCTCGACGAGCGCGGCATCATCCGCATCGGTGCCGAGGTCCGCGACGGCGACATCCTGGTCGGCAAGGTCACCCCGAAGGGCGAGACCGAGCTGACTCCGGAGGAGCGCCTGCTGCGTGCCATCTTCGGCGAGAAGGCCCGCGAGGTCCGCGACACGTCGCTCAAGGTGCCCCACGGTGAGTCCGGCAAGGTCATCGGTATCCGCGTGTTCTCGCGCGAGGACGACGACGAGCTGCCCGCCGGCGTCAACGAGCTGGTCCGCGTCTACGTGGCCCAGAAGCGCAAGATCTCCGACGGCGACAAGCTCGCCGGACGCCACGGCAACAAGGGCGTCATCGGCAAGATCCTGCCTGTCGAGGACATGCCGTTCATGCCCGATGGCACCCCGGTGGACATCATCCTGAACACCCACGGTGTGCCGCGTCGTATGAACATCGGCCAGATCTTGGAAACGCACCTCGGGTGGGTGGCCAAGGCCGGCTGGAACATCGACGTAGCCGACGGAACCCCTGAGTGGGCGGGCAATCTGCCCGAGAACCTGCTCAGTGTCCCGGCGGACAGCATCGTGTCCACCCCGGTGTTCGACGGTGCCCGCGAGAACGAGCTCACCGGTCTGTTGGGTTCGACGTTGCCCAACCGCGACGGCGAGGTCATGGTCAATGCCGACGGCAAGGCGCGTCTGTTCGACGGGCGTTCCGGCGAGCCGTTCCCGTACCCGGTGACGGTCGGCTACATGTACATCCTGAAGCTGCACCACTTGGTGGACGACAAGATCCACGCCCGCTCCACCGGTCCGTACTCGATGATCACCCAGCAGCCGCTCGGTGGTAAGGCGCAGTTCGGTGGTCAGCGGTTCGGCGAGATGGAGTGCTGGGCCATGCAGGCCTACGGTGCGGCGTACACGCTGCAGGAGCTGCTCACCATCAAGTCCGATGACACGGTGGGTCGCGTCAAGGTCTACGAGGCGATCGTCAAGGGCGAGAACATCCCCGAACCCGGTATCCCGGAGTCGTTCAAGGTGCTTCTCAAGGAACTGCAGTCGCTGTGCCTCAACGTCGAGGTGCTGTCTTCGGACGGTGCCGCGATCGAGATGCGCGACGGCGATGACGAGGACCTGGAGCGCGCTGCTGCCAACCTCGGAATCAACCTGTCCCGCAACGAATCTGCTTCCGTTGAGGACTTGGCCTGACACGCGGCTCTGCCGCGGGGCGTCAAACCCTCCGCCTTGTGATCGATATTTTTTCTAGTCCCGAAAGGGGAAAGGGAGTTACGTGCTAGACGTCAACTTCTTCGATGAACTCCGCATCGGTCTCGCGACCGCGGACGACATCCGCAACTGGTCCTTCGGTGAGGTCAAGAAGCCGGAGACCATCAACTACCGCACGCTCAAGCCCGAGAAGGACGGCCTGTTCTGCGAGAAGATCTTCGGACCGACTCGCGACTGGGAGTGCTACTGCGGCAAGTACAAGCGTGTGCGCTTCAAGGGCATCATCTGTGAGCGCTGCGGCGTCGAGGTGACCCGTGCCAAGGTGCGTCGTGAGCGGATGGGCCACATCGAGCTGGCCGCGCCCGTCACGCACATCTGGTACTTCAAGGGTGTGCCCAGCCGGTTGGGCTACCTGCTCGACCTGGCCCCGAAGGATCTCGAGAAGATCATCTACTTCGCGGCCTACGTGATCACCGCGGTGGACACCGAGATGCGGCACAACGAGCTGTCCACGCTCGAAGCCGAGATGGTCGTCGAGAAGAAGTCCGTCGAGGATCAGCGCGACGCCGACCTGGAGGCCCGGGCCCAGAAGCTCGAAGCCGATCTGGCCGAGCTCGAGGCCGAGGGTGCCAAGTCCGATGTGCGCCGCAAGGTGCGCGACGGTGGCGAGCGGGAGATGCGCCAGCTCCGCGACCGGACCCAGCGTGAGCTGGACCGGCTCGACGAGATCTGGACCACCTTCACCAAGCTGGCTCCCAAGCAGCTCATCGTCGACGAGGTGCTCTACCGCGAGCTGCAGGACCGCTACGGCGAGTATTTCAACGGCGCCATGGGTGCCGAGTCGATCAAGAAGCTCATCGAGACCTTCGACATCGACGCCGAGGCGGAGTCGCTGCGCGACACCATCAAGAACGGCAAGGGCCAGAAGAAGCTTCGCGCCCTGAAGCGTCTGAAGGTCGTCGCGGCGTTCCAGATGAACCGCAACTCGCCCATGGGCATGGTGCTCGACGCCGTTCCGGTGATCCCGCCGGAGCTGCGCCCGATGGTTCAGCTCGACGGTGGCCGCTTCGCGACCTCCGACCTGAACGATCTGTACCGCCGCGTGATCAACCGCAACAACCGGCTCAAGCGACTGATCGACCTCGGTGCGCCCGAGATCATCGTCAACAACGAGAAGCGCATGCTTCAGGAGTCGGTGGACGCGCTGTTCGACAACGGCCGTCGTGGACGTCCGGTGACCGGGCCGGGCAACCGCCCGCTCAAGTCGCTGTCCGATCTGCTCAAGGGCAAGCAGGGCCGGTTCCGTCAGAACCTGCTCGGTAAGCGCGTCGACTACTCGGGCCGTTCGGTCATCGTCGTCGGCCCGCAGCTCAAGCTGCACCAGTGTGGTCTGCCCAAGCTGATGGCACTCGAACTGTTCAAGCCCTTCGTGATGAAGCGCCTGGTCGACCTGAACCACGCGCAGAACATCAAGAGCGCCAAGCGCATGGTCGAGCGTCAGCGTCCCCAGGTGTGGGATGTCCTCGAAGAGGTCATCGCCGAGCACCCGGTGCTGCTGAACCGTGCACCCACCCTGCACCGCCTCGGTATCCAGGCCTTCGAGCCGCAGCTGGTCGAAGGCAAGGCCATCCAGTTGCACCCGCTGGTCTGTGAGGCGTTCAACGCCGACTTCGACGGTGACCAGATGGCCGTGCACCTTCCGCTGTCCGCGGAGGCGCAGGCCGAGGCCCGCATCTTGATGCTGTCCTCGAACAACATCCTGTCGCCGGCGTCGGGCCGCCCGCTGGCCATGCCGCGTCTGGACATGGTGACCGGTCTGTTCTTCCTGACCACCGAGATCCCGGGCGACACCGGCGAATACGTCGCTGCCGCCAAGGATCAGCCGGAGTCCGGTGTGTACAGCTCGCCGGCCGAGGCCATCATGGCCCTGGACCGCGGTGCGCTGTCGGTGCGGGCCAAGGTCAAGATCCGGCTGACGCAGCAGCGTCCGCCGGCCGCCGTCGAGGCCGAACTTTTCGGCTCCGTCGAGGGCGGCTGGAAGCCGGGCGATGCCTGGACCGCCGAGACCACGCTGGGCCGCGTGCTGTTCAACGAGCTGCTGCCGAAGGGCTATCCCTTCGTCAACGCGCAGATGTTCAAGAAGGCGCAGGCGTCGATCATCAACGATCTCGCCGAGCGGTACCCGATGATCGTCGTCGCACAGACCGTGGACAAGCTCAAGGACGCCGGTTTCCACTGGGCGACCCGCTCGGGCGTCACCGTCTCGATGGCCGACGTTCTGGTTCCGCCGCAGAAGCAGGAGATCCTGGAGCGCTACGAGGGCGAGGCCGACTCGATCGAGAAGCAGTACCAGCGCGGCAAGCTCAACCACGACGAGCGCAACGGCGAGCTGGTGAAGATCTGGCAGCAGGCCACCGAAGAGGTGGGTAAGGCGCTGGAGGCGTACTACCCCGAGGACAACCCGATCATCACGATCGTGAAGTCCGGTGCCACGGGCAACCTGACCCAGACCCGCACGCTCGCGGGCATGAAGGGTCTGGTGACCAACCCGAAGGGTGAGTACATCCCGCGTCCGATCAAGTCCTCGTTCCGCGAGGGCCTGACCGTGCTGGAGTACTTCATCAACACCCACGGTGCCCGTAAGGGTCTGGCCGACACCGCGCTGCGTACCGCCGACTCGGGTTACCTGACCCGTCGTCTGGTGGACGTTTCGCAGGACGTCATCGTGCGTGAGACCGACTGTGAGACCGAACGCGGTATCAACGTCACTCTCGCCGAGAAGCAGGCCGACGGTTCGATGGTGCGCGATCAGCACATCGAGACGTCTGCGTACGCCCGCACCCTGGCCACGGACGCGGTGGATGCCGACGGCAACGTCGTCGTCGCCCGCGGTCATGACCTCGGTGATCCGGCGATCGACGCCCTGCTGGCTGCCGGCATCACCGATGTGAAGGTCCGCTCCGTGCTGACCTGCACCACCGGTACCGGTGTGTGTGCCATGTGCTACGGCCGCTCGATGGCCACCGGCAAGCTCGTCGACATCGGCGAGGCCGTCGGTATCGTCGCCGCGCAGTCCATCGGTGAGCCCGGTACTCAGCTGACCATGCGTACCTTCCACCAGGGTGGTGTTACCGGTGGCGCCGACATCGTCGGTGGTCTGCCCCGTGTTCAGGAACTGTTCGAGGCCCGCGTGCCGAAGAACAAGGCCCCGATCGCGGACGTGGCCGGACGCATCCGTCTCGAAGAGACCGACAAGTTCTACAAGATCACCATCGTTCCCGACGATGGCAGCGAAGAGGTTGTCTACGACAAGCTCACCCGCCGCCAGCGCCTGAAGGTGTTCAAGCACGAGGACGGCTCCGAGCGTCTGCTCACCGACGGTGACCATGTCACCGTGGGCCAGCAGCTCATGGAGGGTGCTGCCGATCCGCACGAGGTGCTGCGTGTGCAGGGCCCGCGCGAGGTACAGATCCACCTGGTCAAGGAAGTCCAGGAGGTCTACCGGGCCCAGGGCGTGTCGATCCACGACAAGCACATCGAGGTCATCGTCCGGCAGATGCTGCGTCGCGTGACGATCATCGATTCGGGTGCGACGGAGTTCCTGCCCGGCTCGCTGACCGAGCGTGCCGAGTTCGAGGTCGAGAACCGTCGGGTCGTCGCCGAGGGCAACGAGCCCGCGGCCGGCCGTCCGGTGCTGATGGGTATCACCAAGGCGTCGCTGGCCACCGATTCGTGGCTGTCGGCGGCGTCGTTCCAGGAGACCACTCGCGTGCTGACCGATGCGGCGATCAACTGCCGCAGCGACAAGCTGCAGGGTCTGAAGGAGAACGTGATCATCGGTAAGTTGATCCCGGCCGGTACGGGTATTGCCCGCTACCGCGACATCCAGGTTCAGCCGACCGAAGAAGCCCGCGCTGCGGCGTACACGATCCCGTCCTACGAGGATCAGTACTACAGCCCGGACTTCGGCCAGGCGACCGGCGCTGCCGTGCCGCTGGACGATTACGGATACTCGGACTACCGCTAGTTCGTGACGAGAAGGCCCCCGCGCTCGGCGCGGGGGCCTTTTTCGTTGTCCGAGTGTAAATCTGGCGACGGAATTTACGCAGGAACGTCGTCAGATTCCCACCCGGCGAACCACCACGGCCCGGCGGTGTCAGATCCTGCACCTAGACTGGCGGGCGTGCTGATCGGTTCCCATGTCGACAATGTTGATCCCCTGGCCGCCGCGACCGCTGACGGCGCCGACGTGGTGCAGTTCTTCCTCGGCAATCCGCAGAGCTGGAAGAAACCCGCGCCGCGGGAGGACGCCGAGACGCTGCGCGCCTCCGCGGTGCCGCTCTACGTGCACGCGCCGTACCTGATCAACGTCGCCTCGGCGAACAACAAGGTGCGCATCCCGTCGCGCAAGATCCTGCAGGACACCTGCGATGCCGCCTCGGCCATCGGCGCCACCGCCGTCATCGTGCACGGCGGGCACGCCGACGACAACGACATGGAGGCCGGGTTCGAGCGCTGGGTCAAGGCGCTGGACGCGCTCAAGACCGACGTGCCGGTGTACCTGGAGAACACCGCGGGCGGCGACCACGCCATGGCCCGTCACTTCGACACCATCGCCCGGTTGTGGGATCACATCGGCGACAAGGGAATCGGCTTCTGCCTGGATACGTGTCACGCGTGGGCGGCAGGGGAGGCCCTGGTCGACGCCGTGGAGCGCATCCAGTCCATCACCGGACGGATCGACCTGGTGCACTGCAACGACTCGCGTGACGCGGCCGGTTCGGGTGCCGACCGGCACGCGAATTTCGGTCTCGGACAGATCGATCCGCAACTGCTGGCAGCCGTCGTGAAGGCGGCCGGCGCCCCCGTCATCTGCGAGACCTCCGACGAGGGTCGCATGGACGACATCGCCTTCCTGCGCGAGAACGTCTAACCCGCCAGATAGACCTTGCGCAGGGTCTCGGTGACGGTCCACACCGTCTCGGTGCCCGCCGCCAACCGGACGACATCGCCGGGGCCGAGGGTCAGGGGTGTCGCGCCGTCGGCGAATTCGACTGTCGCAGCACCGGATAGCACCACGAACACCTCATCGGCCTCGACGTCGGTCATCTCTCCCGGCGTCATCTCCCAGATGCCGACCTCAAGCCCACCGAACTCCATCAGGGGGCGGGTTCCGGCGCGCGCAGATCCGTCGGTCGGTTCCAGCGTGAGTTCCAGTTCGGCGGCGCGGACGACGGTATTGGGCTGCACGAAAGCCATATTACATATCTTGTGCGGTTGTCGGAAAAATGTAACAGTGGAAACATGCGAGATACCCATGTCGTGACCAACCAGGTTCCGCCGCTGGAGAACTACAACGCCGCCACTTTCCCCGCCCTGGCCGAGGCGCTGATCCGCGAGGGCGGCGAGTGGGGCCTCGACGAAGTACACGAGGTGGGTGCGCTTGGCGGCAGCCACCAGGCCCAGCGCTGGGGCGACCTGGCCGACCGCAACGTGCCGATCCTGCACACCCACGACCGCTACGGCCACCGCATCGACGAGGTCGAATACGACCCGGCCTACCACGAACTGATGAATGCCGCCGTGACGCACGGCCTGCACGGCGCCCCGTGGGCCGACGACCGGCCCGGCGCACACGTGGTACGCGCGGCCAAGATGTCGGTGTGGACGCCCGAGCCCGGCCACGTCTGCCCCATCTCGATGACGTATGCCGTGGTCCCCGCGCTGCGGTTCAACCCCGAACTCGCCGCGGTCTACGAGCCGCTGCTCACCAGCCGGGTGTACGACCCCGAGCTGAGCGTGCCCGCCACCAAGGCCGGCCTGACCGCCGGTATGTCGATGACCGAGAAGCAGGGCGGTTCCGACGTGCGCGCCGGCACCACGCAGGCCACGCCGAACGCCGACGGCAGCTACACATTGCGTGGCCACAAGTGGTTCACTTCGGCCCCGATGGGCGACGTGTTCCTGGTGCTGGCACAGGCTCCAACAGGGCTCAGCTGTTTCTTCCTGCCCCGGGTGCTCCCTGACGGCACCCGCAATCGGATGCACATCCAGCGGCTCAAGGACAAGCTCGGCAATCACGCCAACGCCTCCAGCGAGATCGAGTACGACGACGCCACCGCCTGGCTCGTCGGCGAGGAAGGCCGAGGCGTCAAGACGATCATCGAGATGGTCAACCTCACCCGACTGGACTGCACGCTGGGCAGCGCCACCAGCATGCGCGTGGGACTGACCCGTGCCGTGCACCACGCCCAGCACCGAAAGGCGTTCGGCGCGTATCTGATCGACCAGCCACTGATGCGCAACGTGCTCGCCGACCTGGCGGTGGAGGCGGAGGCCGCCACCATGCTGGCGATGCGGATGGCCGGTGCCACCGACAAAGCGGTGCGCGGCGACGAGCGCGAAGCGCTTCTGCGTCGTATCGGTTTGGCCGCAGGCAAGTACTGGGTGTGCAAGCGTGCGACGCCGCACGCCGCCGAGGCCATGGAGTGCTTCGGCGGCAACGGCTACGCCGAGGAGTCCGGCATGCCGCGGCTGTACCGCGAGGCGCCGCTGATGGGCATCTGGGAGGGCTCGGGCAATGTGAGCGCGCTGGACACGTTGCGCGCCATGGCCACCCGGCCCGAGTGCGTCGAGGTGCTGTTCGACGAACTGGCCACGAGTTCCGAGCCACGGCTGGACGCGCATGTAGCCCGTCTCAAGGCGCAGCTCGGCGATTTCGAGAACATCGAATACCGGGCCCGCAAGATCGCCGAGGACATCAGCCTGGCGCTGCAGGGTGCGCTGCTGGTCCGCCACGGTCACCCGGCGGTCGCGGAGGCGTTCCTGGCCACCCGGCTGGAACGGCAGTGGGGCGGCGCGTTCGGCACCCTGCCCGCGGGCCTCGATCTGGCGCCGATCATCGAGCGGGCCCTGGTGAAGGGGTGACCGATCTGAAAACCACGCCCTTGAAAACGATGACCTACGAGGTCACCGGCCGGGTCGCCCGAATCACCTTCAACCGCCCGGAAAAGGGCAACTCGATCGTCGCGGACACCCCGCTGGAGCTCGCGGCGTGCGTCGAACAGGCCGACCTCGACCCGGCCGTGCACGTCATCCTGGTATCCGGTCGGGGCGAAGGGTTCTGCGCCGGGTTCGACCTGTCCGCCTACGCCGACGGCACCTCCTCGGCGGGCGGCTCCGGTCGCTATGACGGGACGACGCTGGACGGCCGGACCCAGGCCGTCAACCATCTGCCGGACCGGCCGTGGGACCCGATGATCGACTATCAGATGATGAGCCGATTCGTCCGCGGGTTCTCCAGCCTCATGCGGGCCGACAAGCCGACTGTCGTGAAGATTCACGGATACTGCGTTGCCGGTGGCACCGATATCGCGCTGCACGCCGACCAGGTGATCGCCGCCTCCGACGCCAAGATCGGCTATCCGCCGATGCGTGTCTGGGGCGTGCCCGCCGCGGGTCTGTGGGCGCACCGCCTCGGTGACCAGCGCGCGAAAAGGCTTCTGTTCACCGGGGATTGCCTCACCGGTGCGCAGGCCGCCGAGTGGGGCCTGGCGGTCGAGGCCCCGGCGCCCGAGGACCTCGACGAGCGGACCGAGCGCCTGGTGGCGCGCATCGCGGCGATGCCGGTGAACCAGCTCATCATGGCGAAGCTGGCCTGCAACACCGCCCTGCTGCAGCAGGGGGTGGCCACCAGCCAGATGGTCAGCACGGTATTCGATGGGATCGCCCGCCACACCCCGGAGGGCCATGCGTTCGTCGCTGACGCGACCGCGCACGGATTCCGTGAGGCGGTGCGTCACCGTGATGAGCCGCTGGGGGACTACGGCCGCCGGACGTCCGGGGTCTGAGGTGCTGCGCCTGACCGCGCGATCGGTGGTGCTCAGCGTGCTGCTGGGTGCGCATCCCGCGTGGGCCTCGGCCGCCGAATTGATCCATCTGACTTCGGATTTCGACATCCGGGAGCCCACCCTGCGGGTCGCCCTGACCAGGATGGTCGGCGCGGGGGATCTGGTCCGCTCCGACGACGGGTACCGGCTCTCGGAACGGCTGCTGGCCCGGCAACGACGGCAGGACGATGCGCTGGCCCCCCAGACGCAGAAGTGGAAAGGGCAGTGGATCGCCCTCGCCATCACCGCCGTGGGTGCCGACGCGCGAAGCCGGGCGGAACTGCGGAACACCTTGATGCAGAGCAGATTCGGTGAACTGCGCGAAGGTCTGTGGTTGCGGCCGGACAATCTGGCCCAGCCGGTGCCCGCCGCGCAACAGGTGCGGGTGCTGCGTTCGCGGGACGACGATCCCGCCGGTCTGGCCGCGCTGCTCTGGGATCTCCCGGCGTGGACGCAGACCGGGCGCGCACTGCTCGCCGAGATGGCGGCGGCCGATGACGTGCCGGCCCGGTTCGTGGTCGCGGCGGGGATCGTCCGGCACCTGGTCACCGACCCGGTGCTGCCCGCGGAACTGGTTCCCGCCGACTGGCCGGGGGACGCGTTGCGCCGGGCATATCAGGATTTCGCTGCCGAATTGGCGGCGATGCGCGAAAGGGTGGAGGCGACATGACCGATCCGCAGGACGGCGTACGGGTCGAGCGCAACGGGCCGGTCACGACGGTCATCATGAACCGGCCGCAGGCGCGCAATGCCGTCGACGGCCCGACCGCCGCGCAGTTGTACGCGGCGTTCGACGAATTCGATCGCGACGACTCGGCGTCCGTCGCGGTGCTCTGCGGTGACAACGGAACCTTCTGCGCCGGAGCAGATCTCAAGGCGTTCGGCACACCCGAGATGAATCAGACGCACCGGACCGGGCCGGGGCCGATGGGCCCGACCCGCATGGTGCTGTCCAAACCCGTGATCGCGGCGATCAGTGGATACGCCGTGGCCGGTGGGCTGGAACTGGCGTTGTGGGCCGACCTCCGCGTCGTCGAGCAGGACGCCGTGTTCGGGGTGTTCTGCCGGCGCTGGGGCGTTCCGCTGATCGACGGTGGCACGGTGCGGTTGCCCCGGTTGATCGGGCAGAGCCGTGCCATGGACCTCATCCTCACCGGCAGGTCCGTCGACGCCACCGAGGCGCTGGCGATCGGCCTGGCGAATCGGGTGGTGCCGGTGGGCGATGCCCGCCGGGCGGCCGAGGAACTGGCCGCCGAACTCGCGGCGCTTCCGCAGCTGTGCCTGCGTGCGGACCGACTGTCCGCATTGCACCAATGGGGTGAATCAGAGCAGGCCGCAATCAATTTCGAGTTCGGCAGCCTGCAGAAGGTGGCGGCCGAGTCGGTGGCCGGGGCGCAGCGTTTCGCCGACGGCGCCGGGCGCCACGGCGCCCGCGCCGATTAGCTCTTGCTGACCTTGTTGCCGGAGCCGAGATCGTCGACCTTGGGGTCGCCGTCTTTGTAGACGACGGTGTTGTTCAGGCCGACCACGCTGATCGATTTGTCGACGTGGTCGAAGGTCAGCTTGTTGTCCGCGCCACCGACATTCACACTGGAACAGGTGCCCTTCACGGTCAACGTGTTGTTGGAACCCCCGATGTTGAGGGCTTTGCCTTCGGCACAGTCGATTTCGGCGGTGGTGCCGAACGACCCGTAGTTGATGGTGTTGCCGATCTGCACCTGGGCGCCGGAGGTGCCCGCCGTCGCTGTGGGCGCCTTGCCGCCGCCGTCCTCGGCGCCGCAGCCGACCGCGCCGACGGCGAAGGTCACCGCGACCAGCGGCGCGATGATGTGTAGACGCATGACTCCTCGATCCATCGGTGGTCCACCCAGACTAGGTGACGGGCACGTTGATGATGGGTCGTCGCTCGCCCGCGCCGGCAGCGTCGAAATGCCACCATTCCCCCGCGTAGGGGGCGAAGCCGCCCGCCACCATCGCCGCGCGCAACTGGGCCCGGTTCTGCTGGGCGGCCGCGCTGACGCCGTCGGTGGCGTAGGCGTGTGCGACGGCGTTGAAGTCGTCGAAACCCGTTCCCATATCGGTCAATCCGGCCGCACCCGCGGTCGTCACATCCACCGACCGGCCGGACTCGTGACTCTTCGAGTACGGGCCCGGTTGGGCCACCCACGCCGGGTTGGAGACGACGTCGAACATGCGGACCTGCACATCGTGGGGCCGGTAGCAGTCCCAGAACACCAGCACCAGTCCGTCGGCGCGCAGCTGGGCCGCGGCGGTGGCCAGGCCGTCGGCCAGTGATTGGTGTACCAGGCAGCGTGCGCCGGCCGGATACAGCGGCACCCCGACGAAGTTGTCCGCTCCCGCGTAGCGCAGGTCGATCACGGCATCGGGGACCACTGTCCGGACGTCGATGAATCCCACCGCCCGGGCCGCGTCCGACACCGGGGGTACCGCGGCGGTCGTGGACACCGGCCTCACCTCCAGCGGGGCCGGAGCGCACGCCGCCGCGCAGCAGACCGCGAGCAGACCGAGCAGCCGCCGCACAAGATCAGGCGGGGGCGCGGTTGATGCGGTTGGCCATCCCGAGCTCGCGGCCGCGGTCGATGACGGCCGGGGCGCCGTCGTGGTAGATCACCGTCTGGTCGTAGCCGTACACGGTGATGTCGTTGATGACGTTGTCGGCGATGACGATGTTCGAGGATCCCTGCAGCGTCACAGCCCAGCAGGCGCCCTTGGCGTTGATGGTGTTTCCGGTGCCGTTGACGATGAGTGTCGCGTTGTTGCAGTCCAGGGTCTGCACGACGCCCTGGCCGGTGATGTGGGTGTCACCGTTCTTGGCCTCGGCGGGCGGAGCGCACAAGGCAAGAACTGCGGGAACCACCAGGGCGCATGCCAAGGCTGTCCGTCGGCTTCTCTGCTGAGTCACGTTCGCCACCTTCCGTTGGATTAGCAGACTACGTTGCCCGGAGCTCCGGCAGAGCCGGTTGCCCGCTTCGGCCGGACGGGTCGCCGCGGGCGATGCCGCTCGGTAGCGTGAGCTCGATGGGAGGACCAGGCACACGAGCGGTGACGACGGCGGTCGCCGCAGCCCTCCTCCTGGCCGGATGCACCCAGACGGTCGACGGCGCCCCGCAGTCGGCCACCCCCGGCGGCCCGGCCGACGACCGCAGCTATGGCTACGCCGACAACCGGTGCGGTCTGTTGCAGGACAGCACGGTCGCCCAGACGCTCGATGCCGACGACGTGGTGCGCCCCTACAGCGGCGCGGTCTGCCAATACGTCCTGGATCGGAAAAGTGCGGTGGTCGACGTGGTGTTCGCCTGGTTCGACGCAGGCAGCCTCGACCGGGAGCGCGCACTCGCTGCCGAACGCGGCGCCCAGATCACCGACACCGTGGTGGAACGGCACGACGCCTTCCTGGCCCGGCGCGACGGCGTCGGGGTGGCCTGCTCTGCGATCGCGGCGGGCGGCGGTGGGGTGCTGAGCTGGTGGGTGCAGTACCGGCATCAGACCAGCGGGGATCCGTGCCCGGACGCGGAGAGCCTGCTGTCGGCGACCCTGAAATCGGACCTCTGACGTGCGGGCGGCACTGCTGGCGGCGTGCGCGGGGGTGGCGCTGCTCGCCGGGTGCGGCGCAGCGGGGGAGCAGGCGGCGCAGACCCCACAGGCCCCGCCGGCCGGCGTGCACCCCGGTTTCCGCGGCACCGACTGCAACGGCATCACGGAGGCGGACATCAGCGCGGCCGCGGGCAAGGCCATGTTCGGTGAGGCGGTGGTGAGCGACGCCGGCTGCTTCTGGCAGGAGAACACGCTCATCGGCACGATCGGTGCGGGCATGGGCATCTCGACCTGGTGGTACCGGGGCAGCGACATGGACACCGAGCGCGCTCTGGAGCAGAACGCCGGACGCACCCTGACCGAACTGTCGGTGGACGGCAACCGGGGGTTCAAGGCCTTCGACGCCAACGCCTGCAGCATCTACGTCGCCAAGGGCGACGACGTCATCACCTGGTCGATCCAGACGGTGAATCCGGCGATGCTGCCCGATCTGTGCAGCATCACCGAGCGGCTTGCGCAGCTCAGTCAGGACCGCGTGAACTAGAGTCCTTCGTTACCCCGACGGCCGGGGAGTTCAGCAGCACGACGTGACGAGGGATCGAGCGAACATGGCAGCGCGGGCGACCAAACTCAGTCGCGATGCCATCGTGAACTCTGCGCTGGTGTTCCTGGACCGTGACGGCTGGGACGCGCTGACCATCAACGCGCTGGCCATCCAGCTCGGCACCAAGGGCCCGTCGCTGTACAACCACGTGCAAAGCCTCGATGACCTGCGCCGGACGGTACGGATGCGGGTGATCGACGACATCATCGGGATGCTCAACAACGTCGGGCAGGGCCGCACCCGGGAGGACGCGGTGGTCACCATGGCCAGTGCCTACCGCAGTTACGCCCACCATCATCCCGGTCGGTACTCGGCGTTCACGCGGATGCCGTTGGGCGGCGACGACCCCGAATACACGGCGGCCACGAGGGCCGCGGCGGAGCCCGTGCTGGCCGCTCTCGCGTCCTACGGACTCGACGGTGAGAACGCGTTCTATGCGGCGCTGGAGTTCTGGTCGGCCCTGCACGGCTTCGTCCTCCTGGAGATGACCGGGGTCATGGACGATGTCGACACCGACGCGGTGTTCACCGATATGGTGCTCCGGCTGGCAGCGGGGATGCAGAAGCGCTAGCGCCCGCGCAGGCCCCCGATCGGCGCCTTCCGTGAACGTGGCGTCTGACCTGCGATAAGGCCGTCGAGCACGGGTTTGGTTGCGCACGGGGACCCCTGGTATTGTGGATCCCCGTGCCTGGTCGACAGGGCCGCATGCTGCCCCAAATCGGGTGGCGTGCCTGTGCGCCGGGCGGATTCGTATGTCTGCAGACATCGGAATGCTATCGATCGGATGCGTTTCTGGTGGGTGCGACACACCCGATCGCGGGGTAAGCGGTAGGGCGAAAACTGCAGTACAGAGACTTAACGAGATAGAAGAAACACAGAAAGCCGGTACATGCCAACCATCAACCAGCTGGTCCGCAAGGGTCGCCGCGACAAGGTCGCGAAGGTCAAGACCGCGGCCCTCAAGGGCAGCCCGCAGCGCCGTGGCGTGTGCACTCGCGTGTACACCACCACTCCGAAGAAGCCGAACTCGGCACTTCGCAAGGTCGCTCGCGTGAAGCTGACCAGCGCGGTCGAGGTCACCGCGTACATCCCGGGTGAAGGCCACAACCTGCAGGAGCACTCGATGGTGCTGGTGCGCGGTGGTCGTGTGAAGGACCTCCCCGGTGTGCGTTACAAGATCATCCGCGGCTCGCTGGACACCCAGGGTGTCAAGAACCGCAAGCAGGCACGCAGCCGTTACGGCGCCAAGAAGGAGAAGAGCTAATGCCACGCAAGGGCCCCGCGCCGAAGCGTCCGTTGGTCAACGATCCCGTCTACGGGTCGCAGCTGGTCACCCAGCTGGTCAACAAGGTGCTGCTCGACGGTAAGAAGTCGCTGGCCGAGCGCATTGTCTACGGTGCCCTCGAGCAGGCCCGCGACAAGACCGGCACCGATCCGGTCGTGACGCTCAAGCGCGCCATGGACAACGTGAAGCCCTCCCTCGAGGTGCGCAGCCGCCGCGTCGGTGGCGCCACCTACCAGGTGCCCGTCGAGGTGCGCGCCGAGCGGTCCACCACGCTGGCCCTGCGCTGGCTGGTGAGCTTCTCGAAGGCTCGCCGCGAGAAGACCATGATCGAGCGTCTCGCCAACGAGATTCTGGATGCCAGCAATGGCTTGGGTGCCGCCGTCAAGCGACGCGAGGACACTCACAAGATGGCCGAAGCGAACCGGGCCTTCGCGCACTACCGCTGGTGACCTCGACGCCTTCGCAGAGCTGCGTCGGCGCCGGTGTCAATACCAATAGCATCCAAGCAAGCGAAAGAGTGGGAATCTAGCCGTGGCACAGGACGTGCTCACCGACCTCACGAAGGTCCGCAATATCGGCATCATGGCGCACATCGACGCCGGCAAGACGACGACGACCGAGCGCATCCTCTTCTACACCGGTATCTCGTACAAGATCGGTGAGGTGCACGACGGCGCCGCCACGATGGACTGGATGGAGCAGGAGCAGGAGCGGGGTATCACCATCACCTCCGCTGCCACCACCTGTTTCTGGAACGACAACCAGATCAACATCATCGACACTCCCGGCCACGTCGACTTCACCGTCGAGGTGGAGCGCTCGCTTCGCGTGCTCGACGGTGCCGTTGCCGTCTTCGACGGCAAGGAAGGTGTCGAGCCGCAGTCCGAGCAGGTCTGGCGGCAGGCCGACAAGTACGACGTCCCCCGCATCTGTTTCGTCAACAAGATGGACAAGCTGGGCGCCGACTTCTACTTCTCGGTGCAGACCATGAAGGATCGCCTGGGCGCGAACGTCGTCCCGATCCAGCTGCCGATCGGCTCCGAAGGTGACTTCGAGGGCGTTGTCGACCTGGTCGAGATGAAGGCCAAGGTCTGGCGCGGCGAGACCAAGCTCGGCGAGAAGTACGACGTCGTCGACATCCCGGCCGACCTGCAGGCGAAGGCCGAGGAGTACCGCACCGCCATGATCGAGGCGGTCGCCGAGACCGACGACGAACTCATGGAGAAGTACCTGGGCGGCGAAGAGCTGTCGGTCGAGGAGATCAAGCGCGGTCTGCGCAAGCTGACCGTGACCAGCGCGGGCTACCCCGTGCTGTGCGGCAGCGCGTTCAAGAACAAGGGCGTGCAGCCCATGCTCGACGCCGTGATCGACTACCTGCCGACCCCGCTGGACGTCGCGGCCGCCGAGGGCCACGCTCCGGGCAAGGAAGACGAGATCATCTCGCGCAAGCCGTCGGCGGATGAGCCGTTCTCCGGTTTGGCGTTCAAGGTCGCCACGCACCCGTTCTTCGGCAAGCTGACCTACGTCCGGGTGTACTCGGGCAAGGTCGACTCCGGCGCGCAGGTCATCAACTCGACCAAGGGCAAGAAGGAGCGTCTGGGCAAGCTGTTCCAGATGCACTCCAACAAGGAGAACCCGGTCGAGACGGCATCCGCCGGGCACATCTACGCGGTCATCGGCCTCAAGGACACCACCACCGGTGACACCCTGAGCGATCCGAACAACCAGATCGTGCTGGAGTCGATGACCTTCCCGGACCCGGTCATCCAGGTCGCCATCGAGCCCAAGACCAAGAGTGACCAGGAGAAGCTGTCCCTGGCCATTCAGAAGCTGGCCGAGGAAGACCCGACGTTCAAGGTCAACCAGGACCACGAGACCGGCCAGACCATCATCGGTGGTATGGGCGAGCTGCACCTCGACATCCTGGTCGACCGGATGAAGCGCGAGTTCAAGGTCGAGGCCAACGTCGGCAAGCCGCAGGTGGCCTACAAGGAGACCATCAAGCGCGCTGTGGACAAGGTCGAGTTCACGCACAAGAAGCAGACCGGTGGGTCCGGCCAGTTCGCGAAGGTTCTCGTCGCGATCGAGCCGTTCGTCGGCGAGGACGGCGCGACCTACGAGTTCGAGAACAAGGTCACCGGTGGCCGTATCCCGCGTGAGTACATCCCGTCGGTGGATGCCGGTGCGCAGGACGCCATGCAGTACGGCGTGCTGGCCGGCTACCCGCTGGTGAACTTGAAGCTCATCCTGCTCGACGGCGCATACCACGACGTCGACTCGTCGGAAATGGCCTTCAAGATCGCCGGCTCCCAGGCCCTGAAGAAGGCTGCCGCGCAAGCGCAGCCCGTCATCCTGGAACCGGTGATGGCCGTCGAGGTCACCACGCCCGAGGACTACATGGGCGATGTGATCGGCGACCTGAACTCCCGCCGTGGTCAGATCCAGGCCATGGAGGAGCGCAGCGGTGCGCGCGTCGTCAAGGCGCAGGTTCCGCTGTCGGAGATGTTCGGCTATGTCGGCGACCTTCGGTCGAAGACCCAGGGCCGGGCCAACTACTCCATGGTGTTCGATTCGTACGCTGAGGTTCCGGCGAACGTGTCGAAGGAAATCATCGCGAAGGCGACGGGTCAGTAAGTACTGGCTCGATCCGCTCCGGCGGACCTCACAACTGAACAGATCAACACAAACCTGCTTTACGTAAAAGCACCAATAAGTCCAGGAGGACACCACAGTGGCGAAGGCGAAGTTCGAGCGGACGAAGCCGCACGTCAACATCGGGACCATTGGTCACGTTGACCACGGCAAGACCACGCTGACTGCAGCAATCACCAAGGTTCTGCATGACAAGTATCCCGATTTGAACGAGTCGCGCGCATTCGACCAGATCGACAATGCGCCCGAAGAGCGTGCTCGTGGCATCACGATCAACATCTCCCACGTGGAGTACCAGACCGAGAAGCGCCACTACGCCCACGTGGATGCCCCCGGTCACGCGGACTACATCAAGAACATGATCACCGGTGCGGCGCAGATGGACGGCGCCATCCTGGTGGTTGCCGCCACCGACGGCCCGATGCCGCAGACCCGCGAGCACGTGCTGCTGGCCCGCCAGGTTGGTGTGCCTTACATCCTGGTCGCGCTGAACAAGTCCGACATGGTCGACGACGAGGAGCTCCTGGAGCTCGTCGAGCTCGAGGTCCGCGAACTGCTGGCCGCCCAGGACTTCGACGAGGACGCCCCAGTGATCCAGGTGTCCGCGCTCAAGGCCCTCGAGGGTGACCCGAAGTGGGTCGAGTCCGTCGAGAAGCTCATGGAGGCCGTCGACGAGTCCATCCCGGACCCGGTTCGTGAGACCGACAAGCCGTTCCTGATGCCCGTCGAGGACGTCTTCACCATCACCGGCCGTGGCACCGTTGTCACCGGTCGCGTGGAGCGTGGCGTGATCAACGTCAACGAAGAGGTCGAGATCGTCGGCATCCGTCCCGGCACCACCAAGACCACGGTCACCGGTGTCGAGATGTTCCGCAAGCTGCTGGACCAGGGCCAGGCCGGCGACAACGTCGGTCTGCTGGTTCGTGGCATCAAGCGCGAGGACGTCGAGCGCGGTCAGGTCATCGTGAAGCCGGGCACCACGACCCCGCACACGGAGTTCGAGGGCAGCGTCTACATCCTGTCCAAGGACGAAGGCGGCCGCCACACGCCGTTCTTCAACAACTACCGCCCGCAGTTCTACTTCCGTACCACGGACGTGACCGGCGTGGTGACCCTGCCCGAAGGCACCGAGATGGTGATGCCCGGTGACAACACCGACATCTCCGTCAAGCTGATCCAGCCGGTCGCCATGGACGACGGTCTGCGGTTCGCCATCCGTGAGGGTGGACGTACCGTCGGCGCCGGCCGCGTCACCAAGATCATCAAGTAGGCTCCGCCTACGGGATCATCTAAGTGATCTAGCACCTCAGCACCAACAAAAGCGGCGCTCACCTTCGGGTGGGCGCCGCTTTTGCGTTCTGAGACCTACAGGTCGTCGATGCTGAGGATGCCGTCCTGCACGGCCCGCGCGATCAACGCCGCCTTGGTCGGAGCGGGCCTGCCCACGGCCGCGTACTTGGCCCGGGCACGCTGCAGATGCGTGCGCACCGTCGACGGTTCGATGAACAGCCGTTTGGCCACGAACTCCTTGTTCTCCGTCTGGAACCAGGCGATCAGCACCTCGCGTTCCCGGGTGCTCAGTCCCGGACGGCCGACGGTGCGGTCGTTGAACAGCGCCTTCGCCATCCGCGGCCCGACATACGGAGTGTTCGAGTGGGCCGCGTAGATCGCGTCGAACAGGTGCTGTTTGTCCTCGCCCTTGGCCAGGAAGGTCATTGCGCCGGCGTCCAGGCTGCTGAGGATGACCTCGTCGGTGGACATGTGCGAATAGACGATGACCCGATGCCCTGCCGCGCACACCTCGTTGAGGCTCTCGAATTCGGGGCGGTAGCGCTCGTACTGCAGATCGAAGAGCACGACCTCGATCGAATCGTTCCCGCGGGGGTGCTCGGCCAGGAAGGACGACGGGTCGGGGTAATCGGCGACGAGGTCGATCGACGGCTGGGCTTCGGCAAACCACGCCTTTACTCCGGCGTGAATAACGTCGTGGTCGTCAATTAGCGCGACAGGGATGGCGGCCCCGAGTTTCTGCGAGTCCCGATCTTTGCCCTTATTCATGCAGTTCGCCTGAGGTAGATGAGATCACCGATGTGGGCCCTCACAGTTCTTCGGTCACGAACTTTACTCTTTGGCAACGCCCGCGCTGTCCGAAATACGAAAGTCGGCTAACCATATTGACGTATGGGCAGATAGTATCCCGGGTCACGCGATGCTGTGCCGGTGGGTGCCTGCTGCCGCCGGCCCGGATCCCAGTCGGTGATGCACGCTGACCCATACCTTCTCGCCCAGGACAGTGACCTCGACCTGCGGGTGGGCGCTGTAGGCCTGCATCCGGGCGACTCCGGCGACATCGCAGACGATGCTGGCGATCAGTTCGCCGCCCGCCACCGTCAATCCGATCCGGGCCTGGTCGTGAGCATGCGACAGCGCCTCCAACAGCGGCGCGAGGACCTCACGGCGGGTGGACTCGTCGAGCGGGGGCAGGTCGTTGTCGGTGTTGATGGTGACGATCACCCCGCGGCGATCGGCCTGGTCGACGGCCGCACGCAGTTCGGCGACCAGTGGGTGGCTGAACGTCCGGGACTGGAAGATATAGAGCCGCAACCTGCGTGATTCCAGTCGGGACCGTTCCCGGGTCTCGGCGTCGATGACGCCGGTGCTCAACGTCTGCAGCAGCGGGAACACGCCCCGGATCAGCTTCGAGGTGCGGCGGACGTAGTCGTCGTGCAGTGCCTCGGCGATGCGGTGCCGGTCGGCCATGGCCCACCGTTCCCTGGCCTCGGTCGCCGCGGCGACGGTGGCGTTGCGCAGCAATTCCGGGAACGCCAATGCGAACATCTGCACCATGGCGATGCCTGCGGTGTAGAGGGCCAGGTCGAACGCCATGGCCATGTGGGGTTGCCGGGCGAAGGTGAGGATCGCAACGCCGAGCCAGAACGCGATCATCACCGAGGCGGCGTGGCGAACCCGGCGGCGCAGCACGAATGGCAGCACGCACAGTCCCGTCGCCGTGAGCGTCCACTGAGCAGGTCCGCCCACCATGTCGGTGGGCAGCAGCAGGATCTGGGTGACGATGACGGCCGCCATCGTCACCAGCGCGGGCACCGTGAGGTCGGGGCCGCGATCGAGCACACAGGGGATGCCGGCGATGATGACCAGCGCGGCAATGGTGCCGAGCCCGAGCGCGACGAGCGGGACGTCGGTGCGGGCGGCTGCGTACGGCACCGATACCAAGAGCTGGACCAGGCCGAAGACGATGATGCCGAGACCGAACTGGACCAGCACGCGCTCAGTCAGCTGGTCGATGTCCTCGACGACCGGGTTCGGCGGCGCGACGCCGGCCGACGGGTCCCACGAGAGCGTGACCTCGGTGCCGCTGCCCGGTGCCGAGAACACGGTGGCGCTGCCACCGGCGCGACGCATCCGGGCGACGATCGACTCGGCGACGCCGTGGCCGAGGGTCGTAGTGGTCACGTCGAATCCGCTTCCGTCGTCGATGACGGTGATCGAGGTGGGCTCCACCGTGATCTCGATGAGCGACGCGTCGGCGTGCCGCTCGGCGTTGTTGAGTGCTTCGCGGACTGCGGCCAGCACGGTGCGCGCACGGTGCCCGGTGAGGACGAGGGCGGGCAGTCCCGACAGCGTGACCGCGACCGGGAAGTGCGCAATCTGCTGGCGCAGGGCGGCGACGATATCGGTGTCCGGCAGCGGTTCGAGCGCCGCGGGGCCGCCGGTGAGCAGCTCCAGATCTCGACGGGCCTGTGCGGCAACGCGATCCGATGAGATGTCGGCGCCCTCGCCGACCAGGTACAACGTGGATGCGGCGGTGTCGTGCACCAGTGCGAGGTGCTCGAGTTCGTAGTTGCGTACCGCGGCGCCGATCGCGTCGCGCAACGCGGCATCGTGGTTCTCGGTGCGTGCCTGGTCCACCTGTCTGGCCACGGCCAACCCGGCCGCCAGCAGCGCGGCGGCGATGGCCCATTCGATGCCCAGCATGTAGAACAACATCGGCACCTGGGCGGCCTCGCGCCAGCCGACCACCTGTGCGCAGCCTGCTGCGTAGGCGAACGTGATCAGTGCGGCGGCGGGAAAGCTGAATTTCGGGGGCTGGGCCATGGTGAAGGCGATGACGGCGGTGCCGGCGATCGCCTGCGGCACCGAGTAGATATAGAGGCTTGCGGGGTTCGGGTCGAACCACGGCGTCGCCGCGCAGACGATCAGTACCCAACAGAAATCGGCCAGTTGGTAGGGCAGCGCGCGGGACCGGGTGCACAGCCGGAAGATCGACCAGCATCCCAGTGCGGCGAGCAGTATCGTGCCGGCCGCGCGCTCGGGCGTGCCGGGCAGTAGAAGCGCGCTCGAAACCGCGACGAGGGTGACCGTATTGAGCAGAATGGTGGCCAGTTCCTGGCCACGGCGAATCACCTGTCGCTCTGACACATGGACATTCCGGATGTCCTTGTCGCGCTCAAGCACACGCAATTCTAGGCACGGATCGCGATGGCAGTATCGGTCAAATGGCGGACATGGACACATTTAGTTGCAGACGCAAATAGCTCTGCCGATCGGAAGTGCCCAGATGGATGAGCACGCCGCCGAAATGCGCTGGTTGGCGTTAGTCTGACCGAGTCGACGTCGAACGGAGCGTGGCACATGGTGTGGCGATACGTGAAGGCGCAGCTGATGGTGCTGCTGTGCGGAGGTTTGGTCGGACCGATCTTCCTGGCGGTGTACTTCGCCACCGGTCAGAGTTCTTTGCTGAAATGGATGTTCTGGGTAGGTCTACTGGTGACCGCCGCCGATGTGTTGATCGCGTTGGCCCTGGCGAGCTTCGGTGCGAAGTCCGCGGCCCGCACCCAGGCCCTGGAAGCCACCGGTGTCCTCGCGCTGGCGCAGATCACCGGGATGTCCGAGACCGGGACCCGGATCAACGACCAACCGTTGGTCAAACTGAACCTGCACGTCTCGGGACCCGGCATCACACCGTTCACCGCCGAGGACCGCGTCATCGCCGGCGTGACGCGGCTGGGGACGCTCACCTCCCGCAAGGCGGTCGTGCTGGTGGACCCGGCAACCAATCAGTTCCAGATCGACTGGGAACGCAGCGCTCTGATCAACGGGCAGGTCCCGGCGACGTTCTCCATCGACGAAGACCACCAAACCTACGATCTGTCCGGTCAGGTGGGCCCCCTGATGGAGATCCTGCAAATCCTCAAGGCCAACAACATCGGCATGAACGGCATGATCGACCTGCGCAGCAATCCGGCGGCCAGGGCCCAGGTGCAGGCGGTGGTTCGCCGGGCCGGCGCCCACCAGCAGGCCCCGCCGGCAGCGGCGCCCGCTCCGGCCGCCTATGTCCCGCCGGCGCCGCCCGCCCCGTCGGTCGCCCAACGTCTGCAGGAACTTGAGACACTGCGGGCCACCGGTTCGATCTCGGAGGATGAGTACTCCAGCAAGCGACAGCAGATCATCGCCCAGCTGTGACCGCCTGCCGGATGCCCGGATACTCGGCGCCCGTCACCCAGCCCTGATAGCGTCCGCCTTGGTCCGCGTGCGGCGCAGGCCGTCTCGGATGCGTGACCCGTTCTGCTGATGCTGAAGGGCGACCATGAGTGCTGAGAATTCGACCGTCGTCGACAAGGTCAGCCTGCCGACGCTGACGGCCATGGTGATCGGATCCATGATCGGGTCCGGCGTCTTCCTGCTCCCGCGCCGATTCGGTGTCGAGACCGGGGTGCTCGGTGCGCTGATCGCCTGGACCATCGCCGGCGCCGGAATGCTGATGCTGGCCTTCGTCTTTCAGCGGCTCGCCACCCGCAAGCCGGACCTGGACGCCGGGATCTATGCCTACGCCAAGGCCGGCTTCGGTGACTACGTCGGATTCAACTCGGCGTTCGGATTCTGGGCGTCGGCCTGCGCCGGCAACACCTCGTACTGGGTGCTCATCATGGCGACGACCAGTGCGTTGTTTCCCGGCCTCGGGTCCGGGGACACCGTCCTCGCGGTGGTCTGCTCCTCTGTCGGGGTGTGGCTGTTCTGCTTCCTCATCCTGCGTGGGGTCAAGGAGGCGGCGATCATCAATCGGATCGCCACGATCGCCAAGATCGTTCCCATCCTCACCTTCATCGTCATCGCCCTGGTCGCGTTCGACGCCGACGTGTTCACCGCGAACTTCTGGGGCGGGGACGGCCACTACTCGCTGGCGTCGCTGTTCGAACAGGCCAAGGGCACGATGCTGATCACCGTGTTCGTCTTTCTCGGCATCGAGGGCGCCAGCGTGTACTCCCGGTTCGCCCGCAAACGGGAGGACGTCGGTCGCGCCACCGTCATCGGGTTCCTCTCGGTGCTCAGCGTTTTCATGCTCGTGACGATGGTCTCCTACGGTGCGCTGACCCAATCGGAACTGGCCACCATCGATCAGCCGTCCATGGCGTCGGTGCTGGAATCCATTGTCGGGCACTGGGGTTCCATCTTCATCCGGGTGGGTGTCATCCTGTCCGTCCTCGGCGCGTACCTGGCCTGGACCCTGATGGCGGCCGAAGTCCTCTACATCCCCGCCAAGGCCGACGACATGCCGAAGTTCCTGGCGCGCAGCAATTCCAAGGGCGCCCCGGTCGCTGCCCTGGTAATGGCGGCCGGCCTGGTGCAGCTGCTGCTGATCTTGCTGTTGTTTACCTCCGATGCCCTCGACTTCATGCTCGACCTCACCGCGGCACTGTCCCTGATCCCGTATCTGCTGGCCGCCGGGTATGCCCTCAAACTGACCATCACTCGCGAAACCTACGGTGATACAAAGTCTTTGGTGCCCGACATGGTCGTCGCGGCACTGGCCACGATCTACACCGTGTTCCTGGTCTACGCCGCCGGGTGGGACCATCTGTTGCTGTCCTGCGTGCTCTATGCGCCGGCGGCACTGCTCTATGTCAAGGCCCGCCGGGAACGTTCGCTGCGGGTGTTCAGTCCGCCCGAGGCGGTGTTGTTCGGGATCATCGTGTTGGGCGCGATCGGCGGGGTGTACGGACTGGTGTCGGGCTCCATCCAGATTTGAGCGAAAGGACCCTCATGACAGCGACTTCGGCCGCGTACGGCGTGCACTCCGAGGTGGGCAAGCTGCGCAAGGTGCTGGTGTGCTCACCAGGCCTGGCGCATGAGCGTCTCACCCCGACCAATTGCGATGACCTGTTGTTCGACGACGTGTTGTGGGTGCAGAACGCCCGCCGCGATCACTTCGACTTCATCGACAAGATGCGTGACCGCGACGTGGAAGTGATCGAGCTGCACGAGCTGCTGACCGAGACCATGGAGATCCCGGCCGCCAGGGACTGGCTGCTCGACCGCAAGATCGTCGCCAACGAGGTGGGGCTCGGTCTGGTCGACGACACCAGGGGCTTCCTGGATTCGCTGCAACCGCGCCGGCTCACCGAGTTCCTGATCGGCGGGATGTCCACCCGCGACCTGCCCGCCGATGTCCGGACCGGCTACCGTGCACTGGCCCGCGAGGACAGCGGCGTCACCGAATACCTGATGCCGCCGCTGCCCAACACGCTCTACACCCGCGACACGACGTGCTGGATCTACGGCGGTCTGACGCTGAACCCGCTGTTCTGGGCCGCCCGGCACGACGAAACCCTCCTGATGAAGGCGATCTACGAGTTCCACCCCGACTACGTCGGCTCGACCGTGTGGTGGGGCGACCCCGAAAAGACTTGGGGGCTGGCCACTCTGGAAGGTGGGGACGTGTTGATCCCCGGCAACGGCGTCGTCCTGATCGGCATGAGCGAACGCTCGTCGCGGCAGGCCATCACCCAGGTCGCGGCCGAGTTGTTCGCCGCCGGTGCGGCCGAGAAGGTGATCGTCGCCGGTATGCCGAAACTGCGATCGGCCATGCACCTGGACACGGTCTTCACCTTCGCCGACCGTGATGTCGTGACGATCTACCCCGACATCGTCGACGGCATCGAACCGTTCACGCTGGTCCCCACCGACGCGGCGCCGGGCGTCGAGGTCATCGAGGAGTCCAAACCGTTCATCGAGGTGGTCGCGGCCGCACTGGGTCTGGCCGAGTTGCGGGTGGTCGAGACCGGCGGCAGCCGCTACGACTCGGAGCGTCAGCAGTGGGACAGCGGCAACAACCTCGTCGCCGTCGAACCCGGCGTGGTCTTCGCCTACGACCGCAACATCCACACCAACTCGCTGCTGCGCAAGGCCGGCGTCGAGGTCATCACCATCGTGGGTGCGGAGCTGGGCCGCGGGCGCGGCGGCGGCCACTGCATGACCTGCCCGATCATCCGGGACGCGATCGATTACTAGAACACGTTTCAGTCTGACTGCTAGCCTGGTCGCGGGCTGACGAAAGGACCGGCAATGGCGGCGGGTAACGGATCCCTCGAGGGACGTGTGGCATTCGTGACGGGAGCCGCGCGCGGCCAGGGCAGGGCCCACGCGATCCGGCTGGCCAATGAGGGCGCCGACATCATCGCCGCCGACATCTGCGCTCCGGTTTCGGACACCATCACCTATCCGGCGGCCACCGCCGACGACCTGGCCGAGACGGTGCGCGGGGTCGAAGCCGCCGGCCGCAAGATCCTGGCGCGCGCGGTCGACGTCCGCGACCTCGATGCCCAGCAGCAGTTGATCGCCGACGGCATCGAGCAGTTCGGCCGGCTCGATGTGGTGGTCGCCAATGCCGGCGTGCTGAGCTGGGGCCGGGTATGGGAGCTCACGCCCGAGCAGTGGGACACCGTCATCGACGTGAACCTCAACGGAACCTGGCGCACCATCAAGGCGGCGGTGCCCGCGATGATCGACGCGGGCAACGGCGGGTCGATCATCATCGTCAGCTCGTCGGCGGGTGTGAAGGCCACCCCCGGCAACTCGCACTATGCGGCGTCCAAGCACGGCCTGGTCGCGCTGACCAATTCGCTGGCACTCGAGGTGGGGGAGTTCGGGATTCGGGTCAACTCGATCCACCCGTACTCCATCGACACCCCGATGATCGAGCCCGAGGCGATGGCGACCATCTTCTCCAAGTTTCCGAGCTTCCTGCACAGTTTCGCCCCGATGCCGTACCACAAGGTGACCGACGGCAAGAACGAGGGACTTGCGGCGTTCATGGCGCCCGAGGAGGTCGCGAATGTGGTGGCGTGGCTGGCCGGTGACGGGTCGGCGACGCTGTCCGGCAGCCAGATCGCCGTCGACCGGGGTGTGCTCAAGTACTAGCGGCAAGCCCTCTTTTTTGACGCCGGTGACGGTTGATCGGGATATCATCGCGGTGGCGATCGCCGATCACCTCTCGACAGGAATGGGATGGCTTTGATCCGCAAGGGTTTTGGGCTTGCCGCCGTAGGCGCAGCCGCCGTGATGATCTCGATGGGTTCGGCCTGGGCCGACGGCCCGGCCGGCGTCGTCGACATATCCCGAGCCGTCGGCTCGGGCGTGCTGAACGGAAACCTGGTGGGATTCACCGTCACCGGCCCCATCAATGAGGCGGCCTCGGCGGCCGTCGTCGCTGCGTGTCAGCAGGCCGGTGCCGAAGAATGCACCCGGGACGAGGTCACCAACGACAATCTGTGCGTGGTATCCGTCGGCGCCGATGACGACAGCGGGGTCGTGTCCGGTGGGGCCGGCCCGACGATCGAGGCGGCCCGCGACGATGCCTACCGCCATTCCCAGGACGCCGGTGCGCCGCTCGGGCCGGGCGCCCGCATTCTCGCATCGGTCTGCCCGTGAGCACACCGTTTTCCTGGCGTACCGGTAGGGAGTCGAACATGTTCAATTACAAGAAGACTGCACTGATCCCGGTCGGTGTGGTGGCGGTGTCGCTGTTCATGGCGCCCACGGCCGGTGCCATGCCGACCTGCCAGGATGCCGGCAGTCACGTCCGGTGCGAGTCGAGTGGCAGCGTCTCGATCAAAGCGGTGCCGCAGACGCGCGCTCCGCACGTTGGCGAGATCACCCCAGACCGCCGCCGGCGCGGCATCGTCTGGAGCTGGTAGGTCTCACCCGGCGGCGAGGACGGTCGCGAACTGATCTATCGCCCAATCGATTTCCGCCTCCGTGACGACCAGGGGCGGCGCGAAGCGCAGAGTGTGACCGTGGGTGTCCTTCACCAGGACGCCGCGTTCGGCCAGCCGCAGGCTGAGCTGCTTACCGGTGCCCAGGCGCGCGTCGATGTCGACGCCGGCCCACAGCCCTTTGCCGCGTACCGCGAGCACGCCATGGCCGCGCAGCGCGGTCAGCCGGGTGTGCAGGTGCATGCCCAATTCGGCTGAGCGGGCTTGGTATTCGCCGCGCTCAAGCATCGCCACCACGGTGCTGCCGACGGCCGCGGCCAGCGGATTACCACCGAAGGTGGAACCGTGCTCACCGGGATGCAGTACGCCCAGGACGTCGCGGTCGGCCACCACCGCGGAGACAGGCACCACCCCACCGCCGAGCGCCTTGCCCAGTAGGTACACGTCCGGGGTCACGGCCCAGTGGTCGCAGGCGAAGGTCCGCCCGGTGCGCGCCAGTCCGGACTGGATCTCGTCGGCGATCATCAGCACGTTGTGCCGGGTGCAGAGCGCACGCACCGCGGGCAGGAAATCGTCGGGCGGCACGATGATCCCGGCCTCGCCCTGGATGGGTTCGAGGAGCACGGCGACGGTGTTCTCGTCGATCGCACCGGCCACCGCGTCGGCATCGCCGAACGACACGGAGCGGAACCCCGGTGTGAACGGGCCGAAACCCGCGCGTGCCGTCTCGTCGTCGGAGAAGCTGATGATGGTGGTGGTGCGACCGTGGAAGTTGTTCTGTGCCACCACGATATTGGCCTGGTCGGGCGCGACGCCCTTGACGTCGGTGCCCCATTTGCGGGCCACCTTGATGCCGCTCTCGACGGCCTCGGCGCCGGTGTTCATCGGCAGCACCATCTCTTTGCCGCACATCCGGGCCAGTCCCGCACAGAACGGGCCCAGCCGGTCGGAGTGAAACGCCCGGCTGACCAGGGTGACGCTGTCCAGTTGGGCATGCGCGGCGGCGGTGATCTCGGGGTGGCGATGGCCGAAGTTGACCGCGGAGTACGCGGCCAGGCAGTCCAGGTAACGCCGGCCGTCGACGTCGGTGATCCAGGCGCCCTCGGCCGAGGCCGCGACGACGGGCAGCGGGGAGTAGTTGTGCGCGGTGTGGCGGTCGTCGAGTGCGATCGCGGTGTCCGCTTTGTCCATGCCACCCAGGATGGTCATGAATGGACTTCCAGGGTGCAACATTTGACGGATCCGCCGCCCTTGAGCAGCTCGGACAGATCGACGCCGATCGGCTCGAAGCCTGCCGCGGACAACTGCGCAGCGAAGCCGGTGGCGGCCGCGGGGTGCACGACGTGGCGGCCGTCGGACACGGCGTTGAGGCCCAGCACGAAGGCGTCGGTACTGGTGACCACGATGGCGTCGGGGAAGTGTTGCTCGAGTGTGGTGCGCGCGGCGTCGGTGAACGCCGGCGGGTAGTACGCGATGAGCTCGTCGGTCAGCACGGTCAGCGCGGTGTCCAGATGGTAGAAGCGCGGGTCCACCAGTTCCAGGCCGATCACCGGCATTCCGGTGATCGCCGCGATCTCGTCGTGTGCGCGCGGGTCGGTGCGAAAACCGTGTCCGGCCAGGATCTTCGACCCGGCGACCAGCAGGTCGCCCTGGCCTTCGTTGACGTGGCGGGTCTGCACCGGCCGGTGCCCGTGCGCGGCCATCCACGCGGCGTAGGCGTCGGCTTCCCCCGCCCGTTGTGGGTAGGCGAACCGGGCGACGACGGCATGGCCTCCGACCAGCAGACCGCCGTTGGCGGCGTAGACCATGTCCGGCAGCCCCGGTGCGGGTGCCACCAGGTCGACAGTGTGGCCCAGGTCCAGATAGACGCGGCGCAGGTGTTCCCACTGTCGCACCGCGAGACCGGTGTCCACCGGGGTCGAGGTGTCCATCCAGGGGTTGATCGCGTATTCGACGGCGAAATGCGTCGGTGCCGTCATGGCGTAGTGCCGGGTGCGGGCGGACCGGGTCGGATGCAGGACGGACTGGCTGGCGACCTCAGAAATCGTCATGATTCAACGGTATGTGTGCTCATGGATGCAATCAATCGCCATACATTGCGTGTTGTGTAACGTTTCGTTGTGTACAGTGGCGATCTGCGGCTGTCTGTTGTGTGAGGAGGGGTGATGGACCGCCTGGACGAGACCGATGAGCGGATCCTGGCCGAGTTGACCGACAACGCCCGGGCCACCTTCGCCGAGATCGGGCAGCGGGTGAGCCTGTCCGCGCCCGCGGTGAAACGACGGGTGGACCGCCTGCTGGATCACGGGGTCATCCGCGGTTTCACCACCGTCGTCGACCGCAACGCACTGGGCTGGGGCACCGAGGCCTACGTGCAGGTCTACTGCCACGGGACCATCGCGCCCGCCGAGTTGCGCCAGGCCTGGATCGACATCCCGGAGGTGGTCGGCGCGGCCACGGTGACGGGAACCGCGGATGCCATCCTGCACGTGCTCGCGCGCGACATGCGCCATCTGGAGGACGCGCTGGAACGCATCCGGGCCAGCGCGGACATCGAACGCAGTGAAAGCATCGTGGTGCTGTCCAACATCATCGAGCGCGCTCGGTCCTGAGCAGTACCGACGGGGTGGACAGGCAGAAGACCCCTGTCATCGTGTAAGAAGACCCACGTGACAAATAATGGTGGAATCGTCATTGTCGGTGGTGGGTTGTCTGCGGCCCGTACCGCCGAGCAACTGCGCCGGGCCGAATACGCCGGGCCGATCACCATCGTCAGCGATGAGACGCACCTCCCGTATGACCGGCCGCCGCTGTCCAAGGAAGTGCTGCGCAATCCCGATCACGATGTCGTGCTCAAGCCGCAGGAGTTCTACGACGACAACAACATCACCCTGCGACTGGGGTCGGCCGCGGCATCCGTCGACACCGCCGCGCAGACGGTGACGCTGGCCGACGGATCGGTGGTCGGCTACGACGACCTGGTCATCGCGACCGGTCTTGTGCCCAAACGTATTCCGTCCTTCCCCGACCTGGAGGGCATCCGGGTGCTGCGCTCCCTCGACGACAGCGCGGCCCTGCGGGCGCATTCGTCCACCGCGCAGCGCGCGGTCATCGTCGGCGCCGGGTTCATCGGCTGCGAGGTGGCCGCGAGCCTGCGCCAGCTCGGTGTGGACGTGGTGATCGTCGAGCCGCAGCCCACTCCACTGGCCTCGGTGCTGGGGGAGCAGATCGGTGAGCTGGTGACGCGCCTGCACCGGGCCGAGGGCGTCGACGTGCGCTGCGGCATCGGGGTCGCTTCGGTATCCGGTACCGACAAGGTCGAGAAGGTCGTGCTGTCCGACGGCACCGAACTCGAGGCCGACGTGGTCGTCGTGGGCATCGGCAGTCACCCGGTCACCGGCTGGCTGGACGGCAGCGGTATCACCGTCGAGAACGGTGTGGTGTGCGATGACGCCGGCCGGGCCAGCGCGCCGCACGTGTGGGCCATCGGCGACGTGGCGTCCTGGCGTTCCGAGGTGGGACACCAAGTGCGCGTGGAGCATTGGAGCAATGTGGCCGAGCAGGCCCGGGCCATGGTGCCCGCGCTGCTGGGGCGGGAGCCCGGTGCGGCGCTGACCGTGGTCCCGTACTTCTGGAGCGACCAGTACGACGTGAAGATCCAGTGCCTCGGTGAGCCGGCGGCCGATGACATCGTGCACATCGTCGAAGACGACGGCCGCAAGTTCCTGGCCTACTACGAGCGTGACGGCGTGCTGACCGCCGTCGTGGGCGGCGGCATGCCCGGCAAGGTGATGAAGGCCCGCGGCAAGATCGCCGCCGGCACCCCGATCGCCGACGTTCTCCCGTGATTTGTGCACGTTTCGTAACGCCGGGCGTTACGAAACGTGCACAAATCGCTCAGTGCTCGCCGAGGTAGAACCGCGCACCCTGGTCGTCGGTGCACAGCGCCGACTTGCCGTAGGGCTGCACCGACGGCTCCTCGATGACGCTGCCGCCCGCTTCGCGGACCCGCGCGACGGCGGCGTCGATATCGGCCACCGTCCACATCGGCACCGTCCGGGCCACCTGCGCGCCGCCGGCCGCGCCCGCCATCGGGTGCGTGTCCTGCACGCCCCAGCCGTCGTTGATCCGGCCCGGCTCGAACGCCCAGAACAGCACCCGACTGTAGAACGCCTTGAATGCGGCTGAATCCGGCACCTCGTAGGTGAGGTAGGACAGTTCGCCCGGGCCGGTGCCGTTGAGAGCGGGCCGCGGCGTTCCCGCGGTATCGCGGTAGACGGCGAACGGCGTGCCCGACGGATCGGTGGCATCGCACACCGTGCCGAACTCCCGCTGCTGCGGTTCGCCGACGGTGCCGCCGCCGGCGAGGATCGAGTCGCGCGCGGTGTCGAGGTCGTCGACGGCGTAGCGGCAGAACAGCGTGCTCGGCCCGGCGGTCTCGAAAATGCCCATCGACAGAGTGGAATTCGCGACGTGCTGCCCGTCGAAGGACCAGCCCAGTACGTGCGCGTAGAACGCCTCGGCGCGCGCGGCGTCGGGGGTGTTGATCGACACGTAGCCGACATCGCCGTGCCGGATGGTGACCGGGGCGCCCGTCAGCGGGCCCGAGAGCATCCAGCGATGCCCGAACGGGTCGATGATCGCGGCGTTACGGGAGCCGTGACTCTCCGACGCCTCGCGCTGCACCTGGGCACCGCGTGCGCGGGCGCGTCGCAATGCGGTGTCGGTGTCTGGGACGTCGAGCATCAGGCTCACCGAAACAGATTGGGGTGCAGGTGCTTTGAGACCGATCTCGGGGTATTCGTCGGCCAGGTAGACCACCGCGCCCCCCATCGACAGTTCGGCGTGGCCGATGCGGCCGTCGCCCATCAGCACGGGTGCACCCACCACCGAGGCGCCGAACGCCTCGGTGTACCAGTCCAGTGCGGCGCGGGCGTCGGCGACGGCCAGGTAGGGGATGACGGTCTTGGTGACCACGGGCGTACTCAGTTCGGCGAGCAGGGAATCGGTTCCGCTCATTTCCACTCCTTCGGTTCCGGCGGGCAGAGACAGGGCGGCTTCCAGACGGGCGCGCAGGCGGGCCGCGAAAGCCGGGTCGGGCGTGGTGGGCAGGTCGTCGCCGTGCAGCGCGGTCAGCGGGTCGTGGCTGTTGTCGGTCATGGCTTGCCTCCCTCCGGGTAGTGCGATCTGAAGGCGCGGCGGGCCCGTACCAGCAGGGCCTCGGTCGCGTGCACGGTGCGGCCGATCAATTCCGCGCACTCGGGGACCGTGCGGTCATCCATGTAGCGCAACGCCAGCACCGTGCGGTGGTGTTCGGGCAGTCGGGCCAGTACCGCCTCGGCGACGATGCGGTCCAGTTCGGCATCCCAGTCGTCGACGGGATCGGCGGTCTCGGGCACTTCACCGACCGGCACGCTGAACCGTCTGCGGTAGTGGTCGGCCAACTTGTGCCGGGCCACCCCGATCAGCCAGGGCACCGTGATCGGCGGTGGCGCCGGTTTTCGGGCCGCATCCATCGCGGCCAGGAACGTCTCCGACGTCAGATCCTCGGCCGTGCCGCGGTCGCCGCAGCGCCTGACGAAGTACCCGTAGACCACCGGCAGGGCTTCGTCGTACAGCGTCAACAGCGCCCGCGCAGACTCGGTTTGGGCGCTCATACCCTTATCGTCGTCGTGGCGGCCCGAACTCCGACGGGGTTGGGCGAAACTTTTTTCGCCTCAGTTCTACGGGGCGAGTTCACGCAGCCCGTGGCCCACCACGTCGAAGGCGTCGCCGAGTGCGTCGGGTAGCGACACCGACTCGTCGGCCAGCCACTGCTCGTAGGCGGTCAGCGCCACGCCCAGTGCCGTCCATGCCACCGTCTGCGGCACCAGGTCGGCCGGCTTGAGGCCCAGCCGGCGCGCCACGAAGGCGGCGATCACCTCGCGCCACCCGGCGTACATCGTCATCGAATAGGCCTGGAGCGCATCGGTCTCCAGGATGACGCGCATGCGTTGGCGGTGTTGCGGGGTCTCCTCGACTCCGAAGTCGTTGAACGTCAACAACGCTGAGCGCAACGCCGCCTCGAGCGGCACATCGGTCGGCACGGCGCCGAGCACGTCGCGCAGGTACTGCAGGTGCGCGTCGAAGTCGGCCCAGGGGATGGCGTTCTTGGACGAGAAGTAGCGGAACAGGGTGCGCCGGGAGATGCCCGCGGCGGCGGCCACGTCGTCGACGCTGACATCGTCGAAACCGCGGGTCGCGAACAGTTCCAGGGCCACCCCGCTGATGTGGTCCTGGGTGGTCGAAGGGCGCCGTCCCACGCTCATCGGGCAACTCCCCTTCCATTTCGGCACTCGATGCCATATTGTGTGCGGCGTGGGTCACAGTTGTCCAGACCCTGCGGTAACTCTCACGGTAACGAAAGGGGCAGTCCATGGAACCCAATCAGCAGGTTGCGTCTGACACCGAACTGGTCACCGAGTCTCTCGTCGAAGAGGTCTCGATCGACGGGATGTGCGGGGTCTACTGACCATGTCGGCGCCGACAGCCCCGGCTCCGGCCTTCGACCCCGCGATGGCCTGGACCCTGCACCACCAAGTGGCGGTGCGACCGGAACCGTTCGGGGCGTTGCTGTATCACTTCGGTACCCGGAAGCTGTCGTTTCTGAAGAACCGGATCATCGTCGAGGTGGTCAGCTCGCTGGCTGACCACCCCGACGTCCCGTCCGCCTGCCGCGCCGCCGGTATCGATGACGACGCGCAGGGGCCCTATCTGCACGCGCTGAGCGTGCTCGCACAGTCCCACATGCTGGTCCCGAGGGAGGCTTCCGAGTGACAACCATGCAACCCGTCCCACGGCTGATCGATCAATTCGAGCGCGGCCTGGACGCCCCGATCTGCCTGACGTGGGAGTTGACCTACGCCTGCAACCTGTCCTGCGTGCACTGCCTGTCGGCGTCGGGCAAACGCGATCCGCGTGAGCTGAGCACCCGGCAGTGCAAGGACATCATCGACGAGCTGCAGCGCATGCAGGTGTTCTACGTGAACATCGGCGGCGGCGAACCGACTGTGCGGTCGGACTTCTGGGAGCTGGTCGATTACGCGACGGCGCATCAGGTGGGGGTGAAGTTCTCCACCAACGGCGTGCGAATCACCCCCGAGGTGGCCGCCAAACTGGCCGCCAGCGACTACGTCGATGTGCAGATCTCGCTCGACGGTGCCACTGCCGAGATCAACGACGAGGTGCGCGGGCCCGGTTCGTTCGCGATGGCCATCCGTGCGCTGGAGAACCTGGCCGCCGCGGGCTTCAAGGACGCCAAGATCTCTGTCGTCGTCACCCGGCACAACGTCGATCAACTCGACGAGTTCAAGGCCCTGGCCGACAGCTACGGCGCCACCCTGCGCATCACCCGGCTGCGCCCCTCGGGCCGCGGCGCCGACGTCTGGGACGAGTTGCACCCGACCGCCGCGCAGCAGAAGCAGCTCTACGACTGGCTCGTCGCCAAGGGCGAGCGTGTGCTCACCGGTGACTCGTTCTTCCACCTGTCGGGCCTGGGTGAGCCGGGTGCGCTCGCCGGTCTGAACCTGTGTGGTGCCGGCCGCGTCGTGTGCCTGATCGACCCGATCGGTGACGTGTACGCCTGCCCGTTCGCCATCCACGAGCAGTTCCTTGCCGGAAACGTGCTCACCAGCAACGGTTTTCAGGATGTCTGGCAGAACTCCGAATTGTTCCGCGAACTGCGTGAACCGCAGTCGGCCGGTGCCTGCACCGGATGCGGGCACTACGACGCCTGCCGTGGCGGTTGCATGGCCGCGAAGTTCTTCACCGGGCTGCCGATGGACGGCCCGGACCCCGAATGTGTGCAGGGTTTCGGGGAGCCCGCCCTGGCGCTGGAGCGGGACAAGCCCAAGCCCAGCGGCGACCACTCCCGCGCGGGCGGTCGCAAAGGCCCCATCCCGCTCAAGCTGCTCACCGTCCCGCCCAAGAAGTTCTGTAACGAAAGTCCTGTGTAGATCATGGCTCGCGATACCTGGTTCGAGACCGTTGCCATCGCCCAACAGCGTGCGAAGAAACGGCTGCCCCGCTCCGCCTACTCCTCGCTGATCTCCGCGAGCGAGAAGGGGGTGTCGGTCTCCGACAACGTCGAGGCATTCGCCGAGTTGGGTTTCGCCCCGCACGTCATCGGTGCCACCGAGAAGCGTGACATGTCGACAACGGTGATGGGCCAGGACATCTCGATGCCGGTCGTCATCTCGCCGACCGGCGTGCAGGCGGTCGACCCCGATGGCGAGGTGGCCGTCGCCCGCGCCGCCGCGGCCCGCGGCACGGCGATGGGGCTCTCGTCGTTTGCCAGCAAGCCGATGGAGGAAGTGACGGCCGTCAACGGCAAGATCTTCTTCCAGATCTACTGGCTGGGCAGCCGCGACGAAATCCTGGCCCGGATGATCCGGGCCCGCGAGGCGGGCGCGGTCGGGCTGATCCTCACCACGGACTGGAGCTTCAGCCATGGCCGGGACTGGGGCAGCCCCAAGATCCCGGAGAGCATGGACCTCAAGACCATGGTGAAGATGGCGCCGGAGGTCATCAGCAAGCCCCGCTGGCTGTGGAGCTTCGGCAAGAATCTGCGCCCGCCGGACCTGCGGGTCCCCAACCAGGGCCGCCGCGGTGAGGCGGGTCCGACCTTCTTCGAGGCCTACGGCCAGTGGATGGGTACACCGCCGCCGACCTGGGAAGACGTCTCCTGGCTGCGTGAACAGTGGGGTGGTCCGTTCCTGCTCAAGGGCATGGTTCGCGTCGACGACGCCAAACGCGCTGTGGATGCGGGTGTTTCGGCCATCACGGTGTCCAACCACGGCGGCAACAACCTCGACGGCACTCCGGCGGCCATCCGTTGCCTGCCTGCCATCGCCGACGCGGTCGGCGATCAGGTCGAGGTCCTGCTCGACGGTGGCGTGCGGCGCGGCAGCGATGTCGTCAAGGCCGTGGCCCTCGGCGCCCGCGCCGTCATGATCGGCCGGGCCTACCTCTGGGGTCTCGCGGCCAACGGTCAGGCCGGCGTCGAGAACGTGCTGGACATCCTGCACGGCGGCATCGACTCCGCCCTGCGCGGGCTCGGCAAGTCCTCGATCCACGATTTGACGCCCGACGACATCTTGATTCCGCAAGGGTTCACCCGCACGCTCGGGGTCCCCGCCAGCTGATACGGACGTGGCTGACGTGGCTGACGTGACCCCTCGTCCGTCAGCCGCGCCCGGCAATTGAAATCAATTGCTGCGCATGCGCCAACAATCGGCGCACGCCAGGTGAATTCGGCCTACCATCGTCGCGTGGCCTTCCCCACCGACCTCGGCACTGCGACGTCGAATCGGTTGCATGGGGCTTCGCCTGCACGGAATCCCTCGCTGATCGTCCCGCTCGGGTCGACTGAGCAGCACGGTCCGCACCTCCCGCTCGACACCGACACCAGGATTGCGGTCGCGGTCGCCCGCTCGGCGGCCGCCCGGGTCGGGGCGGGCTGGCTGCTGGCGCCGGCACTGAGCTATGGCGCCAGTGGCGAACACGAGGGTTTCCCCGGCACGGTGTCGATCGGCACCGAGGCCCTGCGGATGGTCCTGACGGAGTTCGGCCGCTCGGCGTGCGGCTGGGCAACACGCCTGGTCTTCGTCAACGGCCACGGTGGGAACGTCGAGGCCTTGGTGGCGGCGGTGACGCTACTTCGCGCGGAAGGCCGCGACGCCGCCTGGTCCTCCTGTACGGTCGCAGGCGCCGACGCACATGCGGGCCATACCGAAACTTCTGTATTGCTACATATTTCACCAGAGAACGTGCGGATAGAGGAACGCGTGCCGGGTAACAGTGCACCGTTGTCGGAACTGATGCCGGCAATGCGTCGCGGCGGGGTGGCTGCGGTGAGTGAGATAGGGGTCCTGGGGGATCCGACGACGGCGACCGAACAGGACGGCGAGCAACTTTTCGCCGCCATGGTCGACGGGTGTGTGCGCAGGGTGTCGGCATGGGCACCGGACGCGCGCGGGATGCTGATATGACGGGTCCGCGGCTGCCCGACGGTTTCGCGGTCCAGGTCGACCGCAGGGTGAAGGTTCTCGGCGAGGGCGCCGCACTGCTGGGCGGGTCGCCGACCCGACTGCTGCGACTGGCACCGGTGGCCCAGACCATGCTCGACGACGGCCGCCTCGAGGTGCACGACGCGTTGTCGGCGCAGCTGGCCCGCACCCTGCTGGATGCCACCGTCGCACATCCGCGACCGGCCACCGGTCCGTCCCACCGCGATGTCACAGTCGTTGTGCCAGTGCGTGACAACACCCTCGGCCTGTGCCGGTTGGTGCGCTCGCTGCGGGGCATGCGCGTCGTCGTGGTCGACGACGGCTCGACGGTGCCGGTGCAGGACTCCGATTTCGACGGCGAGCGCAGCGATGTGCTGGTGCTGCGGCATGCTCGCAGCCGTGGTCCGGCCGCCGCGCGCAACACCGGCCTGCTGGCGTGCACCACCGACTTCGTGGCGTTCCTGGACTCCGACGTGGTGCCCCGGCGCGGCTGGCTGGAGGCGCTCCTGGGGCACTTCTGCGACCCCGCGGTGGCTCTGGTGGCGCCGCGCATCGTGAGCCTGCGTGAGCCCGACAACCTGGTCGCCCGGTACGAGTCCGTGCGGTCGTCGCTGGACCTGGGAATGCGGGAGGCCCCCGTCGTCCCGTACGGCCCGGTGTCCTACGTGCCCAGTGCGGCCATCATCTGCCGGCGCAGCCTGCTGACAGAGGTGGGCGGCTTCGACGAGACCCTCCGCTCGGGCGAGGACGTCGACCTGTGCTGGCGATTCGTGGAGGCCGGTCACCGGCTCCGCTACGAGCCCATTGCGCAGGTGGGCCACGACCACCGGACGCAATTGCGGGAGTGGTTCGGGCGCAAGGCCTTCTACGGGCAATCTGCGGCGCCGCTCTCGGTGCGCCACCCCGGTAAGACCGCTCCGATGGTGGTGCACCGCTGGATGCTGCTGGTCTGGATCCTGATGGCGAGCGGATCCGGCGTCGGGTACCTCGCCGCCGCGGTCATCACGGTGTTGTTCGGGCGCCGGATATCGACTTCGCTCGGTGCGGTGGACACCGAACCCAAACAGGTCGCCGCGATGGCCGCGCGCGGGTTGTGGGGGTCGGCGCTGCAGACCGCGTCCGCCATCTGCCGGCACTACTGGCCCGTGACACTGTTGGCCGCCGTGTTCTTCCGGCGTTGTCGGCAGGTGGTCCTGCTGGCCGCGATTCTCGACGGCCTCGCCGACTGGGCCAGCCGCAACAACAGCGCCGACCAGGACACGCAGCGGGTCGGTGTGCTGAGCTACCTGTTGCTCAAACGCCTCGACGACATCGCCTACGGGCTCGGCCTGTGGACCGGGGTGGTGCGTGAGCGCCACATCGGGGCGCTCAAGCCGCAGATCCGGTCGTGACCTGACACTTGCACAGCGATGTCCTGATCGTCGGCGCGGGAAGCGCTGGTTCGGTTCTGGCCGAACGCCTTTCGGTCGACGAACGCTGCCGGGTCACGGTGCTGGAAGTGGGCCCGGCCGCCGACGACCCCGCGGTGGCCGCGGAGCTGCGCGACGCCACCCGGCTCCCGATCGGGCCGGGTAGCGCGGTCGCCCGGCACTACGTGACGACACTGACCGACCACCCTCATCGGACGGCGACCGTGATGCGCGGTGCCGTGGTGGGCGGCTCGGGCGCCATCAACGGCGGCTACTTCTGCCGTGGCCGGCCCGCGGACTTCGACGGCTGGGACCTGCCGGGCTGGCGCTGGGACGACGTGCTGCCCCACTTCCGGGCCATCGAGACCGACCTGGACCGCACCGGGCCCCTACATGGCGCGGTGGGCCCCATCCGCGTCAGCCGGACGACGAACCTCAGTCCCGGCACCGCGACGTTCGTGCAGGGGGTGCTCGACCTCGGGTATCCCTGGCTCGACGATCTTAACGGTGTGCCCGGGCCGGATGGGGTGGGGGCGATACCGCTCAACATCGACGACGGGGTCAGGATCGGCCCCGGTTCGGCGTTCCTGCTGCCCGCGCAGGGGCGACGTAACCTCAGCGTGCGGTCGAGCACCCCGGTGTTGCGGATCCTGATCCGCGGGTCCCGCGCCGTCGGTGTGGAGGTGCTGGGCCCGGCAGGCGCGGAAGTCCTCACGGCAGATCGAATCGTGTTGTCCGCCGGGGCTATCGGTTCGGCACAGCTGCTCATGGTGTCGGGCTTCGGGCCGGCAGGCATGCTGGAACGCGCCGGCATCGCGGTGCAGGCCGATCTGCCGGTCGGGACGGCGTTCTGCGATCACCCCGAGTGGGTGCTGCCCGTCGAGTGGCCCGCGGCGCCGGGCCGGCCGCCGGTGGAGGCGGCGCTGTCCGTCGATGATCTGGAGATCAGGCTCTACACAACGGGTTTCGCGGAGATGATCGGAGCGGGTCCCGCCGACCATCCGCATATCGGTGTCGCGCTGATGCGGCCCCGGTCCCGGGGCCGGCTCTCGGTGCTGTCGCCCGACCTCGCCGATGCCCCGGTGCTCGAACATCACTACGACGGTGCGGAAGCCGATGTCGCCGCGCTGAGCGCCGGCGCCGACGTCGCCCGCGCGATAGCGGGAATGACTGGGCTGGAGGCGCATTGGTCCACCACCCAGCATCTGAGCGCTACCGTGCCGATGGGTTCGGTGCTCGACGAGCGATGCCGGGTGCACGGGGTGGACGGCCTCTGGGTGGTGGACGGGTCGATCATGCCGACACTGCCCAGTCGAGGTCCGCATGCCACCATCGCGATGATCGGGCACCGGGCGGCCGAGTTCATCTCCTGAACAGCAGCCGACCGTCGCGGCCGGGCGCGAACAACGAGATCACCAGGGCGGCCACCGCGGTCACGACCGCGAGCACCGTCAGCGAGCTCTGCATCGCGTAGAGGAAAGACATTTTTGCGGCGAATATCAAATCGGTGCCGTTGGGTCCCAATTGTGTTGCGGCATTGAGCGCCTCGCCTAAGGATCCGGCCGCCGCCCTGCGCAGGGGTTCGGGGTAGCCGCCCAGCGCAGGCAGGATCTCGTGGGTGTAGCCCGCCGCCAGCATCGAACCGGCCAGTGCGATCCCCAGCGCGGCACCCATCTCGCGGGTGGTGTCGTTGACCGCGGAGGCCACACCTTGCTTGTCGTCGGGGGCCGAGGTCATGATCGCCGAGGTGGTCGGCGCGGTGAACAACCCGACGCCGGTGCTGATGATCAGCAGTGGCCAGGCCAGCTCCCAGTAGGTCGCGTCCACCGCGAGGCCGCGCATGCACAGCAGCCCGGTCGCCATCAGCATCAGCCCTGTGAACACCACGAACCGCAACCCCAGGCGCGGCAGGTACCACGCCGACAGCGGCGACAGGATCAGCAAAGGAACGGCCAAGGGGGACAGCGCGACAGCTGTTCCCAAGGGGGAGTACCCCAACACCAACTGGAGCAATTGCATTTCCAGGAAGAAGAAGCCGAACATCGTCATGAACAGTGCGGTGATCGCCGCCGCGCCGGTGGCGAATTCGGGTACCCGGAACAACCGCACATCCAACAATGGATGCACCCTGCGCAATTCGACGATGCCGAAGGCGATCATCAGCAGCACCCCCGCGGCGATGCAGCACAGCACGACGGGATGGCCCCAGCCGCGGGCGGGAGCCTCCAGGATCCCGAATACCAGCACCGCGACGGCCACGCCGATCGTCACCGCGCCGACGACGTCCAGTGGCGTGGCATCGGGATCCTTGGATTCGGCGATGGTCAGGGCCAGTACGAAGATGAGCGCCGCGCCGATGGCGAAGCCCCAGAACACCGCCTGCCATGACCAGACCTGCAGCAGCACACCCGACCCCAGCATCCCGACGATGGCCCCGCAGCCCGCGACGCCGGCCCAGATGGCTATCGCCTTGGCGCGCTGATCTTTCGGGTATGCGGTCGTCAGCAGCGACAAGGTGGCGGGCATGATGAACGCGGCCCCGGCTCCGGCCACCCCGCGGGCCGCGATCACGTACCCGGGATCCGAGCACACCGCGGGAACCACCGAGGCCGCGGCGAACACCGCGAGCCCCGCGAGTAGCGCGACCCGGCGGCCGAACCGGTCGCCGATCGCCCCGGCCGGCAGCAGCAGACATGCCAGCGCCAGTGTGTAGACGTCCACGATCCAGGTCAGCTGCGTCTGGCTGGCCGACATCGCGACGGCGATGTCGCCTAGCGCGGTGTTCAGCGCCACCATCGACGAGATGACCAGCAGGACACCCAGGCAGGCGATGCAGAGTGTCCACGCCCGGGTGCGCGCGGAGATGTCGGGCATCTCGAGTTGTGGGGTGTCGACCATGCTCGGCTCCTCACGGGTGCGACAATAACGAGACTCTTGGTCTTTCTACGAGACTAACAGTCTTGTTTCTGTAGTGAGGAGTTTTAGAGGTGGCGGTCGAATCGGATCCGCGGCCGGCTCGCTCCCGGGCCCGGCTGCTCGACGCGGCGACGGCCCTGCTGCGCACCGGCGGCCCCAGTGCGGTGACCGTCGATGCCGTCCTGCGTGGCGCCAACGTGGCCAGGGCCACCCTCTACCGGCACTTTCCCAGCGGAAACGACCTGCTGGCGGCCGCTTTTCACGCGCTGATCCCGCCCGCGCCGGAACCGCCGCCGGACGGACCGCTGCGCGAACGGTTGACAGTGCTGGTGCAGGCTCAGGCCGCCCTGATCGCCGAGGTGCCGGTCACGGTGGCGGCGATGTCCTGGTTGGCGCTGGGCGGCGACATGACCGCACTGCCCTGGGTCGGTACCTCCGGGCACTCGGAGAGTCCGGAGGTGCAGACCCTGCGCGAGCGGGTCGCCGAACAGTACGCGGCGCCGCTGGAAGCCGTCCTGGGCAGCACGGAGGCGGTCGCCGCACTCGGCGACGTGGACCGCACCAGGGCCGCGGCCCTGCTCCTGGGCCCCGTCGTGCTCGGCAAGCTCAGTACGCTGCCCGACTTCGACTACGCCGAGGTCGCCAAGGCGTCGGTGGACGGTTTCCTGGCCACCCACTCGATCAGCGCAACGAATACCGGATCGGCAGGTGCTTGAGGCCGCCGACGAACACCGTGCGCGAAAGCGTGGGGGCACCGGCCAATTCGATGGACTCCAGGCGCGGGATGAGCTCGGTGAACAAGCTGGCCATCTCCATCCGGGCCAGCGCGGCACCGAGACAGAAGTGCACGCCATACCCGAATGCCAAGTGCTTGTTGGGATCCCGGCCGATGTCGAAGCGGAACGGATCGGTGAAGACCTCTTCGTCACGGTTGCCCGACACGTACGCCAGATAGACGGATTCGCCCTTGGCTATCGAGACGCCGCGCACTTCGGTGTCCGCGGTCGAGGTACGCATGAATTCCTTGACCGGCGTGGTCCAGCGGATCATCTCCTCGACGGCCGTGCCCATCAGGTCGGGTTGTGCGCGCAACCGCTCCAGTTCGGCGGGATTCTCGATGAGGGCGTGCAGGCCGCCGGAGATCGCGTCCTTGGTGGTGTCGTGCCCGGCGCTGGCCACGATCACGTAGTACGACGCGGTGTCGACGTCGGACAGCGGTTGGCCGTCGATGTTCCCGTTGGCGATCGCCGACGCCAGATCCTCGGTGGGCGTCGCCCGGCGGGACGCGGTCAGCTGGGAGAAGTAGGCGAAGAAGTCCATCAGCACCTCCAGGCCGTCCTCCAGGGACTTGCCGCGCTGGTATTCCTCGTCGTCACCGCCGAACATCTCCTGGGTCAGCATGTGCATCCGCCCGAAGTCGGACTCGGGTAGCCCCAGCAGCGACATGATCACGTACAGCGGGAAATTGACCGCGATCTCCGTGACGAAGTCGCACTCGGGCCCGATCTCGCGCATCCGGTCGACATAGCGCTTGGCCAACTCGTCGACGCGCACCTTCAGGTCGCGCATCGCCTTGGGCCGGAACCAGTCCGCGCCGATGGTCCGCACCTTGCGGTGGTGCGGATCGTCCATGTGGATCAGGGTGCGCAGGCCCATCCCGGCCTCCAACTGTGCCTTGGCCATGTCGTCGGCGTCGGCGGTGGCCAGCAGCGGCCGCGGTTCGCTGATGAACAGGTCGTTCTCCCGTTCGATCGCCATGATGTCCGCGTGCTTGGTGATGGCCCAGAAGGGCCGGTACGGCCGGTAGTCGACCCAGGACACCGGGTGTTCGGCGCGCAGCTGACGCAGTGCCGCGTGCAGGCGCGCGTCGTCGGCGTAGGCGGTCGGGTCGGCCAGGACGCGATTCGCCGGGCTTACCGGGCGGTCGGTGGTCGGGGTGCTCATCGGCAGCTCCTTGCGGTTGACTTGACGGGTGTCAGGTTTCCGGTCGACCCCAGTGTCGGCGATGTGCGCGCCCGCGCGGGCGGCTTTGCGTCGATCGGCTGCCGTAGGCTCGCGAATCATGCCCTCCGGTTCGTTCGGGCGCCGTCCGTCAGGCCCTGTCGCTCGCTTGCTGGCCGTCCTGGCGATCGGTGTGCTGGTGCTCGGCGGCTGCGGGCGGGGTGCCGGACAGGTGGCCGGAACCAGTCAGGTGCCGAAACCGGACCCCGGGCTCGACCGCGGTCTGGTGCACGTCGCCGAAGGCCTGCTCGAAGGCGCTGCGGCGTCGGGCTACGTTCTGTTCCAAGGCATTCCGTATGCCGCACCCCCACTGGGAGCGCTGCGCTGGCAGCCGCCCGCTCCGGTCGCGCCGTGGGTGGGCGTCCGGGACGCGGCCATCCCGCGTCCACGATGCGTGCAGGACACCTCCCGTGATCCCGGCTGGGGTCGCAAGACCTCCGAGGACTGCCTCACCCTCAACGTGTGGGTGCCGGCCGGTGCCGTTGGCCTACCGGTGATGTTCTGGATTCACGGCGGAGCGTTCATCAATGGCAGCGGCGAGCTCTACGGCTCGCGCTGGATGGCGACCAAAGGCCGCGTCATCGTCGTCACCGTCAACTACCGACTCGGCGCGCCCGGATTCCTCGCCCACCCGGATGTCGGGGACGGCAATTACGGGCTCGCCGACCAGCAGGCCGCGTTGCGCTGGGTGCACGACAACATCGGCGCCTTCGGCGGCGACCCCGCGAAGGTCACCATCGCCGGGGAATCCGCGGGTGCGATGTCGGTCTGCGATCACCTTGTCGCACCCGGCTCGACGGGGCTGTTCCGCGCCGCCATCATCCAGAGCGGTCCGTGCCAGGCGCAGGCTGACCTGGCCACCGCCCGCCGCGAAAGCCTGCGCTATGCCGCGCGGGTGGGCTGCACCGATCCGGCCGACGCCGCGCGTTGCCTGCGGGAGTTGCCCGCCGCCAAGCTCGACCAGCCGCCGTGGTTCTACCGCATCGGCAGCGACTGGCTGACCGGTCCGGTGACGGGAACACCGCTCCTGCCGGCGGATCCGGTCACCATGATGCGCGACGGCAAGGCGGCCAAGGTCCCGGTGCTCGTCGGCACCACGGCCGATGAGTTCACGCTCTTTGTGGCGCTGCAGTACCTGCGCACCCGCCATGACGCCACCCCGGCCGACTACCCGGGTCTGCTCGCGGACACCTTCGGGCCCGACGCGGCTGCCGTCGGGGCGCAGTATCCGCTGGCCCACTTCGGCGGCAGCGCATCGCTGGCGTATGCCGCGACGGTCACCGACGGTGTCTTCGCCTGCGTCGCACACCGGATGGCGACCGACCTGGCCAGATCTGCGCCGGTGTACGGCTACGAATTCGACGATCCGATGCCACCGACACCGGATCCGTTGCGGCACTTGCCGTTCCCGGTCGGCGCCAGTCACTCCCTGGAACTTCGGTACCTGTTCGAGATCGGCGGAGCCCCCCGGCTCGACGCCGCACAGCAACAGCTGTCCGACCAGATGCTGTCCTACTGGACACAATTCGTCACCACCGGTGTACCCGCGGCACCGGGCGGGCCGGTCTGGCCGCCCGTGAACGATGTGCCCGAGCAGTGGATGCAGCTTCGGCCCGACGGCAGCAGGGTGATCACCGATTTCGCGGCGTCGCACCACTGCCCGTTCTGGGCCGGGCTGGAAGGCTGACGGGATGAGCGACTTCGCGCAACGCTGGGTGGATGCGTGGAACGACCACGATGTCGAGGCGGTGCTCGCGCACTTCCACGAGGACGTGGTGTTCACCTCGCCGGTGGCCGAGCGGGTGGTGCCGGGGAGTGGGGGAGTCGTGCGCGGCAAGCAGGCGCTGCGCGAGTACTGGATCCGCGCGCTGGCGCAGCTGCCCGACCTGTGCTTCGAGATCGTCGGCGTCTATCAGGGTGTGTCCACCGTCGTCATCAACTACCGCAACCACCGCGGACAGTTGGTGAACGAGGTTCTCATCTTCGACGGTGACCTGGTGCGCGAAGGGCACGGCACCTACCTGGAGTAGCTAGACCCGCGTCACCCACGTCGTGATGTCCGCGTGCACCACCTCGGTGCCGTCCCGATCGGTGATGCGCACCGGCACGGTGATCTCGGCGCCCTCGGTGATGGCGCCGAAGTCCGGCACCTCGAACTCGGCGACCGCCCGCAGGGACGACGTCGCCTTGGCCAGGTACTGAACCGTCATCGCCTTGGGGATCCAGCGATGGGTGGTGGGCACGGTGGCTTCCATGGCCATGCCCATCGCCACCTCGGCGGCGTTGCAGGACGCGATGGCATGCACGGTGTGCAGGTGGTTGTAGACGAAGAACCACTTGGGCACCGCCACCTCGGCGCGACCCGGCTCCATCGTCAGGACGTGCGGTAACACCGAGGCGAAATATGGCACCCGCACCATGGCGGCGGCCGAGAACACTCGCGTGCCGCCCGGGCGTCCCGAGAGTGCCTTCCAGGCGCGGTAGGTGGGGTTCTGCGCGGGCATGGAGCTAGACCTTACTGCGGAGTAAGGTAGGGCCCGACGCCGAGGCTGGAGCCAGGGACGAATTCGTCTCACGAGGGGGTCCCTGGCTTCAGTGTCGGCGCCTCTCCCGACCCTCATCGCAGCTGGCGCGGGGCCGATCAGCCGGAATTTGGCTGCCGCCCGGATCTGAGGCATACTGTTCGGGTTGCCTTGAGCCGGGTTCGCCTGGCCGGGCATGCGACCAGCGTCCTCACGGACGCGTCCGGTCCCCACCTCGATCGTGATCGATATTTCGAACGCGGACGAGTGTGCGCAAGGGCGACACACCCGAGCGCGGGGGTCGGTGTACCAGAGACAGGTAAACAGCGGCGGCATAGCCAGCGCAGCGCATTCGTGCGGTGCGCGCTAGACCAAGCAGAACATGGCCCAACACTGGGCCCGTTAATAGTGAGGTAGGAGAAGCGTGGCGGGACAGAAGATCCGCATCAGGCTCAAGGCCTACGACCATGAGGCGATCGACGCCTCGGCGCGAAAGATCGTCGAGACTGTCACCCGTACGGGCGCCAGCGTGGTCGGCCCGGTGCCGCTGCCGACCGAGAAGAACGTGTATTGCGTTATCCGGTCTCCCCATAAGTACAAGGACTCGCGGGAGCATTTCGAAATGCGTACCCACAAGCGCCTTATCGACATCCTCGACCCGACGCCGAAGACCGTTGACGCCTTGATGCGCATCGATCTGCCGGCGAGCGTCGACGTCAATATCCAGTAGGAGACTCAGAGAAATGGCTAGAAAAGGCATTCTGGGCACCAAGCTGGGCATGACGCAGGTGTTCGACGAGAACAACAAAGTCGTCCCGGTGACGGTCGTCAAGGCCGGCCCCAACGTGGTGACCCGCATCCGCACCACCGAGCTCGATGGCTACAGCGCCGTGCAGCTCGCCTACGGCGAGATCAGCCCGCGCAAGGTCACCAAGCCGGTCACCGGTCAGTTCGCCGCCGCCGGGATCAACCCGCGCCGGCACCTGGCAGAGCTGCGCCTGGAGAACGAGGCCGCGGCCGCCGAGTACGAGGTCGGCCAGGAGCTGACTGCCGAGATCTTCGCCGACGGCGCGTACGTCGACGTGACCGGCACCAGCAAGGGCAAGGGCTTCGCCGGCACCATGAAGCGTCACGGCTTCAAGGGCCAGGGCGCTTCGCACGGTGCGCAGGCTGTGCACCGTCGTCCCGGTTCGATCGGTGGCTGCGCCACCCCGGGTCGTGTCTTCAAGGGCACCCGGATGTCGGGCCGTATGGGTAGTGACCGCGTCACCACCCAGAACCTGAAGGTGCACAAGGTCGACGCCGAGAACGGCGTGCTGTTGATCAAGGGCGCAGTTCCCGGGCGCAACGGTGGACTCGTCGTGGTTCGCACCGCGATCAAACGAGGTGAGAAGTAATGACTTCTTTGAAGATTGACGTTCATACCCCGGACGGCAAGCTGGACGGCTCCGTCGAGTTGCCCGCCGCGCTGTTCGACGCCGAAGCCAGCATCGCGCTGATGCACCAGGTGGTCAACGCGCAGCTCGCCGCAGCCCGCCAGGGCACGCACTCGGCCAAGACTCGCGCCGAGGTCTCCGGTGGCGGCAAGAAGCCGTACCGCCAGAAGGGCACCGGCCGGGCGCGTCAGGGCTCGACCCGTGCACCGCAGTTCACCGGTGGTGGCGCAGTGCACGCTCCCAAGCCGCGTGACTACAGCCAGCGCACCCCCAAGAAGATGATCGCCGCCGCACTGCGCGGGGCGCTCTCGGACCGGGCGCGCAACGAGCGGATCCACGCCGTCACCGAACTGGTGGCCGGCCAGAACCCGTCGACCAAGAGCGCCAAGGGTTTCCTGGGCACGCTGACCGACCGCAAGCGCGTGCTGGTGGTCATCGGTCGTGCCGACGAAGTCGGCGCCAAGAGCGTACGCAACCTTCCCGGTGTGCACGTGCTCTCGGCCGACCAGCTCAACACCTATGACGTGCTGCGTGCAGATGACATCGTGTTCAGCGTCGAAGCGCTCAACGCGTACATCGATGCGAACACCAAGGACCACAAAGAAGGAGCGTCGGTCTGATGGCAACGATTACCGACCCCCGCGACATCATTCTGGCCCCGGTCATCTCGGAGAAGTCCTACGGACTGATCGAGGGCAACGTGTACACGTTTGTGGTGCACCCGGATTCGAACAAGACGCAGATCAAGATCGCCATCGAGAAGATCTTCTCCGTCAAGGTCGATTCGGTGAACACCCTCAACCGCAACGGCAAGCGCAAGCGCACCCGCACCGGTTACGGCCAGCGCAAGAGCACCAAGCGCGCGATCGTGACCTTGGCGCAGGGCAGCAAGCCGATCGACCTCTTCGGAGCACCGGCCTGACCGGCCGGGAGTTAAGGGATTAACTGATAATGGCAATTCGCAAGTACAAGCCGACGACCCCGGGTCGTCGCGGTTCGAGCGTCTCCGATTTCGCCGAGATCACTCGTTCGACTCCGGAGAAGTCGCTCATCCGCCCGCTGCACAGCACTGGTGGACGTAACGCCCACGGCCGCATCACCACTCGGCACAAGGGTGGTGGCCACAAGCGTGCCTACCGCGTCATCGACTTCCGTCGCAATGACAAGGACGGCGTCAACGCCAAGGTCGCGCACATCGAGTACGACCCCAACCGCACCGCGAACATCGCGCTGCTGCATTTCCTGGACGGCGAGAAGCGCTACATCATCGCGCCGCAGGGTCTGAAGCAGGGCGATGTCATCGAGCAGGGCCCCAACGCCGACATCAAGCCGGGTAACAACCTGCCGCTGCGCAACATCCCGGCCGGTACCGTCATCCACGCTGTGGAACTGCGGCCCGGCGGCGGTGCCAAGCTCGGCCGCTCGGCCGGCGTCAGCATCCAGCTGCTGGGTAAGGAAGGCACTTACGCCTCCCTGCGTATGCCCTCCGGCGAGATCCGTCGCGTCGATGTGCGCTGCCGCGCCACCGTCGGCGAGGTCGGCAACAAGGAGCAGGCCAACATCAACTGGGGTAAAGCCGGCCGTATGCGGTGGAAGGGCAAGCGCCCCACCGTCCGTGGTGTCGTGATGAACCCGGTCGACCACCCGCACGGTGGTGGTGAGGGTAAGACCTCCGGTGGTCGTCACCCGGTTAGCCCCTGGGGCAAGCCCGAGGGCCGCACCCGCAAGCCGAACAAGGCGAGCGACAAGCTCATCGTCCGTCGCCGGCGCACCGGCAAGAATAAGCGCTAGGGAGTAAAGCGATGCCACGCAGCCTCAAGAAGGGCCCGTTCGTCGACGACCATCTGCTCAAGAAGGTCGACGTCCAGAACGAGAAGAACACCAAGCAGGTCATCAAGACCTGGTCGCGCCGGTCCACCATCATTCCGGACTTCATCGGTCACACCTTCGCCGTCCACGACGGTCGCAAGCACGTGCCGGTGTTCGTCACCGAGGCGATGGTCGGGCACAAGCTGGGCGAGTTCGCGCCCACCCGTACGTTCAAGGGTCACATCAAGGATGACCGGAAGGCGAAGCGCCGGTAATGAGTACGACGACTGAATATCCGTCCGCGACGGCGGTTGCACGCTACGTGCACATGTCGCCGACCAAGGCACGCCGGGTCATCGACCTGGTCCGCGGCAAGTCCGTGGCCGAGGCGCTCGACATCCTGCGCTGGGCTCCCCAGGAGGCCAGCGAGACGGTCGCCAAGGTGATCGCCAGTGCGGCCGCCAACGCGCAGAACAACAACGGGCTGGACCCGGCGACCCTCGTGGTCGCCACCATCCACGCCGACGGTGGCCCGACCGCCAAGCGGATCCGTCCGCGCGCCCAGGGGCGTGCATTCCGGATCCGTAAGCGCACCAGCCACATCACTGTGATCGTGGAGAGCCGGCCGCCGCGCAAGAGCGGGCAGCAGGGCGCCTCGGCGAGTGCGGCTCGCGCACGTCGTGCGCAGGGCAGCAAGGCCGCTACGACCAAGGCCACATCCACCAAGGCTTCTGCAGAGGCGAAGGAGGGCTCGGAGTAGTGGGCCAGAAGATCAATCCGCACGGCTTCCGCCTCGGTATCACCACCGACTGGAAGTCGCGTTGGTACGCGGACAAGCAGTATTCGGATTACGTGAAGGAAGACGTCGCGATCCGTCGCCTCCTGGCCACCGGCCTTGAGCGTGCCGGCATCGCCGATGTGGAGATCGAAAGGACTCGCGACAGAGTCCGTGTCGATATCCACACCGCGCGTCCCGGCATCGTGATCGGGCGTCGTGGCACCGAGGCCGACCGGATCCGCACCGACCTGGAGAAGCTCACCAAGAAGCAGGTGCAGCTGAACATCCTCGAGGTGAAGAACCCCGAGGCAGTGGCACAGCTGGTGGCCCAGGGCGTCGCGGAGCAGCTGAGCAACCGCGTGGCGTTCCGTCGCGCGATGCGCAAGGCTATCCAGTCGGCCATGCGCCAGCCCAACGTCAAGGGCATCCGGGTCCAGTGCTCGGGTCGCCTCGGCGGTGCTGAGATGAGCCGCTCGGAGTTCTACCGCGAAGGTCGCGTCCCGCTGCACACGCTGCGCGCGGACATCGACTACGGCCTCTACGAGGCAAAGACCACCTTCGGCCGCATCGGCGTGAAGGTCTGGATCTACAAGGGCGACATCGTCGGTGGTAAGCGTGAGCTGACCGCCGCCGCTGCGCCGGCCGCAGACCGTCCCCGCCGGGATCGTCCGACGGGCACCCGTCCGCGCCGTAGCGGTGCGTCGGGTACCACGGCGACGAGCACCGACGCCGGGCGTGCCGCCAGCGGTGACGAGACAGCTGCGCCGACCGCTGACGCTGCTGTCGAGGCAGCTTCCAATTCCGGTCAGCCGGAAGCTACGGAGAACTAATCATGTTGATTCCCCGCAGGGTCAAGCACCGCAAGCAGCACCACCCGGAGCAGCGTGGCATCGCCAGCGGCGGCACCGCGGTCAGCTTCGGTGACTACGGCATCCAGGCTCTGGAGCATGCCTACATCACCAACCGGCAGATCGAGTCCGCTCGTATCGCCATCAACCGGCACATCAAGCGCGGCGGCAAGGTCTGGATCAACATCTTCCCGGACCGCCCGCTGACCAAGAAGCCCGCCGAGACCCGCATGGGTTCCGGTAAGGGTTCGCCGGAGTGGTGGGTCGCCAACGTCAAGCCCGGACGCGTGCTGTTCGAGATCAGCTTCCCGGACGAGAAGATCGCCAAGGAAGCGCTCACCCGCGCGATCCACAAGCTGCCGATCAAGGCACGCATCATTACACGAGAGGAGCAGTTCTGATGGCAGTGGGAATTTCACCCGGCGAACTGCGTGAGCTCACCGATGAGGAGCTCACCACTCGGGTGCGTGAGTCGAAGGAAGAGCTGTTCAACCTGCGCTTCCAGATGGCCACCGGACAGCTGGCCAACAACCGCCGGCTGCGCGTGGTGCGCCAGGAGATCGCACGGGTCTACACCGTGCTGCGTGAACGTGAACTGGGTCTGGCCGCCGGACCCGTTGGTGAGGATTCGTAATGGCAGAAACTAAGGGCCCCAATCACACGCCGGCCACCGAGTCGCCGCGTGGCCGTCGTAAGACGGCCATCGGCTACGTGGTCAGCGACAAGATGCAGAAGACCATCGTGGTCGAGCTGGAATCTCGCAAGAGCCACCCGCTCTATGGCAAGATCATCCGGACCACCACGAAGGTCAAGGCGCACGACGAGAACGGCGATGCCGGTGTCGGCGACCGCGTCTCGCTGATGGAGACCCGGCCGTTGTCGGCCACCAAGCGGTGGCGGCTGGTCGAGGTTCTCGAGCGAGCCAAGTAAGACCGTATTCGTGAAAACCCCCGCCCACCGGGCGGGGGTTTTTGCGTTGGTGGAGTTGTCGTCTCCACGTGTTGGGTGAGGACGGTGGCGGACCGACGCCGAACTGTGGGCCCGGTTGGCGGAGCCGGACTGGCCGTTTGTGGCCGATACGCGGATGCTGTTGCCGCAGTGGCTGATCGGCTGACGCTTACCGTCGGTCCGTGCCACCGGGCATTGCTGTTTTTGCATATCGGTACAGAGTCCTGAGCTTGTGTTGCCTGGCTCTGGGGTCGAATGACAACGTGCAGTGGCAATGGCGTCTTCGCAGGCCGTCGACCGCTGCCGGCCAAGTGGGCGGACAGTAGTTTGCCAGAACCGTATTTCGGTCGATAGAGATTTGAAGGCGCAATCAGTTGCAGGTGACAATTCGACGACTTGCAGGTCAAACAGCCGCGCAAGCGCATATCGTTTTGTGCAATGTTGCAGCGAATGCGCTCGATCCTAGGATTGCTGGCCGTTCTCGCGGCCGTGTTCACGGTGCCTGCTCCCGCCGTCGTGCGTGCAGCACCCGACCAGCCCTGGCTGGCGGACTCGCCCACGCTCGCGCTCACGGATCTGGGCCTGGAGCCAGACCTGTTGTTCTACGGCCAGATCGGCACGTCCGCTCTGACGGTGCCGGTACCGGCCGGGATGACTCCCGCCACCCTGAACATCACCGCCGAACTGCCGACGTATGTCCGCAGCGCCGAGCTCACCGTCAGTCAGGACAACCGGGTGCTCACCCGGATCGAGATTCCCGCGCAGCGTGGACCGGTCGTCATCCCGCTCGCTGGGGTGCAGGTCGTCGACAACTCGATCACCCTACTGCTGCGCAGTTATCTGCTGCCGCTGGACGGTTACTGCCTCGACCCGACCAACCCGCTGCGGCTCACCAACGTCACAGTGACCTACGCCGGCGTGGAACGCGCCCCCGTGGTGGTGGCCGACTTCCTGCCCCCGGTGTTGCGCAAACTGGTCGTGTACATCGGCGCCAGCCCGTCACTTGCCGAGGCCGACGCCGCGGTTCAACTCGCCACAGCCGTCGTCGCCCGGTACGGCAAGCAGTATCCCGCGGTCGAGGTGGCCGCACTACCGGCGCCGGACGTGCGGCCGCCGGGCACGGGCGGCGCGCTGGAACGGCACATCGTCATCTCGGAGGGGCCCGACGCGGGTGTGTCGCTGTACGGGGCGGGCGGGATGCCGGCCCTGCTCATCACGGGACCGGCCGCCGAGCTGGTCAACCAGGTGCGGTTGATCAACAGCAGGCTCGCCGAGTATGCACTCACCTCGAAAGCCGTTGCCGGCCCGCTGAAGTCGACGCCACAGCTGTCCGGCAACGAAACGACCATCCGTAAGCTCGGCCAGCCGGGTGTCAACGCGGTCGCGCTGAATCCGCAGGTGGGTATCGGGCTGGATCAGACTCGGCTGGGGCGCTCGGCGCACAACCTCCGCGTTCACCTCCAAGGCTCCTACACCCCACTGCCGAACAGCATCGGCGGACAGATCGTGGTCTCCATCGCCGGTGAGACCATCGCCCATTGGCAGGCAGATGCATCGGGCATTGTCGACCGCTGGGTCGACGTGCCGGATCGGCTGCTGCAGCGCTACACCACGCTGAACGTGCAGGTGAACATCTCGGGAAACACCGGTCGATGCGGCGAGTTCCAGCCCATCACCCTGACCATCGACGGTGAGAGTGCGGTGCTGAGCGAACCCGCCAATCCGCCTGTCCCGCCGGGGTTCCAGTCGCTGCCGCAGGCGCTGATGCCCAAGGTCCAGATCGGTGTCAACAACGACGTCTTCGCGGATACCGTTCGGGCAGTGCAGATCATGACGGGACTGCAGAGGCTCAGTGCCCTGCCCATCGACACCTCGGTGGTCCCGCTGGACGAAGCGATCAAGTCCACCAACCCCGCCGTGCTGATCTCACCCGACGGCTGGAATCACCCCGAGATTCCGCTCCCGGTATCGGCTCCCGACGCGGTGCCGATGACCCTGAACGCGTTCGACGACTTCGGCGATCCAACCACCCTGACGCTGGATCCCGCCTTGAAGTTCGCGTCGTTGCAGACGGCCTTTGATGGTCACCGGTCGGTGCTGGTCGCCACCTCGAACGGCGCGTCCGGTCAACTCGACGAACTGCTGCGATGGTTGGGCAGCGACGAACGACGCTGGTCGATTGTCAACGGGGTGGCGCTCATCTCGGTGGCCGACCGAGATCCGATCACTGTGTCGGCGCCGGACCTGATGGCGCAGTCTGCGCAGCCGACGACGGCATCGTCGATAGCGCCGTGGTGGTGGATCGGCGGCGCCGCACTGGTTGTCGTGCTGGCACTCACGGTGTGGATGCGGGTACGGGAGCGGCGCCGCGCGCGGGACGCCTGACATGTCTGCCCCAGTGAAGGTGCAGGCGTGGCGCCTCTCCTCGACCCAGACGTGGCACCCGATCACCCGTCTCGTCGTGCGCTGGGCTTACATCGCGCTACTGACCGCGATCGCGTTCCAGGACACCTTGCGCAGTGCGTGGGCCACGACCGTCGGCGGTGGGCTCGGCGGCTACACCTGGATCGTCCCCATCGCGGCGGCGCTCGCGGCCGTCGGTATCGCCCGCCGCCACCGCACCGAGTTGCCCATCCATGACCGACAGACCGACGTCATCGTCGGCTCGATGGGTTTGGTGCTGGCCCTGCTGGTGCACGCGATTCTGCTGCCTCGGTATGGACTGTATTTCCACCTGCTACGACTCGATTTCGTGGCTCTGTGGCTGTTCGTGGTCAGCTCCAGCGTCGCGTTGTTCGGCTTGCGGCCCATCATCCGCTTCGGCTGGGCCTGGCTGATCCTGCTGATGATCTTCCCGCTGCCGTACTTCCTGACGGTCATCCTCTTGGGTGGAAACCGGGTGGCAGCCGGGGTGGGCACGATGATCGTTGCCGCCACGGCCACCGCCACCGCGGTGGGCAGGCACACCAGCCGCGCGATGATCGGGTCCAACCTCGCGTGGCTGGTCGGGCTGCTCATGTTGGGGGCGATGGCGATCTTCTTCCCGAACGCCTCATTGCCCGCCTACCAGTACGTCCCGGCACTGACGTCGATCTGTCTGGTCGGCACGCTGATGTATCTGGCATCCCGCCGCGGAGCGCCCAAGCGCGTGCTGGACCGCAAGCTCGAACCGCTTGCCGCCAAGCAGATCTGGGCGGCGGTTCCAGTGGTTTTCGTGGTCGCGATCCTGTTGTCGTTCGTCCGGTTGCCCGACGTCGGCCTGGCGCCGCCGCTGGGGGTCAGCTCAATGAACTTCGCCGAGCCGCTGAAAGCCCCGCAGGGCTGGCGCATCATCGAGACCCGGGAGTACGACTGGGTGGCCCGGTTCTATGGCAGGGGCGCGACACTGGTCCGGCAGAAGATGGTCGCCGATGCCGGAGATTACCGGCACGACAAGTTCGGCAGGCCGCGCACCGTCATGGTCGACACCATCACCACGCTGCGCCCGTTCTCCCTCTACGTTTATCCTGCTCGAATGATCTACCGGGTCAATGGGATTCGGCTCAGCGGCATCCGGCCGATCGATCTCGGGTACGGCCAGCAGGCCGACCTCTTCTCCGTCGTGGACGACCGCATCCTGGTGACATGGGACGGCCTGCAGTGGACGTGGACCAACGGCGCGATCGGTCGGCGGGTGCTGTCGATCGCCGTGGACAACCACGAGGACAACGCCCCTTTCCCAGAACCGACGGGCGGCGTCGGTCCGACCATCAACTCCATGTTCACCGTGCTGTTCCGCGGAAACGCCGCAGCACAGGACACCGACCCGAACATGAAGGACGACGACCTCCTGACCGAGTTCGGGCACGGCCTGTTGCGCGCCCAACTGGAGCCGTTGGGATACAAGCCGTGACCACGCACGCCGAGCACCTCCCGTTCTCGAGCCCGGGGACCGACGAGCAGCGGCAGTATGCACTCGACCGCGCCATCAACGAACTGCGCGAAGAACATCCGATGCAGTCGGCCTCGCAGGCCGTGTGGGGCTGGCAGAAGCCGGTTCTCGTTTCGCTGCTCATCATCACCGCGGCTTTCGCCGCGTGGCGCCCGATGCAGACCGCGGTCGTGCTGATCGGGCTGTGCACCGTGGGCTACGTCTTGACGATGTTCGACCGCGTACTCATCTTCAAGGAAGGCTTGGCGTCGCGGCCCATCACCATCACCGACGAACAGGCCCGCGCCATCCCGGATGCCGACCTGCCGCTCTACACGATCCTGGTCCCCGCCTACAACGAGCCGGAAGTGGTCGGCGACCTGATCGGGGCGATGACCGCGCTGGAGTACCCGCGCGACAAACTCCAGGTGCTGCTCCTGCTGGAAGAAGACGACGACATCACCATCACCGCGGCCAAGGCGTGCGGTGAATCCGAGGTGATCACCATCTTGCTGGTGCCGCCGGCCGAGCCCAGGACGAAACCCAAAGCCTGCAATTACGGCCTGCACTTCTCCACCGGTGAGATCGTCACCATCTACGACGCGGAGGATCTGCCCGAGCCGCTGCAGTTGCGTCGGGTCGTTGCGGCGTTCCGGAGCCTGCCGGACAACATCGCCTGTGTGCAGGCCAAATTGGCGTATCACAACGGGCAGCAGAATCTGCTTGCCGGCTGGTTCACCGCAGAGTACGGTCTGTGGTTCGGTTACCTGCTGCCGGGAATGATGACGACGACGTCGCCGATTCCGTTGGGCGGCACCTCGAATCACCTGCGCCGTGCCGTCCTCGATGAGATCGGCGCGTGGGATCCCTTCAACGTCACCGAAGATGCCGACCTGGGCCTGCGGATCGACGCATCGGGTTATCACACTGCGGTTATCGACTCGGCCACGCTGGAAGAGGCCAACTCCGATCCGATCAACTGGATCCGTCAGCGTTCCCGTTGGTACAAGGGCTATCTGCAGACCTGGCTGGTGCACATCCGCCAACCGGTCAAGGTGTTCCGGATCTTGGGGCCCCGCAGCTTCCTCCGATTCACCCTGGTACTGGCGGGCACGCCGATCATCGCGGTGCTCAACCTGTTGTTCTGGCTCATCACCATCACGTGGTTCCTCGGGCAGCCCGCGGTGGTTGGGGAGGTGTTCCCGCCCCTCATCTATTTCCCCGCGTTGGTCGCCCTCGTACTGGGAAACACGGCCACGCTGTACATGAATGTGATTGCCCTGCGTGAGGACGACCGCTCGGATCTGCTGGTGCCGGCGCTGACCGTACCGGCGTTCTGGCTCATGATGAGTATTGCCGCCGCCAAAGGTGTGTACCAGATCATCCGGAATCCGTCGTACTGGGAGAAGACCTTTCACGGGCTGGCGGCCAAACCAGACGTCGCGACGAGCGACACCACGTGAGCACCGGCTTGTCGGACAGGCGTTGCAAGCAGATCGCGTTCGCATTGTCGTTCGGGTTGTATCTGGGTCTCGGCTACTGGCTGCAGGTGCAGCACGGGTTCATTCTCGGTGACGCGCTCTCGCGGGTGCAGGCGTCGGAGAGCGTTCTCCACAGCCGTGATCCCCATTTGGCGGCAATCGGATTCATCTTCACCCCGTTGACGGCGATGCTGGAGATTCCCAGCATGCTGTTGATGCCCTACTGGTCGGATTTGACCGCCCGGGGTTACTCCGGATCGATCATGTCGGCGATCTTCATGGCCGGGGCGGTGGTGCAGATTTTCACGGTCGGCACCGATCGTGGACTGCCGCGCAGCTACGTCGTTGCCATCACCGCGCTGTTCGCCTGTAATCCGATGATCGCCTTCTACGGGTCCAACGGGATGAGCGAGGCGCCGTTCATCTTCTTTCTCACCTGGGCGGTGCGCCGGTTGATCCTGTGGGTGGTCGACGACGATGTGCATCATCTGGTCACCGCCGGTGGCATCGCGATGGGCCTGGCCTACCTGACGCGCTATGACGCCGTCGGAACTGTCGCCGCCGCTGGCCTGCTGGTGGGGGTTACGACGTTCCTACGGGCCCGCAAGGCACCGCGGTTCCGCCGGGCACTGCTCGACGTGCTGTTGGTGAGCGCCCCCGGCTTCGTCGCCTTCGTCGGGTGGGCGGCGACCAGCTGGTTGATCACCGGGGATGCGTTCGCTCAGTTCAGCTCCCAATACGGCAACTCGGCCATTCTCAAACAGTCCGGCGGTGCGACGGCAAGCAGCTTCACCGACGGCCTGTCCTTCGCTCTGGTCTGCATCACGCTTCTGGCCCCGACCCTGGTGCCACTCGCGGGATGGGCGGGGTTCATGCGCTGGCGCCGGCCACAATGGGCCGTGCTTGCCGCGCCGATCCTGATGTACGGCGCGGTGCTCGCGTTCCAGGCCTACACGTTCGCCACCGGTTCCACCTTTCCGTTCCTGCGTTTCTACATCGTGGCGATTCCCTTCGCGGCGTGTCTGGCCATGCTCGCCGTCCCTGACGGAAAGCTGCTCGTTCCCAAACGGCGGGGCCGTCATGCTGCCGTCGACACGGGCGTGAGTAGCACCCGGTTCGGCCGATTCGCCTACGTGCCGGTCATTCTGGTGTTCGCAGTCACCGTTCCGGTGTCGGCGTACGGGATGTCCTTACCCGACTACGCTCCACAGGAGTACGCGCTGGCGACGGTGCTGCGCCCCGATCGTGACGATGTCCGGCCGCAGAAAGCGGTGGAGCGGCGCATCGCCGCCACCTTCTCCACCGAGCGGCAGATCGCCGACTACCTGGACGGGCAGAATCTGCCCGAGAGTTCCGTGATCACCGACACTGTCTATGGTTTCGCGGTCGTCGTCGCGTCGGACAAACCGCGTACGTTCGTGGTCCCGTCCGATCCCGACTTCGTGCAGCTACTCAACGACCCGTCAGCGCACGGCGTCAAGTACCTCCTCGCGGTTCCGCCCACCGGGCGTGGCATCTCCGATGCGCTCAACCAGCGCTACCCGACGCTGTACGAGACCGGCGCCGACATCGCGACGCTGGAACTGGAGATTCCCAACGATGGCGACAGTCAACCGGATTGGCGGTTGTACCGAGTCAACGAGCAGTCAAACCCGATGGCCTGAGCGCTCTCGTCATTTTTCTCGCGTCATCTCCGGAATGGCCAGTGATTGCCAGTGGTGGCCCACATCAGCCGCGCATCTCGATGCGGAACGGAAGTGAACCAAGCGTTTTCGCGAGATTAGGCGGGGCTGCGTAAGGTCGCGACGATCTTGTTGATTACATCGGCCTTCGGTGTGGCGTTGGCGCCTTGGCGCAGTGAGATCAGGAAGACGACGGAGCCTTCGACATGGGGAACCGTGGTGACCACGATGCTGTGCAGTGCTGATGAGCCGTTGCAGGCGTCCGGTGCCATGCCGGTCACGGTCGCCACCGTCTGCACCGCCGGGTGGCCGCCGATGCTGAACTCGCGGACCGGGGTGAAGTCGACCTTCGGAGGCGCCTGGCCGTTGCGGGTATAGATCGTTGGCACCGTGGAGGTTTCCTCGTCGAGTGCGGCCTTGACGTCGGGGTTTTTGGAGCCGGTGACGCCGGCCAGCGCCAGGTTCTGCTTGGTGCAGGCCGGGTTGGCCACTGCTGTGGCTGCGCTGACGTCGCGGACGATGCACTGCCCGTCCGGACAGGGCTGGGCCCAGCCCATCCGCACACCACACGCCGTGACAGCCCAATCCGGCGGGACGGCGTAGGCCAGACCGTACTTGTTGATGGTGGCGTGCCAGCCGGGTTGGGACTTCGCGTCGACGGAGGCGGTGAAGCCTTCGCACGTTGTCGACAGTCCCGCAGTGTTATTCGGCTTTGGCTGCTGTTGGCTCGGCTGGGGGGCGGTTTGGGATGGGGATTGCGGTGCGGCGGTGGTGGTGTCCCTCTGCTGTGTGATCAAGACGACCGACAAGACCAGGATGACGACGACCGCGATCGCGAGGAAGATCCAGAGCCAGGGTGACCGGCGGGCTGGGTCGGGTGGGTAGTCGGGGTAGTCGTGGACCGGACCCGTAGGGCCGGGCATTGGATAGTTCAACAGGCGCTCCCTCAATGTGGTCGAGCCGACGGTCCGTGCGGCGATGCGGAACGGGTTATGCCGCGTGGGTGGTCGCGAGTCAAACGATTCTCAGATTGCGGCCGTCGGCCGTGGGACCGTTCGGCATCCTTGTCCGGTGCAATGACCGTGTATCCGCCAATAATCCTGGCGAAAATCGAAGAGTCGTGCCTTAAACGTCGATTCCTTGCGAGATATCGATAGCTGTCACGGTTCCGCTGCCTCGGTTGGCGATATAGAGGCGATCGCCATCCAGCAGGAGACCCCAGGGGGACGACCCGACCGGAATCGGATCACCGACGGTGTCAGTCGTTATGTCAATTACTTCGACCTGGCCCTGGGAACTGTTGACGACGTAGAGGCGGTCCCCGCTTACCGCCATCTCGACGAGCAAACCGCCCCCGGGAATGCTGATGGTGTCCACCTGCTGAGTGCTCAGGTCGACCACTGACACGGTTCCGTTCTGGTTCGCGAGATAAAGGTGGTTCCCAACGACCGCTGCGTCCCGGGAATCGATTCCGCCAGATATGGACTGGTATCCGGGCAGATCGTCGTTCATGTCGACGACGGTATCGATATTTGTGTCGATCACCGTCACGTGGTTGTTGTAAGTGTTGACTGCGTAGAGGTAATTGCCGCTGACGTCGTAACCGAACGTGCCGTTCGTCGTCGGGATCACGGCGACCAAACTGTAAGTGTCCGTTTCCGTGTCGGTTTCGAAGACCGAGACAGTGCCGTTGCTCCAATTCTGGACATACAACTTGCCGTTCGCGACGACAACGTAGTAGGGGGCACCACCAACTGCGAGATTCTGCGTTCCCTCCGTGATCGGATCGGTGTCGACGATCTGGTTTGTGTCGGTGTTGATCACCGTAACCCGGGGCGAGCTTTCGTCACCGACGTAGAGGCGGTCACCCTCAACCGCTAACCCCCACGGTGAACCTGTGACAGGGATGGTGGCGTAATGACTTCCGTCGTCGATATTGAGCACAGTCACTGCGCCAGTCTCATCCGAGACGTATAGGAAGTCACCTCTTCTTTCGATGTCAATTGGCGAGCTACCGGCGGCAAAGGTGCCCACGACTGCGTCGTCGGCGACGGGGACGACGGTGACTGTTTTGGTGTCGGTGTTGGCGCCGGTGATGGTGTTGACGGTGAAGTTGATGGTGCGGCTGCCGGCGGTGGGGTTGTCGCCGGGGCTAGAGAATGTGATGTTCCTGAGTGCGGCTTCGTATTCGGTGGGAGTGCCGGTTCCGATGAGGACGATCGCGGTGCCGGAGTTGGATTGGATGCCGATGTTGGTGATTCCCGGGGGCGGGGTCCAGGACAGTTGATCGCCGGGTTGGGCGTTGGTAATGGAAATGTTGGCGGACACGATGTTTGAGTCGGGGTCGGTCACCGTCAGTGCCGGGTCGACGACCACGGGGGTGTCGCCGTCGTTTTCGGTGTAGACGGTCGCGCCGTCGCTGGGGTCGACCACCGGGAGATCATCGACCGCGGCGACGTTGACGGTGGCGGTGGTGGTGGAGGTGGCGCCGTCGGGGTCGCTGATGGTGTAGGTGATGGTGTCGGTGCCGTTGAAGTTGAGATTCGGTGTGTAGGTGAGGGTGCCACCGATGTTGGTGATGGTGCCGTTGGCTGCGCTGATCAAGGTGATGGTTAGCGGATCATTGTCGGCGTCAGTGTCGTTGCCGAGCAGTATTGATTCCGGCGCGCTGATCGGCTGGTCTTCGACGAGGCCGTTGAAGGGTCCGTCGGGGTTGGCGATGGGTGGGTCGTTGATGGGGTTGACGGTGATGGTGACCAGGATGGGGGCGCCGACTCCGCTGGGGTGGATGCCGTCGTTGGGGGCGTAGTAGAAGGTGTCGACGCCGCTCCAATTGGCGTTGGGGGTGTAGGTGAAGGAGCCGTCGGCGTTGACGACTGCGGTGCCGTTGGTGGAATTGACCCAGATGGTGGCTTTGATGGGGGCGGGTCCGTCGATGTCGGAGTCGTTGCCGACTAGGCCCGGGGCGGGCACCGTCAGTGCGACGTCTTCGTCGGTGGTGTAGAAGTCGGGCACTCCGACGGGTGCGTCGTTGACGGGGGTGATGGTGAAGGTGATGGTGGCGGTGTCGGTCAGGCCGCCGGGGTCGGTGACGGTGTAGGTGAATGTTTCGGAGTCCACTACATCGTCGGCGGGGCGGTAGGCGTAGTTGCCGTCGCCATGGAGGGTGAATTGGCCGCCGGCTGAGCCGGTGAATACACCGGTGGACCCGGCCGGGATGGACAGGACGTCGCCGTCGATGTCGGTGTCGTTGGTGAGCACGTTGCCGAACAGTTCACCGTCTTCGTCGACGAGGCCGGTGTCATCGTTGGCGACGGGGGCGTCGTTGGTCCCGGTGACGGTGATGGTCAGTGTCGCGGTATCGAAGCCGCCGTTGCCGTCACTGACCTCATAGGTGAACGTATCGGTGTCGGTTTCCCCGTCGGCCAGCGCATCTGCGGCGCTCGATACCGGCATCCCGGCAACAACAGCGGGACCACTCGAGGTGAACGACAAAGGCACGTCGAGGGTGCCTCCGGTGTCCCAGGTGGAGTTGACGATGGTGTAGGTCTGTCCCGCAATGAGATTGACTGTCACCCGCGGCGTGACACCGGGGCCGGAGTCATCGTCGACCGCGATCAGATTGTCGTTTTCGGCCGCGGGATCAAATGCCCCGTCGTAGACGAACAGCGTGGTGTCGCGCGGGATGTTCAGCTGCTCGATCACATAGCTCCCGGTGGTGCTCGGGACGAAGGTGAACGCGGCGTAGGGCTTAACGCCGTCGATAAAGAAATCGCTGTCGTAGGTGCCCTGGGTGACCTGGGCGGGATCACTGAGGGTGAACTGCCCACCGCCGGGGGTGTAGGTGTAGTGACCGTTGGCGTCGATGGTCAAGGTGCCGTAGGTACCCGTCATCGGAGCGGTGGTGGTCACCTCCAACGCATCAACATCGACATCGGTGTCGTTGGTCAACACATTGCCCGACACCGGAGCATTCTCAGTGGTTGCTGCCAAGTCATCGTTGGCGATGGGTGGGTCGTTGATGGGGTTGACGGTGATGGTGACGGTGCCGGTGTCGGTGAGGGTGCCGTCGGAGACGGTGTAGGTGAAGGTGTCGGTGCCGTTGAAGTCGGGGGCTGGGGTGTAGGTCCAGGTGCCGTT
>JACPVS010000002.1 GCA_016197365.1 Mycolicibacterium cosmeticum | reverse complement strand
TCGACGATGCGGCCGTCGATCGCATTGCGCTGCCCGCACAACTCGGAGAGCTCCTCGAACAGCGCCTCAAGGCGCTCCTTGGGAGCCAAAGACGCTGCCGCGGTGGACATGACAACATCCTCGCAGAGGCCACCGACAAGTACCGGCTACGGAAGCACCCGCACCGGGACGTTGCTCCAGCCCGCCACGTTCTGCATGTTGACCCGCTTACAGCCGTCCCAATCGACCTCGTAGCGCGGCATGAAATCGAGCATCCGGTCGAGCGCCACCACACTCTCCATCCGGGCCAGCGCTGCCCCCAGACAACTGTGGATGCCGTACCCGAACCCCAGGTTTTGGGCCTGGGTGCGGTCCCGCTCGATGTCGAAGCGGTCCGGATCCGTCCATGCTGCGGGATCGCGATTGGCCGAGCCGCCCAACAGGAACACCGGCTTGCCGGCCGGGATCGTCACACCATGGAGCGTCACGTCACGCATGGCCCTGCGCACGTTGTACTGCGCCGGTGCCTCCAGCCGCAGCAGCTCCTCCACGGCCAGCGGAATCTTGCTCCGGTCGTCGAGCAGCATGCGCCACTGATCCGGGTTCTGCGCGAACACGACGGCGGCGTTGCCGAGCAGTTTGGTGACCGTCTCGGCGCCGGCGCCACCCAAAAGCATGGCAAATTCGGTGATTTCGAGGTCGGTCAGCGACTCCATGGCGCCGTCCTCGCGTTCGATTTCGGCCGCGATCAGCGTGCTCAGCAGGTCGTCGCCGAGCTCACCGCGGCGCTTCTTGACCAGCTTGTAGTAGTACACCGCCATGTGCACGCCGGCCTTCTGCCCGGTCTCACCCATGTCGACCTGACCGGGATCCCGGTGCAGGAGATCGTCGATCCAGATCCGGACCCGCTGACGGTCCGGCTCGGGAACGCCCTGCATGATGGTCATCACGTCGACGGGGAACCGCGCGGAAAAGTCCTGCACGAAGTCGAAGCCGGCGCCGTCGACATCAGCGAGATGCCGGTCGATCGATGAGCACACCAAGGCCCGCCGAGCCTCGATCGCTCGTGGGGTGAACACCTTGTTGAGTAGGCTGCGCATCCGGCGGTGTGCGGGTGGGTCCATCGCGATGATCGACCCGTGCTCGGTCACCTCGTCTTTGCGGACCTGCGAAAGGTCGACACCGTATGCGGACGAATAGGTTTCGTAGTCCTTGAACGCCGCGGCGACGTCCTCGTGGCGGGACAACGCATAGAAGCCGTACCGGTCGCTGTAGTAGACCGGAGTCTCGTCCCGCATCCGGCGATAGGTGCCATAGGGATTGGCGAAGAAATCGTCGGAGAACGGATCGAACTCGACTTTGGGTGGGGTCACCGCGGTCATCGCCCCGTACGCCTCAGATCTGGGCCAGCGCCGGCGGTTGCACGGCGGTGGGATCGGGATTGGCCAACGGCAGGCCCATGAACCGGCGCGCGTTGTCACCCATGAAGTCATAGGTGCGCCGGACGTCCATACCCTCGGCGTACTTCCAGAAGCCGTTGGGTTCGGCCAGGCCCTCGGGGTGCGGGTAGTCCGAGCCGAACATCACCTTGTCCCAGCCGACGGTGTTGACGACGTCGGAGACGCAGCCCTCCCAGAACGGGCTGACCCAGATGTTGCGGCGAAACACCTCGTGCGGATGCTCCGGGAAATTCTGCGGCATCTTCTTCTGAAGATCTTCGAAGTCGTTGAACAGTGGGAAGATCCACCCGCTACCATTCTCCACACTGGCCACCCGGAGCTTCGGGAAGCGGGTCAGCGTGCCGTGGCAGATCAGGGCCGTGATCATGTCGGCGATCTCGCGGTGTCCCAGCACCATCCACCGAAAAGCGCTCTGTGCCATGAAGTTCTGCGTGTACGGCGGCTCCCACTTGCCGACGTAATCGTCCAGCGGTGGATAGCTGGCGTGCAACACGATGGGCAACCCGGCTGCCTCCACATCGCGCCAGAACGGGTCGAACTCGGGCAGCGCGGGGGAACGCCAGCCGTGCAGGCCGTTGACCGGGCCCGGCTTGATCAGGGCGACGCGGGCGCCGCGTTCCAGCAGCCAGGCCAATTCGCGTTGGGCCGCATCGACTTCGGAGAGATTGATGATGGGGGTGGTGAACACCCGGTTCTCGTGGTTGAAGCCCCAGTGCTCATAGATCCACTCGTTGAGGGCGTGCACGATGGCCAGCGTCAGCTGCGGGTCATCGGCGCTGGAATGCTCCACCAGGCTGCCCAGGGTGGGGTAGTTCAACGCCTCGGCGACGCCCTGGCGGTCGAGCTCGTTCACCCGATCGGCGGGATTACGCGTGGCCTCGGGTGCGTCGATGGCCCGGCCCTGCATCTCGCGTAGCGTCTGGCCTTCGGTGTTCTCGCCGGCGAAGAACTTCTCGTGCGCGCCGGGTGCGGCCACCCGCTCGAAGGTCGGGTTCGGGATGAAGTCGGTGACCCGATTGTTGATCACGATGCGGGTCTGCTTGCCGAACTGCCCGTACTGGACAGCCCGGCTGTACTTCTCGGGGAGGAACTTCGTCAGCGCATCGCCGGTCTCGTACATGTGCTGGTCGGCATCGAAGATCGGTGCATCCCGGAACTGTTCGGTCATGTGTCAAGCTGCCTCTCGCGCAATGAGTGTCACAAAGTCAGGACGGTGGCCCCGGCGGTGCCGGGGGCCCCGTAGAGCTGGGCGAAACCGACCTTCGGATTGCCGGGCACCTGGCGGTCACCGGCCTCGCCGCGCAACTGGCGTACCAATTCGTGGATCTGCCGCAGCCCGGACGCGCCGATCGGTTCGCCGTTGGCGATCAGCCCGCCGTCGGTGTTGACTGGCAGCGATCCGCCGATTTCCGTTGCCCCGTCGGCGAGGAGCTTCTCCTGATCGCCGTCGGCGCAGAAGCCGCATTCGGCCATATGGATGATCTCGGCTCCGGCATCGGTGTCCTGCAGCTGCACCACATCGACGTCTTCGGGTGCCACACCGGACTTCTCGAACGCGGCGCGGGCGGCGTAGACGGTTGGCGCCACATCCTCCTCGACGGGCGCACACGTGGTGTTGACCTCATAGGCGCCGTAGCGCCGGGTCCGGATCTCTACCGCCTTCAGGTACACCGGCTTGGCGGTGTAGCGGTGCGCAATGTCGGCGCGGCACATGACGACTGCGGCGGCGCCCTCGTCGGGAGCGCAGAACATGTACTGGGTCAACGGGTAGTTCAGCATCGCCGAGTTGAGGATGTCGTCTTCGTCGATCGGCTTGCGGCGGAACGCATTCGGATTCAGGGAGCCGTTCCGCAGGTTCTTGTTGGCCACTTTGGCCAGGGTGCGCGCCGAGATGTTGTGGTCATGCAGGTAGCGGTTGGCCTTCATGCCGAAGAACTGCGTCGTGAGGTACTGGCCGTTCTCGGCGTACCAGCTGGGCATGCCGACCAGCGCGGGATCCTCGGTGAACGCGCCGCGCGGGTGCTTGTCCAGCCCGACAGCGATGCCGATGTCGTAGTCGCCGAGGCGGATCCCGTCGGCGCAGACCTTGGCTGCTGACGCGGCGGTGGCGCAGGCGTTGAAGACGTTGGTGAAGGGAATGCCCGACAGTCCGACCATGCCGACGATGGCGTCGGGGTTGGCGACGGTCCAGCTGCCGCCGGTAGCCGCACCGATGTCCTTCCACTCCACACCGGCGTCGTCGACGGCTGCGAACATCGCGTCCACGCCCATCTCCATCGCGGACTTGCCCTCGAACCGGCCGAACGGGTGCAGCCCGACACCGATGATCGCTACGTCGTTCATGATGCTCCCAGGGGCTTGAAGGCGAAGGTGATCAGGTCGTCACCCTCATCGTCGGTGGCGAACGGCAGCATGGTCAGCTCGACCGGCATTCCGAATTGCAGCTTCGTCGGGTCGTTCTCGGTCAGCCGGCCCTCGATGCGGATCGTGTCACCGAGCTGCACCAGCCCCACCCCGAAGGGCACGAAGTCCCTACCGACGGGACCCTTGTACGGCGGCCCGGGTGGGAAGCCCTGGGTGGTCCAGGCGACCAGGGTGCCGCGGCGGGGGAGTTGCTCGTCGGTCATCGCGTCGCTGCTGCATTTGGGGCAGCGGCGCTGGATGGGAAAGGTGGTCGCCGAGCATGTGCCGCAACGGCTGCCGATCAGCGCCGGATCCGCTGCGGGCCATGTCGAGATCTCCGGTGCCAGTGCTTTCTGCATGGGCGCCTCCTGCCGGATCGATGAACTGCACAAGCCAACTGTAATTCTTACAGTATCGTACGTCGGGTTGGGTCTACGAGTGGAGGTTGCGGTGAGCGAGCTGGTCGCGGAGCAGGTCACGAGCGTGGAGGTCGGCCGCCGCGCCGCGGGCCGCGCCGAGAAGCGCATGCTGATCGACGGGCAGCTGGTCACCGCCGCGTCCGGCGCCGAATTCGACAATGTCAGCCCGGCCACCGGCCTGGTGCTGGGTACCACGTCGGCCGCGGGCGCCGAAGATATGGATGCCGCGATCGCCGCCGCCCGGCGCGCCTTCGACGACGGCGACTGGGCGGTCAACCGTGCCCTGCGGCAGCGCACACTTTTGCAGCTGCAAGACGCCATCGAGGCCGAAAAAGAAGATCTGCGCGAGGAATTGATCGCCGAGGTCGGGTGCCCGGCGATGACGACACAGAACGCCCAGTTGGACTGGCCGCTGACCGACGCGCTGTGCTACCCGGCCCGGCTCATCGACGAATTCGAATGGGAACGCACCCTGGACGGCGGCGGCCTGTTCGGCGAGCGTAATGCCCGCACGGTCGTCAAGGAGGCCGTCGGGGTCGTCGCGGCCATCACGCCGTCCAACTTCCCCGTCGAGGTGATCCTGAACAAGATCGGTCCGGCGCTGGCGGCCGGGAACACCGTGCTGCTCAAACCGGACCCGAACACCCCGTGGAACGCCACCCGGTTGGGCCGGCTGATCGCCGAGCACACCGACATCCCACCCGGCGTGATCAATGTGGTGCCCACCCCGTCCAACGAGGTCGCGGGTCTGCTCGGCACCGATCCGCGCGTCGACATGGTGTCGTTCACCGGTTCCACCGCGGTGGGCCGGCACCTGATGCGGGTCGGCGCGGACACGATGAAGCGCACCTTCCTGGAGCTCGGCGGCAAGTCGGCGATGATCGTGCTGGATGACGCCAACCCGGCGCACATCATTCCCAGCGCCATCGGCGCCTGCGTGCACGCAGGCCAGGCCTGCGCTGCGAACACCCGGATGCTGGTACACCGCAGCCTGTTCGACGAGGCCGTGGCCAACGTGACGATGGCTTTCGGTGGGGTGCCGGTCGGTGATCCCGTGCTGCCGACCACGTTGGTGGGCCCGCTGATCAGCGCAGCGCAGAAGCAGCGCGTGCTCGACGCCATCGAGGGGGCGCGGCGCGATGGGGCCGACATCGTGGTGGGCGGTGGTGTGCCGGCAGGCTTACCGGAACACCTGACGGGCGGGCACTTCGTCGCGCCCACCGTCATCGTGGGGGCCGATCCGGCCTCCGCCATCGCGCAGGACGAGGTGTTCGGTCCGGTGCTCGTTCTCATCCCGTTCGACGACGACGACGAGGCGGTACGGCTGGCCAACGACAGCGCCTTCGGCCTCGCGGGCGCGGTGCTGTCCACGTCCGCCGACCGGGCGATGGGCGTGGCCCGGCGGATCCGGACCGGCGCGATCGGCGTCAACGGCGGCATGTACTACGGCGCCGACGCACCGTTCGGTGGATTCAAGAACAGCGGCGTCGGGCGGCAGTGCGGCATCGAAGGATTCGCGCAGTACACCGAGACCAAGACCATCGGGTGGCGCCGGCCGCGGTCCTGAAACCGGTTATGCAACAAGGGCTTCGGCACGGTCCAGGATGCAGCCCAGGACATACTCGAAGTTGATGTCGTCGGCGACGCCCAAGCGGTGCCCCTGCCCGGTCGCCTCGGCGATGTAGGGCGTGGTCGCGGCGTCGATGAGCGCCCGCTGCCCTTCGCCTCGTGGTTCGATGCCGGGCATCTTGTCCTGCAGTCGTTCCATGATCACCGTGGCGCGCACATGTGTGGCGATGGCCGAATAGGTGTCGAAGGCCTGGGTGGGCGTCAGCCCGGCCCGCACCAGCGCAGCGACGGGTGGTTCCAGTTTGCGGATGGCACCCTGCACGGCCTGGCGGCTGTAGGACCCCCGGATCAGTATCAGGTCACACAGGATCGGGCTGGCCAAGAACATCTTTCGCATGGTGCGCGCGTGGTGGGCCAGGGATTCGCGCCAGTTGTCGGCGTCGATGGTGGTGGCGGTGAAGTCGTAGGAATCCAGCGCACGGTCGGTCATCGCGTCGAGCAGATCGTCCTTACGGCGGAAATACCAGTAGATGCTGGTGACACCCACATCGAGGTGGCGGGCCAGTTGCGGCATGCTCAGGTGATCGATGGAGACCTGCTCGGCCACCTCGAACGCGCCGTTGAGGATTTCTTCGACGTTGATCGACCCGCGCTCGCGGCGCTTGCGTTTGGACGCGGGCCGGGTCATGTCAGCTGACCGGGTTGAAGGTGACGGGGATGGCTGTGGGGGAGCGGAACGGCTGACCGAAGATGTGGGGATCGCTGCTGGTGTCGAGTTCGATGTCGGTCACGCGGTCGAGCAGGCATTCCATCGCCACCCGGGTCTCCATGCGGGCCAGATGCAGGCCCAGGCAGGTGTGTTCGCCCGCGGCAAAGGTGATGTGGGGTACGCGCTTGCGGAAGATGTCGAACTCTTCGGGCCGCTCCCAACGGGTTTCGTCGCGGTTGGCCGATCCGATGCACACGTCGATCACCGCGCCGGCGGGCAGCGCCACACCGTCGAGCGCGGTCTCGACATTGGCCGAACGCTGCACGGTGGTCAGCGGGGTCTCGAAGCGCAATGCTTCTTCGATGGCTTGTCCCAGCAGTTCCCGGTCGGCCTGTACCGCCGCGAACTGCTGGGGGTGGGTGAGCAGCAGGTACAGCAGATTGCCCGAGGACCGGTAGGTGGTCTCCAGCCCGGCGGGCAGCAACAGTCGCAGGAACGAGTAGATGGCCTCGTCGGTGAGTTTCTCCCCGGCCACCTCGGCGGTCACCAGGTCGCCGATGATGTCATCGGTGGGCGCGGAACGGCGCAACTCGATCTGGTTGAGGAAGTAGTCCTTCAGTGCCGCGGAGGCCTCGAACGCGCGCTTGTATTTGACTGTGTAGCTGATCAATTCGACGGCACGTTGGCGGAACCAGGCCAGGTCCTCCTCGGGCAGGCCGAGCAGCTTCGAGATGACCCGGGTGGGGAATTCGAACGTGAAGTCGCGGACCAGATCCGCGCGCCCCGTCTCGAGGAACTCGTCGATCAGTGCCTCACAGATGGGCCGCACGATCTCGGGTTCCCAACGGGCCAAGGACTTGGTCTTGAACGCGGTGGTCACGAGATTGCGATGATCTCGGTGCGGCTTGCCCTCCATGGCCAGGATGGACGGGCCGATGAACAGGCCGATGGTGTTGTCGTAGATCTTCGAGTTGAAGGACTTGCCGTCGCGGAACACGGTGCTGACGGCGTCGAAGGACACGGCGGCGTATTGGTGCTCGGCACGCAGCGACTCGGGGGTCTTGCGCCAGTCCATGACGCTGCCCTCGAACACGCCGTTGCGGGCGCGGTGGTAGGCGAACAACGGGTAGGGATCCCGCAACAGGTTGAAGGATTCGCCCAAGACATCCGCTGCGGCGGACGCATCCTCAGTCTGGCTTTCCACGCCTGGTCCCCACCTTCGTGCCGGTCCTACAGAGGGCAATTACGGTAAAGATTACAGTAGACCGTCCCGTCTGGTCGAAACACCCGATTTTGCAGTACCGATACCGAGGTGCCGGTATCGGTTCGACGGCCTGCCCGGACTGCTACCGTGGCATTTACCGGAGGGAGTTTTCGGATATGAGCACAACCGACGAGCGGGTCGAGCGCGGACTGGACATGCGCGCTCTGCTGGAACGCCAGCGGCGATCGTTCATCGCCGACGGTCCGCCGGACGTCGCGGTCCGGCAGCACCGCATCGACCGGTTGATGGCGCTCGTCCTCGACAACACCGATGCCTTCGTCGACGCCATGGCCGCCGACTTCGGTACCCGGTCCCGCGCCGCCTCGCTGTTCACCGAGGTGGTCGGCATCATCCCGGTGATCGAGCACACCCGGGCCCATGTGGCGCAATGGATGCGAGCCACCAAGCTGATGCGCGCCGCCCGGCTGGCCGGCCTGCGCGCCGAGGTGGAACCGGCCCCGCTGGGTGTCGTCGGGATCATCGGCCCGTGGAACTTCCCGCTGAATCTGGTGGTCCTGCCGGCGTCGGCCGCGTTCGCCGCCGGGAACCGGGTGATGATCAAGATGTCCGAAATCACCTCGCACACCGCCGAACTGATGGCGGCGACGGCACCGGACTACTTCGACGAGACCGAGTTGGCGGTGTTCACCGGTGGCACCGAGGTGGCCGCGGATTTCTCGGCGCTACCGTTCGACCACCTGTTCTTCACCGGCTCGCCGGGCGTCGGGTCCCTGGTGCAGCGCGCCGCCGCCGAGAATCTGGTCCCGGTGACGCTGGAACTCGGTGGCAAGAACCCGGTCGTGGTCGCTCCGGATGCCGACATCCGCCGCTCCGCGACGCGGATCGCGCAGGCGCGCATGGTCAATGGCGGTCAGGTCTGCGTGTGTCCCGACTACGTGTTCGTCCCCGATCAGAAAGTCGGTGAGTTCGTCGACGTCGCGCGCCAGACGCTGCAGGGGATGTTCCCGGCCATCATCGCCAACGGCGACTACTGCTCAAGTGTGAACGAGGCCAACTTCGACCGGGTGGTCGGGCTGGTCGACGATGCGCGTGCTCGCGGCGCCACCGTGGAAGCCGTTGCGCCGCCGGGCGAGACACTGCCGGACCGGACCAGCCGCAAGATCGCGCCGACCATCGTGCGCGACATCGACGACACGATGCAGATCGCCACGGAGGAGATCTTCGGGCCCGTCCTCGCGGTGCACGGGTATTCCACCCTGACACAGGCGATCGACTACATCAACGCCCGGCCGGCGCCGTTGGTGGCCTATTGGTACGGGCCCGACGGTGATGCCTTCCGGACGTTCGTGGGCAACACCCGCAGTGGCGGTGTCGCGCGAAATGACTTCGCCGCGCAGATGATTCCGTCCGCGGCGCCTTTCGGTGGGGTCGGTCGCAGCGGCATGGGTGCCTATCACGGCAAGGCCGGCTTCGACGCGTTCAGTCACCAGCGGACGGTGGTGGGCACCGACCTGCCGTTCAGCATGACGGGAAGTGCCGCGCCGCCGTTCCGGCGGGGCATGCGGATGTACGCCGACGTCACCCTGGCGATGGCGCGCCGGCGTACTCACCGTCGGCTCAAGAACCGCTGACAGCCTGCTCCCGAGCCCACCGGTAGTCGGCCTTGCCTGCGGGACTGCGCTCGAGCACCGGGCGGAACACCACTGCCTTCGGGAGTTTGTACCGCGCGATGGATGTTTCGGCATGCCGGATCAGTTCGTCGGCATCGGCGTGCGCACCCTCGGCCAGGGCGACGACCGCGACGACTTCGCTGCCCCACCGCTCACTGGGCCGGCCGGCCACCACGACGTCGGCCACCGCGGGATGTGAGGCGATTGCGGACTCGACCTCCTCGGCGAAGATCTTCTCCCCACCGGAGTTGATGGTCACCGAATCGCGGCCGAGCAGTTCGACGGCCCCGCTGTCGAGGTGGCGGGCACGGTCGCCCGGCACCGCGAACCGCACGCCGTCGATGACCGGGAAAGTCGCCGCCGTCTTGGTGGCGTCGCCCTTGTAACCCAACGGGACGTAGCCGCGCTGCGCCAGCCAGCCGAGCCCCTCGTGGGCGGGCGGCAGTACGGCGCTGAGATCCTCGGCCACCACACAGGTGTCGGGCCCGGCGTTGAACGTGCCGGTCGAGACGGCACCGGGTGCCGACATGTGGCTCATCTGCGCGCCGGTCTCCGACGAACCGACTCCGTCGATCACGATGAGCCCCGGCTTCGCATCGATCAACTGCTGCTTCACATATGGGGTGAGTTGCGCGCCGCCGTTCGCGACGACCGAGAGCGAGGAGACGTCGGCGCTGCCGTCGGCCAGACTGCTCTGGATGGCGGCCAGCAGTGGCCGGGCCATTGCGTCGCCGACCACGGTGGCGACCAGCACCCGCTCACGCTCGATGGTGCGCACCACGTCGTCGGTGTCGAAGCGTTCGACGACGCTGGGGAACACCAATGTCTGACCCGTGGTGATGGCCGTCATGGCTGCCCATTGCGCGGCGCCGTGGATCAGCGGCGGCAGGATCAGCAGTTTGGTGCCGGGGTTCTCCGCCACCCGGGCGACGATCTCGTCGATCGAGCCGACCCGCTCGCCGGTGACCATGTTGCGGCCACCGAATGCGGTCATGAAGATGTCATGCTGGCGCCACAGCACACCCTTGGGCATGCCGGTGGTGCCGCCGGTGTAGAGCACGTAGAGGTCGTCCGGGGAGGGCTCGACCGGTGGGGCCGCAATGTCCGCGTTGACGATCGACTCGTAGTCCACGGCACCGTCGAGTAGTTCGTTGCCGGAATCGTCGGCGATCTGGATCAGGACCTTCAGATGGGGTAGTTCGTCCCGGATCTCAGCCACCCGTGGTGCGAACGCGGCGTGATACAGCAGCGCCGAAGCCTCGGAATCAGCCAGCAGGTACTGCAATTCGTTCTTGACGTAGCGGTAGTTGACGTTGAACGGGGCGACCCTGGCGCGGAACGCGCCGAGCAGGCCCTCGACGAACTCTGGCCCGTTGTAGGCGTAGATGCCGAGCAGATCCTGGCCCACCTGGTGTCCGGACAATGACTCACGGTCGATGTGGCAGCCCAGTCCGCGCGAATGAAGGTATGCAGCGAGCCGATTGGACCGGTCGACGATGTGGCGGTAGCTGTAGCGACGTTCGCCCTGGGCTACCAGCGTGCGGTCGGGTATCGCCGCCGCGACGGCTTCGGCGACGGCGGGGACGGTGAACATCGGGCATGTGTCAGCCATGGTTCGTCCAGCTTTCGATGAGTTCATCTGTGGTGGTGATCGTGGCCAGCAGGGCGAGGCTGTTGTCGATGACGGCCTGGCCGTAGTCGGCGGGAAAGCCGGCGACGGCGTCGCGCGGGAGGATGACCTGGTAGCCGGCATTGATGGCGTCCATCACCAGGCTGGGGATCGCGATGTTCAGTGAAACCCCCACGGGGACAAGGGTGGTCACACCGAGATTGCGCAGCACCGCGTCCAGGTCGGTACCGCCCATGGGGCCGACGCCGTGCCAGCGGGTCAGTACCAGATCCTGCTGTTCCGGGCCGAATTCGGGTAGCAGGGTGGCGCCCTCGCTGCCGGGGGTGATGTCGACCGAGCGTTTACCCGCGGCGAACAGCCGGGCATTGTGGTTGGAGCCCAGCCCGTCCGGCCGGCGCTGCACCAGGCAGTGCACCACGTGGTGACCGGCCGCCCGGGCGGCGGGCAGCAGCCGACCGATATTGGGCAGCGCTTCACGCTGGGCTTCTTTGGCGAGGACGGCGAGACCGGCGTTGGGGCCGACCACCGCACCCTGCAGTTCCTGGGTGATGACGGCTATCGTCACGCGTTGGCGCCGTGCTTTTGCCCCGTCGCTTCGCTCGCCCAGGGACTTTTTCCCGTCGCTTCGCTCGCCCACGGACTTTTTCCCGTCGCTTCGCTCGCCCAGGCCGGCGGGACCTCATAGAACTGCGTCGCCCACTTCCGCATGGCCATATAGGGTTTCGCGTCGATCTTGGACAACGACGGACGTTCGACGTACTTCTGATAGCGCCAGATGTCCAGGTCGTCCCACACGGTGATGAGGTATTGCTTCTCGACCCGTTTGCGGACGTCCTCGGGTGGGATGTCGGAGGTGTCGCCGGGCTGTTTGGGCCACCAGATCGAATAGAACATGTTGGAGACCTGGTCGTCGACCGGTGTGCAGGCGAAGATGAGCCGGTGTTCGGAGGCACCCTCGAAGGCGCTGATGGCGAAGCCCAGGCCGGAGAAGTGGCTGTGGATATAGAGGGCCATCTTGTTCGGGTCCTCACTGCGGGCGTCGGGCCAGCCGGTGAGGAACTGCCACTCGTTGTCGACGACTTTCCAGTCCAGGCAGACCGGGGTGACGGTGGCGCGGTGCACGTACTTGAAATGCGCACTGTCCGGGCCGTTTTCGGCCACGATCTGCGGGTGCACAGGTTCGTTCTCGGCACATCGGGAGAATTCCGGGAAGGGCCGGTAGAACGCGTCGGGGTCGGTGGGGAACTGCGGGAACTTGTCGAAGATGTCGGGCAGTTCCCATTGCGGCGGTTCGCCGTGGGGCTGGTACCACATGAACACGCAGCCGTGCTGTTCCTGGATCGGGTACACCCGCAGCTTCAGCCCGCGGTTGGGCTTGTCGGGCTGATACGGGATGAAGGTGTTGGCGCCGTCGGGACCCCAACGCCAGCCGTGGAAGGGGCATTCCACACAGTCGCCGACGATCTTGCCGCCGCGCCCCAGGTGCGCACCGAGATGTTTGCAGTGCCCTTCCATCAGGTGCAGGTCTCCGGACTCGTCACGCCAGGCGACCAGATCCTCACCGAAGTACTTCAGCGGCCGGGTCTCGCCTGCCACGAACTCGGCTGACCAGCCGATCATGAACCAGCCGGTGACTTTCCAGGTGAATGGAACTTCCATGAACAACCTCCGCGATCAGGCCGAGATACTGAACAGCTTACAGTAGTATCGTCCGTTACTACCACAAACACCGGAGGAGCACGATGGCAGGGCTGTTGACCGACAAGGTCGCGTTCATCACCGGAGCGGCGCGTGGCCAGGGCCGCGCACATGCGGTCCGGATGGCGAAGGAAGGCGCCGACATCATCGCGGTGGACGTCGCCGGGCCCCTACCCCCGAAGGTGCCGTACCTGTCGGCCACGGCGGATGATTTCGCGGAGACGGTCGACCTGGTCAAGGCCGAGGGCCGGCGGATCTTCCATCGCGCCGTCGACGTCCGCGACTACGACGGTCTGAAAGGCGCCGTCGACGACGGGGTCGCCGAACTGGGCCGCCTGGACGTCATCGTGGCCAATGCCGGGATCACCATCCCCGAGGCGTGGCACGACATCACCCCGGAGTCGTTCCGCGACACCATCGACGTCAACGTGACCGGCACCTGGAACACCGTCATGGCCGGCGCCCAGCACATCATCGACGGCGGCAAGGGCGGCTCGATCATTCTGGTGAGTTCCCTTGCAGGAGTGAAGATGCAGGCCTTCATGGTGCACTACACCGCCAGCAAGCATGCCGTCACCGGCATGGCTCGCGCGTTCGCGGCCGAACTCGGCAAGCACCACATCCGGGTGAACAGCCTGCACCCCGGCCCGGTGGCCACCGCCATGGGCACCGGCGACATGGTCGTCGCGCTGAACAAAGCGTTCGAGACCAACCCGCCACTGGTGCAGATGGGCACGCCGTTCACCCCGAACTGGATTGTCGAGCCCGAGGACATCGCCGCGTCGGCGGTGTGGCTGGCTTCCGATGAGGCCCGGCACATCAGCGCGGTGGCCCTGTCGATCGACAACGGGATGGCACAGTTCTGATCATGAGCGACGACTTCGAAGCGATCCGCCAGCTCAAGGCCCGGTACTGCCGATTCCTGGACACCAAGGACATCGAGGCGTGGAAGACCGTGTTTGCCCACGACGTCGTCGTCAAGCTCGACATGGCGATCTCGACCGGGGGAGCAGACGGCCAGACCGCCCCGGATCTGCACGGCCTGGACGAGTTCCTGCCCGTGGTGCTCGGCGGCGTCGAGGGTGCGCAGACCAAACACCACTGCCACACCCCGGAGATCACCCTGACCTCGGACACCACCGCCGCTGCGATCTGGGCGATGGAGGACCTGCTGCTGTTTCCCAACGGCGGCCAACTCTTCGGAGCCGGGCACTATCACGAGACGTATGAAAAGCGGGCCGGGAACTGGGTGATCACCAGCCTGCACCTGACGCGGACGATCCTGCAGTTCACCGCGGGCCTCGATGACCACTGAGCGCACGGCCGAATACGACGTCATCGTGATCGGGGCGGGATTCTCCGGCCTGTACGCGTTGCACGAACTACGCGAGCAAGGCCTGCGAATCCTGTTGTTGGAGAAGGCCGATGCCGTCGGCGGTACGTGGCTGGTGAACCGCTATCCCGGCGCCCGCTGCGATATCGAGAGCATCGAGTACTCCTACAGTTTTTCCGATGAGATCCAGCAGGATTGGGTGTGGACCGAGTCGATGCCTGCCCAGCCGGAGATCGAGGCCTACCTGAACTTCGTCGCCGACCGGCTCGACCTGCGCCGCGACATCGCGTTCGGCACCGAGGTGGTCGCGATGACGTTCGATGAGGCGGGTTCGCGCTGGCACCTGGACACGGCCGCCGGTGCGCAGTATTCGGCGCCGTTCGTCATCGCGGCGTCCGGCATCCTCTCGGTGCCGCTCGAACCGCAGATCGAGGGAATGCAATCCTTCGGTGGCACTTCGCTGTTCACCAACAGGTGGCCGGCCGAGGGTGTCGATCTCACCGGCAGGCGTGTGGGCGTCATCGGCACCGGCTCGACCGGGGTACAGCTCATTCCCGTGGTGGCGCGCCAGGCCGGCCGGCTGTTCGTCTTCCAGCGGTCGCCGGCCTTCACTCTGCCCTGGACCGTGCACCGGTTCGCCGACGGTGAACTCGATGAGCTGAAGGAGAACTACGCCGATATCCGCGCGGCGCAGCGGGCGCATCCGGTCGGGGCAGCGCGGCTGTCGGCCTTCTCGGTGTTGCTGGACATGCTCGCCAGCCCACCGATCAAGACGGCGTCCCGCGAAGACCAGTTGCGGGCCATCGATGAACGCGGGGTGATGGGCGCGCTGAACTGGGGTGACATCTTCTTCGACATCGAGGCCAACCGGATGGCGACTGCGCTGTACGGCGAGGCGGTGGCCCGCATCGTCGAGAACCCGGCCACCGCAGCCGCATTGGTGCCGACGCACCCGTTCGCCTGCAAGCGTCCCATCATCGACCAGGGGTACTACGAGACCTTCAACCGGCACAACGTGACCCTGGTCGACCTGCGTCGCGATCCCATCGTGGCAGTCGACGCGACGGGCATCGCCACCGAGCAGAAGCACATCGACCTCGACGTGATCGTGTATGCCACCGGTTTCGACGCCATGACCGGTGCCCTGACCCGGATGGCGGTCCGCGGGCGCGACGGCCTGCTGCTGCGCGACTACTGGGCGGAGGCGGGCCCGCTGTCCTATCTCGGGCTGGCGGTCGCCGGGTTTCCCAACCTGTTCCTGGTGCAGGGCCCGGGCAGCCCCTCGGCGGCCACGAACTTCGTGGCCGCCATGGAGCAGCACATCGAGTGGATCGCCGACTGTATCGGGTACCTGCGTGAGCACGGGCATGACACGATCGACGCGAACCACGATGCGCAACAGGACTGGATCGACCACGCGACGTCACTGGTGGCGCCGACCGTGCTGACCCACCCGAGCTGCAACTCCTGGTACAACGGAGCCAACGTGCCGGGCAAGAAGAGGATGTACATGGGCTACACCGCGGGCATCCCGGAGTACCGGCGGCGCTGCGACGAGATTGCTGCCGGCGGCTACCTGGGATTCACCCTTGCGTAGGGCCGCGCAGATCGTCTGGGAACTGGGCGGCGTGCTGCCCCGCTCGGTCGGCGCCCTGATCGGTGAGTGGAATCCACTGACGGTCAACGGCATCCGCCAGCTCGGTGAGGTCGCCTTCGACGAACTCGTGGTCACCGGCATGACCCTGACCGGGCCACCGCCGGAGCTGCCGCGACCGTTGGCCGCCTACGAGCGGGCTGCCGACGAACTGTCCGGGCTCGGGATCGACGGGGCGCATCGCGTACCCGACCCTGCCGTGGCGGCCGAGATCGTGTCACACCGGTTCGGCGGACTGAGTTACGAGGAGCTCCTCTTCGAGCACGATCCGCAGCTCCCCGAGTCGGTGCTGGCCGACGGTCACGGCGGACCTGCGACCGCGCGGGTGCGGTTGTACCGCGACGGCACGCAACCCCGGCCCTGGCTGGTGTGGGTGCACGGTGCGGGCCAAGGCGATCCGATGGACCTGCTGGTGGCCCGGGTGCGCCGCGCACGGGAACTCGGCTTCAATGTCGCGTTGCCGATCCAGCCCGGGCACGGGGCGCGGCGGCGACACTGGCCGGAGTACCCCGCACGCGACCCGCTGGCCAATGTCGCGGGCATGATGCGCGCCGTCTCGGAGGTGCGGGCCCTGATCGGCTGGCTGGCACCGCAATCTGTATCGATATCGGTATCGGGCCTCTCGTTGGGCAGCGCGGTGGCCGCGCTGGTGGCGCACCTGGACGATCGTGTCGATGCGGTCGCCGTGTACACACCCATCCTGGGGCTGAACACGATGATCGGTATGCACCTGGGCCGCTGGGGTGCGGCGGGCCGGCAGGCAGGCGAACTGCTGCAGTCCGACACGGTGTCGGCGCTGACCTCGGTGGTGGACCCGCTGGCCACGGTGCCGCGCGCGGACCGCAGGCTGATCGTCGGCGCCTGGCACGACCGGATGGCGATGCGCACCTCGGCGCTGGCCCTGCACGAGCAGTGGGGCGGGGACCTGTACTGGCATGACGGCAGCCACGTCGGGCATCTGTTCGCGCCCGGGGTGGGCCGCACCACCGACCGTTTCCTGCAGTCGGTCAGTGCGCCCGTCCGTAGCTTGAGATCAGCCGCGCCCGAACACGGTTGATCTCGACGTCGAGGTCGTGATCCTCGGGCACGACGACCCACTGGAAGGCGAGGCCGAACACCGACGCGGTGATGTCCTCACGGGCGGCGTCCACGTCGATATCCGGCTGGATGGATCCATCCGCGATGCCGGCGCGCAGGCCGGCCTCGACCTTGACACCGGCGTCCCGCAGCTGGCTGCGGACCGCCTCACGTAGCGGCGAGGTCGTCTTCACCGCCTCGAACGCGGAGACGAACATGGCGCGCATCAGCGCCGGGTCCACCGCGTGGATCTCCTGGATGCGCTCGAAATGCGCGAGGACCTGATGTAGTCCGTCGGCCCCGGGCTCGGGATCGGGGTTCAGCCGCACGACGTAGGTCTGCTGGAACGCCTCCAGGATGGCGTCCTTGCTGCCGTAGCGGGCATGCACCATGGCGCGGCTGTAGCCGGCGCGACGCCCGATCTCGGCCGCTGTCGTTGCCTCCCAGCCCTTTTCGACGATCAGCTCGGCGGCGGCGATGAGCAGCCGTTGCGAGGACATCTCGACACGCTGCGGTTGGGTCAGGCCCTGAGCGGGGGACGGCACCCTTGCATATTAGGCGATCGACAATTAACTTAGTTGTTCGGCGTCAAATTTCTTGGGAGGTCAACGGTGACAGCGGTGCCGTCGGGGATCGGTGAGGTGACGGCTGCCTGGTTGTCGGAGGCGTTGCCCGGCAACGTCACCGGGGTGCGGGCCGAGCGGATCGCGCAGGACACAGGTTTTTCGGCACTGCTGTATCGGGTGCACCTGACCGGAACCGACGTACCGGAGACGGTCATCGTGAAACTTCCGGCTGAGTCCGAGGCGCGGGGCGGGATGGAACTGCTCGGCGGCTATCGGCGCGAACTCGACTTCTACCAACGGATCGCGCCGGTGGCCCCCTTGGCGACCCCGAAGTGCCACGCCGCCCGGATGTCCGGATCCGATTTCGTCCTGGTGCTCGAGGACCTGCAGGAGTGGGAGAACGCCGACCATCTGGCCGGACTGTCGCAGGCGCAGACCCGGACAGCAATCGGCGCACTGGCCGGCCTGCATGCCTGGTCTCGCAGCGCTGAAGAGGCTGCGCTGCAATATTTTCCGCTGGTGGACAATCCGCTGACCCGCGACCTGTTCCTGCCGGCGTTCACCCCCGGATGGCAGCTGTATCTGAGCAAGACCGAACAACCGGTGCCCGACGCGGTCGCCAGCTTCGCCGACCGATTCGCGGAACTGGCGCCCCAGGCCCTGTCCGCGCTGACCGAGCGGGCGATGCTGCTGCACGGCGACATCCGGGCCGACAACATGTTCTTCCGCGGCGACGAGCTCAAGATCGTGGACTTCCAGTTGACGGTCCGGGGCGCCGGGGCGGCCGATATCGCGTACCTGGTCAGCCAGGGTCTGCCGGCCGACGTCCGCCGCGGCACCGACCGCTACCTGGTCCGGGCCTACGTGGCCGACCTGGAATCCCATGGTGTCGAGGACTATTCGTTCGACGAGGCATGGCGGCACTACCGGTTCGGTGTGGCGTTGCTGATGTACATGCCGGTGGTGGCACTGCTCACCTGGGACGTGGTGCCGCAGCGTTCACGGCAACTGTGCCTCACCCTGATCGACCGGGCCGTGACCGCCATCGAAGACGTTGCCGCACTTGAGGAGTTCGACCTGTGAGGACCGCTCGCGAAGTGGTGGAACAGTACAACCTGGTGGTGTGGAACGAGCGCGATTTCGAGCTCGCCGATGAACTGTTGGGCGACAGCGTGATCCGCCATGATGTGGGGGAGTCCACGACCCTCACCCACGCCGAGGCAGTCAGCCGGGTGGTCGACCACTGGGGGATGTTCGAAACCATCCGGTTCGACCTGAATCTCGTGGTCGCCGGCGATGACGGCGAGCATGTGGCGATCGTCTACCAGTCGCCGATGAAGCTCAAGGACGGCACCGAGACGATCGTGGGCAGCATGGAGGTCTTCCGGGTGCGCGACGGCCGCATCACCGAGGTGTGGAACTGTGGTTACAAACAAGGAGCGTGGGCGTGACGATTGGTACAGCGGTGCTCGACGAACTGGGGTATTACCTGCTGGCGGGCGCCGGCGGGGAGGGGCCGGCAACGCTGATGGACGAAGCGCGCCGTGGTGAGGAACTCGGTTTCGGTACCGCCTTCATCTCCGAGCGGTGGAACGTCAAGGAGGCGTCATCGTTGGTCGGCGCCGCGTGCGCGGTGACCGACCGGATGCAGATCGCGACGGCCGCCACCAATCACAACACCCGGCACCCGCTGATCACCGGGTCGTGGGCCACCACCATGCACAAACTATCGAAGGGCCGATTCACCCTGGGCATCGGCCGCGGTATCGCCGCCATGTACAACGCCTTCGGAGTGCCCGCGGTGACCACCGCGCAGATGGAGGATTTCGCGCAGGTGATGCGCCGGCTGTGGCACGGCGAGGTGATCTTCAACCACGATGGTCCGATCGGCAAGTACCAGGTGCTGTTCTTAGATCCCGATTTCCGCGAGGACATCCGGTTGGGCATCGTGGCATTCGGGCCGCAGACGCTGGCGCTGGGCGGCCGGGCGTTCGACGACATCATCCTGCACACCTACTTCACCCCGGAGACGTTGCAGCGGGCGGTCAAGACCGTCAAGGACGCCGCCGAGCAGGCCGGCCGGGACCCCGCCGATGTGCGGGTGTGGTCCTGTTTCGCCACCGTCGGGGACCATCTGCCCGAGGAACTGCGGCTGAAGAAGACCGTGGCCCGGCTGGCCACCTACCTGCAGGGCTACGGGGACCTGCTGGTCAGCACCAACGGCTGGGATCCCGCTGTGCTGCAACGCTTCCGCGAGGACTCGGTGGTCACCTCGATACCCGGCGGCATCGACCACAAGGCGTCCGCCGAGCAGATCGAGCACATCGCCACCCTCATCCCCGACGAATGGCTGGAGCCGTCGGCCACCGGTTCGGCGCAGCAGTGCGTCGACCGGATCCGCAAGGAGTTCGGCTACGGCGCCGACGCGGTGATCATGCACGGAGCCACCCCGGACGAGCTCGAACCGATCGTCGCGGCCTACCGGCGGTCCTGACCCGCGGCGCGCCGCCACACCAGTACCGCGTCCGCGGTCGACAAGATCAGCTCGTCGCCGCGGACGGCGGCGTGCCGGAACTGCGGCGCCGCAAGCAGTTCGGGCATCGTCGAGATGCTCACCTGATGGTGGACCGTCGCGGTCTCCTCATCGACGGAAAAGCGTCCGCCGTAGGCGATGTGCTGATCGCCGCCGGTCAGCTGCGCCGACATGTGGCCGTCCCCGGTGTAGAGGATCAGCCCCTGCGGTTGGTTGCCCAGCGGCCTGCTGCCGTCACTGACGTTGAAGGACAACAACTCCCACGCGCCGGTGAGGTCGCCGCGCAGCGTCATCAGGGGAGGATGACCGTGCGCTGCACCGGTTCGGCGGCCGCTTGGCGGGACCGTAGCCCCCGGCGAAGCGCATCGAGCAGTTGATCACGGGTTTCGCGCGGGTCGATGAGTTCGTCGAAGCCGAGGTGGCCCGCCGATCGGAAGGAGGCGGTGAGCTCGGCCTCGCGCAGTTTGGCGGACAGGTCCTCCTCGGCATGCGACGCCTTCGACAGCGCCGCCGCACTCATCGCGCCCATCGTCGCACCGGGATAGGCGAAGCACGCCTCCTGCCCGTCGAATCCCAACAGCGACATCACCATCGAGCCGAAGCCGTACGCCTTGCGCAACGTGACGTGGAGTTTGAGGGTGGTGGCCGAGGTCTGCGCGGCGAACATCCGGGCACCCGCTCGCAGTACGCCGGACTTTTCGGACCGGCTGCCCGGCAGCATGCCCGGGTTGTCGGCGAAGAAGATGATCGGTAGATGGAAGGAGTCGGCGACCATGATGAAATGCGCTGCCTTATCGGCCGCGTCGGCGTCGATGGACCCCGCGAGCACGTTGGGCTGATTGGCGACCACGGCGACCGGATGCCCACCCAGGTGCGCCAGCGCGCAGATGATGGCCTTGCCGAAGTACGGCTGGACCTCGAACCATTCGGTGTTGTCGAACACCACGTCGAGCACCGAACGCATGTTGTAGACGCGGCGGTTGTCGCGGGAGATGATCTCCAGCAGTTCGGGAGTCGGCCGCGGTGCGGTGTCCTCGTCCTCGGCCACCCGCTCGGGGTAGGACCAGGCGCTGGACGGGAAGTAGGAGAGGTAGCGCCGGATGTCGTCGATGACGGTCTCGTCGTCCTCGCCCAGGTTGTGCACCACCCCGCTGTACAGGGCGACGTCGGGGCCGCCGAGATCCTCCTTGGTGATGTCCTCCCCGGTGGACTCCTTCACCACCGGTGGGCCGGCGGTGAAGATGGCGCCCTGGCTGCTCATGATGCGGAAGTCGCTGACGGGTGCGACCAGCGCCCCGTGCCCGGCCGAGGGGCCGAGCAGGGCGGCCACCGTCGGGACCCGGCCGGAGCACTGCGCCTGGGCGATCAGGTCCGTCGGCGTCCGGCCGTACCGTTCACCGCTGGCGCGGTGGCCCGCACCTTCGAGCAGCATGACCAACGGAATCTTGTCGCGCAGTGCGAGTTCGGCGACCCGGTAGCGCTTGGCGTTGCCCGACGGACCGATGCTGCCGGCCAGCGTGGTGAAGTCCTCGGCGCCGACCATCACCGGAGAGCCGTTGATCAGCCCCGAGCCGGTCACGATGCCGTCGGCGGCGATGTCCTCGCCCGCGAGCATGCCGAGTTCGCGGAAGGTCCCCTTATCCAGCAGTCGGTCCAGCCGGGCTCGGACGTCGAGCTTGCCCTTGGCGTGATGCTTGGCGACCCGTTCGGTCCCACCCATGGCCAGCGTGTGCCGGCGGCGGCGGTCGAGGTCGTCGAGGGTTTCCTGCCAGTCCGAAGCGTTCGCCATCACCGGTCCTTGTCTCGTGGCGTTGACCATACTGAATTGCTTACTGTAGCGTCCCCCGCATGGGTAACGGCGCCCGGCTCTGCATCGATCGGGGCATCCCCAGTGATCTGCACAAGGTGCCCGTCGTGGCGCGCACGCTGGAGGAACAGGGCTACGACGGCTGCTGGACCGGTGAAATCAATCATGATCCCTTCCTGCCGTTGCTTCTCGCTGCCGAGCACACCACCAGGATGCAGTTGGGCACAAGCATCGCGGTGGCCTTCGCGCGCAATCCGATGCTCGTGGCCAACCTCGGCTGGGACCTGCACGCCTACTCGCGGGGCCGGTTCATCCTGGGTCTGGGCACCCAGGTGCAGGCGCATATCGAGAAGCGGTTCGGGATGCCCTGGGGTCAGCCTGTGCGCCGGATGCGCGAATTCGTCGCTGCGGTGCAGGCGATCTGGACGTCGTGGCAGGACCACACCCGGCTGGGGTTCGAGGGCGAGTTCTACACCCACAAGCTGATGACCCCGATGTTCACCCCCGAAGGCCACGAGTACGGGGTACCGAAGATCTTCGTCGCCGCGGTCGGCGACGCCATGACCCAGTTGTGCGGTGAGATCGCCGACGGCCTGATTGCGCACGCGTTCACCACCAAGCGCTACCTGGACGAGGTCACCACTCCGGCGCTGCTGGCCGGCCTGGCGCGGTCCGGCCGGGACCGCGCGGACCTGGAGGTGTCCTGCCCGGTGTTCGTCGTGACGGGGGAGACCGAAGAGCAGTTCACCGCAGCGGCGGCCGCGCACCGCAAGCAGATCGCCTTCTACGGTTCCACCCCGGCGTACCGCAAGGTGCTGGACCTGCACGGCTGGGGCGACCTGCACACCGAATTGCACCGGCTGTCCCGGCTTGGTGAATGGGACACCATGGCCGGCCTCGTCGACGACGAGGTGCTCGCGGCGTTCACCGTTGTCGCCCCGCTGGCGGAGGTGGCGGGCGCCTTGCGGCAACGCTGTGACGGCGCCATCGACCGGGTGTTGCCCGGATTCCCCGCCGGACTTTCGGAGTCCGCGATAAGTGCTGTGCTGCAGGAACTTCGCGGCCTGGTGAGGAGTCAGTAGATGGACAGGATCAGTGGCCGCACCGTGGTGATCACCGGTGCCGCTCGGGGTATCGGGTATGCGACCGCCAAGGCGCTGCTGGTTCGCGGCGCGCGGGTGGTGATCGGTGATCGGGACGTCGTCGCGCTGGAGTCGGCGGTGGCGTCGCTGGGTGTCGACCTGGTGTCCGGTCACCCGCTGGATGTCACTGACCGGGAATCGTTCTCGGCGTTTCTGGACAAGGCCCGCGCCGACGGCGGTGGGCGGGTCGACGTGCTGATCAACAATGCCGGGGTGATGCCGATCGGGGGGTTCCTCGATCAGACCGTGGCCGCCCTGCGCTCGGCGATCGAGGTCAACTTCTACGGTGTGGTCACCGGGTGCCAGTTGGTGCTGCCGGAGATGATCGAGCGGCGCGGCGGGCACATCATCAACGTCGCATCGCTGGCGGGGCTGATGCCCGTGCCCGGCCAGACCGTCTATGCCGGAACCAAATCCGCGGTGATCAGCCTGTCGAGCGCGATGGCCGACGAGTTCGCCGGGCGCGGTGTGCAGGTGAGTGTGGTCATGCCACCGTTCACCCGCACCGAGCTCATCTCGGGCACCGCCGAGACCAAGACGAACCGGCCCGTGGAACCCGAGGCGATTGCCGCGGCGATCGTCAAGGCGCTCGACAAGCCGAAGACGCATGTCACCGTGCCCGGCGGAATTCGGTTCGTACTCGGTCCGATCGGGCTCCTGGGTCCACGGGGCAGGCGCTGGGTGGGCAGGCGCGTCGGCACCGACAAGGTGTTCCTGGAATTCGACACCGCCGCGCGGCAGGGCTACGAACAACGAGCGCAGGCCGCATTGGGCGTGGTCGGTGAATCGGATCGCGCGACCGGACGCTGAACTGTAATAGTTACAGTAGGATCGGCAGTCAATGTTTCAGTAGCGAGGGAGTAGCCGGTGAGCACGCCGACGATGGACGACGCCGCAAGGGTTTTCGCGGACCCGAAGGCCTACACCGACGAAGTCGGTTTGCATGCAGCACTGCGCCACCTGCGGGCCAACGCACCGGTGGCGTGGGTCGAGGTGCCCGACTACGCCCCGTTCTGGGCGATCACCAAGCATGCCGACATCATGGAGATCGAGCGGGCCAACGATGTCTTCACCAACTCGCCGCGGCCGGTGCTGGTCACGCGGGAGGCCGACGAGCAGCAGGCCGCCATCGGGATCAAGACGCTGATCCACATGGACGACCCGCAGCACCGCGACATCCGGGCGATCGGCGCCGACTGGTTCCGGCCCAAGGCCATGCGTGCCCTGAAAGAACGTGCCGACGAACTGGCCGCACAGTTCGTCGACAAGATGGCGGACGAGGGACCCGAATGCGATTTCGTGCAACAGGTCGCGGTCAACTACCCGCTGTACATGATCATGAGTCTGCTGGGCGTACCGGAGGCCGACTTCGGTTCGCTGCTGCGCTGGACCCAGGAACTCTTCGGCAACGACGACGAAGAATTCCAGCGCGGGACGAGCAAGGAAGAGCAGATGATGGCGCTGCTCGAAATGTTCCAGTACTTCACCGAATTGACCGCCTCGCGGCGGGCGAACCCCACCGATGACCTTGCCTCGGCCATCGCGAATGCCACCATCAACGGTGAGCCACTCAACGACATCGAAACCGTCTCGTACTACGCCATCATCGCGGCGGCGGGTCACGACACCTCCAGCGCCAGCATCTCCGGCGGCATGCACGCCCTTGTCGAGCACCCGGACCAGTTGGCCCGGCTGCGCAATGATCCGAGCCTGATGCCGCTGGCGGTCGAGGAGATGGTCCGGTGGACCACCCCAGTCAAAGAATTCATGCGGACCGCCCAACGGGACTACGACCTTCGCGGAGTCCGGATCGCCGCGGGCGAGTCGGTGCTGCTGTCCTACGTGTCGGCCAACCGCGACGAGGATGTCTTCGTCGACCCGTTCACCTTCGACATCGGGCGGGAAGCCAACAAGCACATCTCCTTCGGCTACGGCGTGCACTTCTGCCTCGGGGCCGCCCTGGCCCGCCTCGAGGTCAACAGCTTCTTCACGGCCTTGCTGCCACGCCTGGAATCGGTCGAGTTGGCAGGCACCCCTGCGCATGTCGCGACCACCTTCGTCGGCGGTCTCAAGCACCTGCCGATCCGCTATCGGCTCACTCGGTAGCCGCGAGGGTGCGCAGCAGGTACGGCGTGTGCGGCGTGTCGGTGTGCAGACCCGCGCGCTCGCGGGGAATGGGCTAGCAGCAGCGGGCGCTCGGATTGGCGTCGGCGGCCGCGTGCCTCATGCGCCAGTACTCCCGCTCGGAGAGCACCTGCTCGCCGGGATGGGTACGCCGGCGGTGCTCGAGGTAGCGCTGGTAGTGGTTGTCACCCATCAATGATGAGAAGTACCAACTGATTTTGCGTGCGACGGCGGTAATGCGTCCCATTGTTTCTGCACCTCCTTCTCGGCGGCGGTGGGGATCAGGCCCGATGGTGCGAACAGCCGCGACGGCACAGGGTCGTCGGCCGACAGCGGCCTGCCTTGCCCGCGTAGGGCGCGCAGCGCCACCACGACACCGGCGATGAACACGATGAGCACCAGCACCGCGAAGACGATCGACAGGGTGCCCTGGATGAACGTGTTGCGGATGACGGCGTCGAGCTGGGCGGGATTCTTGGCGGCACCGAAGGCGGTCTTGCCGGCCTCCTTCGCGGCGACGTACTGCGAATGTTGAGTCCAGTAACCCACTTTAGGGTCGCCGGAGAAGATCTTCTGGAATGAGGCCGTCATCGTCACGATCAGGTCCCATAACAACGGGACACCTGGAATCCAGGCCCACTTCACCAACCCGCGTTTGATGATCACCACGGTCACCACCGTCAGGGCGATGGCGGCGAGCAACTGGTTGGCGATGCCGAACAACGGGAACAGCGTGTTGATGCCGCCGAGCGGATCGGTGACACCCATCAGCAGGATGCTGCCCCACGCCGCGACGACGATGATGCTGCAGACCCATGCGCCGAGGCGCCAGCTCGGGTCGCGCAGATTCTTCAGCGGTCCACCGAGATTGGCCAGGCCGTCGGACAACATGAACCGGGCCACCCGGGTGCCGGCGTCGACGGTGGTCAAGATGAACAGCGCCTCGAACATGATCGCGAAGTGGTACCAGAACGCCTTGAGGCTTTCGCCGCCGAAGACCTGGTGCAGCACCTCGGACATGCCGAAGGCGAGGGTGGGGGCACCGCCGGTGCGGGAGACCACCGTTTTCTCGCCGACTCCTTCGGCGGCCTCGGTGATCTCGGCGGCGGTGATCGGCGCGCCGGACAACCCGAGACCGTTGACGTAGTCGGCCGCCGTCTGCGCGGTGGTACCCGTCGCCGCGGTCGGCGCGTTGATCGCGAAGTACAGGTGCTGGTTCAGGATCGCCGCGGTGATGAGAGCCATGATGGCCACGAACGACTCGGTCAGCATGCCGCCGTAGCCGATCAGCCGCATCTGGGATTCCTTCTCCAGCAGCTTCGGCGTGGTGCCCGAGGAGATCAGCGCGTGGAATCCGGACAACGCACCGCACGCGATGGTGATGAACAGGAACGGGAACAGCGCACCCGCGAACACCGGGCCGGTACCGATGCTGGCGAAATGTGAGACCGCCGGGGCTTCCATGATGGGGCGGGCCAACAGGATCCCGATGGCCAGCAGCACGATGGTGCCGACCTTCATGAACGTGGACAGGTAGTCCCGGGGGGCCAGCAGCAGCCACACCGGCAGCACGGACGCCGCCAGGCCGTAGGCGATGATGCACCAGGACAAGGTCACCTTCGACAGGGTGAACCAGTCTGTTCCCCAATCGGTTTCGGCGACCCAGCCGCCGGAGACCACCGCGAGCAGCAGAAGCGCGACACCGATCAGCGATACCTCGGACACCCGGCCCGGGCGCAGGAACCGCAGATACAGGCCCATGAAGACGGCGATCGGGATGGTCATGGTGATGGAGAAGACGCCCCACGGGCTCTCGGCGAGCGCGTTCACCACCACCAGCGCCAGCACCGCGAGAAGGATCACCATGATCACCAGCACGCCGACGATCGCGGCGACGCCGCCGATGCCGCCGAGTTCGTCGCGCGCCATCTGCCCCAGCGAGCGGCCGCGGCGGCGCACCGAGATGGACAGCACCAGGTAGTCCTGGACGCAGCCGGCGACCAAGGCACCGACGATGATCCAGATGGTGCCGGGCAGATACCCCATCTGCATGGCCAGCACCGGCCCGACCAGAGGGCCCGCGCCCGCGATGGCGGCGAAATGGTGCCCGAACAACACCCGCCGGTCCGTCGGCATGTAATCGGTGCCGTTCTCGAAGATCTCGGCCGGGGTGGCCTGATCGTCCCGTGGCTGGACGATCTTGTTCTCGATCAGCCGCGCATAGAACCGGAAGCCGATGACGTAGGTGCAGATGGCGGCGATGACGAACCAGACCGCGTTGACCGTCTCCCCGCGCACGAACGCGATGACCGCCCAGGCCACCGCGCCGAGCAGGGCGATGACACCGAAGATGATCCGGTGCCGCACCGTGATCGGCGAGCGGTCGATGACCGCGACCGGGGGAAGGTCCATTTGGTTGCGGACGTAGGTGATATCGCCGTCGTGCTCTTCGAGGCGTTCAGGAGCGGACATGGGTCGATCCTCGCACCGAACAAAATCGCGCTGCGGCCGAACCGCCGGTTTGGACTCAACTGCCTCGTTCGTACAGGGCGCGCACGGTGTCGACGGTGTCGGCCTCGGCGGCGGGTTTGTCGTCGCGGTAGCGCAGCACCCTGGCGAAACGCAGCGCCATCCCGCCGGGATAACGCGTCGAGCCCTGCACCCCGTCGAAGGCGATCTCGACGACCTGCTCCGGGCGCACCGTCACCACGTACCCATCGGTGCTACCGACCGCGAGCTCGGTGAAGCGCTGGGTCTGCCAGTCCAGTATGGCGTCGGTCATGCCCTTGAACGTCTTGCCCAGCATCACGAATCCGCCCGTGGCCGGATCCAGCGCACCCAGGTGGATGTTGGACAGCTTGCCGGTGCGCCGCCCCGAGCCCCACTCCACCGCCAGCACCACGAGGTCCAGGGTGTGCACCGGCTTCACCTTCAGCCACCCGGATCCGCGCCGGCCCGCCTCATACGGCGAGGTGGGCGACTTCGCCATCACCCCTTCGTGACCCGCGGCCAGCGTCGCGTCCAGGAATCGCGCCGCGGCGTCCGGGTCGGTGGTGACCAGCCGGTCTACTCGCTGGGTGGCCGGCACCACCGCATCGAGGGCGGCCAGGCGCTCGGTAGTGGGCAGGTCCAGCAGATCGGTGCCGTCGTGGTGCAGCAGATCGAAGAAGAACACCGACAACGGTTGCTCTGCGGGCGACGAACTACCGAACCGGGATGCGGTGACCTGAAAGCGGTGCGGACGCCCGTCCGGTCGCAGTGCGATGGCCTCGGCGTCGGCGATCAGGTCGGTGACCGGCAGGGCCAGCGCCGCCTCTACCACTTCCGGCAACCGTGCGGTGACGTCGTCGAGGCTGCGGGTGTACACCGTGACGGCGCTCCCGCGGCGGTGGATCTGCACCCTGGCGCCATCCAGCTTCGCCTCGAAAACTGCTTCGCCACCGAGCTTTTCGAGAGCGTCCTCGATACCGGTGGCGGTCTGGGCGAGCATGGGCCCGACGGGTCGGCCCACGGTGAGGGTGAATCCGGCCAGCCCCGCATCGCCCTCGGACAGGGCGGCCACGGCGACCGTGGCCAGATCACCGGCCAGCATGGCCGCCCGGCGCACGTCGGCGCCGGGAACGCCGGCCGCCCGGGCAACGGCCTCGGCCATCACCCCGGCCAGCGCACCCTGCCGGAGCTCACCGGACAGCAGCTTGCGCAGGAAGACCTGTTCGGTGGCGGTGGCCGTGGTGAACAGGTCGGCGAGCAACCGGCTGCGCAGCGCCTGGGAGCCCTTGCCCGTGGTGGCCTTGATGAGCGACAACGTCTCGTCGACACCGGAGACCGTCAGTGCCGGCGCGTCGGCCGGTTCGGGCAGCACCCGCAGGGCCGCCCAACCGACACCGATCTGGCGTTGCGGAAGCTCGCCCGTCAGCCAGGACACCACGATGGCGACCTCGCCGGGATCGGTCCGGCTGAGTAGGTCGGCCACCCGTGCCGTCTTGGCCAGCCGCGAGGACGACGCGGCCACGTCGGTCGAGGCGTCCGCCACCGCACTGAGCAACATGGCTTCCACCGTGCCACGGCCGTGTGACAAGTCGGGACCTTCGGCTCTGTACTGGCGGCGCATCGCGGCAGAGCATGAGATCCATGCCGAACACACACGAACTCGACGTCCTCAACCGCAGGCAGTGCCTGGACCGGCTGCAGGCCACCCGCGTCGGCCGGCTCATCTTCACCGAGGGCGCGCTGCCCGCGGTGCAGCCGGTGAACTTCCGGCTGTGGCGCGACGACGTGGTGATCAGGGTGGCCGGCGGGGCCAAACTGGCTGCTGCGGCGGATCATCAGGTGGTGGCGTTCGAGGCCGACGAGCTCGATCAGGACCTGCGCTCCGGGTGGAGTGTGACGGTCGTCGGCCACGCCGAGCCGATCACCGGGGTCGACGATCTGGTCGAGGTGGCAGGCACTTTCGTCGCGCCGTGGGTGACCGGCCATCGCGACCATTTCATCCGGATCAAGACCGAGCAGATGACGGGCCGGGAGTTCCGCGGCCCCACAGGCCCGCGGTACCAGACGACCGACGTGAAACCGGTTACTTCACCGCGAAGTTGACGGTGTGCCAACCGGTCGCACCGTCGGGCACGACGTCGGCCAGATCGGCGGTCTGCACCGCACCGGTGTTGTCGGTGGCGCGCACCGAGATGTCGTGCAGCCCGGGTTGTTCGGCTTGCCAGTCGAAGCTCCACAGCCGCCAGGTGTCATTCGAGTAGGCGGCCCCGAGCGTGGCCGGCTGCCAGGGTCCGTCGTCGATGCGTACCTCGACCGCCCGCACCCCGCGGTTCTGCGCCCACGCCACCCCACCGAACCGGGCCGGCCCCTTCGGCACGTCGGCACCGCTGCGAGGCACGTCGATGCGGGACTGCGTCTTGATCGGGCCTTTCTCCGACCAGCCCAACCGGGTCCAATACGCCTCTGCCCGGTCATATCTGGTGAGTTCCAGGTCGACCACCCATTTGGTGGCCGAGACGTAGCCGTACAGGCCGGGCACCACCAGCCGCACCGGGTAGCCGTGCTCGACGGGCAGCGGCTGACCGTTCATGGTGATCGCCAACAGGGCGTCGCGGTCGTCGGTGAGGGCCTGCACCGGCGTGCCCGCCGTGAAGCCGTCACTGGAGGTGGACAGCACCATGTCGGCGTCGGGATGCACACCGGCCGCGGCGAGCAGGTCACGCACCCGGTAGCCGGACCACACGGCGTTGCCGATCAGGTCACCACCCACCGGGTTGGACACGCAGGTCAACGTGACCACCTTCTCGATCAGTTCGAAGGCGGCGAGATCGTCGAAGCGGTAGGTCTTTTCGTGATCGACCATGCCGTGGATGCGTAGCTCCCAGTTTCCGCGGGCCAGCTGCGGCACCGAGAGTGCGGTGTCGATCCGGTAGAAGTCGGCGTTGTCCGTCACGAAACTGGGCAGCGCACCACCCTCCGGTTGCACACCGGGGGGCACCGGCGGAGCGCGCTTGGCCAGCGGGGGCGGCGAGAACGCGTTGCGGTCGCCGGACACCGAGGTGAGCCGCCCGCCGTAGACCGAGCCCAGCGCCGCACTCAGCGTGCCCAGGCCGAGCAGTCCGAGCGCCGCGAGCGACAACCGCCGTCCCGGATCGGCCTCGGCTGATTCATGGGCGGATTCGTCGAGAAGCCGTCCCGAGACCAGGAACCGCAACGTGACGATGCCGGCCATCGCGCCGACGACGGTCGGGATCATGTCCAGCGGGCCCGCTCCCGCGCGGGTGAGCACGGCCGCGCAACCGGCGACTCCGGCGGCGGCGAACATCACGCTGCCGATCGGGAAACGGCGCCGCTCCAGCAGCCCGGCCAGCGCGGCCAGGATCGCGATGATGAGGAGCACCGCCACCGTGAGGAAGAGCTTGTCGTTGGTGCCAAAGGTCTGGATCGCCCATTCCTTCACGGCTCCCGGGGTGTGGTCGATGACCGTGGAGCCGACGGCGGTGCGGGCATCTGCGGAGGCGCCGAGCGGGATGGCCGCCAGCGCGCTGACGCCGAGGGTGATGGCTGCAGCGGAGATCCCACAGAGCATGCGGGTGCCGGGAGCGATGGCTGTCACAGATCCACGCTAGCCGAGCGGAGTCCCCGAAAGGCTTACCGTAAAGTGTCGCGGGAAGGTCGGCGTTACAGTCTGACCCGATTGTGGAAACTGACACCGTGAACGCACCACCGTGAAAGGGAGCTAGATGGAGATCTCGGGCAAGAAGGCCATCGTCGTCGGCGGGGCATCCGGCTTCGGCCGCGCCACCGCGGAGGCGCTGGCCAAGCGGGGGGCCAGCGTCGCCATCCTGGACCGGCCGCAGTCGAAGGGTAAGGACGTCGCCCAGGAGATCGGCGGCGCGTTCCACGAGGTGGACATCACCGACTTCGACGGCACGGAGAAGGTTCTCGAGGCGGCCGTCGCCGACCTGGGCGGGCTGCACATCGCCGTCACCACCGCCGGCGGCGGTATCGGTGAGCGCACGGTCAAGAAGGACGGTCCGCACAGCCTGGAGTCGTTCCGCAAATCGATCGACCTCAACCTCATCGGCACCTTCAACATCAGCCGCTTGTCGGCGTGGCACATGAGCAAGAACGATCCGGTGGATGAGGAGGCCGAGGAGCGCGGCGTCATCATCAACACGGCGTCCATCGCCGCGTTCGAAGGCCAGATCGGCCAGATCGCCTACACGGCGTCCAAGGCCGCCATCGCCGGCATGTGCCTGACCATGGCAAGAGATCTCGGCAGCTTGGGTATTCGCGCCTTGGCCATCGCGCCGAGCCTGTTCGCGACCGGACTGACCGAGGGCATCCCGGATGAGTTCGCCGCCGTGCTGACCAAGGACGCGGCCTTCCCGAAGCGCCTCGGCAAGCCCGAGGAGTACGCCAAACTCGCGGTGGCGATCGTCGAGAACCCGATGCTCAACGGGCAGTGCGTGCGACTGGACGCCGGCCAGCGGTTCGCCCCGAAGTAAACGTCTGCCGAAGCCGGCGTGATCGGTTGCCGATGCGGCCTCCGATCGCGCCGGCTGACGCATAGCGGCAGCTCACTGATTTCCAAGCCGATTCCAAGCATGCGCACTACTGTTTGCCCATGCTCAAGCGAATCGCCGCGGCGTGCGCCGCGGTCGTGATGGTGGCCGCCTGCGGCGGTCCCAAGGTCGAGATCCCCAAATCCTCGGCGATGGCCGTCAAGCCCGACACCAGCGGGATCAAGGTGCAGGGTGATGCGTCGGGTCCGCTGAATCAGCTGGCCGTCGAGGCCATCGCCGACCTACAGTCGTTTTGGGGCAAGGAATTCCCCGACCTGTACGGCAAGGATTACGAACCCGTCGCGGGCGGGTTCTTCGCGGTGGACCCGTCCTCGGGAGAGACGCCGCCGTGCGCCGCCGGCCCCGAAGACGTCGCGGGCAACGCCTTCTACTGCGGCTCCAAGGACGTCGTCGCCTGGGATTCGACCGGCTTGTTCCCCGACCTGCAGTCCAAATACGGCGATTTCGTCATCCCGGTGGTGATGGCCCACGAGTGGGGGCACGCGGTGCAGGCGCGGTCGAACTTCACCGCGCGGACCGTCACCAGGGAACTGCAGGCGGACTGCTTCGCCGGTGCCTGGGCCCGGCATGCCAAGGACGACAAGGTCTTCGAGGTGACCAGCGGGGAACTGGACACCGCGCTGGCCGGCATCCTGGATCTGCGTGACCCGGTGGGCACCGACAAACTCGACCCGTCCGCGCACGGCAGCGGATTCGACCGCGTCGGCGCCTTCCAGGACGGTTTCGACAACGGCCTGCCGCGGTGCAAGGACTACCGCGACGACGACCCGATGGTGCTGGCGCTGCCGTTCGCCGACCCCGAGGACGCCGCCCGCGGCGGCGACGCCCCCTACGAGTCCATCACCAACGGTGTGCCGTATGACCTGGAGGACTACTGGACCCACGTGTATCCGGAGATCTCCAACGGGAAGGAGTGGCCGCCGGTGCACGGACTGGAGCCGTTCGACCCATCCAGCCCGCCGAACTGCGGTGACCAATCCACCGAAGGCTTCTCGCTGTTCTACTGCGTGCCAGACGATTACATCGGCTGGGACGACAAGCAGACGATGCCGCGGGTGTACGACCAGGGCGGCGACTACGCGGTGGCCACGCTGCTGGCCACCCAGTACGGGCTGGCGGCCCTGACCCGACTGGGTGACGACTCCGATGTGAAGACATCGACCGCGCGGGGCGACTGCTTCGCCGGTGCCTACACCGCCAGCGTCATCCTGCACAATCGTGAGGAGACCAGCACCTGGTCCATCTCGCCGGGCGACCTCGATGAGGGGATCAAGGCGCTGCTCGTGTTCCGCGGCGACGAGGATGCCGACCGTCAGGGTGCGGGATTCGACCGGGTGCGCGCGTTCCGCGAAGGCGTCATCAACGGTGCCGAGGCATGCACGGAGTACCAGCACTGACCGCGGTCACGCGTCTCATCGATAGGTGTCCAGTCCGAGCTTGACGGCCAGGCCCAGCCCGGCGACCGCGATGAGCAGGCGCAGGGGGGTCGCCGGGGCGTGGCGGACCACCACCGGCCCCAGCCGCGAGCCGATCAGGCAGCCCAGCCCCAGCGGGACGACGGCGGCCCAACTCACAGGGGCGAACAGGACGAAACCGAGCGCCGCCACCCCGTTGGCGATGCCGAGCACCACGTTCTTGGTGGAGTTGGCGTCGGCCAGGCTGGGACTGCCGGTGCGCAGGAACATGGCCAGCAGGAGCACCCCGGCCGCGGCCCCGAAGAATCCGCCGTAGACGCAGATCGCCAATACGAGAAGTCCTTGTAGCACACGGTGTCTGGTGCTGCGGGGCCGATCGGCGTCGTTGCGGATCGGCAGGGCGATCGCCACCGAGGACGCTGCCAGGAGCACCGGCACCACGTTCTCGAAACCTTCGGCGGGAATCGACAGCAGCAGCGCAGCGCCGGCCGCGCCGCCGAGCGCGGCCAGGGGCACCATCCGGCGCAGCTTGGCGCCCTGGCCCTTGAGTTCGGGCAACGACCCCCACACCGATCCGACGCCGTTGAACACCAAGGCGACGGTGTTGGTGACGTTCGCGGCCACCGGCGGCAGCCCGACGAGCAGCAGCGCCGGATAGGTGGACACCGACGCCAGCCCGGCGATGCTGCCGGCGAGGCCGCCGCCGATGCCGGCGGCGACCAGGAGCAGCATCTCCGACCACATCACCGGCCCATCCTGGCGCAGCGAGCCGTCCGGGCAGGAATCCCGCCCCCGGGTCGCGGAGGTGGGATCTCGGTGCCCGCGTACTACTTCTTCTTGGGCGAAACCAGGGCGTCAACTGGGTCGGGAGCGCCGTCGCGGTCCTTGACGACGCGGTAGGCGACGAAGCCCACGACCAGGGTCAGTGCGACGAAGATCACCGCGAAGTACTGCAGGAACCACGAATCGCCCGCCGGGTTGTAGACCTCCTGTCGCGGCCAGCCGATGTTGACGACCAGCAGGCCGCCCATGACCACCGCGACGAGGTTGACCGGGATGCCCCACCTGCCCAGGTCCATGACGGGCTTTCCGTGCGAGAGGCTGGTCCCGCGGAGCCGGTGCACCAGCGCGGGCACCGTCACCATCAGGTAGGCCAGGTAGACGATGACCACCGACACCGACGCGATGGCCAGGAACACACTGGCCTGGCCCAGGTTGACCAGCAGCACGCCGATGGCCAGCGTGGACACCGCGATGCCGGTGATGACCGGGGTGCCGGTGCGCTTGTTCACCTTGGCCAGGAGCTTGCCGAACGGCAGCCGGTTGTCGCGGGCCATCGAGAACATCACCCGTGAGGCCGAGGCCTGGATAGCCAGCGTGGCGGAGAACATCGCGACCGCGACCAGGCCCAGCAGCGTCTTGCCCAGCCAGGTGTCCAGTTGGCTCTCGATGACCCAGGCCATGCCGCCGGTGGCCAGGTCGTCACCCAGTTCGGGTGCCGACATGAGTGCCGCCACGATCATCAGGCCGCCACCGAGGAAGGACACCAGCAGGGCGTTGACGATGGCCTTGGGAGCGGTCCGCCGTGGATCCCTGGTCTCTTCGGAAAGCTCTGCGGCACTGTCGAATCCGTACATCACGTAGGCGGCCATCAGCATGGAGGCCAGGAAGGCGGGCAGGTAGCCCAGGCCGCTGCCGTGACCGCCGGTGTCGACCACCGCCTGCACCGGGGTGCGCTCGGCGTTCCAGAACATCGCACCGATGATGAGGAAGACGCCGATGATCTCCAGCGTCACGCCGGTGACCGTGATGCGCGCCATGAACCGCACTCCGGCGGCGCTGATGATGGTGCACAGGACGATGGTGATGCTGCCCAGGATGATGCCGTTGGTGGCGCCGTCCACCGACAGCGGATCCATGTCGGTGCCGACGACCTGGAAGCCACTCCAGATCGGGGGAAGCACGGTCTGCATGGCGATCGCCAGCGCCGCGATGGACACGATGTAGCCGATCAGCATGAACCAGCCGGCGAACCAGCCGACGGCGTTACCGGCCAGGCGCCGGGACCACTGATAGATGGCACCCGCCACGGGGAACTTGCCGGACAGTTCGGCGAAGACCAGGCAGACGCAGAACTGACAGATGAACACGATCGGCCAGGTGAAGAAGAAAGCGGGGCCGCCGAGGGCGAAGCCGAGCGGGAAGAAGGCGAAGACGGTGGTGAGGATCGAGACGAAGGAAAAGCCGGCGGCGAAGGCGGCGTAACCGCCGATGCCCCGGTGCAGTTCCTGCGTATACCCGAGCTCCTCGAGGGTGGCGGCGTCCTCCTGTGAGGAGATCGCCGGGTCGAAGGGGGCGGTCATGGGGTGCTCCTGGGTGGTGGTAATAACTATCGTGCGATAGAAATTAGCGTGTGTTTTTGTTTCCCGCATTTCGGAACTGTCACATTTGTGTGACCTGCGCCCAGGGAGCGTGCGAGTGACAATCAATTCCGTGCCTCCCGACAGCCCCTCCGGACGCGGCATCGCCGCAGCCCTCGCAGTCATCGATGCTGCCAGCGATGAGACGGATCTGCGCGCCGGAGTCGAGCGGGCCAAACTCGCGGTCACCGAGGAACTGGCGGCGCACACGCCAGCGCAGGCATTGGCGGCGGGCTGGTCGGAGATCCTGCGCCACGGCGTCGCCGCCGCCGTGGCACTGACGCCCGGCGATGACGAACGTGAATCGAGCTGGTTCGTCTCCGGCAGTGTGGCGCGCGGCGAGGCGGCGCCCGGCTCGGACGTCGAGACCATGGTCGCCCTGGCCGACAGCGTGTCCGAGGAGCGCAAGGCGGCCCTGATGGCACGGGCCGCCGACGTACACGCCCTGCTGGAGCGGTGCGGCGTGCAGGGGGACGGCAACGGGGTGCTGGGCAGCCGGCCGCGGTTCTGCCGCCGGATGCAGAGTTGGACCGAGGGCATCGAACGCTGGTCCGCCGATCCTCGCGAAGACCGGGGCGTGGTGATGACCGGACTGGTGGCCGACGCGGCCGGGCTGGCGCCGGGCGGCGCGGACGTCCTTCGCGCTGCCACCGTCGCCGCGGTGGGACGGCACTATCCGGTGCGCAAGGCGATGCTCGACGACGCCACCACCCTGCGGGCCGGCTTCCCGTCGCGGCTGCGCATCTTCGCCCGGCACGCCGACACGGTCGACATGAAGCTCGCGATGGTGGATCCGGTGGTCAAGATCGCCCGCTGGGCCGGGCTGTCGGCGGGCTCGGTGACGGTGTCCACCCTTGGCCGCCTCGACGCGGCCGGGGCCGCCGATATCCTTGATTCCGAAGATGTTTCGACCCTGAACGAGTGTTTCCTGTGGTTGACCCGATTCCGCTGGCGCATGCGGACCGGGCCGTGGCTGCAGGGCAGGCCGGTCTCGGACGTCATCGCGCTGACCGACATCGCCCCGCATGAGCGCGCCGGGTTGCGGGGCGTGCACCGCGAGGTGGCGGGCATCAGCCGCAAGCTCACCTTCCTGGCCTCTACCTCGGCGTACCGGTAGTGACAGCCGGCGCGGTGCGCCAGACCGTCGCCGCTGCGCGGCTGGAGGGGTGGGGGCCCACCGCCGAACAACTCGACGACCTGGGCAGGCTGGGGCGCGCGGAACTGACGTTCGGGGAGTATCTGGCCGGCTACCGCGCTCGGTACCCACCCGCGGCGCCGCCTGCGCGCCGGTGGGTGCTGCGCCGCCGCGTTCCCTATCTGATTCCCGGAACGACATTGTTACGCAACAACTTCGGGCTCGTTGAGCAGGCGGCGCTGACCGAGCTGGAATTTGTCGCGACCGCGGGCCGCATGCTCGCGTGGCAGCAGCGGATCGGCGCCGGGCTGGTGGGTGCCGCCGATCTGGACGCCCGGGTGATCCACCAGCAGGTGTTCGCCGATGTGTATGCCTGGGCGGGGGAGTACCGGGTCACCGAACTGCGGCGCGGCGGCGCGGCATTCGGATGGCAGGCCGACATCGCGCCGCAGATGGACGCTGTCACCGGGCACGCCCGCCGGGTGGCGGCCGACCGGCCCGCCGATGCGCCCGCGCTGGCCTATGAACTGTCGCGGTTGTACGCCGACTACAACCAGATACACCCGTTCCGGGAAGGCAACGGCCGCACCGGGACGCTGCTGCTGCACACCGTGTCGGCGCTGTGCGGGTATCCACTCGACCTGTCGGGCCTCACCCGCGCCGACTGGTACAGCGCCTCGGCGGACAGCATGCCGTTCCGTCGCGACGGCCAGGCCAACCACCGGCCCTTCATCCCACTGCTGGTGCGCGCGCTCGGCTAAACGGGTTGCAGAGACCGCGGGGTAGCCGCTAGCCTCGCGGACGTGCATCGCAACGTCGTAGTAGCCATCCCCAGCGGGGTCTGATCCGGACCGACCCCCCGCTGTGGGTCGGACGCTACTACCCGTCGGTCGCCTCTTCTGAGCCGAAAGACCGACATCATGAGCACCCTCACCCCCACTCTCACCGGCCCTCGTTTCGCCGACTTCTTCGACATCCCGCTGCCGCGCGGCCTGCGTGAACTGGCCGGCGACATGTCCTGGGACGACGTTGCCGCGACGTTCTCAAGCACCGGTCCGCTGAGCCTGGACGAGCAGACGGCCGCGTCGCTGGCCGCCGCGCCGGGCCCGCTCGCCGCGCTGACAGCGCTGCTCTACGAGCAGGGTTTCGCCGTCGAGATGCTGAACTTCCACCAGTTGCGGGCCGGCGGGCAGACCGCGACCTTCATCCGTGGCACCGACGGGGTGCGCACCGAATGGGCCATCGGCTGGTCGGAGTCCCCCACACAGTCGGCGCTGCGGGCGTTCACCGCCTGCGCCAACCGGCTCGCTTAGACGCCGAAAAGCCAGTTGTAGCACGGCTTCTCGCGAAGCACGTGCAACAACTGGCCTGTCGAACCCGATACGTCAGCGGAGCGGGCGCAGCACGATCGGCATGCCATCGATCGGCACGGGCATGCCGCCGTAGTCGTAGTGCGGCTGATAGCCCTTGTGGGGCAGCTCGAGGCGGTAGCGGCGCAGCAGCCGGTGCATGACCGTCTTGATCTCCAGCTGGCCGAACACCATGCCGATGCACTTGTGGGCACCACCCCCGAAGGGGGCGAACGCGTAGCGGTGCTTCTTGTGCTCGTTGCGCGGCTCGGCGAAGCGGGCGGGATCGAACTTCTCCGGGTCGGTCCACAGCTCGGGCAGCCGATGGTTGATCGACGGCCACGTCATGACGTTGGTGCCGGCGGGCAGGTAATAGCCCAGGATGTCGGTGTCGCGCACGGTCTGGCGGAAGTTGAACGGCAGCGGGGTCTGCATCCGCAGCGCCTCGTTGATCACCAGGTCGTAGGTTTCCAGCTTCTCCAGCGACTCGATGTCCAGCGGGCCGTCGCCGATCCGGTCGGACTCCTCACGGCAGCGCTCCTGCCATTCGGGGTTGGCCGCCAGGTGGTAGGCCATGGTCGTCAGCGTCGAGGTCGACGTGTCGTGGGCGGCCATCATCAGGAAGATCATGTGGCTGACGATGTCCTCGTCGGTGAACCGCTGACCGTCCTCGTCCTCGGCATGGCACAGCACGCTGAACATGTCGGTGTCCCGCGAGGCCCGCTTCTCGGCGATGCGGCTGTTGAAGTAGTTCTCCAATGTCTCGCGCGCCTTCACGCCACGCCACCAGCTCAACGGCGGCACCGGCTTGCGGATGATCGCGTTGCCCGCACGGGTGGTGGTGGTGAAGGCGTGGTTCACCGTGGTGACGAGTTCGCGGTCGGCGCCCGGCTCATGGCCCATGAACACCACCGAGGCGATGTCCAGCGTCAGCTCCTTGACCGCGGGGTAGAACAGGAAGCGCCGGTCATTGGCCACCCAGTCGTTGGCCAGCACCTGGCTGGCAACGCTGTCGATGTGCTCGACGTAGCCGGTGAGCCGGGTGCGGGTGAACGCCTCCTGCATGATCCGGCGGTGGAACATGTGGTCGTCGAAGTCGCGCAGCATCAGCCCGCCGTCGAAGAACGGGCCGATCACCGGGTCCCAGGCGCGCTGCGAGAAATCCTTGTTGCGATTGGAGAACACCGCCTGGGTGGCATCCGGGCCGATCGTCAGCACCGCGGGCAGTACCGGGGAGAACATGTAGTGCACCGGGCCGTACTTGCGGTACAGGTGCAGGATGAAGTCCGGGCCGCCGCGGAACATCTCGATCATGTGCCCGAACACCGGCAGGCCGGAGTCGCCCATGATCGTCTTGAGGCCGCTGCCGGGGGGCGCCGGGGCCAGCGGGAACTCGTTCCACTCCCGCTCCAGCAACCTCTTCTCGATGGCGCCCATCCCGGGGATCGTCACCGGGGTCGGGGTCAGGCGGCGTTTGGCCTGATCGAGAAGGTAGGCCGGAGTGCTGATTGCGGGCATCGTTGGAGCTCCTGAGAAGATCGTCGGGCTAACAGACCTGTGGTCGATGTCACTCGTAGATGTCATCCTGTATGCCAGACTTGACGCATGTCAAGTTTTGTTCTGGCGCGTCGCGATGTAAAGGTCTAAACCATGACTGCACAGCCGGAACCTGCGCCAGATTCGCCGGTCCGTCGCAGCCGGGGGGACCGGCAACGCGATGCCATCGTCGCGGCCGTCCGAGCACTGCTGGAGGAAAAACCGTTCGCCGACCTGTCGGTGAGCATGATCAGTGAGCGGGCCGGGGTGGCCCGGTCGGGCTTCTATTTCTATTTCGACACCAAGTACGCGGTGCTCGCGCAGATCCTGGACGAGGCGACGCGGGAACTCGAAGAGCTCACCCATCACTTCGCGCCCCGCAGTCCGGGGGAGACGCCGGCCGCCTTCGCCAAGCGGATGGTCGGCAGCGCGGCCCTGACCTTCGCCCACAACGACCCGGTGATGTCGGCCTGCTACGCCGCCCGGGCCACCGACGCCGAGATCCGCCGTATCCAGGACGAGCAGATGCTCGCCGTGATCAAGCAGATCATCGCCGTGGTCGAGAACGAGATGACGGCCGGCACCGCCCACCCGATCTCCGAGGACATCCCGACGCTGATCCGGACCCTCGGTGCCACGACGGTGATGGCGTTCTCCGGCGACCTGCCGTTTTCGGGGCCCGGCGAAGACCGGGACCGCATCGTCGGGGTGCTGGAGAAACTGTGGTTGCACGCGTTGTGGGGCGGCAACGCCGTCTGATCCGGTACCGCCGGTAGCATCTGGGCCATGCCGGATACGTTCGCGGGCAAACGGTGTCTTCTGACAGGTGCGGCCAGCGGAATCGGCCGCGCCACCGCCCTGCGGCTGGCCGCCGAAGGCGCCGAGTTGTTCCTCACCGACCGAGATGCCGACGGGCTGGCGGTCACCGCCGCCGATGTGGAGGCACTCGGCGGCATCGTCGGGGCCTACCGGGCCTTCGACATCACCGACTTCGACGCGGTCTGCGCGTTCGCCGACGACGTCCACGCCGCCCACGGGTCGATGGACCTGGTGTGCAACATCGCCGGGATCTCGGCCTGGGGCACCGTGTCGACGCTGACCCATCAGCACTGGAAGTCGATGATCGACGTGAACCTGATGGGGCCCATCCACATCATCGAGACGTTCCTGCCGCCAATGGTGGCCGCACGCCGGGGTGGACACCTGGTCAACGTGTCCTCGGCGGCGGGCATCGTCGCGCTGCCCTGGCATGCGGCCTACAGCGCCAGCAAATACGGGCTGCGCGGACTGAGCGAGGTGCTGCGTTTCGATCTGGCCCGGCACCGCATCGGGGTGTCGGTGGTGGTGCCGGGTGCGGTGAAAACCGGTCTGGTGCAGACGATTCAGATCGCCGGCGTGGACCGGGAGGATCCCCGGGTGGCCAAGTGGGTGGACCGGTTCGCCGGCCATGCGGTGTCCCCGGAGCACGCCGCGGCCAAGATCCTCGACGGTGTCGCGCGCAACCGTTTCCTCATCTACACCTCGTCCGACATCCGGGCGCTGTACCTGTTCAAGCGGGTCGCCTGGTGGCCCTACAGCGTGAGCATGCGCCGGGCGAACCTGCTGTTCACCCGGGCGCTGCGGCCGGACGGGTCCGCTACCCGCGCTTGATGCCCAGCGCGTCGGTCATGGTGAAGAACAGATCGGTCTGATCGGTCAGCGCCACCACATCCGCCGCGCGCGGACCGTAGGCCGCCAGCCGCACCTGGGTGCCGGTGTGGGTCTGGTCCTCGACACCGACGTCGGCCGACGTTCCGTAGCTGACCACCATGTCCGCGTCGTCGGCGGTGGTGAGCACCCGGGTCAGGCCGGGATACATGATGTCGCGCACCCGCTCGATGGGCTGCTTGGATTCCTCGGCGATGTCGGCCAGGTCGTCCTGGGAGATCGGCTCGACGATCTGGCTGCTGTGTCCGTGATCGGCGGTCGCGATGACCAGGGTGTTGCCGTCGGACTTGGCGAACTCCAGGGCCTTCTGCACGGCGGCGTCGAACGCCACCGTCTCACCGATCTGGCCGCACGGGTCGGCCATGTGGTCACGTTTGTCGATCGAGGCGCTCTCCACCTGCAGGAAGAAGCCCTTGGCAGGATCTTTTTCGGAAGTTCCTGTCCGAGCCTTCAGCAGATCGATGGTCTTCTGCGTCATGGCCGCCAACTCCGGCACCTGCGCGCCCCGTTTGGGATTGGGCCCGCACTTGGCGGCCGGCTGCAGGTAGCCCTGCCGCACGGCGGCGGGGCCGGTCCAGCTCACCGGCATGTTGCCGTCGTCGAACAGGCCCAGCAGCGGGGTGTCCTGGTCGGCCTTGGTCACCGCATCGAGTTCGGTTGCGGTGCGGACGATCTGGTAGCCGCGCTCCTTGGCCTGGACCTCTAGCGTCTTGCCCTTGTAGTCGCCGCCGATGGCTGTCTCGGCGAACGTCTTGGCGCCACCACCCATGGTGATGTCGGGCCGGGCCACCAGCATCTGCTCGGTGATCGAACCGGGGCCGCCGTTCTCCAGGGCTTCCTTGCCGCAGTCCTTCGCGGTCTTGACCGGTCCGTAGCAGCCGCGTTTGGTGATGTGTGAGAACAATGCGGCCGGGGTGGCGTCCTGGATCTCGGAGGTGGTGATGTCTCCGGTCGCGAAGCCCTGCTCCCTGGCGAGTTCCAGGATCGTCTTGTGCGGGTTGGCCCCGATGTCGATGCCCAGGGCGCCGTTGTAGGTCTTGGTGCCGGTGCTCCAGCCGGTGGCGCTCGCCGCGGAATCGGTGACGTAGTCCGGTTTCCCGTCCTTGCGCAGGGCATAGGTGGTGTACTGCCCGGTCAGCGGCAGGGCATCCAGTCCGGTGAAGAAGCCGCCCGCGCCGCGGTCGTAGTTGCGGGCCAGGGTGATCTCGGAGTCGCCCATCCCGTCACCGATCAGCAGGATGACGTTCTTCGCGCCGGAGGCGTTGATGGCGTCGCGGATCGCACCGCTCTGGTCGCCGTCGAATCGGCGCGCGCCCCCGGTGGCGGAGAGGTCGCCGGATGCCGCGCGCTGGACCGGGTTACCGTTCGACGCCGCTTTCTCGTCGCTGCTGCACGCTGCGAGCGCACACGCCGCCGCGGCCGCGATGACGGCGATCGTCTTGAGATGGCCACTGCGTCGCACCACTGTTTCCCCCTGGTCCCCGATTCGTCGAATCGACGGCGGAATTCAACGGCACCCGGGTGAACGCGGGTTGACGAGTACGCGAACGGCTATCGCTTACCCCAGTCCCACGGTGGAGCGCTGAGCATGGTCTGCCCGTCGACACGGGTTTCACCCCACTCCTTGTACAGCGCCAGTTCCGAGTCCGCGGCGAGCCGATCCACCAGTGCGGCGGCGTGGGTGATGACGACGACCTGGGTTCGGGTGGCGGTCGAGCGGATCATCTCGGCCAGCGGTGCGACGAGGTCGGGATGCAGCGAGGTCTCCGGCTCGTTGAGGACCATCAGAGACGGTGGCCGGGGGCTGGACAACGCGGCGCCCCAGAGCAGGAAACGCAGTGTGCCGTCGGATAATTCGGCGGCCCGCAGCGGGCGCAACATGCCGTGTTGGTGCAGGTTCAGCTCGAAGAGTCCGTCGTGCACGGCGACGGAGAGAGTGGCCCCGTCGAATGCGTCGGCCACCGCCCGGGTCAGGTCGTCCTGGCCCACTTCGAGGATGGTCTGCACGGCGGCGGCGAGGTCGGCGCCGTCATCGGAGAGCACCGGGGTGCGGGTGCCGATCTGCGGGCGGCGCGCCGGTGCCGCCGAGTCGACCCGGAAACCGTCGTAGAAGCGCCAGCCACGGAGCCGGTCCCGCACGGCGGCCAGTTCGGGATGCGTTCCCGGATGGGCGAACTCGGACAGCACGCTGTGGTAGGTGGGCAGGCCGCGGGTGAGTTGGTCGAAGCCGCGTCCGGACTCGGCCCCGACCTCGGCGTACTCCCCGGCGCGCCGGGTCAGGATGCTGCTGGGCCGGGCCACCGGACCGGCGAACACCGCTTCGCGCTTGATCTCGGGGTCCCGGGCGAAAGCCGAATTCGGGCCGGCGTACTGCGGCAGGCCGAGGTCGATCAGGTAGCCGAAATCGTTGGAGGCGAAGCCCAGTTCCAGCGACACCGGCCGGGTGCGGGTGGTGCCGGTGCTCTCGCCGGTACGGCGGGCGCCCTTGGTCTGCTCGGGCCCCGCCCACAGCACCGACTCCAGTCCGCCCTCACGGGCCAGCGAGCCGATCACCGCGCCGCGCCCGCAGTCGGCGAGCAACCGCAGCGCCCGGTACACCGACGATTTCCCGGTGCCGTTCGCGCCGGTGATGACGGTCAGCGCGCCCAACGGCAGGGTGAGATCACGCAGCGACCGGTAGCCGCGGACCGCGACGGTGCTCAGCACGGCATCTCCAGTTCCAGCCGCACCCCGAGCAGCCGGATCGGGCGGTCCAGTTCGAACTCGCCGAGCAGAGCCAGTGCGGTGGCGACGATGGGTTCTGCGTCGTTGCCCGCGGTGGCGAGTTTGCGAATCTTGGTGCGGGTGAAGAACGTCTTGGTGCGCACCGTGACCGCGACCCGGGTGACGGTGCGGCCGGCCTCGACGATCTCGGCCAGCGTGCGGTGCGCCAGTTCGACCACGGCGGCGTCCATCTCGGCTCGGTCTATGAGGTCCTGCGGGAACGTCACCACGTGGCTGCGCGACCGGGGGACCCACGCCTCGGTGCTGACGGTGTCGTCGCCACCGCCCTTGGCCAGCAGCAGGATCCAGAGGCCGGTGCTCGGCCCGAATGCGGCGGTGAGTGTGGTCGCGTCGGTGGTGGCCAGATCGGCGACGGTGGTGACACCCAGGGCGGCAAGCTTTTTCGACGTCTTGGGCCCGACGCCCCAGAGGGCGTCGACCGGACGGTCACCCATGACCGACATCCAGTTGGCATCGGTGAGCCGGAAGACCCCTGCGGGCTTGCCGAATCCGGTGGCCACCTTGGCACGCTGTTTGTTGTCACTGATCCCGACCGAGCACGACAGCCCGGTCTCGGCGGCGATCACGGTGCGGATCCGTTCGGCGAGGTCGAACGGATCCGCCACGGCCGCACCGATATACGCCTCGTCCCAGCCCCATACCTCCAGGGGGTGACCGAGGTCGCGCAGCAGGCTCATCACCTGTTCGGAGGCTTCGTCGTAGGCGGCCGGATCTGACGGGAGGAATGTGGCCTCCGGGCATTTTCGGGCCGCCGTGCGCAACGGCATGCCCGCGTGCACGCCGAACTCACGCGCCTCATAGGAGGCGCAGGTGACCACCTTGCGAGGTTCGGCGGGGTCACCCGAGCCTCCGACGATCACCGGCAGGCCGACGAGTTCGGGATGCCGCCGCAGTTCGACCGAGGCCAGGAACTGGTCCAGGTCGACGTGCAGGATCCAGGGTTTCATGTGCCGCAGAGCTTGCGGGCCACGCTTTCCCATGCGTCGCCGAGGCGGTCGAGGTCCTGGCCGCGGTCGTTGACCTGATGTTCGATGTAGTCCGCGTCCAGCAGTGCCACCAGTGCGTCGGCCTGTGCGTTGAGATCACCTGTGGTACCGGCAGATTCGAGCAACATCCGGACGTGGGTGTGGTGCAGCGTGGCGGGGGAGTTGAACCGCATCTGCGGGTCACGGTTGGCATCCGAGAGCAGTGCGTAGTGCGTGCGGACGAATCGCAGCCGTTCCCGGCCGTAGGCCAGCAGGCGATCCAAGGGCGGGGCCCCGGGCCCCAGCGGTGGTGGACCGAACATGAAGGCCTGCTGTTCGGCCTTCTCGTCCTCGTCGAGCAGCACGATCATGAGGCCGGCCCGGCTGCCGAAGCGCCGGAACAAGGTGCCCTTGCCCACCCCGGCGGCTGCGGCGACGTCGTCCATCGACATGCCGTCGGCGCCGCGTTCGGCGATGAGTCGGCGTGCCGCGTCCAGCAGCAGCGCGCGATTGCGCGCGGCGTCGCCGCGTTCTTGCGGGACGGCGCCGGTCAGCGGCAGCGCTATCAGGGGTTCAGGGGCACCCATACCTGCACTTTAACTCAGCCGGAATTATTCGGACCACAGTCCGGTTAAGGTGTGTGACGATGGAAACGACCGTACAGACTGGGGAGTGAAAATGTCGGAGACGAAGGTGTTGGTTCTGCTGGGTAGCTTGCGCGCCGCATCGCTGAATCGCCAACTGGCCGAACTGGCCGTCGAGTCCGCCCCGGACGGGGTGACCTTGAGCCTGTACGAGGGCCTCGGCGACCTGCCGCACTACAACGAGGACATCGACAACGAGGACGTGCCCGCCTCGGTGGTGGCACTGCGTGATGCCGCCGCCGTCGCCGATGCGGCTTTGGTGGTCACCCCCGAATACAACGGCAGCATCCCCGGCGTGCTCAAGAACGCCATCGACTGGCTGTCGCGCCCGTGGGGCAACGGCGCGCTGAAGGACAAGCCGCTGGCTGTCATCGGAACCGCGCTGGGCCAGTTCGGCGGCGTGTGGGCGCACGACGAGACCCGCAAGTCGTTCGGCATCGCGGGTCCGCGGGTGATCGACGAGAAGCTGTCGATCCCGTCGAAGGCGTTCGACGGGAAGCATCCGCGCGAGACCGCCGATGTGGCGGCGAGCGTGCGCGACGTGGTGGGCAAGCTGGCCGCCGAGGTCGGCTGAGCCAGTTGGCGATCCCGCCACCGGCCCCTCGATGACGCAATAGACTGCCGTCTCTAGGGGCCGGCGCGCCGGTTCGGCTCCCAGACGTGGGATGTTGACGGGCGGCTGATGGCCACAGTCCTGGCGTACACCTCTCCAGCGCTGGGCAATCTCTATCCGATTGTCGCGCTGCTGATCGAGTTGCGTCGTCGCGGTCATCTCATCGTGTTGCGCACCCTGGAATCCGGGGTGCCGATCGGGCTGGGCGCTGGTTTCGACGCAGCGCCGATCGATCCGCGGATCGAAGCGGTGCAGATGACCGATTGGACGGCGCGCACCGGGCTCGGCACGATCAAGCGGGCCTTCGACGTCTTCGGCGAGCGAGCCGAGCTCGAGGTACGCGACGTCCGGGCAGCCATCGGTGCGGCTGCGCCCGACGTCGTCATCCTCGACTGCAACTGTTGGGGAGCTCCGGCAGCAGTCGAGGCGGCGGGCCTGCCGTGGGCGACGTTCTGGGCCTATCCGCCGTACCTCACCTCACGTTCTTCGCCGCCCTTCGGGCCCGGGTTGCTGCCCCATGCGGGGATGTTCGGGCGGCTGCGCGACGGCGTGGTGAGCATGGTCACGCGGGGACTCGTCGAGCGGGCGATGATCGAACCGATCAACCACATCCACCGGGGACTCGGCCTCGCGCCCGTGCGCTCCGCTGACGAATTCGTGATGCGTGCGCCGCTGATTCTGGTGGGCACCGCAGAGCCGTTCGAATACGCCCATCCCGACTGGGACGAGCGTGTCGCCATGATCGGGCCGTGTGAATACCGGCCGCCGGCCGGCGCGGCGATGGACGTGCTCGCGATCCGCGACCGCCCTGTGGTCCTGGTGACCACCTCCTCGGAACGTCAGGGCGACGACGGGTTGCCGATCACCGCGCTCGCGGCGCTGGCCGACGAGCCGGTACATGTCGTGGCGACATTTCCGTGCGGTGTGCCCGAGGGCCTCGCCGTTCCGGCCAACGCGACGGTGCGGCGCATCGTCGATCACGGGGCGTTGCTCGACCACGCGGTGTGCGCGATCACCCACGGCGGTATGGGCGTCACGCAGAAGGCGCTGGCCCGAGGAGTCCCGGTGTGCGTAGTGCCCTACGGGCGTGACCAATTCGAGGTGGCGGCGCGTGTGGTGGTGTCGGGGAGCGGGACCCGGCTGAGCCGGCGACGACTGACCGCCTCGCGGCTGCGTTCCGCGGTCGCCGAAGCGATGACGATGTCGGGTGGCGCGGCCCGGGTGGCCGCGGGGCTCGCCGCCGCCGGAGGTGTCACGCGCGGCGCGGACCTGCTCGAGCGACGACTGCTCGACACCGCAGGCGCTGAGGCCTGAACGGATGGACGCGTCCTGTCTTCGGTGCGGTACGCAGCCACGAACAGGTGCCAGATTCTGCGACGGGTGTGGCGCCCCGATCGAGGCGACGCCCCATCATCCCGAGTTCAAACAGGTCACTGTGCTGTTCGCCGACGTGGTGCGGTCCATGGACCTCGCCGCGGCGCTGGGCACCGAGCGCCTGCGTGAGGTGATGAGCGATGTGTTTCGCCGGTCGCGCCACATCGTCACGCATTATGGCGGCTCGGTGGAATTCACCGGGGACGGCATCATGGCCATCTTCGGTGCGCCGGTCGCGCTGGAAGATCACGCTTTTCGCGCCTGTCTGGCCGCCCTCGACCTCCAGGGCGCGATGCGGACGCTGGCCACCGAGGTGCGACGGCGCGACGACGTGCGTCTGGAACTGCGGGTCGGGCTGAACTCCGGACAGGTCATTGCGGGTGAGATCGGCGCCGGCAGTTTCACCGCCGTCGGAGCCCACGTCGGGATGGCACAGCGGATGGAAGCGGCCGCCCCACCGGGTGGTGTGATGCTCAGCAATTCCACCGCGCACCTCGTGGAGGGCACCGTCGAGATGGGTGCGGTGGAACACCTGTGCATCAAGAACTCCGAAGACCTGGTGGCGGGGCGGACGTTGGTCGCTGTGGCGGTGACCGGATTGGGGCTTGGGCATTCACGATCCTCCTTGGTGGGGCGAGACGCGGAGCTGGGTGTGCTGTGTGCGCACCTCGACGCGGCGCTGGCCGGCGCAGGCGTCGCGGTCGGCGTGGTCGGGCCGCCGGGCATCGGCAAGAGCCGGCTGGTCGCGGAGACGCTGAAACGTGGCGAGATGCGCGGCATCGGGGTGGTGTCCACCTACTGCGAGGCACACACCCGTGATGTCCCGTTCCACGCGGCGGCCCGGTTGTTCCGTGACCTGACCGGGGTGGGGAGTCTGCATGGTCAGGAGGCCCGGGACTGCGTCCGTGCGCATCTGGCCGGCGCCGAGCCCACGGATGTTCTCCTACTCGATGATCTGCTGGGCATCGCCGAACCCGACATCGACTTGCCCGTGGTCGATCCGGATGCTCGCCGCCGGCGAATCACGGCTCTGCTCACGCGTGTCTCGGCAGCGCGGACCACTGCCGACGTGTACGTGATCGAAGACGCACATTGGATGGACGATGCCAGTGAATCGACGATTGCCGGTTTCCTGTCGGCGCTCGGCCATTCGATGGCGTTGATCACCTACCGGCCCGAGTATCACGGGAAGCTGGCGGAGCTCGCCGCGCTGGACACGTTGACCCTTGTCCCACTGGATGATTCGCAGGCCCATGCGTTGATCGGCGAACTCGTCGGCGCCGACCCCTCGGTGAGATCGCTGGCCGCGCAGATTTCTGAGCACGCCGCGGGTAACCCCTTCTTCGCCGAAGAGATCGTCCGGGATCTGGCTGAACGTGCCGTCCTGCAAGGAAGCCCGGGAGCGTTTGTGGCCGATGGCGGGGCCACGGTCATCGGCGTGCCGGCGACGCTGCAGGCCACCATCGCCGCCCGCATCGACCGACTCGGTGACGCAGCCAAGAGCGCGTTGAACGCGGCGGCGGTCATCGGATCACGATTCGGCGAGGACCGGCTGGCGCAGCTGGTCGCCCGGCTCTGTATCGACGTGCTCCTGGACGCCGAGATGATCGAGAAGCTCGACTCCGACCACGGCGTCGAATACGGGTTCCGTCATCCACTGATCCGGACCGTCGCCTACCAATCTCAGCTGCGCTCCGACCGGGCCAGGCTGCACCGCAGGTTGGCCTCGACGATCGAGCGCGATGGACCGGGAACCCCTGACGAGAACGCGGCGCTGATCGCCACCCATCTCGAGTGCGCCGACGAGCTGACTGCCGCGTTCGCCTGGCACATGCGGGCCGGGAACTGGTTGGCACTGCGAGATCTCGCGGCAGCCCGCGCCAGTTGGCAGCGTGCCGGGCAGGTGGCCGAGTTGTTGCCCCTCGATGCCCCGGACCGGCCGTCCATGCTCATCGAAACCGGCACCGCACTGTGCGGAAGTTCCTGGCGGATAGGACTTGCCGAGGCGGAGAAGAACTTCGACGATCTCCGCCGGCTCTGCGCCGAGCGCGGCGACCGCCGATCGCTGGCCATCGGTATGTCGGGCTACATGATGGCGCTGACGATGCACAATCACCCGAGGGACGCTTCCGAACTCGCCTCCCGCCTGCAGCAGCTGCTCGACAGCATCGGGGACGAGGATCTCACCGTCGCCGCATCGTTCGGGATTCTGGCGGCCAAATGGGAGACCGGCGAGGTGCACGACGTCCTGGCCGTGGCGCAGCGTGTCATCGACCATGAGGTCGATGAGGCGCGCGGTGTGAGATTTGTGGGATCCCCGCGAGTGCTCTCGCTGGCACTGCGCGGCGTCGCCCGGATGTCTCTGGGCAGCCCGGGGTGGAAGGACGATCTCGACCAGGCCATCGCCACGGCGCGTGAGCTCGATCCGCTGATGAACGTGGTCGCCGGTCTGCACAAGTACGCACAGATCGGTGTGGGCGCGTTGCAGTCCGGACCCGACGCGCTGCGCGACACGGCTGCGTCCCTCGCTGTCGCCGAGCGGTCCGGGGACGACTTCACCGTCGTGCACGCACACCTGGCGCGGGGGATAGCCTTGGTGGGCCGCGGCGGCGCCGAGAGCGAGGCCGGTTATGAACACCTGAACCAGGCCCGCCACGCGGCGCTGCTGGGGTATGGCAACTCGTCGATAGTCCTGATTGCCGACATCCACTTCGCACACCGCCGCCGTCGACTCGGCGATCTCGACGGGGCCGTCGCGCTCGCGTCGGCGAGCGTGGACGAGCTATTCGCCCTTGGCTCGGTGGTGTGGCGTGGCCCGGCCACCAGCGCGCTCGTCGAGGCGCTACTCGCCCGACGCGCCCCTGGCGACGTGCAGGCGGCGCAGGCCGCGATCGAAAGACTGCAGGCTGATCCTGTCGATCCCGGGTTCCTGCTGCACGAGGTGGCGCTACTGCGCTTACGTGCGCTGATTGCCAGGGCCGAGGGCGACGAGGACGGCTACCGGCGCTGGGCGCAGCAGTACCTGGCGTTGGCCACCTCGTGTGGGTTCGACGGCCATATCACGGCCGCGTCGGCGATGGTGTGAGGCGCCACCACCTTTTTGCTGTCCGGTGCCGGCCTGCCCGACTTGTCGGTACCTGCTGATAAACCGGTCTCATGGCACGACACACCCGGATGTGACATGCGACACGCCGGGGCGTGTCGTGTACACGGGGCTTACGACCAGGGAATTCCATGAATGTTGTTCAGAACATCTTGTATCTGTTCGGTTTGTCGGACACTAGGTGTAGTGTTTGGCGAACCGACGGACCCCAAGGAGTACGGGTCAGCCGGGGCCAGGGAACCGGTGGTAGATCGTCTCTAATCCGCCGCAATCAGGGCCCTGCGAACCGGAATGACCGGGTCCGCAGGAACGCTGTAACAGATAAGTTGCCAGTCCATCCGTAGAGGAGCCACGCAGATGACCGTCACCGTGTACACCAAGCCCGCGTGTGTGCAGTGCAATGCCACCTACAAGGCCCTCGACAAGGCGGGTGTTGCCTACGACGTGGTCGACATCAGCGTCGACACCGAGGCCCGTGACTATGTGATGGCACTGGGCTACCTGCAGGCGCCGGTCGTGGTGGCCGGCGGTGAGCACTGGTCGGGCTTCCGCCCGGACCGCATCAAGGCACTCAGCGCCGCTGCGGTCACCGCGTAAGTCACAGCACACCGGGAGGGGGTCGACGGGTGACGAACCTGGTCTATTTCTCCAGCGTCTCCGAGAACACCCACCGCTTCGTCCAGAAGCTGGGAATCCCGGCGACCCGGATCCCGCTCAAAGAGCGGATCAAGGTCGATGAGCCCTTCGTTCTGGTGTTACCGACCTATGGCGGCGGGCACGCGACGCCGGACATCAGTAGCGGGGGCTACGTCCCCAAGCAGGTCATCGCGTTTCTCAACGACGAGCACAACCGGTCGTTGATCCGCGGCGTCATCGCCGCGGGCAACAACAATTTCGGTGAGGAATTCGCCTACGCGGGCAATGTGGTGTCCGCCAAGTGCGGAGTGCCCTACCTCTACCGCTTCGAACTCATGGGAACCCCGGACGACGTGGACGCCGTCCGCTCGGGACTGCAAGATTTCTGGAAGGAACAGACGTGCCACCAACCGTCACAGCTGCAGAGCCTGTAACCACCGGCGCTCATGCGCTCCCGGGGGAGACGGACTACCACGCGCTCAACGCGATGCTCAACCTGTACGACAAAGACGGCAACATCCAGTTCGACAAGGATGTACTGGCCGCGCGTGAGTACTTCCTGCAGCACGTCAACCAGAACACGGTGTTCTTCCACAACCAGGACGAGAAACTCGACTACCTGGTCAAGGAGAACTATTACGAGCGTGAGGTGCTCGACCAGTACCCGCGCAATTTCGTCAAGAGCCTGCTGGATCGTGCGTACGCCAAGAAGTTCCGCTTCCCGACCTTCCTCGGAGCGTTCAAGTACTACACCTCGTACACGTTGAAGACCTTCGACGGAAAGCGCTATCTGGAGCGCTTCGAGGACCGTGTCGTGATGGTGGGGCTGACCCTGGCCGCCGGCGACACCGTCCTCGCCGAGAAACTGGTCGACGAGATCATCGACGGCCGGTTCCAGCCGGCCACCCCGACCTTCCTCAACTCGGGCAAGAAGCAGCGCGGCGAGCCGGTGTCCTGCTTCCTGCTGCGCATCGAGGACAACATGGAGTCAATCGGGCGCTCCATCAACTCGGCACTGCAGCTGTCCAAGCGCGGCGGCGGAGTTGCGTTGCTGCTCTCCAACATTCGCGAGCACGGCGCACCGATCAAGAACATCGAGAACCAGTCCTCGGGCGTCATCCCGATCATGAAGCTGCTGGAGGACTCGTTCTCCTACGCCAATCAGCTCGGGGCCCGTCAGGGTGCCGGCGCGGTGTACCTGCACGCGCATCACCCGGACATCTACCGCTTCCTGGACACCAAGCGCGAGAACGCCGACGAGAAGATCCGGATCAAGACGCTGTCCCTGGGCGTCGTCATCCCGGACATCACGTTCGAACTGGCCAAGAAGAACGAGGACATGTACCTCTTCTCGCCGTACGACGTCGAGCGCGTCTACGGCATCCCGTTCGCCGACATCTCGGTCACCGAGAAGTACTACGAGATGGTCGACGACGCGCGGATTCGCAAGACCAAGATCAAGGCCCGCGAGTTCTTCCAGACGCTGGCCGAGCTGCAGTTCGAGTCGGGATACCCGTACATCATGTACGAGGACACGGTGAACCGGGCCAACCCGATCGCAGGCAAGATCACCCACTCCAACCTGTGCTCGGAGATCCTGCAGGTCTCCACGCCGTCGCTGTTCAACGAGGATCTGTCCTATGCCAAGGTGGGCAAGGACATCTCGTGCAACCTCGGCTCGCTGAACATCGCCAAGGCGATGGATTCGCCGGACTTCGCGCAGACCATCGAGGTGTCCATCCGGGCGCTCACCGCAGTCAGCGATCAGACCCACATCTGGTCGGTGCCGTCCATCGAACAGGGCAACAACAGCTCACACGCCATCGGCCTGGGGCAGATGAACCTGCACGGTTACCTGGCGCGCGAGCGGATCCTGTACGGCTCCGAAGAGGGTGTGGACTTCACCAACATCTACTTCTACACCGTGCTCTACCACGCGCTGCGCGCCTCGAATCTCATTGCGATCGAACGGGGTACGCGCTTCGGCGGGTTCGACCAGTCGAAGTACGCCTCGGGCGAATTCTTCGACAAGTACACCGATCAGGTGTGGGAGCCTGCCACCGCGCGGGTGCGTGAGCTGTTCGCCGATGCCGGGATCCGCGTCCCGACGCAGGACGACTGGAAGGCGTTGAAGGAGTCGGTGCAGGCGCACGGCATCTACAACCAGAACCTGCAGGCCGTCCCGCCGACGGGGTCGATCTCCTACATCAACCACTCGACCTCCTCGATCCACCCGGTGGCGAGCAAGATCGAGATCCGCAAGGAAGGCAAGATCGGCCGTGTCTATTACCCGGCGCCATATCTGACCAACGACAACCTGGATTACTACCAGGACGCGTATGAGATCGGCTACGAGAAGATCATCGACACGTACGCCGCGGCCACCCAACATGTGGACCAGGGGCTGAGCCTGACGCTGTTCTTCAAGGACACCGCCGACACCCGCGAGGTCAACAAGGCGCAGATCTACGCCTGGCGCAAGGGCATCAAGACGCTGTACTACATCCGCCTACGCCAGATGGCTCTGGAAGGTACCGAGGTGGAGGGTTGCGTCAGCTGCATGTTGTGACGCTGTTCTGAACTATGTTGCAGGCCAGGGGATTTCCCCTGGCCTGCTCCTTTTTCGGCCGCTGTCAACTCTGCTGCTGCGATGAATGAACAGTGCAGCGACGAGGGCGGACGCGATGACGCCGGCGAAGGACCGCGACTCTCTGTGCGCGATGAGTTCCGGAGCCGTGCCCGGTCTACCCCCGTGACGGCACCCGCTTCCGGAGGCCGCGGACCACAGGAGCCCCCGATGCATACCGCCCTCTTCGTGAACCTGCCCGTCGCCGACGTCGAGCGCTCGAGAAAGTTCTTCGCCGACCTCGGCTACTCGTTCAACCCGACATTCTCGGGACCGACCGCGGCGACAGTCGTGTTGGGCGGGAACCAGTTCGCGATGCTGATACAACGCGACGCCTTCGATGCGCTACACCCGTTCGAGACCGCGGCGCCCTCGGTGAAGGAGTGCGTGATCTGTCTGGGCGTGGACAGCCGGGAGTGCGTGGACGAGTTGGTGGACCGTGCCCACACAGCCGGTGGCACCACCGGCGACACCGAGGATCACGGCGACATGTACGGCCGCAGCTTCACCGACTTGGACGGACACTCGTGGCAGATCTTCTGGATGGACCCGACTTCCGTCGAGGACGGCGCCGAGGAGTTGGACGTCGCGGTGGGGTGACGCGGGATCGATCCGAGGCCGGGTTGCCGCTTGGTGTGGAACCATCCGACCATGAGCACGACGGGAAACGGACCGGACGAACCCCGACCGAAGCGCCGGGGCACGTACGCGATGGTCGTCGCCGTGTCGATGGTTGTGGCCATCGCCGCGGTGGTCGTGGTCGTCGGGGACGTCCCGGGTCGGATCAGCCGGGCGTGGAGCGGCGTGGCGAGTGGACCGCTGTTCTCCGCGCAACGGCTGGACGCGGAACTCGACGTGGTGCGCGCCCGGCTCGGCGAGCTGCCGATGCGGCGTGTGGACGTGACGTCCAATCTGATCTCGGTTGAGGCCGTCGCCGCTGACGGTGAGCTCCACAAGTACTGGGTTCGCGACGGTGAGGTGGAGGACGTGGACTCGATCGCCGACGTGCACGCCGGCGAGACGGTATTCGCTGCGGCGGATCTGTCGGGGCAGCGGATACGGGCTGCAGTGTCCGATGTCCGCCGTCTTGGGAAGCCCGGCGACATCGAACTGGTGTCCTATATTTTCCGTCCGACGCATCCGCTGTCGGTGGCCGTGTGGATCCGGCACGACCCGGTGAGCTCGGTGCTGCACTTCGACCCGCGGGGCGGTTCCGCCGTGGTGCGCGAGGAGTCGATCGAGACCGACGAGCACACCTCATCGTTCGGCGGCTGCTGGTGTTGACGAGGCGGTCACCGGAGCGGATACGCGGGTACCAGGTGCCCCCGTGCGCGATGATGTCCCGGTGTCGACAACTGTCGAGGCGATCCTCATCACCGCCCTGGTCTTCGGGATCGTCGCTGCGATGTTCGGGCTGATCTACGTATGGGACAAGCGCGGCAAAGGGTCTCGACTGGAGCAGCGCGTCCATCGCTTCTTCGATCGCATCAGCGACCTGTTCGACCGGTAGCGATACTCAGCTCTTGCGCGGCTTGTCCGCCTGCAAGGCCTTCACCCGGCGCTCCTCGCCCAGCACCGCCTGGTAGCTCTCGCGTTCGGCGACCAGCCACGCCGGCTTCTCCTCGACCAGCGCGTCGATCTGCTCGGTGGTGAGTGCATCCCCGACACCGCCGCGCGCGAGGCCTGCGATGGAGATACCGAGTTTGGCCGCGACGAGGTTCTTCGGGTGCGGGCCGTTCTTGCGGAGGTCCTTGAGCCATTGCGGCGGGTCCTCCTGCAGGGCCGCGAGTTCGCCGCGGGTGATCGCATTTTCCTGGAACTCCGGTGGTGTCGCCGGCAGGTAGACGTCCAGCTTCTTCGCCGCGGTGGCGGGTTTCATGGACTGCGCATTCGGCCTGCTCATGCGCAGAGCTTATCGGTAGCCTGATTCGGTGACCCCGATCTCCCTCACCCTCGGGTATGTCCCCGGCGGGACGCCCGCGAAGTGGGCCAGGATCTGGTCGGACCGTCACCCCGCAATCCGATTGCAGCTACACGCGGTCGCCGCGGCCGACGCCGCTGCGGCCGTGCGGACCGGCGCCGTCGATCTGGCGGTGCTCCGGTTGCCCGCAGACACCGCGGGATTGGCCGTCATCCCGCTGTACGAGGAGACCACGGTGGCCGTGGTCCCGGCCGATCACCATCTGACCGCCGCTGACGAGATCGTCGCCGCGGATCTCGACGGTGAGCCGACGCTGCTGCCGCGCGACGACATCCTGGCGTGGGTGGGTGCGCCCGGGACTCCGGTGGAGCACCGGCCCGAAACGACCGAGGACGCAATCGAACTCGTCGCCGCAGGGATGGGTGCGCTGATCGTCCCACAGTCACTGGCGCGGCTGTACCACCGCAAGGACCTCACCTTCCGCCCGATCACCGATGCACCCACCAGTCCGGTGGTGCTCGCGTTTCCGGAAGGGCCGCAACCGGAATTGGTCGAGGAGTTCATCGGGATCGTGCGGGGGCGCAAGCCCAGTTCGTCGCGGGGGCAGGCCGAGTCGACGCCGAAGCGCTCGGCACGGGAGAAGACCCTCGCCAAACAAGCCGCGCGTGCGGCCGCTGGGAAGGTCGCCCGCAAGCCCGGCCGGACCGAGCGCGGCCGGCGCTGAGGCCTTCCTCGACTGTGGGGGTTACGCCCGCGAATGGGCAGATTTTCGTGCACAAGCACCACAGTCGAGCGGTGAGCCGCCAGCCGTAACGGCTGCGTGACCCTGTTTTACCTGGTCAACACACATGCTTCGAGATACTCGACTGATGACCGCGCTGACGCACGTTCCGGCCACCACCTCCGCAGCCGACCTTGCCGACCACCTGCGCCGCAACGGCTACGTCATCGTGGACAACCTGGTGCCGGATTCCTTGATGGACACCATCAGCGACGAGCTGGCGCCCTACCTCGACGCGACGCCGATGGGCTACAACGCGATGATCGGCCGCAAGACCCGCCGGACCGGTGCGCTCATCGCGCGTTCGCCCGCCTGCCGCACCCTGATTCAGGATCCGACCATTCTCGGTATGTGCAAGGACTTCCTCGGCCACGCGAGTGCCTTCCAGCTGATGCTGACCCAGGTCATCTCGATCGAGCCGGGCGAATCGGACCAGGCGTTGCACCGTGATCAGAATGCCTTCGACTTCTACCCGTTTCCCGACGACTATCACGTGCAGTGCAACACCTTGTGGGCGTTGACCGACTACACCGCCGAGATGGGCGCGACCAGGGTGGTGCCGGGGAGTCAGGTCGGTGACAAGAAGCCGACCGACTATGCCGACGACGAGTGCCTGCAGGCGGAGATGACCCGCGGCTCGGTGCTGCTGTACTCCGGCAAGATCGTGCACAGCGGCGCAGCCAATCGCAGCGAGCAGGTCCGGCGCGCCATCAACGTGAACTACTGCGTCGGCTGGGTCCGCCAGGAGGAGAACCAATTCCTTTCGGTACCACCCGAAATCGCGCGCACACTGGACGACGACCTGCTCAAGCTGATCGGTTATCAAGAGGGTGCGTGGGCCATGGGCTATTTCCGCGATTTCGAAGATCCGCTGCGCGCGATCCGCGGCGACGCCGTCGGCTACGGTTTCGACGCGGCCAAGCTCACCGGCGATGCGGGTGCGGCCTACACCGAGCAACTCACCCATAGCGAGTGACGTCACAATTGAGCCATGGTCGATTGTGACGAAGCCGAAACTGACTGGGAATAATCCGATTTCGCCCGCTACGACCTCGGGCAGGCTGTGGCGCATATGACGATTCAGGCTCTGAGCATGGGACTCGGTACCCACCAGTTTCGGGCGTTCGACCGCGACGCGATCACCCGGGAGTTCGACGTTGCGTCCTCGTGGGAGGCCACGTCGATGACGGCCATCGGCCGGCCCGGTCGAGTCTCGGATGGTGCGAAGAATTCGGGCACGACTCGCGATCGGCTATCGCGCGCCGAGATTACCTGGGCCAGAGCCTGAAACATCTGTTATGTAGATGGAAGGGATTCACATTCATCGTTGGACTTGATGGATGGCGCAGGGGTCTGATGGAGGGGCATCGTCACGACCCCCGAGAGGACCCGAAATGCCCACCGTCCGACTGCATCTGACCTCCACACTCGCGCCCGAGGAACTGCTGGCGGTGCTCACCGATTTCGGACCCACTCGACCCACCCGCTGGCCGAGCATCGACAAGGACCACTACACCGTCCACGCGCTGGGCGAAACCTGGGCCGAGGTGACCGAGGGTACCGCCTCCGCGTGGGAACGCGCGCGCTACGACTGGGATTACGCCGCTCGCCGTGTCAGGATCACCACGCACGAGTCCAAAGTGTTCGGGCCCGGCGGCGGCTGGGTTTTCCAGCTCGAACCGATGGGCGGCGGCACGGCCGTCGACATCGAGTTGGTCAGGAATCCAACAGGATTGAAGCGCAAACTGCTGGCCGCGCTGCTGCCGGCCGTCGCTCCCGCTGCGCTCAGGAAGTCCTTCGCCGGCCCGCTGCACGCGGAGTAGCCATCAGGCTCGCCGGATCGTGTTTCCGCCAACATGTTTCGCGTCGAACATGGCAACGTCGGCTCGCGCGAGAATGTCATCCAGTAGGCGAACATGATCGGAATCCGGAGCCGCGAACTGCCTGTACATGACGTCGGTGACGCCAAGGCTCGCCGTCACGGAAGGGGTTTCGCCCGGAGCCGCGATCGCGAGTCTGATGCGCTCCGGCAGCTGGTCGCCCCGGTGCCGGTCGACATGTTGGACGACGACGAATTCCTCGCCGCCGATCCGGGCGACCAGAGCCGACTGGCCGACCGTCTCGCTGATGCGCCGAGCGCAGTGGATCAACACCTTGTCGCCGGTGGGATGCCCGAACTTGTCGTTGATGTCTTTGAACCGGTCCAGATCCACGACGACCACAATCAGGGCGGCCGACGAGGTGCGATTGGCGCTCAGCATGCTCGCGAAGTGCAAGTGCAGTCCGCGGCGGTTGAGGAGCCCCGTCAACGGGTCGGTCACAGACTCATTGGCGTCGTTGCGCAAGGTCCAGATGCCGAATTGGATGCCCAGCGGAGTGGCGATCGTGGGTAGTACAGCTCCCAAGACCGTCGCTGTCAGGCTCGTTCTCGAGAGGGAATCCCCGGCGGGGACCGCAGCGGTGAAGGCGGCCGTCGTGGCGAGGATGAGCGCCGAATGCAGGGTGAGTGCTTTCGCCCCGTCGAAGAACATCAGGTAGACCGAGATGAGTGCGAAGCAGTTCAGGGCGAACAGCCCGGTTGGCCAGCTCGAGCCCAGGAGGGCGACCACGGTGATGCCGAGGTCAGCGGAGACGATGAATGCCCGTGACACACGCCTGGAAGGCCATGTGCGGCTACACCATACGATGGACCACACTGTTGTCAGCGTTGCGAAGAGCGTGACGGCAACGCGCGATGCGGTCGAATGTTGTCCGATAACCGGTAGCAGAACGGCGATCGATATGAGCGCCATCAGACCGATGCCGGCTCCGATCAGCACGCGGATGGCACTGGCGAGCGATCGCCGCGCAAAGTATTGCACCTGCCCCGGATAGTCGACGGGTTCGTGCCACCACTTGCCCACATCGCGGGTAAATACTTGAAAGCTACGAAATACCCCTACCACGACCCCCCTCCCCGTTTCGGCGTGTCGGTGGCCGATATTTAACGCCAATGCCAATTAGGCTAGCAACGCCCGGTGACGGGGGTGGTACTGCTACCGCTCGTCGCTCCCGCTGCGCTCAAGAAGTCTTTCGCCGGTCCGCTGCACGCCCACCAAGAGGGCCGCCGACGCGACGGCTACCGCGGCGATCAGCGCAGTGGCCGGCCAGCCGAGGTGCTCCACCGCAACCGTGCCGAGGGCCGTACCCAGGCTGCCGCCGATGAAGTAGACGACCATGTAGGCACTGTTGAACCGGGCCGGCGCCAACGGGTCGATGGTTAGCACCGTGCTCTGGTTGGCGACCTGGGCCGCGAACAGGCCGGCGTCGAACAGCGCCAGGCCGACGACCGTGACCGCGGTATGGCCCAACGAAAAGGCCAGGGCCCCCGACGCGATGACCGCGACGGTCAGGCCGACGAGAATGACGCGGCGGGCTCCGACGCGGTCTGTCCAGGTGCCCGCGACGCGAGTGGCGGCGATGCCCGATACGCCGGCGACGGCGAACAACCCGATCTGCTCGGCCGAATACGACAGTGGCGGTTGGGCCAGCGCCGCAGCCAGCCCGGACCACACGACGCAGAAGGCGAAGAACCACAACGCACCGCGGAACGCGGCCGAACGCAGCGTTCGCACCTCGACCAAGAGTCGGGGGAGCCCGAGAACGGAGCTCAGATAACTTCCCGTAGCCGTCGCGCCGGCACGGGGAAGTGCCAAGAACGCCGCGAGGGCGACAGCGGTGCACGCGGCCGCCAGGACCAACAGCATCTGTCGCCAACCGAGCGCCTCGGTCAGCCAACCCCCGACGACCCGCCCGGCCAGGATCCCTGCGGCGATACCGGCGGTGACGATGCCCAGGGAGGTGGCCCGACGGTCCGCGGTTGCGAAACGTCCAGCGATGGAGCTCAATTGCGCTCCCACCGAGGACCCCGCCCCGACCGCGCCGACGACGAGAGCGAGAGCCCACGGGGTGCTGACCGCCGCGCTCACGGCCAGGGCGAACCCGATCACCACAAACTGCGTGGCGATCACGCGGGCCGGGCGGAACCGGTCGACCAGCGGCACGAGCGTGGCCAGTCCGAGGAGATAACCGATCGGTCCGCACGCGAGTGCGGCACCGACCGCGGCGAAGGACACCTGCAGGGATCCGGCGACATCCGCGATCGCCGGCTGCAGGGGATAGATGCTGGCGGTACCGAGCGCGGCGGCCAGTGCCATGAACCACACGGTGGGCATCGACAGGGATCTGGTGGAGTGCATGGCCTCGACGCTAGGAACGTGCACCGGTGGTGTGCTGGCGGAAATCCGACCCCTACGTGGCTATCCCAGGCCAACCGATCGCATCGCCGTGATCGCCTCGTCCTCATGGATGGGGCCATCGACCGCGATGCCGGCATTGCAGCGGCTGATGAGTTCGGCGCAGCCGATGTCGAACTGGGGGCCGCCGGGCAGTACGGAGGCGAAGGCCGCGGTCGAGGCGGCGAACACGATCCGCCCCACCCCTGCCCGCACCAGCGCGGCAGCGCACATGGGACACGGCTCACCGCTGGCATACACGGTGGCACCGGTCAGCGCTGCGGCCCGACCGTCGCTCTGGGCCCGGCGCAGTGCCACCAGCTCGGCGTGTGCGGTGACATCGTTGCGCGAGGTGGCGTCGTTTTCCCCTTTGGCCAGCAGCGATCCGTCGGCGGCGACGATGACCGCACCGAACGGCCGGTTGCCTGCGGTGCCGGCGTGTACGGCGAGTTCGATGGCGCGCCGAATGAACCTGTCGCTCATGCCGTGAGCTCCACCCGGGTGCCGACACCGCGTTCGACGGCCAGATCGACGAGCACCCGCGCCGTGACGAGATCCTGCAACCCGATGCCGACCGAGTTGAACAACGTGATGTCTTCATCGCTGCGGCGCCCCGATCGGGGATCGACGATGACATCGCCGAGTTCGGTCACCACGTCTGCCTCGGTGAGATGCCCCTCCTCGATGGCCAGCAGCACATCACCCGACTTTGTCAGTGCGGTGCTCCTGCTGTCCACGATGAGGCGGCCCGCGGCCATACCGGCACCGTCGATCTCCCGGTGATCGGCCCGCGGCGGCGCACCCACGGCGTTCAGGTGCAGACCGGGCCGAAACCACGCTCCTTCGGCGACCGGTTCGCGTGCGGGGGTCAGTGTGCACACCAGGTCGGCTGAGCTGAGCACGTGACGGGGCGATTCGGCATGCACGATGTCGACATCGAGATCGGCTATCCGGGAACGGAATTCGTCGACGGTACTCGAGCTTCTGGACCAGACGAACACCTTCTCGATGGGCCGGATCCGGGTGATGGCACGGGTGTGCTCCACTGCGAGGGTGCCCGCGCCGATCAGGCCGAGGGCGCTGCTACCGGCCCTGGCCAGATGCGCGGTGGCCACCGCGCTGGCGGCGGCGGTGCGCACCGCGGTGATGAGCCGACCGTCGAGCACCGCCTCGCATTCACCGGTGTCGGCGGACATCAGCAGAATGGTGGACCGCTGCGTCGGGAGACCGGCGTCCCTGTTGAACGGCATGTCGGACAACATCTTCACCGAACTCGCCCGCTGCCGCATGGCCGTGGCGACCATCGGTAACACCGTGCCGCCCGTGGCCAGTGGCAGGACAGGAGGGGCGGGATTGCCTGCCGTGCCGGCCGCCAGGTCGGCGTGGGCCCGCTCGACGGCGTCGTAGATTGTCGGACGGTCGATCAACGTAGTGATGTCGGAATGCGTGAGCACCATGGTCATGGTGAAAAAGCCTTTCGGTGAGAGGTGGGTCAGACCCGGCCGACGTAGGGGACCGTCAGCCCGGAGGGTGCCTTGCGGCCGCCGACGAAGCCGCTGATCGCGACCAGGGCGATCACATACGGCAGCATCACCAGCACGGCGTACGGAATGTGCACGCCCAGCGCGGGCAGTGCGAACTGCATGGCGCGAGCGATCCCGAAGAACAATGCGGCCCAAAGGATTCCGAGGATTCTCCAGCGCCCGGCGATCACCGCGACGACGGCCAGATAACCCATGCCCGCGGTCATGTTCTCGCTGAACGACCGCACTTCGGACAACGCCAGCTGGGCACCGGCAAGGCCGCCTGCGCTCGCGGCGATGAGCACACCGAGCGTCCGGGTGCGGTTCACCGCCAGGCCGGTCCAGCCGGCCGAGGTGGCGTTCTCGCCGACGGCGTCGACGCGGATACCGGCCATGGTGCGGCTCGAGAAGAGCAGTGCCAGGGCGACGATGACGATCACACACAGGTAACCGAGCAGTGTCTGCCCGAACAGCGCGGGCCCGATGACGGGCAGCTCACTGAGCACCGGGATGTGCAACCCGGTGAAGGCCGGAACATTCTGACCTTTCCCGTCGGGGAGCAGGACGCGGGCGCCGAAGGTGGTGAGGCCGAGGGCAAGAGCGTTCGCCGCGATACCGACCACGATCTGATCGGCGCGAAAGCGGACACTCAGCAGCGCCTGGCAGACCCCGAAGAGGAACCCGGCCAGTGTTCCCGCGATGGCGCCCAGCAGGGCAGATCCGGTGCCGACCGCCGTCAGTACGCTGGCGAAGGCGCCGGTGAGCATCATGCCCTCCATGCTGAGATTCAGGACGCCGGCACGTTCGCTGATCGACTCACCGCTGGCGGCGAGAAGTAAGGGGATGGCGAATGCCACTCCACTGGAAATGATTTCGGTGATCATGGTGACGTTCATGCGGCCACCTTCCTGGGTTGCCGAGCACCGGCGCTGGTCCACCAGGCGGCGCCCGCGATGACGATGATGAGCACGCTCTGGACGACGGTGATGGTCGACGACGGCACTCCCGCGGCGAGTTGCAGGTTGATCCCGCCCGATACCAGGAAGCCGAACAGCAGGGACACCGCCGCGACCGCGATCATCGAGCCGCGGGCCAGCAATCCGACGACCAGACCGGCGAAACCGAAGCCGGAGGAGAATCCGTCGGCCAGGATGAACGGTGCTGTGGTCACCAGGAATCCGCCGGCCAGTCCCGAGAAGGCTCCGGCGGCGGTGAGACCGAACATGGCTGTCCGGTCCACCGGTACCCCGAGGCGCGCCGATGCTGTCCCCGACAGCCCGACTGCCCGCAGTCGTAGCCCGGCGGCGCTGTGCTGCAGCGTGATTCCGACCGCAGCGATGAGGACCAGTGCGAGCAGGATCGCGATGGTGGCCGGACTCTTGTGCAGGCCGAGCAGCGGCAGGTGCGCCGACGCGGCGAGCGGTTCGGATTGCGGGAGTGTCTCCGAGGACGTCATGGGCTGACGCAGCAGAGCCGGTTCCTGCACCATCAGCACCACCAGGGCGAGGCCGATGAAGTTGAGCAGCAAGGTGGTGATGATCTCGCTGGTACCGCGCCGGACGCGTAACCAGGCGGCGATGCCGGCCCACGCGGCGCCGGCCAGCGCGGCTGCGAGCAACGTCGCGGCCAGGCCGACCCCGGCGGGCAGGCCGACACCGACAGCGGTGGCGGCGATGCCGCCGAGGCAGAGCTGTCCCTCGCCGCCGACATTCACCAGGCCCGCCCGGTAGGCCACCGTGAAACCGGCGGCGACCATCATGAGCAAAGCGGCGCTGTTCAGGGAGGTGCCGATGGCGAACGGCGAGCCCAGCGTGCCCTCGATGAGGGCGTCGGCGACCTCGGCGGGTCCGGCGCCTGCCGAGGCCGCGAGGGCGAGCCCGGCCGCAGCCGCGACCACCATCGCTCCCATGGCGACCACCAGCGGATGCCGGGCATGCACGCCGAGCGACATCGGGCGTACGCGCAGTGCGGGTCTGAGCGTGATCATGCCTCGACTCCCGTCATGAGTTGCCCGATTTCTTCGGTGGCAGTGCGGGATTGGGGGTCGACGGCGCCGAGTAGCCTGCCGCGGTAGGCCACCACGATGCGGTCGGCCACGGCCATCAGTTCGTCGATCTCGCTTGAGGTCACCAGGACCGCGGCCCCGTCGTCGGCTGCGCTCCGAAGCCGGTCGAGGACGAAGGCGACGGCTCCGGCATCGAGGCCGCGGGTGGGCTGGGCGGCGACGACGACGCGAAGTCCGGCGGTGGACAACTCGCGCGCGAGCACCACCTTCTGCTGGTTCCCGCCGGACAGTGCGCCGATCGGGGTATCCGGCCCGGGTGCGCGGATGGAGTACTCGGCGATGGCCGCGGCAGCGTCGGTTCGCATCCGGCTGCGGTTCAGCAGACCCCAGCGCCGGTAGCCGGGCAGCCGGGGCAGGGCGATGTTCTCGGCGATCGACAACTCGGCGATCATGCCCTCGGCGTGGCGATCCTCGGGGATGACCGCCAGTCCGGCCCGGGTGCGCCGGGCCGGGCGGGCGTTGGTGAGGTCGGCACCGTCGACGACGACCGTGCCGGTGTGCGGTGACAGCGCACCGGACAGCACGGCGGTCAACTCGGACTGACCGTTGCCCTCGACCCCCGCAATGCCGACGATCTCCCCGGGCGCGACGGTCAGGTCGACCTCACTGAGGGCGGCGCTGCCGTCGGGCCGGGTCACACTGATGCCGCTGAGTCGCAGCATCTCGGCGTCGAGGGTTGCGGGTCTGTTCCTGGGGATCCGGTTCTGTGCCGGCGGGGCCATTCCGCCGAGCATCAGTTCCAGGAGGTCGGGCAGCGCTACCTCGGAGAGCTTGCCGCCGCCGACAACGGTTCCCGCCCGCAGGACCGTCGCCTCGTCGGCCGCCCGCGCGACCTCACCCAGTTTGTGGGTGATCAGGACGACGGACTTGCCGTCGGCGCTCAACGCGGCACAGGTGGCAATCAAAGCGTCGATCTCGGTGGTGTCCAGCACAGCGGTCGGTTCGTCCAGCAGGATCAGCCGCGGATCGCGCAGCAACGCCTTGACGATCTCCACGCGCTGTCGCGCTCCGACGGTGAGGCTGCCGACGGTGGCCGATGGGTCGACGCGAAGTCCGTAGTCTTCTGCGATGCGGTCGAGATCGGCCGCCAGCCGGCGCCGTGGTGGCCGGAACCCGTCCCTGCCGAGCAGCAGATTGTCGGCCACGGACATGGTGGGGATCAACGAGAAGTGCTGGTGCACCATCGCAACCCCGGCCGACAAGGCATCGGCCGGATTGCGGGGGCGATAGTTGTTGCCGCCCAACATCATGGTGCCGGTGTCGGGGGAGACGGTGCCGTAGATGCTGTTACACAACGTCGATTTTCCTGCCCCGTTCTCACCGAGGATGCAGTGCACCGAACCCGGTTTGACGGTCATGGTGACGGCATCGAGCGCGCGTACCGACCCGAATGACTTGCCGACTCCGGTCATGGCGAGCATGGCCGTGCGGTCCGGGGCGCTCACTTCAGCGGTGGTGGTCATCGCGCCGCTCAGTACGGCTTGATCGTGCCGGCGACGATCGCCGATTTCGCACCCGAGACGGCTGCGGCGACGGCGGGATCGGTTGAGCAGCTGACGAAGTCGCTCCCACCCTTGTCGGTGGTCACGCCGAACGGGACCTGCGCGGCCTTCCAGCTGCCGTCCAGGGCGGCGGACACCGCGTACTCGATCTCGGTGCCGATGTCGGTGCGCACGAAGCCGGAGTAGACACCTTCGGAACACTGTCCCGGGATCGGGCCGCCGTGCATTGTGTTGCCGGACTCCTTGGCTGCCTGCTCGATACCCTGCTTGCCGAGGTTGACGATCTGGCCGAGCACATCGGCACCGCCGGCGTAGGCGGTTCCGGCCGCTTGCTTGGCTTTGGCGGGATCGTTGAAGTCGCCGACGTACTGCGGGGTCAGCACGGTGACGTCGGGGCGGGTGAAACGTGCGCCGTTGCCGAACGCGTTGGCCGCGTTGACGATCGCGGGAAGTTCGACGCCGCCGATGAATCCGACCTTGCCCGACTTGGATGCCGCGGCGGCAGCGGCGCCGGAGAGGAATTCGGCCTCGGCCTGCTGGGGGTCGTAGTAGGCGAGGTTGGGCATCGGTTCGGCGTCCGAGGGGCCGCCGATCTCGACGAATTTGACGTCGGGAAATTGCGGAGCGACCTTACGGACATCGGCGTCGGTCTGGCCGCCCACCGAGATCACCAGGTCGTTCTTCGCGGCGAAGCGCTGCAGGGCCTGCTGATAGTCCGCCGCAGCGACCTGCTCGACGTAGCTGGCGTCGACGCGGTCGCCGTGGGTGGACTGGACGCGCTGGAAGCCCTGATATCCGGACTGCATGAAGCCGGTGTCGTTGACCGAGCCCGGTAGGAACACGCCGACCGAGAGCGCGCCGTCGCGGCCGGCGCTTCCCTCGGAGGAACCACAGGCGCTGCTGCCGAGCGCGAGTGTGGTGACGGCTGCCAGGGCAAGGGCCCTGCTGAAAGAGGGGACTTTCATCGAGATCTCCTGCGGTCGATGGCTACCACTTAGCGGTATACCGTTATGCAGAAGCTTCGGCTGCGGTGATTTCGGTCCCGTTAACCGGATGTAAGAGTCGAGTTAATGGTATACCGCTAAATGCGAGTGGGTTAGGCTCGGCAGATCCACACCGAAAGGGGTGACCATGACATCGGTAGCGCAGGACAGCCGGAAGTCGTTGCGCGAACACGCTTATGACGTGCTTCGGGCGCGCATCGTCGGATTGGAACTGACGCCGGGCACCCGGTTGGTCGAGCGGGATCTCGCCGAGGAACTCAACGTGTCCCGGATCCCGTTGCGGGAGGCCATGCAGCGCCTCCGGCAGGACGGGCTCGTCGTCGTGGTGCCCCGGCAGGGGGCGATCGTGTCGCCGTTCACCGTTGCCGACGTACGGGATCTGTTCGACGTACGCGAGAGCCTCGAGGTGCTAGCGGCACGACTGGCAGCGGAACGGGCGGACGCACAAGGGTTGGATCAGCTTGCGGCCCAACTCGATATCGCACGGAGTGCGACCGAGCGCCACGACAAACCGGCAATCGCGGCTGCGAACGCCACCTTTCACACGATCATCGTCGACCTTGCCGACAATGCCCTGCTGGAATCCTTACTCCGCCCGCTGGAGGCGCGCGTGCAGTGGCTCTTTCATCTCACCAAGGATCGCGACGCCGCCGTGCAGTGCCAGGAACACGAGGAGTTGCTCGAGGCGATCGCCGCGCACGACCCAGATCGGGCCGCGGCGTCGGCTTTCCACCATGTGCACTCCGGGCGCGCCCACAGCCTGGCCATGGCGGCCCGGTGGTCCAGCGCGACCATCGATCCGGTGGAACTGACCAAGAGCAGGCGCCGCGGCGGCGCGTAGCGAAACGCGACCCGGGCGAGCCCGCTCCCCGAACAGATCTGTCAGACCTTGTGGTGCGCGGGCCCCTGCGCCTTCTTGTACAGCGACTTGAGCATCCGCTCCCGGAACGCGGCGTTGTCGACCAGCTTGATGCCGGCGTCGGCCAGCTTCGGGTAGCCGATGAGCTTGTGCATGTAACGTCCCCGGCGATACTCACGACCCCACGCGGCTTCCATCCGCTGCGCGTAGTTGGTGAAGTCGTCGGGGCCACCGTTCTGCAGCGCCGCAATGGCACATTCGCCCGCGGCCAAACCGGATTCGAGTGCCTTGGAGATGCCCGCACCGGACGCCGGCTTGCCGGCCCCCAGCGAATCGCCGGTGAACAGCACCCCGGGGCGCCACGGCGGCCAGGCGGTGAAGCCCATCGGCAGGCGCCACGCGCGCACGCTCTTGTTCTTCTTGAGGTCCTCGATCGGCGGCAGGTCCCACTCGTGCGGCAGCGAACGCAGGAACTCGCCGAGGAACTGGGTGGCGTTGATGGACTGCCAGTTCTTGTAGCTGTTGACGTAACCCAGCCCGATGTTGAAGACGCCGTTGCCCATCGGGAACACCCAGCCGTAGCCGGGCAATTGGTCACCCTGGAACAGCAGCTTCAGGTAGATGTCCATGCTGTCGCCGTCGGGACGGTTGGCGTGCATCTCGGAGCGGATGGCGATCGCCGAATAGCCGTTGTACTCCGAATCGAGCTTGAGGGCCCGCTTGATGGGGGAGTAGGCACCGTCGGCCGCGATGACGGCGTCGCCCAGCACCTTCTCGCCGCTCTTGAGCACGACGCCGACGACCCGACCGTTGGCATCGAACTCGGGACCGGCCACCTCGGCACCCTGGCGCACCTCGGCGCCCGCCGACTCGGCGTGCTTGAGCAGCTTGAGGTCGAGGTCGGTGCGACTGGCCGTATGCCCATGGTTGGGCATCCCGGGCCGGCGCGGAAAGGACAGCTCCCAGGCGCTCGGGCTGTACACGGTGACCTTGTTGATCCGGTGGTACTGGGCCACCTCGTCGGCCAAGCCCATTTTCTGCAAGTAGCTGACCGCACGCGCGGTCAGTCCGTCACCGCAGGGTTTGTCCCGGGGAAAATTCGCCTTGTCCAAGACGATCACCCGTGCGCCCGTCTGCGCGGCCTGCCAGGCAGCCGCCGATCCAGAAGGGCCCCCACCCGCGATGACCAGGTCATATCTGGCCGTCATTGTTCCGCCCCATTCAAAGTCCTTGTGTCCGTTCGATGCTACCGAAGTTATTCGTAGCTGATCTTTCGGTGGATGGCGACCGGTGCGGTCAGAGCAGGTCAGAGACCACCAGCCCGGTACAGTAGGCGGGTGCGCAGACCATCTCTTCCCGCCATTCCGCTGCCCGGTGGGCAACCCGGAGTGAAGGTCGACGCGCGCAGCGAGCGGTGGCGTGAGCACCGCAAGAAGGTGCGCGCGGAGATCATCGACGCGGCGTTCCGGGCCATCGACCGGCTCGGCCCCAACGTCAGCGTCCGCGAGATCGCCGAGGAAGCCGGCACCGCCAAGCCGAAGATCTACCGGCACTTCACCGACAAGTCCGACATGTTCGCCCAGATCGGCGAGCGCATGCGCGACATGTTGTGGGCCGCCGTCATCCCGTCGATCGACATCGAGAAGGACACCGCCCGCCAGATCATCGGCCGGGCCGTGCAGCACTACGTCGAGCTCGTCGACCAGCATCCGAACGTGGTGCGGTTCCTGCTGCAGGGCCGGTTCGCCGACCAGTCGTCGGCGGCGATGAGCACCGTCAACCGCGGGCGCGACATCACCCTGGCCATCGCCGAGATGGTCAGCGGCGAACTCGAGGACATGCATTTAGACCCGGCGGTGTTCGAACTGGCCGCCTTCGCGCTGTTCGGTACCGCCGCGGCGGCCACCGACTGGTGGCTGGGCGCCGACGAGGACGGCACCCGCCGCATGCCGATGGACCAGTTCGTCGCCCATATGACGACGATCATGATGGGCGCGGTGAACGGCACCGGGGAACTGGTCGGCGTCGTCATCGACCCCGACCAGCCGATCAGCAGTGCCGTCAAGCTCCAGCAGATCGACCTGCGGGCCTGACCTGTTGCGGGTATCTGGTACCGCCGTTCCCAGGTAAGGTCGTCAGTATGTCCGCCATCACCACCCGCGCACTGATCATCGGGTCCGGATTCTCCGGGCTGGGTATGGGTATCGCCCTCAAGCGCCAAGGCGTGGATTTCCTGATCCTGGAGAAGGCCGCCGAGATCGGCGGCACCTGGCGGGACAACACGTACCCGGGCTGCGCCTGCGACATCCCGTCGCACATGTACTCGTTCTCCTTCGACCCGAAACCGGACTGGACCCACATGTGGTCGTTCCAGCCGGAGATCTTCGACTACCTCAAGGGCGTCACCGACAAGCATGGGCTGCGCCGCAACATCCGGTTCGACACGTACGTGGACCGCGCGCACTGGGACGAGAGCGACTCACGCTGGCACGTGTTCGACAAGACGGGGCAGGAGTTCATCGCGCAGTTCCTGGTGTCTGGTGCCGGCGGCCTGCACATCCCCTCGGTCCCCGAGGTGGAGGGCGCCGACACGTTCACCGGCGCGGTGTTCCACTCCGCGCAGTGGGACCACGGGGTGGACATCTCCGGTAAGCGGGTCGCGGTGATCGGCACGGGCGCCAGCGCCATCCAGATCGTGCCGGCGATCATCGACGAGGTGGCCGGACTGGATCTGTACCAGCGCACCCCGGCCTGGGTGATGCCCCGGCCCAATAATGCGTTCCCGCAATGGATCCGGCGGTTGTTCACCTATGTCCCCGGCGCCCGCGCGCTGATGCGGGCCGGTATCTACTGGATCCACGAGGGCGTCGGGTTCGCGATGACGCAGCAGCCCCGGCTGCTCAAGATCGGCGAGCTGCTGGGCAAGTGGAACATCAACCGCAGCATCAAAGACCCGGTGCTGCGCCGCAAGCTCACGCCGAGCTACACGGCGGGCTGTAAGCGAATCCTGAACTCCGACACCTACTACCGGGCCATCGCGAATCCGAAGGCCGACGTCGTCACCGAGGGCATCGCCCGGATGACGCCGACGGGCATCGTGACCCGCGACGGCGTCGAGCACCCCACCGACGTGGTGGTGTGGGCCACCGGCTTCCACGTGACCGACTCCTACACGTACGTCGACATCAAGGGTGCCGGCGGCGAAGACCTGGTGGACCGCTGGAACAAGGAGGGTATGGCCGCGCACCGCGGTATCGCGGTGGCCGGCATGCCGAACCTGTTCTTCCTGCTGGGGCCGAACACGGCCCTGGGGCACAACTCCGTGGTGTTCATGATCGAGTCGCAGATCCGCTACGTCGCGCAGGCGATCGCCGCCGCCGACGCGGCCGGGGCCACGGCGCTGTCCCCGACCCGGCGGGCCCAGGACGATTTCAACGCCCAGTTGCAGCACGATCTGGCCGACACGGTGTTCAGTACCGGAGGTTGCCAGAGCTGGTACATGGACTCCCATGGCGTGAATCGCACCCTGTGGAGTGGGATGACCTGGCAATACTGGCTGGCGACGCGGCAGTTTCAACCCGCCGAATACGAATTCAGCAGTTAGATGACGCCGACACGCGAACACAAGTTGTTGTGTTGCGCCGCGGTGTCGGACCCCAGTTGTAGTGTCGTGGCAGCAACTCACCACGTTTCGAATTGGGGTCCAAGGTGTCCGATGGAATGAAGCTGATCGACCGTGTCTCGGCCATCAACTGGAACCGGCTCCAGGACGACAAAGACGCGGAGGTGTGGGACCGGCTGACCGGCAATTTCTGGTTGCCGGAGAAGGTGCCGGTGTCCAATGACATCCCGTCCTGGGGCACCCTGACCGCCGCCGAGAAGCAGCTCACCATGCGGGTGTTCACCGGCCTGACCCTGCTGGACACCATTCAGGGCACCGTCGGTGCGGTCAGCCTCATCCCCGACGCGCTGACCCCGCACGAGGAAGCCGTCTACACCAACATCGCATTCATGGAGTCGGTGCACGCGAAGAGCTACAGCAACATCTTCTCCACGCTGTGCTCCACGACCGAGATCGACGAGGCGTTCCGCTGGTCGGAGGAGAACCCGAATCTGCAGCGCAAGGCGCAGATCGTGATGGACTTCTACAAGGGCGACAACCCGCTCAAGCGCAAGGTGGCCTCCACGCTGCTGGAGAGCTTCCTGTTCTACTCGGGCTTCTACCTGCCGATGTACTGGTCCAGCCGGGCCAAGCTGACCAACACCGCCGACATGATCCGGCTCATCATCCGCGACGAGGCCGTACACGGCTACTACATCGGCTACAAGTTCCAGAAGGGCCTTGCCCTGGTCGACGAGGCGACGCGGCAGGAACTCAAGGACTACACCTACGAACTGCTCTTCGAGCTGTACGACAACGAGGTGGAATACACCCAGGACCTCTACGACGCCGTCGGACTGAGCGAGGACGTCAAGAAATTCCTGCGCTACAACGCCAACAAGGCACTGATGAACCTCGGGTACGAGGCGCTGTTCCCCAAGGACGAGACCGACGTCAACCCGGCCATCCTGTCCGCGCTGAGCCCCAACGCCGACGAGAATCACGACTTCTTCTCCGGCTCCGGCTCCAGCTACGTGATCGGCAAGGCCGTCGTCACCGAAGACGAGGACTGGGACTTCTAGCGGGACAACAGTTCATCGACGGCTGTGCCTGCGTCCCTGCTGATTCGAGATACCCAGTCCGATGCCCAGCGCCGCGAGCGCGACGATGGCCGCCACCACACCGGGACCGGCCCAGCCCAGGCTGAGCGCCGCGATGCAGACCACCACGGGAGCGGTGAACAGAAGGGCGAACACGAACCCGGCGAACGGTCCGTTGACAGACGACTTGTGGTCCATGTCTGAGGGTTACCCGTCCGGCGCCCGAGTCACACCGGTCAGGCGGCCGCGGGCATCGGCGCGCCAGTCGGACGCCGTGACGCGGCGTTGCCCTTGTCGATCTTGTTGATCAGGTTGCGCGTGGCCTTCTCCAGAATCGCCTGCGCTGCAACCGGATCTGCGGTCTTCGCGGCGCGGCGGGCGGCCGCGGCGATGGTCAGACCCTGTTCGTACCCGGCGACCACCCGCGGATCCACATACGAACTACGCGCCACGGCGGGGGTGTTGCCGAGCTCGGCGGACACCTCCTTCATGACGGCGGACTCCACCCGTTTCACCGCAGTCTTGGACGCCGGGGGATCGGCGTCGACGAACGCGGCTGCGGCCAGCACCGTTCCGTGCCAGGTGCGCAGGTCCTTCACGCTGTAGTCGGCCCCGACCAGTTCCTTGAACCGCGCGTTGAGGTCGTCGGCGTGGATTTCGGCCCAGCCCGACGCCGCCCGGCACGCGAGCAGCCGCTCGGTACCGCTGCCGCGGCGGAGCAACGCCTTCACGGCGCGGGCCACCTGCGGGTCCTCCATCTCCAGCTGTCGTTGCACTCCACTCTTGGCCGGGTAGTCGAACGACACCGTGCTGCCACTGACCCGGACGTGCGAGCACAACAGCGTGGCCAGACCGTAGGACTCGTTCTCCTCCGCATACTGCTCACCGCCCGCCCGGAAATACCCCCTGTCCAGGAGATGCAGTGCCAGAGCGAGCACCCGTGCGCGACTCAGACCTTTGCCGCCGAGGTCCTCGGCGACATGAGCCCGCCAGTCGGGCAGTCGGGTGGACATCTCCAGCACCCGGTCGAACTTCTCCTCGGCCCGCTCCTGCTGCCACTGCACGTGATAGAGGTACTGGCGCCGACCGGCCACGTCGGTGCCCACCGCTTGGATGTGTCCCTGCGGGAACGGGCTGATCCACACCTTTTTCCACGCGGGCGGTATCACCAGATCCGTGATCCGCGCGACGGTGGAGTCGTCGCTCAGCGCGGCCCCGTCGGGCCCGTAGTAGGCGAACCCTTTCCCGCGCCGCTTCCGCGTGATCCCGGGAGTCGTCAGCGCACTTCGCCGCAATCGCATGGTTTCTCCCTCACCAGGTGTTTTGTGCCGTCGGTAGTACCCCCGGACGGCGGTGACTACACCTGGCGGGACTGGCCAGTGTGGGTGCCGTCACATCGCGGGCAGGTCTTTCTTAGGAAGTTCACGGCAAACGTTGAAGGACTTCCTCTGTTCGCAGCGCAGTCTCGAAGATGTCGGTTGAACTACCGCATAGGAGGAACGTCATGGCAACCATCGGGAATGTCGAGAGCAACGTCGTCGAACTCGCGCCGCGTCGTGCCCGCCACAACATGCGCGCTCTGGTGCTGGCCAAGCGCAGGCACCCGTCCTACATCGGCAACGTGGCGATGGCGCGTCCCGCGCCGGTGCCCGAGCACATCTGCCAGGTTCTGCCCTTCACGCGCTGAGCGGAATGGTCGCGGTGATTGTCGTTCCCGCGCCCGCAGTGCTGACCACGCCGAACTCGCCGGACAGTGCCTCCACCCGGTCTCTGAGACCGACCAGACCCGAACCGCCGCCCGCCACCGCGCCGCCGACCCCGTCGTCTGTCACCGACAGCCGAAGTCCGGCCTCGTCGGCGATCGCACAGACCGTCACCACCTCGGCTTCGGCGTATTTGGCCGCGTTGGTCAGCGACTCGGCCACCACGTAGTACGCCGCCACCTCCACCGACTCGGGCAGTCGGGCCTCGACATGCAATTCCAGCTCCACGGCGACCGGTGAGCGGCGCGCCAGAGTCCGGATCGCCGGGACCAGCCCGCCCTTGGACAGGATGGCCGGGTGCATACCCCGCGACAGCTCTTGCAGGTCCGCATACAACCCGGCCAGGCCGTCGACGATGGCCGACAGCTGCGCCCGGGCGGCACCGTCCGCGGCCGCCTCGGCCGCACGTAACTGCAGGCTGAGTGCGACGATGCGCTGCTGCGCGCCGTCGTGCAGATCCCGTTCGAATCCCCGTCGGGCCTGATCCGCGGCGGCGACGATGCGGGCCCGCGAGGCGGTGAGTTCGGCGCGGGTCTCCGCGTTGGCGATCGAGGTGGACACCAGGTCGGCGAAGTCGCGGATGTGCGTCTCGGCGTTGTCGGGGATGGCATCCGAGGCGGTCCAGGCCACGACGAGCGCACCCCGGGTCGCACCGTCCACGATGACGGGGGCGCCGGTACCGGAACGCATGCCGAGCCCGCTGAGCGCGGTGGCCACCTCGCCGGTCGCCGCGCGATAGTCGTCGATGCGCGCCGCCACGCCCGCGTTGCGGATGCGGGCACCGACATTGTCGCCGCTCAACGAGAACCGTTGTCCGACAACGAAAGCCCTCGGGTCACTCGCTGCCAGCACCATGGCCCGGTCGTCGGGCTCGTAGCGAAGCAGCGTGACGTGTTCGGCGCCGAGACTGTGCGCAAGCTCCGACACCGCGACGTCATAGACGTCCGACGGTGACGCGCCCCGCGCCACCAGGGTCGCCACCCGGCGCAATGCGGCCTGCTGGTCGGCCAGTGCGGTTGCCTCGCGGCGGCGCTGTTCGGCTTCCGCGGTCCGCAGACGGGCTTGTCCGACAAGGACATTGGTCACCAGCGCGAGGGTGAGGAAGACACTGACCGCCGGCGCCAGGGTGTCCTGGCCGTCCAGGTGGAAGTACACGTACACCAGGGCGCTGGCCAGCGACGTCGCCAGCGCCAGGCCGAAGCCCCAGCCGGCCGACACCACCAGCACCCCGAGCAGGAACACCGCGCCGAACGCGTCGTCGGGGGCGACTCTCTTGAGCCACAGGAACAACAGCGTCTCGGCGGTGATGAACGCGGCCGCCACCACGACGCCCCAGCCCACGGGGCGTGCGGTCGGCCGCACGATCAGCGCCAACAGGCGCGACGGCCACGAATGCCAGTTCACTCCGGAGATGTTATTGCGGAAGTTCACAGAAACCTTTCCGGCTAGCGGTAATGCCTCACCGGCGGGGTGCTGCCAAGCTTGACCCATGTCCGGTTCCCCTGTGATGCGTGCGCTCATCGTCGATGACAGCGCCGCCTTCCGGGACGCGGCGACGACGATGCTGGCGCACGGCGGGATCACCGTGGTGGGCACCGCCACCGACGGCGCAGGCGCGCTGACGGCCAGCAGACGACTGGCGCCCGATGTGGCGCTCGTGGACGTCGACCTGGGCGCCGACAGCGGTTTCGACGTCGCCGAGCAACTCACCGACGTCCCGGTGATCCTGATCTCCACACACGACGAGCAGGATTTCGCCGATCTGATCGCCGCCAGCCCGGCGCGCGGCTTCCTGCCGAAATTCGCGCTGTCGCCCGAGGCGATCCGGGGCCTGCTCGCCCGCTGAACTCAGAGCGAATCGAGGTAGACGATCACCGCGCGGACCCGCCGGTGATCGTCCCCGGTCTCCGGGAGATCCAGCTTCGTCAGGATGCTGCGCACGTGCTTTTCCACCGTGCCCTCCGTCACCCACAACCGACGGCCGATCCCGGCGTTGGACAGCCCCTCGGCCATCAGCGACAGCACCTCACGTTCCCGTGCGCTGAGCGCGGCCAGCGGGTCATTGCGCCGCCGCGCCGACACCAGTTCGGTGACCAGGGCCGGATCGATGACCGAGGCGCCGCCGGACACCCGGTTCAACGTGTCGACGAAATCGTCGACGTCGGTGACGCGCGTCTTGAGCAGGTAGCCGATGCCGCGTCCGCCCGAGAGCAGTTCGGTGGCGTGCTCGACGTCGATGTGCGCGGAGAGCACGACGATCCCGGTGTCGGGGAATTCGGCGCGGATGGTGCGCGCGGCATCGAGCCCTTCGGTGCTGTGTGCGGGCGGCATCCGGATATCGGTGAGCACCAACGTCGGCCGGTGTTCGCGCACCGCGGCCAGCAGCTCGTCCGCGTCACCGGCCTGCCCGGCGACCTCGAAACCCGATCGCTGCAGGAGGCTGGCCAGCCCCTCACGCAGCAGCACGTCATCGTCGGCGAGGACAACTCGAATGGGCACGCGACATTCTCGCATCCCGCCGGCCGTGGGGCACCGACGAAGGTCGCTATGGGGGTTAGCACTACCCGCTCATTGGTGGCCAGCTTCGCAGACACCGGCGCGGCGGCGGAGCAGGCTGAAGGACATCGAACAGCCCAGCGAGGAGCCCGACATGACCGCATCACTGACCCGCAGTGCACACACCCTGTCCCTGCTCGACGGGGAGATCGTCGAAGAGAACGAGCTCGGCTCGATGCGCCGCGTCACCGCCGACAACCTGCCCATCTTGAAGGGCCTGTCCATCAAGCGCGTGTTGTTGAATCCGGGCGCCATGCGGACCCCGCACTGGCACGCCAACGCCAATGAGCTGACCTACTGTGTGGCCGGAACCGCGCTGGTGTCCGTGCTGGACGACGGAAGCAAGTTCTCCAGCTTCATCGTGACGGCGGGGCAGATGTTCCACGTCGAGTCCGGCTCGCTGCACCACATCGAGAACATCGGCACCGAGGTGTGCGAGTTCATCATCGCGTTCCGCAACGAACGCCCCGAGGATTTCGGCCTGGGCGCGACGTTCGGCGCCTTCACCGACGCGGTGCTCGGCAACACCTACGACCTGCCGGCGTCCGATATGACCAAGATCCGCCGTACGACACATGACCGCAAGCTCGCCGCCCGCATCGGCGATCCCGAGATCCCAGCGAGCGCGTACTTCAACGACCCCCACAAGTTCGACATTGAAGGCCTGCCACCGGGATTGACGTACGCCTACGGCGACGCCCGCTTCGCCCGCGACCAGTTCTGGCCGGCGTTGAAGAACATCTCCATGTACTCCCTGCGCGTCACCGAGGACGGGATGCGCGAACCGCACTGGCACCCCGTGACCGCCGAGATGGGGTACGTCGCGCACGGCGACGCGCGGATGACGATCATGAATCCCGATGGGACGCTGGACACCTGGGCCATGACGACCGGCGACATGTACTTCATCCCGCGGGCCTACCCGCACCACATCGAGAACACGGGTCAAGACCCCTGGCACTTCCTGATCTTCTTCGATCAGCCGTTCCCCGCCGACATCGGCTACCGCGCCTCGGCCAGCGCGTACTCTCGCGAGGTGCTGGCAGCCGCGTTCGACACCCACATCGAGGACCTGCCGACCTTCCCGTTCACTCCCGCCGACCCGCTGATCGTCCGCAAGAGCAACCCGTTGGACGCCCTGGCATGACGTCGGTCGACCGCGTCGAAGGCCGCGACAAGGTGACCGGGGCGACGCGCTACACCGCGGACACCGCGGCGCCGGGCGTGACGTATGCGGCGCTGGTGCAATCCGAGGTCGCGCACGGCGAGGTGACCGGTGAATCGGTGGCCGTCGCAGCGGCGGCCGCGGCGGCGGCACCCGGGGTCCTGCACGTGCTGACCCCGCTGAACTGCCCGCCTCTGCAGGTGCTGCCGAAGGATCTGACCTGGGACCTGCCACTTGAGCGCCGGCCGCCCCTCTCGGACCTGACGGTGCAGTACGCCGGGCAGCACCTGGCGCTGGTGGTGGCCGACTCACCGGAGAACGCCGCGTACGCCGCCGCGCTGATGCGGTTCGAATATCGAAGTTCACCAGCACAATTGAGTGTGGATCAGGTGCTCGCCGAGCCGGTGCCCGCCGACGGGGCCGACGGGGTGGTCCGGCACGGCACCTACCGTCCCGACCACTTCGTCAAACTGGCGGAGGAGAAGCTGCAGGACCATCGCGGAACGGTCGACGAACCCGCCGGGGCGCGGGTCGCGGCGCGCTACACCACGGCCCGGAACACCCACTATCCGATCGAACTGTCGGCCACCATCGCCGAATGGGTGGGTGACGATCTGACCGTGCACGACAGCACCCGGTGGATCACCGGCGAACGCCGCGCCCTGGCTGCCTACCTCGGTATAGCGGAGCAACGCGTGCGGATCGTGTCCGAATTCGTGGGCGGTGCTTTCGGTTCCAAGAGCTTTCTGTGGATGCATGTGGTGTTGTGCGCCGTCGCCGCACGCGAAGTCGGGCGCCCGGTGAAGCTCGTGCTGACCAGGAACCAGATGTTCACCTCGACCGGGCACCGGCCGCGCACCGACCAGCGACTGGCCCTGGTCGCCGAGCCCGACGGCACCCTGCTCAGCACCGAGCAACACACCCGCACCGAGACCTCCACGGTGGCCCACTTTTGCGAGCCGGTCGGCCTGTCGGCGCGGTTTCTCTACCACTCGCCGCGACTCGCGGTGTCACACGAGGTGGCCAGGATCAACGCGCCGACTCCGTGTTTCATGCGCGGCCCGGGCGAGGCGCCGGGACTGTTCGCGCTGGAAGTCGCGATGGACGAACTCGCGGCGGCACTCGGCCATGATCCGGTGGCGCTGCGGCTGGCCAACGACGCTGACGTCGACCAGCCCAGCGGCAGAGCGTATTCGGGCAAACACCTGGCCGACTGCTACCGCCGCGGCGCACAGAGCTTCGGCTGGGCGAGCCGTCCCGCCGCACCACGGGCAATGCGCCGCAACGGAGTCCAGGTCGGATGGGGGATGGCCACCGCCACCTACCCGGGCCGCCGGATGCCGGCCGGTTGTTCCGTGCAGACCGGCGTCGACGGCGTGGTGCGCTTCGCGTCGGCCACCCACGAGATCGGCACCGGGGTGCGCACCGTCATGACGCAACTCGCCGCGGAGGGCTGCGGCCTGCCGCTCGGTCAGGTGCGCTTCTCGTCCGGTGACTCACGATTTCCGGATGCTCCCTACAGTGGTGCCTCGCAGACCACGGCGACCGTCGGGTCCGCGGTCCATGCGGCGGCACACGAATGGCGCCACCGCCTGGCACAGCACTGCCCCGACTACGATGGCGACCCGGCCGGGCTGCCCGATGCCCTGCGCCGCGGCGGTGCTGAACTCCTTGCGGCACTGAGCTTCACGACCACGAGTCGAGGTGCCGACGAATCCGGCCCCGTCTCGCAGTCGTTCGGGGCGCACTTCTGCGAAGTGGAGGTCGACGAACAGATCGGCCGGGCCACCGTCACCCGCTGGACGGCCGTGCTGGACTGTGGCCGCGTGCTCAATCCGAAGCTGGCCACCAATCAGGTGATGGGCGGTGTCACCTTCGGCATCGGGATGGCGCTGCTGGAGCAGGTGCCGCACGACCCGCGCACCGCCCAGTTGATCGGCGAGTACTACGTGCCCACCCACGCCGATCGGCCGGAATTCGACATCCAATTCATCGATGTGCCCGATTACGGGCTGGACCCCGTCGGGGTGCGCGGCATCGGCGAGATCGGCACCTGTGGAGTGCCGGCGGCCGTCGCCAACGCCATCTACCACGCGACCGGGAAACGGTTGCGGGATCTGCCGATCACGTGTGAGAACCTGATGCGGCCATTCGCCGAGGAGACCCCGTGAAGTTACGCGTGAACGGCACCATCACCGAGATGGACAACGATGTCCGGTCCACGCTGCTCGACGTGCTGCGGGAACGGCTCGGGCTGACCGGCACCAAGAAGGGCTGCGATCACGGACTGTGCGGCGCATGCACCGTGCACGTCGACGGTGAGCGGGTGCTGAGCTGCCTGACGCTGGCCGTGTCGATCGACGGTGCCGACGTCACCACGGTCGAGGGCTTGGCCGAGGGGGACACCTTGACACCGCTGCAGCAGGCCTTCATCGAGCACGACGGATTCCAGTGCGGCTACTGCACACCCGGCCAGCTGGCCTCCGCGCATGCCCTGATGCGCGAGCACGCCAGAGGAGACCTGTGTGCCAGCACCTTCGACGGCTCGCGCTCCGACGTCGTCGATGGCCCACCATGTCTGTCGCGCAACGAGATCCGTGAACGGATGGCGGGAAACATCTGCCGGTGCGGTGCCTACGCCAACATCGTGGCGGCCATCTCCGCGGTGGCCGGGGACGCGCCGTGAAGCCCTTCGAATTCCGGCACGCGGCAAGCGTGTCCGACGCGATCGATGCCGCCGCCGCGGGCGCGCGCTACTTCGCCGGTGGCACGAATCTGTTGGACCTGATGAAGACGGGCGTGGAAGCACCGCCCGCGCTGATCGACATCGGCCGGATCGGCTTGGACCGCATCGAGCCCACCGCAGCCGGCGGGGTGCTGATCGGGGCCGCGGCGAGTAACAGTGCGGTGGCCAATCACCGGCTGATCCGGGCCCGCTATCCGGTGCTGTCGCAGGCCATCCTCTCCGGTGCCACCACCCAGCTCCGCAACATGGCCACCGCCGGCGGCAATCTGATGCAGCGGACCCGATGCCCGTACTTCATGGACCCGGCGTTCGGACAGTGCAACAAGCGCGCCCCGGGGTCGGGATGTGCCGCGTTGGGCGGCTTCAACCGAGAGCATGCGCTGTTCAGCACGGACGATCGGTGCGTGGCCGTGCACCCCTCGGATATGGCCGTCGCCCTGGCCGCGCTGGACGCCGCCGTACACGTGCAAGGTCCGGCGGGCGCGCGCCTCATCCCGATCGCCGACTTCTACACCGGAGCCCGTCCGGAGCGGGACAACACCGTGGCCCTCGGTGAACTGATCACCGGGATCGAGTTACCACCAACGTCTTTCGCGGAGAACAGCTGGTATTTGAAGGTGCGCGACCGGCACAGCTATGCGTTCGCACTGGTGGCGGTGGCGGCCGGCGTGGAACTGGCCGACGGCGTGATCGCCTCAGCGGCGGTCGCGCTCGGCGGCGTCGCCGCGCTGCCCTGGCGGGTGGCGGCGGCCGAGGACGCGCTCGTCGGCCGCCGTCCCGGGGACGCGGTGTTCCGGCGCGCCGCCGAATTGATGATGGCCGGGGCCACGCCGCTGAGCCAGAACGGATTCAAGATCGATCTCGGTAAGCACAGCGTGGTGCGGGCGCTGCAGCGGGCGTGCGGGATGAACCCGGAGTGAATGACGGGAGAACTGTGCAATTCGGTGGTGGCGCGCACCCGCGCGACCCTAGAAACTGAACGCGTGACCACCTCGACTTCGCTCGTCGCTCGAATCCTGGACTGGCTGCGCGCCGGATATCCCGAGGGCGTGCCCGGTACCGACCGGGTGCCGCTGCTCGCTCTGCTGCGCAACACCCCGCTGACCGAAGATCAGGTCAAAGAGGTCGTCGCCCACATCACCGCCGCGGGCTCGCCCGCGCTGGCCGACGGCGAGATCGCCCGCGACGAGATCGAGGCCTTCATCGCCGAGGTCACCCACCACGACGCCGGCCCGGACAACGTGCGCCGCGTCGCGGCCAAGCTGGCCGCGGCCGGCTGGCCGCTGTCCGGCGTCGAGGACATCGCCCACTAGACCTGCCCGTCCCTACGCGAAGCGACGACCGCCCCGGAGCATCGAGCTCCGGGGCGGTCGTCGTTGATCAGGGCGTCGTTAGATCGTGGAAGCGTCGATGACGAACCGGTACCGCACGTCGGAGGCCAGCACGCGCTCGTAGGCGTCGTTCACGTAGGACGCCTCGATGACCTCGATCTCGGGCGTGACATCGTGCTCGGCGCAGAAGTCCAGCATCTCCTGGGTCTCCGGGATGCCGCCGATCATCGAACCCGAGATGCTGCGGCGTCCGCCGGCCAGCGGGAACGCGGGCACCTCAAGGGGATGTTCAGGGATGCCCAGCTCGACGAGCGTGCCGTTGACCTTGAGCAGGCCCAGGTAGTCGCCCATCGGAAGGTTCGCCGACACCGTGTTGAGGATCAGGTCGAACTTGCCCGCCAGCTTGGTGAAGGTGTCCGGGTCGGCGGTGGCGTAGTACTCGTCGGCGCCCAGGCGCAGACCGTCTTCCATCTTCTTCAGCGACTGGCTCAGCACGGTGACATGCGCGCCCATCGCGTGCGCCAGCTTGACGCCCATGTGGCCCAGACCGCCGAGGCCGATCACGGCCACCTCTTTGCCGGGGCCGGCGTTCCAGTGCTTCAGCGGCGAGAACAGGGTGATGCCGGCGCAGAGCAGGGGAGCGGCCTTGTCCAGCGGGATGGAATCCGGGACGCGCAGCACGTAGTTCTCGTCGACGACGATGGCGGTGCTGTAGCCGCCGTAAGTGGGGCTGCCGTCGCGCTCGGTGGAGTTGTAGGTGCCGTGCATGCCGTAGTCGCCGGTGCAGTACTGCTGCAGGCCTTCCTTGCAGTTGTCGCACTCGCGGCAGGAGTCGATAAAGCAGCCGACGCCGACGTGGTCGCCGACCTTGTACTTCGTGACATCGGAGCCGACCTCGGTGACGACGCCCGCGATCTCGTGACCCGGCACGACGGGGTAGTTCGGCGTACCCCATTCGGCTTTGACGGTGTGGATGTCGCTATGACAGATGCCCGCGAACTTGATGTCGAAGGCCACGTCGTGCGGTCCTACGGCGCGGCGCTCGACGGTCGTCTTGGTCAGGTGGCCGGACGCCTCGTTGGCGGCGTAGGCGGAAACGGTGGTGGTCATGGTGTGGTGATCCTCTTCCTCGACATGCCTCTTTGAATGCGCAATAAGCGCCTCCGCTCAACGCTAGCGAAGGAAACCGAACATGGCTCGGCAGCGGGCGCGACTTTGCACCGCCGGTGATTCCAACAGCCACCTGGTCCGGTCTAGTCCCGGTTCTTGCTGTGAATCGGGTTATAGGCCGGGTGCCCGGAAGCCGGCGGTGAAACTCACCCGGTCGTAGCGGGCCACACGCGCCTGCGTGTACGGGTCGGCGGCGGCCACGGCGTCGGCCTGCTCGGCGGATATGTCGCCTGTGATGAGCACCGCACCCCGTGCTTCCGTTCTGCCTGCCAGCAGGATGCGGCCCGCGGCCACCTCGTCGGCCAGCCAGGCCAGGTGCGCCGGCCGGGTCTGATCGACGACGTCGTCGGGTTGCAGGTACGTCAGGCTCAGAACGTGAAACACGCCGCGAGAGTATCCGGGCAGCGGTGTCACCGCGCAGTCACATGTGTTGCACGGCGTTAACGCGGGACCGGTGATCGGTTACGCCGCCGCAACCACAGAGCCGCCGCGGCCCACCAAACTGTCAACTGACAGAAATGAACGGCGACGTGGGGGAGTCTGTTGAGCAGCGATGCCGGCACGGTGCTGATAGCCAACAGGGGCGAGATCGCGGTCCGGTTGATCCGGGCTGCCCGCGCACTGGATCTGCGCACCGTCGCGGTGTTCTCCGATGCCGACCGGGCGGCGCCGCACGTGCGGCTGGCCGATACCGCGATCCGGCTGGGCCCGGCGGCACCGTCGGAAAGCTATCTGAGGGTGGACGCGCTCCTCGACGCCGCGCGGGCCACCGCTGCCGACATGATTCACCCCGGGTACGGATTCCTGTCCGAGGACGCCGAATTCGCCACTGCCGTCGAACAATCCGGGCTGGTGTTCGTCGGTCCTACCCCCGAACAATTGAGGGTCTTCGGGGTCAAACACACCGCCCGAGCGGCAGCGGTGGCCGCCGGTGTCCCTGTCTTTCCCGGTTCGGGCCTGCTGGACGACGTGGCCGCCGCACTCGCCGCCGCATCCGACATCGGTTACCCGGTGATGCTCAAGGCCACCGGCGGTGGCGGTGGCATCGGTATGCAGGTCTGCCGCGATGCCGCCGAACTGCGAACCGCCTACGACCAGGTGTCCCGGCTGGCGGGACGTAGCTTCGCGGCGGCCGGCGTGTTCGTCGAGCGGTTGGTGGCCGATGCCCGCCATGTCGAGGTGCAGATCTTCGGTGACGGAGCCGGGCGGGTGGTATCCCTCGGGGACCGCGACTGTTCCCTGCAGCGCCGCAACCAGAAGGTGATCGAGGAGGCGCCGGCCCCCGACCTGCCCGATGAGCTACGGGCGCAATTGCATTCGTCGTCGCGTGCGCTCACCGCGGCGGTGTCCTACCGGTCGGCGGGCACCGTGGAATTCATCTACGATCCGCGCCGCAGGGAAGCCTCCTTCCTGGAGGTCAACGCGCGGCTGCAGGTCGAACACCCGGTCACTGAGGCTGTTACGGGAATCGACCTGGCGGCGTGGATGTTCCGGCTGGCGCGCGGGGAACGCGACCTGCTCGACGGCCTGGCCCCTGCGTTGCCGACCACCGGCCACGCCGTCGAGGCGCGCATCTACGCCGAGGATCCGTCCCGCGAATACCGCCCCAGCACCGGCACGCTCACCGAGGTCACCTTCCCGACCGATGTCCGGGTGGACACCTGGGTGGAACGGGGGTCGGAGGTGTCGGCGTCCTATGATCCGTTGCTGGCCAAGATCATCGGTGCGGCGCCCGACCGCGACACGGCCCTCGATGCGCTCGACGCGGCCCTGGCCGGCACCGTGCTGCACGGTATCGAGGTCAACATCGGCCTGCTGCGGGCCGCGCTCGGGCACGACGACGTGCGGGCGGCCCGGCACACCACCGCGACGCTGGCCGCCGTGGTGGATCCGCGCCCGCGGATCACCGTCGAGCGCCCCGGGTTGCTGACCACCGTGCAGGACCTGCCCGGTCGGGTGGGCCGCTGGGATGTCGGCGTCCCGCCCAGCGGTCCGATGGACGACCTGTCCTTCCGGCTCGGGAACCGCGCACTGGGTAACGACGGTGGTGCTCCCGGATTGGAGTGCACCGCAACCGGGCCCGCCCTGCGCTTCAGCCAGGCCGCGACGGTGTGCGTCACCGGCGCGTACTGCCTGGTCACCGTCGACGGCGTGCCCGCCCCGATGTGGGAGCCCATCGACATCGCCGCCGGCGGCCTGCTCGACATCGGTGCCGCCGAGGTCGCCGGTCTGCGCACCTACGTGCTGTTCGCCGGTGGGCTGGACGTTCCGCGCTACCTCGGCAGTGCGTCGACCTTCACGCTCGGACGTTTCGGCGGCCACGGCGGCCGTCAGTTGGTCACCGGCGATGTGCTGCGAGCCGTCCCCCCGGCCGACGAGGTGCCGGCCGCGCCGGTGCCCGCCGAACTGCGCCCGGCGATGCCCACCGGGTGGGAACTCGCCGTCACCGAAGGTCCGCACGCCGCACCGGAATTCTTCACCAGGGCCGATATGGACACCCTCTACGCCGCCCGCTACCGGGTGCACTTCAACTCGGCGCGCACCGGGGTGCGGCTGGAAGGGCCCACCCCGCAGTGGGCGCGTGCCGACGGCGGCGAGGCCGGGTTGCATCCGTCCAACATCCACGACACCGCCTATTCGGTCGGCGCGCTGGACTTCACCGGCGACACCCCGATCCTGCTCGGCCCCGACGGCCCCAGCCTGGGTGGCTTCGTCTGCCCCCTGACGGTCATCTCGGCGCAGCGGTGGAAACTCGGGCAGCTGCGCCCGGGTGACACGGTGCGGTTCGTGGCGGTGCGGGCGCAGGACGCACCGTCGCGCACCGATCTCGGAAGCTCGCGCAGCGCAACGCTTCCCGCCGGCGGCGACGGGGATGACGGCGTGCTCGCCCGGCACGCGGCGCTGGGCGCCCCTGTCGTGGTGTATCGGCGCAGCGGTGATGACAACGTGCTGGTGGAGTACGGCGACATGGTGCTCGACTTCGGGTTGCGGGCTCGGGTGCACGCCCTGCACGGTCGGCTGGCAGACGCGGTGCACGGCGGATCGGTGACCGGAATCGTCGATCTGACACCGGGAATCCGTTCCCTGCAGGTCCATGTCGACCCCGACGTGCTGCCGATCACCACGCTGCTCGGGCTGCTGCGCGACCTGGAGGACGACCTGCCGGCGAGCACCGAACTGGTGGTGCCCAGCCGCTCCGTGCGGCTCCCGTTGAGCTGGGACGACCCCGCCACCCGGGAGGCGATCGCCCGGTACATGTCGGGTGTGCGCGACGACGCGCCCTGGTGTCCGTCCAACATCGAGTTCATCCGCCGGGTGAACGGTCTGGGCTCACACGCCGACGTGATGGACATCGTGTTCGCCGCGGAGTACCTGACGCTCGGTCTGGGCGACGTGTATCTCGGTGCGCCGGTGGCCACTCCGCTCGATCCGCGGCATCGGCTGGTGACCACCAAGTACAACCCCGCCCGCACCTGGACCGCGGAGAACTCCGTCGGCATCGGCGGGGCCTACCTGTGCATCTACGGCATGGAGGGACCGGGTGGCTATCAGTTCGTCGGGCGTACCACGCAGGTGTGGAACCGTTTTCCGCACAGACCCGATGAAAACCCTTGGCTTCTACGCTTTTTCGACCGCATCTCGTGGTATCCGGTATCGCCGGAGGAACTGATGGACTTGCGGGCCGACGTCGCCGCGGGCCGCGGCACCGTCGACATCACCCCCGGCACGTTCTCGCTGGCCGAGCACGAACGTTTTCTCGCCGACAACGCCGACTCGATCGAGCGGTTCCGGTCGCTCCAGACCGCGGCATTCGCAGGCGAACGTGCGGCCTGGGCCGCCGCAGGCGAATTCGACCGGGCCGAGCGAGCCCAGGCGCATGCCACGCCCACCGCCGATGACCTGGTGCTCGACGACGACGCGCACCGGGTCGACGCCCCGTTCTCATCGAGTGTGTGGAAAGTCGATGTCGCGGTGGGGGAGCGGGTCGTCGCCGGCCAGGCGCTGCTCGCACTGGAGGCCATGAAGATGGAGACCGTGCTCACCGCGCCGTCCGACGGTGTCGTCACCCACGTGCTGGTGCAGGCGGGACACCAGGTGGAACCCGGAACCCCGCTGGTGGTCGTCGGTCAGCTCGCAGGGTGATCCGCGACGACCCGCCGGCTGCGTTCCCGCAGTTCGGGTGTCGTCGGATCGCCGAGCACCCGCAGGCAGGCGTCGGCGACATGCACCGGCAGCTCCGAGCGTTGCGGGCCCGCCGGGACCGACCACATGTTCACCAGCGACTCGACCAGCCGGAACGGCAGGTCGGCGGCCGCGGGATGCACCCCGGTACGGTCCACCACCGCCCGGCTCAGCGCCAGGTAGTGCAGGCGCAGACGTTCACGGTCCGACCAGAACGGTTCCAGCCGGGCGTCGCGCAGTTCCGGCAGGAGATACAGGGCGCCCAGATTCCAGCTGCCGCTGAGCAGTTGGTCACCGTCGAACGCGGCCAGCGCGTGCAGATGCTCGGCGGCCGTCAGTGCGGGGCCGGCCCCGAGCAGGACCGGGATGAACGACAACGTGGGCGTGACCGTCTGACTCAGCAGGGCGCACAGGATGTCGTCCTTGGTCTTGAAGTAGTGATACAGCGAGGCCTGCCGGATGCCCACCGACTCGGCGATGCTTCGGGTCGACGTGCCCGCGTAGCCCATGGTGGTGAACAATTCGCCTGCCGCATCGAGTATTTCGTCACGGGCCGTCATCCCTGGGCGCCGCTGCGTCTGCAGACGGGGTCGGCCGGCGCGGGTGAGCGACATGGTCCCATCGTGACCCATGGCAGGCCCGATCGGTACGCCGCGCCGTATCTGTCACATGACAGAAACGCGCGATACACCTCGGTTACCTGGCGCCCGGAATTGGTTACGCCAGCGACACCCATCGAGGGCGGCGGCCGTGAAAACTGTCAACTGACAGGCCAGTGATGGCACCGCTGACAGATCGGGAGGGTGCGCGCATGGGCAATGTCGTTTCCGCGGTCGAGCCGCAGGTGCTCCCCGACTCGCCATCGAACTCCGCCCCCGTCGCCGATCTTCGCGACCTGCACGTCACGTTCCGCCGCAACGGCCAGGATGTGCACGCGTTGCGCGGGGTCGACCTGACGGTCGTCCCGGGCGAGATCCTCGGGCTGGTGGGCGAATCGGGCTCGGGGAAAAGTGTGCTCGGTTTCGGCATGCTCGGACTGCTGCCCCGCCAGGCCCGCATCGACGGCACCATCACGGTTACCGGAGCCGACATGGTGCACGGCAGCGCCAAGGATCTGCGCAAGGTCCGCCGCCTCGACCTGGGCGCTGTGTTCCAGGATCCGATGACCTCGTTGAACCCCACCATGCGGATCGGCAAGCAGGTCGCCGAGGCCGCGGGCGGTACCGACCAAGCGCTGCGATTGCTGACGGCGGTGGGCATCCCGGACCCGGCCCGGCGGATGCGGTCCTATCCGCATGAACTTTCCGGAGGTCTGCGCCAGCGGGTGATGATCGCCATCGCCATCGCCGGTGACCCCGAGCTGATCGTCGCCGACGAACCCACCACCGCGCTCGACGTCACGGTGCAGGCTCAGGTGCTTACCCTGCTGCAGGGGCTACGCGACCAGATCGGTTGCAGCATCGTCTTCATCACCCACGACCTCGGGGTGGCCGCGCAGATCTCGGACCGGATCGCGGTGCTCTACGCGGGTCGCATCGCCGAGATCGGGCCCACCGCAGACGTACTCCAGACGCCCGCCCACCCCTACACCCGCGGGTTGTTGCGCTCCAGGCTGACGTTGCAGACCGCGCGCGGCCGGCGGCTGGCGGCTTTGCCCGGCTCGGTGCCCAGCCCGCTGACACCGCTGCCGGGATGCGCGTTCGTCCCCCGCTGCGACCTCGCCACCGACGACTGCACGAAGTCACTGCCGGAGCCGACCTTCGTGGGGCCCGCCCGGGTGAGCGCCTGTCTGTTGCCCGCAGGACAGGCCGCCGGGACCGAGGAGTCCGCTGCCGGCGGGGAAACCGCGGCCGAACAGACGATCTCGGCCCCGGTGACCGACCGGCCGCCGTCGATCGAACTGGCCGATGTCATCAAGATCTTCACGGTGGCCAGGCGCGGCAAGCTGCAGGCGCTGCGCGGAGTGACCCTGCGCGTCGGGCACGGCGAATCGGTGGCACTGGTGGGGGAGAGCGGCTCGGGAAAGTCCACCCTGCTACGGGTGATCGCGGGTCTGGAGAAGGCGACCTCCGGCACGGTGAAACTGACGGGCGACCAAGGCCCACAGATGGTGTTCCAGGACGCGGGCGCGTCGCTGACCCCGTGGCTGTCGGTCGGTGAACTCATCGCCGAGCGGCTGCGCGGGACGAAGATGTCCCGCGCCCAGCGCCGCGCTGCCGTCATCGACGTCCTCGAGCGGGTCGGGCTGCCGGCCGAGGTGGCGAAGTCGCGCGCCGGTCAACTCTCCGGTGGTCAGCGCCAACGGGTTTCGCTGGCCCGCGCCACCGTGGTGCCGCCGCCGGTGCTGTTGTGCGACGAGCCGACCAGCGCGCTGGACGTATCGCTGGCCGCCTCGGTGCTGAACCTGATCGGTGACCTCCGCCGCAGCCTGGACATGTCCGTCGTGTTCGTGACGCACGATCTCTCGGTGGCCCGCGTGGTCGCCGACCGCATCGCGGTGATGTATCTGGGCCGGATCGTCGAAGTGGGTCCGGCCGAACAGGTGATCGGCGATCCCGCCCATCCCTACACCCGGGCCTTGGTCGACTCGATTCCCGACCTCGGGCGCGAATCCCTGGTGTTGCCCGGTGAACCCGCCAGCCCGCTGTCGCCGCCGACCGGGTGCGCATTCCATCCACGCTGCCCGGTATCCGTCGACGCCTGCGGCGGTGACGAACTCGACGTCCGGTTGGAGGGGTTTCCCGGCCACCCCCACCAGGTCGCCTGCATCGAACGGAAGGCGGTCTGATGGCGGTGGCGATCTCCGCGCCCACCCTGGTCCGCGGCAACGCACGGTGGCGGCCTGCCCTGCCGCAGTCCCGGTCGACGATCGTCAACTGGGCCGGCTTCGCCCTGGTGATCCTGGTGACCCTGCTCGTCATCGCCGTGCCGCTGCTCGCGCCGCACGACCCACTGACACCGGTGGGGATACCGCTGCAGGCGCCGGGCAAGAACGGCTTTCTGCTCGGCACCGACAGCGTGGGACGCGACATCCTGTCCCGCGTGCTCTACGGAGCGCGGTCCAGCTGGTTCGCCGCGCTGGCCGTGGTGGCACTGGGTCTGCTGATCGGCGGACTCGTCGGCCTCATCGCCGGTGCCACCGGCGGATGGGTCGACACGACGCTCATGCGCATCACCGATGGCTTCCTGTCGCTCCCCGCACCTGTACTGGCGATCGCGGTGGTGGCCGCGCTCGGCCCGGGTTTCCTGCACACGCTGATCGCCGTGTCCATCGTCTGGTGGCCGTTCTATGCCCGGCTGGTCCGCGGCGAGGTGGTCCGGCTGGCCGCGAGGCCACACGTCGAAGCGGCGAAACTCGCCGGTGTCAGCCGATTCCGGCTCGCAGGCCGGCACCTGCTGCCCGGCGCACTGCCCAACTCGCTCGTCGCCGCCAGCCTCGACATCGGGACGCTGATCCTCACCCTGGCCGCGCTGTCGTTCCTCGGCCTCGGACAGGCCGCGCCTGCCCCCGAACTGGGTGCCGACTCGGCGCGCAATCTCAGTTACTTCCTGCAGCAGTGGTGGATTCCGGTGATGCCCGGCCTCGGTGTCCTGGTGCTGGCGCTGATCGCCAACATCGCCGGCGACTGTCTGCGCAATCTGATGAAGACGGAGTGACACGATGAAGACGTTCGTGGCGTCCCGACTGGGCGCGATGGCAGCCATCCTGGTGGCACTGACCGCGGTGCTGTTCGTGTTGCAGAACATCTCGCCGTTGGATCCGGTCAAGGCGCAGCTCGGCGCACAGGCCTCCGCGCAGGCCGTCGCCGCCCGCCGGGAGGCCCTCGGGCTCAACGACCCTGTCCTCGTGCAGTTCTGGCACTACCTGTCCGGTGCCGTCACCGGCGACCTGGGCACCTCCTACCGCACCCGGCACGCGGTGATGTCCGATCTAGGTTCCTTCTTCCCGGCGACCCTGGAGCTCGCGATGTGCGGGCTGGCGATCGCCATCGTGCTCGCCGTGCTGCTGGCGTTCAGCACCACGCTGAAGTGGCGCGGTGCCGGCGTGCTGCGGGCGGTGTTGTTCACCGGGTCCTCTGCCCCGATGTTCCTGCTCGGCATCCTCGGGCTGATCGTCTTCTACCAGACCCTGGGCTGGGTGCCCGCCAACGGACGGATCGCCGTGCCGAATGCGCCCGACGGCCCCACCGGGCTGCTCACCGTCGACGGCCTGTTGCACGCCCGGTTCGACGTGTTCGCCGACGCGCTGCACCACCTGATCCTGCCCGCGTTCGTCATCGCGATCGGGCCGGCGGTGGCGATCGGGCGGGTATTGCGCAGCAGTCTGATGACCGACATCGACAGCGACTACGCGCGCACGGCCCGGGCCAAAGGCCTCTCCGAGAGCCGGATCATGGCCAAGCACGTGTTACGCAACTCCATCGGCGCGGCCCTGTCCATGACGGGACTTCAAGTCGGCCTGATGTTCTCGGGCGTGCTCGTGGTCGAGCAGGTGTTCGGCTGGCCCGGAATCGGCCAGTACATCGCCCAGAGCATCCCCGTCGCAGACTTCCCGGCGATCGCCGGCGTCACGCTGATGCTCGGCGCGTTGTACGTCTTCATCAACACGGCCGTGGACCTGCTCCAGGCCGCCGCAGATCCCCGCATCGCAGTCATAGGAGGTTAGGTGCCGAAACAGCCACTCATCGTGGGCAATCCCGTGCTTGTCGTGGTCGACATGCAGGAGTCCGGTGACATGCCGGTCGAGGAGGTGGGCATCCCGCACATGGCCGGATACGCCGACCGGATCGGCCGTGCCCAGCAGTTGCTCGCCGCTGCCCGCGCCGCAGGCATCCCCGTGGTGTTCTTCCAGGAAGTGCACCGCGCCAACGGCATCGACTTCGGGCGCGAACTCGACGGTGTCGAGGGCCCGCACTGCATCGATGGCAGGCCGGGCACCCCGCTGCACCCCGAACTGCAACCCGACTTCGACGGGCCCAACCACGAGTTCCACATCGTCAAGCGGCGTTACTCGGGTTTCATCGGCACCGAATTCGAGATCGTGCTGTCCGGTCTGAAGGCCGACACCCTGATCCTCATCGGCGGTCTCACCGACGTCTGCGTGCACTACACCTTCGCCGACGCGCACCAGCGTGACTTCTACGTCCGCGTCGTCACCGACTGCGTCGGGGGCTCCTCGGAGTACCGGCACGACGCGGCGCTCGACGCCATGGAGTACCTGCAGTCCGGCGCGATGCGGACCACCGAGGAAATCCTCACAGCGTTTTCAGACATCTCCACCCCCGTCCTCGAAGGAGCCGCCCGATGAAGAAACTGCGCACGCTCGTGGCCGTCGGCGCTGCCGTGGCCCTGACCGTGACCGCCTGTGGCGGTTCGAACTCCGGTGGCGGCAGCACCCCGAACGCCGCGCCGACCGACAAGGTGCTGCACCTGTCGTTCCTGCAGGACCCGGGCCAGCCGCCGGACCCGGACATCTACTACGCCGGGCAGGGCCTGCTGCTGACGACCAACACCTATGAGGGTCTGCTGCAGTACAAGGCGGGCACCGAGAAGCCGGAACTGGAACCGTTGCTGGCCACCGAATGGACGGCCTCACCGGACAACAAGGTGTTCACGTTCAAGCTGCGGGAGGGCGTCAAGTTCCACGACGGGACGCCGTTCACCTCGGCGGCGGTCAAGGCGTCCTTCGACCGGCGGGCCGCCGTCAATCAGGGCCCGGCCTACATGGTCGCCGACGTCGAATCGGTCTCCACCCAAGGTGATTACGGGGTGACGGTCACGCTCAAGGCGCCGAACTCGGCATTCCTGGATTACCTGGCCTGCCCGTACGGCCCGCGGATGCTCAGCCCCGAAGGCCTGACGAAGAACGCCGGCACCGACAACGCGCAGGGCTACCTGACCAATCACGACCTGGGCACCGGCCCGTTCACGCTGACCGCCGCCGAGGTGGGCTCCAAGTACGAACTCACCGCATTCGGCGACTACTGGGGCACCAAGCCCTATTTCGAGAAGGTCGAGCTGCCGGTCGTCACCGATGTCTCTGCCCAGCAGCTGCAGTTCAACAACGGGCAGATCGCCGCGATCCTGCACGACCTGCCGTCCTCGGCCGTGCAGTCCTACCTTGACAACAAAGCGTTCGCGAACTACTCGCTTCCGTCGATGATGGCCAACTACGTGTACATCAACCCGCGCAAGGGCATGATGACCGACGCCAAGAACCGCACCGCGGTGCTGCAGGCCATCGACGTCGACGAACTGGTCAAGCAGACCTACTTCGGGCGCGGCAAGAAGGCCGAACAGATCTACCCGCCGAACATGATGGCCGCCGAATTCGGCAAGCAGACCGTGCCGCACGACCCGTCGGTGCTGAGCGGGATCGCCGGCGGGCTGCCCGCCGACCAGAAGGCCGTCACCATCGGGTACGACTCCAGCAACCCGGACAACCAGTTGATCAGCAACCTGATCCAGACCCAGCTGGCCGCAGCCGGTTTGAACGCCAAGGTGCAGGCCTACCCGACGTCGGAGATCTACGGCTGGGTCGGGAGCGACGGTCAATCCGCGCCGGAGATCATGACCTATGTGGGCTGGCCGGACGCGCCGTCGCCCTACACCTGGGGGCACATCTCCTGGGACGCCGACGGCGGCCTGAACTTCTTCGGCTGCTCGGCACCGCCGGTCACCGCGGCGCTGGCCAAGGGCCTGCCCGCCGACTCGGACGCCGACTTCTCCACCGCCGGTGAAGAAGCGGTCAAGACGGGATGCTGGCTCAACGTCGCCGACGTCGACGACTTCATGGTGGCCCAGCCCTGGCTCAAGGGCGTCGAGCAGGCACACGTGGTGACCAACCCGAACTCGCTGCGCCTGGCGGCGCTGTCGGCGGGCTGATGGCCACGCTGGTCCGCAAGAGCGGAGTGCGGCGGATCATCCTGCTGACGCTCGGCTGGGAGGAACTGCCGAAGTCGGTGTCGGTCTACGGGGCGCCGCCCGAGGAACGGATGCGCGAACCCGTGCCCGGTGTGCTGTTGCAGACCGACGGCGGGTGGGTGTTGTTGGACACCGGGTTCAACACCGCCCTGGTCCGGGACCCGGCGCTGTACCGGCGGTTCTTCCCGACCGTCGAGTACCGGCCGGTGCTACCCGGGCCCGGCGAGCCGATCGAACAGCGCCTCGCCGAGGTGGGAGTGGACTTCGACGCCATCCACACCGTCGCCGTCAGCCACCTGCACCATGACCACGCCGGCGGCCTGAAGTTGTTCGCGGGCAAGGTTCCGGTACACGCCCAGCGCCGCGAACTCGAGTACGGGCTGTCGAATCATCCTGAACCCGAACGCAATGCGATCGTGCGGGTGGACTTCGACGATCCCAACATCGAGTGGCACCTGGCTGACGGGGAAGCCGAGATCGCCCCGGGGATCACGGCCGTGCCCACCTATGGGCACACCCCGGGGCACCAGAGCTTCGTGGTGGAGTTGGACGAGTCGGTGGGTGGTGACGGCTTCGTATTTGCCTTCGACGCCGCCGATCTGACCGAGAACATCGAGCACGAGCTGGCCATCGGCGGCTTCATCGATGTGGATCCGCAGGACACCGTCGAACCGATCCGCAGGCTCAAGCGGCTCGCCGCCGACAAGGGCTACCAGCTGATTCCCGGTCACGACCCGCACGTGTGGCCGGAACTCACCCAGCATTTCCACGACAGGTTCGGGCCGGTCCCGTCGTGATGGACGGCGTCCTACGCGCGGACCGGGTTCTCATCGACGGGCACCTGGTCCCGGCGTCGATCGGCATCGACGGGGGACTGGTGTCCTTCGTCGGTGCCGTCGCCGCCGATTGCCCGGCGGCGCACGATATCCGGTTGCCCGGCGAGGTGGTGTTGCTGCCGGGATTCATCGACACCCACGTGCACATCAATGATCCGGGCACCGACTGGGAAGGGTTCGCGACGGCCACGGCGGCCGCGGCCGTGGGCGGCATCACCACGCTGGTGGACATGCCGCTGGACTCCGACCCGGTGACCACCAGCGTCGCCGCGCTGCAGGTCAAAAAGGCCGCGGCAGAGGGCAAATGCCACGTCGACGTCGGATACTGGGGCGGCATCGTCCCGGGCAATCTGGCGGACGTCCCCGCCCTGGCGGACGCCGGGGTGCGCGGCTTCAAGTGTTTTCTGGCCGACTCGGGCAACCCCAACTTCCCGCACCTGAGCCCCGCGCAGTTCCGCGACGCGATGGCTCGCGTCGCCGACGTGGATGCCCCCCTGCTGGTGCACGCCGAAAGCCACGCGGTGATCGACGCCAGCCCACACCCGGCCGGCGATGACTACCGGTCGTTTCTGGCATCGCGCCCCGACTCCGCCGAGGAGGACGCAGTCGGCCTCGTCATCGACACCGCCCGAGCGACCGGGGCGCGGGCGCACGTCGTGCACGTCTCCAGCGCGCGTGTGTTGCCCCTGCTGGCCGCGGCCAAAGCCGAAGGACTGGCGGTGACGGCCGAAACCTGCCCGCACTACCTGACTTTCGACGCCGAGACCATCCCGGCGGGCGGCACAGAGTTCGCGGCCTGCCCGCCGATCCGCGGCAGTGCCAACCGCGAGCTGCTGTGGCCGGCGCTGGCGGACGGCACCCTGGACCTGGTGGTGTCCGACCATTCCCCGTGCACTCCGCAGGACAAGGCAGGCGGCGACTTCGGTCGGGCGTTCGGCGGCGTCAGCTCACTGCAACTCGGGCCGCGCGCGGTGTGGACCCAAGCCGTCCGGCGTGGCTTCGGGCCCGCGGACCTGAGCCGGTGGATGTCGGAACGGCCCGCCGCGCTGGCCGGCTATACCGACCGCGGCAGGATCGCGGTGGGGTTGCGGGCCGACCTGTGCGCCTTCGATCCCGACGCCGAGGAGACGGTGCGTGCGGCAACGCTGCGGCACCGGCACCCCGTCAGCCCGTACGACGGTGTCAGCCTGCGGGGTGCGGTTTGGCAGACCTGGGTGGCCGGTACCCCGGCCCTGGAACGGATAGGGGAGCCGGTATGAGAATCCTGGTGCTCAATCCCAACACGTCGGCGGCGATGACCGCCGAGATCGCGGCAGCCGCCCGGGAGGCGGCTCGGCCGGACACCGAGATCGTCGCCCTGTCACCGAGTTTCGGTGCGGAGGCCATCGATTCCGCGGCGGAGAGCTACCTCTCCGCCGTCGGGGTGATGGATGTGGTTGCCCGGCTGACGCAGGACGGATCGTTCGATTTCGACGCGGTGGTGCTGGCCGGGTTCGGCGAGCACGGCCGCGATGCGCTGGCCGAGATGTTGTCGGTGCCCGTGTTCGACATCGCCGAATGCGCCGCGCACGTGGCACATCTGATCGGGCGCCGCTTCTCGGTGATCACCACCCTGGCGCGGTCCATCCCGCCGATCGAGGACAGGCTGCTGCTGGCCGGGCTGAACGCCCATTGCGCCTCCGTACGCGCCTGCGGCCTGGGCACGGCCGAGGTGGACGCCGACCCCGCGGGCGCGGTGCAGGCCATCGTCGACGAGGCGGCCCGCGCGATCGCCGAGGACGGGGCGGACGTGATCTGCCTGGGCTGTGCGGGCATGGCCGGGGTGACGGCGGCCATCTCCGCCAAGCTCGGCGTCCCGGCCGTGGACGGCGTGGCCGCCGCGGTCGCGCTGGCGCAGGCCGTCGTCGGGATGGGTCTGTCCACCAGCAAGTCCGGGGTCTATGCCCCCGGACCGGACAACCCACGCAGCCACTGGCCGCTCTCGACGGGGTTGGGCCTGTGACCGATGTCGATCTGGCCTCGCGCATCGTCGGCGGCAGCGTGGTCGCAGCCAGCGACGAATCCTTCGGATTCAAGGAACGACTCGTCGACCCGTCCGAACCGGCTTTCGTGCCCGGGGTCTATGACCTGCGCGGTGAAGTCGTCGACGGCTGGGAGACCAAGCGCCACGCAGGCCCCGACGGGGACTGGGCGATCATCCGGTTGGGTGCACCGGGGCGGCTGCACACCATCGACGTCGACACGCGGTTCTTCTCCGGAAATCACCCCACCGCCTGCGCCGTGGACGTGTGTGCTCTGGAGCGCACCGAGGATCCGTGCGGCGGGGGCGTGACCTGGATGCCGGTGGTGGAAATGACTGTGCTGAAGGCTGATTCGCACAATCTGCTGACCGTGGCGGACCGCCGACGGTGGACCCACCTGCGGCTGCGGCTGCAATCCGACGGCGGCGTCGCGCGGCTGCGCGCGTTCGGTGAGGTGGTGCCCGACCCGGTGCTGTGGACCGGTGTCACCGTCGAGGTGTCCGGTCTCGAGCAGGGTGGGCGCGTCGAATGGTGCAGTGACAGTTTCTATTCCAGCGCCACGCCCCTGATCGCGCCGAACCGGCCGCACAACATGGGCGACGGTTGGGAGACCCGTAGGCGCCGCGATGTCGGCCCCGAGACCCATGATGCGGTGATCGTCTCGTTCGCGGTGCCCGCGGACCTGCGCCGGATCGAGATCGACACCTCCTACTACGTGTTCAACGCGAGTGCCGAGGTGTCGGTGCTGGGCACCCGCTGCGAACCCGATCGCGAACACGGCTGGGGGCTGGTGGCTTTCGACATCCCGGTGCTGGCGCGTACCAGGCTCCTGCCCGATGCGCGCCAGGTGTTCGCCGTCGACGTGCCCGGCGTGACGGCACTGCGGGTGCAGGCCTATCCGGACGGTGGGATCGCCAGGGTGCGTGCGCTCGGCGTGCCCACCGCCGACGGGCTGCAGACCCTGCACCACCGGTGGGCGGAGTCGTCGCGATGATCGACTACGCAGGACTGTGGCGCCGTACCCTGCTGATCGAGGCGGACGGCAGCCGTGACGACGAACCCGGCGTGCAATGGCTGCAGGGCCGGACGGCCTACGTCGACTCCCGCGGCTTCGCGGGCACGCTGTCGCAGACCGGTGACGTCTTCGAATGGCACCGCACCGTGAATGTGCAACCCCCGGGGCCCTTCCCGGACGCCGGTGTCATGAGCTGGGACGGCGACGTACTCATCGAGACCGGCGTGCACGAGGACTACGTCGAGTATTGGGTCCGCGAACCCCATACGACTGCCGCCACCGGAGCACTGTTCCTGTCCGGGCCAGGCGGCGAACCCGCACTGCTGGTACGGGCCGGCGCGCTGTTCGGCTGGGCCGACGGAGCGCAGGTGCTGATCGGGTCCGCCGGTGGCGCCGAATACCAGGCACTCGGAATCATTATCTCCGGCAACGAAATCCAGGCCAACGGTGTGCGCTGGACGGTGGATCAATCGGAAGGGAATGTGACTACATGAGTGGCGTCACGTCATTCACGTCGGTGCCCGTCATCGACATCAGCGGGTTGTACGCACCCGAGCAAGCCGAGCAGGACCGGGTGGCAGCGGAGATCGGCCGCGCGGCCGCCGACGTCGGCTTCTTCTACATCAGCGGGACGGGCATCGACGAGTCCCTGTTCGCGACAATGCTGGCCGCGGTCAAGGACTTCTTCGCACTGCCGGTGGAGGAGAAGATGCGCAACTACATCGGACTGTCGCGCTGCCACCGCGGATATGTTCCCGTCGGGGAGGAAGGCCCGGACGGCATCACGCCCGACCAGAAGGAGGCTTTCGACACCGCCCTGGACCTGCCCGCCGATGATCCGGATTACCTGGCGGGAAACCCGATGCTGGGCCCCAACACGTGGCCGGACCTCCCGGGTTTCGCCGAGGCGGTGACCGCCTACTACCAGGCTCTGCTGGCGGTGGGGCAACGGCTGCTGTGGGCGTTCGCCGTCGCACTCGGCGAGGATCCCGATGTGTTCTCCCGGCACGCCACCAAGACCCCCAGCCAGCTACGGCTGATCCACTATCCGCACAACCCGGATGCCCAGGACAGCTTGGGGATCGGCGCCCACACCGACTACGAGTGCTTCACCCTGCTCAAGCCGACCGCACCCGGATTGGAGGTGATGAACGGGGCAGGCGATTGGATCGACGTCCCGCCGGTCGACGGGGCTTTCGTGGTCAATGTCGGTGACCTGTTGGAACTGTGGACCAACGGCGCGTTCGTGGCCACCAGCCATCGGGTCCGCAAGGTGGCCGAGGAGCGGTACTCGTTCCCGTTGTTCTTCAACGTCGACTACGACACCGAGGTCAAACCGCTCCCGCAGTTCGCGACGCCAGATGCCAAGTCGCGCCCCACGTTACGGGCAGGTGAGCACCTGTTCGCGCAGACCGCGCAGACGTTCGCCTACCTGCGTCGGCGGATCGAGGCCGGTGAACTGGTGCTGCCGGAGGGCTCGCTGGGACTGGGCCAGTTCGGTCAGCAGGCGTTACAAGGTGCCGAATAGTCAGTTGATCGGTGCGTTGAGCGTCCGGAGGTCGTCGAGCATGCCGCGGGCGGCGACCACACCGCGACCGGTCTGCCAGATCTCGTTGTTGACGATGAACACCCGGTTGTCCCGGTTCGCGGAGAGCTTGCGCCAGGCCGGGCTGTCCAGCACCACCGCCGCGTGCGCCTTGGCGGCGGGGGAGTCGAACGACAGGTACACGATGTCGCCGTCCGCGGCGGAGAGGTCCGCGTCGGGCGCCAGCTCGAGATACGGCTTGTCGGTGAACCGTTGGGCGGCAGGGCGATCGACGCCGACCGTGCGCAGCACGCTGGCGGGGAAGTTGTCCGCACCGTAGACCCGGACGGTGTTCTCGGTGAACTGCACCACTGAGGCCTGGTAGTGCGGCGCGTCGTTCTGCTGCCCGGTCTTGCGGGCATCGGCGTCGAAACCGTCGATGATCCGGACCGCCGCCTCGGGCCGCCCGACCGCCGCGGCGACCGCACGCAGGGTGTCCTGCCAGCCGGCCCCGGACGCCCCGGTGAAGACGGTCGGTGCGATCTGGGCCAGGGCGCCGAAGTCCGTCGGTGTCAGCACCGACGAGCCGAAGATCAGATCGGGGGTGCCCCGGCCGACGGCTTCCAGGTCCGGTGACGTCGTGTCACCGACGCCGGGCACGTCGTGGATCGCGACGCCCAGATACGAGGGTTGGGGCTGCGTCGTGCCGACGACCCGGCGCTGCAGACCCAGCGCGCACAACGCGTCGAGCTGGTCGCCGGACAACGCCACGATGCGCTGCGGATCGCCACCGACCTCGGTGGTCGCCGGCACACCGTCGGCGGGCGCATTGCGCACCGCACGCGGGGCCGGGTCCGCCGGACCGGAGTCGGGCGCGCAGGAGTCGTCGGGACGGCGCTGATTACCCAAAACGCCGGCGCTGGCGATCCGCGTGGTGCTCGTGACGGGTGCCCCCGCGGCCGGGGTCGGCGCGCCCTGCTCTTGGCCGCCGCAACCGGCCAGCACGGGCAGTGAAAGTGCCGAAATGATCGTCGTGACAGCGGCGGCCCTGGCGATGCGCGCGGTGGGAAACAGCACGTCGCCGACGGTAACATCCACCGGCCGACGCGAAACTACGACGGTTTGTAGGACCCATGCCGCCTTGGGCGGTGATGGGGGATAAGATCACGAACAGACAGTGCCGGGATGACCCGTCGACTTTTTATGGAGGATCTGTTGGTAGCCGAAGCGCCCCCAATCGGAGAACTCGAGGCACGGCGGCCGTTCCCGCAGCGGATGGGCCCCAAAGGCAGCCTGATCTACAAGCTGATCACGACGACCGATCACAAGCTGATCGGCATCATGTACTGCGTCGTCTGCTTCATCTTCTTCTTCATCGGCGGCCTGATGGCGCTGCTGATGCGCACCGAGCTTGCGTTGCCGGGCCTGCAGTTCCTGTCCAACGAGCAGTTCAACCAGTTGTTCACCATGCACGGCACGGTGATGCTGCTGTTCTACGCGACCCCGATCGTGTTCGGCTTCGCCAACCTGGTGCTGCCGCTGCAGATCGGCGCCCCTGACGTCGCGTTCCCGCGGCTGAACGCCTTCTCGTTCTGGCTGTTCCTGTTCGGCGCGCTGATCGCCATCGCCGGCTTCATCACCCCCGGCGGCGCCGCCGACTTCGGTTGGACCGCCTACTCGCCGCTGACCGACGCGATCCACTCCCCGGGCGCCGGTGGCGACCTCTGGATCATGGGTCTGGCCGTCGGCGGTCTGGGCACCATCCTCGGTGGCGTCAACATGGTCACCACCGTGGTCTGCATGCGCGCCCCCGGCATGACGATGTTCCGGATGCCGATCTTCACCTGGAACATCCTGGTGACCTCGATCCTGGTGCTGCTGGCCTTCCCGCTGCTGACCGCCGCACTGTTCGGCCTGGCGGCCGACCGGCACCTCGGCGCCCACGTCTACGACCCGGCCAACGGCGGTGTGTTGCTGTGGCAGCACCTGTTCTGGTTCTTCGGACACCCCGAGGTGTACATCATCGCGCTGCCGTTCTTCGGCATCGTCTCGGAGATCTTCCCGGTCTTCAGCCGCAAGCCGATCTTCGGTTACACCACCCTGATCTACGCGACGCTGGGTATCGCGGCGCTGTCGGTGGCGGTGTGGGCGCACCACATGTACGCCACCGGCGCCGTGCTGCTGCCGTTCTTCAGCTTCATGACATTCCTGATCGCGGTGCCGACCGGTATCAAGTTCTTCAACTGGATCGGCACGATGTGGAAGGGGCAGTTGACCTTCGAGACACCGATGCTGTTCTCGGTCGGCTTCCTGATCACCTTCCTGCTCGGTGGTCTGTCGGGTGTGCTGCTGGCCAGCCCGCCGATCGACTTCCACGTCACCGACAGCTATTTCGTCATCGCGCACTTCCACTACGTGCTCTTCGGCACCATCGTGTTCGCCACGTACGCGGGCATCTACTTCTGGTTCCCGAAGATGACGGGCCGCCTGCTCGACGAGCGTCTGGGCAAGCTGCACTTCTGGCTGACATTCATCGGCTTCCACACCACCTTCCTGGTGCAGCACTGGCTGGGCGACGAGGGCATGCCGCGGCGCTACGCGGACTACCTGCCCACCGACGGATTCACCACGCTGAACGTGGTCTCCACGATCGGAGCGTTCATCCTGGGCATCTCGACGCTGCCGTTCGTGTGGAACGTCTTCAAGAGCTGGCGCTTCGGCGAACCGGTCATGGTCGACGATCCGTGGGGTTACGGCAACTCGCTGGAGTGGGCGACGTCCTGCCCGCCCCCGCGGCACAACTTCACCGAGCTGCCCCGGATCCGTTCGGAGCGCCCGGCGTTCGAGCTGCATTACCCGCACATGGTCGAGCGGATGCGGGCCGAGGCGCACATCGGTCGCGCCCACGGCCCTGCCGACGGCGACGTGACCCGGCTCGACGACGAAAACGTCCGCACCTGATTCGGTGAATGATTCCAAGGTGTCGGTACTGATCACCGTCACCGGACTCGACCAACCCGGCGTCACGTCGGCGCTCTTCGAAGTGCTCTCACGGCACCACGTCGAGTTGCTCAACGTGGAGCAGGTGGTCGTCCGGGGCCGGCTCACCCTGGGGGTGCTGATCTCGGCACCCGCCGAAGTGGCCGACGGGGAAGTGTTCGCCGACGACGTCCGGACCGCCATCCACGGCGTGGGACTCGACGTCACCATCGAGCGCAGCGCGGACCTTCCGGTGATGCGCGAGCCCTCCACCCACACCATCGTGGTGCTGGGCCGCCCGATCACCGCCGAGGCGTTCGGGGTGGTGGCCCGCGAGGCCGCCGAACTCGACGTCAACATCGACACCATCCGGGGTGTGTCGGACTACCCGGTGACCGGTTTGGAACTGCGGGTGTCCGTGCCCGCGGGCCGTGTCTACGGCCAGTTGCAGGCCGCCATGGCGCGGGTCGCCGTCGAGTTGGGTATCGACATCGCGCTGGAGGACTACAGCCTGTCCCGGCGGGCGAAACGGCTCATCGTCTTCGACGTCGACTCGACCCTGATCCAGGGCGAGGTCATCGAGATGCTGGCCGCACGCGCCGGCAGCGAGGCCGAGGCCAAGGTCGCGGCCATCACCGAGGCCGCCATGCGGGGCGAGCTGGATTTCGAGGAGTCGCTGCGGGAGCGGGTCGCCACCCTGGCCGGCCTGCCGGCCGAGGTGGTCGACGACGTCGCCGACGAACTAGAGCTGACCCCGGGCGCCCGCACCACCATCCGCACGCTGCGCCGGCTCGGTTTCCACTGCGGGGTCGTCTCGGGTGGTTTCCGGCAGGTGATCGACCCGCTGGCCCACGAACTGATGCTGGACTACGTGGCCGCCAACGAACTGGAGATCATCGACGGCACGCTGACCGGGCGCGTCATCGGCCCGGTCGTCGACCGGCCCGGCAAGGCCAAGGCACTGCGCGACTTCGCCCAGCAGGCCGGTGTCCCGATGGAACAGACGGTCGCCGTCGGGGACGGCGCCAACGACATCGACATGCTGTCGGCGGCCGGGCTCGGGGTGGCGTTCAATGCCAAACCCGCGTTGCGCGAGGTCGCCGACGCGTCGCTGAGCCACCCATATCTGGACACGGTGCTGTTCATCCTCGGGGTGACGCGCGGCGAGATCGAAGCCGCCGACGCGGCCGACGGCACCGTGCGCCGGGTCGATATCCCCGACTAGTTCGGCCCTGACGGCCTCGCACGTTTACAGTGGAGGCATGTTGCTGGTGAAACGGACGATACTTCTGGGTGCATGCGCCGCTGCGATCTCCGGGGGAGCGATCGTGTTGGCCGCACCGGCCTCCGCCGACTGCCCGTGGGGCACCCGGCCCAGCCACTTCGAGGGCGTGTGCGTCGCCGGAGCCGGCAAGGGCAGCAGCACCAGCGGAAACGCCGTCGTGTCACCTCCGGACGCGCGGCCGCCCCTGACCAACTACCTGCCGGGCAACGGCTACTCCACGGTCGCCGGTATCCCGTGCACGCCGGAGAACTACGGCAAGTGCATCGCACTGCAGCAGAGCCAGGGCGGCTAGACCACCAACGCGTGTGACTCCGGTTCGACGGCACCGGTGATCGAACCCCAGGCCCGCACCAGCAGGTCGACGGCTTCGTCGAGGGCGGGTTCGGGCAGGGCATAGGGCACCCGGACGAATCGTTCCAGAGTGCCGTCCACGCCGAATCGCGGGCCGGCAGGCAGATCCAGCCCCAACCGTGAGGCCGACGCCGACAGCGCCGTGCTCATCGGCGCGGGCAGTTTGACCCACAGCGAGATCCCGTTCGGCCCTGGGCCGGGCCGCCAGTCGGGCAACCGGCGCGCCAGCAGATCCAGCAGGTAGGCCCGGCGGGTGCGCAGCAACTGCCGGCGTTCGGCCAAAACTTCTTCGCGCTGTTCGAGAAGTCTTGCCGCCGTGAGCTGTTCGAGTATCGGGGTGCCGAGATCCAGCGACGGCCTGATGGCCGCAATGGTCGCCAGGGTGCTGCGTTCGGCCCGGATCCAGCCGACGCGCAGTCCACCCCAGAACGATTTCGACATCGACCCGACAGTGAGCACCAGATCGCGGCGCGCCACCATGGCGGCCAGTGGTGCCGGCGGTGCTTCGTGGATCCACATGTCCATGATCGACTCGTCGATGACGGTCCGGGTTCGGGACTCGGAGATGATGCGGCCCAACTGAATTCGCTGATCGGCGGGCATGGTGAACCCGGTCGGGTTGTGATTGTCCGGAATCAGGTAGGCCAGGCTGGGCGACAGCTGGCGGATGGCCGCATGCACCGCGTCCAGTTCCCAGCCGTCATCGGTGAGTGGGACGGGGACGGCACGGGCCCCCGCAGTCGAAATGCCCGACAGCGCACCGTGATACGTCGGCTGCTCGACGAGCACCCGGTCTCCGGGTTCGGTGAACGCCGCCAGGATCAGTGCGATGGCGTGCTGCGCACCGCTCGTGATCATGATCTGGCTGGGATCGGTGGGCAGACCGCGTTCGGTGTACCGCCGGGCGACGGCGGTGCGCAGGGTGCACACTCCCGTCGGGTCGAGCCCGGTTTCGCCGAGATACGGGGTGATGTCGCGGGTGGCGGCGGCGAACGCCTCCAGCACCGGACCGCTGGGTGCCGACATCGCCGCGGCGGCCAAGCTGACGGTGGTGGTGGATGCGGGTTCGGCGACCACCTGCGGCCGCAGTGGCAGGGCGGCGGTGCTGCGCGCACCACGGCGGGCCTGTAGGTACCCGTCTTCGCGGAGCGCAGTGAACGCCGCGGTGACGGTGGTGCGTGAGACCCGCAGCTCGTCGGCGAGGGCGCGTTCGCTGGGCAGCCGGGTTCCGACCGGCACGCGGCCGTCGACGATCAGGAGCCGGATGGCGTCCGCCAGTCCCGAGTACGCCGGTCCACTGGCGCTGGAAGTGCGCCAGTTTCCCAATTCGCGAGCCAGTGTCGTCAACATTTGATGCCAGTATCGCCGAACTGGCTATTGAATGGCAAGCCAATCTGATCGGAAACTGGAGCCATGACGAAGAACTGGCTATCTCGACTGGCCTCGAAGTATCCGCGCTCCGGACCCTACAACCGCGTGACACGCAACGACACCGACGCCCGCCGGGTGCGCAACGAGCTCGACGCCATCCGGGCTCGTTTCCCGGACCACTCGTGATGCGGACGCTCGGCCGGGCGTCCCTGCTGCTGTTTGGGCTCATCGGATACGGCCTGTCGATGGCCATGATGGTCCGCGCCGGCCTGGGCCTGGCCCCGTGGGACGTCTTCCATCAGGGCCTCACCCGGCACACTCCGATGACCATCGGTCTCGCCTCCGCGGTGGTCGGCGTCGCCGTCCTGCTGGCCTGGATCCCGCTGCGCAACAAGCCGGGCGTCGGCACCGTCGCCAACGTCATCGTCATCGCCGTGACCGTCGACGCGGGCCTGGTGTTCCTGAGCGCCCCGCAATCGTTGCCCGCGCGCATCGCCCTGATGCTGGGCGCGGTGCTGCTCAACGCCGTCAGCACGGTGCTCTACATCGGGGCCGGGCTGGGTCCCGGCCCGCGGGACGGCCTGATGACCGGGTTGGTCGCCCGCACCGGGTGGTCGGTGCGGCTGGTTCGCACCTCGATCGAGGCAGGAGTGCTAGCGGTCGGTTGGGCGCTCGGCGGCACCGTCGGCGTCGGAACCCTGGTGTACGCGTTTGGAATCGGCCCGTTGGTCCAGCTGATCCTGCGGGTCATGCCCAGACGGCTGCTGTTCCACGATTTCGGCGCCGCGGGGCGCTCCCGAGCCGGGCAGGGGCCCGACACTACGATGGGCGAGTGCCCGACAGCGAACGTGAAGCCGATCCCGACCTGCTGATCGATTTCGCCAGGGTCAGTCTGCGGCGCGGCGGAAAGACGCTGGTCGGACCGCTGGACTGGGCCGTTGAACTCGACGAACGCTGGGTGGTGATCGGGCCCAACGGGGCGGGCAAGACCTCGCTGCTGCGCATCGCCGCCGCCGTCGACCACCCGTCGTCGGGAACCGCATTCGTGCTCGGCGAGCGGCTCGGCCGCACCGATATGGCCGAACTGCGCAGCCGTGTCGGGCTGTCCAGCTCCGCGCTGAGCCAGCGCGTCCCCGACGAAGAGGTGGTCCGCGATCTGGTGATCTCGGCCGGCTACGCCGTTCTGGGCCGGTGGCGCGAATCCTACGAAGACGTCGACTACGAGCAGGCCGTCGACATGCTGGAGAGCGTCGGCGCCGAGCACCTGGCGGAACGCACCTACGGCACCCTGTCCGAGGGCGAACGCAAACGCGTCCTCATCGCGCGGTCGTTGATGACCGACCCCGAACTGCTGCTGCTCGACGAGCCCGCGGCCGGTCTGGACCTGGGTGGCCGCGAGGAGTTGGTGGCCCGGCTGGCCGATCTGGCCGCCGATTCGGACGCCCCGGCGATCGTGCTGGTCACCCACCACGTCGAGGAGATCCCGCCCGGCTTCAGCCACTGCCTGCTGCTGTCCGAGGGCGTCCCGGTCGCCTCCGGTCTGCTCACCGACGTGCTGACATCGGAGAACCTGTCCACGGCCTTCGGGCAGTCGATCGCCCTGGAGATGGTCGAAGGACGTTATTTCGCACGGCGCGTCCGCAGCCGTGCGGCACACAGGAGGCGCGCGTGACCGACCCGTTGATTCCCAGGCCGGCCTCCACGGTGATGCTGCTGCGTGACCATGGCACACCCGAGTCGCTGGAGATCTTCCTGATGCGCAGGCACTCGGCGATGGACTTCGTCGCGGGTGTGATGGTCTTCCCCGGCGGTGGCGTCGACGAGCGCGACCGGACCGAGAAGGACATCGCCTGGTACGGCCCCGAACCGTCCTGGTGGGCCGATCGGCTGAACGTCGACGTCGACCTCGCGGAGGCGCTGGTGTGCGCGGCGGCCCGCGAGACGTTCGAGGAGTCCGGGGTGTTGTTCGCCGGCGCGGCAGACGACTCGGACATCCTCGTCGACGATGCATCGGTCTACCGCGAGCAGCGGGCGGCACTGGCCGACAACTCACTGTCCTTCGCGGACTTCCTGCGGGCCGAGAAGCTGGTACTGCGTGCCGACCTGCTGCGGCCGTGGGCCAACTGGATCACCCCGAAAGAAGAGCGCACCCGCCGCTACGACACGTACTTCTTCGTCGGCGCCATTCCGCAGGGTCAGCGCGCCGACGGCGAGAACACCGAGAGCGACCGCGCGTTCTGGTCCACCCCGCAGGCCGCCCTCGACGAGTTCGCCGAGGGCCGTTCGTTCCTGCTGCCGCCGACCTGGTCGCAGCTCGACTCGCTCAACGGGCGCACCGTGGCCGACGTGCTGGCCACCGAACGCAAGATCGTCGCGATGGAGCCCAGCCTGTCGGCCGACAAGGGGACCGGCGACTGGGACATCGAGTTCTTCGACGGCGCCCGCTACAACGAGGCCCGCAATCGGCGCGCACCGCAGGGTTACGGGCGTGAGTGAATTCGTCACCACCGCGGTGGCCGACGGTATCGGTACCCTGGTGCTGTCCCGGCCGCCCGGCAACGCGCTGACCAGGCAGGTGTACCGCGAGATCGGCGAGGCCGCGGTGGAACTGGGTGCGCATCCGGACGTTGCCGCCGTCATCCTGTTCGGCGGCCACGAGGTGTTCTGCGTGGGCGACGACGTGCCCGAACTGCGCAAGCTGCACCCCAGCGACGCCGAGAGCGTCACCGCCGCGTGCCGCGCCGCCGTGGCCACCGTCGCCGGCATCCCGAAGCCGACGATCACCGCCGTCACCGGCTATGCGCTGGGCGCCGGGCTGGCATTGGCGTTGGCCGCCGACTGGCGGGTGTCGGGCGACAACGTGAAGTTCGGCGCCACCGAGTCGCTGGCCGGGCTGCTGCCCGCCGCGGGCACCGCCGGCCTGGTCCACGCGGTCGGGGTCAGCCGCGCCAAGGACCTGGTGTTCAGCGGCCGGTTCGTCGGCGCCGAGGAAGCGCTGGAACTCGGGCTCATCGACGAGATGGTGGCCCCGGACGGTGTCTACGACGCCGCGCTGGCCCGCGCGCGGCGCTTCCTGGAGGCGCCCCCACATGTGCTCGCGGCAGCCAAGGGAATGATCGACGGCGCAGGTGACGGGGTACGGCACTACGTCGAAGTCTTCCGGACGTTCACCGGCAGTTAGGCTGCCCATATGACGAGCACGGACCACACCCAGGCCACCGACGCCGGTGCGCCTGCCCCCAACCCGCACGCCACGGCCGAACAGGTCGAAGCCGCGCTGAAGGACACCAAGCTGGCGCAGGTGCTGTACCACGACTGGGAAGCCGAGACGTACGACGACAAGTGGTCCATCTCCTATGACCAGCGCTGCGTCGACTACGCCCGCGGCCGGTTCGACGGCATCGTCCCCGACGAGGTGCAGCGCGAGCTGCCCTACGACCGCGCCCTCGAGCTGGGCTGCGGCACCGGGTTCTTCCTACTGAACCTGATCCAGGCCGGCGTCGCCCGGCGCGGCTCGGTGACCGACCTGTCCCCGGGCATGGTCAAGGTCGCCACCCGCAACGGCCAGGGCCTCGGCCTGGACATCGACGGCAAGGTCGCCGACGCCGAAGGCATCCCGTATGAGGACAACACCTTCGATCTGGTGGTCGGCCACGCCGTGCTGCACCACATCCCCGATGTGGAGCTGTCGCTGCGCGAGGTGGTGCGCGTGCTCAAGCCCGGCGGCCGGTTCGTGTTCGCCGGTGAGCCGACGAGCAAGGGCAACGTCTACGCGCGCCACCTGTCGAACCTGACCTGGCAGGTGTCCACCCGGGTCACCAAGCTTCCCGGGCTGGAGAACTGGCGCCGCCCGCAGGCCGAGCTCGACGAGTCCTCGCGCGCCGCGGCGCTGGAAGCCGTGGTGGACCTGCACACGTTCGAGCCGTCGGACCTGGAACGGATGGCCACCAATGCCGGTGCCGTCGAGGTCGCCACGGCCAGCGAGGAATTCACCGCCGCCATGCTCGGCTGGCCGATCCGCACCTTCGAAGCTTCGGTGCCCCCGGGCCGATTGGGTTGGGGCTGGGCCAAATTCGCGTTCAACAGCTGGACGTCGCTGAGTTGGGTGGACGCCAACGTGTGGCGTCGGGTGGTGCCCAAGGGCTGGTTCTACAACGTGATGGTCACCGGGGTCAAGCCGTCCTGACGGCGGGCAGGAGCGAAGCGACCCGGGGTGGCTGTCCAGTTCGGGCTCGGCGATGTCGGGTACCTGCGGAGTAACGAGGGTCGCGCGGCACTGGCCGACGTCGCGGGATACCGGCTGACCGATGCCACCAGGGTCTCCGACATCGCGTCGGTGCGAACACGTTTCGGTGACCGGACGGCCCTGCTGGTGGAGACGGTGCTGCTGCGCCGGCGCGCCGCGGCCAAGTTCGCCGACCCGTCGGCGTGGCTGTTCACCGACGACGCTCTGCAACAGTGCACCGCCGAGCCGGTGGCGGGGAACCGGGCCCGGCGGCTGGCCGGGGCGCGCGTGCACGACGTGACCTGCTCGGTCGGTGCCGAACTGGCCGCCCTGCGGCACACCGCCGCCCTGGTTCTGGGCAGTGATCTGGACCCCGTCCGGCTTGCCATGGCCCGCAACAACGTTGGGGGAGTGGACCTGTGCCGGGCCGACGCGCTGGTCCCGGTCAGCCGCGACACCGTCGTCGTGGCCGACCCGGCCCGGCGCAGCGCGGGCCGGCGGCGGTTCGACCCGCGCGACTACACCCCGGCACTGGACCTGTTGCTGGACGCGTACCGCGACCGCGACCTGGTGGTGAAATGCGCCCCCGGTGTGGACTTCGGCCAGCTCGACGAGCTCGGGTTCCGCGGCGAGATCGAGGTGACCTCGCTGGGTGGCAGTGTGCGCGAAGCGTGCCTGTGGTCCCCGGGCCTGGCGACGGCCGGGCGCCGGGCGACCCTGCTCGACCGGGGTGAGGAGGTCACCGACGCCGATCCCGACGAGTGCCGGGTGGCCCCCGTGGGCCGCTGGATCGTCGACCCCGACGGTGCCGTGGTGCGGGCCGGACTGGTGCGTCAGTACGGAACGCGGTACGCACTGTGGCAGCTCGACCCCGATATCGCCTACCTGTCGGGGGACGAATTGCCGGACGGCGTGCGGGGTTTCGAGGTACTCGCCGAGATCGGCTTCGACGTGAAGGTGCTGCGCCGCGAACTCGCCGCGCGCGACGCGGGCGCGGTCGAAATCCTGGTCCGCGGGCTGGATGTCGACCCGGATGCGTTGCGCAAGCGGCTGAAACCGCGGGGCGCGGCGCAACTCAGTGTGGTCATCACCCGGATCGGCACGGGCGCGGCAAGTCGCGCGGTGGCGTTCATTTGTCGGCCGTCGCGATAGCGCCACCTGTACCCTTGCGGCGTCGGCGCCGATGCCGTCCCTGGACCCGGAGGATTCACCCGATGCGCGCTCTCACGCTGGCTGTATCGCTTGTGCTGCTGGGCTCGGCGGGGGCGGGGGTGGCGGTCGCCAACCCGCCCAAATGTTCGGATGTCGGCGGGACGGCCGGTGCCGGGTCCGCCTGCGTCATCCAGGCGAACGATCCGGCCTACATGCTCAACATCAACTTCCCGACCGACTACCCGGACGAGAACGCCGTCTTCGACTACGTGAAGCAGACCCGGGACGGTTTCATCAACGTGGCCAAGACGCCCGATTCGCGCGGCATGCCTTACGAGTTGGACACCACCACAACCCAGTACAGCTCGGCGGAGCCCCCGCGCGGCACGCAGACGGTGGTGTTCACCACCTACCAGAACATCGGCGGTGCGCACCCGCAGACCTTCTACAAGGCGTTCAACTGGGACCGCGCCAACCGCAAGCCGATCACGTTCGACACGTTGTTCCGGGCAGGCACCCTGCCGCTGCCGGTGATCTTCCCGGTCGTGCAGGCCGAGCTCACCAAGCAGTCGGGACTGCCCGATCCGGTGTCACCGCTGGCCGGTCTGGACCCGGCGAACTACCAGAACTTCGCGATCACCGACGACGCGCTGATCTTCTTCTTCGGTCAGGGCGAGTTGCTGCCCGAATCCGCCGGAGCCGTTCAGGTGTCGGTGCCGCGCGGGCCCATCGACGCGATGATCGCCTGACTCAGGCCGGCGCGAAGCCGTACACCTGGCCGTCGCTGGTCGCCGCGACCACGCGGCGGTCGTGGCCGACGGAGACACCGACCGGGGCTCCCGTCGCCTCCGGCAGGACATAGCTGTTCAGCGTGTGCCCGTCGGTGGGGTCGAATGCCAGCAGCGCCAACCCGTTCGCCCCGTCGCGGGCCACCGTATAGGCGACATGCTCGCCGGCCTGACTGGACGTCGACAGCGGCTCGGTGTCCGTGCGGGTCCAGGCGATCTTGCCCTCGGTGGTGACTCCGACGAGTTTCGCGCCCGGCCCGCCGCCGGCCACGATAACGCCCTGCGGAGACACCGACGGCGGTGTCTGCGGTTGATAGTCCAGGGGCACCGACCATTTCGCGGTGCCGTCGGCGGTGTTGACCGCCCACAGCCTGCGGTCACGGCCGTTGACGTAGGCGGTGCGGCCGTCGTCCGAGAGCACCGCGCCCGCGATCGGTCCGCCGCCCACCGCGGTGCTCGTCCATTCACGGGTCACCATCGGCGTCTGGTTCGGGGTGTAGCGCAGCCCCACCAGGACCGGGGCCTGAGCCTGCGGTTCCCACAAGGTGGTCACGATGATGCCGGTGGCCGCCGAGAACGCGGGCGCCGCCGCCACCGGGCAGCCGCGCCGGCCCTGCGGGCAGTCCGGCAGCCCGCGTTGCGCATCGGTGGGATCGACACCCTCCACCAGATCCAGTGGTGTGCCGATCACGGTGCCGCGCTGCGCATCGAACACCAGCACCTGCCCGAGATGGGTGACCACCAGAAGTTGTCCCGGGTTCAGCAGCCGCGGCGTGGTCGGCATTCCGATGACGGGCTGGCGCCAGCGGATCCACTGGGTGGGCGGGAAGGACATGATGCCGCCGGGCTGACCGATGTAGAGGTTGTCGAAACCGTCCATCAGCGGGCTGGAGATGCCGCCGCCCTGCCACAGCCGGGTGCACCACCGCTGACGCCCGTTGTTGGCGCTCTCCCACAGCATCAGCGAGCAGCCGTCCGCGGTCTGGGCGTTGGCGGCCAGGTAGCCACCGTTGCCGAGCGCCACCTGCGCGCCCAGGGTGCCCTTGACCGACCGGGTCCACTCCAGCTTCAGGTCACCCGCGCCGCCGACCGGGCTGTAGCTGCTGTTGGCGGCGTCGGCGTACTGGGCCGACCACCCCTGAGTGGCGTGTGCGTCCACCCAGGAGTCGGTGTTCCCGCAGGCAGTCACGGTCAGCGCCGCGGCGCCCAGCACAGCAGCGAACCGGCGTATCGCCGTAGTGGAAGCAGGCAACGTCGTGGAAGCAGGCATCGAGGTCCGAGACTAGCCCGTGCCACCCTCGGATAGGCTGACCGGCCATGACGACGATGTGGGGCGCGCCCCTTCACAAGAGGTGGCGTGGTTCGCGGCTGCGTGATCCGCGTCAGGCCCAATTCCTGACCGTTGATTCACTGCGCTGGGTGCTGAAGAACAAGGCCTACACCCCGTGGTACCTGGTGCGGTATTTCCGGCTGCTGAAGTTCAAGCTCGCCAACCCGCACATCGTCACCCGCGGCATGGTGTTCCTGGGCAAGGGCGTGGAGATCCAGGCCACCCCGGAACTGTCCACCATGGAGATCGGCCGGTGGGTGCACATCGGGGACAAGAACACCATCCGGTGTCACGAAGGGTCGCTGCGCATCGGCGACAAAGTGGTGCTGGGCCGCGACAACGTCATCAACACCTACCTGGACATCGAGCTCGGCGACTCGGTGCTGATGGCCGACTGGTGCTACGTCTGCGACTTCGACCACAAGATGGACAGCCTCGAGCTGCCGATCAAGGACCAGGGCATCATCAAGAGCCCGTTGCGGATCGGACCTGACACCTGGGTGGCCGCGAAGGTGACCATCCTGCGCGGGACGTCGATCGGGCGCGGCTGCGTGCTGGGCGCGCACGCCGTGGTCAAGGGCGACATCCCGGACTTCTCCATCGCCGTCGGCGCGCCGGCCAAGGTGGTCAAGAACCGCAAGGTGGCGTGGGATGCGTCGGCCGACGACCGGGCCGAACTGGCCGCGGCGCTCGCCGATATCGAGCGTAAAAAGGCCGCACGCTAGGTCCGAGCCGAAACTACGGTTTCTTGGGTGTTCCGGGGCTTCCCGCGCCACAATCCGTCGTGTCGGCGCGCTGATTCCAGTCGATGCCGAAATGCTCGGCCAGCGCCGCCTGGCCGCGATCGGTGACGAGCACCGCACGTCCGGTGGTCGCGCGTTTGATCCAGGCCGCCGACACGAATCGGTCCAGCACGGCCCGGCCGAGTGCGCCCGACAGGTGATGGCGCTGTTCGGTCCAGTCGACGCAGTACCCGACGAGAGTCCTTGATCCGGTAGGTATTTCGATCCCGATTTCGTCGAGGACGGCCCGCCCCGGCGGGCTGAGCTCGTAGTGGATGTCGTGGCCGGGTTGGCTCAGCGCGTCGTGGTGGTCGCGGTCCGGCCGGTAGCAGCCGTCGCCACCGGCGAGCACGTCGCGGTCCAGCAGGCTGCCCATGACGGCGACGCCGAGGCGGCCGGCCAGATGGTCGTAACACGTGCGCGCGGAACGCAATCGGGCCGCCCGGGTGCCCTCTCGCAGGGACCGCACGGGCTGTGCGGGGGCCAGGCGGCCCAGCTGTTCCAGCAGGGCAGCGACCTCCGGTCCCGCCAGCCGGTAGTAGCGGTGCCGGCCGTGGGTCTGAACCGTGAGCAGGCCGGCGTCGGTCAGTTTGGTCAGGTGCCCGCTCGCGGTGGACCGGGCGATCCCGGCCTCGGTGGCGAGCACGCCGGCGGGCAGCGCGCGGCCGTCGTCGAGGGCCAGCAGCACCTTGCACCGCGCCGGGTCGGCCAGCAGGGCGGCGACGCTGGCGATGTCGGCATCGCCGTGGGTGGGCAGTTCGGCCACGTCACGCATGGCACACCTCCTGGCACGTGGGCTGTAGGCGACGACGGCGCCCGCGATCTCGACGATGCCACCGGCGAGCAGTGCCGTGCGCATCCCTGCGACGGCGAGCACGGTGCCCACCACCGCGATACCCATCGTGACACCGATCAGCCGGGCCAGGTTGGCCAAACCGGACGCCAGCCCGGCCCGGTGCACCGGGACCGCGGAGAGGACCATCGTCACCGCCGGTCCGGTGTTGAACGCCAGCCCGGCCCCGACGATGACGAAAATGGCTGTGATGACCCGGATGTCGGCCTCGGGGCCGACGGCGGCATAGGCCAGGATGCCCGCGCCCATCAAGCTCAGTCCGACGGTCATCGGGAGCCGGGGTCCGGTCCGGCGTGCGACGCGGGTGACCACGGGGATGAGCGCGAGATACGCGAGGGGCAGCGGCAGGAACCACAGGGCGGTGGCGATCGCGCTGGCGCCGCGCTGCTGCTGGAACCCCAGGCTGTTCAACCACATCAGGGCGTACACCCCGAAGGTCATCGCGAACGTGGCGGCGAGGCCGACGCCGAGCTGCCGGTTGTGGGCCAGATCGGCCGGGATCGTCGGTTCGGGGGCGCGGCGCTGCCCCCAGACGAAGACGGCTGCGGTGACCGCGAGCAGCACGAGGAGCGCCGCGGCCTTGAGCGCACCCAGCGCACGGCCCTCCACCAACAGCAAGGTCAGGGTGGCCAGGCTCGCCATGGCAAACAGTTGTCCCGGGATGTCGGTCCGGTGGGCATCCGGATCACGGGATTCGGCGAGGAAGCGGTACGACATGGCCAGCGCGACCAGGCAGACCGGCACGTTGAGCCAGAAGATGTAGCGCCAGCCAAGCGTGTCGGTCAGCAGACCGCCGATCACCGGACCGAGCGCGGCGCTGGAGGCCGCCGCCATCGCCCAGGCCGCGGTGGCCCTGGCTCGGCCTGCGGCATCGGGGAAGGCGGCCGCGGCGATGGCCAGCCCCTGCGGCAGCATGACGCCCGCGGCCACACCCTGCACAACCCGCGCCGCCAGCAGCGCATCCAGGCTCGGCGCCAGCGCGCAGCCCAGTGACGCGGCCGCGAAGATCCCCAGGCCCAGTCGCAGGAGCCTGCGGCGGCCGAAGCGGTCCCCGGCCGCCCCCGCGGTCAGCAACACCGCGGCGAAGGCGACGTTGTAGGCGTCGGCGGCCCATTGCGCGGCGGACACCCCGCCCCCGAACTCGGTGCGCAGGGCGGGCAGCGCCAGATTGACCGCGTTGCTGTCGACCAGCCCTACGAACAGGCCGAGGTAAGCGGCGATGAGTGTGTAGGTGGAGCGCATACCGCGACGCTATGGCCGGAATGATTCGGTCCCGGCCGAACCTTGAACCGGCCGTGCCGGGAACGCATGCTGGATGTGCTCACCAGCGACGGGGGATATGCAGTGCCTACTTCTTCAGATCCGATGGCGGTGGTACGCCGGTACATCGAGGCTATGAACGCGGGCGACGGCGACGCCATGTCGGCCACCTGCGCCGACCCGATGCAGATCCTCGACGTCGGTGCGCCGCACGTATGGCAGGGACCGACTGCCAACGACGACTGGTGGAATGACGTGCTCGCGGCGGGCGAGAGCGCCGAGGTTTCCGGCCTCCACATCGCGTTGGACGAACCGCGTCATATCCGGGTGAACGGCGACGTCGCGTATGTCGTCGTCCCGGCGACCTTGACGTTCGACATGGCCGGCAGGGCGGTGACTCAGGCCGACTCGCTGTTCACCGTGGCGCTTCGCAAGATCGACGTGGACTGGCGGTTGTCGGCGTGGGCGTGGGCGAAAGGGCTGTGATGTCAGCGGTCCGGTAGGGCGTGCTCGACGATGCGCCGACGGGGAAGTGGTTCACGCTCACCGCGTTTGGCGGCAAGGTAGACCTGCGCGGTTTCGGCGGCGACGGTGTGCCAGTCGAAATCGTGGTTGAGCCGCTCGCGTGCGGCCACGGCGCGCTGCTGGGCGGCCGCGGGATCGTCGAGCACGGTGCGCACGGCTGCAGCCAGGTGGGCGACGTTGTGCGGCGGGAAGGACACCCCGGTCTCGCCGTTGATGACGGCTTCGCCGAGTCCACCGACATTCGAGGTCACCAGGGGAGTGCCGGTGGCCGCGGCTTCCAGGGCGACGATGCCGAAAGGCTCGTAGTGACTGGGCAATACGGCCGCGTCGACGGTGTGCAGCATCTGCACCAGTTCGGCGTGGTCCAGGCGCCCGACGAAATCGACGGCCTTGACCACCTTGTGCTTGCGGGCCTGCTCGCCGAGCCACTCCCGCTGCGTGCCGTCGCCGGCGACGATCAGTGTGGTGCCGGGGTGGGTACGCCGGATCCGCGGCAGCGCGGCGATGGCGTCCTGCACGCCCTTCTCGTACTCCAGTCGGCCGAGGAACAGCAACCGGGGCGGCCCGTCGTGCGCGGTGCGCTTGGCGAACGGCCATGCGGCCGCATCGATCCCGTTGCGGATCACCCGCGTCTCGCCCAATCCGGGGCCGAACAGCTCGACGATCTCCTCACCCATGGACGCCGAACAGGTGATGAGCGAATCGGATTCGCGGACCAGCCACGACTCGGCGGCGTGCACCTGGCGGCTGATCGCGCCCGACACCCAGCCCGAGTGGCGGCCGGCCTCTGTTGCGTGGATGGTGGAAACCAAAGGGACGTCGAAGAATTCGGCCAGCGCGATGGCCGGGTGGGCCACCAGCCAGTCATGGGCGTGTACGACGTCGGGGTACCAGGTGCGTTCACCCCGGGTGCCGAAGGCCAGCCCGGCGCGGGTCATCGCGTGACCCATCGCCAGCACCCAGGCCATCATGTCGGTGCCGAAGTCGAATTCGTGTGGATCTTCGGCGGCGGCGACCACCCGCACGCCCTCGCTCACCTCGTCGGTGGACGGATGCGTGCTCGGGTCGGTGCCCGTGGGCCGACGGCACAGCACGACCACCTCGTGGCCGGCGTCGACCAGGGCGGTGGCCAGGTGGTGTACATGCCGGCCGAGGCCGCCGACCACCACCGGCGGGTACTCCCACGACACCATCAGAATCTTCATGTGGGAGCGCCTTCGGCGAGGGGTGAGCGTGCGCAGAATGCACGGTATTCACGGCGTGTCGTTGCGCAGACGCGCACGCTCGCGGAAAGGGGGTTGGTCACCGTAGTCGCCTCGCATCGAGAGCACCGAACAACCCGTCGGCGCGGTTCCAGTCCTGGGCCAGGCGCTCGGCGTGATCGCGGCGTCCGGATGCCAGCGCCCCCGAGATCTCGCGGGTGGCGTGCGCATGCAGATGTGCACGGTAGCGGGCGTATTCGGCCGCCGAGTCCTTGCTCACCATGAACGGCCAGTCGCTGGACACCGTCAACAGCGTCTCGCGCAGGATCTGGTCAGCCACCCGATCGCGGGTGTGCGGTGCCTCGGTCTGGTCCAGCGCCTTGTCCACCGCGGCCAGCGCTGTGTCGACGACCTCGGCGTTGAGTTGCACCAGGTCGGTCACCTGCTCGCCGTTCCAGACCTGCCAGTCCTTGCCCGAACCCCAAGAGCTGGGCGGCAATTCGACCGGTGCGCCGACGAACCCGGAATCGATGGCGTCCGACAACGTGCCGACCCGGACCCCGGCCTCGGGCAGTGCCCGCAGCAACCGCTCCAGCCAGAGCGGGCCCTCGTGCCACCAATGGCCGAAAAGTTCGGTGTCGAAGGCCGCCACCACATGCGCGGGGCGCCCGGTGCGGTCGGCCTCGTCGATCAGCCTGCGGCGCACCATCTCGACGAAATCGGCCACATGGGCATCCACCGCGCGGTCCGCGCGGAGCGGGTCGTAGGGGGCCTTCTCGGCGGAGGGGACGTTGCGGCCGGTCACCCGCGCCGGCTTGAGCCCGGTCACGTGGTCGTAGGTGTGGAAGTCGCGGTAGGCGGCATGTCCGGGGTAGCCCGACTTGGGCGACCACACCCGGTAGCTGACCTGCAGATCGCGGCCGAAGGCGACGACGTTCGAGTCGCCGACCGGACGTCCCATGGCGGTATCGCCGTGCAGCGACGGGCCGTCGACCATGAAATGGCTGACACCCGCTGCCGCATAACCGTTTTCCATCCCCGGCGCGTACGCGCATTCGGGGGCCCAGATGCCCTTGGGGGTGTGCGCGAACCGGTACCGGGCGTCGGCCAGGCCCTCGCGCAGCGCGAAATCGCGCAGCCGGGGATTCAGCAGCGGCTGGAAGGGGTGGGCCAGCGGGCCACCCAGCAGTTCGATGGTGCCGGCGTCGATGAGTTGACGCAGCAGCGGGCTGGCGCCGTGCGCCCAGAGCGAGGTGAACTCGTCGAGCGCGCGTTCGGCCGCTTCGAACTCGTGAATGCCGAACTGGCGCATGGCTTCTGGCGCGGCGAAGGCCGTACCGGACTTCACGGTGGTGGCTTCGAGTGCGCGCAGCTGCCAGTTCGCCAGCCAGTGGTGCATCCCAGTCAGGCAGTATGGGTCGTCCAACTGGGCGGTGACCACCGGCGTCATCCCGAGGCTCACCAGGTGCCCGCGGCCCTCGGCTGCCAGCGTGCGCAGCACCCGCATCAGCGGCAGGTACGCCGCCGCCCACGACTGGTAGAGCCATTCCTCGCCGACCGGCCAGCGGCCGTGGTGGGCCAACCAGGGCAGGTGGGTGTGTAGGACCAGGGTGAACTGGCCCGGAACCTGCCGATGGTCGCACTCGCTCATGGCCGGGTCGCGATCGCCACCAGGTCGAGGCTGTCGTCGATATCGGATGCGTCGGCGCCAAGCAGGTCGAAGTCGTCGACGCTCACCGCGGCGACGTCGGCCAACAGTTCGTCCGACCACGCAGCGTCGGCGACCGCGCGGGCGATCTGCGCATCGATGATCGATCCCCCGTGCCGGGCGTCGATGGCCTGCAGCCCAGGCCCATGGAAAACCCCGAGCATCGCCTCCATCGTGAACCCGCCCAGCTCCAGCAGCTCGGTGAGCTCGGCGGCGTTGAGCTCGCGGGTGTGGAACGGGTTCAGCGGGGTGTCGCGGCCGGGGGAGAAGGTGATCCGGTTGGGGGTGGACATCAGCAGCGCCCCGCCCGGCCGGAGCACCCGCAGACATTCGGCCACGAATTGGCCCTGATCCCATAGGTGCTCGATGACCTGGAAGTTCACCACCACGTCCACCGAGGCGTCGGCCAGTGGCAGCTCGGCGAGGTTGCCCAGGTGCATCCGCACCCGCGGGTAGCGGGCCCGGATGTGCGCCACCGCGGATTCGTCATAGTCCACGCCGATGACCTGCCGGGCGATCCCGGAGATCAAATCAGCGCCGTACCCCTCGCCGGGGCCGGCCTCCAGGACGTCGCGCCCGGCGCAGCGTTCAGCGAGGCGCTGGTAGACGACCTCGTGCCGGCGAAACCAGTAATTCTCCTCGGCCAGGCCGGGGATGGTGCGTTCACCCGTCAGCGGCAGGGATGGCTGCGCGCCCGGGTTGTCGACCGAACCGAATGTGCTCATTGGAAGGCAGGCTAACCCGTAATGGCCGGTTCGCGAACGGATGCCCTGGCGACCGTGGGGTCTGAGCGAACCAACTGACCGGTTATGGTGTCCTTGCGTGCCGTCAAAGTTACCGGCGAGTAACCTGGTGGTCGTTACAAGAAACGTGATATGCCCAGGCCGGCTGCCGGCCTCATCGAGGAGGACGAACCACAGTCATGACGAACATCGTGGTCCTGATCAAGCAGGTCCCTGACACCTGGTCGGAGCGCAAGCTCACCGACGGCGACTACACGCTCGACCGGGAAGCGGCCGACGCCGTTCTCGACGAGATCAACGAGCGCGCGGTCGAAGAAGCGCTGCTGATCAAGGAGCGTGAGGGCGGCGACAGCACGGTGACCGTGCTGACCGCTGGTCCCGAGCGTGCCACCGAAGCCATCCGCAAGGCCCTGTCCATGGGTGCCGACAAAGCGGTCCACCTCAAGGACGACGGCCTGCACGGCTCCGACCTGATCCAGACCGGCTGGGCCCTGGCCCGTGCGCTGGGCACCATCGAGGGCACCGAACTGGTCATCGCCGGTAACGAGGCCACCGACGGCGTCGGCGGCGCGGTCCCCGCGGTCATCGCCGAGTACCTCGGCCTGCCGCAGCTGACCCACGTGCGCAAGCTCAACGTCGAGGGCGGCAAGGTCACCGCCGAGCGTGAGACCGATGACGGCGTCTTCGGCCTCGAAGCGACGCTGCCTGCCGTGGTCAGCGTGAACGAGAAGATCAACGAGCCGCGCTTCCCGTCCTTCAAGGGCATCATGGCCGCGAAGAAGAAGGAAGTCACCGTCCTGACGCTGGCCGAGATCGGTGTCGAGGCGGACGAGGTGGGCGTGGCCAACGCCGGCACCAAGGTGCTGTCGTCCACCCCGAAGCCGCCGAAGACCGCAGGCGAGAAGGTCACCGACGAGGGCGAGGGCGGCAGCAAGGTCGCCGAGTACCTGGTTGCCCAGAAGCTGATCTAGTCGCCGATCCCACTCTTCTCACTCACATAAGGACACATTCATGGCTGAAGTACTTGTGCTCGTCGAGCACGCCGATGGTGCGCTGAAGAAGGTCAGCACCGAACTCATCACCGCCGCCCGCGTCCTGGGCGAACCGTCTGCCGTCGTGGTGGGCGCTCCCGGGACCGCCGCCGGACTGGCCGACGGCCTCAAGGCCGCCGGTGCCGCCAAGATCTACGTCGCCGAGTCGGCCGACGTGGAGAGCTACCTGGTCACCCCGAAGGTCGATGTGCTGGCCGCGCTGACCGAGTCGGCCGCCCCGGCCGCCGTGGTCGTCGCCGCCAACGCCGAGGGCAAAGAGGTCGCCGGCCGGCTGGCCGCGCGGCTGGGCTCGGGTCTGTTCGTCGACATCGTCGGCCTCAAGGACGGCGGCGTGGGCGTCTACTCCATCTTCGGTGGCGCGTTCACCGTGGAGGCCGAGGCCACCGGTGAAATGCCGGTGATCACGATCCGTCCGGGTGCCATCGAGGCCGAGCCGGCCGACGGTGCCGGCGAGGTCGTCGACGTCGAGGTTCCGGCCCAGGCCGAAAATGCGACCAAGATCACGTCCCGCGAGCCGGTCGTCGGTGGCGACCGTCCGGAGCTCACCGAGGCCAGCGTCGTGGTCGCCGGTGGCCGTGGTGTCGGCAGCGAAGAGAACTTCAAGGTCGTCGAGGACCTCGCCGACTCGCTCGGTGCCGCCGTCGGCGCCTCGCGTGCCGCGGTGGACTCGGGTTACTACCCGGGCCAGTTCCAGGTCGGCCAGACCGGCAAGACCGTGTCGCCGCAGCTCTACATCGCGCTGGGCATCTCGGGCGCGATCCAGCACCGGGCCGGTATGCAGACGTCCAAGACGATCATCGCGGTCAACAAGGACGAAGAGGCGCCGATCTTCGAGATCGCCGACCTCGGCATCGTGGGCGACCTGTTCAAGGTCACCCCGCAGCTCACCGACGCCGTCAAGGCTCGTAAGGGCTAGTCCGTCAGCACTTCGAAACTGCCCCGAAACCTCGGTTTCGGGGCAGTTTTGTGTTTGCCCACGGTGTTCACGTGGCGTGCACGGACACGTCACGCCAGCGATGCCGCCTCGAGACCCGATTGGGCGACCGTGCTGACTATGAGCACCGCATCTGTACTCATACCGGCCGATGACACCGATCAGATGGCCGCTGAGGGTTCAGCGACCCACGGACCGCGCTACACCCTGCTGCTGTCCACCGACGCCTGCGACATCGAAGCCGCGCAGCGTCTCCGCCATGACGTGTTCACCTCCGAACCCGGGTTCACCCTGACCTCGACCGCCGACGGTCTGGACGCCGACCGCTTCGACCAGTACTGCGATCACCTGCTGGTGCGCGAGGACGGGTCCGGCGAACTGGTCGGCTGCTACCGGATGCTCCCGCCGCCCGGCGCGATCGCCGCGGGCAGCCTCTACACCGCCACCGAATTCGACGTCAGCGCGCTCGACACGCTGCGGCCCTCCCTGGTCGAGATGGGGCGCGCGGTGGTGCGCGCCGATCACCGCAACGGCGCCGTGGTGCTGCTCATGTGGGCGGGCATCCTGGCCTACCTGGACCGCTGCGGCTACGACTACGTCACCGGCTGCGTGTCGGTGCCCACGCACCCTGAAGGTGAAGATCCGGGTAGCCAGCTGCGCGGGGTCCGCGACTTCGTCCTGCGCCGCCACAGCGCGCCCGCGGAGTTCACGGTGCGCCCTTACCGGCCGGTGACCATCGACGGTCGCTCGCTCGACGAGATCGACCCGCCCGCTCGCGTCAGCGTCCCGGCGCTGATGCGCGGGTATCTGCGCCTGGGCGCCGAGGTGTGCGGCGAACCCGCCCACGATCCCGACTTCGGGGTCGGCGACTTCCCGGCGCTGCTCGACAAACGCAAAGCCGATGTGCGGTACCTGAAACGCCTGCGGTCGGTCTCGCAGGCCACCGAGACGGGAGCCTGACCATGAGCCATTCCTGGCTGCCGCAGGCCTCCTGCGACGACAGTTGCATGCACGCCGGCTCCGCTCCGGTGGGCCCGCGACCCATGGTGTGGGTGCGCACCACGCTGCGGGTGACGGCGGCACTGCTGCTGATTCTGGCGGTGCCCATCCTCGCGGTCCCGCTTCCCGGCCGCTCGCATCTGCAGCGCGGGTACTGCCGGCTCATGTTGCGTTGCATCGGGGTGCGAATCACCGTGTCCGGCGGCCCGATTCGTAACCTGCGCGGCGTGCTGGTGGTCAGCGGGCACGTGTCCTGGGTGGACATCTTCGCCATCGGGGCCGTCATGCCGGGCTCCTTCGTGGCGCGCGCCGACCTGATCGACTGGCCGGCCCTCGGTGTGCTGGCCCGGATCATGAAGGTCATCCCCATCGAACGGGAGAGCCTGCGCCGGTTGCCCGCCGTGGTCAACGCGGTGGCGGCCCGGTTGCGCAACGGACAGACCGTGGTGGCCTTCCCGGAAGGCACTACGTGGTGCGGGCTGGGTTACGGCGAGTTCCGGCCGGCCATGTTCCAGGCGGCGGTCGATGCCGCGCGGCCGGTGCAGCCGCTGCGGCTGACCTACCACCACCGCGACGGCAGCCCGTCCACCGTGCCGGCCTACATCGGCGAGGACACGCTGCTGACGTCCATCCGGCGCCTGGTCACCGCCCGGCGCACCGTGGTGCACGTGCGGGTGCCCTCGCTGGAGCTGCCGGGGACGTCGCGGCGCGAGCTCAAGGCGCGGTGTGAGGCTGCCGTGCGCGGCGAGAAGGGCCACCGGGTGCACGGGCACGCGGCGCCGGAGAGTCCGGCGACAGGGGAAACGGTAGCGGCCTGACCTGCGCCGCCGGGGGACCATCTGCGGGCGGTTATCCTGGACAGGCTATGACCGCCGTCTACCTCGACCATGCCGCGACCACCCCGATGCACCCTGCTGCCATCGAGGCGATGACCGCCGTGCTCGCGACGGTCGGCAACGCGTCCTCGCTGCACACTGCGGGTCGCGCGGCGCGGCGCCGGATGGAGGAGGCCCGCGAAGCGCTGGCCGGCCTGCTCGGTGCGCGGCCGTCGGAGGTCATCTTCACCGCGGGCGGCACCGACAGCGACAACCTCGCGGTCAAAGGCATCTACTGGGCCCGGCGCGACGCCGAGTCGCACCGGCGCCGGATCGTCACGACGCCGATCGAGCACCACGCCGTCCTGGACGCCGTCGAATGGCTGGTGGAACACGAAGGCGCCGAGGTCACGTGGCTGCCGGTCGGCGCGGACGGCGCGGTGTCGCCCGAGTCGTTGCGCGCGGTACTGGCCGAGCATGACGACATCGCCCTGATCACCGCGATGTGGGCCAACAACGAGGTCGGCACCATCCTGCCGATCACTGAATTGGCCAGCATCGCAGCGGAATTCGACATCCCGATGCACAGCGACGCGATCCAGGCCGTCGGCCACATCCCGGTCGACTTCGCGGCCAGCGGTTTGTCGGCACTGTCGGTCGCCGCGCACAAGTTCGGTGGCCCGACCGGGGTCGGTGCGCTGCTGCTGCGCCGCGACACGGCGTGTGTGCCGCTGCTGCACGGCGGCGGGCAGGAACGCGATGTGCGTTCGGGCACACCGGATGTCGCCGGTGTCGTGGCCATGGCTGCGGCCGCGCGGGTGGCGGTCGAGGGACTGGAAGCCACCAGCGGACGGGTCCGCGCGCTGCGTGACCGGCTGATCGACGGTGTGCGCGCCGCCATCGAGGATGTGGATGTCAACGGCGCGCTCGGCGACGCACGGCTGCCCGGCAACGCGCACTTCACCTTTCGCGGTTGCGAAGGTGATTCGCTGCTGATGTTGCTGGACGCCAAGGGAATCGAGTGTTCCACCGGGTCGGCCTGCACGGCAGGCGTGGCCCAGCCCTCGCATGTGCTGCTGGCCATGGGCGCCGAACCGGCCACCGCCCGCGGATCCTTGCGACTGTCGTTGGGGCACACGAGTACCGATGCCGATGTGGACGCCGCCCTGGAGGCGCTGCCCGCCGCGGTGCAGCGGGCCCGGGCGGCGGCGCTGGCCAGCGCCGGGGTGGCGTGATGCGCGTCCTGGTCGCGATGAGCGGCGGTGTCGATTCCTCGGTGGCGGCCGCGCGGATGGTCGACGCGGGCCACGACGTCGTCGGCGTGCACCTGGCGCTGTCCAGCACGCCCGGCACCTTGCGCACCGGATCGCGCGGATGCTGCTCGAAAGAGGATGCCGGGGATGCCCGTCGCGTCGCCGACATCCTCAACATCCCGTTCTACGTCTGGGATTTCGCCGATCGCTTCAAAGAGGACGTGATCGACGACTTCGTCGAGTCCTACGCGCGGGGTGAGACCCCGAACCCGTGCGTGCGCTGCAACGAGAAGATCAAATTCTCGGCTCTTTCGGCGCGCGCGCTGGCCCTGGGCTTCGACGCGGTGGCCACCGGACACTACGCGCGCCTGGACGGCGGCCGGCTGCGCCGAGCGGTGGACGCCGACAAGGACCAGTCCTACGTGCTGGCCGTGCTGACCGCCGAACAGCTGCGCCACGCGCTGTTCCCGGTGGGCGACACCGCCAAGCCGCGAATTCGCGAGGAGGCCGCCCAGCGCGGCCTGGCGGTGGCGGACAAGCCGGACAGCCATGACATCTGCTTCATCCCGTCCGGTGACACCCAGGCATTCCTGGGCGCCAAGATCGGCATCCGGCCCGGCGCCGTCGTCGACGCCGGTGGCGTCGTGCTCGCCGAGCACGACGGTGTGCACGGTTTCACCATCGGCCAGCGCAAGGGTCTCGGTATCGCCGGACCCGGTCCCGACGGTGCGCCCCGCTACGTCACGGGGATCGACGCCGAGACCGGCACGGTGCGGGTGGGTGCGGCCATCGACCTCGAGGTGTCGACGCTGCGCGGCGAGAAGCCGGTGTTCACCTCCGGAACGGCGTTCGACGGGCCGGTGGAATGCGTCCTGCAGGTCCGCGCCCACGGCGGTCTGGTGGAGGCGGTCGTCGAGCTGCGCGACGGTGAACTGCACGCCGAGCTGCGCACCCCGCTTCGTGGTGTGGCGCCCGGCCAGACGATGGTGCTCTACCGCACCGATCCGGCGGGCGACGAGGTCCTCGGCAGCGCCACCATCGTGCGCTGACTTTCAGCCGGGCACGTTGTCCAGCAGGTTCGTCAGCACCAGCTCCGGGATCGCCGGCGAGAACCGGCACGCCGTGACCTCGGCGAGCACCACGGATTTCACTCGATAGTCGCGCCCGCACCCACCGGGTGTGCGAGTTCGCGCGGTGTCGGCGGTGATGTCGGTGTCGCCGACCAGCCGTGGACCGGCGGGGGTCTCGGCGCAGCCGTCGATCCGGCCGACGAGGTCGGCGAAGGCGCGTCGCGCGGTGGGTTCGTCACGATAGGCGGCGACGGCCTCGGAGATCAGTCCGCCGGCGGGCGGGTTCTGGAAGGTCGTCTTGTGGAACTCCTCGACCTCGGTACCGAAGGTCTGGGTCTCGGCGAACAGCCAGGCACAGACGTCGGGCACCGTCGCCGCGAGCGCGTCGATGTCCACCGGAAGCTTGCCGTCCATGGTCGGGACGATGGTCAGGTCCTCGCCGGCGCCCGTGAGGGCGCGCATCCGGGACTGATCCAGGATCACGGCCTCGACGTCGACGGGAGAGCGGGAGCCGTCATCGAGACCGGGCACGGTGCGGTGGGCCTCACCTGTGACGGTCTGGCTGCACCCGGCGAGCAGCAGGATCCCCATCGCCGTCGCCAAGGCCCGCACCCGTGCAGGTTAACCCATCGAATACTGTTGGCCGCGTGAGTATTTTCGCCAGCGCGACCGGCATCGGATCCTGGCCCGGTACATCCGCGCGTGAGGCGGCGGCGGTGATCGTCGGCGAACTACACACGCTGCCGCATCTGGCCGAACTACCCGCCCGCGGAATCGGGGCCGATCTGATCGGCCGGGCGGGCGCCCTGCTGGTCGACATCGGGATGGACACCGCACCGCGGGCCTACCGCATCACCCCTGGCCGCAGCGCCGTGCAGCGCCGCGCGGTCAGCCTGCTCGACGAAGATCTGGACGCCCTGGAGGAGGCCTGGGAGAAGGCCGGCCTGCGGGGTGTGTCGGGACGCACCGTCAAGGTGCAGGTGCCCGGTCCGATCACGCTGGCCGCCCAGGTGGAGTTGTCCAATGGACACCGCGCAATCACCGATCCCGGAGCGCTGCGCGATCTCGCCGGATCGCTGGCCGAGGGGGTCGCCGCGCATCGCGCCACGGTGGCCCGCCGGATCGGCGCCGAGGTGGTGGTCCAGTTCGACGAGCCGTCCTTGCCCGCGGCGCTGGCCGGTCGGCTCACCGGCGTGACGAGCCTGTCCTCGGTGCATCCCGTCGACGCACCGGTGGCCGGGGCATTGCTCGACGAATGCGCCCAACGCATCGGCGGTGAGGTGCTACTGCACTGCTGCGCCGCGGATATTCCATGGAAAATGTTGCAGGACAGTGCAATTGGCGGGGTATCCGTTGATGTTGCGGTGCTGGGGGTGGCCGACCTGGACGGGGTCGGGGAGTTCGTGGAGTCGGGCCGCACCGTCTTGCTCGGCGTCGTGCCGTCAGCCGCTCCGCTGACCCGGCCCACAGCCGAGCAGGTGGCGGCCGCGGCGGCGACGATCACCGACCGGTTGGGCTTTGCGCGCACGGTGCTGCGCGACAGGATCGGCATCACGCCCGCCTGTGGCTTGGCCGGCGCCACGGTGGACTGGGCGCGGACGGCGATCGGTCTGGCGCAGAAGGCGGCGGACGGTCTGCGTCAGGATCCCGACGCAATCTAGCCCGCAAACATCGGTTCACAGTATGGTGAGGGAAGACTGTGGGGAGTCCTGTGCATCGAGCGAAGCGTGCAGTAGCGGCGAGTGCCACCGCGCTTGCCGCATTCGTGCTGTTCAGCGGGCCTACGGCGGCAATCGCCGTGGCCCGGCCCGGTGATTCGACTCATTCGCACGGTGGCCGCGATTCGGACCGCGGCGGCAACCGGGGCCGCGACGACGGATCCCGCAAGGATCGACCCCGCAACGATTCCCGTCGGGGCGAAAGCAACGGATTTGGCCGTGGCGAGGACAGTGGCAAAGCCACCAGCACCACCAACAGCGGCGGCACCAGTCGCCCCGCAGCCACCACTGCCACTACTGCGAGTCGCGCACCGCAGGCGGTGGCGAGCACGGGCGATTCCGAGGCGCCGACGCCGACAATCAGCGCGTCTGCCGCCGATGCCGGTGCATCGTCGGGCTCCGGGGTGCTCGCGGCCGCGCCCGACCTCGTGGCCCCGAAGGTGACCTTCGGCAACGGGCGCACTCCCGGTGAGGGCGCGATCCACCCCATTGTTTCGCTGCCGCAACAGGGCGTCACCGTCGCATTGCCGGCGATGTTGGTACCGGCGCCTGTGCCACTGGGCATACCGCAGGCCGTGGACAGGCCGCGCGCACGGCTGGACCTTTCGGCGTCCAGCGGCTGGGACAGCGCGCGTCCCGGGCAGCCGATGACGTCCTGGTTCGGCCTCGCCGGTCTCCTGCTCATTCCGCTCGGCGGCGCGGCGCTGGGGTACCGGCAGGCCCGGGCCGCGAAGTCGGCGTCCCATCTCGCGGTGCACTAGTACCGGCGGTACCGGATACCGTAGGTTGTCCCTATGGACAACCCGCCCGATCTCCCCGGCGTGCAGCACCGCTACCTCGATCTCGGCGACGGCGTGACGATTCACGTCGCCGAGGCCGGTCCCGAGGATGGGCCGCCCGTGATGCTGGTGCACGGCTTCCCGCAGAACTGGTGGGAGTGGCGGCGCCATATCGAGCCGCTGGCCGCGGACGGTTACCGGGTGCTGTGCCCGGACCTGCGGGGCGCGGGCTGGAGTTCGACCCCGCCGGGCGACCACTACTTCAAGAACGACCTCGCCGATGATCTGGCCGGGGTCGTCGACCGCCTCGGTGTCGGCCCGGTGCGCCTGGTCGCGCACGACTGGGGCGGCCCCGTCGCCACCATCTTCATGTTGCGCCATCCCGAGAAGGTGGCGTCGTTCATGGGTATCAACACCGCCGTCCCATGGCTCAAACGCGATCTCACGGCCTTCGTCAACCTGTGGCGGATGTGGTACCAGATCCCGATGCTGCTGCCGGTCATCGGACCGCGGGTGATCGCCGACCCGAAGATGCGTTTCTTCCGGCTGCTGGGCTCCTGGGTGGGTGGCGAGTTCGAAACCCCGGAGGAGGACATGGATTTCTACCGGGCGTGCATGTCGCGGCCGAAATATGCTCTGGCAGGCTCGAAGTGGTACCGCACCTTCCAGACCCGCGAGGCGTCCCGGTGGATGCGCGGCGAATTCGACCAGTATCACGTGACCGTGCCGGTGCGGTGGCTGCACGGCACTGCGGACTCCGTGCTGACGCCGGAACTGCTGCGGGTGTTGCCCGAGCACTGCTCGAATTTCGAGCTGGAACTGGTGCCCGGTGCCGGGCACTGGATCATCGAGGAGCGTCCGGAATTGGTGCTCGACAGGTTGCGCACGTTCCTGACTCTGGGCGTGGACGCCGACAAGACCGCCTGACCCGATATCGGAAACACAGGTATCGGATTACTCATCGTCGCTTCCGACCCGTAGTTCATCGTGGACATACCGATCAATCGTGTCCAGGGGGAATGGCGATGACGAAGAGTCTGGTCATTTGTTGTGACGGCACGTGGAACACGCCCGATCAGAAGAGTCCGACCAACGTCACCAAAATGGCGCTGGCCCTTGCCGACGTGGACGATCGCGGGCGGGAGCAGCGTGTCTTCTATCATCAGGGAGTCGGGTCCAGTCCGCGGGAGCGGTTGCGCGGCGGGGCTTTCGGCTTCGGCCTCTCACGAGATGTCCGCGACGCCTACCGATTCCTGGTGCAGAACTACGATCCGGGCGATCGGCTGTACTTCTTCGGGTTCAGTCGCGGCGCCTTCACCGCCCGCAGCACAGCAGGTTTCGTACGCAACTGCGGCATTCTGCGCCGCCAGGAGGAAGGTCGCATCGACGAGGCGTACAAGCTGTACCGCGACCGGAACAAACATCCCCGCAGCCTCGCAGCGACGATCTTCCGGCGCTCCTACTCCTACGAGTCAAGGATTCGGTTCATCGGAGTCTGGGACACAGTGGGCGCGTTGGGTGTTCCCGTCGATGGCTTGCACGTGATCAGTTGGCTGAACCGGCGCTGGCAATTTCACGATACAGATCTGAGCACCACCGTGGATGCCGCATTTCACGCGGTCTCCATCGACGAACAACGCGGCCCGTTCCGGCCCACGTTGTGGTCGCAACAGAGCCCGCCACCCGAAGGTCAAGTCGTCGAACAGGTTTGGTTCAGTGGCGCGCACTGTGACGTCGGTGGCGGCAGCGTCGAGCGCAGCCTCAGCGATATCCCCTTGTTGTGGATGGCGCACAGGGCAGGAGCTCGCGGGTTGAGTTACCGGGAAGATGCGTTCACCCGGTGTTCGGCATCGGACCCGCTGACTGCTGAAGAAGCCACTCGCGCACAGATATGCGTGGCTCCCCATCCCAACGGCGCATTCGAGGATTCCCGCAAGGGCCTATACCGATGGATCGGACCGTTTCACCGGAAAATCGGTGCTGCCACACGCGGTCACGAATCAGTCGCCTCCAGTGCGGTGTTCCGGCACAGCCATTTCGCCGGATATGCGCCGGGTGGCCTCGTCGACTATCTCAGGCGCCCCGATCATCGGGAGACCGAAGTGGGCGGGGTGCCGGACCGACGGCTCGACGACATCCGCGTATGACGCGCGGGCTCAACGGTCGTCGAGCTGCCGGATCAACTTCTTGGCGGCGATGAGCCGGAACGACGCATCGACGAGTTCGCGGACCTCGGTCCAGTCGACCCTGCCCGCCGTCAGGTCCAGGCCCAGCCAGCCGAACGGCCCCATGTAGGCCGGGAAAAAGAATCGGCTGTCCGCCTCCAGTGCGCGGCGATCGGAGTCGTCGACCTTGATCAGGAGCGAGCTGGGGTAGGGGATCATCCCGTCCTCACCTTTGACGTTGCCGCCGAACATCGCGAACATCTTCGGCGCGCAGAACACCGGGCGACCCCACGAGACCTTCTCGAAGGCGGTGGGGAAGGCGAGCGCGATCTCGCGGATCTCGGCCAGTCCGAAGTCGCCATCGCTGAACATCACGGGATGTGGCACAGGTAGGAGTCTATCCGGCCCGTCACTGGGTTAGGGTGGCCTTATTTACGCAGCTGAGGGGGGTGAGATGCCGACATCGTGGCTGGACACCGTGATACGTCAGACCCGCAAGGCCGGGGATTTCCCGTACCCGCACCGGGCCTCGATCTTTCTGAACAATCCCATCCGCCGCCGGATCAGCCGACCCGGTGCCGTCATCGACGGGCTGCTGCTCGCCGGCGATGAGCGGGTGCTCGAAATCGGCCCTGGCCCTGGCTATTTCAGTACCGAGATCGCCAAGCGGGTACCGGCCGGTCGGCTGCACCTGTTCGACGTGCAGCCGCAGATGCTGGACAAGGCGCGTAGCGCCCTCGACGCGGCCGGCTGCCACAATGCCGAATTCCATTCCGGTGACGCGAGCGCGGGACTGCCGTTCGACGACGACAGCTTCGACGTGGCATTCCTGGCGGCGGTGCTCGGCGAGGTGCCGGACAAGGACATCTGCATCCGTGGACTGCGCCGGGTGCTGCGCCCGGGCGGCCTTCTGGTGTTCGTCGAGGCATTCCCCGATCCTGACCGCCAGAGCGTGCAGAGCCTGCGCGAGCTCGTCGAACCGCACGGGTTCGTGCTGCAGGGTTGGGAAGGCACCACCTGGCGCGACGTGGTGCGGTTCCGGCTGTTGCCGACCTTGTGAGACCTGTCGGAGCGCTCGACTAGCCTCGTGAGCGTGAGCTCATCGGACTCTGAGGTGCGTGGACGCTGGCAGGAACTGGCCGAAGAGGTGCGGGGCCACCAGTTCCGCTATTACGTCAAAGACGCTCCCGTCGTCTCCGATGCCGAATTCGACACCCTGCTGCGTGAGCTGCAGTCCCTGGAGGAAGCGCACCCCGAGCTGCGCACGCCCGACTCGCCGACGCAGCTGGTCGGTGGCGCGGGTTTCGCCACCGACTTCGGGTCCGCCGATCACCTGGAGCGGATGTTGTCCTTGGACAACGTCTTCGACAGCGACGAGCTGTCCGCATGGGCCGCCCGGATCAGCGCCGAGACCGGTGAGAACACCGAGTATCTGTGTGAGCTCAAGATCGACGGTGTCGCACTGGCCCTGGTCTACCGCGACGGCAAGCTGGTCCGGGCGGCGACGCGCGGTGACGGCCGCACCGGTGAGGATGTCACCCTCAACGCCCGCACCATCACCGACATCCCGGAGCGGCTCACCGAATCCGAGGAGTTTCCGCTGCCCGCCGTCCTCGAGGTGCGCGGTGAGGTGTTCTTCCGGCTCACCGACTTCGAAGACCTCAATGCCGGCTTGGTGGCCGAGGGCAAGGCGCCGTTCGCCAATCCCCGCAACAGTGCCGCCGGGTCGCTGCGCCAGAAGAACCCCGCCGTCACTGCGCGGCGCCGGTTGCGGATGATCTGCCACGGGCTGGGCCAGGTGGACGGCGCGACGTTCCCCTCGCTGCACGACGCCTACCGGGCGCTGGGTGCGTGGGGGCTGCCCGTCTCGACGCACACCACCCGCGTGCAGGGCATCGCAGCGGTGGCCGAGCGGATCGCCTACTGGGGTGAGCACCGCCACGACGTGGAACACGAAATCGACGGCCTGGTGGTCAAAGTCGACCAGGTGGCGTTGCAGCGCCGGCTCGGCTCCACCTCCCGCGCACCGCGCTGGGCGGTGGCCTACAAGTACCCGCCCGAAGAGGTCACCACCAAGCTGCTCGACATCAGGGTCAACGTCGGCCGCACCGGCCGGGTCACCCCGTTCGCCTACATGGAGCCGGTCAAGGTCGCCGGGTCCACCGTCGGACTGGCGACCCTGCACAACGGTTCGGAGGTGAAACGCAAGGGCGTCCTCATCGGTGACACCGTGGTGATCCGCAAGGCCGGCGACGTCATTCCCGAGGTGCTCGCGCCGGTGGTCGACCTGCGTGACGGTACCGAACGCGAATTCGTCATGCCCACAACATGTCCCGAGTGCGGCACCACCCTGGCGCCGGCCAAGGAGGGCGACGCCGACATCCGTTGCCCGAACACCCGCAGTTGCCCGGCGCAGTTGCGTGAGCGGGTGTTCCACGTCGCCGGGCGCGGAGCGTTCGACATCGAGGGCCTGGGCTACGAGGCGGCGACCGCGCTGTTGTCGGCCGGGGCCATCGAAGACGAAGGCGACGTCTTCACCCTGGCGGCCGAAGATCTGTTGCGCACCAACCTGTTCACCACCAAAGCAGGTGAGTTGTCGGCCAACGGCAAGCGGCTGCTGGCCAACCTCGGCAGGGCGAAATCCCAGCCGCTGTGGCGGGTGCTCGTCGCGCTGTCCATCCGCCACGTCGGGCCCACCGCGGCGCGCGCCCTGGCCGGTGAGTTCGGCAACCTCGACGCGGTGGTGACTGCCTCCGAGGAGCAACTCGCCGCCGTCGAAGGCGTCGGGCCGACCATCGCGGCCGCGGTCGTCGAATGGTTCACCGTGGACTGGCACCGCGCCATCGTCGAGAAGTGGCGGGCCGCCGGGGTTCGGATGGCCGACGAACGCGACGAGGGTGTTGAGCGGACGCTGGAGGGGCTGTCCATCGTGGTCACCGGATCGCTGACCGGGTTCTCCCGGGATGAAGCCAAGGAGGCCATCCTGGCCCGCGGCGGTAAGGCCGCCGGCTCGGTGTCGAAGAAGACTGCCTACGTGGTGGCCGGCGATGCCCCAGGTTCCAAGTACGACAAGGCAATCGAGCTCGGGGTGCCGGTGCTCGACGAGGACGGTTTCCGGAGGCTTCTGGAAAGTGGACCCGAGGCCGGCTAGCGTTTGCCACCGCCATACCCGGGTAACCCGTCCTCGACCGAGGATCTGCGGATGACCGAGAGGACGATCATGGCGATTTGCGCCACCTGTGGCAACCACTACGACAAGGCCTTCACCGTCACCTGGGGTGACGAGAGCGCCACGTTCGACAGCATCGAATGCGCGGCGGCCAAGATTGCGCCGGAGTGCGCACACTGCGGGTGCCGGATCCTGGGCCATGGCATCGAGACGCCGGACGCCATCTTCTGCTGCGCGCACTGCGCCCGCAAGGACAGCAATGCCGACGTCAACGACCGCTATCCGGTGCCGGCCGGTGCTTGACCGTCAGCGGATGATCGTCGCGACGATGCCGGCGAGGTAGCCGAGTCGGGCGACCTCTGACGGCCGGAAGGCGGGCCCGCCGGGACGGCCCAGCAGGACGGCGGTGTGGTGGTCGCCCAGCGGTGCCGCGGTCAGGGTGGTGTCGATGTCGCGCCAGACCTGCGGCACCCACGGTGCGGTGCCGTCGAGGACCGCGGCGTGCTCGAGGGGCAGCCAGGGTGCGCTCTGCGCGTGCGTCTCGGGGGCTCCCGGGCTGCCGACGATGGTGTCCAGTCCGGCGTCCGTGCGGCGCAGCACCGAGCACCAGCCCACCCGCAACACCTTCGGCGCCTCATCGGCCAGCACCTGCAACTTGTCCTGGCGGTTGTCAGCCGCGGCGATGTGGTCGATCAGCTCGAGTTCGCGGTGCGCCTCCAGCAGGCCGGTATGGGGCCGGATGCTGTCGACGTAGACGCCCTGGATGTGTTCGGCGGCCGTGATGAGCGAATCGGGCATGGCGCCGATGGGCAGGTCGACCACCAGATCGTCGATGGCGTAGCCCGCTCCGCGCTCGACGACGTCGAGGGACAGGATGTCGGCGCCCACCGACCCGAGCGCGACGGCCAGCGAGCCGAGGCTGCCCGGTCGGTCCTCCAGCTGGACCCGCAGCAGATATGACGGCACGCGCAACACCCTGTCATAGCCGCCGGGGCGGGGCATTTCCAGCTCGCCGTCACGACTAGGCTGCTTTGTCGTGTCACAGATCTCCCGGGACGAGGTTGCCCACCTAGCGCGACTGGCCCGACTTGCCCTCACCGATGGCGAGTTGGACGGTTTCGCCGGCCAGCTCGACGCCATCCTGGCCCACGTCGGCCAGATCCAATCCGTCGACGTCACCGGCGTCGAAGCGACCGGTAATCCTCTGAAAGAGGTGAACGTCGCGCGTCCGGACGAGGTGGTGGGGTCGCTGTCGCAGGACGAGGCCCTGGCCGCCGCACCGCGCGCCGAAGACGGCCGTTTCGCGGTGCCGCGCATCTTGGGAGAAGCAGAGTGACCGAGTTGATCCGCGAGAACGCCGCAGCGCTGGGCGCCAAGATCGCCGCCGGGGAGGTCACCTCGACCGAGGTGACCCAGGCGCACCTGGACCAGATCGCCGCCACCGACGAGCGTTTCCACGCGTTTCTGCACGTCGGCGCGGAGCGGGCGCTGGCCGCCGCCGCCGAGGTCGACCGCCAGGTCGCGGCGGGCGAGACGCTGCCGTCGCCGCTGGCCGGCGTGCCGCTGGCCCTCAAGGACGTCTTCACCACCACCGACGCGCCGACCACCGCCGGGTCCAAGATCCTCGAAGGCTGGCGCTCGCCGTACGACGCGACGGTCACCGCCAAGCTGCGGGCGGCCGGTATCCCGATCCTCGGCAAGACCAACATGGACGAGTTCGCCATGGGTAGCTCGACCGAGAACTCCGCGTACGGCCCCACCCGCAACCCGTGGGATGTCGAGCGGGTGCCCGGCGGCTCCGGCGGCGGCAGCGCCGCGGCGCTCGCGGCGTTCCAGGCCCCGCTGGCCATCGGCACCGACACCGGCGGGTCCATCCGCCAGCCTGCGGCGCTCACCGCGACCGTCGGGGTGAAACCGACCTACGGCACGGTCAGCCGCTACGGCCTGATCGCGTGCGCGTCGTCACTGGACCAGGGCGGGCCGTGTGCCCGCACCGTGCTCGACACCGCGCTGTTGCACCAGGTGATCGCCGGTCACGACCCGCGCGACTCCACGTCGATCGATGCCCCGGTGCCCGATGTGGTGGGGGCGGCCCGCGAGGGTGTCCACGGTGACCTCAAGGGCGTGCGGGTCGGCGTCGTCAAGCAGCTGCGCGGCGAGGGCTACCAGTCCGGCGTGCTCGCCTCGTTCAACGCCGCCGTCGAGCAGCTCACCGCGCTGGGCGCGGAGATCATCGAGGTCGACTGCCCGAACTTCGACCACGCGATGGCGGCCTATTACCTGATCCTGCCCTCGGAGGTGTCGAGCAACCTGGCCCGTTTCGACGCCATGCGGTACGGCCTGCGGGTCGGCGACGACGGCACCCACAGTGCCGAGGAAGTCATGGCGCTGACCCGGGCCGCCGGTTTCGGGCCGGAGGTCAAACGCCGCATCATGATCGGCACCTATGCGTTGTCGGCGGGCTACTACGACGCGTACTACAACCAGGCGCAGAAGGTGCGCACGCTGATCGGGCGCGACCTGGACCGCGCCTACGAGCAGGTCGACGTGCTGGCCACCCCGGCCACCCCCTCCACGGCGTTCCGGCTGGGGGAGAAGGTCGACGACCCGCTCGCCATGTATCTGTTCGACCTGTGCACCCTGCCGCTGAACCTGGCCGGGCACTGCGGCATGTCGGTGCCCTCGGGTTTGTCGGCCGACGACGGACTGCCGGTCGGACTGCAGATCATGGCCCCCGCACTGGCCGATGACCGGCTCTACCGGGTCGGTGCGGCCTATGAGGCGGCCCGCGGATCGCTGCCGACGGCGCTGTAACCGGGTTAGATGGTCGGTATGCGAATTGGCGTGCTGACTGGTGGAGGTGACTGTCCCGGCCTGAACGCCGTGATCCGCGCGGTGGTGCGGACATGCGATCAGCGGTACGGCTCGTCGGTGGTGGGTTTCCTGGACGGCTGGCGCGGTCTGTTGGAGGACCGCCGCATCCAGCTGGCCAACGACGACCGCAATGACCGGCTGCTCGCCAAGGGCGGCACCGTGCTGGGCACCGCGCGGGTCAACCCCGACAAGCTGCGGGCCGGTCTGGACCAGATCAAACAGACCATGGAGGACAACGGCATCGACGTGCTCATCCCGATCGGTGGGGAGGGCACGCTGACCGCGGCGCACTGGCTGTCCGAGGAGAACGTGCCCGTCGTCGGGGTCCCGAAGACCATCGACAACGACATCGACTGCACCGACGTGACCTTCGGTCACGACACCGCGTTGCAGGTCGCCACCGAGGCGATCGACCGGCTGCATTCCACCGCCGAATCGCACCAGCGGGTCATGCTCGTCGAGGTGATGGGCAGGCACGCCGGGTGGATCGCGCTGAACGCCGGCATCGCCAGCGGTGCGCACATGACGCTGATCCCCGAGCAGCCCTTCGACGTCGAAGAGGTGTGCCGGCTGGTCAAGAAGCGTTTCCAGCATGGGTCGTCGCACTTCATCTGCGTGGTCGCCGAGGGTGCCAAACCGGCCGAGGGCACCATGCAGTTACGCCAGGGCGGGATGGACGAATTCGGCCACGAGAGGTTCACCGGCGTATCCCAGCAGCTCGCCGTCGAGGTGGAGAAGCGGATCAAGAAGGAAGTGCGGGTCACCGTGCTGGGCCATGTCCAGCGCGGCGGCACCCCGACCGCCTACGACCGGGTGCTGGCCACCCGGTTCGGGGTCAACGCCGCGGACGCCGCGCACGCCGGCGAGTTCGGGATGATGGTGTCGCTGCGCGGGCAGGACATCGGGCGGGTGCCGCTGGCCGACGCCGTCCAGCAGCTCAAGCTGGTGCCGCAGACCCGGTACGACGACGGCGCCGAGTTCTTCGGCTAGCGGTACGCCGTCGGCAGGGGCATTCCCAGTTCGCCCAGCACCGCGCGCAGCCGGGACGGGTAGTCGGTGATGATGCCGTCGACGCCGGCGGCTATCTGGGCCCGCATCGCGTCGGCATCGTTGACGGTCCAGGGAATCACCTTGAGCCCTTTGGCATGTGCACGGTCTACGAACGCCCTGTCGACCAACGAGTACTCCGGCGACAGGATGTTCGCCCCGACCGACATCGCCCCGATGATCGGGTCGCCGACCACCGCAGGATTCACCCCCGCCGTCCACACCGAGTCGGGCACCCAGGTGGTCTCGTCCCACAGCGCCACCAGCGGGATGCCCGACTCCTGCCGGCGGACCAACGGCAGTGTGCGCCAGTCGAAGCTCTGGATCTCCACCTTGTCGAGCTTGTTCGCCGCCCGCACGGCGGCCAGGATCACGTCCACGAATTGTTCTGGCGCGGCAGATGTTTCGGGCTTGTCGGCTTCGATCTTGGTCTCGATGTTGTAGCGGACGCCGGCGTGATGCGCGTCGGCGAGGGCGAAGACCTGGTCCAGCGTGGCGATCTTGTTGCCGCTCACCACCTCGGCGCCGGGGAAGCCGCTGAGCAGCTTGCCGCAGTTCAGGGTGCGCAGCTGCGCCAGCGTGAGGTCGTGGACGAGCTTGCCGACGTACGGGTACTGCGGGTCGCCAGGGGTCGCGGGTCCGGTGTCGGCGCACTTGTCGGCCTGGACCGTCGGATCGTGCCAGACCATCGGCGCGGCGTCCTTGGAGAGGACGATGTCGAGTTCCAGCGTGGTGACGCCGAGTTCGAGGGCCTTGGTGAAGGCGCGCAGTGACTCCTCGGTGGTCTCGCCCCGGCCGCCGCGGTGGGCCTGCAGGTCGAAACCGTCGGGAGCGGCATAGGCGGCGGGCGCAGCGGTCAGGGTGAACGCGGTGAGCAGGGCACCGATACGAGCAAGCATCCGCGGACGGTAACCGGGCCAGGGAAATGGCCGGTGAACGGCAACTAGGATCAACGTCATGTCTGTCGATACCGCCGACCTCCTCGACTACGACGAGGTCCTCGCCGCGTTCGACCCCGTGATGGGGATGGAGGTGCACGTCGAGCTGTCGACCGCCACCAAGATGTTCTGCGGCTGCGCCAACGAGTTCGGCGCCGAGCCCAACACCCAGGTGTGCCCGGTGTGCCTGGGCCTGCCCGGCGCGCTGCCCGTGCTCAACGAGTCCGCCGTCGAGGCGGCCATCCGCATCGGCCTGGCGCTGAACTGTTCCATCGCGCCGTGGGGTCGGTTCGCCCGGAAGAACTACTTCTATCCGGATCAGCCGAAGAACTATCAGATCTCGCAGTACGACGAGCCGATCGCCGTCGACGGCTACCTCGACGTCCCGCTGGACGACGGCACCACCTTCCGGGTCGAGATCGAACGCGCCCACATGGAGGAGGACACCGGCAAGCTGACCCACCTGGGCAGCGACACCGGCCGGATCTCCGGGGCCACCACCTCGCTGGCTGATTTCAACCGGGCCGGCGTGCCGCTGGTCGAGATCGTCACCCGCCCCATCGAGGGCACCGGTGAGCGGGCGCCCGAGATCGCCCGCGCGTATGTCACCGCGCTGCGCGACCTGCTGCGCGGCCTCGGCGTCTCCGATGTGCGGATGGACCAGGGTTCGATGCGCTGCGATTCGAACGTGTCTCTGAAACCCAAGGGCGACAGCGAATTCGGCACCCGCACCGAGACCAAGAACGTCAACTCGCTCAAGAGCGTCGAGGTCGCGGTGCGCTATGAGATGCGCCGCCAGGCGGCGGTGCTGACCGCCGGCGGCACCGTCACCCAGGAGACCAGGCACTTCCAGGAGTCCGGTCACACCACCGCGGGCCGCAGCAAGGAGACCGCGCAGGATTACCGGTACTTCCCGGAGCCGGACCTGGAACCAGTCGCCCCCAGCATTGAATTGGTGGACCGGCTGCGCACCACCATTCCCGAGCTGCCGTGGTTGTCGCGCAAGCGGATTCAGGACGAGTGGGGCATCTCCGACGAGGTGATGCGCGACCTGGTGAACAACGGTGCCATCGATCTGGTCGCCGCCACCGTCGCGCACGGCGCCGCGAGTGAGGCCGCGCGCGCGTGGTGGGGCAACTTCCTGGTGCAGAAGGCCAATGAGTCAGGGATCGAACTGGACGTCCTGGCCATCACCCCCGAGCAGGTCGCCGCGGTGGTCAAGCTGGTCGACGACGGCAAGCTGTCGAACAAGCTGGCCCGCCAGGTCATCGAGGGTGTGCTGGCCGGCGAGGGTGAACCCGAGCAGGTCATGAACGATCGCGGACTGGTCGTCGTGCGCGACGACTCGCTGATCCAGGCCGCGGTCGACGAGGCCCTGGCCGCCAATCCCGATGTCGCGGACAAGATCCGGGGCGGCAAGGTGCAGGCCGCGGGCGCCATCGTCGGTGCGGTGATGAAGGCCACCAAGGGCCAGGCCGACGCCGCGCGGGTGCGCGAACTGGTGATCGCCGCGTGTAGCTCCTGAGGCGACCGCACCTCGTCTCGATCGGTGAGAATGTTCCCAACGCCTGTGAAAGATGAGACTATTGAGGCTCAAATAGGCGTCGGGGCCGATGTGCTTGGAGTTTGATCATGCGTGGAGCCGGTCGTGTCGGAACTCTGGCGATGGTGATGGGGATCGGCGTGGCGTCGGCCACGGGCATCGCGTCGGCCGATACCGGCGCAGGTAGCGACGCGGGGTCGACGGCACAGTCGGCGGCGAGTTCGTCGACCGGCGCGCAGGGCAACGGATCCCCGGCCGGCGGGAAGGTCGACGAGAAGAAGACCGAGAAGAAGAAATCGGGGAAGGTCACCCCGAAGAAGCCCGCAGGGCAGAAGGCCACGGCGGCAGCCCAAGACGGCACGACCGGGGACGACCCCGCCGTGAGCCCGGCGGTGGACGCGGCGCAGGCACCGTCGGCTCCGGAGCCGGCCACGCCCGCCGAGACCGAGACCACGCCGCACACTCAGTCGCCGCCGAAGAGTCCGGCCGCTGCCGAGACGCAGGCACCCGCCACGCGTACCGCGCACACCAGGACGGCGAAATCACCCAAGGTTTCGGTCACCAAGGCCGCGCCGCAGGTCGCCGCCAAGGTCAAGCCTGCGGCGATCGCACAGGCGCAGGCCGATCCAGAACCCGCCGCCGCCGTTCAAGCCTCCGTCGCCCCCGCGGCGGCCAAAGCATCGCTGGTGGCGACCGGCGCTTCCACGCACGCCCCCACGCAGGCGACCGCAGCTGCGGTCACCCAGACCCGGACGACCACCCCGAGCGCGCCACCGCTGGTGGCGGCCGTGAAAGCCGTCGGCGCGGCGGTGCAGAAGGCACTCACCCCGATCATGGCGGTATTCGGACTGACCCCGCGTGCGGCCGACGCGCCGGCACCCTCGGGCGGCGTGGCCGCCGCGGTGGCGATGCTGGGCTGGGCGACCCGTAAGGAGACCGCGAGGCAGACCACCGTCGTCAGTACCGACGTCGTGGCCACCGCGCAGGCCCTGGCCGCCGTGACATCGGTCCCGGCGACCAACTGGGTGGCCTGGCTCACCGGTTCCAACAGCATCAACGACACGATGGACCGATTCGGGATCTACGGCACCGACCTGGGCATCATGTGGGACAACGGCGTCACCGGTGACGATCCGTCGACCCCGATCGTCGAACAGCACCAGATCCTGATCGCGTTCGGAGACACCTTCACCAATGCCGCGATGACGACCGGATGGCGCAACAACGTGCTGTTGCGGACCGCCGACAACGTGCTGTCCAACGGCATCTCCATCCCGAACGGCATCGTCGACAGGCCGGGTATCCCCGACGGTGCCTACAGCGGCTCGCCGATGAGCCTCACCGTCGCCGATTACGCGCGCGAGATCATCGGCAAGTACCCGTATTCCAAAGCGACCCAGGTGACGATCATCCCGACCGGGGCCATCTCGGTCCCGGGGGCGGGCGTCAATGGAGCTACGCGGCAATACATTTCGATCATGTCCGTCAAATCGTGGGACTCGCCGGGCGCCTGGACCACGAACTACTCGGCCATCGCCTACTCCGACGACAACGGGCAGAACTGGTCCGTCGTGCCGAAATCCTCGGTGCGGTCGGCCGGTTCGGGCCGTTCGACGGTGGGCTACAAGTACGGCGATTACAAGTTCCAGATGGTCAACTGGGTGCGGCCGCCGGAGGGCTCTGCCGACGCGACCGCCGGATACCTCTACGCCTACGGAACGCCGTCCGGACGCAACGGCACGGTGTATCTGTCGCGGGTCAAGGAAGCCGACATCCTGACCGTGAGTAAGTACCAGTACTGGACCGGCAAGAGCTGGGTGACCAACGATGCGTCCAAGGCAGCACCCGTGCTGCCGGGCAAGACGACGAGCGGCCTGTTCGGCCTGTTCAAGAAGACGACGTACCCGAGCGCCGGTGAATTGTCGGTGCAGTACAACACGTATCTGAACAAGTACGTGATGCTCTACACCGACGGCAACAACAACGTCCAGCTGCGGACGGCGGATTCGCCGACCGGGACATGGTCGACGTCCACAACGCTGGTGACTTCCACCCAGTACCCGGGGTTGTACGCGCCGATGATCCACCCGTGGTCGGGAACCGATCTGCTGGACAAGACCGACGGTAGCCCGGAGGATCCCCAGTACCTCTACTGGAACATGTCGCTGTGGGGCAACTACAACGTCGCCTTGATGAAAACCGATCTGAGCGCACTCAATCTGGTTGCGGTCTAGCGTGATTCGGTGGGCCCTCGGGCTGGCCGTGTTCGCCGTCGCCGCTGCGCCCGTCGCCTCGGCAGCACCGACTGCGGGAGCGTCCTGCCCCGCGGACTGGAGTGCCGTCTTCACCGCGGACGGCACAGCTTTCATCGAGTGCGCCGGCGGCTCGTGGCAGCCGGTGGCCGAACCGTTCGCACCGGGGGACAGATGGGCGAGTTTCCCGGGGCCCGGTCTGACGCTGAGCGGGCAGGGGCGACGCAACCCGCAGATCCTGTCCGGCCAGTGGACCGCGACCCCCATGGACGCCGGCAAGGTGTGCAGTGTCGAGCAGGCCGCGGTCACCGACGACGGGGTGGCTGCGCCGACGGTGATGACCGGTCAGCCCGGCGCGGTGTCGATGTTCGAGGTGCTGCCTGCGGACTTCACGATCACGTTGAGCGGGCCGTGCCTGTGGGAGCGGGTCGGCTGACGATCAGGTCTTGTCGGCGTTGCTCCGCGGGAAGCCGCCACCGGACGGGAACAGCGGGAACACCACGTCGTCGAGCTTCTCGGCGTCACCGGAGGTCTTGTTGATGGTGCCGCCCCAGACGTTGCCGTCCGGGGACACTGCCAGACCCCACGCGTGACCGTGCTGGTCCTGGCGCACCACCTCGGGTTCGCCGGTGACCGCACCGGTGTCGGGCGCCATCCGCACGGCGACGGTCTGTTTCGTGTTCACCAGGTTGACCAGGACGGCGCCGTCGAGTGCGGCGCAACCGGCCACCCCGGGCCGGTCCGGCCAGGACCACACCGTGGAGACCTTGGAGTCCTTGGTGATCTTCTGTAGGCGATCCGCCGTCGGGGTCCGGTCGGTGACGTAGAGCGAGCCGTCGGCCTGATCGATGCACATCGAACCGGCCGCACCCATCCCGGACAGCGCGGTGGTCGGCGGGGCCTGCTCGACGGTGGTGGGCTGCTCGATGCGCAGGATCTTGCCGGCCAGGGAGGCCGGGTCATTGGCCAGCGCCGGGTTGCCGGCGTCACCGGTCTGCACCACCAGCGTCGTCGGGCTGGTGAAGATCAGCGAACCGGCATTACCGGTGGTGCCCTTGGGGATACCGGTCAGCAGCGGCTTGGGCACGTCGCCGTCGGCGATGCGGATCACCCGGTTGTCGCTCGGCGTGCTGACGTAGGCGTACATCAGCCGGTCCTGGGTGTAGGTGGGGGACAAGACGATGTCCAGCAGGCCGCCGTCACCGGACGGGTCGACGGGGATGACGACCTTGACCTTCGGTTCGGCCTTCGTCGACACATCCTTGACGGCACCCGTCACCCGCTCGGCCACCAGTGCGGATTGGCTGTCGGGCAGCATGATCAGGCCGCTGGTGCTTTCCAGGCAGCCCTGCATGACGCCCGGCGCGGGGCATTCCTTGGGGAACGGTGCGCCAGGCAGCGGAGGGGGAGGCGGCGGCGACGACGAAGGCGGGGCCTCCATCTGCGGCTCGGTGGTGAACGGCTGCGACTGGGCGTCATCGAAGCGGGCGCAGCCCACGGCTGCCGTCATCACCGTGCACAGCACCGCAACGCCTCGAAGCGCCGTCAGCGTCGGGCCGCCCAATCTCATGCAGGCCAGACTACGGATCAATTCTCCGGCGGTGCCATGAAGGTGCCCGTCGCGCCCCTTCTCTCACACCAGCACCGTGTCACAACTGGGCAACAGTGTGAATACATGCAGGTTTGTGACGCGCCAATCCAGGGTTGCGGCGTGTTCTGCATTTACCCTGGCAATCGTGACCGCTGAACCTCATGGCATGACCGACTGGCAACGGCCGGCGTCGGCGCGGCTGGTCGACCCCGAAGACGACCTTCCTTCCTCGACCTACGGCGGCGATTTCGAGACCACGGCCATTCCACGTTATGACGTGGACGGCTCGGCCGGGTCCGCCAAGCCGGAGCAATCCGGCTACGCACTGCTCGGCGACCCCGAGCCGCTGCCCTATGTATCGCCCGCGGTGGCGAACCCGTACGCGGCCGCACCTCCCGCTGTCCCGACCGAGATCGAGCCGCACGACGCCGACCAGCGCATTCGCGCTGCGGGCCGGCGCGGCACCACCGACCTGGGCCTGTTCCTGCTGCGTGCCGGGCTGGGCGTACTGCTGGTCATCCACGGACTGCAGAAGGCGTTCGGCTGGTGGGGTGGCGCGGGCCTGGGTGGTTTCGAGGGCTCGCTGAGCGACCTGGGCTATCAGCACGCCGGCCTCATCACCTACGTCGCGGCGGGCGCGCAGATCGGCGCGGGCGTGCTGCTGGTGCTCGGGCTGTTCACGCCGCTGGCCGCTGCGGCCGCGCTGGCGTACCTGATCAACGCACTCCTGGCGTCCATCGCGGCGACACCCGACCACAGCTTCGTCAGCTTCGTCATCCCGTCGGGCCATGAGCATCAGGTGACCCTCGTGCTGGTGGCGGCGGCGCTGACGCTGACCGGTCCCGGTCGCTACGGGCTGGATGCCGGGCGCGGTTGGGCGCGGCGTCCCTTCGTCGGATCGTTCCTGGCACTGCTGCTGGGCATCGGTGTCGGCGTGGGGTTCTGGATCCTGCTCAACGGCGCGAATCCGATCGCTTAGTCACTCGTACGGGTTGGGCACCCGGCCGCCGCTGACCGAGTTCAGCAACGGCAACGTCGAGAAGGTCACCGCGGGCAGGACGGTCTCGCTGCCGTCGGTCAGACGGGCCCGCGCCCACGAACTCTTGGTGAAGCGCAGGCCGTCGATCTCCGCCCAGCGCACGGTGCGGCTGCCCAACAGGGTGCGGACGTTGACCTGCTCCCGATCTGCCACCGTGCGATACCGGAAGATGGCCGCCGACAACAGGATCGGGATGATCAGCAGCACTGCGGCGTAGCCCGGCCAGGCGAAGATCAAGGCGAGTAGGCCCAGGGTGAAGAAACCCACCCCGAAGTGGGCCATCGGGGAGATGCGGATGACGACGTCGGTCTGCGCACGAGCGGAACTCACCATGCCATCTTCGCACTGCGCCGCAGTGCCTTTGTCGCGGTGCCGAGGCAATTTGACCTTTGACCAGTGCGCGGGCTACCGTCGGTTGTTATGCAGAACCCCGAGATTGTCGTAGTACTTGGTTGGCGCGTTGATGCCGCGCTGGCCCTCATTGGGGCATAGCACACAGCATCGACGCGCCAACCCTCGTACAGCGGCTTCCGCTGACGGGGGTTTTTTGTTGCCCGAGAACCAGATCCGACACAGCCGAACCCCAGATTCCGACCACGAAGAGGACACCGTGAGCGCTCCCACCACGCGGCCCCCCGAGTCCGCCCAGCGCGAGAACCCGCCGGCGAGCAAGCCCGCCCCGCAACCGAAACATGTTGCCCCCGTTGAACTCACCGGCGCGCAGTCGGTGGTGCGTTCGCTGGAGGAGATCGGTGTCGAGGTGATCTTCGGCATCCCCGGCGGCGCGGTGCTGCCCGTGTACGACCCGCTCTACGACTCACAGAAGCTGCGGCACGTGTTGGTCCGGCACGAGCAGGGCGCCGGTCACGCCGCCAGCGGCTACGCCCACGCCACCGGCAAGGTCGGTGTGATGATGGCCACCTCGGGTCCCGGTGCCACCAACCTGGTCACCCCGCTGGCCGACGCCCAGATGGATTCCATCCCGGTCGTCGCCATCACCGGCCAGGTCGGCCGGAGCCTGATCGGCACCGATGCCTTCCAAGAGGCCGACATCACCGGCATGACCATGCCGATCACCAAGCACAACTTTCTGGTGCGCAACGGCGACGACATCCCGCGGGTGATCGCCGAGGCATTCCACATCGCCGCCTCCGGACGCCCCGGTGCAGTGCTCGTGGACATCCCGAAGGACATCCTGCAGGGCCAGTGCACCTTCGCCTGGCCGCCGGTGATGGATCTGCCCGGCTACAAGCCGAACACCAAGCCGCACAGCCGGCAGGTTCGCGAAGCCGCCAAGCTGATCGCGGAGTCCCGCAAGCCGGTGCTCTACGTCGGCGGCGGCGTCATCCGTGGCGAGGCCACCGACGAGCTGATGGACCTGGCCGAACTGACCGGTATCCCGGTGGTCACCACGCTGATGGCCCGCGGCGCCTTCCCGGACAGCCACCCGCAGCACATGGGCATGCCCGGCATGCACGGAACGGTGTCGGCCGTCGCGGCGCTGCAGAAGGCCGATCTGCTGATCGCCCTGGGCACCCGTTTCGACGACCGGGTGACCGGCAAGCTGGACTCGTTCGCGCCCGGCGCCAAGGTCATCCACGCCGACATCGACCCCGCCGAAATCGGCAAGAATCGGAACGCCGATGTGCCGATCGTCGGTGACGTCCGCAACGTCATCACCGACCTGCTGGAGATCCTGCGCCGCGACGGGACCAACGCGGCGTCGCTGAAGATGGACAACTGGTGGGAGTACCTGTCCAGCATCAAGTCGACGTACCCGCTGAGCTACGGCCCGCAGAGTGACGGCAGCCTGAGCCCCGAGTTCGTCATCGAGAAGCTGGGTCAGCTCGCCGGACCCGAAGCGCTCTACGTCGCGGGCGTCGGTCAGCACCAGATGTGGGCCGCCCAGTTCGTCAAGTACGAGAACCCCAAGACCTGGCTGAACTCCGGAGGCCTGGGCACCATGGGCTACGCGGTGCCGGCCGCCATGGGCGCCAAGTTCGGCAGGCCCGAGGCCGAGGTGTGGGCCATCGACGGCGACGGCTGCTTCCAGATGACCAATCAGGAACTGGCCACCTGCGCCATCGAGGGCGCGCCCATCAAGGTCGCCCTCATCAACAACGGCAACCTGGGCATGGTCCGGCAGTGGCAGACGCTCTTCTACGAGAAGCGCTACAGCCAGACCGACCTGTCCACGCACAGCCGCCGGATCCCCGACTTCCTGAAGCTGGCCGAGGCGCTGGGTTGCGTCGGATTGCGGTGTGAGCGTGCCGAAGACGTCGAGGACGTGATCAACCAGGCGCGGGCCATCAACGACCGGCCGGTCGTCATCGACTTCGTGGTCGGCGCGGACGCGCAGGTGTGGCCGATGGTCGCCGCCGGCACGAGCAACGACGAGATCCAGGCAGCACGCGGCATCCGCCCGCTGTTCGATTCGGAAGAGGGGCACGCGTGACGATCTCCACCCACACCCTGAGCGTCCTCGTCGAGGACAAACCGGGTGTTCTGGCCCGCGTCGCCTCGCTGTTCTCCCGGCGTGGCTTCAACATCCAGAGCCTCGCCGTCGGCGCCACCGAGCAGAAGCACCTGTCCCGGATGACGATCGTCGTCCAGGTCGAGGATTTCCCCCTTGAGCAGGTCACCAAGCAGCTCAACAAGCTGATCAACGTGATCAAGATCGTCGAGCAGGACGAAGAACAGTCGGTCTCGCGCGAACTCGCGCTGATCAAGGTGCGTACCGACGCGACCACTCGCAGCCAGGTGATTGAAGCGGTCAATCTGTTCCGTGCCAAGGTTGTGGACGTGTCCACCGAGTCCCTGACCATCGAGGCCACCGGCACCCCGGCCAAACTGGAGGCGTTCCTGCGGGTGCTGGAGCCCTACGGGATCCGTGAGATCGTGCAGTCCGGGATTGTGTCGCTGTCGCGCGGGCCGCGCGGCATCGGCACCGCCAAATAGCTTCACAGAACGAATCAAAGAGACAAGAGAAGGAAAATTCAGTGGCAATCGAACTGTTCTACGACGCTGACGCGGATCTGTCGATCATCCAGGGCCGCAAGGTCGCGGTGATCGGCTACGGCAGCCAGGGCCACGCCCATTCGCTGTCCCTGCGCGACTCCGGTGTGCAGGTCAAGGTCGGCCTGAAAGAGGGCTCGAAGTCCCGCGTCAAGGTCGAGGAGCAGGGCCTGGAGGTCGACACCCCGGCCGAGGTGGCCAAGTGGGCCGACGTGATCATGCTGCTGGCGCCCGACACCGCGCAGGCAGAGATCTTCCGCAACGACATCGAGCCGAACCTCGAAGACGGCAACGCGCTGTTCTTCGGGCACGGCCTGAACATCCACTTCGGCCTGATCAAGGCGCCGGCCAACGTCACCGTCGGCATGGTCGCCCCGAAGGGCCCCGGCCACCTGGTGCGCCGGCAGTTCGTCGACGGCAAGGGCGTCCCCGCCCTGATCGCCGTCGACCAGGACCCCAAGGGCGAGGGTCAAGCCCTGGCGCTGTCCTACGCCTCGGCCATCGGCGGCGGGCGCGCCGGCGTCATCAAGACGACGTTCAAGGAAGAGACCGAGACCGACCTGTTCGGTGAGCAGGCCGTGCTGTGCGGTGGCACCGAGGAACTGGTCAAGACCGGTTTCGAGGTCATGGTCGAGGCCGGCTACGCCCCCGAGATGGCCTACTTCGAGGTGCTGCACGAGCTCAAGCTGATCGTCGACCTCATGTATGAGGGCGGCATCGCCCGGATGAACTACTCGGTGTCCGACACCGCCGAGTTCGGTGGCTACCTGTCGGGGCCGCGGGTCATCGACGCCGACACCAAGAAGCGCATGCAGGACATCCTCAAGGACATCCAGTCCGGCGAGTTCACCCGCCGCCTGGTCGCCAACGTCGAGAACGGCAACACCGAGCTCGAGGGTCTGCGCAAGGCCAACGCCGAGCACCCCATCGAGGTCACCGGCAAGAAGCTGCGCGACCTGATGAGCTGGGTCGACCGGCCGATCACCGAAACGGCCTAACCAGACGCCCACTGGCCAGTTATTGCACGCCGAGCTCGAAATGGCGTGCAATAACTGGCCTTTCGGCGTTCAGGGGGTGGCTTCGTGGCCGTCGCGGCCCTTGGTGCGGCGGTCCTCTTTCATCTCTGCCTCGAACACATGCCGGTTGCCGTCCAGCAATTCGTCGCGCACCCGCTTCTCGTGCTCACGGAACCTGGACCAGTAGTCGTCGTCGAACTCCTCGACGACCTGGAAAGTCCAGCGGCCGCGGATGACGTTGCGCCCGACCATGTCCTCCCTGAGGTGGTCGGCGATGTCGCGGTGCCCGGCGTCACGCAGGGCGTCGGCCGCCTCGCCCAGCAGCAGGTCCGCGTGACCCATCAACTGATGGAACGAGTACAGGTGGCCGCGCGCCCGCTCGACGTACTCCAGCGCCTCGGACACCTTCCCGACGGCCTCGACGGTGTCGTCACTCACGCCCTCGGGACGTGCGTGCGCGTCGTCCAGTCGCGCCATCAGGTGCGCCGCTTGAGGGCGTCGGGTTTGTGCACGGCATCACGGCCGGACTTGTCGCTGCGCACCCGGTATTGCGGGTCGTCGGCGTCGGCCCGCACCTGTCGTCCGGCGGCCTCGGTGTCGGAGGTGATCTTCTCTTCGACGGTGCCGGGCACGGTGGTGCCGTGGCTCTGCCAGGACACCTTGTCGCCTTTGTGCAGATCTTTGCTCACCCGGTGGTAATACCCACAACGGCGCCGGCCTCACGGGGCCAGGGCGGGCATTTCCTTGATCCCGAATTCGTGGCGCAGCACCGTGCGTGCCGCGTAGTACCCGGCCATCCCGTGCACGCCGCCGCCGGGCGGGGTGGCCGACGAGCACAGATACGCCTTGGGGATCGGGGTGCTCCACGGATCCAGTCGCGGCGTCGGACCGGCGAGTGCGCTGATCATGTTGTTGCCGCCCACGCCGATGTCGCCGCCGACCAGGTTGGCGTTGTGGTCGGCCAGTCGTGACGCGGGGACGCTGCGGGCGGCGACGACGACATCGCCGAAACCAGGCGCGAACCGCTCGAAGATGGCCGTCACCGCTTCGGTCATATCCCGTGAAGAGCCATGCGGCACATGGGCATACGTCCAGAGTGGACGGCGGCCGGCGCTGTCGACCCGGCTCGGGTCGGCGGTATGGGGCAGTGCGGCCAGCACCATCGGCCACTCGGCGTGCCGGCCCGCGGCGATCTCGGCCTCGGCCAGAGCCATCTGCTCCCGGCTGCCGCCGAGGTGCAGGGTCGGGGCCTGGGCCAGCCGGGGATCGGTCCAGGGGATGTCGCCGGAAAGCACGAAATCGATCTTCGCGACGCCCGGTCCGTACCGGTAGCGCTCCAGGGCCTTGGCGTATCCCGAGGGCAGGGCGTCGCCATAGATCGACAGCAGTGCGGTCGGCGCGGTGTCATAGAGCACCACACCGGCGGGCGGACTGGTCACCTCTGCGCCCAGTTCCAATTCACCGCCGTGGTCGAGCAGGTCGGCCAGCAGTGCGTCGGGGATGGCTTGGGATCCGCCGACCGGGATGGCCCAGCCCACCGCGTGCCCCAGCGTGCCCAGCATCAGGCCGGCGCCGCTGGACACCAGCGACGGCATCTGCGAAATGGTATGCGCGGCAACACCACTGAACAGGGCGCGCGCGTCTGCGCCCTGCAGCGCCCCCCACAGTGGGCTGCCCTGGGTGAGCAGGCGCGGGCCCACCTTCAGTGCCGCCGCCAGCGGGGGCACCGACCGCTTGTCGCCGAGGATCAGCCGCACCACCGCATCCCAGTCGTCGACCAGAGGGCCGAGCAGGCGGCGCCATGACGCCCCGTGTTCCAGTTCGGCACAGGTGCGTTCGATGTCGAGATACCCGATCGCGGCCGGACGGTCGGGCAGCGGGCTGGCATAGGAGATCTCCGGCACCGCCAATTCGACCCCGCGGGCGCTCAGGTCATAGGCGGCGAAGAACGGCGATGCCAGCGCCAGCGGATGCACCGCCGAGCAGATGTCGTGGGTGACCCCCGGATATTCGGGGTCGGGCAGCGTGCGTGCGCCGCCGCCCGGGGTGGGTTGTGCCTCGATGACGCGCACCGCGAGCCCGGCCCTGGCCAGGATGACGGCGGCCGTCAGGCCGTTGGGTCCACTTCCGACAATCGTGACGTCCACGCGTTCAGTACACCGCACGCGGTGCGGGCGTGGTGGCCGCCACACACTATCCTGACCCGCGTGAGTCTTCCCGTTGTACTGATCGCCGACAAACTCGCCGCATCGACCGTCGCCGCCCTCGGCGACCAGGTAGAGGTCCGCTGGGTGGATGGCCCGGACCGCCCGAAGCTGCTGGCCGCGGTGGTCGACGCCGACGCCCTGCTGGTCCGTTCGGCCACCACCGTCGACGCCGAGGTGCTGGCCGCGGCGCCCAAGCTCAAGATCGTCGCCCGCGCGGGTGTGGGTCTGGACAACGTCGATGTCGACGCCGCCACCGCTCGCGGCGTGCTGGTGGTCAACGCCCCCACCTCCAACATCCACAGCGCCGCCGAGCACGCGCTGGCGCTGTTGCTCTCGGCCGCGCGCCAGATCCCGGCCGCCGATGCCACGTTGCGCGAGCACACCTGGAAGCGGTCGTCCTTCTCGGGCACCGAGATCTTCGGCAAGACGGTCGGCGTCGTCGGCCTGGGCCGGATCGGCCAGCTGGTCGCGCAGCGCCTCGCCGCGTTCGGCGCCCACGTCACCGCTTATGACCCTTACGTCTCGCAGGCCCGCGCCGCCCAGCTCGGTATCGAGCTGCTGGCGCTGGACGAACTGCTGGGGCGCGCCGATTTCATCTCGGTGCACCTGCCCAAGACCAAGGAGACCGCCGGTCTGCTCGGCAAGGAGAACCTGGCCAAGACCAAGCCCGGCGTCATCATCGTCAACGCTGCCCGCGGTGGCCTGATCGACGAGCAGGCGCTGGCCGACGCCATCACCAGCGGGCACGTGCGTGCCGCCGGTCTGGACGTGTTCGCCACCGAACCATGCACCGACAGCCCGCTGTTCGAACTGCCCCAGGTGGTCGTCACCCCGCACCTCGGCGCGTCCACCGAAGAAGCCCAGGACCGGGCCGGCACCGACGTGGCGGCCAGCGTGAAACTGGCCCTGGCCGGCGAGTTCGTGCCCGACGCGGTCAATGTCGGCGGCGGCGCGGTCGGTGAGGAAGTGGCGCCGTGGCTGGACTTGGTGCGCAAGCTGGGTCTGCTGGTCGGCGCGCTGTCCGACGCGGCGCCGGTGTCGCTGAACGTGCAGGTGCGCGGCGAGTTGGCCGCCGGAGGCACCGAAGAGGTTGAGGTGCTGAAGCTTTCGGCGCTGCGCGGCCTGTTCTCGGCCGTCGTCGACGAACAGGTGACGTTCGTCAACGCGCCCGCGCTGGCCAAGGATCGCGGCGTGACCGCCGAGATCTCGACGGCCACCGAGAGCCCGAACCACCGCAGCGTGGTCGACGTGCGCGCGGTCTACGCCGACGGTAATGCGCTCAATGTGGCGGGCACGCTGTCCGGTCCGCAGCAGGTGCAGAAGCTGGTGCAGATCAACGGCCGCAACTTCGATCTGCGCGCCGAGGGCTACAACCTGGTGGTCAACTACAGCGATCAGCCGGGCGCCCTGGGCAAGATCGGCACCGAGCTCGGCGGGTCGGACGTCAACATCCTGGCCGCCCAGCTGAGCCAGGACGCCGGCGGCGACAGCGCGACCATCATCCTGCGCCTGGACACCGACGTCCCCGAAAACGTGCGCGCCGCGATCGCGAAGGCGGTCGGTGCCACCACACTGGAAGTGGTTGACCTGTCGTGAAACTAGCTGTCATCGCCGGCGACGGTATCGGTCCCGAGGTCATCGCCGAGGCGCTCAAGGTGCTCGACGCCGTGCTACCGGGAGTGGACCGCACCGAGTACGACCTGGGCGCTCGGCGTTACCACGCGTCCGGTGAACTGCTCACCACGGAGACGATCGAAGAGCTCAAGGGCTACGACGCGATCCTGCTCGGCGCGATCGGCGACCCGTCGGTGCCCAGCGGCGTGCTCGAGCGCGGCCTGCTCCTCAAACTGCGGTTCGCCCTTGATCATCACGTGAACCTGCGTCCGGGCCGGCTGTACCCGGGTGTCACCAGCCCGCTGGCCGGCGTGACCGGGATCGACTTCGTCGTCGTGCGCGAGGGCACCGAAGGTCCCTATACCGGCAACGGCGGCGCCCTGCGCGTCGGCACTCCGCAGGAGGTCGCCACCGAGGTCAGCGTGAACACCGCGTTCGGTGTCGAGCGGGTGGTGCGGGATGCGTTCGCGCGCGCCCAGTCCCGGCGTAAGCACCTGACGCTGGTGCACAAGACGAACGTGCTGACCTTCGCGGGCAGCCTGTGGTCCCGGGTCGTCGCCGAGGTGGGCGCGGAGTTCCCGGACGTCGAGGTCGCCTACCAGCACATCGACGCGGCCACCATCCACATGGTCACCGATCCGGGCCGGTTCGACGTGATCGTCACCGACAACCTCTTCGGCGACATCATCACCGACCTGTCGGCGGCGGTGTGCGGTGGTATCGGGCTGGCTGCCAGCGGCAACATCGATGCGACGCGCACCAATCCGTCGATGTTCGAGCCGGTGCACGGCAGTGCGCCCGATATCGCGGGGCAGGGCATCGCCGATCCGACGGCCGCCGTGATGAGCGTGGCGCTGCTGCTGGCCCACCTCGGCGAAACCGAGGCGGCGGCCCGCGTCGACAAGGCCGTGACCGAGCATCTGGCCACCCGCGGGGACGACAAGCAGTCCACCGCCGAGGTGGGCGAGCGGATCCTCTCGCTGCTCTAGGTGGTCCGCTCGTGCACCGAGTGCACGGTGTAGAAGTGTGGGTCGAAGCTCACCGCGAGCGCGGCGGCCTTGCCCATGTGGTCACGGGCGGCCGGATCGTCGAGCATCGCCCGAAAGGCGTGCTCGTCCGCCCATTGGGCGTAGTTGGTGACGCGCGTGCCGTCGGTGCTGACGTGGATGTTGGCGCTGCGAAAACCCGGCAGGAACCGCATGACCCGTTCGGTGGCGTCGGTCAGCAGGTCAGCGAGTTCTGCTGCGCGGTCGGGTTCGACGGTGAACACGTTGATCAGCGTGGCGCAGTCGCCTTCGGTGCTGATGGTTGTCATCAATCCTCCTTGTGTCAGGTTCCTTACATATGAGCCTAGCCCAATGTAAGGTTCCTGTCATGGAACGGTTCGATCCGGACGCCTCCCCGGGGTATCTCGTGAAACGTGTTCAGCAGTCGCTGCGGCGACGCTCGGATGCGGCGCTGCGCGGTCTCGGGGTGTCGATGGCGCAGTACGTCGTGATGCGCGCCCTGGCCGATCAGCCCGAGGCGTCGGCCGCCGAATTGTCCCGGCGATGCTTCGTGACACGCCAGACCTTGCAGGATCTGCTGGCTGGTCTGCGTGCCGCGGGGTTGGTGGAGTCCTCCGGCCCGCCCCGCGGTCGCAGCCAGGCGCTGCGCCTGACCGACGACGGCCGGGATCGCCTGCACGACGCCGACAACGCCGTTTTCGGGGTCGAAGAGGTGATGCTCGACGGGTTGGCCGACCGTAGCCGCGGCCAGCTGGCCGAACTGCTGACCCGGTGCGCGGAAAACCTCGAGGCGGGGTGATGGCCGGATTCGCCACTCTGCGCCGGCAGTGCTACCTGTTCGCCGTCGGTTCGGCCTTCTTCGCGGCGGCGACGGTACCCGGATTCCCGGCCGCCGCCGGATCGGGCGCGGCGAATGCGTTGTGCTTCATCGGATCGTGGTTCTTCACCGCCGCCGCGTGGATGCAGCTGCGGCTCTCCGAGCGCGGGATCTCATGGTGGTCCTCGGCCGCGCAGTCCGCCGGCACCATCCTGTTCAACATCAGCACCGGGGCGTCGGTGTGGGCGCACACCATTCACGGTGAGCGGCGCTTCGTGTGGGCCCCGGATGCCGCCGGCTCCACGGCCTTTCTCATCTCGGGCGTGCTCGGCGTGCTGGTGGTCGGGTGGTGGGAGCCCAAATCGGTTGACTGGCAAGCGGAATGGATCAACCTGCTGGGCTGCGTCGCATTCGGGGTGTCCGCGCTGGCGGCATTCGTCACCAAGACCGGGGTGACCGTGGACGAGCGGCTGGCCAATCTCGGCACGTTCGTCGGCGCGTTGTGCTTTCTGGTCGCGGCGTTGCGGATACTGCCGCGCGATGAATCTGGCGGCGTCCGCCGGTCTACCTGATATGGGAAACATTCAGATCGAACTCTTCGCCACGCTCGACCTCGTCGGGCAGGCCCCGGGCGGTCCCGACGAGGACCCGGAGGACTTCTCCTTCGGCGGCTGGCAGGCGCCGCTGATCGACGAGATCGCCGGCGAACAGGTCGCCGCCGCGTACGAGGGCACCGACGCCCTGCTGCTCGGCAGGCGGACCTACGACATCTTCGCCGCGTACTGGCCACACCAGGACGACGAGTTCGGCACCCTGTTCAACAGCATCCCGAAATACGTCGCGTCTCGCGGCACGCCCGATCTGGCCTGGGCCGGATCGACCCAGATCGGTTCCGACCTGGCCGGCGAGGTGCGCGACATTCGGGACCGGCATGAACAGGTGCGCGTCGTCGGCAGCCTGAACCTGGTGCAGACGCTGTTGCGAGAGAAGCTCTTCGACCGACTGGACCTGTGGGTGCACCCGATCGTGCTCGGAACCGGAAAGCGGATCTTCGACGGCGGTGCGGTGCCCTCGAATCTGACGCTCCTGGAACCGCCGGCGGCCAGCCCGAAGGGCACCGTGCACCTGCGCTACGGACTGGCCGACGGGATTCCCGAAACAGGGGATATGAGCGCCTGATTCACGGCTGCGGGTCGGTGGGCACCAGCGGAATCGCCACGACGGGAAACAGTGCGCACACCGCGAATGCCGCCGGAAATCCGAACACGCCGATGAGTGCGCCGAACAGTGGTGAAGCCGCCGCGGAGGCCAGGTGCTGACTGGTGTTCTGGGTGCCCAGCGCGCGTCCGCTCCAGAACGGCCCCGCGATCTCGGCGATCGCGGTGAACGCCAATCCGTTGTCGGACACGGTGATCACCGACGCGATCACCACCAGCGCGATGCTGATGGGGGAGTGCAGCCAGTCGGTGAACGCCAGCAGGGCCATCGAGGCCGCGGCACCCGCGGCGATGGTGCGGATCGGTTTCAGTCGCGATCCGGTCACATCGGACCACCGCCCAGCGGCGATGCGTCCGGCGGCGCCCAGTATCTGCGCCGCCGTCACCAACAGTCCGGCCGACGCGGCCGACCAGTCACGCGTGGTCATCAGCCACACCAGCGTGAACGTCCAGACCACCGACTGCGGCACCACCAGCAAGACCGATACGGCATGGATGCGCCACAACATCGACGATCCGCGGTAGGGGTTGGCCAGATGCTCGTCAGGCGCCTCGGCGCGCGGCGGCCGCGGTGGGTCGATGACACCGATCAGGCACATGACCGACGCCAGCGCGCAGACGACGGCGGGGAACAGCAATGCCGTTGCCACACCATGTGATTCGGCCAGACGCGGGATCACCAGCGCGCCCAGTCCGACACCCAGCGGGGTGGCGGTCTGCCGGATACCCATCACCAGGCCGCGCTGTTCGGGTGGGAACCAGCCGACCACCAATCGGCCGCTGGCCGAATTGCTGCTGGCCGCGGCCATTCCGCCGATCAGCAGAAACGCGCCGACCGCGACGAGTGAGTCCACCGACGCGGCGGCGAAGGCGGCCGCGGCGGTCAGGGCGGAACCCAGGCTCAGCACCAGCCTTTCGCCGAACCGGTCGACGACGTACCCCCAGAGGATCAGCGTCGTCACCATGCCGAGGCTGGGCATCGCCGACAGCGTGCCGGCTTGTGCGAGGTCGAGTCCGCGCTCGGTGTGCAGGGTCGGGATAAGGAACGCCGCCCCGTTGATGAAGACGTTGGCGCATGTTGTCGCGGTGAGCGCGATCACCAGCATGGACCAGCGACGGGCGGTACCGATCGTCGTGGTGGGCATGCAGCCATGTTGCCACGGGCTTCCCAAAATGTTGAACAAGAATCCTAAAATATGGGACGGCTGGAGACTGCCATAGCCTGGGGCGGTGAATCTGCGCAAAGTCGCTGCCCTGCTGGTCGCCGGATCGATCGCGGTCGCGTCACCTGTCCCGGTTGCTTCGGCGGCCGCGTTGGACTGGTCCGGCCTGGATGCCCGCCATCACAGCGCCCCGGTGCCCGCGCCGGGTCACCTCATCTCGTCGGTCCCGCTGGACCACTCGCTGTGGGTCCCGGGTGCCGCGGCGGCCTACCGGTTCCTGTATTCGACCATCGACCAGCACGACTCACCGGCGGTGAGCACGGCCGCGGTCTTCGTCCCGCGCGGCGCCGCACCCGCCGGCGGCTGGCCCGTGATCGCCTGGGCGCACGGCACTGTCGGCCTGGGCGATGACTGCACCCCGTCGGCATTACCGCGCAGCGAGCGTGACGACGAATACCTGTCGCACTGGCTCGACGAGGGCTACGTGGTGGTCGGCTCGGATTACGCGGGCCTGGGCACCCCGGGGCTGATGAGCTACCTCAACAGCGTCTCGACCGCGCACAGCGTCGTCGACTCGGTGATCGCCGCGCACGATCTGGACCTGCCGTTGTCGCCGAAGTGGGCCATCGTCGGTCAGTCGCAAGGTGGGGGTGCCGCGGTCAACAGTGCCCGCTGGGCCACCGAGTTCACTCGGGGCACCGAGCTGGACTACCGCGGCGTGGTCGCCACCGGTACGCCGTTCAACGTCGAGGGCATCGTCGGGCAGGGTGGCCCGGACATGCCGCTGCCGCCCGGCCTCGGGCCCGTCGCGGCCAGTTACACGGCCTACATCCTGGCCGGCGTGCGCGAGGCCCGGCCCGATCTGGGTATCGACAGCGTGCTCACTCCGGCGGGACGCGCCGGCGCGGACAAGGCCGAGACGCTCTGCACCGCGGCGCTGGGCCAAGCACTGGACGGGCTGACGCCGCCGGGGTTCTTCCGCGCCCCGTTGGCCTCCCTACCCGGGATCACCGACGCTCTCGCCGCCTACATGGGCACCCCGACCAGCGGGTACGACCGGCCGATCTTCCTCGGTGTCGGGCTGCAGGACCGTGATGTGCCGCCCAGCATGTCGATTGCGCTCAACGACCAGCTGCGGGCCAACGGGCAGGACGTGACGCTGAAGATCTATCCGGACGAGGACCATTCCGGCACCGTGCTGGCCTCCATCCCGGACTCCACGCCGTTCCTGCGTGCCCAGTTCGAAGGGTGAGCACACACCCTCACTAGGCTGGACTGATGCGTCTTGGTCGAATCGCCAGTCCCGACGGCGTCGCCTTCGTAGTCATCGAAGGCGACCCGAACTCCGATGCGGTGTGCCGCGAGATCGCCGAGCAGTATCTCTCGCGCAACCCCACTTTCACCGGCCGCAGCTGGCCGCTGGCCGATGTGCGGCTGCTCGCACCCATCCTGGCCAGCAAGGTGGTGTGCATGGGCAAGAACTACGCGGCCCACGCCCGCGAGATGGGCGGCGAAGCGCCCGAATCGCCGGTGATCTTCCTCAAACCGAACACCGCCATCATCGGGCCCAACGTGGCGATTCAGCTTCCCGCCGATGCCAACCCGGTGCATCACGAGGGCGAACTGGTCGCCGTCATCGAACGGCCGTGCAAGGACGTGCCAGCCGCCAAGGCCGCCGACTACATCCTCGGCTACACCATCGCCAACGACGTCTCGGCACGCGATCAGCAGAAGCAGGACGGCCAGTGGATGCGGGCCAAGGGCCATGACACCTTCTGCCCGGTGGGGCCGTGGATCGAGACGGCCGTCGACCCCTCGGGGCTGGACCTTCGCACCGACGTCAACGGAAAGGTGCGCCAGGACAGCAACACTGCGCTGCTGCTGCACGACGTCGGGGCGATCATCGAGTGGGTCTCGGCGGTGATGACCCTGCTGCCGGGCGACCTGATCCTGACCGGTACACCCGAAGGGGTCGGTCCCATCGAGGACGGCGATACCGTCAGCATCACCGTCGAGGGCATCGGTACCCTCACCAATCCCGTTGTGCGTAAAGGAAAGTAGTCATGACCGTTCGGGTACGTTTCTGCCCCTCACCGACCGGTACCCCGCACGTCGGGCTGGTGCGCACCGCGCTGTTCAACTGGGCCTACGCCCGGCACACCGGCGGCGCGTTCGTGTTCCGCATCGAGGACACCGACGCGGCCCGCGACAGCCAGGAGAGTTACGACGCGATCCTGGATGCGTTGCGCTGGCTCGGGCTGGACTGGGACGAGGGTCCCGAGGTGGGCGGCCCGCACGAGCCCTACCGGCAGTCGCAGCGCGCCGACCTCTACCGCGACGTGATCGCCAAACTGGTTGCGGCCGGCGAGGTGTACGAGGCGTACTCCACGCCGGAGGAGGTGGAGGCCCGCCATCTCGCGGCGGGCCGCAATCCCAAACTGGGATACGACAACTACGACCGCGACCTGACCGCCGAGCAGCGGGCCGGGTACGCGGCGGAGGGCCGCAAGCCCGTGCTGCGGTTGCGGATGCCCGACGAGGACCTGTCGTGGAATGACCTGGTGCGCGGGCCGGTGAGCTTTCCCGCCGGTTCGGTGCCGGACTTCGCGATCACCCGGGCCAGTGGGGATCCGCTGTACACCTTGGTCAACCCGGTCGACGACGCGCTGATGAAGATCACCCACGTGTTGCGCGGCGAGGACATCATGCCCTCGACGCCACGCCAGATCGCGCTGTACCTCGCCCTGATCCGCATCGGTGTCGCCGAGCGGGTGCCCGAATTCGCGCATCTGCCAAGCGTTCTCGGCGACGGCAACAAGAAGCTGTCCAAGCGCGATCCGCAGTCCAACCTGTTTCTGCACCGGGACCGCGGCTTCCTCCCGGAGGGGCTGCTCAACTACCTGGCGCTGCTGGGCTGGGGTATCGCCGACGATCACGACGTGTTCAGCCTCGACGAGATGGTGGCCGCGTTCGACGTCGCCGACGTGAACTCGAACCCCGCGCGGTTCGACCAGAAGAAGGCCGACGCGATCAACGCCGAGCACATCCGTCTGCTGACGCCGCAGGACTTCACCGCCCGGTTGGCGGCATATCTGGCGGCGCACGGTCACGACACCACGCTCGACGACGCGGCGTTCGCCGAAGCGGCCGCCCTGGTGCAGACCCGCATCGTCGTGCTCGGCGACGCCTGGGATCTGGTGAAGTTCTTCAACGACGCCGCCTACGTCATGGATGAGAAGGCCGCGGCCAAGGAACTCGGGCCGGATTCGGCGCCGGTGCTGGACGCCGCGCTGGCGGCCCTGGAGGCCGTCAGCGAGTGGACGACCCCCCACATCGAAGAAGCCCTCAAAACGGCGCTTCTGGAGGGTCTGGAGCTCAAACCCAGGAAGGCCTTCGGTCCGATCCGGGTGGCGATCACCGGTGCGACGGTCAGCCCGCCGCTGTTCGAATCGATGGAACTGCTCGGTGCGCAGCGCAGTCTGGCCAGGTTGCGCGCGGTACGGGGTGGGGTCTGACGGGGCGTGTGAAAGGCCTCGGAAATCTTTGGTAGTCTGCTCGTCGGCTCAGAAAACGACAGCGGGGTGAAACCCGCCGAGTGATTGGGGCCGATAGTGCCCGTGACCAGCGGTGATGGGCATGTTTTGGGGTATGGTGTAATTGGCAACACTAGGGATTCTGATTCCCTCATTCTAGGTTCGAGTCCTGGTACCCCAGCCAATCGGGAGATTAGGTCAGCACAAGCTCGTCGGCTATGCTTTCCCTCCGGATCAAGTTCTAGCCCCCGTCGTCTAGCGGCCTAGGACGCCGCCCTCTCACGGCGGTAGCGTGGGTTCGAATCCCATCGGGGGTACAACAGATCGTCCCGGGACCGTCATCGGTCCCGGGACGTTTTTCCTTTCTGGCGAGTCAGCCGTTCAGAGGAAGCCGACGGTTCGGCGACCCGGCCCGACCGAGGGCTCCGGGTCCGAAGCCAGTGTCCCGCTCAGCAGCTCGTGATAGATGTCACGGAAATCGGTCGTGGTCTTCAGGTCACCGTCGGCCAGGTCGGTCAAGCTCGGCTCGTCGCCGTAGAAGCCGCCTTTGACCCGGGGGCCCGCGATGAACACCGGCCCTGAGGTGCCGTGGTCGGTGCCCTGGGAGGCATTGGCCTCGACGCGCCTGCCGAACTCCGAGTACACCATCACGACCACATTGCGGCCGCGTGCGCTGCGCCTCATCTGCATGAGGAAGGGGGCGAGCGCCGCGTCGAGGGCCGCCAGCAGGTGTTGGTGGGCATCGCGCTCGTCGGCGTGGGTGTCGAACCCGCCCAGGGTCACCATGTACACCTGGGTCGGCACCCCGGCATGCACACACGTGGCCACCAGGTCGAGATCCTCGGCCAGCTGCTTGCCCGGATCGTCCGAGGCATCCGGCAGTGGGCTGTTGGTGAAGCTGCTGAACGCCGAATCGGTTGTGGCGCAGTCCCGGTAGTTCGCCCGCACGGCTGCCATCGAGGGAGTGTCGCCGGAGTCTGCGGTGCTCAAGGCGCTCAGGGTGGCGGCGACGTCGTCGGGGATCTGCGGAATCTTCACGGAAAGGCCTGTGGCGACGTGCTTCTCGCCGATGGCCAGCGGTGGCAACACCGATCCGATGTTGACCGCCCGCAGTGGGTCGTCGCCTCCCGCGTCGAGCCAGCGCCCGATCCAGCCCGTCGGGAGGGGTTCGTCGGGCGACGCGGTCTGCCAGATGTCCATGGAGCGGAAGTGGCTGCGATCCTGCTTCGGGTACCCGACACCGCGGACGATGGCGAGCTCGTTGTTGTCCCAGATGCCCTTGAGCCCGGACAGTGCAGGGTTCAGGCTGAGGTGCCCGTCCAGGTCGAGCGTCTGGTGCGGAGCGAAGGAAAGGTCGCGGCGCGCGTCGTGATAGGCGTTGTCGTTGACCGGGATCACGGTGTTGATCCCGTCGTTGCCGCCGTAGAGCGTGACGATCACCAGCACGCCGCCGTCCTTGGCGAGGGGGCGCTGTTGCCCGTGGTCGAGCAGGTGCGGCAGGGTGACGGCCGTCCCGGTGACCAGGCCGGCGGCGCCGACGCTGGCGATCAGGAACTTGCGGCGATTGAGCTCGGGCATCGGTTATCTCGCTAGGACGTCAGGTATTCGGGGGTGTTGGCGGCTGCCGCGACGAGCCGAACCGGGTCGTCGTGCAGCGGTTTGAGGGCTGCGGCCGTGCTGTCGGACCAGGCGCCGATGCCCAGCAGATAGCCCGCGGCATCGATGCGGTCGGCCGACGCGGCATCGGCGACGATCGAGACGTCGCCCATCGGGACGAACTTGTCGGCGGCCCACACCCGGGCGGCGGTGCTCGTGCTCGACAGCCACACCTGACCCCGTGGCCAGCCGCCGACGTCGTAGGGAAAGAACGGACGCTGGCCCATGACGGTCAGCACCACGTTGGTGCCCGCGACGGCATCTGGGCTGTCCAGTGGCACGGCGAGGGCGCGCAGCATCCCGACGAGCCACTCGATCGGTTGGGTGACCATGCTGCCGGCGGCGGCACCGAACGCCGGATCGAGGAAGACGGCTTTGGTGAGTGCCTTCAGATTTCGGTTCGGACCGTACGCGGTCGTCAGCCGGGCCAGGACGTCCGGCGCGGCAGGAGTATCGGAGGCCAGCAGGCGCCAGAGCTTGCCCGCGACGTACTCCGGTGAGCCCGGCTGGCTGAGCACGATGTCACAGAAGGCGGCGTCGTCGTGGTCCCCGGTGACACCGAACACCGTTTTCGCTGCGGTGTCGTGGTTTTCCGGTGCGACGAGGGTCTGCGCGCCGGGGATGACGTAGCGGCCGGTGAGTGCGCGGGCGCCTTCCTTCACGTCGGCCTCGGTGTAGCCGTTGTTGTGGCCCAACGTGAACAGTTCCATGAACTCGCGCGACAGATTCTCGTTCGGGGCGGCCTTGGTGTTGCGTACGGCGTCCAGCCACAGCGCCATCGCCGCATCGGTCAGCATCGCGTAGGCCAGATCACGGAAATCGCCGAGCTTGAGCGCGCGCAGTTTCTGGTTCTGCGCTGCCATCAGTTCGGCGGCGATCACTTTTTCGGCCGAGGTGGCGAAGTGGTTGTGCCAGACCAGCGTCAACTTCTCGTGCAGGGGCTGCTGTACGGCGGTCATCCGCCGCGTCCACCACGCGCCCAGTTCCAGCATCTGCGCGTTCATCTCCTTGATGAACGCCGTCCGGACCGGTTCGGGGGCGGAGTCGGGCGGGATGGGTGGGGTGACGGGTGCGGGTATGGGCGTCGCCAGTGTTCCCGGATCAGTGCCGGGGTCCATGCCGAGCGCCGCGTCGAGATACGCCGACCGGTCCTGCCCGACCACCGCGTCGATCTGAGGGCCGGACGCACCGAAACCGGCCCGCCGCAGCATGCGTGCGGTGGCCAGCCACTGCGGTGACTGCGAAGCCGTGGTACCTCCTCGGCCGAACGCGGCGACCTTGTCTCAAGGAATAACAAAGCCAATCACAGGTTTGCTGCGTCCGCGCAGGAACGGACCCGGTTCACAGCTCCTGCGAAGGTTGGCGTTTGCCAAGTCAAGAAGACCTCAGAGCCGGCGCGTCAACGCCTCGGAGGCTGCCAGCAGATCGGCCGCCCATCGCGCTCCCGGCCGGCGACCCATCCGATCGATCGGTCCCGACACCGACACCGCGGCGATCACGGTGCCGCGGCCGTCACGGACCGGCGCGGACACGCTGGCGACGCCGGGCTCGCGTTCGGCCGCGCTCTGCGCCCAGCCGCGCTTGCGGACCTCGGCAAGCGTCCGCTCGGTGAACTTCGCCGACGGCAGCACCGCCTGCTGGGTGGCCGTATCACTGAACGCCAGCAGCACTTTGGCGCCGGAACCGGCGGTCATCGGCAAGCGGGTGCCGATGGGCACCGTGTCGCGCAGTCCGGCGGGCGGTTCCAGCGCGGCCACGCACACCCGCGCGGTGCCCTCCCGCCGATACAGTTGCACGCTCTCCCCGGTGATTTCGCGCAGGCGGGGCAGGATCGCCGCCCCCGCGGCCACCAGCGGATCGTTGACATGCCCCGCGAGTTCGGTCAGTGCGGGGCCCAGGCGCCACCGACCTTCGGGGTCGCGGGCCAACAGGCGGTGCACTTCGAGGCCGGCGGCCAGGCGGTGTGCGGTGGCGCGCGGCAGTCCGGTCCGTTCACACAGTTCGGCCAGCCCGCAGGGCGATTCGGCCACGGTATGCAGCACGCCCACCGCTTTGTCGAGGACGCCGATACCGCTATCCTGTCTCATAGGGAGATACTAGCGTTCCGTATCGTGAGATAGCCAGCCCGTCACGGCAGGACGCCCCAACACGAATAGAGACAGCCATGGAGCAGACCAGCAAGACGGCACAGACGCCGAAGACCCTGGCCGAAAAGGTCTGGGACGACCACGTTGTGGTGCGCGGCGCAGGCGAGGGTTCCGCCAGGGAGCCCGACCTCATCTACATCGATCTCCATCTGGTGCACGAAGTCACCAGCCCGCAGGCGTTCGACGGTCTGCGGCTGGCCGGGCGCCCGGTGCGCCGGCCCGACCTGACGATCGCCACCGAGGACCACAACGTGCCGACCGTCGACATCGACAAGCCGATCGCCGACCCGGTGTCGCGCACCCAGGTCGAGACCCTGCGCCGCAACTGCGCGGAATTCGGTGTCCGGCTGTACCCGATGGGCGATGCCGAGCAGGGCATCGTGCACATCATCGGCCCGCAGCTGGGACTGACGCAGCCGGGCATGACGGTGGTGTGCGGTGACAGCCACACCTCGACCCACGGCGCGTTCGGCTCCATCGCGATGGGCATCGGCACCTCGGAGGTCGAGCATGTGCTGGCCACCCAGGCGCTCTCGCTCAAACCGTTCAAGACCATGGCGGTCAACGTCGACGGCGTGCTGCCCCCCGGCGTCAGCGCCAAGGACATCATCCTCGCGGTCATCGCCAAGATCGGCACCGGCGGCGGCCAGGGCCATGTCATCGAATATCGGGGTAGCGCCATCGAATCGCTGTCGATGGAGGGCCGGATGACGGTCTGCAATATGAGCATCGAGGCGGGCGCGCGGGCCGGCATGGTGGCGCCCGACGAGACCACCTACGAATTCTTGAAGGGCCGTCCGCACGCCCCGACCGGCGCCGACTGGGATGCCGCCCTGGCGGCCTGGAGTCGGTTACGCACTGACGACGGCGCGGAATTCGACACCGAGGTGTACATCGACGCCGCCTCGCTCAGCCCGTTCGTCACCTGGGGCACCAATCCCGGGCAGGGCGTTCCGCTGTCGGCCGCCGTGCCGGACCCGGAACTGATGGGCGGTGACGACGAGCGTCAGGCAGCGGAAAAGGCATTGGAGTACATGGACCTTCGGGCGGGTACCCCGATGCGTGAGGTGGCCGTGGACACCGTGTTCGTCGGGTCCTGCACCAACGGGCGCATCGAAGATCTGCGGGTGGTCGCGGAAATCCTGGATGGCCGCAAGGTCGCCGACGGGGTCCGGATGCTGGTCGTCCCGGGATCCATGCGGGTTCGCGCACAAGCCGAATCCGAAGGCCTGGGGGACATCTTCACCGCCGCCGGCGCCGATTGGCGCCAGGCCGGCTGCTCGATGTGTCTGGGAATGAATCCCGATCAGCTCGCACCGGGGGAGCGTTGCGCCTCCACGTCCAACCGAAATTTCGAAGGGCGCCAGGGCAAGGGTGGGCGCACCCATCTGGTGTCCCCGGCCGTCGCGGCCGCCACCGCCGTGCGCGGCACGTTGTCCTCACCCGCCGATCTGCCTGCCGCGCAGAGCCGCTAGAAGGGAATTCGTCATGCAAGCTTTCACCACCCACACCGGAATCGGTGTCCCGCTGCGGCGGTCCAATGTGGACACCGACCAGATCATTCCGGCGGTCTACTTGAAGCGGGTCACCCGAACGGGTTTCGAGGACGGCCTTTTCGCCGCCTGGCGCACCGATCCGTCCTTCATCCTCAATCTGGCGCCTTTCGACAAGGGTTCGGTTCTGGTGGCCGGCCCCGATTTCGGCACCGGCTCGTCGCGCGAACATGCCGTCTGGGCGCTGATGGATTTCGGGTTCCGGGTCGTGATCTCGCCCCGATTCGCGGATATCTTCCGCGGCAACGCGGGCAAGGCGGGCCTTTTGGCGGCCGAAGTCACACACGATGATGTCGAACTCCTGTGGAAGCTCATCGAGCAGAACCCCGGGCTGGAAATCACTGTGAATCTTCAAGATCGGAATATCACCGCAGGAACGGTCATGCTGCCGTTCACGATTGACGACTACACGGCCTGGCGACTCCTGGAAGGACTCGACGATATAGGCCTTACGCTGCGCAAACAGGATGAAATCGCGGACTTCGAGCGGAGCAGGCCGAGCTTCAAGCCGACCACTCTGCCGGGCTGAAATCGGTCCCGCCGAAGGCCCAAATGCCGCCCGGCAACCCCATTCTCAGACGCCCGTACCACTGTCCAAGTGGGGCAACCGAATCCAAAAAAGTTTCTCAGCAATGCCTGAAACTGCGCGTGGCTCTTGGAAATCTGCAGCATGTGGGTTTACCGTGTCCTCTAGTCGGTCCAAAGTGGACCACTGACTTCGGAGGGTTTGCATGAACAAAGCAGAGCTCATCGACGCACTCACAGCCAAGTTGGACACCGATCGTCGACAGGCTACTGCGGCGGTCGAGAACATCGTCGACACGATTGTGCGGGCTGTGCACAAGGGTGAGAGCGTCACCATCACCGGCTTCGGTGTTTTCGAGCAGCGCCGGCGCGCCGCGCGCGTTGCGCGTAACCCGCGCACCGGCGAGACCGTCAAGGTCAAGCCGACCTCGGTGCCGGCGTTCCGCCCGGGCGCTCAGTTCAAGGCGGTTGTCGCTGGCGCGCAAAAGCTCCCGGCCGACGGTCCTGCCGTGAAGCGTGGCGTGGCTGCGGCCCCGGCCAAGCGGGCTGCGGTCAAGAAGGCCGTCGCTGCGAAGAAGGCTCCGGCCAAGAAGGCTGCTCCGGTCAAGAAGGCCGTCGCCGCCAAGAAGGCTCCGGCCACCAAGGCTCCGGCCAAGAAGGCTGCTCCGGTCAAGAAGGCCGTCGCCGCCAAGAAGGCTCCGGCCACCAAGGCTCCGGCCAAGAAGGCCGCTCCCGCCAAGAAGGTCGTCGCCAAGGCTCCCGCCAAGAAGGCTCCGGCCAAGAAGGCTGCTCCGGTCAAGCGCGGCCGTAAGTAACGAGAACGTCTCAACGCGAAACGCCGTGGATCTTCGTGATCCACGGCGTTTTCGTGTCTGGGTGTCCAGCCTGAGATGTCAGTCGTCGTTGGCGAGCGGGCTGCCGATATGGTCGGCGGCCACCAGGCGTTCGCCCACCAGCGACAGGACCCAGGTGCTGCCCTTGCGGTTGCGCGACTTGTCCGGCTTCACGCCGTCGCGTTCGGACCACCACGCGATCAGATCCGGAATCACCTTGCCCTGAGTGCAGATCACCGGGGTGCCGCCGGCGGCCGCCGCCTCCTTGGCGATCTCCAGCACGCGGGCGCGGCCGGTGCTCCGGTGGTCGCTGTAGGCCTCTTCGGTGAGCGCCGGTTCGCCGTCGACCGCCACGCCGAGCTCCTCGGCCAAGGGTTCGAGCGTCTGGTGGCAGCGGGCCCGTGGCGCGGCGAAGAGCCGATCGCCACCGAAGGCGAGTAACTGCCCGACCAGCGATTCAGCCTGGGCGCGACCATGCTTGTCCAGCGGGCGTTTCCGGTCATCACCCTTGTACCGGGACTTCCGGCCCGCCCGCCCGTGCCGGACGATCAGGACGGTGCTGGTGTCCGCAGGCACTTTGGTGAAGCGCCGCAGCACCTTCCGGTCAAACGGGTACTGCAGGCGTTCCAGCGCCGCGGCGGGCGGCAGCCAGAGCAGTTGGTCGACCTCGTCATTGGGGATGAACTCCCCGTCGATCGTGCGCGCCGCCCAGTACCGCACCTGCTTGGTGTCCTCGCCCACCGGGTAACTGATCGACGGGAGACGCCGGCCGAGTTGGCATGCGTACCCGGTCTCTTCGAGGATCTCCCGCACCGCGGTGACCGGCTCCGTCTCGCCGGGGTCGACCTTGCCCTTGGGCAGTGACCAGTCGTCGTAGCGGGGGCGGTGCACGACGGCCACTTCCACCGACGGCCCACCCTCGGCACCGAAGGCGTTCTCCCGCCACAGCACCGCGCCCGCAGCGTGCACAGTCTTCGGGCGGGTCACCGTGTTCGGCACATCAACTCCTGTAGTTCGCGCAGCGGGCGAAGCGACGGGTAGCGGATCCGTCAGGGATGTCGATGACGTTCCATCATCAACGCCTGATGGTCGCGCACGGTCTGGCCTTCGAGGGGCGATGCTGTCCAGTGACCGTCGGCGCGCAGTTCCCAGCACCGGGTGGCGGGATCCATTGCGGACTCGAACATGTCGTCGAGCTGCGCGGTGAGTCGCGGATCCTTGACCTGGGCCATGACTTCGACGCGACGGTCGAGATTACGATGCATCATGTCGGCACTGCCGATCCAGAACTCATTCATGGCGTTGAAGTGAATAATTCGTGAGTGCTCAAGGAATCGGCCCAGAATCGAGCGCACCACGATGTTCTCGGAAAAGCCGGGAACGCCGGGCTTGAGCGCGCAGATCCCGCGCACCACGACCTCGATGCGCACCCCGGCCTGCGAGGCGCGGTAGAGGGCATCGATCACCTGCTCGTCGACCAACGCATTGGCCTTCAACCGGATCCGGCCCTGTGCGCCGTCCCGGGTGGCGGCCATCTCGGCCTCGATCCGTTCGACGATGCCCCTGCGCACGCCGAACGGTGCCACCAGCAGGTTGCGGTAGGACTCCTTGCGCGAGTAGCCCGTCAGCGAGTTGAACAGGTCCGTCAGGTCGGCGCCCACCTCGGGTGAGGCGGTGAGCAAGCCGACATCTTCATACAGGCGGGCGGTTTTCGGGTTGTAGTTGCCGGTGCCGATGTGGCAATACCGCCGTATCGTCGAGCCTTCGCGCCGCACCACCAGTGCCGTCTTGCAGTGGGTCTTGAGCCCGATCAGGCCGTACACCACGTGCACTCCGGCCTGTTCCAGTTTCCTGGCCCACTTGATGTTGGCCTGTTCGTCGAAGCGCGCCTTGATCTCCACCAGCGCCACGACCTGCTTACCGGCCTCGGCGGCGTCGACAAGCGCGTTGACGATCGGCGAGTCACCGGAGGTGCGGTACAGCGTCTGCTTGATGGCGAGCACATTCGGATCCGCGGCGGCCTGTTCGATGAATCGCTGCACGGTGGTGGAGAACGAGTCATAGGGATGGTGCACCAGCACGTCGCCATCGCGCAGTGTCGAGAAGATGCTCTTCGGTGTTTCGCGCTCACCGAAAGCCGCTGGGGTTGCCGGGACGAACGGCCGGTCCTTCAGATCGGGCCGGTCCACGCCGTAGATCTGCCACAGGGAGGACAGGTCCAGCAGTCCCGACACCTGGATGACGTCGCCGGGGTGCACATCGAGTTCGCGCAACAGCAGCTCGAGCATGTTCTCGGTCATGTCGTCGGCGACCTCGAGACGCACCGGTGAGCCGAACCGGCGCCGGGCCAGCTCGCGCTCCAGGGCCTGCAGCAGGTCCTCGTCGCGGTCCTCGGCGACTTCGAAATCGGCGTTGCGGGTGATCCGGAAGGCGTGGTGCTCCACGATGTCCAAGCCGGGGAACAGCACCGGAAGGAATGCCGCGATGAGAGTTTCCAGCGGCAGGAAGCGGGTCGGCCCGGTGGTGCCGTCGTCGGTCTCCCGGACGGGGAGTTCGACGAAGCGGTCGACGTTGTCGGGCACCTTGATTCGTGCGAAGTGCTGAGTGCCGTCGTCAGGCTGGCGGACGGTGATCGCGAGGTTGAGGCTCAGGCCACTCACGAACGGGAACGGGTGCGCCGGATCGACCGCCAGCGGGGTGAGCACCGGGAACACCTGCTCGTGGAAGTAGGTCGACAGCCGCTCACGCTCGTACTCGTCCAGATCGCTCCAGGTGACGATGACGATTCCCTCGTCGGCCAGACCGCGCCGAACCGATTCGAGGAACACCTGGGCGTGCCTGCTGGCCAGCTGCTGGGTGCGCTCACCGATCCGCCGCAACTGCTCGCGTGGGGACAGCCCGTCGGCCGAGCGCACCGACAGTCCCATCTCGTCGCGGCGCTTGAGTCCGGCGACCCGAACCATATAGAACTCATCGAGATTCGAGGAGAAGATGGCGAGAAACTTGGCGCGCTCCAACAGCGGCAGGGAGGTGTCGGCGGCGAGCGCGAGGACGCGCGCGTTGAAGTCCAGCCAACTGAGCTCCCGGTTGAGGTAGCGATCCTCGGGCAGCGGGTCCACCACCAGATCGGCGGTCGCCGCGGGCGGCGCATCGGGGGTGTTCTCGGGTGACGTCCACTCGGCGTCGGCGGTTCGCGTGTCGGCTTCGGTCATGTATCGATCATTGCGCATCGCCACGGTGCATTCCAGTGCGGACCACTTAACAGTCGGTACCCGTGCACGCCAGATTGCCGATCACCCGGCTGGTGGCCGGCCCGACTCCGAGGCTCAGTGCGACCGCGAGGTCATCGGGGGTGTCGATATCGCAGCGCAGGCCCGGCCAGCCACCGGTGAGCTCGACGGCACCCGAATCCGCGTGGCGGCGTGCGGAATCCGTGCCGAACCGGGGATCCAGGGGTGCGCCGAAGGCGAACAGCGCGGAGGTGCCGGTGCCGTGCCGGTCGCCCACGAAACTGCGCCGGTGCCCCGTCGCGGCGGCGATGGCGGCGGACAGCTCGTCGGGCCGCAGTGCGGGCAGATCGCCCTGAATGATGAGAATATCTGTTGTGGCACTGGCTTTTTCGGCGGCATTGAGCGCGTTGTTGAGCGGGTCGAGATGCCCTTCGGGGGTGGGGTCGGCCAGCGCGTGGGCGCCGAGGTCGACGGCCGCCGCGGCCGCCGCCGGGTCCGGGGTCACCACCGTGATCGAACTCACCGCGGGCACCGAAGCGGCCGCCGCGATGGTGTCGGCCAGCATGGCGAGCACCAGTCGTTGGCGCGCGGAGGCCGACAGCACCGGCGCGAGCCGGGTCTTGGCGGCGTTGAGTCGCTTGACCGCGATCACCAGACCCACCTGTGGTGTCGTCACACTCGCCATCCTGCCAGCAGTTGCGACCGCGCTAGGGTGAGGCGTGGTCGAAGCCGCGGTGATGGGTGCCGGTGCCTGGGGAACAGCACTGGCGAAAGTGCTTGCCGATGCGGGCAACGGTGTGACGCTGTGGACGCGTCGCCCCGAGCTCGCCGATCAGATCAACGCCACTCATCGAAATCCCTTCTACCTCGGGGACACGGTGCTGCCCGGCGGTATCCGGGCCACCTGTGACCCGGCCGAGGCGCTGGACGGTGCCTGCACGGTGCTGCTGGGGGTGCCGTCGCAGACCCTGCGTACCAACCTCGAGCACTGGAAACCTCTGATCGGCGAAGATGTCACCCTGGTGAGCCTGGCCAAGGGGATCGAGTTGGACACGCTGATGCGGATGAGTCAGGTCATCTCGCAGGTGACCGGGGCCGACGCGGCCCGGGTGGCCGTGGTGTCGGGCCCGAACCTCGCCAAGGAGGTCGCCGACGAGCAACCGGCGGCCACCGTGGTCGCCTGCACCGACTCGGGCCGGGCGGTGGCACTGCAGCGCGCGTTCTCCACGCCGTACTTCCGGCCCTACACCAACGCCGACGTGGTGGGGGCCGAGATCGGCGGCGCCTGCAAGAACGTCATCGCGCTGGCCTGCGGGATGGCAGCCGGTGTCGGGCTGGGGGAGAACACCTCGGCCGCGATCATCACCCGCGGGCTGGCCGAGATCATGCGGCTGGGAATCGCGTTGGGCGCCAAGGGCGCCACCCTGGCGGGGCTGGCCGGTGTCGGCGACCTGGTGGCCACCTGCACGTCACCGCGGTCGCGCAACCGGACGTTCGGGGAACGCCTCGGGCTGGGCGGCTCGATGGAATCCGCGCTGGCGGCCGCCGAGGGACACGTCGCCGAGGGCGTGGCCTCCTGCCGGTCGGTGCTGGCACTCGCATCGAGCTACGACGTGGAGATGCCGCTCACCGACGCCGTACATCAGGTGTGCCACCGCGGGTTGTCCGTCAAGGAAGCCGTCATGCTCCTGCTGGGGCGCAGTACCAAACCGGAGTAGCGCAATGATCCACGGTGGTTTCGGCGATTCCACGCGCAGCGTCAATGTTGTTGGAGCACATGCGGTTCCGGGCGACCCGATAGCTCCCGCACCGGTCCCCGCATCGGCCTATCACCTGGCCCCCGACGAATCCGGGGAACTGGACACCTATGGTCGCGTGTCCAACCCGACCTGGCGGCATCTGGAATCCGCGCTGGCCGAACTGGAGGGTGCGTCACACGCGCTGACCTACGGCTCCGGGATGGGCGCCATCACCTCGGTGCTGCGCGTGCTGTCCCGGCCCGGGACCACCCTTGTCGTGCCTGCTGACGGTTACTACCAGGTCCGCCGATACGCGGCCGAATATCTTGCCCAGCAAGGCGTTACCGTCGTCGAGGCGACCGCGGCGCAGATGTGCGACGCGGCCGCGACAGCCGATGTGGTGCTGGCCGAGACGCCGGTGAACCCCACCCTGGACGTGGTGGACCTGCACCGGCTGGCGACCATCTGCCGGGGCCGCGGAACCACACTGGTGGTGGACAACACCGCGGCGACTCCGCTGGGGTTGCGGCCACTGTCCCTGGGCGCCGACCTGGTGGTCGCGAGCGCGACGAAGGCGCTGTCGGGGCACAGCGATCTGCTGGCGGGGTACGTCGCCGGCTGCAACGACGAGCTGATGGACAGGGTGCAGCGCGACCGGCTGCTGTCCGGGCCGGTGCTCGGTGCCCTCGAGGCGTGGCTGGTGTTGCGTAGCCTGGGCACCGCCGGTCTGCGGATCGAGCGGCAATGCCGCAACGCCGCGGCCGTCGCCCTGCTGCTGCGCGATCACCCGGCCGTACGGGCGGTGCGCTATCCCGGCCTGCCGGACGATCCGTCGCATCCGATCGCCGCCGAACAGATGACGCGCTTCGGTGGTCTGGTCGCCGTCGAGCTGGCCGACGCCGCCGCGGTGCATGCCCTCGTCGAGCGCAGCTCGCTGCTGGTCGCCGCGACGAGCTTCGGGGGCATCCACACCTGCGTGGACCGGCGCGCCCGCTGGGGCGACCCGGTTCCCGACGGCTTCGCCCGGCTGTCGCTGGGCATCGAGGACACCGACGACATCGTCGCCGACATCGAGCGCTCCCTGGACCCGGTGAGGTCCTGAAACCCCCCGCCCCGGCGCCAGCCGGTAACGTCTCCTGTTTGTGAGTGCCCGAATCCGCGTCGCCGTCGTCTACGGCGGACGCAGCTCTGAGCACGCGATCTCGTGTGTTTCCGCCGGCAGTATCTTGCGCAATCTCGATCCCGAACGGTTCGAGGTGGTCGCCGTCGGGATCACCCCGGAGGGGTCGTGGGTGCTCACCGACGGCCGCCCGGAAACCCTGGCCATCACCGACGGCACGCTGCCCGAGGTGACCGGCGCTTCCGGAACCGCGCTGGCCCTGCCCGCGGATCCGCACCGCAGCGGCCAGTTGTTGTCGCTCGGCGAGGCGGCCGGCGACATCCTGGCCACCGTCGACGTCGTCTTCCCGGTCTTGCACGGCCCCTACGGCGAGGACGGCACCATCCAGGGCCTGCTGGAGCTGGCGGGGGTGCCCTACGTCGGCGCCGGCGTGCTGGCCAGCGCGGCCGGGATGGACAAGGAATTCACCAAGAAGCTGCTGGCCGCCGAGGGCTTGCCGATCGGGGACCAGGTGGTGCTGCGCGCCCACCACGGCACGCTCGAACTGGAGGACAGGGAGCGGCTCGGCCTGCCCGTCTTCGTCAAGCCGGCGCGCGGAGGATCATCGATCGGGGTCAATCGGGTGACGGCGTGGGATCAGCTGCCCGCCGCCATCGCGCAGGCCCGCTCGCACGATCCCAAGGTCATCGTCGAGGCGGCAATTCCCGGCCGCGAACTGGAATGCGGAGTGCTGGAATTCGCCGACGGCCGGCTGGAGGCCAGCACGGTGGGCGAGATCCGGGTCGCCGGCGTGCGTGGCCGCGAGGACGGGTTCTACGACTTCGCGACGAAGTACCTCGAAGACGCCGCCGAACTGGACGTGCCGGCCAAGGTCGACGACAGCGTCGCCGAGGAGATCAGGCAGCTGGCCATCCGCGCGTTCCGCGCCATCGACTGTCAGGGCCTGGCCCGGGTCGACTTCTTCCTCACCGAGCACGGACCGGTGATCAACGAGATCAACACCATGCCCGGGTTCACCACCATCTCGATGTACCCGCGGATGTGGGCGGCCAGCGGGGTGGACTATCCGACGCTGCTGGCGGCCATGGTCGAGACCGCCGTGGCGCGCGGCACCGGTCTGCGTTAACCGCTGCCCAGCGCGGCCTGCGCGGCGTGCACGTTGCCCATCCCGGTCTTGATGTCGGCGACGACGGACTGCACAGCACCGCTGCCCGCTTCGGCGGTCAAGCCGTCGCACTTGGAGCCGGCCGCGTGGAAGTTGGAGACGGCCTCGCCGAGGGCGTCCGTCGCTTCCTGGGACGGTGCGGGCAGGGCACTTTCGATGGCGCGTCCCGCACTGCCGACCCGGGTGCACGCGTCCTGCAGAGCCGGGTAGTCCTTGGCCTCGATCGCCGTCTGGAAATCCGCGATGGCGGTGTTCAGCCGTTTGAGGGCGGATTGCGTCTTCGACACCCACGGGTCGTTCGTGCCGACCCGTGATCGGGGGCTCGGGCGGGTGGGCGTGTCCGATACGAGGATCACCTCGGCCGAGGCGGCGCGCTGCGCTCCGGCCGGTGACGAGGCGTCGGGCAGGGGATGGGCCAGCACGCCGACGGCCGCGACGACGGCGCAGCCCGCGACACCGGCGGCCAGGTGCTTGATTCGCAACGAATGTGAAGGTGACATCGATTCCCTATCGGGTTTGCTGGAGCCAACGTTACGGGATTGCCCGTCGGTGCGGCCGAGGAAACTCAGCGGGCGGGCCCGGGCGCGAGGGGGAGGGCCGGCATCACCTGGGCGATGGTCCGGGACATCAATTGGATCGGGCTGGGCCCGGATCCCTGGGGCAGGGTCAGCGCCACGTAGGTACCGCGGTCGACGGCGAACCAGGTGCTGGCGCCGTCACCCTTGACCTCGAACCAGCTCACCTCGTCGACGACCTGCAGCGGCGCCCCGACGACGAAATCGGCGGGCCGGTCCAGCCCGCACCGCAGGATTACCGGCTCGGTGTTGACCGCGGTCTGCTGCCAGGCGGCGGAGCCCGCGGGCACCGGCTCGACGGCGACCGCGCGGCGGTAGTCACCGAGCTGGTCGGGCAGGCTGGCGAGAAGAGCGGCGCACTGCGGGCTGTCCGCGGCGGGGGCCGGAGCGGCGGCGATCGCCACCGGGCGGGGCGCCGGATCGCTCTGCCGGATGGCGGCGAAGGTGAGAAGCACGATGACCGCGGCCAGGGCGACGCCGGCCGCCGCGATGATCAGACCCCGTGGCGGGCCGTCCTGGATATCGGGATCGGGCACCCCGCAATGCTAGGGGGCGCCCCCGTCGGCGATCGGGCAGGTCAAGGTCCGGGTGATACCGGTCACCTGCTGGATACTGGCGGCCACCGTGTCATGCAGTTCGCCGAGGCCGGCGGCGCTGATTCGGGCGACCACGTCGTAGGGGCCGGTCACGTACTCGGCCGAGAGCACCCCGGGCAGCCCGGCGAGTTGTTTGGCGACGACCTCGGCGCGGCCCACCTCGGTTTGAATCAGCATGAATGCCTCCACCACCGGGTGTTCCCTCCGCTCCACTACATAGACTCTGCGCCGCAGGGACCAAACGTACCGCAGGTCGCGGGACTGTTCAGGGTGGAGGCGGGTGAGATGACGGACAGTGAACCCACCCTCGCGCAGGTCGGCGAGTTCACCGTCATCGACCGGCTCGTCGCAGGGCGTGCGCAACCACCCGCGGTGGAGCTGGGCCCCGGTGACGACGCGGCGGTCGTGCTGACCGGTGACGGGCGCACCGTGGTGTCGACCGACATGCTGGTGCAGGACCGGCACTTTCGGCTGGACTGGTCGGACCCGTTCGACATCGGTCGCAAGGCGATCGCGCAGAACGCCGCCGACGCCGAGGCGATGGGCGCCACCCCGACCGCGTTCGTGGTGGCCTTCGGTGCCCCCGCGCACACCAGCGCGGACGCCGCGGTGCGGCTCAGTGACGGAATGTGGTCCGAGGCCGCGAAATTCGGGGCCGGCATCGCCGGGGGTGACCTGGTGAGCGCCCCGCTGTGGGTGGTGTCGGTGACGGTGCTCGGCGACCTCGGCGGTCGCGAACCCGTCCGTCGCGACACGGCACAGCCCGGTGACATCGTCGCGGTGGCCGGCGAACTGGGCCGTTCGGCGGCCGGATATGTGTTGTGGCTCAAGGACATCAGCGGACCCGAGGTCTTGCGCCGCCGGCACCTGGTGCCCGAGCCACCGTATGGGCAGGGAGCCGAGGCCGCACGGGCGGGCGCGAGCTCGATGACCGACGTGTCCGACGGGTTGGTGGCCGACCTGGGTCACATCGCCGTGGCCTCCGGGGTGCGTATCGATCTGTCCTCGCCCGCGCTGCGCGCCGACCATGACGCGCTGGCCCCGGTGGCCGCCGCCACCGGCGATGACGCCTGGGACTGGGTGCTGGGCGGCGGTGAGGATCACGCGCTGGTGGCCACCTTCGCCGGGTCCCCGCCGCCGGGTTGGCGCACCATCGGGCGGGTCCTGGACGGGCCCGCCGGGGTGAAGCTGGACGGTGAGCCGTGGCACGGAAGCGCGGGCTGGCAGTCGTTCTGAGCACCGGGCACGCTAGTTTTGGCGCTCGTGACACCACGCCCTCTGACTGACCTGATCGAACCGGGGTGGGCGCGCGCGCTCGAGCCGGTGGCCCCGCAGATCACCCAACTCGGGGAATTCCTGCGCGAGGAACTGGCCGCCGGGCACCGCTACCTGCCGGCCGGCGAGAACGTGTTGCGGGCGTTCACCTTTCCGTTCGAGGCGGTGCGGGTGCTGATCGTCGGCCAGGATCCGTACCCGACTCCGGGCCATGCCGTCGGTCTGAGCTTCTCGGTGGCACCCGACGTCCGGCCGGTGCCGCGCAGCCTGGGCAACATCTTCAACGAGTACAGCACGGACCTCGGGTATCCCGTGCCCGCGACCGGTGATCTCACCCCCTGGTCACAACAGGGCGTGATGCTGCTCAACAGGGTGCTCACGGTGCGGCCGGGCACGCCGGCCTCGCATCGCGGCAAGGGCTGGGAGGCGGTCACCGAACGGGCGATCCGGGCCCTGGTGGCCCGGCCGCAGCCGCTGGTCGCGGTGCTGTGGGGGCGCGACGCCGCCACGCTGAAGCCGATGCTCGCCGAGGGCGACTGCGCCGTCATCGAGTCGGTGCACCCGTCGCCGCTGTCGGCGTCCCGCGGATTCTTCGGCTCCCGGCCGTTCAGCCGGACGAACGAACTACTGAGTGGGATGGGGGCAGAACCGATCGACTGGCGGCTGCCTTGAACCTCCCCTGAGCGCACGCAAATAGGCCGGCGGACAAAAGTCCACCGGCCTATCGACGCAAAGTGTGGCTGGGATCAGCCCCGTGCGACCTTGCCCGCCTTCAGGCAGGAGGTGCACACGTTGAGGCGCTGCTTGTTGCCACCGGGGCGGGCAACGGCATGCACCGTCTGGATGTTCGGATCCCAACGACGGTTGGTCCGACGATGCGAGTGCGACACCGACTTGCCGAAGCCGGGGCCCTTCGCGCAGATATCGCACACGGCAGCCATATCGAGAACTCCTTGTATCAGTACTTGGGGGTCTAGATGCTGCGCCGCCAAAAAGCGTCGCGAGTCGACCCGACAACCTGACCAGGATACCGGCCGGGGCGACGGATCACCAAAACGGTCCACAACCTGTGCAGCAGCGCATCGGATTGTCGGGCGCGATCGCTAGGCTGGCGCGGTCTGCATGTGCGTCTGAGGAGGTGAGGTGGCCGCCATTCCGGTAGTTCGGTTCGACGCATCCGGCCTGCGGGACTGGGCGCACAACGCGGTCGGGCACCTCATCACCCATACCGACGAGATCAACCTTCTCAACGTCTTCCCCGTCGCCGATGCCGACACCGGAACCAACATGTTGTTCACCATGCGCTCGGCGGTGGTGTGGGCCGACGACCGCGCCGACCGGGCGGATGTGGCCGCCTTCGCCGCGGCTTTGTCCGACGGCGCCCTGCACGGCGCCCGCGGCAACTCCGGGGTGATCCTGTCGCAGATCCTGCGGGGTCTCGCCGAAGTCACCGCAGGGCGATCCCTGACCGAGATCGACGGGACGGTGCTGGCCGAGGCACTGCGTCGGGCCGAGGGCCTGGTGGTGGCCTCGATGGGAGAGGCGGTTCCCGGCACCATCGTGTCGGTGCTGCAGGCCGCGGCCGCCGCCGCAGAGGACGCGGCCGCGTCGGCAGCACCCGTGGACGTGGTGGTCGCGTCGGCCGCCGACGCCGGAGCGGTCGCGCTGGAGAAGACCCCCGACCAACTCGACGTGCTGGCCGAGGCCGGCGTGGTGGATGCCGGCGGCCGGGGACTGCTGGTGCTGCTGGACGCCATGACCGCGACCCTCACCGGTGCCGCGCCGAGTCGGCAGACCTATGAACCGGCCGCCACCGCGCACGCCGATGTCGCCACCGGTGCGGCCACGCCCCAGTTCGAGGTGATGTACCTGCTCAGCGGCAGCAGCCAGAACCGGGTCGACCGCTTGCGCGGGGCGCTCGACGGGCTGGGCGATTCGGTGGCCATCGCCGCGGCCGCCTCGAGCGGAGCCGCGGGCAGCTATTCGGTGCACGTCCACACCGACGATGCCGGCGGAGCCGTGGAGGCGGGGCTCGCGGCCGGTGCGCTCAGCCGGATCCAGATCACCGCGCTGGCCGGAGCGCGTCCGCACGCACACCGGTCCCGGGACCGCGCCGTGCTCGCGGTCGTCGACGGCGACGGCGCCGCCGGTCTGTTCGCCGGCGAGGGCGCCCGGGTGCTGCGGCCCGATGCCGGGCACCCGGTCAGTGCCCAGCAGTTGCTGCGCGCGCTCGTCGAGGCCGACGCCGCGCAGGTGATGCTGTTGCCCAACGGCTTCGTCGCCGCCGAGGAACTGGTCGCCGGCTGCACCGCGGCCACCGGGTGGGGCATCGACGTCGTTCCGGTCCCGGCGGCATCCATGGTGCAGGGCCTGGCGGCGCTGGCGGTGCACGACGCCGGCCGCCACACCGTCGACGACGGCTACGCCATGGCACGCGCCGCGGCGGGGGCCCGGCACGGGTCGGTGCGCTTGGCCACAGAGTCGGCGCTGACGTGGGCGGGTGCGTGCAAGCCCGGCGACGGGCTCGGCATCACCGGTGACGAGGTGCTCATCGTCGCGCATGATATCGGCTTGGCCGCAACGGGTTTGGTCGATCTCCTGCTGGCCTCGGGTGGAGAACTGGTGACGGTGCTCATCGGTGCGGGGGTGGACGACACGGTGGGTGAGCAGCTGCGCAGGCACGTGCATGAGCGGCACCTCGGTGCCGAGGTGATCAGTTACCGCACCGACCACCACGGGGACGCGTTGCTGATCGGGGTGGAATAGTCGTGGTCGCGCTCGGGGACCGGTTGGTCAATGTGCTGGGGGCCAAGGCCGCCGCGAAATTGGAGGAAGCCTTCGGGCTGCAGACGGTCGGCGACCTGCTGCGCCATTTCCCGCGCAAATACAGCGACGGCATGTCGGTCAGCGGCGAGGGCGAGGAACTCGAACTCAACGCCGGCGATCACGTCACCCTCGTCGACGTCATCACCGAAGCGGTGGCCAAACCGATGCGCGCCCAACCGGGTAAACGGGCGCGCAAGTATCTGCGGGTGACGCTGGGCAACCGCCGCCCCGAGGTCACCGCGACCTTCTTCAACGCCGACTACCTGATCAAGGATCTGACGGAGGGCACCCGGCTGATGATGTCCGGCGAGGTGAAGTTCTTCCGCCAGACAGTGCAGTTGGACCATCCGGCGTTCCTGGTGCTCGACTCCCCGAGCGGGCGCACCATCGGTACCAAGTCGCTGAAGTCGATCGCCGAGGCATCGGAGGGCGACGATCTGCTGGCAGCCTTCGAGCGCGAGTTCTTTCCCATCTATCCCGCGAGCGCGAAAGTGCAGAGCTGGGACGTCTACGGGTGTGTGCGCCAGGTGCTTGCCGTCCTCGACCCGGTTCCTGAGGTGTTGCCGGAAAATATTGTGCAGCAATGGGATTTGATCTCCGAGGACCGCGCGCTGCGTGCCATCCACCTGGCGGAGAACGCGATCGAACGCACGCGTGCGCAGGAGCGGCTGGCCGTGGACGAGGCCGTCGGCCTGCAGTGGGCGCTGGTGTCGCGGCGCTACAGCGAACTCGGGGAGACGGGGCCCGAGACCCCGAAGCGGGACGACGGTCTGGCCGCGGCGCTGTTGCGCCAGTTGCCGTTCGAGCTGACCGGGGGCCAGCACGAGGTGCTCGACGTGATCTCCGCCGACCTCGCCGACACCCGGCCGATGAACCGGATGCTGCAGGGTGAGGTCGGCTCCGGTAAGACCATCGTGTCGGTGCTGGCGATGCTGCAGGCGGTTGACGCGGGATTCCAGTGTGCGCTGTTGGCCCCCACCGAGGTGCTGGCCGTGCAGCATGCGCGCTCGGTGCGTTCCGTGCTCGGGCCGCTGGCCACCGCCGGCGAACTCGGCGCCCCGGAGGACGCCACCCGGGTGACGCTGCTCACCGGGTCGATGAGCCCGCAGCAGAAGCGCGAAGCCCGCGAGGAGATTGCCTCCGGCGCCGCAGGCATCGTGATCGGCACCCATGCCCTTATCCAGGAGTCCGTCGAATTCCACCGGCTGGGCATGGTGGTCGTCGACGAGCAGCACCGGTTCGGTGTTGAGCAGCGAGACCGACTGCGGGCCAAAGCAACCGGGGGCATCACCCCGCATCTGCTGGTGATGACCGCCACGCCCATCCCGCGCACCATCGCCCTGACCGTGTTCGGGGATCTGGAGACCTCGGTGCTGCGCGAGCTGCCCAGGGGTCGCCAGCCGATCACCACCAACGCCGTGTTCACCACCGACAAACCGGCCTGGCTGGACCGGGTGTGGGCGCGCATCGTCGAGGAGGTGGCCGCCGGCCGGCAGGCCTATGTGGTGGCCTCCCGCATCGACGAGTCCGAGAATTCGGACGAACAGGGTCCGCCGCCCATCACGGTGCTGCAGCTGCTGGAGTTCCTGCGCAACGGCCCGTTGTCCACGTTGCGGCTGGGACTGATGCACGGCCGGCTCTCCGGTGATGAGAAGGACGCGGTGATGAGCGCGTTCCGGGCCGGCGAGATCGATGTGCTGGTCTGCACCACCGTCATCGAGGTCGGCGTCGACGTGCCGAACTCCACTGTCATGGTGGTGATGGACGCCGAACGGTTCGGCATCAGTCAGTTGCATCAGTTGCGGGGCCGCATCGGTCGCGGCGAACATCCCAGTCTGTGCCTGCTGGTGTCGCGGACGAAGGAGTCCACCAAGGCCGCCGACCGGTTGCGGGCGGTGGCGGACACCCTCGACGGTTTCGCCCTGGCAGACCTGGATCTGCAGGAGCGTCGCGAGGGAGATGTGCTGGGCTACAGCCAATCCGGCCGGCGGATGACCCTGCGGTTCCTGTCCCTGGCCGACCATCAGCACATCATCGAAGCTGCCCGCGAATTCTGTCAGGCTGCCTATCAGGACAGTCCCCGCCAGCCCGGGCTGGACGTACTGGCCGCCCAATTCACCGATACCGAGCGAGTCCAGTACCTGGACATGTCGTGAGACGGCTCTGGCCACTGGCGGCCGGGGTCGTGCTGGCGGTCGTCGTCGCCGTACAGGTGCTCACCCGCGCCGACGCGGACAGCCTGGCCTATGCCGATATCCCCACCGTCGCACCGGGTGTCGACATTCTGGCCGGGATCCCGGAACTCCCGGCCCGGATCCACGGCCACGACTACCGCCGCGCGGCCTTCGGCGACGCCTGGGACGACGGCAACGATGCCCCCGGCGGTCACAACGGCTGCGACACCCGCAACGACATCCTCAACCGCGATCTGGTCGACAAGACCTACGTGGCCATCAAGCGCTGCCCCCAGGCGGTGGCCACCGGCACCCTGCACGACCCGTACACCGATCTACCGGTGGCGTTCATGCGCGGCAATCAGATCGGCGCCGCCGTGCAGATCGACCACATCGTCCCGCTGGCCCTCGCGTGGGATCTGGGGGCGCGCTCCTGGACCGACGCTCTGCGGCTGCGTTTCGCCAACGACCCCGCCAACCTGATCGCCGTTGAGGGACAAGCCAATCAGGACAAAGGCGACGCCGAACCGGCGCGCTGGATGCCGCCCAATCACGCGTTCTGGTGTCAGTACGCAGTGCAGTTCGCCGCGGTGTTGCGCGGTTACGGGTTGCCGGTCGACATGCCTTCGGCCGCGGTATTGCGGGATGCGGCCACCAGCTGCCCAACTGGCTAGCGGCGCGAAACCCAGGCGTTGGCGCCCAGACCGTGCCATCGAAGGCGCGAATGGACGCTATGGCGGGAACACCTGCTTGATACTGCCGTCGGCGTTCACCTGCATGAAACCGGTACCCGGCGCGGTCGAATGGACAGCCAGTTCCAGTCCGCCATCTTCTGAGCCTTCGACGATCAGGTACACACCGCTGCCGTCGGGCGCACCGAGCTTCATGGGCGCATCGGACAGGGTGGCGGCCACCGCGGGCACGTTGATGGCACCGAGGTCGGCCAGCACGTCGAACGAGCTGGTCGAGGTGGCCGAGCCCCACTCCTGCCAGCTGTCACCCCGGTACATGTAGCTGTGTTCCACATGGGCATTCGTCGGATCGACCCGGTCCAGGACGGCGTAGGTCGGATAGACCACCATCTGGAAACCCATGGTGTCGGCGAACTTGCCGCGGATGGTCTCCAACAATGCTGCCAGCCCATCGGCGGTCTGCAGTTCGGCCGGACCGGCGGGTGATGGCGATGCCGTCGGCGCGGTCGACGAATTCGTCTGCGGGGTGGTCGGTTTCGTGCTGGCGGGGGCGGATGTCCGTTTGGTGGTGGGGTCGGCGACCTGTTGACCGGGCGGTTTCCCGGAATCCCCGCCGACGATCAGGACGATGGCGACCACCGCGATGACGGCGACGATGAGTAGCCCGATCGGAATGAGGATCGCCGGGCCGCGCCACCACGGCTGCGCGGACGGGGCCGCCTGCTGCCAGGTCGGAGCCTGGGCCCCCGGCCACTGCTGATGCGGTGGCGGTGTCGTCGGGTAGGGGACAGGCGTGGGTGGGGGTGGTGGCGGCCAGTGTGCCGCCGCGGTCGGCTGCTGGTGTGCGGTCGGTGCCGCGGGCGCGGACGGCGCCGACAGCGCGGCGCGGGCGGCGATCGCCAGATCCCGGGTGGTGGCGTACCGATGCTCGGGATTCTTCGCCATGCCGGTGGCGATGACCTGATCCAGCGGGGACGGGATACCGGCCCGCATCGTCGACGGACGCGGCGGCGGCAGGGTGAGGTGCCCGGCGATTTGGCGCTCCACGCTGTCGCCGGGAAACGGCTGGGATCCCGTCAGGCATTCGTGCAGCACACAGGTCAGCGCGTACACGTCGGCCCGGGCGTCGGAGCTGTCGGTGGACAGCCGCTCGGGCGCCATATAGGACAAGGTGCCGATCGTCGAGCCGGTGCTGGTCAGCTTGGTGGCCCCGGCGGTGCGGGCGATGCCGAAGTCGATCAGATAGGCGAAATCCTCGTCGGTGACCAAGATGTTCGACGGTTTGACGTCGCGATGCACCAGTCCGACGCGGTGCGCGGCATTGAGTGCGGCGGCGATCTGTTCGATGATCGCGACGGCCCGTGAGGGTGAGAGCGGACCGTCTTCGAGAAGCTCATGGATGGTCTTGCCGTCGATCAGCCGCATTGTCACGTAGAGGCGGCCGTCGATCTCGCCGAAGTCGTGGATCGGGACGATGTGGGGTTCGTCGAGGCCGGCGGCCATCTGCGCCTCGCGGCGGAAACGGCGCTGATACGTGTCGTCGTCGGCGAGGTTGGCGGGCAACACCTTCAGGGCGACCACGCGGTTCATCGCGGTGTCGTAGGCCTGCCACACTTCGCCCATCCCGCCCCGGCCCAGCACCCTGACCAGGCGGTAGCGGCCGAACGGCGTTCCTTCCACCGGCTCACCATAGTCGGCGGACCGTCGTCAGCGCGTCGAGTCGTAACCCCTGGCCATCCAGTACACGGTGCGGTCCAGGGCGAGCAGGCCTTTCGGGACATCAACTGCCTGTCCTTCGCGCCGGACCGCGACAATCCCTACCAGGGGGCCGGCATCCTCAACTTCGTCTTCGGCGAGACCTGTCGTTCGGCGAAATGGATGAGTTGGCACTGCATTTCGCGGCGCACTACGGCTGGCCCAAGGCCTCGCACCTGAACCAGGTGATCGGCGAACAGAAACTGCGCGTTCGCGACGAATGGGCGGCCGAGAGCTGAGCTCGTGTCAGCGCCCGACCTTGGATGTCGGCGAGGGCGACGGCGTCGGAGGTTCCTCGGCGAGACCGAGACACTCGTAGGAGTTCTGTCCGGTGCACGGGACGCCGTCCACCTCCGGTAGGGGATTGGGCCCCGAGCCGAAGGTGATCTGTGGCGAGTTCGGCACGATATGAGGCATGCACACCCCGGTGAACAAGTCTTCGGCCTCACCCGCTGGACAATGGACCGGCGGTGCCGCCGCAGCAACCGGAAACGCCGCGGCGGCCGCCATCACACCGACGGCTGTCGCCAGCGCCCGCAACGAAAAGCCCACCGTTGCAGGTAACTCCATCGGGATGGACGTCACCTGAACGGTGGGGGCCGACTACGTGCCGGTGTAGGTCGCCGGATCCGGGCGGTACCGGGTGCCGTCGTCCAGCGAGCTCAGGGCGTCCACGTGCGTGGCCGACAGTTCGAAGTCGAAGACGTCGAAGTTCTCCGCGATGCGCTCCGCCGAAGACGAGCGCGGGATCACCACGTTGCCCAACTGCAGGCTCCAGCGGATCAGGACCTGGGCCGGGGTCTTGTCGTACTCGGCCGCGATGCCGGTGATCGCCGGGTTGTCCAGAAGCTTGCCCACGCCCAGCGGGCTGTAGGCCTCGGTGACGATGTTGCGCTCGGCGTTGACCGCGCGCAGCGCCGCCTGATTGAGCAGTGGGTGCAGCTCGATCTGGTTGACCACCGGACTGTTGTAGGTCAGGTCGATGATCGTCGACAGCTCTTCGGCGCCGAAGTTGCAGACGCCGATGGACCTGGTCAGCTTTTCAGCGGCCTGTAGGCGCATCAAGCCGCCCCAGCTGTCGACGTACTTGCTGGTGTCCCCGCCCGGCCAGTGGATGAGATAGAGGTCCAGATAGTCGAGGCCGAGGCGTTCCAGGCTGGCCTTGGCGGCCTCCTGGCTGGACTGGAAGCCTTGATCGCCGGTGGCCAGTTTGGTGGTGACGAAGATCTCGGCCCGCGGAATCCCGGAGGCGGCGATGGCGCGTCCGACGCCGGTTTCGTTGCCGTACGCGGCGGCGGTATCGATAAGGCGCACACCGATTTCCAGTGCGGCCGAGACGGCGCGCTCGGCCTCGGAGTCGGAAAGCTCACCGACGCCGATACCCAGCGCCGGAATCGTGTTGTCATCGCTGAGCCCGACATTGGGCACCGCAGCGGCCGAGGTCATGTCACCTACCCTGTGAAATTGAACGTGCGTGGATCGGGCCCCAGTCGCGCTCCGTTGTCGAGCGTGTCGATGGATGCGACGTCCTGCTCGCTCAGTTCGAAATCGAACACGTCGAAATTACTCGCAATCCGGTCAGGGTTTACCGACTTCGGGATGACGATATTACCCAGTTGGATGTGCCATCTGATCAGCACCTGTGCCGGAGTTTTTCCGTGCGCCTGCGCGACCGTCACCACGACCGGGTCGGCGAGCAGCCCGCCCTGGCCCAGCGGGCTCCACGCTTCGGTGGCGATACCCAGCTCGGCGTGCACCTCGCGCAGCTCCTGCTGCGGCAGCCGCGGGTGCAGTTCGATCTGGTTGACGGCGGGCACGATCCCGGTGCGCTCGATGAGCGTGCGCAGGTGTTCGGGCGCGAAGTTGCTCACCCCGATGGACCGGACCCGGCCCTGTTCACGTAGATGCGCCAGGGCCTTGAACGAATCCACGAACAGGTCGGCCTCGGGGACCGGCCAATGGATGAGGTAGAGGTCCACGTAGTCGACCCCGAGGCGCTCGGCGCTGGTGTCGAACGCCGCCAGCCCCTTGTCGTAGCCCTGCTCGGCGTTCCACAGCTTGGTGACCAGGAACACGTCTTCGCGTGCTACGCCGGACCCTTTGATGGCGTGCCCGACCTCGGTTTCGTTTCCGTAGACGGCCGCGGTGTCGATGTGCCGGTAGCCCGTCGACAGCGCGGCTTCGACGGCGCGCTGCGTCTCGTCCGGCGGCGTCTGCCAGACTCCCAACCCGACAGTGGGAATCGAATTGCCGTCGTTCAGCAGGATCGTGGGTTGTGTGGGGGGAGCCATGACGCAAAGTCTGCCAGCAGATCGGGGTCCGGGGCGGGCCCGACTGCTCATCGCCGGTGCAGCCAGCCGCGCAGGGGTGCCGGTGATGGCTAGAATTGCCGACCCGTTCAAGCGGCTGCTCCTCGGTCGCCGCTCCGTCGTCGTCGACGGCAACACACTGGACACGACCTTGCAGCTGATGCTCTCCGCGCAACAGCTGTCCAAGGTGGGCGGGTTGGTCGCCAGTCCGGACGTGGCGGTCGCGCGGACCCAACTCGACAGCGTCGCGTCCGCGTTCGGCACCCCGATCGTCGTACCGGTTCGCGACTTCACGCTTCCCGGCCCCGGTGGCCCGCTCCCGGTCCGGCACTACCGGTCCGACGCGGGCGCCCCATTGCTGGTCTTCTTCCACGGTGGCGGTTTCGCCATCGGTGGCCTGGACACCCACGACGCCCTGTGCCGCCGCCTCAGCCACGACGCCGACGTGCACGTGCTGTCCGTCGACTACCGGTTGGCGCCCGAACACAAGGCGCCCGCCGCGGCCGACGACGCGTACGCGGCTTACCGCTGGGCGCTGGAGCACGCCACCGAGCTCGGCGCCGATCCCGACCGGGTGGCCGTGGGCGGTGACAGCGCCGGCGGCAACCTCGCCGCCGTGGTCACCCAGTCCGCGCATGCCGACGGGATACGGCAGCCGGTGCTGCAGCTCCTGCTGTACCCGATCACCGATTTCGGCAGCACCACCGTGTCCAAGACGCTGTTCGCCGACGGCTACTTCCTGCGCAAGGCCGATATGGACTGGTTCCACGAGCACTACCTCGGCGGAAGCGGCATCGACGTCGCCGATCCGCGGGTGTCCCCGGCCCGAGCGGCCGATCTGTCCGGACTCGCACCGGCACTGGTGGCCACCGGCGGCTTCGATCCGCTGCGCGACGAGGGCCGCGCTTACGCGCAGGCGCTGGCCGCTGCCGGGGTGCCCGTCGACTGGCGGGAGTACGGCTCGCTGGTGCATGCGTTCGCCAATTTCTTCCCGCTCGGAGGCGGCAGCGAGGCCGCCATCGCCGACCTGACGTCGGCGCTGCGGGCGCATCTGAGCCGGACCTGAGAAGCCCGCTCAGGGACGCCGGTAAGCTGCACTCCGTGGCGAACAAACCCAAACGTCAGGCCAGTTACGACCTCAAGGCCGCCGACCGTAAGCGCAATCTGTTGATCCAGATCGGATTGGTCGCGGTCGTCGCCGTGTTCGCCTTTGCGCTGATCTTCTACATCGTGACGAACGGCGAGACGAAACCGACCTCGGGCGAGGCGAAGTCGGTCCGGGTGACGTCGAGCAAGCTGGTCACCAAGGACGGCACCTCCGAGCCCAAGGCGGTGCTGTCGCTCTACGAGGACTTCCTGTGCCCGCACTGCGGCGCCTTCGAGAAGCAGTTCGGCCCGACGGTGAACAAGCTCATCGACAGCGGGGCCGTCGCCGCGGACTACTACATGGTCGCGATCCTCGACGCACCGAGTAACCAGAACTTCCCGTCGCGTGCGGGTGGCGCCGCCTACTGCGTGGCCGACGAGTCCGTCGACGCGTTCCGGCGTTTCCATGGCGCGATGTACGCGCAGCAGCCGAACGAGACCGCGCAGACCTTCCCGACGAACGAACAGATCATCGAGACGGCGCGCCAGGCCGGCGCAGCGGGCAAGGTGCCGGACTGCGTCACCAAGGGCAAGTACGTCGACCTGGTCCAGGGTCTGGCACAGGCCTCCAAGATCAACTCCACGCCGACGGTCCGGATCAACGGCGAGGACTACCAGTTCAGCACTCCCGAAGCGTTGGTCGCCAAGGTCAAGGAGATCGTCGGCGACGTGCCGGGGATGTCGTGACGACAGCCGCTTCTACCGACTCCGCCGAGGGGGAGGCGGTCGCCGACGGCGTTCGCCCCGCGAGCGCCTGGTGGGTCCTGATCGCCGGCATCGCCGGGCTGGCCGCGGCACTGACGTTGACGATCGAGAAGATCGAGATCCTGATCAACCCGGCCTATGTGCCGTCGTGCAGCATCAACCCGGTGCTGTCCTGCGGATCGGTGATGATCACCCCGCAAGCCTCGGCGTTCGGCTTCCCGAACCCGCTGATCGGCATCGTCGCGTTCAGCGTCGTCCTGGTCACCGGCGTGCTCGCGGTCGGCAGGGTCACCTTGCCGCGCTGGTACTGGATCGGACTGGCGATCGGCAGCGCCCTGGGCGTGGTGTTCATCCACTGGCTGATCTTCCAGAGCCTGTACCGGATCGGGGCGCTGTGCCCGTATTGCATGGTGGTGTGGGCCGTGACCATTCCGCTGTTCGTGGTGGCCGTGTCCATCGCGTTGCGAGCGGAGGCCGCCACCAACGGCGCCGCCCGCATCGTCTACCAATGGCGCTGGTCGCTGGTGGCGCTCTGGTTTATCTCACTTCTGCTGATGATCATGGTGAGATTCTGGAATTACTGGTCAACGCTTCTGTAACACCGGGGTTACGGCGGGAAAGTTAGGGTTCACCTCGTGATTTCCAAACTCTTGGTAGCCAACCGCGGTGAGATCGCCATTCGTGCGTTTCGGGCGGCCTACGAACTCGACATCGCCACCGTGGCGGTCTACGCCTACGAGGACCGCAATTCCCCGCACCGGTTGAAGGCCGACGAGTCCTACCAGATCGGCGAGGTCGGCCATCCGGTGCGGGCGTACCTGACGGTCGACGAGATCATCCGGGTCGCCCAGCACGCCGGGGCGGACGCGGTGTACCCGGGTTACGGCTTCCTCTCGGAGAACCCGGAACTCGCAGCGGCGTGTGCGCGCGCGGGCATCACCTTCGTAGGACCCGGTGCGCACGTGCTGGAGCTGACGGGCAACAAGTCCCGCGCGATCGACGCGGCGCGCGAGGCCGGGCTGCCCGTGCTGGCCTCGTCGGCGCCGTCGGCGTCGGTGGAGGAACTGGTCGCGGCATCCGCGGACATGGAATTTCCCCTGTTCGTCAAGGCGGTCTCCGGCGGCGGTGGCCGCGGCATGCGCCGCGTCGTGGAACCGTCGGCGTTGGCCGAGGCCATCGAGGCGGCATCCCGGGAGGCCGAGTCGGCCTTCGGTGACCCGACTGTGTACCTCGAGCAGGCGGTACTCAACCCGCGTCACATCGAGGTGCAGATCCTGGCCGATGCCACCGGTGAGGTGATCCACCTCTTCGAGCGCGACTGCAGCGTGCAGCGCCGCCACCAGAAGGTCATCGAGCTGGCGCCCGCGCCCAACTTCAGCCAGGAGCTGCGAGACAAGATCTGTTCGGACGCAGTCGCTTTCGCACGCGGCATCGGGTACTTCTGCGCGGGCACGGTCGAATTCCTGCTCGACGAGCGCGGCCACCACGTGTTCATCGAGTGCAATCCGCGCATCCAGGTGGAGCACACGGTGACCGAGGAGATCACCGATGTGGACTTGGTGTCCTCGCAGCTGCGCATCGCGGCGGGGGAGACGCTGGCCGATCTCGGATTGCGCCAGGATTCCTTGCAGATCCGTGGCGCGGCCATGCAATGCCGGATCACCACCGAGGATCCCGCCAACGGTTTCCGGCCCGACACCGGCCGGATCACCGGTTACCGGTCCCCGGGTGGCGCGGGTATCCGTCTCGACGGTGGCACCAACTTGGGTGCCGAGATCAGCGCGCACTTCGATTCGATGCTGGTGAAGCTCACCTGCCGGGGCCGCGACTTCAGCGTGGCGGCGGCGCGGGCCAAGCGTGCGCTCGCCGAGTTCCGCATTCGCGGCGTGTCGACGAATATCCCGTTCCTGCAGGCGGTGATCGACGATCCCGATTTCCGCGAGGGCCGGGTCACCACGTCGTTCATCGACGACCGGCCTCAGCTGCTGACGGCGCACATTCCCGCCGACCGCGGCACCAAGATGCTCAACTACCTCGCCGAGGTGACGGTCAACTCCCCGGATCGGGACCGCGAACGCGTCTACCCGCAGGACAAGCTGCCCGAAGTCGACCTGTCCACACCGCCCCCGAATGGCAGCAAGCAACGCCTCGTCGAGCTGGGCCCCGCCGGGTTCGCCACCTGGCTGCGCGACTCGCCGGCCGTCGGCGTCACCGACACCACCTTCCGGGATGCGCACCAGTCGTTGTTGGCGACGCGGGTCCGTACCTCCGGGCTGGTGAAGGTGGCACCCTATGTCGCACACACCATGCCGGAGCTGTTGTCCATCGAATGCTGGGGTGGGGCGACTTACGATGTGGCGCTGCGGTTCCTGAAGGAGGATCCGTGGGAGCGGCTGGCCGCGCTGCGTGAGGCGATCCCGAACATCTGTCTGCAGATGCTGCTGCGGGGGCGCAACACGGTGGGCTACACGCCGTACCCGGAGACCGTCACCAGCGCGTTCGTCGACGAGGCCACCCGCACCGGCGTGGACATCTTCCGCATCTTCGATGCGCTGAACAACGTCGATTCGATGCGGCCGGCGATCGATGCCGTGCGCGAAACCGGTTCTGCAGTAGCCGAAGTGGCGATGTCCTACACCGGTGACCTGTCGAATCCGGCCGAGACGCTCTACACCCTGGACTACTGGCTGCACCTGGCCGAGCAGATCGTCGACGCCGGGGCGCATGTGCTGGCCATCAAGGACATGGCGGGGCTGCTGCGGCCGCCCGCGGCCGCGACCCTGGTGTCGGCGCTGCGGTCACGGTTCGATCTGCCGGTGCACGTGCACACCCATGACACCCCCGGTGGGCAGCTGGCCACCTACACCGCGGCCTGGCAGGCCGGCGCGTCGGCCGTGGACGGCGCGGCTGCGCCGTTGGCGGGCACCACAAGTCAGCCCGCGCTGTCCTCGATCGTGGCGGCCGCGGCGCACACCTCCTTCGACACCGGATTGTCGCTGGATGCGGTCTGCGCCCTGGAGCCCTACTGGGAGGCGCTGCGCAGGGTCTACGCGCCGTTCGAGTCCGGCCTGCCTGCCCCGACAGGGCGGGTGTACACCCATGAGATCCCCGGCGGTCAGCTCTCGAACCTGCGGCAGCAGGCCATCGCGCTGGGACTCGGCGGCCAGTTCGAGCAGATCGAAGGGGCCTACGCCGGCGCGGACCGGGTGCTCGGGCGCCTGGTCAAGGTGACGCCGTCGTCCAAGGTGGTGGGGGATCTGGCGCTCGCGCTGGTCGGCGCCGGAGCCAGCGCCGATGACTTCGCCGCGGATCCGGCCCGGTTCGACATCCCGGACTCGGTGGTCGGGTTCCTGCGAGGCGAACTCGGAGACCCGCCCGGCGGATGGCCGGAACCGTTGCGCACCAAGGCCCTTGAAGGCCGTGCACCGGTGAAGCCGGAGGTCGCGCTGGCCGCGGAGGACGAGAAGGTCCTGGCCGAACCCGGCGCGTTGCGTCAGGCCACCCTGAACAGGTTGCTGTTCCCCGGACCGACCCGCGAGTTCGAGGCGCATCGCGAACTGTACGGCGACACCTCGGGTTTGAGCGCCAACCAGTTCTTCTACGGCCTGCGCCACGGCGACGAGCACCGCATCCAGATCGAGAAGGGCGTCGACCTGATCGTCGGGCTGGAGGCCATCTCCGAGCCCGACGAGCGCGGTATGCGCACCGTCATGTGCATCATCAACGGGCAGCTGCGCCCGGTGCTGGTGCGCGACGAGTCGGTGGCGGCGGAAGTCCCGGCCGCGGAGAAGGCCGACAAGGCCAACCCCGAGCACGTTGCTGCACCGTTCGCCGGTGTGGTCACCGTCGGTGTCGCGGTGGGGGATGCCATCGAGGCGGGGCAGACCATCGCCACCATCGAAGCCATGAAAATGGAAGCCGCCATCACCGCGCCCAAAGCCGGGACCGTCAGCCGCGTGGCCGTCAGTGCCACCGCGCAGGTGGAGGGTGGGGACCTCCTGGTGGTGGTGGCAACCTGACCCGGATCGTTGCGGGGGCCTTTGGCGGGCGCCGGATCTCGGTGCCCGCCAAAGGAACTCGGCCCACCACCGACCGGGTCCGGGAATCGTTGTTCAACGTGCTCGCGGCTCGGGTGGATTTCGATGGCGCGGCGGTGCTCGACCTGTACGCGGGCTCCGGCGCGCTCGGCCTGGAGGCGTTGTCCCGGGGGGCCGCCTCCGCGTTGTTCGTGGAATCGGACCGTAAGGCCGCCGCGGTGATCACCGAGAACATCGCGACGTTGAAGGCCGCCGGCACCGTGCGGTGTGCGCCGGTGGCCAAGGTGCTCGCCGGCGGCGCCACCCGGCCTGCAGATCTGGTGTTCGCCGATCCGCCTTACGCGGTGGCCGCTGCCGATCTCGAGGCGGTGCTGGCCGACCTGCTGAAGCAGGGGTGGGTGGCCGCAGGCGCGGTCGCCGTCGTCGAGCGGGCTGCGGGTGGGCCGGCGTTGAACTGGCCGCAGGGCTGGGAACCCTTCGATGATCGGCGTTACGGCGACACCCGCCTGGAGTTCGGCATCGCGTAACGTCACCCGACATGAGTGGCGCCGTCTGCCCAGGATCCTTCGACCCGGTGACCCTCGGTCACGTCGACATCTTCGAGCGGGCCGCCGCCCAGTTCGACGAGGTCGTGGTGGCGGTGCTGGTGAACCCGAACAAGAAGGGCATGTTCAGTGCCGAGGAACGGATCGAACTGATCCGTGAGTCGACGACGCACCTGTCGAACCTCCGCGTCGAGGCCGGCGGCGGCCTGGTGGTCGACTTCGTCAAGCAGCGTGGGCTGACCGCCATCGTGAAAGGCCTGCGTACCGGCACCGATTTCGAATACGAGCTGCAGATGGCGCAGATGAACCGCCATGTCGCCGGCGTGGACACCTTCTTCGTGGCGACCACTCCGCAGTATTCATACGTGTCGTCGTCGCTGGCCAAGGAGGTGGCGACCCTCGGCGGGGACGTCAGCGACCTGCTGCCGGCGCCGGTGAACGCCCGCTTGCAGGCAAAGTTGCGCGGGTAGGACTGCGCGACACACCGCAGCAAAACCGAGTCACAGGCGTAACACCAGGCACACTGGTCACTAACAACTACGCCTGGAGGGTGTTGCCGTGTACCGAGTGTTTGAGGCGCTTGACGAACTCAGTGCAATTGTCGAGGAAGCACGCGGCGTGCCGATGACGGCCGGTTGCATGGTGCCCCGCGGCGATGTCCTGGAGCTGCTCGACGACATCAAGGACGCCATCCCCGGCGAACTCGACGACGCCCAGGATGTGCTCGATGCACGCGACGGCATGCTCGACGAGGCACGCCAGCACGCCGATTCGACGGTGTCCTCGGCCAATGCCGAGGCCGACTCCCTGCTCAACCACGCGCGCAGCGAAGCCGACCGGATGGTGTCCGAGGCCAAGGCCGCGGCCGACCGGATGGTGCATGAGGCCCGCGCCCACGCCGAACGCACGGTGACCGAATCGCGCGAGGAAGCGGCGCGTATCAACGCCGCGGCCAAGCGCGAATACGAGGCCAGCACCGGCCGGGCCAAGTCCGAGGCGGACCGCCTGATCGAGAACGGCAACATCTCCTACGAGAAGGCCGTGCAGGAAGGCATCAAGGAGCAGCAGCGGCTGGTCTCGCAGACCGAGATCGTCCAGACCGCCACCGCCGAGGCCACCCGCCTGGTGGACTCCGCGCATGCCGAGGCCGACCGGTTGCGTGGCGAGTGCGACATCTACGTCGACAGCAAGCTCGCCGAGTTCGAGGACTACCTCAACGGCACCCTGCGTTCGGTGAGTCGCGGCCGCCACCAGCTGCGGACCGCCGCGGGCACCCACGATTACGTGACGCGCTCCGCTTAACCAGCTCGTTTCCGACGTCATGGTCGTTCCCGCTCGCCGGGGGCGACCATGACGTCAGTTTTGCGTCGGCGCGATGCTCAGAGCTGGCCGTGCCGGGGCGGGAACGTCCCGGACAGCGTGTAGCGACCGATGTGCTGCACCTTCCAGCGCGTCGCATCGTGCAGCGTGTGGGTGCGGGCATCACGCCAGTACCGCGACAGGTTCGCCGAGCCCGAGGCGCTGCGGGTACCCCCGAGTTCGAACAACGCGCTCGACGCCGCCAGTGACGCCCGGGTGGCGGCCACCTTGGCGACCGCCACGGCGACCGACGCCTCGGCCGCGGTGTCCGCGTTCAGGTCTGCGGTCGCGGCGTCCACCGCCCGGCCCGCCTCGGTCAGCAGGGCCTGCGCGCCGCGGACCGTCACGGTGAGATTGCCCGCCACCTGAATCAGCGTCGGGTCGTCGACGGCTGCCGATACGTCGGACTCGAAGTGGGGCCGCGCCTTGGCGGCCTGGCGAACGCCCTCGGCCAGTGCGGCCGTGGCGATCCCGACATCCAGGGCGGTGTGCAACAACTGCGCCCGCGCACCGTAGACGCTCGGCCGACCGAAGATCGGCGTGAACGGCACCACCTGCGCGGCCGGCACCGCGACATCATCGAGTGTCACCGTGCCCGACGCGGTGGTGCGCTGGCCCATCCCGTCCCAGTCGTCCACGACGGTCAGCCCCGGCGTGTCCGCGGGAACGAAGGCCAGCGCCTTCGGCGTCGACGAGGTCGGGGTCTCGGCCGGATTCTCGGGCAGCGAAGCCCGCACGATCACCCAGTCGGCGAAAAGCGCACCGGTGGAATAGAACTTGCGCCCCGACAGCACGTAGTCGCCGCCGGCGGTCGCTGTCAGCGTGGTGGCGTCGACATCGATGGGTCCCGAGCGTTCCGACTGGGCGTTGGCGAAAAGTGCGCCGTCGAGCACCAACGCGTAGAAGAAACCCTGCTGGGCCGGAGTGCCCTGCAGCCGCACCGCCTCGAGGAAGGTGTAGTGCGAGTGCGGGATCTGGGCCAGGGAGGCGTCGGCATGCGCCAGCAGCCGGAACACCTCGGCGATCACCGAGGCCGGCGCGTCGATACCGCCGTGTTCGACGGGCACCGACAAGGCAAGCAGCCCAGCCTCTTTGAGGGTCTGCACCGGCTCATGGGGCAGGTGGCGGTCCGCGTCGCGCGTACCGGCATCGTCGGCGAAGACTTTCGACAGATCGGCGGCGACGGTCAGCGCGTGGTCGGCATCGAGGATGCGGGCCGTCACCGCGCCGAGCCCACGAACGGGATCGACACATTCGGTGCTTCCTCTGCGCCGGCGTTGAACAGGCCGCGCTCACGCAGGGCCGGCACCACGCCCTCGCCGAACCAGAAGAGTTCCTCCAGGTGTGGGTAGCCGGAGAAGATGAACTCATCGATGCCGATCTCGGCGTACTCCGCGATCCGGTCGGCCACCTCGGTGTGGCTGCCGACCAGGGCGGTACCGGCGCCGCCGCGCACCAGGCCCACGCCTGACCACAGGTTCGGCGCGATCTCCAGGCTGCGGGCGTCGTTCCAGGTGCCGTCGGCCCGGTTGGCCTCGTGCAGGGCCAGCATCCGGCGTTGGCCTTCGGACTGGCTGCGGGCCAGCCCGGCCTGCGCGGCGCGCACGGTGTCCTCATCGAGGGCGGCGACCAGCTTGTCGGCCTGCGCCCAGGCCTCTTCGGAGGTGTCGCGCGAGATGGTGTGCAGCCGGATCCCGAAGCGCAGCTTGCGGCCGGCAGCCTCGGCCTCGGAGCGGATCCAGGCAATTTTCTCGGCGACCGCGGCGGGCGGCTCACCCCAGGTGAGGTAGACGTCCGAATGCCGGGCCGCCACCGGGCCGGCGGCCTTCGAGCTGCCCCCGAAGTACAACGGCGGCACCGGATTCGGCGGGACCGCCAGGGTTGCCTCCTCGACGTCGATGTACTCGCCCTTATGGGTCACCGTCTCGCCGGCCCACAGCCGGCGCACCACCTCGAGGAATTCGTCGCAGCGCTGGTACCGGGCGTCCTTGTCCAAGTGGTCACCGAATGCCCGCTGCTCGTGCGCCTCGCCGCCGACGACGACGTTGAGCAGCAGGCGCCCCGGGGCGTGCCGGGCAAAGGTGGCCGCCATCTGCGCCGACAGGGTGGGGCTGACCAGACCCGGCCGGAATGCCACCAGGAAGGCCAGCGACGTGGTCTCCCGCGCGAGCAGGGCCGCGGTGATGAACGCGTCCTCGCACCACGCGCCGGTGGGGATCAGGGCGCCGGTGAAGCCGAACCGTTCGGCGCTACGCACGATCGACGCCAGATAGTCGACGGTGGCCTCCCGGTCACCCCCGGCCGCGCCGGCCGGTGTGCCGTGGCCACCGCCGACGATGAGGCGGCTGTCGCCGTAGGTGGGCAGGAACCAGTGCAGCTTCACAGTCACGGCTCGAGTATCTGTGTCCGCGGCGATCGGTCGTGCCTGATGCCGTGCGGATCGAGCCGCATCACCGACCTCACCGGCCACAGCGGAGCCGGCGAATAAAAATCTCGGTGATCGAGTTTCGGCCCCGGTCGGCGGTGATCCGCACCAAAGTAGAATCAGCGCCATGGCCGCCTCGAATCCCCTCGTCATCGACATCTCGCGGCTGGGGCGCCGTCCCGGCTCGATGATCACGGTGCAGGAGACGGTGCCCGCTCCGTTCCGGATCGGTCTGGACCTCATCCGCATCGACGAGGGTGCGCCGATGGAGCTGGACCTGACGTTGCAATCCGTGTCCGAAGGGGCGCTGGTGACGGGCACGGTGTCGGCACCCACGACCGGTGAGTGCGTGCGCTGCCTGGAACCGGTGACCGGACACGTGAGCATCGACCTCACCGAACTGTTCGCCTATCCCGGCAGCACCACCGAGGAGACCACCGAGGAAGACGAAGTCGGGCACGTCGTCGACGACCGGGTGGACCTGGAACAGCCGATCCGGGACGCGGTCGGCCTGATGCTGCCGTTCTCCCCGGTCTGCCAGGAGGATTGCGCCGGTCTCTGCCCGGACTGCGGTATCGCACTGGCCTCGGCCGAACCCGGCCATCAGCACGAGAAGATCGATCCCCGCTGGGCCAAGCTGGCCACGCTCAAAGACGAGATCGAGGGCCCCGGGGCGCAGGCGTGACCGTCGACCGCACCAAATTGCTCGGCTCGCTCGGTGTCGCGCTGTCCGACGATCTGCTCACCGTCGCATTGACCCATCGCAGCTACTCCTACGAGAACGGCGGCCTGCCGACCAACGAGCGCCTGGAGTTCCTGGGCGACGCGGTGCTCGGGCTGACCATCACCGAGGAGCTCTACCACCGCCACCCCGACCGCGCCGAGGGCGACCTCGCCAAGCTGCGGGCCAGCATCGTGAACACCCAGGCGCTGGCCGATGTGGGCCGCGGGCTGGGGGAGCACGGCCTGGGCGCGTACCTGCTGCTGGGCAAGGGCGAGGAGACGTCCGGCGGTGCCGACAAGTCCAGCATCCTCGCCGACGGCGTCGAATCCCTTTTGGGCGCAATCTACATCGAGCACGGCAACGTCGTGGCCCGGGACGCCATCCTGCGGTTGTTCGCGGGCCTGCTCGACACCGCGCCCACACTGGGCGCAGGCCTGGACTGGAAGAGCAGCCTGCAGGAACTGACGGTCGCCCGCGGGATGGGTGCCCCGTCGTATGCGGTCACCTCCGAAGGGCCCGACCACGACAAGCAATTCACCGCGGTCGTCGTGGTCGCCGCCGCCGAACACGGCAAGGGCGTGGGCCGCACCAAGAAAGAGGCCGAACTCAAAGCCGCGGCAGCCGCCTGGAATGCCCTCAAGGATGCCTGAGCTCCCCGAGGTCGAGGTGGTGCGGCGCGGACTGGACGCCCACATCGTCGGCCGCCGTATCGCCGAGGTGCAGGTGCTGCATCCGCGGGCCGCGCGCCGTCACGACGGCGGACCCGCCGACCTGGCGGCCCGCCTGCGCGACACCACGATTGCGGGCACGGGCCGGCGCGGAAAGTACCTGTGGCTCACGCTCGACAGCGGCGACGCACTGGTGGTGCATCTGGGTATGAGCGGGCAGATGCTGTTGGGGCCGGTTCCCAACCCCGGCCATCTGCGGATCGCCACGGTCCTCGATGACGGCACCGAACTGAGCTTCGTCGATCAGCGCACGTTCGGGGGCTGGATGGTGACCGAGATGGTCGGCCCCGAGGGCGCGGCAGACGGGGTGCCGCTGCCCGTCGCGCACATCGCCCGCGACCCGCTGGACCCGGACTTCGACCGCGACGGGGTGGTAACGGTGTTGCGCCGCAAGCACTCCGAGATCAAGCGGCAGCTGCTGGATCAGACCGTGGTGTCCGGCATCGGCAACATCTACGCCGACGAGGCCCTGTGGCGGGCGCAGATCTACGGCGGCCGGCTGGCCTCGGGGCTGCCGCGCAAGCAACTTGCCGCGGTGCTCGACGCGGCCGCCGAGGTGATGACGGCCGCGCTCGGTCAGGGCGGCACCTCATTCGACTCGCTCTACGTCAACGTCAACGGCGAGTCGGGATACTTCGACCGCTCGCTGGATGCCTACGGCCGGGTGGACCTCCCGTGCCGGCGCTGCGGCGCGGTGATGCGGCGGGAGAAGTTCATGAACCGCTCGTCGTTCTTCTGCCCGAAATGCCAACCGCCGCCCCGGGTGCGGCGGTCGGCCACCTGACCTACTGCTTCTTGTTGAACTCCGTCGCCGCGGACATGCAGACCTTCCACTCGCCGGATTCCTTGCGGAAGTAGGCGGTGTCGAAGGGTCCGCCGGCGTTCATGTGGGCCGAGGCCACCTCGCCCTTGACCTTGATGTCGGTCGCGGTCACCTCGGTCTTCGGCGCGCTGTTGGGCACCTCGATGCCCCCGAGGATCTCACCGAGTTGGCCGAGCGCGCCGAACATCCCGGCCTCTGCCTTGCAGAAGTACTGCGCGATGTCGGCGAACTTGCCCGTGCTGCCTGCCGCGTTGAAATCCTTGACCAGTTGCTGGATTTCGGATTCGTCTTTCGACACCGCGGGGGTGTCGTTCGCGCGGAACAGCAGCACCCCGCCGATGACGAGTGCGATGACCAGGACGACCGCGGCGATGCTGCCGCCGATGAGCCAGCCGCGGCGGCGCTTGGGCGGGGGCGGCGCCGGATACGGGTACTGATAGGCGTAACCCTGCTGCGGCGGATAGCCGTATTGCGGCGGCGCGCCGTACTGCGGCGCGCCGTATTGCGGATATGCGGGATACGGCACGGCGGGGGGTTGCTGCTGTGGGTCCCAGCCTGGTTGCCCCGGCTGCCATCCTGGTTCCGAAGGCGGGTAATACGTCACGGTGATTGCTCCTGGAGGTGTTGCACCTCACCCTAACGCGGGGTAGGGCCCGCAGCGGGGAACCGCACGTAGCGGGTACTAATGACGGCATGACAGAACTGTGGGTCGAGCGCACCGGGGTGCGCCGCTACACCGGTCGCAGCACCCGTGGCGCCGAGGTGCTCGTCGGATCCGAAGACGTAGACGGTGTGTTCACCCCGGGCGAGCTGATGAAGATCGCGCTGGCCGCGTGCAGCGGCATGAGCAGCGACCAGCCGCTGCGCCGCCGGCTCGGCGACGACTACGCCGCCACCCTCCGGGTGTCGGGGGCCGCCGACCGTGAGCAGGAGCGTTACCCGCTGCTGGAGGAGAAGCTGGAGGTCGACCTGTCCGGATTGTCCGAGGACGAGGTCAAACGCCTGCTGGTGGTGGTCGAGCGGGCCATCGATCAGGTCTGCACCGTGGGGCGCACCCTGAAGTCGGGCACCGAGGTGAAGTTCGAGATCTCGCATGAGCGCCCAGCCTGACGTCCGTCTGAACGCCTGGGTGCACGGCCAGGTGCAGGGTGTCGGCTTCCGGTGGTGGACCCGCTCGCGGGCCTTGGAACTGGGCCTGGCGGGCTTCGCCTCGAACCGCCCGGACGGCCGCGTCTACGTCGTTGCACAGGGCCCGCGGGCCGCCTGCGAGCGGCTGCTGGAGCTGCTGCAGGGCGGTGACACCCCGGGTACGGTCGACACCGTGGTCGCGGACTGGGCCGACGCGGGCGAGCAGATCCCGGGCTTCACCGAGCGTTAACCGCCGCGACGGTAGGGTTACCCGTCATGCATTTGAAGAGTCTGACGCTGAAGGGCTTCAAATCCTTCGCCGCGGCGACGACTCTGCGCTTCGAGCCGGGGATCACCTGCGTCGTCGGGCCCAACGGCTCGGGTAAATCCAACGTCGTCGACGCCCTGACCTGGGTGATGGGCGAGCAGGGCGCCAAGACGCTGCGCGGCGGCAAGATGGAAGACGTCATCTTCGCCGGCACGTCCACCCGTGCGCCGCTGGGCCGTGCCGAGGTCACCGTGACCATCGACAACTCCGACAACGCGCTCCCCATCGAGTACTCCGAGGTGTCCATCACCCGCCGGATGTTCCGCGACGGTGCCGGTGAGTACGAGATCAACGGCAGCAGTTGCCGTTTGATGGACGTGCAGGAACTGCTCAGTGACTCCGGCATCGGCCGCGAGATGCACGTCATCGTCGGGCAGGGCAAGCTCTCCGAGATCCTGGAATCCCGCCCGGAGGACCGCCGCGCCTTCATCGAAGAGGCCGCCGGGGTACTCAAGCACCGCAAGCGCAAAGAGAAGGCGGTCCGCAAGCTCGACTCGATGCAGGCCAACCTGGCCCGGCTCACCGATCTCACCACCGAGCTGCGTCGTCAGCTCAAGCCGCTGGGCCGCCAGGCCGAGATGGCGCGCCGCGCCCAGACCATCCAGGCCGACCTGCGCGATGCCCGGCTGCGGCTGGCCGCCGATGACCTGCTGACCCGGCAGACCGAGTTCAACGACACCAATCAGGCCGAGACGACGCTGCGCCGCGAACATGACGACGTCACCACCCGGCTGGAGGCGGCAAGCCTCGAGCTGACCGCCCACGAGTCGGCGGTGTCGGACCTGTCCGAGCGGGCCGACACGGCTCAGCAGACCTGGTTCCGGCTGTCTGCGCTGGCCGAACGGGTGAGCGCGACGGTGCGGATCGCCACCGAGCGCACCCAATTGCTGGACTCCGCGCCGGACGCGACACCGGGTCGCGACCCCGAGGCGCTGGAGGCCGAGGCCGACCTGGTCGCCGAGGAGGAACGCCAGCTGCTGGAGGAGCTCGAAGAGTCGCGGTACACGCTGGAGTCGGCCCGCGCCGAGCTCGCCGAGCGTGAACGGGTGGCCGCCGAGGCCGAACGCGCCCAGCGCGCCGCGGCCCGCGCCGAGGCCGACCGCCGCGAAGGGCTGGCCCGGTTGTCCGGGCAGGTCGACACGATGCGCTCCCGCGTGGAGTCGACCGACGAGAGCATCGCCCGGCTGGCCGCGCGGATCGAGGAGTCGGCTGCCCGGGTCGAACACGCCCAGGCGGCGTTCGAACTGGTGCAGGCCAAGGTGGGTGAGCTCGACGAGGGCGAGGTCGGCCTCGATGATCACCACGACCGGTCGGTGACGGCGCTGCGGCTGGCCGACGAGCGCGTCGCCGAACTGCAGGCGGCCGAGCGGGGCGCCGAGCGTCAGGTGGTGTCGCTGCAGGCCCGCATCGACGCGCTGGCGGTCGGGTTGGATCGTAAGGACGGCGCCGCGTGGCTCACTGAGAACCACAGTGCCGATGGGCTTTTCGGCACCGTGGCCAAGCTGCTGCGGGTGCGCTCCGGATTCGAGGTGGCGATCGCCACGGTGCTGGGCTCGGCAGCCGACGCCCTGGCGGCCGAGAACAACGGCGCCGCGCGTGCCGCTGTGGCCGCGCTGAAGGAAGCCGACGGCGGCCGGGCGGCGATCGTGTTGGGGGACTGGCCGCTCCGGCCGCGACCCGACACCGGCGCGTTGCACCACGGTGCGCAGTGGGCCGTCGACCTGGTCGAGATACCGGACCGGCTGCGCGGCGCGATCACCGCGATGCTGGCCGACGTGGCCGTTCTCGAGGACCTGTCTGCTGCGCTGGAACTCGTTGCCGCCCAACCACATCTGCGCGCGGTCACCGTCGAGGGCGACCTGGTCGGGGCGGGCTGGGTCAGCGGCGGTTCGGATCGCAAGGTGTCCACCCTGGAGATCGCATCGGAGATCGACAAGGCGCGCGCCGAGCTGGCGACGGTGGAGCGCCAGAGCGGCGAGCTGTTGGCCGCACTCTCCGGTGCCAAGCAGGAGCAGAACGCGCGCCAGGAGGCCGCCGAGCACGCGCTGGCCGCGCTGAACGAGTCCGATGCCGCGATCTCGGCGATCTACGAGCAGCTCGGCCGGCTGGGCCAGGAGTCCCGCAATGCCGACGCCGAATGGCAGCGCCTGATCAAACAGCGCGACGAGCTGGAAACCGGTCGCGCCGCGACCGTCGAAGAACTCACCGAGCTCGAGACCAGGCTGAACAACGCGCAGGAAGAGCCGATGTTCGAGGTAGAACAGGTGGACCGGCAGGAGCACACCGTGGCCGCCGACGCGGCACGCTCCACCGAGGTGGAGGCGCGGCTGGCGGTCCGGACCGCCGAGGAACGGGCGAATGCCGTTCGCGGCCGGGCGGATTCGCTGCGCAGGTCAGCCGCCGCGGAACGCGAGTCGCGGGCACGCGCGCTGCGGGCCAGGGAGGCGCGCGAGTACGCGGCGACCGTGGCCGCCGCGGTCTCAGAATCGGGCCGGTTGGTCGCCGCCCGGCTGGCCGAAGCGGTCGCCGCGGCGTCCCGCATCCGCGACGAGCTGGCCACCGAGCGTCAGCTGCGCGGCCAGGCGCTGGGCAGGGCCCGCACCGAGGTCACCGAACTGAGTGCCAGGATCACCGCGCTGACCGACTCGCTGCACCGCGACGAGGTCGCCAAAGCCCAAGCGGCCCTTCGGATCGAGCAACTGGAACAGCAGGCCCTCGAACAGTTCGGGATGGCGGCCGCCGACCTGATCGCCGAGTATGGCCCGCAGGTGGCGCTGCCACCCACCGAACTGGAGATGGCCGAATACGAGCAGGCCAAGGAACGCGGTGAGCAGGTGACCGCGCCGGCGCCCATGCCGTTCGACCGACCCACCCAGGAACGCCGGGCGAAGAAGGCCGAGCGCGAACTGTCCGAACTGGGCCGGGTGAATCCGCTGGCGCTGGAGGAGTTCGCCGCGCTGGAGGAGCGCTACAACTTCCTGTCCACCCAGCTGGAGGACGTCAAGGCCGCCCGCAAGGACCTGATGGATGTCATCGAGGACGTCGACGCGCGCATCCTGACCGTGTTCGCCGAGGCCTACGCCGATGTGGAGCGCGAGTTCACCCAGGTGTTCTCGTCGCTGTTCCCGGGCGGCGAGGGCCGGCTGCTGCTGACCAATCCGGACGACATGCTGACCACCGGCATCGAGGTCGAGGCACGCCCGCCGGGCAAGAAGGTCAAGCGGTTGTCGCTGCTGTCCGGCGGCGAGAAGTCGCTGACCGCGGTGGCGATGCTGGTGGCCATCTTCCGGGCCCGGCCGTCACCGTTCTACATCATGGACGAGGTCGAGGCGGCGCTCGACGATGTGAACCTGCGCCGGCTGCTGGGCCTGTTCGAGCAGCTGCGGGAGAAATCCCAGCTGATCGTCATCACCCACCAGAAGCCGACCATGGAGATCGCCGACGCGCTCTACGGCGTGACGATGCAGGGCGACGGCATCACCCAGGTGATCTCGCAACGGATGCGCGGCGAGGAACTGGTCACCGCCACTACGTAGTGGTGATGCCGCTCTCGCGCAGCGCGGCCAGGTCGGCCGCACCGCAGCCGTGCAGGCAGATGCGCAACTCGGCGATGAAGCGCGCCAGCCAATCCGTCACTGCCGCAGCCGATTCGATCGCGGGCACCAGCAGCGGACGGGCGATGGCCACCACGTCGGCGCCGAGGGCGATGGCCTTCGCGGCGTCCATCCCGGTGCGGATGCCGCCGGAGGCCACCAGCGGCATGCCCGGCAGCGTGCGGCGCACCTCCACCAGGGCCTGGGCGGTGGGGATGCCCCACTCGGCCAGTTCCGGATCGTTGATCCGGCCGTAGCGGACGAACTGTTCCACCCGGGCCCACGACGTGCCCCCGGCGCCCGCCACGTCGACCGCGGCGATCGGGACGTCGGCCAGGTGCGCCGCGGCGGCCGCCCCGATTCCGTGGCCCACCTCCTTGAGCAGCACCGGGTACCCGATGGCGGTGGCGAGTTCGCGCAACCGCTGCACCGAGCCGGTGAAATCGGTGTCACCGCCCCGCTGAACCGCCTCCTGCAGCGGATTGGTGTGCACGGCAAGGGCATTGGCTCCGACCCGGCCCAGCGCTGCCCTCAGTTCGGGCACCACGTCGGGACCCAGTTGGGCCAGCCCGATGTTGCCGACCAGGAGCACGTCGGGCGCGACGTCGCGGACCTGGAACGTGGGTGCCAGGTCGTCGCCGAGCATGACCCGCTGCGAGCCGAGCATCATGCCGATGCCCAGTTCTTGGGCGGCCGCGGCGAGGTGGCGGTTGATGGTGCCGGAGAGTTCGGAGCCGCCCGTCATCGACCCGATCAGCACCGGCGCCCGCAACCCGACGCCGAGGAATTCGGTGCTCAGGTCGATCTCGGCCAGGCTGGTCTGGGTGAGCGCGTTGTAGGGCAGGCGGTACCGCTCCAGGCCGGTGCGCACCGTCTGATATTCGACGGGCTCGGACAGGCAGACGTCGATATGACGCCGTTTACGCACTTGGAGGCCGTCCGCGGGGTGAGTCGAGAAGCCGGGGCCGATCGTCATGCTGCCGCCCTGAGACAATGGCGGCGTGTCAGATGCTCTGTGGATCGCACTTGCGGTCATCGCCGTTCTGGTTGTCGCTGCGCTGGTTGTCGGGCTGGTGCGCTACCGGCGCCGGCAGATCAGCCTATCCAAGCAGGACACCGCCACCCCGATCGATCGTTCCGGCGGATACACCGCCGCGTCCGGGATCACGTTTGCCGAGGCTCCGACGAAGTCGGAGCCCGTCGATGTAGCTCCGACGAAGTCGGATGTAGCACCTCCTCCGACGGGAACGGGGCTGCCGGGGGTGGGCGACGACGCCGCGGTGCCCCGGGACGCGCCGAAACGCACCATCTCCAACGTCCAGTTGCCCGAGCCGCCCGTCGAGGTGGCCGAGCCGGAACCCGAGACCATCCCGGAGCCGGAGCCGGAGCCGGAGCCCGCTCCGGTCGTCGAGGAGATCGCCCCCGGCGAAGGCCGCCTGGAGCGGCTGCGGGGGCGACTGGCGAAATCGCAGAACACGCTGGGCCGCGGTGTGCTCGGCCTGCTCGGCGGCGGTGATCTGGACGAGGAATCGTGGGAGGAGATCGAGGACACCCTGCTGATCGCCGACCTCGGCCCCGTCGTCACCCAAGCCGTGGTGGCTGCGCTGCGCGAGAAGATGGCCAGTGCCGGGGTGCGCACCGAGGCCGACGCCCGTGCGGTGCTCAAGGAGGTACTGGTGGCCGCGCTGCGGCCAGAACTGGACCGCTCCATCCGCGCGCTGCCGCACGCCGACAAACCGTCGGTGCTGCTGGTCGTCGGGGTGAACGGCACCGGCAAGACCACCACGGTCGGCAAACTGGCCCGTGTGCTCGTCGCTGACGGCCGCCGCGTCGTGCTCGGCGCCGCCGACACCTTCCGGGCCGCCGCCGCCGACCAGCTGCAGGCCTGGGCTTCCCGCGTGGGTGCCGACGTGGTCCGCGGTCCCGAGGGTGCCGACCCGGCGTCGGTGGCGTTCGACGCCGTGGACAAGGGCATCGCGGCGGGCGCCGACGTCGTCGTGGTGGACACCGCGGGACGGCTGCACACCAAGACCGGTCTGATGGACGAACTGGGCAAGGTCAAACGCGTCGTCGAGAAGCGCGCCAAGGTCGACGAGGTGCTGCTCGTGCTGGACGCCACCATCGGCCAGAACAGCCTGCCGCAGGCCAAGGTCTTCGCCGAGGTCGTGGAGATCACCGGTGTGGTGCTGACCAAACTGGACGGAACCGCGAAGGGCGGCATCGTGTTCCGGGTGCAGCAGGAACTCGGTGTCCCGGTGAAGCTCGTCGGCCTCGGTGAGGGGCCCGACGACCTCGCCCCGTTCGAGCCCTCCGCATTCGTCGACGCGCTTCTCGGATAGGTCTGCGCGCGGCGAATCCGCAGCGCGTAACACCGGGGAAACGAAACCGGCCGATCCGTTCACGTGCCCGAAACGCCAGCGCGTCGTCGGCGAAACAACTACTCAGCAGAGTTCCCTACCAGGTCAACGGTGCCTAACCGTGGCATGTCGAAGGAGGAAGCTGGGAGTGGACGGATTTCCGATAATGGGTCAGCCGGACACGGGTGACACGGCATGGATGCTCGCCAGTGCCGCACTCGTGCTGCTGATGACGCCTGGTCTGGCGTTCTTCTACGGCGGCATGGTGCGCGCCAAGGGTGTGCTGAACATGCTCATGATGAGCATCAGCTCCATGGGTGTGGTCACCGTGTTGTGGGTGCTCTACGGCTACTCGCTGGCCTTCGGCAACGACAAGTTCAACCTGTTCGGTGACCCGACGCAGTACTGGGGTCTGAAGGGGTTGATCGGCGGCAACGCCACGGCCGCCGTGGCGGCCGATCCCGCCACAGGAGTCGAGGCCGCCGACGCGGTGAACATCGCGTTGTTCGGCACGATCCCGCAGACGGTCTTCGTCGCCTTCCAGTTGATGTTCGCCATCATCACCGTCGCCCTGATATCGGGCGCGGTGGCCGACCGGTTGAAGTTCGGCGGCTGGCTGCTGTTCTCGGGGCTGTGGGCCACCTTCATCTACTTCCCCGTCGCGCACTGGGTGTTCGCGTTCGACGGCTACACCGGTGAGTACGGCGGCTGGATCGCCAACAAGCTCAAGGCAATCGACTTCGCCGGCGGTACCGCGGTGCACATCAACGCCGGTACGGCCGGTCTGGTGCTGGCGATCATCCTGGGCAAGCGGCTGGGCTGGCCGGGCACTCCGATGCGGCCGCACAACCTGCCGTTCGTGATGCTGGGCGCAGGCCTGCTGTGGTTCGGCTGGTACGGCTTCAACGCCGGATCCGCCACCAACTCGGGTGGTTTGGCCGGTGCAACGTTCGTCACCACCACGGTGGCCACCGCGGCCGCGATGCTGGCCTGGTTGCTCACCGAGCGGATCCGTGACGGCAAGGCCACCTCGCTGGGTGCGGCGTCGGGCATCGTGGCCGGTCTGGTCGCCATCACCCCGTCCTGCTCCTCGGTGAACGTGGTCGGCGCCTTGGTGATCGGCGTGGTCGCCGGTGTGCTCTGCGCGCTGGCCGTCGGCCTGAAGTACAAGCTGGGCTTCGACGATTCGCTCGACGTGGTGGGTGTCCACCTGGTCGGCGGCATCATCGGAACGCTCATGGTGGGCGTCATTGCGACACCCGACGCCGGTGCCGGCGTGGAGAGCATCATCTACGGTGGCAGCTTCGACCAGTTGTGGCGACAGGCCGTCGGCGCGGGTGCGGTTCTTCTCTATTCGGCCATTGGTACAGCTATCTTGGCGTTGATCGTGAAATACACCATTGGCCTGCGTCTGGATAAAGAAGAGGAGGCCTCCGGCATCGACGAGTCCGAGCACGCGGAAAGCGGGTACGACTTCGTGGCTGTCGGAACCGGTTCTGTTCTTGGTCGTCACGGCGCGGAGGGATGAGGAAAATGAAGCTGATTACTGCGATCGTCAAACCGTTCACCCTGGAAGACGTCAAAACCGGTCTGGAGCAGACGGGCATCCTCGGGATGACCGTCAGCGAGGTCCAGGGGTACGGGCGTCAGAAGGGCCACACCGAGGTGTACCGCGGCGCGGAGTACTCCGTGGACTTCGTACCGAAGGTGCGGGTCGAGGTCGTCGTGGACGACTCCGCGGTCGACAAGGTCGTGGACGTCATCGTCCAGGCCGCCCGCACCGGCAAGATCGGTGACGGCAAGGTGTGGGTCAGCCCGGTGGACACCGTTGTGCGGGTGCGCACCGGTGAGCGTGGGGCCGACGCCCTCTGATCCGCACGTGAGCTGAGGGGGTGCTCTCCCGGCCAATGTAGTTGTTGACCGATAACAGGTATGGCCGGGGGAGGACCGAGATGACAGAGCAGACACCACACGATCCCGCTGCCGGGGCGTCCCGTTGGGAGGCGCCGGCAGCGGGATCGCTGCGTCCGGCAACGGATCTGGCCAAGGCGTCCGCTCAGCTGTTGACCTCCGGTGGGCGCCAGCTGGATTCGGCGGCCTTGCGGGCCGCCCTGCTCGATCTCAACGAATTCTGGCTCACCACCAAGGCGACCGAGATCGGTATCACGCCGACCAGTGGTTTCGCGATCGTCGCCACCGGCGGTCTGGGCCGCGGCGAGTTATTGCCGTACTCCGACCTGGATCTGACGCTGTTGCACGACAACATGCCGGTCGAGATCGTCAGCCAGGTCGCCGATCTGCTGTGGTACCCGTTGTGGGACGGGAACATTCGCATCGACCACAGCGTCCGCACGGTGCCGGAGGCGCTCAAGGTCGCCGGCGAGGATGTGTCCGCCGGCCTGGCGATGCTCGACGCCAGGCACATCGCAGGAGATCAGGAGCTGTCGTCGCTCTTGGTCGGCGGTGCGCGGCGGCAATGGCGCACCGGTATTGCCCCGCGGTTCGACGAACTGGTCGAACACGCCCAGGCGCGGTGGCAGCGCAGCGGTCAGATCGCGCACCGGGCCGAACCGGATCTGAAGAACGGTCGCGGCGGGCTCCGGGATGTGCAGCTGCTCAACGCCTTGGCCATCGCGCAGCTGGCCGACGTCTATCCCAGCCGGCTGCTGGCCTCGCCGACGGGCACCCTCGGTGAGGCGCATCTTGCGCTGCTGAACGTGCGCACCGAACTGCACCGCATTTCGGGCCGCGGCCGTGAACAGGTGCTCGCGCAGTACGCCGACGAGATCGGCGCGTCGCTGCGCATCGGGGACCGGTTCGACCTGGCCCGGATGCTCTCCGATGCCGCACGCACCGTCAGCTACTACGTGGACGCCGGTATCCGCACGGCCGGAAATGCTTTGCCTCGACGAGGTTTCGCCGCACTGCGCAGGCCGGCGCGGCGCCCGCTCGACGAAGGGGTAATCGAATTCGCCGGCGAGGTGATCCTGGCCCGCGATGCCCGGCCCGAACGTGACCCCGGCCTGATCCTGCGCGTCGCGGCCGCCTCTGCTACCACCGGGCTGCCCATGGCCGCGTCCACGTTGAGCCGGTTGGCCGGTGCCGCACCGGAACTGCGCGCGCCGTGGCCGCGTGCGGCGCTCAAGGATCTGCTGGTGATGTTGTCGGCCGGGCCGGCCGCGGTGGCCACCGTGGAGGCGCTGGATCGCACGGGTCTGTGGGGCAGGCTGTTCCCCGAATGGGGTGCGGTCCGCGACCTGCCGCCGCGCGACGTGGTGCACATCTGGACAGTGGACCGTCACCTGATCGAAACGGTTTCGCGGGCAAGCGCATTCACCACCCGGGTGGCTCGGCCCGACCTGCTGGTGCTGGGCGCGCTGCTGCACGATATCGGCAAGGGCCGCGGTGGGGACCACAGTGTCATCGGCGCGGAACTGGCCACCCAGGTGGGGACGCGCCTGGGCCTGTGGCCCTCGGATATCGAGGTGCTGTCCAAGATCGTCCGCTATCACCTGCTGCTGCCCGACACCGCGACCCGTCGCGATCTGCAGGACCCCAAGACGATCGACCGGGTGGTGAACGCCCTCGGTGGCGACCCCGTGCTGCTGGAACTGCTCCAGGCGCTGTCCGAAGCGGATTCGCTCGCAACGGGTCCCGGCGTGTGGGGCGACTGGAAGGCTTCCCTGATCGGCGACCTGGTTCGGCGCTGCCGGCTGGTGATGGCCGGCGAGCCGTTGCCGCAACCCGATCCCATTGACCAGCACTACCTTTCGCTGGCCTCCGATGGCGGTGTGCACGTCGACCTGACAGCCGGCGAGGGTGCCCACATCCACAACGTGACGATGATCGCGCCCGATCGCCGTGGCCTGCTGTCCAAGGCGGCCGGGGTGCTGGCGCTCAACTCACTGCGGGTGCACTCGGCGTCGGTCAACAGCATCGACGGCATGGCGATCAATACGTTCGTGGTGTCGCCGCACTTCGGCACACCGCCGGCGGCAGAACTGCTGCGCCAGCAGTTCATCCTGGCGCTGGATGACGAATTGGATGTCGTCGACGCGCTCGAGCGCCGGGATCGGGACGCGGCGGGCAACACCCGGGCCGGCGAGGTGGCCTCCGCCGTCCCGGTGAACCAGGTCAGCGCCCCGCCGCGGATTCTGTGGTCCGCCGGGTCCGCCCCGAACCAGTTCATCGTGCAGGTGCGGGCCGTGGACCGGACCGGTCTGCTGGCCCGGCTCACCTCGGTGATCGAACGCGACGGCCTGGATATCGTCTGGGCCAAGGTCACCACCCTGGGCTCGGCGGTGGTGGACGTGTTCTGCATCGCGGTGCCGGCGCTGGCCGACGGCGACGACGGTACGAGGGCGGATGCACTGCGCGCCGAGCTGGAACACGAGCTGTACGCCGTGCTGCCTGCGCCGCCGAAGCCGGTGTCCGAAGCCAGTTAGCCCGTGTGCCGGAGATCGGTGCGGACGAAGCAGTTCTCGGCCAGCTCGTCGAGGGACAGCGGAAGCACGCGGGCCAGCGCGGCGATGGTGCTGAACGCCGGGGTGGCCAGTCGGCCGGTCTCGATCTTGCGCAGCGTCTCCGGGGAAATCGCCGCAGCCTCAGCCACTTCGGCGAGGGTACGGTCACCGCGGGCCCGGCGGAGTTGCTCGCCGAGGCGCTTGCCCGCGGCGAGTTGTTCAGCGGTCAGGGGGAGGCGCACCATGCGGTCAGCGTACCCGCAATCGGTATGAAAATACCGATTCGTCGGCTACGGTGGTATTTTCATACCGCTCAGGAGGCGTGGTTGTGTTGGAGTTGAAGACGCCGCAGGAGATCGCGGCGATGCACGTCACCGGGAGGTTCATCGCGGAACTGCTCGACGATCTCGCCGGCCGGGCCCGACCCGGGGTGAACCTGCTGGAGCTCGAACAGCGTGCCCGGGAGCTGATCAACGAGCGGGGCGCCCAGTCCTGCTACTGGGACTACGCCCCGTCGTTCGGGCGCGGGCCGTTCCGCAATGTCATCTGTCTGTCGGTCAACGACGCAGTGCTGCACGGGCTTCCGCACGACTACGCGCTGGCCGACGCCGACCTTCTCACCATGGACATCGCGGTGTCCATCGACGGATGGGTGGCCGATTCCGCCCTCAGCGTCATCATCGGCACCGCTCGACCCGAAGACCGTCGACTGGTGACCGCCACCGAGGAGGCATTGGCGGCAGGCATCGCCGAGGCGATACCCGGAAAGCGCCTGGGCGACATCTCGGCCGCCATCGGCGACGTCGCGGCCGACTACGGCTACCTGGTCAACACCGAGTTCGGTGGGCACGGTCTGGGGCGCACCATGCATGAAGACCCCCACGTCCCGAACATCGGGCGGCGTGGCCGTGGGCTGAAGTTGCGTCCCGGGCTGACGCTGGCGCTCGAGCCGTGGTTCGCCGCGGGCACCGACCGCATCGTCTTCGACCCGGACGGCTGGACCATCCGCTCCGCGGACGGTTCGCGCACCGCGCACAGCGAGCACACCATCGCGATCACGGACGGGGCGCCACTGGTGCTGACGGCTTAGCACCGTCTCGCTGTCAAGTCCCAATCACGTTGTGCGCGTGTATCTGTGGATGAATTGGTGACTGTGGATAACTCGGGTTGTTGTCGGTGGTTCGTACTAGTGTTCGAAGCATGGAGGGTGTTGTCGATCTGGTCGCGGTGATGGACACGTTGTCTACCGCCGGGTTCGAGGACGCCTCGGTGGCTGTGTTGTTGGATGTGCAGACTGCGTTGGAGCGGGTGTATCGGCAGATCCCGGCGGTGCAGCATCGGGTGATGGCCGCGGTGAAAGCCCAAGCCGGGCCCGCTGATTTGGGGGCGCGTACGTGGCGCGACGCAGTGGGTATCCGGTTACGCCTGTCGGAGGGTGAGGCGGGTCGGCGGTTGAGCGAGGGTGAGGTGCTCGCGCCGCGGCGCGGGCTGACCGGTGAAGCTCTGCAGCCGGTGTATCCGGCGACCTCGGCCGCCCAAGCCCGGGGTGAGATCACCGGCGAGCAT
>JACPVS010000001.1 GCA_016197365.1 Mycolicibacterium cosmeticum | reverse complement strand
GGATTTCACAGATCGCCAGCCACACGCCCCTGGTTGCCTCATCGGAATCATCGCGACGACGGACGCAACACCGGGAACCAACGACCGACGCAACACCGGGAACCAAGGGTGGGGGGTGTCCCCTTCTGATTAACGCGCCGCGCCTCGTACGGCAAGCGCCTGCTCTCTCTAGAAAACAGGCCGTTCGTCGGCTCAGGAACTCGTGATGGGACGCAACAACTTCTGGCCTGCCCCGATGTCCTGCAAATGGAAGGCCGCATCGCCCAACATTGCGAGCAGGCTGTCAAGATTCTCGCTCGTTGCGAAGATGATCTGAGCGCCCCTCGTGCCCTGGCCTGCCGCCTCCTGTAATAGCTCCTGATAGCTTTCCGACGCCGTGTCTTGCTGTTTCGGCTCATCAAATATCAATAGATTCAGATGGTTCCCGCCATACTCGTCGGCCACCCTCAGAATGCCCAACAAGTAGGCCCAGATGACGCGAATCATATCGCTAGCCGATAGGTCGAATCCTAAATCGAATCCCTCGTGAGCCGGCCTGTAGGTTTCACGACTGATCTCCACTTCATCGGTACTCAGCGAACTGAAGCCATACCGCCCAAGTTGGGACCGTAAATATCCCTCAAGCGCCAGTATTTTCGTCAGGTCCGAACCCTGCAATTGGTCAGCGTCCACCGACCGAAGCAACTCGCGTTGTTTTTCCCCTTGCTCAGCCGTGGAGGCAAGACCTTCACGAAGGCCGGCAATCTGGCGGCTGCTCTCCTCCAACCGCTCGACCCGGTCCTGTAGCTGTATCCGATTCGCCACGTCGATGGTGGACGGTACGCTGTCAGCACTCATGAGTGTCTCGCGAAGGGCACGCACTCGGCGCCGTGCCTCTGCGAGCGCACTGCGAGCACTCCGTTCGCGAACACGCAGAGCAGAGGCCGCACTACCAATATCGCTCAATGCCGAACGCAGTGTCGTCAACTCACGACCAATGAAATCAATATTCTCTTGTACAGCCATTACGTGCGAAGAAATATCCATACCATCGTGAACGTCTTGATGACATGTAGGGCAAACGTTCTCTGCTAGTAATTCTGCCGCAAAATTTGCACCCAATTGCACGAGCGTGCGAGCGTCCTTATGTTTTTGAAGGTCGGCTTCGAGCGAGTCTATTCTAAGCTCTAACTGATTCCGTCGACGCCGATATTCTTCGCGCTCATTTACGACAACTGCAACTTCAACAAGGAGGTCATTTACGATATCTTCCTCGGTAACAACATCAGTATCGAGTTGCGTTGACACCTCCCTTACCGCCGGAACAGTTCGAGCCGTCAAAGAAGAAAATTGCTTGCGCAACTGCGGTATCGCTTCATCAAGCGCCACCCAATCGCCATCGACGATCGTCAAAGGCTCCGCGCTATTGCCATCTAGGGACTCTTTGACAGTTGACGGAATCTTCGCCAATGCGACGCCGGCAGCATCGGCCACCTCACCTAGATCACGCAGTAACTGCCGCCATTGCGCATCTAACTCGGCGATCGAAGTAGCTATTCGCTGTTTCTGTAGAATATAATTAAATATTTGAAGATTGAGAACAAATTCGGCGGACCTCTTCCCCACATCTCTAATTCCTAGATACGTGGGGATTCGAGCCTGAACACCAGACCACCCATGCTTTTGCTCCACGTAAAAATATGGAAACAACGTCTCCATATACAACGGTATCTCTGAACCATCCATTCGAGTTACGTTCGGCAGGTTCCAACCAATGAAATCGGCTAGAAAGTGGTGGAAGCCAGCCTCGCGCTGAGCAGCGCCAGCACGACGGACGAAGAAGTCACGCGATTCGTAAGAGGCCGGCGCCGTAATCGCAGGACCCAACGTTACAGCGATCAGCTTAGTATTAACCGAAGGATGCTTCACATATCTGCGAACCGTGACGACATCCCCACCCTTGTTGGCTATTTCAAGTTCGACGTACGACTCGACAACATCGAACTCTTCGGGTCCAAAGGCGAGCTTTTCAGTCATCGAATGAGGTAGTGGGACGTGGTGAGACGCGCCCAACATCCCTTCCACCCCCAGTGCATAGATGATGGCTTGCAGGGTCGTCGACTTCCCGCTCGTGTTGTCCCCACGGATGACATTGAGACCGTCTTGGAAGGTGAACGTATGCCCGAACTGCCCGCCGTTGGCGGTATCGATCATCAATCTCGCCGCGATCAGTTTCAGGCTAGGCGCTACCGCCATTCCGTCATCTCCCTCATAGCTCTCTGCGTAATGCTTCGCGGCAAGCTTTCAAGAAAGCCTTTCTCATCTGCAAGAACATCGTCCCTTGCCCTCACAGCCTGAGCCATTGCCAAGCCTGCGGGAGTGAGCTTCACGACCCCATTGCTGTCCGACTCAACCAGCCCTTGACCAACCGCGAGGTCAATCGTTTTCGTGAGTGACGGATCAAATCGAACGATTATTTCGTCTGGTACAGGCTTGTTATGAAACCAACGGATAATCAGATCCCGACTAGTCTCAGATCGTATAGCCCACCACAAAGTATGGAGATGTTCGATCCGCGCCGTCTTTGCCCGGAATCGGGCCAGCAGCAGACAAAGAACCGCCAGCCTCCATGAAATGCGCAGGTCGCCAGGAATAGAGTCGTTCCGGCGTCTAAACCCAATTTTCGTGGATCGGCCCGCGAACAGTTCCTCCAAAGCTTCGACCGAATTCAATTCGACCCCACGAAGTCCAACGGGCAGCGGAATATCCAATCTGCAACGGCTGACCACGCGAGCGCACGCGCCGATAGTTGGTCTACGGTCGGCGCCGCAATGCAAATTTCGTTCGCGAACTCCTCGACGATCGACTTCACGTCGGCCATTGTTTCGGCTTCACCCGGAGGATATTCGAGGGCAAGCAAGTCCTCCTTCATGGACTTTACCCTCTCTACTGCCTGCCATCCGTCCGGAAAGCTATTTCGCAAGCTGGTCAACATATTCTCACCTTTTAGATACTGTGAGAGCAGTGTACGCAGCACCGCCGACAAACCTTCGCCTACCAGCCCCAAGTCGCGCAGCTTGCGCTGGGCGTCCACGAGTAGTGGGTTGTTCTCCTCTTGCCACTTTTCGATCTCCGGACCGTCTATTGGCCGATCGTCCATTAGTGGGCGCGGTATGGACCAAATTTGATCGCGTTCGCAGTCATAATTTTCATCAGTTTCGATGGTGATGGCGAAATCGTCTGCAATGAACGGCAGGTTCCAGCCGCGGACTTCTAACGCTTTGGCTTGCGCATGCTTGACGAGTTCCTTCGATGCGTGCCTCGGCACCATAAAGACGTAGGTGTGGATCTTCGTGCCGTTAAAGAGTGCAATCAGCTCTAGTCGCTTTGCCGGTTTATTTAGTTTGTTTAGATCGGCAGTCAGTTTGCTCCGTTGTTTTTCATACAGCTCTTTTACATCAAGTGGCTCTTCCGCTGCGTAGCACTGAAATGCAACCCCGTCGTGCGAGAATGCCTCGACACCAAGGTCTCCCTGGTCACGATCCGGCACCTCTTGTAGCTGATGATTGGCGTACCGGGCCTTCAACAAACGAAGGCAATAGTCTTGCCATTCGTTGCCGTTCCACACTTGATAGTGCCCAGTGGTGTTCAAGCGACCCTCCCGGCGGAGACCTTACAACGGGAATGGCGGCACAGAGCGCGTGACCACGTTTTCGCTGCGCCTACTTGAGTCCCGCTGTCACGAGCGTGTCACTTGTCGCCGAGACATCCAGACGCCACGGCGCACGCTGACGCACCCAAACTCACTGGTCATGGGCCACGATGTACTAACCCGGCCAGCGATGGACGCACTGAATCGACTTCCCAAGCTGAATACGCGGGTTCGATTCCCGTCATCGGCTCCACGTTTACCAGTCGGATCCTGTTCGAACTCATGTGACCGTGATGGGCGCACCGCCGCTCGTACAGTAGTGCCTCGTCCGCAGACAGACTTACCCCGTCGGGCACTGCAACCAATGTGTGGCGGCGCTGACCCGCGTTCACGATGCCACTCAGAACGCGTTGCCGACTCGGGCGTTGCGAGCGTCGATCGCCTCCTGGGTCATCGGGACCAGCGACTCGAGTCCGAATGTCACGGCGGCAGTCTGGATTTCGTCGACCAAAGGTCGCAGGCGCTCCTCATAGTCCCGGAAGGCCCGCTCGTAATCCGTCCCGTATCCGCGCATCGCGCCGGCAAGCGCCGCGGCGCCTTCGAGCGCCAACGATGCGCCTCGCCCGGCAGCCGGCGATGCGCAGTAACCTGCATCGCCGACGAGCGCAACACGCCCCTTTGTCCACGACGGCATGCGGATCTGACCCAACCTGTCGAAGTAGAAGTCGCCGGCGTCTCGCACCTCGCCGAGCAGTTCCGCGGTTCGCCAGCCCACGTCGGAGAATCGCTCCGAGATCATCCGGCGTTGCTGTTCTTGATCCCGGTAGTCGTAGGCGATCTCTCCGTCGGCGGTGAACGCGAAGATGATGTCGGTCTTGTTCTTGTAGGCATTCAACATCACGGCCCTGCCGGGCACGTTGAACATTTGCGCAGTGTCGCGGTCGATGAGCAACTTCTCCACGATGGAGATCGAGAAGTACGGTCCCAGAAAGTGCGCGTACTCAGCCTCGTCGCCGAACCAGATTCTGCGCACCGCAGAGTGGAAGCCGTCGCAGCCGAACACCAGGTCGAAAGTCCGGGGTGCTGCGCGCGCGAACGTCGCCTCCATTCCGCCGGGCACCTCCCGCAGCGAGGTGACCGAGTCTCCGAAGACCATCTCGACGTCACCCTCGATGGTGCCGACCAACAAATTCAGCAGGACGTCACGTTCCACTTCGATGTCGGCCTCCGACGGCGGTTCACCCGGCTCCCGAATCGTCATCACGCGCTCGGTGACGTCATCGACGTTCTTGAACTCGAATCGCTGAACACTCAACCGGTTCGCCCGGATCTCTTCGAGTAGTCCCATGTCCCTCACCACGTCGACGCAGCCGTCCTGAATGTTGACCGCCGCCCCACCTCGGCGAATTCCCTGCGCACTCTCCACGACCGTCACCGCATAGCCCTGCCGGCGCATCCAAAACGCCGTGGCGAGACCGGCAAAGCTCGCTCCTGACACCAGTACGCGCTGCTCCGGGACTCGCATATGGTGAATTTATACTGAGTATAAGTTTCCGTCAACAAACCTTTACTGGGTATAAACAGAGTGTGGAAGACCGTCGCACGGCTCGGATGCGGGAAACCCGCCAGCGGATCTCCGACGAGGCGACCGCCCTGTTCATGGCCCGCGGCTTCGAGAACGTCACGCTCGACGACGTCGCCGCCGCTGCGAAGGTCTCGAGGATGACGGTCTTCAATTACTTCCCGCGCAAGGAAGACCTCATGCTCGACCGGGACGAGGACCTCGCGATGATCCCCTTGCGGGAGGCGATCCGAGCGCGGGCCGACGGCCAATCGCCGGCCGATGCACTTCGCACTCTGTTGAACGCATTTCGTGCAGATGCGCATCCCTTCGCGCGGGTGGACCGCGAAACCGTGGACTGGTGGCGATTCATCGGCGCCAGCCCCTCACTACAGGCACGGTTACGTGAACTCTGCGACGAGGCCGCATACGGATTGGCCGTCGAACTCGACGGTCCGGAACCCGGCGGCGCGGCACGGCTCGCAGCCGGGCTCATCGTCCTCACAGTACGGACCGCGCGCGAGGAGTCGGTGCGCGCAATGGACCAAGGCCTGTCGGAGGCTGACGCGGCCCGCGTGTTCTTCGAGGTGTTCGACGCGGGGTTCGACGCGGTCGAGCGGCTGAGCGGCCGCGGCTGACCCTTGGCAACGCGGGTCGGATGAAGGACGATCACACTCATCCTCCACGGATGGCGTTGCCACCGACACCACCACGACAGCAACCCGAGCCGGCATCACGCTGAACCACAGACCGCGATCTCACCGTATCGCGCAGTGCCCCAAGCACTTCCGCCAGAAGCGCTATGCGTCGCGCACCCCGCACTACCTACACCGACGCGTATTAGCTGCCAATTGACAGGTAGTCCACTACGCGTGATGCGGTCGTGTCCTCGGTCCTACCTTCGCCACAGTCGCATCTTGCCCGTTCCGGGTGAAAACGGCCGACTTCCGAAGGAGCACAAAAACAATGACCGAATCAACCAACGAACACCGCCGCGGCCATTCCACGCTGTGGCGTCGGGCGACGACGCGATGGCGTGCGATCGCGACGGCCTTCGCGGTCGGCGGCGTCGTCGCGGCGTCCGTCATGGCCGCGCCACTGGCCACGGCCAGCCCCGAAGGTGACCTGGCCGATCTGATCAACAGGCAGCACGTGGCCGCCGGTTGCGCGCCCTATGAGCCGGCGCAACAGGCGCTCGTCGACGTCGCGGTGCACAACGCGCAGACGTTGGCAGGAAACAACGGCAACCTGACGTCGAACACGCTGGGGCTGCTGCAGGACAAGGGCTTCAATCCCACGGCCTGGGGGCAGATGAATGTCTTCAACCCCAAGGGCCTGACACCGCAAGGCGCACTGGACTTTTGGAACGCCAATCCCACCAGGGACCTCATCAGCAATTGCGATATGAAGCAAATGGGGGTCGCCGTCTGGATCATCGGCACCAAGTGGGCCGCGTCGGCGGTCGTGGGCACACCTGGCGGCAACGGACCGCCGGCCTGCTTCACCAGTTCCGCGGGCACCAGTCCCATCATCAACCTGACCGCGACGTACAACAGCTGTAACGCCAATGTGTCGGTGATCCTGCCGAAGTGCCCTGGGTACGATCCGGCTCCCCCACTGTGCTCGGTCAGTCACTACAACATCGGGTTCGGCCAACGGCAGGGCGGCGGCGAACCTGTCTTCTCCGGCCAGAAGGAGCGGGACGGCGACAAACCGCACTACTTGTTCGGCACTCGGCCCGCGCCCGGTCCCGTTACTGCGTACTTCCGCATGCAGTCGTGCGGCAGAGTCTTCCCTTTCGCATCGAATTGCGATCCGTGGACCGATCCGGTGGCCATCGATCTCGGCAACAACGAACTGGTCGCGCGCTGACTCAGTGACACCGTTGCCCCACCAGCATCGCGGTGGGGCAACGGTTTCCGTCGCGCCGGGTCAGACCCCGACCCGCTCCACACGCACATCACCCGAGCCGATCAGCTCGTCACCGACGGTGATGATGTCCAAGATCAGATCCTGCTCCACCCCCAGCTGTCGACCGATCGACTTCGGGCTGAGGTTGCGCTCGAAACTCAGATGCAGGGCGGCAGCCACCGTGTCGACGTCGGCATGACCGCCCCGGGCAACGATCACGTCGGCGACGTCAATCCACGGCTGGTGCGCCTCGTCCACGATGACAGGCGCGGATTCCACCTCGACCGGTTCCACGACCACCGGCGACACGTCCGGCCGCGCGGTCGGAGCGTCCAGTAGCGGAGCTCGTGGGACCGACACCCTGATCAACAGGCTCAGCCCATGGGTCGCCGCCAACAGGCTCACCGGCGCCACCACCGCGATCGCCGCCGCCAGCCACGGACTCAAGGGCGCCGAGCCGGGAAGCACTGCATGCCAACCGTTCCCGACCACGCTTACCGCAGCCGAGATCGCCAGGACGATCCAGAAGTAGCGCCGATTGCGCTGCTGCCCCTCGACTCCCGCGAGCGCGACGATGGCCATGGTCGCCTGCAGGATGGTGCCGTCGACGATGAGTGGCCACAGCCACGCCAGCCGCTCGGAGATGCCGGCCCGGACGGCGAGGTCGGCCAACGCCGTGAAGGACAGTACGAAGCTGGCGATCCCGATTCCGACCGTGATGACCGCCGCGGCGGTCCGGGTAGTGGCCAACGACCGTCGCGAGGCCACCGATACTTCACTCATGGGGCGTCAGCTTGCCAAGGACGTCCGACAACCTCAGCCGAGACGGATGACGTAGGTTCCGTCCTCGTCACGCTCGATGTCGCCGTCCACGCTGCTGACCCAGACGGGCGAATCCGCGCGTGACCCGAGGAAGGCGTTGCGAATGGCCCCGCCGGGCTGCAGGTGCACGTTCCATTCGTCGGCGGTCGCGAAGATGCTCACCACCTCGTCCCCGTCAGCGTTGCGGATCGAGAGGGTCGACCCGTTGGCGGCCTGCTCGTCGTCCTCATCGACCAACTCGATGGTTTCGTCGTCTTGCTCGTAGGTGTCGTGCACCGGGACACCGTACCGACCGCCCCATGATCAGCACTCGCAGCCGAGGCCGTCTCCATCGCGGTCGAGCTTGGACTGGTACTTGTCCGACGTCGAGGGGATGTTGCAGGCGCCGTCGGCCTTGGCCGCCGTGCAGTTCGGGTACGGGGCGGCCGCGGCGATGGGTGCGAACACGGAGCCCGCCATCGCGATTCCGGCAGCAACGAACAAAATTCGAACAAGCATGGGGGGCTCCTGATCTCGATATTGACGTATTCGTCAATCAGCAGTGCTGAGCATAGACAGCCGCTTCGCCGCCCCGGCGGTGTTCTGGCCGATATCCGCCGCTGGATGAACAACCATTTCGCTCACTGGCCTGGCGGGCCCCTTTGCTCTGCGTCGGCAGCTGGTTTGCCGAAACGACTTCGGGACCACCGAACATGCTGCCGGACAACATGACGCTCCAAGGACCGGATATGCCGGCTCGAATATGACCACTTCACTGGATATTTGGCGAGTCGCCGGGACCCGCGATTCGCATCCCGGGGGATCGCACCCCCACCGCGAAAGCGCGAAATTGACGCCCCTGGCGGTGATTTGGCCCGTCAGCCCCCGCAGCCGGAGTGTCACAGCAAAGAACGGTGCAGCTCCCGGTGTCCTTCGACCGTACGAATTTCAGGAGAACAAAGGCACTTTCAGTCGCTTGACAGGATGCTCCCTGTTTGACTGGCCGAACCACAGGCCACCATCGGGGGGACGCGCCATGTACCTGAGAACCATCCCAACCGGAACCGACGTCGTGCCCGACAGCGTGCGCTTCGTCGCGTCACGCAACAGCGTCTATGCAGCAACCGCCGACGGGCGTCTCCTCGCAATCCGGCTGTTCGACGGAACGGTCGCCGAACTCGGCACCGGCTTCCTCACCCCGGTCGGCGTCGTCCAACTGGCCGACGGCATCCGGCTGGCCGTCGGCGAATCGGAAGGCACGGTGTTGGTCGTCGGCCGGGACAACGCGGACCGTGACCACGCACGGGTACTGACCCAGCTGCCCAGCTATGTACTGGCTCTCGACGAGCACCCCGATGCCGATGCGCTGCTGATACTTGCCGATTCCTTGCCGGACGGAACGCTGCCTCAGCTGTTGCGCTGCGACCTGGAGACCGGGGATATCGAGGTGCTCGCCGCAGACCTCGAAGGCGCCCGCACCCTGAACGTCGACGCCGACGGGCGCACCGCGCTCGTGTTCTCGGCTGTCGCCGGCAGCGGCCGGACGTTGACGACTGTCAACCTCGACGACGGCACCGTCGACAGAGTCACCACCGAGGACTACGACCACATCGCCTACGCGCCCACAGCGGGCGCCCTCGGGGTGTTCGCCACGCGATTCGACCCGGCCGCCAACACCGACGTACTGACCTTCTGGGACGGCGCCGAATCGGTGACCGTACCGCTACCCGGCCCCGTGCCCGCTGCCGGTCTGACGCGCTGGGGATCGCTGGTGCTGGTCGCCGCCGGCTCGAATCTGCACGCTCTGGAATGGGACCTGGAGGAAGGCGAGCTGCCCATCACGGTTCCCCTGGCTCCGCTCGTGGCCACGGGGTATGCGCGCCTGCTCGTCGATCTGCCCACGCTGGGTCTCACCCCCGGCGACGTCACGTACTCGGTGCGCGAAGGATTCGACGCCGGCTCGATCTCGCTCGGCGTCGAGCCGCCGACTCCCGACGGCACCGAATCGGTGATGCTGCTGGCCGGCTACCTGCGCGGCGAATTCCATGTGGAAGCCACCAACACGGCCGACGGCAGCCTGCTGGCGGTGCGGCGCTTCCGGGTGACGACGCTGTGGCCCGACGATGTTGCCGGGCCGCCGGTCGCGGTCACCGGCGATGTCGGTGCCACGCTGATGGACTGGGGCGGAACCGGCGGCATCGCGGGCTACCGTGTTCTCCCGCCGCCGCGGGAGTGGCGTGTGCTGACCGTGCTGCTGTTTCTCAACGACCGCAAGTACGACGACGAGGAAGCCACCCGCAACCAATGGAAGGATCTCGCAATCGGCGGGGGCGCGTCGCTGCGTCACTACTACGAGGAGGTTTCGGCCTTCGTCCCCGATCCCAATGGCCGCGGCATGACCGTCAAGCTGGTCGGCGACAAAGTATTCGGCCCCATCAAGGTCGAGATGGGTTGGGGCGATGCGTTCAAGCAGCGCGGTGGTGCCGACGCGGGCTGGCTGTCCACCCCCAAGGGCAAGAAGGAGATGGCGGGCGCCGTCAGCACGTTCTTCGCCGATATGCCCGGGGGCGTCAACACGATCGCCTTGGCCGACTCGTTCGTCTTCGTGATCCGTTCGGGTTCCGACGGGCCCGTTCCGATGGGTGCCGGAAATCCCGATCTGCCGACCAAATACGTATGGGGTCACGCTGATCCGACCAAGCTGTGGCGCAAGACCGAGGCACCTCCGGGCCAGCCGACCACCTTCACCCAGTTCGAGCGACCGGTCTCGTTCATGTCCGATGTGTATCCCGCCGCTGCGCCGATCGGCGACGTCAGCCGCACCCTCTGCCACGAGTTCGGACACAATCTGGGCTTGAAAGATCTCTACAACAGGGGCGACTTCACCGCTGAGGTAGAGGCGCGCGAAGTGGGCGGCATGGACCTCATGCACAGCTCCGAGTATCTGCCGCACTTCAGCCTGGCGAACCGCACGGCCTTGGGCTGGATCGACCCGGCGTGGTTGCGCCGCTTCGACTTCACGGCCAACCCCACCGGTGACACCGTCCGGTTGCAGTCGATCGAAACCGTCGAAGCCGGCGGCCCGACGGACGGGCGCGTGGCGGGTATCGAGATACCGATCAGTGACGACTGGAGTTACCTGTTCGAATACCGTCGCACCCAACCCGGTCAACTCGGCGACCAGCTCCTCAAGCCCAGCGTGATCGCCGACGACGACAAGGCCATCATCGGTACCGACGTGCGTTGGCGCGGTGGCGAAACGGCGCGCCCGCCCATCCTGCGCCTCCCCGAGGACGTCGACGGCGACGGACCCGTCCTCCACCTCGCCGACACGAACTACCGCGACAGCGATACCACCAACCCAGAGCGGATGCACGACTTCGTGCTGACGCTGAACCGACTCGCGCCGCCGTTCGAGGACGACACCGCCGAGGTCACGGTCGAGTACCTCGAAGCCCACCGACCCCAGTTGTTGGTGCACCCCGCCCCCGGCAACGGAAACCTCAAGAGCGAGGACATCAAACTCGTCAGTGCTGCGGGTGCTGCCGTGCCCAATGTGGTCAAGGGTGCGACGAACTTCATCGACGTCACCGTGCACAACGTCGGGTCACTGGAAGCGACGAAGGCCGAAATCACCGTCAAGTGGCTGCCTTTCACCCTCACCGGGTCCGAAGAATGGCGTGAACTCGTGCCGCCGGAGCCGTTCTTGGTACCCAAGAAGGACAAGAAGACCGTGCGGGTCGCCTGGCCCTTGGAGTCCTCGGTGCCCGTCGGCGACACCCGAGTCGAGGCGACGCACTTCTGCGTGCGCGTCGAGATCAAGAAGTACTTCGACGAAGCGCATCCCGAGAGCAAGGAGATCGTCGTCTTCGACAACTGGGCCCAGTCCAATTTCGACACCGCCCCCGTCGGGCACGGCTCTCCGTCGGACCGCCACGCCACTGCCGCAACGGCGACCAACACGCTCGAGCGCAGGGCGACATACCAATTCGATGTCACACAGAGCACCCCGTGGTACCGGGTCTACCTCGGCAACGCGTGGCTCGAGCTCGATCCGGGGCAAACCCGAACCATCGATCTGGCCTACGAGAGTTTGGCCGGGGATCCGTTGCACGGCAAGGAATTCGACCGCCACATCGAGGAGATCAACGGCCGGGACCACCACGTGGCAGTGACGTCCTCGGTGCTCCCGGAGAGCACCGAATGCGACACACCCCGAACCGTGTTCGGCTGCGGGCTGACGTTGCGCTCCGGGCTGCGGGTGCTCATCGACGAGATCTCCTACACCGTCGAAGGGGTGTCCGCCCGCGTCCGGTCACAGCAGAACGGCCAATGGCACAAGGTCTCCTCGGGCAACCTGCACTGCGCGGTCTGGCCCGACGACGATCCCGAGCACGCCGAGCTCACCAACGCCCGCATCAGAAACGGCTTCGTGACCGTCGGGTTCCACCAGCAGACCGCACAGGACCTGCACGATGGGCGGCCGCTGTCGTTCGTGCTGGCACGTCCCGGGGACAACATCTACGTCACGACGGTGACCTCGCCCGCACCGATGCAGCTGTAGCCTAGGTCGCGTCGGGGAACGAGTGGTGCTCGTGGGCGATCTGCCACTGGTCGCCGACTCGACGCAGACCCATGGACAGCCGCAGCCGGTTGTCCGGGTTGTCCTCGAACTCTTTGGCCCCGGCGCATTTCAACAGACCGTAGGCGAAGGCAACATCCTCGCCTGCCTCGACGTGAAGTTCGAGCAACTCGAAATCGGCTCCGCTGCGGATGAATTCGAAGAACGGGGGCCAGGACTCGCGGTAGGCCTGCGCTCCACGAACACCGTCATAGGGCGGCGGCACGTCGAACATCACGACGTCGTCGGAGTGCGCCGCCGTGACGGCCTCCAGGTCGCAACCCCGGATGCCGTCGACCCATCGGGTGATCAGGGTGCGGATCTCGGCTTCTGCGCTCACGCTTGTCTCCCTTCCTCTCCCATATCGACCACTGCACGGGACGAAACTCATCGACTCAGTCGATCTCGGGAAGTGCCACCCCGGCCGCGAGTTCCGCGTACTGCCGCATGAGTCGCAGCCCCACCGCGCGGCTGAGCAACGGGTCGCGCGCGACGATGCGATACCCGAAGTAGTCCTCCATGGACATCAGTGTCATGGCGATATCGCGAGCCGGCTGTTGCAGCCGGAACGCCTCACGCCGCTCCCCCGACACGAGCAGATCCGTGTAGAGGTCGACCTGCCGGTGGTAGATGCCCTGCACGTCACTGCGCTGATCGAGTTCGAAGCCCGCCGAGAGCACGGCGCGCCAGATCGCGCGCCACTCGGCGTCGTCGGGCCCGGTCGGCAGGCCGGCGGCCATGGTCAGCGCCAGCTGCTCGCCCGCGTCCCCCGTCGCGCTCTGCAGCTGCAGGCGGTCGTCGTAGAACCGCACGTCAGACCGCAACGCGAGCTCCGAGAGCAGCTGCGTCATGTCCTTGAAGTAGTAGCGCACCGCGTTGGTGGTCAGCCCCAGTTCCTCGGCGACGTCGGCCAGCTTGAGGGTGGCCAGGTCATGACGCTCGATCAGTGCGATCGCGGCATCCATGATGTCGCGACGCCGTTCCACCTGCTTGTTCGGCCGGGCCATGGCACCAATCTTGCCCGTTCTGTTGCGGGTTGGGTCGCTCCGGCGCATAGTTCTTTTCCAGTTAGGAAAATAACTCTCGATGAATGGGGCGGAACCAATGCGTGCCAGAGACCTCGGCGCGGTCATCGGGGAACATCCCACCGGCCCACACAACGCCATCACCGACGTGCCCGGAGTGCGCGTCGGCCAGACCACCCTGCGGGGCGAGGGGATCAACACCGGCGTCACCGTGGTCATCCCGCACGACGACATCTGGACCGAACCGGTGTTCGCCGGCTCGCACGTGCTCAATGGCAGCGGCGAACTGACCGGACTGGAATGGATCCGGGAATCCGGTGAACTCACCACCGCGATCGGACTGACCAACACCCACAGCGTCGGGGTGGTGCGTGACGCGCTGGTGGCCGAGCAGGTGCGGGTCCGTGGTGACGGGATCTACTGGTCGCTGCCCGTCGTGGGCGAGACCTATGACGGTTTCCTCAACGACATCAACGGTTTTCACGTCCGGCCCGAGCACGTCCGCGCGGCGCTGGAGTCCGCGTCCGACGGACCGGTCGCCGAGGGTAACACCGGCGGCGGCACCGGCATGATCTGCCACCAGTTCAAGGGCGGCACCGGCACCGCATCGCGGGTACTCGGCTACACCGTCGGCGTGCTGGTACAGGCCAATCACGGTCGCCGTGAACGGCTTCGCATCAACGGCGTGCCCATCACCCAACAGGACGTGCCATTGCCCGCGTACCCGCCGGGCTATGCACCGGGGTCGGGTTCGATCATCGTCATCGTCGCCACCAACGCGCCGCTGCTGCCGCACCAATGCCAACGGCTGGCGCAGCGCTCGGCACTGGCTGTCGGCAGGCTCGGCGGAACCGGCGAGCAGTACAGCGGTGACCTGATGCTCGCGTTTTCGACGGGCAACCGCGGGATCCCCCCGTACGGGATCGTCGAGGACGCCACGTTGATCCAGCCCGAGATTCCGCTGCGCATGGTGGGACCGCAGCTGATGGACCTGCTGTTCGATCTGACCATCGAAGCCACCGAGGAGGCGATCGTCAACGCGATGGTCGCCGCCGAAACGGTAACCGGATATCGGGGTTACACCGTCCACGCCATGGACCACGACCAGCTCACTTCGGCCCTCCAGGAGAACTCATGACTACTACCGAAAGCCGGCGCCTCACCGGGCACCTCGGTCCCGTCGGCATCGTGTTCATGGTCGTCGCCGCGGCCGCCCCGTTGACCGTGATCGGCGGCAACATGCCGCTGGCCATGGGATTGGGCAATGGTGCAGGCGCTCCCATGGGTTTCGTCATCGCCGCCCTCGTGCTGCTGGTCTTCAGCATCGGATTCGTGACGATGACGCCCTACGTCCCCGAGGCCGGCGCCTTCTTCTCCTACGTCAGGGTTGGACTCGGCGAGCGCATGGGCAAGGGCATCGCAGTCGTGGCCTTGATCGCCTACACGGCCATCCAGATCGGTATCTACGGCTACATCGGCTGGGCCATCTCCGATACCGTCGCGCACTACAACGGTCCGGTAATCCCTTGGCCCGTCTATTCTTTCGCAGTCCTCGCGGTCGTCGCTGTGCTGGGCTACCGGCACATCGAGCTGAGTGCGAAGGTACTCGGCGTGGCGCTCGCACTCGAGATCGGCGTCGTCGTCGTGCTCGACGTGGTGATGGTCGCCAAGCCCGGACCGGCCGGCATCACCTTCACCTCGTTCGACCCCACCACGTTCACCCAGGGCACCATCGGTATCGCGATCCTGTTCGCGCTCACCGGTTTCATCGGATTCGAGGCCACCGCGGTGTTCCGCGACGAGGCGCGTGACCCGGAACGCACCATCCCCCGCGCCACCTACGCGGCCGTCATCATCATCGGCGCGTTCTACGCCATCACCGTCTGGGCGTTCGTCGTGGCCATCGGCCCCGACCAGGTGACCGGCATCGCGCAGAAAACCCTTGCCGGGGAGGGCAACATGCTCCTGGACACCACCGGCGACATGCTGGGGACCGTCGGCCGCGACATCGTGAACGTCCTTCTGCTCACCAGCTTGTTCGCCTGTGTGCTGTCCTTCCACAACGTGATCGCCCGCTACCAGTTCGTCCTGGCAGGCAAAGGTCTGCTGCCCGCCCGCCTGGCGAAGGTGCACGACGATCACGACGCACCGTCGTTCTCCTCGGTGGTGCAGACCGTGACCGCCGCCTTCATCGTCGCCGTGCTGGCAATCCTCGGCATCGATCCGTTGGTCGGGGTGTTCGGGTCGATGGCAGGTGTCGCGACGGTCGGCATGGTCGTGCTGATGCTCACCACGTCGATCGCCGTGCTGGTCTTCTTCCTGCGCAACCGCGACCGGGTGCAGGGACAGCTGTGGACGACCACGATCGCGCCCGCACTTGCGGTTCTCGGCCTGCTCGGCAGTCTGTGGCTGGTGCTGTCCAACTTCACTCTGGTCACGGGTGGCAGCGCCACCCTGAGCACGATCCTGGCCGCGATCCCCTTTGTGGGCCTGGTCGCCGGATTCGCGGCCTGGCGACCGTCCCGGTCGATTACCGGCTAACTGCAATCGCATATTGCCAGCTAGCCGTGGCGATTCCCGCAGCAACGAGGCGAATGATCGAACTGTCCGCCCAGGAACAGGAGATCATCATGAAGACCCCGATCGCATTCGCCACGCCCCTGCTTGCTGTCGGCCTTGCCGCCGGATTTGTCGCACTGGCCCCGGTGGGTTCCACCGTGGCGGTCGCCGCACCGACGAACACCACGTCGTGGCAGCAGAACACCCCGATCTCCGCCGATACCGGCGCGCCGGCGGGTGACGCCAAGGCCGGTACCGATCCGCTGGTCCCCTACGGCACCGAGACGAAAGCCCCCGTCACAACCGGGTTCGTCGACCGCAATCACGACGAGGGCATCACCACCAACGGCGAAGTGGACCTGCCCTTCTGACGATCAGCCGCCCGGAGTCCAGCGGCACACTGACCTCAAGCCTTGTTACGCCGGCCTGTTCCTGACAGGCTCAGTGGACAGCATCGGCTCGGTGATGCGCTCGCGCTCCTCGGCTGACATCGGGACAAGGCAGATCTTCAGGCCCACCGCCGCGGCGACTTCCACCACCGTGGCGAGTGTCGGATTCTCGGTATGCGCACACAGCAGCCTGCCCACCACGCTCGGATCCGAACCGATCGCCCTGGCGAGTTGCGATTTGGACAGATTGGCCTCTTCACGCGCGTCGTTCAACTGGGCGACGATCGCTCGTCGCGCCGCGATACGCACCGACTCCGCAGCGCGATGCCGGGCGTACTCTGCGTCCGCGGGCACAGCACCGACCAGATCGTTGACCGCTAGGGCTTCGCGCATCGTTGATTTCCCATGGGATCGGTGCTCACAACTTGTGCAGCGTCAGTGGCATCTGGATCACCAACGGCTTGTTGATACCGCATGCCCCGCTGACACCGATGGTGCGTTCATAACCTTGCAGGGTGGTCATGTTCGTCCGGTCCACCTGCCCGTTGGCATCGGTGCCATAGAACTGAAAGCGTTGCCGCCCAGGCGAAGAGGTCCCGTCCGGGCAAGGCTCCCAGTTGTCGACGGTCCGGTCCACGATCCACCGGCCGGCCCGGTAGGTAAGCGGCGCCGTCCAGCCCTGGTCGCTGCTGACTGTGCCGGTACAGGTCTGGGGGTCGGCACAGCTTGAGTTGAACGTCCAGGTCGAGATCACCATCTTCTCGTTCATGAAGACCTCGTTGGTCTTGGCCCAGTCGCCGTTGGACACCACCTGGTAGGCGCCGTTGACGGCCATCTCGATGTCCGCGTGTGCCTGCGGCACACCGATCAGCGTGCACACGGTCCCCAGCAGCGCCATCCGCGCGAAAGCCTTCATTCGTCCTCTCCACATGTCAGCGGTCTGCCGGCGGTCGATGACCGCCGGCAGAACCCGGTGAACTGTTTATGCGTTGTGCTGAGCTTCTTCGGCGGCGTTCAGATCCGGCAGGGTCTGAGAATCACCGTCGAGGACCGAGGTGATGTATCCGGTCAGCGACTGCTGGAACGCATTGATGGTGGCGTCGGCCGTCAGCGATCCGGTGTGCGTCCCGCTGACCGTGACGTTGGCCGTGTAGTGCACGGCCGTCTGGCTGGCCGCGTAGTCGGCCGATTCCGTTCCGTTCAGCACCATGCCGAGCTCGTTGACATAGTTCGTGTAGGTCACGGTGCGGATGGTGCGGGTCGCGTCGCTGGGGTCCGGCGCCTCGGCGACAACCGCGGTGCCGCCCTTGGCCCCGGTGTAATTGCCGGTGTCCGGAAGCGGCGTGGTGGCCGGGACGTAAGTGCCCAGTGCAGGCGCCCATGAATCCGAACTCGGCGTTGACCTGTCCGCGGCCACTGGCCCGACGCTGGTGGTGTATTTCAGATTCGCGATGACCAGCCGGGAGACCGTCGGGTCGGCGATGCTGGATTCCCAGAACGCCACTGCATCCCCGGTCGGATTCCAGCTGGGCATACTACGGGCGGCATAGCCGTCACCTTCGACGAACAGCGGAATTCCGTTCTCCCGCTTCAGTTCGTCGTCGACAGCAACGATCCATTCCTGGTTGGACACATTCACCGGCAACGCGTAGTCGTCATACACCGGGGCGCCGACGTAGACCGGCAGGAAGTTCTGCCGGATGATCCGGGTCATCGGAGTCAGTGCGTCGAGCCCGCGGGTGCTGCCGATCGAAATCCACTGCATGTTGGGCGAGTAGTCCATGTCCTCGTCGTAGTCGAGGCTGGCCGTCACCCGGGTGACCGCGCCGGTGGCCAGGTCGACCTCGATATCGTCGACGTTCCCGGCGTCGAACTGGCCGCCGAGGATCACCACACCCTTACCGTCAGGGGTCCACTGCTTGCCCTCACCGGTGGCGTAGACCACCCGCGCGTCGGTCACTGTGTAACCGGTGTCGGTCCGGGTCAGGGTGCCCACGATCGGTAGCGCCTGCAGAAGGTTGTTCGGCCCGATCACGATTCGGGTGAACAGCACCTTGGTGCCGTCCGGCGACACCCGCATCTCGCGCTGGGAGTCGATGGCGAATCCGCCACCGGCCGGAGTGGTGACGGCCAGCAATTGGGCCCCGCTCACCCCGTTCTCCAGGATCGAGTAGCGCGGGTTCTGGCCGGGAACGTTCACCAGCACCAAGACCCGACCCGACCCATCGACGACGGGAACAGGTTTGGCGAGGTTGCCGGTTTCGGTCGGTGCCACACCGCACGTCACGCACTGCAGATCCGTGCCGTCTGTGTTGACCTGATAGATCTCGGAACGGCCCCCGGCGGTCGGCTGACCGGCGAAGTAGATGGACTTCCCGTCCGCCGAATAACGCGGGTTCGCCGGGCTGGCAATGGTGCCGGGCAGGTTCAGGATCACCCGCTGCACGGTGGGGTTGAGCACCGTGGACTCCACCGACTCTTTGGCGACGTGCGGAGTGAACAGGCTGAGCAGGTTGGCCTTGCCGTCGGTGACCGAGACCGAGAACGAATCGGTCTGCGCGGCATCGTAATCGATATCGGCCGGGGTGTAGGTGAAGTTGCCGGTCACCTGGTCGATGGTCAAGGTGCCGTACTTCGGTCCCTTGGTCACCTTGTAGGTCAGGGCGTCACCCTCGGCGTCGGTGGCACCGAGGTTGCCGGTCAGGGTCTGACCGGTCTGCACCGTCTTGGTGGGGTCATAGGCGACGGTCGGCGCTTGGTTGAACACGTTGCGCCGCACCCAGGCCAGCACCGCCCACACCGCAGGGGTGAACGGCTCGGGCGTATTCGGCGCGGGCTTGAGGAACGGGTTCAGCAGGTTGGTGACGATCTTGTTGAGGAACCCCACCGCCCCGGTTGCCGGCGAGGTGACCTGAGCCGTCGACACGGCCGGGACCGCGCCGGTCGCCTGCGTGCTGGCCGCGGCGGCCGCCGATACCTGGACCGTCTGTGCGGTCGGTGCCGCGGCCGCCACCCTCGCTGCCGTGGCCGAGGTCGAGGCCGACTCGGTGGCGGCCACTGCCTTGACGGTGGCCACCGAACGCGATGCCTTGGCCGTGGATTTCACCGGCTTCACCTTGGTGGCTTCTGCCGATCCCTCGTGTCCACCCTTGTGCGCGCCGCCGCTACTGCTGACAGTGACACCGGGCGCGACCTCCGTGGTCGACGACGTCGATCCCGAGGTCTTCGGTGGATCTGTCTCCGGTGACGTCGTGGAACCACCCGCGGAAGTCGAACCGCTGCCGGTGGACGGGGTGGACGTCGAACCGGTGGTTGGCGTCTCCGACTCGGTGGATGGCTTTTCCGTACCGGTCGACGATGCCCCTGTCGATGCCGAGCTGGACGAACTCGCCGAGCCCGACTCCGACGATGCACCGGTGGTGTCAGCCGCGGCCACACCGTGGCCGGTGGCGACCGCGGCGACCAGCCAGGCGGCTACCGCCATGCCGCCGTAGCCACCGGCCTTGACGGAGGACGCGAAGAGAGGATTGACACGAGAAATGTTACTGGCCATGGGCTTTGGCTCCGTTGCCGTTGGGTTGGTTCCTATGCAGTTGACTGCTGTTCAGTTGAATTCGCTTCGGGTGGATCGACGGGGAACGCCAAGCAGCTACTTGAGCATGCTTCCGGCATCAACGGTCATGGGAAGACCTGTCACGTAACGTGATTCGTCGGAGGCCAGGAACAGCACCGCGTTGCTGATGTCCACCGGCTCGACCCAGCCGATCGGGAGCACATGCATCAGCTGCGCAACGACCTTCATATCGTCCGGACCCGGGGTCTCCAGATCGGGGCGGAACAGCTTCATGGTGCCCTCGTTCATGAACAGCGGGGTGTTCACATTGGTGGGGTGCACCGAGTTGACCCGGATGGAGTGGTGACCGAGCTCCACGGCGAATGTCCGCATCAACCCGACCACGCCGTGCTTGGCGGCGATGTAATGGCCGGTGTGCGGGTAGGCCTTCAGCCCACCCACCGAGCTGGTCAGGATGATCGACCCGCCCTGGCCCTGCGAGATCAGGTGCGGCACGGCAGCTTTGACCGACTTCCACACACCGGACAGGTTGACGTCGATCATGTCGTTCCAGTCCTCCTCACTGGTGAAGTCCAGCGTCTGCCCGCCGTTGCCGATACCGGCATTGGCGCAGATGATGTCCAGCCGGCCGAGCTGCTCCACACCGCTGTCCACGGCCGCCTTCACGGCGGCGTAGTCGCGGACGTCAACCTCCGCGGTGACGATGCGCCGGTTGAGCTGCTTCACCAGATCCGCGGTCTCCGCGAGATCATCCCTGGTGGCCGGCTCGATCTGGGGGTTGCTGCTGACCGGTCCGCAGATGTCGATGGCGATGATGTCGGCACCCTCTTCGGCGAGCCGCACGGCGTGGCTACGCCCCTGTCCGCGCGCCGCGCCCGTGATGAATGCGACCTTGCCGTCTACCCGTCCCGCCATGAGTCCACCTCGCTGTTTGGTTCTTGCCGCCGCCGCAGAGCGGGCGGTCTGGCCGTCGACCTAAAAATTTGATCGATCGATCAGGAACGATGGCATGGAGACAGCGCACTGTCAAGAACGAAATGTGACAGAGGCGACACGATCGCCGAGTAGCGACGGGTACCGTCGCCCGACTCGCGAAGTCAGTCGCGGGCGACTTCGGAAGGCTTGGACAGCAAGTCGATCTGCCGTTCGACGAAGGCGTGCAGTTCGTCGTGTCCGCGGGTCACACCCACAGACTTCTCGTTTCCGACACTGCGCGCGATCTGAGCGACGATCATCGAGATCGCCACCGGCGGGTAGTCGTTCAGGTCGACGCCGTTGGCACGCAGCACCAGGGTCACCGCCGCGGATTCGATATCGCGGACACGCTCCGAGTATGCCTTCAGCTCGGCGCCAATAGCCTTGCGGTGGTTGGCCAACGCCATGAACTCCGCGCTCAGTACGGTTTTCCTGGGATCGCTGTTGATCTGCCAGAGCGCCCGTAGCGGATCGTCGGCGAGCAACACACCGCGCATCTCCTCCAGCGTGACTTCGGCACCGGAGCGCAACATCTCGATGAACAGGTCGTCCATCGTCGGGAAGTAGTAATACACCAGCGCCTGCTTGACACCGGCCTTGGCCGCGACTCGCCGCGAGGTCGCAGCGGCGTACCCCTCGTCGTGCATGATCTGGATCGCCGCCTCGATCAGGCGCTGCCTGGCTCCCCCGTCATCGGCCTTGGATTTCCGTCCGGGCGCCATCAACGACCCGGTCCGGGAATGCTTGACCGGTCGTCTGGGTCCGTGGTAGGCATACGGCAGTCTAACAGTTTGGTCGGTCGATCAGTTTTTGTCATCGCCAGGGGGCGACGACGGTAAGGAGGTGCGGCCGTGCAGCCCCTGTCCGGCAAGACCGCGAGCCGCAGGCTACGAGTTGATCCGAAGCTGTGCGAGGCACACGCGTTATGTATCGATCTGGCCCCGGAATTCTTCGATCTCGGCGACGATATCGCCACCTGTGCGCCCGAGATAAACCAATCCGACTGGGACACTGTGGAAGCCGCCATCTCCGCATGTCCGCGCCAAGCCATCAGCTGGATCGTCAGCAGTTAAAAGCTCAGGAAAGCAGCCCCCAAATATGACCGACCTCTCCGACATCGACTACTTCACCAACGCCGATATCGCCCAGGACCCCTACGCGTACTGGGACGACCTTCGCCGGGAGGGCCCGGTGGTGCGCGAACCGCACTACGGGGTGTTGGCCGTGACCGGCTACCAGGAAGTCCAGGCAGCCTTCAAGGATGTCGACTCGTTCTCCGCGGTGAATGCGATCGGCGGCCCGTTCCCGCCCTTGCCGTTCACCCCCGAAGGCGACGACATCAGCGACCTGATCGAGGCACACCGGCACCAGTTCCCCATCTTCGAGCACATGGTGGTGATGGATCCACCGGAGCACGAGAAGGCCCGCTCGCTGCTCGGCCGGCTGTTGACACCGCGCCGGCTGCAGGAGAACGAAGAGTACATCTGGGCTCTGGCCGACCGGCAGTTCGACGAGTTCATCGGCAACGGTCGCTGCGAGTTCCTCGGCGAGTACGGCAAGCCGTTCGCCACCTTGGCCATCGCAGACCTGCTCGGCGTCCCCGAGGCCGACCGTCCGGAGATCCGCCGCAATCTGGGCGCCGGCAACGTGCCCGGTTCGCAGGTGGGCGCCCTGGATCACGAGCCGGTCGGGTCGAATCCGCTGCAGTACCTCGACGATCTGTTCAGCAAGTACATCGCCGACCGCCGGGAGAACCCGCGCGAGGACGTGCTGACCGGCCTGGCGACCGCCACCTACCCCGACGGTTCGGTGCCTCCCCTGCTGGAGGTGGTACGACCGGCGACCTTCCTGTTCGCCGCGGGGCAGGAGACCGTGACCAAGCTGCTCAGTTCGGCGGTGCAGGTGCTCGGCGACCAGCCCGAGTTGCAGGAGCGGTTGCGTGCCGACCGGCAACTCATCGCCCCGTTCATCGAGGAGGCGCTGCGCCTGGAGAGCCCGACCAAGGTGGACTTCCGGCTCTGCCGCAAATCCACCACCCTGGGCGGGGTTTCGGTCAAGGCGGGCACGGTGCTGATGCTGTGCCTGGGGGCGGCGAACCGCGACCCGCGCAAGTTCGAGGACCCCGACCAGTTCCGCGTCGATCGCAAGAACGTGCGCGAGCACATCACCTTCGGCCGGGGCATCCACACCTGCGCGGGCGCTCCTCTGGCCCGGGTCGAGGGTCGCGTCACCATCAACCGGTTACTCGACCGGCTGCACGACATTCGGATCAGCGAGGCGAAGCACGGCGCCCCGGGCAACCGCAACTACGGCTACGAGCCCACCTTCCTGCTGCGCGGCCTGACCGAGTTGCACATCGAGTTCACGGAGGCGCCGAGCAAGTGAGCGTGCAATCCGTACTGGACGACATCCGGGACCGGCCCGGCACCGGTGACCTCATCCCGATCATCAACCCCGCCACCGAGGAGGTGATCGCCGAGTTCCGTGACGGCGGCGCCGAAGCGGTCGACGCCGCGGTGGCCCGCGCCAGGGAGACCTTCACTTCCGGCGTGTGGAGTGGTCTGCCGGGCAACGAACGCGCGAAGGTGCTGTGGCGGGTGGCCGACCTGATCGACCAGCACGCCGACGAGCTCGCCCAGATCGATTCGCTGAACACCGGGATGCCGCACCTCCAGGCGTCGATGATCATGTCGACGTGTGCCGAGTCGTTCCGCTACTACGCGGGCTGGTGCACCAAAGTCAACGGCATCGCCCACGACGTGCAGCAGACCGGCGGTATCACCGGTGCGTTCACCAACATGCACGCCTACACCCTCAAAGAGCCCTACGGCGTGGTCGGACTCATCTTCCCGTGGAACGGGCCGGTCTTCAACGCGTGCACCAAACTGGCGCCGGCGCTGGCCGCGGGCTGCAGCACCGTCGTGAAACCCGCTGAGGAGACCCCACTTTCGGCCCTGCTGCTGGACCGGATCCTCGCCGAGGCGGGCGTCCCGGACGGCGTCGTCAACCTGGTGACCGGCTACGGACATACGGTCGGCGCGGCCATCACCGCCCATCCCGGCGTCGACAAGGTGGCATTCACCGGCTCGACCGAGGTGGGCAAGCAGATCATCGCGGCCTCCAGCGGCAACCTCAAGCGGGTCGCGCTCGAACTGGGCGGCAAGTCGCCGGTGCTGATCTACGACGACGCCGACCTCGACACCGCCATCATGATGGCAGCGATGGGCATCTTCATCCACTCCGGGCAGGGCTGCATCAGCGGTTCCCGGATTTTCGCCCAGCGCAGTGTGTACGAGAAGGTGGTCGAGGGTGTCGCCAACATGGCGAACTCGGTGAAACTCGGCGCGCCGACCGAAGACGACGTGCTGATCGGCCCCATCATCAGTGCCAAGCAACTCAACCGGGTGGTGGGCTTCATCGACGAGGGCCGCCGTGACGGGTTCGAGGTGGTGGCCGGCGGCGAGCGACTGGACCGCAGCGGATTCTTCGTGCATCCGACGGTTCTCACCGATGTTGCGCCGACCGCGCGGCTGTACCAGCAGGAGATCTTCGGGCCGGTGGTCGCCATCCTGCCGTTCGACGACGACGACGAGGTGGTCGCTCTGGCCAACGACTCGGAGTACGGGCTGGCCGCGACCGCCTGGACGAAGGACATCAGCCGCGCGCATCGGCTGGCCAAGCGCCTGGAGGCGGGCACCGTCACGCTGAACTGCCAGATGGTGTTCGACCACTCGATGCCTTTCGGCGGCTACAAGCAATCCGGCTGGGGTCACGAGTGGGGCCGCGAGGGTATCGAGAGCTTCCTCAAGACCAAGACGGTCTACGCCCAGCTCTGAACCCGCGATCAGTGCCCTTCGTATCCCCGGACCAGCCAGTACACCGTGCGGTCGAGGATCGGCAGGATGTCGGTGACGGCGATCTCGCCTGCCGAGTGCCTGCCGAGCAGTCCGTAGATGACGCTGGTGACGACGGCCTCCAGGTCGGCGACGAATTCACTGTCGACACCGGCCAGGATCTCCAGGCCGGCGGGCGCGACGATGTCCAGGCCGAAGCGGAACAGCGTCTGACCGCTGGCCGAGGAGCGGACCCGGAAGTACGCCGTGAGCATCTCCGGGTTCCGCTCCCACGGTTCGAAGATGGACCGGAACAGCTCCATCAGGGCGTCATAGAGCGTGACTCCCGGCACTCGGGCCGCGGCGCTGACACCCGAGTAGCGGTTCTGCTTCATCCAGGACTCCAGCGCGGCCAGGATCAGGTCTTCCCGGGTGGGGTACCGCTTGTAGATCGTCGCCAGGGAGGTGCGCGCCCGGCGGGCGACCTCGCGCAGCTGCACGGCCTCATAGCCGTCGTTCGCCAGCATGTCCACGACGACCTCCAGCAAGCGGTCACCCCTGGTTTCGGCCGGTGAACGAGTATCAACCGGTTTCGTCATTCCCTTGCCCCCCAGTCTGTAACTCAGTTACCCTAATCGGTGTAACACGGTTACACATCTTCTGACAGCCCGCTTACGCGGCGCAATCGAGCGAGGTCCCATGGGTTCCCTAGACGGCAAAGTCGCCTTCATCACCGGTGTCGCACGCGGACAGGGCCGCAGCCACGCTGTGCGCCTGGCCGAGGAGGGCGCCGCCATCATCGGTGTCGACATCTGCGCCGACATCGCCTCCAACGGCTACCCGATGGCCAGTCGGGACGAACTCGACGAGACGGTCGCGCTGGTGGAGGCAGTCGGGGGCAAGATCCACGCCTCCGTCGCCGACGTCCGCGACTTCGCCGCCCTGCGGGCCGCCCTCGATGCCGGAGTCGAACACTTCGGCCGCCTGGACATCGTCTGCGCCAATGCCGGTATCGCAGCAATGGGCTTCCGCGAGTTGACCATCGAGGAGGACCTGCAGATGTGGACCGACGTCGTCGACGTCAATCTCGTCGGCTCCTTCCACACCGCCAAGGCGGCCATCCCACATCTGATCGCCGGCGAGCGCGGCGGCTCGATCGTGTTCACCAGCTCGACCGCCGGTTTGAAGGGTTTCGGTGGCATGCAGGGCGGCGGCCTCGGCTATGCCGCGTCCAAGCACGGGATCGTCGGCCTGATGCGCACCTTGTCCAATGCTCTTGCACCACAGAGCATTCGGGTCAACACCGTGCACCCGACGGCGGTGAACACCATGATGGCGGTCAACCCGGCGATGACGGCGTTCCTGGAGAACTACCCGGGCGGGGGGCCGCATCTACAGAACCCGATGCCGGTCGGTCTTCTCGAGCCCGAGGACATCAGTGCGGCGATCCTCTACCTGGTCTCCGACTCTGCCAAATATGTCACCGGGGTCACCTTCCCCGTGGACGCCGGCTTCTGTAACAAGCTGTGACCGGGCGCGTCACGGGCAAGCGGGTCCTGGTGACCGGTGCCGCCCGCGGAATGGGCCGAAGCCACGCGGTCCGGCTCGCCGAAGAGGGTGCCGACCTGATCCTGGTCGACATCTGCCGGTCACTGCCCGAGGTCGAATACCCGCTGTCCACCGAGGACGACCTCGAAGAGACCGCGCGACTGGTGCGCGAACACGGACGGATTGCGGTCACCCATGTCGTCGACATCCGCGATGCCGATGAACTCACGGCTGCTGTCGACGACGGCGTGCAGCAACTGGGCGGACTCGACGCATCGATCGCCAACGCCGGCGTGCTGACCGCCGGGACCTGGTCCACCACCACCTCCGAGCAGTGGCGCACCGTCGTCGACATCAACCTGATCGGCACCTGGAACACCTGCCGGGCGGCGATACCGCATCTGGTGGACCGTGGCGGCAGCCTGATCAACATCAGTTCGGTTGCCGGACTGAAGGGTTCACCACTGCACACGCCCTACACAGCCTCCAAGCACGGCGTGGTCGGATTGAGCCGGGCCCTGGCCAACGAGCTGGCCGCCTCCAACATCCGGGTCAACACCGTGCATCCGACCGGAGTCCCGACGGGTATGCGCCCGGACTCGCTGCACACCTTGCTGCACGACACCCGTCAGGATCTCGGTCCGATCTTCCAGAATGCGCTGCCGATCGTGATGGCCGAGGCCGTCGACATCAGCAATGCCGTGCTGTACCTGGTATCCGACGAATCCCGCTATGTCACCGGCCTGGAACTCAAGGTCGACGCCGGCGTCACGCTGCGGTGAGCGAACCCCGAGGGAGCGATATGACCACCATTGATTCCGACCGGCAGCAACGCGGGCGGCGTGCCTTCGCCGAGATCATGACCTTTCCGGCGCCCCACGACCAGGCTCCCACCACCGCGAGTCTGCTCGACTTCGTGTTCGGTGAGGTGTGGCAACGTCCCGCGCTGAGCCGGCGCGACCGGCGATTCATCACGCTGCCCTGCGTCGCAGCAGCCGACGCGGAGGGCCCACTTCGCGACCACGTCTATGCAGCACTCAACAGCGGCGATGTGTCGATCGTCGAAATGCAGGAAACCGTCTTGCATTTCGCCGTGTACGCGGGCTGGCCGAAGGCGTCGCGCTTCAACATGGTCGTCGACGAGCAGTGGGCCCGGATCCACCGCGAGCGCGGCCAGGACCTACCGGCTCCGACACCCCTGCTACCACTGACCACGCCGAGTGATCCCGAGCAGCGGCTCACCGTCGGCGAGGAGTCGTTCAAGGTGATCAACTGCCTGCCCTATTCGCCGGCCCGGGACAACCCGTATCAGGGGGCCGGCATCCTGAACTTCGTCTTCGGCGAGATGTGGCTTCGGCCGGGACTGGGCATGAAGGAACGCCGGCTGATCACCGTGACGTGCGTCGCCTTCCAGGACGCGCCGTACCCGATCCTGAGCCACGTGTACGGAGCACTCAAGAGCCGGGAGATCTCGTTCGACGAGATGGATGAACTGGCACTGCATTTCGCCGCGCACTATGGATGGCCCAAGGCGTCACATCTGAATCAGGTCATCGGCGAGCAGAAGGTGCGGGTGCTCCAGGAGTGGTCCGCCGAAGCGGCTTCCGAGTCGTGAGCGCTTCCGGAGCCGTCGGGCTGCTCATCGGCGGCGACCGTGTCACCGCGACCTCGCAGAGCCTGCATGAACACATCTATCCGGCTACGGGTGTCCCGAATGCGACTGTGGCGCTGGCGGGCCCGAACGAGATCGACCGGGCGGTCACCGTCGCACGCGAGGCCCAGCGGGAGTGGGTGGCGCTCACCGTCGATCGTCGCCGGGATGCGCTGATCGACGTGGCCGACATCGTGCACGAGCACCTCGACGAACTGGCCGCACTCAACGTGCAGGACTACGCCGTTCCCGTCTCCTACGCCGGCACCGCCCGCATGCTCGAATGGTTCCTGCGCCATTTCGCCGGGTATGCCGACAAACCCCACGGGATCAGCTCGCCTGTCAACGGCTCGTTCGACCTCAACTTCATCGAGCGCGAGCCCTACGGCGTCGTCGGGATCATCGCGCCGTGGAACGGTTCGCTGGCCGTGGCGGCATCCTGTGTGGCACCGGCGCTGGCGGCCGGGAACGCAGTGGTGTTCAAGCCATCGGAGCTGGCCCCGTTGGCCGCACTGCGCTTCGGAGAGTTGTGCCTGGCAGCGGGACTGCCCGCCGGTCTGGTCAATGTCGTGCCCGCCGGGGCCGTCGGCGGCGATGCCCTGGTCCGGCACCCCGGTATCGGCAAGGTCCACTTCACCGGTGGTGGCAGCACCGCTCGCGAGGTGTTGAAGGCCGCCGCCGAGAATCTGACGCCGGTGGTCACCGAACTCGGCGGGAAGTCCGCCAACATCGTCTTCGCCGACGCCGACCTCGACCAGGCGGCCATGCTTTCCGCCCACCAGGGCCCTCTGATGCAGTCCGGTCAGAGTTGTGCGTGCGCCAGCCGCATCCTGATCCAGGACGCGGTCTATGACGAGTTCGTCGAGCGATTCCTGACCATCGTGGCCGCCGCTCGCATCGGCGATCCCACCGATCCGGCCGTCCGATTCGGCCCGGTGATCTCCTCGGCGTCACTCGAGCGCATCCTCACGATCGTCGACCGGGCCGTCGACGAGGGCGCGGGCGACCTGCTCACCGGTGGCGACCGGATCGTGGAAGGCCGACTGGCCGAAGGGTTCTACGTCGCGCCGACCGTATTGGGCAACGTCGACAACCACTCCGCGCTGGCCCAGGATGAGACGTTCGGTCCCGTCGTCTCGCTGATGCGCTTCACCGAGGCAGACGAGGCCGTGCGGATCGCGAACGACACCCGCTACGGCCTGAACGCGTTCGTGCACACCCGTGACCTCACCCGTGCACACACCGTGGCACGCCGGCTGGAGGCCGGGTCGGTCTGGGTGAACCAGTTCAGCCAGATCTCACCGCAGGGCCCGTATGGTGGCTTCAAGCAGAGCGGGTCGGGTCGCACCGGCGGGCTCGAAGGACTTCATGAATTCACCCGTACCAAGAACATTCGGATCGGGATCAGCTAGCCGAACGGGGTCGGTCGCACCGGCCTATTCTCTGTCTCCCAGCAGTGTCGCCACGTGATCGTCGACGTAGGTCGACAGTTCGCGGGGCGGACGCTGGTAGCTCTCGCCGGGGACCGGACGTTCGGGCAACGTCACCGTCGGCTTCTCGACATCGTGGTAGTCGATCGTGGACAGCAGATGGCTCATCATGTTCAGCCGGGCGTGCTTCTTGACGTCGGACTCGACCACGAACCACGGGCTGCCCGGGGTGTCGGTGTGCGCCATCATCTCGTCCTTGGCGCGCGAGTAGTCCTCCCACCGGTACACCGACTCCATGTCCATCGGTGACAGCTTCCACTGCCGGACAGGGTCGTTCAGCCGCGATCGGAACCGGCGCAGCTGCTCATCGTCGGACACCGAGAACCAATACTTGCGCAACATGATCCCGTCCTCGATCAGCATCTGCTCGAAGGTGGGGGTCTGGTGCAGGAACAGGGCATGCTCCTCGGGGGTGCAGAAGCCCATCACCTTCTCGACGCCCGCACGGTTGTACCAGGACCGGTCGAACAACACGATCTCGCCCTTGGCGGGCAGTTGCGAGATGTAACGCTGGTAGTACCACTGACCGCGTTCGCGGTCGTTCGGCGCGGGCAGCGCCTCGATCCGGGCGATGCGCGGGCTCAGGTATTCGGTGATCCGCTTGATCGTCCCGCCCTTGCCCGCGGCGTCCCGGCCTTCGAAGACCACCACAACACGCGCGCCGGTGTGCTTGACCCATTCCTGGAGTTTCACGAATTCGGTTTGGAGACGGAATAACTCGGCCTCGTATACCGCACTGGGCAGCTTCTTGGCAGAACGGCGTTTCTTGGACTTCTTGTCCGCTTTGCCCTTTGTCGTCTCTTTGCTCACCGATGAATAGTAGTGCGAGGTGTTCATATGCGTTGCCTATGAAGAAGTTTCCACGCCGATCGAGCGCGGGTAGACATGAGGGCAAGAACCCCTTCAGCGAAAGGAAATATCATGTCGTTCAAGCTCATTGCCCTCCCCTTCCTCGCAGTGGCGGGCACGGCGGCGGCCATTCTCGCCGCGCCGTCGGCACTCGCCGCGGCGAGCATCGACCCGTGCAGTGCGGCCGTGTCCACGTCGCGCTGCCTCGGGCCGCAGGGCATCGACGGTTTCAGCGTGCCGCAACCCAAGACCGGCGTGATGAACGGTCCTTACGGTTCGTGGGGTTCGGTCCCGCCGCTCGGCTGAGCCGCAACCCGCACGCAGTCGACGTTCTGCGGCTCCTCGGCACTCTCGAATGCCCTCCCCCACCGGCCCGCCAGCGTGGCGCAGGTGATGAGCTGGATCTGATGAAAGATCATCAGCGGCAACACGATCAAGCCCACCGGATGCCCCGCGAACAGCACCGTGGCCATCGGCAGCCCGGTGGCCAGGCTCTTCTTGGACCCGCAGAAGATCACCACGATGCGATCGGCCCGGTTGAATCCCATCAGCCGGGCCACGCCCGTCGTCACCCCCAGCACCACGGCCAGCAGCAGCACGCACACCCCGACCACGGCCAGCAGGTGCGTGACCGTCATCCCGGCCCAGATGTGCTCGGTCATGCCGGCGCTGAAGGCCGCGTAGACCACCAGGTACACCGAGCCGCGGTCGACGATCTTGGTCAGTGTGGTGTGTGACAGCACCCGATACAGCTTGGGCCGCAACAGTTGTCCGGCGATGAACGGCAGCAGTAGCTGCACGACGATCTCCAGGATCGAGCGCGCCGACACGGTCGCGTCCCCGGTGGTCTGCATCAGCAGCGTCACCAGCAGCGGTGTCATGAAGATGCCCAGCATGTTCGACGCCGACGCGCTCACCACCGCCGCCGCGACATTGCCTCGGGCGATCGAGGTGAAGGCGATGGACGACTGCACGGTGGACGGCAGCAGACACAGGTAGAGCACCCCGGTATAGAGGTCATTGGTCAGCACCGAGGGCACCAGCACCTTCAGCGCCAGACCGAGCAGCGGGAACAGCACGTACGTCGACGCCAGCACCGTGGTGTGCAGCCGCCAGTGCCGAAGACCCTGCAGCGCTTCGCGTGGCTCCAACCGAGTGCCGTACAGCAGGAACAGCACCGCGATCGCGATCTTGGTGGCCCAGTCCAGGACGCCGGCGGCTGCCCCGCTTGCCGGCAGCACCAGCCCGATTGCCATGGCAGCGAACAAGCCGAGCAGGAAGCCGTCGATGCGGAGTTTGGCCAGAAGTCTCACCGCTTCACCGTAGAAGCCCGGGAACTCATGGCGAAAGTCGATGGGATAGATATCTGTGAACGAGTAGCGTGATGAATGTGTTGGATCCGGAGCAACTGCGTACCTTTCTGGCCGTTGAACGCGCGGGCGGCTTCACCGCGGCCGGCCGGGTGCTCGGGCTGCGCCAGTCCACCGTCAGCGGCCATATCGCCAGGCTGGAGCAGGCGGTGGGCCGGGAACTGTTCCGTCGGGACACCCGCAACCTGGCACTGACCGCCGATGGCGCGGCCATGATCGGCTTCGCGCGCAGCATCCTCGACGCCCAGGCGCAGGCCGACCGGTACTTCTCCGAATCACGGCTGACCGGCTTCATCCGACTCGGCGCGTCCGACGACCTCGTCACCAGGGACCTGCCGGACGTGCTGGTCGAGTTCCAGCGGTCCTATCCGGCCGTCGACCTGGAACTCGTGGTGGGGCTCAGCGAGAACCTCAAGGTGCGGATGGCCGCCGGGGAGCTGGACATGATGGTGGCCAAGCGGCTACCCGGCGAGCAACACGGCGAACTGCTCTGGCAGGACCGATTGGTGTGGGCGGGACGCGCCGGAGCCACCGATGTCGGTGACCCGGTGCCGATCGTCACCTATCCCCCACCGAGCCTGACCCGTCATGTGGCTCTACGCGCACTGGAACGCGAAGGCAGGACCTGGCGCATCGCGTGCGTCAGCGACAGCCAACTGGGCCTACAGGCCGCGGTGCTGGCCGGTCTGGGCATCGTCCCACACGCCGAAACACTACTGCCGCAAGGGCTTTACCCGGTCGAGGACGCCGACTTACCACAGCTCGGCGAGCTGGAGTTCGTCCTGGTCACCCGGCGCAGCACGTTGTCCGAGCCCGAACAGGCTTTGTACGACGCCATCGTCGCCGGGGCCCGCCGGATGCACCACTAGAAGACGCGAATCCAGTCGATCAGCATTTCGGCCGGGTAGTTACCCTTGGCCGGCTCGCGCCCGCCGGAGCCGCCGACCGCGATGTTGAACACCGGCGCCAGCGTGTAGCCGGGATCGTTGAACGGCCAGTCGTCCAGCGAGTTGGCCGGCACCGTGAAGTACGGCTCCATACCGGGCGCGTAGTCCTTCCAGAAGTACAGACCGCTCGGCTGCCACGTCATCCGCCAGGTGTGCCAGCCGCTGTCGATCGGGTGCGGGTTGGTGGCGAACGACGTGCCGTCCAGCCGGGCGTGCACGGTGGTGCCCGACGGCCAGTCCCGGTTGCCGTACCACTCGACCAGGTCGACCTCGCCGCCGCGGACCGGGTCGTCGTTCAGCAGCCAGAACGCGGGCCAGGCGCCGTCGGTCAGGCAGTTGAGCTTGACCCGAGCCTCCCACGTGGTGCCGACCCCACCGCGCCAGTTGCCGATGATCTTGGCGCCGGCGTACTTCTCCTGGATGTTGTTGCCGGGCCCACGGGTGGCACGGATGACCAGATTGCCCTTGCCGTCCTGGAACACGTGCTCCTGGTCGGTGACGTAGCGGCCCATGTTGAAGGGCTGGTCCCACTCGACTGGGTTCCGGATGACCTCGCGGGCGGGCACGATGAACCACCACGCCGGGTCCGGCGGCGTACCGGCCGGACCGTTGAATTCGTCCTGGAACAGGAACACGGGTGCAGCCGCTGCCGGCGCGGGCGCCCCCGGGGCTGCCGGGCCGGGGCCCGGAACCGGCCCGAGGTCACCCGGAAGCGGCTCGGCGTGGGCGGTCTGGGTGGGCAGCGCGGCCGCGGCCGCGCCGAGACCCATCATCATCATCACCTTGCGGCGATCCATCTCAGGCACAGCAGAACCTTAGACGATGGAGGTGACCGCGGGCGTTCAACGTACGTTCGCGTTCCGTTAACTGACAGCCGGCTGTCAGCCCGCCTCGGTGTTCTGCGCCTCGTACAACCGCTTGTACAGGCCCCCTTGCGCGATCAGCGAGTGGTGGTCGCCGGACTGGGCGATCCGACCGCCTTCCAGCACCAGGATCCGGTCGGCGACGGCGGCGATGAAATCCATATCGTGGCTGATCACCAGGCACGTGCGGTCCTTCGCGTAGCCGCGGATCACCCCGGTCAACCGGGCCCGCTGATCGGCGTCGAGGTTCTCGGTCGGCTCGTCCAGCAGCAGCACCTCGGGTCTGCGCAGCAGGCACCGCGCGAGTGCGATGAGTCGCTTCTGGCCGCCGGAAGGGACCTGGACGTCGATCACCGTGTCGTAGCCGTCGAACATCTTCACGGGGTCGGTGATCACCGAGTGGATGTGCGCCTGGGTGCAGGCCGCCTCGATCTCGGCGTCGGTGGCGTCCGGGCGAGCCAGCCGGAGATTCGCCCGGATGGTGTCCTTGGTGAAGAACGGGAACTGGGCGAGCTTGGACACCTGCTCGCGCAACGACGCGATGGTGACGGTCGAGATGTCCCGACCGTCGAGCGTGATGCGTCCACGTTGGGGATCCAGGAATCTCAGCAGCAGATTGAAGACCGTCGACTTGCCCGAACCGATCCCACCGACCAGTGCGACGGTCTCGCCGTCGGCGACGGTGAACGACAGCCCGTCCAGCACCGCATGCTCGGGCGTGTAGCCGAACGTGACGTCGTCGAACACCAGGTTTCCCGATATTTCGCCGAGTTCGGTGGCGCCGGGAATCTCGAGCACCGACGGGCGGGTGTCGAGCAGTTCGTAGGTCGACGAGGCGTTGGGCGCCACGGATTTGTACGTCGTGTAGGCGCCCATGACCCGTTGCGCCGCACCGAACATCGTCGGGACCATGCCCGCGAACACCAGCAGTCCGGCGAAGGTCAGCCCGAAGTGGTCGCTGAACCCGATCCCCACGAGCAGCACCACGACGGTGCTGAGCGCGACGAAGATCTGAGATCCGTTGGCGGTGGCCTGCATCCACGCCACCGACGACGCGCCGGCTTTGGCCGCGCTTTCGGAAACTTTGCGAAACCGCTTGCTGCGCAAGGACTCCGCATTGAACATCTGGATCTCGGAGATCCCGCTGACCGTCTGCTCCAACTCGGTGGACATGGCGCGGTCGGCGACCATCTCCTTGTGGACCGCCGACTGGACGCGCGCGCCCGCGAAACGCAACGTGAGCAGCGCCAGCGGGGTGAGCACGAGCGCGGCCACCGTCATCTGCCAGCAGATGATCGCCAGATAGCCGACGGCCGCCAGCAGCACGACGCTGTCGATCAGAGGCGGCATCAGACATCCGGTGAGCAGCCGCTCCACGCCCGAGGATTCGGCGGTGACCCGTTGAATCAACTCACCGGTACGCGAGCGGGCGAAGAAGTCCATCGACAGCGTCTGGAGGTGGTCGTGCACCCGCTGCCGGATGTCGACCACCAGGATCCGTTCGACCCTGGCCCCCACCCAGCCGTTGACGAAATACATCAACTGGGTGAGCACGAGCGACACCGCCCAGGTGGCCAGCAACACCGCGAACGGCACCGACCCGGCCACCGAATGCAGTAGCCCGTCCTCGCGGGCCACCAGCGGCCCGCGCAGATCCCATACCCCGGTCAGGTTGCCATTGTGGCCGGCGTCCGCGACCACTTGCATCATCGGCCCGAACGCTGCGGCAGAGACGTAGGGAAGCGACGAGGAGACCACACCGAGCAGCAGCGAGAACCCGATGAGACCGCGGACCGCACGGAGCATGCCCAGGCTGCGCCAGATCAGGCGCGGTGCGGAATCAACTCGAACATCAGCCACGCGATCAATATGCGCGATGGCGGCGCTTCATGGGCACCGAAAGCCTGTCAGCGGGGGTAGATCTCACTACCGGTCGGATAGCCGCCGCCGGTGGTGGTCACGTGAACATGGTCGAAATGGCCGTAGCCACCGCGCTGCGCGCCACCCGGGGTGTAGTAGACGCCGCGCCAGATGGCGTCCTGGATACCGAACCGGGCCGCGTTCTTCAGCACGAACGAGACGATCTCGTTGCCCAGCGCGACGCCCGAGGCCGAACCGGGGTTCGGGATCATCACGTCGAGCGCCAGACCGTCGGGATGCCAGCGCAGGGCGTCGGGCCGGACGCCGCCGATGCTGTGGATCTCCGGGAACGTCGCGCTGATGGTGCGCGAGACAAGAATGGTGCGGACCTGCAGCCCCCGCTCGGGCGCGAGGCCGACGGGCAGCATCAGTGGCCGGGTGTCCAGCCGCCAGCGCGACGCGGTGCCGGTCTGCGCGGCGGCAAAACTCACCTGGGGCTGCGCGACGGTGGGGGCGGACGAGAACACCGCGGGTGCGGCGACCACTTCCAGGCCGTAGGGCGCGCTGTCAGCGACGGTGACGACGTCACCGACCATCGGCTCAGCGGCGCGAGGGGCGGCCAGTGGATACACGTCACCCGAGGCCGCGGCCAGGATGGCGGCAGGCACCACCAGCGCAACCATGGCAACCGTGGGCCGAACGCGCCGCTGACGGGCTAATGCGTGTCGGCTCACCGACAGCACATTACGACCGAGACGAGGCATACGCAGCAACTTCCGATATCTGACCGTGCACTGGTTGTTACAACTTCGTGATCATAACCGGGCGTGTCGCTGCCGCTCAAATTGTGCGCAATCGCATCGGTGCAGGCAGAGGCCCTCAGTCGAGGTTGCGAGGGTGGTGGCAGGCCGCGACGTGCGCGACTTCGGCCGCCGCGGTGTGCTCGACGAGCGCAGGCTCATCCGTCTCGCAAATCCCGGTCGACCAGGGACAACGGGTGTGGAAGCGGCAGCCGGCGGGCGGATCGATGGGGCTGGGCACGTCGCCGTCGAGCACCACCCGCTCGCGGGCCGCATTACGCCGCGGATCGGGGACCGGCACCGCCGACAGCAGGGCGTTGGAATACGGGTGCAGCGGGTGTTGGTACAGATTCGCGGCCCGCGCACTCTCGACGACCTTGCCCAGATACATCACCGCGACCCGGTTCGAGACGTGCCGGACCACGCCCAGGTCGTGCGCGACGAACAGGTAGGACAACCCGAACTCGTCCTGCAGGTCTTTCAGCAGGTTGACGATCTGCGCCTGCACCGACACATCCAGCGCCGAGACCGGCTCGTCGGCGATGATCAGCTTCGGCCGCAGCGCCAGAGCCCTGGCGATCCCGATGCGCTGACGCTGGCCACCGGAGAACTCGTGCGGGAAGCGGTCGGCGTGTTCGGGTCGCAGCCCGACCCGGTCGAGCAGGTCCTGCACCCGCGAGCGCACCTCCCGCCCCGAGGCCAGCCCGTGCAATTCCATCGGGTCGCCGATGATCTGGACGATGCGTTTGCGTGGGTTCAATGAGGCGTACGGATCCTGGAAGATCATCTGGATCTGGCGGCGCATGCTGCGCAGTTCGCGCGGACTCTTGCCGACCAGTTCGACGCCGTCGAAACGCACCGAACCCGAGGTCGGCTTGGTCAGTTGCATGATGACCCGGCACAGCGTCGACTTTCCGCAGCCGGATTCACCGACCAGGCCCAGGGTCTCCCCCTCGTCGAGGGTCAGGCTGACCCCGTCGACGGCGCGGACGCGACCGATCTCCCGGTCGACGATGACCCCCGATTTGATCGGGAAGTGTTTGACGAGGTCGGTGACCTCGAGGAGGGGGCTCACGGCGCCACCGGGCTGCGCAGCCCGATCCGGCCGTCGACCACCCGCAAGGTACGCTTCTGCTCGGCGTTCAGCCAGCACCGATCACGGTGCAGCGGTGGGGGTTCGGCGCACTTGTCGAAGACGTGCGGGCAACGGGCAGCGAACCGGCAACCGACGGGAAGATCGTTCAGCGACGGTGGCGCCCCGGCGATCTGGGCCAACCGCTCCGGGTTCGGCTGGTCCAAACGGGGCAACGAACCCAGCAGGCCCCACGTGTAGGGATGCTGCGGGTCGTAGAACAACTCGTCGACGGTGGCCTCCTCGACGATCTGGCCGGCGTACATGACCGCCACCCGGTCGGCGACCTCGGCGACCACGCCCAGATCATGGGTGATCAGAACGACGGCGAGGCTGCGTTCGGCGTTGAGCCCGGCCAGCAGACGCAGGATCTGGGCCTGCACGGTGACATCGAGTGCGGTGGTGGGTTCGTCGGCGATCAGCACATCCGGGTCCAGGGACAGCGCCATCGCGATCATCACCCGCTGCCGCATGCCTCCGGAGAACTCGTGCGGGTAATCCCGAACGCGCCGTTCGGGATTCGGGATACCCACCGATCTGAGCAGTTCGACGGCGAGGTCGCGGGCTTCCTTCTTCGATACGTCCCGGTGCGCCCGGATCATCTCGGTCAGCTGATCGCCGACGCGGTAGACCGGGTTCAGCGACGTCATCGGATCCTGGAAGATCATCGCGATCCGCTCACCGCGGATGCCGCGCCAGCCGTTGTCGTCCAGGCCGTTCAGATCGATCCCGTCGAAGCGCACCGAGCCGCCGATGGTGGTGTTGGGGGCACGGGTCAGGCCCAGCAGGGTCTGCGCGGTGACGCTCTTGCCCGAGCCGGATTCGCCGACGATGGCCAGGATTTCGCCGCGGTCCAGGCCGAAGCTGACACCGTCGACGGCCCGCACCACGCCGCCGTCGGTGGCGAAACTGACGGTCAGCCCGTCGACGTGGAGCATCATGCCGGTGCCGCCTCTCCGAGCCGTATCCGTGGATCGAGGAACGCGTACAGCACGTCGACGACGGTGTTGAACAACACGATGAAGAAGGCGCCGAACATCGTCACACCCATCAGCGGCGGCAGGTCCAGGGAGCCGATGGCCTGGCCGGCGTACAGGCCGACGCCGTTCAGATTGAACACCGTCTCGGTGAGAATGGCCCCGCCGCCGACCACGGCACCGAAGTCCAGGCCGAACAGCGTCACCACCGGGATCATCGAATTGCGCAGCACGTGGCGCAGGCGTACCTGCCGCTCACTGATTCCCTTGGCCCGCGCGGTGCGCACGTAGTCCTCGTTCATCACGTCGAGCATGTTGGCGCGCAGCACCCGACTGTAGAACCCGACGTAGAGCACCGCGAGGGTGATCCACGGCAAGATCAGGTGATACGCCCACTGCGCCGGATTCTTGGTCAGCGGCACATAGCTGCCCGTGGGGAACAGTTGCGCCTTGAAGCTCAAGTAGTACAGCAGGATTGCCGCCAGCCAGAACACCGGCATGGAGATGCCGGTCAATGCCAGGATCGACAGCAGGCGGTCGGTGAACTTGCCCGAATGCACCGCCGAGAGATAGCCGAACACGACGGCCAGCACCATCCACAGCACCGCGGCGCCGACGCACAGCGAGAAGGTGGCGGGCGCGCCCTTCCAGATTTGTTCGACGACGTTCTGCGAGCTGGCATACGACGTGAGTTCGCCGGTGAAGATCTTGCGCATCATGGTCGCGTACTGCACCGGAAGCGATTGATCCAGACCGAGATCCGCGCTGACCCTGGCGATCAGCTCCGGGTCGGCGTTCTTGCCTGCGATCCGCACCGCGGGGTTCGAGTTGGGAATGACGTTGAAGATGATGAAGATCAGGACGGTGATGGCAAACAGCACCGCGACCATGCCTGCTAACCGGCGGACGACGAATCGGAGCATGTCTAGTGCTCCATCCGAATCTTCGCCCGTGGGTCGAGCGCGTCGCGCAGGCCGTCACCGAAGACGTTGAGCGACAACACCGTCAGCACGATCATCGCGCCGGGCACGATGGTCAGGTGCGGCGCGGTGTAGATGGTCTGGTAGCCGTCGGCGATCATCGTGCCCCACGACGCGTTGGGTGCGCGCACCCCGGCGCCGAGGAAGGACAGGGCGGATTCCAGCAGCATGTTGTTGGCGATGTTGAGGGTGAAGAACACGATGACCGTGGACACCGTGTTGGGCAGCAATTCGGAGAACATGATCCGCAGCGGGCCCATGCCCTGGGACACCGCGGCTTCGACGAATTCCTTTTCCCGCAGTGCGAGGACCTCACCGCGGATGGGCCGCGCCATGTAGGGCACGTACACCAGACCGATGATCAGGATCGGGATCCACAGCGAGTCACCGGCGATCACCACCGACCCGATCTTCAATCCGCCCAAGGCCAGTGCGGTGCCCAGCGCGATACCCAGCAGCAACACCGGGAATGCCCACACCACGTCCATGGCACGGGACAGCACCGCGTCGATCCAGCCTCGGTAGTAGCCGCACAACAGACCCACCAGGACCGCGAGCACCGTGGTGACGACGGCCGCCGCGACACCGATGAAGATGGACGTGCGACCGCCATAGAGCAGACGCACCATCACATCTCGGCCGTTCTGGTCGGCGCCCAGCAGGTAGCGACCGTGTAGCCCGGGGCCGATGGGTGTGCCGTCGGCCGACACCACATCGGTCTGCTCGCCGTCGATGAGCACCTTGTCGGTGATGTGGTTCTCGTTGGGACCGGTCTGCGCGACGTGCTCGGACCACAGCGGCGCCGCCAGACATGCCAGCACGATCACCAGGAACAATACGCCGAAGGCCAGCCCGGTGCGGTTGCGCCGCAATCGTATCCACGCCAGATACCACGGGCTGCGACCCCTGATCTGGGCGGCGGGGACGCCGACGGGCAGCACGGGTTCACCCGGTGCCTCGATGCCCCCGATCGAACCCGGGGCGCTCATCTACTTGAGCGCCAGCGCGGACCAGTCCTGGTTGAACAGGAGATGCGGGACGGTTTTGTCGAAGTCGATGCGATCCGAGACGAAGGTCGCGAACTCCTCGTTACCGTACGGCGCCCAAACCGCCTGCTCCATGTACTTGCGGTCCAGGTCGGCATACTGCTTTTTGAGGTCGTCCGACATCTGCTGGGTGCGAAGCTCGTTCATCTTCGCATCCAGTTCGGGGATGCTGACCCTGGAGAAGTTGTTGCCGTTGGTCGGCAAAATGCTCTCCCCGTTGAGCAGCGGGCGGAAGAAGTCATCCGGGTGCGGGAAGTCCTGGAACCAGTCGGCGAATCCGGTGTCGATATCCGGTGTCGACTGGTTGCCGATGGTGGCCCAGTAGACGTCACCGGCGATCACCTTCAACGTCGCATTGAACCCCAGCTGGGTGAGCACGTCATGGTAGTACTCGCCGATGCGCTTACGGTCCGGCTCGTCATCGGTCCACACCGTGATGTTCTTGTCGGCCGGATTCGCCTCGGCGATAAGCTGTTTCGCTTTATTGAGGTCAGGTCCGGGGTACAGTTTGTATTCCTGGTAGCCGGGCATGCCCGGCGGCAGGATCTGCTGCGTCGGATGCAACCGTCCGCCGAACACGCGGTTCAGTGCCTCCGGATCGATCGCGTAGTTGATGGCCTGCCGGACGCGGATGTCGTTGAACGGGGCCGTCTGGTTGTTCATCCAGAAGTAGTAGGTGTTGATCGAATCCTCCAACCGGAACCGGTTGCCGAACTTTGACTTCACCTCCGCCAGCCGGTCGGCGTCGGGTGGGTCGGCCATGAAGTCGATGGTGTTCTGTTCGACCCCGGTGACCTGCGCCGAGTTGCTCTTGTTCTGGGTGACCGTGATCTTGTCGACCTGCGCGTCGGCCACCTCGTCGGCGCCCGCCGCCTTCACCGTGCTGAAATTCGGGTTGCGCTCCAGCGTCATGGTCTGCGGCGCTTCGACTTTCGTGATCTTGAACGGTCCACTGGATGCCGGCGGATTGTTGGTGGCGTCCTTGTCCAGCGGCGTGCTCGGCGGGACCGGGGCGGCGAACGGCAACGCCAGGATGTTGTCGAAGGTGCCGTTGGGCTCGGTCAACACGATGGTGATGTCGCCGCTGGCGTCATCGGTGGAGATCCCGCTGATCTTGTCGGCCTTGCCGTCGGCGTACTCGGCGGCGCCGACGATCGGCTTGTAGAACACCGAGCCACCGGAATCGGCCTTGAACAGTCGCTGGATGGCGTACGCGAAGTCGGAGGCCTTGATGGGTGTGCCGTCGGAGTACTTCATATCGGGCCGCAGGGTCAGCTTGTAGGTCTTACCGTCCGGCGAGACCTCCGGCATGGCCTTGGCCAGCCCGGGTACCACTTTGGTGCCGTCCGCACCTTTGGCGTGTTTGTACGTCAGTAGCGGTGTGTAGACGTTGTACAGCACTTCCCAGCCCTCGACGGTGTAGGAGAGCTGGGGATCGACGTAGTCGGGGAACGACGTCATCGAGATGTTGAGTTCACCGCCACTGCTCCCACCGCCCGACGAGTCCTCCCCGCACGATGCCACTCCAAACGCCGTCAATGCGACCGCGACACCGATGGTGGTCGCTCTGCGCAGCCTGCTCATCCCACTCCCCCTCGCTTGCCCTGGCTGTCCACTCGATGTCCATAAGCTGTACGCCTAGCCAACGGGCTGTGGACCATCTTTGAGGAAATCCTTGCGTTGGCAACTCGAGTTGCCAGATTCGGGCGTCGCTCAGGTGAGTAGTTGCAGATAGCCTGCGATTCCGCGAGTTACGGCCTGCGCGAGCCGGGCCCGCGTGCCGGGGTCCGTCAGACCCGCCGCGTCGTCCGGGTTGCGCATGTTGCCCATCTCGATCAGGATCGACGGGTACTGCGCCAGATTCAGACCGGCGAGGTCGGATCGGCCGTACAGCCCGTCGGTGCCGCGGTAGGTCGATGGCTGCATGCCGCAGGCCATCAGTTCATCGCGCATCACCTGCGCCAGTCGGCGCGCCGGGCCGGCCTGCGCCGCATTCAACGGTGGGTCCGAATAGTTCACGTGAAATCCGCGGCCCTGCCGCGGACCGCCGTCGGCGTGGATGCTGACGATCGCGTCGGGGTGCGCCGAATTGGCCATCGCCGCACGCTGATCGACGCATGGACCCAAGGCGTTGTCATTGCTGCGGGACAGTCCTGTCCGGACACCCAGTTGGCCGAGTTCGGCACGGATGCGCAGCACGGTGTCCCAGTTGAAGGTGTGCTCGGGATATCCGGCGTCGGTGGTGGTGCCGGACGTCTGGCATTCCTTCGTCGACCCACGTCCGTCGGTTACCTGCCGGACGATCGAGGCATCATTGGCCCCGTTGTGACCGGGGTCGAGGAAGACGATCCGGCCCGCCACGTTGGAGGCAGCGTGCGCGGTGGGCGCACCGGACAAAGCGATCAGCGCCGGCGCTGCCATCGCATAGCGCAGCACGTCACGCCGCTTCGTCGATCCTGGATCGAAAGGGCCTCCGCAGCACACGTTTTCACCGTAGATGCCGGATCTTCCGGACGCGACAGGTCACAGCGACCCGGCAGGTAATCGATGCAGACCAGCGACCTAGTTGTCGCTCGGTGGGGGTGGTGGTTCGTAGGGGGTGTACCACCACCATTGGGGGCCTTACTAGTTGCCGCCCGAATCCGGGTTGGCCTGTGCCGATGCCTGCGCTGCGGCCGAAGCGGCGGCGGCCTTGGCGGCGCGGCCTTCCGGGCTGCCCGCCGAGTAACCGGCCGACTTGTTCGACGCTGCACCCGATTCGCAGTTCAGCGACACGACCATCTCCTTGGTGGCCGATCCCGAGCTGTTCTCGGGCGCCGCCACCGTGCGCTGCACCGCGTTGACGACGATGCAGTCGTCGCGGTTCTGCACGTCACCGAAGGTGGTGCCGACGATCACCGTGTAGCCGGCGCCGCTGAGCGCAGAGGACGCGTCGCTGTACTTCTGTCCTGTCACGTCGGTGCCCGCCGCTGCGGCGGTTCCGCTGGTGATCACCGCGGCGAACCCCGCGGCCGTTGCGGCGAGCCCCGCCGCCAGTGCAATCCGTTTCATGGTCAGCTCCTATTTCGCCGGCGCGGCCTTGGTGATGGCCTCCACATTGGACGGCGTGGTCCACGTGGCCGTCGCCCCCATGTTGGCCGGCGCAACCACCGGTGAGGAGTACGTGGTGTTCGCGGGCGCATCACCCGAGCCCGCCAACGTGCTGGCGGGGTTTGCGCCGTGCGCGGCACTCAACGCACCGAGCGTGACCAATGCACCGGCGCCGATCACACCGAAAATCGCGCGTCGAGAGCGCCATGACGTTTGAGTTCTCATGCACTGATGGTGCTGCCAGCAACCTCAAGCTAGCTGGAATGCGGCTGTGATATTCCTGCCGCACGGGTTACCGGCCCGTTACGGAATGCTGGGCACGCCCCAGCCGGGCACATGCGGCGGGTAGCTCGGAGTCGACGGTTCACCACGGTTGGGCACCTGGATAGGGATCGGCACCGGCACGAACGGCACGGTGATGAAGGTGGTGGTCATCGCCGGGGTCGTCGTCGTCGTGGTGGTGGTTGTTGTCGTCGTGGGTGGCGTGGTGGTGGTCGTCGTCGTGGTTGTTGTCGTCGTCGTGGTTGTGGTGGTCGTCGTCGGCGATGTCGTCGTGTGCGTGGTGGTGTACGTCGGCGTCACGACGGGTTCCGGGCTCGGCGGCGGCGGGGGCGGCAGCTCGGTCGTCACGGTGACGACCGGAGGCGGCGGCGCCTCGGTCGGCGGCGCGACCGCGGCGGGCGGCGGCTCGGCCGGCGGCGAGGCGATCGGATGCGACACCGGAGCATTCGTCGGCGTGGGACTGGGGCTGGGACTTCCCGAGTTACCGGTGAGGGCGACCGCCACCCCACCGAGTGCCACCAACGTCAACACGCCGGCGGCGGCGAACACCAGGATGGGCAGTCGCTGCCAGGTCCGGCGCGGCTCGTCGTAGGAACCCGGAACATGATGTGCCACAGCGCGTGTGGGGGCGTCCATCGCATACGGATTCCCGGGAGCGTAAGGGGCGAAGGGAATCTCGCCGCCCGTGTAGGGCACCGGGTCGCCGGTCGCGGCATCGTCCTGCGACCAGGCCAGGGCACCGACAGCACCCTGGGCCGTGGACCCGAGCTGCGTCGGAATGTCGGTGCCGGCCGGGGCGAGACCCGTCGGGGCGTCGGACGCCGTCGGCGCCAGACCGGTCGGCGCGTCCGGGGCGATGGGCGCCAACCCTGTGCGCAGATCAGATTCGGCCCCATAGGCGGCGAAAAGTGCTGCGCCGACGGCGGCGTCGAGCGCGGGTTGCGCGGTGGTGACCACCGGGATCCCGGTGTGCTCGGAAATCCGTTGAGTGATCAGCGGAATGCTCGCCCCACCACCGACGGTCGCCACCGCCGAGAGATCAGCGAAGGTGATCCTGTTGCGCTGCAACAGATCATCCAGGGCGGACAGGACTTCGCCGAATGGATCGGTGAGCAGTTCCTCGAGCTCGGCGCGCGTGATCCGGACCACCGACTGATGCCCCGGCAGCGCCACGGGCACCTCGGTGGCGGTCAGCGACGACAATCGCTCCTTGGCCTGGCGGCATTCCTCACGCAGTTGCCCGAGCAGCCCGACCGCCGCGGTGGCGGCCGGATCCGCGTCGGTGACACCGCCGAGCACCTTCGTGAGCACAGCCTGGTCGATCAGGTCGCCGGAGAACTCGGTGACCCGCAACGTCTCGTCCAACGGCTCGAACGCGGCTCCGGCGTCGGCCAGGGTGATGCTGGTGCCACCCCCACCGAAATCGAGCAGTGCGACCGGCCCACCGCCACTGAGGCCGGGATTGGTGCGCAACGAGGTCAGCGTGGCCACCGCGTCGGACACCAGACGGGGCGGGGTGCCGTTCGGGGCGAGCACCGGATTGGTGCGCAGAACCGCGCGCAGGGTTCGGACCGTCGCAGCGGTCCAGTGCGCGGGATAGGCGATGGCCGTCTGCGGTGCCGGCTGCGCACCGGCCATCACCTCAAGCGCCTCGACCAACAGGTCGTCGGCGGCGTAGGACGAGCCGTCGGAGGCCACCAGCGGCACCGGATCGCCGACCCGCTCGACGAAGCCGCTGAGCACCAGGCCATCCACTGCGGGCACACCGATGACCGGCGTGCCGTGCGTAGGCAGGGTCAGCACAGCGCGCCGGGTCACAGACTGGCCGCCGACACTGGTCGCGACCATGTTGGTCGTCCCGATCGACAACCCCAACGGGTCGCTCATATTGAGCACACCTTAGCCGCCCACCGGCCACCCAGACGAAGGGACACACCGCGCTCGGTCGAACTTCGTTCCGGCACTGAACTTTTGGATCAGTTGTGAATCACCTTTGTCGGCGGGTCACGGCGCCGCCGGCGTTGGATCCCGTTTGCGCAAAATGGCCGACCCGACACCACCCGCCACGATGCACCCGATACCGACGACCGTCGGCACCGAATCCGAGACCAGCCCGGCGATGCCGGTGACCATCACCAACGGCGGCAACCAGTCGATCGCCGCGGTCCACGACGGCGCCGGATCGGCGGTCGCGCGGTCAGGATAGAAATCGGTGAACGACACCGCGAACATGATCGCGGCCAACGGCACGATCCAGGCGGTCCAGAAGTTGTCGCCGTCGCGCAGCACCGCGTCACCGACCGCGCCGGACACCGCTGACACGGTGAAGGCCAGCGCCCAGACCGCCGAGATGACGTCGTTGATCCTGCACCCGCACCCCGCGGCGCCACCCGGCCCACATCGTCACCAAGGTCAAACCGAACGCGGCGGAGGTCGCCTCCTCGAACCGGCCCGGACCGGCGATCAGTGACATCAACACCCAGGGCGCCACCCCCGCGAACGGGGATTTGACGAAGGCGTCGACGAACTTCATGTCCGGACTGTAAGCGATCTGCATGTGGCGCGAAACAAGTGTGCTGCAATGTCGAATGTGAGTGACAACGCGAGTGATATCGAGGCCATCAAAGACGTCAAGTACCGCTACCTGCGGGCGCTGGACACCAAGCACTGGGACGACTTCGCCGCGACCCTCACCGAGGACATCGACGGTGACTACGGCTCCAACCCGGACGGCTCCGGTACGTTGCGCTTCACCGACCGGGCCGCGCTCGTCGACTACATGAGCACCTCACTCGGCGCCGCGATCATCACCGAGCATCGGGTCGACCACCCGCAGATCACCTTCGACGGCCCGGACGACGCATCCGGCGTGTGGTACCTGCAGGACCGCGTCATCGCCGCCGACTTCAACTTCATGCTGATCGGCGCCGCGTTCTACCGCGACCGCTACCGGCGCACCGCGGACGGCTGGCGGATCTGCGCCACCGGGTACGACCGCACCTACGAAGCGACGATGTCCACGGAGAACCTGGGCTTCCACCTGAAAGCCGGTCCCGCACTCAATATCTGAATTACTTCGCCACCGCGATCAGGGCACCCGGCTGCAGCCACTGCATGATCTTGACCAGGGTGGCGTCGTCGATCGCCACACAGCCCGCCGTGGCACCCCCGTCGGTGGTGTGCAGGAAGAACGCGCCGCCGTTACCGGGCACCCGCGCCTTGTTCACACCCATCACCACGGCGTGCGCGTACTGCGGGATCTTGAGGTTCTCGGTGCCGCTGCTGGGATCGGTGTTGAACGGACACTGCGCCTTCTTGCACACCTGCATGGTGTTGTAGGTCGGGCTCTTCATGTCGCCGTCCCACCAATGGTCCGAACCGACCTGGACGTACTGCAGTCCGCCGCCGGGATTGGGCTGGGTGCCGAACGCGAAGTCGAGGCTGAATATGCCCATCGGCGTTTTCATTTCGCCGTCGTGGGTCTGCGGCGCCATCCCGTTGGACCCGATGTGCGCCGGTATGCCGACGCCGATCGGCTCCCAACCCGCCGTGCTGCGCTGCCAGACGTCCATCTTCGCCGACGAGCCGCCCACGCCGACAACCGAAATGACCTGGGTGGCGGCACCGACGGAGTCGGCGAACCACGGGGTGTCCACCGCGCGGGACACCGGCGTGGGCACAGCTCCGCTCATCAGCGTCACCGCGCACAGCAGCATCAGCAGTCGGCGCATCCGTCCATCGTTCGCAGGCGGCACCGCGCGGGTCAAGTCAAGGTTTGGACACAACCTGCTCAGTAGGTTGGAAACATGATCGGACGACGGGCACGTGGACTGCAGCAGATCGGCCGGGGACTGGGCACCCTGGACCGCGAGATCTTCGAGGCGGTGGCCGAGTCCCCCAGCCCGCTGCTGGACTCCCTGATGCCGCGGCTCACCTCGGCCGCCGACCATTCCAAGCTGTGGATCGGCATCGGTGCCGCGCTGTCCGCCGTCGGGACCCCTTCGATGCGGCGCGTCGCGGCCCGCGGCCTGGTGACACTCGCCGTGACCAGCCTGGTCACCAATCAGGGCGCCAAACGCCTGTGGAAGCGACCGCGACCGGACCGGACGCCCGTCCCGCTCATCCGGCTCTCGCGCAGGATGCCGACGTCGAACTCGCTGCCGTCCGGGCATTCGGCCAGTGCTGCCGCCTTCGCCGTGGGTGTCGGCCTGGAAAGCCCGCCGCTGGGCTTGGGGTTGGCTCTGCTCGCCGGGTTGGTCGGGCTGTCCCGGGTGGCGACCGGCGCGCATTACCCCGGCGACGTCTTCGCCGGCTTCGGCATCGGGGCGGCCATCGCTGTGCTCGGTGCCCGCGTCGTGCCGCCGATCGTCGAGTCGACGCTGCCGAGTTCCGAGCCGCTGCGCCTGGACACCCCGCCCCGCCCCGCCGGTGAGGGCGTCGTTCTGGTCATCAACCCGGCCTCGGGCAGCGGTACCGGCGCCCGCGTCATCGACGAAGTCGCGAAGGGCCTGCCCCAGGCGGAGATCGTCGAGGTCGGCGAGGGCGACGACATCGCCGAGGCGCTGCGCGACGCCGCCGCCCGGGCCGAGGTGCTGGCCGTGGGCGGTGGCGACGGCACCGTGTCCTGCGCGGCAGGCATCGCCGTCGACGCCGGGGTGCCGCTCGCCGTGTTCCCCGGCGGGACGTTCAACCACTTCGCCAAGGACATCGGCTGCGACACCGTCGCGGCCACCGTCGCCGCGATCCGGGCCGGGCGTGCCTCCTATGTGGACGTGATCCGCTTCAACGAATCCGACACCGTGATCAACACCGCCAGCATCGGCGCCTATCCGGCGTTCGTGCGGATCCGGGAGAAGCTGGAGCACAAGATCGGCAAGCCGCTCGCCGGGGCGTACGCGCTGTGGCGCACGCTGCGCAGCGACCCGGCCGTGCGCATCGCGTTCGACAACAAGACGGTGCAGACCTCGTTGTTCTTCCTCGGCAATTCGGTGTACGCGCCGTCGGGTTTCGCCCCGTCCAGGCGCAGCCGGATGGACGACGGGCTGCTCGACGTCCGGATCCTGGAGACCGGGCGCCGGTTCAGCCGGGCCCGCATCCTGACCGCGCTGGCGTTGGGCCGCCTGGTGCGCAGCCCGCTCTATCACGAGCTGCGGGTGCCCGAGTTCAGCTTCGTCGCAGTCGACGGACCGACGCCCGTCGCGCACGACGGCGAGGTCGAGAACTCCTGCGAGGAGGCCACTTTCAAGGTGCTGTACCGGGCACTGCCGGTGTTTCGGCCGCTACGCTGACGGCCTTGGGTTTCAGTACCGGCAGACACGCCAGCACCCACAGGTAACCCAGCGACCAGCCCGCCAGCACGTCGGAGGGGTTGTGCACGTTGAGAACCACCCGCCCGATGCCGATGGCCAGCACGACCACCACGCCGAGGATCAGCGCCGGCGTCCGCCAGGTAAGTCGCATCAGCGGCAGTGCGACGATCAGCAGCCCGAGCACCCCCGCCATCACCCCGAGGGCATGGCCGGACGGATAGGACGTCGAGGACTCGAACACCAGCGCAGTGGCGGGGCGGGGGCGGTCCACCAGCGCCTTGAGCACCACGACCAGCAGGCCCGACACCTCCACCGACAACGTCAGAAACAGCGCCACCCGCACCTGACGCCGGACCAGCGCGACGATGATCCACACCCAGGCGAGCACCCGGAACACCGCCGGATGGAACACGGTGCAGAGCACATCCCAGGCGCGTACCCAGCCGGGATGCGCGATGCCGAACCGGTGTAGCGGTTCGAGCACCGACGTGTCGGCGGTGGCCAGCCAGTGAGCCTGGCCCAGCACCGCGACCAGCGTCGCGACGAAAACCACGAACGCGATCACCGCGGACCACCGTGCGAAGCGTGTCACCGAATCAGTCCTACCACCCACAGCTGGATGCAGTATGAGGGCAACGCCACGGTGACGCCGCGGAAACATAGCCACCTTAAGTTTGCTGACCATGACACAAGAGCTCACCGACGAGCCGGCCGACGCCGCCGTCGATGCCGACGACCGGCTCACCGCCACCAAAGAGACCCTCGAGGACTACACGCTGCGCTTCGCCCCGCGCAGCTACCGGAAGTGGTCCACTCGAGTGGTCGGCATCTCGGCGCTGGGCGGTATCGCCTACCTCGCCGACTTCGCGATCGGCGCGAACATCGGTATCTCCTACGGCACCACCAACGCGCTGTGGGGCATTTTCATCTTCGCCGTCGTGGTGATGTTGACCGGTTTCCCGGTGGCCTACTACTCGGCCCGCTACAACATCGATCTCGATCTGGTGACCCGTGGCAGCGGCTTCGGCTACTACGGGTCGGTGGTCACCAACGTCATCTTTGCGACGTTCACCTTCATCTTCTTCGCGCTCGAGGGTTCGATCATGGCCCAGGGCCTCCAACTCGGGCTCGGCATACCGTTGTGGGTCGGCTATGCGGCCTCGACGCTCATCATCTTCCCGCTGGTGATCTACGGCATGAAGGTGCTCTCCACGCTGCAGGTGTGGACCACTCCGCTGTGGCTCATCCTGATGGTCGCGCCGTTCGTCTACCTCGTCATCAGTCACCCCGAGTCGGTGGGCCAGTTCTTCGCCTACCAGGGTGAGAACGGGGTGCAGGGATTCGACCTCGGTTCCACCCTGCTGGCCGCCGGCGTGTGTCTGTCGCTCATCGCCCAGATCGCCGAGCAGAACGACTACCTGCGCTTCATGCCGCCCAAGACGCCCGAGAACAGCCGCAGCTGGTGGACGTGGATGTTCCTGGCCGGCCCCGGCTGGGTCATCTTCGGCGCCATCAAGCAGATCGTCGGCTTGTTCCTGGCCGTCTACCTGATCGCGAACGTCGCCGACAGCACGGGTATCGCCAACCAGCCGGTGCACCAGTTCCTGGAGATCTATCAGAACTTCCTGCCCCCGTGGCTGGCCATGACGCTGGCCGTCGTACTGGTCGTCATCAGCCAGGTCAAGATCAACGTGACCAACGCCTACTCCGGTTCACTGGCCTGGACCAACTCGTTCACCCGCGTCACCAAGACCTATCCCGGTCGGCTGGTGTTCCTCGGCGTCAACCTGTTGATCGCGCTGATCCTGATGGAAGCCAACATGTTCGACTTCCTCAACACCATCCTGGGCTTCTACGCCAACTGCGGTATGGCCTGGGTCGTGGTGGTGGCCAGCGACATCGTGTTCAACAAGTACCTGCTGAAGTTGTCGCCCAAGGTGCCCGAATACCGGCGCGGCATGCTGTACGGGTTCAACCCGGTCGGGTTCGGCTCCATGCTGATCGCCGCAGGCGTGTCGGTGATCGCGTTCTTCGGCGGCCTGGGTGAGGCCATCCGGCCCTACTCGCCGCTGGTGGCGATCGGTCTGGGCCTGGTACTGCCGCCCATCATCGCCATCGCCACCAAGGGCAAGTACTACCTGCGCCGCACCGACGACGGCATCGACCTGCCACTGTTCGACGAGTACGGCAACCCCGCCGATGACCACCTGAAATGCCATGTCTGCCACCATGATTACGAGCGGCCGGACATGCTGAAGTCGGCGACCGGCAATGGTTTCATCTGCTCGCTGTGCCTGAGCACCGACAAGACCGGGGAACACGTCCTCCCCGCCCAGTGAGTCGCGACTTGTGCACGTTTCGTAGCGCCCGGCGTTACGAAACGTGCACAAGTCGTCGTACTGTGGCCCCATGGCCGTCTTCCTCCGAAAGCTGTTCGGCATCGGCAAGCTGCCCGACGACCTGCGCACCGCCGTGGAAGCCGAGGGCATCATCCATCTGGCCGAATACGTCGCGGTGACCCGGCACTTCTCCGGCAAGGTCCCCGGCCTGCGCTCGGCGGGCAGCGTCAGCAGCTACTCCGGTTCGCTGGTGTTCACCTCACAGCGGGTGCTGGCCACCCTCTCCTCGGTGCCCAAACTGGCCGGCCGGGTGATCGACCAGAGTTGGGGTGCACCACAATCCGGCGTGGTGACCGCGGACATCTCCGAGGCCGGGCTGCACCTCCACGTCGATGTCGGCCAGGTCGACCCACGTTGCAGCGGGCAGCTGTCACTGCACTACAAGGAGACGCTGCTCGACAACGTTCTGGCTGCGCTGCCCGCCCGCAAGCTGGCCTACGACGTGCCCCCGGAGTGGGTGTTCCGGGCCGTCGGCGTGCCGTTTCACCCGTGACCATCACCTACGACGCCGCGCTGCGGGAACGCATCCGAACGAACCTGGCCGGCCACGACCGGCGTACCGTCACCGATCCGGCCAAGCGACGCGCCGCCGTCGCGGTGCTGCTGGTGGATTCCGAACTCGGCGAGGACCGCGTCGACCCGGCGCCCGTCGACGATTGGATCGCCGGCAGGCCGATGCCGGAGCCCGGCCTGGACGGCCGGATGATCGACGTCTCCGGCGGCGCCGCCTTCCTGCTGTGCCGGCGCGCTTCCCGGCTCAATTCCCATGCGGCGCAATGGGCCTTGCCGGGCGGACGGCTGGACCCCGGCGAGACGGCGGTAGACGCGGCCCTGCGCGAGACGCACGAGGAGATCGGTGTCGAGCTGCCCGACTCCTCGGTGCTGGGCCTGCTCGACGACTACCCCACCCGTTCCGGCTACGTCATCACCCCGGTGGTGCTCTGGGGCGGTGGACGCCTGGATCTTCGGCCGGCACCCGCCGAGGTGGTCGCCGCGTACCGGGTGGGCCTGCACCAATTGCTGCGCGAGGATTCGCCCCGCTTCATCACCATCCCCGAAAGCCCGCGACCGGTGGTGCAGATTCCGCTGGGCAACGACCTCATCCACGCACCCACCGGTGCGGTGTTACTCCAGGTGCGCCGGCTGTGCCTGCAGGGCAACTCGGACCCCGTCGACGAACTCGAACAGCCGGTGTTCGCCTGGAAATAGGGATGAGCGAAAGGGTTGCCCATCACCGCCCCGCCATGTTCCGTGTAGATCCGATGAAGGACTTTCTGTGACCGGCCCCCGTCCCCACAACGTGTTGCTCGTGCACTGGCACGACCTCGGCCGCTACCTCGGCGCCTACCAACACAGCGACGTCGAGAGCCCACGACTGGACCAGCTGGCCGCCGAAGGCATCCTGTTCACCAGGGCGCACGCCACCGCCCCGCTGTGCTCGCCGTCGCGCGGATCCCTGTTCACGGGCCGCTACCCGCAGAGCAACGGATTGCTCGGGCTGGCCCACCACGGCTGGGAATACCGCGCCGACGTGCAGACGCTACCGGGCCTGCTGTCCGAGTCCGGTTGGCACACAGCCTTGTTCGGCATGCAACACGAGACGTCCAACCCTGTCCGGCTGGGTTTCGACGAATACGACGTGTCCAACTCGTACTGTGAGTACGTCGTCGAGCGGGCCATCGACTGGTTGCGAAATGAGGGTCGCCCCGAGCCGTTCCTGCTCACCACGGGATTCTTCGAGACGCACCGGCCGTATCCCCCGGAACGCTACGACCCGGCCGACCCCACCACGGTGACCGTGCCCGACTATCTGCCCGACACCCCCGCGATCCGCCAAGATCTCGCCGACTTCTACGGGTCCATCACGATCGCCGACGCCGCCGTCGGAGAACTGCTGGACACCCTCGCCGAAACCGGCCTCGATCGCACCACCTGGGTGGTGTTCCTCACCGATCACGGACCCGCGCTGCCCAGGGCCAAGTCGACGCTGTACGACGCGGGCACCGGTATCGCACTGATCGTGCGCCCACCGTCGGACGCGGACATCGCACCCCGCGTCTATGACGATCTGTTCAGCGGGGTCGACCTCACCCCGACCTTGCTGGACCTGCTCGGCGTGCCCATTCCCGAAGAGGTGCAAGGCCTTTCACATGCGGGCAATCTGCGCGCCGCGGCCGGCGCCGAGGTCCGCACCGAGGTCTACACCACCAAGACCTACCACGATTCATTCGATCCGATCCGCGCCATCCGGACCAAGGACTACAGCTACATCGAGAACTACACGGCGCGACCCATGCTGGATCTGCCGTGGGACATCGCCGACAGCCCGCCGGGCCAAGCCGTCGGCCCGCTGTCCACCGCGCCGCGCCCGGAGCGCGAACTCTACGACCTGAACGCGGACCCGACCGAGTCACGCAATCTGCTCACCGAGAGTGCTAGCGACGTGGACTCCGGTGCCGCCGTGGCGATCGCCGGGGAACTGGCGCTCAAGCTCGACGACTGGCGACACGAGACCAATGACGTCATCCCTTCGGATTTCGCCGGTAGCCGCATCTCAGAGCGCTACACCCAGACATACTTGCGCATTCACGGACGCCCTGTCACCAGCCGCTCCGGCATCGCCACGGACCGCGGGATCGACACCGCGCCGATCGGCAAGACTAATCCTCAAGGTGAGTGAAAAAGCCCTTTGAGCAGGTCATAGCGGCACCGGTTAGGCTCTCGCGCATGGCCACACCGACGGCACCGACGGCGTATCTCGTCCTCGCCTCGCAACGCAGCGGCAGCACTCTGCTCGTGGAATCCCTGCGCGCCACAGGCGTCGCCGGCGAACCGCAGGAATTCTTCCAGTACCTGCCGACCACCAGCATGTCGCCGCAGCCGCGGGAATGGTTCGCCGACGTCGAAGACGAGTCGATCCTGCGCCTGCTCGACCCGATCGTCGAGGGCAAGCCCGATCTGGCGCCCGCCGAGATCTGGCGCGACTACATCCAGACGGTCGGGCGCACCCCCAACGGCGTGTGGGGCGGCAAGCTGATGTGGAACCAGACCCCGCTGCTGCTGGACCGCGCCAAGGACCTGCCCAACCGCTCGGGTGACGGGCTGCTCGCGGCCATCCGCGACGTCGTCGGCAGCGATCCGGTGCTGATCCACGTCTACCGGCCCGACGTGGTCTCCCAAGCGGTGTCGTTCTGGCGCGCCGTGCAGACCCGGGTGTGGCGCGGCCGCCCCGACCCGGGCCGTGACGCCCGGGCCGAATACCACGCCGGTGGCATCGCCCACGTCGTGAAGTTGTTGCGCGACCAGGAAGCAGGCTGGCGCAACTGGTTTGACGAGGAGGGCGTCGAACCGATCGACGTCTCCTACCCGTATCTGTGGCGCAACCTCACCACAGTGGTCGCCACGGTGCTTGAGCAGCTTGGCCTGGATCCGGGACTGGCGCCGAAACCGGTGCTGGAACGCCAGGCCGACCAACGATCCGACGAATGGGTTGACCGCTACCGCGCAGACGCGCACCGGGAGGGACTGCCGACATGACAAGTGCGACCGACACGATTCGGGTCGACGAGCTGCGGCTGCTGGAAGCCGAAGCCGTGCACATCATCCGCGAGGTGGTCGCCGAGCTGCAGCGGCCGGTGCTGCTGTTCTCCGCGGGCAAGGACTCGATCGTGCTATTGCGGTTGGCGGAGAAGGCTTTCCGGCGCGGGGGCGAGCGAAGCGACGGGAAGGGCTCCGGACCGCTGCCCTTTCCCGTCCTGCACGTCGACACCGGGCACAACTTCGACGAGGTCATCGAATTCCGGGACCGCCGCACCACCGGTCAGGGGCACAAGCTCCTCGTCGGCTCCGTGCAGGAGACCATCGACAGCGGCCGGGTCGCCGACCCGGGACCGGGCGCCTCGCGGAACCGACAGCAGACCCGCACCCTGCTCGACGCACTGGAGGCCGGCGGGTTCGACGCCGCATTCGGCGGTGCCCGTCGCGACGAGGAACGCGCACGCGCGAAAGAACGCATACTGAGTTTCCGTGACGAGTTCGGCCAGTGGGACCCGCGGGCACAGCGGCCCGAGCCGTGGACGCTGTACAACGGCCGGATCCGCAAGGGTGAGCAGGTCCGGGTGTTCCCGCTGTCGAACTGGACCGAGATCGACATCTGGCGCTACATCGAGCTGGAAAACCTTGAGCTGCCGTCGATCTACTTCGCCCACGAGCGCGAGGTGTTCGAACGCGACGGCATCCTGCTGGCGGTGTCGGAGTACACCCAACCCACCGGCGCGGCGAGACCCGCGCCGACGACCGGACATCCGTTGCGGCCATGGAAGATCGCAAGCGAGAGGGTTATTTCTGATGAGCGCTCGAACCAGACAACTTCTTCGCATCACCACCGCAGGTTCGGTCGACGACGGCAAGAGCACGCTCATCGGGCGTCTGCTTCACGACACCGACAGTCTCCCACTGGATCACCTGGAAGCCGTCACCGACGAGGAGGGGGTGGCCGACCTGGCCGCGCTGTCCGACGGGCTGCGCGCCGAGCGGGAACAGGGCATCACCATCGATGTCGCCTACCGGTTCTTCTCCACCGAGAACCGCAGCTACATCCTGGCCGACACACCGGGCCATGAGCGCTACACCCGCAACATGTTCACCGGCGCCTCCAATGCGCACGTGGCCATCCTGCTCGTGGACGCCCGCGCCGGTGTCCTGCGCCAGACCCGTAGGCACGCCAGGATCGCAAAACTACTCGGTATCAAGCACTTCGTGGCTGCCGTCAACAAGATCGACCTGGTCGACTTCGACGAGGGCCGGTTCGACGAGGTGACACGGGAGCTGCAACTGGTCGCCGACCGCCTCGGTGGCGCCGACCTGTCGGTCATCCCCATCGCCGCCAAACTCGGCGACAACGTCGTGCACCGGTCGCCGAACACCCCGTGGTACCAGGGCCCGACGTTGCTGGAATACCTTGAGAACATCGAGCTTTCGGCTCCACACCCCGAACCGTCCAGCCTGCGCCTGCCCGTTCAGTGGGTGTCACGCCCGACCGCCGAACAGCGCCGACGCTACACCGGCAGGCTGTCGGCCGGGACGCTGAGCGTCGGCGACACGGTGGTGAGCTTGCCGTCCGGCACCAGGTCCACCGTCACCGTGGTCGACACCCTGGATGACGATCGTGCCACCGCGGTGGCGCCGCTGTCGGTGTCCATCGAACTGGCCGACGATATCGACGTCGGCCGTGGCGACGTGTTCGTCAGCGCCGCCAACAATGCGTCGCTGCCGGTGCTGGCCCGCGAGGTCGACGCCACGGTCTGCTGGTTCCTGGACAGCCCGCTGCGTGCCGGCGACCGGTTGGCCCTCAAGCAGGGCACCCGCACCGTGCGCGCCACGGTGCAGGACCTGCACACCAAACTCGATCCCGAGACGCTCGACGAGGTCGACGGCCCGATTGAGCTGGCGCTCAACGACATCGGGTCGGTCACATTGCGGACCAGCTCCATCGTGGTGGCCGACCCGTACGCCGAGAACCGCGACAGCGGCGCGTTCATCCTGATCGACGAGGTCTCCAACGACACCGTCGGCGCCGGGATAATCCTGGAGGCCCGCGAGGTCAAACCCAGCGGCCACAACCGTTCCGACATCAAGTGGCATCCCTCGTCGCTGGACCGTGACTACCGGTGGGGTAAGACCGGTCAGCGTGGAGCCACCATCTGGTTCACCGGACTGCCCGCCTCGGGCAAGTCGACCCTGGCCGTAGCCGTCGAGCGCGCCCTGGTCGAGGCCGGCCGGGTGGCCTACCTGTTGGACGGGGACAACCTGCGCCACGGTCTGTCCGACGATCTCGGCTTCTCCGCGGGTGACCGGACCGAGAACATCCGGCGCGTCGGGCATCTCACCCGGCTGCTGGCCGACGCCGGTGTCGTCGCCCTGGCCGCTCTGGTGTCACCGCTGAAATCCGACCGTGAGATCGCCCGGTCCCTCAACGACGCCGCCAAGCTGCCGTTCATCGAGGTGCACGTCGCCACCCCGGTGGACGAATGCGCCCGCCGCGATCCCAAGGGTCTCTACGCGCGGGCCAAGTCCGGAGAACTGAAGGGGCTCACCGGGATCGACGCTCCCTACGAGGCGCCCGAAGCGCCCGATCTGGTGGTGGACACCACCGACGCCGATATCGATCAGCTGGTCAAACAGGTCATCGAACTGCTCGACCGGGCGTGATTTGTGGAGCCGCACCCGTAATGGTTACGGGTGCGGCTCCACAAATCATCGGGTCTGGGCGACGACGAACAGCCGCCGGAACGGGAAGAACGTGATCCCGTCGTCGCGCACCGGGTAGGCCTGCGCCAGCACCGGGATGATGGCCTGCCGGTACTGCTCCCACAGTTCGTCGGACAGCCGCGCTTTCACCTGGGTCAGCGCGGTACCGGTGATCCAGTCGAGCACCGGTGTCTCACCGTGCAATTCGTGGATATACGTGGTCTCCCAGGCGTCCACGACGCAGCCGGCGTCGGTGAGCAGACCCGCATATTCGACGGGGGTGCCGACCACATCGGCGTCCCGCCAGGGCATGTCCCGCAGCGCCTCGACGAACTGTTCCCGACGGGCCACCTCCCGCACGGCTTCGTGCGACGGCGCATCGAAGTTGCCGGGCACCTGGAACGCGATCCACGATCCCGGCGCCAGCTGACGCGTCCACCGCAGCACGATGTCCCGGTGCTCCGGTAGCCATTGCAACGCCGCGTTGGACACAACCACATCCGTGTCGGGTTGCGGGATCCACTCCTCGATGCCGCCGACGTCAGCGTCCAGACCACGCTCGCGCGCCTCCGCCACCATCTCCGGCGACGAATCCCACGCTTCGATGCGTGCGCCGGGCCAGCGCTGGACCAACGTCGCGGTCAGGTTGCCGGGCCCGCAGCCCAGGTCGGCAACGCGGCGCGGGCTGTCCGCCGCAACCCGCGACAGCAGATCGTAGAACGGCCGGCCACGGTGATCGGCGAAGGCCAGGTACGCATCCGGATTCCACACGCTCGCCATTCTCCTCCTCAAGCCCGTGGGTATGTTCAAACACGATGGATGAGCCGACTTCGGTACGCCAGATCTGGGAGCCCCTCGGGCTGCCTGGCATCTTCGACGTACACACGCACTTCATGCCCAAGAACGTCATGGACAAGGTCTGGCAGTACTTCGATGCCGCCGGCCCGCTGGTGGGCCGGCCCTGGCCCATCACCTACCGCACCGACGAGCAGGCCCGCCTGCAGACGCTGCGTTCGTTCGGGGTCCTGGCCTTCACCTCGCTGGTGTATCCGCACAAGCCCGAGATGGCCGCCTGGCTGAACCAGTGGGCGGCGCAGTTCGCGGCCGACACCCCGGACTGCCTGTCCACCGCGACGTTCTTCCCGGAACCGGGTGCGGCCGATTACGTCGGTGCGGCCATCGCCGGCGGCACCCGGGTGTTCAAGGCCCACGTGCAGGTGGGCGGCTACGACCCGACCGACCCGCTGCTCGACGAGGTGTGGGGCGTGCTCGCCGACGCCGGAACCCCGACCGTCATCCACTGCGGGTCCGGACCGCAGCCCGGCAACCACACCGGCCCGGACCCGGTGCGCGCGGTCCTGGAGCGCCATCCGCGGTTGCGCCTCATCGTCGCGCACATGGGGATGCCCGAATACACCGAATTCCTGGACCTCGCCGAGCGTTTCGAGGTGTACCTGGACACGACGATGGCCTTCACCGGATTCGTCGAGGAGACCATGCCGTTCCCCACCTCCGACTACGCGCGGCTGCGCGGACTCGGCGACCGCATCCTCTGGGGCAGCGATTTCCCGAACATCCCCTACGGCTACACCGAGGCGATGACGGCGGTGACCCGGCTGCCCGGCGTCGACGACGACTGGCTGCGCGGCGTCTTCCACGGCAATGCCGCACGCATCTTCGGGCCGAACTGACCTCGGTCCCGTTAGCATCGGCCTGTGACCGAACCAGCGCAGGTTCCAGGGGCTCCGCCATCCGTACCGCCCATCCCGGTGCCCGACATCGCAGGCGCCGACGCGACCGCCCGCGGCCTGCCCCGCCGCGTCGACCTGACCTGGCAGCAGAGACTGGTGGTCGACGCCTCGGCGATCGCCGATCTGGGCCTGCGCACCACCGTCGCCTCGATCATCGGCGCGGCGATGCTGCCCCGTCTCGTGGGGGCGGCACTGCACCCGTCCGGTGTCGCCGCCGAGGAACTGGATTTCTACATCGACCTGGCGGCCGAACACGACGCGCAACGGTCGTTCCCGGCGCCGACCACACCGCCGCGGGTGTCCTCGCGCCCGGCCAACCCGGTGGCCACCTGGATGGCGCACGGCGAGGTCCGCAACATCCGGTTCCAGAGCAGCTTCGAAGCCGTCAACCCGGCGCTACGGGACCAGCGCCGGAGCTACTCCCGCAACAACGTCGTGCATGCCCAGCATTGGGTGCACAGGGACGGACCCCGCCCGACGC
>JACPVS010000012.1 GCA_016197365.1 Mycolicibacterium cosmeticum | reverse complement strand
GTCGACGGTGTCGGCGAGGCGCTGCCAGGTGGCCTTGTCCAACCCGAGATCGGCCTCACCCTTGTCGCCGGCGATGACCTCCAGGTGATCGGCGGCCAGTTCACGGTAGTGCGCCAACAGCTTCGCGTCGCCGGTCTCGAAAATCTTGTCGAGACGACTCCGCGCTTCCGCATCGGAACGCGCACGCACCAGGCAGATCAGCTTGCCGTCGACCAGGTCCATCCGCTCCAGCCACTCCAGGGCCAGATAGCGACCAAGAAAGCCGGTGGCACCGGTCAACAGGACCGTACGAACTTCGGCGGCGGGGCGCGGAAGGCTCGGCGCGGCAGCCAGTGTCGCGGCGTCGAGGAACTTGTCCAGGGTCAGATCGGCGGCATGCACTTCCGTGGCGCCGGCACCGTGCACGGACGCGAAGGTCGGCCGGCCGGTTCCCCCGGCCCGTTCGGTTTCGATGTGCGCCGCGATGGTCGCCAGATCCGAGGCCGGGCTGACGATCACCGACACCGGCACCTCGACGCCGAAGATCTCCTGCAGCAGGTTCCCGAATGTCAACGCCGACAAGGAATCTCCACCCAGGTCGGTGAAGTGCGCATCCGCGGCGACGTCGCTGCTCGCGGCGCCCAGCAGCGCGATGGCCGCGCGGCTGACCGTCTCCAGCACCGGTGCGTCTCCGCCATGCTGGCGCAGGGCCTGCAGTTCGTTGGCCTGGCCGTCGGCCAGCGCGCGATAGAGGTCTTCGAGTTCGGCGCCGTAGCGTTCCTTGAGCTTGGGCCAGGCCAGCTTGCGGATACCGGTCAGCAGACCGTTCTCGACGGTGAAAGGTGTTGTCTCGATGAGGAAGTCCCGAGGAACCTCGTAGCTCTGCAGATCGGCGGCGCGGGCGGTGTCCGTCAGCGACGCGGCGATGGCCGCCTTTGTTGCCGTCGGATCGCTGGGCACCACAACGGCCAGCAGGTAGGGCCGGGAGCTGTTGCCGTAGATGTAGATCTGTTGCACCAGCGGGCTGCTGTTGAACGCGGCCTCCAGCTTGGAGACGGTGACGAACTCGCCCTGCGCCAGTTTGAGCACGTTGTTGCGCCGGTCGACGTAGCGGACCTCGTCGGGTCCGAGCTCGGCGACGATGTCGCCGGTGCGGTAGAAACCGTCCTCGTCGAACATCTGCGCGGTGATCTCGGGCCGCTTGTAGTAACCGGGGAACAGCTGAGTGGACCTGACCAGGAGTTCACCGCGCGGGTGCGGCACGTCGGACAGCCGGTAGCCGAGCTCGGGAACGTCGACGAGCTTGTATTCGAGCACCGGCGGGCGGGTGATCCGGCCGTCGACGAACACCGAGCCGGCCTCCGTCGAGCCGTAGCCCTCCAGCAGATGCTGATCGAGCAGCCGCTCGACCCAGCCCTTGAGTTCGGGTGAGATGGGCGCGGAACCGGTCAGCGCGCTGACGTAGCGCCCGCCGAGCACGTTCTCGCGCATGTCGGCGAGCACCACGTCCTCGTCGGCTCCGTGACTGGTGCGGCTCTGGAATTCCTGGAACAGCATGTCCCAGATGCGCGGCACGAAGTTCAGCTGCGTGGGCCGGGTCAGCGCGAGGTCTTCGAGGAAGGTGGACAGGTCGGCTTTGGCGGCGAAGTTGACGGTGCCGCCGGCCGCGAGGGCACCGTAGAGGATGCCGCGGCCCATGACGTGACTCATCGGCATGAAGCTCAGCACGATCGAGGGCACGGTGCCCTGGCTGTCGTCCCAGTGCGCATTGGCGGCCGGCCGCCAGATGTTGGCGACCTTGCTCTCCAGGTACATCGCGCCCTTCGGGGCACCGGTGCTGCCGGAGGTGTAGATGAGCAGGGCCAGCGGATCGTCTTCGGGGGCTGTCACCCCTGCGGTGTCGGGCAGACCCGCGCCGCGCTCGAGCACGTCGCCGAGTACCTCGACGGCGACCGTGTCACCCAAGCGCACGCGCGCCGCGTCGACAGCCTCACGCTGGTCGTCCACTTCGGGGGAAAAGTCGAAGACCACCAGATGCTTGGTGTTCGCGCCCTCGACCAAGGCGATGGCGTCGTCGAGGTAGTCGATGCTCGTCGCGATCAACACCGGTTCGGTCTCGGCGACGATCGGCTCCAGTTGCGCCACCGGCGCGCTGGTCTGCAGCGGCACCGAGACGGCGCCCAGTTGGGTCAGCGCGGTGTCCAAGGTCGTGTAGTCGACGCTGGTGAAGCCGAGGATGGCGACACGATCGCCGACGGCGACCGGCTGGTCGCGCCAGGCGTTGGCGATGGCGTGGACGCGGTCCCAGAGCTGCCGGTGGCTGATGGTGTCGAAACGAGGCAGCAGTGCGGCGGAGGTGCGTCCGGTCGCCGGGTCGGTGACGAACTCGACCGCGCGCTGTCCCAGCGCGGGCCGGTCCCCGTAGCCCTGCAGCACCGTCTTGACGACGTCGGGCAGTCGCAGCCCCGGGGCGTCGACGGCGGCGATCACCTCGGCGCTGGGTGCCGCGGCGGCGAACTGCGCATCGGTGTCGTACAGGTGGTTGAGGCGGCGCTCGAAGCGCTCGGCGCTCACGTCGTTGGTCATGTGGAACCCCCGATAACTCTTCAGATCAGTGGAAATTTTGGTGTTATCCGACGGCCTCTGCGGCCGCGTACTCGAAACAACGTTAGCAAAACTAAAGATATGCCCCGAATCCGGCGGCTACCAGGGTGATGTGAGCAAGACCACCGAACGACGGTGCCACTACCTGGCTTTCAGCCACTTCACAGGTGGCGGATGCTCACCCGCCAGCTAACTGGACGTGGGGGCTTTGGTTGCTTCCAGGCGCGTTTCGTACGCCCCTTCGTCGCGACCGAGCGCAATGGTCGCGACCGTCATGACCACTACCGCGGCGGTCAGGGCAATGGCTTCCCAGCCGTTGGCGTCGAGTTGCTCGCCGAGGATGAACGCGCCGAGCAGCACGGCGGCCAGCGGTTCGATGACGACCATGGTGGGCACCGAGGTCTGCAGCGAACCGGCGTGGAACGCCGACTGCTGCAGCAGCGTGGCCACCACCCCGAGCACCACCAATACATAGGGCACCGGGGTGGCCAGCACCTGCGCCACGGTGTCGCGGGCGAGCAGGTGCATCAGGACCTTGGTCATCACGGCCACCATGCCGAACAGCACGCCGACTCCGACGGCCAGCAGCACGGCCCGCTGCCAGCCCGGCCTGCGCAGCGCGATGGCCACGCACGCGATGACGACCAGGAAGCTGATCACCACGACGACGGTGATCTGGCTGGCCGGCGCGATGTGCTCATTGACTCGGGGGTGCGCCAGCAGGATGAACACCGCGAGCGACAGGGTCAGCAGGATGGCCCACAGCCATTCGGAGCGGGTGACCTTGCGGTGCGCCAGCCGAGCGCTCAGCGGCAGTGCGAACAGCAGCGCCGAGACGAGCAGCGGCGCCACCACCAACAACGAACCGTGCGCCAGGGCGAGCGCCTGGAAGACGAACCCGGCCACCGCCGCCGCTGTCCCTGCCCACCACAGCGGGCGGCGCAACAGGGTGGCGACCATGACGGTGCTCACCCCGTGCTCCGGGGGGACGTCGAGGGTGGCGCGCTGGCGCACCACGATGCCGACTGCGGCAAAGATCGCGGCGCACAAGGCGAACAGCACCACCAGGGCGGGGCCTAGCACGCCACAACCCTAGGGGGTCTGCGGTCCCCGCGCCTAAGAGCACGGTCAGGGGGCCGGTCAGGCCCCGAGTTCTGACAGCGCATCGGCCGTCTCAAGGTCGTCGTAGGCCGCCGAATAGCGCTGGGCGAGGGCCAGCGCGATATCGGGCCGCTGCCACAGTTCACCGGCGCTCGCGGTGGCCAGCCATGTCGTCAGCCCATGTGCGACCGATGCCCGGTAGCGCAGCCAGATCTCGTCGGCCGACGGTAGCTCATCGGCCGGCAGCTCGAGTGCGTCGCGATATTCGGCCAGCAGTTCACGTTCGTGCGCCCTGCGGTCCTCGGTGACCAGCGCACCCTGCAGGAAGTAACCGAGGTCCCCGGAGAAGTTCCCACGCCGGGCCACCTGCCAGTCCAGGAAGCCGACCTCACCCGTCGGAAGAAGATAGGTGTTGCCGACATGCGCGTCACCGTGCAGCAGCGTCGGCGCCGTGGTCGTCAGGGTCCGGATGAAGGGCTTCCAGATGCCTTCCACCAGTTCATCGATGCTCAGCGCGTGCACCGATGCCGGGGCGTCGGTGCCGAGCCGTTCCAGCGCCGCCGGCAACGGCGCGTACTGCATGCCGTCCCACGGCACGAACGGCTCCAGCCAGTCCAGCCCGGGACGCTGCAGCCGCTCACCCCAGAACGCGGTGTGCATCCGGGCCAGCCCGCGCACCCCGCTGGCCGCCTGCTCGACGGTCAGCGGCCGGGTGGCGTCGCGCGGGTCGGCGCCGCGCGCCGTGAGGTCCTCCATGACGAGCATGAAATCCTCGGCAGCCTCGTCCATCGGAGCGGCGTACACCTGCGGATGCTCGAGCGGCAGAGCCACGTCGGAGCTGAACAACCTGGGCTCGTGCAGCAGCCCGCTGGTGTACTTGATCATCTCGCGGTGCTCGGGGTCGACCGCCTTGACGAACACCGTGCCGGGGCCCGCCGGACCGGGCTCGTAGCTCAGCGCCAACCGGGCCCGCCGATTGGTGCCGTCGTCACGCATCGCGACGGTCACCGCGCTGACCACCGCGCCGGGGAAGTCGCGGGCCAGTGCCGCGGTCATCCAGTCGGCGCTGACCTCATCCCAGGAGCTCGGGACGGTCAGGCTCCATCCATGGTTCGCTCCGCAAGCGTCGCTCGCGGTCACGGAATGAAGGCAGGCATCGAATCCCAGCCGCGCACCGTCGACGTCGGCGACAACGCGGCGTTCGGCAGGTCGACCTCCCACTCCGGGAACCGCTTGAGCATCTCCTCCAGCGCGATCCGGCCCTCCAGACGCGCCAGCGCCGAACCGAGGCAGAAGTGCGTGCCGACGCTGAACGCCAGGTGCTGACGCTGCTCGCGGTGGATGTCGAACACCTCACCGTCGGGCGGGAACTGACGGCTGTCACGGACCGCGGAGCCGATGAGCATCATCATCGAACTGCCTTCCGGCACCGTCTGGCCGTAATACTCGACATCGCGGGTCACGTAACGCGCGACGTGCGGGGCCGGCGGTTCGAAACGCAACAGTTCCTCGATCGCCTGCGGGACCAGCGCGGGATTCTCGACGAGCTGACGACGCTGGTCCGGGTGTTCGGCGAGCACCTTGGCCGCCCACCCGATCAGCCGGGTGGTGGTCTCGTTGCCCGCACCGGCCACCACGTTGATGTAGATGAGCAGCTCTTCGCGGGTGAGCTGGCGCGTCACACCCTTCTCGTCGGTGAACTCGACGTTGAGCAGGTCGGTCATGATGTCGTCGGACGGGTTGTCCTTGCGCCAGTCGATATAGGTCTCGAACAGCGATCCGTCGACCATGCCTTCGGCGGCTGCTTTCATCGGCTGGCCGGCCTCGGTACGCATCTGGTCGTTGGCGTGGTCGCGGATCATCTCCTGGTCGTCCTCGGGGATGCCCAGCAGGGTGCTGATCACCTGCATGGGCATGATGGCGCCGAAGTCGGTGATGAAGTCGATCTTGCCGGTGCCGACCAGCGGGTCCAGCGCCTGCGCGCAGTACTCCCGGATCTTGGGTTCCAGCGCGGCGATCTTGCGCGGCGTGAACATCCGCGCCAGCAGCTTGCGGTGCGTGGTGTGGATCGGCGGGTCCTCGAAGATCAGTGCGCCCGAAGGAATTTCGATGTTGGCCTTGATGAGCTCGATGATGGCGCCGCGGGCCGAGCTGAACGTCTCATGGTCGATGAGCGCCTTGTTCACATCGGCGAACCGGCTCAGCGCGTAGAAGTCGAACTGCTCGTTGTAGTAGAGCGGCGCCTCTTCCCGCAGCCGCGCGAACGTCGGGTACGGGTTGGCGTTGATCTCGACGTTGTAGGGATCGAAATACACGTCTGTGTTTGCGTCGACCGTCGTCACTGAATTTCTCACCTTCTCCGGAGGTTGCCGGATTACTTACTCGCGTAAGTTACGCGGAGGGCACCCCGAGAGCAAGCACCGATGTTTACAACTGCGGCACGGTTTGTTGCGGCAGGTCAGGTGGACGCGCGCTTAATCAGGTGCGCGACGTTCTCGCTGCTCGGTTCCTGGACGCTGGGGTAGCCGAGCTCGGACATCATCGCGGCCACCGACACCTCGACGATCGTCTTCGCGTCCAGTCCCACCGAGGTCAGGGGTGGTCCGCTGACCGCACCCAGCGGGATCGCGTCCACTCCCATGACCGCCAGGTCCTGCGGGCAGCGCAGGCCGGCCTCCCGGATTCCGTGCAGCACCACCAGCGCCGTCTCGTCGCTCTGTGCACACACGGCGGTCACCCCGGCGGCCACCCAGGTGCGCACCGCGTCGGCCGCGTCGCTGCCGTCGGCGGCGACGGCGCCGGTGAGAATCTCGGGCAGGTCGCTCGCGGCCACCCGCAGCCCGGCCAGCCAGTAGTCGCCCAGCGGGCGCAGCGCTTCGGCCTCGGCGTAGGCGAATGCCAGCTGGCGGTGCCCGCGCTCCAGCAGATGCGCCACCCGCATCTCGCCGATGCTCAGGTGCAGGGCGCCCATCGCGTGCAGTTGCGCGCTACCGAGGTGTATCTGCGGAATACCTGCTCCCGCAACGGCTTCCAGTGCTGCGCCGCTGAGCGGGAACACGCTGGTGACGGCGATCGGGTTCAGGTCGGCGACGGCGTCGACGACGTTGCGGCCGTCGTCGGTCTCGAACTGCAGCGACAGCACGATGCCGTGCCTGCCCAACTCGGTGGTCAGCCTGCTGCCGACCTCGAGCAGCAACTCGCCGAGGGAGAACGGCGGCACCACGTAGAGCACCACCCCGCTGCCCCCGCGAGCGAGGTTTCGGGCCGCGAGGTTGGGCCGGTAGCCGAGTTGGCGGGCGGCGTCGTGCACGGCGGCGCGGGTCTGCGCCGAGATGGTCTGGCCCTTCACGTCGTTGAGGACGTAGCTGACGGTCGCCGGGGACACCTTGGCCAGGCGCGCAACATCCGCCTTCGTCGGCCGGGCCGACTTCGGCTGAGCTGTCATCGGCCCATCATGGCAGGTCACCCGCCGCGGGGTCAGCTCACCTGCGCAGCGTCAGGACGGTGCCCAGCGACAGCACCGCGGCGACGATCAGATAGCCGGCCGGTGCGATGACACTGCCGACGTTGGCGGTCAGCCAAGTCACGGCGTAGGGGGTGGTGCCACCGAACAGCGCGACACACACGTTGTAACCGACCGAGAACCCGCTGTAACGGACCCGGGTGGCGAACAGTTCGACTCCGGCGGTGACGGCCGTCGACACGTACACCGACTCGATGGCCGCCAGCGCACAGTGCGCCCCGATCGCCGCCGCCAGCGACCCTGAGTTCAGTAACAGGAACAACGGATAGGCCAGCACGATGAACGCCCCCGACCCCGCGATCAACAGCGGCCGTCGCCCCACCCGGTCCGACAACGCGGCCAGCGGCAGGATCAGGATGAGCGCCACCAGGCTGGCCATCGTGATCGACACGAATGACGCCGTCTTGCTGTAGTGCAACGTCTTGATCAGATAGCTCGGGAGGAAGGTGAACACCACGTAGTAGCCGACGTTGAAGATCAGGAACAAGCCGATGACTTGCAGGATCGGCCGCCACGACGTGGTCAGCGCTTCGCGCAGCGGCCGCCCGGCGACCTCGTCGCGGGTGCTGAGTTCGGTGAATTCCGGGGTGTCGTCGAGGCGCAGCCGGATGTAGAGACCGACCAGCCCCAGCGGCGCCGCCAGCAGGAACGGGATACGCCAGCCGTAGCTGTCCATCGCGGCGGCGGGCAGCGTCGCCTGCAGCACGGTGACGGTCACCGAGCCCAGCAGGAAGCCCAGTACCCCGGACCATGCCATGAACGTGACGGTGAAACCCCGACGCGCCGGGTCGGCGTACTCGGCGAGATAGACGGCGCCGCCGCCGTATTCGCCGCCGGCCGAAAAGCCCTGCAGGCAGCGCAGGCCGAGCAGCAGCAGCGGGGCGGCCACGCCGATCGAGGTGTAGGTCGGCAGCAGACCAATCAGCAGCGTCGCACCCGACATCAGCAGGATGACGACGGCAAGTACTTTCTGCCTGCCGATGCGGTCTCCGAGCGGGCCGAAGACCAAGCCGCCCAGCGGGCGCATGAAGAAGGCCGCGGCGAAGATCGCGAACGTGTTGAGCAGTGCGGCGGTGTCGTCACCGGCCGGGAAGAAGTGCGCGGCGATGAAGGTGGCGAGGAATCCGTAGATCGCGAAGTCGAACCATTCGACGGCGTTGCCGATCGACGCGCCGACGATGGCCTTGCGCACTTCGGTGGACATGCCGACACAGGGTAATCAGACACTGTCGGCGGTGCGCGCTTTACCGATTAGGCGACACGCTTAACGGCGGTCGCTCAATCAGGCTGTCGCGCTGGTCAGTTCACGCGGCGTCCGACTTCGGCTCGTCCTTCTTGGGTTCGTCCTTCTTGGGTTCTGGTTTCGAATCCGGTTGCGACGCATCCACATCCGTGGTCCTGGGGTCGGACTTCCGGCCGGTCAAGGAGCGCAGCTTCGAGGAGATGGCCGCGCCGGACTGACGGAGCTTCGTCGACAACGAGGTTCGCGGCGGCTTCGGCGGGTCGTTCTGCGTCGTGTCGCTCTGCGTCGCGTCCGGGGCCACGGGCGGGTTCGCCGACTTCTTGGAGTTCGGGATCTTCGCCGTGACGGCCGCCACCGGAGTCGGCTTCACCTCTTCGGCCGTCACCGCAGCGTCCGCCGCGACATCGGGAACCGCGGCCCGCGCGCCGATCGGCCCCACGACCTGAGCCGGCGTGTTCTTGCTGTAATCACTTCTGTCGTAACCGAGTTCGACCAGGGCCCGCAGCGGCCCGTCCAACTTGTCGAGCACCGATTTCGGCAGCAGTCCGCTCAGCGGCCTGAGCAGTGGCAGGCGCTTGGTCGGGATCAGGTAGTAGGTGGTGTCGCCGTGCTGCTGGTAGTACCGCGGGTCGGTCTTGTCGATGTCAATGACGGCGTCGTCGTCGAGATCCTGGGTGTCGCCGTGCAGATAGATGATCCCCAGCACGGCGTTCGCGGTGGCCAGCAGGTTCAGTGGATATTTGGGGAAGTCCGCCCACCCGTCGTACTGCCGGGCGATGTCGACGGTGGTCCCGCCACTTTGGTCGGCACCCACCGGGGTGGCCCCGCTGAATCTGATGTTGAGCAGCGGCACGTACAGCCCGTGGAACCGCTCGAAGATGCCGCCGTTGGGCCGCCCCGGATTCTCCACCAGGACGTAGTCGACGCCGTTACCCAGATGGTCGCGCTTGTAGGCGGTGGCCACCACCGCACCCTGCGAGTAACCGAACACGGAGTCACCTGCCACCGGTTGCTCACCGAGCGCGGCGACACCCCGGCCCACGGAGACACCCCAGTTCGGATCCCGGAATCCACCGGTGGAGAACGGTCCAATGGTGGCTGGGTAGTTCACGAACTGGAAGCCGGCCGGGTCCGGCGCCGCCTCCCCCGCGCCCGTCATCATCTCGGTGGTGAAGATCAGCGGCGCCGGGTGACCTGTGGTGTCCCCGATCTTGGTGCCCTGCAAGAAGTACACCGATGAGTTTGCCAGTAGCACCGGGGCCGCCGAGACGGCCGGCGTCATCCCGACCAGGACCGCACCGGCCAGGGCCACCCCCGCGGTGCCGACAACTCCGCTGAACAGACCTGCCGACCGGGCGCGATGCCGCCCCTGTGAGTTCGCCACGAAAGACCTCATTTCGGCCCGGCCACCGGACTCTGCGAAATGGTAGCGCACCGAGTTTGCTGGAGGGAGCAGATCGGTCCCGAGTCGGCACCGCGCTGGCCTCCGGTGCACTGTATGAGGCATGGACATGCATCTGGGCAACAAGGTCGCCGTCGTCACGGGAGCCAGCAAGGGTATCGGCCTGGCCATCAGTCAAGCCTTCGCCGAGGCCGGCGCCTTCGTCGTCGCCGGGGCGCGGCACAACTCACCGGAACTGCAGGCACTGGAGACCGCGGGTTCGGCGACCTTCGTCGCCGCGGACCTGGCCACCGCAGACGGGGCCAAGGCACTCATCGGCGCCGCCGCCGAGCGGGGCGGGATCGACATCCTGGTCAACAACACCGGCGCGGTCGTCCCGCACCTGGGTGGCTTCCTGACCGTCACCGACGAGGCGTGGCAGGCCTCGATCGACGTCAACCTGCTCTCGGCGGTCCGCGTCACCCGCGAGGCCTTGCCGCATCTGCTCAAGGGTGGCGGATCCATCGTGATGATCGGTTCGGTCAATGGGGTGCTTCCCGACTCGCCCATCCTGGACTACAGCGCCACCAAGGCCGCGATGGCCAATCTCGCCAAGGGCCTGTCCGGCGAATTCGGGCCCCAGGGTGTCCGGGTGAACGTCATCAGCCCGGGGCCGGTGTCCACCCCACTGTGGCTCGCCGAGGGCGGCGTCGGCGAACAGTTCGGCGGTGACAGCGGCGCGTCCGCCCAGGAGGTGCTGCAGTCAGTCACCGCCGGCGCCGCGACCGGCCGGGCCACCACCGCACAGGAGGTTGCCGACCTGGCGCTGTTCCTGGCGAGCGACCGTTCGGCCAACATCACCGGCGCCGATGTCCGCATCGACGGCGGCTACGTCAGCACCGTCGTGTGACCGTGTACGACCTCGAAGAGGCCATCACGGATCGCCGGTCCAGTCGGTTGTTCTTGCGGGACAAGCCCGTTCCGCAGGAGTTGATCGACGAAGCCCTCGCGCTGGCCGTCCGTGCCCCGTCGAATTCCAACATCCAGCCCTGGCAGGTGGTGTTCGCCTCGGGGCCTGCGCGCGACAGGTTGGTCGAGGCACTGCTCCAGGAAGCGCAGGCGTCGGCGCCCAACGTGCCGAAACTGCCGCAACATTTCGAGCACCACCGCCGCGACCTCGGCGGCCTCGTGTACGGGTCGATGGGCATCGCCCGCGACGACGCCGAGGCGCGCCGACTTGCCGTGCTGCGCAACTGGGAGTTCTTCCGGGCCCCGCTGGCCGGCATCGTCTGCATGCACCACGAACTCGGCTACGTGGACAGCATGGGGGTCGGGATGTTCCTGCAGACGCTGCTGCTGGCACTGACAGCGCGCGGGCTGGGGACATGCGTGCAGGTCTCCATCGCCGGCTATCCCGACATCGTGCGCGAGCAGCTGGGCATCGGTGACGACATGCGGGTGCTGTGTGGGCTGGCGATCGGCTATCCCGACCCGGAGTTCCCGGCCAACGGATTGCGGGTGGGCCGCAACCCGCTGGCCGAGAACGTGCGCTTCGTGCGGGACTGAGCTACTCGGCCGGGGCGGGCTCGGCCTTCTTCGCGTCCGAGCGTGTCTTGTAGAGGCTGGCCGCGGTGGTGATCACCAGGGTCACGATGATCACGCCGAGGCTGGCCAGCGTCGGGATCTCCGGCACGGGCACCGACTCGCCGCCGTTGATGAACGGCAGTTCGTTCTCGTGCAGTGCGTGCAGCAGCAGCTTCACACCGATGAAGCCGAGGATGAAGGCCAGGCCCTGGGACAGGTACACCAGTCGTTTGAGCAGATCACCGAGCAGGAAGTACAGCTGGCGCAGACCCATCAGTGCGAAGACGTTGGCGGTGAACACCAGGTAGGGCTCGCGGGTCAGGCCGTAGATGGCCGGGATGGAGTCCAGCGCGAACAGCAGGTCGGTGGTGCCCAGCGCGACGATCACCAGGAACATCGGCGTCATCAGACGCTTGCCGTTCTCCTTCACCCACAGGCTCAGGCCGTCCCACTTGTCGGTGAATTTCAGGTGCTTCTGCGCGAACCGGACCACACCGTTGTCGGCGTCGTCGTCGTGTTCGGTGTCACGGACCAGCTTGAGCGCGGTGTACACCAGGAATGCGCCGAACAGGTAGAACACCCAGGAGAACCGCTCGATGGCCACCGCGCCGAGCGCGATGAAGATGCCGCGGAAGATCAGCGCCAAGATGATGCCGACCAGCAGCGCCTGCTGCTGGTAGATCCGGGGCACCTTGAAGCTGGCCATGATGATCAAGAAGATGAACAGGTTGTCCACCGACAGGCTGTACTCGGTGAGCCAGCCGGCGAAGAACTCCACGCCGAACTGGCTGCCGTGGTAGAACCACGTCCACAGCCCGAACGCCACGGCCAGGCCGACGTAGACCGTCAGGTAGGTCGCGGTTTCGCGTTTGGATGGTTCGTGGGGACGCCGCCCGATCACGATCACATCGAAGAGCAGGATCGCGATGGTGACGGTGAGGGTGATACCCCACTCGAGTGCAGAAACGTTCATGAAAAAAGAGCCTCCGGTCGTCGTTCAACGGCCGAGGTCTCTTCCGCCGGGCCTCATGGGCACAGCCTGCGGCACCGGCAATCCGACTTTGGACTACGTGATGACGACACCACAGCGATAGGAGTACTCCCCTCGCCCACAATTGTGTCAGACGGGCACAGATCGGTCTAATCGCAGACACAGCCCGTCCGAGTACGTTCGCCGGCATGACAACACTGACCTCAGACCCGGTGGCCACCGCCCTGGACCGGATGTACGCCGAATCCCAGCAACAGATGACCCGGCTGCGCGAACGCGGCCCCGACGATTACGCCCGTCTCCAGAAGGCCAGCGCCCAGGAGCGCGCGGATGCGCTCAGCGATATCTACATGCCCGTCACTCCCGCTGCCGGCCGGCTGCTCTACACCTTGGTGCGGGCCGCCCGGCCCGCGACGATCGTCGAGTTCGGCATGTCGTTCGGCCTCTCGGCGGTGCATCTGGCCGCGGCGGTGCGCGACAACGGGTCCGGCCGGGTGATCACCACCGAGCTGAGCGCGGCCAAGATCGCCGCCGCGAAACAGACCTTCGCCGAGACCGGATTGTCGGATCTCATCACCATCCTGGAAGGCGATGCCGTCAGCACCCTGGCGGCGGGCACCGGCCCCGTCGATCTGGTGCTGCTCGACGGGTGGAAAGAGCTCTATCTGCCGGTGCTACGGGTGCTCGAACCGAGGCTGTCCACCGGCGCGCTGGTGATCGCCGACAACACCGAAATGGCCGACACCAAGCCATATCTCGACTACGTACGGGAACCGGCCAACGGTTACACGAGCGTGAATTTCGCGGCCCGCGACACGGACAGCATGGAGATCAGCGGTCGGGTGTGATCGGGGCCCGGCGCCCTCTACTATGGGAGCTTCTGTCCGGCCGGTGCAGTGACGCACCCCGGCCCAGTCCATCCTCTGACCCGGAGTGCCCGTGCGTCTTGATCGTTACCGCGTGCGCGTCGCCTGCCTGGCGGCGTTGCTTCTCGTCACCACCGGCCTGGGCGTGACGCAGAGCTCGCGCATCGTGGCCTGCCAGGACGGCTGCCGCACCCTAGCCGCCGGTGCCGATCTCGCGGCGCCCGATGCCGCTCCGCCGGCCCCGGTACCCGCGACCGTTCGGGTGCAACCCGCGGCCGGCGCCCAGAACGTGCTCCCGGTGGGACCGGTTCAGGTCACCGCGTCGAGCGGGACGCTGACCGACGTGACGATGGTCAACGAGAACGGCACCGCCGTGGCCGGGATCATGACGCCCGACCGCACGGCGTGGAAGCCGGCCGTCCAGCTCGGCTACGGCCGCACGTACACGATGACCGTCCGGTCGCAGGGCCCCGGCGGCATGCCGGCCGCCGAGACGTCCAGTTTCACCACGGTGTCGCCGAGCTATCAGACGTCGGTCTACCTGAACACCACCGGCTACGCGTCGCTCAAGGACGGCGGCACCTACGGTGTCGGCACCGTCGTCGTCGCTCATTTCGACGAGCCGGTCACCGACAAGGCCCGCGCGGAACGCCAACTGGTGGTGACGACGTCGCCGGCCGTGAAGGGCTCCTGGAACTGGGTGGACGAGCAGAACGCGCACTGGCGACCGGAGCGTTACTACGCGCCCGGCACCACCGTCACCGTCGACGCGAACATCTATGGGGTGCCGCTCGGCGACGGCTACTACGGCCAGGACGACGAGAAGGTGTCGTTCAAGATCGGCGACTCCCACGTGTCGATCGCGGACGACAACACCAAGCAGGTCAGTGTCTTCGACAACGGGAAACTGGTGCGAACCATGCCGACCTCGATGGGTCGCGGCGGCACCGAGACCATCGGCGGCACGACGCTGAACTTCTGGACCCCGCCCGGGGTGTACACCGTGCTGGACAAGGCCAATCCGGTGATCATGGACTCGTCGTCCTACGGTCTGCCGACCAACTCCCGGCTGGGCTACCGCGAAACCATCCCGTGGGCCACCCGGATCAGTGGCGATGGCATCTACCTGCATCAGCTCAACGCCACGGTGTGGGCCCAGGGCAACACCAACACCTCGCACGGATGCCTGAACCTGAGCTCCGAGAACGCCAAGTGGTTCTTCGATTTCGCGGTCCCCGGCGACGTCGTGGAGATCCGCCACACCGGCGGCCCGCCCCAGGAGTTGCTGTCGCAGAACGGCGATTGGGCGGTGCCGTGGGATCAGTGGCGCACGGGCAGCGCTCTGCTGAGTTAAATCGCCCCGGCCCGGGGGGCTGAGGTGCTCGTCGCGTACGGGTCGGTCCACGTGGTGGTCGTCGTCCCGGTCAGCTCCGGGAAATCCGGCACCCAGTCATCGGTGGTCGTGGTCGGCCCTGGGCTGGTGTCCGACGGATTGATGTCGGACGTGGACGGCTGCGTCGACCGCGTGCGCGTGGTCGTCGTCGTGGTGGTCCGCGAGGTCGTCGGCGCGTCCTCGGTCGCGGGGGCGGGCGGATGGCCCGGATCCATCGAGCCGCGCGAGGTCTGCACCACGGCGAAGACGAGGACGATGATCACGGCGAGCGCACCGGCACCGGCCGCGTACACCGCCCACGATTCCTCGTACCACTGCGGGTTTGGTTCCGGTGTCGAGTCCTGCGCGTCGCCCACAGCCGGTGATCGTAGCCGTGCCTGTTTCCCGGGTCGCTTCGCTCCTGCCCTCCGTGCCTGTTTCCCGGGTCGCTTCGCTCCTGCCCTCCGAGCCCATTCCCCGGGTCGCTTCGCTCCTGCCCTCCGAGCCCTATTTCCCGGGTCGCTTCGCTCCTGCCCTCCGTGCCCATTTCCCGGGTCGCTTCGCTCCTGCCCTCCGTGCCCATTCCCCGGGTCGCTTCGCTCCTACCCTCCGTGCGGCTTACCCCTTGACGATGTCCTGGCCTTGCACTGTCACGGCGACGGTGGCCAGGGGCTTGGTCGCCGGTCCCTTCAGCACCGCGCCGTCCAAGCCGAAGGCGCTGCCGTGGCACGGGCAGGTGATCTTGCCGTCGGCGACGGCGGACACCGCACAACCCGCGTGGGTGCACACCGAGGACAGCCCTTTGAAGACCCCGGCGGTGGGTTGGGTCAGTACGACGTCGCCGACGATCACCCCCGAGCCGACCGGTACCTGCGATGTCGTCGCCAATGCGCCGCCGGGCTTGTCACCCGCCGCCGCCGAGGTACTCGCCGACGATTCCGACGTCGGCGCTGCATCCTTCTTGTCGGATCCCGAGCAGGCCGCGATTGCGGTGACTCCCACGGCGATTCCGGCGCCCGCCAACACCTGGCGGCGTCCCAGGGCGGTGTCGTGAACGGTCATGAAATGTCTCCTCGCGTCAGGGGCAGGTCCGGGATCCGGCAGGACGCATGGGCTGTGGTCCGCCAGATGGTGACGAGCGTAAAGAACTCGGACGGTCCTATCGCGGGAATGGCCGTCAGCGGCGGAAGATCACCCAGCGCATCGCGCTGTACATGAACACGGCCTCGCCGCCGCCGGCGATGATCCGTGCCACGTGGTACTCCAGCCCGAACGACGCCAGCGCGGTGGGCAGCGCGACGATGAAGGCCGCGTAGTTGATGGCGACCACCACCACGTAGACGGCCAGCTGCGGGCCGACCACCGCATGCGAGCGGAAGTTCAGCGTCCGGTTCAGCACGTAACTCAGCGCGAACGCGCAGCCGTAGCCGACGGTCAGGGCGATCGGCAGCAGCACCCCAAAACCGCTGTGCAGCAAGGTGAGAATCGTCAGGTCCACCCCGAAGGTGAAACCGTTGATCAGCGCGAAACCCAGGAAGGTGGGCGCGACCACCCCGTCGAGCCCGAAGGGCAGGCGGGCCACGACGCGCTCACAGAACCGGTGAAATCGTTCGACGAGTAGCGCCGGTGCCGATGTCGGCGCCGGGTCGACGGTCACCGCCCCACCATGACACCCCGATATGACGGCCCCGTTATGCCCTGGCAAACATTAGGACGCGCTCGTGCGCACCGCCAAAAGCTCTGTCCCCGTTTCCTGTTCGGCGAACTGGACGATCCGCCCCGCCACCGCGTAGTCACAGGCCAGGACGCTGCGGCCGATCAGTACCGGAACTCCGCGCAGCCTGAGTCGACCGTCCACACCCACATAGCTGCCCGGCGGGATCGGCTCGCTGATGCAGTACAGGGTGGTGGCGGCGCCGGCGTCCTTGTCGTTGGCCACCGCGCCGGCGACGAGTTTGACCCCGCGCTGCACGATTCCCATCAGCGGCCCGCCCGCCATCTGCGGAAGGTTCGAGTCGACCCACCCGGGATGGGTGAGCTGGGTGACGACCGGCGACCCGGCGGCCCGCAGCCGCCGATCCAGCTCCAGCCCCCACAGCATCACGGTGAGTTTCGAGGCCGCGTAGGCACCCATCACGGTCCATTTATGGGTGCGCAGATGCAGGTCGTCGAGGTGCAGGGTGGCCGACTTGTGCGCCTCGGAACCGACGTTGATGATCTGCTCGCGCACTCGATCCATCAGGAGATTGGTCAGCGCGAACGGTCCGAGCAGGTTGGTCGCGATGGTCGCCTCGAACCCGTCGACGGTGTCGGTGCGCTCCCGGGTGAGCGTGCCCGCGTTGTTGATCAGGATGTCGACCTCGCCGACGCCGAGTTCGTCGAGTCGTCCGGGGAAGGCCCGCACCGATGACAGATCGGCCAGATCGAGTTCGGCGACGGCGGTGTCACCGGCCATCTCGGACGCGCGCTGCGCACCCAGTTCGGCATTGCGCACCGCCAGGATCACGCGCGCTCCCGCACGCGCCAACGCGGTCGCGGTCGCCAATCCCACCCCATTGGTCGCACCCGTCACGATGATGCGCTTACCGGTCAGATCCCCGAGTCGTCCTGGTGTCCACTGCGATGTCATATTCCGAGGCTAACCGTGCATTTTCGGGCCGCAACGACGGTACTGCCGACAGCCCTGTGCTGGTACCGTTCGCTGATGCCATGGTGTTGCAGTCCGATGCGATCACGCGTCTGATGCGCACCCCCGGGCGCTGGCGACATCGCGGCGATCACTACCAGTGGCTCACCGCATTCCTGGCCGCCCGCGACCTGCAGACCCTGACGTGTCGGGTGGTGGCATGGAGCATCATCGGCCTCGGCGCCATCGCCTTGCCTGCCACGATCGCCACCCCGAAGCATTCCATCGCCTACGGCCCGTTCGCCGTGGCGCTCGTCATCGTCTGCAGCGGCAGCATGGCCGCCGTCTGGCTCCGCTCGGAGTGGCCGTCGTGGCGTCAGTCGATGTTCTGCGTGACGCTGGGGACGGTGCTGATCGCGGCCGCGTGCCTCCTGCTTCCGAATCCGGTACTCGCACTGGTGGGTTCGACCGCATTTGTGATGACGACCGCGTACACGGTGTTCTTCCATTCCCGGCGACTGCTGCTCATCATCTGGACCATCCAGGGCGCGACGCTGGCCACCCTCGCGTGGCGGTTGTTGGCCGAGGACCCAGTCATGGCGATCTCATCGGTGGCCCTGGTGGTGACCATCAACGTCTCCGTCGCCTTCGCGTGCGAGCTGGCCCTCAAGATCGCCGGCTCCGAGATGAACACCGGCGGTATCGAGCCACTGACCGGCCTGCTGAACCGGCAGACCTTCTACGACGAGGTCGCCACGCTGATCGGCTCACGGAGCCGGCGCGACGACCGGTATTTCGTTCTCATCGTGGCGAACCTGGACAGCTTTTCGCTGCTGACCGCCATGTCCGGCAAGGCCGGCGGCAATCGGGCGCGGGTGGCCATCGGTCAACGCCTGCGCGAGACCGTCCGCGGCGACGCTGTCATCGGCCATCTCGGGGATTGTGAGTATCTGGTCGCCGACGTGTTCACCCACGCGGACCCCTCGCCACTGGCCGAGCGCATCCTGAGCACCATCAAATCCGCGCCCTTCCAGCTGACGGCGAGCCTGGGTGTCGTCAGCACCCCGCTGCAGCGGTTGGCGCGGCAGACCTCGCACGACGTCCTCGACGAACTGGTGACCATCGCGACAAACGCGATGTACGAGGCGCGTAAGGCCGGCGGCAATCAGAGCTGCCTGCTCGAATCGCCGAGGCTCGCCACGGTGCGCGACGACCCGGACGAAGACGGCCGGGACATCAGCCGATCGGCCTGACTAGCGCGCAACGGGTTCGTTGATGACGATCTGGATCGGCAGGTGCGGTCCATCCTGGAGCAGCATCACGGTCGGGATGGCGATCGCCGCCAACGCGACGACGGACAACAGCGCCGCTTCCACGTATCGCTTTATCATTAGCATGGCTAGATAGTCCTCCTAAGCAACGCGGCTGACAAGGCGTTTGTGAGTGAGCGCACTCCACAACCGGAAGCCCGGCCCCTCGTCACACCAGCGCGTTGGTTCATACCTCTGCCAACAGCGCGCACCGCCCCGCGCATTCCTCGCGGGTGGGCTACACCGCCAGGAGCCGCGTTCGAAAGAGGTCGAGCACCTGGTCCAGCGCCGCCCTGGTGGGCTGGCCGGGCTCGTCGATGAGGTGTTCGGTGACCACCGAATGCGGCGTGAGCAGCGCTTCGGGGTTGGCGTCCACGTCGTCGAGTTCCACCGCGATGAACGCCTCGCCGAGCTGTTCGCGCAGAAAGTCGAACCGTTCCGCCGGCACCAGCCGGTCCGATTTGAACCGCAGGCCCAGCACCGTCAGCCCGGCCGCACAACGCTGTTTCACCGTGGCGAGATCCTCCGGTGAGATGTCGATGGAGCGCTTCTGCCGGGCCGTGAGCGGCACCGGCATCGACGGTTGCGACAGCACCGGCGCGAGCAACACGTCGTCGGCCGCCATGGCGAGCGCGTAGCCGCCGGTGAAGCACATGCCGATCGCGCCGACGCCGGGTCCGCCGCACCGCGCGTGCTCGGCGCGGGCCAGGGCGCGTAACCACCCGATGACCGGCGACGTACGCCCGGTGGCCAGCGTGACGAATTCCTTGCTGACACAGGTCGGGATGATCGACGAGGCGAAGGTCTCGACGGTCGCCCGGGTGCTGCTGTACGGGTCGCGGCCCGACTGGCCGAACAGGTGCGGCAGCACGGCCGTGCAGCCGATGTCGGCGACCTTCCTGGCGAAGTCGAGGACCTTGGGCGTGATGCCCGGAATCTCCGCGATCACGATGACGGCGGGTCCGCTGCCCTTCCGGTAGATCGCCCGCGTGGTGCCCTCATAGGTGAAATCGGTGTGCTCGAAATCGGCGAGATCATCATTGGGCACCGCAGTGGTCCTCTCCCGTACCAGACACGAGCAACAGCGGCCACCATACCGTCGTCTCGCCGAAGGCGACCACATCGGCGCCCGCCGGAAACCACCTCTGCAGTTGCGATTCCCGCTGCTGCACATGGTCGGGGTGCAGCACGGTGAAGGCCAGCCCGATGATCACGTACGGCAGGGCCAACCACATCAGCGTCTCGAGCATCGCCCCGACACTGACGGGACGGGCCAGCAGTTCACGCACACGTTGCATCGTCGAAACTCCCTTAGATCAACGGTCGGCCGGCGCGGCTCCGCCTGCGCACATCCATCAGCAACAGGTAACTGCCGCCCTGGCGCAGGAACGGCGGGATGAACCGGTTGACGAACGCCACCAGCAGGAAGAGCGCCTCGAACATCACCTGACGGCCCCGTCCCCAGCGCAACCCGAGTTGGTCCCGGAACACCGGCGCCAGGAACCCCGCCGTCAGGAACTTCAGCAACGGCCGAAAGGGCAGGCGCAGAACCGGATTGATCATCCGCAGGTTCACCATGTCGAGTAGGTAGGCGCGCACCCCGGGATCGATGACGACGCGCTCGCAGGATCGCGCCCAGTACTCGTCGAAAGCGGCCCGGGTGGCCGGCCATTGATCCTCGGTGACCTGCAGGGTGGTGCCCAGCGTCCACGCCGAGCGGTAGAACTGGTCCGCCTGGGCCGGGGTCATCGCACCGCGCAGCAGTTGATAGACGTCCTCGAGCCCCACGAACAGGCATGCGGCCACCCACATCTGAAGGTCACGATCGAACGCGTGGTAGCGGACCGGGCTGACCGGACCGGACCGGACCTGCCGGTGCGCGCCGTCGACGGCGGTCCGGAACGCCTCCCGGTCCGCGGTGGTGCCGAAGACCGCGACGGCCAGGTAGCTCGCTGTGGTGCGGGCCCGCTTCCACGGATGCTTGAGCAGATTGCCCGAATCGACGGTGCTCTCCAGCACGCCGTGGCCGACTTCCGGCCAGGACAGCTGCATGACGACGTTGGCCGCCCCGGCCGCGAAACCCCAGAAGTCCATGGCGTCGCCGACGGACACCTCGCCGGCCCGGTCCCAGCGGGCGGTGCGCCTGGTGATCACGATGCGATGGGTCATGGGGCACAGCCGTTTCCGAACAACAGAATCGGCCACGTGACCGTCGACCTGACGAACGTCAGCGCCGTCAGTTGGTCGAGATGCCAGAGCGACCACAGCACCCCGATCACCACGTATGGTGCGGCGAGCAGCAACGCGAGACCGATCCATTCGGCGACGGTCATCCGGAAGTCCATGATCCGGTTGAGCACATTCACGCGTCGAACGTATCGGGACGGCGCGCGTCACGTATACGGATCGATGATCTCCGCGCGCATCGGTTCGGAGCTGGAACCCACCGCGGGACTGAGCTTCTGCGCGTCGAGCACCATCAACGCGACATGCAGGGAGGTGCGCGATTCACCGTCGTCGAGTTCCACGCCGAGGGCATCACCGATGGCAGCCAGGCGCTTGTAGAGCGCGGGACGGCTGATGTGCAACCGCTGGGCCACCGCCGCCTTGTTGCCGGCCGACCGCAGGTACTCCCGCAGTAACGCGACGTTTGACGGGTCACCGGACAGCAGTGCCCGCAGCTCGGTCTCGGCGAAGGCCTGCACCCTATGATCGCTGCGCAGCAACGAGATCAGGCCGCGCAGCCGGACGTCGGATGCCCGGTAGAACGGGCGCGGCTTCTCCCCCATCGACAACGCCACCTCGGCGATGTGCGACGCCTCGGCCAGCCCGTGGATGGCGTCGATGACCCGTTCCACCGGTTCGCCGACTGCCAGCGCAGAGTCGGAAATGCCTTCTACACGACGTATCTCGCGACGCAGGTCGTTGCCCAGCGCCGTCAAGGCCGCGTCCGTCGAACGGGTGACACCGAGCGAGAGCACTAGTCCGACCTCGCCGTCGCGCCGGACCGAGAACAGCCCGGTGTGCCCGGACGCGTTGACCGCGTGCGTGACCGTATCCAGCAACGACACGTTGCGCCGTTGCCCGGCAACGGGATCGGCGCTGGGGGGGCGCTCCACCCGGATTGTGGCGGGCACATAGCGTGCCGCCGACCGCAGCCCGAGCGCGTGTGCGCGCACCGCGGCTTCCCGCTCGTCGGTGATGCGGCTGCGCAGCACGTCGTCGATCAACCCGGTCTGGGCTTGGTGCGCCAGCCCCGAGCGGTCCCGTTCGATCATCCGGTGCAGCGCCAGCGCCACCCCCGCGCGTTCGAGCACCATCTGGGTACGCGCCGTGTCGGCGGGACGGCGGGGCACGATGAGCCGGCCCCACTCCTCGGTGCGCGGCCCCACCGCGGTCACCGCCCAGTGTTCGGAGTTTCGCCGGGACCGGCGCTCCCAATCCTGCAACAGCTCGGCGGCGTTGCCTCGCGCCGACACCGCGAGCACCCGGTGCGCCAGATCTTCCAACACCACCGGCTCGTCCAGGATGGCCGCGGCGGCGTCGACGATCCCGCTCACCGACGCACGTTTCATGCTGAGGTCGGTGAAGGTCTCGTGCACCCGCCGGTCGAAATCCACGCGGTCGAACTGGTCGGTGACGATCATCCGGTGCACCGCCTCGGTCACCTCGACGAAGCGCACCTGGCGGTGCAGCGCCACCAGCGCCAGCCCGAACTCCTCGGCGATGGCGCCCACTCCCGCGGGCAGGTTGACCCCGCCCAGTTCGACGACCACGCCGAGCACGCCCGCGGCGGCCATGCCCTGCAGGTAGCGACGAGGGTCTGCCCGCAGCGCGGCGCCGGTGGTGAGCACCAACTCCCCGCCCCGCACCAGGCTGGACAGGTCGGCCATATCGCTGACGTGCACCCAGCGGATCGGTTCGTCGAACCGCCGCGCGCTGAGCACCTCGGGGTCGCCGCGTTGCAGCACCGGCAGCCCCATGACGTCGGCCACCGTGATGATCATTTACAGAGTGTATCGACGGAGCCCATTTTGCAGACGTTCTGTCAATGAGCGCGGGGGTTCCGCGGCCACACACTGGGTGCAACCTCAAACGAAAGTGAGCACCTCGCGATGCAAGCCACAGTTCAGCACTGGCGTGACGGCAAGTTCTTCGAAGGCACCTCCGGTGCGACCGCCCCGGTGACGAACCCGGCGACCGGCCAAGTCACCGGTCAGGTGGCGCTGGCGTCGGTGGCCGATGCGCAGGCCGTCATCGACGCCGCCGCGGCCGCGTTCCCGGCGTGGCGGGACGCCTCGCTGGCCAAGCGCACGCAGGTGCTGTTCAACTTCCGCGAGCTCTTGAACGCCCGCAAGGGTGAGCTGGCCGAGATCATCACCAGCGAGCACGGCAAGGTCGTCTCCGATGCCCTCGGTGAGGTCAGCCGCGGCCAGGAGGTCGTCGAATTCGCTTGTGGCATCCCGCATCTGCTCAAGGGTGGTTTCACCGAGAACGCCTCCACGAAGGTCGACGTCTACTCGATCCGCCAGGCGCTCGGGCCGGTGGCCATCATCTCGCCGTTCAACTTCCCGGCCATGGTGCCGATGTGGTTCTTCCCCATCGCGATCGCCACCGGGAACACCGTGGTGCTCAAGCCGTCGGAGAAGGATCCGTCAGCCTCCCTGTGGCTGGCTCAGCTGTGGGCCGAGGCCGGACTGCCGGACGGCGTGTTCAACGTGCTCCAGGGTGACAAGACCGCGGTCGACGAACTGCTCACGAACCCCAAGATCAAGTCGGTGTCCTTCGTGGGTTCCACCCCGATCGCGCAGTACGTCTACGCCACCGGCACTGCCTCCGGTAAGCGCGTCCAGGCCCTCGGCGGAGCCAAAAACCACGCCGTCATCCTCCCCGACGCCGACCTCGACCTCGCCGCCGACGCCATGGTCAACGCCGGATTCGGCTCCGCAGGCGAACGCTGCATGGCCATCTCCGCCGCC
>JACPVS010000011.1 GCA_016197365.1 Mycolicibacterium cosmeticum | reverse complement strand
GCGGCGCGTTAATCAGAAGGGGACACCCCCCACCCTTGGTTCCCGGTGTTGCGTCGGTCGTTGGTTCCCGGTGTTGCGTCCGTCGTCGCGATGATTCCGATGAGGCAACCAGGGGCGTGTGGCTGGCGATCTGTGAAATCCCTCAGGAGTCAATGGCGTCTTGGCGGTACCGTCGGCTCGTGACTGAGTCGGACGCAGATTTCTTGTCGAGCTCAAGGCTCCGTGACCAAGTGCCAGGGAGCTTGGGCTGGCAGCTCATCGTCGCCGGATTCGCGCATCGATTCTTTGATCCGTTCGGTCCGCAGCGTGCGAAGTTCGCGAAATCGGTAGGCGAGCCGTTGACTGACACGCCTTTCGAAGGTTGGGCGGCGGGCGTTTTCTTGCGACTGCTCCAACAGATGGGAATTCAGCCGGGTAGTGCAACCTCTGTCACCCGATTGTTGGCAGCGATGGAACGCGCCGGCTTATTGTTGTCAGCAGGCTGGGATGCCCGTTTTCCTGTGTTGGGCCAGCGGTACGTGTCTCAGGGTGTTTTGTCTCATCAACGGCAGGGCTATCTATGGCTGGCTGAGGCGATCGGTCCTGAATTGATCATCAATGCGTTTCGGTCCGTGACAGTGCAAATCAGTGCCACCGAAAGCCCCCACTGGGGCAGCGGGTTAGTTCTAGACGAAGCCCACATAATCACGAATAAGCATGTCGCTGAGGAGCTTATGGGCAAAGGACTGCAGATCGTCATGCCTATGTTTGGCGCTGAGCGAGAGCCGGTACTCGGCCAGAGCCTTGAGGTTTTTTTGCACCCAGAGGTGGATGTCGCAGTTATTCAGGTAAGGCCCTCAGTCGAGGGCAACCTACAGGCGCTGAAAGGCATGGTCTTTCGCGATCCCGCGTGGGCTGATGAGGTCTATGTCCTTGGTTATCCCCGTGTGGCATGGACGGTTGATTCCGGGATCACGCTCCAGCGGGGTGAGGTGGTTCTTCCGATGGCTGAAGTGCCGAGAAGGCGCGACGAGAAAATGGAGCCGTGGGACACACCCGGCCGTACAAATGTTTTCCTCTACTCAGCTATTGCCCGTCCAGGTAACAGCGGTGGACCGATTGTCGCCCACGACGGTCGAGTCATCGGCATCGTGGTTGAAGATTCGGCACACACACCGTCCTCTAATCCGGAGGCGGACGGCGGCGGTGAATCTGTAGTGGGCTCCGTGTTGTCGGAGGCCGCTCCGTTCTACCAGGGGATCCCCGCCAGCGAGCTAATGCGCGCCCTGGAATTCTTTGGCCTGCAGCATCTAATCACGATTGAGGATCCGCTCAACCTCTGATCGAAATGGCTCGTCTCGCCGTCCGCCGCCCGACCCGCACCCCTCTCGGGGAGTGCACGGGGACAGGCGTTGGGCACGGAACCCAATGCGTTTGACCAGGGGCTCGATACCCGCGCATCCCTCGTCGGCACAACTTATGTTGGATCGGGATGTCGATCAGGTCGCACGTATCCGGAGAGGTATTCGCACCGCTCAGGGGGCGGTATGGGGAATGAATCGCGCTGTCCTCGTGTCTGAGGAGGGCAACTATGGCTAGGCAGCAGCTACCCCCGAGCGTTATGGACTGGTCCCTATGAGCGCCCCGCCAAGGCGCACGTCGACAGTCTGGTCGCGAACCTCATTTCTGGTGATGCGACCACAGTGAATGAAGGGACGCGGCTGCGATGGTCACCTGAGTCCGCCGATAAAGGTGATCGCGACAATCGGGCAGGTACGCAGAAGCTGAGGTTAGCCACCTTCTCGGAGGTATCGACGGTCACCGTCTTGCTCACGCTTGGGAGCTGGGCGCTTTGCGGCTTGCGCCGTGGCGAAGTGGCTGGCCTCTGATCGTCGGATATCGACTTCGATGCCAAACCCTTGTAATTGCTAATCGGGTGTCTGCGAGCGGGCGCACCGTTGAGAACGTTCCGAAGTCGGCGGCATCGCGGCGGAGGCTACCGCTCCCAGAGCGGCTCGTACGTTCTGCGGTCGGTGAAGGCTCAGCGGGCACCCGAACTTCTGGCGCTTAGTCGCGAGTATTGGCGAGTGGACGTACGTCGTGAGCAACGAGGTCGGGGAGCCGTATGCGCCTGGCGTTCTGTCGAGGTGCTGGCGCGACACGGTGAAAGCCCGCTGGGTCACTCAAAGGTGACCACGACGCTCGACATCTACACGCACCTATTCCGTACCGATGACAGCGCCAGCGCTGCGATGGCCAAACTCACCGCCTTGGCGGCACCTACGCCGACCGGCTCGAACGTGGTGCCGATACGTCGCCGGCGCTAGTACGGCGACTGTTCGGCAGATACATCTGAAAAAGAAAACTGCAGGTCAGCGGGTGTCTACCGCAATAGGCGGTGTTGTCGTTAAATTAGGGCGACGCTCCCTGAGGCTGGCGGGCCGTACCGGCTGTTAGATAGATCTTAAAAAGGTAACCGCAGGTCAGGCGGTGTTTCCCGACTTGCGCGGTGTTGTCATTAAATTAGGGCTCCTTCGCCCAGATCGGGACGTACTGCATGTGCTTCCGCCCCGCGTTCGGATCATGGGCCACGATCAGACCTGCGTCAACCGCCTCGCGGATGTATGAAGACGCAACGCTGGAGTCCTTATCGCTGAGGCCGAACCGAGCGCGCACGCTGCTGTTCGTCAGACGCTCGTCACTCACCGATCGGAGGCAGGCGTGAAGATACACCGCCCGGATGCGCTCTTCGCGGTCCATCTGGCGTAGCGGCCGGTGCGCGTACAACGTGACGGACGTGTGATCGGCGTCTACGCGAATCAGCGGCGCGGGGAGCTGGTACAACTCAATTTCAAATCCTATTCGGTCCCATCCACTACCGCGTTCTTCGCATACGTTGCACCTCCGCATCAGTGCAGCCAATTTCTCATTTCTGGATCGCGGCGGCGCATCGACAAAGCGAGACGGGTCGACCAGTGGAACGCCAGGGTTCGTAAATACGATTCTATTTTCGTATAGCTCAAAAAGCGGACCTGTGCCTGAAATGGAAAAATCCTGATGAATTAGGGCATTTGCGACGATTTCACGAACAGCTAGTAGCGGATACATGCTTACTGTGGTGCGCAATGCCTGCTGTATCACCTCATTTCGCGGCAGCAGGTTATCGATGTATTCGACAAGCCCCTCGAACGCAGTCGCGTACCCCATAATGCCAGTCTGTTCACGTTCCGCATTGATTTTGTTGTTTCCACGGTACTTGACGACTCTTGGCGCTTTGCGCTCTAGGCCAGGAAATTCCTTCAGATTGTTGGCGAACATTAGGGCGCCGAGGTTTGTTATCCCGTATTTTCCGGTCGCTTGTCTAGAAATCAGTTTATCCGATTCGAGTGCTGCGATGATTTGAGCAGGCGATTTCGGGATAGATACGCCTTGCAATTGAAAGTATGACTTGAAATTCAATGCTTCTAAGACGGCGTCGTCGCTAAGGCCACCCTGTGCAACGGCGTTCACTGCAATTCGGTGCTCGAAGGGTGTGACGTCAAGATTTCGGTAAAGCTGTTTGGCCTGAAACTGATGATCACTAAGCTTTTTCTTGTGACTCCCGATCCGAATGTATTCTGTTTTCTGAAACTGAACCGGATTATGCACAGCAGCCGGAATTTCTAGAACGGCAATTCTCTTGCCGTTCACCATTCCGGAATGAAATTCGATGCCGGGATCGGGCCTAAGTGAGCTAATAAGCCACAACTGCAACGATTGATTACCTTTTTTGGCTGTCGTCAGGTCGAATGTGGTGCCGACCAAATCGTGTGTTCCGTCTTTAATTCCCCAGACGAGGTAGCTCTTCTCTTCCCCGTGGAGTGCGGCGGCGTTCGCGAGTGCCGAGACGTAGCTGCCAATCTCTTCGGGATCGGCCATGTTCTCTTTGAACTCCAGCCATTCGCTTTCCGTGGGCAGCGCGCGTAACCGCTCAATCAAAGCGGCGAAATCGACCTCGGTAAACGGCACAGAACCAGACGTTACAACGCCGACCAAGGCAGTCGCTCGACAGCTAGGCGGGAGTCAAGCAAACGGGTTCTGAGGGGTCGTTTTCGCACGTCCACGGACAAATCACGGACAAGTCTCAAGTTTGAGTTGAGGGTTTTGGGGCGTTGGAAACGCTCTGAACTGCGAAGATCGTGGAGCCGATGACGGGAATCGAACCCGCGTATTCAGCTTGGGAAGCTGATGTTCTGCCATTGAACTACATCGGCGTACCAGCGGTGCTGGTGAACAGGAAGATTAGCACCGCCGGAATCCGGCGCCGTACTCGACGCCCGGGGCCCTGTTCGTTTCCGACGTTTGGGTCGTCGATACGGGTCATCGACGACCCAAACGTGGGAAATCAGTAGGTAGTCCGCTCTACCTGATCAGGCGGCCGCCGCAGTGGCGGGTTCGGTCTTTGCCTCCACACTGCCGGTCCCGCCCGACGTGGTCGTGTCGGTGGTCGTCGTGGTGGTGGTGGTTCCGGGCGTTCCGGTGCTCGGGGTGTCGGTCGCCGGCGTGCTCGAACCGGCGGTACCGGGGGAACCGGGGTTGTCCTCGACCTTCGATCCCGGCTCGAATTTGTTGCCGGTCTTGGTGACGTCCTGCGTGGGCTCCGGCGCGGTTGCGGAAGACGTCGCCTTGACCGTAGGAGTCGAGGTGGCAGAAGGAGTGGCAGTGGCGGTCGCCGTCGGTGTCGACACCGTGCCCGAGACGGTGCTTGTCACCTCGGTGCCCTTGTCCTGAACGACGTCGTCCTCGACGGGCGTCGTCTCGGTGCCCGTCTTCAACGTGACGATGGTGTCGGCGGTCTTCGGCAACGCTGTCACCGACAGCGCACTCGCCCCCGCCAATCCCGGAACACCCGAGGGCTCGGCCTTCAGCGCTTCGGCCAACGTCTGTTGGAAGAACACGACACCGTCGGTGATCTTGCCTGCACCCTCGGCGAGACCCTGCCCGATCAACTTGACGCCACCGACCAGCGCATCGATCACGTTGCCGATGTTGATGGGCAGCAAGGAATCGACGAGATTCTGGCCGGCGATGATCACCGAGCGTGCGAAGTCGTCGAAGCCGGCGAACAAGGCGGTCCCCAAACCGACAAAAGCGATCGGCCACGCAGCGGCGAGGGCTTCGTCGACGGCCAGGGTGCGCTGATTGCGGGCGATGCGCGAGGCCAGCAGCGGCCCGCCGACGAGCGTCAGCGTCGTGACGAGGCCCTTCTCGATGGTGGTCAGCGCGCCGAGCAGGTCCCCGTCGAGCACCTGCCTGGTGACGGTGACGATCGCTTCGGGAAGCGCGCGCAGGCTCGTGCCGAGTCCGTCACCGGCCTTGGCCCAGCCGACGGCGAACGTGGCCAGGTCGGTGATCTGATTCTTGATGTATTGCGTCAGGACCGGCAGCTCCAGGATCTCGATGACCGACGCGGTGAGCTGAAATTTCGGCATCTGGATGCTGTGCGCGACGGGCGGGGCGACGGCGGACAAGGCCGGCGGCGGGGCCACGACGGGCGTGAAAGCAACGGCTCCAGCGGCCACGGCGACCGCCATGGGAAGGCTGAAACGGGCTGCGAATGTTTGCATGTGGAAGCTCCTTGGCTGGTAGGAACCGCGTGATGAGTTAACGCTAGCGTCAATTCTGTGTGGCGGCTGTAGATCTGCCATGTCGGGCGGCCCGTCGGCACGTCAGTCGGGTGACTAGGCTCATCGCGTGCTGCTCTCCGATCGCGATATCCGCGCCGAGATCTCCGCCGGCCGTCTGGCGCTCGACCCGTTCGACGACTCCTTGATCCAGCCGTCCAGCGTCGACGTTCGCCTCGACAACCTGTTCCGGGTGTTCAACAACACCCGCTACACCCACATCGACCCGGCGGAGCGCCAAGACGACCTGACCTCTCTGGTCGAACCGAAGGAGGGGGAACCCTTCGTGCTGCACCCCGGCGAGTTCGTCCTGGGCGCGACGCTGGAGCGCTGCAGCCTGCCCGACGACCTGGCCGGGCGACTGGAGGGCAAGTCATCGCTCGGGCGGTTGGGACTGCTGACGCACTCCACCGCGGGTTTCATCGACCCCGGCTTCACCGGCCACATCACCCTCGAGCTGTCGAATGTGGCCAATCTGCCGATCACCCTGTGGCCCGGAATGAAGATCGGCCAGCTCTGCCTGCTGCGGCTGACCAGCCCCGCCGAGAACCCCTACGGCAGCGCCGCGGCGGGCTCCAAATATCAAGGCCAGCGCGGCCCGACGCCGTCGAAGTCGTATCAGAACTTCCTCAAGTCATAGCTCCTGCACAGGACGCACTGGCAGGGTGTGGACCAGACGCCGCCGGGCTTTCGCGCCGGTACCCGAGTAGGGTCGCTTAAGTGGTCTAGCTAACGTCGTCGGTTGGTAACGACGGCGCTGCTGTAGGCGATGAACTATCTAGTCGGCGCTCTGTGCCGCAGGGGTCAGGCGCGGCGACCTGGATAGCGCAGCAAATATTTTGGAGGGGTTAAGTGGACATCGTATTAGGTGTGTCTCTGACACCTACAACGGTGCATATGGTGCTGGTTGAGGGCGATAAGGCCGACGGAGCCACCGTCGATCATGATGTCTTCCCGGTGTCGACATCGAGTGACTCAGCAACTCCCAGCGCGGCCGATCAAGTGGTCCAGGCGGTGCTCGGAACCCAGGAGAGCGCCGAGGCCGGCGGCCACCATCTCGCCCATGTCGGCGTCACGTGGACCGACCACACCGAAGCCGCGGTGCTCCGCGACGCGCTCGCCGCGCACGGCATCACCGACGTCATGCTGGTCTCCGAACTGCACGCCGCCAGCGCCTTGGCCAAGGCCGCGGGTGGCGCGGTCGGTTATCAATCGACCGCACTGCTCTTTTTGGACCGTGACACCGCCACCTTGTCGGTGGTCAACGGTGACGACGGTTCCGTGGTCAAGGTCCTCACCCGCAGCCTGCACAGCACCGATGCCATGGCCGTGCTGGCCGAGATGGCCGCCGCGGTCGCCGGCCGGGAATCCGCCCCGCAGGGCATGTTCGTCGTCGGCTCCGGCGTCGACGTGTCCTCGGTGAAGGACCACCTCGAGCATCTCGTCGACATCCCGGTCAGCGCGCCCGAGGAATCCGAACTGGCATTGGCCCGCGGCGCCGCCCTGGCCGCCGCGAACGCGCCCACCTTCGAAGCATCGACCGTCGGCCTGGCGTACTCCCAGGATCCCGACGGCCCGACCGCCGGATCGGCGTACGCCGCCATGGCCGCCGCGGACACCCAGATGGCCATGCCGTCGGCGGACGTTCCGTTGTTCACCGACGACGTCGACGCCGCATTCGCGGAGACGCCCGCTCCCGTCGAAGAAGGTCGCAAACCCTTCCTCCTCGTCGGTAGCGCCCTGACCTCCATCTTCGTCGTGGGCGTTGTGGCGCTTGCGGTTTCGTTGGCAGTGAGCATCCGGCCCACCGCCGATCAGCGTCCGTCGCCCGCTCAGAACGCGGTGGCGCCCAGCGCCCCGGCCGTCGCGCCGAAACCGGTGCCCGAGGCCGCCCCGGTGCAAACGGCTGCGCCGCCGCCGGCCCCGCCGGCCGAGACGATCAAGGCTCCGATCCAGGTCGTGCAGCAGGTGCCGCAACCGCGCCAGGTCTACGTCGAGCAGGCCCCGGCACCTGCGGCCCCGCCGCCCGTCCCCGAGGCGCCCGCACCCGTCCCGGTGCCGGTTGTCGCACCGCCCGTCGAGGTACCCCCGCCGGCGATCCAGTGGCCGCATCCGGTGATCCGCATGCCGTGGGATCCCCCCAAGCGGCAGCAGTACCCCGACCCCGACGACTACCCGAACCAGTACCCGGGCGGTTACCCCGGCCAGTACCCGGGCGGGTCCAACGGCGGCTATCCGGGCCAGTACCCCGGCAGCTCCAACGGTGGTTACCCCGGTTCCGGCAACCCGGGGAACAACGGCGGGTACCCGGGCCAGTACCCCGGCAATTCCAACGGCGGCTATCCGGGTTCGGGTAACCAGGGCGGCTATGGAAACGGCAATGGCAACGGAAACGGGAACGGCCGAGGTGACCGCGGCGACGACGGTCCCAAGAAGAGCGGTCCCTGCTTCCTGATCTTCTGCGCTCCCCACTGACCGTCGTAAGCTCGCACCCATGCGGCAACGGATTCGTTGGCTGGCTCTGCACGGGGTGGTACGCGGACTCTCCGCGGTGGCGGCGCGGCGGGGTGATCCTCAGGGGCGACTGATCGCCGACCCGCGGGCCCGCTCCGATCCGGGTGCCTTCGCCGATGAGATGCGTGCACTGGGGCGGGTGGTCCGGGGGCGAGCGGTTCTGCTGACGTTCGACCACGGCGTCGCGCACGAGGTGCTGCGCTCCGAGGACTGGCGGGTCAGCTCGCTGGGCATCAACCTGCCCAAGCCGCTGCGCTGGATCGTCGAGCACACCTCCGATGACCTGCTGCACCCCATCGAGCCGCCGTCGCTGCTGTCCATCGAACCGCCCGAACACACCCGGATGCGCAAGCTCGTCTCGTCGGTGTTCACCACCCGCGCCGTCGCGCGGCTGCGTGAACGGGTGCAGGAGCGCGCCGATCAACTGCTCGACGAACTCGGCGGCGACACGATCAACGTGGTCGACCGGTACTGCGCCCAGCTGCCCGTCGCCGTCATCGGTGACATCCTCGGCGTTCCCGAGCCGGACCGGCCCAACATCCTGCGGTTCGGCGAGCTGGCCGCGCCCAGTCTCGACATCGGCTTGACCTGGGCGCAGTCCCAGCAGGTCGACGAGGGCATCGCCGGGTTCGACGCCTGGCTGGGTGGGCACCTGCAGGCGTTGCGCCGCAACCCCGGTGAGGATCTGCTGAGCCAGATCATCGCGGCGTCCGACGGCGGTGCGGCCGGCGAGCCGCTGACCGAACGCGAACTCAAGGCCCTGGCCGGACTGGTGCTGGCCGCCGGTTTCGAGACCACCGTGAACCTGCTGGGCAACGGCATCCGGATGCTGCTCGATCACCCCGAACATCTGGACACCCTGGCCGCGCGGCCCGAGTTGTGGCCGAACGCCGTCGAGGAGATCCTGCGCCTCGATTCGCCGGTGCAGATGAGCGCGCGGCTCGCCGGTCGTGATGTCGAGCTGGCCGGCACGGCGGTGCGGCGCGGCGAGCTGATCATCATCCATCTGGCCGGCGCCAACCGGGACCCCGAGGTGTTCCCCGATCCGCATCGCTTCGACATCGAACGGGAGAACGCCGGGCGGCATCTGTCGTTCTCCGGTGGAAGGCACTTCTGCCTGGGCGCCGCACTCGCGCGCGCCGAGGGTGAGGTGGGCTTGCAGACGTTCTTCGCGCGCTATCCCGACGCCCGGCTGGCCGGCACCGGAGTCCGGCGCGACACCCGGGTACTGCGCGGGTGGGCGACCCTGCCGATCGCCCTCGGCGACGCCCGTCCCGCGCTACGGTCATAAGCGTGGACTTCCGGGCCGCCCTGCTCGAGCAGACCAAGCTCTTCGGCGACGTGATCCGTCAGGCGGATCCGTCGACGCCCGTCCCCACCTGCCCGGACTGGACGCTGAACCAGCTGTTCCGTCATGTCGGGCGTGGAAACCGTTGGTGCGCACAGATAATCAGCGACCGGCTGAGCGAGGGGCTGGACCCGCGTGATGTCCGTGACGGTAAACCGCCCGAGGACCCCGACGCCGCCGTCGACTGGCTGAACGCGGGGGCGCAGCTGGTTCTCGACGCCGTCGACCACGTGGGCCCGCAGCGGGTGTGGACCTTCATCGGACCGCGCCCGGCCGGCTGGTGGGTGCGCCGCCGCCTGCACGAACTGACCGTGCACCGCGCCGACGCCGATCTGGCCCTCGGCAAGGAATACGCGCTGTCCGCGGAGCTGGCGGCGGACGGGGTCAGCGAGTGGATCGAGCTGGCCACCGCGACCGGGTTCGGGCTCGCGCCCGGGCAACGGCTGCACCTGCATGCCACCGACGACGGGCTGGGTCCGACGGGGGAGTGGCTGGTGGTCAACGACGAAGACGGCCTGGCGTGGTCGCACGCGCACGCCAAAGGCGACGTCGCAGTCCGGGGGCCGGCGCGCAACCTGCTGCTGGCCATCACCCGCCGCCGCGCCGACGGTGTCGAACTCCTCGGTGACACCGCCGTATGGGATGACTGGCTGGCCAACACGCCGTTCTAAGGTTGGCTGTATGAGTACTTCGGAGATCGCCACGGTCCTCGCCTGGCATGACGCCCTGAACGCCCGGGAGTTCGGCACGCTGGACCAGTTGTGCAGCGACGACATCGAGTTCGGCGGCGGCGACGGCGCCGCGCAGGGCCGCATCGCATTGCGGGGCTGGGCGCAGGGCCTGGGCGACACGGTGACCGTGGGCCGGATGTATGTGCACGACGGGGTCGTGGTGGCCGAGCAGACCGTGACCGGTGATGACGGCGCGGACGCCGACACCTTCGGCTCGGCGTTCCGGGTGGTGCACGACCACATCACGTCGGTGTTCCGGCACGCCAGCCTGGATGAGGCGCTCGCGGCGACCGAGCTGTCGGACGCGGATCTGGTCTGACGGTCAGCGCGGCAGTCGTGCCGAATGCCGATTCGGAATCAGCTGCATCGCTTCATCGAGGGTGCTCCCCTCATGCCAGGGGACGACCTCGACACCGATGGTCCGCATGTCGCGGTACATGAAAGACCGCTCCAGTGACCATATTCGGGTAACCAGCGGGTCCAGTTCGTCGGCGGCGGGTGAGCCGCGCAGAACATCGACGGCGACGACGGCGTGCCCGTGCTTGCGCAAGTCGACGAGTGCCAATGCGAAGTGAGTGTTCAGCAGCGTCGAGAAGCCGATGACGATGGCGCCTGGCGGCACCGCCGGCCGTGGCGCCAACGAACCGACCGACGAGTGGAACCCCGAACCGGCGCCCAGCGTCGCATCGAGCACCCGATAGAACTGCCGGCGCCCACTGTCGGGCTGCAACCATCGTGGATGCCGACCACCGAGCGCGACGATGCCGGCCCGGTCTCCCCTTCTGAGCGCGGTTTGCACCACCTGCATGGCCCCGCGGACGGTACGTTCCGTCGCCTCGGTCGCCGGGCCGGGTGGCTGCGGATAGGTGTCGATGACGACGACCACGTCGGCGGATTGCTCGCCCAGTCGCTGGGTGATGTGCAAGGCGCGGCGGCGGGCGCTCACCGGCCAGTTCACCGCGCGCAGCGGATCTCCGGGCATGTAGGCACGAATGTCGGCGTACTCGGCGCCCGAGCCCACTCGGCGCCCGACGTGAGATCCCAGGCGGTCGGGTAGTTCGGTGCGGGGGATGGCCGTCGACCGCGCGGGTGCCACCGGGAAGACGTACAACTCGACGGCATGGAGTGTCGCGCTGCCGGCCAACAGGCCGCCGCGTGCGCGGGTCCGCAGATGGGCCAGCACGGGGTAGCGGCCCCAGCGCTGGGCGGTGCATTCCACGACCAGACGGTCCGGCTCCTCCTCGACGACGTGCACGTCCATCCCGGCGACCGCCGATACAGTCAGTTGGACGGCGCCGGTCGAGCCCGATTCGGGCCACACAGTCAGCCGGATTCGCTCACCTTCGAAGAAGCCGCCGGATTCGGCGTCTACGCAGACCTGCACCGGTGGTGCGGAGAAACGCCAACCGGCCAGGGCCAGCGCCGCCGCCGCCGGTATTGCCAGGGCGATCGGCTCCCATCGAGACAAGGCAAGGCCGAGGCTGACGGCGAGCACGCTGCAGACAGTCAGGATGATCATCAGAGGTGCTGCGCCCCAACTGAAATTGGCTCCGGTGCGACGTGTCTCGGTGGGCTCGTCCATCGGGTCACCGGCCGTCGGGTGCCGGGACCCGGCGCAGCAACTCCTCGACGACATGTGACGGGCGCACCTGCCGGACCCACATTTCTGCTTTCAACGTGATGCGGTGGGCGATGGCCGCCACGGCGAGGGCCTGCACGTCATCGATCAACACCTGTTCGCGTCCCTGCAGAAGCGCCCGTGCACGTGCCAGTTGCACCAGATCCAATTCGGCCCGGGGGCTGGCACCGACGGCGACCTGCGGGTGGGCCCGACTGGCCGCCGCCAGCGACACGACGTAACGCAGGACATCCTCGTGCACATCCACCTGTTCGACGGATTCCCGCATGGCCACGAGCTCGTCCGTGGTGATGACCGGCTTGACCGTGGGCGGCGCCGATCCGCGGTCCAGCCGCCGGCGTAGCATCGCCACCTCGTCGCCGGGCGAAAGGTATTGCAGCTCAAGGCAGATGGTGAAGCGGTCGAGCTGAGCCTCGGGCAGTGGGTACGTGCCTTCGTATTCGATCGGGTTGTCGGTGGCCAACACCATGAACGGGGATGGGAGCGGGTAGGTGTGACCGTCGATGCTGACCTGGCTTTCGGCCATCGCCTCAAGCAGCGCCGCTTGGGTTTTCGGGGGAGTGCGATTGATCTCGTCGGCCAGCAGCAGGTGCGTGAAGATCGGCCCGGCGCGGAAGTCGAAACGTCCCGACTGCATGTCGTAGATCGTCGAGCCGAGTAGATCCGCCGGCAGTAGGTCCGGCGTGAACTGCACCCGTTTGAAGTCCAAACCCAGTGCGGACGCGAAAGACCGGGCTATGAGCGTCTTGCCCAGGCCCGGCAGATCCTCGATGAGGATGTGCCCGCGGGCCAAGATGGCGGTGAGGATGAGCGTGAGCGCGATCCGTTTGCCGACGACGACTCCCTCGATCTCGTCGAGAACTGCCGCACACCGCGCAGCGGTCGTCGTGGTCTCCAAGGTCATACCTGCTCCAGGCGTTCGAGGATCGCTTCCAAGGTGTGACGGCCGGGGCCCTGTTTCGGGGAGCCTCCCCGGACGACGTTGTCCGGATCGACCCATTGCCACAAGTCGCCGAACAACATCAGTCCGGTGGCCTTGAATGCCGCCGGATCGGAGGTGCGGCGTTGATTGGCCTTGGTGGCCACCTCGAAGTGGCGGGCGAGAACCGGGCGTACCCGGCGATCCCAGTCAGATCGTGTCGTGCCGGACCAGTGCACGAATGCCTCGGTTCGGGACATCCAGCGCTGCAACGGTTCCCCTGCGTCGTCGTCGACCAGACCTTCGGGCGCTGGGGAATTCGGCGTCACCCCGAGGCAGGTGCACAACGCGAGAAGCACGAGGGTGACCACCGCAGCGGCCACGCGGTGATCGACCAGGGACAGCAGCATCAGGGGAGCACCGGCGGCGGCAAGCCCGCTGGGTGGCACGGGGCGTTTGGTGATGCGTGCCGCCAGCGCGCGCACCAAGACGGCCGACGCGGCGACGATGATCACCGCGGCCAGCCAGCCCGGTATCGGAATGTGGACACGCAGCAGCACCACCGCGCACACAGCGACGAACGCGGTGACGACTACCGCGCTGAACACGGTGCGATCGTCCGGCAAAGCCACGCCCACCCCCTGGCGTTCGGATCGTGGGCCAACTGTACCTACGCAGCCTGCGGGCGGACCGTCATTCGGTATGGCGGCCGACCGTGGGCGCCGCCGGACCCGGGGTTGCCAGCACCGCCGCGATGGCCGTCGTCAACGGCACCGATAGCGCCAGCGCGATCCCGCCCACCGCCGATCGGGCGATCTCGATGGCCACGCTCTCACTGGTCAGTACATCGCCCAGCGACCGGTTGGCCACGCTGAACAGCAGCAGCAGCGGCAGCGCGCTGCCGGCGTAGGCCAGCACCAGGGTGTAGACGGTGCTGGCGATGTGGTCGCGGCCCACCCGCATGGCGCCGGCGAAGATGGCCCGCCGCGACGTCGCGTGCTCGGCCAGTTCGAAGGCCGTCGACGCCTGCGTGACGGTGACGTCATTGAGCACACCGAGTGAGCCGATGACGAACCCGGCGAGCAGCAGGCCGGTGATCGACACGTGTCCCAGGTACGCCGCGACCTCGTTGTTCTGGTCCTCCGAAAGCCCCGTCAATTGAGCCAGTTCGATTGCACCCCACGACAACACCGCCGCCAGCAGAAGTGCGGTCAAGGTGCCCAGCAGCGCCGCACTGGTGCGCAGGCTGACACCGTGCGCCAGATAGATGACGGCATACAGAATGGCCGAGGACGCGACCAGGGCGACCGGCACCGCCGGGGCGCCGTCGCGCAGGGCGGGCAGCAGGAACACCACCAGCACGGCGAACGCCACCACGATGCCGACCATGGCGCGCAACCCGCGCCAGCGCGCGACCGCGACCACCACTATGGCGAACGCCGCCGCCAGACCGACCAGCGCCCAGGTGCGCTCGAAATCGAAGAAGGCGTAGGTGGTCGAGCCGGCGCCGTCGACGACGCGGCTGAGCCGGACGTGATCGCCGGCGGCGAGCTGAGGTTGCCCGGGTCCGCCGCTGAACTCGAGCAGCGTGTTCGCGCCGGCGTTCGGCCCCGATCCGATGGACACCAGCGAGTGCACGCACTGGCCGCCGCCATCGGGGGCGTCCTGCGGGCTGCCGGTGAGGACGGCGCCCGTGGAGGGACTGCCACAGTTGGCCATACCGGTGGACAGCACCTGGCCGGACTCGGTGGTGACCGCGCCGCCGGAGGAGTTCTGGAACGGCAGCGGGATGTCGACTTCCTGCTGACTCGGCCACAACCAGACCGCGCCGATGGCGGTGGCGATGCCGATGACCACCAGCAGGCCGACCACGATCCGCGCGGACAACGGACCCAGCGGTGAGGGGCCGTCCAGGGAATGCGAGTGCCCGTGCGAGTGCGTCACCCGCCCAAGGGTAGGCGGTCGGGCTGAGCCCTTACTGCCGGTAGCTCACCAGGAAGTTACCCAGCCGCTCGATGGCCCTGGACAGGTCGCGGGCCCACGGCAGCGTAACGATGCGCAGGTGATCCGGTGTGGGCCAGTTGAATCCGGTGCCCTGGGTGATCAGGATCTTCTCCTGCAGCAGCAGATCGAGCACCAGTTGTTCGTCGTCGTGGATGTCGTACACCTCGGGATCCAGCCGCGGGAACGCGTACAGCGCACCGTCGGGCTTGACGCAGGACACCCCGGGGATCTCGTTGAGCTTGGTCCAGGCGACGTCGCGTTGCTCGAGCAGACGGCCGCCGGGCAGCACCAGGTCGTCGATGCTCTGATGGCCGCCGAGGGCCACCTGAATGGCATGCTGCGCAGGCACATTCGGGCACAAGCGCATATTCGCCAGCAGGCTGATGCCCTCGATGAAGCTGGTGGCGTGCTCCTTGGGTCCGGTGATGACCAACCAGCCCGAGCGGTAACCGGCCACCCGATACGCCTTGGACAAGCCGTTGAACGTCAGGCAGAGCAGGTCGGGCGCAATGGATGCCATGGCGATGTGCTTGGCGTCGTCGTAGAGGATCTTGTCGTAGATCTCGTCGGCCAGCAGCAGCAACTGGTGCTTGCGCGCGAGGTCGGCTATCTGGGTGAGGGTTTCGCGGGTGTACACCGCACCGGTGGGGTTGTTCGGGTTGATCACGACGATCGCCTTGGTGCGGTCGGTGATCTTCGATTCCATGTCGGCGATGTCGGGATTCCAGCCCTGGGTCTCGTCGCACAGATAGTGCACCGGGGTACCACCGGCCAGCGAGGTCGACGCCGTCCACAGCGGGTAGTCCGGCGCCGGGATGAGCACCTGATCGCCGTTGTCGAGGAGTGCCTGCAGCGTCATGGTGATGAGCTCGGAGACACCGTTGCCCAGGAAGACGTCGTCGACGTCGAACTTGGGGAAGCCGTCGACCAGTTCGTAGCGGGTGAACACCGCGCGCCGCGCACTGGGAATGCCCTTGGAGTCGGAGTAGCCCTGGGCGTTGGGCAGGGCCTGGATCATGTCGCGCATGATCACGTCGGGTGCCTCGAAGCCGAACGGCGCCGGGTTGCCGATGTTGAGTTTGAGGATGCGGTGGCCTTCGGCCTCCAGCCGTGAGGCGTGCTCGTGTACCGGCCCGCGGATCTCGTAGAGGACGTCCTGCAGTTTGGTGGACTGCGCGAACGTACGCGGCCGCGGATTCTGGCCGGTGTTCTGCCACGACAACTGATTGCTACTCACGCGGCTAATTCTCCCATGCGCCCGCAAACCGATTTTCCGGACGAAGGTTGCGGTTTGACGTCGACGTCGATATTCGCGGTGCGCATCCACTGTTTTCTGGGGACACGGTGTTAAGTTCCTGAATCACTATGACGTCGATGACACGTTTGTTGGGCACCGCATTCGGCATTGCCGCTGTGGCGTCGCTCGGATTTGCTGCGTCGGCTCATGCCGATCCGCCGTTACTCAACGGCACCTACGCAGGCGGCGATGTGGGGAACGTCTGGACCATCGCCAGCACCTGCGGTCTGACCGGTTGTACCGGGACCGTCGCGAGCAACCAGGGCTGGACCAGCCCGATGCTATTTGCCGACGGGCGCTGGAGTTTCTCGGTCACCAAACCTGATGGCTACATTTGCGAGGACGGCAGCTATCAGCCGGCGGTGGTTTCCATGACGATCGATCCGGGGACGCTCGGCGGGGTCATTTCCGCGGATTCCAATGGCGCCTGCCCGGGCGGAATCATGAGCGCTACGCCGTTCCAATTACGTCAGCTTTAGCCGCGATTTGTGCACGTTTCGTAACGCCAGGCGTTACGAAACGTGCACAAATCGCTGAGATTTAGCGCTTGCCGGGACGGCGGGCACCCTTGGCGATGCCGAGACCCTTCACGGGAGCTTCGTCGCCCACCACGCGGTCGGCGCCACTGTCCGAACCATTGGACGACGCAGCCGCGGGGGCTTCGGCGACCGGCTCGGGCTCGGCAGCGGGCTCCTCAGCGGCCCGGGCCTCCGCCGGCGGAGCAGGAGCGGCCGGAGCCGGAGCGGCAGCCGGAGCCGCCTTCTTGGCACCGGGCCTGCGGGCGCCCGAAGCTATACCGAGGCCGACGACCGGAGGCTCCGGCTTGGCGGGCTCAGCCGGTGCGGCAGGCGCTTCGGCCACTGGCTCGGGGGTAGCGGCCGGAGTGGGCTCCGCGGCGGCGGCGGGGGCGGCCTTCTTCGCGCCGGGACGCTTGGCGCCCGACGCCATGCCCAGACCCTTCACCGGAGCCGCGGGTGCGGCCGGTTCAGCGCTTTCGGCGGCCGGAGCAGCTTCGGCGGCCGCGGGTGCGGCCTTCTTGGCACCGGGTCGCTTGGCGCCACCGGCCATGCCCAGGCCCTTGACGGGAGCGGCAGGAGCGGCGGCCTCGGCGGCCGGAGCCGCCTCGGCGGTGGCGGGGGCGGCCTTCTTGGCACCGGGTCGCTTGGCGCCACCGGCCATGCCCAGCCCCTTGGCCGGGGCAGCAGGAGCCGCGGCCTCAGCAGCCGGTGCGGCGGTCTTGGCGCCGGGACGCTTGGCCCCGCCGGCCATGCCCAGGCCGGTGACCGGCTTGGCGTCGGCGGCTTCCGCCGGCGCGGCTTCCGTTTCCTCAACCTCTTCCACGACCGGTGCGGCAGCTTCGGCTTCGGCCTCGGCGGTGGCACGGGCCTCGGCACGAGCCGCGGATGCCGCTGCGGCCGTGCCCTTCTCCGGCAGCGTGTAGAGGCTGGTGTCCAGCGAGTTCAGCAGCAGCTGCGCGACGTCGAGAACCTCGACCTTTTCGATGTCCCGGGTGGCGGCGACGTCGTCGACACCGTCGGTGATCATCACGCGGCAGAACGGGCAACCGGTGGCGATCGCCGAGGCACCCGTGTCGATGGCCTCCTCGGTGCGCTCGGTGTTGACGCGCTTACCGATGTGCTCTTCCATCCACATCCGGGCGCCACCGGCGCCACAGCACAGACCGCGATCGGCGTGCCGGGGCATCTCGGTGAGCTTCGCGCCGGCGGCGCCGACCAGCTCACGCGGGGCCTCGTACTCCTTGTTGTGCCGGCCCAGGAAGCACGGATCGTGATACGTGACTTCCTGATCCACCGAGGTCACCGGGATCAGCTTCTTGTCCCGGACCAGGCGGTTCAGCAACTGGGTGTGGTGCACCACGGTGTAATCCGAGCCGAGCTGCGGGTACTCGCGGTTGATCGTGTTGTAGCAGTGCGGGCAGGTGACGACGACCTTGCGGTTGGACGTCTCGACACCTTCGAACAGCTCGTTGATGGTCTCGACGTTCTGCGCCGCCAACTGCTGGAACAGGAACTCGTTGCCGGCGCGGCGGGCGGAGTCACCGGTGCAGGTCTCGCCGGTGCCCAGCACCAGGAACTTGACCCCGGCGGTGGAGAGCAGCTCGGCGACGGCCTTGGTGGTCTTCTTGGCGCGGTCTTCGTAGGCGCCGGCGCAGCCGACCCAGAACAGGTACTCGAAGCCCTCGAAGGAGTCCACGTCCTGGCCGTAGACCGGGACGTCGAATTCGACTTCGTCGATCCAGTTGGTCCGTTCCTTGGCGTTCTGGCCCCAGGGGTTGCCCTTGTTCTCCAGGTTCTTGAACAGCACGCCGAGCTCGCCGGGGAACTCGGACTCGACCATGACCTGGTAGCGGCGCATGTCGACGATGTGGTCGATGTGCTCGATGTCGACGGGGCACTGCTCGACGCACGCACCGCAGTTGGTGCAGGACCACAGCACGTCGGGATCGATGACGCCACTCTGCTCCAGGGTGCCGACCAGGGGCCGGGTCGCCTGCAGCGGGGAACCCGCGGGGATGCGCTCGAAGCCGGACTCCGGGACGTGGTCGTGTGAGTGCTTCTCGTCGTGCTTCTCGCCGCGGATCTCCTCGCCGAGACCACCTTCGGGGGTGTTCTCCAGCGGGCTTTCCTTGCCGTCGAGGAAGTACGGCGCCTTCGCGAACATGTGGTCACGAAGGTTCATGATCACGAGCTTGGGAGACAACGGCTTACCGGTGTTCCAGGCCGGGCACTGCGACTGGCAGCGGCCACACTCGGTACACGTGGTGAAGTCGAGGTAGCCCTTCCAGGTGAAGTCCTCGATCTTGCCGCGGCCGAACACCGCGTCCTCGGCGGGATCGTCGAAGTCGATCTTCTCGCCCTCGTACTCCATCGGCAGCAGCGGGCCCAGGCCGTCGGGCAGCCGCTTGAAGGTGACGTTGATCGGGGCGAGACCGATGTGCAGGTGCTTGGAGTGCAGCACGATCAGCAGGAACACCAGCATGACGCCGATGTGACCCATCAGGGCGATGGTCTCGATCCAGGCGTTGGCGGTGTGGCCGAGCGGGGCCAGCAGCGTGGCCATGCCGTCGGAGAAGAACGCGCCGAACTGGTACGGGAAGTCCTCACCGAGCACGTTGACCGCAGCGCCACGGAAGATGGCGTAGGTCAGGATGACCAGGAAGATCATGAACAGGATCTCCCACGCGCCGCCGGTGTGCGATCCGTAGAAACGCGACTCGCGACCGAGCTTCTTGGGCTCACGGGTGACGCGGATGATCGCGAAGACGATGATGCCGGCCAGCACGGCGAGGGCGAAGAAGTCCTGCAGGAAGCCCAGGATGGCCCAGCGGCCGACGATCGGGATGTGGAATTCGGGGTCGAACAGCACGCCGTAGGCCTCGACGTACACCGATCCGAGGACGAAGAAGCCCCACATGGTGAAGAAGTGCGCGATGCCGGGGATCGACCATTTCAGGAGCTTCGACTGGGCGAAGACTTCCTTGTTCTGGTTCAGGAAGCGCTTGAGCAGATCATCCTTGCGGCCGCGCTCGTCACCGAGCTTCTGCCCCGAGTTGATCAGCTTGACCAGCCACAGCACCCGCTTGGCGGCGAACACCAAAACGATGGCGGTCATCAACAAACCAAGGATCAACCGGCCAGTCGTGAGCATGTGCTCCAGGCTGTCTTCCACCGCGCGCCTCCCGTAATTTAAGTTACCCGCCGGTAACTTAAGGTGTGTTACTCGCCAGTAACTTAGGCTAGATGCCTGCTCATAGTTGCATCCGGCCGGGAAGCACCGCTAGCAAGGCTGACCTAACTCACCATTTGTCACCCCGCGGATGCCGATCTGCCGGTACCGGAAAAGACTTGCTGACACTGGGCGATGGCTGTGTAACGACGCGGCCGGCCGGACTTCGGCAAACCGAGATGTGGTGGTCGCCACAGTCACATCACCGGGCTGGCTCAGGCCGGGGAACCCACCAGCGCACGCAACATGGACAGCATCTCCGACCGCGATTCGGCGCCCAACCGGCGGCGGATCCGCGCGACGTGATGCTCGACGGTCTTGGCGGAGATCAGCAGCTGATTGCCGATATCGCGATAGGGCATGCCCTGTAGGACGAGCTCGGCGACCTCACGTTCCCGGTCGGACAGGCGGGTCCAGGTCGGCATCGACGACGCCGGCTCGGTCGCCACCGGTGTCGCCGCCCTCGGCGCATCCTGTTCGGCCGTGTCAGAGGTGAGGATGTCGGACTTGAGGTCCCGGGCCAGTTGCAACATGGCGCCCGACACCTTGCCGTCCGGGGTGTGCAGCGCCGCCTGGCTCGCCAGCCGGGTGGCGTCCCAGGTCAGGCCGAAGCGGGTCAGCCCGCGCGCCGCGGCCGTCACCTCGTCGGGATCGACCTGATGGGCCAGCACCCGCAACCAGCTCCGGCCCGCGGTCGCCAGGCTGCGCGCGAACGGGCTGTGCCCGGCCGCGGCGGCCAGCGCCTGGCCGTGCGGGGCCACCGCTTCCGGCGAATTGGTCAGGATGCCGGCGTGCACCCCCGCCCAGTGCAGCGGCACCGACCACAGCGTCGGGGTGCCCAGCGCGCTCAGCAGGGCGAAGGCCTCATCGAGGTGATGCTGCACCCGATCGAGCTGCCGCAGCCGGGCCGCCGCAACCCACAGTTCGCCCAGCGGCAGGGTGCAGTAGATGTCCAGGGAGTACTCGGCCAGCACGTCCATGGCTGCGTACCAGTGCTTCTGGGTCGCCCCGCCGTCGCCGCCGCGGCGCGCGATGGCCGTGCGCAGCGCCGCCGCCCACAACGCGTCCCGTCGGTGCAGCGACTGCGGAACGGCCGCTGCGTCCGCGCCCGCCGCGCCGAGCTGACCGTCCTGCATGCGCACCCAGCCCAGCAGCAGCCGGTGCCGCGCGGCGGTGAAGCCATGGTCCTCGGCCGAGTCGGCGCCGACCGCACGACCGATGATGCTGCGCGCCCGGACCGCGTCACCCCCATGGAGCGCGGCCAGGGTAATCAGCGCGGCGGGGCTGTCGGGCGCGACGCCGGCATCGGTGCGCTCGGCGGATATCGACTGGCTCAGCCGCCCGATGGCGGCGCCGAACGGCTGATCCAGGGTCTGCAACAGACCATCGGCCAGGCTGCGGGCCGCTCGTGCGGTCGAGGTGGGCGGCCCGGTGTCCTCGACTGCCAGTGCCGCCCGGGCGGCTGTCGCGTCACCTGTCCCGATGGCCACGATCGCCGCCGCGGACCCGACGAAGGCGTCGGGGTAGGGCCCGAGCCAACCGAACAGGTCGGCGGCCTGCCGTGCTGCGCCGTCATGAAGGGCGATGCTCGCGGCGATCCGGACCGCGGCCGCGCGTTCGGCCGCGTCGGCCGAGCCCAGTAGGTCGTCGGCGAGCTGCGCCGCTGTCGCACAATCGCCCGTCATGGCCAGGGCGTCGGCCAGCCCAGCGCTGTGCGCGCGGGGGCCGGCACCGGCGTCGGCGGCGGCCCGGTACAGCCGCGCGGCGCGCGCCGGTTGGGCGCGGTGCCGCGTCGCCAGGGTGATCAGGGCGTCGGCCAGCTGCGCGTCGCGCAACCCATGCTCGGCCATCCGAAGGGCGAGATCCGTTGACAGCGTGCCGATTTGATCCTGGGATCGCAGCAGTGCGAGCTCGGTGTCGTGGTGGCGGGCGGTCCCGAGGATCTCGGCGACTGCGCGGTGCAGGATGCCGAGGAACGGCCGGCGGTGGGCCGGGTCGATGAGACCGGTGGCGCGGACCCGGTCCATCAGATCCTGTGCGCCGTCCCCATCGATGCGCAGTGCCGCGGCGATATCGTCGGCGCCCAGACCCGGGCTGAGCGAACAAAGCAAAAGGGTGTCCAGCGCCGCGCGGTCCAGGCGGTGCAACCGCTCCACCAATGCCACCCGGGTGGCGGTGCCGATGACGGCGGCCGCGGATTCGCCGTCGGGCGTCGCGATCGCGCGCGCGGCCGGGCCCAGCAGGAACGGCAGTCCGGAGGTGGCCGCCTGCACGGTGCGGGCGAAATCGGCTGGGATGCCGGCGAATTCGGACGGTGTAAGCACGCCGAGGGTGACCACGGGATTCTCCCGGGCCAGCGCGGTGAACAGGGCGTTCAGCGGAGGGCGGTGGGCCAGCGGTTCGGCGGCCACCACCACGGTGAGCTCCGGTCGCGCGACCAGCGCGGTGAGCCGGCCCAGGGCGGCGTCGTCGAGTAGCTGTGCATCGTCGATAACAATTGCGGCACTGCCGATTTCAGAGTCGTCGAGGACCGACGACAGTACCGAACGGCCCGCGCTCCGCAGCGCGGTGCGCGCCGCGCTCACCAGGGTTGTCTTACCCGTGCCGATACCTCCGCAGACCAGCACCTTCGCCGGCTCGGTGGGCGCGTCGATCAGGGCAGCGAGCGCGTCGCCCGATCGCGTCCCCTCGCCCACGCCTGCCATGGACGAGCGCTATTCGCCGCCAGAGACGGGGACCGTCGTCTGCGGTGCCTGCGTCGGCTGCGGCTTCTCCGTGACCGCCGCTTGGGCCGTCGTCGTGACCGGGTCCGGCGGCTTGGTGGTCGTCGGGGGTTGCGTCGTGGTCGGCGGCTTCGTCGTGGTGGTCGTCGGGGGCTGGGTCGTCGTCGTCGTGGTCGGCGGCGTCGTGGTGGTTGTGGTGGTTGTTGTCGTGGTGGTCGTCGTTGTCGTCGTGGTGGTCGTCGTCGAACTGGTGGTCGACGGTGTCGTCGTGGTGGTGGTCTCCGGTGGCGGCGGAGGGGGCACCTCGGAGGTGGTGATGATGCCGTCGGAACCGGTGACGGTGACCGTCTCGGTCGTCTGCGGGGCCGCGGTGCTCTCCCCGGGCTTGGTGGAGAAGCTGGTCGCCGTCTCGATCACGGTGCCGCCGGGACCACTGGTCCCGGTCAGTGTGACGGCAAGGCCACCGCCCGCGAGGAGCACCGCCGCGGCCGCCGCCCCGAAGAGCAGCGGTGGGCGCTTGTACCAAGGCAGCGCCGCCGCCTCTTCCGGCAGCTCGTCGTCCTGCGGGGTGAAAGCCACTTCGGGCCGGGCACTGCTGAAACCGGTGTCGTAGTCCGGGCCCTCGTAGGGCATCGGCTCGCCGGCCGGAGCGGGGTTGTCCTCCGACCATGCCAGCCCGGGGGCTGCTGTGGTCGGCGGTGCGGCTGGAGAGTCTCCCGCCCAGCCCATCGTCGGGGCCAGGCCGGTGGCCGCAGGGTCGGCTTCGGCGGCCGGGGCCAAACCCGTTGCGGCTGCGGCATCGGAGGCCAGGCCGGCGACCAGTGCCGCCCCGACGGCCGTGTTGACCTGGGCGTAGGGCGTGGTGATCACCGGTGCCTGCAACCGCTCCGACAGCCGCTGCGTCACCAGCGGAATGGCCGCGCCCCCGCCGACGGTGGCGATGGCCGACACGCTGGAAACCGGAATGCCGTTGTGCTGCAACACTTCACCGACGGCAGTGAGCAGGCCGCCCAGGGGGCCCTCGATCAGCTGGTCCAGCTCGGGGCGGGTGACGCGGATACCGGAGGTGAAGCCGGGCAGTTCGGCCTGTACCACCGTCGCGGTGTCGGCGGACAGCCGTTCCTTGGCGCGCCGGCACTCATCACGAAGCCTGCCGAGCGAACCCACCGCCGCCGTGCTGCCCGGGTCGGCGTTGTTGGCCTCGGCGATCCCGGCGATGACATGGTTGAGCAGCGCCTGATCGATCTGGTCGCCGGAGAAATCGGGATAGCGCTGCGTGGTGCCGATGGGTGCCAGATCGGCACCCGCGTCGGCGAGCGTGATGCTGGTGCCGCTGCCGCCCAGGTCGATCAGGGCGATGACGCCCTGCGCGGGCAACCCGGGCCCGCTGCGCAGACCGGCCAGCGCCGCGACCGAATCCGGCACGAGGGTCGCCGACGACAGGCCGGGTTTGGCGCGCAACGCGACCTGCAGCGCGGACACCGCGGCCGGGCTCCAATGCGCAGGCGCGGCGATCGTGATGGGCCGGCCACCACCGACGGCATGGGCCATCGCGTCCAGCGCCTCGGCGAGCACCTGATCGCCGCGGTGCGACGAGCCGTCGGAGGCAACCAGGGGAACGGGGTCGCCCACCCGGTCGACGAATCCACCGAGCACCAGACCGGGCTGCGTCAGATTGGGGTTCTCGCCCGGCACACCGACCTCGGGGGCGCGGTCGTCGAACAGAGTCAGCACCGCGCGCCGCACGACCGGTGGTCGGCCTTCGCGGGCCGCCACCAGATTGGTTGTCCCGATCGACAACCCGAGCGAGTCGCCCATGTGATCTCCTGTCGACGGCGTGACGCCCTCACCTTAGTGGTAGCCGGGACCGCTCGGCCGCAATCCCCCTAACGTGTCGAAACCCCTAACGGGGCATCCCCTAATGGGGCGTTCCGGAAGGTGGGTTCGGCACCGATTTGTGGGTCTACGTGCGCCGATAGCATCGAAGCCAACCCACAGAAAGGACGGTGACACGATGGCGAACGAACTCTTGGACTTCGTGATGTCGCTGGTGCGTGACCCCGATGCCGCCGCCCGGTACGCCGCTGATCCCCACCAGGCGATCGCCGACGCCCACCTGTCCGACGTGACCACCGCGGACGTCGATCACTTGATCCCGGTGGTCAGCGAGTCACTCTCGTCGCCCGAGCCGTCCGGCGCCACCGATCTGGGATCGGTCGTCGGCCTGGACGGCGGCGACAACGTCTGGACCAGTGGCGCAGCCACTGCGGCCTTCGATGCCTTCGGCGACTTCGGCGAGGTGAGCGATCACGTGCCGGTGGTGGTGACCGACGACCTGCATTCCGCCCTGAGCGACCTGCCCGGCGGCGTCGAGCACAGTGTCCCGACCGTCCTCGACGACTATTCGGTGGACGTTCCCACCTTTGCCGGGGAGCTGCACCCCATCGACGATGTCCCGGTCGTCGACACCGGGATGGACTCGCACTGGGACCAGAGCGCCGACGGCGCTCACCACGCGCCGCTCGACGACGCAGGGTTCGACATCTTCGACTGAGAACCCCCGAAAGGCCCGCTCACCTGCAAGGTGGGCGGGCTTTTTCGTGCCGGGACACAGCCATCCCCCTGCATCCCCTAACCCCCTAATGGGGGCACCCCCTATATCCCTGATGGGGGATCTGAAGGCGGGGGTTTCGGCCCCGTTTCCGGCGGCGCGCGCAGTCCATAACGTTGTCTTCAGTTCGCCAGACCACAGACAAAGCCACTCAGAAAGGCACTCCAATGACCTCGATCATCGACTACATCCTCGACCTCTTCCGCAGCCCCGACATCGCGGCGGCCTTCGTGGCCGACCCCGACCAGGCCATGCGGGACGCCGGCCTGCCGAACGTCAGCGCCGCCCAGCTCGCGTCCGTCGCGGCCAGCGTCGCCCCGGCCGGCGTCGCACTCGGCAACGGCGACCCGGTGTACGGCCTGCAGAACGCGGTGTCGAGCTACCACAACTTCGCCTCGCCGTTCTCGCCGCAGACCTCCTACAGCTCGCAGCCGACCTTCGCGCCGCAGACCGACTTCGCCAGCCACAACAGCACCGATTTCGCCAGCCACAACAACGTGCCGCTGCTGAGCCCCAACCAGGACGCCGGCGCCAACGCCCAGCAGGGTGCGTTCAACCTCGGCTTCGGTGACGTCACCCTGTTCGGCAGCAAGACCACCACCACGACCACGACCACCGCCACCAACGGCGGCGTGGTGGTCGACGGTCACAACGACGGCACCGTCACCACCGGGCACGACAACACCATCGGCGACGACAACACCAACGTCCACGACGTGCTGGCCGGCAGCCACTCGCCGGTGATCGTCGGGACGGGCAACGGCGTGCACGACAGCTCACAGACCGCGGGCGGTGACGTCATCTCGCACAACAGCGGACCCGTCATCAAGGACGTCGACACCAGCGGCGGCAACGGCGGTGGCGCCAGCGCCGGCGGCGGCCTCCTGGGCGGCGGTCACGCCAACGGCGGCGACGGTGCCAGCGGTGGCAGCATCGTGATCAACGACAGCCACGGCTCCACCAACACCACCTCTGTCGGCGGCAACCAGACCACGGCCGGGCACGACCTGGGCAGCGGCAACACCAGCGTGGTGGACACTTCCAGCCACACCTCGACGAGCACCTCGGCGAGCGGGCTCGGCACGATCGACAACTCGGTGCATGCCGACAGCTCGGTCCACGAGGACAGCTCCGTGCACACCACGGTGACCGACGAGTCGGTGCACCAGGCCGGCGCCCTCAACACCTACGCGGACACCGACCTGCACAACACCACGAACATCGAGCCGCACACCGATTTCCACGCGTTCTGATCGACACCTGATCGGCGGGGACCGCAAGGTCCCCGCCGATCGGCGCGCATGGGAGTTTGATGATCAGGAGAGGACGAGATGACCCAACCGCATGACCGCAAAGTTCCGGTGATCGTCGAGCTCATCGACCACAGCTCCCGCATCGCCGGCGGGCACGACCGTGCCGACCTGGTGGAGCGGCTGCGTATCGCCAAGGAACGCATCTCCGACCCGCAGATCCGGGTGGTCATCGCCGGTCAGCTCAAGCAGGGCAAGAGCCAACTGCTCAACTCGCTGCTGAACATGCCGGTGGCGCGGGTCGGTGACGACGAGAGCACGGTGTTGGCCACCGTCGTCTACTACGCCGAGACCGCATCGGCCCGGCTGGCGCTCGCCCGGCCCGACGGCGAGCCGGAGTTCGTCGCCATCGACATGGCCGAACTGCGCAACGATCTGCGCGACGCCCCGGCCGCACAGGGCCGCGAGGTGTTGCGCGTCGAGGTCGGGGTGCCCAGTCCGATGCTCAAGGGTGGTCTGACCTTCATCGACACCCCCGGCGTCGGCGGCCATGGTCAGCCGCACCTGTCGGCGACCCTGGGCCTGCTGCCCGAGGCGGACGCGCTGCTGATGATCAGCGACACCAGCCAGGAATTCACCGAACCCGAACTGACCTTCATCCGGCAGGCCGTCGAAATCTGCCCGCTGACTTCGATTCTCGCCACCAAGACCGACCTCTACCCGCATTGGCGGGAGATCGTCGCGGCCAACACCAACCATCTGCAACGCGCAGGCATCGACGCTGCGATCACACCCGTGAGCTCGGTCCTGCGCAGTCACGCCATCACGCTCAATGACAAGGAACTCAACGAGGAATCCAACTTCCCCGAGCTCGTGAAGTTCCTCAGTGACAAGGTGATGTCCCGCGAGACGGACCGGGTCCGCGACCACGTGATCAACGAGATCCGCGCCGCTGCAGAACATCTGGCATTGACGGCCGGCAGCGAATTGGAAGCGCTGAACGACCCCGACACCCGCGAGAAGCTCACGACCGAACTGGAGCGGCGCAAACAGGAAGCCCAGGACGCGCTGACGCAGACCGCGTTGTGGCAGCAGGTGCTCAACGACGGAATCGCCGACCTGACCGCCGACATCGATCACGATCTGCGGAACCGGTTCCGCCACATCACCGCCCATACCGAAGGGGTCATCGACTCTTGCGATCCCACCCAGCACTGGGCCGAGATCGGTACCGAGCTAGAGAACGCCATCGCCACCGCCGTCGGCGACAACTTCGTCTGGGCCTACCAGCGCGCCGAGGCGCTGGCGGCCGAGGTGGCCAGGACCTTCACCGAGGCCGGCCTCGATGCCGTCGAGGCGCCGCATGTCAGCGCCCGGGAGATGGGCGCCGATCTCGGCGAGTTCAACGCGCTGGCCCGGTTGGCCGCCAAACCGATCAAGGCCGGGCACAAGGTCGTCACCGGGATGCGCGGCTCCTACGGAGGTGTGCTGATGTTCGGCATGCTGACCTCGTTCGCGGGCCTGGGCATGTTCAACCCGCTGTCACTGGGCGCCGGACTTCTGTTGGGGCGCAAGGCCTACAAGGAGGACATGGAGAACCGGATGCTGCGGGTGCGCAACGAGGCCAAGACCAATATGCGCCGGTTCATCGATGATGTGTCGTTCGTGGTCAACAAGGAATCCCGAGACCGGTTGCGCGCCATTCAGCGTCAGCTCCGTGACCACTACCGCGGCATCGCGAACCAGACGTCCCGTTCGCTCAACGAATCGCTGCAGGCCACCCTGGCGTCGGCCAAGCTGGAGGAGAACGAGCGCAACGCCCGCGTCAATGAGCTCGAGCGGGAACTCAACATCCTGCGCCAGGTCATCGACAACGCGGACAAATTGTCCGAATAAGCTTGACGCCCGTATGAGCACCAGCGACAACGTGCGCGCGATCCTCGGCGGCACCATCCAGGCGTATCAGGCCGATCCCGCGTACCGGGATCGGCCCGACGTGCACAACGAACTCCGGCGGATCGGCGCCCGGCTCAACGAGCCGATCCGGATCGCGCTGGCCGGCACCCTCAAAGCCGGCAAGTCCACTCTGGTCAACGCCTTGGTGGGGGAGGACATCGCCCCGACCGACGCCACCGAGGCCACCCGTCTGGTCACCCGGTTCCGGCACGGACCGACCCCGAAGGTGACGGCGAACCATCACGGCGGACGGCGCTCGAACGTGCCGATCGCCCGGGATCCGCGCGACAGGGGCCTGACGTTCAGCTTCGACGGCCTGGACGCCGGTGACGTCGAGGACCTGGACGTGCAGTGGCCGGCCGCCGAACTGATCGACACCACCATCATCGACACCCCCGGCACCTCGTCGTTGTCACGCGATGTGTCGGCACGCACGCTGCGGCTGCTGGTCCCCGAGGACGGTGTGCCCCGGGTGGACGCGGTGGTGTTCCTGCTGCGCACCTTGAACGCCGCCGATATCGCGCTGCTCAAACAGATCGGCGAGCTGGTCGGCGGCTCGGCGGGCGCCCTCGGGGTGATCGGGGTGGCATCGCGCGCCGACGAGATCGGCGCCGGCCGCATCGATGCGATGCTGTCGGCCCGCGATGTCGCGACCCGCTTCACCGCCGAGATGGAGAAGACGGGGATCTGTCAGGCGGTGGTCCCGGTGTCGGGTCTGCTGGCGCTCACTGCACGCACCCTGCGGCAGAGCGAGTTCGTCGCACTGGAGAAGCTGGCCGGGGTCGAACCCGCCGAACTGAACAAGGCGATGCTCAGCGTGGACCGCTTCGTACGCGAGGACAGCTCCTTACCGGTGGATGCCGCAACCAGGGCCGCGCTGTTGGACCGGTTCGGCATCTTCGGGATCCGGATCTCGATCGCGGTGCTGCGCGCCGGGATCAGCGATTCGGTGGCCTTGGCCGACGAGCTGCTGGAACGCAGCGGGTTGATCGCCCTGCGCGATGTCATCGACCAGCAGTTCGCGCAGCGCTCAGATCTGCTCAAGGCGCACACCGCGCTGCTGGCCCTGCGGCGGTTCGTGCAAGTCAACCCGATTTACGCGAGCAGGCAGATCCTGGCCGACATCGACCCGTTGCTGGCCGACGCGCACGCCTTCGAGGAGCTCCGGCTGCTGAGTCAATTGCGCTCCCGGCCAACCACTTTGAACGATGACGAGATGGCGTCGCTGCGCCGGGTGATCGGTGGGTCCGGAACCGACGCGGCCAGCCGGCTGGGCCTGGGGTCCGACGATCCCTACGACGGACCGCGGGCGGCCTTCGCGGCGGCGCAGCGCTGGCGGCGCCGGGCCGATCATCCGCTCAATGATCCGTTCACCACCAGGGCGTGCCGGGCCGCCGTGCGCAGCGCCGAGGGGTTGGTGGCGGAATACCACGCGCAAGGCCGGTAGTAGCTAAGGCGACAGCGTCCTGGTCTCGTTGAACCGCGGTCGGCGGCGGGTGGTGGTGGTCTCGTCGTCCCGGGTTTCGGTCGTCGGCCGACGGGTCGTCGTGGTCGTCGAGGACGTGCTTGACGACGTCGTCGACGACGTGGTGGCGTCGGGATCGTTGATGTCGGTGGTGGCGGGCGGCACGGTGCTGGTGATCGTCTCGGTGGTCGTCGTCGGCTCCGACGTCGAGCGGTCCGAGAAGCTGGGCGTGACGAATTCCGTCGGCGCCTGCTGGGGCTGGTTGACCTGCCGCGTGACGAACAGGGCACCCCAGACGATCAGCGCGATCGCGGCCAGCGCAGCGACGCTGACGCCGGCCAGCGTGGACGTGCGCTCATGCCACTTCCGCTCGCCCGTCACGGGCACCGATAGTAACCGCGCCGATCGGTCCCTTGCCGAGTCAACCGAGTTTGCCGATGACCTCGGAAGCGAAGAACTCCAGGTGATCGAGATCCGACATGTCCAGAACCTGCAGGTAAACGCGCTGAACTCCGGCCGAGGTGAACGCGCTCAGCTTGTCCACGATCTCCGACGGAGTGCCGACGGTCGGAGAGTTGCCGCGCATCTCGTCCAGTTCACGCCCGATGGTGGCGGCGCGCCGGCTCAGCTCGGCGTCGTCGCGGCCTGCGCACAGCACGAACGCCGCGGAGTAGGTCAGCGAGTCGGGGGTGCGACCGGCCGCGTCCACGGCGGCAGCCACCCGCTCGAACTGCTCGGTGACCTTGTCCAGCGGCGCGAACGGAATGTTGAACTCACCGGCGAACCGGGCCGCCAGCGCGGGGGTGCGTTTGGGGCCGCCACCGCCGATGATGATCGGCAGCGGGGACTGCACCGGTTTGGGCAGGGCCGGCGAATCTTTGACCGAGTAGTGCGCGCCGGTGAAGTCGAAGGTCTCACCGACGGGCGTCTCCCACAGGCCGGTCAGGATCTGCAGCTGTTCGGTGAGCCGGTCGAACCGTTCGCCCAAGGGTGGGAACGGGATGGCGTAGGCCTGGTGCTCGGACTCGAACCATCCGGCCCCGATACCCAATTCGACTCGGCCGCCGCTCATTTCGTCGACCTGCGCAACCGCGATGGACAGCGGTCCGGGGTGCCGGAAGGTAGCCGAGGTGACCATGGTGCCCAGCCGGATGGTAGAGGTCTCGCGCGCGATACCGCCCAGCGTCACCCACGAATCGGTGGGCCCGGGCAGCCCGTCACCGCTCATCGCCAGGTAGTGGTCGCTTCGGAAGAACGCCGAGAAGCCGAGTCGTTCGGCGGCCTGCGCCACGGCGAGCTGGTCGCCATAGGTGGCACCTTGTTGCGGTTCGACGAAGACACGGAAGTCGGTTGTTCCCATGTCAACAAGACTAGAGGCCGCGGCTGGCCGCCCGCAGTGCGGCGACGGCGTCGTCGTCGCCGCGCAACGTCACCTGCGTGGGTTCACGGCCGGCGGCGAACAGCAGCAGCTCGCCAGGGTCGCCGGTGACCGTCACCTCGGCACCGTGACCGGCGGTGGCCAGCACCTTGCCGTCGGGAGTGGCCAGACTGACGCGTGCCGGCGACTTGGACAGCGTCATCCGGGCGAACTGCGAAACCTGGCGGGCCAGTGCCGTCGTGGTCTGCTCATCGAGAACCCTTGGCTCCCAGGTGCTTCCGGCTCGCCGAACATCCTCGTGGTGGATGAACATCTCGGCGACGTTGACCAGCGGGTCGAGCACGATGAAGGGGGAGTAGATCGGCGGCCCGGACGCGACCTTGTCGATCAGCTCGGCCCAGTCGTTGGACGCGGTCACCTGCTCCTGCACCTTCGCGGTGTAGCCTGCCAGCGCCGGGACCAGAATGCCGGGCGCGGCATCGAGTCGGCGTTCGCGCACCACCAGATGCGCGGCCAGGTTGCGGGTGGTCCACCCATCGCACAAGGTGGGGGCGTCGGGCCCCGTCTCACGCATGGTGGCGACCAGCGCCGCGCGCTCGCGTCGTGCGACAGACATCAGAAAGCCTCCACTCCCTCGATACGCACCAGCATGCCGTGCTTGGTGCCGTCGTTGGTGAACCGGGTCCCGTCCGAGGACGCCGCGATGGTCCAGCCCAGCGCCCGGTAGGTCTTGTAGTCCAGCGGGACGGTCGGAATGTCACCCAGATTGCCGACGACCCAATCCAGCGCACCGTCCGCGGTGACGCGGACCCCGTTGGCGGGCTCGCCGTCCTTGACAGGAGCGTCTTCGAACTGGGCCTCGCAGTTGACCTGGGAGGTGGAGATCTGGCACCGGGTCAAGCCGGACTTCGTCTCGATGAAGACATATCCGTTCTGCGGGGCGAGGGTGTCCGCGCTCGGGGGTGCGGCGGTGGCGGTGGGCGCCGGACTGGACGGGCTAGGGGTGCTCGGCGGTGCGGGGGTGCTGCGGCTGGGCCGCGGGGTCTGCACCGTCGGCTCGATGCCGTCGTTGGCCGGTGAGCCGGTCGGTTTGCCGTGGATGAAGTCGGAGCAGCCACCGATGCTCAGCACCATCGCGGCCGCACATATCGCTGCTCGAATGCCCCTGGCCACATACCGAGGCTACCGGCTGGAATGTCGCTGCCTTGGGAACGTTTGGTCGCGTATCGGTAACTTCACAGCCTTGCCGCCTAGGGTCGGCGGGATGTTCGGGAGACATGGCATCCGGTTACTCGACCGGTTTCTGGATTCGCCGTTCTCCGGTTTGGCGCCATGGGTGTGGATGGCGATGCTGGCCGGCCCCGGCCGGTTCGAGGTGGCGGTGTCCGGTGCGCTCGCGGTGTCGCTGCTGATCCTGGCGATGTGCTGGCAGCGCGGAATTCCGGTGCATGTCATCGAGTTTCTCGGGGTGTCCTACTTCGTCATGCTGGCGATCGTCGGCCTGCATGCCTCCAGTGCCACGAAGGCCTGGCTGGAGTTGTGGTCCGGCGACATCACCAGTGCACTGCTCGCCGGGTACGCCGCGGTGACGCTGCTGCTGCGGCGGCCGTACACGATGGTGTACGCCCGCCACACAGTGCCCCGTGAACGTTGGGGCACATCACTTTTCGTGCGGGTGCATCTGGTGATCACCGGTGTGTGGGCAGGCGCGTTCGCATTCGCCGCCATCAGTGGCTTCATCGGCGATGCGGTGGTCCACGACACGGACAACTTCTGGACCGGCTGGGTGCTGCAACTGGCGGCACTCCTGTTCGCGGTGGCGTTCAACGACTTCTACCCGGATTACGCGCGGGCCAGGGCGCACGGCCATGCGCCGGTGCCGTCCTGGGTGCGGGTGGTCGAGTGGATGCCGCCGTTCCTGCTCGGCACCGCTGTCGCAGGCTGGACGCTGGGTGCGGTCACCGCCGCGGGCTGTGTGGCGCTGAGTCTCGGCGGCCTCGCAAGTGGTGCGCTCATGCGCCGGCCGGTAGTACTCCGAGGAGCGGCGACCACTCGTCCGGCGAAAGATCAACGGCCCGAACAGGAGATCGTCGATCGGCAGTCCGAGGAGTGGGTCCGGGCTACTGGCGCAGGATGACGCGCGTCAGTTCGGACAGTGCGACGTGCGGCGGCTCGTTGCCGAAGTTCTCGATGAGCTGCACCTGGATCTCACCGACGACGCCGCCGAGGACAGCGCCCACGGCGATCATCGTCGGCTCGTCGTCCTTGAACACCGGCCGCAGGATGGACTCGTACTCCTCGTTGGAGAGCTGGCCCATCTTGTCGATGATGGTCTGCTCCAGGTCCAGGGCTTCCATCGCGTAATCCTGGGCCTCGTTCAAGGTGGTCGGCAGCTTCTCCAGGACCATGTGCACCAGGGTGTTCTTCAGCGCGTTGTACCGCTCGGTGCCCACCGCGAACTTGACCAGTGGGGTGGCCACCCCGGTCTGCGCGTCGATCGCGGCGTCGACTTCCTTGGCCACCAGGGCGAACAGCTTGTCGGCGCCAGGGCCGCGCAACACCCCGTCGAACAGGATCTCCGGCGAGAACAGGTCCTCGGACAGGATCCTTGCGTAGTCCGCGGTGACGGTCTCGCGCTGGGCGTGCAGTAGTCCCTGGAAGGGGATGAAGCCGAGGAACTTGGTCGGCTTGATCGGGCGGAACAACATGTTCAGCGCGATGTAGTCGCTGATGAAACCGACACCGAAGCCGAAGGCGGGCATGATCCAGGGGTTCTGGAACAACGCCCAGGCGACCATCTGCACCAGGCCGATGACCAGACCGAAGTAGATGCCGCTGCGCCGGACGAACGCCATCGCGTCGTCGCCTAGCCCGCGCATCAACTTGTTGAGCTTGTCCTTGTTGCGGACCAGGGTGGTGATGGCCAGGAACTGGATGTCGACGAACCGCGGCAGATCGGCCTGCATCTCGTGCAGCAGGTTCTCGACCACGCGCGGTGTCTCGGCGTTGATCCGCGCCTTGATCGCGTTGCGGCCGGCTTCGGGCAGCGAGTCCCACAGCCCGGGCCGGATCTGCTCGGCCAGATCACGCGAGATCTCGTCGACCGCCTGGGTCAACGGTTCGCGCAGCGCCTCGACGGCCTCTTTGGCGTCGACCTTCTGCAGCAGCTCTTCGGGTTTGAGCAGTTTCTGAGTGAGCAGCTCGATGGTTTTGGACCCGACCTTGCCGGCCCTTCTTGGCACGATGCCCTGCCAGCCGAACGGGCCGATGCCCTTGAATTCCTGCGGCCGGTACAGCATTTCCAGCGCGACGATCTTCGTGCTCCAGCCGACGAAGGCGGCCACGAACGGCATCGAGAGGTAGATCAGCCAGTTGACGCTGAAGTCGGCCTTGATCTCCTGCCAGTTTTGGATAGCGAGAATCGTCTCGCTACTCACGGACCGTCCTGCCGCATTGCTGCCTCCCACAACCCGCGTCCCAAAGCCGACAGGCTCAGAGTCTGTTTGTCCACCCGTGCGATGAGTGGCCCGCGGGATGCGTTCTTGATGGCTCGCAACACCATCGGCTCCGCCATGAGCACCTCGTAGTCGGCTTTCTTGGAGGAATCCTCGGGGCCGGTCTCGACCAACCCAAGAGATAGCAGATGGCTGACGTACTGCGGGACCATATTGGGCAAAGCCACATTGGCCGTGCGGCCGATCAGGCAGGCGTTCTCCAGCACCGGCCCGCTGGAGGCGCGCGACCGCGAATACACATCGACCAACGGCGACGTCGCGCCCTCGGAAAGCGCGCCGACGATGCGGGCCTCGTCGGCCACCAGCTGGTCCAGCAACCGGTGGAACAGTTCGACCTGGCTACCGGCCGTGCTCTGGTCCAGCGCCCGGTCCAGCAGTTTGCCCATCTTGTGGTTCAGCGAATCCCCGGCGGCCGGTTTGGCCGACGGCAGGGTGCGCGGCGCGGATTCCAGCGACTCGAGCCGGTTCTTCACCAGGGTGGCCAACTGTTCCTCGCCCCAGGTGGCCAGCTTCATCCCGACCTTGGCTGCATCCAGGGCCCGGTCGGCGATGCCGAACGGGTCGAATCGCTTCGGCACGATGGGCCGCCGCCGCGGAGTCCGCAGGATGACCGCGAGGTCGCCGACGGGGGTGGCCAGTTTGAAGGCGCGCCGCTCATGGCCATCGCGATTCTCCGGCTCGTCCGCTGTGACGTCCGGTTCGTGCTTCGAGATGTCCTGCGCCATCGATCTCCCCAGGTGGGCCGAGGTCAGCCGTGGTCGACCCTGACCGACGGTTGGTGATTACGGCACGGTACCCGGTGGAACCGTGGGGCGGGCCTGGCGGGCTTTGCTATTGCGGGGGCAGCAGCGGTGGGCGGCACACGTTGCCCACCGGATCCCACCACCACCCGTTGTCGCACGCCAGCGGAGTCGTCGCGATGGCGGGCCGGCAGATGTTGGCCACCGGATCCCACCAGCCGTTCTCGCAGTTGGGGATCGGTTCGGCGTGACCGACAGCGGCGGTGAACGCGAGGGGCATCAATGCGGTGGCGGCGGCCGCGGCGAACCTGCCGGCCGCGCGCTTCACGGTGTTCTGCATGGTCTGAAACCTTAGGGGGTGAATGTGGCGCATTGGGATCGGTAGCTGTTCTGATGCTGTGTGATTTCTGTATGAAGCTTCTGCTCCCGATCGCGGCCGTCGCACTCGTCGCCGCCTGCTCGACCGATGCGCAATCACCCGCGCCGACCACCATCACGGTGACGGCTCAGCCGTCGCCCACCACGGCGTCCCTGTCCCCGTCCCCGTCCCCGTCCCCGGTCACGGTGACCGTGGCCCCGACCGCTGCGCCGGTGGACCGCCCACCGGGACCGTGCACCGATGCCGACCTCAAGGTGTCGCATAAGGACCTCGAGAACCAGGGCTCGGAGTACCGCCTGGTGCTGCTCTTCACCAACGCGTCCTCGCGTGCGTGCACGCTGTCCGGTTATCCCGGCGCCGACCTGGTCAACGAGACCGGGCCCGTCGTGCACGTCGAGCGGCGGATGCAGAACGCGGCGCCGCACCTGACGTTGCAGCCCGGCGACGTGGCCACCGCGGACCTGCAATCCAGCGACACGAATTCGGCCAACGGCGGCATGTGCCCGCGCTGGGGCTCGGTGGTGGTGATCGCGCCCAACACGTTCCAGGCCCGCGACCTCGGCGTCGGGATGCCGTTCTGCAGCGCGTTGATCAGTTCGGTGACCTGAGATTCGAGTAGTGGATTACTCGACTCCGCGATGCGGCGCGCGAGGAGCATTTCTTTCGCGGAACTCGGCGCCGGACCCGGTAGGCCATCGTTTCGCCTGGATCCAGGTGGAGGTCGATGATGGGTGCTTCCAAGCGCGAGGTCCTGCGTGGCGCGACTCGGATCACGGTGTCGGTGGTGACCGCAGCACTCCTGGTGGCGGCACCGGACGTGTCGGGTGCGCCGGTGACTGTGCCGCCGGTGGTGAGACTGACTGCCGACTCAACGGTTCTTGCGCTGTGCGGGGCGACTTGTCCGACATGGCGGCCTGCCGATCTTGGGCTCATCATGGACCAGTTCGTCACCCCGACTCATCCGACGCTTCCGGGTGACAAGGTCACGACGGTCGCGGTGACCGCACCGGGGGAGCTTTGGCCACTGACTGGGCTCGCGCGCCTGCTCCTGTCCGGGGCGGCAGACCCGAGGTTGGCGGGACCAGGTGGTGGCGCGTGGCCGGATGAGCCGTGGTGGAAACTATCCGGACTCTTCGACCTCACCGCCAACCAATCGTTGCGGGCCGGGGCGGCCGCTCTGGAGAAGGCGATGCTGGCGAACCCCAGCGAGCAGCAGGTCATCTACGGCTACTCGCAGGGCGCAGGCGTCGCGAACGTGGTGAAGCGCAGGCTCGCTGCGCAGTACCCCGGATCCACCGCCCCCGATGTCGATTTCGTCTTGGGCGGTGATCCGAATCTGCCCAACGGCGGTTTGATGACCCGGTTCTGGGGCGCCTACATCCCGATTCTGGATTTTCCGTTCAACGGTCCCACGAAGACGGACACCGAATTCGACACGGTCGAGATCAACCGGCAGTACGACGGCTTCGCCGATTTCCCGTTGTACCCGCTCAATCTCGTGGCCACCCTGAACGCGATCATCGGCATCGCGTACGTGCACGGGTGGCCGTTCGACGTCAGCCTGCCGTCGAACCCCACGGATTCTCCTGCCTACCAAGGCAAGCATGGCGACACCAGTTACTACTTCTTCGAATCGCAAGATCTCCCGCTGTTCGCCCCGCTGCGCGCGCTGGGAGTGCCTGAGAAGCTGATCGACGTGGTCGAGCCGGTCTTCCGGGTGCTGGTGGAACTAGGTTACGACCGCACCATCCCGGCATGGCAGCCGACGCCGGCGCGGCTGATCCCCAAGTTGAATCCGGTGACGGTCGCGCGCGATCTGATGGTCGCGATCGGGCAGGGCATCAACAATGCCCTGGTTCTCGTCGGGCTTCCACCGCTCCTGAGACTTCCCAAGACAAATGAAAAGCTCTCTGCGCCAATCGATCCGATGATGAAGACGGCCCCGGCCCCGCAAGCGGCGTCGAGAGGACCGCTCATCGCGAAGGCGGTGACGGCGGTGGACCTGGCCGCGCCGAAACCCACCAAGAAGCCGGCGGACCCCGTTGTGGCCGACGGCTCGGCCAAGGTGGACGACTCCCCAAAGATGACCGTGGTCGAAACGGTGCCGGAAACCGGCACGGTGCCGCCACCGCCGCGGGCCGATGCCGTCGAGCAGTCCGACGTGCCCGCGGTCGATACTGACGAGTCGCCGCGACGTGCCACCACACCGAAGAAGCTCCGGCAGGCGGTGCGCGATGTGATCCGAACGAATCAGCAGCGCCCCGCCCGGTCCCATCGCGAAGACAAGCGGACCCCGGCGGCCACCGCCACCGCATCAAAGCCGACCACGCCGGCGTCGCCCACCGATACCGAGGGCTGACCGGACAGTTCGATTCCGACGAAATGGCTGCTTCGGAGGTCGCGAGGCGGCCATTTCGTCGGTTTTGCGGACCGCGGGAACAAAACCGCGAGGGGACCCGTTGACCATTTTGACAACTTGAGTGCATCAGACTCAACTCTGGCTTGACAGGCAACCATCCGCAGGTGCAGGCTTGAGCGAGGTTCACTCAGATCCTAGTAAAGCTATTCAGGAGGAACTAACTATGGCTCGTGCGGTCGGTATCGACCTCGGGACCACCAACTCCGTCGTCGCAGTGCTGGAGGGTGGCGACCCCGTCGTCGTCGCCAACTCCGAGGGCTCCCGGACCACCCCGTCGGTCGTCGCGTTCGCGCGCAACGGCGAGGTCCTGGTCGGTCAGCCAGCCAAGAACCAGGCAGTGACCAACGTGGACCGGACCATCCGTTCGGTGAAGCGTCATATCGGCACCGACTGGACCGTTGCGATCGACGGTAAGGACTACAACCCCCAGGAAATCAGCGCGCGCATCCTGCAGAAGCTCAAGCGCGACGCCGAGGCCTACCTGGGCGAAGACATCGCCGACGCCGTCATCACGGTGCCCGCGTACTTCAACGATGCCCAGCGCCAGGCCACCAAGGAAGCCGGCCAGATCGCCGGCCTCAACGTCCTGCGCATCGTCAACGAGCCCACTGCGGCCGCTCTGGCCTACGGCCTGGACAAGGGCGAGAAGGAACAGACCATCCTGGTCTTCGACCTCGGTGGCGGCACCTTCGACGTGTCCCTGCTGGAAATCGGCGACGGCGTCGTCGAGGTCCGCGCGACCTCCGGTGACAACCACCTCGGTGGCGACGACTGGGACGACCGGATCGTCGAATGGCTCGTCGACAAATTCAAGAGCACCAGCGGCATCGACCTGACCAAGGACAAGATGGCCATGCAGCGGCTTCGTGAAGCCGCCGAGAAGGCCAAGATCGAGCTGAGCTCCGGACAGAGCACCTCGATCAACCTGCCCTACATCACCGTCGACGCGGACAAGAACCCGCTGTTCCTTGACGAGCAGCTGACCCGCGCCGAGTTCCAGCGCATCACCCAGGACCTGCTGGACCGCACCCGTGCGCCGTTCCAGCAGGTGATCAAGGACGCCGGCATCTCCGTCGGCGAAATCGATCACGTGGTGCTCGTCGGTGGTTCGACGCGTATGCCCGCCGTCACCGATCTGGTCAAGGAGCTGACCGGCGGCAAGGAGCCCAACAAGGGCGTCAACCCCGATGAGGTTGTCGCCGCGGGCGCCGCGCTGCAGGCCGGTGTGCTCAAGGGTGAGGTGAAAGACGTTCTGCTGCTTGACGTCACCCCGCTGTCCCTCGGTATCGAAACCAAGGGTGGCGTGATGACCAAGCTCATCGAGCGCAACACCACCATCCCCACCAAGCGCTCCGAGACCTTCACCACGGCCGATGACAATCAGCCCTCGGTGCAGATCCAGGTGTTCCAGGGTGAGCGTGAGATCGCCTCGCACAACAAGCTGCTCGGCTCCTTCGAGCTGACCGGCATCCCGCCGGCCCCGCGTGGCGTGCCGCAGATCGAGGTCACCTTCGACATCGACGCCAACGGCATCGTGCACGTCACCGCCAAGGACAAAGGCACCGGCAAGGAGAACACGATCAAGATCCAGGAGGGCTCCGGCCTTTCCAAGGAGGAGATCGACCGGATGATCAAGGACGCCGAAGCGCACGCCGACGAAGACCGTCAGCGCCGCGAAGAGGCCGACGTCCGCAACCAGGCCGAGTCGCTGGTCTACCAGACGGAGAAGTTCGTCACCGAGCAGCGCAGCGCCGAAGGCGGTTCGAAGGTCCCCGAGGAGACCTTGACCAAGGTCGACGGAGCCATCGCCGAGGCCAAGACGGCCCTCGCCGGCACCGACATCGCGGCCATCAAGACCGCGATGGAGAAGCTGGGCACCGAGAGCCAGGCCCTGGGCCAGGCCATCTACGAGGCCACCCAGGCCGAGCAGGGTGCCGACGGTGACGCCGCCCCGGCCGACGACAACGTCGTCGATGCCGAGGTCGTCGAGGACGACGGGGTCAACGGCGAGGACAACCGGGAGAACAAGTGACTCAGGACGATTCGCAGGAGCCGGTGACCATCACCGACAAACGGCGCGTCGATCCGGTCACCGGTGAAATTCGTGAGCAGGCGCCGTCCTCCCCAGAGGAATCTGGGGAGGCGGCACCCGCCGACACCGACAGCGACAAGGTTGCCGAGCTGACCGCCGATCTGCAGCGGGTGCAGGCCGAATTCGCGAATTACCGCAAGCGTGCCCTGCGTGACCAGCAGGTCGCCGCGGACCGCGCGAAGGTCGCCGTGATCACCCAGTTGGTGGGTGTCCTCGACGACTTGGACCGGGCCCGCAGCCACGGCGATCTGGAATCCGGACCGCTCAAGGGTGTGGCCGAGAAGTTGGTGAGCACCCTTGAAGGACTGGGACTTTCGTCCTTCGGCGCCGAGGGGGACCCGTTCGACCCGTCGCTGCACGAGGCCGTGCAGCACGAGGGCGACGGATCCAACCCGGTACTGGGCACCGTCATGCGGCAGGGCTACAAGGTCGGAGACCTTGTGGTCCGCCACGCCATGGTCGGTGTGGTCGACACGGTCGAGAGTGCTGTCAATGCAGGCTCCGGCGCACAACAACCCGCAGAATCAGAAGACTAGGCCCCGTAGGGAGGTGACGCATGGCCCAGCGTGAATGGGTCGAGAAGGACTTCTACAAGGAGCTCGGCGTCTCCTCCGACGCTGACGCCAAGACCATCAAGAGCGCCTATCGCAAGCTGGCTTCCGAGCTGCACCCGGACAAGAATCCGGACGGGGCCGAGCGGTTCAAGGCGGTGTCTGAGGCGTACAGCGTGCTGTCGGACGAGGCCAAGAAGAAGGAGTACGACGAGACCCGCCGGCTGTTCGCCAGCGGGGGGTTCGGGCGTCGCAGCGGTGGTGGCGGAGCAGGTCCCTACGGCGGCGGAGGATTCAGCTCCGACGGCGCCGAGTTCAACCTCGGTGACCTGTTCGACCAGGCCGGCCAGTCCGGCGGGGCGAACATCGGTGACCTCTTCGGTGGTCTGTTCGGCCGGGGCGCACAGCAGCCCAGGCCGAGCCGGCCACGACGGGGCAATGATCTGGAGACCGAAACCGAACTGTCGTTCATGGAGGCCACCAAGGGCGTGGCGATGCCGTTGCGGCTCACCAGCCCGGCCCCGTGTACGAACTGTCATGGCAGCGGCGCACGTCCGGGCACCAGCCCCAAGGTGTGCGCGAACTGCAACGGCGCCGGGGTGGTAAACCGCAATCAGGGCGCATTCGGATTCTCCGAACCGTGCACCGAATGCCGGGGCAGCGGGTCGATCATCGAGCACCCCTGCGATGAGTGCAAGGGCACCGGGGTAACCACCCGGACCCGCACCATCAACGTCCGGATCCCTCCGGGTGTCGAGGACGGGCAGCGTATCCGGTTGGCCGGCCAGGGTGAGGCGGGCCTGCGTGGTGCGCCATCGGGCGATCTGTACGTCACCGTGCATGTGCGGCCGGACAAGGTGTTCGGCCGTGACGGCGACGACCTGACGGTCACCGTTCCGGTGAGTTTCCACGAGTTGGCTTTGGGCACAACCCTTTCCATCCCCACTCTGGAGGGCAAGGTCGGCGTGCGGGTGCCCAAGGGCACCTCCGACGGCCGGATCCTGCGGGTGCGTGGACGCGGTGTGCCCAAGCGCTCCGGCGGCCACGGCGACCTGCTGGTCACCGTCAAGGTCGCGGTGCCGCCGAACCTGGAGGGTGAGGCGGCCGAGGCGCTGGAGGCCTACGCGAAGGCGGAACGCGCCAGCGGCTTCGACCCGCGTGCGGGCTGGGCCGGGAGCTTGTCGTGAGCAAGGAGAGCGACGCGCGTACCTTCCTCATCTCGGTAGCCGCCGAGTTGGCCGGTATGCACGCTCAGACCTTGCGCACGTATGACCGGCTCGGTTTGGTCAGCCCGCAGCGCACGTCCGGAGGCGGTCGCCGCTACTCGGAGCACGATGTCGATCTGCTTCGGGAAGTCCAGCGACTGTCTCAGGACGAGGGCGTCAATCTGGCCGGGATCAAACGGATCATCGAACTGACCAACCAGGTCGAGGCGCTCCAGGCCCGGGTCGCCGAGCTGTCCGCGGAGCTCGATCGGGGGCGTAAGCCCAGCACCGCCGTGGTGCTGTGGCAGCCGCACGCACGCAGGGTCCGCTAACCCCGTCTTTTGGTTGGGATACCCCGACAAATGGACTAACCCTTTACGAAAACGGTCCAGTCAGGGCAGGATTCGGGCATGGCCGAATCCTCCCCTGAACTGGGCCGTTTTCGTGTGTTGGACGCCAAGCCGATCAACCTGGACGGGTTCAGCGTCGCCACACCCGAACTCGGGCTGGCCGCGATGAGCAGCCCCTTCGACCCGGCGCCGTCGCTGGTCATCCGCGACGGCGCGGTCGTCGAACTGGACGGCAAACCGGCACAGGACTTCGACGTCATCGACGAATTCATCGCGCAGTACGGCATCGATCTGGCGGCGGCGCAGGAGGCCATGGCGCTCGACGACGCCACGCTGGCCCGGATGACCGTCGACATCAACGTGCCCCGCGCCGAGGTGGTCCGGCTCATCGGCGGCACCACCCCGGCCAAACTGGCGCGCGTCGTCGCGGTCCTCAGCCCGGCCGAGATGCAGGTCGCGATGAGCAAGATGCGGGCCCGGCGCACCCCGAGCAACCAGGCGCACGTCACCAATCAGCTCGACGATCCGCTGCTGATCGCCGCCGACGCCGCCAGTGCCGTGGCCTACGGCTTCCGTGAGGTCGAGACCACCGTGCCGGTACTCGGCGACGCACCGTCCAACGCGGTCGCACTGTTGATCGGCTCGCAGGTGGGCGTGCCGGGCGCGATGGCCCAGTGCTCCATCGAGGAGGCGCTGGAACTGCGGCTGGGCCTGCGCGGCCTGACCAGTTACGCCGAGACCATCTCCATCTACGGCACCGAACAGGTCTTCACCGACGGCGACGACACCCCGTTCTCCAAAGCCATCCTGACCTCCGCCTATGCGTCGCGCGGCCTGAAGATGCGGGTCACCAGCGGCGGCGGCGCCGAGGTCCTGATGGGTGCGGCCGAGAAATGCTCCATCCTCTACCTCGAATCCCGGTGCGTCTCACTGGCAAGGGCACTGGGCTCCCAGGGCGTACAGAACGGCGGCATCGACGGTGTCGGGGTGGTGTCCTCGGTGCCCGAGGGTATGAAGGAACTGCTGGCCGAGAACCTCATGGTGATGATGCGTGACCTGGAATCCTGTGCGGGCAACGACAACCTGATCTCCGAGTCCGACGTACGGCGCAGCGCGCACACCCTGCCGGTGCTGCTGGGCGGCGCCGACTTCATCTTCTCCGGCTTCGGCTCGATCCCGCGTTACGACAACGCCTTCGCGCTGTCCAACTTCAACGCCGACGACATGGATGATTTCCTTGTGCTGCAACGGGACTGGGGAGTCGACGGCGGGCTTCGCACCGTCAGCCCGCAGCACCTGGAGCAGGTGCGGCGGCGGGCAGCCACCGCCGTGCAGGCCGTGTACCGCGACCTCGGGCTGGCCGATTACGACGACGACCGCGTCACCGCCGCCGTCGTCGCCAACGACTCCCGCGACCTGCCGCCCGGGGACCCGAAGGCCGTCGCCGAGGCCGCGGCCGCCATCGAAGCCCGCCAGCTGACGGTGTTCGACGTCATCGGGTCGCTGCACCGCACCGGCTACACCGAGGAGGCGCAGGCCATCATGGCGCTCACCGCCGAGCGACTACGCGGCGACCAGCTGCAGACATCGGCGATCTTCGACGAACAGATGCGGGTGCTGTCCAAGGTCACCGATCCCAACGACTATCGCGGTCCCGGAACGGGTTACGTGCTGACCGACGCGCGTCGCACCGAGATCGACGACATCCGGCAGGCCCGCACCACCAGCGAACTCACCGCCGACCAAGCCGAGTATCACGGCCACCTCGTGGTCACCGAGATCGAAGAGGCGCGCCAGGGTGCCGACCCGCGCGAGGTCTGCATCGGTCTGTCGCCCGCGCTGGGGCGCACCGTCTGGCTGACGCTGTGCGGGTTGACGGTCGGCGAGGCCATCCGCCAGCTCACCGCGGGACTGGAAGAGGAAGGCTGCGTACCGCGGTTCGTGCAGGTGCGCTCCACCATCGACGTCGGCATGATCGGGCTGACCGCGGCGAAGCTGTCCGGCTCGGGCATCGGAATCGGCTTGCAGGGCAAGGGCACCGCGCTGATCCACCGCCGCGACCTGGCGCCGCTGGCCAACCTGGAACTGTTCAGCGTGGCGCCGCTGCTCACGGCGCGCAATTACCGCGAACTCGGCCGCAACGCCGCCCGGCACGCCAAGGGCATGGCGCCCGTCCCCATCCTCACCGGAGGTACCGATGAATCGATCTCGGCGCGCTATCACGCCCGCGCCGTCGCGCTGGTCGCCCTGGAGCGCGAGGCCAGTGAACCCGGTGCCGCGCCGCTCACCGTGCAGGTGACGCGGGCATGAGTGAGTACACCGTGGCAGCCGCTGTCGAGGGCCGGCTGACGCTCGCGGATCTGCAGATGGACCCGGCCACGCTGGCCCACCAGGCCGTCGTCGCCGAGGAGCACGGCAACCCGCAGCTCGCCGAGAACTTCCTGCGCGCAGCCGAATTGGCGTTGATCGACGGGGAAGAGGTGATGGCGCTCTACGAGGCGCTGCGCCCGCACCGCTCGACGGCCGCCGAACTGGAGGCGCTGCGGGTGTCGCTCGACACTCGGGGCGCGTCGCGCTGCGCCGCGCTGGTGGCGCAGGCCGCGGCCGTGTATGCCAGGCGGGGCTTGTTGCGTTGAGTGCAGTAGTGGCAGGCATCGATGTCGGCAACCACACCACCGAGATCGTGCTGGCCAGGGTGTCCGCCGGTCGGGCCGAACCCTTCGCGCACGGCCAGTCTCCCACGCGTGGCCGCAAGGGATCCCGCGACTCCCTGGAGGGGGCGGCCGCCCTGCTGACCCGCATCGAGGGGGAGGCCGGGGTGCGCGCGGACGAGGTGCTGCTGCCGGCGATCCGGCCCGTCGACACCACGACCGCGCCGCTGCCCCCGGCCGCCTCACCCCGCTCACCGGTGATCAGCCTGCGCCGCCCCGACGCCAGCACCCCGGCCGGTACCGGCTACGGCGTCGGGCGCCACGTGCCGGTGCATGCGCTGACCGGACCGCCAGCCGTCGACCCGGTGATCGTCTCGATCGGGCCGGACATCGACTTCGAGGAAGCCGCACAACGCATCTGCGATGCGGTGGCGGCCGGCTGGACGATCGCCGGGGTGCTCGCCGCCGAGGACGACGCGGTGCTGATCGCCAACCGCATCCCGGTCCCGGTACCCGTCGTCGACGAGGCCGACACCCACCTGCTGGAGCCCGACGTGCTCGTCGCTGTCGAGGTGGTCGAGGAAGGCCGCGCCCACCGGTCACTCGCCGACCCCATCGCACTGGCCGCGGCCCTGCGGATCGATCCAGCCGAACTTCCGTGGGTCGCTGAGTTCACCAGGGAACTGGCGGACGCGCCCGCCATCGCGGTGACCCGGCGTACCCGCGCCCCCGAACCGCCTGCGACCGACGATGATTACGTCGACTGCCTGGTCCGGGGTGAGACGGTGCGGTTCTCACCCGAACAGGCCTATCCGCTGCTGCGCACCGAACCACCGGGCACCGCGGTGCGGGTCCGGTTGCGGTCGTGCATGTCCGCCGAGGACGGGATCGCCGTCGACGACGCCTATTTCACCGATCTGGCGGCCATCGACAACGGGGCATGGCTGCGTCGCGGGGTCGCCGACACCCGCGGCGCCGTCGTCGCCCTGCTGGCTGCCGATCACGTGGCCGACGCGGCCGAGACGATGACCGAGTTGACGGGCCGGCCGGCTCGCACGCTGGGCGGAGAACCTGCCGCCGCCGCGCGGGGAGCCCGCACCACGCCGGGCCTGCCCGACGACGTGATCGTCTGCGATATCGGCGGCGGCACAGTCGATCTGGTGGGGGCGGGCGGCATCGTCACGGCGGCGGGGGCGGGGGAGACCATCACCTCGGCGGTGGCCCGCGTGCTGTCCATCCCGCGGGCCCTGGCCGAACGCGTGAAACGCAGCCCCGCGTTGCGGGTGGAAGGACCACATCTGGCGCACGAGGAGGACGGCCGGCGGGTGTTCCTGGACACCCCGGCCTCGGCCGACGCCATCGGACGGCTGTGCACCCGCGGCAGCGCAGGCCTGGTGCCGTTCTCCCGCACGCTGGCCGCCGAGGAATGGCGCAGCCTGCGCCTCGCCGTCAAGCAGGCCACGGTGGGAGCGAACATCGTGCGGTGCCTACGGGTGTTCGACCGGATGCCCGCCGTGCTGGTGCTGGCCGGTGGCGGGGCACTCGACGACGAACTGATCCGCACCGTCGGCGAGTCGCTGCGCGGTGAGGTGGTGGTGGGCCGGGCCGACATCGACGGCATGCACGGCCCCCGGTACGCGGTCGCGTCCGGACTGGTGCACCTGTTTGCGGTGGCTACGTGACCCGGATCGAGAACATTGCGGTCACCGGAGCGCCCGCGGCCACCGCGTAGTCGCCGCGGCGCAGTGCGTCGGTGGTGGCCGCCATCGGCTCGACGGCCACCAGATCGTCGCCAGCGGGGGCGAAGAGCTGAGCGGCCGGGTACCCCTGCAGATAGGTCACCTCGATGCGCCGCCCACCGCCGGATAGGGCGAACACCGCGCCGTCGGGCACGCGATCGAAGCCGTCGTCGAGCGTGCGCAGCCCCAACGGTTCGGCCGAGGCCGGCCACAGCTCGTGCGCACCCGTCGGGATGCCGGAATCGTCGACCGGCAAGCGCCGCAGGGCCGGGGTCTCCAGCACCCACTCGGCACGGGGCACTCCGGGGATCTGCAGATACGGGTGATAGCCGAAACACAGCGGCACCGGCGCAGCCGACGACGGCGTGACCGTGGTGGCGATGGTCAGCGTGCGATCGGCCAGCGTGATGTCCTGGGTCAGCACATGCGGGAACGGGAACGCCGCCAGCAGTCGCGGGTTCCCGCGGTAGTCGACGGTGGCCGTCAGCCGGTTCGCGGTGCGCTCGGTGACCAGCCAGCCCGGGTAGGCGGCCAGCACCCCGTGGATGGGCAGACCGTTCGGGTCGGCGCGGACCCCACCGGACCCCGGGGTCAGCGTCACCACCGCACCGTCGACGTCGTAGCTGGCTGCGCTCAGCCGGTTCGCCCACGGATACAGCAGCGGGATGCCCATGGTCTTGCCGTTGGCGACGTAGGCATCCAGGCCGCGGCGCTGGCCCAGGTACTCCACGCCGTCCTCGGCCAGCGAGGTGCCGATCATGCCCGCACCGGGTACGAAGGTGGCGGTCAAGGCGGACGATGGATCGCTCAAGGTGACGTTGTCGGACACCGTTGCATCCTCTCTCAGTGCAGCGGATCGTGCTGGATACGTTCGGCGGGAGCGCCTTTGGCGATCAGGGCGGCCCTGGTCGCGGTCACCATGTCCGGTCCGCCGCACACCAGGATCTGCCGGTCGCCCCAGCCGCCGTAGCGCGTGACGACATCGGCGAGCAGTCCGTTCTGCCGGACGTGCAGCCCGCGCGGCGGCTGGACGTCCGGGTAGTCGGTGGCCCACGGCGGGTCGGTCGCGAACTCAGACACCGGGGTGACCGACAGCCACGGGTTGGTCGAGGCGATCTCCCACAGGGTGCGCAGATCGTAGAGATCGCACGGGAACCGGCCGCCGAAGAACAGGTGCACCCGCGGATTCACCCCGAACCGGCACAGGTCCATGATCAGCGTGCGCAGCGGTGCCAGACCGGTGCTGCCTGCGACCATCAGCACGTCGCCGCCGTCCCGGTCGACGTGCATGGCGCCGTGCGGGTTCGACAATCGCCAGCGGTCGCCCGGTGCGGTCTCGGCGACGATCGCGGTACTCACCATCCCACCGCTGACCGACCTGATGTGGAACTCGATGGTTCCGCCGGGATCGGCCGGGATCGATGGCGACAGGTACCGCCAGCGCCGCGGCCACTGCGGCACCTGGACGGTGAGGTACTGGCCGGGGTGGTAGTCCAGCGGATGATCGAGCTGCAGCCGGATCATCGAGACGTCGCGGGTGACGCGGATGTGGTCGATGACGGTGCCGTCGTGAAACGGCAGACCGGGGGCGGCATCGGCGGCGCCGCGCATGACGCCGACCAGCAGATGCACCACATCCCCGGCGGTTTCGGCGAGCCGGGCATCCCACCTGTCGCGCAACTCGGTGCGCAGGGTGCCGAGCAGTGCGGTGGCCAGGCTGTCGTAGTGCGCCGGGGTGACCCCGTACATGCGGTGGTCCCGGCCGAGTTGGGCGAGAAACGCGATCGGTTCGTCAGCGCGTTGGGCGATCATCTCGGTCAGCAGCCAGGTCAACGCGTGGGCGAAGTTGGCGCGCTGGTGGGCCAGGTCAGGGGGGAACAGGTCACGCGCGGAGGCGTCCGCGGCGAACCAGCGGGTGTAGAACCGGCCGACCATGTCCGCGTCGATGACAGCGTGCAGCACGGCAAGTGCGTCGCGGTCGTCGAGTCCCACGTGCGACGAGTGTAGTTGCCGGCGCTGGGAACCCGGGAGGCGTTCGGTCAGAGACCGTGAATTCCCTTGTACAGCACCAAAACGCCGATCACCAGCAGGATGCCCGCCACCAGGCTGGCGTGCTGGCGCTCCATCCAGTCCTTGAGCCGCACCAGCGGCTGCGCCAACCGGTCGCCCGTGACGGCGTAGGCCAGGATCGGGATGGCCGCGGTGGACGCGGCCACCGCCACGAACCAGGCGAGCGCAATCCAGGCGTGCGCCACGCCGACCCCGGCGGTGCCGATCGCCAAACCCGCTGCGGCGCAGATGAACAATACCTTCGGGTTGATTACCGCCAGCACCATCGCGGTCACCAGGGCCCGGCCCGGGGTGAGATCGGCCATCTTGCGTAGCCACGCCGGCGAGTGCTCGGACTGCTTGCGGCGCAACCAGCGGTACGCACCGAAGACGATGAGCAGGACGCCCACCACGATCCGCACCCAGGATGCCCAGGCCGGGGGTTTGTCCAGGGTGCCCATCAGGTCGGCCACCAAGACGAAGATCGCCGTCAGCCCGCCGGTGCCGATGATCCACCCGAGCAGGAAGGCCAGCCCCGTCGGACGCGGGCGCGCGGTGTGCAGCGCCAGCACGGCCGGGATGATGGTCAGCGGGGAGAACGCGATCACCAGAGCGAGCGGGATGAGCTCGGTGAGAGTTGAGCCGAAGTTCCCGGACATAGCGCAGAACCTAACACCAAAGTCGGGACGGCTGTTTCGGCGCGGGAAAGTCCGGCCTGAGCAGTAGGGACGGCAAACTGGCAATACTGTCAAAAGGCGGCCGTCGGCGGCGCCGCTGGGTAGTCTGCGATGCGGTCTGCTGCGGGGCGGGCCGGGAGTCCTGGGAACGGGGACGACGTGCAGATTCGCAGAGGTAAGACCCGGTTGGCCGCGCTGGTGGTCGTCGTCTCACTCGTCGCGATGCTCACCGCGTCGTGCGCGGGGACCAAGGTGGCGCCCGCGCCGTTGGCCGGTCTGAACGCGGGGCCCGATGGCAAACCCGCCCCGTTCCGGGAACCGGTCCGGCTGCAGGCCGTCGACGGCGTGCTCGAGGTGCGCCTGTCCGCCCATCAGGGCACCGTTCCGCTCGATACCGTCAGGGAACCCGTCAGCAATTTCCTGGTCTTCGGCTACGACGTCATCAAGGGCGCCGCCTCGGACGGGTCCACCAAGGGCGACAACCTCTACCCCGCACCGACGCTGCACGTGGATCCCGGCCAGCGCCTGATCGTCCACTACGACAACGACTTACAGGGCCTGACGATCCAGGACTTCTACGATCCGGCGTTCACCCCCAAGGGAGGCGAGGTGCCGCTGTATCCGCCGACACTCACCGAGTCGCCGCTGAACCTGCACACCCACGGCCTGCATGTCAGCCCGACCGGTAACGCCGACAACGTCCTGCTGAGTATCCCCGCGGGCATGGGCAACACCTACCTGTACGACGTGCCGAACAACATGCCCAACGGGCTGTACTGGTATCACAGCCACCGCCACACGATGACCACCCAGCAGACCTACCTGGGACTGGCCGGGCTGCTGGAGATCGGCAGGCCCGACGGCAACCTGCCGCTGGTCACCAAGAACAAGATTCCCGTGCGCAACATGGCGTTCCAGTACAACTACGTGTTCGACCGCAAAGGCAACGGACACCAGCTCAACAACTACAGCTGGCCGCAGTTCGTCAGCACGCTCAAACCGCCCGAGGGGTCCCAGCTGGCGGACGGGACGTATCAGCCGAGCCTCGCGCCGGTGAACATCGCCGACACCAGCATGGGTGCCCAATACCTGACGCCCTGGTGGGCCGGACCGCTGTCGCCCCACAACAACCGCGGCCAGACACAGTTCATCCCGCAGAACCTGATGAGCTTCGACAGCCCCACGCTGAAGATCCCCGAGAACGCCGCGCTACCCGAGAACGAGCGTGACGTGCAGTTCACCGTCAACGGCCAGTTCCAGCCGGAGCTGAAGATCAAACCGGGTCAGACGGAGATCTGGGCGGTGGCCAACGTCAGCGACATCGCTTACATGACAGTCCGATTGACCGAGACCGCCACCGGGAATCATCCCAAGTTCGCCATCGTCGGGCAGGACGGCAATCCCTACACCCAGGTGCAGCGGCCCGTCTACGGCGACGGCACCACGCTCAGCGTGCCGCCCGGCTCGCGTTATGCGATAGCGGTGACGATGCCGAAGGACGGCGATCTGGTCCTGGAGTTCCCGCCCAATCCGGAGGCCAAGCCGCTCGTGCTGCCCGGCGTGGTGTACACGAACAACGGAACCAGGAACACTCCCGCGGTGCTGGGCACGCTCACCGTCGATCCCAAGTACATGAGTTTCGCCGACGGCTTCTTCGTGTTCCCGACCCAGACCCTGATCCACGCCACACCGGACACCAGCGGTCCCGGGCAGACCACCCCCTTCGAACCCGGCCAAAACCTGGATGCCTACACCTCTTTCGTCGACACGTCGGTGATGACTCCCGCCGTCAAACGGGAGATGACGATCGTCGACACCATCGGCGGGGACAAGGCCAGCAACAACGACCCGAAGGCCGTCATCTACATGTTCGAGCCCGCCGGCTTCCCGAACGTACCGCTGATCCAGCCGAGGCTGAACTCGGTGGAGGAGTGGAAGATCACCAACTTCAACAATGACGCCCATCCGATGCACATCCACGTCAACGACTTTCAGGTGATGGAGATCGACGACCCGCATCGCGGTAAGACCGGCGTGCAACCGTGGGGCCTGGACAACGTCAACGTGCCCGCCCCGGTGTTCAACGACATGCACGTGGTCAGCACCCCGGCGACACTGACGTTGCGCCAGGAGTTCCTGGAGTTCGTCGGGACCTACGTCATCCACTGCCACCGGCTCAACCATGAGGACAACGGCCTGATGGCCACCATCAACGTCATCCCCGAGGTGTCCACGTATGCGGTGGCGGTGCCCGGCGGCAACGGTAAGCCGGCGTCGGTGCAGGTGCGGGATGCCAACGGCGACAAGGTGTTGCAGACCGTCTACCCGTTCCCCGACTTCGAGGGCACCCCGTCGGTCGCGATGGCCGACGTCAACGGGGACGGCATCCTGGACCTGGTGGCCGGCACCGGGAAGGGGGTGGCCCCCGAGGTCGCGGTGTACGACGGCAACAACACCCGAGAAGGATTGTTCAAGACCGAGATCGCGCGGTTCGCCCCGTTCGAGGCCGAGTTCACCGGTGGGGTCAGCGTCGCCGCCACCGACATCGACGGAAATTCGATGTCGGACAACATCATCGTGGGTACCGGCCCGGGCCGGGAATCCCAGGTGAAGGTGTTCTCGTCGAAGCTGCCCGAGCACGGCAAGGCACCGGAGGTGTTCTCCGCCTTCACGCCCTATCCCGGGTCGCAGTCCGGTGTCACCCTGGCCACCGGCATGGTGGAATCCGGGTCGGGCCGGGAGAGCATCGTGACCGCGCCGGGACCCGGTGAGCCACCGCTGATCAAATCGTTCCGCTGGGACCTCTACACCCCGACCGCCCGGGCACAGGCCAGCGGCACAGCAACCCCGCAGCACGCGGGCAAGCCGTCGGATCCGAGGATGACCTCGCAGTTCCTGGCTTACGACGAGCACTATCACGACGGGGTCGCGCTGTCCGCCGGCTGGGTCGCCGGCGCCCAGGGCGGCTCGAAGAGCATCGTCACCAGCCAGCTCGGGGGTGAGGGCAAGGTGGTCGTGTGGTCCAGCGGGTCGCTGCTGGACGGTCAGCCGTCGATGTACCTGGAAAGCCCGAACCATCACGAGGAAAACGTGAAGTACCAGCCGATCTCGTCGTTCGCGCCGTTCCGCGCCGGGGGGGCCACCGTGGCGGCCACCAGCACCGCCTACGGGGCGGACCTACTGGTGACGGGCGGGGTGGGGGAGGTCCACAAGTACGTGCTGAACCGGTCCGCGCCGGATGCGAAATCCCTTGACCCCAAGTTGATCACCATGCTGCCACCGATCCCGGGGGTGGCCGCGGCGGTGCCGCTCGGTGCCCGCTAGGGCAACTGCCAGAAGACCTGCGTCACCAGATAGACCAGCACGGTGGAGGCGGCCAATGCGCCCACCACAGTGCCGAGACCACGCCAGTTCGCCTTCGCCGCGGCCATCCCGGGGGGTGGGCGCAGCCAGTGCTTGAGCAACGGGTTCACGTAGTAGGGCATGGTCACGAACGTCATGATGAAGCTGGACAACAGATTTCCGATGAGCAGGCCGACCCACAGCGGCATCTTCAGCGGGGACAGCGCCAAGGACAGCAGCACGACGGTGGGATACAGACCCACCCACACCGCGATGGACGTCTTGACATCCGACGGTGGGGCCGCGGGAGCGCCGTGCTCGTCGAAGGCGAACCAGCTGCCGAACGAATTGTCGATGGTGCTGGCGTGGAAGTCGGAGAACCGCTCACCTTCGGCGAGCAGCTGACGCCGCTGCGGGGAGATCAGCCAGGCATCCAAATCGTCGGCATTCTCGTAGCGATAGAGCGCCGTCCACTCGTCCTGCACGCCGGCCACCGGGCGGAACAGTTCGGTGCCGCGGAATCCGCGGAACGTGCTCTCCGCCAGCCGGAGTCGCTCCTGCCAGGCCAGGAAATCCTCGACGTTCTCCGGGTTCACCCGGTGGCTGACCACGACGGTCACCAGCGGATCAGTCGGGCGGGCGCCGCCGCCGATCACCTGCTGGGTACCCGGCCCGTCGAAGAAGTCGGCCCCCGCGGCGACGCGTTCCTGCCGCGCGGCGCTGTTGATCCAGGCTTGCACATGGGCGACCGAATCGAACCGGTACACCACCACCCAGTCGGGCTGCACCGCGGTGGGTGGGCTGACCTCGGCGGCCAGGAAGCCCGGGTACTCCGCGGCCACCCGGTTCAGATCCTGTTGCCAGGCCTCGAATTCCCGCTCCCGGCCGGTGCGTACCCGCTGGCCGATGATGACGGTGGCCGCCATGTCGGTGTTCATTCTGGCATCCATCGCTTCAGGTGGCCGGGATCAAGTCGTTCAGCCGCCGGTAGATCCGATCGGGAGTCAACGGCAGCTCGCGAAACCGGACCCCGGTGGCGTCGTGCACGGCGTTGGCCAGTGCGGGCGCCACCGGGTTGATGCAGCATTCGGCCATCCCCTTGGACCGCATGGGCCCGACCGAATCGGTCGACGGCACCAGTAGCACCTCGGTGCGCGGGGCGTCGGCGTAGGTGGGGATGCGGTAGTTGCGCAGGTTCGGGTTGGTCATCACGCCGTCGCCGTCCACATGGTGGTTCTCCGTCAACACGAAACCCAGCCCTTGCGCCACACCACCTTCCACCTGCCCCCGCACCTGGGCGGGGTTGATCACCACCCCGGCGTCGGTGGCCTGCACGCTGTACAGGATGCGGATCTCGCCGGTGATCCGGTGCACCGCGATGCGGAACCCGTGCGTGTTGGAGGTGACGCTGCGCGGCGAACCGTAGGCCTTACGCGCCTCGGTGAACCGGATGCCGCGTTCCCGGCCGGCGGCCAGGATCTCGGACAGGGACACCATGCTGCCCGCGCAGTCCACGCCGTCGTGGCGCAGCACGCAGTCGGCGACGGGGACACCGGCGTGCACGGCGGCGAACGCCCGCAGCCGGTCCCGCAGGGCGATCGACGCCCGGTCCACCGCATTGCCCGCGACGAACAGTCCGGCACTGGCGAAGGCCCCGGTGTCGAACCCGGTGCGGTCGGTGTCGGACTGCACCAGGTGGATGCGTGCCGGTGTGGTGCCCAGCCGGGTGGCGGCGATCTGCACATGCGCGGTCGAGGTGCCCTCGCCGAATTCCACCGTGCCGACCGCGATCTGGTAGGTGCCGTCCTCACACAACGTGGCCCAGGCCTCCGAGATGTGTTCGGTGGGCGGCGCGGTTTCGTGCAGCGAGGTCGCGGTGCCGACGCCGACCAGCCAGTCCTGATCTGGGCCGGTCTGACCATCGGTGCGGCGCAACGCCTCGTCCACCAGGTCGATGCACTGCGCTATGCCGTCCTCGGTGAATTCCACATCGTCGGGATGGTCGTCCATGGCCAGCAGCGCATCGCCGGGTCGCACGATGTTGCGGCGGCGCAGTTCCAACGGGTCGATGCCGAGGGCGACCGCCAGCTCGGAGATGGCCGATTCGACCGCGAACGCCGGCTGCGTCATCCCGTAGCCTCGCAGCGCACCGCTGGGCACGGTGTTGGTGTACACGGAGTAGGCATCGAATTTCTTGTTGGGGCAACGGTATAACGCGATCGCTGCCGCGGCGGCGAACAAGGTCTCCCCGCCGTGGTTGCCGTAGGCGCCGGTGTTGGACACGTTGCGGAAGCTGATCGCGGTCAGGGTGCCGTCGGCCTTCGCGCCGAGCTTCATGGTGATCTTGCCACCTTCCCCGTCGCTGCGCTCGCCCCTGCCACCTTCCCCGTCGCTGCGCTCGCCCCTGCCACCTTCCCCGTCGCTGCGCTCGCCCCTGCCACCTTCCCCGTCGCTGCGCTTGCCCCTGCCACCTTCCATCCACGCGATCGACCCGTGCGTCTCCAGGTGCACATGCTGCACCCGGGGCGAGAAGTAGGTGGCCTCGTGGATGACGTCGGCCGCGGCGAAACCCGCCTCCACATCGCCGATCTGGCCGTGCAATTCGAGCAGGATGTTGTGCTCGGGGTCGCGGACGAACGGATCCTCGGAGCCGTGCAGCTGCGGCGCCCCGTCGGCCATCGCATCCTCCGGGTCGAACACCGCGGGCAACACCTCGTAGTCGACGACGACCTGCCGGCAGCCCTCCTCCGCGGCCCCGATCGAATCCGCCAGCACCGCGACCACCCGCTGCCCGACGAAGCGCATCACGTCGTCGAGGATGTAGGTGTCGTCCGGGTCGACCAGGTGATCGGTGTGGATGGCGGTGGTGAAGCGCTTGCGCGGCACGTCTTTCCACGTGTAGACGCGGTGCACGCCGGGCACCGCGAGCGCTGCCGTGGTGTCGATGGACACGATGCGGGCATGGGCATGCGGTGAGTGCAGCACCTTCAGATGCAACAGACCCTCGGGGGCGGTGTCCATGGTGAACTCGGCCCGCCCCGTCACCACGTCCAGACCCGCCGGTGCACCCACACTGGTGCCCACGGCATTGCCGGGCTCGGCCTCCTCGATCGCGACCCGGCCGTGCACCGCATCCTCGATGGCCCGGTAACCGGTGCAGCGGCACAGGTTTCCCTTCAGCGCACGGGGCAGGTCCTGCTTCTGCTCCTCGGTGAGCGCGGCCGAGGTCATGATCATCCCCGCCGTGCAGAATCCGCATTGAAACCCCGGGGCCTCCAGGAAGCGGCGCTGCATGGGATGCAGGTCGTCCGGGGTGCCGAGACCTTCCACGGTGGTGACCTCGCGGCCGTCGGCCCGGAATGCCGGGGTGATGCAGCTGTGCACCGGGTCGCCGTCCAGCCACACGGTGCAGGCGCCGCAGTCACCGGCGTCGCACCCCTTCTTCACCCCATGCCAGCCCAGCGAACGCACGAACGTGCGCAGGCATTGACCGGGCCGGGGTTCGGCGTCGAAGGTTCGTCCGTTGACGGTGTAGGTCATGAGCGCAGCTCCGCGGCGATCTCCGAAGCGAAATGCTTCGTCAGGTGGGTGCGATGGTCGGGGGTGCCGTTGGCGTCGTCGAACCAGATGTCCTCGGGCAGGCCGTCGATGCGCTCCTGCAACGCCGCCGGGTCGGGGTCGGCTGCGAATACCAACTGCACCGGATGGGTGGTGCCCGCCGTCAAGGTGAGCAGGACCGCCCCGTCCTCGCTCTTGGTGCCGATCAGGAACACGCTGGAGCGGCCCAGCTTGGTCAGGGTGAACCGGCGGTGGGCGACGCGCTTGCGCAGCGCGTGCTCGGGAATGTCGATGCGGCGCAGGAGTTCGCCGGGAGCCAGCACGTTGCGGTTGTTGCCGGTGACGAATTCGGCTGCGGGCACGGTTCGTTCGGCGCCGTCGGGGGCGTGCAGCAGGTAGTCGGCTTCCAGGGCGGTCGTCAGGGTGATCATCGGGCCCGCGGGCAGCGACATGCAGATGTTGCCGCCGACGGTCGCCGCATTCCAGATCTTGAACGACGCCAGGAAGGCCTCACAGCTGAAGCGGATAAGGGCGCCCGCCGCCCACCGTGCGGGCGGGGTGAGCGCATACAGGTCGCGGATGGTGCGCATGGCGCCGATGCTCAGCCCCGCCTCCGAGACGGTGAGCTCGCTCCAGCCCAGCGGTGCCAGATCGATGAGCCTGCGCAGATTCGGCTGCGGATCGGAGAACAGCCAGGTGCCGCCGGCCAGCCAGGCATCACCGGGGCGCCACAGCGCGCCGGGCGGTTCGGTGGGTTGCCGAACGACGTCGGTGACCGTGTTGAGATCCAAGGTGTACTCCTCACGGCCCCGCGGTGTGCTGAGACTATGTCGTTCTGGCGGGTGGGACGGACGTTTTGGTTACATGCTCGGCAATGTGCCGGGGTCCGTGGTCCCCTAGAGTCCGTGAGCCACATCCACTACGGACACATCTTCCACATCGCGGGCAGTCCCGTCATCTCCGACGCGCCGGGCGCCCTGGTGTCGATCCCCGATGGGGCATTGGTGCTCGACGGCCGTGGCCGGATCGCTTTCTGCGGCAGCAGAACCGATATCCCGTCCGAGTACGCGGCCTCCCAGGTGCACGACCACCGGCACGGTTATTTGCTGCCCGGATTCGTCGACACCCACATCCACTTCCCGCAGACCTACGCCGGTGACTCCTACGGCGGCGGGCAACTGCTGGAGTGGCTCACCCAGTGCATCTTCCCGTCGGAGTCGCGGTTCGCCGATCCCGGCTTCGCGGCCAGGGCCGCCGTCGAGTTCTGCGACCGGCGGATCGCCGCGGGCACCACCGCGGCCATGGTGTTCGGCTCGGCATTCCCGCACGCGCAGGACGCGCTGTTCGCCGAGACCCGTCGGCGCGGGCTGCGGATCGTCAGCGGGCGCGGCATCCAGACCGTCGGCCCGGAATCGGCGGGTCCGCTGCTGACCTCGGAGGCCGACGCCATCCGGCTGACCCGCGCGGAGATCGAGAAATGGCACGCCGCCGACACCGGCGACGTCGACACCGCATTGCTGCACGTCGCCGTGGTGCCGAGGTTCTCCCTGTCGGTCACCACGGAGACACTGAAAAGCCTTGGCGAACTCTATGATTCGGTGCGCTCCGCAGGCGTGTACGTACACACTCACCTGAACGAGAACAACCGTCCCGGTACCGGCGAGATCGACGTCACGAAGTCGACCTACCAGGTGAACTCGTATCTGGACACCTACGACGGCAAGTTCCTGCCGGGTTCGGAGGTGGGCGGTTCGAGCCTGTTGGGCCGGCGGACCATTCTGGCGCACGGCGTGCACTGCACCGACGAGGAACTGGCCCGGATGGCCGAGACCGGAACCTCCATCTCGCACTGCCCGGTGTCGCAGTTGTTCCTCGGCTCGGGCACCATGCCGTGGCGGCGCACCGTGGCATCGGGTGTGAACCTCTCCGCTGGAACGGATTTCGGGGGCGGCGACGAATGGCTGATTCCCCGGGTGCTGGATGATGCCTTCAAGGTGCACATCTCAGAGGACGGTGCCGCAGGAACTTCACTGCATCCCGCCGAGATGCTGTTCCTGGGCACGCTCGGCGGGGCCAGAGCGCTGGACATGGAGAGCCGATTCGGCAATTTCGACGTGGGCAAGGAGGCCGACTTCGTCGTCGTCGACCCGGGCGGAACTCCCGCGCTGGCCGCGGCGCTGACTCACGGGGTGCGCTCCGCGGAGCCCGATTTGGCGCGTGATCAAACGCTTTTCGCCTTGCTGATGGGCCTTCGCGAATCATCGGTGGCCCAGGTCTACGTCCAGGGTCGGCGCCTGAACCCGGTTTAGGAGGATGTCATGAGTGCCATCGTCGTCACCATTTTTCACCGCCCCACCGAGGGGGCGGCGTTCGACGAGTGGGCCCCGGGTCTGCTCGCCGCCGCCGGCGCCGCACCCGGATTCGTCGACGCGGTGATGTCGGTGCACACCGACCCGCGCCTGGAACCGGCGGTCTCCGCGACCTTCACCACCGAGGGCCGGCTCCACGCCTGGCTGGACAGCGACGCGCACGCGGCCGTGCTGAGCGACGGGCGGGCGCGCGGTGTGCACCAGGCCTCCACCGATCTGGTCGTGGTGGACGGGCAGATCACCCCGCCGGGAATCGCGGTGTTCCGGCACAGCGTGTCGGCGGGCCGCGACGCCGACTTCGTGACCGCGCAGGGTGATCTGACCGGGGCGAGCGCACAGTTCTCGGGATACCAGGGCACGGTGGTCTTCCCCCCGGGAGCCGGGACACAGTGGATGACGCTGATCCGGTTCCGGACCGAGCGGCTGCTGTCCGGCTGGCTGAAATCGGAACAACGCCTGGATGCGCTGCCGTCGCTGCGCTCGGCGCTGGACGGCGACTTCTCCACCTTCTCGCACACCACCCCGTTGGGCACCACCGTCCGGTTCGAGAACGGCGAGACGGAGATGACGCCCAGCTGGAAGACGGCGATGCTCGTGCTGATGGTGCTGTACCCGACGGTGATGCTGTTGACGCGGTTCGTCGGCCCGGTGCTGGACCGGGTCGGTGCCGAGCCCTGGCTGGCCATGTGGCTCAGTGAGGTGGCCAGTGTGTCCCTGCTGCAGTGGGTGCTGATGCCGTTCGCCGTCGCGCGGTGGCGGCGCTGGCTGGATCCGCTGGAGGGAAAGAGCGGGAGAGTCAGTCTGCGTGGTGCCGCGGTGGTGGTCGGCGTCTATGCCGTCACGTTGGCGGTGTTCGCGAGCATCACCTGGTTGCAGTTCTGGGACTACCCGAGCTGAGGCAGATCCGTTCCCCGACGGACCCGTGGTGTCGTCCGTTCAGCTGATCTCCAGCCCATCGTGCGGGTAGTCCACCAAACAGTCGGACGCGATTCCAGCGAAGTCTTATAGGGTCCGAACCGGGTCGTCGACTGGGGTGATGGAGGTCCGTTGCTAGCTTTCATCACGTCGCTGCGCCATCCGGACAACGCACAGGACTACGCCAGAAACGAACAGCTTCTCAAAGACACGCTCGCCTCGATCGCCGGCCAGACGTCGGATGATTACCTGGTCGTGGTCGTGAGCAACGTGCCGTTGTCCTTCCCGCTGCCCGAGCGCGTCACGTCGGTCGTCGTGGACTTTCCACCGCCGGCTCCCCGTGGCGAACACGCGGCGTACCCGGCGTTCGTCTGGGACAAGGGCACGAAGATGGGGATCGGGCTCATCGCCGCCCGTGATTACGCGCCCGACCACGTGATGATCATCGACGCTGATGACTTCGTTCACCGCGAGATCGTCGCGTTCACGGCTCGGCAGCCAGATGCACCGGGGTGGTACGTATCTCGCGGTTGGCGCTATTCGGGTGCACGTAATGTCTACCGCAGTCTTCGCGCCTTCAACCTCCAGTGCGGCAGCGCGTACATCCTGCCCTTCGCCGCGTATGGGGTGCCGGATGGTGCGTCGGTCGACATCGGTCAGGGGGCCGTCTTCGACATCTTCGGTGACCTTGTGGCAACAATCCTCGGGTCCCACATGCGGGTGGCGAAATGGGCGAAGCGGCATGGTTATCCACTTACCCCGCTGCCGTTCCGAGGTGCGGTGCACCACGTGGACACCGGTGAGAACCACTCTGGAGGCACGCTGGGCGGCTTCGCGAGGACGCTTTCGCGGGAAATGCACGAGACCTACGGCATTCCCTCTCGGCCGCACACCGCATATCCCATGAGCCCGCAAATAATCATGCGCACCCCATTGGCGCTCGCGACTGGCGCCTACAACTATCTGCAGCGTCGGATGGACTCATTGGTCACCGACGACTCGCCACGATTCGACCTGGCGCCGTTGCGGGCGCAAGTGGACCACTGACAGCGGTTTTCGAAACGCGCATTCCTCAGAACTCGCACCATTTCCATTCGTCGCCCTCACGCACGAAAGCGATGTCGTCGGGGTCCTCCCCGTCGTTGTCGATGATCGCCTCGGCGCTGTCGCCGGTGACCTGAAGTTCGGTGATCTCGAGGTCCAGTCGGCCGGAACTGGACCGCGCCTCCCGCAGGCCGTCCTCGTCGAACTCGCTCTGGTCCTGCATCTCGGCGCACATCAGGTCGCGCAGTTCGCCGAATTTCCTTGCATTCCAGGCTGTTTCGAATCGGTCGACGACGTCGGCGATCTGGTCCTCGTCGGACTGGGGCTCGGCGGTGACGCCGGGCGGCGCGACGGCGGCGCCTGGCGTCACAGTGGTGCAGCCGGTGATGGCGATGAGCAGCGCGGCGGCGAGCACGCCAAGAGCCGACGTAGTGGTGCGCATCCATCCAGTGTCGCCGATCAGCGGCCGTCGGGCCGATTCATGCCCGAGATGTTCATGAAATTCAGATCGCCACCCTTGGCGCCGTCTTGTAAAGTCCGTTTCGGGACGTCGACTTTCACAGTCTGCGATTGGGGGGTCCGTTGCTGGCATTCATCACCTCGTTACGTCATCCGGATAATGCGCGGGACTACGCGAGAAACGAACGCCTGCTGAAAGGCACGCTGGATTCGATCGCGCGCCAGACGTCGGAGGACTATCTCGTCTTCGTCGTCAGCAACGTGCCGCTGTCGTTTCCCCTGCCCGCCCGCGTGAAGTCGGTGGTGGTGGACTTTCCCGCGCCGGCCCGGCCCGGGTCGGACACGTCGTATCAGGCCATCGTGTGGGACAAGGGCACCAAACTCGGGATCGGACTCATCGCCGCCCGCGACCACAAGCCTGACTATGTGATGATCATCGACGCCGATGACTTCGTGCATCGCGATGTCGTCGCGTTCACGGCCCGTAATCCAGATTCGCCCGGGTGGTACATATCGCGCGGCTGGCGTTATTCGAGCGCACGGGATGTCTACCGCAGTTTGCGCGCGTTTCACCTTCAATGCGGCTCGTCCTACATCCTGCCGTTCAGCGCATACGCAGTTCCGGACGACGCCTCGGTCACCCTGGATCAGGGCGCGGTTCTCGACGTGTTCGGCGACCGCCTCGCGACCATCATCGGCTCCCATATGAGGGTGGTGCAGTGGGCCAAGCGACATGGCTATCCACTTGCCCCACTTCCGTTTCGCGGTGCCATCCATCATGTGGACACCGGAGAGAATCACTCGGGAGGCACCCTGGGCGGCATCGCCCGAACCCTCTCGCCGGAGATCCAGGAGACCTACGGCATTCCCGCCCGGTCGGGCACCGGCCCGCCCGCCCCGGCGGCAGGGGGTCCGCGGTTGGCGTTGGGCGCCCCCGTGGCGCTCGCCGAGAGCGCGTACAAGTACCTCCAGCGCACGGTGGACGCGATGGTGGCCGGCGACAAGCCGCGGTTCGATCTGGTTTCCTACCGAGCGCAACTCAACCGCTGAACCTCAGCCGTGCCGGGGCGGCCTGGTGCCCTCGAATTCGTTGTGGCCCAACGTTTCCACGAATGTCGGGCCGCTGATCCCGAGCTCGGTCCGGTAACTCTCGGCCCAGCCGCCGAACGGTTGGTGGGCCAGATACTCGTTACGGAAACGGTCGTCCTCGGATACCTCGGTCACGCAGAAGTCCGGGATCACCAGATCGACGACGGGTCCGCCGCGCTCGACCTCGGCAAGCACCAGGGGAGCGTTGCCGCCGAGGAACCGGTCGATGACCCAGCCGTCCTCACCCAGCCAGACCGAGTAGCGAATCTTGGCGACGACGTGGTCGGCGCGGCGCACGATCTGCCCGGCGACCATCGGGTCCAGTTCACGTTCGGCTTCGTAGCGGGTTCCGCCGGCCGCGGGGCCCTTGGCGGTCATCGTGCCGATCGATTCGTCGCCGAGCGCCTCCACCAGGTCGCCGGCCGTCCGGTCGGAGTCGGCGGGGGCCGGGCCCTGGACCCGGATGCGCACCGCGTACCCGTCGGCCGCGAACAGGTAGGCCTGGACGATCAGGGCCGGGGTGGGGTCCGATGCCGCGAGCGCGGGGAGTTCGCGGACGACGAACTTCCGCTCGAATTCGAAATCACCGTAGCCGGACATGACCACGACGCTAGCCCGGTACCTCGGGAAATGCCGTGATTGATGCCGCGGCGGCCCGGGTATCGCGAACCGCTGGACAAATCTGGCAAAATTTCTAGAGTTGAGCGGAACAGACTCAACCTTGACGACGTTGTTTAAGGCGACAAGCATTTTCTGCAGCCCGTGGATGGCTGCGCAACCCAAGAAGGAGAGGTGTCGTGGACTCGTTCAATCCGACCACGAAGACCCAGGCGGCACTGACCTCGGCGCTGCAGGCGGCCACCGCCGCAGGCAACCCGCAGATCACTCCCGCTCATCTGTTGATGGCACTGCTGACCCAGAACGACGGCATCGCCGGGCCGTTACTGGAAGCGGTCGGAGTCGAGCCCGCAACCATCCGCGCCGAGGCCGAGCGTCTCGTCGGCCGGTTGCCCAGCGCCAGCGGGTCCAGCTCGCAACCGCAGCTGTCCCCGGACGCCATCGCTGCGATCACCACCGCGCAGCACCTGGCCACCGAGATGGACGACGAATACGTCTCCACCGAACACCTGCTCGTCGGCCTGGCCACCGGCACGTCCGAGGTCGCGAAGGCGTTGACGGGCGCGGGTGCGTCCCCGCAGGCGCTGCGTGAGGCGTTCACCAAGGTCCGCGGCAGCGCGCGGGTGACGAGCCCGGACCCGGAAGGCACCTACCAGGCGCTGGAGAAGTACTCCACCGACCTGACCGCGGCCGCCCGCGAGGGCAAGCTCGACCCGGTCATCGGCCGCGACAACGAGATTCGTCGCGTCGTGCAGGTGCTGAGCCGTCGTACCAAGAACAACCCGGTGCTCATCGGCGAACCCGGCGTCGGCAAGACGGCGATCGTCGAGGGCCTGGCCCAGCGGATCATCGCCGGCGACGTACCGGAGAGCCTGCGCGACAAGACGCTGGTGTCCCTGGACCTGGGCGCCATGGTGGCTGGGGCCAAGTACCGCGGTGAGTTCGAGGAACGGCTGAAGTCCGTCCTCGACGACATCAAGAACTCGGCCGGTCAGGTCATCACATTCATCGACGAGCTGCACACCATCGTCGGCGCCGGTGCCACCGGAGAGTCGGCGATGGACGCGGGCAACATGATCAAACCGATGCTGGCCCGCGGCGAGCTGCGGCTGGTCGGTGCGACCACCCTCGACGAGTACCGCAAGTACATCGAGAAGGACGCCGCCCTGGAGCGCCGCTTCCAGCAGGTGCTGGTCGGTGAGCCGTCGGTCGACGACACCGTCGGCATCCTGCGGGGGCTCAAGGACCGCTACGAGGTGCACCACGGTGTGCGCATCACCGACTCCGCGCTGGTCGCGGCGGCGACATTGAGCGACCGCTACATCACGTCGCGGTTCCTGCCCGACAAGGCCATCGACCTGGTCGACGAGGCCGCGTCCCGGCTGCGCATGGAGATCGACTCCCGGCCCGTCGAGATCGACGAGGTCGAGCGGCTGGTCCGTCGTCTCGAGATCGAGGAGATGGCGCTGGCCAAGGAATCAGACGATGCCTCGAAGGATCGCCTGGAGAAGCTGCGCGCCGAACTGGCCGACAAGAAGGAACAGCTCTCCGAGCTCACCACCCGGTGGCAGAACGAGAAGGGCGCCATCGACATCGTCCGCGACTTCACCGAACAGCTGGACCGGCTGCGCGGCGAGGCCGACCGCGCCGAGCGCGACGGTGACCTGGCCAAGGCCGCCGAGCTGCGCTACGGGCGCATCCCGGAGATCGAGAAGAAGCTCGACGCCGCGCTGCCGGTCGCCGAGGCCCGCGAGAATGTGATGCTCAAGGAGGAGGTCGGCCCCGACGACATCGCCGACGTGGTGTCCGCATGGACCGGTATTCCGGCCGGCCGGATGCTCGAAGGCGAGACCGCCAAGCTGCTGCGGATGGAGGAGGAGCTGGGCAAGCGCGTCGTCGGGCAGCGCAAGGCCGTGGCCGCTGTCTCCGATGCGGTGCGCCGAACCCGCGCCGGTGTGGCCGACCCCAACCGGCCGACCGGATCGTTCATGTTCCTCGGCCCGACGGGTGTGGGTAAGACCGAGCTGGCCAAGGCGCTGGCGGAATTCCTGTTCGACGACGAGCGGGCCATGATCCGCATCGACATGAGCGAGTACGGCGAGAAGCACTCGGTGGCTCGGCTGGTCGGTGCGCCTCCCGGTTACATCGGTTACGACCAGGGTGGTCAGCTGACCGAGGCGGTCCGCAGGCGGCCGTATTCGGTGGTGCTGTTCGACGAGGTGGAGAAGGCCCACCCGGACGTGTTCGATGTGCTGCTCGCGGTGCTCGACGAGGGCCGGCTGACCGACGGTCAGGGCCGCACGGTCGACTTCCGGAACACCATCCTGATCCTGACGAGCAACCTCGGCGCCGGTGGCACCGAGGAGCAGGTCATGGCGGCGGTGCGTTCGGCGTTCAAGCCCGAGTTCATCAACCGGCTCGACGACGTGATCGTCTTCGATCCGCTGCAGCCCGACGAACTGGTGTCGATCGTCGACATCCAGCTGGCTCAGCTGCAGAAGCGACTGGCTCAGCGCCGCCTCACCCTCGTGGTGTCGCTGCCTGCCAAACAGTGGCTGGCCGAGCGAGGGTTCGACCCGCTCTACGGTGCCCGTCCGCTGCGCAGGCTGATCCAGCAGGCCATCGGCGACCAGTTGGCCAAGTTGTTGCTGGCCGGCGAGGTGCACGACGGTGATGTGGTGCCGGTCAATCTCAGCGCCGACGGCGAGGCACTCGTCCTCGGTTGATCCCGACTGGCCACTTGTTGCACGGATTCGAGAGAAGCATGTGCAACAAGTGGCCGCTGGGATTGCGGGGCGAGCGAAGCGACCGGGAAATGACGCTGTGTTTGTGCAAGTAACCGGGTTGTGACCACAACGAGTTCTGGCGAATCGGGTCCCAGCAAGTAAGCTCGACCCCAATGGTCCCTCTCTGGTTCACACTGTCCGCCCTCTGTTTCACAGGGGCGGCCGTGTTGTTGTATGTCGATATCGACCGTCGGCGCGGGTTGGGCCGGCGCCGTAAGTCGTGGGCGAAGTCGCATGGCTTCGACTACGAGCACGAATCCAGCGAAATTCTCGATCGCTGGAAACGCGGCGTGATGTCCACCGTCGGCGAGCACGTCACCGCCCGCAATGTGGTGCTCGGTCAGATCCGCGGCGAGGCCGTGTTCATCTTCGACCTCGACGACGTGGCGACCGTGATCGCCCTGCACCGCAAGGTCGGCACGAACGTCGTCGTCGATCTGCGTCTCAAGGACATCAAGGAGCCCCGCGAGAGCGACATCTGGCTGCTCGGCGCCATCGGCCCGCGGATGGTGTACTCCACCAACCTCGACGCCGCCCGTCGCGCCTGTGACCGCCGGATGGTGACGTTCGCCCACACCGCGCCCGACTGCGCCGAGATCATGTGGAACGAGCAGAACTGGACGCTGGTGGCCATGCCGATCACCAGCAGCCGCGCCCAGTGGGACGAAGGCCTGCGCACGGTCCGGCAGTTCAACGACCTGCTGCGCGTCCTGCCGCCCCTTCCGCAGCCCGGCCGCAACGGTGTCGGCGTGCACGCGGGCCAGCCCGCGCTCGCCCGCCGCAGCGGTTCGCCCAGCCGTCCGCTGCTGCCCCGGCCCGCCGAGCTGCCCGCCGGACGCGGCGACCTGCCGCCCGGCCGTGCCGACGTGAGCCGTTATGTCGACCAGCACACACCGGTGCGCAACGGCCGGCAGTCACCGCACTACCAGCGGTAGCCAGGGGTGCTCAACCCCGAAAAACCCATAGCGCTGATCACCGGGCCGACGTCGGGTATCGGTGCGGGCTTCGCCCGCCGCTACGCCGCCGACGGCTATGACCTGGTCCTAGTGGCCCGTGACGCCGGGCGACTGGAAGAGCTGGCCGCCGAACTGCGGGACCACGCCGGCGCCCACGTCGAGGTGCTACCCGCCGATCTGGCGCGCGAGCCCGATCGCCGTACGGTGTGCGACCGGCTGGCCGCCGGGGTGCAGGTCCTGGTGAACAACGCCGGATTCGGTACCTCCGGTGAATTCTGGAACGCCGACTACGCCACCCTGCAGTCCCAGTTGGACGTCAACGTCACCGCCGTCATGGCGCTGACCCATGCCGCGCTGCCGCCCATGCTGGCCGCAGGCAAGGGCACCGTCATCAACGTCGCCAGCGTGGCCGGGCTGCTGCCCGGCCGCGGCTCCACCTACTCCGCGTCCAAATCGTGGGTCATCGCCTTCTCCGAGGGCCTGGCCAACGGGCTCGACGGCACTGGCGTCGGCGTACACGCGCTGTGCCCGGGATTCGTGCACACCGAGTTCCACGACCGCGCCGGCATCGAGATGTCGGGCACGCCGTCGTGGTTCTGGCTGGAGGTGTCCGACGTGGTGCGCGACTGCCTGGCGGCCGTCGCCAAGGGCGAGGTGGTGATCGTGCCCGGCCTGCAGTACAAAGCGCTGACCACGGCCGGCCGGCTGGCACCGCGAAGCCTGGTGCGAGGCTTGACCAAACGTGTGGGTAAGGGCCGTGGGCGGACCTGAATGCGGGTGAAGCGGACGTTGGTCGCCGCGCTTGCGGTGCTGATGCTCGCGGCGTGCTCCAGCGGTGACGACAAAGCAGGCCCGTACGGCGCGCAGCAGGCGCGCATCGGTGAATCGCAGACGATTCTGGGCTGGAACGTGTCCGTGGCCAATCTGCGTTTCGACAACGACCGGGTGCTCGTCGACATCGACGCCGCCCCAGCCCAGGCGGGAAGCGCGCACGCGAAACCGGACAGTCTGCGCTTCGGCCTGTACGGCGCGCTGGCTCATCCGATCGAGTCCGATGCGATCGGTGGCTGCGCCGACGCCACCACGTTGAGCCTGCAGCCCGTCACCGCCACGAACCCCGAACATCTCAGCGGCACAGTGTGTCTGGGCCCGCTGCGGGACCAGAGTCAGGTGCGCGGGGTGTACATGTACTCACCCGAGGAACGCATCCCCAAGACCACGGTGGCCTGGCCCGCGGCATTTCCCGTCGGGTTGATGCCCACCGGGGACAGCGAAGTCGGTCTGGTCCTGCACTCGACGAGCGTCGACGCGTTCCGGGCCGACGGCAACCAGCTGACCCAGGCCTCGCTGGGCGATCCGAATGCGTTCTCCGGCAACGGCTACATGCTGCTCGGGCTGTCCATCGACGGCACGGCGCAGCGGTACCGCGACGACTCGGCGACCCGCGGCGGCCCGCTCATGGTGCTCACCGGTCCGACTCTGCCGGGCAGCGGCCTGTCCCATGCCTGTTCGGCGTACGGGTCGTCGCTGCTCGTCCTGCCCGAGGCCTCGCTGGACGCGGTGGCGATCCGGGCCTCGATGTGCACCCAGGGCGAGATCAATGCCGCGCTGCTCTACCCGACGGTGTCGGTGGTGGCCACCCATGCGGCGCTGTGGACGAAATAAAGCCGGGCCCCACGGAGTGGGGTGAGACCCCGGGTGTGGGCCCGTGGGAAGGCCCGCTGCCAGAAGGGTCCCGTTACGACCCGGAGTTGTTGCGCGACGGCGACACCCGCAACGTCGTCGACGCCTACCGGTACTGGACCCGGGACGCGATCATCGCCGACATCGACACCCGCAGACACCCGTTGCACATCGCGATCGAGAATTTCGGCAGCGACGCCAACATCGGCACCGTCGTGCGCACCGCGAACGCCTTCGCGGTGCACACCGTGCACATCGTGGGTAAGCGCCGGTGGAATCGGCGGGGCGCGATGGTCACCGACCGCTACCAGCGACTGGCGCATCACGACACCATCGAGGACCTGCTGGAGTTCGCCGCCCAGGCGGGACTGACCGTCGTCGCCGTCGACAACGTGCCGGGTTCCGTCCCGCTGGAAACCGCTGTCCTGCCGCGTGATTGCCTGCTGGTGTTCGGGCAGGAGGGCCCCGGCATCACCCCCCAGGCCAGTGCCGGGGCGGGGCTGACCGTGTCCATCGCCCAGTTCGGATCGACCCGCAGCATCAACGCCGGGGTGGCCGCCGGGATCGCCATGCACGCCTGGATCCGCACCCATGCCGACATATCGGCGGCCTGGTAGCGGGGTTGTAGGGCAGTATCAAACCCATGGATCAGGTGTGGGCCAACCGTGCAGCCAGTTCCGAAGCCGCCATCGCCAAGCGGCACCTGAAGAAACTGTGGGGTCTGCCGGGCACCCAGCTCGGCGTCGTGGCGTGGCCGGCGGCCCGTAAACAGAAGTCGTTCGGCACCTGGCACTACTGGTGGCAGGCTCATCTACTGGACTGCCTGGTCGACGCGCAGGTGCGCGATCCGGCGCCGGAACGGATCGCGAAGATCACCCGGCAGGTGCGCGGGCATCACCTGCGCAACCTGAAGTGGACCAACGACTACTACGACGACATGGCGTGGCTGGCGCTGGCCCTGGAACGCGCCGGACGGCTGGCAGGCGTGCACCGGGACGGCGCGCTCAAGCGGCTCTCCGAACAATTCCTCAACGCCTGGGTGCCGGAGGACGGCGGCGGTATCCCCTGGCGTAAGCAGGACCAGTTCTTCAACGCCCCGGCCAACGGGCCGGCAGGTATCTTCCTGGCCCGGTATGAGGACCGGCAGCGTCGCGCCCAGCAGATGGCGGACTGGATCGACGAGACCCTGATCGACCCCGAGACCCATCTGGTGTTCGACGGCGTCAAGGCCGGGTCGATGGTGCGGGCTCAGTACACCTACTGCCAAGGGGTGGTGCTGGGCCTGGAAACCGAACTCGCCGTGCGCACCCAGGATCCCGAACACGCGCCCCGGGTGCACCGGTTGGTCGCCGCGGTGAGCGAGCAGATGACCACCGACGGCGTCATCGCCGGTGCCGGTGGTGGCGATGGCGGGCTGTTCAACGCGGTCCTGGCCCGCTACCTGGCGTTGGTGGTCACCGACCTACCCGGCGACACCGCCGAGGACGAGGCGGCGCGGGTCACCGCGCGGGACGTGGTGCTGAAGTCCGCGCAGTCGGCGTGGGATTACCGCCAGACCGTGGACGGGCTGCCGTTGTTCGGCCCGTTCTGGGATCGCTCGGCCGAGCTCCCGACGACGGGCAGCACGGACGCCGAGTTCATCGAGGGCGCGGTCTATGCGTCCGCGATGCCCGAGCGCGACCTCTCGGTGCAGCTGTCCGGGTGGATGCTGATGGAAGCGGCGCACGCGATCACCGCGAACGACGGGGAACCAGCACCAGCACCAGAATGATCGCGGCCACCGGCACCGCGGTCAGCACCCAGCCCAGGGTGTGGATGGCCTCGATCATGCCGGCGTGCGCGCCGTCGACCACCTCCCGCGCCCGTTGCGGGTCCAGCACATTGGTGCCTGCCGCCGATCCGGCGCCGCCGTGGGCCGGGCACAGCGCCTCCCGGGCATCCTCGAGGGTGATGCCGTGGCTCTCCCGCACGAACAGGGTGGTGCCGACCAACGCGAACACCGCCGGGCCCATCGAGTAGGCGGCTTGTCCCACAGCGCTTTTCACCGCGGCCACCGCGCCGCTCAGCGCCACCGGCGCATCAGCCATCATGATGGTGGCCTCCATGGTCTCGGCGACGGCGGCGCCGATCGCGTTGAGTCCCACGGCCGCGAACACCACCGCGAGCCCGCTGTGCTCGCCGAGCGTCGTCAGCACCAGCAGGCCTGCCAGCACCGACACCAGTCCTGCGACGAGCACGGGGCGGGGGCCTGATCGGGCCGCTGCCCGCCCCGCCCCCGCGGCCGCCACCGCCGACAGGAGTGCGGCCGGAGCCATGAGAAAGCCGAGCACCGCAGGAGATTCGCCGCGCACCGTGACCAGATAGAACGCCAGCAGAATCGTCGAACCACCGCTGATGAAGTTGAACGCGACCCCGGAACACACTGCCGCGTCGAAAGCGCGGTTGCGGAAGATCCGCAGATCCAGAGCGGGCTCGCGGACGCGCAACTCGAAGGCGATGAAGGCGGCCAGCGCGACGGCGCCGATCATGATCGGCACGATCGCGCCGGCGTGGATGCCGGACTGCAGACGCGAGAGCCCGTACACCGTCGCCAGCAGTGCGGTGGCCACCAGCAACAGACCGGTCACGTCCAGTCGGCGCGCGCTACGCGGGGTGTCCGGCACGTAGCGCAGCACCAGGACGAGAGCGACGAGCGCCACCGCCGGTGCCACCAGAAAGCAAGCGCGCCAACCGATGTGCACCGCGAGCAGGCTGCCGAGGACGGGCATCGGGACCGCCACGGCGAAGCTCGCACCCAGGTGCAGGGAGATCGCCTGCGATCGGCGCTCCGGGGGAAACACCACGTTGATGATGGCCAGCGACAACCCGAGCAGCAGCGCGAACGCCAGTCCGGCACCGGCGCGGGCCACCATGAGCACCGCGGCATTCGGCGCCGCCGCGGCCAGCACCCCGAACACCACGGCGCCCAGCAGGCCGGCCGTGTACATCCGCTTCATGCCGTACTTGTCGCCCAGCGCGCCCGCACCGAGCACCGCTGCGGCCAAGGTGAGTGTCGCCAGCCCGGCGATGAAACTCGTGCTGCCTGCGGACAACTGCAGTCCGGCGCGCACATCGGAGATGTTCGCCGAGAGGATCACCGGGTCGGCCGCCGTGATGCTGGCACCCAGTCCAGTGGCGAGGATCGTCATGGTGGCGCGGGTGCCGGACACCCACTCTGGTTGCGGCATCAGTCCTCGGTATCGCTGACCATGCCGTCGCGATGGGGAAAGATGCTCCACAGCGCGATGCCGATCTGGAACCCCAGCGCGATCGACATCATCGACGCCAGCATCGCCAGCACGGCGCCGCCACCGCGCCCACCGGCGAGTTCCGCGATGCCGATCAGACCCACGGAACTCGGTACCAGCAGCCAGAATCCGGGCGCCAGCACCACCTGGGCGGCCGGCGTCGACGGCAATCTGCTCAGCGCCAGTGCGCACAACATCAAGACCAGGCCGCCGCCGAAGCCGCTGACGTAGCCGCCGAACACCGCGGCGGTCGCGACCTGCGCTCCGTAGGTGATGAACAGCACCAGCAGCAACCATGGCCAGAATTCGCGCGGCGGACCGAGATTGAGGATGATGCCCACCGCGTAGACGGCGACCCCCAGCCACGGGGCCCACGATCCCAGCGTGTTGACGGGCGAGTCGGTCAGTTCGTCGGAGGACAGGCCGAGCAACTGGATCGCGATGATGATCCCGAGGGCCAGCTGCGCCAGCCTCATGAGTCCACCCGTCAGCCGCGCGGCCCCCGACACCAGCTGTCCCGTCGACGACTCGACCACCGCGAGGGTGATGGCCACCCCCGGCAGGAAGAACGTCAGTGGCGGGATCAGGACGCGGAAGCTGTCGTGCCCCATGTGCAGCAGCCGGCCCAGGCTGAACGCGACGTAGGTGACCAGGAACGCGCTCACCACCGGCAGCAGCTGCCGCAGACCGGGATTGTCGCCGGTGATCCGCACCAGCACGCCCACCAGCAGGCCGAAACCGGTGGCCGCGACCAGCGCCACCACCGTCGGCTGCAGGATCAGGGCGTACGCCGCGCTCTGCACGGCGCAACCGAGCACCGCAACCCAGGGCGGGAAGCACCGCGGCAACGCGTGGATGCGGTCCAGCTCGGCCCAGCCCTCGGCAACCGTCACCTGCCCCTGCTCGGCGCGCTGCACCAGCTCGCCCAACGGGAAGGTCTGGTCATACCGCAATGGCTTGTCGCGGTTGACGACCCGGATCAGTTCACCTTCGCCGGCCTGGACGAAGTTCGGCAACGCCAGCACCGGGCATTCCACGCCGTAGTTGTCGGCGACGAGGGACAGGGTGCGCTTGACGATGGTGACCGGGTAGTCCGCCCCGAGCATCGCGGAGCCGAGCCGCGCGATGAAGTCGACGACCGCCCGGTCCTGCTCCGCCATGACGACACTCTAGGGCGGTGGCCAGCCTTATTCGGTGGTGTTCTTGGCGGCCTTGCGCCGTTTGTACCACTCCCAGGCCATCGGGGCGACGGAGACGACGGCGATCAGGATGAAGATGGGCTCGAGCAGTTTCTGGATGATCTCGAACTGGCCGAGGCCGTAGCCCAGCAACGTCAGGCCGACGCCCCACAGCACGGCACCGATGATGTTGTACAGCGTGAACACCGCGTACTTCATCTGGGCCGCGCCGGCGGTGATGGGCGCCAGCGTCCGCACGATGGGGATGAAGCGGGCCAGCACGATCGCGAACGGACCGCGCTGCTCGAAGAAGGCGTGCGCCTCGTCGAGGTATTTCTGCTTGAGCACCTTGGCATTCGGCTTGAACATCGAGGTGCCCAGGTAGCGGCCGACGAAATAGCCGACCTGGCCGCCCAGGATCGCGGCGATCGGGATGAACACGAGCAACTGCCACAGCTGGAAGTTGGTGCTCACCTCGGCGCTCTGCGCGGCGGTGCCCGCGGCCAGCATCCCCGCGACGAACAGCAACGTGTCACCCGGCAGGATCGGGAACAGCACCCCGGATTCGACGAAGACGACGACCAGGATGCCCACCAGGGCCCAGGTACCGAATTGCTCGATCAGCTTGAGCGGGTCGAGAAAATCCGGCATGAGGGCCAGGGTGGTGACGGTCATGAGGCCCCAAGATACCGGCCGTACCTCACGGACAGGTGACGGCGATCTGATAGGTGGTCGGGATGACGCGGGCCGGATTCGTCGTGTCGGTGCCGCTGCCGCCACCGGTCACCGTGAGGGTGTCGCCGTTGCGGAAGGCCTGCGGCGGGTCCTCGGACACGTCGGCGGCGTAGCCGATGGAGATACCGCCGGCGTCGCCGATGGTCACCGACCGCACCGACGGCATGTCGTCATCGGTGATCACCACGGTCACCCCGCGTGAGGTCTCGCCGACGGTGTAGCGGGCGAACCCGTCGGCGGCGGAGCAGACCACCGGGCCCAGCGGCCCGGCGTCGCGGCCGTTGACGATCAGCTGTGCCTGCCCGGGCGGCAGTGTCGTCGCCAGGACCGGGGCCGGGGGAGCGGCGGGCGGCGGCGGGGTGGTCGATGTGGGCGCGGGCGCCTGCTGCTGCGCGCAACCGGCGAGCGAGAGGGCGAGCAGAATCAGGGCCGGACCGGTGCGCACCCCGGCAACGCTAACCGAGACCGGCCACTGCCGGTCGACCAGCTTCTTGTCATACTGACCGGGTCAGCCGGACAGCCGAGAGGAAGTTTGCAATGCCCATCGCCACGCCCGAGGTCTACGCCGAGATGCTGGGCCGTGCCAAGGAGCACTCCTTCGCTTTCCCGGCCATCAACTGTGTCGGCTCAGAGAGTGTCAACGCCGCCATCAAGGGTTTCGCCGACGCCGGCAGTGACGGGATCATCCAATTCTCTACCGGCGGCGCCGAATTCGCCTCCGGCCTCGGAGTGAAGGACATGGTCACCGGGGCGACGGCGCTCGCCGAGTTCGCCCACGTCATCGCCGCCAAGTACCCGGTCACGGTCGCGCTGCACACCGACCACTGCCCCAAGGACAAGCTGGACACCTTCGTCCGCCCGCTCATCGCCATCTCGGCCGAGCGCGTCGCCAAGGGCCAGAACCCGCTGTTCCAGTCGCACATGTGGGACGGCTCGGCCGTGCCGATCGACGAGAACCTGGAGATCGCGCAGGAGCTGCTCAAGCTGACCGCGGCCGCCAAGATCATCCTCGAGGTCGAGATCGGCGTCGTCGGCGGCGAAGAGGACGGCGTCGAAGCCGAGATCAACGAGAAGCTCTACACCAGCTCCGAGGATTTCCAGAAGACCATCGACGCGCTCGGCCACGGTCAGCACGGCAAGTACCTGCTGGCGGCGACGTTCGGCAACGTGCACGGCGTATACAAGCCGGGCAAAGTGGTGCTCAAGCCCGAGGTGCTGGCCGAGGGCCAGAAGGTGGCGGCGGCCAAGCTGGGCCTGCCCGACGGTGCGAAGCCGTTCGACTTCGTCTTCCACGGAGGGTCGGGCTCGCTGAAGTCGGAGATCGAGGACTCGCTGCGCTACGGCGTGGTGAAGATGAACGTCGACACCGACACCCAGTACGCGTTCACCCGCCCGCTGGCCGGCCACATGTTCGCCAACTACGACGGCGTGCTGAAGATCGACGGCGAGGTCGGCAACAAGAAGTTCTACGACCCGCGCAGCTACCTGAAGAAGGCGGAGGCGTCGATGACCGAACGCGTCGTCGAGGCCTGCAAGGACCTGCACAGCGCCGGCCGGAGCGTCTCGGCGGGCTAGACGTCCTCACACGATCTCGGCGCGCTCACCCTGCGGGGTGGGCGCGCCGACGTCGTTCTAGGAGTTCTGGCAGATCTTCCACTGCTCGTCGCGGAACTGCAGATCGAAGCTGCGGGTGGAGCGGGTCTGCGGCGCGTAGGCCATGAACGTGGTGACGTTGGCCTCAGCGTGCTGGTCGTGGACGATGACCTGATCGATGCTTGCCACCACCGGGTACTGCTTGGCCGCCGCGACCCGGGCGTGCGTCTCGGCCCAGGCCTTGTCGTTGTACTGCACGTAACTGTCCCGGGTGGCGCCGCAGGTGATGCCGCGCAGGGTCGCCAGGTCACCCTTCTGGATCGCGCCGTCGAAATTGCCGATCGTGGTGCGAACCAACTCTTCCTGCGACACCGCGGGAGCGCTCTTGCGGGTCAGCAGGACGGTGCCCAGCACCGCCAGTGCCACCAGCGCCGCGATGACCAACACGACCGCGATGACCCAGCCCCAGCTGCGCCGGGTACGCACCGGTTTGGTCGATTCGCCACGCGGCGGAATGACCTGTGGCGCAACATTTTTGGGTAGGTCGGCGTTCTGCGCCGCGATCAGTTCGGTGGCGTCCTCGGTGGAGAAGATCTCGGTCGGCGGCTCCGGGACCGCGTCGATGATCTGCGTGGAGCCGTCGTAACCCGACGGCGCGGTGAACCGACGCTCGGGCTCGTCACCCTCTGGTGTTTGGCTGGCGGATTCCCGCTCATCGTCCGGCCCTGTTGGGTTCGACATTCCTGCTGCGATCCTCCCTTGCCGACGCTACTGCGCAAGCCTAGCGATCGGCGGTGAACACCCGCACGGCACAATGGGTCTTATGACGCGGATGGGTGATCTCCTTGGGCCGGACCCGGTACTGCTGCCGGGCGATGTCGAGGCCGAAGACGAGCTCGACGCGGGGGAGAACCCCGCCATCGTCGCGGCCGCGCATCCCAGTGCATCGGTGGCGTGGGCCACGCTGGCCGAGGAGGCGCTGGCGGACGACAAGGCCATCACCGCCTATGCCTACGCCCGCACCGGCTATCACCGCGGCCTGGACCAGCTGCGCCGCAACGGTTGGAAGGGCTTCGGGCCGGTGCCCTACAGCCACGAACCCAACCGCGGCTTCCTGCGCTGTGTGGCTGCGCTGGCGAAGGCCGCCGACGCCATCGGTGAGACCCCCGAGTACGCGCGCTGCCTGGACCTGCTCGACGACTGTGATCCGGCCGCCCGCACCGAACTGGGTGTCGTTTAGTCCGTCACCTCGCACCGGCACTCCGACTGGTCGGGCGGTTCCACCTGGATCGTGGCGTGGGCCAACCCGCGTGCGTTGAGCACCGCCTTGGCGTCGTCGAGCACGCCGGCGGATTCCCGGGTGCTGGTCAGGTGCGCGGTCGCCATGTCCTTACCGGGGACCAGCGTCCACACATGCAGGTCGTGCACCCCGGTGACGCCGTCCACCGCCGCCAGTGCGGTGCGCAGTTCGTCGACGTCGATGTGGTTCGGTGACGACTCGGACAGGATCCGCAGCGCCGCCCGGGCCAGCGCGAAGGCGCGGGGCAGCACCCACAGGGCCACCAGTACCGCGACCACGACGTCGGCGTAGGGCCAGTTTGTGGTGACGGTGACGATGCCGGCGATCAGCACCCCGACGCTGCCGACGGTGTCGGCGACGACCTCCATGTAGGCGCCCTTGACGGCCAGGCTGGACTCGGACTGCGAGCGCAGCAGCAGTACGACCACGGCGTTGGCCAGCAGGCCGACCAGCGCCACGATGATCATCGGTAGGCCGGGGACCTCGGGTGCGTCGCCGAGTCGCTCGAATGCCTCGTAGAGGATGAATCCGGCGACCCCGAGCAGCAGGACGGCGTTGGCGACGGCGGTGAAGACCTCGGCCCGGTGCCAGCCGTAGGTGCGGGCGGCGGAGGTGGAGCCACGCCGGGCCAGCAGGACGGCCGTCAGGCCCATGAACATCGCGACCAGGTCGGTGAGCATGTGGCCGGCGTCGGCCAGCAGGGCGATCGAGTTGATCGACAATGCGGTGACCAGTTCGACGACGAAGAACACCGAGAGGATGGCCGCGCCGAGAATCATCCGGCTGACGCGGGCCTCGCTGCCGTGGCTGTGATCATGTCCTGCACCCATGCCCGTGAATATATGCGCAAAATCGCATATGTCGCAAGGGTCAGACCCAGGCGGACCAGAACCGGGTCAGCTGACCGCCGATCAACGCGAGACGCTCGGGTACCCCGAACAGTTCGACGAACCAGAACACGACATCGAAGAACACCCGGTTGAGCTGCGGGACCATCAGCACGATGAACAGGATGATGAAACCCCACTGCTTGGCCGGTTCCAGCGCGCGGCGGGTGTCCTCGCCCAGATGTGGTTCCAGCGCGCCGTAACCGTCCAGTCCGGGGACCGGCAGCAGGTTCAGCAGCAGGGCCGTCACCTGCAGGAAGCCCAGGAACGCCATACCGGACCAGAAGACGCCGTGGGCAGAGTCGAAGAACAGGGCCGTGACCACCAACAGCAGCACCGCCAGCAGCGCGTTGGCCGCGGGGCCGGCCAGGCTGACCTGCGTGCGCTGGCGTGCCGTCATCCACGAGGTCCGCACGTAGACCGCGCCGCCGGGCAGGCCGATCCCGCCGATCGCGATGATCGCCAGCGGAAGGGCGATGGACAGCAGCGGATTGGAGTACTTCAGCGGGTTGAGCGTCAGATAGCCGCGGACCTCGACATCCCGGTCGCCGAACCGCCACGCGGTGTAGGCGTGGCCGAACTCGTGCAGACACAACGACACCAGCCAGCCCGCGACGACGAAGACGAACACCGCGGCGTACGACAGCGGCTTCACCGCGTCGCCGCAGAACCAGGAGAGCGCGCCGGCCACCGCGGTGAGCGCGACGATCGCCAGGAAGACCGGGCTGGGGCGTACCGACTGGTGCAGGGGCCGGATGTTCACCCCACGAAAACTACCGTTTAGACGCGTAGCCAGCCCTGCGTGTGCCGGTAGAACGTCGACCGCCGGATGGTACGCGGAACCTGGACCCCGTCACGCACCACCAGCGCCCCCGTGGTGCCGAGCTGGACGGCACGCCCGGCCACCCAGCGCCGGGCCCGCATCCGCGGGCTGAGCACGCTGGCGCGCAGGCCCGGTTGCCCGGTCGTCGGCTCGATCCGCACCGCGGTGGCCGCGCCGTCGAACAGCACGGTGTCGTCGACGACTGCCTCGCCCTCGATCTGGCGTGCGGACTCGTCGGGCGGTAGCCAGTACGCGGCGCCGACGAGAACCGTTCCGGTCTCGTCCCGGATGAGCGGGACCCGCTGCGCCTGCCCGGTGCGGGCGCGCCGGGCGGACCGGAACGGACCCAGGACGGCGACCTCGATGTCGAGCCGATCGGCCTTCAGAAGCCGGCCCAACACGGTCGCGAGGTCGGCATCCGAGCCGACCACCACCAGCCGCCGCGCCGTGAAAGCGGTGTCCACATCGACCGGTTCGGAGACCGTCACCGCACTACAGTCGCCCAGCGCGCGCGGGATCCGACGGCCCTCGAACAGCAGCAACGCGACGTCTGTGGTGGTCGACACCTCTGTTATGGCTCCGCTCCGATATGGTGGGTCACCGGCTGCATCACTTTAAGCGGGAGAAATGCCATGCCGGCAATCGTGCTCATCGGGGCCCAGTGGGGCGACGAGGGCAAAGGAAAGGCCACCGACCTACTCGGTGGACGCGTGCAATGGGTTGTTCGCTACCAGGGCGGTAACAACGCGGGTCATACCGTGGTGCTACCCACGGGCGAGAACTTCGCGTTGCACCTCATCCCCTCGGGCATCCTCACCCCGGGCGTCACCAACGTCATCGGCAACGGTGTCGTCGTGGACCCCGGTGTGTTGCTCAAGGAGCTATCGGGGCTGGAGGAGCGCGGCGTCGACACGTCCGGGCTGCTGATCTCCGCCGATGCGCACCTGCTCATGCCGTATCACGTCGCCATCGACAAGGTGACCGAGCGGTACATGGGCAGCAAGAAGATCGGCACCACCGGCCGCGGGATCGGACCCTGCTATCAGGACAAGATCGCCCGCATCGGGATCCGGGTCGCCGACGTGTTGGACGAGGAGCAGCTGTCCAACAAGATCGAGGCGGCCCTGGAGTTCAAGAACCAGGTGCTGGTCAAGATCTACAACCGCAAGGCCCTGGACCCGGCCGAGGTGCTGGAGAACCTGCTGGAGCAGGCCGAGGGCTTCAAGCACCGCATCGCCGACGCCCGGCTGCTGCTCAACGAGGCCCTCGAGGCCGGTGAAACAGTGCTGCTGGAGGGCTCGCAGGGCACCCTGCTCGACGTCGACCACGGCACGTATCCGTTCGTCACGTCGTCCAACCCGACCGCCGGCGGCGCGGCCGTGGGCTCAGGCATCGGCCCGACGCGCATCACGACCGTGCTGGGCATCCTGAAGGCCTACACCACCCGGGTGGGTTCGGGCCCGTTCCCCACCGAGCTGTTCGACGAGCACGGCGCCTACCTGGCCAAGACGGGCGGCGAGGTGGGGGTGACCACCGGCCGTCCGCGCCGCTGCGGCTGGTTCGACGCCGTCATCGCCCGGTACGCGACACGTGTCAACGGCATCACCGACTACTTCCTCACCAAGCTCGACGTGCTGTCCAGCCTGGAGACGGTGCCGGTGTGCGTGGGCTACACCGTCGACGGCAAGCGCACCGACGAGATGCCGATGACTCAGGCCGACATCGCCCGGGCCCAGCCCATCTACGAGGAACTGCCCGGCTGGTGGGAGGACATCTCCACCGCGCGCGAGTTCGACGAGTTGCCCGCCAAGGCACGGGACTACGTCTTGCGACTCGAGGAGCTGGCCGGGGCGCACGTGTCGTGCATCGGCGTCGGACCGGGTCGGGATCAGACGATCGTGCGTCGCGACGTGCTGGGCGGCTCGTGAGCGAAGAGCCGACAGCGATGAGCGACGAGCCGTCGATCTTCGAGCAGCACGGCGGCTTCCCGGTCTTCACGCCTGCTGACCCGGGCCCGGGTTTCGCCCGATTCCTCACCGCGATGCGCCGCGTCCAGGACCTCGCGGTCTCGGCCGATCCCGACAGCGCCACCTGGGACGCCGCAGCGGACCGTGTCGAGGCTCTGGTGGAGCTCCTGGAGCCCTATCAGGCCGCTGAGGGGGTGGGCCCGGCCAGCCGGATGCCGAGCCTGCCCGGCGCGGGCAGCCTGCTGATGCCGCCGTGGCTGGTCTCCAAGTTCGATCCGGACGGTGTCGAACTGCAGGTGCAGTTCAGCCGTTTCCACGTCGGCGGGAATTACGCGGTGCATGGCGGCGTGCTGCCGCTGCTGTTCGATTCGGTGTTCGGCATGGTGATCCACGCCGCGGGCCGGCCGATCAGCCGAACCGCATATCTGCACGTCGAGTACCGAAAAGTGACTCCGATCGACACGCCGTTGATCGCCTGCGGACGGGTCCGCGAGGCCGAGGGACGCAAGGCGTTCGTGGAGGCCGAATTATTCGATTGCGAGAAAAACTTGCTCGCAGAGGCCAACGGCCTGATGATTAGGCTGCTGCCGGGGCAACCATAGCTCGGTGCGTGTTAGGGTCAGTCGCGCGCATTTTGGTTGTCGCGCTTGTAAATGAGGGAAGTAAGTTCAATGGCACAGGGCACTGTGAAATGGTTCAACAGTGAAAAGGGCTTCGGCTTCATCGCTCCCGACGGTGGGGCTGCCGACGTTTTCGTTCACTACTCCGAGATCACCGGCAACGGTTACCGCTCGCTCGAAGAGAACGCTCGCGTTCAGTTCGAGGTCGAGCAGGGCGCGAAAGGCCCGCAGGCCGTTGGCGTTTCGCTGATCTAAGCGAAAAACTGAGCTTTTGAGGGCCGACGCGGTGTGAACCGCGTCGGCCCTCTTCGCTTGCCAAGTCGTCATCGCTCATTCACTCCATCGATGCGTTCGTGGCGCTATCACGTGTGAAAGTAGCGGTTGATGACCTACCTGAATCGTTCTTGTCGAAGCCCGGGCTGCACCGCAGCGCCGGTCGCCGGGACGCGCCATTGCAGGCAGCATGGCATCACCCGGCACATCGCGAGCGCGCGTCAGCGCTAGTTCGGCACGCAGCAGTCGCGCCGGATGCGAACATGACGCGGTGACGTCGACTCTGCAGTTCCATCGCTTGACCACCCCGCGTGCGGCGGCGGCCGCCGGTGTCCTGTTCTCCCTGCTGTTCACCACCGCTCTCATCTTGCTGTGGATCAGCGTGCCGGAGGGCGGGGAGCTGGGTTCCCAGTGGACCGTGGTCGGCAGCGACCACATCAAACTGGCGGCGACCTTGATGCCCTTCGCCGGCATCGCGTTCCTCTGGTTCATCGGCGTGGTGCGCGACGGCTTCGCGGCCGTCGAGGACAAATTCTTCTCCTCCGTATTCCTCGGCGCAGGCCTGCTGTTCCTGGCCATGGTGTTCGCCACCACCAGTGTCGGAATGGGTCTGGCGCACAGCGCCACCCACGTGACCGATGCCGCGGCCCGCGATGAGGTGGTGTCCTTCGCCACGATGCTGCTGACGGCGCTGGGCCGCACCTACGCGCTACGGATGGCCGCGGTCTTCATGATCTCGCTGGCCACCATCTGGCTGAAAACCGGTGTGATGCCCCGCTGGCTGGTGTGGACCACCTACGCGACGGCGGTCACCCTGTTGGTGGCCGCCGACACGTCCGTCTGGCTGACGCTGGTGTTCCCGGTGTGGGTGCTCATCGTGAGCCTGATGCTGCTCGCGCGCTCCGGGGTGATCCACCTGCCGGACGCCATCGAATGACGAATCCCGCTCAGAACGGGGGTGGCAGGTCTTTGAGGCCTGTGCGGATCATCTGGTTCCATCGTTCGGTCTGAGCGGCGGCGTCACGGTCGTTGCGGTTGAGCCGGCGTTCGTCGGCGATACGGCGGCGCCGGTTTTCGGCGCGGGTGGTGCGGCGTTTGGGCAATTTCTGCGTCCGGTCATCGCATTGGCGGGCCGGGCGGGGTGTGTCGGGCAGGGCGGCGGTGGGTGTCATGAGGGTGGGGAACAGGTCGGCGCTACCGGGGAGGGTGATGTAGACCTCGCCGGTGGGTGATGTCCAGATGATGGTGCCGTCGCGTAGTTGGGTGTCGTGCCAGCCGCCGAAGGTTTTGTCCAGATGGTTTCTGCGGCAGAGGCATTTGAGGTTTGAGGCATGGGTGGGGCCGTTGTTGCTGTAGGGCGTCGTATGGTCGATGTCGCATTGTCTGGCCGGTGTGTCGCAGCCGGGGAAGCGACACGTCACGTCGCGGGCGCGAATGAATTCGGCCAGTGCGCGGGAGGGGACGTATCCGGCTTCCGGTGGTGCGTCGTGCGGATGCATCACGGGCAGGACCCGCGCTGTGCGGGCGAGTTCGCGGACTTCGTCGGCGGGAATGAGGTCCCCCGTGGCGGACAGGCCGGGGGTGTCGTCGCCGTCGAGGGTGCTCTGGTTGGCGATGACGTGGATGAGCACGGGGCTGGCGGGGGGTTTGTCGCCTGCGGTGCAGTCGGGTCGGCTGCATTCGCATTCCATCCGGTCTTGTTTGGCGAGGATGGCGTCGAGGGCGTCGGCGCGGCGTGCGGATAGCGGTCGTGGGTCGTTGGGGCAGACGGTGGCGGCCAGGGCGTTGGCGCGTTCGTTGAGTGCGTCGGCGGTGTAGTTGCGGAGGTGGCCGCGGACTTCGGAGGTTCCGTCGCCGCTGTTCCAGATGTCGAGGTGGCGGTCGTCGATGGCTTTCTTGCGGCGCCGGATCGCGTCGCGGTCGTGGCGTCCGACGATCCGGTCGGTGCGGCGGAAGATCTGGGAGCGTGAAAGGGAGGGCCAGCGTGGAACTTTGGCGGCGAGTTCGGTGTCGACGGTGTGCAGTGTGTCGGGGTTATCGATCAGGTCGGTGCGGTAGGCCAGGGCGTCGTAAAGGGTGAAGTCGATGTCTCCGGCTGTGAACAGGGCGGCCAGCTGGGGGAGGCGTTCGTGCATGCAGCGGGCGGTGCGCAGGTAGGTCATGGCCAGGCCTTGGCTGATGCGTAGTGCGACAGCGATTTCGGTGGCGACCGCGTCGTCGGTGTCATGTACCCATTCCGTGCGGTCTCCGAGGTCGGCGAGGCGTTGGCGGTAGAGGGCGCCGATGGTGGTGTAGAGCGCGGCGGCGGCTTGATTGTTGGCCCGGGCGCGGTCGCAGACCCGTTGGAGAAGATCGGGTTGCGGCAACGCATCGAACATGTGTTCGATTCTACTCGCGACCCCGACAACTCTCAGCGCTTCGTATCGCGCCAGTCCACCAGCTTATCGACGGTGCTGAAGTCGAACTTCCCGTCCGAGGCGCGCAGCTCGGTGTGGAACAACGACGCGCCGGCCGACAGGTACTCGTCCGCGGACTTGGGATCGGCCCACAGCGTCGACCGTTCGATGTCGGAATCGGCGCGGCCGAAGCCCGCGGCGAGTTCGGCGACGCGTGCGCTGGCCTCGCGGTAGGAGTCGATCGGCAGGAAGGTGTGCCAGATGTCGGCGTGCCGCGCGACGGCGGGCAGGGTGCGCTTGGGCCCGGAACCACCGATCAGGATGGGAACCTTGCGCAACGGTGCCGGCTGCAACTGCGCGAACCTGCTCTCGATCCGCAGCAGGCCCTCATCGAACAGGTCGGCTCGGGACTTGACCGTGCCGAAGTCGAAACCGTAGGTGGTGTAGTCCTTCTCGTACCAGCCCGCGCCGACGCCCAGGATGGTCCGGCCGCCGCTGATGTGGTCGACGGTGCGCGCCATGTCCGCCAGCAGATCGGGATTGCGGTAACCGATGCCGGCCACCAGCAGGCCGAGTTCCGCGCGGGTGGTGATCTCGCCCCACGACGCCAGCGCGGTCCAGCCCTCGAAGTTGTTGACGTCGGGCTGCACTTCGGCCAGCACCGGTTTCGCGTCGGCGATGGATTCGATGAACGGCGCGTGGAAGTGGTCGTAGCCGAAGATGATGTCGACGCCGATCTCCTCGGCGTGCAGGACGGCTTGGCGCCAGGTGGCGTAGTCAGGGGTCTCGGCGGGCTGGATCTGGACGGCAACGCGCACGGGATAGGTCATTCACGCGACAAGCAAAGCTCATCGCGATTTATTCCAGGGTGCGCTACGGGGCTTCGCGCAGCGCGCTGGCCGGGCAGAGTTTGACGGCCTCGCGGGCGCGCTCCTCCTCGCCGGGGGGAACCTCGTCGCCGAGGAGCACCACCACACCGTCGTCATCCTGATCGAAGACGGCATCGGCCACCATCACACAGTTGCCCGCGGCGATACATGCGTCGCGGTCGGCATCGATATGCATTCTCACCACCTCACTGCCAGTGACCGTAGTCCGTAGATGAAATGGAAGGACCGGAATTCGACATCGTCGAAGTCCTCGGCCAGAGTCAGTCCGGGGAAGCGGCGGAACAATGCCGGGAACGCGATGCGCATCTCCATCCGGGCCAACGGCGCACCCAGACAGTGATGCACACCGTGGCCGAAGGCGAGATGGCCCGGGGCGCCACGGCCGATGTCCAGAACGTCGGGATCCTCGACGAACGACGGGTCCCGGTTGCCCGACGGCAGTGAGGCGAACACCAGCCGGTGCGCCGGGATCACCACGCCGGCCACCTCGACCTCGGCCGTGGTGAACCGCGGAATCGCATGCTGCACCACCGACAACCAGCGCAGCAGTTCCTCGATCGCCGGCCCGATGGCGTCGGGGGCGTCGCGCACCCGGGCCAGCTGTTCGGGATGGCGCAACAATGCCAGCGTGCCCAGCCCCAGCATGTTGGACGTGGTCTCGTGGCCGGCCAGCAGCAGCAACCCGGCGATGCCGACCAGTTCGTCGTCGGTCAGTTCGTCGCCGTGCTCGCGGATGAGCATGCCGAGGATGTCCTCGCCGGGAGCGCGACGGGCCGCGACGACCAGTCCGCGCATGTAATCGCGGCTTTCCTGTTGCAGCGCCATCCGCTGCGCGATCGGCAGAGACAGGTCGAGCTGCCTGCCTGACCGCTCCTGGAAGTCGGCGCGGTCGTCGTATGGCACGCCGAGCAGCTCGCAGATGACCAATGACGGTACGGGCAGGGCGAATTCGTCGATCAGATCGACCGAACCCCCGGCCACGGCCATCGCGTCGAGGCGCTCCTCGACGATCTCGGCGATCCGCGGCTCCAGTCGCTTCATCCGCCGGATGGTGAATTCGGGGGTCAGCATGCGGCGCAGCCGCTGGTGCTCCGGCGGGTCGATCCCCAGCAGGTTGCCCGCCCGCGCGCTGGCCAGCTCCTCGGCGGACATCTCCGGCGCGCCGGGCAGGGTGAACCCCGGCGGCCGACTGTTGGAGAAGTGCTCGTGATCGGCGAGGACGGCCTTCACGTCCTCATGCCGGGTGATCAGGTAGGCACGGTTGCCCAGCGGGCCGATGACCGATTGCACGCCCGCCGACTCGCGCAGGGCGGCGAGCTCGGGTGTCGGGTCGAAGCCGTTGCGCCGCATGTGTACCGGGGGCAGCGTCTGGGTCATGTAGACACGCTACGCGCCGAACACGAAATCCTTGATCAGCGCGTTGACGACGGTCGGATTCTCCAACGCGGCGAGGTGCGCCACGCCGTCGAGCACGGCGGTGGCCGCACCCGGGATGGCGTCGGCCATCGACAGCGTCTCGGCGAGCGGAAAGGTCGCATCCTCTTCGCCCGCGACCACCAGCACCGGGGTGCGCACACTCCCCAGCAGCGCATGCTGATCCGGCCGGTGCGGCACCACGCTGCGCACCGCCCACGACGCCGAACCCACATCGACCCGCGCGGCGGCCGCCCGCACGAAGGCGACGACGTCGGGACGGGTGCGCATGGTGGTCGGACCGAGGAATGCCTTGAGCACCTCACGGGTCAGCGGGCCGCGGATACCGCCGAGCAGCTTGGCCGTCCGCAACAGCAGCCCGTATTCGAAGCGCTGCCGGGCACCCGCCGCCGACGCGGTGCAGTTCATCAGCACCGCGCGCCCGATCCGGTCCGGGTATTGCGCGGCGAACGTGCCACCGATCATGCCGCCCCACGAGTTGCCGACGAAATGCGCGTGTTCGACACCGAGCCCGTCCAGCAGGTCGACGACGGTGCGGGCGCAGTCGGTGAAAGTGAATGGCGCTGTCAGCTTTTCGCTGCCGCCGTGGCCGGGTGGGTCGATCAGCACGACCCGGTGCCCATCGCCGAACGCCTCTGCCTGCCCGGCCCACATGTCGCCGGTCATCAGCAGGCTGGGCCAGAACAGGATGGTGTCGCCGGTGCCGCGGGTTTGTATCCGCAGCCGTCCCAGCGTCGTCGGCACCGTGCGCGAGTCCATCAGATCGTCGGCAGCAGTGAATGCACGATGTGCACCGACGCGTCGGAAACATGCTTGGTGTACACCGTGAAGTCGATGTCGGGGTCGTGGCCGGCGAGATCGGAGAGGGCGCGAATCACCAGCCAGGGCACCCCGAATGCCGCGCAGACCTGGGCCACCGCAGCGCCTTCCATCTCGATGGCCGACCCACCCAACTCGCGGTGCAGGCGTTCCCGGGTGACGCCGCAGTGCAGGTAGGCATCACCGGAGACGATGGTGCCGAACGTGATTCGCGGCGCACGGCCCTGCCCGCCGGCCTCAGGATCGAGAAACGGCAGCAACACCGCCGACAGCCGGTGCTTCACCCGCTCGAGCAGATCGGTGTCCACGTCGTAACCGAGTTCGTCCGTCGGGTTGAAGAACCGCACGTGTCCCGGCTGGTACAGCGAAAGGCGTTCGTCCTCAATGATTCCCGAGTCGTTGGCCAGGATCCGGTCGGCGACGACGATATCGCCGATGGTCAGTTCGGGGTCCAGGCCACCGGCGACACCGGTGAAGATGACGGCATCGCAGCCGAATTTCTCGATCAGCAGCGTCGTTGCGGTCGCGGCGTTCACCTTGCCCATCCCGGCCTCGGCGACCACCACGCGCTGCCCGTCGAGAAGGCCGTCGGCGAACGTCCACCGCGCCACTTCGGTCTGGGTGACGTCCTGCATCAGCTGGACGAAACTACCGAGCTCTTCCGGGATCGCGCACAGCACGCCTACGGTCATGCCGCCACGCTATCGGTCGGCGCGCAGCCCCGGCCACCAGATGCGCGGCCCGATCAGGGTGAACAGCGCCGGGATGATGACGGTGCGCACCACGAAGGTGTCCAGCAGGATGCCCAGGCCCACGATGATGCCCAGCTGGGTCAGCACGATCAGCGGCAGCACGCCGAGCACGCAGAACACCGCGGCCAGCACGATCCCCGCGCTGGTGATGACGGCGCCGGTTGCCGACACCGCGCGCACGATGCCCTGCCGGTTGCCGAACTCCGGCGTCTCCTCTCGTGCCCGGGTCACCAGGAAGATGGTGTAGTCGACGCCGAGCGCGACCAGGAACAGGAACGCGAACAGCGGAGTCCCGTTGTCCAGCGCGGGGAATCCGAACAGGTGCACGCTGGCCCAGCCTCCCAGTCCCAGCGCGGCCAGCGCGGAGAGCACCGTCACCGCGACCAGCAGCAGCGGGGCCAGTGCGGAGCGCAGCAGGATGAACAGCACCGCCAGCACGACGGCGAGGATCGCCGGAATGACCACCTGGCGGTCTCGCTGAGCAGCCGCCGCGGCGTCGCGGGCCTGCGCATCCGACCCGCCCACCAGGGCCGTGCCGTCCACGCCGTGCACCGAATCACGAAGGGCGTCAATGGTGGTGAAGGCCTTGGCGGAGGCCGGCTCGGCGTCGAGCACCACCGACCACTGCGTCAGCCCGGTCGCTGACTGCCCGGCGGGAATGACCGAGGTGACGCCCGGCGTGCCGGTGATGGCGCGCTGCACCGCGTCGGCCACCGCGGTGGGCGCGATGACGCGGGTGGGGTTGGTCAGCCCGCTGGGGAAGTGCGCGGCCAGGGTGTCGTAGCCGGCCACCGACTCGGCCTGCACCCGGAACTGCTGGGTCTGGGACAGCCCGACGGGGGTGGTGAACAATCCGGCGCACAGGGCGGCCAGCGCGGCCAGTGCCACCGTGGCGACCACGACGGGTCGCCGGGCCACGCCAGCGGCGATGCGGTGCCAGAAACCGCTCTCGGTAAGCGGTTTGGTGTGTGAGTCGGTATTCGGGACGAACGGCCAGAACAGCTTGCGGCCGCACAACCCCAGCAGGGGCGGCAGCACCAGCAGCACGAAGACGGCCGCGACCACCAGACCGGAAGCCGACTGCACGCCGAGGCTCCGGTTGCTCGGCGCCGAGGCGAACACCAGGGTCAGCAGCGCCAGCACGACGGTGGCGTTGCTGGCCAGGATCGCGGGTGCGGCGGCGCGCAACGCCACCCGGAGCGCCTCGCGGTGGTCGGTGAAGCGGTGCAGTTCCTCGCGGTAGCGCGAAATGAGCAGCAGCGCATAGTTGGTGCCCGCGCCGAACACCAGCACGCTGGTGATGCCGCCGGTCGATCCGTCCGGGCTCAGCCCCACCCCGGCGGCCACCGCCGATCCGACGACGCTGCCGACCCGGTCGGCGAAGGCGATGACCAGCAGGGGCACCAGCCACAGCACGGGGGAGCGGTAGGTGATGATCAGCAGCAGGGCGACCACCGCGGCCGTCACGGCGAGCAGCGTGATGTTGGCTCCGGCAAAGGAATTGGCGATGTCGGCGCCGAACGCTGGCCCGCCGGTGACCTGGGCCTGCAGTCCGTCGGGAAGTCGCTCGGCGGTGGCGGTGCGCAGATCACGCACCGCGTCGTTGAGGGCGAAACCGGAGAGGTCCGCGGACAGCGGCGCCACCACGACGGCGGCCGCACCGTCCTCGGACACCGTGGCGCCCGGGCCTGCCGCGGCAATGTCGTCCTGCGCCAGCGCCTGACCGTCGGTGCGGGTCACGACGATGATGGCCGGAACCTGATCGCCACCGGGGAAATCCGCGCGGACGGCGTCGGCCCGCGCGGATTCGGCCGACGCGGGGACGGGTACCGGCGACTGGGACGCCGAATCGCCGGAACCGATGAGCGCCATCAGCGCCCCAGAGGTCACCACGACGAGCAGGGCCAAGATCCAGGAGAGGCGGCGGGACATACCGATAAATATTTCAGAAACTTAAATGTTAATCAACTGTATGATGTCGGCATGCAGCCCGACCGTGCCTCACTGGAGGCGCAGATCTCCGTGGACGTGCGGGCGCTGACGGCGGAGTCCGAGCAGATCGGCAGGACCTTCGCAGGTCAGAACAACGTGGGCGCCAATGACTTTCGGGCTCTGCTGCACATCATGGTCGCCGAGTCGGCCGGAACCCCGCTGACCGCGGGTGAACTGCGCAAGCTGATGGGCACCTCAGGGGCTGCCATCACCTACCTGGTGGAGCGGATGATCGCGTCGGGGCACCTTCGCCGCGACACCGACCCGGCCGACCGCCGCAAGGTCATCCTGCGTTACGACGAGCACGGGCTGACCGTGGCCAGGAAATTCTTCACCCCGCTGGCGCAGATCAGCTCACAGGCGCTGGCCGGCCTGCCCGACGCCGACCTCGAGGCGGCGCACCGCGTCTTCACCGCACTGACCGGCGCGATGCAGCAGTTCATCGCCGATTGAGCGTCGCCTCTTCCAGGTCGAGGCCGCGCAACACCGACCGCAGCACCTCGTCGTCGATATTGCCCGCGTCGCGTTCGGCGATGAACGTCGCGCGCTCGGCGGCCAGCATCTCCAGCCGTAACCGGCGGAACGCCGAGGCCGGACTCTCGCCGAGTTCTTCCTCGCTGCGGCCCAACCGTTCCCACGCCGAGTTGCGCCGTGCGGTGTTCCATTTGTGCAGCACCGCCGCGGCGCCGTCACGCATGGCGTTGCCCTCGGCCCGCTGTTCGGCGAGCAGTTCGTCGAGCCGGTCGGCGGCCGCCCGGCCCGCCTTGTCCTGAGCGGCGGCCTCGGCCAGCGCGTCCTGCTGTTCGTCGTCGCCGCGCACGCAGAAGTGCCGGATCACCCAGGGCAGCGTCAGGCCATGGAGCAACAAGGTGCCGACCACCACCACGAAGGTGAGGAACACCAGCTGCGGGCGGCCGGGGAAGTGCTCACCGCTCAACGTGGTGAGCGGCACACCGAATGCCGCCGCCAGCGAAACCACCCCGCGCATGCCCGCCCACGCCAGCACGAACACCTCGGCGGGGCCGGGGCGCGGCTCGTTCTCCCGGACCCGCTTGAACAGCAGCCGCGGGGTGTAGGCGAAGGCGAACACCCAGACGATGCGCACGAGGATCACCGTCGCCAGCACCGAGATGGACGACACCGCGATCGTCACGAACGAGATGCCGGTGAGCTCGTGCACCACCTCGGGCAGCTGCAGCCCGATGAGCAGGAAGGCAAAGGATTCGAGGATGAGCTGCAACGCTTTCCACACCGCGTCGTCCTGCAGTCGGGTGGCGTAACCGGCCTCGGTGGACCGCTGCCCGAGGATGAGCGCCGCGACCACGACCGCCAGCACACCGGATCCGTGGATCTCCTCGGCCAGCAGGTAGATGACGAACGGCGCGATGAGCCCGATGGCGCTCTCGACCATGGGATCGTCCAGCCGGTGCCGGATGAAGGCGATCAGCCAGCCCACGGCCAGGCCGACCACCAGGCCGCCGGCCACCGCCAACCCGAAGGTGGCCAGCCCTGAACCCCAGGTCGCCGTCGCCCCGATGGCCGCCGCCAGGGCCACCTTGTACGCGGTCAGCGCCGTCGCGTCGTTGAGCAGGCTCTCCCCGCCGAGCAGCGTCATGATCTGGCGGGGCAGCCTGAGGCGGCGGCCGACGGCCGTCGCCGACACCGCGTCGGGGGGCGCCACGATGGCGCCGAGGGTCAGCGCCGCCGCGACGGTCAGCTCCGGCACGGTGTGGAAGGCGACGAATCCGACGGCCAGCGTCGTCGCCAGCGGCAGTCCCACCGCGAGAAGTCCGATCGGCCGGATGTGCTGGCGCATGGTGACGTAGCTGCTCTCCAGGCCCGCCGACCACAGCAGCGGCGGCAGGATCACGTTGAGTACCAGCTCCGGGTCCAGCTCGACAGAGCCGAAGCCCGGGATGGCGCTGGCCGCGAGTCCGGCCACGACCAGGGCCAGGGGTGCCGACACGTCGAAGCGCCGGCTGACGCCCGCCAGCAGCACCGCGGCCGCCAGCACCGCCAGCAGTGTGCCCTCCATGAACGCCCCCTCTGCCGGACGGTGCGCGTGCCCGCCCGTCCGTATCCTTGATCAATATGCTGAAGAGATCACGTCGGCGCGAGGCGGGCACCCCCACGACCTCGGGAGCCCCGGCCACCAACTTGTGTGAACATCTTCAGGACGCGCTGGAGATCGTAGAGCCCGAACCCAGCACCCCGGGCCGCTGCCAGGAATGCGAAGCCGACGGTGAGCACGCCTGGGCGCATCTGCGGATGTGTCTGACCTGTGGTCATGTCGGCTGCTGTGATTCCAGCCCCCTGCAGCATGCCTCGGCGCACTTCCACCAGACCGGTCACGCGGTCATGCGCTCGGCCGAGCCGGGCGAATCCTGGCGTTGGTGCTATGTCGACATCCGGCTGGGCTGACGATCTGGCAGGCTGGGCTGGTAATGACTGAGGACGTGAAGAACACCCCGACTCCTGTCGTGATGCTGCTCGGTTCCGGTGAGACGAGTCGCGAACTGGCCCTGGCCTTTCAGCGCCTGGGCGCCTCGGTGGTCGCCGTCGACAGGTACGCGGACGCGCCCGCACACCGGGTCGCCGACCGCGCCGTCGTCGTCAAGATGAACGATCGCGAGGCGCTGACCGCGGTGATCGACAAGGAGCGGCCGCATTTCGTAGTGGTCGAATCGGGTGTTGTCGCCACCGATGTGCTGGCCGCGCTGGGCGAATCCATCGAGGTGTTCCCCACGCCCGGCGCCACCCGCCTGAGCGTGGACCGCGAGGGCCTGCGCCGGCTGGCCGCCGACGAACTCGGTCTGCCGACCGCGCCGTTCTGGTTTGCCGGGTCGGCAGCGGAACTGGCGACGGTCGCCGAGCATGCGGGTTTCCCGCTCACCGTCACGCCGGTGCAGGGTGCTGCCGGGGACGGGGTGTCGGTGCTGCTGCGCCCAGAAGATGTCGAACCGGCCTGGAAGCGCGCGGTGGCCGCAGGCCACACCACCCACAACCGGGTGATGGCCGAGACCGTCGTCGACGTCGACGACGAGGTGACGCTGCTGACGGTCCGTACCACCGGGCCGACGGGGCCGGTCGTCCATTTCTGTGAGGCCATCGGGCACCGCCTCGGCGAGGACGGCACCCTGGCCACCTGGCAACCGCACCGGTTGTCGCCCGCCGCGCTGGACGCGGCCAAGTCGATCGCGGCCCGCATCGTGAACTCGCTGGGCGGGCGCGGGGTGTTCGCCGTGGAGTTGTTGGTCCGCGGCGACGAGGTCTACTTCTCCACCGTGCGGCCCCGGCCGGACGACACCGGACTGCTCACCGTGCGCACCCAGCGGCTGTCGGAATTCGAACTGCACGCCCGCGCGGTGCTCGGCCTGTCGGTGGACACCATCATGGTGTCGCCCGGCGCGGCCGAGGTGGCCTACGGCGGAGCCGAGTCGGCCACCGACAAGGTGAACTCCCCGGATCAGTCGGCGGTGCTGGCCGTCCTCGCCGAGGCGCTGGCCGTCGCCGAGAGCGACGTACGCCTCTTCGACCGTCTCGACGAGTCCGACGGCCGGTACCGGCTGGGCGCCACCCTGGCCACCGCGTCCGACGTGACGGTGGCCCGGGACCGTGCGCAGCGCACCTCGATGGTGCTGCGTAAACTCTGGCAGTCGTGAGCGAGCAGGACGAACCGCGGGACCGCCCGACCCCGGCGCCTTTCCTGGGTGCGCTGGTCATCATCGTCCTTGTGATCACCGCGATTTTTGTGCTGAACCGGCACTCCGACGGCGGCGATCCCGAACAGATCGGTAATGCCGTATCCGGTCAGAATGCGGCCCTGCAGGGCCACAACTACGAAGACTTCGTGAAGTACACCTGTAGGGAGCAGCAGGGCAAGAAGGACGACGTCCTTGCCCGCCAACGTGATTCGGCGGCGAAGCGCGGTGAACGGTACGTCGACGGGGTCGGCAATGTGGTGGTGGACGGCGATCGTGGCACCGCCAAGGCGACCTACCACTTCAACAACGCGCCGGACGCGAAGGTCGGCGCCGATCTGACGCTGGTCCGCGAGGGCGGGATGTGGAAGGTCTGCTCGGCGACTCCGAGCTGACCCAGCGCTCACCCTTGTCGCCCTCGCCCGGCGCCCGCTACTACGGTAGGAGAGGTGTCCACACCCTACGCCGGAGACATCACGCCCGAGGAAGCCTGGAAGCTTCTCGCCGACGATCCCAGTGCCGTCCTGGTCGACTGTCGTACCGAGGCGGAGTGGCGATTCGTCGGAGTGCCGGATCTGAGCGAGTTGCGCCGGGACGTGATCTACGTCGAGTGGACCACCAGTAACGGTGCGCACAACGACGGATTCGTGGCGGACCTGACCGCGGCCGGCGTCACCGCCGACCGCCCGGTGGTGTTCCTGTGCCGGTCCGGCAACCGGTCCATCGGCGCGGCCATCGCCGCGACCGAAGCCGGCCTCGCCCCGTCCTACAACGTGCTCGACGGATTCGAGGGCAACCTCGACGAGAACCGCCATCGGGGCGGTACGGGATGGAAGGCCGTCGGATTGCCCTGGAGCCAGTCATGAGTGAAGTTCCCTCTGTTCGCATCCCGGCGCCTTTGCCCGACGGCGTCAGCCAGGCCACCATCGGTGTGCGCGGCGGGCTGCTGAGGTCGGGTTTCGAGGAGACCTCCGAGGCGCTCTACCTCACCTCGGGCTACGTCTACGAGTCCGCCGCGGATGCCGAGAAGTCGTTCACCGGGGAGATCGACCGGTACGTCTACTCCCGCTACGGCAACCCCACCATCTCGATGTTCGAGGAGCGGTTGCGGCTGATCGAGGACGCCCCGGCCGCCTTCGCCACCGCCACCGGGATGGCCGCGGTGTTCACCGCGCTCGGCGCTCTGCTCGGCGCGGGGGACCGGCTGGTGGCCGCCCGCAGCCTGTTCGGATCCTGTTTCGTGGTGTGCAACGAGATCCTGCCGCGCTGGGGTGTGGAGACGGTGTTCGTCGACGGCGAAGACCTGGCCCAGTGGGAAGAGGCGCTGAGCAAGCCCACTCAGGCCGTGTTCTTCGAGACGCCGTCCAACCCGATGCAGTCGCTGGTCGACATCGCCGCGGTCTCCGAAATGGCCCACGCCGCCGGCGCAAAGGTGGTGCTGGACAACGTCTTCGCCACCCCGCTGCTGCAGCAGGGCCTGCCCCTGGGTGCCGACGTGGTGGTCTACTCGGGCACCAAGCACATCGACGGCCAGGGCCGGGTGCTCGGCGGTGCGATCCTGGGCGACAAGGAATACATCGACGGGCCGGTGCAGAAGCTGATGCGCCACACCGGCCCGGCGATCAGTGCCTTCAACGCCTGGACACTGCTCAAAGGCCTTGAGACGCTGGCTGTCCGGGTGGACTACTCGAACCGGTCCGCGCAGCGTATCGCCGAGTTCCTGGAGGGCCAGGCCGGGGTGAACTGGGTGAAATACCCGTTCCTGGAATCACATCCGCAGTTCGACCTGGCGAAGCGGCAGATGCGCGGCGGCGGCACGGTGGTCACTTTCGAGCTTTCCGCTGGAAAAAATGGATCTGCGAAGGACCGCGCGTTCGAGGTGCTCGACAAACTTCAGGTCGTCGACATCTCCAACAACCTGGGCGACGCCAAATCGCTGATCACGCACCCGGCCACCACCACGCACCGCGCGATGGGCCCCGAAGGCCGGGCCGCGATCGGCCTCGGCGACGGGGTGGTGCGCATCTCGGTCGGTCTGGAAGGCACCGAGGACCTGATCGCCGATCTGGACCGGGCGCTGGGCTGAGGCGTGTCCCGCGGCTCCGATCAGAAGAAGGCCCGGCGCAAGAAGCGTCAGACCGCGAACCGTATCTCCACGGCCGCGTTCGAGCAGCTGTCCGAGATCGAGGACGCCGTCGTCGCGGACCTGGCCGAGTTCGACGAGCGAATCACCGCGCGCGGCTGGATCTTTGACGAGGAAGAATCCAACGACGACTTTGCGGTGTGGTTCTTCGAACCGTCCGGAGCCGAGGTCGCCGACGGACTGCCGGTGACCTCGCTGTGGCTGGACGCCACCGAGGACGGCACGATCGTGCGGGTGGTGCTGGTGGGCACCGCCCAGCAGCACCCCTTCACCCACGGTCAGCTGTTCGAGCAGCTGGCCATCATCGAGGCCTACCGGAACGGTGACCCGGTCCCGGAGTTCGGCTAGGGTCTGCTTCCCATGGCCCTCGTCGCGGGAATCGACTCCTCCACGCAGTCCTGCAAGGTGCTCGTCTGCGACGCGGAGACCGGTGCCGTCGTGCGGCAGGGCCGGGCTCGTCATCCCAATGGCACCGAAATAGACCCCACTGCATGGGAATTGGCGGCAGCCACGGCGACAGCGCAGGCCGGCGGCCTCGACGACGTCGCCGCGGTGTCGGTCAGTGCGCAGCAGCACGGCATGGTGTGCCTGGATGAGCGCGGCCAGGTGGTGCGCCCCGCGCTGCTGTGGAACGACACCCGGTCGGCGCAGGCGGCCGCGGATCTGGTGAGCGACTTCGGCGGCGCGCGTGCCTGGGCCGACGCGGTCGGTGTGGTGCCACTGGCGGCCATCACGGTGTCCAAACTGCGCTGGCTCGCGGACCACGAACCGGCCGCGGCCGACCGGACCGCCACGGTCTGCCTGCCCCACGACTGGCTGAGCTGGCGGCTGCGCGGCGGGGACATCGGGGCCGGCGAGCTGGTGACCGATCGCAGCGACGCCAGCGGCACCGGCTATTTCGACGCCGTGACCGACGCCTATCGCACCGACCTGCTGCACCTCGCGTTGCGTGGCCGCCGGCCGGCGCTGCCGCGGGTGCTGGCCCCAGGGGCTGCCGCGGTGTCGAGGGACCGGGTTTTCGGCGCCGGCCTGGGCGACAATGCCGCCGCCGCACTGGGTTTGGGTGCGCGCGAGGGCGACGTGATCATCTCGATCGGCACGTCGGGCGTCGTCTCGGCAAGTGTGGCGACGCCGGCCCGCGACGGTGAGGGCTTCGTCGCGGGCTTCGCCGACGGGACCGGGCAGCACCTTCCCCTGGTGTGCACCCTGAACGGGGCACGCGTGCTCGACGCCGCGGCTGCCCTGCTGCGCGTCGACCACGGTGAGCTCTCCCGGCTGGCCTGCTCGGCCCCGGCGGGCAGCGAGGGTCTGGTGATGGTGCCCTACCTGGAAGGCGAGCGGACACCGAACCGGCCCGACGCGACCGGCGCGGTGCACGGCCTGCGGGTGGGCAATGCCACCGCCGCGAACTTCGCTCGCGCCGCCGTCGAAGGGCTGCTGTGCGCGCTGGCCGACGGCCTGGATCACCTCACCGATCTGGGCGTGCCGGCCCGGCGGGTGCTGCTGATCGGCGGCGGAGCCAAGTCGGAGGCGCTGCGCGAGATCGCACCCACCGTCTTCGGTGTCCCCGTGCAGGTGCCGGACCCGGCCGAATACGTCGCGCTCGGCGCGGCGCGCCAAGCCGCGTGGGCGCTGACGGGCGCGCTGCCGGACTGGACCCCGCCACCCGCCCGCCGGTACCAGGGAGCCCCCGTACCCGCGGTGCGGGCCCGTTACGCCGAGGTCAGAGACCTCACCGAGGGCTGCCGTGTCTGACGTGACGCTGCGGCAGCTGCGCTACTTCGCCGTCCTCGGCGTGGAGCTGAACTACCGCCGCGCCGCCGAACGGCTGTTCATCACACAGCCCGCCCTGTCCACCGCGATCAAGCAGCTGGAGCAGGCCTTCGGGGTGGTGCTGTTCCACCGCAACACCCGGGAGGTTGCGTTGACCGACCTCGGCGCGGCCTGGCTGCCGCAGGTGCAGCAGGCCCTGGCAGGCGTCGACGCCGTGGTGGACAACCTGGTCACGCTGTCGGGCACCCGACAGGGCCGGCTGCGGCTCGGCTATCTGATCGGTACCGGGGCCGACCTGCTGTTCCGCATCGTGCGGCATTTCGAGTCCGCCTACCCAGACGTCAGCGTCGAGCCGATCGAGTTCGATTTCGCCGACCCCACCGCGGGGCTGGCGTCGGGCGCCACGGAGGTCGCGCTGATCAGGCCGCCGGTCGATCTGCCCGATCACCGGATGCTGGTGCTGGATTCCGAATCCTGGGTGGCCTGCCTGCCCAGGGATCACCCGCTGGCCGGACGCACCGAGGTCGGCATCGCGGAGCTGCTCGACGACCCGATCGTGTGTGCGCCGCTGACCGCCGGGCCGTGGCGGGACTACTGGCTGGCGATGGACGTCCGCGGGAACCGGCCGCCGACCATCGCCGCCATCGCGGCCACCTACGAGGCGGAGACGACGTCGATCGCCCGGGGTCTGGGCATCAGTTTCACCACGTCGTCGGTGGCCCGTTTCTACGACCGCCCGGGCATCGTTTACGTACCGATAACAGACCGGCCGCCGAGTTACACGGCCCTGGCGTGGAATCCCGCATCGCTGTCGCCACAGGCAGACGCGCTGGTCAGGCATGTGCAATCGCAGTGGAGCTTCGGTGAGAACCCCGATGAGCGACCACACTGATAACCAGCGGTTATCAATCCATCAAAACATGGAACTTCCGGTGAACAGCCGTCGGCGTTTTCCTGTCATCAGTCGCTTTTCCTAACCCGCACAGCTGGAGTGACCCATGACCGACACCCCCGTCCGTCCCACCGATACACCGCCCGCCCTGGATTCCGAGGACGCCAAACTCGCCGAGCTCGGCTACACCCAGAAGCTGGACCGCTCGGTAGGCAGCCTGGCGTCTTTCGCCATCGGTTTCGCCACCATCAGCGCCACCACGGCGGTGTTCACCGGCTTCGGCGCCGGCTACTTCACCGCGGGCGCGCCGTTCGTGTGGACGCTGCTGCTGGCCGGTGCGGTGTTCGCGCTGTGGGCGTTCATCGCCGCCGACCTGACCGCCAAGCTGCCGCTGGCCGGCTACTCCTACCAGTGGATCAGCCGGATCAACGGCCCGAACCTGGCCTGGTTCACCGGGTTCATCGCGCTGATGGGCTGGGTCTGCGGAATGACCGGGGTCGGCTTCATCCTGTCCGGCTACCTCGGCGGCCTGTTCGGCTGGACCATGAGCCAGAGCGCCCAGATCCTGCTCGCCATCGCGGTGGTGTTCGTCTGCGTGCTGATCAACATCTACGGCGTCCGGTTCGCCACCATGGTGAACAACATCGGCGTCAGCCTGGAGCTGGTCATCACCGTCGGCGCGACGCTCCTGGTCGCCGTCATCGCCTTCTCCGCACCGGAGAATCACCAGCCGATCTCGGTGCTGTTCACCGGAGGTGAAGCCGGCGACAAGGACTCCTACGTGCTGGCCTGGCTGGCGGCCGCCCTCGGCCCGTTCTTCGGCCTGATCGGGGTGGAGTCCGGTGCCGACGTCGCCGAGGAGACCAAGAACGCCCGGCATGTGGTGCCCAAGACGATGTTCTACGCGCTGGTCACCTCGATCGTCATCGAACTGCTGATGTACATCGTCTACGTGCTGGCCATCCGCGACTCCGCGGCCGTCGCCGCAAACCCGGGTGCGCCCATCGAGGAGATCATCAGCCAGCAGGCCGGCCCCGTCGTCACCAAAATCGTTGTGGCCGTGGCACTGACGAACATCCTCGCCTGCCTGCTGGCCAACATCCTGGTGGCCACCCGGCTGACCTACTCGATGGCCAGGGACAACATGCTGCCGTTCTCGCACATCTGGCGGCACGTCTCGCCGAAGAGCAAGGCGCCCACCTACGCCGTGCTCGGCCTGGGTTGCCTGTCGGCGCTGCTGCTGTGTTCGGCGCTGGTGAACGAGGCGGCGTTCAACTACATCATCGGTATCGCGTCGCTGCTGTTCTTCTTCGTCTACATCCTGCAGACCATCGGCCTGCTCGTCGGCTACAAGCGCGGCACCATCCCGGTCGGCGAACCGGGGACCTTCGACCTGGGCCGCTGGCGGCTGCCGCTCTACGTCACCGCGCTGGTGGTGTTCGTCGGTGTCGCCGTCGCGCTGCTCTTCCTGCCACAGTTCACCAACAACAAGTGGGTGTTCCTCGGCATCGTCGCCGTCGCGGCGCTCTGGTGGGCCACCGGCCTGAAGGCGCGGCTGGCCCGCGGCGATGCCGGCGCCGACTACGTCAAAACCCACAACTCCTGATCGAAAGGGACTGAACAACATGACCATTGCAGACGCAGGCACCTCCAATCTCGTCGCCGTCGAGCCTGGTGCGGCCATCCGGGAGGACACCCCCGCCGGCTCGGTGATCCAGTACAGCGACTACGAACTGGACACCTCCAGCCCGTTCGCGGGCGGCGTGGCCTGGATCGAGGGTGAGTACATGCCGGCCGAAGAGGCCAAGATCTCCATCTTCGACACCGGCTTCGGACACTCCGATCTGACCTACACCGTCGCCCATGTGTGGCATGGCAACATCTTCCGGCTCGGCGACCACCTGGACCGGCTGCTCGACGGCGCCACCAGGCTGCGCCTGGACGCGGGCATCAGCAAGGGCGAGCTCGCCGAGATCACCAAGAAGTGCGTGTCACTGTCCCAGTTGCGTGAGTCGTTCGTGAACCTCACCGTCACCCGTGGCTACGGAAAGCGCAAGGGCGAGAAGGATCTCACCAAGCTCACCCATCAGGTGTACATCTACGCCATCCCCTACCTGTGGGCGTTCCCGCCGGCCGAGCAGATCTTCGGCACCACAGCCGTCGTCCCGCGCCATGTCCGGCGGGCCGGTCGCAACACCGTGGACCCGACCATCAAGAACTACCAGTGGGGCGACCTCACCGCGGCCAGCTTCGAGGCCAAGGACCGTGGCGCGCGCACCGCGATCCTGCTCGACTCCGACAATTGCGTCGCCGAGGGGCCCGGCTTCAACGTCTGCATCGTCAAGGACGGCAAGCTGGCCTCCCCGTCGCGAAATGCGTTGCCGGGCATCACCCGTAAGACGGTGTTCGAGCTGGCCGAGCAGATGGGCATCGAGGCCACCCTTCGCGACGTCACCAGCCATGAGCTGTACGACGCCGACGAGCTGATGGCCGTCACCACCGCGGGCGGGGTAACCCCGATCAACAGCCTGGATGGTGAGGCGATCGGCAACGGCGAGCCCGGCCCGATGACCGTCGCGATCCGGGACCGGTTCTGGGCGTTGATGGATGAGCCGTCCCCGCTGATCGAAGCGATCGAGTACTGAGCCCCGAGGCGATCGTCGACCTGGCCGCCGTCGCGCACAACGTCGGCGTCATCCGGGAACGCTCCGGCGCCGAGGTGATCGCCGTCGTCAAAGCCGACGGGTACGGGCACGGCGCTGTCGCCGTGGCCCGTGCCGCGCTGGCGGCCGGCGCCGCTGAACTCGGGGTCGCTACCGTCGGGGAGGCGCTCGCCCTGCGGGCGGGTGGTGTCAGCGCACCGGTGATCGCCTGGTTGCATACGCCGTCAACGGATTTCGTCGCCGCGATCGAGGCGGGGGTGGAGATTGTGGTGTCCTCACCGGCGCACCTGGTGGCCGTCACGTCCGCCGCCCACCGGCTCGGGCGGCGGGCCACGGTGGGTGTGAAGGTCGACACCGGATTGGCGCGCAGCGGGGTGTCAGCACAGGACTGGCCGCAGGTGCGTGCCCTGCTCTCCGACGACGCGCTGGTGCTGCGGACGGTGATGTGTCATCTGGCCCGCGGGGACGAACCGGGCCATCCGCTCAACGCCGAGCAGGCCGCCGGGCTGGACGCATGTGTGGCGGACCTGCGCCGCGGGGGTCTGCGTCCGCAGCGGGTGCACATCGCCAACTCGGCTGCCGCGCTGACAGATCGGAGTCTGGCCCGCGACATCGTGCGCACGGGTATCGCGATCTACGGGCGCAGCCCGGTGCCCGCGCTCGGTGACTTCGGGCTGATCCCGGCGATGACGCTGACCGCCGAGGTGGCGATGGTCAAGAAGATCGCTGCAGGCCAAGGGGTTTCGTACAACCACCGGTGGATAGCCCGCGACGACACCGTCGTTGCGGTGTTGGCCTGCGGGTACGCCGACGGTGTGCCGCGCGCGTTGTCGGACCGGTTGCCGGTGCTGATCAACGGCCGCAGGTTCGACGGCGTGGGGCGGGTCTGCATGGACCAACTGGTGGTCGACCTCGGCCACGACGGCGGCGGCGTGACAGAGGGGGATCGGGCGGTGCTGTTCGGTCGTGCCGGTGCGACCGCCGGCGACTGGGCGAGCGCCACCGGCACCATCGACTACGAAATCCTCACCGGGATCCGTGGGCGCACCGAACGGCGTTACTTGCCGTCGGACTCGATGACGCCCTGCGCGGCCCGGGCACGATCCTCGTAGGCCTTGCGCTTGGTGGTGTCGACCTCGAGGAACACCTTGTCCAGGCCGAGCGCCTTGTTCATCGCGCGCCGGCCCTTGGGCGGCAGCATCTGCGCGGCCTGCGCGGTGAACCGCAACGCCGGCGGCACCGACACGTGGGTCTTGGGCTTGTCCAGCGTCTTGACGATGGCTGCGGCGATGTCTTCGGGCTCCACCGGCTTGATCGCGCCGCCGGACTTGGTACCCGAGATCAGCTCGGTGTTGGTGAACGGCGGCATGATGACCGAGACGTTGACGCCGTGTGGCGCCATCTCGTCGGCCAGCGCGGTGGTCAGCCCGACGACGGCGTACTTGGCGCCGACATAGACCACCTGGCCGGGCAGCGGGATCAGGCCGGAGAGCGACGCGATGTTGATGACGTGGCCGCTGCGCCGCTTGACCATCTGGGGCAGGGCGAGCTGGCAGCCGGTGAGCACGCCGTACACGTTGACCTCCAGCGATGACCGGATCGACTGCTCGGTCTCGTCGAGGAAGGCGCCGACCGGCATCACGCCGGCATTGTTGATGAGCACGTCGATGTGGCCGCCGCCGTCGGTGCGGGCCTTGTCCAGGAACGTCTCGAACGACTCCCGGTCGGTGACGTCCAGCGGGTAGCCGGAGACCTGGCCCAGCTTGGTCAGTTCGACGACGGCCGACTCCTGCAGGGCGACGTCGCGGTCACCGATGACGACGCGGGCGCCGCGGGCCAGCAGGGCCTTCGCGGTGGCGTAGCCGATGCCGCGAGCGGCGCCGGTGATCGCGATGGTCTTGCCACTGATGTTGTCCATGGCGGCGAACTTTACACGTGTCAAGTTTTTCGCGAAAGGGTGTCCATGACCTCGGCGCAGGCGTCCTCGCCGAGGAACAAGGTCAGCATGTCGCGTGCCTCGATCGCGGCGGCCTCGCTGCGCGGGAACATCGCCGACTCGTAGGCGGCCAGCGCGGTCTCGGCATCGCCGGGGTTCGCGGCGATCGCCTGGCCGAGTTCCGCGCCGTCGAGCATCGCCAGATTCGCGCCCTCGCCGGAGGGTGGGCACACATGGGCGGCGTCGCCCAGCAGCGTCACGCCCGGCGTCCGGTCCCAGCGGTGCCCGGTGGGCAGGGCGTAGATCGGCCGGACCGTCGGGCCGGCGTCGGCGTCGGTGATCAGGGCGGTGAGTTCGGTTGCCCAGCCGTCGAATTCGGCGGCGACCTGGTGGATGTCCCGTACCCATCCTTCGGGCCGGTGCAGCACGACATATGTGTGCAGCACGGCGTCGGGTTCGCGATGGGCGCCGATCCACTTGCCCGGCTCCAGCGCGAACATCGAGCCCGCGCCGACCGCCCGAGCCGCCGCGGGGTGCCGCGCATCGGCGTCATGCAGGTAGGTCTCGACGAACGTCATGCCCGCGTAGGCGGGTACCGCGTCGGACAGCAACGGCCGGATCTTCGACCACGCCCCGTCAGCGCCCACCAGCAGCTCGGTGGCCACCGATGTCCCGTTCTCGAACTGCACCTCGTGACGTCCCTCGTCGACGGCGCGCACACCGCTGACCTTGTGCCCCCAGCGAACCGTGTCCGCGGGTAGCGCATCCAGCAGGATGCGGCGCAGCTCCCCGCGCAGGACCTCCGGACGTCCACCGGTGCCGTCGTCGGGTTCGTCGAGCAGCACCGTGCCGTCGGGAGCGAGAACGCGGGAGGCCTCGCCGCCCTGATGGATGATGGCGCGGAACTGCTCGGTCAGCCCGGCCATCTCGAGCGCGGGCTGACCCGTGTCCAGGTGGATGTCGAGTTGGCCACCCTGGACGCGGCTGGACGCGGACGGTTCGGCCTCGTACACCGTGCTGGTGATGCCGTGGACGTGCAGTACCCGGGCCAGCATCAGCCCGCCGATGCCTGCTCCCACGATGGTCACGTGTGTGGTCATGCCGCCTCCTTTGGAACGCTGTTCCAATCAAGGTTGGAACAGCGTTCCAAACATGTCAAGATGGGGCATGACCGAACGCCGCGCGGACGCCCTGTCGCGGGAACGCATCATCGAGGCGGCGATCGAGATCCTCGACGCGGACGGCGAGAACGCCCTGACGTTCCGCGCGCTGGCGGCCCGGCTCGCGACCGGCAGCGGCGCGATCTACCACCACGTGGCCGACAAGAGCGCGCTGCTGGCCGCGGCGGCCGACGGCATCATCACCCGAGCGCTGGCCGGCGCCGGCACCGAAACCGATCCGCGAGAGGCGATCCGGGCCATCGCGCTCGGTCTGTTCGACACCATCGACGTACACCCCTGGGTCGGTGCCCAACTGCACCGCCACCCGTGGTCGGCGCTGCTGCAGATCTTCGAGGGCATCGGCGTCCGGATTCAGGCGCTCGGTGTTCCCGAAGGGAGACAATTCAACTCGGCCTCCGTGCTGGCGAACTACATCCTGGGTTCCGCGGCGCAGAACGCGGAGAACGCCCGCTCGCACGTAGCAGGCACCGACCGCACGGCGTTTCTCGGGGCCGTCGTGGCGCAGTGGACCCGACACAATCCCGCGCGATACCCGTTCGTCCACGAGGTCGCGGCCCAATTGCGCAACCACGACGACCGCGACCAATTCCTGGCAGGCATCGACCTGATCCTGGCCGGCATCGAGACCGTCCGCTAGGACGCGTTCGCCAGCCACAGGTCGGCGCCGTTGTCGGCGAACACCCTCAGCAGCGCGCTCCACGCCGGGTCGCCGAGCGCGGCCCTGGCCCCCTTGTACGGGGCCAGCACGAACCGGAAACCACCCTCGTCCGGGGTGCCGAAACCCCCGCGCAGGCAGTCGGCGAGGGCGTCCAGATTCGACCCGAAATAGCCGCCGTCACCGTTGACCGCCCGGCCGATCTCGGTGAAGAAATCCGCCTTCGACGCGATCCTGGACCCGTCGATCACGTACGTCTTCATACGCCTCCGATCAGACAGAACGTCTCATAGTGATCACCGGTGTAATAGAACTCGGGCGGCTCGGTGAGCGGCTTCCCGCCGGTGATGACGCGCCGGGTGCCGCGATGGGACGAGCCCGGGGTGGGCACCGTGTACTCGTGGTAGTAGCCGCGCTCATGCTGCGGCAACCGGCCCTCGTAATTGCCGAACACCACCCCGTCGTTGCGGGGGTAAGGGAACGGGCCACCGGACTCGATGCGGTGCACCGTCTCGCCGGCCTGCGGCGGTAGCCCGTCCAGTCTGCAGGTGCCGTCCTTCTGGGCGGTCGCCTGGCAGCCCGACAGCAGGCCGCACACCAGTGCCACCACCGCCACCACGCGCATCGGACGACGCTAGCAGGCCGGATTTGCGATCACGGCGATCCGATCGCCCCCGAATGGAATGCGCGCTCCGCCGGCACGTTAGAAAGTAGGTGATGACCGTTCCGCTCTCCATCCTCGACCTCGCGCCGATCAGCGCGGGCAGTGACGCGGCCACGGCACTGCGCAACACCGTCGACCTGGCACGGCACGCCGAACAATGGGGATACCGGCGCTACTGGGTGGCAGAGCATCACTACGTCGCGGTGGCCAGCTCGTCACCGGCGGTGCTGATCGGCCAGATCGCCGCGGCCACCGAGACCATCAACGTCGGCGCGGCGGCCGTCCAGCTGGGGCACACCACGGCCATCGCCGTCGTCGAGAGCTTCGGCATCCTGGACGCTTTCTACCCGGGCCGCATCGATCTCGGGGTTGGCCGGTCCGGCCAGCGCCGCACGGAGGCGCTACGCGAAAAGCCGCGCACCCCGCGGCCGCCCAGGGAACGGCACGAAGTGGACGGTGTGGTGGTGCCCGCACCCTTCGATGTCGCTGCGCTGATGCGCGATCCGCGGCTGCGGGCCGTGATGGCGACACTGCAACAACCCGAGGCCGTCGCCCCGGATTTCGGCGACCAGGTGACCGATATCGTGGCGCTGCTCGCCGGCACCTACCGGGCCGGAGAGTTCGAAGCCCATGCCACTCCGGGTGACTCGACGTCGTTGCGGCCGTGGGTGTTCGGTAGTTCCAAGGGCCAGAGCGCCCAGGTGGCCGGTGCGCTCGGGCTGCCGTTCGTGGCGGCCTATCACATCGTCCCGTCGACCGCGCTGGAAGCGATTGACGCTTACCGCAACGCTTTTCGGCCGTCGGCGGAGCTCGCCGAGCCCTACGTCGTGGTGTCGGCCGATGTGGTGGCCGCCGACGACGAGAAGACCGCGCGCCACCTGGCGAGCAGCTACGGACATTGGGTGCACTCGATCCGTGCCGGCGGGGGCGCGGCGCCCTACCCGGACCCGGACACGGTGGCACCGCTGACCGGCGACCAACTGGCGCTGGTGCAGGACAGGCTGGAGACCCAGTTCGTCGGCGACGCGGACCAGGTGGCCGACCGGCTGACCGCGCTGCAGCGCGTGACCGGCGCCGATGAACTGGTGATCACCTCGGTGACGTTCCGCCACGAGGACCGGCTGCGCTCGCATGAGCTGATCGCCAAGAGGTGGGCAAGCTAACCTGAGTGCCGTGTCGCAAACGACCGTCGGGCTGCTGATCCTGGCGGCGGCCCTGTTGACGGCGCTGGCCGGGGTGGGCCTGCGCATCGTCGTCGGCCGCAAGAGCGACTCGCCCGGCGTGCGGAAATCGGTGACCGCCTTGCGTGCCAACGTGATCGGCCGGGTGCTGTTCGGCCGCGTGCTCACCGACCCGTTCGACGACGACGAGCTGGACGGGATGATCCTGATGCCGGCCATCGTGCTGGCCTGCGGGATGTTCCTGACCGGGGTGTTCCTGCTCGGCTATGACGTGCTGACCTGAGCGGTGCACAGCACCGCGAGCGCCTCATTGGTGGCGTCGACGCCTGCGTCGCCGATGACGGCGGCCAGCCGGGCACGTAGTTCGTCCTGCCGGGCAGGGGCCAGTCGCAGCACGTTGGAGTAGGTGGTCACCAGATCCACCCAGTCCGCGCAGGCGTAATGCGGACGTTCGACGTAGACCCGGCGTTCGCCCGTTAGGCCGGCGGCGGCCAGCAGCGGGTCGAGGTGTTCGCCCTCGATATCGGTCGACGGCCGCTGCCATTGCTCGAGGATGCCGTCATACGCGCGCCCGAGCTCGCTCGCGTCCGGGGTGACGGGCACGATGCGGTTCCACAGCAGCGCCAGCCGCCCGCCCGGAACCAACAGTGTGCGTACCTTGCGGAGCGCGGCCTCGGGCTCCACCCAGTGAAACGACTGCGCGAACACCACCAGGTCGAAGGTCCTGCCGCGCGGATCCCAGTCCTCGAAACCGGCCACCTCGACGGCGAGTCCCTTCTGCCCGGCGACCTCGGCCATCTTGGGGTCGGGCTCCACGGCCAGCACGTCGGCGCCCGCGTCGCGCAGCTGCGCGGTGGCGATACCGGTGCCTGCACCGACGTCGAGGACCCGGATGCCTTGACGGTCAACCAGATCCGCGATCAGGCCGGCGGGATAGCGCGGCCGGTGCCGGTCGTAGCGGGCGGCCGCCGAACCGAACGAGTTGGCCCGCTCGCGGTCGTGATGGACCGGTGGACGTCCGCTCAACGGGCGGCCTGTTCGGCCGCGTCGCGGATGGAGCCCCGCCACACCGGTCCGTGTCCGGGCAGCAGCACCTCAGCGTCCAGCATGCCCAGCGCGCCGAGGCTGCGCAGGCAGCCCTGCTGGTCATGATTGAACAAGCCGGGCAACAACTGCGGGCCGCGGCGCGAACTGAGCGGGTGTCCCGTCACCAGTGCGTCGCCACTGACGAGCACACCGTCGACCAGGTACGAGCAGTGCCCGCCGGTGTGACCGGGGGAGGGGATGGCCGTCGGGGTGCCGGGCAGGGTGGCGGCGACGTCCTCGTCGAGCGCGCGGGTGCTCGGGATGCCCTCGCGGGTCAGCGCGCCCTTGCCGAGGATGGTGGCCGTCCACGTCAGGTAGCGCGGCTGCCAGATGCGCGTCACCAGGTCGACGGGCGACACCTGTTCGAGGTATTCGCGTTTCGCGTGGCTGACCTCCGCGGCATGGGTATACACCGGTATGCCAAGGGTTTTCGCGAACCAGATCGCCGAACCGAAATGGTCGACGTGGGCGTGGGTCAGCAGGATGGCCCGGACATCCTCCACGCCGAAGCCCAGCCTGCGCACCGATTCGATGACGTCCCCGCGCTGGCCCGGGTAGCCGGCGTCGATGATCAGCACACCGTCGCCGTCGGTGACCAGCGTCCAATTCACCAGATCGGTCTGGGCGAAGTGCACGGTGTCGGTGATTGTGCTGAGGGACACTGCCATGCCCGCGAGCTTAGTAAGGGAGTAGAAAAGAGACGTGGCTGAACTCAAACTGGGGTACAAGGCGTCTGCGGAACAATTCGCTCCGCGCGAGCTCGTGGAGTTGGCGGTGGCCGCCGAAGCGGCCGGCATGGACAGCGCGACGGTCAGTGACCACTTCCAACCCTGGCGGCACGAGGGCGGGCATGCCCCGTTCTCACTGGCCTGGATGACAGCGGTCGGCGAACGGACGCAGCGGTTGGTCCTCGGAACGTCCGTGCTGACCCCGACGTTCCGGTACAACCCGGCGGTGATCGCGCAGGCGTTCGCGACGATGGGGTGCCTGTACCCGGACCGCATCTTCCTCGGAGTCGGCACCGGAGAGGCGCTCAACGAGATCGCCACCGGATACGAAGGCGAGTGGCCGGAGTTCAAGGAGCGCTACGCGCGGCTGCGTGAGTCGGTGCGCCTGATGCGCGAACTGTGGCTGGGCGACCGCGTCGATTTCGAGGGCGAGTACTACAAGACCAAGGGCGCCTCCATCTACGACGTGCCCGAGGGCGGTATCCCGATCTACATCGCCGCGGGCGGCCCGCAGGTGGCCAAGTACGCCGGCCGCGCGGGCGACGGCTTCATCTGCACCTCGGGCAAGGGCGAGGAGCTGTACAAGGACAAGCTGATCCCCGCGATGCGCGAGGGTGCCGAGGCGGCGGGCAAGAACCCCGACGACGTCGACCGGATGATCGAAATCAAGATCTCCTACGATCCGGACCCGAAGCTGGCGCTGGAGAACACCCGGTTCTGGGCGCCGCTGTCGCTGACCGCGGAGCAGAAGCACTCCATCAACGATCCGATGGAGATGGAGAAGGCCGCCGACGAACTGCCCATCGAGCAGGTCGCCAAGCGCTGGATCGTCGCGTCGGATCCGGACGAGGCCGTCGAGAAGGTGGCCGACTACGTCAAGTGGGGGCTGAACCACCTGGTGTTCCACGACCCCCGGCAGGATCAGCGCCGCTTCCTGGAGCTGTTCAAGAAGGATCTGGAACCGCGGCTGCGCAAGCTGGGTTAGGCACTCACGATGCGTTCCACCATGCCGTCGTCGGCCCGGCGCTCCCGGGCCGACTGGGTCGATGTGGTGGCGGTGAGCCGCACCCGGTCGGCCCGGAACAGGTCGTAGGCGTACTCGAACGGTCGCCCGGTCGCGTCGCGGGCCACCCGGGTGATGGCCAGCAGCGGTTTGCGGTGGGCGATGTCCAGCCACTGCGCCTCACGCGGGCTGGCGCTGACCACCTCGATGGTTTCGTTCGTGGTGGCCGGCACCAGGCCGTAGCGCACCCGGAACAGTTCGTAGAGCGATCCGCCCAGCGGCTGCTCCAGCAGATCGCCGACCTGCTCGGTGATGAAGCAGGACTGGTCCACCGACAACGGGACCCCGTCGGCGTAGCGCAGCCGGCGGATCACGAAAACCTCGGCGCCCGCGGGCATCTCCAGCGCCGTGGATTCGGCGACGGTGGCCGGTCGGCGGTCGGTTGCCAGTACCTTGGTGGCGCTGGTGTGGCCGCCACTCTGCAGCAGCGCGGGTAGCCCGGCCTGTTCGGCGGCGTTGCGCTGCACCATGTCCGCCCGCACGAAGGTCCCACCGGCACGACCGGTGCGCCGCTCCAGCACGCCGGCCTGGCTCAGCGGCAGCAGTGCACTGCGCAGGGTCGCGCGGGACACCGCGAACCGCTCGGCCATCTCCCGTTCGGTGCCCAGCCGTGAACCCGGCCGCAATGCCCCGCTGGACAGCATGGACAGAATCCGCCGTCGCACATCTTCGGCAACCGCACCCCCCGGTGTCTCTTCCATATCAGCCGATGATCGCATCCAGGGATTCGGGAAGTACCTGCCCACCGTCGACGGCGATGGCCTGGCCGGTGATGTAGGCCGCTTCCGCGGAGGCCAGGAACGCCGCCAGATGTCCGATGTCCTCCGGGGTGCCCAGGGAGCCGGCCGGGATGGACCGCGCCATGCTGGCGATGTATTCCTCGCCGTTGGCGATCATGCCCTCGCTCATGATGTTTCCGGGCAGGATGGCGTTGACGGTGATCTTGTGCGGCGCCAATTCGATTGCCGCGGTGCGCATGAACCCGAGTTGCGCGGCCTTGGTGGCGCCGTAGTGCGACCAGCCGGGGTAGCCGGTGATGGGCCCGGTGATCGACGACGTCAGGATGATCCGGCCGCTGCCGGAGGCGATCAGCGCGTCCAGACAAGCCTGGACTGCGAAGAAGGTGCCGTTGACGTTGATCCCCATGATCTCGTTGAGCTGCTCGGGGGTCATGGTGGCCAGCGGTGCGTCGGGGAAGATGCCGGCATTGGCGCACAACACATCCAGGCCGCCGAAGGCCTCGACGACCGTCGCCGCCATCTCGTTACAGGACTCCCGGTCGCTGACGTCGACGCGCACCCCGATGACCTTGCCGCCACCGAGGCCGTCCAGGGCGCCGACGGCCTCGTCGAGGTCGGCCGCCGAGCGCGCGGCGACGGCCACGTTCGCGCCGGCGCGGGCGAACACCCCGGCGATGCCCCGGCCGATGCCCTTGCTGCCACCGGTCACCAGTACCGAGCGGGACTGCAGGTCGAACATAGTTCTCCTTAACGTAGCCAGGTGTGATCGTCGAGATAACGTTCGGCCAGCCGCGCGGTCCCAACGGCGTATCCCGGACCGATGGCGATGGCCGCGTCGGCGTCGGCGTGGGAGGCGATCCATGCCGTGAGCTGGATCCGCCGCAGCATGACGAAGGTGGGGATGAGGGCCAGATGTTCGTCGGGCAGGGTGCGGACCTTCGCGTAGCCGCGCAGCCATTCGGCCACGATGCGTTCGGCTTCGGGTGAGTCCTCGATCCACGACACCACGGCACCGAGGTCGGCGAGGTGCCAGCCCCAGCCGGAGTCGTCGAAGTCGATGACGGTGATCCCCGCCGACGGTGCGGCCGGGTCGACCATCAGATTCGACAGCCGCAGATCCGCGTGGATCAGGCCGAATCTGTCTGCCCCGGTACCGAATTCGGCCAGCGCCTCGGTGATGTGATGCACCGCCCGCATGATGGACGCGCGGTCGGTGTCGGTGAGACCCGGGGCGACGCGCCAGTCGCCCCACCGGGCGCCGGGCCCGAGGATGTTGTCCAGGTCCCAGCGGAAGCGGGTGAAGTCCGCCGGGATCGACCAGTTCTGCACGTGTCCGTGCATGATCGCGGTCAACTCGCCGAGGGTGGCGAAGCCGACGGCGTCGGGTACCTCTTCGGCGGTGCAGCCGGGGATCAGGGTGACGGCGTCGACGTACAGCTGCCGGCCGTCCACGGTGGCGGTGACCACCTCGTCGCCGTCGGCGGAGAGCACCAACTCGGGCGTCTTGACGATGGTCTGGGACCGCAGCGCGCTCATCCAGGCCAGTTCCGAGCGGATGGCTTCCCGGGAGTGATACCCGGGCCGGTGCACCCGCAGCACGATCGGGTCGTCGTCGCAGACCAGGTAGGTGGCGTTTTCGGACAGGCTCAGCAGTCGGAGCGGGGTGTCGAGGTCGCGCCGATAGGCGGGGAGTGCCGCCTGGGCGAAGCGCGCATGGTCGACTGGCAATCCCGGCATGCCGACCATTGTGGGCCAAGTATCGGTCCAAAGCAGACCAAATAGGCGAGATTTACCTCGCTGTTGCAAAATCTCCCAGCTCCGAAACGTGCCCGAAACAATGCGGAACGTGCTTGAGTTTCCCAGTTGACCAAGCAATCTCGACGAGGTAACAATGGCCGACGTTGTAGTTCGTCACCAGCATCGGAGCCGGTGGCCTTCGGATACCAGACCAAATAGTGGTCACCAGAATTGCCCTCAGATTGGGATTCAATGAGCGAGATCATCGATCCACCGGCGCCCGCGGGCACCGACTCCGTCCAGCGACTGAAACCGAATGCCGTGGGGCTGGTCGGCGTGCTGTTCATGGCGGTGGCCACGGCCGCGCCCATCACCGCCATGGTCGGCAATGTGCCGATCTCGGTCGGCTTCGGTAATGGCGCTTACGCGCCGGCCGGTTACTTCGTCGCCACCATCGTGCTGACCCTGTTCGCCATCGGGTACGCCAAGATGAGCAAGCACATCACCGCCACCGGTGCCTTCTACGGGTACATCTCGCACGGCCTGGGACGGGTCGTAGGGCTGGGGGCGGGGTTCCTGACCGCGCTGGCGTACATGGTGTTCGAGGCGTCGCTCATCGGCATCTTCTCGTTCTTCGGCAACGACCTGTTCTCGTCGTTGTTCAACATCCATGTGCCGTGGATCGTCTTCGCGCTGGTGATGCTCGCCATCAATGCGCTACTGACCTACTTCGACATCAACTTGGCCGCGAAGATCCTCGGCGTCTTCCTCATCACCGAGATCGTCATGCTCGCCATGATGGCCTTCTCGGTGTTGTTCACCGGTGGCGGGCCGCAGGGCTGGTCCTGGGGATCGCTTAACCCGCTCAACGGTTTCCACAGCCTCTCGGGCATCGTGGCGGGCCCCGACGGTTCGACCATGGCCGTGGCCGGGTCGGCCGGCGTCGGCCTGTTCTTCGCCTTCTGGTCCTGGGTCGGCTTCGAGTCCAGCGCCATGTACGGCGAGGAGTCGCGCAACCCGAAGAAGATCATCCCGATCGCCGTGGTGAGCTCCGTGATCGGTATCGGCGTCTTCTACGTGCTGGTGTCCTGGCTGGCGATCGTCGGCACCGGACCGGACAATGCCGTTGCGCTGGCGCAGGATTCGGCGACCGCGGGCAACATCTTCTTCAACCCGGTGCACGAACATCTCGGGCAGTGGGCGGTGGACCTGTTCAAGATCCTGTTGATGACCGGATCGTTCGCCTGCGGAATGGCCTTCCACAACTGTGCGGCCCGCTACCTGTACGCCCTGGGCCGCGAGGACGTCATCCCCGGCATGCGTAAGACCGTCGGCGCCACACATCCGCTGCACGGCTCGCCGCACATCGCCGGCTTCGTGCAGACCGGTTTCGCCACCCTGGTCGTGCTGTTCTTCGACCTGACCGGCCGTGATCCCTACACCGGCCTCTACGGCCTGATGGCTCTGCTGGGCACCACGGCGATCATGATCGTGCAGGCACTGGCCGCCTTCTCGGTGATCTCGTATTTCCATGTGCAGAAACGTCATCCGGAGACCGCGAACTGGTTCAGTACCTTCCTGGCTCCGCTGCTCGGCGGGCTAGGCATGGTCTACGTGATCTACCTGCTGGCCAAGAACGCGTCGTTCGCGGCGGGTAGCGCGGCCAGCGACTGGGTCTTCGCGGCCATCCCGTGGGTCGTCGCCGTGGTCGGTATCGGCGGGCTGCTGTGGGCGCTGTTCCTGAAGGTCCGTAATCCGCAGCGGTACGCCGAACTCGGCCGTACCGTTCTGGAAGAAGCACACGAACGCTGACGAAGATGGCATTTTCCAACATCATGGATTCCAACAGCTATCAGGGTGGTCGACAAGACGACCCCCTGATAGCTGCCAGGGACCGGATGCTGGGCCCGGCGTACCGGCTGTTCTATGAACGGCCGGTACATCTGGTCCGCGGCCAGGGCACCCTGCTGTATGACGCCGACGGGCGCGACTACCTGGATGCCTACAACAACGTCGCCAGTGTCGGGCACTGCCACCCGCACGTCGTCGACGCGGTGACGCGGCAGCTGGGCCTGCTCAATACGCACACCCGATATCTGCACGACGGGATCGTCGACTATTCCGCGCGACTGCTCGCGACTTTCCCCGGTGAGATCGACCAGGTGATGTACGCCTGCACCGGATCTGAGGTCAATGATCTGGCGCTGCGGGTGGCGCAGACCTACACCGGTGCCACCGGCGTCATCATCACCAACGACGCCTATCACGGCAATACCGCTGCGGTGACGGCCATTTCGCCGTCCATCGGCGGGGCGGCCGTGGTCGGTCCGCACGTCCGCACCGTCGATCCCGACCTGAGCGGCGTGGACGCGGCGATCGCCGATCTGCGGTCGTGCGGGCTCGGGGTGAGCGCCTTGATCGTCGACACGATCTTCTCGTCGGACGGCATCTATCCGGACCCGACGGTGCTCGGGCCCGCGGTCGCTGCGGTGCGTGCCGCCGGCGGGGTGTTCATCGCCGACGAGGTGCAGCCCGGGTTCGGGCGCACCGGCGAGGCGATGTGGGGGTTCGAACGTCACGGTGTGGTGCCGGACCTGGTCACCACGGGTAAGCCGATGGCCAACGGGCTGCCGGTGGCGGCGATGGCGGCCCGCAGCGCCGTGCTTGACGAGTTCGCTAGGGGCATACCGTATTTCAATACCTTCGGCGGCAACCCGGTGTCCATGGCGGCGGCGGCCGCAGTCCTCGATGTGATCGAGGACGAGAAGCTGGTCGCCAACGCTTTGGAGGTGGGTAGCGCCCTGCGCTCGGAGCTCACTCGGCTTGCCGCCGGCTCCGAGGTCGTCGTGGAGGTCCGTGGGGCCGGACTGTACATCGGGGTCGAGGTGGATGACCGTGACACGGCGCGGCACCTGGTGAACGCCATGCGGGAGCGACGGGTGCTCATCTCGGTGTGTGGGGCGCACGGCAATGTGCTCAAGATCCGTCCGCCGCTGGTGTTCTCGATGGCTGATGTGGACCGGTTGTGTGGGGAGTTCGCGGCGGTGCTGGCCGAAGGGTGAGGTGACGGCCGGGTTGCCGCTCCCAGCAATTTCCCTGCAATCTCACAGATTTGGAACCGGTAGGCTCTTTATCTGGGGATGTCTCGGGGGAGGAGCCGGTCGTGGCCGAGGTCGGTATGGAAGTCGATACGGATCATCTGCATGCAGGTGCTGCCCGGTGCATCGACGCGGCAGCTACAGCACTGGCCGCGGCGAGTCGACTCGCTGAGAAGAAGCCGCCGGCAGGGATGTTCGGAGACTTCGAGGCCGCGCAGTCATACCACCGTGCCGTCGCTCAAGCGCATGAAGCCCATGTCGACCAGCTGAATGCGCATCATCGTGACCTGACTGGGGTCGGTGAGAAGAGTCATTCGGGCGCAGACCAATTCACCGCCGCTGACGTGTCGTCCGCCGATGCGCTGAACGCCGCCGAGGCCGGCCTCGAAGCGCGTTGATGCCGCCACCACTCGGATTGGTCAACCTGTCCGTCGGCGATCTGATCTCTGCGGCGGGCGGCGACCCGTGGCAGGTCAACGACCAACTGCAAGCGGGAGACCCGTCGGCGATCAACGCTCAGGCGGATGCGTTCCACGCGGCGGCGGGCTCGGCCACCGAGGTCGAGAACGACTTCAACGCGGCCAAACAACGATTCGAACAAGGCTGGCGGCACAACGGTGTCGAGCATCCGATCACCGACTCGTCGGGCGTGGCGCGAGCCACGACGACACTGCACCTGCAGAAGTCGCAGCTCGCCAAGATCGCCCTCGATCTGGAGAACGTGGCCGCCGCCCTGGCGACGGCTCAGCGCACCTCCGATGCGGACATCGCCTCACTGGATGCGTTCCTGCATGGAGCTGACGACGCGATCGGCGCCGCCAAAGCGGCGAAGCAGGACACCAAGGCGCTGCACGACGCGGCCCTCGCGACCGTTCGGATCACGTTGGGCGAGGTCCAGCAGAATCGTGATGCATACGCGGCAAGGCTGGCGGCATCCGAAGTCGATATGGCGCCGTTGACGGGTGAGACTCTCCCCGGCGCCGCGGACGCCGGCGGAGAAGGAGAGGGCGAAGCCGAACAACCATCCGTGACCAAGACCGACGTGGCGATCGGAGCCTCCGGCGCAGTGGCCGGGGGAACGGCCGACGGGGTCCGACAGGCGGCGACCAAGGCGATAAGCCAGGGGCCCTCTACCGGTCCGGGCGCAGCTGACCCGGGCCTGTTGAAGTGGCTGGAGGATCCGTCGATCGGTGGGTTCGAACTCAAGGGATTCTCCCGCATGGGCGGGGTGGTTGCTGCGGCGGCCGCTGTCCCGGCCGTGATGTCGGATGTTCACGACGGGAACTCGGTGGCGGAGGCGGTGACGCGGGAAGCGGGGGGCACTGCCGCGGGGCTGTACATGGGCGCGGCGGCCGGCGGCTTCTTGGCGGACGTGGTTGCAGGCGGAACGATCGGATCAGTGGTGCCCGGCGCTGGAACTGCCGTTGGTCTGGTTGCGGGTGCCGTGGTCGGAGGAGGCGCAGCCCTAGGCGTGTCGAAAGGCATCGGTTGGCTTTGGGATCCGGTGTCAGACGCGGTGGAATCCGTGTTCGACTTCGGATGAGCCGTACGTCGAGGCTCGATCACTACCTGCGAGAGAGGGCCATTGCCGTCGCTCCGGCCGACCAATTTCCCGGGCTGATCGTCGAGGTCGGCGCTCCTCGAGGCTGGGAACTCCTGGATTTAACCGTCGGAATGCGGGTGTGGATTTGTCGCACGGGCCCCTGCAAGGGAGGTTTCTGTGCCAACGCGGTGTTGACTATGCATCGAATCGAGGCTGGCCTTCCTGGCGACGGAGTCTTCGAGATGTTGGCCGAACAACAAGTTCAGTTGGTACCGGGGTGTAGTGAGATGCGGCGCGAGTTGGGGGCGGCCACAGAGGGTGTCGGAATTGTCGGCCTCCTGGCCATGAAAATCGATCACGAGTTGGGCACCATCGACAGTGAGTCAAGGTCCCGAATTATCGCGACTGAACAGGAGACACTGATCGCGCAACTGACGGTGACTGCGTTACAAGATTCGCCGGTGAGGACATCCGATATCTGGCTCACCGTGAAAACGAATGGTGGTCGATGATGGTGGATGCCGGTTCCAATCAGCATGGACGGCGATGGTTGAGGTACGTCGTAGCAGGTGTGCTGTTCGTGGTGGGAGTGTGGACGGTTTCGGCTGGATTGCATTGGTACTGGGCAATTTTCATCATCTGCCTGGCGTTCGTCGTCGCTATCGGACGACGTACTCTCTTCCGCGCTGGTGTCAGCAGGACTCCGCATGGCATCGTCTGCCGATACATCCCGTGGTACGAGGGCAGCGCGTACTTCTTGAATCTGGGCCTTCCGCTCATGGCTGTTGCGATGATTTCGGCAAGCTGTGACCCAAGCAATCCGGTGTGGCTTCGGTTTGGCGGGATCATCTTGTTGATCCTGATGCCTGTCGTTGTGTACAGCTACGTGACGATGTGGCGCGGGTGTTCGCTGGAAATTTCGCCGTCGGCTCTGACGGTTCGTTTGGCGGCGTCGAAGGACGGACCGATCGAGCTGTCGCGTGGGAGTGTTCGGTCCATCGAGCCCAGAATGGTGCCGAACTCGGTGAGCGGCGCGAGATCGTTACAGGCCGAAATCTCTTACAGCGCAGTCGAGGAAAGTGCTGACGTGAAGACCGTGCTGCTGGGCCTGCAGTTCACCATCGAACCGCACAATCTGCTCGACGCGTTGGTGGCGTGGAATGACGACCCCGGTGATGATCCGGACGAACTGATGGGCCGCATCGAATGCATCCTCGTAGGCCGTTCCTGAACCTGGATCGCCGCGATTGTCAAGGTCCAATCCTGTTGTCCGCGTTGATCTGTGGATGAATCGGCGACTGTGGATAACTCCAGCTTTTGTCAGTGGCTCGGCGTAACGTTTCGAACATGTCAGCGAATGTGGTGTCGGACCGGGAAGCAGTGCAGGCTGCTTTCGATGCGTTCGACACCGCACGCCGTCAGCTCGCCGGCGTGGACTTCACCGCGTTCACGGTTGCGGAACTGCTGGAACTGCAATCCCGTCGGGAACACCTGGTCCGCGCCACGGCGGATGCGGATCACCGGATCCTGACCGCCCTGCAGAGTCAGGTCACCGCCCGGGAGATCGGCGGGAAATCCTGGCCTGACATTCTGGCGCTGCGGTTGGGCATCAGTCAGGCAGCAGCCAAAGCCCGGGTCAAGCAGGGCGAGGCTCTCAGTCCCCGGCACGTCATCGGCGGCGAGGTGCTCGATCCCGTTCTGCCGCTGTGCGCGGCCGCGTTGGCTGCGGGGGCGATCAATGTCGAACACGTCGAAGAAATTCACACCGTGCTGCGCAGAGCCGATCGCCACATCACCGTGGCACTACGCGCACAGTGGGAAGACACCCTGGTACGCATCGCCACCGCGAATCCACCCGAAACCGTCCGGGATGCCGGCGCGCAGATGGTGTACGCGCTCAACCAGGACGGCAACAGCCCCGACCTGGCCGCCCACCAACCCGGCCCGCGGCTGGGACCCCAAGACGCCGACGGCAACTACCGAGTCAGCGGCCACCTCGACGCCGAAACCGCCGCCTATTGGAAAACCGTCGAATCGGTCTGGGCCGCGCCCGGGGTCAACAATCCCGCCGATACCGAACCGATCCCCAACCCGAGCCCGAACCCACTGGACCCCGACACCCATGAGGAGCTCGACGCCGCACAGCGCTTCACCGAGGCCGCCGAACGCGACACCCGCACCCCGTCCCGGCGCGCCCATGACGCGTTCAAAATGCTGTGCCGGGAAACCCTCATGTCCAAGAAACTCGGCCAACACGGCGGACTGCCGGTCACCGTGGTCATCACCGCGACCCTGGACGACCTGGAAAAGCGGTCCGGGGTGGCCCACAGCAGCAGCGGCGTGAAGCTCTCGATCCCCGATCTGATGCGCCTGGCCGCGCACGCCCATCACTACTTTCTGCTCTTCGCCAAACACACCGCCGAACCGTTGTATTTGGGACGCACCAAACGCTTGGCGTCCAAAGCGCAACGACTCGTGGCGATCGCACGCGACCGTGGCTGCACCCGACCCGGGTGCTTCGCCCCCGCCGACCACTGCCAGGCCAACCACGTCCACGGCTGGGCCACCGGCGGCACAACCGATGCCGACACCATCATCCTGGGCTGCGGACCCGACAACCTGCTGGCCTACAACACCGGCTGGACCACCACCATCAACCCCACCACCGGCCGCGCCCAATGGCACCCACCACCACTACTGGACACCAGCCAAGACCGCACCAACCACCACTTCCACCCCGAAGAACTCCTCAACCCACCCGGAGCGGACACCGATGACCCGTGACGAGTTGGCTCACGTTCGGTCATTTGGTTGGCTCTAACCATGGCAGCGTCAGCGATCTACATCGCCTCACCCGAAGGCGACACCGGAAAGTCGACCATCGCGCTCGGCATCCTGGCGCGGTTGGCGGCCACGGTCGCCAAGGTGGGGGTGTTCAGGCCCGTGGCACGAAGCGGCGAGAAGCGGGACTACATCCTGGAGCTGCTGCTGGCCCGCACCACGGCCGGGCTGGACTACCAGGAGAGCGTCGGGGTCAGCTACCAGCGGTTGCACGAGGATCTGGACGGCGCCATCGCCGAGATCGTCGAGCGCTACCACCACGTGGCCGACCAGTGCGACGCCGTCGTCATCGTGGGCAGCGACTACACCGATGTCGCCAGCCCCAGCGAGTTGGCGGTCAACGCGCGGATCGCGGTCAACCTGGGCGCCCCGGTGGTGCTGGCGGTGCGGGCCTCGGATCGCAGCCCGGCCGAGGTCACCCAGGTGGTCGAACTCTGCCTGGCCGAGCTCAGCGCCCAGCATGCGCACACGGCGGCGGTGGTGGCCAACCGCTGCGACCCCGCCCAGCTGACCGAGGTGGCCGCCGCGCTGGCACCGCTGGGCCCGAAAAGCTATGTGCTGCCCGAGGAACCACTGCTGGTCGCCCCGTCGGTCGCCGAACTGCGCGACGCGGTGAACGGCACCTTGACCGGAGGTGACGAGGCACTGCTGAGCCGCGAAGCGTTGAGCGTGCTGGTCGCGGGGATGACCGCCGAACATGTGCTGGAACGCCTGAGCGACGGCATGGCCGTCATCACCCCCGGTGACCGATCCGACGTGGTGATGGCGGTGATGGGCGCCCATGCCGCCGAGAACTTCCCGTCGCTGGCCTGCCTGATCCTCAACGGCGGGCTGGCGCTGCACCCGGCGGTGGCCAAACTGGTCGACGGCCTCAAGCTGCGGCTGCCGGTCATCGCCACCGACTCGGGCACCTACGACACCGCGCGCGCGGTGTCCAAGGCCCGCGGCCGGGTCACCGCGGCCTCGACCCGCAAGATCGACACCGCCCTGGCGCTGATGGAGACCCACGTCGACACCGCGGATCTGCTTGCGCAGCTGGCCATTCCGATCCCCGAAGTGGTCACCCCGCAGATGTTCACCTATCAGCTGCAGGACCGCGCCCGCAACGACCGCAAGCGCATCGTGCTGCCCGAAGGCGACGACGACCGGATCCTGCGCGCGGCAGGCAGGCTGCTGGCGCACCGGGTCGCCGACCTGACAATCCTCGGCGACGAAGCGGCGGTGCGGGCGCGCGCCGCCGAACTGGGCGTCGACCTGGACGGCGCGCAGGTGCTCAACCCGCGCACCAGCGAGCTGTGTGACCAGTTCGCCGAGCAGTACGCCGAACTGCGCCGCAAGAAGGGTGTCACCGTCGAGCAGGCCCGCGAGATCATCCACGACGTATCGTATTTCGGCACCATGCTGGTGCACAACCAGATGGTCGACGGCATGGTCTCGGGTGCGGCGCACACCACCGCCCACACCGTGCGGCCCGCCTTCGAGATCATCAAGACCCAACCCGGCGTCAACACCGTGTCCAGCATCTTCCTGATGTGCCTGGAAGACAAGGTGCTGGCCTACGGCGACTGCGCCATCGTGCCCGACCCGACCTCCGAGCAGCTCGCCGACATCGCGATCTCCTCGGCGCGCACCGCCGCGCAGTTCGGCATCGATCCCAGGGTCGCGATGCTGTCCTACTCGACGGGCACCTCGGGCACCGGGGCCGACGTCGACAAGGTCAGGGCCGCAACCGAACTGGTGCGTGAACGGGAACCCAGCCTGCTGGTGGAGGGTCCCATCCAGTACGACGCGGCGGTGGAACCGTCGGTGGCGATCACCAAGATGCCGGACTCGCCGGTGGCCGGCCAGGCCACCGTGCTGATCTTCCCGGACCTCAACACCGGCAACAACACCTACAAGGCGGTCCAGCGTAGCGCCGGCGCCATCGCCATCGGCCCGGTGCTGCAGGGCCTCAACAAACCCGTCAACGACCTCTCCCGGGGTGCGCTGGTGGAGGATATCGTCAACACCGTGGCGATCACGGCTATCCAGGCGCAGGGCGAATGAGCGTACTGGTACTGAACTCGGGCTCCTCCTCCGTGAAATATCAGGTGCTGGAACCTGATTCCGGGACGTCGTTGTGCAGCGGCATCGCGGAGCGCGTCACCGACTACCGCGAGGCGCTGCAGCAGGTGTTCGCCGGCCTGACCGACGCCGGGGTGAGCACCGATGACCTGGTGGCGGTGGGGCACCGGGTGGTGCACGGCGGCCGCAACTTCTACCAGCCGACGCTGATCGACGATGACCTGCTGGCCCGCATCGACGAGCTGGCGCCCCTGGCGCCGCTGCACAATCCACCGGCGGTGCTGGGTATCAGGGAGGCCCGCACGCTGCTGCCCGGCCTGCCGCACATCGCGGTGTTCGACACCGCGTTCTTCCACGATCTGCCCGCGGCGGCGGCGGAGTACGCCATCGACCGCGAGGTCGCCGACCAGTGGCACATCCGGCGCTACGGTTTTCACGGCACCTCGCACCGGTACGTCAGCGAGCAGGCCGCCCTCTTCCTGGACGCCCCGCTGGATTCCCTGAATCAGATTGTGCTGCATCTGGGTAACGGCGCATCGGCCTCGGCGATCGCGGGCGGCCGGCCGATCGACACCTCGATGGGCCTGACCCCGATGGAGGGCCTGGTGATGGGCACCCGCTCGGGTGACCTGGACCCCGGCATCATCATGTACCTGTGGCGGACCGCAGGCATGTCGGTCGAAGACATCGAGACCATGCTCAACCGCCGCTCCGGTGTGTTCGGGCTGGGTGGCGAAACCGACTTCCGGGAACTGCACAATCGCATCGACGCCGGTGACGCCGACGCCCAGCTGGCCTACGACGTCTACATCCACCGGCTGCGCAAGTACGTCGGGGCGTATCTGGCGCTGTTGGGCCGTGCGGACGTCATCACCTTCACCGCCGGAGTGGGGGAGAACGACGCGCTGGTCCGCCGTGACGCGCTGTCCGGATTGTCCGCGCTGGGAATCGAACTCGATGAAGGTCTCAACTCCGCCCCCGAGCGGGTGGCGCGACGCATCTCGGCCGACAAGTCACCGACCACGGTGCTGGTCATCCCCACCAACGAGGAACTCGCCATCGCCCGCGCGTGCGCCACCCTGTTGGAGGGCTGACGATGCGGCTGCAGCGCATCCACCACGTCGCGGTGATCTGCGCGGATTACGCTGTCTCCAAACATTTCTACACCGAGACCCTGGGCCTGACGGTCATCCGTGAGGTGCATCGCGCCGAACGGGACTCCTACAAACTGGATCTGGCGCTGCCCGACGGTGCGCAGATCGAGCTGTTCTCCTTCCCGACGCCGCCGCCGCGACCCAACGCCCCGGAGGCCCAAGGTCTGCGCCATCTTGCCTTCGCCGTCGACGACCTCGACGCCGCGGTGCGCGAGCTCGTAGCCAAAGGCGTTGCGGTGGAACCGGTCCGCTTCGATGTCCACACCGAGCGCCGGTACACCTTCTTCAAGGATCCCGACGATCTGCCGCTGGAACTCTACGAGCTCTAGAAGGTGCTCATCGGCCGCACGCTGTTGGCCAGGTCGACCAGCGCGTAGCGGTGCGCCTGGGTGGGCGCCACCCGCGCCAGGCTGCGCAGCGATGCTTCCACGCCCAGTTGCAGCCCGTGCTGGGTGAACGGGAAACCCAGAATGTGGTTGGTGCTGGCCGTGTTGTCGGCCAGCCAGTCCATCGCGGTACCCAGCACCAGCGCGCGGATCTGCAACACCCGCGGTTCCCCTTCGGGCAGCGCCTCCACCCGGCGGGCGGCGTCCCGGATCTGCCGCTCGGACACTTCGTTGATCGACCTGCCGGACAACAGCGTCACAGCACTGGTCAGCCGCGCGGTGGTGAAATGTCGTGAGGTGGCGGGTACCAGGTCCAGGGTGCGCACCGCGTCGTCGCGGTCGCCGTCCGCGGACTGAGCCCGGGCCAGCCCGAAACCCGCTGAGATGACGCCGTTGTCGGTGCGCCACACCGTGCCGTAGAACTTTCGCTCATCGGCGGTGCCGGACAGCTCGGCGGTCGCGGCCAGCGCCACCTTCGGGGCCAGCTCGCCGGGCAAGGTGTCCAGCACCTCGGTGAAATACTTTGTGGCCGTTTCATAGTCGGCGGTCAGCAACGCCGCCACCCCGCGGAACCAGGTCAGCCGCCAGCGCCACCCGATCCGGTCGGCCAGGTCGTCGAGCTTGCGGGTGGCCTTGGCCACGTCACCGAGATCCAGCAGTGCCCGCGCCTCCATCAGCGGCAGCTCCACCGATTCGGACAGGTCGATGCCCTCGGAGTCCAAGGTGCCGTGCCGGGCCGAACGCAATGAATCCAGGGTCTGCACAGGCTGACTGAGCACCGTCGCGGACAGGATCGGCGCGCCGACGTCGGCCGGGTCGACCAGCGGAACCTGCAGTGCCCTGACGATGTCGGCGGCCGTCAACTTCTCCGAATGCACCTGGCCGTCCAGGTATACGTCGGTGTGGGCCACCAGCAGATCTACCCCGAACGTCGAACGGGGCGGGCTGAACACGGTGGACAGGCCGGGTCGCGGCACCCGGGTGTCCTGTGCGACCACCTCGCGTAGCACGCCGATCAGCTGACTGGACATCTCCTCGGCGCTGGTGAACCGCCGCCGCGGATCGGGGTCGATGGCCCGTCGCAGCAACCGGCCGAAGGAGTCGTAGCTGACCAGCACCGGATCGTCGTCGGGCAGGCCGTCGACATAGCGGCCCTTGCGGGTGCGCAGGTTCAGCGTCAGAGCGGCCAGGGTGCGGCCGACGGTGTAGATGTCGGTCTGCACCGTCGGCCCGGTCCGGACGATCTCAGGCGCCTGGTAACCCGGTGTGCCGTAGAGGAATCCGAACGAATTGATCCGGGACACCGCGCCGAGGTCGATGAGTTTGAGCTGCTCCTCGGTGACCATGATGTTCTCGGGCTTGAGGTCGTTGTAGACCAGACCGAGCGAATGCAGGTAGCCGAGTGCGGGCAGGATCTCCAGCATGTACGCGATGGCCTGTGCGACAGGAAGTCTGGCGCCCTTGCGCTGTTTGAGCGAGGTTCCGCCGACGTATTCCATGACGATGTAGCCGACGGGATCGCCGTGCTTGTCGTCGTGTTCGACGAAGTTGAAGATCTTCACGATGGCGGGGTGGGTGACCTCGGCCAGGAACTGCCGCTCGGCCATCGCGGTGGCCTGCGCCTCGGCGTCACCGGAATGCACCAGGCCCTTGAGCACCACCGGGCGGTAGTTCACGTTGGTGTCGAACGCCAGATACACCCAGCCCAGCCCGCCGTGCGCGATGCAGCCCTTGATCAGGTATTGATCGATCACCATGTCGCCCGGGCTCAGCTGCGGCAGGAACGAGTACGCGCTGCCGCAGTGCGGGCACGACCCTTCGAACAATGCCGGGCCCGCCTTGGACGCGCGGCCCACCGGCTTGCCGCAGTTCCAGCAGAACCGTTTCGACTCGGAGACCACCGGATTGGTCATCAGCGCTGCGAGCGGATTGCGTTCGGTGACCCGGGGAATCTCGACCAGACCGCCGCCGAGGCGCCGGATGGGGGACCGGGGCCGGGTCGCGGTCGTCATGTGGTCGGTGGGCTCGGTGGTGGCGGTGCCACCGGAGGATCGCATGGCGCGGTCCGTATCGCCGAAGTCCGGGCGGTACACGGCCTGGGTGGCCATCGGCCGGACCGTCGCGACGGAGTCGTCCGCGAAATCCTCGAACTCCTCCAGGTCGGCCAGGCTGGCCGGCCGGGTACCGGGGTCGTCTGCCTCGGGCTCGCTCATCAGTCCACGTACCTCGCCACCGGCGGGGCGGGAGTCGGTCCCAGCACCGTCAACCACTTGCGGTACAACGTGTTCCACGTCCCGTCCCGGCGAATACGTTCCAGGGTGCCGTTGACGAACCGGACCAGGCCCGGGTTCTCCTGGCCGATCCCGATGCCGTAGGGCTCCTCGGCCATGCTCGGGCCGACGATGTGCAGGTACGGATCCTGGCTGACCAGGCCGGCCAGGATGGTGTCGTCGGTGCTGACGGCGTCGACCTGGCGCTGCTGCAGCGCCACCAGGCAGTCCGCCCACGTCACCGTCTCCACGATGACCGGTGGCGGGTCGATCTGCTTGACCCGTTCCATCGACGTGGTGCCGGTCGCCGCGCAGACCCGCTTGCCCGCGAGGTCCGAGGCCTGCCTGATCTGCGAATCCCGTGGCGCCAGGATGCGCTGGTTGGCCGACAGATACTCGGTGGAGAACGCCACCAGTTCCTTACGGGCGCAGGTGATGCTCATGGTCTTCACCACGATGTCGACCTGATCGTTCTGCAGCGCGGTGATCCGGTCGGCCGAGGACAGGATGCGGTACTCCACCTGGGACGGCGTGCCGAAGATGTCGCGCGCCACCTCGCCGGCGATGTCGACGTCGAACCCGGTGATGGTGCCCGTGATGGGGTCGCGGAAGGAGAACAGATTGCTGCCGATGTCCAGCCCGACGATGAGCCTGCCGCGGTTGCGGATCTTCTCGACCGCATCCTCGGCCTGCTTGCGGTCGGGGAACGGGCGCAGGCTGGCGGTGCGGTCGCAGTGGTTGTTGGTGGGGACCGGGTCCGGGGACGGATCCGGGGCCAACTGCTGCATGCCCGCGGGGGTCGGCGGCGGGAGCGTCACCTCCGGCATGGGTGCGGCGGGTGCGCTCTGGGAGCAGCCCGCGACCAGTGCGGCCGTGGCGAGGGTGAGTAGACGCTTTTTCACTAGCGGTACTCACTCAGCCGGGGCCACAGACCGAGCGTGACGGCGATCGCGGCGATCACGCTCAGCGCGGCGGCGCCGAACGTCGCGCCGGCCAGCACCCGGCGGGCGTTGGCGATATCGGTCCGCAACTGGTTGCGGCTGTCCGCGATGCCCTTGGCGAGGGCCTCGTCGAGCTTGCCGAAGGCGGGGGTGGAGTCGTCCTCACCGGCGCCGAGCGCCACCTGGGTGGCGGCCTGGTAGTCACCGACGGCGATGTAGGCGTTGATCCGGTCATCGGCCGCCCGCCACTTGCGCAGCAGTTGTTCGGCGTCGGCCAGGTCGCCCTTGTTCACGTCGTCACTGCCCAGATATATCGACAGTTGCTGCTGCATGGCGTCGATGCGCTGATAGTAGGACTGCTTGCGCACATCTTCATCGCCACGGCGCACCAGGGCCAGCGTCTCGTCGGCGCGGGCCTGCTGTGCCGTGATGGCCATCGTGGTGACCGTCTTCAACGATTGCGCCGCAGTGTTTTTCGCACTCCGGCTGTCGGTGGTCGAGATGACCAGTGCGGTACCCACCCAGACCACCATAATCAGCACCGCCAGTCCGCCCGCGACAAAACCGATGTTCACCCGGCGCCGCGTCCGCCTGGTCAGCCAGCGGTTGGCGAACAGCCCGAACAGGATGGTCGCGGTCACGACGATGATGACCGAGGCCGGGATGCGGGCCGAGGCGGCCGTCTCGGAGTCGACCCGCGCCGAGGTGAACTCGTAGAGCCGCTGGGCGTCGGGCAGGATCTGGGTCTGCATCAACGCCGACGCCTCGGATAGATACGACGAACCGACCGGGTTGCCTGCCCGGTTGTTGGTCCTGGCGGTCTCGACCAGCCCGGTGTAGATGGCCAGTTGCCCGTTGACCCGGCCGAGCAGCTGGATCATCGGCTCGTCGGTCAACCCGCTGGAGGCCCGGGTGACGGCGACCGAGGCATCGGTGATGGCCTGTTCGTAACGCTGCCGGACCGCGGTGGGTTCGGCCCCCGCGATGAACGCCGTCGCCGCGGCGGCGTCGGCGACCGAGAGCGTGGTGTAGAGCTGGCCGGCCGCGAACGACAGCGGTTCGGTGTGGTTGAGCACGGTGGTCAGCGCCTGCTGGCGGTCATCGACGGTGCGTGACGTCGCGAAGGCGCAGGCGATGACGAGAGCGGACAGCACCATGCCGATGGTCAGGATCCGGCCCGGCGTGGTCCACAGGAACCACCATCTGGGGTGCGCAGGGGTGGCCGGCGACCGTGACGCCAGCGGTTCGGTCGACGGATGCGCCAACTCCACGGTCACGGGTGCGTCACCCTCCCTCCAGACGTGATTAATGAAAGTCTAAGAGAGATTGGTGTGACGTGTGGGAATTCGCGGCCCCTTATCCTGAACGCGTGCGTGGCGACGGTGACGGATGGGTGTTGTCCGAGGGCGGTGGGCATTTCTGGGGCCGCCATGGTGCGGCCGGGTTGCTGCTGCGCGCGCCCGGTCCGGGCGGGGCGGCCGCCGTCCTGTTGCAGCACCGCGCCCCGTGGAGTCACCAGGGCGGCACCTGGGGCCTGCCCGGCGGCGCCAGGGACAGCCACGAATCGGTCGAGGAGGCGGCGGTACGCGAAGCTCATGAGGAGGCCGGCCTCGTTCTCGAACAGATGACGGTGCGCATCTCGGTGGTCACCCACGAGGTGCCGGGCTGGTCGTACACCACGGTCATCGCCGACGCCCTCGAGATGCTGACCACCATTCCCAACCGGGAGAGCTCGGAGCTGCGCTGGGTGCCGGAGGCCGAGGTCACCGACCTGCCGCTGCATCCCGGTTTCGCGGCCAGCTGGGACCGTCTGCGCAGTGTCACCGCCACCATCCCGCTGATCACACCGTGAGCGCTGCCTTGAGCTGACGTGCCGCGGCCTGAGGGTCGTCGGCCTCGGTGATGGCGCGCACCACCACGATCCGGCGGGCGCCCGCGGCCAGCACCTCGGGCAGCCGGTCGGCGTCGATCCCGCCGATCGCGAACCACGGCTTGGCCGGCGCCAGCGCGGCGGTGCGCCGGACCAGGTCCAGACCCGGTGCCGGGCGGCCCGGTTTCGTCGGGGTGGGCCAGCAGGGCCCGGTGCAGAAATAGTCGACGTCCTCCGTCAGTGCCGTCGCCACCTGCTGCTCGTCGTGGGTGGACCGGCCGAGCACGGGACGGTCGCCGATGATCTCGCGGGCGACATCCAGCGGCAGGTCGTCCTGGCCGAGATGCAACACGTCGGCCCCCGCGGCACGCGCCACGTCGGCACGGTCGTTCACCGCGAGCAGGGCGCCGTGCCTGCGGGCGGCGTCGGCCAGGATCTCCAGGGCCGCCAGCTCCTGACGGGCCTCCAGCCCCTTCTCCCGGAGCTGGATGATGTCGACCCCGCCGGCCAGCGCGGCGTCGGCGAATTCGGCCAGATCACCGCGCGCGGTCCGGGCGTCGGTGCACAGGTACAGGCCGGCGTCTGCGAGACGCTTACGTGGATCCACCGCATCGAGGCTAGCCACCCGGCCGAGTACGCTGGACAGCCGACACGGGAGTCCCGGGAACGGGGCTGAGAGTGGGCCAGTCACCGGCCCTGACCGTTACACCTGATCCGGGTCATGCCGGCGAAGGGAGAGGGAATGTCTGAACGTGCTCTTGCCGTGATAGGCGGCGGCGTCATCGGCCTGTCGATCGCCCGTCGTGCGGCCCAGGACGGCTGGTCGGTCCGGGTACACCGCACCGACGCGCGCGGTGCTTCCTGGGTGGCCGGCGGCATGCTCGCCCCGCACAGCGAGGGCTGGCCGGGGGAGGACGCCCAGCTCGCCTTGGGCCTGGAGTCGCTCAAGCTGTGGCACACCGGCTTCTTGAATGGATTGCCCGACGACGTCGTCACCGCGCGCGAATCGCTGGTGGTGGCCGTCGACCGCGCCGACGCCGCTGACCTGCGCACCGTCGCGGACTGGTTGTCCGCGCAGGGGCAGCCGGTCAGCCCGACGACGGCGGCCCGCGACATCGAGCCGCTGCTGGCCCAGGGCATCCGGCACGGCTTCGTGGCCGAGACCGAACTGGCGGTGGACAACCGGCTGCTGGTCGATGCGCTGCAGGTGGCCTGTGACGGCCTCGGTGTGCAGTGGGCACCGCCCGTCACGGACCTGACCGACGTACCGGGGCTGCGGGTGATCGCCAACGGGATCGACGCCCCGGCGCTGTGGCCGGGTCTGCAGGTGCGCCCGGTCAAGGGTGAGGTGCTGCGCCTGCGCTGGCGCAAGGGCTGCATGCCGGCGCCGCAGCGCGTCGTGCGGGCCCGCGTTCACGGCAGGCAGGTGTACCTGGTGCCGCGGGCCGACGGTGTGGTGATCGGCGCGACCCAGTACGAACACGGCCGGGACACCGCCCCGGTGGTGACCGGGGTGCGTGACCTGCTCGACGACGCGTGCGCCGTGATGCCCGCGCTGGGGGAGTACGAACTGGCCGAGTGCGCCGCGGGATTGCGGCCGATGACACCCGACGGTCTGCCGATCGTCGGCAGACTGGACGAACGGACGCTGGTGGCCACCGGGCACGGACGGAACGGATTCCTGCTGGCGCCGTGGACGGCGGAACGGATTGCCCTCGAACTGGACAAGCGTTGGGAACATGATGAAATTACTGGTTAACGGCGAAGAGGCCGACGTCCGAGACGCCATCACCGTCGAAGAACTGGTGAGCGACTTGGGTTTTCCGGAGAAGGGCATCGCGGTGGCCGTCGACTGGGAGGTGCTGCCGCGCTCGGCGTGGCACACCGGGCTCACCGATGGCGCCCGGGTGGAAGTGGTGACGGCGGTGCAGGGTGGCTGACGTCCCGAAGCTGACGATCGCGGGCCGCGAATTCGGCTCGCGACTCATCATGGGCACCGGCGGCGCCGCCAACCTCGCGGTGCTGGAGGAGGCGCTGATCGCGTCGGGCACCGAACTGACCACGGTGGCCATGCGCCGCGTCGACGCCGAAAGCGGCACCGGGGTACTGGATCTGCTGAACCGCCTGGGCATCACCCCACTGCCCAACACCGCGGGGTGTCGCGGTGCGGCCGAGGCCGTGCTGACCGCCCGGCTGGCCCGCGAGGCGCTGGGCACCGAATGGGTGAAACTCGAGGTCATCGCCGACGAGCGCACCCTGCTGCCCGACGCCATCGAGTTGGTCAGGGCCGCAGAGCAATTGGTGGACGACGGCTTCGTCGTGCTGCCCTACACCAATGACGACCCGGTGTTGGCCAAGCGGCTCGAGGACACCGGCTGCGCGGCCGTCATGCCACTGGGCTCGCCGATCGGCACCGGACTCGGGATCGCCAACCCGCACCACATCGAGATGATCGTGGACCGGGCCGGCGTTCCGGTCATCCTGGACGCCGGCATCGGCACCGCCAGTGACGCCGCGCTGGCCATGGAACTCGGTTGTGACGCCGTGCTGCTGGCCACCGCCGTCACCCGGGCAGCCGATCCGCCGGTGATGGCCGCCGCGATGGCCGCCGCCGTCACCGCCGGCCGTCTGGCGCGTCAGGCGGGCCGGATCCCCAAGCGGTTCTGGGCGCAGGCATCGAGTCCGACCACCCCGTGAGACGCTATGTGGCGCTGGGTAGCTCGATGGCCGCCGGTCCCGGCATCACGCCGCGCGCGCCCGGCGCGCCGGTGCTGGCGATGCGCTCGGCCCGCAACTATCCACACCTGACGGCCGCGCGGCTGGGGCTGGATCTGGTGGACGTCACGTTCTCCGGGGCCACCACCGCGCACATCCTGTACGAAGAGCAACACGGTGTGCCGCCGCAGATCGAGGCCCTCGACGGATCCGAGTCGCTGGTGACGGTCACCATCGGCGGCAACGACGTCGGCTACGTGCCGCTGCTGTCCGTCGCCGCGCTGCCGTCCCTGCTGCGCCGGATGACCCCGGTCGGCGACATGTTCGACGAGGACGCCCGCGACGCCGCGCTCGAGACGGTGCGCGACGCCCTGGTCCGGGTGGGCACCGCCATCCGTGAGTGCGCGCCGGGCGCGCGGGTGTTGTTCGTCGACTACCTCACCCTGCTGCCGCCCGCGGACACCACGTCGCCCCCGATCCCCGCCGACCTGTTCGCCCTCGGGCACCGTGTCGCCGACGGCCTGGAACGGGCCACCGCCGACGCTGCCGCCGAGACGGGGTGTGAGGTGGTGCGCGCCGGGGCCGCCAGCCGCGAGCACCACCCGTGGTCGCGCCAACCCTGGACCACCAAGCCGAGCTGGATCGTGCTGCCGCTGCCCGGTCGTGGCCCTGCCCCGCTGCATCCCACGGCCGCGGGGATGCGTGCGGTCGCCGACCTGATCGTGCAGCAGGCATCATGATCAAACTGACCGGCCTCACCAAGCGCTTCGGCCACACCACCGCCGTCGACGACCTGACCTGCACCGTCGAATCCGGCTTCGTCACAGGGTTTCTCGGCCCCAACGGCGCGGGCAAGTCGACCACGATGCGGATGATCCTCGGGCTGGACCGGCCCACCGCCGGCACGGCGACCGTGCTCGGTAAGCGCTACCACGAACTTCGCCACCCGCTGCGCACCGTCGGTGCGCTGCTGGACGCGCGCCAGGTGCACCCGAACCGGACGGCCCGCGCGCACCTGCGCTGGATCGCGGCAGGCAACCGGATCCCCGCCGCCCGGGTGGACGAGGTCCTCGACGCGGTGGGACTCACCGACGTCGCAGGCAAGCGCGCCGGGGCCTTCTCGCTGGGCATGAGCCAGCGCCTCGGTATCGCGACGGCACTGCTGGGCGACCCGCAGGTGCTGCTGTTCGACGAACCGGTCAACGGATTGGACCCCGAAGGCATCCGCTGGGTGCGCACCTTCATGCGCACACTGGCCGACGAGGGACGCACCGTGTTCGTCTCCAGTCATCTGCTCGCCGAGATGGCCAACACCGCGGACCGGTTGGTGGTGATCGGCCGCGGACGGTTGATCAGCACCGCGTCGATGGACGAGTTCCTGGCCGCATCGGCCGACGTCCTGGTCCGCAGTCCGGAAGCCGATCGGCTGGCCGGGGTGCTGGCCGCAGACGGCATCTCGGTGACGCGGGAGGACACCGCCCTGCGGGTCGCGGGAGCCACGACCGAGGTCGTGGGCGAACTGGCCGCCCGGCACGGCATCACCCTGCACGAGCTGACCGCGACCCGCGCCTCCCTGGAGGAGGCGTACCTGAACGTCACCGACGACGCCACCGAATACCGGGCCGGCGCATGACCATCGTCGCCGAGTACCTCAAACTGCGGACTACCCGTGCCCCGGCGTGGATGGCCGTGACGGTCCTGGTGCTCAGCCTCGGGATGGCCGAGCTGCAGGCCTACGCGTCCTATGGCCCGCTGGCCCCGGACCGGGCCGCGTCGGGGGCGGCCATGTTCGGCGTCCCCGTCCTGATGATCCTGTCGGCACTGACAGTCACCGGCGAGTACCGGACGGCCATGATCCGCACCACCTTCCTGGTCACCCCGAACCGCGTCCGGGTACTGGCCGCCAAAGCGCTTGTCGCCGCGGGGTTCTCCGGGGTGGTGAGTGCGCTCGCGACGCTCGGGTCGGTCGTGCTGACCGCCGGCGGGCCGCACTGGCGGGTCGTCGGCGCGGTGACGCTCTACGCGGTGCTGGGGGCGGTGCTGGCGGTCGGGCTCGGCGCCGTGGTGCGGCACACCGCCGCCGCCGTCGCCGTCCTGCTGCTGTTGCCGTTCGTGCTGGAACCGCTGCTCGGGGTGAGCCCACAACTGGGGGCGCGGATCGGCCCGCTGCTGCCCTTCGCCAACGCGAATGCGTTCACCGGCGTCACGTGGCTGCAGACTTTCACCATGTGGTGGGGGGCCGCCGGGTCGGCGCTGTACTTCGCCGCGGTGTCCGCCGCCGTCTTCGCGGTGGGTGCCGTGGTGGTGACTCGCCGGGACGCCTGACACGCGTCGGCTACCGTGGGGTCCTATGCGGCTCAAATCACATGCGGCAACGGCGTTCGTTTCGGTCGCGGCCGTCCTGGCCGGGTGCGCGCATGCACCCGCGCCCCAGCCCACGGCCGCGCCGGCGCCCGCCCCGCCGAACGCCGAGTACGCGGGTTCCCTGCGGGACCGGGTCACCGCCGACGCGATGATGGCGCATCTGAAGAAGCTGCAGGAGATCGCCGACGCCCACGACGGGACCAGGGCGATGGGCACGCCGGGATACCAGGCCAGTGTCGACTACGTGGCCAACACCTTGCGGGACAAGGGATTCGATGTGCAGACCCCGGAGTTCGAGGTGCGCCTGCCGTTCGCCGAGGATCCGGCGCTGACGGTGTCGGGAGCGCGGGTGGCGGCCAAACCGCTCAACTACACGATCGGCACCAACGGTGACGGGGTGCGCGGCCCGCTGGTGGTTGCACGCGTGGACGACAGTCCGGGCTGCGCCGAGGCCGACTACGACGGCATGCAGCTGGAAGGCGCGGTGGTCCTGGTCAACCGCGGCGCCTGCCCGTTCGGCGACAAGCAGGCCAACGCGGCCAAGCGCGGAGCGGTGGCGCTGATCGTGGCCAACAATGTCGACGGCGACGAATTCGGCGGCACCCTCGGTGAGGACACCGAGGTCAAGATCCCGGTCGTCAGCGTCACCAAGGCCGAGGGCGCCCGGCTGCGCGGCGCCCCGGGACCGGTGACCCTGACGATGAAAGCGGGGGTCAACGTCGAGCACACCCGCAACGTCATCGCCCAGACCAAGACGGGTTCGCCCGCCGACGTGGTGATGGTCGGGGCGCATCTGGACAGCGTGCCCGAGGGACCCGGTATCAACGACAACGGCTCGGGTACCGCCGCCGTGCTGGAAACCGCACTGCAGATGGGCAGTTCGCCGAATGTGCCCAACGCGGTGCGCTTCGGTTTCTGGGGTGCCGAGGAACTGGGCCTGCTGGGTTCGAGCAACTACATCTCGACGCTCGGGGTGGACCAGCTCAAAGACATTGCGCTGTATCTGAATTTCGACATGCTCGCGTCGCCCAACCCCGGCTACTTCACCTATGACGGGGACCAGTCCCTGCCGCCGGAGAAGGACGGCAGCGTGCCGAGGGTGCCGGAAGGCTCCGCCGGGATCGAACGCACCCTGGTGGCCTACCTGGACGGCGCGGGCAAGACCGCCCAGGACACGTCGTTCGACGGCAGGTCGGACTATGACGGCTTCACCAAGGCCGGAATACCTTCCGGCGGACTGTTTTCCGGCGCCGAGGACAACATGACCGAGGAACAGGCGCAGCTCTGGGGCGGCAAGGCCAATCAGCCGTTCGACCCGAACTATCACAAGGCGACCGACACGCTCGAGCACATCGACCGCACCTCCCTGGACATCCAGGGCAAGGGCGTCGCGTACGCGGTGGGGCTCTACGCGCAGGATCAGCGCGGCCGCAACGGGGTTCCGGTCCGGGGCGACCGCACCCGCCATACGCTGTCCGGCTCATGAGGCGCCTCGTCGTCGCTGCGTGCGCCCCACTGGCAATGAGTGCGTGCTCGCCGCCGCCCCCGCCGTCGGCGGAGATCTCGGCCCAGTACCTGGCGGGCAAGGTGACCGCCGACGCCATGTACGCGCATCTGCAGAAGCTCAGCGACATCGGCAATCGGGAACCCGGCACGCCCGGCCATGACACCGCGGTCGACTACATCGCGGGAGTGTTGCGCGACAAGGGCTTCGATGTGCAGACCCCGGAGTTCGAGTGGCTCAAGACGGGTAACCCGGGCACCCCGACGCTGGAGGTCGCGGGCAAGCGCCTTCCCGTCGATCAGGGTTCGCCGCTGACGCCGACGCCACCGGCGGGCCTGAGCGGCCCGAGCGTGCGGCCGGCGAAACCATCGGGTTGTGCGGCAGCGGACTACGGCACCGCCCCCGGTGTGCGCGGCGCGCTGGTGATCGTCGACGCGCTGGGCTGTTCGGTGGTCGACAAGCAGGACGCGGCGCGGGCCGCCGGTGCGGTCGGCCTGTTGATGGTGGCGACCGAGGCCGTGCCCGGCCTGTTCCCGGCGGGCTACTACAAGCAGCTCACGTTTCCGGTCGCGATCATCGACCGCACCGTGGACGCCGCGCTGCGCCGGACCAACGCCCCGGTGCGGCTGACGCTCAACGGCGCGGCGAGTCTCGCGCGATCGCGCAGCGTCACCGCCCAGACCCGCACCGGCGAGCACGGCAACGTCATCGTGGCCGGGGCGCACCTGGACAGTGCGCCGGGCAGCCCCGGCATGAACGACAACGGGACCGGAGTGGCGGCGCTGCTGGCCACCGCGACAGCGCTGGGCTCCTCGCCTGCCGTCGCCAACGCGGTGCGGTTCGCGTTCTGGGGCTCGGAAACCCTCGGTGCCCCAGGCAAATACCTCGGCGGGCTGAAAGCCGATGAGCTCGACGACATCGCGGTCTATCTGGACGCCGACATGCTGGGTTCGCCCAATGCCGGGTTCTTCACCTACGACGGCGACCAGTCCGGTCAGCCCAACCCGGACATCACGTCGGTCCCGGAAGGTTCGGCGGGAATCGAACGCACCCTGGCCGGATATCTGAACCTCGCCGGCGTCCGGCCCGCCGATCAGCCGCTGGACCGGCTCAGTGATTACGGCCCGTTCCTGGCCGCCGGGATCCCCGCGGGTGGCGTCACCACCGGTGCGCTGCAGAAGAAGACGCCGGTACAGGCCCGGCTGTGGGGTGGTAAGGCCGGTCAACCGTTCGACCCCAATACCGGCGGTCCCCGCGACGGCCTCGACAACGTCGACCATCGCGCGCTGTCCATCACCGGCCCTGCCATCGCGTTCGCCGTCGGCACCTACGCACAGTCCACCGACGGAGCCAACGGCGTCCCGGCCCGCGACAGCCGCCACCACAAACCCTGAGGAGTGCCGTGTACCTGCGCGTCGACACCCAGACCACCCCGCCGCATGTCGAACTCTGTGAGCCCGAGGATTTCACCGCGTTCAAGGTCGTCGTGGTGGCCGCGGCGCACTCCTGGGTGGACCGCGGCGACCTCACCGAACTCGCCGGGCGGGGCGGGGACGCCGACTGGCAGCAGAAGCTGGCGGCGATGATCGGCTACGCCCAGTCCAAGGGGTGGACCGACGATGCCGGGCGGATCCGGGCGCACGTCGAGATCGACGAGGTAGCTCCCCAAAGCTGACGGCCGTCGGGCAACATCAGCGGGTGGAGAAGCTCGCCCGGTTGGCCCTCGCAGCTGTCGAGTTCGGCCTCGTTGTTCTCTGATGCCTCGGAGGCGCAGCTGGACAGACTGCACGATGTGGCACCGCCTGCCGGTCGCGAGGTGCTGATCACCGGGGCGGCCCAGATCAACAGGGACAGTGTGCACGCGATCACCGCGCGCCTGCCCCTGGTACTCGGGCTGATCGCGATCATCACCTTTGTGCTGTTGTTCCTGCTCACCGGAAGTGTGGTGCTGCCGGTGAAAGCACTTGTCCTGAATGTGCTTTCGCTGTCAGCAACCTTCGGTGCGCTGGGGCGGGTCGGGTGGTCACCGCGGCGGCGCTGGTGATGTCCATCTCATTTGCGGCCCTGGTTGCGGCAAATGTGTCATTCATGCGCATGTTCGGCCTCGGTCTGGCCTTGGCGGTACTGATGGACGCGACCCCGGTGCGGATGATGTTGGTGCCCGCGTTCGTGCAGGTGATGGGCCGCTGGAGCTGGCGGGCGCCGAAACCGTTGGCGCGGTTGCATGATCGGTTCGGCTTCACAGACTGATTCCAGGAACCGGATTGAACCGGATGGCGTAGCCCCCCGTGTAGTTGTTATGGGAATTAGCCTCACCGAAGTGTCCAGCTACAGCACCATCGCCGGGGTCCACGGGGTCCTACCGCCACATCGATACACCCAGGACGAGGTGACCGAGGCACTGTTGGCCCTGCCCGGTTATCAAGAGCACGAGGGCATCGTCCGGGCCTTGCACAAGAGTGCCAAGGTGCAGAGCAGGTATCTGGTCCGGCCGCTCGAGGAGTATGCCGGGCTCTCCGATTTCGGCGACGCGAACAGTCTGTTCATCGAGCACGCAACCGATCTCGGGTGTGCTGCGCTGACCGGTGCGCTCGACGAGGCCGGCCTGCGGCCCGAGGACGTCGACCTGATCATCACCACCACCGTCACCGGAGCGGTGGTCCCGTCGCTGGACGCCCGCATCGCCGGCAGGGTCGGTTTGCGGCCCGATGTGCGGCGCGTCCCGATCTTCGGGCTTGGCTGCGTGGCGGGCGCGGCCGGTATCGCCCGGCTCAACGACTACCTGCGCGGGGCGCCGGACAAGGTGGCGGTGCTGGTCTCGGTGGAGCTCTGTTCGCTGACCCGCAAACATAATCCGTCCATGCCGACGCTGGTGGCCGGTGCCCTGTTCGGCGACGGCGCCGCCGCGGTGGTGGCGGTCGGGCGCGAGCGTTCGGAGCGGATGAACCCCACCGGGCCCGATGTGCTCGACTCGACCAGCCACCTCTATCCCGACTCGCTGCACGCCATGGGCTGGGATATCGGCACCAAGGGGTTCGAGATCGTGCTCAGCGCGGAGGTGCCCGGCTTCGTGAGTCGCTTCCTGGGTGACGATGTCACGAGTTTCCTTGGTACCCATGATCTCACCGTCGGCGACATCGGCACGTGGGTGAGCCATCCGGGCGGCCCCAAGGTCATCGAGGCCATCATCGACACCCTCGATCTGCCGCCGGACGCGCTGGACCTGACCTGGCAGTCGTTGGCCGAGGTGGGGAACCTGTCGTCCTCGTCGGTGCTGCATGTGCTGCGGGACACGATCCGCAAACGGCCGGCGGCCGGGACGCCCGGGGTGCTGATGGCCATGGGTCCGGGCTTCTGCTCGGAACTCGTCCTGCTGCGCTGGCGCTGATCGCGTGCGCGGGTTCCTGGCGCTGATCCTGCTGGTGGCCGTCGAGCGGGTGGCCGAACTGGTGGTGTCCAATCGCAATCTGACATGGAGTAAAGCCAACGGCGGCAAAGAGTTCGGGGCCGGACACTATCCGGTGATGGTGGCCCTGCACACCGGTCTGCTGGCCGGCGCGGTCGCCGAGGCCCGGTTTCGGCGGCGCTGGATCTGGCCGGCGTTCTGGGTGGTGGCGGCCGCGCAGGTCCTGCGTTGGTGGTGCATCACCACGCTGGGCAGGCAGTGGAACACCCGGGTGGTCGTGGTGCCGGGCGCGGCGCGCGTCGCCGGTGGCCCGTATCGCTTCATCCCGCACCCCAACTACGTGGCCGTGGTGCTCGAAGGGGCCGCGCTGCCGCTGGTCGGCGGGGCGTGGATGACGGCGCTGGTGTTCTCGGTGGCCAATGCGGCATTGCTGCGCACCAGAATTCGTGTCGAGAACACGGCATTGCAGAGTTTGTCATGATCGACCTGCTGGTCGCGGGCGGCGGCCCTGCCGGCCTGGTCACCGCGGTGCACGCCGCCCGCGCCGGGCTGGAGGTCGTCGTCGTCGAGCAACGCAGCGGCCCCATCGACAAGGCGTGCGGGGAAGGGCTGATGCCCCATTCGTTGCTGCACCTGGAACGCCTCGGCGTGCAACCCGAGGGCCGGCCGTTCCGGGGAATCCGCTACCTCGACGGAAAGCGTTGCGCCGAAGCCCGGTTCCGGCACGGTCCCGGTCGCGGGGTCCGCCGCACGGTGCTGCATGCCGCCCTGGCCGGCGCGGCGGAGGCGGCCGGGGTGCGGGTGGTGCACGGCGAGGTCGGGGCGATCACCCAGGATGCGGAGTCGGTGGTGGCGGCGGGCTTTCGCGCCCGGTACCTGGCCGCGGCGGACGGCCTGCACTCGCCGATCCGCCGCGAACTGGGGCTGTCGGGAGGCGAAGCGGCGCAGCGGCGCTGGGGCATCCGGCGGCACGTGCAGATCGCCCCGTGGTCGGACTGCGTCGAGGTGCACTGGGGTGCGGAGACCGAAGCCTATGTGACCCCGGTCAACGAGGACACCGTCGGTGTGGCCATCCTGAAATCGAGCCGCGGCGGATTCGAGGCGCACCTGAAAGAGTTTCCGGCACTGGCCGATCGGATCGCCGGCCGGCCGCACGGACCGGACCGGGCGGCCGGGCCGCTGCGCCAGAAGGTGCGCACCCGGACCGCGGGGCGGGTGCTGCTGGTCGGCGATGCCGCGGGCTACGTCGACGCCCTCACCGGCGAGGGCATGGGGCTGGCCTTCGGTGCGGCAGAGGTGCTGGTCGACTGCGTCGTCACGGGGCGGACGGCCGACTACGACCGGCGGTGGCGCACCTTGACCCGGCGTTACCGCTTCCTGACCGCTGCCCTGTTGCACGCCACCGCGATCCGTCCGGTGCGGGCCGGCATCACCCCCGTGTCGGCGGCAGTGCCCGGGGTGTTTTCGCGCGTGGTCAATCTTCTCGGGGACTGATCTGGCTGGGCGCGCCCAGCAGTCGCATCCCGTGGTACACCACCAGGGCGGCGATGGCGCCCAGCGAGATCCCGGTGAACGTCAACGAGCCGATCTGCCAGGTGAAGTCGGCGATCCCGATGATCAACGGGATGGCCGCCGTCATCTGGTTGACGGGCAGCGAGAAGTCCACGTGGTTGGTCAGCCAGATGCGGATACCCAGCACGCCGACGAGTCCGTACAGCACGATGGTCGCGCCACCCAGCACGCCGGGCGGGATGGCCGAGATGGTGGCACCGACCTTGGGGCACAACGACAATACGACGGCGACGATGGCGGCCACCCAGTACGCCGCGGTCGAGTAGATGCGCGTCGCCGCCATCACGCCGATGTTCTCCGCGTAGGTGGTGGTCGCCGATCCACCGCCGGCACCGGCCAGCACGGTGGCGACACCGTCGGCGGCCAGCGCCCGGCCCATCACGGGATTCAGGTCGGTTCCGGTCATCTGGCCGACGGACTTGACGTGCCCGATGTTCTCGGCGACCAGCGCGATCACGGCGGGCAGGAACAACGGCAACACAGCCAGATTGAACGACGGCGTCTGGAAATGCGGCAGCCCGATCCACGGTGCCGCCGCGATGGCGGCGGTGTCCACCTCGCCGAGGGCCAGCGCCAGCAGGTAGCCCAGCACCACGGCCAGGAAGATCGCCAGCCTGCCGATCAGGCCCTTGAAGAACGCGAGCGTCCCGACCAGCAGCACCAGCGTGACGATGCCGACCAGGGGACCCTTCTCGAAATTATTCTTCGCCGCGGGTGCCAGGTTGAAACCGATGAGCGCGACGATCGCACCCGTCACCACCGGCGGCAGGGACACGTCGAGCCAGTGCGTGCCCACCACGTGCACGATTGCGCCGATCACGATCAGCAACAGGCCGACCGCCACCAAACCGCCCAGCGCACTGCCGGTTCCGTGCGAGGCGACCGCGGCGGTGACCGGTGCGATCACCGAGAAGCTGGAACCGAGGTAACTGGGCAGCCGATTGCCGGTGATGACGAGGAACAGGATGGTGCCGACCCCGGAGAACAGCAGCGTGGTGGCAGGCGGGAAGCCGGTGAGCACCGGGACCAGGAACGTGGCGCCGAACATGGCCACCACGTGCTGGGCGCCGATGCCGATGGTCCTCGGCCAGCTCAGCCGCTCGTCGGGTGCGACGACGAACTGCGCGTCACCCCGGGGTTCGACATACTTCCAACTGAGTGCACTCACGTAGTTGACTACACACCATGAACGTTCGCCGCGCTCAGTATCAGAGGGAGTGGCAGCGCGGTGACGTGCTCGCCGGGGTCACCGTCGCGGCGTATCTGGTGCCCCTCGCGGTGTACGCCGTGCTGGGGTCCTCCCGCCAATTGTCGGTGGGGCCGGAGTCGACGGCCCGCGTCAAACAGGACCTGCTCGACGACCCGAAAGCCGCGGGTTTCCTTGCCCGGGTGGGGGAGGACCGCATCTTCCCGACGTTGCCCACCGCGGTCGAGGCGTTCCGGCACCGCTGATCAGGCCGAATTGTCGACCTTGCCGGAGACGGCGACGGCCACCGCGCCCGCCACGGCCGCGCAGAACGCCAGCACGACCAGCCAGCCGAAGCCGGGGCGCGCGGTGTCGCCGAACAGCAGCACCCCGAGGATGCCCGGCACCACCGTCTCACCGACGACCAGCGCGGCGGCTGCCCCGTTCACCGAACCGAGTTGCAGTGCGACGGTGAACAGATAGAACCCACCGAGCCCCGCGACGGCGATGGTCCACGCGGCGGGATCGGTCAGCAGGGAGTGCACGTCGAACGGGTCGATGCCGTCGGCCACCCGCACGGCGACGGCCATGGTGCCGTACAGCACGCCCGCGATCAGGCCCGCGGGTATCGCCGCGCGGGCGCCGAGAAACCGGGTGAGGATCAACCCGGCCGCGAGGATCACCAGCGCGGCGACCAGCAGGGCCCAGTGCAACCCGGCCGGCCCGGTCCCGGTGCCGAGGTGGCCCGTCGTGAAGCCCAGGATCAGCAGCGAGACGACCACGGTGCCGATGGCCAGCCAGTCCCGGCCACGCAACCGCACCCCGAGGACCACGATGCCGAGCAGCGCGGTCACCACCAGATTGGCGCTGATGATGTTCTGCGACAGGAACAGTGGGATCAGCCGGGCCGAGACGAGGCTGCCGAGGAAGCCCAGGCCGTCGAGCACCATGCCGGCCAGGAACGCCGGCGTGACGGCCGCGGTGACCGTCGAGTGTAGGGACGGCCCGCCGGTGTCGGCGGGATCGCGGGAACTGCGCGCCCCGTAGGCCTGCAGCACCGAGGCGGTGCCGTAGCTGAGGCAGGCCGCCAAGGCGGCCAGCAGACCGATCAGCGGTTACGGATGGCGTTGGCGGCGAGATACCCGACGTAGCCCAGCGCGCCGACGGCGGCGAGCTTGCGGGTCTTAGGGATCAGCAGGCCGACGCCGATGGCGGTCTCGATGCTGCCGTTGATCTTGATGTGGCGATCGGTGCCGCGCGGGAACGCAGGCTTGGTCATCGGCTCGAACACCTGGGGGGCGACGAAATGCGTGACGCCGGCTCCCGCGAGGGCCAGTCCACTCAGGACGACGGCCGGGGACTTCTTCTTCTCGGACACGGGACCGACGGTACCGCAGTCACTCTTTGAGCGATCCGGACCTCGGGTCATCGGTCGTCGCGATACAGGTGAGGGCACGGTCGCCGCGCTTCCAGGACGCCTCGGTGGGATAGAGCACGAACATGCCCACTTCCGGATCGTCCATCGCCGCCGACGAGTACGTCTGCAGCGCCGGCTGGCACTTGTCCTGATAGCCGACGATCTTGGCCTGGCCGGGGAAGTCGTTGCCGGGCACGGTGATGACGGCGAACACCTCACCCTTGTGCGGCTCCGCGCATTCGACGGTCTTGACCGACGCGACCAGGCTCGAGTCGGACGGAAGTTCGGTGAGGCAGTCCCCGACGCCGATCTCGTCGGCGTCCACCACGTCGGAGTTCTTCATCAGCAGCACCAACAAGAACACCCCGAGCGCGCCGAGCAGCACCACGACGCCGGCGACGATCCCGATGATCAGGCCCCATCGGGTTTTGGGTGCCTGCGGGGGCGGGCCCTGGTACGGGTAGCCGTACGAGTACGGCTGCGGGGGCGGTGGGGGCGCCCCATAAGGCGGGCCATAGGGCGGCTGCGTCATGGAATGACGATAACCGCGGCCGCCACCGCGAGCACGGGAACGTCGAGCGTCTTGGACCCGAGGTCGTGACGGGCGCCGGTGACCTCGACGATGCTCACCGGACCGCCGAGCAGGTCTGCGGCGGCCCGGATCTCGTCGATGCTGCCGAACGGATCGGAGGTGCCGTGGGTGAACACCGTCGGGACGGTGATCTGCGGCAGATGTTCGGTGCGGGCCCGCTCCGGCTTACCCGGCGGATGCAGGGGATAGGAGAACAGCGTCAGTACATCGGGACCGGCTGCTGTGTCGTTCTGCGCGGCTGCCGTCACCATCGACGTCATCCGCCCGCCGTAGGAATGCCCGCCGGCCAGCACCGGGCCGTGGCCCAGGCCCCGCGCCCAGGTAATCGCCTCGGCGATGCCCTCCTGGTCGGCCTTCGCAGAATTCGACGGCGGGCCCTTGGGGCGCCGGCGCCGGTAGGGCAGGTTGTAGCGGACCGCGAGAAAGCCGTTGCGGGCCCACTCGTCACAGATCCGGATCAGCAGCGGGGCGTCCCGGCTGCCGCCCGCGCCATGGGTTAGCAGGACGGTCCCCGTCGGCGTTCCGGTCGGCTCGTGGGCCACCCCGGCGATCGCGTCAAGACTCATGCTGCAACCGGAACAGGGCGTTGACCGGGCCGTGGCCCTGACCCAAAGGGTATGCGGCGCGCAGACATTCGGTGACCCAGCGCTTGGCGAAGTCGACCGCATCCGGCACGGTGTAGCCGTGTGCCAGGGCGCAGGTGGTGGCGGCGGCCAGCGTGTCGCCCGCGCCGTGGTCGTGGCCGGTGTCGATGCGTTCGGCGTCGAATTCGTAGAAGTCGGTGCCGTTGTAGAGCAGGTCGGGGCTGTGTGTGGAGGAGCGCAGATGCCCACCCTTGACCAGTGCCCACGTCGGGCCCAGCGCGTGCAGGGCCTTGACGGCGTCGCGTTGGGTGCCCGCGTCCACCACGTCGATCCCGGTGATCAGCCGCACCTCGTCGAGGTTGGGCGTCACCAGGGTGGCGATCGGGAACAGCTCATGGCGCACCGAATCCAGTGCCGACGGGTGCAGCAGCGGGTCGCCGTGCATGGAGGCGCACACCGGGTCGACCACCAGCGGGATGTTCCCGTCGAGTCCCCGCCAGGTGTCGGCCACCGTGCCGATGATGTCCGCCGACGCCAGCATTCCGGTCTTGGCGGCCTCGATGCCGATGTCGCCGGCGACGCACTCGATCTGGCCGGCGATCACGTCGAGTGGGATCTCGTGAAAACCCTTGACGCCCAGTGAGTTCTGCACCGTCACCGCCACCACGGTGACGCAGCCGTGCAGCCCGAGCATCGCAAAGGTGCGCAGGTCGGCCTGGATGCCGGCACCACCGCCGGAATCACTGCCGGCGATCGTCATCACCCGGTGCGGTGTCTGCCCGGGCAGGGGCAGCGGCAGGTAGTTCATGTGGTCAAGGGTAGATACACGCGATTGCCCTGCTGCGCGAACTCCTCGGATTTCTCCGCCATGGCGTCCCTGATGTCCTGGGTGATGCGCATCGAGCAGAACTTCGGCCCGCACATCGAGCAGAAGTGCGCGGTCTTGGCCGGTTCGGCGGGCAGTGTCTCGTCGTGGAATTCGCGGGCGGTGTCCGGGTCCAGCGACAGGGCGAACTGGTCGTGCCAGCGGAACTCGAAGCGCGCCAGTGACAGTGCGTCGTCGCGTTCCTGGGCGCGGGGATGGCCCTTGGCCAGGTCGGCGGCATGCGCGGCGATCTTGTAGGCGATCACCCCGTCCTTGACGTCCTTGCGGTTCGGCAGCCCCAGATGTTCCTTGGGCGTGACGTAGCAGAGCATCGCGGTGCCGGCCTGGGCGATGATGGCCGCCCCGATCGCGCTGGTGATGTGGTCATAGGCCGGGGCGATGTCGGTGGCCAGCGGGCCCAGCGTGTAGAACGGCGCCTCCTCACAGAGTTCCTCCTCCAGGCGGACGTTCTCCACGATCTTGTGCATCGGCACGTGCCCCGGACCCTCGATCATCACCTGCACGCCATGGGATTTCGCGATCTTGGTGAGCTCGCCGAGGGTCTCCAGTTCCGCGAACTGTGCGGCGTCGTTGGCGTCGGCGATCGATCCCGGCCGCAGCCCGTCGCCCAGGGAGAAGGTGACGTCGTAGCGGGCCAGTATCTCGCACAGTTCGCCGAAGTTCTCGTACAGGAACGACTCCCGATGATGAGCCAGCATCCAGGCGGCCATGATCGAACCGCCGCGGCTGACGATTCCGGTGACCCGGTCGACCGTCAGGGGGATGTAGCGCAGCAGCACCCCGGCGTGCACCGTCATGTAGTCGACGCCCTGCTCGCACTGCTCGATCACGGTGTCCCGGTAGGTTTCCCAGGTCAGCTTCGTGGGATCGCCGTCCACCTTCTCCAGTGCCTGGTAGATCGGCACGGTGCCGACCGGCACCGGGGCATTGCGCAGAATCCACTCACGGGTCAGGTGGATGTCGCGACCGGTGGACAGGTCCATGATGGTGTCCGCGCCCCAGCGCGTGGCCCACACCATCTTGTCGACCTCGTCGGCGATGGAACTGGTGACCGCCGAATTGCCGATGTTGGCGTTCACCTTCACCGTGAACGCCTTACCGATGATCATCGGCTCGCATTCGGGATGACGATGATTGGCCGGGATCACCGCGCGGCCACGGGCCACCTCGTCGCGGACCAGTTCGGCCGGCACGCCTTCGCGCTCGGCGATGAACGCCATCTCGGCGCTGATCTCACCGGCGCGGGCCCGCTGCAGCTGGGTGCCCTTGTCCTCGACGATGCCGGACCTGCGGGGCAGGCCCTTCTCCAGGTCGATGGTGGCGTGCTCGTCGGTGTACGGGCCGGAGGTGTCGTACAGGTCGAAATGCTCGCCGGTGGTCAGATGCACGCGGCGCAACGGCACGCCTTGCCCGGTGTAGACCTTGGAGCTGCCGGCGATCGGGCCGGTGGTCACAGAATCGACAAAAACGGTCATCAACAGATCTCCCTACGCCGGCATTACCCGGTCAGGTTCATACGGTCGACGGCCCTTTCTTCGCGGTGCGAAGAATTTTTCCAGCCGTCCTCTCAGCGCACTTGGGTGCGCTCCCGTGTTGGACGGATTCCAAGCTAGCCCACTCGGCGAGGAATGTGAATTGCCGGGAGATCGTTTGGATAGCTAATATATGTTTTTTCCGATACGTAGAGCTGAAGGCTGATGACGACCGAGATTGAGCTGACCGCCGAGGCCGAAACCGCACGTCGCCGCACGCGGATGGACCACGACCACCCGTTTTACAAGTGGGTGGTGCTGTCCAACACCACCCTGGGCATCCTGCTGGCGGCCATCAACGCGTCGATCGTGCTGATCTCGCTGCCTGCCATCTTCCGCGGCATCGGCCTGAACCCGCTGTCCCCGGGCAACGTCGGCTACCTGCTGTGGATGCTGATGGGCTACCTCGTGGTGACCGCCGTGCTGGTGGTCCCGTTCGGGCGGCTCGGCGACATGTACGGCCGGGTGAAGATCTACAACCTCGGATTCGTCGTCTTCACCGTCGCCGCCATCGCGCTGTCCTTCGACCCGTTCCATCTCGGGGGCGGCGCGGTGTGGCTCATCGCCTGGCGCGTCATCCAGGGCATCGGTGGCGCCATGCTGATGGCGTCGTCGTCGGCGATCCTCACCGACGCCTTCCCCGCCAACCAGCGCGGCATGGCGCTGGGCACCAACATGGTGGCCGCCGTCGCGGGCTCCTTCCTGGGCCTGCTGATCGGCGGGTTCCTGTCCGAGTGGCACTGGAAGGCCGTCTTCTGGGTCGGTGTCCCCATCGGTGTGCTCGGCACCATCTGGAGCTACCGGTCACTGCGCGAACTCGGTTCCCGGACGTCGGGCCGGCTGGACTGGGCGGGCACGTTGACGTTCGGGCTCGGTCTGACCGTCCTGCTGATCGGCATCACCTACGGCATCCAGCCCTACGGTGACTCGACCACCGGCTGGACCAGCCCGTGGGTGCTCGGCTCGATCGCGGTCGGGCTGCTGTTGCTGGTGGCGTTCTGCTTCGTCGAGCTGCATGTCGCCTCCCCGATGGTCGACATCAGGCTGTTCAAGTCGGCGGCGTTCGGGATGGGCAACCTGGCCGGGCTGATGTCGTCGATGGGCCGCGGCGGCCTGCAGTTCATGCTCATCATCTGGCTGCAGGGCATCTGGTTGCCGCTGCACGGCTACACCTTTGAGTCCACGCCACTCTGGGCGGGCATCTACCTGTTGCCGGTCACCGTCGGGTTCCTGATCGCGGCGCCGGTCGCCGGTTGGTTGTCCGACCGCATGGGTGCGCGGCCGCTGACCGTCGGCGGGATGCTGCTGATGGCCGCGACCTTCGTGGCCCTGCTGCTCATCCCGGTGAACTTCGACTACTGGATGTTCGCGGTCCTGGTGTTCCTCAACGGACTCGGCGGCGGAATCTTCACCGCGCCCAACACCGCGGCCATCATGTCCAGCGTCCCTGCCGACCAGCGCGGCGCCGCCTCCGGCGTGCGCTCGACGTTCTTCAACGGCGGCAACTCGCTGTCCATCGGTATCTTCTTCTCGCTGATGATCATCGGCCTGGCCAACACACTTCCGGCGGCCATGTCCAGCGGTCTTACCGCCCAAGGTGTTTCGCCGCAGGTGGCGCACGAGGTGGCGAACCTGCCACCGGTCGGAAGCCTGTTCGCCGCCTTCCTCGGGTACAACCCGATGGCCGAACTGCTCGCGCCCTCGGGCGTGCTGCAGCACCCGGGTGTGAACGCCGACGTGCTGACCGGGCAGACCTTCTTCCCGCAGTTGATCACCGAGCCGTTCCATTCCGGACTGGTGGTGGTGTTCAGCGCCGCCGCGGTGATGATGGTCATCGGCGCGATCGCCTCGCTGTTCAGTGCCGGCCGCTACGGGACGGAACAGGGCGCCGACAACGGGGCGTGACGGTCAGGCGAACAGGAGCCAGACCAAGAGCGCCATCAGCGACAAACCCACCAGCAGGGCGCCGACCAGCCAGACGATCAAAAAACCGGGCCGGTCGTCCACCAACGCTGCGCATTCGCATTCGTTGGGATTCAGGCAACTGCACGTATGCGCAGATCGTCTCATCTCAACCCCCTGCGCGCGAGCATAGCAAACGCTGACGGGTACCTTGCCCGCGCGCAAACCACTTATCTCCTGGGCGTTATCTGACCGTTAGCAGTGCCACGACGATGCCGTTGGCAACGGTTCGTGATGTAGCGGTAATTGTCATGGGAATCAGTCTGCTTGGGCGATGTTGATCTCTTCGGTCGCGCGCGGGATTTAGGACTCCCGATCATTGGAGTGCGTCATGGCCTTCTCCCCACCGCCCGCGGGCTCCCGGGGCTACGACGAGGACGAGGTCGACGCCTACCTGGCTCGCGTAGAGGCGCAGCCGGCTCCGGGTGGTCCCGGCCGCAAAACCCACTACGTCCTGTACGCCCTGCGGGGTGCCGCCGGCTTGCAGCCGACCGTCGTGGCCGAGGTCGACGGGGGAGCGTTGCGGGTGATGGACAGTGCGAGCAACGAACTGCTCGGCACGGCGATGCTTGCCGAGGTGGACCTTGTCGACGAGTTCACGCCGCAGACCTTCGTCGACCACGCGCTCGCCTTCTTCGAAGAATCCGGCGACGGCGGGCACTGGACGTGGCGGACGTTCCTGGTGTTCGGCGTGCTGGCGCTCGCCCTCACCTTCTTCGTGGGCGAGCACGCGTGGATGTTCGCGGCAGGCGGCGCCGGGCTGTTGCTCGTATCGGCCGCTTTCTGGCGCTTCAACTGGCGTTTCTGATGCCGTAGGCGCTGCGGAGAGACTGCCGCCACCAACTGTGCCATTGACAAATGACACAGTTGGTGATGACCTATTTGGCGTGACGGACAGTGTTCTTCCTAACCGCGGCGACATACCGACCCGCGCATCGCTGCGTGCGGTGGTTTCGGCCACGGCCACCCGCTGGACGCTGGGCGCGCTGACCAGCGCCATCCCGATGAACAAGCCCGGCGTCTGGTTCGGGCGCACGCTGATCGCCACCATCATGGCGGCGGGCGGGTCCATGCCTGCGGGGACGAAGATCATCCCGGAAGCGCAGGGTGAGTGGGTGCTCGGCCCCGGCGTCGAATTCGGTAGGCGGGCAGGCTATTACGTGCACGGCAGCGCGTATGTCATCTGTTCGGCGAAGACCCATCGTAAGCTGGTCGCCCGCTTGTCGGAGGCCACCGGCCTGCCCTTCTACGTCGTGGACTACCGGCTGGCCCCCGAGCACCGCTTCCCGTCGGCCGCGCAGGACGTCGAAACGGGCTACCGGTGGCTGTTGGCCCAGGGCTACGCGGGATCCGACATCGTGATCGGGGCGGACTCCGCGGGTGGGCATCTGACCTGCGACATGCTGCTCGCCCACGCCGACGACGCGGCCTTCCAGCCGGCCGGCGTGGTGCTGTTCTCCCCGCTGATCGACCTCACCCTCGGGCTCGCCGAGCAGCAGGAGACCTCGCGCCGCGATCCCGCCATGTCGGCGGGTGCCGCCCGCAAGATGGTGGGCCTCTACACGCACGGACAAGACCCGGACCACCCGCGGCTGCGGCTCGACTTCGCGGCGGCGCGTGCCTTGCCGCCGATGCTGATCCAGGTCGGCGACTTCGAGATGCTCAGCGCCGACGCGCGTCACCTCGATGCCGAACTCCGCAAGGCGGGCGGCGCCAGCACCCTCGAGGTGTGGCCGGGCATGGTGCACGTGTTCCAGGCGCTGCCGAACCTGGCACCCGAGGCGAAGGTCGCGCTACGGCGGGCGGCGAACTTCATCGCCGACGCGTTTTCCGATGAGCTCCAGGAGATCTGTTGATGTTCAACCTGTTCGGTGGTCCCAAACGCACCAAGGACGCCAAGGCGGTGGTGACCGGCGCGGGCAGCGGTATCGGCCGGTCGTTCGCCCTCGAGCTCGCCCGGCGGGGTGGCGAGGTCATCTGCGCGGACATCGACGCCGACCGGGCGGCGGAGACGGTGGCCCTGATCGACCGGCTCTGGACCGGCAAGGGGCATGCCGTGCAGTGCGATGTGTCCGATCGCAGCGCGATCGAACTGCTGGCCAAACAGGCGCAGGAGATCTTCGGTGGCGCGCCGACGTGCGTGATCAACAACGCCGGCGTCGGGATCGGCGGAAAACCCGTCGGCGACATCGGTTTCGACGACTGGGACTGGGCGCTCGGCATCAACCTGTGGGGCGTGGTCTACGGATGTGAGGTCTTCACCCCGCTGCTGCGGGAGGCCGGCCGCGGCGGCATCATCAACGTGGCGTCGGCGGCGGGCTTCGCCGCGGCCCCGTCGATGGCCGCATACAACGTCTCCAAGGCCGGCGTGATGTCGCTGTCGGAGACCTTGACCGCCGAACTGGCCGGCACCGATATCGCGGTCACCGTGTTGTGCCCGACTTTTGTGAAGACCAATGTCTTCACCGACGGTCGCATCACTCCCGCTTCGATGAACCTGAGCCAGCAGCTGGCCCGCTGGACCGGCCTGTCCGCCGACAATGTCGCTGCCCGGACCCTCGACGCCCACGACAGCGGCCGGCTCTACGTCGTGCCGCAGCTGGACGCCACCGTCATCTGGCACCTCAAACGGCACTTCCCCGCTCTCTACGTCCGCGGCGCCGGCCTGCTCGGCCGCCTTCTCCCCGACAACTGAAAGGACCGGCAATCATGGCGATGGATCTCGACGAGATGCTGCAGAAGATCAAGGACAAGCAATGGGCCCTGGTCGACATCGACTGGGACGCACCGGGAGCCGAGCTCATCGACGCCGAGCTGTGGGCCAAGCTCAAGCCGTTCATGACCGATCTGATGTGGATCGAGAACGTCGGCGCCCGTGGCTTCGCGGCCCTGGCCAAGAAGGCGCCGACCCCGACGCTGAAGAGCATCTACGAGCACTTCCACGCCGAGGAACAGAAGCACGCCAACGCCGAACTGGCGCTGATGCGCCGGTGGGGCATGCTCGAGAATGACGAAGTCCCGCCGCCGAGCGTCAACGTGCAGCTGGTCATCACGTGGCTGGACAAGTTCGCCGATGGCATGTCCCTGTCGATCCTCGGCACCGTCATCCCGATGCTGGAGGTTGCCCTCGACGGTGCGTTGATCAAATTCATCACCGACGAGGTGAAAGACCCGGTGGCCCAAGAGGTGTTCAAGCGGATCAACTCCGACGAGTCCCGGCACCTGGCGGTGGACTTCGAGGTCATGGATATCCTGGGCCACGCCGGAATGCGCAAGTTGGCAGTCGAATTCGTCGGCAGCTGGATGAACCCCGCGCTGGTGATCGGCACCCTCAGCTACTTCCCGCTGCTGAACAAGATGCGCGACAACATCGTGGCCATGGGCGTCAACGAGGAACGGCTCTACCAGGCCATGCGCCGCTTCCGGAGCGTCGGTGAGCGAAGCGAATTCGTGCACCGGGTACCGATGTACCGGTTCATCTCGTGGCACAGCAAGAAGGTGATCGACCGCAGCTCGAAGTACCACTGGATGGCCGACTCTCTGGTGAAGGTCACCGGCGTCATCCCGATCTCGTTGGTGCGCAACACCCCGACGTGGTCGCAGGAACTGACCTACGAGCCGGTGGCATGATGACCCTTTCGGTAGCGATCATCGGTGCCGGTTTCGCCGGAATCGGCGCAGCCATCCGGCTCCAGGAACAAGGCGTCACCGACTTCGTCATCTACGAGCGGGACACCCGCGTCGGCGGCACCTGGCGGGACAACACCTACCCGGGTGCGGCCTGCGACATTCCGTCGCGGTTGTACTCCTACAGCTTCGCGCCCAACCCGGACTGGTCGCACACCTACTCGGGCAGTGCTGAGATCCTGCAGTACATCGACAGCATGGTCGAGTCCGCAGGCCTGGCCGACTCGATCCGCTTCGACCACAACGTCACGGGCGTGACCTACGACCAGGCGGCGGGGGAGTGGACGGTGTCCTTCACGGGCCGCCCGGAGGTGCGCGCCCGGGCCGTCATCATCGCCTCCGGCCCGTTGGCGAACGTGAGCCTGCCCGCCATCCAGGGTATCGAGACCTACGAGGGCAAGAAGATCCACAGTGCCCGTTGGGATCACGACTACGACTTCACCGGCAAGAAGGTCGCCGTCGTCGGCACCGGTGCCAGCGGCGTGCAGATCGTCCCCGAACTGGTGAAGGTCGCCGAGTCGGTCAAGGTGTTCCAGCGCACCGCGGGCTGGGTGCTGCCGCGCGTCAACACCCCGACCGCCGACTGGGCAAAACGGATCTACGCCAAGGCGCCACTGGCCGAGAAGCTCATCCGGTCCGCCTGGTTCTGGGGCCACGAATCGGTGGCGCTCGGCGTGGTGTGGGATACCCCATTCACCCGCGTGGTGGAGGCCGTCAGCATGGCGAATCTGCGTCTACAGGTGAAGGATTCGTGGCTGCGCAGACAGCTGAAGCCGGACTTCTCGGCAGGCTGCAAGCGCCTGCTGATGACCAGCGAGTATTACCCGGCTCTGCAAGCGGACAACTGCAAGCTGGTGACGTGGCCGATATCGCGGTTGTCGCCCAACGGGATTCGGACCGTCGAGGGTATCGAGCACCAGTTCGACGCGATCGTGTTCGCCACCGGGTTCGACGTGTCCAAGGCAGGAACCCCGTTCCCCGTCACCGGCATCGACGGCCGCGATCTGGCATCGGAGTGGAGTCGGGGTGCCTACGCCTACCGCAGCGTCGCGGTGTCGGGCTATCCCAACCTGTACTTCACCTTCGGTCCGAACTCCGGTCCGGGCCACAGCTCGGCGCTGGTGTACATGGAGGCGCAGATCGACTACATCACCGGGGCGATCGCCAAGCTGCTGCAGTTCGGCTGGAAGGCACTCGACGTCCGGCCCGAGGTGCAGGCCCGCTACAACGAGGACATCCAGCGCAGGCTGGAGTCGACCACCTGGAATTCCGGCTGCCAGAGCTGGTACCTGACCGACGACGGGTTCAACGCGACGATGTTCCCCGGGTTCGCCACCCAGTACGTCAACCAACTCAAGACGCTGGACCTGGCCGACTACCGGATCACCGTGGCGGATAGCAGCAGTGCCCCCGTCCTGACCGCATAGAATTCGCTGGTGACCGAGTACCGGATCGACGACCTCGCTCGCGTGGCGGGGACGACAACCCGGAACGTGCGCGTCTACCAGGAGAGTGGGCTGCTGCCGCGGCCGCAGCGCCGCGGCCGCGTCGCCATCTACACCGACAAGCATCTCAGTCAACTGCAGGCGATCATCCGGTTGCTCAGCGAGGGTTTCACGGTCAAGCACATCCTGAAATTCCTGACCGGGCTGCAGCGCGGGGAGGGTCTGGTCGAGGTGCTCGATCTGACCGACCTGGGGGAGTTGGTGACCGAACCCTGGTCACATCCGGTGTCCGAGACCATGACACGCGCCCAGCTCGAGGCTCTGCTGGGCCCGCTGAACGCCGCAGCCCTGCGGCGGCTGATCGCCAACGGTGTCATCGAACCGAGCGAGGCGGCCGAGGATGCCGATACGTATCTGGTGCGGGACCGGCGGGTCATCGACGACTTCGGGAAACTGGTGTCCCGCGGGATGCCGTTGGCCGCGATCCTCAAGACGACCGCGGCGGTGGACAAGAAGCTCGACGAGGCGGCGCAGTCGCTGTCCGGCGCCGGGCACACCGAAGTGGTCCGGCAGCGCGGCACCGGCTGGTATCCCGGAAACGAAGCGGAGCTCGCATGGGCCGCCGACCTGATCGACGCCATGCGCCGGGTGGCCCGGCGCTCGGCGCACGCCAGCCTGGACCGCGCACTCGACGAAGCCGTACGCGCCGAGCTGCGGCGCTACCAGCAGGGGGAGCAGGAGACATGAAACGGCTCAAGGTCTTGGAGGACATCTCCGAGTTGCGGCGGTCGGCCCAGTTCATCGCCGACAACATCGCCGAGCTCAGTGAGAGTGCCGCGGGCATCAACCGGCATGCGGAGATGATCGCCGCCGAGATCAAATCCCTGACCGAGGCCGCCAGCGGGATCGACGCCTCGGCGGAAAAGATCGCCGCGGGCGCCAATTCCATCGCCGAGACGCTGCCCCGGATCCAGCGGCTGGCCGAAGTGGTCGACCCGCTGGAGAGCACCGTGGCGCGGTTAGGCTGGGTGGTGGACCGTATCCCCGGCGGAAAGCGAACCCAGTCATGACGACCACGCAACGCAGAGGCTTCAACGACGCCATCACCCGCTTCTGGAGTTTCGCGGCCCCGGCCTACAACCAGCAGTGCCTGCAGCGCTGGGTGTATCAACCCGCCCAGGACGAGGTCATCGCCCAGCTACGGCAGCACGGGTCGCGCCAGATCGCCGACATCGCCTGCGGGACAGGCATTCTCGCCGACCGGATCCAGCGTGAGCTGCAGCCCGACGAGGTGTACGGCATCGACATGTCCGACGGCATGCTCGCGCAGGCCCGCAAACGTTCCGACCGGGTGCGCTGGAAGTCGGCGCCCGCCGAGGAGCTGCCGTTCGAGGACGGCTTCCTGGATGCGGTGGTGACGACATCGGCATTCCACTTCTTCGATCAGCCGGCGGCGCTGCGGGAATTCCGCCGGGTGCTGGCCCCGGGCGGCCTGGTGGCCGTCACGACCATCAGCCCCCGCCAGGTGCTCCCGCTGCACGCCCTGTCAGCCGCGCTGTGGAATCCCGCGCACAACCCCAGCGAGCAGGAGATGCGCACCCTGTTCACCGACGCCGGTTTCACCATCGCCGATCAGCACCGGGTGCGCAGGCCCATCTGGACGCCCATCTCGGATCTCATCACCGTCGGCGTCACACCGTGAGGTCCACCAGTACCGGCGCGTGATCGCTGGGCTGCTTGCCTTTCCGTTCCTCGCGGACGATCTCGGCGTGCGTGACGCGGGCGGCGAACTCCGGTGAGCCCAGGATGAAGTCGATCCGCATGCCCTGCTTCTTCGGGAAGCGCAGCTGGGTGTAATCCCAGTACGTATACACGCCAGGCCCCGGCGTATGGGGCCGCACCACGTCGGCGAACCCTGCGTCGGTGAAGGCGCGGAATGCGGCCCGCTCCGGCTCGGAGACGTGGGTGGCGCCTTCGAAGACGGCAGGGTCCCACACATCCTCGTCGGTGGGCGCGATGTTCCAGTCGCCCATCAGGGCCACCGGACCGGGCCATGCTTTGGAGGAAACCCGCAGGGCCTTAAGCCATTCCAGCTTGTAGGTGTAGTGCTTGTCGGCGAGCGTGCGACCGTTGGGTATGTAGAGGCTCCACAACTTGACCCCGCCGCAGGTCGCGCCGATGGCCCGCGCCTCGGCCAGGCCGTCCCACAACGGTTGGCCGGGGAACCCGATCTCGACATCGTCGAGGCCGATCCGGGAGGCGATCGCCACCCCGTTCCACTGGTTCAGTCCGACATGGGCGACCTCGTAGCCCAGCGCGGCGAACGGCATCGACGGGAACTGCGCGTCGGTGCACTTGGTCTCCTGCATGGCCAGCACGTCCACGTCGGCGCGGGCCAGCCAGTCGGTGACGCGGTCGACGCGGGTTCGGATGGAGTTGACGTTCCAGGTGGCTACACGCACGCGAGATCCTTTCGCAGGGCGGTGAAATCGGAGATGGTCTTGGTGGCGACGGAGGCGACGGGACGGGCGTTGCGGCCGGTCGCCTCGGTCTTGGACACCATCACCACCCCGTCGATGTAGGGCTGGATGGTGGTGGCGTTCTGCACGGTGGCCACGATGACCAGCTGGAATCCGAACTTGCGGAACGCCTCCAGGGCTTGGGAGGCGAACTGCGGGTCGGACTTGGAGAACGCCTCGTCCAGCATGAGCTGCGCGAAAACCGGTGTGTTGTCGCCACTCTCGGGGTTGGCCAGGTTGAAGCTCAGGGCGCCCGCCAGGCAGAACGCCATCAGCTTCTCCTGCTCGCCGCCGGAGTTGTCGCCGGCGTTGCTGTGCGTGCGGATCAACTCGTCGCTGCGCACATCCCATTCGGCGCAGTCGAAGGTGAACCGGTTGCGCACGTCCAGCGCGTCGCGCGTCCAGTTGCGGTCCTCGGGTGCGGTGCTGGCCAACCGGTTTCGCAGGCGCAGGATGTCCGCGTACTGGTCCAGGATGGCCTTCTTGTCACCCATGCTGACCTCGGTGACCCGGCGGGAGATGGCCTTGACGATCTCGGTGAGCTCGGCGACCGCGGTGAGGCTGCGCGGGATGGCGCGAAGCGTCAGTCGGGTGCCGCGGTTGAACTCGACCGCGCTCAAACCGCCGTTGACGCGCTCGATCTGCTCGCTGATCCGCCGGGTCTCCTGCTCGGCCACCCGGTGCAGGGTCAGGATGGCGTCCGGGGCTTGCTCGGTGATCAGCCGCATCATCCGGTCGTAGGCATCCGGAAGTTCGCGTTCGTCGATGTGACGGCACACCGCGACGTAGTCGTGCACCCGTTCGTCGAGATCATCGGAGTCGTTGGGAATCGCGTCGGGGAACGACGTGTCGAAGGTCGCGATGATGCGGGACAACTCGTCGTAGGAGCGCCTACGGCTCTCGGTCAGCTGGTCGCGTTCGCGGCGGATCGCGGAGAACAACGCGTCGCGGTGCGGTTCGGGGTTGAGCAACTCCAGGGCAACCGGTACCTCTGCCGCGTACCGGCGCAGCAGCTCGGTCGCGGGCTCGGAGACTGCCGCGGGTGCCAGCCGGTCGGCCAGCTCGAGGAGCCGGGTGCGCCGGCCGTCCAAGTCGTCGCGCCGGGTCTGGATCGCACCGCGCTTCGTCATCAGCGTCTGGATGCCCGTCCAGCATTCCTCGGCCCGGGCGCTCAGCGCCTCGATGTCCGGATGGTCGGCCAGCAGCAGTTCGTACTGGTCGCGCAACCGGTCGGCGTGCCCGTCGGCCGTCTCGATGTCGATCTGGCTCCACTGCGGGAACTGTTCGTAGATGGCCTTGCATGCGGTGGCCCGGTCGCGCCACTGCTGGCGTTGCGCCGCAATGTCATCGGCCGCCTTGCGGGCTCGCGCGAAGGTGTCCTCGACCTCGGCCAGCTCGGTGTGCAGTGCCTCCAGTTTGGCGCTGATGTCACCCTGGTAGATGAACTCGGACGGCTTGAGTGGCCGCCGGTCATCCTTGATGGCCAGCCGGTCGGAGTCCTTGTACAGGCCCGCGTCGGTGACGGCGCGGCGGAACCGGGCGAACACATCCGGGGTGTCGACGCAGATGTGGTCACCGGCGGCGGCGATGACGTCGAGCGCCTCGGCGGCACACGCGTGATCGGGGTTGACCAGGAAGAGCTTGCCCGCCAAGGTGTTCGATTCTGCCACGGTCCCGCTGGCACTGTTGCGCACGTGGTGCAGCGCCAGCCGGCCGCGCATGTTCGTCTCATTGACGAACTTCAGCACCTTGGCGTGGTGACGGTCGGGAACCAGCAGCCGCAGGCCGACGCCGCGCAGCACCTTCTCCACCGCGACGCGCCAGCGCTGCTGGTCGGCCCGCAGGTCGAAAAGCTCAGCCACATAAGGCAGTTCGGTGGGATCGACGCCGATCGCCGAGCAGATGTGGTCGCGCATGGTGACGGCGAGCTCGGGTAGTGCCGAACCCACCTGCTCGACCCGCTTGAGTTCCTTGGCGGCGTTGTCGCGCAGGATGCGGGCCGACTTCTGGGCGTACTCGGCATCGGTGGAGGCCTCGCGACCCCACTCCAGCTTGCCCAGCATCTCGGTGGCCTGCTTGGTCAGATCCTCACGCAGCTCCCAGAACTCGTCCGCGCTGTCCGGGACCTCGATCCCCTGCGCGGTGACGAGTTCCTCGAAGGCCGCGCGGCGCCGGGAGACCTCCTCCGCCTGGGACTCGGCCGCGGTCACCTGTGCCTGCAGCGGACCCACGTTGGCGCTGGCGCCGCTGATCTGGGCATTCAGCGAATCACCCTCGGCCTTGGCCAGATTGAGCTGGCGGGTCAGGTCGGCGTACTCGTTGTCCAACTGGGTGATGCTGGTGTCCAGGCTCTCGACCTGGGCCGGGGAATCCCGCAGTCGCACGTGATCGGTGTAGGCCCGCACCATCGGCAGATCGACCAGATCGATGATGCCCAGATCGCTGGACTCCGAGGCGTAGCGCACCTGGATGGTCTCGATGTCGCCGAGGATCTTGCGCTTGCGCTGCGCGACGGCCAGCAGTTCGCGGGCCTCCACCAGGGGATCGATCTGCTTGAGGGCCTCGGGTAGCCGGGCCAGGCTGTCGGGTTCGTCGAGCATGAAGTCGCGGACGAACTGTTCCAGCCCGCCAACACTTTTCAGTGACTTGGCCTTGCCGAGGAGCTGCTGGGCGGCGTCGGAGGCTCGGATCCCGATGGACGAATAGAGTTGCGCCAGATACTGCGATTCGACTTTGCTGGAGAATCGCCAGCCGTTCATCCCGTCGCTTCGCTCGCCCCGGATGTCTTTGAAGACATTCGCGTCGAAACGCCCTGCGGCCCAGCGGTTGCAGACCTCCTCGATGTCCAGATCGCCGTCGCCGAGCACGTAGCGGCTGGAGGAATCCGAACGGGATTCGCCGGTGAGCCATTTGAGCACCAGGCCGGTGATGGCGCGACCGGTGTTGCTGGTGTAGGTGACGGCGATCGCCGACCAGGTGGTGCCGTCCCCGCGCAGGTACATCACCTGGCTGCTGCCGGCGTCGCTGCGCTGTCCCCACGCGCCGCGCACGTACTTGTCGACGGTGCGCCGGCCCGCGCTGGAGCCGGCGGCGGTGTTGTCACCGGACGCGTTGAAGTTCCGCCGGTTGAACGGCAGGAATCCCAGCGAGATCGCGTCCAGTAGTGAGGATTTGCCGCTACCCGAGGCCCCGGCGATCAGTGCGCCGCCGGGTCCGAAGCCGATGGAGTGGTAGCCGTCGAACACACCCCAGTTGATGACCTGGAGCCGGGACAGATGGAACTGCTCACTCATCGGTGGCGCCTCCCTTGCGCAGTTCCTCGAACTGCTGCTGCAACTCGGTGATCACCGAGGCCGTCATGATGGCGCTGATCACCGGGCTGACGGTGTAGCTGTCCTCGTCGTCCCGCGTCTTGCGCAGGATCTCCAGGCCGGCCAGCCGCGCGATGGCGGCGTCGACGCGGGCGGTGAACGTGACGGCGTCGCGGTCGGTGTCGTTGAGCACCCCGGAGAACAGGCCGTGGATCTCGTCGCGGCTGATCACGAAGCTGGTGTCGCCGCCGGCGCGCATCATCTGGGCCAGATGCAGCCCCAGGATGGAGTCGTAGGTGCCCAGCGGTTCGCGGCGCAGCAGCTTGACCCCGCGCGCCGATTCGTAGCGGGCCTGTTCGATGAACGCGATCTCGACACTCTCGACGATCTGCAGTTGCAGGTCGAGTTCGGACAGCCGGACCGCGAGGTCGGCGCGGTACTCCTTGATCCAACTGTAGATGTCGCTGTCGGACTCGTTGCTCACGTAGCGGCGGGTCAGCAGGTGCTGCAACGCCCAGCACGCGCGGTCGGGCAGCGCGCTGACGTCCCCGTCGAACCGGGGCCGGCGCTGCTGCGGCTGGGTGGGGCGGCCCGTGCGGTCGACCTCGGGCAGAGAGGCGAAATCAACCGGCGGTTCGCTCACGACGCAACCCCCACGATCGGTTCGGTGAACATCAGGCGCGGAACCTCCATCTCGCGGTCGCGGCCGTCGAGCGAATGGAACCGGACTCGTACCGGTTCGGCGGCAGTATCGGCGCCTCCGGCGGCGGGCGGTGCCTGCCCGGGCTGCTTGAGCGCCCACGACCACAACACGATCACATGGCCCAGATACGCAGTGTCCAACAAGGACACCGCCTCGGGCAGGGACAGCGGGGCGTCGCGCAGGGCGGTGTTGATCATGGCCGACATCGCCGGCGCGTCGACCTGGGTGGTCAGCGAGGCGAAGGTGGACAGGTCGACATCGCCGTCGGCGACGACCGCCGGCTTGGGGGCCGACAGGTCGTTGATGCGGAAGCTCAGCGCGCCGACCGAACTGATGGTGTGCCGGGCCAGCGGCACGTCGATGTCCAGACGCGAATCGGTCAGCGACACCTTCAGCAAGGCCCTGGCCGCGCCGATGGCCTCGTTGAGTTGGCGGGCCACGCCGCGGCTCTGCTCCAGCGTGCCGAAGGCGGTGAACCGTTTGACCCGCTGCGCGCAGCGCTGCTGGATGCGTTCCACCTCGTCGATCTGATGCCCGACCAACTCGAAGAAGCCGGCCATCACCTTGCGCAGCGCCGGATCCAGGTCGGGCAGGGCGCCGGCGACCGCCGCGATATCGCCCTCGAAGGCGGAGCGCTGGTCGGGGTCGTTGATCATCCGCAGGAACGCCCGGTGCGAATCGCGGCCGGCCGACTCCCAGGCCTCCTGGTAGTCGGCGTACATCCGGCGCTGCCGGTCGCGGTACTCGATGTTGGTCTCGATCGGGTCATCGAGCGCCTGGGTGGCCTGTTCGATCATGGTGCCGTACAAGCCGATATCGGTGATCAACCGTTCCATCTGCAGGGCGATGGCCCGGGCTTCGTCGTACATGGACGTGACGTCGGGTTCGGGCCGCAGCCCCGCGTCCAACTGGTCGAGTTCGTGGTGCAGCGCCCCGATCTCGGCTTCGATGCCGGCGCGGATGCGGTCCGGATCGTTGTCGACGCGCACCGCCACCTGCTTGAGCCGCGACGCGATGCCGTTGATCGAGCCGCCGGTCGCGATGGAGTCATTGCGGCGCATCCCGCGGACGAAGTCCAGGGCCCGGCGGGCGTCCTGGGTCAGGTAGCAGACGTTGCGGTCACCCTTGAGCACCCGGTGAAGCCAGCCCTGGCTGGCCCACGTCTTGATCAGCGTCAGCCCGGACTGCTCGCCCTCGTCGAGGGTCTCCAGGTCGCGGTCCAACCGGACCACCAGATCGGTCTCGGCGACGACACCGTCGAGCAGGTGGCGTTCCATCAGGGTGGCGTAGACCCCCAGATTCTGGGTGGCCAGCAGCCGGACCGCGCGTGACGATTGCACGTCCCGGTTGAGTTGGAGCAACTCATGCATGGGGCAGGAGACTTTCTGCGCGCAGGTACCGCAGCGTGTGGTGCAGGCGGAAACCCATCGAGTGGTACAGCGTGGCGGCGGGCTCGTTGTCGGCGAGCACCTGCACGTACGCGCGGGTGGCGCCGCGGGTGGCCGCCCAACCGAGCAGAGCCGAACATACCGTGCGCGCGTGGCCGAGGCGCCGCGATTGCTCGGTGACCCGGACCGCGGACAGCCCGGCCCAGCGGGTGCCGTCCGGCGCCGTCGTCACCGCGGCCCGGCCGACCGCGACGCCCTCGAGTGCGGCGAAGGTCACCTCGCCGTCGATGACGGCGGTCAGCACGTCAGCCGGGACCTGGCGTTCATAGAGGCGCAGCCACTCCGCGTCGGGATCGGCGGCGAACGTCACGTCCGAGGTGTCAGAGGGTTCGACCTCACGCACCAGTACCCGGGTGTCCTTGATGCCGGGGTTCTTGACGGGCAACAGCCGTTCGGGCAGGGCCAGCCAGGCGGGCAGGTCGCGCGCGGCGTACCAGTCGACGATCGCGGGCAGTGCGTGCACATTGGCCTCGAACAGCAGCGGCACCGCCGAGTTGGCGCGGCTGGTGTGGCCGCCACCGGCGCGCAGCAGCCAGCCGTCGCGCCAGTGCTGTTCGGTGCCGGGCCAGGCCAGGGCCGCGGCGTGCTCGAGGTCGCGGATCTGCGAGTTGCGCACCGTGACGTGCGAGAGTTCGCGCACGGACACCACGTCGGCGGGGTTGATCTGGACCTTCTCGCCGGACTTGGTGCGCACCGTGACCAGCGGCCTCGTGGTTTCCAACTCACCTACGACGTCGGTGAGGCCATCGGGTAGGCGATAGCGCAGCGAGACCCGGTCACCGACCGAAGGCACTAGTGGCCGAACGGGTCGGGATCTTCGCCCGGCAGCCAGCTCAGCCCGGGCACGCCCCAATCGTTGGCCTTGACCATCCGCTTCGCCGCGCGGGCGTGCCTGCCGATCAGCCCGTCCAGGTAGGTGAAACCGTCCAGGTGACCCGTCTCGTGTTGCAGCATCCGGGCGAACAGGCCGTTGCCCTCGAGGGTGATCGCGGTGCCGTCGGCGTCCAGGCCGGTGACGCGGGCCCAGTCGGCGCGGCCCCGGGGGAACGACTCGCCCGGCACCGACAGGCAGCCTTCGTCGTCGTTGTCGGGGTCGGGCATCGTCTCGGGCAGCTCGGAGGTCTCCAACACCGGGTTGACGACGACGCCACGGCGACGCGCCGATTTGCCGCGCTCGTCGGCGCAGTCGTAGACGAACACGCGCTCGGTGCGGCCAATCTGGTTGGCGGCCAGGCCAACCCCGTTGGCGGCGTCCATGGTCTCGAACATGTCGGCGATCAGATCGGCCAGCGCCGCGGGTAGCGAACCGTCGGGTTCGACGGGCACCGGGGTGGTCGAGGTGTGCAGTACGGGATCGCCCACGATGCGAATTGGAACAACAGCCACGGTTGGCAAGCTTAAGTCAGCCGACTCGCGGGTAACGATCACGCCCGCGCTACCGCTGCCGTGATTGAATGAGCGCCGAACAACAGTCTTGTGATTCACGGTGAAGTCGGAAGGGCCCAAGGAGCGATATGGACGGCGCTATTGCGCGGACTGAGCAATCCGGGGATGGTTCCGAGCCCGCGGACGGTTTGAGCCGCCGCGAACATGACATCTTGGCCTTCGAACGCCAGTGGTGGAAGTACGCGGGATCGAAAGAAGAAGCCATCAAAGAGCTGTTCGGGCTGTCGCCGTCGCGCTACTACCAGGTGCTCAACGCACTGGTGGAGCGGCCGGAGGCGCTCGCCGCCGACCCGATGCTGGTCAAGCGCCTGCGCCGGGTGCGTGCCAGCCGACAGAAGGCCAAGGCCGCACGGCGGTTGGGCTTCGAGGTCACCTAGACCGCTAGTCTGGGCACCGATGAATCAGCGAGACTCCTCCGGGCTGCCCCTGCGCGCCATGGTCATGGTGCTGTTGTTCCTCGGTGTTGTCTTCCTGCTGATCGCGTTCCAGTACATGGGCCCCGACGACGACAGCGACAGCAGTGGTTCGACCTCGGCGACGGTGACGACCAGTGCCACACCGACGAAGACCTCGGCGGAAGCCGCGCCGGCCAAGGCCGATGTGCGGGTGTTCAACATCTCCGAGGTGGCCGGTGCCGCCGAGAACACCGCCACCAAACTGCGCGACGCGCAGTGGAACGTGACCGAGACCGGGAACCTCACGTTGGAGGGTGTCACCGCCACGACGGCGTACTTCGGTGAGGCGCCCGGGGAGAAGGAAGCCGCCGAAGAGGTGGGCAAGCTTCTCAACGTTCCCGTCGAACCGCGGGTACCCGGACTCGCAGAGCAACCACCAGGCGTGATCGTGGCGGTCACCGGCTAGGCTCTCGGGCATGCCGATCTCAGCCTCGCTTCGTCTACTCGCCGCTGCCGCGGTCATTGCGCCGATCGCCAGTGCCTGCTCGCCCTACGAGCCCGTTGCCACCCAGCCCGGCACCCCGCCGCCCGTCTGGACCGGATCGCCCGCCCCGTCGGCTGCGGCCGGCCACGGCGAGGCCGAGACTCCCGCCGCCGCATCCGGCGAAACACTGACCGCACAGCTGAAGCTGGCCGACGGCACCGCCGTCGCGACCGCCGATTTCGTCTTCGCCGACGGCGTCGCGACCGTCACCGTCGAGACCACCGCCCCCGGCAAGCTCACCCCGGGTTTCCATGGGCTGCACATCCATTCGGTCGGCAAGTGTGAGGGCGACTTCACCAGCGCCGGTGCGCACCTGCAGGTGCCCGGGCACACCACGCATCCGGCCAGCGGCGACCTGAGCTCGCTTCAAGTGCGCAGTGACGGCTCCGGCAAGGTGGTGACGACGACGGACGCGTTCACCGCCGAGCAACTGCTCTCGGGGACCCAGACGGCGATCGTCATCCACGAGAAGGCCGACAACTTCGCCAACATTCCTGCCGAGCGCTACCAGCAGGTCAACGGCACCCCCGGTCCGGACGAGACCACCATGGCGACCGGCGATGCCGGCAAGCGGGTGGCTTGCGGTGTCATCGCCGCGCAATAGCGCCAGGGCACGTATCGACTTCGCCGGGTCACCCCGGCCGACTCTCGGTGTCGAGTGGGAGTTCGCTCTCATCGACCCCGTCACCCGCGACCTGGCCAACCGGGCCGCCGCGGTGATCGACGAGGTCGGTGAAACCCCGCACGTGCACAAGGAACTGCTGCGCAACACCGTCGAGATCGTCACCGGGATCTGCAACACCGTCCCGGAGGCGATCAACGACCTGGACGGCACGCTGGCCACGGTGCAGCGGATCGTCCGGTCCCGCGGCATGGAGCTGTTCTGCGCGGGCACCCACCCGTTCGCCGAGTGGGAGATGCAGGAGCTCACCGAAGGTCCGCGCTACGCCGAGCTGATCAAGCGCACCCAGTGGTGGGGCAGACAGATGCTGATCTGGGGCGTGCATGTGCACGTGGGCATCTCGTCGGCGCACAAGGTGATGCCGATCATCACCTCACTGCTCAACCAGTACCCGCACCTGCTGGCACTGTCCGCGTCGTCGCCCTACTGGGACGGTGAGGACACCGGGTACGCCAGCAACCGCGCGATGATGTTCCAGCAGTTGCCGACGGCCGGCCTGCCGTTCCACTTCCAGAAGTGGTCGCACTTCGAGCGGTTCGTCGGGGACCAGAAGAAGACCGGCATCATCGACCACATGAACGAGATCCGTTGGGATATCCGGCCTTCGCCGCATCTGGGCACCATCGAGGTACGGGTGTTCGACGGCGTGTCCAACCTGGCGGAGCTCGGCGCGCTGGTGGCGCTGACGCACTGCCTGATCGTCGACCTGGACCGTCGCCTGGACGCCGGTGAACAGCTGCCCACCATGCCGCCGTGGCATGTGCAGGAGAACAAGTGGCGGGCCGCCCGGTACGGGTTGGACGCCGAGATTATCCTGGACGCCGACAGTAACGAGCGCCTCGTCACCGATGACCTCGATGATCTGCTGACCCGGCTGGACCCGGTGGCGGCCTCGCTGGGATGTGCCGACGAGCTCGCCCGTGTCGAGGCGATCTACCGCCTGGGCGGGTCCTACCAGCGGCAGCGCCGGGTGGCCGAAGAACACGACGGAGACCTGCGGGCCGTCGTCGACGGACTGATCGGGGAATTGGTGCTATGAAGGTTTCGGCTCTGGTCGGGATGGTGGCGGTGGTCGCCGCCGTCGGGTTGGCAGGCTGTAGTAACGAGATCACGGGAACCCCGATGGCCGATCCGGCCGCGACCGCAGCCCAGACGCCCACGGCGACAAAGCCTTCCAGGACGATCCAGATCCCGATCCCGTCGTTCCCCAACCTGCCGATCCCGACCTTCCCCAGCCCGAGCGCGGGTGGGCCGCCGCCGACGGGTATGGCCGCCACCACGTGCGGTGACTACCAGACCATGGACAAGACCCAGCAGCGTCAGGTGATCGACGCCATCGGCAAAGACAATCAGCTGATCCAGATGAATCCGGAACTGTGGCTCGGGCTGGCCAGCGCCATGTGTGCGTTCACCCCGAAGACCACCCTGGTCAAGGATGCGGTGGCGGGCCAGGGCTTCCGGTGAGCCCCACACCGATGTTCCCGCTCGAGGTGGCGATGCTGCCCGGCGAGCAGCTGCCGCTACGCATCTTCGAACCCCGTTATTCGGCAATGGTTTCCGACTGCCTGGCGGCCGACGGAGCGTTCGGGGTGGTGCTGATCGCCGCCGGCCGCGAAGTCGGTGGCGGGGACGCGCGCAACGACGTCGGGGTGCTGGCGCGGATCGTCGAGCATGCCGACCAGGGTGAGGGCCGGTACCGGCTGCGCTGCGAACTGGGCTACCGGTTCCGGGTGACGCGCTGGCTCGACGACGATCCGTACCCGCGTGCCGAGACGGTGCACTGGCCCGACGAGCCGGGGGCTCCGGTCACCGGCTCCGACATCATCGACGTGGAAGACACTGTGCTGAGCGTGTTCTCGCTGGTGGCCTCGGCGCGCAACGAGGAACTGCCGACCCGGGAGGAACTGCTGGGTTCGGTCGAGCCGGCGCAGGAAGCGGGGGACCGGTTGTTCGCGCTGGCCGCCCGGATCCCGATCGGGCAGGCCGACCGCTACGCGGTGCTGTCCGCGCCGTCGGCGTCCGCCCGGCTGGCCGTGCTGCAGGAAGCCGTCGAAACGCTGCGGGCGATGGTGGAATTCCAGCTATCGGAATAGCTACTCCGACAACTCACCCAACTCATCGGCGGCCAGCGAGTCCTTCAGGTTCTGCTCCCGGTACGCCAGCTGACCCACCCGATTCGCGACCACGGGCGCGGTGATCAGGGTGAACAGCCCGGCCAGGACGACCATGCCGACATCGGCGTTGCCGCGCAACCGGATTGCCGCTCCGGCCAGCACCAGCAGCAGGCCGAGCACCTGCGGTTTGGACGCTGCGTGCATGCGCGACAAGGTGTCCGGGAAGCGCACCACACCGATGGCGGCGGTCAACGCGAGCGCCGAACCGCCCAGCACCAGCACCGCGGCGAGCACATCCAGAATCATGAGCGGTCGTCCTTGTCTGCGGCATCGTCAGGAACACGGAACCGGGCCACGCTGACCGAGCCGACGAATGAGATCAACGCCAGCGCGGTCAGGCTGTAGGTCACCGTGGTGTCCAGGCTGAATGCCGCCCAGGTGCCGATCGCGCACATGGACACGGCCACAAAGGTATCCAGGGCCATCAGCCGGTCCAGGGTGCTGGGCCCGGACAGCAGCCGGAACATCGTCACCGCCGCCGCGCCGGACAGCATCACCGCAGCAATGATCCAAACCCAATTCATGAAGCCGCACCCTGCCAATCCGCGTCCCGCTCGAACGCCGCCACCATCAGCCGTTCCACCGTGGCGGTCTGGCGGTAGAACCGGTCCACCGCCCGTTGCGAACCGACGTCGATGACGTGCACGTAGATGAGCCTGCGGGTCTGGTCGATCTCCAGCACGATCGAACCCGGAATCAGGTTGAGCACGTTGACCGCCAACGCCAGCACGAGATCGGACTTGATGTTCAGATGGGCCCGCAGGACGGCCGTCGGCGGAAGCGCTCCCGGCTTGATCGCCAGCCAGGCCACCTGGGTCGAGGACACCACCAGCGACCAGCTGACGTAGGCGACCAGCACCGCGAACGACAGCGGCCGCAACCGGCCCTCGACGGGCACCGCGGGCAGCGGCAGCAGCAAGGTGATCACCAGGGCGATCGCCAGGCCGCTGAGCACATTGGCCGCGGACACCGTGCCCCACAACAGGATCCACACCAACGTCAGCCAGAGCAGGGTCCAGACCCGTAGCGTCAGGCGTCTCATCGCAACACCGCCGAGATGTACTGCCCGCGGTCCAGCACCTGGGCCGCGGCACGCTCGCTGTAGGCGAAGATGGGCCCGGCTGCGACGGTGAGCACCAACCCGACCGCGATCAAGGCTCCGGTGGGAATCAACATCCCCACCGGCATCCGGCCGACATCGTCACGGTCGACGAACTCGATGTCGTCGGCGTCGTCGATCAACGCCATCGGTGTGGCCGCGGCCAGATTGCCCTCGGGGGCGTCGGCGCGCGCCCGCCAGAAGGCCTTCGTCCACACCCGCGTCACCGCGTACAGCGTCAGCAGACTGGTCACCACGCTGCCACCGACCAGCACCCAGGCCAGTGGGGAACCGGCCGCGCCACCTGCCTCCAGCAGTGCGACCTTGCCGATGAACCCGGAGAACGGCGGAATGCCACCGAGATTCAACGCGGGGATGACGAACACGAAAGCCAGCAGCGGGCTGGCCGCGGCCAGCCCGCCGAGGCGTTGCAGGGTGGATGCCCCGGCCTGCCGCTCGATGAGCCCGACCACCAGAAACAGCGTGGTCTGCACGACGATGTGGTGTGCCACGTAGTAGATGGCGCCGGACATTCCGAGCTGGTTGGACAGCGCGATGCCGAACACCATGTAGCCGATGTGGCTGACCAGGGTGAACGACAACAGCCGTTTGATGTCGTTCTGGGCCAGCGCGCCGAGGATGCCGACCACCATGGTCAGCAGCGCGGCGACCAGCAGCACATTGTCGAGCGCGCCACCGGGGAACAGCAGCGAATGGGCCCGGATGATCGCGTAGACACCGACTTTGGTGAGCAGACCGGCGAACACCGCCGTCACCGGGGCCGGGGCGGTGGGATAGGACTCGGGTAGCCAGGCCGACAGCGGGAACACCGCGGCCTTGATGCCGAACGCCACCAGCAGTACCGCGAACAACGCCGTGCGGGTACCGGACGGCACGTCGTCCAGGCGCACCGCCAGTTCGGCCATGTTCAAGGTGCCCGCCGCCGCGTAGACCATGGCCATGCCGATGAGGAACACCAGTGAGGACACCATGGACACCATCACGTAGGCGATGCCTGCGCGGACCCGGTCGGCGCTGCCGCCGATGGTCAGCAGCACGAAGCTCGCGGACAGCAGCACCTCGAACCCGACGAACAGGTTGAATAGGTCGCCGGCCAGGAATGCGGTGCACACGCCGGCCGACAGGATCAGATAGGTGGGCAGGAAGATCGACACCGGCTGGCGCTCGTCGCCGTCGCGGATACCCTGCCCGATGGCGTAGAAGACGACCGCCAGCAACACGATTGCCGACACCACCAGCATCAGCGTCGACAATCGATCGGCGACCAGGGTGATGCCTAGCGGCCCCATCCCGGGTTCGCTCTGCCCCCAGCCACCGACCTGCACGGCCGCGGTACCGTCACGGTCGACGAGGTACAGCAGGGTGCCGCACACCGCGACGACCGCCGTCAGCGAGCCCAACGCCACCAGCTGCTGCAGCCGTGGGGTGCGCCCGGCGAACAGGGTGACAGCCGCGGCGATCGTCGGGATCAGCACCGGCAACGGGGTGAGGATCTGCGAGAGGCTCATCGTGACCCCTCCGCACCGGGCAGGGCGTCGAGCTCGTCGGGTTCGTCGGTGTCGCGGGACGGCACGACGTCAGGCAGGTCGTCGTCGACGTCGGCGCCCTCGGCGACCCGCGCGGTTTCCGGATCGGTCTCCACATCTTCGATGGTGGTCAGCTGATAGGACCGGTAGGCCAGCGCCAGCACGAACGCTGCTATGCCCATGCTGATGACGATGGCGGTCAGGATCATGCCCTGGGCCAACGGATCCGCGGTGGTGCTCTGCCCGTCGCTGGTGCGTCCACGGATCGGGGGATTGCCCGCGTCGCCACCGACGGTGAGGATCAACAGGTTCACCGCATTGCCGATCAGCAACAGCCCCAACAGCATTCGGGTCAGGTTGCGCTCCAGCAGCAGATACACCCCGGCGCTGGTGAGGCCGCCGATCATGAGCAGGGGCAGCAAATGAGCGGTCATGTCCGAACCATCTCCACATCGACACGGGCACCCAGGCTGCGCAGGATGTCGAGGACAAGGCCCACCACGATCAGGTAGACGCCGAGGTCGAAGAACAACGCCGTCACCAGCTTGACCGGGCCCAGCACCGGGATGTCGAGGTGGATCACCGCCGAGGACAGCACCGGTGCGCCGAGGAACAGCGAGGTGACGGCGGTTCCGGCGGACAAGGCCAGGCCGGTGCCGAGTATTTTGCCTGCGTCCAGCGGCAGCGTCTCGCCGAGTTCGTAGCGGCCGCCGGCCAGATAGCGCAGCACCAGCGCCAGCCCCGCGGTCAGACCGCCGGCGAAACCGCCGCCGGGAGTGTTGTGCCCGGCGAAGAAGAAGTACGCCGACAGCACCATGATGAGCGGGAAGATCAGCCGGGTCGCGACTTCCAGCACCAGGGAGCGGTGCTGCGGGTCGCGCAGGTCGCTGCCGCGCAACCAGGTGATATCGCCGACGGCCGGGCTGTAGGCGCTGACCGGACCGATGTCGGGCTGCCCCGCCGACGCCTGCGATACCCGCGGCGCGGCCCCGAACCTCCTGTGCCGGAACACCATCGAGGCCACCCCGGTGGCGGCGACCAGCAGCACCGAGACCTCACCCATGGTGTCCCAGGCGCGAATGTCGACGAGCAGCACGTTGACGGTGTTGGCGCCGTGCCCGCGGTAGTACGCGGCGTCGGGCAGCAGCGCGGCGATCGGGGTGGTGCGCCGCGCCGCCATCGCGAACACCGCGAGCCCGGTGACCGACGCGCCCACGGCCAGCGCGAGCGCGGCGCGGGGCAACCGGTGCCGCTTGATGTTCGAGCGATCCGCTTCGGCGGGCAGGGTGCGCAGCACCAGCACGAAGATGACCAGCACCAGCGTCTCGACCAGGAACTGCGTCAGCGCCAGGTCCGGGGCGCCGTGGAAGGCGAAGATGACACCGCAGCCGTACCCGGTCACCCCGACCAGCAGGACCGCGGCCAGCCGGTTACGCATCACGGTCGCACCGATCGCGGCGGAGATCATCAGCACCCCGACCACCGCCTGCAGCGGGGAGTCCCACAGCCGCAGCTCGGGCCGGTCGCGGGCGCCGGCGAGCAGCGCGACGGTCGGGAGCACGACCAGGGTGCACAGGATGACGGCCTGGGTTGCCGGGATGGAGCCGCGCTGGGTCTGGGCGGTCAACCGGACGGCGACCACATCGAGTCCGCGCATCACCGCGTCGTAGATCCGGTCGGCGTTGCCCAGTGGCAGATAGGTGCTGCGGCTGCGGGGTAACCGGTTGCGGCCGAAGAACAGTGCGGCGCCGGTGGCCAGCACCAGAGCCGACAGCAGCAGGGGCACCCCGAGGCCGTGCCACAGCGCCAGGTTGTAATCGGACTCACCCGGGATCGTGTCGGCGTAGTCGTCGAGCTTGTCGTCCAGTGTGGCGGGGAACAGCCCGAACAGCAGTCCGGCCGCGGCGAGGATGGCCGGGGAGGCCAGGAAACCCGCGGCCGGCCGGTGCATCCCGGCGACACGCACGCTCGGTGCCGACGCACCTTTGCCCGCGAAGGCGCCCCACAAGAAGCGCAGGCTGTACACGGTGGTGAACACCGATCCGATCACGATGCCGGCCAACACGAACGGCGCCGCGGAACCGAGCGACGCGCTGTGCAGCACGGTTTCCAGATCGGCCTCTTTGGCGATGAAGCCGAAGAAGGGCGGCAGCGCCGCCATGCTGGCGGTGGCACCCACGGCGATGACGAACAGCGGCGGATACTGCCGTCCCAGCCCGGCCAGCTTGCGGATGTCGCGGGTACCGGTGGCATGGTCGACGACGCCGACGACCATGAACAGGGCCGCCTTGAACATCGCGTGCGCGCACAGCATGGCCAGCCCGGCCAGCATCATGTCCGGTCCGCCCGCGCCGACCATGACGGTGATCAGCCCCAGCTGGCTGACGGTGCCGAAGGCCAGGATCAGCTTCAGGTCGTATTCGCGCACCGCCCGCCAGCCGGCCATCAGCATGGTCAGCAGGCCCAGCCCGATCACCATCGGCCGCCACAGCGGGTTGTCGGCGAAGCCCGGCGTCAGCCGCGCGACCAGATAGACACCGGCCTTCACCATCGCGGCGGCGTGCAGATAGGCGCTGACGGGAGTGGGGGCGGCCATGGCGCCGGGCAGCCAGAAGTGCATCGGCACGATCGCCGATTTGGACAGCGCACCGACGAGTACCAGCGCGATACCGACCGAGGCGGCGGTGCCGGTGGGTGGCGCCGCGACCAGTTCGGAGAGCAGATAGGTGCCGGCCAGCTGGCCCAGCACGATGATGCCGACCAGCATGGCCAGCCCGCCGAGCGTCGTCACCAACAACGCCTGGGTGGCGGCCCGGCGGCTGGTGGCGCGCTCCGCGTAGTGGCCGACCAACAGAAAGGACAGGACGGTCGTGGTCTCCCAGAAGATGTAGAGCACCAGCATGTTGTCACTGACCACCAGGCCGAACATGGCGCCGGAGAAGGCGACGAGCTCCGCGGCGAAACTGGGCAGCCGCTTCTCGGTGTGGCCGTCGTGATGGTGGAAGTAGCCGGCGCAGTAGAACAGCACCAGCGCGCCGATGCCGAGCACCAGCACGCTCATGATCGCGGCCAGCGAGTCGAAGCGCAGGGTGATGTCCATCGACAGTTCCGGTACCCACGGCAGGTTCAGGGTGGGGACGTCGGAGTCACTGGGCCAGTTCTGCGCCACCCAGATCAGCGAGCCGAGCGGGACCAGCGAGAGTGGGTAGAACGCCGCTCGACCCCACCGGGCCACCAGAAGTGGCGCCAGAGCGGTCGCGACCGCATGGGCGAGCAAGACGGCGAGCATGGCACTCCGATCGGACTGGGTCGGGGTGTCAGCCAAGAGCTATGGAACTGACCGCGTGTTCAACTGACTTTGTCTTAACACGCAGTCTACGTGGGCCGTTGCCGTCGACCTAAGCCTGAGCGGCAGAGCGGCGAAAGCCCTTGACGATCAACGGGGCTGGGCCACCCCGCGGCGGACGGAGCAGACGGGCACGATGTGCGACGCGACGCCGATGCCCCAGCCGAGGATGGGCCAGACCGGCCAGAAGTACCACTGACCGATGGTCAATCCGACGATCAACCAGATGGCGAGCATGATGGCCGACCCGGCGAGGTAGGCGCCGAGGTGGATCTGCATGCCGAGCCGGGCGGCCCGCTGGGAAGCGGCCTTGCGGCGAGGGTCATGGTGGCGCAGGCGGGCCGTCGGCAAGTCGGCCGTCAGTGCGTTCAGCTCGTCGGCGGTCTGCGCGGCGAAGGCCCGGTGCAGCCGATCCTCGTAATCGGTCATCGCCAGGTAGCCCTGCGTCAGTGCCAGGCCGAGATCGCCTGCGGTGCGTTCACGTTCCCGATCGCCTACCAAGGTGGCCATGGTGCCCTCACATCTAGTCAGTGACTAGTTCACTATGACACCGGATCTTGGCACCGTCAAGATGTCGCGGCGGCGATCTTCCGGAGCATTCGGCGGACGACGATGCGGTGCGCACCCGAACCGATGACCAGGGCGCGGTAGATCTTGCCGTGCAGGCCGGGAAACTCCGCCCAGGTCTGCGACCGCAGCCGGGTGCGGGCGGGTGCCACCTCGTCCAGCTCGAAGATCCACTGATACGTCGAGAACGGGTGGCGGCCCTGCAGGACCAGGCGTTTGGGCGCGGTGCACTCGCCGATGGCGAAGCCGACCGGCGGGCCGCCGAGGCGGCGTAGTAGGGCGGCCCACGTGTCGGCCCGGTCGTGTTCGACGGTTATGGCATGCTCATCGATATAGGGCAATCGTTTCATATAGAGGGAATGTACTAGATCATGGCGCCTCCGCGGAAGCATGGAACCGACGCGATCCTCGATGCCACGCGCGCACTCGTCCTCGGCGAAGGACCGCGCGCGGCCAGCGTCTCGGCGATCGCGGCGGCCAGTGGCGCCCCGGCGGGAACGCTGTATCACCGTTTCGGCAACCGCGACGGCATCGTCGCCGCAGCATGGTTGCGGGCCCTCGGGCGATTCCAGGCCGGGGTGATGGACGCATCTGCCGACGCGGCGCTCGAGTTGGCGGTGCGAATGGGCGTCGCCGCGGTCCGCTTCGCCCGCGACGCTCCCGACGATGCCCGACTGCTGCTGACCATCAGGGCGGCGGATCTGCTCGACGACGCTCCCGACGCGGCGTTCCAGCAGACGCTCGCCGCGATGAACGCCCCGTTGTTCGCACGTATCGACGAGCTCACCGAGCGGCTCTACGGCAGCCGGGATGCCCGGCGGCGCGACGCCGTCGCACGTGCGGTGGTCGATCTGCCCTACGCCGCCGTGCGGCGCCACGTCGGCCGACCACCCGCGTGGCTGGAGGCCGATCTGGCCGACTCCATCCGTAAGCTCTTGAGCGTGAGCACAATCGTCACCGTCAGCCGCACCATCGAGGCGCCGGCAGCAACCATCTTCGAACTGATCGCCGACCCGGCGCAGCAGCCGCGCTGGGACGGTAACGACAACCTCGCCGAGGCCGCCGCCGGTCAGCGGGTGCACGCCGTCGGCGACGTGTTCCAGATGAAGATCACCAACGGTGCCATCCGGGAGAACCACATCGTCGAATTCGAGGAAGGCCAGCGGATCGCGTGGCTGCCGTCGGAGGAGGGCAAGGAACCGCCGGGACATCTGTGGCGATGGGAGCTCGAGCCGATCGACGACGAGACGACCCGCGTCACTCACACCTATGACTGGACCCGGCTGACCGACGAGAAGCGGCTGGCCAAAGCGCGGAACACGACGGCGGGCAAACTGCTGGCCTCGATCGACCGATTGGCCGCGGTCAGCGCGTCTTAGCGGTTCTCGCTGAACGCCCGCAACGACGCCACCTGCTCGGGATCCAGCGAGGGCCGCACGGTATCGCGGGCCTTGGCCACATCCTCCATCGTCACATCGGCGGCATCGATGGAACGGCGCATCGCGCTGAGCGCCGCCTCCCGCAGCAGGGCCACGCAATCGGCGGCGCTGTAACCGTCGAGCTCCTCGGCGAGCGCGTCCAGGTCGACGTCGGGCGCCAGCGGGATCGACTTGCCTGCCGTGCGCAGAATGTCCTTGCGGGCCTGCGCATCCGGCGGCTCGACGAAGACCAGCTTCTCCAGCCGGCCGGGACGCAGCAGCGCCGGGTCGATCAGATCGGGGCGGTTGGTGGCACCGAGCACCACCACGTCACGCAACGGATCGATGCCGTCCAGCTCGGTGAGCAGAGCCGCCACCACCCTGTCGGTGACCCCGGAGTCGTGACTCTGCCCGCGCCGCGGCGCCAGTGCGTCGATCTCGTCGAGGAACACCAGCGACGGCGCGGAATCACGGGCCCGGCGGAACAATTCGCGCACCGCCTTCTCCGAGGCGCCGACCCATTTGTCCATCAGTTCGGCGCCTTTGATGGCATGCACGGACAGTCGCCCCGAACTGGCCAGTGCCCGCACCACAAAGGTCTTGCCGCAGCCGGGCGGGCCGTACAACAGCACGCCGCGCGGCGGCTGTACGCCGAGGCGAGCGAAGGTGTCCGGGTGCTGCAGTGGCCACAACACCGCTTCGGTCAGGGCCTGTTTGGTCTCGACCATGTCGCCGACGTCGTCGAGGGTGACCGAGCCGACGGCCACCTCCTCGGTCGCCGACCGCGACAGCGGCCGGATCACCGACAGCGCCCCGGTGAGATCGTCCTGTGTCAATGCCGGCGATTGTCCGTCGCTGCTGGCCCGCGCGGCTGCCCGCAACGCGGCTTCGCGCACCAGTGCCGCGAGGTCGGCAACGACGAAACCCGGTGTCCGCTCGCCGATCTCGTCGAGGCTCAGCTCGGTGGCCGGCACATCACGTAGCAGCACCTCCAACAGTGCCTTGCGGGTGGCGCCGTCGGGCAGGCTCAGGCCGAGCTCGCGGTCGCACAGGTCGGGTGCACGCAGCCGGGCGTCCATGTTGTCGGGCACCGCCGAGGTGGCGATGAACGCGACACCCTTGGTGGCGACGGCATTGCGCAACTCGGTGAGGATCAGCGTCGCGACGGGTTCGGCGGTCGACGGCAGCAGCGCGTCGATATCGGTGATGAGCAGTACCCCGCCGCCGTCACGCACCTTCGCCACGGCCGAGGTCACCGCTGCGAGCCGATCCTCGGCGCGCAGGGCGCCGATCTCGGGGCCGTCGAGCTCGACGAGGGCGCGTTGCGCGCACACCGCCCGCACCAGGGTCGCCTTGCCGACGCCGGCGGGACCGGACACCAGTACCCCCAGATTGGCTGTGGCGCCGAGGGTTTCCAATAGCTGAGGCTCGTCGAGCGCCAGCTTGAGCCATTCGGTGAGCTTGCCGCCCTGGATGTGGGCACCCTTGAGGTCGTCGAACGGCACCGCGGTGGCGGCCGGTGGGGTGTTCGCGCCGGTGCTGCGCAGCGGCTGCGGCTCGGACACGCCGTCACCCCAGGACACCATCGAATTGGGTTGCACGCTCACGGGTCCGTCCGGGTCGACGGCGGTGACGGTCAGCAGTTCGGAGGTCCAGGTGATGCCGACCGAGGTGGTCAGGGCGGTCGTCGCATCCGAGGTCGAGGTGCCCGGGCCCAGATCGCGGGGCAGCAGCGAGACGGTGTCGCCGACCGTCAGGACCTTGCCCAGCAACGCCATTCGCAACGTGGCGGGGGAGACCGACTGGGTGGCCAGCCGCGACCCGGTCAGCGTCACCGAGCGCGCGCCGAACACCGTCACCGGCGCCACGACCACGGCGGCGTTCTCCCGGAGTCCGGCGTTGGAGAGCGTGACATCGTCGAGCAGGGCAGCCCCCGCTGGCGTTCCGGGCGGGGCCACGCCGACCACCGCGGCGGTGGATCGCGACCCGAGCAGCGACACCGCGTCCCACTCCCGGATACCCAGCGCCGCGATGGCCTCCGGGTGCAGCCGCACCACGCCGCGCCGGGAGTCCAGGGCGGACGTGTTCAGGCGGGCCGTCAGCGACAGGGTCATCGGCGCGGCGGCTTGCGCAGGCCGAGGCGGGACATCGAGCGCCGGTTCGGCTGCTGGGTGCGACGGATCTCGCGGCGCGCCTGGCGGCGTTGGCCCGGTTTGTCGTTCCAGGTCTCGGGTCGGGCCGCCACCCAGCGCTGGCTCCGAATGGTGAACGGGATGATCAGCAGGTAGCCGGCGATGATCAACAGCACCAGCACGTACGGGAAGAGCAGGAGGGCCGCGGCGGCCGCCGCGATCGCGATCAGCAGGATGGGCGCGGCGTTCGGCGGCATGGACACCGACTTGAGCGCCAGCGTCGGCACCCGGCTGACCAGCAGGGCGGCGTTCGCGGCGAACCACAGGCAGACGAACCACGGTGCGGTCCACCAACCGTGGCCGAACTGCAGCATCGCCGCCAACGGGCCGATCACCCCGACCGCGCCGCAGGGCGCCGGCATCCCGGTGAAGTACTGCCGGGTGTAGGCGGGTTTGGTGTCGTCGTCGAGCAGCGCGTTGAACCGCGCCAACCGCAGCACGATGCACACCGCGTACAGCAGCGCGAAGATCCATCCGACCGGCGAGGTCGGCAACAACGTCACATAGACGACCAGCGCCGGGGCCACCCCGAAGTTCACCGCGTCGGCCAGCGAGTCGATCTCGGCACCCATCCGGGACTGGGCGTCCAGCGCGCGGGCGATGCCGCCGTCGATGCCGTCGAGTACTGCGGCGGCGCCGATCAGCGCCAGCGCGATGTGCGGCCGGTCATCGAGGGCGAACTTGATGGAGGTCAGGCCGCAGCAGATCGCCAGCACCGTCGTGGCACTGGGCAAGATCCGCATCGCGGCCGGGCGCGGTTTTGCTCGGTCCCGATTCTGCATCAGGGCAACTCGGCCAGGATCGTCTCGCCGCCGATGGCACGCTGACCGATCTCGACACAGACCTTGGCCCCCTCGGGCAGGTACGTGTCCAGGCGGGAGCCGAAGCGGATCAGGCCGTACGTCTCGCCGAGTGCGAGTCTGTCGCCGGCGTGGGTGCTGCACACGATGCGCCGCGCCAGCAGGCCGGCGATCTGCACCGCCACCACGTCGACGCCGTCCGGGGTGCGGATCCACACGCTGTTGCGCTCGTTGGCCTCGCTGGCGGTGTCCTTGTCCGCGGACTGGAACTGACCCGGCTTGTGCCGCACGGCCACCACCTCACCGGCCGCGGGGGCGCGCTGCACATGGGCGTCGAACAGCGACAGGAAGATGCTGATCCGGAGCATCGGGGTGGCGGGCAGCCCGAGTTCGGCGGGCGGCACCGCCTGGTCGATCAGCGTCACGCGGCCGTCGGCGGGTGCGACGACGACCCCGGGCCTGCTCGGGGGCACCCGGGACGGGTGCCGGAAGAACAGCGCGCAGAAGCTCGCGGCGGACAGCCCGGCATTGCGCAACCAGTGCCGGTTGCGGCCGAGGGCGGCAATACCCAGCCCACCTGCGATGAAGGGCAGGCCGGCCGGGTGAACCGGAGGGACGGTGGAACGGACGAGTTCGGCGAAGCGCTGGACTTCGGACGCGTTGTCGTCGGAGGGGCGGGCAGGTCTGGCCATGGCGGCTCCCGAGTCTACGTGGATTCAGCCGGCTGACAGGTCCCAGACCACCACAGGTGATCCGGCCGCCAGGTGGTCGACGTCCTCGGGGATGTCGAGGAGACAGTTCGATGAGGCCAGCCACCGCAGATGGTGCGAGGCCGGTGGGCCGTAGCCGGTGACGGTGGCGCCCGCCAGCACGCCGCGGCGGAACTGCCGTTTGCCTTTCGGCGAGGTCAGGTCATCGGTCAGGGCCAGGGTCACCCGGGGCCTGTCGGCGGGCAGTCCCATGGCGGCGCGCAGCGGGGCGCGCACGAACACCTCGAAGGAGACCAGCGAACTGACCGGGTTTCCGGGCAGCGTGACGATCGAGGCTCCGGCCACGGTGCCGCAGCCCTGCGGCATCCCCGGCTGCATGGCCACCTTCACGAACTCCACGCCATCGGTCAGCGCGTCTTTGACCACTTCGTAGGCGCCCGCGCTGACGCCGCCGGTGGTGATGATCAGATCGGCGCTGCCCGCGTGCGCGTCGAGCGCAGAGCGGAACGCGTCGACGTCGTCGCCGACCATTGGGGAGGCGACCACCTCAGCGCCCGCGTCGCGGACGGCGGCGGCCAGCATCACCGCATTGGATTCGTAGATCTGTCCGGGCAGCAACGGGGTGCCCGGCGCCACCAGTTCCGAACCCGTCGACATGACGAGCACGCGCTGGCGCGGCAGCACCGTCAGCTCACCGAAGCCCAGCGCGGCGGCCAGCCCCAGCGCCGCCGGGGTGAGCACCTGGCCCGTGCGCAACACCGTCGTCCCGGCGGCCACATCCTCACCGGCGCGGCGGATGTGCTGGCCGTCCTTGGCCGCGGTGCGGATCGCCACATTCGCCGACGTGGTCGAGAAATCGGCGTCGGTGGCCTCCACCGGAACCACCGCCGTCGCTCCCGTCGGCAGCGGCGCACCGGTCATGATCCGTTGTGCGGTACCGGTTTTCAGTGCACCGGTGTCGGTGCGGCCGGCCGGGATGTCATCGGCGACGGGCAGGGTGACGGGACTTTCGGCGGTGGCGGCGGCGATGTCGTCGGCGTACACCGCGAAACCGTCCATCGCGGAGTTGTCGAAACCCGGCAGGGACAGCGGGGCCACCACGTCGGCGGCCAGTGCCAGGCCGAGCGCCTCGGCCAGCGGGACCTGGATCGGATCGCGTGGCGTGAACAGCCGCGCGACGACGCGCTGATGCTCCTCGACGGACCGCATCAGACCGGGAACGTCACGCCGGTGAGTTCCTCGGACACCTTCCACAGCCGCTGCTGCACCGAGATGTCGTGCGACAACGCGTTGGACGTGACCAGCTGCGGATGCCCGATGAAGCCGAAAGAGGCGACCGGGAACGCCGGGCCGTAGTACTGGCCGCCGCGCACCGCGGGATCGGTGGCGGCCCGCAGGGTGGCGAGTGCGCCGACCAGCGGGCTGTTGGTGACGAGGTTGGCCACCGTGTTGAAGCCGGGCAGCCCGGTGCCCGGTGTGTGCCGCATCAGTTCGGTATTCGAGACGCCGGGATGGGCGGCCACCGCGATGGTCGGGTTCGAATGTGCGGCCAGCCGGCGCTGCAGCTCGTAGGTGAACATCAGGTTGGCCAGCTTGGACTGACCGTAGGCGGCGACGCGGTTGTAGCTGCGCTCCCACTGCAGATCGTCGAAATGGATGTCGCCCTGATTGCGGTGGGCGATGCTGGCGACCGTCACCACACGCGAACCCGCCACGGGCAGAAGGCGATCCAGCAGCAGCCCGGTGAAGGCGAAGTGGCCCAGGTGGTTGGTGCCGAACTGCAGCTCGAACCCGTCCTCGGTGGTCTGCTTCGGCGGGTACATCACCCCGGCGTTGTTGATCAGCAGGTCGATCTTGTCCAATTCGCCGCGCAGCTTCTCGGCGGTTTCCCGGACCGACGCCAGCGAGCCCAGATCGAGCTTCGTCACCGTGACGTCACCCGCGATCTTGGCCGCGGCGGCCTCGCCCTTCGCGGTGTCGCGCACCGCGATGACGACTCGCGCGCCGCGGTCGGCGAGTACCCGGGCGGTCTCGAAACCGAGGCCGGTGTTGGCGCCGGTGACGATCGCGATCTTGCCGGTCTGGTCCGGAACGTCGGTCTCACTCCACTTGGTCCCCATGATGCGCAACACTACTGGGCGGCCCGAGTTGCGCCGAAGGGTTGGCCGTTTACTGTCGGCACATGGCGATCGGTGGCGTGCTGTTCGATATCGACGGTGTCCTGGTGACATCGTGGCAACCGATTCCGGGTGCGGCCGAAGCCTTGCGCACGCTCTCCGACCACCAGATCGCCCGCAGCTACCTGACCAACACCACGACGCGTACCCGCACCCAGATCGCTGACCTGCTGACCGAGGCGGGAATGACGGTCTCCCCGGACGAAGTGGTGACCGCCGCGCTGCTCACCGCCGACTACGTGCGCGACCGCTATCCCGGCGCGCGATGTCTGCTGGTCAACAGCGGCGACATCGCCGAGGACATGGCGGGGGTGGACATCGTCTACTCCAACCAGTTCACCGGGCCGACCGCGCCGGAGACCCCGGATGTGGTGCTGCTCGGCGGGGCCGGGCCGGAATACACGCACCTGACGCTGAGCTGGATCTACGACTGGATGGCCCAGGGTGTGCCGGTGGTGGCCATGCACCGCAGCACGGCGTGGACCACCCGCGACGGACTGCGGGTGGACACCGGCATGTACCTGATCGGGATGGAAGAGACGTCGGGGCGCAAGGCCACCGCGGTCGGTAAGCCTGCGCCGCAGGGTTTCCTGGCGGCCGCGAGCCGGCTCGGGGTGGACCCGGACGAGATGTACATGGTCGGCGACGACCTCAACAACGATGTGCTCGCCGGTCAGGTGGTCGGCATGACCGGTGTGCTGGTGCGTACCGGGAAGTTCCGTCAGGCCACGTTGGATCGTTGGGCCACAGACGAATTCGCGATGCAGCCGAACCACGTCATCGATTCGGTGGCGGATCTGCCGGAGCTGCTGGGTCTTTAGCTCTTGGCGACGCTGCGCACGGCGTCGATGCGGGCCTTGATCTGATCGCCGGTGGCTGCGGCCAGGGCCGGGCCGCCGCAGATCTGACGGAGTTCGTTGTGGATCTGTCCGTGCGTCTTACCGGTGCGGTGATGCGCTATCGACACCAGGGTGTTCAGCTCGCGGCGGAGTTCTTGCAGCTGGCCGTGGGTGGTCCGGGGTGCGGGGACTCCGGCGGCGCCTGCCGCTGCGGTGCGCTTCTGCAGCTGCGCGTCCTGGCGACGGTTCAGCAGGTCGCGCATCTGGGTGGTGTCGAGCAGACCGGGGATGCCGAGATAGTCGGCTTCCTCCTCGCTGCCGGCCGGGGTGGCGGTACCGAAGGACGACCCTTCGAAGATGACCTGGTCCAGTTCGGCTTCGGCCCCGAGGTATTCGAAACCCCGGTCCATGTCGGACTTCTCGTCCTTGCGCTTCTCGGCGTCGGCGAGCAGCTCGTCGTCGAGCCCGTCGGATTCGCGGTGCGGCTTGCCCAGCACGTGGTTGCGCTGCGCCTCCATCTCCGAGGCCAGCTGCAACAGGTTGGGTACCGACGGCAGGAAGATGCTCGCCGTCTCCCCGGCGCGGCGGCTGCGCACGAACCGGCCGATGGCCTGGGCGAAGAACAGCGGGGTGGACGCGCTGGTGGCGTACACGCCGACAGCCAGCCGCGGCACGTCGACGCCTTCGGACACCATCCGGACGGCGACCATCCAGCGGCTGCTGGAGTCGGAGAACTCGGAGATCTTGTTCGACGCCGTCGGGTCGTCGGACAGCACGACGGTCGGCTCTTCACCGGTGATGGTGGTGAGCAGCTTGGCGTAGGCCCTTGCCGCGGTCTGGTCGGAGGCGATGATCATGCCGCCGGCGTCGGGGACGTGCTGGCGTTTCTGTTGCAGTCGGGTGTCCGCGGCCGCCAGCACCGCGGGCATCCACTCACCCGCCGGGTTGAGCGCGGTGCGCCAGGCGCGCGCGTTCTGTTCGGCGGTCAGCGGCTCGCCGAGGCGGGCGGCGTGTTCCTCCCCGGCGCTGTCGCGCCAGCGGGCCTCGCCGGAGTAGGCCATGAACACGACCGGGCGGACCACCCCGTCGGCGAGTGCGTCGGCGTAGCCGTAGGTGTGGTCGGCCTGCGAGCGCTGGTATCCGGCGCCGTCGGTTTCGTAGGTGACGAACGGGATGGGGCTGTCATCGCTGCGGAACGGGGTACCGGTGAGGCAGAGGCGTCGCACCGCGTCCCCGTAGGCCTCCCGGATGGCGTCGCCCCAGGTTTTCGCGTCGCCGCCGTGGTGGATCTCGTCGAAGATGACCAGCGTCTTGTGGTTCTCGGTGCGCACCCGGTGCCGGGTGGGATGGCTGGCGACCTGCGCATAGGTGACGGCGATGCCGTGATAGTCGCTGGAGGTCTGACCGGCCGAGTTGCTGAATTTCGGGTCGATCGCGATGCCGAGCCGGGCCGCGGCCTGTGCCCACTGGGTCTTGAGGTGCTCGGTGGGGACCACCACGACGACCTGTTCCACACTGCGCTCGGCCAGCAACTCCGCCGCGATGCGCAGGGCAAAGGTGGTCTTGCCTGCGCCGGGCGTCGCGACCGCCAGGAAATCCTTGGGCTTCGCGGACAGATACTTCACCAATGCCCGACGCTGCCAGCCCCGCAAAGCCTGGGTGCTGGGCGCTCCACTACCCGACACCCGTGACTCCTATCTGGTCGAAGGGCAGTCTAGGGCAAGGGGTTCCGGGATCGCACACTCGCAGCACGTGTCGCGCGCGGCGCGCCGGTCAGACCAAGAAGTTGTCGTTTTTGACGAACCACTCCGCCCGCTCGGCGTCCGTCATCTCACCGAGCTGGGCCAACCCTTCGAAATAGTGCTCGCGCGGCGCGCCGGGAGCAAAGAGCATCAGCATCGAGGCGGGGTCGTCCGCGGTGTTGCGGAAGCCGTGGATTCCGCCGGGCGGGACGTAGAGGAAGTCGTTGGCCTTGCAGGTCGACCAGTCGGTGCCGTCGTGGATCTCCACCGAGCCGCTGAGCACGAAGAACGCTTCGGACATGGCCCGGTGATAGTGCGGTCCCGGCCCGCCTGCGCGTGCCGCGAGGTCGACGCGATACAGCCCGTAATCGCCGTTGGTCTGCTGCTGGTTGGCCAGGTAGTGGTACTGCACCAGGCCGAAGGAGTCGTAGTCGGGCGCCTGATCGCCGGAGCGCGCCCACGCACTGACCTCCGGATCGTCTTTCGTATACCGGGGCGGCGGGTACGGCGGCACGAAGAGTGACATCGGGTTCACCCTACGTCGATCCCGCCCCAGCAAACCCACAGTCGCGCTACACAGTCCGTTCAGAGTGGGTGCCTAGCCTCCGGTCAGGTGATGACCAGGCGCATGTTCCTGGCGGCCGGGTCCGCCACCGTCGCCGCATGCGCCGCGGGAGCCGCGGGAGCTGAAGCCCCGCAGGCGTCGGCGGCGCGGGTGCCGACGCAATGGGGGATGGCGCTGCCGGGAATCGCGACGTCCTTCGTGCCCGATGGCCGTCAGCTCGCGCTGACCTTCGACGCCTGCCGGGGCGGGTGCGATGACGCGCTACTGGACACCCTGCGTCGCAACCAGGTGCCCGCCGTGTTGTTCCTCAATGCCAAGTGGATGGACCAGCACCCCGACCGGGCCGCCCAGCTGGCCGCCGACCCGCTGTTCGAAATCGGCAACCACGGGACCCGCCATGTCCCGCTGTCGGTGACGGGGCGCTCGGCCTATGGGATCGCAGGCACCCGCTCGGTGGCCGAGGCGACCGACGAGGTGTGGGCCAACCACCAGAAGCTCACTGCGTTGACCGGCCGCGCACCACGCTTCTTCCGGCCCGGCACCGCGCACTACGACGACGTCGCCGTCGGGATCGTGCACCAGCTCGGCGAGCAGCCGCTGGGGTTCGCGGTCAACGGCGACGCCGGCGCGACCTTGCCCGCCGCGAAGGTGCGCGCCAACGTCACCGGTGCCGCCCCCGGGGCGATCGTGATCTCCCACATGAACCACCCGGAGGCGGGCACCGGCGCCGGCTACGCCGCGGCGATACCGCAGCTGCGGGCGGCCGGCTGGGAGTTCGTGTCACTGCGGGACAGAGCGGTCCAATGAGGCGGGGTACGTGACGCCGGTGAGCTCTTCGGAGACCGTCCACAGCCGGCGCGCCAGTCCGGCGTCGTGGGACTGGTCGCTGGATGGCACGACCTTCGGATGGCCCTTGGTCCCGCCGAGGCCATCGGGTCCGAAGTACTGGCCGCCGATCGCTCCGGGATCCGCGGCCGCGCGCAGTGTCGGCAGCGCACCGGCTGCCGCGTCCTGGAACAGCGGCTTGAGCAGCGGGACGGTGGACTGCAAAGCGCGCGGCAGGTGCCGCATCAGCTCCGTGTCTGAACCCCCGGGATGCGCGGCCAGCGCCGTGGTCCGCTGGCCGACGAGGCGCCGCTGCAGTTCGTAGGTGAAGAGCAGGTTGGCGAGCTTGGACTGGCCGTAGGCACCGACCCGGTTGTAGCTGCGCTCCCACTGCAGATCGTCGAAGTGGATGGCCGCATTGATGCGGTGCCCGATACTGCTGACCGTCACGATGCGGGATCCGGGCACCGGCAGCAGCCGGTCCAACAACAGGCCGGTGAGCGCGAAGTGGCCGAGATGGTTGGTGCCGAATTGCAGCTCGAACCCGTCGGCGGTGGTCTGCTTCGGCGGGTACATCACCCCGGCGTTGTTGATCAGCAGGTCGATGTGGTCGTGTGCGTCGCGCAGCGCGTCGGCGGCGGCCCGGACCGACTCCAGGGACCCCAGGTCGAGTTCCTGAACGCTGACCTGCGCGCCGGGGTGGCGGCGGCCGATCAGTTCGGCAGCGGCAGCGCCTTTGTCGAGGTTGCGCACGGCCAGGATGACGTGGGCACCCTTGCCGGCCAGGGCGCCGGCGGTCTCGTAGCCGAGGCCGGTGTTGGCGCCGGTGATGACGACGGTGCGACCGGTCTGATCGGGAATGTTGGCGGTGTTCCAGTGCGACATGAGAAACTCCTGATGAGGGTAAGCGGAGAGTATTCTCCGGTTGGTTCCGACTATACGGAACGCGCGCCCCGTTTGATTATTCCCCGGAGGTGCTTGCCGATGCGCGCTGATGCGGCCCGTAACCGCGCGCGGGTGCTCGAGGTCGCCTACGAGACCTTCGCCGCCGACGGCCTGGGCGTGCCGATCGACGAGATCGCGCGCCGGGCGGGCGTGGGGGCGGGCACGGTCTACCGGCATTTCCCCGCCAAGGAGGATCTGTACCGGGCGGTCGTCGACGAACGGATCCGGAGCATCGTCGAACAGGGCCGTGCGTTGTTGGGTTCCTCGGATGAGGGCGACGGCCTGTTCACCTTCATGCGGTCGATGGTGCTGCAGTGGGGCGCGGCCGACCGCGGCCTGGTCGACGCCCTGGCCGGCCTGGGGATCGACATCAACTGCGTGGTCCCGCAGGCGGAGGTCGATTTCCTCGCGATGATCGGTGACCTGCTGGCCGCCGCCCAGCGCGCCGGAACCGCGCGCACCGACGTCACCGTGCCGGAGGTGAAGGCACTCCTGGTGGGGTGCCAGGCCGTCCAGCAGTACAACCCAGCGGTCGCCGAACACGTCATCGATGTCGTGTTCGACGGACTGCGCCCGCGGTGAACAGCACCTGATTACCTTGCACTCGCCTTGGTCGAGTGCTAAGAACGTACTTGGCACTCTCGATACGTGAGTGCTAGGTCGGGACCGGTGAGGCTAGGGAGCACACCCCAGCCGTCCGTCGCGGGCACTGCGCCCGACCAACAGACGTGCAGTTCCCAATCCGGAGGAATCACTTCGCAATGGCCAAGACAATTGCGTATGACGAAGAGGCCCGTCGCGGCCTTGAGCGGGGCCTCAACGCCCTCGCCGACGCCGTAAAGGTGACGCTCGGCCCCAAGGGTCGCAACGTCGTCCTGGAGAAGAAGTGGGGCGCCCCCACGATCACCAACGATGGTGTTTCCATCGCCAAGGAGATCGAGCTGGAGGACCCGTACGAGAAGATCGGCGCTGAGCTGGTCAAAGAGGTCGCCAAGAAGACCGACGACGTCGCGGGCGACGGCACCACCACCGCCACCGTGCTGGCCCAGGCCCTGGTTCGCGAAGGTCTGCGCAACGTCGCAGCCGGCGCCAACCCGCTCGGCCTGAAGCGCGGCATCGAGAAGGCAGTCGAGGCCGTCACGGCTCGTCTGCTCGCCACCGCCAAGGAGGTGGAGACCAAGGAGCAGATCGCTGCCACCGCCGGTATCTCCGCCGGTGACCAGTCCATCGGTGACCTGATCTCCGAGGCTCTGGACAAGGTCGGCAACGAGGGTGTCATCACCGTCGAAGAGTCCAACACCTTCGGCCTGCAGCTGGAGCTCACCGAAGGCATGCGCTTCGACAAGGGCTACATCTCGGGTTACTTCGTGACCGACGCCGAGCGTCAGGAAGCGGTCCTCGAGGATCCGTACATCCTGCTGGTGTCGTCCAAGATCTCGACGGTCAAGGACCTGCTGCCCCTGCTGGAAAAGGTCATCCAGTCCGGCAAGCCGTTGCTGATCATCGCCGAGGACGTCGAGGGTGAAGCCCTGTCGACCCTGGTGGTCAACAAGATCCGTGGCACCTTCAAGTCTGTGGCCGTCAAGGCCCCGGGCTTCGGTGACCGCCGCAAGGCCATGCTGCAGGACATCGCCATCCTCACCGGTGGCCAGGTCATCAGCGAAGAGGTCGGCCTCTCGCTGGAGACCGCCGATGTGGCTCTGCTGGGCACCGCCCGCAAGGTCGTCATCACCAAGGACGAGACCACCATCGTCGAGGGCTCGGGCGACTCCGACGCCATCGCCGGCCGGGTGGCCCAGATCCGCGCCGAGATCGAGAACAGCGACTCCGACTACGACCGCGAGAAGCTGCAGGAGCGCCTGGCCAAGCTGGCCGGTGGCGTTGCAGTCATCAAGGCCGGAGCTGCCACCGAGGTGGAGCTCAAGGAGCGCAAGCACCGCATCGAGGACGCCGTCCGCAACGCGAAGGCTGCCGTCGAAGAGGGCATCGTCGCCGGCGGTGGCGTGGCCCTGCTGCAGTCGTCTCCGGCGCTCGACGAGCTGAAGCTCGAGGGTGACGAGGCGACCGGTGCCAACATCGTGCGTGTCGCGCTGTCGGCTCCGCTCAAGCAGATCGCCTTCAACGGTGGTCTGGAGCCGGGTGTCGTCGCCGAGAAGGTGTCGAACCTGCCCGACGGTCACGGCCTGAACGCCGCGACCAACGTCTACGAAGACCTCCTCAAGGCCGGCGTTGCCGACCCGGTGAAGGTGACCCGCTCGGCGCTGCAGAACGCAGCCTCGATCGCGGCCCTGTTCCTCACCACCGAGGCCGTCGTCGCCGACAAGCCGGAGAAGGCCGGGGCGCCCGCGGGCGACCCGACCGGTGGCATGGGCGGTATGGACTTCTAAGTCCTGTATTTCCGAAGGCCCGGTCCCGTTCGCGGGGCCGGGCCTTTCGCAATGTCACCCTGACAGCGTCGCCGTGGATATATGGGCACGGTGAGGCTGTCAGGGTGACATTGCAATCGGTCCCCGATGTGCGCGCCGGCGGATCACCGACAGGACGTCGGAAAGCACCACGTCCCAGCGGTAGACAACATCCTCATACGTCAGCCGAATCACCACGAACCCCATGCCGATTGCGACCCTGTCCCGGGTCCGGTCGGCCTGGTATCTGGGCAGATGGTGCTCGCGGCTGTCGGCTTCGATGATGAGTCGATCGCCCACGAGGAAGTCCACCCGGCCCACCCCCGGGATGTGCACCTGGGGCCGCAGCCGTATCCCGTTGGCTCGCAATCGCAACCGGATGATGGTCTCGGTGCCGGACTCGCTGCGCGCGTCGCACCGCTCGGCCAGACTCAGACCTGCGAAGCGTGACGCCGACACGACCGCCCGCGCATCGGCCACCTCGATGATCCGTTTGTTCAGCATCGAATCCAGGACGACGACAAGCCCTTCGGCGCCCAGACAGTTCGCCGCCGACGCGACCGCGATGTCCATCGGGTCCACGGCTCCGATGATGGGCGGATCCAGACGGTAGGGCTGGCAGGACCGGACACCCGTACGGGACCGCCGGCCCCGCGACGAATACCGGATGTGCAGTGTGGAATCAGGGACCCATACCTGGCGGAGGCGCAACGCCGAGGTGCATCCCAGCACACCGCCGGCGGAGACGGCGCGGACGACCAGCGGATCGGCCGACGGACTGGCATACCAGCCACGCCGCACCTGTGGCCATCCGTGTTTCTTGATACCGGCGGCGCGCAATTGTGCGGTGGACACCACGCCACCGTTCGCGGCGAGAATGTGCTCGATCACCGTTCAATGGCAGCGCATGGCAGCCCGAGACCGATAGCCCCGATCGCCGATCTGTGGATAACTCAGATGTCGGCCAGCGGGGTCGGCTTGAGTGCCAGCGTCGCGGCCACGCTGATCACCGCCGTGGCGGCCAGGTACGCACACGCGATCCAGGGCGCGCCCCCGGCGGCACCGATGAGCGCCGTGAGGATCAGCGGGGTCAGCCCCGAGGCGTACACCCCGGAGAGTTGGTAGACCGTGGACAGGCCGGTGTAGCGGATTCGCGCCGGGAACAGGGACGCATACAGCGTGCCCTGCGCCCCGTAGAACAGCGCGTGGATGACGCCGAACACCACGAGCATGGCCACCGCATACAGCGCGATGTTCTTGGTGCCGAACAACGCGAACACCGGGAACACGGCAAGCCCGTAGGCCGCGATGCCGGTGGCGTAGACGCGCTTGGCGCCGTACCTGTCGGTCAGCAGACCCGAGACCGGCAGCAGAATCGCCATCAGTAGCGCGGCGGCTGTGACCGATACCAGCACCGGTACCTTCTCCAGCTTCAAGGTGGTGGTGGCGTACGAGATGGCGAACACGCCCCAGGTGTTGAAGGCCGCGCCCTCGCCCCACCGGGACAGCATGCCCAGCACCGTGGAGCGCAGCACCGGCGGCTTGAACACCTCGCGCAACGGCACGGCCGCACGCTCATCGCGGTCGCGCACCTTCTCGAATGCCGGTGTCTCGCTGGCTTTGAGCCGCACCACGACACCGAACGCCACCAGCGCGATGCTCAACAGGAACGCGATGCGCCAGCCGTAGGCCAGGAACGCCGCATCCGACAGCGCGGTCTGCAGGACGGCGAACACCCCGGTGCCCAACGCCAGGCCGAGGGCCAACCCGATCTGAGGGACGCTGCCGAACAGTCCGCGCTTGTGCGTCGGGCTGTGCTCGACGGCCAGCAGCACCGCGCCGGCCCATTCGCCGCCGAGCGCGAACCCCTGCACGATGCGCAGCAACAGCAGCAGGATCGGCGCGGCCACACCGATCTGCGCGGCGGTGGGCAGCAGACCCATCAGCGCGGTGGCCCCACCCATCAGCAGCATCGTCAGCGCCAGGGTCTTCTTGCGGCCGATGCGGTCCCCGACGTGACCGAAGACGAACCCGCCGATGGGCCGCACCAGGAAGCCGACCGCGAACGTCGCGAAGGACAGCAGGGTGCCGACGAACGTCGTCTGGTCGGGGAAGAACGCGCGGTTGAACACCAGGCTGGCTGCGGTGGCGTAGAGGAAGAAGTCGTACCACTCGATGGTGGTGCCGACCAGGCTCGCCCACAGTGCGGTCCGCGCCTGCGGCGAGATGGTCCGGTCCTGGTTGCCGGGGGCCGGCGCATCGGTCACAGTCACAGCGGTCAATCAGCTCATATGCAGGCCAGGGCTGACCAGCGTTACGCGCGTGATGAGCAAAAGGCCGATGCGCTCCCTCAGCTGATCCGCCCCAGGATGGGTTGCGATTCGAGGAGGCCGTCGTCACTGGGGGCCGCGCCGTCGGTGAAGACCCGCTGGTGCTGGCGGGCCCGCCATTCCAGATGGGCGTCGGCGGGCTTGTCATAGCCGTACCGGTCGCGGGCCTCGGTGGGGCTGAGCACCTCACGCCGTTGTGGCACAACACCTTTGAGCACTGGCGCGACCACCGGCACCGTCGCCGGGGAGATGATCCGAATGACCCGCAGGCGGATGGCGGGCGGACTGATCTGCAGCGCCGCGAACGACGCGCGCAGCACCGGTCGCACCATCGCGTCGATGCGCCGGGACTGGGGCAGTCCGCCCATCTCGCGCATCCACTGCGGCATGGTGGCAATGACGCCCGCACGCAGGATCCGGTTGATCACCCAGGTGACCGGGGCGAACAGGCCGCGCAGCGGGGAGACCAGCGTCGCCCCGTTGGCCAGGTGGTCCATGGCCTCCCTGGCGATCGGCGAGCCGGCCAGCTGCGGCCGCATGGTCTCGAAGTAGGCGCGGATCCCGTCCCGGTCGCGGGGGACATCGGCGGGGTCGCACGTCTGCAACTCGGCGGCGACGGCGCACTCCGCCCAATACTGGCGTTCCTCTTCCTCGGACAGCTTGCCGGGCCCGTAGGTCTCGTAGGCGAACAGGATCGAATGCCAGGCCGTCAGATGGATCCATAATTGTGATTCGGGATCGTTTGCGTCGTAACGCTTTCCGCTGTACGGGTCGTTGCCGATTGCCTTGGAATGCACCTTGACCAGAACGTCGGCGGCCTTCGAGGTGGTCCGCGTATCCCCGAACGCAACCAGCGCGAAGTAGTGCAGGGTGCGGTCGTAGCGGGTCTGGGGCCGCCGGTAGATGTCGTGGGTCTTGTCGACCGCGGCGACCAGGGCCGGGTCGAGTTCCTCGACCACCACCGCCCGGATGAATCCCACGGTCAGTGACGTGGGGTAGCTCCACACCTTCCACGTCACCGAATCGGGGCCGAAAAAGCCGTAGTCCTCGGCGGGTTCCGCCGGCACCGGCGTCCTGAGTTGTTGCAGCACCATGAACGATCCTCCCCTTCGTCGCAGCACTTCCTACAGTGATGTAGTATTTTCCTACATGACCGTAGGAACTGCCGTCAAGAGGCGGGCGACCCACCTGGGGCCGGAGCGCAGGCGCCCGCAGGTGCTGGATGCCGCCAAGGCGATAGCGCTGGCCGAGGGCATTCCCGCCGTCACGATCGAAGCCATCGCCGGTCGGCTCGGCGTCACCCGGCCGGTGGTCTACGCGTGCTACGCCAACCGGATCGACGTGCTGACCGCCCTCTTGGAACGCGAAGAGCGCACCCTTCTGGACGGCGTGCTGAGTACCTACCCCGCACCGGGCAGTCACCCGAAAACCGAAGCGGCCTACGTCGCCGGCATGCAGGCGCTGCTGTGCACCGTCGCGGAGCACCCCGATACCTGGCGAATGTTGTTCTGCTCCAACCCCGGTCGTGATGTGGCGGCGAAATTCGCCCGGGGACGGGGCCTCATCGCGGCGCAATTCGAGCAGCTGGTGCGGCCCGACCTACGGCGCTGGGGTACCGCAGATGCCGAGCGCAAGGCGCCGGTACTGGTCGAACTGTTCGTCTCGATGGCCGAGAGTGCGGTGCGCAGCCTGCTCGACGAGGACAACCCGTGCACTGCCATGGAGCTGGGCGATCTGGTCGGCCGGGCAGCGTTCCGGGCGATCCGCGGGGCCTGACGAGTAGGTTCGAGCCATGTCGTTGCCTGCGCCCTCACCCTCCAGCACCGCCGTCATCACCGGCGCCTCCTCCGGTATCGGCGCCGACTTGGCCCGTGAACTCGCTTCGCGTGGATATGGAGTCACGCTGGTAGCCCGTCGCGCCGACAAACTAGAGGCGCTGGCGGCCGAACTGTCCGGCTCGAGGGTCGAGGTCATCCCGTGCGATGTCGCCGACGCCGAAGCCCGCGCAACACTTTTCGATGAGATCGAGCGTCGTGGGCTGGCCGTGGACATCCTGATCAACAACGCCGGGATCGGCACCATGGGTGCGGTGGCGCAGTCCACCCCGGCCGCCGAGATCGCCCAGGTGCGTGTCAATGTCGAGGCTGTCATCGATCTGACCACCCGGGCCGTCGGGCAGATGGTGCCCCGCGGGAAGGGTGCCATCCTCAATGTCGGCTCCACCGCGGGATTCCATCCCTTCCCCGGCCAGGCCGGCTATGCGGGCACCAAGGCATTCGTCCGCAGTTACACCGAGGGCCTGCGTGCCGAACTCGCGGGCACCGGCGTGACCGTCGCGACTCTGAACCCCGGTCCGGTGCGCACCGAGTTCCTGTCCTCGGCCGGCATGGATGAGCGCACCTTCGCCGACGCGTTCCCGAAATTCATGTGGATGCCGTCGCGCGATGTGGCACGGGTGGGCATCGACGCCCTCGAACACGACCGGGGCGACGTGATCGCCGGACTGCCCAGCCAGATCAGCACCCGGGTGCTTCAGCTCATCCCGAAGCGGCTGCTGTTGCCACTGCTGGCCAAGCAGCATCCCGCGCTACGAGGCTGAGCCCGGCCAGGGTCGCATCCACCCCTCCACCGGAAGGTCCAGGCCGTTGCACAGCGTGCAGATGGTCCGGTACCAGCCGACGGCGATCAGCAGTTCCATCCGCTGCTCGTCATCGAGTCTGGTGCCCAACGCATTCCACGTATCCGCGGACAGGGACCCGGTGCGCTCCACCTCGTCGACGGCGTCGATCAGCACCCGTTCGGATTCCGTCCAGCCCGGGTCGTGCCCGGTGACCAACGCATCGCATTCGGCCTCGGACACCCCGGCGATCGGTCCCCAGAACGCCGCCTGGCCGCCCCACTCATAGGCACAGCCGACCAGTGCGCAGATCCGCAGGATCGCTATGGTCCGCACCCGCGGCGGTAGTCGGGTGTCGACGTAGAGCGCCTCGCCGAGTTTGCGCAGTTTGGCCGCCAACGTGGGATGACGCTGCAGGCAGCGCACCAGCAGCAACGGTTCGTAGGTGCGGTCCGGGTGGCCCCAGCCCTCGATGCCCGCGGTGTCCTCGTCGCTCCACGGCGGCGCCAGCGGCGCGACGCGGCTCATGCGGGCGCTGCCTGCCGGCCACGAATGAGCTTGCCCGGCAACGCGTCGGTGGGTACGCCATGCTCGGCGATGATCTCGCCCGACACGATGGTTGCGACGAACCCGTCGGCGGTCTGGTCCAGCCGGCGCCCACCGGCGGGCAGGTCGTGGACCACCGTCGGCTTGTGCAAACGCAACGCACCGTGGTCGATGACGTTGAGGTCGGCCTTGTAACCGACGGCGATGCGCCCGCGGTCGGCCAGGCCGGCCACGCGCGCCGGCGCCGTCGTCAACTCCCGCACCGCGTCGGCCAGACTGAGCCGGCCGGTGGCCCGGTCGCGCACCCAGTGCGTCAGCATGTACGTGGGAAAGCTTGCGTCGCAGATCATCCCGTAATGCGCACCGCCGTCACCGAGACCCAGTACCACGTCGTCACGGTGCACCAGCTCGGCGACGGTGTCCAGCGACCCGTCCCGGAAATTGGCCAGCGTGATCAGCAACATGGCGTGGCCGTCGTCGTCGAGCAGCCGGTCATAGGCTTCTTCGAGAGCGGTGACGCCGCGGGCCTCGGCGCGGGCGGCGATGCTGTCGGCGCGGTCGGGCTCGTAGTTCGGTGGGTCGCCCAGCGGGAAGATCCAGTTGAATGCCTGCACCGCGAACATCAACGGGTGCCCGTCGCTGGCGGGGGAGTCATTGAGGATGCGTTCGCGCACTTCGGGTTTGCGCATCTCGGCCACCCGCTCGGCCAGCGGCAGATGCGCGATCGCGCGGTAGCTGGGGTACATGACGAACGGGTTGCCGGACAGCTCGAGGCCGATCACCAGGCCGATGGGGCGCGGGAAGATCTGCGCGGTAACTGAAGGGCCGTTCGCGCCGCTGTTTTTGTTCGCCTTCTCGACCATGCGTAGCGCGTCCAGGTGCAGGGCGGGACCGACATTGCCGATGGCCAGGGTGAAGGTCACCGGCAGTTCGACGTCAGCGGCCACGTCGAATACCGCCTGCAGGGCGCCTTCGTAGTCCGCGGCCAAGAGATCGGGGACGAACTGGATGAGTCCGCCCCCGGCGTCCTTGATCCCGAGGGCGATCGCCTCGATCTCGTCGTGCCCGGCGTCGTAGCTCGGAATCGGTTGTCCGCTCTCGGTTTTGTGGATGGTCAGCCGGGATGAGGCGAAGCCCAGCGCGCCGGCGTGCACCGCTTCGGCGGCCAGTATGCGCATCTGCGACAGATCCTCGGCTGTCGCGGGTTCCCGGTCGACACCGCGCTGCCCCATCACGTACACGCGCAGCGGTGAGTGCGGCAGGAAGGCGGCGACATCGATATCCCGGCGCCGGGACTCGACGGCGTCGAGGAATTCCGGGAAGGTCTCCCATGTCCAGGGCAGGCCGTCGACCATCACCACGCCGGGGATGTCCTCGACGCCGGCCATCACGTCGACCAGCGTCTCGTGGTCGGCGGGCCGGCACGGCGCGAAACCGACGCCGCAGTTGCCCATCACGGCCGTCGTCACACCGTGCGCGGAGGACGGGGTCATCCGGTCCGACCAGATCGCCTGGCCGTCGTAATGGGTGTGCAGGTCGACGAAGCCGGGGGTGACCAGCAGGCCGGTCGCGTCGATCTCGCGGGCACCGGCGCCGGGGACGGATCCGACGGCGGTGATGACACCGTCGGTGACGGCGACGTCGCCGGGGTACGGTTCGCCGCCCGTCCCGTCGACGACGGTCCCGTTTCGGATGACTAGCTCATGTGTCATACCTCGAACCTACGATGCATCTGTGATCGATCACCTGGGAATCAACTGTGCCGACTTCGCCAAGTCGCAGGAGTTCTACGACACCGTGTTGGGGGTCCTCGGCTTCACCCGGCAGATGGATTTCGCTGTGGCCATCGGCTACGGCGTCGAGGGCAAACCCGACTTCTGGATCGCCGACGTCAACGCCGGAGAGGCCAGCGGGCCCAACCGGGAGGTGCACGTGGCTTTCCAGGCCGCCGACACCGCCGCGGTGCAGGCGTTTCATGACGCGGCCGTCGGCCTGGGGGCCGAATCGCTGCACGCCCCGCGGTTGTGGCCGGAATACCACCCGGGCTACTTCGGTGCGTTCGTCCGGGACCCCGACGGCAACAACATCGAGGCCGTGTTCCACGGAGCTGATTCCGGAGCCTGACGGGAATCATTCCGCCGGGCAGCGGTTGGTACCCGTTATGAGTACACCGACTGTTGCCGACCGCATCGTGACTCCGTTCGGTTTCGACTCCACCGCGGCAGATGTGATCGCCGGGGTAGACCTGACCGGCAAGACAGCGATCGTCACCGGCGCCTCGTCGGGAATCGGCGTGGAGACGGCGCGGGTGCTGGCCGCTGCCGGCGCCGCGGTGACCCTGGCGGTGCGGGACGTCGATGCCGCGCTGCCCATCGCCGAGGAGATCCGCGCCGGCTCCGGCAACGACGCGGTGTCGGTCTCGGCACTGGATCTGAGCCGGCCCGACAGCGTCGTCGCGTTCGCAAGCTCGTGGACGGGACCGCTGCACATTCTGGTCAACAACGCCGGCGTCATGGCCGTCCAGGAACTGACCCTGACCGACGAGGGCCACGAGTTGCAGTTCGCCACCAACCATCTCGGGCATTTCGGGCTGGCAATCGGCCTGTACGACGCCCTGCGCCAGGCCGGCGGGGCGCGCATCGTATCGGTGAGCTCGGCCGGTCACCTGCGCTCGCCGGTGGTGTTCGACGACATCGACTACGCGTTCCGGGACTACGACCCGTTCGGCGCATACGGGCAGAGCAAGACGGCCAACGTGCTGTTCGCGGTCGAAGCGAGCCGGCGCTGGGCAGCGGACGGGATCACCGCCAACGCGCTGATGCCCGGCGGTATCGCGACCGCACTGCAACGCCACCTTCCGCTCGGCTACAACGAGGAAGCGCGGGAGCGGTTCCGGCGTGCCGGCAGCCGGTTCAAGAGCGTCGAGCAGGGCGCGGCGACGTCGGTTCTGCTCGCAGCCTCGCCGTTGGTCGACGGCGTCGGCGGCCGCTATTTCGAGGACTGCAACGAGGCCGTCGTCGTCGACAGTCGCGACGGCGGGATCGGCGGTGTGGCGCCCTACGCCCTGGATGTGGAGAACGCCGAGCGGCTGTGGGACCTGTCGCTGGCGATGCTGTAGAGGTGCTGTAAGCCGAACGGGTGAATCTGGCTACTGCGCTACCCGAGTTGCCCAAAATTATTGACCCGACCGATATTTACCGTCGTATTCTGTGCCCGTCCTGTTCTCTGGCTGTGAATGATTCGGGGGCACGCCATGACGGTTACGGTTCGTTCGCACACGAGGTTGGCAGCGGCGTTCTTGGCGGCGGGAGTGGTGGCCGCCGCGTCGCCCGGATGGGTGCCACTGGCCGAGAAGGCCGCCCCCGTCGTGAGTAGCCAAGCGGTGCAGTCGGCGTCCGTGGTCACTGACCTGTTGTTCAACTTCGGGACGATGGTGAGCGGCGCGACGACGATCGTCGAAGCACCCATCGAGGCTGCGCTGTGGAGCCCCGACTACGCATTCAGCACCTTGGTGCTCTCGCTCCGTAACCCCGCCATCATCGGTAGCTTGCTCAGTTTCGTCGCTCAGCAATACACGAACCCGTTGTACGGCACCTTCGCCAGTTACGGCGTCGGTGGGCTGACGGATATCACCTCGGTGCTCCCGCCACCGATCGGAACATGGCTTACCGGGGCGGTCAATGGTACGGCCGGCCGCATCGGTTCACTCTTAAATGCGCTACCCGACCCGACCGCCGGTTCGGATGCCTTCTACGACTTCGTGAACAACAACTTCGTCGGCAATATCGTGGACGACATCAACTGGCTGGCGTTGGCCCCGCTGTATTCCATCACGGCCACGGTGCGCTACCTCGGTTATCTGCCGTACGACCTGGAGGCCACCCTCGAGTCGGCATTGCGATATCCATCCGAAATCCCCGGCCTGCTCAGCAATCTGGTGCGTGGACTGGTCGAGCCGTACAACGGCCTACTCGGGCAGATCGTGGACAGTTTCGTCGCTCCTCTGACGTATCTGCCCTTCGTCGGTGCGCCGATCGAGGCCGTCTACACGGCGATCGCCAACGGTGTCGAAAAGCTACTCGATCTCCTGCCTGCGCCCATCGCGCCCACCCCGTTCCTGGCCACGTCATCGGCAGGGGCGGCGTCGACCGCGCTGGTTTCGGCAACTCCGCTCGCGGCCGCGAAAGCGGTCACGCTCGACGTGCCCACGACGGCGGAAGACGTGACACCCGCCGCGGATCTGGACTCGGAACCCGATGCTGCACAAGATGTTAAGGCCAAGGCGCCGGAAGCCGTTGTGGCCGAACCTGTTACCGAACCCGCCGACCCGGCCCCAGTTGTCGACAAGCAGCCGGCCGCCGAGGTCAACGACGGCGGCGCGGCGGAACCCGACGCCAAGGGCAGCGACGTCAAGGGCAGCGACGTCAAGGACAGCGACGTCAAAAAGGGCGACGACAACGACGGGATTACCGGCCGGCACCACCGCAGGGACAACAAGGTGTCCCAGGGCGCCGATGAGAACAAGACCGCTGTGCGCGGGTCGCACCGCGGTGCCGAATCGGGGGAGGCCGGCGGGCGCCATCGTGCCGACGCGAAGAAGGACGCGCCTTCCGCGGGTGCGGCCTCTCCGGCTGGTGCGGGAGACAAGGCCGAGGCCGCGGCCGCCTGATTCCGGCCACGATTCACTTGTCGCCGTCCCGAGTACGTTGGCGATCATGACCAGTGATGCCGACGCCGCCGCCCGGGAACTGCTCCGTGACTCCTTCGCGCGGCTCATCGAGCACGCCGACGAACTGACCGAAGGCCTCACCGAGGAGCTGTCCTCGTGGCGGCCCACACCGGACGCCAACAGCATTGCCTGGCTCATCTGGCACAGCGCCCGCCAGCACGACGTGCAACTCGCCGACATCGCCGGGACGGAGCAGGTCTGGATCCGCGACGGCTGGCGCGAACGCTTCGGGCTGGATCTTCCCGGTAACGACATGGGTTACGGGCACACGCCCGACGAGGTGGGCAAGGTGCGCGCCCCAGCGGATCTGCTGGCGGGTTACTACCGAGCGGTGCACAAGGTCACTCTGGAGTACATCGCGTCGGTGGACGGGCAAGAGCTCGAGCGCATCGTCGACGAGCGCTGGAATCCACCGGTCACCGCCAGCGTGCGGCTGGTCAGCATCATCGACGACGGCGCGCAGCACCTCGGTCAGGCGGCGTACGTGCGGGGCATCGCGCCACAAAGTTGACAGGTGTCAACCCCGGTGCGAGCTGCGTCACACGCGCGGTTTAGCATGGCCCTATGACTGCCACTGCAGACCGCTCTGATATCGCGACCATCCTCAACCCCGCCACGGGTGCCGTGGCCGGTGAAGTGCGCTGGACCGCTCCCGCAGACGTGCCGCGCATCGCCGCCGGCCTGCGCGAAGCGCAGCGGGAATGGGAGGCCCGCGGTGCAAAGGGCCGCGCCAAGGTGCTGGCCCGCTACGCGGTCTGGCTGGGGGAACACCGCGACGAGATCGAGAAGCTGCTGATCGCCGAGACGGGCAAGTCGGCAACGGACGCGGCGCAAGAGGTGCCGCTGCTGATCATGATCCTGTCCTACTACATCAAGGCGGTGGAGAAGGCGATGGCGCCGGAGTCCCGGCCCGCCCCGCTGCCGTTCCTGTCGATCAAGAAGATCGCCGTGCACTACCGGCCCCGCGCGGTGGTCGGGATCATCGCGCCGTGGAACTACCCCGTCGCCAACGCGTTGATGGACGCCATCGGCGCGCTCGCGGCCGGCGCCTCGGTCCTGCTCAAGCCGTCCGAGCGCACGCCGCTGACCGCCGAGGTGCTGCTGCGCGGCTGGCTGGATTCGGGGGCTCCGGAAGTACTGGCCCTGGCCCAGGGTGCGCGTGAGGTATCCGAGGCCGTCATCGACAACTCCGACTACATCCAGTTCACCGGTTCCAGCACCACCGGCGTCAAGGTGATGGAACGGGCCGCCCGCCGCCTCACCCCGGTCAGCCTGGAACTCGGCGGCAAGGACCCGCTGATCGTCCTCGACGACGCCGATGTCGAACTGGCGGCCAACGCCGCGGTGTGGGGCGGCATGTTCAACGCCGGTCAGACGTGTGTGTCGGTGGAACGGGTCTACGTCCTGGAACCGGTCTACGACCAGTTCGTCGCGGCGGTGGTCAAGGCCGTGCAGAACCTGAAGGTCGGCGCCGGGGAGGGCTATGACTTCGGTGCCCTCATCGACGAGTCCCAGGTGGCGGTGACGGCGCGCCACGTCGATGACGCGCTGGCCCGGGGCGCCAAGGCACTGACCGGCGGCAAGCGCCCCGAGGGCCCGGGCAGCTTCTACCCGCCGACGGTGCTGGTCGACGTCGACCACTCGATGGCATGTATGACCGAAGAGACGTTCGGCCCGACACTGCCCATCATGAAGGTGTCCTCGGTGGGCGAGGCGGTGCGCCTGGCCAACGACAGCCCGTACGGTCTCAGCGCGGCGGTCTTCTCCAAGGATCTCGACCGCGCCAAGGATGTTGCGCTGCAGCTGGACTGCGGTGCGGTGAACATCAACGACGTCATCTCCAACCTGATGTGCACGACGGCCCCGATGGGCGGCTGGAAGACGTCGGGCATCGGCGCGCGGTTCGGCGGCGTCGACGGCGTGCGCAAGTTCTGCCGGCAGGAGACGGTCGTGCTGCCGCGGTTGAGCGTGGGCGCAGGCGGCAACTACTACAACAATTCGCTCAAGGCGCTGGCCCGGATGAACAAGATGATGACCAAGATGGCGCTGTCCCGGCCCAAGCGCGAGGCCAAGTAGCTCACCTGCTGTTCACCCGGGCGACACCGTCTGGTACGCCCGGGTGGATAGCTTCGTGCGGTGACTCTGGACCTTTCCGGCTACGCCGTCCGCGACGATGACGACGACGATCCCGAATTGCTGTTGATGCCCGGCGGCGAGGTGGTCGACACCTGGCGTGAGGGCTACCCGTACGACGAGCGGATGAAGCGCTCGGAGTACGAGGAGCAGAAGCGACTGCTGCAGATCGAGCTGCTCAAGCTGCAGAAGTGGAGCCAGTCCAACGGCCTGCGCCACGTCATCGTCTTCGAGGGACGGGACGCCGCGGGCAAGGGCGGCACCATCAAACGGTTCATGGAGCACCTCAACCCGCGCGGAGCCCGCGTCGTCGCTCTGGAGAAGCCGACCGAGAAGGAACGCACCCAGTGGTACTTCCAGCGCTACGTCAACCACCTGCCCGCCGCCGGTGAGATCGTGCTGTTCGACCGATCCTGGTACAACCGGGCCGGCGTCGAGCGTGTCATGGGCTACTGCTCGCCCAAGCAGCACGCCGAATTCATCAGGCAGGCACCGCTGTTCGAGCAGATGCTGGTCAACGACGGCATCAGCCTGACCAAGCTGTGGTTCTCGGTCACCCAGAACGAGCAGCGCACCCGGTTCACCATCCGTCAGGTCGACCCCGTGCGGCAGTGGAAGCTCTCACCGACGGATCTGGCCTCGCTGGACAAGTGGGACGGTTACACGGCGGCCAAAGAGGACATGTTCGCCTGGACCGATACCGAGATCGCGCCCTGGACCGTCGTGAAAAGCAACGACAAGAAACGCGCCAGGATCAACGCGATGCGCTACGTCCTGGGTAAGTTCAACTACGACAACAAAGACCATGAGGTGGTCGGCCAGGCCGACCCGGCGATCGTGGGACGCGCGCTGGGCGACTGACGCCGCGTCCCTGCTGTGAGGGAGGGACGCCCGTGCGCTTTCTGCTGGCGGCGCTGCTGTGGTTGATCACCACGGCGCTGCTGGTGGTCACGGTGCCGGCGTTGTGGGCCCAGCACACGCTGGTCTCCGAGGACGGGTACGCGGCGCTGTCCGCGTCGGCCGCCACCGACCCTGCCCTGCAGCAGGCGATGGCCTCCGAGTTGGGGGCACAGCTGGTCTCCGCAACCGGTGCTTCCGGAGTGCAGGGCACGGTGCTCGGCGCGACGGTGAGTGCCTACACCGCCAGCAGCGTCTTCCCCGGGCAGTTCGCCACGGTCAACCGCGTCGCCCATCGGTGGCTGTTCACCGATCAGGTATCACGTTCGGACTCGTCCGGTCGGTGGGTGGTGGACCTGGCGCCGATGCTGGCCGACAGTTCGATCCAGCAGACGTTGGCCGGATTCGGCGTGCAGGTGCCGTCGACTCTGGAGGTGCCGCTCACCGAGCAGGTGTCCGAGCATCTGCGGCCCGGTCAGTTGCGGCTGGTGGGGGTGTGGGGCCCATGGGCGAGCGTCGGGGTGGCGGTGCTGACCGGCGTCTTCGCGCTACTGACCTTGATGGCGTCTCGGGCGCGCGGTAAAGCCTTTGCAGCACTGGGAATTTCGGCACTGCTGGTGGGCGCGGCCGGTTGGGCCGGTATCGAGATCGGGCGGCGCTACGTCGACGATGCGCTGAATCGCACGCCCGGGGATGTGCACGCGATCGCCGACGTGATGGTCGATCATGCGGTGGGCAGCATGCACATGTGGCTCAACCTCACGCTGACCGTGGGCGGCGGCCTGGTGATCATCGGCGTCATCGTGGCACTCCTGAGCGGGCTGGGTTCAGGGCGTGATGATGTGTGACGGATCGGGCCGGCGGTCCGGCGGGGCCTGGCTGTAGTCACCCCACGGTCCGTCGCGCATTTCGACCGCGGCGCGGACCCCGTCGGTGGCGGCGGTGTCGATGAAGCGCAGGGCGTCGGGGGTGTTGCGCATCAACCCGTCGAGGATGCCGCCGAGGGTCTGGGTTGATGCCAGTCCCATGTTCTCGTAGGCCTGGTTGACTATCAGCTTCTGAGCTTGCAACTGCGACAACGGGATTCGTGCAAGTTTGGCTGCCACTTCGGCGACCCGGGCTTCCAGTTGAGCGAACGGCACCGACTCGTTGATGAGTTCGACCGCGGCGGCTTCCTTGCCGGTGAGCGGCTCGCCGGTCAGCGAATGCCATTTCACCTTGGCCAAACTCAGCCGGTAGAGCCACATTCCGGACAGATAGGCGCCCCACATCCGGGCGTACGGGGTGCCGATGACGGCGTCGTCGCTGGCGATCACCAGGTCCGCGCACAGTGCGTAGTCGCTGGCTCCGCCGACGCACCAGCCGTGTATCTGCGCGATCACCGGCTTGGAGGCCCGCCAGAGCGCCATGAACTTGCTCGTCGGGGCCGTCTCGCGGGCGGTGACCATCGCGAAATCCTTGCCCGGATCCCAACGGCCGTCGGTGTTCATCGCCTCGCCCCACTGCTCGAATCCGCCGCCGAAGTCGTAGCCGCCGGAGAATGCCCGGCCCGCACCGCGCAGCACGATCACCTTGACGGCGGGATCGCGCTCGGCCCGCGAGATCGCCCGTTCGATCTCGTCGGGCATCGGCGGGACGATGGTGTTCAGATGTTCGGGGCGGTTCAGCGTGATGGTCGCGACGGGCGGTGTGGCGACGTAGAGCAAGGTCTCGAACTCATCGGTCATGCCGTCGATCCTGCGCCAATCGTTCTTGATTGACCCAGTTTTGGGTGAGGCCGAGCGCGATGAGAATGTCGGCGGTCGTGATCAGCAGGCCTGCGTAGTACATCCACTTCATGTCCGGATCACGGGGGACGGCGAAGAAGACGGCCAGGAAGATCGGCCCGACGATGCCGAAGACGAACATCATGCCCTGGAACACCAGGTAGCGGCGGAGCACGGTGAGGCGCGTCATCGGCGCCAGCATAACGGGGAACGGTTCCGATCAACGGCGCGCTGTCGGGGGTCATCTGAACAGTCGACTGCGCGGTTCGGCGGGCGTCGCTTAGGATCCGCTGTGAATTGACGTCGTAGTCAGGAGACACCATGGGCGCTGGGCGGTTCGTCGGGCGGGTCGGCGGTTTGGCTGTGGCGCTGGGGGTGGGCGCGGCGGTGTCACTCGGCTCGGGAACCGCTTGGGCGGATGACGGAACCGGAGGTGGCGCGGAGTCAGGCGGCACCAGCTCGACAAGTGGTGGGTCAGCCGGCGGCGGCGGAGCGTCGTCGGGCTCGTCGGCGCCGGGTTCGTCCGAGTCGGGAGCGACTGCCTCAGAGCCGACCTCGCCGTCGTCTGTGGAGGCCGGCGGTGAGTCCAAGAGTGAGGTGAAGACCGCGTCGTCGGGCTCTTCGCACAAGCGCAAGTCGGCCGGTTCGAAGGCAGCCAAGAAAGATGCCACCGAAGCGCCGAAGTTGTCGGTGACGGCGCGGCCGGTGCGCCAAGACAACGACGATGACACGGCGTCGTCGGCCCCCAGGAGTGTGAAGCCGGCTGCGGTGGCAGTGAGCGCTCCCGCGACCACATCGGTTGCGCAGGTGCCCGAGGCGGCGCCGGCCGCTGCGGTGGTGACCGGATCGGTACGTGCGGTTTCCGGCGCGGTGGTGGATGCGTCGCTGGTCGGTGGTGTCCCGGCGGGGCCGTTGGTGAACTCACCGGTGTTGTGGGCGGTGGCCGCGGCCTCGCGGCGTGAATTTGCCGGGGGCGGTGGCACTGCGGCGAAGTCGGCAGCGGTGGTGTTGACGGGTGAACCGGCGACCGCGTTGGCGGCTGCGGCCCCTGCTCAGACGGCGAATGCCAATCCGGTGATCCAGACGCCGATACCGAGCATCACCGATTCATCCACGGGGGTGGTCAGCGGCTTCGGCACCGCGACCGACGCCGACGGCAACACACTCAAATACACCGCGACCGCGAGCACGGGCAAGGTGGTCGTCACCGCCACCACGACCGGATTCACCTTCAAGTACACCCCGACGGCGGCAGCGCGGCATGCCGCCACCGCGACGACAAACCCGGTCACGTCGGACACGATCAACTTCACGGTGACCGACGGCAAGGGCGGCGTCGACACCAAGGCGCTGACCGTCGACATCGTGCCGGCCAATACTGCTCCGACGGCCACCTACACGGTGGGCAAGCCGAACCCGGCCACCGGTTCGGTGACGGTGACCGTCAAGAGCACAGACAAGGACAAGGACAAGCTGACCTACACCGTGTCCGCCCCGGCGGGCAGCGGCACGGTGACGGCGGACGCGACGGGCAAGTTCATCTATACCCCGTACGCCGTGGTGCAGTTGCTGGCCGGTCCGAACACAACGGACTCCTTCACGTTCAGCGTGTCCGATGGCCACGGCGGTTCGTTCGCCGACACGGTGACGGTGCCCATCGCGCAGAACCAGGCACCGGTCAACGGCGCACCCCCGATCCTGAAGACCAACCCGACGACCGGCGCGGTGACCGGCACCATCAAGGCCACCGACCCGGACAAGGGCAACACCATCAGCTACAGCGCCGAGTCCACGACCAAGGGCACCGTCACGCTCAACCCGAAGACGGGGGCATTCACCTATACGCCGAATCAGGCGGCCCGGCAGGCCGTTGCCGACGGTGTGGCCGGCGCGGATTTCGATGTGGTCAACGTGATCGTTACCGACTCCAAAGGTGCGCCGATCACGCAGTCGTTCGCCGTCACCATCACGCCGAACAACGCGCCGATCAATCCCGCCTTCACGATCACCAATTCCACCTCGTCCGGGGTGGTGACCGGCAAGGTGACCGCGACCGATCCGGACATCGACGCACTCACCTACAGTGCGGCCGCGTCGGCGTCCGGCGGCAAGGTGAAGATCAATGCCAAGACCGGAGTGTTCACCTACACCCCGACCGCGGCGGCCCGGCATGCGGCCGGCTTGACCGTAAACCCAATCACCTCAGACTCTTTCACTGTCACGATCACCGATGCGAAGGGCGCCTCGATCACCACGCCGGTCGCCGTCACGGTGGTGCCTGCCAATACGGCACCCACCGCCACGGTCACCGTCGGCAAACCTGAGGCCACCAGTGGGTTGGTCACCGGCACGGTCAAGGGCACCGACAAGGACAAGGACTCCCTGACCTACAGCGCGCCGGCGACCACCAGCAAGGGCACCGTCACGATCGACGCGACCACCGGCGCGTTCACCTATACCCCGACGCCCGCGGCGCGGCACGACGCTGCGGGCACGGTCGCCGCCGACAAGACCGACGCGTTCACCGTGACGATCACCGACGGCCACAACGGCGGAACCACGACCAAAGACGTTCTCGTCACCGTTTCGCCGACGAACACCGCCCCCACCGGCGGCGCGGCCACGGGTATCACCGTCGGCGCCAACGGTGTGGTCACCGGGACACTGTCGGCCACCGACGCCAACGGCGACCCGCTGACCTATACGGCCCCCGCGAAGACGGCCAAGGGCACGATCACCATGACGGGCAGCACCTTCACCTACACGCCCACCGACGCCGCCCGGATCAAGGCCAACGCCACCAATGTCACGGCCGCGGACAAGGCCGACGCCTTCACCGTCACAGCGTCTGATGGGCACACCGGTACAACGACATTCACCGTGAACGTGACGGTGGCTCCCAAGGGCCTGAGCGTGACGGGGACGGTCACCGTCAACGGCGAGAACGTCGACGCGGTGATGAGCAAGGACGGGACGCGGGCGATCATCGCCACCGTCACCGGCGACAGCACCAGTGGCTATACGACGTCGTTCACGGTGATCAACACCACGACGGGCGCCAAGGTGGGCACCGCGGTGCAGGTGACGGGCCAGGAGGGCTGGATCACCTTCAGCGACAACGCCTCCCGTGCGATGGTTGCCACCGCGGTCGACGAAGCCGACGGCAGTCAGTCCACCCGGCTGGCCGTCATCAACGCCGGCACGGGCGTCCAATTGGGTACCACCCTGACGCTGGCGGGTTACAGCTACGTCGATGATGCCTTGCAGTACAACGCCGATCAGTCCCGGGCGATCCTTGCCATCGACGGCAAGAACGCCTCCGGTGATGACGTGACCCGGGTGACGGTGGTGAACTTGACGACAGGCGCGCAGGCGGGTGTCACCCGCGCCTTCTTGGGTTTCCAAGACGGTGACGATGGCAGTCTTCTGCCCCCGGTGTCGGTCGATCTGAACAACGACGGCAGCAGGATCGTCGTCACCACCATCGGCGAACTCGACGACTCGTTTGACCGAGCGAATGCGGTCGCCATCATCGAGACCGCTGGCGGAACCCTGCTCAGCAGCACGGCGTTCACGGGCAATGCTTTCAATCCGGTCCAGATCAGTGACGACGGCACACGCGGCGTCCTGGCCTACACCCCGGCGGGTGCCGCGCAGCAGGACCAGGTCACCAAGGTCGTCCTGCTCAACCTGACCACCGGCGCCCAGTTCGGTTCCACGCTGTCGGTCGCAGGACAAGGTGCCGCGCAACTGAGCCACAACGGCAGCACGTTGGTGGTCAACAGTGGTGTCTACGATGACGGCACCAAGGAATTCAGCACCCAGATATCGGTGTACAACGCAGCGACCGGAGTGCAACTGGGTACCACGGTCGGCGTCGACGACACGACGACAATCCTGCCTGCACTGTTCAACGGTGCCGACACCCGCGCCGTCGTCACCGGGTACGTGACGACGGTGAACGACATCACAGGGGTTCGCGTCATCGTGATCGACACGGCCACGGGTGCACAGGTCGGCACTGCCGTCACCATCGATGGTTGGCCGATCGGCTTCAATGCGGGGACCGCCGACCTGCCACTGCCGATTCAGTTGGTGCTCAACGATACTCGGGTCGTCGTGACCACAGTCGCCAGTGTCGGCACGACGACAAATTACGCCGTCATCAACGCCGTCACCGGTACTCAGGTCGGAACCACCTTGAATCTGACCGGCACGGTCGTATTCAACGTCGAAGACACCGACACCTACCTGACGCCGGTGTTCAACGACGACGACAGTCGCGCCTACCTGACCACGGTGACCGGATCAGCCAACGGTGGCTACACCACCCGGATCTCGCTGCTCAACACGGGCACCGGAGCACAAGTCGGGAACACCATCGTCCTCGCCGGCGCTCCGGCCACCTACATCGGTGACGTCAATGTCGTGGGAGGCGGGAACCGTGCCGCGTACTTCACCAATGTCCTTGACAGCAAAGGCAATTACACCACCCGGGTCGCGATTGTCAACACCGACAACGGTTCCCAGCTCGGCGCCACCCGCAGTTTCACCGGCACCTACGGGGCCTACGTTCAGATCAGCGACGACAATAGGGTCACTGTTCTCGCCGATACCGATACGACGTCCAAACTGTCGATCTACAACGCCGACACCGGTGCTCAGATCGGAAAGACGTTGAGCTACAGCGGAAGCACCTGGACGTGGGTCACGCTGACTACAGATCCGAACCGTGCCCTCGCGTTCACGGTCTCCGGCAACACCACCAAGGTCACCGCCATCGATCTCACCACCGCGACCACGATCGGCCCCACTCTGACGCTCGCCGGCGGGTTGTACTACGTCTACCGAGACGATGCCAACGGCCGGGCTGTGGTGACGGTGCAGACCGGTGATGCCACGACCGGCTTCGTCACGAAGGTCATCTCGGTGCAGATCAAGGCTTGAACACCGCTGCAAACGCCCCGGCCCGGATGGGTCGGGGCGTTTGTGGTGTTCGGGGTCCTCACTGCGGCTTCCGATTCGGTTCGCTGGCGTGGACCGGAGCAAGTCTGCCCGAGCGTCGATGCGACCGCCTGTGTGGATTGAGCAAACCAATCTTGATTGGCCGTCGCTAACTGTTCGTTATTTGGATATCCATTTGCCCTCGGATGTCTTGCTGATGTGCTGCTACATGTGAGGTCGCTGCTCCGATCACAGCAATCCGAGGCGTATCCCCCGAACGGCCTACATGAGATTGCGCAGTTATGGCTTACTGTCCGCTGAGAGTTAGCTAACAAAACGGGAGTCTTAATGGGCGCTGGGCGGTTTGTCGGTCGAGTTGGCGGTTTGGCTGTGGCGCTGGGGGTGGGCGCGGCGGTGTCACTCGGATCGGGGATCGCCTGGGCGGACGACGGAACCGGGGGTGGTTCGGAGTCCGGTGGCAGCGCCGCCGCGGGTGGCTCCACCGCCGGCAACGCTACGTCCGGTGGTGGCTCCTCGTCCGGTTCCGCGGTCAAGGCACCGGAGTCCGGCTCGACTCCGACCAACGACACGAAAGAGCCTGCCGAGTCGTCCGCCGATGTCAAGACCGGTGGGTCAGGGACAACCGGCACGGGCGGGTCGAGCGCGTCGCACAAGCGTAAGCCGGCCGCTGCGAAGGCGGCGAGCAAGGACGCTGCCGAAGCGCCGAAGTCCTCGGTGACCTCACGGCCTGCACGCCACGACGATGACGACGAGGCCACGGGTCCGTCGACGTCGCGCGCGGTGAAGGCGACCCCGGTTGCGGTGGCCGCCTCGGTGGCGTCGGCGGCGCCGGCTGCGCAGGTGAAACCAGCGGCGCCAGTGGTGGCCGAGACGACCGGCGTGGTGGCGGCTGGGGTCGCCGAATCCTCCTTGCTGGGTGGTCTTCCCGGCAATCCGTTGGTCAACTCGCCGGTGCTGTGGGTGGTGGCGGCGGGATCCCGACGCGGATTCGGCGGCGGTAGTGACACCCCGGATGAGGGCACCGGCCTGGCGGCCGCGGCCGCGGCCAGTGCCGCAGGCGCCGGTGCGATACCCAACAACCCGCCGACGGCGACGTACACGGCCGGCAAGCCGAACACCACCACCGGCGCGGTGACCGGGACGGTCAAGGGTGTCGATGTCGACAAGGACGCGCTGACGTACTCGGCGCCGGCGACCACCACCAAGGGTGCGGTCGTGATCACGGCCACCAACGGGAAGTTCACCTACACCCCGACGGTAGACGCCCGCCAGACCGCAGCCACCTCGACAGACCCTGCGGACAGGCTGGATTCGTTCGATGTCACCGTCACCGACCCCCAGGGTGCCACTGCCACGGTGACCGTCCAGGTCGCCATCGACCCCAACAACAAGCCGGTTGAGGGCGTGCATGTGGTCAACGCTCCCAACGACACGACCGGCGTGGTGACCGGCGCAGTCAAGGTCACCGATCTCGACAAAGACAAGCTGACCTACACGACCGTGGCGACGACGGCCAAGGGCAAGATCACCCTGAACGCGTCGACGGGGGCGTTCACCTACACCCCGACCCAAGCTGCGCGGCAGGCTGCCGCGGGTTCTGACGTTGCAGCAAAACAGGATTCGTTCACCGTCACGGTCAAGGACGCGCAGGGCGCGTCGATCACCACCGTGGTGAACGTGGCCGTCTCGCCGAACCAGGCACCGGTCATTGCCCCCGTCACGCTCAACGATCCGGCCCCGGCCAACGGGGCCGTCACGGGCACCGTGAATGCGACCGATCCTGAGGGTGGTCTGCTGAAGTACGCCGTCGGCGCCACCGCGACCAAGAGCAAGATCACCGTCGACGCGAACACTGGGGCGTTGACCTACACCCCGACCGCCGCGGCCCGGCACGCCGCCAGTCTGACCGTCGGCGCCATCACCTCCGACAGCTTCACCGTCACCGTCACCGACGCCAAGGGTGCGGTGGCGACCCAACTTGTCACGGTGCAGATCTCGCCGTTCAACGCCACCCCGACATCCTCGCTGCCCGCGGGTAAGACCACCATCAACAGCGGTGTGGTCACCGGCACGATCAAGACCGCCGACGCCGACAAGGACAAGCTGACGTTTTCGGCGTCGACCCTGACGACGACCAAGGGCACCTTCACCCTCAACGCCACCACCGGCGCCTACACCTACACGCCGAATCAAGCTGCCCGCCTGGCATCCGGCGCGGCGGCGATCGGCGATCCCGCGACAACGGACTCGATCACCGTCACCATCTCCGACGGCCACACCGGCGGCACCATCACCCAGACCCTCACCGCGCCGGTCGCGCCGAACACGGCCCCCACCAACCCGACGGTCACACCTGGCACCTCGAACTCGATCACCGGCGTGGTGACCGGCACAGTGAAAGCGGTCGACCTCGTCGACAAGGATGCGCTGACCTACACCGTCCCGGGCACCACCGGTCGGGGAGGCGTCACGATCAACGCCAAGACCGGCGCGTTCACCTACACCCCGACGCAAGCGGCCCGTCAGGCCGCAGCCGACGGTGTCGCAGGGGCACAGACGGATTCGTTCACGGTGACCATCACCGACGCCCGGGGTGCCTCGATCACCCAAGCGGTGACGGTGGCGGTCTCGCCGAACAAGGCCCCGATCGATGCGGTCATCTCCAATCAGAACACCAACCCGACCACGGGCGTGGTCACCGGCACGGTGACCGCCACCGATCCCGACGGGGACCCCGGCGTCGGACCGAAGTACACCGCGGTCGCCCCGGCGTCCGGCAAGGTCACCATCAACGCGACGACGGGCGCGTTCACCTATACCCCGTCGGCTGCGGCACGCCATGCGGCGAGCCTGACCGTCAACCCGGTCACTTCGGACACCTTCACGGTCTCGATCACGGACGTCAAGGGTGCGGTCACCACCAAGGTCGTCCCGGTGACTATCACGCCCGCCAATGCCCTTCCGACGTCGACGGTTACGGTCAACAAACCGAACACCACGACGGGCATCGTGACCGGGACGGTCAAGGGCGCCGACGCGGACAAGGATGTGCTGACGTACTCGGCCCCGGCGTCGACGACGAAGGGCACGGTGACGGTCAATGCCGCCACCGGAGCATTCATCTACACCCCGTCCCCGACGGCCCGCGATGCGGCCGCCGGGACTGCGGCCGCCGCCAAGACCGATTCGTTCACGGTGACGATCACCGACGGACACACCGGAGGTGTGAAGACCCAGGTCGTCAACGTCGCCATTGCGCCGAAGGCGGCAGTGGGCGTCGTCGGCACGGTCGATCTGGCGGGCGACAACTACGACGCCGTGATGAACGGTAATGGCACGCGTGCGGTCATCACCACTGTGACCGGAGACGACTCGGCGGATTCAACTGGTCGTCGCAACACCTTGATCACGGAGGTGTGGTGTGGCCAAGCGTAAGGACGCGGAATCGGTTGGTAGGCGACGGCAGTGGGCGGCTGACCGTGCGTTGCGGCCTGCGATGCGCTCACCAGGGC
>JACPVS010000003.1 GCA_016197365.1 Mycolicibacterium cosmeticum | reverse complement strand
GGCGGCGGAGATGGCCATGCAGCGTTCGCCTGCGGAGCCGAATCCGGCGTTGACCATGGCGTCGGCGGCGAGGTCGAGGTCGGCGTCGGGGAGGATGACGGCGTGGTTTTTGGCTCCGCCGAGGGCCTGGACGCGCTTACCTGATGCGGTACCGGTCGAATACACGTACTGCGCAATGGGTGTCGATCCGACAAACGAGATCGCCTTGATGGCCGGGCTGGTCAGCAACGCATCCACGGCGGTCTTGTCGCCCTGCAACACGTTGAAGACACCGTCGGGCAGACCCGCTTCCTTCCAGAGAGCAGCCAGCCACAGCGACGCGGTCGGGTCTTTCTCCGACGGCTTGAGCACCACGGTGTTGCCGGCGGCGATCGCCACGGGGAAGAACCACATCGGCACCATGGCCGGGAAGTTGAACGGCGAGATGATGCCCACCGGGCCGATGGGCTGCAGCATGGAATGCACATCCACCTTGGTGGAGGCGTTCTCGGTGAATCCACCCTTGAGCAGGTGCGGGATGCCACAGGCGAATTCGACGACCTCCTGGCCGCGGCTGACCTCACCGAGGGCATCGGAGACGACCTTGCCGTGCTCGCTGGTGATGATCTCGGCCAGCTCACCCTTGCGGGCGTTCAAGAGTTCGCGGAAGTTGAACAGCACCTGCGTGCGCTTGGCCAGCGAGGTGTCCCGCCATGCCGGGAACGCGGCCGCGGCGGCGTCGATGACGGCCTGCGCATCGGCCGCCGACGCCAGCGCCACCTGACCGGTGACGGCACCGGTGGCGGGGTTGGTCACCGGTGCGGTCTTGTCATTGTTGCCGGTGAAGATCTCGTTGTTGACCCAGTGGGAAATGGTGTTGGACATGGTGATTCTCACTTCTGACTCGGAATGTACAGAGCTTCAGTTGTCGAACGGCTTGATCAGCGGGCGCTGGACGCGCTTCCACTCGGCGTACCGCTGGTAGGCCTCTTGGGTGGACTCCAACGTCGACTCCTGGCTCACAGGGACGTCCCACCACGAGAAGCTGTCCGGGGCGTAGACCCTCGGATCGGTCTCGACGTAGATGACGGTGGTGCGGTCGGCGGCCTTGGCCACCTTGACCGCGTCGGCGAACTCAGCCGGGGTGCCGACCTTGATGACATCGGCGCCCAGGCTGGCCGCGTTGGCGGCCAGGTCCACCGGCAGGATGGCGCCGTCGAGACGTCCGCCCGCACCGCGGTAGCGGTAGTCGGTGCCGAAACGCTGTGACCCGACAGATTCGGAAAGCCCACCGATGGAAGCGAATCCGTGGTTCTGCACCAGGACCGGGATGACCTTCACGCCTTCCTGCACGGCGGTGACGATCTCCGTCGCCATCATCAGGTAGGACCCGTCGCCGACCATGATGAACACATCGCGATCGGGGTCGGCCATCCGCACACCGATGCCGCCGGCGATTTCGTAACCCATGCACGAGAAACCGTATTCGACGTGGTAGCCCTTGCGGTCCCGCATCCGCCACAGCTTGTGCAGGTCACCGGGCATCGAGCCGGCGGCGCACACCACCACGTCCTGGGGATCCGACAGGGTGTTCACCAGCCCGATCACCTGGTTCTGGTTCAGCGCCACATCGTCCTCGGTGGCGTACACCGCGGAGACGGTCTCATTCCACTCGGTGGCCAGTTCGGCGGTGCGCGCCCGGTATTCGTCGCTGACCGAGTGATCCTTCAGCGCGTGGGCCAACCCCTCGATGGCCTCACGCGCGTCGGACACCACGCTCAGTGCGCCTTGCTTCACCGAATCCAGTGATGCCACGTTGATGTTGACGAACCGGACGTCCGGGTTGTTGAACGCAGTGCGCGACGCCGAGGTGAAATCGCTGTAGCGCGTGCCGATACCGATCACCACGTCGGCCTCGGCGGCCAGCGCGTTGGCGGCGGTCGTGCCGGTCGAACCGATGGCGCCCACCGACTGCGGATGGTCGTGCAGCAGTGAGCCCTTACCCGCCTGGCTTTCACCGACAGGAATACCGGTCGCGGCGGCCAGCACGGCCAAGGCCTCTTCGGCGCCGGAGTAGTGCACGCCGCCGCCGGCGACGATCAGCGGCTTGGTGGCCGAACGGATGATCTCCGCGGCGCGGGCCAGCACCGAGCGCTCCGGCAGGGGACGGGCCACATGCCAGGTGCGTTCGGCGAACAGCGATTCCGGGAAATCATGGGCCTCGGCCTGGACGTCCTGCGGGATCGCCACTGTCGCCGTGCCGGTCTCGACGGGATCGGTCAGTACCCGCATGGCGCCGAGCAGTGCCGACGGCAGCTGCTCGGGACGCCAGACCCGGTCGAAGAAGCGAGACAACGGTTTGAAGGCGTCGTTGACGGTGACGTCACCGGAGCCGGGCAGTTCCAGTTCCTGCAGCACTGGGGAGCTGACCCGGGTGGCGAAGGTGTCCGCGGGCAGCAGCAGCACGGGGAGCCGGTTGATGGTGGCCAGCGCGGCGCCGGTGAGCATGTTCGTCGCACCGGGTCCGACGCTGGCGGTCACCGCCCATGCCTGCAGGCGGTCCTTCTGTCGTGCGTACGCCACGGCGGTGTGCACCATGGCCTGCTCGTTGCGGCCCAGCACGTACTTCAGACCGGGCTCGCGGCCCGCGTCCAGGGATTCGATCTCGTCCTGCAGCAGCGCCTGGCCCAGGCCCGCGACGTTGCCGTGGCCGAAGATGCCGAAGCAGCCGGCGAAGAACTTGGTGCGTTCCCCGTCGCGTTCGACGTACTGGTTGGCCAGGAACCGAACGGTGGCTTGGGCCACCGTGAGTCGCACGGTGCCTTCGTTGTCGACGAACTTGGCGGTCGCCTTGGGGGCGGTGGAAACCATGGGTCAGGCTCCTCGGTGAGCGGTGGTGAACGGCAGGCGGGGATCGATCGGCTCGTTGTCCCAGGTGCCGCGCAACCAGGTGTGGTTGGGGTCATCGCAGATGAGCCAGGCGCGGTCGGGACCGGAGCCTGCCATCACGTTCAGGTAGTACATGTGGTGGCCGGGGGCGGCGATCGACGGTCCGTGGTAGCCGTGCGGGACGAGCACCACGTCGCCGGTGCGTACCTCTTCGAGCACCTCGATGGGGCGCTCAGGGGTGCCGTACACCCGGTGATAGCCGAATCCCGTTGTGCCGGCTGGGCTGTCGTCGATCTCGAAGTAGTAGACCTCCTCCAGCTGGGTTTCCAGCTCGGAGTTCTCGTCGTGTTTGTGCGCCGGGTAGCTGGACCAGTTGCCCCCGGGCGTGATCACCTCGCACGCGATCAGCGAGTCGGCCTCGAAGGTGGTGGCGGTGCCGAAGTTGTGCACCTGCCTGCTGCAGTTCCCGGCGCCACGCAGCTCGACCGAGACGTCGGCGGCGGCGACGCGGCGGTTCGGGAACGACCGGGCGGCACGTGCGCCGCAGATCGCGATGCGGCCGGTGCCGGTGATGGTGTAGCCCTGGTCGATACCGAGGTAGACCATGTCGGCCGGCCCGTCGAACACCGAACCGCGCGGCGACAATTCGAACGTCTCGCCGCTGGCGTCGACGGACCCGCCACCGGACAGCGGCAGGATCATCACCTCGGTGTCGCCGGTGTTCAGCGACACCGTCCCACCGTCGCCCAGATCGACAACGTGTAGCGACGACTCGGCCCAGCCGGCGTCCTCGGGCGTGATCGCGACGGTGAACGGCGCGGCGGCACTGTTGGCCGGGATGTACAACTTCGAATTCATCAGCGCACCAGCTTCACTGCCGTCGCGACCGCCGATGCGACGTCGTCGTCGCCGGGGTAGAGCAGGGTGCGCCCGACGATCAGGCCGCGCACCGCGGGCAGCGCCAGTGCCTTCTCCCACGACGCGAAAGCCTCGTCGGGATCGGTCGGGTCGCCACCGAGCAGCAAGGTCGGCATCGTCGTGGACTCCATCACCCGGTCCATCTCCTCGACGACGGGCAGCTTCATCCAGGTGTAGGCCGAAGTGGATCCCAGGCCCGAGCTGATGGCGACCGATTTGATGACGGCGTCGGGGGAGAGGTCGTTGCGGACCTTCCCGTCGACGCGCGAGGACATGAACGGTTCGAGCATGGCGATCAAGCCGTTGGCTGCCAGTTCGTCGACGGCCTGCGCGCAGGAGGCCAGCGTGGCGACGGTGCCCGCGTCGTCGAGGTCGATGCGGCACAACATCTTTCCGCCGTTCATGTTCGCGGCCGCGGTGGAGGCGGCGGTGGCACCGGTCATCCGGTCGTCGAGCTCGAACGAGGCACCGGCCAGGCCGCCGCGGTTGAAGGACGAGAACACCACCTTGTCCTCCAGCGCCCCGAGCAGCAGCAGGTCGTCGAGAATGTCGGAGGTGGCGAGAACGCCGTCCACGCCCGGATCGGCCAGCGCGGTGCGCAGCCGGTCGAGCAGGTCGATGCGGTTGTTCATCGCGGTCGGACGGGTGCCGACGGACAGGGCCCCGCGCGCCGGGTGGTCGGCGGCGACGATCATCAGCCGGCCGTCGCCACGGACGGTCGGACGGGTGGTCCGCGCCTGCCAGGCCTTGGCGACAGCGGCCGGGTCGCCGGCGCGCAGGTCGGTGACGGCGGCGTAATCACGGCACAAACTAGACATTGACGGCCTCCACGGCGGTCTTCTCGGCGAGGTCGGACACCTCGGTGGCGGTGGGCATCGCGGTCGAGCACTCCAGCCGCGAGGCGACGATGGCGCCGGCGGCATTGGCGTAACGCAGAGTCTTCTCCAGCTGCCAGCCGCGCAGCAGACCGTGGATCAGGCTGCCGCCGAAGGCATCTCCGGCACCGAGGCCGTTGACGACGTCAACCTCGTTGGGCGGAACGGTGACCGAGCTGTGCTTGGTCTTGCCGAGCACGCCGCGCGGTCCCTGCTTGACGATGGCCAGCTCCACGCCGAGGTCCAGCAGGGCGTCGGCGGCCTTGTGCGGGTTGGTCTCGCCGACGGCGATCTCGCACTCTTCGCGGTTGCCGACCGCGACGGTGACATGCGCCAAGGCGCGCTGCACCTGCTCGGTTGCCGCCGCCGGGCTGTCCCAGAACATCGGGCGGTAATCGAGGTCCAGCACCGTGAGCGGCTGCCGCGCACGAGCCTCCCAGGCTGCGAAATGTGCACTGCGGCTAGGCTCTTCGGACAATCCGGTGACGGTCGACCAGTACAGCCGGGCGGTGCGGATGGCATCCAGGTCGAGTTCGGCGGCCTCGATCTGCAGATCCGGGGCCGAGGGCTTGCGGTAGAAGTACAGCGGGAAATCATCCGGCGGAAAGATCTCGCAGAACGTCACCGGAGTCGGGTAGTCACCGTGGGTGGTGACGAAACGGTTGTCGACGCCGAGGCGGTCGAGTTCCTTGCGCACATAACGGCCGAACGGATCGTTGCCGACGCCCGAGATCAGTGCGGTGCGGTTGCCCAGCCGGGCTGCGGCGACCGCGACATTGGCGGCGCTGCCGCCCAGGAACTTGCCGAAGGAGGTGACGTCCTCCAGCCCGAGTCCGACCTGCAGTGGGTAGACGTCGACGCCACTGCGCCCGATGGCGATGGCGTCGAATGCTTGGTTGACGGTAGCGGTCACAGCTGACTCCCGAATGCGATGTGCGTACTTACCCCCGATGGCGCGAGTGCGCTCGGTGTTGACATCGACTGTGCGCTCTGGCGACACGTCGTGTCAAGAGTTTGTCTGGACATTCTTACTTGCGATCATTTGCAGGTAGGCTTTGGCAACCAGTTTCCCGCTGTACGAGCGTGGAGCCGACCAGATCGGAGCGCGAGTGACGCCGACGTTGACTGTCGAACTCGATCGTTCGAGTCCGATACCACTGTATTTCCAGGTCGCGCAGGTCTTCGAGAAGGCGATCATCGACGGGGATCTCAAGCCGGGTGACCGTTTCGAGAACGAATTGGCGTTGGCCAGCCGCCTCAGCTTGTCCCGGCCGACCACGCGTCGCGCCATCCAGGAACTCGTCGACAAGGGTCTGCTGGTCCGCAAGCGGGGCGTCGGCACCCAGGTGGTGCAGACGCCGGTGCACCGCCCTGTCGAACTCACCAGCCTGTTCGACGATCTCGCGCGGGCCGGTCAGGAGCCGGCGACCAAGGTGCTCGATTACGTGACGGGCCCGGCGTCCTCGGAGATCGCCACCCACCTCAACCTCGAGCCGGGTGCGGAGGTCGTGATGATGCGTCGTCTGCGCACATCGGGCGGGCAACCCTTGGCGCTGATGACCAATCACCTGCCCTCGCCGATCGCGCCGGATCGTGATGAACTGGAACGATTCGGGCTCTACCAGGCCTTGCGGTCGCGTGGTGTGCACATTCGGTTGGCCCGGCAGCGGATCGGCGCCAAGGCCGCCGACCGCGACGAGGCGCGACTGCTCGACGAGAAGCTCAAGGCTCCGCTGTTGGTCATGGAGCGCACGGCTTTTGATGACTCCGGCCGCATCGTCGAATACGGCAGCCATGCCTACCGGGCGTCGCGGTACTACTTCGACACCACCCTGGTTGATCGGTAATCGCTTCTGCTCCAACATGTTCCACGCACCCGCGAGATGGCTTGCCTGTCTCGCGGGTTTGCTGTCGTGTGGCAGACATTTGATATGCAGTCCTAATGTCAGAACAAAGTCTTGACTTTCAGATGTGAGCGGTATTACATCGATACCGAGGCCGTGTTGCTTGCCACTGGTATTCAGGTCGAACGAGCGCCGCGGTGATGTCGATAGCAAGGAGAAACAATGAGGTTCAGTCGGCTGATGGCAGTGGCCGGGGCGGGTGTGCTCGTCCTGGGTGCCAGTGCATGTTCCAGCACCGGCGGTAAGCCCGAGAGCAGTGGCGGGGGTATGGGCGCCGGTCAGGCGAACACACCGCGTGTGACGGTGGCGATGATCACGCACGAGGTACCCGGCGACACGTTCTGGGACCTGATCCGCAAGGGCGCGCAGGCTGCAGCGGACAAGGACAACATCGAACTGCGCTACTCCAACGACCCCGAGGCGCCCAACCAGGCCAACCTGGTGCAGAGCGCCATCGACAGCAAGGTCGCCGGTATCGCGGTCACGCTGGCCAAGCCGGACGCGATGACCCCCGCGATCAAGGCCGCCGAATCCGCCGGCATCCCCGTCGTCGCCTTCAACTCCGGGTTCGACAACTGGAAGGCGATGGGCGTGCAGTCGTACTTCGGCCAGGACGAGAAGCTCGCGGGCGTCACCGCCGGTGAGCGTCTGACCGCTGACGGTGCCAAGAAGATCGTCTGCGTCATCCAGGAGCAGGGCCAGGTCGCACTCGAATCCCGCTGTGCCGGTGTCACACAGGGCTTCAAGGGGCAGACCGAACTGCTGTACGTCAACAGCAAGGACATGCCGTCGGTCGAGGCGACGATCACCGCCAAGCTGCAGCAGGATCCGACGGTCGATCATGTTGTCGCCCTGGGCGCACCGATCGCACTGACCGCCGTGCAGTCCGTGGGCAACGCGGGCAGCAAGGCGCAGATCGTCACGTTCGACACGAACGCCGCCCTGGTCGACGCGATCAAGAACGGCCAGGTCCAGTGGGCGGTCGATCAGCAGCCGTTCCTGCAGGGATACCTGGCGATCGATTCACTCTGGCTCTTCATCAACAACAAGAACCTGATCGGTGGTGGCCAGGCCACTCTGACCGGGCCGTCATTCATCGACAAGTCGAACATCGACGCGGTGGCGGCGCTGGCGAAGTCGGGGACCCGCTGATGACAACCCAGGCTGATCTCAATCTGGACACCCACACCGTCGTCCGCGACGAACGGGTCAAAGAGCAGAATCGACTGCAGCGCTTATTGATCCGCCCTGAGATGGGTGCGTTCGTCGGCGCGGTCGGAATCTTCATCCTGTTCCTCATCGTGGCCCCGCCGTTCCGCACCCCGGAAGCCCTGGCCACCGTGCTGTACGCCAGCTCGACCATCGGCATCATGGCCGTCGGCGTCGGTGTGCTGATGATCGGCGGTGAGTTCGACCTGTCTTCGGGTGTGGCCGTCACCACCTCATCGTTGGCCGCGTCGATGCTGTCCTACAACCTGCACCTGAATCTCTGGGTGGGCGCGGCGCTGTCCCTCGCGATCGCCCTGGCCGTCGGCTTCTTCAACGGCTACATGGTGATGAAGACCAAGATTCCGTCCTTCCTGATCACGCTCAGTTCGTTCTTCATGCTCACCGGTATCAACCTCGCTGTGACCAAGCTGGTCTCCGGCCAGGTCGCCTCGCCGAGTGTGTCGGATATGCAGGGCTTCGACTCCGGTAAGGCCGTGTTCGCATCGTCGTTCAACATCTTCGGCGTCTCGGTGCGCGTCACCGTGCTCTGGTGGATTCTGTTCGCCGCTATCGCCACCTACGTGCTGTTCCGTACCCGGGTCGGGAACTGGATCTTCGCCGTCGGCGGTAATCAGGACAGCGCCCGCGCCGTCGGTGTGCCGGTCACCAAGGTCAAGATCGGGCTGTTCATGCTCGTCAGCTTCTGCGCCTGGTTCGTCGGCATGCATCTGTTGTTCGCGTTCAACACCGTGCAGTCCGGCCAGGGCATCGGCAACGAGTTCTTCTACATCATCGCCGCGGTGGTCGGTGGCTGCCTGCTGACCGGTGGGTACGGCACCGCGATCGGCACGCTGATCGGTGCCTTCATCTTCGGTATGACCAACCAGGGCATCGTCTACGCCGGCTGGAACCCGGACTGGTTCAAGTTCTTCCTGGGCGCCATGCTGTTGTTCGCGGTGATCGCCAACAACGTCGTCCGCAACTACGCAGCGAAGAGGTAGACACATGACCACTGCAGCGCAAACCCCGATCGCCGAGACCCCCGCGGGTGGTGAGGCGCCCCTGGTGGAGCTCCGCAACGTCGGCAAGAGTTACGGAAACATCATCGCGCTCAAGGACATCAACCTTCGGGTGGGTGCCGGCGAGGTGACCGGTGTGCTCGGCGACAACGGCGCGGGCAAGTCCACGCTCATCAAGATCATCGCCGGCCTGCACAAGCCCACCGAGGGCGAACTGCTCATCGACGGTGAGGCGACGACGTTCGACTCCCCGAAGGATTCGCTCAACGCGGGTATCGCCACGGTGTACCAGGACCTGGCCGTCGTCAGCCTGATGCCGGTGTGGCGCAACTTCTTCCTCGGCAACGAGCTGCGCAAGAAGGGCATCCTCAAGTCGCTGGACATCCCGGCGATGCGGGCGACGACCATCGCCGAACTGCACAAGATGGGCATCGACCTGCCCGACGTGGACGCGCCGATCGGCTCGCTCTCGGGTGGTCAGCGTCAGTGCGTGGCCATCGCGCGCGCCATCTTCTTCGGCGCCCGGGTGCTAATCCTCGACGAGCCCACCGCCGCACTGGGTGTCAAGCAGTCCGGCATGGTGCTGCGCTACATCACCGCGGCCAAGGAGCAGGGTTTCGGGGTCATCTTCATCACCCACAACCCGCACCACGCGCACATGGTGGGCGACCACTTCGTGCTGCTCAACCGCGGCAGGCAGAAGCTGGACTGCACCTATGACGAGATCACGCTGGAGCACCTCACCCAGGAGATGGCCGGCGGGAACGAACTCGAGGCCCTGACCCACGAACTGGGCCGCCGCTAAAACGGCCGCCGAGACTGCGCCTTCTGACGAAATCGCCGAGTTACCCGTCAGAAGGTGCAGTTTCGGCGTCTCAGGGGAAGCTCTGCTCACCCATCTCGCGTAGCCGTAACGCATCCTGACCGGGCGGCGCCCCGAACAGCCGGTGGTACTCGCGGGTGAACTGCGAGGGGCTGTCATAGCCCACCCGGTGTCCCACGCCCGCGATGTCACCGGGCCGTGCGACGAGCAGGGATCTGGCCTCCTGCAGACGGATCCGCTTCTGGAACTGCAACGGGCTCATCGCCGTGACGGCGCGGAACTGCCGATGGAACGCCGAGGTGCTCATTCCTGACATCCGCGCCAGATCCTCCATCCGGACCGGGGCGGCGTAGTTGTCCCGCATCCAGCTGATCGCGCGGTTGACATGGGCCAGCGCGCTGTCGGCGAGACCGATCTGGCGGACGATATCGCCCTGCGGACCCGTGAGCAGCCGCCATAAGATCTCCTGCTCGAGCAGGGGAGCCAGCACGGCGGCGTCGGTGGGACTGTCCAGCAGGCGAAGGAATCGGGCGACCGCGTCCAACACGTCGGGGGTTGCATCGCCGGTGGCGATGGCGGCCCCGGCCGAGGCGCGCGCCCGGGACCGGACCGGTGTGCGTAACAGCAATGCCGACAGCGCATCCGGGCGCAAAACCAGCCCCATGGCCAGCGATGGTCGTTCGGGAGTGGTGTCGAGGTAGTGCCCGGTCACCGGCAGGCTGGCTGCGACGACCAGACACTGTCCGGCGCGGTATTCGAACGCCTCGTCACCCAGCAGCAGCCGCTTGCCGCCCTGGGCCATCACGACCAGCAGGGGATCGGTCAGCGAGTAGTCCGGACTGCCGCCACCGGCCACCTTGGACAACAACAGGCCCTCGATGGATGTGCGCAGATCGGCGCGGGCATGCGCGTCGATCAGGCGTCGTATCTCGGCCAGGGAGTCGGACACGGTGTGCATCTCTGCAGCCAATCACGCCGGGCATCCGATCCAGGCAAATTGAGCAGGATCGTGCAAGAACGTGCCTGCATCGGTCTACCCGCGTGGCCCCTCCCCGGTTGGAATGGAGAAGTCCAATTCCCTTTCTTGAGGAGCAATTCCATGGCACTCGACAGCTACGTCACACTCGGCCGGTCTGGCCTGCGGGTCAGCCCTTTCGCCCTCGGTGCAATGACATTCGGAGAGGATCCCGGTGCCGCGGGAGTCGGCGTCGAGGAATCGGAACGCATCCTGGCCGCCTACCTGGACCGGGGTGGCAACTTCGTCGACACCGCGAACTTCTACACCAACGGGCACTCCGAAAAGATCCTCGGTGACTTCTTCGCCCGCAACTCCGGCCGCCGACAGCGTGTGGTGCTGGCCTCGAAGTTCTTCGCCAACCTGTATCCGGGTGACCCCAACGGTGGCGGTGCGGGCCGCACGGCGATCCTCGCCCAGGTGCAGGAGACGTTGCGCCGCATGCAGACCGACTACCTCGACGTGTACTGGCTGCACAACTGGGACCGGCACACGCCGATCGAGGAGACCATGCGTACCCTCGACGACCTGGTGCGTGCCGGCACCGTTCGCTATATCGGATTCTCGAACACGCCGGCCTGGGTCACCGCGCAGGCGCAGACCATGGCGCTGCTGCGTGGCTGGACTCCGCTGATCGCACTGCAGGTCGAGTATTCACTGCTGGCTCGTACGGTCGAGGGGGAGTTGGCTCCACTGGCGGCAGACCAGGGCATGGCGCTGGTGCCGTGGAGCCCCCTCAAGAACGGCTTCCTGTCCGGCAAGTACCGCCGCGGCAGCGCTGTCGCGGACTCGGCGCGCACCGCCTACGTCGGCGGGCCCGGTGAGGCCGAGTTCACGGTGATCGAGGCGGTCGACGCCATCGCCGATGACCTTGAAACCAGTTCGGCGGCGGTGGCATTGGCCTGGTTACGGGCCCGCGCCGGGACTGTCGTACCGATCATCGGGGCGCGGCGGCTGGCGCACCTGGAATCCAACCTCGCCGGGTTGGACGTCGCGCTGACATCCGATCAGCTCCATCGACTGGACCAGGTGTCGGCTCCGGCGTTGAATTATCCGGCCGAGCTCAACGGGCAGATGCGGGCCACTCTGCAGTTCGCCGGTAGCACCGTGGACGGGCAGCTATCGGGGGTCTATCCGCCCCTTCTGTCCAGCGCCGTCCGGTACTAGCGGGTGGGCAGTCCCGCGGCCCGGTACGCCGAATCGACGAGTGCCATATTGGCCACCGCATCGTCGGTGCCCAGGGCCAGCGGTGCACCGTGCTGGACGTGGGCGGCGAACGCTTCCAGCTGATAGGTATAGCTGGCCCGGGTGCCAAGATGCTCGACGGTGGTGCCGGCCGCGGTGGTCAGTGTCAACCGGTCGTCGTGGCTGGGCCGGATGAAATCGTGTACCAGTGCCTCGCCGTCGGTGCCGGCGATCCGCAGGGTGAACGAATAGTCATCGGCCACCATCGAATTGGCCGATACGCCGCGAGCGCCACCCGGAAATGCAACGTCGACATCGCACCAGGCGTCCACGCCCGGCGCGCGCTCCTCGGCGTGCGCCCGTACCACCGACGGCCGTCCTTGCAGCCCGGCCGTGGCCAGACCGCCCAGGGAACGCATGATGTGCAGGCCGTAACAGCCCAGGTCCATCAGGGCGCCGCCGGCCAGTTCCAGCGACCACCGCGGATCGTCTGCGGCAGGTTCCGGCATCGCCATCCGTGCCTCGATCTCGACGATTTCCCCGAGCGTGCCGTCCGCGGCCAGTCCGAATGCGCACTGCGTCACCGGGTGGAAGTAGTAGTGGAACCCCTCCAACACGGTCACACCCGCCGCCTGTGCGGCGTCGGCGACCCGTTGCGCCTCGGCATGGTCACGGGCGAACGGCTTTTCGCTGAGTACCGGCTTTCCCGCGGCGATCGACGCCAGATTCCAAGGGGCATGCAGGGAGTTGGCCAGCGGGTTGTAGATCACATCGACCTCGGGGTCGTCGATGACGTCCTGATAGGACTCCACCACGCGTTCCACCCCGTACTTGTCGGCGAAGGCCTCGGCGCGGCTACGGTCCCGGGCCGCCACGGCCACCAGGCGGTGACCGAGTTCGGCCGCGGGCCCGACGATCGCGGACTCCGCGATGCGCGATGCGCCGAGCACCCCGATCCGCAGACTCACGCGGGGACGCCCTGGAGGAACGACACACTTGCGCGGACGTCGGCCAGCGGCCCTTCGCCTTCGGGTTCGCCGGCCAGGATGTTGTCCTGCTCCATCACATACCAGCCGTCATAACCATTGTCCTCCAACGCCTTGACGATTCCGGCGATGTCCACATCACCCGCGCCCAGCGGCACGTACATGCCCGCGGCAACCGCCTGGGTGTAGGACAGTTCGCCCGACTGCACCTTCGCGGCAAGTGCGGCGTCCACATCTTTGAGGTGTGCGTGCTCGATGCGCCCGGGCTCCCGGCGGGCCAGCGCCAGTGGATCGGTGCCACCGATCAGCAGGTGGCCGGTGTCCAGGCACAGCGGGATGCTCGACCCGGCCAGCACCCGGTCCACCTCGGCGCTGTTCTCGACGATGGTCCCGACATGCGGGTGCAGCACCGCTTTGAGTCCACGCGCCGCCACGATGGCGGCAAGTCGGTCCAGGTTGGAAAGCAAGGTGGACCAACCGGTCTCGTCGAGTTCGGGACGCTCGTCATACCCGTCCGAGCCGGTCGCCGCGGCCAGCACCACCACGCCGGCGCCGGCAGCCACCAGCGACTCCAGCGGGCCGGCCAGATCCTCGGCCGGGTCGTGTTCGGGCTGGTGCAGCACCACCGGAACGAAACCGCCGACACAGGCCAGTCCGTACGAATCCAGCAGGGCCGTCAACGCACCGGCGTCGGCGGGCAGGAACCCGTCCGGACCGAGTTCGGTGGCGGTCAGCCCGGCCGACCGCATCTCGTCGAGAACCCGTTGCGGCGCAAGCTGGTAGCCCCAGCCGGGAACTTCACAGACACCCCAGGAAATGGGCGCTCCGGCGATCTTCATGAGTTGCGGACCTCCGCGATCGTGACCGGGGTACCCCGGCGCAGGGACTCCGTGGCGGCCTCGGCCAGCCACGCCACCTCGACGGCGTCGGCCACGGTCGCGCCGGCGACCGGCGCGCCCTTGACCACCTCGAGGAAGCCCGCCAGTTCGGTGCGGAACGCCTCGGTGAACCGGTCCATGAAGAAGTTGTGGCTGGGGCCGGTGGGGAAGGTGTTGGCCGGATCTACATTTCGCAGCGGCGCGCCCTGATCCCAGCCGGCGGCCACGCTGTCGTCGAAGCCGTGTACCTCGAGGCGGCAATCGTATCCGCGGGCGTTGTAGCGGGCATTCGAGATGACGCCGAGCGCGCCGCCGTCGAACCGGACCACCACGGCGGCGGTGTCCACATCGCCGTACTCGGTGAACAACGGGTCGCCCTGAACCGACCCGGTGGCGTACACGTCGACCGCGTTCTGGCCGGTGATCCATCGGATGATGTCGAAATCGTGGACGGCGCAGTCCCGGAAGATGCCGCCGGAGCCCTTGATGTAGTCCAGCGGCGGGGGTGCGGGATCCATCGTGGTGCTGCGCACGGTGTGCAGCAGCCCCAGCGATCCGTCGTCGACCGCGCGCTTGGCAGCCGCGAACGCGGCGTCGAACCGGCGCTGATAGCCCACCTGAACCGGCACTCCGGAGCGGGCGATGATGTCGGCGACTCGCGCGCTCTCCGCCGCGGTGGAGGCGATCGGCTTCTCGCAGAAAGTCGGGATACCGCGCTCGACAGCAGCCAGGGTCAGCTCGGCATGTGCCGGGGTGGCGGCGGCCACCACCACTCCGTCCACGCCGGAGGACAGCAGTTCTTCCACGGTGTCGACGGCCTTGGCGCCGTGTTTGGCGGCCACCGCGGCGGCCACGTCGGTGCGCTCGTCGGTGATCACCAGCCCATCCAAACCTGCTAGGGAGGAAAGGGTTTCGGTGTGGAACGCACCGATGCGGCCCAGTCCGATAACGCCGAGGGTGGTCATGGAATTCTCCGTTCTTGCTGCTGATCGAGGATGGTGTCGAGGTTTTCGGGGCTCAGGTCGTCGGCCAGTGCGGCCAGTACCGTGTCGACCTGGCTGGGCGGGGCGAGGCTGCCGATCGGCTGGTCGCTGTCGAGATTGGTGGGAAAGGCGTAGCCCTCGGCGGTGGCGTTGACGGCATTGGCCAATTCCCGGTCGGTCCGGCCGGCTTGTTTCATCGCCAGCAGTGCCGGATAGATCGCCTTCACCATCGCGGTTCGGTCCAGTGATTCCATCGCCCGCCCGAACGGTGACGAGATCTGCAGCAGATTGGCCATCCGGCTGATATCGGTCGAGGTGTTGGCGCCCGCCCCGTGATAGAGCGCCGGGTTGAAGAACACCGCGTCACCCTTTTGCAGCGGCAGTTGCACCTGGTGGGTGGCGAAGAAGTCGATGAACTCGGGCCGGTAGAAGGCGATGTAGCCGGCCTCGAAACGCTGCGAGTAGGGCAGCAGCATGGTCGGCCCGCTGCGCAGCGGCATATCGCAGTGCGCGACGGCGCCCTGCAGGGTGAGTGCCGGTGACAGTCGGTGCAGGTGCGCCGGGTAGTCGGCCAGCTGGTCGGTGTCGACGAAACCGAGGTGGTAGTCCCGATGCGGAACCTGGGGCGCCCCACCGGGATTGACGACATTGACCTGGGAGGTGACCTGGTAGCGCGGTCCCAGCCAGGCCTGCGAGACGAGGGCCAGGGTGTCGGCGGTGTAGTACTGCGCGAAGACGTCGGGGGCATGCAGGGCCAGCTTCTGCGCGGCGTTCCAGATGCGGTCGTTGACGCCCGCTTTGCCGAAGTGGTCGCCGGCCGCGGCACCCGCCGCGCGCTGCGCGGCGATGATGTCGGCGAAGGCGGCGCTGGCCCGGTCCAGCACGTCATGGTCGAAGGCGCCCTCGAACACCACGACGCCGGGGCCTTCGGCGAAGGCGGTGATCAACTCGGCCTGCAGCGCCCGCCGGTCGGCTCCGGCGATGGACTCCGCGGAGTAGACGAGCACATTGCTGCGGACGTCGACGGCGTGCGGGTAATCGGCGAGGGTGGTGTCGCGCAGTACCTGGGCCCGGAAATCCTCCAGCGAGCAATCGGGTTCGGTGATCCACGCGGCGTCGGATCGGGTGAGCGGTGCAGCCATGACCGATAGTCTTGCTGTGTTCTGTGCCATAATCAACGGCAAAAAGCCATCAAAAAAACCTCAGTACGGAGTGGCTGATGCATCGCTACAAGGTTCGGGAGATCGCCCAGCAGTGCGGTCTCAGTGAGGCGACGGTGGACCGGGTGCTCAACGGCCGGCCCGGGGTGCGCGAGAACACCCGCACCGAGGTCATGCAGGCCATCGCAGACCTGGACAAGCAGCGGGCCCAGCTGCGGCTCAACGGTCGCCGCTACCTGATCGACGTGGTGATGCAGACGCCCCAGCGGTTCTCCGACGCGTTTCGCGCCGCCATCGAGGCCGAGTTGCCGGTCTTCGCCCCGGCGATGGTGCGGGCCCGCTTTCACCTCTGGGAATCGGGTTCGACGGCTCAGATGGCCGACGTGCTCGGCCGGATCAAGGGCAGTCACGGGGTGGTGCTCAAGGCGCAGGACGAACCCGAGGTGGCCGAGGCCGTCGACGGCCTGGTCGCCGCAGGCGTCCCGGTGGTGACCTACACGACCGATGTACCCAACAGCGGTCGCTGCGCCTACGTCGGGATCGACAATCACGGCGCAGGCGCCACCGCCGCCTACCTGATGGATCAGTGGCTCGGTCCGTCGCCGTCGGGCGTGCTGATCACCCTGAGTCGCAACGTGTTTCGGGGGGAAGGCGAACGAGAGGTGGGCTTTCGGGCCGGGCTGCGCGGCTCGGGCCGCGAGATCGTCGAGGTGAGTGGCAGCGACGGTATCGATGCGACCAACGAACGGTTGGTGCTCGACGCGCTGGAGCGTCACCCAGCGGTCGGGGCGGTGTATTCGCCCGGTGGTGGCAACACCGCGACTGTGGCGGCCTTCGACGCTTCGGGTAGGCCCTGCCAGGTTTTTGTGGCGCATGATCTCGATGTCGACAACCGGCGATTGCTCCGGGATGGGCGCATCTCGGTGGTTCTGCACAATGACCTGCGGGCCGACGCCCGGCTGGCGATGCGGGTGATCTTGGCGCAGCACGGTGCACTGCCCGCCGAGCCCGTACGTCCGGCGCCGATACAGGTCGTCACGCCGTACAACCTGCCGGCGTGAGCGGGGGCACTCGAATCCGCTTTCGCAGCCATCCCGACTACGATTCCGCGAGAAAGTAAAGACATAAGGAGAACAGTTCGATGACGCCAGAGTTGGTCCCGGGCGTGACGGTGCTGGGCAATCTGGCGATCGACATCATCGACGGTGCCCCGCCGAGCCCCGGTGGCTGCGCCTCCTTCGTCGGGGTGGCACTGGAAACCGTCGGTGTCCTGGGGCACATCGTGGCGATGGGCGCACCCGAGGATCACGAGCTGTTCGATGAGGTGCTCGACCGCTTCGGCGCCATTGTGCGGTTCCTTCCGTCGGACCGGACGAGCGGTTTCCGCCTGGATTACGACGACACCGACCACCGTCGGATGTCGGTCGACGCCATCGGCCCGGTATGGACGGCTGCCGATATAGACACCGACGATCCGCGCACCACCTGGATCCACCTCGCGCCCCTGATGCGTACCGACTTCCCGGCAAGCACGCTGGCTCACCTGGACGCACGTGGACACCTGATCGCCTATGACGGGCAGGGCCTGGTGCGCGCCGATCGGCTCGGCCCGCTGACTCTGGACCGCGACTTCTCGCCCGAACTGCTCCGTCACCTCGACGTGCTCAAGCTCGCCGAAGACGAGGCGGTCATCGTCGCCGACGGTGACTTCGACGCGTCGACCGCGGCATGGCTGGGGGTCCCCGAGATCGTGGTGACCTACGGGTCGGAGGGCTGCGACATCTATAAGGACGGCACCGTGATCCGGGTGCCTGCGGCATGGCGTGTGCTCGGGGTGCAGACCACCGGCGCCGGCGACATGTTCACCTCCTGCTATGTGGCCAACCGGGCCGACGGCGCCGATCCGCGCCGTGCCGCGGAGGTGGCCAGCGAGTTGGTGGCCCGCGAGTTGCAGAAGCGCGTCGAGGTCGGTTCGCCGGACCGGGTGTGACCCGGCGCCACGCCTGCTAAAGTTGACGGGTGTCAAGTTCTTTGAGAACGGCGTTATCGGTCATCTACCGGTGAGTAGCCGTTCCTTAGAGAATGTCATTCTCCAAAACGTGATGAACACCACAAATGCGCCGTTTGGCGCTCCTGGTTACGTCGCTGAACAGCAAGTTTTTTCACAGGTAACCCGCGTGTCGCCGGTTTGTGTGGCAAAAGCCACCCTAAGAGAAGTGCAATAATGGTTACCGGTAGTGACACCAAAATTCTTCGATGCAACGCCTCTCCTCGAACAGCCAGAGTTGAGGGGGCGTGAAAGGCAGGGAGTCGTGGGACAGAACGGCAATGGAGCCGCCCCGCGGCAGAAGCTGGAAAAAGTCGTCATCCGCTTTGCGGGCGACTCCGGCGACGGCATGCAGCTCACCGGTGACCGTTTCACGACGGAGGCGGCGCTGTTCGGCAATGACCTTGCCACCCAGCCGAATTACCCCGCCGAGATCCGCGCACCACAGGGCACCCTGCCCGGTGTGTCGTCGTTCCAGATCCAGATCGCCGATTACGACATCCTGACCGCCGGCGACCGTCCGGACGTGCTGGTCGCGATGAATCCCGCGGCGCTGAAGGCCAACGTCTCCGACCTGCCGCGCGGTGGCCTGATCATCGCCAACGCCGACGAATTCACCAAGCGCAACCTGGCCAAGGTCGGGTACGACAGCAATCCGCTGGAATCCGACGAGCTGTCCGACTATGTGGTGCAATCCGTCGCCATGACCACCCTCACGCTGGGCGCGGTCGAGGCGATCGGCGCCACCAAGAAGGACGGCCAGCGCGCCAAGAACATGTTCGCCCTGGGGCTGCTGTCCTGGATGTATGGGCGTGAGCTCGAGGCCAGTGAAGCCTTCATCCGGGAGAAGTTCGCCCGCAAGCCCGAGATCGCCGAGGCCAACGTGCTGGCGCTGAAGGCGGGTTGGAACTACGGCGAGACCACCGAGGCCTTCGCCGTCACCTACGAGGTGGCCCCGGCGAAGCTCAAGTCGGGTGAATACCGGCAGATCTCCGGCAACACCGCGCTCGCCTACGGCGTCGTGGCGGCCGGTCAGCTGGGCGACATCCAGGTGGTGCTGGGTACCTACCCGATCACCCCGGCCAGCGACATCCTGCATGAGCTGTCCAAGTACAAGCACTTCAACGTGCTCACCTTCCAGGCCGAGGACGAGATCGCCGGCATCGGTGCGGCCATCGGTGCCTCGTACGGCGGCGCCCTTGGCGTCACCAGCACGTCGGGCCCCGGTGTCTCGCTCAAGTCGGAGGCCATCGGCCTGGCCGTGATGACCGAGCTCCCGCTGCTGGTCATCGATGTGCAGCGCGGTGGCCCGTCCACCGGCCTGCCGACCAAGACCGAGCAGGCCGACCTGCTGCAGGCGCTGTACGGCCGCAACGGCGAATCGCCCGTCGCGGTGCTGGCGCCGTGCTCGCCGTCGGACTGCTTCGACGTCGCGGTCGAGGCCGTCCGCATCGCCATCGGCTACCACACGCCGGTGATCATCCTGTCCGACGGTGCGATCGCCAACGGGTCGGAGCCGTGGCGGATCCCAGACATCAGCACCTACCCGTCGATCGAGCACACCTTCGCCGAAGAGGGCAAGCCGTTCCAGCCGTACGCCCGCGATCCCGAGACGCTGGCCCGCCAGTTCGCGATCCCCGGCACGCCTGGCCTGGAACACCGGATCGGCGGCCTCGAAGCGGCCAACGGCTCCGGCAACATCTCCTACGAGCCGAAGAACCACGACCTCATGGTCCGGTTGCGGCAGGCCAAGATCGACGGCATCACGGTGCCCGACCTCGAGGTCGACGATCCGACCGGTGACGCCGAGCTGCTTCTGCTCGGCTGGGGCAGCAGTTACGGCCCCATCGGCGAGGCCTGCCGGCGCGCCCGGCGCAACGGCATCAAGGTGGCGCACGCTCAGCTGCGGTACCTGAACCCGTTCCCGGCCAACCTCGAAGAGGTGCTGAAGCGCTACCCGAACGTGGTGGTGCCGGAGATGAACCTCGGCCAGCTCGCTCTGCTGCTGCGCGGCAAGTATCTGGTCGACATCCAGTCCGTGACCAAGGTCGAGGGCATGGCCTTCCTGGCCGACGAGGTCGAGGGCATCATCGGCGCGGCGCTGGACGGAACGTTGCGCGAGAAGGAAACTGACAAGGCGAAGTTTGCCCGGCTGGCAGCGGCCACCGTGGAATCCGTGGGAGCAGGAGCATGACCGACCTGATTGGCTCAGATCTGGGCCTCACCGAAGCCCTCAGCAAGACGGCGCTGGTGCCGACGACGGACCAGCCGCAGAAGGGCAAGGACTTCACCAGTGACCAAGAGGTCCGCTGGTGCCCCGGCTGCGGTGACTACGTCATCCTCAACACCATCCGCAACTTCCTGCCCGAACTGGGACTGCGCCGCGAGAACATCGCCTTCATCAGCGGTATCGGCTGCTCCAGCCGGTTCCCGTACTACCTGGAGACCTACGGTTTCCACTCCATCCACGGCCGTGCCCCGACCATCGCGACCGGCCTGGCGCTGGCGCGCCCGGACCTCTCGGTGTGGGTGGTGACCGGTGACGGTGACTCGCTGTCCATCGGTGGCAACCACCTGATCCACGCGCTGCGCCGCAACATCAACATCACGATCCTGCTGTTCAACAACCGGATCTACGGACTGACCAAGGGCCAGTACTCGCCGACCTCCGAAGTCGGCAAGGTCACCAAGTCGACCCCGATGGGTTCGGTGGACTATCCGTTCAACCCGGTGTCGCTGGCGCTCGGTGCCGAGGCCACCTTCGTCGGCCGGGCGCTGGACTCCGACCGCGCCGGCCTGACCGAGGTGCTTCGCGCCGCGGCCAGCCATCGTGGTGCCGCGCTCGTCGAGATCATGCAGGACTGCCCGATCTTCAACGACGGTTCGTTCGACGCGCTGCGCAAGGAAGGCGCCGAGGACCGGCTGATCAACCTCAGCCACGGTGAGCCGATCACCTTCGGCACCGACGCGCAGTACTGCGTGGTCAAGTCGGGCTTCGGTCTCGAGGTCGCCAAGACCGCCGATGTCGCAGCCGATCAGATCGTCGTGCACAACGCCACGATCGACGACCCGGCTTACGCCTTCGCGCTGTCGCGGCTGTCCGAGCAGAACCTCGAGCACATGGTGACGGGCATCTTCCGCCAGGTCAGCAAGCCGACCTACGACGACGCGGCCCGCCAGCAGATCACCGACGCGCGTGCGGCCAAGCCGGGCGACACCGCCGCGCTGCAGGCGCTGCTTCGCGGCAAAGACACCTGGTCCGTCGACTAGCTCGACTAACGTCGCCGGTGTGACGACATCGGGACCCCTGGCAGCCGTTGTGTTGGCCGGCGGGGCGTCCCGCCGCATGGGACGCGACAAGGCGACCCTGGAATTCGACGGGCAGACGCTCGTCGAACGCGTGGTGGCCGCAGTATCGCAGCGCTGCCGACCCGTCTTCGTCGTCGCCGCGCCGGGTCAGGCGCTGCCGGCGTTGCCCGCCGAGATCCTGCGTGACGATGTCCGTGGGCTGGGTCCACTGCTGGCGACCGCACGCGGGTTGCGCGCGGCTGCAGCGGCGGGCGCGCAACGCGCGTTCGTCTGCGCCGTGGACATGCCCTACCTGTCGGCCGAGCTGATCGACACCCTGATCGGGGAGTCGTCGAACGCCGACGTGGTGCTGCCGTGGGACGGCCGTGACCACTACCTGGCCGGTGTCTACCGCACCTCGTTGGCCGAGGCCGCGTCACAGTTGGTGGCGGCGGGGGAGCGCAGCATGCGAGCCCTGGTGGACGGCACCCCCGGCGTCGACACCCACCGCGTCGTGCTGGACGAGCAACGCGCGCTGACCAACGTCAACACCGCTGCCGACCTCGCCTGACCGGCGGAATTCGCGCCCCGGCGGGTAGCAAATTGCGAATTCAAGCGCCTTCGGCGGTGAATTTATCCGTACGTGACGTTATTGGTCTTTATCTCCGCTGAATAACAGTCGGCTAAATGTTGTGCTTCGACGCCACTTGTCGTCGCCGGTATTCGAACCGACTCGCTGGGATCGCGAGACTAGCTGTGTGACAACCATTTTGGGAGCATCTGTTCGGCCTGTGACAGGAGTGACCTGGCGAAACATGCTGCGGCACAGAACTATAAGCTGCCCTAATTAGTGGCCTTCGTGAGGCGGTGAACGCGCGATGCACGTCAACAGGGGTGGCGATGGGCTTCCCGGTTCGCGCGAGAACGGGAATATCTCGTAAGGGGTTGTGCAACAAAGTATTAGAAGGGCATCGCGGTTCGCGCTGGGATCCTTTGTCGGCGCTGATGTCCCGTGTCATTGCCCCGGAACAGGTTGTGCTGTAGTGGCTTTGGTTGGAACTGGCGCGATCTTCGGAGGAAGTTGCAGCCAGCGAACTTAGGCCGCGATAAAACCGCAGGTCATGGCCTTTCGTGTGGAAAAGTGGTGAACTTGGTGCGAACGACCTGCGTGGCCTCTTCCGTCCCGTGGTCCAGCTCACAAAATCCCCGTGATTTGAGTCACCAAATGATTCGCGACCTGCATTTTGGGCAGCCGCGCAAAACGCTGGGCTGACCTGCACAGTTCATCCATAGGATGCGTCGTGATCAAGTCGTGATCTTCTCGCGACATCATCTAGATCCGATGTGACTTCACGCCGGAGGTTTTGTACGTTTTTCTCAACCCCGCAAGGGAGCAAATAATTTCACATTCAAAACCTGCGTGTGTGCGGGGCTTCTGCGAGAACATCTGTGGAGGCGGCCGGGGCTGATTTCCCGGCAAGGCAATCTCGTGCCTCCCGCTGCGGTGCCCGACAGAGAAGGCACGGTCCAAATTTCACGCCTGGTCCTCCAGGCATTTCACGCCCGCGTGCGCGCGGGTGTCTTTGGCGCGCGCTTGGCGAAGGGATCGAAGTTGAAGAACATCCGCACCACGTTCGGTATGACCGTCATCGCCGGGGCGCTCGCAGTGGCCCCCGTCGCCCTGGGGGCGGGTACCGCCAATGCGGACAACGGTGTGAACTGGGACGCCGTCGCAGCCTGCGAGTCGGGCGGCAACTGGGCCATCAACACCGGGAACGGCTACTACGGTGGCCTGCAGTTCAACATGGGCACCTGGCGCGCCAACGGTGGCAGCGGTTCGCCGCACAACGCCAGCCGCGAGGAGCAGATCCGGGTCGCCAATCGCGTCTTGAGCTCGCAGGGCATCGGCGCGTGGCCGGTGTGCGGCCGTCGCGGCTGACACGCTGCTTATACGTGCCGCCTATATCAGAGGTGTGACAATGGCGCCGGGCTTCGAGCCCGGCGCCATTGTTTTCTCACAAATCCCGCGAATGGCCATTTGTCGCATAAGAAACCCCTAAAACTTGTGCCTCCTGCGTAACAGATGATTTCCCCCACCCGAAACACGGGTAACTGCAGTGCAAGAACGCACCATCCATTGCATGCGGAACTCGTGTCACCGGTCGGGGAAGGACCGCAAGATGAAGAGCTTCAGCGCCGCCATCAAGAAGACATTCACCCGGATGCTGTGGGTCGCCGCCGCGACCGGTGCCATGGCCGCCGCACCGCTGGCCATGTCGGCCACCGCCGCCGCGGACAGCGGGGTGAACTGGGACGCGCTCGCCCAGTGCGAATCCGGCGGCAACTGGGCAATCAACACCGGAAACGGCGCCTCCGGGGGGCTTCAGTTCAAGCAGGCCACCTGGACCGCCAACGGCGGTGTCGGTGCACCGCACCAGGCCAGCCGGGCCGAGCAGATCCGGGTCGCCGAGAACGTGATGCGCACCCAGGGCCTGGGCGCCTGGCCCACCTGCGGCGCCCAGGCTGCCAGCCCCGCCGTCTGGAACAACCCGGCCCCCGCCGCGACGAACCCGGCCGCCGGCGGTTGCAAGGCCATCCGCCCCGGCGCCATTCTCGGCATCTTCGACATCCGCAAGATGTGCACCACGCTGGTGTCGTTCGGCCAGTCGCGCTGACCCTGCTCGACCCGGCTAGCGTGGCAGACATGACGTCTCGCCACGCATTCGGTGACCTGGACCGCTACCTCGAACTACCCAGGATCGCCGGGCTGGCGATCTCGGCGGACGGTTCCCGGCTGGTCACCACCATCAGCGAGATCAATGAAGACCGCACCGAATTCATCACGGCGATATGGGAATTGGACCCGCACGGGCAGCGGCCGGCACAGCGGCTGACCCGCGGGGTCAAAGGCGAATCCGCACCGGCGTTCACCGCGGGCGGTGATCTGCTGTTCATCGCGGTGCGCCCCACCCCCGCTGACGACAAACCACCCGCCGCGCTGTGGCGCCTGCCCGCCGCCGGCGGCGAGGCCGCCGAAATGCTGACCCTGCCGGGTGGGGTCGCCGCCGTACACACCGCGACCGCGGCCGATCGCGTCGTCGTCACCGCGCCGCTGCTGCCGTCGGCGGCGACGGTCGAGGACGACACCCGACTGCGGGCGCTGCGCAAGGACAACAAGGTCTCGGCGATCCTGCACACCGGCTACCCGGTGCGGTACTGGGACCACGACCTCGGACCAGATCATCCCCACCTACTCGACGCGGCCGACTCCCGTGACCTCACGCCGGCACCGGGTCCCGCCCTGCGCGAAGCCGGTGTCGCCGTCAGTGCCGACGGTTCATTCCTGGTCACGTCATGGCAGGCTCCCGGGCCCGGCGCCTCGATCCGCGTCGCCCTGGTGCGCGTCGACACCGCGACCGGTGAACGGCAGGTGATCGTCGAAGACGCCGAGGCCGACCTTGGTCATCCCGCCATCTCGCCCGACGGCACCCGGTTGGCCTTCCTGCGCGAGACGGTCTCCACACCGCAAGATGCCCCGCGGATCACGTTGTGCGTCATGACTTTCGGTGAGCCATGGGTGGAGGTCACGCGAGAATGGGACCGCTGGCCGTCGTCGGTCAGCTGGACCACCGACGGGACGGCCCTGGTGATCACCGCCGATGACGCCGGCCGGTGCCCAGTCTTCTCGGTGCTCCCGGAAACCGGTGCGGTGACCCGGTTGACCGACGACGACCACAGCTACACCGACGTGCGTACCGCGCCCGGCGGCGTCCTCTACGCCCTGCGTCATTCCTATGCTGCACCACCGCATCCGGTCCGGATCGACCCCGACGGGCAGGTCGTCGCGCTGCCGTGTGTCGAATTGCCGGAATTGCCAGGCGAATTGGAAGATCTGACGGCGACGGCACCGGACGGGGTGCCGGTGCGGTCCTGGCTGGTCCTCCCGGCGGGCAGCGCGCAGGCGCCGCTGGTGCTGTGGGTACACGGCGGCCCGCTCGGCAGTTGGAACGCCTGGCACTGGCGGTGGAATCCGTGGCTGCTGGCTGCCGCGGGCTACGCCGTATTGATGCCGGACCCGGCGCTGTCCACCGGCTACGGGCAGCGGTTCATCCAGCGCGGCTGGGGCGCCTGGGGTGCGGCGCCCTACACCGATCTGATGGCGGCCACCGATGCCGCGTGTGCCCACCCGCGGGTCGACGCCGGCCGGACCGCCGTCATGGGCGGATCGTTCGGCGGCTACATGGCCAACTGGATCGCCGGGCATACCGATCGTTTCGACGCCGTCGTCACGCACGCCAGCCTGTGGGCGCTCGACCAGTTCGGGCACACCACCGACGGCGCCTACTGGTGGGCGCGCGAGATGACCGAGCAGATGACGCAGCACAATTCACCGCACCGCAGCGTGCAGCGGATCAACACCCCGATGCTGGTGATCCACGGGGACAAGGACTACCGCGTCCCCATCGGCGAAGGTCTGCGGCTCTGGTACGAACTGCTCACCGAATCGGCACTGCCCGCCGACGCGGCCGGGGACAGCCCACATCAGTTCCTGTACTTCCCGTCCGAGGGGCACTGGATCGCTGCGCCGCAACACACCAAGATCTGGTACCAGGTCATCCTCGCGTTCCTCGGCCGCCACGTTCTGGGTGAGGGCACGAGCCTGCCCGAGACGCTCGGGTAGCTTCGGACACCATGACCTCGCAGCGGGAATTCGACCTCGTCCTCTACGGCGCCACCGGGTTCGCCGGCAAACTCACGGCCGAGTACCTGGCCAGGGCGGGCGGCGCGGCCCGCATCGCGCTGGCCGGCAGGTCCGTCGATAAGGTCCGCGCGGTGCGCGACACCCTGGGGGAGTCCGCGGCCGGGTGGGCGATCATCGAGGCCGACGCCGGATCCCCGGCGACGCTGGCGGCGATGGCCGCCCGCACCCAGGTCGTCGTCACCACCGTCGGTCCCTACACCCGCTACGGACTGCCTCTGGTGGCCGCGTGCGTCGAGGCCGGCACCGATTACGCGGACCTCACCGGCGAGACACCGTTCATCCGTGACAGCGCCGACCAGTTCCACAAGCAGGCCGTCGACAACGGCGCGCGCATCGTGCACTCCTGCGGATTCGATTCGGTGCCTTCGGATCTCACCGTCTACGCCCTCTACGACCGGGCACGGACCGACGGCACGGGTGACCTCACCGATACCAACCTGGTGCTGCGCACCTTCGCCGGCGGGGTCTCCGGTGGCACGGTCGCCTCGATGATGGAGTTCTTCCGCACGGCGGCCGGCGATCCCGACATCCGGCGCGAGATGCTCGATCCCTACACGCTGAGCACCGACCGCGGTGCCGAACCGGACCTCGGGCACCAGTCCGATACCCCGTGGCGGCGCGGTGTCCAGATCGCGCCAGAGCTGGACGGCGTCTGGACCGGCGCGTTCGCGATGGCCGCGCCGAATTCGCGAATCGTGCGGCGCAGCAACGCCCTGCTCGACTGGGCGTACGGCCGCACCTTCCGCTACGCGGAGCACATGAGCACCGGTTCCTCGGTGCTGGCCCCGGTGGCCGCCGCGGTGGACACCGCCGTCAACGCGGCGGCCTTCGGACTCGGCATGAAGTACCTCAACAAGGTGCCCTCGGCTCTGCTGGACCGGATCACCCCCAAACCCGGAACCGGACCGAGCGAAAAGACCCGGGAGAACGGGCACTACCGCATCGAGACCTACACCACGACCAGCACCGGAGCGCGCTACCGGACGGTCATCGCCCAGCAGGGGGACCCCGGCTACAAGGCGACCGCGGTGCTGCTCGGCGAGAGCGGGTTGGCGCTGGCGCTGGACCGGGACCGGCTCTCGGATCTGCGCGGCGTGCTCACCCCGGCCGCAGCCATGGGCGACGCATTGCTGACCCGGTTGCCGGGTGCCGGAGTGACGCTGGAGACCACCCGGCTCGATTGAAACCGGGCAGCGCCGAAGGCCTGTGGGCGAGGCCCGAATACGGCTAGGGTCGATCGCGGATAGGACTTGCATCAGCGATGAAGGTGGGGACGATATGGCCGGTCTGGATGATCTCTTCGCGCAGATTCCCGTACAGGACATTGCGACGAAACTGGGCGCCGACGAAGGCGAGGTGAACAACGCCATCCGGACCCTGGTCCCGGCACTGGTGGGTGGACTGCAGCACAACGTGCAGTCCGGTGACATCGACTCGAGCAAGCTGGAGTCGGCGGTGACGGCCCAAGGTGCCAGCGGCCTGCTCGACGGCGGCGTCAGCGTCGACCAGGTCGATCAGGCCGAGGGCGACAACATCGTCGCCCACATCTTCGGCGGCAACGACAGCAATCAGGTCGCCTCGGCGCTCGCGGGTAGCGGTGCCGGTGGCAGCGGCCTGATCAAGCAGCTGCTGCCGGTCCTGGCGCCCATCGTGCTCGCCTACATCGGCAAGCAGTTCGCGCAGAACAACTCCGCGCCCGCGCAGCCGCAGGCCTCCGCCGGAGGCGGCGGCCTCGGCGACATCCTGGGCAGCATCCTGGGTGGCGCCGGCGGCGGTGGCGGGGCCGGGAACAACCCCCTGGGCAGCATCCTGGGCAGCGTGCTGGGTGGCGGCGGCAATCAAGGAAACGCCATCGGCGAGATCCTCGGCGGCCTCCTCGGCGGCAAGAAGTAGTGATTTGAGGAGCCGTACCCGTAATGAGTACGGGTACGGCTCCACAAATCGCAGGAAAAGGGGCCGTCCGCGGCCACCCGCGGGGGCTTCCTAGAATGACCAGGTGACTGCCAGCCCCTCCTCGCGCGCCGATGCCCTTCCCAAGTCCTGGGAGCCGGGTGCGGTAGAGAGCGAGCTGTATCAGGGCTGGGTCGACGCCGGCTACTTCACGGCCGATCCGGCGAGCGCCAAGCCGCCGTACTCGATCGTGCTGCCCCCGCCGAACGTGACGGGCAGCCTGCACATGGGCCACGCCCTGGACCACACCCTGATGGACGCCCTGACCCGGCGTAAGCGCATGCAGGGGTTCGAGGTGCTGTGGCTGCCCGGTATGGACCACGCCGGCATCGCCACCCAGTCGGTGGTGGAGAAGCAGCTCGCCGCAGGCGGCAAGACCAAAGAGGACTTCGGCCGCGAGCTCTTCATCGACAAGGTGTGGGACTGGAAGCGCGAGTCCGGTGGCACCATCGGCGGGCAGATGCGCAGGCTCGGCGACGGCGTGGACTGGAGCCGCGATCGGTTCACCATGGACGAGGGCCTTTCCCGGGCGGTGCGCACCATCTTCAAGCGGCTTTACGACGCCGGCCTGATCTATCAGGCCGAGCGGCTGGTGAACTGGTCGCCGGTGCTGCAGACCGCCATCAGTGACCTCGAGGTGAAGTACGAGGACGTCGAGGGCGAGTTGGTGTCCTTCCGGTACGGGTCGATGGACGACGCCGAGCCGCACATTGTTGTGGCCACCACCCGGTTGGAGACCATGCTGGGCGACACCGCCATCGCGGTGCATCCCGACGACGACCGCTACCGCGCGCTGGTGGGCACGACGCTGCCGCACCCGTTCCTGGACGGCCACCAGATCATCGTCGTCGCGGATGCGCACGTGGACCCCGAATTCGGTACCGGCGCAGTCAAAGTCACGCCGGCACACGACCCCAACGACTTCGAGATCGGCGTCCGGCACAACCTGGCGATGCCCTCGATCCTCGACAAGGCCGGCGCGATCACCGGCACCGGAACACAATTCGACGGACTCGACCGCTTCGAGGCCCGGGTGGCGGTGCGTGAAGCGCTCGCCGCCCAAGGCCGCATCGTCGCCGAGAAGCGTCCGTACCTGCACAGCGTCGGGCACTCCGAGCGCAGTGGCGAGCCCATCGAGCCGCGGCTGAGCCTGCAGTGGTGGGTCAAGGTCGAGTCCCTCGCGAAGAAGGCTGGAGACGCCGTCCGTTCCGGCGACACCGTGATTCACCCCGCCAGCCTGGAACCGCGCTGGTTCGCCTGGGTCGACAACATGCACGACTGGTGCATCTCGCGCCAGCTGTGGTGGGGCCACCGCATCCCGATCTGGCATGGACCCGACGGCCAGCAGGTCTGCCTGGGGCCCGACGAGACCGCGCCCGAGGGCTGGGTGCAGGACCCCGATGTGCTCGACACCTGGTTCTCCTCGGCGCTGTGGCCGTTCTCGACGATGGGCTGGCCCGACAAGACCCCCGAGTTGGAGAAGTTCTATCCGACCAGCGTGCTCGTCACCGGCTACGACATCCTGTTCTTCTGGGTGGCCCGGATGATGATGTTCGGCACCTTCGTCGCCGGTGACGACGTGGTGGACGCCGGCACCGTGCCGTTCCAGAATGTGTTCCTGCACGGCCTGATCCGCGACGAGTTCGGCCGCAAGATGAGCAAGTCCAAAGGCAACGGTATCGACCCGCTGGACTGGGTCGAGAAGTTCGGCGCCGACGCGTTGCGGTTCACCCTGGCCCGCGGCGCCAGCCCCGGCGGCGACCTGTCCCTGGGCGAGGACCACGCCCGCGCGTCGCGCAACTTCGCCACCAAGTTGTTCAACGCCACCAAGTTCGCCCTCATGAACGGTGCCGCCCCGGCACCGCTGCCCGTGGCCGATGAGCTGACCGACGCCGACCGGTGGATCCTCGGCCGGCTCGACGAGGTGCGCGCCGAATCCGACGCCGCGCTGGAGGCATACGAATTCAGCCGGGCATGCGAGGCGCTCTACCACTTCGCCTGGGACGAGTTCTGTGACTGGTATGTCGAGCTGGCGAAAGTGCAGCTCTCGCAAGGGCTCTCGCATACCACCGCGGTGCTCGCCGCAGTACTCGACACCCTGCTCAAGCTGCTGCACCCGGTGATGCCGTTCGTCACCGAGACGCTGTGGAAGACGCTGACCGACAACGAGTCGATCGTCATCGCCGACTGGCCCGAGGCCTCGGGATTCGCGCCGGACACCGTTGCCACCCGGCGCATCACCGACATGCAGAAGCTGGTCACCGAGGTGCGCCGCTTCCGCAGCGATCAGGGCCTCGCCGACCGGCAGCGGGTGCCGGCCCGGCTGAGTGGTCTGGACGCCGCCGATGTCGAATCCCAGCTGCCCGCCACCACCGCGCTGGCCTGGCTCACCGATCCGGGCGACGGCTTCACCGCCTCGGCTTCGGTCGAGGTGCGGCTGAGCGTAGGTACCGTCGTGGTCGAGGTGGACACCTCCGGCACCGTCGACGTGGCCGCCGAACGGCGCCGCCTGGAGAAGGATCTGGCGGCCGCGCAGAAGGAATTGGCCCAGACCGCAGGCAAACTCGGCAACGCCGAGTTCCTGTCCAAGGCGCCCGAAGCCGTCGTCGACAAGATCAAGGGCCGCCAGCAGCTCGCGCAGGAAGAGGTCGAGCGGATCACGGCCAGGCTCGCCGGCTTCAAATGAGTAGCCCAGACCCCACTCCCGACGAGATCGCGGCGCTGCTGCAGGTCGAGCATCTGCTCGATCAGCGGTGGCCGGAAACCAAGATCGAACCCAGCACCGCCCGCGTCGACGCGCTGCTGGAACTGCTGGGCTCGCCGCAGCGCGGCTATCCGTCCATCCACATCGCCGGGACCAACGGCAAGACCTCGGTGGCGCGCATCGTCGATGCCCTGTTGATCGCGCTGCACCGGCGCACCGGCCGGACCACCAGCCCGCATCTGCAGTCGGCCGTCGAACGCATCTCGATCGACGGAAAGCCCATCACCCCAGCGCAATACGTCGACATTTACCGGGAGATCGAACCGTTCGTCGAACTCGTCGACGCGCAGTCCGAGGCTGGACTTCTCGGGGGCGGGTCCGTACGTATGAGCAAGTTCGAGGTGCTCACCGTGATGGCGTTCGCGGCTTTCGCCGACGCCCCCGTCGACATCGCCGTGGTGGAGACGGGCCTCGGCGGCCGCTGGGACGCGACCAACGTGGTCAACGCCCCGGTCGCCGTGATCACCCCGATCGGGTTGGACCACACCGACTATCTGGGTGACACGATCGCCGAGATCGCGGGGGAGAAGGCCGGGATCATCACCAAGCAGGCAGATGATTTGGTGCCCACCGACACGGTCGCGGTGATCGCCAGGCAGTCCCCGGAGGCCATGGAGGTGCTGCTGACACAGGCCGTGACCGCCGATGCCGCTGTGGCACGCGAGGATTCGGAGTTCACCGTGCTGGGCCGCCAGGTCGCCATCGGCGGTCAGGTGCTGTCACTGCAGGGGCTCAGCGGCGTGTACGACGACATCTTCCTGCCACTGCACGGTGCCCATCAAGCCCACAACGCCGTGCTCGCGCTGGCTGCCGTCGAGGCGTTCTTCGGTGCCGGCGCCGACCGCCAACTGGACATCGACGCGGTGCGGACGGGATTCGCCGCCGTCGCGAGCCCCGGCCGGTTGGAGCGGGTGCGCAGCGCGCCGACGGTGTTCGTGGATGCCGCGCACAACCCGGCCGGTGCGGCCGCGTTGGCCGAGGCGCTGGCCGAGGAGTTCGACTTCCGCTTCCTGGTGGGGGTGGTGTCGGTGATGGCGGACAAGGATGTCGACGGCATCCTGGCGGCCCTGGAGCCTGCCTTCGACCAGCTCGTGGTGACGCACAACGGCTCACCGCGCGCCATGGCCGTAGAAGACTTGGCGACACTCGCGATCGAGCGGTTCGGTGCGGACCGCGTGCTCACCGCCGCGACGCTGCCCGACGCGATCGAGACCGCCATCGCGCAGGTCGAGGAGTCCGCCGGCGGCGAGGGACTTTCCGGCAGCGGCATCGTCATCACCGGTTCTGTCGTCACCGCGGGCGCGGCGCGGACCCTGTTCGGACGGGACCCAGCGTGACGACACCGACCACCCCGCCCGATCCCTGGAAGAGCTTTCGCGGGGTGATGGCCGGAACCCTGATCCTGGAGGCCATCGTCGTGCTGCTGGCGCTGCCGGTGGTGTCCGTCGGGTCCGGGGGACTGACCTGGGTGTCGGGCGGCTTCCTGATCGGGATGGCCATGCTGCTGGTGCTGCTGTCCGGTGTCCAGGGCCGGCCCGGCGCGATCTGGATCAACGTCGGTATGCAGTTGGTACTCGTCGCCGGCGCGTTCATCCATTGGGGAATCGGCTTCATCGGGGTGGTCTTTGCATTGGTGTGGGCCCTGTTGGTCTTTCTCCGGGGCGAGGTCAAACGCCGCCAGGAGCACGGGCTTCTGCCCGGTCAGCAGACGCGCGACGCCGATATCGAGGAGTAGTTTTTCCGGATCGGTTACCGACCGGTACGCTGTGCGCCGTGACTGAGCGCACCCTTGTTTTGATCAAGCCCGACGGCGTCCAGCGACACCTGATCGGCGAGATTGTCAGCCGAATCGAGCGCAAGGGACTGACGTTCGCGGCCCTGGAGCTCAAGGCCGTCAGCGACGACCTCGCCCGCCAGCATTACGCCGAGCACGACGGCAAGCCCTTCTTCGGATCGTTGCTGGAGTTCATCACCTCCGGGCCCGTGGTGGCCGCCGTGGTCGAAGGGCCGCGCGCGATCGCCGCGTTCCGCCAGATCGCGGGCGGCACCGATCCGGTGGAGAAGGCCACCCCGGGCACCATCCGTGGCGACCTGGCCCTGGTCACTCAGGACAACCTGGTGCACGGCTCCGATTCGCCCGAGTCGGCGGCCCGGGAAATCGCCCTCTGGTTCCCCGGCCTGACGGGCGCTTAGCTCGCGGTTGCCCCGCTTCGTCAGATTCTGGCGCGCGGTATGGGATACTGGCCGTGGGGGACCGGCGCCACAACGGGGCCAGACTCCCGGATGAAGACTTAGACGAGCGCGACCATCGCGATCCTGCGATGAGGCGCCGACCGTCCAGCCATCATTCAGCCAGGCACCGAGTGGGTTCATCCGAACTGCTCGGGGCGAGACCATAACAAGTCCGGGGGAAGTGTCCCGGACCCATAGCGGAAGCCCTCGCGTGGCCGCGTCGATCTGACGCGCCCGGGGGCTTGAGGAGAATACGTGGCCGAAGATGCCCATACCCAAGATCTTTCCCAAGCAGCGCAGATCGAGGAACTGCCAGCCAAGCTGAGAGTTCACTCGCTGGCGCGTGTGCTGGGAACCACCAGTAAGCGCATCGTCGATGTGCTCGCCGAGCTCGACGGCAGGGCCCGCAGCCCGCACTCCACGGTCGACAAAGCCGAGGCGGAGCGGGTCCGTGAGCTGCTCAACGCGCAGGCCGAACCCGCCCCACCCACCGGTTCGGTGGAGCCGGGTGAGGTGGCTGAGGCTGTCGCCGCAGTGAACGAGACGGCATCACCGGCCGACGAGTCCGAGCCCGCCGAGCCGGCGCCCCCCACGGGTTCGGTGGAGCCGGGTGAGGTGGCCGAAGCCATCGAGGCCGTGAACGCCGAGCCCGAGTCGCGGCTGCTGCTGGAAACCCCACACGCCTTCGAGCTGGAGGTGGCGAGCGAACTCAGCCCGCGCACCGAGGTCGATCCCGCCCCTTATCTCCCGCTGTTCGTCGCACCGCAGCCCGTCGCGTTCACGCCGCGGGTCGCAGCTGCCCCCGAGCAGGCCGAGCCCGTCGCGGCCGACGACACCGACACCGCCGACGACGCGGGTGACGACGTCGATGCCGACGGCGAGGACGATTCGTCGGATCGCCCCGCCGCACGCCGTCGCCGCCGTGGCCGCCGTGGCCGTGGCCGGGGCCGCGGTGAGCAGAGCGCCGACGGCGAAGAGGGCGACGACGACACCGCCGAGGGCGAGCAGCCCGAAGGTGACGACGCCGAGGACGGCGACGACTCCGATGAGGACACCGGTGACGAAGCCGGCAGCGCGGACGGCGGCAGTCGCCGCCGCCGCCGTCGCCGTCGCCGCAAGTCCGGTGGTGGTGACTCCGAGGACGGTTCGCCGGATGACCCGCCGAACACCGTCGTGCACGAGCGCGCGCCGCGGGAACGTTCCGCCAAATCCGGTAAAGAGTCCGATGAGATCCAGGGCATCAGCGGATCGACCCGGTTGGAGGCCAAGCGTCAGCGCCGCCGGGACGGCCGTGACGCCGGCCGCCGCCGGCCGCCCATCCTGAGCGAGGCCGAGTTCCTGGCCCGCCGCGAGGCCGTCGAACGCACGATGATCGTGCGGGACAAGATCCGGACCGAACCGCCGCACCAGGGTGCCCGCTACACGCAGATCGCGGTGCTCGAAGACGGTGTCGTGGTCGAGCACTTCGTGACCTCTGCGGCGTCGGCGAGCCTGGTCGGCAACATCTACCTGGGCATCGTGCAGAACGTGCTGCCCTCGATGGAAGCCGCCTTCGTCGACATCGGTCGCGGCCGCAACGGTGTGCTCTACGCCGGCGAGGTCAACTGGGAGGCCGCCGGCCTCGGCGGTAACAACCGCAAGATCGAACAGGCCCTGCGCCCGGGTGATTACGTCGTTGTGCAGGTCAGCAAGGATCCCGTCGGACACAAGGGTGCCCGGCTGACCACGCAGATCTCGCTGGCCGGACGCTATCTCGTGTACGTGCCCGGTGCCTCCTCGACCGGGATCAGCCGCAAGCTGCCCGACACCGAGCGCCAACGGCTCAAGGAGATCCTCAAAGAGGTGGTGCCCGCCGGTGCCGGTGTGATCATCCGCACCGCATCCGAGGGCGTCAAAGAAGAGGACATCCGCACCGACGTCAACCGGTTGCAGGAACGCTGGGCTCAGATCGAGACGATCGCCACCGAGACCAAGGGCAAGAAGGCGGGCGCCGCGGTCGCGCTGTACGAAGAGCCCGACGTGCTGGTCAAGGTCATCCGCGATCTGTTCAACGAGGACTTCTCCGGGCTGATCGTCTCCGGTGACGAAGCCTGGAAGACCATCAACGACTACGTGAATTCGGTTGCGCCCGAACTCGTCCCGCGGATGACCAAGTACGAGCCGGCGGCCTCGGATGGTCCCGACGTGTTCGCGGTGCACCGCATCGACGAGCAGCTCGCCAAGGCCTTGGACCGCAAGGTGTGGCTGCCCTCGGGCGGCACCCTGGTCATCGACCGCACCGAGGCGATGACGGTGATCGACGTCAACACCGGCAAGTTCACCGGGTCCGGCGGCAACCTCGAGCAGACCGTGACCCGCAACAACCTGGAAGCCGCCGAAGAGACGGTCAGGCAGCTGCGGTTGCGCGATATCGGCGGCATGGTGGTGATCGACTTCATCGACATGGTGCTGGAGTCCAACCGCGATCTGGTGCTGCGGCGGCTCACCGAGGCGCTGTCCCGTGACCGCACCCGGCACCAGGTGTCGGAGGTGACCTCGCTCGGGTTGGTGCAGCTGACCCGCAAGCGCCTGGGCACCGGGCTGGTCGAGGCCTTCTCCACCACCTGCTCGCACTGCGCCGGCCGGGGCATCGTCCTGCACGGGGATCCGGTCGACACCGCGCAGGCTGTCGCACGCAAGGCCGAACCCTCCGGTGGCGGCAACGCCGGCGGTGGCGGAGGCGGCAACGGCGGCGGTGGCGGCGGACGCCGGGGCAAGCGCGGCAAGAAGGGTGGCAAGCCCGAGCCCGAAGAAGAAGAGGTGCAGGTCGCGAAGGTGCCCGCACACGCGGTGGGTGAGCACCCGATGTTCAAGGCGATGGCCGCGGCCAACGGCAAGCACGAGGACGACGAACACGGCGAGCCCGTGGACGACTCCGAGGCGCTCACCGACGGCGACGACGAGCTGACTGCTGCCGCCGACCTCGACGACGAGACCACCGGAGACGGTAACGCCGTCGATGTCGACGAGATCGAGGACGTCGACGCCGATGTCATCGATGACGATGACGACGACGACGACGACGACGATGATGACGACGAGGACGAGTTCGACGACGATTCCGACGAGGATGACTCGGACGACGAGGACTCCGATGACGAGTTCGACGATGAGGATTCGGACGACGACTCGGATGACGAGGACGACTCCGACGATGACGACGACGAATTCGACGACGACGACGACTCGGATGACGACGACTCGGACGACGATGACGAGGACGACGAAACCGTCGCTGACCAGGTCATCGTGACGTCCGAACCAGTCGCCGAGGCGGCGTCGACGGGTGGGCGACGTACGCGGCGCCGTGCCGCGGCGCGGCCGGCCGGTCCTCCGGCGGACGCGGTTTGACCCTGTCCACGCTGCTCACGTACCCTTAACCAGTTGTCGCGGGGCTTGCAGCCGCAACTGCTGGCTCGGCCCGCACCCAAGACCCGCACGTGCATGTCCAAATTTGCGCGCGCCCAGATGAACGAAGCAGAGGTAGATCCACGATGGCAGCCGATAACGCCACGTACGCAGTCGTCAAGACTGGCGGCAAGCAGTACAAGGTCGCCGTCGGGGACATTGTCAAGGTTGAGAAGATCGAGTCCGAGCCCGGCTCGTCGGTCTCTCTGCCGGTCGCACTCGTCGTCAACGGTGCCACGGTGACCACCTCGGCTGATGACCTGGCCAAGGTCGCCGTCACCGGCGAGATCTTGGAGCACACCAAGGGCCCGAAGATCCGCATCCACAAGTTCAAGAACAAGACCGGCTATCACAAGCGCCAGGGTCACCGTCAGCAGCTGACGGTGCTCAAGGTCACCGGCATCAAGTAAAGGGCGGTAGGAGACATGGCACATAAAAAGGGCGCATCCAGCTCGCGCAACGGTCGCGACTCCAATGCTCAGCGACTCGGCGTCAAGCGTTTCGGCGGGCAGCTCGTGAAGGCCGGCGAAATCCTCGTCCGCCAGCGCGGCACCCACTTCCACCCCGGCATCAACGTCGGCCGCGGTGGCGACGACACGCTGTTCGCGACCGCTCCGGGCTTTGTCGAGTTCGGCGCCAAGCGTGGCCGCCGGACCGTCAACATCGTGCGGCCGTCGGTCCAGGAGGCCTAGTTTTTCGAGGACTTTCCGCGAATGTGAAGCTGCTGCGAGTTCTCCCGTCAGAACTCTCGGCAGCTTCACTGTTTCAAGAGATCGTGGAAGGACCTGATATGCCCCGGTTCGTGGACCGTGTGGTCATTCACGCGCAGGCCGGAAACGGTGGGCACGGTTGCGCCTCGGTGCACCGGGAGAAGTTCGTACCCCTCGGCGGCCCGGACGGCGGCAACGGCGGACGGGGCGGCAGCATCGTCCTGGTCGTCGATCCGCAAGTGCACACCTTGCTGGACTTCCACTTTCATCCGCACGTCAACGCACCTTCGGGCAAGCAGGGTGCAGGCGGCAACCGCGACGGCGCGGCCGGTGCCGATCTCGAGGTCCGGGTGCCCGACGGCACCGTCATCCTCGATGAGAATGGGACGCTGCTCGCCGATCTGGTCGGTGCGGGCACGCGTTTCGAAGCGGCCGCTGGAGGCCGGGGTGGACTCGGCAATGCGGCACTGGCATCGCGTGCGCGCAGGGCCCCAGGCTTCGCACTGTTGGGGGAGAAGGGGCAGATCCGTGACCTGACTCTGGAACTCAAGACGGTGGCCGACGTCGGTCTCGTCGGGTTCCCGTCAGCCGGCAAATCCTCGCTGGTATCGACGATCTCGGCGGCCAAACCCAAGATCGCCGACTATCCGTTCACCACGCTGGTGCCGAATCTGGGTGTGGTGTCGGCGGGCGACAACACCTTCACGGTCGCCGACGTGCCAGGTTTGATCCCCGGTGCTTCCGAAGGACGTGGCCTCGGGCTGGACTTCCTGCGCCACATCGAGCGATGCGCGGTACTGGTGCACGTCGTGGACTGCGCAACTCTCGAGCCGGGCCGCGATCCCATCTCCGACATCGACGCTCTCGAAGCCGAACTGGCCGCGTATCAGCCGACCTTGCAAGGGGATACGACGCTCGGCGATCTCGCCGATCGCCCCCGTGCCGTGGTGCTCAACAAGATCGACGTTCCCGAGGCCAGGGAACTGGCCGACTTCGTGCGCGACGAGGTCGCCGAGAAGTACGGCTGGCCGGTCTATGAGATTTCGACCGTCAGCCGGGATGGGCTGCGGCCGTTGATCTTTGCGTTGTGGGAGCTGGTATCGGCGTATCGGGCCGCACAGCCCGAGGTGGCGCCACGCCGCGCCGTCATCCGCCCGATTGCAGTCGATGAGACCGGATTCACGGTGTCGCCGGACGGCCAGGGTGGTTTCATCGTGCGCGGCACCCGGCCGGAACGCTGGATCGCGCAGACCAATTTCGAGAACGACGAAGCCGTCGGCTATCTCGGCGACCGGCTGGCCCGCCTCGGCGTCGAGGACGAGCTGGTCAAGCAGGGCGCGACGCCGGGCTGCGCGGTGACGATCGGGGATGTCACGTTCGACTGGGAGCCGCTGACCCCGGCCGGTGTCGACACCCACCTGTCCGGCCGAGGCACCGACATCCGCTTGGAGCAGACCGACCGGGTGGGCGCCGACGAGCGTAAAGCGGCGCGGAAGGCTCGCCGGGAGAACGAGGAGTGAGCGATCACCGGGACGCCATCCGGTCGGCGCGCAGCGTCGTCGTCAAGATCGGCACCACCGCGCTCACCACTCCTGCCGGTGTCTTCGACGCAGGCAGGCTGGCCACCCTTGCCGACGCCATTCAGGCCCGGATGACGGCCGGCTCTGATGTGGTGATCGTGTCCTCCGGTGCGATTGCCGCCGGCATCGAACCGCTCGGTCTGACGAAACGTCCGAAAGACCTGGCCACCAAGCAAGCCGCGGCCAGCGTCGGTCAGGTCGCCCTGGTCAACGCGTGGAGTTCGGCGTTCGGCCGCTATCAGCGCACCGTCGGCCAGATTCTCCTGACCGCGCATGACATCTCGATGCGCGTCCAGCACACCAACGCCCAGCGCACGCTGGACCGGTTGCGCGCGCTGCACGCGGTGGCCATCGTCAACGAGAACGACACCGTGGCCACCAACGAGATCCGGTTCGGCGACAACGACAGGCTCTCGGCACTGGTGGCACATCTGGTCGGCGCGGACGCGTTGATCCTGCTGTCCGATATCGACGGGCTCTATGACTCCGATCCCCGCAAGGGGGACGCCCGCTTCATCCCCGAGGTGGCCGCCGAGGGTGACCTCGACGGGGTGGTGGCCGGCGGTGGAAGTCACCTGGGCACCGGCGGAATGGCCTCCAAACTGTCCTCGGCGCTGCTGGCCGCCGACGCCGGTGTGCCGGTCCTGCTGGCCGCCGCCGCCGACGCGGCGGCCGCGCTCGGCGATGCCTCGGTGGGCACCGTGTTCGCGCCGCGCCCCGAGCGGATGTCGGCGCGCAGGTTCTGGGTGCGGTATGCCGCGGAGTCGGCGGGTGCCCTGACCCTCGACGAGGGAGCAGTCCGGGCGGTGGTCTCTCAGCGTCGCTCCTTGCTGTCCGCCGGAATCACCGCGGTGACCGGCAAATTCCACGGCGGCGACGTCGTCGACCTGCAAGGCCCGGACGGGCAACCGGTCGCGCGCGGCGTGGTGGCCTACGACGCAGGCGAATTGGCCACGATCATCGGCCGATCGACTCCTGACCTGCCCGCTGACCTGCGCCGGCCCGCGGTACACGCCGACGACCTGGTCGCCACCTGACGGTCCCGCCGGTGCGGTTTTCGCAAACATTTCCTCTCGTTTTCGCACGTCCGCGCCCCTCCCGCGCACCCGCGCGGACCGTCGTCGCTGAGAACGTCGCGAGCTAATGCCCCCGTGCCGCAGAAAATAGGGTTATGCTGCTCAAAATTAGGGGTCAGCAAAGTGAAGGCCAGGGGGCATGACGGGTCGATCGGTACTTGCGGTGGGGGCTCACCCCGATGACATCGAGTTGGGTTGCGGCGGCGCGCTGGCAAAGCATGTGGCAGCCGGTGACAAGGTCGCCATGCTGGTGGTGACCCGGGGTGAGGTCGGTCCCGGCGACACGGCCCAGCGGGTCGATGAGCAGCATCGCGCCGTCGAAGTCCTGGGTGTCGACAATCTGCTGTGGGGCGAAGGATTCGCCGACTGCCGGGTGTCCCTGCAGGAGTTCGAACTCGTGCATCTGATCGAGGACGCCATCGAAAAGGTCGGTGCAACTGTCGTTTACACGCACGCCTCCAATGACAGCCATCAAGATCATCGCGTGGTGTCGCGGTGCACCATGGGTGCAGCGCGCTGGGTGTCGACCATCATGGCCTACGGGGGCCCTTCTGCCGTGGGTTTCAATCCCACGGTGTTCATCGACATCTCCGAATCGCTGGACAAGAAAGTCCAGGCGCTGATGTGCCATGTCTCGCAGGCCGAGGCCAGCGAGAAGGTGAGCGCGTCCTGGGTGCGCAGCACCGCCGAACACTACGGATTCCTGTGCCGCCGGCCGTTCGCGGAGGGTTTCGAGCCGGTCCGCCAGGTCCTCGACTTCTGAGGAGTGCCGACCTTTCTGGTGGTGGGTGCCGGCACGACCGGCATCGGCGCGGCCACCCGGCTCACTGAACTCGGTATCGATCACCTGGTGGTCGACGCGGCCGACCAGATCGGCGGGATGTCCGCCTCGGTCACCGATGCGCAGGGATTCACCTGGGATCTCGGCGGACACGTGCTGCACAGCCATTTCCCCGAGTTCGACCAGGCGGTCGCGGCCAGCGGCGTCGGAATCCGTCAGGTCACCCGCAACGGCTGGGTCTGGCTCACCGGCGAGGGGCCGCAGAGCCTGGTGCCGACCCCCATCCAGCAGCAGCTCACCGAACTGCCGACCGACCTGCGGCCCGACGCGCCCGTCCATCATTTGGCGGACTACTACCTCAACCACTTCGGTCGCCGGCTCTACGAGCAGTTCTTCGAGCCCTACAACCGGAAGATGTGGACGGCGCCGCTACACGAGGTCGACCACACCTGGACGTCGTTGCGCAGCGGCAGCCACACCCGCAACGTTCCCCAGTTGGGCTTGGCGGGCAGCGCGGCATCCGCACCGGCAGAGACATTTCCCTATCCCGTCGGTGGCACGGGCGCCCTGTGGCGGGCGGTGCAGGACACGCTGATGGCGCCCGGTTCGCTGCGGCTGAACACCGCCGTGGTCGGGCTGGACGCGGCCAAGCGGGTGGCCACCCTGGGCGATGACACGCTGGTGCCGTTCGACTACTGCGTCAGTACCGCGCCGATCACCACGGCACTGGGCTGGATCGGGCAGGGCGGGCAGGCGAGCAGCCTGCGCGCCAGCCGGGTGCACGCCGTCGGCCTCGGATATCAGGGCGACCCGCCCCCGGCGCTGGCCGACAAGTCCTGGCTGTACTGCCCAGACGAAAGTGTGCCGTGGTACCGCGCCACCATGCTGAGCAACTACGACCCGGGCAATGCCGGGCCGGGCCGCTGGAACATCCTCTGCGAGGTGCCGTCCTTCCCCGGTCAGACGTCGTCGGCTGACGATGCGGTCGGCGCGGTGCAGGCGTCGCTGGCAGCGCTGGGTGCCGACCCGGCGCGGGTGCAGAGCCGATTCGCGCGGACCATCCCGTTCGGCTATCCCGTGCCCACCCTGGGGCGTGACGACGTGCTGCGGGTGGCCGACAAGGCGCTGACCGGGTACGGAATCTACAGCCGGGGCCGGTTCGGTGGCTGGCGCTACGAGTCGTCGAACCAGGACTACGGGTACCTGCAGGGCCGCCAAGCCGTCGACAACGCCCTCACCGGGGCACCCGAAGACGTGTACTGGCACCCCGATCGGTTCTAGGTGACTGCCTTTAAATAGAGCGCGCCCCAGACGATTTCGGTGAGCGTGGTGGCCAGCTCGGCATCGAAGGACACCGGATGCGACGGCAGGTTCTGATGGCAGGTCCGCTCGACCATCCAGGTCAGCGTGCTGGCGGTGGCGGCGACCGGAAGCGTGCGCCGGATGGAACCGTCGGCCTGGCCGTCCTCGATGACGCGGGCCACCTGATCGGAGATGCCGGCCAGTAGGTCGCGGTAGGTGTCGCGGACGCCCGCGTCGTAGCCCGCCATCTCGTTGAGCGCGACCAGCACCGGTTGATGGCGGCGGTAGCTGGCGATGATGCCCGCCATCGCGGCGTGCACATCGGCCGGATCGCGGCGAGCCGACACCTCCCACCACTGGGCGGCCGCCGCGGCGAGGTCGCCGAACACCTGGGTGGCCAGCCTGCGCAGCAGATGACCCTTGTCCTCGAAGTAGATGTAGAAGCTGGCGCGGGAGATGCCGGCCTCGGTGGCCAACCGGTCGACGCTGAGCTCGGTGAAGCTGGTGCCGTCGGCCATCAGCCGGTCGGTGGCGTCCAAGAGATCGCGTTCGATCTGCTGGCGGCGCTCCTGGCGCTTGGCCTGCGGTTTCCGCGTCACCGACGGCATGCCCGTCAGGATATCCGGTCACCCCACGCCTTGACTAGACACAGTGTCTAGATTTATTGTCACCGCCATGACTGTGTCACCGATCACATCAGCACCGTCCGCGTCGGGTCCGGGGCGTCCGTACGACCCGATCGATCTGTCCTCGCGCTCGTTCTGGGCCACCACCGCGGCCGAGCGTGAGGTCTCCTTCGCGCAATTGCGCACCCAGCGGCCGGTCAGCTGGCACAAGCCGGTCGAGGACGCCCTGATGGACGATCCGGCGGACAACGGCTTCTGGGCCATCACCCGGCACGCCGACATCGCCACGGTCAGTCGCGACAGTGACACCTTCCTGTCCGGCAAGGGCGTGCTGTTCGAGACGGTGCCCGAAGAGCTGCTGGAGGCCTCGCAGTCGTTCCTCGCGATGGACGCACCGCGACACACGTTGATCCGCAAGGTGGTTCATTCCGCCTTCACGCCGCGACAGGTCGCGCGCATCGAGTCCTCGATCAAGCGCAACGCGAAGGTCATCGTCGAGGAACTGGCGGCGGCAGGCAGCGGCGTCGACTTCGTGCAGCAGTGCGCCAAGGAGTTGCCGGTGCGCACGCTCGCCGACATGGTCGGCATTCCCGACTCCGAGCGTGACAAGGTGGCGCACGCCGCGGACGCCCTGGTGTCCTGGGGTGACCCGATCTACCTGGCAGGCAGGCACCCGCTGGAGGTGCTGCTGGAAAGCCAGATGTACCTGCACCAGGTGGCCGGCCAACTGGCCGCCGAACGTCGGGAGAACCCGGGCACCGATCTGATCAGCGCGCTGGTGCACGCCGAGGTCGACGGGGACCGGCTCACCGACTTCGAGGTGTCCGCATTCTTCGTCCTGCTGGCGGTGGCCGGCAATGACACCACCCGGCAGACGGCCAGCCACGCCATCAAGGCACTCACCGATTTCCCGGAGCAGCGGGCCTGGCTGCTCGACGACTTCGACGACCGGATCGGTTCGGCGGTCGAAGAGTTCGTGCGCTGGGCCACCCCGGTGATGACGTTCCGGCGCACCGCCGCCGTCGATGTCGAACTGGGCGGTCAGCAGATCGCGGCGGGGGAGAAGGTGGTGATGTTCTACGCGTCGGGCAACTGGGACACCGAGGTTTTCGACCGGCCCGAGCGTTTCGACCTGAGCCGCAAGCCGAACCAGCACCTCGGCTTCGGGGGCGGCGGCCGGCACTTCTGCCTCGGTGCGCACGTGGCCCGCACCCAGTTGCGCACGCTGTTCGGCGAACTACTCACCCAGCTACCCGACATCGCGGCAGGGGAGCCGGCTTATCTGGCAGGCAATTTCGTGCACGCCGTCCGGGCGATGCCCTGCACGTTCTAGCCGACCCCGACGGTCAACTCGCCGGCCAGCAGGGTCAGCAGTTCCGAGCAGCCGGCCTCGACCTTGACGGTGGCCTGCTCGTCGCCGCGGGTCGGCCCGCGGTTGATGATCGCGATCGGCATACCCGTCGCGGCGGCGTGGCGCACGAAACGGTACCCCGAGAACACGGTCAGCGAGGATCCGGCGACCAGTAGCGCGTCGGCCTCGTCGACCATGGAAAACGCTTGGGCTACACGTGCTTTGGGCACACTTTCGCCGAAGTAGACGATGTCGGGTTTGAGCATGCCTGCGCACCGCGGGCAGTCCAGATACCGGAAGGTCGACGTGTCGGCGACCACGGCGTCGGCATCTGGTGCCACCGCGATACCGCCGACCTGTTCGGCCCGCTCGAGGAAACCGGGGTTGAGGGTCTCCAGTTCCTCGGCAAGGGCGGCGCGACTCATGGTGTGCCCGCACGCCAGGCACACCACCTGCGCGTAGGTGCCGTGCAGATTCACCACCCGCCGGCTGCCCGCTTTGGTGTGCAACAGGTCGACGTTCTGAGTGATCAGGCCCGCTACCACCCCGGCCGCCTCCAGCGCGGCGAGCGCCCGGTGCCCGGCGTTGGGCTTGGTGTCGTCCATGTGCCGCCAGCCGACGTGGTTGCGCGCCCAGTAACGCTGACGGAACACCGGGTCGGAGGTGAACTGGGCGATCGTCATGGGATTGCTCGGCGGTGAGTCCGGTCCGCGGTAGTCCGGGATGCCGGAATCGGTCGACATTCCCGCTCCCGTCAGCACCGCCAGTCGCAGACCAGACAACGCAGATACGAGTTCGGGGGCTTCCACCCCATCCAGGATAGGGATAATGGCCGGGTGGACTTCTACTCCGCTTACCGGCACGGATATGTACGGGTCGCCGCGTGCACGCACCACACCACGCTGGCCGACCCCGCCGCCAACGCGGAATCGGTGCTGCGCCTGGCCCGCGACTGCCATGACGACGCCGTCGGGCTGGCGGTGTTTCCCGAATTGACGCTGTCGGGGTACTCGCTCGAGGACATCGTGCTGCAGGACACGCTGCTCAACGCCGTGCAGGACGCGATCGCCGCGGTGGTGGCCGGGTCGACGGACCTGCTCCCGGTGCTGGTGGTCGGCGCCCCGCTGCGGCACGGCAACCGCGTCTACAACACCGCGCTCGTCATCCACCGCGGGGCGATCCTCGGCGTGGTTCCCAAGTCCTACCTGCCCACCTATCGCGAGTTCTACGAGCGCCGCCAGATCGCCGCGGGGGACGACGCGACGGGCACCATCCGAATCGACGGTGCCGACGTGGCGTTCGGGCCGGACCTGTTGTTCGCCGCCACCGACCTACCCGATTTCGTGCTGCACGTGGAGATCTGCGAGGACATGTGGGTGCCCATCCCGCCCAGTGCGCAGGCGGCGCTGGCGGGGGCCACGGTTTTGGCGAACCTGTCCGGCAGTCCCATCACCATCGGCCGCGCCGACGACCGCAAGCTGCTGGCCCGTTCGGCGTCGTCGCGCTGCCTGGCCGCCTACGTGTACGCCGCCGCCGGCGAGGGCGAGTCGACCACCGACCTGGCCTGGGACGGCCAGACCATGATCTACGAGAACGGCGTGCTGCTGGCCGAATCGGACCGGTTCCCCAAGGGGGAGCGGCGCAGCGTGGCCGACGTGGACACCGCGCTGCTGCGCGCCGAGCGGCTGCGCCAGGGCACGTTCGACGACAATGCGCGCCATCACTTCGCCGCCGAGTCGGTGCGCCGCATCGAGTTCACGCTCGACCCGCCCGGCGGCGATATCGGCCTGCGCCGCGAGGTGGAACGGTTTCCCTTCGTGCCGTCGGATCCTGAACGGCTGCAACAGGATTGCTATGAGGCGTACAACATCCAGGTGGCCGGTCTGGAGCAGCGGCTGCGCGCGCTGAACTTTCCCAAGGTGGTCATCGGGGTGTCCGGGGGCCTGGATTCCACCCACGCGCTGATCGTCGCTGCCAAGGCCATGGACCGCGAAGGGCGTCCGCGCAGCGACATCCTGGCGTTCACGCTGCCCGGTTATGCCACTGGTGACCGAACCAAGGGCAATGCGATCGCGCTGTCCGAGGCGCTGGGGGTGACGTTCGAGGAGATCGACATCCGTGGTGCCGCCGACGTGATGCTCGCCGAGATGAGACACCCCTTCGCTCGCGGGGAGAAGGTGTACGACATCACCTTCGAGAACGTGCAGGCCGGGCTTCGCACCGACTACCTGTTCCGGCTGGCCAACCAGCGCGGCGGCATCGTGCTGGGCACCGGGGACCTGTCCGAACTCGGCCTGGGTTGGTCCACCTACGGTGTCGGTGACCAGATGTCGCACTACAACGTCAATGGCGGTGTCCCGAAAACTCTCATTCAGCACCTGATCCGATGGGTGATCAGCTCCGGGCAGTTCGGCGGTGAGGTCAACGACATCCTGCAGTCGGTCCTGGATACCGAGATCACGCCCGAACTGGTGCCCACCGGTGAAGACGAGGAGATCCAGAGCAGCGAGGCCAAGGTGGGACCCTATGTCCTGCAGGACTTCTCGCTGTTCCAGGCGCTGCGTTACGGATTCGGGCCCGCCAAGATCGCCTTCCTGGCCTGGCATGCCTGGAGCGACGCCGACCGGGGTGGCTGGCCGACGGGCATCGCGGCGGACAAGCGCGTGGAGTACTCGCTGCCCCAGATCCGGCACTGGCTCACGGTGTTCGCGCAGCGGTTCTATTCGTTCAGCCAGTTCAAGCGCTCCGCACTGCCCAACGGCCCCAAGGTATCCGCCGGTGGCGCGCTGTCCCCGCGCGGCGATTGGCGTGCACCGTCGGACATGTCGGCACGGATCTGGCTTGACGAGATCGACCGCGAGATCCCGGCGGACTAGCGCTCGAAGGTTCCCGTCAACGTACCGCGGGCGGTGTCGAGCTCCTGACTCGGCTGCCGGGCCGCGGCGCGCACGATCACGGCGAAGCAGACGGTGATCGGGATGGCCGCCCCGTCCATGCCGCCGGCGATGATCGCGTCAGCAGCGGTGAAGTCGGGCGGGACGATCAGCGAGTACAGGCTCGCCGATAGCGGAGCTGCGGCGAAACCCCAGAGCAGCCAACGCCATTGCCGTTCCCGAGCGGTGTTGCCCCGGCTCCGGGCCCGGATCACGCCGGCCGCCGCGAGCGCGACGCTGATCCAGACCGGCACCAGGTGGAAGGCCACCAGCGAGTGCGGGATCGGTTCGGGCAGCCGCGATGTCAGGCCCGCATACGCGAGCGAGCCGACCGCTGCGAGCCCCACCGCCGCGCCGTAATTCCACGCCGGTGTCGTGGTGGGCACCTCGTCGGGTCGGGTTTGCTGTGCGGCCATGAACGCGACCGCGGCGCCGCCGGGTGCGACGACACCGAGAATCAGGGAACCCACGCCGATATTGGTCAACAGGTCATGCTGCGGGATCAGCGGCTGTATCCCGATCCAGATGAACCGCAACAACGGTGCGGTCAACATGAAGGCGATGCTGTAGGTCATCCACGCGCGGTGGGTGACCATGTCGCGCTTGCGGATTGCGTACACCGCGTACCAGGCGCTGGCGAGCGTGCCGACGGCCAGGCCGCGCAGCTGGGTCTCGAACGCCGGGCCGATGAAGTGTTCGGCCGGTGGGGTCAGATAGAGGAATATCAGGGCGGTCAGCATGCTGATGGTCATCAGCGTCAGGTAGGCGCGGCCGGTCCACCGGTGCACGGCAGGCCGGCGTTGCCGAATCCGCGCCGAGAACTGGAACATGGCCAGTATCAACGCCAATGCGCCCAAGGTGGTGTGCACCAACAGCACCACCCGGTACTGCGCGTAGGCGGCGTGCCGGACGGCATCCACCGACCCGTCGCCCAGCGCGTAGCCGGCGCCGTTGATCGTCGTGTTCACGTCGTCCTGCCAGCGCGGTGCGCCGGAGCCGAACAACGGCCACGTGTAGTTCACTGCCAGTGGCAGATACAGCGCTGCCACGATCAGCGTGAATATGAAGAGGCCCCGCGAGAGTGCGACCTGTTTGTGGTTGTCCATTTGGAGGACAGATTCTAGGTGGAGTCATCCCCGTCGCACGGGATTTTGCTGAGCCTGTTCAGAGCCGGCCCTCGGTGCGCAGATCCGGATGCACCCAATCCGGGGAACGGCGTTCCTTGAAGGCGATGAATCCCTGGCGCGCCTCGGCGCCGCTGTAACTGGCCTTCATCCCGATCCGGTCGAACAACCCGAGGTAGTTGTCCAGACTCGACTTCACCACCGACCGCGCGCCGGGCGCGGTCCGGCACACCTGCGCCAGCACGTCGCGCGCCTCGTCCAGCAAGGTGTCGTGCGGCACCACCCGCGACACCATGCCCCAGTCCAGGGCCTCCTGCGCGGTCAGCACCCGGCCGGTGAACATCAGGTCGCGGGTCCGGACGGGGCCGATGAGGCGGGCCAGCATCTGGCTGTAATAGGTGTCGGCGATACCGCGGAACAGTTCGGGCACCCGGAAGGTGGCCCGCTCGCTGACCACGGCCATATCGCTGCACAGCGCGATCTGCAGGCCGCCGCCCTGGGCCAGCCCGTTGACGGCCGACACCACCGGTTTCACCGATTGGCGCAGCGTCTCGAACGGGGTGACGTCCATCGACAGCGCCGCGCCCCACTTCATCCAGTCATCGCTGCCGTCACCGCCGCCGAGGTCCCCGCCGGGGGCGAAGACATCGCCGGTGCCGGTGATGAGCAGGCCCGCCAGGTCCGGATCGGTCTCGACGTGGCTGACGGCGTAGCGGATGCCGAAGTACATCGCCGGGGTCATCGCGTTGCGCGCCTCGGGCCGGTCCAGGCGCACCACGCCGAACGGGCCCTGCCGCTCGAATTTCAGGAAAGGAGTGCCGAGCCAGTCGCCTTCGGGCGGTCGCGCTGTCATGGCTGCCGACTATAACCACAACTGTTGGTGACTCAGTTGAGTGCGTCCTCGATCGCCTCGTCGGATGGGGCGCAGTCACCCGCGCCCGGCACCAGGGTGCCCAGGGCGCCGGCGGCGCAGGCCCGCCGTAGCGCGTGCGCGGGGTCCGACGCCCAGCCCGCCGCAAGCACGCCGGCGAACACGTCGCCGGCGCCGGTGGTGTCCAACGCCTCGACCGGGTAGGCGGGAACGTCCGTCTGTCCGTCGGCGGTGCGGTGGGTGGCGCCGCGCGCACCGAGTGTGGTGACCAGATGGGGCACCGGCCAATTCCACAGTGCCGCTTCGGCTTCGTTGACGATCACCACATCGGTGACCTCGGCCAGCTGGGCCAGCGCGGCCGGGTCGGCACCCGCGGGTGAGGCGTTGAGTACGACGGTCGCGCCGGCCGCACGGGCGATACGGGCGGCGGCCGTCGCGGTGTCGAGCGGGATCTCCAACTGCATCAGCAGAACCTCGCAGCCGGCGACGACCTCCCGCAGTGTGGCGGAGTTCAGGCTGAGATGGCCGTTGGCGCCGGGGGCGACCACGATGACGTTCTCCGCGTGCGCGTCGACGACGATGCTCGCCGTCCCGCTGGGCATCGGCAGCGTCGTCACACCCGCGACGTCCACCCCGTTGCCGGACAGGTGCGCCTTCAGGGCGGTCCCTGCCGCGTCGTCTCCCACCGCCGCCACCAACGTGACATCGGCGCCGGCCCGCGCCGCGGCGATCGCCTGGTTGCCGCCCTTGCCACCGGGGGCCTGGGTCATCGAGGACGCCAGCACCGTCGCACCAGGGTTCGGCAACGCATCCACCGCGAAGACAAGATCCATGTTCACGCTGCCCACCACACATACGCGTGCCACGGGTCTCACCGTAGTGATGATCTGCGCGCTCCGACGAGATTGCGCTCAGGGTTGTAGATATTCGTGATGCTGGGGGATTGCGCAACCCTGTGCGCAATCTCGCCGGAGCACGTACGCGGCCCCCACCGGGCCTGACCTGGGGAAGCCCGATACCCTGGCTTGATGAGCGTGCAAGCCACTTCGGCGGAGACCGGCGTCGACCTGCGGGGGCAGGTTCACGCCGCCGCGACCGCCGCGCGCACCGCGTCCCGCACCCTGGCCGCGCTGAGCACCGAGACCAAGAACCGGGCCCTGCACCTGGCCGCTGACACGGTGATGGAACACACCCACGACATCCTCGCGGCCAATGCAGAGGACATCGAGGCTGCCCGCGCCGCGGGCACCGCCGAGGCCATGCTGGACCGGCTGGCCCTCAACCCGCAGCGCATCGACGGCATCGCCGCCGGCCTGCGCCAGGTCGCCGGTCTGGCCGACCCCATCGGCGAGGTGCTGCGCTGCTCGACCCTGCCCAACGGCCTGCAACTGCGCCAGCAGCGGGTGCCGCTCGGCGTCGTCGGCATCGTCTACGAAGGCCGGCCCAACGTCACCGTCGACGCCTTCGGGCTGACCCTGAAATCCGGCAACGCCGTGCTGCTGCGGGGCAGCTCGTCGGCGGCGCGGTCCAACGCCGCCCTGGTCATGGCGCTGCGCGAGTCGCTGTATGAGTCGGGGCTGCCCATGGATGCGGTCCAGCTGCTGCCGAGTGCGGACCGCGCCAGCGTCACGCACCTGATCCAGGCCCGCGGTCTGGTCGACGTGGTCATCCCGCGCGGTGGGGCGGGGCTGATCGACGCGGTCGTCCGTGACGCCACCGTGCCGACCATCGAGACCGGGGTCGGCAACTGCCACGTCTTCGTGCATGAGGCTGCCGATCTCGAGATGGCCGAGCGGATCCTGCTGAACTCCAAGACCCGTCGGCCCAGCGTGTGCAATTCCGCGGAATCGTTGTTGGTGGACCGCGCGGTGGCCGACACCGTGCTGCCGCGGCTGGTGTCCGCGCTGCAGGACGCCGGCGTCACGGTGCACCTGGATCCCAGTGAGGAAGAGCTGCGGGCCGAATTCCTGTCCCTGGACATGGCGGTGGCCGTGGTCGACGGCGTCGACGGTGCCATCGACCACATCAACGAGTACGGCACCGGGCACACCGAGGCGATTGTCACCACCGATCTTGCTGCGGCCCAACGGTTCACCGAAGGGGTGGACGCCGCCGCGGTGATGGTGAACGCGTCGACGGCCTTCACCGACGGTGAGCAGTTCGGGTTCGGCGCCGAGATCGGCATCTCCACCCAGAAACTGCACGCCCGCGGCCCGATGGGGCTGCCCGAACTGACCTCGACCAAGTGGATTGTGTGGGGCGACGGACAAACCCGTCCCGCCTGATTAGGAGAACACTCACTCATGAGCCTGCCCGCCCGCCCCGCCCCGCTGTTCAGCGACATCGACGATGTCGCCAAGCGGCTGGCCGAGACCGGCTATTTGCCCGACAAGGCCACGGCCACTGCGGTTTTCCTGGCCGACCGGCTCGGCAAGCCGCTGTTGGTCGAGGGCCCCGCGGGCGTCGGCAAGACCGAACTGGCCCGTGCGGTCGCGCAGACCACCGGCAGTGAACTCGTGCGGCTGCAGTGCTACGAGGGCGTCGACGAGGCTCGCGCCCTCTACGAGTGGAACCATGCCAAGCAGATCCTGCGGATCCAGGCCGGCACGGCCGGGACCGGTGATTGGGACCAGACCAAGACCGATGTGTTCAGCGAGGAATTCCTGCTGAGCCGCCCGCTGCTGACCGCGATCCGGCGCACCGACCCGACGGTGCTGCTCATCGACGAGACCGACAAAGCGGACATCGAGATCGAGGGCCTGCTGCTGGAGGTGCTGTCCGATTTTGCGGTGACGGTGCCCGAGCTCGGCACCATCAAGGCCGAACGCGCGCCGTTCGTGCTGTTGACCTCCAACGCCACCCGGGAACTGTCCGAGGCGCTCAAGCGACGGTGCCTGTTCCTGCACATCGACTTCCCCGACGCCGACCTGGAGCGCCGCATCCTGCTGTCCCGGGTGCCCGAGTTGCCGGAGAAGATCGCCGCCGAGTTGGTCCGCATCATCGGGGTGCTGCGCGGCATGCAACTGAAGAAGGTGCCGTCGGTCGCCGAGACCATCGACTGGGGCCGCACCGTGCTCGCGCTGGGCATGGACACCATCGACGACGAGCTGATCGCCGCCACCCTCGGTGTGGTGCTCAAGCACCAGTCCGATCAGATCAAGGCGGCCGGAGAGCTGAAGCTCAACTGAGAGGCTCGGATCGATGACTTCGCGACGTACCCGCCCGCCACAACCGTTGGCGCCCTTCGGCATTCCCGGGCACCTTGTGGAGTTCGTGGAAGCGCTCCGCAGTTCCGGGATCTCGGTGGGCCCGTCGGAGACGGTGGACGCCGGCCGGGTGCTGGCCGAACTCGGCCTCGGTGACCGGGGAGCGCTGCGCGAAGGGTTGGCGTGCGCCGTGCTACGGCGCGCCGATCACCGCGAAACCTATGACGCGATGTTCGACATCTGGTGGCCCGCAGCGTTGGGCGACCGCACCGTGATCGATGACGAGGACGACAGCAGCGACGGCCGGCCGGACGCGTTGCCGCCCGAGGACATCGAGGCGATGCGCACCGCGCTGCTCGACATGCTCGGTCCCGACGCGGATCTGGAGAGCCTCGATGACCGGCTGGCGGCGATGATCGCCCGCATCGTGGAGGCGTACGGCCGGTACAACTCCAGTCGCGGCCCGTCATACTCGTCGTATCAGGCGCTCAAGGCGATGGCGCTCGACGAGCTGGAGGGCCGGCTGTTGGCGGGTCTGCTGGCGCCCTACGGCGAGGAGCCCACGCCGACGCAGGAGGAGATCGCCAAAGCGGTTGCCCAGCAGCGCATCTCCCAGCTGCGCAAGATGGTCGAATCCGAGACCAAGCGGCGCACCGCCGAACAGTTGGGCCGCGAACACGTCCAGATGTACGGGGTGCCGCAGCTGGCCGAGAACGTCGAATTCCTGCGCGCCTCAGGCGAACAGCTACGCCAGATGCGCAAAACGGTGCAGCCGCTGGCCCGCACCCTGGCCACCCGGTTGGCCGCCAAGCGGCGCCGGTCCCGTGCCGGCCAGATCGATATGCGCAAGACGCTGCGCAAATCCATGTCCACCGGTGGGGTGCCCATCGATGTGGTGCTCAAGAAGCCGCGCCCGGCCCGTCCCGAGCTGGTGGTGCTGTGCGACGTGTCGGGTTCGGTGGCCGGCTTCAGCCACTTCACGCTGATGCTGGTGGCCGCGCTGCGCCAGCAGTTCTCCCGGGTCCGGGTGTTCGCCTTCATCGACACCACCGATGAGGTCACCGAGATGTTCGGTCCGGAAGCCGATCTGGCGGTCGCGGTGCAGCGCATCACCCGCGAGGCCGGGGTGTACACCCGCGATGGGCACTCCGACTACGGGCACGCGTTCGTGTCGTTCATGGACAACTTCCCGAACGTGCTGTCCCCGCGGTCCTCGCTGCTGATCCTCGGCGACGCGCGCAACAACTACCGAAACCCGCAGGCCGATCTGCTGACCCGGATGGTGCACGCCAGCCGGCACGCGCACTGGCTCAACCCCGAGCCCAAACACCTGTGGGGCAGTGGCGATTCTGCGGTGCCCCGCTATACCGACCTCATACCGATGCATGAGTGCCGCTCGGCCAAACAGCTCGCCTCGGTGATCGACGGCCTCCTTCCCGTCTGACCGCGTCGCCAAAACGTCGAGGTCGGCAGGTGTGAGCGGCGCGATGCACTCCCGTAAGCTGGCTCTTCGTGACCAGACGCAGGCTCGGGGTGATGGGCGGGACGTTCGATCCCATCCACCACGGCCACCTCGTCGCGGCCAGCGAGGTCGCCGACCAGTTCGAGCTCGACGAAGTGGTGTTCGTGCCCACCGGGCAGCCCTGGCAGAAGCGGGACCGGCTCGTCACCGCCGCCGAGGACCGCTACCTGATGACGGTCATCGCCACCGCCGCCAACCCGAGATTCTCGGTGAGCCGCGTGGACATCGACCGCGGTGGGGCGACCTACACCAAGGACACCCTGCGGGACCTGGCCGCCCTCAACCAGGACACCGACCTGTACTTCATCACCGGCGCCGACGCGCTGGCCTCGATCCTGTCCTGGCAGAACTGGGAGGAGCTGTTCTCCCTGGCCCGGTTCGTCGGGGTCAGCCGCCCCGGTTACGAGCTGGATGGCGAACACATCGCCGAAGCCATGAAGGAACTGCCCGAACACGCCCTGACGCTGGTCGAGGTACCCGCGTTGGCGATCTCGTCGAGCGACTGCCGGTTGCGCGCCCAACAATCCCGACCGATCTGGTACCTGGTGCCCGACGGTGTGGTCCAGTACGTGTCCAAACGGGGGCTCTACGCCGCCCCCGCAGCGACCGAGACAAAGGAAACCCGCTCGTGAGTGCCACCCAAGAAGCCGTGAACGCGGCCACCGTCGCAGCGCGGGCGGCCGCGTCCAAGCTCGCCGAGAACATCGTCGTCATCGATGTGTCCGGGCAGTTGGTCATCACCGACCTGTTCGTCATCGCGTCGGCGTCCAACGAACGCCAGGTCAACGCGATCGTCGACGAGGTCGAGGAGAAGATGCGCCAGGCCGGGCACAAGCCCGCGCGCCGGGAGGGCACCCGCGAGGGTCGCTGGACCCTGCTGGACTACGTCGACGTCGTGGTGCACGTCCAGCACTCCGAGGAGCGCGAGTTCTACTCGCTGGACCGGTTGTGGAGGGACTGCCCGGTGGTGGCGGTCGACCTCGACGGTGCGGAGCCCGACGAGGGCTCGGCATGACCGTTCGCCGGCTGGTCCTGCTGCGGCACGGGCAGACCGAGTGGAATGCCGGCAGCCGAATGCAGGGTCAGCTCGACACTGACCTGACGGAACTGGGCCGCCAGCAGGCCATCGCCGCGGCCGAGGTGTTGGCCAAACGGCAGCCGCTGCACATCGTGTCCTCGGATCTGCGTCGCGCCCTGGACACCGCCACCGCTCTGGGCGACCGTTCCGGGTTGCCGGTGCACATCGACGAGCGGCTGCGTGAAACCCACCTCGGTGACTGGCAGGGGCTGACGCACCTGGAGGTCGACGCCGTCGCCCCCGGTGCCCGGGTGGCGTGGCGTGACGATGCCCGGTGGGCGCCGCACGGTGGCGAGAGCCGCGTCGACGTGGCCGAGCGCAGCATGCCGTTGGTGACCGAACTGCTGGATTCCCAACCGGAATGGGGTGCCGACGGGTCGGACCGCCCGGTCGTGCTGGTCGCGCACGGCGGGCTGATCGCCGCGCTGACCGGTGCGCTGCTCGCGCTGCCCGTGGACAACTGGCCGGTGCTGGGCGGGATGGGCAACGCCAGCTGGGTGCAGCTGTCCGGGCACATCGTCAATGACGCCGTCAAGTGGCGCCTCGACGTGTGGAACGCCTCCGCGCAGGTGGCCAACGATGTCCTCTGACGTGCCACGCAGGCAAACGCTGCTGGTCTTCTGCGATTCGCTTTCGTACTACGGCCCGACCGGTGGCCTGCCGTCCGACGATCCACGCATCTGGCCCAATCTCGTTGCCGATCAACTCGGTTGGGACCTGGAACTGATCGGCCGGATCGGCTGGACCTGCCGCGACGTGTGGTGGGCGGCCACGCAGGATCCGCGATCCTGGGCCGCGCTGCCGCGTGCGGGAGCAGTCATCTTCGCGACATCGGGGATGGATTCGTTGCCGTCGCCGCTGCCGACCGCGCTGCGCGAACTGATCCGCTATGTGCGCCCGTCGTGGCTGCGACGCTGGGCCCGGGACGGTTACGGCTGGCTGCAGCCGCGGCTGTCCCCGGTGGCCCGCCCCGCGCTGCCTGCGCACCTCAGTGTCGACTACCTCGAACAGACCAGGGCCGCCATCGATTTCAACCGGCCCGGCATCCCTTTTGTGGCCACCGTGCCGTCGGTCCACATCGCCGAAACCTACGGGCACTCGCACCGGTGGCGCGATGCCACCGCGGATGCGATCACCGCGTGGGGCGAGGCCAAGCAGGTCCCGATCGTCGACCTGAAGGCAGCGGTGGGCGAGTATGTGCTCAGCGGGCAGGGCAACCCCGACGGGATCCACTGGAACTTCGAGGCGCACGCCGCCGTCGCCGATCTGATGCTCAAAGGGCTCGCCGAAGCCGGTGCCTATCAACCGGATTACCGCGCGGGCTCATGACGGTTCAGGTGGTGACCGATTCGTCGGCGCGGCTGAGCGATGAGGACTTGCAGCGCTGGTCCATCCGTCAGGTGCCGCTGCACGTGCTGGTCGGGGGGGCCGATCTGCGTGACGGTATCGATCCGATGTCCAAGGACATCCAGGACCGCAATCAGGTGACCACCTCCGGTGCGTCGCCGGCGGATCTGTCCGATGCCTACCGGCAGGCACTGGTGGACAGCGACGGTGACGGCGTCGTCGCCGTGCACATTTCCGCAGCGTTGTCGGGCACCTTCAGCACCGCGGCCGGGGTGGCCAGGGAATTCGGATCCGCTGTCCGCGTGGTGAATTCACGATCCGCGGCCATGGGCATCGGCTTCGTCGCGCTCGCGGCGGCGCGGGCGGCGGCGACCGGCGCCGAGTTGGACGACGTGGAGGCGGCCGCGCGGGCCGCGGTGCCGCGCGGGCATGTGTTCATCGTGGTGCACCGGCTGGACAACCTGCGCCGGTCCGGCCGGATCGGCACCACGGTGTCCTGGCTGGGCACCGCACTGTCTCTGAAGCCGCTGCTGCGCCTGGACATCGACGGCCGGCTGGTGCTGGCCCAGCGGATCAGGACCGTGTCGAAAGCCCATGCGGCGATGGTGGATTCGATCGTCGAGGTGGTGGGGGAGCGCGGCGCGTCCATCGCGGTGCACCACGTGGACAATCACGACGACGCGGCCGAACTCGGCGCGGCGCTGACCGCGCGACTGCCGCAGATCGAGTCGCTGACGGTCACCGAGATGGGTCCGGTGCTGGGTGTGCACGTCGGCGGCGGTGCCGTCGGGGCGTGCATCAGCCTCGCCGAGTAGTCACATGTGGGTGCCGCCGTCGACGCGCACCTCGGTGCCGGTGACCCACGAGGCTTCGGGTGAGCCGAGCATCGCCACCACCGCGGCGACGGCGTCCGGCTTGGCGAACATCGCGCCGTCTTCGGTGGGCAGCACGGAGCGGATCTTGCCGAGCAGCGTGAAATCCATGTCCGCAGGCAGGCCCGGGCCGACGCTCTGCCTCGACTCGCCGACCCCGTCGGTCATCCCGGACGACACCGACCCCGGCTGTACGCAGTTGAACCGGATCCGGGCCTGACTGAACTCCAAGGCCAGTGCGTGCGTCATCGCTTGGACGCCGCCTTTCGACGCGGCATACGCCGCCATGTAGGGGTGGGCGAAGCTGGCCGAGGTCGAACTGAAGTTCACCACCGCCGCCGCATTGCCAAGGCGCAGAGCGGGAATGGCCTCGCGGGTTACCAGGAACGTGCCGATCAGGTTGACCCGCAACACCTGCTCGAAGTCGGCGAGCGACATCTCGGCGAAGTGCGCCGACCGCAGGATGCCCGCCGCGTTGATCAGGGTGTCCAGACCACCGAGGCGCTCGATCGCCGTGGCGACAGCACTGCGGACGGAGTCCTCGTCACCGACGTCGATGAGCACGGTGTCCAGCCGATCGAGGTGACCGGCGGCCTTGGCGACCGTGTCCTTGAGCCCCGCGTCGCTGACATCGGCAGCGACCACGCGACCGCCCTCGTCGAGGAGGCGCAGGACGGTGGCCTGCCCGATGCCGGACCCACCCCCGGTGATCAGGACGCGGCGGTCGGTATAGCGATGGGCACTCATGGTGTGGGTCACCTCGTGGTCATGTGGAGCGCGGCCAGGTGGCTGAACAACATCGACGCGCCGATCGGGTTGCCGCCACCGGGGTAGGCGGTGCCGCTGACGGCCGCCATGGTGTTGCCGGCCGCGTAGAGGCCGGGTATCGGTTGTCCGCCGGTATCCAGGACGCGGGCGTGCGTGTCGGTGACCAGCCCGCCCTTGGTGCCCAGGTCGGAGAGTCCGAAGGCGGCGGCATGGAACGGCGGCCGGTCGATCGGTGCCATCGGGAGTTCGCCGCCGCTGAAGGTGCGGTCATAGGCTTCGTCGCCGCGGCCGAAGTCGGGGTCCGAGCCGTCGGCGACCAGTGCGTTGAAGCGGGCCACGGTGGCGGCGAGGACGTCTGGTGGGAGGCCGATCGCGGCGGCCAGTTCGTCGAGGGTGTCGGCGGTGTGCCACAGCCCTGCGTCGCGGTACCGCTGCGACTCCACCAGCGACACACTGGTCGACAGCACCGGCGGGACGTCCTGATCGCGGTCGTCGTACACCAGCCAGAACGGCAATGTCATTGCGCCGGTGCGCATCCGGTCGATGATCACCCGGCCTTGCCGGTCATACGGTGCGCTCTCGTTGACGAACCGGCGGCCGCCGGAGTCGACGAGGATGCCGCGGGTGATGCCCAGGGAGAACGTCGAGCGGCCGTCGGGGTGGGTAAGACCGGGGGACCACCAAGCCTGATCCATCAGGTCGGTCGCCGCGCCGATCCGGATGGCCGCCTCGTGTGCGGACCCGGTGTTGCCCGGGGCGCCCATCGTGTCGACAGGGCGTCCGGGTACGCCGTGCGCGGTGCGCATCTCTGCGTTCTGCTCGAAGCCGCCCGCAGCCAGGATGACGCCGCGGCGGGCCGCGATGCGCACGGGCGCCCCTTCGCGTTGGACGACGACTCCGGTCACGGCGCCGTCGTCGGTGATGATCTCGGTCAACGGGGAGTCGAGGTGGGTGGTCGCATGGGGGAACCGGCTCAGCGCGGCGAGGAACCTGCCGATCAATGCCCTTCCACCGGTGAGATATTCGAGTGCCGGCGTGCCGAGGCGTTCATGGTCGAGCGGCCCGCGCACCGTGTCGGCATACGGTCCCAGCGCCGCCGCGGGCAGGGCCCTGGCGACGATGTGGCGCATGCCGTCCACCCGGGCGCACGGGGCGCTGCCGAAGTAGTCGGGCCAGGGCAGCACCTTGAACGCGAAGGACTCGTCTTCCTCGAGATATTCGATGAGGCGCGACCCACCGCGGACGAAGGTGTCCTGTAGCGCGCGGGGTGTGCGGTCGCCGACGACGGCGTGGAAGTAGGTGAGGGCGTCTTCGATTGTGTCATCGGTCCCGGCGCGGACCAGGACGGGATTGGCCGGGAACCACATGCCTCCGCCGCCCGAGTAGGCGGTGGTGCCCCCGAATTTGTCGGTCGCCTCGACCAGTGCCACCGACAGACCCTCCCGGGCCGCGGTGTAAGCGCCGGTGATGCCGCCGCCGGAACCGACGACGACCACGTCGACGGTCTCATCCCACATGCGCGTGCCCTACTTCGCGAACCGGCCGGTGATCGGCGGCAGATCCTTGAGTGTCACGATGCCTGGCGGGGCGGCCACGACGGCGGGTACCGCATTGGTGACCGGCAGCGCGGTGTAGATCATGCCCAGCCCCATGAAGCCCGGTTCGGTCCAGCCCTTCGGTGGCAGGCAGTGCAGCACGGTGCGCATGTTGGGCGTGCCGAACACCTGGATGACATGGCCGTGCTCAAGGGGTTTCGGCGGTGTCACGTGGTCGCCCATGGTCCAGTTGAAGCCGACGCTGACGACGTTGCGGTCACCGACCCAGCCGCGGTGGTAGCCGTACACGCTGCCGACGGTGCCCTTGGGGATCTGCATGAAACCCAGGTCGGTGTCATCGGTGGCGGCGGTGAAGGTGACGTCGAAAGTCAGCCGGTCCAGTTGTGCGCCGATCGCGTCGGCCATCATCGCCGCCGATTCGGCGAACACCTCACTCTCCCGTCGCACGCTCTCGTCCAGGCCCGGGGTGTTCGGGTCCTGCCCGAAGCCCATCGCCGACTGGGTACCCGCCGACTCGTAGGTGGAGCAGTCGACCGATTCGGTGATCCGGATCTCGTCGACCCGCTCGCAGGAACCGGAGAGCACCATGCCGACCATGTTCGTCATGCCGGGGTGAGCGCCGCTGCCGAAGATGGTGGAATTGCCTGCCGCGCAGGCATTCTCAATACGATGCCGGTCTTCCGGGGTCTGCTTGCCGCCGGTGATCCAGGCCGCACTGGAGCACACGTTGACGCCGGCTTCCAGTAGGCGCACCAGTTCGTCGATGTTGGGCCACAACGGGTTGTAGCAACACGCGTCCGGTTTCAGTGCGATGAGCGCGTCGATGTCGTTGGTGGCGGTGACGCCGGTCGGCTCCGGCCAGCCGGCCAGGTCCGCGGCGTCCACGCCGACCTTGTCGGCGCCGTGCGCGTACACCCCGACCAGTTCCATATCGTCGCGGCCGATGATCGCGTGCAGGGAGCGTTTGCCGATGTTGCCGGTGGTCCATTGGATCACCCGGAGGCGGGCAGGGGGCGGGACGAGCGAAGTCATGGGTGCACACTATTGCGGAGGTGTTCATCCGTGTAACCCGGGTCACACAACCGGTGTCCATCATCCAGGCTGCGGTCACTCGCCGGCCACCGATCGGACCGCGGTGCGCTCGGGCGACGACCGCAGCCACCGCCCGAGCCGGTCACGAACTACTTCGAAGATTCCTCTGAGCCAGCGTCTTTCGTCGTGCGCTCGGAGGACTGACCAGCCGATGTCGCCTTCTCGGAGCCGGGGAATTTGAGCGTCGGCAGCTTCAGCTTCAGCTTCGGCAATTTGAGCGTGGGCTTCTTCCATGTCGGTTTCTTCACCGTGGGCGCATCGGCGGTAGCCGTATCTGCCTTCGGTGTATCCACCTTCGGTGCGTCAGATTTCTCGGTGTCATCCACTGGGCTGGAGGACGCATCCGACACCTCGGCCGCGGCAACTGCGTCGGGTTCCTTCTTCGTGTGCAACGAGGTCGGCGTGACGTCCGCCTGCGCGGTCGACAAGGTCACCGCCTTCGTTGTGGTGATCGTCGGGGACGCGACATCCTGGCTCGTGTCGGCGGCCTTGGCCGTCGCCGCCACGGCCAGTGACGGATCGAGCAGGTTCTTGCCCGCGGCGACGAACGCTTCGATGGCCTCTTTGATGGGTTCGATGATGAAGTTGATGGCCTGGATGGGAGTGAATCTGCCCAAGACGTAGGTGCCGTCCAGTGCGCTGACCACACCGCCCTGCACCCGGCCGGCGATCGTGAAGACCACCCTGGACACCACTGCCGGCACTTCAGCCAGGCGGGGATCCACGTGGAGGTCTATGAGGGTTTGGGTCACCGTCTTCGCCAGGGTATCCGCCACGTACGTCACCGCGAAGAGTGGAATGGTGATGGCCGTACCGATCGGGCCGGCAGGCATGTAGTAGTACGGCGCGAAGAAGTCCACGGAGCTGGTCAGCTGCAGGGGCACCGATCTCACCTCGTGCACGGCAGTCTGCACGGTGCTTTCTGCGGCTCGTTGCACGGGTGGTGAGCTCACCACCGTCGCTGTCGCTATCGCTATCGCACCGGCCAACGCAACCACCGGTGTCACACGTTCACGGACATCACTCAGAGCGTGCACTGCTTCCCCTTTTTTCGAGACATAGCTGCACTTATGCAGTCTGGATTTGCTGCAGGAGCAGTCCACCATGTCCTTCAGCAAATTTCCAGCGTTTTGTGCAGCCGGGCTTACTTTCGGAGTGAAGTGATTGTCTCTACGGCACATTGAGGTGCGGCGACTAGTGAAGCGATTGGTAAACAGCTAGCGTCTGAACATGAACGGCGTATCAAACCATTGTTAGCTGCTGTGAGGCCCGATGGTCGTGCAGTCGCGCACGGTATGTCAATATTGCCACTGCTCATCGGCCGGTGGGCCCCCGGGGCGCCGTCCTCACAGGATATTGGCAGCAAATTCTCGCTCGGCGCTCTGGCTGCCTGTCACTGTCAGGGGCAGGCGCGGTCGTCGCCTGTCGCGCACGATGTAAGACATGACGGGCACACGTGGTTCAGGCGGCCAGCAGCTGGCCGAGTTTCTGCGTAGCCGGCGTGCGGCCGCTGACACCGCGCTGTTGCCGGGTCTGAGCGGGCTGGGGCCACGCCGGGTACCCGGGCTGCGCCGCGAGGAGTTGGCTGGGGCGGCCGGGGTGTCGCTGACGTACTACACGCGCCTCGAGCAGGGCCTGGCCACCAATCCGTCGAGTCAGGTGCTGGACGCGCTGGCTCGGGCGTTGGGGCTTGATGAGGTCGAGCGGGCGCACTTGCAGCGGCTGGCTTCGGCGACGGATAGCCGGGCACGTTCGGGGCGAACGGGGCTGCGTCCGGAGTTCGTGACGCTGCTGGACGCGATGCCCGACGTCGCTGCCGTCGCGCTGTCACCTCTTCAGGACATCGTCGGCTGGAATCGACTGGGCCACGCGCTCCTTGCGCCGCACCTCGATCCCGCGGCGCCCTATGGCAGTGCGCCGCCGAACAAGGTGGCGATGATGTTCACCGACGCGCATGCACGCACCTTGCATCGTGAGTGGGAGGCCGAGGCCACGCTGGCCGTCGCCTCGCTGCGCTACGTCAGCGCCGTCTACGTCGCCGACGACGACCTCGCGCGACTCGTCGGGAACCTGAGCGTCGCCAGCGACGATTTCGCCCAACTGTGGGCTGCGCAACCGGTGGCGCTGTGTACCCACGGCATCAAGCGCTACCACCATCCCGTCGTCGGGCGGCTCGACCTGCGATTCCAGATCTTGCACCTTCCCGAAGACGACGGCCACCGGCTGCTGTTGCATCACGCCGAACCCGGATCCAGCGACGAGGCTGCGCTGCGCCTACTGGCCAGCACCACCATCACCGAATAGCGCCGCGCCGCGAACAGCGCTGCGCCGCAAACACAACTCCCGAGGAGAGGGTCCATGGATAGTTCCACCCTGCCCGAAAACAATGCCAGGACACCGGTGCGCCGGCTACACCCCGGCCTGCTCGCCCTGGCTGTCGGTGGCTTCGGTATCGGGCTGACCGAGTTCGTCATCGCCGGGCTGCTCACCGACGTTGCCGAAGCGCTCCGCGTCACCGTGCCCACCGCGGGCGCGTTGATCTGGGGATACGCCCTGGCCGTGGTGGTGGGCGCGTTCACCGTCACCGCCGCCTTGTCGCGGCGCCCACCGAAGGTGGCGTTGTTGGTGCTGCTGGCCTTATTCGTTGCCGGCAACGTATTGACAGCGCTGGCAGCGGGTTTCGGGGTCGCCATGCTCGGCCGCGTCATCACCGCGCTGTGCCACGGCGGATTCTTCGGCATCGGCGCTGTGGTCGCCGGAGATCTGGTCGCCCCTGAACGCAAGGCATCGGCCATCGCGATCATGTTCGGCGGGCTGACCCTGGCCAACGTGTTGGGCGTGCCGTTCGGCACCTTCGTCGGCCAACACCTCGGCTGGCGCAGTGCCTTCTGGATCATCAGCGCCCTGGGTGTGCTGGCCATCGTCGGCGTGGCCACTCTGGTGCCCCGGCAGCCGGCGCCACCGCCGTTGGGCGGCAACCACTTCGCCGTTCTGTTCCGCCGCCAGGTCATGGTGTCGATCCTGTTGACCATGATGGTGTTCGGCGGCGTGTTCGGTGCCTTCATCTACGTCGAGCCGCTGGTGACCCGTGTGACCGGCTACAGCGCGACGGCGGTGCCGTGGCTGCTGGTGCTCTTCGGAATCGGTTTGTTCGTCGGCAATTTCGTCGGCGGCTGGGCTGCCGACCGGAATCTCACCTGGACGCTGCGCACCGTGTCGGTGCTGCTGCCGATCGTGCTCATTGCTTACGGGATGCTCGCGTCGTGGCGGGTACCGGTGGCGCTGCTGCTGGTGGCCATGGGACTGGTCGGGTTTGCCGCGACGCCGGCCCTACAACTGCGGGTCATGCGTTTCGCCCACGACGCACCGACCATGGCGTCAGCGGCCAACATTGCGGCATTCAACCTGGGTAATGCGATTGCTTCGGGGCTGGGCGCCGCGACCATCGCCCTGGGGCTGGGTTGGCGGTCACCGGTGTGGGTGGGAGCTGGCATGGCGCTGATCGGCACGGTGCTGGTGTTCACGAATAGCCATGGGGAGCAACAATGATCGAGGCATCTGCCCTGCATCCGCAAGCCCGCGCCCACCTGGCCGCGGCGGCCACGGCGCCCGCTATCGCCACGCTGTCGGTACCGCAGGCGCGCTTGGCGGCGCTGGCCTACCTTGACCTGCAACGGCCTGCACCGGCGATGGCAGAGGTGGAACATCGGTTCCTTCCCGGACCGACCGCGGACCTGCCCATTCGCATCTACCGGCCGACCAGATCGAGCGGGCCGCAACCCGTCATCGTCGTGCTGCACGGCAGCGGATGGGTGATCGGCAACCTGGATCTGGTGGACGAACCCGCTCGGGTCCTGGCCCGCGACACCGGGTACGTCGTCGTGGCGGTCAACTACCAGAAAGCTCCCGAGCATCGTTTCCCGATTCCGTTGCAGGACTGCGTCGCGGCTGTGCGGTGGGTGCACAGCCACGCTGCCGAGCTGGATGTCGACTCTGGACGGCTGGCCGTGGTCGGCGACAGCGCGGGCGGTAACCTGGCCGCGGCCACCACCGCCGAGCTGGCCGGCACCGATGTCACCATCGCCGCTCAGGGCCTGCTCTACCCGGCGCTGGATAGCGCGATGAGGACAACGTCGTACACCGATTTCGACCGTGGTTTCGGTCTGGACGCCGCCGACATGGCCTGGTTCTGGAACCACTACGTCGATGCGAGTGCGGGTACCGATCCGCGCGTCTCGCCTGTACGCGCCAACGGTTTTGCCCATCTTCCGCCGACCTTCGTGGCCACCGCCGGTCATGACGTGTTGCGCGACGAAGCCGAGTCCTACGCCGTCCTGCTCCGCGATGCCGGGGTGGACGTCGAGGCCAAACGCTATCCCGGGATGATCCACGGTTTTTGGTGGATGGACGGTGTGCTCGACGACTCACGCGAGCTGCAACGGGATCTCGCGGACTTTCTCGTTGCCCGCCTGGCGCGCTGAAGAGGCTGCAACGCCATATGTGGTGGTCCGTCGGCGGGCGTTGGATCCACGCCGGATGGCACGGCGCTGCGGTAGCATCGCCGGGTTAGCCGGGGCTGGCAGGATGCCCTGTTGGGCAGCAGCGATGCGTGTCAGGAGTGGTATGCGCACCCGAGGGTGGGCGGGCGATGTGCCGACGACCGACGCCGAGGCGAGGACGCGGATCCTGGCCGCCACGCGCGGGGTTATCGACGTCAGGGGCGCCCAGACGAATATCACTGACGTGGCTCGTGCCCTCGGGGTGACGCGGCAGACGATCTACCACTACTTCTCGGGTACCGACGAGCTGCTCGGCGCCGCCGCCGCCGATGCGTCGTGGGCATTCGCAGGCAATCTGGTGACCGCGTTGCGGGGTATCCGCGACCCCGCGGAGGTGATCGTCGAGGGTCTGATGCTCACGTTGCAGCGGCTTCCGCAGGATCCCTACATCGGCCTTCTGCTCAATCCTCAACATGTGGCGACGTTTGCGGACATTCCTGGAAACGACATGGCGCAAGGGCAAACTCGAAGCGTTCTGGAACGTCTCGACGTCGACTGGTCAGAGTTCAGTGCGGCGGCATTCGACGACATCGTGCAACTGACGCTGCGAACCTTGCAGTCGTTCATCCTCTCTCCGGTCGAGCCTGCCGACGAACTGCGTCGACTCCTTCATCGGTGGGTGGGTGCCGCCGTCACCGACAGTGAACGGGCCGCTAGTCCTCGGACTCGCCGCCGCCGCTGACGTTTCACCGCCAGGATGGCCCTTCCTTGCTTCCAAGAGGTGCCCCGTCACCCACCTCCTTCTTCGTCGACGCCGAGGCCCGGTGGTGCCGTCCACCGGCCCGCTGTGCGGGCTCTCACATCCGTTATGGCGGTGGTCCCATCGTTTGAACGGTCGCGGTGGGCGGTGGGCTGAAGAAGTTGTCGGCCAACCAGTTAACTGCTTTCACGCGTCGAGCCGAGTCGCCCGGGGGAGCGCGCAATCCCGGGTACAGGTTCCCAGGAGGTGGGTCTCGCCGAGTCTGCTGTCGGTGCGCGCACGCACTCAACGTGGTCATACTCCAAGAACGGCATGTATGACCTAGGTGGCCCGCCGATCGCCGGCCGGGATCTGGCTCTGAGGTCGTTCAGGGTGGAGCGCCCCTTGATCACCGTCGAGAAAGACTCTCCGGCAAAAGAAACTATAGACCTGTGATGCGGAACGGCTGATCGGCGTCCGGTTTGCCGACAGCACCTTCCTTCCATGCGCCCGGCGGTCTATTTGGTCATACATGAGCTGTAGCATCGTATGATCAGGGGACCGGACTCGTGGTTGCCAGTGTCGGCAGTCTGGCGTCGATGGTCAGTTGTGTCGCAATGGGGGAGGAAGTGATGCACGAGGTTCTCACCCGAGCTGGGATCTTCAAAGGGGTTCCGGCCGAGGCTGTTGATGCAGTGACCCGGACGATGCAATGGGTGACGTTCGCTCGTGGCGAGTCGGTCTTCAGCGCCGGGGAGCCAGGTGATTGTCTCTACGTCATCGTTTCCGGGCGCGTCAAAGTCGGGCGGCGCATCGCTGATGGTCGCGAGGTCCTGCTCGCGGTGATGGGTCCCTCGGACATGTTCGGCGAGCTCGCGATCTTCGATCCCGGCCCACGCACGTCGACGGTGACCGCGCTGACCGAATTGCACACCGCGGTCATGGACCGCGCGGGTCTGAAGGCGTGGCTGTCGGATCGACCCGAGATCTCCGCGCAACTGCTGCAGGTCCTCGCGCGGCGGCTGCGTCGCACCAACGACATCATGTCCGATCTGATTTTCACCGACGTGCCCGGTCGGACCGCCAAACAGCTCCTTCAATTGGCCGACCGCTTCGGTCAACCCGAGCGTCACGCGGTGCGTCTCGATCACGGTCTCACCCAGGTCGAGCTCGCACAGCTGATCGGCGCTTCTCGCGAGACGGTCAATAAAGCCCTGTCGGACTTCGCTTCCCGCGGCTGGCTGCGCATCCAGGGCAAGACGATCGTGATCGATCAGCCGAACAAACTGGCGCAGCGGGCTCGGTAACGCACCGATGCCAGCGCCGCGGTTCACTGGTCAGCTGTTCACGCCCGGGACTCGACATCACGCACCGGAGATTTTGTGATCGTCCGGTTCCGCGTTCGCACGACGCTGACAAGAAGCCAGTTTCTGGCCGGTTTGACCGACTTCACCGCAGACGCTGCGGACCCTTCCCGGCTCGGTGCCGTGTCGACGGTTCACCTTCACCGCCGCACCCGCAATACCGCCGAAGTGACCGAACGGTCGACGTGGATCTGGGAGCGACTGCGCTATGACTGGTCAGATCCACAGCACATTTCGGTGAAAACACTCGATTCCAACCTCTTTGGCGGCATGTCCGGATATCAGTACACCCTGTTCCGCCGGGCGGACGGTGCCACCGATGTCGAGGTGCGGATCATCCGGGAGGGAGGCAACCTCATCGGCAACATCGTGTCGTGGGCACTGGGGAGATTCGGCCAGAAGGCGCTGCGTGCAGCATTCGTCCGCTCCGTACAGGCCATCGAACATTGCGCCCGCACGGCTGGTGAGCGACCAGGCTGACTTGCGCCAGCGGCACCGGTTCAAGGGTGCGGGGAGGATTGCCGAAGTCAGGAGCTTGGAATGATCCAGTCGGAGAACGGATCCGAGGGATGAATCGGGTATGCGCCCGGATGCTTGTCGCCCATGATCGTGGCGATCAAGATGGGAGCTGAGAAGAGCCCTGCCGCCGATGAGAGGACGCCGCAAGCGCCAGAGTTGCGGCCGATGTGGACGACCCTTGTCGGGACACCGGGCGAATACTGATTGCAGATGTCAACGGCTCTGATCGTTGAGTCAGCTTCTGCAGGAGCGGCCAGGAGTACAGCCGCCGTGGAGGCTACCGATATGGCAGCACCGAGCTTTGCGGCCAGGACCATCGTCAGCGAATCCGTTCCCCCAGGTGCGGCCGAGGTGGCTCATACACTGATCTGAAAGCGTAAGGCCGCCATGGTGAAATGCCACTGAGTAACCATCGAGAACCGCTGCTTTGTGGGAGCTCTCACATCCAGTATGGCGGCGGTCACACCGAGCCGGGTCCGCACAATGTCAGCAGCGTGACGAAGCTTGTCACTGTGGCCGTTCGGGTGTCCGGCTTTCTCGCGGTTGGCGGAATCCACCGATCTGATCTTCGAGAAGTTCGGCAAGTCGCAGCGTGGTGCGGTCTTCGAACATGGGCCCGATGAGTTGGATACCGACGGGCAACCCCTCAGCCGTCTGGCCCGCGGGGATGGCGGTGGCGGGCAGGCCGGGCATGGTGGCCAGCCCAAGCCAGGTGAGTTGGTCCCCGAACGGGTATGCGGTGCCGTCGATGTCGATGGTGCGGTCTTCCAGGGTGCTGGTGTGATCATGCGGGAAGGCCGGGGTCGGTGTGATGGGGCACAGGACGGCGTCGAAGTGGGTGAACAGGCGGCGCCACTGCGCGCGGTGCACCTCGCGGAGCCGGTCCGCACCCACCCAGTCGCGATGGGAGAGAACCGATCCGCGAAGCCACGCGGTGTCATAGCCGCGCTGGTCGGGGCCGAGCGTGGCGGCGGTGTTCTGCAGATCGGCGTAGAGCTGCGGGGGATGATTCGCCGCGGCGAACGAGGTGAGCAGTTCGATGTAGACGGTGGCCGCCTCGGTGAGGTCGGGCAGCAGCGGGCTGCGCCGCTGCACCTCGGCGCCGGCGGCGACGAGTGCGTCGGCGACCCGGCTGATCGCAGCGCGTACGGCCGCTCCGGTCGGGATGAGCGGATGCTCGTCGACGACCAGGACGCGGAAGTCGCGAAGCTGCTGGTGCCGAGCCGGCGGAAGCTCGAAGCGGTACGCCAGGCCCCGGGTCAGCGGATCGGGTCCGGCCATCACATCCAGCAGGAGCGTCAGGTCGCGCGCGGTGCGGGCCATCGGGCCGAGGACTGCCAACTCGCCGTCGGTGGGGAGCGCGGGAACGTGGGGCGGGACCGCGCCGCGGGTGGCGACGATCCCGAAGGTCGGTTTGTGCGCGTAGATGCCGCAGTAGTGCGCCGGTACCCGCAGCGAACCGCCGATATCGGAGCCCAGTGACAGCGGCCCGAATCCCGCGGCCAGTGCGGCCGACGATCCGCCTGACGATCCGCCGGGGCTGCGATCGTGGTCGTAGGGATTGTTGGTGGTGCCGTAGATGGCGTTGAAACTCTGATGGTCTTGCAGCATGAACGGGACATTGGTCTTGCCGAGGATGACGGCGCCGGCGGCTTTGATCCGTGTGACGGCCAGCGCGTCCTCGGCGGCAATGAAGTTGCGGTGCGCCGGGTTGCCCCAGGTGGTCGGCAGGCCCGCGATGTTGTAGGACTCTTTGACGGTGACCGGGATTCCGAGCAATGCGCGGCGCTCGCCCCGGGCCCGCGCCTGGTCGGCGTCGCGGGCTGCGTGCCGCGCCCGGTCGAAATCGCGCACACAGATGGCATTGATGGCGGTGTCGAATTGCTCGATGCGGGCGATGAATTCGTCGGTGAGTTGCACCGACGTCACCTCACCGGAATCCAATGCGGTGCAGAGTTGCTCGGCTGACTGGAAAGTCCACGGCATGACCGCGACGTTACCGAGTCGGTCACCCGACGTGTGGAACCTGGGCTCAGTCGGTCGAGCGACTCTTGGGCGAGGGGCGCTTCGGCGTCCGCGGTTTCTTGTCGGTGTGTTCGGCTGTGGGCTGCGCTGCGTTCTCGTCGGCCGCGCTCGATTCGGTGCGGCCGTGCCCGCCACGGAGTGGGCGCGGTGTGAGCGCGCGGGTGATCGCCGCGAAGGGGTTGCGGCGCTGGGTGTGTGGTGCGGTGGTGACGCCGAGCAGGGATCTGATCCTGTCTGCAGCCGTGTTCTTCTGGCGCGGCAGCGTGGTGGTTTCGGTAGTGGCGGGTGTGTCGATGGCGGCGGTGCTGGTGGACGACGATGTCGCGGGACGGCGGTGGTAGGTGGCGTCGATCCGGGGGCGAAGCAACGTGTCGAGTCGGGCGGTGTTGACGCCCAGATAGCGCAACGGTTGGGTGATCGGCAGTCCGGCGGTCGGCACGACGTAGTGCGTGGTGACGCCGCCGGCGGCATTGGTGGTGACCGTTTTCAGGGTGCCGGGGGTCGAGGGGTTGGCGGCGTCGCCGTAAAAGGGGTGGACGAAGGCCACTCCCATCACCGCGTTCAGGGCGGAGAGTGCGGTGGGGTGGTTCGGCCAGTCGGAGAGGCCGTCGTATTCCCGCACGATCTCGGTGGTGGCGTACGGCGTCGGTAGCGGGCCGCGGGGTACCGACAGCCACAACAGCGGGTTGCGGGTGACGATGCCGCCGGTGGCATTCATCGGATCGCCGAAGGTCACGAACGACAGCTCGGTCCTGGGCCGGTCGGGTGTGATGCGCAGCGCCAGAGATTGTTTGACGTAGTTGAGCACGATGGCGCCCTGGCTTGCGCCGGCGAGGGTGATTTTGATGCCGTCGGGTATCGCATCGAGGTGTGTGTTGACGCCGCTGGCGCCGATCGCCGAGTCGAGTGCGAACAGCAGTCCGGCGGGGTAGCCGACACCGGTGATGGGGCCGGCGTCGCCGAGGTATCCGTCGGCGAGACCGAGCGCCTGTTGTGCGGTGGGTACGGTGGCGCACAGGCAGGTCCCACCGAGATAGAACGCCGCGATGTCGGGACCGGGATCTTCTGCGTGCGCGGCGGGTTGGGCACCGACCGCCAGTGCCATGACGGTGACAAAGCCTGCAGCGGTGACACGCTTCGTGGCGTCCACGGCGCACCTTTCGATGTGGGTTGGGCAGCGCGCAGCTTGGTCAAATGCGTTGGTGTGGTGCGGCGACAGATGGACTGGTACGTCCGTGCTATTTGTCTCTGCCGAAACTTATCGGATGCCGTCTGCGGTTGTCGGGCGTCCGGTCAAGATCACATCAGCGTGCGGGCGCACCAGGGCGCAGGGCGCCGGGTGAGCGTCCGGAGTGTTTCTTGACCAGCCGGTGCAGGCTTGCCGGGTCGGCGAGGCCGACGGCCGCGGCGACGCCCTCCAAGGGCGTGCGGCTGGTGCGCAGCAGGTGCAGCGCGCGTTCGAGGCGGATTCGCGCCACCAGTTGCAGCGGACTCAAGCCCGCAGCCTTCTCCGTCAGCCGCGCCAGGGTGCGTGGGCTGACCCCCGCGCGGGCCGACAGCGAAGCCAAGGTGTGAGGGCCGGTCAGGTTTCCCCGGACATAGGACTCGAGGTCCGCGACGATGTCATCTCGCGCGGCCAGATGCGAGGGGATGAGAAAGCTTGCCTGCGAGGTGCGTTGATCGATGAGTAGCCGGCCGGCCAGTTCATCGGTCAAGGCAACGCCACCAAGATGTCGCATCAAGGCCAGCATCAGATCGACGTGCGCGAAGGAACTGCCGGCGGTCCAGATCTGCCCGTCGTGCACCACCATGTCGTCGATCACCACCCGTGCCGCCGGCGCGGCCCTGGCCAGTTCGGTGCCCAGCCACCAGGTGGTCACACAGCGGCGCTCATCAAGCAGGCCGGCGGCACCGAGCACGAACACAGCGGTGCACGACGCCGCGATCTGAGCATGCTCCCGGTGCGCACGCTGGAGCCAGCGGGTGGCGGCGTCCACATCGGAGGTGGCCAGCCGGTCGTCGATCTCTCGGGCATCGGCGGCACCGAGGCCGGGGATGATCACCACGTCCCGGGGTGTCGCCCTGGTGAAAGTTTCGGCGGCCATCTGCAATCCGGCCCGCAACGTGACCCGGCGGGTGGGTGCGACGACGCGCAGGTCGAAGCGGGTGTGGCCGAGGATCCGGTTGGCGGCCGACACGACGTCGACCGTGGTGCCGACGGCGGCGGCGCTTGCGCCGTCCAGCACCAGGAGATCGATTCCGGTCATGTGGCGAATTATGCAAGAAACTGGTCAATTACGCCACTGTTGGTCTGGCACGTGCGGCGGGAGAATCGTCTTCACCGAGATGAGGAGAAGCGCATGCCATTATTGCGAGTCACGTTGACACCAGGTGCTTTTGACGATGATCAGCGGGCCCTGCTTGCGGTGGCTCTGACTGATGCGGCCTGCCGTGCCGAGTCGGTGCCCGACGGGGCGCACGCGCGATCCCTTGCGCTGGTGGTCATCGACGAGATGGCGTCGGGGACATTCTTCTCCGCGGGGCAGTCGGCCGAAGACTTGGTCGCCGGCGTCTTCATCGACTGGCAGGTCAGCAGCGGGGTGCTCGACGGAGCACGCAAGGAGCGGTTCGCGGCGGAGCTGCAAGAAGCTGCGGAGAACGCCGTGCACGGCACCGACCGGCTCGTGGTGACCTCCTGCGTCATACATGAAGTGCCCGAGGGGCAGTGGGCGCAGAACGGCGCGATTCGCCGCCTGCCCGAGGTCGTGGCCATCGCCGGATTCGAACACCTGAGCGGCATGGCCAAGGCGGGAACGCCCTGACCACCACAGTGACGTTAACGATCGCCAACGGTTATCCAAGCGAGACCCGCAGACACTGGCTTACCCAAGGTGTGGCCCCTACGTTGTTGTTTGTCAGTACATGCGTAGTTGCTACGCGGGCAATTCAGTGGTGGAGGTGGTTCGTGCGCCGCCGAGAAGCACTTGAGGTCACCGGTTTGCTTCTGGCGTCGGCATTGTTGGCCGCGGTGGCGCCGCCGGTCGCCCGGGCGGATGACAATGTCTACGATCCGTCGTTGCCGCAGCGGATCAGCGCCGGGGCTCCGGGTGATCCACTGGCACTGGCCAATGCGTCGCTGGGAGCCACCCGGATCGCCGCGGAGACGACGGCCGATCTCGGCCACAAGTTCCTCGCGGCGTTCGGTCTGGTCAAGGACGCGCAGGTCGGCCCGGGTGGCCGGGTACGAGGACCGCAGGCCATCGAGTACACGATCAGACGCGCCGCGTCGCAGATGGGGGTGCCGTACTCGTGGGGTGGGGGAAGCCTCACGGGTCCGAGCAAAGGCATCGACTCCGGTTCCGGCACTGTGGGTTTCGACTGTTCGGGGTTGACCCGGTTCGCCTATGCGGGCGTGGGTGTGCTGCTGCCCAGGTGGTCGGGCGATCAGTACAACGCCGGTCGGCACGTGTCCAAGTCCGAGGCGCGGCGCGGTGACCTGCTGTTCTGGGGTCCTGGCGGGAGCCAGCACACGGCACTGTATCTGGGCGGCGGTCAGATGATCGAAGCGCAGCAGACCGGAGTTCCGGTGAAGGTGTCACCCGTGCGTCTGTCGGGCATGACCCCCTACGTCACCCGGGTGGTCGAGACCTGAGAACATCGCGGATGGGTATCGGGCTGGCCGCCGTCGGACGGCCGGCTTACATCACCGGCGGGCGCGCGCACGACCTCGGCTCCGACCGGCCGGTCGAGGCGATGCGGGCGCGCACCTTCGAGGTACTGGACGCCGCCTATGCATCGGGCATCCGGTACGTCGACGCCGCTCGGTCATACGGCCTCTCCGAAGAGTTCTTGGCCGAGTGGCTGGCCGCACACCCCGAAAACAATAATGTCGAGATCGGATCCAAATGGGGTTACCGGTATGTCGGCCAGTGGCGGACGCACGCCGATGTGCATGAGATCAAAGAACACTCGCTTCGTGCGTTCCACCGTCAGCTCGACGAATCGCGCAGACTGCTCGGTGATCGGATCGACCTCTACCAGGTGCACTCGGTGACGCCCGACAGTCCGGTGCTGACCGACATCGAACTGCAGCGGGCACTCGGCGACCTGCGGGACTCCGGCACCCGAGTCGGCCTGTCCACCTCCGGACCGCGGCAAAAAGAGGTCATCCGAGCCGTGCTGGACATCGAGGTGGCCGGCAGCCGGCTGTTCTCGTCGGTGCAATCCACCTGGAATCTACTGGAAACCTCTGCCGGCCCGGCACTTTCGGAAGCGCGGCAGCGGGGCGTGGACGTGATCCTCAAAGAGGTGTTCGCGAACGGGCGGCTGGCCCCGGGCAATCCCGTTGCCACCCCCGGCACGACGCAAGCCGAGCAGTTTGCAGCAGAGTTGGCAGTCGGTGTCGATCAACTCGCCGTGGCAGCGGCGCTTCATCAACCCTGGCAGCCGCGCGTGCTGTCCGGTGCCGCCACGCCTGAACAGGTGCGGTCGCATGTGGCCGCCGCCGATATCCACCTGACTCCGACGGTGTTCGACGCACTGATGTCGTTGGCGGAGGATCCGGACGACTACTGGGCGGCACGCTCCCGGCGCGAGTGGAATTAGCTGCCGTAGAGGTGCAGCACCCGCGCCGCCAGGGTGGCCACGTCCCCGCTGAGCCGCACGATCGGCGGTCCACCGCGCTGATGGATCACGTTCGTCAGCATCGCCACATAGGTATCGGAACCGGGATCGATCCACAGCGATACCCCGGTGAAGCCGCTGTGGCCGACGCTGCCGATCGGGAAGATCAATCCGCGTGGCTTGGACAGCTCGGTGTCGATATCCCAGCCGAAGCCGCGCAGATCCTGTCCGGCGATGGCGGGATAATTCGGCGCGAGCAGAGGATCGGTGGTGTTGGGATGGTCGTCGATGGCACGCCGGTTGGCGTCTCTGGCCGCGTCGATCTGGCCGGCGGTGTGACCGGGTTGCTGCGGACTGGTCATCAGTTCGAGCGTTTCGCGACTCAACGGGAACGCGCTCTGCCGCCCCGCCAGCCGATCGAGGAGGGCCTGGGCATACCTGCCGACGTCGCCCGCTGTAGAGAACACACCGGCACTGCCCGCCGCACCACCCATCCGGCGGGCTGTCGGGTCGTGCACGGTGCCGCGCAGCAGCTGGTCGAAGTCCGGGTTGATACCCGGGGTGTCGTCGTCGTGCGCGGTCGGCGCGACGCGTGCCAACAGATCGGTGCTCCACCTACCGGGCAGGCACGGGACCGGAGTCGCGGTCGGGTCGAAAGCGACGGCCACACCACGGATCCGGTGCGGTCCGCACGCCTTCTCCGCGGGAAGGTAGCGGGTGTCGGGCAGGCCGAGTGGCGCAAAGACGTTGTCCTGCACATAGGTATCCACCGACTCGCCGGTCAGCTTCTCGATGAGCGCCCCGAGGATGATGAAGTTGATGTCCGAGTAGTGAAACCCCTCACCGGGTCCGAACTCCAACGGCGCCGCCAGCGCGCGATGAACGCCCTCCGCCTTGTCCGGTGCCGTCAATCCCCACGGCCCCTGCCGGCTCAGATCACCGCCCGTACCCGACGTGTGGGTGAGCAGCATGCGCAACGTCACCTGCGCCCGCCGCGGGTCCGCGGTCGGATTGAACTCGGGTAGGTAGGTCTGGACGGGATCGTCGATGCGGATCAGGCCTCGCTCGTAGAGCTGCAGAAACGCCACCGTCGTCGCGAGAGGCTTCGTCAACGACGCGAGGTCGAACATGGTGTCCTCGGTCATCGGCTCGCCAGGAGCGGGCGCGCCGTCCACCCCGGGTTCGTCGGGAAGCCTGCGCCAGCCGAAGGCCTGCCGGTAGACGACCTTGCCGGCGTGCCCGATCTGAACCACCGCGCCCGGCAGCCGGTGCGCCGCCATCGCGTCATTCACCAGCGTGGTGACGGCCGCGAACGGACCCGCGGGTAGCACGCTGGGTGCCGCGACCGTCGTCGCCGGCGGAAACGCCACCCGCCCACACGACGGGACCGCGGCAAGAACGAGCAGGATGGTGGCGCAGACTCGCACGGCGCACCTGTTCACCAGATCGACGGTAGCCGAGCTCGCGGTCCGGCCGTTCAGAACCGCTCGCGAAGCGGCCGATCTGCAGGCGTGCTGCGGTAGATACCCCGGTCGATCAGCCGGGGGACCACCTCGTCGATGAACTCCCGGATGGATTGCGGCCCGGCGGAGAACATCAGGTTGAAGCCACCGATGTTCCCGTCCTCGAACCACGCCGCGAAATCGTCGACGATGTCGTCGTAGGAGCCGACGAACTTCCGGTGCGTCGCACCGCCACGCCCCACCGCTTGGGCGACAACCTCGCGCACCGTCACACCGGGGCGCTCCTGAATCCAGTCGTAGAGCCCGACATAGTTGCCGAACGTGCTGGTGATCGTCTTCTCGACATCCTCGGGGCGGGGCAGGATCTCCAGCGGGAACGGATCGTTGATGTCGGCGTAGGTCGCGTCGATCCCGAACTGTCCCAACGCGAACGGCGCAATGGGCGCCCAGTCGACATGGCTGTCCAGTTCGTCCAGCTTCTCCTGGGCCTCCTTCGCGGTCCGGCCCAGATATGGAATGAGACCCGGAATGGGTGGCACCGATCCGGGAGCTCGGCCCCGCTCGACGAGCGCCTTGTCCAGCGTCTCGCGATAGACGGCCGCGCTGTCGCGGGTGGAGGAGTTCGTGAACACCATCTCGGCGTGTTTGGCGGCGACCCTGATACCCGCCCCGGAACCGCCGGCCTGAGCGATGAGCGGCCGGCCTTGGCGGCTGGGTGCGATGTTGAGTGGGCCGGTGACCTGAAAGCGGCTGCCCCGGTGGTTGATCGGATCGGCATGGAAGCGGGTGCGACCGTCGGGGTCCCGGCGCAGCTCCCGGTTGTCCCAGAGCGACCGCAGGACGTCGAGAAACTCGTCGGCGCGTTGATAGCGCGCCTCGCGGTCCAGGTGGTGTTCCAGGCTGTAGTTGAGCGCGAAGTGGTCGATGACCGACGTCACGGCGTTGAATCCAGCGCGCCCATCGGACGCCTGGTCGAGCGATGCCAGCAACCGCGCCAGGTTGTAGGGGTCATAGAACGTGGTGGACGCCGTGGCGATGAGTCCGACGTGCTTGGTGTGCTGGGAGATTGCGGTCAGGCCGGTGATCGGCTCCACCGGCCCGCCGTCGAACGCCGGCGAACCCTGCATGCCGGGAATATCGCCGACGAACAGCGCGGTGAACAGCCCTTCGTCGCCGAATCGGCCATATTCGAGGAGGCGGCTGAACACATCGCGCTCCGGGATGTCGTGCGCCTGTTCGTATCCGCGCACACCCTGATGCAGGTTCAGATCGTTGGCTACCAGGTTCAGATGCAGATGGCGTCGTTCCGACATCCGGTCTCCTTGTCGTGGGTGAGAAAGCGCACTCAGCGCATGGTGGCGTGCAGAGCGTCGGTCATGGCGTCGATGGCGCTGTCGCGATCCAGGGACCAGCCGTCGGCCAACCACAAGTGCATGAAGGAGTCGACCATGGTGTACATCATCGCGACGGCCAGCCGGATCTGATCCTCGGTGGCGCCGGGCATGACATCGGTGCGGATCCAGTCGATGACGTTGGCTTCCATCGTCTCTCGGTGTGCCGCGGCGAATTCGGGATCGGTCGCGCGCGCCTGGTGCAGAGCCATGTACAGCTCCGGTGCGGACGTGTAGAAATCGACGACCTTGCCGAAGAAGGCGCGGATGGACGGTCGGCCGGACCTGCCGCCGCGTGGGGCGTCCTGCTCGGTCCACACCGCCATGCGGGTGTTGCGAAGTTCGCGCAGCACTGCCGCTTTGCCGTCGAAGTGAAGGTAGAACGTCGCCCGGCCGATGCCGGCGCGCCGGGCGATGTCGTCGATGGTCACGGCCGCATATCCGCGTTCGGCGAACGCCTCGAGTGACGCGCCCAGGATGTGGTCGCGGGTGAGGATGCGGTGCCGGTCACGCATGGTGAGTCGCTGCGCTGTCTCTGTCATGTGAGGGTCACTCCGTCCAGGCGGCCCGTCGATCGCCACTGGCTGAGCATGGCGAAGAAGTCGTTGGCCTTGCCGCCGAAGTTGTTGGACAGCATGCCGTGCGGATTATCCTTCTCGCCTTCGGAACTCAGGTAGCTGGGTGTGCAGTCCGCGTAGAAGGCCTTCGGCAGATCCGATGCCTCGTTCATCGCCGACAGCCACTCGTTCTCGGCCTCGCGGGTGGCCTCGATGGTGGTCGCGCCGCGCTGCACCAAGGTATCGACCAGATAGGCGAAGTGACGGGCCCGTTCCTCGGCGGTATGGGTGTAGTTCGGTGACACCCCCGATTGGGTGTAGCCCAGAAAGAAGCAATTGGGAAAGCCGTGGGTCTGCAAGCCGTGGAAGGTGCGCATGCCCTTGGCCCAGCTGTCGCTCAGCCGGACGCCGTCGCGGCCGACGATCTCGAAGCCGAGCCGCTTGGTGAATTCGGTGCCGACCTCGAAGCCGGTCGCGAAGATCAGTGCATCCAGTTCGTAGTGGATCCCGCCGACGACGGCGCCGGTCTCGGTGAACCTCTCGACACCGCGACCGTCGGTGTCGACGAGGGTGACGTTCGCACGGTTGAACGTCGGCAGGTACTCGTCGTGGTAGCCCGGGCGTTTGCAGTTCAGCTTGAGCCAGGGTTTGAGGGCCTCGGCGGTCTTCTCGTCGGAGACCGTTCGGCTGATGCGACCGCGAAGCCGCTCCATGGCGTCCCAGTCGGCGCGGTACAGAAAGTCGGTGACCTCATCCGTCGTCATCTCCCGGCCGAGGCGGGCCGTCTCGCGGATCACCGCGGGCTCGGTCAGCGCCAGGGCGTTGCGCGTCCACCCGTCATCGGTGAGGTCGAGCTCCCATTCGACGCCGGCGTTGACCCTGGTGAAGTTCTCCATCCGTGCGCGTTGCCAGCCCGGCGTCAGACCGGCCGCCCACTCCGGGTCGGTCGGCCGATTGTTCCGCTCGGCGACGGTGCTCGGGGTCCGCTGAAATACGTAGAGCTGCTGAGCTTCTCGACCCAGATGCGGTATGCACTGCAATCCCGTCGCCCCGGTACCGATGATCCCGACGCGCTTATCCCGCAGCCGGGTCAGGCCGCCGGACTCGTCGCCGCCGGTGTAGTCGTAGTCCCACCGGCTGGTGTGGAAGGTGTGGCCGCCGAATTCGTTGATACCCGGGATGCCGGGCAACTTCGGTCGGGTCAGGGAGCCGGGAGAGACGGCGACCAGAGACGCGGTCAGGCGATCCTCACGGTCGGTGGTGATGATCCAGTGCCGGGCGGCGTCGTCCCATGCCATCCCCGTGACGGTGGTCTGCAGCAGGGCGTTTCGGTACAGCCCGTAGTGCCGGGCGATGGCTTGCAGGTGATGGCGGATTTCGCGGCCGTGGGCGTAGCGCTCCGACGGCAGGTAGTTCAGCTCTTCGAGCAATGGCAGGTAGATGTAGGACTCGATATCGCATTGGGCTCCTGGGTACCGGTTCCAGTACCAGGTTCCACCGAAATCACCCGCGGTGTCCACGATCCTGATGTCGTCGATGCCGACCTCACGCAGCCGGGCCGCCGCGATCAGGCTGCCGAGTCCGGCGCCGATGATGAGGACCTGGACATGGTCGGTCACCGGGTCGCGTTCGACCCGCTCGACGTACGGGTCGTCGGCGTAGTGGGAGAAGTCAGCGGTGACGTCCACGAACTGTGCGACCCCGTCGGTGCGGAGGCGCTTGTCGCGTTCCGCCCGGTATTTCGCGCGCACCCATGCCGCGTCATACGTGGCGGGCTGCGGTCCCGGGTCGCTCAGTTCTGCCATGCCCTGTCCTGCATCGCCGGCCCGGCCCAACTCGCCAGACACACTGTCTTGTGAATGGACACAGGGTATAGCGGGACGGGCAAGGTGCCAAGGGGCGCCGGGCGGGACCGGCCTACTTCGGCAGCCGGGCAGCGAGCAGCTGTGCCAGGTGCACACCGTGTCGGTCGGTCAGATCGTCGAGTTGGGTTCGGCAGGAATAGCCGTCGGCGAGTATGGCGGTGTCCGGACCGGCGGCGCGAACGGCGGGCAGCAATTGTTGTTCGGCAACCGCCACCGACACCTCGTAGTGCCCCTTCTCGACACCGAAATTGCCGGCCAGGCCGCAACATCCGCCGAGTCGGGTGAGCTCGGCGCCGGCGTCCTTCAGGATCTTCGCGTCGGGGCTCCACCCCATGACGGCGTGGTGGTGACAGTGCGGCTGCGCGACCACCTGCTGCCCCCGCAGCGACGGCGGCGTCCAACCGCGGTCGGTCAGCAGTTCGGCGAGCGTGTGCGTGGCGCCGCCCACGGTGGCCGCGCCGGGAGTGTCGAGAAGCTCGGCGGCATCCGAACGCAGCACCGCGGTGCACGACGGCTCCAGGCCGACCACCGGAACATCACATTCGGCGAACGGCCGCAGCGCTTCGATCGTGCGGCCGAGCTGACGTTTGGCCGCATCGAGCTGCCCGGTGGAAATCCAGGTCAGTCCGCAGCACTGCTGCTTCGCGGTCAGCCGGGGTGCGTATCCGGCGTCCTGCAGCACCCGGACGGTGGCAATGCCGACGTCGGGGGAGAAGTAGTTGGTGAATGTGTCGACGAACAGCACCACCTCATCACCGGGATGAGGGCTGGCCCCGCCGTGAGTGACGTTGTCCGCGAACCACTTCCTGAAAGTCTGACGCGCGAACGGCGGGATGCTCCTGCGCCGGTCCACTCCCGCCGCGGCCAGGCCGGCAGACCCGACGAGTGGGAGTCGCGTCGCGGCGTTGACCGCACGCGGCGCCGCGCCGGCCAGCTTCGCCCAGCGGGGTAGCCATCCCAAGGAGTAGTGCGACGCGGGCCGTAGCCGTCCCTTGAAGCTCTGATACAACACCTCGGACTTGTACGCCGCCATGTCGACGCCGGTCGGGCAATCCGACGCACATCCCTTGCAGGACAGGCACAGATCGAGCGCTTCGTGTACCTCGGGGGAGCGCCAACCGCCGCGCACATCGCTGCCGTTGATCATCTCCTGCAGGACGCGGGCACGTCCGCGCGTGGAGTCCTTCTCCTCGCGGGTGGCCTGATACGAGGGACACATCACCCCGCCGATGGACGCGTTGTCCGCGCGGCACTTGCCGACTCCGGTGCAGCGGTGCACGGCTTGGGTGAAATCACCGTCGTCGTGCTTGTAGGCCAGGCCGAGGTCGCGCCGGATCATGGGCGCCGCGGGGACGCGGAGATCGGCGTCGAGTGGCGCGGGATGCACCACGACGCCAGGATTCAGCAGGTTGGTGGGGTCGAAGGTCTGCTTTACGGCTGCCTGCAGCGCCAACGCCTCAGGCGAGTACATCAGCGGCAGGAGTTCGGATCGGGCGCGACCGTCGCCGTGCTCGCCTGACAGCGATCCGCCGTAGCCGACGACCAGTTTGGCTGCGGCGAAAAGGAAGTCGCGAAACACCACCGAACCGCCGGGCCGGTCGAGCGGGAAATCGATACGCACGTGCATGCACCCGTCACCGAAGTGTCCGTACGGCATCCCGGTGACACCGAAGTCGGCCATCAGCGCGTCGAAGTCGCGGAGGTAATCCCCGAGGCGTTCCGGCGGTACCGCGGCGTCCTCCCATCCGGCGTGTGCCGGACGGTTGGCCACGCTGCGCGCCGACAGACCCGCGCCGTCCTCGCGGATCCGCCACAGTGCAACGGCCCGAGCCGGATTGTCGACCACCAGGAAGTCGACCGCATCGCACGATGTTCCGAGCCGTCCCGCGCGATCCTCCGCCTGGCTCAGCGTGTCTCCGACGACTTCGACGAACACCCATGCCGCCCCGGCCGGCAGCGGAGGCACCGCGGCGTCGCCTTTGCGCGCGCGCACGACATCGACGATGCGCGAATCGATTCCCTCGCACGCTGTGGGGTTGTGCTGGAGGATCGCAGGCGTTGCGTCGCCGGCCGAGGCGATGTCGGGATAGCCCAGCACCACCAGCATGCGATGTGCAGGTTCCTCGACCAGCCGTACCGTGGCCTCGGTCAGCACGGTCAGGGTGCCCTCGCTGCCCGCCATCAGTCGGGTGACGTCGAATCCGTTCTCCGGCAGCAGTGTTTCCAGCGCATAACCCGAGACTTGCCGGCCGAATCGACCGAACTGCGTGCGGATCGTCGCCAGCCCGGCGCCGACCACGCCGGCCAGGTCGTCGAGGATCGGTGAGGGCGGCAGCGTGGGGCCCAGCCGCAAGTCCTCGCCGGAGGCGGTGAGCACCCGCAGCGCCGTCACGTTGTCGGAGGTGCGGCCGTAACCCAATGCCCTTGACCCGCAGGCGTTGTTGCCGATCATCCCGCCGATCGTGCACCGGGTGTGACTCGATGGATCGGGCCCGAACCGCAATCGATGCGGCGCCACGGCGCGCTGCAAAGCTGCCTGCACCACGCCGGGTTGCACGACGGCGGTGCGACTGTCCGGGTCCACCGACAACACCGTGTTCATGTGTCGGCTGAAGTCCAAGACGACGCCTGTGCCCACGGCATTGCCCGCGATCGAGGTGCCACCGCCTCGCGCCGTGATCGGCACTCCTTCGCTGCGGCAGAACGCCAAGGTGGCAGCGACTTCGTCGGCGTGCGCGGGGAGCACGACCGCCGTCGGGGTCACCCGATACAGCGACGCGTCCGACGAGTACGCCGCGCGGGATGTGGCGTCGACCCGCACGTCTTTGACGCCCGCCGCACGCAGTGCGCCCTCCAAAGACCGCGCGATCGGCGCTCCTAGCATGCTACAAACCGTAGCATGCTAGGACCTGCTGCCGGCTGTTACAGTGCCGGGATGCCGGATGTGGCGGAAGGTGAGACGCGCCTGCAACTGACGCCGCTGCCGACGTCCGGAGGGCGGCGCGCCGAGCAGGTCATGGAAGCCATCCGGGAGGCTCTCGACGCCGGCGTCATGCGCCCCGGCGTGAAGTACTCCGTCTACCAGTTGGCCGACGCGCTCGGGATCTCCCGCACGCCCGTGCGCGACGCGCTGCTGCGTCTTGAGGAAATCGGGTTGATCCGTTTCGAGGCTCGGCAGGGATTCCGGGTCGAGATACCGAACCCGCGGGAGATCGCCGACATCTTCGCGATCCGGCTCGCATTGGAACTGCCCGCAGTGGCGCGGGCCGCGCGGGTGTGCGACGCCGCGCTTGCCGCGCGATTGCACGACCGCATGCGTCTGATGGACGAGGCCATGATCGCGGGTGACACGCGCACCTTCGCGCGCCACGACCAGCTCCTGCACGACGATATTCTGGCCGCCTCCGGTAACTCCCGGTCGAGAGCGATCGTGCAGTCCCTGCGTGAATCGACCAGGTTGCTCGGCGCAGCGACGGCACGGACGATGGCCGACATCGACGCTGAGCACAGTCCCATCGTCGAAGCGATCGTGTCCAACCAGCCGGCGGCGGCGGTCGACATGATGCGCCGGCACCTGACCCGCACCGGACTGCTGCTCGTCAGACAAGCTGTTCACGACCAGAACGCCGACGTCGACGGTGATTCGGTGTGGTCCGAAGCCGTCGATGAGCATCTTCCGGCGCGGAGGTAGGCCGGTCAGTCGTTCTTCGCCTCGTAGCGCAACAAGACCGTGCCGCCCGGAAAGGTGCGGTTCTCCAAGAGTCGCAGCGAGATCCACGACGGCAAGCTGGGGAAGAACGGGATGCCGCCGCCCACGGCGGTGGGTGCGAGCACGATCCGATACTCGTCCACCAGTCCGGCCTGCACGATCGGCGCGGCCAGCGTCGCGCCGGCCACCTCCAGTTGGCCGTCGGTCTCGGCCTTGAGCTTCGCCACCACCTTCACGGGGTCGCCGCGCTCGAGGCGGGAGTTCCAGTCGACCGACTCCAGGGTCTGCGAGAACACCACCTTGGGCATGGCGCACCAGATGCGGGCGAAGTCGACGATCAACGGGCCGGCGTCCGGGGCCTCGTCGGCCGTCGGCCAGTACGCGGACATCAATTCGTAGAGCCGCCGTCCGTAGAACGACACGGCGGTCTCGCGTTCGAAGTCGTTCCAGTATTGGTGCAGTTCCTCGCTCGGATCGGACCAGTCGATACTGCCCTGTGCATCGGCGATGTAGCCGTCCAGCGACACGGTGAAGCCGTAGATGAGTCTGCCCATACGGATCAGACTGCACCGCAACGCCGAACTCATCGGGTGGCGGGGCGCCTACTGTGCAACACATGCCTGTCGAGAACCCCGAACTGATCTCCGGCTACGCGGCGCGCTTCAACCCGGCGACCCTGGACGGGCACGCGGTGAGCTCCCCGCTGGGCTTGTGGTTGCTGCTGGCCTTGATCGGGCCCGCCACCGAGGGGAGCGTCCGCCGCGACCTGGAAGCCGTCCTCGGCACGTCGGTGGGGGACGCCGCGAACCGGGCCGCGGCGCTGCTCGGGGAACCCCATCCTGCGGTGTCGGCGTTGGCCGCGGTGTGGGACCGCAACGTGGGTCCGGCGTTCGATGAGTGGGCGCATACCTTGCCCGGTGTCGTCGAACGCGGACCGGTGCCCACGCAAGCCTTCGCCGACGACTGGGCGCGAACCAACACGAACGGCATGATCGACGAATTCCCGCTGCAGATAGATGAATTGACCCGGTTGATCCTCGCGTCAGCGCTGGCGACAGACATCGCGTGGAGCATCCCGTTGGGTACCACCGAAGAGTTGGGTGGGCAGTTCGGGGCGGCGATCCGCCGTGCGCTCACCCTCGACCACGGGATCCAGTTGATCGCCGACACCGCCGCGGCAGGCCTGGTCGCGGTGGCCGCGCCGGGCACCCGCTCGGCGCTGGAGGTCTTCAGCGTGATCGCCGCCCCCGACGTGGCGCCACGCGACGTGGACGCCGCGGCGCACCAGGTCGCAGCGATGCTGCGAGGTGACGCGACGTCCGCCCGGCGCGTACCCATCGAGGACCTGGTCGACGGGCATGCGTGGACGCTCACCGAACGACGGGAACAGCGCTCCGGCGGCCCCGATGTACAGGCCGACTGGCAGAGCTACCTGCCGGCATGGTCGGCGAGCAGCGATCACGACCTCAAGGACGCCCCGGGGGTGCGACCGGTGGTCGAAGCCTTGACGGGATTCCTGCGGCCGGAAGATCAGCCCGCGCAGTTCACCGCCAAGCAGGCGGCTGTCGCGTCCTTCAGCAAGGCCGGATTCAAGGCCGCGGCGGTGACGGCCATCGGCTTGGCCGCTGGATCGATGCCGTCCTTCCAGGAGGTGCTGATCAAACGAATCGTGTTGCGCTTCAACCGGCCCTACGCGGTTCTGGCCTGAGCCGCCAGAGATCGCGGGCCGCAGTCGTGGCGCGGTGTGCCGGTGTTCAGCGCCTGGGTGACCGAGCCGGAGGACACCGCGGCCGAACTGCCCGGGCAGGTACGACCGGTCCCTGTCGTACCCCGCTGAGCGTCAGGTTTGAGGTCGTGACGCTTCACGGTTTCGACGTCGTCGGCCCGCGTTCGAGGAACCGGCCGTGCCCACGGCGGTCGTGCACCACACCGTCGGAGACGATGACCGTCCCACGGCTGAGCACGCAGCGGATGGCGCCGGCAACCGTCCACCCTTCGTACAAGCTGTAGTCGACTTTCGACGGCGACGTGGTGGCCGACAGCCGGGTTTCGCCGGCGGGGTCGAGCACCACAAGGTCGGCGTCGGCACCCACCATCAGGCTGCCCTTGCGCGGATAAAGCCCGAACAGCCGCGCCGGGTTGGTGGCCGTGATGGCCACCAGGCGCTCCAGCGAGATGCGGCCGGACTGCACCCCGCGGTCGAACAGGAGCAACAGCCGGTATTCGACCCCGCCGACACCGTTGGGAATCTGCAGGAAGTTGTCCCGCCCGGCGTCCTTCTGGCCCTGCATGCAGAACGGGCAGTGGTCGGTGGAGATGACGTCGATGTCACCTCGGCCGACACCGTGCCACAGGCGGTCCTGATGGTGGGGTTCGCGAAGTGGCGGCGTCATGACGTACCGGGCGACGTCGAACTCGTCACCGTCGTAGACCGAGTTGTCCAGGGTCAGGTAATGGGGACAGGTCTCGGCGTGTACAGGCAGTCCTTTCGCTTTGGCGGCGGCCACCTCGGCGAGGGCTTCCGAACACGAGATGTGCACGAAATAGGTTGGTGCTTCCACCAGTTCGGCAAGGACGGCGGCGCGGTGCACCGCCTCGGCCTCCAGTAGCGTCGGCCGGGTATGGCCGTGCCACTGTGGCGATGTCCGCCCGGCGCGCAGCGCCCGGTGGGTCAGCACATCGATGGCCGAGCCGTTCTCCGCATGAACCATCGTCAGCCCGCCGGCGCCCGCCATCCGCTCCATCGCGATGAGCAGGGTGCCGTCGTCGACCATCAGCTCACCGGGGTAGGCCATGAACAGTTTGATGCTGCTGGCGCCGGAGGTGACGAGCTCGTCGATGCCGCGTACCCGGTCATCGCCCAGATCCCGCACCACGACGTGGAATCCGTAGTCGACGACCGCCTGGCCCTCGGCCGCACTCACGGCGCGTTCGAGTGCGGCGGGCAGCGGCTCGCCGAACTGTTGCATGGCGAAGTTGATGATCGTCGTGGTGCCGCCGGCCGCGGCAGCGGCCGTGCCGGAGTACGCGGTGTCGGCGGTCTTGGTCGTCAGGGACGGAAAATCCAGGTGCACATGGGGATCGACACCACCGGGCAACAGTACGCATCCAGCGGCGTCGATGACCTCGTCGGCGTCGATGGCGAGATCGGTCCCTAGTGCGGTGATGATGCCGTCGCGGATCACCACGTCCGCGGCGAATCGTTCTGCCGCAGTGACGACCGTGCCACCCTTCACCACGGTGGTCGTCACGGTGCGGTCGCCTTGGGGCCGGGCCACAGACCGGCGTCCCGGACACAGCGTTCGAAGGCTGCCGCAGCGCGCAGCACCACGGCGTCCCCGAGGTGAGGGCCGATGAGTTGAATAGCGACCGGTAAACCGGTCGTGGTCATTCCGGACGGCACGCTGATGGCGGGCTGACCGGTGAGATTGGCGATGGGCGTGAATCCCTGCCATGTGGTCGGGGTGACGGTCTGACCGTCGATCTCGGTGGGCCCCTCGCCGTCCAAGGGGAAGGCGGGCACCGCACTGGTCGGGGTCAACAGGAGATCGAACCGCGCCATGACGTGGGCCATCTCGTTGACCACGGCCTTACGCATCATCTGGGCCTGCGTGAAATCTTCTGCCGTCCAATCCTGCCGGAGCATCGACGCCAGCTTCGGCGACATGCCGTCTCCCAGGTCGGTGGCCATTCTGCGCATGCCCACCAGGTCGGTCTCGGACATGATCAGCGCGGTGAAATGGGGTGCCGGATTGGGCCAGCCCGGCACGAACCGCTCGACGGAGGCACCGAGGCCCGCGAGCAGATCGGCCGCGCGATCGGTGGCCGCCCGCACCTCCGGATCGACCGGCAGGTACCCGTAGTCGCTGGTGTAGCCGATCCGCAGGCCGCGGACATCCGGATCTCGGGTCGTCGTGAGCCAGTCGACGTCACCGGCCGGTAGCGTGTGCCGGTCGCGTGGATCGGGACCGGCCAAGGCAGCCATGATGAAGGCGACATCGTCAACCGAGGTGGCCAACGGGCCGATGTGTTCGATGCTCTCCCAACCGGATACACCCGGATACCGGTGATCGCGGCAACCTGGGAACACCGGCACCCGGCCCATCGCCGGTTTGAACCCGACGAGCCCGTTCAGTGCGGCCGGAATGCGCACCGAACCCCCGCCGTCGCTGCCGAGCGCGAAAGGCACCACACCCGCGGCGACTGCGGCCGCGGACCCGGCGCTGGAGCCACCCGGGCTGCGGCTCACATCCCACGGATTGCGGGTGTCCGGAAACAGCAGATTCTGCCCGGCGGCGGAGAAGCCGAACTCGCTGGCGTTGGTCTTACCTAGGCTGATCGCACCGGCGTCGTCGAGTCGCTGGACCGAGATGTCGTCGGTATCGGGGACGAAGTCGGCGTAGGCAGCCGAACCGGAGGTGGTACGGATTCCCTTGGTACAGATCAGGTCTTTGACGGCGTAGGGCACACCGGTCAGTGGCCCGGCAAGTCCGTCGCGCAGCAGGTGTTCGGCGGCGCGTGCCCGGTCCCGTGCGATCTCGGGGGTAGGGGTACAGAAGGCGTGGATGTGTGGTTCGGTGGCTGCCATCCGCTCCAGGGCGGCATCGATGACCTCGACAGGTGAGATCTCGCAGGCCGCGATGCGCCGGGCGAGGCCGATCACACTCTCCGTGGTGGCCGTTGCCGTGACGGTGTCGGACAGGCTCATCACACGGCATCCGTCTGTGCGACAACGGGTGTGGCGGTGAGGCGCTCGGCGCCATACTGGCGGGCCGCCTCGAACAACGCGTAACCTGCCGCCGCGGCAACGATTCCGACCAGTGCATCCACGGAGCCGGGCACCAGGTAGTGCGACGCCGTGGCGGCCGCAGCACCGAGGACCCAGGCCGCGAAGGCGGTGGGGCGGTAGGCGAGCGCGGTTACCGATCCGCGGCGCAGGATCAGCTGGTCGACGATCAGCACCGCGCCGATCGGCGGAACGAAGATGCCGAGCAGGTTCAGCCAGTCGAGGAAGTACGCCCAGACTCCGGTGGTGGCGACCACCAGACCGACGATGCCCAGCGCGATCGCGATGGTCCGCATGCCCCGCCTGGTGATCCCCGACCAGCCGACGGCGCCGTTGTACAAGCAGTGCGACGCAACCGAACCGAGGTTGATGAACACGAACGCGACGGCGACGATGGTCAGCAGGGTGCCGTGCCCGGTGAGCAGGTTCAGGAAGCCGCCGCCGTCGGTGGCGGGGTTGCTCGATCCACCGACCGCGACGACCAGGCCGCCCACCGCGTAGGCGATCGCGTTGGCGACCGGGAACGCGGTGAATGTGGCAGCCACCGCCGACCGCCCGCTGGTCGACCAGCGGGTGAAATCCGCTGTCATGGTGCCGGAATCGGCAAAGCCGGCGATGACGATGCTGACGGCGGCACCGAATGACAGCGCGGTACCGGTGCCGTGGTAGGACGCGACGTCTGCCAGTGACGTGCCCGCTTGCGCGCTACCGATGATCAGCGCCACGACGGCCAGCACGATGAACAGAGGCGCGGCGATCACGCCGAGCCAAGACAGCGCGCGGATCCCGATGATGGTGACGGCGGTGTACAGCACCCCGCCGAGTATCGCGCCGACCATCGCCGACCAGCCCAGTGCGCCGTGCAGAGTTGTTCCGGTCAGTCCGATCTGGAACGAGAACCAGCCCAGCACCACGGTGGCCAGGAACGCCGCGGCCACGACCCGGCCGCGCTCACCGAACGTGGCAGCGGCCTGCAGTGAGAAACTCTTGCCGGTTTTCCCGGCGATGTAGCTCAGGGCGCCGACATAGCCGAACAGGACGATGTTGCCGAGCAGGATGGCTCCCAGGCCGGCAACGGTACCCAGGTTGTAAACGATCACGCCGCCGAAAACCGCGTTGCCGAGGTTCATCGGGAAGCCGAACCAGACCGCCGCGATGGAGGTCAGGCTGCGGCGGGCGTGTGCCGGTACCGGTTCGTGCTCGTATTCGTCACCGAGTTCGAGATGCGTTTCGTGGGTTGGCGAGGACATGTTTGCTCCTACATTGTTCGAGGCGGGCGGGGTGTTGCAGGCGTGCGGGGACGCCACCCGACTGGCGGGTGTCGGGCAGGTGATGGACGGTTTCTAGAGTCGGGCGGTATCGCCCGGCTCGGGCGCGACGGTGCCGAACAAATGGTTCAGCACCCGGGCACGATTCACCTCGATGTGTTCGTGCGACAACCGCTGTGCAAGGTCGGCATCGCCGGTTATCAAGGCCGCCAACATAATTCGATGTTCGGCCCACAGCAGTTCGGGCTCGTCGTTCTGCAGGTTGATCCAGTGCAGCCGGCCCTCGATCGGTTCCAGCATGCCGACCAGGATCGTGTTGCGCACCATCTGCGGGACGAGGTCGTGGAACTCGACATTGCAGTCGTGCAACGTCTTTCGGTCCTGTTCGGCAATGGCGTACTCGGCCCGGCGGGCGAGTGCCTGAAGCAGGCGGATGTCGTCCTGCCCGGCGTTCTGGGCAGCCTTGCGGAAGGCCATCGTCTCCAGGGCTTCGCGGACGTCGAACAGTTCCTCGACATCGACGCGGGAGAGCTGCCGGACGATCACGCCGCGGGTGGCGAGCATCTCCACGAAGCCTTCGGCGTTGAGCATGCGCAGGGCCTCCCGCACCGGCAGCCGAGACACCTGGAAGTCGGTGGCGAGGTCGCGTTCGACCAGTCGGGTGCCCGGCGGATAGGTGCCGTCGGAGATGCGGTCGCGGATGCGGTCGCGAATGAATTCCCGCAGCGGTCTGCCGGGTACTGCGGTGGCCTGGTGGGACGACACGGCATCCAGTATCGGGGTGGCCACGTCAGCTCGTCCCCGAGTTGGCGGTTGGATCGAGAAGTGCCGTGACCTCGCGGGCCGCGGCCTCCAGTGCGCGGCGGTCGTCATCCGACCAGGATCGCTCGCTGATGCTGTGCACCGAAAGCCAACCGGCCATGCCACTCCCGAGGACGATCGGCGTGAGCATCTGGGCACGCACACCGTAGATGTCTCTGAGTGCCTGGGGCGGAAACGGTGCGACCGCGAAGTCGGGTTGCACCAGCGCTACCCGGTTCGCCTCCAGCCAGCGCACCGTCTCCAGATCACGTTGGGGCAACGAGGCGTCCGCGCGAATGGGTTTCACTGCGGGACCGCAGGATTCAGCGGCGCAGGTGGCCACCGAGAGGCCCGCGTCGGGCAGGTCGACGCGCAGTGTGGTGCGGTCGGCACGGCTGGCGTCGCGTAACCGATCGACGACGTGCTGCATGCGCGCGCGGAGGGCACCGTGGGTGAGGAGTTCACCCGCCCCGGGCAGGCGCAACTGGTGGTCAGCGACCGCCATGGCGTGCCAGACCGTCGCTGCGATCGAATCGAAGACCGGTAGTCCGATCTGGGCGCCGGCGCGCGCGGCGACGGCCACACCGTCGACGTTGGTGCACAACACCACGACCGCGTCGGCGCCGTCGGCGGCGTGCCGGACCATCTCGGTCAGCGCGGGTGTACCCATTTCGGCGAACTCGAAGTTGTCCGACAAGCCCCGATACTGCTGGCTGGTGACGTCGAAGCCGTTGTGGTCCAGCTCTTTTGCGATGCGCGCGGAAACCTCGGCGGTGTACGGGCTGACGATGCCGAGCCGGCGCGCGCCGTAGGCCTGGCAGGCCGCGAGCACGGCCAGCGTCGACGTGGTCGCCGGCACACCGGTCGCGGCGGTCAGCCGCCGGCACAACGCCCGGTCGCGGTCCACGCCGAGCCATGAACCGGAGGTACCTGCCCAGGCCAGCGCGTCCGGACGGGCGTCAGCCAGCAGCTCCGCGGCATCCTGCATGGTGCTGCCGTCGAATTGGTCATCGGAGCTGTCGTCGAGGCCGATACGGGTGACGCGGACCCGGGCGAAGTGCGCGGTCGCCTGGCTTCGGACGAGAGCGGACACGGCCGGTTCCAGAGCCGTATTCGACGAGGGGGTGATGAAACCCAGCCGTACGTTCACCGCTGCTCCTTCCCGTCCGTTTTGGGATCCCAAAAAGAATCGATGGCGCGGTGTCGTCTTGTCAACCGCCGCGACGCGCGGTTGTCGACGTCGGGCTGACGGCCTGAATTGATGTCTGAACTGTGCTGATGGTGCGCTTCGGTCGGGCGCCCGCGATGGCGTTGACCAGTTTTGGGATCCCAAAGTTTACGCAGCTGTAGCGTCGGCAATGCGGCTGCCGTCTGTCGGTAACGCGGACGACAGATCGGTGCATCGTCGCCGCGACGACACCTCGCCGCGCTGGCATGATCGCCGGATGTATCACGACCTGCCTGCGACGCCGACGAACGTCCACTGGGGCTACTTCGACCGTTCCCTGGCTCCGGTCCTCACCGTCGCGTCGGGTGATCTGGTGGCCGTGGAAGCGCTCACCCACCACGCCGGTGACGCACCGGACTTGTTGATGGATGCCGGAATTCGCGCTGTCTTCGAGGAAGTGACCGACCGCGGGCCGGGGCCGCACCTGCTGACCGGACCGATCGCCGTGCAGGGCGCCCGGCCCGGGGATGTCCTGCAGGTCGACATCCTCGAAGCGACACCACGGCTGCCCTATGGCTCGAATCTGGCCGCGCACTGGGGATATCTCTACGACCTCACCGGCGTCGAACGCGTCACCATCTACGAACTCGATGCCGGCGCCCTGCGCGGGCGGGCCTTGTTCGGCTACGACTGGAGCGCCACGCATTTGGCCGATCAGCCCGGCACCGTCGTTGACCCCGCCACCATGGTGCGGGAGCCCGCGCTGCCCGGCGTGACCGTGCCGCTGCGCCCGCATTTCGGCACCATGGGGGTGGCCCCGGCCGACGGTGGCCGGGTGTCCTCGGTACCCCCGGGTGATCACGGCGGCAACATCGACAACTGGCGGATCGGCGCGGGTGGGCGGATGTACTATCCGGTGCACACCCCGGGTGCGCTGCTGTCGATCGGTGATCCGCATGTGTCCCAGGGTGACGGCGAGATCAGTGGAACGGCGCTGGAGGCATCGTTGAATGGGTTGTTACGGTTGACCATTCGCCGTGATCTTCCGATCACCGTACCGGTGCTGGAGACGGCGACCGAACTGCTCGTGCACGGCTTCGGCGACGACCTGGACGCCGCGATGCGGGCTGCCGCGTTGCGCGCCCTCGACATCTTGCAGCGGCTGTACGGTCTGTCCCGCGCCGATGCGTATTCGTTCATGTCGGTGGCGGTCGACTTCACCGTCACCCAGGTGGTGGATCAACGCCAGGGCGTACATGCCCGGATCGACAAGCGCTGTTTCACCGGCCAGTGGGGGACCGCAGCATGATCCGCGCCTTCACCTTCAGCCCGGCCGACGGGGTGCCGCCGTCGGTGGCCCCGTTCGCACACGCGACCGCTGCCGGCCACACCCTGCATGTCACCGGGCAGATGCCCACCGACACCACCGGCACGGTGGTGAGCCAGGACATCGCCGCGCAGACCGATCAGGTGCTGGTCAACCTGTGCAAGGTCACCGAGTTGTGCGGCGGGGGACTCGACGATGTGGTGTCCGTGCGGGCCTACCTCACCGACTGGTCGGAGTACGACGCGTTCAACGCCGCGTACGCCGCGTGGTTTCCCGACCGCCTGCCGTCGCGCACCTGCGTGGGCGTGACCGGACTGGCGGTGGGTGCGCGCGTCGAGATCGACTGGGTGGCGTGGCGCAGCGACGGGTGGGGCTAGCTCTAATATCGCCGTATGGCAACCGATTCCGCAGCTGTGCGCCGCTGGTTCGACAACTACCTGGAGACCTTCGCCGCGGCCGCACGCGGTGAGCAGGACCTGTCGACACTGCTGACCCGGTACGCGGTGCCGCTGCTCATCACCACCGACGACGGGGTGGTGCCGCTCACCACAACCGACCAGGTGGCCTCGGTGATCCAAGGGCAGGTCGACGGACTGCGTGCCCAGCGCTACGCCCGGACCTCCGCACTGAACATCGAGGTTTCGGTGCTCAACGCGAGCTCGGCGCTGTGCCGCGGATCCTTCGTCCGAGAAGACGTCGCAGGCGCCGAGTTGGACCGGCCCGTGGTCACCTACCTGGTTGCCGACGGAGCCGACGGGCTGCAGATCGCGGTACTCGCGTCCCACACCGGCTGACCGATTCATCCACAGTGCCCGATTCATCCACAGGTGAGGTCCCGGCGGCACCGACCGGCCGAATTTCGTGGGTGCCGTTGCCTACCGTCGGCTCATGGACACCGAATCGCCGGCGCAACGGCTGACCCGGCGCATCGGCACCACACCGGAGGCTGACCCCGAGGAAGAGACCGACACGTCGTTGTCGCGGTGGCTGCCCGAGCACTCCCGCAGCTCCGGGGACTGGATCGCCGCGCTGCGGGCCGACCCCGGCCGGGCCGGCGTGATAGCCCTGGTCGTGGTCGGCCTCCTCGCGGTGCTGGTCACGGTTTTCACCCTGATGCGAGACCGCACACCACCCGTCGCCTCGGCGAATCTTCCCGAGGTGCAGATGGTTTCGTCGACGGCACCGACACCGGGGCCCGTCGATGGTCCGGTGGTGGTCAGCGTGGTGGGTCTGGTGCACAAGCCGGGCCTGGTCACGCTGACGGCGGGCGCCCGGATCGCCGATGCCCTGCAGGCCGCAGGCGGCCCGCTGGACGGGTCGGATCTGGTCGGTCTGAACATGGCACGGCGGGTCACCGACGGGGAACAGATCATCGTCGGCATCACCGCGCCGGCGGGCGCTCCGTCGCCGATGGGCAGCTCGGTCAGTTCCAGCTCCACGTCCAGCGTCGCGCCGGCAGCGCCGGGTGCCGGGCCCGGTGGCGCGATCGTGGATCTCAACACCGCCACCGCCGAGGACCTCGACGCGCTGCCCGGTGTAGGACCCGTGACCGCCGCGGCGATCATCGCGTGGCGTGCGGCGAACGGCCGCTTCGGCAGTGTCGACCAGTTGGGGGAGGTCGACGGTATCGGCCCGGCCCGCCTGGAGAAATTGCGCGACCTGGTCCATGCGTGAGCACCGATCGGCCCCCGCTCGACGTCCGGCTGGTACCAGCCGCGCTGACCAGCTGGGCGGTGACCGCAGCCGGGATCGTCTGGTCGGTCGGCGTGCTCATGACGGTGGTGGCCGGGGCAATCGCGGCATCGATGTTGTTGCGGTGGTGGACTATTCGGGCGGCGGCGGACAGGGACGGCCCGGTCTTCGGTGCGGCCGCGGTGCTCGGGGTAGGTCTGGTCGGAGCCTGCTTCGCGCTGTCGGTCGGGCTGCGGGCACACGAGGTGCGCCACCACCCGATCCTCGCCCGGGTGGGCACGACGGTCACGGTCACCGTGACGCCTGCGGAGAGTCCGCGCGTGCTCACCGGCGGGCGGTTGCTGTTCCGTGCTGCGCTCCAGCAGGTCGCGGGGGACCCGACCGACGGCGCGGTGACGGTGTTCGCGCCCGGCTGGCGTGGCGGCGAGGTGACCGCGGGCCGCCCGACGACATTCCGGGCCCGCGTCGGGCGGCCCACCCGCCCCGACCTGACGGTCGCGGTGCTCACCGCGGCCGGCGAACCCACGGTCGGTTCGGCGCCGGCGGCGCAACGGCTGGCAGGCCGGATCCGCGCGGCCTTCGCGGCGACGGCCCGATTGACTCTGCCGGTTGATCAGGCCGCGATGCTGCCGGCGCTGGTACTGGGGGACACCTCGGCGGTGAGCGCGCCCGCCGCCTCCGACTTTCGCACCGCCGGCCTCACCCATCTGACCGCTGTATCGGGCGCGAACGTGACGATCGTGTGCGGGGTGGCGCTGCTGTCGGCGGCGCTGGTCGGCCCGAGGATCGCCGCGCTGTTCGCATTCCTGGTGCTCATCGCTTTCGTCGTCGTGGTCGAGCCGTCGGCCAGCGTGCTGCGTGCCGCGGTGATGGGCGCCATCGGACTACTCGCGGTGGTGTCGTCGCGGCGGCGGCAGGCCATCCCCGTGCTGGCGTGCAGTGTGATCGCGCTGATGATCGGTGCACCGCAGCTCGCGGTCGACGTGGGGTTCGCGCTGTCGGTCGTGGCGACCGCGGCATTGGTGCTCGTCGCCCCGGTGTGGTCGGCCAGGTTGGTCGACCGGGGCTGGCCGCGGCCGCTGGCCGCAGCGGTCAGCGTGGCGGTCGCCGCCCAATTGGTCACCGCCCCTTTGGTGGCCGGGATCTCCGGGCGCTTCAGCGTGCTGTCGGTGGCGGCGAACCTCGTGGTGGCCGCGGTGATTCCGCCGATCACGGTGATCGGGACCGCGGCGGCGGTGCTGGCGGCGTGGTGGCCGGCCGGCGCCGGGCTGCTCATCCGGTTCACCGGGCCCGAACTGTGGTGGCTGCTGCAGGTGGCGCATCGGGTCGCGGCTGTGCCGGGAGCTTCGGTGCCGGTGCCGTCCGGGGCGGCCGGGGTGGTGGTCGTCGCGGTGGTGAGCGTGGCCCTGGTGTGGGGCTGGCGCTGGCGGTGGGTGCGCATGATCGTCGGTGTGGGCGCCGTGGGGTTGTTGGCGTGGACCGTGTCCGGCATTGTCGGGCCGTCGTGACACCATCTTCAGGTGAGCGAAGCGACCGCGGGACTGCACCTGGTGCTCGGCGATGAGGAACTGCTCGTCGAGCGCGCCATCGCGGGTGTCCTGCGCGCGGCCCGCGCCAGTGCCGGCACCGCGGACGTCCCGGTGGACCGCCTGCGCGCCGGCGAGGTGAGCACCAGCGAGCTGGCCGAGTTGCTCAGCCCATCGCTGTTCGCCGATGAGCGCGTGGTCGTGCTGGAGGCGGCCGCCGAGGCCGGCAAGGAGGCGGCCACGCTCATCGTCTCGGCAGCCGGGGACCTTCCGCCGGGCACCATGCTCGTCGTTGTGCACTCCGGCGGTGGGCGCGCCAAGGCGATGGCCGACCAGCTGAAGAAGATGGGCGCCGAGGTGCACAACTGCCCGAAGATCAAGTGGCCCAACGAGCGCGTCGACTTCGTCAAGAACGAATTCCGCAAGCTGAAGATCAAGGTCTCGGAGGACACCGTCCAAGCGCTGGTCGACGGCGTCGGCTCGGATATCCGTGAGCTGGCGGCGGCGTGCTCGCAGTTGGTGGCCGATACCAACGGACAGGTCGACGTTGTCGCCGTGCGTCGGTACCACGGCGGCAAGGCCGAGGTGAAGGGTTGGGATATCGCCGACATGGCGGTCGTCGGGGACGTGTCGGGCGCTGCCGAGGCGTTGCGCTGGGCGATGCTCAGCGGCGAGCCACACGTGGTGCTGGCTGACGCTCTGGCCGAGGCCATCCACGCCATCGCGCGCGTCGGTCCGCAGTCCGGCGACCCGTACCAGTTGGCCTCCGAGCTGGGCATGGCGCCGAAGCGAGTGCAGAAGATCCAGCGGCAGTCACGGCGCTGGTCTCGGGAGCGGGTGGCGCAGGCCATGCAGGTGGTCGCGGCGCTCAACGCGGACGTGAAGGGCGTCGCCGCGGATGCGGACTACGCGCTGGAGCGTGCGGTGCGCAAGGTCGCCGAACTCGCGAGCGATCGCTAGGCCCGGAGACGACGAAACGCGCGTGGGCCGGTGGGCCGCACGCGCGTATCAGTCGTGTCTGAAGGTGACCGTCAGATGCTGTTGACGGCGAGCGCCAGGGCGGACTTCTTGTTCGCGGCCTGGTTCTTGTGGATCACGCCCTTGCTGGCGGCCTGATCGAGCTTGCGGCTGGTGGCGACCAGCAGCTCGCCGGCCTTGCCCTTGTCGCCGGTCTCGATGGCATCACGCAGTCCGCGGACAGCCGTGCGAAGCGACGACTTGACGGACTGGTTGCGCAGACGGGCGCGCTCGTTGGTCTTGATGCGCTTTTCCTGCGACTTGATGTTGGCCACGCGTGTAAATCCTTCTGAACGTCGGTTGGAATACGAAGTCTGATTGCCCGGCTGGGTAAACATGACTGGGCAGCGGTTGTTCAGGTTACCAGCGGATGGCCGGATCTCCCAAAGCGAGACCGACTGGCCTGCCGAAAATGCACATCTGGGGCAGCATTGACAACCGTGAGCCTACGAACACTGCCCAACGAATCGGCGCGGACGTCACGAAACACCTCCGGCACCACGAAACGCCAGGTGGGGATCTTCGGTGGCTACAACGGCCGGGGAGGTTACTCCGAGGCGTTCGACGAGATGTTCGACGCACAGGGCAACGTGCGCGGGCCCTACAAGGGCATCTTCGCCGAACTCTCGCCATCGGATGCCTCCGAGTTGGAGGCCCGCACGGAGGCGCTCGGCCGGGCGTTCATCGATCAGGGCATCACCTTCTCGTTGTCGGGCCAGGAGCGGCCGTTTCCGCTGGATCTGGTGCCCCGGGTGATCTCGGCGGCCGAGTGGTCGCGGCTGGAGAAAGGCATCACCCAGCGGGTCAAGGCGCTGGAGATGTATCTCGCGGACATCTACGGCGACCAGGAGATCCTGCGTGACGGGGTCATCCCGCGCCGGCTCATCACCTCCTGCGAGCACTTCCACCGCGAGGCGGTGGGTATCAACCCGCCCAACGGTGTGCGCATCCACGTCGCCGGCATCGACCTGGTGCGCGACGCCCAGGGCACGTTCCGGGTGCTGGAGGACAACCTGCGGTCGCCGTCGGGGGTGTCCTACGTGATGGAGAACCGCCGCACCATGGCGCGGGTGTTCCCCAACCTGTTCGCCAGCCACCGGGTGCGTGCCGTCGGCGACTACGCCTCGCACCTGCTGCGTGCGCTGCGTAAGGCGGCCGCCTCCAACGAAGCCGATCCGACCGTGGTCGTGCTCACCCCCGGTGTGTACAACTCGGCGTATTTCGAGCACTCGCTACTGGCCCGCCAAATGGGCGTCGAGCTGGTCGAGGGGCGTGACCTGTTCTGTCGCGACAACACCGTCTACATGCGCACCACCGAGGGCGAACGGCAGGTCGATGTCATCTACCGCCGCATCGATGACGACTTCCTGGACCCGATGGTGTTCAAGCCCGACTCCATGCTGGGCATCGCGGGCGTGCTCAACGCCGCACGGGCCGGCAACGTCGTCATCTCCAGTGCCGTCGGCAACGGCGTCGGCGACGACAAACTCGTCTACACCTACGTCCCGACCATCATCGAGTACTACCTCGGCGAGAAGCCCCTGGTGGCCAACGTCGACACCTTCCGGTGCTGGCTCGACGAGGAGCGTGAGGAGGTCCTCGACCGGGTCGATGAGTTGGTGATCAAACCGGTCGAGGGTTCCGGCGGGTACGGCATCGTGTTCGGACCGAATGCCACACCGCGGGAACTGGCCGTCATCTCCAAGAAGATCCGCGCCGATCCGCGCGGCTGGATCGCCCAGCCGGTGGTGCAGCTGTCGACGGTCCCCACCCGGATCGGCGACGAACTGGTGCCCAGGCACGTCGACCTGCGCCCGTTCGCAGTGAACGACGGCGACGACGTGTGGGTGCTGCCCGGCGGTTTGACGCGGGTGGCGCTGCCGGAGGGTTCGCTGGTGGTCAACTCCAGCCAGGGCGGCGGCTCCAAGGACACCTGGGTGCTCGCTTCGCGCACCTCGGCCGCCGACCGCGAGCTGGCCGCCGCCGAACTGGTCAAGGCGCCGCCGCCGAAGACGGCGCGGGCCGGTAAGGCGACCAAGCCCGAACAGGCCCCCGAATCGCCGACATCTCAACAGCAGCAACAGAATCAGGGAGTGATCGACTGATGCTGGCACGCAACGCTGAATCGCTGTACTGGATCGGTCGTTACGTCGAGCGCGCCGACGACACCGCCCGAATCCTGGATGTCACGGTGCACCAGTTGCTGGAGGACTCCAGCGTCGACCCCGACCACGAGTCGCGAACCTTGTTGCGGGTCTTGGGGATCGACCCGCCCAAGTACCTTCTGGATGTCTGGTCGCTGACGGACCTGGTGGCGTTCGGCCGCGACACCCAGGGTGGCGGACACTCGATCGTCGACTCGATCTCGGCGGCGCGCGAGAACGCCCGCGGCGCGCGTGAGGTCACCTCGACCGAGATGTGGGAGTGCCTGAACACCACCTACAACGCGCTGGCCGAGCGTGAACGCGCGGCCAAACGCCTTGGCCCGCACGAATTTCTCGCCTACGTGGAATCGCGGGCCGCGATGTTCGCCGGGCTCGCGGACTCGACGCTGTCCCGCGATGACGGGTACCGATTCCTGCTACTGGGCCGCGCGGTCGAACGCGTCGACATGACGGTGCGGCTGCTGCTGTCGCGGGTGGGGGACAGCGCGTCCTCGCCCGCCTGGGTGACGGTGCTGCGCTCGGCCGGTGCCCATGACACCTACCTGCGCACCTACCGCGGCGTCCTGGATGCCGGCCGTGTGGTCGAATTCATGCTGCTGGACCGGCTTTTCCCGCGGTCGGTGTTCCATTCGCTGCGGCTGGCCGAGCACAGTCTCGATGAACTGCTCAACCGTCCGCACAACCGGGTCGGATCCACGGTGGAGGCGCAGCGCCTGCTGGGCCGGGCCCGCAGCGAGCTGGAATTCCTGCGACCGGGGGTGCTCCTGGAATCGCTGGAGGAACACCTCGCCGGTCTGCAGACGACCTGCGGCGAGGTCGGTGACGCGCTGGCGTTGCAGTTCTTCCACTCCGCGCCGTGGGTGGCGTGGACCGACGCGGGCCGCAACGGTTCCGTGGTGATCGAAGAGGGAGAAATTTAGATGTGGCGGATGCGTGTGGTCCATGCGACGGGTTATGCCTACAAGTCGCCGGTGACCGCGTCGTTCAACGAGGCCCGGCTGACGCCGCGATCGGACTCCCGGCAGAACGTCATCCTCAACCGCGTCGAGACCACCCCGGCCACCCGTTCATATCGGTACGTCGACTACTGGGGCACCGCCGTCACGTCCTTCGACCTGCACGCGCCGCACACCGAGCTCGAGGTCGTCTCGTCGTCGGTGGTCGAGACCGAAGCCGATGAGCTGCCCGAGGAGAAGGTCAACTGGGAAGAGCTGCGCTCCGAAGCGGTGATCGACCGGTTCGACGAGGTGCTCAGTCCCACCAAATACACTCCGGCCAGCAAGCGGGTGCAGCGGGTGGGCCAACGCATCGCCAAGGAGTACGAGCCGCAGGACGCGATCATCGCCGCGGCCAACTGGGCACACAGTGAACTGGAATACGTCGCAGGTACCACCGGAGTGCACTCCTCGGGCCTGGACGCGCTGCGCGAGGGCAAGGGCGTCTGCCAGGACTTCGCGCACCTGACCCTGGTCCTGCTGCGCAGCATGGGTATTCCGTCGCGCTACGTGTCGGGCTACTTGCATCCAAAACGCAAGGCGGTCGTCGGGGACACCATCGACGGGCAGAGTCACGCGTGGATCCAGGCGTGGACCGGCGGCTGGTGGAACTACGACCCGACCAACGACAACGAGATCAACGAGCAGTACGTCACCGTCGGGGTCGGCAGGGACTACGCCGACGTGACGCCGCTCAAGGGCATCTATTCCGGCGAAGGGTCGACCGACCTGGACGTCGTCGTGGAGATCACCCGGCTGGCCTAGGCTTCGGTGCACACGCCGGCATGCACCTCGACGCGGTGCAGGTCGTCACCCAGTTCGATCTGGCGGGCGAAATGCTGTGCGGCCCTTGCTCGCCAGTCCTCCTCCTGACCGCGGATGAGGGCGGGCACGTAGTGCGTGAGGATCAGGATGCCGACCCCGGCACGGGTGGCCGTGTCGGCAGCCTGCTCCACCGAGGAGTGGTAGTCGCAGATGTCGCGAAAGCGCTGCACGGGCATCTGCTCCACCAGATCCGTGCGGATGGCGGTGTGCACCAGCGCCCCGGCCCCGGCGGCCAACCCGTCGAGCCCGGCACATGGCACGGTGTCCCCGGCCAGCACCACCGAAGCGCCGTCGTGCTCGACCCGGAACCCGATGGTCGGGGTGACCGGTCGGTGGTCGGTGGGGCCCAACAGGATTCGCACGCCCTCGCAATCCCAGACCTGACCGTCGGTGTGTTCGTGCACCTGCACCGCGGGTGGTGCGGTGATGTCGGCGTGGTGGGCGATCCGGTACCCGATGTCGTGCGAGAACGCCTTCAGCGTGGCATCCACCACGTCGGCGGTGCCCGGCGGTCCGATGATCTGCAGCGGCGCCGGATCCGGAGTGAAGGTGCTGATCCACCGCGTAATGAGGACATCCCCGAGATCGGCGATGTGATCGCTGTGCAGGTGGGTGAGGAGCAGCGCGCTGAGCGCACCCGCACCTGATCCCGCGGCGGTCAGGCGCTGCAGCACACCGCGTCCGCAGTCCACCAGGAACGTCTGGGTGCCCGCACGCACCAACGTCGACGGTCCGGCGCGGTCGGCATCGGGGATGGGACTGCCGGTACCGAGCAGGGTGACCTCGATCATGGCCACTACCTAACTCCACATCGGCGGGTGGGGGACCGGAATGGTCAGATGGACCGGCGAACCCGCAGTTTCAATAGCCTATGGATAAAAAATGATAAAAGGCGGGCTGAAGTGGCTCTTCACAGCTTCCCCTCATCGAGATATTTCCATGAGTCATTTACTGATCCGAAACAGTGCGGCAACAGATCCTGCCTACGTTGAAGAGGTCACGGCGTCTGTGGCGACCCAACTGCCTTCCGAGTCACAGGAATTCATATGGCAACATTCATCGAACAACGGACCATCGGCGCGATCCCGGAGGAGGAGCGGCACGGCCGGGCCTGGCATCTGCTTCCGCTGTGGTTCTCCCTGAACGCGACCGTCATGGCCGCCACCACCGGCGCCATCGGGATCTCCGTCGGTGCCGGCCTGGTGCCCACGCTGATCGCGATCGTCGTCGGCAACCTCATCGGATCGGTCTTCATGGCCTACCACTCGGCGCAGGGCCCGCAACTCGGCCTGCCCCAAATGATCCAGAGCCGAGCACAATTCGGCTTCTTCGGAGCGGCCCTGCCCAACCTGCTGGCCATCATCATGTACGTCGGGTACTTCTCCGGTGCCGGCGTCATCGGCGGACAGGCCATCGCCAGCATCTTTGGCATCTCGACGGCCACCGGCATCATCATCTGCAACGCGATCACCTGGTTCATCGCTTTCGCGGGCTACCGGGTCATCCACGCCTTCGACCGCGCCATGGCCGTCGTCTCGGTCATCGTGATGGTGTTGCTGTTCGTGGCGGCCATCGGTCACATGGGTTCCGCGCCTCCGGCCGAGAGCCATCCGAGCTTCGCCAACTTCTTCCTCATCCTGTCGATCGCGGCCAGCTGGCAGATCACCTTCGCGCCGTACGTGTCGGACTACTCGCGGTACCTACCGAAAAGTGAGGGAGGCGCAAAGACGTTCTGGTACACGCTGGTCGGCAGCTGCGCCGGATCCATCCTGTTCATGGTGCTCGGTGCCATCGTGGGTGTCTACGCGCTGGAGAGTCTCAGCGGTGACGCCATCGTCTACCTGTCCGGGCTGCTGCCGGTGGGTGGCACGGTGATCGCGATCATCCTGGTGCTGGGGATGATCGGGGCGAACTGCGACAACCTGTACGGGCCGTACATGGCGGGCCTGTCCACCGTCACCCAAGCCGGTGGGCCCCCGCACGTATCCCGTCTGGTGCGCGCCGCGGTGACGGGCGGATTCGCCCTGCTGGGCACCGCCATCGGCATCTTCCTGTCCGGCGATTTCCTGGCCAATCTGCAGAACCTCATCATGTTGCTGCTCTACATGCTGGTGCCGTGGACGGCGATCAACCTGGTCGACTTCTACCTGATCCACCGCGGCCGCTACGACGTGACCGAGATCGTCTCGATGCGTGGCCGCTACGGCCTGGTGAACTGGAAGTCCATCGCCACCTACGCAGTTGCCGTCGTCGCGCAGGTTCCCTTCATGAGCTGTGCGCTGTTCGTCGGACCGGCAGCCACCGCACTCGGGGGCGTCGACATCGCCTGGGTCGTCGGGCTGGTGGTCGCCGGCGGCCTGCACTACGCGCTGAACCGGTCGGCCGCCGCCGACGACGCCGACATCACCGTCCCCCCACTCACCGCCGCGACAGCGGTCACCGCCTGACCTCCGAAGGAGTTCCCATGCCATTCGACTACTCCCGGCTGACCGCCACCTGTGCGGTGGAAGCGCCGGAGAACGCCATCACGCTGCCACCCGAGGCGTACGGCAGCGACGAACTGTATGCCGACGAGGTGGATCGTGTCTTCAAGCGAGGCTGGATCCCGTTGTGCCGCATCGAACAACTACCGTCGCCGGGCAGTTACTACAGCATCGACATCCTCGGCACCCCGCTGGTGGTCACGCGTGACCGCAGGGACGACATCCGGGTGATGTCGCGCAACTGTACCCATCGCTGGATGGAGGTGTGCAGCGGCGCCGGCGAGGCGGGCGTGCTGCAATGCCCGTATCACCTGTGGTCCTTCGGTTTGGACGGCCACCTGGCGGGCGCGCCCGAGATGAAACAGTCCGCGGGCTTCGACCGGAAAGACTACGGACTCAAGCAGTTCCGCCACGAGATCTGGAAGGGTTTCGTGTTCGTCAACTTCGACGGACAGGCCGCCCCCGTCGCCGAGCAGCTCGCCGGGCTCGCGACGCAGGTCGATCCGTATGACTTCGAGAACTACCAGATCGTCGAACACACCGACTGGGGTGTCTGCGACTGGGACTGGAAGATCATGGTGGACAACTTCATGGAGTGCTACCACCACATCGGCCCACACCGCGGAACACTGGAGGACGAGTTCCCCGCCAAGCTCAGCTACACCGGTGACGGCGGCCCGTACTTCACCACCATGTGGTCCCGCCAGGCAGACGGCTATCCGGCGGAGGAACCCTTCCTCGCACCGGGCGCCGCGACGCTGACCCCGGAACACAGCCACAAACTGTTGATCTTCATCGCCTATCCGCTGCTGCAGATCTCACTGGGCCCGGGCTTCATGTACTGGCTCAAGACACTGCCGGTCGGCGCAGGCAAGGTCGAGATCCACCTCGAGATCGCGATGTCACCGGCCGCGCTGGCCGCACCCGACTTGGACGCCCGGCGTAGCCAGCTCGTCAAATCGATCTGCGACATCCACCGCGAGGATCTCGACGTCTGCGCCGCCGTGCAGAAGTCGGTACGGGCCGGGGTGACCTCGACCGGGCGGCTGTCACACCTGGAGCAACCGCTGTGGGAGTTCTACCGCTATCTCGGGCGTGAACTGGGAATCGTCTCGCACACCGCCGATCTCGCTTCCGCAGGCTGAAAGGGCCAACAATGACAAGCACTTTGAACGGACACGTACAGCGCACCGCCGTGACGGAGGTCGCCGAGCGGCTGGCCGCGGCCGGCGTCAAGTACGCCGCCATCAGCTTCGTGGACATGCATGGCAAGCCGAAGGCCAAGATGGTTCCGCTGAACCACCTCGGGCAAGCGGTCAGGGGATCGGAGATGTTCACCGGGGCGGCCCTCGACGGCGTCCCGCAAGACGTCAACGACGACGAGGTCGCACCGCACCCGGATCTCGGCGGTGCCATCATCACGCCCTTCAACAAGGAAGTCGCCTGGTTCCCGGGCGATCTCTGGATCGGTGATGCGCCCTTCGAGGCCTGCAGCAGGCAGATTCTCAAGCGGGTCACGGCCGATGCCGCGACGCTGGGCTACACCTTCAATCTCGGCATCGAGACCGAGTTCTTCTTGCTCACCGACGACCGGGCCGGCACCCCGGCGCCGGCCAGCATGGACGACAATCTCGCCAAGCCCTGCTATGACCTGCGCGGCCTGCTGCACAACTATCCGGTCGTCGATGAGATCGTCACGGCGATGAACGATCTGGGCTGGGACGTGTACTCCTTCGACCACGAGGACGGCAACGGCCAGTTCGAGACGGACTTCACCTACACCGACGCGGTGAGCATGTCCGACCGGCTGGTGTTCTTCCGGATGATGGTCGGGGAGATCGCCCGCAAACACGGCCTGTTCGCGTCGTGGATGCCCAAACCGTTCGCCGATCGCACCGGCAGCGGCGCGCACTACAACATGTCGCTGGCCGATGTCGACGGGGTGAACCTGTTCGAGTCGGCCGACGATCCGCGCGGTTGCGGGCTGTCCGAATTGGGTTACCACTTCACCGCCGGGGTGCTGCGCCACGCCTCGGCGATCTGCGCCGTGATCGCCCCGACCGTCAACAGCTACAAGCGACTGGTCAAGCAGGGCAGCATGTCCGGGCTCACCTGGGCGCCGATCTTCGCGTGCTACGGCGACAACAACCGGACCAACATGATGCGTATCCCGAAGGGCGGGGGACGCGTCGAGTGCCGCGCCGCCGACAGCGCCAACAACCCCTACCTCGGTGCGGCGCTGATGCTCGCGGCCGGGCTGGAAGGTATCCGCGAGGGCCTTGATCCCGGGGAGCCCAACCGGGACAACCTCTACAACGTCTCCGAACTGGAACTGGCTGCCCGCGGCATCGGCTGGTTGCCGCGATCCCTCGGTGAAGCCATCGACGCCATGGAAGCGGATCCGTTGGTGCGCCGGGTCTTCGGTGACGCGATGTTCGAATCGTTCGTCGCCGAGAAGCGTGCCGAGTGGGACTCGTTCACCGCCCACGTCTCGTCCTGGGAGACCGACCGTTATCTGAGGTTCTGGTGATGCTGCGCTGGGAGGAACTCAGCTCGACGCAACTCGCGGCGGCCGTGGCCGCCGACCCTGCCCTCGTCGCGCTCATCCCGGTCGGCGCCACCGAGCAGCACGGGCCGCACCTGCCCGTCGGAACCGACACCCTCATCGCCACCGCGGTCGCCGAGGCGGCTGCGGGTGGTGATGCCCCCGCCGTCGTGCTGCCGCCGATCGCGTACGGTGCCAGCCAGTTTCACGGCACCGAACTGGCAGGGACGGTGGCGCGCTCCGGTGCGGACACCGCCGCCGGTGCCTACCAGGTGGCGCGGGCCTGCTTGGACTCCGGGGTGCGGCGCATCCTGTTCGTCAACGGGCATGTCGGCAATGCGGCCCCGCTGTGGCTGGCGTGCGACCGCTTCCGGCGCGAACATCCGCACGGCCAGATCGGCGTCATGCAGTGGTGGGACCTGACCCTGGAGATCGCCGCGCAGGCGACCGCCGACGCCGTCGACTGGCACGCCAACGCCGCCGAGACATCGATCATGCTGGCGTTGCGGCCCGAACTGGTGCACACCGACCGTTTCGCGGAGGCCGATGACCCCGACCGCACGGCCGGGCTGGTCTTCCGCTACTCGGTGGGGCAGGTGTCGACCAACGGGGTGACCGGCTATCCGTCCCGCGCCTCCAAGGAGCTCGGGCTGGCACTGTGGCGCGATATCGCCACCGCCGCGCGAAATGTCGTGGAGCAGGCCCGGGCCGAGCAACCGCCGCTGGCGTGACGATCCGTTCTAGAATGCGCCTCGTGCCACCACCCGAGCGCAAGGCGCAGGTCCGTGCCATCGGACGTCCGCGTCTTGACGCGGGACCGGAGGCCGGCGGCGGCCCGCCCGAGTCGCCGCGCACCGGCATCGTCAACGCGGCCACCAAGCTGTTCTCCGAACGGGGCTACGCGCAGACCACGATGAGCGACATCGCGCGGGCGGCCGGTTTGCAGCAGTCGTCGCTGTACTACTGGTTCCGGAACAAGGAGCAGCTGCTGCAGGAGACGCTGCTGGTCAACCGCGCACCGCTGAAGTTCATCGCCGACGTCGGAGCCGGCTCGGGATCGCCCGCGGTCAAGCTGTACCGGCTGCTGCGCTTCGACACCATGCAGCTGGCGATGTCGCCCATCGACTTCAACGAGATCCAACGGATCGCCCATGAGCAGCGCAGTGAGTTCCACCAGTTCTGGACCGACTACGAGCGACTGCGCCAGTGGGTCGTCGACCTGATCGGCGCGGCGATCGGTGAGGGCAAGTTCATCGAGTGCGACCGCGAGGAGACCGCGGGGCTGTTGCTCAACTTCGACGAGGGCGCGCAGAAGCGGACGCGGTTGCATCCCGACAGCGGGGACCGCGCCGAGGAGGCCATCCGGGTCGGCGAGCAGGTCGCCACGATCGCGGTGCGAGGACTGCTGAAACGCCCCAGCGAGATTGGCCGCATCACGGCCCAAGCCGCGCAATTCGACGACGCGGCCATCGCGCTGCGTGTGAGCCCGCACCCGACCGATTGAGGCGGCCGGGACTTTCGTCTGGCGCCGAACCGACCTACTCTGGTGTGACCCACATCACCAGGGAGGTCCGATGCGCATCTCCGACGTGCTGAAAAGCAAAGGATCCGCGGTCGCCACGATCGCGCCGGAGACCACGGTCGCGGTGCTGCTGGCCGGTCTGGTGGGGCGCAACATCGGCGCCATGGTGGTGGTGGGTCCGGACGGCCCGGTGGGCATCGTCTCCGAGCGCGATGTGGTCCGCCAACTCCACGAGTTGGGTGCCGAGCTGCTGCAACGTCCGGTCTCCGACATCATGACCGCGCATCTGGTGTACTGCTCACCCGGCGATTCGGTGGACAGCCTGAGCGCGGCGATGACCCACAACCGGGTCCGGCACATCCCCGTGCTCGACGGCGGCCGACTGGCCGGCATCGTCAGCATCGGCGATGTGGTGAAGACACGGATGCAGGAGCTGGAATCCCAGCAGGAACAACTGCAGGCCTACATCACGCAGGGCTGAATATCCTGGGCGCTGTGACCAACGTCGACGTCCGTCCCGCCACTCGCGCCGATATCGCCGAATTGTCGAAGGTGCTGGGCCGCGCGTTCTACGACGACCCGGTGATGATGTGGATGCTGCCGGATCCGGCGGCGCGGCGGCGCAAACTGCACCGCGTGTTCGCGGCGCTCACGCGGCACCATCACCTGTCGCGCGGGGGCGTCGAGGTGGCGGCGGTGGGGCCGGCCGTCGGTGCCGCCGCCCTGTGGGATCCGCCGGGCGAGTGGCGGCACACCACGGTCGAGCAGGTGCGTGCGGCTCCCGGACTGCTGCTGGCCTTCGGTCGGGCGTTGCGGCGCGGGCAGCAGGCCGAGGAGTTGATGCAGCGCAACCATCCGGACGAGCCGCACTGGTATCTCGCGGTGATCGGCAGCGATCCCGCGGTGCGGGGCACCGGTCAGGGACAGGCGCTGATGCGATCCCGGCTGGATCGGTGCGACGCCGAGCATGCCCCGGCGTATCTGGAGTCGAGCAATCCCGCCAATATCGGCTACTACCAACGCTTCGGCTTCGAGGTGACCGGTGAGATCGTGTTGCCGGACGGCGGGCCCTCGCTGTGGCCGATGTGGCGGCAGCCACGGTGAGATCTGGCAGTGTTGGGTCGAGTCCAGAAGGTGATATCGCCGGCGACATCGCCTTTCAGACTCGAGTGCGGGCTCTTGGCCGCGAACCGCCAGTCAGGCGCTGGGCTCCAGGACCACCTGGTCGGCCAGCGAGTTGTCGGTGAACGCGCCCCGGTACTTCGCTGCCGGGTGACTGTCGGGCAGGCGGTCACCTTTCCCGAGCAGCTTGTGCCGCAACGTCCCTGACTTGTCGTTGCCGATCAGGCCCCGCTCGCGCAGCGTGGGGAACAATCGGTCGGCCACTTCCCGGAACGACTGCGGCACGGTGGCGTGATACACGTTGATGCCGTCGACGCCGGCCTCACGCCACTCTTCGAGGCGATCCGCGATCTCCTCCGGCGTGCCGACGACCCGATTGGCCCCTTCCATCACCCAGGCCATGTCGCGGATGGTGGGCTCGTCGTTGCCGGAAACCTCAGCCGCCCAACGCTTGAAGCTCTGGATGCCGGTGAATTCACCGAGTTCGCTGATGGGAGTGTCCAGCGGCAGATTGCCCGCGTCGATGCCCGCGTCGCCGAGCGCATGCAGGGCGATGCCCTCCAGGTCGAGGTAGCGCTTGAGTTCGTCGTTGCGGCGGATGGCGTCTGCGTGGCTGTCGCCGATGACGAACGACAACCCCTGCGCGAAAGTGATGTCGTCGGGGTCGCGTCCGTATTCGGCTGCCAGCGAACGGGTTTCGGTGATCAGCTGGTACGCGTCCGCCGGTGTCGGGCTGCCGATGTAGACGCCTTCGGCGTTGCGGGCGGAGAACAGCTGACCGGCCGGTGATGAACCGGCCTGGAACAGCACCGGGGTGCGCTGTGCCGATGGGGAACTGAAGTGCGGGCCCTCCACGCTGTAGCGCGGCCCGACGTGATTGATCTTGTGGATCTTGGCCGGGTCGGAGTGCACGCTGCGCTCCTTGTCCTGCACCAGCGCGTCCTCATCCCACGAGCCTTCCCACAGCTTGTAGGCGACGTCGACGTATTCGTAGGCCCACTCGTAGCGCTGGTCGTGGGCCAGCGTGCCTTCGTGGCCGAAGCTGCGAAACATGTTGGCGTTGAAGCTCGTCACGATGTTCCAGCCGAGCCGGCCCTCGGTGTAGTGATCCAGCGAGGACATTCGTCTGGCGAAGTTGAACGGATGGTCCTGCACGATCGAGCTGGTGAAGACGATGCCCAGGTTCTCTGTCGCGGCCGCCAGCGCGGAGGCCAGCACCGACGGATCGTTCACCGGGATCTGGATCCCGGCCTCGACGGACTTGCGCCAGGTGCCGTTCCACGGCGCCCGCAGGCCGAACACGTCGGCGAAGAACAACAGGTCGTAGCCGGCCTTGTCGACCTCGGCTGCCAGCGAGGTCCAGTGCCGCAACTCGTTGAAGCGATGGTTCTCCGCTTCCGGGGCACGCCAGAGTCCGTGCAGCACATGGGAAGCGGTGTTCATCACGAACGCCGAGTAGTACAACGGACGCTTACCCATGCACGATCTCGCTTCACTTCTCGCTGGAGTCAGACGAATGTCCAGCATAGGAAGTTGCGTCGGCAAGCAGAACCGTACCGATCTGACTGATTCGAAATAGCCACCCGGGTGGGAGTGGAAAGCGTTCTACCGCAGCATGATTACGATTCGTCGTGTTGCCGGCAGTCTGCTCAGGACCAGGAGTACTCGGCGCGCAGCCGGGTGGCGACGATCTCGAACTTCTCCCGACCGAGCACGGCGCCCTCACGGCGGATGCCGTCCTCCGGTACGTCGAGCACCCGGTCCAGGCGCACCCAGCTGGGCCTGCCCTCGTAGTCCCAGCTGCCGGCACCGATGGCGACCCACTCGCGGTCACCGGAGTGGCGGTCCTGACTGGACAGCATCAAGCCGAGCAGCACGTCGCGGTCCCGCCCCACCACCAGCACGGGCCGGTCCTTGCCCCGGGTCGGGTCGTCCTCGTAGACCACCCAGGTCCACACGATCTCGCCGGGGTCGGCCTGGCCGTCCAGGTCGGGGGCGTAGCTGACGCGCCGGGCGCGATGCGCGGTGGGCACACTCTCGCGGGTGACGGGACGACCGGCCGTGATGGCCGCGGGCTGTGGCTGGGCCGGGGCACCGGCCAGCACTTCCAGGCCGATCTTGATGCCCTGTTGCAGCACCCGTTCGGGCGTGGGCAACTGCCGGATCAGCTTGGGTGCTTCGTTGAAGACAAGATGCCCGGTGTCTCTGAGAAATCGTTGGAACGGCCTCCACTGCGACGCCATAGAAACGAGGATAGGTCCTCCGATTGTGTCGGGATGGCCCACGCTGGATACGCTGGACTCACCTATTGCGCTTCGACCAGGAGAAACACAATCAGCAGTTTCGCCGACAAGACGTTCACCGCGCCGGCGCAGATACGGAATTTCTGCATCATCGCCCACATCGACCACGGCAAGTCGACGTTGGCGGATCGGATGCTGGGCATCACCGGTGTCGTCGCGGACCGCGATATGCGCGCCCAGTACCTCGACCGGATGGATATCGAGCGGGAACGCGGCATCACCATCAAGGCGCAGAATGTGCGGCTGCCGTGGAAGGTGGGCGACGAAGACTTCGTCCTGCACCTCATCGACACCCCCGGCCACGTCGACTTCACCTACGAGGTGTCGCGGGCCCTGGAGGCCTGCGAGGGCGCCGTGCTGCTGGTCGACGCTGCCCAGGGCATCGAGGCGCAGACGCTGGCCAACCTCTACCTGGCCTTGGACCGCGAACTGACCATCATCCCGGTGCTCAACAAGATCGACCTGCCGGCGGCCGACCCGGACCGCTACGCGGGTGAGATCGCCCACATCATCGGTTGTGAACCCTCCGACGTGCTGCGGGTGTCCGGCAAGACGGGCGAAGGCGTGCGCGAGCTACTCGACGAGGTCGTCCGGCTGATCCCGGCCCCGGTCGGCGACGCCGACGCCCCGGCCCGAGCGATGATCTTCGACTCGGTCTACGACATCTACCGCGGCGTGGTCACCTACGTGCGGGTGGTGGACGGCAAGCTCAACCCCCGCGAGAAGATCAAGATGATGTCCACCGGGGCGACGCACGAGTTGCTCGAGGTCGGCATCGTCTCGCCCGACCCGAAGCCCTCCGACGGACTCGGCGTGGGCGAGGTCGGTTACCTGATCACCGGTGTGAAGGACGTCCGTCAGTCCAAGGTCGGTGACACCGTCACCTCCGCGCGCCACGGCGCCACCGAGGCGCTGACCGGCTACCGCGAACCCCGGCCGATGGTCTACTCGGGCCTGTACCCGGTCGACGGCTCGGACTACCCGGTGCTGCGGGAGGCCCTGGACAAGCTCCAGCTCAACGATGCCGCCCTGACCTACGAGCCGGAGACGTCGGTGGCCCTCGGGTTCGGGTTCCGGTGCGGATTCCTCGGGCTGCTGCACATGGAGATCACCCGCGAACGTCTGGAGCGGGAATTCAACCTCGACCTCATCTCCACCGCACCCAACGTGGTGTACCGGGTGGTCAAAGAGGACAACAGCGAGCTGATCGTGACGAACCCGTCGATCTGGCCGGAGGGCAAGGTGCGCGCCGTCTACGAGCCGGTAGTGAAGACGACGGTGATCGCGCCCAGTGAGTTCATCGGCACCATCATGGAGCTCTGCCAGTCCCGCCGTGGCGAGCTGGGCGGCATGGACTACCTGTCCCCGGAGCGCGTCGAGCTGCGCTACACGATGCCGCTCGGCGAGATCATCTTCGACTTCTTCGATTCGCTGAAGTCCCGCACCCGCGGCTACGCCAGCCTCGATTACGAGGAGGCCGGCGAGCAGGAGGCCGAGCTGGTGAAGGTGGACATCCTGCTGCAGGGCGAGGCCGTCGACGCGTTCAGCGCGATCGTGCACAAAGACGGGGCGGCGGCCTACGGCAACAAGATGACCTCCAAGCTCAAGGAGCTCATCCCGCGCCAGCAGTTCGAGGTGCCGGTGCAGGCGGCCATCGGGGCGAGAATCATTGCGCGCGAGAATATCCGGGCCATCCGCAAGGACGTGCTGTCCAAGTGTTACGGCGGTGACATCACCCGTAAGCGCAAACTGCTGGAAAAGCAGAAGGAAGGCAAGAAGCGGATGAAGACCATCGGACGGGTCGAGGTTCCGCAGGAAGCCTTCGTCGCGGCCCTGTCTTCGGACGCCGCCGCGGACAAACCGAAGAAGTGACTCTCACCGCGCCATCGGTCACAATGGCGCGGTGAACAGTGCCGCAAAATCTGGCCGTGCCCTGCTGGCGGTCGTAGCTGGGTGCATGGTGATGACCGGCTGCGTCAGCACAGTGTCAGGCGTGGCGGTTCGCGACCGTGGCGCTGCGCCTGCCGATGTGCCGCCGCTCAAGGATGCCCAGCTCGACAAGGTGCTGTTGACGGTCCGCGACATCAATGCGGTGATGGGTTCGGCCGACATGGAGATCACCAGCGAGCTGGACCAGATGACCGACCACTCCCGCAACATCTCGGACCCGGACTGTCTGGGGGCCATCTACGGCGCCGAGCAACCGGTCTACGACGGCAGCGGCTGGACATCCGTGCGTGACCAGGTGGCGCGCGAACCCGACGAGGACAACCAGCACTGGGTCGAGCAGACCGTGGTGCTCTATCCCAGCGCGGACAAGGCCCAACGGTTCTGGGAGAACTCCAAGTCGACGTGGAAAAAGTGCGGTGGGTCGGCGGTATCGGTCGATGACGGCCGGTCCTCCTACACCTGGCAGCTCGATGATCTGGACGTTAAGGATCAGCTGATCACCCAGCACACTTCGCAGGAGGACGCCGGCGGCTGGGAGTGTCAGCACGCGATGTCCTATGTCTCCAACGTGACGCTGGAAGCGTGGGCGTGTTCCTACGGAATCCACGACGAGGCGGCCGCCGTCGTCGAGAAGATGGTGCAGAACGCCAGCAAGGGAAAGTAACTCAGCCCAACGCTGTGCCGGTATCGCGCACGATGGCTTCGACATCGGAGCGCAGGCGCTCGAGCTCTGCGCGGTCGGCCTCGGTGTAGTCGCGGGCCGTGTCGTCGAGAACGCACACCGTCCCCACCACGTTGCCGTCCGGATCGTGCACGGCAAGCCCGAGATAGTTGTACAAACCGAATTCGGTCTCGTCCTCATTGCCGGCGAAGACCGCGTCCGCACGGGAGTCCCGGACGAACAGCGCCCGATCGGCGTCGACGACCCGCTCGCAGTACAGGGGGGTCCGGCCGTCGTCGGCGCCGGCCTTCTTTCCCGCGGCGCCGACGGTGTAGTGCTGGGTGGCTTCACCCGCTGTCGCCGCGACCACCATCGAGTCCGGCTCCGAACGCATGACCAGCACCGACTTGACCTTGAGCCGTTCGGCGACGGCGGTCAGCTGGTCCGCCAGCGGTGCCAGTGCGGGGGTGGTATCGGTGCGATGGAGTTCGGGCGAGGTCATCCGCGCATTGTCGGCGCTTTACGGCAGTGCCGCAACAGTTTCGTGCATGGACGGGTATTCCGATTCCATCCTGCTGAGTGCAACCCTGAGAAAACGGGAGCTCCCGTCGTAGCCTGTCGGCCGTGTCGAAAGAACTGCACCTCCTCGCCTTCGGTAACACCAGATCCGCCGGTCCGTGGCGGCATCCGGCCGCCGACAACAGCACGGCCGGGGTGCGGCGCAGGCTCATCCAGCACGCTCAGACCGCCGAGGCCGGCACCTTCGACGCGTTGTTCTTCGCCGACGGATTGAACTACGGGCCACCGGCGACCTGGGCCTACAAGACTCCAGAGGATTTCGAACCCCTCACCGCGACGGCCGCGCTGTCCTCGGTGACAGAGCGCATCGGGTTGGTGGTCACCGGATCGGCCACCTTGCAACAGCCGTACCACCTTGCCCGCCAGTTACTCTCACTCGACCACCTGAGCGCCGGCCGGGCCGGATGGAACCTTGTCACGAGTTTCGCGCAGGCGGCCGCCGACAACTTCAGCGCGCGCGGAGTGGTCGACCATGACGAGCGGTACGCCATCGCCGAAGAGGCACTGGAGGTGGTGCGAAAGTTGTGGGACGGCTGGGGAACAGACACGGTCGTCGAGAATCGCGATGCCGGAATCTTCCACGATGTCAGCAAGATTCACGTCGCCGATCACCACGGCAAGTACTTCGATGTCAAGGGTCCGCTCGGAGCCTCGCGCTCGGCACAGGGCCAGCCTGTGCTGTTCCAGGCCGGATCATCCTCCACCGGAAGATCGTTCGCCGCCAAGCATGCCGAGGTCATCTTCACCAGCCATGGCAACCGCGCCCGCGCGCAGGAGTTCTATCGGCAGATCCACCAGGAGTCGAAGGACTTCGGGCGCACCCGGCCGCCGGTGATCACCCCATCGTTCCGCTATGTCATCGGTTCCACCGAGGACGAGGCGCGCCGCGCGCAGCAGGACGAGTACCACTACTTCAGTCCCGAGTACCAGGCCGGCTGGCTCCTGGAGGTCGAGGTCGACGTCACCGGGGCGGATCTGGACGGACCGGTACCCGCGTCGGCGTTCCCGGCGTCCACCGAGACGCATCAGACCGCGCTGGCCGGCTACCGTGCGCTCGCGGCCGAGAGCTCGACCGTCCGAGACTTCTTGTACCGCACCGTCAACGGGTGGGGCGCGGGGGTGGTCGGAACGCCGGAGCGCATCGCCGACGAGATCGAGGAGTGGTTCACCGAAGGTGCCGCGGACGGTTTCGTGCTGCGTGACTCCGGGCTGCCGGGACAGGCCGAGCTGTTCGTCGACCAGGTGGTACCGGTGCTGCGTAAACGCGGATTGTTCCGGCACGAGTACGCGGGTACCACCTTGCGTTCCCATTTGGGCCTGGAAGTGCCCGGACGATGACCGAACCCTTTGTCCTGGCCGGGTTCAGTATGTCGACGGTGTCGCACGGCAACTTCGGGCTCTGGCGCCACCCGCAGGACCAGACCTCGCGTTACACCGACCTGCGGTATTGGGTGGAGTTGGCGCAGCTGCTCGACAGGGGTGGATTCGACGCCCTCTTCATCGCCGACGCCGTGGGGCAGCTGGATGTCTTCGGCGGCAGCGCCGATGCCGCGCTGACCCGCGCGGTGCAGACCCCGGTCACCGATCCGCTGCTGGCGGTATCGGCGATGGCCGCGGCCACCGAGCATCTCGGGTTCGGTGTCACCGTGTCCACCACGTACGAGAGTCCGTACCTGCTGGCGCGCAAGTTCAGCACGCTCGATCATCTCACTGGTGGCCGGATCGGCTGGAATGTCGTCACCTCACTGCTGGACAGTGCGGCGCGCAACATCATCGGGCGCGACCGGCAGATCCCGCACGACGAGCGGTACGCCATCGCCCAGGAATTCCTGGAGGTCACCTACAAGCTGTGGGAAGGCTCGTGGGAACCCGGTGCGGTGCTGCGCGATCGGGGCACCGGCGTCTACACCGACGCCGACAAGGTGCACCAGATCAGCCACGACGGAAAGTACTTCAGCGTGCCCGGCGCCCACTTGGTGGAGCCGTCTCCGCAGCGCACCCCGGTGCTCTTCCAGGCTGGAACCTCGCCAGCAGGACGGGAATTCGCCGCGCGCAATGCTGAACTGGTGTTCGCCAGTGATCCCAGGCCGGCGGTGTTGCGCGCCAATATCGACGACATCCGGCGCCGCGCGGTGGGTTATGGCAGGCGGCCCGGTGCCATCAAGTTCCTCACCTCCGTCGAGATCGTGGTGGACAGCACCGATGCGGCGGCCCGGGCCAAGGTCGCCGACCTGTCGCGCTACCACGACCTGGAGGCGGGGCTGGTGTTGTTGTCGGCGCTCTCCGGTGTCGATTGGTCCGAGTACGGTGTGGATCGGCCGATCGAGCAGTTCGACACCGATGCCAGCCGGTCCATTCTTGCCGCTGTCACCGATCCCGATGCGCGCCATCGCCTGACGCTGCGCGACTATGTCGGTGGGCTGGGTGGGTTCGGTGGTGAGCTGTTCGTGGGGTCCGGCCCGACCGTGGCCGACGCGCTGGAGCGCTACGCCGAGCGCACGGGCATCGACGGTTTCAACATCGTTTATCACGTCACCCCCGGCAGCTTCGCCGATGTGGCCGAGCACCTGATCCCCGAGCTGCGCCGACGCGGCCGGGCACGTGAGGCCGGTGCGACAGGTGAGTCAGTGACGTTGCGGCAGCGTATTTTCGGCACGGATTCCGCGTATCTTCCGGCCGATCATCCCGGTACTGCGTTCCGTCGGCAAAAAATCCCATCGATTTGATCACTGACGCCGCGGAGCGGGCTACGGCATCGTGAAGCCGACATCAATTCTTCGTTAAATAACTGTGTGTCAAGGGATTAGGTGACGCGCAGAGCAGGAAGGCAGGCATCATGTCTACACCGACGCGCGTTGAGCTGGGCGGTCGCGCCCTGTCCTCCGCGGAAGGGCATGGGCTGGAACGTGATGCCCTCGGATTCTGGGGTGTCTTCGCCCAGGGGCTGGCCGCGGCAGCGCCCAGCGTCGCGGTCGCGTCGGTTCCCTTCTCGCTCTTCCTTGCCGCGGGTACGGGGGCCGCCTGGGCGGTGATCGTCGGCCTGGTCATCACCGCATTGATCGCCGCTACCATCAGCTTCCAGGCCAAGCGCACGGTGTCTTCGGGTTCGCTGGGCACCTACACAGGCAACGGGCTGGGGCCCGGCTTCGCCTACGCCGCCGGCTTCAGCCTGCTCGTCGGCTACATCGGCTTCGCAACCACCGGCACCCTCGGCGGTGTCGTGTACCTCGATTCGTTCCTCGAATCCATCGGATTGGGCTCGCAGGCAACGTGGTTCCGGATCCTGCTGGTTGTGGTCATCGTCGGGGTGGCCACCTACCTGCCGTTCCGCGGTGTGTCCATCGCCGCCAAGTACGAGTTGGTGTTCGAGCTGATCGCGATTGCCTCGATCCTGGTGATCATCGTCGCGGCCTACATCGCCTACGGATTCCGGATCGATTGGGACCAGTGGAATCCTTCGCATCTGGGCAACAGTGCGACGTTCATCGCCGCGGTGTCGGCCGTCGGCTCCTACGCCGGATTCGAGAGTGTCGCGTCGCTCGGCGCCGAGGCCAAGGACGCGCACCGAAGTATCGCGCGGTCGCTGCTGCGCGTGGTGCTGTTGCTCGGCGTGCTCTACATCATCGCGACCTACCCGCAGATCTTGTTCTTCGGTTCGATCGACGGGGACAAGGCAATCCTGCCGCAGCTCGCAGATTCGACCGGCGTCTCCTGGGCCAATTACGTGATCAGTGGTGCCGTGGCGGTCGCATTCGTCGTGTTCGTCACCGCGGTCACCACCGCTGCGGCGCGTTCGCTGTTCACGTTCGCACACGAGGGCGCGCTGCCTTCGGCGCTGACGAGGGTGCACTCGAAGTACAAGACACCGTGGGTGGGTATCGCTTTCATCGGGGTGCTCGGGCTGATCTTCTCGACGGTCGCCACGGTCAGCTCGGCCGGCAGGGTGGTGTTCGAGGTGTACGGCGGCTACGTCGCGAACTGGGGCTTTCTGACCAGCTATCTGCTCGTGGTGATCGCCACCCCGATCTGGCTGTACAAAATCAAGGCGCTGACCCCGTTGCGGGCGTTGGTTTCCGGTGCGGCGACACTGGCTCTGGGGTACGTCTTCTTCAGCAACTTCTATCCGGTGCCCGACTTCCCGTTCAACATCCTGCCGCTGATCTTCGCCGGAATCCTGCTTGCCGGGCTGATCTGGTACTGGTACCTCAAGTTCACCAAGCCCGAGGTGGCGCGCCGCGTCGGCACCATCCAGACGCTGTCGGAGGAAGAGCAGCAGCGGCTGGTCGACGAAGGCATCCTCGACGTGCTGGACCATCACGGCGAGCAGTCGAGCACCGACGAGGACCCGCGGCCACAGCTGGACAAAGAGCCGGTCGCACCGTGACACTCGTGCACGAGGCCCGTGTCGGCAGCTGGTCGGCCGCGCCCTTGACGCCGCTGGATTTCCCCGCCATCGCCGATTTCGTCGCGACCACACCGGGCATCGCCGGCCGCAAGTTCGCCGCCGACTCGCGCGATATCGCCGAACAATTGGGCGGCGCGTTTCCCGGCGCTGCCGTAGCGGTGCGCGACGAGTCACAGCTGGTCCGCGGTTACGCAGCGCTGCATCCACCACACGGCCTGCAACCGGAGTTCCTCGCCGAGTTCGTCTTCGATCCCGGCGCACCACCCGCCGTCATCGGGGACGCCGTGGACGGCATCGTAGCCAGGTTCCGGCTGGAATCCGCCACCATCCCGGGGGCGTTCCTGCGCAGTTTCGTCGGCACCGACCAACAGGCGGCCCTCGATGGGTTGATCCGGCACGGCGCGGCCGAGGAAGGCCGGTTCATCCGGACCCGGAAATCGCTCGATCAGGAAGACGTCGAAGCGTTGCAGGCATCGGCACTGCCCGGATACACCTACGTAAGCTGGCCGGAGGTGCTCGCGCAGGGCCTCGCCGAGCAGGTCCGTCAACTGCAGTACGACACCTTCCTCGAGCACTTCGGCAACATGTCCAAGACGCCGGAGATCTTCGCGCAGCACATCAAGAGCCGCGCCTTCACACCGGATTTCAGCAATGCAGTGATCAATGCCGACGGGCTCGTCGTGGGTTACGTGCTGGGCTCGACCTACAGTCACCTGACCGGGGGCTCCGTCGAGGAGCGCAGTGCTCACACCGACTACATCGGCGTCCGGCGCGACCAACGTAAAGCGGGCATCGGCGAGTTTCTGTTGCGCAAGGTGTGGCTCGCCGCGCTGCGCCGTGGACTCAAGCTTGCGTCGCTGGGAACCGACATCAACAACGCGAGCAAGGCGCACCTGCTCTACGAACGGCTGGGCTACGTCGCCGTAGAGCATCAGTCCGCATACCGCATCGATTCCGAAGGATCCACCGAATGAGTATTCCCGCAACGTATCTCCAGGCGCCCACTGCCGACTTGGACGAACTGCGGACACAATTCGCCCCTGCTTTCGAGAAGATCGCCGAGGCGAACCTGGAACGCGAACGCACGCGCGCCTTCCCGCATGAGCAAGTCCGGCTACTCAACGAGGCAGGCTTCGGTACGCTGCGAATCCCGGCGGATCGGGGCGGTTTCGGAGCGTCGCTGCGCCAGGTGTTCCTGCTGCTGGCCGATCTGGGTGAGTCCGATGCCAATGTGGCGCACATCTGGCGCAACCACCTGGCCTTCGTCGAGGACCGGCTCAACGCCCCGGCGTCGGACGCCAACGACATCTGGATCGAACGCTTCCGGGCCGGGCAGTTCGTCGGTGGCGGGTGGACCGAAGCCAACAACGTGACTCTGGCAAACTTGGTCACCACAGTCACTGCCGAGGGTGACCATTACCGGGTCACCGGCGCGAAGTTCTACGCCACCGGAAGCCTCTACGCCGAATGGCTGGACGTGCTCGGCCGCGGTGCGGACGGCGAGCTGCTGACCGCACTGGTGCGGGCTGAGGATCCCGGCGTCACCCTGATCGATGACTGGGATGGGTTCGGCCAGCGCACCACAGCCAGCGGCACCGCCCGCTACGACAACGTCCGGGCCGAACGCGGGGACGTGTTCCCTGCCACCGAGCGGTTCGCCTATCAGGGGCACTTCTATCAAACCGCGATGCTGTCGGTCCTGACCGGAATCACCAGGGCGGCACTGCGTGACGGGTCGGCCGCGCTCACCGGCCGCAAGCGCAACTACCCCCAGGGACTGACCGAGGTGCCCTCCGATGACGCACAGCTGTTGGCTGTCATCGGTGAGGTGTCCGCCGACGCGTTCGCCGCCGAGGCGGCGCTGGCCCGTGCCGGGGAGGCACTGGATCGCATCGACGCCACCGCGGAGGATGCCAAACGCCGCCTGATCGCCGCCGAGGTCGCGGTGACGCAAGCGCAGTTGGTCATCATCGCCGCCGCCTTGCGGGCAACCACCACCGTGTTCGACGCCCTCGGCGCGTCCGGGGTGTCCGAACAGCGTGGGCTGGACCGCCATTGGCGCAATGCGCGCACCCTGGCATCGCACAACCCGCGGGTCTACAAAGCCCGCATCCTGGGTGACTTCTTGATCAACGGGAAGGACCCGGTGTCCAACCTCGCGGCGATCGGCCGAGGGGGACAGGGCAACTAGTCCGCTTTCGCCGAACGTGTTCTATGCCTCGATATTTGGCATATTTTTCGACGGGTGAAACCTGATCGCGGAGCAGTCCGGTCAGCGGACCCGCAGCACGGCCTTGCCCGGCACCCGCCGGTCCAGCAGCGCTTGCGCTGCCGCGCCGACGTTGTCCCAGGTGTCGCGCAGCCCGATCTGCGGGTCCAACTCGCCCTCGGCGAGCAGGCTCAGCAGGTACTGCAGGTCGGACTGGAACGGCGCGCGAACGGTAAACGGCTCCAACCGCTTCCGGTTCCCCAGCCGGCGGTGTATTTCAAAGTCGATGGTGGTGGGTTCGTTGGATGCCATCCCGATCGACTGCACCGACCCACCGTCGGAGACCAGGCCGAAGGCCTGTGCCAGCAGTGGGCCGCCGACATTGTCGAGCACGCCGAACACGGGCTCGGTCACCGCGTCCAGACCGATGACGACATCGTCCGCACCCAGCTCGGCCAGGCCCTCGCCGCGGGCCGGACTCCCGACGGCGGCCACCACGTGGGCCCCGGCCCGCGCGGCCAGCTGCACGGCGAACCGCCCCACGCCGCCGGACGCCCCGGTGATGAGTACCCGGCGGCCGACCACCGGGCCGAGCGCCCGCACCGCCTGCAGCGCGGTCACCCCCGCGACCGGCAGGGCGGCAGCCTCCTCGAACTCGACGAACTCCGGGAGTTCGGCAAGGTTCGCCGTATCCACTGCGCGGCGCTCGGCCCAGCCGGCTTCGCCGCCGAAGCCGACCACGCGGGCGCCGGCCTGCGGGCCGGAGCCGTCGGCGGCTGCCTGGACCACCACACCCGCGCTGTCCCATCCCGGTACCTCGCCGGGTAGACGCATCTGGTCGATGAAATGCACCTCGCCGAAATTCAATGCGATGGCGTGCACTTCGATCACGGCCTGCCCCTCTCCGGGGGAGGGTTCGCCGACCTCGTCGAATCGGAGGTTGGCCGGGGCTTGCGGGTCGTAGACGATGGCGCGCATGCTGTCCCGCAACACTCGCATCCGGGCCCCTATTCCCAGGCGTGTCCTAGGGTGACGACTGTGAGCGCCCAGGACCGCAGCCGTTGGGACGCGTCCTACGCGGATCGTGGGCCCGTTTGCGAACCCGGGCTGCCCGCCGTCTTCGCCGTGTACGCGGCGACGTTCCCCGTCTCCGGAGTGGCGCTGGACATCGCGTGCGGACAGGGCGCCGCGGCGGTGTGGCTCGCGCAGCGCGGACTCGATGTGACCGGTTTCGACGTGTCCGCTGTTGCCGTGGGGCGGGCCCGTGCCCTGGCCGAGCAGGCCGGCGTCGCAGCGCATTTCGAGGTTGCTGATCTGGACGACGGTCTGCCGCCCGGGCCGCCGGTTGAGGTGCTGGTGTGTCATCGGTTTCGGGATCCGAGGTTGTACCCGGCGCTCGTCGACCGGCTTGCGCCCGGTGGGCTGTTGGCCATCTGTGTGCTCAGCGAGGTGGGCGGCTCATCCGGGCCGTTCCGGGCGCCGGCGGGCGAACTGCACGCGGCCTTCGCCGGGCTGGACACGGTCGCGGTGGGGGAGAGCGACGGGCAAGCCTGGCTGCTGGCCCGTCGCGCCTGATCCCGCTACCCGTTGACCGCGATATTGGTGATATCGCCGCTGTTGCCCAGCGACTGCCACGTCCAGTTGGTCACCCGATCGGACGTCGGCACGGACTTGACCCGCTCGATCAGTGGGAACCACGCCAGGTCCGTTGTGGCGATCTTGTTGGCCTGCTTCCAGTCCGCGGTCGGGTCCTGTGCGGCGAACGCCCGGGACACCGCCGCGTTCAGGTCGGGGTTGTTGTAGGTCACCCCGTTCCAGGTGCCGCCCGGGGCGAACTCCGAATCCAGCCAGCCGCCCAGCGTCATCCGGGCACTGTTGCCCTGCCAGTCCGGAGTCCAGTTGGTGATGGCCAGATCCCACTGATCCAACTTGGACTTGTCGGTGAGGAATGCGTTGAACGCACCGAAGCCGTCGGCGGGGATCGGGGTCAGCCGGACATTGAAACCGGCGCGAGCCGCCGCGGTCTGCACCGACGTGGCGATCTTCTCGAATTCTGGGGTGTTGCGGTAGGCCACGTTGACGGTCAGCCCTGGCTTGCCCGACTCGGCCAGCAGCGCCTTGGCCTTGTCCGGGTCACCCTTGTCCTCCGGTGTCGGGTATGGGTTCTCGTTGTTGTAACCGACGATGGTAGAGGTCAGGATCTCGTTACTGGGGATCGCTGAGTCCGGCCCGCCGAGTCCGCGCACCACATCGGCCCGGTTCAGCGCGTAATTGAAGGCCTGGCGCACTTTCAGATCCTTGAACGCCTTCTGCCCGTCGGTTTTCGGATCGGCCGGGTTGTTCCAGCTGATGAAGATCGCCGACCCACTCGCCGACTTGTGCAGGTGATCGGGATTGCTCTGTTTGTACTGGGAGACGACGCTGGCCGGGTAGGCGCGCACATACAACCCGATATCGGCGGTGCCCGTCTGCAACTGCTGCGACGCCGCATCAGCAGAGGCCACGGTGGTGTCGAAGACGATCTTGTCGGCGTAAGCCTTACGGGGATCGCCTTCGGCGTTGTACCCGGGCACCTTGGCCAGTGTCAGCTGCTTACCCGGATCGTAGGACTCGATGAAGTAGGGCCCGCTGGAGGCATAGTTCTTGCGGAAATCCAGGCTGTCGGCGAAGTACTTCGACACGACCTCCTCCGGAAGCGGAGTCACGAAGTTCAGCGTCAGGATGTCGAGGATATCGCTGGCCGGTTCGGTGAGCTTGAGCTGTAACGTCTTGTCGTCCAGCGCCTTCAGCCCGCTGATCTCGTGGCTGTCGATGAAGTTCTTTACTGCGTTGAGATCTCCGGTGGGGACCTTGGCGAACTCGTCGGAGTACTCCTTGAACCCCGCGAACAGCGCGTTGTAATAGGTGATCGCACTCACCTGCGCGTTGGGGTCCGGGAAGCGCTTGACGGCGTAGACGAAATCCTTCGCCGTGATGGGCCGGGTGCTGGCGCCGGAGAAGTTGATGCCGTCCCGGAGATGGAACGTATAGGTCAAGTGGTCCGGGCTGATATCCCAGCTCTTGGCCAGGTCCGGCACGACCTTGGTGTCCGCCCCGATGCTCTCCTTGTCGCCGGGATAGCTGACCAGCTGCCGGGTGGTGGCGCGGATGACCTGCCACGATTCGGCCGAGTAGGCGATCAGCGGATCGAAGGCGTCCACATCGCCCACCGACGCGACTTTCAGTGTCCCGCCGGACAACTGGGACGGATCGGTGGTGGGCGCCGGTTCAGCGTTCTTCCCGCATGCCGCGACCAGCAGCATACCGGCCGCCGCGAGGACGGTGACGGTGCGTAGGGGGGATCTCACGTGGTGCTCCTTACTCATTTGCCGCTGCGGGCATGGGTGATGACGTCGACGACCGACGTCGAGACGACGAAGATGACGGCGCCGAGCAATGTGCAGCCGATGACCACTGGCGCGTCGCCGTTGTTGGCGGCGCTGACGGCCAGCCGGCCGACGCCGTCCAAGCCGAAGATCTGCTCGGTGATGATCGCTCCCCCGAGGATGGTGGCGAACTCGATGGCACCGAGGGTGAGGATCGGGTTCAGCGCGGCCGACAATGCATGGTTGAAGTACACCCCATGGGGGCCAACCCCTTTCGCGCGGGCAGTACGAATGTAGTCCTTGTCGGCTACCTCCAGCACCGACGCGCGCACCACCCGCTGGAAGAGGCCGACCTCGGCCACGACGAGCGTCAGCCAGGGCAGCAACAGATGGCGCGCCCATTCGGCCGGAGAGGTGCTCAGGGCCACGTATCCGCCGCTGGGGAAGAACTTCACCCCGGCCAACGAGAGTTGGTAGTACAGGACGAACAACAGGGTCACGCCCGTCACGAACGTCGGCACCGACAGGAAAAGATACGAGATTCCGGAGGTGACGGAGTCGAACCAGCCGCCGGGTTTGCGGGCGGCGTACACCCCGAACACCAACGACAGCACGATCCACGCCACCAGCGCACCAACGGCGAGGCTCACCGTGACCGGGATCTTCTCCAGGATCAACCCGGTGACCGGCCGCTGCTCCCGATACGAATAGCCAAGGCTGGGCGGCCAGTTCAACAGTCCGGTGGGGGTGCCCTTGATCTCCGGGCCACGGACCACGTAGTGCCAGAGCTGCACATACCAGGCGTCGTCGAGGTGCAGGCTCTTGGTGATCGCGTTGACGGTCTGCTCGGATGCGTTCTCCGGGGCCAGCATCCGGCCGGGGTTCTGGTAGGCCACCCGGGTGAGGCCGAAGGTGATGAGGACGACCGCGAACACCGTGAGCGTCATCCGGGACAGTCGTAGTCCGGCGAAACGGGTCACCGATCAGCCCGCCGATGTGGGGTCGAAGCGGTTGCGCAACCGGGTGCTGAGCACGTTGAATCCGAACACCGTGATGAACAGCGCGGTGGCGGGAGCGATGAGCATGAGTGGCTGGGGCTGGTAGAGCGCGGAGTCCTGCGCGTTGGCGATCATCGTGCCCCAACTGGGGGTGGGCGCTTTGATCCCGACGCCGAGATAGGACAGCGAGGCCTCGGCGATGATGTTGATCGGAAGCTGCACCGCCCAGTAGATGATCACTGTCGGTGCGATATTCGGCAGGATCTCCCGCACGATCACCCTGGTGGGCGAACTGCCGGCGCCGATCGCGGCCAGCACGAACGGCTTCGACTTGATCTCGATGACCGTATTACGCACCAGCCGTGCGAAATACGTCCACGAGAACAGCGCCACGATGCCGATCACCACGAAGATCGGATCGACGAGGTTGGTGCCCGCCGTGCCGCGGTTGAGCGTTACCACGCTCAGCGCGGTCACCAGGAACGGGAACGCGAGCGCGATATTCGTCAGCTCCGACAGGACGGCATCGATCCGCCCGCCGAAGTAGCCGCCGACCAGGCCCACCAGCACGCCGACGAGCATCGCGATGGTGGTCGCCGGAATGCCGATGCCGAGTGAGACCCGGGCACCGTAGAGCGTGCGGATCAACACATCGCGGCCACTGCCGTCGGCGCCCAGCAGGAAGCCGTGCCCCCCGGTGATCGGCAGGCCCGCAGCATCCAGAGTCTCGTCCGGAAACTGGTCGTTGGGACCGTGCCCCACGAGTGCCGCGGCCACCGGCGCCAGCAGGGCCGCGCCGATCACGAGACTCACCAGCAGGGAGCCCGCCAGCAGTGCGGGGTCGGCGACCAGGCTCCGCAACCGCCCGCGCCGGGCGGGCGGGACGGCGGCGTCGGTGGCAGGGTGCAACAGGAGCTGACTCATGAGGTGTTCACCCGCAGCCCCGGCACCGCATCCAGAAGCACCCGGGTGTAGGCGGATTGCGGGGCGCCGAACACTTCGGCGGTGTTGCCGCTCTCCTCGACACCGTTGGGTCCCAACACGATCACCCGGTGTGCCAGCGCCGACACCACTCCGAGGTCGTGGGTGATGAACAGGAAGGCGGTCTGCTGCTCGGCGACCAACGTGCGGATGAGCGTGACGATCTCGGCTTGGGTCGTGACGTCCAGTGAGGACAATGCCTCGTCGGCGACGATGAGGCGGGGGGAGAGCACCAGCGCCCGTGCGATCGCTGCGCGCTGGCGCTGACCACCGGACAGTTCGGCGGGGTGCCGACCCAGCAGATCCGCGGGTAGCGCGGCGGCGTCGGCCGCCGCCCGGACCTGCGGCCCGATCAGGGCGCGGTCGACGTGCTGGGCACGCAGCGGTTCGGCCAGCGACTGGGCCACCGTGCGGCGCGGGTTCAGACTGGCGTAGGGATCCTGGAATACCAGCTGAACCACCCGGCGGGTGGCCGGTGGCAGCGTAGGCACGCCGTCGTCGGTGCCCGTCGGGTAGGGGGTGCCGGCCAAGATGATCTCGCCGGCATCGGCGTACTGCAGGCCCGCCACGATGCGCCCGACAGTGGACTTACCCGATCCGGATTCTCCGACCAGGCCCACGACCTCACCGGGACGCACGGTGAAGTCCAGGTGCTCGATGACGGTGCGGCGCTCGCGACGCGCCCGGTCCCGGTAGCTCTTGTGCAGACCGGTCACGCTCAGCAGGGGTTCGGTCCCCTCGGGTGGGGCGAGCGCGCCGGGGTTGCCGACGGCGTGCAGCCTTGAGGCCGTGAGTAATTCGCGGGTGTACTGCTGCTCCGGCGCGTCGTAGATGTGGTCGCGGGGTCCGGCCTCGACCACCGTCCCGTCGCGGACGACGGTGACGGTGTCGGCCACTTCGTGGACCACTCCGAGATCATGGCTGACGAAGACGATCGCGGTGCCGTGCTCGCGCTGCAGGCGTTTGAGCAGCCGCAGGACACCGGCCTGAACATGGGCATCGAGTGCGGTGGTCGGTTCGTCGGCGATGATCAGCGACGGGTTCAGGGCGATCGCGATGGCGATCATGACGCGCTGGCGCATTCCACCGGAGAACTCGGCCGGGTAGCTGCCGTAGGCGTGGTCGGGGTCGGCGATACCGACCTCGTCGAGCAGCTGGATGACGCGTTCGCGGCGCGCGGCGCGGTTGCCGAACCGGTGCACGCGCAGCACCTCGTCGATTTGCGCTCCGACGGTCTTGAACGGGTGCAGGTTGCTCTGCGGATCTTGGAACACGAACCCGATGTCCTTGCCGAGGATGCGTCGCAACTCCTTGGGGCGCAACGCCAGCAGGTCCCGGTCCTTGAAGCGGACCGATCCGGTTACCTCCGCTCTCGCACCCAGCAGTCGGGTCGCGGCGAGCAACGAGACACTCTTGCCGGAGCCTGATTCACCGACGATGGCCAGTGTCTGCCCGTCGTCGACGGAGAAACTGAACGACGTGACGGCTCGCACCGCTCGCCGCCCGCTGGCGCGGTCTCCGGAATGCAAGGTAACGGCGAGGTCGGTGACCTCAAACAGCGCCATCGCTCGCCCACATCACCGGAACATGATGGCTCAACAGCCAACGGCTGCCTACCGTTTCGATCATCCGGAAGTTATCGGCCGACTCTCAGAAATAGATTCCGGAGAACGGTGCCTCGACGCCACCGAACAGGCCGGCGGCCAGGGGGAGTGCCGCTGGGTCCTCCACCCGGACCAACCCGGCCAATGCCAGATCTCGCCAGGACGCGCCACCCAGCAGTACCGCCCCGAGCGCAGCAATGCCGATGCGTAGTTGCGGCGCGGCATCGGTGAGTTCGGCTCCGCCGCCGGATATCCCGAAAGTGGTCGAATTACGCGGCAGCAGAGGATCTTCGACACCGATGGTGACGTTGCCCGCGCCGGCATAAGCGCGGGCACTCAGCACGGCCGCGACATCGACCACGCGCAACCAGGTCTCGTCCCGGGTCCCGGTCACGCGGGCGGCGCGCCGGTCGCGCAGCAGCCACGGCAGCGGATCGTCCAGCGGCAACATACTGAACACCAGTTTGTCCACCGGGTCGAGATCCAGCAGAAACCGCAGCAGTCCGAGGTACGCGTCCTCGGTGGGGGCGAACAGGTCGTCCACCACGACGGTGCGTTCGCTGCTGACGAACCAGGCTTCGGTGTCCACGGGGTGGTAGCGCACGAAACCGGTCTCATCACCCGGATTGCCATGCACGGCCACATACTTCGCACCGGGGGCGGCTTCGGCCCGAAGACGCTGGCCCTGCCACCATCCGGCGGTCCGGTCGATGGTCCCTGCCCGCGGCGGTCGATTGGCAGTGTAGACACGGGGCACGATGTCCCAGGCCTCGGTCGAATCGAGCAGGCGCACCGGTCCGCCGGAGCCGATGCCTGGCCGCAATGCCGCACGGGCGGTGAGCAATTCGACGGTGCTCGACGAACTCGCCACCGCATAGCCGAACCGTTCGTAGATGGTGGCCTCCGACGCGCGCAAGGTGGCGACCGCTTCGCCGCGGGCGGCGATGTCACGCAACTGATGTTCCAGCAGTGCGGTGGCCAGACCGCGGCGAGTGTGCGACGGAAGCACACCCACATGGGTCACCCCGGCATGTCCCACCCGGCTGCCACCGGGCAGGGTGAGCGTGCTGGTGGCGGAATCCGCGGTCGCTACCAACCGCCCGTCGATGAAGGCGCCGAGTGTGCGGCCCGGTTCCAGCAGCTTGCCGATGAAGTCGCGCTGCGCCGCATCCAGCGGTGGGAAGCCGATCATCGCGGTGCGAAAGACGTTGCCCGCCTGGATCAAATCATCATCGGAGGCCAGTACGCGGATGTCGTGGGTCACAGCAGTCCTCGCTCGTTCAACAGGGCCCCGGCACCTTCGGCGAACCGGTACGCCTCTTCGACGTGCGGGCGTGTCGCGAGAGAAGTTGCGCTCGGTGCGCGGTGCAGGAGATCGGACAACCCGGTCGTTGCGTTGAGGATGACGGAGTGAGTGCGCTGAATCGGCTGCGCGCGATCAGGTCGCCCCAGATGGTGAATGCCTCGGCATGCTCGGCCGACGATGAGCCCGTCGCGATGGCGACCAGCCCGGCGGAGACGGTGCTCAGGCCGATTCCGGTCTGGCGGACCACCTGGGACAGTTCGCCGAACGCGACCTCCGTCGAGCAGCCGCGCAACCCCACCAGGATGCCGATCGCGGTGTCGATGACCTTGCGGGACGGGTCGGCCGTCCGGAGTCCGGTGTGTCGCATCCGTCGATGATCACCCGCGGATCCGGCCCCGCCCAGGTTTCAGCGCGAGCAGACGCAAATACCCCCTCTTTCCGCGGAAAGAGGGGGTATTTGTGACTGCTCGCGAGGCTAGACCGAGCCTTCGGCGATGCGCCGCACCGCCCGCAGGAACACGTCGATCTCGTCGAAGGTGTTGTAGAAGGCGAACGACGGACGCACGGTTGCCTCCAAGCCCAACCGGCGCAGGATGGGCTGCGCGCAGTGATGTCCGGCCCGCACCGCGATGCCTTCGGAGTTGAGCGCCTTGCCCACCTCCAGTGGCTCGTGGCCCGCCAGCACGAAGGACAGCACGCTGGCCTTCTCCTCGGCCGTACCGACCAGGCGCACACCTGGGATGTCGGCCAGCCTCGGGGTGGCGTATTCAAGCAGCGCATGCTCATAGGCCGCGATGCGTTCGATGCCGATCTTCTCCACGTAGCGGATCGCTTCACCCAGCCCGACGGCATCGGCGATATTGCCGGTGCCGGCTTCGAACTTGTTCGGGATGCCTTGGTAGATGGCGCGATCCAGCGTGACGTCGGCGATCATGTTGCCACCACCCTGCCAGGGCGGGGTTTCGGCCAGCGCTTCCTCGGTGCCGTACAGCACGCCGATCCCGGTGGGACCGAAGATCTTGTGCCCGGAGAACACCAGGAAGTCCGCGCCGAGGGCCTGCACGTCGATCGGGATGTGCGGAACCGACTGAGCGGCATCGATGAGTACCCGGGCACCGTAGCGGTGCCCCAGCTCGACGATCTTCTCCACCGGTGTCACCGTGCCCAGTGCGTTCGAGACGTGGGTGGCCGCGACCAGCTTGGTCTTCGGGCCCAGCAGTTGCTCGAATTCGCCCAGCAGCAGATTGCCCGCATCGTCGACCGGGGCCACCTTCAGTACCGCCCCGGTACGCTGCGAAAGCAGCTGCCAGGGAACGATATTCGCGTGATGCTCGAGGTGGGTGATGACGATCTCATCGCCCGGGCCCAGGTGCTTGCCGCCCCACGAGTACGCAACCAGGTTGATGGCCTCGGTGGTACCGCGCACGAAGATGATCTGCTCGGTCTTCGACGCGCCGATGAACCGGCGCACCGCTTCGCGGGCGTCCTCATACGCGTCGGTGGCGCGCGCCGCCAACTCGTGCGCCGCACGATGGATGTTGGAGTTCTCGTGCGCGTAGAAGTACGCCAACCGGTCGATGACCGCTTGCGGCTTCTGCGTGGTCGCCGCGTTGTCGAACCAGATAAGCGGTTTGCCGTTGACGGTCTCCCGCAGGATCGGGAAATCTGCGCGGATGGCGTGGACGTCGAAGATCTCGTGGTCATCGCGGATGGCCGGAACAGGTTCAGCGGGAGGCCGATTCAGGAAGTAGTAGCCGTCGGCATCCTGCGAAGCAGGTGCGGCACCGGTCCATCCCAGATGGGGGACGTCCGGGACCGCGCCCGGCCACACCGGAGCTGATCCGCGAGGCGCGGGGGGCGCAGACGGCGGGGCCGCCAACACACCCGGAGCCGTCGGCACCAGACCCGTCGGCACCGCGAACGCTTCCAGTCCGCCGATCGGAGCGATGGGGCTGACGGCGTTACCCCTGGGCGCCACCGGAGCCACACCCGGCGGAATGCCTTCGGGCCCAGGCGATGTCGGGGCCGGAATGTTCCCTTCCGGTACCGATACGAACTCGGCCGGAGTGGCCGGATGCGCGGCTCCTGCGGCGGTGGACCCCGCCGAGGTTGCCGTGGTGACATCCGGTGCCACCCCGCGGGGAGCCACCTGGGTGGTCGCGGGCGGGCTGTCCGGACCGGGCCGGATGCTCGTCGCGAACAGTTGGGTGGCCAGCGCCGACAGCTCGGCTTCGCTTATCGGCAGGTCGCTTTCGGCATCCAGCGAGCGGTACTCGTGCTCACTTGTACTCATGGAACTGGTCCACAGCGACATCGTCCAGCACCGCGAGCGCATCGTCGGTGAGCACCGCCAGCGACGAGTACAGGGTGACCAGATACGACGCGATCGCCGACCGGTTGATGCCGGTGAATCGCACCGACAGGCCCGGGGCCTGCTCGCCGACCAGGCCCGGCTGGAACAGTCCGACAACGCCTTGGCGCTCCTCGCCGGTGCGGACCAGGATGAACTTGGTCTTCCCATCGGTCACGGGGACCTTGTCCGAGGGCACGATCGGGATGCCGCGCCAGGTGATGAACTGCGCGCCGAACAGGCTGACCACTGGCGGCGGGACACCGCGCCGGGTGGCTTCCCGGCCGAACGCGGCCACCCCGAGTGGGTTGGTGAGGAAGAACGCGGGGGTCTTCCACACTTTGGTGATCAGCGAGTCCAGGTCATCAGGTGTGGGGGTGCCGACCCGGGTGGAGATGGTCTGCTCCGGGGTGACCTGCGACAGCAGGCCGTACTCCGGGTTGTTGACCAGCTCGTACTCCTGGCGTTCCTTGATGGTCTCGATGGTCAGCCGCAGCTGCTGGGCTACCTGGTCGTGCGGGCTGGAGTACAGATCCGACACCCGGGTGTGCACGTCGAGCAGCGTCGAGATGGAGCGCAGCGTGTACTCACGCGGGCTCGTCTCGTAGTCGACGTAGGTCTCGGGCAGCGGCTCGTCGGTGCCGGCGCCCTCGTCGGCGTGGATGGCGACCTGCTCGGGATTGACCACGCGGTTGACCCGGTAGATACCTGCTTCGACAGGTACCCAGGACAGCAGGTGCAGGAGGAAGCGCGGGGTGATGGTCGACAGCTGCGGGACTGTCTTGGTGGCGTTGGCAAGCTGCCTGGCGGCGGAATCGCCGAGCGCTTGCGATTCGTTCTGGGCAGACGTCATGGTGCTACCTCCGACGGGGTTCTGTTGTGTGATGCGGCGGCCACGATACGGCCAATTCGATACAGCCACATGATTAGCACGCACCGAGAGTGAAAACTTCGGGGGCAGGGTGCCGTTCATCGATGTTTGCCGTATGGTAGGCCGCATGTCGTACGACGACCGGATGCAGCGCGCCACCGCGCGGCCCGTCGTCGTGCTGTGTTGTTGTTGTTGATTTTCTGACGCCGGCCCCCTGCGTGTCTGCCCGCCCAATCTCTGGCGGCGCATGGATACGCGCTCTCCACAGCCACCAGAAAGCAACACCCGATGTCTGTCACATCTCTGCGCGCCGCAACCCGCCCCGCTGTCGCCGTGCGCCGTGTCGTGCGCCGCGACGCCGAGATCACCCGGATGACCCGCTACCGCGGCGGCACGTTCTCCCCGACCGTCGACACCATCGTGTTCGCCGACGGGAGCACCGCGCGCACCGACCTGATCAGGCTCAACCCGAATATCGACGCGTACTCGCTGGACTTCATGGGGGTAGCGCCCACCCGCCCGTCGCGCTACCGGCCGGCGAACTGGTCCGCGGTACCGAACGTAGCGGCCCGCGCATACGAAGCCGAGGTCGACTGGATCATCCGCAACTCGTTCCCCACGCTGGGCACCGCCGAGTTGAGCCGCAGAGTGCGTGCGGCCGGTCATTCGCTCGGCGGTTCCCATCTGGCCGAGCACGAGGCCATCGCGGCGACGCAAGCCGCCATCTGGCACTTCACCAACGGGCTGCGGTTGGACAACCGGCCGCTCAATGTACCCACCCGTGTGGTCAGCGAACCCGATTCGATCTCGTTCGAATTCGACGGTGAGCCCCAACTGGGCAGCTACACAGTCGAATTCAGCACCGACGGCACCGCCACCCTGATGCTGCAGAAGTCGGCAGACGGCCGCCGCTGGCGTGACGTCGCGGGTTCGGAACTGAACGTGTCGGCAGGCACCGGCCGACACCGCGTCACCCTCGGCGTGGGTGCGACCACCTCGGATACCCGTCCCGGCCGCCCGCACCGCGGCTACCGTTTTTTCCGGCTGCAGGTGATCGCCCACCCAGGGGTCAGCCTCGACATCGACGAGGTGGCCTTCTCCCTCGACGGGTCCGGCAACTACCGCAACGCCGATCGCGTCGTCGCGATGTACAACTACCTGTTGGCCGGCGCCGACACCGCCCGCCGGCTGACGGTGGTGCCCCGGCTCACCGCCGACCGCGCCGTTCTCGACGCCGGCGGCATCCTCGGCCCGTTCCGATTCGACGCCACCGACACCGCGGCACTCTCCGCGGTCGGCGGCACGCTCGTCGAGCGCGACGGCACCCCGATCGTCGGCCCTGTCGACCCCGGCCGCGAGATCTACCTGCGCCCGGGCGGTCGTACCGGTCAGATCGTGGTGACAGCCAGTGTTCCCGCCGTATCCAACGGATTCGGTGGCCGCGTCATCACCGGCGTCGCCTACGACGATCACCGCCTGACACCCGTCGCGCTGGCGGTGCCGACGCCGACGGTGATCGACTTCGAGATCAGCTACTGACGCGCGCTCACATGTATTGGACGTAGGCCTCCGGCCTACATGGGAGCGTTCGCCGGCTGGAACACCCCGGTGCTGTCGGCTTCCTCCTCGGCGCGGATGACGTGCACGACGGCGTTGATCAGCGCCAGGTGGGTGAACGCCTGCGGGAAGTTACCCAGGTGGCGGCCGGTGCGGGGCTCGATCTCCTCGGCGTACAGATGCAGCGAGCTGGCGAACGACAGCAGCCGCTCGCACAGGTGCTTGGCGCGGCTGACCTCGCCGATCTCCACCAGCGCCGACACCAGCCAGAACGAGCAGATGGTGAAGGTCCCCTCCTCACCGGACAGACCGTCGTCAGTCTCCTCGACGCGGTAGCGCAGCACCAGCCCCTCGTCGGTGAGTTCGTCGGCGATCGCCAGCACGGTGGCCCTGATCCGCGGATCGTCGGACGGCAGGAACCGGGTCAGGACTGCCAGCAGCAGCGAGGCGTCCAGTGCGTCATCGCCATAACGCTGCGTGAGCACCCCGCGGGAATCGACGCCGTGGGCCAGGATGTCGGCCTTGATCTCCTCGGCGACGTCCCGCCACTGCTGGGCGTAGGACTTCTCGCCCTGCAGTTCGGCGAGTTTCGAGCCCCGGTCGAGAGCCACCCAGCACATGATCTTGCTGGAGGTGAAGTGCTGCGGTTCGCCGCGCACCTCCCAGATGCCACGGTCGGGTTCGCGCCAGTGCTTGATGGCCTCCTCGACCTGGTTCTTCAGCACCGGCCACAACATCTCCGGGATCTGTTCGCGGGACTTGGCGTGCAGGTACACCGAGTCGAGCATGGTGCCCCAGATGTCGTGCTGCATCTGGTTGTAGGCGCCGTTGCCGATGCGCACCGGGCGCGCATTGTCATAGCCGGACAGGTGGTTCAGCTCATCCTCGACGAGGCTGCGTTCCCCGCCGACCCCGTACATCACCTGCAGAGGGTGTCGTTCACCGTTGTTCACGCCGGACACGTCGGCGATGAACGCGAAGAAATCGTCGGCCTCGCGATCCAGACCGAGCGTGTACAGACCCCACAACGCGAAGGTGGAGTCGCGGATCCAGGAGTAGCGGTAGTCCCAGTTACGTTCGCCCTGAGGGGTTTCCGGCAGCGATGTGGTGGGTGCGGCGAGCAGGGCGCCGGTGGGCGAATAAGTCAGCCCCTTCAGCGTCAGCGCCGAGCGCTGCAGGTACGACCGCCAAGGATGGTCGGGGAAGTCGCCGATGTTGATCCACTGGCGCCAGGACTCACTGGTCTTCCACATCTTTTCCGAGGCCTCTTCGAAGGTCTGCGGTGCCGGATGCTTCGACCAGGACAGTGCGACGAAGACGTTGTCGCCTTCGTTGAGCCGGGTGCGGGCGCGTGCCTCGTGGCCTTCCAGACCGATGCGCAGGTTGGTGGTCAGCCGCAGGGTCGGGTGGGCCTCGGGATCCTTGTGCGAGCGGGCGATGGCCTCCCCGTAGGCGGCCGCCGAGTATTCCCAGGTCGCGGGCTGGCGTCCGTAATCGAAGGAAGGCTCGCAGTTCATCACCAGTTCGACCACGCCGGATACGCAGCGCACGGTGCGCAGCAGGATGTGCTCGGCATCCCAGTCCATCGGCGTGCGCCGATGGGTGCGGGACCGGGTGTCGATGTCATGCCAGGGACCCATCACCAGGGCGTCGCGGACGATCATCCAGCCGGTGTGGGTCTGCCAGGTGGTTTCCATGATCAGCGAGCCGGGCAGGTAGCGCCGTGCCGAGGGCACGCTGACGCCATACGGGGCCAGCCGGAAGTGCCCGGCACCGCGATCCAGGATGGCGCCGAACACGCTGGGGGAATCGGGGCGGGGAACGCACATCCACTCCACCGACCCCGCCGCCGAGATCAGGCAGGTGTTCTCACAATCGGACAGGAACGCATAGTCCGCGATCGGCGGGAACGGATTCCGCAGGGCGCCGCCCCCCGACGTGTACGGGACGTTTGCCGTGACGGAGAGCGGGGCCTCGTTATCGGTGTGTTCCAGGACCATGCCGGACATCATCGACCGCCGGACGGCCCGCCGTCCACCGATAGGGGGTACCGATTCAGCGCCTGGCGAACGCCGGGATGTGTTCGGGAAGCGGGCCGATGGCCACGCCGTAGCCGGCGATGCTGCGCAGCAACGGGATTCGACCGAAGACGCGGACGGGCGTGGGCGCGGCGGTCGAGGCGCCGCCGATGGTTGCCTCGATCACCTTGGCGTGGACGACCCGCTGCACGCCCTGGATCAGGGCGGTCGGCCCCCAGCGCCGGGCTTGGATCCGGGCGAGATCGCGGGTGGTCACCCGGCCGGCGCGCAACGGATCGGCCAGCATCCGGCCGGCCGCGACGGCGTCGGCCACCGCCAGATTGATGCCGACGCCGCCGACGGGGGACATCGCGTGGGCGGCATCGCCGATCAGCAGTAGGCCCTCGGTGTACCACCGGTGCAGCCGGTTGAGCTGCACATCGAGCAGTTTCACGTCGTCGAAACTGGTGAGCGTGTCCATCCGGTCGGCCAGCCACGGCACCAACTCCGTCGCGGCGCGGTGCAGGGCCTCGATGCCCTCGGCGCGCAGCCGGGCGTCGCTGCCCTTCGGGATGACGTAGGCGCACTGGTAGTAGTCGCCGCGGTCAATCGCGATCATCATGTGGCCGGCGCCGAGCATTCCCGCCAGGCCCGGCGGATCCTGCTCGTGGCGGGGCAGCCGGAACCACCAGACGTCCATCGGCGCACCGAAACTCTTGGGCACCAACCCCATTCCGTCGCGCAGCGTCGATCCGCGGCCGTCGCAGGCGACGGTCAGGTCGGCGCGCATCTCGCCGATCTCGCCGTCGGCACCGCGGTAGCGCACCCCCGTCACCGCGTCTCCGAACCTGATCGGCCCCAGCACCTCGGTGCTGCGCAACAGCGTGAAGTTCGGCTCCTGCTCGGCCGCGGTGGCCAGCAGCTCCAGGAAATCCCACTGCGGCACCAGGGCGATGTGCTTGTGCCTGCCAGGCAGATGGCGCAAGTCGATGTCCACCGGGGTGCCCTGCACGGACATGCTGATGGTGTCGATCAACCGGTGCGGTACAGCCTCGAAGGCGGGACCCAGCCCCAGCTCGTCGAGATCGCGCAACGTGCTGGCGTGCACCGTGTCACCACGGAAGTCGCGCAGGAAGTCGGCGTGCTTCTCCATGACCGTGACGCGCACTCCGGCCCTTGCCAACAGCAGACCGAGCATCATTCCGGCCGGACCGCCGCCGGCGACGAGACATCCGGTGGCGTCAGGTGTTGTCGGCATGGCCCCATCGTGGCACTACTGTGAACCGCATGGGCGGGATCCTCAGCTGGTGGGACGGCGTCGAATTGTGGCTGTCCGGGCTCGGCTTCGTCGCCCAGACCGCGGTGGTGATGCCCGTCGTCCTCGCGCTCGCCTACGGCATCGCGGTGGTGCTCGACGGTGCGCTGGGCAACGGCATCAAACTGTTGAGCCGGGCCCGCCATCAGGACGAGGATCCCCGGTGAACCAGATGCCGCGGTCGCGCGTCACGTTGATCTTGTTGATCCTCGTCGCTCTGGTACTTGTGACCTGGTACTTCACTCGCTGAAGCGGTGTCGGCCACACTCCTATAGCGGACTGAGTCAAGTCTGTTAGGCTTCGCGCCATGCCCGCAGCGTCCGACAGCACGACGAGCCATGTCATGGCTCTGTCTGTCGTTGATTTCTGCGCAGGCATTTCTGTGCACTGTTGTCGCTGACCCCAACCCGTCCCGCGGTTTGGCGTCGGTTGTGGCTGCAATGCGGCCATGGTTCCCCGGCCAATTCCTCCGTCGTGACGGGCTCGCTTCCGCCCCACCCCGTCACATGTAAGGAAAGGCCTCAAATGTCCAACAGCAACAAGTCGCGCTGGAGCGCGGCCGCAGCCCTCGCCTTGTCGGCGACCATGCTCGCCGCGTGCGGCGGTGGGGGATCCAGCGACGTCGCCGGAGACACCGGCGGTCAGAAGGCCGACACCACACTGACACTGGTGGCCTACGCGGTGCCGGAGCCCGGCTGGAGCAAGATCATCCCGGCGTTCGCCGCCACCCCCGAAGGCAAGGGCGTCGCGGTGACGACGTCCTACGGCGCCTCCGGCGACCAGTCCCGCGGTGTGGTCGACGGCAAGCCCGCCGACATCGTCAACTTCTCCGTCGAGCCGGACGTCACCCGCCTGGTGAAGGCGGACAAGGTCGCCAAGGACTGGAACTCCGACGCCACCAAGGGCATCCCCTTCGGGTCCGTCGTGTCGCTGGTCGTGCGCAAGGGCAACCCCAAAGGCATCAAGGACTGGGACGATCTGCTCAAGCCCGGCATCGAGGTCGTCACGCCCAGCCCGCTGAGCTCGGGTTCGGCCAAGTGGAACCTGCTGGCGCCGTACGCCGCGAAGAGCAACGGCGGCAAGGACTCGGCGGCCGGCATCGACTTCGTCAACAAGCTGGTCACCGACCACGTCAAGACTCGGCCGGGCTCCGGCCGTGAGGCCACCGACGTGTTCCTGCAGGGCACCGGTGACGTGTTGATCAGCTACGAGAACGAGGCGATCAACGTCGAGCGCCAGGGCAAGGACGTCGAGCACATCAACCCGCCGCAGACCTTCAAGATCGAGAACCCGGTCGCCGTGGTGAGCACGGGCGCACACCTGCAGCAGGCCACCGCGTTGAAGAACTTCCTGTACACCGCCGACGGCCAGAAGCTGTGGGCCGAGGCCGGGTTCCGCCCGGTTGATCCCGCCGTGGCCGCCGACTTCGCCAAGGACTTCCCGACTCCGGAGAAGCTGTGGACCATCGCCGAGCTGGGCGGCTGGAAGGACGTCGACCCGGCGCTGTTCGACAAGGACAATGGCAGCATCACCAAGATCTACAAGCAGGCCACCGGATGACATCTGCGGTAACCGGCGCGGTCGCCCCGGGAGCTCCGGCTCCCGGGGCGACCCGTCCCCGTCGCTCCGGCACCACCTCTTTGAGGGTGGGAGCCGCCTCGATCTGGCTGTCCGTCATCGTGCTGCTGCCACTGGCTGCCATCGTGTGGCAGGCCGCCGGTGGCGGGTGGACCGCGTTCTGGCAGGCAGCGACCTCCAACGCGGCGCTGGAGTCCTACAAGGTCACCCTGTCCGTCTCGATCGGTGTCACCTTGGTGAACCTGGTGTTCGGCCTGCTGGTGGCGTGGACGTTCACCCGCGACGATTTTCCCGGTAAGCGCCTGGTCGATGCGGTCATCGATCTGCCGTTCGCGCTGCCGACCATCGTCGCCAGCCTCGTGATGCTGGCGCTCTACGGTCCCAACAGTCCGGTGGATCTGCACCTGCAGCACACCAAATGGGGCATCGGCGTGGCACTGCTGTTCGTCACGCTGCCGTTCGTGGTGCGATCGGTACAGCCGGTACTGCTCGAACTCGACCGCGACGTCGAGGAAGCGGCGGCCTCGCTGGGCGCCAACAGCTTCACCATTCTGACCAAGATCATCCTGCCCGCGCTGCTGCCGTCCCTGCTGTCCGGCGCAGGTCTGGCATTCTCCCGAGCCATCGGTGAGTTCGGGTCGGTGGTGCTCATCGGCGGTGCAGTGCCCGGCGAGACTGAGGTGTCCTCACAGTGGATCCGCACCCTGATCGAGAACGACGACCGCACCGGCGCCGCGGCCATCTCCATTGTGCTGCTGCTGGTTTCGTTCGTGGTTCTGTTCGTCCTGCGGGCGGTCGGTTCGCGCGCAGCCAAGCGTGAGGAATTGGCGAAATGACGCTCTCGCCGCCGGTGCGCTACCTGGTGCGATTTCTGGCGCTGGCCTACATCGCCATCCTGGTGATCGTGCCGGTCGGCCTGATTCTGTGGCGCACCTTCGAACCGGGTATCGGCGCGTTCTTCGCATCGATCTCCACCCCGGCCGCCATCTCCGCCCTGCAGCTGTCCCTGCTGGTCGTGGCGATCGTGGTGCCGCTCAACGTGCTGTTCGGGGTGCCGACGGCACTGGTGCTGGCCCGCAACAAGTTCCGCGGCAAGAGTGCACTGCAGGCGGTCATCGACCTGCCGTTCGCCGTGTCTCCCGTCGTCGTCGGTGTGGCGCTGATCCTGTTGTGGGGCAGTGCCGGTCTGCTCGGGTTCGTCGAGAACAATCTCGGCTTGAAGATCATCTTCGGCCTGCCCGGCATCATCCTGGCCAGCATCTTCGTCACCGTCCCGTTCGTCATCCGAGAGGTCGAACCGGTACTGCACGAGTTGGGCACCGACCAGGAGGAAGCGGCCGCCACACTGGGCTCACAGTGGTGGCAGACCTTCTGGCGGATCACCCTGCCGTCCATCCGATGGGGTCTGACCTACGGAATCGTGCTCACGATCGCACGAACTCTCGGTGAGTTCGGTGCGGTGATCATGGTGTCGTCCAACCTGCCCGGCACCTCGCAGACACTCACCCTGCTGGTGGCCGACCGCTACAGCCGCGGACAGGAGTACGGAGCCTACGCGGTCTCGACACTGCTGATGACGGTCGCGGTGTTTGTCCTCGTCGTTCAGGTGATTCTCGACGCCCGGCGTGCCCGGGCTGCAAAATAGTGGCCTAGGAGGACACAGTGACTTCCCAAAAGACTGGTAATGCCATCACCGTCAAGGGCGCGAACAAGCGCTACGGCGACTTCGTGGCCCTGGACAACATCGACTTCGTGGTGCCGGATGGATCGCTGACCGCCCTGCTGGGGCCCAGTGGTTCAGGCAAGTCCACCCTGTTGCGCGCGATCGCCGGCCTGGACACGCCCGACACCGGTGAGATCACCATCAAGGGCAAGGACGTCACCGGGGTACCGCCGCAGCGCCGCGGTATCGGCTTCGTGTTCCAGCATTACGCCGCGTTCAAGCACCTGACGGTGCGCGACAACGTGGCGTTCGGCCTCAAGATCCGCAAGCGCCCCAAGGCCGAGATCAAGGACAAGGTCGACAACCTGCTCGAGGTGGTGGGGCTTGCCGGGTTCCAGACCCGCTATCCGAATCAGCTCTCCGGCGGCCAGCGCCAGCGCATGGCGCTGGCCCGCGCACTCGCGGTGGACCCCGAAGTGCTGCTACTCGACGAGCCGTTCGGCGCCCTGGATGCCAAGGTTCGCGAAGATCTGCGGACCTGGCTGCGCCGGTTGCACGACGAGGTGCACGTCACCACGGTGCTGGTGACCCACGACCAGGCCGAGGCGCTGGACGTCGCCGACCGGATCGCGGTGCTCAACAAGGGCCGCATCGAGCAGGTCGGTTCGCCCACCCAGGTGTACGACGAGCCGGCCAACGCGTTCGTCATGTCCTTCCTCGGGACGGTCGCCTCGCTCAACGGCTCACTGGTACGTCCGCACGACATCCGGGTGGGACGCAATCCCGAACTTGCCATCGCGGGTGCCGACCCGAACGTGGCGGCCACCGGGGTGATCAGGGCAGTCATCGACCGGGTGGTGACGCTGGGCTTCGAGGTTCGCATCGAGCTGACCAGTGCGACCGACAACGTCCCGTTCATTGCGCAGATCACCCGCGGCGACGCGGAAGCGCTGGGGCTCAAGCAGGGGGACACCGTCTATGTGCGGGCCACCCGGGTGCCGAGCCTGGCCGGCGAGCCGCAACAGGAAGTATCGCTCTCCGGCGTCTGATCAGGCGGCGGCGCGGGCAGCGCGGACCGCATCGAAGCGGTCGAGCACCGTCTCGGCCACCAGCCGGTGCGGTCCCAGCGGCTGCGCCATCGGGATGCTCTGCGCCGCAGCAAATTTGGTTACCCGGTCGGTGATCCGGCCGGGTGCCAGGAACCACGGCGCGATCATCAGTCGTTCGGCGCCGCGGGCTCGGAGCCGATCGGCGACTTCGGCCAGGTTCGGGTGCGGTCCGGCCGCGAAGGCGGTGTCCGCCGTCCACCTGGTGTGCGCGACGAGTTGCTCGGCGATGGTCCGGGTACGCGAATTCGCTTCCGCCCGTGACGAACCCACGGCGGTGACGATGACACCGACACCGTCGAGTCGGGACACCCCGGCCTCGGCGATCCGTCGGCGCAACACGGCCACCAGTTGCTCGTCCTCGCCGAGTACGTCGGCCTGGCGGGCGTCGACGCCTGCCTCGGCGATCATCGCGGGGATGTCCACGCGTGCGTGGTAGGCGTCGGCGAGCAGTAGCGGGGTGACCACCGCCCGATCGCCGACGGTCCGTAGCACGTCCACCAGATTCGGCGAATTCTGTTCGCAGAAGGCCGAAACCACCTCGATGCCGGGTCTGATCCGGCGGATGGTGTCGGCCACCGCGTGCGTTGACGCGGCAGAGCGGGGATCGGCGCTACCGTGCGCGGTGAGCACCAGGACGCTCATGACGCGTGCAGACCGCATTCGGTCTTGGAGTTCCCGGCCCAGCGACCGCTGCGCGGATCGGCGCCCTCCACAGGCTTGCTGGTGCACGGCGCGCACCCGATCGACGGATAGCCCTCGTGCACCAGGGGATTGACCAGAATGCCCTGGTCGTCGATGTAATTCTGCATCTCGTCGTCGGTCCACGCCGCCAGCGGGTTGATCTTCACCAGACCGAAGGCCTCGTCGAAGCTGATCAGTGGTGCGTTCGCGCGCGTCGGCGCCTCGACGCGGCGGATACCGGTGACCCACGCCGAGAACCCCTTGAGCGCCTTGCTCAGCGGCTCGACCTTGCGCAACCGGCAGCATTCGCCAGGGTTGCGGGAAAACAGGTCCTTGCCCAGCAGCGTGTCCTGCTCGGCGACGCTGTGCTCGGGGGCGACGTTGTGCACCTTCACGTCGTAGACGGCTTCGACGGCGTCGCGGGTGCCGATGGTCTCCACGAAGTGGTAACCGGTATCGAGGAACATCACGTCGACGCCCGGGCGGACCTTCGCGGCCAGCGCGACGAGCACCGCATCTTGCATGTTGGATGCCACGATGTAGTCACCGCGGAAGTTCCGATCGGTCCAGCGCAGCAGGTCCATCGCGCCCGCGCCGTCGAGTTCTTTGGCGCCGCGCTCGGCGATACCCCGCAAGTTCTCCTCGGTCATCAACGCGTTGTCACTCATCTTTACCTCAAATCTGCTTCGTCGGCCCTTACGGCCCACTGGGCAAAACGCTCACCGGGCTCGCGTTGTTTCACGAAGTTGCGTGTGACACGTTCGATGTATTCGCCGACCTCGGTGGAGAGCACCTTGTGCTGGCGCAACTTGCGGCCGAAACCGCTGTCCAGGCCCAGGCTGCCGCCCAGATGCACCTGGAAGCCCTCTTCGGGGCCGTTTCCGTCGTCGACCATCTGGCCCTTGAAGCCGATATCGGCGACCTGGATGCGGGCGCACGAGTTGGGGCAGCCGTTGAGGTTGACCGTGATCGGCACGTCGAGCTCGGCGTTGATGTCCTCCAGCCGTGCTTCCAGGTCGGGGACCAGGCTCTGCGCGCGGACCCGGGTCTCGGCGAAGGACAGCTTGCAGAATTCGATGCCCGTGCAGGCCATCAGGTTGCGCCGCCAGTGCGACGGGGCCGACGGCAGCCCGAGGGCGTCCAGCTCGGTCCGCAGGTACTCGACCTTGTCGTCGGGGACGTCGAGGATGATCAGCTTCTGGTAGGGCGTGAAACGGATCCGGTCCGAGCCGATGGATTCGGCCAGTTCGGCGACCTTGGTCAGGATGGTGCCCGACACCCGGCCCGCCACCGGCGCCACGCCGACGGCGTTCAGGCCGTTCTTCAGGCGCTGCACGCCGACGTGGTCGATGGGGCGGGTGACCGGCTCCGGGGCGGGGCCGTCGATCAGCGGGCGCTTGAGGTACTCGGTCTCGAGGACCTCCCTGAACTTCTCGACGCCCCAGTCCTTGACCAGGAACTTCAGCCGCGCCTTGGCCCGCAGGCGGCGGTAGCCGTAGTCGCGGAAGATGCTGACGACGCCTTCCCAGACGTCGGGCACCTCATCCAGCGGCACCCACACACCGACCCGCTGCGCCAGCATCGGGTTGGTCGACAGCCCACCGCCGACCCACAGGTCGAAGCCGGGGCCGTGCTCGGGGTGATTCACGCCGATGAACGCGACGTCGTTGACCTCGTGGACGACGTCCTGCAGGCCCGAGATGGCGGTCTTGAACTTGCGCGGCAGGTTGGCGTATTCCTTCTTGCCGACGTAACGCTTGACGATCTCGTCGACGGCGGGGGTGCCGTCGATGACCTCGTCGAGGGATTCGCCGGCCAGCGGGGAACCGAGCACCACGCGGGGGCAGTCGCCGCACGCCTGGGTGGTCTGCAGGCCGACGGCGTCGAGGCGGCGCCAGATCTCCGGCATGTTCTCGACCCCGATCCAGTGGTACTGGATGTTCTCGCGGTCGGAGATGTCGGCGGTGTCGCGGGCGAACTCCGTGGAGATGCCACCGAGGGTCCGCAGCGACGCCGCGGTCAGTGCTCCGCCGTCGCTGCGTACCCGCAGCATGAAGTACTCGTCTTCGAGCATGTCGGTGTTCTCGTCACCGGTCCAGGTGCCGTCGTAGCCGGGCTTACGCTGGGTGTAGAGCCCCCACCAGCGGAAACGGCCGCGAAGGTCGCCCTTGTCGATGCTCTCGAAACCGCCGGGGGCGTAGATGTTCTCGATGCGTTCCCGCACGTTGAGCGGATGGTCGTCCTTCTTGGCCTGCTCATTTGCGTTCAGCGGCTCGCGGTAGCCGAGGGCCCACTGGCCCTCACCGCGTGGACGCTTGACCGGCTTGGCAGTCGTCATGAAGGGGCTCCTTAGTGGAGGAGCCGGCGGAGGGATCGCGCGAGGCCACCGGTGGCTGTCCGGCGGCGCAGATCCGTCGGCCAGCTGGGGGTATCAGGTGGACAGGTCTACAGCCTCAAGGCAAACAGCAACAGCTACAGGTGCGCTTGAAGTCGACATGCCGCCGTGCCACCAGTGCAATTCCGGTGGTGCTGTTGCGGGGGGCAGTCACGTCCGACATTCTGCCACGACGCCCGCCATCAGCCCTAACCGGGCCAGATTTGCGATCACGGTGAGCAAAACACGTTCTGGGAGACTGGTGGAGTGAGCGCGCCGTCGGGACCTTTCGGGATCTACATCCACGTACCGTTCTGCGCCACCCGCTGCGGCTACTGCGACTTCAACACCTACACACCGTCCGAACTCGGTGGCGCCAACCCCGACGGCTGGCTGGCCGCCGTGCGCGTCGAGTTGGAGCTGGCGGCCGCGCAGGTCGGTCCACGCCTGGTGGACACGGTGTTCGTGGGTGGTGGCACCCCGACCATGCTGGGCGGCGACGGTCTGGCCGCGGTGCTCGACGCCGTCCGGGAGCACTTCACCCTGGCGCCGGGTGCCGAGGTGACCACCGAGGCCAACCCCGAATCGAGCACGCCGGCGCTGTTCGCCCGGTTGCGCGCCGCGGGCTACACCCGGATCTCGCTGGGTATGCAGTCGGCCGCCCCGCACGTGCTCGCGGTGCTGGACCGGGTGCATTCGGCCGGCCGGGCGCCCGCGGCGGCGTTGGAGGCCCGGGCCGAAGGGTTCGAACACGTGAACCTCGACCTGATCTACGGCACGCCGGGGGAGACCGACGACGACCTGCGCCGCTCGATCGACGTGGCGCTGTCCGCGGGCGTCGACCACGTCTCGGCCTACGCGCTGATCGTCGAGGACGGCACGGCACTGGCCCGTCGGGTCCGCCGCGGCGAGCTGCCGGCGCCCGACAACGACGTGCTGGCCGACCGCTACGAGTTGCTCGACAACCGGCTCTCGGCGGGCGGGCTGCAGTGGTACGAGGTGTCCAACTGGAGCGCGCCGGGTGGGGAGTGCCGGCACAACCTGGGCTACTGGGATGGCGGCCAGTGGTGGGGTGCCGGTCCTGGCGCGCACGGCTTCGTCGACTCGACGCGGTGGTGGAACATCAAGCACCCCAAGGCTTATGCGCAAGCGCTCGACGAGCGGCGGCTCCCCGTCGCGGATTCGGAGAATCTCGATGAGGCGGCCCGGCACACCGAGGACGTGATGCTGCGGATGCGGCTGCGCAGTGGCCTGCCGGTGGCGGTGCTCTCGCCGGACGAGCGCGGCCGCGCCGAGGTGGCCATCGGCGACGGCCTGGTGACGCGTGACGCCGACCGGCTGGTGCTCACCGACCCGGGCCGGCTGCTGGCCGATGCGGTGGTGCGCACACTGCTCGACTGAGTGATTTGTGGAGTCTGACCCGTAACCATTACGGGTCGGACTCCACAAATCGCAGGCAGGCTAGGGTGTTAGGCAACCCTTACCTATGGAGCGTGGATGACCGCAGTGCAACCGCAGGTGACCGCGAAGTACACCCAGCTCGCGGCGCGTCAGGCCGCCCGATCCGACGCGCTGGCGCTGAAGGCGCTGCTCGCCCCGGTGTCGGGGCGCACCCAGATCGCCCAGCTGCTCACCCTGGTCGCATCCGCCACCACCGTCGCACCGTTCATCGGCATCGTGGAGATCGGCCGCACCCTGCTGGCAGACGGCCCGGTGGACACCGCGCGCGTCTGGACCATCGTCGCGATCGTGATCGGCGCCCTGCTCGTCCGGACCTGGGCCAACGGCACCGCGCTGACGCTCACCCACCTGGCCGACGGGGACCTGCAGCGCTCACTGCGCCGGCGCATCGTCGACACCCTGGGCCGGCTGCCGCTGGGCTGGTTCAACGGCACCTCCTCGGGCGAGGTCCGCAAGGCCGTCCAGCAGGATGTCGGGGAACTGCACTTCCTGGTCGCGCACTCGGCCGTGGAGAACACCGGCGCGCTGGCCACCCCGGTGTTCGGGTTGGCCTACTGCTTCTCGCTGGACTGGCGTCTGGGCCTGCTGGCCATCGGCACCGCACCGATCTATCTGCTGGTCTACATGTGGCTGGGCCGCGACGTGCGGGTGCAGATGGAACGGATGAACGCGGGCGTCGCCCGGATCAGCGCCACCATCGTCGAATTCATCGCCGGCGTCGCCGTGGTCAAGACCTTCGGTGAAACCGGCCGGGCGCACAAACGTTTCGCCGACGCCGCCGAGGAGTTCAACGATGGATTCGCCGACTGGATGGGCCCGATGGTGCGGGTCAAAGCGGCCTCATCGATCTTCATCGAGGCGCCGACGGTGCTGCTGGTCAACCTGGCCGGTGGGTACTGGTTCGTGCGCAGCGGCTGGGTGACGCCGATCGACGTGCTCGGCTCGACGCTGGTGGCGATGACCATTCCTGCGGCGGTGCTGGCCGTCGGCTATTCGGCCGGTATCCGCAAGCAGGCCCAGGCCGCCGCCGGCCGGCTGGTGCGGCTGCTGGATCAGCCGAAACTGAAGGTGTCCACCAATCCGCAGGTGCCACAAGGCAACTCGGTCGACTTCGAGGCCGTCGGGTTCACCTACGACGGTACGAACACCGTGCTGCACGACGTGAATCTGACGCTGGCGCCCGGCACCATCAGCGCGCTGGTCGGCCCGTCCGGCAGCGGCAAGTCCACGCTGGCCACCCTGGTGCCGCGGTTCCACGACGCGACCACCGGGGCGGTCCGGGTCGGCGGTGTCGACGTCCGCGACATCGATCCGGCGGTGCTGTACCGGCACGTCGGCTTCGTGCTGCAGGATGTTGCGCTGCTCGGCATCAGCGTCGCCGACAACATCTCGTTGGGGCGCCCCGACGCCACCCGCGAGGAGATCTACCAGGCGGCGGAGGCCGCGTACGTACATGACCGGATCCTCGCCCTGCCCAAGGGCTACGACTCGATCGTCGGCGAGGACGCGCACTTCTCCGGGGGCGAGGCGCAGCGGGTCAGCATCGCCCGCGCCCTGCTCGCCGACACCCCGATACTGGTCCTCGACGAGGCGACGGCCTCGGCCGATCCGGACTCCGAGGCGCAGATCCAGGCAGCGTTGTCGCGGCTGATCGCCGGGCGCACGGTGCTGGTGATCGCGCACCGGCTCGGATCCATCACCGGCGCGGACAACATCGTCGTGCTCGACGCCGGTCGCGTCGTCGAACAGGGCCGCCACGACGAGTTGGTGGCCCGCGGCGGCCATTACGCCGGTATGTGGAGCGTCTACAGCGAGGGCAACGCCGACCGTTTCGAGGGAGCACGATGATCCGGGGATTCCTGCGCATCCTGGGCCCGCAACGCGGCCTGATGTTCGGATACCTGGCGTGGGTGAGCGCCTACGGCGTACTGCACGGCATCGCGATGGTGCTGCTGGTGCCCATCTCGCAGGCGCTGTTCGACGGCCGCTACGGCGACGCGGCGCGCTGGCTCGGGATACTGGCCGCGGTGGTGGTCGCCGCGGCGGCTGCGCAGTACGTGCAGTCCTCGCGGGCGATGCGGATGGCACTGGCCACCATGCGGCTGCTGCACCGCAGGCTCGGCGACCACATGGTCACGTTGCCGCTGGGCTGGTTCAGCCGCGACACCGTCGGCTCCGTCTCCCAGATCGCCGTCAAAGGAACCACTTTCGTGGGTACCAGCGGCGCACACCTGATCACGCCGATCGTGCTGAACACGGTGAGCGCAGGCACCGTGGTGCTCGGGCTCGCGCTGTTCGACTGGCGCATCGCGGCGGTGGCACTCGTGGGCGGACTGATCCTGGTGGGCTGTGGCCTGCTGGCGTCGAGGCTGATCGCCGGTGCGGAGATGCTCAACCACGCCGCCGAGGTCGAGGTGAACACCCGGGTGGTGGAGTTCGCGCGCTGCCAACCGGTGCTGCGGGCCTTCGGCCGCACCGGGGCGGACTTCAGCCCGCTCAGTGCCGCGTTGGACGCCCAGCATCGGGTGGGCCGGCGGGCACTGTGGCGCTCGGTGGCCGGCCTGATGCTCAACGGGGTCGCGGTGCAGGGTGTCTTCTCGGTGCTGATCGCGGCGGGCGCGTGGTTGGCGGTTGGTGCAACCCTCAACCCGATCACCGCGGTGGCCATCCTCGGCTCGGCGGCCCGGTTCGCCTCGCCGCTGGCCGCGCTGGCCGAGTACGGCTCCGCGATGCGGATGGCACGCACCGAGCTGGACCGCATCACCGACATTCTCGATACCCCGTCCCTGCCGGAACCGGATGCGCCGCAAGCGGTCTCGGTGCCGGGGCGGGTCGAGCTCGATCATGTGGCCTTCAGCTATCCGGGCCGGGTCGTGGCCACCGACGTCAGCTTCGTCGCCGAGCCGGGCACCATGACGGCGCTGGTCGGTCCCTCCGGTTCGGGCAAGACGACGTTGACACGGCTGATCGCCCGGTTCTACGACACCGACGCCGGGGTGGTGCGCGTCGGCGGTGTCGACGTCCGCGATCAGGCCACCGGTGAGCTGATGGCGCAATTGTCCCTGGTGTTCCAGGACGTCTACCTGTTCGACGACACCCTGTGGGAGAACGTCCGGATCGGGCGCCCTGGCGCCACCGACGCCGAGATCGCCGCGGCGGCGGATACCGCTGGGCTCGCGTCGGTGCTGGCGCGGCTGCCCGACGGCTGGCAGACCAAGGTCGGCGAGGGTGGCTCGGCGCTGTCCGGTGGCGAGCGGCAACGGGTTTCGATCGCCCGGGCACTGCTCAAGGACGCGTCCATCGTGCTGTTCGACGAGGCGACCAGCGCGCTGGATCCGGAGAATGAGCGGCACGTCGCAGAATCGATCCGCACGTTGGCTCGGCGCAGCACGGTGATCGTCATCGCGCACAAGCTGTCCACCGTCACCGCCGCGGATCAGATCGTGGTGCTCTCGGGCGCCGGTGACGTGGCCGAGTCCGGCACGCACGCGGAGTTGATGGCGCGCGGCGGCCAGTACGCGGACTTCTGGGCCCAACGGGTGTCCGCATCGGGCTGGAGCATGAACGCCGGGGTGGTCAGCTAATTCACATTCACGTAGGGCGCCAACAATAACCTAGGTTAGGCTAAATTTACCTAGTGCTTACGTTGACAACCAAGGTGGAGCAAAGGTGACTGTGGAGACCAGAGCGGAAAACGTTGTGGTGCTTCCCCTGGCGTTGCCGTCCGGGATCACCCCCGCCGACGTGGTGGCCGAGCTGGCCCGGATGACCGAAGCCGCCGGCGAGGAGTACCTGGTCTACGAACAGCACGGCCAGTGGATTCTGGCAAGTGATGTTCGGACGGCCATCGAATTGGACTCCGACGAACTCCGACTCATCACCGACGGTGTGGTGACCCGGCAGCCCTGGACCGGCCGTCCGGAAGTGGTGCTCGGCGAGGCCGTCGACCGGCTGCTGCTGGAAGGCCCGCGGCTGTTCGGTTGGGTCGCCTTCGAATTCGGGGCATACCGATTCGATCTGCAGGACCAGCTGCCAACGGGGACCCCGCTGGCCCGGCTGTTCCTGCCCGGCAGTCAGGTCATCGTCACCGACACCCAGGCCACCGTCGTCGACGGCGACACCACCTATCTCGCGGCGATCGAACGGCTGCTCGCCCGCGGCGTGGCGCCCACCCCGGCCGCGCGGCCCCTCGACGTCAGCGCCGACACCGGGCAGTACCGCCGCCGCGTCGCCACTGCGATCGACGAGATCGCGTCCGGCCGTTACCAGAAGGTGATCCTGTCCCGGCGGTTCGACGTGCCGTTCACTCTGGACTTCCCGGCGACCTACCGGGTGGGCCGGCGCCACAACACTCCGGTGCGGTCATTTCTGTTGCGGTTCGGCGGGATTCGCGCACTGGGCTACAGCCCGGAACTGGTCGCCGCGGTCCAGCAGGACGGCACCGTGCTGACCGAGCCGCTGGCCGGCACCCGCGCACTGGGACGCGGCGCCGACGAGGACCGCGCCGCGCGCGACGAGCTGGAATCGGACTCCAAGGAGATCGTCGAGCACGCCATCTCGGTGCGCACCTCGATGCAGGAGATCGCCGAGGTCGCCGAACCGGGCACCGCGACGGTCCATGACTTCATGACCATCCGGGAACGCGGCAGCGTGCAGCATCTCGGCTCGACGGTCCGTGGCCGGCTGAGCCCGTCGCTGGACCGGATGGACGCGCTGGCGGCGCTGTTCCCGGCCGTGACGGCATCGGGCATTCCCAAGGCCGAGAGCGTCGATGCCATCCTGCGGCTGGATCAGACCCCGCGCGGACTGTATTCGGGTGCGGTGGTGGTGTTCACCGACAGTGGCGAGATGGATGCGGCGCTGACGTTGCGCGCGGTATACGAACAGGACGGCGCCACCTGGCTGCGCGCCGGCGCCGGCATCATCGCAGCCTCCAATCCGGACCGGGAGTTCGAGGAGACCTGCGAGAAGCTCACCACCCTCGCGCCGTACCTGGTGCCCCGCGACTAACGGGTCAACTGCGCGACGATCGCCTTCTTGTCCGTCTTGCCGACCGCGGTGGTCGGCAGTGAATCCCACACGACCAGGGTGTCGGGGCGGGAATGTGCGGCCACGCCGCGTCCGTCCAGATAGGCGTGGACGTCGGCGAGCGTGACGGGTGCTCCGCTGAATACCACTACGGCGCAGATCTTCTCGCCGAGGAACTCGTCGGGCAGCGGCACCGCGGCGGCCGACCAGATCCCCGGATGGGTGATCAGGTGCTCCTCCAGATCCAGGGCCGACACCGTCTCACCACCGCGGGTGATGACGTCCTTGATGCGTCCGGTGACCTCGAGGTAGCCGTTCGCGAACCGCCGCACCCGGTCGCCGCTGCGGTAGAAGCCGTCCGGGCTGATCGAGCGCAGGTTATCTTGCGGCGCATTGAAATACCCGTTGATGGTGTACGGCCCGCGCACCAGCAGCTCGCCTTCTTCGCCGGGCTCCACCTCGTTTCCGGACTCGTCGACGACCCGCAGTTCATCCCATTCAGAGAGCGGTCGGCCCTGGGTGTGGTCCAGCAGATCGGGCGCGTCCCCGAGTCGGGTGTAGTTGAGCAGGCCCTCGGCCATTCCGAACACCTGCTGCAGTCCCGGGGTCAGCGCCGCGCGGACGGCGGCGGCGTCCTCGGCGCCCAGCTTCGCGCCGCCGACCTGTAGCAGCCGCAACCCCTTCGGTGCCTGCGGCTCCCAATCGCAGGCCTGCGCCCACAGTTTGGCCAGCGCCGGCACCAGCGCCGCGGCGGTGACGCCGTGCCGGTCGATGACGGCGAAGGCCGCCTCGGGGCTCGGGTCGGTGGTGAACACCGTGGCGGCGCCTGCGCTCAGCGCGCCCAGCAGTCCGGGGCAGGCCAGCGGGAAGTTGTGCGCGGCGGGCAGCACCACCAGGTACACGTCCGCGGGCGTCACGGCGCACAGTTGCGCACTCGCGGTGGCGTTGTAGACGTAGTCGTCGTGCGTGCGCGGAATCAGTTTCGGTGCACCGGTGGTGCCCCCGGAGACCAGCAGCAGCGCGGGGGAGTCGGTGTCGGGTGCGACGACGGGCGGCCGCGCATCGGTATCGAGGACCGACCAGGGCAGGAAGGGGCCCGGGTCGCCGTGCACGACGACGTGCCGCACTCCCGGCTGCACCGCGACGAGGTGTTCGGCCATCGCGCGGTAGTCGAATCCGGCTGCGGTATCGGCGATGACGAGCGCGACGGCGCCACTGACCTTCGCAAAGTGGGTCAGCTCGGCCAGGCGGTGTCCGGGCAGGCACATCACCGGTACGGCCCCGGCGCGCAGCAACCCGAAGAGGGCGACGGCGAAGTGCGCCGAATTCGGCAGCTGCAGCAGCACCCGGTCACCGGGCACGACGCCCAGTGCGGCAAAACCCGCGGCGGCGCGGTCGGCCAGCACATCCAGCTCGGCGAAGGTGTGTGAAGCATCCGCGTCGGCCACGGCGATATTGCCGGGCCAGGTGCGCGCCGCATCGCGCAGGATCTCGCCGACGGTGCGGCCGGTCCAGTGGCCGGCGTCCCGATAGGACGCCGCGCGGTCGGCAGGGAAGGGCACGAAACCGGCCGCGAGGGTGGTTTGTGCTGCGGATTCCGCCGGGTGGGGCGTGGTCAGGCTCACGGGTCTGCCCTTCGGGGTAGGCGTGTTCGGTAGTCCGAATATAGGGTAGCCTTCTCGAAATTAGGGCAGCCTTTGCTAAGCGAATCGACGGCGTTGGGAGGCGTGGTGACTGTTGCTGTGAATGCCTCGCAGGTGTCGGAGACCATCCGGCAGGAGGTCGCTGATCTACTCGGCATCGACGCAGGAGATGTCGACCCCGAACTCGATCTCATCAGCCAGGGCCTGGACTCCATCCGGATGATGTCACTGGCCGGAAAATGGCGGAAGAAGGGCATGGCCATCGACTTCGCGTCATTGGCGGCCGCGCCGTCGGTGCGAGCGTGGGCCGACATGCTCGGCGCCGGCGAGGCGGCCGATGTCACCGAAATGCCTGAGATTGAGCAGGATTCGAACTCCGACGAACCCTTCCCGCTGGCCTCCATGCAGCACGCCATGTGGATCGGCCGGGAAGGCGATCAGCAGCTCGGTGGCGTCGCCGGCCACCTGTACGTCGAATTCGACGGTCAGACAGTCGATTACGACACCCTGCGCCGTGCCGCCACCGCGCTGGCCGAACGGCACCCGATGCTGCGCGTCGAGTTCCTGGCCGACGGCACCCAGCGCATCGGCCCAGCGCCGCAACACTTTCCGGTGGCGCTGGTCGACCTGCGCGGGTCCACCGAGTCGCAGGCGGACGCCACGCTGGCCGACATCCGGCGTGCGAAATCACACCAGCAGCTCGAGCGCGGCGTCTTCGAACTCGCGCTGACGCTGCTGCCCGGCGACCGCTCCCGCCTGCACGTCGACCTGGACATGCAGGCCGCGGACGCGATGAGCTACCGGACCCTGATGGCCGACCTGACCCGGCTGTACCGCGGCGGCGAACTCACCCCGCTGGGCTATACCTACCGGCAATATCGGTTGGCTGCCGCGCAGCAGCCCGTCGCCGACGCTGATCGGCAGTGGTGGGCCGACCGCATCCCCGAACTGCCCGACCCGCCGCGGCTGCCGGTGCTCCCGCACGCCGAGCAGGCCGACCCGCGGCACACGACCCGGCGCCACCACTGGCTGGACCCGCAGACCCGCGATGCCCTGTTCGCCGCCGCCCGCCGCCGCGGTATCACCCCCGCGATGACGCTGGCCGCCTCGTTCTCCGACGCACTCGCCGGCTGGTCGGCCGAACCGCGCTTCCTGCTCAACGTGCCGATGTTCGGCCGCGAACAGCACCACCCCGACGTGGACGCCCTGGTCGGCGACTTCACCTCGTCGCTGTTGCTGGACATCGACCTGACCGGCGCCGACACCGCCACCGCCCGGTCGCGCGCAGTCCAGGACGTATTCCGCAACGCGGCCGCGCACGCGGCCTACCCGGGCCTGGCGGTGCTGCGCGACCTCAGCAGGCACCGCGGCACGCAGGTGCTCGCCCCCGTCGTCTACACCAGCGCGCTCGGCCTCGGCGAACTGTTCGCCTCCGACGTCACCGACACCTTCGGTAAGCCGGTGTGGATCAACTCGCAGGGCCCGCAGGTGCTGCTCGACGCCCAGGTCACCGAATTCGACGGCGGGATCCTGGTGAACTGGGATGTCCGCGAGGATGCCTTCCCGGCCGGGCTGATCGACGCGATGTTCGACCGGCACATCACCGAACTTCTCGAGCTGGCAGCCGGGGACGGCGCGTGGGACGCGACCCGGGCGCCGCTCATCACCGCAGACCAGCGTGCGGTGCGCGACCAGCTCAACTCCACCACCGCAGACCCCAGCGGCCAGCCGCTGCACGCCGGGTTTTTCGCCTCGGCGGCCGCCCACCCGGACGCCACGGCCGTCATCGGCTCGACGGGCGAGCTGACCTACGCCGAGTTGCGCGAACAGGCCCTCGCCGTCGCCGCCGCACTGCACACCGCAGGCATCAAACCCGGCGACACCGTGGCGGTGCTCGGACCGAAGGGCGCCGATCAGATCACCGCCCTGCTCGGCATCCTCGCGGCCGGTGCGGTCTATCTGCCCATCGGTGTGGATCAACCGGCCGAACGCGCCGCGGGCATCCTGGCCGCCGGCCGGGTCCGGATGGCGCTGGTGTGCGGCGACCAGCAGCCGAGTTGGCTGCCCGCGCTGACCATCGCCGAGGCGTTGCGGGTGGGGCGGCGTGCGGGCGAGTTCACCCCGGCCGCCACCGATCCGCACGACCTGGCCTACGTCCTGTTCACCTCGGGATCGACCGGCGAACCCAAGGGCGTCGAAGTCACCCACGACGCCGCGATGAACACCGTCGAATTCCTCTACCGGCACTTCGACATCGGGCCGGCCGACCGCTGCCTGGCGCTGATGACGCTGGAGTGCGACCTGTCCGTGCTCGACGTGTTCGCCACGCTGGCCACCGGCGGCGCGATCGTCGCCGTCGACGAGGATGATCGCCGCAACCCCGACACCTGGGCCCGGTTGATCCACGAGCATCGGGTCACCGTGCTGAACTTCCTGCCCGGCAGCCTGGAGATGCTGGTCGAGGTCGGCACCGACCGGCTGTCGTCGGTGCGCGTCGTGCTCACCGGCGGTGACTGGGTGCGCACCGCCATGGTGCGCCGCCTGCAGGCGCACGCCCCCGGCGTCCGCGTGGCCGGGCTGGGCGGTGCCACCGAAACTGCGATCCACGCCACCATCCATGAGGCCGCCGCCGACATGCCTGCGCGATGGACGGCGGTGCCTTACGGCGTGCCGTTCACCAACAACGCTGCCCGCGTGGTCAATTCGTTCGGATCGGACTGCCCGGACTGGGTGCCCGGTGAACTCTGGATCGGAGGCCGGGGCATCGCTTCGGGCTACCGGGGCAAACCCGAACTGACCGCCCATCGCTTCGTGCGCCATCAGGATCGCACCTGGTACCGCACCGGCGACCTCGCGCGGTACTGGCCCGACGGCACGTTGGAATTCGTCGGGCGCGCCGATCACCGGGTGAAGATCAGCGGCTACCGCATCGAACTCGGCGACGTGGAAGCCGCACTGCAGCGCATCCCCGGCGTCCGTGCCGCGGTCGCCGGAATCGTGCCCGCCGCCGGCGCACGGCGAAACGACGTGCTGGCCGCACTGGTCAGCACCGACGATCCCGGGCTCGACGCCCGGCTGATCACCGATACGGTCGCCCATCTCGTTCCGCCGCACATGATTCCGCGCCACATCGAGCTCGTCGACCGCATCCCGTTCACCCTCGCGGGCAAGACCGATCGGCGCGCCGCAGCCCGGACGCTGGCCGAGGTCGTCGGGGACGGACCGGACGCCGACCGCCGCATGCCGGCCACCCTCGTCGAGCGGGCAGTCGCCGCCATCATCGGCGAACTGCTGGGTGCACCCGAGATCGGCGCCGACGACGACTTCTTCGCGCTCGGCGGCGACTCCGTGCTCGCCACCACCGCCGTCGCCCGGATCAGGGACTGGCTGGACACACCGACCGTGATGGTGCCCGACATCTTCGCCACCCGCACCGTCGCTGCGCTCGCCGCACGGCTCGCCACCCGCGAGGGCGGCAGCGATCGGCTGGATCAGGTCGCCGAGCTGTACGTCGAGGTCGCCGAGATGGACGACGCGGATGTGGCCTCCGCTCTTGATACCGCCGCGGCATCGTGACCGCTGCAGATCTGACGTTCGCGCCGTGGTTGAAGCGCTATCCGGGTACCGGCGGGCAGGAGGGAAGCGACTCGGGGAGTGGTTACGGTGCACCGACTCTGGTGTTCCCGCACGCCGGCGGTGCCGCGCTGGCCTACCGCGGACTGGGCACGGCACTGGCCGCGGCCGGTGCCGACGCGTACGTCATGCAGTACCCGCAGCGCGGCGACCGGCTGACTCATCCGGCGCCGACCACCGTCGGGGATCTGGCGGCCGACCTGTTCGAGGGTGGCAGCTGGGACCGGCTCGGACCGCTGCGGTTGTTCGGGCATTGCATGGGTGCGGTGGTGGCCTTCGAATTCGCCAAGGTGGTGCAGCAGCGTGGCGTCGAGGTGAGTGCGCTGTGGGTGTCGGCGAGCGAGGCGCCCTCGGCGGTCGCGGCCGCGCCGTCGTTGCCGATGGCGCAGTCCGAGATCATCGCCGAAATGGTCGACCTCGGCGGCACCGACCCCCAGCTGCTCGAGGACGAGGACTTCGTCGAGCTGCTTCTGATGGCCGTTCGCGCCGACTACGCGGCGTTCAACCGGTACAGCTGCGGCGACGACGTCCGGATCGACGCCGACATCCACACCCTCGGCGGTAGCCACGATCACCGGATCAGTGAGAACATGTTGCGCCGCTGGGAGTCTCACACCACCGGTGCCTTCACCTGTTCGATCTTCGACGGCGGCCACTTCTACCTCAACGACCACACCGCGGATGTGGCGGAGCTGATCAATGAGCTCTGATCAAGACGATCCGGTGGTGATCGTGGGGATGGCGGTCGAGGCTCCGGGCGGTGTGGACACCGCCGACGCCTTCTGGGACCTGCTCGCCGAACAGCGGGAAGCGCTGGGGCACTTTCCCACCGACCGGGGCTGGGCCATCTCCGACCTCCTGGATGGCTCCCGGCGGGACGGATTCAAGCAGATCCACGATCTGGGCGGATTCCTCTCCAGTGCGGGAAGTTTCGACCCCGCGTTCTTCGGCATCTCACCGCGCGAAGCGGTCGCGATGGACCCGCAACAGCGTGTCGCGTTGCGGCTGGCCTGGCGTGCGATCGAGAACAGCGGGATCAATCCCGATGATCTCGCCGGCCACGACGTTGGCTGCTACGTGGGCGCCTCCGCGCTCGAATACGGGCCAGCGTTGTCGGAATTCTCTTCGCACAGTGGGCATCTGATCACCGGAACATCGCTGGGCGTCATCTCCGGACGGATCGCCTACACCCTGGACCTCGCGGGCCCGGCGCTGACCGTCGACACCTCCTGCTCATCGGCGCTGGCAGCGTTGCACACCGCGGTTGCGGCGGTCCGCGCCGGGGACTGCGACATGGCACTCGCCGGCGGCGTCTGCGTCATGGGCACCCCCGGCTACTTCGTGGAATTCTCCAAACAACACGCCCTGTCCGACGACGGCCACTGCCGGCCCTACAGTGCGCACGCCAGCGGCACCGTCTGGGCCGAAGGCGCAGGAATGTTCCTGCTGCAGCGTAAATCCGCTGCCCTGCGGGCCGGCAGGACGGTACTCGCCGAAATATGCGCCACCGCCGTGAACGCCGACGGGCGCACCGTCGGGCTCACCGCACCCAGCGGCCAAGCGCAGCAGCGGCTGTTCGGCAAGGCCATCGCCCGGGCCGGGCTGGCGGCCGAAGACGTCGGCATGATCGAAGGCCACGGCACCGCGACCCGGCTCGGTGACCGCACCGAACTGCGGGCACTGGCCCAGACCTACGGCGCCACCGCGCCCGGTGCGGGTGCGCTGCTGGGGTCGGTCAAATCGAACGTCGGACACACCCAGGCCGCGGCGGGGGCCCTCGGGTTGGCCAAGGTGATCCTTTCCGCCGAGCACGGGTTTGTCCCCGCCAGCCTGCACACCGACGAGCCCAGCCGCGAGATCGACTGGGATGCTCAGGGTCTGCGGCTGGCCACCAAACTGACCCCGTGGCCTGCCAAGGACGGCCGGCGGATCGGCGCGGTGTCCGCATTCGGGATGAGCGGCACCAACACCCACGTCATCGTGGCCGTCCCGGAGGCCGTCCGATGACCCTGCCCGACGGACGGTTTCCTGTTCTGCTCAGTGCGCACGCCGAGGACCTCATCACCCAGGGCGCCGCCGCGATCCTGCGGTATCTGGAACGCAGGCCCGAGCTGACCGACGTCGCCGCCGTGGCCGCGACGGCCCTGGGCGCCAGACGGATCCGTAAACACCGCACCGTGGTCCGGGCCGCCGACATCGGCGAGCTCACCGATGCCCTGGGCGCGATCGTGGCTGGGCAGGAGCACCCGCTGGTGGTGCGCGCAGCCGGACGGGCAAGCGAGGCGACGGGTATCGCCTTCGTGTTCCCCGGCCAGGGCAGCCAGTGGCCGTCGATGGGGATCGAAGCCTACGACCGCCTGTCGGACTACCGTGCCGAGGTCGACCGCTGCGCGGAGGTGTTCGTCGCCGCCGGGCACGCGTCACCGTTGGACTACCTGCTGGCCGAACCTGGTTCTGTCACCAATGATTTCAGCCAGGTGCAGATCCAGGGCGCCCAATTCGTGCACGGTGTCGCACTGGCCCGGGTGTGGCGGTCCTGCGGTGTGCTGCCCGACATCACCGTCGGGCACAGCCTCGGTGAGATCGGAGCCGCGTACATCGCGGGCACCATCACGCTGACCGCTGCCGTCGGCGTCGTCGCAGCGCGCGCGACGCTTCTGGACCGCCTCACCGGCCCCTACCGGGTCGCCGTCCTGGGGCTCGGCCCGACCGCGGCGCAGGAGGCCATCGCCGCGGTCGACGGCTGGGCCGAACTGTCGGTCGTCAACTCCAACTCCTCGGTCGCGGTATCCGGTGACACCGCGACCATCGCCGCGCTGGTGGGCAATGTCAGCGCCGCAGGCATTTTCGCGCGCGAGATCGAGATGTGGTTCCCGGCGCACACCACCAAACTCGACGCGGCGCGCGCCGAACTCGAAACTCTATTGCCGGCAGGAGAATTCGTCGAGACGCCGGTGCAGTTCATCGGCTCGGCCACCGCCTCGGTGGTGGGGGCGGCCACCGATTTCGCCGACTACTGGTACACCAACCTGCGCAGCACCGTACGCTTCGACCGCGCGATCGCGGCCGCCGTGGCCAACGGCGCCCGGACCTTCGTCGAACTCTCCGCCCACCCGGCCCTGCTGTACGCGCTGGGAGACATCCTCGATGACCGGGACGACCTGTTCGCGGTGGGCTCCGGACGGCGCGAGGAGCCGATCGTCGACCAGCTGGCCGCCAACATCACCGCCGTGGCAGTCGCCGACCCCGGCTACCGGTGGGCCGATCAGACGCCGTCGAATGCGATTGCGCTGCGCGACTTCCCGTTCGCCCCGATGCGGGCCGAACACCTCTGGGCCGCACCGGCGCCGCTGCCGCCGGTGCCCGGCGTCAGCGTCGCCGTCGAGCACTGGCTGCCACACGCCCCGGCACCCTCGACCCGCACCCGGCGGGCAGCGATCCTCGACCTCGACGGCGGCAGTGCACTCGGCGACGATGTCACCGCGGCGGTGGCGACCCGACTGGAAATCGTGGCGCCGGCCGACGCCGACCTGCTGATCGTGGTGGCGCCCGCCCTCCAGACCGTCGACGCGGTGGCCGCCGCCGACGAGCTCGCGGCCCGCATCGATTCCGGCGTCCTCGGCTACGCCGACTCGCTGCGCGGTACCGACCGCGCCGTCTGGCTGATCACGGCGGCAGGGGAGCAGGTGGACCCGGACTCGGTGCCGCTGCCCGGTCAGGCCGCACTCGGCGCCGTACACCGCAGCCTCGCACTCGAATTCCCCGATCACCAGTTCGGGCATCTCGATCTGCCCTCGCGCACAATGGATCCGGCGGCGCTCGACATCCTGCTCGGGCCTGCCGGGGAATTCGCCATCCGGGACGGCTTCGTGCACCGCCGCGCCACCCGCGACGAACCGATCAGTGCGCCGGCGTGGACCGTGGACTCGGGCGTACTGGACGAGGTGGTCATCACCGGCGGCGGCGGTGTCGTCGGTATGGCGCTGGCGCATCACCTCGCCGAGCAGGGCGCCCGCCGGATCATCCTGCTGACCCGCCACGGTGTCGACCCGGCCCAGCTCGCCGAGCTCGGCACCGAGGTCATCGCCCCCCGGTGCGACATCGCCGACCCCGCTGCCCTGGCCACCGCGATCGCCGAGATCGGCATGACCGCAGCCTCGTTGGTGATTCATGCCGCCGGCGCCGCGACCATCGCCGAACACCGGCAGCTCACCGGCGCTGCCTTCGCCGACACCGTGTCCGCTAAGGTCGCGGGATTCGACCGGTTCGCCGCATCGTGGCCGATGCGCTCCGATGTGCGAATTCTGTTGTGCTCCTCGGTATCCGGGCTGTGGGGCGGCAGTGGGCACATCGCTTACGCCGCTGCCAACCGGCTGCTCGACGTGCAGGCCGCCCAACAGCGGGCCCGGGGGCGCCGGTGCACGGCCGTGCGCTGGGGGCTGTGGCCCGGTAGCGGCATCATCGACGACACCCAGGTCGCCCGGGTGCAGCGGTCCGGGTTGCTGCCGATGATCGCGGACCGGGCGGCGCAGGTGAGCTTGCGCGACTGGGCGGGCGACCCTCTGGTGTTCACCGCCGACCCGGACCGGTTGCGCACCTTCCTCGGCGGCGAGCAGAGCGCCGAGATCGCAGTGGCCCTGCCCGCAGCCTCCGTTGCGGCCGACGACCCGGCCGGCGCGGTGCGCACCGCACTCGGCGCGGTGCTGAAGGTCGCCGACACGTCATCGCTGGACCTGGCCGAATCGCTGCTCGACCTAGGTGTCGACTCGCTGCTGGCCCTCGACCTACGCAAGAAGCTCACCCAGGCCACCGGGCACAAAGTCCCGCTGGCCAAGATCCTCGGCGGTATCACCGGCACCGAGCTGATCGAGCACCTCATCGAAGCTGACAAAGAAAGCACTGTTGCGTGACTGATATCGCAGACAATCCCCGCCTTGAACTCATGCGGCGCAAGCTCGCCGAGCGTGGCCTGTCCGCGGCGGAGGCCGCGGGACCCACCGCCACCGGGCTGTCCGACGGTCAGCAGCGGATGTGGTTCGTGCAGAGTGTCGACCCATCCGGGGTGCTGCTCAATGTCTGCGTGTCCTACCGCCTCACCGGACCTGTCGACCCCGAGCGGTTGCACGCCGCGGTCGACGCCGTCGCGCGCCGGCACCCGATTCTGCGCACCACCTACACGGCCGACGAGACCGGGGAACCGCAGCCGGTGGTGCACGAGGATCTGCTGCCAGGCTGGGCGTTCCACGACGTGTCCGACAAGTCCGAACGGGCCCGCGGCCTGCGGCTGGAAGTGCTGGCGCAGCGCGAGTTCGGCACCGCGTTCGATCTGACCTCCGACGCGCCGCTGCGGATCACGCTGGTGCGCACCGGTGCCGAGGACTACGTCATGCTGCTGGTGGCCCATCACATCGCGTGGGACGACGGTTCCTGGCGGGTCTTCTTCACCGACCTGACCCGCGCGTACATGGGCGTGGACCTCGGGCCGACCCCGCCGCCGCCCGCACAGCCCGCCGACACCACTGCCGAAGACCTTGCGCACTGGCGTGCGGTCATGACCGATCCGCCCGAGCCGCTGGAACTTCCGGGCCCGTCCGGCTCGGCCGTGCCGACCGGATTCCGTTCGCAACTGAGCACGTTGGCGTTGCCTGCCGGCACCGTCGAGAAGGTGACGGCGCTGGCCCGGGAGACCGGGGCGACGCCCTACATGGTGCTGCTGGCCGCGTTCGGCGCCCTCATCCACCGCTACACCCACACCGACGACTTCCTGGTGGCCAGCCCCGTCGTCAACCGCGGTACCGACGAGGTCATCGGCTACTACGGCAACACCGTGGCGATGCGGCTGCGCCCGAACGGCGCTCAAGGCTTCCGCGACCTCGTCACCGCGACCAGGGACACCGCCGTCGGCGCGTTCGCGCACCAGCGCGTCAACCTCGACCGGGTGGTCGCCGAACTCAACCCCGACCGTCGCCACGGCGCCGAGCGGATGACGCGCGTCAGCTTCGGATTCCGCGAATCCGACGGCGGCGGCTTCCGGCCCGAGGGCATCAGGTGTACCCGCGCCGAACTGCGCAGCCCCATCACCCAACTGCCGCTGGGCTTCATGGTGGAGTGGAACGCCGACGGGGCCACCGTCGAGGCCGAACATCTCACCGAGATCATCGATGCCGATCTGGCCGCGAACATGCTGGCGCACTTCGCCGTGCTGCTGGACAACGCACTGGAGGCGCCCGACGTCGCGTTGCAGCGCCTCGGACTGTTCTCCGCCGACGACGAGGCCTGGCTGCGCACCGTCTCCCACGGCGAGCAGTTCGACACGCCGGCAACCACATTGACCGCACTGGTCGGCGACCAGGTGGCGCGTACCCCTGATGCGACCGCCGTCGTCTACGAGGGCAGGCACTACAGCTACCGCGAGATCGACGAAGAGGCCAACCGGGTGGCGCACTGGTTGATCGCCCAGGGCGTCGGCGCCGAGGACCGCGTTGCGGTGCTGCTGGAGAAGTCACCCGAGCTGGTCATCACCGCACTGGGGATCATCAAGGCGGGAGCGGTGTACCTACCCATCGACCCGACCTACCCCGAGGACCGGTTGACCTACATCCTGTCCGACTCCGATCCGAAAGTCGTGATCCGCGAACCTGTCACCGGCTTGCAGGAGCACCGCTCGGACGACCCGACCGACGCCGACCGCGTGCGGCCACTGCTGCCGGACAACACCGCCTACCTGATCTACACCTCGGGTTCGACCGGCCTGCCCAAAGGTGTACCGGTGCCGCACCGGCCCATCGCCGAATACTTTGCCTGGTTCGGCCCCGAATATCAGGTGACGCAGGACGACCGCCTGCTGCAGGTCGCCTCGCAGGGCTTCGACGTGTCGATCGGTGAGATCTTCGGCATGCTCGCCGCCGGCGCGCGCCTGGTCATCCCGAAGCCCGGCGGGCTCAGCGACATCGGCTATCTGACCGCCCTGCTGCGGGATGAGGGCATCACCTCGATGCACTTCGTGCCGTCCTTGCTGGGGCTGTTCCTGTCGCTGCCCGGTGTCAGCGAATGGCGCAGCCTACAACGGGTCCCGATCGGCGGCGAGGCACTGCCCGGTGAGGTCGCCGACAAGTTCCACGCCACCTTCGACGCGTTGCTCCACAACTTCTACGGCCCCACCGAGACGGTGCTCAACTGCACCCGCTTCAAGGTCGAGGGCAAGCAGGGTGCCCGCATCGTGCCGATCGGCACTCCCAAGATCAACACCACCATCCATCTGCTCGACGACGCGTTGCAGCCGGTCCCGGTCGGTGTGATCGGCGAGATCTACATCGGCGGAACGCACGTCGCGCACGGCTACCACCGCAGGCACGGCCTGACCGCCGAGCGTTTCGTGGCCGACCCGTTCAACCCGGGCGGCCGGATGTACCGCTCCGGTGACCTCGCGCGCCGCAACGCCGACGGGGATATCGAATTTGTCGGCCGAGCCGACGAGCAGGTCAAGATCCGCGGGTTCCGTATCGAACTCGGTGAGGTCGCCGCGGCTATCTCGGTGGACCCATCGGTGGGCCAGGCCGTCGTCGTTGTGAGCGACCTGCCGACCCTGGGCCGCAACCTGGTCGCCTATGTGACACCGGCCGGGGACGCCGAAGCTGTCCAGATCGACCGGATCCGCGCCCGGGTGGCTGCGGCGCTGCCGGAGTACATGATTCCCGCCGCGTACGTGGAGATCGGCGAGATCCCGATCACCTCGCACGGCAAGATCGACCGAAAAGCGCTGCCCGAGCCCGAGATCACCGCGGGCACCGAATACCGCGAACCCGGCACCGACACCGAACACGTCATCGCTTCGTTGTTCGGCGAGCTGCTGGGGCGTGACACCGTCGGCGCCGACGACTCGTTCTTCGACCTGGGCGGGCATTCACTGCTGGCCACCAAACTGGTGGCCGCGGTGCGCTCGCGGTGCCGCGTCGACATCGGTGTGCAGCAGGTCTTCGAACTGGCCACCGTCGCCGAGCTGGCCGCCCACATCGATCAGGTGCGGGCCTCCGGCGGCGGCGGCGAGCGGCCCGCCATGGTGCCGATCGACCGTGACGGACCGCTGCAGATGTCCGCCGCCCAACTGCGCCAGTGGTTCCAGTTCCGCATCGACGGCCCCAACCCGGTCAACAACATCCCGTTCGCGGCGCGGCTCACCGGGCCCACGGATGCCGAGGCCTTCATCGCCGCGATCAACGATGTCGTCGATCGCCACGAGATCCTGCGCACCACCTATCGCGAGATCGACGGTGCCCCATACCAGGTCGTCAACCCGAGCGAGCCGGTGCCGGTGCGCCGGGCCCGTGGCGACGACGAGCAGTGGCTGCAGCACGAGCTCGACACCGAGCGCCGCTTCTGCTTCGACTTGGAGCATGACCGGCCCATTCGGGCGGCCGTGCTGAGCACGCCTCAGCACCACGTGCTGTCCCTGGTGGTGCACCACATCGCCGCCGACCACTGGTCGGCCGGGGTGCTGTTCACCGACGTGCTCACCGCCTACCGTGCCCGCCGCGCGGGCGTGGCACCGGACTTCGATCCGCTGCCCGTTCAGTACGCCGACTACGCGGCGTGGCAGCTGGAACTGCTCCGCGGGGACGAGCTTGCCGCACAACGCGATTACTGGGTGGACCAACTGGCGGGGCTGCCTGAGGAGAACGGGCTGCGTCCGGACTTCCCGCGCCCGCCGGTGCCGTCCGGCGAGGGTGACGCGCTCAGCTTCGCCATCGACGAGGACACCCGCGCCCGCCTCACCGAACTGACCCGCGAACTGGGCATCACCGAGTTCATGCTGCTGCAGGCCGCGGTCGCTGTCGCCCTGCACAAGGCCGGTGAGGGCACCGACATCCCGCTGGGCACGCCGGTGGCGGGCCGCACCGAACCCGAACTGGACCAATTGATCGGGTTCTTCATCAACATCGTGGTGCTGCGCAACGACCTGTCGGGCAACCCGACGGTCCGCGAGGTGCTGCGGCGGGCCCGCGAGATGGCGCTGGGGGCCTACGCCCACCAGGACCTGCCGTTCGACCGGGTCGTCGACGCGGTCAGCCCGGTGCGCTCGTTGTCGCGCAACCCGCTGTTCGGGGTGGTCGTGCACGTGCGCGAGGAACTGCCCGCGGACCGGATCGTCGACACCTCATCAGTGGGCGAAACCCGTTTCACTGCACTGGAACCCACATTCGACGTCGCACATGCGGACCTGTCGCTGAATTTCTTCGCCACCGCGGCAGACGGATATCAGGGCACCGTCATCTACCGCACCGAGCTGTACCAACGGGCCACCGCCCAACGGCTGGTGGACTGGCTGCTGCGCGTCGTCGACGCGTTCGCGCACCACGCCGACCACACCCTGCGCGACATCGCGATCGGCGGATCCGATCTCGTCGCGCAGTGGAGTGCCGCCGCGACCCCCGAGATCGGGCTGCCGCAGACCTCGGGCGCGAACCGCGTGCACGTCCTCGACGACTGGCTCGCGCCCGTCGGGGTCGGTGTGATCGGCGACGTGTACCACTCCGGTGGCGCCATCGATCAGGCACACCAGAATGCCTCGGCGGCAGCACAATTCCGCTACCCGAACAATCCCTTCGAACCCGGCACCCGGCTGTACCGCACAGGTGACCGCGCGCGCTGGAGCGACACCGGGGTGCTCGACTACGTCGAGAACGGCGACCTGCGGGTACAAGCCGCCCTCGAGGCGGTCGACGGGGTCGCCGCCGCACAGACCCGGAACTGGCCGACCCGCGCCGGCGCGGTGCTGGCAGGCTACGTTGTGCCCGCCGACCCGGCCGCCGATGTGGTGGCCTTCGCCGAGACGGTCCGGGCGGGGCTACCCGAAGACCTGACGACACTGCGCATCACGGTGCTCGACACGCTCGACGGGGCCGTCCTGGCGCGGCCGGTGCTCGCCGAATCGGGGCCGTTCGAGCCCGCCGCAACCGATACCGAACGCACCCTGGCCGCCATGCTCACCGTGTTGCTCGGGGTCGAGGTGGTCGGTAGGCACGACGACTTCTTCACCTTGGGCGGGGACAGCATCCTGGCCGTCCAACTGGCCGCGCGAGCCCGCGACAACGGAGTCGCACTGACGGCGCGGATGGTGTTCGAGTCTCCGGTGCTCGCCGAACTCGCTGCCGCCGTTGACGTCAAGGTCGGGCAGGCGCACGCGGAGGACACCCACCACGCACCGATGGCGGCATCCGGACTGTCCGCTGCGGAGCTGGCCGACCTGACAGCGGGGTGGCAGCAAGGATGACCGACGCACCGGCCATCGTCGACGTGATGGCCCTCAGCCCGCTGCAACAGGGGCTGTACTCGCTGGCCGGCCTGACCGACGGTGGCGAAGACCCGTATTTCATCGCCATGGCCGCCGACGTCGAGGGCAACCTCGACGTGGCACGGTTGCGGGCCTGCGCCGAGGCGGTGCTGGAACGTCACCCCAACGTGCGGGTCAGCTTCTTCCAGGGCACGCTGAGCAAGCCGGTTGCGGTGGTGCCCGCGACCTTCGAATTGCCCTGGCAGCACGTCCTCGTCGACACCGACGAGGACGTGGCGGCGCTGGAGGCCGAAGCACGTCGCCGCCCGTTCGATCTCGCCAAGGGCCCCGCGATCCGGTTCCTGCTGGCCGAGCTGCCGCATTCGCGGTGGCGTCTGGTGGTGGTCGCCCACCACATCGTCATCGACGGCTGGTCGCTGCCGGTCTTCGTCAGCGAGCTGATCGGGCTGTACGTGGCCGACGGCGACCCTAATGCGCTGCCCGCTCAGCCGCGGCCCTACCGCGACTACATCGGCTGGTTGGCCGGGCGTGATCCGGAAGTGAGCAAGGCCCGTTGGCGTACGCATCTGGCCGACCTGGACGGACCGACCATGCTGGCTCCCGCGCTCTCGGGTCGCGAAGCCACGGCCGGCTTGCCGCAGCGCACCGAGGTACTGCTCGACGAGGCGGGCACGGCCGAGATCCTGGAGGCAGCACGCACCCGCGGTGTCACGGTCAGCACCTTGTTCCAGATGGCCTGGGCGGCAATCCTGTCCACCTTCACCGATCGGGCCGACGTGGTGTTCGGGGTGACGGTGTCCGGCCGGCCCGACGAGCTCGCCGGCGTGGAATCCATGGTCGGGCTGTTCATCAACACGGTGCCACTGCGGATCCGGCTGGACCCGGCCGAGCGTGTTGGTCCGCAATGCGTTGCGCTACAACGGGAAGCGGCCGAGCTGCGTGACCACGGCTACCTCAGCCACACCGATCTGCGGTCGGCCGGCGGTGTCGGCGAGCTGTACGACACCCTGCTGGTCTACGAGAACTTCCCGCCCGGTGGCCTGGTGGGCGGTGGCGACTTCGATCTCGGTGGCGCCGTGATCCGCCCGTCCGCGCTGGAGAGCCTGTCGCACTTCCCGATCACCATCGCCGCGCACCCCACGAACGGCCGGCTCACCGTTCTCGTCGAAACCCTCGACGGGGCACTGGGACTGCTCGAGCCCGAGGCGCTCGGCCGGCGGGTGCTGGCCGTCGTGCGGGGCCTGCTGGCGCAGTGGGACCGCCCGCTGCGCGAGGTCGCCCTCACCTTCGACGGCGAGATCACCGCGGGGGCGCCGAAAGACGCCACGATGTATTCCGGTGGCTTCCACACCGCGTTCACCGAGACCGCCGCCGACCGGTTGGGGTCGGTCGCGTTGAGCTGGGACGGCGGCGAACTCACCTACCGTGAACTCGACGAGTCCGCCGACCGGCTCGCCGCCGACTTGGTACGGCGTGGGGTGACCACCGAGACACCGGTGCCGATCCTGTTGCGCCGCGGCCCCGATTACGTCGTGGCCATGCTGGCCGTGCTCAAGGCGGGCGGGCTGATCGTGCCGCTGGACCCGGGGATGCCCGAGGAACGGATCCAGGAGATCATCGGACAAACCGCGGCCACGGTGATCGTGGACGACGCCGTCATCGCCGCGGTGGCGGACCTGCCGATCCCCGAGTTCGAGCCGGCGCCGGTGCGGCCGGGCCAGGGCGCCTACATCGTCTTCACCTCCGGTACCACCGGAAAACCGAAGGGCGTCATCGGCACTCATCAGGCGCTGCTGGCGTACGCCGCCGACCACGCCCGCAACGTCCTGCAGCCGGCCGGCCGACGGTTGCGCATCGCGCACGCCTGGTCGTTCACCTTCGATGCCGCTTGGCAACCATTGGTGGCACTGCTGGACGGGCACAGCAACCACATCATCGGTGACACCGTGCAGCGCGACGCCGAGGCGCTGGTCGCCGAGATCGCCCGCTTCCGCCTCGACATGATCGACACCACCCCTTCGATGTTCGGTCAACTGCGTGCCGCCGGCCTGCTCTCGACCGTGCCCCTGGCGGTTCTGGCGCTGGGCGGCGAGGCCATCGACGCCACGGCCTGGCAGGGCATCCAGGACGAATGCGCGCGCACCGGTGTGCGGGCCCACAACTGTTACGGCCCCACCGAAACCACCGTGGAAGCCGTCGTCGCCGGGATCACCGACCACGAACAGCCGTGCATCGGATATCCCACCGACCCGACCGCCGCCCATGTCCTGGACGGCTGGCTTCGACCGGTACCCGACGGTGTCGCGGGCGAGCTGTACCTGACCGGCGGTCAGCTCACCCGCGGATACCTGGGCCGGATGGGGGAGACCGCCGGACGTTTCGTCGCCGACCCCTTCAACCCCGGCGGCCGGATGTACCGCACCGGTGACGTGGTCCGGAGGAACACCGAAGGTGCCCTGCAGTTCATCGGCCGCAGCGACGATCAGGTGAAGATCCGCGGCTTCCGGGTCGAACCCGGCGAGGTCGTCGCCGCCCTCTATCGACTGTCCGACGTGTCCCACGCCCATGTGGCGGTGCGCAGGCACCGCACCGGCCCACGTTTGACGGCCTATGTGGTGAGCCGTTCATCTGCCGCCGCACTACGCCGGGCGCTCGCGACTGTTCTGCCGAGATATCTTGTCCCACAGCAGATCATCGAGGTCGACGAGATCCCGCTGACATCGCACGGCAAGGTCGACGACGCGGCCCTGGCCGCCCTGGACGCCCGCGAACAGAGCGCCGAGATCACCGGCCCGGCCACCGATACCGAGGCGGTATTGGCGCAGGTGCTCGGTGAGCTCCTCGACATCACCGGCGTCGACGTGACCGCCGATTTCCTGGATCTGGGGCTGGACAGCATCGTGGCGCTGTCGGTGGTGCAGGCCGTGCGGCGCCGCGGAATTCCGTTGCGGGCCCGGCTGATGCTGGACTGTGCCAGCATCCGCGAGCTTGCCGCCGCGCTCGACGACGATGTGGCGGCCGAGCAGGTCGACGCCGACGACACCGGCCCGATCCCACTGCTGCCCGCCGGCCACTGGCTACTGGCTCACGGTGACTCGCGCCGATTGGCGCAGACCGAGGCGATCCGCCTACCCGCCGGCGTCACCCGAGGGCAGCTGGAGACGATGTTGCGGACGGTCGTCGACGGGCATGAGGTGCTGCGCAGCAGGCTGGATCGCGACACCTGGACCCTCGTCGCGCAGCCCGTCACCCACCTTCTCGACGAGGTCCGCGTCACCGGGGATCTCGCGATCGCCGTCGGCGAGCAGACCGAAGCCTCTCTGGCCGGGCTCGATCCCGAGCGGGGCATCATGTTCGGCGCGGTACTGGTGCACCACGACAGCGGTGCCGATGTGCTGGTGTTGACCGCTCACGTCCTGGCCATGGACCCCGCCTCGTGGCGCATCGTGCTGGGTGAGCTGGAAACCGGCTGGCATGCACAGGCTTCCGGGCATGTCCCGCCGCCGGTGCGCGAGCACACCTCCTTGCGGCAGTGGTCCAGGATCCTGTCCGAACGTGCTTTGAAGCTGGACTCCTGCGCGTTCTGGGAAACCCAGCTCGCCGGTGACGATCCGGATCTGGGTACCCGCCGCGTGCGCCCGGATGTCGACCGCGTCGGCGATGTCGTCGTCAGCATGTCGTTCACCGACCCGGCTGTCACCGCCGGGATCATGGCGGGCCCGGTGCCCGAGCTGCTGGCCGCCGCGACGGCCCGGACGGTCACCGCCTGGCGGCAGGCCCGCGGCCAGACGACTCCGGCGCCGCTACTGGCCCTGGAGACCCACGGGCGTGCCGACGCCGTCGTATCCGAAGGGCTGGCGGACAATTCGCGCCTCATCGACACCGGCGACACCGTCGGACTGCTCAGCGCGATCTACCCGGTGCGGGTCGTCGACGAAGTCCTGCCGCAGATCCCCGGTGACGGTATCGACTACGCACTGCTGCGTCACCTGCGCACCGACACCGCCGAACGCCTTGGTGCGCAGCGCGAACCGCAGGTCCTACTGAACTACCTCGGGCGCATCCACCACGCCGTCGGCTCCGACGCGCTGCGGCCGGACCGGGCGCTGCTGGCCAAGCTGTCTCCGACGCCGGAACCCAACCTGGCCGTCCGCCACGAGCTCACGCTCAACGTGGCACTCATCGAGCGGAACGGGGCGCAGGTGCTGGGCAGCCAGTGGCGCACCCTGCCCGAGATTCTGTCCGCGGACGACGTCGCCACGCTGCAGGCGTTGTGGCAGGACGCATTACGAGAGGTGATCGCATGACCCAGAAGCTCGCCATCATCGGTGCCGGCGCGAAGGCGGTGGCCGTCGCGGCCAAGGCCGCCGAACTGCGCTCCATGGGCGTCGACGCACCTGAGGTGATCGCCGTGGAGCGCACCGCGATCGGCGCCAACTGGCAGGCCGCCGGCGGTTGGACCGACGGAGCGCACCGGCTGGGCACCGGCCCCGAGAAGGACATCGGCTTCCCCTATCAGTCCGCCCTGGTGCCACGCCGCAACGCCGAACTCGACGAGCGGATGATGCGCCACGGTTGGCAGTCCTACCTGGTGGGCACCGGGCAGTTCGCCGAATGGGTGGACCGCGGCAGGCCTGCGCCCCCGCACCGGCGCTGGAGCCAGTACCTGCAGTGGGTGGCCGAGCGGGTCGGGATGTCGGTGACGCTGGGCGAGGTTACCGAGATCGGCGTGCACCACGGCGACGACGGGACCGGATGGGAACTGACGACCCATGAGGGTGCGGTGCACGCGGACGCCTTGATGGTCACCGGCCCCGGGCAGGCCGAGAAGTCGATCCTGCCGGGTAACCCGCGGGTGCTGTCCATCGCGCAGTTCTGGCACCGGGCCGCCGCACAGGAATTGATCGCGGCCGATCGCGTCGCCGTCATCGGGGGCGGCGAGACCGCGGGCACCATGCTCGATGAGCTTTTCCGCCACCGGGTTTCGACGATCACGGTGATCTCGCCTCAGGTGACGCTGTTCACCCGAGGCGAGGGCTTCTTCGAGAACACGCTGTACTCCGACCCCATCCACTGGGAAGGCCTCACGCTGGCCGAGAAGCGGGACGCGATGAACCGCACCGACCGCGGCGTGTTCTCGGTGCGCGTGCAGGAGGGCCTGCTGGCCGACGACCGGATCCGGCACCTGCGCGGCCGGGTGGCGCACGCCGTGGCCCGCGATGAGCGCATCCGGTTGACGTTGCAGACCGAGCGCGGCGGCGAGCGACTGGAGACGGTGCACGGTTTCGATCTGGTGATCGACGGCTCCGGCGCCAACGCCATGTGGTTCCAGCCGCTGCTCAGTCAGGAGGCCCTCGATGTGCTCGAACTCGGGCTGGGCTCGCCCCTGACAAGCGATCGGATTCAGGAGTCGATCGGGCACGACCTGGCGGTCGAGGAGGTCGAGCCCAAGCTGTTCCTGCCCGGCCTGGCGGGCCTGACCCAGGGTCCCGGGTTCCCCAACCTGAGCTGCCTGGGCCGGCTGTCCGACCGTGTCCTCGGTTCGCCCGCGTTCACCGCACCAGCAAGGAGAAGTCATGAGCAACAATCCGTTCGATGACGAGAACGGCACGTTCTACGTCCTGCTCAACGACGAGGAGCAGTTCAGCCTCTGGCCGGCGTTCGTCGATGTGCCTGCCGGCTGGCGCGTCGTGTTCGGGGAGAGTACCCGCGCCGACTGCGTTGCCTATGTCGAGGAGACCTGGACCGACCTGCGGCCGAAGAGCCTGCGCGACGCCATGTCCTGAGACCAGTAGGACGATGCCTACGTGGCGGCTCCAGCGAGATTGCGCTGAGGGTCGTCTTTCTGCGGCGAACGCGCACATTCACAACCCTGCGCGCAATCTCGTCGGAGCACGCAGAGCGACACCCAGGAGACACCGGGGGCGGCTAGGGCTCCAGGTGGCTCTAGGCGGCGCTAGGCGGGGACGTCGTCCATGTCGTACACCCGGGCGTGCAGCACAGTGCGGTTTCGCAGAGCGGCCCGGACCGCACGGTGCAGACCGTCCTCCAGGTAGATCACGCCCTGCCAGCGCACCGCGTGCGGGAAGAGGTCGCCGTAGAAGGTCGAGTCTTCGGAGAGCAGACGGTCCAGCGCCAACACCGTGGTGGTGGTGACCAGTTCATCCAGCCGGATCTGTCGGGGCGGGATCTGCGACCACTGCTTGTAGGACAGTCCGTGTTCGGGATAAGGCTTGCCGTCGCGAACTCCTTTGAAGATCACCGGCGCGTTCCCATGCGACGAGATTAATGCCACGCGGCGCACGGTGTCCTTGCCAACGTGAATACCTGCACTCGATCGCCGTAAAATGGGCAGATCATGAGCCAACGCCAGGTGAAGAGTGAGTAGCGCCGACGATCGCCGCTTCGAGGTGTTGCGTGCCATCGTCGCCGACTTCGTGACCACCAAGGAACCCATCGGCTCAAAGTCGCTGGTCGAACGTCACAACCTCGGGGTTTCCAGCGCCACCGTCCGCAACGACATGGCGGTGCTGGAGGCCGAGGGTTACATCGCCCAACCCCACACCAGTTCGGGTCGCATCCCGACTGAAAAGGGGTACCGCGAATTCGTGGACCGGCTCGACGACGTCAAGCCACTGTCGAGCAGCGAGCGGCGCGCCATCCTGCAGTTCCTGGAATCCGGCGTCGACCTCGATGACGTGCTGCGCCGCGCGGTGCGGCTGCTGGCGCAGCTGACCCGGCAGGTCGCCATCGTGCAGTACCCGATGCTGTCGGCGTCGACGGTGCGCCATCTGGAGGTCGTGGCACTGACCCCCGCCAAGCTGCTGCTGGTGGTGATCACCGACAGTGGCCGCGTCGACCAGCGGGTCGTTGAGCTCGGCGACGCGATCGGCGACCACGAACTGTCGCAGCTCCGGGAGCGGCTCGGCAGCGCCCTGGAGGGTAAACCGCTGGTCGCCGCCTCGATCGCCGTCGCCGACCTGGCGGGTGACTTCGACGGTCGCGGCGGCCTGGGCGACGCGATCGGCCGGGCCGCCACGGTCCTGGTCGAGACGCTGGTCGAGCACACCGAGGAACGCCTGGTGCTCGGCGGTACCGCCAACCTGACGCGCAACACCGCGGACTTCGGCGGATCATTGCGCTCGGTGCTGGAGGCACTCGAGGAGCAGGTGGTGGTGCTGCGGCTGCTGGCCGCCCAACAGGAAGCCGGTAAGGTCACGGTGCGTATCGGGCACGAAACCGAGGCCGAGCAGATGCTCGGGACTTCGGTGGTGAGCACGGCGTATGGCAGTTCGGGCAAGGTGTTCGGCGGCATGGGTGTGGTCGGTCCCACCCGGATGGACTATCCGGGAACCATCGCGAATGTCGCCGCAGTTGCTCTGTACATCGGCGAGGTTCTGGGCACCCGCTAGGGGACGGCCGCAACAGGCGGCATGAAAGAGGTTGTACGTGGCACGCGATTATTACGGTCTGCTCGGGGTGAGCAAGGGCGCCAGCGATTCGGAGCTGAAGCGCGCCTATCGCAAGCTCGCGCGCGAACTGCATCCCGACGTCAACCCTGACGAGGCGGCGCAGGCGCGGTTCAAAGAGATCAGCGTGGCCTACGAGGTGCTGTCCGACCCGGAGAAGCGCCGGATCGTCGACCTGGGTGGCGATCCGATGGAGAACGGCGCCGCCGGTGCCGGAGCCGGCGGCTTCGGGGGCTTCGGTGGCCTGGGCGACGTCTTCGAGGCCTTCTTCGGCGGGGGCGGCGGATCCCGCGGCCCGATCGGTCGGGTGCGCCCCGGTTCGGATTCGCTGCTGCGGATGCGCATGGACCTCACCGAATGTGCGACGGGCGTGACCAAGCAGGTCACCGTCGACACCGCCGTGTTGTGCGACCTGTGCCAGGGCAAGGGCACCAATGGCAAGTCCACCCCGGTCACCTGCGACACCTGCCACGGGCACGGTGAGGTGCAGACGGTGCAGCGCTCACTGCTCGGTCAGGTGATGACGTCGCGGCCGTGCCCGGTGTGTGGCGGCGTCGGTGAGGTCATCCCCGATCCCTGCCACCGCTGCGCCGGCGATGGCCGCATCCAGGCCCGTCGTGAGGTCAGCGTGAAGATCCCCGCCGGTGTCGGCGACGGCATGCGGGTGCGGCTGGCCGCCCAAGGTGAGGTCGGCCCCGGCGGCGGCCCGGCCGGCGACCTGTACGTCGAGGTGCACGAGCAGCAGCACGACATCTTCGTGCGCGACGGTGACGATCTGCACTGCACGGTGTCGGTGCCCATGTTCGACGCCGCCCTGGGCACCACCGTCTCCGTCGACGACATCCTGGCCGGACCCACCGAGATCACCATCGCCGCGGGCACTCAACCCGGAGCGGTGACGACCCTGCGCGGCCACGGCATGCCGCACCTGCGTTCGGGTGTGCGGGGCAACCTGCACGCTCACATCGAGGTGCTCATCCCGACCCGTCTCGACAGCACCGACACCGATCTGCTGCGCAAGCTCAAGTCGCACCGGGTCCGCGACGTCGCCGAGGTGCGGTCCGCGCACGGCTCTTCCGGATCCAACGGCGGCCTGTTCAGCCGGCTGCGGGACACGTTCTCCGGGCGATAATGAGCAGAGCGCTCTTCTACGTCGACGCGCTGCCCGAACCCGGTGCCCTCGCCGTCGTCGACGGGGACGAAGGCTTTCACGCCGCTACCGTGCGGCGCTTCCGCGAGGGCGAGGAACTCGATCTCGGCGACGGGGCGGGAACGACGGCGCACTGCGTTGTCGAGGAGGCCACCAAGGGCCGGCTGACGGCTCGGGTGCTGGCGGTCGCGCAGGTGCCTGCGCCGGTTCCGCTCGTCACCGTCGTGCAGGCGCTGCCGAAATCGGAGCGCTCCGAGCTGGCGATCGAACTGGCCACCGAGGCTGGCGCGGATGCGTTCGTGGCATGGCAGTCCCAGCGGTGCGTGGCGCGGTGGGACGGCGCCGTCAAGATCGACAAAGGGTTACGCCGATGGGGCGCCGTCGCCCGCTCGGCGGCCCGGCAGTCCCGGCGGGCCTACATCCCGACCGTGGACGGCGTGCTGAGCACCGCGCAGCTGGCCGGCCGGGTCGGCGGCCTGACGCTGGTTCTGCACGAGTCGGCCACCGTGCCGCTGACGGATCTGGGTGTGGCCCAAGCTGACTCGGTGACGCTGGTCGTCGGCCCAGAAGGCGGCATCACCGATGAGGAGATCGCCACCCTGACCGATGCGGGCGCCGTCGCGGTCCGGCTGGGGCCGACGGTGCTGCGCACCTCGAGCGCGGCCGCGGTGGCGCTGGGCGCCATCGGGGTGCTGACGCGGCGCTGGGATCTCTGAAGTCTGTTTCGTCGCTGAAACTTTGCACACACGGTGCTGTGACGTCACCTTCGTAGCGTCGCGGGATGGCAACCATCATCGATCCACCGCACAGCGAAATGGTCCGACTGGCCAACAAACCGCCGTGGTACACCTCCCTGTTCGTGCAGTTGCTGGTGGCGATCGTCGCGGGCATCCTCGTCGGCTGGCTGTGGCCCGAGGTCGGTGGCGCGCTCAAGCCGCTGGCCGACGGGTTCATCAAGCTGATCAAGATGCTGATCGCGCCGATCATCTTCTGCACCGTGGTGATCGGCATCGCCCACGTCGGTGATCTGAAGTCGGTGGGCCGGATCGGGGTGAAGGCGCTCATCTACTTCGAGGCGGTGACGACCTTCGCGCTCCTCTTCGGCTTGGTGGTCGGCAACATCGTCAAACCCGGCGCCGGTTTCAGCATCGATCCGCAGACGCTGTCCACCGGCGCCGAGGCGGTGGCCAAGAAGACCAGCAACAGCGAACTGCCGCACACCGTGGAGTTCCTGCTCAACATCATCCCGACATCGGTGGTGTCGGCGTTCGCGGAGAACGCGCTGCTGCAGGTGCTGTTCTTCGCGGTGCTGTTCGGCTTGGCGCTGGCGAAGTTCGGGGAGACCGGACCGCCGGTGATCATGGAGTTCGTCGACCACATGAGTCACATCTTTTTCACGATCATCGGCTGGGTGATGCGGTTGGCGCCGCTCGGGGCTTTCGGCGCGATGGCCTACATCATCGGGCAGTACGGCATCGGCTCGCTGGCCAGCTACGGAAAGTTGATCGCCGCCTGCTATCTGGCCGCGCTGCTGTTCATCCTCATCCTGGCCGCGATCGCGAAGATCTTCGCCGGCGTGAACCTGTGGAAGTTCGTCGTCTACATCAAGGACGAGCTCTTCCTGGCCTTGGGGACGGCGTCCACGGAGGTGGTGCTCCCGCGCATCATGACCAAGCTGGCCAACGCCGGCTGTTCGCGCACCACCACCGGTTTGGTTGTGCCGACCGGATATTCGTTCAACCTGGACGGCGCCACCCTGTACCTGTCGATCTGTGTGCTGTTTCTGGCGCAGGCGCTCGGTGTGGATCTGAGCCTGGGGGAGCAGATCACCGCGGTGCTGGTGCTGATGCTCACCTCGAAGGGCATGGCGGGAGTGCCGGGGTCGTCGTTCCTGGCGCTGTCGGCCACGGTGGCGGCCATCGGTCACGGCGCGATCCCGGTGGCGGCGGTGGCGCTGCTGCTGGGGGCTGACCGCATCATGGACTCGATGCGCGTGTCGGTGAACCTGCTGGGCAACTGCGTGGCGACGTTCGTCGTCGCCAACTGGGAGGGCCAGCTCGACAAGGAGCGGATGCGCAGTGTGCTGGCCGGCGAGGACGTCGAACCGATGGATGACGCGCTCGACCAGGAAACGGTAGCCGCCGGGCCGCGTGGAAACGTGTGAAACAGACCCCGGTTCGTGCGGTCCGTGAGACGAGTCACTTTTGGTCAATCCTTTGAATTAACCGGAATGAAACATCCCATCTTTCCCGTTCTCCCTCTTGTACCGGCCGGGGATGCCGGTGAATGAAGAGGAAGAAGTACCAAGATGAAGAAGTTCGGTTTCGCCAGTGTCATCGCCGCCGGAATGGCCGCCGCCGTAATGGGCTTGGCTGCTCCCGCCCAGGCTGATGTCGCACACAATGAGTGGGTTCATTCCAACGGGCAGAGCGCCACCGCTCCGCAGGTGGACACCACGGTGCATCAGAGCCACTGACACCAGACAGCTGTCGTTGAGGGCCATCCCGGTATCGGGGTGGCCCTCAACCGTTGGGTCAGGTCGGTGACCAGCGCTAAACTGGCAGCACCGACTCCAGAGCACAGGAAGCAGGCACGAAACACCACGTGACGCCCCGCGAGACGACCGCTGACTCGCCCTCCCCGCAGGTGCGCAGCAGCATCACAGTTCCGCCCGACGCTGTCGTGGGCCTGCTCGGCTCCGCAGATGAGAACCTGCGCGCCCTCGAAACACTGCTCACCGCCGACATCCATGTCCGCGGCAACGCCGTCACCCTGTCCGGACAACCCGCCGATGTGGCGCTGGCCGAACGGGTCGTCGGCGAACTGGTGGCCGTGCTTGCCGGGGGGCAGTCACTGAACCCGGACGCGGTTCGGCGCAGCGTCTCGATGATGACCGGCGAATCGGATGCCTCGCCCGCCGAGGTGCTGACGCTGGACATCCTGGTGCGGCGCGGAAAGACCATCCGGCCCAAGACGCTGAACCAGAAGCATTACGTCGACGCCATCGACGACCACACCATCGTGTTCGGCATCGGACCGGCAGGCACCGGCAAGACGTACCTGGCGATGGCCAAAGCGGTGGCGGCGCTGCACGCCAAGCAGGTCAACCGGATCATCCTGACCCGTCCCGCGGTGGAAGCCGGTGAGCGCCTTGGCTTCCTGCCCGGCACGCTCAGCGAGAAGATCGACCCGTATCTGCGGCCGCTGCTCGATGCGCTACACGACATGATGGACCCCGAGGTGATCACCAACCTGCTGGCGTCGGGCGTCATCGAGGTCGCACCGCTCGCGTTCATGCGCGGCCGCAGCCTGAACGACGCCTACATCATCCTCGACGAAGCGCAGAACACCACGGCCGAGCAGATGAAGATGTTCCTCACCCGGCTCGGCTTCAACTCGAAAATGGTTGTCACCGGCGACATCACGCAGGTCGACCTGGCCGGCGGGCAGGCCTCCGGCCTCCGCGCGGCCATGACCATCCTCGACGATATCGACGACATCCACTTCGCCGAGCTCACCAGCGCCGACGTCGTCCGGCACCGGCTGGTCTCCGAGATCGTCGACGCCTATGCGCGCCATGATGATCCGGGCATGCTCAACCGCGCCCAACGCCGCTCGTCGAACGGGCGGTCGCGTAGATGAGTATCGAGGTCTCCAACGAGTCGGGGTTCGACGTCTCTGAGGAAGAACTGATCAGCGTCGCCCGCTTCGTCATCGGCCACATGGACGTGAACCCGGCCGCCGAACTGTCCATGGTCCTGCTCGACACCGCGGCCATGGCCGATCTGCACATGCGCTGGATGGACCTGCCCGGGCCGACCGACGTGATGAGCTTCCCGATGGACGAGCTGGAGCCGGGCGGGCGGCCCGACGCGGCCGAACCCGGCCCGTCCATGCTGGGCGACATCGTGCTGTGCCCGGAGTTCGCCGCCAAACAGGCCGAGCAGGCCGGGCATTCGCTGGGGCAGGAGCTGGCGCTGCTGACGGTGCACGGCGTGTTGCACCTGCTCGGCTACGACCACGCCGAGCCTGACGAGGAGAAAGAAATGTTCGCCCTGCAGCGGCGCCTGCTCGAAGAGTGGGTGGCCGATCAGGTGCAGACCTACCGTCAGGATGTCCAGACGGAGAAGGATCGCCGGCTGCTCGACAAGTCGCGATACTTCGATCAATCGTGACGGACGATCAATCGTGACGGACGATCAATCGTGACGGACGATCAATCGTGACGGACGACCAATCGTGACGGGCCTGGCAGCGCTGATCGGCGCGATCGTCCTGGTCGGTCTGGGTGGACTGTTCGCCGCCGTCGACGCCGCGATCGGCACGGTGTCCATCGCCCGCGTCGACGAGATGGTGCGCGACGAGCGCCCCGGCGCAACGCGTCTGGCCCAGGTCATCGGGGACCGGCCCCGGTTCATCAATCTCGTGGTGCTGCTGCGTATCACCTGCGAGGTGAGCGCGACCGTTCTGCTGGTGTCCTATCTGGACGGCTACCTCGGCGTCGGCTGGGGTCTGGTGGCCGCCGCCGCCGTCATGGTGGTGGTCAGCTTCGTGGTCATCGGTGTCGGACCACGGACCGTCGGGCGGCAGAACGCCTACAGCATCGCACTCGCCGCAGCGGTTCCGCTGCAGGCGATCTCGGTGCTGCTCACCCCGATCAGCCGGCTGCTGGTTCTGATCGGTAACGCGCTGACACCAGGGCGGGGTTTCCGCAACGGTCCGTTCGCCTCGGAGATCGAGCTCCGCGAGGTCGTCGACCTGGCGCAGCAGCGCGGCGTCGTGGCCGACGACGAGCGCAGGATGATCCAGTCCGTCTTCGAACTGGGCGACACCCCCGCGCGTGAGGTCATGGTGCCCCGCACCGAGATGGTGTGGATCGAGGGCGACAAGACCACCACGCAGGCCACCTCCCTCGCGGTGCGCAGCGGGCACTCCCGGCTCCCGGTGATCGGCGAGAACGTCGACGACGTGCTGGGCGTGGTGTACCTGAAAGACCTGGTGCAGCATTCGTATACGGAGGCCGGCCAACTGGACACCCGGGTGGGTGACCTGATGCGCCCGGCGGTGTTCGTGCCCGATTCCAAACCGTTGGACATGCTGCTGCGCGAAATGCAGCGCGACCGCAACCACATGGCGCTGCTGGTCGACGAATACGGTGCGATCGCCGGGCTGGTCACCATCGAGGACGTGCTCGAGGAGATCGTCGGCGAGATCAACGACGAGTACGACGCCGACGAGGTGGCGCCCTGGGAAGATCTGGGCGACAAGCAGTTCCGGGTCTCCACCCGGTTGCCCATCGAGGACCTCGGCGAGCTCTACGAGGAACTGCAGATCGGCGAGGACCTTGAGGTCGACACCGTCGGCGGGCTGCTGGCCCACGAACTGGGCCGCGTGCCGCTGCCCGGCGCGGAAGTGACGTGGGACGGGCTGCGATTGCGGGCCGAGGGCGGGCCGGACCACCGTGGTCGGGTGCGGATCGGCACCGTGCTGATCAGCCCGGCGAACACAGAGGAAGAGGAAGCTCAATGAGCCTCACCGATGAGGACAACAAGCTGGTGGTGCTGGCCCGGGGCGCGATGGGCAGGGCCGAAGCAACCGAGGGGGCCGCGGTCCGCGACCTGGACGGCCGTACCTACGCCGGCGCCCCGGTCGGCCTGACCGCGCTGACGCTGACGGCGCTGCAGGCAGCGGTGGCCGCCGCGGTGTCCAGTGGCGCCGCCGGCCTGGAGGCCGCGGTCCTGCTGGGTGGTTCAGCCGAGGACACCGGCGTCGCCGCGGTGCGTGAACTGTCGCCGGACGCGGCCGTCATCGTCACCGACCGGGCCGGAAATGCGGTGTGAACCCCGTGAATGACGAGTTCCGTTCCGGCTTCGTCTGTTTCGTCGGCCGCCCCAATACCGGCAAGTCGACGCTGACCAATGCGCTGGTAGGCCAGAAGGTGGCCATCACCTCGAACCGGCCGCAGACCACCCGGCACACCATCCGCGGCATCGTGCACCGGGAGAACTTCCAGATCATCCTGGTCGACACCCCCGGGCTGCATCGGCCACGGACCCTGCTCGGGCAGCGACTCAACGAGTTGGTCAAGGACACCTACTCCGAAGTCGACGTGATCGGCCTATGCATCCCCGCCGACGAGAACATCGGTCCCGGTGACCGGTGGATCCACGAGCAGATCCGGGCGGTGGCGCCCAGAACCAAACTGGTCGCGATCGTCACCAAGATCGACAAGGTCGCCAAGGAGCGGGTCGCCTCGCAGTTGTTGGCGGTCAGTGAACTGGTCGGGCCGGATGCCGACATCGTGCCCGTCTCGGCCACCGCCGGCGAACAGCTCGACGTGCTGATCAATGTCTTTGTGGCACAACTGCCGCCCGGGCCTGCCTACTACCCCGACGGCGAGCTCACCGATGAGCCCGAGGAAGTTCTCATGGCCGAGCTGATCCGCGAGGCGGCACTGGAAGGGGTGCGCGACGAGCTGCCGCACTCCCTGGCCGTCGTCATCGAGGACATCGAAGAGCGTGAGGGCCGTGACGATCTGATCGATGTGCGCGCCATCCTGTACGTCGAGCGCGACAGCCAGAAGGGCATCGTCATCGGTAAGGGCGGCGCCCGCCTGCGTGAGGTCGGCACCACCTCGCGCATCCAGATCGAGAAGCTGCTCGGCACCAAGGTGTACCTGGACCTGCGGGTCAAGATCGCCAAGAACTGGCAGCGTGACCCGAAACAGCTTGGGCGGCTCGGCTTCTAGCGGCTAGGCCGGTATGCCGTACACCGCGACGACGACGCTGCGGTCCAGGCTGTTGAGCGACCACACGCCCATCTGGCTGTTGGCGCAGTTGCTCATGATCGCCATGTAGTCGGGGCGGTAGTACCACTGGTTCATGATCTCGACGCCGTTGATGGCCAGCGCCGGATTGATGGCCACGGTCTGCGTGACGGTGCCCTTGTAGCCGGCGGCGGCGGCGCGCGACTGCGGGGTGGAGCCGTCCGAGCCGAGATCGCCGTCCAGCGCCCGGTTGTTGAGCACGTCATTGGCGTGCCATTCGGCGGCCAGTTGCAGCTGCGGATTCTTCCGCACATCGTTGGTGCAGCCGGCCTGGTGCTGGACGGTGTACACGTTGGCGATCACGCTGTTGTTCAGCCGGACATTGTCGGCGTGGGCGGCCGGGGCCGTCAGCACCGAGCCGGCAGCGACAACCAGCACGGGCAGGGCGCGCACACCTCTAGCGAACATGGACACAGAGATTACTGCAGCGCGGGAGTCGCCCACCACGGTTCGGGCTGCTTGGTCATCCAGCCACTGATGGCCTCCAGTTCGGCGGCCAGCGAAATGAGCAGCGGCTCGCTGCCCTCCGGCCCCATCAGCTGCACCCCGATCGGCAGACCGTCGGAGGTGAACCCCGCCGGCACGTTGATCGACGGCCAGCCCAGCACGTTCCACGGCCACGTCACCGGGCAGGCCGCAATCATCGCCCGGTCGGTGGCCAGGCTGCTGCGCTCGTCGTACTCGTGGACTCGCGGCGGCGGAAGCGCGGTGGTGGGCGCGAGCACCACGTCGGCGATGTTGAAGATCCAGCCCACCCGTCGCTGCGCCTCGACCTCGGCCGCGCGGGCCTTGCGCAGCACATGTTCGGACAGCAATCGGCCGGTGCGCATATTGCTCACGGTGCGCTTGTCCCACCGGATGCCGGGTCCGAGGCGGTGCCCCCAGTCCAGCAGCCCGGACGTGGACCGGGACAGGAAATTCCACGACATCTTCAGCCCATAGTTCGGGTCGGCCTCGTCGACGGTGTGCCCGAGCTGTTCCAGGTGAGCGGCCACGTCGCGCAGGGCGGCGTCGATCTCCGGATGCAGCTGGGCGCGGAAGAAGGTGAACGGGAACTTCGTCGACAGCGCGATGCGCAACGAGCCCGGGGCTTGACCGATGTACTCCGACGCCCGGATCGGTTCGGGTTTGTGCAGGTCACCGTCGGCGTTACCGGAGGCGGCGTCCAGCACGATGGCCGCGTCGGTGACGGTGCGGGCCAGCACGCCGTTGACGGTGATGCCGTTGAACGCTTCGGGCAGCGGCCAGGTGGAGATGCGGCCGCGCTGCGGTTTGATGCCGACCAGGTGCGTCCATGCCGCCGGAATGCGGACGCTGCCCGCGCCGTCGGAGCCGATGGCCGCCGTCACCAGCCCCGCGGCCACGGCGGCCGCGCTGCCGCCGGAGGAACCGCCGGGGCTGTGCTCGCGGGACCACGGATTGCGGGTGTGCCCGAAACCGGGTCCGCTGGTGAACGGCCACTGGCCGAGCTCGCAGGTGTTGGTCTTGCCGACGATCACCGCACCCGCCGCCCGCAACCGGCGCACGACCTCGGCGTCCGCGTTGGCTTCAGGCACCTCGCCGCGGGTGCCGAACCGGGTCGGAACACCGGCGACGTCCACGTCGTCCTTGACCGCGATGGGCACGCCGAGGAGCGGAAGTTGCTGTCCCGCAGCGCGTTTACGATCGGCGGCGGCGGCCTCGGCGACCGCGCTCTCGGCCAGCACCACCCGGAACGCGTTCAGCGTGGGCTGGCTGGCCTCGATCGCATCCAGGGACTGGCGTACCAGTTCTTCCGATGTCGTGGCTCCGCTGGCGAGGCGGTAGAGCTGCTGGGTGAGAGTCGGGAGTTTCGGGGTGGGTGACATGGCGAAAACGAGAATATCCGGCGTTGCGTCGCTGCCGGTGTCGGCACGCGATGAGAGACTGGCCCGATGCGGTTGTACCGGGATCGAGCGGTCGTGCTGCGCCAGCACAAGCTCGGCGAGGCCGACCGTATCGTCACGCTGCTCACCCGCGAGCACGGTGTCGTCCGTGCCGTCGCCAAGGGTGTGCGCCGTACCCGCAGTAAGTTCGGGGCCCGGCTGGAACCGTTCGCACACATCGACGTTCAGCTGCACCCCGGCCGCAACCTCGACATCGTCACCCAGGTCCAGTCCATCGACGCGTTCGCCGTCGACATCGTCAGCGATTACGGCCGCTACACGTGTGCGTGCGCGGTACTGGAGACAGCCGAGCGGCTCGCCGGTGAGGAACACGCCCCGGTGCCGGAGTTGCACAGCCTGACGGTGGCGGCGCTGCGGGCGGTCGCGGCGGGCAGGCGGCCGCGCGAGCTGGTGCTGGACTCCTATCTGCTGCGGGCCATGGGCATTGCGGGCTGGGCCCCGGCACTGTCCGAATGCGCACGCTGCGCGGCTCCCGGGCCGCACCGGGCGTTCCACATCGGGACGGGCGGCAGCGTGTGCGTGCACTGCCGGCCGTCGGGTTCGGCGACGCCGGCGCAGGCGGTGCTGGACCTGCTGATCGCCTTACACGACGGGGACTGGGAGTTCGCCGAGGCGTCCACCTCGTCGCATCGCAGCCAGGCCAGCGGGCTGGTGGCCGCTCATCTGCAGTGGCACCTGGAGCGTCAGCTGCGGACGTTGCCACTGGTGGAGCGTGTCTATCGGATAGATACCGCGGGCCTCGAACGCCGCGGGGATCCGTTCGGGCAGGATATGGCGCATGGCAACCAAACGGGGCAAGACCACCTACCCGCAGCTGCCCCCGGCGCCTGACGACTATCCGGTCTTCCCGGACACGTCGAGCTGGCCCGTGGTGTTCCCGGCGCTGCCGCCCCGCACCAACGGCGCATTCTCCCGCCCGCCTCAGCATCCGTCGAAGGCCGCCGCCCCGCAGATCCCCGCCGACCAGGTGCCCAACCACGTCGCGGTGGTGATGGACGGCAACGGCCGGTGGGCCACCCAGCGCGGGCTGGGCCGCACCGAGGGTCACAAGATGGGTGAGGCGGTGCTCATCGACATCACCTGCGGTGCCATCGAACTCGGCATCAAGCATCTGTCCGTCTATGCGTTCTCGACGGAGAACTGGAAGCGCAGCACCGAAGAGGTGCGCTTCCTGATGGGATTCAACCGAGAGGTGGTGCGCCGTCGCCGGGAGAACCTGGACGCCATGGGCGTGAACATGCGCTGGGTGGGTTCGCGGCCACGGATGTGGAGCAGTGTCATCAAGGAATTCGACATCGCCGAGCAGATGACGGTCGGCAACGACGTCATCACCGTCAACTACTGCGTGAACTACGGCGGGCGCACCGAGATCGTCGAGGCGGCCAAGGCCATCGCCGAACAGGCCGTCGAGGGCAAGCTGAACCCGTCCCGCATCTCCGAGGCCACCCTGGCCAAGCACCTGCACCGGCCCGACATTCCCGATGTGGACCTCTTCATCCGGACCTCGGGGGAGCAGCGGGCCAGCAACTTCATGATCTGGCAGGCGGCGTACGCCGAGTACGTCTTCCAGGACAAGCTGTGGCCGGACTACGACCGGCGCGACCTGTGGGCGGCGTGCGAGGAGTACGTCAGCCGCAACCGACGTTTCGGCAGGGCCTGATGGCCGAACTATCGGAGCGATTGGCGGCGGTCGCCGAGGCGATCCTGCCCACCACCCACGAGGACGACGGTTCGGTCACCGTGCAGCACGACGGCACCTTCTCCTCGCTGCGGGTGGTGAGCATCGCCGAGGGGCTCGACATGGTGGCGCTGACCCAGATGCTGGCCTGGGATCTGCCGTTGGACGCGGCGCTGCGGGCCACGGTCGGCGAGCATGCGCACCACACCCTGCTGGGCACGGTGTCGCTGACCGAGAAGAACAAAGGTGCGGCGGATGTGCTGCTGCGCTACAACTTTCCGGCGGCGGGTCTGACGGACGAGGCGCTCGGCACGCTGATCCTGATGGTGCTGTCCACGGGTGCCGACGTACGCCGGGCACTCATCACGTGACTCCCGTCATCGCGATCGTCGCGGCGGTGATCCTCGATGAGCGCAACCATGTCCTGGTCGTCCGCAAACGCGGCACGACGGCGTTCATGCAGCCCGGCGGCAAGTTCGAACCGGGGGAGACGCCGGTCGAGGCCTTGTGCCGGGAGGTCCGTGAGGAACTCAACGCCGGCGTCGTCGACGGGTCCATCCGGTCACTGGGACACCATGCCGCGGCGGCGGCCAACGAACCCGGTCACCGCGTCGCGGCCGACCTGTTCGTCGTCAGCCTGGACGGGCCGCCGCAGCCGGGTGCCGAGATCGTCGAGATGATCTGGGTGGATCCGCACGCGCCCGGCGAGATCGAACTCGCCCCACTGACCCTCGGTGCGGTGCTGGAGTTCGCGCGCGTCAGCTGACCGCGCAGGAACCGCACACCCCGAAGATCTCGATGGTGTGGCTGACATCGGTGAAACCGTGTTCGGCCGCGATCTCCTCGGCCCACACTTCCGCCGCTCCGCCCTCGACCTCGACCGTCGACCCGCACGCCCGGCACACCAGATGGTGGTGGTGATGTTCGGAGCAGCGCCGGTACACCGATTCGCCGGTGTCGGTGCGCAGCGTGTCGACCAGGCCGGTCGTGGCCATGGACTGCAAGGTCCGGTACACGGTGGTCAGGCCGATGTTCTCGCCGCGCTGCCGCAGTTCGTCGTGCAACTCTTGCGCGGAGCGGAAATCCTCGATGTTCTCCAGCAGCGCCGAGATGGCCGCCCGCTGTCTGGTGGCCCGTACCGGAGTGCTCATGCGCAGTCCTCCCCGGCGTGGGTGACCGCGGCCAGCACGATCTCGGCGAGGTGTTGGTCGACCAGGCGGTACATCACCTCGCGGCCGCTGCGCTCACCGGCGACCACCCCGGCGGACTTGAGGATGCGCAGGTGCTGGCTGACCAGTGGCTGGGGCACGTCCAGCGCATCGACGAGTTCGTGCACGCAGCGCGCCGACTCGCGCAGCTGAAGTACCAGGGCGATGCGCACCGGCGCGGCCAGCGCGCGCAGCAGATCGCCCGCGGTGTCCAGGATCTCCCGGGGCGGCAGCTCGGGGAAGGGGTCGCCGTCGTGCTCGTGCTCGTGATCAGTAGTGGAAACGGTTTTCATTATGAAGTCAGATTACATGCGTGACTGCGCATGTCAACGCTTTCCGGGGCCTCCCGCGGCGCGGCGCGCCCAATCTGATCGCTACGCTGTCAACCCGTGGCATCCATCATCGACACCGTCGCGAACCTGGCGAAACGCCGTGGCCTGGTCTTCCAATCCGGCGAGATCTACGGCGGCACGAAGTCCGCGTGGGACTACGGGCCATTGGGTGTCGAGCTCAAGGAGAACATCAAGAAGCAGTGGTGGCGGTCCGTCGTCACCGGCCGCGATGACGTCGTCGGCCTGGACAGCGCGATCATCCTGCCGCGCCAGGTGTGGGTGGCCTCCGGCCACGTCGCGGTGTTCAACGACCCGCTGGTTGAGTGCCTGAACTGCCACAAGCGACACAGGCAGGACCATCTTCAGGAGGCCTACGCCCTGAAGAAGGGTGGGGAGCCGGATGACGTTCCGATGACCGAGATCGTCTGCCCCGACTGCGGCACCAAGGGCCAGTGGACCGAACCGCGTGACTTCAACATGATGCTCAAGACCTACCTCGGCCCCATCGAATCCGAGGAGGGCCTGCACTACCTGCGGCCGGAGACCGCGCAGGGCATCTTCGTCAACTTCGCCAACGTGGTCACCACCGCGCGACGTAAGCCGCCGTTCGGCATCGGCCAGATCGGCAAGAGCTTCCGCAACGAGATCACCCCGGGCAACTTCATCTTCCGGACCCGCGAGTTCGAGCAGATGGAGATGGAGTTCTTCGTCGAGCCGTCCACCGCGCCGGAGTGGCACAAGTACTGGATCGACACCCGGCTGAAGTGGTACACCGACCTGGGCATCAACCCGGAGAACCTGCGGCTCTACGAACACCCGCTGGAGAAGCTGTCGCACTACAGCGCCGGCACCACCGATATCGAGTACAAGTTCGGCTTCGCCGGCAACCCGTGGGGTGAGCTCGAAGGCATCGCGAACCGCACCGACCACGACTTGTCCAGCCACGCAAAGGCTTCCGGGGTCGATCTGACGTACTACGACCAGGGCACCGAGACGCGCTACACGCCGTATGTCATCGAGCCCGCGGCCGGGCTGACCCGTTCGCTGATGGCCTTCCTGGTCGACGCCTATCACGAGGACGAGGCGCCGAACGCCAAGGGTGGCGTGGACAAGCGCACCGTGCTCAAGCTGGACCCGCGGCTGGCTCCGGTCAAGGCGGCAGTACTTCCGTTGTCGCGCAACGCCGATCTGTCGCCGAAGGCCCGCGACCTGGCGGCCGAGCTGCGTCAGCTGTGGAACATCGAGTTCGACGACGCCGGTGCCATCGGCCGGCGCTACCGGCGTCAGGACGAGATCGGCACGCCGTTCTGCATCACCCTGGACTTCGACTCGCTGGAGGACCAGGCGGTCACCATCCGTGAGCGCGACACGATGGCCCAGGAGCGGGTGGCCATCTCCGAGGTGTCGAACTACCTCGCGGTCCGGCTGAAGGGCGCCTAGTCTTCGGTTCGGAATTACTGCTCCGACGGGACTGTGGGCTCACCTAGGATTTGAGTCACAGGATCGAAGGGGGCGGTGATCAGCGTTCTGGGGGCTTTTCTTTCGACGTGGGACGACGCCCGCGCGACACTCGGTGCCGGTATCCCGGTGGACGGTTCCCGCTTCGACAGGGGCGGTCAGCTCGATGACCTGCACGGCACCGTCGCGACCGCCACGCCGGACGCCGCCTGGACCGGTACGGCGGCGCAGGGGTACAGCGACCGCAACCAGCAGCTGGCCGGGAACATCGGCCGTCTCGCCGAACTGGACCGGCGCCTGGGCGCAGAGATGGATCGGTCTGCGGCGGTGGTGACGGCGGGTCGCCGGGATCTGGAATCCGTCAAACAGTGGGTGATGAGCGCCGCCGCGAGCGTGCCGCCCAATGCCGCGGGTGAACGCTTCCTGATGCCGGTGGTGTCGAAAGGCGTCGCCGAGGTCGCCGACATCGTGGCGCGGTCCAACAGTGATATGAACGGCATCGCGGAACGGATCCGTCAGATCGGCAGCGACTACCAGGCACTCGGCGATGTCTGATCAGCGCAGCGCCGCGGGCACCTCCCCGTCGAGCAGTTCGATCAGCTTCGCCAGCAGACCGTCGAGTTCCACACCGACGGCGGCGATCTCGGGACTGCCGTAGCTGCCGAACAGCAGGCTCGGCTGGTCGACGGCCAGCACGGTGCCGTCCACTCCGGCGTAGATCAACGTGCGCAGCGGTGCGTGCAGCATTACCGCCGTGTCGTGCCGGTACATGCGTTCGGCGATGGTGTGGTTGCCCATCAGATACTCGGTGGCGGGGCGCCCCGAGTTCGAGATCACCATCGTGGGGGCCACGTCGATCGTGGCGTAGCGCAGGAAGCCGTGCGGTGCTTGGGCTTTGACCTTGTCGACCATGTCGGCCCAGTTGGCGACGTCCCCGTAGGCGGCCAGATCGGCTGCCGGGACCAGTGTTTCGTAACGCGCGCGGGCCTGCTCGTAGGTGTCGGGCAGGCTGATCAACAACCGGCGGTTGAGGTGCTCGACTGTCGTGGTCATCGGTCCGCTCCTTCGATGTCGAGCACCACGCGGAAGCGCGCCTCGCCGGACATCATCCGCTCATAGGCTTGGGGCGCCTGCTCGAACGGCATGACCTCGATCAACGGGGCGATCCCGTGGGCTGCGCTGAACGCCAGGTTGTCCTCGTTCTCGATGGACGACCCGGTGAGGCTGCCGACCACACTGCGACCACCGAAGATCAGGTCCAGGGTGTTCACCTCGATCGGGTCGAAGGCCGCGCCCACCACGACCAGCTGCCCGTGCGGTCGCAACCCGCTGACCAGTGGTCCCATCGATGCCCCGCTGGCCGCCGTGGCGACGACGACGGCGGCTCCGCCCAAGGCCGTCAGGGCGGCACCGGGATCCTCCGCGGCACTGTCGATGTAGTGGTCCGCGCCCAATTGCATGGCGAGGTCGGTCTTTTCGGGTCCGCGCGCGATCGCCGCGACGCGGTAGCCGAGCGCCTTGGCGTACTGCACCCCAAGGTGGCCGAGGCCGCCGATGCCCTGGATTGCCACCAGCGCACCGGGTGCGGCGTTCGCGCCGCGCAGGGCGTTGAAGGTGGTGATACCGGCGCAGAGCAGGGGAGCGGCGAGGTGCGCGTCGAACCCGTCGGGGATGCGCACCAGCCCGGTGGCGCGGGCGTACACGATTTCGGCGTATCCGCCATCGGTGCTGGTGCCCGGTGTCGGCTGATCGAGACAGTTGACGAAGTCGCCTCGACGGCAGAAGTCGCATTCATTGCACTGGCCGCCGAGGAACCCGATACCGACCCGGTCGCCGGGCGCCCACGCGTGCACCCCGGCGCCGACGGCGTCCACCAGACCGACGATCTCGTGGCCGGGCACCACCGGCTGTTGCGGGTCGGGCCGCTGCCCTTCCACCGCGAGCATGTCGCTGTGACAGACCCCGCAGCTGAGCACCCGCACCCGGACCTCGCCGGGGCGGGGTGCCACGACCTCGCGTTCGACGAGCGCGAACTCGCGCTGGCCGGTGACTTGAAAAGCCTTGTAGGTAGCCATGTTCGGAGGCTCCTAGGCGGCTGGGAAGAGGGGAGCGTGCACCTGGCGGGTCAAGTCGTCGGCGAGCACTTCCGGTGCGCCGGCGATGATCCCGTCGACGATCTGGCGTGCGACATCGGCTGGATCGTTCTTCGGTACGTCGAGGTCGGCGATCATGTCGGTGTCGGTGTAGCCCAGGTAGGCGCCGACGACATTGGTGCCCTGCTCAGCCAGCTCCTGGCGTAGCGAGTTCGTCGCCGACCACAGCGCCGCTTTGGACACGCCATAGGAACCGTAACCGGGCAACCAGCTGAGCACGGACGCGATGTTGACGACGGTGCCCTGGCGGCCGGCGAGCAGTGGCGCGAACGCTCGGGTGACCCGCAGCGGCCCATAGAGATTGGTCTCCAGGACGGCGCGGACATCGTCGAGGTCGTCCTGCAGCAGCGACTTGCCGCCCAGAACGCCCGCGTTGTTGACCACGATGGTGGCGTCGGAGGCGGCGTCGGCCAGCTGAGCGACCGACTCGGCGTCGGTGACGTCGGCCGCAACCACCACCACGCGGGGATCTTCGGACGTGCCGCCGCGCCGGCTCGTCGAATACACCTTGGCGGCCCCGGCGTCCAGCAGGGCGGCGACGATTGCCTTGCCCAGGCCTTGTTGGCCGCCGGTCACCAATGCCGTCGCGCCGGCAACGTGAGTTCCTGTCATGGTCTTCTCCTTCGCTTGTGTCCCGCTTGCGTCAGGGTCAACGTAACAGTGCTGGGTTGGTATTCCCAACGTAGGTAGAATATGACGATGCGCACCGATTCCTGGACTGACAATCCCTGCCCCATCGCACGCACCATGTCCGTCCTGGGGCAGCGGTGGGCGGTGCTGATCATCCGCGAGGCGCTGCTGGGCCGGTCGCGATTCTCCGAGTTCAGGCAGCGGCTCGGTGTCGCATCGGACGTGCTCAGCACCCGGCTCACCGAGCTGGTCGACGCCGGAATCCTCGAGGTGGTCGACTATCAGGAACCCGGTGACCGCACCCGCAGCCGGTACGTACTCACCGACGCCGGACATGACCTGGTTCCGGTCCTGGCCGCCATCGGTGAGTGGGGGCACCGCCATCTGCCCCGCGACCACAGCAGCAGCTACCGCTTCGTCGAATCCGGTACCGGCGACGCGGTTGCCATCGGTTTCCGCCGTCGCGACGGCAGTAAGGTGCCCACCCGCCAGGTCTCGCTGGTGGCACCGAAGGGTTAGAAGCGGCCGCCGCCTCCGCCGAACGACCCGCCCGAGCTACCCGAGCCACCGAACGAGGTCGAACTCCAGCCTCCGCCGCCACCGACGCTGCCGCCGAGCCCGCCGCGCAGGGCACCGGACAGGATGTTGCCGATGATGATGCCGCCCAGCACGGCACCGGAATTCGAGCTGCCGCCGCCGTATCCGCTGTAGTGGCGCTGCGCGGCGGAGACGTCGTCATTCGCCAGAGATTGAGCCTGGGCGGCCAGGTTCGCCGCCGCGTTGGCGTACTGGATGGCTTCAGAGATATTGGTGGCCTGCCGGTCCTGGGCGGCCTGAAGTTGACGCACGGCCTCGGCGAGCTTGGTACGGGCCTCGGGACCGATGCTGCCGCGGCGCGTGTCGATGAAATCCGAGACGCCGCGAACCCGGGACTGCGCGCTGAACGAGGCCTGGTCATAGGCGCGGCGCAACCGTTCGGTGGTCTCGCGCTCCTCGGTCACGGCGGCCAGTAGCCGGTCCAGTTCGGCGTCGGCGGCACTCAGATCCGTGAACGCGCCGAGCGGGTCGGTGTTCCCGCTGCCCTGCGCGGTCGCGACCGCCTTCACCGCGGCGTCACGCGCGGCGCTCAATGCGGTTGCCTGCGTCAGGTTGCCCTGCGCCAGTTGGGCACCCGCAGCGCTGATGCCGTTCTGGATGTCGGTGATCGCCGCGGGCAGGGCCGCGATCGCACGGTTGATGTCGGTGGCGGCGCTGTCCACGGCGTCCAGCAGGGTGCGGGCTTGACCCAGCGCGGACTCCGCGGCGCGCACCGCGTCCACCAGTCCTGCCTGGCTGCCCACCGGCCGGGCGACCAGATTGCGCGCGTTGGTGATGTTGTGGTCGGCGAAAGCCACCCGCTGCTTGGCGGTTTCGACGTTTCCGGCCACCGAAGCCAAGGCGGCGTCGGCGAACTGCTGATGCAAGCCGGCCAGCGTCTGCTCCGAGGGTGCGAGCCGTGCGGTGAGATCCACCATCTGCTGGGTCAGGGTGTCCAGGCGGGTGGGCGCGTTGATCACCAGATCGCGCAACTGGGCGAAGGCGCCGCGCTGCGTTTCCAGTTCGCGGTCGGCCTTCGCGGCGGCCACCACCACCCTGGTCAGCAGATCGCGACGCTGCGCGGCCGTCTCGGGCACCGTGTCGTCCAGTATCTGGCGCACGTTGAAGGCTTGCCCCAGCGTGGTTTTCGCGGCCTCGACGGCCGTCACGAATGGTGCGGTGTCCTTCTCGCCGAATTCCTCGATCGCCAGCGACAATTCGTTGTCGCTGGTGCGCACGGCGTTGTCGACTTCCACGACGATCGAGCGGGACAGGTCGTCCAGCGTCTCCAGCGGCATCGCCGCCAGCGCCCCGGGGTCGGTCGGGTCGGCGCGCTGTGCGGCCGCCAGATCCGCCTCGCGACGCTTGCGCCGGCGGCGCCGCATCCACAACACCAGGATCAGCACCGCGAGCCCGATCACCGCCATGATCGCCAGCAGGCCCACCCAGTTCATCTCGACGTCCGAGGACGACGAAGTGGAGGACGCGGTGTTCGTGTTGAGCCCCTCGGCGGCGCCGATCGCGGCCTGTGCCCAATTGCCCTGTCGCAGGGCTGGCTCGATCTGGTTGCGGCGCAGCGTGTTCGCCTCCGCGTTGCTGGCCGCGACGCCGCCGGCCAGGAAGGCGTACGCCCGGTCGGTGGTGGCGACGGCCAGCAGTGCGTCGTACGTGCCCAGGTCACTGGCCTGCAGCGTGGCCCGCGCCCACGGTTCGGCGTCCTGGCCGGAGAAGGTGTCCACGTACACCACCCACAGCCGGACATGCCGGTCGTTGTAGAGCGTGTCGATGGCTTGGGTGATGTTGTTCTTGTCCGGTCCGCTGAGCGCGTTGGCGTTGTCCACGATCTGGGTGGACAACCGCGACGGCGGTTGGGCGGACGCGGCAGGCGCGACCAGAAGGCCGACAGGCAACACGGTGAGGAGCACGCTGAGCAGGCGGGCGAGGCGCATGCTCGCAAATCTAGCTGGCAGACTGTCCGCCAGTGGCCAACGTGACGGATACCTATGACGACCTCGACAGGCAACGCCTGGTGGACGAGGCGCCCAAGGCTGCCGCGCTGCCCGGAACCGGTGCCGAGCACCGCACCGACTTCGCCAGGGACCGGGCCCGGGTGCTGCACTGCGCGGCGCTGCGCCGGCTGGCCGACAAGACCCAGGTGGTCGGGCCTCGTCAGGGTGACACCCCGCGGACCCGGCTGACCCACTCGTTGGAGGTCGCCCAGATCGGCCGTGGCATGGCCGTCGGGTTGGGCTGCGACCCCGACCTGGTGGACCTGGCCGGCCTGGCCCACGACATCGGCCATCCGCCCTACGGCCACAACGGCGAACGTGCGCTCAACGAGATCGCGAAAGCATTCGGTGGGTTCGAGGGCAACGCGCAGAACTTCCGCATCCTGACCCGGCTGGAGCCCAAAATTCTTGGCCCCGACGGCCGTTCCGCAGGTCTGAACCTGACCCGGGCGGCGCTGGACGCGGTGATGAAGTACCCCTGGTACCGCGAGGGCGACCGCACGAAGTTCGGTTTCTACGACGACGACGCCGACGCCGCGACCTGGATGCGAGCCGGGGCGCCCGCCGAGCAGACCTGCCTGGAAGCCCAGGTGATGGACTGGGCCGACGACGTCGCCTACTCCGTGCACGATGTCGAGGACGGCGTCATCTCGGGCCGCATCGACCTCCGAGTGCTCGCCGACGACGACGCGGCCGACGGGCTGGCCCGCCTGGGTGCCGGCGCCTTCCCGACTGTCAGCCACGATGACCTGCTGGCCGCCGCGCACCGGCTGTCGGAGATGCCCGTGGTGAGCGGGGTGGGCAAGTTCGACGGTACTTTGACCGGTTCCGTCGCCTTGAAACACATGACCAGTGAACTCGTCGGCCGGTTCGCCAACGCGGCGATCACGCAAACCCAGGCGGTGGCCGGTACCGGCCCGCTGCGCCGCTATGACACCGAACTGGCGGTGCCCGCCCTGGTGCGCGCCGAGGTGGCGGTGCTCAAGATGCTGGCGTTGCAGTTCATCATGTCCGATCACCAGCACCTGCAGATCCAGCTCGATCAGCGCACCCTGATCGAGGAGGTCGCGCTGGTGCTGTGGGCGCAGGCGCCCAGCAGCCTGGACGCGCAGTTCGCACCCGAATTCGAGGCCGCCGGCGACGACGGGGCGCGGCTGCGCGTGGTGATCGACCAGATCGCGTCCTATACGGAAAGCCGGTTGGAACGAGTGCACGAGGCCCGTTCGCCCCGACCTCTAGACTGACCGGATGCCACCAGGTGGGCGCATCCCCGATCGCGATATCGCGGCCATCCGTGACCGCGTTCGCATCGAGGAAGTCGTCGGCGACTATGTGCAGCTTCGCCGCGCCGGGGTCGATTCGCTCAAGGGCTTGTGCCCGTTCCACGACGAGAAGTCCCCGTCGTTCCATGTGCGGCCCAATCACGGCCACTTCCACTGCTTCGGGTGTGGTGAGGGCGGTGACGTCTATGCGTTCCTGCAGAAGATCGAGCACGTCACGTTCGTCGAGGCCGTCGAGCTGCTGGCCGACAAGGTCGGCTACACCGTCACCTACACCGGTGGCACCACGGCCAACGTCCAGCGCGACCGCGGCAGCCGCAGCAGGCTGATCGCCGCCAACGCCGCCGCGCAGGAGTTCTACGCCGAGGCGTTGCAGTCCGACGAGGCCGCCCCGGCGCGGCAGTATCTGATCGAGCGCAACTTCGACGCCGAAGCGGCCAAGCGCTTCGGCTGCGGCTACGCGCCGTCGGGCTGGGAGACCCTGACAAAGCACTTGCTGCGCAAGGGATTCGAATTCAAGGAGTTGGAGGCCGCCGGGCTGTCCCGGGAGGGCAAGCGGGGACCGATGGACCGGTTCCACCGACGGCTGCTGTGGCCCATCCGGGTGTCGTCGGGCGAGACCATCGGTTTCGGTGCGCGCCGGCTGTTCGACGACGACCACATCGAGGCCAAGTACGTCAACACCTCCGAGACGACGCTGTACAAGAAGTCGAACGTGCTGTTCGGGCTGGATCTGGCCAAGCGCGATATCGCCAAGGGCCATCAGGCGGTCGTGGTCGAGGGCTACACGGACGTGATGGCGATGCACATGGCCGGGGTGACCACCGCGGTCGCAGCCTGCGGCACCGCCTTCGGCGACGACCACCTGTCCATGCTGCGCCGACTCATGATGGACGACAACTTCTTTCGCGGTGAGCTCATCTACGTCTTCGACGGCGATGCCGCCGGGCGGGCCGCCGCGGTGAAGGCGTTCGAGGGGGAACAGAACCTGGCAGGCCAGTCCTTCGTGGCGGTGGCCGCCGACGGGATGGACCCGTGCGATCTGCGCCTGCGCTCCGGTGACGGCGCGCTGCGCGACTTGGTCGCCCGCCGGTCCCCGCTGTTCGAATTCGCCATCCGCACCGCGCTGACCGACCACAACCTGGACAGCGCCGAGGGCCGGGTGGCGGCATTGCGCCGCTGCGTGCCGATGGTGGCCGGGATCAAGGATCCGACGCTGCGCGACGAGTACGCCCGACAACTCGCCGGTTGGGTCGGCTGGGACAACGTCGCCCAGGTCCTCGCGCGGGTTCGTGAGGAAGCCGGCCGCAAGGGTCCCGCGAAGGGACGCGACGCCGGCCGGTCGCGGACGCCGTCCGAACCGGCGCGGTCCCGTCCGGCGGTCACGGTCACCCGCCCCGATCCGCGCGATCCGACGCTGCGCCCCCAGCGCGAGGCGCTCAAGGCGGCGCTGCAGTACCCGGGGCTGGCGGGCCCGGTCTTCGACTCCTTGACCGCGGAGAGTTTCACCCACATCGGCTACGCGGCGGTGCGGGCGTCCATCGCCGCCGCGGGCGGGATGTCGGCCGGGCTGTCCGGTGCGCAGTGGATCGACACGGTCCGCGATCTGCAGGATTCGCCCGAGGGCAAGAACCTGGTCAACGAACTCGGCGTCGAGGCCATCCGCATCGAGGACGACGAAAAACTGGTCCGCTACGTCTCCGGGGTGCTGGCGCGCTTGCAGGAGGTGTCGGTGGGCCGTCAGATCGCCGAGGTCAAGTCCAAGCTGCAGCGGATGTCGCCGGTGGATCACAGCGACGAATACCACGCATTGTTCGGTGACCTGGTGGCCATGGAGACGTATCGCCGCAGCCTGTTGGAGCAGGCCAGCGGTGATGACATGACTGCGTGAACAGAGGTCGCACGCTATGGTGAGGCCATGATCATCTCAGCTAGGCGTGCGGTTCTGGTGGGCGCTTTCGCGGTGGCCGCCGCCGCAGGTCCGCTGGTGGCGTTCTCGGTCGATGGCGCGCAGGATGCGGTGCAAGCAGCCCCGTGCCTGGCCTGGTTCGGCAACAAAGAGGACGGCAAGTGCCTGTCCTACTCCAATGGCGGCGGCGCCAACTTCGGCAGCCCCGGCGTGTCCGTCGGCAGCAACGGCATCAACTCCGGACCGCTGCTCCCCGGCCAGTCCTGGAACGTCCCGATGCGCTAGTGCTTGGTGGCGGACTCGTCTGCCAAGGGCTCCAGCACCGTCGTCTCGGCGTCGATCGCCGTCAACTTCACCAATGCCGGATCGGGGGACACCCGATCGGCCAGCTTGCGGCGCCCCGCGTCCAGTACGGCCTTGGTGGCCGGGTTCTCGGTGACGGCCTTGTACGTGCCGGCGATCTGTTCGAACCGGTGCCGACCGGCTTTTGCGCCGAGCACGTAGCCGACCCCCAGCACGAACACGAACCGGAACACACGCACTCCCTCCCCGATCAAGCAAGACGCTCACCATCCTGCCTCACGCGGCTGTGTGTTCGCGATCGCGCCCGGCGAAACTGGTTCTGACGTGCCGATTCGAACCGCGTGCCCCATATGCGCTAGAGTCTGTTTTCGGTTCAATCCCCTGTAGCTCAATTGGCAGAGCTTCCGACTGTTAATCGGACGGTTGATGGTTCGAGTCCATCCGGGGGAGCAAGTAAGGCCAGCGCAGACGCGCTGGCCTTCGTGCTTTCCGGCCTATTTAGACGAGCCTGCCCGCAGCTTTCGACGCCGCCGTGGTGACCAAACCGTTGAGCGGGTAGAGGGCGTGCGCCAGCGACGAGAAGAGCGAGCCCGGCGAACCGTCGCAGATGCTGTCGCCGGGTGCGCACAGATCCAGCGATTTGCCGTCGTAGCGCGGTGAGATGTTCGCGGCCGGCGCGCCGAACCCGGACAGCAACGCCGGTGTCGGCTTACCGAAGAGCACGATCCCGGCGACGTGGTCGTGCACTGCGGCGGGGATGTCGGCGGTGGTGGCATACGCGGCCACCGCCGCGCCTTGCGAATAGCCGCCGAGCAGGAGTTTGGTGTTCGGGCAGTTCGCGGCCATCGACTGAAGATGCGAGGTGGTGTCGTGGACACCGTCGAACATCGTTCCCGGGAAGACCGCCTTGTTGTTGAAATCACCGGAGGCCGGGTAGTTCACCGCATAGACGCCGACAGACTTTCCCGGGAGCATCCCGCGCAGGGAATCGATGAACGCCTGGCCGACGGTGCCGACGCCGGGCGGCTCGTCGCTGCCGCGGGCGAACACCACCTCGGCATCGGGGCACGGGTCGGCGGAGGCAGCGGGGGTGGCGCCGATTGCCAGCGCCGAAGCCGCCAACGCGCAGACGACGGTCAACCGGCGCAAATGTCCAAAACCCATGTGGCCGATGCTACCTGCAGTGTTCGCTGCCCCATCCGTCCGTAAGCTCGCACCATGCGGCCCTCGCGGATGATCCCGCTCCTCGCCACGGTCACACTCGTTGCCGCGTCGTGCGGCTGGAGCCCACCGAATTCGGGGTCCACCCAACCGGGCGGCTGCAAAGCCGAGGACACCCCGACCGCGGACACGGTGTCCGCCGCGGTGCAGGGCATGGGCGACCGCTGGCACGAAACCGCGAACGGGCACACCGGTGACTGCCGGCTGCACTGGGTCATCGTCAGCACCGGGGACACCGCCCCCGACGCCGCGACCCAAGTCCTGTTCTTCGATCGCAACTCGCCGCTGGGTCCGCCGACGCCGCGGCCGCGCCCGTACACCACCGTCGTGCCGCTGGGGGACAGAATAGCGACGGTGCAATATCAGTGGCTGCAGGGCGCGGACAAGCCGTGCTGCCCAACAGGTATCGCGCAGGTGCGCTTCCAGATCGGTGACGACGGCAAGCTCAAGGCGCTGGATCCAATCCCGACGCCGACCCCGTAGCGGGAGTGCGGGCCTTCAGCCGATACAGCTCGATCAGCCCGGCCTCGACCCGGCGCAGCGGCTCTTCCGAGCGGGTGGCTTGGCACATGACGATGGCGCCCTCCACCGCGGCGACGGTCATAGAGGCCAGCTGCGCGGCGTCCTCGGGTGACAACTCGGCCGCCTCCAGATGACCGGTCAGGCGCCGCTCCCAGTCGAGGAACACCTCGCCCGCGGTCTCGGCGGCCACTGAGGCCTCCGAACGCCCGAGGGCGGCGGCCACAATGGGGCACCCGGCGGTGAAGTCGGTGGCCTTCAGCGCCTCGGTCCAGCCGGCGATGAACCGCTGGATGACGCTGACGGGATCGCCGTCGCGGGCCAGTTGGTCGATGGCTGCGCCGGTAACTTTGCCGGCCACCGCGGTGGCGTGGGCGATGAGTTCGGCCTTGCCGCCGGGGAAATTCAGGTAGAGCGACCGCCGGGCCGTCCCGCTCAGTTCGAGCAGCAGTGCGAGGCCGGTACCTGCGACGCCGTTGCGCCGGATGAGGTCGACGGCACTGGTGATGAGCCGCTCTTTGGCTTGCATGCGCGGTTTTCCTACCTGGGGGTGATTGCGGTGTACCGATCAGTCTACTAACGTCTCACGGCACGCGTAGACCATTTGGTCTACTGGGGAGCGTAGGGGGAACGCAGTGGCTCATGGGGAGAGCAGGATATTCGGCCGGTTCAGCCGGTTCTGTGCGCGGTACGCATGGTTCGTCATCGGCTTCTGGGTGGTGCTCGTCGGTGCCCTGAACCTCGCCATCCCGCAGCTGGAACGCACCGTCGCCGAGCATTCGGCACCGTTCATCCCGGGCAATATCGAAGCGGCACAAACACTTCGGCACATGTCCAAGGAGTTCGGTGTGCCCTCCTCGTCGGCGATCGGCAGCGTGCTGCTGGTCAACGAGAACGGTATCGGTGCCGCCGACGAGCGGGCCTACCAGCAGCTGGTGACCGCGCTGCGAAAAGACACCGACGACGTCGCCTACGTGTTGGACACCTATAACAACGACACGCTGCGCAGCATCGCCCTGAGCCCCGACGGCAAAGCCATCAACCTGGTGGTTGCGGGCACCGGCGATGTCGGATCGACCAAGGCGCACCAGAACACCGTGAACATCCGCCAGGCCATCGACACCCTGGACAAGCCGGCGGGCCTGGAGATGTACTACACCGGCCCATCGCCGGCGCTGGCTGACCTGTTCAGCGCCATGGACTTCTCCCTGCTGATCATCACCGGCGTCTCGGTGCTGCTGATCACGCTGGTGCTGCTGGCCGTGTACCGCTCACCGGTCACCGCACTCATCCCGCTGCTCACCATCGGGGTGGGCCTCGGCGTCGCCCGCCCGGTGGTGTCGCTGCTGGGCGGCCACGGCGTGCTGACGGTCTCCAATTTCACCATCGCGCTGATGACGGCCATGTTGCTCGGCGCGGCAACCGATTACGCCATCTTCATCCTCGCGGGCTATCACGAGGGCAGGCGCAAGGGGCTGCCGGTGCCCGATGCGCTGGCCCGAGCCGGGGAGAAGGTCTCCGGCATCCTGATCGCCTCCATGCTGACCATCGCCGCCGCCGCGACCGCGATGGCCTTCACCGAGCTCGGCATGTTCCGGGCCGCGGGTCCGCCGATCGCCATCGCGATCGTGATCGCCCTGGCCATCTCGATGACGTTGCCCTATGCGCTGCTCTCGATACTGGGACGGCGCGGTTTCGCCGAACCGCGTCCACTCAACGAACGGCGGTGGCGCCGCATCGGTACGACGATGATCCGACGCTCGGGTGCGCTGTCGGCCGCATCGCTGGTGCTGTTGTTGGCCGCGGCGTCGGTGCTGCTGACCTTCCGGGTCAACTTCGACGAGAACGCGATGCAGCTCGACCGTACCGAGAGCTCCTCGGGTTATGAGAAGGCGTACCAGCATTGGGGATTCAACGAAGTCGCCCCCGAATATGTGATCGTCTCGGCCGACCGCGACATGCGCAACACCAACGACCTTGCCGCGCTGGACGGCATCGCGGCCCGGCTCGCCGGGATGCCGCAGGTGGCCTATGTCCGTTCGATGACGCGGCCGTCGGGCAGCCAGCTGGAACAGACAACCGTCGGCTACCAGGCCGGGATCGTCGCCGGCCGGCTGGGCGACGCGCGGGACCGAATCGGCACGGCCACCCCCGATCTGCAGCGGCTGGCCTCGGGCACCGCGACCCTGCGTGACGGTGCCGCCACCGCCGATGCGCAACTGCCCCAACTTGTCTCGGGCATCAAGTCGGTCACCGCGCTGGCCCACCAGGTGCTCGGCGGCTACCAGGAAGCCAGCTCGGCGTTGCGCACCGTCACCGACGGCCGGGTCGACGTGCCCACCGCACTGGCCGACCTGAACGCGTCGGTCGGACTGCTCGACGTGGCGCTGCAGGCGATGTCGGACAACGCGCAGATCGCCGACGGCGGCCGGGTGGTCAGCTCGGCCCTCGGGTCGGCGCTGACCCCGCAGCCCGGCCCCGAGTGCGTGATCAACCCGGTGTGCATGCGGGCCAGGTCCAGCCTCGCCGACCTGGACGCCGTGTCCGACGGGGTGGTCACTCGCACCCTGCGTCAGGTCGAGGTGCTGGCCGCGGTGCCACAGGTGACCATCGACAAGGTGTGGGCCGCCCAACCGGGCATCAAAAACGCGTTGGCCCGCCTGCAGGCCCTGGCGACCAGCTTGCCCGGCGGTTCGCCGGCCCAAGCCAACGCCCAACTCGCCGAACTGGTGCGCGGCGCCGACCGCCTCGACGACGGCATGAGCCGGCTCGCGGCGGGGCTGAATCAGGTCAAGGGCGGGGTGGACCAGGTGGTGGGCCTCACCGGCCAACTCACCGACGGGCTCACCCAGGCCTCGGACTACCTGGCCACGCTGTCCGCGCACACCTCCGCCGGCGCCGGTGCGGGGTTCTACCTACCGGCACAGGGCTTCTCCGACAGGGCTTTCCAGGAAGGGCAGAAGTTGCTCTTCGCGCCGGACGGGAAGACCGCCCGGATGCTGGTGGTGTGGAAGATCAACCCCTACAGCGAGGACGCGCTGAACGCGACCCGCGAACTGGGCCCCGCCGCGACCCAGGCCGCGCACGGAACCTCGCTGCAGAGCGCACATTTCGCCACCACCGGGTTGGCCTCCCTGTCGGCGGACATGCGCGACCAGGTGTGGCGGGACTTCGCCGTGTTCGGCCTCGTCGCCATCATCGGTGTGCTGCTGGTGTTGATGGTCTTGTTGCGCAGCATCGCCGCTCCGGTATTCATGGTGGGCGCCGTGGTGTTGTCCTTCGGCGCCGCCGCGGGTATCAGCGTGCTGGTGTGGCAGCACATCATCGGCATCGACCTGGACTGGTCGGTGTTCCCGGTGTCGTTCATGGCACTGATCGCGGTGGGTGCGGACTACAGCATGCTGTTCGCCGCGCGCATCCGCGAGGAATCCGCCGACGGCATGGTTCGCGGCATCATCCGCGGCTTCGGCAACACCGGCAGTATCATCACCACCGCCGGAATCGTGTTCGCGCTCACCATGTTCGCGTTGATGAGCGGCCGGGTGATCAATCTGCTGCAGATCGGTTTCACCGTCGGCATCGGACTGCTCATCGACATCACGCTGGTGCGCACCATCCTGGTGCCGGCCGCGATGTCGCTGATCGGCGACCGGATCTGGTGGCCGAGCAAACCCCGGCGCGGCTGACCTACCGCGGCTCGATGGTGCCGGAGCTGATGGCGTCCTGTTCCTGGTGCTCGTCGGCGTCCGGGATGTGCTCGGGGTGCAGCATCTCGGCGTAGCGCAGCTGCTCGGGGATCCCGAAGCCGTCCACCAGCAGTTCGGCGTGCGGGCGCAGCTTGCGGCAGCGGTCGTTGATGGCCCGGCTGACGGCCTTGGCGCGCTCGGTGGACAGGAAGCGGTGCTCGACGTACCACGCCTTGTCGTCTTCGATGATGCTCAGCGCGTACAGGTCGCACACCAGGTTCAGGACCTCGCGGGCCTCCTCGTCCTCGCAGGCGTCGACGCCGGCGACGAACGCCTCCAGCACAATTCGGTCGATGTGCGCGGTGGCGGCGTGCAGCACGTGGTCCTGCACCGAGTTGAACGCCTCGAAGGCGCTCATCTCCTTGGACTTGCCCTGCAACCGGCGGGCCACCGTCGAGAGGATGTACTCCTCGCGGTCCTCGAACATCTTGACCTGGGTGCCGCGGTTGAAGAGGCTGCCTTCCTCCTCGTTGTCCTGGCGGGTGTCCAGGATGGTCTGCATGATGGTCTCGGCCGCGGTGCGTTTGAGCACCCGTTCGCCGGCGAAGTTGGCGGCGAACCGGACCCACTCCACCGGACTCATGCCCTTGATGTCGTCGGCGTAGGCGGTCAACAGTTCCTTGGCCACCAGCTGGGTCAGCACGTGGTTGTCACCTTCGAAGGTGGTGAACACGTCGATGTCTCCGCGCAGGCCGATCAACCGGTTCTCGGCCAGATAGCCGGCGCCGCCGCACGCCTCGCGTGCCTCCTGGATGGCGCGGCTGGCGTGCCAGGTGTTGGCGGCCTTCAGGCCCGCCGCGCGGGCCTCCACCTCGCGCTGCTCCTCGGCGTCGGGGAAGTCCGAGGACTGGATCTCGTGCAGTTTGGCCACCAGTTCGTTCTGCGCGAACTGCAGCGCGTAGGACCGCGCGATCAGCGGGAACAACCGGCGCTGGTGCACCAGGTAGTCCATGATCAACACTTCGTCGTCGCCATCGGGAGCGCTGAACTGCTTGCGCTGCAACGCATATCGGGTCGCGATGTCCAGCGCCACCCGGCCCGCGGCGGCCGCGCTGCCACCGACGGTGACGCGCCCGCGGATCAGGGTGCCCAGCATGGTGAAGAACCGGCGGCCCGCGTTCTCGATGGGCGACGAGTAGGTGCCGTCCTCGGCGACGTCGGCGTACTTGTTGAGCAGGTTCTCGCGCGGGACGCGGACCTGGTCGAACTGGATGCGCCCGTTGTCGACACCGGGCAGGCCGCCCTTGTAGTGGCAGTCCGAGGTGGTGACACCGGGCAGGTCGTTGCCGTCGGCGTCGCGGATCGGCACCACCAGGCAGTGCACGCCGTGCCCCTCGCCGTCGGTGATCAACTGCGCGAAAACGGCTGCCACCCGCGCGGTTTGGGCGGCGCCGCCGATGTAGTCCTTGCGCGAATTCGGCGTGGGGGAGTCGATGACGAACTCTTGGGTCGCCGGGTCGTAGGTGGCGGTGGTCTCCAGGGACTGGACGTCGCTGCCGTGGCCGGTCTCGGTCATCGCGAAACAGCCGAGCAGATCAAGACTGATGATGTCGCGGACGTAGGCCTTGTGGTGGCGTTCGGTGCCGAGGTTCTCGATAGCCCCGCCGAACAGGCCCCACTGCACACCCGCCTTGACCATCAGCGACAGGTCGCTCATCGCCAGCATCTCGATGCGCGTCACCGCGGCACCGACGTCGCCGGTGCCGCCGTGCTCCTTGCGGAAACCGTCCTCGGCGGCGCCCGCGGCGGCCATGATCTTCAGCTGCTCGCCGACCTTGGTGCGGGCGATGACGGTGTTCGGCGTGTAATGCGGTTTGAAGATCTCACCGGACAACTCGGTGCGCACGGCGTTCTTCACGTCGCGCCAGCGTCCATCGAGGGTGTTGCGCAGGTGTTCCGCAGTGGAGGTCATAGCCCGAACTTAGCCCGCGGAAGCCTTCCGCAAACGTGACTCTGGCAACGCAGGTAAACCTGACTTCTCGCGCGTCACATCCGCAGCGTTCAATATCAGCCATGGCCGAGGTCGAACTGCCGCACAACAACGATCACACCCACTCCGACGTCAGTGGCGGCTGGCTACGCGCAGCAACATTCGGTGCCATGGACGGCCTGGTGAGCAACACCGCGCTGATCGCCGGTGTCGCCGCCGGCGCCAGCGCGCAGGCCGTGGTGCTCTCCGGTGTGGCCGGGCTGCTGGCCGGAGCATTCTCGATGGCGCTGGGCGAGTACACCTCGGTGACGACGGCCAACGAGCAGATCGATTCCGAGGTCAAGGTCGAGCGACGCTCCTTCCGGGCGGACCCTGGCGCGGAGAAGGCCGAACTGGTCGCCATGTTCGAGAACATGGGGCTGACCTCCGAGACGGCCACGCGCGCCACCGACGAACTGCACGGCGACGAGTCCAAGGCCATCAATTTCCACCTGGTGCAGGAGCTCGGTGTCGACCCGTCGGAGAAGCCGTCACCTCGGGTGGCGGCGGTGTCGTCGTTCGTCATGTTCGCGGTCGGCGCGATCGTCCCGCTCATCCCGTACCTGCTGGGATTCGAATCGCTGGCGTTGGGGCTGGCCTGTGGCGGTGTGGGACTGCTGATCGCGGGCGGGATGGCCGCCTTCGTCACCAAGCAGCCGGTGTGGTTCGGGTCGTTGCGGCAGTTGACGTTTGGGGCCATCGCCATCGGCGCCACGTATGTCGTGGGTTCGGCGATCGGCGTCGCTATCAGTTAGCTGTGGTTACCTGTGTGGCGTGAAGGTATCGGCCGTGCTGTTGACAGTGGTTTCGGTGCTGGCGGGATGCTCCGCCGCGCCGGCACCGACGTCCCAGCTGGAGTTCCTCGGCAAGGTCGAATTGGCGCACGGACTGCTGTTCGCCGACACGACGGTGGGTGGGCTGTCCGGCATCACCTACGACGCCGGCCGGGATCAGTACTACGTGATCAGCGACGACCGTTCCGAGAAGAACCCGGCCCGGTTCTACACGATGAGCATCAGCCTGTCCGACGGCAATCTGGCGCGCGTCGACCTGCGCGGGGCGACCTCGCTGCTGAACACCGACGGCAAGAAGTTCGCGCCGCTGTCGGGTACCTCCGCGCCGCCGGATCCGGAGGGCATCGCCTTCGACAGTCTGCGTCAGCAGTTGTACTGGTCCAGCGAGGGGGAGCGGATCGTCAAACCGGGCGCTGCACCGGTGCTGCTCGATCCGTGGGTGCGCACGGCGGCCCTCGACGGCACGTTCCGGGGTCAGTTCACCTTGCCGCCGGAGTTGCACATGTCGGCCGGCGACGCCGGGCCGCGCAAGAATCAGGCGCTGGAGGGACTGGCGCTGGCACCCGACGGGACCGCGCTGTGGGCCGGTATGGAGTCCCCCGGCTTCGAGGACGGACCACCGCCCACCGCCGAGGCGGGCGCGCTGACCCGGATCACCCGGCTCGACCCGGTGACGCGCCAGCCCGGTGCGCAGTACGCCTACCCGCTGGATGCGGTGAGTTCGGGGGAGGGCGGTGGTAACGGACTGTCCGACCTGGTGGCGCTGAACGCCGAGGACTTCCTGGTCATCGAGCGCGGGCACGGCACCAGGACGTCGGTGCGGATTTACCGGGCCAGCATCGTCGGTGCCGACGACATCTTGGGCCGGCGATCCTCGTCGGGCGCCACACCCATGCGCAAGACGCTGGTGGCAGACCTGTCGGCGATGGTCCAGTCCGTCGACAACGTCGAGGGAATCACCTTGGGCCCCAAGCTCTCCGACGGCCGTCAGTCGGTGATCATGGTGACCGACGACAACTTCTCGTCCGATCAGGTGACGCAGGTGCTGGCGTTCGCGTGGTGACGCTCAGCTGTCGGAGCCGACGGTGAGGGCTTCGGCCTCGTCGAGGACGTCCTCGTCGGCGTCGATTCCGGTGAGGTGCCCGCGCGTCGCGAACAGCACCCCGGCGCCGGCGACGACGGCCGCCGCGCCGACCCAGAACGGCAGGTGCGCGCTGATCTCTTCGCCGAGCACGCCGGCCAGCCAGGGGGCCACCGCGGCACCGCCGAACCGCAGGAAGCTGTAGGCCGCAGACGCCACACCTCTCTCGATGGGTGCGGCTTTCATCACCGTCTCCGTGATCAGCGTGTTGTTGATCCCGATGAACAACCCGGCGACCACCACACCGGCGGCGAGCACGGCCTTGTGGTCGGTCCACACCGCCATCGCGACCAGCACCGCGCTGAAGGCGAGCAGGTTGAGGATCAGCACCCGCACGGTGCCGAACCGGTGCTGCAGGCGCGGGGCGACCACCACCGAGGTGAAGGCCAGGCACAGCCCCCAGCCGAAGAAGATCAGGCCGATCTCGTGGGCGCCCATGTCGAGGGGGAACGGGGTGAACGCCAGCAGGGTGAAGAAGCCGAAGTTGTACAGCAGCGCGGTGACGGCCACGCCGAGCAGGCCGCGGTGCCGCAGCGCGCGGAACGGGTCGGCCAGCGACGTCGACCGTGTCGGCCGCGGGGTGGCCGGTAGCAAGAACATCGTGACCACCAGGGCGACCGTCATGAGCGCCGACACCCCGAAGAACGGGCCGCGCCAGGAGATCGACCCGAGGACGCCGCCGACCAGCGGACCGACCGCGATACCCAGGCCCAGTGCTGCCTCGTAGAGGATGATCGCCTGCGCCACTGAGCCTTTCGCCGAGTTGACGATGGTGGCGAGCGCGGTCGCGATGAACAGCGCGTTGCCCAGTCCCCACAGGGCGCGCCAGCCGACGATGCCCATCACGGTGTCGCTCATCCCGGCCAGGCCCGCACCGGCGATGATGATCACCAGGCCCAGCAACAGCGTGCGCTTGGGCCCGATCCGGCTCGACACCACACCGGTGATCACCATGGCCACGCCCATCACCGCCATATAGCTGGTGAACAGAAGTGACACCTGCGACGGTGAGGCATCCAGGTTGTCGGCGATCGGCTTGAGGATGGGGTCGACCAGGCCGATGCCCATGAATGCCACGACGGACGCGAAGGCTACGGCCCACACTGCTTTCGGTTGACGCCACATGGCGGCTGGACTCCTCATCGGTCGGCGGGAAGTGGTTCGCGGGCGGACTGCAGCAGGTCGCGCAGAACGGCGACGGCGTCGGCCAGCGTCTCGCGCTGGGTGTCGTCGAGACGCTCCAGATAGGGATCGATGGCCGCGGCCCGGTCGGCGCGGACCCCCGCCAGGGCCGTCCTGCCCTCGTCGGTGATGCTGATCAGCACGGCCCGCGCGTCGCCGGGATCGGCCACGCGGGACACCATGCCGGCGTCTTCGAGCCGGCGCACCTGAGTGGTCATCGTGGGCTGCGAGCAGTGATCCAGGGCGGCCAGGTCGGAGATGCGGGCGGTGCCCTGATCCTCGATCGTCGACAGCAGTCGGGCCTGGGCGAAGGGGAGCGGGATGCGGACCCGCTGATTGGCCAGCCGGTTCAAGCGCGCCACCGCCGACAGCAGGTCGGCGCCCAGCGCGGTCGTCGTCGTCATCCCTCCATGGTTACATAGAGTCACTATGTAGATGGCATCGACGGGTCGCGCGGACTGTCACAGTGCGACGACGCAGCGCATTCGTTGCGCCTGGCAGAATCGAGAAATGCCCGCTACCCACACCCGTCGGCGGGCCGGATCGTTGCAACCGAACGAGCTCGCCCAGGCCGCCGTGATGGCGGCGTTGGCCGCGGCCATCGCGATCATCGCCGTGGTCGTGCCGTTCGCCGCCGGCCTGTCCGTTCTGGGCACGGTGCCGATGGGTCTGCTCGCCTACCGGTACCGGATGAAGGTGCTCATCGCCGCGGCCATCGCCGGGGCCACCATTGCCTTCCTCATCGCCGGGATGGGCGGCATGATGACCGTGCTGAACTGCGCGTACATCGGCGGTCTGACGGGTGCGGTGAAACGTCGCGGGCGCGGCCTGCCCACCGCGCTGCTGGTGTCGGTCCTGGCCGGCGCGGTGTTCGGCGCATTCATCGTGGGTGCCCTGGCCGTCGCGTCACGGCTGCGTCAGCTGGTGTTCGACGCCATGACCGCGAACGTCGAGGGCACCGCCAAAATCCTCAGCCGTATCCCTGGGATGGAAGACATCGCGGCGCGGGTCACCGAACTCTTCGCGACGGCGCTGCGCTACTGGCCACTGCTGATCGGCTCCTACGGGGTGCTCACCATCGTCACCGTCAGCCTCATCGGTTGGTGGGCCATGTCGCGGGTGCTCGCCCGCCTCGGTGGCGTCCCCGATGTGCACAAGCTCGACGTCCCGGCCGAGAGCGGTGCCGTCGCCCCGGTGCCGCTGCAACTGCGCGATGTGGTGTTCCGCTATCCGGGCACCGACCGCGACGCCCTGGGCCCGGTGTCGCTGACCGTGCACCTGGGTGAGCATGTCGCCATCACCGGCGCCAACGGATCCGGCAAGACCACCCTCATGCTTCTGCTGGCGGGCCGAGAGCCCAGCAGCGGCACGGTCGAGCGGCCGGGTGGGGTCGGCCTCGGTGCGCCGGGCGGCACCGCGGTGATCATGCAGCACCCCGAGAGTCAGGTCCTGGGCACCCGCGTCGCCGACGACGTGGTGTGGGGCCTGCCGGTCGGCACCGAGGTCGACGTGCCGCGGCTGCTCGCCGAAGTGGGTCTGGACGGCCTGGCCGAACGCGACACCGGTGGCCTGTCCGGCGGCGAGCTGCAGCGCCTCGCGGTGGCCGCCGCCCTGGCCCGCGAACCCGCCCTGATGATCGCCGACGAGATCACCAGCATGGTGGACCAGGTCGGCCGCGACGGACTGATGTCGGTGCTGGCCGGGCTGACCGGCCACCACCGGATGTCCCTGGTGCACATCACCCACTACAACGAGGAAGCCGAAGCCGCCGACCGTGCCATCAACCTGGCCGGCGGATCGGAGATGGTGCAAGCGGCGACGGTGCCCACCGGTGGTGCGGCGCCGGCCGGCAGCGACAAGCCGGTGCTCGAACTTCACGGGGTGGGGCATCGCTACGCCGCCGGAACCCCGTGGGAGAACGACGCACTGCACGACATCGACCTCGTCGTGAATGAGGGTGACGGTGTTCTGATCCACGGCCTCAACGGCTCCGGCAAGTCGACCCTGGCGTGGATCATGGCCGGGTTGACGCTGCCCACCGTCGGCAGCTGCCTGCTCGACGGGCGCCCGGTGTCCGATCAGGTCGGCGCGGTGGCCCTGTCCTTCCAGGCGGCCCGGCTGCAGCTGATCCGCGGCCGGGTCGATCGTGAGATCGCGGCCGCCGCCGGGTTCTCCCCCCGCGATCACGCCAGGGTGCTGGCGGCGCTGGCCACCGTCGGGCTGGAACCCGCACTGGCGTCCCGGCCCATCGATCAGCTCTCCGGCGGCCAGATGCGTCGTGTCGTGTTGGCCGGGCTGCTGGCCCGGTCGCCCCGCGCGATCATCCTCGACGAGCCGCTGGCCGGATTGGATGCCGCCAGTGCCCGCGGCCTGCTGCGCCTGCTGGAGCAGTTGCGCCGCGACGGCCTCACCGTCGTGGTGATCTCGCACGACTTCGACGGTCTCGAAGAGCTCTGCCCCAGAACGCTGCATCTACGCGACGGCCAACTGGTACCGGCCATCTCGAGTGCGTCGGGAGGTGTGGCATGAGCGCGCCACGCCGGCCGGTTGTGCTGCTGCGACCGGTACCCGGGGACTCGGTCATCCATCGCCTCTGGGCCGGAACCAAACTCATCGCCGTCGCCGCACTGGGCGTCCTGTTGACCTTCTATCCGGGGTGGCTGCCGATCGGCTTCGTCGCCGTGGTGGTGCTGGTGACCGCCGCCCTGGCCAAGATTCCGCGTGGCGCGCTGCCGTCGATCCCCAGCTGGCTGTGGCTGATCCTGCTGCTGGGCGGGGTTACGGCGTCGTTCGCCGCGGGCTCGCCGTATCTGCACATCGCGGGCGCCGAGATCGGCCTCGGCGGTGCGCTGAACTTCCTGCGGATCACCGCGGTGTCGATCGTGTTGTTGGGCCTCGGTGCGCTGGTGTCGTGGACCACCAACGTCGCCGAAGTCGCCCCGGCCATCTCGACCTTGGGCCGGCCGCTGCGGTGGCTGCGCCTGCCGATCGACGACTGGGCGGTCGCCATCGCGCTGGCGTTGCGGGCGTTCCCCATGCTGATCGACGAATTCAGCGTGCTCTACGCCGCTCGCCGGCTGCGGCCCCGCGCCCACCGGGAGGGGCGCCGCGACCGGCGCAAGCAGTGGGCCGCCGAAGTGGTGGACCTGATGGCCGCCGCGGTGACCGTGTCATTGCGCCGGGCCGACGAGATGGGCGACGCGATCGTCGCGCGCGGTGGGGTGGGCCAGATCTCGGCGCATCCGTCGCGCCCGCACGGCGCCGACTATGTGGCGTTGGGGACCATCGCGTTGGTGTGCGGACTCGCCTGGTATCTGGAGGCTTTCACCTTCCTGGCCACCAGCCTGTAGTCAGCGCGCGGCGGCCGTGTTGGCGGCCTGCTGCGCCTGTGTCAACGCGTCCGGCACGGCGAGGCGTCCCAGGAACATCTCGTCGAAATACGGCTGCAACGCCTGGTATCCGGCCGCGAAACCGGCGCCGCCGGGGGCCGGGATCTGCGGGCCGCGCAGCACCGAGAAGAACGGGGTGACGTCCACACCCCGACGCCGCCAGTGCTCGAAGTACACCGGCTGGGCGCTGAGCACGGCCGGGATGGCCGAGCCGTCGGCACCCAGGTATTCGTTGCCGTCACGGCTGCCCATCCAGGCCAGCACCTGGCGTACCGCCTCGGGGTGGGTGGTGGCGGAGTTCGCGGCCGCCGCAATCCCATTCGTGACGCTGACCCGCCCGGCCTGGCCGATCGGCAGCAGCGCCACACCCCACCGGAACGTCGCCTGCGTGGCGATGGCCGCCAGGTTGTAGGTGCCGGACTGGAACAACGCCATCCGCCCGGCGAGGAACTGATTGCGCGAGAAGTCACCGTTGCCGTTGGTGTCCGCGGCCGACGGCGCAACGTGGTCGGTGTTGATCAGGCGCACCAGATACTCGAAGGCCTGCGCGGCCTGGTCGTTGGCGAAGGTGAACCGGTCACCGTCGGTGAAGGTGCCCCCGGCTGATCCGATGTAGTTGAGGTAGATGCCCTGCAGATCGTTGGCGGCATTGTAGCCCCACTGCCGGATCCGTTGAGGGTCGAAAGCCGGTGTGCCGGGGCGGTTGCCGTTCTGGTCGACGGTCAGTCGGGCCAGCAGTGGCCGCAAGGTGTCGTCGTCGCCGACGGACCAGTGCGCGTCGACCAACTCGGCAAGTTCTACACCCGCGGCCTGCAGCAGGTCGGCGTTGAAGTAGACCGCGATCCCGGCGTCGGTGAGTTGCGGTACGGCCCAGAGTGTTCCGTTGCGGGTGAACTGCGCGACGGTCGACGGATCCCAGTCGGCCGACGGCTCCATCGACAGCAGTCTGCGGTTGTCGGCGTAGCCCGACAGGTAGGCGTTCGACATCCAGAAGATGTCGTCGGCGCCGCCGCCGGCGATGTCGGTGCGCAGCGAGTTGAAGTAGTTCGCGTACGCGACGACGTTGACGTGCACCTCGATATCGGGATGGGTGCGACTGAACTCGGCGAACGACTGCCGGTAGGCGGCGGCCACCTGCTCGTCCCACAGTCGCACCGTGACGACAGTTCTGCCGGAATCAGTTGTGCGGCCCAGCAGCATGCCCGCGATGAGCAGCAGCACGCCGGCGACGGCGATGCCGGTGGCCAGCAGGGTGGAGAACTTGGGTCTCATCGGGCCGGCCTCATTTGAGCCCCGTCACCACGATGGAGCGGATCAGATGCCTGCCGAGCAGGACGAAAAGTATCAACAGCGGCACGATCGCGACCGTCGTCGCGGCCATCACCACCGTCCACTGCGCGTCGAAGCGGGACTGCAGACCCGCGGTGGCCACGGTCAGCACCTGCCAGCGCGGGCCGCTGGTGATGACCAACGGCCACATGAAGTTGTTCCACTGCGACACCACGGTGATCATCGCCAGCGTCGCGAGGATGGGCCGGCTCGCCGGCAGCACCACATGCACCAACACGTCCAGGGTGTTGGCACCGTCCAGGCGGGCGGCGTCCATCAGGTCGGCGGGGATACCCCGGAAGTGCTCGCGCAACAGGAAGATCGCATACGGGGAACCGAACAGGAACGGCAGCACCAGCGCCCAGAAGGTGTTGCGCAGTCCGGCCTCGGCCATCATCAGATACAGCGGCACCACCGTCACGGTGGCGGGCACCATGAGCGTGGCCAGATACACCCAGAACACGGTGTCCCGGCCGGGGAAGTTCAACCGGGCGAACGCATATGCCGCCAGCACCGACAACGTCAGCTGCCCCAACAGGACGGTCGCGGTCACCAACGCGGTGACCACCAGCGCGCGACCGAAGCCGGCATCACCCAGGGCGGCATAGTTGGCCAGCGTCGACGGCGCCGGAATGGACAGCGGGGAACCGGTATTGAACTGCTGCGGGGAGGTGAATGAGGTCATCAGACCGAGCAGGAACGGCACCAGCGTGATCAGCGCACCCGTCAGCAGGCCCGCGTAGATGAGGGCGTTACGTGACGTCATAGCTGACCCGCTGCCGGAAGTACACGTGCTGCACCAGCGTGACGCCGACCAGTAGCACGAAGAGAATGGCGGCCATCACCGCTGCGCGCCCGACGCTGGCCGCGCCGAAGGCCTCCGCGTAGATCCGGTGGGCGACAAGGTCGGTGCGCCCCTGCGGACCACCGTCGGTGAGGGCGTACACGGTGTCGAACACCTGCGCGGCGCTCACCACCCCGGTCACCGAGACGAAATACATGGTGGGCCGCAGCATCGGCACGGTGATGTAGCGAAAGCGTTGCCAACTGGTGGCGCCGTCGGTGCGCGCCGCGTCGTGCACACTCCGCGGGATGGCGAGGATGCCGGCCAGGAAGAACAGCGAGACATAGCCGACGTTTGTCCACACCGTCACCGCCGAGACCACGGGCAGGGCCAGCCCGGGATCGGTCAACCATTCGATGTGCCGGCCGGTGACGGTGCTCAGGGCGCCGTCGGTGGGGGACAGGATCCAGCGCCAGAGCACGCCGATCGCCAGCGGGGAGCAGATCCACGGCAGCACGTAGAGCGTGCGCAGAAATCCGGTGCCCGGTAAGCCCTGGGCGAGCATCGCGCCCGCGGCCAGGCCCAGCAGTGTCTGCGCGGGCACCACCATCGCGATGAACGCCACCGTCACCAACAACGACATCGCGAACGTCGGATCGGTCAGCACCGACTGCCAATTGTTCAGCCCGACAAATCGAATGGGGCCCAGCAGATCCCAGCGGTACAGGCTCAGCCAGGCCACCACCAGCATGGGCAGCAGCAGGAAGGTGACGACGCCGAAGAGGCTGGGCGCCACCAGCGCGTAACCCAACACGGTCGATCGGCGGCCGGACATGCTCCTCATTAAAGCCGCTTCGCTACGGTAGGAAACCGTGACCGCTCGAAGCGTCGATCCCGACTTCCTCGCGTTGCCCCGACAGGTGCTGGCCGATGCCGCTCTGTCGGCCGCCCGCGCCGCCGGTGCCGACTACGCCGACCTGCGCATACACCGCATCACCACCGAAGAGATCGGGCTGCGCGACGGTGAGCTCGAGTCGTCGGTGGTCACCCGTGAGATCGGGTTGGCCGTGCGGGTGATCGTGGACGGCACGTGGGGTTTCGCCTCGCACGCGGAACTGGATGCGGCCACCGCGGCCGACACGGCGCGCCGAGCGGTTCGGGTCGCCACCACCCTGGCGCCGCTGAACGCCGAGCGCATCGAGCTGGCCGCCGAACCGGTGTACACGGATCTGCATTGGGTGTCCGACTACGAGGTCGACCCGTTCTCGGTCTCGGCGGCCGACAAGATCGCGCGACTGGCCGACTACTCGCAACGCCTGCTGGCCGCCGACGGGGTGGATCATGCGTCGGCGCACCTGATGGCGGTCAAGGAGCAGAGCTTCTACGCCGACACGTTCGGCACCTCGACCACGCAGCAGCGGGTGCGGGTGCAGTCGCAGTTGGAGGCCGTCACCGTGGACCCCGCGGCCGGCACCTTCGAGACGATGCGCACGTTGGCGCCGCCGATGGGTCGGGGCTGGGAAGCCGTCAGCGACGACCGCGTGTGGGACTGGAGCGCCGAACTGGCCGAGCTGCCCGCCCTACTCGCAGAAAAGGTGAAGGCGCCCAGCGTCACCGCGGGTCCGACCGATCTGGTGATCGACCCGTCCAACCTGTGGTTGACCATCCACGAGTCCATCGGGCACGCCACCGAATACGACCGGGCGATCGGGTATGAGGCCGCCTATGCCGGCACCTCGTTCGCCACTCCCGACAAGCTCGGCACCATGACCTATGGCTCACCGGTGATGAACGTGACCGCTGACCGTACCGTCGAACACGGCTTGGCCAGTATCGGTTTCGACGACGAGGGGGTGCGGTCGCAGAGCTGGGATCTGGTGCGCGGCGGCCTGTTCGTCGGCTACCAGCTGGACCGGGTGTTCGCGCCGCGGCTCGGCGAGGCGCGGTCCAACGGGTGCTCCTACGCCGATTCGCCACACCATGTGCCCATCCAGCGGATGGCCAATGTGTCGCTGCAGCCGGGCGCCGATGACCTGAGCACCGCGGATCTGATCGCCCGGGTGCAGAACGGCATCTACATCGTCGGCGACAAATCGTGGTCGATCGACATGCAGCGCTACAACTTCCAGTTCACCGGCCAACGGTTCTTCAAGATCACCGACGGCCGGCTCGACGGCCAGCTGCGCGACGTGGCCTACCAGGCCACCACCACCGACTTCTGGGGTTCGATGGAAGCGGTGGGCGGCACGTCGACCTGGCGTCTGGGCGGAGCCTTCAACTGTGGCAAGGCGCAGCCCGGCCAGGTGGCCGCCGTCAGCCATGGGTGTCCGTCGGCGTTGTTCCGCGGGGTGAATGTGCTGAATACACAAGCGGAATCGGGGCGGTCATGATCAGCACGCTACACGTCGTCGACGCTGTGCTGGCCGAGGCGGCCCAGCGCGGCAAGGCCGACGAAACCACCGTCATCGTCACCGACCGGTCGGATGCGTCTCTGCGGTGGGCCGGTAATTCGATGACCACCAACGGCGAAACCCGCGGCCGCACCACCACCGTCATTTCGGTGGTGCGACGCGGGGGTGACGCCCAGGTGGGGTCGGTGACGTCATCGGAGGTCGACTCGTCGGCGATCGCCGGACTGGTCGCGGCCTCCCAGGATGCCGCCGCCTCGGCGCCCTCGGCCAGCGATGCCGCGCCCGCATTGGCCGCCGACGGTGGGCCAGCGGACTGGGATGCCCCGGTGCCGGTCACCGGGGCTGACGTGTTCGCCGATGTGGCAACGAGTCTGGTGCGCGGGTTCCGTGGTGCCGACACGCTGTACGGGTACGCGCGGCACGTGCTGGAGACGACGTTCGTCGCCACCTCGGGCGGCCTGCGCCGGCGCTACACCCAGCCGACGGGCTCGGTGGAGATCAATGCCAAGCGCAGTGGTGCCAGCGCGTGGGCGGGGGTCGGCACTCCCGACTACGCGGATGTGCCCACTGATGAACTGCTGGAAGAACTTTCGACCCGACTGGGTTGGGCGTCGCGTTCGGTGGACCTGCCCGCCGGGCGGTATGAGACGGTGATGCCGCCCTCCACGGTGGCCGACATGCTGATCTATCTCGGCTGGAGCATGGACGGTCGCGGGGCGCAGGAGGGCCGCACCGCCCTGTCGGGGCCCGGCGGGACGCGGGTGGGGGAGAAGCTCACCGAGCTGCCGCTGACCTTGTACTCCGACCCGCGGGCTCCCGGCCAGGAATGTCAACCGTTCGTCGCGGTGCCGAGCTCCTCGGAGCGGGTGTCGATCTTCGACAACGGCCTGGACATCAGGCGGGTGGACTGGCTGCGTGACGGGGTGATCAACGAACTGGCCTACCCCCGGTCGGCCGCCGCCGAATTCGATGTGCCGGTGGCGGTTCCGGCGGACAACCTGCTGATGACCGGCGGGACGGCGTCACTGGCCGACATGATCGCTACCACCGAGCGCGGGTTGCTGCTGACGACGCTGTGGTACATCCGCACCGTCGATCCGGCGGTGCTGCTGCTGACCGGCCTGACGCGTGACGGTGTGTACCTCATCGAAAACGGTGAGGTGACCGGCGCGGTCAACAACTTCCGGTTCAACGAGAGCCCATTGGACCTGTTGCGCCGCGCCACCGAGGCCGGCGTCGCCGAGCCGACCCTGCCGCGGGAGTGGGGCGACTGGGCCACCCGGGCCACCATGCCGTCGCTGCGGATCCCGGACTTCCACATGTCCTCGGTCAGCCAGGCGCAGTAACTGTCTTTGCCGAGAGGCCCCTGAGGATCCTTGCAACCTATGTGATCGTCTTGCGCAGCCGGACCAGCAGCGCCATGTTTTCAGATCTGCGCGCACGGCGTCGCGCGCCGCCGGGTATTGCACTTTGATGGCGACCTCGCGCCCGTCGTGCAAGGTGCCCCGGTACACCTGGCCGAGTGAGGCCGTCGCGATGGGCGCACCATCTATGGTCGCCAGCAGGCGGCGGCCCTCCGAACCGAGCTCTCGGTGGATGACCTTGAACAGGGCGTCGTTGTCGACGGCGGGCGCCGAGCTGAACAGGGGCGCCAACCGGCGCGAGAATTCGGCGCGGGACTGCTGGGAGCTGAGGCCGAAGTTCAGCAGCGAGATGATCTGCCCGAGCTTCACCGCGGCACCGCGCATGGATCCCAGGGTCACCACGAGGTCGTCGGCGAAGCGAAGCATCTGCTCGTCCCGGGCGCGGGCCCTTTCCTGCTCGGACTGGAACGGTTTCCGGAGGTTCCCCGCGGCGTGGCGGGCCGCCTGCCTGGCTGCCACCTTGCCCAACCGCGCCGTGCGCGTCACCCGGCCCGCGGATTCCTCCTGACTGCTCATGTCGGCAGACCTAGGGTCTCCGCGTGACGTGCCACAGATGCTTCTCCTGCTGTCGTCCGCGGGCGGGTCCGTTGTTCGTCAAAGGAGTAGTCGTGAACGGAGCGTCAAACAGAACGGTGATCTACACCACAGGTCGCGGTATTCCACCTCGCAGCGGACGGTTTGCATGAATCGTCGCGCAGCGGGCATAGCACCGTGTGACCGAGTGAATGGAGAGACGGTGTCGCGCTATCTGTTCGAGCTTGGCGGCTACAGTTTCCGTCGCCGCTGGGTTGTCGTGGGTGTGTGGTTGGCGGTTTTGCTCGGGGTCGGCGCGGCTTTCCTGGGGTTTCGCGGTGAACCCAGCGACAGCTTCGCCATCCCTGGGACGGAGTCGCAGCGCGCGGTCGAACAACTGCAACATGACTTGCCTGCCTTCAGCGGGGCACAAACCCAGCTCGTGTTCGCCGTCCCCGAGGGGCGGGTGGTCACCGATCCGGCGTTCTCGTCGGTCATCGATCACGCTGTGAGCACACTGAATACCATCGGTGATATCGCCATCGCGGCCGGACCCGGCCAGACCAAGCAGATCGCGCCGGATGGTCGCATCGGCCTTGGCACGGTGCAGTGGAAGGCGCCGCTCGGTCAGGTCGGGGATCCCCAGCTGCAGGAGATGACGTCAGCACTCGCCCCGGTGCAGGACGCCGGAGTGCAGGTCGAATACGGCGGCAGCGTCTACCCCGGATACAAGGTTTCGGTCCCGCACCTACCCGAGATCATCGGCATCGTCGTCGCATTTCTGATCCTGCTGGTGACGTTCGGTGCGGTAGTGGCCGCCGGACTGCCGATCATCACCGCCAGCATCGGTGTCGGCATCGGCGCCCTCGGCATCTTCGTGGTTGCCGCTTTCGTGGATCTGCCCTCGGCGTCGTTGTCGCTTGCACTGATGCTGGGCTTGTCCTGCGGCATCGACTACGGCCTGTTCATTCTCCATCGGTATCGCAACAATCTGCTTCTGCTGCTGCCCCGGCAGGAGGCGGCCGCTCTCGCCGTCGGCACCGCCGGGGGCTCGGTGGTCTTCGCCGCGCTCACGGTCATCGTCGCGCTGTGCGGACTGGCGGTGGTCGGGGTTCCGTTCCTCACCTACATGGGTGTTGCGGCGGCTGTATCGGTCCTGATCGCCATGCTGATTGCCCTGACGCTGCTGCCCGCCCTATTCGGGTTCGCGGGCAAATCGGTCGCCAAGTTCATTCCGACCCCGCTGCAGCCGGGGCGGGCGCAGGAAGTCGCGCAGGTCGCGGCGTACACGCCCACCCGCACCGCCGGTGCGGCATGGGGGCGGTTTGTGGTGCGGTGCAACAAATATCTGCTGGTTTCCGGCGTTGCGGTGTTGGTGGTCATCGGTTTGCCCGCCTTCGGCATGCATCTGGGGCTTCCCAGCGGTGCGTCTCAGCCGCAGACCAATACCTCACGCCAGGCCTACGATTTGACGGCCGCGCATCTGGGCGCCGGGTTCAACGGCCCATTGATCGTCGTGGCCGACCTCACGCAGGCCTCCGATCCGAAAGCTCCGGCGCTCATCGCGGCCAATCTGGCTCGCGAGCAGGGAGTAGTCGCGGCCGCGCCCGCCGGCGGTGACCAGCGCACCGCGATCATCCAGGTCATCCCCAGCACGGGGCCCAACGATCCCGCCACCGCGGATTTGGTCACCCGCATCCGCACCGACCGCGACGCGATCACCGCCAACACCGGTGCCGCCATCCTGGTCGGCGGGAACACCGCCTCCAATATCGACACCTCCGACAAGCTCGCCTCCGCACTGCCGGTGTTCCTCATCGTGGTAGTCGGGTTGGCCTTCCTTCTGCTCACGGTGGCGTTCCGTGCGGCACTGGTGCCGCTGACCTCGATCGTCGGCTTTCTGCTGTCGGTGTTCGCCGCACTGGGAGTGCAGGTCGCCGTTTTCCAATGGGGTTGGGGCGCAGCATTTTTCGGTGTAACTCCTGGAGAGACAATCAGCTTTCTGCCGATCATCCTGTTGGCCATCATTTTCGGATTGTCCAGCGACTACGAAGTGTTCGTGGTCTCTCGGATCAGAGAGCAATTCACGAACACCGATGATCCACTTGACGCGATCCGCACAGGTATCGGGTTGTCGGCGCGGGTGGTCAGCGCCGCGGCGCTCATCATGTTCGGTGTCTTCATCGCGTTCATGGCCGGCGGGGACCCCATCATCAAATCAATGGGTCTCACATTGGCGGCAGGAGTGTTTCTCGACGCCTTCATCGTGCGTCTCACCCTGATTCCGGCGGCGATGAGTTTGCTCGGCCATCGGATGTGGCTGCACTCCAAGTGGTTCGACAGACACGTTCCCGATCTCGATGTAGAAGGCGCGGCCTTGGAGAAGAGCTACCGCGAGCGCGCAATTGCTCCCTAGATGCCGCTTGAGCGAGGCGCCGGGCTGGCTGCTCCTCGCGTGACGTCATCGCTGAAGCTCGTGCTGGGCCAGCAGGGTGGCCATGATCTGGATTTCCTGGGTCTGTTCGTCGACCATGACACTGGCTGCCCGGCGGACGGTGTCGTTCGTGGTGTGGTGGAAGGCATAGGCGGCCATGCTGATTCCGCCTTGGTGGTGGCGGGTCATCAGGTGCAGGAACAGATTTTGGTTGGCCAGGCCGGCGCTGCGTTGCAATCGTTTCAGGTCAGTCGGTGTGGCCATGCCGGGCATCTCCATCGCGTCGTGTCCGGCGTCGTGATGGTCGGTCGAGGTGGGCATCATCCACGCCATCGGCTGCGCGCCGGCCGGTGGGGCACCTGCCAGCGCCAGCCAGCCGGTCATCTGACCGATCTCGGAGAGTTGGGTGAACCTGATCTGCTCGGCGAGTGCTTTCACATCGCCGGTGGCGTCGGGAGCGAGCATGTCGGTCATGGTGACGGCCTGCTGATGGTGGGCCGACATGTCCTGGGCGAAACCGATTTCGATGGCCGACAACACCGCAGGCACGTCGGGTCGGGGATGGGCGGCCGCCCACGCGGTCGCTCCGAGCATTGCGGCCGCCAGCAGGGCCGCGACATCTCGGAACCGTGGGGGTCTCATCGCGGCGGATACACGGCAGGATCCAGGCGCAAGGCCATGAAGCCGTTGTCGGTACAGGTTGCGTAGAGCAGGTTGCCGCGGAATTCCGGTGGGGACATGCACCAATCTGCGGACAGGTCCAGTCCGATGATCCGGCCGTCGCGCACGATGTCGTCGCCATTGATGTGACCGTTGAGGATGGCTTGGGCGATCGAAATCGCACTGCTGGCCGGTGGAACCACCACACCGCCGAAACGAACGTGCTGGGAGTTGGGCAGTTGATCATTCTTGCCGGTCTGCGCCGGTGGATTGAAGTAGGCGATCTCACGGATGGCGTCGGGGTCACGGATGTCGAACACGCGGATGCCTGACTGCGCCCATCCGCATGCCATGGCCTGGGGGTCTTGGCGGTGATCGACGCTGCAGTAATGGGACTCGTAGCCGAACGCGCCGCTGCTGGATGCGCTGGCCGCCCATCGATCGAGATGTTCGGGAAGGTTGATGGAAAGTTTGATCGTGGTGCGCAACCGCAGGTCGTCCAGGTCGGCGGCGTCGAACACCTTGACGCCACCGGAGCCGAATTCATCGACATTGAAAACGAAGGGATGGCCGCCGTACGTGACGTAAATGCTGTGCTGACTGATCAGGCCGTCATGCCAGTGCTTGTACCCGCGGCTGGGCAGCAGCTGATGCATCGTCATACCGGGCGCGGCACGTTCTTGGATGGCTGAGGTGTCCAGGATGTTCATCCCGGCGGCGGTGGACATGAACATCGTGTCGCCGTCGGGGGTGAAATCCATACCGTGACTGGCGAATCCGGCCGGTGCGCTCCACGCGACCGTGGGGTCGGTGGGGTCGGAAACGTCGACTGCGCTGGCCCAGATCTGTCCGGACGCCCAGTAGGTGTTGCCATCGGGTGAGAAGTTGCCCTCGTGGGTGAGCATCGGGATCCGCACGCCCGGCAGGGAGCCGCGTCCCTCGTTGAGCAGGCGCGGGTGGGCGCAATCGGTGGCGACATCGTAGAGCGAGATGTAGCCCAGGCCGAACAGAAAAGGCACCCCTGTGCCGGCCAGCAATCCTCGGGTCTCGTTGACTTTCAACGATTCCCAGGTGCCGTTGATCATCGCCGGTTCGGTGAGCATCGCCGTGGGCCGTGGATGAGCGGGATCGGACACATCCAGCACCTGCACACCGCTGGTATGCGGAAAGGTCGACCCGATGTACACGCAGTTCTTGTAGGTGGCGCTGGTCCAGCCTGCTCCCGGACCCTGGAACTGGCCGACGAGATCGATGTTGCAGGCGTAGCCCAGCGTGCTGCGCCGCGAGTCGCGATCTTCGACCGGCACCTCGCCCTGCAGTCCGGTCTCCACCCGATCGCCGGGCCGGCAGGTGGCCGCCGGCACGGCCACCGACCAGACATCGTTGTTCTCGTCGAAGCCCGGCGGGAGGGTCGCACCGGCGACAGCGCACTGGGTGATGGCGAGCACCAGCACGCTCACCATCATGGCCGCCCCTGCCGGCCATCGCGACGAGACATCCCGTATCCAGCAAACATTTCGCCTGGCGCCCGCGGGCGCGGCGAATGGCGTCCTCCCCATGGCCGGACCGTAGCATCCTCTAAGGACGTAGAGAAATGTTTTCGGTGGATCCCGGTCAACCGGCGTCGGGTTCGACGTCGCGGCGCGGCGGTCGGCTGGGCGCAACTGGCGCGTCAGGGCACGTTAGAATCGGGCCATCACTGCACGTCGGAAGTACAACAGCGCTCAGCGTCGCATCGATCTGGCCGATGCCGCCATCGAGCTGCTCGGGACCCAGGGTTCGCGCGGGTTGACTCATCCGCGGCTCGACACACACGCGGGCGTGCCGGCCGGAACCACGTCGTATTACTTCCGCACCCGCAAATCCCTGCTACAGGCTGTAGCTGCACGTATCACCGAATTGGACCTCGCCGATCTGACGATGATGGACGAGCTCAACGACGACCATGGCGTCGGCTACTCCGGCACGCTCGGCTTGGCTCGGCTGGTCATGCTCTCGGGGACCGCGCCCTATATGACCCGCACCCGCGCGCGTTTCGAGCTCATCCTGCACGCCCACGAGGATCCTGACCTCAACGCCACCATGGCGGCCTACGGCATCCGCTTCTATGCGCTCGCCCGCGATGCCGTCTCCCACTGGTATGGCGATCCCGCTCCGGCGCCGGCACTGATAGAAGAACGCGCGATCATGGTGCTCACCTTCATCAGTGGGGTGATGACCAGCTTCGTCAACGGCTATCCGGTCGTGGTGACCGCCGAACAGCTCAACTCGCAGATCCGCCACATACTGCACAACGATGTGCCTTGATTTCGTCGTCGAGGGGGCGTGCCGGGTTGCCGGCCATCGCAGGATGCCGTGACGAGCAGTCGAGCGATATGGCCCTCGCGAGACGCGGGCCATGCGAAAATTACGCATCCGTAAATTCAAGGCGGAGGGACGCCGGTGGCGTTCACTCCGCTCGAAACTCGAGCGAGGGCGGTCTCCTGAGCAGAACGTTCGCCGACAGGCTCAACCGCTTGTTCGACGCCATCTATCCGCCCGGTCGGGGGCCGTACTCGGCTTCCGAGGTGGTCGCGGCCCTCAGTGCTCGCGGCATCCGGATGTCGTCGGCGTATCTTTCGCAGTTGCGGACCGGCGCTCGCACCAACCCCTCGGTGACCACGATGGCGGCCTTTGCCGAGTTCTTCGGGGTCGAGACGGCCTATTTCACCGATGAGCGCTACTTCGAGCGGATGGACGGCGAGTTGTCATGGCTCATCACTGCCCGCGATGAGGGAATCCGGCGGGTGGCGGGCAGGCTCGTCGGCCTGTCCCCGGCGGCGATGGAGGAAGTGCTGACCAAGATCGGTGAGCTACATCGTCGAGACGACGTTTCTTAGATCCAAAAATGTTGGCAGAGAAGAGGTTACGCCACATCTAGGCGTAGAAACCCCGGCTCTGGGACTTTGCTTTGTACATCGCCGCGTCAGCGTCGCGGATGATATCGGCCGGTGACCGCGGATCGTTGTCGGTGATGATGGTGACGCCGATGCTGGCAGTGATCGGCCGGTGCGTGCCGGCGATGGCCACCGGTTCGGCGAGGTGCTCGTGCATGCGCGCCATGATGTGTTGCAGGGTGGCGTATTCCGTTGCTCCACAGACCAGCACGATGAACTCGTCGCCGCTGTAGCGCGCGATGAACTCATCGGGTCCCAGTGCGCTGCGCAGTCGCTGGGCGGCGGTCTTGATGATCGCGTCACCGGCATGATGGCCGAGTTCGTCGTTGACCAGCTTCAGATTGTCCAAATCGATGAACAGCACCGCCGTCAGCGGTTGTTGGCTCGAGTCCATCGCCGCTGCGACGCGCGGTTCGATCTGGGCCCGGTTCGGCAGACCGGTGAGTGGGTCGTGGTTGGCCTGATAGGTGAGGTCGGCATACGCGTCGCGTTCAGCGGTGATGTCGGTGAAAGTGACCAGGACAGCGGAGTGTTGCGGATCGGCGGGGTCGAGCAGGCACGAACTGACCGACAACCACACGCGGGCACCGTCGACGAGGTCGAGTCCGACGACCTGGTTCTCCAGCGGGGCGTGGGTCAGCAACGTCTTCGCGGCGGGCTGCTGGTCGGCGCTGAGCGCATCGCCGTTGCCGTCGAAGAACGGGAATGCCGACACCCACGTTCGGTAGTCCTGTTCGAGGTCGTTGAGGTCGACCCGCAGGATGCGCAGGGCAGCCGGGTTGACGAATTTCAGCGTGCCGTGGTGGTCGAGGATGACCACTCCGTCGGGCAGTGACGTCACGATCGACTCGAAGTGTTTCTCGGCACGGCGGCGCGCGGTGTGGTCCGTGCACAGCAACACGTAGCCGTTCTCCATCGTGGCCACCGACATCCGCACGTAGACCCGCGAGCCGTCGACCGCCCGGTGGGTGGCGTGGGTGGTGCCGCCCTGCGCCACGACTGCGGCCAGGTCGATCTCGGCGTCCACGGCTTCGGTCAGGGGCAGTCCGACGGCGCGCGCCGATGACCGGCGATAGATCGCTTCGGCCGCCGGGTTCCAGCTGGTCACGACGCCGTCGGTGGTGGTCGCGATGATCGCGTCGGAGACGTGACTCACCAGTGCCGCTTGGTAGCGAACCGCCGCTTCCGCGTCCTTCTGTGCCGTCAGGTCCCGGAAGATCACCTGGTTGGCGGGTTTGCCGTTCCACGTCGTCAACACCGCCACGGCCTCGACGTCGATGGGGCTGCCATCGAGGCGCAGCATCACCGCTTCGGAGGGCTCCGTGCTGTCGCCCTCGTCGCGCAGGGTGGCCACGCGCTCCAGCATCGGGAGTATCGAGTCGGGATGGAGGAAGTCGGTGATCATCCGGCCGATCAATTGCTCGGCGTTCTCGGCGCCGATGCCACGAACCCCGGCGGGGTTGACGTAGACGACCAGGCCGTCGGCGTGCACGCACATCGGGTCGGGACTGTGGTCGACCATCCGTCGAAAGCGCAGCTCCGCAGGATCCGCCGGGCGCGAGGAGTCGTCCCAGTCAGGCGACCCCTCGGTGCTGTCCAAACCGTTCCCCAACCCCCGAATTGCCACGTGACCCGCCTCCGCGCGGGGTGGCCCGGCGGCTCCAGTATGCCCGCGCAACTGGCCAAATGCTGAGCCGAGAGCGTTAATCGAGGAACGATGCCCCCCCTGGGCACCGACACATCGAAGGGAATTACACAATGCTGCAGAAACAGCAAATGGCGATCACCGGCATCGGAGCGGTCACCGGGTATGGCTGGGGCAAGAATGCGCTGTGGAACGGCCTCGCCAGCGGCAAACCTGCCGCCATCCTGCACAGCGGCTTCGGCGCCGATGGCGAACAGGACGCCTGGCTGGCCCGCGTTGCCGATCACGGCGATCCCCGGGACGGGCTGAGCAGGTTCGCCCGCGCGATGCGTGCAGCCGCCCGTGAGGCGATCACCGATGCCACCGCACGCGGGTGGACACCGGGACCGCGCGTCGGGCTGCTGCATGCCGTGGTGATCTCGGAGGTCGAGGGATGGCGCCAGTTCTACCTCGAAGACCGCGCCAACCGGCGAGTCCGTGACTACCTGACCCTGATGCCGTCGACTCCCGTCTCGATGCTGATGAAGGAGTACGGCTTTCACGGGCCGGCCATGAACGTCTCGGCGATGTGCGCCTCCGGGAGCGCGGCGTTGATCACCGCAAAGATGTGGCTGGACACCGGATTCGTCGACGACGTCGTCTTCGTGTCCACCGACCTGTCGCTGACCCCGGAGAACGTCGAGCACTTCGTCCGGCTGGGGGTCGGGGTGGTAGATACCGATCCGCTGGATGCGTGCCGCCCGTTCCAGGAAGGCAGCAGGGGGTTTCCGGCCGGAGAGGCCGCCATCGCCTTCGTGCTCTCGGCGCGCGGCGGCGACGCGTACGTGCGGATGCTGGGGGGAGCGATGAGCCACGATGCCTACCACCTGACTTCGGTCGATCCGGCGCATCCTCAGGTCGACCAGTGCGTGCGCGACGCGCTGCTGGCCGCAGAGGTGAACCCTGCGGACGTCGCGTACATCAACGCGCACGGGCCGGGCACCCAACAATGCGACACCGTGGAAGCGGCGATCCTCGATGACCTCTTCGCCGGCGCTCCGCAGATCTATTCGGTCAAGCCACTCGCCGGTCACTGCCAGGGAGCAGCCGCCGCGGTCGAAATTGCCGCGGCTGCAATGAGTTACGAGCACGGGATGATCCCGGCACCGCCGATTGTCGCGACGGGACACCCACGGCTGCTGGACGGCCTCACCCCGATGCGTGACGGGCTGACAGTGAAGACCTCGCTGGGTATGGGCGGCCACAACGCGACGGTGGTCCTCGCGCCCGCGGCGTGACGGACCGGTCGCCGCGGATTCGGCAGTTTCACCTGCCCACGGTGGTGCAGGCGGTCTCAGGTGTGTCGGTCGGCGGACCCGGCCCCTGGGGCCGCCGGCCTCATCGGCGTACCTCGACGCAGCTGTCTTCGGCTGACGTCCCCTCACGCCTCGACGAAGGCGACCTTGGCCGTCACGGGTTCACGCCCGACGCGCAGGGAATTGGCCGGGAAGGCCGGATCTGCGTAACCCACGGCCAGGCCGCACAGAATATCGAATTCCGCTGGTATAGCCAGCTGCTCGCGGATGATCGCGGGATACGCGGCCACCGACACCTGTGCGCAGGTTCCCAGCCCCCGCGCGGTCAACGCCAGTATCAGGGTCTGCAAGAACATTCCGACACTCAGCAGATCGGCGGTGCCGAGGTCGCGATGCATATACACAACGCCGGCCATCGGTGCGCGGAAGAACTCCCAATTCCGCAGTATCGCCGTCCGCCGGCCCTCGGTGTCGTCACGGGCGATGCCCATCGAGCCGTAGAGCACCGCGCCGGTCTTCTTGTGGATGTGTGCGAACGAGTCCGGCACCGGTGGTCCCTGCAGCGGACCGCTGGTGGCCTCGGCAAGCATCGCGGCGACAAGGCGGTCTCGCGCGGCACCCGAGGCGAAAACGACCTGCCACGGCTGAATGTTGCAGTTCGACGGCGCGGTGGTGGCCAGGGCCACGGCTTCATCGACCAACTCCCGAGGTACCGGCTTGTCGGGCAGGAACATCCGGATGGAACGCCGTTCCCGGATGGCATCGTCAAGGTCGGACATGCTGTCTCCCTATATGATCCGCGTGACGGGTTCGTCGATTCCGACGAGAAGACGCCCATACGCCTCTTCCGCGATCTGCGGATTGAGTACGCCGTGCCGGCTCGCGACTTCGAGATCACGCCAATCACGTTGCAATGGACAGGCTTCGGCAAAGCTTCCCGCGCCACCGATATCGAGCAGGTGGTGCATCGACGTGCGCAGCAAGCGCAATGCCTGACCCACATCCATCCGAATTCGGGTTCGGGTGGCGACGTCGGGGTACTCGCCCGCGGCTGCGAACTCGTCGACGACGGCGATGGACCGCCGGATGTGCAACCAGGCGTCGTCGTAGGCGACCTGAGCGGCGGCACGGGCGCGCTGCACGCCGGGGGACATCCGCGCGTTCTCGTGGAAGGAGTAGATGATCGGCTTGTCCTTGGCCAGCAGTTCGTCGATGTATTCGATGGCGTGCGCCACGATTCCGAGCATCGGTGCGGTGACGATCAGACACAGATACGGTGCGAACGCCGAACGATAGAGCGCTTCGTCGGGATGCTCGTTGTCGTTGACACCGTCAGTGGCTTTGACTATCGAGGTGACCCGGTGCTCGGGAACGAAAAGATCCGCGCCGACGAGGGTGTTCGAGCCGGTTCCCCGCATCCCCGCCACGTGCCAGGTGTCTTTGATCGTGAAGCTGCTCATCGGCATCATGGCGATGACGTCGTCTTCGAGGGCGCCGGCCTCGTCGAAGACCGGGAAGCTGATCAGCGCCCAATCGGCATGGAGGCATCCCGATGCGAACCCCCAGCTACCCGACACCTGCCAGCCTCCGTCGACCCGCGCACTGGTGATGGACGGGTTGTTGGACAACACACCACAGAACTGCGCCTGCGGATTGGCGCCCCAGATGTCCTCGTGGCAACGGTCGCCGAACAATCCGGCCAGGAACGCGGTGCCGTTCGTCAGCGACGTCACCCATGCCGTGGATCCGCACCCCCGACCGAGTTCGGCGACCGTCTCGACGAATGTGCGCAGGTTCTGTTCGGCCCCGCCGAAACGTCGCGGCGTCGAGATCGAGAACAGGCCCGCGTCGCGCAGCGCGTCGATGTTGTCCGGGTGGACGACTCGGTGGTTCTCGGTTTCGTCGGCGTTCCTGCGAAGCAGAGGCACGAGCGCCCGCGCGCGTTCCACATAGTCCACGTCGTACCCAGTGGATGGCGACGCGCCATTGAGCGTCCGGTGCCGCATTGCACTCGTCATCGTCCATACTCCTCGTCGTCCATCGACCTGCCGTTCACCAACAATGCGGGCGGGCACACCCGTTCAGCTGAGTAGTCCGATACTCCAATTCGACGGCATGAGAACACGATCAGCTCAGGAGGAAGCTGCGTGCCCGGGTGACCAGCCGCCCCATCGCACCGGCATCGGGCGGTCCGTTGCTCGCGAACAGATAGTCGTCGGTCTTGCTCTGGTTCTTGGCCCGCCGGTCCGAGAGCACCACGCACAGATCGACGACGAGTTCGGGTCTGGCCTCGATGATCGGCTGCAGGGCCGACTTGGGAATCCGGTGCACCACCGTTTCTTCCGCCGCACGTACGGTCGCTCCGGCAGGCTGTCCCGTCAGCAGCGAGTACTCCCCGAAGGTGTCGCCCTTTCCCATCGCGCCCACCGTGAGCAGCGTGCCGTCCTCCAGATGGATCAGTACTTCGACCGAGCCTCGCTCGATGACGGTGAGCGACGACGACGGATCGCCCTGCACGAGAATCATCGCCCCTGGCTGGAACCTCCGGCGCTCGCACTGGTCGGCGAGCCGCCAGACCTCCGACACGCTCAACGATGAGAACAGCTCGACCGAACGCAGGATCTTGACGACGGTGTCGGCTTCCCGAGATGTCACCGGCGACAGCCGCATTCCGGTCACCGAAGGTTGGTGCGCGAAGCCGTCGCCGGCCTCCATCGCGGAGTAGCTTTCGTTCTCGCCGTGCAATTGGGCTTCGATGAGGCTGGCACTCGCCGGAATGCACTCGGTGCCGTCGTAGGCCATCAACCCGCGCTGTCTGGCCCACTCCGCGACCTCGTTCATCGATTCCCGGTAGCGGCGGGCCGCGGTGGGATATACGCCGTCGCGGTCACCGACCGCGCCCGTCAGCCATGGCGGGAGCAGCCCCAGAGCGGTGGGGAATTTTCCCCGCTCGTGCCACAGCACAAAATGTTGATGGGGTCCGCCGAGTTGCCGGAACTCCGGGAACACCTGCTGTGAGGAACTCATGACGGCCCGTTCCGCCGCCCGATAGACGTGATGCCAGGTCTGTTGCCCGGACTGCAGATTCGGCCCCGCCAGCTCCACCGCGTGCTTCAGGTCGGCGTGATGTGCGTCCAGGAATGCCAGATTCGCGGTCTCCTTCTGGATGAGGTTGCGGAAATCGACCGGGCCTGCCGCGGTTACCGGGCTGGCGGCGAACACGATTGCACGTTGTTCCCAGACGCGGCGCCAAGCATTCGGGTCGATGCGCCGCCGGATCTGTTCGAACGCCGGGGAACTCTCGAAACAACGACGCTCTGCTGTGGTCAGCAGATTCGGATGCTCGGCCTTGACCGCTTCGATGATTCCCAGGCAGGTCAGGAATTCCAGGTACAGCCCGACGCGCATCAGCCAGCCGGGATCGGCCAGATTTCGGCGTTGCCAGTAGACGTCCTCTTCGATGGCGCGCATGTACAGTTTGGCTTTCGCCAGACCGATCGCCAGGACGGGATACCACGGGTGGTAGGCGTGGTAGATCCGGCTCTGCCTGCGGGCCGCCGCTTGCGCCTGGGTGTCGGCCGCCACCAGTCGGTTGATCATCCGGTCGTACAAGCTGCCGAATCGGGCGATGTCGAACACATCGACTTCGGTGGACCGCCGAGCCACCGGCAGTCCGGCGGCGTAGGACTCGACGTCGATCTTGAGCCGCTGTTTGAACATGTGCGCGAACGTGAACGGGTCCGCACCGTCCGGAGTGGCATTGCGCAGCTGGGCATCAGCGTCACTCCAGGCCCAGCCCGAACCGGCCGCTCCCGGTAACAACTCCCGCTGCACGTCGATCTCGGCGACATACCGGGCGCCGCCACCGGCGGCGAACGGCGCCGGTTCCAGCGTCGGCCGGGGATGGTGTCCGCGGGCCACGCGGCGAGCGGCGACCGTTGCCCCGGTCAGACCGGGTACCGCGACGGGACCGAGTAACGGGCTGTCGGGTCCGGGCAGGTATGACCCGGAGATTCGGACCTCGACCGGCAGACCCGCGCTCCGCGCATCGTCAGATTCGGTCAACTCGAACAGAATCCACAACAAGTCGGCGTCGCGCGCTGTCCCGCTGCTGATCACCGCGACGGCTTCGCTGCATCCGGTGCCCGGGCGCTCGGCCTCGTCGACGGGCCGCGCGTTGCTGCGGAATGGAACGACGTGCAACGCGCCGAACTCGCCGTCAGGCACTGCTTTTCGGGCTGGGACAGCCCGAGATGGCTTGCCTGCCAGCAGTGTTCGCGCGGCGTCCATCAACTGCGGAACGCCGCCGCGGGGGAGGCGTCCGTCGGGCGCCTCGAGTGCCACCGCGGCGCCCAGTCCCGCGAGTACCGGCATTACCCGATAGGCGAGTTCGGGGGACAGTGGCCGGGCAAGTTCGAGGACGATACCGTCGCTCGCCACATCGGTGATGAGGGTCGCGGCAGGTTCGTCTCCGAGCAGTTCCGCCAGCGGTTCGGCCAGCACCTCGCGCAGTGTGCCGGAAATCGCATGGGAAAGGGGATGACTGAGGAAAAGTCTGGCGCCGGTGGCGTCGGCGGGCAGGCAGGCGCCCGCACCCGCAGGTCCGGCGGTTTCGCGGAGTTGATGGAATGTGGCGAGCGCCTCGGAGGCCAATGAGCGGTCGAAGGCCACCGGCCCGACGGTCAGGCGCAGGTCGGTTCCGTCGCATGCGACGGTCCACGGGATCCGCGGGCCGACCGATCCGGGCTCGGTCCACGCCGCCGGTACGGTGACCGTCACGCCGGCCATGACCGATTTCCAGATCGAATGGAACGCGACGCGCATGCCCGTGTCCACCATGTGGCCTCCCGCGATTGTCGATTCCTGGACTATCGGATATCGAGCCCGCACACATATAGGTATCCGACTACGCGAATTCACCGTCGCCGCCGGTTTTAGCGTGGAGTGACACTGACCTACGGCGGGGGATCGATGACCACTGCACCGGACCTTTCCGGAGATCGCTGACGATGGCTGCCGCGCCGTTCATCGAGATCAGGGAGTGGGGACACCCACCCCGGCGGGTGCTGGTGAGCGCGCCGATCATCGTCGGCCGGGAAGCCGACGAGACCGTCGGCGACGACGGCGTATCGCGGCAGCACCTGCGGCTGGTACCCAGCCCCACGGCATTGTCGGTCGTCGATCTGGGCAGCCGAAACGGTACGACGCTCAACGGTGTCGCGCTGACGGGGCGGGCCGCCCTCGAACCCGGTGACGTGATGCGGATCGGCCGTACCGAGATCCTCGTGCTACCCCCGGAGGGGACAGCCACCGCGGCCGGTGCGCCCGACCACGACGCGACGAGACTTGGCCTCACCGCCGTCACCGTCCCGGCACCCCCGCCGCTGATCGTCGCTCCGCCACGGTGGCACCCGCTCGCCGAGCGGATTTTCGGCATCGACCCGACCGGTCTGCGTCCCCTGTTCCCGGTCTATACCGACTTGCCCAGCCGGGTGCCCGCCGCGGCCTGGCAGATGGCCAGGGTGGTCAGCGTCGGGAGCTATGTCGCGCTCGTGGTCACCATGTTCGTCCGGCCCGCGGTGGGGCTGTTCGTCTTCTTCGGTCTCCTGGTGCCATTGCTGCCCTTGGTCTTCCTGGCCGCTCCTGGACTGTGGCGCAACATCTGTCCGCTGGCCGCCTCCAACCAGGCTCCCCGGGTCTTCAAGTTCGGGCTGGGCCGCACCCCGCCAGAGTGGTTGCGCAACAACAGCTACCTGATCGCAGCTGCACTGTTCTTCGGTATCGCCGGCTCGCGCCTGGCCGGTCTGGATCGGCACGGCCCCGCCATGGGTGCGGTGCTTGCCGCCGTACTGGCCGCGGCGCTGATCGGCGGAATCCTGTTCAAAGGAAAGAGCGGTTGGTGCAGCAGCATCTGCCCGCTGTTCCCGCTCCAGCGTTCGTACGGGCAGACCCCATTCGTGGTGGTCCCCAACGCCCACTGTGAATCCTGCGTCGGCTGCGCCAAGAACTGCTATGACTTCAAGCCGCGCGCGGCCTATCAGGCCGACCTGGCCGATACCGATCCCGGCTGGAGCGCGCCACGAAAACTGTTCGCCGCCGCATTGCCCGGATTCGTGCTCGGCTTCTTTCTCCTGGGCGGCCAGCAGCAACTCGCGACGCTCCACAAACTTGCGCTCCTGGTGCTCTTCCCGCTGGTCACCGCGGGCTCGTTCTATGTGCTCGACGCGGTGTTCAGTCAGCTGAGCGCGCCATTGCTCGCCGTCGGCTATGCGGCGGCCGCGCTGAACATCTTCTATTGGTTTGCCGGACCGGTGTTCTCGGGTGCCCTGACCCACATCAGCGGCATTCCGCTGGGCGGGCTGCGGTGGGGGATCACCGCGCTCGTGGCGGTGCTGACGGTGCTGTGGGTGGCACGCACCAGGGTCGTCGAACTGCAATTCGCGGTGACCACCGGCGCGCGAACGGAACCGGTCCTGCTCAACTCACCCACACTCCCGCGGGCGATTGCGAAGGAACCGGCCACCCGGGTGTGCTTCGACCCCGACGGTACGACGGTCAGCGCCGACGACGGGATGAGTCTGCTCGACATCGCCGAGAAGGGCGGACTGCCCGTCGAAGCGGGCTGCCGGATGGGCGTATGCGGTGCAGACCCGGTCGCGGTGCTGGACGGCCGGGAGTGCCTGTCGCCCCCGACCCAGGACGAACTCAACACGGTGCGGCGGCTCGGTCTGGCGGAATCGACGCGCATGGCGTGCTGCGCACGGATCGGCACCGGCGTGGTCCGTGTGTCGCTCACCCCGGAGCCGGGTGTTTCCTCCGGCGTCGGCGGCGCGGTTCCCAGTTACGATCGGTCCATCGTCAGCGTCGTCGTGATCGGCAACGGTATCGCCGGAGTGACCGCCGCCGACTTCGTCCGGCGTGGCCATCCGGACTGCGAGATCCACCTGATCGGACAGGAACCCCACGCCCTGTACAACAGGATGGGGATCTCCCGGTTGGTGTATGGCCGCTCGGCGATGCAGGGTCTGTATCTGTTGCCGGACGGCTGGTACGACGAACACGGTGTCACCGCCTGGCTGAACACCGTCGCCGACCGAATTAACCTTCACCGTAACCACATTCATCTCGGTACCGGCGAGACGATCCCCTACGACCGACTGATTCTGGCCATGGGTGCGCGTGCGGCGCTGCCGTCGGTGGAGGGCCTGGACCGGCCCGGCAGTTTCGTCCTTCGCCAGGCGGCCGACGCCAGCCGGATCCGAGCCTATTCGCAGCAGCGTGGCTGCCGCCGGGCAGTGGTCGCGGGCGGCGGATTACTCGGTCTGGAGGCCGCCTGGTCGCTGCACCTGCTCGGGTTGCAGGTGACGGTGCTGGAGCGTCGCGAGCGGTTGTTGAGTCGCCAGATCGATGCTCGCTGTTCGGAGTTGGTCGAAGACCACTTCGCCCGAGCCGGCATCCACATCGAGCGAAATGTCGAGGCGGTCAAGGTGATCGGCCAGCCGCACACCACCGCGGTGGAGTTGTCCGATGGGCGCACCGTGGCGTGTGAGATGCTGCTGTCCGCTGTGGGTATCCGGCCCAACGTGGAGTTGGCGCGCGCGGCGGGTATACCGATCGGCCGTGGAGTTCTGGTGGACAGCCGCATGCAGACCCGGATGCCACGCGTCTTCGCCGCGGGGGATGTCGCCGAGTACGCCGGCGAGGTGCCCGGCCTCTGGCCGGTTGCGGCCGCACAGGCACAGATGGCGGCCGTCAACGCGCTCGGCGGCCGGCAGGAGGCCGTCGCCGAGGTCCCCGCGGCAGTACTCAAAGGCGTGGAACTGGAACTGTTTTCGATCGGCCGCAGCGCCGAGAAGCCCGGAGATCAGGTCATCGTGGTGGACCGTCCCGAGATCCGCTCGTACCGACGGATCGTGTTGGCACAGGGCCGTGCGGTGGGTGCCACCGTTCTCGGGCATCATCCGAGGGACGTGGCAGCAGCGCAGTGCGCCGTCCGCGACGGTCTGCGGGTGGACAGCGCAGGGCAGGAAAGCTTGCGGCGAGGTGACTGGACCGTGCTGGGTGTGCAATGCACCGGTTGACCGAGGGAGGGGTTCGGCTAGGGCCGGCCTCCCGGGTGGTACGTCAGAACACGCTCGCCGATCCGGAGGCTCCAGCCCAGCGGGAGCTCGGTCGGTGCGCTGCCTATCTCGGTCCAGTCGGTGGCCCCCGGCGCTGCGATGAACGTGCCGCCCGGGGTCTGGGCATCACGAATGAGGACGGCTCCGCTGTCCACCGAGACATACGCGTGCACGCGGGAGATGCGAGGGTCGCGCAGCACGATGGGCGAGGCGGCAGCGGTGCGTACCGACTCGTCGCGCAGCGGGTCGCGCCCGATGACATAGGCGCGATCCATCGGGAAGGTGGCGCCGTCGTCGGTTTCCAGTACTCCGGCGACGGCGGCTTGGGCCGACGTCTCGCCGACCGGCCGCAACGTCTGGGTCATCGCGTCACCGCCGATCGCGGGACCTTTGACCATGGTCATCGCCGCGGGCGCTTGCGCTGTTCGGTCGCTTGCGACCACCAGGGTGTCCGTCGTGGTGACGACGAACCCGCCGCCGGGCACGACACCGGCGCGCAGGTCGGTGTGCGGAGCTTCCGCCGGCTGCCCTGGCGCGGCGGCCGGTCCCGCCGAGATCCGCGACACCGGATGCGAAATGACCTCGTCCACCCACGTCATGGCCCGCTCGCCGGACAACTTGCGGTGACCTTCGCCAGAGTCGACACCGGCCGTCGCCCGGCCGCGCAGCAGAAGCAGGATGCCCTCCGCGGTGGGTGCGATCGCGGCGAAATGCAGATCCCCGGCCACCGGCCCACCGAACGCGACCGCGGCCAGTTGCTCGGCCAACGCCCCAGCCGGATCGGGGGCCGTGCCCGCCGATTCGACGGCCGCCAACAGCAGGGGTGTCGCCGGACCCGGCTGCGCGATGTAGAGGACGGCGTCACCGAACCGCGCCACCAGACCATCGCCGGGCGCGATGCCCACTCGATACCGAATCCGGTCCACCGGTCACCCTTCGTGTCGTATCGGGGGACTGTAGCGAACCCTGCGGCGAACCAGGCTCGGGTTCGATGTGCAACAGTCGCACCGACGAGCTCGAAGGGCGCTAACGTCGGCATATCATCCGCTCCCGCCGGCCGGCGGGCAATCCTGACCAGGGGAATACGCGATGTCAGAGTCCGGGTCTGAGGCATCGGGCGACGAGGCCCTGGGGCACCTCGTCGTGGCGGACTCGGGCACCCGGCGCAACGTACCGATTTTCGATCAACTGTTCGTAGGTCGCGAGTGTGCGGGCATCAGCGATAGGCGCCGCCTGGTGATCGCGGACCCCGAGGTGTCCCGTAACCACCTCGAGATTCGCCTCGATCCCGCAACCGATCAAGCGTTTGTCATCGACACCAGCACCAATGGCACGCACGTCAACGGTTCGCGGCTGGAACGTGCGGTGCCTCTCCCGCTCAAGCCCGGCGACGAGATTCGGGTGGGCGAAGTGGCCATGACCTTCGCGTCGAGTCGCTTCACCACCGCGACGGCACCGGACTCCGGGCTCACGAATGCCCGGATCAGCCAGTCGGCCATGGTGATGGTGGTCGGTGACATCACCAACTACTCGACCATGTCTCAGGTCACCGACCACACGGTGATCGCGGAGAGTTTGCGGGTGCTGTGGCGCGAGCTCGGACTCATTCTGCGGGCTTACCGCGGGACGTTGAGCAACTACGCCGGCGACGCGATGTACGCGATCTGGGAATTGCGGTCGCTGCCCGACGCCGAGCTACTGGCGATCGATTTCGCGTTGGCGGCGAACGAGCGGGTGCGCGACCTCGCGCCGGACCTGCCGATGCGCGGACTCGACGGTTCGCCGATCCGGATGGGGTGGGGTGTCGTGCAGGGTATGGCCGCACTCGCCGCCATGACACGGTCGGTGGAAGTGATCGTCGGCGACTCGACCAACGTCGCGTTCCGGCTGGCCGGTATCGCCGGACGTGACGGTCGAGAACCGGTGATGGTCACCGGCGGGGTGTACGCCGCGACCAAGACACGGTTCGCGTGGGGTGCTGCGGAGCGAGTCGAGATCAAGGGCCGTAGTGGGCTGGAGACGGTCTTCCCGGTGATCGCGCGGACCGACCAGCCACCGGTACCGATAGCGAGCACGGCGCGGATACCGACACGGCCGACGTAGGTGCTGATGCTGGTCAGCGCGAGCGTCGTCGCGACAGCTCCCGTGCGCGACGGCTGCGGCGGTATCTGAACTTGTAGCCGATCCGCATCGCGCCCAAGGTTGCGGCGAATCCAGCCGCGGCGGCCAGGGTCGCGGTGCCGGCCAGTGCCGTGACGGTCGGTTCGTGCCCGAGCAGAATCCACGCTGCACCGACAACCGCGACACCGAGGCCGGCGGCGGACAACGGCACGCCGATGATGCCGGAGATCCGACTGCGCCCCCGCCGCAACGCGCGAATGTAGGACTCGATGTAGGAGGCCGCGAACAGTGCCAGCGCAACCGTGGCGACGGCGAGTGCGGTGGTTTTGGGGGACTGTGCCGATTGCATCCCGAATCGGTATGTCAGCGGCGCACTTCCGGGGGGTGAGACCGTCAGCTCCCCGGTCATCCGGCCCGCGACGAGGTAGGGGTTGATGGGCACGGGGATCTCCGCCGTTCCTCCTGACGGCCCCGGAGTGAGCGGGGTCGCGTGGCGCCCCACCGTGCTGCCGAAGATGTTCCATCCCAACGCCACCTCACCGGCCGGCACACCCGAGACGGTCACCGGTATCGGTTGCGCCATATCGACTGCGATGTCATCGGACGCCGCCGGATCGACACCGGCGATCGTCACCGTTCCGGGCGGCAGATCGCCCCCTCTGACCGGTGCCCCGAGCCCCATCAGCGCGATCGCCACCGCCGCCAGGCCGAGCACCGCCGCGATCGCGAACGGCACCCGTGGGGAACGGAACTTGACGATCTCCTGGACCGGCGCAATGTCGTGCCGGCCGACATCGACGAGTTCGATCCGCGCGCGCGGGAGGGGCTGCGTCGGCTTGACCGGGGTGCGCTGCGTCGTGTCGGTCTCGTGCGCGGGATCCCGCAGCGCGGTGCCGGTGTGCGACGCTGCCCGGGCCGACCGCTGGCCGGTCGCTGCCGCGACGATGGTGTCGGAACCGATCACCGGAATGCCGACGGGGGTGAGCCAGTTCGAACCCCACGAATCGACGGCCGGTTCGGCCAACGCCACACCGAAGGCCTCGGCCGAGTCGAAGCGATCGGTGGGATCGGTTGCCAGCCCGCGCATCACGACGTCGGCGATGGGCTTCGGGATGGTCGGGGCGGTTTCCGCCAGCGGTGTCGGTTGTTCGAAGGCGTGCATGAACAGCACAGCCATGCTGTCCTCGCCGGCCGGGAACGGCAGCACGCCGGACAACAACTGATAGACCATCGTCGCCAGCGCGTACACGTCGGTGGCGGGGCTGACCTCCTGGCCACGAGCCTGTTCGGGAGCGATATAGGACGGCGTGCCGACGATCTCGCCGGCCCGCGTCACCAACGTGTCGTCGCCGCCCACGATCTTCGCTATGCCGAAATCGGTGAGCTTGACGGTGCCGCCTGCCGTGAACATGAGGTTCGCCGGCTTGATATCGCGGTGCAGGACGCCGTGCGCGTGAGCTGCCTGCAGCCCCGCCGCGCAGGCCAGTGCCACGGCGATGGCCGAGCCGGTGTCGAAACCGTCCGTGCTGAACCGTTCCCCGACCGTTCCACCCGGCAGGTACTCCATCACCAAGAGGCAGAGCCCGTCATGCTCGATGAAGTCGTAGACCGGAACCACGTGGGGATGATCGATGGCCGCCATCAGTTGCGCCTCCGCCGCGAAACGACGTCGTATCACCGGGTCTTCGGCGAATTGTGACGGGATCTGCTTGATGGCCACCGGGCGCGCCAGCATCCGGTGCGTGCCCGACAGCACTACGCCGCAGCCACCCCGGCCAATCTGCCCGCCGAGGTCGTACCCCGGCAGTGCCGCACGGATGCGATCCTCGGTCGTCGTCATCGGTATTCGTCCGCAGCCACGTCGTCGATCTCCAGATCTGCGGCCAAGAAATCGATTTCGTCGTCATCGAATTCGTCGTCAGGGTCAGGCGTGGGCGAAAAATACCCGAGGGCGAAGAATGCGGCGGCGGTGGTCCCCGCAATGACCAACCATGTTCCGGTGTGGGGAGCCCATATCCGCACCACCGACGCCGAGAAGCCGAGTACCAGCCCGATGCCGATACCCGGGACCAGCATCCGCAATCCGCGCCGCCACCGGTTGGCGGACAGCCGGTGCCGGGCAAGGGCAAGAGCGACATCGATGAATGCCAGCACCGTCAGCACGATCAGGGCGACACCGAAGAATCCGTACACCGAGAGCAGCGAACCGCGGACGTCGGTAACCATCGGAACCGTCGCGATGGTCTTGTTCGCCTTGTCTTTGAGCACCAACTCGGCGCCGATCAATCCGGTTGCCTGCCCTTCCAGACCGGTCAGATCGAGGTGATACCGCAGTGTTTGCGCACCTCCCGGCGCCACGGTGGCCGCGACACGCGTGGTGTAGTTGAAGAAGTTCAGGCCCAGGACACTGCCGGTGAGCTCGACCCTGCCGATGGTCACCGGCGTGCTGCTGTGATTGGTCAGCTCGACGGTGACGTCCACGGAGTCGTTGGGCACCAGCGGTATCGGATCACCCACCGTGCCATGCCCATTCATTGTCACCGTTGCGGTCAGGCCGTCCGGACTCGCGTGAGCCGGCGCCACGCCGCATAGCGCGAAGACTCCCATGGCCAGCAGCAGTGTCGCCTTCGACAGTGTTTTCGTCATGCCACCATTCCTGATCTTGCTCACGATTCCAGCACCCGCCGGGTGAAGACCCAGCCGCCGATCACCAGCAGGACGAGAGAGATGATCATTCCCTGGGTTCCGCTCTCGACCATGTTCGTCAGGCTCACTTCGGTTTCCGTTGCATCAGGTTCTCCCCGTTGCGATGGGAGTTCAGCCGTGGATTGGCCGGGTGAGTGTGCAACCGGTGCCGACGGAACCTTCGCCGCAGCGGTGCGGCCCGCCAGCTCTGCGGCATGCGCGGTGCTGTCCTGTCCTTGCTCTCCATACTCGGAGCCGCCGGGCTTCTCGTCCGTCTGCTCCCGTGCTCCGGCGACCTCTGTGGAGGTGGCCGTGGCGGGCGTCCACGCGGGGGGTAGAACACCCGCGACGCCACCGCCCCCGCTGCCTCCCAAGGGAATTGCCGGGGACACCGGCCCAGCACCCAATGCGGGAATGCTGACGTCGATGGTCGTCGGCGAGGCGGTGCCGAGGTAGCCGTCGGATGCGACGATCGTGAAACTGTCTGCGCCGCCTGTGGAAAGGGCGTCGGTGGTCGGGGTGTAGGTGTAGCTGCCGGTGATGGGGTCGACCGTCACCGAACCCAAGGCTGGAGCGGAAGCCAGCGCGAACCTGACTCCGCTGCCGCTGCCGACAACGTAGGTCAGCGGGTCACCATCCGCGTCGTAATAGACGGCGCGCCCGGTGATGACGCCGGTGTCCTTGACGGTGCTCTGCTTGGCTTGATCGGACGCATACACCGGCACACTGTTGGCCGGGTCGATGGCGACGCGCACGGTATAGGTGTCGGTGCCGCCGTGCCCATCGGCGACGCTGACAGTGAAGGTGTCCGTGGTGATGTCGTTTCCGGCACCGATCTTGGCTGCGGCGTGGCGCGCGGCCGCGGTGGGGGTGTAGGTGAACTGACCGGTTCCGCCGACGACCTGAACGCTGCCCTTCACGGGGCCGGTGACCACGGTGTAGGTCAGGGTGTCGTTGTCCGGATCGGTGGCATGCAGTGGGCCGGTGACCACCCCGTCGGCAGAGACGTCGGGCGTGGATTGCGTCGCGTCGAACACGGGATCGCGGTTGACGGGCCCGATGCCGACCGTGACGGTGGTGCTCGCTGTTCCGCCCCGGCCGTCGTCGACGGTGATGGTGAACGAGTCTGTCTTCGTACCGCTTTCGGTGGCCGCAGCGTGGCGGGCCGCGTCCGTCGGGGTGTAGACGTATTCGCCGGTGCCATCGTCGAAGCGCAGGCTGCCGTTGGCCGGGGAACCGAAGGTCAGGTGCAGGCCGTCGTCGTCGGGATCGTCGACGATGACCTCGAAGCGCACCTTGCCGTTGCCGGTGGCCGGGTCGGTCGGGCTGGTGGTGTCGATGGTGGGCGGGTGGTTGACCGGTTCGATGTCGATATCGACGTCGTAGGTGGCGGTTCCACCGTGACCGTCATCGACGGTGACGGTGAAGCCGTCACTGATCACATGGTCGTCGTGGGGCGTGTACGTGTAATGGCCAGTGGCCGAATCGATGTCGACGTGGCCATTGCCGGTGGTTGATGGCACGGAGTAGGTCAGCGTGTCACCGTCATCGTCGTGGGCGACCAGGTCGCCGGTCAGCACTACGCCATTGCCTGGCATCGGTTCGTCTTGGTCGGCATAGAACTCCGGGGGCGTATTGGCCGGCAGAATGGCAACGGTGACGGTGGCCGTCCCTTGCCCGCCGTGGCCATCGTCGACGGTGATGGTGAAGGTGTCGGTGGTGGAGCCGTCGCCGGCGGCATCATGGCGCGCCTCTTCGGTGGGGGTGTAGCGCACATTGCCGCCGGTGAAAACCGCACTGCCGTAGGCGGGATCGCTGAGGTGGAAGGTCAGGTGGTCGTCATCGGTGTCGTTGCTCTCGACGTGGACGAGGACCGTGCCGTCGGGGTCCGGGTCGTCGGGGTCGCCGGCCACGGAGGGCTCGGCGTTCGCCGGGTCCACGAGCAGGCTGACCGGGCTGCCGTGGGAGGTCGTGCTGTCGGTGGTGACCGCCACGCCGACACTGTCGGCGAATGCACCCCAGTATCCGGCGGCGAAGTGGCGGGTGTCCAAGGTGGGGTCGCTCTGCGACGTGGTCGGTGTGTAGGTCAGGTAACCGTCGTCGGTGAGGCTGATGACTTCGCCATATTGCGTCCGCTCCGAGGCGACGTGGCCGTACAAGAAGTAATGCAACGTCTCACCGGTGGGGTTGGTGGCGTGCAGGAGGAAGACGGTGGTCCCGGTGCTGTGATCCACGCTGACGACCGTCACGCCGGTGATGATGGGGCCGGGCCACGGGTCCACGGTCACGGCAATCACGGTCGTGTCGGTGCCGCCGTTGCCATCGTCAACGGTCACAGTGACGTGGTCGATGAGCGAGCCCCCACCAGATGTCTCCTGGATGTTGGCCCGGTCCCGGTACAAGCCGTCCGGGGTGTAGGTGAGCCGGCCGGTGTCGTCGATGTCGGCGTGGCCGTAGGCCGGTACGCCGGCCGGATCGATGGTGTAGCGCAGGGCGTCTCCGTCCGGATCGGTGGCGCTCACCTGGATCTGGGTGGTCCCGTACACGAGGTGGTCCAGATACGTGACGGTGGTGCCGGTGATGAAGGGATCGCCGTTCTGCGCGCTGATGGCGACCGGGACCTCGACGTCGACGGTGCCGCCGTGACCGTCGTGAACGGTGATGGTGAAGCTGGTGTCGGTGCCGGGATCGAAGATGTTGCCGACGGGTGTGTAGACGTATTGGCCGGTGTCCTCGTCGACGTCCACCACACCGTGGGGCGTGGCACCGTCGCCGCTGTAGGTCAGGATGTCTCCGTCAGGGTCGCTGAAGTGCACCGTGCCGTTGATGGCGCCGGTGGTGGAGTCGAGGAGGTGCCCGGTGGGGGCTTGTGTCTGCACCGGGTTCTGGTTGGCGGGAACGATGTTCACGCTGACGGTGTGGGTGTCCAGTCCGCCGTTGCCGTCGCTCACCGTGACGACGAAGCTGTCGACGCCGACAGCAGGGTCTGCGCTCTCGGCGGCTGCGTCGTGCTTGGCTTGGCCCGTCGGCGTATAGGTGTACTGACCGGTCATCTCGTTGACGTCCACGATGCCCTTGGCGGTGGTGATGTCCCCGCTGTAAGTCAGGCCGTCGCCATCGGGGTCGTTCGCCAACAGCAGGCCTGACACCACCCCGGTACTGGTGGCGCTCGACGGTGGTTGCGAGCTATCGAAGGTCGGGGCGTGGTTGACCGGGACGATCGGCGAGATCGTGACATAGGGAGCCTCGTTGCCGGTGGTTCCCGTGCGAGCAATGAACAGCGTCGTGGCGTCGGCGTCCATGGCGAGCCCGACCAGGGAGTAGTAGGTGGGAGAGGCGATCGCAAGGGGCGTACCGACTATCGCTCCGTTGGCGGCATCGATCACCGAGATGGTTCCGTCCCCGGCGTTGGCAACGTAGATCTGGCCGTTGGATCCGACCGCGACTGCTGACGGGCTCTTGCCGACGGCCGCAGTCGATATCGTGGTGCCCGTGCTGTCCAGGACGGTGAACGTGCCGTTTCCGGAAGCATCTTTGAACGTGACGTAGGCGCGGTTACCGGTGGGCGCGGCAGTGATGGTGGTGATCTGTGATCCGGCGGGGCTGCTGACGATGTGATACCTGCTCGGATTCGCGGCCGGCAGTGAGGTGTCGGTGATCAGGAGTCCACCGAATGTGGTGCTGTACAGCGTGCTTCCGTTGCTACCCAGGGCGCGGTTGGCGTCCGGATACACCATGGTCTGCTCGGTGGTTGCACCCGCTTCGGACTTGGTGAACAGTACCCCGTTGCCATCGTTACCGTACTGAGCGGTGAATGTTGTTCCGTCAGGGGCTGTTTGACTGTAGGTCCCAGAAACGGTCAGTCCGAAGACCACCTGGAGAGCGCCGGTCGCCGTATCGATGGCCGCGATCCGGGCATAGACGCCGTTGCTGATGACGTAGAGGTGACTGCCGCTGGTACTGAGCACGCCATGTACGTTCGACTCGCTTGACACGCCGTCAAGGACGGTTTGAGACGTCACCACATGGGTGGCGGTGTCGATGGTCAGCAGGCTGACGTTGCTTGCCGTCGTCCCGGGGTTATGGCGCAGCGCGAACAGCTTACTGCCGTCCTTGCTGAGGATGACCGAGTCAATCCCTTGATAGCCGAAGGTGTGAACCGCGGTGGGTGGAATGTCGCCGACGAAGATGTCGGTTGCCCCCACCGCCGAGGTGACCGGCACCGCGACGCTCACCGGCGCCGATACTCCGCCGTGCCCGTCGAAGGCTTGGATGAGGAAGCCGTCTGACTTGTCCGACGGTGTCGCGTTGGTGAGCCCGGCGATCAGGCGCGAATAGTCGTTCGGGGTGTATACGAAGACACCGGTCGTGAGGTTGATCGAGAAGTCACCCTTGGTGTTGGTTTCGACGGCTGTCCGGCCATAGAACACGGTGTCGCCATCCGGATCGTTGAACACGACCTGGCCGGTCACCGCACCGGTCGCCTGGTCGACGTGGGTGATGGTCGGGGTACCGACCGGCGCCGGCGGTTCGTTGACCGCGAGCAGCGACGCGACTGGGGTGCCCCCGGCCGGCTCGGCGGCTGCGGACGCCGTGGCTTCGGCAGTCACGGCGGTGGTCCGGCGCTTCGCAGAACCGCCCAACTCACGGCGTGCTGCGGCCAGCAGTGTCCACGTCGCCGCCGTCTGCAGCGGCGCCGTCGGATCGCCCGTGCGAGATGACCCGACCGGGTTCGCAGGCAAGGCTGACACCAGGTTCACGGGCACCGCCCGCGGCGTCATCTCGCGGTCGACGGGTTCGGCGGTAGAGGGTTCGGTATCGCGTTCGGTGGCGGGCGGTTTCGGTGTTTCGGCCTCGGCGTGTACCCGCTGCCGGGCCGGCACCGGTGCGGTGCTACGCCTGATCGGGGTGTCGGATCCGGTGCCGCGCGGCGGCCGGACCTTTCGATTGTTGGTGTGCGGCTTAGCGACGGCGCCCTCTTCGTGGACGTCGGCCGCAGGGTCACCGGTGTCGTGCTTGGTCGTCGGCCGAGTCGAATGATGCTTCGTGGTTTCGGGTTTCGAGGTGCCGGCGGCGTTGTCGGCGGGGGCCGAGTCGGCCGTGTTCGCCGACGCGGTACCCGTGCCGGCGGGGCCGGCGTGGGCGATGCCCGGGGATGCCGCCATCGCTGCGCCGATTCCCAGTGCCACTGCGAGCGCGCCGACGCGGCCGATATGTCGGCCAACGCCGTGTAGCGAGTCAAAGGTGGCGGAGCTCGGGGGCGCGGCCCACATCGACGGAAGGCGGTCCCCGGCATCTGCTCCACGTCGGTGTCGACCGGTGTACTCGTCCAGCGCGTCCGTCATCTCAGCCCTGCCGTCGTCATCGATGGTCTGATTACCGAGGATCGGGCCCGTCTCGCCGGCGGCATAGAGTAGTGACGTACCTGTCCTGACGACCGCATTCGTCCCCTCGGTCGACAATCTCCCGCTGATCTCCACGCTTTCTCCAAGCTCGGGCATCTTGAGCCCGGCAGGCTGATGCACAACAGATCCACTGGGATCGACCAGCCAAAGGGAGAACATCATGAAGCAGTTCATCGTCGTCGCCGCCACCTTCGCGGCGTTGCTCGCCGCGGAGATAGGCCTGGCCATCAGTGCCGGCGCCGTGCCGCTCGGCGGGTCGTCCGCCGATGAAGCGGTCAACACGCTGGAGGCGCAGGGCTTCACCGTGCGGATCAATCAAAGCGTCGACGTGCCGCTGTCGGAATGCACCGTCACCAATGTCAGCGGCCTGCGCGGAGACGGCGCGCAGGACCCGAGCACGCTCAACGTGGCGTTCCTTGACGTCAACTGCACACCCCGCTCCTAGGGCCGCGCAGCAGCGCGTGGGAAGATGCCTGTCGCGCGCTGCGCGGCAGGGGCGGTAGCTCAGTTGGTTAGAGCCGGGGACTCATAATCCCTTGGTCGCGGGTTCGAGCCCCGCCCGCCCCACCAAGTGTTTGTATTACCTCGGTTGATGCGTGACATTTCTGCGTCGGTTGATGCCTGACAGTGTTTCGGCTGATGGTTGACAGATACTTCGGTTGATCCTTGACACTCCCTGAATGAGGGAGTTGAGCGTGGCCGAGCAGCGGTATCAG
>JACPVS010000006.1 GCA_016197365.1 Mycolicibacterium cosmeticum | reverse complement strand
GGTGTGGACGAATTGTTATCACCAGTATCCCGCGCATGCGGCGTTCGGTGGGTACAAGCAGTCCGGTATCGGTCGGGAAAACCACCATATGATGCTCGATCACTACCAGCAGACCAAAAACCTCCTCGTCTCCTACAGCGAGAACGCCGCAGGCTTCTTCTGACCCGTCTCGGGAGTTGGTTCCATGTCTCAATCCACCAGGGTGCTGATCACCCGACCCGCGGCCGACCTGGTGCTGCGTTTACAGAAACGGCACGGCGCGTTGATGTTTCACCAATCCGGCGGTGGTTCCGACGGCTCGTCCCCGATGTGTTACCCGGTGGGCGAACTGTCGATCGGAGACAGCGATGTGCTGCTCGGGGTGCTCGACGTGGTCTCCGATAGGCAGCCCTTCGGCGTCCCGGTCTGGGTCTCCGGACCGCAGTACGCGGTATGGGAGCACACTCAACTGGTGATCGACGTGGTCCCCGGCCGCGGTGCCGGATTCAGCCTGGAAGCGCCGGAGGGTCTGCGCTTCCTGTCGCGCGCACGTGTCGTCCCCGAGCACAGTGCTGCGCGGCTGCCGAACGCTGTGCGAGGGTGCATTGTGACAGCCGGCGCCGCGAATGCCGAGGGACGACAGTAGCGGCACCACATGTGTTCGAGTTCAGTCCCCTTCGAAGCTGAGGAGCAGCGTTGCCCGATTTCGTCGCAGCCATAGATCAAGGCACCACGAGCACCCGCGCCATGATCTTCGATCATGCCGGCGCCGAGGTGGGCCGGCACCAACTCGAACACGAACAGATCCTGCCGCAGCCAGGCTGGGTGGAACACAACCCGGTGGAGATCTGGGAACGCACCGCCTCGGTACTCACCTCGGTGCTCAACAACACGAATCTCCAGACCAGTGACATTGCGGCACTGGGCATCACCAACCAGCGCGAGACATCGCTGGTGTGGAACAAGAACACCGGTAGGCCGTACTACAACGCGATCGTGTGGCAGGACACCCGCACCGACCGGATCGCCTCGGCGCTGGACCGCGACGGCCGCGGCGACGTCATCCGCCGCAAAGCGGGCCTGCCGCCGGCCACCTACTTCTCGGGCGGCAAGATCCAGTGGATCCTGGAAAATGTCGACGGCGTACGGGAAGCCGCCGAAAAGGGCGATGCCATTTTCGGTAACAGTGACAGCTGGGTGGTGTGGAACCTGACCGGCGGTCCGCGTGGCGGGGTGCACGTCACCGACGTCACCAACGCCAGCCGCACCATGTTGATGAACCTGGAAACCCTGGACTGGGACGATGAGTTGTTGTCGTTCTTCAACATCCCGCGCCAGATGCTGCCGCAGATCCGGCCGTCGTCGTCCCCCGATCCGTATGGGACGACGTTGGTGGCGGGTCCCATGGGAGGCGAAGTGCCGGTGACCGGCATTTTGGGTGACCAACAGGCCGCGATGGTCGGACAAGTCTGCCTGTCGGCCGGGGAGGCCAAGAACACTTATGGCACAGGCAATTTCCTGCTGCTGAACACCGGCGAGAAGATCGTCCGCTCGGAGAACGGGTTGCTCACGACGGTCTGTTACCAGTTCGGCGACGCCAAACCGGTTTACGCACTTGAAGGTTCGATCGCGGTGACAGGTTCGGCGGTGCAGTGGCTGCGCGATCAGCTGGGCATCATCAGCGGTGCGGCGCAGAGCGAGGCGTTGGCCCGCCAGGTCGACGACAACGGCGGCGTGTATTTCGTGCCGGCGTTCTCCGGATTGTTCGCGCCGTACTGGCGCTCCGACGCACGCGGTGCCATCGTCGGGCTGTCGCGGTTCAATACGAACGCCCATGTGGCCCGGGCGACGCTGGAAGCGATCTGCTACCAGAGCCGCGACGTCGTCGACGCAATGGAAGCCGACTCGGGTGTGCACCTGGAGGTGCTCAAGGTCGACGGCGGAATCACCGCCAACGAACTGTGCATGCAGATCCAGGCCGACGTACTCGGCGTCGACGTGGTGAAACCTGTTGTGGCAGAGACTACAGCGCTGGGCGCAGCCTATGCTGCCGGCCTTGCGGTCGGGTTCTGGAGCGACCCGAACGATCTGCGGGCCAACTGGCAGGAGGACAAGCGCTGGTCGCCGTCCTGGTCGGAGGACCAGCGTTCGGAGGGCTACGCCGGCTGGCAGAAGGCCGTTCAGCGGACGCTGGACTGGGTGGACGTGTCCTGACCCGGTGACGGCCCCGGCGCACCCGCGCCGGGGCCGATCGGCTCTACAGTGCGGCGACCCCGGCCTCGGCCACGCTGACATCCTGCTCGACGCTTCCGGCGCTGACACCGACCGCGCCGACGACCACGCCGTCGACGGTCAGCGGAATCCCGCCGCCGAAGATGACCAAACCGCCGCTGGTCTGTTCCAGGCCATAGAGTTCCGCGCCCGGCTGGACGATCGCGGTGAGCGCCCCCGTGGGCGCGTTCATCAGAATCGACGTGCGCGCCTTCCGGATCGAGATGTCGATACTGGCCTTGATCGCCCCGTCCATCCGGACGAAAGCCACGAGATGACCGCCGTCGTCGACGACCGCGATGTTCATCGGCTGCCCGATCTCGCGGGCCTTCTCGATCGCGGCGTCGACCACTTTGGTGGCACTGGGCAGGCTGATGGCACTCATGGACTTGCCTTTCGAATCGGTTTTCCCACAATAATTTTCACGTTCACGGGGGTGTACTCACCCGTCATCGATCATAATGGCCGGAGCCGGTACCGACAGGTGTTTGGGCGCCTTCCCACCCCTGGTTGCCAGAACCTGACCAAAGACTGACCCATGGGTCAGTCGGTGCCCAACCGGTGGTGGGTAAGTGGGTAGTAAGCCACGGAAAGCATCCTCGTATCCGTCGTCAGCACAAAGACTGTGCGACAGAACCTTTGACGGCCAAGAGAGGGTGAGTCAGTGTCGAATATCGACATCTTCGTCTGGGAGTTCCTGGGCACCGCGGTGCTGTGTCTGCTCGGGAACGGCTCGGTGGCCGCGGTGGTGCTGAAGAACTCGTTCTCCCATGGCGGTGGCGGCGACTGGTTGGTCATCGTGATCGGTTGGGGTTTCGCCGTCTTCGCGGGTGCGAGCATCGCAGCCCCCTCGGGCGCGCACATCAACCCGGCGGTCACCCTGGCGGTGGCCATCTCGGGTGGGGTGCCGTGGTCGTCGGTGCCGGTGTACTGGGCGGCGCAGCTGCTCGGCGGGTTCATCGGAGCCTGGTTGTGCTGGGCGGCGTTCAAGCTCCAGTTCGACAACATGGACGACAATTCCGGTACCCGTGGCATCTTCTGCACCTCTCCTGCGGTGCGGGCCATCCCGTGGAACATCGTCACCGAGGTCATCGCGACGTTCGTGCTGGTGTTCTGGATCCTGACCAACCCCGAGATCAACACGAACCTCGGCTACGCGGCGGTGTCGTTCGTCATCATCACCATCGGCTTCGGTCTGGGCGGCCCCACCGGTTACGCCATCAACCCGGCCCGCGACCTCGGCCCCCGACTGGCGTACGCGCTCATGCCGATCCGCGGCAAGGCCACTGCGGACTGGGGTTACGCCTGGGTGCCGGTGGTGGCACCGTTCGTCGGCGCAGCGCTGGCGGCCGGCCTGGCGTTGCTACTGCCGGCCTGACAGCGCCTGTGGGCGCGCCGCGAAGGCGACGCAGTGCGGCACGTCCGACCCGGTTTCCCAGTCTTGGGTGGCGCACAGCATGTCACGGAGAAGGTAGACGATATCGCCGTGAGTCACGACCGCGACCCGATCACCGGATATCGCGATCGCACTCAGCGCCGCCAGGACCCGTGGCGCGGGATCCTCCAGATGCCCCGGCTCAGCCCAACCGCGTTCCCGCAACCGCACGTCGACGGATACCGGCACCTCCAGAATCTGCGCCACGGCCCGTGCGGTCTGCGTCGCCCGCACCGCGTCCGAGGTGACGATGCGGTCGATACCGGTGTCCCGCAACGTGTCACCGGCCGCATACGCCTGGAGCGCACCGCGTTCGGTCAGGGGTGGATGCGCGATCTGGCGTTGCATCCGGCCCTCGGCGTTCCACGTCGACTCGCCGTGACGCAATACCCACAGCGCGGTTTCCGACGTTTTGGCGGGTTGAGAGCCATCCTGGCCACCAAAACGTCGAGATTCGCGGGCGTGCACGGCCGTCAGTTGCTGAGTTGCGCGGCGATCGGTCGCGCCGCCGAGCCCGCGACGAAACCCGCCACCGCGCCGATGACGGTCGTCGCCGGCGGTCGCACCCCCGCGGCCCGGGCGGCCTCGGCAATCGTCGCGAGGCCGGCCCGGATCTCGCGCTGGCCGGCGAGGGTGCCGTCGGCGATCACCGCCGCCGGGGTATCCGGGGACATCCCGGCCTCCATCAGCGCCCGGGTGATCGCGTCGAGATTGGCCACCGCCATCATCAGCACGATGGTCGTGTTCGCCCGGGCCAGCGCGGCGTAGTTCACCGTGCACTCCGGATGGTCGGGCGGCACATGCCCGGAGACCACGGTGAAACCCTGGGTCAGGCCACGATGGGTGACGGGGATCAGTGCCGCGGCAGGCGCGGCGATCGCGGAACTGACCCCCGGTATCACCTCCACGGTGATGCCGGCCCGCACGCATTCGTCGGCCTCTTCGCCGCCGCGGCCGAAGACGAATCCGTCGCCCCCCTTGAGACGGACCACGGTGCGCCCGGCGCGGGCATGGGTGATCAGCATGGCGTTGATGTCGCTCTGCTCGGTGCGGCGGCCGCCGGGGACCTTCGACGCATCGATGATCTGCGCTTGCGGCGCAATGTCGTTCAGTGCACCGACCGGTGCGAGCCGGTCGGCGATGATCACGTCGGCGCGCGCGAGCGCGGCCCGGCCGGCGACGGTGAGCAGCCCGGGATCACCGGGGCCGCCGCCGACGATGACGACACTGCCCTGCGAAACCGTTGTCGCGGTATCGATGTCACGATCCCGTCGGTCCGGTGCGATGCAGAACAGGCCTCGGGCGCGGGCCAGCCCGGCGATCGAGTGATCGGTCTCGGGATTGCCGGTGTGGGCGAAGAGCAGTTCGGCCGCGGCGAGATCGGTGGGCTGGAAGTCGCGGGACCGCAACGTGATCAGGGCGCGGTCCGCGAGATCGGAAAGATAAGCCGCCGGTCGCGCCGACACCACGGTCACCACCGCGCCCGCCCCGACGAGTGCCCCGACGACGCTCAACGCGCGGCCGTCGGATCCGACGACGGTGACGGCGCGGTCACGCACGGGGAGGCCGACGGTGATATCGCCGGGAGTCACGCGTTCAGACAAGGTGGCGTCCCCGCAGGACCGTGGCCACCAGGGCGGCACGGCTGTGTACCCCGAACTTGTCCATGATGTTGTGCAGATGGAATTTCACGGTCGCCTCCGAGATGAACAGGGTGGTGGCGATCGCGCGGTTGTCGAGCCCGTTGGTCAGCAGCCCGAGCACCTCGCCCTCACGCCGGGTGAGCATGCGTGAATAGCCCGGTTCAGCCTGGGCGCGCAGCTCACCGATCAGTGTCCCCGCGCTGCGTGCGTCGAGCGCGCCGTGGCCGTTGATCACTCGCAGGATGGTACTGAGCAGGTCGGCGGCCGGTGAACGCCGATCCACCACTCCGTCGACGCCGGCCCGGATCATCGGCAGAGCCGGCTCGCGGGGATCATCGCCGTCGATGACCGCCACCACTTTGGGCACCGGGTCGAGTTCGGCCAGCAGGGCGGGCAGGCCCGCGGCCGCTTCGGCACCCACGACCAACAGGTCGGGGCGTAGCACCCGCAGTCGCTCGGCGACTCCGGCCTCATGCCTGAGGTCGGCCACCAGGTCCAGTCCGCCGCCCTGGGCTATCACGTGCATCAGGCCATGCCGGAGCAACTCGTCGTTCATCACGAAGACCGTGCGTGCCGCCACGGTCTCGAAAGGAGCTGGTGGACAATCAATTTCGGATGGTCGATTGATATCCGCACCGCTCGCGCCTTGCTGGGGTGATGCGTAGCGCACCTGTGTCCAGCCCATGGTCGAACTCCGTCCTGCCGCTGAGCGGCGAATGCTAATCCCGGCAGCGTTGCACCGGGGTTGCAAAGAGACGAAGTCAGTGCGCGGCGCCCGGTTGTGACGTGGCGGCCACCGCGAGCACGCAGTCGCCGCACAACCCTGAGCTCGGCGCCTGGTAGTACAGGCAGCAGCTGCGGCGGCGGAACTGGTCGGCGGTGAAGGTGCCGGTTCCCGACAGCGGCGCCGTGTCCAGCAGGGCCCGGACCAGGGCCCGGCCCGGCACCCGCAGCTCGGGCCGCGACATCGCCAGCACCGTCACCGCACCGTTGGCCGCGGACGCAAGATTGCCCGACGTGACCTGCGAGGACAGCGACATCAACGCGTCCAGTCGAGCCCCGAGGCCGGTCAGTGCGGCCAGCACCGATGTCGCGATGACGTCGGCGGCCGCGCGGTCCGTCGTGACCCCGACCCAGACCGGGCCGGTGACGGCGAACTGTGGGGCGGGGCCCGCCGACGGTCGCCACCGCACCGAACGGTGATCGAGCACTGGCACCGCGCGGAAACACAGCACGGACCCGATGACGGGCGACAACAGTCGCGCGGCCACACCCAGTTGGAACGACGACGCCGCCACACGTACCGGGACCCGTTCCACCGCACACCCCGCCGACTCCGCCATCGCCGTACGCATGCGCGCTACCTGGCGGGTCACCGCCTGATCAGTGAAAAGATCTGCAAGGCAAAGCCATTCGTCACCATCCGCGACGCGCAGCGCGAAATACTCGCCCAGTCCGGCCAGATACCTGGTCGTGTCGTCCGGTACGTGGGAGCTCATGGTCGTTGCACGGTAACGCGACGTGCGGGGCAATGCCCCCGGGAGGCGCGAGAACCGATCGCTGGGGGAGTGAGTGGCCTCACCGAACGGTGGGGGCGGGCCGCCGGATGGGCCGTAACCTGCACGAATGGGTGGCAGAGTCGCTGCAACCTCGGTGCAACGTGACATGAGCCACAATGGGCAGGTCGCGGCCAGTCCGTGTCACAAAAGAGGACCTAGCAAATCTGGACCGAGGTGACCCGTTCGTGGTCATCCCTCACCTGGGAGCAGTGCATGACGGAACCGACCCTGGACCCCGCGACCGACTATCCGCTCAGTGTCCATCGACGCGATCTGCTGTTCACCCCCAACGGCAGATCCATCGACGACATCACGATCGACGCTGTCGTCGCCGGCACCATCGAGGCCACTGACCTGCGCATCACCCCGGACACCCTGCGTCTGCAGGCGCAGATCTCGGAGCGGGTCGGGCGGCCGCAGCTGGGCGCGAATCTGCGGCGCGCGGCCGAGATGACCGCCATCTCGGATGCCCGGGTGCTGGCCATCTACAACGCGCTGCGGCCGAACGCCTCCACCAAGTCAGAGCTGGAGTCGATCGCCGAAGAGCTGACCACGCAGTACGACGCGACCCACCTTGCCGAGCTGGTGCGCGAGGCGGCCGACGTGTACGAGCGCCGCGACCTGCTGGCCAAGAGCGAATAGGAGATTCACCGATGACCGCAGTAGTACCGGATCACACGGCAACGAAAACCAATGTGCGGCAGTCGCTGCGCACCCAGGCGCTGGAAGCGCGCCCGGTCAACCTGGACGGTTTCGTCGAGGAGTGGCCCGAGGTCGGCATGGTGGCGATGGACAGCCCCTTCGACCCGCAGCCCAGTGTGCGGGTGGAGAACGGTCTGATCGTCGAGATGGACGGCACCGAACGTGCCGACTTCGACTTCATCGACCAGTTCATCGCGGACAAGGCGATCGACGTCGCGACCACCGAACAGTCGATGGCCATCCCTGCAGCCGAGATCGCCGGCATGCTCGTCGACCCGGGCGTCACTCGCGATGAGGTCATCGCCGTCACCAAGGGGCTCACCCCGGCGAAGCTTCTCGCGGTGGCCAAGAACCTCAACATCGTCGAGATCATGATGGGCATGCAGAAGATGCGCGCCCGTCGCACCCCGGCCAACCAGGCACACTGCACCAGTGCCAGGGACAACCCGTTGCAGGTCGCCTGCGAGGCGGCCGAAGCGACCCTGCGCGGATTCGCCGAAGTGGAAACGACTTTGGGCGTCGTCCGGTACGCGCCGTTGGTCGCCATGGCCCAGCAGATCGGCAGCCAGGCCGGCGCGGCCGGACCGCAGACCCAGTGCGCGCTGGAGGAGGCCACCGAACTGGAGCTCGGTATGCGCGGCATCACCGGGTACGCCGAGACCATCTCGGTGTACGGCACCGAACCGGTCTTCGTCGACGGTGACGACACCCCGTGGTCGAAAGCGTTCCTCGCCGCCGCCTACGCCTCCCGCGGCATCAAGATGCGGTTCACCTCCGGAACCGGATCCGAGGTGCAGATGGGCAATGCGCAGGGAAAGTCCATGCTGTACTTGGAGATCCGCTGCATCCTGGTGACCAAGGGTGCGGGAGTGCAGGGCCTGCAGAACGGCTCGATCTCCTGTATCGGCGTGCCGGGTGCGGTGCCCGGCGGTATTCGCGCCGTCGCCGCCGAGAACCTGATCGCGTCGTCGGTGGACCTGGAATGCGCCTCGGGTAACGACCAGTCGTTCTCACACTCCCCGATGCGGCGCACCGCCCGCCTGATGCCGCAGATGATGCCCGGAACCGACTTCGTGTGTTCGGGCTACTCGGCGGTGCCCAACTACGACAACATGTTCGCCGGCTCGAACGTCGACAGCGACGATTTCGACGACTTCAACACCATTCAGCGTGACCTGCAGATCGACGGCGGTCTGCGGCACGTGAAGGAATCCGAGATCCTCGCGGCGCGCACCAAGGCGGCCAAGGCGCTGCAGGCGGTGTTCAAATATCTCGACCTGCCACCGATCACCGACAACGAGATCGACACGGCGGTGTACGCCAACGGAAGTCAGGATCTGATCCCGCGGGACGTGCTGGAGGACCTCAAGGGTGCGCAGCAGGTGATGGATCGCAACATCACGGGGCTGGACCTGGTTAAGGCACTGGAGGCGACCGGCTTCTCCGATATCGCCGAGAACGTGTTGGCCAGCCTGCGCCAGCGGGTGTCGGGTGATCTGCTGCAAACCTCGGCGATCCTCACCAAGGGCGCTCCGCTGTCGGCGATCAACGACGCCAACGACTACGCGGGTCCCGGCACCGGGTATCGGCCGTCGGGCGAACGGTGGGAAGAGATGAAGCGACTGCGCCACGTCACGAGCGCATCGAACCCGGAAGTAGAGGTGGAATGACTGTGTCGACCAACTCCCCAGACCCCGCCCGGTCCCTGACCTTCACCGAGGTCGGCCCCGCCGGCCGGGGGACGCGGCCCGATGAGGTCGTCATCGCGATCTCCCCGGGGTTCGGCGACCTGTTCAGCAAGACCATCGTCGACATCCCGCTGTCCGAGGTGATCCGCCAGGTGCTGGCCGGTATCGAGGAGCAGGAGGTGGGCGCGCGGGTGATCCGTGTTCGCAACACTTCCGACCTGGCCGCCATGTCGCACACCGCGGCCCGGTTGTCGGGATCGGGTATCGGCATCGGGATCCTGTCCCGCGGGACGTCGATGATCCACCAACGCGACCTGCCGCGGTTGTCCAGCCTCGAGCTGTTCCCGCAGTGCCCCCTGCTGACCTTGGAGACCTACCGGCAGATCGGCTCCAATGCCGCGCAGTACGCCAAAGGTGAGTCCCCGCAACCGGTGCCGACGCTCAACGACCAGATGGCCCGGCCGCGCTGGCAGGCCAAGGCGGCGCTGCTGCACCTGAAGGAAACCGAACTGGTCCGCAAGGACGCCAAGGCTGTCGAGGTCATGCCCGAGTTCTCGGCCGCTGCGGTGGGTTGATACGGGTTTCGGGCTTGGGGAGCAACAGCGCCGGACGCACGGTCGTCGGGGTGGACATCGGGAACTCCACCACCGAGGCCAGTCTGGCCACGATCGACGCCGACGGGACGCCCACGTTCATCGGCGTGGCGCTGACCCGGACCACGGGTATCAAGGGCACCGTCAAGAACGTCGAAGGTGTTGCCAAGGCGGTGGTCTGGTCGCTGCAGCACGCCGGCGTAGCCATCGCCGACCTCGAGGTGGTGCTGCTCAACGAGGCGACACCGGTGATCAGCGGCCTGGCGATGGAGACCATCACCGAGACGATCATCACCGAGTCGACGATGATCGGCCACGATCCCCGGACACCCGGTGGGCGCGGACTGGGCGTCGGCACCATCATCGATTTCGCCGACCTGGCCGAAAGGGCCCCCGGCGCACCGGTGATTGTCGTGGTGCCGGCCGAGGTCGACTTCGACGCGGCCGCCGCCACCATCAATGCGGCGGCGCACCGCGGGGTCGAGATCACCGGGGCCATCCTGCGCAACGACGATGCGGTGCTGGTGGCCAACCGGGTGGATACCAAGATTCCGATCATCGACGAGGTGTCGCGCATCGAGGCGGTTCCGCGCGGCATGATCGCCGCGGTCGAGGTGGCCGCCCCCGGCCAGTCCATCCGGACGCTGTCGAATGCCTATGGTCTGGCAACCATTTTCGGCCTCGACGCGGAACAGACCAAGGTGGTGTCGCCGGTTGCGCGGGCACTGACCGGTAACCGTTCGGCGGTGGTGGTGCGCACCCCGTCGGGCGATGTCGCGGACCGGACCATCCCGGCCGGCGCGCTGAGCCTGAACGGCGCGAAGAAGAGCACGACCATCGACGTATCCAGGGGCGCAGCGGAATTGATGGCGGAGGTCGAGCGGGTCAGCCCCCTCGTCGATGTCACCGGTGAGGCCGGCACCAACTCCGGCGGCATGATCGCCAACGTCCGGCAGAGCATGGCCGACCTGTCCAACCATGCGCTGGCCGACGTCCACATCGGCGACCTGCTGGCCATCGACACGCTGGTGCCCAAGGAGGTGCGCGGCGGCGTGGCGGGGGAGGTCGCCCTGGAGAACGCGGTCGCGCTGGCAGCGATGGTGCGCACCAAGGAAAGTGGGATGCAGGCCGTCGCCGACGAGGTGGCGGTCCGCCTTCGGGCCATGGGTGCGACGGCGGTGGACGTCGTGGTGGGCGGCGTGGAAGCCGAGATGGCGGTGCTGGGGGCGCTGACCACCCCCGGCACCGACAAGCCTCTGGTGGTTCTCGACCTCGGCGGCGGCTCCTCGGATGCCGCGGTGATCCAGGCCGACGGTCATACCGAGGCGACACACCTGGCCGGGGCCGGGGACCTGGTGACCAAGCTGATCGACGCCGAACTGGGCCTGGAGAACCTGGAACTGGCCGAGGAGATCAAACGGTGCCCGCTGGGCAAGGCCGAAAGTTTCTTCCATGTCCGGTTGGAGAACGGCACCGTCCAATTCTTCGAGACAGCGCTACCGGCAACCGCCTTCGCGCGGGTGGTGACCCTCGGTGACACCGGGATGAGCCCGATCCCGACAAGACATTCCCTGGAGCGGATCCGCAGTGTGCGTCGCACCGCCAAGGAGCGGGTGTTCGTGGTGAACGCCCTACGGGCGCTGCGCGGTATCGCGCCGGACGGTGACCTGCGCCAGATCGGTTTCGTGGTGTTGCTCGGCGGATGTGCCCTCGACTTCGAGATCCCGCAGTTGATCGCCGATGCCGTCGCGCCTTACGGGATCGTCTGTGGGACCGGCAATGTCCGCGGCACCGAGGGCCCGCGGAATGCGGTGGCCTCCGGTCTGGTGGCGTCCTACGCTGCGTCAGGCGTCGGCGCCCATGCGTGAAGGTGGACAGCCGGTTCCGCCGGCGATTCTCGTGATCAGTTGTGGCGCAGTACATGTCGAGCAAGAGGTACTCGCAGGCGTCGAGGAGGAAGGCGTACCGGCCATCCTCGAACGGCAGGTCGACGACGGTGATGCGCACTCTCTGGCCCGGGTGGCGGCCGTCGGCTCGTCCCTGGGGGTCGGGATCGGGATCGACGCTGCGGGCGTGGTGAGCGTGCAGCACGAGAAATTGGGCGGACCGATCGACGGTCTGTTCGGTGGATCCGGGTCGGCCCGCACCCTCGGCCACAACGCGGCCCGCATCGTCGTCGGTATCCCTCTGCTTCTGGTCGGTCCGTGACCACCGGCGAAGGCGGCCTCATCAAGGCCGAGGCCATCCGCGTGCTCGACGAACTCAACGACACCACCAAAGCCCAGCAGGCGTTCCTCAAGAGTTGCGGTGACGCCGCATGGATCGGCGACGAGGAACGGCGCGCCATCCGGTGGTTGCTGTCCGCGCTGGTCGAACATCGTCGTCGGCTGCGCACCGCCACGCGGATGTGGCGGGCCATGGCGCACGACGAACCCGCGGGCCGTTCCCTGGTGGCGGTCACCGTGGAACTGCTCGACGAGAACACGTCCTTCGCTCCGTTTGTCGCCCAGTGGCGCGAAGCGGTGGTGGGACAGGTGTCGCTGGAGCGGAACATCTTCTGGCGCAGCATGATCGAGCTCGCCCAATCGAATCTCACCGATGCCCCAGGCGTCACCACGCTCTGCCTGGCCGGCCGTCGGCGCGCATAGGACCCGGAAACAAATGGAGGTGTGCCCCGTCATGGGCGATTACAGAGAGCTCTACCAGGCCAGCATCAAGGATCCGGCGGCGTTCTGGGCGCAGGCCGCCGACGCGGTGGCGTGGACGCGCAAGCCCCAGACGGTGCTCGACGACGCCAACCCGCCGTTCTACCGGTGGTTCTCCGACGGGGAACTCAACACCTGCGTCAATGCACTGGACCGCCATGTCGCGGGCGGGCGCGCCGAGCAGGCGGCGCTGATCTATGACTCCCCGGTCTCGGGCAGCGCCCGCACCTTCAGCTACCGCGAGCTGCTCGACGAGGTGGCGCGCTTCGCCGGGGTGCTGAACGGCCTCGGCGTCACCAAAGGGGACCGCGTCGTCATCTACATGCCGATGATCCCCGAAGCGGTCATCGCGATGCTGGCCTGCGCCCGCATCGGAGCGGTGCACTCGGTGGTGTTCGGCGGGTTCGCCGCCCACGAGCTGGCCGCGCGCATCGACGACGCCCACCCCACCGTGATCGTGTCCGCGTCGTGCGGAATCGAACCGTCCCGCACCGTCGACTACAAGCCGATGCTGGATGCCGCGCTCGAGGCTTCGGCGCATCCGCCCGCGCACTGCGTCATCGTGCAGCGGGAGCAGTCACCGTGCGAGCTGGTGGCCGGCCGCGATGTGGACTGGCACGAGGCGATGTTCACCGCCAAGCCGCACGACGCCGTCCCGGTGGCGGCCACCGACCCGCTGTATGTGCTCTATACGTCCGGCACCACCGGAAATCCCAAGGGCGTGGTGCGTGACAACGGCGGCCATGCGGTGGCCCTGACGTGGAGCATGCGCCACATCTACGACGTGGGGCCCGGAGAGGTGTTCTGGGCGGCCTCCGACGTCGGCTGGGTCGTCGGGCATTCCTACATCGTCTACGCGCCGCTGCTGGTCGGTGCCACCACCGTGCTCTACGAAGGCAAGCCGGTCGGTACCCCGGACCCCGGCGCGTTCTGGCGGGTGATCGCCGAGCACCGGGTGAAGGTGCTGTTCACCGCGCCGACGGCGATCCGTGCGATCCGTAAAGAGGATCCCGACGGCACCCACCTGGCGCGCCACGACCTGTCCTCACTGGCGCACCTGTTTCTGGCCGGCGAACGGCTGGACCCCGACACCTATCACTGGGCGGTGCAGAAGCTCCGCATTCCCGTGGTGGACCACTGGTGGCAGACCGAGACGGGCTGGGCGATCGCCGCCAACCCCGTCGGGGTGGAGCGCCTGCCGTTCAAGGCGGGTTCGCCGACGGTGCCGATGCCCGGCTACGACGTACAGATCCTCACCGCCGACGGGGTGCCGTGCGGGCCGGGGGAGGAAGGTGCGGTGTGTATTCGCACCCCGCTGCCGCCCGGCACCCTGCCCACCCTGTGGGGCGACGATGCCCGCTATGAGGCCTCCTACCTGTGCGAACACCCGGGCTACTACCTCACCGGCGACGGCGGCTACCTCGATGAGGACGGCTACCTGTTCGTCATGGGCCGCATCGATGACGTGATCAACGTTGCCGGGCACCGGTTCTCGACGGGCGCCATCGAGGCGGTGCTGGCCGCGCATCCCTCCGTCGCCGAATGCGCCGTGATCGGGGTTGCCGATGAGATCAAGGGCCAGGTGCCGCGAGGTATGGTGGTGCTCAAAGCCGCCGCATCAGCCGACAACCTCGTCGAGGAACTGGTGGCGTCGGTGCGCAACGAGATCGGTGCGGTCGCCAGCTTCAAACTCGTCGATGTCGTGCCGGCACTGCCCAAGACACGGTCGGGCAAGATCCTGCGCAAGGCGATGCGCGGCATCGCCCACGGCAAGGACGAGCCGCTGCCCTCGACCATCGAGGACCCCGCCGTACTGCATGCGTTGCGGCCGATCCTGGAGCCCTGAGCCGCGGATCCGGCTCGGGCGTTTTGACCTGCGGTGACAGCTCCCGGTAAGCTGCTCCGTTGGTGTGCGCCGCCCCCGCAAGGGGAGGTGGTTCCCAGGTCAACGTCGGTCGCTGGGATTCCGACGGGCGCGCACCAGACCGGCAACATCAACCCGAGAAGAGAAGGTAAGCACTGTGCCTACTTACACGCCGAAGGCGGGTGACACCACGCATCAGTGGTATGTCATCGACGCCCAAGACGTGGTGCTCGGCCGGCTCGCCGTGGAAGCAGCCAAGCTGCTCCGTGGCAAGCACAAGCCGACATTCACGCCCAATGTCGATGGTGGCGACTTCGTCATCATCATCAACGCCGAGAAGATCGCCGTCAGCGGCGACAAGCTCACCAACAAGTTCGCTTACCGCCACTCGGGTTACCCCGGCGGCCTGCGTAAGCGCACCATCGGTGAACTGCTGGAGAAGCACCCGACCCGCGTCGTCGAGAATGCGATCGTCGGCATGCTCCCGCACAACAAGCTGAGCCGCCAGATTCAGAAGAAGCTGAAGGTTTACGCCGGCCCGGATCATCCGCATGCCGCGCAGCAGCCGATTCCGTTCGAGATCAAGCAGGTGGCCCAGTGACCGAGTCCGAAGTGACTGAAGTGACCGAGGTGGCCGAAGAGGTCATCGAGGAGTCCCCCGAGACCGCAGAGACCACCGAGGCTTACGAAGCCGCCGAGGAGGTGGCTTCCGACGAGGTGGCCGCCGATGAGGCAGCTCCGCGCGAGCCGGTCTACATGGAACGCCCCATCCAGACCGTCGGCCGACGCAAGGAAGCCGTCGTCCGCGTTCGCCTGGTGCCCGGCACCGGCAAGTTCCACCTGGACGGCCGCAGCCTCGAGGCCTACTTCCCGAACAAGGTGCACCAGCAGCTGATCAAGGCTCCGCTGGTCATCGTGGATCGGGTGGACAGCTTCGACGTCTACGCCCACCTCGATGGTGGTGGCCCGTCCGGTCAGGCCGGCGCGCTGCGTCTGGCCATCGCCCGGGCGCTCATCATCGTGCAGCCCGAGGACCGTCCGGCCCTGAAGAAGGCCGGCTTCCTCACCCGGGACCCGCGTGCCATCGAGCGCAAGAAGTACGGCCTCAAGAAGGCCCGTAAGGCGCCGCAGTACAGCAAGCGCTGATCGTTTCTGCTCGTGGGCGGGCGTGTCGCACTATGGACACGCCCGCCTTCGGCATTTCATGGAGAGTGTGCGGGGCCGCACCGGAGGAGGACCAGACGAAGATGCGCCGACTTTTCGGGACCGACGGTGTGCGTGGTGTCGCCAATCGTGAGCTGACGGCGGAACTGGCGATGGCGCTGGGGTCGGCGACGGCCCGGCTCGGCAATGTCACCGGCACCCGGCGCAGGGTCGCGGTCGTCGGACGGGATCCGCGGGCCAGCGGCGAGATGCTGGAAGCCGCCGTCATCGCGGGACTCACCGCTGAGGGCGTCGATGCGCTGCGGGTCGGCGTCCTGCCCACCCCTGCGGTGGCCTATCTGACCAACGCCTACGACGCCGACTTCGGTGTGATGATCTCGGCCTCACACAATGCGATGCCCGACAACGGCATCAAGATCTTCGGACCGGGCGGGCACAAGCTCGACGACGCCACCGAGGACCGCATCGAAGAACTGGTCAACGCCGGTCCGGGCAGCCGTCCGCTGGGTGCCGGGATCGGCCGGGTGATCGATGCCGACGACGCGCTGGAGCGCTACCTGCGCCATGTGCACAAGGCCGTCACCACCCCGCTGGACGGGCTGACCGTGGTTGTCGACTGCGCCAACGGCGCGGCGTTCGAGGCCGCGCCCCGCGCGTACCGCGCCGCGGGCGCCACCGTGATCGCCCTGCATGCCGAGCCCAACGGCCTCAACATCAACGACCAGTGCGGGTCGACCCATATGCAGACGTTGCAGCAGGCGGTGCTCACCCATGGTGCCGATCTGGGGCTGGCCCATGACGGGGACGCCGATCGCTGCCTGGCCGTCGACGCCAACGGTCAGATCATCGACGGTGACGCGATCATGGTGCTGATGGCGCTGGCCATGCGCGACGCCGGCGAATTGGCCTCGAACACCCTGGTGACGACGGTCATGAGCAATCTGGGCCTGCACCTGGCGATGCGTGCGGCCGGCATCGAGGTGCGCACCACCGCGGTCGGTGACCGCTACGTGCTCGAAGAGCTGCGCGACGGCGAGTTCTCCCTGGGCGGTGAGCAGTCCGGCCACATCGTGCTCCCGGCGTTCGGTACCACCGGCGACGGGATCGTCACCGGGCTGCGGCTGATGTCGCGGATGGCCCAGACGCGAACCTCGCTCGCCGAACTCACCGCCCCGATGCAGGTGCTTCCGCAGGTGCTGATCAACGTCGAGGTGGCCGACAAGACCACCGTGGCGCAGGCGCCCGCTGTCCAGTCCGCGGTGGCAGAGGCCGAGGCGGAACTCGGTGACACGGGACGAATCCTGTTGCGCCCCTCGGGAACCGAACAGGTGGTCCGGGTCATGGTGGAAGCCGCCGACGAGGACACCGCCCGTCAACTGGCGGTCCGGGTCGCCGAATCGGTGAGTGGACACCAATAGTCTTCAGCGCCGGAGGGAACCGAACGGGTGCCCGCCGCGTCCTATCCATGCATGGGACACCTCACTGCCACGCACATCGACACCGGTGTGGTGTTGGCCGCCGCGCACCGCTATGACACCGCCGCCGACCTGCTCGACACCGCGCTGCGCTCGCACCTGGCCCGGCTGAACTTCGACGGGACACGGGCCGGCCGCTCCTACGCCGACTCCGGCGATGCCGTCCGCCAAGCGGTCGAGCGAACGTGCTCGAGGTTGGCCGACTGGTCGCGCACCGCGCGTGAGATCGCCACGTTGCTGCGGTCGTCCGCGCAGAACTACGCCGACGCCGACGGGCGCGCGGCCCGCCGCCTCGGATGACCGGCTACGACGTCGACGGTGCGCTCGCCAGGGGCGTGCCCGCCGTCGACGTGCTGTCCGACTACGTGGCGGCCTGCCGCGCACTGGGCCGCACCGGAACGGATCCGGCGCAGTTGCACGACGCCTACGCCGCCGAGGACGGCATGGACCTCGGGGCTCTGGACGCCGACTGTGCGGCCGTCGAAGCTGCGCTGGGCACCGTGCAGGAGGCCGCGCGGCTGCAGGAGGAAGCCAGGGCGCTGCTCGTCGGAGCGTGGCAGGGGCCGGGGGCGGACGTCGCGGCGGACGCCGTCGCGCAGCACGCGCGAGCATCAGGGTCGACGGAAGCTGCGCTGCACCGCGCGGCCGACACCCTCGCCGAATTGCGGGACACCTTATGGCAATTGGTGAGTGGCAAGGTCGCCGCGGTGCAGGACATCGAGGATCGGGCCGAACGCGAACAGTGGTGGCCGGCGGCGCGGGCTGTGGCGGGCGGCGTGGGTGCGCAGGACACCGCCAGCGAGATCGTCGACGGCAAGGTCAATCCGTTCGTGACGGTTGCGATCGGCTCGGACTGGGCGGACGTCATGGACTCGACGAAGCGGTCGGTACGGGACGCGTACGACACCGCCGCAGCCGGTATCTCGGCCGAACCGCCGGCCTTCGGGGCGCCCGCCATCGGCGGCGGTGCGGCTGCGCCGGATCCGTTCATGTCCGCCCCCGCCGCGGCGCCGCCTGCGGATCCGTTCTCGGGCGCGCTGCCGGGTGGCGGGTTGAGTTCCGGGATGCCTTCGCTGGGAACGGGTTTGACAGGTGCGGGGACGCAACTCGCCGACCTGATCGGCGGTCTGCTGGACTCGGGACCTGGCACATCGGGCGACTCTCCGCTCGACCTGGGAGAGGATCCCGGCGAGGCCGAGGTGGACGAGGACAGCGACGACGATCCCGACGACGAGGAGGACCCCGACGAGGACGACCCCGATGACGCCGATGACGAGGACAAGCCGGAGCCAGCAGATGACGAGCCGCCCGCACACGTCGACGAGGTGGCGGAAGTTGTTGAGCCTGAGGCTGACCCGCCCGTCCCCATGCCCACGCCGGTGCCCGACCCGGTTGCCGCCGCGCCGACAGCTGAAGCGGTGCCACCTGAGCATGTCGCTGCGCCGCCCCGCACGCCGTGCGAGATCGCGGCCGATGAGCTACCGCAGGCCGGCGGCTGACGGGCGCGGCCGAGGAACTTTTCGTCGAGCCGATCCGAAGCCTTCGAGGTCACATAATTGGCGATCACGTCAATGTGGCTGAGCGCCGGTGCCGCTGGCCGCCCACATGTTCTGCGACGGCTAGGCTTTAAAACGCGTGAACGGAACCAGCGTGGGTCGGAGGAGTGGAGTGTCGGAGCGTGTTGAAGACGGCCCGCCGCGTCGGACTCGCGGCCGACCTCGTCTCACCATCGACCACGAGGACGTCGCCGACGCGGTGGCGGAGTTGTATGCCGAGGGTGGCTACGAGGCGGTATCGATCGTCGAGACCGCGGACCGACTGGGCGTTTCCCGCGCGACGCTGTACCGCTCGGTCCCGACAAAGGAAGAACTCGTCGCGATCCTGTTCGAACAGTGCACGGGAGCGCTGACCGAAAGCACCACCGCCGCGATGGCGGGTGCCGCCGGTCCCGCCGCCCAGCTCATCGCGATGATCCGGGTGCAAGCCGACGCCGCGGTACGCATGCGCAGCTACATCGACCTGATTGTCGGAGGCCCCGGGCTGCCGCCCGACGTCTACTCGCGGTGGCTGTCCTGGAGCCGTGAGATGGAGAAGATGTGGGTCGGTGTGGTCGGCGCCAACATGGCCGACGGTCACCTGGACGAGGGGAATCCCGCCGTCACGGCACGACTGATCCTGGGCATGATCGTCTCTGTGTCGCGGTGGTCTCGACCCAAGGAGCAGACCGGTCCCGAGGAGATCGCCCAAGCGGTGATCCAACTGCTCAGATTGAGCGATGAGGCGCCCGGCGTTCTCCGGTGACTTGTGCACGTTCCGTAACGCGTGACGTTACGGAACGTGCATCAATCGCTCAGCGGTGCTGTCCCGCGCCACCCCGTCGGGAACGGCTGCCGCTGCCGCTGCTGGCGGCGTTGCCACCGGAGCGGCCACCGCCGGTACCCCCGGCCCGGGTGGGCCGACGGCGCTGGCTCTGCTGACGACCGGGCTGCTGCGGCGCGCGCGTCGCGGCAGGCTCGGCGCCGGCCAACTCGATAGGGCCGGTGAACTTCCGCTCGCCCGGGGCGATCTCCTGCAGCACCGGATGCGACGTGCCACTGAACTTGGTGACGGTCGGCTTGATGCCCGCTTTGCGGGTCAGGACGCGGACGTCGGAGACCTGGTCGTCGACCATCAAGGTGACAACGGTGCCGTCGTTGCCGGCACGCGCGGTGCGGCCGGACCGGTGCAGGTATGCCTTGTGCTCCACCGGGGGATCGGCGTGGACGACCAGGCTGACGTCGTCGACGTGGATGCCGCGCGCGGCGATGTCCGTGGCGACGAGCACCGTGGCCGAACCGTCCGAGAATGCGGCCAGGTTGCGGGTACGGGCGTTCTGGGACAGGTTGCCGTGCAGCTCAACTGCCGGTACGCCGCGTGAATTGAGCTTGCGGGCAAGGCCTTTGGCGCCGTACTTGGTGCGGGCGAACACGATGGTGCGGCCCGGGGACGCGGCCAGGTCGGCGAGCACATCGAAACGTGCCGCGCCGTCCACGTGCAGCACGTGGTGGGCCATGGCGGCCACCGGCGACTGCTCGGAGTCGACGCTGTGCACCACGGGATCGTGCAGGTAACGGTCGACCAGCACGTCGATGCCGTTGTCGAGGGTGGCCGAGAACAGCAGGCGCTGACCGTCGCGCGGGGTGCGATCCAGCAGACGCTTGACCGGGGGCAGGAAGCCCAGGTCGGCCATGTGGTCGGCCTCGTCGAGCACGGTGATCTGCACGCCGGACAGGTCGGCGTAGCCGGACTTGACGTGGTCCTCGAGGCGGCCGGGGCAGGCGATGACGATGTCGATGCCGTTGCGCAGCTTGTCGATCTGCGGGTTGGCGCTCACACCGCCGAAGATCGTGGCCGACCGCAGGCCGGTCGCCTGCGCCAGGGGCGCGAGCGAGGCGTCGATCTGGGCGACCAGTTCGCGGGTCGGGGCCAGGATGAGTGCGCGGAAAGCCTTGGGGCGGCGCGGCACCGGGTTGGCGGCCAGGCGGCTCACCAGGGGCAGCAGGAACGCGTAGGTCTTGCCGGAACCGGTGCGGCCGCGGCCGAGCACGTCACGGCCCGCCAGCGAATCCGGCAGGGTCGCAGACTGGATGGGGAAAGGGGACTCGATGCCGTTGGCAGCGAGCGTGGAAACGACGGCCTCGGGCAGGCCGAGGTCGGCAAACGTGGACACGAAGAAACTCCAGAAAAGTCGAGTGTGGTCGTCCTGCCCGGCGCGGGGTGGTCCCGCGGCGCTCGGTGTGACGATCGAGCAGGGCTACGATAAAAGCCCTGGCGAGGCGGCAAAAGGCAGAACAGACGATGCCGCTGTGGAGAGCGTACCCAACAAACCGGTGCGCCGCCCAATTGTGAGGCGAGTGTCACGCCCGACTGGCCGGCCTAGCTGGTGAGCGAGACCAGATCCTCGGCGAACGTGACCGCCTCGGCGTCGTCGCCGGTGAGGGGATGCACCAGGATGGTCGTCACCCCGGCCTCCGCGTAGGCGGCGAGCCGTTCCTTGACGAAACCCTTTGGCCCGACCAGGGATACGTTGCGGACAAGCTCGTCGGGCACCGCCGCGATCGCCTCGGCCTTCTTGCCGACCAGGTACAGGTCCTGGATGTGGTCGGCGACCTCGCCGTAGCCATAGCGGGTGGCCAGGTTGTGATAGAAGTTCTTGCCGCGCGCGCCCATTCCGCCGATGTACAGGGCCAGTTGCGGTTTCGCCCAGGCGAGTCGGTCGTCGACGTCGTCGCCGATGGCCAGGCTGGCGCTGACCATCACATCGAGCGGACCCAGCGCCGGATCCCGTTTGGCGGCACCGGCGCGTAGGGCGTCGCCCCAGACGTCGTCGGCCTTCTCCGGGTAGTAGAACACCGGCTGCCAGCCTTCGGCGATCTCGGCGGTCAATTGCACGTTCTGCGGGCCCAGTGCCGCGATGGTGATCGGAATGCGCTCGCGCACAGGATGATTGATCAGCTTCAGCGGCTTGCCGAGGCCGGTGCCGCGGCCGGCGGGCAGGGGGAGTTGGTAGTACTTGCCGTCGTGGTTGACGGGTTCGCGGCGCCACACCTGCCTGCAGATCTCGACGACCTCGCGGGTGCGGCCCAGCGGTGCGTCGAACGCCACGCCGTGGAAGCCCTCGACGACCTGCGGACCGGACGTGCCGAGGCCCAGGCGGAAACGACCGTCGGAGACGTAGTCGACACCGGCCGCCGTCATCGCCAGCAGGGAGGGGGTGCGGGTGTAGATCGGCACCACCCCGGTGCCCAGTTCGATGGTCGAGGTCTTGGCGGCCAGGTAACCCAACTGGCTGATCGCGTCGTAGGAGTACGCCTCTGCGACCAGGGCGATGTCGATGCCCACCTGCTCCAGCTTGACGACCTGTTCGGCCGCTTCCTTGAAGCCGCCGGCGTAGCCCAGAAAGATCCCTGTCCGCATGGAGGAGTTATATCACCAACCGGTTGGTTGGGGGCAATGTGAACGGCGTGTGCCGTTTCGTCCGCGACGCGCGGGGCGAACCGGACCAGGTCGCACAAAGCGGGACGTTCAGAGCCGGGTCAGCCCTTGAGCAGCGCGACGAACTTGTCCTCGAGCGTCGCGGGGACGGCCTCGGGGTCGATCTCGGCGGTCTTGGGCAGGGTGGTCTCGGGGTCGGCGAAGTCCTTGTAAGCCTTGTCGCCGGCCAGCGTGAACAGCAGATAGCCGGTCAGCAGCGCCCGCACCGACTTCTGGGTGCCGCGGTCGGCGCCCGGCAGACCGACCACCTTGCCCAGGCGCCGACCTTCGACCAGTCCGCCCGCTTCGGCCTTGCTGACCGTGCGCGTCGTCGCGGTGCTCCAGGCGCCTGCCAGCGCATCGGCATTGGACCGCAGGGAGGTGCCGTCGGACGGCGCGCGCAGGATCAGTCCGGGCAGCTTCAACCCGGCGGCCGGCTGTTCGGCAGCCGGACTGGACGCGGCCGGGAACAGGGCCGCCGCGGCTGCGAGCCTGCTCTGCATACCTGCCGCGGCGAACACCGCGGCGGAGGCGCCGAAACCGTGCCCGGCGACGGCCAGCTTGCCCGGATGGACGCTGATCTTGCCCGTTCCCAGTCGCACCCCGGCGATGATGTCCAGCGTGGTGCCCAGATCGAAGGCGGCATTGAGCACCGACGGGGCCAGCGCCTTCTCGGTATCCGGTGCCGCCGCAACGATGCCCCACGAGGCGAGATGTTCCAGGGTCCCCGCATAGCGTTCGGCGCCCGTCAGCCAGTCGTGGCCGAACGCCACGCCGGGCAGCCCGAGCCCCGACTCGGGGGTGAAGACCACGCCGGGCAGGCCGGCGAAGGCCAGGTCGCCGCGGAGTACCCGGTGCGGGCCGCGCCGGGTGAGAGCTGCGAAAAGCTTCTTCGTGCTGGCCACCCGTAGACCGTACGTCAACCGTGCGGTGACCACGGTCACGTGGTGACGGGTACCACGTTCTCCTCGGCCTTCGGCGTGGTGGCGGTGCTGCCCGCTGAGATCGCCGCGTCCCGCGGGCCCGCGGTTGGCCGGGGGTGGCCGGGCGCTGCACTACCCTGGGTAACCATGTGTGGAATCGTCGGTTACGTCGGACGGCGCCCCGCCTGCGGGATTGTGGTCGATGCCTTGCGGCGGATGGAATACCGGGGTTATGACTCCTCGGGCGTCGCCCTGCTCGACGGCGACGGCGGCCTGGTGGTGCGGCGCCGAGCGGGCAGGCTGGCCAATCTGGAGGAAGCAGTCACCGAAGCCCGCGCGGCGGATCCCGCCGCGTTGTCCGGCACCACCGGCATGGGTCACACCCGGTGGGCCACCCACGGCCGGCCCACCGACCGCAATGCGCATCCACACCGTGACGCGAGCGGCAAGTTCGCCGTCGTGCACAACGGCATCATCGAGAACTTCGCCGCCCTGCGCACCGGGCTGGAGGCCGCCGGCGTCGAGTTCGCCAGCGACACCGACTCCGAGGTGGCCGTACATCTGGTCGCCCACGCGTATCGCGAGGGTGCCACTGCCGGCGACTTCGTCGGCTCCGTGCTGTCGGTGCTGCGCCAGCTCGAGGGACATTTCACGCTGGTGTTCGCCTGCGCCGACGAACCCGGCACCATCGTCGCGGCCCGCCGGTCCACCCCGTTGGTGGTGGGGGTCGGCGACGGCGAGATGTTCGTCGGATCCGACGTGGCCGCCTTCATCGAGCACACCCGCGACGCCGTCGAACTGGGCCAGGATCAGGCCGTCGTGATCACCGCGGACGGGTACCGGGTGACGGACTTCGCGGGTGATGACGCACCGGCCCGCGAGTTTCACATCGACTGGGACCTCAGCGCCGCCGAGAAGGGCGGCTACGACTACTTCATGCTCAAGGAGATCGCCGAGCAGCCGACCGCGGTGTCGGACACCCTGCTGGGCCATTTCGTCGACGGCCGCATCGTGCTCGACGAGCAGCGCCTGTCCGATCAGGAGCTGCGCGAGGTCGACAAGGTGTTCATCGTCGCCTGCGGCACCGCCTACCACTCCGGGATGCTGGCCAAGTACGCCATCGAACATTGGACCAGGCTTCCGGTGGAAGTCGAGCTCGCCAGCGAATTCCGGTACCGCGACCCGGTTCTGGACCGCAGCACGCTGGTGATCGCCATCTCCCAGTCGGGCGAGACGGCCGACACCCTCGAAGCGGTGCGGCACGCCAAGGAGCAGAAGGCCAAGGTCCTGGCCATCTGCAACACCAACGGCAGCCAGATCCCGCGTGAGGCCGACGCGGTGCTCTATACCCGCGCCGGTCCGGAGATCGGGGTCGCGTCCACCAAGACCTTCCTGGCGCAGTTGACCGCGAACTACCTTGTCGGACTTGCGCTTGCGCAGGCTCGGGGCACCAAGTACCCGGACGAGGTGGCCCGCGAATACCACGATCTGGAAGCGATGGCCGATCAGGTGGCTCGCGTGCTGACGTGCATGGAGCCGGTGACAGAACTCGCACGCCGGTTCGCGCAGTCCTCGGCGGTGCTGTTCCTGGGTCGCCACGTCGGCTACCCGGTGGCGCTCGAAGGTGCGCTCAAGCTCAAAGAGTTGGCGTACATGCATGCCGAGGGATTCGCCGCCGGCGAACTCAAGCACGGCCCGATCGCGCTGATCGAAGATGACCTGCCGGTGATCGTGGTGATGCCGTCGCCGAAGAATTCGGCGACCCTGCATGCCAAGTTGCTCAGCAACATCCGCGAGATCCAGGCCCGCGGCGCGGTGACCATCGTCATCGCCGAAGAGGGCGACGACACCGTCGCGCCGTATGCCGACCACCTGATCGAGATCCCGGCGGTGTCGACGCTGTATCAGCCGCTGCTGTCGACCATCCCGATGCAGGTGTTCGCGGCGGGCGTGGCCCAGGCGCGTGGCTATGACGTGGACAAGCCGCGCAACCTGGCCAAGTCGGTGACCGTCGAGTAGTTGCGGTGAGCGTCGGTGGCTGGCGTAGCGAGTCGGCCCGAGCGCACTTCCGCACGGCCTACGAATTGGCGATGGCCGCGCTTTCGGTTGCGGGTGAATGTGCCGATGTGCCAACCACGTTCGGCACCGTCCGGGCGTATCGTTTCGGCCCGGTCCGCGGTGAACGCCCCGTGGTTCTGCTGCCCGGCCGCAATGCGTCCACGCCCATGTGGGCCGACAATCTGCCCGGACTGCTGGCGCACCGCACGGTCTACTGTGTGGACCTGCTCGGCGAACCCGGACTGTCGGTCCAGCGGTTGCCGCTGACCGGCCCCGGGGACCAGGCGTGGTGGTTCGGAGAGTTGCTCGTCGGGCTGGGACTGGATTCCGCTCCGAACACAGCCCGGTGGCGGCGTTGATCGACGCCGCCACCACCGACTTCGCGCTGCACCAGCCCGCGCCCACCAGGTTCACCGATGGTAAGTTGCGGGCGTTGGACATGCCGGTGCTGGCGCTCATCGCCGGGCGCAGCGTCATCCACGACGGCCACCTCGCGGCGGATACTGCCCGGAAACTCTTACGGCACGGCGAGGTTGAGCTCTGGCCGTCGGCTTCGCACGCCATCAACGGGGAGTTTCCCGACGAGATCGCCGGGCGGGCGCATCGGTTCTGGGACGGTGTCGACCGGCTCAGGTCCGAATGACGCTGGGCCCCAACGCTTCGTAACGATGCGCCTCGGCAGAGGACAGCTCGGATCCGGTGACGACGGCTTCGAAGTCCGATACCTCGGCGAATCGGCAGAAGCTGGTCTCGCCGAACTTCGTATGTGCCGCCACGAGAATCCTGCGCCCGGCGACCTGCACGGCTGTCTGCTTGACGGCGGCGACGGCCGGGTCCGGTGTGGTCAGCCCGTGCTCGACGGTGATCCCGTTGGTGCCCAGGTAGGCCACGTCGATCACCAGGGTGCGCAGCCGATCCACCGCCCAATGGTCCACCGTCGCAAGGGTTCTGCCGCGCATCCGGCCGCCCAGTAGAAGCACCGTCACGGTGTCGCTGTGCGCCAACGCCTCTGCTGCCCACAGTGAAGACGTCACCACCGTGAGGTCCCGGCCGGCGATCTTCTCCGCGATGAGCCGCGGGGTGAATCCCTCATCCAGATAGACGGTTTCGGACCCGTGCAACAAGTCGGCCGCCGCGGTGGCGATGCGGTGTTTCTGGGCCAGGTCGACCTGACTGCGATATTCCACCGCGGATTCGAAGGCGACGGTCTCCAGGGGCACCGCACCACCGTGCACACGTTTGAGCAGACGGCGGCCCGCGAGGACCTTCAGGTCGCGACGAATGGTCTCGGACGCGACCTGAAGCTCCTCGGCCAGCGGAAGCACCTCGACGCGCCCCCTGGTGCGGGCGAATTCGACGATGCGAGTCTGGCGGCTCTCTGAATCCACGGCTGTCATTCTGCTCGGCGGGCGGGGCCCCTGCGAACTTACTTGGTCGCGCTGAGCACGGCCCGGATCTCCTCAGCCGAGTTGGCCTGCCGCAGTCGGGCCACCTCATCCTTGTCCAGGAACACGTGCGCAATCCGGGTCAGCAGCGCCATGTGATCGTTGCCCGCCCCGGCGATCCCGACGACGAACTCGGCCGGCTTGCCGTTCCAGTCGATCGGGTCGGTATAGCGGATGAAGGAGATGCCGGTCTTGCGGATGGCACTCTTGGCCTCGTTGGTGCCGTGCGGGATGGCCAGACCGTTGCCCATGTACGTCGACACCGACTTCTCCCGTTCGTGCATCGCATCGACGTACGACGGATCCACGGCGCCGGCGGCCACCAGCACTCGGCCGGCCTCGGTGATCGCCTCGTCGGCGTTGGAGGCGGAGCCGTTCAGCACGATCGAGTCGAGCCGGAACACGTCATCGGCGGCTTCGGCCGGCTCGGCCTGCTGTTCGGCCGGGGCGGCGGTGCCGGCGCCGTTGGTCTGCTCCAGCAGTTCGACGATCTCGTCGTAACGCGGGGTGCTCATGAAATCGTCGACCGACACATGGATGGCCGACGCCGTGCGTAAGCGAGCCCGATCGGTCAGATCGCGGTGCGTGACCACCAGACCGTAGGTGTCGGTCAGGTTGGCGATGGATTGGTTGGTGACCTTGACGTCGCCGAAGCCCGCGGCCTGAACCTTCTTGCGCAGCACCGATGCACCCATCGCCGAGGAGCCCATTCCGGCGTCGCAGGCGAACACGATGTTGCTGATCCTGCCGGGGTCCCCGCCGATGAGCGCGGCGGCGACACTGGAGCGCTTGCCCTTGAGTGCCTCCATCTCCGCGGTGGCCGCGGCCAGGTCCGGGTCGTCGGTGGCGCGATCGGTCTTCAGCAGCACGGCGGCGACGGCGAAGGACACCGCGGTGGCTCCCAGCACCGACAGCGTGACGCCGAGGAAGCTGCCACTGGCGGTCTGTGCGTAGATCGCGATGATCGATCCCGGCGCGGCCGGGGCGCGCAGTCCGGAGCCGAACAGCACGTTGATGAAGACACCCGTCATGCCGCCGAGGATGGTGGCGGCCAGCAGCTTCGGCTTCATCAGCACATAGGGGAAGTAGATCTCGTGAATGCCGCCGAAGAACTGGATGATCGCTGCGCCCGGAGCCGAGGCCCTGGCCATGCCGCGCCCGAAGACGGTGAACGCCAGCAGGATTCCCAGGCCGGGCCCGGGATTGGTCTCCAGCAGGAACAAGATGGATTTGCCGGTCTCCAGCGCCTGCGTGGTGCCCAGCGGGGTGAGCACGCCGTGGTTGATGGCGTTGTTGAGGAACAACACCTTGGCGGGCTCGATGAAGATCGACGTCAGCGGCAGCAGGTCGTGGCTGACCAGGAAGTCGACGACGTTTCCGGCGCCGCGGGTGAAGGCCGAGACGATCGGCCCGATGCCGAAGAACCCGAACACCGCGAGGATCATGCCGAGGATGCCTGCGGAGAAGTTGTCCACCAGCATCTCGAACCCGGGCCGGATCTTGCCTTCCCACAGGGCGTCGAGCTTCTTCATGGCCCAGCCGCCCAGCGGGCCCATGATCATGGCACCCATGAACATGGGCACGTCGGCGCCGGTGACCACGCCGACGGTGGCGATCGCGCCGACGACCGCGCCTCGGTTGCCGTGCACCATCCGCCCGCCGGTGTAGCCGATCAGGATCGGCAGCAGGTAGGTGATCATCGGGCCGACGATGCCCGCGCCGTCGTAGTCGCCCCAGCCGCCGATCTTGGCGACCCAACCACCCGGATCCTGCAGGTCACTGAAGATGCCCGGTAGCCAACCCGTCTTGATGAACAAGGCGGTGATCAGGCCCCAGGCGATGAACGCGCCGATGTTGGGCATGACCATGTTCGACAGCGCGGTGCCCAGCTTCTGCACCCGCACGCGCGCACCGGTGCGCGGCGCGTCGGTGGGGGTATCAACCAGGGACATCTTGTGACCTCCGTGTTAGTCCAGTGTTCTGCCGGCGGATGGGTGACGCCGATCACATATCCGCAAGTTAACCGCACAAGTGGGCACAAAGGCAAGCATTCACACGCAAATGGGCAGAGAAACCTGTGGATTTATGACCGTTCTGCGGTTATGGTCACATCAGCAGCCGTCGCAGACACTGGAGGATCAGTCATGAAAGCTCTCCGTTACTACGCGCCCGAAGACGTCCGGCTGGAAGACGTGCCGGAGCCGCAGTGCGGTGCCGACGAGGTCAAGATCCGGGTGCGCAACTGCTCGACGTGTGGCACCGACGTCAAGATCTTCCACAACGGGCACCAGAACCTGACGCCGCCCCGCACCCTCGGTCACGAAGTTGCCGGCGAGATCGTCGAGGTCGGCGCCAACGTGAATGCGACCTACGGCGCGAACTGGCAACCGGGCGACCGGGTGCAGGTGATCGCGGCCGTGCCGTGCGGCGAATGCCACGAATGCCGCAAGGGCTGGATGGCGGTGTGCCAGAACCAGACCTCGGTGGGCTACCAGTACGACGGCGGGTTCGCCGAGTACATGATCGTGCCGCGCCAGGTGCTCAAAGTCGATGGGCTGAACCGCATTCCGGACAATGTCGGGTTCGACGAGGCGTCCGCTGCCGAACCGTTCGCATGCGCCATCAATGCCCAGGATCTGCTCGGCATCGAGGAGGGCGACACCGTCGTGGTGTTCGGCGCCGGACCGATCGGCTGCATGCACATCCGCATCGCCCGTGGCGTACACGGCGCCGGCCCCATCTATCTGGTCGACGTGAACGATCACCGGCTGAAGATCTCCGCCGACGCGGTGCATCCCGACGAGACCATCAATGCCGCCGAAGTCGACGTGGTGGCCCGGGTCATGGAGTTGACCGGCGGCCGTGGTGCCGACGTCATCATCACCGCCACCGCGGCCAACATCACCCAGGAGCAGGCCATCGCGATGGCCGCACGCAACGGCAGGATCTCGTTCTTCGGCGGACTGCCCAAGACCGATCCGACCATCACGTGCGATTCCAACGTCGTGCACTACCGCCAGTTGCACATCCACGGCGCCAATGGGTCCGCGCCGGAACACAACAAGCGCGCCCTGCAGTACATCTCGACCGGCCAGGTGCCCGTCAAGGATCTGATCACCCGGCACATCCCGATCGACAACGTGCTCGATGCCTTCGACATCGTCAAGAAGGGTGAAGCCATCAAGGTCACCGTCGAGCCCAGCGCGGTGGGGGCCGGGGTCCGCTAGGTCGACATTGCGCGGTGGTGCAGACCACACGACATGCTCTATTGTCGTGACTGCCTGCCGATATGCCCCTTCTGTTCAGCGAAAATCGCGTCGCGACCACGCCGGGGCCCACTTGTGGGCATCCGTCAATGTTGACTCCGTGGGGGCGTGGGGTTGCTGCTAGATGCCAGGGCACGTCGCGCCATAGCGCGTACGTTGATCGAGTGGTGGACTACACCGGTCGACTACGACGGGCAGGTCGAGTATTTCGCCAAACGGTCGCTGGGCGGCCTGATCCAACTCCTGGTCGGCGGCGCGCTGATCGCCATCGGTCTCGTGATCGCGGTGGCCCAGTTCTCGGTCAGTGCACCGCCGACGGGCTACGCCCGGGCTGTCTCCATCGGATTCGCCGTCACCCTGTTCGCCTGGGCGGTGGTCTGGTGGGTGCGGCCGTGGCCGTCGCGGCGGCTGTCCCGCTTCATCCTGGTGTACCTCGACGTCGGCGTTCTCATCACGTCGCTGTTGAACATCCGTGGCCTGGCGGGAGTCTTCGCGCTCAGTGCGATGATCCTGGTCTCCTTCTACATCGTCTTTTTCGACGGTCCGAAAATTGTTGTGCTGCACACCATCTGGGTCACCATCGCGATGGTGTTGATCTCGGTCCAGATTGCCTCGGAGGTCAACGGCGACGTTCCGCTGATCATTGCCAGGGCGCTGGCCGGCACGGCACTCGCCGTCGCACCCGTCACCACGCAATTCGGCATCTGGGTGCTGCGCAACGACGCCAATGAAGCCGAGACCGACTCGCTGACGGGATTGCTCAACCGCCGTGGCCTGTTCATCCACCTCGCGGACTTCCTGCGGCGCGGCCCGAAAGGATCACCCGAGATCATGGTGGCTGTCGTCGATTTGGATCGCTTCAAGAAAGTCAACGATGCCTTCGGGCACGCAACCGGAGACGAGGTCCTCGTCCGGACGGGAAGCCGCCTGAATTCGGTCGTCGACGGCACGGCCCTGGTGGCGCGCGTCGGAGGCGAGGAGTTCGTCGTCGTCGACTTCGTCGGTCCCGGAGAGAGTCGCTCCGTTGCCGAAAGTCTGCGGGTCGTGCTGGGCCGGCCGGCAGACCGCGCCGCGGTCACGGGCAGCGTCGGGTACGTCGGGGTGCCTCGGGACCGATTTGCCGGAACCGGTGACCCGGTGGAGGTCCTTGCCGAATTGATCGCTCACGCCGACGAAGCGATGTTCACCGCCAAGCGTGCCGGTGGTGACAACGTCGTCGGCGCGGATCAGCCGCCCACCGCTGCGATATAGGCCGCCATTCCCAGCCCACAGGCGAGGCCGCACAGCACCAGCGTGCCGGTCGCCCACGGCCAGGCCCGGGCGCGGCGGACCATCTGCACGATGCTGATCACCGTGCCTGCGATGGCAATCAAGATGGCGATCCCGAATCCGGTGAGCACCGCGGTGACCCCGGCATCGATATCGCATCTCTCCGGCGGGCAGTAGTCGGTGAAGGCGAACATGAACACCGAGAAGAATGCGGCCACCGCACCGCCCGCGAATGTCAGCACCAGCAACGTGATGGAGATGCCGAGATCGACGCCGGAGCGCGGCGGTTTCACCGGTGGGGGCGGTGGAAACGGCGGGTAGCCGTAGGTCATGAGCGGTCACTTTAGCCGTGATGTTCACCGAGGAACGGCCGGATCAGGGCCACCGCCTCGTCGAGATGGCTCTCGAGCAGAAAGTGGCCGCCGTCGAGGAGGTTGATCTGCGCGTGGGGCAGATCGCGACCGAAGGCAGTTGCACCGTCCGGGCCGAAGATGGGGTCATTGCGGCCCCAGACCGCCAGCAGCGGTACCGCGCTGCTGCGGAAGTATTCGTGCACACGCGGATAGAGCTCCACGTTGGTGATGTAGTCGGCGAACAGTTCGAGTTGCGCCGCCACGCGTTGCTCGGTGGCGGCCGACGCGGCGTGGGCCGTCATCCAGGCATCCGGATCGACCACACTGGTGTCCGAAACCCCATGGGTGAACTGCCATTTGACGCCGTCCAGGCTGATGAGATTCCGCAACACGGCGGCATGGGCCGGCGAGCGATCCCGTCCATAGGCGAACAACGGTTCCATGGCGTCACCGACGAACCCCTCCACGTAGGCATTGCCGTTCTGGGTGATCACCGCGGCGATGCGGTCGGGGTGGCGCAGGGCCAGTCGCCACCCGACCGGGGCGCCGTAGTCCTGGACGTAGATCGCGTACCGCGTAAGTCCGAGATGATCGAGGAGGGCGTCGACATGGTCGGCGAGCGTGTCGAAGGTATAGGCGAACTCGCCGACGGGTGGCACGTCGGAGTGGCCGAACCCGGGATAGTCCGGTGCGATGACGCGATAGCTGTCGGCCAGCGCCGGAATGAGGTTGCGATACATGTGCGAACTGGCCGGTGTGCCGTGTAGCAGCACCACCGCCGGCGCGTCCGCCGGGCCGGCCTCCCGGTAGAAGATCTGGCGGCCGGCGATCTGCGCATGGCGATGGTGGGTGGTCATGACGCTGAGTCAACCCCAGCCGGTATAACCTGTCAATCCTATTTAGAAGGTTAGTGGTATCCGGGGCGAGGACGATCGGGCCCGCGGATCAGGGTCGGCGCGTAACGTGTTGGCGCGCGCGCATATCGAGTGTGAACGGGGGCAGATGCGCCACTACTACACCGCCGATGCCATCCGCGCGGCCGAGGCACCGTTGCTGGCATCCCAGCCAGACGGTGCGCTGATGCGGCGCGCGGCCCACGGCCTGGCGGCTGCCGTCGCTGCCGAGTTGCGGGCCCGTTTTCACGCCGTCGCAGGCCGCCAGGTCTGTGCTGTGGTCGGATCCGGCGACAACGGCGGTGATGCGTTGTGGGCGGCCGCCCTGCTGCGCCGCCGCGGGGTGACGGCGTCGGCGGTCCTGCTCAACCCGGACCGCGCCCACGCCGCCGGACTCGCGGCATTCCGCCGGGCGGGTGGCCGCGTCGTCGCGGCGATCCCCCCGGCGACCGACCTGGTGATCGACGGCGTCGTCGGAATCTCGGGACGCGGCCCATTGCGAGCCGACGCGGCAGCGGTGTTCGACGCCTGCGCCGCGCCCGTCGTGGCCGTCGACATTCCCAGCGGCCTCGACGTGCAGACCGGGGCCGCCGACGGCCCACACGTCCGGGCAGCGCTGACGGTGACCTTCGGTGGCCTCAAACCGGTGCACGCACTGGGGGAGTGCGGGCGTATCGAATTCATCGACATCGGACTTCGGTTGCCGCCCAGCGCGGTGCACAGTCTCGAGGCGGGTGACGTCTCGGCACGCTGGCCCATGCCCGGGCCGCATGACGACAAGTACAGCCAGGGCGTCACCGGCGTGCTGGCCGGGTCGGCCACCTATCCGGGTGCCGCCCTCCTGTGCACCGGGTCGGCAGTGGCCGCCACGTCGGGCATGGTGCGGTACGCGGGTAGCGCGGCCGCAGAGGTGGTGACGCGGTGGCCCGAGGTGGTGGCCGCGCCCCGACCCGATGCCGCCGGACGGGTCCAGGCCTGGGTGGTGGGTCCCGGCCTGGGCACCGACGAATCTGCCGCGCGGACCGTGCGTTTCGCCTTGGGCACCGACCTGCCGGTGATCGTCGACGCCGACGCCTTGACCCTGCTGGCGGCCCAGCCCGACCTGGTGCGAGCCCGCACTGCTCCCACGGTTCTCACCCCGCACGCCGGCGAGTACGAGCGGCTGGCCGGGCACCCGGTCGGGGCCGACCGCGTCGGTGCCGCACAGGAACTCGCCGAGCGTTTCGGCGCCACGGTGCTGCTGAAGGGCAATGTCACCGTCATCGCGCACCCCGCGGCGGTGACCTACCTGAACCCGGCCGGTCAATCATGGGCTGCCACAGCGGGATCCGGCGACGTGCTGTCCGGCGTCATCGGCGCGCTGTTGGCCGCAGGCCTGCCGGCCGCGGAGGCCGCCGCGATGGCGGCATTCGTACACGCCCGCGCCGCGGGACTGGCCGCCGCCGACCCCGGGCCGCGCGCGGCGCCCACCTCGGCAGAGGGAATCCTGGCTCATCTTCGTTCATCCGTCGCGAAACTCTAGAAGGGACAACACATGCCACCTCGGCACACGCCCGGACCGTCCATCTCGCCCGCCTATACGGGGCGGTTGTCCACGGATCCGGTTCCCTCGCTGCGGTTGCCCGACGATTCGATGGAAGCCCAAGCGGCATATCGCTTCATCCACGACGAACTGATGCTCGACGGAAGCTCCCGGCTGAACCTCGCCACCTTCGTCACCACCTGGATGGAACCCGAGGCCGACAAGCTGATGGCCGAGACGTTCGACAAGAACATGATCGACAAGGACGAATACCCGGCCACCGCCGCCATCGAGGCGCGCTGCGTGTCCATGGTGGCCGACCTTTTCCACGCCGAGGACCTGCGCGACGACGACCCGTCCACGGCGGTCGGCGTGTCGACCATCGGCTCGAGTGAGGCCGTCATGCTGGCCGGACTGGCACTCAAGTGGCGTTGGCGCGACAAGGTCGGAAAAGACTGGAAGGGGCGCACCCCCAATCTGGTGCTGGGCTCCAACGTCCAGGTGGTGTGGGAGAAGTTCTGCCGATACTTCGACGTCGAACCGCGCTACCTGCCCATGGCCGAGGACCGCTACGTCATCACTCCGGAACAGGTCCTCGGGGCCGTCGACGAGGACACCATCGGCGTCGTCGGCATCCTGGGCACCACCTTCACCGGTGAGCTGGAGCCGATCGCCGAGATCTGCGCAGCCCTGGACGAGCTGGCCGCAGGCGGCGGTGTGGACGTGCCGGTGCACGTCGACGCGGCCAGCGGCGGCTTCGTGGTCCCGTTCCTGCATCCGGATCTGAAATGGGATTTCCGGCTGCCCCGGGTGGTGTCCATCAACGTCAGCGGCCACAAATACGGGCTGACGTATCCCGGCATCGGATTTGTGGTGTGGCGCAACAAGGAGCACCTGCCCGAGGATCTGGTCTTCCGGGTCAACTACCTGGGCGGCGACATGCCCACCTTCACCCTGAACTTCTCCCGCCCGGGCAACCAGGTGGTCGGTCAGTACTACAACTTCCTGCGGTTGGGCCGCGCCGGATACACCCAGGTCATGCAGTGTCTGTCGCAGACCGCGCGCTGGCTCGGTGATCAGCTGCGGGCCAGCGAACACTTCGACGTGATCACCGACGGGTCGGCCATCCCGGTGATCAGCTTCCGGCTCAAGGGCGACCCCGGCTACACCGAGTTCGACGTGTCGCACGCGCTGCGGGCCTACGGCTGGCAGGTGCCCGCGTACACCATGCCCGAGGGCGCCGAGGACGTCACCGTGCTGCGGGTGGTGGTGCGGGAAGGCTTCTCCGCGGACCTGGCCAGGGCGTTGAAAGAGGACACCATCACCGCGTTGAGTCACCTGGACCAGCTCAAGCCGAATGGTCACTTCGACGAGGTACAGCCGTTCGCGCACTGAGTGACGCGGGCCCGCCGACGGTGCGCATGTGATGGACATCTCGAGCGCGCTTCGCTAACAAGCCCGCCTCCGCGGGCATGAGAAAATGGTGGCGATGCAGACAACCGACGTTCTCGGCGCCCAGGCCCTCATCGATCTCGATGCGGTGGCCCACAACGTGGGCGTTCTCCGTGGTCACGCCGGGTCGGCCGCGGTGATGGCGGTGGTCAAAGCCGACGGATACGGGCACGGAGCGGCGCCGGTGGCACGCGCCGCCCTGGCCGCGGGAGCCAGTGAACTCGGGGTCGCCACCGTCGAGGAGGCGCTGGCACTGCGCCGCGATCGCATCACCGCCCCGATCCTGGCGTGGCTGCATGCGCCCGGCGCCGATTTCGCGGCCGCGGTGGCTGCCGACGTGCAGATCGCGGTGTCCTCGCCGGCCCAGACGGGCGCACTGCTCGACGCGGCGCGGCACACCGGGGTGACAGCGTCGGTGACGCTGAAGGTCGACACCGGCATGACCCGCAACGGTGTGGCGGCCGCCGACCTGCCCGAGGTGCTCGCGGCGCTCCGCGCGGGTGCGACCGAGGGTGCGCTGCGATTGCGCGGCATCATGAGTCACCTCGCCAATGGCGACGACCCTGCCCATCCGCAGGCCACGGACCGGCAGGTGCGGCGGTTCGACGAGATGCGTGAAGCGGCCCGCGAGGCAGGGGTGGACTTCGAGATCGCGCACCTGTGCAGTTCCCCGGCGGCGATGACGCGCCACGACCTGGCCTACGACATGATCCGGCCCGGCATCGCGCTCTACGGCCAGAGTCCCATCCCCGAACTCGGCGACATGGGGTTGCGGCCCGCGATGACGCTGAAATGTCCTGTCGCCCTTCTTCGTTCCGTTCCGGCCGGGGAGGGCGTCTCCTACGGCCACACCTGGGTCGCCCCGCACGACACCACCCTGGCGCTGCTGCCCATCGGCTACGCCGACGGTGTCTACCGGCCGCTGAGCGGGCGCCTGGAAGTGCTGATCAACGGCCGCCGCCGGCCCAACGTGGGCCGGATCTGTATGGACCAGTTCGTGGTCGACCTCGGCCCCGGCACCCCGGACGTGCAGGTCGGCGACGAGGCTGTCCTGTTCGGACCCGGCGACCATGGCGAACCCACCGCGCAGGACTGGGCCGACCTGCTCGGCACCATCAACTACGAGGTGGTCACGAGCCCCCGCGGCCGGGTCACCCGCGTCTACAAGGGCGAGGCGGGCTGACACCGGTGACCGACGACGAGACCCGGCCGCACCCCGACCGGGGCAGAGCGCCCTGGCTGGCCGGTCTCGCCGGACTGGTCGCGGTGGGAGCAGGCGCCGGAGTGTCGGTGGCACGGTCGGTCGCACGCCGGATCGCCGACGAGGACCCTTATCTGGACGAGGATTTCGAGCTGATCGAGGCCGACCGCAGCGTCGTCGTCACCACCCCGGACGGGGTACCGCTCGCGGTACGCGAGGTCGGGCCCGCCGATGCGCGGCTGACCGTCGTGTTCGCGCACGGGTTCTGTCTTCGGATGGGCGCCTTCCATTTCCAGCGCGCCCGGCTCGCCGAACAGTGGGGCAACCAGGTCCGCATGGTGTTCTACGACCAGCGCGGCCACGGACTGTCCGGCGATGCCCCACCCGACACCTTCACGGTCCCGCAGTTGGGTCAGGACCTGGAAGCGGTGCTCGCGGTGATGGCGCCCCGTGGTCCCGTCGTCCTGGTCGGCCACTCGATGGGCGGCATGACGGTGCTCTCACATGCCCGCCAATTCCCGAAGCTCTACCCCAGCCGGATCGTCGGCGCGGCGATGATCGCCTCTGCAGCGGAAGGGGTTTCGCGCTCACCGCTCGGGGAGATCCTGCGCAACCCGGCCCTGGAGGCCGCCCGCTTCGCCGTCCGCTATGCGCCCAAGACGGTGAACCACGGCCGCGGTGCCGCCCGATCGGTCATCGGCCCGGTCCTGCGGGCCGCCTCGTACGGTGACGAGAAGGTCAGCCGCAGCGTCGTCGCGTTCTCCGAGAAGATGATGCACGAAACGTCGATGACGACGATGGTCGGATTCCTGCACGCCCTCGAAGTGCACGACGAGACTGCCGGACTCAAGACCCTGGCGAAGGTCCCGACGCTCATCGCGTGCGGTGACCATGATCTGCTTACCCCGATGGAGTACTCGCAGGAGATGGCGGTGTCGCTGCCGAAATCGGAACTGGTGGTCGTCGAGGGTGCCGGGCATCTGGTGCAGCTGGAACAGCCCGAAGTCATCGACGACGCCCTGGTGCGACTGGTGGAACGCGCCACCCCGTCCAAGCTCATCGCACTGACCCGGCGCCTGAAAGCGCGGGCCCGGCATGGCTGAACGGGAAGGCGGGACGGCGCAACTCCCGACCGAGGGTGACACTATCGCGCTCGGGGCTCGGTTGGGTGCGCAGCTGCGCGCCGGGGACGTGGTGGTGCTCGCCGGGCCGCTGGGCGCGGGAAAGACGGTGCTGGCCAGGGGAATTGCGCAGGCGATGGATGTCGACGGGCCGGTGACGTCGCCGACCTATGTGCTGGCCCGCGTGCATCCGGCACGCCGGGCCGAGACCCCCGCCCTGATCCACGTGGACATCTACCGGCTGCTGGACCAGACCGATGACATTCTCGGCGAACTGGATTCGCTGGATCTGGACACCGATCTGGAGGATGCCGTCGTGGTGGTGGAATGGGGCGAAGGGCTGGCCGAGCGGCTGTCGGACAACCATTTGGACATCCGGTTGGAGCGCGACGCCGAGACCGACACCCGAACCGCGACGTGGCAATGGAGTGTGGCATGACGCTGGTACTCGCCATCGACACCGCGACGCCTGCGGTGACGGCCGGGATCGTCTCGGCGGGGGACACCCGCACCATACTGGCCGAGCGGATCACCGTCGACGCCCGGGCTCACGCCGAATGCCTCACCCCGAATGTGCTTGCCGCCCTTGCTGACAGCGGCAGGACGATGGGCGATCTGGATGCTGTGGTGGTCGGGTGCGGGCCGGGCCCGTTCACCGGTCTGCGGGTGGGGATGGCGACCGCCGCGGCCTACGGGCATGCGCTGGGCATCCCGGTGTTCGGCGTGTGCAGCCTGGACGCGATCGGCGGCGCAACTCGCGGGGATGTCCTGGTGGTGACCGATGCCCGCCGCCGTGAGGTGTACTGGGCGCGTTACCGCGATGGGGTCCGCATCGGCGGCCCCGACGTCAGCGCGTCGGCAGATGTGGTGTTCGACGGGGTGGAAGCGGTGGCCGGTTCGCCCGTGCATGCCGCGGCGTTCGGCCTTCCGGTGATCGGACCCGAGTATCCGTCGTCCGCGGACCTGGCTGCCGTGGTGGTGGATTGGTCCGTCGAGCCGGAGCCGTTGGTGCCGATGTACCTGCGCCGCCCGGACGCCAAGTCGCTGGCCGAACGGGGCCTGGCGTGACCGTGATCGATGCACTGACCGCATTGGACGCGGATCGGTGTGCCGAACTGGAGGCGCAGCTGTTCGACGGGGATGACCCGTGGCCGCCGTCGGCATTCCTGCAGGCCTTGGAGGCCAAACACACCCACTACGTGGCGGCGCGGGACGGTCAACGGTTGGTGGGCTACGCCGGAATCGCCCGGCTGGGCCGGATACCGCCGTTCGAGTACGAGGTGCACACCATCGGCGTGGACCCCGATCACCAGGGCGTCGGAATCGGCAGGCTGCTCCTGGCGGATCTGCTGGAGTTCGCCGGCCGCGGCGTGGTGTTCCTGGAGGTTCGCACCGACAACGACGCGGCGATCACCTTGTACGAAAGCGTCGGTTTCGTGACGGTGGGCCTGCGCAAGCGGTACTACAAGGTCAGCGGTGCCGACGCCTACACCATGAAGCGAGACCCTCATGCCTAACCCCGAGTCGCTGCGCTCCTGCCCGCCGCCAAAGATCATCCTGGCCATCGAAAGCTCCTGTGACGAAACAGGAGTCGGCATCGCCCGGCTGGAGAACGGCACCGTCACACTGCTGGCCGACGAGGTCGCGTCCAGCGTCGACGAACATGCCCGCTTCGGTGGCGTGGTGCCTGAGATCGCGTCGCGCGCGCATCTGGAATCGCTGGGGCCGACCATGCGCCGCGCCCTGGCGACCGCCGGGGTGACCCGTCCCGACGTGGTGGCCGCCACCATCGGCCCCGGCCTGGCCGGGGCTCTGCTGGTCGGGGTCGCCGCGGCGAAGGCGTACGCGGCGGCCTGGGGCGTGCCGTTCTACGCGGTGAACCACCTGGGTGGGCACCTGGCCGCCGACGTGTATGACCATGGCCCGCTGCCGGAATGCGTGGGGCTGCTGGTGTCCGGCGGGCACACCGAGTTGTTGCACGTGCGCTCACTCGGCGAGCCCATCGTCGAACTCGGCAGCACCGTCGACGACGCGGCGGGGGAGGCCTACGACAAGGTGGCCCGGCTGCTCGGGCTGCCTTATCCGGGCGGGCGGCCGCTGGACGAGCTGGCCCGCACCGGTGATCGCACGGCCATCGTGTTCCCGCGCGGGATGACCGGACCGCGCGATGGGGCGTACACGTTCAGCTTCTCCGGGCTCAAGACCGCGGTGGCGCGGCACATGGAGCGCCACCCGGACGCGGTGCGCGCCGACGTGGCGGCCGGATTCCAGGAATCGGTCGCAGACGTGCTGACGGCCAAGGCGGTGCGTGCCGCCACCGATCTGGGGGTGTCGACTCTGCTGATCGCCGGCGGCGTCGCGGCCAACTCTCGGGTGCGCGAACTTGCCGAAGAGCGCTGTAACGCAGCGGGATTGACGTTACGGGTGCCGCGGCCGCGGTTGTGCACCGACAACGGCGCGATGATCGCATCATTCGCTGCGCACCTGATCGACGCGGGTGCGCCGCCGTCCCCGCTGAGCGTGGCCAGCGATCCCGGTCTGCCGGTGGTGAAGGGACAAGTGGCATGAGCCCGTCGGACGACGTGACCCGGCTGTTGTACACCTACGCCGAGCTGATCGACGCCGGCGACTTCGACGGCGTCGGACAGTTGTTGGGCCGCGCGACCTTCGGCGGTCCTGCCTCCGGCTCGGCGTCGGGTGCGGAGACGATCGCCGGGCTGTTCGCGATGACCACCCGCCGTTACCCTGAGCACGGCAACCGTCCGCGCACCCGTCACCTGGTGCTCAATCCCATCGTCGACGTGGACGGTGAGACAGCAACGGCGCGTTCCACGTTCGTCGTCGTACAGAACACCGAATCCGTGCCGTTGCAGCCGATCGTGGTCGGGCGCTACGCAGACGCGTTCGCCTGTGACGACGACGGCTGGTACTTCACCGAGCGCGTCGTGGACGTCGAGATGGTCGGGGATGTGTCGGCGCATCTGAACGTCGACCCCGCTCGGTACGAGCGGTAGTTCGGCTTCTGCTCAGCCGGTTGACTTTTGAGTCCTCGCGACCTCGATGTCGGAGAATTCGGGTTGTTCGCGTAGATGCCAGCCTGCCGGGACCGAATGGGTGTTGTAATAGTGCTGAAAGAGTTCGATGGCCTCGGTGGTGGTGAGGACCTCTGCGGGGCGGACGGTGTATTCGTTGTCGCCGTTTCGGATAATTTCGATTTCGGCGTTTTCGCCGGCGGCTTCGAGGTGTCCGACGGTGTACAGGCGGTGCACTCCGGCGCTGTCACGTTCTTTGATCTCGACAGTCAACCGATCGGGAGCGATCCCGGTGGTCTGAATCCACTCGGTGGGGTAAATCGTCTCGTCGTACGCTGCGTCCGGCGGGAGCGGATAGATGGAGTAGGAGGTGTATTCGCCGTCGCCGAGCCTGTTGACTCCGGCGGCTATTTGACCGGGAATCTCCTCGGGAAAGTCGCTCATCCACATCGTGGCGCGGTTGGATTTCAAGACATGCGTGGGTCGGTCGAGTTGCATTCTCCCGTAATCCTTACTAAGTGTCACTTCCCCTAGCGGCCTAAGCGCCGGTTCGGGGCTTCCGAGCCTTTTTGGCCGCCGGACTCTCGTCGGTGACAGGGGCGCGGCCCCTCGCCGTCGACTTGTCACCCGTCGCAGCTTGGGCTGCCAGGTGCTCTTCGACTGCGGTGTCGGAGAATTCGGGCTGTTCGCGCAGGTGCCAGCCCGCCGGGACCGAATGGGTGTCGTAGTAGTGCTGGAAGAGGCTGATGGCTTCGGTGGCGGTGAGAACCTCCGCGGGGCGGACACGGTATTCGTTGTCGCCGTTGTAGATGGTCTGGTCCTCGGCTGTTTCGGTAGCGGCTTCCGGGTGGCCGACGGTGTACATGCGGTGCACACCGGCGCTGTCACGCTGCTTGATCTCGACAGTCAACCGATCGGGCGCGGTGCCGGTGGTCTGGATCCACTCGGTGGGGTAAACATCCTCGTCGTACGCCGCGTCTGGAGGGAGCGGATAGATCGAGTACGAGGTGTACTTGCCGTTGCCAAGGCGATCGATGCCCGCGGAGATCTGTCCCGGGATTTCTTCTGTGAAATCGCTCATCCACCCTGACGAGCGATTTGATTTCCTTATGTGGGTTGGCCTTTCGAGTCTCATTCGCCCGGTACCGACTCGACGTGAACCTTTGTGACCTTCACAGTTTCCACTACCCCTTGTTCGTTGGTGATGGTGACGTATGCCGGATTAGTTTCTGACACCTGACTGTCGAACGCGCGTTGGCCAGGCGACAACGAGGCGCCCCCCGACTTCACCTCGATACCCTCGTAGGTGCCGTCCGGCAATCGACCCAGGCCATCGTAGAACCGACCCCCACTGGCACCGCCCTCCACGGTGGCTTTTCGCTGCTCGGTGGTCACCCACCGACCGGGATTGTCCTCCCCGTAGTTCTCGATGCCCTCGGCCTCCCGCTGCCGCGCATACCCGCCGCCCTGTCGGCCGGTGATGTGCCCATAAGGGTCGCGACCGTCGCCACGATCCACGCCCTCGCCTGGCCGGCCGGTGTGCGCGTTCATGACGATGACGCCGTTTTCGGCGACATGCTGGGACAGGTCTATCGCACCACCGCCGGCGAGGGTCGCTCCGCCGGCCATCAACCCGGCGCCGGCGAGGTTGAGGGGGACGCCCCCGATGGCTCCGACGCCTGTGGCGTCGAGGAGGACACCTGGAACCTCCAGTCCCGCACCAAGTCCCATCATCGCTGCCCCGCCGGCCATGGCGAGCGCGTCGAGGGGATTGTGCAGTGCCGCGTTGCCGAAGCTCGCCGCGCTGTTCACCACATCGGCAAGGACGTTGTACGCGGCGTCGCCAAACTGCTCGAGCTCCATCTTCACGTACTGCGCCATCGCCGAGATGACCGCCTCGGCGGCGGCGACGATCGGGGCCAACAATTGGGCGAGAGCGGACACCTCGGCTTTGAAGTTGTTGATCACCACACGGATGTCGTCGGCGATCTTCTTGATCTCGTCGTTGTCGTCGCCGGTGATGATGTCCCACACCTCGCGAATCCCTGTGAGCGGATTGACGACCCGGGAGAGCAGGTCGAGGATCGCCGCGTGGACGGCGTCGATCTGCCCGGCATAGTCGACGAGGTTCGACGACACGGTGACGCACTGGGTGAACAGCGTCGTCGAGTTGGTGCTTGACGCGTTCACCGCCTGGCCGATCTTCTCGCCTTCTGGAACATGCTGCCCGGCAACCACTCCGAAGGCGCCGATCATCTCCGCTTCGGTGGACAGAAACGCCGAGCCGGCCGTCGACCACGCTTGCGCCGCCGCGCGCAGCTGTCCGGAATCGCCATTCGGCCAAATCATGCCCAGAAACGGCTCGACCAACGACCAGCCCGGTGGTGCACCGTCGAAACTGCCCTGCGCCGACGGTGCCAGCGGTGAGCTCGCAGGCGGAGTCTGTGGCACAGCGGGCAGCGGCGGACCGCCGTTTCCATGGGTGTTCGATGCCACCTCGGCGAGCGAATAGTTGACCGCGCTGGTGCGTACCGCGTCACCGGTGCGGGCCATCCCGTTGGTGAGGTCGATCATCGCCTCGAGCATCGACTTCGCGGAGTTGTCGTAGGACCGGGCGTGAATGATGCCTGCGGGATCGTTGCCGCACATTCCCGCGCAACCGCCCAGGGCGGCACCGAGTGCGTGGATGGCCTTACCGAGGTCGATGGCCTGCGTGGTCATGGTCTGGCCGGCGGAGTCCAGCGCTTTCGGGTCGACGACGATGGGCGGCGCCATCGGCGGTCAGGCCCACATGGTCAGGTTGGCCAGGGCTGCTCCGGTGTAGTTCTGGTGGGCCTTCTCACCGGCTTGCTGCAACTCCTGCAGTGCCTCGCGCATCTGCTGAGCGCCTTCGGCCCAGCGGCGGTGCGCGTCGGCCTGGGCCGCCGCCGCGCTGCCCTCCCATGAGGCGTGCAGGGAGGCGACCTGCTGGTCGACCTCGGCGACCATCGCCGCGATCCGCCGCTCGAAGTCGGCGATCCGCGTCACGATCGCCATCAGTTCGTCGGTGTTCACCCCGAATTCGTCGGACATGTCAGATGCCCCCGCCGCCGAGAGCTTGCGCCGACGCCTCGTCTCGGCGCTGGTAGCCGTCGGCCGCCGTGCTCAGCAGATTCGCCATCTCGGCGAGGCCGGCGTGCACCTCCATCGCACCTTCGTGCCAATGCCAGAACGATTTCGCGAAGGATCCGCTGGACATCCCGGTCCAGCCGTTGCCCACGAATCCCGACACCTCGGCGTCCAGCGCCTGAAGCCCCTGGACCAGTTCGTCAGCGGTCGACGACACCGTCGCAGATACGCGTTTCAATTCCGTTGGTGAGACCCCGAGTACCCCATCCCCAGTCACATATTTACCGTAACGACGGTTTCCTGTGAGCCCGCTGGAAGTTTTGGCTCACCGGGGCCGACCGGTGGGGTGCTCCGCCGATTATCGGAGCCCATCCTTGAGCGCTGGCACTCTCGTGTATAGAGTGCTAGATGGCAGCGGCCAACCCCAGCGCCGGCACCCGCGACGACGGAGCGAGGGCACGGGCGTCTGCCGAACACCTGGAAAACAGCAGGGCCCGGACAACCGGACCCGCACCCAACTAAGTGGAGGGCTCCATCGTGGCAGTCAACATCAAGCCACTCGAGGACAAGATCCTCGTTCAGGCCAACGAGGCCGAGACCACGACCGCTTCGGGTCTGGTCATCCCCGACACCGCCAAGGAAAAGCCGCAGGAAGGCACCGTCGTCGCAGTTGGCCCCGGCCGCTGGGATGAGGATGGCGAGAAGCGGATCCCCCTGGACGTTGCCGAGGGCGACACCGTCATCTACAGCAAGTACGGCGGCACCGAGATCAAGTACGGCGGCGAGGAGTACCTGATCCTCTCCGCGCGTGACGTGTTGGCTGTCGTCAACAAGTAAGCACCCCGTGCCCGCCCCGGAGATCCCCGTGTTCGCACGGGTGATGTCCGGGGCGGTCCGCGTTCTCCTCCCCAAAGGACATTTATGAGCAAGCAGATTGAATTCAATGAAACTGCGCGCCGAGCCCTGGAAGCCGGCGTAGACAAGCTCGCCGACGCTGTCCGGGTGACCCTCGGGCCGCGTGGCCGCCACGTGGTGCTGGCCAAGGCGTTCGGCGGACCGGTCGTGACCAATGACGGTGTCACCATCGCCCGCGAGATCGACCTGGACGACCCGTTCGAGAACCTCGGTGCCCAGCTGGTCAAGTCGGTGGCCACCAAGACCAACGACGTCGCCGGCGACGGCACCACCACCGCCACCGTGCTGGCCCAGGCCATCGTGAAGGCCGGTCTGCGCAACGTGGCGGCCGGAGCCAACCCGATCGAACTGGGTTCGGGCATCGCCAAGGCAGCCGACGCCGTGTCGGAGGCCCTGCTGGCCGCTGCCACCCCGGTGTCGGACAAGAAGTCCATCGTCCAGGTCGCCACCGTGTCCTCGCGTGACGAGGAAGTCGGCGAACTGGTCGGCGAAGCCATCACCAAGGTCGGTCACGACGGCGTCGTCACCGTCGAGGAATCCTCGACGCTGAACACCGAGCTCGAGGTCACCGAGGGCGTCGGCTTCGACAAGGGCTTCGTCTCGGCGTACTTCATCACCGACTTCGATTCCCAGGAAGCGGTGCTCGAGGACGCGCTGGTGCTGCTGCACCGCGACAAGATCAGCTCGCTGCCGGACCTCCTGCCGTTGCTGGAGAAGGTGGCCCAGGCCGGTAAGCCCGTGCTGATCGTCGCCGAGGATGTCGAGGGTGAGGCGCTGTCGACCCTGGTCGTCAATGCCATCCGCAAGACCCTGAAAGCCGTGGCGGTCAAGGCGCCGTTCTTCGGTGACCGCCGCAAGGCGTTCCTCGACGATCTCGCCGTCGTCACCGGCGGTCAGGTCGTCAACCCCGACGTGGGCCTGCTGCTGCGTGAGGCCGGCCTCGACGTGCTGGGAACGGCGCGGCGCGTGGTGGTCACCAAGGACAGCACCGTGCTCGTCGACGGCGGCGGCACCAAGGACGCCATCGAGGCCCGCGTCGCACAGCTGCGCGCCGAGATCGAGTCCACCGACTCGGAGTGGGATCGCGAGAAGCTGCAGGAGCGGCTGGCCAAGCTGTCCGGCGGCGTCGCCGTCATCAAGGTCGGCGCGGCTACCGAGACCGACCTGAAGAAGCGCAAGGAAGCCGTCGAGGACGCCGTGTCGGCGGCCAAGGCTGCTGTCGAAGAGGGCATCGTCACCGGTGGTGGCGCTGCGCTGGTGCAGGCCGGCGCTGCGCTGGACAGCCTGCGGGGCTCGCTGAGCGGCGATGAGCTGCTCGGTGTCGAGGTCTTCGCCAAGGCGCTGTCGGCTCCGCTGTTCTGGATCGCCACCAACGCCGGCCTCGACGGAGCCGTCGTGGTCAGCAAGGTTGCCGAGCTGCCCAACGGGCAGGGCTTCAACGCCGCCACGCTGACCTACGGCGATCTGCTCGCCGACGGCATCGTGGACCCCGTCAAGGTCACCCGCTCGGCGGTGCTCAATGCCGCGTCGGTCGGCCGGATGATCCTCACCACCGAGACGGCTGTCGTCGACAAGCCGGCCGAGTCGGCCGATGACGGCCACGGCCACCACGGCCACGCTCACTAGCTCGTTGCTTCGCGAGACACCCCCGGTCCTGTTGGGCCGGGGGTGTTTTCGTCTTGCGCGGCCGCTTGCACGAACAAAATGTGTAGTGCCGTGATGCTAGGTTCGCCTTATGCAGGTCGATCCGCCGGTGTGGTTCTTGAACGCAGATTGTCCGTGTGGTGGCGAAGCAGGACCGGATCTCTGCACCTGCCCTGCATGTGGGGCGGTCGTCCTCATCTGTGGTGAGCTCGGCGATGTTTTTTGCATCAACGGACGGCAACGCGGTCCGCTGATCGGCACGATGTACGGAGATCAAGCGTGCCAGAAATGCAGCGAAACGACGTATCGCGAATTTCGGAGCGCCACCTCCGACGAGATCCGTGCGCTCGGCTTGCGATGGCAGGAAGACTACCTGTGAGGTTTTGACGTCGGCCCGGCTTACCTCGGCGACCACCGAGACGGCTGTCGTCGACAAGCCGGCCGAGGCCGAGGATCACGGGCATGGCCACCACGGCCACGCTCACTAGCTCGTTGCTTCGCGAGACACCCCCGGTCCTGTTGGGCCGGGGGTGTTTTCGTTGATGACCGTCAGAGCGTGTCGGGGCACAGATTGTGTTGCGCGGCGTGCACCAGCATGCGGCCGATGTTGGTGTCGGCAGGGTTCACCTGCGCGATCAAGTCCTCCGCTGACTGCCCCAAATGCATCCGATTGCAGGCCATGTATCCCTGCGCCACGGCGGCGCTGTCGGGCATCTGTTGGCCTGCGAAAGTCAGACCTGGGAAGTTGTTTGCGCGGAGTTCGTTCAGAAAGGACTGGTCGTCCGCGTGAGCCGACGGTGCGCCGACAAAGCCAACGGCAAGCATTGCCGCGGCCCCGATTCCTGCAAGCTGTTTTCGCATGTTCCCGCCCCCGGTTATCCCGCCGCAGTAGCTGACCACGGCATTTGCGATTGACTTCTGAACTCTAGGCGTGTCCTGCCCCTGCCCGCCGTGGAATGGTAGCTACCGGTAAGCCGCAATTCGCCACCACCGAGACCACTGTCGAGGACCAGCAGACGGAGGCGCGGGCAGTGGATCATGTCGGGGCTCGCTACTCCGAAAGAGTGGAGTCAACGTCCTCGGCGGGCTCCTGATCGGCGATCCAAAGAAGCAGTTCGTTTCGAATGAGTTCGCGCTCGTCACGGCGTCGGGCAGGGGTCGAGAACGCCTTCGCCTCGTCGTTCCTACCCCAAAACCCGTGACCGGCACTCGAATTGTGCGCGCCGGCATGCTCGGTCTTCCCGCGCCCCATACCCACCCTGAGGATGATAGGCGCTCCGGCGAGACCACCCTTGGCGTTCCTGCCTCGGCGGTGCCTATTTGGCGCTACTGGAATGTCGGCTGAATGGAAACCAGCCGGAATGTGCCCGGCTGGGTTTCGTCGGCCGCGAACCGAACCACCAGGCTGTCGGGTGGGAATCGGGTCGCAAGGTCGTTCAAGGTCCTGGGCAGGAACACCTTGGACTTGGCGTTGCCGTACCAACTGGGATCGTTGGGGTCCACGGAGAGGCTGTTCACGCGGTCGAGCGTGGCGTCCCAGTTCTGCACGGCCTCCGGCGGGACGGTGCCGAATCCCGTGGACTTCAGGTAGACATCCCCTTGTCCCGCAAGGGTTACCGTGTCTGTGCTGCCGACCGGAGCCCCGGTGATCGTCCCGTCGACGACATCGGTCGTCACGGATACCAGCCGTGCGGTGCACACACCGTCCTCGACGGTGGCCGGCACACAGAAGGCGGGCAGCAGCGGGTCGGCATGCGCCGGCGCGATGGTGAGGACGGCCGGGATCGCCAGTGCGGAGATGACGACGATCGCACGGCTACGCGGGTGTGGCATTCGGGCTTCCCTTCGAGGTCACTGACTTGTATTCGTCATTCGCCTCGTAATGGTTACGCGCAGACGCCTCCCCGACTCCTCGCGAGGCTGTAGGTGTGGCGGAGTTTGTCAGGTGGCGGCGTGCGTAACTACAGGCTCGCGGTGCGGAGGTGGCGCAGACGACAACACCCCCGGCCGCAGGGGCCGGGGGTGTTGTGGGTTGGTCAGGTCAGAAGGCCTGGTCGACGAAGCCGTTTGTGGTGTTGACCTCGTCCTGGTTGTCGACGCTGTAGCTGGGGCCGGCGGGGCTGTGCACCGCAGCTTGGGCGGGTGCTGCCAGGCCGAGGACTGCGGCGGTCATGCTGGTGGCGATCATGGTGGCGATGGGGAGCTTCTTCATGTCGATCATCTTCTTCTGTTGTCGTTGTTGCTCTGATGGTTGAAACGGGTTGTGTGGCAGTCGCATTCCGGCAGGCAGAAATTGATCCACCGCTGGCAGGAATGCGCTTATGGCCGCTGCCAGAACAGGAAGCCGTACGGGTCCGGCTGTGACACCGGCTGGCTGAAGTTGGCGCTGTAGTCACCCGACCCCGCGCAGGTGATGCTGACCCGGCTGCATGCCGGCTCGGGTGCAGCGGACGCGGCGGGTGCCAGACCGATGGCTGCCGCGGTCGCGAAGACGGCGATGCCGGTTGCTCGAAACATGTTGATCTTCATGCTGTTCCCCTGCTGAGTCGAAGGTGTGACCATCGTCTGCCCGCGGAGGTGCTCGGGGCATCCTGGTTGGCCTCCGTCTGCGATACCTGCTAGCCGGTATTCACAGCTGGTTGCCAGCAGCGATGTGGCGGAGGCGTCATCACGGGAGGCTCATCTCACCAACCAGGGAGGCCACACCATGAAGCTCGCCACCGGATCCACGATCATCGCCGCGGGGCTGTCTCTCACCGCGCTACTCGGGCCGCAGGCCACCGCCTCAGCGGCGCCCGGATGCCCGGACGTCGAGGTCGTCTTTGCGCGCGGGACGTTCGAGGCCCCGGGGATCGGTGCCACCGGCCAGGCCTTCGTCGATGCGCTCACTGCCCGGCTCCCGGGCGAAACGGTGACAGCCGACGCGGTGAATTACCCGGCGTCGCTGGACTTCACGCAGGCGGCACAGGGCATTGCCGACGGCAGTAACACGATCGAGTCCACGGTCGCCGCCTGCCCGGACACGAGGGTCGTCCTCGGTGGGTACTCACAAGGTGCAGCGGTGGCCGGCTACACCACGATGGACACCGTCCCCGCCGGATTCGCCCTTCCCGCAGGTATTTCCGGGCCCATGCCAGCCTCGGTGGCCTCGCACGTTGCCGCGGTCGTGATGTTCGGAACACCGTCTCCGCTGTTCCTCGGGCTCGCAGACCACGACGCGCCGCCCATCGAGATCGGCGGTCGCTACCAGGGCAAGACACTCGAATTGTGCGCGCCGGGCGATCCGGTGTGTTCGCCGGGTATCAGCCTGGACCGGGCGGCGCACAGCGCCTACAAGGACAACGGGATGGCGGGCCAGGCAGCGGATTTCGTCATCCGGCAAATGGCGCCGTCGGCGCCGTCCGGTCAGCAGTCCACGTAAACGAAAACGACCGCCGCAATGAGGGGGATGGGGGACATTGCGGCGGCCGTTGGTCATGGGTTATCGGCGGATGATCACGCCTTCCCGAGCGTCACCTGAGTTGTCTGAGAGGCACCGGACGGGTCCTCATAGGTCAGGGAGACGTTGTCGCCCGGCGCCTTTGAGCGCACGGCCGCGACCAGAGCCTCTGGGCCGTCGATCACCTGGTCGTTGACTTTGGTGATCACCACACCATCCGGGATGCCGGCATCCGCGGCCGGTCCGCCGTCGGCCACCTTGGCAATGGCGGCTCCGCTGGCGGCCCGCGCGTCGGCGCTGAGCTGCACACCCAACGAACCGTGGCTGGCGGTTCCCGTGGACACGAGTTCGTCGGCGATGCGCTTGGCCTGATCCGACGGGATGGCGAAGCCCAGCCCGATCGAGCCGCTCTCGCCGCCGCCTCCGCCGCCCGGACCGCCCTGGCTCGCGCCCAACGTGGCGATCGCCGAGTTCAGCCCGATCAGTTCACCGTTCATGTTCACCAGCGCGCCGCCCGAGTTACCCGGGTTGATCGCCGCATCCGTCTGGATGGCGTCCAGCACGGAAGCCTGGCCGCCGCCCGAGCCGTCACCGGCTGCCACCGGGCGGTTCAGTGCGCTGACGATGCCGGTGGTGACGGTGCCCTGCAGGCCCAGCGGCGACCCGATGGCCACCACCTGCTGGCCCACCTTGACGTCCTTGGACGATCCGATCGCGATCGGCGTCAAGCCGGAGACGCCCTCGGCGTGCACGACGGCGAGGTCGCCGGAGGGATCGGTACCCACCACGGTGAAGGGGACCGAGCGGCCGTCGGAGAACGTGACCGTCCGCGTGGCCCCGCTGCCGTCCATCGCTGCGGGCTGGGCGCCGTCGGGGCTGTCCGCGTCCGCTGCTGCCACGTGATTGTTGGTGAGGATGAGGCCGTCGGAGGACAACACGACGCCAGAACCCTCAGCCTCACCCTGGCCCATCTGGATTCGCAGCTTCACGACGCTGGGCATGACCTTGGCCGCCACCTGCTCGACGGAACCGGTGGGGGCGCTGGCGGCCGGCTGAGCCGTGGGCGCCTTCGAGACGGGGTTCGGGGACGCGACCGCGTGCGGGGGAGTGGCGCTTTCGGGATGCGCGAACCACGCTGTGGTGGCACCGATTCCGCCACCTGCCACGGCAACGGCGAGCGCGCCCACTGCGATCAACCCGGCACGGGATCGCTTGCGCGGAGTGGCAGCCCGATCAGGCTGCGGCGCAGCCTGATAGAAAGGAGGAACCGGTTGCCGGGTGGCATACCGCCAGTCATAGACACGCGGGATCGGCTGGGTCAGAGGGGCGTTCGGGTCGTGTGGCTGAAACGGTTGCTGCTCAGGGCTTGTCATCGTGAGGTGTGCATCACTTTCTTGAATCATCAAAGAGCACAGTTGCTTTAACCCCATCATCCGGCGACGGCTGAGACTGGACTGAGAGTTTGTTCGCACAATGCCGAGATTTTCGCCTTGCCGCGCCAAATGCAGGTCGCGATGGTTACGATTCGGCATACTTCCGTGGACGGGGCGGGTCGATGGGTCGAATCTCACGTGGCTGGGCACTCACCAAGCAGAGCTGGAGTGTGCTGAAAAGCGACCGTTCGCTGGTGGTGTTCCCGGCGCTGTCGACGGTCTTCGCGATCCTTGCGTTGCTGGCGATCTGGGTGCCCGCAGCCCTCGTCACCGGTGTATTCGAAACTGAGGCGTTCGACGAGCACAACCCGGTCTACTACATCGCCGTCGCGGTGAGCGCCTACGTGTCGACCTTCATCGCGATCTTCTTCAACGTCGCGCTCGCCGACTGCGCTGCTCGCTCGCTGCGCGGCGAAGACACCAGCGTGAGCGAAGGACTGTCGGCCGCCGGCCGCCTCATCGGCCCGATCCTGGCCTGGACCTTTGTCGCCGCCACTGTCGGTCTGGTTCTGCGACTCATCGAGGACCGGGTACCGGCCGCGGGCAAGATCGCGACCTGGATCGCCGGGGCGGCTTGGGCGATCGCGACCTTCTTCGTCGTCCCGGTGATCGCACTGGAGGGCGGCGGGCCGTGGCAGTCGCTCAAACGCTCTGCGGCTGTCGTCAAAGCCCGCTGGGGCGAAGGCGCCTTCGGGACGTTCTCCATCACCGCATTCACTGTGTGGGCAATCATGGCGATTGTTCTGGTGACGGCGGTGGGCTGTGTCGGATTGGCCGCCCTGGGCATTCCGCCGCTGGCTTTGGCGGTCGGCGCACTCGGTGTCATCGCTGTGATCGTCGTATCGGTCATCTCCAGCGCACTCAACGGGATCTTCCGGGTCGCGGTCTACCAGTACGCAGTCAGCGGTGAGGCTCCGTCCGGATATGACAGCAAGCTCGTGCAGAATGCCTTCACGCGGTCGTGAGCGCCGAGATCCCCGTCAGCGCAGTGTGGTGGCGATCCGGACCTCGCCGGTCAACGTCTGATGGACCGGGCAGCGCTCGGCGATGTCCATCAGTTTCTGACGTTGAGTGTCGTCCAGGTCGCCGGTCAATTCGATCTCCCGATCGATCGAACTGATCCATCCGATCGTGGTCTCGCACTCGGCGCAGTCCTTGGCGTGGATCCGGGAGTGCCGCAAGGTCACGCGCACCTGCTGCAGAGGCCAGTTCTTGCGATCGGCGTACATCCGCACCGTCATCGAGGTGCAGGCCCCGAGGCCTGCGAGCAGCAGGTCGTAGGGCGTCGGACCGGCATCGTCGCCGACCGGGCGCGGCTCGTCGGCGCTCAGCCGGTGATCTCCCGCAATGATCTCCTGCGTGTAGGTGCCGGTGCCGGTCTCTGTGACGACCACGGTGCCCTCGGCTGACGGGTCGGGCATGGGGACCTCCTGGGCGGTGCATTCGCGCGGACGCTCAAGAACTACCACCGCCGGATCGGCGGGGAACCGGCTTTACACACAGAGGAGCCTCGCCCTGGCGTCGGGCGAGGCTCCTCTGTTAGCTGAGTATCAGGCCGTGCGGCGGATTCCGCGCTTGAGTAGGAGCTCGCGCTCGGACTCGCTCAATCCGCCCCAGATGCCGTACGGCTCACCGACCGCCAAGGCATGTGAGCGGCACTGGGTGATCACCGGACAGCTGCGGCACATCTCTTTGGCGCGCATTTCCCGCTGGGCGCGGGCCCTGCCACGTTCTCCATCGGGATGGAAAAACATCGATGAATCGACGCCCCGGCAAAGTCCTGTCATTTGCCAGTCCCAAATATCGGCATTGGGTCCGGGTAGTTGCTGCGGCTGTGGCATTTGGAAAACCCCTCTCGTCGCACCTAATTCGCGAAACGCGTAGGTGCGTGAGTCGCGGAACCGATCCGAGCACTTGTCGCCGATGACTACTCGTGCACACAACGTAGAAGGGCTACCGAAAAACCGTCAATACCCAGGTCTTGTGCGTAACCGCATAGCAGCAGCGTGAGAATTTACATCACGTTCATCATTGCGACCCGCACGCAACGAGAAGCGTGTTCAACAAACACTGCAAAGTTGACGCTTGTGTGCATTTCCGCTGTTCGCTGCTTTTGCAATCGCGGCGAAGGCGAGGCGTCGTTGATCTGCCGGAAACATTTCGACCATCAAGTGTTAACCAAAGTTGGGTTCGTCACGTGACTCCGGCACCCGCCGGCCACGTTGATAACGTCGGGATCCGATGACCACCACGACAACGTCCCTGGCCGAGGCCGCTTTCGGGCCTCATCCAGACCTCTGGCCGCTGGGCGCGGCGACCTCACAGCGGGATCGGTGGCTGCGCGCCGTCGCCGCCGGCGGTCAGGGGCGCTACGCCAGCGCCATGGCCGATCTGGGGGAGCTCTGCCGCACCGCAGCGCCGGGACCGCTGCTCTCCTTGGCGCACAGCACCCGGGCATCGTTCCTGCGTCAGCTCGGCGGACACGACCTGGCTCGCGGGTGGGACGGTCGGGCCTGGGCGGCCGCGGGCGCAGACCCTGAGGCCGGCGTCGACGCCCTGGTGGGCCTGGCCGCCGACGCGCTGGGGGTGGGACGGCTGGCACTGTCCGCGCGCCTGCTCGGGCACGCGCAGCGACTGCTCGACGGATCGGTGCCCGCCCGGCAGCCGGTGCGGCTGCAATGGGTGTCTGCGGAACTCAACATGGCCGGCGGTGACGGCACCGCCGCCGTCGCGCACGCCGAACGAGCCGTCGAACTGGCCGGGGCGACCGGGTCGCCGCGGCACACGGTCAAGTCGGCGGTGGTGCTGGCGGCCGCGCTGTGCTGCGACGGCCGCCTCGACCAGGCGCGCCGCGTCGCGGACGCGGCGATGGCCGACACCGATCGTTACGGCCTCGTCCCGCTGCGGTGGGCGCTGGGCTGCCTGCTGGCCGACATCGGCAGCACCGTGCATTCGCCGACCCACATCGCCGCTGTTCGCGACGCTGCCGCCGAGATTGTGCGACGGCGGGGCGGCGTGTGGTCGCGTCGCTGACGCGGTTCGGGCCGCCTCGATCGTTACTGTTTATCTGACGCACACCCTGTCGGGCTGTGGCCCCTGAGTAACGCTGGAGATATCACCCACGATGACAATTTCGGGAGAACGTCTCGATGCTGTCGTCGCTGATGCGGTGGCCGGCGATCGGGACGCGCTTCGGGTGGTTCTGGAGACCATCCGCCCGATCATCGTCCGGTACTGCCGGGCGCGGATCGGGTCAGCAGAACGAAGTGGTCTCTCCGCAGACGACATTGCGCAGGAGGTGTGCTTGGCCGCCATCACGGCGCTGCCGCGCTACCAGGATCAGGGGCGACCCTTCCTGGCATTCGTGTACGGCATCGCTGCGCACAAGATCGCAGACGCCCACCGGGCGTCCGCGCGGAACCGCTCTGAACCCACCGATGTGGTGCCCGAGCGGTACTCGGGAGAAGCCGGGCCCGAACAACGGGCACTGGACTCCGAGGCGTCGAACCGGATGGATCGGCTGCTCTCGACCCTGCCGGAGAAGCAACGCGAGATCGTCATCCTGCGCGTCGTGGTCGGTATGAGTGCCGAAGAGGTCGCCGAGGCCGTGGGCAGTACGCCCGGGGCCGTTCGCGTCGCGCAGCATCGTGCCCTGGCCAAGCTGAAGTCCGAGATCACCGCGGGCGGCGACTATGCCTGATTTCGGTCGCTGGACCTCCAATGGGGGCGATCCCTCGCTCAACGACATCAATCGCGCCGACAAATTCCTCGACGCACTCGCCTCGGATCAGCCGGTGTTCTCCACCGACCAGGGCGACGCAGAACTCGCCTTCCTGCTGTCCGGGTGGCGCGACGAGATCCGCCAGGTGCCCATCGACCACGTGGTCCCGCCGCGTGAAGCCGAGGCCGCGCTGCAGAACGCCGTGAACTTTTCCTCGCGCCGCCGCAATCGGCGATCGCTGGCCGTGATCGGCTCCGCTGCGGCAGCCGTGCTCTGCCTCGGCGGCTTCGCCTCGGTGGTGTACAGCGCCGATCCCGGCGAGGGTCTCTACGGCCTGCACGCCATGCTTTTCGGCGACCAGAAGCAGACCCGCGACGACGCGGTGGTGCTGGCGGCGCAGACCGAGATGCAGCAGGTGCAACAGTTGATCGACACCGGACAGTGGGATCAGGCCCAGGACAGGCTGGCCGCGCTGTCGACGAAGGTGCAGAGTGTCGAGACCGTCGAACGCAAGTCCGAGCTCATCCAACAGTGGAATTCGTTGACGTACAAGGTGGTTGAGCAGAATCCGGCGGCCACCCTGCCGCCGGCAGGCGAGCCGCTGCCGGTTCTGCCGTCCTCGCCGCTGACGTTGTTGCCGTTGCCCGTGATCGAGAACACCACCACGGTCACCACGACGACGGCGCCGCAAACGACGACCGTGACCACGACGACCGGATCTGAGGTCCTGTCGACGACGACCACGCCGCCGTCGGACACCACGACGACGTCCGCCTCCGAAACCGCGACCACGACATCGGAGTCCGTGCCGTCCACGACGACGACCACCTCGGCCGCCCCGTCCACGACGACCTCGACCGCGCCGAGTACCACGTCGACGACGCCGACCACCACAACCACGTCCGTCGCGCCGCGCACGACGACCACCACGACCACCGTCGCACCCCAGACGGCCACGACCACTGCGGCGCCCAGTACCGCCACGACATCCGAGGCCACCGTGGCGCGCACCGCCACCACGACGGTCGCTCCGAGCGTGGCCGCGCCGCCGCCGGCCACGTCGGTGGCGCCGCCGGTGCAGCAGGAGGAGCCCAGCGCACCCCCGGCGCGTAGTCAGGCGCCGCAGAGCGAGCGGCCCGTCCAGGCGCCGGTGGAGACGACGAAAGCGCCTGCCGCGGAATCGTCAGCGCCGCAGCGGACGCCGGAGGTGGTCGTGACGACGACAACCGTCCCCGGTGGTCACTGACCTCGGGTGTGGTCGATCAGTTGGTCAGCGGTACCCGTCGGATTCGGATGCGGCCTCGTTGAGTGACGCGTCGGCGTAACCGCGGCAGTAGTCCCAGGTGACGTAGGCGTCGGGTTCGGGATCGTAGGCGGGCTCGTGCGGCCGGACGGTGCCGTCCACCAGCAACTGCAGCAGGTTGGCCCGCAGCATGTCCCAGTCGTGGTAGTGATCCTGCTGGCATTCGTCGCAGCACACGACCAGCCCGCGAATTCCTTTGTGGGCCAGCAGGGCTTCGTACACGGCCAGATCGGCGAGATCGGCTTCGACAGCGCTGCGTTCCTGCGGATCCAGCGGCAGGCCGGGCTCGATTGCGTCGAGCGCCGACGAAGGATCGCACGGGTCATCTGCGAACGGGTCCGGCGGCAGCCCCGGCGGGAGGTCATCACGCACGGATCTAGCCTACGCAGCCCCGCCACATCCGCGCCAGCCGTCCGTGCTGGTGTCGCCCGCGAGGTGCGCTGCGGTGGTGTAGTCACGAGCATCGAGGTCAGTGCCGATAAGATGGCCCTTTAGATCCTCGCCTGTGCTTGGCCGTGTTGGTTCCTGGAGGCTCCACCCATGTCGATTGTTGAAAGCAGCAGCATCCCTATCGCCGTACCGGTGCCCACCGGTGGTGATGATCCGACGAAGATCGCGATGCTCGGCCTGACTTTCGATGATGTCCTGCTGTTGCCGGCCGCCTCGGATGTGGTGCCGGCCAACGTGGACACGTCCAGTCAGCTGACCAAGCGCATCCGGCTCAGGGTGCCGCTGGTGAGCTCGGCGATGGACACCGTGACCGAGTCACGGATGGCCATCGCGATGGCCCGTGCCGGCGGTATGGGCGTGCTGCACCGCAATCTGTCCGTGGCCGAACAGGCCGGCCAGGTGGAGACGGTGAAGCGGTCCGAGGCCGGCATGGTCACCGACCCGGTCACCTGCTCGCCGGAGAACACGCTGGCCGAGGTCGACGCGATGTGCGCCCGGTTCCGCATCTCCGGCCTGCCCGTGGTCGATGCCGAAGGTTCGCTGGTCGGGATCATCACCAACCGCGACATGCGGTTCGAGGTCGACCAGTCGAAGCCCGTCGCCGAGGTGATGACCAAGGCGCCGCTTATCACCGCGCAGGCCGGAGTATCTGCCGAGGCCGCGCTCGGCCTGTTGCGCCGCTACAAGATCGAGAAACTGCCCATCGTCGACGGGCACGGCAAGCTGACCGGTCTGATCACCGTCAAGGACTTCGTCAAGACCGAGCAGTTCCCGCTGGCCACCAAGGACAGCGACGGCAGGCTGCTGGTCGGCGCCGCCGTCGGTATCGGTGACGACGCCTGGACCCGGGCCATGACGCTGGCCGACGCCGGAGTGGACGTGCTGATCGTCGACACCGCGCACGCCCACAACCGACTGGTGCTCGACATGGTGCACCGGCTGAAATCCGTCGTCGGCGAGCGGGTCGACGTGGTCGGCGGCAATGTCGCCACCCGCGCCGCCGCCGCCGCGCTGGTCGAAGCCGGGGCCGACGCGGTGAAGGTAGGGGTCGGACCCGGCTCCATCTGCACCACCCGCGTGGTGGCCGGGGTGGGCGCCCCGCAGATCACCGCGATCCTGGAAGCTGTCGCCGCCTGCTCACCCAAGGGCATCCCGGTGATCGCCGACGGTGGCCTGCAGTACTCCGGGGACATCGCCAAGGCGCTGGCCGCCGGCGCGTCCACCGCGATGCTGGGTTCGCTGCTGGCCGGCACCGCCGAATCCCCGGGTGACCTGATCTTCGTCAACGGCAAGCAGTTCAAGAGCTACCGCGGGATGGGCTCGCTGGGCGCCATGCAGGGCCGAGGCACCCAGAAGAGTTTCTCCAAGGACCGCTACTTCCAGGACGATGTGCTCTCCGAGGACAAGCTGGTCCCCGAGGGCATCGAGGGCCGGGTGCCGTTCCGCGGCCCGTTGTCGACCGTCATTCACCAGCTCACGGGTGGATTGCGCGCAGCCATGGGATACACGGGATCGGACACCATCGAGCACCTGCAGCAGGCGCAGTTCGTCCAGATCACCGCGGCGGGGCTGAAGGAAAGCCATCCACACGACATCACCATGACTGTCGAAGCGCCGAACTACTACGCCCGATAGGGATCACCTTCAATATGCGAGACATGGTTGAAATCGGCATGGGCAGAACCGCCCGCCGCACCTACGAACTCGACGACATCAACATCGTCCCGTCCCGGCGGACCCGCTCCAGCAAGGACGTGTCCACGGCCTGGCAGCTGGATGCCTACCGGTTCGAGATCCCCGTCGTGGCGCACCCGACCGACGCCCTGGTGTCGGTGGAGTTCGCCATCGAGATGGGCCGGCTCGGCGGTCTCGGCGTGCTCAACGGTGAAGGCCTGATCGGCAGGCATGCCGACGTCGAGGACAAGATCGCGCAGGTCGTGGAGACCGCAGCGACGTCGACCGATGAGTCGGCCGCGATCCGTCTGCTGCAGCAGCTGCACTCGGCGCCGCTGAACCCGGAACTGCTGGGTGCCGCCGTCGCCCGCATCCGGGAGGCCGGGGTGACCACCGCGGTGCGCGTCAGCCCGCAGAACGCGCAGGCGCTGACCCCGGCGCTGGTGGCCGCCGGGATCGACCTGCTGGTCATCCAGGGCACCATCATCTCCGCCGAGCGCGTCGCGCAGGACGCGGAACCGCTGAACCTGAAGACGTTCATCTCCGAACTGGACATCCCGGTGGTCGCCGGCGGCGTCCTGGACCACCGCACCGCACTGCACCTGATGCGCACCGGCGCCGCCGGCGTCATCGTGGGCTACGGCTCGACCCGGGGCGTCACCACCAGCGACGAGGTGCTCGGTATCAGTGTGCCGATGGCCACGGCCATCGCCGACGCCGCCGCGGCCCGTCGTGAATACCTCGACGAGACCGGCGGACGGTACGTGCACGTGCTGGCCGACGGCGACATCCACACCTCCGGTGACCTGGCGAAGGCCATCGCCTGCGGCGCCGACGCCGTGGTGCTGGGTACTCCGCTGTCCACCGCGGCCGAGGCGCTCGGCGGCGGCTGGTTCTGGCCCTCGGCGGCGGCTCACCCGTCGTTGCCCCGCGGCGCGCTGCTGCAGGTGGCGCTCGGCGAGCGCCCGCCGCTCAAGCAGGTGCTCGACGGCCCGTCCGATGATCCGTTCGGTTCGCTGAATCTGGTCGGCGGGTTGGCACGGTCGATGGCCAAGGCCGGGTACTGCGACCTCAAGGAATTCCAGAAGGTCGGCCTGACCGTCGGAGCCTGATCGACCGACTTCCTTTACAAGTTAGGCCTTCCTGTCTAGAAGTTACCTGTCGGTAGCGTCATACTGGTCTGATGCATCCTGACTATGACGTCTTGATCATCGGCTCGGGTTTCGGGGGCAGCGTCAGCGCGCTGCGGCTCACCGAGAAGGGCTACCGGGTGGGAGTGCTCGAGGCCGGACCCCGGTACTCCGACGCCGACTTCGCCAAAACCTCCTGGGACCTGCGCAAATTTCTGTGGGCGCCGCAGCTGGGGATGTACGGCATCCAGCGCATCCACCTGTTGCGCAACTGCATGATCCTGGCCGGCGCCGGAGTGGGCGGCGGATCACTGAACTACGCCAACACCCTCTACGTCCCGCCGGAGCCCTTCTTCGCCGACAAGCAGTGGTCGGGGATCACCGATTGGCGCTCGGAGCTGATGCCGCACTACGAGCAGGCGCAGCGCATGCTCGGCGTGGTCAAGAACCCCACCTTCACCGACGCCGACCGGTTGATGAAAGAGGTCGCCGACGACATGGGCGTGGGCGACACCTTCGTCGCCACCCCGGTGGGGGTGTTCTTCGGCGCCGACGGCGAGAAGGCCCCGGGCAAGACCGTCCCGGATCCGTACTTCGGGGGCGCGGGCCCGGCCCGCACCGGGTGCATCGAATGCGGAGAATGCATGACCGGCTGCCGGCACGGCGCCAAGAACACCCTGGTGAAGAACTACCTGGGGCTGGCGGAATCCGCTGGGGCGCAGGTGCATCCGATGACGACTGTGACCAGCTTCGCCCAGCGCGCGGATGGGTTGTGGGAGGTCAGCACCGCGCGGACCGGCAGCAAGTTGCGACGCAAGCGCAAGACGTTCACCGCGACCCACCTGATCGTCGCGGCGGGAACCTACAACACCCACAAATTGCTGTTCAAGATGCGGGACACCGGCAAGCTCACGAAGCTGTCGGCCAAGCTGGGTGTGCTGACCCGCACGAACTCCGAGTCGATCGTCGGTGCCCAGACCCTCACGGTGTCCTCGGAGCGTGACCTGACCCACGGCGTGGCCATCACGTCGTCCATCCACCCCACCGCGGACACGCACGTCGAGCCCTGCCGATACGGCAAGGGCTCCAACGCCATGGGGCTGTTGCAGACCCTGATGACCGATGGCGCGGGGCCACTCGGCAGCGACGTGCCGCGGTGGCGGCAGTTCCTGAACCTGGCAGGGGAGGATCCGCGCGGTCTGATCCGGCTGCTCAATCCGCAGCACTGGAGCGAGCGCACCGTCATCGCGCTGGTGATGCAACACCTGGACAACTCCATCACCACGTTCACCAAACGCGGACCGCTGGGCAAGCGGATCCTGTCGTCCAAACAAGGCCACGGCGAACCCAATCCGACGTGGATTCCGGCCGGCAACGAGGTGACCCGCCGCATCGCCGAGAAGATCGACGGCGTGGCAGGCGGCACGTGGGGTGAATTGTTCAACATTCCCCTCACCGCACATTTCCTCGGTGGGGCAGCCATCGGCGACAGCGTCGAGACCGGTGTCATCGACCCGTATCACCGGGTGTACAACTACCCGACGCTGTACGTCACCGACGGCGCGTCGATCTCGGCGAATCTCGGTGTGAATCCGTCCCTTTCGATCACCGCGCAGGCCGAGCGGGCCGCTGCGCTGTGGCCGAACAAGGGCGAGGAGGACCTGCGCCCCGCGCAGGGGCAGCCGTATCAGCGCCTCGCGCCGGTGCCGCCGGTACGACCCGTCGTGCCCGTCGATGCGCCAGGTGCGTTGCGCCGGTTACCGATCGAGCCGGTCAGCTCCGCGGGCTGACCGGCTCGGCGCGCCGATCGCTCAGTCGCGCGGTTCGAGGCGGCGACGTAGCGGTTCGCGGCCGGGTGGCTGCGGGGGCGCAGGCAGGAGCGGCTTGCAGGCTGTGACGTCGACCGACGTGGGCTCCTCCGTGCTCAGCGTCAACTCTGCGCCTGCGTGCCGGATGGTCAGGTGCGTGTGCGGGCCGTCGCGCAGGCTGTAGGTCACCTCGGCGTGCGTGGCGTCGACCGTCAGGCGGAATTCGCGCCAGCGCAACCGAAATCGCAGCCGATCGATGCCCTCGGGGAGATGCGGGTCCAGGGCCAGCACGCCCTCGTCGTCGCGCAACCCACCGAACCCGGCCACCAGCGCGATCCAGGCACCGGCGAGTGACGCCATGTGCAGGCCGTCGCGGGTGTTGTGGTGCAGATCGCGAAGGTCGATCAACGCTGCCTCGAACGCATAATCATGAGCCAGTTCCAGATGCCCGACCTCGGCGCACAGCACGGCCTGCGTGCACGCGGACAGTGACGAGTCCCTGGTGGTGCGGCGCTCGTAGTAGTCGACATTGCGGGCCTTCTGTTCGGCCGTGAACGCGTGGCCCTGCCAGTGCATGGCCAGGACCAAGTCGGCCTGCTTGAGCACCTGCGCCGGGTAGAGCCGGACGTAATGTTCATGAAGAAGAAGGGGATAGGTCGTGTTGTCGGTGAAATCCCATTCGGCCAGATTGGTGAACCCTTCGGATTGCGAGTGCACGCCGAGTTCACGGTCGAACGGAATGTGCGCCGCCGCTGCGGCATCGCGCCATGCGGCGGTCTCCTCGGTGGTGACCCCGATGACCTCGGCACGTTCTGGGTGGCGCAGGCATGCGTCGGCCGCAACCCGCAGGTTCAGTGCAGCCATCAGGTTGGTGAACACATTGTCACTTGCCAGGGCCGTGTACTCGTCCGGTCCGGTGACCCCGTCGAGATGCCACACCCCGTGTCGATCGTGGTGGCCCAGCGACATCCACAGCCGCGCGGTTTCCACCAGCACCGATATGCCGCATTCACGTTCCAGGGTGTCGTCGCCGGTCACCAATCGGTAGCGCTCGAAGGCCATGGCGATGTCGGCGTTGATGTGCCAGGCGGCCGTGCCCGCCGGCCAGTACGCCGAGCACTCCTCACCACGGATGGTCCGCCACGGGAAACTGGCGCCGGCCAGGCCGAGCTGTTCTGCGCGAACTTTGGCCAGCTCCAAAGTGGCTGCGCGCCAGCGTAAAGCGTCTGCGGCGGCATGCGGCTTGGTGTAGGTCAGCACGGGCAGCACGAAACCTTCGGTATCCCAGAAGGCGTGGCCGTCATAGCCCGTTCCGGTCAGCCCTTTGCCGGGGATGGCGCGCCGCTCGGCGCGTGCGCTGGCCTGCAGCACGTGGAACAACCCGAATCGCACCGCCTGCTGGGAATCCGGATCACCCCACACCTCGACGTCGGCGGCGTCCCAGAACTCGTCCAGATATGCGCGTTGCGCTTCCAGTAGACCCTGCCAACCGCTGTAGCCGGCGCCCGCCAGCGCGGCCGCGACCTGATCGCGAAGCGCCGGGCGGGAGCGCAGGCTGGACCATCCGTAGGCGAGATATTTGACGACGCGCAACTGCTGTCCGGGCCGCAGCCCGCAGATGACTGTGGTGCGGGCGACATCTGCCCGCGATTCGGTGCTGACCTCGACGCGACCCGGCACCTCGATCTCGTGGTCCATCGCTGCCGCCATCATCAGCTTGCTGTTGCGGGTTTGATGCACCAACAGACCGCCGTTTTCGGTGTGCTCGTGCGACACCGCCTCCAGCGGGCGGTCCAGCGTGGCCGCCACCCGGGGGTCCGATGACGTGTCCGGCTGATCCTCGTTCGCAACGAGCTCGGATTGCACTGTGACACGGACGAATTCATCGATCGCCTCGACGATGTACTCGATCGCCGCGACACTGCGCTGAGTGAGCGACACCAGCCTGGTCGAGGTGATTTGCACCTGCTTACCTGCGGGCGAACGCCATCGAGCCACCCGGGTCAGGGTTCCCTCGCGCAGGTCGAGCACCCGTTCGTGGTCGACGAGTTCGCCGTAGCGGATGTCGAACGGCTCGTCATCGACAAGCAGGCGCAATACTTTGCCGTTGGTGACATCGACGATTGTCTGACCGGCTTCGGGATACCCGAATCCGGTCTCGGCGTAGGGCAGGGGCCGGGTCTCGTAAAACGAGTTCAGGTATGTGCCAGGCAGCCCGTGTGGCTCGCCTTCGTCGAGGTTGCCGCGCAATCCGATGTGCCCGTTGGACAACGCGAAGATCGACTCGGCCTGCGCGAGCAGGTCCAGGTCCAGCTGCGTCTCCCGGATGCGCCAGGGCTCGATGGGAAAGGCGTCATGGTCGATCATCGAGCGGTCCGCAGCAGGTCGGCGAGGTCGGTCACCACGACATCGGCGCCATGGGCGCGCAACTCGTCGGCTTGGCCCACCCGGTCCACCCCGACGACAAGGCCGAAGTGCCCGGCTCGTCCGGATTCGACGCCGGAGAGCGCGTCCTCGAAGACTGCGGCGGCCGAGGCCGGCACCTTGAGCAATTGGGCGGCGTGCAGGTAGGAATCCGGCGCGGGCTTGCCGGGGATGTGCTCGTCGCGCAGCGTGACGCCGTCGACCCGCTCCTGTACGTAGCGGGCCAGGCCGGTGATCTCCAGGACCTCACGGGTATTGGCGCTGGAGGAGACCACCGCGACGCCCAGACCGGCCTCGGACGCGGCTTTCAGGTATTGCCGGGAGCCTTCGAACACCTCCACGCCGTCGGTGTGCAGCACCTTCTGGAACATGTCGTTCTTGCGGTTGCCCAGGCCCTCGACGGTGTCCTTGTCCGGCGGATCGTCCGGGTCACCCTCGGGTAGCTCGATGTTTCTGCTCTTGAGAAAGTCGCGCACGCCGTCTTCGCGGCGTTTCCCGTCCACGTAGGTGAGGTAGTCGCCGTCGACGTCGAACGGGACGAACGGGTCCTCCCGGGTCCGCAGGAAGTCGTCGAACATCGTCTTCCACGCGGTCTTGTGCACGCTGGCGGTGTCGGTGAGCACACCGTCGAGGTCGAAGAGACAGGCGTGCACGCCTTCGGGCAGGCCCAGCATGACGGCCCTCGCTTTCGCATCGTGGATACCAATATCCACCATGCCCGTTCCTGGCTGATCTCACGCTTACCGCCGGTGTGACACTCATCCGGCCTTCCGAATCCCCGTCGCTTCGCTCGCCCCGGTTTTGACCACCGTCTCCCCGACGGCGCGGCTGCGGACCCCGTGCACGTCGACGGGCACATCGCCGGTCAGGGTCACCCGGTGCATGACGCGGCGCTGGTCGTCGTAGTCGTCGACGGCGCGGTGCTGGGTGGCGCGGTTGTCCCACATGGCCACGTCTCCGGGCGCCCAGTTCCATCGAACGGTGTTCTCCGGCATGGTGATCCGGCGCTGCAACATCTCGGCCAGAACATGGGATTCGTGGCTGTCCACGCCCAGGAAGCCCCGCACGAAATCGCCTGCCAGCAGGGTGCGTTCGCCGGTCTCGGGGTGTACGCGGACCACCGGGTGCTCGGTGCGGAAATCCGGTTTCTGGAACATCTCCCGCAGTGCACGTTGGGTGTCGGAGACCTCCTCGACCGGCGCCACGGCGTAGTCGTAGCGGTTGCTGTGCAGGGCCCACAGATTGTCTGCCAGCAGCCGCAGCGGGGCGGGCAGGCTGTCGTAGGCGGCGGCCGTCGATGCCCACAGCGTGGACCCGCCGTAGGTGGGCAGGGTGACCGCGCGCAGCACCGAGATGGCCGGGTAGTCGGGCATGAACGTCATATCGGTGTGCCAGCGGGTGGCCTTGGCGTAGTCGGAGTCGATGGGTGCGATGACGCCGGTGCTGTCGCGGCCGAAGGCGTGGTGACCGATCGGGGTGCCCAGCAGCCTGGCGAAGGCCTGCTGGCCGTCGTCGTCGAGGTGCTGTTGGTCGCGGAAGAAGACCACCTTGTGGCGCAACAGGGCGGCCCGGATCTCCGCGACGTCGCCGGCGGCGAGGTCACCGCCGAGTTCCACGTTGTCGATGCGGGCGCCGATGCGGCTGCCGAGTTGCGTGACGGTGATGGTCATGGCGGTCCTTTTCGCTGGCAGAAGCCTGTGTAGTCAACTGACTACAGGCTAGTGTAGCCACATGACTACAGCCGTGCCACCGACCGGTCGCGATGAAGTGGCGGCAGCCATTCTGGAGGCATCGGCCGACCTGTTCGCGCAGCGCGGACCCACGGCTACGTCGATGCGCGACATCGCCCTGCGGGCGCAGGTGAACCACGGCCTGATCCATCGCCACTTCGGCACCAAGGAACATCTGGTCGGCGCCGTACTGGACCACCTGGGGTCCGGTCTGAACACCTTGGTGTCGGACGGCGCGCCTGCCGAGGCGATCGAGGCGGCCACCGATCGGCACACCCGGGTGATGGCCAGGGCGCTGCTCGACGGTTACCCGGTGGGTCAGCTGCAGACCCGGTTCCCCAACATCGCGCTGTTGATGGACAAGGTGTTGCCGAGCTACGGGACCAATGACCGTGCCGGCCGGATGGCCGTCGCGAATGCTGTTGCCCTGCAACTCGGTTGGCGGATGTTTGAACCGTTCCTGCGATCGGCCGTCGGTTTGGACGAGATGACCGAGGTCGAGGTGCGTGCCGCCGTCGGTGCGACGGCGGCACGCATTCTCGACCCTGGGTGAATCAGGGTGTGAACTTGTCGGCGACCCGGTCGCCGAGTTGCTTGTCGACATTGCGCCAGTACGCGAAGGCGCGCTGCAGCTCCTGGAGCAGGATCGGGCCGTCGGGTCCGATGGTCAGCGAATGCTCATCGCTGAAAACGGGAATTCCTGCGTCGGTGGTGGTGGGTTCGGGCTGGGTCCCGGCCACCGTCGCCCCTTTCGTAAGAGGGTCTGCGCTCTGCCGGACACCCCCGGGCGCTGCCGACAAACGGGTCCGGGCAGCTCGACCAGGTCGCCTCACTAGACTGATCAGGTGGAATCCGACCCGACCCGCCCCGTCCTCGTCATCGACTTCGGTGCTCAGTACGCCCAGCTGATCGCGCGGCGCGTGCGTGAAGCCCGGGTGTTCTCCGAGGTCATCCCGCACACCGCGACGGTCGAGGAGATCAAGGCCCGCAACCCGCAGGGCATCGTGCTCTCCGGCGGCCCGGCCAGCGTGTACGCCGAAGGGGCGCCCAAGCTGGACCCGGCGCTGTTCGACCTCGATGTGCCGGTGTTCGGGATCTGCTACGGCTTCCAGGCGATGGCCCAGGCGCTCGGCGGCACCGTGGCGCACACCGGCACCAGCGAGTACGGCCGCACCGAGCTGAAAGTCTCTGGCGGACAGCTGCATTCGGAGCTTCCCGCGTCGCAGCCGGTGTGGATGAGCCACGGCGACGCGGTGACCGGGGCACCCGACGGATTCGAGGTCGTCGCCACCAGTGCCGGCGCCCCGGTGGCCGCCTTCGAGAACCGGGCCCGCCGGCTGGCAGGTGTGCAGTACCACCCCGAGGTGCTGCATTCGCCCCACGGCCAGCACGTGCTGAGCAGGTTCCTGCACGATTTCGCCGGGATCGGTGCCACCTGGACGGCGGCCAACATCGCCGAACAGCTCATCGAGGCGGTGCGGGCCCAGATCGGCGACGGTCGGGCCATCTGCGGGCTGTCCGGCGGGGTGGACTCCGCCGTCGCGGCGGCGCTGGTGCAGCGTGCCATCGGTGACCGGCTCACCTGTGTGTTCGTCGATCACGGTCTGCTGCGAGCGGGGGAGCGTGCCCAGGTGCAGCGCGACTTCGTCGCCGCCACCGGGGCCAATCTGGTGACCGTCGACGTCGCCGACCGCTTCCTGGAGGCACTGTCGGGGGTGACCAACCCGGAGGGCAAGCGCAAGATCATCGGCCGCGAGTTCATCCGCGCCTTCGAAGGTGCCGTGCGGGACACCTTGTCCGAGTTCGATATCGACTTCCTGGTGCAGGGCACGCTCTACCCGGACGTGGTCGAGTCCGGCGGTGGCACCGGCACCGCGAACATCAAGAGTCATCACAACGTGGGCGGCCTGCCCGACGACTTGAAATTCAAACTCGTCGAACCGCTGCGCTTGTTGTTCAAGGACGAGGTCCGTGCAGTCGGGCGTGAGCTCGGCTTGCCCGAGGAAATCGTTGCGCGCCAACCCTTCCCGGGCCCCGGTCTGGGCATTCGCATCGTCGGGGAGGTGACCGCGCCGCGCCTGGACACCCTGCGCCGGGCCGACGCGATCGCCCGCGAGGAACTCACCACGGCCGGCCTGGACCACCAGATCTGGCAGTGCCCGGTGGTGCTGCTCGCCGATGTCCGGTCGGTGGGGGTGCAGGGCGACGGCCGCACCTACGGGCACCCCATCGTGCTGCGCCCGGTATCCAGTGAGGACGCCATGACCGCGGACTGGACCCGGGTGCCCTACGACGTGCTGGAGCGCATCTCGACGCGCATCACGAACGAGGTGCCCGAGGTCAACCGGGTGGTACTGGATATCACCAGCAAGCCGCCGGGCACCATCGAGTGGGAGTGAGCTACTCCGGGGCGTCCTTTCCGACGTACTCGGTGAGGATCTGAGCGACGACGGATTCGATCGTCGATTCGATCGAGAACGCCAGCGTTGCGGTGACGGCGGCGACGGCTTGGGTGCGCAACCGGACCAATGTGGTGATCAGCTCGGCCACTTCGGTGTCGGCGGGCAGGGATTGCCCCGGCTTGATCTTCTCTGACAGCTGGTCCACCCCGGCGCGGACCAGAATCGAGCTGATCTCGTCGATGTGCGGCAACACCCGCTCATGCGCACCGACCAGGGTCTCCATGCTGACGCCGTACTGGCGCAGATCGTTGAACGTCTCGATCAGCTTGGGCCGCAAGATGATTGCCTCGTCATCGATTGCCCGGTCGCTGCGCTCCAGCCCGCCGTCACCGTCGATTTTGATGACGCCGTTGGCAACCAGCCGGTCGAAGGCGGCGTCGTCGCCGATGAGATCGCGGGCCGCCGTCAACGGCATCCGTTCGGACTTCTCCGTCGCCCAGGTGCCGACGATGGCATTCTCAAGGCCGAGCACGTCGCCGATGTCCTTGCCCTGCTCCCAGGCGTCGAGCATTTCGTGCACGTGCGCGATGTTGTATCCCCGATCGAGCATCGAGGTGATCAGCCGCAACCGGGTCAGATGGGTGTCGTTGAACAGGGCGATCCGGCCGACCCGCAGCGGCGGATGCAGCAGGGCCCGGTCCCGGTACACCCGGATGTTGCGGGTGGTGGTGTTCGCCAGCCGCGCCAGCTCTTCGATGCGGTATTCGCCCGATGCCGCCACCCCGTGGGGTTGCACCGCCGCATCGAACAGCTGTGACACCGCGGTCTCCACGACATCGCGTGAGCTACGCCGGATCTGCTGCGGCGCCCGGCGCAGACCGCCCAAGATGGTCGCGATGGCGCCGACCGGGGGCCGTGGCGGCTTGGGCGGTGGCATCTACGCGGGCGCGCCGACAGCGACGCGGTCGCCGAAATGGGAGTCGGGCATCCGTCGACGATACTGCCTGCCGGCGACGTTTACCCCGCGACCTTGCTGATCACGTTGCGCCGCAACGATTCCGAGAGGAAGGCGGACGCGCTGCGCATCGCCGGGCGGGCTTCGGGGCTGAGCTTGGGCAGGGCCTGGAAGACATGCACCTGGTCGGGCCAGACCTGCAGCTCGGCCTCTGTGCCGGCAGCGCGAAGGTCCTGGTGCAGCTTGCGCGCGTCACCGAGCAGCATCTCGGCTCCGCCGGCCTGGATCAGCGTGGGCGGTAGCGCGCGTCCATTCCGGACATCCAGTGTCAGTCCGGGGTGCGTCATCTCGTGTGCGCTGCAGTACAAGCCGACCAGCCGGGCGGCGTCGCGCGGGCGGATCGCCGGGTCGCGGCGCAGCGCGTCGCGGGTGCGTGCCAGCCCGAAGGTCATATCGAACAGCGGGGAGAACAACGCCAGTGCCGCGGGGTGTGGGACGTCGGGCTGCAGCAGCAGGTCGACGGCCAGATGTCCGCCCGCGGAATCACCGGCCATCACGATGCGGTCCGGGGCGAATCCGCGTTCGGTGCGCAGCCAGTCCCAGCCGGAGCGCACATCGGTGGCGGCGGTGGGGAATCGGTACTCGGGTGCCAGTCGGTAGTCGATACAGAACACCGGCAGGCCGGTCAGGCGGGACAGCCACGCTGTCAGCCTGCGATGGGTGCGCGGTGAGCACAGGACGAAGCCGCTGCCGTGCAGGTAGTAGACGGCACTTCCCTGGTGCTCGATGTCCGGGCGTCCGTATACCCACTCGCCGACAACGCGACGGCCGTCGGGCAATCGGACGTCGACGGGCTCGACCCGGGCCCCGGACAGGGATGGGCCGAAGGTGTCCATCACGCCCGCGATGATCTGCCGCGCCGCCCATACCCCCCACGGTTGTTCGGGTGACAGGAGACCGCCCAGTGGGCGCAGGGTGAGGCCGCCGACGGTGGCCGCCGCCCGGGACTGAAGCGATCCGCGAGCGGGAATCGGCGCAGGAACGACGGGCATCCGGACCTCCATTGGTCGAAGCGTCCGTCGAGTACAGCAGCGATTGATGACATTTGTCAATGTCAACGTTGGTGGCGAAGGCTCAGCGCGGGGGGTCGCCGCGCCAGCTGAAGCTGTTGACGTATTTGCCCATGTCCAAGGCGATTTCCAGGCCGACCGCCGACGGTTTGCCGGACCCGAAGTCGGGCCCGAAGGCGTGGTAGGGCCCCCCGGCGCCGGCGATCAGGGCGATGTCGTTCTTGATGGCCACCAGCACCACCAGCCGCATCCGGGTGTAGCTGCTCATCGCACCCTGCGGCCAGCAGTCGGCGACGAAACCGAATCCCGGTTGATAGCCGACCATCGCGTTGGGGATCTCATACGCGATCCTGAAGTCGGGGAAGGTCTTCCTCGCCAGCGCGTTGGCGATATCCCGAGGGGAGCGGCCGCGAGCCGGCTCGCTGAACAAACGGAGGGTGCCCCCGTCGCTCGCCTCGAAGACCGCCGTCACACCGGTGTCGGTCGTCGTGACCTTGTACGCCGACTCCGTGGCGGGGTAGGACACCGAGAAGGAGCCGTCGGCGGCCGTGAAACGCGGGTTGATGGTCACCGGTTGTCCCATCGGCGGCCGTCCGCAGTCGGGCGGGCATGCGAAACGAACCGACGGTTTCTGCAACACTCCGGACAGCCCGACCAGTCCGCCGCCCACCACCAGGATCGCGGTGCTCAGAACCAGCGCGATCCAGCGGAACGACGTCTTGCGCTGCGGTGGTGCGGTGAACGTTCCGGCGTGAAGCGAATATCCGGGGGTCAGGCCCACGACGATGGGGCCCGTGCTCTGCTCCTCTGCGAGCCGGATCGGCCGCTCCTGGCGCCGCGAGTTACGGGACTTGCGCGACGACGCGTGCATCGCGGCTCCGCAGTTCGCACAGAACGGGGCGTCGGGCACGACGTGGTCGCATTCATTGCAGAGCAGCGGTTCGTCGGCGCGCATGTCGTCTTGTGCTTCGTGCAACAGCGACAGATGCAGCCCGATGCGCAGCGCAAGCAACGCGAGCATCGCCAGCGTGAGGTGCACGGCCAACTGCAGCCATTGGGGCACCCTGGCGACATCGATCAGGCCGAGTCCGGCGTAGACGGCGATCACCACCACCGCGATCGACACCAGGGTGAGGCGGACGAACCCGCGGTTCTTGGTGACCTTGGTGGCCGGCCGGGTGAACCAGAGAGCTGCGCCGATCAGGCCGCCGACGGCGGCCGCGGTCAGTGGCACGGCGATACCGCGGATACCCGCCTCGACCAGCAGACCGTCCAGCGGCCGGGCGCGGGCCACCATGCCGGTGGTGAACTGGGGAGCCAGCCTGCTCAGGGTCGCTGCGCCGCTGAAGCTCAGGGCGCCCAGCGCGCCGATGGCGTAGCCGTCCAGTGCTTCTCTCGCGCCGGGTCGGGTCAGCCGGACCACCACGGCCGGTACCAGCATGATGATCATGCTGCCGACAGGGATACCGATGCCTTCGCGCAGAATTCGCGCGCCGGCGATGCCCGCACCCAGTGGCACACCGTAGGCGCGGGCCACCACGGCGCCGGTCAGCAGCACCCATGCCACGCCGAGCAGGATCCCGAGTGCCGCCGTGAGCGCCAGGGTTCGGCGCGGAATGTCTTCGGCGAGATCGGATTCGCGGATGTACAGCACGAACAGCAACGGCAGGCCCAGGGAGGCCACCGTGATGAGCGCGGCGGGCAACCGGAACACCGTCGCGACGACCAGGGCCACGACGAGCAGCGCCAAGCCCATCAGGAACGCCTTGCGCGACCGCGGGGACAGGTGCGGGAAAAGGGAACTGGTGACCGACGGTGTCAGCAGATGCTGACCGGGCGCCGCACTGAAGGTGCGCGCCCGCAACCAGTGCGGACCGTCGCCGGCCTGATGCTCGGACAGGGGCACACCGCACAGCCCGCAGTACTTGCCCGCGGGGACGTCGACCTGGCAGACCGGGCATTCGACCATGCCGGGTGCGGGTGCGGGTGCGGTGGTGTCGTCTGTGGTGGTCATCAGGCCTGGACCCGCTGAGCGATGAGGAGATTGCGGGCCAGATTGTCCGTGTCCGGCGTGCCCAGGCCGGTGACCAGGTCGTAGCCCGGGCCTGCCGTGTCGACGGCGTTGGCACCCAGCGTGATGTCCCGGAACGCCGGTCGGGGGGCACCGGAGGCGATCCGGTAGAGCAGGGGGTTGATCTCACCGATCAGGTCGCCGCCGTTGGCGAGGAGGTACTGGTCCATCACCGCGGTCAACCCGGCCCAGATGGGAGCGGACTGCGAGGTGCCGCCCCCGACCACCACGTTGCCTTCGAGCACGATCTTCACCCCGGTGAACGGGTCGGCGACCGCCGAGATGTCCGGCGTCATCCGCTTTCCGGTGTTGCGCGCGGCGGGCGCCTGTCCGGCCGCGATCCGCTGCCAGGGCGGCAGGTCGAACAGAGCGGACACTCCGCCGCCGGTGCCCTGGGACAGGGGGACATCGAACCAGGTCTGCTCGGCGAGCCAGACGCCGCGGGTGTCGGTGGACAGCGTGGTACCGCCGACGCTGGTCATCTCGGGCAGCGAGGACACCGAATCCAGCCCGACGTCGTCGGGTCCGGGTACCGAATCCCAGTCACTGCCGCCCTTGCACTCCAGGCCGGCCAGGTCGCCGCTGGCGTTGAAGGCGGTGGTTCCGTGCGACTGGGCCGTGCGCAGCGCCGACCGGACCGGTGCGAGGTCGGCGGCGGTGAGCAGTTTGTCGCAGCCCCAGCCGATCGAGATGCTCCAGACCGCACCGGGGTAGGCACGGTCGGTGTCCTCCATCAGTTTGCCGATCTTCTGGTAGGCGCCGTCGCCTTCGACGGTCGGCCGTGCGTTGACCACGACCTTGCGGGCGTCGGGCGCAATGGCATGTGCCACTTGGAGATCCATCGTCGTCTCGCCGTGCGCCACGGGGAGGGGGTTGCCCAGCATCTCCGGGGTGAATCTGGGCAGGCTGAACATGGTGGAGAAGCTGTCCAGGTCGGTCTGGTCATAGCCGTTGAACGCGAAGATGACGATGGTGATGCCCTTGCCGGTGAAGCCACCGGTGGCCAGTTTGTCCGCGTTGTACGTCGTCAGCAGGGCGCTCGGGGTCAGCCCACGGTCCGGCACGTCCAGTGGGATGTCCGGGCGCGACATGTGGTGTGGGGTGTAGCCGAGGATTCGGCCGAGTTGGGTGACCTTGTCGCGCAACGCTTTCGGCACCGACGGCTGTTGCGGGGAAGCGTAGAACTGCTGCCCTTGCCTGCCCCGGTAGTCGTGCACGGACACGTCGAAGGCATGTGCGACGGCATCCGGTGTGCCTTCGACGATGGCCCAGTCGTCAGTGGGGCGCCAGGAGACCGAGAGTCCCCGATCATGGGTCCAGTCGATGAGCTCACTGGGGCGTTTTTGATCGGGGAGCGTGGCCGTCAGCTGGATTTGTTGCGGCCGGGCCGGACCGAGGTCGGTCGAGGCAGCCAGCAACGACGCATAGGGACCGTCGATGACGTTGGCCCCGTAGACATGTCGGCTGATCGGCAGATCAGAGGCGAAGAGCAGTACGCCGGCGAGGATCAGTGCCGGTAACCAGCGGGCGATGCCCGTGCGGTGTCGGTTCACGTTCCGAGGTGCCGGGCCCGCCATGTCAGCGGACCCGGCTCACTCGTATCAGCGTGTCAGTTGTCGCCGGGGATGGCGGTCGGGGCCGGCGGCGCCTTGATGGTCGGCGTGAACTTGTTGCCGCCACTGGGGCTGATGGACTTCTCGGTCGGCTCGACCGACGGCGCCGTGGTGGTGGTCGTCGTGGTGGTCGAGGTCTCGGGAGCCTTCTTCTCTTCACTGCCGCAGGCGGCGGTGAAGCCGATCATCGCCAGGATGGCTGCGCCCCCGATGGCTGCCGAGACGCGACGGGTCAGACTTGAGTTCATGATGCGGTCCTTACCTCTCCCCCGAGTGGTGTGTGAGCCGGCCTTCGGGGAATCGTTGGCGATTCCGCACGGTTCGTAAGCAGTCTACCTGGCGATTCGCTGTGGTCCCGTACCCCAGTCCCGGTCCGAAGCGAGTGCTGGTGCAAAGACTTTAGCGCAGGGCCGACGCGGTCGCACAGGCATCACACAGGGCCTTCCGTCGCTGGTCGGTGGCGGTGCGGGGCGGTTCGGTCCAGCCATGGAACCGCGCTTGACGGTGACCCCCGGGCGGTGTTTACTCGAGCGATCGAACAGATGTTCGAATTCGACTGAAACCGGTGGTGTGGGAGGGGCTGTTGTGACAGCGGCTTCGAGTCTGGATCCACGTCCGGCAAACCGCGCTGAACAGGTCGAACACCTGCGCCGCAGGATGGCCGAAGTCTCCGCGAAGGGGGTTGGCCGCAGTCGGGGAAGGGTGTGCGCAGACGATCCTGCCCCTGACTCGGAAAGTTTGCTGGAGCTTCCCGAAATCCTGGCCGGCGGCCTTTCGGGGGTGTTGCCGCGTGGGGTGGTGGCGGTGCTCACGGGCGCCCGGTCGTTACCGCTGAGCATGGTCGCCGCGGTGACGGCAGCCGGTGGGCATGCCGCGATCGTCGGACAACCACGCGCCGGTCTGCTGGCGGCCGCCGAGATGGGGGCCGACCTGAGCCGGGTCGCGGTCATCCCGGACCCCGGTGCCGATCCGGTCGAGGTGGCCGCCGTCCTGCTGGACGGCCTGGATCTGGTGGTACTCGATCTGGGGGGTCGGTCCGTCCCGGGCACCCGGGCCCGTGCGGTGACGGCGCGGGCCCGGCAGAAGGCGTGCACGCTGTTGATCACCGGGGGTGACTGGCCCGGCGCCCAGGCCCGGCTGGATGCCACCGTCAGCAGCTATGAGGTGACCGGAGCGGGCGGTGCCGGGCCGGTACCCGGATGCGGACGAATAGGCCGGGTGCGGTTGGTGACCCGTGCCCACGGCCGGATCCCCGGCCTGGCGCGCGCCGTGGGTGGCTGACGTGTCCCGGGTCCTGGCGCTGTGGTGCATGGATTGGCCCGCGGTGGCGGCGGCCTCGGCGGCCGCCCTGGCCCCGACGGATCCGATCGCGGTGACGCTGGCCAACCGGGTCATCGCCTGCTCGGCCTCGGCCCGGGCCGTCGGGGTCCGGCGCGGCCTGCGGCGCCGGGAGGCCCAGGCCCGATGCCCGCAGCTGCATGTCAGTGCCGCCGACCCGGCGCGCGACGCCCGGTATTTCGAGGACGTGACGGCGGCGGTGGACGAGGTGGTGCCACGGGCGGAGGTATTGCGGCCGGGTCTGCTGGTGCTTCCGGTGCGCGGTGCCGCCCGCTATTTCGGGTCCGAGCATGCCGCGGCGGAACGGTTGGTCGACGCCGTGGCCGCGGCCGGGGCGGAATGCCAGACCGGGATCGCAGACCAGTTGTCCACGGCGGTGTTCGCGGCGCGATCAGGCCGGATCGTCGAACCGGGGGAGGACGCCCGGTTCTTGTCCGGGCTGTCCATCCGGCAACTGGCCACCGAACCGAGCTTGGCCTCAGCGGGTCGGGATGAACTGGCGGATCTGCTGTGGCGCATGGGTATCCGCAGTATCGGTCAGTTCGCCGACCTGGAACGCAGCGATGTCGCCTCCCGGTTCGGCGCGGACGCGATCGTCGCGCACCGGTTCGCCCGCGGTGAACAGTCTCGTGGCCCGTCCGGGCGTGAACCGGAGCGCGACATCGATGCGGTGATGAATTGCGACCCGCCGATCGACCGGGTGGATGCGGCGGCGTTCGCCGGCCGGTCCCTGGCGGGCGAGTTGCACCGCAGTCTGGAGTCGGCGGGCGTGGGCTGCACCAGGCTGGCCATCCAGGCGGTCACCGCCAACGGGGAAGAGCTGAGCAGGGTTTGGCGGTGCGCCGAACCGTTGACCGAGGACGCCACTGCCGACCGGGTGCGCTGGCAACTCGACGGCTGGCTGACGAAGCGGAGCCTGGGGCAGCCTGGACCTTCCGCTCCGATCACCACACTGCGGTTGCATCCGGTGGAGGTGGTCTCGGCGGGTGCACTCCAGCTTCCACTGTGGGGATCTTCGGGTGACGACGACAGATTGCGGGCCCGGCGCGCGCTGGTGCGGGTGCAGGGTCTGCTCGGGCCGGAGGCGGTGCAGGTTCCGGTGCTGTCCGGCGGCCGCGGACCGGCCGAGCGCATCACCTTCGCGGCGCTGGGTGACGAACCGGTGCCTGCGGCGGACCCACACCAGCCGTGGCCGGGGCAATTGCCCGAGCCCGCGCCTGCGGTGCTGCTCGACGATCCCGTGGAACTGCTTGATGCCGAAGGTAATCCGGTGCGGGTGACCACCCGCGGGCTGTTCTCCGCGGACCCGGTGCATCTGCGATCCCCGGAATCGGCCGCGGTATTGCAGTGGTGGGCCGGGCCGTGGCCGGTTGACGAACGGTGGTGGGATCCGGGGTCGCCGCGGGCCGGCCGGACCGCACGGGCCCAGGTGCTGCTCGGTAACCGGGACGAACCGGGCCCGGCCATGCTGCTGTGTTACCGGCAGCGTCGCTGGTATGTGGAGGGAGTCTACGAATAGTGATCTCGCGCAGAAGGTCTCAGGCGAGACCCTGCGCGAACGGACCGACCCGCGCGATGAATCGGTCGAAGAACGCGGCCGGATCGACCTCGATTCCGACATGCGCGTTGAGGTCGCGACCCCACCGGCCATTCCAGTCCGCCACCGTCATCCCGCGGGTCAGGGTGCCGGTCAGTTCGACGTCCACGGTGGCCTGCCGGTACCGCACCAGGTCGGGATCCAGCGCCACGGCGGCGGCCAGCGGATCGTGCAGATGGGCCAGGTAACCCTCGCCCTGATCGAAGTGGAACTCGAAGTAGAACCGCATCGCGTCCTCGAGCACCCGGATCAGCGGGTTGCTCGCGGTGGACCGGGTTCCGCGATTGTCGAGCACGCTCAACTGGGCCGACGGTGAACCGGCTGCCACCGCGAGTCGCCCCAGAATCGACGGGGTCATGATGGCGTTCTCAGTCAGGTTGAGCCCCAAGATGATCGGCAGATGGGCCGGCTTGTGCAGGCCCCACGCCGCGCCCCAGACCGCGAACACCTCGGCCGCGGCCTCCGGGTCGACACTGATGTTCCATTCCGCGACGGCGGTCGTGTTGCCGCGGTAGTCGAACGCGCCGCCCATGATGACCAGCCGGCGCAGCAGTCGCGGCAGGGACGGTTCTTTACGCAGTGCCAGTGCGAGATTGGTGAGTGGGCCGGTGACCAATCCGATCAGCTCACCGGGATATGCGTGCGCGGCGCTCACCCAGGCGTCGGCGGCGTCATACGACGCGAGGGGCTGCCCGCTGGCCGGGAGGTGGGCGTAACCCAGCCCCTCGGGGCCGTGGGTATCCTCGGCGGTGCGCAGCGGAATGCTCAGCGGGCCCTCGGCGCCTTTGGACACCTCGATACCGGCCATCCCGCACAGGTCCAGCAGGGCCAGATTGTTGTCGCAGACCTGCTTGACCGGCACATTGCCCGCCGTCGAGGCGATACCGACCACTTCGGCGTCCGCGCTGGCGAACAGGTACGCCAAGGCCATCGCGTCGTCGACCCCGGTGTCCACATCGGCGAACACCGGCTGCCTCGTTGCACCCGTCACGTCGCCCACCCTAAGGCTCGTCCGCTACCAGTGCACACCCGGAATCAGCCGGACCGCACGCTTGACCGGGCGGGGGACCCGTGCGGTGCGCACGGCGCGAACCGCACGCTTGGGATGGCGTGGCGGGTGGGGTGGCGGCTCGGCGCTCGGTACGGGTGCCGCTTCGCCCTTCGCGGCCGCGGAATCCGGGTAGCCGAGGTAGATCTGGTGCAACACCCGCCGCGAGAGCCGAGGGGTGAAGTAGGTGCCGAGATCGGCCAGTGTGCCGACGGGGGTGTCGATGCGGGCCGGCTTCTCGATCAGGCCGCGAACCACCATCGCGGCCGCGTGCTCGGCGGTGATCGGCGGCATCGGGTTCAGTCGTCGCGACGGCGCGATCATCGGGGTACTCACCAGCGGCATGTGGATGTTGGTGAACGTGATGTGGTCCGACAGGGTCTCGGTGCCGACCACTTCGGAGAACGCGTCCAGCGCGGCCTTGGTCGGCAGGTAGGCGCTGTACTTGGGGCTGTTGGCCTGTACGCCGGCGCTGGACACGTTGACCACGTGCCCGAAACGCCTTTCCTGCCAATGAGGTAGCAGCGCCAGTACCATCCGGACCGCGCCGAAGTAGTTGACCGCCATCACCCGTTCGTAGTCGTGCAGGCGGTCGGTGGACGCCGACACCGAGCGACGGATGGATCGGCCGGCGTTGTTCACCAGATAGTCGACGTGCCCGAACCGGCCCAGGATGTCCTTGACGGTGTGCTCGACGGACGACGAATCGGTGACATCACAGGTGAACGCGTGCGCCTCTCCGCCGGCGGTGCGGATCTCGGCAACCAGGTCATCGAGAGCATCGGCGTTGCGCGCCAACGCGAACACCGTGGCCCCGCGTTGAGCGACGGCGACCGCCGAGGCGCGTCCGATGCCGCTGGAGGCGCCGGTGATGACGACGTTCCGGCCCACCAGCGCGCCGTCGGGGCTGTCCCGCCGCGCCCGGTCCGGGTCGAGATGCTCGGCCCAGTATCGCCACAGCTTCGGGGCGTAGGAGGCGAACTCGGGGACTTCGATTCCGCTGCCGCGCAACGCTTCTTCGGTGTGCTCCGAGAGGAAGGTGGGGGCCAGGTCGACGACGTCGAGGATCTCGGCGGGGATGCCGAACTGGGTGGCCGCCATATTGCGCAGCACCTTGGCCCGGCCGGTCGCCTTGAGCACCGGGGTGACCGCCGCGGTGGGAAGCGATCCGCGTAGGGCAGGCAGACCGGCTTCTTTGGCGATACCCCGGTAGATACCGCGTAGCCCAATGGTTTTCGGGGCGGTGAGGTGGAACGTCTGGCCATCACGGCCGGGGCTGTGCATCAGCGCGACCGTCGCATCCACGACAAAGTCCACCGGGACGATGTTGGTGCGGCCGGTGTCGGGCAGCACCATCGGGGTGAAGCTGGGCAGCACCGCCAGCTTGGCGAGAAGCCCGAAGAAGTAGTACGGACCGTCGACCTTGTCCATCTCCCCGGTGCGGGAGTCGCCCACGACCACCGCGGGCCGGTAGATCCGGTGCGGCAGTCCACTGGCGCGGACCAGTTGTTCGGCCTCGAACTTGGTCTGGTGATACGGCGTCGGAAGATCCTGGGCAACGTCGAAATCGTCTTCGGTGTACACGCCCGGGTAGCTGCCGGCGACCGCGATCGAGGACACGTGGTGCAGGGTGGCACCCAGGCGCCGGGTCAGATCGACGACGGCGCCGGTGCCCTCGACGTTGGCGGCGCGCTGCTGCGATTCGGGGGCGGTGATGTCGTAGATCGCCGCACAGTGCACCACGTGATCGATGTCGCCGAGTGGGGCGAGCGCGTCATCGCTGAGGCCCAGACCTGGGGCGGCGAGGTCGCCCACCAGTGGTTTTGCCCGTGGGCCCCAGGTCTGCGCGAGTTGCTCGAAACGGCCGAGCGATCCCCGCCGGACCAGCACCCACACCTGTGCGTCGTCGCGGTCGCGCAGTAGTCGAGTTACGATTCGGCGGCCGATAAACCCGGTACCGCCGGTAACGACATAATTCATGGGGTCATGCTCGTCCTCCGGGCGGCGGACGTCAACTAGCGTTCGGACTCGAGCTCGTCACACCGCCTCGCCCGACGAAAAAGGGAGACCGCCATGCCGATCGATCCGAGCGCCGTCGGCGCCACCACCGAACCCCAGGACTTCACCTGGACCGACCGCGACACCCTGCTCTACGCACTCGGCGTGGGCGCCGGCCTCGACGACCTCGCCTTCACCACCGAGAACAGTCACGACATCGAACAGCAGGTCCTTCCGACCTTCGCGATCATCGCGTGCTCGCCGTTCGCGGCGGCATTGAAGATCGGCAGCTTCAATTTCGGCATGCTGCTGCACGGCTCCCAAGAGATCCGGGTGCGCAAGCCGCTGGCGCCGGCGGGGCGCCTGCGCGTGCACTCCGAGGTCGCCGACATCCAGGACAAGGGTGAGGGCAAGAACGCGGTGGTGATGCTCAAGGGCTTCGGCACCGACCCCGACACCGGCGATGTCGTCGTGGAAACCCTGACCACCGTGGTGATTCGGGGCGAAGGCGGGTTCGGTGGGCAGCCCGGGCAGCGTCCGGTCGCCCCCGAGTTCCCCGACCGTGCCCCCGATGCGACGGTGGCGCTGCCCACGCGGGAGGACCAGGCGCTGCTGTACCGGCTGTCCGGCGATCGCAACCCGCTGCACAGCGACCCGTGGTTCGCGCAGACGCTGGCCGGCTTTCCGAAGCCGATCCTGCACGGGCTGTGCACGTACGGGGTGGCGGGCCGGGCGCTGGTCGCCGAACTCGGCGGTGGCGACGCGACAAAGGTGCATGCCGTGGCGTCGCGTTTCAGCTCGCCGGTCTTTCCTGGCGAGACGTTGACCACCTCGATCTGGCGCACCGGGGACGGGCACGCGGTGTTCCGCACCGAGGCCGCCGCCCCCGACGGCTCCGGAGCCCGGGTGGTGCTCGACGACGGGGCGGCCGAATACTCGGCCTGAGAAGGAGAAAACCGCGAAGCGCCGGTGCGTGTCCCGGCACGTTGACAAGATGGCGCAATGAGACTGGTTGTCGGATACCTGGCCACCCCCGGCGGTGCCGATGCGCTGGCGCTCGGAGTCCGGCTGGCGCGCACGCTGGGTGCGGATCTCGAGCTGTGCGTGGTGCTGCCGCCGGACGCGGCGATGGTGAATGCCGATGGTTATGAGGCGGTGTTGGCCCGGCAGGCACTGGCGTGGCTCGCCGACGCGCAGTCCACGGTGCCCGCCGGAGTCGTCCTCAACCCTCACGTGAGTTTCGGTGATTCCTTTGCCGGCGGACTGATCGACGAGGCGCTGCGGCTGCACGCCGCGGCCATCGTGGTGGGCGGCGCCGGCGGTGGCTTCGCCGGGAGCCTGTCGCTGGGTTCGGTGGTCAACGAACTGCTGCACTCGGCACCTGTCCCGGTGGCCGTGGCGCCCAGGGGAATTCGGCTCTCCGGCGTCGAGCGGGTCCATGAGGTCACCTGTGCATTCGGCGAGCGGGCCGGCGCCGACCGGCTACTGGACACGGCGGTGGCGGCCAGCCGGGCCGCGGGCACCCCGCTGCGACTGGTCTCCCTGGTGGCGCTGGACCCGGTGTTCGGCGCGTTGCGCAGCGACCCCGACGCGGTGCGCGAACACGCACTGGCCCACGCTCGCCGGGTACTCGACGCCGCCAAAGAATCGCTGCCGCAGGGATTTCCGGTGACCGCGACGGTGACCGACGGCGGAACGGTCGAAGACGCCGTGAACAAACTGCCGTGGCGGGACGGCGATCTCATCATGGTCGGCTCCAGCCGATTGGCCGCGCCGCGCCGGCTGTTCCTCGGCTCGACCGCCGCCAAGATTCTGCGCGTCGTCGAAGTCCCCATCGTCGTTGTCCCGAGGACACCACAACCCGAGAACTAGACCCACGTTCCGCCGTCGACGCGCAGGGTCGCCCCGGTCACGAAGGACGCGCGGTCGCTGAGCAACCACGCTGCGGCTTGGGCGATTTCGTCCGGGCGCCCCGCGCGCCGCAGCGGAGTGTCGGCGATCAACTGCGCGAGCACACCGGGGCTGGCGTCCTCCCACTGCGCGATCATCTCCGTCAGCGTCGGGCCCGGGGCGATCGCGTTGACCCGGATGCCTTCCGGGCCGTAGGTGACCGCAGCCGACTCGGTGAGGCTGTTGACGGCACGCTTCAAGGCACCGTAGGCCGGCAGTTCCGGGTTGCTGTGCAGCCCACCGATACTGGACGTGTTGACGATGGCACCCGTCTTGGCGGTCGCCCGGATCGCGGCGATCTCGGCGGCCACCGACAGCCACACCCCTTTGAGGTTGACGGTGTAGGTGTGGTCGAGATCGGCCTCGGTCACCTCATCGAGCGGGCCGGGCGGGATCAAGGTCGCCGCATTGTTGAAGGCGATGTCGAGCCGGCCCCAGAGTTCGACGGGGCGGTGTACCGCTGCCCGGATGCTGTCACCGTCGGCCAAGTCGCACAGGACGTACTCGGCCGTGCCACCCGCCGATCTGATGTCCTCGGTGACGGCCTTGAGTTCACTTTCGGTGCGGGCGGCGAGCAGGACGCGGGCGCCCTCGTCGGCGAACAATCGCGCCGCTGCTGCGCCGATGCCGCGTCCGGCGCCGGAGATGAACGCGACCTTGTCGGCCAGCAGGCCAGTTTTCGTCATGTCAGCGAGCCTGCGTGGAGTCCGGGTTCGGAGCCAGGTATCACCGATACCTGGCTACCGCCGGCAGGGTGCGGAGAATGGAGCCGTGGACAAGCGTGAGTTCGGTGACTTCCTGCGCAGCAGGCGGGAACGGATCGGCCCGGCCGACGTCGGGCTTGCCGCGGGAACCCGCAGGCGAACCCCGGGTCTGCGGCGCGACGAGGTGGCCCATCTGGCGTTTATCTCGACCGAGTACTACACCCGGCTGGAACAGGCGCGCGCCCCGCATCCCTCCCCGGAGGTGCTCGCGGGTCTGGGCCGGGCGCTTCGGCTCTCCGATGCCGAATTGGGGTACCTGCACCGGTTGGCTGGCGTCGAGCCGCCGGCACCGCTCGGTCCGCCGCGCCTGGTCCGGCAGAGCATCCTGGATCTGATCCAGTGGCTGCCGCAGTCCGCGGCGATCGTCGTGTCCGCGACCTACGAGGTGCTCGCCTGGAACGAGCTGGCCTGCGCCCTGATGGAGGATTTCTCCGCGCTGTCGCGCAGAGACCGCAATCTGTTGCGGCGGGCGTTTCTGCGGCCCGACGACGGACGGTTGTACGGGGTGTCCGACTCCGATGACTTCGCCAGGACAGCCGCCCAGCATCTGCGTACCACGGCGGCTCGGTATCCCGACGACCTGGATACGGTCGAGTTGATCGCCGAACTATGCTCCGGCAGTGTAGAGTTCGCGCGAATCTGGGAGTCCCGCGATGTGCTGACGCGACCGAAACTGTGCCGCACGTTCGCCCACCCGATGGTCGGTCCGGTCGCGGTCACCTGCGATGTGCTCGACATCGCCGACCGGGATCAGCGGGTGATCATTTACGCCCCGGAGCCGGGCGGGCGGGCGGAGGAGGCGATGCGGCTGCTCTCGGTGGTGGGTACCCAGCGGTTGGATCTGCCGGGCTGATAGCTCATCGAACATTTGTTCGATACACTGACGGGATGGGGTGGCACAACGGACCGCCGACCTGGTCGGAGATGGAGCGGGTGCTGGCCGGCCGGAGCCGCCGCATCGAGCCCCCGCCCGGCGACGGTGGGGACAGTCCGGCCTGGTCCCGCAAGCGCGGTGCCTACCGTGCGGCGGATATCGAACGCAGCGGATCCAGCGTCCCCTATGCAGAGCTGCATGCCCATTCCGCGTACAGCTTCCTGGACGGGGCCAGCACGCCGGAGGAATTGGTCGAGGAGGCTGCCCGGCTGAACCTGCGGGCCATTGCGCTGACCGATCACGACGGTCTCTACGGGGTGGTGCGGTTCGCCGAAGCCGCCCGCGAGCTCGATGTGGCCACGGTGTTCGGGGCCGAACTCTCACTGGGCAACGTCCCCCGTACCGAAGATCCCGATCCGCCCGGTCCGCACCTGCTGGTGCTGGCGCGCGGGCCGGAAGGGTACCGGCGACTGTCCCGCGAACTCGCCGCGGCGCATCTTGCCGGCGGGGAGAAGGGCAAGCCGCGGTATGACTTCGACGCGCTCACCGAGGCCGCGGGCGGGCACTGGCATGTTCTCACCGGCTGCCGCAAAGGCCATGTGCGGCAGGCATTGTCGTCCGGAGGCCCGGGGGCTGCCGCCCGAGCGTTGGCCGATCTGGTGGATCGCTTCGGTGCGGACCGGGTCAGCATCGAGCTGTCCCATCACGGCCATCCGCGCGATGACGAGCGCAATGCCGTGCTGGCCGAACTGGCCCCGCGATTCGGGCTGGGGGTGGTGGCGACCACGGGCGCGCACTTCGCCGAACCGTCCCGTGGGCGGCTGGCCATGGCCATGGCTGCCATCCGGGCGCGCAACTCACTGGACTCCGCGGCGGGCTGGCTGGCCCCGCTGGGCGGATCGCATCTGCGCTCCGGGGACGAGATGGCCCAGCTGTTCGGTCCGGGAATCGTCTCGGCAGCAGCCGATCTCGGAGAGCAGTGCGCCTTCGGGCTCAGTCTGATCGCGCCCCGGTTGCCCCCGTTCGAGGTCCCGCCCGGACACACCGAGATCAGCTGGCTGCGCCACCTCGTCGGGGCCGGTGCCGCCGAACGTTACGGGCCACCGGGGCAGGCGCTCAAGGCGTACGCACAGCTCGAGCACGAACTGACGATCATCGAGCAACTGAACTTCCCCGGTTATTTCCTTGTGGTGCATGACATCACTCGGTTCTGCCGGGAGAACGGCATCCTGTGCCAGGGCAGGGGATCGGCGGCGAATTCGGCGGTCTGCTATGCGCTCAAGGTCACCAATGTCGACCCCGTCCGAAACGAGTTGTTGTTCGAGCGATTCCTGTCCCCGGCTCGCGACGGCCCACCCGACATCGACATCGATATCGAATCGGACCTGCGCGAGAACGCCATCCAGTACGTCTACGAGCGTTACGGGCGGGACTACGCCGCGCAGGTCGCCAACGTCATCACCTACCGTGGCCGTAGCGCGGTCCGGGATATGGCTCGCGCGCTGGGCTTCTCGCAGGGCCAGCAGGACGCGTGGAGCAAGCAGATCAGCCGGTGGAACGGGCTGGCCGACTCGCCGGACGTCGAGGACATCCCCGAGCAGGTGGTGGACCTGGCCACCCAGATCTCCAATCTGCCCCGGCACATGGGTATCCACTCCGGCGGCATGGTGATCTGCGATCGCCCGATCGCCGACGTCTGCCCGGTGGAATGGGCCAGGATGGAAAACCGCAGTGTCCTGCAGTGGGACAAAGATGACTGTGCGGCAATCGGTTTGGTGAAGTTCGACATGCTGGGGCTCGGCATGCTCTCGGCACTGCACTACGCCATCGACCTGACGGCCGAACACAAAGGTATCGTCGTCGACCTGGCGCAACTGGACCTCTCCGAGGCTGCGGTGTACGAGATGCTGCAGCGGGCCGATTCGGTCGGGGTGTTCCAGGTGGAGTCGCGGGCCCAGATGGCGACCCTGCCGCGACTGAAGCCCCGCGAGTTCTACGACCTGGTGGTCGAGGTTGCGCTGATCCGTCCCGGCCCGATCCAGGGTGGCTCGGTGCACCCCTACATCCGGCGGCGCAACGGGGAAGAAGAGCCGACGTGTGATCACCCGTCCATGGAGCCGGCACTGAGAAGGACGCTGGGAGTGCCGTTGTTCCAGGAGCAGCTGATGCAGTTGGCGGTCGACTGTGCCGGATTCAGTGCAGCCGAGGCCGACCAGCTGCGCCGGGCCATGGGTTCCAAACGGTCCACCGAACGGATGCGCCTGCTGCGCAGCAGGTTCTACGACGGCATGCGTGAGAAGCACGGCATCGAGGGGGACGTCGCCGATCGCATCTACGACAAGATGGAGGCCTTCGCCAATTTCGGTTTCCCGGAAAGCCATTCGCTGAGCTTCGCCTCGCTGGTGTTCTATTCGTCGTGGTTCAAGCTGCACCATCCCGCGGTGTTCTGCGCGGCGCTGCTGCGGGCCCAGCCGATGGGGTTCTATTCACCACAATCGTTGGTCGCCGATGCCCGCAGGCACGGTGTGCAGGTGCGCGGCCCCGACATCAATGCCAGCCTCGCGCACGCCACCTGTGAGAACGAGGGCCTTGATGTGCGGCTCGGGCTCGGCGCCGTCCGCCACATCGGTGACGGGCCGGCCCAGCACATCGTCGACGAGCGAGAGGCTCACGGCCCGTTCGCCACCCTGCTGGATCTGACCGCACGGGTGCAACTTTCGGTGCCGCAGACCGAGGCGCTGGCGACCGCCGGCGCGTTGGGCTGCTTCGGGATCAGTCGCCGCGAAGCGCTGTGGTCGGCCGGGGCGGCCGCGACGCAACGCCCGGACCGGCTTCCCGGGGTGGGGGCCTCGTCGCACATCCCGTCGCTGCCCGGGATGACGGACTTGGAACTCACCGCGGCCGACGTGTGGGCCACCGGTGTCTCGCCGGAGCACTATCCCACCCAATTCCTGCGGGAGAACTTCGACGAGCTGGGCGTGGTCCCCGCGGGCCGACTGCTCGACGTGCCCGACGGGACGCGCGTCCTGGTGGCCGGTGCGGTGACCCACCGGCAGCGTCCCGCGACGGCGCAGGGGGTGACGTTCATGAACCTGGAGGACGAGACCGGCATGGTCAATGTGCTGTGTTCGCCGGGAGTGTGGTCGCGGCACCGCAAGTTGGCGCAGACGGCGTCGGCGCTGATCATTCGGGGCATCGTGCAGAACGCCAGCGGGGCGGTCACGGTGGTGGCCGACCGGATGGCGCCGGTGGACCTGCGGGTCGCATCGCGGTCCCGCGACTTCCGCTGAGTTCGCGGATTCAGTCGGCCGCCGAGCGTGCACTCAGATCGCAGTTTCGCGCCCCATCGCACTCCGTGTGCACGCTCGCTCGTTGACTCGTCGTTCAGGGCGGTGGCCACGCGCACTTCTGCGCCACCACCGCCGAGTCAACGCACACCGCTTCCCCTGATCGGGGGACAACGACTTCATCCGGTGCATCCATCGGTCACCCGCCTCGGCAGCTACTCAGCTGGCCACCCAAGCCCCCGTCGGCCCCGGCTACTCCTACAGCCCCGAGGTCAAGGCCCACCCGGCCCCCACCGCCAAGCCCGGGTGGCACAACAACCACGGCCCGGCCCGCATCGCCAACCTGCAGAACCGCTGACCACCACCGACAGCCCCCGCCCGCGGCGGGAGCGTCGGCGTGTCAGCCCTCGGTCGGGGTCGTCCACACCTTGTCGACGGCGATCTTGATACGCGTGCTGTACCCACCCATCGCGTCGGTCAGCCCGAACTGCGCGGCCGCCGCCTCGTACTTGGCCCAGTACGGTGCGTCCTCGCGGCCGTCCACCCCTTCGGCGTCGATCCGCGCAGCGCCGCCGATCACGATGATCCCGCCGCCGTGGCCGTCGGAGTCGAGGTTCAGGCTCACCTGCGGGTGGTTGCGGACGTGGCGCACCTTGGCCGCGGTGGGCGTCGTGTAGATGACGATGTCGGACCCGTCGAAGGAGAACCACACCAGTTTGGGCACGGGCTGCCCGGATTTTGCGACGGTGGTCAACCAGCCGTAATGATCGGTCTTCAGGCGGTCCGCGGTCTCATTTGTCAGTTCGGCGCTCATGCACGCGAATGTAGTCTCGCGGTATGACACTCAACCTGTCCGCGGATGAAGTCCTCACCACCACACGTTCGGTCCGCAAGCGCCTGGATTTCGACAAACCGGTGTCGCATGAGGTGCTGCTGGAATGCCTGGATCTGGCATTGCAGGCGCCCACAGGTTCGAATGCGCAAGGCTGGCAATGGGTTTTCGTCGAAGACGAGGCCAAGAAGAAGGCCATCGCCGATATCTACCGCACCAACGCCACCCCGTACCTGGCGATGGAGAAGCCCGAGCACGGCGACATGCGCGACAACCAGCGCGACGGAGTGTTCTCCTCCGCGAGCTACCTCAACGAGAACATGGAGAAGGCGCCGGTGCTGTTGATCCCGTGTCTGGAGGGTCGTCCCGACGGCGCGCCGGCCGGGATGAGCGCCTCCTACTGGGGGTCGCTGCTACCCGCCGTGTGGAGCTTCATGCTGGCGCTCCGCAACCGCGGGCTGGGGTCGGCGTGGACCACGCTGCACCTGCTCGGCGACGGTGAGAAGCAGGCCGCCGAGGTGCTCGGTATCCCGTTCGACAAGTACGCCCAGGCCGGCCTGTTCCCGATCGCCTACACCAAGGGCACCGAGTTCAAGAAGGCCAAGCGGCTGCCCGCCGAGCAGTTCGCGCACTTCGACACCTGGTGAGCTGAGCTACACCGCGCCGTCAAATCCCTGCTGGCGCCACGCCTCGTACGCCGCCACCGCGGCCGCATTCGACAGGTTCAGCGATCGTCGGCCGGCCAGCATGGGGATGCGGACCCGGTCGGTGATGTGCGGATCGGCAAGCGTCTCGGCGTCCAGACCGGTCGGTTCGGGACCGAACATCAAGACGTCGCCGGGCTGATACGACACCTCGGCGAAGGACGTGTCGGCGTGCGCGGTGAAGGCGTACACCGACGCCGGCATCAGCGTGGCCCACGCCGACCCCAGGTCCGCGTGCACCGTGACCGAAGCCAGATCGTGGTAGTCCAGGCCCGCCCGTCGCAGTTTGGGTTCGGACAGATCGAAACCGAGCGGTTCGACGAGGTGTAGCTCGCACCCCGTCGCGGCCACCATCCGGATCGCGTTCCCGGTGTTCGGCGCGATCCGGGGCGAGTAGAACAGCACGCGGAACATCCGACGATGATGTCATCCGCGTTATCACACAACCGCGCAACATCTCGGTCACGAACTGTGCGCGTTACCTGTGAACTGTGGAAAGCGCTGCATACGGCTGTCATACTCAAAAAATTGCGACAGGCGTGCCACGCCGGCCCCAGTGTGGGCAAATGCAGCAGGAAGCCGATGAGCGACGAATTCACCCACGCCACAACGCATGACGGGGTACAACCCGCCGGGCGGCCGTCGCGCTGGGCGCTGAGCAACTGGCCCGTCGGCTGGAAAGTGCTTGCCATCGCCCTGGTTCCGCTCCTGCTCGCAGGCGCGCTCGGCGGCCTGCGCATCTACTCCGGATTCAGCGCCGCGACCGAACTGCGCCGCGCCGCCGACCGTGCCGAGCTGGTGCCCGCAATCACCGGCTATATGGCTGCGCTGGACTCTGCCCTGCTGGCCAACTCCACCGGCGCCGACGCGCAACCGGCGCTCACCGCGTTCGACTCCAGCCGTAAGACGCTGGCAGACAAGCTGTCCGACACCGACGCGGTACCCGACGTCGGCAAGGGTGTCGACACGATCCTGCAGGGCGGCCAACAGCTGCTGAACGGGGTGACGTCCAACAGCATCGGCTTGCGGGACCGGATCACCACCTACGCTCCCATCCTGCTGACCGCCGAGGACGCGATCAACGGTTCGGTGCGGGTCGAGGACGAGAAGATCCGCGCCGAGACACTGGGCCTGTCCCGCGCGGTCGGGGCGCGCGGCCAGATGATGATGCAGCAGCTGTTGGTCAACGGCGGCGCCGACCTGCCCGAGCCCGAACTGCGGACCTCGATGGTCACCCTCGCCGGTACCGAGCCTTCGACGCTGTTCGGGATGAGTCAGGTGCTCGGCGTCGGATCGGCGGAGGCACAGAAACTGCAGGAACAGATGGTCCGCCGGATGGGCATGATGTCCGACCCGGCCGCGCTCCTGGCGAACAACCCGGACCTGGCCCAGTCGATCCAGGTCACCAACGAGATCGCGGGCAAGATCATCGCCGACACCTCCGCCTCGGTGACCGCAGCCGTGGAGAGTCAGGCCGCAGCGCAGCGCAGCACCGCGATCCGGGATGCGATCCTCGTCGTCGGCGCGATATTGGTCGCCCTGGCCGCGGTGGCACTGGTGGCGCGTTCACTGGTCCGCCCGCTGCGCCGGTTGCGCGACGGCGCGCTGCAGGTCGCCCACAAGGACCTGTCCCGGGAACTGGAGCAGGTTCGCGCCGGCGGCGACCCCGGCCCTATCCGCCCGCTGCCCGTGCACACCACCGAGGAGATAGGCCAGGTCGCCCACGCGGTCGACGAACTGCACGAACAAGCCGTTCTGCTGGCAGGCGAGCAGGCCCGGCTGCAACTACAGGTCAGCGACATGTTCGAGACGCTGTCGCGGCGCAATCGGTCGCTGGTGGATCAGCAGCTCACCTTGATCGACACCTTGGAACGCGACGAGGCCGACCCGAAACGGCTCGAGAGCCTGTTCCGGCTGGACCATCTGGCCGCGCGGATGCGCCGCAACGGAGCGAACCTTCTGGTCCTGTCGGGGACGCGGGTGTCCCGCGAGCAGTCCGACGCGGTGGCGCTCGCGGCCGTCGTCCACGCCGCGGCCTCGGAGGTCGAGGATTACACCCGGGTGGTCACCGGTTCGGTGCCCGACAGTGAGATCAGTGGTGCGGTCGCCGCCGACCTGGTCCATGTCCTGGCCGAATTGCTGGACAACGCCCTGCGCTATTCGCCGCCGAGCACCTCGGTTCGGGTGTCCGCCGTGTACGCCCGGGACGGGGCGCTGATCATCGAGGTCGCTGACGAGGGCCTGGGCATGACGGAGGCCGACCTGCGCGTCGCCAACACCCGTCTGCAGTCGGGCGGCGAGGTCAATCCGTACACCGCCCGTCACATGGGGTTGTTCGTGACCGGGCGCCTGGCCGCCACCCATGGACTGGTGGTGCGGTTGCGCAGCACCGAGGCCGGGGATCCGGCGTCGGGTACGACGGCCGGCGTGTACGTCCCGGAAGGGTTGCTCGTCGGAGAGTTCGCCACGACGCGGTTCGCCGATTTCGCGCCGGTCCCGGTGACGTCCATCGTGCCGCCGGTCGTGGAACGGCCCGCCGTCCAGCCCGAGCCGGAAGTTCCCGTGGACACATCGAAGTCTCTTCTGCCGCAACGTAACCCAGGATCCAACTGGGTTGCCGGCGAACGGGTGGAAGCCGAGGTCCGCCGTGTCGAGAAACCTGCCGACACCTCGTCCTTCTTCGCCGCGCGTGCGCAGGTGCGTGACGATCCGCCCGCCCCGCCCCCGGCACGCAGTGATCCGGCGACCGGATCCGAGGATGCGATCTACCAGAAGATGCTGTCCGAATGGCTCGTCGATCCGACCGATCTGGGGGCCAGCACGGACCTGGACTGGAAGTCGGTGTGGGACAACGGTTGGTCGGCGGCGGCCGCAGCCGAGGACACCCCGGTGGCCGAACACACCCCGGAAGGTCTGCCGATGCGTCAACCGGGAGCGCGCCTGGTGCCCGGTACCGGCGCCGGGGCCGACCAGATAGCATCTGACCCCGCCGACCACGAGTTCGACACCGGACCACTGCCGGACCCCGCCGCGGTGCGGGCCAGCCTGAGCAGTCACTTCGGGGGTGTACACGCGGGCCGGTCCCATGCCCGCGACACCGAAGGATTCGAATGAGTGCCACGGCGGGCAGGAGCGGAGCGACCGGGGGTTCATCTCAGCGCGAGTCACTCGACTGGCTGGTGTCCAAGTTCGCGCGGGAGGTGTCCGGGGTGTCGCACGCCGTACTCGTGTCCGCGGACGGCCTGCTGATGGCGGCCAGCGAGCACATGCCGATCGAGCGGGCCGACCAATTGGCCGCGGTGGCGTCCGGGCTGGCGAGCCTGTCCGCGGGCGCGGCCCAGCTGTTCGAGGGCGGCCACGTCATGCAGTCGATCGTGGAGATGGAGAACGGCTATCTGCTGCTGATGCGGGTGGGCGACGGCTCGAATCTGGCCACCCTGGCCACCCGCTCCTGCGATATCGGCCAGATCGGCTACGAGATGGCCCTTCTCGTCGAGCGTGTCGGCACCGTCGTGCAGTCGGCACGGCGATCACGCCAGCACCTGTGAGTCGCGGCCGTGACGGACGAGTGGGAATCGGAGTCCCCTGAGGCGAGCCTCGTCCGGCCCTACACGCTGACTGCCGGCCGTACCGAACCCTCTGTCGACCTCCCGTGGGAGGCGCCGATCCGGACACGCGACCTAGGTCCGGCGCCGCGGTGGCCGGGGAATGACGTTCGGGCGCGGATACTGGAACTCGGCAGGGATAGTCCATCGGTCGCGGAGATCGCGGCTCGTCTATCGTTGCCGCTCGGTGTGGCGCGTGTCCTGATCGGAGATCTGGTCACCCAGGGTTATGTCAGGGTGTATTCGACGCTCGGCGATGCCGCCTCCACCGACGAACGACGTGAACTGATCGGAAGGACATTGCGTGGCCTACGGGCGCTCTAGGAGCACCACGACCTCCACCAAGATCGTCATCTCCGGCGGTTTCGGCGCGGGCAAGACCACTTTCGTCGGCGCGGTCTCGGAGATCATGCCGCTGCGCACCGAAGCACTGGTGACCGACGCATCGGCCGGCCTGGACGAGTTGGCGGCCACCCCGCACAAGAGCACCACGACCGTGGCCATGGACTTCGGTCGCATCACCCTGGCCCAGGATCTGGTGCTGTACCTGTTCGGCACGCCGGGGCAGCGGCGATTCTGGTTCATGTGGGACGACCTGGTGCGCGGGGCCATCGGTGCGGTGATCCTGGTCGACGTGCGCAGACTGCAGGACAGTTTCGCCGCGGTGGATTTCTTCGAGGCCCGCAAGTTGCCGTTCATCATCGCCGTCAACGAATTCGACGGGGGCGCGCGGCATCCGGCGCCGGCGATCCGCGAGGCGCTCGCGCTGTCCGAGGGCATCCCGATCGTCGCCGTCGATGCCAGGGACCGGAACTCGGCGCGGGACGCGCTGATCGCCGTCACCGAGTACGCGCTGGCCGCGTTGCCTGCATGACCGAACCCGAACAGGTGTGGGTGGACCGCGAGTTCACCGGGCACGACTTCCGCGGCGAGGACCTGAGCCGGATCCGCACCGAGCGCACCGTCTTCGACGAGTGCGACTTCAGCGGGACCGACCTCACCGAGTCCGTGCATACCGGCTCGGCGTTCCGTAACTGCAACTTCCGCCGCGCTACGTTGTGGCACAGCACCTTCCTCAACTGCAGCCTGCTGGGTTCGGTGTTCACCGACGCCCGGTTGCGGCCCGTCGTCATGACGGAGGTCGACCTGACCTTGGCCGTTCTCGGTGGCTGCGATCTGCGGGGGATCGACCTGTCCGGGTCGAGGCTGCGCGAGGCCAGCCTGGTCGGTGCCGATCTGCGTAAGGCAGTGCTGCGGCAGGCCGACATGACCGGAGTGCGGGTACAGGACGCGAAATTCGAGCAGGCCGACCTGCGCGGCGCCCGGGTGGACCCGACGTTCTGGACCACGGCCAAGGTGCGCGGCGCCCGCATCGACATCGCGCAGGGCCTGGCCTATGCGGCGGCCCACGGGCTGGACATCAACGGCGAGTGATGTGCGGAGCCGCACCCGTAATGGTTACGGCTGCGGCTCCACAAATCGCTGAGATCTAGCCCGCTTTGAGGCGAATCTTGAAGCGTACGAAGCTCAGATAGCCCACGCTGAGCAACGCCAGCATGCCCATGTCGAACCACCACGCCGATGCCGTGTGCTCCCAATGGGAATCCTTGGGCGTCAACGGTCCGGGCACCAGATGGGTGATGTCCACCGTGGACGCCGACGCCGCATAACCCCAGCGCGCGGGGGTGAACCAGGACAGCTGGTCGAGCACCAGACGATCGGTCACCGGGATCATGCCGCCGGAGAACACCAGCTGGCTCATCACGGCGACCACCAGCAGCGGCATGATCTGCTCACTGGACTTCGCCAGTGCGGAGAGCAGCAGGCCGAGCATCGCCGAGGCGACGGTGGTCGCCGCCATCACCAGGTACAGCTCGGCGGTCGGCGGCAGGAACGACACCGAACCCTGGGTGGGCCCGCCCTTGCCCAGCACCGCGATGGTCGTGACGATCGTGGATTGGATGATCGCGAACGCCGCGTAGATGCACACCTTGGCCAGCAGATAGGCCGTCGTCGACAACCCGACGGCCTGCTCGCGACGGAAGATGGCGCGCTCACCGATCAGGTCGCGGACGGTCAGCGCGGTGCCCATGAAGATGGCGCCGACGTTGAGCAGCACCAGCATCTGGCCCGGCTCGTTGGGCGCGTCACCCATCGGGTTGGGGATGCCGAAGCCGACGTCGCCGGGCACCGACAGCGACAGCACACCCATGATGAACGGCAGCATTGCCAGGAAGGCGAAGTAGCCGCGGTCGGAGATGATCAACCGCATCTGTCGACGCGCGATCGTCGAGAACTGGCGCAGCAGACTGGTTTTCGCGGGCTTACCCAGGTCGCCCGGTGTCTCCGAGGGCGGCGCGGGCGGTGTCGGCGCACTGCGGGCCAGGTAGGCGCGCTGCGCCTCCTCCGGGTTGCCCGCGACGTTGCTGAAGATGTCGGCCCAGTTGGTGGTGCCAAGCTGCGCGCCGATCTGGCTCGGCGGCCCGGCGAAGGCCATCTTGCCGCCGGGGGCCAGCAGCAGCACCTGATCGCACACGTCCAGGTAGGTCAGCGAGTGCGTGACGACCAGCACGACGCGGCCGGCGTCGGCCAGGCTGCGCAGCATCGACATGACCTGACGGTCCAGTGCGGGGTCCAGCCCGGACGTGGGTTCGTCGAGGATGAGCAACGACGGGCCGGTCAGCAGTTCAAGCGCCACCGACGCGCGCTTGCGCTGGCCGCCGGACAGCTTGTCGACGCGGGTCTCCAGGTGCTTGGTCATCTCGAGTTCTTCGAGGACCTGCATGACGACCTGCTCGCGGTCTTCCTTGGTGGTGTCCGGCGGCAGTCGCAGCTCGGCGGCGTACATCAGCGCCTGCTTGACGGTCAGCTGGCCGTGCACCACGTCGTCCTGCGGGACCATGCCGATCCGGGACCGCAGCGAGGCGTACTCGGCATGGATGTCGTGGCCCTCGAAGGTGACGGTGCCGCTGGTCGGGTGGGTATACCCGGCGACCTGCTTGGCGAAGGTCGACTTGCCGGCGCCGGACGGGCCGATCACGGCGGTCAGCGTGCCGGGCCGGGCGTCGATCGAGATGTTGTCCAACAGGGTCTTGTTGCCCTCGATGGTCCAGGTGAGGCCGCGGACCTCCAGCCCGCCGGTGCGGGTGTCGGCCTCGGTCTCGGTGCGCCGGGCCAGGGTGCCGCCGGCGAAGACCAGGTCGACGTTACCGATGGTGACGACGTCGCCGTCGCGAAGCGTCGCCTCGTCGACGCGCTGGCCGTTGACGAAGGTGCCGTTGATGCTGCGGTTGTCGTGGATCTCGGTGCCGCCCCCGACGGGCACCAGGGTGGCGTGGTGGCGCGAGGCCAGTACGTCGGGGATGACGATGTCGTTGTCGGTGGCGCGACCGATCTTGATCCCGCCGACGGGCACCTCGGGGGCGCGTCCCGGGCGCAGGATCTTGAGCATCGTCGTGCCGATGTTGTCGCCGCCGCCGCCACTGGGTGCGGGCCGGGGGACCGCGGTCGGCCCGATGGTCGTCGGTGGGGCGGCAGGTACCGACTGCTGATATCCCGACGGGTACTGCGGCTGCGGGGCAGACGGGTAATGCGGCCCCGTCGGGTAGGCCGGCGGAGCCGGAACTCCGGGGGCGGGCGGGTACTGCGGCTGCGGCCGTGACATCGGCGGCCCGGCCGTCGGCCACGGGCTGGACGACGGCGGCTGCGTCGGCCACGCGGTGCTCTGCCGCTGGGTGACGGGGATGGAAGCGGTCTGCGGCGGGGTGCCCGCGGAGCCTTGGTGGCGGCCCACCTCGAAGGTCAGCAGCGGACCGTCGGGATTGCCGATGTTGAGGCGCTGGCCGTCGACGATGTCGATGGTGGGGACGCGCTGGCCGTTGACGTACATCCCGTTCAGCGAACCGTTGTCGATCGCCATCCATCGGCCCTGGTCGAACCGGAGCACCAGGTGTGCGCGGGAGATCAGGGGGTGGGCGATCCGGACGTCGGCGCGCAGGTCACGGCCGACGACGACATCGTTGCCAGCGGAGAAGGTCCGTGCGGACCCGTCGTAGCGAACGGACAGGGCGGGCGCGGCGGGTCGGCTCATCGTTTCCAACTCTATCGGTAGCGGCGTCGTCGCATGAGTCCGCGCAGATGCCGGTTCGGTATCGGCGCCGCCGAAAGTCAGTGCACCAGGGCGTCGGGGGCGCCGGTCACCACGCAGTGGGTGTGGCTGTAGATGGTCGGCATGCACAGGTTGCAATGGGTACAGATGGACCGGGTGTCGCCGTCGGCCTTGATCCGGTTGATCAGGCCGGGTTCGGCCAGCAGCGCGCGTCCCATCGCGACGAAGTCGAAGCCCTCGGCCATCGCCATGTCCATGGTCTCGCGGTTGGTGATGCCGCCGAGCAGGATCAGGGGCAGCTTCAGTTCTGCGCGGAACAGCTTGGCCTCGCGCAGCAGGTAGGCCTCCCGGTACGGGTACTGGCGCAGGAACTTGTGGCCCGTCATCCGCATGCCCCAGCTGATCGGCGGTTTGAAGGCGCCGGCGAACTCCTTGATCGGGGCGTCGCCGCGGAACAGATACATCGGGTTGACCAGCGAACTGCCCGCGGTCAGCTCGATCGCGTCCAGCCCGCCGTCTTCTTCCAGCCATTTCGCCGTCTGCACCGATTCCTCGGTGTTGATCCCGCCGCGCACCCCGTCGCTCATGTTCAGCTTCGCCGTCACCGCGATCTGGTTCCCGACGGCATCACGGACCGCACGCACCACGCCGCGGGCCACCTTGGCGCGGTTCTCCAGCGAGCCGCCGAATTCGTCGGCCCTGCGGTTGAGCAGCGGGCTCAGGAACGAGCTGGCCAGGTAGTTGTGGCCCAGGTGTACCTCGACCGCGTCGAACCCCGCATCGACCGCCAGGCGCGCGGCGTTGGCGTGGGCGGCCATCACGTCGCGGATGTCGTCCTTCGTGGCCTTCTTCGCGAAGCGCATGGACAACGGGTTGAAGAACCGCACCGGCGCCAGCGCCTGGGCCTTGTTGGTGCGGGCGTTGGCCACCGGGCCCGCGTGGCCGATCTGCGCACTGATCGCGGCGCCCTCGGCGTGGATGGCGTCGGTCAGCCGGCGCAGGCCCGGCACGGCTTCCGGACGCATCCACAGCTGCCAGCCGTCGGTTCGGCCGCCGGGTGACACCGCGCAATAGGCCACCGTCGTCATCCCGACGCCGCCGGCCGCGGGCAGTCGGTGATAGTTGATCAAATCGTCGGTGACCAGGGCAGCGGGTGTGGCGGCCTCGAAGGTGGCGGCCTTGATGATGCGGTTACGCAGGGTCACCGGACCGAGCTTGGCCTCGCCGAACACGTCGGTGGACATATTCTGCGGACTGTTCATAGTCGGAGCCTGCCATGGCGCCTGACAGAATGGCACCCGTGGGTGCGATTACGTTGGACGGCAAGGCCACGCGCGACGAGATCTTCGTCGATCTCAAGGAGCGCGTCGCGAAGTTGACTGCAGCGGGCCAGACGCCCGGCCTGGGCACGATCCTGGTCGGCGAGGACCCGGGTTCGCAGGCCTATGTGCGCGGCAAGCATGCCGACTGCGCCAAGGTGGGGATCAATTCGATCCGGCGGGACCTGCCCGCCGATATCAGCCAGGCCGAGCTCGACGCCACCATCGACGAGCTGAACGCCAACCCGGAGTGCACCGGGTACATCGTGCAGCTGCCTCTGCCCAAGCATCTCGATGAGAACGCGGCGCTGGAGCGGGTCGACCCGGACAAGGACGCCGACGGTCTGCATCCGACCAACCTGGGCCGGCTGGTACTCGGTAAAGAAGCGCCGTTGCCCTGCACTCCTCGCGGCATCGTGCACCTGCTCCGGCGGTTCGACGTCCCGATCGCCGGCGCGCACGTCGTGGTGATCGGCCGCGGTGTCACGGTGGGCCGCCCGCTGGGCCTGCTGCTGACCCGTCGCTCCGAGAACGCCACGGTGACGTTGTGCCACACCGGAACGCGCGACCTTCCCGAGCTGACCCGTCAGGCCGACATCATCGTCGCCGCGGTGGGCGTGCCGTACATGGTCACCGCCGACATGGTGAAGCCCGGAGCCGCCGTCGTCGACGTCGGGGTGAGCCGGGTCGACGGCAAGCTCACCGGTGATGTGGCCCCCGACGTCTGGGATGTGGCCGGCTTCGTCTCGCCGAATCCGACCGATGAGCGCTTGCGCGAAGAGCAGAGAAGACCGATGAGCGCTTGCGCGAAGAGCAGAGAAGACCGATGAGCGCTTGCGCGAAGAGCAGAGAAGACCGATGAGCGCTTGCGCGAAGAGCAGAGCGCCCCTGTGACCCCCAAGGAATTCGCCCGCAAGGTCTTCGGTGGGCAGTGGCCCATCCTGGCCGTCGGGTCGATCTTCGTGCTGGCCTTCGTGCTGGTGGTGGCCGGTTACTGGCGCCGTGGCGCATTGGTGATCGCGATCGGGGTGGGCGTGGCCGCGGCGCTGCGCCTGGCCCTCACCGAGGACCGGGCGGGACTGTTGGTGGTGCGGTCCAAGGTGATCGACGTGGCCACCACGGCCACGGTGAGTGCGATCGTGCTGTACATCGCCTGGACCATCGACCCGCTGGGCACCAGCTAGAACATTGCTCGTCGGGCAATTTTGCACGCTAGGCAAAAATCGCTTAGCGTGGCTGTCATGTCCGGACTGCGTGAACGGAAGAAAGCCGACACCCGCAAGGCCCTCAGCGATGCCGCATTGGCGCTGACCTTCCAGCATGGTGTCGAGAACGTGACCCGGGAGGACATCGCCCGGGTGGCCGGTGTCTCACTGCGCACCTTCAACAACTACTTCACCGGCAAGTACGAGGCGCTGGCCTATCGGCAGACCGAACGTCTGCGGCGCAGCATCGCCGAACTGCGGGACCGTCCGGCAGCCGAACCGCTGTGGACGGCGATCACCGAGTCGGTCCTCATCCCACTGGAGCAGGACTTCGCCGAAGCGGGCGCCGAAGACGGCCTGCCCACCCGCGAGGAACTCGTCGAGGTGCGAAAGTTGTTGATGAGCCCGGAGATCCGCGGCGCGGTAGGGCGTGCGCTGATCGAAGAATGGATCGCGGTGATCGCCGAACGCACCGGCACCGACCCGGACCGCGACATGTACCCGCGACTGGTCGCCGGCGTCGTGCACGCCGTCGGCGACGCCGCCGCGGACGCCTACACCAAAGCCGATCCACCGGTGGCCTTCCCGGATCTGCTACGCCAGGGTTTCGCCGCCGTCGCGGACGGGCTGACGCGCCATGGCTGAGCAGGTGGTGATCGTCGGGGCCGGGCCGAACGGGCTGATGCTGGCCTGTGAGCTCGCGCTGGGCGGTGTCCGCCCGGTGGTGCTGGACAAACTGGCCGGACCGAGCGCCGAACCCAAGGCCAATGGTCTTGTCGGACAGGTGATCCGACAGCTCGACATGCGGGGTCTGTACCACGCCTTCGGTGGCGACGACGGGCCGCCCCGGCCCGCCTACGGCTGGATGTTCGCCGGCCTGCCGTTGAGTTTCTTAGGGCTGCAAGACAATCCGATGTACGCGCTGCTGCTGCAGCAGCCCCGGTTGGTGCGGCTGCTGGAAAAGCGGGCCCGCGACCTCGGTGTGGACATCCGGTGGGGGCACGAAGTGGTGGGCTTCGCAGCGGCCGAGCACGAGGTGCGCGTGACAGTGCGGGCAGCCCAGGAGTCCTCCGAACTGACCTCCGACTACCTGGTGGGGGCCGACGGCGGTCGCAGCATGGTGCGCAAGAACCTCGGTGTCGGCTTCCCGGGGCACACCTCGGATGTCGTCAGCCGGCTCGCGCATGTGTACATCCCCGAGGAACTGCTCGTCCCGGGCCGGGGCTACGACCTGCCGGGATTCGGCCTGCTTCCCTTCGGCAACAGCCGATTCCAGAACGGGAGCATCGTTGTCTTCCCGCTCGAGCCGGACCGGCCGATGATCGGCACCATCGAATACGGCCGCGCGGTCGGCAGTCAGGACGGCCCGATATCGCTGGACGAGGTCCGCGCGAGTCTGCGGCGCATCGTCGGCGTGGACGTTCCGCTGGAAGCACCGAGAAAGCCGGGGGTGCACGCGCTGCGGAGGCTCGACGGCCTCAACTCGCGCCAGGCCGAGCTCTACCGCGTCGGACGGGTCCTGCTGCTCGGCGACGCGGCGCACGTGCACTCGCCGATGGGTGGTCCCGGACTGAACCTGGGCTTGCAGGACGCCGTCAACCTCGGCTGGAAACTGGCTGACGTCCTGGCGGGACGGGCGCCCGAGGAGCTGCTGGACACCTATCACAGCGAGCGCTACCCGGTGGGGGAGCGGGTGATGATGCACTCCATGGCCCAGTTGGCCCTCGCGGCGCCCGGGCCCGAAGTCGGCGCGCTGCGAACACTTTTCGGCGAGCTGGCGCGCCGGCCCGAGGTCACCGAACACCTCGCGCACCTGCTGGCCGGCTCGGACGTCCGCTACGACGTCGGCGACGATCATCCGTGGGCAGGCCGGCTCGTCCCGGACATCACGCTCGACGACGGCAGGCGCGTCGCCGACCTGCTGCACGACGCCCGCCCGGTGCTGCTGGATCTGTCCGGCGGGGCGCTGACCACCCCGGAATTGCCGGACCGGGTCGACGTGGTGACCGGCAGCTGTCCGGAAGCGCCTGCGGCACTGCTCATCCGGCCCGACGGCTACGTGGCCTGGGCCACGGACGCCGCCGATGATGAGGCCGCCCCGGGACTGGCGGCCGCCCTGACGCGCTGGTGCGCTCAGCCCAGCGTCGCCCGGATGCCCACCGTCACATAGGGCAACGCCAAACCGGTCGTATTCGCCAGCGCCGGATGGGTTTTCAGGAGTTCGCGCACCTGGTCCAGGGTGCGTGTGCGCACCTCGGTGGGTGAGGTGATGCAGTAACTTCGCGAGGCCACCAGGTCGATGAGCGCCTGCGGGGTCAGGTAACTGGTCCACTCGAAAAGCGCGCGCTCGACGACGGCGAACGGCTCGGGCAGGCTCACCTGTTGCTCGAGCGCATGGTCCTCGTGGCCGATGATCCGGCCCAGATCCTTGACCCAGCCCATCCGCTCGTCACGGGTGTTCCACACCAGGCCGAGGCGGCCGCCGGGACGCAGCACCCGGGCGATCTCCCGCACCGCACGCTCGGCGTCGAACCAGTGCCAGGCCTGAGCCACCAGCACCGAATCGACGCTGTCGTCGGGCAGCGGAATCTCCTCGGCCGTCCCCAGCAGTGCCGGGGTGTCCGGCAGCGAGGCGCTGAGCACCTCCAGCATCTCCTGGATCGGGTCCACGGCGATCACGTCGAGGCCCCGTTCGGCGAGCCTGACCGTCAGCTTGCCGGTGCCCGCGCCGAGGTCCAGCACGGTGTGTGCACCCGGCGGCAGCAGCCAGTCGATGGCCTCCGGCGGATACGACGGTCGCCCGCGTTCGTAGGCCGCGGCTTCCTCCCCGAAGGACAGTGACCGGGGCCGCGCGGACTCGGTCACTGCGACGCGAGCTTCAGTGTCTGCCGGATCAGGGCGCCCACCGAGTCCGTCTCGACCAGGAACCCGTCATGGCCGTAGATGGAATCGACGACGTTGAGTCCCGCGCAGCCGGGCAGCAGATCGGCCAACTCCTGTTGCAGGCGAATTGGATAGAGGCGATCGGAGGTGATGCCGCCGACGATCACCGGCACCTGGCAGGACTCCAGCGCCGCGGGCACCCCGCCGCGGCCGCGACCGACGTCGTGGCTGGACAGCGCGTCGGACAACGCCACATAGGTGCCGGCGTCGAATCGCGACACCAGCTTCTCGCCCTGGTACTCCAGATAGCTCTGGATGGCGAACCGCGGGTCGTCGTCACTCTGCGTGTCGTTGCGGAACCGCGAATCCAGTTCGGCCTCACCGCGATACGTCAGGTGCGCGAACCGCCGGGCGATCTCCATCCCGGCGCTCGGGACCCGTCCGGTGCCGTGGTAGTCGCCGCCCTGCCAGTCGGGATCGGCCGTTATGGCCGCGACCTGGCTGCTCTGCGTGCCGATCTGGTCGGCGGTGGCGCGGGCGCCGACGGCCAGCACCAGTGCGGTGCGCACCGTGTCGGGGTGACCGACGATCCATTCCAGCGCGCGGGCCCCGCCCATCGAGCCACCGATCACCGCGGCCACCCGGGTGATACCGAGTGCGGCCAGGGCCGCCAGGTCGGCGTTCACCTGGTCGCGGATCGTGATGGCGGGGAAGCGCGAACCCCAGGGCCGGCCGTCGCGGGCCAGCGAACTCGGGCCCGTGGAGCCGCGGCAGCCGCCGAGCACGTTGGTGGAGATGGCGCACCACCGGTCGGTGTCGATGGGTGCACCCGGGCCGGCCACGCCGTCCCACCAGCCCGGGGTCGGATGCCCCGGACCCGCCGCACCGGTGACATGGGAGTCGCCGGTCAGTGCGTGCAGCACCATCACCACGTTGTCGCGCTCCGGGGACAGCTCGCCCCAGCGCTGCACGGCGATGGTCACGTCATCGAGCACCGCGCCGTTCTCCAGCGTCAACGAACCGATGGCGACGAGACCGGTTTCGCCTTCGGCCGGCAGAGAAACAGCGGGGCGGGTATCTGACACGGTCACACTGCCGCCGCAGTGTTGGCGCTCACCAGGCGAGCCGCGGCGAATCCCTGCTCCAGATCGGCCAGGATGTCGTCGATTCCCTCGATGCCGACCGCGAGCCGCACCAGGCCGGGCGTGACGCCGGTGGACAGCTGCTCCTGCGAGCTCAGCTGCTGATGCGTGGTCGACGCGGGGTGAATGACCAGTGAACGCACATCACCGATATTGGCGACGTGGCTGTGCAGCGTCAATGCGTCGACGAAGGCCTTTCCTTTTTCGACGCCCGCCTGACCCTCGCCGGCCAGCTCGAAAGCCAGCACCGCGCCGGTGCCCTTCGGGGCGATCCGGCGGCCCAGTTCGTACCACGGTGACGTGGGCAGGCCCGCGTAGTTCACCGAGGTGACGTCGGGATGCCCGGCAAGGAACTCGGCCACCTGCAGCGCGTTGGACACGTGCCGTTCCACCCGCAGGCTCAGCGTTTCCAGTCCCTGCGCGATGAGGAAGGCGTTGAACGGCGATAGGGCGCTGCCCAGATCGCGCAGCAGCTGCACCCGGGCCTTGAGCGCGTAAGCGGGTGCGCCGAGCTCGGCGAACACCACCCCGTGATAGCTCGGATCCGGCTCGGTGAAGCCCGGAAAGCGTCCGGAGGCGGCCCAGTCGAACGTCCCGCCGTCGACGATGACGCCGGCGATGGCCGAGCCGTGCCCGCCCAGATATTTGGTGGCCGAATGCACGACGATGTCGGCACCGTGGGCGATCGGCTGGATCAGGTACGGGGTGGCGATGGTGTTGTCGACGATCAGCGGCACGCCGTTGTCATGGGCGACGCCCGAGACACCGGGGATGTCCAGCACGTCGATCTGTGGGTTGGAGATGGTCTCGGCGAAGACGGCCTTGGTGTTCGGCCGCACGGCCGCCCGCCAGGAGTCCAGGTCGTCCGGGTCCTCGACGAAGCTGACGTCGATGCCCAGCTTGGGCAGCGTGTAGTGGAACAGGTTGTAGGTACCGCCGTAGAGCCTGGGGGAGGACACGATGTGGTCGCCCGCGGCGGCCAGGTTCAGGATCGCGAACGTCGCGGCCGCCTGCCCGGAGGACAGGAACAGCGCGGCGACGCCGCCCTCCAGCGCGGCGAGGCGCTGTTCGATGACGTCGGTGGTCGGGTTCCCGATCCGGGTGTAGATGTTGCCGGGCTCGGCCAGCCCGAACAGCGCGGCCGCGTGATCGGTGCTGTCGAAGGTGTAGGACGTGGTCTGGTAGATCGGCAGGGCCCGCGCGTTGGTGGCGGAGTCCGGGGACTGGCCGGCGTGCACCTGCTTGGTCTCGAACGACCAGTTGTCGCTCGGGTCTTCTGGTGTGCTCATGACGAACGAACCTCCAACTGTGTCTGGGGGCCCGTCAGTACGGACCCGCGCTTGCCGGCAGCCCTATCGACTGCTCAACCTGGTCTTCACCCGGAGCACCCCACCGCGGTTGGAGGGTTGCCGGCCAGCAAGCCGGGGCTGATGCTGGCACTCATGACCGATACGAAGCCTAGCTCACGACATCGGCCGTAGGCCACCTGGTTTGTCGGGAGCCTTCTGTGAGCGTGTCCCGCCGCGCACCCGCTGACATGGGGCAAAGGCCTCAGCTGGGGGCGGGCGAAAAGCTACTGGTCAGTAGCGAAGGTTGGCCCGTCATGGCCGCCACGGCCCTTGTAGTGTTGCCGTCGAGGCTCGCCAGAACCTGGTAGGCCCGAGAAGACAGTGACACGCCAAAGGAAAAGGCGCCCAACACCAAGGGGCACGTCGCTTTTGGGGCCCGTGTCGCACGCCGTATATCTGATACCGACAGTGAGGCCGGAAGAACAACCATGAGCGCCCAGCAGCCGACCATCATCTACACGCTGACCGATGAAGCGCCGCTTCTGGCCACGTATGCCTTCCTTCCGGTGATCCGCACCTTCGCCGACGCCGCCGGTATCGACGTGAAGACGAGCGACATCTCCGTCGCGGCGCGCATCCTGGCCGAATTCGGCGACTACCTGACCGATGAGCAGAAGGTGTCCGACAACCTGGCCGCCCTCGGTGAGCTGACCCAGGACGCCAGCGCCAACATCATCAAGCTGCCCAACATCAGCGCGTCGGTGCCCCAGCTGCTGGCGGCCATCAAGGAACTGCAGGACAAGGGCTACGCCCTGCCGGATTACCCGGGTGACGCCAAGACCAAGGAGCGCTACTCCAAGATCCTCGGCAGCGCGGTCAACCCGGTGCTGCGTGAGGGCAACTCTGACCGCCGCGCCCCCAATGCCGTCAAGGAATACGCCCGCAAGCACCCGCACAGCATGGGCAAATGGTCGCAGGCATCGCGCACCCACGTCGCGACCATGAGCACCGGCGACTTCTACCACGGCGAGAAGTCGCTGACCGTGGACAAGGACCGCCGCGTGAAGATGGTGCTGACGCCGACGGGAGGGGAGCCGAAGGTCCTCAAGCCCGAGGTCAAGCTCGACGCGGGCGACGTCATCGACAGCATGTACATGAGCAAGAAGGCGCTCGTCGAGTTCTACGAAGAGCAGATCGAGGACGCCTACAAGACGGGCGTCATGTTCTCGCTGCACGTCAAGGCGACGATGATGAAGGTGTCGCACCCGATCGTGTTCGGGCACGCCGTGAAGGTCTTTTATAAGGACGCGTTCGCCAAGCACGGCGCGCTCTTCGACGAGCTCGGCGTCAACGTCAACAACGGCCTCTCGGATCTGTACGCGAAGATAGAGAGCCTGCCGGCGTCGCAGCGCGAGGAGATCATCGCCGACCTGCACGCCTGCCACGAGCACCGGCCGGAGCTGGCGATGGTCGACTCGGCGAAGGGCATCTCCAACTTCCACTCGCCGTCGGACGTCATCGTCGATGCGTCGATGCCGGCCATGATCCGCCTCGGCGGCAAGATGTACGGCGCTGACGGACGCACCAAGGACACCAAGGCCGTCAACCCGGAGTCGACGTTCTCCCGCATCTACCAGGAGATGATCAACTTCTGTAAGACGCACGGGAACTTCGACCCGACCACCATGGGCACCGTCCCGAACGTGGGCCTGATGGCGCAGAAGGCCGAAGAGTACGGCAGCCACGACAAGACCTTCGAGATCGCCGAGGACGGCGTCGCCGACATCGTCGACATCGACACCGGCGAGGTGCTGCTCTCGTGGGACGTCGAAGAGGGCGACATCTGGCGCATGCCGATCGTCAAGGACGCCGCCATCCGGGACTGGGTCAAGCTGGCCGTCAACCGGGCCCGGTTGTCCGGCATGACCACGGTGTTCTGGCTCGACGACGAGCGTCCGCACGAGAACGAGCTCCGCAAGAAGGTGAAGGCCTACCTCAAGGACGAGGACACCGAGGGCCTCGACATCACGATCCTGCCGCAGGTCTGGGCCATGCGATACACGCTGGAGCGCGTCATCCGCGGCCAGGACACCATCGCCGCCACCGGCAACATCCTGCGCGACTACCTGACCGACCTGTTCCCCATCCTGGAACTGGGCACCAGCGCCAAGATGCTGTCCATCGTTCCGCTGATGGCCGGTGGTGGCCTCTACGAGACCGGAGCCGGTGGTTCGGCGCCCAAGCACGTCAGCCAGTTGGTCGAGGAGAACCACCTGCGGTGGGACTCCCTCGGTGAGTACCTCGCCATCGGCGCCAGCCTGGAGGATCTGGGCAACAAGACCGACAACGCGAAGGCCAAGCTGCTTGCCGACACGCTCGATGCGGCCGTCGGAAAGCTGTTGGACCAGAACAAGTCTCCGTCGCGCAAGGCCGGCGAGCTGGACAACCGCGGCAGCCAGTTCTACCTGTCCCTGTTCTGGGCGCAGGAGCTGGCCGAGCAGACCTCGGACAAGGACCTCGCCGCGCACTTCGCCCCGTTGGCCAAGACTCTCGCGGAGAACGAGGACGCCATCGTCGCCGAACTCAACGAGGTGCAGGGTGGGCACGCCGACATCGGCGGCTACTACTACCCGGATCCGGAGAAGACCGCCGCGGTGATGCGTCCCTCGAAGACGTTCAATGCCGCGCTGGAAGCCGCCAAGAGCTAGGGCCAGGGCTAGGCGTCGAAACTACGGTTTGTGATGCGATTCGGGTGAATTCGCGCGAAAAACCGTAGTCTCGGCGCGAGTTCATCCGGCCGGCGGCGCCGCCCTCTCGGGCTCGGTGTGCGCGTCGACGAAGTCGGCGATCAACTCGGTGACGTGGCCCGGCGCTTCGAGCATCGGGATGTGGCCGTAGCGGGGCAGCCGGGTCACCCTGGCATCGCGCGGCAGCTGATCGACGAAGTAGCGGTTGCCGCGTGGCGTCGGGAACACCCGGTCCTTCTCGCACAACACGAGGTGTGTCGGCACGCCGACATCGGCCAGCTCCAACAGGCCCGGCAGGCGCAGCGTCTTCACCAGAAGCTGGATGTAGGCGGTGCAGTGTGTGGCGTCCTCGACGAGTAATTCCAGGTCGGCGCGGCTCGGCCCGTCGGCGGGTCCGCTGACGGGCAGGGTCGCGATCCGGGTGCCCAACGGCACGTCGAGGATGCGCGGGCCGAGCAGTCGCGCGGCCACCAGTGCAGGTCCGCCGAGGATGAACTTGAGCACCGTCTCGTACTTGGTGAAGGAATGCTGGCTCCACCCGCCGGCGGGCGCGATACCGGTCAGGGTGCGGGCCCGGCCGCGGCGCTCCAGTTCGAAGGCCACCCATCCGCCCAGTGAGTTCCCGACGATGTGCGCGGTGCGCCAGCCGATTTCGTCCATCCGGCGCTCGATGTCGTCGACCAGGGCGGATGTCTCGAGCAACCAGCTGTGTGCCGGCCTGCCGCCGTGGTGGCCGAGCATGGTGGGCGCCAGCACCTCGAAGCGCCCGGTGTCGGCGAGTTGACCGGCTACCGTCCGCCAGACGTTCTGCGAGCACAGGAAGGGGTGCAACATCAGGATGGGCTCTCCCGACCCGGAGTGGATCGGTGCGCGTTCGCTCATAGCGCCCGACCCTAAAGCGATACCGGCGGTACCGCAATAACCGGCGGGCTGGAGCGTAGGGATCGACACAGCTGTCGGAGCCCTCCATTACTGTGCTGGCGTGATCGTCACCACCGTCAACGTCAACGGCATCCGGGCCGCCGTCAAGGAACGCTCCGCCGAAAACCTCGGGCTGCTGCCCTGGCTGAAGGCGTCCAGCGCCGACATCGTCTGCCTGCAGGAGACACGAGCCGACGACGAGCAGCTTCGCGACGCCCTGGCGCCCGCGCTGGCCGACGAGTGGCACCTGGCATCCGCGGAGCCACACGTGAAGGGCCGCAACGGTGTTGCCGTGCTGTCCCGGACGCCGTTCACCGCGGTGCGGGTGCTGGAGTCCGACGAGTTCGCCGCGCACGGCCGGTATATCGAAGTGGACACCGAAGGCGCGACCGTCGCCAGCGTCTATCTGCCCACCGGCGAGGCGGAAACCGACCGGCAGCTGGAAAAGGAACGGTTCATGGCGACCGTCGAGGCGCGGATGGCGGCGATGCTGCTCGACGGTCGCGACGCCGTGCTGTGCGGCGACTGGAACATCGCCCACACCGAGAACGACATCAAGGCCTGGAAGAACAACGTCAAGAAGGCGGGTTTCCTGCCCAGCGAGCGGCAGTGGCTGACGGATCTGATGGCGACCGGCTGGGTCGACGTGGTGCGCCGGCTGCACCCGGATGTCGCGGGCCCGTACAGCTGGTGGTCATGGCGCGGAAAGGCTTTCGACAACGACGCGGGCTGGCGCATCGACTACCACTTGGCGAACCCGGACCTTGCCGAGCGGGCCGTGTCCGCCCGCGTCGAGCGGGCCGACCTGTACGCGCTGCGGTGGTCCGATCATGCTCCGGTGACCGTGGAATTCCACTGAGGATCCCGGCCCAGGTGGCGTAGCAGCTGATCAAGATCGTTTGTCGCTGAGCCATTGTGGGCCCGCCCGAAGGGCACCTCGGGTGCGTCGCGGAAATCGCCGTCCGGGATCGCCAGCGCCAGTGGCAGTGTCGCGGCGATGACATCGCCGGGAAGTGAGTACTCCAGGCGCAGGGCCGCGGCGACGTCCCAGCCGTGCACGACGTAGTCGACGAGGTGGAACCCGATGGCGATGTCGCCGGGAAATGTTGCGCCAGGGCCGAAGTCGGGCAACGCGAACTGCTGTGTCAGGGCGCCGTCGGCGGCGAACGCCGCGAGCACATCGTCGGCGGCCTCGATGTAGGTGTCGGCAGGGAAGTGCGCCACCGCGTCGCGTACGGCCGCGACGTCCCAGGCGGACGGGTCGGCGCCGTTGCCGCGTGCCGCGGCGGCGAATCCGCGGTGCTGCGCCGTCATGTGTGCGAGCAGGTCGACCAGGTCCCAGCCGGCGCACGGCGTGGGCCGACGCAGATCGTCGGGCCGGATCGAGTACACCGCCGGGATGGTGGCCAGCACGGCGGTGCGGTGAACGGAGCGGAGGTCGGTATTCGTAGGCATATGCATATCGTATGCGTGCGCATACGATATGGCAACGCTTACGATAACCGGATGGTGGCCCGGCGTCCGGATCTGGCGGCAATGCTCGCGCCGCTGCTGCGCGACACCATGGCCGCCGAGGAACCCGTGCTGGCCGCGCACGGCATCTCGATGTGGGGTTACGTGGTGCTCAACGCCCTGGACGGCTCGCCCGTGCGTACGCAGGCCGCCCTTGCCGAGGCGATCGGCGCGGACAAGTCCAGGATCATCCCGACCCTCGACGAGCTGCAGCAGCGCGGCTACATCGAACGGCATGCCGATCCCGACGACCGCCGGGTGCGGCTGCTGGCCATCACCGCGGCAGGCCGGCGGGTCAAAGACGCCACCCAGGCCGACATCCAGCGGGGGGAGGACAGGTGGCTCGGCGAACTGGACGCGGCAGACCGGCGCACGTTCCTGCGGGTGCTCGCCCAGCTGACCCGCGCGGAATTCGGATGACGCCAGTGCGAAAATCTAGGAATCATGAGCACTCCAGCCAAGCACGTCGTCTTCTCCGGCGCGCAGCCCACCTCTGACTCCCTGCACCTCGGCAACGCGCTCGGGGCGGTCAATCAGTGGGTGAGCCTGCAGCACGACTATGACGCCTATTTCTGCGTCGTCGACCTGCACGCCATCACCGTCGCGCAGGAGCCCGAGGTGCTGCGCAAGCGCACACTGGCCACGGCGGCGCAGTATCTGGCGCTCGGGGTGGATCCCGCCGAGGCGACGGTGTTCGTGCAGAGCCATGTCCCCGCGCACGCCGAACTGGCCTGGGTGTTGGGGTGCTTCACCGGATTCGGTCAGGCCTCCCGGATGACGCAGTTCAAGGACAAGTCCCAGAAGCAGGGCGCCGATTCGACCACCGTCGGGTTGTTCACCTACCCGGTGTTGATGGCCGCCGACGTCCTGCTGTACGACACCGCCGTGGTGCCGGTCGGCGAGGATCAGCGTCAACATCTGGAACTCGCGCGCGATGTGGCCGAACGCATCAACAGCCGGTTCCCGGGCACCTTCGTCATCCCGGAGGCCGTCATTCCCAAGGCGACCGCCAAGATCTACGACCTGCAGGATCCGAGCGCGAAGATGAGCAAGTCGGCGGCCACCGATGCCGGCCTGATCAGCCTGCTCGATGATCCCAAGAAAACTGCGAAGAAGATTCGGTCGGCGGTCACCGACAGTGAACGTGAGATCCGGTTCGATCGGGAGCACAAGCCCGGCATCTCCAACCTGCTGACCATCCAGTCGGCGGTGACGGGAACCGACATCGACAAGCTCGTCGAGGGTTACGCCGGGCGTGGCTACGGTGATCTGAAGTCCGAAACAGCCGATGCCGTAGTGGAATTCGTCACGCCGATCAAGAATCGCGTCGACGAGCTGCTGGCCGATCCGGCCGAGCTCGAAGCCGTGCTGGCTGCCGGCGCACGGCGCGCGGGGGAAGTGGCTGAAAAGACGCTGCAGCGGGTATATGACAAGGTGGGATTCCTGCGACCGACGCGCTGACACCCCGGGGAGAAGACTCGATGGCGGAGCCGGACGACAAACCGGGTGTACTGGAGCGACTGCGCGTGAAGTTCGCGTGGTTCGACCGTGTGATGCGCGCCCAGGAGCGCTACAACGATCGCAAGGGCGACTTCTACGCCGCGGGTATCACGTATTTCACGGTGTTCGCGCTGTTTCCGCTGCTGATGGTGGGGTTCGCTGCCGGCGGCTTCGTGCTGGCCAACCGGCCGCAGCTGATGGAAGATGTCGAACAGCGGATCAAGGAAACCGTGACCGGCGACTTCGGCACGCAGCTGGTGCAATTGATGGACTCCGCGATCTCCTCCCGTGGAACCGTCGGAGTCATCGGACTCGCCACCGCCGCGTGGGCGGGCCTGGGCTGGATGTCCAACCTGCGCGAGGCACTCAGCCAGATGTGGGAGCAGCGCGCCGAACCGGACGGCTTCGTCCGCACCAAACTGTCGGACCTGGTGGCATTGCTGTCGGTGTTCGTGGCGATGGTGCTCACCATCGGCCTCACCGCGCTGGCCAACGAGTCGGTGATGACGCGCGTGCTGAATTGGCTCGGCTTGCATGACGTTCCGGGGCTGACCGTGGTGCTGCCGGTGGTCTCATGGCTGCTCTCCGCGCTGGTGACCTGGCTGCTGTTCACCTGGATGATCGCCCGGCTGCCGCGCGAACCGGTTGCCTTCGGTAGCTCCGTGCAAGGCGGATTGTTGGCGGCGGTCGGGTTCGAGCTTTTCAAGCAGGTCGGCTCCATCTATCTGGGCTCGGTGATGCACGGCCCGGCGGGCGCCACCTTCGGTCCTGTTCTCGGCCTGATGGTGTTCGCCTACGTGACTGCCCGCCTGGTGCTGTTCGCCACCGCATGGGCGGCCACGTCCGTCGAGAGCATGATGCTGACGCCGGTCGAGCCACCCGGGCCGGTGGCCATTGCCCCCCGGGTGCAGATGCGCGAGGGGGTCGGCGTGTCCGGTGCGGCGGCCGCGTTCGCGGCGGGAGCGATTGGAGCACTGGGCGTTTGGCGGCTGTTTCGGCGTTGATGAGCGCATCTGCCGACTGGACCGGTCAGGTCGGTATCCGGGTACCGATCGTCAATGCGCCGATGGGTGGTGTGGCCGGCGGGCGGCTGGCCGCGGCGGTGTCGCGGGCCGGTGGGCTGGGCATGATCGGGATGGGCAGTGCTGCCACCCCCGACGCGCTGCGCCGGGAGCTGGCCGAATTGGGCGGCTGGGACGGTCCGTTCGGTATTGGGCTGGTGCACTGGGTGATGTCCGATCAGCCGGAGCTCTTCGAGATCGCGGTCGCGGCGCGCCCGACGCTGCTGTCGGTGAGTTTCGGCGACGACTGGTCGTGGGTGGCCGACGCCCACGCGACCGGTGTCCGCGTCTGTACCCAGGTGGCGCACCCGACGGCGGCGCGGCGTGCGGCGGCCGCGGGGGTGGACGTACTGGTGGCCCGTGGGGCCGAGGGCGGAGGCCACGGCGAACCGATCCTGGAATTGCGGATGCTCCTCCCAGAAGTCCTTGCGGCCGTGGAAGTTCCGGTGCTGGCGGCCGGTGGTATCGGCTCGGCGCCGGCGGTGGCCGCAGCACTAGGGGCCGGGGCCGCGGGGGTGTGGGTGGGCACCGCGTTCACGGTGTGCCACGAGGCGCTGACGCCGCGGCCTGCCCGGGCCGAGTTGCTGGCCGGCACCGAGACCGAACTGACCCGCGAATTCGATCTCGCCGCCGGATATCGCTGGCCGGCAACCATTCCCGAGCGTGTGCTGCGCGGCTCGGCGGTCAACGCCGGTCGAGAAATCGGTGAGGTGCGGGCGGAACTCGGTGCGGCAGAGGTGGTGTCCCGGCTGACGGCTCAGCTCTGAGGGCGGCGATTCATCGACCTGGCGACCATGATCAGTGCGAACACGATGATCCCACCGACCAGGCCCACCCCGACCCGCACCGGTACGGCGTCGGCGGGCGCCAGTGCGGTGGCCGCCACGGCGGTCGCATCCGGAGTGTCCGATTTGGCCTTGGGTAGCAACGAGGGATCGGGTTCGATCAGCTTGCCGACCTTGGTGCCCGGTGCGGTGGCGAAGCCGTAGTCCAGCAGATGCGCGGCCTGCTCCCACGGCGCGATCGGTTCGCGGGTGCCGCGCAGCAGCACCGCGACCAGGCGCCGCCCGTCCCGGTTGGCTGCGCCGACGAAGGTCTGCCCGGCGTCGTCGGTGTACCCGGTCTTGCCGCCGAGTGCGCCGGGGTAGTTGTAGAGCAGTTTGACGTCGTTCTCCAGGTCGTAGCCGGGATGGTCGTTGTCCTCGCCGGGGCGGGCCGGGTACCCGGGGAACGGGTACTTCTCGGTGCCGACGACGCGGGTGAAGGTGTCGTTCTGGAACGCGTAGCGGTAGAACAGCGCGATGTCGTACGCCGACGTGCTCATGCCCGGACCGTCCAGCCCGGACGGGGTGGCGGCGCGGGTGTCCCGGCCGCCCAGCTTGTTGGCCAGCGTGTTGATCTTCTGCAGCGCCGTATCCATGCCTCCGACCTGAACTGCCAGCGCGTGCGCGGCGTCATTGCCGGAGTGCATCAGCAGACCGTGCAGCAGGTCGTTGACGGTGTAGCGGCCGCCCTCGTCGACGCCGACGCGGGTGCCCTCGGCGGCGGCGTCGTCCGAGGTGCCGACGACCTGACGGTTCAGCGGCAGTTCGTTGATCGCCTGCATGGCGATCAGCACCTTGATGATGCTGGCGGGGCGGTGCCGGCCGTGCGGGTCCTTGGTGGCGATGATGTCGCCGGTGTCCAGGTCGGCCACCACCCAGGCCTCGGCGGAGACGTCATTGGGCAGCGGTGGGGTGTCCGGCGCGACGACGACCCCACAGTTGCCCATGGCGTCACCACCCAACGGGGTGGCCGGCACCGGCAGTGGGGCCGGCGGGTCGCCGGCCTTGGGGACCTCGGAGGAATCGACCGCGGGCGGGGTGCTCACCTTGAAGGGGCACGGGTCGGGCGGACCTGGCTCGGCGTGGGCCAGGGCCGGTCCTGCAGCCAGGAAAAGCGCCGCAGCCAGGGCTGCAGCGCGGTGGAGCGTGGTCTTCGTGGTCGCCATCGTGTGGCCAGATTAGGTGACGAGGGCGCCGATGGCGGGGAAGCGCGCTGTGACTGGTGGGGTTTGTGTTACTCGGGTAGGGCGCAGTGCGCAAGCGCGTTCGAGCCGATGGTGCTCAGCCAGAGGCGGCCGTCGCGCTCGACCAGTCCGGTGACCTGACCGAACCGCGGGTCGGTTCCACGCAGGCCTGCGACCGCTGCGCCGGAGTCCGGGTCGAAGGCCACCGCCCACACCTCCGACGGCAGCTTGGGCTGCAGTGCCTCGGGCAGTCGCCACACCAGTTGGCGAAGCGCCGGGGCGCGCGGCGCCAGCCACTCGGCCGACGCGTTGACCGGGCAGACCAGGGCCACCCAGATCCGGCCGTCACTGCCGGTGGAGATGTTGTCCGGCATCCCGGGCAGGTGCTGGGCAAGCGCGGTGACCGTGCCGGCCTGCGGACCGGTCAGCCAGTATTTCGACAGCCTGCGGCCCTGCGTCTCGGCGAACACCAGCGCGGAGCCGTCGGTGGTCAGGGTGAGGCCGTTGGCGAAGTACAGCCCTGAGACCAAAGTGGTGACGGTGCCGCCGGGGTCGAGCCGGTACAGGCCGCCGGTGCCGCGGGCGTCCAGGACGGCAGCCTTGAACCACTCGTAGTGGTAGTCGCTGGTCGACTCGGTGAAATAGATTGTGCCGTCGTCTGTTTCGGTGACGTTGGAGCAGAATTTCAGGGTGTGGCCGGCGGCCGTACTGGTCAGCGTGGTCAGCTCGCCGTTGGCGGGGTCCAGCGCCAGCAGCCCACGGTGACTGTCGCAGATCAGCAGCCGGCCGTCGTGGGCGACGTGCAGTCCGAGCGGGCGGCCGCCGGTGTCGGCGACGACCGTCGGTTCCGGCGGGCTGGGGGTACCTCCCGCTTGCGGGGGAGAGCGCAGCGACCGGGGGATCAGGTCCGGGGCAAGGCGCACGATCCGGCCGTCGTCCAGCCCGGTCCACAGGGCGCCGGCCGCGTCGACGACGACATCCTCTGGCGCGTGCCCGGGAACGGGCACGATGGTGAGCTCGGGAAGCGTGAATTCCGGCAGCGGATCGACCGGCGGCGGCTGCCAGCGGACGGGGTGGATCGCGGGTTTGGCTGATGCGGCAGGCACGGGATCGACGCTAGTCCGGAGATGACAACGGCCGGGCGGTTTCCCGCCCGGCCGCTGAACGTCGATGACCTACAGCAGGCGCCCGGCCTCGCTGAGCACCCCGTGCAGGATGTCGTAGATCGCGTCGAACTCCTTCTGCCCACTGATCAGCGGGGGAGCCAACTGCACCACCGGGTCGCCACGGTCGTCGGCGCGGCAGTACAGACCGGCCTCCCACAGTGCGGGCGTGAGGAAGCCGCGCAGCAACCGCTCGGACTCTTCGTCGTTGAACGTCTCCTTGGTGGCCTTGTCTTTGACGAGTTCGATGCCGTAGAAGAAACCCTCACCGCGGACGTCGCCGACGATGGGCAGGTCGTAGAGCTTCTCCAGGGTGGCCTTGAACACCGGCGCCTGCTCCTTGACGTGGGCGTTGATGCCCTCGCGTTCGAAGATGTCGAGGTTGGCCAGCGCCACCGCGGACGAGACCGCGTGCCCACCGAAGGTGTAGCCGTGCCCAAACACCGTCTTGCCGTCGTTGAACGGCTCGAACAGCCGATCGCTGGCGATCATCGCGCCCAGCGGTGAGTAGCCCGACGTCAAACCCTTTGCGCTGGTGATGATGTCGGGAACGTAGCCGAAGTCGTCACAGGCGAACATCGAACCGATGCGGCCGTAGGCGCAGATGACCTCGTCGGACACCAGCAGCACGTCGTATTCGTCGCAGATCTCGCGGACCCGCTCGAAATATCCGGGCGGCGGCGGGAAGCAGCCGCCGGCGTTCTGCACCGGCTCCAGGAAGACCGCGCACACCGTGTCCGGGCCTTCGAACTCGATGGCCTCGGCGATGCGGTCGGCGCAGTACCGCCCGAACGCCTTCTCGTCGTGCGCGTATGCCTCCGGCGCGCGGTAGAAGTTGGTGTTCGGCGCGCGGAAACCGCCCGGCGTGAGCGGCTCGAACGGAGCCTTGAACGCGGGGATGCCGGTGATGGCCAGCGCGCCCTGCGGGGTGCCGTGGTAGGCGATCGAACGCGAAACCACTTTGTGCTTACCGGGTTTGCCGGTCAGCTTGAAATACTGCTTGGCCAGTTTCCAGGCGCTCTCCACCGCTTCGCCGCCACCGGTGGTGAAGAAGACCCGGTTGAGGTCACCCGGCGCGTAATTGGCCAGCCGCTCGGCCAGCTCGATCGCCACCGGGGTGGCGTAGGACCACAGCGGGAAGAAGGCCAGCTGCTCGGCCTGGCGCGCCGCTGCTGCGGCGAGTTCCTCACGGCCGTGGCCGACCTGGACGACGAACAGGCCCGACAGCCCGTCGATATAACTCTTGCCCTGGTCGTCGTAGATGGTGACGCCCTCGCCGCGGGTGATGATCGGCGGGGTGATGTCGGCGCCGTGGCGGGCGAAATGCCCCCACAGGTGCCGTTTGGCCTTGGCGGCCAGATCGGTTGAGAGTGATTGTGCTACATCAGTTGTTGTCATCGCGTGCCCCAGTTGTATTGCTGTTTGACGAGTTTGAGATAAACGAGAGTCTCGGTCGATATCACCCCTGGTACGGCACGGATTTTGGTGTTGAGTAGGTCGAGCAGGTCGGCGTCGTCCTCACAGACGACCTCGACGATGGCGTCGAAGGTGCCCGCGGTGAGCACCACATAGTCGACCGATTCGATGGCAGAGAGCTTTTCGGCGACCTTGGTGGTGTCTCCGGTGCAGCGGATGCCGATCATCGCCTGGCGGGCGAAGCCCAGCTGCATGGGGTCGGTGACGGCGACGATCTGCATGACACCCGCGTCGACCATGCGTTGGACGCGCTGGCGCACCGCCGCCTCGGACAGGCCCACCGCCTTACCGATGCCCGCGTACGACCTACGCCCGTCCTGCTGCAGCTTTTCGATGATCGACTTCGACAGTTCGTCGAGTTGGAACGCCGCACCGGGCCGGGAGTGGTTGATTCGCAGGGAGACGGCGGAGCCGCCGGGCTGTGAATCTGGGTTCGACATGACCTTGATTGTGCACGGAATCCGTAGTTTGAAGCAACCATTTCCATGAAATCGCGCGTTTTACGTCTCTTCAACCGGTGGAATGCGCAGCAGACCTCGGGTAGCGTGGTCCTTCGTGACCATCACTGAAGCCCCTGTTGTCGCTGGTAGCTGGATCAACGGCCGGGCGGTGAAGACGGGCGGTCAGCCGTTCGCGGTGATCAGTCCGGCCACCGGGGACGTGGTGTCGACATACGCGCTGGCCACTCCTGCCGACGTGGACGCCGCCGTCGCCGCCGCCCGCGCCGCACAGCCCGGCTGGGCCAAGGCCGCGCCTGTCGAGCGGGCCGGCGTGCTGGCCAAGCTCGCCGAACTGATGGAGGCCAACGCCGCGACGTTCATCGCCGAAGAAGTGGCCCAGTGCGGTAAGCCGGTGCGTCTGGCCACCGAGTTCGACGTTCCGGGCAGTGTCGACAATGTGGCGTTCTTCGCCGGTGCGGCACGGCATTTGGAGGGCAAGGCGAGCGCCGAGTACTCGGCCGATCACACCTCGAGCATCCGCCGGGAGGCCGTGGGAGTCGTCGCCACCATCACGCCGTGGAACTATCCGCTGCAGATGGCGGTGTGGAAAGTCATCCCCGCACTGGCCGCAGGCTGCGCCGTCGTCATCAAGCCGGCCGAGATCACCCCGCTGACCACCCTCACCCTGGCCCGCATCGCCACCGAGGCAGGTCTGCCCGCCGGTGTGCTCAACGTCGTCACCGGCTCGGGTGCCGACGTCGGAACCGCACTGGCCGGGCACCGCGACGTCGACGTGGTGACGTTCACCGGGTCCACCGCAGTGGGCCGCAAGGTGATGGCGGCCGCGGCCCTGCACGGGCACCGCACCCAGCTGGAACTCGGCGGGAAGGCGCCCTTCGTCGTGTTCGACGACGCGGACCTCGACGCGGCGATCCAGGGTGCGGTCGCCGGGTCGCTGATCAACACCGGGCAGGACTGCACGGCGGCCACCCGCGCGATCGTGGCGCGCGATCTCTACGACGACTTCGTCGCCGGGGTCGGCGAGGTGATGAGCAAGATCGTCGTCGGCGACCCGCACGACCCCGACACCGATCTGGGTCCGCTGATCACCGCCGCCCACCGGGACAAGGTGGCCGGCATGGTGTCGCGGGCACCCGGTCAGGGCGGCCGCGTCGTCACCGGCGGTGTCGTCCCCGATCTGCCGGGCTCGTTCTACCGGCCCACGCTGATCGCCGACGTCGCAGAGTCGTCGGAAGTCTGGCGTGACGAGATCTTCGGCCCGGTGCTGGCGGTGCGGGCCTTCACCGACGACGACGACGCGCTGCGTCAGGCCAATGACACCGACTACGGACTGGCGGCCTCGGCGTGGACCCGGGACGTGTACCGCGCGCAGCGGGCGTCCCGGGAGATCAAGGCCGGCTGCGTGTGGATCAACGACCACATTCCGATCATCTCGGAGATGCCGCACGGTGGTGTCGGTGCGTCGGGGTTCGGCAAGGACATGAGTGCCTACTCCTTCGAGGAGTACCTCACCATCAAGCACGTGATGAGCGATATCACCGGTGTCGCCGAGAAGGACTGGCACCGAACCATCTTCGCCAAGCGCTGACTTGTGCACGTTTCGTAACGACGAGCGTTACGAAACGTGCACAACTCGCGGGGGTCAGCCGATGCGGATCAGCTTCTTGTTGACGAACTCGTCGATGCCGAAGCGGCCGAGTTCGCGGCCGAAGCCGGACCGCTTCACGCCACCGAACGGCAGCTCCACGCCTTCTGCGCCAACGGCATTGACGAACACCATGCCCGCCTCGATCTTGTCGGCGACGCGCTTGGCCTGCTCATCGTCGGTGGTGTAGACGTAGGAGCCCAGACCGAACGGGGTGTCGTTGGCCAGCTCGACGGCCGCGTCCTCGTCGGCCACCTTGTAGACCGATGCGACGGGGCCGAACAGTTCCTCGCGGTAATCCACCGGCAGCCCGGTCAGCACACCCGGCGGGAAGAACGCGCCGTTGCGCTGGCCTTCGCTGACCAGCTGCGCACCCGCTTCGACGGCCTGCTGCACTTGGCCCTCGAGCCGTTCGGCCGCGGCGACCGACGACAGCGGAGCAAGCCCGTCGGCCTTCGCGAGCACCTTCTCGGTGAACTTGGTCAGGAAGTCGTCGTAGACGGCGTCGGCGACGATGATGCGCTTGGCGGCGTTGCAGGCCTGGCCGGTGTTCTCGAAGCGGCCGTCGATGGCCGCGTCCACGGTGGCGTCGAGGTCGTCAGAACTGAGAACGATGAACGGATCCGAACCGCCCAGCTCGAGCACGACCTTCTTGAGGTTGCGGCCCGCGATCTCGGCGACGGCGGCGCCGGCGCGCTCCGAGCCGGTCAGCGAAACCCCTTGCACGCGTGGGTCGGCGATGGCGTCGGCGATCTGCTCATTGGTGGCGTAGACGTTGACGTACGCGCCTTCGGGGTAGCCGGCGTCGAGGAAGATCTGCTGGAGCGCCGCAGCCGACTCCGGGCACTGCGGTGCGTGCTTCAGCACGATCGTGTTGCCCAGCGTCAGGTTCGGGCCGGCGAACCGCGCCACCTGGTAGTAGGGGTAGTTCCACGGCATGATGCCGAGCAGCACGCCCACCGAGCTGCGCCGGATGAGTGCCGAGCCATCGCCCTCCAACAGGGTGATGGGCTCGTCGGCAAGGAACTTCTCGGCGTTGTCCGCGTAGTACTGGTAGATCGCGGCGCTGAACTCGACCTCGCCCACCGATTGGTCCAGCGGCTTGCCCATCTCGCGCTGGATGATGCGCGCCAGTTCGTCCTTGCGCTCCTCGTGCAGCTCGGCTACCCGCCGGATCAGCGCGGCCCGTTCGGCGACGGTGCTGGCGCGCGACCACTCGCGGTGTGCCTTCGCGGCCGACGCCACGGCCGCCTCGATCTGGGCGTCGGTGGCGGTGGGGTATTCCTTCACCAACTTGCCGGTCGAGGGATCGACGACCGCGTACTGCGTCGTGCTCATCTTCACTCACTCCTTTTGTCGGGAACTCCATACTGCCCGAAGTCGGGAAGGGCTGGTTTCCCTTTGTCACTTGGTTGTCCGCACCGATTGCTCAGATTTCAGGACCGAAGAATACGGTTTCAGTGGTTGAGGTGCTTGTCAACAACGAAATGAGTTTCCGTCTTGGCTGAGGCGCAGCTGGCCGCCGACTACAGTCGACATCCGTGACCACCGCGCAGCGGGCCGACGAATTCGAGGCGTTGCGACCGCACCTGCTGGCCGTCGCCTACCGGCTGACCGGTACCTATGCCGACGCCGAGGACATCGTCCAGGACTCGTGGCTGCGCTGGCACAACGCCGGTACCGACATCGCCGATCTGCGGGCCTGGCTGACCACGGTGGTGAGCCGGCTGGGGCTGGACCGCCTGCGTTCGGCCGCGCACCGGCGCGAGACCTACGTCGGGGAATGGTTGCCCGAGCCGGTGGTCACCGGCTTCGGCGCAGCCGATCCGTTGTCCGCGGTGGTGGCGGCCGACGACGCCCGGTTCGCCGCGATGGTCGTCCTGGAGCGGCTGACTCCGGATCAACGGGTCGCCTTCGTGCTGCACGACGGGTTCGCGGTCCCGTTCGGTGAGATCGCCGACGTCCTGGGTGTCGAGCCCGCGGCGGCCCGGCAGTTGGCGTCGCGTGCCCGCCGTGCGGTGGCGTCCGCGCCGGCGCCGGACTCGTCGCACGACGAGACGGTCGGCAACCTGATGGCGGCCATGGCCTCCGGCGACATGGCGGCCGTGGTCGCGCTGCTGCATCCCGAGGTCACCTTCACCGGCGACTCGAATCGGCGCGCTCCCACCGCGGCGCGGGTCATCGTGGGGCCGGACAAAGTCGCGCGGTTCCTCTTCGGCTTGGCCAAACGCTATGGGCCGAACTGGCTTTCGGCGACGCAGCTGGCGCTGATCAACGGTGACCTCGGCAGCTACACGCCCGGGCTGCCCGCGGCCGACGGATATCCCGAGCTGCTGCCACGCGTCACGGTGATGACGGTGCGCGATGGATTGGTCTGCGCGGTATGGGATATCGCCAATCCGGACAAGTTCACGGCGTCGCCGTTGCGCACCTGACGCTCACGCCCACGGCACCCGGCACGCGTCGCCCGAATTGAAGCCCTGCTCGGTGATGCCCAGCGCCGAATACATGCGAGCCCGCATGTTCTCCACGCCGATCTGATAGGTCAGCTCGATCACGCCCGCATCGCCGAACCGGGCGCGCAGGTCGGCCACCTGCTCGTCGGTGACGGTATGCGGATCGGTGGTCATGGCGTCGGCGTAGGCGATGGCGGCCCGCTCGTCGTCGTTGAACGCCGGCGAGGCCGCGTAGTCGTCGATGGCCTTGAGGCGGTCCACGTCCAAGTTGTCCAGTCGCATGAGCATGGAACCGAAGTCCACACACCACGAGCAGCCGACGGTGCGCGCGGTCCAGAACACCGCCAGCTCACGGACGCTGGGCGGCAGCTTCCTGGACCCGCTCTGCAGCAGCATCTCGTGCATCGCATTGGCCACCAGCAGGCGCGGGTGATGGGCGGCCACGGTGAAGGGTTCGGGCACCTCGCCGAACTGCCGCTTGGCGTAGCGGTATATCAACCGGGTGAACAGGCCGGCTTGTTTCGGGGGCAGCGGAGCGATTCTCGTCGTCATATCAGTCAGACGAGATGGCCTACCGAAGTGTGACAGCCCTACGTGCGAGCCGAGGAGGTGGTGGCCAGCGGCGGAGCGATGGACCAGATCACTTCGCACTCGGTGGGGTCTGCGTTCTCCCAGGAGTGGGCGGACTGCGGCGAAAAGGTGTAGCAGTCGCCGGCACCCAGTACCAGCTCGAGATCATCGATCACCAGGCGCAAACTGCCCCGGATCACGACGGCGACGGTCGTGTCGGCATCGAGTGTGTAGGTTCCGCCGGAACCGCCCCCGGGAGCCAGGATGGTCCGCATCACCTGGACGTGCTTCTCGGTCGCGGGGGTGAGCAGGTATTCGCGAATACCGCTGCCGCCCATCTGCATCGGGGCGCCCTGTCCGCTGCGGACCATCGTCGAGTCGGGGAAGTCGAACAGCGAACCCACCGACACGCCGAGGATGTCGCAGATCCGCAACAGGTTCGGGACCGACACCGTGGTCTGGTCGCGTTCGACGAGGCTGAGGAAGCCCTTGGTCAGCCCCGCTTCTTTGGCGACGGCTTCCAGGGTGAGGCCGCGCTCGGTGCGGACCGCGCGCAGTTTGGGTCCGAGTCGGTGCATCTTGGAGTCGACGTCGGCGGCCCGCCTGTCCTGGGCGGATCGACTGTGTGGCATGAGGGAGTTTAGCCAGACGGCGGCCAAACGAACGTGAGCTTGTGCGCGAAACCCGATCGGGTTCTCGCGCACAAGCTCACGTTGGGCTGCAGAGAGAAGAACTACCGCGCGAACATCAAGGCGCGCTTGACCTCTTGGATCGCCTGAGTCACCTGGATGCCACGGGGGCAGGCGTCGGTGCAGTTGAAGGTGGTACGGCAGCGCCACACCCCGTCGACGTCGTTGAGGATGTCGAGACGCTCCGCGGCGGCCTCGTCGCGGCTGTCGAAGATGAACCGATGCGCGTTGACGATCGCCGCCGGGCCGAAGTACGAGCCTTCGTTCCAGAACACCGGGCAACTGGTGGTGCAGCAGGCGCACAGGATGCACTTGGTGGTGTCGTCGTAGCGGGCGCGGTCGGTCTGGCTCTGGATGCGTTCCCGCGTCGGCTGATTGCCGGTGGTCACCAGGAACGGCTTCACCGCACGGAACGCGTCGAAGAACGGCTCCATGTCGACGACGAGATCCTTCTCGACGGGCAGGCCACGGATCGGCTCGATCGTGATGGTCAGTGGCTTGGATGCCTTCTTGGGCAGCAGATCCCGCATCAGCACCTTGCACGCCAACCGGTTGACCCCGTTGATGCGCATGGCGTCCGAGCCGCACACGCCGTGGGCGCAGGACCGGCGGAAGGTCAGCGTGCCGTCCAGGTACCACTTGACGTAGTGCAGTAGGTTGAGCAGTCGATCGGACGGCAGGCAGGGGACTCGGAAGCTCTGGAAACCGGTGCCGTCGGGATCATCCGGGTTGAACCGGGCGATCTTCAGCGTCACCATCACAGCGCCTTCGGGCACGGGCGGCAGGTCGGGACCCGTGGTCTCGGGTTCAATGACGGCGGTCATCAGTACTTCCGTTCCATCGGCTCGTAACGGGTCTGCACCACCGGCTTGTAGTCCAGCCGGATGTCGGACAGCAGGTCGGTGCCTTCTTTGTAGGCCATGGTGTGCCGCATGTAGTTGGTGTCGTCGCGGTTGGGGTAGTCCTCGCGAGCGTGGCCGCCGCGCGATTCCTTGCGGTTGAGCGCGCCCACCACGGTGACCTCGGCCAGCTCGAGCAGGAAGCCGAGCTCGATGGCCTCCAGCAGGTCGCTGTTGTAGCGCTTGCCCTTGTCCTGCACCGTGATTCGCGCGTAGCGCTCCTTGAGTGCATGGATGTCGGTCAGCGCCTGCTTCAGTGTCTCCTCGGTGCGGAACACGGCGGCGTTGTTGTCCATCGACTGCTGCAGGGCGACCCGGATGTCGGCGACCCGCTCGTTGCCGTGCTCGGACAGGATGTCCCCGACCCAGCCGACCACCATGTCGGCGGGGTTCTCCGGCATGTCGACGTGGCCGTGGTTGTTGGCGTACTCCGCGGCGGCGATGCCGGCGCGGCGCCCGAACACGTTGATGTCCAGCAGCGAGTTGGTGCCCAGCCGGTTGGAGCCGTGAACCGACACGCATGCGCATTCGCCGGCGGCGTACAGACCCGGGACGACGGTGGTGTTGTTGCGCAGCACCTGGCCGTTGACGTTGGTCGGGATACCGCCCATGACGTAGTGGCAGGTCGGGTACACCGGCACCAGTTCGGTGACCGGATCCACGCCGAGGTAGGTGCGGGCGAACTCGGTGATGTCGGGGAGCTTGGCCTCCAGGACGTCGGCACCGAGGTGGCGGACGTCGATGTAGACGTAGTCCTTGTTCGGCCCGGCGCCGCGGCCTTCGAGCACCTCGAGCACCATCGACCGGGCGACGATGTCACGGGGGGCCAAGTCGACGATCGTAGGTGCGTAGCGCTCCATGAAGCGCTCGCCCTCGCCGTTGAGCAGTCGTCCGCCCTCGCCACGCACGGCTTCGGAGATCAGGATGCCCAGCCCCGCCAGACCGGTCGGGTGGAACTGGTGAAACTCCATGTCCTCCAGGGGAAGTCCCTTGCGGAAGATGATGCCGAGTCCATCGCCCGTCAACGTGTGCGCATTGGAGGTCGTCTTGTACATCCGGCCCGACCCGCCGGTGGCGAAGACGATCGCCTTGGCGTGGAAGATGTGGATGTCACCGGTGGCCAGCTCGTAGGCGACGACGCCGGTGGCGACGGGACCGCCGGGGGTCTCGGTGAGGGTGATGTCGAGTGCGTAGAACTCGTTGAAGAACTCGACGTCGTGCTTGACGCAGTTTTGGTACAGCGTCTGCAGGATCATGTGGCCGGTGCGGTCGGCGGCGTAGCAGGCGCGGCGCACCGGTGCCTTGCCGTGGTCGCGGGTGTGCCCGCCGAACCGGCGCTGGTCGATCCGGCCTTCGGGGGTGCGGTTGAACGGCATCCCCATCTTCTCGAGGTCATAGACCGCGTCGATGGCCTCTTTGCACATGATTTCGACGGCGTCCTGGTCGGCGAGGTAGTCGCCGCCCTTGACGGTGTCGAAGGTGTGCCACTCCCAGTTGTCGTCCTCGACGTTGGCCAGGGCTGCGCACATGCCGCCCTGGGCCGCGCCGGTGTGGCTGCGGGTCGGGTACAGCTTGGTCAGCACGGCGGTGCGGGCGCGGGGGCCGGCCTCGACGGCGGCACGCATACCGGCGCCGCCGGCACCGACGATCACGACGTCGTAGCGGTGTTCAACAATCATGTTCTCAGTGCTCCACGATGTAGAAGATCAGGCGATGTTCGCGTCGAACGTCAGCAGCACGTAGGTACCCAGCACCAGCGTGAAGAGAATCGACAGCGCCAGCAGGGTGTTCAGCCAGAATTTGGTGGAATCCTTGCGTGCGTAGTCGGCGATGATGGTGCGCATCCCGTTGCCGCCGTGCAGCTGGGCCAGCCACAGCAGCAGCAGATCCCAGGTCTGCCAGAACGGCGAGGCCCAGCGCTGTGCCACGTAGTTGAAGTCGATCCGGTACACGCCGTTCTGCCACATCAGCATGACGAACAGGTGGCCCAGTGCCAGGAAGACCAGCACGATTCCCGAGAAGCGCATGAACAGCCAGGCGTACTTCTCGAAGTTGGGCATACCGCCCGGACGGCGCGGGGAGCGCGGATTGTCCAGACCGGCGGGCCGGTCGTAGTTGCGCTGCATGACCGGGGCCGGTCCGCCGCGCTCGCTCACGTGGTCGAACGGGTTCTCGGTGCTCGGGCTCATAGGAAACGCTCCGCCATGTGCATGCCGAGGACGCCCAGCGAGGGAATCATCACGGCCAACCAGATTCCGGCAATGACCCACAGCATCAGGCGCTGGTAGCGCGGACCGTGCTGCCAGAAGTCGATGAGGATGACGCGGATGCCGTTGAGCGCGTGGTAGAGCACCGCCGCGACCAGTCCGACCTCCATGAGACCGACGATCGGTGTCTTGTAGGTCTCGATGACTTCGTTGTAGGCCTCCGGGCTGACCCGCACCAGCGCCGTGTCGAGCACGTGGACGAACAAGAAGAAGAAAATGGTGGCACCCGTGATCCGGTGCAGTACCCAGGACCACATGCCTGGGTCGCCGCGGTACAGGGTGCGGCGACGTGCCGGTTTGGAACGCGGTGCCGGTGTATCGGAATCCGCAGCCGTCTGGGTCATATTCGCGGTCTCATTTCGGACATCTCCAACGCCATCGGTGGACGCCTGGGGACAAGGCTGTAATTCGTCCCCAAACCTCGGGGCGACTCTAAACCCAAATGGAGCCCACTTAGAACTAGCGTGGAGCCCGAAGAGGCCGTTCTACCACAAAGTTAGGGTTACCTACATCGGTATCCGCCCCTGAAAGCCGGGTCTTCGGAATGCATTCAGATCATGTTCAGCGGAGTGTGTCATGAGCGTGGAAATTGATTGGAAGCTGTTGCAGGACAACGCAATCGAAGCTTCAAAGAGTGCGTACGCACCGTATTCGGGATTCCCGGTCGGGGCTGCCGCGCTGGTCGACGACGGCAAAATCATCCGCGGTTGCAATGTGGAGAATGTCTCATATGGCCTGGGTCTCTGTGCGGAGTGCGCTGTGGTCTGCGTCCTGTTTTCGTCCGGTGGCGGACGGCTGGTCGCGCTCAGTTGCGTGGCCGCCGACGGAGCGGCGCTGATGCCGTGTGGACGGTGCCGCCAGGTGCTCCTCGAGCACGGTGGACCCGAGTTGCTGATCGACCACCCAGCCGGCCCGCGCCGACTCGCCGAACTGCTTCCGGATGCCTTCGGACCTGCGGATTTGGAGCGAAATGGCTGACGCACTCCATCATGGGTCGCATCTCGATGCTCCGTCGGTCATCCGGGCCAAACGCGACGGCGGGATCCTCACCGACGAGGCCATCGACTGGGTGATCGACGGCTACACCCACGGTCGCGTCGCGGACGAACAGATGTCGGCTCTGTTGATGGCGATCTTCTTGCGGGGCATGACACCCGGCGAGATCACCCGTTGGACCGCGGCCATGGTGGGTTCGGGGGACCGGTTCGATTTCACCGACCTGGGTCTGCCTCTGGTGGACAAACATTCGACCGGCGGGGTGGGGGACAAGATCACCATCCCCCTGGTACCGGTGGTACTGGCTTGTGGCGCAGCGGTTCCGCAGGCGGCCGGCCGCGGACTCGGCCACACCGGAGGCACCCTCGACAAACTGGAGTCGATCGCCGGGTTCACCCCGGAACTGTCCAAAGCGCGCATCCGGCAGCAGCTTTCCGATGTCGGCGCGGCCATTTTCGCCGCAGGCGATCTCGCCCCGGCCGACCGCAAGATCTACGCGCTGCGCGACGTCACGGCCACCACCGAATCGCTGCCGCTGATCGCCAGTTCGGTGATGAGCAAGAAGCTGGCCGAAGGGGCGCGCTCACTCGTGCTCGACGTCAAAGTCGGTCGCGGTGCCTTCCTCAAGACCGAAGCCGAGTCCCGCGAGCTGGCCGCGACGATGGTGGCACTGGGCAACTCCTACGGGGTGCCGACCCGCGCTCTGCTCACCGACATGAACCGCCCGCTCGGCTACACCGTCGGCAACGCGGTGGAGGTCGCCGAGTCGCTGGAGGTACTCGCCGGCGGCGGTCCCGCCGATGTCGTGGAGCTGACGCTCGCCCTGGCCGCCGAGATGCTCGACGCCGCGGGAGTCGACGGGGTGGACCCGGCACAGACGCTGCGCGACGGGACGGCAATGGACCGATTCCGCCGGCTGATTGCGGCCCAAGGTGGCGACCTGAGCGTCCCGCTGCCCATCGGGGCGCACACCGAGAACGTCACCGCGTCGGCCGGCGGTGTGATGGGTGACGTCGACGCGATGGCCGTGGCGATGGCCGCGTGGCGGCTCGGGGCGGGCCGGGCCGCGCCCGGGCACCCGGTCCAGCTGGGCGCCGGGATACGCATGCACCGCCGCCCCGGCGAACCCGTCGCCGCCGGCGACACGCTGTTCACGCTGTACACCGACACCCGGGAGCGGTTGCCCACCGCGTTGGGCGAACTCGACGGCGGCTGGTCGGTCGGCGGCACGGCGCCCGACCTCGGTCCATTGGTGATCGACCGCATCGAATAGTGGCGGTCCGGCGACGCGCTGGTGAACTGACCTGCCGGATGCCGCCGACGCGAGCAAGATGGACAGATGAGTACGCCGCTGACCCTCGATCTGATCAAGCAGGCACCCAAGGCGTTGTTGCACGACCATCTCGACGGCGGGCTGCGCCCGGCGACGGTCTTGGAACTGGCCGACCAATTCGGGTACGACGACCTGCCGGCCTCCGACGTCGACGACCTCGCGACGTTCTTCCGCACCGCCGCGCACAGCGGATCGCTGGTGCGCTACCTGGAGCCGTTCGCCCACACCGTCGGTGTCATGCAGACGCCCGAGGCGCTGCACCGGGTGGCCTATGAGGCCGTCGAGGACCTGGCCGAGGACAACGTCGTGTACGCCGAGGTCCGCTTCGCGCCGGAACTGCACATCGATCACGGGCTGTCGCTGGACGCCGTCGTCGAGGCGGTGCTCGACGGATTCGCCGACGGCGAGAAGGCCGCCGCCAGCACCGGCCGCACCATCGTGGTGCGCTGCCTGGTCACCGCGATGCGGCACGCCGCGCGCTCCCGTGAGATCGCCGAGCTGGCCATCCGGTTCCGCGATCGGGGCGTGGTCGGCTTCGACATCGCCGGCGCCGAGGCCGGGTATCCGCCCAGCCGGCACCTGGACGCCTTCGAGTACATGCGAAGCAACAACGCGCGCTTCACCATTCACGCCGGCGAGGCGTTCGGGCTGCCGTCCATCCACGAGGCACTCGCCTTCTGCGGCGCCGACCGGCTGGGCCACGGGGTGCGCATCGTCGACGACATCACGGTGGGCGCCGACGGGAAGGCGCACCTGGGAAGTCAGGCAGCGATCCTGCGGGACAAGCGAATTCCGCTCGAATTGTGCCCCAGCTCCAATGTGCAGACCGGTGCGGTGAACAGCATCGCCGAGCACCCGTTCGATCTGCTGGCCCGTTTGCGGTTCCGGGTCACCGTGAACACCGACAACCGGTTGATGAGTGACACCACCATGAGCCAGGAGATGCTGCGCCTCGTCGAGGCTTTCGGCTACGGCTGGAGCGACCTCGAGCGGTTCACCATCAACGCGATGAAGTCGTCTTTCCTGCCGTTCGACGAGCGGCTGGCGCTCATCGACGGGGTGATCAAACCGCGGTATGCGGTGTTGATCGGCTGAGTACTGCCTGCAGCGCTGCGGCGAATTCGCCTGGCGCGCTCATGAACCCGCCGTGATCGCCGGGGAACATGACGACGTCCCGGTTCAGCAGGCGGGCCAGTTCGCGGCTGGTGGCGTCGGTGAGCAGGTGGCCGGACTCAGCGCCGAGTCCGACGATGACCCGTGCGGGCCCCGCGGTCAGCGCCGCCGCGTCCGGCAGGTACCGCGTCGTCGCGCGCAGCTCGTGATCGAAGAAGCGGGCGGAGTCGGCGAGTTGCTTGGCGTGCTCCTCGGGTGTCGGTTCCGGTCCCGGCGGCGGACCGGCGTTCGGGTCGCTCAGGTCGAAGCCCGCATTCGCCATGAACGCCGTCCAGGCCGCCTCGACACCGTCGCGGTGGAAGGTGGCGATGATCTCGTCGGTCGCTGCGCGTTGCCGTTCGGCGTCGGGCAGCAGTTCCAGCAGCGGCGGTTCGTGTGCGACCAGGGTGCCTACCCGTCCCGGGTGTCGGGCGACGAGCGCCAGCCCCGTCACCGCGCCGCCGCTGGAGCCGAAGACGTCGGCGGAATCGGCGCCCAGCGCGTCGAGGACGGCGGCCACATCATCGGCGCGCAGCTCGGGCGTGGCGTCCTGGTCCGGGTCGTCGATCGAGCTCTGGCCCAGACCGCGGGGATCGTAGGTGACGACGGTGTGCGCACCGGCCATCGCATGCGCGAGCGGCAGGAATTCGGCCGCACCCATCGGCGAGCCCAGCACCAGCAGCAGTGGTCCGCTACCGCGCACCTCGCAGTGCAGGCGGGCGCCGGAGATGTCGAGTGAGCGCGAGATACCCTCAGCGGAAGTCATGCCGGTACAGACCGGACGGCTCCGCAAAAGTCATCGAGATTTACTCCTGGCGCAGCCGCGACTCGACGAAGCTCTCCAGCTCTTCCCACTGCGCGACGGCCTTGGCGTACGGGCCCGCCGGCTTGGCCACGGTTCCCGGCTCGATGAGGTAGGACACCAGCGCGCCGAGCGGCTCCTTGGTGTCGAGCCGCTTGGTGACGATGGTGTCCTCGGCGTAATCGCCGACATCCCTGAGGAATTCGACGGCCAGATCCAACTGGTCGCGGTCCACCGCGTCGGGGCCGTCCGCGATGTCGTCGGCCAGCCCGGACAGCACGTAGATGTTCTCATCGGTGACATCCACCCGCAGCGAACCGTCGGTGGCGGCGGTCCGGATGATCTCGTAGGCGCTGTAGCTGGACAGGTCGCTCTCGTGCTCGTCGGCCAGATACCGGGCCAGCGCCCGCTCCGAGGTGAAGACACTGATCCGGCCGTTGCGGCCGAGGAACCTCGGGGCGTCGCCGATGTAGCAGCGCAGCGTGTACAGCGTGCCGCTGCTGGTCATGATGCGGACCGGGTCGATGCCGACCTGGGTCCAGAAGTCCTCGTCGCTGCCGAGCACCTGGCGTTCGGCCTCGGCGTCCAGGGCGTCGCTCTCCTCCTCGGTGTCGACCTCTCCCTCGATGACGACGTCGTCGTCCTCGTCGGTATCGACGGTGAGAGCGTCTTCATCCAGATCGGGCGCGGGCTCGTCGAGTTCCTTCTGCGCCTTGGCCGAGGCGGCTTCGTCCACGTCCGGGGTGGTGACGAGTTCGTCGATCGCGTCGATGACCGCGTTCCAGGAACGTCCGATCGCCGCCTCGATCTCGGTCCAGCGCTTACGGCCCGCGCGACCGGCGAAGGCGTCGAGGCCGCCACCGATGGTGCCGAGCACCGGGTTGCCGTTGAACATCTTGGTGATGGTGGGCAGGTCGCACACCGACCCGATGGCCGAGACGAACGCCAACGCCCGGTGCACGGACTCGACGGATTCCTCGGTGGGCTTCTCGGCGACCAGGCTGGGTACCTCGATGAGGTCGTAGAGGTGATCGTCATCGGGGTTCAACCGGTGCGCGTTGGCCGCGGTGAGCTTCTCCCACGCCGGATGGTCGGTGAGGTCGTTGTCGGAGTTGGTGCGCACGAACCCGGCCAGATCGGCCACCGAGTCGAACGCGAAGAGATCCTCGTCCTTGCCGAGGAGCGCCTCCCACTCGTCGCCTGCATCACGCCAGCGGGGAGCCCACAGGGTGTACAGGTCGCCATTTGTCAGTCCGAGCCGGACCGGCACGATGTCAGCCGCCATGGCGCACAGCGTAACGATGCCGGCTGAGGGGCACGGGGGCACCCGCTGCTCACATGAAAACGCCGCCTGCCCGCACGTCCTCGACGTGCCGCAGGATCTCTTGGTGCAATCCCGGCCGGCTGGGCTCGGGGCGCCTGCAGATGACCGGCAGGTACACCACGGCTACGCGCAGCACACGGTGCTCATGCGGTGGGCCGCCAGAATCCCTGGAAGCCCTGACCGGCGTTGGTGGTGCGAATGGCCGAGAGTTGGACGGGATCGCCCGCCTCGATCATCTGAGTCTCCGACACGATCATCGCCACGTGGCCGTCCCATACGGCAAGGTCGCCGGGCCGCAGTGAGCCGGCGTCGACGGGCGTGCCGATGTCCTGTTCCTGGGCCAGCCGTGGAATGTCAAGGCCCGCTTGGTGATAAGCCCATTGCGTCAGTCCGCTGCAGTCCAGGCCGACACCGGGCGCGGTGCCGCCCCAGTGATACGGCACGCCCAACTGGGTCAGTGCGTGCCGAACGGCGCTCGCCGCAACCGCATTCGGTGCGGTCGAGGTGCTGCCGTCGGGAAGGCGGACGGCAGCACCGGCACCGAATTCGGCCGCATCGCCGGCCGATGTGCCCGGGCGCCGCATCGCCGGCCGGGCCGAGCTCAGGGCGGCGCCCGCGAGCGCCGTGCCCAGACCGGTGCCCGCGGGGGAGAAGCCTGCAGTAGCGGGCGAGGCACCGCCACCGCCCGGCATCGTCCCGGAGAAACCGGCCGGCGCTGCCGGAACCGCCGGTCGCGGTGCATCGGCGATCGTCGCGGTGTGGGTGTCGAGGTCTGTGCGCAACGCGTCGACCACGCCGGTGGCTTCCTCCAGGGCGTGCCTCGCTTCGCCCGCGAGCTGCTGGGCGGCGCCCGGCTTGTCCAGGTCTTGTTCCAGGTCCGACGCCCGAGCCTCGAACTCGGCGATGATGTCCTGCAGTCGGGTACGGGCCTGCGCTACGGCGTCGGCGGCCGCGCCCACTTCATCGGAGAGCGCGCCGACGTGCTCGGCCAGCATCCGCAAACTGGTGGCGGTCTGCTCGGTGGACTGCGCCGCAGCGGACCCGCCGTCGCCGGACCAGCTGTCTGCGTCCCACACCCGCGCAGTGGCGCCGGCCAACGACATCAACTGATCCCGGACGTCGGCGAGCATCGAGGACGGGTGGATGGTCGAGGACCATCCCGGCCCGACGCGCGCCGCGAGCTCGTGCAGCGGCGCGGCCAGCGCTGTGACGAGTGCGCTGGGCACCGTCAGACACCTTGTGTCGAGAGTGTCTGACCGACACGGCGTTCGGAGTCCGTGTAGTTCTCCGCCGCGTGGACTGCTGTGCTGCCGGCCGTCGAGAGATGCTCACCGAGCTGGCCGACGGCGCGGGTGGTGTCGGCCACCGACGCGCGCAGCGCAGCGATCAATGCATCGGCGATGGGGCCGAACAGGGCGGGCGCCGAGTCGGTGACGGCAGGCAACGCGGCGGCAAGATCGCTCAGGTCGGCGGCAGACCCGGCCAGAACCCTGCCCGCGTGTTCGATGGCGGCGGTGTCGGCATGCATGTGGGTTATGACGCACGCGGGGTGGGTTCGGTTCCACTAATCTTCGCCGCATGGACCTGCGCGTCGTTGACCACCCACTGGCCGCCACCCGGTTGACCGCGCTGCGTGACGAGCGCACCGACAATGCCGGTTTCCGGTCGGCGCTTCGGGATCTCACCCTGATGCTCGTCTACGAGGCGACCAGGGACGCCGCCGCCGAACAGATCACGGTGCGCACGCCGCTGGCCGAAACAGCGGGGTGCCGGCTGGCCAACCCGCCGCTGCTGGTGCCGGTCCTGCGCGCCGGACTGGGCATGGTCGATCAGGCGCACGCCCTCATCCCTGAGGCGCAGGTCGGTTTCGTCGGCGTGGCGCGTGACGAGGAGACGCATCAGCCCACGCCCTATCTGGCGTCGCTGCCCGAGGACTTGAGCACCCGGTCGGTGTTCGTCCTGGACCCGATGCTGGCCACCGGCGGTTCGATGGTGCACACGTTGGCCCTGCTGCAGGACCGCGGTGCCACCGACATCACCGCGATCTGCGTGGTGTGTGCGCCGGAAGGCATCGCCGCGCTGGAGCGAGCCGCGCCGGACATCCGATTGGTGACCGCGTCCGTCGACGACGGGCTCAACGAGATCGCCTACATCGTTCCCGGCCTGGGTGACGCCGGTGACCGGCAGTTCGGCCCCCGCTGACATCGCTGGGAAAAACTCGTCCAGAAAAAATGACGAAATCGCGACGGCTGGCTGCTCCTAGTCGGTGAACGCGGCAATCGGGCCGCGACCGACCACGGGAGACTCCATGACCACCTCACCTGTCAGCTGGACCAAGCTCACCGCGACCGTCTTCGGAGCGGCTGCCATCGCGGCCGCCGGAATGGGCCTGCTCGCGCCCGCCGCGTACGCCCAACCGAAATCGGAAGCACAGACCGAGTGCAGTGATCCGGAGGCCGGTGGTGACTACTCGAGCGGGACGGACGCGGGCGGCAACACCGTCGAGAAGTGCTGCTATGAGGGCCTCAGCGGGGTGACGCACTGCGACGTGTGGGTCAACGGCAAGTGGAACAAGGACCAGTCCTTCCTCGAGCAGCCTCCGACGGCGCCCCCTGTCACCCCGGGAGCCCCGCCCCTCGGCGGTTCTCCGCAGATGTCGCCGGATGTGCTGAACCCGCCGAAGAAGAACACCGTGCCGGGACGCTCGCCGGTTGTGGTCACCACTGCTGCGCAGCGTTGACCAATTCAGTGAGCAGGACTCGGGCCCGGCTTCTGGCCGCGTCCAGGTCGTCGGTAGGGACGCAGTGCACTTCGAGATAGGACTTGAGCTTCGGCTCGGTTCCCGACGGGCGTACCACCACCCGGACACCGTCGCCGGTGAACACCAGGGCATCGGTGCGCTGTTGGCCCCGGCGGTCCAGCAGGTCGTCGACCGTCACCGCAATATCGGCAAGGGCGGCAGGCGGATTCGCGCGCAGCGCCGCCATCGCCGCGTCCGCGTCGTCGACGCGACGCGTCACCGCGGCCGTCGCGTGGACGCCGTGCCGGCGGGCAAGATCGTCGAGCGCGTCGAGCAGGGTGCGACCCTGCGCACGCAGGGCCGCCACCAGATCGCACACCAGGACAGCGGCACTGATGCCGTCCTTGTCCCGCACCGCCTCCGGGTCGACACAATGCCCGATCGCCTCTTCATAGGCATAGACCAGCGTGGCGCCGGGTGAGGTTGCCCGCGCCAGCCATTTGAAACCGGTCAGCGTCTCGGCGTGGTGGGCGCCGCGGTATGCCGCGATGGCCGCCAGCATCCGTGAGGACACGACGGTGCTGGCCACCAGTGCGCTCGCCGGATCGGCCGGCCCGGACAGAAGATAATCGCCCAGCAGCCAACCGGTTTCGTCGCCCGAAAGCATGCGCCAACCGTGACGTGTGGGTACCCCGACCGCGCATCGGTCCGCGTCCGGATCCAGCGCGATGGCCACATCGGCCCCGACCTGGTCGGCCAGGGTCAGCAGAAGGTCCGTGGCCCCCGGCTCTTCCGGGTTGGGAAAGGCGACAGTGGGGAAGTCGGGGTCGGGTGCGAACTGCTCCTCGACGGTGTGCACGTCGTCGAAGCCGGCCAAAGCCAAGGCGTCCAGGGCGAATTCGCCGCCCACCCCGTGCATGGGGGTCAGTGCCACCCGCGTCGCCCCGGATCCGCGGCGCACCAGGGCGGCCCGTTCCAGGTACGCGGTGAACAGTTCGACGCCGGACGCCTCGACAGGCCGGCGGCCGATCTCGTCGGCACGCGGAGCCCGCGCGATGGCCGCCTCGATCTCCCGATCGGTCGGTGAGATGATCTGCAGCCCGCCGTCGAAGTACACCTTGTAGCCGTTGTCGGTCGACGGATTGTGCGATGCGGTGATCTGCACACCGGCAGCGGCGCCCAGTTGCCGAACGGCGAATGCCACCACCGGCGTCGGAGCGGGCTGGGGTAGCCGTACGACGGTGAAACCTTGGGCGGCAAGCACTTCGGCGGTGGCCATGGCGAAATCGTCGGAGTGGTGCCTGGCGTCGCGCCCGACCACCACCGTCGACCCACCCAGGCAACGGTCTTTGAGAACCTGGGCCAGCGCCCACGTCGCGCGGGTCACGGTACCCACGTTCATGGCGTCCGGACCGTCGCGCATCGGACCACGCAGGCCGGCGGTGCCGAAGGTCAGCGTGTTCTCGGGTGCGCGGTCACCGGTCATACGCCGATTGTGCCTGCCGCCGGAGCGTCGGCGTCGGCGAGCTTGCGCAGGACGGGAGCCACGAGCATCAGCAGATCGAACTCCAGGTCGGTCAGGGCGTCGCGCATGGTCGCGTGCAGCCACGCGTCGCGTTCGGCGCGGTCGGCGTCGAGCAGAGCCAGGCCGTCGGCGGTGAGTTCGATGAGCTGACGCCTGCGGTCGTGATCGTCGGGGCGTCGCGATGCCAGCCCTCGGTTCACCAGGTCGTTGATGCCGTCGGTCAATGACTGGACCCGGACGTGCAAACGGGTCCCGAGCTCCGCAGGAGTGGTGGAACCGGCGCGGCTGACCTCGCCGAGTAGTTCGAGCTGACTCAGGGTGAGGCCGTGGTCGGGCCGGTGCCTGCGCATCTGCCGGGCGACCGCCATCATCGATTCCCGCAGCTCGGTGGCGGCAGAGCTGTCATTGTTGCTCATTTGACAAGTCTAACCTTGGTATTTGATCTGTGTCACTAGGGTTGAAAGTCAAGAAATGCAAGTCCATACTTGATATGGACATGAGAAAACTTGCCAGGTGGATGTTGTTGCTGACGGTCAGTGTGGCCGTCACGGTTCCACTTACCCTGGCCGGCGTGCCGTCGGCAGCCTTGTTCGCCGCACTGATCGTCGGCATCGTGTTGGCGCTGTCTTCCCTCGCCCCGGCAGGCGTCCCGCGTCGCGCCGGGGTCGCCGCGCAAGGTGTGCTCGGCGTCTACATCGGCACCATGGTGTCGGAGAACGCCGTGGGCGCCCTCGGTCCGCACTGGCTGCCGGTACTCGGCGTCGCGGTCGCCACCCTGCTGCTGTCGGTGCTTGCCGGCGCCCTGCTGGGTCTGCATCGCGACCTCACCCCGCTGACCGGCTCCCTGGCCCTGGTCGCCGGCGGCGCGTCGGGACTGGTCGCCATTGCCCGTGAACTCGGCGGCGATGACCGGGTGGTGTCGGTGGTTCAGTATTTGCGGGTCGCGCTGGTGACTGCGTCGATGCCGGTGGTGGTCACGCTGGTCTATCACGCCGACAAGTCGCATACCGGTGCCGGCCTGGTCGGTGAATCTAATTCCGCCCCTTGGTATCTCAGTCTGGTGATACTCGTTGCCCTGGTGCTGGTCGGCGCCACCGTGGGCAAGCTGGCGCGCCTACCGGGCGCCGGACTGCTCGGGCCGCTGGCCCTGACCGTCGCGCTGCAACTGACCGGCCTGTCCTTCGGGCTCACCGTGCCCGCCGTGCTCGTTCAGGTCGGCTATCTGGTGATCGGCTGGCAGGCCGGGCTGGCGTTCACCCGGGACTCCTTGCGCGCGGTCGCGCGCATCCTGCCGTGGGCGCTGGCCTTGATCGTGGCGCTCGGCGTCGCGACGGCCGGACTCGGCGTCGTGCTGGCCAACTTCGCCGGCCTCACCCCGCTGGAGGGATACCTCGCCACCAGCCCCGGCGGGGTCTACGCCGTCCTGGCCACCGCGGTCGAGACCGGCTCCAACGTCACCTTCATCATCGCCGCGCAGGTGGTGCGGATTCTGCTGATGCTGTTCGCCGCACCGCTTCTGGCGCGGACCCTGGCCAAACTGACCGCTCGGCGACGAACGGTCACACCGCCGGTCGAGGTCGCCACCGTCGGTCGATGACGGTCGACCGGACTCATCGCCGGTCCAATCCCGACAACCGCATCGCCAGGGCGTGGCGCACCGGCTGTAGCTTCCCCGCCATCCGCATGGCCAGGTTCCGGAACGGCCGGCGCCCGGGCGACGCGGTCGCCAGCGCGGTGAGCCGACCGGCCAGGGCGACAACACCTTCGGCGGTACGCCGACGCTCGGCTGCATATGCCTCGAGCAGGTGATCGGGCTCGCCGGCGAGCACCCGAGACAACAGCTCGCCGAGCAGGACGGCGTCCTCGATGCCCAGATTCATGCCCTGCCCGCCCGCGGGCGAATGCACATGCGCCGCGTCGCCGGCCAGCAGGACGCGGCGGTCGCGGAAGGCATCCGCGATGCGATGGTGCACGCGGAAGCGAGAACCCCACACGACGTCGTCGACCACGACCGGATGCGCCACCGGGCCACGCCCATCCAGAAGTGCTTGCACGAACCCGGCATTCGGATGCTGTGGAGCATCGTCGACGGTCGCGACGATGCGGTACAGGCCGTCGGGCAGCGGCGCCACCACCGCCAGGCCCGCGGGGGAGAAGTACAGGATCACTTCGTCGCTGGGGACGCCGCCCGACAGCCGCACGTCGGCGAGGGCGAAGGATTCGGCGTAGGTGCTACCGGTGAACGCGATGCCGGTCTGCTCGCGCACCGTGCTGTGCATGCCGTCGGCGCCGACGACATACCGCGCTGTCACGCGTTGTCCGTCCGCGAAAGCGACCTCGACGCCGGCGTCGTGCTGCGAAACCCCCGTGACGGTGGCCGGCCGGATGACCTTCCCACCGAGCTGTTCGAGGCGGTCCAGCAAGAACGTCTCGGTATCGGCCTGCGAGATCATCAGCGTGTACGGATAGCGGGACGCCAGCTGGTCGAACGGCACTGCGACGAGGAGGTCGTCGCGGTCCCGGATCGCGAACGTCGGTGTGTGCACCCCGCGTCGCACGAGTGCTTCGGTGACGCCGTAGGGCTGGAGAAGTTCCAGGGTGTGCGGGTGCACGACGGCGGCGCGCGACGTGTTGGCGCCCTCGGCCTGCTGGTCGACGACGGTCACGACGTGGCCGCGTTGGGTGAGCACGAGCGCCGCGGTCAGCCCGACCGGGCCCGCGCCGACGATGAGGACATCGGTGGTGTGCATGATCTCTCCTTGGTCAACGACTGTTTGCCAACGCTTGTTGACAACACGTTAAACCCGACCCTCGGTGATGTCAACGGTTGTTGGCCTACAGTTGTTGGCATGAGGAGACCGGCGAGCGAGACGAAGGCGTTGATCCTGGCCGCAGCCCGCGAGCGGTTCGCCACCGACGGGTACGAGAAGGCAACCATCCGGGGGATCGCCGCCGACGTGGGCATCGATCCCTCGATGGTGATGCGCTACTTCGGAAACAAGGAGGCGCTGTTCGGCGCGGCGGCCGAGTTCGATCTGGAGCTACCCGACCTCACCGAGGTCCCGGCGGAACAGTTGGGCGCCGCGCTGGCCACACACTTCGTCGAGCGCTGGGAGCGCGACGGGGCGCTGCTCATCCTGCTGCGCGTCGGCGTCACGAATGAGGCTGTCGCAGAACGGATGCGGACGATCTTCGCCGCCCAATTGGGACCGGTGGTGGCCAAGGCGACGGGCGATGCGCCCGATACTCCGGTGCGGGCCGGGCTGGCCGCCTCGCAGGTACTCGGCATGGCCCTGTGTCGCTATGTCCTGGCGTTTCCGCCCCTGGCCGCCATGTCGGGACCGCAGATCGTCGACTGGATCGGCCCGACGCTGCAGCGCTATCTCACCGGCTAGAGACGCGCGATCACCGCGGCCAGCAGTGCACCCATCCGTGCGGCCGACTGGCGGCCGGCCTCCAGCACCTCCGCGTGCGACAGCGGCTGACCCGTCATCCCCGCCGCCAGGTTTGTCACCAGCGAGAGGCCCAGCACCTCGGCGCCGGCCGCGCGCGCCGCGATCGTCTCGTGCACCGTGGACATCCCGACCAGGTCCGCACCCAGCGTGCGCAGCATCCGGATCTCGGCAGGGGTCTCGTAGTGCGGGCCGGGCAGGCCGGCGTAGACCCCGTCGGCCAACGTCGCATCGATCTCGCGGGCGATGGCGCGCAATCGCGGCGCGTAGGCGTCCACCAGGTCGACGAACTGCGCCCCCACCAGCGGCGAGCGCGCCGTCAGATTCAGATGATCGCTGATCAGCACCGGTTCGCCGACGCGGTAGTCCGCCCGCAACCCGCCGGCGGCGTTCGTGAGCACGACGGTGCCCACCCCCGCCGCGCACGCCGTACGCACCGGGTGCACGACATGCTGCAGGTCGTGACCCTCATAGGCGTGGATGCGTCCCACCAGTATCAAGACGTGGTGCGCCCCGATGGGAACCGAAAGGACCCGGCCACCGTGTCCGGCCGCGGTCGGCGGCGTGAAACCGGGCAATTCGGCCATCGCAACGGTGGCGGTCGGTGTCCCGAGTTGCTCGACGGCCGGTGCCCAGCCGGAGCCCAGCACCACCGCGACATCGTGGGCGTCGACGCCGGTGCGTTCGCGGATCGCCTGGGCGGCGGCCTCGGCCGACAGCTGCGGATCAGTCACGGGTGAGATACTGCCAGGATGCCCACGGTCGCCGCGTTGTCGAGTGTCGAGGACGCCGTCCACCGGCGTCGCGGTGATCTCATCGAACTGTCCCATGCGATCCACGCCGAGCCCGAGCTGGCGTTCGAGGAACATCGCAGCTGCGCCAAGACGCAAGCCCTGGCCGCCGAGCGCGGATTTACGGTGACGGCCGCACCTGGCGGCTTGAAGACCGCCTTCCGCGCCGAGTACGGCAGCGGCCCGCTGGTCATCGGCATCTGCGCCGAGTACGACGCGCTGCCCGGAATCGGGCATGCCTGCGGGCACAACATCATCGCCGCCTCCGCGGTCGGCACCGCACTTGCGCTGGCCGATGTCGCCGACGAACTCGGCTTGACCGTCGTCCTGGTGGGCACCCCGGCCGAAGAAACCGGTGGCGGAAAAGCCTTGCTGCTCAACGCCGGAACGTTTGACGACATCGCGGCCACGGTGATGCTGCATCCGGGTCCGGTGGACATCGCGGCGGCCCGCTCACTGGCGCTTTCAGAGGTGGCCGTCGGATATACCGGGCGGGAATCGCACGCCGCGGTGGCGCCCTACCTGGGGATCAACGCCGCGGACGCGCTGACCGTGGCGCAGGTGGCCATCGGCCTGTTGCGTCAGCAGCTGGCGCCCGGCCAGATGGTGCACGGGCTGGTCACCGAGGGCGGCCAGGCCAGCAACATCATTCCCGCGCACACCGAACTGCGCTACACCATGCGCGCCACCACGATGGAGTCGCTGCACGAATTGGAGGAGCGGATGGCCGGGTGCTTCGCCGCCGGAGCGGTGGCCACCGGCTGCGAGCACAAGGTCGCCGAGACGGCCCCGCCCTACGACGCGTTGGCGCCCGATGCGTTCCTGTCGGAGGTGTTCCGCGCCGAGATGCTGCGGGTGGGACGCACACCCGTGACCAGGGAGCTCGAGGTGGCGCTGCCATTGGGCAGCACCGACATGGGCAACGTGACGCAGGTGATGCCGGGTATCCATCCCGTGGTGGGCGTGGACGCCGGCGGCGCCTCCATCCACCAGCCCGAGTTCACGGTGGCCGCGGCGAGCCCGTCGGCCGACAAGGCAGTCGTCGAAGGCGCAATCATGTTGGCCCGCACGGTGGTTGCGCTGGCTCAGGATTCCGGCGAGCGGGACCGGGTGCTGGCGGCGCAGGCCCGACGGGAGAACCGATGAGCCTGCGCGAGCACACCGAAGCATGGCTGGCCGCCCACCGCGAAGACCTGGTGTCCTGGCGCCGGCACATCCACACCCACCCCGAACTCGGACGCCAGGAGTTCGCCACCACCGAGTTCGTCGCCAACCGGCTGGCCGACGCCGGGCTCAATCCGAAGGTGCTGCCCGGCGGCACCGGGCTGACGTGTGACTTCGGCCCCGACGACGGCCCCCGGGTGGCGTTACGCGCCGATATGGATGCGCTGCCGATGGCCGAGCGCACCGGGCTGCCGTTCACGTCGGCCGTGCCCGGCGTGGCGCACGCCTGCGGGCACGACGCGCACACCGCCGTGCTGCTCGGAGCGGCGCTGGCGATGGCTTCGGCGCCGGAGTTGCCGGTCGGGGTGCGGCTGATCTTCCAGCCCGCCGAGGAACTGATGCCCGGCGGCGCGATCGATGCCGTGGCAGCCGGTGCGGTGTCCGGGGTGACGCGGATCTTCGCGCTGCACTGCGACCCGCGCCTGGAGGTCGGCAAGATCGCGACGCGGCCCGGCCCGATCACGTCGGCCGCCGACTCGATCGAGATCACCCTGCACTCGCCGGGTGGACACACCTCGCGACCGCACCTCACCGGGGATCTGGTGTACGCGATGGGCAGCCTGATCACCGGGGTGCCGGGCGTGCTGTCGCGCCGGATCGATCCGCGGTTGAGCACGGTGATGGTGTGGGGTGCGGTCAACGCCGGAGTGGCCGCCAATGCCATACCGCAGACCGGGACGCTGGCCGGCACCATCCGCACCGCCAGCCGCGAGACGTGGCTGACGCTGGAAGCCCTTGTCCAGGAAGTGGTTTCGTCTATCTTGGCGCCGCTGCAGGTGGAACATGCGGTCAACTACCGGCGCGGTGTCCCGCCGGTGGTCAATGAGGAGGTCTCCACCCGCATCCTCACCCACGCCATCGAGGCGCTGGGCCCGGACGCGCTGGCCGACACCCACCAGTCCGGTGGCGGCGAGGACTTCTCCTGGTATCTCGAAGAGGTGCCCGGTGCGATGGCCCGTCTCGGGGTCTGGTCCGGCGAAGGGCCGCAGCTGGATCTGCACCAGCCGACGTTCGACCTCGACGAGCGTGCCCTCGAGGTCGGGGTGCGGATGATGGTGAACCTGGTGCAGCACTCCGCCTGACCCTTCCCTCACCTCACCGCCCGCGAGTGTGCGGGTCTGTACACCGACACGCCGTAAAACGTGGCATTTCGTGCCCGCTCACGGGCCAGGAAAGTGAGTTATCCACAGGCGGCGAATTGCGGCTACCGCGCAGGCCGTCCGACCGCCGACGATCGTGGTCATGGACCCGGAGTTGATCGGACTGCTCGACCTGCAGGGTGGAGTGGCCACCACCGCGCAGCTGCTGGCTCACCTGCCTCGACGGTCTTTCGAAATAGCCTTACGCACAGGGGTATTCGACCGGTTGTGGCAGGGCATCTACTGCCTGGGTGAGGCCTCCGACGAATTGCGGCTGCGGGGGCTGGATCTGTCGACGGGTACGTCGGTGCCGGTCTGCCTGGGTACCGCCGCGGCGGGCTACGGCTTCGACACGGAGAACAACCAGCTCCTGCACGTGCTCAATCCGCCACGGGGACAACTCAGGTCGGCCGATGGCCTGCTGGTCCACCGGCGTGAGGGAGCCCCACTCGCCGACGTCGGCGGCCGGCTCGCCACCGCACCCAACTGGACGGCGGTAGAGGTCGCCCGCTCGCTTCGCCGGCCCCGCGCGTTGGCCACGCTGGATGCCGCCTTGCGCAGCGGCACCTGCGGGCGCGCCGAGTTGTGGCGAGCGGCGCTGGCGCAAGCGGGACGGCGGGGCATCGTCGACGTGCGGCACCTGATCCCGTTGGCTGACGGCCGGGCCGAGTCGCCGATGGAGAGCGAGGCCCGGCTGGTGATGATCGATGGCGGGCTGCCGGTGCCGGAGTTGCAATACGAGATCATCGACGGAAGTGGGGAACTGCGGCGGTTCGACTTCGCGTGGCCGGATGATCGCGTGGCGGCCGAGTACGAGGGTGTCGACTGGCACAGCGGGCCCGAGGAGATGCGGCGTGACCGTCGGCGGTTGGCGGCCGTCCAAGACGTCGGTTGGACCGTGGTGCCGATCCTGTTCGAGGATGTCCGGTACCGGCGGGTGGAACTGGTGGCGCGGATCGATCGGCAATTGCGTCGCGCTCAGGCAGCGTGACGGTGCGCGAACTGCCAACAAATGTGGCGTGTCGGTGCGCCGACGCGCACGCTCGCGGGGTGTGGGGCTAGGTGCCGGGGCCGACGTTCGCGGCCGGGCGGGTCCGCAGGTCGTGGACGTACGCCGAGGGGGCGCCGGCGATCTCGGCGGCGTCGGCCATCACCCCGAGATAGCGCGCCGAGGGCAGGCCACCCTCCCAGGCGTCGACCACATACAGCCACGCCAGCACCGGGTCGGTGGTGGTGTCCGAGGACAGCCGATTCACCCGGCACCTGATCTTCTTGTGAAAGCCCAGTTCGGAGCCTTCCCAGCGGTCCAGGTTGCCTTCGTCCTCTTTGGTCATGTCGTAGAGCACCACGAAGACCTTCTCGTCGGGATCTTCGACCAGGGTCGCCAGCGCGCCTTCCCAGCCGAAGTCCTCACCACCGAAGGTCAGGCGCCAGCCGTACAGCCAGCCGGTGCCGGCCACCGGAGAATGCGGGGCGCGCTGAAGCATCTGCTCCGGATGCATGTTCGATCCGTAAGCGGCGTAGAGCGGCACGGGCCAACTTTAGGCGGTCATGCGGCGCGGGGCGAAGCGACCCGGGAAGTCGGTCCGGTGGGCAGGAGCGAAGCGACCCGGGAGATCGGTCCGGTGGGCTGGAGCGCAGAGACCCACTACGTTTATCCCCGTGCCCACCCGCATCGTGATTATCGGCGGCGGTCCCGCCGGCTACGAGGCCGCTTTGGTCGCTGCATCCCGAGGCCCGGACGCCGTTCAGGTCACCGTCGTCGACAGCGACGGTATCGGCGGCGCCTGCGTGCTGTTCGACTGCGTGCCGTCCAAAACCTTCATCGCCTCCACCGGCGTTCGCACCGAGTTGCGGCGCGCCAACGGCCTCGGTTTCGACATCGCCATCGAGGACGCCAAGATCGACCTCAGCCAGATCCACAATCGGGTCAAGACGCTGGCCCGGTCGCAGTCCGCCGACATCGGCTCCACCTTGCTCAATGCGGGTGTCAACGTGGTCAGGGGCCGCGGCGAACTGGTCGACAGCGTGCCGGGCATGGCCCATCACCGAATCAAGGTGTCCACCCCGGACGGCAAGGTCGGGGTGCTCAAGGCCGACGTGGTGCTGATCGCCACGGGCGCCACCCCGCGGGTGTTGCCCAACGCTGTCCCGGACGGCGAACGCATCCTGAACTGGCGCCAGCTCTACGACCTGTCGGAGCTGCCCGAGCATCTGGTGATCGTCGGCTCCGGGGTCACCGGCGCCGAATTCTGCAGCGCCTACACCGAGCTAGGGGTGAAGGTCACCGTGGTGGCCAGCCGGGACCAGATCCTGCCGCACGAGGATTCCGATGCGGCGGCCGTGCTCGAGGAAGCGTTCTCCGAGCGCGGGGTGTCGCTGGTGAAGAACGGCAGGGCCGAGTCGGTGGTCCGCTCCGGCACGGGCATCGCGGTCACCCTCGCCGACGGCCGCGTCGTCGAGGGCAGCCACGCGCTGATGACCGTCGGGTCGGTGCCCAACACCGGTGGCCTGGGCCTCGAAAGGGCCGGGATCGAGCTGGGCCGGGGTAACTACCTGACCGTGGACCGGGTGTCGCGCACGACGGCGCCCGGTATCTACGCTGCCGGCGACTGCACCGGCCTGCTGCCGCTGGCCTCGGTCGCCGCCATGCAGGGCCGCATCGCGATGTACCACGCTCTGGGCGAAGGGGTGACCCCGATCCGGCTGCGCACCGTCGCGTCGGCCACGTTCACCCGGCCCGAGATCGCCGCAGTGGGCGTCCCGCAGACCCAGATCGACGACGGCACCGTGCCCGCCCGCACGTTGATGCTGCCGCTGACGACGAACGCCAGGGCCAAGATGTCGTTGCTGCGCCGCGGTTTCATCAAGATCTTCTGCCGGCCTGCCACGGGTGTGGTGATCGGCGGGGTCGTCGTCGCGCCGATCGCCTCGGAATTGATCCTGCCCATCGCGCTTGCGGTGCAGAACCGGATCTCGGTGGGGGACCTGGCCCAGACGTTGTCGGTTTACCCGTCGTTGTCGGGGTCCATCGTGGAAGCGGCCCGACGCCTGATGGCGCACGATGACCTGGACTAAAGGCGAGTTCGCAGCGCTGAACCCACACGGCATCGATTTCGCGACGTAGGCTCGGAACCGGCAACGCCTACCGACGAGTAACCACGAGGAGCTTCCCGCCGTGACTGACCCGATCTCAGGCAATGGGCAAGCACAGCTCGGACCCCAGCACCGCGCGACGGCGTGGGCGCGCCTCGGCAGTGAGCAGTTCGACGTCGTGGTCATCGGCGGCGGGGTGGTCGGCGCGGGTGCCGCCCTGGACGCCGCGACCCGGGGACTCAAGGTCGCGCTCGTCGAAGCCAGGGACTTCGCCTCGGGCACTTCCAGTCGCAGCAGCAAGATGTTCCACGGCGGCTTGCGCTACCTGGAGCAGTTGGAATTCGGTCTGGTCCGCGAGGCGCTGCATGAGCGCGAGCTGTCGCTGACCACACTGGCGCCGCATCTGGTCAAGCCGCTGCCGTTCCTGTTCCCGCTGACCAAGCGGTGGTGGGAACGGCCGTACGTGGCCGCGGGCATCTTCCTCTACGACCAGCTGGGTGGTGCGAAATCCGTTCCGGCGCAGAAGCACCTGCTCAAGGCCGGGGCGCTGCGACTGGCGCCGGGCCTCAAGCGCAGTTCCCTCATCGGCGGTATCCGCTATTACGACACCGTCGTCGACGACGCCCGCCACACCATGACGGTGGCGCGGACGGCCGCGCATTACGGCGCGGTGGTCCGGACCTCCACGCAGGTGGTGGCGTTGCTGCGCGAAGGCGATCGCGTCACCGGGGTCAAGGTGCGCGACTCCGAGAACGGTGCCGTGACCGAGGTGCGCGGGCACGTGGTCGTCAACGCCACCGGCGTGTGGACCGACGAGATTCAGGCCTTGTCGAAGGAACGCGGCCGGTTCCGGGTGCGGGCCTCCAAGGGCGTGCACATCGTGGTGCCGCGGGATCGCGTCGTCAGCGAGGTGGCGATCATCCTGCGCACCGAGAAGTCGGTGCTGTTCGTCATTCCGTGGGGCACGCACTGGATCATCGGCACCACCGACACCGACTGGAATCTCGACTTGGCCCACCCGGCCGCGACGAAGGCCGACATCGATTACATCCTCACCCACGTGAACACGGTGCTGGCCACCCCGCTGACCCACGACGACATCGACGGCGTCTACGCGGGCCTGCGGCCGCTGCTGGCGGGGGAGAGCGAGTCCACCTCCAAGCTGTCCCGCGAGCACGCCGTGGCGGTGCCGTCCCCGGGATTGGTATCCATCGCCGGCGGCAAGTACACGACCTACCGGGTGATGGGCGAAGACGCGATCGACGCCGCGGCGGAGTTCGTTCCGACCCGGGTGGCGCGCTCGATCACCGAGAAGGTGCCGCTGATGGGTGCCGACGGCTACTTCGCGTTGGTCAATCAGACCGAACACGTCGGTGCGCACTACGGGCTGCATCCCTACCGGGTGCGCCACCTGCTCGACCGGTACGGCTCGCTCATCGGTGAGGTGCTGGCCATGGCTGACGGCAATGCCGAACTGCTGGAACCGATCACCGATGCGCCGGTATATCTGAAGGTCGAGGCCGTGTATGCGGCGGCGGCAGAAGGGGCACTGCATCTGGAGGACATCCTGGCCAGGCGGATGCGGATCTCCATCGAATACCCGCACCGTGGCGTGGACTGCGCTCGCGAGGTCGCGGAAGTCATTGCGCCCGTGCTCGGTTGGAGTGTGGAGGATGTCGACCGCGAAGTGTCGACCTACCTGGCCCGGGTGGAGGCCGAGGTGCAATCGCAGACGCAGCCCGACGACGAGAGCGCCGATGCGTTGCGTGCCGCGGCGCCGGAGGCGCGGGCCGAGATCCTGGAACCGGTGCCCATCAAGTGATCGGCCCGCTGCCCGATCGCGACGGCGTCGGCGCGACGCGGGTGCGGCTGCGCGGTGGCGCCGTCCTGGTCGAGCTCGCCGACCGATTCGGTGCGGATGCGGCTGCCAAAGTGCTTGCGGGCGAGGTGTTCTGCACCGATGGCAGCGTGGTGACGGCGGCGACGGTACTACCGCCCTTTACCGACGTCTGGCTGTATCGCGACCTCCCCGACGAGGTGCCCGTCCCGTTCGAGATGCCGATCCTGCACCGCGATGACGACATCGTGGTGGTCGACAAGCCGCACTTCCTGGCGACCATGCCGCGGGGGTCGCACGTGGTGCAGACGGCGGTGGTGCGGCTGCGGAGGGAATTGAATCTGCCCGAGCTGAGCCCCGCGCACCGGCTGGATCGGCTCACGGCGGGCGTGCTGTTGTTCACCGCGCGCCGTGAGGTGCGGGGCGCTTATCAGACCATGTTCGCCGGCGGACGGGCGCGAAAGACCTATCTGGCGCGCGCCGCCGGAACGCCCGCCGTCGCGCTACCGGCTGTGGTGACGAGTCGGATCATCAAGCAGCGCAGTGTGTTACAGGCTTTCGAGGAACCCGGCGAACCGAATGCCGAGACGTACGTCGAAGCGCTGGGCGACGGGCTGTACCGGCTGACGCCGAGGACCGGACGCACCCATCAGCTGCGGGTGCACCTGGCCTCCATCGGCATTCCGATAGCCAACGACCCGCTCTATCCGGACATCATCGACGTGGCACCCGGTGACTTCTCCCATCCGCTGCAGCTGCTGGCGCAGCGGTTGGCGTTCGACGATCCGCTGAGCGGCGAGCACCGGGAGTTCGACAGTGGACGGGTGCTCAGACCGACTTGCGAGTGAACTGCGCGATGGCGCCGTAGTCGTAGTAGTCGTGCGTCTCGGCCAGCGGATTCGTGGGGAAGGTGTACTCGACGTAGAGCTTCTTGATCTTGCGTGCCAGCTCGACCGGGATGTTGTCGATGACGGCCGCTTCCAGCCCCTCGATGTCGATCTTGAGGATGTCGATCTTGCCGTGCTTGGCGATGACGTCTTCGAGCACCGTGAGTGAGTTCACCAAGGGCACGGTGAGGGTGTTGCCGAAGGGGGCGCCGACGCCGCCGTACCGGCCGGACTCCTCCCACGCGAACTCCACCTCGCCGTCGCTGGTGCCGACCGCGGCCTCGCGCACCTCATAGCGACCTTCGAACGTGCTCAGGTTTTCCTTGAGTTTGGCGACGTTGGAGGGCAGCGGTTCGAACAGATACGTGTACGCGGCGGGGTTGCGGGTCAGGAAGTAGGCGGCGGAGATGCCGATGTTGGAACCGAAGTCGACGATCACCGTGTCCGAGGCGTCGGCGAGGTAGTCGTTGCGGCAGAAGATCTCGTTGACGGTCAGCAGGTCATGGCCGGTGTGCAGGCGAAGGTCCAGCCAGGACTGCGGGGTGCGGACCCGCACCGTGCACGGGTAGGTGCCCTTGCCCAGCAGATACCGCTTGAACATCTCCGCCGGGTGGTCATACAGCTTGACCATGTTGGCCGCCGCGACATAGTGCCTACGGTCCAGCGCAGATTTCGCGATCAAGCCAAGGTTGCGTCCCGCGACCTGCATTGTTTACCTCCGTCGTGTGGGGCGCTTCGAGTGGTCACCGTGCCGGTGCACCCGCGACGCCCGCAAACACTACCGGCACCGCAGTCAATTGATACTGCAAGTGAACTGACTGCCTGGGCGGCGGTCGGCGTCTGATCTACTGACCGGCATGGACCGCGCCGCCTTTGACCAGTTGTTCGACATGTCCGACCGCACCGTCGTCGTCACCGGCGGCACCCGCGGAATCGGGTTGGCGCTGGCCGAAGGATTCGTCCTCGGCGGTGCCCGCGTGGTGGTCGCAAGCCGTAAGCCCGACGCGTGCGCAGCGGCCGCCGAACACCTGCGGAGTCTGGGCGGTCAGGCGATCGGCGTGCCGACCCACTCCGGAGATGTCGATGATCTGGCGACACTCGTGGATCGCACGGTTGCGGAGTTCGGTGGGATCGATGTGGTGGTCAACAACGCCGCCAATGCGCTGGCGCAGCCGATCGGGTCGATGACGGTCGAAGCCTGGAACAAGTCCTACTCGGTGAATCTGCAGGGCCCGGTGTTCCTGGTGCAGCACGCGCTGCCGTATCTGAAGCAGAGCGCGGCGCCCGCCGTGCTGAACATGGTGTCGGTGGGTGCGTTCAACTTCGCGCCCGCGTTGTCGATCTACGCCTCCACCAAGGCCGCGCTGATGTCGGTGACCCGGTCGATGGCGGCCGAGTTCGCGCCGCTGGGGATCAGGGTCAATGCGATCGCGCCGGGGCCGGTGGACACCGACATGATGCGCAACAACCCGCAGGAGGCGATCGCCGCCATGACGGCCAACACGCTGATGCACCGCCTCGCGACCCCGGATGAGATGGTCGGCACCGCGCTGCTGTTGTGTTCGAGGGCCGGCAGCTACATCACCGGCCAGGTCGTCATCGTCGACGGCGGTGGAACGCCACGTTAGTCTTTTTTGCGCTGCGCGAAGGCGGTCGCGAACTGCCGGATCTCCCCGCTCTGCGAGGCCAGGATCTGGCTGCGGTTCTCCACGTGCAGCGCCGTCTCCAGGCATCCCGCGTCAAGGTTCGCCCAGAGCACTTGTTTGGTCGATTCGAGGCCGAATTTGCCGTATCCACAGAGGGTTTCGGCGATCGTCAGGGCGTCGTCGAGTACCTGACCGTCGGGTGACACCCGGGTCACCATGCCGAGCCGGAGCGCCTCGGCGGCGTCGACGGTCCGGGCGGTCAGGATGAGGTCGAACGCCGGGCCCGCCCCGATGATGCGGGGCAGCGTGTAGCTGACCCCGATATCGCAGCCGCCGATGCCCAGCTTGATGAACTGGGTGCAGAACCGTGCCGATTCGGCGGCGATGCGGATATCGGAGGCCATCGCCAGTGCGAACCCGCCGCCGTAGGCCGGGCCGTTGACCGCCGCGATGACGGGCTGGCGCAGTCGGTGCAGTTTGACGGTCAGCGCTGCGATCCGCTCCTGCCAGCGCATGCCCGAACGCGGAAACTCGGTGCCGCCGCCCGCCGCGGGTGGGTTGGGGTCGGTGAGATCCAGACCGGCGCAGAACCCGCGGCCCGCTCCGGTGAGTACGACGACGCGACAATCGTTGTCGGCGGCGATGTCGTCCAGGGTGGCGTGTAACTCCTCGACCAGATCCGAGGACAGGGCGTTGAGCTTGTCGGGCCGGTTGAGCGTGATGACGGCGATGTCGGGACAGGGGCGGGCCAGGTCCAGGTTCGTCATCAGACCACCCTAATCAGTCGGCGCTGCGCCAGCCCCTGACTCCGACGGCGATCATCCGCATCTGTTTGACGGCAATCCTTTTGATCTCCGCCTGCGCCGACGGGTCCGCGGCGTCCTCGGTGGTCTCGGCGATCGAGATCATGGCGTTGACGAACAGGTTGGCCAGGATGTTGAGGTCCTCGCTGCTCCAGTCCTTCATACCGGGGAAGCGGGCCAGGTCGATGGCGAGTTCGGACGTGATCAACCGGATTTCGGTGCGAATGGCGTAGCGCAGGACGGCGACGCCGCTAGCGCGTTCCCGGGTGATGAAGCGCCAGTGTTCGCGACGTTCGCTGATGCCGGCGATGAGTATCTCGGCCGAGGAGTCGATGACGTGGTTGGGGTCGAGCTTTCCGGCCCGGGCGCCGCGCAGCATGTCGCGCAGCGATCGGAAGGATTCGTCGATCAGCACCAGACCGAGCGCTTCCATGGAGTCGAAGTGCCGGTAGAAGGCGGCGGGCACGATGCCCGCCTCACGGGTGACCTCCCGCAGGCTCAGGCCGGTGAAGCTGCCCTCTTCGAGCAGGTGCAGCGCGGCAGCGACGATCGCACGGCGGGTGACCTCTTTGCGTTCGTCGCGCGACAAGGTGTCCCGCGAGGAACGTGACCTGCTACTCGAGCGACCAGAACGCCCCGATCGGGACTTGTGCGCGTCGCTTTCCACAGCCAATGAGCCTACCGCCGCTTTCCGGTCCGGGTACCCGACCGTCGAGTTATCAAACGTTTGTGAGTTCGGAGTACGAATGTTCACCGTGTAATGACCATCACAAGCTGGGGATTTTCCTTGACTGACCGGGCGAGACACACTCACAGTGTACATATGTTCACCGAAACATTGACGCACAAGCTGAGGGACCGGGTGCTCCGGTCGCCGCTGCTGGATCTGCTCACCGGACCTCACGGCGTCGACCGCTACACCGAGATCGTTGATCCGGCGTGGATCAAGGGCGCGGCCCGCGCCAAAGTGGTGGCCGTCCGTCGTCAGACTTCCCGCAGCGTCACCCTGACGCTGGAACCGAACGCCGCCTTCGCCGGATTCTCCGCGGGGCAGCACATCAACCTGTCGGTGGAGATCAACGGCCGGCGGCGTACCCGGCCGTACTCTCCGGCCAGCGCCGAGGGCAGCCGCCTGCTCGAACTGACCGTCGGTCTGCATGACGGTGGTCTGGTGTCGACCTACCTGTACAAGAACGCCACACCCGGCATGACCGTCGGCCTGGACTCCGTGGGCGGCGACTTCGTCCTGCCCGCGGATCGCCCCCGGCGCATCCTGTTCGTCTCCGGCGGCAGCGGCATCACCCCGGTGCTGTCGATGTTGCGCACGCTCAAGTCCGAGGGGTTCACCGGCGAGGCCGCCTTCATCCACTACGCGCGGTCGGCCGACGAGGCCTGCTACCGCGACGAACTGGACACCATGCCCGGCGTGCGGGTGCTGCACGGCTACACCCGCAGCGACACCGGCGCGGATCTGGACGGGTACTTCGCCCCGCACCACCTGTCGGCGGCCATCGCCGAACCGGACGCCGTCTTCGTGTGCGGTCCGCCCGCCCTCGTCGACGCCGTGCGCGAGGTGCGTGCGGACGCCCAGTCGGAGAGCTTCGTCCCGCCGGTGTTCGCCATGCCGACCGAGTCCACCGGTGGCACTGTCGCCTTCACCGGCAGTGGTGTAGAGGTGAGCGACAGCGGCCAGACGCTGCTGGAGCAGGCCGAAGCTGCCGGACTGAAGCCGGAGAGCGGATGCCGGATGGGCATCTGCTTCAGCTGCACCCGTCCCAAAACCCGTGGTGCCGTTCGCAATCTGCTCGACGGCACGGTGTCCACCGAAGACTGCGAAGACATCCGGATCTGCGTCAGTGCACCCGTCGGTGACGTCGAGATCGATCTGTAGAAATTCCGCGAAGCGAGAGGACAACCAATGACCACGCTCGAATTGCCCCGTAGCTCAACCACTTCCACCAACAAGTACGGCCTGACTTCCGAGCAGTTCGAGGCGTTCGGCGCCGAGCTCGATGCCATCCGGGAGCGTCACCTCGCCGATCTGGGCGAGCGTGACGCCACGTACATCCGCCAGATCATCAAGTGGCAGCGTGGCCTCGAGGTGGGGGGCCGTGCGCTGCTGTTCCTGCCGCCGGCGTGGCCGGTGGGCACCGTGATGCTGGGTCTGTCGAAGATCTTGGACAACATGGAGATCGGCCACAACGTCATGCACGGCCAGTACGACTGGATGGGTGACCCGGCGCTGCGCGGCCAGAACTTCGAGTGGGATTCGGCCTGCCCGTCCAATCAGTGGCGGCACTCGCACAACTACATGCACCACACCTACACCAACATCGTCGATCTGGATCGCGACATCGGCTACGGCGTGCTGCGGATGAGCGAGGACCAGAAGTGGACCCCGTACTACCTGGGTAACCCGGTCTACGCGTTCCTGCTGATGGTGTTCTTCCAGTACGGTGTTGCCCTGCACGAGATGGAGACCGAGCGCATCCGCTCCGGCGAGATCAAGCTGCGGGACAAGAAAGAGACGTTCGTCGAGATGTGGGCGAAGGTCAAGAAGCAGACCATCAAGGACTACGTGGCCTTCCCGCTGCTGGCCGGTCCGTTCGCGCCATTCGTGTTCGCGGGCAACATGACCGCCAACCTGATGCGCAACGTGTGGTCCTACGCGATCATCTTCTGCGGCCACTTCCCGGAGGGCACCCACGAGTTCACCGTCGAGGAGACGAAGGCCGAGTCCCGCGGACAGTGGTACTACCGCCAGTTGCTGGGTTCGGCGAACCTGACCGGCGGCAAGTGGTTCCACGTCTTCAGTGGCAACCTGTCCTTCCAGATCGAGCACCACCTGTTCCCGGACATCCCTGCGCACCGGTACGCCGAGATCTCCGGTGAGGTGAAGGAGATCGTCCAGCGCTACGGCCTGCCCTACAACAGTGGGCCGCTGCCCAAGCAGTTCTTCTCGGTGATCAAGAAGATCTGCCGGCTGGCACTGCCGGGCTCGAAGTGACCTACGGCGCCTGACAGTTCGGGCACCAGAAGCTGATCCGGTCGCCGCTGCGGTCCACCTCGATGGTGGTACCGCAGCGGCGACACGGTTCTGCGGCCCGGCCGTACACCCACACCTGTCGTCCGCGCCGGGTATCACCAGTGGTGCACCGGTTCGATCGGGACCGGTTGAGCCACAGCATGTCCCGGGCCCGCTGTACCAGCCGGAGCGGATCCTTCACGGTGCCGACCGGGGCGGTGGGCCTGCGTCCGAAGACGAAGCACAACTCATTGGCATAGACATTGCCCACCCCGGCCATCACCCGCTGATCTAACAAGGTCTCCGACAGTGCGCGGCTGGGATCGGCACTGAGGTTGGCTGCGGCAAGGCGTGGATCCCAGTCTTTGCCGAGCAGGTCCGGGCCCAGATGGGCGACCACCTCTTGATCGTGGGCCCGCTCCAGTACCTCCAGCACGCCCAGATCGATTCCGGTGGCGACGCTGTCGGCGGTGCCCAGCACCGCGCGGATGCGGTGCGGTTCGACCCGCCCGGCGCCGATCCGCCAGCTGCCGTCCATCTTCAGGTGGGAGTGGATGCTCGCCTCGCCCACCCGGATGAACAGGTGTTTTCCGCGGCTGAGCACCTCGTCGACCACCTGGCCGGTCAGATCCACCGTCGCATACCGCGGCACCCGGATATCGCAGCGGGTCAACGCCTTTCCGGCGAGAGCCTGCCTCAGCTTGGCTGCGGCGTGGAAGACGGTGTCACCTTCGGGCATACCCTCATTGAACACCCACTTCGACCGGTGCCTTCTGGTGACGGTGCTGACGATCCAGGGTGGCGAAGTAGAACGCGTAGGCGAACGCGCAACTGGTGAACAAGCTCGACACGAAGTACAGCCACGGTCGCTTGATGCCGCGCCGGTAGCCGTCGACGATGGTGAACAGCGGCAGCAGGATGACGTTGATGATCGTGTAGTCCTGACTGGCCGAACTCGCCGCCGGGTTGGTGTAGCCGAGCTTGATGAACTCCTGCCAGCTGCCCGGACCCCAGATCGGATTGCTCGACGGTGTAGCGAATTCGACCATGTAGCGGTAGTTGAAGTAGTAGCCGAGGACGGTGCCTGCGATGCCGACGACGTAGAACGTCGCTTCCAGGGCCGAGACGCCGGGACCGGTGGCCGGTCGGGTGAAGATGTCGCGGTTCGAATTGACGATCCAGGCGATGACGGCGAATCCGAGTACGAGGTGGACGGCTAGCGAGACCATGCCGTCAGTATGTGCCGCCGAGGGCCAAGTTTTGTCAAATTTGCCACTTCGGATCCGTTCGGTCTAGCGCAGCCGCAGCCCGCGCGGAGTCAGCGCGAAACCTGCCTCGGTGAGGGCGGACTGTGCAGTCGCGCGCTCTTCGCGCCCTTCGTCGGCCGTGGGATCCAGCACGGACACCCCGTTCACGCGCTCGACCAGCAGCGACGGCACCCGCTGGTGGCGCACCAGGTCGACCAGTGCGCCGGCGGCGGCGCCCTGCGCACCCGGTTCCGCACCGAAACTCAGCAGGGACCGGCCGCCTCGCTCCAAGAACCACACCAGCCGGCCGTCGACCAGCACGACGAGGGCACCGGCCTTGCGGCCGGGGCGGAAGTCGCCGTCGCCGGGCCACGGGAGCGCGGCGCCGTACGGGTTGGCCGGGTCGGTGGCTGCGAGCACCACGGCGTGCCAGTCGGGGCGCTCCGGGTCGACGCCGTCCAGATAACTCCGCAGCCGGTCCACCGTCGAAGCGGCGGCGAACTGGGCGCCGCCCAGCGACTCGATGAAATAGCCGCGCTGGCAGCGACCGGCGTCCTCGAACGCGGTGAGCACCTTGTAGAGCATGGCGAACCCGCCGGGCAGGCCCTCGGTGGCACCGCGGGTCAGGACACCGTGCCGGTTCAGCAGCAACTCGGCCTGGAAGTGGGTGCGCACAGTGGAATCGAGTTCGGGTGCGGGCAGTTTCGACCAGCGACCGGAGACTTTCGGATCGCTGCGCGGCGCGGGATTGGCGATCCGGTACCGGCTCAGCTTCGGTGGGCGCTGACGCTGCCGGTGTGCGGGCGCCCGGCGCGATCCGTGCAGTACCGCTCGCACCGGGGCGAACGTGTCGCCGGTGACCACGCCGGCCCAGATCAACTCCCACAGCGCATCGGTGAACGTGCTCGCTTCTCCTTCCTTGCCGTCCACCAAATGCCGGAAGAAGTAGGCGCCGCCCGCGGACAGTGTGTCCAGGAGGGCGCGGTGCGTGTCGGTGAGCTCGATCTCGGCGGGGGCGGCCAGGGTCAGCGGTGCCGAGTCGGCGAGATGGAAGGCCACCCAACCGTCGGCGGCCCCGATCTGGCCCGCGCCGGACCAGGTGACCTCGCCGGAAGCCAGCAGTTCGTCGAGCATCGCCGGCTGATAGTCCGCAACCCGTTTTGGCAAGACCAGCGACTCGACGGCCGAGGCGGGAAGCACCACCCCGGACAGTTGTTCGATGACCGCGGCCAGCCCGTCGACACCGCGATTCTGTGTTGATCCGACGTGTTGCCAGGATGGCAGGAAGCGGCCGTAGGCCGCGGTGCTGACCGGTTCCACCGCCGCTCGAAGGGCGGCCAGTGAACGCCGCCTCAGTATCTTCAGAACCGTTGCATCGCACCACTGCTCGCCCGCGTCGCTGAACTCGCCGCGTACCAGTTTGCCGTCGACGGCCAGCCGGCCGAGCACATCGGCGGTGACCCGCAGTCCCAGCCCGAACCGGGTGGCGGCCTCGTCGGTGCCGAATGGGCCGCGGGTGCGCGCATATCGGCCCAGCAGCTCACCCAACGGGTCGGCCGACGACTCCAGGAAGGTCAGCGGAATCCCGACCGGCACCGCCACTCCGACGCCGTCGCGCAACAGCCCGATGTCCTCGATGGACACCCACCACGACGCGCCGGCGAACGTCACCGTCAGCACCCGCCGCGCCGTGTACAGACCCTCCAGCCAGCCGCCGATATCGTCGGTGACGCAACGGGCTTTGAGCTCGTCCTCGGTGAGGGGGCCGAGTAGGCGCAGTAGGTCGGCGATGCCCTCGGCGTCGCGGGCGGCACGGTCCGGTTCGAGGTGTTGCAGCTGGCGGGAGGTCGAGCGCAGCACGTCGGGGTCGAGCAGATCCCGGAGTTCCACCCGGCCCAGCAGTTCGGCCAGCAGCACACTGTCCAGCGACAGGGCGGCGGCCCTCCGCTCGGCCAGCGGACTGTCGCCCTCGTACATGAACGCACCGACATAGCCGAACAACACCGACGCCGCGAACGGTGACGGTGTCGTGGTCTCGACGTCGATCAGCCGGACGCGACGCTGCGCGATCCGGCCCATCAGATCGGTGAGTGCGGGCACGTCGTACACGTCCTGCAGGCACTCCCGCACGGTCTCCAGCACGATCGGGAAGTCGGGGTATTTACGGGCCACATCGAGCAGTTGCGCGGCCCGCTGGCGCTGATGCCACAACGGCGACCGCTTGCCCGGATGGCGGCGGGGCAGCAGCAGCGCCCGTGCAGCGCACTCGCGGAACCGGGATGCGAACAACGCCGAGCCGCCCACCTCGGTGGTGACGATCGGTTCGATCTCGTCGGCGTCGAAGACGAAGATATCTGCCCCAGGCGGTTTTTCGTCGGTATCGGGCAGCCGGACGATGATGCCGTCGTCGGAGGCGGTCGGCTTCTCGTCGATGCCGTAGCGCTCGTGGAGGCGGCGCGACACCGCCAGCGCCAGCGGGCCGTGCACCCGCAGCCCATACGGGGAGTGCAGGATCAGCCGCCAGTCGCCCAGCTCGTCATGGAACCTCTCGACCACCAGCGTGGCATCGGTGGGCACCACTCCGGTGGACTGACGCTGTTCGTCCAGCAGCTGCCACAGGTTGTTCGTGGCGAAGTCGTCGAAACCTGTTTCGCGGCAGCGCACATCGAAATCGTCGCGGCCCAGGGATGCCAGCTCGCCGGTGAACTTGCCCACCGCGGCGCCGAGTTCGGCGGGTCGGCCGACACTGTCGCCGCGCCAGAATGGTAGCCGCGCCGGCTGCCCGGGTGCCGGTAGCACCATCACCCGGTCGTGGGTGATCTCGGTGATCCGCCAACTGGTGGCGCCCAGAGAGATGACATCGCCCGGACGCGACTCGTAGACCATCTCTTCATCGAGTTCACCGACGCGGGAAGGTTTTTCGGTGGCGAGGTAGACGGTGAACATGCCACGGTCGGGAATCGCACCGCCAGAGGTGACGGCCAGCCGCTGCGCCCCGGGCCGTGCGGTCAGGGTGCCGTGGTCCCGGTCATAGATCAGCCGGGGCCGCAGTTCGGCGAACTCGGTGGACGGGTACTTCCCGGACAGCAGGTCCAGGGTCGCCTCGAATGCGCTGCGCGGCAACGTCGCGAACGGTGCACTGCGACGCACGGTGTCGAACCAGGTCTCGGCGTCCAGAGGTTCCAGCGCCGCCGCGGCCACCGTGTGCTGGGCGAGGATGTCCAGTGGGTTGGCGGGCACTGCCATGGATTCGATCTCACCGGCTCGCATGCGGTCCACGGTGACGGCGCAGTCGATCAGGTCGGTGCGGTGGTTGGGGAACAACACGCCTTGGGAGATCTCGCCGACCTGGTGACCGGCGCGGCCGATGCGTTGCAGTCCGCTGGCCACCGAGGGTGGGGCGGACACCTGGATGACCAGGTCCACCGCACCCATATCGATGCCCAACTCGAGGCTGGAGGTGGCGACGACGGCCTTGAGGCGCCCGCTTTTCAGGTCGTCCTCGACCTCTGCACGCTGTTCCTTGCTCACCGATCCGTGATGGGCCCGCGCCAGCAGAGTGGGTGCGCCGAAGCTCTGGCCGCTGGCCATCACGTGGGCGGGCGCGCCGCCCCCCACCTTCGGGTTGTGCCCGTCGGGCAGTTCGATGCCGGTGCGCTCGGCGTGGATCTCGTTGAGCCGGGAGGTGAGTCGCTCGGCCAGGCGCCGGGAGTTGGCGAAGACGATCGAGGATCTATGCGTCTCGATCAGGTCGACGATGCGCTCCTCGACATCGGGCCAGATCGAGTTGTCGGTCAGATTCGCCATGTCGGGTACCGGCACCTGGACCCTGAGGTCGAAGGTCTTGTCCGCGGGCGGGGCGACGATGTGCGCGGGCGTCGATCCGGCCAGGAAACGCGCCACCTCTTCGGGTGGCCGGACCGTCGCCGACAGACCGATGCGCTGGGCCGGGGTGTCCAGCAGCCCGTCCAGCCGCTCCAGCGAGAGGGCAAGGTGTGCACCGCGTTTGGTGCCCGCGACGGCGTGCACCTCATCGACGATGACCGTCCGCACTCCTGCCAGCGTGTCGCGGGCCGACGAGGTGAGCATGAGGAACAGCGACTCGGGCGTGGTGATCAGGATGTCGGGCGGCCTGGTGATCAGGTCGCGGCGCTGTTTGGGCGTGGTGTCCCCGGACCGTACGCCGACACTGATGGCCGGTGCGGGCTCACCGAGTCGTTCGGCCACGCGGGCGATACCGGTGAGCGGGGTGCGCAGGTTGCGTTCGACGTCGACAGCCAGGGCCTTCAGCGGGGACACGTAGAGCACAGTGGTGCCGGGCCCGGGGTCGGACTCGGTGCGGGCCAGCTGATCGATGGCCCAGAGGAACGCCGCCAGCGTCTTACCGGAACCGGTGGGCGCGATGACGAGGGTGTGCCTGCCGTCGGCGATGGCTGACCAGGCCTGGGACTGCGCCGGCGTGGGGGCGGGGAAGGTGGACGCGAACCACTGCCGGGTCAGCTCGCTGAACCGGCCCAGTGGATCGGGTGGGGCCATCCGTCCATAGTGCAGGGCACCACCGACAAGTCGGATCAGCGGGCTGAGGGCGCCACGGCGACGGCCAGGGATTCCGGGATGTTCGGCACCCGGCCGACGGCGTCGAGCAGGCTGTGTGCGCAGGTGTCGGCGACGAACTGGCAATCCAGGGCCGGGTCGAGCACCCGCTGGCGACAGAACTCGAAGGTGAACGCCAACCAGCCGTAGACCGTGACCCGAAGGTCGCGGGCGACGTCTGCGGTGAGCGCGGCTCCCGCTGCGCCCATGATCGCGCCAAGGATCCGGTCGGCCTGCCGGTCATTGTCGAGGTCGTCGATGCCCCGCAGCACCGGGTCGGCGCGCCCCATCCCCATATAGGCGGCCCAGGCCCCGTGCGGGTGTTCCTCGTCGTAGCGCAGGTAGGCCAACACACCCGCGCGCAGCTGCCCGAACAGGTTCTGCCCGGCGTCGGGTGGGTGGTTGGTGGCTTCGAACAGGCGCTCGCCCTCGGCCCGGACCACGGCGGCGAAGAAGGCGCGCTTGTCCGGGAAGTAGTGGTACATCAGTGCCCGCGAGATGCCGGCCCGTTCCGCGATCTCGTCGATGCGGACCTCGTCGTAGGGACGCTGGCCGAACACCTCCGCGCCGAGTTCGAGCAACTCGGTGCGCCTGTCATCCGGCGAGAGGCGTCGCCGTGATCCGCCCATGCGGGCAGCGTAGTGGGCACGTGTTCAACAGTGGGCGGCGGCTCAGCGCCCGGTCGGTACCTGGATGGCGCGGTCGACGAACAGTTCGAGGTCCGAGTCGCCCGGTGACCTGCTTTACGGGGAACCCGACGCACCGCCCAGCGCGCGCTGATACTTGCGCATCCCGGCGATCCAGCGGTCGTAGTCGGCGCCCTTGCCCCGGTACATGTCCAGCACCTCGGCATGGGGCAGCACCAGGAACCGGCCGTCGCGTACGCCTGCGAGCACGGCGGCGGCGACCTCGTCCGCACTCAGCACGGCGCCCGCGCTGGTCACCGCGGATCCAGCCACCCGCGCGGCCGGATCGGGGGAGTCGGTGATGCCGGAGAGTAGCGGTGTGTCCACGCCCATCGGGCAGACGCAGGTGACGCCGATCCCGTTGTCCCCGTACGTGATCGACAGCCACTCGGCGAACCCGACCGCGGCGTGCTTGGTGACGGCATAGCCGGCGGCACCGACCTGCGTCAGCAGACCGGCCGCCGAGGCGACGCTGACGAAATGACCACTACCGCGTTGCAGCCACTCGGGGATCAACGCATCCGCCGCCCGGATGTGCGCGCGCAGGTTCACCTCGAGCACCCGGTCCCAGTCGCCATCGGTGCCCAACCCCGACGCGCCGATCACGCCGGCGTTGGCGATGTAGATGTCGACCGGTCCGAACTGCGTTCGGGCGGAATCGATCAGCGTGGCGATGCCCTCGACGGAACCGGCGTCGGCGCCGACACCCACCGCGCGCTCTCCGATCGACGCCGCAGTGGCGGCGGCAGCGTCGCCGTTGATGTCCCCGGCCACCACCGCGGCACCGGCAGCGGCGAATCCGTGGGCCAACGCACGTCCGATGCCCGAGCCTGCTCCGGTGATGACGGCCACCCGGCCTTCGATCTGCATGGGATGTGTCTACACGAGTTCGCGCAGCTCCCGTTTGAGCACCTTGCCGTAACTGTTCTTGGGCAGCTCGTCGACGTACACGTACCGCTTGGGCCGCTTGAAGCGGGCGATGCGCTCCAGCAGGTGCGTGTCGAGATCGGCTTCGGTGGCGGTCCCCACGATGAACGCCACCACCACCTCGCCCCACTCGGCGTCGGGCGCGCCCACCACACATGCCTCGACCACGTCGGGGTGCTCGATGAGGACTTCCTCGACCTCGCGCGGGTAGATGTTGCTCCCGCCGCTGATGACCACATCCTTGCTGCGATCACGCAGGGTGAGGAAGCCGTGCGCGTCGAACGATCCCATGTCGCCGGTGTGCAGCCAGCCGTCGACGAGTGTGGTCGCGGTCGCCGCCGGGTTGTTCCAATACCCGGACATGACGACGTCACCGCGGCAGACGATTTCGCCGACCTCGTCGACAGCGGCGCGGGCGCCGTCGGCATCCAGCACCGCGACGTCGACGCCGGACCGTGCGTAGCCGACCGAGCCGAGGGTCGCGTCATCCGCGTCGGCGTGGTCATCGCGGCGCAGCCCGGTGATCGTCATGGGTGCCTCGCCCTGTCCATACAGTTGAACGAAGATCGGACCGAAAGCTGCCATCGCCTTCTTGAGACTGTCCACGTACATCGGGCCGCCGCCGTAGACGATGGTTGTCAGGTTCTGCGGTTTGGGCCGGCCGGTCGCAACCAGGCGCTGCACCATGGTCGGGGCCAGGAAGCAGCTCACGCCGGGATGATGGTCACACAGCCCGAGGAACTCCTCGGGCTCGAACGCCGCCGACTCGGGGATGATTTGCCGGGCGGCGCGCAGCACATACGGCGCGATGTACAGACCCGATCCATGCGACATCGGTGCGCCATGAATGAGGCTGTGCTTCTCGTCCGGTGCGTCGAAGTCGGCCAGATGCGCCACCGTCATCGCCATCAGATTTCGATGGGACAGCATGGCGCCCTTGGATTTTCCGGTGGTCCCACTGGTGTAGAACAGCCAGGCCAGTGCGGCCGGGTCGGTGTTCGGCGGGACGGCCGGGGCGTGGGTGAGGCGTTCTTCATAACCCGCGCCGCCGAGGACCTCCACCGGCACACCGTCGAGGCCGGCGGCGATCTTGGGGGAGGCGAACACCAGTGAGACACCGGCATCGTCGAGTATCTGGGACATCTCGCGCGGATGCAGTTTGAAGTTGATCGGCACCACGACACATCCGGATGCCCAGACGGCGTACATCAATTCGATGATTTCCGGCCGATTTTCGCTTGCGATGGCTATGCGGGCGCCGGTGTCGTGGGTGCCGCAGATGGAGCCCGCCAGCCGCAGCGCCCGATCCCGCAGTTGGGTCCACGTGTGCAACTGCCGCGTGCCCAGGTACACCGCTCCGCGGTCGCCGAACCGCGCGGCGGCCTGGTCGAGCGTCGCGAACAGGTTCACTGAGCCACCCATTGGGAGTTCAGGGCGAAATCGGAGAGAAACTTGGTCGAACTCCAGCCGCCGTCGACAACGATGGTCTGACCGTTGATGAAGCTGCCACCGGGTGAACAGAGGAACGCCACCGTGCTGGCGATGTCGTCGACGGTACCCAGCCTGGTGTGCGGCGTCATCTCGGTGTTGATCTTGCGGAAGCGGTCATCCTCGAGCCGGGTGGCCACCATCGGCGTCAGCGTCACGCCCGGCGCGACGGCATTGCAGCGGATGCCCTGGGCGCCGTACTGACAGGCGATGTGGTTGGTCAGCGCGGTGAGTCCGCCTTTGGCCGCGGAGTAGGCTCCGCCGCGCAGGCCGCCCACCACCGCGAAGGTGGAGGTCACGTTGATTATCGCCGAGCCGGACGGCATGTGCGGCAGCACATCCCGGGCCAGCCGAAACGGGGCGCGCAGCATCAGGCCCAGAAAGTAATCCAGGGACTCGTCGTCGGTCTCGTGCAGCGGTTTGGGGCTCCCGACGCCGGCATTGTTGATCAAGAAGTCGACGTGGCCCCAGGTGGAGACGGCGGTGTCCACGATGCGTTGCGGTGCATCATCATCGAGCAGATCCGCAGCAAGAGTGCGCACCGAATCGCCGCCGGCGGCCCGTAGTTCGGCGAGTCGCTCCTCGTCGCGTCCGACGCCCAGCACCGCCATCCCGGCCTCGGCGAGCATAGTGGCACAGCGGAATCCGATACCGCTGCTGGCGCCCGTCACGATCGCTACCTGCATGTCAGCCTCTCATCAGAGTCGCGCGGATCTTGTGTTTCAGCACTTTGCCCGCATCATTGCGTGGGAGCGCATCCCAGACGGTGACCTCTTCGGGCGCTTTGAACTTGGCGACGCCTTGGCTGTCGAGCAGGTCGCGGAGCGTGGTGACATCGGGTGCGGGCCCCTCGCCGGCGACGATGACAGCGCAGGCGCGTTCCCCGGTTCGTTCATCGGGAACGCCGACGATGGCGATCTCCTCGATACCGGGGTGCCGGATGAGGATGTCCTCGATCTCCTTGGGAGAGATGTTCTCCCCGTTGCGGATGATGAGGTCCTTCGCGCGGCCCGTCACCACCAGGTAACCGTCTTCGGTCAGGTTGCCGAGATCACCGGTGCGGAAGTAGCCGTCGGCGTCCAACGCCTCATCCTCTGGGTGCAGGTAGCCCATCAGCATCTGCGGACCGCGCACCCGGATCTCACCGTCGATGATCGTGATGTCGGCGATACCAGGCCTGCCGTCGGTGTCGGCGGCGCGATCGGGATCGTCGGGCGACCCGACGGTGCTGACCGGTACCTCGGTGGATCCGTACACCCTTGTCACCAAGGCCTTTTCGAACGCGGCAGTGGCCTGCCGGATCAACGACGGTGGCACCGACGCACCGCCGCAGATGAAGACCTTGAGGTCGGGAAGCCGGGTGCCGGCGTGCTCAGCGGCTCCGAGTAACCCGACGAGAAACGGGGTGGCTCCGGCCATGTGGGTGCAGTGATGGCTGTGCATGAGGTCAATGGCGGGCGCTGGATCCCAGCGCTCCATGAGCACGGCCGTCGTACCGAGCAGCAGTGGGCATTCGAAGGCGTAGATGGAGCCGCCGATATGGGCGATCGGTGAAGGCACCAGAAACGTGTCCCCGGCGTCGACCCGCCAGTGCATGCCGATCTGCGCAATGAGCGCGCCGATCGACTGATGGCTGTGCAGAACGCCTTTCGGCCGACCGGTGGTCCCCGAGGTGTACATCAGCATGCGTACCGCGGCCGGGTCGTGGGTCTGCGGAGCCAGTGGCGCACCGTCGAACAGCGATGCATAGGAGGTATGCCCGACCCCGCGAATCACCACGACCTCGGGCGGTGCGTCGAGTGTCGCGGTGACACGGGCCAGCATCGCCGGGTAGTCGTAGCCGCGAAACTCGCCCGGTATGAAGATCATCCGGACATCGGCGTCGGTCAAGATGAACTGCAACTCATGGTCGCGCAGGGATGGCAGCACCGGGTTGACGACCATGCCCGCCCATGTCGCGGCCAGGTAGACCACCGCCGCCTCATGCCAGTTCGGCAGCATGAAGGACACCACACTGCCGGTCGGCATCCGTTCGGACATGATCCCTGCCAGCACCGCGGCCCGGTCACGCAACGTCGCGGCGTCAAGCCGGATATCGCCGTCGACGATCAGCACCCGGTGCGGATCATGGTGTGCTGTCTCGCGGAGGGTGTCGGCCAGCGTCTGGGTCGAGCGAAGCGACGGGGGAGGGGTTTGGGGCGAGCGAAGCGACGGGGGAGGTCCGGTCACGATTTGACGCGCCGCATCGTCATGGAGTGCCGGTACTGCGCCGCCGGATGGGTGTTGACGGTGACCTGGGCGACTTCGCCATCGGAGGTGGTGTAGGTGCGCTGCATCTGCAGCGCCGGTGCGCCTGCGGCGATGTGCAGTGCGGCAGCCAGATCGTCGGACACCAGCACGGCGGCGATCTCTTGATGTACCTCGACGACGCTGACGCCGAAAAGATCCTCGATCAGCGGGAAGATGGGGCCCGAATGGCGTTGCAGCAGACGGCCGACGGCGGCGAACGCCCGGTTGACGTAGTACTCGGTGCGGCAGATCGGCGTGCCGTCTCCCGCGCGGCGGTACCCGGACACGGCCAGCCACTGTTCGCCGATGTCGAGCCCGGTGCGGGCTGCGGTCTCGGCGTCGACGGTGATCATCGCGTTCGATTCGATCTCGAACTGCGCACCCGAGGCGAAGGCCAGCAGGTCGTTGATCGACATCACGTCCTGGGCATAGGAATTCGACGATGTACGGGGGATGACCTGGGTTCCGGTGCGGGGGCGCGAGGAGACCAGATTGTCATCGCGCAGCCGGCGCAACGCTTCCCGAACGGTGTACCGGCTGACCGCGAATCGTTCGCACAGTTCGTGTTCGGTGGGCAGCTGCGATCCGATGGGAAACACCCCGTCGACGATCTCCTTGCGCAGTGTGCGGGCCACCTGCAGGTAGCGGTGTTCGGTAGCTTCGGTCGTCACGTTCGCTTCAGCGCCAGCACGCTGCCCTCCCCGTCGGCCGACACGTACAGCGTGCCGTCTGGTCCCGCGGTGATGCCGGCGAACGGACCCTGCGGCCCGGAGAACGGCGGCATGCCCCGCAGCGGTTTGGGTGTCACCCCGGGTGGGGCACCGACAGGAAGACCCGCGGCCAACGTGTCCCGCGCGCCGGTGGTCAGCTCCACCGACAGCACCGCCTTCGATCCGGCATCGACGATGTAGAGCACAGTGCCGCGCACCAGAATGCCCTGCGGCGACACCAGATCGTCCACCACCGTCTCGGTGCCCGACCCGGTCACGCGCAGCACCGCACCAGGTACCGACACCAGCGGCCGGCCATCCGGGTCGATCGCAACGCCCACCGGAGTGTCCAGGCCGGAGGCCAGGGTCTCGGTACCGGCGGCGCCGATGGCCAGTAGCCGCCCGGTGCCCTGTTCCACCACGATCGGGGTACCGTCGGCGGCCAACGCCACCCCGTAGAGCTGATCCAAACCGTCTGCCAGATAGTCGGTTTCGTTGGCTGCAGGTCGATAACGCGCCACCTGGCCACCCGAGGTCGTGACCACGAACTCGCCGGGTCCGGACGGCGCGAGGCCGCGCAGGAAGCCCGGGTAGCCCGGGCTGAACAGCATGCCCGCGGTCTGCAGGGCGCCGTCGGGCGTCACCAGATAGAAGTAGGTGCCGTCGGCGACGTACAGGTTGCCATCCGCGCCGACGGTGAGATCCAGCGGCCAGTTGAGACCGCCCGGCAGCAGGGCCGTGGGCTGTCCGTTCGCCGGCACCTCGGTGATGAGGCCGGTGAAGGTGGAGACGAACAGCCGGCCGTCGACGAACGAGCAGTTGTCCAGGCCGGGAGTCAGCGTCGCCAGCACGGTCTGTGCACCGCTGCGCGGGTCGATGCGCAGCACCTGGCCGCTGGCCACCTGGGTGGAGACGAGGTGGCCGTCGGCGTCGAACTTCACCGAGTCGGGTACGCCGAGATCGCCGGCCACCACCTCGGGCTCGCCCCCGTCGGGATCCACCCGCCAGATCTGGTTGGCGTTCATGAGGGGGAAATAGAGCAGCCCGTCCGGGCCGAACTCCATGGCATTGGGGGAGGGCAGGTCGTCCAGGATCAGCCGGGCCGCGCCACTGTCCGGGTCCAGCTCGAACAGCCGGCCACCTTCACGGCATTCGTTGACGAACAACCGACCCTGGTGAACGGTGATGCCATTGGCCGAGGGCATGTCGTCGCGCAGTACCCGCGTCCGTCCTGCGCTGTCCTTGGCGCTGACGCGGCCGTCCATCACCTCGGTGGCGTACAGCGTGCCGTCCGGGCCGAAGGCGACGTCGTCGGGGGCGATGATGTCGCTGCCCTTGGCGCTGATGGTCTCGATCGTGCCCGTGTTCACGTCCACTGCGCTGATCTGGCTGCCGGTGACCTGTGCGATGTAGAGACGTCCGTCCGGACCGGTGCGCAGCCCGTTGGCCCCGAACAGGCGACTGGGCTCGGTCACGCGTGTCACGGTCCAACCGGCCGCCGCCTCCGGCGCCGAGGTGGCGGCGTACCGGCCGGGCTGAAAGGTGGTCATGGGCAGGACGTTACCAAGCCCGTACTAGTCCAGACAATAGAACGGAATAGGTGGGGGACCGCTCTTGACGTCATATATCCCCTGCGGAATAGTGTTCTTCAATATGCAGAACGCCAATTCTTGTACGGACAATTGAGACCGTGACCGAACTGCTCAATCTCGCGGGCCGCGTCGTCGTGGTGTCGGGCGCCGGCGGCGGAGGTATCGGGACGACGGTGACGCGCCTGACCGCGGAGGCAGGTGCGACGGTCATCGCGGTCAGCCGGTCGAAGGACAATCTCGACACCCACGTCGCGCCACTGGCCGACCAGGGACTGTCGGTCGTCCCGGTCGCCGCGGACGCGGCCACCGATGAGGGCATCGCCGCCGTCCTCGATATCGCGCGACGGACCGAGGGCACGCTGTACGGACTGGTGAATGTCGCAGGGGGCGCCGCTCCATCGACGTGGATGCCGTCGACCAGGGTCACCCGCCAAGACTGGCGAGACCTGTTCGCCGCCAACCTGGAGACCATGTTCTTCATGAGCCAGGCCGTGGCCGCGGAGATCAGGGCGCAGGGCAACCCCGGATCCATCGTGTCGGTGTCCTCGATCAGCGGGATGAACAGCGCGCCGTTCCACGTCGCCTACGGCACCGCGAAGGCCGCGATCGTGGCCGCCACCCGCACCATGGCGGTCGAACTGGCAGCCGACGGTATCCGCGTCAACGCGGTGGCCCCCGGCGTGACCGAGACGGCGGCGTCCGCCACCTACGTCGACGCCGACCCCGATCGCGATCGGCGGGCCATCGCGATGGGGCGCCGTGGCACGCCCGAGGAGCAGGCCGGAGCCATCCTGTTCTTGCTCTCGGATCTGGCTGGCTATGTCACCGGTCAGACGCTGCTGGTCGACGGCGGGCTCAACCTGCGGTGGACACACCTGGGAGGGGACAACACGTCACTCTTCTTGAAAGACAAGTCCTTCCGCGAACAGATCAGCCGGATCTGAGAGGAAAAACAGATGACCCACACCGAATCCGACCTCGACGCGGCGATCGAGATCGACGCCGTACCCGACGATTCGACGGGCGAGATCGCCGAAGACCTGTCCACGTCGGTGACCATTCCGGTGGACGCCTACATCTCGCCGGAGTACGCACGCAACGAGCGAGACCGGTTGTGGCGCAAGGTCTGGCAGCAGGTCGGCCGGGTAGAGGAGATCCCCGAGATCGGCAGCTACCTGACATACGACATCCTGGACGACTCGATCATCGTCGTTCGCACGGGGCCCGATGAGTTTGTGGCCCATCACAACGTCTGCATGCACCGCGGGCGCAAGCTGATCGACAACCCCGAGGGCGCCAAGAATGCCACCGGCCGGGCGCGCAAGTCGTTCGTCTGCGGCTTCCACGGCTGGACCTACGGTCTGGACGGGACCTGCACCCACATCCGGGAGCAGGACGACTGGCAGGGCAAGCTCACCCCGGGCAACACGCATCTGGCCCCCGTTCAGGTGGACACCTGGGGCGGTTGGCTTTTCATCAACATGGACCCGCACTGCGAACCGCTGGCCGACTACCTGTTCCCGGCGGCCAAGATCCTCGACCCGTTCGGTCTGGAGAACATGCGCTTCAAGTGGCGCAAGTGGCTGTACTTCGACTGCAACTGGAAAGTCGCGATGGAGGCCTTCAACGAGACCTACCACGTGTTCACCACCCACCCGGAATTCAACAAGTTCGGCGAGTTCAAGGGCTGGGCCAAGGCGCAGGGCAAGCACAGCAACATCGGCTACGACGCGCCAAAAGGCATGGATGAGACCAAGTCCAAGATCCGGCTGGGCACCGGTGATCCCCGTATCTCCACCGCCGAGATGCAGGTGTACACCATGGAGGAGACCAACGCGACGACCACCAAGACACTGGTCAACGCCGCCAAACGCCTCGTCGACGAACTCCCCGAGGGCACGCCGGCCGACGAGGTGCTGGCGCACTGGCTGGCCTCCGCGCGCCGTGACGACGAAGCCCGCGGTGTGGTGTGGCCGGTCATCCCGCCCGACATCCTCGGCCAGAGCGGCACGGCGTGGCAGCTCTTCCCTAACTTCCAAGTCGGCCAGGGCCTGACCAGCGCACTGTGCTACAGCGCCCGCCCGGACCCGAGCTACAACCCGGACAAGTGCATCTTCGAGGTGGCCGTCTTCGAGCTGTACCCGAAAGGTGCGGAGCCGCAGACCGAATGGGCCTACACCCCGAAGGACTCGCCGAACTGGTTGTCGGTGCTTCCCCAGGACTTCTCCAATATGGCTGCGGTTCAACAGGGCATGAAGTCGGCCGGATTCCCCGGCACCCTGCCCAACCCGTACCGCGAGCGCAGCACCGTCAATCTGCACCACCAACTGTCCAAGTACATGGACGCCGGCGAACCTCAAGATATTTAGCGATGTGTGCACGTTTCGTCACGCCCAGCGTTACGGAACGTGCACACATCACCCCAGCAAGGAGACGATTATGAAGGTAAATCTCGGTACGGGAGCGCAGAACTCGCACGACTGGGACCGCGTCCTGGCAGGCGATTTCAGCACGCCGCCCGCGACGCCGGACTACAAGTGCGTCCAGGCCGCACTGGCGCTCGGCGATCTCGCCGAACCACTCGGCTTCGACGGCATCTGGTTCCCCGAGCACCAGGGCACGCCATACGGTATGACGCCCAACCCGATTCAGGCGCTGACCTACTTCGCCGCGCGCACCGAACGCGTCAGCCTGGGCACCTTCGTCGCGGTCGCCCCATGGTGGAACCCGGTGCGATTGGCGCATCAGATCGCGTACCTCGACATCCTCTCCAATGGGCGCTACAACACCATCGGTATCGGGCGTGGCGTGTCCAAGGCCGAGTTCGACGCCGTCGGTGTGCCCCGCGAGGAGAGCAGGCAGCGTTTCAACGAGACGCTCGACATCCTCGAACTGGCCTTCTCCGGCGAGCGTTTCTCCTATGACGGCGAGATCTTCAGCTTCCCCGAGATGTCGCTGCGCCCCGAGCCCATCAGCAAGGATCTGTTCTCCCGGATCTACAGCTCGTCCTCGACCGCAGAGTCGCTGGAGATCCTGTCGCGGCGCGGCATGGTGCCGCTGTTCGTCGGCAACAAGCCGATCTGGGATGCAGGCGAAGAGGTCCGCAAGGTCAACACCTTCCGCGCGGAGGAGGGCTTCGAACCCTGTCAGCCCAAGAACGTGATGTTCATGTACGTCACGGAAAAAGAAGACGAGAAGCTGGCCGCGCTGACCGAGCAGTGGATCTGGACGGCCAACCGGGACGTCAACGTGCACTACGGGTTCGCCGATGCCTCGAACTTCAAGGGCGTCAAGGGGTATGAGGCCTACGCGGCCCGCGAGGCGACCGCCACCGCAGTGCTCGCCTCGTCTGTGACCGGCGACCAGAAGAAGGGTGGGCCGCCCGGATACCACGCCTCCAACCTGCTGATCGGGACGCCCGAGGTGGTGTTCGAGAAGCTCAAAGCCGCGCAGGAAGCGTGCTCGTTCTCTGAGGTGACCATCGTTCCGCAGTTCGGCACCATGCCGTACGAGGATGCGTTCGAGAGCACCAAGCTGTTCGCACGGGAGGTGCTGCCCGCCGTGCACGAACTCGCGGCTCCGCTGCACGCCGCCGCGCTGCCGGAGAACGCGATCGTATGACCGACGTGAACACCTGCGGGCCCACCGATACCCCGACCGATATCGACATCCCCGCCATCCGGGAGAAGTACGCGCAGGAGCGCGCCAAGCGTCTGCGACCCGAGGGCGCCGATCAGTATCTGGAGCTTGAAGGCGATTTCGCCGATTTCTACGAAGTTGACCCGTACACGACGGCGACGGAGCGCGACCCGATCGCCGAGAACGTCGACGTCGTCATTCTCGGCGGCGGCTTCGCCGGGCTGCTGGCCGGGGCGCATCTGAAGAAGGCCGGCGTCGAAGGCATCCGCGTCGTCGAGATGGCCGGCGACTTCGGTGGCGTGTGGTACTGGAACCGGTTCCCCGGAATCCAGTGCGACAACGACGCTTACTGCTACATCCCGCTGCTCGAAGAACTCGACTTCATGCCGTCCAAGAAGTTCGCCGACGGAGCCGAGATCTTCCAGCACTGCCGCAACATCGGCAAGCACTTCGGCCTCTACGACGGCGCACTGTTCTCCACCCAGGTGCGCGACATGCGTTGGGAGGACGAGACGCAGCGCTGGCAGATCACCACCGACCGGGGCGACGACATCCGGGCCCGTTTCGTGGTGATGGCACAGGGGTCCTACAACCGCCCGAAACTGCCCGGGATCCCCGGCATCAAAGATTTCGCGGGCCACGTGTTTCATTCCGCGCGCTGGGATTACGACTACACCGGCGGTGACGCCGACGGCGGCCTGCACAAATTGGCAGACAAGCGCGTCGCGCTGGTCGGCACCGGAGCCACCGGCATCCAGCTGGTACCGCACCTCGGCCGCGATGCCCAGCAGGTCTTCGTATTCCAGCGGACGCCGTCGTCGGTCGACGAGCGTTCCAACCCACTCACCGACTCCGCGTGGGCCGCAACCCTGCAGCCCGGGTGGCAGGAAGAGCGAAAGCGCAACTTCCACAACTGGTCGCCGTTCGTCGGCGTGGTGTTCGGTGAGCCGGATCTGGTCTGCGACTTCTGGACTGAGCTCGGACGCAACCTGACCGCCCGCATCGCGGACAGCGATGATCCCGCGTCGGTGACCATCGAGCAGATCATGGCCTTCCGGGAAGAGGAAGACTACAAGATCATGGAGCGACTGCGCCGCCGCGTCGCCGCGATCGTCGAGGACCCGGACACCGCCGAAGCGCTCAAGCCGTACTACCGCTTCATGTGCAAGAGGCCGTCCTCCAGCGAGCACTATCTGGCGTCGTTCAATCGCCCCAATGTGACGCTCGTCGACGTGGCGGCGTCCAAGGGCGTGGAGAGACTGACCGAGAAGGGGATCGTCGCCAACGGTGTCGAATACGAGGTCGACTGCGTGATCTTCGCGAGCGGCTTCGAGATCTCCACCGAGATCAGCCGCCGATTCGCGGTGGACAGCATCGTGGGCCGCGACGGAGTGTCCCTGTTCGACCACTGGCAGAACGACTACAAGACGCTGCACGGCATGACCAGCCGCGGTTTCCCCAACCAGTTCTTCATGGGGTTCATCCAGGGCGGAGTATCGGCCAACACCACGGCGATGTTCGAACAGCAAGCCAAGCACATCTCCTACCTGATTGCCGAGGCTCAGAAACGCGGCGCCAGTACCGTCGAGCCCAGTCAGGACGGGCAGGACGCCTGGGTCTCGACGGTCCGCGGCTTGGCGATGGACAACTCGGCATTCGAACTCTCCTGCACGCCTGGCTATTACAACAACGAGGGCCGCGGCGGCGCGGAACGGAACGGGTCGTTCCTCGGCGATTTCTACTCGCCCGGGTTCTACGCCTTCGATGATCTGCTCGCCGACTGGCGGGCCGAGGGCAACCTCGACGGACTGGAGCTGCAGCCATGACCACCGCGACTGTGCTCGACACCCGGGACATCAAGCCCCGTATCGGCACCGAGATCCGCGCCGACAAGGCCGCCCTGCTCTCCGGCGAGCATTCCGGGACCATCCGGGAACTGCTGGAACAGCGTGGCGTGCTGGTGTTCCCCCAGATCGGTTTCACCGACGATGAGCAGATCGCTTTCACCGAGACACTCGGAACCTTTGCGGCCGAACACTTCGGCGAGAAGCTGTACAAGGTATCCCTGGACACCGAGGTGAACAAGCAGGCCGACTATCTCAAGGGATCCCTGTACTGGCATATCGACGGCACCATGAACGAGGTGCCGATCCTGGCCTCGCTGCTGCAGAGCGTGGCGCTGGGCAACCCGGACGAGGGTGACACCGAGTTCTGCAACACCTACGCCGCCTACGACGATCTGTCGGACGCGGACAAGGCGGAGATCGAGGACCTGCGCGCGATGCACTCGGCGTGGAACACGTTGTTCTACTACGACCCCGAGCCCGCTGCCAAGACCCTGCGCCGGATGATGGCCATCGGGGATCGGGAGCTGCCCCTGGTGTGGACGCACAAGTCCGGCCGCAAGTCCCTGGTGCTGGGTGCCACGGCTCGTCACATCGTCGACATCGATTTCAAGAGAAGCGCCGAACTGCTGGTGCACCTGCGTGATTGGGCCACCCAGCCGGATTTCACCTATCGGCACAAGTGGACCGTCGGCGACCTGGTGATCTGGGACAACACCGGCACCATGCACCGCGCCACCCCGTATGACCCGAGTTCGGGGCGGCTGTTGCAGCGCACCAAGCTCGAGGGTGAGGAACCGTTCGCTTGAGTCTGAACTTCGATGGGCGCGTCGCCGTCATCACCGGGGCCGGACGCGGACTCGGCCGGGAGTATGCGCTGCTGCTCGCTGCTCGTGGTGCCGCGGTGGTGGTCAACGACCCCGGCGGCAGCCTCACCGGTGACGGCTCCGACGCCGGTCCCGCGCAGCAGGTCGTCGACGAAATCCGCGCTGCGGGTGGGCAAGCCGACGTCAGTACCGACTCCGTGGCCACCCCCGAAGGGGGCCGTGCCATCGTCGAGACCGCGATGCAACGGTTCGGCCGGGTCGACATTCTGATCCACAATGCCGGGACGGTGCGGCGCGGGTCATTGAAGGATCTGAGCTACGAGGATTTCGAGGCGGTTCTGGATGTGCACCTGCGCGGTGCATTTCACGTTGTCCGCCCGGCATTTCCGGTGATGTGCGCCGCCGGCTACGGGCGCATTGTGCTCACCTCGTCCATCGGTGGCCTCTACGGCAACCACAATGTGGCCAACTACGGTGTCGCCAAGGCCGGGCTGATCGGACTGTCCAATGTCGCGGCGCTCGAGGGTGCCGAACACGACGTCCGGTGCAATGTGATCGTCCCGAGCGCGGTCACCCGGATGGCCGAGGGTATCGACACGTCGGCATACCCACCCATGGGTCCCGAACTGGTGGCACCTGCCGTCGGCTGGCTCGCCCACGAAACCTGCTCTGTGACAGGCGAGATGCTGATTGCCATCGGTGGCAGGGTGGCCAGGGCGGTCATTGCCGAGACCCCGGGGGTGTACAGGCCGTCGTGGACCATCGAGGACGTCGCCGACAATATCGACGGAATCCGCGACACCGCGGAACCGGTGATCTTTCCCGTGGTGCCCGATGCCCACACCGACCACATCCGCTACAGCTTCGAGAAGGCACACCATGGTTGATGGACCGCTGGACGGGGTGCGGGTCGTCGACCTCACCGCCATGGTGATGGGTCCCTACTGCACCCAGATCATGGCCGACATGGGCGCCGACGTGATCAAAGTCGAACCGCCACAGGGAGATAACACCCGATTCATCTCGGTGGGACCGTCGCCGGGGATGAGCGGGGTGTTCGTCAACGTCAACCGCGGCAAACGGGCGATCGTGCTGGATCTGCAGACCGAGGCGGGCAAGGCGGCGCTGCGTGGACTGATCGAGACCGCCGACGTGTTCATCCACTCGATGCGGGCAAAGGCGATCGCCAAGCTCGGATTCGGGTACGACGACGTCGTCGCGCTGAACCCATCCGTCGTCTACACCAACTGCTACGGGTACGGCCGCCGCGGGCCGGACGCGGACCGGCCCGCCTACGACGACACCATCCAGGCCGAGTGCGGATTGCCTGCGGTGCAACAACAGTTGACCGGTGAGGCCAGTTACGTCGGCACCATCATGGCCGACAAGGTTGCCGGGCTGACCGCGTTGTACGCCACCATGATGGCGCTGTTCCACCGCGAACGCACCGGCGAAGGCCAGGAGGTGGAGGTCAGCATGTTCGAGACGATGGCCTCCTTCATGCTGGTCGAACACGCGAACGGGGCGATGTTCTCACCCCCGCTCGGGCCTGCCGTCTATCCGCGCACGGTGGCGCCCAATCGGCGACCGTACGAGACCAAGGACGGCCAGATAGCGGCGCTGATCTACAACGACAAGCACTGGCGCGGATTCATCGACCGTGTCCAACCGGCATGGAACACTGCGGAATTCGACACCCTGGAGCAACGGGCCCGCCAGATCGACACCGTGTACGGGCTGGTGGCGCAGACGCTGAAGGAACGCACCACCGACGAATGGCTGGGCCTGTTCCGGGAGTTGGAGATCCCCGCCGCGCCGATCAACACCCCGGACGCACTGTTCGACGACCCGCACCTCAATGCGGTCGGCCTGTTCGAGACGGTGGACACCCCGCACGGCCCGGTGCGCTTTCCCGGTGTCCCGACCTGGTTTTCACGCACCCCGGGTCGGGTGCGCGGCTACGCGCCGGAACTGGGCGCCGACACCGAGTCGGTATTGGCCGAACTGGACGCCGGCGTCCGGCGCTAGAACCTGCGATGGCCGCCCGCTTGCGTGGGCTCGCCACGAGGTGTAGTGTCGAACACACGTTCGAATGAATTGTTGCTCCCGATCCACACACGGTGAGCTTTGCCGCGACGATGTCGCCGAGGGTTCGTAGGTCCCTGCCGGACCGCCCGAACCAATGTGCCTTTCTGAGCCTGTACGCACCTTCTTCGAGAGGTTATGCGGCATGGACGCGGTCCATCTCGACACCTTCGTCAATGCGCTCGTCGACGATCTCGCCGCGGCGCCCCCACCCGACGAGGGTGCCGCTCGCACTCTGTTCCATCTGCTCGACTGTCCCCGGCGGATGGTCGATGAACAGAACCTGCTCGCGGTGCTGGCGTCCGCGGTCATCGCCAAGAATCTGTTCGACCATGTGATCGTCCAAGCGACCGCCGCCGCCGAGCGTCTCGGGATCCCCGCCCGCCGACACGTGCGTTCCGGGGCCGACCTGCTGACCAGCCTTGGCGTGGCCCCCGGCGCGGCACACCGGGCGGCGCGGGTCGGGCGCGCGGCGCACACGCTGCCGGCCCTCACCCGGCTACAGCGTCTCGGTGGGCTCGGCATCGAGTTCGCCGACGCCGTCGGACGGGGAGTCACACACATCGGCAGCCGGGCCGAGTTGTCCGACGATGACAGGGCGAAGGTCGTCACGAAGCTGATGATCCAGACCACGCCCGCGGACGTCAGCAAGAAAGCCCGGGAGATCGCCATCGACAGAGCCGCCGCACTACCGCTCGTGGAGGGGGCGGTGCCGGTCGCCGAGAACGGCGATCTCAACGAGATGACACTGCTGCAGAACGACGAAGGGCGGGTGAGCGCCACCCTCGATCTCGATGTGCTGACCGGTGAGGAACTGTTCGCAGCGTTGGATCCGTTGTGCCGGCCCGTGCCGCTACCGGATGGGTCACCGGACCCACGGTCGACCGGCAGACGTCGCGCGGACGCGTTCGGTCAAATGGTGCGTGACTACCTGTCGAGTTCGCGGCGCCCGACCTCGGGCGGCGTGCTCCCGCACGTCACCCTGATCCGGCCCGCCACCGCAGCACAGGCAGGAATGCGCGGTGACGAGTTCGTGGACACCCTCGGCTTCACCGGGCCGGTCACCGTCGCCACCGCCGAACTGATCTCTTGTGACAGCACTACCGGGTTGGTGGTTGTCGACGGCGCCGGCGCGCCACTGGACGTCGGTCGCGCCGAGCGGCTGTTCCCGCCCAAGCTTCGTAAAGCGTTGGCGGCACGCGATGGTGGCTGCGCATTCCCCGGCTGCGGGAGGCCGGTGTCGTGGTGCGACGCCCACCACATGACACCGTGGAGCGCCGGGGGCACCACCTGCGTCGACAACGGCGTGCTGTTCTGCCGGTGCCACCACACCGTGATCCACCACAGCGGCTGGCAGGTCTACCTGGGCCCTGACCGTCACCCGTGGTTCATCCCACCGCATGATCCGGCAGGCCCCGAACCGACGCATCTGCGATCACACACGAGGCGAAGCATGACCAACCTGCCCGCCGCCGCTTGACCGAGTCTGACGCACCTTGACAACTACACAGTGGACCGTCGCCCGGGCTGCGGGGAATCAGAAGGTTTTGGCCAACCGGTCAGCGAGAATGGCGGCGAAGCGCGCCGGATCTTCGAGGGACCCGCCTTCGGCGAGAAGGGCTGTGCCGTAGATCAACTCGGCAGTATCGCTCAGCCCGTCCTGCGACGACGCGAAGGCGTCCCGCAGACCCGCGATGAGGACATGATCGGGGTTGAGCTCCAGAATGCGTTTGCCGATGGGCACTTCCTGCCCCGACGCGCGGTACATGCGCGCAAGTTGCGGGGTGATACCGAAGCTGTCGGTGATCAGGCACGCCGGTGAGGACGTCAGTCGGGTCGACAGCCGGACCTCCTTGACGTGCTCGTCCAGCGTCTCCTGCAGCCAGGTGAGCAGTTCGGCGAAGTCCGGGCGGTCGGAGTCGGAAGCCGATCCGTCCTTGGACCCGAGGTCGACCTCGCCCTTGGCGACCGACTGCAGCGCCTTGCCGTCGAACTCCGGTACCGACTCGACCCATACTTCGTCGACCGGATCGGTGAGTAGCAACACCTCGTAACCCTTGGCCTTGAACGCCTCCAGGTGCGGTGACTTCTCCAGCAACTGGCGCGATTCGCCGGTGGCGTAGAAGATCTGCTCCTGGTCGTCCTTCATCCGCCCGACATAGTCGGTCAGGGTCGTCGTGTCATGGAGAGTCGACGCGAACGACGACAGCTTCAGCACTGTGTCGCGATTGTCGGGGTCGGAGAGCAGGCCCTCCTTGAACGCGCGGCCGAACTGCGCCCAGAACGTCGCGTAACCGTCGGGGCGGTTCGTCTGCAGGTCCTTGATCGCCGAGAGCACCTTCTTGGTCAGGCTGCGGCGGATGACCTTGATCTGGCGGTCCTGCTGCAGGATCTCCCGAGAGACGTTGAGCGATAGATCCTGTGCGTCGACGACACCCTTGACGAACCGCAGGTACTCCGGCACCAGCTCATCACAGTCGCCCATGATGAAGACACGCTTGACGTACAGCTGCACGCCGGTGTGCCCATCGCGATTGAACAGGTCGAACGGGGCCTGCGACGGGATGAAGAGCAGCGCCTGGTATTCGAAGGTGCCCTCAGCCTTCATCGCGATGACGTCGAGCGGCTCGTCCCATGCGTGCGAGATGTGCCGGTAGAACTCCGCGTACTCCTCATCGGAGACCTCGCTCTTGGGCTTGGCCCACAGCGCGGTACGCGAGTTGAGCGTCTCTGTCTCCACGGTGGTGGTCGGCGCCGTGCCCTCTTCGGCGTCCTCCGGTGCCGGGACGGTCTTCTCGACCTCCATCCGGATCGGCCAGGAGATGAAGTCGGAGTACTTCTTGATCAATTCCCTGATCTTCCAGGGCGACGTGTAGTCGTGCAGCGAGTCCTCGGTGTCCTCGGGCTTGAGGTGCAACGTGACCGAGGTGCCTTGCGGGGCACCCTCTACCGCCGCGATCGTGTAGGTGCCGTCGCCACTGGATTCCCAACGGGTGGCGGTGCTCTCGCCGGCCTTGCGGGTCAGCAGCACCACCGAGTCGGCGACCATGAACGTCGAGTAGAAGCCGATACCGAACTGGCCGATCAGATCTTCGGCATCGCCGGCCTGTTGCGCCTCGCTTAGCTTGCGGCGCAGCTCGCCGGTGCCGGACTTGGCGAGCGTGCCGATCAGGTCGACCACCTCGTCGCGCGTCATGCCGATGCCGTTGTCGCGGATCGTCAGCGTTCGGGCGCTGTTGTCGACCTCTATATCGATGTGCAGGTCGGACGTGTCGACGTCCAGGTCCTTGTCCTGGTAGGCCGCCAACCGCAGCTTGTCCAGTGCATCGGAGGCATTGGAGACCAGCTCACGCAGGAACGAGTCCTTATTGGAGTAGATGGAGTGCACCATCAACTGCAACAGCTGACGTGCCTCTGCCTGGAATTCCCGCTGTTCGACCTGCTCAGTCACGCAGCCATCCTAAGACGCCGACGGTCAGCCGAATTGCACCCCCTGAGCGAGCGGCAGATCGGACGAGTAGTTGACGGTGTTGGTGGCCCGGCGCATATACGCCCGCCACGAATCCGAGCCCGATTCACGGCCGCCACCGGTCTGCTTCTCCCCGCCGAACGCGCCGCCGATCTCCGCACCCGACGTGCCGATGTTGACGTTGGCAATACCGCAGTCCGAGCCGTCGGCGGCCATGAAGCGCTCCGCCTCCCGGATGTCGGTGGTGAAGATCGCCGACGAAAGGCCCTGTGGCACCTCATTGTTCAGGGCGATCGCCTCGTCCAGGGTGTCGTAGGTCAGCACATACAGGATGGGAGCGAAGGTTTCGTCGTGCACCACTGCGGTTTGCGCAGGCATCCGCACCACCGCCGGACGGACGTAGTACGAGCCCTCGCCGGCCGAATCTCCGAAGTCGACGCGGTCACCGCCGACCACCTCGCCGCCATCGGCGCGGGCCTGCTCCAACGCTCCCACCATGTCGCGATAGGCGCGTTCGTGCACCAGTGGGCCGACCAACGTGCCGGCGGCCGCGGGATTGCCGACCGGCAGGCTGCGGTAGGCGGCCGTGATCCGGGTGACCAGCTCGTCGACGACCGAGCGATGCGCGATGACCCGGCGCAGGGTGGTGCAGCGCTGCCCCGCGGTGCCCGCGGCGGAGAACACGATGCCGCGCAGCGCGAGGTCGAGATCGGCCGACGGCGTGACGATGGCGGCGTTGTTCCCGCCCAACTCGAGCAAGGCCTTGCCGAACCGCTGCGCGACGCGTGGGCCGACCTCCCGGCCCATCCGCACCGAGCCGGTGGCGCTCAGCAGCGCGACCCGGGGATCGTCGACCAAGAGTTCGCCGATCTCCCGGCCGCCCTGGATGAGTCGTGAGATATGCGCCGGGGCACCCACGTCGGAGGCGGCCCGTTCGATCAACGCGTGACAGGCCACCGCGGTCAGTGGTGTCAGCTCCGAGGGCTTCCAGACCACGGTGTCCCCGCAGACCAGGGCGACGGCGGTGTTCCAGGCCCAGACGGCCACCGGGAAGTTGAACGCGGTGACCACGCCGACCACCCCGAGCGGATGCCACGTCTCCATCAACCGGTGCCCCGGCCGTTCGGAGGCGATGGTCTTGCCGTAGAGCTGCCGGGACAGTCCGACGGCGAACTGGCAGATGTCGATCATCTCCTGCACCTCGCCGAGCGCCTCGGAGGTGATCTTGCCGGCCTCGACGGTCACCAGAGTGGCGAGGTCGGCCTTGTGTTCGATGAGCAGTTCACCGAGCCGCGCCACCACCTGGCCGCGGACCGGTGCCGGCGTGGTGCGCCACGTCGCGAATGCCTCGGCGGCCTGACCTATCGCGGTCCGAGCCTCGGCGGCCGACTGTTCGGCGACGGTGAACAGGACGTCACCGGTGATCGGAGTGCTTGCAGGCAGCCCGGTTTCGGATTCGGTGAAGTCTGCGCCGATGGCCTGCAGCGCCAGGCACACCTGGTCACGAAGCTCTCCGGCGGTGGGCAGGGTGGAGTGCATGGTGGTCATGATGCCGCCTTCTCGTAGAGGTCGTAAGGGTCGTAGATGTGGTGGCCGATGGCCCCGGCCATCCAGTCGAGGCTGTAGTGGGCCGCGTCACCGCTGCCGACCTGGGCGTCGCCGTCGAGGTTGGATCGGAAGATACCCGCCGCCGAGGCAGGCAGGAAGTCTTCGTAGACAACCGGTTTGGCCGGGTCGCCGCCGACGTAGTACGCCAGTCCGTCCGCTGCCATCTCGGCGTCGGTGGCTGGGAAGTGGTCTGCCCAGCGGCCCGGATCGGTCATGGCGGCGTCGTAGCGCGCGCGGCCGAGCGGTGTGAGGGCCACCCCGCGGGCCTCGACCTCGCCGAATCGAACCCGCAGCGAGCCGTCGAACTCCGCGCCGTCGCGGCCGCGAAACCGCCGGGGCTCGGCCAGTGCGCGGAAGGACGTCTGCCGCAACAGTACGGCCGGTCCGTCGGTGCGCGGCGGTCCCTGGATCGCGTCGATCATGGCGATGCCGCGCGCGGACATCCGCCGATACAGTTCGTCGATGTCGAGGACCCGTGGGGTGAGGTGGTTGACGTGGGTGGTGGTGACACCGGCGATGTCGGCGGCCACGGCGGACACCGCACTCAACTCGTCGTACCAGGCCTTGTCGATGGCGGCGCGCGACAGCGCGAATGCCGCGGTGGCGCGGGCCACGAAGTCGCCGGCCAGGTCGTCGGGCGCACCACCGGCGGCGGCGATGCGCCGGGCGTCGGTGATCAACGCGGGGTCGAACAACTGCCGCTGCGCCACAAATCGGTTGACCCGGTCGCCCAGGTCGGGGGCGAAGAACCGACCGTCCGCGGTGGCCAACATCGAGGTGAACACCCGGAAGGGGTTACGCTCCAGCTCTTCTGAATCGATGGGGCGAAAGGCGGTCGAGACCACCGGCACCGGTGAGGCGGCCTCGCGCAGATCGTAGTAGCCGACGGGGTACATCCCGAACGCGGCGAAAAGATCGGCGACATCGGCCATTTCGGCCGGGTTGCCGACCCGGATGGCGCCGTGCCGCTCGGCGGTGACGCGATCGAGGGATCCCAGCCGTCCGTCACCCGCGCAGTCCCGGTTCACCTCGCCGGTGACCTGCACCAGGGTGGTGTACGCGGGAACCTCGGTGCCGTACATCTGCGACAGGGCCGCGGCGAATGCGGCGCGCAACTGCCAGCTCTCGATCACGGGAGGTAGTCTCCGGCCATGGCCGATGCCGACCACCTCGACGATATCGACCGTGCGCTGGTGCGTGACCTTCTCGCCGACGGGCGGGCGACGCTCGCACACCTCGCGGCGACGGCGGGGCTGTCCGTGTCCGCCGTGCAGGCGCGGGTGCGGAGGCTGGAGGCGCGGGGCGTGGTCACCGGGTACGCGGCGCGTATCGACCCCGAAGCGGTCGGCAACATGCTGTCGGCGTTCGTGGCCATCACCCCTCTCGATCCGTCCCAGCCCGATGATGCGCCCGCTCGCTTGGAGCACATACCCGAGATCGCGTCGTGCCATTCGGTCGCGGGCGACGAGAGCTACATCCTGCTCGTGCGGGTCGGGTCGCCGCGCGGGCTGGAGGATCTGCTGCAACGGATCCGGACAGCCGCCAACGTTCGCACTCGCAGCACGATCATCCTACAAACATTTTACGAAGGACGCGAGTTTCTACCGTAAATATTCCGGTTTACAATAGCTGAAACCGTAAAGATCGCGTTAGGATGGCCAGCATGACTGCTGTCCTGCCCGACCGTGACGTGACCCTCGCCGCTGCCGAGGTACCTGCCGTCCTGAGCCGCAGCATCCTGGCCGACGGCTTCGACTTCGTCCTCGACACCGAACGTTCGCAGGGTTCCTACCTGGTCGACGCCCGCACCGGCGACCGCTACCTGGACATGTTCACGTTCTTCGCGTCCTCGGCGCTGGGGATGAACCACCCGGCGCTGACAACCCCGGAATCCCGTGCCGAGCTGGGCGCCATCGCGGTGAACAAGCCGAGCAACTCCGATATCTACACGGTGACCATGGCGCGGTTCGTCGACGCCTTCACCCGGGTGCTCGGCGACCCGGCCCTGCCGCACCTGTTCTTCATCGACGGGGGAGCGCTCGCCGTGGAGAACGCGCTGAAAGTGGCGTTCGACTGGAAGAGCCGCCGGAACGAGTCGCTGGGACTGACCGCGGCGGGTACCCGCGTCCTGCATCTGCGCGGTGCCTTCCACGGCCGTAGTGGCTACACGATGTCGCTGACCAACACCGATCCCAACAAGGTCGCGCGCTTCCCGCAGTTCGACTGGCCGCGTATCGACGCGCCCTACCTGCGACCCGGCGCGGACCCCGCTGCGCTGGAGGCGGAATCGCTACGGCAGGCCCGCGCGGCCTTCGAGGCGCACCCGCACGACATCGCATGTTTCATCGCCGAACCGATCCAGGGTGAGGGTGGCGACAGGCATATCCGTCCCGAATTCTTCGCGGCCATGCGGGAACTGTGTGACGAGTTCGACGCGCTGCTCGTGTTCGACGAGGTGCAGACCGGCTGCGGGATGACCGGTTCCGCCTGGGCCTACCAGCAGTTGGGCGTCCTTCCGGACGTGGTGGCGTTCGGCAAGAAGACGCAGGTATGCGGGGTGATGGCCGGCGGCCGGGTCGACGAGGTGGCTGACAACGTGTTCGCGGTGAGCTCGCGGATCAACTCGACCTGGGGTGGCAACCTCACCGATATGGTCCGGGCCCGGCGCATTCTCGAGGTCATCGAATCCGACGACCTGATGCACAACGCCCGCCTGTTGGGCGGCCATCTGCTGGACCGGTTGCGGGACCTGGCAACCGAATTCCCCGACCAGGTGCGCGATCCGCGCGGCCGCGGCCTGATGTGCGCGTTCAGCATGCCGACTGCAAACGCACGCGACGAGCTGGTGCGCCGGTTGTGGGACCGGCACGTCATCATGCTGCCCAGCGGGGTGGACTCGGTACGGTTCCGGCCGGCGCTGACGGTCTCCCGCGACGAGATCGACGAGGCGATCCACGCGGTGCGGACCGCCCTGCGATAGGTCAGGCCTGCTCCAGCAGCCTGCGGATGGTGGATTTCAGCCTGGGCAGTTCGGCGCCACCGACCAGGATGCATCCGTGCAAGTCGGCGAGTTTGCGTGCAGCCGGGGTGAATTCGTGATTGGTCACCACCATGGTGTGGGTGCAGTCCTGCATCGGAGCTCCCGACACCACCTCCTGGACGGCCCCGGTGCCGACTGGCCGGGCCTGCCGCTTACATTGGACGGCAAGGCGATTCGGCCGTTTGCCGACAATCAGGTCCACACCCCAGTCGCCGGTCAGGGACGTCATGATCACCGGGACGCCGCACGAGCGCGCGATGCGAGCGATGTGGTCTTCGAACTCGGTGCCCGACATGTCAGCGATCGGGTCTTCGCGTGGCGACGGTGTGCGCAGCCCGCGCAGGGCGCCGAGCAGGAAATGCGGTGCCATCACGGCAACGGCGGCCGCGACCAGTGACCACGGCGCTCCCGCGCCGAGTAGATATGTCGTGATACCGGCGGTCAGCGCCAGTACCGCGTAGATCCGCACCCTCACGGCCGAAGCGTAACCGCGGAACCCGACAACTCCGCTGGGTCAGCCCTGCAGACGCCGCCATACCCGCGCCGGCGTCATCGGCAACCGGTACATCCGCGCCCCACACGCCCGGGCGATGGCGTTGGCAAACGCCGGCGCCACCGGGTTGTACGGCGACTCGCTCATCGACTTCGCGCCGAGCGGGCCGAGCTTGTCGTAGGTGTCCGCGAAGTAGACCTCGGTCACCGGAAGGTCGGCGAGTTGCGGAATGTGATAGTTGCGCAGCGTTGTGGTGGTCACCTTGCCGCGCGCATCGACCCGGATCTCCTCGAAGAGGGCGGTGCCGATGGCCTGCGCCACCCCGCCTTCCACCTGGCCCCGGCACTGCTCGGGATTCATCACCACCCCGGCGTCGGCGGCCTGGATCGACTGCAGGATCCGCACCTCGCCCGTCTCGGTGTTCACCGCCACCCGGAAGCCGTGCACGTTGAACGCCACCGATCGCGGGGTGCCCTCGTGCCGGCCATGGCCGACCAACGGGCGTTGGGTCGCACCGGATTCGAGTGCCTGGCGGAGCTCACGGCACGCCGACTGCACGGCCAGTCCCGCGACCACGGTGCCCGCCGACCCGAACGCGCCGGTGTCGTAGGCGGTGACGTCGGTGTCGGATTGCCGCAGCCGCAGCCGGTCGGTGGGCACACCGAGAGCCTCGGCCGCCAGGCTCAGGTGCACCGTCGATGTGCCGTTGCCGAATTCGGCGGTACCGACCGACAGCGTGTAGATGCCGTCGGCGTCCAGGGACACGGAGGCATCGGAGTAGTGGCCCCGCGGGGGGATGGTCGCGATCATCGCCACCGCCATGCCCTCGCCGATGCGCCACTGCGGGCCGTCCGGCGGTTCGGCTCCGTTGCCGCGGGCCAGAGCCGCCTCGGTGAGGTCCAGGCACTGGTCCAGGCCGTAGCTTCCGAACGTCAGATCGTCCTCTGCCACATGCGAATCGACGAACGCATCACCGGGCACGATGACATTTCGGCGGCGCAGGTCGAACGGATCGATCCCCAGGCGGGCCGCCAATTCGTCGAGCGCGGACTCCACGGCGAAGATCACCTGTCCGAGGCCGTACCCGCGGAAGGCGCCGGACGGCAGGTTGTTGGTGTACACGGCCTGGGCGTCGACGTGTTTGTTCGGGCAGCGGTACACGGCCATCGACTCCCCGCAACCGTGAAACATGACCCCCGGGCTGTGGTTGCCGTAGGCACCCGCATCCATCAGCACATCGATGGCCATGGCGGTGAGGATGCCGTCCGCACCCGCGGCGACGGTGGCGTCCACCCGGTAGGGATGCCTGCAGGGCGAGGCGACGAATTCGTCTGTGCGAGTAAATTCGTAGCGGACCGGGCGGCCCAGTTTCAGCACGGCCAGCGCCACCACGTCCTCGGTCAGCATCTCCTGCTTTCCGCCGAAGCCGCCCCCCACCCGGCGGGTGAACACCCGTACCCGCGACGGGTCGAGGTCGAAGAGGTGACACAGTTCGTCGCGCACCAGGAAGGGCACCTGGGAACTGGTGCGAACCACCAGCCGGCCCGCCTCGTCGATCCAGCCGGTGCTGCCGTGGGTCTCCAAATGGCTGTGCTGGACGCGCTGCGTGGACCAGCGCCCACGCACCACGGCGCCCCCGGCAGCTTCGGCGATGGCAATCCCGGCATCGACATCGCCGACGCCGCCGTGCAATTCGGCGACGATGTTGCGCTGCGGGTCGGCGATCCGCGCAGCGCGGTCCTTGTCGCCGTGCACCAGCGGGGCGCCGGGTGCGCGGGCCAGGTCGGGGTCGAACACCGCCGGCAGTTCGGCGTATTCGACCGTGATGGCCCCGCAGGCCCGCTCGGCGGCGGCGACGCTGTCGGCCACCACGGCCGCGACGCGCTGACCGATGAAGCGCACGGTGTCGTCGAATACGAAGGTGTCGTCGGGGTCATCCGTGCGGTTCTCGTGCCGGGCGGTGGAGAACGCCACGGGCGGGCTGTCGGCATGGGTGAGGATCAGGTGCACACCCGGAATGCGTTGTGCAGCAGAGGTATCGACGGAGACGATGCGGGCGTGAGCCACCGGGCTGCGCAGCACGGCCAGATGCAACAGACCCTCGGGTGTGTGATCCATGGTGTACTGCTCGGTCCCGGTGACGACGCGGCGCCCGGCCGGTGCGCCGGGGGAGTGCTCGTCGGTGTTGACGGTGCCTGCGATGGCGTCGGTGATCGCCCGGTAGCCGGTACATCGGCACAGGTTGCCCTTGAGCGCCTGCGGCAGGTCGCAACGTTGTTCCTCGGTGAGCACCGATGTCGTCGTGACCATCCCGGCCGTGCAGAAGCCGCATTGGAAACCTGCGGCGTCGACGAACGCCCGCTGCACGGGATGGAGGTCCGCTGGGGTGCCCAGCCCCGCGACGGTGGTGATCGCACGCCCGGCCGCCCGAAAGGCCGGGTATACGCACGAGTGCACCGCCGTGCCGTCGACCAGGACAGCGCAGGCGCCACAATCGCCGCCGTCGCAACCCTTCTTCACCTCGAAATGGCCGTGGTCACGCAAATAGGACCGCAGACACTGGCCGGGCCGCGGGTCGCCTTGGGCGGCTTGGCCGTTGATGATCACGGGGCAAGCTCCGCGGCCACCTGCTGGGCGAGCACCAGGGTCATGGCGGCCCGCCAGTCCGGGTCGCCGTGGGCATCATCGGTCCAGGCGTCGTCGGGAATCTGCGCGTGGGCCTCCCGCACATGGTCGGGTCCGGGTAGCTCAGCGAAGTCGAAGGTGTACGGGCGCACCGTCGCGGCTGTCACCGACAGGACGAACCGGCCGTCGGTGTCCTGACGCCCGATGACCACCACGCCGGACCGGCCCAGGGGCGAGGGGGCCAGTTTGCGAAATGCGGTTTGCGCCTGCAGGGCATGAGCGGGCAGGAACACCGATCGCACGACCTCGCCGGGGGCGAGCGCGTTGGTGGCCTCACCGGTGACGAATTCATCTACCGGGCAGTGGTATTCGGTGCCGTCGGGCCGCCAGACCGTCACCGTTCCCGACAGCGCCGACACCATCGAGATCATCGCGCCGGCGGGGAATGCCAGGCAGAGGTTGCCGCCGATGGTGGCGGTGTGCCAGATCTTGAACGAGGCCAGCAGCGCGGTGCAGCATTGGTGCAGCAGTGGAACGCCGAGTTCGCGGGACAGCTGCGACACCTCGGCGACCGTGCAGGTGGCGGCCAACTCGACGCCGTCGTCGCGGCGGGTGACCGCCTGCCAGCCGAGGCAGGTGAGATCGACCAACCGGGTCAGGTAGGGCTGAGGTTCGGAGAACAGCCAGGTGCCGCCGGCCAGCACGGCGTCGCCCTGGCTCAGCGGCCAGAGCTCGTCGCGGTGCCGCGGGGTGTCGATCACCTCGACGTTGTTCAGGTCCACCTGTCGACGGTAATCAAGTGCAGCCCAGACCGCATGCCAAATAAGTGCAACCCTTCGGTTGCAGACGTTCGAGTGATGTGCAACTCTGAAGTTGCACATCAACGGAGACACTGTCAGGAGACGACATGGACACACTCGCCATCACGCGCAGCATCGACATCAGCGCACCCATCGACCGGGTGTGGAGGGCGCTCACCGAGGCGGATCTGATCGCGCAGTGGTTCGGTGACGCCTGCGAGTTCGATGCCGTCCCCGGCGGCACCGGCTACTTCGGCTGGGAGAAGGCGGGAAAGCACCGGATGATCGTCGAACACATCGAAGCGCCAAGGGTTCTGGTGTACCGCTGGGCGCAAGCCGCTGACGTCGAACCCGTGCCGGGCAATTCGACGGTGGTGCGTTTCGAACTGACCGAGATCGAGGGCGGTACGCGCCTGGATCTGGTCGAGACCGGATTCGAGGAACTGGAGAACCCGCAGGTTTCACTTGCCGACAACACCGGGGGCTGGACCGCCGAACTGGCCGATCTGGTGGAGTTCGTGCAGGCCGGGGTGTGACAGCCGTCCCGGTGGTACTGGCCGTGCTGGCCGACGAAACACGCTGGCAGATCCTCACCGAACTCGGCGCACAGGATCTGTCGGCCAGTGCGCTCGCGACCCGAATGCCGGTGAGCCGACAGGCCATAGCCAAACACCTGGCCGTCCTCGCCGACGCGGGACTGGTCGAACCCGTGCGCGTCGGCCGTGAGGTCCGCTACCGCGCGCTGGGGTCCAGACTCAGCGCCCTGGCAGGCGAGTTGGACCGGATCGGCCGGCAATGGGATCGCAGGCTGGCCGCGATCAAACGGCTCGCCGAAGGCGACGGTTGGTACGAGCCTTCCTAACCGGCGGCTACGGATCTACCCTGGAAGAAGCCCGTTGTTTGGGCGGACGAGGAGGGTTGCCATGAAAGGCCCCAAAGATCCTGTCGATCACACCCGCACCACCCGCCCGCATGCCGGTGAATCCATGAAGGACAACGTCATCATGCCCGCGCTCATCCTGATCGGGGTGGCGCTGGTGTTGTTCGTCGCGAGTCTCGCCGCGTTCGCGACCCGGCATTCCGATGTCGGCTTGACCGTGGCCCTGCTGTCGGCTGCGGGCATGCTGATCGGTGCGCTGTGGCTGGCGCTGGAACACGTCAGGGTGCGACGCATCGAAGATCGTTGGTATGCAGCACATCCCGAGGCCAAACGCCAGCATCCCAACAGCTGAGCACCCAGCCCAGCAGACCCCTAGGGGTCTGCTGGGCTGGGTGATTCCCCTCGTGCCCGCGAATCAGCGGTTCTGGTGAGCCCGCTCACGCTCCTCGGCGGCCTGTGCGCCACCGCGGGCCGCGTCGGCTTCCGCTTCCTTCTTGGCGGCGTCGCGCTGGGCATCTGCCTTGTCCTGCTGCGCCCTTCCCTCTTCGGTGAGGTCGTCGCTGCCAGTAACGGCGCCTGCGGCCTCCTTGAGCTTGCCCTTGACGCCTTCGACGACGCCGCTCACGCCTTCTTCGGGGCCGGTCTTCTTGTCAGTCATATCTACCTTTCCGCTACCGGAGTGGATTGGTGTCATACACGAGCTGGTCGCCGTGCATGAAGCGAGGGTTCCCGCCGCGACACGAACGCAAACCCGCGCCCGCAGCGCGTTATCCCGCGCTCGGGCGTGGTTTCGCTCAGTGGACAGCCGGGTATTCGGCTCGCACCTGTTTCGACTGATGGAGGCTTTCATGTTCCGGGGACTGTTGGGCACGATCGTGTTGGTCTGGCTGTTGATCGGGGTGCTGGCCGCGTGGCAGCGCGACTACTTCCACACCGGCGAAGCCAGTTGTGCCACCGCGGGTCAGATCGGCCTCACTGTGCTGGCCGGGCCTTTGAACTATGCGGGGGTCAATCCCAAGGTGGTCGACTGCCGGCTGCCGGAACCCAGCGCCATGTCCTCGCTCGTGCCGGCGTGAACCCGTGAACCAACCACTACGTGAAATGAGACTCTGATGATTGTTCTCGGTGCGATCCTGCTCATTCTCGGGCTGATTCTCAACGTGTACGTAATGTGGGTCGTCGGGGTCATCCTGCTGGTCATCGGCGCGGTGTTCTGGCTGCTGGGGTCGGTGGGGCGTCCGGTCGCGGGCCGGCGTTCCTGGTACTAGCAGCGTCGTCTCCATCACGGTCATGGGTGTCGACGTCGACCATCCCGAGCGGGACCAGCGGTGGAACACCGAGGCCCGCGGCGAGACGGCCGCGCAACGGCTCGACCGTAACTGGTCGGGCTTGCTGCAGGAACTACGCGTCGTCGAGACCGGGGTGCAGCTGCTCACCGGCTTGTTGCTGACCCTGCCGTTCCAGAGCCGCTTCGACCGCCTCGATGACGGCATGCGTGTCGTCTATCTGGTGACGGTCGGCTGTTCCCTGGGTGCCACTATTCTTCTCGTCGCCCCGATTGGTATGCACCGCTTGATGTTTCGGCAGCACCGCCTTGACGTCATCGTCGCCGGTGCGCACCGGCTGGCCTACTACGGTCTGATCTTCCTGGCGTTCGCGCTCTCCGGTGTCGCCGTCCTCATCTTCGATGTGGTGCTGGGATTGCCGGCCGGACTCATTGCGGGCGGAGTCACGGCGGTGGCCTTGATCGCGCTCTGGTTGGTTCTGCCGCTTGTGTTGCGGACCAAGCCGCCGCCGAGTTTGTGACGGCAAGTGGCAGGGTACCTGGGAAAAATGACCAGCTTTGGCTACACCCTCATGACCGAACAGGCCGGACCCAAGGAATTGGTCCGTAATGCCGTGGCCGCTGAGGACGCCGGTTTCGACTTCGAGGTGTGCAGTGACCACTTCTCTCCGTGGCTGGCAGCGCAGGGTCACGCCCCCAATGCATGGGCGGTGCTCGGAGCGGTGGCCCATGCGACCCAGGACGTCGGGCTGTGTTCGTACGTGACGTGCCCGACTATGCGGTACCACCCGGTCGTGGTTGCCCAACAGGCCGCGACTGTTCAGATCCTCGCCGACGGCAGGTTCACCCTGGGCCTCGGCAGCGGCGAGAACCTGAACGAACATGTCGTAGGACAAGCGTGGCCCACGGTGGACAAGCGCATCGACATGCTCGCCGAAGCCATGAAGATCATCCGCGAATTGTTCTCCGGCGAACTGGTGGACCACCGGGGCGAGTACTTCGAGGTCGCTTCGGCGCGGCTGTGGGACGTACCGGATGTTCCGGTGGCGCTTGCTGTGTCGATGACGGGGGACAGGTCGGTCGAGAAGCTGGCCGACTTCGCCGACCACCTCGTCCAGACCGAGCCGGACGGTGACGTCGTCAAGAAGTGGCGAGGTCGCCGTCAGACAGTGGGACTGCCCGACGGGCGTGTCATCGGCCAGCTGCCGATCTCGTGGGATCCCGACCGCGACAAGGCGATTGCGCGTGCGCACGAGCAGTTCCGGTGGTTCGCCGGTGGCTGGTCGGTGAATGCCGACCTGCCTACCCCCGCCGGATTCGCCGCTGCCAGCCAATATGTCCGGCCCGAGGACGTGGCCGAGTCCATCCCGTGCGGTCCAGACCTGGACGCCATCGTGGCGGCGGTGAAGCCGTTCCGCGACGCCGGCTTCACCGATGTCGCGCTCGTGCAGGTCGGTGGGGACACCCAGGACCAATTCCTGTCCGAGGCAGCCGAGCCGCTGCTGGCCGCACTCCGTGCGGAACTGGCGTGACAGACCGCAGGCTGGTTCAGGTGATCGCCGGCGGGCCGGTGATCATCGAAGGTCCGGTGTCGATCGAGTTGCCCGATGGCCAGACGGTGGAGTCCGACCGGTTCAAGGTCGCAATCTGTGCGTGCCGCCGATCTAGGACCTATCCGCTGTGCGATACAAGTCATCGCAAGAAAGTCCGGAAATCAGTTCAGCGGCAACAGGAGTGAGCTCCGCTGGTTGCGCCAGCTCTTCATCAGGTGCTCGGCCAGCCGATCTTCGACGAGTTCGAAGGCGCGGATGCCGAACACCACGTCGGGTTCGAGGTGAGGCTCCCGTTGCAGCAGATCTCCGACCACGTCATGACGTACGACCTGCTCGTGCACCGCGTCGGCTTCGACATGTTCTTGATAAAACCGCGTGCACAGCTCGGGAGCGCTCATCCGATCCAGCGCGTCGGCCAGACGCTGCGAACCCGGCGACGACGTGATCTCGGTGGCGGCGAAATGCCCGACGGTCGCACCCCGTAGGCCGCGGTGCAGCCCGAACATCGACATGAGATTCACGACGGCGAGGGATTCGGCGGGGACGGCCTCCAGGTAGGCAAGATAGCCCGCGTCCAGACCGGCCGCCGACATCAGGTCGGCGTACAACCGCTGATGGACCTGGGAGCCGCGGCCCCCGCCGTATTCGTCGAACTCGACGGCGACGAACGACGCCTTGGCCTGGCCCACCAGGCGCGGGATGGCGAATGCATGCGGATCGGCCTCTTTGAGGTGGTAGATCGAGCGGTGTATGAAGTACTCCCGCATCTGGGCCCAACTGCCCTCGGTCAGCAAGAAGTGCGACGGACCGTCCCCGTCCACGGGCTCGGCGGACAGCCGGTCCATCTCGGCGGCGGCGCTCACCTGAGTGACGTCGCCGATCTCGCGCCGAATGTCGGCCAGAAACGCGTTCTCCAGCCTGCCCCGCAGGGCCAGCAGCGGTGGGTCCCATTCGAATTCGTCGCCGACGCCGTCGAACCCGCGGTAGAACAGTTCGTAGCAGACATGCAGCGCGAGGTGCAGATCCATGCCGGCCGGACCCGATTCGGGCAGTACGGATTCCGGCGCGGCGGGCAACGACCGCACACCGGTCAGGTGGTTGATGACGGCCTCGGACAACGGACCTGCCGATGTAGGCAAGCCGCGGGTGATAGTGCCCATGGTCAGATTTGCTGGCGCAGCCGGTGCCAACCCGAGGAAAGCTGATCGCCACTCTGCTCGAAGGCGGCTTCTGCCTGCTCGTAGGCTGATTCGGCGAGTTCGGTGCCGCGCTTGCGGGCCTTCTCGGCCAGCGGCGCGGCACGGTCGATGGCGGTCTCGGCGAGTTCGGTGCCGCGCTTGCGGGCTTTCTTCGCCACCGGCGCGCTCTTCTCCAATGCCGTGGCGGCCAGGTCCCGACCACGCTCGGCACCGACGGAGAGGCCATGGCCCACCTTCTCGGCGAACTCGGAATCCAGCGCGCTGTCCGAGCCGGGGAGGGCATTGCTGACCGCGTCGGACACCCGCCGCGCGGCGCGCCTGCCGCGCCAGCCCAGCGAGGGCTTACCCGCCGTGTCGGCCGAAGCCAACACGAGGCCGCCGATCAAGCTGAGATCGGTGAGAAAGCCGCGGCGCTTGGCGGCCTTGCGCTCCGGGTCGGTCTCGTTCCAGAACATGTGATCGCCGAGATTGCCGGGGATGACGGTCAGTGCGAGCAGCCCCGAAGCGACACGGGGGATGCGACCGGTGGCCAGGAGCAGGCCGGCACCGATCTGGACGCCGGCGTTGACCCGAGCCACCGTGGCTGCATCGGTGGGCACCTTCTGAGCCACCGGCTCCGGCAGTGTTTGTAGGCCTTCCAACGTCGGCCGCACGATGTCGGAGGCGGACTTGGTATCAAGGAGTGTCTCGACGCCCTGGCCGACGAAGGCGACAGACAGTAGGGGACGGGCGACTCTACGCAGCAACATGGGGACGGGGTTCCCGCCGGACCGAGCGCCGAAACATGGTCATCACAGCGCAGCCGACCGCCGGGTGTAACCGGGCCGCAAGGTGATCCGCTCGGTCCCGATGCGCGCGACATCGGCCCAGCCGGCCAAAAACGTTCCGCGGTGACGCCAGCGTGCCATCGCCGCAATCAGGGCCGGGGCATTGGTGCCGGTCCGCTCGAAGCCCAGGTAAGACGACCTCGTGTGCGGGCTCACCACAAACCCGAGCACCTCCGGCTCGCTGCCACGGCCTGCGGGCACGGTCAATCGGACGTCGATGACGGTTCCGACCGGGTGGCGCCCGGCGTCGACGACCATGGTGCCCAGAAGGCTACTCAGCTGCATGACGGCCTCCGGGGATGTGCCCGATCACGTGGTCACGTAGCCATCGCTCCACCCAGTGCGCGTCGGAGACGACGTCGGTCGGTGCCAGCACCACGGTCACCCCGACACGAGTTACCTTGTCCCACGGTATTTCCCGCAGTTTCGAGCGTGGGGGTGCACCGCCGAAGATCCTGGTTGCGAGCACCTGGCCGGACAGGATGCCGGTGACCCGCGGCGGCGGCGAGCCGGGGGCGATCTCGGTGTCGAATTCCACCCCGTCGAGCTCGAGGTCGTCGACGATACCCATCGGGTCGCCATCGTCGTCGACCAGTTGGCGGTCCAGCACATGCAGACGGGCGTCCAAAATTCTGGCCGACGCGCTCATTGCCCCGCCCCCGTCACGATCATCAGCGGGATCGCGGCCAGCGATGCGGCCACGATGATCACGAGATACACCGAACCGAGCACATTGGTTGCCCTTCCGTTGACGTGGTCGCCCATGTATTGACGGTCGTTGGACACGATCAGAATCGGCAGGTAGGTCAGCGGTAAAGCAATCGCGGAGAACACCACCGAGTATTCGGTCACCAGCACCGGATCGACTCCGGTGAACAGGACCGCCGAGCCCAGCACGATCGAGATCAGCATCACCGTGTGAAACCGCGCTGCGTCGGCGGGTCTACGGAACTTGCCCCACCGCCAGCCCAGAAACTGGGCGAGGGTGTACCCGCTGGACAACGTCGTCTCCAGAGCGGCGCCGAACGTCGCCGCGACGACCCCGACGATGACAAAGGCCAGAGCCAGCTTTCCACCGGCGACGACCACCGGCATCACCACCTGTGACAGCGAAGTCACCTCGATGCCGGCCGGCAACAGGACGAGGGTTGCGCAGGCGGCGATCGCTACCGAGAGCAGGCCGCCGAGCGGGAACCCGATCATGACGTTCAGCCGCGACGTACCGAGATCTTTGGTGGTCCAGCGTTCTTCGACCGCGCCAGAGGAGAAGAAGAACACCTCGTACGGCGTCATCGCCGCGCCGAAGAGCGCTACCGCGTAATACCAATAGGTGGCCGAGGATTCGGAGTCCGGGACGGCGGGGTGCAGGACGGCACGCCCCAGGTTTCCCCAGTCCGGCGCCAATGCGACGACCGCCACGGCGAAGACGATGAGCGAGAGTCCGACCAGGCCGGTGAGGTTCTCCATCACACTGAACTTGACCCGCCAGACGACCAGCCAGACGGCGAAGGCGGCGACCGGTATCCAGACCATGCGCCCGACGTCGGTGGCCAATTGCAGCGCCAGGGCGACGCCGCCGATCTCGGCGGTCAGCGTCATGAGGTTGATCAGGAACGAGGCGCTCAGGTTCGCTGCCGCGGTGCGCGGGCCGAGGCGTTCCCGGATGATCTCGAAGGTGGCGCGGCCACTGACGGCGGCGACCCGCCCGGCCATTTGGGCGAAGACACAGATCCCCACCACACCGACCACCACGACCCACACCAGGGCAAGCCCGAACCTGGATCCGACGACGGCGTTGGTCACCAGATCCCCGATATCGAGGAAGCCGCCGATGGCGGTGAGGATGCCCAGTGCGACCGCGAAGATCCGCTTCACCGGTACCGGTTCTCCAACTCGGCGGCCGCCGCCAGCAGCCGGTCACGGATATTCTGCATGTCGTTTTGGCCAGCCACTTCGCGAACCGCGCCGGTCGCCGCGTTGAGGTCGGTGATGATGCCGTTGATCGCGCCGGTAAGACTGCCCTGGCGGCCGAGATCGACCGGATCCTGCACCCGTAGCTCGGCGATTCCCTGATAGGACTTGACGGCTTCATCGCGCGCGTCGGCAAGCTGCACGGCGGCGAGTTGGGTGGTGGAGCGGCCGTGCTGGACGAGATCCAGGGCGAGTGCGCCACTGCGCGCAGCCGCCGAGCTCTCCTGCATGGCCTTGGCCAGCTGTCCCGGTGCCCCGTCCCGATTCGCCGGGCACTGTGTCAACAGCGCACCCATTGCCACCGCGCACAAAGCTGCCGGTATCCAAGCGCGGATGATGCGCGATCGTATTGCCTTGCGCTGCATGGCCATCGGACTCAGTCCGCTGTGCTGTGTAGTCGATCTTCGATCTTCTCCTGGTCGTCGATCTCGTGGTCCTCGATGCCCATGACCTTCTCGGTGGCCTCGGAGTCGGCGCTGATCAACTCGTCAAGTTTGATCAGTATCGCGCGGGTTTCGCGGTTGGTGGTGTGCTGGAGCACGAACAGCATGGGCAAGGTGACCATGGCTGCCGTGGTGTGTATCGCGATCTGCCACGAATGGCCGAAGCCGGTCACTGCGCCCACCACGAGGTAACCGAGGACCGCCGTCGTCACGATGGCCGCCGCCCAGCGGGAGCCGACGGCCCGCGACGCGTACGTCAGGGCACGGGTAATGGTGCGCGGGCGATCGGTGGTCGGCATAGGGGTCCTTCCGAGCCGGGACGGGTAAGTACCCGAAATCACCGACTTCCAAACCGGCTTCGCCCGCAAGACGCGAGGCACGAGCCGGCGCGACGGCGTTTGAACCCCGGCTACAGCCGGGTATGACATCGCCATGGCAGGATCAGCCCATCATCGGTCCGAGGATGATGAACACGACGGCGTATACGCCGGCGACGACGAGCAGCAGAGCGGCCACCGCGATAACCACCGCCACCCCGATGCGGCGCCGCGCGTGGGGCTCGATCTTGTCCATGGGGGGTGCGTACCCGCCGTACCGTCGGGTCACACACATAATGGGCGGTGTAGTCCACTTGATTGATGGCATAACGATGTGGGGTAGCCTCCGTGCAGATACCCCGGGAGGTCAGATGACTGGGATTAGCGGCGACGACGGCGTGCCGGCCTCCGGCGACCGGTCGGTTGAACTCCGGGCGGCCGCGAAGCTGGAGAATCTCGCGGTGCTGCGGACGCTGGTCGCGGCGGCGGCGACATTCGAGGATCTCGACATCGATTCGGTGGCCGACCTGCGTCTGGCGGTCGACGAGGCCTGTACTCGGTTGATTCGCTCGGCGTCTCCCGATTCCGTGCTGGTGGTGCAGATCGATCCCGGCGACGAGGCCGTCACCGTCCATGCGTCGACCACCTGCGAAGGCGATGACGCCGTCGTCGCACCCGACAGCTTCAGCTGGCATGTCCTGCGTTCGCTGGTTTCGGATGTGCGGACGTTCGCGAACGGCCAGCACTCCGGCGGCGGACGCGTGGTCGGAATCTCCTTGACCGCAAGGCGAGTGGGCCTGCTGCAGTGACCTCGGAATACACGGACGTCCTCGACATGTTCCGTGAACTCCGTGCGCTACCTGAGGATTCAACTCAGTTCGCGCGGCAACGTGAACGCATCGTCGAGCGCTGTCTCCCGCTGGCCGACCACATCGCCCGCCGCTTCGGTGGTCGGGGTGAATCCCACGAGGACCTCGTCCAGGTTGCGCGCATGGGTTTGGTCAATGCGGTCAACCGCTTCGACGTCGAGGCCGGATCCGACTTCGCGTCCTTCGCGGTACCGACAGTGATGGGTGAGGTGCGCCGGCATTTCCGGGACAACGGCTGGTCGGTGAAGGTGCCCCGCCGGCTCAAAGAGTTGCACGTCCGGATCGGCAGCGTCACCGCCGAGATGGCGCAACGACTGGGCCGCGCGCCCAACGCCACCGAACTCGCTGCCGAACTCGACATCGACCGCGAAGAGGTGGTCGAGGCGCTGGTGGCCGGGAGTTCCTACAACACCTTGTCCATAGACAGTGGTACCGGCGGTGACGAGGACGCGCCATCCATCGGCGACACTCTCGGCACCGATGACCTCGCTTTGGAGCAGGTGGAGAACCGCGAATCGTTACGGCCCCTGTTGGACGCCTTGCCTGAGCGGGAGCGGACGGTGCTGGTGCTGCGATTCTTCGAGAACATGACGCAGACGCAGATCGCCGACCGCATCGGTGTCTCGCAGATGCACGTCTCGCGATTGCTCGCGAAGTCCCTAGCGCGCCTTCGCGACGACCTCAAGTAATTCTGACGGATCGCGGTCGAACAGCAGGAGCGCGGTGGCGACGGACTCTTCGATCGGCAATACCGCATCGGGGTCGCAGATCCGCAGGAGCCGGTTGACCGCGGGGCTGGGAACCAGCTTCCAGTCAATCCCTTTGCCCGCCGCATGCACGTTGATGGTGTGCAGCGCGGCAGCTGCCGAGGCGCCGAAAAATGCCACCCCGGCGAGGTCGAGCACCAGCTCGGTCAGATGCGGCAGGTGAAGCTCGATGTATTCGGCGAACTCGCTGATGTTGGCCGCGTCGATCTCCCCGAACACCGACAGCACGGCGCTGGAGGGGGCAAGCCACTTGGTGCAGTAGGCCGCCATATCGGACTCGGTGATGCTCGAGGCTGATTCGCGCTTGGCCATGGGCAAAGTGAGGTAGTGCATGGTGGCTCCATCAGTCGGAATACGCGATTTCGTCTGTGGTCACGCCAATTTTGTTCAAGACCTGTCGGACAAGGCCCGAGGTGCCGGGCCCGCCAGATTGTCCCTAGGTCGACGACGTTCGCAGAGCAGGCTGTGAACTCAACCTGGCCATGACCTTACGCCACTTGCCGATGTCGAACAATCGAATCCGTTGCACATCCTCTGCGCAGCTGCTTGGCGGCCGAATTGTGCCAGGCTGTCTGTGCCCGAAGCGCCGATATCAACGTCTCCGCAGCACCGCGCTGCGGATTCAGCAGCGCTGACGCTGCGTGAAGCATTCTAGAAAGCTGTTGCGGTGTAACCATTCTCAGGAACTTCGTGCTTTTGGCGCCGCATCGAGCCCGGACATTTCTGATTTGGGCAAAGAATCTCACGCTCGAGGTAGCCGACGGTGTCGCGGCGCATACCTGGCCCGTCGGACACCGCGCTTACGCGACACGACGTGTGCCTAAGTGCTCGGCGCTGGTCTCATACTCGGACCCGTGGGCTCCCTCGCGCCTCCCGAGATGCTCACCACAGCCCGGTGCCGGCAAAGGCGTTCAGTCCGGAATCTCTGCGGACAGCTTGTCATCGAGCGACTCTCCCTGCGCAGCTTCGGCAGTGGACATGCCGAACCTGTCCGCACCTTGCCAGTCGTCGGGCGGATCGACGACCTCGTCGCCGTCGGCATTGCGCATCTCATCGGAGTCTGTCGCCTCGTCGGGCGGAAGTGTGGCGTCTTCCGGGTCATCTGCGGGCATGGCGTACGGGTGCCCGGGTATCCGTACGGTCAAACACCCCCCGTCAGGCGAGCCAGGTCAGCTGAGGATCCCAGGCGGCGCCGGCCGGCGGGGCGTCGTTGCGGGTGACGGTGGCCTGGATCAGCCCGTATGGCCGGTCGTCGGCGTTGAACACCTCGTTGTTGTTCTCCAGCCCGAACGGGGACAGGTCGTATACGAAGTGGTGCTTGTTCGGGGCGGACAACCGGACCTCGGCGATCTCGGGGTGCTCTTCGAGCACGGCGCGCCCCATCTGGAAGAGCGTCTGCTGCAGGGCCAGGGACTGCACCACCGCGAACTGTTTGACCATGGCCGCTTTCACCTGCCCGTACACCGTCTCCCAGTCCACCTCGGTGCTGGTGAACCGCCACTGGGCCACCAGCGACGTGGCCATCACCCGGTCGTGAGTCGGTTCCAGGACGGTGTAGGGATCGGTGAGGAAGCCGGCGAACTCCGAACCCGTCGACTTGAGAATGATCAGATCCTTCAAGCCACCGACGACATACTCGTGCTCACCCTCCACCGTGATGGCTGCGGTACGCACTTCCTGGCCCTTGCGGATCCAGGTGTAGTCGTGTTCGGAGCCGTCGACAACCGCTCGCTCCCAGGCGTATTCGTCGATCTCGACGCGAGCGGCCTGCACCGGTGCGACATCGTGGACGAAGTGTCTGGCCAGCGCCAACCCGTAGTCCTCGATCGACAGCAGGCCCTTCTCCTTTGCGTAGGCGTAGGCGGTCTGCTTCTGCGTGTCGGTGGGCAGCACGTCGGATTGGTCACCCACCAGATGCGCTGCGGTGAAATCGCCACGTAGGCAGGTGGACACATTGATGTCGTGGATCTCGTGGCGGGGCGCATCCCGGTAGATCCGCACCACCCGGTTCTCGGCCTTACCGTACTGGTTCTTGCCCAGGATGATCTCTGACATCGTCAACTTCCTCGGTAGGTGGAGTACGCGAACGGCGAAAGAAGCAGCGGGACATGATATTTCGGACTTTCCGCGGTCACCTCGAAGGTGATGGTGACCTCCGGGTAGAACGTCGGGGTGCCGGAGAAATAGCCCGCGGTGTCGAAGGTCAGGCGGTATACCCCGGGCGCCAGACCGTCGGCCAGTGCAGCGACACGACCGTCGGCGTCGGTGCGCGCCGACGCCACCGCGACACCGTCGGCGGCCGTCAGAGTCACGGCGATGCCGACGGCGGGCCTGCCGGACACGGCGTCCAGGACATGGGTGCTCAACTGGGTCATGACCACGATCCTGACTCGCTCACACCGGATCGCTCAAGAGGCGCTCCAGGCGCAGCCGGTTGATCTTGCCAAGCTCGTTGCGCATCACGCGGCGTTCGGTATCGGGATCGTTGGTCAGGCGCTCGGTGAGAATGTCGAGCAGTTCCGGCGCCGTGCGGCCGCTCGCACACACCAGGTACACGTAGCCGAACTTGTCCTCGTAGGCGCGGTTACCATCCGCCAGAGCGGCTTTCACCTCGTCGCCGGCAAACGCCACCCCGGCCTGCTCGCGTGCCGACGCCGCGTTGTCCACCTTGCCGCCGATCCGCGGATGGCCGTCCAGCGCAGCGTCGATCTCGGCGTCGGGCAGCTCGGCCAGCACCCGGTCGGCACGGTCGAGCAGCGCCTGGTCGTCCGGGAACGGCGCCGCCGCGAGCACCCGGCGCGCCCAGATGGTCGAGCTGCACACCTCGAACAGTGCGTGCATACGTTGCCGGTCGGTCAGCGCGTTGAAGCCGTCCAGGCCGATCGCCTTCACGACAGTTCGTTGAAGCGGCTGAACCGCGCCGCGGCTATCGGGTTGGCGTCGGCCACCAGATCGATGAACCGGTAGTTGGCGATCTTGGCGACCTCGATGAGCGCGAACGCCCTCTCCACGGAATCGGAGTTGTCCATCCGCGACCAGCCGTTGCGCAGCACCCGGTCGAAATGCTCGGTCTCCCTGGCACAGATGATCAGCGGGAAGCCGAAATGCTCGCGGTACGCCGTCGCCAGTTCCACGACGTCATTGTGGTCGGACTCGTCGAGATTGGACAACGCCACATGGTCGACGGCCAGCGCGTGGCCGGTCTCGTCTTCGGCGCCGAGATCGCTGAATGCGTTGAGCAGTTCGTCCTGCTGCTCGGAGGAGCCGGTCAGCACGGCGTCCTGGAACGCTTCCCGCAGCGCCAAGGTGGCGGCGAACGGCCGCTGCTGATAGGCGCGCTCGACCGCCCACGGCACGTCCTGCACGACGTGGCCGAACACCTCGGTGAAGCGGTCCGCGGTCATCGCGTTCACCTCGGTCAGGGTGATCGACCCGCCGCCCGCCACCCGTGGTCCTCGCGAACCCGTATGGAAGAACACGATATTGAGCACGATGGCGGCCACCGCACCGATGCTGATGCCACTGCCGAAGATGAGATTCAGGCCGGTGGGCATTGCCTTAGCGATGTCGGGGTAGGAAGTGACCCACAGGGCCAGCGCCAGGCTGGTGGTCACGATGATCAGGTTGCGGTGGTCGGTGAAGTCGACCTTGCCCAGAGTCTGGATGCCGACGACGGCGACCGTCGCGAACAGGGTCAGTGCCGCACCGCCCAGCACCGGATTCGGGATCGATGCCACGATGGCGGCGACCTTGGGCAGGAAGCCCAGGATGATCATGATGACGCCCGCGGCGGCGACCACCCACCGGCTCTTCACGCCGGTCAGTCGCACCAGGCCGACGTTCTCGGAGAACGCGGTGTAGGGGAACGAGTTGAAGATGCCGCCGATGACGGTGGCCAACCCGTCTGCACGCAGCACATTGCCGATGTCGGAGGCCTTGATGCGCTTGCCGACGATCTCACCGGTCGCGATGGTCGAACCGGTCGACTCGACGGCCGTGATGAGCAGCACGATGATCATGGTCAGGCACGCGACGAAGTCGAACTTGGGCATGCCGAACAGGAACGGCGGGGTGAAGCCGACCGGCGCTGCCGCACCGACCTTGTCGAAGTTCATGTCGCCCAGCAGGAATGCCACCACGCAGCCGATCACCAGGCCCAGCAGCACGGCGATGGTGGCCATGAAGCCGCGGAACAACCGCTGGATGGCGACGATGATCGCGATGGTGCCCAGCGCGTACAGGAACCACCGGATGTTGGTGGGGTCCGGCTCATGGGTGTGCGGGTTGGTGACGGCGTCCATCGCGCCGACGGGCACCAGACAGAGTCCGATGATGGTGATCAGCGTCCCGGTGACCACCGGCGGGAAGAACTTCAGCAGTTTGATGAAGACCGGGGCGATGAGGAACGTGAAGACGCCGGCGACGATCACCGCGCCGTACACGTAGAGCAGGCTCGGTGCGCCACCGCCATGGGCCAGGCCGATCGCGATGATGGGGGACACCCCGGCGAAGGTGACACCTTGCAGCAGCGGAAGGCGGACCCCGACCTTCCAGAACCCGACGGCCTGGATGATCGAGGCGATACCGCAGGTGAACAGGTCGGCCGTGATCAGCTTGACCAGGTCTTCCGGTGGCAGGTTGATCGCGCCGGCGATGATGATCGGCACCAGCACCGCGCCGGCGTAGAACGCCACCACGTGCTGGAACCCGTAGGTGGCGAGCTTGCCGACCGGCAACACCTCGTCGACCGGATGGGTGCGCTTGGTCCGCGCCGCTTGTGTCGGGGCCGTCATCGTTGAAAGTTTCGTTCACGTTCACACTGTTCGCATGTCGAGTTCTCATGTCGCCGCGGGGGTCCTGCTGGCCGCGGGCGCGGGATCGCGGTACGGAATGCCGAAAGTTCTTGCCGAACAGGGCCGTTGGCTGAATGCGGCGGTGGCGGCCCTGGACGGCGGGGGTTGCACCGACATCGTCGTCGTGCTGGGTGCGGCGGTGGTGGAGGTGCCCACCCCGGCGCGGGCGGTACTCGCAGAGGATTGGCGCGGCGGGATCTCGGCCTCACTGCGGGCCGGTATCGCCGCGGTGGACGCCGACCTGGCCGTCGTCAGCCTCGTCGACACCCCGGACGTCGGCGCGGACGCGGTGCGCCGGGTGCTGGCGGCGGCGTCGGATACGGGTTTGGCCCGGGCGGTCTACGCGGGCAGGCCGGGGCACCCCGTAGTGATCGCGCGCCGCTTCTGGCCGGACCTGCTGGCCGCCGTGCACGGCGACACCGGCGCCGGCCCGTTCCTGCGGGCGCGCACCGATGTGGTCGACGTCGAATGCGGCGACCTCGCCACCGGCGCTGATGTCGATGAGCGCTAGAGCAGGCCGAGCACCTCGACCGCGGCCCGCTCGTCGAGCAGTTCGGCTACCGAGGCGTCGATGCGGGCCCGGGAGAACTCGTTGATCTCCAGGCCCTCCACGATCTGCCACGCGCCGTCGACCGCGCGCACGGGTAGGGAGGCGACCACTCCCTCCGGGATGCCGTAGACGCCGGGGGAGGGCAGCGCCACCGATGTCCAGTCGGCGGGGTCGGTGCCGTCCACCCAGTCGCGGACGTGATCGATGGCGGCGTTGGCTGCCGAGGCGGCCGACGAGGTGCCGCGCGCCTCGATGATCGCGGTGCCGCGCCTGGCCACCGTCGGGATGAAATCCTTTGCCAGCCAATCGGTGTCGGCGGCGAAGTCGGCTCCGGGGCGGCCGGCCACCACGGCGTGGAAGATGTCGGGGTACATGGTGGGCGAGTGGTTGCCCCACACCGTCAGCTGCGAGACCTCAGTGACGTGCACGTCGGCGTGGGCGGCGAGCGCGGCCACGGCGCGGTTGTGGTCCAGCCGGGTCAGCGCGGTGAACCTGCTCGGCGGGATGTCCGGAGCGTGGGCCGAGGCCACCAGCGCGTTGGTGTTCGCGGGATTGCCGACCACCACGACCCGCACGTCGCTGCCCGCGCCGGCGTTCAGTGCCTGCCCGGCACCGGCGAAGATCGCGGCGTTGGCGGCCAGCAGGTCGGCGCGTTCCATCCCCTTGCTGCGCGGCCGCGCGCCCACCAGCAGCGCGACGTCGACGCCGTCGAAGGCGCGCACCGGATCGTCGTGGATTTCGACGTCGACCAACAGATCGAAGGCGCTGTCCACCAGCTCCATGACCACACCCTCGGCGGCCCTGATCGCGGCGGGGAGCTCCAGCAGTCGCAGCGTCACGGGCACGTCCCGCCCGAGCAGTGCGCCGGCGCCGATGCGGAACAGCGCGGCGTAGCCGATCTGGCCGGCCGCGCCGGTGACGGTGACGACCTTGCTCACGTGTGCACGTCCAGACCGAGCACTTCGGTCGCATACCGGCGCACGGTGTCCTCCGACATGGCGGCGGCGTCCTCGAAGCCCGGCCTGCCGCGGCTGCTCATGAACCCGGTCACGGGGTCGAGCACGACCTCGGCGAGCAGTTCGCCGGTGGTCGGTTCGCAGACCGCCCAGGTGTATCGCGTCTCGTCGGCCCAGCCGTCCTCGGCGTCGTGCACGTAGTCCAGGTCGTCCTCACCCAGATCGGCCAGCGCGGGCCGGTCGTCGACCCGGTCGTCGCAGCGCAGACCGCGCAGGTACCACTGGCCGTTGTTGATCTCTACGGGCTCCATCAGGGCCTCCCCATCTGCCGCCGAACGTTGATTACCGCTCGAAGAAACTCAATTTCTTCGAGCGGTAATCAACGTTCGCGCGGGGAAAAGCTACTACTTGATCTCGGCGATCACGGTGCCCTGGGTGATGGCGGCACCGGCCTCGACGGCCAGTCCGGTGATGACGCCGTCCTTATGGGCGGTCACCGGGTTCTCCATCTTCATGGCTTCCAGCACCACGACGAGGTCACCGGCAGCGACGGTCTGGCCCTCTTCGACGGCGACCTTCACGACGGTGCCCTGCATCGGCGCGGTGACCGAATCGCCGGACGCGGCGGCCGCGCCGGAGGCGCCACGCTTGCGCGGCTTGGGCTTCTTACGGATCGCACCGCCGGCAGCGGCGCCGCCGCCGCCACCGAGCGCCAGATCGCCGGGCAGCGAGACCTCGAGGCGGCGTCCGCCGACCTCGACGATCACCTTCTGGCGCGGCAGGTTGTCTTCCTCGTCCAGCGGCTCGCCGGCGGTGAAGGGCTCGACCGTGTTGTCCCACTCGGTCTCGATCCACCGGGTGTGCACGGTGAACTTCTCGCCGTCACCGATGAACGCGGGGTCGGCGGTCACGGCGCGGTGGAACGGGATGACCGTGGCCAGACCCTCGACATTGAACTCGGCCAGCGCGCGGCGCGAACGGGCCAGGGCCTCGTCGCGGGTGGCGCCGGTGACGATCAGCTTGGCGAGCATGGAGTCGAACTGGCCGCCGATGACGGAGCCGGACTCGACGCCGGAATCCATCCGCACGCCGGGACCGGTCGGCGGCTCGAACTTGCTGACCGGGCCGGGAGCGGGCAGGAAGCCCCGGCCGGCGTCCTCGCCGTTGATCCGGAACTCGAAGGAGTGCCCGCGCGGGGTCGGGTCCTCGGTGATGTCCAGGGCTTCGCCGTTGGCGATCTTGAACTGCTGGAGCACCAGGTCGATACCGGAGGTCTCCTCGGTGACGGGGTGTTCCACCTGCAGGCGGGTGTTGACCTCGAGGAAGGAGATCAGGCCGTCCTGGCCGACGAGGTATTCGACGGTCCCCGCACCGTAGTAACCGGCTTCCTTGCAGATGCGCTTGGCGGACTCGTGGATCTCCTTGCGCTGCGCGTCGGTGAGGAACGGCGCGGGCGCCTCCTCGACCAGCTTCTGGAAGCGGCGCTGCAGCGAGCAGTCGCGGGTACCGGCGACGATGACGTTGCCGTGGGTGTCGGCGATGACCTGAGCCTCGACGTGGCGCGGCTTGTCCAGGTAGCGCTCGACGAAGCACTCCCCGCGGCCGAAGGCCGAGATGGCCTCACGGGTGGCCGAATCGAACAGCTCGGGGATCTCTTCGAGGGTGCGGGCCACCTTCATGCCACGGCCACCGCCACCGAAGGCGGCCTTGATGGCGATCGGCAGGCCGTACTCCTTGGCGAACGCGAGGATCTCGTCGGCATCCTTGACCGGATCCGGCGTGCCCGGCACCAGCGGGGCCTGTGCGCGGGCCGCGATGTGGCGTGCGGTGACCTTGTCACCGAGATCGCGGATGGACTGCGGGCTGGGGCCGATCCAGATCAACCCGGCGTCGAGGACGGCCTGGGCGAAGTCGCCGTTCTCGGACAGGAAGCCGTAGCCGGGGTGGATCGCGTTGGCGCCGGACTTGGCGGCGGCGTCGAGGATCTTCTCGAACACCAGATAGGACTCGGCTGAGGTCTGGCCGCCCAGCGCGAACGCCTCATCGGCGAGCCGTACGTGCGGCGCATCGGCGTCGGGTTCGGCGTAGACGGCGACGCTGGTGAGCCCGGCGTCCTTGGCGGCACGGATCACACGGACAGCGATCTCCCCGCGGTTGGCGACAAGCACCTTGGAGATTTTCGAGCTGGCGTGACTGGGCACTGCGCCTCCTGATGGCAGGTATCTCTAAGAAACGTCTTTAAGAATCTATCGTCGGCAGTCTAGGCGGCGCGACTCCAGGGGTTGCGAGCCGGTCGCATTACTTGTCGGTAACTTTTGCGCGCTCTGGATCAGGCAGTCACCCGGTGCAGGAGCCGCTGTACCGAATGGAAGGTCCGGGCGGTGGAATGTCCTTTGTCATACGGGTATCCGTAGTGGAGGTTCAGCGTGGCGCGCACCTGATCACTCGGCCACGACATGGGCCGATGCAGGGTGCGGTGGCCGCAGAAGATGTACCCGCTGCCCGGTCTGAAACGGATGGTGTGGGCTTCGGGATCGCGCGCCAGCCGGCGCGCGGTCCATCTCCCGTGCACACGGTTCTGGGTCAGGGCCTTGTCGAGGACGTCGCTCCAGGAAAAGCGGCGATGCGCGCGGTGGTTCGGGAACGTGGCGTGATGACCGAGGGCGTCCGGTTCGCAATCGGGGACGGTCAGCGGGATCAGCACGGTGATGACATTGGCGTCGTAATGCCAGTCGTAGGGATTGGTCCGGTGCGACTGCGCCCCGCCGTAGATCCGCAGCGTGCGGGATTGATAGCCACCCGCGGCGGCAGAGTGCACACTCGCGGTCAGGGCGGCCAGGATCGCCTCGAGCTCCGGATCGACGCTCAGCGCGCTGATCGTCGGGCAGTCCCAGTCGTCCGGCGCGTCCGATTCGTGGATGTCCCCGGGGTGCGTCCTCAGGTACGCGCGAACCTCGTCGTCGGCCCGTTCGATATCGGTTGGCGTGACGGCATCGGGGACGTGGACGAATCCGGAAGTGTGCAGTTGCGCCGAGATGTCGCAGATGTGCGGATCCGCCGCGGCGAGCAGGTTGCCCCGTGAGTCGCGAAGACGAAAGTCCCGCATGGCGACGACGATATCCGCTTCGGCGCAGGTCGGGGAGGTGCCGAACGGGGGCGCGACGCTGCCCGCGTTTGCTGAAAATGGCTGGATGCGAACAAGTTTCGGCCGAGACGCGGACCGGCGCGCTATTGACGGTTGCGAAAATTGTCGAAACCTGTCAGTCGAACAGGCTGGGCAATCCCTGCATCGACGGTGCCGGTTCCACGCCGAGCGCATTGGCGAGCAGTGACGGTGCCACGTCGAGCACGTCGACCTCCTTGCGCGACGGGTCGGCGGTCACGCCCGCTCCCGCCGCGACCAGGATGCCCTCGGGGATGTGATAGCCGGTGTTGATCCCACCGACCCGGGGCTGCCGGGCCAGGCCCAGCCTCTCCGCCGGGGCGACGACATCCGCCGACGCGGCGTCTCCCGCGGGCCGGAAGCGCAGCATGGCCGATTCTTCGCAGCCCAGCGTGTAGTCGATGCCGAAGGTCACCGTCTTGCCCTCGAGGCGGACACGTGCGAACAGCGGGCCCTTCCCGTCGATGGACACCGAGGTCAACGGCGGCACCGCCGCGCGGGCGTCGTCCTCGGTGTCGAAGACGAGCGACAGCATCGGATACATCGCCAGGCCCGGGCCGGTGCGGGGCAGCCCGAGCACCCCGGCGAGCTTGGCGTAATCCGCGACGACATACATGTGGTCGTCGAGTTCGGGCACCGCGACCGGGCCCTGACCCATGCTCGCCGAGAGCACGAGCATCGAGTTCGGATTCTTGGCCAGGTATTTGCGGATACGGCCGATCTGCCGGTCGGCGATATCCATGGCCCCGACGATGAAACTGCCGTACACGTCATCGGAGGTGTAGTCGTACTTCTCGGTGTAGCCGGGCATGCCGTCGCCCCAGAACCGGTGCATCATGCCGGCCACGTGATTGGTGAAGAACACGCTGAGGCGCGGATTGTGGGTCCGGTGCAGTTTCCAATACAGGTCGAAGCTCAGTGGAGCCTGCATGGCGGAGCGGAATGCCTTGTAGCGCGGGTCGATTCGCTCCTTGACCAGGTGCCTGCCCAGGGTGGCCATCGAACGCGGGGTCAGGCCTTGCCGGACCAGGTCGGCCGCGGTACCCGCCAGTGTCCCGGGATTCAGGACGGTGTCGGGGGAGAACCCGTTCTCGCCGGTCATCGCCAGGTTGAAGGTCTGGAAGCTCTCGAGCGCGGCCGGATAGGTCTTGGCATCCTGGCTGAAGGTGTCCGGGATGTAGAAACCGCCGTTCCGGAACTGCCGCGCCGGCCAACTCTGCATCGGCCCGAACAGGCCGACCGACAGGCCGGCGTCCTCGGCCACATCCCAGATGGGGTCGCCGCGGAAGGTCGTCGGGTCCTGACCCAGGTCGAACGAATTGTGGCCGTAGGTCGACATGTGCAGCGTCGGCCATGTTCGCCACGGCTGCAGCCCCTGGTGTTCTTCGCGGTCCTCATGCACCGTCGTCAGGCACTGTCCCTCTGCCAGGAGGGCGGCCATATGAGAGTCAGGGCGCTTGCTGGCGTAGATGTCGATGACGTCCCACGGGACCTCGTTCAGTTCATACAGGATGACGTCTCTGTGTTGCCGGTCCATGAAGGCGGGAACCTCTCGTGATCGCGTCCTCGTCTTGCGTGCGGCGGCTGCCATGCGCGGCCGGCATCGTCGCCGCGCCGGATTTCCACGTGCATTCTGGCACGGCGGACGCGTCGGCGTGGCGTGTCGCGAAGCAATTTTTAAGGTCCCGTTAATTAACGGGAGCGGATGTCGAAATTTGCCCGCAACTCAATCTTCGCGCAAGCGCCGTTTGATGCGCGTCAGCATCGCCGACATCCCCCGCAGGCGCAGCGGGCTGATCAGCTTGGCAAGCCCCAGTTCGGAGTAGAAGTCGTCCGGTACGTCGAGGATGGCGTCCGCGGATTGGCCGTCCAGGCCGGCCGCCAGGATGGCGGCGAAGCCCCGGGTGGTCGGGGCTTCGGCCGGCGCACTGAAATACAGGCGGACGTTGTCGCGGTCGGCGGCGTCGACATCGAGGAACAACGGCGACTGACACTCGGGAACGGGTTCCATGGCCGCTTCTTCGAGATGGCCGGGCAGCGGTGGCAACTCATTCGCGAACTCCAGCAGCAGCTGCAGTTTGTCCTGACCGGTCATCTCCTGGAACTCGGCGACCACCTCGGCCAGTGCGGCGGGCATCGCACTCATGCCGAGCCGGGCTGCTCTCCCACCGCGACCGGCACGCGGACGGCGTTACCCCACTCGGTCCACGAGCCGTCGTAGTTGCGCACGCCCGGCAGCCCCAGCAGGTGCGTCAGTACGAACCAGGTGTGGCTGGATCGCTCGCCGATCCGGCAGTACACGATCGTTTTGTCGTCGGCGTCGAGGTGCCCGTAGAGCTTGTCGAGTTCGGCGCGGCTGCGGAACCGGCCACTCTCATCTGCGGCCTTGGCCCACGGGATCGACACCGCCGTCGGGATGTGGCCGCCGCGCAGGGCGCCCTCCTCCGGGTAATCGGGCATGTGGGTGCGCTCGCCGGTGTACTCCTGCGGAGACCGCACATCGATGAGCGGTTGGGTGCCCAACGTGGCGAGGACGTCTTCGCGGTACGCGCGGATGGGGCTGTCATTGCGTTCCACCACCGGGTAACCGGTGGTCTGACGGGTCGGGACCTCCAGCGAGGTGTCCCGGCCGTGCGACACCCACAGATCCCGGCCGCCGTCGAGCAGCCGGACGTCCGGGTGGCCGAAGAGGGTGAACACCCACAGCGCGTACGCGGCCCACCAGTTGCTCTTGTCGCCGTAGATCACCACGGTGTCGTCGCGGGAAATGCCCTTGCGGTCCATCAGATCGGCGAACTGCGCACCGTCGATGTAATCGCGGACGGTCGGGTCGTTGAGGTCGACGTGCCAGTCGATCTTCACCGCGCCGGGGATGTGGCCGGTGTCGTAGAGCAGCACGTCCTCGTCGGACTCGACGATGGACAGGCCCGGCCGGCCGAGATTGCCCGACAGCCAGTCGGCGGTGACCAGGCGTTCCGGGTGGGCATAGGTGGCGAGGGCGGGATCAGGATCGGCAGGCAGTGGCACGCTCAAAGCCTACTCACGCGCTGCTGGTTGCACGCCCGTAGGCCGAATCCTGGTGGCGGCTCCGCCGTGCGTGCGGTACGGGCACAGGGGCAGGGCACAATGGGCGGCCATGGGCATGAGAGTGATCCGAGTAACAGTCGCCGGTGCGTTGGCGGCGGCGGGCTGCGTGGTGGCCGCTGGATGCACCAGCACCACCGAGGGCCGGCCCGCCCAGGCCGGTTCCTCGACGTCCAGCGCAGCGCCAGGCCAACCGGCCGATGGCCCGAAGGTCGCCAAAGACGTGCTGCAGAAGATGGTTTCCGACCAACTGGGGCGCAACGGTGTGACGCCGCAGGCGGTGGACTGCCCGCAGGATCTGATGAGCCAGGTGGGGCAGAAAGCCGTGTGCGCCATCACGATCAGTCCGGTGAACGGTTTCCAGATCACCGTCGCCGTGACCGGCGTCAACGGCACCGAGCTGAACTACGCGATGTCCCCCTCGGTGAGCAAGAGCCAGCTGGAGGTCGCGGTCACCGACATGGTCAACCGGTCCACCAAGACCGTTCCGGACTCGGTGAGTTGTGAATCGGATCTGGAGGGCAAGGTCGGCGCCACGGCTTTCTGCGCTGTGACCGTCGCGGGCGCGACGACCCGGCAGGGTGTGGTGGTCAGGCAGGTCCAGGGTCTGGTGATGGAATACGGCCTGCTGGCGGCACCCGGTGGCGAACCCGCGCAGCCGCCCGGCGGCGGACCGCAGTTGCCGAACGGTGGCCCGGTGCTGGCGCCCAACGGCGGCGCCGGCGGCGGTACCGCCGGGACGCTGCCCAAGGCGATTGCCGAAGGCGCGTTGCTCGCGCAGTTACGGCAGTCGGGTCAGGCGCCGGATTCGGCGAGCTGCGCCGGCGACATGCCGATCGCCGTCGGAGCGACGCTGCCCTGCACCGCGATCACCGCCGGGCGGGGCCAGAACTACATCCTGACGGTGTCCGCGGTGGTGAACGGCAGCGCGACGTTCAAAGTTGCTCCTGCGCCCTGATTTTCAGGGCCGCGGCGCAGGAGGATTCGCCGCCCAGAGTTCGGCGACGCCCAGTCCCAGCCCGGCCAGCATGGTGCGCAGCAGGGGCAGGCTCAGCCCGATCACGTTCGACGGGTCGCCTTCGATGCGGTCCACGAACCAGCCGCCGAGACCGTCGAGGGTGAATCCGCCCGCCACCCACAGCGGTTCGCCGCTGGCCAGATAGGCGTCCAGGTCGGTTGGTTCGGGGCGCGCGAAATGCACTGTGGTGGAGGCGGTCTGGCCTACCCGGGCGGCGACGACGCCGTCGCGCACGCGGAGCACGGAATGCCCGGTGTGCAGAATGCCGGGCCGCCCTGCCGACGACTGCCACTGCGCGCGGGCCGCGTCGACGCTGCCCGGCTTGCCGCACAACCGGCCGGCGACTTCGAGCATCGAGTCACAGCCGATCACCACGCAATCCGTGATGTCCAGGGATTCGGCCACCCGGGCCGCCTTCGCCGCCGACAGTGCGAGCACCACGTCGGCCGGTGGCGCACCGGGCAGCGACGCCACGATGGCGTCCTCATCCACATCGGAGACCAGCACCAGCGGTTCGATGCCCGCCTGACGGAGCACCCCGAGCCGGCCCGCCGACGCCGAGCCCAGGACGACTCGAGTCATCGCCTCATATGTTGGCGCTCCAGCAACGTGATCCGCTGCCAGCTGTGCACCGTGTAGCGCAACCGGTCCACCGGGTGGCCCCACAGGTCGACGGCGGCCGGGGTGGTGTCCACGGGGCCACCGCCCGCCGCAGAGAGCACACCGATCAGTGCCGCGAGTTCTTCGGCGGACGGATTGCCCTTGAGTACCTTGATGTGCGGCTCGTGCTCCGGCACCGGGTTCGCGTCGCTCACAGTCGTCGAATCGTTCGCGTCGCTCACAGCGGGATGTTCCCGTGCTTCTTCGGCGGCAGCGTGCTGATCTTGCGCTCCAGCAGGCGCAGCGCGGTGGCCACATAGCCCCGGGTGTGCGAGGGCGGGATGACCGCGTCGACGTAGCCGCGCTCGGCCGCGACGTACGGGTTCACCAAGGTGTCCTCGTAGTCCTGCTGCAGTTCCAGACGAAGCGCGTCAACGTCCTCGCCCTTGGCGGCGGCGTCCTTGAGCTGGCTGCGGTAGACGAAACCGACCGCGCCCGAGGCACCCATCACGGCGATCTGGGCGGTCGGCCAGGCGACGACCACGTCGGCGCCCATGTCCTTGGACCCCATCACGCAGTACGCGCCGCCATAGGACTTGCGGGTGATCACGGTGACCTTGGCGACGGTGGCCTCCCCGTAGGCGTACAGCAGCTTGGCACCGCGGCGGATGATGCCGTTGTACTCCTGATCGGTGCCCGGCAGGAAGCCCGGCACGTCGACCAGCAGCACGATCGGGATGTTGAAGCAGTCGCAGGTCCGGATGAACCGGGCGGCCTTCTCCGAGGCGTTGATGTCCAGGCAGCCGGCGAACTGGGTGGGCTGGTTGGCGACGATGCCGACGGTGCGGCCGTCGACCCGGCCGTAGCCGATGACGATGTTGCCGGCGTACCCGGACTGCACCTCGAGGAACTCGTCGTCATCGAGGATGCGCGAGATGACCTCGTGGATGTCGTACGGCTGGTTCGGCGAATCCGGGATCAGGGTGTCGAGTTCCAGATCCTCGGCGGTGAGGTTGTCCTCGATGGCGCCCGGGTGCGGCGGCGCGGGGAAGCGCGGCGGATCGGCGTAGTTGTTCGACGGCAGGTAGCTCAGCAGATCGCGGACGTACTCGAAGGCGTCCTGCTCGCCGGACGCGACGTAGTGCGCGGTACCGGATTTCGCCATGTGGGTGTGCGCGCCACCCAGTTCCTCCATGGTGACGTTCTCGCCGGTCACCGTCTTGATGACGTCCGGGCCGGTGATGAACATCTGGCTGGTCTGGTCGACCATCACGATGAAGTCGGTCAGCGCGGGGGAGTAGACGTGCCCGCCGGCCGCGGCACCCATGATCAGCGAGATCTGCGGGATGACGCCGGAGGCCAGGATGTTGTTGCGGAAGATCTTGCTGTACAGGCCGAGCGAGACCACACCCTCCTGGATGCGGGCGCCGGCGCCGTCGTTGATGCCGATCAACGGGCGGCCGGTCTTGATGGCCAGTTCCTGGATCTTGACGATCTTCTCGCCGTAGACCTCACCGAGGCTGCCGCCGAACACGGTGGCGTCCTGGCTGAAGATGCAGACGTCGCGACCGTCGATGGTGCCGTACCCGGTGACCACGCCGTCGCCGACGGGGCGGTTGGACTCCAGGCCGAAGTTGGTGCTGCGGTGCTTTGCCAGGGCATCGAGTTCGACGAACGAACCCTCGTCGAGCAGCGCCAGCACGCGCTCGCGCGCCGTCAGCTTGCCCTTTGCGTGCACCTTCTCGACGGCCGCCTCACCGACTGGGTGCTTCGACTCCTCGGCCCGCTTGCGCAGGTCAGCCAGCTTGCCGGCTGTGGTGTGAATATCGACTACGTGATCTGCCGCCGGTTCGGTAACACTCGTCATGGTGGTCGATATTAACGGTTCCCTAAGAAGTCGGACAGGTGGGTGCGGTTTTGTGCAGCTAGATCGCCGCCCGGTGCCCGGTCCGCCGGTTTTGTAGGGTGGCTGCCATGACGGCGCAGCGCAGGTACGACGGTGTGGACGGTCCCCGCGTGGCGATCGCACACGACTACCTGACCCAGCGCGGCGGGGCCGAGAAGGTCGTGTTGTCGATGAGTCGGGCCTTCCCCGATGCGCCGATCTACACACAGTTGTACGACCCGGCAGGCACCTACCCCGAATTCGCCGACCGCGATGTTCGCGTCTCCCCGGTGAACCGGATCGCCGTGTTCCGCAAGCACCACCGGATCGCGCTGCCGATTTTGCCTGCGGTGGCGTCCTCGATGTTCGTCGATGCCGACGTGGTGGTGACCAGCAGCAGCGGTTGGGCCCACGGTTTTCGCACCAACGGAGTGAAGTTGGTGCACTGCCATACGCCGGCGCACTGGCTGTACACGCCGGACATGTACCTCAAGGACGAGGGCGACCGGGTCAAGCGCGCGCTGTTGAAGGTGGCTTCGCCGTCGTTGAAGGCATGGGACCGGCGCGCGGCGCTGACCTGCGACCGGTACCTCGCGGTCTCGACGATGATCAAACGCCGGATCCACGACGTCTACGGCATCGACGCGGACGTGCTGCCGTCTCCGGTGGCGATGCGCACCGATGTGGACGTGGAACCCGTACCCGCGGTGGCGCAGTGGGCAACCGCTGAGCAACCGTTTTATCTGTGCGTATCCCGGCTGTTGCCGTACAAGAACGTCGACAAGGTGGTGCGGGCGTTCGCCGGCAGCGACCGCCGGCTGGTGGTGGTGGGCCGCGGACCCGAGGCGGCCAACATCGCGCAGATCAGCACACCGAACGTGACCATGCTCTCCGACCTGCCCGATGCGCAGATGGCCTGGCTGTACCAGTCGTGCCGGGCGTTGATCGCGGCCAGCTACGAGGATTACGGGCTCACCCCGATCGAGGCCGCGGTGTGGGGTAAACCCGCCGTGGCGTTGCGGTGGGGCGGGTTCCTGGACACCGTGGTCGACGGCGTCACCGGAACATTCTTCGATGAACCGCAAGCGGATTCGATCGCCGGCGCGTTGGACAGATTCGATGTCCAGAGCTTCGACGCGGACGTCATCCGCAAGCACGCCGACCAGTTCACCGAGCAACGCTATGCCGAACGTCTGTACGAGGCGGTCGACGAACTCGGCGCGCCGGGCTGAACACGAGCATGCGGCCGACGGATCGGCACACCGGTCGCTATGGTGGACGCGGATTCCTCAACAAGGAGCAATGATTCATGTTTCGTGAACCGGCTTCGGCAGATCCGGCTGACATCGCCCGGAAGAAGGCCGCCGCTCCCGCGCTGAGGATGGCGCCGCAGTCGGAATTCGTTCTCGACGAGAACAACCGGGTGACCCAGTACAAGATGCAGGGCATCGGCTTCGTTCCGAAGGCCAAGAACCGCATCGGCGAATTGCTCTTCAACCTCGTGATCACCTACATCCCGTCGCACACCGTGCGGCAGGGATTCCTGCGGTTGTGCGGAGCCAAGATCGGCAAGCACTCCTCGATTTTGCGCGGCACCACCGTCCTGGATCCGGCGTACCTGACCATCGGTGACGGGGTGGCCATCGGCTTTCGCTGCCTGCTGGACGCCCGCGCCGGCATCTACATCGGCAACCAGGTCACCATCGCCAGCGATGTGCAGATCATCGGCGGCGGCCACGACATCAACCACCCGGACTTCTTGCCGGTGCCGATCCCGACGGTCATCTGCGACTACGTGTGGATCGCCAGCCGGGCGATGATCCTGCCGGCGCTGGTCGGCCGCGGCGCGGTGGTGGCCGCGCAGGCGCTGGTGACCAAGGACGTCGAAGAGCTGAACATCGTCGGTGGGGTCCCGGCTAAGGTGATCGGTAAACGAGATCCGGAGTTGTTGCTGTACACCAACACTCGTCGACCCCCGCCGTTCTACTGATGGCCGGTCTGCTTGGCGAACACCGACTGGTCTTCGTCGCGCCCGACGAAGGGCAGACCGCGGTGGGCGACTACGCCCAGGATCTGGTCGAGGCATTGCGCCCCCATTTCGGGGAGATCGCCGAAGTGCGCACGGCCGGTCCGGGTGCCGACACCGTGGCCGACGTGCGCAGGCACCGGGCGCAGGTACGCAAGTTGGTGGCCGAGGGGCCGCCCGGCCGGACGCTGGTGCACGCCGAACTGTCCACCGGGGTGATGCCCACCTTCTGGGCCGTTGCGGGTCTGTCCGGGGTGCCGGTCACCGCCACCATTCATGATCCGCCGCAGGGCTTGTGGTTCCTGGCCCGGCCGCGGTTCATCGCCAACTCACGGCTGCTCACCCACGGCATCCACTACCCGCTGCGGCCGCTGTCGCGCGCCGTCGAGGGCAGGGTCCACGGCGACCGCACCCTGATCGCACTGACCGAGACGGGGCGGCAGTCGATCGAACGCACCTACCCGCGCACCCACACCGCCTACATTCCGCACCTGGTGCGCGAGCGGCCCACCATCGCGCCCGCCCAGGACCGCCCCAAGGCGGTGGGATTCTTCGGATTCGTCTACCGGGGCAAGGGTTTTGAACAGATCTCCGAGATCCGCGCCCAACTGCCCCACGACATCCTGATCCGGGTCGCCGGCCGTGGGACCGAGGACCTGCCCCGCGCCGAGGGCATCGAGATCCTCGGCCGGGTGGACGGCGCCGCCGAAGATGCGTTCTTCGCGTCGGTGCGCGCCATCGCGTTGCCGTACGGCAAGCGGCACTTCTATGCCGAGACGTACCCCGCGTCGGGGGTGGTGGCGCACTCGATGGCCTACCGCACCCCGGTGATCTGTACCGGTTACGGCTCGCTGGCCGAACTGGATCCGGAACACGGGGTGGTGGCCGTCCCGCCGGGCGCCGATCCCGCCCACGACCTGGCCAGCGGTCTGGCCTCGGAGATCACGGCACTGCTGAACGACGAGGCACGGCTCACCGACCTCGGCCGTAACGCCGACCGGACTCGGCAGGAGCGCTCACCCGCGCGCACCGCCGAAGCGTTCGTGGCGGTGTGGCAACAGTTGATCGACGGCCGGTCCGCTCGTGTCTGAGCCCGCCGAGCCCGTCGTCGAAAAGCCGGGCTCGTCACACCTGACCCATGCGTTGTGGGCGGCGTTCTGGATGTACGGCGGCCGCGCCTGCGGCATGGTGTGGACGCTGGCGCTGGTCGCGAAACTGGGCATCGCCGACTACGGCCAATACGCGATGGCCTACGCGGTGTACTCGCTGATCGGGTCACCGATCGACAACTTGTTCGTGGTCCGGTCGGTTCGCGAATCCGAGAAGGACTTCCTGTCCGACCGTGCCACCCGGTACCTGCTCGGTGTCGCCCTGATGGCCGTCGGCCTCGCGCTGCTCGAGGTGAACTACGTCGCCGCGTTCGGTTTGTTCGTCTCCGGTGGAGAACTGACCCTGAAAGCCTGGGAGAGTCGCTCGCTGCGCGATGGGCACCCGCACAAGGCGGCCCAGATCGACACCGGTCGGCAGTTCGCCAGTGTGGTGCCGGCGTGCATCTATCTGTTCGCGGTGCCGCATCCCACCTTGCAGGTCGCGACGACGATCCTGGTGGCGCCCTATGTGCTGTGCGCCATCGTGGTGGGCCCCATCGCGATGCGGCACCGCCCGGGTATCCCGGGTTCGCCGCGACTGATCGCGATCCTGGTCGGCGAGACGTTCGCGATCATGGCCGGCGTCCAGGGCGATCTGCTGTTGCTCGGCTGGCTCACCAACCACACCGTCGCCGGCTATTACGGCATCTGCACCACCGTCACCCTCGCGATCGTCGCGGTCGGCCAGACCTTCGGCATGTCCTACAACCAGGCGCTGCGCGACGGCGACGGTCATGTGTCGGCCGGACCGCCGCTGAAAGGCACGCTGCTCCTCGGGGCGGCGGCCGGGGTGTTGGTGCTCATCACCGGTCTGGTCATGCTGATGGTGCCTGCGGTGCCGCAGGAGCTGGCCGTCGCGATGACCATCATGTCGCTGTTCTGCGCCATGCGGACCGTGAGCACCGTGTTCCAGGCCGTGCTCTACAACCAGCACCGCGACGGCGTCCGGCTGGCGGCCAATTTCAGTGTGGTGCCGATCCGGCTGGGATTGGTGGCGCTGCTGGTGGGTGCCGGGGCCGTCGGTGCGGCGATCGCGGCCGTCATCACCGACGCCATGCTGTTGGCGATCTACTTCCGGGTGTTGTACCGGAAGCCGGCTTCATGACCGGTCGAAAACCCACCGCCTGTTTCCTGCTGTCCAAGGACCCGGTGGCAGACCACGGCGGCGACGTCGAATTGTCGCGCCTGTTCCTGGAATTGGCGGCGTCGGAGTTCGAGGTGTCGGTGATCTGTCTGTCCCACGAACCGGCGGGGACGCTGGCCTTCGACGGGGTGCCGCTGGTGCGGGTGGCGAAGTCGGGGGTGCAGCCCCTGCGGCTGCTGCTCGACGCCGCGCGGACCCGGCGCAGCCTGGTGCACGCGCGGTTCGACAACGACGATCTGGTCGCGGCCATCGACGCCGCGGGCGCCGACGTCTACGTTGCCGAGCACAGCTACATGGCTGAATCCTTCTTGCGCAGTTCACGTTTGGGTAAGTCGAGGTTCGTGGTCAACACCCACGTGAGCGAATCGCTGGTATGGCGGGCGACCCGCGGGGCGCTGGGCCGGCTGCAGGTCGGCCGGTTGCTCCGGGACGAACTGAGGGTGGCCCGGGCCGCCGATGCGGTCGGCACGTTCGACGCGGGGGAAGCGGAGTTCTATCGCAACCGCGGGGTGCGGGATGCGCGCTGGATGGACATCACGTTGCCGCCGGGGGATCAGGTCGCGGTGTCGTCGACGCCCCGGCGGCTGGTGTTGATGGGCACCCGGGACTGGCCGCCGAACCAGGAGGCCTTCGAAGAGGCGTTGCGGCTGTGGCCGCGGATCGCCGAGGGCATCGACGGTGCCGAATTGTGTGTGATCGGGGCCAAGGCCGCCAAGGCTGCAGAGCCCCGGTATCCGGCGGGTGTGCGGGATCTGGGCTTCGTCGACGACCTGCCCGGCTTCCTGGGGAGCTGCCGGGCGATGATCGCGCCGATCCGAACCGGGGGCGGTGTGCGGGTGAAGATCCTGGACGCGGCACGGATGGGGTTACCCGTGGTGGGCACCACCGAGGCCGTCGGTTCTCTGGGGGAACTCCTGGGGCTCGGCGTGTACGACGGGGACGCCGCGTTCATCGAGCAGTGCCGGAAGTACCTGCTGGACAGCGCCGATGCGGCCGAGGCCGGGGACCGGCTCTACGGACTGAACCAGGCCTACTGGCGCGACCGCCGGCCGCACAGGGCGGTCACCGACCTGCTAGGTGCTCGCAGCGGGTAGCTTCTGGGCTTGCGCCGCAACGAGTTTGACTGTCGGTGCGGCCACTTCAGGTGAGTCGAGCTCGCCGGCCTTGCGCAACTCGTCGGAGTATTGCAGGAACACCAGGAAGAACGTGTAGAGGAAGGCGATCTGCGCGATCACCACGACCGGGTGGTCCAGGTTCAGGGCGATGATCGAGAACGCCATGAACACCCCACCGAAGAACGCGTGCGGCAGCGAGTTGCTGCGGATCAGTTTGGCGGCCACCACGCACCCGATGATGATCACCGCGACGAACGACAAGCCGGCGACCAGCCCGCCACGGTGCACCGCGATCAACGGGGCATTGGACACGAAGTTCTCGGTGAAAGCGTAAGGCCCGTCCTTGAATTCGCGTAGAGACCAACCGCGCCCGAAGATCCAGTGGTCACCGAGGCGCATCGGGAATTCGCGGATCGCCGCGATGCGGTCCGACGCCCCGGCGTCGTTCTGGCCCAGTGAGCCCATCAATCGTTTACGGACCGCGGGTATGGACATGGCGGCAGCGAATCCGACGACCAGGGTGATGACGATGACCTGGCGGTCCCGCGAACGCATGTTGTGGAAGATGAAGACCAGCGCGATGCCGACCAGGACGCTGAACAGGGCCGCGCGGCTCAGGGTCAGCACGACGCACACCGACAGCACGGTCATCAGGGTCACCCGCTGCCATCCGGTGAACACCGGATTTGGGCAGCACGTGTGTACCGCCGGTGATGTAGAAGCGGTCGGCGGCGTAATAACCGATGAACGAAAAGGGTGCGTAAACCCATTTCGTGGTGCCCTGCGCCACGGCGACGGCACCCATCACGCCGCTGAATGTGCAGGCGTACACGATGGCCCGGCCGACGCCGCGCAGCTGGTCGTTGGGCAGTGCCAGCAGCACGAACACGAAGCCCGTGGCGATGCCCCACTTGGCGAAATCCATGATGTTCACCGGTGCGGAGAAGGTCACGATCATGGACAGCGCCGACATCAGGATCAAGACCAGGACGGCCGTCATCAGCCGTGAGCGGCGTCGCATCGCGCGTGGATAGAGCAGGAACGCCAGCACCGACCCGCAGCCGAGCACGAGGTAGATCGGCAGGTGGACGCCCGGGAAGTAACCGAAGGGGAACGCCGTGACGAATATGACGGTGCCGTACACCAGCCACAGCGGATGACGCATCCCGACATAGACGGCCACGACGACGGCCAGCAGGCCGGCGATCGCCATGATGGCGAGTTTGCCGCCCAGCACGGCCGCGACAGCGGCCAGTGGTCCGAGCACGCAGGCGGCTGCTCCCGCACAGATTTCAGTTCGTGAATATGCGGGCAGCTTCAATGTCGATTCATCTCCTGCCAGATCTGCGGTCCCTCTCGCACCGAACTATCCTCGCATTGTCTTCGCTGAAATCGCCACAGGGGGAGTGGGCTCGGGCGGTGTCTCTGGTGTGTTTTGCTAGGCGAGGACGCTATCGTGATGACGTCATGGTGACCCAAGAGCGAACGGAGTGCCCAGTTGGCCGTCGGTGATTATGTGCGGATTTTTTGCCGGCTGTGGTGGGTGGTCCTGGCTGCGGCGGTGATCGGCGCCGGCATCGGTGCTGTGACACACCAGCTCGCCAAACAGGAGTACACCTCTACAGCAAGGCTTTTCGTCAGCACGCAGAGCGGGACCGGGGTCGGCGACGCCTACCAGAACAATCTGTTCTCTCAGGAACGGGTGTTTTCCTATGCGGGGCTAGCCACCAGTGAACAGGTTGCGGCACGCGCAATCGACCAGGCAAAAGCATCGATCAGCGTCGATGAATTGCGGGCGAAGATCACCGCGGTTCCACTACCACAAACGGTGTTGCTCGACATTACGGCGACAGATTCCGATGCCGCCACCGCTCAGCTTTATGCCAATGCCATTGCGGATCAACTCGTCAAGGTCACCGCTGAATTGGAGACATCGCGCCGCGGCGGTGAGTCGGCCGCCGGAGCCATTGTCGTCGATGACGCGAGTTACGGTAGCCCGGTCAAATCGATGGGGCTGGTGACCCGCATCCTTCTGGGTGCGCTGGCGGGCCTCGGTATCGGCATCGTCCTTGCAGGCATCCTCGGTGTCGCCGACACCCGTGTGCGCCGTCGTGAGCGCATCGAAGACGTCACCGGCAGCGCGCTGATCGGCACCCTCGTGCAGCACAAGGGTGGCGATGGCGTCCTCGATCTCGCCGCTGGCGGCGCCGCCGTCGAGCGGCTGCGCGAATTGCGCACCAACATCCAGTTCGCGCGCGGGCGGGGCGGGAATCACCCGCGCGTCATCGCGGTCACCAGTCCGTCGGCGCAGGACGGCCGTTCGACTACCGCCGCCGACCTGGCCGCGGTGTTCGCCGAGGCCGGCCGCGCGGTGCTGCTCGTCGACGGCGACCTCGTCGATCCTTCGCTTCCCCGGGTGCTCGGCCTTTCCGACGCCGAGCAGGCGCGGGCAGGCGATCGGGGTCTGACGACCCTGCTCGACCGGCAGTCCACCCTGGCCGAGTCGACCATCCAGGTCGGCGAGTTCCGGTTACTGCCGGCCGGTCCACTGCCCGCGACCAGTCGCCAGCTGTGGGGTGACGAGGCGGCCGGCCAGGTGATCGAAGAGCTGCGCGCCCACTTCGACTACGTGATCATCGATACCCCGCCGCTGCTCAAGTACTCCGACGGGACCGTGCCCGCGGCCCTCGGTGACGGCGCGCTGCTGCTGGGCCGGATCGGCCACACCAAGGCCGCCGGGTTGCGCAAGGCGTTGGGCATCCTGGAGAACGCCCACGTCGAGCTCATCGGCGTGGCGGCGACGGGTGAGCCGGCGAGCCGGGGCGATCGTGCCGAGCGCACGACCGATGCCCCGGTGACCGTCCCGGCGGATGCGGAAGCGCGTTCGTCACGCCACCGCGCTCAACTGGGACAACCGGAGTAAACCGATGCAGTCGTTGGGACGGGTGACGGCACTGCTGGCCGGTGCCGCCACCGTGCTCGTGGTGGCCGGATCGGTCAGCGCGTGCTCGGCGGAGCAGCCCCGCCAGGACGCGCCGCCGCACGCCGCCCCGGCGATCAAGACGTTCGCGCCGGCCTTCGAGGGCAAGCCGGAGTTGGCGCCCGCGGACATGACGGACGACGGACCCGGGTCCCTGGTCTCGGTCGAGCCGATCAAGGGCGGCGCAGAACTGCTCGACGAGGACGGCGCCACCTATATGCGGGTGGTGTACCGGTCGACCTCGGGGATCGACGGCACTCCCACGCAGGTGTCCGCCGCCATCGCCATCCCGGCAGGCGTTCCGCCCAAGGGTGGCTGGCCCGTCATCGGCTTCGGGCAGGGCACCAAGGGTGTGCTCTACAAGTGCGCATCCAGCTTGTTCCCGAACCTGCCGAAGCAGGCCTGGTCCATCGACCAGTTCATCAAGGCCGGCTACGCCGTCACGGCGAGCGACTTCCAGGGCTCCGGGGTGAAGGGGTACGCCCACCCGTTCCTGGACGCAAAGACCTACGGCTACAACATCATCGACTCGGTGCGGGCGGCGCGGCGGATCGGCGCCGACATCAGCGACAAGTGGATGACGTACGGGCACTCGGCCGGTGGCCTCGCCGTGTGGGCGGCCGCCGAGGAGGCCGAGCAATACGGCAAGGGCCTGAACCTGCTGGGCAGCATCTCGATGGCACCGGCGGCCGACATGTCCGGTCTGGCGGACGCGGCGTGGAACGAGACGCTGACCAACGAGCAGCGGGTCACCATGGTGTACGCCCTGCAGTCGCTCAAGTGGTTCAACCCGGACATGAACCTGGACGACTTCCGGTCCGGGGTCACCGCGGCGAACTGGGACCTGATCCTCAACTGCATCCCGACGGACTTCGACCAGGTCGGCCAAGTGTGGCGGACGATGACCAATGCCGACCTGAAACCCAGGACCTACGAAGACGTGGTGTGGCTGCGTGAGCAGCTCGCGGCGCGCGCGGTGCCCAGCAATCAGCGCATCGAGACCCCATTGGTGGTCGCCTACGGCACCCAGGACGGTCTGGTCAACCAGGCCTGGTTCGAGGGGGCGCTCAACCGCGCCTGCGCGGCGGGCAGCAACGTGGAGATCAAAAAAGATCCGGGTAAAGGGCACGCGGACCTCGACCAGGCGTTCGTGATGGGCTGGCTCAACGACCGGCTGTCGGGCGTTCCGGCCCCGCCGAGCAACTGCGCGGACTGGCAGAAGGCGCAGCAGCCCAAGTGAGAACCCCGGTCGATGTCCCTCGGCTGCGCGACTATGCGCTGATGTTGGCCCGGGTGTGGCCGATGATCCTGGTGGCCACGCTGCTGTCGGCAGGCGCTGCCGTCTTCGCGGTCCAGCAGCGCCCGCCCAGCTACACCGCCTCCTCCCTGGCCTTCGCCTCGGTGGCGGGTGACCCGAGTACGTTCGCGCTGTACTACGGCGGCATGGGTGCGAAGCTGCGCATGCCCAGCTATGTCGAGCTGGCGAAATCACGGTTGGTCGCGCAGCGGGCCGTGCAGGCACTCAACTCGGCGGAGACCCCGGAGGACCTCGCCTCCCGGGTCACCGCCGAATGGACGCCGGGCGGCGCGGATCTGCGGGGCCGGGCGAATTCGGTCCTGCTGCGCATCACCGTCACCAACGCGAACCCGGACGTCGCGATCAACGAGGCGAACGCCGTCGGGAGCAATCTGGTGGCGCTGTCGAAGGAACTGGATTGGTATGAGTCCAAGTTCAACGACGACATCCAATACAAGGGTCCACTTACCGAATTGCTGCCGGTAGGCGTCGCCAAAACGGCACAATTGGTGCCGAAACCGATACTGGCGCCGTTGGCGACCGGGGCGGGCGTCGGATTCGCCATCAGCGTGTTGATCATGCTGGCGGTCGAGATCATCCGTGGCACCCTGGCGACCCGCGGGCAGCTGGATTACATTGTCAAACTTGCAACGCGACGGAACACGTAGGAGCTTTGTGAAATCTGCGAGGACCGCTGCGCGTGCCGTGCTGGCAGGCGTGCTCGCCTTGATGATGGTGTTGACCGGCTGTAGCAATACCAAGGCCGCCGAAGCGCCCGCGAAGTCGCCTGCCGAGCAGGAACTGCCCCTGCCCGCGGATTACTCCGGCCAGGGTCCCGGAACCCTGCGCAGCGCGATCACGCTGCCCGTCGTCGACCGCCGGATCACCCGGGCCGCCGAGGTGGCGGCGCGGATCAGTTACGTCTCCACCTCCGGCATCGACGGCAGCCTCCAGACCGTCACCGGCAGCGTCTTCGAGCCGCTCGGGCAGGCGCCCGAGGGCGGCTGGCCGGTCATCGTCTACGGCCACGGCACGGTCGGCATCCAATCGGACTGCGCGCCGTCGCTGTCGCCGTCGTTGTCCGGGGCCGCCGATGCCATCCGCGCGTTGTTGCTGCTGGGTTATGTCATGGTGGTCCCCGACTACCAGGGGCTGGGCACGAACACCGGCTACCACCCGTATCTCGATGCCACCACCGCGGGCTACAACATGATCGACGCCGCACGTGCCACCCGCAAGCTCCTGCCGGACGCCTCGGACAAGTGGGTCGCCTTCGGGGTGTCGCAGGGCGGCCAGGCCTCCTGGGCCGCCAACGAGCTCAACGCCACCTACTCCAACCCGGACCTCAACCTGGTCGGCTCCGTCAGCGTGTCGCCGGCCGCCGACATCGCCGGTCTGGCCGACCTGGCGATGACGGATGCGCTGACGCCGGCGCAGGTGATCGCGATGGCGTTGCTCCTGACGACGCTGAAAACCGAGCATCCCGATCTCAACCTGGATGACTACCGCCGCGGCGGTGCCGAGGCGAACTGGTCGCTGTTGTCGGGCTGTTCGGCGGATTCGGCCGAGAAGCGTCTCGAGGTGGCCGGCGCACTGCCGCCCGGCGACCTGCGTCCGGCCAGTCAAGCCGCCGCCGACCAGCTGCGCACGTATCTGATCCAGATGAGCGGGCTGCCCCGCGCACCGGCGACCGTGCCGTTCCTGGTGCTCCAGGGAGACCAGGATCAGCTGATCCCGGTGGCCTGGACGGATGCCGCCGTGCAGCGCGCCTGCGACATGGGCAGCATCGTCGCGTCCTTCGTCGCGGTCGGACGTGGCCACGGTGACTTCGATCCGACCGAGGCGCTCGACTGGATCCAGCAGAGGTTCAGGGGCGATCCGCCGGCCAGCACCTGCACCATCGAGGGTGGCCCGTCCATCCGCAAGGTGCCCCAGCTGACGCTGCCTGAATGATGAGCGAAAAAGCCGAGGCCGAGCTGCCTATCGAATCCCAGGTGATCGCGAGTTCACCGACGCACCGGCGAGTCATCGGGCTCGACGGCATCCGCGGACTGGGTTGTCTGGCGGTCGTGGTCGGGCACGTCGGCGAGTTCTACACGCCGGTCACCCACCACAAGGCCTTCCTGGACGTACTGGGGCTGGCGCTGATCCTGTTCTTCGTGCTCAGTGGTTTCCTGCTGTTCCTCCCGTACGTGCGCCGGTTGACCAAGCCGAACGGGGAGATGCCCGACACGCGCCAGTACTTCCTGCACCGGGTGTTCCGGGTCTTCCCGGGTTACGTGGTCATCTTCTTGATCTGCAACTTCGTGCTCCGCGCGGTGTACATCGACAACCCGACGACCCAGCTGCCGAGCACCCAGCACGGAACCGGGATGATCACCGATCCGGGCAAGCTGCTGGCGAACCTGACACTGGTGCAGACCTACATCCCCGACTACGTCCAGACCGGGATCAACCCGTCCTGGTCGTTGACGCTGGAGATCGCGTTCTATCTGTCGCTGCCACTGCTGGGAGTGTTGATCTTCGCGCTGCGCCGGCGTCTGAATGTGGATCCGTTGAAGCTCGCGTTGGTGGCCCCGGCGATCCTGCTGGTGATCGCCTACATCGGCCGGGCCCTGACCCCGTGGGTGTACGCGCATGTCAACGTGCACAACTTCACGCCCGACGGCGGTCAGTACATGCCGGACATCTGGCTGCAGAACTGGGGCCCCAACCTCGCGGCGGTGTTCAGCCGCAGCATGCTCACCAATGCCGACCTGTTCGCGTACGGCATGCTCGCGGCCATCCTGTTCGTCGCGATCGAACAGGCGGTCATCGGCGAGCGGGCGGCCAAGTGGATCCATCGGGCCGCGATCCTCGCGATCCCGGTGTTCGGGGTGCTGACGCTGATCCTGGTCAAAGATCAGAGTGCGTTCGGTTACGGCGTGCTCGGAATCGTGTCTGCGTTGTTCATCGTGATGGTCATCCTGCCGCTGTCCTGGGGCGCCCCATCGAGACTGGCCCGCTGGATCGATGCCCGGCCGTTCTACTTCATCGGGCTGATCTCGATGTCGGTGTACCTGTGGCACTACCCGATGTTGTTGTTGCTGGGGCGGTACAACCTGGCCGCCGGTGACAGCTGGGGCGGCATGCTCCGAAACATGGCTCTGGTGAGCGTTGTCACCCTTGCGGTGGCCACCGTCTCGTACTACCTCGTGGAGAAGCCCGGGCTGGATCTGGCAAAGAGATTCAAGAAACGTTGACGCGCCGGAAATGGTTGTGGGCCGCGGTGATCGGCGCCGTCGTCGTGTTGACCGCGGGACTGGTGGTGGCGGTTTCCCCACCGGTACGGGAGCTTCTCGGGATGACCGCCGGCTCCGAGGACGCGCAGCCGATCGCCACCGCCGACCTCAGCGGCAGCGGGCCGGGGACGCTGGTCAGCGCCGTCACCATGCCCGCGTTCAGCCGCCGCATCACGGGCCCGCCGATTCGCGCGGCACGGGTGGTCTACCGCTCCACCGAAGGTGACACGGGCGCTCCGACCGAGGTGTCCGGCGCCGTCTTCACGCCCGGTGGTACCCCGCCGCCCGACGGCTGGCCGGTGATCGCCTACGGGCACGGCACCTTGGGCATCGACGAGCCGTGCGGCCCGTCGCTGTCACCGTCCCTGCTGGGAAGCGTCACCTGGGTGACCAACCTGGTGGCCGCCGGGTATGCCGTGACCATGGCTGACTACCAGGGTCTGGGATTCGCCGGGGTGCATCCGTACCTCGATGCGCGCACTGCCGGTCTGAACCTCATCGACTCGGTGCGGGCGATCCGACGCACGTTCGAGGGCGTCTCCGAACGCTGGGCGGCGCTCGGTGGTTCACAGGGTGGCGGCGCGGCGTGGGGCGCGGGGGAGCAGGCCGCGACCTATGCGCCGGAGATGCGCCCCGTCGGCGTGGTGGCGCTGGCGCCGGCTGCCGACGTCGCAGGCCTGGTCGACCTGGCACTGCAGGACAAGTTGACCCGTGAGCAGATGCCGACCCTGGTGGTGATCGTCGAGTCGTTGGCCCGTCTGCACCCGGACATCAACCGCGACGACTACCGGCGCGGCATCGCCGCGGAGAAATGGGATGTGCTGACCGCCTGCAGCGGCGACAAGGTGCACGAACGGGAATCGGTCATCAATGCGCTGCAGCCCGACGACGTGAAGCCCCAGACGCCGCAGGCGGCCGACCGGCTGCGCGGTTACCTCGCGGCCTGGGCGCTGCCACAGCAGCGGCTGTCCGCGCCGATGAGCGTGGTCTACGGAGGCAAGGACGAGTACATCGCCCCGGGCTGGACCGAAGCGGCGATGCGCCAGGCCTGCGCCATCGGTGGCGTGGTGACAGCGGACTTCCAGCCCGACAAAGGCCATGGTGACCTGGACTTCGCCGGTCAGGTCGACTGGCTGGCGCAGCGTTTCGCGGGTGCCCCGGCCTCGAACGGGTGCGGCGCGATCCGCTGATCGTCCGGCGGGAGGCGTAGCTGCGTGCGCGGCGGTCCGAATCGGTGTCCCCGCCGTGCGTCGGCGTCCGCCGGCCGGGGGCGGGGCGGCGTATTCGGGGCGGTGAACACGGAGTTCTCGCGCGATTCCCAGAGACTCCACAGTAATCGCGGCGAATTGCTCCGAAAGCGAGTTTGTGGCAACCGACATTCGCGTTGCGGTTGCAGAACATCCTGTCTGTGGTAATGATAAGCCTCAGTCCAGCTGTTCTTGCTTGGTCCAGGTTGGCGCGATTGCGGACATGTAAGCAAATGTTGCGTCGGGGTACCAGTGGCCAGCAAACCTTCGCGAAGATGCTCCGGCGGTCCGAAACGCGTGTAATGTGTTAATTCTCGCGGGCTCGGCCCCACGATGAGAGGGAATCAGCGGTGGCACTAGTTTCTAGTGATACGAGTGCGCTCGACGAGTTTGCTGCATCTCGACAGGGAATCGCGGGGCAACCACCGCTGGTAGCAGTCGCCGACCGCACGCAAGGGCTCGCGTGGCAACGCCGCTATGTCCTCGGCCTGATGATCTCGGATGTTTTCGTGGTTGGTGCGGCCATGGCGTGCGCGCAGATGGTCCGGCTGGGACGGCCCGTCACCCAATTCGATCCGCTCACCAAATATTTCGGGTTGCTGTCGGTGATCTTCGGCCTGATGTGGCTGGGCATGCTGGCGGCCTACGGAACCCGGTCGCCGCGCATCGTCGGCGCCGGAACCGAGGAGTACCGCCGAGTGCTCTCGGCAACCATGTCGACCATCGGCGTCGTCGCCATCACCGTGATGATCTTCCGGCCGGAGTACGCCCGCGGGTACCTCGCGGTGGCGTTCCCGCTCGGCCTGGTTCTCCTGATGATCAGCCGCAGCTCCGCTCGCCGGGTGCTCAGCTGGTACCGCAAGGGTGGCCGCTGCGTGAACTCCGTGCTCGCTGTCGGCAGCCCGACGGCCGTGCACAGCCTGGTGCAGTCCCTGTCCCGCGCGCGGGACTACGGCTACTCCGTGGTCGGGGTCTGCCTGACGGGCCCGCACCCCGGGAAGACCATCGACATCCCCGGTGTCGGGACTCTCCCGGTCCTGGGTGACGAACACAGCGTCGAGGCCGCCCTGGCCGTCACCGGCGCCGACACCGTCGCACTGACCACCACCGACCACCTCGGCCCGGCCGGCGTGCGGGAACTGTCCTGGGACATGGACCGGCTCGGCGTCGACCTCGTGGTGTCCCCGGGCATGGTCGACATCGCCGGTCCGCGCCTGACCATGCGGCCGGTGGCCGGACTGCCGCTGATCCACCTGGAGCGGCCGCAGTACAGCGGCACCAAGAAGCTGCAGAAGCGCGTCTTCGACGTGTTCGTGTCGCTGAGCGTGCTGCTCGCGGCGTCGCCGTTGATGATCCTCAGTGCGATCGCCATCAAGCTCACCAGCCGCGGCCCGATCTTCTACTGCTCGGAGCGCATCGGCATCGACGGCGTCCCGTTCAAGATGATCAAGTTCCGCACCATGGTGGTCGACGCCGACAAGCAGGTGAGCCGCCTCAGCGCCCTCAACGATTTCTCCGGCGGTGTGCTGTTCAAGATCCGCGAGGATCCGCGGGTGACGCCCGTGGGCCGCATCCTGCGGCGCTACAGCATCGACGAATTGCCGCAGTTCTTCAACGTTCTCAAGCGGGAGATGAGCGTCGTCGGTCCGCGTCCGCCCCTGCGCTGCGAGGTCGACGCGTACACCGACCAGGTTCGTCGCCGTCTGCTCGTGCTGCCGGGGATCACGGGTCTGTGGCAGGTCAGCGGCCGCGCCGACCTCTCCTGGGACGACTCGGTGCGACTGGACCTCTCCTATGTCGAGAATTGGTCGATCAGCAGTGACGTGCTGATCGCCTTCAAGACGGTCCGCACCGTGCTGGGCGGCGCAGGCGCGTACTGAGCTCACGCCTCGCAGCGTGAGCCGCAGGTAGTGTGGCGACCATGCGGCGCCCGTCGGTGAACGGCCCGGCGGGCTGGATCAAGAGAATCTTCGCGATCGTCGCCGTCGTGGCGGTCGTCATCGGCGGCATCCAGTTACTGCCCCTTGCGGTACCCATCGCGGGATGGCTCGTCAACGCCACCTACAACGCCTTTTCCTCGCTGCAGGGTCCACCGGTCCCGGTCGCGACGGCAGACTTCACCGGTTCCGGCCCGGGCTCGCTCATCTCGGCCACCACGATGCCCTCGGTGACCCAGACCCGCGAAGGACGCGATCTGCGCGCGGTGCGGGTCGTCTACCGGTCCACCTCGGGGGACACCGGTGCACCCACCGTCGTCTCCGGATCGGTCTTCACGCCGCTGGGCTCCCCGCCCGCCGGGGGCTGGCCGGTGGTGGCGGTCGGGCACGGCACGGTCGGTATCGACGGGCCGTGCGGGCCGTCCCTGTCGCCCTGGTTGGAGGGCGCACTGAGCTTCGTGGCCCCGCTGATCGACAGGGGCTATGCCGTCTCGGTGGCCGACTACGAAGGGCTGGGCGTCAAGGGCCTGCACCCGTATCTGGACGCGCACACCGCCGGGCTGAACATGATCGACTCCGTGCGCGCGCTGCGCCATTCCTTCCCCGGGGACACGTCGACCACGTGGGCGGCGTTCGGCCACTCGCAGGGCGGTGCCGCCGCGTGGGCCGCCAACGAGCGCGCCAGCGAGTACGCACCCGAGCTCCGGTTCCTCGGGGCGGTCGCGGCGGCACCCGCCGCGGACGTGACGAAATTCGTCGACCTGGCGGCCACCGGCGCGCTCAGTCGCGAGCAGCGGCTGAGCATGGCCCTGATCGTCGAGTCGCTGGCGCGCCGCCACCCCGAACTCAACCGCGACGACTTCCGGCGCGACTCGGCCGCGCAGAACTGGGCCGTGCTGACCGCATGCCAGGGCTCGGAGCTGATGCAGAGATCCGCGGCGGCCGACAAGCTGACCGGGTCCGACTTCACTCCGCATACGCCGGAAGCGGCCGATCTGTTGCGAAAGTTGTTGCAGCAGTGGGCGCTTCCGCAACGACCACTGTCCGGGCCGATGTCGGTGTGGTACGGCGGGTCGGACGCCTACATCAATCCGGAGTGGACGCGCGCCGCCGTCGCGCGGGCCTGCGACATGGGCGGGACGGTGACGGTCGAGTTCCAGCCGGGTAAGGGCCACTCGGATGTCGATCTGGCCACCCAGTTGCAGTGGCTGCTCGACCGCTTTGCGGGCAAGCCGGTGCACAATGACTGCCCATGACCGCTGAGACGAACCGGACCCCGCTGGACACCGCGGCGCTGCGCGCGCAGATGACCGGATGGCGGCGCCTCGACGTCGTGCAGGCGACCGGCTCCACGAACGCCGATCTGGTCGCCCGCGCGGCGGCCGGGGAGGACATCGGCGGCGCGGTGCTGCTGGCCGAGCATCAGACGGCCGGGCGGGGCCGCGGCGGCAGGGTGTGGTCGGGAGTGCCGATGGGCTCGGTCGCCTTGTCGGTCGGCGTCTCGACGGCGGGCGTCGACGAACAGACCTGGGCCCTGCTGCCGCTGCTGACCGGGGTTGCCGTGGTCGAGGCGCTCGACGAGGCCGGGGTGACCGGGTCCCTCAAATGGCCCAACGACGTCCTGGTGGACGGTGCGAAGATCGCGGGCATCCTGGCCGAGGTCGCCTCGCCGCAGCCGGCGGTCGTCGTCGGGATCGGCCTGAACGTGACAGTCGCAACGGACGAGATCGATCAGCCCGGGGCCACCTCGGTGCTCGCGGCCGGCGGCGACGTCGAACGTGATCACTTGGTGCTCGGCATCCTCCGGCATCTGGGTGCGCGCATCGAGGACTGGCGCCGAGGCGACGACGTCCTCGCGGCTTATCGTCGGCGCAGCGGCACGATCGGGGCCCAAGTCCGGGCGCTGCTGCCCGGCGACCGTGAGATCGTCGGCACCGCCACCGGGGTTGACGACACCGGCCGGCTGCTCATCGAGTCGGCCGGCGGGACGACGGCGGTCGCCGCAGGCGACATTGTGCATTTGCGGCCCGCCGCAGGGACCGCTCAGCAGTAAAGTCGTCGGCGTGGGTTACCCGGACAATGTCCTCGCCGGCGACGAACGTGTGGTGTTGCACCGCCATCCGCACTGGAAACGGCTGATCGGGCCCGCGCTCATCCTGGTCCTCACCACCGCAGTGGCCGCCTTCGGTGCCGCGGTGATCAACCGGACCGACTGGGACCCCACCGCCAAGACCGTCGCGTCGGGCGTCATCGCCGCGATCTGGGTGGTGCTGGTCGGGTGGTTGACGTTGTGGCCGTACTTGAACTGGCTCTCCACGCATTTCGTCATCACCGACCGGCGGGTGATGTTCCGGCACGGGGTACTCAACCGGTCGGGTATCGACATCCCGCTGGCGCGGATCAATTCCGTGGAGTTCCGGCACGGCCTGATCGATCGGCTGGTGCGCACCGGCACCCTGATCATCGAGTCGGCGTCGCAGGACCCGCTGGAGTTCTACGACATCCCCCGTGTCGAGCAGGTGCACTCACTGCTGTATCACGAAGTCTTCGACACCCTGGGTTCGGAGGAATCGCCGAGCTGATCGGGCCGCCGCGGCGGGCGTAGCGGCGTGACCGTCCCGTTCGGGCCGGAACGCTGTGCGCTGTCACCCAGGTGACCACGTGGGTCGTGCTGCTCGTGGTGATCCTCGAACGCCTCGGCGATGCCGCCCGCGGTGAGCGTGGACTCCAGCGCCTTATCCGGGTTGCGGGCATTCTCGTCGGGGAAGACCCAGCGGCGGAACGCCCAGAATCGGAAGGCCATCTGCAGCAGGTTGCCGATCACGTAGGCGGAGACGAAGTCCGCGATGTTCTCCATCGTGAGCGATACCTCGGGCACCCGCAGCTGCAGCATGTAGCTCGACACCCACAGCGGGGCCATGCTCAGCAGCACGCCGACACCGCTGACGCCGAAGAACAACAGCGCCTCGTGGTGCCGCTCCCGACCGCCGCGGTCCTTGAAGCTCCACTCGCGGTTGAGAATGTAGGACGCGATGACGGCCACGATGCCGGCGATGATCTTGGCGGTCACCGGTTTGGGCTCGAGCACCGTGAGCTTCAGTGTGTAGAAGATCGCCGAATCGATGACGAACGTGGTGGCGCCGACCAGCGCGAATTTGATCAGCTCATGGTGCCGCTCGGCGAAGGGCCGGATCGGGCGAGGCAGCCGCGCGATCGTGGCATCAGCAAAGGACACGAAGAAGCAGTCTACGGAAAGTCCCTTGACAACGTGAACCTGCGCAGGTCGCGACGGGTGTAGGGGCTTCGCGCAAGCCATGAAAACATGGGTGCGTGCCACGAACCCGTCAGAGCCCCAGCGCACCCGTCGTCGCGATGATCGGCGGTGGACAACTGGCCCGGATGACCCATCAGGCGGCGATCGCCCTCGGGCAGACGCTGCGGGTGCTGTCGGCCGGACCCGACGAACCCGCGGCGCAGGTCAGCCCGGACGTGGTGATCGGCTCGCACACCGATCTGGACGCGCTGCGACGCGCTGCGAGCGGCGTCGATGCGCTGACCTTCGACCATGAACACGTCCCGACGGACCTGCTGGAGCAACTGGTGGCCGAGGGGGTCACGGTGGCACCGCCGCCGGAGGCGCTGATCCACGCCCAGGACAAACTGATCATGCGGCGCAAGCTGGAGGCCCTCGGGGCGCCGATCCCGCGATACACGGCGGTGACGGGCGTCGACGACGTCGACGCGTTCGCGGCCCGGATCGACGGCCCGGTCGTCATCAAGACGATCCGCGGGGGCTACGACGGCCGCGGTGTGGTGCTGGCCCGCGACCTCGCCCACGCCAGGGAAGCGGTGGCCGGTTACCTGGCCGACGGTGTCGACGTGCTGCTCGAGGAACGGGTCGCGATGCGGCGCGAACTCTCGGCGCTGGTGGCGCGCTCGCCGTTCGGTCAGGGTGCGGCGTGGCCGGTGGTGCAGACGGTGCAACGGGACGGGATCTGCGTCGAGGTCATCGCACCCGCGCCGGGTCTGGACGGCGACACGGCCGCGGCCGCGGAAGCTCTCGGCCTGCGGCTGGCCCAGGAACTCGGGGTGGTCGGCGTGCTGGCGGTCGAACTCTTCGAGACCGAGGACGGCGCGATCCTGGTCAACGAGTTGGCCATGCGGCCACACAATTCCGGGCACTGGACCATGGACGGCGCCCGCACCAGCCAGTTCGAACAGCATCTGCGCGCGGTGCTGGACTATCCGCTCGGTGACACCGGCGCACTCGCGCCGATCACGGTGATGGGCAATGTGCTCGGGGCGCCGGAGACGCCGTCCATGTCGATGGACGAACGGGTACACCACCTGTTCGGGCGGATGCCCGATGCCAAGGTGCACCTGTACGGCAAGGGTGAGCGGCCCGGTCGCAAGATCGGCCACGTGAACATCCTCGGGTCGGCCGGCGGGAGTGCGGACGACGCGGAATATGTTGCGGCAGTTCGGGAACGAGCACAGCGTGCGGCGCACTGGTTGTCGCACGCCGAGTGGAGCGACGGATGGGACGGGCACTAGATGGCTGAGGTAATGCGCCCCCGGGTCGGGGTCATCATGGGCAGCGACAGCGACTGGTCGGTGATGGAGGCCGCAGTCGAAGCGCTGGCCGAGTTCGGCATCCCCTTCGAGATCGGGGTCGTCTCGGCGCACCGCACCCCGGCCCGGATGCTCGACTACGCCCAGACGGCCGCGGGCCGGGGGATCGAGGTCATCATCGCCGGTGCGGGCGGGGCGGCGCACCTGCCGGGGATGGTCGCCTCGGCGACCCCGCTGCCGGTGATCGGGGTGCCGGTGCCGTTGGCGCGCCTGGACGGCCTGGACTCGCTGCTCTCGATCGTGCAGATGCCCGCGGGGGTTCCGGTGGCGACGGTGTCCATCGGCGGGGCGCGAAACGCCGGCCTGCTCGCCGTGCGCATCCTCGGTGCCGCCGATCCCGTGTTGCGGGGCCGTATCGAGCAGTTCCAGGCCGACCTGGAGGCGACGGTGCTGGCCAAGGACGCCGCCCTGCGTGACCGATTACTGGGCGGCGCGCAGTAGAGGTTAAAGTTACCCACGAGTAGCTAAGGAGCCTGTGATGGACAATCCGTCGTTCGATCTCTTCCAGCTTTCCGACGAGCACAATGAGCTGCGCACCGTGTTGCGCGCCCTGTGCGAGAAGGAGATCGCGCCGTACGCCGCAGAGGTGGACGCGCAGGCGCGCTACACCGACGAAGCCCTGGCCGCACTGGACGGTTCGGGATTCTCGGCGGTGTTCATCCCCGAGGAGTACGGCGGCCAGGGCGCCGACGCGGTCGCCGCGTGCATCGTGATCGAGGAAGTAGCGCGGGTGTGCGCGTCGTCCTCGCTGATCCCGATCTGCAACAAGCTGGGCACGACGGGCCTGCTGATGCGCGGGACCGAGGAGCTCAAGCAGAAGGTGCTCCCGTCGATCGCGGCGGGGGAAGCCACCGCCTCCTACGCGCTGAGCGAGCGCGAAGCCGGCAGCGACGCGGGCGCGATGCGCACCCGTGCCGTGGCCGACGGCGACGACTGGATCCTCAACGGCACCAAGTGCTGGATCTCCAACGGCGGCTACTCCACCTGGTACACCGTGATGGCGGTGACCGACCCGGACAAGGGTGCCAACGGCATCTCGGCGTTCATCGTGCACAAGGACGACGAGGGATTCTCGGCCGGGCACAAGGAACACAAGATGGGCATCAAGGGCTCGCCGACCACCGAGCTGTACTTCGAGAACTGCCGCATCCCGGGCGATCGGATCATCGGCGAGCCCGGCACCGGCTTCAAGACCGCGCTGGCCACCCTGGATCACACCCGCCCGACCATCGGCGCCCAAGCCGTGGGCATCGCCCAGGGCGCCCTGGACGCGTCGATCGCCTACACCAAGGAGCGCAAGCAGTTCGGCAAGTCCATCGCCGACTTCCAGAGCACCCAGTTCATGCTGGCCGACATGGCGATGAAGATCGAAGCCGCCCGGCTGATGGTCTACACCGCCGCTGCCCGCGGTGAGCGCGGCGAAGCCAACCTGCAGTTCCTGGCGTCGGCGTCGAAGTGCTTCGCCTCCGACGTGGCCATGGAAGTCACCACGAACGCCGTGCAGCTGTTCGGCGGCTACGGCTACACAGTGGACTTCCCGGTCGAGCGTTTCATGCGTGACGCCAAGATCACCCAGATCTATGAGGGCACCAATCAGATCCAGCGTGTGGTGATGTCGCGTCAGCTGCTGCGCTGACGCGAGCTAGCCCTTGGTGACCTTCTCGGTCTGTCTGCGCCGGTCCAGCGCAGCCGGATCCGGGTTGGCGACCTGCACCAGCGACGCGCCTGCGGCGAACACCGCCAGCAGGTGGTCGATGAGGTCCGTCGCGGTGGCCCACGATCGGCTGGACATCACCCGGTCACCCGAGGCGAAGCCCTGGGCTTGAGCACTGCTCGCCGCGGCCGCGATGACCGCCTCGACGCTGCGACCGTCCAGCGCCGGCCCGGGATGGCGCTCCGGCACGATCTGGTCGCCGTGCACCCGCACCGCCGTCGCATAGTCGGTCAGGCCGACCGCAAGGTCCGGTACCGCCTTGCCGAACGGATCCAGCGACAGCACGGCGATCTCACCCATCGGCACGGCGGCATCCGCTTCGTCGATGCGGTCGGCGGTGCACAGCGCGATGTCGGCCGCACCGGAAGTGTCGAACACCGCCTCCGCGCCCGCCCACCAGATGCCGAAGACCACGGCCGCGGTCTGCCAGTGCGCGGGCAGCAGCACCGCCACCCGGGTCGACGGGCCGGCGCCGAGTTCGTCGCGCAACAGGTTCGCCGTCTTGGCCGCCCAGTTGGCCAGCGTCACCGTCGAGAGCTCGATGCGTTCGCCGGTGGCGTCGTCGTAATAGGTGATCCGGGGCCCGACGGCGTCGCGCTGCATCAACGGATCGAGCAGTGCCGCACTGACTGTCGTCACGTCAGCTGACACACGCGGGGTCGTTGGAGCCTGCGGTGATGATCGGCGATGGCGGCGGGGGCGTCTCGTCGGAATCGGACACGTCGCCCGCGCTCTCGGACACCACGGCCGAATCGCCGGACAGGCCGGTGGGCCCCTCCAGCCCGGATCCCGGTCCGGTGTAGTCCGCGGACAACACGACCCGGACCGCGCCGGGTGCCAGGGAAGCGTCCTCGACGACCGGCAGGCTGCCGAGTTCCTTCGAAATCGCCTGTGCGCCAAGGTCATCGACCTTTGCTGCCTGCACCTGGCTGTTGGTGACGTGCACGCCGTCGGTGTTGCCCACGGCGCCGGCGGTGAAGCCCTTGCCGGTGAGAACCTCCGACACCGAGGCGGCGAGCCCGTTGATGTCGGTGTCGTTGACGACGTCGGCGGTGGTCTTCTCCGGGGAGTAGCTCAGCTCCTCGGTCTTGCCCTGGGCCTGATCGCTGAGCAGGCCGTCCACCCAGTCGCGCACCTGGGTCGGGTCGACCCGGACCACGCTCTGGGTTCCGTCATCGCTCCAGCCATCCTCCTGCAGGATCGGGATGGTCGCGAAGGCCACCGACCCGGCAGCCAGCTTCTGCAGCTGCTGCACGAAATCCATGATGTCCCAACCGTCGGACAGCACCACCGACCGTTGCACCGCGGTCTGCAACCGGTTCAGGGTGGACGGGCTGGACAACGTCTTGCTGGAGATCACCTCGTGGGCCAGCGACGCCATCACCGACTGCTGGCGGGTCACCCGGTCCAGGTCGCCGCGGGGCAGGTCGTGGCGCTGCCGGACGAAGCTCAACGCCTGCGGACCGTTGAGCTTCTGCCAGCCCGCCGGGAAATCCGCCCCGGAGAGCGGCTCGTACACCGCGTCTTTGAGACACACGTCGACGCCGCCGAGGGCGTCGGTGATGAGCGCGAAACCGAGCAGCCCGATCTCGGCGTAGTGGTCGACGGTGACGCCGGTCAGTTTGGCGACCGTCTTGATGAGTTCTTCGCGCCCGGCTTCGGTGGCCTTGGGCTCGGCGGTCGCGGGGTCCTCGCCTTCGACCTCCACCAACTGCTTCATCTTGTCGAGCTTCACCTCGCCGAAGACGCCGTTGATCTTCATCTTCCCCATCCCGGGAGCCTCCACATAGGAGTCCCGCGGGATCGAGATCGCGGTCGCCGACTTCCCGTTGTTGGGGATGCGGACCAGGATGATGGTGTCGGTGTTGGTGGACACGTCGTCGCCCGCGCGCAGGGTGGCCAGTTCGTCCGCCGACAGCGGGTTGCCGTGCGCATCGGTGCGGCTGTCCATCCCGACCAGCAGGATGTCGATCGCGCCGTCTTCGCCACCGCCGCCGAGGGCCGCGGAGTTGACGTGGTTGATGCCGTCCTCGAAGGACCGGACGGTGCTCCAGGCGGCACCGGTGGCTATGACGACCGTCGAGGCGACCGCGGCAGCGGCGATCCGGAGCATTCGGCGGGGCACCCCGACAGGCTACTGGGATCGGGCGTCGCTACCCGTTAGCCCGATCGGCGTGGCAGGTCTTTCCGGACCATTGCCCGTGAGCGGGTAACACCTGGGTCGGCGCGGCCGATAACGCGGCTGAAGCTGTCAATCACTTGTCAATTTCACCGAAATGAGGGTGGGATACCATGCCGTTCATGCTGAGGACCCTGGGACGTGCCGGTCGACGTGGCCTATTGGTCGCGACCCTGATCGCGGCTTTCGTGTCCGTCGCGCCGGCGGTGTCGCACGCCGGAGTCGTCGCGCCCGCGGACGGTTACGGGTTCGGCCAGGGCGCCGCTCCGACCTATTCGTCGTTCGATGACACCAACCGTGAGATCGATGCCGTCTCCCGCACCGGGGCCTCCTGGTACCGGCTCGCGGTCGACTGGAGCACCATCGAGAAGTCCAAGGGCCAGTACGACTGGGGTTATCTGGACAACGCGGTCAACACCGCGACCGCCAAGGGCCTGCGCGTGCTGGGCGTCCTGCTGTACACCCCGGGATGGGCCCGTCCGCAGGCGCTGAACTCACTGATCCCGTCGGTGCCGCCGGCCGATGCGGGTGACTACGCGAACTTCGCCCGTGTCGCCGCGCAACGCTACGGCTCCCGGATTCCGGCCTGGCAGGTCTGGAACGAGCCGAACCTGCCGCTGTTCATGGGCTTCACCCAGAACCGGGCGGCCGTCTACGCCTCCATGCTGAAGGCCGCCTACCCGGCCATCAAGGCGGGCAACCCGGCCGCCACCGTGGTGCTGTCCGGCCTCAGCCGCCAGCCCGGCCCGGAGTCGCCCTCGAACTTCTTGCGCAAGCTGTACGACGCCGGTATCCAGGGATCGTTCGATGCCGCCGCGGCGCACCCGTACGTGAGCCCGGGCGGCATCTCCGCCGACCCCGAGGGCGGGTGGTCCGAGGTGGGGTTGATGCACGACGTGATGGGCGGCGCCGGCGACGGTGGCAAGAAGATCTGGTTCACCGAGCTCGGCGCACCGACCAGTGACACCGCCGAGGGCGTCAGTCAGCAGGAACAGGCCAAGCAGATCACCGACGTGCTGTCGGCCGCGGCCGGTCTGGGCTACGTCGGGCCCGCGTTCATCTACAGCATCCGCGACAACAACAGCGCCAATCGCGGTGACCGGGAATCGAATTTCGGTGCGCTGCTGACGTCGGACTGGCAGCCGAAGTTCACCGCCAGCGTGCTCGCCCGCTAGATGGCCCCGCGGGTCCTCGGCGCCGGGACGTCGATACCCTCGACGCCGTGACAGACGAGATCGGCCGGCTGACCGTTGTGACGGTGACGTATTCGCCGGGGGCGCATTTGGAGCGCTTCCTGGCGACCCTGGCACACGCCACCGACCTTCCGGTCACGGTGGTGATGGCCGACAACGGTTCGACCGACGGCGCACCCGAGGCCGCGGTGCAGGATCATCCGAACGTCGCGCTGCTGCGCACCGGCTCGAATCTCGGTTACGGCAGCGCGGTCAACATGGCGGTGCGCGAGTACCTTGCCGACAGTGACGCCGAGTACTTCGTGGTGGCGAATCCGGATGTGCAGTGGGGGCCCGACAGCATCGACAACCTGCTCGAGGCGGCCGAGCGGTGGCCGGGCGCCGGTGCGCTGGGCCCGCTGATCCGTGATCCGGACGGGACGATCTACCCGTCGGCGCGGCTGCAGCCGAGCCTGGTCCGCGGCGGCATGCATGCGGTGGTGGGTTCGGTGTGGAAATCCAATCCGTGGACGGCGGCCTACCGACAGGAAAATCTGGAGCCCAGCGAACGGGTTGTCGGCTGGTTGTCCGGCTCCTGTCTGTTGCTCAAGCGGTCCGCCTACGAGCGCATCGCCGGGTTCGACGAACGCTATTTCATGTACATGGAAGACGTGGACCTGGGCAATCGGATCGCGAAGGCCGGTTGGCAGAACGTCTATGTGCCTACCGCAGAGGTGCTGCACGACAAGGGGCACTCCACCGGCCGCGACCCGGCCCGCAACTTGGCCGCCCATCATCGAAGTACTTACACATTTCTCGCCGATCGTTACCCCGAGTGGTGGCAGGCGCCATTACGTTGGACGATTAAAGTCGCGCTGGCCGCCCGGTCGAGTGCGGTGGTGCGTCGCTCACGGCGCAGGCAGGCGGAAGGACGGGGCTGACGTTGAACATTCCTGTGGACCCGAAGAAGGTCGATGCCGTCATTCTCGTCGGGGGGCAGGGCACCCGACTGCGCCCGCTGACGATCTCGGCGCCGAAACCGATGCTGCCCACCGCGGGGCTGCCGTTCCTGACCCACCTGCTGTCGCGCATCGCGGCCGCGGGCATCGAGCACGTCGTACTGGGCACCTCCTATAAGGCGGAGGTGTTCGAGGCCGAGTTCGGCGACGGCTCGAAGTTGGGTCTGCAGATCGACTACGTCGTCGAGAAAGAGGCGCTCGGCACCGGCGGAGGTATCGCCAACGTGGCTTCGAAGCTGCGGCACGACACCGCCCTGGTGTTCAACGGCGACGTACTCTCGGGAGCCGACCTGGGGGCGCTGCTGGCGTCCCACTACGAGCATCAGGCCGACGTCACCCTGCACCTCGTCCGGGTCAGTGACCCCCGCGCGTTCGGCTGTGTCCCGACCGACGCCGACGGCGGCGTGACGGCCTTCCTGGAGAAGACCGAGGATCCGCCGACCGACCAGATCAACGCGGGCTGCTATGTCTTCCGGCGTGAGGTCATCGACGCGCTGCCGAAGGGGCGCCCCGTCTCGGTGGAGCGTGAGGTGTTCCCGGGCCTGCTGGCCGAGGGCCGCAAGGTGTGTGGCTACGTCGACACCTCGTACTGGCGCGATATGGGCACCCCGGACGATTTCGTGCGCGGGTCCTCCGACCTGGTTCGCGGTATCGCCCCGTCGCCGGCGCTGACGCATGTGCGCGGCGAATCACTGGTGCACGACGGCGCCTCGGTGTCGCCGGGCGCGGTGCTCATCGGCGGCACCGTGGTCGGCAGGGGTGCCGAGATCGGCGCGGGCGCACGGTTGGACGGCGCGGTCATCTTCGACGGGGTCCGGGTGGCCGCCGGCGCGGTGATCGAGCGTTCGATCATCGGCTTCGGGGCCCGGATCGGTCCGCGGGCGCTGGTGCGGGACGGGGTGATCGGCGATGGCGCGGACATCGGAGCGCGCTGCGAACTGCTGCGCGGTGCCCGGGTGTGGCCGGGTGTGACCATCCCCGACGGCGGTATCCGCTACTCCAGCGACGTCTGACGCACCGCTGCCGCACGGCCCAGCGCGGTCAATGCCGGATCGCCGTCGGGCAGGGCGTCCAGCGGCCACCAACGCAGGTCGAGTGACTCGTCGCTGCAAGCGATTTCGGCACCGGCCGGGGCGTGCGCCACGAACTGCAGATCCAGATGCCGTGTCGGCAGGCCGAGCGAGCAGGTCAGCGGATGCACGTGCAGCGCGGCAAGTTCGGGGTCCAGTCGCAGCCCGGTGATCCCGGACTCCTCTGTGGCCTCCCGCAGCGCCGCGGCGGCGATGTCGGTGTCGGGTTCCTCGCAGTGCCCGCCCAGTTGCAGCCAGCGGCCGACCCTCGGGTGCAGGGTCAGCAGCGCCTGGGTCCCGGAGTGGTCGAGCACCAGAGTGGATGCAGTGATGTGGCCGGGTTCGCAGGCCCTGCGGCAGGCGTCGGGGCGGGCCAGCACGAACGCCAGCACCGCTTCCCGCAGGGTGTCCTGGGCGGGATCGGTTGCGTCCCAACGGGTCAGGGTGTCGATGACGGAGCCATGCAGCGTCATCTGATGACCAGCAGCCCATCGGTGGTGGCCGGGTCACGCGGCGTCGACGGCTCGGGTGGATGTCCGATCGCGATGGCGCCCAACGGTTCCCAATCCGCGGGCAGGTCCAGTTCGGTGCGGACGATGTCGGCGGCGAAGATGGTCGACCCGATCCAGCAGCTGCCCACCGCCCTGGCCGCCAATGCCACCAGCAGGCCCTGCACCGCGGCGCCCGCGGCGACGGTGAACATGGTGTGCTCGGCTGCGGTGCGGGCGGGGTCCGGGTAGGTGTGTGCACCGTCGGGAACCATGAACGGGACGACGAGCTCGGGTGCGTCGTAGAGGATCTGGCCCTTGGCCACCCGGCGGTCCACGTCCGCGGGGTCGCGCCCGTCCGCGGTCAGATCGGCATGCCAGCGTGCCTTCATCGTGTCGAGCAGCCGGGCGCGGGTGGCCCCGTCGCGCACCCAGACGAACCGGACCGGCCGGGTGTGGTGCGGGGCGGGGGCGGTCAGAGCCTCGGCAACGGCTGCCTCGATGAGTGCCGGATCGACAGGGTCGGGCAGGAACTCGCGGACGGACCGGCGCAGCAGCTGTGCCTGGGCGCGGCCCAGTTCGATGGCCTCGGCGGTGCCGAGCCAGAACAGATCGTCCTCGCCGTTGCGCACCAGGGTGCGGCCCCCGGAGCCGTTGTCGTGCAGTGTCAGACCACGCACCACTGCGACGGGGATGCCGGTGAGTTTGCCCTTCACGAGGTCGGCGGCCGCGGCGAGTTCGTCGGCGACCGCGATCTCCGTGACGATCAATTCGTTGCCGAAACTGTCGTGGGATCCGCCGTAGCCGTGCAGCACCGTCAGCCCGGCGGCGCCGATGGCCACGTCGGTCTGGCCGTTGCGCCAGGCCCGGCCCATGGTGTCGGTGACCACCACGCCGACCCGTACCCCCAGCCGCTGCGCCAGCCCGTCGCGTACCGCGGCCGCGCTGCGGTCGGGATCGACCGGCAGCAGTGCGAGTTCGGCGCCGTCGACGTTGGAACCATCCACCCCGGCCGCGGCCTGGATGAGCCCGAAGGCGTTCTCGGTGATCAGGGTTCGGCCCTTGCGGGCCAGCACCCGAACCGCCTCGTCGTCGATGAGCTTGCGGCGCAGGGCGTCCCGCTGCTCCGGGTCGGTGGGTGCGGCGACGATCCGGCCTTCGGCCTTGGACAGCACCTTGCTGGTGACCACGACCACGTCATCGTCGCGCAACCAGCCGGCGGCCGTGGCGATGGCCGCGGCCACGTCATCGCCCGGCCGGAATTCGCCGAGGCCGAGGACCGGGATGATCTCGATGGCGGCCGAGGTGCCGTGGTCTGCGCTCACAAACTCAGGCCCGCCAACCGGATTCCGGCGCGGACCATCTCGGCGGTGGTCGCCGGGTCGGTCATCAGCAGCGGTGCCTGTTGCACCTGCACGCCGTCGATGGTGGCGGCGTCGCCCTGGTCGATCAGCCAGCCGTCCAGGATGCCGGTGCCGCTGCGCGCGCCGTAGTGCGTTCCGACGGCCTGCGAGGAGGATTCGACACCGATCACCTTGAGGCATTCGTCGGCCATGCCGCGCAACGGCTTTCCGGCGATGATGGGCGAGTAGCCGATCACCGGTGCCGGCGTCGAGCGCAGCGCGCCCCGGATGCCGGGGACGGCCAGGATGGTCCCGATGCTCACGATGGGGTTGGACGGGGCCAGCAGCACGATGTCCGCGCCGGCGATGGCATCGGTCACTCCGGGTGCGGCCGTGGCCTTCTCGGACCCGACGAAGGCGAAGCTGTGGGTGGCGACCTGGGCCCGGTAGCGCACCCACCATTCCTGGAAGTGGATGGCCCGGCGTTCGCCGTCGGGGTCGGTGACCACGACATGCGTTTCGCTGCGGTCGTCGCTGACCGGCAGCAGACGGGCGCCGGGTGACCAGCGGTCGCAGAGCGCCTCGGTCACCTGGGACAGCGGATAGCCTGCCCGCAGCATCTGGGTGCGCACCAGGTGGGTGGCCAGATCCCGGTCGCCGAGGCCGAACCAGTCGGGCTGCACGCCGTAGGCCGCGAGTTCCTCCTTGGCGTGCCAGGTTTCGTCGCGATGCCCCCACCCGCGGTCCGGGTCGATCCCGCCACCCAGGGTGTACATGCAGGTGTCCAGGTCCGGACAGATGCGCACCCCGAACATCCAGGCGTCGTCGCCCACGTTCACCACGGCCGTCAGCTCATGCTCGGCGGGATCGGCGGAGGATTGTGGGTCGGCAAACTGGCCCAGACCCAGCAGATGCTGCACGCCGAGCAGGAACCGGGCGCCACCCACGCCGCCGACCAAAACGGTGACCTTCACGCCTTCAGACCCTAGGCCAGCGGGCTTGTGTGGTGGACCTCGCAGCGGGTGTGGCGAACACGCCGTACGGTGACACGCCGCAAACATGTCACGAGATGGTATGAAAATGCGCTCTAGCGCTTGACCCTGGCAGCTAACAAGTGTCTAATCACATCAGTGTCATTTCGCGGTTGCACCCCGGTTCCGGTGTCGCAGACCAAGATTCGATCACTTGTTCGAATGAGTTCGAGAGTGAGCGTATCGGGGATGGCCTTACACCACAATAGTGTTGGCGGGACTGGAGCTCCGTAGAGCTCCAACATGGGGACTATTAATCAGGTGAGGAGGCGGAACATGTCTTTTGAGCAGGTCGATTTCGACCGCGCGCTCCGGTTCGACGACCGGCTGCTCGGTTCAGTGGACAACGAACCGCACACCACTATCGACCCGGTGCCATTCGAGGTGCCCGGGCGTCCGCAGCTGAGTTTGGTGCCGGATCGGATGGACTTCGATGCGGTCGCGGGCGACGAAGAAGACGATCAGTGGCAGGAGCGTGCCCTGTGCGCGCAGACCGACCCTGAGGCCTTCTTCCCGGAGAAGGGCGGGTCCACTCGCGAGGCCAAGCGCATCTGCTTGGGCTGCGAGGTCAAGGACCGGTGCCTGGAATATGCACTGGCCAACGATGAGCGGTTCGGTATCTGGGGCGGGCTGTCAGAACGAGAACGACGCCGCCTCAAACGCGGCATCATTTGATCTGATCAGAACGGCTCGGCCTCACGGCTGAGCCGTTCTGCGTTGTGGGTCTATTCGTCCTCGATCGAAGGGTCGATGACGGACGGCTCCACGCCCAGGTAGGTGGCCACCTGCGCCACCAGTACCTCGTGGAGAAGATCGGACAGATCGTCGCGGCTCTTGGCGCGGCGTTCGATCGGCTTGCGGAACAGCACAATTCGCGCGCGCGTGGAGTTGCCGCGCACATCCACACCGGCCGGGATCAGCCGCGCCAGGGCTATCGGGCCGTCCGCGACGACTTCCGGCGGCCACTGCACGCTCTCGGGGTCCTTCGGTGCGATGCGGGGAATCTCGTCGACCGCCACGTCCAGGGTCTCCACCCTGTCATGCCACCGGCGCTCGATCGGTTCGTAGGCTTCCAGCACCGCCATGTCGAAACGTTCGGCGCGACTACGCCAGCCCGGCACGGTCGGCGGGAGCAGGGGTCCGCGCATTTCGCGGCCGCGCCGTGATCCGCGATGGTTGCGCTGCGCCACGGATGTGATGGTAACGGTTGGAGATCGGCGCTCGTCGCACTGCGCGTGTCCGTATGCCCGTGGCGTTCCCGCACGATAATCTTCGCAACGTGAATGTTCCCCGTCGCTGCTGCAGGCCCGGGTGCCCGCACTACGCCGTGGCGACGCTGACCTTCGTCTATTCGGACTCGACAGCTGTCGTCGGACCGTTGGCGACCGTGTCCGAGCCGCACTCCTGGGATCTGTGTGTCGTGCACGCCGGACGTATCACCGCCCCCCGCGGCTGGGAATTGGTCCGGCACGCCGGCCCGTTGCCCTCGCATCCCGACGAAGACGATCTGTCGGCTCTCGCCGATGCCGTGCGTGAGCGCAACGACGGACTGCCCTCGTTGAACGGCGTCACCGCCGGTTTCTCGGATCCGTCCACCGGTCTTCCCGGGGGCGCGCTGATCGCGCCGCCGATCCGCCGCCCGGAAACCAACGGCCGTCGCCGCGGGCACCTGCGGGTGCTGCCCGACCCGCCGGACACCGGCACCGAATAGATCGGCCGGTCGAACTTCGGCCGTGCGGCGAGACCTGCGGCGGCGGAATACGTGAGCCACTAGGCTGACTGCGAGTCACCATCCCAAGCCCGGTCGATCCAGAGAGCGAGGACAGCCATGCCTCGGCCCGCCGCCGCCGTCAATGCTGTGATCAAGGCCTATGACGTTCGTGGACTGGTCGGTGAGCAGATCGACGAGGCATTCGTCCGCGATGTCGGCGGTGCGTTCGCGCGGCTGATGCGGGACGAGCAGCAGGCCCGTCAGGTGGTCATCGGCCACGACATGCGCAGCAGCTCGCCGTCGCTGTCGGAGGCATTCGGCGAGGGCGTCACCGCGCAGGGCCTCGACGTGGTCCGGATCGGACTGGCCTCGACCGACCAGCTGTACTTCGCGTCGGGCCTGCTGGACTGTCCCGGCGCCATGTTCACCGCCAGCCACAACCCGGCCGCCTACAACGGCATCAAGCTGTGCCGGGCCGGGGCCAAGCCGGTCGGGAAGGACACCGGGTTGGCCACCATCACCGATGAGGTGATTGCCGGCGTGCCCGCGTACGACGGCGCACCGGGCAGCGCCACCGATCGGGATGTGCTCGCCGACTACGGCACCTTCCTGCGTTCCCTGGTCGACCTCTCCGGACTGCGCCCGCTGCGCGTCGCCGTCGATGCGGGCAACGGCATGGGCGGCCACACCACGCCCGCGGTGCTCGGGGCGATCCCCGGCCTCACCGTGCTGCCGCTGTTCTTCGAACTCGACGGCACCTTCCCCAATCACGAGGCCAATCCGCTGGACCCGGCCAACCTGGTGGATCTGCAGGCACACGTCCTGGCGACGGGAGCCGATATCGGGCTGGCCTTCGACGGCGACGCGGACCGCTGCTTCGTGGTCGACGAGTTGGGCCGTCCCGTGTCTCCCTCCGCGGTGACCGCCCTGGTGGCCGGCCGCGAGCTGAGTCGCGAGATCGGCGCCACGGTCATCTACAACCTCATCACCTCGCGGGCGGTGCCCGAGTTGATCATCGAACGCGGCGGCACCCCGGTGCGTTCGCGTGTCGGGCACTCCTACATCAAGGCGCTGATGGCCGACACCGGCGCGATCTTCGGCGGCGAGCATTCGGCGCACTACTACTTCCGTGATTTCTGGGGCGCCGACTCCGGGATGCTGGCTGCGCTGCACGTGCTCGCCGCGCTGGGGGAGCAGCAGCGACCGCTGTCGGACCTGATGGCCGACTACCAGCGGTACGAGGCGTCCGGGGAGATCAACTACACCGTCACCGACGCCCCCGCGGTGGTCGAATCGGTGCTCACCGCCTTCGGGTCCCGGATCAACTCCATCGACCACCTCGACGGCGTGACGGTCGATCTCGGTGATGGCCGCTGGTTCAACCTGCGCACCTCGAACACCGAGCCGCTGCTGCGGCTCAATGTGGAGGCTCGCACAGGAGAAGAGGTCGACGAGATCGTGGGCGAGGTGGCCAAACTGATTGCCGCAGGTAGCGTGCCGTGACCTCGCGGGCCGCCACGATCGACCTGGACGACGTCGAGGGACTCCTCGCCGCCGACCGGGACGGGCTGTTGCGCGCCGCCGCCATGGCGGGAGCCCAGGTGCGTGCCGTCGCGGCCGCTGTCGACGAGGGCGCCCTGGAGTCGGTCCGTTCGGATCTGCCGCCGCGCATCCTGATCTGGGTGGCCGCAGGTGGGCCCGCGTTGACGGCGGGGACGCTGCTGTCGGCGGCGCTGGGCGGGTCCACCGCCGTGCCCATCGTGGTGGCCCCGGAGGTGCCGCCGTGGATCGGTGCTCTCGACGTGCTGGTGGTGGCCGGGGCCGATCCGGGTGATCCGGTGCTGGTGGCCGCCGCAGCGACGGGCGTGCGCCGCGGCGCGCGGGTGATCGTCGCCGCGCCGCACGAAGGACCGTTGCGCGATGTGACGGCAGGACGTGCCGCATTGCTATCGCCGCGGCTGCCGGTGCCCGAGGAGTTCGGGTTGTGCCGCTATCTGGCTGCCGGGGTGGCCATCCTCGCTGTCCTCGACGCGGGGATGCGGGTGGACATCGCGGCCCTGGCCGACGAACTGGACGCCGAGGCGTTGCGCAACAGCGCCGCACGCGAGCTGTTCACCAACCCGGCCAAGACGATCGCCGACCAATTGGCCGGCCGCGATGTGGTCCTCGCCGGTGACGGCGCCGCCGCGTTGTCACTCGCCCGCCACGCCGCGACGATTCTGCTGCGCATCGGTCAGCAGGCGGTCGCGGCGACCGGGCTGCACGAAGCACTGATCGCCGCGGCCGAAATGAATTCGGGGCCCGCCAATTACGAGGCGGCGCTGTTTCACGACGAGGAGATCGACGGACCGTTGCCCGCGCGGTTGCGCGCCGTGGTGCTGACCTCCGACGAGCAGCGGCCCGCGGTGGTGGCGCGCACCGAGGGGATGGCTGACCTGATGGTGCTCAGCGCCGACGACGTACCCGACATCGCCACGCCGCGTGCGGGCGGACGACCCGAACAACAACTGGCCTTGCTGGCCGTACGGCTGGAGATGACGGCCGTCTACCTGAGATTGGCACGAGGGTGACATCGTGAATGTGCTGCACGGTGCGGTGCGCAAGTACGCCTGGGGGTCGCGGACCGCTATCGCTGAATTCACTGGAAGGCCCAGTCCCACAGTGCATCCCGAGGCGGAGCTGTGGCTAGGAGCGCATCCCGGGGACCCGGCCCGCTGCGAGACCGACGCCGGCGAGGTGTCGCTCCTGGAGATGGTCAGCGCCGATCCGGCGGGCCAGCTGGGGGAGGCGATCCGGAAACGATTCGGCGACGCGTTGCCGTTCCTGGCCAAGGTGCTGGCCGCCGACGAGCCGCTGTCGCTGCAGGCCCACCCCAGCGCTCAGCAGGCCGAACAGGGATTCGAACGTGAAGAGCGGCTGGGCATTCCGATCTCGGCGCCCAATCGCAACTACCGGGACCGCAGCCACAAGCCCGAGTTGATCGTCGCCTTGGGGCCCTTTGAGGCGCTCACCGGTTTTCGATCGGCCGCGCGCAGCGTCGAGTTCATGCGGTCCCTGGCGGTGGCGGATCTCGATCCGTTCATCACCCTGCTGCTGGATCAGTCCGACGCCGACGGTCTACGGGCGCTGTTCACCACGTGGATCACCGCCCCGCAACCGGATCTCGACGTCCTGGTGCCCGCGGTTCTCGACGGTGCGATCGGCTACCTCCGGTCGGGCGCGACCGAGTTCCAGGCCGAGGCCAAGACGCTGCTGGAACTCGGTGAGCGCTATCCCGGTGATGCCGGGGTGCTGGCGGCGATGCTGCTGAACCGGGTCAGCCTGCAGGCCGGGGAGGCCGTCTACCTGTCGGCGGGCAATCTGCACGCCTACCTGCACGGTGTCGGGTTCGAGGTGATGGCGAACTCGGACAACGTGTTACGTGGTGGCCTGACGCCCAAACACGTCGATGTGCCCGAACTGTTGCGGGTGCTCGATTTCGCGCCCACGGGCGACGCGACCATCGTCGCGCGTCCTGTCGGCGACGGGCTGGAGCTGGTGTACGACACCCCGGCGCCCGAGTTCGCGGTGTCGGTGCTCTCGATCGACGGTGCTCACCTCGGGCATGAGATCGACGCCCCGGCCGAACACGACGGACCGCAGATCCTGCTCTGCACGCAAGGCTCGGTCGAGGTGTACGCCAAATCGGGCACCGTCACCCTGGACCGTGGTGCGGCCGCATGGGTGGCGGCCGATGACGGGCCGATCCGGCTGCGGGCGACCGAGCCGTCGAAGCTTTTCCGGGTGACCACCGGCCTCTGAGGACCGGCGTTGCGGTTCGCCCGGTACGATCGCGCTGTGAATCCGACAGAGCTTTCGCGTGGCGGACTACTGATGACGCAGCTGCGACGGTTGTCGCCGGCGAATATCGCGGCAATGGTCAGGTGGCTCCGGCTGCGCCGGATGTGCAAGGACATGGAGAGCCCGCCGTTCTTCATCGGAAAGGGCCCCACCTTCCTGATCGGGCCGAATGCCAAGATCCGGGTCGGCAAGCACCTGGTGATCAAGCAGAACATGGACTTTCGCGTCGAGGGCGAACTGATCCTCGGCGACCACGTCTGGTTCGCCCCGAACAACACGCTGTCGGCGCACTCCAAGGTCGTCATCGGCTCGCACTCGCAATTCGCCGAATGCGTCTCCATTCACGACAACACCCACCTCGGCGCCGACCTGGATACCCCGTTTCACCAGCGTGATCGCGATGCCGCCCCGATCATCATCGGGGAGAGCGTGTGGGTCGGTGCCAAGGCGACGATCCTGATGGGCGTCACCATCGGGGACAACGTGGTGATCGGTGCGAACGCGGTGGTCACCAAGGACATCCCGTCCGGTGTCATCGTCGGCGGCGTGCCCGCCAAGATCATCGGGCGCACCATCAAGGAAGTCGACGCCTCCGCCGAGTAGCTATCGAGATCTTCTGGGCCACAGCGACATCCGTTTCAGCAGCCCGTCGCGCATGCCCACGGTGTGAAACGTGACCGCGCAGATGTGGGCCGTGAACGTGGCGAACAGCAGGTAGGCCAGCACGGTGTGGGTGGTGCGCAGAACCGCGTAGAGACCGATCGCGTGCGGTGCGATGCCCGGCAGGTGCAGGGATCCGATGAGGGTGACCGGCGAATCGGCGGCCGACAGCATGGCCCACCCCACCAGGGGTTGCGCCAGAAGCAAGGCGTAGAGCAGGTATTCGGAATAGGTCGCGACCTTCCGTTCGGCCGCACCCATGGACTTCAGGAACGGCGGCGGGCGATGCGTCAGCCGGTTGAACAACCGGATGACGGCGAAGACGAGTATTGCTATGCCCAGCGGTCGGTGGATTGCCAGGAGCAAGGGGTAGCAGGCGAGAGCGGCGACCATCGTGACACCGAGGAAGAACTGTGCGATCACCATCGCGGCCATGCTCCAGTGCAGCAGCCGGGACAACAGGGTGAACTTCGCGGGCGCCTCAGTGCTCATCGTGGACCACCTGTTCGACGTTGATCTCGCTGGGCGACTTTGGTTCTCGGGCGCGGCGGTTGAACGACTGGGCGTACACCGCCGAACGGGCGCGTGGTAGCGGGTCGTCGCCGACGGCCAGGCCGTCGGGCAGCACCGTCGGGTCGAAGTTGATGTCGCGGGCGTTGCCGGGCGCTTCGGTGACCAGATGGTCGATGGTCAGCACGCCGGCCTCGATGGTGCGCCGGTCGGCAGGCCACGGCAGTGTTGCATCATGCGTCGGATCGCCGGGCGCGCCGACCGTCAGAACCAGGCGCCAGGACAGTGGTCCGCGGGCGGCCTGTTCGATCAGCGCGTCGAAGAGCTTGTCGTGTGGGTTGCCCTCCGCGGCAGGCGGATCGGCGGCCTGACCGGGCACCAGTGCCCAGCGGATCGGAGTCGTGTGGCCGTTGCCGTCGTGCGCCAGGAAGGCGTTGAGGCTGCGGAAGGTGCTGTCGGCGAAACCGTTGGCCGGTACCGCGGCCTTGATGATTTTCATCGCCGCGGCCGACTCGGGATGTGCGGCGAGGAAGGCCGCCATCGCGGCCGGGGCGGGCTTCTTGGTCGCGGGGTCCGGTTTGGCGGCGAGCAGCTGTTCGTAGAACGCCTGCGGCGTGCTGACCGGAAAGACGGGGATGTTGACCATCGCGGTGCGCCACTGCTGGCCGTCGGGCAGCTGGAACAGCGCGCCCAGCCCGCGCACCGTCGTCGGATCGTCGGCCACCTGGGGAAGGCTGCCCGACAGCGAGAACCGGGCGATCACCGGAACCGTCCCGCGGTCGAAGACAGACGCTTTCGACACCTCGACGCCCGCGCCGGTGCTGGTGAAGGTGCCGGTGGCGGCGACGCCCTTGGCATGGTTGCGGCGGAAACCGTCGTGCCGGCCGTAGAGCTGCTCGAATCGATCGGCGAAGCGCGAGGCTGTCAACCGCGGCGGCCCCAGCCAGTCCGAAGCGACGGCCAGCCCACCGGCACCGGCCGCTGCCACTCCCGTGACAGCGGCCAGTCCGATGAGGGCGTCGCGACGATTGAGACGAAAACCCGGCTCGTTATCCAGCGTCATGTATTCAGATTGCCCTTTCCAGGCGACGGCGTCAGTGGATGACGTTCAGAAGGGCAGGTCGAGCTGGCCGTTGGTGGTGTTGAGCTCGTCGTGGTTGGACGAGTGCAACCCGACGAGGTACGGCACCTGGGGGTTGGTGCCGTAGGGCACGAGCGGGCTGGTGTCGGCGCCGGCGATGGGCGCCAGTGCGATGGCGGCGCCGGCGACGCCGAGGGCCAACCAGCCGATGCGGTGGGCGATGGTGTTGTGCTTCATGACGTTCTCCTAATTCGCTTGTGGGAGCGCACATCGCGTTCCTGACGACTCCCAACTTGCCGGGCCTTCACGATGCTTCGTTAATCGATTCCTGAAGATTTGATGTAGGTCGTTCCCGGGGGGCCGTTATCGACGGAACAGACTCGGTGATCAGGGCATCATGGGGAAATGCCGGATATTGGGGGCGTGTCCACGCTGCGCGCGTTGGTCGTCGACGACGAGGTGCCGTTGACGACGGTGGTGGGCAGCTACCTGGTCAAGGAGGGCTTCGAGGTGCACACGGCCCACGACGGTCCGGCGGGGCTGGCCAAGGCCCGCGATGTCGACCCCGATGTGGTGGTGCTCGACGTCGGCCTGCCCGGGATGGACGGTTTCGAGGTGTGCAGGCAACTGCGCGGATTCTCCGATGCCTACGTCGTGATGCTGACGGCGCGGGACACCGAAGTGGACACGGTGGTCGGCCTGTCGGTGGGCGCAGACGACTACGTGACCAAGCCGTTCAGCCCTCGCGAACTGGTGGCCCGCGTGCAGGCCATGCTGCGCCGGCCACGTCGCGACACCCGCGGCCGCGATACCGCCCCGGAGCATCCGCCTCGGGAAATCGGCGGCCTGCGCGTCGATCTCGGCAGCCGGGAAGTCCACGTCGATGGGGGCGAAATACTGCTCACCCGAACCGAGTTCGACATCCTCGCCGCGCTGTCGGCCCGGCCGGGTCTGGTCATGGGGCGCAGACAGCTCATCGAGGCGGTGTGGGGCGACAACTGGGTGGGCAACGACAACATCGTCGACGTGCACGTCGGTCACCTGCGCCGCAAGCTGGGTGACGATCCGGCCCAGCCCCGGTTCGTCACCACCGTCCGCGGTGTCGGCTACCGGATGGGGAAGGGCTGATGAGCGCCCGCTTCGGCATTCGCACCCGGTTGCTGGCAGCCAATTCCGTTGTGGTGGTTGCCAGTATCGCGACGACCATCGTGGTCGCGATGCTCGTGGGCCCGCCGATGTTCCAGCGGTTGATGGACGCCGCGGTACAACCCGGTAGTGCCACCGACCATCCGTATCAGCGAGCGTTCGAACGTGCGACGACGATGTCGGTGGGTACGGCACTGGCGGTGTCGGCGGTCGCGGCGTTGACGCTGAGCTGGTACCTGAGCCGCCGTGTCTACCGGTCCGCAACTGAGCTCGCCAGTGCCGCAACGGCTATCGCCGATGGTCACTACGACGTCCGGGTGTCACCGGCCGGGCTGGGCAAGGAGTTCGACGAGATCGCAGCGGCTTTCACGACCATGGCGCAACGCCTCGGTGACGTCGACCGCACCCGGCGGCAGATGCTGGCCGACCTGGCCCACGAGATCAGAACGCCGGTGGCGGTGCTGGAGGCGTACTTCGAGGCGCTCGAAGACGGTGTGCAGACGCTGGACGCCGACACGATGGGCGTGCTGCGCGATCAGACCCGCCGGCTCACCCGGTTCAGCGCCGACGTCGGGGAGCTGTTCAACGCGGAGCAGCGCCCGGACTCGATCGACGTGGGTCCGGTTGCGGTCGGTGACCTGATCGCCAATGCTGTGGTGTCCTTCGAGCCGCAGTACCGGGCCAAGGGGGTCTCCCTGGTATCGGACGTCGACTCCGGGCTTCCCGCGGTCATTGGTGACCCCGAACGCACCGGCCAGGTGCTCACCAACTTGCTCGACAACGCGTTGCGGCACACGCACAGCGGCGACCGCGTCGAGATCACGGCGCGCCGGCGCGGTGACACCGTCGCGGTGGCGGTCGCCGACACCGGCGACGGGATTCCTGCCGAACATCTGGACCGGGTCTTCGAGCGGTTCCACCGCGTCGATGCGGCGCGCGATCGCGAACACGGCGGCGCCGGGATCGGGCTGGCCATCGCCAAGGCGTTCGTCGATGCGCAGGGCGGTCAACTCACTGCCGACAGTGGCGGGCCCGGTTGGGGGAGCACCTTCACCTTCACGATCCCCGCTCACTGAATTTTACAAAATAGGCCTGTTTGTCTAGACGTCGGACAAATCCAGGTTTATAGTCAACGTCAAAGGTGATGGCACTCACAGGAGGAGTTGACGATGACGTCACAGACCGACTTCCCACCCGACGCGGCAGCCCAGCCCGCCCCGGCCGACTGGCGAGACCGCAAGCGCTATCTCTGGCTGCTCGGGCTGATCGCCCCCACCGCGCTGTTCGTGATGCTGCCCGTGGTGTGGGCGTTGAACCACGCCGGCTGGCATGCCGCCGCGCAGGTCCCGTTCTGGGTCGGCCCGCTGCTGGTCTACGTGCTGCTGCCGGCGCTGGACCGGTTCTTCGGTCCGGACGGCCAGAACCCGCCGGATGAGGTGATGGACCGGCTGGAGAACGACAAGTACTACCGGTACTGCACCTACATCTACATTCCGTTCCAGTACGCCAGCGTCGTCTTCGGCGCCTACCTTTTCACCGCATCGGATCTGGGCTGGCTCGGATTCGACGGCGGTTTGGGCTGGCCGGCCAAGATCGGTCTGGCGCTGTCGGTGGGGGTGCTCGGAGGGGTGGGCATCAACACCGCGCACGAGATGGGACACAAGAAGGACTCGCTGGAGCGCTGGCTGTCCAAGATCACCCTCGCCCAGACCTGGTACGGCCACTTCTACATCGAGCACAACCGTGGTCACCACGTCCGCGTCGCCACCCCGGAAGATCCAGCGTCGGCCCGGTTCGGCGAGACGTTCTGGGAGTTCCTGCCGCGCAGTGTCTGGGGCAGCCTGAAGTCGTCCTGGGAGTTGGAGGCCAAGCGGCTGGAACGGGCGGGCAAGAGCAAATGGCACCCGTCCAACGACGTTCTGAACGCCTGGGCCATGTCGGTCGTGTTCTACGGCGTTCTGATCGCGATCTTCGGTATCGCGCTGGTGCCGTACATCCTGATCTCGGCGGTCTACGGGTTCGCCCTGCTGGAGACCGTCAACTACCTGGAGCATTACGGTCTGCTGCGGCAGAAGCTGGAGTCGGGCCGTTATGAGCGGTGCGCGCCGGTGCACAGCTGGAACTCCGACCACATCGTGACCAACCTGTTCCTCTACCACCTGCAGCGGCACAGCGATCATCACGCCAATCCGACGCGGCGCTACCAGATTCTGCGCAGCATGGACGGCGCGCCGAACCTGCCCAGTGGCTACGCCTCGATGATCGGGCTGACCTACTTCCCGCCGCTGTGGCGCAAGGTGATGGACCACCGGGTGCTCGACCACTACGACGGCGACATCACCCGCGCCAACATCCACCCGCGGGTGCGCGACAAGGTGCTGGCCAAGTACGGAACCGTGCAATCGTGAGCGCCTACCGTTGCCCTGGTTGTGATTACGTCTACGACGAAGCCAAAGGTGCACCGCGCGAAGGCTTTCCGGTCGGCACCAGCTGGGACACGATCGCCGACGACTGGTGCTGCCCGGACTGCGCGGTGCGGGAGAAGGTCGACTTCGAACAGATCGGTGCCGACGCGTGAACGGCTTCAAGCGCTACGTCTGCGTCCAGTGCGGGTTCGAGTACGACGAGGAGAAGGGCTGGCCGGAGGACGGCATCGCCCCCGGCACCCGATGGGATGACATCCCCGAAGACTGGAGTTGCCCGGACTGCGGAGCCGCCAAATCCGATTTCGACATGGTCGAGGTCGAAAGCGCGTGACCGCCGTCTGGGCGGCAAGTCGCGATAACCTCGCGCATATGAACACCCCGACGCCTCGGAGTACGGCACAGCGCGTGCCCTACGCCGAGGCGTCTCGGGTGCTGCTGCGGGACTCGATCCTGGACGGCATGCGCGAACAGCTGCTGGTGCGGGACTGGTCGTCCATCACGCTGACCGACGTGGCGCGGGCCGCCGGGATCAGCAGGCAGACCATCTACAACGAGTTCGGATCGCGCCAGGGCCTGGCCGAGGGCTATGCGTTGCGGCTGGCCGACCGCCTGGTCGACGCCGTCGCCCACGCCATCAACCACAACGTCGGCCACGTCTGCGAGGCGTTTCTGGAGGGCTTCCGGGCGTTCTTCGCCGAATCGGCGTCCGATCCGCTGGTCATCTCATTGCTCACCGGCGCGGCCAAGCCCGACCTGCTGCAGATCATCACCATCGGCAGCGGTCCGATCATCAGTCGGTGCTCGGCGCGGCTGCAGCAGACCTTCCAGAGCAGCTGGATCCGCTCCAGCGACGAGGACGCCGGAGTGCTGGCCCGGGCCATCGTCCGGCTGGCGATGAGTTACGTGTCCATGCCGCCGGAAGCCGACCACGATGTGGCCCGTGACCTGGCCCGCCTTATGTCGCCGTTCGCCGAACGATACGGTGTCATGGACACCCCTTAGCTGTCAGAGCGCCGCTGCCGTTCCATCGCCGTAGCGCCTGTCCCGCGAGCCCGCAGGCTTTGGGTGGTCGGCATGAGTACACGTGCGGCTCTCCGCGGCACGCATTCATGCGTTCATACGCAAAGACGAACAAAAAAAGGGGCTCTTATATGACCGAGCTGAAGGCCGATGTCCGCAATGGCATCGACTACAAGGTCGCCGATCTGTCGCTGGCCGAATTCGGCCGCAAGGAAATCCGCCTGGCTGAGCACGAGATGCCGGGCCTGATGGCGCTGCGCCGCGAATACGCCGACGTGCTGCCGCTCAAGGGTGCGCGCATCTCCGGATCACTGCACATGACCATCCAGACCGCCGTCCTCATCGAGACGCTGGTGGCGCTCGGTGCCGAGGTGCGCTGGGCGTCCTGCAACATCTTCTCCACCCAGGATCACGCCGCTGCCGCCATCGTGGTCGGCCCGCACGGCACCCCCGAGGAGCCCAAGGGCACCCCGGTCTTCGCCTGGAAGGGCGAGACGCTGGAGGAGTACTGGTGGGCCGCCGAGCAGATGCTCACGTGGCCTTCCAAAGATGGTGCGGAAGCGCCGGCGAACATGATCCTCGACGACGGTGGCGACGCCACCATGCTGGTGCTGCGCGGCGCGCAGTACGAGAAGGCCGGCGTGGTTCCTCCCGGCGAGGACGACGACTCCGACGAGTGGAAGGTCTTCCTGGCACTCGTTCGCAAGCGGTACGAGACCGAGAAGGACAAGTGGACCAAGGTCGCCGCGTCGGTCCAGGGTGTCACCGAGGAGACCACCACCGGCGTGCTGCGCCTGTACCAGTTCGCCGCCGCGGGTGAGCTGGCGTTCCCGGCCATCAACGTCAACGACTCGGTCACCAAGAGCAAGTTCGACAACAAGTACGGCACCCGCCACTCGCTGATCGACGGCATCAACCGTGGCACCGACGTGCTCATCGGCGGCAAGGCCGCGCTGGTCTGCGGTTACGGCGATGTCGGCAAGGGCTGCGCCGAGGCGCTCAAGGCGCAGGGTGCCCGCGTGGCGGTCACCGAGATCGATCCGATCAACGCGCTGCAGGCGCTCATGGACGGCTTCGAGGTCAAGAGTGTCGAAGAGGCCATCGGCTGGGCCGACATCGTCATCACGGCGACCGGCAACCAGGGCATCATCACCCTCGAGCACATGAAGGGCATGAAGCACCAGGCGATCCTGGGCAACATCGGCCACTTCGACGATGAGATCGAGATGGCCCGCCTGGAGCGCGACCCGAAGATCCGCCGGATCAACATCAAGCCGCAGGTCGACGAGTTCGTCTTCGAGGACGGCCATTCGATCATCGTGCTGTCCGAGGGCCGCCTGCTGAACCTCGGCAACGCCACCGGCCACCCGTCGTTCGTGATGAGCAACAGCTTCTCCAACCAGGTCATCGCGCAGATCGAGCTGTGGACCAAGAACGACGAGTACGACAACGAGGTCTACCGCCTCGCCAAGCACCTCGACGAGAAGGTCGCCAAGATCCACGTCGAGGCGCTCGGTGGCACGCTGACCCGCCTCAGCAAGGAGCAGGCCGAGTACATCGGCGTCGACGTCGACGGCCCGTACAAGCCGGAGCACTACCGCTACTGATCTCTGTGTTCAACAGATTGACGCGGACGATCGCCGCGACGGCCCTCTGCGCCGTCGCGGCGATCGGCTGCTCGAGGGCCGACGAGCCGTCGCAGCCCGCCGCCCCGCCGCTCGACGTCCGGCGCGACGCCGCCGGTCTCACTGCGGTCTTCCCGGCGATCGGTGTTCCGGAATCGGTTGCCTGGGTGCAGTGGTCGGGTTCGGCCGGCGGTGACACCACCGCGCGCTGGACCGACGCCGTGGTGCACCTGGCGCCGGCGGTCGCGGACGCCATGGTGCAGCAATTCGAACCCACCGACACCGGCCGCAAACCGCAGGTGCAGGACGAACTGTCAGCCGACATCCCGAAAGGGCCCTTCCTGACGGGTGACCGTCTCGACGACGGCTTCTCCTCCGTGGCCACCAGTGCGTACGCGTTCCTGGACCGTGAACATGCCACCTTGGTATTGCAGGCGACCAGTCTGGATTAGCTGGCCGCCCGCTTTACACTTTCGCCGTTAACCGACACGTATGGAATCCGTATCCATTCGGTGACCTTGCTGTTACTGTCCGGTGGTGATTCGTGTCGCGGTGAGCGTCTTCGTGGTGCTCGTGGGCATGCTGTCTGGTTGTCTGGCAACGGGTTTCATGCCGCGTGCTGGTGCAGACGACTGGTATCCGTACTACAACGAAGACGAGTACACCGAGTTCTACACACCACCGAATCCGTTGCCGCCCGGCAAACCGGGCGACCTCGTTCGCACCGAACCGTCCCAATTGGTGCTCGAGCCCTCCGGCCAGCTCGGGGCCGTCATGGCCACCGGAACCCGGGTGATGTACCTGTCGACGGACGCGCGAGGCAACCCAGATGTGGTGACCGGCACCTACTTCGAGCCGTACAACGCCTGGCCGGGCCAGGGCCCGCGGCCGCTGATCGTCTACGGTCCCGGCACCCAGGGCCAAGGCGATCAGTGCGCACCGTCGCGGCAGTTCAACCAGGGCATCCACTGGTCGCCGTACCTGGACATCGGGGTCAACTACGAAGAGGCGTTCGTGGCCACGATGGTGGCCCGCGGATTCGCCATCCTGATGACCGACTACGAAGGTCTGGGCACCATCGGCGTCACGCACACCTACGTGAACCGGCTCTCCGAGGGACACGCGATGCTGGATGCGGCGCGCGCGGCACGGTTGCTACCCGACACCTCGCTGACACCTGGTGGGCCCACGGCCTTCTGGGGTTACTCGCAGGGCGGCGGGGCCGCCGCGTCGGCGGCCGAGCTCGCCTCGAGTTACGCGCCCGACCTCAACATCGTCGGTAGCTACGCGGGGGCGCCGCCGGCCGACCTGGCCGAGCTGATGCCCTATGCCGATGGCAGCGCCCTGGTCGGGGTGGTGGGCTATGCGCTCAACGGAATCATCCAGTCCTATCCGGAGGCCGAACCGGCCATCCGAGCCAAACTGACCCCGCGCGGTGAGGACCTCCTGGCGAAGGTCAAGGATCAATGCATCGCCGAGACCATCGCCAAGTTCATGTTCCGCCACCTTCAGCCGTACTTCAACGAGCCCATCGAGGATCTCCTGGCCGAGCCGGCCTTCCGGGGTCTGTTCGATCTGCAGCGCATCGGTACGCTCCGGCCCGATGCCCCGGTTCTGGTGAACAGCAACAGGTTTGACCCACTGGTGCCCTGGACCGCGGCCAATCAGATGAGCCGGGACTGGTGTGACAAGGGCGCCGATGTCGAGTTCCGCACCAACGAGCAGCCCCCGTTTTTGAACAAGTTGGTGATCAACCACGCGCTGCCCATGCTGGTCGACGGTGAGCCGGCGATGCAGTGGATCGCCGACCGATTCAACGGCGTGCCGACCACGCCCAACTGCGGGACGTTCTAGGTCTAGGCTGCGGGATGTGCGAGCGGTCGCTCTTCTCGTGTCGGTCCTGCTCCTGGTAACTGCCTGTGGGCGGAACGGGAATGGGGCCGCGTCCCCGTTCCCGGCTGCCACCGGCCGGGGACCTTGTGCGGTGGACACGGAGCGCGATGTGCCCGCGACCATGCGGGACGGCACCGTGCTGCGGGCCGATGTCTACCGGCCCCGGAGTGCGGACCCGGTTCCGGTGATCCTGATGCGGACCCAGTACGGCAAGACCGGCGCGCAGGTGGCGCCGTCGCGGTTCCAGCCGCCGGACTGGTTCGCATCGCACTGCTATCTGGTTGTGGTGCAGGATATCCGGGGTCAAGGGGCGTCGGGCGGCACCTTCAGCGAGTTCACCAACGACATGAACGACGGCTACGACTCGGTCGAATGGGCGGCCGCGCTGCCCGGGTCGAGCGGCAAGGTCGGCATGTACGGGTCGTCCTATGTCGGTGCCACCCAGTGGCTGGCCGCGGTGACGGCCCCGCCCCATCTGGTCACCATCGTTCCCGCGAACACCGCGTCCGACTACTACGACGGCTGGACGTATGAGGGTGGGGAGTTCCGCCTCGCGTTCGTGCAGCCCTGGGCCATCGACTCGATCGCCACCACCGCGGCACGCAACCGCAAGGACCTGTCCGCGCTGGCCCGCCTCGAAGAGGCGGCGGGGGAGCCGACCCGGTGGTTGAACTTCCGCCCGTTCAAAGACCTTCCGCCGATGCAACCGCAGAACCCCGCCGTGGCGCCCTGGTACTTCGACTGGATCCGGCACAACACCCGTGACGATTTCTGGCGTGCCGTGAGCATCCGGGACCGCTATCCAGCGGTGCGGATCCCGGTACTGCACGTCGAAGGTTGGTATGACGCGTTCCTCGCGGGCGGCGTGGAGAACTTCGCGGGAATGACGGCTCGCGGCGGCAGCGAGGATGCGCGCGCCAATCAGCGACTGGTCATCGGTCCGTGGGATCACGTGGCGTGGGGCCGACCCGACTCCCGGCCCGCGCCGATGCTGTCCGATATCGGCCCGGTGGCCAACAGCCCGATCAACGAGTTGATGTTGCAGTGGTTCGACCATTTCCTCAAGGGCGCCGACAACGGTATCGGTGGAAAGCCACGGGTCGACTACTTTCTGATGGGCGCCAACACCTGGCGAGAAGCCTCGGGTTGGCCACTGCCGCAGACGGAATGGGTCAACTGGTACCTGTCCGGCGATGGGCGACAGGCCGAGCGTAAGGGTGCACTGCAACCCGTCCTGCCGGCAGCTCAAGGCCCGGACACCTATATCTACGACCCCGCCTTCCCGGCGCCGAGCCTGGGTGGGCACTCGTGCTGCGGCGCGATGTCGGGACCGCAAGGTCCCTACGATCAGACGCCGGTCGAGCAGCGCTCCGATGTGCTGGTCTACGACTCGGCGCCGTTGTCACACGACACGGAGATCACCGGGCCGGTGACGGTGACACTCTGGGCGCAGTCCACGGTCGTCGACACCGACTTCACCGCGAAACTCGTCGTGGTAAAACCCGATGGGCAAGCGGTGAACCTGAACAACGGGATCCTGCGGACCGCCTTCCGGGATTCTCTCTCTCAGCCCGCACCGATGGTGGCCGGTCAACCCTATGAGCTGCGTATCCAGATCTGGCCCACCAGTTACGAATTCAGGGCGGGGGACAGGGTGCGGCTGGAGATCTCCAGCAGCGACTACCCCCAGTTCGCGCCCAACCCCAACACCGGTGTGCCGTTCGGCCAGGACACGCGTACGGTGCCTGCGGTGCAGACCATCCTGCACGACCCCGCGCATCCGTCGTCGATCACGCTGCCGGTCATCCCTGGAAACTGATCGGTACCCCAAGAGTAACGGTATTTGAGCATCTTTGACCCATGAGAAACAGATCGGTACCGTCAAAGGGTGTGTCAGCTTCCCAGGTGTCCCGACCGCGTGACCGCGTAGCCGCCACCGCGGCGGCACTGTTCTATCGCGATGGCATCCACGCCATCGGCGTCGACACGCTGGCGCGCACCGCCGGCGTCTCGAAGCGAACGCTCTATCAACACTTTCCGAGCAAAGACGATCTGGTTCGCGGCTACCTGACTGATCTGGCCGACGCCGGTGGGACGCCGCGGGAGCGCGTGCTGGACGACGCCGAACTCACTCCGCGCGAGCGATTGCTGGCGATCTTTGACACCGCGCCGGCAGATCGATTCCGGGGGTGCCCGTTTCACAATGCCGCAGTGGAATCCGCGGGGGCGCTCGACGGCGTGGACGACATCGTCCGCGCGCACAAAATGCGCTTCGCCGAGCGGTTGACCCGGGTCGCGGCCGAGGCCGGGGTTGCCGATCCGCACCTGCTCGGCCATCAGCTCCTGGTGTTGTTCGAAGGCGCGACGTCGCTGTCGACGTCGCTGAATGACACTTCCCCCATGGTGCACGCTCGTGGTGTCGCCGTGCTGTTACTCGATAACGCTGTCGCACAATCTGATTAGGAGAATCTCATGTCCTCAGTATTGATCACCGGGGCCAACGGCGGCATCGGTCGCGCCCTTGCCGTGGAATTCGCCCGTCGTGGACACCGCGTGATCGCGACGGCGCGCAACCCGGAACGTCTCGCAGATCTCGACGTCGCGCAGCGACTTGCCCTCGATGTGACCGACGACGCCAGCGTGGCCGCCGCGGTCGAGGCGGCCGGCGACATAGACATTCTGATCGCCAACGCCGGCGTCATCTTCTACGCCGCGGTCGAGGCCATCCCGCTCGATGAGTTGCAGCGGGTATTCGCGTTGAACACCGTCGGGGCACTGCGCGTCGCGCAGGCTGTGTTGCCGCAGATGCGCGCACGGGGAGCCGGCCGGCTGCTGTTCATGTCGAGTGTGGTCGGCAGAATCGTGCTGCCGCCCGGTGCGGCGTACGCATCGACGAAGTGGGCGCTGGAGGCATTGGTTGAAGCGCTGGCCATCGAGGTCGCCCCGTTCGGCGTGCAGGCCGCACTGCTGGAGCCGGGTGCGGTGAGCTCGGGAGCGCTTGACGACGTTCTCATCTATACGCTGCCGGACAATCCGTATGGCGCGGTGCGGGGAAACACCGGCGGTCGTGAGTTCGTGACGCCCGAACTGGTGGCGGTCGAGGTTGCCGACGCCGCCGAGGCTGCAGCGTTGCCGTTGCGCATCCCGATCGGCGACTCCGCGCGGGCGCTGCTGGCTGCCCGACGGGCAGCGCCAGAGGATGTGCCGTTCGTCGTGGGGTGACCGCTACGGGCGGTACCGCTTGACGGCCTCGGCGCCGTCGGCATCGCCAGACTCGTTGAGGCCGTTGATGACTCCGTCGATATCGGCGGCGGGCCGGTTCTGGCTGAGTTTGAACTTGGCTTCGATACGGGTGATCGCGACCTCGATCCCGACGATCGCGCGCAGTTGTCCGGCGACGAACTTCTCCGGCGCGTCGTCGACACTCCACGGCTGTGGCCGGTTCGCTTCATGCTTGTCGGTGAGCCGGCGCACCAGGCGGTCCAGCCACGCGGGATCATCGTGGATGGTGACATTGCCGTGCACGTGGGCGGCCAGGTAGTTCCAGGTCGGGACCACGCGGCCGTGCTCGGCCTTCGACGCGTACCAGCTGGGGCTGATGTAGGAGTCGGGGCCGCGGACGATGACCAGCGCCTCGCCCAACACGGGCAGCCGCCACTGCGGATTGTTGCGCGCCACGTGGCCCAACAAGGCCCTGCGGTCGGCGTCGTAGACGAAGGGCAGCATCGTGGCGACCAGGCCCTCCGGCGTCGCGGTGATCAGGTCGGCCGCACCGTGGTGGGTGAGCAACTCGTGGACCGCGGCGTCGTCGGCAGTGAAGTGTGCGGGGACGTACATGTGTCCAGCGTCGGGGACGGGGTGGGGTGCGGGCAAGGGGTTTAGCCGGTGCCGGTTACCGCCAGTTCCAGCCCACGCATCTCCCGATCTCGCGGAGGGCGTCCACTGATAGGCCGGGATGCATTTTCCGGAAGCGCGACATTATGTCGTTGACACCCTGGACCAAGGTCCCCGAGTGTCTCCTGGACCTTCGCAGGGAAGTCAGACATCGTCGTCGCTTTTCGCGTGTGCCCGCGAGTTCGACAACGCCGATGCAGCAATGCGCCGGTGGGTGACATCGGGGTACGCGGCACGAATTTGAGCTGCCAGGCCACCGACAGCTGCGATGTTTGGTGTGTCGACCTCAGACACGTCGATTTCGAACAAGCGCCAGGTGTCGGTCTTGTATCAGCCTTCGCTGAAGATGACTTTCAACACCAGGGCGCCGTCATCGCACAGATGCAACGTGAAGTCCCACGGAAGTGATGCCACCGGACTTGCTTTCATCACAGCGACAGGGGGTCGACAAACTCGTAGATGTCCGAGACTTCCGCCGAGGGCAGGCGTCCGTGAGCTTCGAGCTTGCCGGTGCGAATGATGCCCGGCTGTTGAACAACCCATTCTCCCCGGCTACCGGTGTAGAAGACATCGACATAACCCGGGCCGACACCGACTATCACGAAGGGTTCACCCTGCCAACGGCATACCGTCCTGACGAAGGAAAGCTGTTCAAGTTCCGAACGGGGGACGATCTTGATGCCCTGGACCGCCGGAATCCGTGACGGAGCGAAGTCGATGACGTCCGGTTCGCCGCGGTAGGACCGCAAGATCACATCGCCTTCTTTGACGGTCGAATGGTATTCGCGGCCAACGTATTTGGCGTAGTAACCGGTCGCGCGCGGACGTCCGAGGGTCATGCCGCCTGCCTTACTGCGGACCACTCGTTGGCGCCGGCCAGGACGGCGGCCAACGTTGCTTCGCCGTTCGCGGGGACATGCCACAACTCTGCCGCGGAGAGGACACCCCCGACAACCCAGTACTCCGGAATCGCGAAGCCGGGCGCGGTGAAGCCGTTGCCGGTATACGGCGGCATGGCGTACCCGAGGTCGGCGCCATCGGTCTTGCCTATGGAGCGGGCGAGTGGCCCATCGGTCGACTCGATGCTCGACGCATGAGACAGTTTGAACCGCAAGGAGAACAGCGGCTGGTCAGGTGCGAACAACGATCCGACGTAGTTGAGCCCTAGAGCCTGGTAATACTCGGCAGCACTTCGCAAATTGGCGATGTGAGCTGCCGGGACGATCGATCCGTTGATGATGTCGGGTTGGCCGCCCAGCCGAGGATCCACATCGTTCGCGATGAGCTTTTGGCCCTCGTAGACCGACAGAGGTTTGTGCCAGATGGTGGAACTCGGTATTGATGTCATCGCTTATCTCGCACCCTTTTCGATTCTGCTGGCCAGGTCAATATCTTGCACGTGTTCCTCGAGTTCAATGAGTTCCGCAACCGGAATCTCGCCAATCACTTCAAACTTGTCAGGCCGTTCCATTCCCGGCAGGCGACATACTTGATCGACGGCCTTGCCCAGGTAGGTGACGTATGCGACGTCGCCCATGATGATTCCGATTTCGAAAGGGTGGCCGCGCCACGTGCAGGTGGACTTCACTTTCTGAAGTCGCTGAATGCTCCCTATGTCCACGATGAACTCGCCACGTACCCAGCTTTTTCTGGATTCCTGAAAGCTAGGAGGCAACGGGGTATCGTCCGACAGGAGGCGGACGCGGTCTCCCATGTCGCGTGCGAAGTACTCTCGACCTTTGAAGGTTGCGTAGTCTCCGGTTGCGCGGATTCCGTGTCGCTGGTTATCCACCGGAAACGACTCCAATCCACTCTTCATCCGGGCCCAGGACGGCGATCAGTTCCTCGCTGCCGTCAGTGCCGATTCTGTACATCTCCGCACCAGCATTCATCTTGGTTCCTGCAGGTAGGAAGTATTCAGGAACTGTAAAGCGCTCGCTTGCGGTAAAGCCGGTACCCGTGAACGGGTAGGGGTACCCCGGATCGAAGCTGGGTCCATGGCCCGTGAGTTGGGACAGTTGCTCGTCTGGAAGGTGAATCGGAACGCTGTCATCGACTGTGAATCGCATTGCCACGACTGGTTTATCTGGGTGGAATGGTGTGTCCTCATACTCGAGAGCAAGGCCGTCGTACACCCGATCTGGTGTATCGAGTTCGGGGGTATCGCGTGCAACGCTGACTGAGCCGCCCGAGACGTCCGGCGGGTAGCGTTTGGGGCCATCGGCCAAGCGGCTTTCTGCCTGCGCGTTGTCGATTACCTTCTGCAAGGCTTCTCCGTGCTCCACATCCGGGAACTGGTGTCGGAAGCCGTAGACAAGCTCACGCTGGGCATTGTTGAGCCAATGCGCGGGCTGGACAAGCAGTGGCTGGATATCAGCACGGGTGAGGCCGCGTTCGGCCAGCCAGGCATCTGCGACTGCGAAACGTGAATCCCACGCTCTGAGTTGCTCATTGGACGCCCAAACTCGATGTTGCGATCCATCCTGAAGCTGGACAAAGCGCTCCGCCTCGCCGTCGTGATATTCGTCGGGGCTGTCGAAATTTTCGTCACCGGCATGCTCGTGCGACTCCGAGGTGTCGCCGGCTACACCTCCGTGGTGGCCACCTCCGGCCACACTCCGTGGTTCCGCCGACTCAGCCACTCCGCGTGTGACACCGCGATGCTCGTCAGCCCACCCCTCGGCTCGTGATCGAATGTCTGCTTCTCGATGGTCAATTGACTCTGCTGAGTCTGCTGTGGCTCCGTCAGTGACTCCACTGTCATCTGGTATGTGACTGTTTGCGCGGTCTCCCGGATCCGTCGCAGCGTGATGCGTGACTGATACGGGTAGATCCGGCTCCCGCCCCGGTTGAACCCGGTCTCCTTGAATGTCGTGTAAGCGTCGGCCACCATCGTCTCGGACCAACTCGGGTACTGATAAATCGTCCCGGTCTCCGAATCGATCACCAGTCGCGCCAGCCCCACCGATTGGCCCGCGCTCATCTCCTCCGAGGACAGTACTTTCGTCGCCAGCCACCCGTGTCGAATCGGCTGGACGTGATAGGTCTGGCTCGGCGACATCTGCGCCAGATATGCCAGTGCCTGTTCCCTGGTCTCCAGCTCCGCCATGATGCACTCCTTGATGAGGTTCGATCGGTGTGAAGTTCAGATATGTCGATTTGTCGACCATCCATGACGGTGGATGGTCTGAGGTCAAACCTTGTTGGGGGTCCCACCACACCGGCCCGCCACCGCCCTCGGGGTGCACGATGACCGTGGCGTGGGATCCGCGTGTGATCGGCTTGTCATCGGCGTCGAACAGAAATTTATCGGTGAGCAGATCGCGCGCATGCCAGCCGTTGACGACCAACGCTGCAGAGCCGGGGCCGAGGTGATCGATGTACTGATGAAGGAGATCGAACTGATCGGGGAGCTTCTGTCCGGGAAACTCCAGTAGGCCGCGGCCGAGCCAATTTTGGGCGCGGTTCAAGCCGTTCCGTTCGCCCGATTCGCGATCGATACCGCCATCTGGCAACCTGTCCGGAAACCTCGGTGCCGATACGGTCGGATCGCCACGGAATGAAGACAGTGCGGACAGCGAGCAGTCCAGGCAATTGTTGGAACGACCCCTAACCTCCGGGCCACCGTCGTTGATGAGATTCCCGTAGTCGTTGGTCCGAGGATCGGCATGCCGCGCATACTCGCCTGCAGGATTACGGAGCGCGTCTTCGACAGCAGACTGATATACGGGATCCTCGACTCGGTCGAGCTGATTCGGCCCATAGATGCGGTCGTCGGCCGGATTACCCACCGGACCAGGCGGATCAGGGTGATGACCAGGCCCGGCGCCAGTCTCGTGGCTGGGGCTTGATGGATCGGGTTGATGCGCAGCGTGATCGCTAGCAGGAGTCTCATGAATTGGCGTAGTCGACGCACCATCGCCCGCTCGCGGCGCATGCGTCTCCGGCCCGGGCCGTGGTGCCGGCGTGGCACCGTCCGGCTCATGAGACGCCGCCGGCTTGACCGGTGCCTGCGGCGACCGCTCAGTCGACGGACCGGCGCCGCTGGGCGACTGCGTACGCGGAGGCTCGGCCGCATTGCCCTGAGGCGCACGAGTCTCGGGACTGCGCGCGGGTGCATCGGGAGCGGGTGTCCGGCTCGGAGCATCAGCCGGACTGTGGATGCCTCCCGCGGCATGCGGTGCCATCGGCATGCCGCCCACCATCGGTGCCGGCGGCGCGGAATGCTGTCCCGCGTCATGCTCGTTCGGCGCGTGCGGTGCAGTGCTGTCGACAGATTCATGTGGGGTCGGTTCGTGCACCGTCGGCTGGTCGTGGCTGCCGGGCCGCTCCACCGGCGGCTGGTGCTCAGCCGGCATGTGGCTCGTCGCCGACGCATCGTGACCGCCAGGCGAGTGGCTGTCGCCAACGATCGGTCGCGAATCTGGCTCCGGGGCGTGCGGACTCAGTTCCGGCGTGTGTGGCGTCGCAGCCGGACCGGCATCCGACGGGGTGTGCGGTGCTTCCGGAGTACCGGTGGGAGAAGGACTTTCGGGCGCGTGCGAAGGTGTTGTCGGCTCCGGCGCGCGTGCCGAATCGGGCGACTGAGAAGGCGGCCCGTCCACTCGACTCGGCCCCGGTCCGGGATCCGAAGGCGGAACGGACCGTCCGGGAGGTTCGGGTGGCGGACCGTCGCCCGAACCCGCTTGCTGGTGGGTCGGACCGGGTGTGCTCTGCGGACCGGGCGGATCTGGTGGTCCGGACGGTCCATCCACTCCTCGCGGGGTGGTCGGTGGGTCGATACCGTGAGGTGCGGTCGGACCGACGAGCGAGTCCGGGATCGCACCGGGCCTAACCTCTGGTGCATCCGGAAACCCCTGGCCGCCAGAAAGATTGTCCAATCCCTCGACGCCCGGTACGCCGCGGCTCCACTGACCGATCTCACCGAGCCTGGGTAGGCGGCCCTCGTCGATCACCCGCCTGGTCATGTTCAGGCTCTTGGCGACGCTGCCCGTCTTGGACAGCGCACCACCGGGGACGAACAACGAGCCGATGTTGAACGCGGCCTCGCCCGCGCCGCGGCCAGGATGGTCACCTTGCCACTGATCCAGGGCGATGAACTGCTTGCCCATCTCGGCCAGCACGCCGGGCGCCTTTGAGGGATCATTGGCCACCGCCCACGCCGTCTCGGCCAGGCCCTTCCACATCTGCGGGTCTGCCATCGACACCACGCCGGACACCGTATTGATCAGACCGTTGGCGATGCCCACTTCGAAATCGGTGTAAAGCGTGACGGCATCGGCCAGGAAATTGCCCACGCCGTCACCGAATTGCGCCACCAGGACGGGCCGGACCCATTTCTCGAAAGCATCTGCGGCATCGCTGATGAGATTCTTCAGCTCGCCCAGCAGGCCGACGATGCCCTGGACCTGCCGCTGGAAATTGCCGAGCACGGTGCCTATGTCGCGTGCGACCTCGCGCAGCACCTTCATACCGTCACCGGTGAAGAAGTCGGTGACCGTATCCCACAGGCCCGAGAGCGACAGGCGATCGCACAGCCGGCGGATGGCGTCCTGCGTCCGCTGCACGTCGCCGGCGAATGTGGTGATGGCGTCCGCCAATCCGGTGGACGCGGTCGCCAGATCGGTCATGCGGCCGCCGAGATCGGTGAATGCCTCGCCGATCTTGGCGCCTTCGGGGATGGTCTGCGCGGTCACACCAGCTTTGAGCGCATCGAGTTCGGATTGGAAGATCGCGAAACCGGTGGCGAAGTTGCGCCATTGGGCCGCAACCACATTCATCAGTGCTGCGTGCCCGGACGGCCACGTCATACTCATGCCAGCGATCAATCCCAGGCCGGGTAGCGCTTGCAGCAGCGGCTCGACCAGGTACCACATGGCGGGCGGAGGGACCATGATCCCGTTCGGTCCCGCGGGCATATCGCCGGCGATGATCTTGCCCGGCTCGGGACCGACGCTGCCCGCGGGGCCGTGGCCGCCGATGGTCGACCCAGCGTCGGCGTTCTTGTAGTTGTAGCCCGTGGCCTCCAGCATGCGGCCGACTGAGATGTAGGCATTCGCCGCGATGGCCAGGGTGTCGGCGAATTTCTGCGCCGACCGGCCATATTCGAGAGCGAAGCTCAGCCCCGCCGCATCGCTTCCGGAGGCGAGTCCGCTGCCCAGCGCGGCACCGAGCGAGTCGCTGAGCATCCCCAGCTGCGACCCCAGCGACCCGATCCGCTTGCCCGCGTTGATCAGTACGTCCGGGTCGACCTCGATCCGGCCGTGCGCCGAGGCGACTACCCCCACATCGCGCCGTTTCTGGTGACGGCTTCCGTATAGTTCTTCTCGGCGGCCTGGGTGATGGACCTCAGTTGCTTCAGCGCCGACTTCATCTGCTCGGCGCCGTCCTCCCATTGCTGCTGTGCCTGCGCCTGGGCATCGGAACCGTCCCCGTGCCACGATGCGCGCAGTGTCGCCATGGTGTGGTCGATGGCCTCCAGGCATTCGGTGACTTCACGCTCGAATGCCTGCATGTGCTCGATCGCCGCCTGCATCTTCCCGAAGTCGACCACCAGTTGCGTCATCGCGGAACCTCGTGCCCGGGCTTTTCAGAGTCGCGACCTTCCTCGGTCGCCTTCGACTCTTCAACAGCCTTTTCGACAGCCTGCTCGACGGCCTGTTGCACCATGCCGCCGGCCGTCTGGCCCGCCTGTGACAGCCCGGACGCCACCTGACCAACCGACTCCGATGCAGAGGCCGGCGAAGACAAGGGCGAAGAAAAAGCAGAGGGCTGTACCGCCGACGCACTCGGCGCAGGCGAACCCGTGGGAGCACCCGATCCGCCCGATCCGCCACCTGCACCCGACTCCGGGAACGCCGCCGCCACCGCGCCTGCGGCCTGCTCGTCGGTGCTGCCGTACTGATCACCGGCCACCCTCAGCAGGTCCGACATGGTCTGCACACCGCGGACCACCTGGCCGGCGCCGTTGTGCCACTGGTCCCACACCGGCGTGAATGCGGACGCGGCGTCACCCTTCCAGCCCGACCCCAGCAGCTCCCGCGTTTCGAGGTCCACGCTGGACAAACCGTCCTGCAGACGCTGCCCCGCCTCCCGCAGCCGGTCCGCAGCACCATGCAGTTCCGACACGACGACTTCGACCGGACGCTCCATCTCACCCCCGTGTCATTGGACGGCCGACTCCACTGTGCAGCCTATTAGCCCCACGAGGGGGGCTATTGCACCAGTTACGCTCGGCCCCGTGCTCATCGTCATCGAAGGTCTGGACGGCGCAGGCAAGCGAACCTTGACCGAAGGGCTGCGCTCGGCCTTCGAGGCCGACGGCAAGAGCGTGACCACGCTGGCGTTCCCGCGCTACGGCGAATCGGTGCACGCCGACATCGCCGCCGAGGCCCTACACGGCGGGCACGGCGATCTGGCCGACTCGGTCTACGCGATGGCGACGTTGTTCGCGTTGGACCGTGCCGGCGCGCACGACGAGATCAACCGCCGCAACGATTCTCACGACGTGGTCATCCTGGACCGCTATGTGGCGTCGAACGCCGCCTACAGCGCCGCCCGATTGCACCAGGCTGCCGACGGTGAGGTGGTGGCCTGGGTGCACGACCTCGAATTCGGCCGGCTGAACCTGCCCCGACCGGACTGGCAGGTGCTGCTCGACGTCCCGGTCGAGTTGGCCGAGCAGCGCGCCGTGTCCCGCGCCGCGCTGGAGGCCGATCGCGCCCGCGACGCCTATGAGCGCGACGGCGGACTGCAACGCCGCACCGGCGAGGTGTACCGCGCACTGGCCGCAGCCGACTGGGCCGGCCGGTGGGCGGTGGCCGCTCCGGATATCGATCCCGGGCAACTGGCTGGCACGCTCTTCGCATAGGTCGAAACCGTCGCGGTGTGGCACCGGCGGTTTGTCACGGTTTGGTGACACGATGGGGCGCATGAGGCAACGGATCCTGGTCGTGGACGACGACCCCTCCCTGGCCGAGATGCTCACCATCGTGTTGCGGGGGGAGGGTTTCGACACCGCGGTCATCGGTGACGGCACCCAGGCGCTCACCGCAGTTCGCGAGCTGCGCCCCGACCTCGTGCTGCTCGACCTGATGCTGCCCGGCATGAACGGCATCGACGTGTGCAGGGTGCTGCGCGCCGATTCCGGCGTGCCGATCGTCATGCTGACGGCCAAGACCGACACGGTCGACGTGGTGTTGGGCCTGGAATCCGGTGCCGACGACTACGTGATGAAGCCGTTCAAGCCCAAGGAGCTGGTGGCCCGCGTCCGGGCCCGGCTGCGTCGCAACGACGATGAGCCCGCCGAGCTGCTGTCGATCCACGACATCGACATCGACGTGCCCGCCCACAAGGTGACCCGTGCGGGCGAACAGATTTCGCTCACTCCACTGGAGTTCGACCTGCTGGTGGCGCTGGCACGCAAACCGCGGCAGGTGTTTACTCGGGATGTGCTGCTCGAACAGGTGTGGGGATACCGCCACCCCGCGGACACCCGTTTGGTGAACGTGCATGTCCAGCGGTTGCGGGCCAAGGTTGAGACCGACCCGGAGAACCCGCAGGTGGTGCTGACCGTTCGAGGAGTGGGATACAAGGCCGGACCTCCGTGAACTCGAGCGCGGGGTCGTCGTCGTGATCTTCGGCTCACGACGACGCGTCCGCAGCCGCTTCCGCGGCTCCGGTCCGGTGGTGCGCGGGCTCGGTGCGCTCGGCCGCGCAATCGGTTTCGCGTGGCGACGATCCCTGCAGCTGCGGGTCGTCAGCCTCACCCTCGGGTTGTCGCTTGCCGTCATCATGGTGCTCGGTTTCGTGCTCACCAGTCAGATCACCGACCGCATTCTCGAGGTCAAGGTGCGGGCCGCCACCGAGGAGATCGAACGCGCCCGTAACACGGTCAGCGGCATCGTCGGCGGTGAGGAGACGCGCTCCCTCGACAGCAGCCTCCAACTCGCCCGCAACACCCTGATCGACCGCAAGGTCGACACCGGCGCGGGGCTGGCCGGTGCCTTCGACGCGGTCCTGGTGGTGCCCGGCGACGGTCCCCGCGCGGCCACCGCGGCCGGGCCGGTGCAGCAGGTGCCCAAGGAGTTGCGCGACTTCGTCAAGGCCGGCCAGGTCAGCTATCAGTACGCGGCCGTGCACACCGACGGCTTCTCCGGGCCTGCCCTGATCGTCGGCAGCCCGACGTCGTCACCGGTCACGAATCTTGAGCTGTACCTGATCTTTCCGCTGACCAACGAGGAATCGACCATCTCGCTGGTGCGTGGCACCATGGCCACCGGCGGCATCGTGCTGCTCGGCCTGCTCGCCGCGATCGCGCTTCTGGTGGCCCGCCAGATCGTGCTCCCGGTACGGTCCGCATCACGGATCGCCGAGCGCTTCGCCGAGGGACATCTCACCGAACGGATGCCGGTCCGCGGTGAGGACGACATGGCGCGACTGGCGGTGTCGTTCAACGACATGGCCGAAAGCCTGAGCCGGCAGATCACCCAACTCGAAGAGTTCGGAAACCTGCAGCGCCGCTTCACCTCTGACGTCAGCCACGAGCTGCGCACCCCGCTGACGACGGTGCGCATGGCGGCCGACCTGATCTATGACCACAGCGAGGATCTGGACCCGGCGCTGCGGCGGTCCAGTGAACTGATGGTCAACGAACTGGACCGGTTCGAGACCCTGCTGGCCGACCTGCTGGAGATCTCCCGGCACGACGCCGGTGTCGCCGAATTGGCTGTCGAGGCAGTCGATCTGCGATCGGTGGTGCAGAGCGCGCTGGACAACGTCGGGCACCTGTCGGCCGACGCCGGCATCGAGCTGGACGTGGACATGCCGTTGACCGGCGTGATCGCCGAGGTGGATCCCCGTCGGGCAGAGCGCATCCTGCGCAATCTGATCGCCAACGCCATCGATCACGCCGAGCACAAGCCGGTGCAGATCAGGATGGCCGCCGACGAGGACACCGTCGCCGTCACGGTCCGCGACTTCGGTGTCGGTCTGCGCCCCGGTGAGGAGAAGCTGGTGTTCAGCCGATTCTGGCGGTCGGATCCGTCCCGGGTCCGCCGGTCCGGCGGCACCGGACTGGGGCTGGCCATCAGCATCGAGGACGCCCGGCTGCATCAGGGCCGGCTGGAGGCCTGGGGCGAACCCGGCAAGGGTGCCTGCTTCCGGCTGACCCTGCCGCTGGTGCGCGGCCACAAGGTGACCACAAGTCCGTTGCCGCTCAAGCCCGTCGACCAGACGGCGCCCGCGCGCCGGGATCGCGAACCGGCGGGGGAGGGCGTGTGACGCGCCGCCTGCTGGGGGTGCTCTGCGCGCTGATGCTCGCGCTGTCCGGCTGCGCCGGAGTGCCGACGTCGTCGTCCCCCCAGGCGATCGGCACCGTCGACCGCCCGGCGCCGCCGAGCCTGCCCACGCCCACCCCGGGGATGGACCCCGACGTACTGCTGCGTGAATTCCTCAAGGCCACCGCCGATCCCGCCAACCGGCACCTGGCGGCCCGGCAGTTCCTCACCGAATCCGCCTCCCGCGGGTGGGACGACGCCGGCAGCGCCCTGCTGATCGACCGTGTCGTGTTCGTGGAAACCCGCGGGCCCGATCGGGTCTCGGTGAACATGCGGGCCGACATGCTCGGTTCGCTGTCCGACATCGGGGTGTTCGAAACCGCCGAAGGCGCGCTGCCGGACCCAGGGGCCATCGAACTGGTGAAGACCTCCGGCGGCTGGCGCATCGACAAGCTGCCCAATGGGGTCTTCCTGGACTGGCAGCAGTTTCAGCAGACGTACAAGCGCAGCACCCTGTATTTCTCCGACCCCACCGGCAAGACGGTCGTCCCGGATCCGCGGTATGTCGCCGTCTCTGATGCCGACCAGCTGGCCACCGAACTGATCACCAAGCTGATCATCGGCCCGCGCCCGGAGATGACACGCACGGTTCGCAACCTGCTGGCCGCCCCGCTGCGGCTGCGAGGCCCGGTGACCCGGGCCGACGGCGGGAAGACGGGCGTGGGCCGCGGCTACGGCGGCGCGCGAATCGACCTGGAGAACCTGTCGACGACGGACCCGCACACCCGCCAACTGCTTGCGGCACAGATCATCTGGACCCTGAACCGGGCCGGCCTCAACGGGCCGTACGTGATCAACGCCGACGGCGCGGCGCTCGACGACCGCTTCGCCGACGGATGGGACACCGCCGACGTCGCGGCCAGCGACCCGGGTGCAGCCGACGGTGCCGCGGCCGGCCTGCACGCCCTCATCGGTGGCTCGATGGTGTCCCTGGACGGTCAGAACGCACCGCGGGTGCCCGGCTCGTTCGGTCAGATGCCCGGTCAGGTGTCGGCAGCCTTGTCGCGCAGCGGTCAGGAGGCGGCCTCGGTGGTGGTGCTGCGTCCCGGCGCCCCCGATATGTCGTCGTCGCTGTGGATCGGCCCGCTCGGCGGGGACACCGGGCAGGCGATCGACGGCCGCACGCTGACCCGCCCCACCTGGTCGCTCGACGACGCCATCTGGATCGTCGTCGACGGCAACAACGTGGTCCGCGTGCTGCAGGAGGCGGCCTCCGGGCAGCCCGCACGCATCCCCATCGACTCGACGGCGATCGCCACCAGATTCTCCGGGCCCATCTCCGAATTGCAGTTGTCCCGCGACGGCACCCGCGCGGCCATGGTGATCAACGGCCAGGTGATCATGGCCGGTGTCGAGCAGACTCCGGGCGGCCAATACGCGTTGACCTATCCGCGCCGCCTGGGCTTCGGGCTCGGCGACACCGCGGTGTCGCTGTCCTGGCGCACCGGCGACGACATCGTCGTCACGCGCACCGATTCGGCGCACCCGGTCTCATACGTCAACCTCGACGGGGTGAACTCCGACGGCCCGGCCCAGAACCTGCTGGCCCCGGTGACCACCGTCGCGGCCAACCCGTCCACGGTGTACGTCGCCGATCAGCGCGGGGTGTTGCAACTGTCCGGATCGGCCGCCGAGGACGGGATGAACTGGGCCGAGGTACGCCCGCTGATGGTCGCCGGCGCGCTACCCGTGCTGCCCGGCTGACACCTGGGGCGAGCGAAGCGACGGGAAATCAGCCCTGCGCTGCCCGCTGCTGATTCACGAAGCGGATGGACATCCGCTGCAGCAGTCCGGGTGCCAGCCGGCTGAACAACCATGCGGTGCGCGCCTGCCGCGGCCACACCAGCAGCGCCTTGTTGGCCTCGATGGCCGCCAGGGTGTCGCGGGCCAGATCGTCGGCGCTGGCGAACCGGTCGCTGCGCTGTCCCATCTTGTAGAAGTCACGGCCGACGAACCCGCCGACCGATCCCTTGTCCAGGATCGGGGTCTCCACCGCGGTGGGGCAGATCGCCAGCACCCCGACACCGCGCCCGGCCGCCTCGGAGCGCAGTGCGAGTGACAACCCGACGATGGCGTGCTTGCTCATCACATAGCTGGTGATCTGCCCGGCGGCCGCCAGCCCCGCCATCGATGCAGTGTTCACGATGTGGCCGTGGCCCTGGCGCACCATCAGCGGATAAGCGGCCGCCACCCCGTGCACGACGCCGCGGATGTTCACGTCGATGATCGCGTTCCACTGATCCAGGGTCAGCAGCTCCGTGTCCCCGCCCCAGGTGATCCCGGCGTTGTTGAACATCAGGTCCAACCGTCCGGCCCGGCCGACGACGTCGTCGACGCAGGCCTGCACGGCCGCGGCGTCGGTGACGTCGAGGCCGCTCCAGCGCGCGCCGAGCGGTTCGGCGGTGGCCCGCGCCGCATCGGCATCGATATCGGTGCACACCACATCGGCGCCCGAACCTGCCAGGGCGCGGCACAGCGCCGCCCCGATACCGGAGCCGGCGCCGGTGACGATCGCTTGCTTCCCGCTGAATGAGCCCACGAGTCTCCTGTCGTATCTACGGTAAGAGACACGGTAACCGACCTGTCGGTGCCCACCGCAACACTGGCGGAGTGCTGCTCGATCTGGTGCTTCCCATGGAATGCGGGGGCTGCGGTGCCCCCGGTGTGCGGTGGTGCCCGGCGTGTGCCGCCGAGGTGCAGGCCAAGGCCGCCGAACCCCGCGTGGTGACACCCCGGCTGGATCCTGGCGTGCCGGTGCTCTCGCTGGGCCGCTACGCCGCGGCGCGCAGGCAAGCGATCGTTTCGGTCAAGGAACACGGCCGCGCCGACCTGGTGCGTCCGCTGTCCCTGGCGGTGCACACCGGCCTGACGCAGCTGCTCACCTGGGGCCTACTGGAGGTGCCGCTGACGATCGTGCCCGCACCCACCCGGTGGTCGGCGGCCCGGCGGCGCGGGGGTGACCCGGTCACCAGGGTGGCCGAGGCCGCGGCCGGCGGGTTGCCCGGCGTCACCGTCACCCGGGCTCTGCGGCTGACCGGTTTCGCACGGGACTCGGTGGGGTTGTCCAGCGCGGACCGGCAACGCAACCTGGCGGGCCGGGTCCGCCTCCGCGCGACACCCGGGATGCCCGTTCTTCTGCTCGACGATGTGGTGACCACCGGGGCCACCGCGTGTGCGTCGGTCGCCGCGCTGCAAACCTCCGGCGTGTCGGTGCAGGCGGTGCTCGCCATCGCCAATGCCTGATCACCCGTGCCGGCGCGGGGCCGTCGATTGCCGTCAGATGAAGAACTCAAAACAGGTCTGCGAAATTGGTGGCACAGTCAGGTGAACACGGACTACGTTGGGGCCAACCACCCGTGAAGGTTTCGCGGCGGCACCCCTCCCGGGGCGCCCGTGTAAACCGAGCGGCTGCCAAGACGCGGTAGGAGGTGAGTACTCGACACCTTGCCGGCGGGCGCCGCGTATGCACTTTCCCGCTGACGCACTTTTTGACAATCCGGGCACGCACCGCGCGTGCGACTCCGTACAGAAACGAGTTGTCAAGTATGTCAACCAATTCCGTGCAAATCGATCGCACAACCATGGTCGTCGAAGACGAGGACACCCCGCCGGCGACCAACGCCGACATCGTCGTCAAGGGCCGCAATGTCGAGGTTCCCGACCACTTCCGCCTCTATGTATCCGAAAAGCTGGCGCGACTGGAGCGCTTCGACAAGACCATCTACCTGTTCGACGTCGAACTCGACCACGAGAAGAATCGGCGCCAGCGTAAGAACTGTCAGCACGTCGAGATCACCGCGCGCGGCCGCGGCCCCGTAGTACGTGGGGAAGCCTGCGCGGACAGCTTCTACGCTGCCCTGGAATCGGCGGTCTGCAAACTCGAGAACCGGCTACGACGCAGCAAGGACCGTCGCAAGATCCACTACGGCGACAAGCGGCCCGTCTCGCTCCACGAGGCGACCGCCATGATCCCGCCGGAGGACCTGCCCACCATCGCGCCAGAGTCGGTGCAGACCGAGATCGCCGTCGACGACCATGAGCCCGGCCGGATCGTGCGTACCAAGGAGCACGAGGCCACGCCGATGACCGTCGACGACGCCCTGTATGAGATGGAACTGGTGGGACACGACTTCTTCCTGTTCCACGACAAGGAATCCGACCGGCCGACGGTGGTCTACCGCAGGCACGCCTACGACTACGGGCTCATCAGACTGTCCTGACCCCCACTGATCGAGATCCGAACACGAGCCCCCGGCACGCTGCCGGGGGCTCGTCGCGTCTTCGGGGCAGCCGCCACAACCGGTCACCTACGATGGACCGCAGTTACCAGCTGAGATGTTCATCCACTGAAGAGGAAATAACGTGCTCGATAAGTTGCTCCGTCTCGGTGAAGGCCGCATGGTCAAGCGCCTCAAAAAGGTCGCTGACTATGTGAACACCTTGTCCGATGATGTGGAGAAGCTGACCGACGCCGAGCTGCGTGCCAAGACCGACGAGTTCCGCAAGCGTGTCGCCGACGGAGAACAGCTCGACGATCTGCTGCCCGAGGCGTTCGCGGTGGCCCGGGAAGCCGCCTGGCGCGTGCTGGGCCAGCGGCACTTCGACGTCCAGATCATGGGTGGCGCGGCGCTGCACTTCGGGAACGTCGCCGAGATGAAGACCGGTGAGGGCAAGACCCTGACCGGTGTGTTGCCTGCCTACCTCAACGCCCTGTCCGGCAAGGGCGTGCACATCGTCACGGTCAACGACTACCTGGCCAAACGCGACAGCGAGCAGATGGGCCGCGTGCACCGCTTCCTCGGTCTGGAGGTCGGCGTCATCCTGTCGGGTCTGACGCCCGACGAGCGTCGTGCCGCGTACGCCGCGGACATCACCTACGGCACCAACAACGAGTTCGGCTTCGACTACCTGCGCGACAACATGGCGCATTCGGTTCCCGAGATGGTGCAGCGCGGCCACAACTTCGCCGTCGTCGACGAGGTCGACTCGATCCTCATCGACGAGGCCCGTACCCCGCTGATCATCTCCGGCCCGGCCGACGGCGCGTCGAACTGGTATTCCGAGTTCGCCCGGCTGGCCCCGCTGATGAAGAAGGACACCCACTACGAGGTGGACCTCAAGAAGCGCACCATCGGTGTGCACGAGATCGGCGTCGAGTTCGTCGAGGACCAGCTCGGCATCGAGAACCTGTACGAGGCCGCCAACTCGCCGCTGGTCAGTTACCTCAACAACTCGCTGAAGGCCAAGGAGTTGTTCGAGCGCGACAAGGAGTACATCGTCCGCAACGGCGAGGTGCTCATCGTCGACGAGTTCACCGGCCGCGTGCTCATCGGCCGCCGCTACAACGAAGGCATGCACCAGGCCATCGAGGCCAAGGAACACGTCGAGATCAAGGCCGAGAACCAGACGCTGGCCACGATCACGCTGCAGAACTACTTCCGGCTCTACGACCGGCTCTCCGGCATGACCGGTACGGCCGAGACCGAGGCCGCCGAGCTGCACGAGATCTACGCCCTCGGCGTGGTGGCCATCCCCACCAACCGGCCGATGATCCGCGTCGACTCCTCCGATCTGATCTACAAGACCGAAGAGGCCAAGTACATCGCCGTCGTCGACGACGTCGTCGAACGCTATGAGAAGGGTCAGCCGGTCCTGATCGGCACCACGTCGGTGGAGCGTTCGGAGTACCTGTCGCGGCAGTTCACCAAGCGCAAGGTTCCGCACAACGTCCTCAACGCCAAGTACCACGAGCAAGAGGCGAACATCATCGCCGAGGCCGGGCGGCGCGGGGCCATCACCGTCGCCACCAACATGGCCGGCCGTGGTACCGACATCGTGCTGGGCGGCAACGTCGAGTTCCTCGCCGACACCCGGCTGCGCGCGAAGGGGCTGGACCCCGTCGAGACGCCGGAAGAATACGAGGCGGCCTGGGAGTCCACCGTCAAGGCGATCAAGACCGAAGCCAAGGCGGAGGCCGAGGAGGTCATCAACGCCGGCGGTCTCTACGTGCTGGGCACCGAGCGTCACGAATCGCGGCGTATCGACAATCAGCTGCGTGGCCGCTCCGGCCGGCAGGGTGATCCGGGTGAATCGCGGTTCTACCTGTCCCTCGGTGACGAACTCATGCGGCGCTTCAACGGCGCCACCCTGGAGACGTTGCTGACCCGGCTGAACCTGCCCGAGGACGTGCCCATCGAGGCCAAGATGGTGACTCGCGCGATCAAGAGCGCGCAGACCCAGGTCGAGCAGCAGAACTTCGAGGTCCGCAAGAACGTCCTCAAGTACGACGAGGTGATGAACCAGCAGCGCAAGGTCATCTACGTCGAGCGCCGGATGATCCTCGAGGGCGAGAACCTGCAGAAGCAGGCCCACGACATGCTGGTCGACGTCGTCACCGCCTACGTCGACGGCGCCACCGCCGAGGGTTACTCCGAGGACTGGGATCTGGAGAAGCTGTGGGAGGCGCTCAAGACGCTGTACCCGGTGGGTATCGATCACCATGATCTTCTCGACTCCGGATCCGTCGGCGAGCCCGGCGAGCTGACCCGTGAAGAACTGCTGGGCGCGCTGACCGAGGACGCCGAGCGGGCCTACGCGGCGCGCGAGAAGGAGATCGACGCGATCGGCGGCGAGGGTGCGATGCGTCAGCTGGAGCGCAACGTGCTGCTCAACGTGATCGACCGCAAGTGGCGCGAGCACCTCTACGAGATGGACTACCTCAAGGAGGGCATCGGCCTGCGCGCGATGGCCCAGCGTGACCCGCTGGTCGAGTACCAGCGCGAGGGCTACGACATGTTCGTCGCGATGCTCGACGGCCTCAAGGAGGAGTCGGTCGGCTTCCTGTTCAACGTCGCTGTCGAGGCCGCACCCCCGGCGCCGGCCCCCGAGGTGCAGGCGATGTCGCAGGGGCTCGCCGACTTCGCGGCGGCCGCGGCCCAGGCCCAGAAGGCTCAGGGGCAGGTGGCCACCGAGCAGCGGCCATCGGGCCTGCACGCCAAAGGAATTGAGGACAGCGAACGCGCGCCCGCGTTGACGTATTCGGGACCGGCCGAGGACGGCTCGGCCGAGGTGCAGGGCCCCGCCGGCGGGCGGCACTCGGCACCGGAACCGGGCACCCGCAAGGAGCGCCGCGAGGCGGCCCGTCAGCAGGCCCGCGACGCGAAGACCAACCGGCGCTAGTCAGCCCACCTGAAGCGCCACCACCTGCCAGCGGCCGGCGACCAGTTCGATGCGTGCCGCGATCGCCCGCACCCGCGTACCACGTGTGTAGCTGGCGAACACCTCGGCCACCCGGGCCTGGTCGGCATCGCCTTCGTCGGTTCGGCGCAACCCCACCCGGCGCAGCGTGGCGGTGCCTCCCGGCTGGGGTGTGCGCGTCAGCGCCACCGTGGCGTCGATGAGCGCCGGCACCAGCAGGCCCCGCAGTTGGGTGGCGGGTCGCCGCCGGTCGATCACCTCCAGCACGCGGCGCAACGCCGCGTCGGCGAAGGCGCCCGCGGGCGGCGGCATGGGCGGCGGCAGTTCGATACGCGCAACGGAGCGCAGGTGCGCGGCGGACCGCTTGCGCAACACCGGCGGTGGGCACAGCACGGCGCCCAGCGGCGGTGGCTCGCAGTCGATGATGGGCATCGCCACACACGCCGTGGTCGGCTCGGGGGCGGTGTACGGAAGGGTCGTCACTGTGTCTCTCCACGGCAATCCAGCGATACGGCACGGACAGGGCGCTGCTGGAGAGGCACAGGCATATTGATGATCGCACGGTTTGACAGGTGTCCCACGCACCCGTGATGCGGCGCTCGGCCGATGCCGACTAAGTTGACGGACATTCGTGGATTTATCTGAAGCGTCAGGCCGGACCAGGGGAGGGGCCACACCGCGATGGTGACCAGGCTGTCGGCATCGGATGCGGCTTTCTTCCACATGGAGAACACCGCCACCCCGATGTACGTGGGGTCGCTGTCGATCGTGCGCAAACCACGCGCCGGGCTGAGCTACGAGTCGGTGCTGGAGACCGTGGAGCGGCGTCTGCCGCAGATCCCGCGCTACCGGCAGAAGGTTCGCGAGGTCAGCTTCGGGTTGGCCCGGCCCGTATGGGTCGACGACCGCGATTTCGACATCACCTACCACATCCGGCGTTCGGCGCTGCCGTCCCCGGGCAGTGACGCGCAACTGCACGACCTGGTCGCCCGACTGGGTTCGCGGCCCTTGGACAAGACCCGCCCGCTGTGGGAGATGTACATCGTCGAGGGTCTGACCCACAACCGGATCGCCATCTACACCAAGACCCATCAGGCGCTCGTCAACGGGATGTCGGCACTCGAGATCGGCCACGTCATCGCCGATCGCACGCAGAAGGCCCCGGAGTTCGGCGAGGACATCTGGATTCCCGGGCGCGAGCCCAGCGACACCGGGCTCCTGCTCGGTGCGCTCGGCGAATGGATCACCCGGCCCACCGCTCAGCTGGCCGCGATGCGGTCGTCGGTGACGGAGGTGGCGACCAATGCCAGCGCGCTCGTCGACGTCGGCCGCCGGGTCGCCGACGTGGCCCGCACGGTGGCGCGGGGCACCGCGCCGAGCAGCCCGCTCAACACCACCGTGTCGCGTAACCGGCGCTTCACGGTCGCCGGCCACCGGTTGGAGGACTACCGGTCGCTCCGTGCCCGGTACGACTGCGATGTCAACGATGTGGTGCTGGCGGTGGTCGCCGGTGCCCTGCGCAACTGGCTGCTGTCCCGCGGCGAGCCGGTGACGGCCACCTCCAGCGTGCGCGCGATGGCACCGAACTCGGTGTACCCCGACGCGGAGATCGATTCCACCGGACCGGGGCAGGCGATCAGCGAGGTGTCCCCGTTCCTGGTGGACCTGCCGATCGGGGAGGGCAACGCGGTGGTCCGGCTGTCCCAGATCGCGCACGCCACCGAGTCCCATTCGACCGCGGCCAGCCTGGTCGATGCGCGCACCATCGTGACGCTGTCCGGGTTCGCGCCGCCGACCCTGCACGCCATGGGCATCCGCGTCGCCACCAGTTTCTCCGCCCGCCAGTTCAACCTGCTGATCACCAACGTGCCGGGCGCGCAGAAGCAGATGTACATCGCGGGCACCAAGCTGGTCGAGACCTACGCGGTGCCGCCGCTGCTGACCAATCAGGTGCTGGCCATCGGGGTGACGTCGTATAACGGCATGCTGTACTTCGGGATCAATGCCGACCGCGACGCGATGAGCGACGTGGACGTGTTCCCGATCCTGCTGCGAGAGTCGCTGGACGAGTTGTTGGAAGCTGCCCGCTGACCTGCTGCGGACTGATCCCGATTGCGGCGCACGCTAACCTGCCCTGGTGCGCGTCTATATCCCGGCCACGTTGGCGATGTTGCAACAGTTGGTGGCCGACAGGGTCCTCCACGCCCGTAGCGGCACGGCGTTCGCGCTCACCCCGACGCTGCGTGAGGCCTACGCCCACGGTGATGACGAGGAACTGGCCGAGGTGGCGCTCGGTGAGGCGGCGATGGCATCGCTGCGATTGCTCTCCGGCGGCGTGGGGGATCTGCCGCCGCGCCGCGTGGTGCTCGTCGCCGATGCCTCTGACGCCTCAGCCGTCACGGTCCGTCCGGACCTGGATGACGCGGTGGTGCGGTTGGCCGGTCCGATCGGCTACGACGACGTGGTCGCGGTGTACGTCGACAATGCCGCCGCAGAGGCCGCGGTGGTGGCGGCCGTGGAGGTCATCGACGACGCCGACCTCGGCGACGAGGATGCCGAACTCACCGTCGGCGACGCCCAGGATCACGATCTTGCCTGGTATGCGCCCCAGGAGTTACCGTTCCTGCTCGAACTGCTTTGAGATTGTCGGCGTCGTCACAACGATAAGTTACCGGTGAGTACTAGATACGGAACCGTAGGTTACGGTACCGTAGGTTGCGTGGCCAAGAACACCGTCAAGACCTCGGCCAATGTGGCCGACACGGTCCGTCCTGCCGTCGGTGGAGCGCCGCATTGGAAGACGTTGCGCGCCGTCGCGGGCCGGATCACCACGCCGCTGCTGCCCGACGATTACCTGAAGCTGGCCAACCCGCTGTGGTCGGCCCGCGAGCTGCGTGGCCGGGTGGTCGAGGTCCGTCGGGAGACGGCCGACTCCGCGACGCTGGTGATCAAGCCCGGGTGGGGATTCACCTTCGACTACGAGCCCGGGCAATACGTCGGCATCGGACTGCTGATGGACGGGCGCTGGCGGTGGCGGTCCTATTCGCTGACCTCGGCGCCGGTACCGGGCCGCGGCCGGCGGACCATCAGCATCACCGTGAAGGCGATGCCCGAAGGATTTCTGTCCGCGCACCTGGTGGATGGCGTCACGCCGGGCACCATCGTCAGGCTCGCCGCGCCGCAGGGCAACTTCGTGATGCCCGACCCGGCGCCGGCCCAGGTGCTGTTCGTCACCGCGGGCTCCGGTATCACCCCGGTCATGTCGATGCTGCGCACGCTGGCCCGCCACGGCCAGATCACCGACATCGTCCACGTGCATTCGGCGCCGACCGAATCCGACGTCCTGTTCGCCTCTGAGCTCGCCGAGTTGCAGCGCGCCCACCCGAGTTACCGGTTGATAGCCCGGTCCACCCGCACCCAGGGTCGACTCGACCTGCTGCGGCTGGCCGACGTGGTGCCGGACTGGCGCGATCGTCAGGTGTGGGCCTGCGGTCCTGAGGGCATGCTCAACGATGCGGAACGGATCTGGACCGCAGCCGGCCTGCCCGAGCGGTTGCACCTCGAGCGCTTCGCGGTGACGCGGGCCGCGCCGCACGGCACCGGCGGGGCGATCACCTTCGAACGCAGCGGCAAGACGGTCCAGGCCGATGCGGCGACGTCGGTGATGGAGGCCGGCGAGGACGCCGGGATCAGGATGCCGTTCGGTTGCCGGATGGGGATCTGCCAGTCCTGCGTCGTCGGGCTTGTCGAGGGTCACGTGCGGGACTTGCGCACGGGTGTGGAACACGAGCCGGGAACCCGGGTGCAGACCTGTGTCTCGGCGGCGTCCGGCGACTGCGTCGTGGACGCCTAACTGTTAACCGAGCGCTAACCTACGGTAGCGTAGGTTACGCTACAGTAGTGAACCGGATAGGAGGTTTGACCAGTGGCTATTACAGATGTACCGGCGTTCGCGCACTTGACCGACGCTGATATCGAGAGCCTCGCCGTCGAACTCGACGCGATCCGTCAGGACATCGAGGACTCCCGCGGAGAGCGCGATGCGCGCTACATCCGCCGCACCATCGCCGCCCAGCGCGCCCTTGAGGTGAGCGCCCGGATCGTGCTTGCGGCCAGCTCGCGGCGGTCGGCCTGGTGGGCCGGCACGACCGCGCTCGGCGTGGCCAAGATCGTCGAGAACATGGAGATCGGCCACAACGTCCTGCACGGCCAGTGGGATTGGATGAACGATCCCGAGATTCACTCCTCGTCGTGGGAGTGGGACATGAACGGCGCGTCCAAGCACTGGCGGTTCACGCACAACTTCATGCATCACAAGTACACCAACATCCTGGGCATGGACGATGACGTGGGCTACGGCCTGCTGCGCGTCACCCGGGATCAGCGGTGGAAGCCGTTCAACCTGTTCAACGTGCTCTACAACACCGTGCTGGCGATGCTGTTCGAATGGGGCATCGGGCTGCAGCACCTGGAGCTGGGCAAGATCGCCAAGGGCCGCGACGACCGCAAGGCCACCATGGTGCGCCTGCGTGAGGTCGGCGCCAAGATCGGGCATCAGCTGTTCAAGGACTACGTGGCCTTCCCGGCACTGACGTCGCTCTCGCCGGCCGCGACCTTCAAGTCGACGGCGAAGGCCAACTTCTGGGCCAACGTGATCCGCAATGTCTGGGCGAACGCCGTCATCTTCTGCGGCCACTTCCCGGACGGCGCTGAGAAGTTCACCAAGACCGACATGATCGGGGAAACCCGCGGCGAGTGGTACCTGCGCCAGATGCTCGGCAGCGCGAACTTCAAGAACGGTCCGGTGCTGCGCTTCATGAGCGGCAACCTGTGCCATCAGATCGAGCACCACCTGTACCCGGATCTGCCCAGCAACCGGCTCTACGAGGTGTCCCTGCGGGTGCAGCAGGTCTGCGACAAGTACGACCTGCCCTACACCACGGGATCATTCCTGGTGCAGTACGCCAAGACCTGGCGCACCATTGCGAAGCTGTCGTTGCCGAACAAGTATCTGCGCGACACCGCCGACAATGCGCCGGAGACCCGCAGCGAGCGGATGTTCACCGAGCTGGAGGGTTACGGGGTCGCCGATCCTGAGACCGGAAAGCGACGTGGCCTCAAGACCGCGATCGCCACCGTGCGGGGCTGGCGTCAGGACAAGCGCGCCGCGTAACTCAGTAAGCCGGCTCGTTCAGCGTCACCAGCAGCCGGCGCGCCGCCGCCACCCGTGCGGCGGCCGCGCCGGTCAGCTCGTCGAGGGCACACTCCGGGTCCGCGGGCGGCCCCATGTGCCCGCATCCGCGGGGACACTCCTCGACGGCCTCGGCTAGATCTGAGAACGACTGCACCACGTCGTTGGGCGCTATGTGGGCCAGCCCGAACGATCGGATGCCCGGGGTGTCGATCACCCAGCCCGACTCGCGCAGCGGCAACGCGATGGACTGCGTCGACGTGTGCCGGCCCTTGCCCACCCCGGTCACCGAGCCCGTCGCCCGCTCCGCTTCGGGCACAAGGCGATTCACCAGCGTCGACTTCCCGACGCCGGAATGGCCCAGCAGCACCGTCACCTTGCCCGTCAGCATCGGGGCGACCACATCCAACGGGTCGTCGCGGCCGGCGGTCACCACGGTCAGGTCCAGATCACTGAACTGCGCCGCGAAGGGTTCCGGCGCCGCGAGATCCGATTTGGTCAGGCACAGGATCGGTTCGAGCCCACCCGCGTAGGCGGCAATCAGTGCCCGCTCCACGAACCCGGTCCGGGGCGGCGGATCGGCAAGGGCCACCACCACGAGCAGCTGATCGGCGTTGGCCACCACCACCCGCTCGGTCGGATCGGTGTCATCGGCGGTGCGGCGCAACACTGTTCGCCGCTCGGAACGACGCACGATACGCGCCAGGGTGTCCGCTCGCCCGGAGCGGTCACCGACGATTCCCACCTCGTCGCCGACGACGATCGGGGTGCGTCCCAGCTCCCTGGCCCGCATCGCGGTCACATGCCGGTCCGGGTCGCCGTCCAGCGCGCAACCCCAGCGGCCGCGGTCGACGGTGACGACCATCGCCTCGGCCGCGTCGGCGTGGTCGGGACGGTTCTTGGTGCGCGGCCGCGAGCCCTTGCCCGGGCGCACCCGCACATCGGACTCGTCGTAGTCGGCCGCTTTCACGCTATTCCTGGTCGTCCAGCAGCATTTCGGTCCACATGCCGGGGAAGTCCGGCAGGGTCTTGGCGGTGGTGCCGATGTCCTCGACCGTCACACCCGGCACCCGTAGCCCGATGATCGCGCCCGCGGTGGCCATCCGGTGATCGGCGTACGAATGCCAGGTTCCGCCGTGCAACGGTCCGGCCGTGATCTCCAAACCATCGGGGGTTTCGGCACACTGACCACCCAGGCCGTTGATCTCGGTGGTCAGCGCCGCCAGCCGATCGGTCTCGTGCCCACGCAGATGGGCGATGCCGCGCAGTGTCGACACCGACCCTTCCTCGGCCAGGGCGGCCAGGGCCGCCATCGACGGGGCCAGTTCGCCGACGTCATGCAGGTCGACGTCGATGCCCTGGTAGGAGGATGCACCTTGGACCTCGAGGTACGAATCCTTCTGTACCGCAACGACACCCAGAAGATCGAGCAGGCCTAGGATGACGTCTGCCGGCTGGATGCTCACCGCCGGCCAGCGGCTGATCCGCGCTGTCCCGGCGGTGACGGCGGCCGCGGCCAGGAACGGCACCGCATTGGACAGGTCGGGTTCGATCTCCCAGTGCCGCGCGGCGACCGGGCCAGGCTCCACCCGCCAGCGATTGGGCTGCGAATCATCCACGGCCACACCGGCATCGCGCAGCATCGACACCGTCATCCGGACATGCGGCGCCGACGGCACCGACTCACCGGTGTGCACGACGGTGAGCCCATCGCGGAAGGTGGCACCCGCCAGCAGCAGACCCGAGACGAATTGCGACGAACCGGATGCGTCGATGTGCACTTCGCCGCCGTCGGCCGCGCCCTGCCCGCGCACGTCGAACGGCAGACCGTCGCCGTCGATGCGCACCCCGACACCGCGCAACCCGTCCAGCAGCGGGGCGATCGGCCGGGCCCGCGCCTGCTCGTCACCGTCGAAGGTCACCGTCTCGGTACTCAGCGCGGCCACCGCGGGGACGAACCGCAGCACGGTGCCGGCCAGCCCGCAGTCGATGCGGGTACCGGGCGCCGGTGCGATGGATCCGCCGACCGTCAGGTCCGTGTCGCCGGTGACGGTCAGCCCGAGCGCCTGCAGCGCGCCGATCATCAGGTCGGTGTCCCGGCTGCGCAGCGCACCACTCACGGTGGAGCTCCCGTCGGCAAGGGCGGCCAGGATCAGGGCTCTGTTGGTCAGGGACTTGGAGCCGGGCACGGTCACGGTCGCGTTCACGGGTTCCGATGTCGACGGCGCCGCCCAGTCAGTCACGACCTCTATCCTGCCTGGTATGTGTGGGCGATTTGCGGTGACCACCGACCCGGCGTTGCTGGCGGCGAAAATCGAGGCTCTCGACGAGCGGGCCGAGACATCGAAAGACGGCGGCCCGAACTCCGGCCCGAACTACAACGTGGCGCCCACCACGACGGTCACGACAGTGGTCAAACGGCATGATCATTCCCCGTCGCTTCGCTCGCCCCGGGACGAACCCGAAGACGAGTCGACCCGCCGCATCCGGTCCATGCGATGGGGCCTCGTCCCGCCGTGGGTCAAGTCCAACGCCGAGGGCGGCCCGGACACCAAGGGCCCGCTGTTGATCAACGCGCGCGCCGAGACCTTGACCACCTCGCCGGCGTTCCGCGGTTCGGCGAAGAGCAAGCGCTGCCTGGTCCCGATGGACGGCTGGTACGAATGGCGGCCCAACCCCGCCGAGGAAGGCAAGAAGGCCACCAAGACGCCGTTCTACATGTACGCCGGTGACGGCGAGCCGCTGTTCATGGCGGGCCTGTGGTCCACCTGGCGTCCGAATGGGGCCACGAAGTCCGCCCCAGACAGTCCAGCGCCACTCCTCAGCTGCACCATCATCACCACCGACGCGGCCGCCCAACTGTCCGACATCCACGACCGGATGCCGCTGACCATCAGCCCGGCGGACTGGGATCGCTGGCTGGACCCCGACGCGCCCATCGACGAAGGACTGCTGCGCGGACACGGCGATCTGGATCGCATCGAGATCCGCGAGGTGTCCCGGCTGGTGAACAGCGTCCGCAACAACGGCCCGGAACTCATCGAGGCCCTGTGACCCCCGAGCTGATCGACGCACTCGGGGAGGACCTGCGCGCGGCCGGGTACACCGTCGACGGCGTGGCCGCACTGCTCGGCGAGGACGCGCACGCCGCCCTCGGCAGAGGCGTGTGGTGGCCCGCATCGCGCGCCTGCGACGCCACCGACGGGCCGCTGGCCACTGTGGTGCGGCTGTTCCTGCTCGGCGCAGACGAGAGCCCCCAGCGGGTCGCTGCGGCGTTCCCAGCGTCGGGCCTGGCCGCCCTGACCGCCGCGGGCGTGCTGGAGGACACCGGCCACACCGTGCGGGCCATCCTCGACATCCGACCCCACAGCGACGGCGCCCAGGACTTTCTGGTGGTCTCCGATCAGGACGCCGCCCTGCGCAGCGGCCCCGTCCGGTCCGATCATGTGCTCGGCATCGGTGGCGCGTCGTTGTCGCTGGCCCGTGCCGTGATGCGCACGCCGGTGGGGCGGGCACTCGATCTCGGCACCGGCTGCGGTATCCAGGCCCTGCACCTGGACGGGCACTGCGCCGCGATCGTCGCGACCGACACCAATGACCGGGCGCTGGCGCTGGCCGCGGCCACGGCCCGGCTGAACGCCATGTCGTGGGATCTGCGCCACGGCAGCCTGTTCGAGCCGGTCGCGGGGGAGCGGTTCGACCTCATCGTGTCCAACCCTCCGTTCGTGGTGAGCGCCGGCAGTCAGGACTACATCTACCGCGACTCCGGTGTCGCCGGAGACGGGTTGTGCCGCAGCATCATCAGTCAGATCGCCGACCACCTGAACCCCGGCGGTACCGCGCACATCATGGCCAACTGGATTGTCCGGGGCGATGATTGGCGCCCACGGGTGCAGGAGTGGCTGGACGGCACCGGCCTGCACGCCTGGGTGGTGCAGCGCGAACTGGCCGATCCGGTCAGCTACGTGTCGCTGTGGCTCGCCGATGCCGGGGAGGACCCCGAGCAGGCCGCGCAGCGCGGCGGTGCCTGGCTGGACTGGTTCGCCGAGCAGGGCATCACCGGCATCGGCATGGGGCTCATCTCGCTGCGGGTACCGCGTCCGGGTGAAGCCCCGGAGCAGATCCTGGAGGAGATCCTCGACGAACCGGTGACCGGCCCCGAAGCCGAGGCGTTCTTCGCGCGCCGGGCCTATCTGCGGGATACCACCGACGAACAGCTGCTGGCCGCCCGACTGTCCACCGCGCCGGTGTTCCTGGAGGAACAGTCGTTACCCGGACCGGACGGCTGGCAGCAGGTCGGTGCGGCGGTGCGCAGGCCCGGTGGCCCGGCCGCGGTGCTCGGTGTCGACGAGGTGCTGGGGGCCCTGCTGGCCGGCTGCCGCGGCGAGGTGGCGCTGGGGACACTGCTGCAACTGCTGGCCGCCCACCACGGTGTCGACGCCGACGCACTGGCCGAGGCCGCGCTGCCCGAGGTCCGCCACGCCATCGGCCGCGGAATCCTCTACCAGGCGCAGTGATCAGCGGCGCACGGCCGTCAGCACCGCGTACGACGCACCGAACACCACCCCGTCCGGGCCGGCGTGTGCCTCGAACGCCGCGCTGAATGCCGCAACCAACCGCGCCCTGGTCGCGTCGTCCAAGCGGCCCAGGACGGCCAGATGCATGGGGGATTCCTGGGTGATGAACCGCACCGCCAGCTCCAGTGACGCGAATCGCCAAGGGTGCGTGCCGTTTTCGATCCGGATGTCGGTGAAATCGGTCGCCAGGCGGGACCTGGCGGTGTCCGGTTGGCCCCACTGATCGGGGCTGTACGGTGCGGGTGGCGGCGGCCCGAGCACCTCGACGATCGGAGTGAAGAACGGGTTGTCGGTGTCGCGCACCCAGGTGGAAAACCCGAGCACACCGCCGGGCCGCAGAAGCCGCGCCAGTTCGGCGGCCATGGCGGTGGGCTCGACGAAGATGATGCCCATGTTCGACACTGCCGCAACGAAACCCGCGTCCGGCAGACCGGTGGCACTGGCATCGGCGGCCACCCACCGCACCCCGTCGCCGCCGGGTTTCGCGGCGGCGATCGTCAGCAGTTCGGGTGTGATGTCCACACCGGTGACGGTCGCGCCCGCCGCGGTGGCGGCCAGGGCTGCGTTGCCTGTCCCGCAGGCCAGGTCGACCAGTTCGGCGCCTGACAGGGCCGTTCGGTCTCCGACCGCGGCGACCACCTGTGCGGCGATGGGTGCGATGTGTTCGGCGACGGACTCATAGCGTCCCGCGGACCACAGTGACGGCTCAGGCACGGCGCCAGCCTATGTCAGGATGACGCGGTGTCAGGCTTCTCCGTCGCCGCGCCGCCGCTACCGCGCCCGGTGTTCATCGGCCAGTTCTGGGGCGACCTGACCTTCGTGCACTGGCCCGTCGATCCGCAGTCCGTCGTGCACCTGTTCCCGGCCGGCACCCGACCGGATGTGTTCGACGACGGGCTCACCTACGTCGGGCTGGTGCCGTTCGTCATGCGCCGCAGTGCGCTGGGGGACCGGATGCCGTTGCCCTATGTCGGTGCCTTCGCCGAGACCAATGTCCGGCTCTACTCCGTCGACGACGCAGGGCGGCACGGGGTGTTGTTCCGGTCGCTGGAGACCGAGCGGCTCGCGGTCGTCGGGCTCACCCGCGCCGCCCTCGGCGTGCCCTACACCTGGGCGAAGATGCGAGTCACACGGCAGGACAACCGGATCCGCTACACCAGTGTCCGGCGCTGGCCGCGGCGCGGCCTGCTGTCGCGGGTCGAGGTGATCGTCGGGGACCCGGTGGCGCCGACCCCGCTGGAGATCTGGCTGACCGCACGCTGGGGCGCGCACACCCGCAAGGCGGGGCGTACCTGGTGGGTGCCCAACGCGCATCCGGCGTGGCCGCTGCACGCCGCTGACATCGTCGACTTCGACGACGACCTGGTGTCGGCCGGCGGGGTGACGGTCGCGGGTGACCGGCTGCGGGCGCTGTATTCGCCGGGCGTGGCGGCCCGCTTCGGCCGCCCCGGGCTGGTCAACTGACCGGCCAGCCGATCAGATACGCGCCGACGCCCAGGCACGCGGCGCCCACCAGCGTGCTGACCACTCCGCGGCGTGCCGGCAGCAGAGCAACCCCGGCCAGCGCCAGCACGCCGAACTGCCACGCGTGTTGGTTGGCCATCGCCAGCGGCACCGCCGACCCGGTGATCGCCCCGATGACGGCCGGTCCGGCTCCGGTCAGGAACGCCTGCACGTACCTGTTCGCACGCAGCGCGTCGAAATGCGGACCGCCGGCGATCACCATGACGAAGGACGGACCGAACGCGAAGAGCGCGGCCAGGGCCGCCCCGCCGAACCCCGCGGCGGCGTAACCGACCACCGCGACGGTGTGCAACACCGGCCCAGGCGTGATCTGCCCGAGCGCCACCGCGTTGAGGAACTCCGCGTCGGTCATCCAGTGATGCCGATGCACGGCGTCGTCCTGCATCAGCGGGATGATGACGAACCCGCCGCCGTAGGACAGGGCACCCACCTTGAGCGCGGTCCACACCAGGGCGGGAATGCCGGCCAGCGCCGGGGCGGCGGCCAGCAGCACCGGCCAGACGTGCGCGGTGGCATTCGTCGGGCGGATCCGGGCCGCGATTTCGAGCAGGCCCGCGGCGATCAGCACCAGCACCAGCCACGGACCGGTCAGCGCCGCGGCGACCGCACCCGCGGTGAAGTAGGCGACCCATCGGATCTTCGGTCCCGGGGCGGTTCCGGCGCGTCGCCAGCTCGACGGGATCAGCCCGACCGCGGCGTGCACCGCGACCCCCGCCACGGCCGCACCCGCGCCGGCCGCCGCGCCACGCGCCCAACCGGGCGCACCGCCGGACAGGAAGAACGCCGCCAGCGCGAGGATCACGAAGAGGCCCGGCAGGATGAACGCCAGCCCGCCCACGATGGCGCCGCTGAACCCACGTTGCCGCCAGGCCGTGTAGATCGCCAGCTGTGTCGACGCCGGGCCCGGCAGCAGGTTCATGGCAGCGATGGCGTCCTCGAACTCGTCGGCGTCCAGCCAGCGGCGCTGTTCCACGCACAGCTCACGCAGTAACGCGATGTGTGACGGCGGGCCGCCGAAACCCAGACAACCGATCCGGCCCCACTGTCCCGCGATCGTCGTCAGCGGCACCATCAGCGTCGGCGGACCAGCTCGACCGCCGCCTCGGTCACCTCGTCGACGGAGGAGGCGAAGGCTTCATCTTCGGAATGCTTGTCCACAAAGCTTTTCACGAACGGGCACAGCGGGACGATGCGGAGGCCGGATTCGACCGTGGCCGCCAATGCGTGCCGGATGAGAGTGCCGGCCAGACCCTTTCCGCCGAACTGCTCACCGATCTCGGTGTGGAAGAAGAGCCGCCGGCCCTGGTGGTCGAGGTACTCGGCGAAGCCGGCGAGGTCAGCGCCGAGGTACACCTCGAAGCGGGACAGCTGCGGTGCGTGGACGACCGTGGGTTGCATGTATTCATGATGCAGGTACCCGGATACTCGATCCGCCGGACCGAGGCGGATCGATACTCGGGCCATGACCCAGACGCAGCCCGCCACAATCACCGTGCGCAACCCGGCCGACGGGCGCGAGGTCGGTTCGGTCCCCGTCGACTCCGCCGGCACCGTTGCCGCCAAAGCCCGGGAACTGCGGCTGTTTCAACCCGCGTGGGAGGCGCTGGGCCCGCGCGGCCGACGGGCGTGGCTGCTGAAATTCCAGTGCTGGGTGCTCGACCACGCCGAACAGATCATGGACACCGTCCAGTCCGAGACGGGGAAGAGCCGGGCGGACACCAGCTTCGAACCGATCGCGGTCAGCGGTCTGATCGATTACTGGGCCGGCCACGCCGAGAAGTTCCTGTCCGACGAGCACCCGCGGTCGTGGCATCCCATTGCGATCAGCAAGCGGCTCACCACCGTTCACCGGCCGTATCCGGTGGTCGGCGTCATCACGCCGTGGAACTTCCCGTTCCTGATGCCGGCGCTGGACCTCGTCGCCGCGCTGTCCGCAGGTGCGGCGGTGCTGCTCAAACCGTCGGAAGTGACGCCGCTGAGTGCGGCCGCGCTGGTGCGCGGGTGGAACGAGATCGGCGGCCCACCGGTGCTGGCCCTGGCGACCGGTTACGGCGATACCGGTGCCGCGGTGATCGCCAACTCCGACTGCGTGCAGTTCACCGGATCGACGGCGACCGGCCGAAAGGTGGCGGTGGCCTGCGCCGAGCGACTGATCCCTTACAGCCTGGAACTCGGCGGCAAGGATCCGGCGGTGGTGCTCGCCGACGCCGACCTCGACCGCGCCGTGAACGGGATCACCTGGGGCGGCATGTTCAACTCCGGCCAGATGTGCGTGTCGGTCGAACGGGTCTACGCCGAGGCGCCGATCTACGACGAGTTCGTCAGCCGGCTCACCGCGAAGGTCGGCGCGCTGCGCCAAGGCTGCGACGGCGCGGGGTGGAAGACCGACATCGGTGCGCTGTCCACCGAAAGCCAGCGCGAGATCGTCATCCGCCATGTCGACGGCGCGGTGGCGGCCGGTGCTCGAGTGCTGACCGGCGGCAACCCGGCTGGCATGGGCACCTTCTTCGAGCCGACGGTGCTCGTCGACGTAGACCATTCGATGGCCTGTATGACCGAGGAGACGTTCGGGCCCACCATCCCGGTCATGAAGGTCGCCGACGAGGACGAGGCGATCCGGCTGGCCAACGATTCCTCCTACGGGCTCTCGGCGTCGGTGTGGACGCGCGACCTTGAGCGGGGTGAGCGGGTAGCCCGCCGGCTCGATGTCGGTGCCGTCAACATCAACGATGTGTTGTCCAACGCTTTCGCGAGCGAGGTGCCGATGGGCGGCTGGAAGAACTCCGGCATCGGTACGCGAGCCGGCGGCGCGCACGGAATCCTCAAATACTGTCGGGCGCAGGTGATCACCGCCCCGAGGATCCCGACATTGGCCAGCGAGCCGTTGTGGTATCCGGCATCGAAGCGGCGCAGTGCCGCCGCGGTGAGGCTGGTGCGGGTGGCCACCTCCCGCGGTCTGCGACGGCTGGGCATCACCCCGAAAGGCTGATCAGGGCGCGACGTATCCCGGCGGGTTCGGGGTGTCCACCCACAGGTCGACACCGAGATCGGACCCGGGGATGCAGTCATAGACCGACAGGTCGGTCACCCCGGAATCGAGCAGCACGTCCTCGCACAGCAGGCTCTGCCCGGTGTATTCGCGGGCCGGCCTGGTGAAGATCGCGTACGCCGCATCGGAGTACACCTCTGGTTTGCGGGCTCGGGCCATCGCCTCGTCACCGCCGAGCAGGTTCTGCACCGCGGCGGTGGCGACCATGGTGCGCGGCCACAGCGTGTTCGACGCGATCCCGGCGTCCCGCAGTTCCTCCGCAATTCCCAACGCGCACAGCGTCATACCGAACTTCGCCATCATGTAAGCGGTGGGCGTGAGCCATTGCGGTTCCAGCCGCAGTGGCGGCGACAGGGTCAGGATGTGCGGATTGGCCCGGCCTTTCATATGCGGGATACAGGCCTGGGAGACGGCGTAGGTGCCGCGGATCTGGATGCCGTTCATCAGGTCGAAACGCTTGAGCGGCACCTCCTCGATGGAGCCGAGGTTGATCGCCGAGGCGTTGTTGACGCACAGGTCGATACCGCCGAACTGGGCGACTGCCTGTGCGACGGCGGAGGTCACCGAGTCGCCGTCGCGGACGTCGCCGACGATGGGCAGGGCCTGGCCGCCGGCCTCCTCGATCTCCTTGGCGGCCGTGTAGACGGTGCCCTCGAGCTTGGGGTGCGGTTCGGCGGTTTTGGCCAGCAGCGCGATGTTGGCACCGTCGGCGGCGGCCCGTTTGGCGATTGCCAGCCCGATGCCGCGGCTGGCACCGGAGATGAACATGGTCTTCCCGGACAGAGGCGCTTCAGTCATGGCCCAACCCTAAGCCGGATGTCGGCGATCACGGCGTCGGTCGCGGTGCCGAGGTCCTGGGGCGCCAGCGCGACGTCCCAGCCGCGCTTGCCGGCGCTGCACAGCACCCGGTCCCAGGTCAGCGCGGAGGCGTCGAGGACCGTCGGCAGCCTGCGACGCTGACCCAGCGGCGAGATGCCACCGCGCACGTAGCCGGTCGAGCGTTCGGCAGCGGACCCGTCGGCCATCACGACCTTCGCGTAGCCCAGGGCCGTGGCTGCCGCCTTCAGCGACAGCTTCGCCGGCACCGGCAGCACGGCGACCGCCAGATCCCGGCCCGACGCCACCACGAGAGTCTTGAAGATCTGCCCGGGTTCCAGGCCGTGCGCCGCCGCCAACTGGGTGACGGCCTCCTCGCCGAACGACTCGGCCCGCGGGTCATGGTCGTACCGCAGGATCTCGTGGGGGAGGCCCGCGGCGATGAGCGCCGCGATGGCCGGAGTCGCTGCACGTGCCACGATCTCAGCGTAGGGCGGGCTCCCACCGGCGGGAATGACCGAGGCCGGTACCGGTGTTACTGCAGGTGCGACGGGGCGCAAACGAAGCCGGCGGGAATTGTCGGCGGCAACCTTTAGGATCGTGGAAGGAGTTTTCAGTGTCTACGGCATGCCTGGAACGTCCGGTGTACTTGCTGGAGCCGTTAGGTCACGCCGCGACGGAAGGGATGGGTCCTGTCACGATGACCGATTTAGACGAGGCTGCGCCCGCTCCGACCGAAGAGTCCGACGCCGAACTCACTGCCCGCTTCGAACGCGACGCCATCCCGCTGCTCGATCAGCTGTACGGCGGCGCGCTGCGGATGACACGCAATCCGGCCGACGCCGAAGACCTGGTGCAGGAAACCATGGTCAAGGCGTACGCGGGGTTCCGGTCGTTCCGTGCGGGCACGAATCTCAAGGCGTGGCTCTACCGCATCCTGACCAACACCTACATCAACACTTACCGCAAGAAACAGCGGCAGCCTGCGGAGTATCCGACCGAGGAGATCACCGACTGGCAGCTGGCGGCCAACGCCGAGCACACCTCGACGGGGCTGCGGTCGGCTGAGGTGGAGGCGCTGGAGGCGCTGCCCGACAGCGAGATCAAGGATGCTCTGCAAGCATTACCTGAGGAATTCCGCATGGCGGTCTACTACGCCGATGTCGAAGGGTTCCCGTACAAGGAGATCGCGGAAATCATGGATACCCCGATCGGGACGGTGATGTCCCGACTGCACCGAGGCCGTAAGCAACTGCGCGACCTACTGGCCGATGTGGCCCGCGATCGCGGGTTCCTGCGCGGCGAAGCGCTGGCCACCGAGGAGGTCTCCTCATGAGCGACGAGCACACGTTCGTACCCCCGGTCGGCCCGGTCGACCCGGATCATCCCGAGTGTGCGGCGGTCATCGCCGAAGTGTGGACGCTGCTCGACGGCGAATGCACCGCCGAGACGCGCGACAAGCTGCGCCACCACCTCGACGAGTGCCCGACCTGCCTGCGGCACTACGGGGTAGAGGAGCGGGTGAAGAACCTGATTGCCGCCAAATGCGGCGAGAAGGCGCCTGACACGCTTCGTGCGCGCCTGCGGCTGGAGATCAGCCGCACGACCATCGTCAGGGGCTGAACAGCAGCACAAACGAAACCGCCCGGACTCTGTGAGTCCGGGCGGTTTCGTTATGCGTATGGGTCAGCGCACTGCCTTCGAGCCGCAGTTGGGCCGCTTGCCGTGGTTGGCCTTGGTGTGCTTCCGATCGCGCTTCTTGCGGCCTCGCTTGGCCATGGTGTTACCTCCGTGTTTGTTGACGCTTACCTCGATTGTCTCATGGCGCGGGTGGTGCTCTGTCCACTGCCGGGTGTGGTTCGATAGACACCTCTAGTAAGTGTTCGCCGGAAGATGGGGTGAAGATGGCCGAGGATGTGCGCGCCGAAATCGTGGCCAGTGTGCTCGAGGTCGTCGTCAAGAAGGGTGACCAGATCGGCGCCGGCGACACCGTGGTGCTGCTGGAGTCCATGAAGATGGAGATCCCCGTGCTGGCCGAGGCGGCAGGCACGGTGACCGAGGTCAGCGTCGCGGTCGGTGACGTCATCCAGGCCGGCGACCTCATCGCGGTCATCAGCTAGAACCCCGACAACCCATGTCCACTCTCGGCGACCTGCTTGCCGAGCACACCGTTCTGCCCGGCAATGCCGTCGATCACCTGCATGCGGTGGTCGGAGAGTGGCAGTTGCTTGCGGACCTGTCCTTCGCCGACTACCTGATGTGGGTACGCCGCGACGACGAGCAGCTGGTGTGTGTGGCCCAGGTGCGGCCCAACACGGCCCCCACGGTGCTGTTGACCGACGCCGTCGGCACCACGCAGGAGGCCCCGACCATGCCTGTCGTGGAGGCCGCCTTCAACTCCGGCAGCATCGGCCGGGAGAGCGATACCGGGGAGGGCGATTCGCAGGACGGCAACTGGCTGAACGTGGAGGCGGTCCCGGTTCGGCACCGCGACCAGGTGGTTGCCGTGCTGACGCATCAGACCGCGCTGGCCGATCGCCGCAAGGTCAGTCCGCTCGAGCGGGCCTATCTGGACTGCGCCCGTGACCTGCTGCGCATGCTCAACGAGGGCACCTTCCCCAACGTCGGCGACGCCGCCATGTCACGCTCCAGTCCCCGCGTGGGCGACGGGTTCATCCGGCTGGATGTGAACGGCGAGGTGACGTTCGCCAGCCCGAACGCGTTGTCGGCATATCACCGGATGGGATTGAACGCCGAACTGGAGGGCCACAACCTGGTGGCCGTCACGCGGCCGCTCATGATGGACCCGTTCGAGGCCCAGGAACTGGCCAAACACGTCCGGGTCTCGGTGGCCGGCGGGGCGAGCACCCGGATGGAACTCGACGCCGGCGGGGCGGCGGTGCTGCTGCGCACCATCCCGCTGCTGACGGGTGGGGAAGCGGCCGGTGCGGCCGTCCTGATCCGCGACGTGACCGAGATCAAGCGCCGGGACCGGGCACTGCTGTCCAAGGACGCCACCATCCGGGAGATCCACCACCGGGTGAAGAACAACTTGCAGACCGTGGCCGCACTGCTGCGGTTGCAGGCGCGGCGCACCAACAACGCCGAGGGTCGCGAGGCACTCAACGAATCGGTGCGCCGGGTGTCCTCCATCGCGCTGGTGCACGATGCGCTGTCGATGTCGGTGGACGAGGAGGTCAACCTCGATGAGGTGGTCGACCGGATCGTGCCGATCATGAATGACGTCGCCTCCGTCGACAGCCCCATCCGGATCACCCGGGAAGGGGACCTGGGCGTGCTGGACGCGGACCGTGCCACCGCCCTGATCATGGTGATCACCGAGCTCGTCCAGAACGCGCTGGAGCATGCGTTCGACGGTCAGGTGCTCGGAGCGGTCACGATTCGCGCCGAGCGGTCCGCCCGGTGGCTCGACGTCGTCGTCCACGACGACGGTCGCGGTCTGCCCGAAGGCTTCAGCCTGGAGAAGTCCGACCGGCTCGGACTGCAGATCGTCCGGACCCTGGTATCCGCCGAACTGGACGGTTCGCTGGGCATGCACGATGTCCCCACCGGGGGCACCGATGTGGTGTTGCGGGTGCCCATCGGTCGCCGCAGCAGGTTCACCCTCGACAGCAAGCTGTGACGCGCGCCATAACGCATTGGTGAAAAAGATGTGGCCCCGCCGATTTGGGCGGGGCCACATCTTTACGAGCGGAGCGTCAGACGCCGCTGCGGGCCTTCGTGCGAGCGTTGCGACGCTTGAGCGCGCGGCGCTCGTCTTCGCTCATGCCGCCCCACACGCCGGCATCCTGGCCCGACTCGAGTGCCCAGCTGAGGCATTCGGTGGTTACCGGGCAGCGGTTGCAGACGATCTTCGCGTCAGCAATCTGAGCGATGGCCGGGCCGCTGTTCCCCACGGGGAAGAACAGTTCCGGATCCTCGTCGCGACAGACCGCCTTGTGGCGCCAATCCATGAGTCCAACTCCTTTAGCGTTTGCGCGCGGCAGCGCGCGAGTTTTTATTCTTCGGCTGTTGTTAACGCGTGCACATGAAATGTTTCTGCACTGTTGCATCCGATGCTTTCACAGGCTGAACAGATGTCAATAGCGGCGCGTTAACTCGTGTGCAATGTCACTACGGGCCCGGGTTACCCGACCCCTCATCCATGTGTACTACACTCAACTCACTTGCGCTCAAAAATTTTTGAGGCTTCTCTAAATCCCCTGGTCAAACCGCTTTTGACGGCGGCGCCGCGACGGCCAGTGCGTCCGGGACCGACGTGAACGTCATGGTTTCCCGCTTTCCGATGTAATCACCGTCAATCTGGCAGTCCACCGGTGTGGCACTGCTCACTCGCATCCACGGCAGGTCGTCCTCGCGGATCAGGTGCCCGGCCTCGATGTTCGGTTTGGCCGACACCATGCGCCGCACCAGCGCCAGGTTTGCCCACACGTTCATGCTCGTGATGGCGAAGACGCCCAGGCCGGTGTCGAAGGTCGTGGTGGGATTCGTCCAGACGGGACGGGTGTCGGCGTAAGTCCACGGGCTGGAGTTGGACACGAAGGCGAAATGCACGCCCGACACCGGATCGCGGTCCGGCAGCTCCAGTGTCAGGATCGGCTCTTTGCGGGCGCTGGCCAGCATCTCGCGGATCGCCACCCGGATGTAGCGGGACGCGGTCACCTTGCGGCCCTTCTCGCGCTGCGCCTCTACCGCGGCGACCACGGCGCCGTCGACGCCCATCCCGGCGGTGAACACGCCCCACCGCTCACCGCAGTGCATCAGGCCGATGCGGCGCCACGGGGTGCCGTTGCGGTGCGCACCGAGCTGGTCGATGAGTTGGTTGGTGGCCTCGATCGGGTCCGGGCTGATTCCCAGCGAGCGGGCGAACACGTTCGCCGATCCGCCCGGCACGACGCCCACCGCGGGCCGTTGCGGCGCCTCGGTCTGCAGGATGCCGTTCACCACCTCGTTCACCGTGCCGTCGCCGCCGTGCACGATCACCACGTCGATGCCCGTCGCGGTGGCCTCCTGGCCGATCTCGATGGCATGTCCACGGTGGTTGGTGTGCACGACGGTGAGCTCGGTGCGGCTCTCCAGGGCGTGCGCCAACAGGTCACGGCCTGCGGCGGTGGTCGACGTAGCGTTCGGGTTCACGATCAGCACTGCACGCACGGGGTACCACCCTATCCCCGAACGGCCGTACTGCGCCGCGGCTACTGCAACGCGAGGTGACCGGGATGTGGCCATCTGGTGTTGGCATGGCGCGCAGCCCGTTTGGGGGCGGATGTCAGGTGCCGGGGGTGGCGAACACGAACAACGCCATGAAAGCGATGTTGATGAAGTAGATCGCCTCGACCAATCCGACGGTGATGAGAAACGGCGTGAAGAGTCTCGACTGTGCTTCCGGTTGCCTGGCGACACCGGCGATGAATTGCGAAACCGCCAGTCCGTCGCCGATGCCGGCGCCGATTGCACCCCCGGCGAGGATGATGGCTCCGGACAGGAGTGCGTATCCCATCAAGGGTGGATCGGCCATGACACTCCTTCAGGTCAGCTTTTTCTCGATGATCGAAATCGCCTGTCCGATGCCGTCTTCTGCATTGATCCCGGGCGCGATTCGATCGGTGCACGCCTTCAGCGTGGGATCGTGCGCGGCGCGGATCGCGTCGGCGAGGCGCTCTGCTGTGAGCCGTCGTTGCGGGATTGTCGCTGCACAGGCGCCCACATCGCGCAGTCGGGCGGCCCAGAACGCACCGTCGCCGTAACCGGGCAGGGCGATGGTGGGCACTCCCGCCCGCAGTCCCGCCGCGACGGTGCCCGCGCCACAGTGGTGGGCGACGGCCGCGGTCTGTGGGAACAGCCAGTCATGCGGCGCCTCGCCGGTGGTGAGCACGCGGTCGGTGTCGACGTCGAGGCCGGCCCAGCCGGACTGGACGATCATCCTGACGCCCGCGAGGTCGGCCGCTCGCACGAAGATCTCGCTCAGTTCCCTCGCGCGTGCGCTGTCGGTCATGACGCTGCCGAGCCCGACGAACACCGGTGGCGGTCCGTCGGCGAGGAACGTCGCCAGCTCATCGGAGGGCTGCCAGTCAGGGGACGCAGGCGGCCACCAGTAGCCGGTGACCTCCAGCCCGGGTCGCCAGTCTTCCGGGCGGGGCGCGACCAGCGCTGAATACCCGTGCAGCACCGGCCATTCTGCGGCAGTCCGCTCTCTGCGCAGCTCGAGCGGGGAATTCTTCGGCAGTCCGAGTTCGCGGCGGAGGTCTGCCGCCACCCCGCGGTAGAGGCGGTCGACAAGCCAGGTTCCGGCGTCTGCGGCCCATCGATTGCCACGTGGGCCGAGGCTGCGGGCGCCGAGTACGGCAGGGGGATAAGCGGTGGTCGCCGACAATGGCTGCAGGCGAACCCCCACTGCTGTAATGCCTTTCGCCTCGGCGAGCGCATGTCCCGCCATCTCGGCGAATGGCGAGAGCAGCACCATGTCGGCGGGTTCGCCGGCATCGGCCGCCACGATCGCCATGCCGAGGTCGCGCATGCCGGACGGTGCGACGAATGCGGCAAGTTCCTTCATCGGGTCGTCAGTGCCCTCGAGTGCGGCGGGCAATTCCCGAAAGGTGAGGCCACAGTCGGTGATCATGGTTTCGAAAGGGGAGTATGCCGTGACGGCCACCTCGTGACCTGCCCGTGCCAGCGCGGCTCCGAGTCCGGCCAAGGGGGCGACGTCGCCGCGGCTGCCGACGGCGATGATGCTGATCCGGCTCATCTGGGCGCTCCGACGGCTCGGGCGAAGATCGCCACCAGATCCTCGCCATAGGTTGTTGCGTCGAAATCGGGCTCGCGCAAGATCTTTTCGACGACTGCGTTGACCGCGCCGCGCAGCGCGACGGCCATCGACTCGGTAGGGAACTCACCGAATTCGCCGTCGCGTTGGCCTGCGGCGAGAATTGTTCCGGGGTCCAGCGCCGCCAGTTGTTCGCCCAGTTCCGCGCTCATCCCGAGCTCGTCGAAGCGACGTCCGTCGGTGGGGGAGAAGTTGGCGCTGATCTGTGTGAGGGCGAGCAGGTGTACGCGGTTGGTGTCGAAGTAGGCGATGTTGGACCGGATGTAGGCGGCGAGCTTGCCCTGCGCTGTGGTCTCGGCCTCGAGTGCGGGGCGCACCACCTCCAGTGCTGCCCGGTACATCGCCTCGATGATCGCGTCGACCAGTTTGTCCTTGGTGCCGAAGTGGTAGAGCACTGCGCTCATGGCGACGCCGACCCGGTCGGCGATCTTGCGGATGGAGGTCTTGGTCCAGCCGATCTCGGCAACGACCTCGATGGCGCTGGTGACGATCTGTGCGCGGCGGGCCGCCTGGATGAACGTCAGCGGCTTCACGTCCTCAGATCGCATGATCAAAGAATAGATCAGTTGATCTGTTTTTCACAGTGGTGCGCCACCGATGCGCCTGTCAGAAGGGCGGTGAGTCCTCGTTGGCGGCGACTCGGGCTTCGTGTTCGAGGCGCCGGCGTTCGAGGCGGTTGCGGTTGGCTGTTCGTTCGGCGTCGATCCGTCGGGTGCGGTCTTCGGCGCGGGTGCGCTTTCGGGGCGGCATGCTGTGGCACCGTCCGGGTGCGGTGATGGCCGGTGCGGCGGTTGCGATGCCGGTGGGGGTGACCAGTCCGGGGAACCAGTGCGCACCTTCGGGTTCGGTGAGGTAGGTGTGGCCAGTTGGCGCGGTCCAGACGACGGTGCCGTCGGGAAGCTGAAAGTCGCTCCAGCCGGTGTGGAAAGTTTTGAGAAGATGATGAAACCTGCACAGGCACTTCAGGTTTGACGGATGGGTGGGGCCGGCCGGAAACGCTACGGTGTGGTCGACGTCGCAATCCCATGCGGACACATCGCAGCCGGGGAATCGGCAGGTGAGGTCGCGGCACCGGACGAACTCGGCCAGCGCGGTCGAGGGCCGGTACCGCGGTTCGACCCGCGCGGGTGGGACCGTGATCTCGCGCGTCTTGGCGTGTTCAGCGATGTCTCGCAGCACCTCGGCGGCGATGTTGCCGTGGCCGGGCAGGTAGGCCGGTGTGTCGGATTCGCCGTCCAGGGCGGCTTTTTCGGCAACCACGTGAATCAGTACGCCGACGGTGGCCGGCGTCGCGGGTGCGCTGCGGGCGGGACAGCTGGTGTCGTCGCACTGGCATCGTGCATAGTGGCCGGTCGGCACGGCGGCGAAGGCGTCGGCGCGGCGTTCATCCTTGGTGCGGGTGTCGGCAGGGCACACTTTCTCCGCGAGGGCGTCGAGCAGCGCGTCCCACGCCGCGGCCGCGAGGGCGTCGATATTGGCCCACACCGCGCCCATCCCGGGATCTGTCGGAGTGACCTCGACATGACGCCGTCGGCGATGGCGATCAGGATCGCGGACCGCGATGGGGTCGGCTGACGCGACTTCGGCGTCTATCCGCTGCTCGGTCTTCGGCCCGGACAACCGCGCCCATCTGCCGACCTTCTCGGCCAGTCGGGTGTCGATGCGGGTCATCAGTTCGTCGTCGGTGATCAGCTCGATGCGGGACACGATCATGGAGATCATCCGGTAGTCGATGGCCCCGGTGGCGTACACGGCGGCCACCCGAGGGAGTTTCGTGCGCAGCGTGACGGCCATCCTGACCTGGGCTTCGGCGCGTTTACGGCTGATAGCCAGGGCGGTGGCAACCTCGGCGACCAGGCTCAGGTGTCCGTCGATGGCCCAGCAGCGCTTCTCGACGTCGTCTTCGGGCGCCCGGATGTCGTAGAGGTCGCCGATGGCGGCCAGTCTTAGTGCGCCTTCGGCGTTCTCTCTGCGTGCACTGCCCTGCATGCGGTCGATGACGCCGCCGGCGTTTGTATCGAACATGTGTTCGAGGTTACTCGGATCGACGACAAGCTGACGCACGGATTTTCGTCGTCGCCGGTTAGATGAGCTAGCCAAACAAGAGCGATTCCCCTAGCTCGGCTAAGCGACGCGGATCCCATCTAGCCCGCGGCGTCGGGCAGCAGCGCGGGGCAAATCCCGTACGGGTCAGCCGTCAGCTCGAAGTGCCACAGCTCGTTGGCATACGTCCGGCACAGCCCGAAGCGCGCGCCGTTCGCGATCAGCCATTGGTCGGCACCCGTCCCGCCCACGTCGACCGCGGCGCCGTACACGTGCTTGGAGTGCTCAGGGGTCTGCACGTACTGGCGGGCGGCCGCAACGGTGCCGTAGGTGGCCACTGCGTCGTCGAGCAGGCGCTGCTGGAATTCGGGGGAGCGCCAGCCGGAGGTGATCGTCATCGCGATGCCCTCGGCGGCGGCCGCGGTGGTGGCGTTCTGGATGGCCGCCAGCAGCGCCGGATCCAGCCGGCCGATCGCCGGATTCTGTACGTCGAACGCGGTCAGTGTCTGGTCGTTCGTCAGCGACCCGTCCGTGGTGTCGGCGTGTGCCACGGGTGCGGCGAACACGCCGATCGCCAGAGCGCCCACCGCCAATGCCGTACGCATGGCCGCCAGCCTACGTTCGCTCGCCGGGGAACACGCCGTCGACATAGCGCCACGAACCGTCGGAGTCGCGACGGAAGCGGCTGCGTTCGTGCAGAATCTGCCGCCGGCCGTCCTGCAGGTATTGGGCGTGGAATTCGACGACGCCGGTGGCGTCATCCGGGCCGCCGGCCTCGGTGTCCACGATCTGCAGCCGACGCCAGATGATGGCGTCGTCCAAGACCAGCACATCGGGTCGGGTGTCCGAATCCCAACTGAGCAACAGGTAATCGGTGTCACGGACAGCGAATGCGCTGAAACGCGAACGCATCAGAGCTTCGGCGGTCGCGGCGGGCCGCTCACCGCGGTGCACCGCACCGCAGCACGGCGCGTAGTCCTCGCCGGATCCGCACGGGCAGGCGTCATGGCCGGACACGCGCACGCTCCAACTTCTCGGCCAGCTGATCCACCAGCGCCTCCAGGGCGGGCTGTTCGGCCACCCATGCCAGCGCGATCTGAGCTGGCGCCCAAGTGCTTTCGTCGATCGGGATGAGCTTGAACTCCGGTGGCGAGAAGATCCTGCCGATGAACGACGCCGGTGCGTAGGTGACCAGTGCGACCAGCTGGCGATTGAACACCTGGGTAGCCATCTCCAGCTCGCCGCCGAGTTGGTTGGTGGTGCGCACGATTCTGGTGATGCCCTTGGCGGTGAGGCTGCGGGTCAGGCCGGCCAACACCACCGGATTGGGCCGGGCGAAGTCGATCACCACGTCCCGGTCGCGCAACTGCTCGATGGTGACGAGATCGTGTACGGCCAGCGGATCGTCGTGGCGCACCGCGATCGCACCCGGATACCGGGCTACCACGCGATGGCGCAGGCGCTTGTCCGACGACGGCAGGTGGATGAGGCCGATGTCCAGATGTCCGGACACCAGCTTGGCCGTCACCTCGGCCGCCGAGCCGGGCAGGCTGAACTCCGACGGCACCGGGACGGCGGACACCGTGCTCTCCAGCAGCGCAAGGAAATCCGACGGCGCGTACGCGGTGGCGCCGATCCGCACGGGCGCGGCGGCCCCGGTGATGCGGGCCGCCATCGCCCTCAGATCCTCGACCTGATGCAGGATCTCACGCGCGGGCCCGAGCAGTTGTACACCCAGCGGGGTGAGCCGAACCTCGTGGTAATTGCGTTCGAACAGCGGTCCGCCGAGTTCGTGTTCGAGCAGTTTGATCTGCTTGCTCAGCGGTGGCGGGGTGATCATCAGGCGGTCCGCAGCGCGCTTGAAGTGCAACTCGTCGGCGACCGCGACGAAGTATCGCAACCGGGTGAAGTCGATACCCATGATCCCCGCATCGTACGAGGGTGTCAGGGAGCGGGGATCTCCAGCACATCGCGGGCGATCAGTTCCTCGATCTGGGCGTCGGGCAGTCCCAGCAGGTCGCGGGTGATCTCTCGGGTCTGTTCACCCAGCAGCGGCGCTTGGCGCAGCGGCGGGTCGGCGATCCGTTCGGAGTGGATCTGCACGTTCTCCAGCACGAACGGCTCCGCCCCGTAGGGGTGCAACTCTTCGCGGAAGTCCCGACGCGCCACGTAGTACTCCCAGTCCGGCACGTCGGCGGCGTGGAACACCGCCCCGGCGGGCACGCCGGCGGCCTGCAGCGCCTCCATGGCTTCGACGGGGGTGTGCCGGGCCGTCCAGTCGCTTAGGTCCTCGTCGCCGAGCACGGAGCCCAGCGCCTTCTGGTCGTCGTCATCGCGCACGGTCACCGCGACCCAGGCATCCTCGCCGGCGGAAGGGAACAGCCCCCAGGGGCGCTCGCGTTCGACAGCGCGGGTGTGCCCGCGCCGGCTGAGCACCTCGCCGGCGATCTCGGCCGCGAGGTGGCTGAGCATCACCTCCGATTGCGCGACGCTGACGGAGCCGCCGGTCCCGGTGCGTTCCCGGCGTAGCAGCAGCGCCAGCGCGCCCAGCGCGCCGATCCGGGCGGCGACGTGGTCGGGGTAGACGGTGACGGTGTCGCAGAAGGTGTCCTTCTGGTCCGGGTACACCCATAGATCGGTGAAGCCGGCGGCCGCACGGACCAGCGGCCCGTAGCCCATCCGGTTGGCCCATGGGCCGGTCGGTCCGAACGCCGAACTGTCCACCACCACGATGCCCGGGTTGATCGCGCGCAAGGTGGCGTGGTCCATGCCGAGCGCCTCGGCCACCCCCGGTTTGAAATTGGTGAGCACCACGTCCGAGATCTCGACGAGGCGGTGCGCCAGTGCACGGCCTTCCGGCCCGCGCAGATCGATGCCGACGGATCGCTTGTTGCGATGCCCCGCCGCATAGGTGTGACTCACGGCGGTCAGGTTGCCGCGCAAGCCATCTGGGAAGGCGGAGTTCTCGATCTTCACGACGTCGGCACCGAGGTCGCCGAACAGCCGGCCGGTGTCGCTGCCCACCACGATCACCCCGAGGTCGAGCACCCGCAGCCCTTCCAGCGGCAGGCCTTCGTTGCGGCGGGACCGCGCGGTCAGGATCGGCGCGCTGCGCGGTGGCTCGGCGGCCACCTCGGGTGCGTTGAGCGCGCTGGCCCGGTGGCCGTCGATCTCGTTGACACCCACCGGTATCGGAGCGCGCAGACCGTCGCCCAGGTCCACCTCGCGGAAGAAGCCGCGCTGCTCGACCTGCTCGGTGCGCAGCGCCTCGGAGACGGTGAGTACCGCCGCGGTGGGCACGCCGTGGCGCTGGCCATCGACCTCCAACTCGGCACGGGTCTGATCGGCGCAGAACCGGCCGATCGCCGCCAGCAGCGCCGGTGAGCTCAACCGGGTCCGCAGCCCGTTGAAGGACGGGTCGGCGAATTCCTCGGGACGGCCCATCCATTCGAACATCCCTTGCCACTGGCGTTTCGCCAGCAGACAGATCCGGATGTGCCCGTCCTTGCACGCAATGATCGGGTAGCGCAGCTGTTCGGCGTGCCAGTTGCGCCGCTGCGCGTTCAGCGCCACCCCGGCCGACGCGGTTCCCGCGGTCCCGAACGGCGGGTCGAGGGTCTGCATCGCCCCGTCGAGCACCGAGAAGTCGATCAGATCACCTGCGCCGGTGCGCAACCGGTCCAGGTACACGCTGACCGTCATCACGGCGGCCTGGGCGGCGGCGACGTGGTACGGCAGCTGGTGAGCCGGCGGTACCAGGGGTTCACGGCCGGGGATGCCCGAGCGGGACAGCTCACTGCTCAGGGCGTGCAGCACCGGGGTGGTGGCCTGCCAGCCGCTGAACCGGGTGTCCCGGCCGAAATCGCTGATCGACAGGATGACCAGGCCTGGGTGCTCGGCGCGGATCGCCTTGACGGACAGCGCCTTTTCGGCCGCGGAGCCCGGGCGGGTGCTCTCGATGAGGATGTCGGCGCCGGCGACGAGGGCCGCCCAGCCGGTCGCGTCCACCTCGACGGGCGTCATCCCGTGCCTGTTGATCGCCGTCGCTACCGGCAACGAATCGATCTGTGGTCCAACGGGATTATTCTCGGTGACGCCTCGCAGCGACACCGGGGTGACGTCCGCGCCGAGGTCGGCGAGTAGGCGGCCGACGGCGGTCATCGGGCCGGCGGACAGGTCAAGGATGCGGACCCCGGACAGGGGCGGGTCGTAGGTCATCCCTTCAGCTCCGCCGGGCCTGGCGGAAGGGGATGTCGCGGTCCACTTCGGGTTCCTTGGGCAGGCCCAGCACCCGTTCGCCGATGATGTTGCGCTGGATCTGGTCGGTACCGCCACCGATGGAGGTGAAGAAGGCGTTGAGCGCCAGGAAGTTCACGTCGTCGGCCTCGGCGTTGTCGGGTCCGGCCAACAGGGCCTCGGCGCCGATCAGCTCGGTCTTCAACGCGGCCTCCGCATGCAGGATGCGCGACATCGCCAGCTTGCCCAGCGACATGATCGAACTGGAGGTGCCTTGTGCTGTTTCGGCTTTAGCACGGGCGTTGTTGAGAGCGTTCAGTTCTCGCAGGGCCAGTACGTCCGCCAGTTCCCGGCGGATGGCCGGGTCGTCCAGGCGGTCGTGGTCGCGGGCCAGTTCGATCAGGCTGTCGGCGCGGGACCGGTTACGGGATCCGCGGCCGGCGTCGCCCATGATCGACCGCTCGTAGGCCAGCGCGGTTTGGAGTACCCGCCAGCCATTACCTTCACCGCCGAGCATGTTGGCGTCGGGCACCCGTGCGTCGGTGATGAACACCTCGTTGAAATGCGATTCCCCGGTGATCTGGACCAGTGGGCGCACCTCGATCCCGGGCTGGCGCATGGGGATCATGAAGAAGCTGATGCCCTTGTGCTTGGGCACATCCCAGTCGGTGCGCGCGATGAGCAGCCCGTACTCGGCGGACGCCGCGCCGGAGGTCCAGACCTTCTGACCGTTGATCACCCAGTCGTCCCTGTCGCGCACTGCGGTGGTGCGCACCGCGGCCAGATCCGATCCGGCGCCGGGTTCGCTGTACAGCAGGCAGGTGCGCGACCGTTCGGTCAGAAAGCCGCGCAGCAGTTGGGCCTTGATCGCATCACTGCCGAACTTGAGCACGGTGTTGGCGGGGATGCTGTATTTGTCCTGGCGCGCGCCGGGCGCCTTGACCGCCCGGAATTCCTGCTCGATGACGGCGGCCAATTCGCTGGGGTACCCGCGGCCGAACCACTCGGCGGGGTAGGTGGGTACCGCGAAGCCGGCGTCGAGGACCTTCTCCAGCCAGGCGATCTTCTCCGGCGAACTGGCCCATGGGTCGGTGGATTTCGGCAACCCGGTCCAATGCTGGGCCAGCCATTCGCGTACCTCGGTGCGCAAGTCGGACATGTCAGGCACCCTTCGCGGCGAGGTAGCGTTCCCGGAACTGGGCGGGACTGCCGAACAGATGCACCCCCGTGCGGGCCCGGCGCAGGAACAGGTGCGCCGGATGCTCCCAGGTGAAACCGATCCCGCCGTGCATCTGGATGGCCGCCATGGTGGTGGTGTGATAGGCCTGGGCGCAGGCGAAACCGGCGAGTGCGATTGCCGCGCGGGCATTTTCGGGGTCCGCATCGAACTGGGTAGCGGCGTTCTGGGCCGCCGAGGTGGCCGACTCGACCTCCAGCAACAGGTCGGCGGCCATGTGTTTGAGGGCCTGGAAACTGCCGATGGGCCGGCCGAACTGGATCCGGGTCTTGAGGTATTCGATCGTGATGTCGAAGATCCGTCGCGCCCCGCCGGCTTGTTCGCCGGCCAGTGCGATCACCGCGAGGTCGAGTGCCCGTGCGATGGCCTCCCATCCGGCGGTGCCGAGGCGGCGGCCCTGCGCGCCGTCGAAGGTGAAGGTGGACAGCGGCACCGAGGGGTCGAAAACTGTTGCGGCCGTGCGCTGCACGCCGGATGCGTCCGATGACACCTCGAAGACACCGATCTCGTGACCGGTGCGCGCCGCGACCAACAACACATCGGCCACCTGCCCGTGCAGGACGTAATGCGCGGTGCCGTGCAGGGCGTCGCCGTCGGCGCGCACCGCGACCCCATCTGCGGTCCAGGTACCGCCCGCGCCGGTCAGCGCGACGGTGCCGATCCGGGTGCCGTCGGCCAGGCCGGGCAGCAGCCGGGCGCGGTCGTCCTCGCTGCCGGCCGCCGCGATCAGTGCGGTCGTGAGCACCGCGCTGCCCAGAAACGGAGCGGCTAGCAGCGCTGCACCGGTCTCCTCGGCCACCGCCTCCAACTCGCCGGCGCCCAGGCCCACCCCGCCGTACTCGGTGTCCACCAGCAGGCCCGCCACTCCCTGCGCGGCCAGCTTCCGCCACAGATCCGGGTCGAACTCGCCGGGCGCCTGGCTGGAAAGCAGGTCGCGCACCGCTGATCGCAGTTCGGCGCGTTCGGCCACGCTGATCGTCATGGGTCCATGCAACGGCACCGCGGGCGTGCTGTAAATCACGCATTGCGACACCGGCGCGTTTCCGATCGGGAAATGAGCGGTACCGTACGAGCGTGACCGAACGTGTGCTGCTGCTCGTCAACGGGCCGAACCTGAACCTGCTGGGCACCCGGCAGCCCGAGGTTTACGGCGCCACCACGCTGCCCGAGATCGAGGCCTCGGTGACCGCCCTGGCCACCGAGTTCGGATTCGCGGTGCGTGCCGTCCAGAGCAATCACGAGGGCGCCCTGATCGACGCCATCCACGCCGCGCGCGGCGAATGTGCGGGCATCATCATCAATCCGGGTGCCTACAGCCACACCTCGATCGCCATCCGCGATGCGCTGTCCTCGGTCGAACTGCCGGTCGTGGAGGTGCACCTGAGCAACATCCACGCCCGCGAGGAATTCCGGCACCACTCCTTCGTCTCGGGAGTGGTCGACGCCGTCATCGCAGGGGCGGGCCCCGCCGGGTACGAATACGCGGTGCGTCACCTCGCCGCCACGCTGGCATGAGCCTGCAGCCCCCGATCGTCCGCTACGCCGGTTTTCTGGTGGCCGCGGAAGCGGTGACCGCCATCGTGGTCGCCGTCGTGCTGGCGGTGCTGGCCACCGGCGGCACCGACAAGCACACCCAGGGGTTCAACTCCTATGCCACCGCGGGCTGGTTCGCGATCATGGGCGCGGGGCTGTTCGCCGGTGGCTGGGCACTGATCACCGGCAGGCGCTGGGGCCGCGGGATCGGTGTGTTCGCCAATCTTCTGCTACTCGGCGTCGCGTGGTACGTCTTCACCTCACACCAGGTGGCGTACGGGATCGCGGTGGCGGGGCTGGCATTGGTCACCCTGGGCATGCTGTTCAGCCCGTCGGCCGTGCAGTGGACCACAGGTCAGGACTGAACCTCGCCGGCCAGCGCCGTGAGTTCCGGGCCCGACACCCGGTAGGTGGTCCACTCGTTCTGCGGTTTGCCGCCGACCGCGTCGTACAGGGCGATGGCGTTGACATTCCAGTTCAGCACCGCCCAGGACAGCCGCGTGCCGCCGCGCCGCACGCATTCGTCGGCCAAGGTGGCCAACAACTTCCGGGCCAGGCCGCGCCGACGGAAGGCCGGACGCACGAACAGGTCCTCCAAGTAGATCCCGGTCACCCCGTCCCAGGTGGAGAAGTTCAGGAACCACACCGCAGTGGCCGCGGCCTGCCCGTCGATCTCGATCACGTGGGCGTAGGCCACCGGTTGCGGCCCGAAAAGGGCGGCATGCAAAAGCGTCTCGGTGACGGTGCACTCGTCGGAAGCCTTCTCGAACTCGGCGAGCTCCTGGATCATCGCGACGATCTCGGGCTCGTCGCCGGGTACGGCCCAGCGGATCAACTCAGACATTCTGTGCTCCCAGCCCCGTGAGGATCGTCCGGAATTTGGTGGTGGTCTCGTCGACTTCGTCATCGGGATCGGATTCGGCGACGATCCCGCCCCCGGCGTGTGCCAGTGCCGTGCGGCGGTCCGTGGACAGCACCGCACAACGGATCGACACCACCCACCGGCCGTCGCCGCGGGCGTCACACCAGCCCACCGCGCCCGCATAGAATCCGCGATCACCCTCGAGTTCGGCGATCAGGGCGGTTGCCGCATCGGTGGGCACGCCGCCCACCGCAGGGGTGGGATGCAGCACCAAGGCGAGATCCAAAGCGGTGGTGCTACTTTCGCGCAACCGTCCGCGGATCGGTGTGCTCAGATGCCACAGCGCGTCGGTGGCGTGCAATTCGGGTTCGGTGGCGATCTGCAGGTCCACACACAACGGGTCCAGCGCCGCGCGCATGACGTCGACGACGAACGCATGCTCGCGACGGTTCTTGCCCGAAGAGGCCAGGCCGGCGGCGTTGGCCGCATCGGTCGCGGGGTCCTCGGAGCGGGGGGCAGATCCGGCGAACGGCCGGCAGCTGACCGTGTCGCCCTCGCGCGCCACCAGAAGCTCAGGGCTGGCGCCCACCAGGGTGCCTGCCGCACCGAGGTCTGCCAGGTAGACGGTAGCCGCCGGATCGGCGCCGGCCAGGCGGCGCAGCACCGAGCGCGGATCCCAGGCGCCGTCGGCGGTCAGTTTGAGCGCGCGGGCCAGCACCACCTTGTCCAGGGCTGATTCGCGCAGCCTGCGCACCGCTTCGGTGACCCGGGCCCGGTGTACCTCACCGGGCGGCAGCGTCTCGCGGGTGAGCACGGCCGGGGCGGCGGTCACCGGCCAGTCCGGCAGCGCACTCGCGAAATCCACCCGCTCGGGGGTGAACAGGGCGGCAGGCCCGTGCAGGTCAAAAGGCAACGCGCCCAACACAACAGGCGTATCGCCGGCTCGCAGTGCCTCCTGCGCGTCCGGGATCCGAGGGTAGTGCCGGATGGCTCCGTCGGCCAGTACGGTGCCTGACGGTCCGGACAGTACGAACGACGGCGTCACGCCGGCAGACACGGGTTGACGTGGCCGGTCAAGCCCAGTGCGGTGATCTGGCGTACGCCGTGCTCGAATCCGCACACCGCGATGGAGGCCGCCGCCATCGACAGCCGGATGCCCTCGGAGACCGGCAGTTCGATCCACCGGCTCAGCATCGAGCGGGAGAAGTGCCCGTGCCCGACGAACACCACGTCACGGTCGGCCATGTTGTCCAGGGCCAGCGCCACCGCCGCGTCGGCCCGTGCGGTGACATCGCCGATGGTCTCGCCGCCCGGGCAGGGGTGGGTCCACACCGTCCAGTCGGGCACCGTCTGCCGGATCTCCGGTGTGGTGAGCCCCTCGTAGTCGCCGTAATCCCATTCGGCCAGCAGGGGAGAGACTTCGCCGACGGTCAGCCCGGCCAGCTCGGCGGTCACCAGGGCGCGCGTACGCGGACTGCTCACCACCAGCAGATCGCGCAGTTGCAGATCACTCAACGCCTCAGCGGCGAGCTTGGCCTGTTGGCGCCCGGTGTCGGTGAGCTCGAGATCGGTGCGCCCGGTGTGCTTGCCGCTCTTGGACCATTCGGTCTCGCCGTGCCGAAGCAGAAACAGCCGGTGCTGTTGGACGGTCACCGTAGGGATTCTGCCCCACGGCGGGCCGGATCGGACGGCCGCGTGCTTGGATGGTGGTGTGACGCGAGTATTAGCGGTCGCCAATCAAAAGGGTGGGGTTGCCAAGACGACGACGGTGGCGTCGCTGGGTGCTGCCTTCGTCGAGCAGAAGCAGCGGGTGCTGCTGGTGGACCTGGACCCGCAGGGCTGTCTGACGTTCTCCCTGGGCCAGGACCCCGACGACCTCGCGGTCTCCATCCATGAGGTGCTGCTCGGTGACGTGGAGCCCAATGCCGCGCTGGTGACTGCCGCCGAGGGCATGACGGTGCTGCCCGCCAACATCGACCTGGCCGGTGCCGAGGCGATGCTGCTGATGCGGGCCGGCCGCGAATACGCGCTCAAAAGGGCACTGGCCAAGGTCGCGGACCAATTCGATGTGATCATCATCGACTGCCCGCCATCCCTGGGTGTGTTGACGCTCAACGGTCTGACCGCCGCCGACGAGGTGATCGTGCCGCTGCAGTGTGAGACCTTGGCGCACCGCGGCGTCGGGCAGTTCCTGCGCACCATCGACGACGTCCAGCAGATCACCAACCCGGACCTCAAACTGCTCGGCGCGTTGCCCACGCTGTACGACTCGCGCACCACCCACAGCCGCGACGTGTTGTTCGATGTCGTCGACCGCTACAACCTGCCGGTGCTCGCACCGCCGATCCCGCGGACGGTGCGGTTCGCCGAGGCCAGCGCTTCCGGCGCGTCGGTCCTGGCGGGGCGGAAGAACAAGGGCGCCAACGCTTATCGCGAACTGGCCACCGCCCTGCTGCGGCACTGGAAGTCGGGCAAGGCGCTGGCGACGTTCACGCCCGAGGTCTGACTAACCCAGCGCAACCAGGGTGCCGCCGCGCTGCTCCAGCAGCGTCGAGCCGGCGGCCGCGGGAATCACGGGGTCCTGCGACGGCGGGCGCTTGAGGTCGATATGGCGCACGCCCGCGCCGGTTTCGGGATTGAACACGTCATACCCCGAGGTGACCGGCACCAGCAGCTCGCCGGCCATCAGGGTGGCGGGTCCGACGGCCGCGTTCGCTCCGGACGGGGCCACCGTGTACTTGTAGCGCAGGTGGTTCGCGTCGAACACCAGCACCGAATCGCCGGTCCACCAGGTGATCAGGTCGCCGGGGTGCGATACCGCAGCCTTGGGGGAGACCGCCTGGTTCAACAGGGTGCTCGCTATCACCGTCCCGGTGTCGTCGACGACGTTCACGGCCGGCTTGGGGGTCGGCACATACACCGCAGTGGTGGTGTCGGACACCGCGATCACGCGTGCGTCGGAGTCGACCGAAACACCGGGCTGCTGCTCGAATTTCGTCGTCGGGGTGTCCTCTTCATCCGACGGCGTCAGCAGCGACAGGCGCATATCGGCCTGATTGGGGCAGGCTTCCAACACCGAGACCTGCGATGAGCTGGCCGCGGCGGACACCAGCCGGCACAGCGGATCCTGCGGCACATCGGGTTTGATGCGGGCGTCCAGCGTGCCCCAGCTGAGCGTGCGCACCATGTCCGAACGCCACTGCTCCAGGCGGCTGTCGCCGGCGGAGAGCACCGTGCTGCCGTCGGAGGACAGCGTGACGTCGGGGTCGGCGTAGGCGGAGCGGGTGGGGCCACGACGCCCGGTCTGGGCGTCGATGGTGCTGACCTGCCCGCAGCCCCGGTTGTCCGGGTACACCGCGACGGCGTACTGGTAGACCGAAGTCACTCCGCACAGCTCGAGATCGCGGGCATACGACCACAGCGTGGCCCCGCCCGCCGGATCGTGCCCGACGACCTCGCGGCGGTCGCCGGTGACGACGGCACCGGAGATCACCAGGGGCTGTGTCGTCTTGGCGCTCGGCGCCGACCAGAGCTCGCGCAGCGTGTCCGGCACCTTCGTGGCGGGTTTGAGGCTCGGCACCGGTGACGCGGCAGGGGTGCTGATCGTGGCCCGCGCATCGCTGGTCCACCAGATCAGCGCGGCCACCACCGCCACCACCACCACGATCGCCGCGGCTGCCACCATGTCGCCGCGGGTGCGGCGCTCCGGCGGAAGGAGTGCGGGCATCTAGCCGGCGGCGGGGGTCGCGGCCTTGCGCGGACGACGACGGCGCCGGCGCTTGGGGGCGCCACCGGTCTCGCCGCTGCCCTCGTCGGCGGTCTCACCGCTGGCACCGGCGCCGTCGTTCAGCGCGGCACCGTCGACCTGCTCGGGATGGCCGGATGCGCCCTGGCCGCCGCCGCGGGTACGACGACGGTTGCGGGTGCTGGCCGGGCGCTCGGTCTTCTCGGCGCGCTCGCCACCCTCGTCGGTGCGGGCCTTGGGCTTGCGCGGGGCTGCGATCGAACCCTTGGCCTCGGCCGGGATGTTCAGCTCGGCGTACAGGTGCGGCGAGTTGGAGTAGGTCTCGGCGGGATCGGGGGTGTCGAGTCCCAGGGCCTTGTCGATCGTGGTCCAGCGGGGCAGTTCGTCCCAGTCGACCAGGGTCACGGCGATGCCGGTCTTGCCCGCGCGGCCGGTGCGCCCGATGCGGTGCACGTAGGCCTGCTCGTCTTCGGGGATCTGGAAGTTGATGACGTGGGTGATGTTGTCGATGTCGATACCGCGGGCAGCCACGTCGGTGGCCACCAACACGTCGACATCACCGTTACGGAAACCCTTGAGGGCCTTCTCACGCGCGATCTGGCCGAGGTCGCCGTGCACGGCGCCGACCTTGAACCCGCGCTCGTTCAGTTCGTCGGCAACCTTCTGCGCGGTGCGCTTGGTGCGGGTGAAGATGATCGTGGCGCCGCGGCCCTCGGCCTGCAGGATCCGGCTGACCATCTCCACCTTGTCCAGCGCGTGCGCGCGGTAGGCGAACTGCTCGGTGGTGTCGTGGGTCTGCGACGACATCGGTGCCTCGGCCCGGATGTGGGTCGGCTGATTCATGAAGGTGCGGGCCAGCGTGATGATCGGGTCCGGCATGGTCGCCGAGAACAGCATGGCCTGGCGCGTGTCGGGGGTGAGCCGCAGGATGCGCTCGATGTCGGGCAGGAAGCCCAGGTCCAGCATCTCGTCGGCCTCGTCGAGCACCAGCACCGAGAGCCCACCGAGCTGCAGGTGGTTCTGCTGGGCCAGGTCCAGAAGCCGGCCCGGGGTGCCGACGACGACGTCGACGCCCTTCTGCAGGGCCTCGATCTGCGGCTCGTAGGGGCGTCCGCCGTAGATGGCGGTGACCTTCAGCTTGCGGCCGTCGGGGCCGGGGACGTACTTGGCGGCGGTGGTCAGGTCCTCGAAGACCTGCAGGCACAGCTCACGGGTGGGGACGACGATCAGCGCGCGGGGGGCGCCGGTCAGGGGGCGGGTCTCATCGGTGGAGACCCGGTGCAGCAGGGGGACACCGAACGCGAGGGTCTTACCCATGCCGGTGCGGGCCTGGCCGATCAGGTCGTCGCCGGCCAGCGCCAGCGGCATGGTGAGTTCCTGAATGGCGAAGGGGTGTTCCTTGCCACTCTCGGAGAGGGCACGCACGATCTCTTCGCGCACGCCGAGATCGGCGAAGGTGATGTCAGGTTTGTTGGTCAGAGCGGTCATATGGTGGTCGGCATAGCTTTCGCTGCCTTGCTGCCTTTCGGGGTCATTCCTCGTCGCGTTATGTCGTCACGCGCGCACGAAGATGACGAGAAAGCGGTCGCTTCTCCCCGGGGGTGGGGTGATGTCAGCCCGCTGGGCCCTGCCCAGTCGATCGGGCCGGCCGAACCACGTGCACGCACATTGCCGTAGGCGGCGGCGGCAGAAACAGGCCGCTACCTTAGGCCATGATAGCTGGCTCAATCGCCGGTCGGTCGCAACGGCACCTGGCGTCTAGAGTTGGCCCATGCCTCAGACGTCCCCGGCGCAGTCGGGCACCGAGCCGAATCCGGCCGTGTCGGTCGACCATCCCGGCGTCACCGAACTGTTCGCGCTACTGGCCTACGGCGAGGTCGCGGCGTTCTACCGGCTCACCGAGGAGGCGCGGATGGCGCCCAACCTGGCCGGCCGGATCAGCATGGCGAGCATGGCCGCCGCCGAGATGCGGCACTACGAACTGCTGCGCGACGCGTTGGCCGAACGCGATGTCGACGTCGTCCCGGCGATGACGAAATATGCTGCTGCACTTGAGAATTACCATCGATTGACGACTCCGAGCACTTGGCTGGAGGCGTTGGTGAAGACCTATGTCGGCGATGCGCTGGCTGCAGATTTTTATCTCGAGATCGCCGACGTGCTGCCCGACGCGGCGGCCGACGTGGTGCGGTCGGTCCTTTCGGAGACGGGCCACTCGCAGTTCGTGGTCGCCGAGGTGCGTGCCGCGGTCACCGCCAGCGACCGGCAGCGCCATCGGCTGGCGTTGTGGTCGCGGCGGCTGCTCGGTGAGGCCATCACCCAGGCCCAGTACGTGATGGCCGACCATGACGAGCTCGTCGACCTGGTGATCAGCAGCAGCGACGGGCTGCTGCAGATGTCGGAGTTCTTCGACCGGCTGCAGCGCACCCACGCCAGCCGGATGCAGGAACTCGGCCTGGCCTGATCCCTACTTGGTGCAGGTCGCGATGATCGTGTTGTTGGCCTGAGTGACCAGCGGTGCGCCCGCCGCGTCGCTGATCGCGCAGTTGAGCTGCGCCCCGATGCTGGTGGCGGTGACCGAGCTGAGCTGCACCCCGGGATCCAGGGTGACCGTCTTGCTCCACGGCAGCGCGGCGTTGACGTCGGTCTGCAACGCGCCCTGCTGGTCGGTGTAGATGATCGTGACCAGGTCCAGCATCTGGCGATTGCCGGTGACGGTGTAGGTGATGGTGCGCGCGGCGGCCGGGTCGACGGCGGGTGCCGGCGCGGCGACCGGCGCTTCGGTGACCGGCGGGACCGTGATGGCCGTCGGCGTCGGGGTCACGGTGGTGACCGTCTCCGCCGGCAGGGCCGGGGTCTGCTGCACCGGCGGCACCGGCACCGGGGCAGGTGCCGACGTCGTCGCCGGGGCGCTCGTGGTCGCTTCCGCGGTGGATGTCGAGGCCTGGGTGGCCGACACCGAGCCGCTGTCACCGCCGCCGAGGATCACCCCGGTGCAGATGACGGCGATCATCAGGATGACGCCCGCGACGCCCGCGACCCAGATCCATCGGCGGTCCAACTCGTCGTGATAGTCGGCGGGGTACTCGTATTCGTACTCGGCGCCGGTATCGGCGTCGTCGTACTCATAGGAGTCGTCCGCGTAGTCGCGGTCGTCGGAATAGCGCGACCGGTAGCCGGTGTCGCGTGTCGTGGTGCTTCGTGAATAAGGCCTGCTCATAGCGCTTCCCCGGTGGTTTCGGTGCGTACTTGGCCGACACTAATGGGGCCGAAGTGACGGGTGAGGCCGACGCGGCGGGGGCAGCGGTCACGGTCCGGACTCGTTCCGATGACCGTCATGTCGCGGCGCGGCAGCACCCACGTGCACATCGCCATTCGCTCTCGGCGTACCGACCTTGGCGTCGCTCGCCGGGCTGCGTCCACTAGCCTGATTGCACGTAAGGCACACCAATCGAAAGGGTCGCAGCGTGGACGTCAAGATCGGGGTGGCCGACAGCCCGCGAGAGCTGGTCATCAACAGCGCGCAGACCCCTGCCGAGGTCGAAGAACTCATCACCAAGGCGCTGGGTTCCGACGGTGTGCTCGCGCTGAACGACGAGAAGGGCCGCCGCTACCTGGTGCAGTCGTCGAAGATCGCCTACGTCGAGATCGGCGCGGCCGATGTGCGCAAGGTCGGTTTCGGGACCGTTGGAGCCGAGGCCCTCAAGAACGGGTGAGCGGCACGTGTGACAGGCCGCCCCAGGCGAACAGCACCGTGCCCTCGATGGCCGCCTCTTTCGTGATGGGGCGGTCATTGTCGAGCCAGTACCGCGCGCAGTCCACACTCGTGGACACCAGACCGACCGCGATCATCCGGGCTCGATGCGCTTCCAGGCCGGAATCCCGGCTGATCAGGTCGAACACCGCGTCGGTGCACGACTCGGTGGCGACCTTCACCTGGGCAGACACCTGCGGCTCGGTGACGTAGTCGTTCTCGAAGATCAGCCGGTAGCCCTGGCTGTCGTGCTCGACGAAATCGAAGAAGGCCTGCACCGCCGCCCGCAGCCGCTGCCGGTTGTCGGTGGTGGTGCGCAGGGCTTGACGCACTCCGGACACCAGGTTGTCCACGTGCCGTTGCAGCACCGCCAGGTACAGCTCCAACTTCGACGAGAAGTGTTGGTACAGAACGGGTTTGCTGACGCCGGCCCGGTCGGCGATCTCGTCCATGCCCGCGGCGTGGTAGCCGCGGTCCACGAACACCTCGCTGGCAGCGATGAGAAGCTGCCCGCGGCGTTCGTCACGGGGCAGCCGGTTACCGCGCCGGGTGCCACCGGTGCCCGCCTTGGCGCCTTTGCGTTCGGCGGCGTTGGCGAGATCGCTCATCAGGTCCTCAATCTTGAAAACTCATCTGCGCACTCAAGCGCTACGGGGCATTTTGCCCATGTGTTGATCGTCACGACACTACTACCGCACGGTGGGTGAAGCTTCCTCGCAGGTCGTGTGTCGGTGGCGCGCCGGACCGGCGCACGTCACCGTCTGTGTAATCCTGGTTCGGTGACCTACGACCCGGAGCGTCGCGGGAGCGACCGCGCGCCGCACACGGGTGAGCGGGGAAACGTGCCCATGCTGCGCAGTGACCGGCGGGAGCCGTTGCGTGCCCAGCGTGACCCGCTGGCCGACGACCAGGGCCGGACCCGTTCCAACCGTGACGACCGCCAGCATCTGCGCAAGCAGACCTGGCTGGGCCGGTTCGTGTCCACCTACGGATGGCGGGCCTATGCGCTGCCGGTGCTGGCCGTGCTCACCGTCGTCGTGCTCTATCAGACCGTCACCGGCACGAGCGCGCCCCCGCAGGCCCAGGCCGAAGGCCCCGTGCAGGGTCCGCCGACCATCGAAGCGCCGGGCACCGCCATCATCGGCGCGCCGCCCAAGGGGTTATCCCAATTCGACGTCAATCTGCCGACCGGGATCCTGCCCAACGGCGGCCCGTTCACCGAGAGCGGCGCCAAGACGTGGCACGTGGTGCCGGGCACCGCGCCCAAGGTCGGCGCGGGCGACTCCAAGACCTTCCGCTACACCGTCGAGGTCGAGGACGGCGTGGACACCACGTCCTTCGGTGGGGACGAGGGCTTCGCGCGCATGGTCAGCGAGACCTTGACCAACCCGAAGAGCTGGACGCACAACCCCCAGTTCGCCTTCGAACGGGTCGACGGCGACGTGCAGCCCGATTTCCGGGTGTCGCTGACCTCACCGATGACGGTTCGTGAGGGCTGCGGATACGACATCCCGTTGGAGTCGTCCTGCTACAACCCGGCCTACGACGGAAGCCAGCCGCGGGTGTTCGTCAACGAGGCCCGCTGGGTGCGTGGCGCCGTCCCGTTCCAGGGCGATATCGGCTCCTACCGTCAGTACCTGATCAACCACGAGGTAGGTCACGCCATCGGCTACCCGAAGCACGAGCCGTGCCCGGAGAACGGCGCACTGGCTCCGGTGATGATGCAGCAGACGTTCTCCACCGCCAACGACGACGCCTCCAAGTTCGACCCCGAATCGGTCAAGGCGAACGGACTGAGCTGCAAGTTCAACTCCTGGCCGTATCCCATCGCCTGAGAGTGAAACCGGGGAAGCATTACCCCTGGATTACCGTTGAAGCTGTGGGCCTGGTGAGATTGACGCCAGCATTGCGATCGACTCAAGGAGAGCCACGGTGACGTCGTTACCACCGCTTGTGGAACCAGCCGCCGAACTGACCCGGGACGAGGTCTCGCGGTACAGCAGGCACCTGATCATCCCGGACCTCGGGGTGGACGGCCAGAAGCGCCTCAAGAACGCCAAAGTGCTGGTCATCGGTGCCGGCGGACTGGGCTCCCCGACGCTGCTGTACCTGGCCGCGGCCGGTGTCGGCACCATCGGGATCGTCGAATTCGACGTCGTCGACGAATCGAACCTGCAGCGCCAGATCATCCACGGCCAGTCCGACATCGGCCGGTCCAAGGCGCAGAGCGCCCGTGACTCCGTGCTCGAGGTCAACCCGTACGTCAACGTCGTGTTGCACGAACTGCGCCTGGAACCCGAGAACGCGGTGGACCTGTTCGCGCAGTACGACCTGATTCTCGACGGCACCGACAACTTCGCGACGCGCTACCTGGTGAACGACGCCGCCGTGCTGGCCCACAAGCCGTACGTGTGGGGTTCGATCTACCGGTTCGAGGGCCAGGTGTCGGTGTTCTGGGAGGACGCGCCGGACGGGCTGGGGTTGAACTACCGCGACCTGTACCCCGAGCCGCCGCCCCCGGGCATGGTGCCGTCCTGCGCCGAAGGCGGCGTGCTGGGCATTCTCTGCGCGTCCATCGCCTCGGTGATGGGCACCGAGGCCATCAAGCTCATCACCGGCATCGGGGAGACCCTGCTGGGCCGGTTGATGGTGTACGACGCGCTGGACATGAGCTACCGCACCATCAAGATCCGCAAGGACCCGGCCACGCCGAAGATCACCGAACTGATCGACTACGAGGCCTTCTGCGGTGTCGTGTCGGAGGCTGCCGCGGACGCTGCGGCGGGTTCCACGGTGACTCCTCGGGAGCTGCGCGAGCTGCTGGATTCCGGTAAGCCGGTCGCGTTGATCGACGTACGCGAGCCCGTCGAGTGGGAGATCAACCACATCGAAGGCGCCGAGCTCATCCCGAAGTCGGCGCTGGAGGCCGGCGCCGGTCTGGCCAAGCTGCCGCAGGATCGGGTCGCGGTGCTCTACTGCAAGACCGGTGTGCGGTCGGCGGAGGCGCTGGCCGCGGTGAAGAAGGCCGGTTTCGCCGATGCGCTCCATCTGCAGGGCGGAATCGTGGCCTGGGCGAAGCAACTCGAGCCCGACATGGTGATGTACTGAGCGCTCTGTGACACAGGCACCGCCTAGGCTGACGTGCGTGACTGACGAACTGCCACCGGAACATGTGTTGGCGGCGTTCGGGCTCGGCGGGTTGAGCCCCGTCCCGCTGGGGTCCAGCTGGGAGGGAGGCTGGCGCTGCGGCGAAGTGGTGCTGTCTATGGTCGCCGACCATGCGCGCGCCGCGTGGTCGGCCAAGATCCGCGAGACGTTGTTCGCCGACGGCATCCGGCTGGCCCGGCCCGTCCGCTCGACCGACGGCCGTTACGTCGTCGCCGGGTGGCGCGCCGACACTTTCGTCGCGGGCACCCCGGAGCCGCGCCATGACGAGGTGGTGTCCGCGGCCGTGCGCCTGCACGAAGCGACGGCCAAACTGGAGCGGCCGCGATTCCTCACCCAGCCTCCGGTGGCGCCGTGGTCTGACGTCGACGTGTTCATCGCCGCCGACCGCGCAGCGTGGGAGGACCGGCCCCTGCACGCGCTGCCGGCCGGTGCCCGTGTCTCGCCGGGTTCGGCGGACGGTCAGAAGTCGGTCGAATTGATCAATCAGCTGGCGTCGTTGCGCAAGCCCACGCGAAGCCCCAGTCAGCTGGTGCACGGCGATCTGTACGGCACCGTGCTTTTCGCCGGTGCCGCCGCGCCCGGCATCACCGACATCACCCCGTACTGGCGGCCCCCGGCCTGGGCCGCCGGTGTCGTCGTCGTGGACGCCCTGGCGTGGGGCGACGCCGATGACGGTCTCGTCGAGCGGTGGAGTCCGCTGCCGGAATGGCCACAGATGCTGCTGCGCGCGCTGATGTTCCGGCTCGCCGTGCACGCCCTGCACCCACGGGCCACCGCGGCGTCGTTCCCCGGGCTGGCGCGCACCGCGGCACTGGTTCGCCTCGCGCTCTAGTCGGCCCGCCCGGTGCCGAGTGCAACGGCGATCTGGGTGCACGCTCGCGCGTCGATGCCGATTGGCACAACAACCACGGCCCCGCCCGCATCGCCAACCTGCAGAACGGGTAACTCAACACACCATCAGCGTGTTACGCGGCCATTGCGCCGGTGAGCCACGCGCAATGCAGATGTATTCCATCCCTAACCACCCGGTAATGGTTGGCGCCTGTAATAGGAAGCACCCCAATAAAACCCAATCTTGGAGTCCTTCATGGCATTTGACGCATCCATCGCCGAGAACATCGCGACCTCGCTGGCAGAGATCCCGCATCCTTCGCTGCCCAAGGGCTCGAACATCTACGGCAGCACCAAGATCTTCCCCGACTACCAGGCCGAGGAAGGCGAAAGCTACTTCACGCTGGTGCACGGCATCGCCCACGAATCGTCCGTCTCGTTCGTCGCCGTGCTGCAGGCCACCCGCGCACTGCGCAAGGGCTTCGAATCGGCGATCTACTTCTACGGGCCAGGCGCCATCAATTGCCTTGCCACCCGGGGCTTTCCGAAAACCGGTGATTCCGGATTCCCCGGCGAGCAGAACATCAACGACGCGCTGGGCACCTTCATCAAGGAGGGCGGCACCGTGTTCGCCTGCCGGTTCGGGCTCGCCCTGCACGGCGGCCGTGAAGAGGACCTCATCGAGGGCGTCATCCCGGCGCACCCCCTCGACGTCCAGGATGCGCTCATCTACTACGCCCGCAAGGGCGCCATCATCAACTCCACCTACATGGTCTAGGCGCACCACGATGACCACCCTCGCCGCCGTCTCGGCGAACTTCACCCGAGATCTGGAACAGAATTACGCGCTCATCGCCTCGCTGACCGAGGAGGCCCGCACCAAGGGCGTCGACTTCCTGGTGTTCCCGGAGGCCGCGATCGGCGGCTACCTGTCCTCGCTGGGCAACCACGGTGATACCGTCAAGAACACCAAACGCTCTCTGCCGCCGGCCATCCGGATCGACGGCCCGGAGATCTCCCGGGTCCAGGAGATCGTCGGGGATCTGGTGGTCGCCATCGGTTTCTGCGAATTGGCCGAGGACGGCGAGACCCGCTACAACACCGCTGCGGTGTTGGACGGCAACACCGTCTACGGCAGGTACCGCAAGGTGCACCAGCCACTCGGCGAGGGCATGTCCTACTCGGCGGGTTCGGACTACGACGTCTTCGACACCCCGGTCGGCCGGGTCGGGCTGCAGATCTGTTACGACAAGGCGTTTCCCGAAGCCGCTCGCATGATGGCTCTCGGCGGAGCCCAGATCATCGCCAGTCTGTCGGCCTGGCCGGCGGCCCGCACCGCCACCGCCGAGAATCTGCAGGACGACCGCTGGACCTACCGGTTCAACCTGTTCGACACCGCTCGCGCGCTGGACAACCAGGTGTTCTGGATCGCCTCCAATCAGAGCGGAACCTTCGGCTCTCTGCGCTATGTCGGTAACGCCAAGGTGGTCGATCCGGGCGGAAACATCCTGGCCACAACACTTCTCGGTAGCGGGATGGCGGTGGCCGAGGTCGACGTGGACGCCACCTTCCGCACCATGCGGGCCGGCATGTTCCACCTACGTGACCGTAGGCCGGATGTCTACGGCCCGCTCACCGAGGAGTTCGCACATGCCTGAGATGACCTTCGAGGTGCGCTGGCCGGACGGAAGTACCCAGCGGTGCTACTCGCCGAGCTTGGTGATGCATGACTACCTGCATACCGGAAAGAGCTACACCGTAAACGATTTCGTCGACCGCAGCATCCAGGCGCTCGGCGAGGCCAGTGAACGGGTGCGCGCCAAGTTCGGCTTCGCCTGCACCTCGGCCGCCGACACCGCCGAACGGATCACCACCGCCGCCGCGCGATTCCCCGAGCATGCGGTCGTCGAGATCACCCGCATGCATCCCGCGCTGGAGCAGTCATGACGACGACGCACACCCCAGTCGCCGTCATCGGCGGCGGACAGGCCGGACTATCGGTCAGCTGGTACCTCGGCCGTGCAGGCGTCGAGCACGTCGTGCTGGAGGCCGGCACCGCGGTGCATGCCTGGGCCGACACCCGTTGGGACAACTTCACGTTGGTGACACCGAACTGGCACTGCAAACTGCCCGGCTACGCCTACGCCGGGCCCGACCCGGACGGCTTCATGACGCGCGACGAGGTGGTGGCGTGGCTGTCCGGTTGGCTGGACACCTTCACCCCGCCCCTGCGCACCCAGACCAGGGTGACCCGGCTGGCCCATCATCCAGAGGGATTCGAACTCACCCTCAACGACGGAGAGACCCTCACCTGCGCGCATGTCGTCATCGCCACCGGCGGTTATCCCCTTCCGGTGATCCCGCCGTACGCGAGCACCTTGGACACCGAGATCACCCAGATCCACTCCGAGCTGTACCGCAACGCCGCGCAGCTGCCCGACGGTGCGGTGCTGGTGGTCGGGACCGGGCAGTCGGGCGCTCAGATCGCCGAAGACCTGCACCTGGCGGGCCGGCAGGTGCACCTCGCGGTCGGCAGCGCGCCGCGGGTGGCCAGGTTCTACCGGGGGCGGGACTGCATGACGTGGCTGGCGGATATGGGCTTGTACGACCGGCCCGCGCAGCAGTACCCCGGTGGCAAGGCCGCGATCGAGAAGACCAACCACTACGTCACCGGGCGCGACGGCGGACGTGACGTCGACCTGCGCCAGTTCGCCGCCGAGGGGATGAAGCTGTACGGCACCCTGGCCGACGGCAAGGACTCCCTGCTGCGGTTCGAACCCACGCTGACCCAGGCGCTGGACCACGCTGATGCGGTCTACAACTCGATCTGCGCCGATATCGACCGGCACATCGAGGCCGCGGGGATCGACGCGCCGCCACCCTCGCGGTATGAGCCGGTGTGGGCCTGCGAAACCGCCCCCACCGCACTGGATCTGGCGGCGGCCGGCGTCACCAGCATCGTCTGGGCCATCGGCTACCGGCCCGACTACCGCTGGATCGAGGCCAGCGCGTTCGACGGCGGCGGCAGGCCCATGCAGACCCGCGGCATCACCACCGTCGACGGATTGAGTTTCGTCGGCCTGCCGTGGATGCACACCTGGGGCTCCGGGCGTTTCCTGGGCATCGACCGCGACGCGCAACACGTCGCCGATCACATCATCAGCAAGGTTCGCCGACGCACCTTCCGCACCGACGCCGTCGCCATCTAGGGAGCCGTTGTGTCCGTATCCACCAGAGTCGATCTCGCCCTGTCGGGCTTTCGCGGCCGCCCGCCGGTCAGCCGATCCGCCGGCGCCGGGCCCAGTGCCGACGGCCACCTCGTCATCGACGGCTTGAACGCCGCCATCCCGCGAAACCCGGAAAGCCCCTTCGTGTTCGACGGCTCCCGGGTGCTGCTCGACGGCGTGGACACCGGGCTGGACGTCGAGGTCATCGACCGGCCCCGGTTCTATGACCTGCACACCGCCGAAGGTGTGCCCTACGAGAAGCTGGCGCGGCTACACGGGCGGAATGTGTTGGCCACCACCGTCATACAGACCTGTATCCGGTACGCGGCAGAACAACGCTGCCGGTTCTGCACCATCGAGGAATCGCTGCGCGCGGGTGCCACCACCGCGGTCAAACGCCCCGCCGAACTCGCCGAGGTGGCCGAGGCCGCCGTGCGTCTGGACGGCGTCACCCAGATGGTGATGACCACCGGCACGTCGGCCGGAAGCGACCGCGGTGCACGACATCTGGCCCGGTGCGTGCGTGCGGTCAAGGCCGCCGTCCCGCACCTGCCGATCCAGGTGCAGTGTGAACCCCCGGCAGATCTGGCGGTCCTCACCGAACTCCGGGAGGCCGGTGCCGACGCGATCGGCATCCACGTCGAGTCGCTGGACGACGAGGTACGCCGGCGCTGGATGCCCGGCAAGGCCACCGTGCCGATGGACAGCTACCGGGCGGCGTGGCGGGAGGCGGTGCGGATCTTCGGCCGCAACCAGGTGTCGACCTATCTTCTGGTCGGTCTCGGGGAGAATCCGGACGAACTCGTCGCCGGGGCAGCCGAATTGGTCGAGATGGGCGTCTACCCGTTCGTGGTGCCCTACCGTCCGCAGACGGGATCGTTGGCCGTCGACGTGGACTCGGCCGCTTCTCCCGACGCCGCGCTGGTGGAGAAGGTGTCCCGCGAGGTCGCCGCGTTGTTGACCATGGCGGGTATGGCGGGTGCCGATCAGCGGGCCGGGTGCGCGGCCTGCGGGGCCTGTTCGGTGTTGCAGAACCTGGGGGCATGATGACCGAACTGTCCATTCTGTCCGGAACCCGGGCGCCCGCAGCGTTTCTCGTGCGTCCAGCCGACGAGGTCGAGATCGAGGGATACCGGCGGCTGCGGCGCGAGGCCTTCGTCGTCGAACAGAGACTTTTCGCCGGCACCGACCGCGATGACGTCGACGATGATCCGCGCACCGTCGTGCTCGTGGCCACCGACCCCGATGGCCGCGTGCTGGGCGGTGTTCGACTGGCGCCCGTCGGGGCGGTCGACCTGGGCTGGTGGACGGGCAGCAGGCTGGTCGCCGACCCCGCCGCACCGACCGGCGTCGGGCCGGCGCTGATCCGGGCCGCGTGCGCGCACGCCGAGTCCGCCGGGGTGCTGCGTTTCGAGGCCACCGTGCAACGCCGGTATCTGCCGATGTTCAGTGCACTGGGCTGGCAGACGCTGGGCGACACCGAGGTCGCCGGCCACCCGCACACCTGGATCCGTTGGCCGCTCAATCCGTTTCGGGCCCTGGCCTGCGCCACCAAGTCGTTTCTCGGGCCGTCCCTGGCTCCGCTGCGATCGGTGGCGGGCGCGCTCGGACCGGCAGGTTTCCTCGGCGACGACGGGGCACCGGTGTCCGGCACCGATCTGATCGCCGCCTGCGACGCCATCATCCCGTCCATGGTGGAACGCGACCCGGAGTGGGCCGGATGGTGTTCGGTGCTGGTGAATGTCAACGACCTGACCGCGATGGGTGCGGCTCCGGTGGGGCTGCTCGACGCGGTCGGTGCCCCGACACGAGCGCTGCTGGATCGGATCCTCAGTGGTGTCGCCGCGGCGTCGAGGGCGTGGGATGTCCCTGTGCTGGGCGGGCACACGCAACTCGGCGTGCCCGCTGTGCTGGCGGTCACCGCGCTGGGCCGCACGGCCGCACCGGTGCCCGGCGGGGGCGGCAGGCCCGGTGACGGCGTCGGGCTCACCGTCGATCTGACCGGCACCTGGCGGCCGGGTTACACCGGCAGGCAATGGGATTCGACCAGCATGCGCGGCGGCGCCGAGTTGCGCGCCATGACCGGTCTGGTCGCAGGGATGGCGCCGCAGGCGGCCAAGGACGTCAGCATGGCCGGCATCGTCGGCACCCTCGGGATGCTGGCCGAGGCCAGTGGCACCGGCGCCGAACTCGACGTCGCCGCCGTCCCGCGTCCCACCGACGCTTCGATGGGTTCCTGGCTGACGTGTTTTCCCGGCTACGCGATGCTGACCGCGGGCGCCCGGCAATCCGTTCCCGCTCCGCACGGGGTGCAGACGGCAGCCTGCGGGTCACTCACCGCGACGGCCGGGGTGCGCCTACGCTGGCCTGACGGAGCGGCGACGACGGTGTTGGCGTCGCCGGTCACCGGTCTCGGAGCGGCCTGAGGGGAGCCATGGCGCCAGTCACGTTGGGAGCGGTTGCCGCCCACTTCGGCCGGGATGTGGACCGCGGGGTGTCGAAAGTGGTCGGCATCGTCGAGTCGGCGGCACAGGACGGAGTCGACTTGCTGGTGTTGCCCGATGCCTGTCTCGGCGGCTACATCGGCGATTTCACCACACCCGATCCGGACGATCCGCCGCCCGCACTGGATCCCGACGGTGCCGAGATCGCCGCGGTCATCGCCGCGGCGGGTGCGATGACGGTCTGCGTCGGCTACGCGGAGGCGGCACCCGGCGGTGCCCGCTACAACGCGGCGATCTGCGTGTCCGGGGACGGCGTGCTCGGCACGTATCGCAAGGTGCACCAGCCCGCCGGCGAGGCCCTCACCTATCTGGCGGGTGACGGGTTCAGCACCTTCGACACCCCGGTCGGACGGGTCGGGATGCTCATCGACTACGACAAGACCTTCCCGGAGGCCGCACGCGCACTTGCCGTCGACGGCGCCGAGATCATCGCCGCGCTGTCGGCGTGGCCGGCGAGCGTCACCGATCGCGCTTCACGGCTGCCGGCCGACCGGCAGTCCCGACTGTTCGACCTCTACGACTGTGCCCGTGCGGCGGAGAACCAAGTCGTCCTGGTGTCTTCCAACCAGACCGGCGTGATGGGCAACCTGCGCTTCCTGGGGCAGGCCAAGGTGGTGGGGCCCGGTGGCGACATCCTCGCCACCACCCGGTCCAAAGGTGGCATCGCGAAGGCGGAAATCGATGTGCTGGCCGAGATCACCCGCGCCAGAAGGGTGTTGAACCATCTGGCCGAACTGCGCCCGGCCACCTACCAGGTCAAGTCCGTCCGGGGTTGACCGTGCGCATCGCCCTGCTGACCTATTCCACCAAACCTCGTGGAGGAGTGGTGCACACGCTCTACCTCGCGGAGGCGATGGCCCGCCTGGGGGCCGACGTCACGGTGTGGTCGCTGGCCCGCGCGGGCGATCGCGGCTTCTTCCGGGAGATCGACCCGGCCGTCACGGTGCGGTTGGTGGAGTTCGTCGATCATCCCGCCGACACGGTCACCGATCGCATCGTCCGATCGATCGAGGTGCTGGGCCGGGAGTTCACCGCGGGCGAGTACGACGTCGTGCACGCCCAGGATTGCATCAGTGCCAACGCTGTCGGGACGTGCATCCGCACCATCCACCACCTCGACCAGTTCACCACCCCGGTGCTCGCCGAATGCCACGAGAAGGCGATCGTGGAGCCGTCCGCCCGCATCTGCGTGTCCGCCGCGGTCGCGGCCGAGGTCCGGGAGGGCTGGGGCCTGGACCCGGTGGTGATCCCCAATGGTGTTGACGCGCAACGTTTCATCGACGCTTCCGTCGCTGCGGGGAACCGTTGGCAGGACGAGCTCGGGGCGTACGTCCTGACCGTAGGTGGTATCGAACCGCGTAAAGGCACCCTGGATCTTGTCGAGGCTTACCACCTTCTGCGGCAACGCCATCCGGAACTGTCCCTGGTGATCGCGGGCGGGGAGACGCTCTTCGACTATCGGGACTACCGCGTGGCCTTCGACGCCTCCTGCGCCGCGCTCGGGGTGCAGCCCGTCATCCTGGGGGCCATCGCCGATGCCGACCTGCCGGCACTGGTGGCGGGCTGCCGGGTGTTCGCCTTTCCGTCCACCAAGGAAGGGTTCGGCCTGGCGGCCATGGAGGCGCTGGCAGCCGGTAGGCCTGTGGTGACCCGCGACCTACCGGTCTTGCGTGAGGTGTTCGGCGACACGGTGCGTTTCGCCGCCGATGCTGCCGGGTTCGTCGCCGAAATGGCGGCCGCGCTTGCGGTCCCGCACGACCCCGCGCCCGGGCGCGCGCTGGCGAGGTCGATGACGTGGGAGGCGGCCGCTCGCGCACATCTGGACTTCTACGCGAATTCGTGACGGTATTCGCGCAGCGGCACCCGTCCGTCGGCGGCCAACACCCCTTCGGCCCGCAGCCGTTCCAATTGGCGGGTCGCCAGGTGCGCCGCGGGTCGTCCGGACGCGGGAATCACCCTGTGCCACGGCAAGTCCGAAGAATCGGTGCGCATCACCCAGCCCACGATCCGGGGGCTGGACAGGCCCGCCTCCTCCGCGATGTCCCCGTAGGTGCTCACCCGGCCCGCCGGTATCGCCGCCACCAGTGCGCGCACCGCCTCCACCTGCTCCTCGGTGATGCGCGCCATCTCAGCCCAGCTGTGCGCGGATGACGGCGGCGGTCTCGGCCGGGCGGGCCTGGCCCACCATGTGGTCGCAGTCCAGCTCGGTCAGGGTGAGGTGGTCGCCCAGCGGCTCGCGCAGGGTGTCGACCAGTTCCTCGGTGGCGTACGGCGGCGAGGTACGGGTGGCGCGGATCAGGGTGACCGGAATCTTGTTGGCAGGCAACGCGACCGGTCGGGTCAGCTCACTCCAGTAGGACATCGCGGCCGGCACGCTGATGCGCCAGCCCAGGCGCCCGTTGGACAGCGTGATCAGATGCTCGTCGAGCTCCCGCTCGAGTTCGTCACGGTCCACCTCGACCCATGATCCGGACAACTTGTCCGCGCGGGCCTCGTCGCGATCGGGGTAATCGGGGGAGGACAGCATCGCCTCGGCGATGTCGCTCATCCACTGACCGTCCAGCGCGACGGCCGGATCGAGCAGGACCAGGCTCGCCACCAGATCGGGCCGGGTGGCCGCCAGCGTCAGCGCCACCGCTCCACCGAACGAGTGCCCCGCCACCAGCACCGGCCCGGAGGCCTCGGCGTCCAGGAGGGCGGCCAGCGCCGCCACATTGGCCTCGATGGTCCACGGTGCCGCCCAACTCGATCGGCCGTGCCCGATCAGGTCCGGCGCCAGGATCGACACGTCCGGCAGATGCTCGGCCGCCAGTGTCTCCCAGCGCTTGCCGTGACCTGTCAGTCCGTGGATGGCCAGTACCTGGATCGGCTTGTCGGGACCGTAGCGGTAGGCGTGCAGCACCATCTGAGGCTACTTGTCGGACCCCCGTGATGACATGTCGGCATGACCGCATCCCGCACCGTGCTGGAGCCCGACGCACTGGGTGACCCCGGGCTGCGCGGCACGGTCCGCGTGCTCGGTGGTCCCGGCACCGGCAAGACGAGACTGCTCACCCGCGCCGCTGCCGCGCACATCGCCGCGGGGGCGCCGACCGAGTCGGTCCTGCTGCTCACGGGTTCGGCGCGCCTGGGTGCCGCGGCCAGGGCCGAGATCACCGCCACCCTGCTGCGCAGCGGGGCCGGGGTGGTCCGGGAACCGCTGGTGCGTACGTTGCACTCCTACGCTTTCGCCGTGCTGCGGCTGGCGGCCCAGCGCAACGGCGACCCGCCGCCGCGGCTCATCACGGGCGCCGAACAGGACGGCATCATCCGCGAACTACTCGCCGGTGACCTCGAAGACGGTGCCGCGGCGTGGCCGTCTGCCCTGCACCCCGCATTGGGCACGGCGGGTTTCGCCTCCGAACTTCGCGACCTGATGGCCCGTTGCGCGGAGCGCGGGGTCGACCCGGTGGCGCTGCAGCGCCTCGGCAAGTTGTCCGGACGCACGGAATGGCTGGCCGCCGGGCGCTTCGCGCAGGTGTACGAGCAGGTCATGTTGCTCCGTGCCGCGGTCGGGATGGCCGCGCCGCAGGCCACGGTGCCTGCACTGGGCGCCGCCGAACTCGTCGGTGCCGCGCTGGACGCGCTGGCCACCGATCCGGACCTGCTGGCCGCCGAACGCGCCCGCATCCAACTGCTGCTCGTCGACGACGCCCAGCACCTCGACCCGCAGGCCGCGCTGCTCGTCCGTGTCCTCGCCGCGGGCGCGGGGCTCACCGTCATCGCCGGTGATCCCAACCAGTCGGTGTTCGGGTACCGCGGTGCCGATCCCGCGTTGCTGCGCACCGATACTCCCGCCGTCACGTTGACGGCGTCGCATCGCTGTTCGGTTGCGGTGGCCACCGCCATCTCCGGTATCGCCCGCCGGTTGCCCGCCGGCGAAGGTCTCGGTGAATTCACCGGTGCAGCAGACAACCCCGGGTCGGTCTCGGTGCGCATCGCGGCATCGGCCCACGCCGAGGCCGCCGTGGTCGCCGACGCCGTGCGCCGTGCTCACCTGATCGACGGGGTGCCGTGGTCGCAGATGGCGGTGATCGTGCGATCCGTGCCGCGAGCCGGCGCCACACTCGGGAGGGCGCTCGCCGCGGCCGGTGTCCCGGTGGACCTGCCCACCGCCGAGCCGGTGCTGGCCCGGCAGCCCGCCGTGCACGCCCTGCTCACGGTGCTCGGTGCCGCTGCGGAGGATGTGTCGGGCGAAGCGGTGCTCGACCTGGTCACCGGTCCGATCGGCCGGGTCGACCCGGTCTCGCTGCGACAGCTGCGCCGGACGTTGCGCCGCCTCGACAACCATCAGCGGGAGTTCCCCGAGCTGCTCGCCGATGCCGTCCGGCGGGTGCCCGCCGGAGTGGCACCCGAGCACGGACGCAGCCTGCAGCGGGTCGGTGGAGTGTTGCGTGCCGCGCAGCGCAGCCGTCGCGCCGGGGAAGATCCCCGCTCCACGCTGTGGCAGGCGTGGCATCGCAGCGGCCTGCAACGCCGCTGGGTGGCGGCCGCGGAGCGCGGCGGCGCGGCGGGGTCGGCCGCCGAACGCGACCTCGACGCCGTCACCTCCCTGTTCGACGTGGCCGAGCAGTACGTCACCCGGACCACCGGGGCGACACTGAGGGGTCTGCTCGACCACGTCGACGGACTGAGCCTGCCGGTCACCGCCGACCGCACCGCCCGCGGCGAGGCAGTTGCCGTGCGCAGCGCCCACGCCGTGCTGGACCGGGAGTGGGACTTCGTCGTCATCGCCGGTGTGCAGGAAGGGTTGTGGCCCAACACCGTTCCACGCGGCGGAGTCCTGGGAACCCAGCATCTGGTCGACATCCTGGACGGGGTGGCCGAGCCGGGGCAGCCGGTCTCGGTACGGGCGCCGCTGGTGGCCGAGGAACGCCGGCTGCTCATCGCCGCGATGGGCCGGGCGCGCACCCGGATCCTGGTGACCGCGGTGGACAGCGACAGCGGGGACGCCGCCATGCTGCCGTCGCCGTTCTGTGCGGAACTCGCCGAACTGGCCACCGACGACCCGGAGAGCGAGCCCGCCCCGGTCGTCGCCCCACGAGTGCTGGCTCCTGCGGCACTGGTGGGCCGGTTGCGGGCCGTGGTGTGTGCCCCCGACGGGGAGATTGACGACGAGGTCCGTCATTGTGCGGCAACACAATTGGCCCGGCTGGCCGATGCGGGGGTGGCCGGCGCGGACCCGGCGTCCTGGCATGGCCGGTCGGAACCCTCGACCAGCGAGCCGCTGTGGTCGGGGGATGAGCACGTGGTGACCGTGTCGCCGTCCACGGTGCAGACCCTGTCCGATTGCCCGCTGCGGTGGTTGTTGGAACGCCACGGCGGTAGTGACAGCCGCGACGTCCGCTCGGCCATCGGGTCGCTGATGCACGCCCTGGTCGCCGACTCGACCAAGACGGAGAACCAGCTGCTGGCCGAGCTGGAGAATATCTGGGGCGCACTGCCGTTCGAATCCCAGTGGTACGCCGACAACGAACTGGCCCGGCACGGCGCCATGCTGTCGGCCTTCGCGCAGTGGCGGGAACTCACCCGCCGCCAGCTGACGGAGGTGGGCACCGAGGTCGCCGTCGACGGACTGGTCGCCCCCGGGGTGCGGGTGCGGGGCCGTGTCGACCGGTTGGAGCGCGACAATGCCGACCGGCTGGTGATCGTCGACGTCAAGACCGGGAAGAGTCCGGTCACCAAGGACGACGCCCAGCGGCACGCACAGCTGGCCCTGTACCAACTCGCCATCGCCGAAGGCGTGCTGCCCCAAGGCGACGAGCCCGGTGGCGGTGTGCTGGTCTACCCCGCCAAACGCAGTGCCGGCGGGGCGACCGAACGCACGCAGGACGCACTGACCCCAGACGCCGCCGTCCAGTGGCGTGACCAGGTTGTCGCGGCCGCGGCGAACACCCAGGGTCCGGCGTTCGTCGCCAGGGTGAACGACAATTGCGGTCACTGCCCGGTGCGCGCGATGTGCCCGGCGCACCAGCAGGGGGAGTCGCTGTGATCGCCACCAGGTACAGCCCGTTCGAATTGGCCGACGCGCTCGGTCTTTTCGCACCCACCGCTGAGCAGGCGGCGGTCATCGCCGCGCCGCCGGGGCCGCTCGTCGTCATCGCCGGCGCGGGTGCGGGCAAGACCGAGACCATGGCCGCGCGGGTGGTGTGGCTGGTGGCCAACGGGTACGCCGCGCCGGCCGAGGTGCTCGGGCTGACGTTCACCCGCAAGGCCGCCGGACAGCTGCTGCGCCGTGTCCGGGCCAGGCTGGCCCGACTCGCCGGCGCCGGTCTGTGCCCGGAGATGCGCGCTGAGGACCCCCCGACCATCAGTACCTATCACGCCTTCGCCGGAACACTGCTGCGCGAATACGGTCTGCTGTTGCCGGTCGAACCCGACACCCGACTGATCGGGGCAACGGAGCTGTGGCAGTTGGCCTTCCGTGTGGTGTGTGAGCATCCGCGGGTGCTGGACACCGACAAATCCCCGGCCGCGGTCACCGGGCTGGTACTGCGGTTGGCGGGTGCGCTGTCCGAGCACCTGGTGGACACCGCCGCGCTCACCGACACCCATGTCGAACTGGAGCGGCTCATCCTGAACCTGCCTCCCGGCCCCAACCAGCGGGACAAGGGCCCGGCCCAGTGGCTGCTCAAACTGTTGGACACGCAGACCGAACGCACCCTCCTGGTGCCGCTGATCGATGAGCTGCACCGACGCATGCGCGCGGCGAAGGTGATGGACTTCGGTGCGCAGATGTCGGCGGCCGCGCGGCTGGCCGTGGCGGCTCCCCAGGTGGGAGAGCAACTGCGGCAACGGTATCGGGTGGTCCTGCTCGACGAGTACCAGGACACCGGTCACGCACAGCGGATCGCACTGTCGTCGCTGTTCGGCGGCGGGGTGGACGACGGGCTGGCCCTCACCGCAGTCGGTGATCCGATCCAGTCCATCTACGGTTGGCGCGGCGCGTCGGCCACCAATCTGCCGCGGTTCGCCACCGACTTCCCCCTCGCCGACGGCACCCCGGCGCCCACCCTTGAACTGCGGACCAGCTGGCGCAATCCACCGCAGGCGCTACACCTGGCCAACGCAGTGTCCGCAGAAGCCCGCCGCCGCTCGGTCAGCGTCCGGGAACTGCTGCCGCGCCCCGACGCCGAGCCCGGCGACATCCGCTGTGCGCTGCTGACCGACGTGGTGACCGAACGCGACTGGATGGCCGACGAGATCGCCTGCCGCTACCTGGCCACTCCGGTGCCGCCGACGACGGCGGTACTGGTGCGCCGCAACGCCGATGCCGCCCCGATGGCCGAGGCGCTGACGGCGCGCGGGGTTCCCGTCGAGGTCGTCGGCCTGGCGGGGCTGCTGGCCATCCCCGAGGTCGCAGATGTCGTCGCGATGCTGCGGTTGATCGCCGACCCGACCGGCGGTGCGGCCGCCATGCGGGTGCTGACCGGACCGCGCTGGCGCCTCGGTGCCCGCGATATCGCGGCGCTGTGGCAGCGGGCCGTGGAGTTGGACGGGCCAGGGACGGCGGCCACCACCGCGCAGATCGTCGCTCAGGCCGCACCCGACGCCGACGCGGCGTGCCTGGCCGACGCCGTCTGCGATCCCGGAGCCGAGACCCACTACTCGGCGTCCGGGTATGCCCGCATCGTGGCGCTTGGTCGTGAATTGACCGCTCTGCGTGCGCATCTGGCGCATCCTCTGCCCGATCTCGTCGCCGAGATACGCCGGGTGCTCGGGGTGGACGTCGAGGCCAGGGCCGCCCGGCCGGTCGCGGCCGGCTGGGGCGGCACCGAACACCTCGACGCGTTCGGCGACGTCGTCGCCGACTTCGCCGAGCGTTCCGATGCCACTGCGGTCGGGTTGCTCGCCTACCTGGAGGTGGCGGCCGTGATCGAGAACGGTTTGGCCCCGGCCGAAATCGCGGTGGCGACTGACCGGGTCCAGATCCTCACCGTGCACGCGGCCAAGGGCCTGGAGTGGCAGGTGGTGGCGGTTCCGCACCTGAGCGCCCGGGTCTTCCCGTCCACCGCGATGGCCAGGACGTGGCTCACCGATGCCGGTGACCTGCCGCCGCTGTTGCGCGGGGACCGGGCCATGGAATCCCAACCCGGGGTGCCCGTACTCGACACCACCGATGTCTTCGACCGGAAAGCGCTGGCCGACAAGATCGCCGAGCACAAGGATCATCTGGCACTTCGGCGCGTGGATGAGGAACGCCGACTGCTTTACGTCGCACTCACCCGGTGTGAACACACCCTGCTGGTGTCGGGCCACCATTGGGGACCCACCGAGTCGAAACCACGTGGACCGTCAGAGTTCCTGCTCGAACTGAAGAACATCATGGAGGCTTCCGCCGAGTCCGGCGAGCCGTGCGGTGTCATCGACCACTGGGCGCCGGAGCCCGCAGACGGTGAGCCGAACCCGTTGCGCGACAGCGTCGTCGAGGCGATATGGCCCGCGGAGCCGACGCGCCGTGCGGCTCTCGAGCGTGGCGCCGAACTCGTAAAGGGCGCCGATACCTCAGGCCCGGTCAGCGCCGCGGATGCGGAGGACTGGGCTGCCGATGTCGATGCACTACTCGCCGAACGAGCCCGGGCCGGTGAGCCGGAACCGGTGCCGCTGCCCGGTCAGCTCTCGGTCAGCATGCTGGTCGAACTGGGCAAGGACCGGGCCGCCGCGCTGCAGCGGCTGCGGCGCAGGCTGCCGGTACGTCCCGACCCACATGCCTTGTTGGGCACCGCATTCCATGACTGGGTGCAGCGATTCTTTCACGCCGAGCGGCTGTTCGACCTGGATGATCTCCCGGGTGCGGTCGACGGCGAGGCCGGCCGTGCGGACGCCGAAGAGCTGGCCGAGCTGCAGGCCGCGTTCGCGTCGTCGGCGTGGGCGGCGCGGACCCCTCTCGATGTCGAGGTGCCCTTCGACATGATGATCGGCGCCACGGTGGTGCGGGGCCGGATCGACGCTGTGTTCGACGACGGGGACGGCAACCAGGTCGTCGTCGACTGGAAGACCGGCGATGCGCCCGGCACGCCGGAGGCGCAGCGTCACGCCGCCGTCCAGTTGGCGGTGTACCGGCTGGCGTGGGCCGGGATGACCGGCCGCCCGCTGGAATCGGTGCGGGCGGCGTTTCACTACGTCCGCAGCGGGGTCACCCTCCGGCCCGACGAACTCGCCGGACCGGACGAGCTCGCCGCGTTATTGCAGGAGGCCGACTACGAGTTGCGATAGATCTTGTAGGCCTGCGTGATCATCGGGATCTGCAGCGGCAGACGGGCCACCGCGCCGATCCGCATCGGCAGCGGCTTGTCCTTCCACAACCGAACCATGTTGACGTTGCCCGGGAACACCCCGACGAACAACGCGATGGAGGTCAGTGCACCCAGCTTGCGGGTCTTCGGTGCGAGCAGCAGTGCGCCCGCGCCGGCCTCGACGACACCGGACGCGTAGGTGTAGAACCGCGCACTACCCGGCAACTCCTCCGGAATTATGGCGTCGAACGGTTTGGGTGCGACGAAGTGCAGGATGCCCATTCCCACCAGCCACCCGCCCATGAAGCGGGCGCGGGACTGATTTGTCGGCTGTCGAACGGCGGAGGAAATGGATGTCATGGTTACATTGTGACGTGCCTTCCTCCCACCGATCGGTGATTCGTGGCCAAAGGTAGGTTGCGTCGGCGCTTGGAGGCGGTCGACCAGAACCTGACGACACGACCGGACGCCGATCTGGTCGAAATCCTCAACATCCCCGAGAAGTTCGTCAGCCCGAGTCGCAAGATTTTCATGCGAGTCATCTGGGCGCTCTCCGCGCTGGTGGCCGCGGTGTTCATCGTCTACATCGACCGGCACGGCTACCGGGACGTCGCGTCCACTCCGGAGGAAAGCGACCCGCTGTCCCTGCTGGACTGCATCTACTACGCCACCGTGTCGCTGTCCACCACGGGCTACGGCGACATCACGCCCTATACCGAATCAGCGCGACTGGTCAACGTTCTGGTGATCACGCCGCTGCGCGTGGCATTCCTGATCGTGCTCATCGGTACCACCGTCGAGACACTGACCACCCAGTCGCGCCAGGCGCTGAAGATCCAGCGATGGAGGAAATCCGTGCGCAACCACACCATCGTCGTCGGCTACGGCACGAAGGGCAGGACCGCGGTTTCCGCGATGATCGGCGACGACGTGGCGCCCGCGGACATCGTCGTGGTCGACGACGACCCGGCCGCCCTGGAACGGGCCAAGAGCGCGGGCCTGGTCACCGTGCGCGGCAGCGCCACCGACTCCGAAGTGCTCCGGCTGGCCAGCGCTCAGCACGCCAAGTCGATCATCGTCGCCGCGAACCGGGATGACACCGCCGTGCTCGTCACGCTGACCGCCCGCGAACTCGCGCCCAACGCGAAGATCATCGCCGCGGTCCGCGAGGCCGAGAATCAGCATCTGCTGCGCCAGTCCGGCGCGGACACCACCGTGGTCACCTCCGAGACCGCGGGCCGCCTGCTGGGCATCGCCACCCAGACGCCGAGCGTGGTCGAGATGATGGAGGACCTGCTCACCCCCGACGCCGGGTTCGCGGTCGCGGAACGACCGGTCGAACCCAAGGAAGAAGGTGGGTCGCCCCGCCATCTCACCGACATCGTGCTGGGCGTGGTGCGCGACGGGCAATTGCTGCGTGTGGATGACGAACGCGTGGACGCCCTCGAGCCGACCGACCGCCTGCTGTACATCCGCTCGAAGGAGTAACCGATGAGCGCCTTCACCCTGCGCAACGTACCGCTGCTGTCGCGCATCGGAGCCGACCGCGACGACCAGGTCCGCACCGATATCGACGCCGCGATCGCCGGCTGGCCCGACGCGGCGGTGCTGCACGTGGATCGGCGCAATCAGGTGCTGATCTCCGGGACCAGCGTCGTGCTGAGCAAGACCACGGCCCTCGGCGACACCCCGCCCGACCACGCGGTGTTCCTGGGCACGCTGGAGGGCGGCCGGCACGTCTGGGCGATCCGCGGCGCGTTGGAAGCGCCGGAGGACGACTCCGTCGAGACCGAAGTGCTCGACCTGCGCCGTGCCGGCCAGATCTTCGACGACGCCAGTGCGCAGCTGGTGTCCACCGCCACGGCGCTGCTGAACTGGCATGACGCCGCCCGGTTCAGCCCGGTGGACGGCTCGCCGACCAAGACGATGAAAGCCGGCTGGTCACGCGTCAACCCTGTCAACGGGCACGAGGAGTTCCCCCGCATCGACCCGGCGATCATCTGCCTGGTGCACGACGGCCACGACCGCGCGGTGCTGGCCCGCCAGACCGTCTGGCCGGAACGGCTGTTCTCACTGCTGGCCGGTTTCGTGGAGGCGGGGGAGTCGTTCGAGGCGTGCGTGGAGCGCGAGATCGCCGAGGAGGTCGGGCTCGCGGTGCGCGACATCCAGTACCTCGGGAGCCAGCCATGGCCGTTCCCGCGCTCACTGATGGTGGGATTTCACGCCATCGGCGACCCCGATCAGCCGTTCTCGTTCAACGACGGCGAGATCGTCGAGGCCGACTGGTTCACCCGGGCCCAGGTGCGTGACGCCCTGGAGAACGGCGACTGGAACAGCGAGTCACCGTCGCGGCTGCTGCTACCCGGATCCATCTCGATCGCCCGCGAGATCATCGAGTCCTGGGCGGCGCTGGACTGACCTGCCCGCAGTTCGTACTCCGTGGCGAGATCGCGGGCGCGGTCGCACAGCGACATCAGATGCCAGGCGTCGCGCATCTGCCGGGGTTTGGCTGCCAGTGAGTCGATCTCGGCGTTGACCGCGTCGAACTCGGCGCGCAGCAAGTGCAGGTTACCGTTCATGCATCGAACATTAGTTCGATGCACCGACAACCGCGTGATCAGCCCAGTTTGGCCTTGACCTGCTTGATGCTCGGGTTGGTCAGGGTCGATCCGTCGGCGAATTTGACGGTCGGCACCACGTGGTTACCGCCGTTGACCGAACCGACGAACTCCGCCGCCGCCGGGTCGCCCTCGATGTCGACTTCGGTCCAGGAGATGCCCTCGGACTTGAGCGCGGTCTTGAGGCGCGAGCAGTAGCCGCACCACGAGGTCGTGTACATGGTCAACGCAGTAGTCATAGTCGGTCCAACGTAGCCGACCATCGTGGAATGCCCGAGGCGGGTAGATGTCACAGCGTCCTGCCATGATGGACGCCATGCCGTCCGTCGACAGCCTCCTCGTCGACCTCGACGACGAGCAGCGCGAAGCCGTCCTGGCCCCCCGCGGGCCGGTGTGCGTGCTGGCCGGTGCCGGTACCGGCAAGACCCGGACCATCACCCGCCGGATCGCGCATCTGGTCGCGTCCGGTCACGTCGCGCCCGGCCAGGTACTCGCCGTGACCTTCACCGCGCGGGCCGCGGGGGAGATGCGGGGCCGCCTGCGCACGCTCGGTGACGAGTCCGGGGTGGGCACCGCGGCGGTGCAGGCAGTCACGTTCCATGCCGCGGCGCGGCGCCAGCTGCAGTACTTCTGGCCCCGGGTGGTCGGCAATACCGACTGGCAACTGCTCGACAGCAAGTTCGCCGTGGTGGCCCAGGCCGCCAATCGCGCTGCGCTGCATGCCAGTACCGATGATGTCCGCGACCTCGCCGGTGAGATCGAATGGGCCAAGGCATCCTTGATCACGCCCGAGGGGTACGCGACGGCCGTCGCCAAGGTCGGCCGCGACATCCCGATGGACGCCGCCACCGTGGCCAAGGTGTACGACAACTACGAACACCTCAAGACCCACCGCGACGGCACCGCCCTGCTCGACTTCGACGACCTGCTGCTGCACACCGCCGCGGCCATCGAGAACGACGCCGCCGTGGCCGGCGAATTCCGGGACCGCTACCGGTGTTTCGTGGTCGACGAATACCAGGACGTCACCCCGCTACAGCAGCGGGTGCTCAACGCGTGGCTGGGCGACCGGGACGACCTGACCGTCGTCGGCGACGCCAACCAGACCATCTATTCGTTCACCGGGGCCACGCCACGGTTCCTGCTCGACTTCTCCCGGCGCTTCCCGGACGCCACCGTGGTGCGCCTGGAACGCGACTACCGTTCCACGCCCGAGGTGGTGTCGCTGGCCAACCGGGTCATCGCGGCGGCCCGCGGCCGGATGGCCGGCAGCAAGCTGCACCTGGTCGGTCAGCGCGACCCCGGCCCCAAGCCGTCGTTCACCGAACATCCCGACGAGGCTGCCGAGGCTGTCGCCGTGGCCAAGCAGATCGCCAAGCTCATCGAATCCGGAACGCCCGCTTCCGAAATCGCGGTGCTGTACCGGATCAACGCGCAGTCCGAGGTTTACGAAGAGGCACTCACCGAGGCCGGTATCGCCTTCCAGGTGCGCGGCGGCGAGGGGTTCTTCAGCCGTCAGGAGGTCCGGCAGGCGCTGCTGGCCATGCAGCGTGCCGCAGGCGCCGAACCCGACGGTGAGCTGCCGCAGGTGGTGCGCGCGCTGCTGGAGCCGCTCGGGTTGACGGCCGAACCGCCGACGGGCACCAAGGCCCGGGAACGGTGGGAGGCGCTGGCCGCGCTGGCCGAACTGGTGGATGACGAAGTGGCGCAACGGCCGACACTCGATCTGCGCGCCCTGCTCGCTGAACTGCGCCAACGCGCCGAGTCGCGACATCCCCCGGTGGTGCAGGGCGTCACGCTGGCATCGCTGCACGCGGCCAAGGGGCTGGAGTGGGACGCCGTATTCCTGGTCGGCGTCACCGATGGCACCCTGCCGATTTCGCACGCCCTGTCCCACGGCCCGGACAGTGAGCAGGTCGAGGAGGAGCGGCGCCTGCTCTACGTCGGGATCACCAGGGCGCGCGTGCATCTGACGCTGAGTTGGGCGCTGGCCCGGGTCGCCGGTGGCAGGCAGGGCCGCCGACCGTCCCGCTTCCTCAACGGGGTGGCCCCACAGTCCCCGGCGGACGCCCCCGCCGGCCGCAGTCGCAAGCCCCGGGGCCCTGCGCCGCGTTGCCGGGTGTGCAACAAGGCGCTGGAATCGGCCACCGCCATCACGCTGCGCCGTTGCGAGAGCTGCCCGTCCGACGTCGACGAGGAATTGTTGGCCGAGCTCAAGGACTGGCGGCTGCGCACCTCCAAAGAGATGAACGTGCCGGCCTACGTGGTGTTCACCGACAACACGCTCATCGCCATCGCCGAGACGCTGCCGGCCGACGAGACGGCGCTGGTCTCCATCCCCGGCATCGGGGCCCGCAAGCTCGAGCAGTACGGCCCGGACGTCATCGAACTCGTCAAGAACCGGTCATAAGTCCCACAGATCCTGCCAAAACCGCAGGTCAGAAAATCGCTTGTGGGTTTTCGCTGTTAGGCTCTACCCTCAAGATCACCGATTCAGTGCGACTAGACGAAAGGGGGACGACATCATGATTTCCAATCAAGCATTCAGCGGCGTACGCGCCGATGCTGTGGCGATGTCTCTGTACCCCTGGCTGACGCCCTCCGTCATGCCCGCCGTCGCCTCCGCCCATCGAGCTGGTTGGGCGCTCGCTGCCATCAATCCGCAGCACAAGCGCCGGACCGCCGCCGCGACGTCCACGTCCGTGAAGCGGGGCACCATCTAGGTAGCCCCAGAACGCCGAAAAGGCCACGGACCCGATGTCAACGGATCCGTGGCCATTGTTTTGGGAAGCCTCTCCCGAACACCTGGTCACCGGTCCGAAACAAGACCGACACCGATACAACGACCAGGAAGTAGGGAAAGACATGTCTGACGTGACATGCCAGGAACTCGAACTGCCCGCGGTGCCGTGCCACCGGGAGGATCCCGACCTGTGGTTCGCCGAGAGCCCGGTTCAGCTGGAGCAGGCCAAGGCGCTGTGCGCCGACTGCCCCATCCGTGGGCTGTGCCTGTCCGAGGCACTGGAACGCCAGGAGCCGTGGGGCGTCTGGGGCGGGGAGATTCTGGAGCGGGGTTCCGTCGTGGCGCGCAAGCGTCCGCGTGGGCGCCCGCGTAAGGACACCCGAGAGGGGCAGGCGGCCTAGTTCTTGCTGGGCCGCCTGGCCTTCCAGGCAGACGCCGTCAGGCGGCGTCCTCTTCGGCGAAGCCCGGAACCAGCTCTGTCGCAATGGCTTTCATGGGAACGTGTGCGTCGAGCTGGCAGCAGATGGCGATCGTCGACGCGATCACCCGCAGCGGGATGGCCAGCTGCGCAGGCAGGTCGAGCTGCCGGGCCATCTTGATCTGAGCCACCGAGTTGTCCATCTGGCCGGCGGCCATCTTCTGCAGCCACCGTCGGGTGTAGTGGAAGACGTCGACCTCGATGGGCTGCACGTACTGGCGCAACATGTCGTCGATCTCTTCGGCCGACACCCGCTCACCCTTCTGGATGAACCCCGCGGCCTCCATCGCGGGCAGCGCCTCTTCGTAGTTCTTGTCGCGCGCCAGCCGGATCGTCTGGCCGAGCGCCACCGGGAAGCCGCCGGGCAGCGGCGCCACCGCACCGAAGTCGATGACGCCCATCCGGCCGTCGGGTAGCAGCATGAAATTGCCGGGGTGCGCGTCGCCGTGCATCAACTCCAGCCGCTTCGGCGCGCCGAAGGTCAGTTCGGTCAGCCTGGTGCCCATCAGGTCCCGCTGTTCCGGGGTGCCCTCGCGGATGATCACCGACATCGGGATGCCGTCCATCCATTCGGCGATCACCACCTTGGGAGCGCTGGCCACGATGTGGGGGACCGCGAAATGCGGGTCGTTCTCGTAGGCCTTGGCGAACGCGCGCTGGTTCTCCGCTTCCAGCCGGTAGTCCAGTTCCATCTCGGTGCGTTCGATCAGTTCGCCGACCACGCCCTCGACGTCGGCGCCCGGCGCCAGCTGCTTGAAGACACTGACCAGGCGCTGGATGGTCTTCAAGTCGGCGCGCAGCGCTTCGTCGGCACCCGGGTACTGGATCTTGACGGCGACGTCACGCCCGTCGGCCCACACCGCTTTGTGCACCTGACCGATGCTGGCCGAGGCGATCGGGGTGTCGTCGAAGGACGCGAACCGGTCCCGCCATTTGGTGCCCAACTGAGCGTCCAGCACGCGGTGCACCTTCGCGGCGGGCAGCGGCGGCGCTTCGCGCTGCAGCTTGGTCAGCGCCTCGCGGTAGGGCTTGCCGTACTGCTCGGGAATGGCGGCTTCCATGACCGAAAGGGCCTGGCCGACTTTCATCGCGCCGCCCTTGAGTTCTCCCAGGACGGTGAACAACTGCTGGGCCGCCTTGTCCATCAACTCGGCGGTGACCTCGTCCTTGGACTTGCCGGTCAGGCGCTTGCCGAAGCCCAGCGCGGCCCGGCCCGCGAAACCGACCGGCAGCGTCGCGAGCTTGGCATTGCGAGCGATGCTTCCACGCTTGATATCAGCCACATGTCCATCATCCACGACGTCACTGACTATCCCGCAACGAACAGGCAACGGGCGAGCTCAGCAGGGGCAGCCCGGGTGCCGTGACCACCGGCGGGCCAGCACCGAGCCGCTGCCGACGTCGAACTCCAGGGTGGTGTCCAGCGTCATCGGCGGGTCCGGGATGCCCAGCGGATCGTCCGCGCAGCGCAGGGCGCGGACCACCCGGTCCACCTGGTTGAGGGCCAGCGCCGCGGTGCCCATCAGGGTGGCGCGGTCGGCCGCCCCGACGGTGTGCCGCAATTGGGCGGCCACCGCGGGCCAGGCCGCGTCCCGATCGCGGCGGTGCCGGTCGGCACACGCCAGACACGACGTCACGCCGGGGATGACGAGCGGACCCACCAGCCCGGTGCCGTCGCGCACCCGCACGGGCAGGTGCGGCACCTCGGCGGCATGCAGGTCGCGCAGCACCCGTGGGTCGGCGATCAGGGCGTCGGTGAGCAACACCAGGTCGGTGCGGTCGGCGGTCACGACGGCGTGGGGCTGGCTGCTGTGGGTGATCCGGGTGCCGGAGCATTTCAGTGCCCCGGCCAGCAGGTCCGACAGCGGGCCCCGGCCGTGGATGCGGACGGTCACCGTCCGGCCGACGGGGTGTCCAGTGGTCAGCACCCCGGCCTGGGTGAGGACACCGAACAGTTCGGCGACGATGGACGCGCAGGACGGGTCGGGCACCCCGAGTCGTCGGGCGTGCCCGCACACTTCGTCCGGGGAGCAGGCGGACTGCATTCCGCGCAGCAGGGCGGCCAGCGCACCGGAGGTCAGTCCGGCCGGGGGATGCACCACCACTGCCCGGCGTGGGTCCCAACCCACCTGCACCGTGTCATCCGGTCGCAGCAGCACCGGCATCGACGGATTGAGCAGATAGCGCCTCATGCACTGACTGTGCCACGGCCCGGGAGGGTGCCGGATCAGTTGTTTTCGTGCTCCGCGGGTCCGTCGTTCCCCTCGTCTTCGAGCTGGGCCAGCGCCTCGTCGATGCCGCTGGTGTCACCGCCGACGGCCCGGTCGATGAACGCGGCGGGCTCGTCGAGATCCTCGGCGCGGGGGAGCAGATCGGGGTGCTGCCAGACGGCATCGCGCGCGTCGGCGCCGACGGCGTCGGTGAGCTTCTCCCACAGCAGCGCCGCTTCGCGCAGCTTGCGTGGCCGCAATTCCAGGCCGACCAGGGTGGCGAACGTCTGCTCGGCCGGACCGCCGGTCGCACGCCGGCGCCGCAAGGTCTCCGACAACGCGGCCGTTCCGGGGATGCGTTCGCCGAGCGCGGCGGTGACGACGGTCTGCACCCAGCCTTCGACCAGGGCGAGCAGGGTCTCCAGCCGTTCCAGTGCCGCGACCTGCTCGGGGGTGGCCTTCGGTTCGAAAATGCCCTGGTTGAGTAGCTGCTCCATGGCGGCAGGATCGGTCAGCGCGGCCGGGTTGATACCGCTGGCCAGGTCTTCGATCCCGCTCATGTCGATCTTCATGCCCTTGGCGAACGCCTCGACGGCGCTGAGCAACTGGCTCGACAGCCACGGGACATGGCTGAACAGCCGGTGGTGGGCGGCCTCACGCGCGGCCAGGAAGGTCAGCACCTCGCTGCGCGGTTGCTCCAGACCTTCCGACAGCGTTTCGACGGCCTCTGGCAGCAACGCGGCAACGCCCTTGGGGCCCAGCGGCAGCCCGATATCGGTGGAGGTGAGCACCTCCTTGGACAGCTTGCCCAGCGCCTGGCCGAGCTGACTGCCGAAGGCCATCCCGCCCATCTGCGACATCATCGCCAGCAGGGGACCGGCCATGGTCTGGGCCTCTTCGGGCAGTGCCGAGGCCCAGACGGTCGAGATCTGTTCGGCGACCGGGTCGCACAACCGCTTCCAGGTGTCCAGCGTGTTGTCCAGCCAGTCGGTGGCGGTCCATGCCACGGCACGGGTGGTGCCGGCGGGCAGCGGGGTCACCCCGTCGAGCCAGGTTTCGGCGAGGCGCACCGCATCGGAGATCGCGGCCCCCGTCTTCTCCGACACCGGGGCGACAAATCCGATCGAGCTGGACGCCAACTGGCGAGCCAGATCGTAGTTCACCGGACCGGACTGTTGGCCGGGGTTCATCACATTGCCTGCGCCGCTGAACATTTCGCCGAGCTTGGTGAATATCTGGCCCAGATCACCCATGTCGAAGCCGGCACCGCCCAGGCCGAAGGGATCCGCGCCAGAACCCTGGCCGGGGTTTTCGTTGCGCTTGTCGCGGTCGGGGTCGTCCCCGCTGGAGAAGCCGAAGGGCAGGTCAGCCATGGCTTCAACGGTACTCACACCTGACCGCCGACGTGGGGCCGCGGGTCACGCTGTGGGTGAACGCGCTCTACTGTGGGCGGCGTGAACAGGCGGATTATGACGCTGGTGGTCGCGCTGGTGCCGATCGTGGCGTTCGGCGTGCTGCTGTCGTTGGTGACGGTCCCTTACGTGTCGCTGGGCCCGGGCCCGACGTTCAACACCCTCGGTGAGGTGGAGGGCAAACAGGTCGTCGACATCAAGAGCACCGACGGCACCGCCGGCTCCATCGTGCATCCCACCTCGGGACACCTGAACATGACGACGGTGTCGCAGCGCGACGGTCTCACCCTCGGTGAAGCCCTCGCCCTGTGGATGTCCGGACGCGATCAGCTGGTGCCGCGCGATCTGGTGTACCCGCCGGAGAAGTCCAAGGACGACATCGACAAGGCCAACACCAACGAGTTCAAGGCGTCGGAGGACAACGCGGAGTACGCGGCACTGTCCTTTCTGAAGTACCCGAAGTCGGTGACCGTCGAGTCGGTGAGCGATCCCGGGCCGTCGGCGGGAAAGCTCAAGGACGGCGACGCGATCGACATGGTCAACAACGTCGAGGTGCCCAATATGGAGGCCTTCCAGGCGATCGTGAAGAGCACGAAGCCGGGGGATCAGATGGTGATCGACTACCGCCGCAAGAATCAGCCGGCCGGCACCGTCACCATCACGCTGGGCTCCAACCCCGACCGTGAACACGGATTCCTGGGCATCGGGGTGCTCGACGCGCCGTGGGCTCCTTTCGACATCGAGTTCAACCTGGCCAATATCGGCGGCCCGTCGGCCGGGTTGATGTTCAGCCTGGCCGTCGTCGACAAGCTCACCACCGGCGACCTCAACGACGGAAAGTTCATCGCGGGCACCGGCACCATCAGTGCCGACGGTGCCGTCGGCTCGATCGGCGGCATCACGCACAAGATGATGGCGGCCCAGGAAGCGGGCGCCACCGTATTCCTGGTGCCTGCCGACAACTGCGCCGAAGCGCTGACGGCGCGTGACGACAGGCTGCAGCTGGTGAAGGTGGACACCCTGACCACCGCCGTCGACGCGTTGCACACCATTTCTGCCGGTGGCGAACCTCCGCGTTGCTGAGAGTGCCCTTGGCGGGCTTTGCGTAGAGTTATTGCAGTTCCACGGACCACAAGACTGGAGTTGACGAGTGGGAATGCGGCCCGCGGCGCGAATGCCGAAGCTGACACGACGAAGCCGGATCCTCATCGCGGTGGCCCTGGCGGTCGTCCTGCTGTTGTTGGTGGGGCCCCGCGTCATCGACACCTACGTCGACTGGCTCTGGTTCGGTGAGCTCGGCTACCGGTCGGTGTTCACCACCCGGCTGATGACCGAGATCGTTCTGGGGCTGGCCGCTGCCGTGGTGTTCGGCGCGCTGGTGTTCGCCGGGATGACGCTGGCCTACCGCACCCGTCCGGTGTTCGTGCCGTCCGCCGGGCCCAACGATCCGGTCGCCCGGTACCGCACCACCGTGATGAGCCGGTTGCGGCTGTTCGGGATCGGCATTCCGGTGTTCGTCGGTCTGTGCGCCGGCGTCGTCGCGTGGCAGTCCTGGACGACGGTGCAGATGTTTCTGCACGGTGGCGATTTCGGCGTCACCGATCCGCAGTTCGGCCGCGATCTCGGCTTCTACGCGTTCGATCTGCCGTTCTACCGGTGGCTGCTGGACTTCCTGATGATCGGCGTCTTCATCGCGTTCCTGGCGAACCTGGTGAGCCACTACTTGTTCGGCGGGATCCGGCTGTCCGGACGGACCGGCGCGCTCAGCAAGGCCGCACGTATCCAGTTGGTGGCGCTGGCCGGCACACTGGTGCTGTTCAAGGCCGCGGCCTACTGGCTGGACCGCTACGAGCTGCTCAGCAACACCCGTGGCGGCAAACCGTTCACCGGCGCGGGTTACACCGACATCAACGCCGTGCTGCCCGCGAAGCTGATCCTGCTGGCCATCGCGGTGATCTGTGCGGTCGCCGTGTTCTCCGCGCTGTTCATGCGTGATCTGCGCATCCCGGCCATCGGGCTGGTGCTGCTGTTGCTGTCCTCCCTCATCATCGGCGCGGGCTGGCCCATGATCGTCGAGCAGTTCAGCGTCAAACCCAATGCCGCGCAGAAGGAAAGCGAATACATCGGCCGAAGTATCACGGCGACCAGACAGGCCTACGGGCTGACCGATCAGACCGTCACCTACCGCGATTACAGCGGTAACGCGGCGACGACGGCCCAGCAGGTGGCCGCCGATCGCGCGACGACGTCGAACATCCGTCTGCTGGACCCGACCATCGTCAGCCCGGCGTTCACACAGTTCCAGCAGGGCAAGAACTTCTACAGCTTTCCCGAGCAACTGGCCATGGACCGCTACAACGGGCCGGACGGCAACCTGCGCGACTTCGTCGTCGCCGCACGCGAACTCAACCCCGAGCGGTTGATCGACAACCAGCGCGACTGGATCAACCGGCACACCGTCTATACGCACGGCAACGGTTTCATCGCATCGCCGGCCAACACGGTGCGCGGGGTGGCCAACGATCCCAACCAGAACGGTGGCTACCCGGAATTCCTCGCCAGCGTGGTGGGGGCCAACGGCGGGGTGGTCTCGCCCGGGCCCGCGCCGCTGGATCAGCCCCGGGTCTACTACGGCCCGGTGATCGCCAGTGCGCCCGGCGATTACGCGATCGTCGGCCGCAACGGCGGTGACCGTGAATACGACTACGAGACCAACACCGAGACCAAGAACTACACCTATACCGGTGGCGGTGGTGTGTCGATCGGTAACTGGCTGGCGCGCAGCGTGTTCGCGGCGAAGTTCGCCGAGCGGAACTTCTTGTTCTCCAACGTGATCGGCTCCAACAGCAAGATCCTGTTCAACCGCGATCCGTCCGAGCGGGTCGAGGCGGTGGCGCCGTGGCTCACCACCGACAACGGGGTCTACCCGGCCATTGTCAACAAGCGGATGGTGTGGATCGTCGACGGCTACACCACGCTGGACAACTACCCGTATTCCGAGCTGACGTCGCTATCCAGTGCGACCATCGACTCCAACGAGGTCGCGGTCAACCGGTTGCTGCCCGACAAGCAGGTGTCCTACATCCGGAACTCGGTGAAGGCCACCGTCGATGCCTACGACGGCACCGTCACGCTCTATGCGCAGGACGAGAACGATCCGGTCCTCAAGGCGTGGATGTCGGTGTTCCCGGGCACGGTGAAGCCGAAGAGCGACATGTCCACGGAACTGCAGGACCACCTGCGCTACCCGGAGGACCTGTTCAAGATCCAGCGGTCGTTGCTGGCCAAGTACCACGTCAACGATCCGGTGACGTTCTTCTCCACCTCGGACTTCTGGGACGTCCCGCTGGATCCGAACCCGACGGCCAGCAGTTATCAGCCGCCGTATTACATCGTGGCCAAAGACATTGCACAGAACGACAATTCGGCGTCATTCCAGCTGACCAGCGCGATGAACCGGTTCCGGCGGGACTTCCTGGCGGCGTATATCAGCGCCAGTTCGGATCCGCAGACGTACGGCAAGATCACCGTGCTCACCATCCCCGGTCAGGTCAACGGACCGAAGCTGGCGTTCAACGCCATCAGTACGGATACCGCGGTCAGCCAGGACCTCGGTGTCATCGGCCGGGACAACCAGAACCGGATCCGGTGGGGCAACCTGCTGACCCTGCCGGTCAGCGAGGGAGGCCTGTTGTACGTGGCGCCCGTGTACGCATCGCCGGGGGCCAGTGACGCGGCGTCGTCGTACCCACGCCTGATCCGGGTGGCGATGATGTACAACGACAAGGTCGGCTACGGTCCGACGGTCGGTGACGCGCTCACCGAGATCTTCGGTCCGGGTGCGGCGGCCACGGCCACCGGTCCGGCTCCGGCGGACGGCTCCGGTGCCAAACCTCTTGCGACGCCGCCTCCTGCGGCTCAGGTCCCTGCTGCGCCGCCGCAGCAGGGTCAGGCGCCCGAGGTGCCTGTGCCCGTAGGGGCGGTCCCCGGTGGCGGCGTGCAGCTCTCGACGGCCAAGGCGGCTGCGCTGCAGGACGTCAACGCCGCGCTCGATGCGGTGCAGCAGGCGCAGCGGACCGGCAACTTCGCCGATTACGGGGGCGCGCTGCAAAGGCTCGACGATGCGATGAACAAGTATCGCGACGCCAAGTAACTTGCCCTGACCGCTTTGTGCGGTTTCGTCCGCGGCGCGCGGATGAAACCGCACAATCGCAGCTCTTGGAATGCGTTCCAAGAAGATCCCAAGTGGGATGGTCCATTCTTTCGGCCTGTCTATGCGCATGGTCGAAAGGACCTCTGATGACCCTGGCCGAAACCGTCGGCGATGATGTTCTGTCCACACTTCCCGGGCACCTCAGCGCGCTGGTCGCGCTGCCCGGGGAGCCCGGCTACGAACGTTGCACCCCATGGAATGCCGCCGTGCAGGTGCAACCGGCCGCGGTGGTCTTCGCCACGGAGCCGCACCACGTGGCCGAGACCGTCCGGTTCGCCGGTTGGCACGGCCTACGCGTCGCGGTGCAGGCAACCGGGCACGGGGCCGTCCCGATCGGGCCCGATGCCATTCTGGTGCTCACCTCGGCGATGACCGAATGCGTCGTCGATCCCGAGGGCCGCACCGCGCGGGTGGCCGCCGGCGTGAGATGGCAGCAGGTGATCGATGCCGCTGCCCCGTATGGCCTTGCGCCGTTGTGTGGTTCGTCCACCACCGTCGGTGTGGTGGGGTATCTCACCGGCGGCGGCGTCGGACCGCTGGCGCGCAGTGTCGGGGTGTCCTCGGACCATGTGCGGTCCTTCGACGTGGTCACCGGGGCGGGGGAGCTGCTGCACGTCACCCCGGACGCGTACCCGGAGTTGTTCTGGGGGCTGCGCGGCGGCAAGGCGGCGCTCGGCATCGTCACGGCGGTGGAGATAGATCTCCTCCCGATCCCCGAGTTCTACGGCGGCGCAGTGTATTTCGACGGCTACGACGCGCCCGCGGTGTTGCGCGCGTGGTACGGCTGGTGCGCGACGCTGCCCGAGAACGTCAACACCTCGATCGCGCTTCAGTGTCTGCCACCGCTGCCGGGAGTGCCCGAGCCGCTGGCGGGTCGGCTGACGGTCGCGGTCCGCTATGCCGCCCTCGACGATTTCACGGAGGCGGCGTCGTTGCTGGAGCCCATGCGAGCAGCGGGCACACCCGTCCTGGACACCGTCGAGGTGCGGCCGTACGCGGCGATCGGCGCGGTACACGCTGATCCGGTCGACCCGATGCCGGTGCACGAGGAGCAGACGTTGTTGCGCGAGTTGACCTCCGATGCGATCGACATTCTGCTCGCCGCGGCCGGACCAGGTTCGGCATCGGTACAGACCATCGTCGAGTTAAGGATGCTCGGCGGCGCGTTCGCCAGGCAGGCGGAGCACAGCAGCGCGTTCTGCCACCGCAACGCCGCCTACGCGGTCACCACCATCGGGGTGCCTGCCGGGCCGACGGGCGAGTTGGTGCCGGCTCAGGCGAGCGCGCTGGCTCGTGCGCTGACGCCGTGGTCAACGGGCGGCCTGATGCCCAATTTCGCGCCCTCCGCAGATCCGGGACGGCTGGGCCGGGTGTACGACGAGGACACCCGGCACTGGCTGGGCGCACTGGCCGACCGGTTCGACCCCGACGGGGTGCTCCGGACCGGTCAGGTGGTGCACTTTTCGGCTTGAAAATGGCTCTGAGCACCCGATTTGGAGCTGCGCTCACCTCTTCTGTAACGTTGTATTCACCAACGCGGGGTGGAGCAGCTCGGTAGCTCGCTGGGCTCATAACCCAGAGGTCGCAGGTTCGAATCCTGTCCCCGCTACTAGGTAAAACGGCTCCCGGAGGCAACTCCGGGAGCCGTTTTCATTGGGTTTGTGAACGGGTTGTGAACGTGAGCGAGGAAAGTGTCATGCGTTGTAGCACTTGCGAAGCGTGTTCAATGGTCTAGCAGACGTGACAGCGCCACCTCAAGCAGCCGTGGTCGTCAACTCCGGTGTGAGATGCGCTAAGGCAGTCCCGAGGCAGCCACGTCGCCTCTAGTTGTGCTGTCTGTTGGTCAACGGTCGTTCTGGGCGAGCCGTCGCAGATGCGCTTCTTCAGTTCTCGGGTCGCCCAACGGCAGATAGACGAGGGAGAGCACGACGTGGACGACCCACAGTGCTGCCTGTGGGTCGTGGTTAAGGCCACAGAGTTCTGCCGCGACGCGCAGCACGGCGGGTGAGGACTGCAGCTTGCCCAGGTCGGCTAACCCGATGGATCCTTGCATCAGTCGCCGCAGCGGTTCGGATCGCATCTCGGCTAGTGCCACGGTGATCGCGGTGAGCGTCCGCTCCGTTCCGCTGAGTCCGTCTACTGCGTGGCGGACGGTGTCGACGACTCGGGCAGCCAGGCGCATGAGGACTGCCTCCCGTATCTGCGACTTGCCGCCTGCATAGCGATAGATAGTCGCCCTCGAACAATGCACGCGCGCGGCCAGGATCTCGATGTCGAGTGCATCGAGTCCCCCGCGGATCGCCAGGTCGGTCGCCGCGGCGTAAATGCGTTCGGCCGCGGCCGCGTGACGTTCTCCGCCGACTACCCAGTCATCCCGGACCACCCCGGCTCCCTCGCGAGAAATCGAGAACTCACTTTCGCATACGTGAGACAATTACGCGATTTAGTCTCAGACTCTTGGCAGGTGGCAAGGCTGTGGTGAGACGGGCGTCGACCCCGCCGGGTACGTCGTGATGTCAACAATGGCTGGCCCGCTTGACGGTGACGGTGGACGCCGCCCAGCGTGAAGCGGTGACACTTGGAGAAGGCGCACTCGGCATGGAGTTGCTCGACGGCTCGTGCATGCAAAATCCCTACGCCCTGTACGCGCGTATGCACATCGAAGGACACGTTCACCGCATCGGTGACTCCGACTTCTACGCACTGTCCAGTTGGGATGCCGTGAGCGAAGCGGTCACTCGGTGCGACGACTTCTCGTCGAACCTGACGGCAACTTTGACGGTCGCCGCAGACGGCGCGCCGACCGCGTTCGAAATGGACAAACTGGGCGGCCCGACACAGGTGCTGGCGACTGCTGACGATCCCGCACACGCGGCCCACCGGAAGGCCTTGATCCGACACTTGGCGGCCAAACGCGTCCGCGCCGTCGAAACCTTGGTTGCCGACGCCGCCGCGCGCCTCTGGACAGCGGCGCGCACGGTGGGCGGATCGAATGGATGAGCGCTATGGCCAATCGACTGCCGATGATGATCGTCGGACGCATCATCGGCGTCCCCGACGAGGACGTCGACAGCCTCATCGCCTGGGGATACTCAGCGACCCAGCTTTTAGAAGGGTTGGTCACCCAGGATCAGCTCACCGCCGCGGGTATCGCCGTCATGGAACTGAGCGCCTACATCTCCGACCAGTTCCGCCAAGCCGCCAACGAGGGAGCAGACACCCTCCTCGGCGACCTCGCAACAGCTTGTGCCGCTGGGGAACTCGACGAAATCACCGGCAGGTCATGATGATCACGCTGTTCAGCGCCGGCGGCGAGTCGACGGCCTCGTTGATCGGCTCGGCGGCCTGGATTCTCGGAAGCCGCCCCGACATCCAGCAGGAGCTCCGCGACCGACCGGAACTACTCGGTGCCTTCCTGGAGGAGGTGCTGCGCGTCGAACCGCCGTTTCGCGGTCACTACCGCCACGTCGTCAACGACACGACGCTGTGCGGAGTCGACCTCGCCGCCGGGTCGCGCCTGATCCTGTTGTGGGGCGCGGCCAACCGGGACCCCTCCCACTTCGAGGACCCTGCCGCGTTCCCGACTTGATCGAACGAAGGGCAAGGGGCACATCAGCTTCGGCAGGGGTGCGCACTTCTGCGTCGGCGCCGCGCTTGCTCGTTCAGAGGCAACGATCGTTGTGGGTCAGCTGTTGAACCGGACCTATCGTGTGGAAGTTGCCGGCGCAGGACAGTGGCTTCCGAGCCTGCTGGTGCGACGGCTGGAACACCTGGAACTGGCGTTGGTCTGAGGCGTGGGTCGACAACTAGGCCAGCACACCGACGCTTACGAGAGGTGTCGACTTCAATGACCGGTGCCAGGTGGGTCATCGAGAGCGCTGCTGGAGACCTCCGGTGTCGAAGCGCCGATTGCCACCACCATGCGTCGCGTCTTCGCCCTTCTGGAACGATTGGCACGGGCAATTTGCGCGAGGTGGGCGTTGGAGCTGTGGTGCCGGCCATCAACGCTATGGGCGATTCATCGAGCGGCCGCGTCAGCTGACGGGTTCGATGTCGGGCAGCTGCCACGTCTTGTCGAACAACGGTGGGGTCGGTCCGTAGAAGCGGAGCAGAACCTCGAACTGCTCGCCGGGCAGGGTCGGGATCCAATTACCGGTCTTGCCGTCGGGCGCTGTGGGGCCGAACACTAACTCCACCGAGTCGTCCGTATCGGTGAACAACTCCGGCGTGTGCGATGAGCGGCTGGCCCATGGCACGTCTCGGATGAGGGTGTGGGTGGCTCGGTTGTATGCCGTGGCGGACCAATACAGGGTCACCGGCACGTGGGCGGGCACCGTAAGCCGGTAGGTCGACGCTCCGTCGAGAGGGGCGCCCCCGTCGTCGCTGATCGACATCAGATAGAACTGGCCGGTGCCGAGCCGTTTGGCGCTAAAGAACGCCATCGAGTAGCTCATCGCCCGGTCGTCAACGGGATAGGCCTCGGGATTGCCGTAATTGGTTGTGCTGGCTTCGATCAGAGCGGGTGAAGCGGGGAGCGCCCACCGGGTGTCGTTGTAGAACGGCGTGGCAAAGGTCTGTTCGTAGCGGTCGGCAAGCCAGGCGCGCACCTCGGCTATGGCGGCTGTCAGTGTCTCGGTGACCGCGGGGTCCGGGGCGAAGGACTGACCTTTGACGATGCCGATCGAAGCGCAGATGTCGATCATCGCCTTGTCGCGGGTCAGCCACGGTTCGGATTGCACGCGGCGGTCGAGTGCCTCGAAGAAGGTGGCGTCATAAGGGATGGCGGCATCGAAGAGCACGTCGGCAGCGTCGACGAAAGTGGTCGATGGATTGTCCGCGGCGTGCGCGAAGGGATAGAGCTGAACTGTCTTGCCGTACGTGACGGCGGCCTCGACATCGTCGTCCGCGCCGCCCCGGAGATTGGAGCGCAACAGCGCATAGCCGGCGTAGGTGGCCGACGGCATCGGAAGGTAACCGTCGGGCACGACCCCCTGGTAGTCAGGCGGAAGAATCAGGAACCTGCCGCCTGCTCCGGCATCGATGCCCGCCGGGCCGACGTCTTCGATCGCACACTGCCAGGCGTCGTCGATCGAGCCGGTGATCAAGCCTTCGCCGGCCGCTGGGATCCCCAGCACGACAGGGCCTTCGGTGGTGTCGTAGAACGCCATCAGGTAGATCGCGTCGGGGTTGGGGGTGAGAGTTTGGTTCTTCCAGTCCAACAGCCGCGACCAGTACACGATCTGATTCGGACCGCCCTTGGCGTCCCGCACGAACGCCCGGTGCATCATGTCGTAATTCACCGCCGGCATGCCCCAGATCGCGGCCTCCACCGCACGGCGATATACCGTCCGCTGCCGGAGTTCGGCGGGTGACATGGTCATGGTTCGCACTTCGCCATGACTCATCTTCGCCGACGCCGCGCGTGCGCGATTCATAAACGTTGCGATCGACTGTGGTCTTATGGGGAGACGACCGGACTATCGCACGCCGATACGGACCCGGGGGTACTGGCGGGCACCTAGGGTTGACGGACGACAACTGATCGAGGTGTAAGCGGTGGACGAATTACCCGGGCGACTGCGGCGCCTCGGACGCGACCGGGAACTGCCGCGTCGTGAAGATCTCCCGGTGATCTTCGACGAACTCGATTACCAGATGGCATGCCAGGCCTATCTGTGGGCGTTGCCGCTGGTGTCCTACGCGCAGTGGCAGCACGTGCACACCGAGGTCTTCGGGGCGACGTGTTCCGACCTCGTGGTGTACCGCACCTACCGCGACAGGCTCGGCATCATCACCGCCAACGCCACCACCCCCTACATCCTCAGTTTCATCGATCTGAGCGCAACCGGGCCGCTGATCATCGAACTTCCCGCCGGACCCACCGCGGGCGGCATCTCCGACTTTTGGCAACGCGAGATCGCCACCCTGGGCGAGATGGGTCCCGAAAAAGGCGCCGGCGGAGAGCATCTGGTGCTTCCACCCGGCGCGACAGCACCCGGGCAATCCGACGGATTCGCGCTACACCGTGCGACCGGTGTGAATGTACTGTTCGGTTTCCGCACTCTGGATCCAGATCCGGCCCGATCTCAGTCACTGGTCGAGAACGTCAAGATCTACCCCTTCGCCGACCGGCAACGGCCGGCGCCGACCCGGCTGATCTCACCCGGTGATCAACCCTGGTCGGGGGAGCAGCCCCGCGGTCTGCAGTACTGGGAACGGTTGCACGCCATCTATCAACGCGAGATCGTTGACGAACGGGACCGGTTCTATCTCGCGATGCTGGCAGCGCTGGGGATCGAGAAGGGCAAGGCCTTCAGCCCCGACGAACGACTCACCGAGATCCTGACCGCGGCCGCCGCTGACGGTGAATTGATGGCGCAGGCCAACACCTTCGCCAAACGCTTTCCCGGCTCGACGTGTTGGCCGGACCGTCGATGGGAACTCGTTCTGGCTATTGACAATTCGAGTCAGCGAAGCACCCACTACGACCAACTCCTCGAACGGGCCTCCTGGTTCTACGAAGCCGTCAGCTTTTCCGCCGCGATGAAGAGTCAGACTCCCGGAGTGGGGCAGGCGTACTTGAGCTGTTACACCGACCGTGACGGCCACTGGCTCGACGGCGGCAAGCAGTACACCCTGCATATCCCGCCCAACCCGCCGGCGAAGCTGTTCTGGTCGGCCACGGTGTACTCCGCCGACACCCGCTGTCTGATCGACAACCCGCAGCAGCGCGGTGACCGCGGATCGCGCAACGCCGACCTCGTCTACAACGACGACGGATCAGTCGACCTGCACTTCGGCCCCACCGAACCGCCCGGTCGCCAATCCAACTGGATACAAACACTTCCCGATCGACACTGGTTCACCTACTTTCGGCTCTACGGACCGCTGGAACCCTACTTCGACCGCAGCTGGCTACTCGACGACATCACCACGACCGACTGAACCACGCCGCAACACGGCCGCGACCGCGAAGCGACACCTAATGGAAGAAGCGGCAAGTACGGGCCGCTGAAGCCGGACTGCCGGACGGAAGAGCTGGAGCTGCACGCAAAGAAGATCGTTCTGCCAGTCAGCACCAGCGCGGAAGATCTGGCCAGTGCCGCTGAGGACGAGAATTCATATCTCGATGACGCAGACACCACGACGAACTCGCGCGATGAGCGTGGTGATCCAGCCGGAATCGAGACCAGGCATAAGTGTAGGGAAACGAACGTCTACCCGCCGTTCGTGTGAACGCCATCATCCAGCATCACGACTGGCCGCCAGGCAAGGACGGCCAAATTCACCGGCGGGTTTCATGGACCGGACCACTAGGCGTAGGTGATGTAGTACTTGAAATAAATGTCAAGTACTTGATATAGTGCGATGGATGGCGCACGCGAACGGAGAGGGCATGTCGGGCAGAGTGACGGCGGTCGACATCGAGACGGTGAGCGCCGCCGTCAGAGCTCCTCTACCGCCGGAGGGCTTGGCGCCCCTGACCATCAGGCGCCTCATCCGCGTGACCACCAACGCGACCGACCTGCCGATGATGGAGGAAGCTTTCCCCAAGGGCCGCAGCGAAACTCCGAGGGGTCGTCACCAGCGCAGGATTGGTTCGGTTCTCTCCTTTCGTCGAGGTCGCCCGAAAATGGTTGTATTGGAACCAGACCCGCCTCCGCGTGTGATTGACGAGTACTTCCGGTGGAGTGACGATGCCTACATCCCCGAGGTGCTCGCCATCGACGGGTTCGTCTACGCCTGGCCCTGGCAACGCGATGGCGCCGACGCCTTGATAAGTGTTTCGAGAACGCCACCGTCGTCGACACCGCCAGACCAAACCCTTAAGGCCGCACTTCAGTCAGGCCGGATTATGCCGTCACCGGTGGCCTTGAACCCGATACACCGCCAATCGTGCGATCGGCGCGCATCGACGGCTATCCCGACACCAATCCAATCTCGTTGCGGCGAGCAGCCAAAAGGAGCGCGACACAGTGACGACAATTGATAGAAGAGAGCCGAATTTCGCCCAGCCGTGGGCACCGCACCGAAAGCGGATTTACCTGGCCACCACGGCGTTCATCGGAGCGGCGTTCGTCCTCGTCGTGGTCGGTGTCGGTCTTAGAATTATACCGCCGACGTTCACCGTCGACGTTGTCGCCAATTTGCTGTTCGGGATTCCGGTCATCTTGTTGCCGTTGGTGCTGCTGTGGAATGCCCCTGGAGAGAACAGGACTCGACTCGACAAAGCCGCTGAACTTACGCTGTTCTATCTTCCCTACACGGCAGGCAGCCAGATTGGCTATGAACTGATCTTCCTAGTCGGCCATCCGTTCAATCTGTGGACACCGACCGATGACCCAGGTTGGAAATGGCTCTGGTGGCAGTATGGCCTCGCTGACTCGCGCTACACCAACGACAACAATTGGATCTTCGGGCTGGAGTTCATTGGAGTGCTCGTCGGCATAGCGTTGTTCGTCGTGTGGACCCGACTCATCAGGCCCGGGTTGAGCGCGGAATCTCGGATTCGTTGCCTGTGGCTGGCATTCGCCGGCGTAGCGATGCTGATCAGCAGCACTTATGTGTATTACGTAACGGAGGTACGCTCCGGTTTCGACCACATCGGGCAGGGCGCCTTCGGATTTTGGTTCAAATTCATAGGCGAGAACGTGCCGTACATGTTCCTTCCGTTTCTCGTGCTGTTCGCGATCTACTTGCAGATCGACTACCTGACCCGGCAGGTCGGGCACCGGGTTGAACTGGGTTCTTAAACGCGGTTGGCTGTGGCAGGACAAGGGCATGGCAGTGGCGGTACTGCAGGTGCGGGTGTCGCCACAGTCGCGTGCGTGCGGTCAGTGTGCTGAATGACGATGAGTTTGTCGGCGCCGGTGTTGTTGGCCGGCACGGTGATTCGTTCTGCACCGGGGGAGGTGCCTGCAAGACATCGCCCGAGGTGCGCCGTGCTTACCTGCACCCCTGGCGGCACCGTCACCTTCGACGGTGTCCTCAGTGAGCTCGAGGATCGCCTGCATCTTTCACCTGTCTTTCGGCGCCGACTGACCGAGTCACCCGGGGGGGTGGGCTCGGCCGTACTGGGTTGATGATCCGAGCTTCGATCTCCGATACCACGTTCAACACGGTGGGCTGCCTCAACCAGGAGACTGGCGGCAGCTCTGCAATGAGGTCGCGCGGCTGCACGCCCGGCCCATCGACCTGCGACGTCCGCCGTGGGAAATCACGATCATCGACGGGCTGGATTCCCTGCCCGGAGTACCGAAGGGCTCCTTTGCAATGGCCCTGAAACTTCACCACTGTGCGGTGGACGGCCTGGCCGGCGTTCACATGATGGCGGCATTGCACGACCTCGCCGCAGACAGCCCGCGCCCCGCCGAATCCGTCACTCCATGGGTCCCGGGCACCCTTCCCTCAGCCGTAGACCTACTCTCGCGCACGTTCGTGGATACAGCGCTCTACCCTTTTCGGACGAGCTCCGTGCTCGCTTCGAACGCCCCGAAGGTCGTCCGCGGTATAGCGGGCCTGCCGCGCAAGCTGGTCGGCGGAGTCACAGGGGCGGCTAGCGAAAGTATCGCACTGTCGTTTGCGCCGAAGACCAGGTTCAACCAGACAGTGTCACCGGACCGTGTCTTCGAAGCCCGGTTTCACGCCCTGACCGATTTCAAGCGGATCAAGGCGAGCGTGCCCGGATCGACGATCAACGATGTCGCGCTGGCCTACGTCGGCGGAGCTCTTCGCGGATATCTGGACGGTCATGGCGAGCTTCCTGACGAGTCACTGGTGGCGATGTGCCCGATCTCAGTTCGGCACGCGGGCGATAAGCCCGGTCAAGGGAATAGGTTGTCTGCTCGGTTGCAGATGCTCGGGACCGACGTCGCTGATCCGCTCGAACGCCTCGCCGCCATCGCTGCCGCGACCGCGAGCAGCCGCTCAAGGTCGGAGCAATCAGCGAGGACCGACCTGCTTGATCTCATTGGAATAGTGCCAACCTCATTGCTCGGGATAGCAGCCAAAGTTGCAGGCGCTCTTCCGTTCTCTGGACCCACGCTCGTCAACACGGGCGTGACCAACATTCCAGGTCCAACCGAACCGATCTTCTTCAAGGGCGCTCGCCTCGTGCGCGCCACGGGTCTCGGGCCGCTGGTAGCCGGCTACAGCCTGAGCCACGTCGTAGCCTCATTGGCAGGGGGGAGTGGTGCCTTGCGCGGCCGCGACGGAACAACCGCGAGTTCGACCCGCTGCAGTCGACGTGAACGGATTTGTGAACGAAACTGTGCGCAACGGAGGCGACTGCTTCGACATAGCGTGACATGCGAGACGACAAGTTGAAGCTGACCTGCATATTAGCGACGTGGGTATACAGCCAAAACCGCAACCGGCCGGCTCATAACCCAGAGGTCGCAGGTTCGAATCCTGTCCCCGCTACTAGTGGGAACGGCCCCCGGAGATTTCTCCGGGGCCGTTTTCTTTGGCTTTGCGAACACGCTGGGGAACATTCGCGCAGCTGACGAGTCGTGGGAGTACCCCTGACGAAGCGACTGTCGAGGCGACAGATCAGCGCGCACATGCCAGCACTCCCATAAGCGCTGGCTCAGTTGTCGTAATCCACTGCGACGTTGGGCGTGGCGGGATGTGATTGGCAGGTCAGGATGAAGCCGGCTTCCAGCTCTGCTTTGTTGAGTGCAAAATTCTGTTCCATCGACACTGCTCCTGCAGTGACCTTGGCTTTGCACGTGCCACACGCTCCGCCGAGGCAGGCGTAGGGGGCTTCGATGTCGTTCTTCAAAGCGGATTCGAGAATGGTCTCGCCGGCGGCGACGTGCACGGTGTGCGCTTCGCCGGACAGCGTGATGGTGGCCTCGGTTTCGGGAAAGCCGTCGACATGGGCGGGTCGGTTCGTGCCACGGAAGAGTTCGAGATTTATTTTGTCGGCCTGCACCGCCTCGGTGATGAGGTCATCGCGCAGTACCGTGACGAGCGCGCTGGGGCCGCACAGGTACCAGCGGTCGATTGTCGTGAGGTCAGCGCCGAGCAGGCGTCGAACCATCGGCAGATCGATGCGGCCGCGAAGGGGCGCTGGATGGTGGGCCTGGGCTGAGCGGACGTGGAAGATGCGCAGGCGGTCTGCATAGCGTGCTTCGAGCTCGTCGAGTTCGGTGGCGAACATGGTCGATTCAGCGGTCCGGTTGCCGTAGAAGAGGGTGAAGCGGCTCTCGGTCTCGATCGCCATTGTGGTGCCGATGATCGACAGGATGGGTGTGATGCCGCTCCCGGCCGCCACCGCGACATAATCGCGCCGAGCGAGTGGATCAAGAGGGGCACCGAAGCTCCCGGTGGGGGTCATCAACTCCAGAACGTCACCGGCGCAGAGTGTCTCGACCGCGAACGTCGAGAACACCCCGCCCTCGACGTGCCGTATTCCGATCGCCAGTTTTCCCGATGTGGCCGAGGTGCAAATCGAGTAGTTACGCCGCACTTCCTTGCCGGCGATGCTTGTTTTGACGGTGAGGTGTTGACCGGCCTGGAATTGGAACCGGTCGCTGAGATGATCGGGAACGTCGAAGGTGACCTGGACGCTCCCCGGAGTCAGGGGCTGCACGCTCTTGACGGGGATCCGGTGCGTACTGGAGTGCCGCGCCGCAGAAGGCTGAGGTACCCGGATCGGAAGCAGCGCAGCGAGTTTCCCATTGAGACGTTTCCACTCATGGAATTGCGGCGCGTCCAGCTGCTGCCCGAAGACGGTGCTCATTGCCGGATCGCGTTCGAGGTACGCGGACTCATTTCGCCGCCACGCAGCGACATAACGGTAGAAGGGGATGGAGGGGTGCAAGTGGTGGACCAGGTGATAGTTCTGCGACAGGAGCAGGGGAGTCAGGATCCACTCCGAGCCGACGCGGTTGCGGGTCGCGCGATACCGGTTCCCGCGCTGGGTGTCCTCCAGGTCGTGGTGGGGTAGCCAGTCGAACCACCACGCCAGCACGAACATCGCCACCCGCTCCGGGATCAGGTAGATCACCGCGAGCGTCCACAGATGTCCGGCGAATGCGGCCCCCACGATAACCGTCACCGAGAGAGTCATCAACGCCACCGTTTCCACAATCTCGGAGCGCGGGCGCCGGCGGATGTTGCGGACCAAGAGGCCGATGTAGGGCAGGTCCATCGCCGGAAAGCGGACGGGTAACTGCCACCAGGGCGCGGCGCTGACGAAATGATCGGGATCGTCCGCACCGTCATTGGTGTTGCGGTGGTGCTCGATGTGAATGAACGCGAACGACTTGAAAGAGATCAGCGGCGAGACGAAGAACATCGCCACCCGCCCGAACGCTACGTTGACCCAGCGTCGTGAGCTGATCGAGTAGTGCGACGCATCGTGCAGCACGGTGAACATGATGAAGATCGCTGCGGCACTTGCGGCGATGGTCGCGATCGCAGGCCAAGTGTCGGTGAGGGCAGCCCACGTCGACCCACCGAAGAGTACGAGCGCGAAGGTGAAGATCCCGACAATCGGCCAGGACAGCGTCGGCACCTGCTCACCTGGATCAGGCAAGGCCAGCTGCGAGGGTTGGGAGTGTTGCGCCGTGGTCACCGTCGAACTCCTCGATCGTGCTCGGGATGTGGTGACTCGAAAACTATTGGTGATCGATATCGGTCATCAAGGCCCTTGCAGCCCTGTGTGGTGTGCTGTCAGCACATCGGGTGTGGGCCTGACTGCTATCTCGGTCAGGCTACGAGTCCGGCAGCATCGCCGACCGCAGCACGTCGCAGACGACGAGGGCGGCGTGCAGGTCGACGATCCTGGCCGTTGCCGGCCGGCCCATGCGTTGTTCGGCGCGACGGACTCTTTGCAGGATCGTGTTGCGGTGGATCCCGAGGGTGCGCGCTGCCGCGACCAGACTGCCTTGGGCGTCGAGCACCGCCAACAGTGCGGCGCGTTCGTCGCGCTCCTTGGCATCGTCTCGAGCAAGGTCGCCGAGTTGAGCGGCGACGAACTCCCGTGCCGCATCAAGGTCGCGTGAGATGGCGTCGACCAACGCGACATCGGTGAACGCGGTGATCGACGGTGCCGTGCGCTCGGACAGGTCGATGATCCGTCGGGTACGGACGGCTTCGCGGTGAGAGTTACGAAAGCCTGCCGCCCCAGGATGGGCCGAGCCGAGCGCGATGTGAACGTTGTCGTAGTCGCCGGAAAGTTCGGTCGCCATGCCCTTCGACGACGTCGGCATGTCCTCGGTAGGCGCCGCCCATCCCCACACTGCAAGTGGGCCGTCTGCGACGACCAGTGAGTGGCTTGCTCCGAGATGTCTGCCGGTGTGCCTGGCGACTCGATCGAGGTTGACGCTGCGGTCATCGGTCCAGCAGACGAAACCGACTTGTGGGCCGGTGAGCCGGTAGCCGAGCACACGTTCGGCGCGCGCGTTGTCGATCCGCTCCCCGGCGAGCAGTGCCCGGACGACTTCGTCGCGCTCGGCTCGCGCCTGATTCTGGCGTCGATCGAGCTCGGCGACATACTCCGCCGCCACCAGACTGGAGATGCGGTCGATGTATCGGAACCCGAATCGCTCCAGATCGGCGAAGATTCGCAACGAAACTGCGGGGTCTCCGATGCCGTCCCTCAGCGCCTCGGAGAGCCGCTCGGTGAAGTACTCGTGGCCCAGCCGGTAGAACCGCAGCATCACATCGACGCTGTGTCCCCTCGACGCCATCGCTCGTGCATGCTCAAGCGCTGTCACTGGGGCTTGGGCCGCCTCGACGTGGATGCCGTGACGGTACATCGACAGCGCGGCTTCGAGATTTGACGAGCAGGATCCCAGGGTGAGGCCGCGAAGCTCGGAGTCCCCGCCGACCTCCGGGATGCGCTGGGCCAGATACTCCAGCATGTCCTCGGCCATACCCGACACATTCGCCAGCATGGACGCGGCGATCCCCGTGCCCGCGGTCGAGCTGGGGGCCGGTTCCTCTCGCCCGTCCATCACTGCACCCTAGCGGCGCAAGGGACAGGATCGACTGCACACCGGGCGCGCTGCCTCCGGAACGGGCCCGACTTGGTCAACGGAAGACGAAATACCTCAACCACAGGTACGGCGCGGCAAGGGCGATCGTCACGATGGTGACGACGGCGCCTTTACGGGTGAACTCCCAGAAGCTGATCGGATGGCCTTCGCGGGCCGCGATACCCAGCATGACGACGTTGGCGCTGGCGCCCACCGCGGTGAGGTTTCCGCCGAAGTCGGCGCCCGCCGCCAGCGCCCACCAGAGTGCTTGCGCCTGAACCGGATCGGTGATCGCAGCGGTCAGGTCGGCGACGACGGGGCTCATGGTCGCGACGTACGGGATGTTGTCGATGATGCCGGACAGGCCGGCGGACACGATGAGGATCAGCATCGTCGCGGTGAGTGCGTTGCCGCCGGTGACATCGGCGGCCAGCCGGGCGAGATCGCCGATCGCGCCGGTCTTCACCAGCGCCCCGACGAGTACGAACAGGCCGATGAAGAACAACAGCGTTTCCCATTCCACGCTGCCGAGGTAGTCCTCGCGGTCGACACCGGAGATCAGAATGAGCAGTCCCGCACCCAGTAACGCCACGATTGAGGGCGCGATGTGGATGACGGAATGGCCGATGAAGGCCGTGAACACCAGTGCCAGCACCACACCGCACTTCGTCAGCAGGCGCGGGTCGCGGATGGCCTCGCGTTCGTTGAGCGCCATCACGTCCGCAACCCGGTCAGGATGAACGACGAACGCCCCGCGGAACAGGATCGGCAGGATGAGCACAAAAGCCATCAGGACGGCGAGCACCAGGGGAGTCATGTGCGTCAGAAAGTCGTTGAAGGACAAGCCTGCTCGGCTGGCAATGATGATGTTCGGCGGGTCACCGACCAGGGTGGCCGCACCGCCGATATTGGAGGCGAACACCTCCGACATCAGAAATGGCACCGGATTGATGCCAAGGCGCTCGCACACCAGCAGGGTCACCGGTGCGATCAACAGCACGGTGGTGACGTTGTCCAGGAACGCCGAGGCGACCGCGGTGATCACCACCAGCAGGATCATGATCCGCAGTCCGGATCCGCCGGCCCGTTTGGTGGCCCAGATCGCCACGTATTCGAACACACCGGTTTGGCGCAGCACCCCGACGATGATCATCATGCCGAGCAGCAGAAAGATGACGTCCCAGTCGATCCCGGTGTCACGCGAGAAGAACACGTCCTCGGAACCCACGATGCCCAGCAACACCACCACCGCGGCGCCCGCCAGTGCAGCCTTGACTTTGGGCACCCGCTCCGTGGCGATCAACGTGTAGGAGATCACGAAGACCAGCACGGCAACCGCGGTCATCAGACGTCACCGTCCCGGCGGGGGTTGCTCATTGCGTATGCAGTGCGACTTCGAGTAGCCGGGACGCGGTGATCACTCCGACGAGGTTCTTGCCCGCAAGGACGGCAACCAGCGGAGCGCGTTCGTGCGCCATCACGGCGGCGACCTCCACGATTGTGTCGTCCGCCTTCACCGTCGGCATATTCGGCCGTTCCTTGGGGAGCACCTCGGCGACCGTCTTGCCGCTCAACTTGTCTGCGATGCGGTCGGCCATGGATTCGCTGAGCACTCCTGCCAGCGCCGGGTCGTCGCGGACATATCCGGGTATGAGCAGGCGCACCACCTCCGAGGCAGGCAGAATCGTCGTCGGGCAGCCGTGCTCGTCTATCACCACCAACCCCGCGAGCCGGCGCTCGGCCATCAGCCGCACCGCGTCCAGGGCGCCGGAGTCGGCTGCGACGACAGGGAACTCTTCGGCGATCTGGTCGGCGCGCATACTCAGACACTATGTCGAGAGCAGGCATTGTGGCTGCGGCTGGGCAACTTTGAGCTGTCACGCCCGCACTTTTCAGTGCGAACGCCCGCGGTCGGTCTACGCGCATTCGTCATGTGTTCTTGTCGAATCGCCGGCGTTGGCGAACCCCGTATGCCGCCGCTTTGACCGCCTCATCGTCTTCCATACCCGAACCCAGGGCACCACCCAAGGTGGCGACGGCCGCGACCAACCAAGCCATCAGCAGCAAGGTCGATATGCCGTAGGGGTGACCAGTGCTGTCGGCGACCATTCCCGGCGGGATGGTCCACCACGCAGTCACGAAAAGCAGGATGAAGAGCCCAGCATGGAAGATCGCGACGCCGATCATCAGGGTGACAACCGTCGCGGCGTTGTACATGGCCGCGCGCTCACGTGCGGCGGCGGACTGCGGCCGTTCCCATAGTCCGTGATCGAGGATCAACCAGGCGATCATCGCGGCACTCGCCATCAGCGTCGCCGCAGTCATTCGCCAGGGGCCCATGGTCGCGGACAGCTGCCACATCGTCGGATAAGCAAGGCTGACGGCACCGGTGGCGAATGCCGCCATCATGACTTTGGACATCCCCGCAACCAGTCGCCATGGACGGTTGGCGTACACCATGCCCATCAGCAGCCGCGGGCGCGACAGAGCTGACGGCGCCACATAGCGGATGACGTCGTTCTCCTGCGTGCGCTTGATTTGCTTGGCAGCCGGATCCGGTGTGCTCGATTGGGGCGTCAGCTCGGCCACGACAGCCCGCGCCAGATTCCGCACCCGCTGTTCGATGAACAGAGCGCCGATCCCGGGGATGGAGATGATTCCGAATCGGTTCTTTCGGCTGATCTCCGCGATCACAGGAGACGTTCCGACCCGACGGGGAAGGTCGGTCAGATAGATGACGATGTCTTGATTTTCGCGGGCCGGATCAACGGTCTCGATTACTTCTTCGACCTCGGCATGCTCGCCGATGGGATACGCGTGCCGACGCACCGAGACCGCCCACTCCGCGTCGGCGGACGGGAGCGAGCCTGGAAGCGAATCCGAAAGACGCTGCGCGATACCCGCGGGCGCGCCCGGATCGGCGACCAGCAGTATCGATGACATCGTGTCCCTCATCGCACACCGCTTACCCCGGTCACCGTGCATCAAACAACTGTCCGGCGGACTGAGGTTTGGTGTGAACCGATTTGGGCCATATCGGTCGAGGAAGATGAAGGGACGCGTGTGCCGGCCGAGACGATCGAATACCGGGAGCTGCTGCAGGAGCTGTTGTGGGCCTATGGCCCGTGCGGCCAAGAGGACGCGGTACGCGACATCGCCGTGCGAGAACTGGTAGATGCAAGCGACGAGGTGACGGTGGATCACGCCGGCAACGTGATTGCTCTCCTGCGCGGTGCGGAGCACCCGGACGAGGCCGGCGCGATCAGGGTCATGGCCCACCTCGACGAGCTGTCCATGCTGGTCAAGCGGGTCGAATCCGATGGCACTCTGCATCTGACCCAACTGGGCACGATGTATCCGGGCAATTTCGGGTTGGGACCGGTGGCCATCCTGGGCAACAACGAGGAACTGTGCGGGGTGCTGACCCTCGGCTCCGAGCACACCACCAAAGAAAGCGACCGGATCTGGGAGACCAAACCGGACAAGGGTGACCGGTCGTTGGACTGGGATCACGTCTACGTCTTCACCGGGCGGACGCCCGACCAGCTGGCGCACGCCGGCGTGCGGCCGGGCACCCGGGTATGTGTGGACCGGAGCAAGCGAACCCTGGTGCAGCTCGGTGACTATCTGGGTAGCTATTTCATGGACGATCGCGCCCCGCTGACCGCGATGTTGCGCACTGCTCGGCGATTGCGCCGCACCAACCGACGGCCGCCTCGCGACGTGTACTTCGTGGCCACCGTCTGCGAGGAGATCGGCGGCATCGGAGGCTCCTACGCAGCCCGCACGTTGCCGGACGGCCTGACCCTGGCTCTGGAGGTGGGCCCGACCGAAGTGGAGTACGCGACCACGGTGGCGGGCGGACCCATCGTGGGCTACAGCGACGCTCAATGCGTGTACGACAAGGCGGTGGCCGATCGGCTCATGACGTGTGCCGAAGCGGTGGGCCTGCAGCCACAGGCCGCGGTGCTTGGTGCCTTCGAATCCGATGCGTCCCACGCCAAGTCGGCCGGTTTGACCGCCGCCGCCGGTCTACTGTGCTTGCCGACCCTGAGCACCCATGGTTACGAAGTGATCTCTGCCCGGGCCATCCCTGACATGGTCGACGTGCTCGCTGAATTCCTGCTCGGCAGCACCTGATACCCGGTCACTGGGTAGCCCGGGCCTTTGACGGGTATCCACGAGCACATGAATGCCGGACTGATCATCATCGGCAGCGGCCCCGCCGGCGTCAGCGCGGCCGCCGCTTTTCGCGAGCACAACACCGAACTGCCCGTCCAGATACTCACCGAGGATCCCGACCAGCCTTACGCCCGGCCACCCCTGAGCAAGGAATACCTCAGGAACGACACCGACGATGTTCAGCTGCATGATCCGGGGTGGTACACCGACCGCGACATCGAGGTGCTGCACACCGGTCCTATCGATCGAATCGATCCCGCGGCCAAGATCGTCGCGGCGGGCGACCGGATATTCGGTTACGGTGCACTGGTTCTCGCATCTGGCAGCGAGCCGAAGCCCTTGCCGGTGCCCGGAGGAGAGACCGCCATGCAGCTGCGTTCGTTATCGGACGCGGCCCGTCTGCGAACCGCGAGCAGCGAGTCTGAGTCGGCGGTGGTGATCGGCGCCGGGTTCATCGGATGTGAAGCGGCAGCTTCGCTGGCCATGCGTGGCGTGAGCACCACGCTGGTGGCGCCTGACGAGGCTCCGCAGACCAAGCGCCTCGGTAGTGACGTCGGTGCCCGACTGCGCGTGCTGCTGGAAAGGGTCGGGGTCCGCTACCTGGGCTCGGTATCGGTCACGTCGATCCGCGACGGCGCCGTCCGCCTCGACAACGGTGCCTCGATCGAGAGCGACCTCATTTTGGCTGCGACCGGGGTTACCCCGCGCAGTGGACTGGCGGTCGATGCCGGCCTGGAGACCGACGGCGGGCGCGTCGTGGTGGGCGCCGGTATGCGCACTGCGGCCGCCGCGATCTACGCGGCAGGAGATGTCGCGCTTGCCTTGAATGCCGGCGCGGGCCGTCGGTTGCCGGTCGAGCATTGGCAGGATGCCGACGACCAGGGTGCGGTGGCTGGAGAAAACGCTGCCGGTGGATCACGCGAATGGGATGCGGTCCCGGGGTTCTGGACCACCATCGGTGAAGCGACCGTCAAGTACCACGCCTGGGGCGACGGCTACGACCACAGTCGCTTCCTCGATCGCGGCGATGGATTCACCGTCTGGTATGAGTCGAATGGGGTCGCCGTCGGCGTGTTGACCCACAACAGTGACGACGACTACGAACTCGGCGAAGAAGTCATCGCCGCGCGCAAACCTGCGCCGAAAGAGCACTGATATACCCGTACCAGGGAAACACGTTGCGGCACTGAGCCACTCGTGTCCGACGGCAGGCAATCGGCGCCGACTCGGTGTATCTGCGTCGATTTCTCGCGCCCAGCGCGAGTATTTTTTTGGCGGTGTAGCGCAGAAGGCTTTAATTAACGTCTTCGTTAGTTGAATAATCGTGACGCCGAAAGCGGAAATCGTGGCCGGAACCGGCGGGCTGTCGTATGAACGGTTCGGTTTCCGGCTATGTCATATTTGCCGCCGCGGATACCTCAAGCTTCTCGTCGCCTAAGTGAAGCCCGTCAACTCGCTAATAAATCATGAGAGTTTGGTAGTTGATATGTGAAGCAGCGTGAACTCGCTGGTAACCTGCGAAGGCAATCGAACAGATGGGGGCTTTTTCAATGGCCGAACGAGTTGTCCGCCAATTAATTGACGACCTGGATGGTTCTGATATATCCGATGGCGGTGGTGAGCGTATCGAGTTCTCGGTGCGCGGGGTCGAGTATCAGATCGACTTGGCGGCGTCCAACATCGCCAAGCTCGATAAGGCTTTGAAGCCTTTCGTCGAGGCAGCTTCGAAGGTTCGCGGCACGCGCTCGCGCCGCGCCGTGAAGTCGATCTCCCTGAACGGCAACGGCAATGGCGGCGGCTCCAAGGAACAGCTGGCGGCCATCCGCAAGTGGGCCCGCAAGAATGGGTTCGAGGTCTCCGACCGCGGGCGTATCAAGGGCGAGATCCTCGAGGCGTTCGAAGCCGCCCACTAGATTTCCCGACGAACGTCGACTTCTCGTCGATAACGGACAACTTTGGCGACGAGAAGTCGACGTTGGCGTTTCCGCACCTGATCGTCGACTTGGTGTCAGGGCGCAGCTATTCAGCCTCTTCCTTCGCGACATGGTGGGCCTGCCGGGCGCCGGGCCGAAAGCGGCAATTACGTCAATAACGCCGATTCTCGGATACCCGCAGCTTTCCCGCCGTGATACGCCGCAGCCCGCCATCACGGGCAAAAAGAATTGGCGCTATGAAGCGTTCAGTGGAGATCGTGTTCGCGAGGGTCGTCCGGCAAACGTCACTTAAACCGTCTAACGGGGCCGGTCGGGTGCCGGTATTCGGCGAACACGCGCCCCCGCGGACCTGACCGACGGATTGCGACGCGGCCGATTGTTACCCTTGCCAACGTGTCCGATGAGAACGAGCCCGACGTCGAGAACGTATCCGAGGATGCTGCACCGGACGGTGAGGAGACCAGGTCCGGGTCGAATTTCGGCCCGGGTGTGCTGGCCACCATCGCCATGCTGGTCGCGATAGCCACCCTCGGAGCGTCGGCCTATATGTGGCGCAATCCCACGCAAGCGGCCAGTGCAGCACCGACGGAGGCCGCCGCGCCCACCTTCAGCGACACGGAAAAGAACGACGCCAAGACCAAATTGTGCGCTGCGTTCGAACTCGTGCGGGCCGGAGTGGCCAACAGCAGCGCCCTGCAGTCGCCCGGAGGCGAAGAGGACGTCACCGGCGCGCTGGCGGTAGCGGCGAACGCGCGCTTGGCGCTTTACGGTGGCGGCCAGTACCTGCTGTCCCGGATCGATGCGGCCGCACCCGCCGACGTCGCCGACGCGGTGCGCAAGTTCGGGAACACGCTCATGGATATCGGCGCCGCGGCCATGGCCGAGGTGCCCAAGAGCGACCCGGGCCAGGACGCGCGCCTCAAGGAGGCGGACGCACAGAACGCCGCGGTCGAGGAGCTCTGTAAGTAAAAGGCCTACCGGGGCGTGACGATGCGCCGTTCATAGGCGAGCACGATCGCCGAAGCGCGATCCCGCAGACCGAGTTTGGTGAAGATCCGGCCGATGTGGGTTTTCACCGTCAGCTCCGAGATGAACAGCTCCTCGGCGATCTCGCTGTTGGTGTGCCCCTTGGCGATCAGGGTGAGTACGTCGCGTTCGCGCGGTGTGAGCTCGTCCAGCGCGGAGACATCGGCGGGCTGTGCGCTGGAGCTCCGATACGTCGTCAGGACGCGTGCCGTCACGGCCGTGTCGAGATAACTCTGGGCACTGCCGACGGCGCGGACGGCGCGAATCAATTCTTCAGCGGGCGAATCCTTGAGTACGAATCCGGCCGCACCGGCACGCAAGACACCCGACAGCAGCTCGTCATCGTTGAAGGTGGTGAGCGCGAGCACGGGCGGTCCGCCCGCGGCGGAAAGCCGTCGGGTCGCCTCGATGCCGTCGATTCGTTTCATCCGCAGATCCATCACCACGACATCCGGGCGATGTCTGGCGACCGCGTCGGGAACCTCGTCACCGTCGGAACATTCGCCGACAATCACGACGCCGTGCTTCTCACGCAGGATGAGTGACAGGCCGGACCGCACGAGTTCCTGATCGTCGACGATGAGCGCGGTGACCGGCGCGGCGGCGGTCACGACGCGCGCACTCGGGCCGGGAGATCCGCATTCGCTGCGTAGGACGGGACGGTCGTCTGTACCGACCACGCGACCGGCCCTGCGCCGATGTCCACGGTGCCGCCGAGCAGTTCGATGCGTTGGCGCATGCCGCGGATGCCGCGGCCCGGCACGGAGTTCGCGACGACGGCGGCGCGGGGCAACTCGTTCATCACCACCAGCGTCGCCGCGGTGCGTGACACCGACAGCGTCAGCACGGCCGGTGCACCCGGCGCATGCTTGGCGATGTTGGACAGCGACTCCTGCGCGATCCGGTACAGCGCCAGACCCGCGGCGGCGGAGACGTGTTCGAGCCTGCCGCTGATGTCTATCGTGACGTCCAGGCCGGCCCGGGCGAAATCCTCGGCGAGAGTGCTGATGTCGGCCACCCCGGGTTCCGGTGCCACCGGAACCGCATCGCCCGCGAGCAACCCGACGGTATGGCGGATGTCGTCCATGGCCTGGCGGCCCAGGCGTTCGGCCTGCTGCAGTGCGCTGACGGCTTCGATCTCGTCCCCGTCGTGCTGGAGCGCGTGGCGCGCACCGGTGAGGTGCAGCAGCGTGATGCTCAGCGAATGCGCGATGACGTCGTGGACTTCGCGGGCGATCCGGCGCCGCTCGTCGGCAGCGGCATGAGCGGCCAACTGGGCCTGGGCTTCGCGCTGCTGCACCAGCAGAATCTGTTGGCCGCGTACCAGATAGCCGATCAGCCAGGCAATCCCGATGAAGGTGAGGTAGAGCGCCGGAGTTTCGATGCGGTGGGTGGCGGCGGCGAGGCCCAGCAACACGGCCGCAGAGGCGGCGGCCAGGATGCCGCCGCGCAGCGAGGTGATGGCGCCGACCACGCCGACGGTCAGCTGCAACAGCAGCGGTGCGAAGTCGCCGTGGATGGGTGTCGAGGTACCGAAGATCAGGATCGCCGACCCGGCCGTCCACGCTGCCCACAGCGCGGGCCCCTCGCAGCCGTAATTCTTGAACAGGAAGAACATCGCCCACGGAATGATCGCGATGGCGTTGGCGAGCACCGCCGCGGGCCAGTCCGACATCGGCCGCTGCAGCGTGGCGATGACGCCGATGACCACCATGGTGACGTCGACGGTCAGGACGAAAGGCCAGCTGAATCCGCCCGGGATGCGCGACTCCTGCGTGCGCGCCCAGGCCTGTAGGTACCGTGTGGCCGCCTCCAGCATCGTTTCATGCTAATTCGATCGGCCGTCATTCACGTCATGCTCGGGTTGTACTACTGCGGTAGGAGCTAGAGCCGGTACATCTCGCGCGCCATGGCCGCTTCCTCGACGAATGCGGTCCGCTGCGGTGGGTAGTAGGGCTCGTTCTTCTCTGCCGGCGTGCTGCGCGTCGCGGCGCGCACGGCCGCGACCAGCGCGGCGAACCGTCGCTTGACGGCCCCCCGCGCGAACGGGGGAGCGACACTGATGCTCGGCTGCACGGTGTGCGCGACCAACAGGAACCCGAGCACGCCGGTGCGCAGGCCGGGGCGTCTCGGACTTGTGTTGCTAGCCATGAACTTTGGCTTCTTCTGATGTCATACCTCGACGCTACGAAGCGGCGGTCCCCGGCACATCGTGCCGAGGACCGATCTTGATCTGCGACCGTGGTAGTAGGTCGGGCCCCACCATGGCATGAGACTGCCGGTGAGAAAAAATCTCACTTTCGTGTGGACAGCTCACACTTCGTGTCATAGATTCACACTCAATGAACGAATCGGCTGCGGCGAGACCAATAACGGTCACCGTTGATGTGAATTTTACACAGTGGCGTCGGGCGTGAGCGTGGACGCACGGACTCGCCGCGACCGCATCGAGCAGCGCGTCCGAACCGACTTCGAAGTCGGCTACGCCGAATTGGCCGCCGAGTTCGCGGTCTCCGAGATGACCATCCGCCGGGACGTCGAAGCACTCGAGACCCTCGGCGTGGTGCGCCGGGTGGTCGGTGGGGCGATCGCCGTCAAGGGCAAGGACGCCGAACCGTCCTTCGCGACCCGCGTCGCCGACGCGGCCGAGGAGAAACGGCATATCGCCGACGCCGTCGCCGATCTGGTCAGCCCAGGAGAAACGCTGATCCTGGACTCCGGCAGTACCGCACTCGCCGTGGCCCGGTCGCTGCGCGGCCGCCGGCTCGGTCTGACCGTCGTGACACCGAGCATCCTGGTGGCGCTGGAACTGGTCGACGAACCGGACACCACTGTCGTCCTCACCGGGGGTGAGGTCCGTCCCGGCGAGCTGAGCCTGATCGGCCCCACCGCCGAGGACACGCTGGCCCAGTACAACTGCGACACCTTCGTCATGGGCGTCGCCGGCATCGACGTCGACCGCGGAATCTCCGACTACCACCACGGCGAGAGCCGGGTGAAAAGAGCGGCGACGCGCCGTGCGGACCGGGTCATCGTCGCGGCCGACAAGAGCAAGCTGGGTCGCGTCACCTTTGTCAGCATCGCCGCGCTGGCCGATGTCGGCGTCATCGTGACCGACGGTGAGGTCGACCATCCCGCGCTGGTCGCCGCCCGCGGCGCCGGGGTCGAGGTCATCTGCGTCGCCGGGCATGAGGACGGTGCTTCATGAGCGAGTACACCATCGGCGTCGACATCGGCACCACCGGCACCAAGACGGTGCTGTTGCACACCGAGCGAGGCATTGTCGCGACCGCGACCCGCGAGACCGTCCTGCATTCGACCGGGCCCGGGATCGCCGAAGCCGATACCGCGCAGTGGCACAACAACGTCGTCGAGTCGATCCGCGAAGTCCTCGCCGCCGGTGCGGTTTCCGCCGATGCCGTCGGCGCGGTGGCCACCTCCGGCATGGTGCCGGCGGTCATACCGGTGGACCGGCAGGGAAAGCCACTGCGGCGGGCCATCCTTCAGAACGACGCCCGGGCGCACCGCGAGGTCGGCACCCTGGCCGCCGAGTTGTCCGGCGTCGACCTGGTGACGCTGACCGGGTCGGCACTCACCCAGCAGTCGGTGGCGCCGACCACCGCCTGGCTGCGCGAGCATGAACCCGACGTCTACGCCCGCACCGCGCACTGGGTCGGCTCCTATGACTGGGTGCTCACCGCTCTGGGCGCGCCGTGTCACGTCGAACAGAACTGGGCGCTGGAATCCGGACTGTTCAGCATCGACGGCCAGATCGCCGCCCCGGTGCTCGCCGCCGCCGACCTCGACCCGGAAACCCTTGCGCCGGTGCACCGCCCGGGCAGCCGGGTCGGCGAGCTCAGTGCGCAGGCCGCCGAGCTGACCGGTCTGCGGCCCGGCACCGCGCTGGTGGTCGGGGGAGCAGACCACGTGCTGTCCGCCTACGCGGCGGGTGTCAACCATCCCGGTGATGCGCTGGTGAAACTCGGTGGTGCGGGCGACATCCTGGTCGCCAGCGACACCCCGGTCGTCGACGAACGACTTTATCTGGACGCGCACCCGGTGCCCGGGCACTGGCTGCCCAACGGGTGCATGGCGACCAGCGGCAGCCTGATCCGCTGGTTCCAGGCACTCGTCGGCGGGGCCGAGCTGACCACCCTCGACGACGAAGCGGCGCAGCGGGCGCCGGCAGAGGTGCTGTGCCTGCCGTACTTCCTCGGTGAGAAGAGCCCGCTGCACGACCCCGATCTGCGCGGCACGTTCGCCGGGTTGCACCTCGGCCACACCCGGGCGGACCTGTATCGCTCGGTGCTCGAGGCGATCGCCTTCGGGTTCCGGCACCATGTCGATGTCTTCACCGATATCGGGATCCCGTTGAACCGGGTGATGATCACCAACGGCGGCTCGAAATCCACACTGTGGAAACAGATCCACGCTGATGTGCTCGGCCTGCAGATGCTCCCCGTCCGCGGTCATCCCGGCGCATCGCTGGGCGCAGCGGTGATCGCCGCCATCGGCATCGGCGCGCTGGACGACTGGTCCGATGCCGCCCGTTTCATCGCCCTGGACGAACCGTACGTCCCCGACCCGACCCGTGCCGCGGCCTACGACGACGCGTACGCGACGTGGCGTGAACTCGGCACGGCGATGGCACCCATCTCGCACCGATTGGCCCGCGCCACCCGATGAGTTTCGAACACGAAAGGAACAGTGCTGCAATGAAAATCACCACCACCCCGACACCCGGTCGGAGGCGCCCGTTCTTCGTGGCGGCCTTGGTCGCCCTGGTGTCCGCGATCGCGCTGCTGCTGAGTTCCTGTGCCGGCAGCGGCGGCCCGGAGCAGACGCAAGCGACCGGCACCGGTGAGGTCCCGAAGAACACCGCGGGCAACGTGCGGATCCTGATGGAGAACGTCCCCGACAGCGACATCGTGAAATCGATGGTGGCCGACTTCAACAAGGACTATCCGGACGTCAAGGTCGATATCGAGCAGCTGACCTACGACCAGATGCGCGACAAGCTGGTCTCGTCCTTCCAGTCCAGCACCCCCAACTACGACCTGATCGTGGTGGACAACCCATGGATGGTGGACTTCGCCAACGCGAAGTTCCTGCAGCCGCTGGACGCCCGGATCGACAGCACGCCCGACTACGACGCGGGTGACTTCTTCAAGCCGCTGACCGACATCACCACCGTCGACGGTGTGCGCTACGGTGTGCCGTTCTACAACTACGCGCTCGGCTACCTGTACAACACAGACGATCTCGCGCAGGCCAAGCAGACCGTGCCCACCACCCTGGACCAGTTGGTCAGCACCTCCAAGGCGCTCAAGTCCGGGGACCGCGCCGGTATCGCGATGCAGCCGCAGCGTGGTTACAAGATCTTCGAAGAGTGGGGCAACTGGCTGTTCGCCGCGGGCGGCTCCATCTACGGCCCCGACGGCAAGCCCACGCTGAACACGCCGGAAGCCAAGCGCGCGTTGGCCGCCTACATCGACACGTACAAGAACGCCGCGCCGGTGAACAGCCTCAACTGGAGCATGGACGAGGCCCAGCGCTCGCTGGCCGCCGGTCAGTCCGCGTCGATGATCAACTACAACTGGCAGCTGCCGGCCGTCAACGAGCCTGGATCCGGGCCGGCCGCAGGCAAGTTCAAGCTGGCGACCATCCCCGGTGGCAAGCAAGTGCTGGGCTCGTGGAGCTGGGCCATCCCGGCCAACTCCGGCGCCTCGGATGCCGCGTGGGCCTTCGCATCCTGGATCACGGCCAAGCCGCATGACGTCACCCGCACCGAGAAGGGTGGCGCGGCCATCCGGCAGAGCACGCTGAAGGATCCGGCCGTGCTCAACGGGCGATTCGGCGCCGACTATTACCAGACCGTGGAAAAGCTGCTCGCCGACTCGGCGCCACTGAGCCAGGGTCCCAGCGGCGAAGAGATGATCCAGGCCGTCGGGACGGAACTCAACGAGGCCGTCGCAGGCACCAAGAGCGTCGACGACGCACTGGCCGCCGCGCAGGCCGCTGCCGAGAAGATCCAGGGCTAGCTCCACCCCCCGGGGAGCGAGCCCTACGAAGAAACCGACCACCCCGCGAAAGGAGCACGGACCATGGTGCAGTTCAAACACGGCATGGTCGCCCCCCTCGTTGCACTTTTCGTCGGGGTGGTCGGTTTCCCGCTGGCCTACGCGTTCTACCTGAGCATCACCGACTACAAGCTGACCAACCGCGGCGCACCGAATCTGGTGGGCGCCGACAACTACGTCGACACCTTCGGCAACGGTGAGTTCTGGCACGCCTTCGGCACCACCGCGCTCTACGTTCTGGTCGCGGTCGGGCTGGAGCTGATCATCGGGCTCGCGATTGCGCTCTCCTTGCAGAAGCAGCGCTGGGCAAGGGATCTCACCCGCTCGATGCTGCTGGCGCCGATGTTCATCACCCCCATCGCAGTGGGCCTGATCTTCCGCTTCCTGCTCAACGATCAGCTCGGCGCCATCCCACACCTGTTGCGCGCCATCGGCATCGACTACGACTTCTTCGGACCCGGCCGGGCCCTGTTCACCATGGCGTTCATCGATGTCTGGCAATGGACGCCGTTCATGGTGCTACTGCTGCTGGCCGGGCTGGAATCCATTCCGCGCCAACCGCTGGAAGCGGCCCGGGTGGACGGCGCGAACGGCTGGTACGTGCTGCGGCGCGTGACGCTCCCGCTGCTGGGCCCGGTGCTGGTGGTGGCCATCATGCTGCGCTCCCTGGACGCCATGAAGGTATTCGAGTACGTCTTCGCCACCACCCGCGGTGGGCCGGGCACCGAAACCGAGACGCTGCAGTACTTCATCTATCAGACCGGGATCCAGTTCTTCCGTCTCGGGTCCGCCTCGTCGATGGCATTCGTGGTGCTGCTACTGGTGCTGACGGTCATCGTGATCGCCTTCCGCCGGATGGAGAAGGCCAAGCAGTCATGAAGAACTCCCGTGTCCTGACCATCTGCCGGATCGCCCTGCTGTGGGCGGCCGCGATCACCGTTCTGTTCCCGCTGTTGTGGGTGGCACTGGCCAGTGTGAAAACCGCACAGCAGCTCAATGATCCGTTCCTGCTGAGCTTCACCCCGGTGCTGGACAGCTGGCGCAACGTGCTGTCCTCGGACATCCTGGGCGCCGCCGGCCGCAGTGCGCTGGTCGCGTTCGTCACCGTCGGCATCAGTGTGGTGGTGGGCAGCATGGGCGCCTACGCCATCGCCCGGTTCCGGGCCGGCGGCACCGCTACCCGGTTCGGCATGCTCGCCGCCCAGGTGCTGCCCCCCGCGGTGCTGGTGTTCCCGTTCCTCACCATGGCCTACGCGCTGCGCCTCAACGACACCGTCGTCCCGGTCATCTTCGCGCACCTGAGTTTCGTTCTGCCCGTAGTCACCTGGTTCCTCATCGGGTTCTTCGAAGCGGTACCCCGCTCGCTGGAGGAACAGGCCCAGGTCGACGGCTTCACCCGCTTCCAGGCGTTCCGGATCGTGGTGCTGCCCCAGGTGTTCCCCGGCATCGGCGCCGCGGCCATCTTCGGCTTCACCCTGTCGTGGAACGACTTGTTCTACGGCCTCATCCTGGCGCCGGGCAAGGCGGCCATCCTGCCGGTCGCCATCGCCGGATTCAACACCTTCCGCGGTGTGCAGATCGGCTCGATGAGCGCGGCGATCCTCATTGCCGTGGTGCCGGTCGTCATCGCCAGTTTCTTCATCCAGCGCCGGCTCGTTCAGGGCATCAGCGGCGGCGCGGTCAAGTTCTAAAGATTGGTGAGCACAGCTTCATGGCAACAGTCCGCTTCTCCGGCGTCAACAAGTCCTACGGGTCCACGTCCATCGTCACCGACCTGAACCTGGAACTGCCCGATGGGTCTTTCACGGTGCTGGTCGGCCCGTCCGGTTGCGGCAAGTCGACCTCGCTGCGGATGCTGGCCGGGCTGGAGACGGTCACCTCGGGCACCATCAGCATCGGTGAGCGCGACGTCACCGATCTGCAGCCCCGGGACCGCGATGTGGCGATGGTGTTCCAGAACTATGCGCTGTACCCGCATCTGACGGTGCGGGAGAACATCGCCTTCCCGCTACGCGCCTCCAAGACACCCCGCGTCGAGGCGCAACGCCGTGCCGATGAGGTCGCCGAGTCACTGGGGCTGGGAAAACTGTTGGGCCGCAAGCCCAAAGATCTCAGCGGTGGCCAACAGCAGCGGGTCGCCATCGGCCGCGCCATCATCCGGGAGCCGTCGGTGTTCCTGTTCGACGAGCCGTTGTCCAACCTGGACGCGAAGCTTCGGGTCGAGACGCGCACCGAACTGCTGCAGATCCAGCGCAGGCTGGGCATCACCTCGGTGTACGTCACGCACGATCAGGAAGAGGCGATGACGCTCTCGGACCGCATGGTGGTGCTGCGGGACGGGCGCATCGCCCAGGAGGGCACTCCGCTGGAGGTATACAACACCCCCGTGGACACCTTCGTCGCGTCCTTCGTCGGCAGCCCCAAGATGAACCTGGTCGACGGTGATTTGGCCGGCCGGACCTTCACCCTGCCAACTGGTTTCACCGTCGACGTCGATGGCGTCGACGCCGCCGGCCCGATCACGATCGGGGTGCGTCCCGATGACCTGGTCCCGGTGGCGGCCGACGACGGCGCCGCGCGGGTCATCCTGATCGAACTGCTGGGCCCGCGCGCCATCGTCACCATCGACGCCCTCGGGACCGAATTGACCAGCGTGGTGGAGACGTCCCGGCTCACCGGCATCACCGAGGGCGCCCCGGTGGCGCTGTCCGTCCGGCCCGGAGCCGCCCACGCCTTCGACGCACAGACTCACCTGCGCCTGGCCGGCGCAACCCGATAAGTAGAGGAAAAAGTACAGATATGACGAAGACAGTCGTGGTGACCGGCGCCGGATCCGGCATCGGGCGCGCCATCGCCACCACACTCGCACAACGTGATTGGCGCGTCGTCGTGACAGACATCAACGGTGATGCGGCGCGCGAGGTTGCGGCGGGTCTGCCGAACCCGGATGTCGGGCACGAATCGGCGGTGCTCAACGTCAGCGCACCCGAGGACGCCGCGTCGGTGGCCTACGGCATCGCCGACCGCCTCGGTCTCGACGCATGGGTGAGCAACGCCGGAATCTCCTTCATGCACACGTTTCTCGATGCGCCGGTGGCCGCCTACGACCAGACCATGGACGTGAACCTCAAAGGCGTGTTCGTTTGCGGCCAGGCAGCGGCCCGGGCCATGGTGCGTAGCGGCATCGCAGGCAGCATCGTCAACACCGCCTCCATGGCCGGCAAGCAGGGCCGGGTGCCTTTTCTCTCGGATTACGTGGCCTCCAAGTTCGGTGTCGTCGGTCTCACCCAGGCCATGGCCTACGAGCTCGGTGAACACGGCATCACTGTCAACTGCGTGTGTCCCGGCTACGTCGAGACACCCATGCAGACAAGGGAACTGGAGTGGGAGGCGAAGCTGCGCGGCATGACCGGGGACGGGGTGCGCACCATGATGATCGCTGACACCCCGCTGGGCCGCCTCGAACAGCCCGACGACGTCGCCCGCGTGGTGGCGTTCCTGCTGTCCGAAGACGCCCGATTCGTCACCGGTGAGGCGCTGGCCGTCAACGGCGGCGCCTACATGGACTAGCCGTCCGCCCCCGAAACGCGTGTATATCAACCAGAAAGGCATATCAGTGACCACCACCTGGCTCGACGAGGTCTTCGGAGTACGGAAGCCCGTCATCGCCATGCTCCACCTGAGCGCCCTGCCCGGAGATCCCGGCTACGACTCCGCCGGCGGTATCGCCGCGGTCGTGGACCGAGCGCGGGCCGAGCTCGACGCCCTGCAGTCCGGGGGAGTGGACGGCGTGATGATCAGCAATGAGTTCAGCCTGCCGTACCTGACGAAGACCGAGCCCATCACCGCGATCACGATGGCGCGGATCATCGGGGAGTTGCTCCCCGACCTCTTCCTGCCCTACGGCGTCAATGTGCTGTGGGACGGCCGGGCCTCCATCGACCTGGCGGTCGCCACCGGTGCGAAGTTCGTCCGGGAGATCTTCACCGGCGTGTACGCCAGCGATTTCGGCCTGTGGGACACCAACGTCGGCGAGGTGGCCCGGCACCGGGCTCGTGTCGGTGGGTCAGGGGTGAAGCTGCTGTTCAACATCGTGCCCGAGTCGGCCACCTACCTGGCCGCCCGCGACCTCGCGTCGATCACCCGCACCACGGTCTTCGCCACGCTGCCGGACGCGATCTGCGTGTCGGGCGCCACCGCAGGCGCACCGACCGACCTCGAGGCGCTGCGGGTGGTGAAGTCGGCGGCCGGTGCCGTGCCGGTGTTCGTGAACACCGGGGTGAAGGCCGAGAACGTCGCGACCCAACTCGGCGTCGCCGACGGAGCCGTCGTCGGGACGTACTTCAAAGAGGACGGTGTATTCGAGAACCGGGCCGATCAGAAGCGGGTCGAAGAATTGATGTTGGCCGCCAGGGCTTTCCGCGAGCAGCTGGTCTAGCTCCTGCACAGTTCGGCGGATTCCGGTGCGGGGGTGGTCCGCCCTCGGTCCAGGGCGACATCGATCGCCAGCAGGCCGAGGGCCGCCACCCCCAGCACCGCGCCGATCCACATAACGATCGGGTAGCCGAAGCCGGCGGTGAGCGCGATACCGGCCAGCCACGGTCCGACACCGATGCCCACGTTGAAGGCCGCTGTGGTACCGGCCGCGGTGAGCGTCGGGGCCGACGGTGCCAGGCTGAACACCCTGGCGTTCAGGGCGGGATTGACGCCGAAGCCGGCCAGTCCGAGTAGCACGGTCAGGATGGTGAACAACGCGATGTGGTGTGTGCTCAGGGCCATCAGCACCAGGATGACGATCAGCGCGGTGAAGCCGACCGCCAGGGTGGCGCGGGGCCGGCGGTCGGCCGTCTGCCCGCCGATCGCCATCCCGGCCACCGCGCCCGCCCCGTAGCCCGCCAGCACCAGCGGTATCCACCGCGCCTCGAGCCCGCTCGTCGTGATCAACAGTGCACTCAAATAGGTGAACGGACCTACCAGCGCGGAGACGGACACCGCGGTCATGGTGTAGGACAACCACAATCGAGGTGTGGCCAGGGTGCGCAGTTCGTCGGCGAGCCGGGGCGCGGGGTTCGGGCGGGTGTCAGGCACCGCCAGCAGCACGGCGACGGTGGCGACCGCGGTCAGCACGGCGACCGCCCAGAACGCGCCGCGCCAACCCAGGTGCTGCCCGATCCAGGTGCCTGCAGGCAGGCCGATCACGGTGGCGACGGTGAGACCGCCGGCCACCACGCTCATGGCCCGGCCTCGCCGGTCCGGGGTGACCAGGGATATGGCGGTGCCTGCGCCGACCGCCCAGAACCCGGCGTAGACGAAGGCGGAGATGAAGCGAACGGCCAGCAGCACAACGTAACTCGATGTCAGTGCGCCGGCGACGTGCGCAGCGATGAAGACGCCGAGGAACATCAGCATGGCGCGGCGGCGCGGCCAGCGCAGAGTGAGGACAGCCAGCACCGGGGCGCCGATCAGCATGCCGAGGGCGAACACCGACACCAGCAGCCCGGCCTGCGGGACCGTCACCGAGAGGTCGGCAGACAGCTCAGGCAGCAGGCCGGCCAGCATGAGTTCGCTCGTACCCTGCGCGAAGATCGCTGCACCGAGAACCCAGACCGCGGCAGGGATCACGGCGCGTCCTTTCGTCTCGATCGATCGCTGCAGAACGCTAGCACCACGGGCCTCGGTTCACGGCGAGTCGATCTCTGGCCTCCGGTCGCCCTGCCCGCGACACTGGCAGCAAACGAGTGACCGGGACAGGAGGCGTTGTCGGGAGATGACGGTACTGAGCGATGGTGAGTGGCGAACGGTGCGGCCACTGGCCGAGGACTGGACCTGGCAAACGATGGGAACCTGCAGGCAGCTCGCCCCGGAGGTCTTCTTCCCCGAGGATTCTGGCCGCTCCGGGCTGCGGGCCCGCGAGGAGCGGGCCAAGCAGATCTGCCGCGCCTGCCCCGTCCTCGCGCTGTGCCGTGATCATGCCCTAGCGACGCGCGAAACCCACGGTGTGTGGGGTGCGCTGTCAGCCCGCGACCGCGCCAAGCTGCTGACCTCGCACGGGAAGTAACGCTCACCCCGCCGCCGCGGCGGGGGCCCCGAACCGTCCCCGCCAGTGCCGGGCGGGGTGGCGCTGCGGCAGCTGGGCGTCGGCGCCGAACAATTTCTCCCGCAACGTTCCCGGCCGGTATTCGGATTGGGCCAGGCCACGTCGGCGCAACTCCGGCACCACATGGTCGATGAATTCGGCGAACGAGCCCGGCGTGGTGATGTAGCGGATGTTGAGGCCGTCGACGCCCGCGTCCTGCCACTTCTCCAGGGCGTCGGCGATCTGCTCCGGAGTGCCGACCACCCGGGTCGCTTCCTGCTGCTGACGGATCAGGTCGGCGATCGTGGGGTTGGTCCCGGGCGGGGCGGCGTTGACGAGTGCCTCGATGGTGCTGCGCGTGCCCTGAACCTGGGCGGCCAGATCGCCGATCGGGGTGTCGTGGGCCAGCCCGCCGAGGTCGATGCCGATCCCACCGCTGCGGTGCGCGATCAGCCCGTCCACGCTGAGGTATTCGTCGAGTTCGGCCGCTTTGGTGCGCGCCTCGGCCTCGGTCGATCCGACGACGAACGACAGGCCTTGGAAGAACTTGATGTCGGTACCGAGCCGGCCGGCGGCTGCCGCCGTGGCCCGGGTGTCCTCGATCACCTTGCGGGCGCCCGCAGGGGAGGCCGCGTTGATGAACACGCCTTCGGCGTGCCGGGCCGCGAAGGCGCGGCCCGCACTGGAGGTACCGGCCTGGAAGAGCACCGGGGTGCGTTGCGGTGACGGGAAGCTCAGGTGCGGGCCCTCGACGCGGTACCGCGCACCCACATGGTTGATCTTGTGCACGCGGTCGGGGTCGGCATGCACGCCCCGTGCCCGGTCCCGCACCAGCGCGCCGTCCTCCCAGGATCCCTCCCACAGCTTGTACACCACTTCGGTGTACTCCTCGGCCCACTCGTAGCGCGCATCGTGTTCCTCCCGCTCGGGCAGGCCGAAGTTGCGGGCCGAGTTGCGCAGGGCGCTGGTGACCACGTTCCAGCCGATCCGCCCCTTCGACGCGTGATCGAGGGTGGAGATCTTGCGGGCGAAGGAAAACGGATGATCCTGCAGCACCGAGCTGGTGATGACCAGCCCGAGGTGTTCGGTCACCAACGCCAGCGCCGACACGATGGCCGACGGATCGTGATTGGGTATCTGCAGCCCTTCGCGCAGATAGGTGTCCCAGCCGCCGCGGTAGTCGTCGTACAGTCCGACGACATCGGCGAAGAACACCGAGTCGAAGGTGCCCCGCTCCAGGAGTTTGACGAGTTCGATCCACGGGTCGAGCTGGTCGAATTCGACGCTGCGCGTGTCGGGGTTCCGCCAGGTCCCGTACGAGACGTGGGTGGCAGTGTTCATGGTGAAGGCATTGAGGATCAGTCTGGGACGGGTCACGTTCTCACTCCTGATGGTGCGGATTGTGCTGGCGCAGCGTTTAACTCGGCCAATCGAGCAGGTTATGGCGAGAATTGTTCCCGCTCAACCGTTTTCCTTGAACTGCGCAAAAGTCAGTCGGCGGCAGGTGGTCAGGAGCCCAGTTGCGCGAGACTCGCCCCGGCATCCAGCGAGCGTGGCGGCCGGCCCAGGCGTGCGTGTTCGGCGGTGACGACGGCGATTCCGGCCTCGCGCAGCACCTGCTCTGCTTCGGCACGGGCGCGTCGGACGAGTTCGTCGGCCCCGGGCCCGGGGCGGAACGCCGCGATCACCCCGTTGGCGAGGTTGGCGATGAGTTTGCGGTATTTCCACGCCATGATGTCGTCGCGGACCTCGGAGACGAACTGCGCCCCACGTAGTGCCGAGGACACCCTCGCCGCGTGCTCGTCATGACCGCCAGCACGACAGCGGGTGCGGCGGCCCAATCGATCTCACCGGCGTCGGCGGCCGTCGGCAGCGGGACGCGCTCGCTGCCGGTCTGGGTCACCAGTGTCAGTCCGTCGGCGCGGATCCTGTTCAGGTGCTCCCCACGGGCGACTGCCACCACGGTGGTGCCGGCCAGCGCCAGCCGTGCTGCGATGACCCCGCCGATGGCACCGGCGCCGTACACCACCACGAACGGACTGCTTCGGGTCACCACAGGTTGACGGTACCGAGCCCGACTGTCGACATACTGGGACCAGCAGGCCGCCCGTTCGTCATACGCTCACCGGTGCAGGCAGGTTCGCGTTGGCGGGGCGGGCCAGCCCGTAGTGGCCACGCAGCGTGGCCGCCGAGTACTCGGTCCGGAACAGCCCGCGCCTGCGCAAGATCGGTATCACCTGGTCGACGAAGATCTCCAGGCCTGATGGCAGCACGGCGGGCATGATGTTGAATCCGTCTGCGGCGCCGCCGGTGAACCATTCCTCGATCGCGTCGGCGACCTGTTCGGGGGCGCCGGTGAACGTCCGGTGCCCGCGCCCGCCACCGAGCCGGCCGATCAGTTCCCGCACCGTCAGCCGATCGCGGCGGGCCAGTTCCACGATCAGGGTGAATCTGCTCTTGGCGCCCTGGATCTCGGCTTCGTCGGGCAGCTCGTCGGGCAGCTGTTCGTCCAGCGGTAGCCGTTCGACGGGGACGCGCAAGGTATCGGCCAATTGACGCTGTGCATGCAGTGGCACGATGGCTTCGTCGAGTTCGCGGTCCTTCGCCCGCGCTTCGGCCTCGGTGCTGCCGATGACGGGCACGATGCCGGGCAGGATCTTCACGGTGCCGGGGTCGCGGCCGAACCCGGCGGCCCGGGCTTTGAGGTCGGCATAGAACGCGCGGGCCTCCGCGGTGGTCTGTTGTGCGGTGAACACCGCCTCGGCGTAGCGTGCCGCCAGTTGCTTGCCGTCCTCGGACGATCCGGCCTGCACCAGCAGCGGGTAGCCCTGCGGGGAGCGGGGGATGTTCAGCGCGCCCTGGACGGAGAAATGCTCACCCCGGTGGTGCGGCGGGTGCACCTTGTCGTGATCACCCCACGTGCCGGAGGCCTTGTCGGCCAGGATCGCATCGTCCTCCCAGCTGTCCCAGAGCTTCTTGGCGACATCGATGAACTCGCCTGCCCGGGCGTAGCGGCTGCCGTGTTCGGGCAGCTGATCCAGGCCGAAGTTGCGGGCCGCCTCGACGGTCGCCGTGGTGACGACGTTCCAGCCGGCCCGGCCGTTGCTCACATGATCCAGCGACGCGAACCGCCGCGCCAGGTTGTACGGCGAGTTGTACGTCGTCGACGCGGTGGCTATCAGCCCGATCCGCTCGGTCACGCCGGCCAGCACCGTCAACAGTGTCAGCGGTTCCAGGATGCCCAGCGGCCGGCGGCCGATATCGCCGTTCAGTTGCGGGCTGTCGGCCAGGAACAGGGAATCGAAGGTGCCGCGTTCGGCGAGCTGGGCCAACTTGATGTAGTGCGCCACGTCGGTCGCGGCATGTGGATCGGACTCCGGCAGCCGCCACGACGCCTCGTGGTGGCCGGTGGTCATCAGGAACACGTTCAGATGTAGTTGACGCCCACGCATCAGAACAACCGCCCTCTCCACGCTGCCAATTGCGTTCTATCCGAACGTATCCGGCGGCGGGCGAAGAATCCGTACCTTTTCGCTACGCGAAAGGTGTAGCAGGATCGGGTGTCAGGATGCGACGCTGAGTTGCTCGGGCAGGGCTTCGGCTGCGATGGTCCGCAAGGTGCGCAGGATGAGGGCGAGGTTCGGGTCACTCTGGCGGCCGGCCCGGACCACGGCGCTGATGGTACGGCCACCGACGTTGACCTCGGGCACGATGAGCGATTCCAGCCTTGTCGGCACGGACAGCCGGGGCACCACCGCCGAGGCGACCTCGGTGGCGGCCAGGTCGCAGATGTTCTGCGCGCCGATGAGCCGGTGCTTGACCTGCGGGGTGAACCCGGCGTGCTCGCCCGCGCGCAGGACCGCTGATTCCAGGCCGGAGTTCTGCGGTCCCGTCACCCAGGGACCGTCGGCCAATGCCGCCAGGCCCTGCTTGGCGATGCGCAGGTGCAATTCCTTGGGCGCCAGCAGGACCAGCGGCTCGTGCATCAACGGCTCGGCGGCCAGACCGCCCAGGGGTTCCTCGCCGCCGAAGTCGTACCGGCAGGTGATGGCCACGTCCACCTCACCCTGACGCAGCAGTCGCAGGGCGACCGCGCTGGTCTCCTGCTGGACCAGCACACGCAGGTTCGGCTCGGCGGCACTCAGGCGCGCCATCATCGGTGCGGCAAGCGTCGGGATGCCCATGTTGAACGCGGCGATGGCGACCTGTCCGGAGACGTGGTCGCGGGTGGCGGCGACCGCGCTCATCGCCTCGTCCACGGCGGTCAGCACCCGGCGCACATGCTCGACGAGCACGTGCCCGCTGCGGGTCAGGCCCAGCGTCCGTCCCTCCCGGCGGAAAAGGATGGCGCCCGCTTCGTCTTCAAGAACCCGGAGTTGTTGTGACACAGCGGAACTGGTGATGCTGCGCCTCTCGGCCACAGCTGTCACCGAACCCAGGTCAGCCAGGTCGCACAGCAACATCATGCGGCGCAGATCGAGCATCGGACCAGCCTGGCACAGTACGGCGCCGGGCACACCCGTGCACCTGCCGGCCGCTACCGTCGCTGGGCCCTCTCAACTGGGCTTACGTGCTATCGGACGGCAGCAATCACCGCGGATGTAATTCCCGCGTCATCCAGACGCCGGCGAGCCTCGCCGTACACGTCGGCGGGCAATGCGCCGCGCCGCGCGGCGGCGGCGTTGGCCCGTACGTGGTCCGGGTCGGCGGTGCCGGCGATCACTGTCGTGACGCCCGGCGTGCTGATCGCGAACCGCAGCAGGAAGCCGTGCCGGGAGTCGCCGTCGAGCAGTCCGTCGAGCCCGGTGTCCACCCAGGTCACGGGGCGTCCGTCCACGGTCGTCTTCTCCCGCTTGCCGCCCTGGGCCACGCCACCGCGCACGATGATGCCGAACCCGCGGGTGCCGGCGAGTTCGATCCTGCTCTCCAGTTGGCGTTCCAGCGCCGAGTAGGGCACCTGGAAGGCCGCGAAGTCGTCGATGTCCAGATGGTCGTCGATATCCGGAAGTGTCGAGGACACGCCGAACGCCAGGATCTTGCCTCGTCACGCAGCGCGCTCAGCGTCTCCACAGCGTGATCACGGCGCAACACCTCCAGGGACGGGCTGATGTGCAGTTGCACCAGATCGAGGCGGTCGGTCCGCAACCGCCACAGACTCTGTTCCACTCCGGCGCGGATGTTGGCCGGTGAATAGTCATGGGGCAGCGGCCGGCCCGGCGTCGCGTCCGGTGCGAAGTCCAGCGGACAGCCGGCCTTGGAGGCCAGCACGTATTCGTCGCGCCGCGAACCGATATGCCTGCCGATCCGCTCTTCACTGAGCGCATAGTCGATCGAGGTGTCGATGAAGGTGATGCCCTCGTCCAGCACCGTGTTCAGCACGGCGCCGGCCACCTCCTCGTCGAGAGGGCGCGGATTGCGGTGCGGCGTCCCGCGCAGTTCCATCGCGCCGAATCCCAGCACCGTGACCTCGGGCCCGTCCCGGCCCAGCCGGCGCAATTCCAGCTCACCCACCGTGCACTCCTCGCTGTCGTGTCGGCACCGATTGTGGTCCGCCGGGGCTCGGGTGAACCACAGTCGTCGGCTACCGATTCGGTGAACCAAAACTACGCAGTCCCGCTGTGAGCAGTTAAGAACCGCTGAAAGGTTCTGGTAGCACAACACCGTTGTTCGTGGCGCGTCCGGCCCCGACGCTGACAGGCACCACATTGCGACGACAAGGGAGTCAGCCCATGACAGATCTGCAGGACAGCGCATTACGCCTCGATGTGGTGCCGGCCGCCGGGTACATCGGCGCCGAGATCAGCGGAGTCGATCTGCGGGAAGCACTCTCGCCCAGCGTCGTCGAGGAGATCCGTGCCGCACTGTACCGGTACAAAGTGGTGTTCTTCCGCGACCAGCAGATCGGGCACGCAGAGCAGATCGCCTTCGCGCGGTTGTTCGGCAAGGTGACCCCGGCGCACCCCCATGAGGAGAATCCGCCCGAGGGTTTCCCGGAGATCCTGCCCATCGACAGCAGGCGGTATGAGACCAACCTCGGCCGCAAGCGCACGTCCTACGATCACAGCTGGCACACCGATGTCACCGCGCTGGTGAACCCACCTGCGGCGTCGATTCTGCGCGCGGACATCCTGCCGCCGTACGGTGGTGACACCAGCTGGACGAATCTGGTTGCCGCGTACGAGAACCTGCCCCGGGAGCTGCGTGACTTCGTCGACACCCTCGATATCAAGCATCAGTTCAACGCCAAGGCGGCAGCGGGCAGCCAGCGTGACCGCAAGGTCCGGGAGGCGAATCTGGCCGCCTACCATCCCGCCGTGCGGGTGCATCCGGTGACGGGGGAGCGCGCGCTGTTCGTCAGCCCGGGGTTCACCCGTGGGCCCCGGGAGATCCGTGGCTTCACCCCGACCCAGAGTGAGCGCCTGCTGAACCTGTTGTGGGAGGAGGCAACCCGGACCGAGTACACCGTGCGCTTCCGGTGGGCGCCGGGCAGCGTGGCGTTCTGGGACAACCGGGCGACCGCGCATCTGGCGATCGCCGACGCGTCCCACCTGGACCACGATCGCGTGCTCTACCGGGTGACCCTGGAAGGTGACATCCCCAGAGGCGTCGACGGGCGGGAGTCCGAGCTCATCTCCGGGGAGCAGTTCCTCGGATCCTGATCAACCCATCGACCACACAGAACGGATACGTATGACACTCCCACTGCGCAAGCTCGGCACCGACGGCCTCGAGGTTTCCTCGATCGGCCTGGGATTCATGAGCTTTCGCACCACGGCCGGCGCCGACGACGAACGCAACGCCCGCGAGGTCGTCGACGCCGCCATCGATGCGGGCATCACGTTCATCGACACCGCCGACATCTATGGGCCCGAGATCAGCGAAACCCTGCTCGGGCGGGTCATCGAAGGCCGGCGTGACGCGTTGACGATTGCGACGAAGTTCGGCAACACACTGGACCGCGACACCAACCCGCGCGCGCTGGACGGTAGGCCCGAGTATGTGCGCTCCGCCATCGAGGGGTCGTTGCGCCGGCTCGGGGTCGATCATGTGGACCTGTACTACCAGCACCGGGTCGATCCCGAGGTGCCCATCGAGGACACGGTGGGCGCGCTCAAGGAGCTCGTCGAGGCCGGCAAGGTCCGCCACATCGGGCTGTCCGAACCCGGCCCCCAGACGTTGCGCCGAGCGCACGCCGTGCATCCGATCACGGCCATCCAGAACGAATGGTCGTTGTTCACGCGGGATATCGAGGACGAGACGGTGCCGCTGGCCCGGGAACTGGGCATCGGCATCGTGCCGTATTCGCCGCTGGGGCGCGGCTGGCTGTCCGGCCGGATCAACTCGATCGAGGACATCAGCGGCACCCACCGTCAGCATCCGCGGTTCGCGCAGGAAGCCTTCGGACGCAACCGCGAACTGGCCGGGCGGGTGGTCGCGCTGGCGGGCGACCTGGGTGTCGCGCCCAGCCAGGTCGCGCTGGCCTGGGTGCTGTCCCGCGGCGACGACGTCGTTCCCATCCCGGGCACCCGGCATGCGCAGTACGTGCGGGAGAACGTCGGCGCGGCACGTGTCGCACTCACCGGCGATCAGCTCGCCCTGCTGGACGGCATCGCCGGTCAGGTCGCCGGGCACCGGTCCATCCGGCCGGAGAACCTCGGTACCGAGGCCCCGCTGGTCGGGGCGGGGCGGTCGTGACCGTCATCAGCCGCTACGGCGACATCGACGCGGCACTGGAGGTCCACAATGAGACGCTGGCACTGCAACTGGCACATCGCTCGGTGCGCAAGTTCCGCCAGGATCCCGTCACCGACGGCCAGTTGGCGGCTCTCGTCGCCGCCGCGCAGTCAGCGGCTACTTCATCGAACCTGCAACCGTGGAGTGTGATCGCGGTCCGTGACCCCGACCGCAAGGCGAGGCTGGCCGCACTGGCCAACAATCAGCAGTTCATCAACGAGGCGCCGCTGTTCCTGGTCTGGATCGCCGACCTCAGCCGGGCCCGGCGCCTCGCCGTCCGGGAGAACGTCCCGCTCGACGCGGCCGACTACCTGGAGACCACGGTGATCGGTTTCGTGGACACCGCGCTGGCCGCGCAGAACGCCGTCGTGGCCGCCGAATCCCTCGGTCTGGGAACGGTGTTCGTCGGCGCGATCCGCAACCACCCGGAGGAGGTCGCCGCCGAACTGGGCCTGCCGCCGCATGCGGTGGCCACCTTCGGCCTGGCCGTCGGGGTGCCGGATCCCACGGAGAACGCCGGCATCAAACCCCGGTTACCGTTGCACGCCGTGCTGCATCGCGAACGCTATGACGCGGCCACCGCCGACGCCCATGTCCCCACCTATGACGAGCGACTGGCCGCCTACAACGGCCGGTTCGGTCTGCCCGGCAACTGGAGTGCTCGGGTGCTGGACCGGTTGGCCGGTCCGCAGTCGCTGTCCGGCAGGCACCGGCTACGCGAACAGCTCGAGCGCCTGGGCCTACCCTCCCGTTAGGACCGTGATTTGTGGAGCCGCAACCGTAATGACTACGGGTGCGGCTCCACAAATCACTGATCAGTAGAAGCTGGACGGGGGCAGCGGCGTACCGTTGACGGCGATATCGCCGAGCACCCGCGCCTTGTACACGGTTGGGTTGTGCGAGAACAACGTCCGCAGGTTGCGCCAGTGCCGGTCCAGGTTGGTCGACGCCCGGATCGAGGAGGCGCCGCCGATGTCGAAGATGCGCGACGCCGCCCGCAGCGCCGGTTCCTCGATGGCCACCTTGACCCGCGCGGCCGCGATCGACCCCGCCGCCTCCAGTTCGGCGTCGATCCCGGTGACCCGGGCAACATCCAGGGCGGGCGCGAGTTCGGCTGCGGCGCTGCGCACCAGCGCGGCCGCCGCGTAGGCCACCGCGTCGATCTCACCGACCACCTCGAGCAGTTGCGGGTCGGCGGCGGGGGTGTCGGCCGTGGCGAATGTATAGGTGCGGTGCCGGCCCCGGACCAGTGTCGCGGCGTCGGTGGTCAGCGAACGCAGGATGCCCGCCGCGATGGCATGCAGATACAGCTGCACCAGCGCACCGCGGGCCCGGTCCACGCCCACGGCGGCGCCCAGCTGTAACACCTCGTCGGCCTCGACCGCGACATCGTCGAGAATCGTGGTCCCGCTGCCGGTGTGCCGCTGCCCGATACCGTCCCAGTCATCGGCGTGCACCACACCGGCGCGGTCGACCGGTATCACCGCTGCCACCGGGCGGCCGTCCTCGTCCTCGGCGCTGACCCTGATGAAATCGGAGAACTGCGCACCGGTGCTGTAGAACTTGCGGCCCCGCAACCGGAATCCACCGTCGGTGGCCACCAGCTTCGTGTCATAGGCCTGGGCACCGACCGCGCGGCTGCTCTGCTCCGAGCTGGTCCCGCCGATCAGCAGACCCCGCGCAACCTGCTCTATCCAGTGGTCGGCGCCCGGCTTGTGGGGAGCCCGCTGCAACTCCTCGACCAACGAGAAGTGCACGCGCAGAATGTGAGTCAGGTCCGGGTCGGCCTCGGCCAGGGCGATCGCGAACTCGAAGAACTCGCCGACGCTGTAGCCTGCGCCGCCGAACTCACGGGCCAGCCGCACCGCCCCCAGTCGGTGCTCGCGGACCAGCCGCAGCCCCTCCGCGGGAGGCTGCAGCCCGCCGGCGTCCAGGCGCCGCCGGTAATCCGCGGCGATCAGGGCCAGCACTCCTTGTACGTCGGTGTCGGTTTCGCGCTCAATCGTGTCAGCGGTCATGGTCAGTCCCTCCCTGATGGGTGTCATCGATCCAGGTGTCGTAGAACCACGGCACCGAGTTCGCGGCGTTGGCGAACCCCTGCACCCGAGGGGCGACCGCGAAGATCTGGGTGTCCTCGAGCAACGGGATCGTGTAGGCGTTGTCGATGACGTAGTTGTTGTACTGCTGCAGGATCGCCAGCCGCTGCGCGGGATCGGTGGCCCCGATCTGCGCGGTGAGCAGTTGGTCGATCTTGGGGTCGGACCCCTTGAGCGCATAGAGATCGCCGAATTTGCTGCCGTAGTTCTGCCAGAGCCGCACCGGATCGGCGGTGGGCCAGCCGTTGCGCCGCAACCCCACCGACGGATCGATGCTGGCCGTCGGATAGTTGGCGAAATCGGTCTGCCGGATGTCCAGCCGGATCCCGATCCGCTTGAGCTGACGCTGGATCAGCTCGTACATCGGCTTGGCGGTGTGGTCGTAGACGTCGACGTAGATCAGGGTGGCCAGTTCCTGACCGTCCTTGACCCGGTAGCCGTCGCCGTCGAGTTGGGTCCAGCCCGATGCCTCCAACAGCCGGATCGCCTCGGCCCGGTCGTAGCGCACGGCGTCGCCGCGATCGGCGTAGCCCGGGAAGTTCTTGGTGACGATGTTCTGCGCGGGCTTCCAGTTGTCGGTGTAGAGCGTGTGCAGGATCTCCTGACGGTCGATCCCGAATCCGATGGCCTTGCGCACATTGACATCCCGCATGAAAGGCGCGGTCTGCCGGACGTCGAGGGTGTTGGCCAGCCCGGGGGTGCGCAGCCCGCGCACATCGAAACCCTCCCGGGCGAGCAGACGTTCGTCGGGTGGCTGTGCGTAGCGGATGGCGTCGGCCTGGTGTGCCCGTAGCGCCCCCACCCGGACGCTGTCCTCGGTGACGGGGATGACGGTGATGGTGTCCAGATAGGCCTCGCCCTGGTGCGGCGCGGTGGCCGGCGCCCAGTTGTATCCCCGCCGTTTGGCCAGCACGATCTTCTTGTCGGGCACCTCGGATTCGGCGTAGAACGGTCCCGACCCGATCAGGTTCGTCACCACCGACTGTTGTTCCTTGGTGGCGTCGATGGTGGCATCGGCCACCAGACCCGAGGTGTTCAGCGACAGCACGGCGATGAACGGCGCGTACGGTTCGGCCAGGGTGACCCGCACCGTCCGGCGCTCGTTGTCGGCGGTGATCGACGCGACCTTCGGGAAGTAGGTGTTGCGGACGATGCCTTTGGGCTTGTCGCCGTCGGCTTCCCACTCCAGATTGCGCCGCACCGATTCGGCGTCGACGGGCTGGCCGTTGCTGTAGGTCACCCCGTCGCGCAGGGTGAACTCGTACACCCGCTTGGTGTCGTCGACGGTCCACTTCTCGGCGATCCACGGGACGAACTCGAAGGTCTTGGGATCCTGGTAGACCAGCCGGTCCAGCAGTTGGTCCTTGAGCAGGCTGTTCTGCCAGTAACTCACCTGGATCTGCAGGGAGGCAGGGGCTTCGGCATCCAGATAGGTGAAATCACCTCCGCGGTGTGGGCCCGCCTGACGCGGCGCCGGGTCGTCGGCGCAACCGGCCAGCAGCAGCACGGGGGCCAGCGCGACGGCGAGCCGCCTGGTGAGCCTCATGCCGCGCGAGCGGGTGTGCCGGGAACGGCGTCGAGCAGGCGCCGGGTGTACGCCGCCGCCGGGGCGGTGAACACCGATGCCACCGAACCGGTTTCCACCAGCCGGCCGTGCTCGAGGACGCTGACGTCGTCGGCGATCTGCCGTACCAGACTCAGGTCGTGCGAGATGAACAGGTAGGTCAGCGTCAGTTCCCGCTGCAGTTCGATCAGCAGGTCGATCACCTGGGCCTGTACCGTCACGTCGAGTGCCGAGGTGGGCTCGTCGAGCACCAACACCGGGGGATGCAGCACCAGTGCACGGGCCAGCACCACCCGTTGCCGTTGGCCACCTGAGATCTCGCGCGGGGTGCGATCGGCCAGGGCGGCCGGCAGTCCGACCCGGTCGAGCGCCCGGTCCACCTCGGCGCGGCGCTGAGCGCGTGACCCGATCTTGTTGATGCGCAACGGTTCGGCGATCGCATCGCCGATGGTGAAGCGCGGATCAAGCGCGGCCAGCGGATTCTGATGCACCATCTGCAGGGTGCGTGCCTGCGTCCGCTGCTGGGCCGGACCGAACGGACTGCGCGGCCCGCGGACCACGCCGTCGACGCGCACCTCACCGGCGTCGAAACCGGTGAGACCGGCCAGGATGCGGGCCGCGGTGGTTTTACCGGAACCCGACTCGCCCACCAGGGCGTGGATCGATCCGGTGTGGACCTCGAAGGACACCCCGCGCAGAGCGGTGTTTCCGTTGAACTGTTTGGTCAGGTCATGCACCGCCAGGATCGGTTCGGCGCTGACCGGCGCGCTGACGCGCGCGTATTTGTCCGGTGACAGTGCCGGCGCGTCGGCGATCAACTGACGGGTGTAGTCGTCGGCCGGGCCGGCCAGCACCCGCGCGGTCAACCCGGACTCGCGCACCTGGCCGTCGCGCAGTACCACCACGCTGTCGCTGTGGTGCTCGGCCAGGGCCAGGTCGTGGGTGATGAAGACGACGCCCAGCCCGCGGTCGCGGCGCAATTCGTCGAACAGTTCGAGAATGCGTTGCTGCACTGTCACATCCAGTGCCGAGGTCGGTTCGTCGGCGATCAGCAGGTGGGGATCGCCGGCGATCGCGATGGCGATCAGGACCCGCTGCAGTTGGCCGCCGGAAAGCTGATGGGGGTAGTCGCGGGCCCGTCGTTGCGGATCGGCGATGTGGACCCGGTCCAGCAGTTCGACGGCACGTTTACGGGCATCGGCGCGGCCGGCGATCCCGTGCACGATCAGCACCTCGGCGATCTGATCGCCGACCCGCTTGAGGGGGTCCAGCGAGCCGAGTGGATCCTGCGGTACGAAACCCACTCGGGTGCCGCGTAGTTCGCGCCACTGCCGCTGGGTCAGCTCGGTCACGTCGGCGCCGTCGAGGCTGATCCGGCCGGCGCTGACATGCCCGGTATCGGGTAACAGGCCCTGCACCGCGCGGGCGATGGTCGACTTGCCGGAGCCGGATTGTCCGACGACGGCGACGATCTCACCGGCGTGCACGTCGAAGGACACCTCGCGTACGACGGGCCCGCCGCCGTACTCGACGGTCAGACCCGAGACCGACAGCAGCGCTGGTGCAGTCATGTCAACCAACCTTCTTTCGCACGATATGGGCGAGCCGGGACAGGCTCATCACGGTCGCGACGATGGCGATCGAGGGGAAATACACCAGCCCCGGAGCCGAGTTGATGTAGTTGCGGCCCTCCGAGATCAGCAGTCCCCATTCAGGTTCCGGTGGCTGTGCGCCATACCCGAGGAAGCTCAGCGACGCGATCGCCAGGATCGCGGTCCCGAACTGCAGGGCGGCCAGGGATAGCACCGCGGAGTAGGAGTTGGGCAGTACATGCCGGAACAGCAGGGTCAGGTGGCCGGCGCCCAGGTGTTCGCTCGCCTCGACGAACGGCAGGTTGCGGGTGGCCAGCACCTCGGAGCGGGCCAACCGGGCGAACACCGCAATCGAGGAAACCCCGACTGCGATGGCCGCGTTCACCGTGCCGAATCCCAAGGCGACGATGATGGTGATGGACAGCAGCAGGGTCGGGATGGACAGCAGCACATCGACAATGCGGCTGATGATGCTGTCGGTGGTCCGGCCGAAATAGGCGGCCAGCAGGCCGAGCACGGTGCCGACCAGCAGCCCGATGATCACCGCGATGAACGATCCCGCGATGGTGGCGCCCGCACCGGCGATGACCCGGCTCAGCAGATCACGCCCGATGTAGTCGGTGCCGAACGGGTGGGACAGGCTGGGGCCGGCCAGAGGCAGGGCCGGATTCTCCTGAAGCGGGTCGTACGGCGCGATCAGCCCGGGAGCGATGATCATCGCCGCGACGAGCGCCAGGAAGGCCAGCGGCGGAACGTCCCACGGGTTGGCGCGCCACCTGCGCCGGGGTGCAGCGGCGGCAGCCGGTGGCGTCGGCGGAGCCTCGACCAGGGTCATGCGGGAACCGCCTCTACTTTCTGCGGGGTGGGGGACGTCGCGGCCCGGTCGATCCGGGGGTCGATCAGCGGATAGATCAGGTCCACCAGCAGGTTGATCACCACGAACGTCACGGAGACGGTGATGACCACCGCCTGGATGATCGGGGTGTCCTGGTTGCGCACGGCCGTCTCGGTCAGATAGCCGATCCCGGTGCGGTTGAAGATCGTCTCGGTGATGACCGAGCCGGCCAGCAGTTCACCGACGGTGATGGCCACGATGGTGACGGTCGGGATCGAGCCGTTCTTCAGCAGGTGCCCGAAGATGATGCGGTTCTCGCCGAGCCCCTTGGCCCGCAGCACCTCGACGTACGGTTGCCCGGCCGCGTTGCTCAGCCCCTGGATCAGCACTTGGGCGATGGGGGCGGCAACCGGCAACGCCAGCGGGATGGCGGCCAGCACGGTCGAGCGCAACCCCTCGTCGCGGACGGCCGAGACCCAGCCGAGTTTGAACGAGATGAGCTGCAGGGCAATCAGACCCGTGACGAATACAGGGACGGACAGGAACGCCGGTGGTAGTGCGCGGGCGATTTCCCGCACGGCGGAGCGGCGGGCGAACACGGCGGTCAGCGCGATCGTCAGGCCCAGGATCGCGGCGATCACGAACGCCACGCCCGCGAGGGCCGCCGTCGAGGGCAGGGCCTGGCCCAGCAATCTGGACACCTCCTGACCACTGTTCAGCGAGTAGCCGAGGTCGCCGGTGAACAGCCGCTTGACCGAGACGCCGAACTGTACGACGGCCGGTTCGCTGAGCCGGTAGTAGTCGCGCAGAGCCTGGGCGTCATCCTTGGAGATAGGGTTCTCGGGGTTGGAGATCTGGGTCTCGATCGGATCGCCCGGCAGCACGTTGAGCACGAAAAAGACTGCCGTGTAAGCAAGTACGATCACAATGATCGACTGACCGATACGCCGCAGCGTGAAACCCAACACGAGGTGTGACGCTAGGGACGCGCCGGTGGCCGGGCAACGGTTGTGCCCTTAAGGAGTTTTAAGCCGACACTTCACCTGAACTTAAAGGTTGCGCGGGAAGGCAATTCGATTGCCGTGATCGCAACCGTAGCGCGTGGCACCGCGGTGGCTAACGTCAGGTCCATGACTGTCGCACTGTCGGTGGGGGTCGAAGTGGTCGGCGATGGTGCGGGGGAGGCTGGAAGTACCGTGGCCAATCCGGTGCGGGGTATCGCATCGCTGGCACGTCGCCTCGAGGATGCGGGCGTGGCGTACTGGGTGATCGGCGCCGAACGCGGCGAGCGCAGCGATGCCACCCACGCCACCCTGGATCCGTCCCTGCTGGCCACCGTCGCCGCCCGGCACACCGCCACATTGGGCCTGGTGGTCGCCGCCGCCGCGCACCGGGATCACCCCTACAACCTGGCCAGACGTCTCGTCTCGGTCGATCATGCCGCCCACGGCCGGGTCGGCTGGCTGGCCCTGGACTTCGATCACGGCACCGCACTGAATGCGGCCACCGACACCTGGCTGGGGGCCGAGCTCGGGCCCGAACACACCGCCGACGCGGTGGCCGCGGTCCGCGCCCTGTGGCGGACCTGGCCCCTGGAATCGGTGGTGGGCGATCGCGACACCGGGGTGTTCGCGGACACCAGCCAGATCCGGCGTGCCGACGTGCTACGCGGGTATCGGATCACCGGCCCGTTGAACGTTCCAGGCTCCGTCCAGGGCGATCTTCCGGTGTGGCAGCAGGCCGTTCCCGGGGACGGCACCTCCGTCGAGGAGGCGGACCTCGCCGTGATCGAGGACGGTGATCAGGCTCCCCGCGGCCGCCCCGTGGTGGTGCGGCTGCGCTCGATCCAGCGCATCGGCTCGGTATTGGAGAGGTTGTCGGGGTCGGGCGAGGTGGCCGGCGTGCTGGTACGGCTGGCGCCGCATGCATTGACACCGTTCCTCGACGGTGCGCTGCCAGTGGCTCGGCAGCGCGGCCTCGTCGCCGCCGGGATACCCACCGGGCAGCCGCCCACGTCGCTACGGCAGCGGCTGAATCTGCCGGTGCCGCAACAACCCGATCTCGCCGGGCATGCGCTGGCCTTCGATTCCGCACCCAACCCGGGAGGACGCCTGTGACCGCCGGTCAGTTGATTCTCAACGTCAACGTCCTGAACACCGGTATCCACACCGGGTCCTGGCAGCGCACCAGCGAACCGCCGACCGCCTTCGCCGATCCTGGTTATTACGTGCGGATGGCCCGGATCGCCGAACGCGGCACCCTCGACGCGCTGTTCCTGGCCGACGGGCCCGCGCTGCGCGACCACCCGGCGTTGCGGCCCTCGCAAGCGCTGGAACCCAGCGTCATCCTCGCGTCGGTGGCCGCCGAGACCGAATACCTCGGCATCATCGGCACGCTGTCGTCCACGTTCAACGACCCGGTTGAACTCGCGCACCGGCTGCTGGCCCTCGACGAACTCTCCGGCGGCCGGTTCGCCTGGAACGTCGTCACCACCTACTCGCTGCCGGCCGGCGCGAATTTCGGGCTGGCCGACTACCCGGACCGCAACACCCGGTATCGGCGCGCCGCCGAATTCGTGGACGTGGTGCGTGCGCTGTGGCGCGACGCCGCCGACCTCGGCCGCCGCGGGATCTCGCATCAGGGCGAGTTCTTCACCGTGGTGGGATCGTTGCCCCAGGGCCCGTCGGCGCAGGGGCATCCGCTGCTGGTGCAGGCGGGCGGATCCCCGCAGGGGCGGGAACTGGCCGGCCGGGTCGCCGACGCGGTGTTCAGCGCCGAACTCGACGTGGACGCCGGAATCGACCACTACCGGTACGTCAAGGACGTCGCGGTGGCCCACGGCCGGCGCCGGCACGATGTGAAGATCCTGCCGGGTCTGATCACCACCATCGGCAGTACCCGCGCCGAGGCCGACCGTCGATTCGAGGAGCAGAACGCGCTGCTGCCACCGGGGCAGGATCTGGAGCGGCTGTCCCAGGTGCTCGGCGAGGACCTGTCCGATCACGACCTCGACGCCCCGGTACCGGGCCATCTCCTCGGCGAGGTCAGCGACCCGGCCGCGTTCGCCGCATCGCTGGGCTTCCGGGAATCGGTGGTGCGGCTCATCGAGAGCCGGTCGCTGACCCTGCGCGAGGCGGTCCGGGAGTTCAGCGGAGCCGGTCACCGCGTCATCGTCGGCACCCCGCTGGAGGTGGCCGACACCATCGAGCGCTGGTTCGTGGCCGGGGCGGCCGACGGGTTCAACCTGATGCCCGACGTGTTCCCCGACGGGCTGGAGGTCTTCGTCGACGAAGTGGTCCCCATCCTGCGGGCGCGTGGGTTGTTCCGCCGCGAGTACACCGAAACCACCCTGCGCGAACGCTTCACCGGCAGCACCCATCCGTGCGGTCGGTTGACCCTCGTGAAACGGGCCTGACGGCTGGGTTGACGCTGCCGTCAAGGTGCGCGTCCGCGTGCCGCGCCTTTGCTGTAATTTCCTCCCATGACGCTCGGCACGCCCACGACCATTGCCAGAATCGCGCCGTCGTGGTGAACCCGCTCGCCGCCGCCCTCAGCGACCGGCTGTCGGTCAGCGCCAATCATCTGGTGCTGCTGGAAGACGGAGTCTGGGTCCGGCACCCGTGGCCGGAAATCTATGCGCGGGCCGAGAATGTCGCCGAGTGGGTGGCCGATGCCGGCATCACCCGCGTCGGGCTCGTCGGCGAGCCGACGGCCGAGTTCGTCGCCGCCGTCATCGGCGCCTTCCTGGCCGGTGCCGCGGTCTCGATCCTGCCCGGACCCATCCGCGGCGCCGATCCCGCGCAGTGGGCTCGGGGCACGCTGGCGCGGTTCGACACGATCGGCAGCGAGCGGGTGCTGAGCCAGGGCAGCTACCTGGAGCTCCTCGCCGCGGAGTCGCCCGCGGTCGGCGCACTCACCGCCGTCGCACACGCGCAGCGATCGGCCACCCTCGCGCTGCCCGACGCCGACGCCCCGATCGCCGTCCTGCAGGGCACCGCCGGATCGACGGGGACTCCCCGCACGGTGGCGATGTCCCCCGCCGCGGTGCTGGCCAATCTCAACGGCCTCAACGAGCGAATCGGCGTCGACCCGAGCGACGTCGGATGTTCGTGGCTGCCGCTGTACCACGACATGGGCCTGAGCTTCCTGCTGTCGGGGGCCGTGGGCGGCACCGATGTGTGGCAGGCCCCGACGTCGGCGTTCCAGGCGTCGCCGTTCCGCTGGCTGAACTGGCTCAGTGAAAGCCGCGCCACCATCACGGCCGGGCCCAACATGGCCTACGGGATGATCGGCAAGTACTCCCGCCGGGTCACCGATGTGGACCTGTCCGCGCTGCGGTTCGCGCTCAACGGCGGCGAGCCCGTCGACTGCGAACTCACCGGACGCTTCGCCACGGAGATGGCGCGGTTCGGTTTCGACGCCGGCGCGTTGTCGCCGTCCTACGGTCTGGCCGAAGCCAATTGCGCGGTCACGGTTCCGGTGCCCGGGGTGGGTCTGCGCGTGGTCGAGACCGCGACCCGTACACATGCCGTGCTCGGTGAGCCGATCGCCGGCATGGAGGTGCGGATCGAAGAACACGACGGCGAGGCCGGGGAGATCGCCATCCGGGGCACGTCGATGATGTCCGGCTACCTCGGGGACGATCCGCTGGGTGACGGATCCTGGTTCCGCACCGGCGATCTCGGCTACTTCACCGAGGGCGGGCTGGTGGTGTGCGGCCGGGCCAAGGAGATCATCACCGTCGCCGGGCGCAACATCTTCCCGACCCAGGTCGAGCAGCTGGCTGCGCAGGTGCCCGGGGTGCGCGAAGGTGCGGTGGTGGCCGTCGGGATCGGCGAGGGGTCGATACGGCCCGCCCTGGTGGTGACCGCCGAATTCCGTGGACCTGACGAGGCCGGGGCCCGCGCCCAGGTGATGGCGCAGGTCGCGTCGGGATGCGGTGTCATGCCCGCTGATGTCATCTTCGTCAAGCCCGGCACGCTGCCCAGGACCTCGTCGGGCAAGCTGCGGCGCCTCGAAGTCCGGCGCGGTCTGGAGGACCGTTAGCTACTCTGGGCACACATGTCTGCCTTCACGCCGGCCAAACGTGCGCTGACCCATCTCGCGCTGCGGGCCGCCGCGGCGCGGCTCGGCCTGGGCCGGCCGACGACGGGCTACGGCGTGACCCGCGATGTCGAGGTCCCCACGCGGGACGGGCAGCGACTGCGCACCGATGTCTACACCCCGGCGTCGGCAACGGTGAGCACCTTGTTGCTCCGCACCCCGTACGGCCGTTCCGCGCTGATGGCCACCATCGTCGCCGGCTTGTTCGCCGGACGTGGTTATCGCGTCGTCGTGCAGAGCACGCGTGGAACTTTCGGCTCTACCGGCACCTTCGACCCGGTTCGCAACGAAACCGAGGACGGGGCCGACACGGTTGCCTGGCTGCGCGCCCAGCCGTGGTTCGAGGGACGGTTCGCCACCCTGGGCTCGTCCTATCTCGGGTTCACCCAGTGGGCCCTGCTGTCCGATCCGCCGCCGGAACTGGAAACCTCGGTGATCGCCATGGCGACCCACGATTACGGGCAATATGCCTGGGGCGCAGGGTCTTTCCCGCTGGCCGACCTGCTCACCTGGACCTATCATCTGGCGCACCAGGAAAGCGACGGTGCGCTGCAAGGCCTGGTGCGCTCGCTCACCACGTCGCGCAAGGTACGTGGACCGCTGGACACGGTGCCGCTGCGCGACGCCGCCGATCAGCTTCTCGGCGGTGCCACGCCATGGTTCGAATCCTGGGTGCGCCATCAGGATCCGGCCGACCCGTACTGGGAGCCCGCCCGGCGCTCGGTTGCCCTGCAACGGGCCGACACGCCGGTCCTGCTGATCGCCGGGTGGCAGGACATCCTCGTCACGTCGGCGTTCCGGGAGTACGCCCAGTTGGCCGCCCGGGGTGTCGAGCCGGCACTGATCGTCGGGCCCTGGACACACAGCGACGGCGGCGGTGAGGTGCTCCGGGAGACGATGGCCTGGTTGACCGGGCCGCGCTGGAGCGGGGTGCGGATCCACGTCAGGGGGCGTGACACGTGGCGGGAGTTGGACGCCTGGCCACCGCCGGCCGACGACACAGTGCTCTATCTTCAGCCGCGGGCCGCGCTCGCCGACAGCCCGCCCGCCGAGGCGGGCACCATCGCTGGGTTCGTGTTCGATCCGGCCGACCCGACCCCGTCGCTCGGCGGCCGGCTCCTGTTCTCGCCCAACGGTTATCAAGAGGACAGTGCGCTGGCAGCGCGTCCCGACGTCGTGACGTTCGCCAGCGCGCCGCTCGACCAAGCACTCGAGGTCATCGGCGTTCCGCGGGTCGAACTCGCGCACCGCACCGACATCGGATGGGCCGACGTCTGGGTGCGGATCAGCGAGGTCGGCACCGATGGGCGGTCCCACAACGTCAGCGACGGCTACGTGCGCCGAGAACCGGGCGCCGACCCGGTACTGCACCTGGACCTGGATCCCATCGCGCACCGGTTCGCCGCGGGATCCCGGGTCAGGTTGATGATCGCCGGCGGGTCGCATCCACACTATGCGCGCAATCCCGGCACTGGCGAATCCATATGGACGGCAACCCATATGGTGCCGTCCACCCACGAGATCGGCGCCGGCTCGCGGCTGCTGCTACCGGTCGTGCGCGCCTAACGCACCTTCAGCACGACTTTGCCGGTGGCACTGCGGTTTTCCAGCGACTCGATGGCCGCACCGGCCTGCTCGAACGGGTACACGACGGGTTCGGGTGCGCTCACCGCTCCGGACGCCAGCAGCGGGGCCAGCTCCCCCCACTGCTGCGCCAGGTAGCCCGGGTGGGTCATGGTCCAGGCGCCCCAACCGACCCCGATGGCGTCGACGTTGTTGAGCAGCAACCGATTCACCTTGACGGTGGGGATGTCGCCGCCGGTGAAACCGACCACCAGCAGCCGCCCACCGGGGGACAGGGAGCGCAGCGAATCGGTGAACCGGTCCCCGCCGACCGGATCCAGCACGATGTCCACCCCGCGCCCGCCGGTCAATGCGGCCACCGCGTCCTTGAACCCGTCGGCGAGCACCACATCGGTGGCCCCCGCCGCGCGCGCGATCTCACCCTTGGCCTCGGTGCTCACCACCGCGATCACCCGGGACGCGCCGAACGCCGGGGCCAGCCGCAGCGTCGACGTGCCGATGCCGCCCGCGGCCCCGTGCACCAGCACCGTCTCGCCGTCGGCCAGCCGGCCGCGGGTGCGCAGCGCGAAGTGCACCGTCAGGTCGTTGAACAACACGCCCGCGCCGGCCTCGAAGGACACCGAGTCGGGCAGCGCGAACACCCGCTCCGCGGGCAGCGTCACCACCTCGGCCATCCCGCCGGTCAACAGGGTCAGCGCCGCCACCCGGTCGCCGGCGGCGACGTGCGCACCGGCAGGCGCGCTGCGCACCACGCCGGCGACCTCGGCGCCCGGGATGTACGGCAGGGGCGCCTTGTACTGGTAGAGCCCGCGGGTCTGCAGGGCGTCGGGGAACGCGACGCCCGCCGCGTGCACCTCGATCACCACGCCGTCGATGCCGGGCTCTTCGATCTCCACCAACTCCGCGACCGACGGACCGTCCAACCGGGGTATGTGTATGGCGCGCATGAAGGACCATTTAACATCCCGGCGTGATCAAGGCACGTGCCGCGGTACTCCGCGAAGCAGGGCAGGACCCGCAGCTGACCGAGGTCGAATTGCGCGATCCGGTGGCCGACGAGGTTCTCGTCCGCATCGATGCCGTGGGCATCTGCCACACCGACATCAGCGTCGCGTCCTGGTTCGCCAAGGTGCCCATGGTGTTCGGGCACGAAGGCGCGGGCACCGTCGTCGCCGCGGGACCCCGCGCGCAGGATCGCATCGGGGCGCGGGTGGTGCTCACCTTCGCCAGCTGCGGTGCGTGCGCGAACTGCGCCTCCGACCGGCCGGCCTACTGCGACCAGTCGGCCCACCTGAACATGCGGGGCAGCCGCCGCGACGACACCAGCGCGCTACGCCTCGACGGGCAGCCCATCACGAGTGGATTCTTCGGCCAGTCCAGCTTCGCCACCTACGCCATCGCCCGCAGCCGCAACGCCGTCACGGTGCACGAGGGCATCGACCCGGCGCTGGCCGCACCGCTGGGCTGCAGCGTGCAGACCGGTGCCGGCGCGGTGCTCAACGTGCTGACCCCGGCCGCCGATGACGCCGTGGTGGTTTTCGGTGCGGGCGCGGTGGGGCTCTCGGCGGTGATGGGTGCGCGTATCGCCCGCTGCCGCACGATCATCGCCGTCGATCCGATCGCCGCGCGCCGCGACCTGGCCGCCGAACTGGGGGCCACCCACACGTTCGACCCGGCAGGCGCCGACGTCCCGGCCGGGGTACTGGAGCTGACCGGCGGGGCCGCGGGTGTCATCGACACCACCGCCCGCCCCGATGTCATCGCCGCGGCGGTCGGGCTGCTGCGCTCCCGCGGCACCCTGGCGCTGCTCGGTTTGGGTGCACCGATGGCCGAGCTGCCGGTGGCGCTCATCATGGCGAAGGGGATCAGCGTGCGCGGTGTCGTCGAGGGCGACAGCGACCCGCACGTCTTCATCCCGTACCTGGCCGACCTCTACGTCCGCGGTGAACTGCCGCTGGACAAGCTGATCACCACCTTCCCGTTCGACGATTTCGGTCGGGTGTGGACCGCGGCGAAGGCCGCCGAGGTGATCAAACCGGTGCTCGTCACGGCGTAAGCTGGCGGGTCCCGGCAAAGAGGCCGAGACGAACGGAGCAGCCCATGACGCTTCCACCGCTACCTGCGGGCCGCACCATGGCGGTCCGCTCGGCTGACGGGACCCGCTTGCACGCCCGGGTGTTCGGCCCGGAGAACGGATATCCGATCGTGCTGGCGCACGGCATCACCTGCGCCCTGGAGGTCTGGGCCCACCAGATCGCCGACCTAACCGGCGACTACCGCGTCATCGCCTACGACCACCGCGGCCACGGCCGCAGTGAGACGCCCCGGCAGCGGCGTGGCTACAGCCTCGACCATCTGGCCGCCGATCTGGACGCCGTGCTGGACGCGACGTTGGCGTCCGGTGAGCGGGCCGTCATCGCCGGGCATTCGATGGGCGGCATCGCCATCTCGTCGTGGTCGCAGCGCTACCCGCACCGCGTGACCTCCTGCGCCGATGCCGTTGCGCTGATCAACACCACGACGGGCGACCTGCTGCGGGATGTGCGGCTCGCGCCGGTGCCCGCCCCGCTGACCCAGGCCCGCATCCGCGCTGCCGGGACCTTCTTGAAGACGTTCGGCGCCACCCCGATCCCGGGTCTGGCCGGTGGCCCCAACAAACGCTTCGTCCAGTACCTGGCGGTCGGCCGCGACGCCGACCCCGAGGTGGCGGACCTGATCTACCGGCAGTTCGCCGCCACCCCGCCGGCCGGGCGCGGAGGCTGGGCGAGGGTGCTGGTGGACAACCTTGGGCCCAAACACATTTCGCTGCACAACCTGACGGTGCCGACACTGGTCATCGGCAGCCGCAAGGACCGGCTGTTGCCGATCATCGCGTCCCGGCACATCGCCGAGCACGCGCCGAATCTGGCGGTGTTCGTCGAGCTCTCCGGCGGTCACTGCGCCATTCTGGAACGGCCCGCCGAGGTGAACCAGCATCTGCGCGCACTGGCCGAATCGGTTGTGCCCCAACAGATCGCTAGGTGAGGTAGCCGCGCGCCTCGGCGGCGGCGCGCTGACCTGAGCGCACCGCACCGTCCAGGAATCCGGTCCACTCGTCGGCCGTCTCGGTACCGGCCCAGAACACGCCCTCCACCGGTGTGCGCAGTGCGTGCCCGTAGTTGCTCCACGACCCCGGGGGCACCGCGGCGGTGGGCCCGCCCGGCGCGAACGGCTCTGCGCCCCAACAATGATCGACGTAGGCGATGGGTTCGGCGGCGGCCGCGCCGAACAGCGCGGTGAAGTTGCGCACCGCCCGTTCCCGACGCTGTTGCGGGGGCAGCGGATCGAAGGTGCGGGCATCGGTGAAGCCCAGCAGGACACCGGGCCCGTCATCGCCGGGGCTGACGTCGAAGGTGATGAACACCGGTCCCTCGTCGGACAGCGCCTCCCCGGAGAATCCGGCGGCGCGCCAGAACGGCTTCTCGTAGGCGACGTAGGCCTTGCTCAGATTGCCCTGCGGCCAATGGGCGATGAGTTCGCGATGATCGTCGGACAGGGCCGGCTCGAAGGTGATCGCGGCGCGATGTGCGGGCGGGATCGCGACGATCACCGCCGCCGCCGTCCAGGACCCGGTGTCAGAGTCCACGCGATACCCGGCACCCTCGCGGGCGATGCGGCGTACCGCGGTGCTCAGGTGCACCGTCAGGTCATCGGCCATCCGCTCCGCGATCTGCTGGGTCCCGGCAGGGAAGCGTTCCTGCTGCGCGCCGCCCTCGACGTCGAGCATCGGGCCCAGTCCGCCGGCGGCCTTCACGTAACGCACCGCGTGCAGCATCGAGACCTCGTCGGGTTCACAGCCCCAGGTCACCCGGGACATGATCGCCATCAGGTTGCGGGTGGAAGCGTTCGCGTGCACCGAGCGCAACCAGCTGTCCAGGCTGCGCCGGTCCAGGCGCTCGGCGGCCGGGGCCGACCAGGGATCGGTGACCGGGATCAGCCGGGACAACCGCTCGAAGCGCCACTGGATGCGGGACACGTCGAACAGCTCGATCATCGACAGCTTGGGGATGGTGCTGCGGTAGGAGCGCACCCGGCCGTGCCAGTCGATCAGATTCTTACCGCGGCTGTGGGTGGGCACGGTGTCGCAGCCCAGTTCGGCGGCCAGCTTGAGCACCGCATCCTGGGTCGGCCCGACGAAGGTGCCGCCCAGGTCCACCGGGACGCCGGCGATCGTCGTCGTGTACGACCGGCCGCCGACCCGGTCCCGGCCCTCCAACACCACGACGTCGTGCCCGAATTTGGTCAGTTCCCGTGCCGCCGACAGCCCCGCGAACCCTGCTCCCACCACGATCACATCGCCCACGGCCCCAGTGTGCCCCGAAGCATGGCCCGGGCGCATTAAGGTGAGCCGCTGTGAAGGTCATGACAGCGTTGTACGGGCCCACCGATGCCATCGACCGGGCGCGCGCCCTGCGCGATGCCGGTGCCAGTGGGGTGTTCACCTTCGAGGGTCCGCATGACGTCTTCACCCCGCTGACGCTGGCGTCCACCGTCGGCGGCCTGGACCTGATGACCAACGTGGCGATCGCGTTCCCGCGCAACCCGATTCACCTGGCGCATCAGGCGATCGACCATCAGATCCTCACCGGCGGCCGGTTCACCCTGGGACTGGGCACCCAGATCCGCACGCAGATCGAGAAGCGGTTCGGCGCCGATTTCGACCGGCCGGTGGCGCGGATGACCGAACTGGTCGCGGCGCTGCGCGCCATCTTCGCGACGTGGTCGACGGGGGAGCGACTCGACTTTCGGGGCGACTACTACCGGCACACCCTGATGACACCGACGTTCACCCCGCGCGGCAACGATTACGGGCCGCCGCCGATCTATGTCGGGGCGCTGGGACCGCGCCTCACCCGGGCGGTGGCCGAACACGCCGATGGGTTGCTGGTGATGCCGTTCGGGTCCAAGCGTTTCCTGCACGAGGTGACGATGGCCGGTGTCGACGCCGGGCTGGCGGCGTCGGGGCGCAGCCGCGAAGACCTTGCTGTGGTGCCGGAGATCATCGTGTCCGTCGAGTCGGACAGCAATCCCGGGCATGCGGCGACGCGCCAGCTGCTGGCCTTCTACGGTTCGACCCCGGCGTACCGGCCTGTGCTGGAGACGCACGGCTGGGGGGACCTGCAGCCCGACCTGCACGCCCTGTCCAAGCAGGGGCGATGGGCGGAGATGGGGGCGCTGATCGACGACGAGGTGCTGCACACCATCGCCGCGTGCGGCACCCCGGCCGACATCGCCCGCCATATCAAGGACAGGGTGGCCGGCGTGTCCGACCGGATCTGCATCTACCAGCCCGGACCGATCGCGGTGGATTCGCTGGCCCAGATCGTTGACGCACTGCGCACCTGAGCACCTATGGTGGTGGTACGGCGCGGGACCACAAGGAGGTCGTCCATGGGCGAGCAGCAGGCCGAGTTCTCTGATGTGCTGATCATCGGAGCCGGTATCTCCGGGATCAACGCCGCTTACCGCATCCATGAACAGAACCCGCGGCTGACCTACACCGTCCTGGAACGACGCGAACGCATCGGCGGCACCTGGGACCTGTTCCGCTACCCGGGTATTCGATCCGACAGCGACATCTTCACCCTCAGCTTCCCGTACGAGCCGTGGACGCGAGCCGAACATGTCGCCGACGGGGCGGACATCCGCGAGTACCTGACCGATGCGGCCCGCAAGTACGGCATCGACCGGCACATCGTCTTCGACACCAAGGTGATCTCCGCGGACTGGGACTCGGCTGCCGACACGTGGTCGGTGCGCACCGAAACCGGTGGGGTGCAGCAGACCCGACGGGCCCGCTTCCTGTTCTTCGGCACCGGCTACTACAACTACGACCAGCCGCACACCCCGCAGATCGCCGGGATGGACGACTTCGGCGGCGAGGTGGTGCACCCGCAGTTCTGGCCGGAGTCCCTGGACTATGCGGGCAAGAACGTGGTGGTGATCGGTAGCGGCGCGACGGCCATCAGCCTGGTGCCCGCGTTGGCCGAGCAGGCCGCCCACGTCACCATGCTGCAGCGCTCACCCACGTACATGATGCCGATGCCTGCCGTTCCGATGGCGATGCAGACCGTACGGAAGGTGTTGCCGCGCAAGCTCGCCCACCGGTTCATCCGGTTCAGGAACGCGTGGATGCACTACGCGATGTTCTGGTTCTTCCGCAAGGCCCCCAAGCGCGGGCGGTGGCTGATCCGCAACCGCACCATCGCGCGGCTTCCGCAGGGCTATCCCGTCGACGTCCACTTCAAGCCGAAGTACAAGCCGTGGGATCAGCGGATGTGTCTGGTGCTCGACGGTGATCTGTACGAGGACATCAGCGCCGGGCGGGCCGACATCGTCACCGACCACATCGACCACATCGACGCCACCGGCATCGTGCTCGCCTCCGGCGCCCGCCTGGACGCCGACATCATCGTGACGGCTACGGGGTTGCAGTTGCAGGCCCTCGGCGGCATCGGGTTGAGCATCGACGGCGTGCGTATCGAACCGACCGACCGGTTCGTCTACAAAGAGCATCTGCTCGAAGAGGTGCCGAACATGGCGTGGTGCGTCGGCTACACCAATGCCTCGTGGACACTGCGTGCCGACATGACCGCGAAATCGGTGGCAAAGCTGCTGGCGTACATGGATTCCCATGGCTACACCCATGCCTATCCCCATCTGGGCGGGGTGGCGATGGAAGAGAAGCCGGCCTGGGACATCAACGCCGGCTATGTGCAGCGAGCCCCGCATGCGTTGCCGAAATCCGGTATGCACCGGCCTTGGACAGTGCGGCACAACTACGGCCTCGACGTGCTGGAGCACCGGTTCGACAAGATCGGGGAGTCGATGGTGTTCGGCCGGGCCCCCGTCGTCGCCGAGAAGCCCGAGAAGTCGCCTGTCACGTCGAAGATCGCCATCTGAGCGGCTACTCGCCGGACATCCTGGCCACCGGACTGGACGTCGTGTTCTGTGGCATCAACCCCGCGTCGACCGCGGCGGCCGACGGCCACAACTTCTCCAGCCCGAGCAACCGATTCTGGGCCGTGCTGTATCAGGCCGGGTTCACCGATGTCCGCCTGCGACCCGACGAGGAGCGCCGGCTGCTGACGTACGGCTGCGGCATCACCGCGGTGGTGACCCGCCCGACCCCGCGGGCATCCGGTGTCACCGCCGACGAATTCCGCCGGGCGGCACCGACGTTCGAGGCCAAGATCCAGCGGTACGCACCCCGGGTGGTGGCGTTCCTCGGCAAGCGGGCGCTGGCGGCCATGGCGTCCCGACCCGATCTGGACTGGGGACGGCAGCCCGACGCCGCCGCCGTCGCGGGCGCGCAGGCGTGGGTGCTGCCCAATCCGAGCGGGCTGAACCGGAACTTCACCCTCGACGGTCTGGTCGAGTCCTACGGTGAGTTGCGCGCTGCGCTGAAGCAGGAGGGTTGACGTGGTCGAACTCGTCGTCGCGGTGTTTTTCGCCGGCATGGGGATCTACGCCCTCGCCACCCCGGCCGCCATGCTGCGCCCGTTCGGCGTCACCCTGGGCAACGCGACCGCACGCTCCGAGGTGCGCGCCGTGTACGGCGGTTTCGGGCTGGCCATCGCCGCCGTGCTGGTTTACGCGTCACGCGTGCCGGAGGTACGCACCGGTGTGCTCGTCACCGTCGGCGCCGCGCTCGCAGGGATGGCGGTAGGACGGCTGCTGTCGGTATTCGGGGAGCGGACGCCGTTCTACCCCAACTGGTTCTACTGCCTGGTCGAGGCGGCGGCCGCGGCGGTGCTCTTCTGGTCTGCCTTCTGACTGCTTTTCCCGTGCTCTGACGAGATTGCGCCCAGGGTTGTGGTTTGGCGCCGAACAGCCCGCGGGCGCGACCCTGGACGCAATCTCGTCAGAGCAGCGAGAGCGGAGTCCTCCTAGGGAGCGACGGTCAGCCAGTCGGCGAACCCGGACGGGTCGTGGCGCCCCAGTGCGCCGTGCTCGAACAGGCCCCACCCTTCGGCGGGGGCGCTGTCACCCTCGGTGCACACCGCGCGGCCCACGTGGTCGATGACCCCGAATCCGGACCGCCCGATGATCGCGGGGTCGGTCATGTCATAGGTCAGCCGCTCGGTGAACTTCTCGCCGCGCCACACGCCATGCGTCCAGTCGGAGTCGCCGCCGTAGCCGCCGCCGACGTGAATCGGCACGGGCAGTTTGGATTCCACGTCGAACCGCACCGGTGAACCGTCCTGCGCGGTGGCGTCGATGGTGGCCCCGGTGGGGATGCGGGTCCCGGAGCGGTAGTGGATCTTCACCCGGGGCCAGCCGAGCTGCTCGACGCGTCCGTCCTTCCAGATGCGGGTGCAGTCGTTGAGGGACCGGAATCCGTTGGGCTCCTCCTGCAGGATCACGACGATGGAGAAGTCGTCGAACGCCATCGGCACGTAGAGCCACCACATGCCCTCGAACGGCGGATCGGCGGGCCGGCCGGCGGGTTCGGCTTCACCGATCGGGCGGATGCCCCAGGACCGGTCCCGGGAGCCGATCCACACGTCGGGATCCACCGTGATGCGCACGCCGTCGATCTCCAAAGAGCCGCTCCACGAACCGAGTTGGGCGAACCGCTGAGCATCCAGCGTGACGCGGTTGCCGGTGCGCATGATGTGGGGCTGTTCCTGCACCGCGTCGAACAAGCCGTTCCAGGTGAGGTCGGCGGCGATCCCGTCGGTCTCGTCGAGGGTGATTCGCAGCGTGCGCAGCGGATCCTGCACGTCGACCCGGTAGCCCAGCACGTGCTGGTTGAGGCGGTCCTGGTCGATGGCATCCGACAGGTGTACCGCGGTCTGGGTGTCCCCGCGCCGGACCAGGAGGAAAGCGTCCTTCACCCCGAGATTGGGGTAATAGCCGATGCCGGTGACGAGGAAGATGTCGCCGGTGCGGTCGTGTGCGTTGAAGTAGGACCGGTCATAGAAGTTGCGGTCCGAAGATCCGGGCCAGGCAATGGGTTTCGGGATCTGGTGTACCGGGAATTCATCCATCGGGCCGAGCATGTCTACGAGTCCTCCAACAGTCGTCGCAGCAGTGAGGCGTGGTAGAAGGTGGACTCCACGTCCTCGGGCTTGTCCATCTCACCGAAGTGCACCCGCCGGGCGGTGGTGCGCATGAACACGCAACACCAGATCACCCCGGAATAGATGTAGAACCAGCGCAGGTCGCCCAGGGTGGTGCCGGTCAGCCGCTCGTAGGTGGCGCGCACATCTTGCTCGCGCAGCACCTCGGGCAGGCCTGGCAGCCCGGCGAGACCGGACAACTCCTGGAACACCATGTGCGCAAAGATGATCCACGACACATCGAGTTCGCGGGGGCCGACGGTGGCCATCTCCCAGTCCAGCACCGCGGCGGGCCGGAAGTCCTCGTACAAGACGTTCCCGATGCGTGAGTCGCCCCACGCCAGCACCGGCGCCGTCGCGGCCACGTCGGCCGGGAAGTTGTCCTCCAGCCAGCCCAGTGCCCGCTCGACCAGTTCGGAGCGCCCGATGTCGGGCACCGAGAACTCATACCAGTCCTTGAGCCAGCCGAAATGCCGGCGCAGTGGGGTGTCCCCGGCCGGGTCGGACTCGGACAGGAAGGCAAACCGTTGCGCCGCATCGGGAATCGAGTGCAGTTTGGCCAGCACCTCGACGGTGGAGTCCTGCAGTTCGCGCTGACGGTGCTCGGGCGCGTCGGCGAACCAGTTGTCGCCGAACGTGTACGGCATGACGTCGGGCGGGACGATGCCGTCGACGCGGTCCATCAGGAAGAACGGGGTGCCCAGCACGTCACCGGTGGTATCGATCCAGCGGACGCGGGGGACCGGCACGTCGGTGAGTTCGCCGACCTGGCGCATGAGCTCGAACTGGTGGTCCAGCCGGTAAGAGGAGAACACCGGAACGTCCGCATCGGTGGGTGCCACCCGCGCGACCAGGCGCTGCTCGGTGCCGTCCCAATCGACGGTCAACAGAATGGTCTCCGACGACATTCCGTTCGCGTCCACGCCGCTTTCGACGGTGACGGTGGGGGTGCCATTGCCGGGCCGCTGCGTCGCGAGCCACTGCGCGATCGCGGCGGGCACGGTGCTGACATCTCGACTGGAGTGCTGGAGGCGGCTGACGTCTTCGACGGCCGGTTCGTTCGACACGATGTTCCTTCCAATACCAATTACGCTACTATTGGTAGCGATATGAAAGCAGACTCACCCTCGGTTGACAAGGGGGCCGGGCGGCCCCGGGATCCTCGTATCGACGCTGCCATACTCGGCGCCACCGCGGATCTGCTTGTGGAGATCGGTTATTCGAATCTGACGATGGCCGCCGTCGCCGAGCGGGCCGGCACCACCAAGACGGCTCTGTACCGCCGCTGGTCGAGCAAAGCCGAACTGGTGCACGAGGCAGCGTTTCCCGTCGCACCGAGCGCACTCGGCATGCCGGAGGGCGACATCGCCACCGATGTCCGGGCCATGATCGCCGCGGCCGGCGCGGTGTTCACCAGCCCGGTGGTCCGCGCCGCGCTACCCGGGGTGATCGCCGACATGGCTGCCGATCCCGATCTGAGTCACCGGGTGATGAGCCGATTCACCGGACTGTTCGAGGTCGTCCGCGACCGGCTGGTGCACGCCGTCGAACGAGGCGAGGTGCATGCCGACATCGACCCGGACCGCCTCATCGAGGTGATCGGCGGGGCGAACCTGCTGCGCATGCTGCTCGTCCCCGGGTGGGAGATCGACGACGAGTGGGTGGACCAGACCGCCGCGATCGTGGTGCATGGCGTCGTCCGCTGACATCGTCGGCTAGTGGATCTGGCTCTTGTTGCGTTCGGACACCGCACGGAACTGGTCGCCCAGACTGTCGAAATCGCGGTGCTGCGCGTATGCGATCCGGGCTTCGGCATCCAGCGCGGGATCGATCACGGCCGCCGCACCTTCGGTGTAGATCTGCTTGAGCCCCAGCATGATCGGACCCGGCACCTCGGCGATCTGGCCCGCCAGCTGCAGCGCGCGGCCCAGTAACTGCGAGGGCTCGACCACCTCGGTCACCAACCCGATGCGTTCGGCGCGCGCCGCGTCGATCACCTCGCCCGTCATCGAGAGCCGGCGCGCCATCGCCAGACCGACCACTTGAGGCAGTCGCGCGGTCATCCCGCCGCCCGGCAGGATCCCCACCCGGGCATGGGTGTCGGCGAACACCGCACGCTTCGAGGCCACCAGGAAATCGCAGCCGAGCGCGATCTCCAGGCCGCCGGTGAACGTGGCGCCGTTGATCGCCCCGATGATCGGGGTCCGCATCTCGCGCACCGCGGTGATGCAACTCTGCGACCGGAACTCCTCGAAATACTTCAGGCCATCCCGTGCGGCTTCCTTGAGGTCGACACCCGCGCAGAACGCGGGATCGGTCCCGGTGAGCACCACCGCGCGTACCGCCTCGTCGGCGTCGGTTTCGGTGAGCGCCGCGTACAACGCGCGGATCAATTCCCGGTTCAGCGCGTTCCTGGCCTCCGGCCTGTTCAGGGTCAGCAGCCGCACGGCGCCGTGATCGGAGGTCAGGACGGTGGTCACCGCGGGGGTCATCGGTCGAACCTATGCGTATGGTCGAAGGCGTGTCCGTGTTATCGACGCCCATCCTTGCCGACAACCTGGCCCGAGTCTTCTCCCGGATCGTCAACCCCAGCCCGAAGCCCGGGGTGCGTTTCCCTGAACTGGTCGCCGCGACCACGGAGATCACCGTTCCGACCCGCCACGGTGACACCCCGGCGACCGTCTACCACCCCGAGGGCCCATCGTCCGGGGTGTACGTCAACATCCACGGGGGTGGCTTCGTCGTCGGGCACCGCGAGCAGGACGACCCGTGGTGCCGCTACCTGGCGGCCCGCGCCGGCGTCACCGTGGTCAACACCGATTATCTGCTGGCCCCCGACCACCGATTCCCGACGCCCGTCGAGCAGCTGTATGACGTGGTGCTGTGGGCGGCCGGTAACTGGCCCGATGAGCGGCTCTGCGTGGGCGGCCAGAGCGCGGGCGGCAATCTGTCCGCGGCCGTCGCGCGGATGGCGCTGACGCACAACGGTCCACCGATCGCGCTGCAGGTGCTGCACTATGCACCTTTGGATCTGGTGACGGCAACGGATCGCAAACGGTCACCGCGGGGCGGCAAGGCCGTCATGAAACCGTGGATGGGCGAGGTGTTCGACACCGCCTACATTCCCGACCACAAGAGGCGCCGCGACCCGCTGGCCTCACCGGCGTGGGGCGACAATGCCGACGAGATTGCCGGGATCGCACCGGCTTTGGTGATCGCATGTGAATATGACCGGCTGCGTGACGAGGCCGCCGCCTACGCCAAGAGCCTTGATGCGGTGGACGCGCTCGCCGATTACGTCGAGGTTCCCGCCGTCGATCACGGCTACAACATCATGAGCGACGCCACCGAGGTCACCCGCGGCATGTACGAGCTGATCGCCCGGCAGGTGGGCCAGGCCGTCAGCCGGTGAACTGCTGGCCGTTGACCAGATCCAGCAGCGGTTGCGGCAGCGCGCCGAGGGCGAAAGTGACGGCAGCGGTGACGGTCACGGTCGCGGTGCTCAGCACACTCGGCACCACGACGGTCGGCGGATTCTCGGGTGGATCGGTGAAGAACATCAACACGATCACCCGCACGTAGAAGTACGCCGCCACAGCACTGGCCACCACACCGACGATCACCAGGGGAGCGGCCCCACCCTCGGCCGCTGCCTTGAACACCGCGAACTTGCTGACGAAACCACTGGTCAACGGGATGCCCGCGAATGCCAGCAGGAACAGTGAAAACACCACTCCCACCAAGGGGTGACGCCGGCCCAGCCCGGCCCATTCCGCAAGCGAGCTGGCCTCCTCGCCGTCGGCGTTGCGCACCAGGCCGGCCAACGCGAATGCGCCCAAGGTGCTGAAACCGTAGGCGAACAGGTAGAACAGCGTCGCGGACAGACCGGCGCCATTGAGCGCGATCACCCCGGTGAGGATGAAACCCGCGTGGGCCACTGACGAATACGCCAGCATTCGCTTGACATCGCTCTGCGACACCGCGGTGAGGGTGCCGACGGCCATGGTGAGGATGGCGATGACCCACAGCACCGGACGCCAGTCATCGGCCAGGCCGGGTAGCGCCACGTAGAAGATGCGCAGCATGGCCCCGAACGCCGCGATCTTCGTGGCGGCGGCCATGAACGCCGTGACCGGCGTCGGGGCGCCCTGATACACGTCGGGAATCCACGAATGAAACGGCACGGCGCCAACTTTGAACAGCACCCCGACCGATATCAGTGCAACGCCCACCACGGCCATCGAGGTGTCCCCGCCGGTGGTCACCGCGGCCGCGATACCGCTGAGGCTGAAGACCCCGGAGAACCCGTAGAGCATCGCGATCCCGTACAGGAAGAACGCCGACGAGAACGCGCCCAGCAGAAAGTATTTCAGCGCGGCTTCCTGGGACAGCAACCGGCGCCTGCGGGCCAGCCCGCACATCAGGTATAGCGGCAGCGAGAACACCTCGAGGGAGACGAACATCGTCAGCAGATCATCGGCGGCCGGGAACAGCATCATACCCGCGACGGCGAACATGGTCAGCGGAAACACCTCGGTCTGCGCCACAACCGCTTTCGCGGCGATCTTCTCCGCGACGCTGCCCGGGACCGCGGCGGCCTGCGGGGTGAACCCATCCAGACCGGGGCCGGCCGCTTCGCCGGCGGCGGGTATCCGGCGCTCGGCGATCAGCAGTGTCCCGAGGATGCCGATCAGCAGCAGGGTGCCCTGCAGGAACAGCGCGGGCCGGTCGATCGCGACGGCGCCGACGGCGGCGGGTGCTCCCGTTCCGTCGAGGGCGAACGTCACCAGCACCACCGCCGCCAGTGCGGCGGCCTGACCGCCGACCGCGAGCGCCAGCTGAGCGCCGTACCGGACTCCGCGCGGCAGGAACGCCTCTATCAGAACGCCGGCCACCGCGACCCCGAGGACGATGAGAACCGGTGAGAGTTGGAAGTATTCGATGGAGGGCGCCTGGATAGTCATTTGACGGGCCCTTCCGCAGTGGGGACGGGGTCGTGCTGATTGATGGTGCGCAGCGTGTGGTCCACGGCTGGGTTGATGACGTCCAGTGCAGGCTTGGGGTAGACACCCAGCACGAGCAGCAGCGCGATCAGCGGTGTGACCACGATCAGTTCCCGCGGCACCAGGTCGCGCAACCGCTCGTTGCCGTCCTTCACCGGGCCCGTCATTATCCGCTGATAGGCCCACAGAATGTAGATCGCCGAGAGCACCAGTGCGCTGACCGCGAACACGGCCATCGCCGGGTACCGGGTGAACGTGCCGATGAGGACCAGGAATTCGGAGATGAACGGGGCCAGCCCGGGTAGTGACAGGGTGGCCAGGCCGGCGATCAGGAAGGTGCCGGCCAAGACCGGGGCTACCTTCTGCACGCCGCCGAAGTCGGCGATGAGACGGGATCCGCGGCGCGACACCAGGAATCCGGCGATCAGGAACAGGGCTGCGGTCGAGATTCCGTGGTTGACCATGTAGAGCGTGGACCCGGACTGGCCCTGACTGGTCATCACGAAGATGCCCAGGATGATGAACCCGAAGTGGGAGATCGAGGTGTAGGCGATCAGGCGCATCACATCGGTCTGGCCGATGGCCACGATTGCGCCGTAGACGATGCCGATCACCGCCAGGGTGATGATCAACGGGCGGAACGTCATCGACGCATCGGGGAACAGTTGCAGGCAATACCGCAGCATCCCGAACGTGCCGACCTTGTCGACGACGGCCATCATCAGCACCGCCGTGGCCGGGGTGGACTCCACGGCAGCGTCCGGCAGCCAGCGATGGAACGGCCACAGCGGGGCCTTCACCGCGAACGCGAACATGAACCCCAAGAACAACGCATTCAGCACGGCCGGGCTGGCACCGAGTTCGCCTGCCGAGACCGCCGCGACGATGGCCCGGAAGTCGAACGTCCCGCCGAGGGAATCGGTGGTCACCACGTACAGCCCGATCACCGCGGCCAGCATGATGAGGCCGCCGAACAGGTTGTACAGCAGGAACTTCACCGCGGCCGCGCTCCTGTTGGCGCCGCCGAAGCCGCCGATCAGGAAGTACATCGGGATGAGCATCGCCTCGAAGAACACGTAGAACAGCAACACGTCCAGGGCCACCAGGGAGATGAGCACCATGCCCTGGACGGCCAGGGTCAGCGCCAGATAGCTCTGCGTGGAACGCGCACCGAACCGCGAATCATCCGAGCCGTCATTCCAGCCCGCGATCAGCAGCAGCGGCACCAGCACCGCGGTCAGCACCACCAGCGCCAGCGCGATCCCGTCCACTCCGAGGATGTAGCCGGTGCCGAACGACGGGATCCACTCGTGGTTCTCGACGAACTGGAACTGCTCACCGCCGGGCTGGAATCGCACGGCCAGCACGATGGCGATGGCCAGCACCGCCAGTGACACCGCCAGCGCCAGGTAACGGGCGAACTGCTTGGCGGGCAACAGGATCACCACCGCGGCACCGACCATCGGCACGGCCCACAGCGCACTCAGCAAGCCGATGCCGTTCACCAGACCCTCACCACCAGGAACGCTCCGATCACCAGGGCGGCCCCGCCGAGCATCGACAGGGCGTAGGACCGGGCGAATCCGGTCTGCCAGGACCGCATCCGCTGCGACGCGCCGCCGATCAGGGCGGCCAAGCCGCGGGTGGCGCCGTCGACGGCGTCGTCGTCGATCTCGACCAGGCCTTCGGTGAGTTGTCGGCCCGGCCGCATGAACGTGTTCTCGTTGAACCGGTCGCCGTACAGGTCGGCGCGCGCGGCAGTCGTCAGTGCCGAACCCCGGGGCGCGGTTTCGGGGATGGGCCGTAGCGCGTACATCCGGTAGGCGACGCCGACCCCGATCGACACCACCGACAGGGTCACCACCGTCATCACCCAAACCGGCACGCTGCCGTGGGCTTCGTGGCTGCCGACGACCGGTTCGAGCCAATGCGTCAGCGTGCCACCGATGGCCAGCAGCGCACCGGCGCCGACGGAGCCGATCGCCAGCACGATCATCGGGGCGGTCATGATGCCGGGTGACTCATGGGGCTTTGACTCAGGAGCCCAACGCTTCTCACCGAAGAACGTCATCAGCATCACCCGCGTCATGTAGAACGCGGTGATCCCGGCGCCCAGCAGCGCCGCCCCACCCAGCAGCCAGCCGCGGGCACCACCGGCGGCGAACGCGGTCTCGATGATGGCGTCCTTGGAGAAGAAGCCGGCGAACGGCGGCACCCCGATGATGGCCAGGTAACCCAGCCCGAACGTCACGAACGTCACCGGCATGTACGCGCGCAGTCCGCCGTAGCGGCGCATATCGGTTTCGTCGTTCATGCCGTGCATCACGGACCCGGCGCCCAGGAACAGTCCGGCCTTGAAGAAGCCGTGGGCCAGCAGGTGCATGATCGCCACCGCGTAGCCGGCCGGCCCCAGCCCGGCGGCCAGCACCATGTACCCGATCTGCGACATGGTCGACGCGGCAAGGGCTTTCTTGATGTCGTCCTTCGCGCAACCGATGACGGCGCCGAACAGCAGGGTGACCGCGCCGACCACGGTGACGGCCAGTTGCGCGTCGGGGGCGAGGTTGAACACCGGCCCGGACCGCACGATCAGGTACACCCCGGCGGTGACCATGGTGGCGGCGTGGATGAGCGCCGACACCGGTGTCGGACCTTCCATGGCGTCACCCAGCCAGGACTGCAGCGGCACCTGCGCGGACTTGCCGCAGGCGGCGAGCAGCAACAGCAACCCGATCGCGTTGAGTGAGCCCTCGGACAGGCCCGGCGCCGCATCGAAAAGCCCGGCGTAGGAGACGGTTCCGGCCGTACTGAACATCACCATCAGCGCCAGGGCCAGTCCCATGTCGCCAACCCGGTTGACGATGAACGCCTTCTTGGCCGCGGTGGCCGCCGACGGTTTGTGCGACCAGAACCCGATGAGCAGGTAGGACGCCAGGCCGACGCCCTCCCAGCCCATGTACAGGCCGAGGTAGTTGTCGGCGAGCACCAGCAGCAGCATGGCCGCGACGAACAGGTTGAGATAGGCAAAGAACCGTCGGCGAGCGGCGTCCTCACGCATGTAGCCGATGGAGTAGAGGTGGATCAGCGACCCGACTCCGGTGATCAGCAGCACGAAGCAGATGGAGAGCGCGTCCACCTGCAGCCCGAAATCGACGTGCAGGGCGCCGACCGGTACCCAGGAGAACAGCGTCTGATGGATCTCCCGGTCCTCGGCGCCGCGACCCAGCAGATCGGCGAACAACACCGCGCCCACCACGAAAGAGGCCAGCGCCGTTGCGCAACCCAGCAGGTGACCCCACGCGTCGGTGGCCCGGCCGCCGAGGAGCAGGATGACGGCTCCGGCGAGGGGCAGCGCGATCAGCAGCCACGGGCTCATCAATTCAGTTCCTCAGCAGACTGGCCGCGTCCACCGACGCGGATCGTCGCGCCCGGAAGATGGTCATGATGATGGCCAGCCCCACCACCACCTCACACGCGGCGACCACCATGGTGAAGAACGCGACCACCTGCCCGTCGAGATGACCGTGCATCCGGGAGAAGGTGACGAAGGCCAGGTTGGCCGCGTTGAGCATCAGCTCGACGCACATGAACATCACGATGGCGTTGCGGCGCACCAGGACCCCGGCCGCACCGATGGTGAACAGTAGCGCCGACAGGTAGAGGTAATTGGCGGGATTCATCATTTCCTCCCGTCACGCGGAATGAGGATCGTGCTGACCGATGTCCGCGCCGCGGTGCCGTCGGGCAACCGGGCGGGCACGTCGACGGCGTTGTGCCGCGCGTACACACCGGGATTGGGCAGGGTGGTCGGATAGCCGCCCGGGCCGAATCGCTCGATCGCCAGCTCGCGCTGGGTCTTGCGGCGGTCGAACCGCTCCCGGTGTGCCAGCACCATCGCGCCCAGGGTGGCGGTGATCAGCAGCGCACTGGTCAGTTCGAAGGCCCAGACATAGCGGGTGAAGATCAACACCGCCAGACCCTCGACGTTCCCGCCGGCGTTGGCGGCCTCAAGCCCGGTGAAGCCGTTCACCGAGACGTTGCCGATCCCGCCGATCAGCAGCACCCCGAACCCGACGCCGGCGACGATGGCCGCAACCCGTTGGCCGCGAATCGTTTCCACCAGAGACTCCGAGGTGTCGACGCCGATCAGCATGAGGACGAACAGGAAGAGCATCATCACCGCGCCGGTGTAGACCACCACCTGGACGATGCCGAGGAACAGCGCATCCTGGGCGATGTAGAGCACCGCGAGGTTGATCATCGTGATCGCCAGGAACAACGCCGAGTACACCGCTTTGGTACCCGTCACCACCCCGATCGCGCCGAGGACGGCCAGGGTGCCCACGATCCAGAAGGTGACGGCTTCCGCGGTGGAGGTCATCGGGCCGGTACCGTCGGAATGCCGAGGTCCCGCAGGCCACCGGCGGTGATGTGGCCGCGGTAGTAGTCCTCATCGCTACTGCCAGAAGCCATCTCGTGCGGCGGTGCGGTCATCTCCGGTGTCAGTGGTGCCAGCAGCTTGTCCTTGCCGTAGATCAGGTCGGCGCGGTTGTCGTCGGCCATCTCGTAGTCGTTGGTCATGGTCAGCGCCCGGGTCGGGCAGGCCTCGATACACAGCCCGCAGCCGATGCACCGCAGATAGTTGATCTGGTAGACCCGGCCGTACCGCTCGCCGGGTGAGAACCGTTGCCCCTCGGTGTTGTCCGCGCCTTCGACGAAAATCGCGTCGGCGGGGCAGGCCCAGGCGCACAGTTCGCAGCCGATGCACTTCTCCAGCCCATCGGCGTACCGGTTGAGTTGGTGACGGCCGTGATAGCGCGGGGCCACGGGGCCGGGCTGTTCCGGGTACTGCTCGGTGATCGGCTTCTTGAACATCGTCTTGAAGGTGACACCGAACCCGGCGAGTGCATCGCCGACCTTAGACATCTGCGGCCTCCTTGTTGGGCAGCGGCGGCACCGGGAAAGCCCCGGCGTCAGGCGGTGGTGGCGGCACTGCGGTGTTGTGCCGCACCGCATTCCAGACCATCACGAGCAGGACGGCGGCCGCGATGACCCCGATGCTGACCAGTGCGGTCATCCATGAGGGGGAGCCCTGCGCCCGCAGTTCGTGGGTGACGGCGACGACGACGATCCAGCCCAGCGACAGCGGGATCAGGATTTTCCAGCCCAGGGCCATGAACTGGTCATAGCGCAGCCTGGGCAGGGTGGCGCGCAGCCAGATGAAGAGGAACAGGAACATCCACACCTTCGCGACGAACCACAGCAGCGGCCACCAACCGGTATTCGCGCCGTCGATCAGGTTGAACGGGAACGGCGCGTGCCAGCCGCCGAGGAACATCGTGGTGGCCAGCGCCGACACCGTGGTCATGTTGACGTATTCGGCGAGCATGAACATCGCGAACTTCAGCGACGAGTACTCGGTGTGAAAACCCCCCACCAGTTCACCTTCGGCTTCGGGCAGGTCGAACGGCGCCCGGTTGGTCTCGCCGACCATCGAGGTCACGTACACCACGAAGGACGGCAGCAGCAGGAACACATACCAGGTGTCGTGCTGGGCGGCGACGATGCCGGAGGTCGACATGGTGCCCGCGTAGAGGAACACCGCGGCGAAGGACAGCGCCATCGCGATCTCGTAGGAGATCACCTGCGCGCTGGAGCGCAGTCCACCCAGCAGCGGGTACGTCGAGCCGGAGGCCCAGCCGGCCAACACGATTCCGTACACCCCGATGGAGGTGACCGCCAGCACGTAGAGCACCGCCACGGGCATGTCGGTCAGTTGCAGCGGCGTGGTGTGCCCGAACACCGACACGTTGTCGCCCATCGGGATGACGGCGAACGCCATGATCGCCGGGATCACCGCGAGGACGGGTGCCAGCAGGTAGATCGGTTTGTCGACGCCGGCCGGGATGAGCCCCTCTTTGAGGGCGAGTTTGACGCCGTCGGCGAGGCTCTGCAGCAGGCCGAACGGGCCGACCCGGTTGGGTCCGAAACGCATCTGCATGCGGCCCAGCACTTTTCGTTCGACCAGGATGGCCACCAGCACGGTGAGCAGCAGGAAGACGAAGATGCCCAGGGCTTTCGCCAGCATCAGCCACCAGGGGTCGTGGCCGAACGACGTCAGATCGGGGTAGGTCATGGCGCCTCGATCCGCACGACGTCGCCGATCTGCGCGCCGAGGCCGGCGTGCACCGCCGAACCGGCCGAGTTCAGCGGCAGCCACACCACCCGCTCCGGCATGTCGGTGATCTCCAGTGCGAGGGTGACCGACCCGCGGTCGGTGCTGACCCGAATTCCGTCGGTGCAACCGATGTCGGCCGCGGTGTTCGCGGACAACCGGGCCACGACGGGACGGGCGGTGCCGGCCAGGTACGGTTCCCCGTCCTGCAGCCGGCCGGCGTCCAGCAACATCCGCCAGGAGGCGAGCACCGCCTCACCCGGCCCCGGCTGGACCTGTTCGGCAGCGACGTCCGGTGCGGGCGCCGGCGTGCCCTGCCACACGCCGAGGCGGGCGATGTCGGCGCGCACCCGGGCGGCGTCGGTGAGGCCCAGGTCGACGCCCACCTCGTCGGCCAGGGCGGCCAACACCCGCATGTCGGAGGTCGCCGAGGGCGGCAAGGCGCCGTCGAAGGCGCGGGGGCGGCCCTCCCAGTTGACGAAGGCGCCGCTCTTCTCGGTCACCGGTGCGACGGGGAACACCACGTCGGCGCGTTCGGTGATCGCGCTGTGCCGCAATTCGAGGCTGACCACGAATCCGGTTGCCTCGACGGCGGCGAGTGCGGTCGCGGGGTCGGGCAGATCGTCGAGGTCCACCCCGCCGATCAGCAGGGCGGCCAACTCGCCGCCGGCCGCCGCGGCCAGGATGCCCGCGGTGTCGCGGCCGGGTCGGTCCGGCAGCCGATCGACATTCCACCCGGCGGCGACCTCCGCGCGCGCGACCGGATCTGCGATCAGCCGGCCGCCGGGCAACAGATTCGGTGCCGCACCGGCTTCCAGCGCCCCACGATCACCGGCACGCCGCGGCACCCAGCCGATCCGGGCGCCCGTCGCCTCCGCCAGCCGGACGGCCGCCGAGCAGGCACCCGGCGCGCACGCCAGTCGCTCACCGACCAGGATGATGCTGCCGGCGGGCAGGTCGCCGCGCAGCCCGTCCAGTGCCGCCGCCTCGTCGCCGGGCGCCGCGCCGACGAGCCGGCCGCCCATCTTCGTCAGGCCCCGGGTGGCGAACGGAGCTATGGCGAGCACCGGCAGCCCGCGCTTGCGGAATGCCTTGCGCAGGCGCAGGAACACGATGGGGGATTCCTCTTCGGGTTCCAGCCCGGCGAGGACGACGGTGGGGGCGGCTTCCAGGTCGGCGTAGGTCACCGCGAACGGTCGGCCGGCCACTGCGTGGGCCAGGAACTGCAGCTCCTCATCCGAGCCCGCGCGGGCTCGGAAGTCGATATCGTTGGTGGCGAGCATGATTCGCGCGAACTTCGCGTACCCGTACGCGTCTTCGAGGGTGAGTCGCCCCCCGGTCAGCACCCCGACCTTGCCGGAGGTCAGCCCGCGCAGGGCCACCGCGACCGCCTCCGACCACGAGGCCGGCCGTTGGGAGCCGTCGGGATCGCGCAGTAACGGGGTGGTGATCCGGTCGCCCTGGGTGGCGTAGGCGAACGCCCACCTGCCCTTGTCGCAGTTCCATTCCTCGTTGACCTCGGGATCGTCACCGGCCAAGCGGCGCAACACCTTCCCGCGCCGGTGGTCGGTGCGCTGAGCGCAACCGGAGGCGCAGTGTTCACAGGCGCTCGGTGAGGAGACCAGGTCGAACGGCCGGGCCCGGAACCGGTAGGCGGTGCCGGTCAGCGCGCCGACCGGGCAGATCTGCACGGTGTTACCGGAGAAATATGAGTCGAACGGGGTCTCGTCCGCGATGCCCACCTGTTGCAGCGCACCGCGCTCCAGCAACTCGATGAACGGGTCACCGGCGATCTGTTCGGAGAACCGCGTGCAGCGGGCGCACAGCACGCAGCGTTCGCGGTCCAGCAGTACCTGCGCGGACAGGTTGATCGGCTTGGGGTAGGTGCGTTTGACATCGGTGAACCGTGTCTCGCTGCGGCCGTTGGACATTGCCTGGTTCTGCAGCGGGCATTCGCCACCTTTGTCGCAGACGGGGCAGTCCAGCGGATGGTTGATCAGCAGCAGTTCCATCACCCCGTGCTGGGCCTTGTCGGCGGTGGGGGAGGTCAGTTGCGTGCGCACCACCATGTCGGGGGTGCAGGTGGTGGTGCACGATGCCAGCGGCTTGCGTTGGCCTTCGACCTCGACCAGGCATTGCCGGCAGGCACCCACCGGATCCAGCAGCGGGTGGTCGCAGAACCGCGGGATCTGGATGCCCATCAGCTCGGCCGCGCGGATCACCAACGTGCCCTTGGGAACACTGATCTCGTGCTCGTCGATGGTCAACGTCACCATCTCGACGGGCGTGGTGTCCCCACGAGGCCCTGCCGATTCAGCCAATGTCATGCCTGCGCCCCCTCCGTCGCGAACACCGTGGACGCCTGCGGATCGAACGGGCAGCCGACGCCCAGGTGCGCCTCGTACTCGTCGCGGAAATACTTGATCGACGAGATGATGGGGCTCGCCGCGCCGTCACCGAGAGCGCAGAACGACTTACCGAGGATCGCATCGGAGATGTCGAGCAGCTTCTCGATGTCGCCCTGCTCGCCGGCGCCGGTCTCCAGCCGTTCGAAGATCTGCGCCAGCCAGTAGGTGCCCTCGCGACACGGCGTGCATTTACCGCAGGATTCGTGGGCGTAGAACTGGGTCCAGCGCCGCACCGCCCGCACCACGCAGGTGGTCTCGTCGAAGATCTGCAGGGCCTTGGTTCCCAGCATCGACCCGGCGCCGCCCACGCCTTCGTAATCCAGTGGCACGTCGAGGTGTTCGGGCGTCAGCATCGGCGTCGAGGACCCGCCCGGCGTCCAGAACTTCAGCTGATGACCGGCCCGGACCCCGCCCGCGTAGTCGAGCAGTTCGCGCAGCGTGATGCCCAGCGGCGCCTCGTATTGCCCGGGGCGGGTGACGTGGCCGGACAGGGAGTACAGCGTGAACCCGGGTGATTTCTCCGAGCCCATCGACTTGAACCAGTCCACCCCGCGGCGCACGATCGGCGGCACGCTGGCAATGGATTCGACGTTGTTGACCACCGTCGGGCAGGCGTACAGCCCGGCCACCGCGGGGAACGGCGGCCGTAGCCGGGGCTGGCCGCGACGGCCCTCCAGGGAGTCCAGCAACGCGGTTTCCTCACCGCAGATGTAGGCACCGGCGCCGGCGTGCACCACCAGGTCCAGGTCGAAACCGGAGCCCAGGATGTCGCGGCCCAGATAGCCGGCCTCGTACGCCTCGGCCACGGCCGCGCGCAGCCGGCGCAGTACCGGTACCACCTCACCGCGCACATAGATGAAGGCGTGCCGGGCCCGGATGGCATAGGAGGCGATGATCGCTCCCTCCACCAGCACGTGCGGGGTTGCCATCATCAGCGGAATATCCTTGCACGTACCGGGTTCGGACTCGTCGGCGTTGATCACCAGATAGTGCGGTTTCGGGTCCGACTGGTTGATGAACGACCATTTCTGGCCGGTCGGGAAGCCCGCGCCGCCGCGCCCGCGCAACCCGGAATCCTTCACCAGTGCGATGACGGCATCGGGGTCCATGTCCAGGGCCGCATCCAGCGCCTGATAGCCGTCGTGGTGCAGATACGTGGACAGCGTCCAGGATTGCGGTGCGTCCCAGTAACTGCTGAGCACCGGTGCAAGTTCGGTCATTGCTCACCCCTGGCGACCCGCAGCCCGGCCAACGTCGCCGGGCCCGGCGGGGAAAGATCAGGCGAACCGTTTTCCACACCGGCCAGGATCCGGGCGGTCTGCCGGAACGTGCACAGCGTGGCGCCGCGGCTGGGCATCACCGGTTGCCCGGCGCGCAGGTCATCGACGAGTTCTCTTACCGAGGAAGGGGTTTGGTTGTCGAAGAACTCCCAGTTCACCATGACCACCGGCGCGAAGTCGCAGGCGGCATTGCATTCGATGTGCTCCAGGGTGATGGAGCCGTCGGGCGTCGTCTCACCGGCGTGCACACCGAGGTGCTCTTGCAGGATCTCCAGCAGCGCGTCGCCGCCCATGATGGCGCACAGCGTGTTGGTGCACACGCCGACCAGATAGTCGCCGGTGGGGGTGCGCCGGTACATCGAATAAAAGGTGGCCACGGCGGTCACCTCGGCGGGGCTCAGATCCAGTTGAGCCGCACAGAACCGGACGCCGGCCGGCGTCAGATAGCCGTCCTGCGCCTGAACCAGGTGCAGCAGTGGCAGCAGCGCCGAGCGGGATTGCGGGTAGCGGGCGATGATCTGCTCGGCGTCGGAGGTCAGCTCTGCCGTCACGTCGGGCGAATAGGATTGCGGTCCAGCAGATATCGGGGGCCCGGCCTCGTCGGGCCGCTGCCCCAACCGGAGCTCGATCGCCGTCACCTGTCCACGCCTCCCATGACCGGATCCAACGACGCCACCGCAGAGATCGCGTCGGCCACCATGCCGCCTTCGCACATCGCCGCCACCGCTTGCAGATTCGTGAACGACGGGTCGCGGTAATGCACCCGGTACGGCCGGGTGCCGCCATCGCTGACGATGTGCACACCGAGTTCCCCACGCGGTGATTCGACCGCCACATACACCTGCCCAGCGGGTACCCGGATGCCCTCGGTGACCAATTTGAAGTGGTGGATCAGCGCTTCCATCGAGGTGCCCATGATCTTGGCGATGTGGTCGGGCGAGTTGCCCAGCCCGTCGGGACCGATCTTCAGGTCGGCCGGCCAGGCCAGTTTCTTGTCGGTCAGCATCACCGGTCCCGGCTTGAGCCGATCGATGCACTGCTCGACGATCCTGAGCGATTCCTTCATCTCGTCGACCCGGATCAGATAGCGGCCGAACGCATCACAGCCGTCGGCCGTGCAGACGTCGAATTCATAGGTCTCGTAGCCGCAGTAGGGCTGCGCCTTGCGCAGATCGTGGGGCAGTCCGGTGGATCGCAGCACCGGTCCGGTGATCCCCAGGGCCATACATCCCGTGAGGTCGAGGTAGCCGATACCCTCGGTGCGGGCTTTCCAGATGTAGTTGTCGCGCAGCAGGTTCTCCATGTCGCGGAGCTGTCCCGGCAGCGCCTTCACCAGTTCACGCAGCTGCGGCATGGCCTCATCGGGCAGGTCTGACGCCAAGCCGCCGGGCCGGATGAAGGCATTGTTCATCCGCAGACCGGTGATGGTCTCGAACATGGACAGAATCGATTCCCGTCCGCGGAATCCGAAGAACATCGCCGACATGGCGCCAAGTTCCATGCCGCCGGTGGCCAGCGCCACCAGATGACTGGAGATGCGGTTGAGTTCCATCAGCAACACCCGGATGACGCTGGCGCGCTCCGGGATGTCGTCGGTGACGTCGAGCAGTTTTTCCACGCCGAGGCAGTAGGCGGTTTCGTTGAAGAAGGGGGACAGGTAGTCCATCCGGGTCACGAAGGTGACGCCTTGGGTCCAGGTGCGGTATTCGAGGTTCTTCTCGATACCGGTGTGCAGATAACCGATTCCGCACCGGGCCTCGGTGATGGTCTCGCCCTCGATCTCCAGGATCAGCCGCAGCACCCCGTGCGTCGACGGGTGCTGCGGACCCATGTTGACGACGATGCGTTCCCCGGCGTGCTCCCGGGCGGCGGCGACGACGGCGTCCCAGTCCTGTCCGCCGACCACGACGACGGGCGGTTCGCTCTGCAGTGTCATCAGTTGTACGACCTCCGCTGATCGGGCGGCGGGATCTCGGCGCCGTGGTACTCCACCGGGATTCCGCCCAGCGGGTAGTCCTTGCGCTGCGGATGTCCCACCCAGTCGTCGGGCATCTCGATCCGGGTCAGTGCCGGATGGCCGTCGAAGATGATGCCGAAGAAGTCGTAGGTCTCGCGCTCGTGCCAGTCGGTGGTCGGGTACACCGAAAAGAGCGACGGCACATGGGGATCAGCGTCCGGAGTGGCGACCTCGACGCGGATCCGGCGGTTGTGGGTGATCGACATCAGCGGATAGACCGCGTGTAATTCCCGGTCGGGCTCATCGGGATAGTGCACCCCGGACACGCCCAGGCACAACTCGAATCGCAGGGCCGGGTCGTCGCGCAGAGTCTGTGCCACTGCCATCAGGTGAGCGCGGCGCACCTCCAGGGTCAGCTCGTCGCGGAACACCACGACGCGTTCCACCGCTGCCTCGAACACGTCCGGGCCCAGCGCTTCGGAAAGTCGGTCGACCACCTCGTCGAAGTATCCGCCGTAGGGCCGCGGGGAACTGCCGGGCAGTGCGACTTCGCGGACCAGGCGGCCGTATCCGGAGGTGTCGCCGGTGCCGTGCACGCCGAACATGCCGCGGCGCTCACCGATCACCTCCACATCAGGCTTGTCGGTCATCGCAGCAGCCCCGTCAGCTCGATCGTCGGCCGCGACGCCAGCGCGGCCTGTTCGGCGGCGGCGATGGCCTCGGCCCGGTTCACCCCGAGCGGCATCTCGGCAATCTTGGCGTGCAGCTTGAGGATTGCGTTGAGCAACATCTCGGGACGCGGGGGACAGCCCGGGAGGTAGATGTCCACCGGCACGATGTGGTCGACGCCCTGCACCACCGCGTAGTTGTTGAACATGCCGCCAGAGGAGGCGCACACCCCCATGGCCAGTACCCATTTGGGCTCGGCCATCTGGTCGTAAACCTGGCGCAGCACCGGGGCCATCTTCTGGCTGACCCGGCCGGCCACGATCATCAGATCGGCCTGGCGCGGCGTGGCCGAGAACCGCTCCATGCCGAACCGAGCGATGTCGAACCGCGGGCCCGCGGTGGCCATCATCTCGATGGCGCAGCACGCCAGTCCGAATGTCGCCGGCCACAACGATCCTTTGCGGACGTAGCCGGCCACCTTCTCCACCGTCGAGAGCAGGATGCCGCCTGGCAGTTGTTCTTCTAATCCCATGACAGACCTCCCCGTCGCCACACGTAGGCGTAGGCGACGAACACTGTGAGCATGAACAGGATCATCTCCACCAGCGCGAACATCCCGAGCGAGTCGAACGACACCGCCCACGGGTAGAGGAAGACGATCTCGATGTCGAAGACGATGAACAACATCGCCGTCAGGTAGTACTTGATCGGAAATCTTTGGCCCGTCGCCAGCTTGGCGTCCTCCGCGGGAAGCAGCGGTTCGATGCCGCACTCGTAGGCCTCGAGTTTGGCTCGGTTGTACCGGCGCGGTCCGATCAGCACGGCGATACCGACCGAGCCGACCGCGAACGCTGCCGCGATACCCCCGAGAACGAGGATGGGTAGGTAGATGTTCATAGCTCCCTCGTTGGGCTTTCGATGTGAGCTAGAACACAGCTTAGTCACGCTACCGGTCGGACCGGCGCATTTTGGCTAGGATGAAAATGACAGCTGGGTTACCACGTCCTCACCGACGACGACGTGAAGAATTAACGGCCACAGCGCTTTTCGTGCTGCTTAGAGTGCGGCCCCGCGCAGTACCGCAGCCACGGCTTCGCCGAGTGCGATCGGGTCGATCGGATGAGATACCGCCGCCTCCGCCCGCGACCAGGTCGCCAGCCAGGCGTCATCGGGACGTCCGGTCAGCACCAGGACGGGCGGGCAGTCGGTGATTTCGTCCTTGAGCTGCTTGGCCAGGCCCAACCCGCCGGCCGGGGCGGCCTCACCGTCGAGAATGGCCAGATCGAACCCGCCGCCTTCGATCTGCTGGACCACCATCGGCGCGGTCGCGACATCCAGATAGCTCAGCTCGGGCAGATCGGGGTGCACACGGCGGCCGAGTGCCGAACGCACAGCGTCGCGGGTGCGGGGGTTGGAGCTGTATACGAGGATCCGGACCTGCGCGTCGGTGTCGGCCACTCCTGGGATGTTACGACTGCCGGACGAAGACCGCGGTGGCTTCGATGTTCACCGCTTCGCCCATCATGCCCATCAGGTTGCCGTCCACGCCGTAGTGCAGCCGGTTCAGGGTCGTGGTGGTCTGCAGGCGCAGCGCACCATCGCCGGCGGCCCGCACGTGGGTGGCCAGCTCGACGTCGCGCTGCACGCCCTTCACCGATAGTTGTGCGTGCAGCAGGACCCAGCCCGTCCCGGTGACCTCGCCGGACTCGACGACGACGGCGATACTGGGAAACGCCTGTACGTCGAAGAAATCCGGCGACATCAGGTGCGTGTCGCGTTTGCGGATGCCGGTGTGCACCGAGGCCGCGTCGATCTCCAGGTGCCCGGTGACGTCGATACCCTCATCGGCGGCGGCGGCCCGGGCGGACCCGCTGACCCCGGCGAAGGTGCCTTTGACGTGTGCCAGTCCCCAGAAGGTGGGGCTGTGAAACTCCAGCGTCGTGCGCTCGGGATCGAGTCGCCACTCGCCGATCCAATCGGTGCTCATTTCGCTCATGACATCAACGGTGCCATATCGGCCGGATCGAAATACTCGTCGATCCGGGTGATCAGCCCATCAGCCCCGACCTTGATGACGATGCAGACCCGCAAGGCGATCGAGGCGCCGTTGGTGGCATCGGCGTGCAGGACATGTTGCTGCACGAATCCACCCTCGAAGAACTGCCGGTCCAGGATCTCGTAGCGGCGGGTGGTGCTGACCCCGAGGAACCACTGGATCACCTTCAGCGCGCGCCGCCGGTCGTTGTCCTGGGTGTCACCGCTGTGCCACACCGTGACATCGTCGGCCCACAGCTGCTCGACGCTCGCGTAGTCGCCGCGTTCGATGGCACCGAACAACTGGTTCGCCACGTCAATGGTCATCGTTCCTCCTCGTAACCCGGATGTGCGACGGCCAGCCGGTGGCGCACCAGTGCGTGCAGGGCGGGCAGCACCTCATCGCCGGTGTCGCCGGCGCGGATGGCCGCGGCCAATGCGGCCTCGTCCGGGAAGCCGAGTGCGCCCAGCGCCTGGCGAGGGATGTCCGCGGTGTCGTCGAGCAGTTCGCGTTCGACGGTGCGCAGTGCATTGGCCGCGACGCGGGCGTGGAAGTTCAGCGCCCCACTCGTGCCGTCGCGTACGTCGGTTTCCAGGAATTCCGCGACGGCTGCGACGAGTTCGGCCGCGGTCGGCTTGTAGTGCAGGCTCACGGGGCCTCCAGCAGCGTCAGCAGATCATGTTCAGTCTCGCAGACCCGTCGACCGATCGCGGCCAGCTCCACCGAGCGGGTCTGCCCGCAGCGGTGCCGCTCGTACTGGTAGCGGCAGATGACGCCCCACCGCAGGGTCGCCAGCACCAGCCACCAGTGCAGGGCCTCGCGATTGATCGGTGCGCCACCGGCGGTTTCGTACGCGGTGACGAAATCCTCGATGCTGCCCAGGCCGCCCGCACCGAGTTCCTTGGGGGCGCCGAACCGCCAGGCCCGGATGCAGAACCACGCCAGGTCGTCGGCGGCCTCGCCGATGTGGGTCAGCTCCCAATCCAGGACGGCGGCCAGTTGACCATCGGCGACGATGAGGTTGCCCATCCGGAAGTCGCCGTGCGCCAGGACGGCTGCGGTAGGGGCCGGGCGGTGACGTTCCAGCCACCGGAACGCGTACTCGAATGGGGCGGTGGTATCACCCATTTCGTCGAGTTCGCGCCGCCAGTCCTGCAGGGGATCGGAGACGGCCAGTCCGATGCCGTCGGGATCAGCGCGGTGGATCTGAGCCAGCGCCTGCGCGCACTGGGTCAGCAGCGCGGACCGCGACGTGTCGTCCAAGGTGCGGGCGATCTTGCGGACAATCGTCTCACCGGCGATGAAATCGCAGACCAGGTAGGGATTACCCAGGGCCTCAACCGAATTGGACGCAGTGACGATGCCCGGAACCGGCGCGCCGGTGTCCGCCGCCCGGCGCAGCGCCGCGGCCTCCAGCTCCATCCCGGCGTGAATCTCGTCGGGTGGGCCGGTGCGCAGGATGAGGGGCCGGTCGTCGGCGGTGAAGGCCCAGGTGGCGCGGCTGGCCCCGCCGGTGAGCACCCGCAAGTCCTCGATGCGCGTCGCACCCAGCACCCCCGCCAGTGCCCCGCTCATCTCGGAGGCATCGATCACTTGCGGCCGAACTTCAGCATCCGCTGCGCGACGCGGCGGATCTGGATCTCCTCGGCCCCTTCGGTGATCCGGTATCGCCGATGGTGCCGGTAGATGTGCTCGAACGGCTCGTGCCGGCTGTAGCCGACGCCACCGTGGATCTGCATGGCACGGTCGGCCGCCTCGCACACCAGCCTGTTGGCCCGGTAGTTGGCCATCGACACCTTGTCCGAAACCTCCATGTGGTGGTCGCGGTCCAGGTGCCAGGCGGCGTAATACACCAGCAGGCGCACCATCTGGGCTTCGGTCTGCAATTCGGCCAGCGGCCATTGCACGGCCTGATTCACCGACAGCGGCTTGCCGAAGACGATGCGGTCGCCGGCGTATTGCGCAGCGCGGTCGATACAGTACTGCGCCGCGCCCAGGCTGCTGGCGGCCTGCCGGATCCTGTTCTCGTGCAGGAACGTCTGGCCGACCTCCAGGCCGTGGTCGACCTCACCGAGCACGGCGTCAGCGGGGACCCGGACGTCTTCGAGTTCGACCTCGCCATGGTCACTGGGCATGTTGAACGTCCACCAGTAGTAGGGGACGGTGAAACCCGGTGTGTCGGTGGGCACCAGGAAGGCGGTGATGCCGGTGGCCGATCCGTCTTGGCCGGAGGTGCGGGCGAAGATCAGGTCGTGAGTCGCGCGGTGCACCCCGGTGTTCCAGCGTTTGGCGCCGTTGATCACCCAGTCTTCGCCGTCGCGCACCGCTGTGGTCTCCATCCAGGTGGCGTCGCTGCCGTGGTTGGGTTCGGTCAGCCCGAAGGCCATGGAACGCTTGCCGGTGAGCATGGCCTCGACCCACTCGGCCTTCTGCGCGTCGGTGCCGAACCGGCTCATCATGATGACCTGAGGGAAGTTCCCGACGATCGACGACTCGTCCTGCAGATCGTTGTGCAGGCCAAGACCCTTGTGCGCCAGATGTTCCCGGATGACCGCCATGTCGAGGTTGCTGCCGCCGCGGCCGCCGAACTCTTTCGGCAGCCCGTAGCGCAGCCAGCCCGCCGCGTCGGCGCGCCTGCGCATCTCGTCGAGCAGGTCCTCCCATTCCCGGGTCGGCACCCCGCCGTTCTCCAGGTCGGTGCGTGCGAATTCGCGCCGGCGGTCGAAGTACTGCATGTTCTCGCGTTCCAGCGGTTTGATCTCCGCCTCGATGAACGCATCCATCTCGTCGAGCAGCCCCGGAAGGTGTTCGGGTAAAGCGAAATCCACTCTGATCTCTCTTTCGTCCTCTAGAAGCCGTACAGGGTTTTCTTCCAGATCGTCGACAGGGTCTTGATGGCATCCGCATCGCTGATCTGCAGTTCCGAGCCGGGATTGCCGACCACGACGACGGTGAAGTTCTCGAACAGCAGGGCGATCGCGGCGGCGATGTGCTCGGTCTGCAGATCCTGCGCGTACCCCTGCTCGCGGGCCCGGCGCACCGAATCACCCACCATGTCCATACCGAACCGGCGGAACTCGTGCTGCACCTTGGCGAACCGTGGCTGGGTGGCGCCCAGTTGGGCGACGGCGATCATGATGCCGATGTTCTGCTTGAAGAGATTCCAGTACCCCGTCACCACCATGGCGAAATACTCGGTGTCCTCGGGGGAATCAGGCAGTGGTACCCGCATGCCGGAGGGCTCGACGATGTCGTGCAGGAAGGACTCGGCCAGTGAGGCCAGCAGGTCTTCCTTATCGTCGAAGTAGCGGTAGAACACCGCCGAGGACTTGCCCGCCGCCGAGGTGATGTCCGCCAGGGTGGTGCCGTGAAAGCCGCGTTCGGCGAACAGCTTTCTGGCCGCCAGTTCGATGGCCTCACGGGTCTGGCGGCCTTTGGCGGTCAGCGATTCGGCGGGTGTCATCTCAGGCCAGGATGCGATCGCCCGCGCGCAGCAGCGCGCTGGGCAGTTCGTGGCCGACGGCATCTTGGGCCACCTTGGCGGCATCGATCGCGAGGTCCAGGTCGACGTCGACGTCGATATCACTGTCGCGCAACAGGTACACCAGGTCCTCGGTGGCGATGTTGCCCGAGGCGCCCGGCGCGAACGGGCAACCACCCAGGCCGCCGACGGAGGCATCCAGGCGGGTCACCCCGGCCTGCACCGCCGCGTAGGCGCTGGCCAGCCCCGCTCCACGGGTGTTGTGGAAGTGCGCACCGAGCGGGACGTCACCGATCAGCGGCTTCACCTTGCCGATCAGTGCACTGACGCGCCGCGGGGTGGTGGTGCCGATGGTGTCGGCGATGGCGATCCGGTCGACGCCGAGTTCGACTGCCGCCATGGCGATGTCGAGGACGTGCCGGGCCGGTGTCGGGCCGTCGAACGGGCAGTCCCAGGCGGTGGCGATGATGACCTCGACGGTGGCGCCGTTGTCGTGGGCGATGCGTGCCACATCGGCGATCGCCGCGGTGGCCTCGCTGCTGGAGCGGCCGACGTTGGCCACACTGTGGGCATCCGACGCCGACACCACGTATTCGATGGACCGCAGCCCGGATGCGATGGCGCGGGTGGCGCCGTTGGGGCTGGCCACCAGGGCGGAGAACTCGACGTCCGGGAAGCGGTACAGCTCGGCGGCCAACTCCGCGGCATCCGCGAGTGCGGGCACCTTGGACGGGGAGACGAACGCCGTCGCCTCGACCTCGCGTACCCCGGTCGCCACGATGGCTTCGAGCAATGCGACCTTGGCCGCCAACGGAATCGGTGCCTCGATCTGTAGACCGTCGCGCAGGCACACCTCGCGGATGTCGACTTTCACAGGACCCTCTCCTCTCGCAAGGAATCGACCTCGTCGGCGGACAGGCCGAGCAGCCCGGAGTACACCTCGTCGTTGTGCTGGCCGGGGTGCGCCGAGCCGGCGTTGCGCACCGAGCCGGGCGACTCCGACAGCACCGGAACGACGCCGGGCCCCTTGACGTTGCGTTCGATCCGTTCATCCCAGTGATCGACGATCATGTTGCGGGCCTGCAGTTGCGGATCCTGCACCACCTCGGCGACGGTGTTGATCGGGCCGGAGATCACCCCGGCTTGCGACAGTGTCTCGATGATCTCGGCGGGCTGGCGTTCGGCCGCCCACGCGCCGATGATCTTGTCGATCTCGTCCTGATTGCGTCCCCGCGCAACATGATTGACGAAACGGTCATCGGTGGCCAGGTCGGGACGGCCCATCGCCTCGCACAGCCGGCGGAACACGGTGTCCTGGTTGGCGGCGATCACCACCCAGCTGCCGTTGGCACTCTGGTAGATGTTGGACGGCGCGATGCCCTCCAGCCGGGTGCCCGAGGGCCCACGCACCACACCGCCGATGTCGTAGTCGGGGATGGTGGATTCCTGGATGGCCAAGCAGGATTCGGTGAGCGCGGTGTCGACCACCTGTCCCTCGCCGGTGACGCTGCGCCGATACAGGGCGGCCAGCGCGCCTTGGGCCGCGAACATTCCGGCCAGGCTGTCGCCGAGCGAGAGCGCCAGTCGCGGGGGAGGGCCGCCGGGGAAACCGTTCATGTGGCGCAGTCCGCTGGCGGCTTCGGCGACCGAGGCGTACCCGGCCTTGCCGGCATCCGGACCGGTCTGCCCGTACCCGGACACCCGCACCAGGATGATGCCCTTGTTGCGTTCGCGCAGCACGTCGTAGCCGAGGTTCCACTTCTCCAGGGTGCCGGGCCGGAAGTTCTCCACGATCACGTCGGAGCGGTCGACCAACTCCAGGAACAAGTCTCGGCCGCGTGGGGTGCGTAGGTCGAGCGTGACGGCCTTCTTGTTGCGGGCATGCACGGTCCAGAAGAAATGATGGCCGTCCAGTTCGGCCTGGCCCCAGGTGCGCAGCGGGTCCGGCGTGGTGGGCAGCTCGATCTTGAGCACCTCGGCGCCCATGTCGCCGAGTAGCCGGCCGGCGAACGGGCCGGAGATCAGGGTGCCCAGTTCGAGCACCCTGATGCCGTCCAGCGCGCCGGTGTTCATACCGAGAATCCATGCCGGTGCAGCCAATCCGTGCAGATACCGACGGCCTGACGCAGCGTCCCGCGCTGATCCGGCCCTGAGTAGTAGTGATTGGCGCCGGGGATTTCGTGCATCTCCTTGTCCGGATGTCCGATCGCCTCGTACAACCGGCGGGTGTGGCTGGGGGTGCACGCGTCGTCGGCGAGGTTGCCGATCACCAGCGCCGGCACCGCGATGTCGGGGCCGGCCTTCACGGCGTCGCCGTTGGCGTCGTCATAGCTCCACTGTGACAGCCAGCTGCGCAGGGTGTTGTATCGGGCCAGCCCGACGGGGGAGTTGTTGACCACCTGTGGGTCGCCCAGATAGCACTGGCCGGGTGTGCGGTCGTTGGGGTCGACGGCCGGGTCCAGCCAGCGCGGGTCGGCCATGGTGCCGTGTACGACGAACGCGTATTCGTCATCGGGTCGGCCTGCGGCCCTGAGCTCGGCCAACTTTTCCTTGACCCATTTGGTGATCCGTCGATTTCGGGCGACCTGCGCCTCGTGGTAGCGCTCCAGGAATTCCGGGGTGTACGGCGGCTGGTTCGGGTTGTCCGGGTTGTACAGATCCAGTTCCGGATCACGCTGGGACGGGTCGTTCTCATCGAGGATGGAGGCGTCCATCCATTCGGTCATGGTGCCGTGCCTGCTGATGTGTGCGGCCAGCAGCATGATGCCGTCGGCGGGCAGCAGGCCGAGCTTGGTCAGGTCGGGGCCGTCGCCGGACGGGCTGGCCGTGACCGTCGGATGCTGAGCTTGCTGTTGGTAGAACACCGACAGCGAGCCACCGCCGCTCCAGCCGGCCAGTACCACCTTGTCGTAGCCCAGCCGGTTCTTGGCGTCCTTGATGCATTCGCCCAGATCTTCGACCACCTTCTCCATCAGCAGCGCGGAGTCGGTGCCGCGGAACCGGCTGTTGCAGTAGATGACATGGTGACCGGCGCGGGCCAGCGCGTTGATCATCGGCAGGTAGGCGCCGCCGCCGATCGGGTGCATGAACACCAGCACGGTGTCGGACTCTTTGGTCTTCGGTTTCAGCAGGTAGCTCTCCAGCACCACCAGCTCGGCCACGCCGCCGTACACATCGCGTACCGACGACGTGTTCTGGTAGGCAACCAGATACGGGATGCGCTCGTACTCGAATTTGACGGGCTGTTCAGTGACGGTCATCAGTGCTGCCCCAGATCGTTGGCGAGGATGTCGGCGGACGGAATGAGCCGGCGCCGGGTGTCGATGGCGATCACCGACCAGTCCACCCGGTCGTAGTCGTCGAACTTGCGGCGGGCCCGTTCGCGCGCCTTTTCGGGTGCGCCGTGGTGAACTCCTTGCGGCGCATGCGAAACCAGCCCGGGTGGCATCGGGATGCCGTACAGCGACCCGGAGTGGAAGAACGCGATCTCGTCGAAATCGACGTTGCGGTGATACCACGGGGTGCGTTCGGTGCCGGGCACACTCTCGGCGGGCTTGGGCAGGAAGTTCATCACGTAGACCCCGGTCGCCTGCATGAACAGGTGCACCGTCGGCGGCAGATGTACGCTCTCGGAGGTGATGACGGTGTAATCCTCGATGTTGAACGTGAACGGGAAGTTGTCCCCGCGCCAGCCCTCAACGTCCAGCGGATTATGTTGGTAGATAAGCGAAGTCGGGCCATCCTCGTGAATGAGGCGCACCTCGTACTCATCCCGGCCGTCATCATCGATCGGGGCAGGTTCGGGGATGGTGACCTGCGCCGGATCGAACGGGAAATGCCGGCCCAGGATGCCTGCCGGCGGTACCCGGAAGTCGTCGGTGGCCTGGATCATCAGCCAGGTCGATTCGGAGTCCGGGACCTGGCGGAATGTGCATGCCTTCGGGATGTACACCCAGTCGCCCTCGCGGTAGGGCAGTGGGCCGAACTCGGTCTCCAGTAGCCCGGCGCCCTTGTGTACGAACAGCAAGAGGTCGCCGTCGACGTAGCGGACGAAGAACGGCATCTCCTCGCTACGCCGGCTCAGCAGCACCTGGCAGTCGTCGTTGGAGAACATCAGCAGCGGACCGCCGTGCGCGTCGGCGGCGTCGCTGGGCTTGAGCTCCGAGGACAGCACATCGGTGGGCCGCAGGGGGCCGATGGTGCGATAAGCGGTCGGGTCGTTACGCCGGTACATGTTGGCGGTGCGGCCGACGAAGCCGCCGCGGCCGAGCTCGTCGTCCTTGAGGCCGTCGAGGTCGGCATGCACACGCTTGGGCGTCTTGCCTTTGCGCAGGTGAACGAAGGATTCCATCTCGCTCCTCGGTGATCGGGCGATGCAAAACTGAAAGTGACTTTACTTTTTGTTTCGCGAGACCACAAGGGCGCGGCATACCGATTTGGCTCCTCCGACGAGATTGCGCTGAGGGTCGTGAAAAAAGGTCCAGGCGCGGCGAACAACAACCCTGAAAGCAATCTCGTCGGAACATCGCAGCGGGTATCTGACCGGGAACCCGGCGCTCAGGGGACGGGCACGCCCTCTTTGAGCAACTTCAGGCTGGAGATGGTGCCGTCGGGCTGAACCGCCAGCCGGAACTGTCCGGGGCGCTGTTGCATCTGCAGTGGCACGTTGACGATCGTGAGATTGTCGCGGGGGATGCTCTCGGGGGCGCCGTGGGACTGGAAGGCCCCGAACGTCCGCTGATACATGTCCCACGATTCCTGTAGCGCCTTCACGGGGAGCAGCTTCTGCATGGTCGGGTTGAATTCGGCGGCCGCGGCGGGGTAGTCGCCCCGGACGATCTCGTCCAGGGTGGTCAGCGCCACCTGGTCCGGAGTGTCGGCAGCCATGGCCGGCGGCGCAGCGATGCCTGCCCCGACGAGGAGTGCTGTGAACGTGAGCAGGTGACCTGACCGCATGGAACCAACAATAGGCATCGTCAGCCCGGCAAGTTGCGAAAACGGCGCACCATTCCGTACCGGACGGTATGGTATGGAGCTGTCTGGTAAGCACATGTGCGACGTGTCTCCGCGGTGTTCTGAGGGGTCGCCGCGGACATCATGGCCGCAGCATGAACTGCAGGAACTGCTCGCGCTGAGAGGCGCTGAGCGGGCTGGGTTTTGCGCCCGCCATATGCAGGAAGCCGATGCCCGCGGCGAAGGTGAGGCCCGCGCGCAACTCGGCCTGTTCGGCGGGGAACCCGAGATCGAGATAGGCCTGCCGCACCGCGCGGTGCACCTTCCGGTCGGAGGCGTCGACCCCGCAGGCGACGGCGGCATCGGTACGGGCCCACTCCCGCATGGTGCGTTCCAGCTTCCAGTGCCGCGGGTTGACCAGGCCGGCGATCATCATCGACAACCGCTCGCGCGGGGGTTGGTCCTCGATGTCGTGGTAGACCTTATGCTCCTCACCGCGCTGGGTGCCCCAGGACTCGATCAGGGCGGCGCGATAGGCAGCCAGATCGGTGAAGTGCCAATAGAAGCTGCCCTTGGTGACGCCCAGCCGGGTGCACAGCCGATCGATCTTCAGGGCGGGCAACCCGTCGTCGGCCAGCAGCGAGTACCCGGCCTGTATCCAATCGTCCACGGCGAGGCGGCGGGCGGTCGACATGCGGGCAGCCTACGCCCACGCGGCAGTCCGAAGGAGTCGCCCTATCGTCCTGCCGCGCGGGCACGTTCGATCGCCTCGGCGCGCAGCTGCGCTCGCTCGGCCGGGGTCCACCGTGTGGTGGGCTCGACGACCAAGGTGTCCACGCTGTACCCGAGCATGCCGAACACATACTCCAGGTAGGGCTTCTGGAAGTCCTGCAGCTCGGGATGGCGACCGTCGTAGGCGCTACTGCGAGTCAGCAACAGCTGCAACGGTTTTCCGGCGCCCAGGGTGCCCACATGCTCGCCCCGCTCGTTGAGGGTGAAGCTGGCGATGGGCTGCACGATGATGTCGATCCATGCCTTGAGGGCATGCGGGACATGCCAATTCCGCATCGGCGAGGACACCACCAGCCGGTCGAAGCAACGGACCCGCTCGATCTCGTCGAGCACCCGCTGCCATTGCGCATCCTGGTCCGCGGTGGTCGGCTCGCCGAACAGCCCGGCGAATTTCGCGATGGCAGCATCCCGTCCGAACCGGAGTATGTCGTCGCCCCACACCGAGAACCGCTCGTAGTCATGGCCTTCCAGATAGGCCATGGCCAGTTGCGAGGACAACGCGTCATCGCCCTTGGGGCTGGCCTCGACCCACAGCGTCCGCATCAGATCATCGAGGTTCGCGGGATACGCAGGCCCAGTGTCAGTGCACCGGCCAGCTCCCGGCTGGTGTCGTAGTCGAACACCACATGCCCGGCGAGCACGTCGACGTCGCGTTTGAAGCGCTGCAACGGACTGGACAAGAAGTGGATGCTCGCCCCGCCCGCACCCAGCAATTCGCCGATGACCGAGCGTGATTCGGCGACGATGTGCGCCGCGGCCAGTCTGGCCTGGGCGCGGACCGGCCTCTCGACGGTGTCGCCGGCCACCACGATGGACTCGATCTCCCCGACGGTGTCGGCGAGCAGTCCGCGCAGTGCGCGTAACCGCACCTGGGCTTCCGCGAGGTGCGCCTGAGCGATCGGCTTGTCCCTCTGCATCACGCCCTCGTACGGCAGCACCCGCTCGGCGAGTCGTTCGGCGTAGATCTCGGTGACCCGCTCGGCACTGCCCAGCGCGGGCATCGACGCCAGCAGCGCCAGCGCGGGCACCATCGGCCAGCGGTAGGTGGCCGCGTCGTGCAACCCGGCCCCCGGCGCGGTGCCCGCGTAGATGTCGGTCACCTTCACCAGTCGGTGCTCGGGCACGTAGGCGTCGGTGATGACGGCGTCGTTGGATCCGGTGGCCCGCATGCCGTCGGTGTGCCAGACGTCGGCGACGGTGACCTCACTCATCGGCAGCAGCGCCAACGCGGGGTAGATGCCGTCGTCGGGCCCGCAGAGCGCGGACACGATGATCCAGTTGCCGTGCATCACCCCGGTCGACCAGGACCACCGTCCGGTCAGCCGGATGCCGCCGTCGACCGGCACGCCGCGGCCGGTCGGCGCGAGAGGAGCGGGTGCGAGAAACGGCCGGGAGCCGAATGCCTCCTCCTGGGCCTGCTCGCCGAACAACGCCAGCATCCAGTTGTGCAACGTGAAGAAGCCGATGGTCCACGCGCTCGACGTGCAGCCGTGGGCCAGTCGGCGGACCGGATCGAGAAGCGCGGGGAAGGCGGCCTGCTGACCTCCGTAGCGGGCGGGAACCAGGAGATCGGTGAAACCCGAGGCCACCAGGTCCTCGACGGTGGCGTCGGGCAGGCGGCGCAGTGTCTCCGCCTCGGGCGCGCGATCGGCGAGAGCGGTGACGAACGCGTCGGTGATCTGGGGCTGCGTGGTCAGCATGGCCGAACCGTACCATACCTTTTAGTATGGCAGGCTCAGGTGGCCAGCATGAGGTCCAGAAAACGTTCGCTGCGGGCCGCCTGGCGAGGGTGGGGGACGGGTCCCGACAGATGGAGGAGCCCCACCCCGACGGCAAACGTCGCATCGGCCCGCAGTTCGGCCTCGTCGGTGTCGAAACCGAAGTCGACGAATGCGTTGCGCACCGCGGCCCGCACCCGGCGATCGGCGGCCCGCACGCTTTCTGCCACGGCGGCATCGGTGCGGGCCCATTCGCGCATCGCCCGCTCCAGCGTCCAGTGCCCGGGACTGATCAGCGACGCCATCATGTGGCGCAGTCGGTCGCGGGGCGGCAACGATCCGATCTCTTCTATTGAGCGCCGATCCTCGTCGCGAAGCTCGCCCCAACCCTGAATGAGCGCTGTGCGATAGCTCGGCATGCCGTCGAAATGCCAATAAAAGCTGCCTTTGGTGACCCCGAGGTGGCGGCATAAACGGTCGATTTTCAGGGCTTTTATCCCTTCGGTGGCAAGGATTGCGTACCCGGCCTGCAGCCAGTCGTCGACCGACAGACGGTTGCTGGAAGACGTTCGCTCAGCGGCCATGATTCGAAGCGTACGGCGGCACGCCGCGACCCCGGACTTTCTGAACCTGCTGGCACCGTGTTTTACTGCAACCTGCGACAACTGAATTTCTCGGTCCGCTCTGCTGCCCGAACGTCAGGTCGAGCGGACGCGTGATACCGCCATGCAACGAGGCAAAGCGGTTATCACTGGGTGGTGCCGTCATCGCCCAGGGGCGAGCGTGACCGTGAACAATCTGAGTTGGGATGGGATTTATGCAGAACGTTGTAGGTCGGTGGATGCGCCGGATCGGCGCCGCGGCCGCGGCTGCCCTGGTGATACCTGGTGCGGTGGCCATGACCGGCGAGACCGCACCCGCAGGTGCCTTCTCCCGCCCGGGCTTGCCGGTGGAGTACCTCATGGTGCCGTCACCGTCGATGGGTCGAGACATCAAGATCCAGTTCCAGAGCGGCGGCGAAGGCTCGCCGGCCGTGTACCTGCTCGACGGCCTGCGTGCGCAGGACGACTTCAACGGCTGGGACATCAACACCCCAGCGTTCGAGTGGTTCCAGAACAGCGGCCTGTCGGCGATCATGCCGGTCGGTGGCCAGTCCAGCTTCTACGCCGACTGGTACGCCCCCGCCCGCAACAAGGCCGGGCCGCCGCTCACGTACAAGTGGGAGACCTTCCTCACCCAGGAGCTCCCGCAGTGGCTGCAGGCCAACCGGAGCGTCAAGCCCACCGGTAGCGCCGCCGTCGGTCTGTCGATGGCCGGTTCCGCATCGCTGACCCTGTCGATCTGGCATCCCGAGCAGTTCGTCTACGCCGGCTCGCTGTCGGGCTTCCTGAACCCCTCCGAGGGCTGGTGGCCCTTCCTGATCAACATCTCCATGGGTGACGCCGGTGGCTTCAAGGCCGACGACATGTGGGGCAAGACCGAGGATCCCAACAGCGGCTGGAAGCGCAACGACCCGATGGTCAACATCGACCGCCTCGTTGCGAACGGCACCCGCATCTGGGTCTACTGCGGTAACGGCCAACCCGACGAGCTCGGCGGCGGCGATCTGCCCGCCACCTTCCTCGAAGGTCTGACCATCAAGACCAACATCACCTTCCGCGACAACTACCTGGCTGCGGGCGGCAAGAACGGTGTCTTCAACTTCCCGGACAACGGCACGCACAACTGGGCGTACTGGGGCCGCGAGCTGCAGGCGATGATCCCCGACATGCAGCGCGTGCTCGGCTGATCTGAAGCAACAAAGAAATCCCCGGGACCGTCTGGTCCCGGGGATTTCTTTATGCCGATTCGCGGGCGGGTGCGGGCACCGCGTGCAGCGGGGCCGGCGGCTGATGCTTGCGGCGGTTGATCTGTGCGACATGGGCGACGAATCCGGGACGGAACAACCGCAGCGGGGAATCCAACATGCCCGTCACCCGTGCCAGTTGGGCCGTCGTATCCACGTCGGTCTCGGCGGCGCGCATCACCCAGTTCAGATAGGCGTTCGACAGCCGCATCGCCAGCGGGCGCGGGCCTTCGACCTCGGGCAGTGACAGGTCGGACCCCACCGCGGTCTGCCAGGCCACCCGCAGCTTCCGGGCGCTGGCTCGGAAGAACCGCCGAGCCAGGTCTTTGTCCCCTTGCCGCAGGCAGTCCCGCAGGATGGTCGACTCGATGGCGGCCATCGTCATGCCCTGGCCGTAGACGGGATTGAAGCTGCAGATCGCGTCGCCGAACACCAGCAGGCCCTGCGGGAACTGCCTCATCTTGTCGTAGCGCCGCCACCGACTCGATGGGACGCGATAGTGCTCGACCTCGCTCAGCGGTGTGGCGGCACGGACCGCCGCCAAGGCGTGCGGCGCTGCGAAACCTTCACCCCAGGTGAGCATCTCGGCCCGGTCGGCAGGTGCTTGGTGGCCGGCCATCGACCCCAGGGTCATCATCCACGTGTCGTTCTCGTGGCTGACGATCGTCCATGTCGTAGGGCGGCCGGGCGCGGGGAAGTAGCCGATCAGCTGCTCGGACAGGGCCCCGGGCGGCAGGCGCAGCAGTTGGCTGGCATAGGCGAGTTTGACGACGAGCTCGTCCGTGGGTGGGTGGCTGTAGCCCATCTCCTGGAGGAAGATCGGCGCCCGGGAACCCCTACCGGTCGCATCGACCACGAGGGCGGCATTGATCAACCGCGGATCGTCACCGCCTTGCCGGACGATTCGTGCTCCGGTGACGCGTCCGGCGTCGGCGGTGCAGACCAGCCCGACCACGTCGTGGCCGTCCAGAAACGTCACGTTGTCGATGTCGCGAACCCGCCTGCGGATGTTGCGCTCCAGCAGCGGGCGGCTGGCACCGTACAGGTACTCGGCGTCATTGAGTGTGGTGTCGTGGGCGTGGAAGAGCTCGTGACCGCCAACTGAGAACACGACTTTGGACAGGGCACCGCCCGCCATGATGGGCGCACCATCGGCGGCGAGTTCGTCGCGAAAACCAGGGAACAGTTCGTCGAGGATGCGTGAGCCGCGCGCCAGCAGCAGGTGCCCATGCCGGCCTTGCGGAACACCGCGGCGGGGGACGGGCTCGTCGGTCAGCACATCGCGTTCGACGACGGTGACGCGGTGATAGTGCTCGGAGAGCACCCGGGCCGCCAGCAGACCGCCGATACTGCCGCCCAACACCACCGCGTGTTCACCGAGGTTAGCCATCTCTGGAGTCTCGGTCCGCAGGTGAGCGCGGCATAGAGTAGATCGGTACTCGAATGTCGACGGCGCCCGCACCAGCTCGGTGCGGACGCCGTCGACAGTACGGAAGAACCTACTTCAGCTGCGCCGAGGACAACCCCAGCAGACGCCGCGCGACCACCAGCTGCTGAATCTGCTGGGTGCCTTCGAAGATGTCCAGGATCTTGGAGTCGCGCGCCCACTTCTCCAGCAGTGCCTCCTCGGAATAGCCTGCGGTACCGGCCATCTCGACGGTCTTGAGGGTGATGTCGGTACCCACCCGGGCGGCCTTGGCCTTGCCCATCGAGGCTTCCTTGGAGTTCGGGATCTTGTTGTCGGCCTGCCACGCCGAGCGCACCGTCAGCAGATAACCGGCTTCCCAGTCGGCCTCCATCCGCAGGAATTCCGCGGCTGCGGCACTCTGTGAATGGGCGGGCTTGTCGTAGGAGATCTCGATCCCGGCCTCGGTGAGGATGGTGCGCAGTTCCTCCAGGGCCGCGCGGGCGACGCCGACGGCCATGGCGGCCACGATGGGCCGGGTGTTGTCGAAGGTCTCCATGACCCCACCGAAACCCTTGTCCGTCTTGACTTCCGGATCACCGAGCAGGTTGTCCTTGGGGATACGGGCGTTCTCGAAGCGGATCACCGCGGTGTCGGAGGCCTTGATGCCGAGCTTGTGCTCCAGGCGCTCCACCGTCACACCGGGATGCTCACGCGGCACGATGAACGACTTGATCGCCGCCCGGCCCAGTGACTTGTCCACGGTCGCCCACACCACGATGTGGGTCGCGCGCGAACCTGCCGTCACGAAGATCTTCTCCCCGTTGATGACGTACTCGTCGCCGTCGAGCGTGGCGGTCGTCGACACCGCGGCCGAGTCCGAACCGAAGGACGGCTCGGTGATGGCCATGGCGGCCCACACCTTGCCGAGGCGTCCCAGCTGCTCCTTGCTGGCGACGCTGGAGATGGACGCGTTGCCCAGGCCCTGGTACGGCACCGACAGCAGCAGGGCGACGTCACCCCAGCTGACCTCCAGCGCGTTCAGCAGCGCGGACATGTTGGCGCCGTTGACATTCTTCTCCGAGCCCTCGCCGGCGGTGAACGCGTCGGCCCCGGCGAAGGAGATGGTCTTGGCCTCCGAGATCCCTTCGAACAGGGTGGCCAGGGTGTCCAGCTCGACCGGGTACGCGTGCTCGGCCTTGTCGTATTTGCGCGAGATCGGCCGCAGCATCTCGGCGGCGCCCTGATGGCCCTTCTCGATGACGGCCTGCAACTTCTTCGGCATTTCCAGATTGATAGCCATGATTCACAAGCCTTTCTAGAGGACCACAACACCTTCGGCGACACCGATTGCCCGCAGATCGCGGTACCAGCGTTCGACCGGATGTTCCTTGGTGTAACCGTGACCGCCGAGCAGCTGGACCCCGTCCAGGCCGATCTGCATGCCCTTGTCGGCACCGAACTTGTGTGCCAGCGCGGCCTCGCGGATGAACGAAAGGCCTTGTTCGGCACGGGAAGCCCCGCGCCAGGTGATCAGCCGCAGCCCGTCGAGTTCGATGGCGATGTTGGCGGCCATGAACGCGACCGACTGACGGTGCGCGACGGGCTCGCCGAACGCCTCGCGTTCCTTGATGTAGGGGATGACGTAGTCGAGCACCGCGTGCGAGGTGCCGACCGCCAGTGCGGCCCAACCCAATCGGGATAAGGCGACGGCTTCAGAATAATCCCGAGCGTAGTCGGTGTCGGGGTCCTCTTGATCCCCGAGGCGGTTGTGCAACGGGACAGCGACGTTGTCGAGCTCGATCTTGCCCAGCGCGGCGGCGCGGATGCCCATGCTCGGGTCGGCCTTGACGGTCAGGCCTTCCGACGACGACTCGACGATGAACAGCGCGGGCTTGCCGTTGAGTTGCGCACCGATGATGAACAGTTCGGCGTCGGCAGCGGCGGGCACCAGCGACTTGACGCCGGAGAGCCGGTAGCCGCTGGGGGTGCGCACCGCGGTGGTCTTCAGCGCGGTCGGGTCGAACAGTGCGTGCGGCTCGGCGATGGCGACGCAGGCCTGCGGCACGTTCTCGCCGGAGAACTCGGGCAGGTAGGTGGCCTGCTGGTCGGCGCTGCCCCAGTGGGTCAGGGCCGAGGCGACGCCGCCGGGCGCCAGGATCGGCAGGGCCAGGCCCATGTCGCCGTAGGCCAGGGCCTCGGCGACCAGCGCGGTGGTGACGGTGGAGCGATGCGCGGCGATCCCGTCGAAATCCTCGGGGACGTTGATCGCGGTGATGCCGAGTTCGGCGGCCTTGGCGATCAGGTCGGCGGGATAGGTGGCGACGTCGTCGGCGTCGTGCGCGGCGGGACGCAGGATCTCGGTGGCGAACTCCTGGACCGTCTCGACGATCAGCTTCTGATCCTCGTCGGGGGTCAGGTCGAAGTAGTCCGAACCGCTCGGCTTGAGCCGGGTGGCCGGCTTGCCGATGCCCTGGATGCGCTTGATCTGCCGGGTCGAGGCGCCGGCAGCGGAGAACGCCGTCTTCACGCCGTAGCGCAGGCTCCGGTTGAGCGGGTCGCGCAGGCCGTAGCGGTCGAGGAATTCCTGGCCGATCAGCGGCGTGAGCAGCGCGATACCGATGTCCGTGGCCGTCCGCTTGTGCTTCTGCAGCCCGACGGCGCTCTCCGATCCGGTGCGCTTCGGTCGGGATTCGATCTGGGTCATGTGCAGCCTCAGCTAGTAGGTGCGGTGTGCGATGACCGTATCTTACTCCCGAGTAAGATCGACGAAGGCTGTTACCAACTTCACACCAGGTGTTGCAGTACCTGGTCATGCAGCAGCCCGTTGGTGGCCAGCGCACTTCCGCCGTGCGGTCCGGGTTTGCCGTCCACGCTCGTGAACCTGCCCCCGGCCTCCCTGATGAGAATGTCCAATGGCGCGATGTCCCACACCTTGACTTCGGGTTCGCAGGCAATGTCGACCGCACCCTCGGCGACCATGCAGTACGACCAGAAGTCGCCGTAGGCCCGCACGCGCCACACCTCGTCGGTGAGGGCGACGAACTTCTCGCGACGGTCCTCCCACCCGGTGGTGAGATCCGAATACGACAGGCTGGCCGCCCCGAGGTCGCCCACGCCGGAGACCTGAAGGCGGCGGGTGGTGCCGTTGAACGACGCGTGCGCGCCTTCGCCCGCGGCCGCCCACCACCGCCGGGCCAGGGCGGGTGCGCTGACGACGCCGACCACCGGCACGCCGTCGTCGACCAGTGCGATCAGGGTGCACCACACCGGCACCCCGCGCACGAAGTTCTTGGTGCCGTCGATCGGGTCGATGATCCAGATGCGGCCCGCTGTCGTCTCGGAAGTCGTTGTGCCGCCGAACTCTTCGCCGAACACGGCGTCGTCGGGGCGGGCCTGGGACAGAGCGGTGCGCAATGTCCGCTCGGCGCCCTGGTCGGCGTCGGTCACCGGGGTCAGATCGGGTTTGGTCTCGACCCGCAGATCCAGCGCACCGAAGCGCTCCATGGTGAGCGCGTCAGCCTGATCGGCGAGTTGCAGGGCGAGAGCGAGATCTGGACTCATGGCTGCAGTCCTACCATGTGGGCATGTGGGAATTCGTCGTGCTGTTGCTGTTGGTCGGAGCGCTCGTCCTCATCGTCGTGCCACGCCTGCGCAACAGGCGCGGCACGCCCGGTGATTGGCAGTCGGGAAACCTGCTCGTCACCGGTGTGAGCCCGCGCCCCGACGCCACGGGTCAGCAGCTCGTCACCATCACCGGGGTGATCAACGGACCGACCGTCGGCGAGCACGTGGTGTACCAGCAGCTGGCGGTCGACGTCGACCAGTGGCCGACCATCGGGCAGATCATCCCCGTCGTGTACTCGCCGAAGAACCCGGACCGCTGGGGTTTCGCGCCCGAACCGCAGGTGCCCGACCATCCCGGCGACTTGACCTAGCTGGCGAGTGGCGAGCGCAAGAACCGCAGCTTCGCGGCGAGTCCGGCCCGGGACGGATGCGCGGGGCCGAGTTTGCCGTCCCAACCGCGCGCGACCAACGCGTCGTAGGTCCGCTCGACGATTACCCAGTCGACGTCTTCCTTGATCACCCGGATGACGGTCCAGCCGAGTTGCTCGATACGGGGCAGGACGCGCAGATCCTTCACGTACTGAATCTCCTTCACGTACTGAATCCGGTTGGTCCGGTGCTGATCTCCGTCGTACTCGACGACGACCTTCAACTTCTCCCAGCCCATGTCGACGGTGCGCACCACCTGCCCGCCATCGCGCACCGGGATCTGGGTGACTGGCCTCGGGAAGCCCATATCGAGGAACAACAGTCGAAGTCGGCTCTCCTGGGGTGAGGCGGCGCCACCGTCCACCAAGGGAAGCAGGGTGCGCAGCTGCTTGAGCCCACGGGCCCCGCGGTAGCGCTCGACCAGGGTGGATACCTCGTCGGGGGTGAAGGCCGTGGCCCGCTTGAGTTCATCCATCCTGGCCAGCGCTTCCGTGCGTGGGCGGTAGCGGCCGAGGTCGAACGCCGTGCGGGCAGGGGTGGTGACGCGAACGCCGTTGGTCATCACTTCGTCGGAGCGTAGGCGTTGATCGCGTGCGACGACCCCCGGCGGTGGACGGGTGTTCTTCCAGATCATCTCGATGTCGATGTCGTCATCGATCCAACACGCGCCGTGGACGGCCGCAGCGGCGAGGCCGGCGACGACTCCCTGCTTCCTTGAGCGCAGCCACGCGCCGTCGATCCGTTCATCGAGGGTGGGCGAGTATCCGTGGGGCATGTACACATCGCGATGCATCCGGTCGTGCCCGCGTAGCTCATGGCGCGTCATCCCGGCTGCCAATGCCTGGGTGCCGACGATGAGCTTTCGCATGAACGCATGGTGGCGCCGGGTACCGACAACCGCTCGCGAGCCTGTAGTTATGGCGTGAAAGTGCGAGTGGGTGTCGCCGTAACTACAGCTTCGCGGCGTGACGCTCGCGGCCGCGCCTACCCTCGACCCCATGGCACAACCACTCCCCGCAGGCCTGCTCGACCTCCTCGCCAAGCCCAGCCCGTGCTTCGTCGCGACGCTGATGCCCGACGGCTCACCGCAACTCACCGAGACCTGGGTGCACACCGACGGCGAGCACGTCGTCATCAACATCGTCGACGGCCACCAGAAGGCGCGCAACATCGCCCGCGACCCGCGAGTCGCCGTGAACATCGCCGACCCCGACGACATCCGCCGGTTCTACGCCGTCCGCGGCCGGGTCATCGATGTCACGACGGAAGGCGGCCGGGAGAGCATCGACGAGATCTCGCACAAGTACCTGGGCATCCCGTACCCGAACTTCAGCGGAAACCCTGATGAGACAAGGCTGATCGTCACCATCGAAGCCGACAAGGTCACGCTGCCCGCAGGCGAATGATCAGCCGTGCGCGATGCCCAGCATGTCGGCAAGGCTGACCAACTTCACCCGCGGCCGGTGCTGGGCCTCGCCGGTGGCGCGTTCGTGGGCGTCGATGCGCTGCCAATGATCGTCGGTGACGATCTTCGGCTGCCGCTCCACCAGCCACTGCATCAACTCCGCGGCGTGCTCCTCGCCGAAACCGGGTTCGCCCAGCCTGCCCAGCAGCGTGTCGATGGTGTCCGCCGAGTCCTTCTTGTTCGACCCGATCACGCCCGACGGCCCGCGCTTGATCCAGCCGACGACGTACTCGTTGCGTGATCCCTCAATGAGTCCGTCGGTATGCGGGATGGTGCCCGCACGGTCGTCGAACGGCAGCCCGGCCAGCGGCACCCCGCGGTAGCCGACGGCGCGGACCACCAGCTGCACCGGGATCTCCTCGCGCTCGCCGGTGTCCTTGGCGACCACCCTGCCGCCCTCGTTCACAAGTTCGTTGCGGCCCAGCACTATTGACTCGACCCGGCCGTCGCCGCGGATCTCGATGGGGGAGGTGGCGAACTTGAACACCACACGCCGCTGGGCACCTTCCGGAACCATTTCGGCGTACTCGCGCAGCACCTTCACGTTCTGCTTGACGCCCTTACCGGCCGCCTCGAGCTCCTCGTCGGTGATCGCGTCGAAGTCGGCGTGGTCCACCACGATGTCCACTTCGGCCATCTGCTCCATGTGTCCGAGCTCGCGCAGTTCCAGCGTGGTGAACGGAGCCTGCAGCGGACCGCGCCGGCCCACCACGATGACCTCTCGGACCCCGCGCGGTCCCAGCAGGTCCAGCGCGTGGTCGGCGATGTCGGTCTGCGCCAGGATCTCCGGGTCGCTGATCAGGATGCGCGCGACGTCCAGCGCCACATTGCCGTTGCCGATCACCACCGCGCGGTCGGCGCTGAGGTCCGGAGTCACCTCCCCGAAGTGCGGATGGGCGTTGTACCAGCCGACGAAGTCGACGGCGGCGACGCTGCCGGGCAGTTCCTCGCCGGGGATCCCCAGGGCGCGGTCGGACTGGGCGCCGACGGCGTAGACCACCGCGTCGTAGCGCTCCGCCAACTCCGACGCCTGGACGTGTTCGCCGATCTTCACGTTGCCGAAGAAACGGAACCGCGGGTCGTCCGATGTCTTCACGAACTGCGCGCTGATCGATTTGATCTTCGGATGATCAGGCGCCACCCCCGACCGCACCAGGCCCCAGGGGGTCGGCAACATTTCCAACATGTCGACGCGAAAGTCGTGATCTGATTTCAACAGCGAGGCGGCGGCGAAGAACCCGGAGGGTCCCGAGCCGACGATCGCCACGTGGTACGGGCGCATGCGCAAAGCCTTTTCGTGAGGCTGACCGGTGGCGCGCAAGGGGCTGTCGCGACGTCGCCGGACCATTTACCAGGCCGATGCTAGCCGCGCCGCGCCGATCGAGGGCCGAGTCTGGATAAGCGGCCGGTACGCTCAATTTTCGTGGATCCAGACCTACTTGCAGATATCGCCGCACTCGACGGAACGCTCACCACCGTGGAGCGGGTGCTCGATGTCGACGGTCTGCGCGCGCGCATCGCCACGCTGGAGGCCGAGGCCACCGATCCGAACCTGTGGAACGACCAGGCCAATGCGCAGAAGGTGACCAGCAGCCTGTCCCACGCGCAGAGCGAGCTGCGCCGCGTCGAGGAACTGCGACAGCGCATCGACGATCTGCCGGTGCTCTACGAACTGGCCCAAGAGGAAGGCGGCGAGGACGCCAGGGCCGAAGCCGACGCCGAACGCGCCCAGCTGCGCGAGGACCTGCAGGCGCTGGAAGTCCGGACCCTGCTGTCGGGGGAGTACGACGAGCGTGAGGCGCTGGTCAACATCCGCTCCGGCGCCGGTGGCGTCGACGCCGCGGACTGGGCCGAGATGCTGATGCGGATGTACATCCGCTGGGCCGAGGCGCACAAATACCCCGTCGAGGTGTTCGACACGTCCTACGCCGAAGAGGCCGGCATCAAGAGCGCCACCTTCGCCGTGCACGCGCCGTACGCCTACGGCACCCTGTCGGTCGAGCAGGGCACCCACCGGCTGGTGCGCATCAGCCCGTTCGACAACCAGGGCCGCCGCCAGACGTCGTTCGCCGAGGTCGAGGTGCTGCCCGTCGTCGAGACCACCGACCACATCGAGATCCCGGAAGGCGACATCCGGGTCGACGTCTACCGCTCCAGCGGCCCGGGCGGTCAGTCGGTCAACACCACCGACTCGGCGGTGCGCCTGACGCACATCCCCACCGGCATCGTCGTCACCTGCCAGAACGAGAAGTCGCAGCTGCAGAACAAGGTCTCGGCCATGCGCGTGCTGCAGGCCAAGCTGATGGAGCGCAAGCGTCAGGAGGAGCGCGCCGAGATGGACGCCCTCAAGAGCGACAGCGGAAGTTCGTGGGGCAACCAGATGCGCTCCTACGTGCTACACCCGTATCAAATGGTCAAAGACCTACGCACCGAATTCGAGGTCGGGAGCCCGGCGGCGGTTCTCGACGGCGACATCGACGGCTTTCTGGAGGCCGGGATCCGTTGGCGCAACCGCAAAGATGACGAGTAGCCCGTGAACTGGTGGTCGCAGCACTGGCACGATTTCTGGCGGGGCGAGATCGGCGAATGGGTTCTCACCCGCGGGTTGCGCATCGTCCTGCTGGTGCTCGCCGCGATGCTGGCGGCCCGGTTCGTCAACTGGATCGCGCAGAAGTTCACCCAGCGCATCGACGCCGACTTCCGCGAAAGTGACGCGCTGGTCCGATCGGAGACCGCCAAGCACCGCCAGGCCGTCGCATCGGTGATCTCCTGGGTGACCATCGCGATGCTCGTGGTCATCGTCTTCGTCGAATTCACCGACATCATCGAGATCCCGATCGCTTCCCTGGTGGCACCCGCCGCGGTCATCGGTGCCGCCCTCGGTTTCGGCGCGCAGCGGCTGGTGCAGGACCTGCTGTCGGGATTCTTCATCATCACCGAGAAGCAGTACGGCTTCGGTGACCTGGTCGCGCTCACGGTCTCCGGTATCGCGCTGCCCGCCGAGGGCACCGTCACCGACGTGACGCTGCGGGTCACCAAGCTGCGCTCCTCCGAAGGAGAGATGCTGACCATCCCGAACGGCCAGATCGTCAAGACGGTCAACCTGTCCAAGGACTGGGCGCGCGCGGTGGTGGACATCCCGGTGCCGAAGACGGCCGAACTGCACACCGTCAACGACTTGCTCAACGGCGTCTGCGAATCCGCGATGAACGATCCGCACATGCGCGAGCTGCTGCTGGACAAGCCGCAGGTGATGGGTGTGGAGAGCATCCAGGTCGACACCGTGAACCTGCAGATGGTGGCCCGCACCCTGCCCGGTAAGCAGTTCGAGGTGGGCCGGCGGCTGCGGCTGCTGGTCATCGCGTCCCTGGCCGGCGCGGGCATCGCCTCGCCCGCCGAGAGCTCGACCCTGGCACCCGCCGTGGCGCAGGAGCCCAAACCGTGAAGTTCACCCTGCGCCGCGAAGGCGAGAGCCGGCAGTGGCCGGCCTATCTGTTCTGGGGCCGGATGCGGACGTCGACGGCCGGGCTGATCCTCGCCTTCTTCGTCACGTCCTGGGTGTACAACACCTACCAACCGCCCGCCCCGGCGCCCGCGGTCCCGGCCCAGCAGGTGGTGCCGCCCGGTTTCGTGCCCGACCCGGACTACACCTGGGTGCCGCGCACCAACGTCGAAGCCCCGCGCACCACCACGACGCGGACCACCACGACGACGACGACCCCGACGACGACGGAGTCGCCCGAGCCGACGGACACCACGACCACGACGACCCTTCCGGGTGTGCCACCGACCACTACTGTGCCCTCCGCGACGGCACCCGGGTCGGCGCCGACGACGACGGTGATCGACCCGGACGGCCCCGGCCCGATTCCGCCGCTGACCTTGCCCGTCCTGCCGGGCGCGGCGCCGCCGGTGACGACGCAGACGACGATCGATCCCGGCCTGGCGCCGGCGACACCACCGCCGCCCGCACGCAGCGCGACCTGACACGCGTCACCTTCCGGCTACACTGGCGTGCCGTGATGATCACCCTCGACAAAGTGAGCAAGCAGTACAAATCCTCGGCGCGGCCCGCGCTCGATGACGTGTCGCTCAAAATCGACAAGGGTGAATTCGTCTTCCTGATCGGCCCCTCCGGGTCGGGAAAGTCGACGTTCATGCGGCTGCTGCTGGCGGCCGAACACCCGACCAAGGGCGATATCCGCGTCTCGAAATTCCACGTCAACAAGCTCTCCGGCCGGCACATCCCGCAGTTGCGCCAGGTCATCGGTTGCGTGTTCCAGGATTTCCGGCTGTTGCAGCAGAAGTCGGTCTTCGACAACGTGGCCTTCGCCCTCGAGGTCATCGGCAAGCGCGGCGACGTCATCAACCGGGTGGTGCCCGACGTGCTGGAGATGGTCGGGCTGTCGGGCAAGGCGAACCGGCTGCCGCACGAGCTCTCCGGTGGCGAGCAGCAACGGGTGGCCATCGCGCGGGCGTTCGTGAACCGGCCGCTGCTGCTGATCGCCGACGAGCCCACCGGCAACCTGGACCCCGAGACCAGTAAAGACATCATGGATCTGCTCGAGCGGATCAACCGCACCGGCACCACCGTGCTGATGGCGACGCACGACCACCACATCGTGGACTCCATGCGTCAGCGCGTCATCGAGCTCGAACTGGGCCGGCTCATCCGCGACGAACAGCGCGGCGTCTACGGAATGGATCGCTAAGTGCGTTTTGGCTTCCTCATCAATGAGGTTTTGACCGGTTTTCGTCGGAACGTCACCATGACGGTGGCGATGATCCTGACGACGGCCATCTCGATCGGCTTGTTCGGCGGTGGTCTGCTGGTGGTGCTGCTGGCCGACCACTCCAAGACCATCTACCTGGACCGGGTGGAGAGCCAGGTCTTCCTGACCAACGACGTGTCGGCCAACGACCTCACGTGCGACTCCGATCAGTGCAAGGCGCTGCGCGCCCAGATCGAGTCCCGCGATGACGTGAAGTCGGTCCGATTCCTCAACCGCGATCAGGCCTACGACGACGCGGTGACGAAGTTCCCGCAGTACAAGGACGTCGCGGGCAAGGATGCCTTCCCGGCGTCGTTCATCGTCAAGCTCGACAATCCCGAGCAGCACAAGGACTTCGACCAGGCCATGCAGGGCCAGCCCGGGGTGCTCAACGTGCTCAACCAGAAGGACCTGATCGACCGGTTGTTCGCCGTGCTCGACGGGATCAGCAGCGTCGCGTTCGCGGTCGCGCTGGTGCAGGCGATCGGTGCGGTGTTGCTGATCGCGAACATGGTGCAGGTCGCGGCGTACACGCGGCGCAACGAGATCGGCATCATGCGATTGGTCGGCGCGACCCGCTGGTACACCCAGTTGCCGTTCCTCGTGGAGGCGATGCTGGCCGCGCTGATCGGTGTGGTGCTGGCCATCCTCGGCCTGGTGGTGGTGCGGGCATTGTTCCTGGACAAGGCGCTCAGCCAGTTCACGCAAGCTAATTTGATTGCGCCCATCGACTACGCTGACATTTTCTACATCACCCCCGCCCTGCTGTTCGTGGGCGTGGCGATGGCGGGTGTCACCGCCTATGTCACGTTGCGTCTGTACGTCCGAAGATAGAGATGTCCAAGAAACCCGCCAAGCCCGACAAGGCCAACAACCAGGTCGTCGCGACCAATCGCAAAGCCCGGCACAACTATTCGATCCTGGATGTGTACGAGGCCGGCGTGGTGCTGGTGGGCACCGAGGTGAAGAGCCTGCGCGAAGGTCAGGCCTCGCTGGTCGACGCGTTCGCCACCGTCGACGACGGCGAGATCTGGCTGCGCAACCTGCACATCGCCGAATATCACCACGGCACCTGGACCAACCATGCGCCGCGACGCAACCGCAAGCTGCTGATGCACCGGCGCGAGATCGACAACCTGGTCGGCAAGATCCGCGACGGCAACCTGACCTTGGTGCCGTTGTCGCTGTACTTCACCGACGGCAAGGTCAAGGTCGAGTTGGCGCTGGCCCGCGGTAAAGAAGCCCACGACAAGCGCCAGGACCTCGCCAAGCGTGATGCGGACCGCGAGATCATCCGCGAGATGGGCCGGCGCAACAAGGGCATGCGCTGATCGGGGTCATCCTCGCGCTGGTGTCCGCTGCGGGCTACGGGGTGAGCGATTTCGTCGGCGGTATCGCCTCGCGCCGGGTCGCCGCGCTGCGCGTGGTGATCGTCTCCTACCCGGTGGCCTTGCTGCTGCTGACCGTGCTGGCGTTCTTCGTCGGCGGGCATGTCACCGGGCCCGCGGTGTGGTGGGGGCTGCTGTGCGGGTTCTGCCAGGCGTTCGGGGTGTGGTGGTTCTACGCCGCCCTGGGTTCGGGTCCCATCTCGGTGGTGTCGCCGCTGACCGCGATCCTGGTGGCCGGCGTCCCCGTCGGCTTCGGCGTGCTGATGGGCGAACGGCCCGGACCGGTGGCCCTGGCCGGTATCGCGGTAGCGCTGGTCGCGGTGGTGCTCGTCTCCCGGGGTGTCGCCGATGAGCCGCTTGCGCGAAGAGAATCCAACCCCGATGAAGACGTCACCGAGCACCGGTTCACCACCAAGGTCGCCTGGCTGACGCTCGGGTCCGGGCTGGCGTTCGGGCTGAACTTCGTGGTGATCGATCAGGCCCCGCACGAGGCCGGACTGTGGCCGCTGGTGTTCGCCCGCGTCGCCGCGTCGGTGATGGTGGTGCTGATCGCGCTTGCCGCCCGGCAGTTGAAGGTGCCGACCGGGGTGCCGCTGCGGCTCGCGATATCGGCGGGTGTGCTGGACACCGTCGCCAATGTGGCCATGCTGTGGGCGCTGCAGAACTCGCTGCTGTCGCTGACCGGGGTGCTGATCTCGCTGTACCCCGCGGGCACGGTGGCGCTGGCGCTGCTGGTGCTCAAGGAGAAGGTGACCCGCTGGCAGGTGGTCGGCATGGTTGCCGCCCTGGCCGCGGTCGCCATGATCGCTACGTAACTGCCGGCGAGCGTGCGGGTCTGCACAGTGACACGCCGTGTTTCGTGGCTTTCTGCGCACCCTCGCCGCTAGCGACTGCGACGCAACTGCCACCGGGCGATGCCCGCGAACCCGACCGCCAGCACCCCGAGCATCACCATGTCGAACAGCCACGCGCTGGCCGTGTGCTGCCAGTGCCCGTCCTGCGCGACGCCGACCACGAGGTTGCTCAGGTCCGCCGTCGACGCGGTCGCCGAGAAGCCCCACCGGGCCGGTGTGAACGACGCGATCGCCGACAGCGCTGGGCGGCCCGTCACCGGGATGAACCCGCCCGCCAGCACCAGTTGCGCGGTCAGGGTCACCGCGAGGAGCGGCATCACCTGATCGGCGGTGCGGGCCACGGCGGAGATGGCCAGGCCGAGGATCGCAGCCACCAGACCGGAGGCGGCGACACCGGCGATGAGTTCGAGCCGTGGGCTGCCCAGCGCCGCCGCGTGCGCCGGTCCCGGCTTGCCGAGGTTGACGATGAGCACCAGCAGCACCGACTGCAGCACGGCGACCGCGCCGAACACCGCAATCTTGGCCGACAGGTAGGCCCCTGCCGACAGCCCGGCGGCCTGCTCGCGGCGGAACAGGGCGCGCTCGCCCGTCAGGTCGCGCACCGTGAGGGTGACGCCCATCAGGATGGCGGCGAAGTTGGTCAGCGCGATCACCTGCTTGGCCTCGAACGGCGCCGACGCCGCCGCGGTGAGGAGCCCGGCGTGCCCGGACACCGTCAGCGGCAGAATCCCGACGAGCAGCGGCAGGACGGCCAGAAACGCGACATGCCCACGGTCGGCCAGCAGCAGCCGGACCTGGCGGCGCGCCAGGATGAGGAACTGATCCCACCGGGTCACCCGGTGCAGGGGCGGTGTCGGCGCGAGCTTGATCAGCCGCAGCCGTGGCGGCGCGCTGGGTGCCCACCGTCGTTCAAGGTAACGGCGTTGCGCCGCTTCGGGATCGGTGCACAGGCCGGCGAAGATCTCGGCCCAGTCGGTGCTGCCCATGACCGGCCCGAGGTCGGTCGGGGTGCCGCAGTAGGCGATCTTCCCGCCGGGGGCCAGCAGCAGTACCTGATCGCAGACGTCGATGAACGCCAGCGAGTGCGTCACGACGATGACGATCCGGCCTGCGTCGGCCAGCGCGCGCAGCAGGGTCATCACCTGGCGGTCCAGCGCGGGATCCAGGCCGGTGGTCGGTTCGTCGAGGATCAGCAGTGCCGGGTCGGTCAGCAGTTCGATGGCGACCGACACCCGTTTGCGTTGTCCGCCGGACAGTTTGTCGATGCGGGTGCCGGTGTGCGCCGTCATCTCCAGTTCGGCGAGCACGTCGGCGATGACGCGCGGGCTGGCGCCCCGCAACTCGGCCGCATAGTGCAAAGCTTGTGCGACGGTGAGCTTTCCGTGCACGATGTCGTCTTGGGGGACCATGCCGATGCTGCCGTCGAAGCGCACGGTGCCCGAATCGGGCTGTGTCGCACCGGCCAGCACGCCGGCCAGGGTGGACTTGCCTGCGCCGGACGGACCGATGAGCGCGGTCAGGGTGCCGGGCCGGGCGGTGAACGACACCGAGTCCAGGCGGGTATCGAGGGTGACGTCGTAGGCGTCGAGGCTGAGGTCGGTCAATTGCGTTGTCATGTCAGCACATACACCAGGGGGAGGGCCAGTAGGAGTGAGTCGATGCGGTCGAGCAGCCCACCGAATCCGGGCAGCCAGTCGCCGGCGTCCTTGACCTGAGCCTGACGCTTGAGCATCGATTCGAGCAGATCGCCGAACAGGCCGCCGAGCGAGACGGCGAGCACCAGTCCGACCGAGACGGTACCGAGCAGGAACAGCACCGCGGTGGCGCCGAGAATCGCGCCCACCACGCCGCCGAGGGTCTTGTTCGGGCTCAGCGGGGAGATGGGTCGGCGGGCCCAGGCCATGAAGCGCAGGCCTTTCCCCCCGCACCAGGCGGCGACGTCGGTGGCAGCGACCGCGAAACACACCAGGAAGGCGTCCGGCCACAGCAGGACCAGGTGCGCCAGCGCCCAGCAGATCCAGATGGAGCCGAAGGCGGTGAAAGCGGTTCGCCGCGAACCGTTTTCGATGTCACCGGACAACACCGACGATGCCGCGCAGAGCAGGATCAGCAGCGGGGTCAGGCCCAGCAGCGACGGGCGCAACCAGGCCGCCGCGGGGTAGGCCACGGCCAGTGCGATCAGGATGACGGTGTCGGCGCGGCCCAGGCGGACCAGGCGCGCGTATTCGAGGACGGCCACCACAGCCAGCGCCGCGGCGAATGCGGCGGTGGTGCCGGTTCCGAGGAGGGTCGGGATACCGACGGCGGGGGCGATCAGCACCCAGGTGCGCCATTTGCGGATCAGTTCGGGTTTGCGTGAGATCAGCACCGCGATGCCGGCGACGGCGAGGATGGCGACGGTCAGGATCGGCAGGAACCAGGGACCCCGGTCGAAGCGCACGGTCTCAAGCAGCGAGGGCATGGCGCGCCCCCGTCTGCAGGGCGACAACTTCGGCGCGCAGCTGAGCGGCCGTGGTGTGCCGCGGGTCGACGGGGTTGCCGATGCGCACCTGCATCGGGGAGCCGGGGGTGAACTTGCCGCCCTTCGGCAGCACCTCGGCGGTGCCCAGCAGTGCGACGGGGATGATCGGCACGCCGCAGTCCCGCGCCAGGCGTACTGCGCCGGAACGGAACTCGGCGATGCTACCGTCCATGGACCGGGTGCCTTCCGGGTAGATGACGATGGTGTGGCCTTGCCGCAGCAGTGGGCCTGCGGCCTCCAGAAGGGCGGTGTAGCCACCGTCGCCCGAGCGGCGCAGCGGCAGCACGCCGACCAGCGAGCTGGCGATCATCCTGCGAATCGGGACGTCGAACCAATAGTCCGCGGCGGCACCGAACTTCGCCTTCGCAGACGAGGGCAGTGCGGCCAGCAGGACCGCACTGTCGGCGTGTGAGGAGTGGTTGGCGACGACCACGGCGCCGCCGCTGACCTGCCAGCGTCCGGTGACGGTAACACCGCCCGACGCGCCGCAGACGGTGCGCCACAGCCAGTGGCGCAGCGCGCTCACGCCGCCACCGCCCGCATCGGCCGGGTCACGAGGTTGGTGACGGGTCGCCGCATCGGCACGGTCACCGCGTCGTCGGCGGCCTGCTTGAGTTCACGGTGCGCGCTGCGCAGTCGCAGCGCGGTGGTGATCAGCGAGCCGTTGACCAGTTGGGCCAACAGGATCGGCATGAGTCCGGGGAACGCGGTGGCCAGCACCGTGAAGACGCAGCGCTCGGTCTTGCCGAGCGGCCCGCCGTTGATGCGGGTGGCGCCGGCGCCCGCCGCGGCCAGTGAGGCGAAGGTGGGCAGCGTCGACGCCAGCGCGGCCATTACCACCTGCAGCACGGTCCAGGACAACCAGTGCATCCCGGGGCCGTCCTGGCGGGCGGCCCAGAACGCGAGTCCGCCGAAGGTCAGCAGATCCGAGGTGCGGTCACCGACCTCGTTGAGGACGAAGCCCCAGGGCCGGCTGACACCGCGGGCGCGGGCGACGGCTCCGTCGAGGTTGGCACCGGCCAGGCGCAGCACCAGGAACACTGCGGCCAGGTGCCACCAGCCCAGGGCAATGAACACCCCGGCTCCCGCGGCGGCAAGCATGCCTGCCGCGGTGAAGACATCGGGCGAAATGCGATGGGCGACTGCGGTATCGAGGATGGGGGTGAGGCGCTTGGTGAACCACGGCTTCAACGCGTAGAGGCCGGCCATGCGGCGTCGCTGAGGGGAAGGCACATGCTGGTTCATGGCTGGCTCCTTTCGTGACGGACCTTGTGGTCACGAATAGGTTGCGGCCAGGTGCTTGGCGGATTCTTGCGGTCTGAGGCCTAGTCGCCGGTGCGGGTGAAGGTCTCGTCGAAACCGGTGTCCACCGGGCATGATCCGGCCTGCACCCAGGTGCCGCGACCGCGCAGCGTGGGGATGGGATCGGTCGTCGGCTGAGGCAAGGCGTACTGTGCCATCGCCTTCAGATGCGACGGCGTGCCTCCCGGACAAAGGCCATCGGAATCGTCACGCCAGGCCCAGGTGCCGGTGCTGAATTCCATCGGCAGGTCACCGGACGCCAACGGGACGTAGCTCATGCAGCGGTCCCCGGTACGCAGGCAGTAGGTGGTGACGGCGGATTCGCCCAGCGATTGAGGTGCTCTGCCGCTGAAGGTGCGGACGACGCTGTATCGACCGTGCAGGCCCTCGGCGGGTGAGGCCACCCGGGGCGCGAGATCGCCAGGGTCGGCGGCCGCGGCGGAGCCGGCGTCGAGGTCGCCGACCCGGGTGAACGTCACCGACCGTTTCTCCTGGCACCGGTTGCGGGTGGTTCTGATGTTCGCACCGGTCAGGGTGCCGTCGGGCTGCGGTTGCAGGGTGATCACCTGCCAGCCGTCGACTTTCCCGTTGGGGCAGGGGCTCGGGGCCACGGCGACCGCCACCCAACTCGGACCGATCTGGTCGAACACCATGATCGGCGCGAACGAGTTGTCGCCCGAATTACGGGCGGCGGTGGCGACGCAGCCGCTGGGGCGGCACACCGAACGGATGCCGTAGGTGGCCGTGACGGGTTGTGAACCTGGATTGCCGACACCGTCGAGCTGCGTGGCGCGGCCGAATTCTGCTCGGTAGAGGCCGGTGAACGGCCCGGTGTCGGATGCGACGGGAGCCGCCTTGTCGTCGTGGCCGGTCAGCGTCACCGCCGCGACCGCACCGCCCGCGACCAGCAGCACCGTTGCGGTGATCGCGCCGAGCACCAGGGCGCGCCTGGATCTGGGACGGGTTGGCGTCTTGACCCAGGGTTGGGTGGCGGCGGGGTCGGTGAGCGCCCGGCGGGCGGCAGTGGCCATGGCGAGAGCGTTGGGGTAGCGGTCGGTGGGTTGTTTCGCCAGCCCGACGGCGATGACATCGTCGATGGCGGTTGGGATGGTGTCGAGATCCGCGGAGGGTTTGGGCGGCGGCGACATGAGGTGGCTCATCGCGACGTGTTCCAGGGCGGCACCGGGGAACGGCGGGTGGCCGGTGAGGCATTGGTAGAACACACACGCCAGCGCGTAGATGTCCGACGCCGGAGCGCTTTCGCCGGTGCGGAACCGCTCGGGGGCCATGTAGGCCCAGGTGCCGACGGTGGAGTTGGCGGAGGTGAGCGCGCTGTCTCCGGTGGAGCGTGCGATGCCGAAGTCGATGAGGTAGGCGAAGTCGTTGTGCGCCAACAGAATATTCGACGGTTTGACGTCCCGGTGCACCAGTCCGGCCTGGTGTGCGGTGTTCAGCGCGGAGGCGATCTGTTCGATGATGTGCACGGCGCGTGCGGGTTCCAGCGGACCCTGCTTCAGTAGCGTCTGCAAGTCGACGCCGTCGACCAGGCGCATCGTCACGTAGAGCCTGTCGTCGACCTGTCCGACATCGAAGATGGGCACGATGTGTGGGTCGTCGACCCGGGCGGCGGCCCGTGCCTCGCGACGGAACCGCTGCTCGAAGTCGGGGTCCGCGGCGTAGTGGGGCAGCAGCATTTTCAGCGCCACCACCCGGTCGATGGCGGTGTCGTGCGCGCGCCATACCTCGCCCATGCCGCCCCGGCCGATCAGTTCGATCAGCTGGTAGCGACCAAAGGCCGTCCCCTCCATCGGCTCACGATAGCGTGTGGTGGGGGTGCTAATCGCCGATGCGCGTGAATGTTTCGTCGAACTCCACCGTGGCGGCACACGGCGCCGCCTGAGTCTGCACCCCGTGACCGGTGAGTGTGGTGATCGGGTTCTGCAGCGGTTGCGGTAGCGGGAACTGAGCCTGTTTCGTCACCTGGATCAGATCGGTATCGGTGCATTTCTCTTGAATGTCGATGCTCAATGTCCATGCGTCGTCGGCGAACACCAGCGGCACCGCGACGGTAGAGGGGTCGTGGAAATAGCTGATGCATCGCTCGCCGGTGCGCAGGCAGTCGGTGGCCACGCTGAGTTCTGCTTGGTGTGAGTCGCCGGGTGCGTTCTTCTGTGTCTGGCGGTACCGGCCGTGCAGGGCCTCGGCGGGGGAGGTCACCCGCGGCGGGAGGTCAGCCGGGTCGGGCACGGCCTGGTCGCCGAGATCGCCGGTACGGGTGAATTTCACCGAACGTTGGACGGCGCACAGGTTGGCGGCCGTGCCGGTGTAGTCGCCGGCCAGCGACCCGTCCGGTTGCGGCGCCAGTCTGAAGACCTGCCAGCTCTCGGCGGCTGCTGCGTCGCGGCATTGTTCGGAGGCCAGCGTGACCGCCAGCCATTTCCCGTCGACCTCGTCGAACTGCACGCTCGGTGCGAAGCCGTCGTCGCCGCCGAGTCGGGCCGCGGTCGCGACGCAACCGATGGGGCGGCAAGCCGAGCGCAGGGCATAGGTGGCCGTCACCGGGCCGGCCCCGGGTTCGGCTGTCGGACCGAAGTCCGCGCGGTACAGACCGGTGAACGGCCCGGTGTTCGGTGCGGCTGCCGGGTGGTCGTGACCATCGAGAGTCAGGGCTGCGACGGTGCCGCCGGCGATGAGCAGCATGACTGCGGCGATGACACCGATGACCAGCCTGTTGGGCCGGCGAGGAGGTTTTGGGGGAGCCGCGGGTGGCGGTGGCCGGCTGACGGTGTCGGGCGGGGTCAGTGCCTGCCGGGCGGCGACGGCGAGGTCGCGGATGTCGGAGTAGCGGTCTTCGGGCTGCTTGGCCAGACCGGTGGCGATCACGTCGTCCATGGCCTGCGGAACAGTGGCCAGTTCGGTGGAGGGTCGCGGCGGTGGCATCACCAGGTGGCTGACGGCGACCTGTTCGAGGTTGGTTCCGGGGAACGGCAACTGTCCGGTGAGGCACTGATAGAGCACGCACGTCAGCGCATAAGTGTCCGAGGCGGGTCCGCTGTCCCCGGTCTGGAATCGCTCGGGCGCCATGTAGGCCATCGTGCCGACCGTCGAGTCCGCAGCGGTCAGTGCGGTGTCCGTCGTGGCACGCGCGATGCCGAAGTCGATGAGGTAGGCGAAGTCGTTGTGCGCCAATAGGATATTGGAGGGTTTGACGTCGCGATGCACCAGGCCGGCCGCATGCGCGCTGTGCAGCGCCGAGGCGATCTGCCCGATGATGTGGGCGGCGCGGGCCGGCTCCAGCGGGCCGTTGTCGAGCAGGTGCTGTAGGTCGACACCGTCGATGAGCCGCATGGTCACGTAGAGCCGGCCGTCGATCTCACCGACGTCGAAGACGGGGACGATGTTGGGGTCGTCGAGGCGCGCGGCGGCGCGGGCTTCGCGGCGGAACCGCTGCTCGAATTCCGGGTCCTGGGTCAGCTGCGGCAGCAGCATTTTCAGGGCCACGACCCGGTCGATCTCGGTGTCGTGCGCCCGCCAGACTTCACCCATGCCGCCGCGGCCCAACAGTTCGATCAGCTGATAGCGGCCAAAGGGCGTGCCCTCCACCGCTTCACGATAAACGGTTCAGTGCTGATTAACGTTGATGTTCACCTTGATGACCGGCCGTCCCGGCGGCTCGGGCTGCGGATTGAAACCGTGCGCCTCGGCAGGGGTGACGCGGGACGGCATGGTGGGCGGCTCGGGCTGGGGATTGAACGCCGAGGCGGTGCCGGACGCGATGGCCAGGCTGGCGATCGCGAGGGTGGTGGCGGTGACCGCTTGCTTGAAGCTGTTCATGGTGTGTCCTTTCGTGGGTCTGTGGGTAGAGCGTGCGGTCCAGCGCTTGGCGGATTCTTGGTGCAGATTTCCGTATGTCGTCGTAGCGTCTGCAGCGTGAGCCGCCCTGTCACCGTGCTGTCCAAAGATGACGTGTTGCCCGCCCTTTTCGGGGTCTGGAGCGATATCGATCGACTGCTGGCCGGACTGCCCGACGGGCGGTGGGAGGCGCCGGTGCCGCTGCCCGCCTGGCGGGTGCGCGACGTGGTTGCCCACGTCCTGGGCACCGAGCTGATTCTGCAAGGGGAGGCGGTGCCGCCCGCCGATATGTCCGGGCTGACGCATGTGCGCAATCCGATCGGTGAGATGAACGAGGCCTGGGTGCAGCACCTCGGGGAGCTTTCCCCCGACGCCTTGCTGACGCGGTTCCGCGAGGTGACGGCGAAACGGCGCGCAGAGCTTGAGGCGATGCAGGCCGACGGCTGGAACGCGGTGATGCCGACGCCGGTCGGTCCGGAGACCTACGGCCGTTTCATGCGGGTGCGGATCTTCGACTGCTGGATGCACGAGGAGGACATTCGGGACGGCCTGGGCCGGCCGTCGACCGATGAGGATCTTTCCTGCGCCGGAGCGGCGATGGCGCTGGACGAGATCGCGGCGGGGATGGCGCGCGTCGTCGGCAAGAAGGGGCAGGCGCCCGCCGGGTCGAGGGTGCTGCTGTCGTTGACCGGGCCGCTGGCCCGCGAGATCCGGGTGGCTGCCGATGAGCGCGCCGCGGTCGTCGAAGCGTTCGACGGGGAGCCGACGACGGTGATCCGGATGGAGGGGCTGCAGTTCACCCGGCGCTGCGGGGGGCGACCGCTGGCGGTGACGCGTTCAGATGTCGTGGAGTACGAGGGCGACGCCGAGGTGGGGAAGCGGATCGTCGAGAACCTGGCGTTCGTGATCTGACCTCGGCCCCTGTGCACGCAATTGCGCTGTGGGGCGTGCATAAGGCTCACACTCGTCAGTCGCCGTTCGCCAGCTGACTCGTTTGTGCGATGTCGTCCGCGACGCGCCGGGCCCAGCGGAGTAGACCGCACAAACCCGCCTCCTCGTTAATCAGTGGGAGCTTGTCGGACGTGCGGGTATAGTTGACCTTCCTGCTGAACGTCGGCAGGGGTGCGAGGGGCTGAACGGTTTCGACTTCGCGCATCGAATCAAGGGAAGCGTGCCGGTGCAGGCAAATGACCACCGTAAGCGTCGTTGCAACCAATTAAGCGCCGATTCCAATCAGCGCGACTACGCCCTCGCTGCCTAAGTAGCGACTGCGTGTCTGTCAGACCGGGAGCGCCCTCGGCCCGGACCCTGGCATCAGCTAGAGGGACCCACCCACGGGTTCGGTCGCGGAACCCGTGGGGACATCAAACAGCGACTGGGATCGTCATCTCGGCTTGTCCACGTGACCGGGAGATCCAAGTAGAGACATAGCGGACTGCGCACGGAGAAGCCTTGAGGGAATGCCGTAGGACCCGGGTTCGATTCCCGGCAGCTCCACAAGAGAAGGCCAGGGCACACAAGCCCTGGCCTTCTTTCGTTTCGTCACTTCGTGGCGCGGTGCTGCCAGCGTTTCCGGGCGGCGGCGACGGCCCGTCCGCCGATGCGATGCGGCTGACCGTTCGCCAGATCGATGATCGAATCTGCCACCGGCCAGGACAGCTTGCCGTCGCTCATGGTGACCATCTGCTCAAGACTCTGGTAGGCGGCCATGCCGACGAACATCGCCGCCTCGGTCTCGGTGCCGGCTGTCTTCTTCGCCTGCCCGGCGACGACGCGGCGCAGGAGCCTCCCGACCCGCGAGGCGGTGAGTTCCTGAAGGGTCGACTGGCGCGTGAAGTGCGGACGTGACGGTGCGGGGACCTCAGCCGCTGGTGCGGGCGGCGGTGCCGGCACCAGCCGGGTCCCGACGGCGGGAAGGTCGGAGTAGCCGACGATGCCGGGCCGCGCAGCGACGACGCCCGGGATGGCGTTGACGACGGGCATCGCCGTGATGACCGACCCGATACCGATCATCTCGTCCATGGTCATCGAGCCGAACTCGGGCAGCACCCCGGCTTTCAGCGTCACGTTCGGATGGCCGCGGATCTCGATCTGGTAGGCCATCGCGATGTCCCAGGCTGGGCTGAGGTCCGGTGTGATCGTCCACTTCACGGCTGTCTCGAGGACGTCGAGCCCGCCGACCGAGCCGATCCAGCGTGCGTAGACACCGGCGACGGTGCCTTTGCGAACGTCGCGTCCGGGGATGTCGAGATCTTTTGCTGCGTAGGAGAACTCGACATCGCACCGGATTCCGTCGAGGGACAGGCCGAGCAACGCTGCCAGTGCCTCGCAGGTGTCGCCGAACGGGATGGTGGCGTGCTCGATGTCGGCTGCGTGGTTCGCGTCACCCGCCGGACGCCCCCAGCCCAGTTCGTCCTGGTTCGCGTCGCCTGCCCACGGCCCGATGTCGAAGGATTCGAGGATGCTGACGTAGTTGGCGGTCCGGCACACGTTGGTGGCGACCGACGCCAGATACTGCACATAGCCGGGGTTCACGCCGCTGCCGAACATGCTGACACCACCCTCGACGGCGGCGGCCTCGATCCGTGCACGCGCCTCCTCGCCGTAGGCGCGGCCGGTCATGAAGTGCGCAGTCGTCGCGACATTGATGCCCGCTCGCAGCAGCGTCTCCAGGTGGTCGATGTCAGGATGCAACGGCATGTACACGACGCAGTCTGGCTTCAGCGCGATGATCTGCTCGATGTCGTTGGTGGCCGTGACGCCGAGTGTGCGGTCCAGACCGCACAATTCGCCGAGGTCCTTGCCGACCTTGTCAGCGCTGTAGGCAAAGACGCCGACGAGTTCCAGACCGGGTCGTTCGAGGATGCCCTTGACCGCCTCGCGGGAGATGTTCCCGGTTGTCCACTGCACCAGGCGAATCGGGGGATTGGTCACTTGACGCTCCAGGGTTTGGCTGGGATGGGGTTCACGAACCGGCGACGATACGCACCGGGATGTTCGCCTGCCGCGGCATCCCGGTGATCGGGTCGTATTCGGCGTCGGTGGGCACCAGCCGACCGACGTTGCTGCCGTGATCTGAGTAGGCCCGGTCCTGGGTGGGGAACCCGCCGAACGCGTGGTGCATGGAGATCACGTCGCGGCGCATGGTGTCGTCGGCCTCGACCACGCACGCGATGTCGGCATGACGTGACGCGACCGTCGCCGCCGCACCGGACTCCAGACCCAGCGCCGCTAGCGTGTCGGGATGCACGTACGCCGGGTTGTAGGGCTTGCCGCGGTTGAGCGCCGACAGCGTGATGCCCGAGGAGTTCATGAAATTCGGGTGCCGGCGCGGGATCAGCCGCATCGGGAACTCGGGGTCGTCCTGGGTGCCCCGGAAGTCCTCGGCCAACACCACGGCGAGGCCGGCCAGCAGCACCTCATTCCCGACGTCCAGGCGCGCCGTGCAGTCGGCATCGCGTTCCTCGACCACCGCGTCGACGGCGAAGAGGCCGCCGTGCGGATGGCTGCGCACCTCGTCGAGAGGGATGCGCGACGTCGAACACATCTGCTCGAACAACTCCTCGGTGCTCAGTTCGCTCTCGCCGTCGAACTTCACGATGATCGGCGGTGCCTCCATGAAACGTCCTCCGCCGCTTCCGAAGAAGTTGACGAACCACAACTCCAGCTCCATCCGCTTGGCAAGGCCGAGGAAGAACTGCCATTCCTCGGTGAGGTCCGAGCCCTCCGGCGGGTCGATGAGCCGCGGGGCGTACTGCGCATACGGCGCGGGAATGCCGGTGCCGCTGGTGTAGTACTTGATCAGCTCGCTGCCGGCCGTCATCGCCGGCGTCTCCATCTGCATCATCGGCGCGATCACGTAGTCGGCCATCCGCGAGGTGCCCGACATCTCGGTGTCCAACGTGACCAACAGTTCCAGGCTCTCCAACGCCTGCTCGGTCTTGCGCTGATCCGGCCACGCGGCCATCGGGTTGCCGCCGATGCAGATCAACGCACGCACCTGCCCATCACCGTCGAGCAGAATCTCGTCGGCCAGTGCGGCAGTGGGCATTCCGGCGACCGTGTCGGTCAGGCCGCGCACCCGGAGCTTTTCGCCGTACCCCCACCCCTCATATGGGGCGTGCGCTTGGGCCTTCGCGGTGAACGCCGGCAGCAGGGTGTTGGGTCGCAGCACCTTGTCCCCGGCGCGCGCCCACCGCCCGCAGATGGTGGTCAGGCACATGCACAGGTATTCCAGCAGGCTGCCGTCGCGGCCCATGTTGGGGCCGGTGCCGGCGTTGACCATGCCACCGCGGGTGCCGTGGGTGGCGAAAAGGCGTGCGGCGTCGATGATCTGGGCCACCGGTACATCGGCGCGGGCCGCGGCGTATTCGGGCGTGAACTCGGAGACCGCCGCGGTGAGCGCGTCGAACCCGTCGACGTGCTCGGCCAGGAACTCCGTGTCGCACAAGCCCTCGGTGATGATCAGGTTGAGGAACGCCGCGAGGATGGAGACGTCCTCACCCGGGCGCGGCTGGATGTGGATGGTGGCGCGCGCGGCGGTCTGCGATTGCCGCGGATCGATCACGATCAACTGCATCCCGCGTGCGACGGCGGCTTTGAGGTGTTGGGACGGATTCTGGCCGGGAATGCCGATCGCCTTGGACACCACCGGGTTCGTGCCCACCAGCAACCAGCTGTCGGCCTCGTCGAAGCTGACGTCACCGCCCAGCCAATGCCCGTGCGCGGCCAGCGCGATCTGCTTGCCCGGCTGATCGATCGTGTTCGCGGTGAAGAACATCGGTGACTCGATGGCGCGGATGAACGCATTGGCCATCAACGCCGACGCCGGATAGGGCAAACCGTTGGTGCCCAGATACAGGGCCACCGAGCGGGGTCCGTGCGCCGCGATCAGGGCGGTCAGCTTCGCGGCGATCTCGTCCATCGCTTGGCCGGCCTCGATGGCCGCGTAGGTACCGTCGGCGGCGCGCTTCTGGCTGACCAGCAGGCGCTGCGGGTTGTTGTGGATCGCCGGCAACGCGCGGCCCTTGGCGCAGGTATAGCCCTTGAACAGAGGATTGTCGGGATCGCCCGCGACCTTGGTGAGTCGCCCGTCGGTGACCGTGGCGAGGACGCCGCAGTGCGCGGAACAGATCCGGCAGATCGCAGGATGCGTCGTCGTGTGCGGCATGGGGTAACTCCCTCAGGGCGGTGGGCGTGCCCCATGCTAAGCGATCGCTCAGCACTGGCGAGGGCGAAAGGCGAAACCAATCCGGCAAAGCCGATTCCCTGCCGCGCCCGGAGCGTGGCCGCCGAAGTCTGCGCCGGCCGCAGAGTTGCGTAATCTCTAACCGGTACCCACGACGAAGGACTCACCCATGACGGGAGCACTCACCCCCGAAGCCGAAAGCGCTGTCGCCGACATCGCCCAGCGTTACGGCCTCTCGCGCGAGGCGGTACTGGCCATGCTGATTGCCGTCAATTCCGGCGGAGGCACCATGGCCCAGTTCTCCATCCCCGAACTCGGCGGGTCCGGGCAGTGGATGCGGGGTGGCATGACGATGGTCGGCAACATGTTCGACAACGGGCTCAAGGCGCGCGTCGACGGACTGTGCGCCGAGTTGTCGCAATTGTTGGCCACCACCACGGTGTTCCCCGCCGTCACGAACTCCGCTCCCGGGTACGCCTCGGGCAACTGGTGGCCCGGCGACCTGGGCTTCCCGAGTTCATCGGGCGGCCAGAACGACTCGCGCTACGCCATCTTCCCGAACACCCAGCGGCTGGCCATCCAGATCAACGGTGTGACACGGATCTTCGACACCGGCGAACACCGGATCGGAGGCGTTCAGCAGCAACAGGGCAGCGGCTACGGAACGGCCAGTTTCACCAGCCAATTCGGCACCTTCGACGTATCGAGTCTGCGTGAACTCGGAGCACAGCAGGTGGCCGAGACGCCGGTGGCGGCGCCCGTACCGGAGTACCAACCCGAACCCGCACCCCAGTTCACTCCTCAGCCGCCGGCACCCGCCCAGACCTCCGGCGTCTCCGGGGATTCAGCGGCCATCATCGCCGCCATCGAGTCGCTCGCCGGCCTGCGCGAACGCGGCATCCTGTCGGATGAGGAGTTCTCCGTGAAGAAGGCCGAACTGCTCGGCCGCCTCTGAGCCTGCTCGTCACCGAGCAAACGACCCGGGTGGCCAGGGTGAGCCCGTAACATCGCCGCTGTGCTCTCCCAGCTGGCTCGCGTCGCCATCGCAGCCCCCAAACGAGTACTGCTGGTAGTCGGGCTGCTGACCCTGTTGGCCGGGATCTTCGGCGCCACAGTCACCGAGCACCTCGGCGCGGCCGGCTTCCAGGACCCGAGCTCCGAGTCGGCGCGTGGCACGAAGGTGCTCACCGAGACCTTCGGCCAGGGCGACATGGATGTGACGTTCGTGGTGCAGGGCGCCGGCGACATGCGGGCCCCGGCCGCTGCGGCGGCGGGCCGCAAACTCGTCGAGGACCTTCGACGCGCCCCGCACGTCAGCGGGGTCCAGTCACCCTGGGATGGCCCCCAGGGAGCGATCAGCGCCGACGGCCGGACGGCGGTGGTCATCGCGCAGATCACCGGCGGGGAGAACGACGCCCCCAAACACGGCAAGGAAGCCGCCGACACGGTCACCGGTGAGCGCGACGGTCTGACCGTGCGGGCCGGCGGCTCGGCGATGGTCGCCGCGGAGATCAACGAGCAGTCCGAGAAGGACCTGCTCATCGCCGAGGCCATCGCGCTGCCGCTCTCGCTCATCGTGCTCATCTGGGTGTTCGGCGGGGTGTTCGCCGCGCTGCTCCCGCTGGTGGTCGGCGGGCTGGCCATCGTCGGCACCCTCGGATTACTGCGCGGGATCACGCTTTTCACCGACGTGTCGATCTTCGCGCTGGACCTCACCACCGCCATGGGTCTCGCGCTGGCGATCGACTACACATTGCTCCTGATCAGCCGCTACCGCGAGGAATATCAACGGGTCGGCGACCGCGACGAAGCCCTGCGCCTGGCGGTCGCGAAAGCCGGTCGCACCATCTTGTTCTCGGCGTGCACCGTGTTCCTCGCCGTCGGCGCGCTCGCGGTGTTCCCGATGTACTTCCTGCGGTCGATGGCCTATGCCGGATGCGGTGTGGTCGCCCTGGCCGGCCTCTACGCCGTCGTCGTCGCACCGGCGGTCATCAAACTTCTCGGCGACCGGATCGAATCCTTCACTCTGCGGCGCACGCCGCAGGAAACCGACATCACGCAGAGCCGCCTCTACCGCACCGCGACTTTCGTGATGCGGCACGCCATTCCGTGTGCGCTGGCGGTGGTCGCGCTGCTGCTGATCCTCGGTGGCCCGTTCCTCAGCGCGCGGTTCGGCCTGCCCGACGACCGGGTGCTGCCCGCCAGCGCGCAGTCGCGTCAGGTGGGGGACACGTTGCGCGCGGAATTTCCGGACAATGCCGCGTCGGCCACCTCGATCGTCATCCCCGACGCCGGCACGCTGACCAAGGGCGACATCGCCGGGTACGCCACAGCCTTGTCGAATGTGCCCGGCGCGGTGACAGTCTCGGCCCCGGGCGGCTCCTACGTCGACGGCCGGGTCGTCGGGCCGCCGCTGCTGCCCACCGCGGTCAAGGACGGCAGCGTGTGGCTCTCGGTCGCGATCGAGCACCCGTCGTCGGACTCACTATCGCGGGCCGAGCTCGACCGGCTGCGCGCCGTCCCGGTGCCCGGCGGCGCGGAAGCTCTGTTCACCGGCGCCAATCAGCTCAACCAGGATTCGGTGGATGAGATCGTCAGCCTGCTGCCGGTGGTGCTGATCCTCATCGCGTTGACGACGTTCGTGCTGATCTTCCTGCTCACCGGAAGCCTGGTTCTGCCGCTGAAGGCGTTGGTGCTCAACACGTTGTCGCTGTCGGCGACGCTCGGCGCGCTGGTGTGGGTGTTCCAGGAGGGGCATCTGGGCGGGCTGGGCACCACACCGACCGGGACTCTGGTCGCCGACGTGTTGGTGTTCCTGTTCGCGACGGCGTTCGGCCTGTCGATGGACTATGAGGTGTTCCTGCTGTCACGGATCAGGGAGCACTGGCTCGCGACGGGGAACAACGACGAGGCGGTGGCGCTCGGGATTGCCGGTGCGGGCCGGGTCATCACGGCGGCCGCGCTGCTGATGGTGATCGTCTTCGCTGCGCTGAGCAGCGGCCAGGTCGCCTTCATGCGAATGGTCGGCGTCGGTCTGGCGCTGGCCGTCGTCGTCGACGCCACCCTGGTGCGCATGGTGTTGGTGCCGGCGGTCATGAAGCTCGCAGGCACGTGGAACTGGTGGGCTCCCGTGCCGCTGGCGAAGCTGCACACCAAGATCGGGATCAGCGAGTCAGGCTGATCTCCCCGGCCAATTCGTGGTCGAGCAGGAAGGTGCCCGCCTCGCGCAGGTTCGGCGGATGGAACGAGTAGGCCGAGATACACGAAGCCAGGTAAGAGATTTCGGGATCGGTGGCGAACGCCACGCCGCCCACCTTCGAGACCATGCGAGCGACGCTGGTCTGCAGGTGGTCGCGCAGGGCGAGCCGGATCCACAAGAGGTCGGCGAAGAGGTCGTCGCTGCGGTCGCCGGTGTCGTAGCGGGCGGCGATCATTCGCAGGCTGCGCCACGCACCTTCGACGGGGGAGAACATCTCCACGAAGTCGGCTGGTGTGACGTCGTCGCGGGTGGCGAGTTTGAGCGCCAACCTGGTCGCGGCGCCGACATAGCCGGCCGTGATGATCAGGCCGAACAGCACGTAGCCCGATTTCTCGTTGCGGCCGTCGGGATCTTCGACGTCGCTGACCATCATCAGATCGTTGGGCACGAAGACGTTCTCGAAGTCCACCGCGTGGGTCTGTGCGCCGGAAAGCGGCGCGCTGGTCCACAGTGGGGTGACGGTGACGCCGGGACTTCCGTTGAAGATCAAGGTGATCGCCCGCTGGCCGGTGTCGTCGAGCACCACACTGGCCATCACACAGTCCATGCTGTCGGCGAGGCTGCACGGTTTCTTGCTGCCGGTCAGCGTGTACCCGCCGTCGGCGGGGGCGGCCTGCATGGTGGGCCGGAAGACGCTGCCGTTGATCTTGCCCTCCGAGAACCCGGACGCGAAGACGGTGCGCTGTTCGATCAGCGTTTTGATCAGGCCGACGGTCTCCTCGTCGGTGGACTCCGCGAAGTCGGCCAGGCCCGCCACCGACAGGTAGTGCATGGTGGTCGCCGCGGCCAGCGACGGGCTCAGGTAGCCGACGCCGCGTTGCAACTCAAGGGTTTCCACGCAGGTCGCGCCCAGGCCGCCGAGGTCGATGGGCGCGGTCAGTCGGGGGCCGTCGTGCTCCTTCCAGAGCGTGACGACGTCGGTGGCCGGGTCCTCGGCGGCCATCAGCCCGAGGTCCTCCAGGGTGTCAGCGAGTTTCGGGAGGTGGCGGCGCACGGCCGCCACGTGTGACAGCCGTGATTCGAGTCCGGTGCAGTCCATCGGAATTTCCTTCCTCTGTCAGGTTCGAGAGATGTAGCGCTGCAGTGCTTCTGCGGAACTGGCGGTCGGTTTCCAGGATGTCGTGGTGCGCAGCAGTTCGGAGTCCAGCAGCGGGTCGCCGCGGGTCACCCAGTGTCCGGAGTAGGGGGACAGGCGCAGCCCGAACAGCAGGTCAGCACCCGGCTTGAGCAGGCGTAGCGGGCCGCCGATCAGCCGTGCCCCGGTCATCGCCGCGATCTCCTTCACCGTCGTCTCGTCGTCGGGGGCGATGTTGTAGATGCCGGTGAGCTGGTCGGTGAGGATGGTGGCGTAGGCGTCGACAAGGTCGGTGTCCCAGAGGAATTGGTAGTATGAGCGGGCCGGATCCGGGTAGATCACCGTCTTGGCCAGGAACGCCTGCAGGCCCGAGTTGTCGAAGTGGTTGCCGACGATGTAGCAGGGCCGCGCGACGGCCAGCTTCGTGCCGCCCGGCCCGCCGTGCGTCCAGTACCAGTTGGCCAGGTGCTCCAGCAACGCCTTGTGGTAGAAGTAGTAGTGACCGGGGTTCTGATCACCGGCCGGATAGCTGTTCTCCGGCAACTGTTTTCCGGTGCCACACGCGGCCACCCCGAGCGCGTTGGCGCTCGAGGTGAGAATGAGCTGCCCGACGCTCACCCGGTTGGCTTCCTCGAGCAGCGTCCGGGTGGCCAGCACGTTCACCTGGTAGGCCCGGCGCTTGTCCCTGGGCTCCTCGACGCAGTAGGCCAGATGGATCAGCGCGTCGTACCCGGCGATGGTGTCGAGGTCGATATGACCGCTCAGGTCCAGGAACGCTTCGCGAATCTTGGGGTGGGCGACGTGCACCGGTCGACGGCCGAGCACGGTGATCTCGTCTATATCGTCGTTGTGGACAGCCCAATTCAGCATGGACTGCCCGAAATCTCCGGTCGCGCCGGTGAGGGCGACGCGGAGGCCCCCGCTCATGCAGCCGCCAAGGCCCAAGACAGTTCCTTGTTGAGCAGTTCGGCAGACCGCAAGACGTCGTCCTCGCTCAGTTCGGAGGTCATGCAGACACGCAGGATCGGGTTACCCACCGGAACCGCCGGATAGATGGCCGGGGTGACGAACACCCCTTCATCGCGAAGTTTGTTCCAGCTCAACACCGTTCGCAACTCGTCGAACAACCGGATGGGGATGATGGGGGACCAGTCCGGGCTGTGCTCGTCGGGCTGGTGCAGGGCCACGTCCAAGGGCGTGAGCGCCTCGCGCATCAGGCGTGAGTTGCGCTCCAGCCGGCTGCGCCGTTCGCTGCCCTCGTTGCTGCGAATGATCTTGACCGCGGCCGAGGCGGCCGCCATGGCACCCGGTGTGGCAGACGTACTGAACCAGAACGACCGCGCACTGAGCCGGATCTCGTCGATGAAATCGCGTGATGCGGTGATGAACCCGCCGAGCCCGCCGATCGCCTTCGACAGTGAGCCCATCACGATGTCGACGTCCTGGGCGACGTTGTTGCGTTGCGTCAAACCGCCGCCGGTGGGTCCGAACACCCCGATTCCGTGGGCTTCGTCAACCATTAGGATGGCGCCGGAGCTCTTGCAGATGTCGATGATCCGTTCCAGCGGGGCGGTCGAGCCTTCCATCGAATAGAGCGAGTCGACGATGACCAGGATGCGCCGGTAGTCGGTGCCCGCGTGGCTGCGCAGAATCGCGGCGAGGGACTCGGCGTCGTTGTGCTCGAACTTGGCTTCCACGGCCTGACTCAGCCGGACGCCGTCGCGGATGGAGGCGTGGGCCAGTGAGTCGACCACCGCCAGGCAGTCGCTGCCGAGCAGCGCCTGAATGGTGCCGACGTTCGTCTGATAGCCAGTGGTGAAGACCAGCGCCTCTTCCTTGCCGAGCCATGCCGCGATCTGCTGTTCGAGCGCCACGTGCAGGCTGTACGTGCCGTTGAGCAGGCGGCTGCCGGTGGTGCCGGTCCCGAACTCCTGCGTGGCCGTCACCGATGCGGCGATGACGTCCGGATGGGTCGACAGGCCGATATAGGAGTTGGAGCCCAGCAGCACGCATTCGTGCCCGCCGACCTCGACCAGCGGGGTGTCGACCGCGTCGATTTGCTGGAAAAACGGGAGCTGGCCGGTCGAGTCGAAGTGGCGCAACAACTCGATTCGTTGCCCCACATCCTGCGCGATGTCACCGGTCTCCGCGAACTCTTCAAGATCGCTTTCCATGGTTCCCCCCGATTTTCGGCTACGGAAGCTACTGAGCATTCGTAAAACTCACGTCAAAGAAGAGATTCGAGTTCAACGGTGCCGCGGATGGGTCAGAACCCTGAGAATCTGGACAGAGTTGCATGGTCACGGGGCTTCCTCGGTCGAGCCAGACTTGCTGAAATACCCGTTCCTCGGCGGCCGCAACCTGTGAATCGCCGTTGCCGACGCTGTTAACCCAAAGTTGGGGCGCGGACCCCCGCTGTCGGGCGGAGAGTGTGCTGTGAAGTGGCTGTGCCGGAGCGCCTGACGTTCTGGTCCCGCTCTGCCACGCTGTGCACGTGGACCTGATGTGGAGCGTCGTCGCGGTGACCGTCGCGACGTTCACTGTGCTGCTCGCCGTGCGCCGGTTCGTGATGGCGGGCAGCCAGTTGGCCTTCTCGCGCTACGTCGCCGTCGGCGGGTTGGTGGCGTTCACCGCCGACCGGGCCGGTGACGTCTACCGAGTTCGGTTCGAAGTGGGCGGACCCGGCATCTTTCACAACGTGACGGTGCAGTTGTTCGGCGCGGACGGACCGCCGGCGCCCGCGGTGCGGCACACGATGACCGCCGGCGACGCCCCGATCGAATGGACGGTGCCTGGCGGCGAGCGGGCGTGGGTGATGGTGACGTGGGTGCGGCCGTACCTGCAGGGCGTCGAGTCCGAGGCACTTGCCTTGGTGCCGGCCACCGGTCGGCTGTATGAGTGGCGCTGGTATGCCGAGACGACGCGCTACCTGCGGACGGTGGCCAGGTTCGTGGCCCGGCGGTGGTCGGTGCGGGGCAGCGAGCTGCCGCTGTACGGGCGGTGGCGGCGGACGTCGTCGAACTCACCCGCCGACCTGCTGGGGCCGGGTGCGACGCCGCCACCGACGGAGTGACGGTTGTCGCGGTTGTGCGATTTCATCCGCGACGCGCCGGGGTGGGCGGATGAGAACGCACAAACGGGACTAGTTTGGCGGTTGTTCGAGGCTGATCAGTGCGCGAACACGCTCACCGGTGACGAGCTTCCGTTGTAGCGACCGGAGAGCCGGCAGCGCTCTTTCGTCGGGCAGGTTCGTGCCGAACTCGCTCGCGGCACCTAGAAGGTCACTAGCCCAACATATTTCAGTCAGAACAAGGGCTCGCGCCCAATCTATATCCGACAGTGCCTGATCGTTTTTGATTGCGGCGCTCAACCGGTCAGTGAGTTGAAAGAACTCATCGACCGAGTTGGTGCCAACAATCGGTGGCAGGACGGCGGCACCGGCAGCTGGGCCTCCGTATTCCATCAGCCCGGTGAGCAGCAATATGCGTTCGTCGTCAGCTAGGTCGACGTGGACAAGTTCGTCCTTGGTCATCGTGAGATCCTATCGTTCAGAGTCACAAGAATTTTCGTCAACGGCCAGCTCCCGGGAATCCGACGTCTGGCATGCCGCCAGAGTCGAGGATGGGAACGTCGCCCGCACCGATGCCTGGAGGTTCAACCATCGGGGGGACCCCGGCAATCGGAGGTACACCAGAGCCTGGACCCGCGCGGGGCATTGGCGGTTCTACTCTCGGAGGCTCGACGCGTGGTCGTAAGGGAGCATCGGCAAGCTCGCTCGGCGAAAGAGACGGCACCCTTGTTGGCACTTTGGTCTCAACGTAGGGCTCGCCCCTGCTTGGCTTGAACACCGTGCCAGCGTCAGCTGCACCAGGGTCTCGGATCACCAAGGTGTTGGTCTTCGGGTCATAGATTGCCGGCGCACCGTCGGAGGTTCGACCGACAATCATCCCGCTCGTGGGATTCGTCCCGGCGCGCATGATTCGTTCGACTTCGCTAGCCAGCTGCTCGCGGGTAGTTCCAGGCGGCCATTCGTTTGCCAGGTGTTTTGTGCTGGCGTGACCGTAGGCGATCTTTTGGGCTGCTCTCGTGATGGGATCGTCACTCCAGCCCCCCGGCGGTGGGTTCGGCGACGTCCATGACGGCTTCTCTGGAAGTGGATTGCCGTGGAAGTCAACCATCTGGATCCGCGGGCCTTCACGGCCACCACCTCTTCCGAATGGCGCCGATTGTAGTCCGGCGGCGGATGCCGTGATCGCCTCGGCGGCTTCTTGGTCGGCTGCGGCCAAGGCCGCAGCTTTGTCACGAATCTCGGCGGAGAGCATCTGCGCTTGAATGCGCCGGGCGGCTAATTCTGTGGACGAAGTGCTCGGAAACCGGTCTTCGAGAGATAAGTCTTCGCTGACGATGAAGCCATTTGCATGAGCCTCGCCGATCGCGTAGAGCGCCGCGCTTTTCGCGGCAGCGATCTGTCCAATAGAGCCTCGTGCAGCCGTTGATGCGGCACGTAAGTCATCGGCGACTCCTTGGACCTTGAACTGATCAAGAGATGCTCGCGCTTGGGCGGCCTCTCCTGCTGTGCCAGCCCAGACCTGTGCGCCGGGATTCGCGATTTGTCGCGTGGAATGAGTCATCCCAGGCATCAGCGACGTTCGTCCACAGCGCGGCAGCTCGGAACAGGTGCTCCGTGTCCCAGCCTTGTATCTGGGACAAGGTCGGAACAGGCACTAGCTAGAGCTCAACCGCTTGAAAGATTGACTCGGAGTGCCTGTCTTCGACCACGCAGTCAGCACCACTTCTGGCCAAGTCTTGACTCGTCATCAGCATGCGGCCTGCAAGTGATTGCGCCACCTGCGATACCAATTCGTTGACTGCGCTGATAGCCGCGCTGGTCGATTGCCACACGTTCGTGTTATTTGTCGGCAAGTATCGTCCGGCCATGTCAGATGCGAGACCTTCAGCCTGAGCGGCAGCGGTCTGTAGACCTGTTGTATCGACACTTAATTCCCCACGTGGAGAAGTCTAGGTTCAATCCCGCGCAACGCATTGCACTAATCCAGAGCAAGCTTGATCTTCGCGACGCCGGTCAACGATGCCGGCGACCGTTAACTCGTTTCTTAACCGGTCGTCGCTCCCGCGAAAAGTCAGCGCATCGTTAACCTGTTGTTTCGGCGGGCGTGTAGACGACGATCTGGAACTCGGGCTGATCCGAGGGCCGCAGTTGGTGGTGTTCGTAACGCACGGTGCCGAGTTCGGGATGGTGGAACACCCGTTCGCGGGACTCGAACCCGCCGATGTCGTGGCGTTCCCACCCCTCGCGGAATTCCGGACTGACCTCCGACAGCCGTGACACCAGATCCAACAACGCGGGATCGCCTAGGCGCGAACCACTTTCGGCGCGGAACTCGGCCAGGAAGCGCTGACTGGTGACCTGCCAGTCGTCAAGCAGGTCCCGGACCGCGGGGTCGGTGAACACCACCCACAACAGGTTGCGTTCGGCAGGAGGCGTGGTCCCGACATTGGGATAGAGCCGTTGGTAGGCCGCGTTCCAGCCGGCGATGCCCCACTCCGGGGTCAGCGCGTAGGCGGGATTGTCGCCGATCGCGTCGAGGAAGCGTTGCACGTGCGGCGGCACCGTCGTAACGTCGTCGGCGGCCGCGGCGGGCAGGGGAGCGAACCCGGCCAAGCCCAGGACGTAGCGGTGCTCGGGCACCCCGAGTCGCAGTGTGCGGCTGAGGGCGTCGAGCACCTGGCGCGACGGGTTGATGTCGCGGCCCTGTTCCAGCCAGGTGTACCAGGTGACGCTCACCCCGGACAGGTAGGAGACCTCCTCGCGCCGCAATCCGACGGTGCGGCCGCGCCCGGCCGGTGGCAGGCCGAAGTCGGCGCGGACCAGGCGTTCGCGACTGGAACGCAGGAACGCGCCTAGTTCGGCGCGACGGTCCTCGTCGGTGGGCACGCGCTCAAGACTAGTACTGCCACTACTAGTGTTGGCGGCGTCTTCCCAGCGTGCGGCCTACGCCCGACAGTGGAGGCATGATCCCGCTGCGTTCCCGCACCGTCACCCATGGCCGCAACATGGCCGGCGCGCGCCCTGCTGCGCGCGGCCGGCGTCGCCCGCGAGGACTTCGGCAAGCCCATCGTGGCGGTGGCCAACAGCTTCACCGAGTTCGTCCCCGGGCACACGCACCTGCAACCGGTCGGGCGCATCGTGTCTGAGGCCATCAAGCAGGCGGGTGGAATCCCGCGTGAGTTCAACACCATCGCCGTCGACGACGGAATCGCCATGGGGCACAGCGGCATGCTGTACTCGCTGCCGTCGCGCGATCTGATCGCCGACTCGGTCGAGTACATGGTCGAGGCGCACAAGGCCGATGCGCTGGTGTGCATCTCCAACTGCGACAAGATCACTCCGGGCATGCTGATGGCCGCGCTGCGGCTGAACATCCCGACGGTGTTCGTCTCCGGCGGCCCGATGGAGGGCGGTCGCGCGACGCTGGTCGACGGCCGGGTGCGCACCGGTCTGCACCTGATCGACCCGATGGCCGGTGCCGCCGACCCAAACATCTCCGATGAGGACCTGTCCCGGATCGAGGAAGCCGCCTGCCCGACGTGCGGGTCGTGTTCGGGCATGTTCACCGCGAACTCCATGAACTGTCTGGTCGAGGCGCTCGGCTTGGCGCTGCCCGGCAACGGCTCGGTGCTGGCCACCCACACCGCGCGGCGCGCCCTGTACGAGAAGGCCGGTGCCGCCGTCATCGACATCACCACCCGGTACTACGACCACGGTGACGTGTCGGTGTTGCCGCGGGCCATCGCGTCGCGCCCGGCGTTCGAGAATGCGATGGCGATGGACGTCGCGATGGGCGGGTCCACCAATACCGTCCTGCACCTGATGGCCGCCGCACACGAGGCCGAGTTGGACTTCGTACTCGGTGAGATCGACGAGATCTCCCGCCGGGTGCCGTGCCTCTGCAAGGTGGCGCCCAACGGGGCTTACCTGATGGAGGACGTGCACCGGGCCGGCGGCATCCCCGCGATCCTCGGCGAACTGCACCGCGCCGGGCTGCTGGCCAAAGATGTGCATTCCATCCATGCCGCCACGCTCGATGATTGGTTGCACGACTGGGACATTCGGGGTCCCGGTGCGTGTGCGGAAGCTGTCGAACTGTTCCACGCCGCACCCGGTGGACGTCGCAGCGCGACCGCGTTCTCGCAGTCCGAACGCTGGGAAAGCCTGGACGTCGACGCCGCACACGGCTGCATTCGTGATGTCGCCCATGCCTATTCACCTGACGGCGGGTTGGCCGTGCTCACCGGGAACCTCGCGCCCGACGGTGCCGTCGTCAAGACCGCCGGCGTGGACCCCGGCGCACTCACCTTCGAAGGTCCCGCGGTGGTGGTCGAATCGCAGGAGCAGGCGGTCGACGCAATCCTCGGCGGCCGCGTCGCCGCGGGCGACGTGCTGGTGGTCCGGTACGAGGGCCCGAGGGGTGGTCCGGGTATGCAGGAAATGCTCTATCCCACGTCCTTCCTGAAAGGACGGGGCCTGGGCAAGGTGTGTGCGCTGGTCACCGATGGCCGGTTCTCCGGCGGGAGCTCCGGCCTCTCGATCGGGCACGTGTCACCGGAGGCCGCCGCGGGTGGTCCCATCGCGTTGGTGCGCGACGGTGACCGGATCGTCATCGACATCGCCTCGCGGGCAATCACTCTCGACGTGACGCACGACGAGCTCGACCGTCGGCGCACCGAATTGAACGAGCGTTACCGGCCGCGGGACCGGAACAGACCCGTCTCGGTGGCACTGCGCGCATACGCGCTGCTGGCCACCTCGACCGACAGAGGAGCCGTCCGGGCGATCCCAGCCGAGGTGTGACGGCGGGCGTAGGCTCAGACCATCACCACTTCCGAGAGCGGCGAGCATCTCCGCGTCGCCGTGCTGTCGCCGATCGCCTGGCGAACCCCACCACGGCACTACGGGCCATGGGAGCAGTTCGCGTCGTTGCTCACCGAGGGATTGGTGGCCGCCGGGCATCAGGTGACGTTGTTCGCGACAGCCGACTCGATCACCGCTGCGCAGTTGCACGCGACGGCCCCGACCGGCTGGTCGGAGGACACCACCATCGACGCCAAGGTCGCCGAATGTCTGCACATCGCGTCGGTCTTCGAACGTGCCGGGGAATTCGACATCATCCACAACGGATTCGACTTCCTGCCGCTCACCTACAGCAGTCTGGTCCGTACGCCGGTCGTCACGACCATTCACGGGTTCTCGTCGGAAAAGATCGTCCCCGTCTACGAACGCTATGACAGCGCCGGCGCGTACGTGTCGATCAGTGATGCCGATCGGCATCCGGCACTGCACTATGCCGCCACCATTCACCATGGCATCGATATCGCCCAGTTCGCGGTGCACCCGAGCCCGGGTGAGCACTTGTTGTTCTTCGGCCGGATCCATCCGGACAAGGGCACCGCGCACGCCATCGAGGTGGCCCGCCGTTGCGGTCGCCGGCTCAACATCGCCGGAATCATCCAGGACGAGAACTATTTTCGTGATGCGGTGGCACCGCACCTCGACGGTGACCAGGTGCGCTACCTCGGTCCGGTGGACGCCGCCCGGCGTGCCGACGTCCTGGGCGGCGCGCATGCCCTGCTGCACCTGATCGACTTCGACGAGCCGTTCGGCTACAGCGTCGTCGAATCCATGGCCTGCGGCACGCCGGTGATCGCGCACGACAGAGGATCGATGGGTGAACTGATCGAACACGGCCATACCGGCTTCCTCGTCACCGACACCGATGCCGCGGTGGCGGCCGTCGCAGCGGCAGGCGGCCTCGACCGCCCCACCATCGCCGCCCACGCCTCGGCCCGCTTCTCGGTGCCGGCGATGGTCGACAAGTACGTCGACGTCTACCGTGGTGTCATCGGCCACTCGGCATGACCGAAGCGTGGTGGAAAACCGCTGTCGTGTACCAGATCTACCCCCGCAGCTTCGCCGATTCCAACGGTGACGGGATCGGTGATCTGGCCGGGATCCTCGAACGGCTGGATCATCTGTACGCCCTCGGGGTCGATGTCCTCTGGTTGTCCCCGATTTACCGGTCACCGCAAGCCGACAACGGTTACGACATCAGCGATTACCGCGATGTCGATCCGTCGTTCGGCACCCTCGCCGATTTCGACGCGCTGATCGGCAAGGTGCACACCCTCGGGATGAGGCTGGTGATGGACCTGGTGGTCAACCACACCTCCGACGAGCACCCGTGGTTCGTCGAGTCACGTTCGGCACGGGAAAACCCCAAGCGGGATTGGTATATCTGGCGCGAGGCACGTACCGGTGCGGTGCCGAACAACTGGGAGTCGTTCTTCTCCGGGCCGGCCTGGCAGTGGGACGCGGTCAGCGAGCAGTACTACCTGCACCTGTTCGACCGTAAGCAGCCCGACCTGAACTGGGCGAACCCGCAGGTTCGGCAAGCGGTGCGGGACATCATGGTGTGGTGGTTGGACCGCGGTGTGGACGGATTCCGGATGGACGTCATCAACTTCGTCTCCAAAGCGGACGGGCTGCCGGACGCCGTCGCCCCACACAATTTCGTTGCCGGGCCGCACGTGCACGAATATTTGTCCGAGCTGACCGAGGCGGTCTTCGGCGGCCGCGCCGGCGACTTCCTCACCATCGGCGAAATGCCCGGCGTGACAACCGATGAGGCGCGGCTCTACACCGACCCGGCGCGGGGTGAGCTGGACATGGTGTTCCAGTTCGAGCACATGGCCGTCGACCAGAGCCCGGCGGACAAGTTCGACGATATCGGGCTGGATCTGGTTGCCCTGAAGCAGATCATGCACCGGTGGCAGGCCGCGCTGGCGGATACTGGGTGGAACAGCCTGTATTGGAACAACCATGACCAACCGCGCGTCGTCAGCCGGTTCGGGGATGACCACCCCGATTACTGGGCCGCATCGGCCACGGCGCTGGCCACCGTGCTGCACGGGATGCGCGGTACCCCGTTCGTCTACCAGGGCGAAGAAATCGGAATGACCAACTACCCGTTCCGGTTTCCACAGGAGTACGCCGATATCGAATCGGTCAACTACCTCAAGGACCACGCCGACCCAGGACCCGGGTTGGCGAAGATGAGCCGCGACAACGCGCGCACCCCGATGCAATGGGATGCCGGACCCCACGCCGGCTTCACCTCCGGGGTGCCGTGGCTGCCGGTCAACCCGAACCACGACTGGCTCAACGTCGCCATGCAAACGGCCGCAACCGATTCGGTGCTCGCGCACTACCGCACCCTCACCCGGCTCCGCCACGAACTGCGCGTATTGGTCGACGGTGACTTCACCCCACTGATGGACGACGACCCGCAGATCTGGGCGTACACCCGGGCCACCGTGGATCAGAAGCTGCTGGTGATAGCCAACTGCGGACGTACCCCACGGACGATCGATATCGGCCCCGCGTGGGCATCCGCTGAACTGCTGCTCGCCAACGTAGCCGGCACGCCGCCGAAGCTGACATCCACGGCAGTCGAGCTGTCGGCCTGGGATGCACGGATCTACGCCGTCGACGTCTGACAGGCGCGTGCTCGGCGTTCGGCGTACAGTCGAGGCATCAAGGGCGTTCGGGCGGGGCAACACCTCGTCGGGTTCACGCCTGCGTCTGCCACGAGTCAGATCAACCCGTTCTTACGAAGCGGGGAATCGGCATGCGCAGCAGGTGTTTCTGGTGACCTACTGCATCGGCGTCATGCTCACCGACGGGCTCATCTTCGCCGCTGATTCCCGCACCAATGCGGGCGTGGACAATGTCGCCAAGTTCTGCAAGATGACGGTGTTCGAGAACCCCGGAAACCGCGTCATCGTGCTGCTCAGCTCCGGCAATCTGGCCGGCACCCAGGCCGTCATCAGCATCTTGACCCAGCGCTGCGCCGACGGCGCGTCGGCCGGCAATCTGCACGGCGCCGCCACGATGTTCGATGTGGTCCGGCTGGTCTCGGATGCGATGCGCGAGACCGAGAACCGCGACGCGAAGTACCTGAACGGCAACGCGACCGGATTCAACGCGTCGTTCATCGTCGGCGGGCAGCTGGCCGGTGAACCGATGCGGCTGTTTCGCATCTACGCCGAAGGTAACTTCATCGAGGCCGGTGCGGACACGTTGTTCTTGCAGACCGGCGAGACCAAGTACGGCAAGCCGATCCTCGACCGCGTCCTCGCGCCGGACACCTCCCTGTCCGATGCCACGAAATGCGTTCTGGTGTCTTTCGATTCGACCATGCGTAGCAATCTGTCCGTGGGCATGCCGATCGACTTCATCAGCTACGAGCGGGACAGCCTGAGCGTGCGCCGGCGCCGTTTCGACGACGGCGATCCGTACTTCACCGCTGTCGGTGAGGCGTGGGGTGAAGGCACCCGGGCGGTCTTCAGTAAGCTGCCCGAGCTTCGTTGGGAGTGAGTGGCGATGACGGAGTTCGTTCTGATCACCTGTGAGCACGGGGGTAACCGCATCCCTCCGCCATTTCGCGGGTTGTTCCGCGCGCACCGGGCCTTGTTGCAGACGCACCGCGGGTGGGATCCCGGCGCCTTGGTGATGGCCGAGGCCCTGGCCACCGCGTACCAGGCGCCACTGGTCGCCTCGACCACCAGTCGGCTACTCATCGATCTCAATCGTTCGATCGGTCATCCGCAGGTGTTCTCAGCGGTGACCCGCGTGCTGCCCGTGGCGACCAAGGCGCAGATCATCGCCGAGCACTACCGGCCGCACCGAGACAAGGTCGAAAGACTTGTCGCGCAGGCTGTGTCCGGTGGACAACGAGTGATCCACATCGCCTCGCACAGTTTCACCCCTGAACTGGACGGCGTGGTGCGCGCCGCGGACGTCGGTCTGCTCTACGACCCCCGCCGGCATCTGGAGGTCGAGACCAGCGCGCGGTGGAAGAAAACGTTGGCCTCCCGGAATCCGGCGTTGCGTGTGCGCCGCAACTACCCGTATGCCGGGAAGGCCGACGGGCTCACGTCGCATCTGCGGCAATGCTTCCCGCCCAACGTGTATGCCGGCATCGAAGTGGAAGTGAATCAGCGCTTCGTCCTCGCCGGCGGCCGGCCCTGGTCGGCGCTGCGCCGCGTGTTGATCGAATCCCTTTGCGAGAACCAAAGTCAGAGATAGCGAGACAATCATGAAAATCAACGTCGGTTTCGAGATGATCTTCGAGTGCCCCAAACCCACCCCGATGATCTTCAACCTCAACGTGCACTACACCCGAGTGTCGGATCTCATTGGCCGTGACGTCCTGATCGCTGACCCGCCGGTGCCGATGAAGGCCTACCGCGACGACTTCGGCAATTGGTGCACTCGCATCGTCGCCCCGACCGGGCGCACGGTGGTCAGCGCCGATGCGACCGTCTCCGACAGCGGTCTGCCCGACGTGCTGGTTCCCGCGGCACGTCAAACGGCGGTGGAGGATCTGCCCGACGAGACGTTGATCTTCCTGCTCGGCAGCCGCTACTGCGATACCGACCGGCTGTCCCAGACGGCCTGGGATCTGTTCGGGCAGACCCCCACCGGCTGGGACCGCGTGCAGGCGATCTGTGACTACGTCCACCGGCACATCACCTTCGACTACGAGCAGGCGGACAACACCCGCACCGCGTTGGAGGCGTTCAACGGACGGGTCGGGGTGTGCCGGGATTTCACGCATCTGGCCGTCACGTTCTGCCGGTGCATGAACATCCCGACCCGCTACTGCACCGGCTATCTGGGCGATATCGGAATGCCGCCGCCGTACGGTCCGATGGATTTCGCCGCCTGGTTCGAGGTGTTCCTCGACGGGCAGTGGCATACCTTCGATGCGCGCAACAACACGCCGCGCATCGGCCGGGTGCTGATCGCCCGTGGCCGCGACGCCGCGGACGTTGCGCTCAGCAATGCGTTCGGCGCCAACACCTTGACGGGCTTTCGGGTGTGGACCGACGAGGTCGGCTGAGCTGTCTCACTGCAGCACCGGTTCGGGCTCATTGACGGCGCCGGGGCGAGCGAGCCACCGGCCGAATCGCTCGTAGCAGAAGATGGTGCAGATGTAGAAGATGGCGTCGGCCGCGAATCCGCCGACAACCCAGCCCAGCCACACGTTGCCGAGCAATACCGGTGCGGCGTAATACAACACCGGACGCAGGAAGACGCTGTCGAGCGCTTCGGCGGCGCCGAACTCGACGGTGATGCTGCGGATCGCGAGCAGATTGCTCATCGCCAGCTTGGACCGCCGGCTGCCCGGCGGCAGTGTCGGCCAGCTCCACCGGACGGCGTTGATGTAGGCCGGAATGTAGTAGGACACCGCGGAGCCCATAGTGGCCACGACGGCCGCGACGGCCAGAGAGTCGGTCAGCGCGTAGGCGATCCACGCCGACCCGAGCTCGCCGACCCAGCCCGCGAGTTCCAGTGGCAGATAGCGGCGGATCCACTCGATCGCCTTGGCCCGCCGGTCCCGCGGCATCGCGTCCCCTCCCCGTTCGGCCCGATGACCGGGCCCGAACTGAGAGTCTCCGACGGGGGAGTGGGCGCCTAGAGTAATTGCCTACCCGAACGTGCTCAGAGCTGAATCTGTCCGCCGTCGACGGGCAGTTCGGCACCGGTCATGAAGCTGCTCTGATCCGAGGCCAGGAACAGGACGGCCGAGGCGATCTCCTCCGGGCGGCCCAGTCGCTTCATCGGCACCTGCGCGGCCATGCCGTCGAGCAGGTCCTGCTTCTGGTCGGCGGGGGCCAGGCCGGTCAGTCCGGGGGTTTCGATCGGTCCGGGCACGATGGTGTTGACCCGGATGTTGCGGTCGGCCAGTTCGGCGGCCCAGGTGCGCCCGAGCGAGCGGATGGCCGCCTTGGACGCGGCGTACAGCCCGAATGCCGGTACGCCTTCGGAGGCTGCGGTCGATCCGGCGAGCACGATCGAGGCGCCGTCGTTGAGCAGTGGCAGCGTCTTCTGCACGGTGAACACGGTGCCGGCGACGTTGCGGTCGAAGTTGTCCCGGTAGTGCTCGATGGTGACGTCGGCGAGGGTGGCGAAGTCGCCGCCGCCGGCGTTGGCGAAGACGATGTCGAGGCCCTTTCCGTGTTTCGCGATGTCGGCGGCCAGGATGTCGAGTTCTTCGAGCTTGCTGATGTCGCTCTGGACACCGTGGGCGCCGATGGAGGCGGCGGCCTCATCGAGCCGGGTTTGGTCGCGTCCGGTGATGAAGACGTAGGCGCCTTCATCGGCGAGGCGCTTGGCGGTGGCCAGGCCGATGCCCGAGGTGCCGCCCGTGACCAGTGCTGTCTTGCCGTCGAGTTGTCCCATGATCGTTGTCCTGTCTGTGCTTGTGTGGTCCGCCCGCTACAACATAGGTGATACATCACCTATTCCGGTGCGTTGAGTACCGTCCACATCCTGGCGATGCGGTCGTCGATGATCTCCGCGACATCGAAGCCCGACGCCACCGCGGTGTCGTCCGGGGTGTGTACCTCCCAGGCCAGGAATCCCAGGCCGCGGGTCTGACGCACCGGGCCGGCTTTCACGAAGTGCAGCCCGGGCAGCTTTTCCTGCAGCTCGGCGGCCTTGGCGTCCAATTCTTCGTGGCCGGTGGCGACGCCCTCGTCGTCGATCCATTGCACGGCGGCCGCATAGGTTTCGGCGATGGCCGCGGCGCGGCGCTGCGGATCGCGCTGGTCGAACACGCCCAGCAGGTTGGCTTCCATCAGTCGGGTGATGATATCGCTCACGCGAGCTCCTCAGTTAGGTGATGTTTCACCCAATTCTAGCTCGGCGCGGGTGGCAGCGAGCTGTTGTGGTTGAGGTTCACATGAATATGTTCCAGCGCGGCGGTGAACGGCGCGAGCAGATTCTCGGGCAGGGGATCGAAGAAGAGGCGCCGTACCAGGTCGACGTGTCCCGGCGCGGCCTCGTCGATCGCCTCCCGCCCCGCAGCGGTCAGCACCACGTTGGTGGTGCGGCCGTCCTCGGCGCTGGGCCGGCGCTCGGTCAGTCCGCGATCTTCCATGCGGCGCAACTGATGTGACAGGCGACTGCGTTCCCAGCCGATCTGGGCGGCCAGATCGCTCACCCGCATGCCCTCGTCGTGGTTTCCGCTGAGTGCGACCAGCACGTCATAGTCGGCCAGCGACAATCCCGAATCGGCCTGCAGCTGGCGGTTCATCTCATAGCTCATCCGCAGTTGCACGCGCATGAACGCGACCCAGGCCCGCTGCTGTTTGGGCGTCAGCCAGTCTCCGTTAGGTGATTTGTCCCGCTTCTTCGGCACTGGATGAGTATGACCCCTTATCGGAGGATTGTGCGATCAACCCGTCGATCACGTCGGTGAGGCCGGTGAAACCGGAGGCCGCGGCCATCTCGGCTCCGATGAGGGCGCTGGCCTGCCGATAGCTCGGGTCGTCGAGCACGGCCAGGATGTGGCGGCGCAGTACCTTGGGTGAGGGCTTCTCGCTGCGGATCCGCCGGCCCACCCCGGTCCAGGCGACCCGCGCCCCGACTTCGGGCTTGTCCTCCTTGCCTCCGGTCGCGACGATCGGTACCCCATAGCGCAGCGCGTATTGCACGCCGCCGTAGCCGCCGTTGGTGACGAAAACATCGGTGCGGGGCAACAATTCGTCGTAGGGGAGGAAAGTCGCTGCGCGGGCGTTGGGCGGCAGCGGGGGCAGGGTGTCCAGTGGGCGGCCACCGGTCGAGACCGCGACGAACACGTCTTCGTCGGCCAACGCGCGCAGCGTCGGCCCGATCGCCTGGTCGTAGTCGGTGTTGGCGACGGTGCCCTGGGTGACGTGTACGACAGGCCGGGTGCCATCGAGGTCTGGCCACCAATCCGGCAGCGCCGCCGTCGATCCAGTGCAGGACAGTGGGCCGGCGAAGTGCAGGTTGGCGGGGGCGTCGGAGCGCGGGTATTCGAACGACGGCACGGTGAACTGCACCAGCGCATCGGCATGCCGTCCCGCGTCCGCCACCGCGTAGGGCATACGGGTGCCGACTGCCTCCAGGTGAAGGTCGTCGATCAACTGATAGGGCCGGCGCATCAGTCGTGCCTGCAGAGCGCTGAGTGCCCGATTGCGTGGCTGGTTCAGGTGGCGGGTGGGTGCCAGCCCCATACCGAAGGGCGCGGTGTCGCGGCTGTCGATATACAACGGGACCACGCCGCAGATCACCAAGGCCGGTCGCATCGGGCGGAGTTGATGAAGCAGGAAGGTGGCACCCAAGACCATCGGTTCGGCGAGGACCGCGTCGGCCGGCCTATCGGCGAGGGCGGCCATGATGGCGTTGTACTGCGCACGGGCCGGTCGGACGAAGACGTGCTCGACGTCGAAGGCAAGCGCCTTGATGCCTTTGAGTTTCTCCCGTTCCGGGAAACGCGCAAAGAGATCCCGGTCGTCGTAGTCGGCTTCGGCGGGAAGCGGCACGTGGGTCGCGCCGGTGGCGGCGACCTTGTCGGCGAACCGGGTGCCAGTGAGAAAGCGGACGTCGTCGCCGCGGCGAATCAGGTGCTCGGCGACGGCGAGGAGCGGGGTCACGTGCCCGTGAACTGGCACGCTCGCGATGACGATCGACGACATGTGCGTCTCCTGTGCAGCAGTTCAGTACGTGCTGATAGCATTCATTACTGTGTCACCCAAGTCAATAGGTCGAACGTATCAATCCGAGTTGCGTCAACAGCAGGCCGAAGCGACCCGAAGGCGGGTGCTCGTCGCCGCCTCCGAACTCTTCGCCGCCGATGGTTACGCGCGCACCACGATGGCGCGGATCGCGAAGGAGGCCGGGGTGTCGGCCGAGACCGTGCAGGGCCACGGGCCCAAAGCCGCGTTACTGATCGCCGCGGTGGAGTACGCCGCGTTCGGGGTGGCCGGCGAGGAGAACATCATGAACCTCGAGATCGGCCGGACACTGCTGGGTATCGAGGACTTCGACGCGGCGGTCGACTTCATCGTGGATGCCCAGGCCGAAGTCCACCAGCGCACCGCGGCGCTGTATCGGGCGCTCAACGCCGGCGCGCTCGCCGATCCGGAACTGGAGCGCTTCCGCAAGGCTTTGATTGCCGGCGTCGATGAACAGGGGAGGAGGATGTTGAGCCTGTTCAGGGACCGGGGCTGGGTGCGCGACGACATCTCGTTCGACGATGTCGCGGCAACCGCCGCGGTGATCGCCAGCGTCGACAGCTACCTGCGGCTCATCGAGCGGCCCGGTTGGACACTCGATGCCTACCGGGCGTGGTTGCGGCGGGCATCCGTCGATGCGGTGCGCGGTTTGCCTCGTGAAGCTGTGAAGTCCAGTTGACAGGCAATGCTTTGACAGGCTACGTATATTACGCACGATAGCGCAGCTGTAATGCCGACGAGCTCCCCACGGGCCGGGGCCTGATCGGAGTATCGATGTCTTCCACCACCACGGGACGATCCAAGATCGCGCACCTCATCCGGGTGCTGTCGGTGCCGATCGTGATCGGCTGGATCCTGCTCAACGTCGCCACCAACGTGCTGGTCCCGTCGCTGGAAAAGGTCGGCGAGGCGCATACCGTCGGGCTGAGCTCGCAGAACGCGCCGGCGATGATCTCGATGAAGCGCATCGGCTCGAACTTCCAGGAGTTCGACTCCGACAGCAACGCGATGATCGTGCTGGAAAGCGATCAGCCGCTCGGGGCCGACGCGCACCACTACTACGACGGCCTGATCGCTGATTTCCGCGCCGACCCGGCACACGTCGAGCACGTGGCCGACTTCTGGGGTGACCCGCTGACGGCGGCGGGTGCGCAGAGCGAGGACGGCAAGGCCGCCTACGTCCAGCTGTACCTGAAGGGCAATCAGGGCGAGACGATCGCCAACGACTCGGTGGCCGCGGTGCGCGACATCATCGCCAAGAACCCGCCGCCGCCCGGCCTGCAGGTGTTCGTCACCGGCGGTGCCCCGCTGATCTCCGATCAGCACCACGCCGGCGACAAGAGCATCGCCCTGGTCACGATGATCACCCTCGGGGTGATCGCGCTGATGCTGCTGATCGTCTACCGCTCCGTCGTGACGATGATCCTGACGCTGCTCATGGTCTTCATGGAGCTGGGCGCCGCCCGTGGCGTGGTCGCCTTCCTGGCCAACGCCGACGTCATCGGGCTCTCGACGTTCGCCGTGAACCTGCTGACGTTGTTGGTGATCGCCGCGGGGACGGACTATGCGATCTTCGCGATCGGCCGCTATCAGGAAGCCCGCGGCGCCGGCGACGAGCGGGAGACCGCGTACTACACGATGTTCGGGGGCACCGCGCACGTGGTGCTCGGGTCGGGTCTGACGATCGCCGGCGCCATGCTGTGCCTGTCGTTCACCCGGCTGCCGTACTTCCAGACCATGGGTGTGCCGTGTGCCATCGGCACGTTCGTGGCCGTCGTCGCGGCGCTGACGCTGGGGCCTGCGGTCATCACCATCGGCAGCCGGTTCGGGCTCTTCGATCCCAAGCGCGCCATCAAGTCCCGCGGCTGGCGGCGCGTCGGCATCACCGTGGTGCGCTGGCCCGGCCCGGTCCTGGTGGCCACCCTGGCGCTGGCGCTGATCGGGTTGGTCACGCTGCCCGGCTATAAGACCAACTACGACGCCCGCAAATACCTGCCGACCGACATCAGCGCCAACGTCGGATACGCGGCCGCGGAACGGCATTTCAGTGCGGCGCGGATGAACCCTGATCTGCTGATGGTCGAAAGCGACCACGACTTGCGTAACTCGGCGGACTTCCTGGTGATCAACAAGATCGCCAAGGCCATCCTCGCGGTGCCCGGTATCGGCAAGGTGCAGACCATCACCCGGCCCAACGGCAAGCCGATCGAGCACACCACCATTCCGTTCATGCTCGGCCAGCAGGGCGCGACGCAGAAGATGAACGAGAAGTACCAGCAGGACAATTTCGCGCAGATGCTCCAGCAGGCCGACGACATGCAGAAGAACGTCGAGACCATGGAGAAGATGTCGTCGGTCACCGAGCAGATGGCGGCCACCATGCATTCGATGGTGCAGCGCACCACGAACATGACCATCGACATCGCCGAATTGCGGGACCACATCGCCGATTTCGACGACTTCCTGCGGCCGCTGCGCAACTACCTGTACTGGGAACCGCACTGCTACGACATCCCGGCGTGCTGGTCCATCCGCTCGATCTTCGACACTCTCGACGGCATCGACACGATGACCGACGACATCCAGCAGTTGCTGCCCGACCTCAAGCACATGGACACCCTGCTGCCGCAGATGGTGGTGCTCATGCCCGAGAACATCCGGGTCATGAAGAACATGCGCAACCAGATGCTGACCATGTACCAGACCCAGAAGGGCATCCAGGATCAGCAGTCGGCCGCGGGCGACCAGAACAACGCGATGGGGCAGGCGTTCGACGACGCACTGAACGACGACACCTTCTACCTGCCGCCGGAAGCGTTCAACAACAAGGACTTCAAGCGGGGGATGAGCAACTTCATCTCACCCGACGGCAAGTCCGTGCGGTTCATCATCAGCCACGATGTGGATCCGGCGACGCCCGAAGGCATCTCGAATGTGGAGCCGGTCAAGCAGGCGGCCCGCGAAGCCATCAAGGGCACCCCGCTGGAAGGCTCCAAGATCTTCCTTTCCGGGACCGCGGCCACCTACAAGGACATGCACGACGGCGCGTTCTACGACCTCCTGATCGCCGGGATTGCCGCGGCCTCACTGATTTTCATGATCATGCTGCTGATCACCCGGTCGTTGGTGGCCGCCGCAGTCATTGTCGGCACCGTGCTGCTGTCGCTCGGGGCGTCGTTCGGTATGTCAGTTCTGTTGTGGCAGCACATCCTTGGCCTGGAACTGCACTGGATGGTGCTGCCCATGGCGGTGATCCTGCTGCTGGCCGTGGGTTCGGACTACAACCTGCTGCTGGTGTCGCGGTTCAAGGAGGAGCTCGACGGCGGGCTCAAGACCGGGATCATTCGCGCGATGGCGGGCACCGGATCGGTGGTCACCTCGGCGGGCATGGTGTTCGCCGCGACCATGGCGACGTTCGCGTTCAGCGATCTGAAGGTGATGGCGCAGGTCGGTACGACCATCGCGCTGGGCTTGCTGTTCGACACGCTGGTGGTGCGGTCATTCATGACGCCGGCCATCGCGGCGCTGCTGGGCAAGTGGTTCTGGTGGCCGAAGATCGTGCGGCCGGCGCATTCGGACCGGCGGCTGGCGGCGGCGGGGGTCGAGGCTCGGTAAGCCGGGGCCGTGTGGCCCCGGCCGTCCCGTGACTACGGGCTGGAGCTGATGGTGACGTGCGGGGTGACCTGCGGGACCTGATCTTCGGACAGGCCGATGCAGGCGCCGCTGTCGGCGCCGGTGCAGGGGATGCCGTCGATCTCGGGCATGTCCGGGTTGGCGGCGGTGGTGGTGAAGCCCGACGAATTCGGCGAGTTCGGCACCATGAACGGCGTGCACTGCGTGGTGTACTGGTCTTCTTCTTCGCCGCTGCTACAGGCCGCATTCGCGGTCGCGGGATTGAGGGTGATCAGTGCGGCCGGGGCGCCGAGGGCAGCCAGGGCGAAAGCGGCGGCCAGCGCGCGCTTGGTGAGGTCGGACATGGGGAGGCTCCTCGTTCTTTGATTGTCGTCCGAATTGTACGGCCGAGTCACAGAAGTCACACGGGGAACTGACGGGGTGGGCGATGGCTGCATGATGGGGGCATGAAGCTGCGCGTTGTTGTCGGTCTGATCCTGACTCTGTTGATGCTGTTTCCCGGGGTGGCATCGGCCTCGGTGGCCGCGCCTGCCGGCGACGTGGTGTCCATCGGTGACCCTGATGCCCTGGGGCAGATCGATCTCTATGTTGACCCGCTGTGCCCCTACAGCGGGAAGATGGTTCGCGCGCAGGGCGCGGAGATCGGCCGGCGGATCGAGGACGGGTCGCTGCGGGTGAACCTGCGGTTCGTGAACTTCCTCGAAAAGTATTCGGCTTCAGGCACTTACGACTTTCGTGCGATTGGTGCGACGTTCGTGGTGGCCGGTCAATCCGGGTCCAGCTCAGTGGCCTGGGCGTTCGTGGAGAAGATCTTCTCCGCCGAGAACCAGCCGCACGAGGGTGGGTCTTCGGATCTATCCAACGATCAGCTGGCTGAGTTGGCGGCTTCGGTCGGGGCGCCTCCGCCGGCTGTGGATCTCATTCGGGCCGGGGTGTTCCTGGGATATGACCCTGCGTCGATCGCGGCGTCGAACCTGGCCGTGCTGCACACGTTCCCGGAGCCCGGGGTGCCGACGGTGGTGATCAACGGGGAGCCGCTGGATGGCGAGTCGGACTGGTTGGCGCGGTTGCCGGGGTAGGGGTTTGGCGGGGTCAGGGGGATAGTTGGAAATGCCCGGCTCTGAGCGACAAACGAGCGACAGGGGGCTTGTGGGGTGGATTTTGCGATCGACGTGCTGAGCAAGCTGCTGCTACGTCTGAGTGGTAGTGGTAGTGACATTCGGGTGTCGCACGCGTGGACCGACGAGGCGACGATGTACATCGTGTACATGGCGCCGCCGTCGGACATCGTGTGGGGACTGGTGCGTGACACCCGATCGTCAATTGTCGACGGCGCTCCGTGGATCGATTCCGACGAGGCTGCTTTGTACTACTGCCTTCTGGACTTCAAGGAGAACTGGCCCGGTAATTTTTCGCGACAGCCGGGCGAGGCTGACGAGATTCGATGGATGGGAGATCCCCTGGCGGATCTGCCGTCGGATCCGGCAGCGCTTCCCGATGAGTGGCGTGTTGTTGGAACTCCCGACGGCCCGCCGAGACCCCAATCATCCGATGGGCCAGCCGTCGAGCCGCGGCGGTACGCCGATCCGTTCTGACGTGTCGGTGCCCCGTGCGACGCTGTGCGGCTACTTCGAACTAGGAGGATGTCATGAGAAGCGCTGTATTGGTGGCGGGACTGATTGGCACGGCAATCGCGGTGAGTCCGCCGGCGTCGGCGGAACCGTCATGGACCATGCCGAACCTGATCGGCAAGGATCTGCAGGGCGCACAAGACGCCATTCAGTCATTGACGCACGACGCGGTCTGGTACACCGGCTCCACAGATCTGACCGGGAAGGGCCGGGCTCAGATCAGCGACCGCAACTGGCAGGTGTGCACGTCGACGCCGCCGCCCGGGGCCTCGTTCACTGCGAGTACGAAGGTGGACTTCGGGGTGGTGCGGATCGATACGGAGGTCTGTCCATAGCGACGCGCCGGTACGCACGGATCCTGGCCGCCGCGGTCGTTGTCGCTGCTGGCGCGGTGTGGCTGTGGGCGCTCCCGTCAAATGAGGACGGGTTGAAGATGGCCGAATATGGTGCCGACAAGCAGCGCGAGTGGGCCGACCGTCTGATCGCTGGACTGAATACCTTTGACGCGGAACAGGTTCCGGTCCTGCGTCTGAATGAGGAGTTGTCCGGCGATCAGCGTCGATCCATCGACGCCGCGATGCCCGCGCCGGGGTGCAGCTATGCCGTGCGGTCGGTGGACGATCGCGGTCGGCAGGAACAGAAGGTGCCGGATCTGGCCTCGGTGCGTTCGACATACCGGTTCGACATACCGGTTCGACGTGACGGTCGACGAAGTCTGTCCACACCTGCCCTCAGACAGACGGGAGCTCGGGGTGGTGGCCATTGCGGACATGGGGTATTGGTCGCCCTACTACTTCGTGTGACGGTGCGCGGCGCGCACTGTGCCGTGGGTGATGAGCGTTGGGTAAAGTTCCCCGAGCCCGGGGTGCCGACGGTCGTTCTCGGCGGGGAGCCGCTCGATGGTGAGTCGGACTGGTTGGCGCGGTTGCCGGGGTAGGGGTTTGGCTGGGCACTGCGGTCAGCTGCCTACGAGCAGAAGTCGCAGGAATCCATTTTGACGGGGGGCGGGTTGTCGCCGTCCCAGATGTCGGACGGCAGCTCGCCTTTGTAGGGAACGTTGCCGGCCGAGTGCTGGACGAAGTACCACGTGTGGCAGATATTCATGTCCCATTGGTAGGCAACGCCGGGTCCTGATGACCTGTCGTAACGGGAGTAGGTCATGGTATTGCCGGGGCACCAGGTATGCGGCGGTAGGGGTCCGGCCTGGGCAGGAGCTGCCAGCGCCACACCGCCGGTGGCCAACGCGACGGCTGTCAGTGCTGCGATTCGTCGGTTCATGTTCTGACCTTTCCTTGGTTGGTGACCACAGCGTGCGCCGGACAGCTTGGGGAATTCTTGTGTCGGCGCCGTATCGCGATTCGGGCCCGCCCTCGGCGTGCGCAGTCATTTCGCTTGCACGGAGATCCTCGATTACCAGCCGTTAAGCCTGAGGCCTTAAACTGCGGGCTGACCATGACGGTGGCCTGGACTGCGCCGCTCTCACGCCGCATCCACCGAGGACACCTTGATGGCGATCGACCATGTCCCTACCTACCTGCATCTCAGTAGTGAGGACGTCGAGGCAATCGCCGACGAACTCGACGCGATCCGTCGGGATGTCGAGGAGTCGCTGGGGGCGAAGGACGCGGCTTACATCCGGCGGGTGATCTATTTCCAGCGGGCACTCGACATCTCGGCGCGGCTGCTGATCGTCGGCACCCGGTCGAAGGCTGGATGGTTGGCGGGAACGTGCGCGTTGGCGTACGCGAAGTCGATCGAGAACATGGAGCTCGGCCACAACATCTCCCACGGCCAGTGGGATTGGATGAATGATCCCGAGATCCACTCCAATACCTGGGAGTGGGACATGGTGGGGCATTCGGCGCAGTGGCGGTATTCGCACAACTACCGGCATCACGTGTACAGCAATGTCCTCGGGATGGATGAGGACATCGGCTACCGGCTGCTGCGGGTGACCGAGGACCAGCCGTGGCGCTGGTGGTATCTGGCCACCCCGCTGCGAAACCTGGTGTTGGCGGCGCTGTTCGAGTGGGGCATCGCCCTGCACGGGCTGCACTCGGAGAAGTTGCGGGGTGAGCCCGCAGTGTTGGCGGGCGAGAAGCGGAAGTTCTTCGGTAAGGCCGCCCATCAGTTGGCCAAGGACTACGTGTTCCTGCCCGCGCTGAGCCTGCGCCGGTGGCGCCGGACCTTCGCTGCCAACCTCACCGCGAACACGATCCGCAATCTGTGGGTGTACGTGAACATCATCTGCGGGCACATCCCCGATGGTGCCGAGACGTTCGACCCGGCGGTGGTCAAGGACGAGACCCACGGTGAGTGGTACTTGCGGCAGATGCTTGGGACGGCGAACTTCCGCGCGAGCCGGCCGCTGGCGATCTCGGGTGGTCACCTGTGCTACCAGATCGAGCACCACCTGTTCCCTGATCTGCCGAGCATCCGTCTGCCGGAAGTCAGTGCCCGCGTGCGGGCCTTGTGCGAGAAGTACGACCTGCCGTACAACACGGGATCGCTTGCACTGCAGTTCTTCCGGACGCAACGAATCATTCACGGGTTGGCGGTCCCGGATGAGTTCCCACCTGTCGGTCGGCGCAAGTAGGGCTTAGCCTTGCGTCATCCGTCGTATCTCGAGGCACACTGACGGGTGTCAGCGGCTCGAGATGGAGGCATGATCAGTGCTCAACCCCACCGTCACACCCGTACCGGGCAAGCCGAACCTGCTGTTGGGCACCTACGACCTGGCCGATGTGGGCTATCGCGTCGAGGAGTTCTTCGTCTCGGGTACGGCGACCCGTTATGCCGGGCCGACGGAGACCGCCGACTACACCACGCGCATCGCGGCACTGATGCCGACGGATCCGGGTCGGTTCAGCGGTACCGTCGTCGTCGAATGGCTCAACGTGAGCGGTGGTATCGATGCGCCGGCGGTGTGGTTCATGGCCCATCGGGAGGTGATCCGCGCGGGACACGGGTACGTCGTGGTGTCGGCCCAGCGGGTGGGCGTCGAAGGCGGCGACAGCCTCGGCATGGACTTGTCGCTGAAAACGCAGAATGCCGAACGCTATTCGGCGCTGCGCCACCCCGGCGACGCGTTCTCGTTCGACATGTACTCACAGGCCGGCCGGTTGGTGCGGCAGCGGTCGAGTGTGCTGCTCGGTGGGGCGGAACCGAAAACGGTGCTGGCGGTGGGGGAGTCGCAGTCGGCCGCGTTTCTCACGACCTACATCAACGCGGTCGACCGGTCTGCGGCGGTGTACGACGGGTTCCTGGTGCATTCGCGATTCGGTGGCGCCGCATCGCTGGACGGCGGATCGTTCCTGGGCGAGTCCGACGAACCCGTGCCGTTCATCCGGGAACTTCGCGTTCCGGTGTTGACGGTGATCACCGAGACCGATCTGGTCGGCAAGGCGCGATCGGGGTATTACGCGGCCCGGCAGTCCGATGCAGAGCTGTTGCGTACCTGGGAGATTCCCGGCACCGCCCATGCGGACAACTACACCAACAAGGTGGGTTTCATCGACTCGGGACTGGCCCCGCTGGACGCTCTGGTAGCGGGGTATGCGCCGACGAATTCGTTGATGGGCAAGGATCTTCCGTACTTCATCAACTTCGGTCCCCAGCACCACTATGTCCTACAGGCGGCGCTCGCGCGGCTCGTCGAGTGGGTCGGCGGTGGCGAGGCGCCACCCGGCGCACCGCCCCTCGATTTGAGCGACGACGCCGTGCCGAGGCTTGTGTGCGATGTCCATGGGCTGGCGACGGGCGGGGTACGGACCCCGTGGGTGGATGTCCCGGTGGCGCGGACCTCGGGGCTGGCCGACGCGGAGGACGTGATGGGGCTGCTGTTCGGGTGCGGGGAGCCGTTCGCTGCGGAGAAGCTGGCGGCCCTGTATCCGGGTGGAGCCGACGAGTACCTCCGCCGATTCGGTGCGTCCCTCGACTCCGCGATCGGTGCGGGGTTCCTGCTCGCCGCCGACCGCGAGGAGATCCTGGCGCTCGCGGCGGCCGTCTACGCCCGCCAGGCCGGCTGAGGTCACGCCCTGCTGCTGGCCACCGGCGGAACCTGGGGCGCCTGCAGCGTGTAGTAGCCGTAGTCGGTGGTGTTGTAGGTGCCGAGCAGTTTATTCGCGGCGTCATAGACCTTGCAGATTTGGTCGCGGTCGTTGCCGCGGCGCGCGGTGGAGTAGACGCCGCGCACCGCTCCGGTGGCGTACAGCTCGGGGTGCTGTTCGCAGGTGGGCTGGATGGAGGTGGCGGTGTGCAGCGGCTTGGCCTCGGCGGCGGTGCTCATGGCCAGAGCGCCGGCGAGGGCGCCCGCGGTCAGGGCGGAGGCGGCGACGGTACGGATGATGGCGTTCATGGTGGCTCCCTGCGGTTGGGCGCGGTCCGTGTGTGCCGCGTTCATAGGTAGGAGCGACTGGGTCGCAGGTTCGTGACACTTTTTTCGGGACTGCCTTCTGCGCCGGCGAATGAGTACACGACTACTCGGGCCCAGTTGTGGTCGCGATGGTCTGATCGTTCCCAACACGGTTCTGGCGGTAGGGGATGGGAGCACGATGAACAGAGCACTCGCGTGGGCAGCGCCGACGGGCTCCACGGTCCCGGTCGAATCGGTGCTGTCGTGCGTGGTCTACAGCGCCGCGACCGGCGAGATCCAGCACACCCACATCGTCGTCACCCTCGAAGGTGGGCGCACCCCCAACGAGGACGCGATGGCCAGGGAGGCCGTGCAGTCCTACATCCGGTCGGTGGCCGGCGCCGACCCGGATCTGCATGTGCTGCACGTGACGCCGGACGCGCTGGATCCGAGTGTCGGATACCGGGTTGATCATGCGTCGGGGAAGCTGGTGCCGAAGTTCGGGGCGTGATCGGCACGGGCTCCCGACGCGGTGTGGTGCGCCAGCTCTACTCACCTGAACGGCGAGGACGAGCGAAGAGCAGAGATCGCAACTGGCGGGTGCGGCCTGGACTGCGCCGCTCTCACGCCGCATCCACCGAGGACACCTTGATGGCGATCGACCATAACTGGTCGGCGGATACGCCTGCCCGATCAATCCCGCGAACCGAGCCGGATCGACAAGGATCTGCAGGGCGCCCAAGACGATCCAGTCGCTGACTCACGCTGCGGCGATCGGCTGGCACCGGGTTGCTCGATCGAGGCGGAGCGTATCCGCCCTATCTACCATCTGAGGGTAGAGTTCTACCATGAGCTTGAACATCAAGAACGCGCAGACGGTGGAGCTTGTGCGCGAGCTGGCGCGACGCACGGGTCTCAGTCAGACCGGTGCGGTCGAAGAAGCTGTTCGCGCCAAACTTGCCGAGGTCGATGCGGGCCGAGGACGGGAGGCCCGGCGCGCGCAGGTCGACAGGCTATTGGTCGAGCTGGATCACTCGCTCACCGCGCGGCAAAAGAAGCAGATCCGCAAGGACGAAGAGCAGCTCTATGACGACAGTGGGTTACCGGTGTGATCGTCGATACCAGCGCAATTGTCGCGATCGCACTCAACGAACCTCGACGTGACGAGCTGGTCGCCGCGTTGCTCGATGCGGACAGGCCGCGGATCTCGGCTGCGTCGATCGTCGAGATCGCGGCGGTGCTGGTCCGGCGGATGGCGCCCGAGGATTTCCGGCGCGTCGAGCGACTGATCGAACGCCTCGGCATCGAAGCGGTCCCCTTCGACGCTGAGCAGGCCGCTAGCGCCGCGCGTGCATATCGTGACTTCGGACGCGGCAGCGGCCATCGGGCTGGACTCAATCTCGGCGACTGCTACGCCTACGGCCTGGCCGATGTCACCGGCGAGCCGCTGCTGTACGTGGGTGACGATTTCGGGCATACCGACATCACCGCGGCGGTTCGCCTGCTTTGAGTGCAGGGTCGATCACGACGCTAGGCGCGCCGCCGCCGCAAGGCTGCTCGCGCCAGCGTCGACGCCGCCGGGCTCACCCAGTCATGTTCGGCGAACTTTCGGGGTCGGTCGCAGACGTTGCGTAGAACTTCGCATGCCGCCAACTGTGCAAGGTGACGCGGCTGCACCCTACCGCCCGCGCCATCTCGCCAGCCGAGTTGAGTTAGTGCCCAGGCGAGTTCGTCGAAGCGGAGCAGGCCGTCTTCGGTTCCGCCGGCTTGCGCCAGCAATAAAAGGGTGGCATGGCTTTCGAAAGTGTCATTGTCCGCGGGATTCAGTTTTGCAGCTACGTATCGCCACAACGTTGTCGGATCATGTTGGGCGGCGACGCCGGCTCGGGTCAACGTGAGCGTGCCTTTGAACTTGCGTAGCAAGCCGAGCAATTGCAGACTGTGCCGAAAATCAAGTAGCGGAATGCAATTCGCTTCGCGATTGTTTTTGCCGATCCAGTCTGCCATCTCCGGAACAAGGCCGGATGCCGCCGCGACATCTGCGGGCTTCATGTATCCGGCCGACGTCAACGGGATTCCTTCGTCGACGGCACGATTGAGAAACCAGCGGTGCGCGGAGAAGTTCGCGACCACGGCATTGTCATCGAGATGGTCAGGCGCCGTGGTCAGTTGGGGGAGTGCCCCGACGAGGCGATGGAATGTGCCGCTGTCTGGCAGGCGACTGATGAGCGCGATGAGACGGGAGTCCACGCCGCCGGCGAGCGCTGCGAACAGCGGACCGTGCAGCGCTTGATTGATCCGGTCGGGATCGCACGGACCGGCGTCGGCGGGCACTGTCATGCCGCGACTGTCCTCGGGCGGCGCTGCCCGCCGACCGTCGACGAACGTCGCGGCGGGGGAGTCGTCCAGCTCGGACCTCACCTGCTCAAGGTTGATCGTCAACTCCCAGCAATCGCCGAAGTCGTAGACGTACGCGAGCCTGTCGCCCGGTTCCCGCAAGACGTCGAGCAGGGATACCTGAGACGCCGGGCGGCCACTGCCTTCGTCAAGTTCCTCGTCGCCATCACACAAATAATGCTGGCTGCCGGTATCGAACGGGCCACCACCGAGCGCGAACCGGTAGGGGTGCCGGTTCTCCCAATCGAACGCCGCCTGCAGCGCGAGGTGCACCACGTCCAGCGGCAGATCGGCGCGCAGGTCGAGTCGGCGCCAGATGGGCGGATCACTGCGGTCGAGGTCGACGCGAACCCGGTACGTCGGTGATCCGGCGGCTGGGGCCATGAGGACCTGTTATACCCGGGGGTCGCTACGTTCGGTCGGTGGGCCCGCGATACCCGGAGGCCGGTTGGCCCGCGTGTCGCCGGTCCAAGCACTTTGGCCTCAGTAGTGACCAATCATCGATTGGCAGTTGAACCGGGGTGAGCCCCGAGGTCGTTCAGCAACGACTCGACCCGTCTCCAGGCGGTGCTCTGTCGTGCGGGACCGTCCTTGCCGATGTCGACCAGAGGCGCCAGTAGCTCACGCAAGCGGGTTGCGGCCGGGTCGTCGACGAAAAGGTCGTCATAGCTCGGATCGAGAAGGTGAGCGTGAGAACGCACGTCCTCGCGCGCCGCGGCCCAGGAGACTCGGTCGAGGAAGATCTCCAACAACCGTGCCGCGGCCTTGGTGTCGGGCGTGTCCAGCATCGTGATGGTCGTGAGGCCTGCCTGAGGTTTCACCGAGCCTTGATGCAAGGCGAGCACGGTGGCGAACTCGGACTCGGCGCCCGCCTCAGCGAGTGCGCGTATGTGACGGACTCGGTCGGCTGCCGCGGTGAAATCGTTGTCCGTCAAGCTGTATCCAACAAACATCAGATGGCTTGTCAGGAGAAGTGTTTCGACTACAGCGAGCAGCGCGCTGTGGTCGGATTCCAGGCGCGCGTAATCATCGGTAGTCAATACGATGCTGTCGGGACGACGGGCATCGCCGTGCATCTTGAGCAGCCACGGCTTGGATTGTGTGGCGATCTCGCGGGCGAGCGTTTGGAAGCCGTCGGTGCCGAGCGTGCCCGCCAATGCGGACTCGTAGGCCAGGTCGTAGTTGGTGGTGACATTCTGGCGGGCACCGAGGCCGGCCAACAAGAGGTGCGCCGGGGATACGTCCGTGATCGCGGTACGTTCGGCGACCACGTCATGGAGATGTTTTGCGCCCAATTCGTCGGCAAGTCGCTGGGCGATCTCCGGCGCATCGGCCGGCGAATAGTCCACCAAGGGACCACCGTTGAGTTCAGTCAGCAGACCCTCCCAATCCGGGAGCCCGAGCGGCACACTGACTCCCGAGCCGAGAAACAGCGATAGCTCGCGTTTGGCGGCACGGCCCCCGAGGGTGTCCGCGATGTCCACGTGCTCGGAAGGCAACTCATCCCAATCGGTTTCAGCTCGTAGATTCTGTACGGCAGTGTGGTCGCGCTCGTGGTACAGCACCAGGGCCACGTCGACGTCGGTATCGTGGGCGACGCGCTGCAGCGCCGGCAGCAGTGCGCTGATCAGGGCGCCGCGTCGGTGCCGGAATCCGCCTGCGCCGGCGCCGACGATCGGTAAGGCCACGAGCGGTTTGATCCGTCCAGGCGATTTGCTCAGCTCCTCCGCGAAGTAGGTGATCGCGTCGACGACGTTGTCTGCCACCCACCGCGGATCAGGTCGGTGGTCACCCGCGGTCGCCACCAAGCGGATTCGACGGTCGTTGTGCGACGCGAGGTCTGTAAACCGCGCTGGTCCGGGGTCTCCTTGAGCTTGTAGCCGAAGTGTGAGTCTTCAAATAGATCGAGCTGCAGCAGGTCCGCCCAGTGGTCGGTGACCTCCCAGTTGGTGTCACATGGAATGAGGATCGCGTTGCACGTGAGCCGCTTGAGATCGCCACGCAGTACGAAGAGGTGTCCGGCCACGGCGTCATTCAACACGAGCCAGGTGTTCGCGGCAGGCTCCGCGACACGGGCAGCAACCGGCCTGGTATGTCGGCGCTGCTCGCTACCATCCGATCAGGAAGTGGGGATGAATGCCATGCGTAGTGACACCGGGGCGCCACGGCTGGCCAACGCCGCGGAGCGCCGCGTCTATCAGCTGTTGGTCGAGCAGCTCGGTGACGACGGCATCGTGATCGCAGGCAAGCGGATCACCGATCACCTCAAGGACCACGAGATCGACTTTCTGGTCGCGATCGAGGGCGCCGGCATCGTCTGCGTTGAGGTCAAGGGCGGCGACGTCTGGCATGACGGGCAGGGCTGGCGGCAGATCCGGGGCGGCAAGGAGTACGAGATCGAGCCGGTCCGACAGGCCCGTGAAGCCTGCTACGCGCTGCGCAGCTTCGTCGAGGTTGATCCCCGTTGGACACGGGGCCGGGTGCGCTGGGATCACGTCGTCGTGCTGCCGAACACGGAACTGCCTGAGGGCTTTGCGCTTCCAGAGTGCCCACGCTGGAAGATATTCGACCGCGACGATCTTGCCGACCTCGTGCCCCGGCTGCGGCAGAACTTGCACAGTCAGGAGCTCAACCGACCGGTGCTCACGGACGACAGCATCGAGCAGCTACGCGAGTCACTCGGCGGACGTGGGCTGCCGCAGCGCGATGTGGTGGCCCGTGCGTTGGAGAACGAGGACGCTGCCGATGTGCTCACCGAGCACCAATCGGTCATCCTCGACGCGATCCGACTGCTGAATCGGGTCGAGGTCCGCGGCGGTGCCGGCAGTGGCAAGACATTCATGGCGGTGGAGCAGGCTCGCCGGCTGGCCCGCGACGGCCAGCGGGTCGCGCTGGTCTGCTACTCCCATGGCCTGGCGTCCTACCTGGAACGCATCACCGAAGAGTGGCCGCGCCGCCAGCGGCCCGCGTACGTAGGGGAGTTCCATGATCTCGGCAAGACGTGGGGTGCACCCGAAGGCCCCGATGAAGCGCTCAACAATGACGACACCGTCCAGTTCTGGGAGCATGACTTGCCGGCTCAGATGACCGATCTGGCAGCACAATTGGAACCAGGTCATCGGTTCGACGCCATCGTCGTTGACGAGGCGCAGGATTTCGCCGACGCTTGGTGGGATCCGCTGTTGGGCGCGCTCAAGGACGACGAGACCGGCGGACTCTACTTGTTCACCGACGAGGGGCAGCGGGTGTTCGATCGGCAAGGTTCACCGCCGGTGCCGCTGGTCCCGCTGGTGCTCGACCACAACCTGCGTAATACGCGGCAGTTTGCCACTGCGTTCCAGCCGCTGGTGAACCACCCGATGCGGTTCCTCGGCGGAGATGGTCCTGCAGTCAAGTTCGTCGCCTGTTCGGCTGAGGACGCGATGGATGTCGGCGACGACCAGGTCGAGCTGCTGCTAGAGGAAGGTTGGCGGCCCGAGGATGTGGTGCTACTGACGACGGGTTCCCGGCATCCCGACAGATGGAACGCCAAGCCGCAGGCAACGCAGCTACTGGGACAGCTTCTGGGACGCCGAGCAGGTGTTCTACGGGCACGTGCTCGGGTTCAAAGGTCTCGAGCGACGTGCGGTGGTGCTGGTGGTAAACGAGAAGTCGGCTGTCGAACGCTCCCGGGAACGGCTGTATGTGGGGTTGTCACGAGCGCGAGATCAGTTGGTGGTGTGTGGGGATCCGGAGTTCATCTGCGCGGGTGGTGGGGTGGATCTGGCGCGGCGACTGGGGGCTGTCGAGTAAACGAGCGGACCAGCCAATCCCGCTGCGGGAGCGTTGATCGTTCGGCAGGATGCGGATATGGAACGGAGAAAAAGCATCTTTGACTTCGCATCGAAGGAGCTAAGCACCACAGCTCTTTGGGCATGGGTACTGTCCTCCGAGCAATCCGATGAGATCGAGTTGAAGTCGCTCAACACCGATCTGCGGCTCAAGTTGAATGTCCCAATCGGTGCGACCCTCGAGAGCATCGAGCTGGAGAAGAATCCAGATGATCCGGGTCTCCAGGTCGTGTCACCGTCCGACCTCGATGTCACCAACAACCGCAAGCGAATAGACATCCTCGTGACTTATCGCATGTCCGATGAGAGCATGTTGAGAATCGTGATTGAAAATAAAGTCCGTCGCGATCTCAACGCGATTGAACAAGTTTTGGATTATCGAGATCGACTGAAGCGGAGGGTCATTGGCGACGTTCGTGCGGCAGTGTTCACATTCGACGACGCATTGGCGAAATCTGAACGGGCAGTTCAAGAATCAGTCATTGTCCTGGCGCTATCTGAAATGGTAGCCCTAATCAATAGACATGCCTCGTCGAATGCAATTCTGGCCGCCTACTACGAGTTCCTGCGCGACAAGCAGACCGTGGCGAAGGCGTCGCCGCTGCGAGGTTCGCACGACTCCTATCCAGAGAATCTCGACCGATGGTCAGTAGTTGCTGGACAAAAGGGTATTCGAGCACTCCTAGAGGAGTACGTCGGCTCTGCGGAAAAGTACGGCTTCACCGTAAAGCATTCCAAAAATAGGTCGATCTTTCTTACGCACAGCAATAGGAGCCCGTTGGTGTCCGTGCACCCGCTGAAGTCATCGGCAGTCAGCGGCCTTTGGCTCGGCGTTTCGGTTACGAATCTGTCGCGCAGTCATGGTGTCATATGGGGCAGGCCAGAAATGCCAGTTGACTTTGCTTGGAAAATTGAAGAGCAGAGTGGTAACGAATGGAGATTCGGCTATGTCCGAGCTCAACAAATTGATTCCACGCTCCGAGCAGTGGCGCAAACGGTAACTGCGCACTGATCGGGGATCGACCCGACGTTATTTTATGATGGCGGCCAGAATGGCGATGTGGCGGAGGCGTCATTCGTTGTCCCTGGGCTAGGCATTGTGTCACCGTGTCGCGTTAGTCTCGCCAGGTGGATATTGGACTGTATGAGACGCTCCTCACCGAACGACTCAATTCGGCGCTCGCTCAGAACTCCGGTCTCAGAAGTGATCTGAGCGCAGTAGACGACGCCGAGCAGGCACTCGTCCTCGCCCGCCACCTCAGCCCGCTCATCGAACGCCAGCTGCGTGCCGCCCGAGGTGCCGAAGAACGGGCGCAGCTGACCCGAAGAATCCTCGATGCTCTCGGTGACACAGACGTACTGACCGAGAGCATCTACCAAGACGACCCGACCAAGATTCGGCGGTTGGATGCCGTCACAGAAAATGTCCTGGGTTCTATTCGGCCGCCGCGGCCAGCCACGCCTCTGTCGGATGCCGCATTGATGACCAACGCGCGCAACGAACCCACCTTGGCTGCCGAGCTGCGGGCAGAGTTGGCCAGTGCTGATCACGTCGACTTGCTCTGCGCGTTTGTGAAATGGCACGGTCTGCGGCTACTGGAGCGTGAGCTCACCGAACTACGCCAACGCGGTGTCCCATTGCGGGTCATCACCACTACCTACATCGGCGCCACCGACGCGAAGGCGCTGGACCGGCTGGTCGATGAGTTCGGTGCCGAGGTCCGCATCAACTACGACACCAACATGACACGGTTGCACGCGAAAGCCTGGCTGATACGGCGCAACACCGGCTTCCATACGGCCTACGTCGGCTCGTCGAACCTGTCGCACTCAGCGTTGGTGGACGGCCTCGAATGGAATGTACGGCTGTCGGCGATCGCCACGCCGCACCTGTTGGAGAAGTTCCGTGCGACGTTCGACTCCTATTGGGAGAACCGCGAATTCGAACAGTACAGGCCTGACGAGGACGGGGATCGCCTGCGTAGTGCACTCGAAATCGCGTCGGGCAAGAAGGTGCGGGACCCGCTAGCGATCACCCTGTCGGGGTTGGAAGTCACGGCTAAGCCCTACCAGGCTGAGCTTCTGGAGCAGCTCGACGCCGAACGAACGCTGCACGATCGGCACCGCAACCTCATCGTGGCTGCCACCGGCACCGGCAAGACGGTCATCGCCGCCCTCGATTATCGGCGGTTGGCCCGCGAGGTACACGGGTCAAACCTGAAGTTGCTCTTCGTGGCCCACCGTAAGGAGATTCTCGAACAGGCGCGGCGGATGTATCAAGAGGTACTCACCGACGCCACCTTTGGAGAGCTGTTGGTCGATGGCCAGCAGCCCGAGAACTGGCGGCACGTGTTCGCCAGTGTCCAGTCGCTTACAGTGGACCGATTGTCAACCATTGGCTCGGATCATTTTGACGTGGTGGTCATCGACGAGTTCCACCACGCGCAGGCCGCGTCTTACCAGCGTCTGCTCAACCACATTGAGCCGATGGAGCTCCTCGGCCTTACCGCTACCCCGGAACGCAGCGACGGCATAGATGTCCGGAGTTTCTTTGGCGGCCGCACCGCCGCCGAGCTGCGACTCTGGGACGCACTCGAACAGAACCTTCTGTGCCCCTTTCATTACTTCGGAATCCACGACGGCACGGATCTTGAGGTGTTGCAGTGGAGACGCGGCGGATACGACCTCGCGCAGCTGACCACGCTATACACCGGAAACGATGCGCGAACCCGCATCGTCATCGACCAACTGCGCGACAAGATCACCGATGTCGGGACGATGCGCGCGCTTGGGTTCTGCGTCAGTGTCGAGCACGCCCGCTACATGGCCGACAAGTTCGTCCAGGCCGGCATTCCGGCACGTGCGGTGGTGGGTCTTGACGACTCAATCGAAAGACGTGCCGCGCTCGCTGCCCTGCGCGATGGAGATGTCAACGTGCTGTTCACCGTTGACCTGTTTAATGAGGGACTCGACATCCCACTGGTGGACACTGTGTTGTTCCTGCGGCCCACCGAGAGTGCCACCATCTTCTTGCAGCAGCTTGGACGAGGTCTGCGCCTTGCGCCCGGCAAGTCGGTGCTGACAGCCCTGGATTTCGTGGGGCATCAACGCCGCGAGTTTCGATTCGACCAACGATTCCAAGCCCTCACTGGCCTCGGCCGCAAGCAGCTGGAAAGGCAAGTGGAGGACGGATTTCCGTTCTTGCCATCGGGAAGCCAGATTGTTCTCGACGCGGTGGCCAAGGAACTTGTGCTGGAAAATGTTCGCCAACAGGTATCGCCGAAGAAGGCGGCTCTGATCGCCGAGATCCGCTCCTATCCCGGGCAGGAGCTGGCGGGTTACCTGGACGAATACGAGCGAGGGCTCGAGGACATTCTGCGGCCGGGCCGCTCCTGGACCACGCTCTGTCGGGACGCCGGCAAGTTGGGGGAGCATCCGGGGCCAAGAGAGTCGGAATTAGTCAAGAGGTTGAAGGCGGTGGCACACGTCGATGACCGACGTCGCGCCGATGCGTACCAGGCCTTGCTGGAAGGGAGCGATTTAGGCGGCAGTCACGCCGAACAGCGTCTGGCGCAGATGCTGTTCTACTCGCTGTACCCCGGCGGTGGCGGATTCGACAGCGCGGCAGCCGGAATCGATGCCCTACGCGGCGAAGACATCGCCGACGAGATGAAGCAGATCGTCGACATTGCCTTCGGTGCGGCGCATCGCAGCACCTACGACCTAGGGGACGTGGCATCGGCGTTGGCCGGGGTGCCGTTGGCGTTGCACGCGACGTACTCGCGGGAGGAGATCCTCGCCGCGCTGGGCTGGACGGCGGAGGGCCGCAGTCCTGCCACGATGCGGGAGGGTGTCGCGTGGTGCCCGACGGCTAATGCGGACGCCTTCCTCATCACGCTCAAGAAGTCGGATACCGACTACTCGCCGACGACCATGTACCGGGACTTCGCGCTTAGTTCAGAGCTGTTCCATTGGGAGTCGCAATCGACGACCTCCGCTGCTTCGCCGACCGGTCAGCGGTACATCAACCATCGGCGCAACGGTTCGCACATCTTGCTGTTCGTGCGGGAGACCAAGAAGTCTGCGTTCGGAGACGGCGCACCTTATGTGTTTCTTGGGCCGGCCGACTACGTGTCACACGAGGGGGAGCGGCCGATGGCGATCACGTGGCGGCTGCGGCGCTCGATGCCGGCGGAGGTGTATTTGGGTGCTAGGGCCGCTGTGGCGTGACGGCGTGCAGAAGATGCGGGTCGATGTCATTGAACGCCAGGCGGTTACCTTGAAGAGGCGGCGCCGTCGAAATGTGGGTGAGGGATGACCGTGCAGGACGGGCTGGAAGGTGCGTTGCAATGGGGATGAGTATTCGCATCGCACCCGGCGTGAATCTTCGGGCGTCGGGGTCTAGCGTCAGAGCGTCAACCCGCGCCGAGAGAACACGCAGCGCATCGGCACGGTACCGGCCGCCAAAGAAATCGCAGCAGCCTTCGGCTGCCGAAGGGCTGTTGGCAGGGTTGGAACTCGTTGCGGGTATAGCCGCGATGATCGGAACCTTCGCAGGGGAACGGGATGCCAAGCGACTCGCGTCCGACAGCTTGCGCGCTGCAAAGATCCTCACCACTTTGCATTTGGAGGAATTCCCCCGGTCCGCGAAACCGATAAGACCCAGGTTGGAGGAAGCGCCTCGGCGATGGAACAACCTTTGGTTCATCGATGATGACGAGCAATTGACGGCCAAGGCAAGCTACCTCGACAGAATGGCCAGCTATCGGCGAGATATGGAGCAGTGGAATCTTCTTAAGGCGCACGACCGGGATGTCGTTATTGCAACGGTCGACCAAGCATTCGCTGACAATGCGAGCCAATCCGTATGCGTCGACGCCGGTCGCGGTGGTGTGGGCAACTACCTCACCTTGGTAGTGCAGTATCCGGGGCTCGAGATTGCAGAGGGGATCGTGCAGTCCGGGTCGACGACGCGGCCTAGATCCGAGAAGGAGAAGATAGAGCTGTACCGACGAGCCGTGGCCTCCACGGTCATCGCCACTGCAAAAGAGGCCTTTGCCTGCGCGCCAGCCGCCCAGCTAGCGTGCGTAGTGGTACTACGCTACGACCTCCGCGGGCGCTTCACGAAGGTCACCTCGCAGCTCGACGCAATCTATGCCGCCACCCTGAGCAGGCGTGTTCTGAGCATGGATTGGGCCAAGAATAATCTCGTCGATGTCATGTTGTCGGCGTCCGATCTTCGAGTCAATCAGGATAGAAAGGGAAGGTTGAAGCCCTTGGGCAAGAACGCTGGCGACGACCTCGCCCAGGTGGTTGCATCGATATCGAACGCCTACGTGGGCACCGCTCCCATGAGGCGACGATTCCTCCGCACGGAGTCAGTGGAGTTCATGCGTACCCAGGCGCCGGAAGCCTTCGTCAGCTTTTGCCCTTGCCCGGGTTGCGACCAGCTTGACACTCACAGTTTCAGGGCACCGCGGACAGATGAACCGAAGTGGGCTGAAGTTGTCAGGGCATGCCGTTGGTGCAACATGGAATGGGCGCAAGCCTAAGTCGGGCCCAGCGAACCACCGAAGGTCTTCGAGAGGCGCCCGACAATGGCGACGTCCCGGGGTATGGCGACTAGGACTTCCCGCCCGCCAGCTTTGACCGCGATTCGTCTGGGTGCGTGAACCGCTGTCGCGTGAGGTAGCTGATCTAGCAAACGGCACGCCGAAGCTCACCTGCCCAGAGACGCTAATTTCTAGCGAACCGCGTCAATATTTGCTGCGCCGGCGTGGCTAACACGCTAGTTTGTCGGTGACTTGTCCTAAAGTGCCTATCAGTTGCTCAAGGGGAGGCACGTTGTCGGACAATCGCACCTTGTCGGAGTGGATCAGCGACGAGGAGTACCGCTGGCGTTCACTGTTGCAGCCTGTCAGCCTGGTGATCGAGGCCGACTTCTCCGAGGATGATGTCCGCGAGTCGCAGCGCAAATTTGGGGCGGTAGTCCGTCAGCACGAAAAGCAAGAGATTCCGTACCGCAAGATCATCAAGCGCTACCCGGCGTTGACCCTGCTGACGTTGGTGGGGCACGCCTCGCTGGCCTATGACCACGGGGCGTATTGGGAAAGTTACTGGGACGAGCTGGGCATGGCTCGAAACGCCGACTTCGAGAACGACATCCGACGGAGCATCGTCGACATCCTTGACAAGTTCTCGCTGGCCCGATTCCCCGATATCGAACGCGACAGCAACCGCAAGTACGTGATGATGCTCGCCCTCCACGCGGGCATACCGATCCACTCGTTACGTGACCTGTTGGGCATCATCCATGAGCACATTACGCAGGGACGCCCGGCAACCGGGGCCGCCGTCATGGAATGGCTGCAGGAACCTGGCAAAGAATATCGGACGTCTACGTTGGACGTGCCGGTGCGGAACTTCTTGATCAACGGTGCTGAGTTCGCCGCCGACATTCTTGACCGAATCATCGAGTTCATCCAGGAAGCGACGGTCGACCCAACCATCTTCGATCGCGAGCTCAATGCCGGGACGACAGGGTTGCCCAGTGTGCTGCTCGACGAGTTGGTGCAGCAGCTCAAAGACGAGCCCCTAAACATCCGGAGGCGTCGAATCGGCGCCGGCACGTTGGCGCAACCATCGGTGACCTACTTGGTCGACGACGACGAGATTGTCCTGGAACTGCCCACGCCTGCGGATGGTACCGACTCACCCTGGCGGGTCTCGTTCGACGGCGAAGTGCGGGAAGTACTCGCGGGTCGACGCTGGGGCGGGGGGAACCAGACTGCCATCGCGCGCGCTGCGGTCCCGGGACCAGTTCGTGAAGCTATCGTGTCTCATCCGAACACCTCATCTTCGTCCATCGCGTTGGTCGTGCAGCCGGATCCGCTGCTCGTCTTTGATGAGAAGGGGCGGCGGATCGCCCGGCGTGATGGTCTGAAGGACTGCGTATGGGCGGTATTTCCAGAGGACCACCAGCTGGTGGATGCCTACTCACAGCAGCCAGTTGAGTATCGCGACACGGGAAATCCCGCAGGCTGGCACCGTTGGCGAAGCGTGTTCGTCGAACTCGACGACATCGGCGCTCTGCAGCTGCACCGGGACGGCACGGCGGTGGGTACGCCGCGCCTAGTTCGCAAGGATGCCCGTCCGCGTTTCGTGCTGAGCGAGCCGGCGGTCGGTGTACTCACGCCAGAGGGGCGCTCCGTTTATACCCAGCGCCCCTGGGTGATCCTGCCATCGACCCACGCGGATCCGCCTCCGGAATGGAAAGTCCAGGTTCGCCGAGTGGGCGAGGCCGATTTCTTGGTCAACGAGACCTGGCTGGGTGAGGACGAGGAGACCAGCGTCGATCCGTTCGACGACGCCGAGGAAGCCCAGCTCGGATACTTCGAAATTCTGGTGACCGGTCCGATGGGTTCGGATGCCCGCTGCGTGGTGTACGTGTTTGAGGGCCTCCACGCGGACTTTGAGCCTGCCATTCGGGTACCAGCGCTGGGCGGATTGTCTGCCTGCACCGCGGCGGTTGAGGCTGAAGGATGCGAGGGCCTTCCTCACGAGCCGATCACGTTCGACACTCGTGTAATAGAGCGGAAGCTCGATGTCCGTAACGACGTCATCGCCGATTCGGTCATTCTCCGACCCCCGTATGTCGAGATCCGTAGCGGTGAAGCCGGCGTCCCTATCGCATGGCGAATGACTCCCGACGTCAGCGATCCTGAAGACTTCGCCCAGGATCGATACGTCGCGATCCGCGCGCCAGGGATCAGTCGAGTCGACTTCGGCTACTTTTCCGATCTGGGCGATCTGATCCAGGCCGACACGAATCCCCGACGCCGGCAGAACGACGTATTCGAGACGCGGACTCAGCAATTCGCCGATACGGCGCGCCACCATCCGACGGGCCGAGTAGTGGCCACCTTGCATACCGAAACCGGCCCGGTCGATGTCACTGTCCTTCTATCACGTCCTCGATTGTTGGCCTCTGCTGCGAACCTGGTGAACGACGCACTCGAATTCAGCGACGTTGCGGCTGTCGATGATCTCGCTGTGCACGTCTGGAGAATGACCGCCCCCTGGCGAGCGCCGGAATCGTTCCCGGTGGTGGACGGGAGCGCGACGTTGCCCGACCATTTTGTCGGACACGGTGAGCTGCGGTGCCAGCTCTTCGTAGATGACCCATGGGTGGCTGTGGACCCACCGGCGGTCCCGTCTGCGTCCGCCTTCCGGATCCAACAGCCGGGCTGGTGTGACGACGGCACAGCAGAGCAGGTGATGCTTGCCCGGCACATCGCAACGGGCGAATCCGCACTCGAGGAAGTGGGTGTGCGGCCCGAAGTCTGGACCGCGATGGCCCGGTTGCACGCCGATGGCAAACCTAAGCGTTTCGCAGGTCTGATCAGAATCTTGACCGCAGATCCCCGGGCTGCGCTGGAATGCTTGGGCGACAGCACTATTTCCGCGAACGACAAGATGGCCATGCTGATCCGCAGTGAACTCGTCAACCACAACTTCACTGCTGAAGACACCTCGAACGAGCTGCACCCGCACCCGTGGTTCGGGTGCATGGTTGAACTCGCCGACTTGCCATCGCTTCATCACCGCCGCCATAAAGTTCCCGCCGAGCGCGCAGAAACGTTGGCCTACTTGCGAGACCGCGGCGGCGAACCACTCACGGAGCTACTGCGAACGGGTAAGACCGCGAAGTTCCACGACACATGCTTTGACTCTTCGGTGTTGGAGTTGAGCTTCGTACCGGGTAACCGCATCGAATCGAAACTCCACGAGATCCAGCAGGTACCTCACGCGCAGCTGGACCATGCGAATCTCAGGGCCGGCATTTATGAGGGGCTATGCCGGCGAGCTCAGTGGGGAGCATTCGGATGGTCGTCAAACTTTGAGCAGCAATTGTCGATGGTCGTGACGCCGATCAAGCGTGCTTCGCGACTCGCGCACGAGACCATCACGATGCGCCTGGATGGGGTGCGCGGCATTGATACCGTCGAGCACCCGTGGATGCTGATGTCCGCCCAGTCGCTGACACTTGCGTTCCTTGCCCGCCTGGAGGCATACGGTCGCATCGAAGGCCGCTACCTGAACTCCGGTCTGCTCAGGGACTGGGCGCAGATGGCCAAGTTCTGTCCGACCATGGTTGCGAACGATTTGTTGATCGCTGAGGCAATAGTGCTGTATGACCGACGCGGCGACCTTATTGGAGAAGATGCATGATCGACCGGCTTGACCCGCTGGAAACCGCCAAGCAGATCGAAGGAAGCTACAAGCGATATCTCAAGACCCTCCTCGCTCCACGGGATGAACGCCTCGCCACAGCGTTCGACACGGAGATCGACGCAAGCACTCTGCTTACTAAGGGTCCTATCCTCGAGATGACGCCGCCCTATGAGACCGGCGCAACGTGTCGCGATCTGATTGTCGAAGGTGTCCTGGACGAGGACTTCGATCGGATCGGCTCTTCGTTTCCGCTGGACCAAAGTCTCTACGTGCATCAAGAGACAGCCATCCGCAAGTTCGTCGCTGGACGAAACCTCGTGGTGAGCACCGGAACCGGCTCCGGCAAGACCGAGAGCTTCCTCATTCCGATCATCAATTCGTTGATCGAAGAGTCGAGAAACGGCACGTTGGGGCCGGGTGTCCGAGCGCTGCTGCTTTACCCGATGAACGCACTCGCTAACGATCAATTGAAGCGATTGCGGAAAGTGCTCGCTTCGGTACCCGACATCACCTTCGGCCGGTACACAGGCGAGACGCTGCAGCGGTCCGACCATGCTGAAGCCCAGTTCCTGCAGGGTAATCCCGGTGTCCGTCGATTGCCGAACGAACTGCTGAGCAGAGATGAGATGCAGGCTACGCCGCCGCATTTTCTGCTAACCAACTACGCGATGCTGGAATACCTGTTGCTCCGTCCGGCCGACATGGTGCTGTTCGACGGACCGAACGCCGGTACGTGGCGGTTCATCGTCATGGATGAAGCGCACGTATACGACGGCGCTCAAGGCTCAGAAGTGGCACTCCTTATCCGTCGACTTAAACAACGCGTCGCTCCCGGTGCGAATCTTCAGTGCATCGCCACATCCGCGTCATTGAACGGATCTGTTCGCAACGACCCCCGCGGCGAGGCAATGGAGTTCGCCCAGAATCTCTTTGATGCGAAGTTCGAGTACGTCGAAGGTGATGTCGCCCGACAAGACTTGGTCGAGCCGGTGCGCAAGAAGCACACGCCGACGCCCACCTGGTCGCTGACCAATGAGCAGCTACTTGGATTGCGCAGCGGCGCTATTAAAGCCAACGATGTGCTCCCGTCGACGGCAAATGCTGCTGCGGAGAAGCTGGCCAGTGAACGCTCCATGGTTGAACTCAAAGAGTCGCTCAGCGGCGGACCGATCGATGTCTACACACTGCGCGACCGATTGTGGCCCGGTGACGATCAGTCCGCTGAAAGGCTTGATGCGCTCGTCGATCTGGGCAGCGCAACGCACGGCGAGAGCGGTCATCCAGTGCTCTCGGCGCGCTACCACGTCTTTGTGCGTGCCACGGAAGGGGCGTTCGTCAGCTTCAACGAGAGTGGCCCGCGAGTCTTTCTCGGTCGCCACGAGATCGATCCCGACAGCGGGCGCGCAGTTTTCGAATTCGGTACGTGCCAGCGGTGCGGCGCTGTGCATCTCGCTGGTGATGTGGAGCCCCGAGATCGTCAGGAATACTTCGTGCCGGCCAAGGCCGCCGACAGATCGGTCAACTGGTTAGTCCTTGCAGACGAGCAGGGCGATGTTGTCCGTGATGAGGACGAGGTCACCCTCGCCGAGACCGAGACCAAATCTGGTAGCTCCGATCCCACTACTCGACGACTGTGTACGGGCTGTGGTCTGCTGACGGATGCGGTGGCTACGGGCTGCGGCGGAGCCAAGTGCAACGGAGCAGAGCTCTTGCTCGTTCGCGAACATGCCCGCGCCACGCGGGTCATGAGTCGCTGTACCGAATGCGGCACGCAATCACGTCAGGGCGTTCGTCGACTGCGCACCGATGTCAATGCGGCTCCCGCGGTCGTGACGACGGCGCTGTATCAACAGCTGCCAGAGGCGTCCGACGAGACGGCAGACCAAGTCGGCGGTGGTCGTAAGCTCCTGATGTTCTCCGATTCGCGTCAGTCGGCAGCGTTTGCCGCTCCATATTTGGACCGCACGTACACGCGAATGCTGGAGCGTCGCTACATCACTCAGGCGCTGCGCGATCCTGCTGCGGTGGGTGGCGACCTCACCGTCAACGACCTCGCCGCCCTAACACGCGAAAAGGCTGATGCCGCAGGTCACTTCCCGCGCTCGATGGGTCGCATCGAGATCAGCCAGGCTGTGAATCAATGGGTCTCGGGTGAGCTGATGACGCTGGAGACACGCCAATCGCTCGAAGGCCTGGGGCTCATGCGAGTGGCACTCAGGCCTGAGGCCACGATTCCAATGCGAGGATTCACGGCGTTGGGACTGACGGACGGCGAAGCGTGGGCATTGCTCAACGAGCTGGCCAAGACCGTCCGGCTCCAGGGCGCTGTCACGGTGCTTGACCGTGTCGACGTCAAGGATGAACGCTTCGCTCCGCGGAATACCCGTGTCAGAATGCGCTCAACTGGTTCGGATCGAGCCAAGCAGATCATCAGCTGGAACCCCAGCGGCACAGGCACCACCAACAGCCGCGTGACCTTCTTGCGCAAGGTGCTTAAAGACCTGTCCAATGACACTCCGGCGGAACGCATTCTGGAGGGATGCTGGAAATTGCTGGAGTCTAGCGGCCTCCTGGTGTCTGAGGCGGAGCGTGGATCGGGTGGCTATGTGTACCAGCTTGACGCGAACAAGCTTTCGGTATCTGACGCCGCAGATGGCGAGTGGTTCCAGTGTGAGACTTGCCGACTGCTCACGGCATTTTCGGTCCGCGACGTCTGTCCAAATAGCCGATGCACCGGGAAGCTGAAGCCGTTTGAGCTACCAGATCCCGGCGATGACGTGAATCACTACCGGGCGGTCTATCAGACCATGAATACCGCGCCGCTGACCGCACGCGAGCATACAGCTCAGTGGAGTGCCGCAGAAGCCGCAGAGATCCAGCGCGAATTTATCGGCGGGACAGTCAACGTGCTGTCGTGTTCCACGACCTTCGAACTCGGCGTCGACGTCGGCGATCTGCAATCAGTGTTCATGCGCAACATGCCGCCGAAGACTGCCAACTACGTTCAACGCGCGGGGCGTGCGGGACGCCGGGCGGCATCGGCCGCGTTGGTTGTCACCTACGCCAACAGATCTGCGCATGACCTTGCGCAGTACCAGAATCCGACGTCGATGATCGCCGGCCAGATGCGGATTCCGTGGGTGCCGGTGGACAATGCCCGTATCGGCCGCCGGCACGCGCACTCGATTGCATTGGCTGCGTACTTCCGGCGCTGGTATGAGATCGAGGGCGAGTGGTGGGATACTGCGGGGAAATTTTTCTCGCCGGATGATGCCGGACGCTCGTCGCCCGCAGACGGGGTGCAGGACTTCTTGACGCCGGTGCCCATCGCAGTCCAAGAGGCACTGGTTGAGGCGCTTCCAGTAGCTGTGCAGACAGAAATTGGTGTGCACGACGGCAGTTGGGTTATGCCACTTGTCAAGCTGCTTCACTCTGTGCAGCAAGAATTAGTCAAGGATGTCGCTGACGTCGAGGACAGAATTGAAGAAGCTCTAGCGGCGCGCAAGGGTTTCTTGATCGATCGCCTGGGGGCCACCAAGCGGACCATCACGGGCCGCTTCTTGCTAGGGCACCTCGGAAGTCGAAACATTCTGCCAAAGTATGGATTTCCCGTCGACACCGTTGAATTCAATACGATGAACTCCGCCGATCCTATTGGGCGGAAGTTGGCGTTGGACCGCGACCTATCGCAAGCGATTTACGACTATGCGCCCGGTAATCAGGTTGTTGCGGGTGGAAAGTTGTGGACGTCGGCCGGCCTGCGGAAGCGACCCGACAAGGAGCTGGAACGACACAAGTACCGAGTGTGTGGCACCTGCGGCCGTTTTGAGCGCGGCACCGAACTTGACCCGGCCGTACCGTGCCCTAGCTGCTTGGAGCCCTTCAAATCGGTCAGAACGATGGTGATTCCAGAGTTTGGTTTCGTCGCCGCGAACGACACAAAAGAAGTGGGTAGTGCTCCACCGGACCGACGTTGGCATGGCGGCAGCTACGTCGAGACTCATGGAGACGAGATTGGGCTCCACTATTGGTCTGGCCCAAACGGCATGAAGGTCACTGCGCGCGCAGGAATCAGGGCATGGTTGGCCGTCGTATCCGACGGATCGGGCGAAGGCTTTCAACTGTGTCAGTGGTGTGGCTGGGCGGCTGCGGTTGAGCGGGGAAGCCGGCGACGCAAGCACCACCGACCCGAAAATGGACGTGACTGCGACGGTCCCCTGGATACGATCTCACTTGGCCACCGCTACCAGTCAGACATTGCAGAGTTCACCTTCGACGGAGTGCCGTACATGAAAGATCAGGAGGCGAACTGGTTGTCGGCGCTGTACGCGATCCTCGAAGGAGCGTCCTACGCGTTGGAGATTACGCGGGATGACATCGATGGTGCGCTGTCGTGGAGCGCTGATCACAAGCGCAGCATCGTCCTGTTTGACACCGTGCCGGGTGGGGCAGGGTCGGCGAAGCGGATTGCGGAGAACATCGAAACGGTCTTGACATCTGCGGTCAAGCGCGTCACGGACTGCGAATGTGGTGATGAGACCTCGTGCTATGGGTGCCTTCGGTCGTACCGGAACGCGCGGTTCCACGAACAGCTTTCGCGGGGGTCTGCTTTGTCACTGCTGAATGGATAAGTGATGGTAGTCGACTCACTACGATGTCAACACGAAGGACTATGAGCAACTCACGAATGAAGCCAGAATCGGTACGGCGTCTGCGCTCTGCTTTGGAGGCTGTGCCCGGCGCACTACGGCACGATCCGATTCCCGAAGACACGGGGGTTGGGTCGGAGCCAGGTATCGAGATCGTGATATCGGACGCCACAGGTGGATTCGCACGTGCACTTGCAGACGGGCGGCCTCGTTTCGATGATCTCGACGATGACGGCCCACGTGATGATCCAGCGGTGATATTCGAAGTCCCTCCCGAGGTTACAGACGCTCAGATCACCAATCTGCTTGGTACCGAACGGGTGGGAGAGATTCAGCGCCTGTTTCAACTTCGTGGGATGGATGCAATCGGTGCATACCTAACATTCCATCAACTCGCCGGGCAATGGGGCATATACATCCAGCTCGAGCGTGTTGTCCTATTGGCGTTTCAGTACTTCGATGACGTTCAGGTGTCGCTAGAGCGCAAGGTAGAGCTCGCCTTCCACGCAGTCTTGCGCCACGAGCTGTTCCATTTTGAGGTCGACTGTATGGTGGCCAACTGGGAGCTAGCCACGGGAGTCGAGGTTCGCTGGGCGGCATCCCAGAAGTACCGAAACACGCAGGGTTATATCGAACTAGAAGAAGGTCTCGCTAACGCGTACATGTTGCGGGGCTTCAAGTATCCGTCAGGACCATTGAGAAGTGCGCCCGGCGCTTACCGAGCTCTTTCACGATTCTGCAGCCAGCAGCCCGCGGGCTACTGCGACGGTCCGACGTACGCAAAGTCGTCCAATCTTTACTTGCGGGAGTGCAGCCAGCTATCCGACGACTACCACGGGTCGTCGTCAGCGCAATGGCTAGTGCCCGACGAGTTCGATACCGGCATGCTGTATCCGAATCCCGTGCAGATTGATTGGACTCGCTGCCCGATCATCCTGCAGGACCAGTACGATCTTCAGCGGCACCTCGGCATCCACATCTCCTACTTTCGATGCGTCGACCGGATTACCGAGACGCCCTCGTTCGAGCGATCGTTGAAGAAGCTCAGCGTGGACCTGCAACGGCAATGGAGCAAGGTTAAAGTCACTCTTGCGATCACGACTGCAGGAAGTGGCTCCGACTTCAAGCGGTGGAAACCGGGCGGCGAGGACTGTTACTCGGTGCGCGTCGGCCGCGCGTTTCGTGCTCACCTGCGGTACGAGCGTCAAACCTCGACATGGATCGCTGAGGCAATCGGCGATCACAAAACAATGGGGCACGGGTGAGGGCGACGACGCGGTTGACCGAAGGCCGACATCGACGTCGAGGCAGACGAGATGCTCGAGGAAGACCTGTCGTCGCCGAATGAACCGAGGTACCTGATATCGCCGATTCGATCAGGGAGATCGCAGTCGGATGATACGAAGTCTTCAATGACAAGAATGACAACAGCGTTGGGAGTCGCGCGTCATCTTGTGTCATCTGAGCCGCGTTCCCCTGAAATCTGTCGCACCTCCTCGCTACTATCCAAGCGGGGGTAGAGATTGCTGACAATTCACCGAGCCGAGCGCGCCGACACACTGATCGGACCTTTGGCTGCTCTGCTCTCTAGCGCGCCCGCTGACGCCTTCACTCCTGACGTAGTCGCTGTGCCGTCGCGTGGTGTCGAGCGGTGGTTGGCGCAGCAGTTGTCGCTCGTCCTCGGTGCCAGTCCAGACGACAACGACGGTATATCCGCGAACATCCTGTTTCCGAGCCCGGGCCGGGTCGTCAACGACGTGCTCGCAACCGTCAGCGGCATCGACCCGGACGACGATCCCTGGGTCGGCAATCGTTTTAGATGGGCGGTTCTCCAAGCGATCGATGGGGCGACAGCGGAAGGTTGGGGCGGCCCTTTGGCGCATCACCTCGGTATTGGTGCCGAGAATGCTGGCCACCGGCTGAGTCGGCGCTACGCCACTGCCGCAAACCTCGCGAACCTCTTTAGCTCCTATTCCGACAACCGCCCCGACATGATCAATGCCTGGCTGGCCGGCAGCGACACCGACGGTATCGACGCTGAACTCGACGACGATATGCGCTGGCAGCCAGAACTCTGGCGCCACATCCGGAGTCGTCTGGATGTTGCGAGCCCGGCCGAACGGCTTCGCAAAGTCCTTCTGGCTCTTCAAGAAAGTCAGGCTGCTGTCCGCCTGCCTGAGCGGTTATCTTTGTTTGGACCAACTCGCCTCAGCCGAACCCACCTCGACGTCATCGGCAGTCTGAGCATCCACCGCGACGTTCACCTCTGGCTGACACACCCGAGCCCGCATATGTGGGAACTCCTGGCCAATACTCCTGTAGCGGTGCGCCGCAACGATGACGAGACAGTGCTTCAGTTGTCGAATCCACTGTTGGCCAGCCTCGCCCGCGATACTCGAGAGCTGCAGCAACGGCTACCGAGCGACGTTGACGACATCTACCACAAGCACCAAATTCAGATCAAGACAACGATTCTCGGCCGTATCCAGAATGATGTCCGGCACGGACGCGTACCTCTCGCCGACAGTGCGCTGCGAGCAGACTCAAGCATCACGATCCACGCGTGCCACGGCCACGTCCGCCAAGTCGAAGTCCTTCGCGATACGTTATTGCATCTCCTCAACGATGACCCCACGTTGCAACCAAGGGACATCATCGTGCTGTGTCCGGACATCGAAACTTTCGCCCCACTCGTCAAAGCGGCCTTCGGCCAGGAAGGGCACCCGCATCCCGGCCAGCAGTTGCGCGTTCGCATTGCCGACCGCGGAGCTGCCAACGTGAACCCGCTGCTGCACATCCTTCAGACCTTGATGAAGCTCGCGAACGGACGCGTGACCGCGACGGAAGTGCTCGACCTCGCCGCAGAGACGGCCGTCAGTCGGTTGTTCGGGTTCACAGCAGACGACCTCGAAACGCTACGTCAATGGTGCGATGACGCCGGCGCCCGGTGGGGCATTGGGCGTTTTGATCGAGAAGCGTTCGGAATGGGGGACTTCCAACAGAACACTCTGAGCTTGGCGACCTCACGCATCCTCCTTGGCGTCACGAGCGACGAGACGAACCTGGAGTGGCTCGGGTCAACGCTGCCGCTAGACGATGTGGATTCCAGCGATGTCGATCTGGCCGGTAGATTCGCAGAGTTCATCGACCGGCTCCACGTGGTCCTGGTGAGTCTGCGGGTATCGCACCCGGTGAATGAGTGGTCGGCTACGTTCGAGGAGGCGCTCGACTGGCTGACCGACGTGGCCGAGATCGACAGGTGGCAACGTATCCAAGCAGGACGGGCGCTATCTGAAGCGATCAAAGGTGCAGGCGCCACAACGGTATCGCCGGCTGATATTCGCGCGATGCTCTCCGACTTACTGCGACCACAGGCAACCCGGTCCAACTTCCGAACCGGAGAGATCACCGTCGCCACACTCATCCCGATGCGCTTCGTGCCGCACAAGGTGGTGGCGATACTCGGACTCGACGACGAAGCTTTTCCGAGGGTCGGAAGCATCCATGGGGACGATATCCTCGCCATCGACCCTTGCATCGGCGAACGCGACGCCCGGAGCGAGGACCGCCAACTCTTACTTGACGCAATCATGTCGGCAACCGATCACCTAGTGGTCTGTTACACCGGTGCCGATCCCGCGACGGGTGAACGCCGCCCGCCGTCCCCGCCGCTCGCCGATTTGATCGACACGATCCGCTTGACGGCCGCAGAGGGTTACGGGGTGGTCACACATCAACCGCTACAGCCGTTCGACCCGACCAATTTCGTTGCTGCTAAACCTTTCAGCTTCGATCCAACGGCACGTGCCGGAGCGCTCGCACTTCGTGAACGGCCCGTTGCGCGCCCGCCCTTTCTGCCAGGCAGGCTGGCGGAGGAGCCTACAGAGCAAGTTGAGCTCGACGACCTAGTCAACTTCTTCATTAACCCGACAGGAGCGTTTCTTCGGCAACGGCTCGGAATCGTGATACCGCGGACTGAGGAAGATCCAGGAGACGCGCTGCCGCTCACGCTGGACGGCCTCCAGAAGTGGGAGATCGGAGATCGGATGCTGTCGGCGGTTCTCGCGGGCAAGGATCCCCAACAGATCATGCGTGCAGAGATCCGGCGTGGCACATTGCCGCCGGGAGAGCTTGGTCGACAGATCATGTCTGATGTCGCTGCCGGCGTCAGGGTCATCGCCACCACAGCAGCCGAATACGTGGAGGGCCAGGTGTCCGACTCCGTAGATGTGTCGCTGCAACTCGATGACGTTCGACTCCGGGGGACAGTGAACGATCTCTACGGACACGTCTTGCTGTCTGCGTCCTACAGTCGCCTTTCGCCGAAACATCGGATCTCAGCGTGGGTCCGACTGCTCGCCATCGCGGCGGCGACGGGTGAATCGAACTGGCAGGCAGTCACACTCGGTCGGGCGACGGACGAGGATCAGGCGGCGCGCCGCGCCGTTCTCGACACCCCGGACGACGCAGCTGCCATTCTGCGTGCGTTGATCGACGTCCGCGCTGCAGGATTGCGCGAGGCGTTGCCGCTCGGTGTGCGGACTTCGGCGGCCTACGCCGAGCATTCCAACTGGAACCTCGACGAGGCGTACCAAAAGGCCAGGCAGGAGTGGACGTCCGAGGGGCAGGGCTCTTACCGCAAGAACCAGGAGAACAGCGATCACGCCATCTGCACTGTGTACGGCAGCGACGCGCCATTTACGAACTGGTGGGACATGCCGGCTCCACCCGATCAACAATGGGTCACCGACGAGCAGAGTCATTTTGTGCAGTTGGCGCTGCGAGTGTGGCGCCCCCTTCTCGATTGCGAGACGATGCGGAACGTCCGATGAGCTTCTCCCTGAGCGACGACCTACCGACCGGCACAACCGTCATCGAGGCAAGTGCCGGGACTGGCAAGACGTACGCAATCGTTGGACTCGCGGCACGCTACGTCGCCGAGGGAATCCCACTGTCCGCGATAATGCTGGTCACCTTCGGACGTTCCGCGACGCAGGAACTTCGCGACCGTGCCCGCGCGCGGTTGAGGAACAGCGCCGACGCATTGGCGGACCCGGCGACTGCTCGTGCATCGCTTGATGTCGTGATCAGCACGCTCGCAACGGGGACCGACGCAGAAGTAGACGCAAGACGCCGCAATCTATTGCGCGCGGTCTCGGACTTCGACTCCGCGACCATCGCCACGACGCACTCGTTCTGCCAACGGATGCTCGACGGCATCGGATTCGTCGGCGATTACGAACCAAATGCCGAGTATCGCGAGAACATGGCAGACTTGCTGAAACAGGTCAGCGATGACCTCTACACGATCGGCCACACCGCGGCGTTCCCAACGTCGATGACATTGCGCGATGCGAAGGCGGTCGCCGGCGCTGCCGCAGATGATCCTCAGGCGACGCTCTTCCCGGAAGACGCTGACGATGGTTCCGTTGCTGCGCAACGCTTGTCGTTTGCAGTAGCAGCTCGTTCAGAGTTGCTTCTGCGGAAGCGTTCGGCAGGCCTCCGGGACTTCAATGACATGCTCGTCCTGTTGAGGGACGCGCTTGCCGATCCTCACTTCGGCGCCACCGCCGCTGCACGGATCCGCAAGCGATATCAAGTTGTCCTCGTCGATGAGTTCCAAGACACTGACCCGCTGCAATGGGAGATCCTCCGACGCGCCTTCGGCGGCCACGTGACGCTGATCCTCGTCGGAGACCCGAAGCAGGCCATCTACGCTTTCCGCGGAGCCGACGTACAGACCTATTTGAGTGCGGTATCGGACGCCGGCAAGCCGGCTCAGCTCGTCGTCAATCGTCGAAGCGACGACGGACTGCTCCGTGCACTGGGTCACCTTTACGGTGGAGCAGCCCTCGGCGACGACGCCATCATCGTCGGTCCGATCGAGTCATTTCACAAGGAGAGCCGCGTTGACGGCTCACCGTTCCGGCTCCGCTACCTCACCCGCGATGGTTCTAGCCTCCCTCCCGTTGGGCGGATTCGAAAAACGATCGCGCGAGACGTGGCCGCTGACATCGTCGATCTGTTGAATTCCAACGCCTCGTTCGTGGACGAAGATGGTCGCCGCCTGTTAATCCCCAGCGATATCGCTGTTTTGGTGCGCACCCGCGAGCACGGCACTTTGATCAACGCGGCACTGAATCGAGCTTCCGTCCCCTGCGTACTTACCGGCGGCTCGAGTGTCTTCACCACCGAGGCTGCTTCGGCTTGGCAGCGGCTACTCAGCGCTCTTGAGCAACCGCATCGGGCGACGAGCGTGAAATGGGCTGCGCTGTCACCGTTACTGGGCTACACCGCGACCGACCTTGCCGCCGGCGGCGATGCGCTGACGGCTCAATTGAGTAGTCGGATCCGAGAGTGGGCACACCTCTTCACCGACCAAGGCCTGGCGTCGATGTTCGAGGTCATTGCCGCAGATCGCATTTTGACGGGGAGTCTCCTGCGGATCGAGGGCGGGTCTCGACTCCTGACCGATCTGCGCCACCTGGCACAAGTGCTCAATCGGGTAGCGGCCGACGAAGGAATGGGTCTTTCCGCATTGAGCCGGTGGTTGCAACAGCGTATCGACGACGCTGCATTCGCGGCCTCTGAGGATCGAAGCCGGCTGCTCGATAGGGGAGACGCTGCAGTCCGCATTGTCACGGTGCACATGTCAAAAGGCCTGGAGTTCCCGGTCGTTTACCTTCCGTACTGTTGGGACCGCTCCAAGCGAGACAAGCCAGAGACGCTGTTGCTGCACGAGGGCGGAGTCCGAGTGCGTGATGTAGGTGGGCCTACCGGCCCCGGCTACGACACCCGGAAGACCATTCACGACGATGAAGAGAGCGGAGAAGACCTGCGACTGATGTATGTCGCGGCCACGCGTGCGAAATGCCGTGTGACGGCCTGGTGGGCGCCAACACGCAACACAAAGTCATCGGCTCTCCACCGACTGCTGTTCGGACGTTCAGATGGCACTCTTCACCCGGAGGACGCACCCGCCATTCCGGTCGATGGTGTGCTCCCAGACCAACTGCGTGACTGGGCTACCTCGGCAGCCGACGTCATCTCGATCGAGCCTGCGTTGGACCGTCCAGTTCAGGCGTGGACACCCGAACGGCCGACACCGGGCGAACCGGTCGCGGCGGACTTCCACCGGCAATTGAACTGGGCTTGGCGCCGCACCTCCTACACGGCGTTGACCAGGACAGCCGACGGTCGTCACGGAACATTCAGCGAGCCAGAACAAACCGGTATTGACGACGAGCCATCCGATGACACCAACGTCAGTGCTGAGTCGTCGGTCGGCAACTCTCCCTCCCTGATGAACGACTTGGGCGGCGGTGCAGCGTTCGGCACGCTGGTCCACAAGATCTTGCAGCGAATCGACACAGATGCGGCTGATCTTGAGCAGGAAGTCCGACATCGCTGCATGCAGGTGGCCGCCGGCCGCTTGACGGGGGCCGACATCGATACGCTCGCTTACGCGCTGACGGCGACTCTGCGAACTCCGCTACCCGAAGGCAGTCTGGCCGACATTGGCTCGCAGGATCGTCTCGTCGAGTTGGACTTCGAGCTGCCCTTGTCAGGTGGTGAGTTGTCGACAGGCGGATCGGCGACGACAGCAGCGATTGCCGATCTGGTCGCGGCTCACCTGGACCCCACAGATCCACTGAGTGGATACGCAGACATCTTACGGACCCTGCCCAATCACAGCCTTCAGGGTTACCTCAACGGAAGTATCGATGCGGTGCTGCGCTACCCAGGCCCGCGCTTTGTCGTGGTGGACTACAAGACGAACAGATTGTTCCCGGGTCCTGTCGATGCGGCGCAGTTTGATCAGGCGTCGATGGCGGCGGAGATGATCAAGGCGCACTATCCACTGCAAGCGCTCTTGTATTCCGTTGCACTGCACCGATACCTGCGCTGGCGACGAGCTGACTATGACCCCAAGAAGCATCTAGGTGGCGTGCTCTACCTCTTCCTGCGGGGAATGATCGGGTCGGCTACTCCACCGGGTTGCGGTGTGTTCAGCTGGAATCCGCCGGCGCCCCTGGTGACGGGGCTCTCGGACCTATTGGCAGCCCGATGAACCGACTCATCTCCATGCGGTCCTGCCTCGACGGTTTTCAACAGGCGGGGGTGCTCGAACTCGCCGATGTCCATACGGCCAGTCGTGTCTGTAGGTTAGGCGTTGAGACCAACGAGAACGTATTGCTCGCGACGGCCTTGACGGTTCGCGCGCTTCGACACGGTTCGGTGTGCCTCGAACTGAATCACTTCACGGATGTCAGTGTCGATGCCGATTCGACCGATGCCGCGTCCCTGGAGTGGCCAAGTCGCGACGAACTGCTGGATGCGCTGCGCCGGAGTCCGCTGGTGACGGGTTCCCCTCGCGGACCGCTGAGGCCGTTGGCTCTCGTGGACAGCGATGCAGGACCGCTGCTCTATCTCGATCGGTATTACCTGCAAGAGAACCTAATTCGCAAGGCAATCACTGAACGCGAGACCGCGCGTCCGGAGATCGACACGCAGGAAGCCAGGACGATACTGGCCGAACTCTTCACGGATGACGCGGGCTTGCCGTCTCCTGCGCCGGATCGTCAGCGGGTGGCGGCCGCCGTTGCCGTCACCGAATGGACCGCCATCGTCGCCGGCGGACCCGGCACCGGCAAGACGCATACCGTGGCGCGAGTCCTGGCGCTGCTATTCCGCTTGAATGGACCGGGCCTGAGGGTTGCGCTCGCTGCGCCCACCGGCAAAGCTGCCGCGACCCTGACCGAAGCGGTAGCGGCACAAGCGGTTGCGCTTGGCCTGCCCGATGGGTTGGTCGCGACCACGTTGCACCGCTTACTTGGCTGGCGACCGGGGAGTACTCGCTTCCGACACGACGCCCGTAACCGACTGCCATACGACGTCATCGTGCTCGACGAGACGTCGATGGTCTCGGTGACGATGATGGCGCGACTCTTCGAGGCGTTGTCGCCGACGACTCGGCTGATTCTGATGGGCGATCCAGATCAACTGACGTCGGTCGACGCAGGAGCGGTACTCGCAGATCTCGTTGGGCGCCAAGCCGATCGCGAGCTGAACGCCGAGGCGGAAGGGATCGTGGCCGCCGATCTCGCCGTAACCGAATCTGTACCAAGCGACATGGATGTAAAGGTGGTCGAGGATCCGCTCGACATCAACGAGCGGATCTCGATGAGTAGGGGAGTAGTGCGGCTTCGTCGAGGGCGCCGGTTCAATGATGAGATCGGTCAGTTCGCTGATGCCGTACGGCGAGGTGATGTTGACCGGGCGTTGGCCCTGCTCGCAGCCGGTAGCGAAAGTATCCAGCTTCACGCACCCGGCGATGTCACAGCAGTTCGCGACCTAGTGGCTTCCAGCGGGGTGCAGCTCATCGAGGCTGCTCGGGACGGCGATGTTCCGACTGCGCTCGCCGCACTCGGAGAGCATCGGCTGCTGTGCGCGCATCGAGACGGGCCTTACGGGCAGCGTCGATGGGCCGACCTCGCCACTGAATGGGTAGCGGATCGCTGGGGTCGGATGCTCGACACGTCGGAGTTCTACCCAGGTCAGCCGGTCCTACTGACAACCAACGACTACCAAGCCCGAGTGTTCAACGGAGATATTGGTGTGGTGGTGGCGATCGATGGAGAGATGACTACGGCGATCGAGCGTGGGCAGGAGCCGCTTCTGGTCAGTCCGTATGTCTTGGCAGGCGTTCAAACGGCATATGCAAGCACGATCCACCGCAGCCAAGGCAGTCAATACCGGTCGGTGACGGTGGTGCTTCCTGCAGTTGGGTCAGAACTTCTAACCCGGCAGGCGGTCTATACGGCTGTAACGCGCGCTCGTGACGCGGTCCGGATTGTCGGAACAGAGGAAGCTGTAATCGCTGCTCTACAGCGGAGTGTTCATCGCGCGTCAGGACTTCGATCAAGTCTGAAAAGTAAGGGTGGCGCATGACGTCAAACGATGCGAGCCGGGCCGTCCGTCGACACGATGTGCGCAGCGCCTCGTGCCTCGGCATGTCAGTTCTAAGGTTGATAATCAGCAGTTCCGTAGTCAAGGAGAAGGTTGCCAGTGGATAGTGTTGCGTTCCGAGTCGAGCGATGCTCGACTTCAAGTGTGTCTCACCAAACTCAAAGCCTCACGTCTATGTGGGTGGGTTGATGGCACGCCTCACACTTCCCCAGCTCGAACGCCACCTCTTCACTGCGGCCGACGTCCTGCGCGGCTCCATGGAGGCGTCGGCCTACAAGGAATACATCTTTGGCATGCTGTTCCTGAAGTACGCCTCGGACCAGTTCGAAGTGGAACGGGACAAGGTCATTGCCGACCAGCTCGCGAGGGGGCGCAACAAGGCCGAGGCCGAAAAGCGGGCGGAGAACTCTGCCTTCTACGACACGTTCTACGTGCCCGAGCGTGCCCGGTGGCCATATCTGCGCGACCACGCCCACAAGCAGGTTGGCGATGAGCTGAACAAGGCCCTGCAAGCACTGGAGGAACGCAATCCCGCGCTCGAGGGCGTGCTTCAACACATCGACTTCAACCGTAAGGTCGGTCAATCGTCGATGTCGGACAAGAAGCTGCGTGAGCTCATCATGCACTTCAACAAGGAGTCGCTTCGTCAGGACCGCTTCGAGTTCCCCGACCTACTCGGTGCCGCGTACGAGTACTTGATTCGCGATTTCGCAGACTCCGCGGGCAAGAAGGGCGGAGAGTTCTACACCCCCCGCGCAGTGGTACGTCTGATGGTGCAGATCGCCGATCCGCACGAAGGCATGAGCGTCTACGACCCCTGCAGCGGCTCGGGTGGCATGTTGATTTTGTCCAAGGACTACATCGAGGAGAACGGAGGCGATCGACGCAACCTGGCCGTCGCCGGTCAGGAGAAAGACGGCAGCGTCTGGGCCATCTCCAAGATGAACCTACTGCTGCACGGCGTCCCCGACGCCGACGTACGCAACAACAACGACGGAACACTGGAAGACCCCGCACATATTCAGGGCGGCGAGCTGATGCACTTCGATCGCGTCATCACCAATCCGCCGTTCTCGCTGAACTACAGCAAGGACGCCATCCCGTTCCCTGAGCGCTTCCGGTACGGCTATACCCCAGAGACCGGGAAGAAGGCCGACCTGATGTTCGTCCAGCACATGCTGGCCGTCACGCGCACCGACGGCATGGTCGCCACGGTCATGCCTCACGGCGTGCTATTCCGCGGCGGAGACGAAGGCAAGATCCGAAGCGGCCTGCTCGAAGACGACATCATCGAAGCCGTCATCGGCCTGGGCCAGCAGCTGTTCTACGGCACTGGCATCCCGGCGTGCATCCTCATCTTGCGCCATAAGGGTTCCAAGCCAGCAGAGCGTCAGCGCAAGGTGCTGTTCATCAACGCAGACCGCGATTATCGCGAGGGCCGTGCGCAAAACTTCCTTGAGCCCGAGCACATCGAAAAGATCGTCTCGGCCTACCGCGAATTCGACGACATTCCCGCCTTTGCCAAGGTCGTCAGCCGTACGGAACTCGCGCAAAATGACGACAATCTCAACATCCGTCGTTACGTCGACACCACTCCCGAACCCGAGCCGCAGGACGTACGTGCACACCTGCACGGTGGCATCCCGATCAGTGAAATCGACGCCAAGGCAGACCTCTTCGCTGCGCACGGCATGGACCCCGAGCACCTGCTGACTCCGAAGGATGAGCGGTATCGGCAGTATGCCGAGATCGTCATGAGCAGGCGCGACCTACGTGGCTTGGTGGAGTCAGACGACGGTGTTATCGCGGCCGAGGCGGAGGTGACGGGTGCGCTCGAGCAGTGGTGGAAGGCCGAGGAGGCTCGATTCGACGAGTTGAAGTCGGTTGGGGACCTCGTTGAGCTGCGGAGGGAGTTCATCGAGACCTTCCGCGGCGCACTTCAATCGACAGCCCTTTTGGACCACTTCGCTGTCAGTGGCGTCATCGCTTCATGGTGGGGCAGGAGCCTTCCCGATCTCAAGGCACTGGCCACGCTCGGATACCGGGGACTGATTGAGGCATGGACGGCCACCGTGCTCGACGCGTTGGAAGAAGAGAAGGCCAAAGTCAACCCGCTTCACCATAAAGTTGCCCAGGCACTGTTGCCTGAATACCTTGACCAGCTCGCGGTCCTTGAGGCAGAGGTCGCAGATCTGGATTCCACTATCAAGTCGGCTGCCGCCCCCGATAACGAGGATGACGCCGAACCAGCCGAAGACGCTTTACCGCTGGCGGAAATCAAGAAGCTGAAGACCAAGCTGACAGCCACGAAGAAGCATCTCAAGGCTGAGAAGGCCGCGTTCGGGCAGCGGCTTGGGAAAGCTAGTTGTGCGTTGGACGACTCATCAACTCGGAAGCTAGTGCTTGATGCATTGCGTGCTGACCTATTGGGCGAGGCTGATGTTCGCGTAACGCGACACCGACGAGCCGTGATCGACGCATTCGAAACCTGGTGGGACAAATATCAGACTCCACTTTCGGAGCTCGAAGCTGAACAAGAGGCCTCCGCCGCGAAGCTGGCCGGCTTACTTCGAGGGCTCGGCTATGAGTAGGCCTACCACAGATTGGGAAGCTCGTTCACTCGCGTCGCTGGCAACCTACCTTAATGGTTTCGCATTTAAGCCCCAGCATTGGGGAGAGGAGGGCTTACCGATCGTCCGAATACGGGAGCTCCTTGACCCGGCAGTGGAGCCTGACCGTTATGACGGCCCTCTCGCACATGACTTCAAAATTCATGACGGCGATCTCATATTCTCATGGAGCGCCACTCTAGCCGCTCTGTTCTGGGATCGCGGCCCGGCCTACTTGAATCAGCATTTGTTCAAGGTGACGCCAGCATGTGATGTCGACATTCGATTCCTCAACCACCTAATAAACTTCCACTTGGATCGGTTATCGGCAAGATCACACGGCACGACCATGAAGCACGTCACCCGCGGTGATTTGGATGGGTACATGGTCGAACTGCCGCCTGCTTCTGAACAGGCGGCAGTGGCTGAAATCTTGGAGGCCCTCGATGATCAGATTCGGTCAATGATCAAGGTTGTCGAGAAGTGCAGACTGCGAAAGATTGGTCTGGTCGATGAGTTGGTAGATGCGGCGCGACGAGCCGACCTCCCTGTTCGGTCGCTTGGTGAGATCGCAAGTGGCCGAGGTGGTTTCATTCAAACGGGGCCCTTCGGTAGTCAGCTGCACTCATCGGACTACGTAAACGCCGGTGTGCCTGTAGTAATGCCGCAGGATCTCTCGGATGGTCGCGTGAACCTCGATTCGATCGCACAAGTCTCGGAAACTATGGCTAGGAGCTTGAGTCGTCACCGCATGTTGCCTGGCGACGTTGTGTTTGCCCGACGCGGCGATCTCGGACGTTGCGCGGAGATTAATAAAAGGGAGCAAGGTTGGCTCTGTGGCACTGGCTGCCTCCTCGTCCGTACGCCGCCCGCGGTGCTCACCGCTGGTTGGCTTGCTCTCGTCTACCGTCACGAACTCGGACAAAGTCATGTGCGTGCGAACGCGGTCGGTTCGACAATGGCGAATCTCAATAGCGGCATCTTAGCGAGCCTGCGGTTGCCGGTGCCTCCCGTGGCAAACCAGCGGAACGCTGTTGCCGTAATCGAGGCACACGACCGTGAACTCTCACTAGAACATCAACGACTGGCCAAGCTTTATGCACTGAAGTCCGCTCTCGCGACGGATCTGCTCAGCGGTCGTGTCCGTGTACCAAAGGGGGTTGCGTTGTGAGCCTGTGGACGGAGTACACGGAAGTCGAGAAGCGCCTGCTCGATCAGTTGACAGGCCTCGGCTGGCAGGTGGTCGAGGGCTCGAAGTCGGATTCTGCAGCCACGGGGCGAGATTCATTCCGCGATTCAATCCTCGAGGGCCGTCTGCGGGCGGCGCTGCTGAAGATCAATTCCGGACCCGACGGTCAACCGTGGCTTGACGATTCACGGCTGTCGGAGGCGGTCTCCACACTCACACGCACCGAGGCCGGCAAGTTGATCGAGATCAACGAGCTCATGACCGAACGTCTGCTCGAAGGCGTGTCAGTCGCCGGTCTGTCGGATTGGGACCAAGGTCGTAGCCAACGCATCAAGTTCATCGATTTCGATCATCCCGAGCGCAATGACTTCTTGGCCATCAACCAGTTTCGCGTCGACGAGCCAGGCGGACAGGCAAAGAAGTTCATTGCACCCGACGTGGTCTTGTTCGTTAACGGCATCCCGCTCGTGGTGATCGAGTGCAAGAGCCCTTACATCACGGACCCGATGGCCGAGGGCATCAATCAGCTACGGCGCTACGCTAATCAACGGGATCTTGGAGCATCCGAGGGTAATGAACGAATGTTCTGGACCAATCAGTTCGTTGTCTCGACCTATGGCGACAAGGCCCGGGTCGGCACCTTCACCTCAGGGTCCGAGCACTTCCTCGAATGGAAGGACCCCGCTCCACTCAGCCGTGACGAGCTGGCCCAGCATCTCGGCAAACCGGTCGTCGAACTCACTGGGCAAGAGCTACTGGTGGCTGGCATGCTCACCCCGGCGAATCTGCTTGACATTGTTCGGCATTACACCCTGTTCACTGAGGTCGGCGGCCGGCGGATCAAGCTGGTGGCGCGTTATCAGCAATACCGAGCAGTCCTCAAGTCACTCAACCGGCTGCGCACCGGCAAGACGCGCCATCTCGACGGCGAGCATGATCGCCGCGGCGGCCTGATCTGGCACACGCAAGGATCGGGCAAGTCACTAACCATGGTCTTCCTGGTGCGCGCCATGCGTTCCGACCCAGTGCTACGGGCGTTCAAAGTCGTCGTCATCACTGACCGCACCGACTTGGAAAAGCAGCTTGCAGCGACCGCGAAACTCTCCGGAGAGACCGTGCAGCGCGCCCGTAAGTCGGCCAAGCTGCTAACAATATTGGCCGAGCACGGCCCGGCGGTCGTGTTCGCCATGATCCAAAAGTATCGCGACGCCGTGGGTAATGGGGCGGACGATCAGGGCCTGGCGGACGACGACAAGGCCGAGTCGCTCGGTGTACTCAACACCGATGAGTCGATCGTCATTTTGGTGGACGAGGCGCACCGCTCGCAGACCTCGACCTTGCATGCCAACCTGATGGCCGCCCTGCCGAATGCTGCCAAGATCGGCTTCACCGGCACGCCGATCATGCGTGAGGGCAAGAAGAAGACCACAGCGATCTTCGGCCCGGAGATCGACCGCTACACGATTCGCGAAGCCGAGGCCGACGGCGCCGTCGTACCCATCTTGTACGAGGGGCGCACCGCCAAGGGCGCCGTGGCTGGTGGCAGTGATCTCGACGAATTGTTCGAGGACATGTTCATTGAACTAAGCGACGCCGAGATGGAAAAGCTCAAGGCACGTTACGCGACAACAGGCTCGGTGATCGATGCGCCCAAATTGATTGCCGCCAAGGCGGAATCGATGCTGTGGCACTATATCTCGACTGTCATGCCAAACGGGTTCAAGGCGCAGATCGCCGCATCAAGCCGGCTGGCAACCGTCCGCTACCGCGAAGCACTGATGAATGCGCGCGACGACATGGTTGCTCGAATCGGGGCACTGCCCGACGAGGTGCGACATGCCGACCCCGACGAATTCGAAGGGCTCGACCGCAAGACGCAGGTCCTCGTGCGTGCCGCTGATCAGCTGGACCTACTGAAGGCGTTGGAGTTTGTACCCGTCATTTCCGGAACCAATAATGACGATCCGACGTGGGCGCAGTGGGCCGATAGGGCTCGCCAGGATGCAGTCATCGAGGACTTCAAGAAGGATCTAGGCCTTGCCGGTGAGAAGACCAGCCCTGTCGCATTCCTGATCGTCCGCACTATGCTGCTTACCGGCTTCGACGCGCCCGTCGAGCAGGTGCTCTACCTGGATCGCACCATTCAGGATGCCGAGTTACTACAAGCCATTGCGCGGGTCAATCGCACCGCCAGTCGGAAAACCGTTGGCCTGCTGGTCGATTACTACGGTGTCGGCGCGCACCTCCAGAAGGCGCTCAAGGCCTATGCGCCAGAGGACGCCGACGACGCCATTGGGGCGCTGGTCTCGATCAAGGATGAACTGCCGAAGCTGCGTGACCGCCACGCTCGGGTCGTCGCCGTTTTTGCCCAGGCTGGTATCGACACCTTCGACACAGGCGAAGATGTCGAGGCGTGCGTGGAGATTTTGCAAGATGAAGCCCTTCGTGCACGGTTTGGTGCGCTCCTCAAGCAATTCCTGACGACGCTGGACACCGTCATGCCACGGCCCGAGGCCTTGCCATTCGTGAATGACGCCAAGCGTCTCGGCATCATCTCGCTCATGGCCAAGCGACGTTACCGCGATGACGGACTCGGTGACTTCGATAGCTCGCTCTATGGCGAGAAGGTCCGCAAGCTAATCGACGAGCACGTCACGGCGCTTGACATCGCGACAAAGATCCCGCCGGTGTCGATCACCGATCCCGACTTCCTCGCCAAAGTGCAAGGCCTGACCTCTGATAAGGCCAAAGCGTCGGAGATGGAACACGCCCTCCGATACCACATTCGGAAGAACTTCGATGAAGATCCTGCCCGCTACACGAAGTTGTCGGAGCGGCTCGATGACATTCTCAAGAATCTGACCGGACAGTGGGACCAGCTAGCCCTGGCGCTCTCCGAACTGCTCGGTGAGGCACAGAGCGCCGAAGACGCCAGCGCCATTCACGATGATCCGCTCGTTTTGCGGTTTTACGGCCTGTTAGAAGCTGAGCTTGCGACGCGCGGTGATCGGCGCGGTCAAGGTGGGATCGACATCGTCTATCTCGCCGAACGGATAGTCGATCAGGTCGAAGAAAACGCAAAGATAGTTCAGTTCTGGCACAACTCGTATGCCCAAGATTCGTTGCGAAGAGAACTCGTCCACATAGTAGATGACACAGATCTATTTCCGTTCGAGGAGCAGGCCCCGCTTGCTGACAAGCTGATGGAGCTGGCGCGAGCTAATCGGTCATTCATCGCATCTCGGCAGCGTCGATGAGCACACGCTCTTCGACGCTGCTGTTTGATGGCATGGTCGTGCCTGTGACGATCAGCAGTACGAGCCGTAAGGCCAAGTTGACTGTCGAGCGCGATGGCAGCCTCACAGTTACGGCAGCCCCGGACGTCGAGGAAGCCGAAATTGGGCGCTTCCTCGCGTCCAAACGTGAATGGATTTACAGCAGATTAGCCGAAAAAGAGAACTTTGCCGCTGAGCCAGTTAGTAAAGAATTGGTCAACGGTGAGGGCTTCCAGTATTTGGGGCGGAGCTATCAACTCCGCCTTGCCGACGAAGGTAACCAAGTCCGCATGCACGCGGGCAAGTTCATCCTACCGCGGCCGATGCTCGGAACCGGGGCGGAGCATATCGTCCAGTGGTATCGGGATGCCGGGCTCCGGTGGTTAAGACCTCGCTCGAAGGATTGGTCGAGTCGGCTTCGAGTACACCCTCGCTCAATCGAAGTCGCCGATCTAGGCAACAAATGGGGCTCTGCTGGCGCAGCCGGGCGTATTCGAATTCACTGGGTGACGATGCAACTTCGCCCGGTGTTGGTGGACTATGTTTTGGCGCATGAGCTTGCGCATCTTCGTGAAGGAAACCACGGAGCTGAGTTTTGGCAGGTCCTAGGTAGAGCTATGCCTGATTTCGATGAGCGCAAGTGCGAACTGGCCGAGGCGGGTGCCTCGATTTGGCGGGGCGCCATCGGAACGTAGGGAGGCAATGTCCTGCTGGTATCTCTGGGGTGCGCTGAGCCCAAATAGAGTTCTGCGAGTTGATGGGAATCGGTCATATGAGCAAATTCAGCTACTGCGGCGGTTACGACACGTGCAGTCGAAGGGGTTATGTTGACATCTCCGAATAATCGCGGACGAACTCTGAATCAAGCTCGTCTAGCTGAGTTCAAAGAGAAGTTTTTCGCCCATACGCGGCACGGTCAACAGCTGGTTGATTATTTGACACGATCCGGCTGCGGAATTTGGCGGTATGAGGCCGACCCGTTCGACTCCAGAAGATGGTGGCTGAACATCACGCTTAGCTCCTATGTCGCTGAGATGTTTGATGCGCACCTCGAAATCCAACTCGTTTACGTCGAGTTCGAGCGAGTCGAGCCGCGGTTATTTGAACTTGTTCAACAGCGGATTCGCAAGGATGCGCGAGTTGACCCGGGTCTCTTTATCGTTGCGAGCCTCGATCCCGAGGTCGCACGGCTTGCTCGGCGTCGACGCGGTGAATTCGCGGTCATCGACTTGCTACTTGGCGCTCTTGAACCTGATGTACCCGAAATTCGCCTCCGTATGTCCGAGATTCTTACATCAGTCGACCACTTCGATATCACGGCACCGATCAAAGATCCAAGCGGCTTTTTCGGGCGAAAAGCCGAGTACGACAGAATGATTTCCGCAATCGAACGCGGTCAGTCTGTAGGAGTATTTGGCCTTAGGAAGACTGGAAAGACTTCGCTTCTCAATTACGTTATTGGTCGGCGTCAAGAATCGGGCCGTTCAGTAGTAAAGATCGATATAAGCGGGCTCAGTGGTGCTGACGATTTCAAAAGAAGGACCGTAGAGGGCGCAGTCAAGGCAGTTCGGGATAGTGATTCCAGGCCTCTGCCTCGGCTGCGTACGCTGACGGCAACAGGAGAACCCAAGGGCGGCGCAGATTCTCTGCGATCCTATTGGCTCCGCGATGTTGAGTCCATTACAGAGCATTGCGGTCGCCTCGAAATCTTCATCGATGAGATCGACCAAGCTTATCCTCCTCGTTCGTACCTAGGGATAGAGGAAGCTACTCAAATCCTGATTGCACTGACCCAGTTGCGCGGAATGATCCAAAGCGCTGATCCGGACTCGGGGATTGTTCTAGTTTGTGCTGGCACCGATCCTGCATTATTTGAGCGACCGCTTTTGAGTACCGGTGCGGATAACTTACTTTATAAAGTCGTTCGGCTAATGTTCCTTTCGCCCATGAGTCGTGAGGAAATGGCTGAAATGGTGCGTGACCTTGCTCGCAGAATGGGCATAAGAATCCGCGACCACCAGGTAGTCGATTTTTTGTACGATGAGTATGGTGGGCATCCTCTTCTTAGCCGGAAAGCTTGTTCTGTCGCTACGATGGTGCGTCCTCCCGGTGAGGTTCCGTGGCATATGCCCCTCGATGCCGTTGTCCGTGCGGCTGATGCGCGCGGCGACGGCACACCCTTCCAGCAAGCAGGCGAGATTCTCGAGTCCTACACGGAGTGGTTCCCCGATGAGGCCGATGTCTTGCGAGCGTTATGGTCTCCGGACTTCGACGAGCGGGAGTTGGCGCGCCTCATTATCGAGGAGGATGGGGATCGTGTCAGACATGCAGTTCCCTACGGCCTTTTGATTCCGGACGCGACGAAGGCTCGGGTGAGGGCGGTCGAAAGATTTGTGAATGCCACTGGTTCCTAGTGATGAGGCATGGGTCGAGAACATCGCGAACTGGCTGCTCGACGGACGTATTTTGGTGCTTCGGGGTCTTCCGCGCGCAGGCAAATCGACATTGTGCTCAGCTCTTGAAACCCTGCTAGGGGCAAGTGCAATTAGTGTCAGGGGTCGGGAATTCTCCGAGAGCACTCAGTCTGGTCTGAGACGAGATATTGATTCTAAGCTCGATGCCTTAATCGAGGTCCACAACTGCGCCCAGTTGTTGTTCGATGACTACGGTCATGCGATCCGGCGATCGCAGGGAGGGGCTCTCCACTCCACGCTTTACCGATTGCTGGTCGACGGTGACAATGCTCGTGACATCGGAGCTCTCCTGACTACTCGATATCTGGACAACATAGACATCCGCTTCGCCGGTAGTCCGCTCTTGAGCCGCGCTCAGATGATCCAGCTCCCGATGTTGGACGAGAGAGATGCTGCTGCCCTGGGAATGCCATTAGATCAGCTCCGCGCAGTCGTGGGATCATCCACCACCCTGGCGCGACGACTCGGGCCGCAAGATGCACAAGTACGTACCTACGAACTGGCCGAATATTTGGCTGTCGACAGCAGCCGAATTGTGAAAGACCTGCCGCCGCAAGCGATAGAGGTCATCGTCGGGGCGAGGCTCTACGGCGATGCCGATGCAATTAGTCGCCAAGCCCTCCTTATGGTTGGCTACCTTGATGAGGATGGCACATACGCGATCGCTCAGACAGTCCAAGAGTCTGGGCTGACACACGAAGTCGAGATGCTGAACCCCGGTTGGCCTGAGGGCGACGCGCCGTCTATTCGCGCTTTCGTCGATATGCTGGCAGGGACAGACGACGCCCTTTGGATTGATAGGTACCTCCTAACGGACGTCGGGCGTCTACGCACTTTCATAGAAGGAGTGCGCGCGCACACCGACTGTCGTTTGCGACTTCTCTCCAGCGATGACTGGGATGCTGGCGGGGTATCCGTTGGTCAAGCACAGGCTCTGCATGAGATTCGAGATGTCGAGATTCGGCTCATGAAGCCCGTCGACCGCCCTCAACTGCATGACCGTCACTTAATTCTTCCACCATTGGGCAACGGGTTCGTACTCCCTACAGCACGAGTGATCCTGGGCCGGGACACACCGGGCTCAGCTGTGGCCGTGAGAATTCCGAGGCTACCTGTCGATTATCTGAACTTCTGGAGACGAGCGAACCGTATCTGACTGATCTCTGTTTGCCGATCGGCCGATTGGCGAAATGGCAGCCCTCGTGGGCTCGTGCCCCAAGGCGCCGGTTGTCTAGCGGCTGGACTCGCCGCCTTTGAAGTCTGCTGGTGTCAGATCAATTCGCAACCACTCCACGTCTTCACCGACGTATCGGATCAAGTCGTCCTGTCTGGGCTGGCCGATCACGGCTCGATAGGCACCAACGGTTCGAAGCAGACGCCGATACTGCTGAGCCTCCCGGCTGAGCGGAAGGGCAGGGACATACCGCTCGATGACTGCGCCGCCTGGACGGGTGAAGATCCAAAACGGTTTGATGTCTGAGTCTTCTGGCATCCGTGCGTCCACTGCAGCGTCGAACATCGCGGCCCAAGGATCAAGAGCGTGCGGATCAAGTGCGGCGTCGCCATGTGCATCGGCGACGTTCTTCCTGACCGCGTGTCCCTTGTAACGGTGCACGCGGCCCTCTCGCTGCTCAAGATCAACTGGGTTGCTCGGAAGATTCCAGTGCACGATCGCATGGCTGTATGTATGGAAGTCGAGACCCTCCTGGCCGACAGACGTCGACGCGAGCACGAACGGCCGGAACGGAGAATTGAACCCTGTCCGGATTGTTGATTCACGCTGTGCAGCTTGCTCATTGGATTGAATTCGCCCGTACCGGGCGGCGAGGTGGCTGTTGATGTGGTGACCATCGAGATGGATGGTGGCCCCAGCGACTGTTACCTGTTCGACAGTGTTCGTGGCAGTGCGAATGGAAAGCGCTTCAACCATGACGGCACTTAGAGCGTCGGCGCGGGAATGTGCGTCCGAGTCCTGCAGGCCTTCGGATTCGATCAACACATGTGCGTACTCATCGAGCACTGCCTGGAGGCATCTGTTGACGCAGTGATCCAGTGCTGCACGCCAATACGAATGATCATCGCCCGCCCTCACCAATGCAACGATCTCCGGCTTATTGAAGAGCGATCGCAGCCCATGCCCGATTCGGTATGCCGCATCGCGGATCCTAATGTCCTGCAGCGCTTTGTCACCGCTCGTTACGCGCGACAACGCCCGCAGTGCACACACTCCAGGTCCACCGATGGCCAGGTTCGTCAGAACGATATCCAGGTCTGACGGGCGTGGACCAAGCGTTGATTCGTCGAACGTCTCGGCGAGGTGCACATGAGAAGAGAGGCTCGACTCGGTGTCCTCTTCACCGCTCCAAGTCCGCATCCGCGGTATGAATGCCTGGGTCTCGTCTTTCGCTAGATGACGGTCGAGAAGAAATGGTGCTGCCCAATACCAGCTTTGGTCGACAGGTCCGGATGTGTCCGGGCTTTCTGGAAGTTGTGCGAGGGCATCGTTTACTCTGTCGCGGACGAGTTCGAACAACGTCTCGCGAGCTAGCGGCAATGAACTACCGCGCGTACGTGCTACGTCCAACGGGTCACCCAGTTGCGCCAAAGTCGAGCTCGGATACAACAGTGCCAACGTCGGCATGCTCGCATGCCGGCCAGCACTCATACGGAACTGGAGTGGGGGTGTGATAGGCCGGTCGTCGTATCGACGGTCAGTCAACTTCGCCGCTTCGACCGCGCGACGCTCTGCCTCGTAACTCATCATGACGGCGATAGCCTTCGGGACCACCGACCAGGCCGAAAAGATGAGCCGCTTGGTGAAGTTGGCTAGCTGTGGGTCGGCGTACGCGCCCGACATCTCGTAGTAGGGGAGGGACGGAGGCAGCCACGCAAGTTGCCAGGCGCCGCGGTCGAGCACGTCTTCGATGAGTCCGCGGAGCTTGGCGTTTCCCGGGTCGACTTTGCGATATGCATGAATGTCTTTCCAATCCAAAAGTCCTCGACCGTGGTGAAGCAACTTCGCGAGTGCCGGGTCGTGTTGTTCTGCTGCCTCTTGGAACTTGGTCCGCACTTGATATGAGTTGCGGTCCATCAGATTCAACGGATATGGGGTTGAGCGCCAGTACTCGAAGACATCGTGCCGATCGACATGGCGGGCTACGTCATCGAAGGTCTGCCACGAGCGCAGGTCTTCGGCAGCCAAACGGGCTCCCGGCATCTCTCGCGATTCGAGCATGCCATCACGGTTCTCCGTCGAAGACAGGCGTTCGGTGCGGCACATGACCCGACGGAGCTCCCGCTCCACCACGGCCTTGGCCTCACCTGCGCCGGCAAAACCACTGCCGGAGAACAAGCTTTCTCGCATCGTTCGCAACGCACGCTCAACGACGTGTGCGCGCTCATTGTCTGCCAGGAACCGTACTGTGCGGATGAAGTCACGGTAGTGGTCGTCGCCTTCCGGCTCATCTGGCAGCGTGTACATCTTGTACGGCGTAGCCGACAACAACAGCACTTTCGCATCAGGGTGATCGAAGATCGCATGGGCTAGCTCGGCGCCCTCGTTCTCCGAGTCGAGCAAATCCTTGAATCGCTGGAACTCGTCGAGGATCACCAGGTCGGGCTCCAAATGCTCTACCGCGGCGCGAGAGACGAGTTGGCGAAGCTTGCCGATAAGCCGGTTTCGCCGGCCACTCAGTTGATGCGTTGGCTTGTCTCGTAGGTAGTTGAAGTCGGCGACGCATTGCTCGAGCTCGTCGCGTAGTGGACCGCCGCTTGGTCCGACCGCGGAATCGATTGCTTCGCCAAAGGATTGGCAGAGGTCATCATCCAAAGATGACCGATCGAATGCTTTGAGCTGTGCTTCGAATCGTGATTGCTCGACGCCACCCTCGAAGAATCGCTTCCAGCGGGTAGCCGCAACGGCATGCGTGCCCCAACATTCCGCGAGCATCCAGTACAGCAGCACTCGCTCCGGGGCGGCGCCACCGGAAGTTCCGACCTTGAACGACGTTCCCGGTGTGAACGAGACGAAGTTGACTTTGTTGTCGCGCAGGTTCCGGATCACATTCGGCAACAACGTCAATCGGTCGGCATGCCTAACCGTGTTTCCCTCAACCACTTTGAGCCGGTTGAGGTTCTGTCGAGCGATCTGACTGTTAGAGCAGATGTACACGATGTCGATCCGCTTGTCGGTGTCCCAGAGATGCTCGACCGTCTTGGCGACAAGTCCTTTTGCCACCATCGTCTTCCCGAGACCGACCTCGTCGGCGACGAGGAATCGCTTGACCTGGTCTTCAGGACCCCATAGGCGATCGAAGGCGTATTCGACTGTATTGCGCTGGAAGTCTTTCAGACTGGCGAGAATCTGTTGTGAGTCAGGCTTCATGTGCGACGCTGCTCCTGATGGACCTCCCAGATGACATCCCAAAGATCTTCAAATCCGTCGGGCACAAGTTCGTCACCGTTGGGAAGTTCACGTAGTTCGTCGACAAGGCTGGCGACGCGCGCCAAGGCATCTTGGTCGCGCCCAGTAGCACGCACGAGTGGCTCGAAAAGGGCGGCATTCGCGCCGGAACTGCCCGGCTTGTCAGGATCGGCGAACCGTTCGGAGCCCATCCCGGCTACTTCGGCGAATAGCGCGTCATAGCTGGGATCTCCCAACAGGCAGACGAGATAGCGCAACACGTCGTCCTTGCTGCGGAGGATGGAAAAAACGGCATCGTGACGCCTGCCGTCGATGACTCCGGTCAGCTCGGCTTTCAGAGCGCACCGGCGGACGACCTTACCCTCGCCGGTCCCTGCGGTGGTCTCTACGACGATGAACGGGGTGATGTTGGTGGGTGCGATGGTCCAGGCGAGTAAGGCGGCCAAAGGTGCTGCCTGGCTCTGGTCAAGTGAGGCCAGCCGGACGGTCGTCACGCCGGGTTGTTCATCGGGTATGTCGAGGGTCAACGTTGCCGACACACGGTCGTCGTCGACCGTCTCGACATGGAGGACAGGCAGGCCGGCGGCGAGTTCTCGGTGAAACGCTTCGAGCTCGAAAGCCGTTGCGGCCGCATCGTCTGCAATGCCTTCCTGTGCGAGGACTGTGTACTCCTCAAGGATCTGGGCGAGGCCCGGCGCTTCGGGTGACCCGTTGAGAATGGCTGACACGCCGCACGTCGCAGTGGGTCCGGTCAGCACCGCATCGAATTCAACGTTGCGACTCCACGAAGCCGTCGTCAAATTGGCGCTGCCCGTGACGACCACGGACTGATTCTGATCAACGTCGATGATGAAGGTCTTGGCGTGTAGTCCGTCGTGGGACTCGAAGAAGCCGTCGGGCACTACCGTTGTGATGTCAGCAAGATCCTCGCTTGGATCAACTTCGGCGAGCCGTTGCAGCACTCTCACGTCCCAGCCATGCAGCGCATCGGAGCCCACCTGCTCAAGTGAATCGGCACGCGAAATCACCGTACGTTCGTCGGCGATCGTCGAGACACGCTCTACGGCTGCCTTCGTCAAGAACGGGCTGATGGCGAGAACGCGGCGCCCCCGATCAGGGAACGGCCAGACTGCTTCGCTACCCAGCCCTATCGGAAGAAGCTCTCCCGCAGTGAAGGACGCAGGCGCGGCAAATGATGCGTGTCCTAGCGTGGCGGCGAGGCTGTGGATTTCGTTCAACCGAGTGCCATCAAGCGGGCGGAGAGCCAGTTCCGGCAAGTGGCGCACGAAGGTAGCGGCCGGGGCTCCGTCGATGGCGCCTTCTTCGTGTTCGTCAAGGATGAGGGCCGTGTCCCACGAGCGATCGAGCGTCAGATTGCGGCTGAGCACGACGACGCGGTGCAGGTGGTTGAGATCCTGATCGACAAATCGAAGCGCCCACATCTTCGGATGAAACAGCCCATCGTCGTCCGCCGGCGCGGCTTCTCGCACGCTGTCCTCGACGAAGGTCAAGATGCTGCGATAATTCGTTGGTACATGGATTGCACCCGCCTGACAGAACACCGTGGTGTGCTCGGCATAGCGGCGCACCGCTTCCAGCAATCGGATCGGATCGAGCGTCCCGACGTCTTCGGTGCTGCCACTGTCGAAAAGCGCGAACGAGAGCGGCGCAAGCAGTAAGGCGGTCAGGTTGAGTGAATAAGTGGTTCCGACAGCGACATCCACTCGGTAGCCGGCCGGCGGGCGCAGCGCGTCGGTGAGCAAGACGCGTGTCTCGGGTGTGAGCGTCATGCGGGCAGCCTGGCCGTATAGAGGTCAGTGAGGTGCCGTTGCGCGACGGACCAGCGATAGTCGAGACGGCTCAGCCCACTTCGACCGGACCACCTGTCGAGGGCCGCTTGATTGACCAGCCGCGCGCGGCCACCTTTGATCTGACGTTCCCGCGCAGTCACCAGTTTGGTGGCCGTTGCGTCGTGCACAAAGTCGACGTCGGAAACGGCGAGGTCGATCCAGGCATTGACGAACGTGACCGTGGCCGGCCTCACGCGCGGATTGCATCGACGAACTGTTGCCCACCATTCCGTTCGGCTCCAATCGTCCAGGCACTTCGTCTCTTGAAGTTCGTCCCGCCAATTGGACAGTTCCGCTTCGTATTCGGAGATCAGGTCGTCGTCCTCTCTCTTGCGAGCGAGCAGCAGGTTGTAGAGCACTGCAGCACCGTAGATGGTCGAGTGGAAGCGTCGGGCATGGTCGACCAGGTCACGGAGCTGCCCGGGGACGCGTTCGAGATTCCCGACATCCCAGACAAAGTTGGGTAGGTCCGGTGGCTCATTGCGTATCAGCCAAGCGAACATCGAGTCGCTGTTGGACGCCGAAATGACATCCGACAGGTACTGCTCTTCGTCCGAGGTCAACGCGAAGTTGACTTTGCCCAACCAACCCGACGGTGCCGGCGGGAGATGTGGGTCGAGATCCCTGAGCGGGGTCAGTTCCCTGGACTCGGGATCGTCCGCTTTCGCGGTGCGGCTGGCGAGTCGTCGGTAGTCGTACTGGCGTCGGAAGAAAGCCTCGGGCGATAGATCCCCGTTTCGAATACCCCATGTGCCCAGCGCTGCCCAATACATGCTGCTAGGAAGTCGCTTCAGCTTTCCTTGCGCCGTATTGCCGATGACGCCGAGCTTCTCGTCACCCGCTTTCAGCGCGCTGATCAGGTAGAACTCGGAGTTTCGGAAGTGGGCGCTCATCTCGGTGGATGTGCGGTTGCCTTGGGAGGCGTGCTGCATCAGCCAGGGGATGAAGAGGATGTACCGGAGCCGGGTCTGGAGTACCGACGTGCCCGGGAACAAGGAGTCCGCGAAAGCGTCCCTGATGGAACCTATGCCGAGTTCGTCGACCGTGCCTTCTTCCTTGAACAGGTCGATCACTTCGAGCATCTTTCGGCGTTGCTCATTGTCGGTATCGAGCCATCCGAAGGAAGAGACCACGGGCTGATTGTGTCCCGTCACACCGACATCTGCTTGGAATCCGGGGAGGAAGGCGCGTTCGCTTGGTTCACTGGCGAGGTGCAGACGTACGAACACTTTGAGTGGACCAGCGCGGAAGAGTTGGCCCGGCTTGCCGGGGGCGAGACTCCCTGGGAGTACTACGAGCAGACGGCAGTGTACTTCGATGTGCCGGGCGCGAGTGGCCGGGTCGTGCCGATGAGCGATGCAGGGGGTGATGCCGAGTCCCTGCCGCTGGGGCCGCTGCATGTGGTTACGGCGGTCCAACCTGGTGGTGATCCCGCGAGCACGGACAGTGCTGCACGACTCGCGGTGCTTGACCGGGAACTTTGTGCGGCGGGCATTCGCTCAGTTCATTCCGTTGGATCGAGCCTCGACGGAGAGCACGCCGAGGAGAGCCGGGCGATCTTCGGCCTAAGCGACCAACAGGTGCGTGAGCTCGGATTGCGATTTGGGCAGGTCGCTGTGTTCGCGTGGCGTGGTCCTCGGTGGTCTCTACTTTCGTGCGCGACAGACCGGCAGACTCATCTCGGCTGGAAATGGATAGCAGCTGATTAGCCGAACGCCGGGAGTGTTCGTGTGTGCGAGTGGCCACCGGATGGAAGCCAAACGTCAGTCGTTGAACCCCCACGATTCCATGGCTGTCTGAGCTGCCATTTCGATGTCACTCCGCGCATCGGCCTTGCTAGCGGACGAGCCGCGCTCCACTTCGACCAGTGCGTGGTCGTTGCCGGGATCAGTTGTCCAGATGGCCCAGGACCATTCATTCTCGTCATTCTCGCCAGCAGCATAAATCTCGGCCCAGAACGGGGTACCCGCCAGATCGTGCTGTTCGATGTTGAACACCGAATCTCCTTGTGCGTGATAGTGATGTAGCTTGAGCGCAGAGTCGAGTCTCCTTAACGACTAGTGCCGTCTAAGCCAGCTCCAGAAACCGCGTTCCGTTGGTACCGGCTTCTCTGCGAGGTCGCTCTTTCTCTTCGTTTCAATCGTTCTCAAGAGTTCCAGCGTCTTCAAATCACGTCCGCCGTGGTAGTACTTCCCTAGCACCGCCACGAAATCGGCATCGTCGTCGGCGACCTCCGCGAACAACGTCATCGACGACTGCAATTTCAGAGCGTCAACGGTGGTGCCCATCAGAATTGCGGGGTTGACGACGGGCGACCTGAGCACCAGGTTGGTGCAGTGGCGTAAGCGCGGTCCAAGCACCTCGTGCTGCAAGTACGCGGCGCCTTCTGCGGCAGTGGCGATGCCGTAGCGGATGGCGTAGTCACTCACACCCAAACCGCGCATCTGGGGAAACACGAACCAGATCCAGTGCGTCTCTTTGCGGCCGGCGCGTAATTCCTTGACGGCCACGTCATAGGTGCTTCCGCCATCCTGCGCGACGACGAACCGCTCGAGATCGTGCGGGTCTTCCATACGGTCATGCTCCCTGATGCAAGCGTTCATGGTGAGAACGGCGGCGACGCGCTCTGGCGTTCGAGCTCATGAAGCTAGATGCCCAAGAAGTCGCGAGCCCAGAGCGCACGCGTCGACTGGTAGAGCAGCCAGTTGTTCAGAATCATCGGCTTTGCAAGCAGATTCGGTATGAAGCTGCAGTAGGCGAGTCCATTCCCGTCGTTCGAGAAGATGTCGGGACTCCACGCACCTAAGAGTGGCGCAGTCGTCAGTCCACCGGCGAACTCAGCCCGATTGAGGTCGTTAGACAGTGTCACCGCCAGGTCGGCCCCGGGTGACAACGGCAGCTGCGTGATCACCAACGCCCCGTTTCCCGCCTCGGGGTGGGGGGTCTCGGTGAACACCCGAACCAGCGCCGTCTCCAGCCGAGTGTCGGACACCTTCGGATCCTGGAACATCAACGGCCGCGAACCGGTGAACGGCACCTCGACAGTCGCGCCCGTCTGGTCGACCGTGCCGAACCAGTGTCGTTGGCTTGAGTGCTCGACGAGGAACGGCTCGATGGCACTACACAAGCCGCCGGCGAAACGAGAGGGCTCACGCCCCATCGGGACGATCACTTCAGTGGCCACGTTGAGGATGTCGTCCATCTCCGGCCGAGCCCCACTACTGGGATGCTGCGTCTCGGCCGGTCGCCCGCCACATGCGCGTGCGAGCGGGTGTGCGCGGGAATGTGCGGCGGTGTTCTGCAGGGCTGCCGCCGTGGCCAGAATTTTGCCCATCCAATTGGCATTGTCCTGATGAACAGTGACTGTGCAGCAATCGGCGATTGTGCCTGTCTCCGGATCCCACACCAATGCGCTGAGTGTCGTCTGGTTGTTCAGCTGAGCAAGGATCGCGGCCGGATTGGAGTTCGGCGCAACATCACGAACGACATCTGTCCAGATGCGGAGCACGCAGAGATCCAGACCTCGATCGTGAACAGGTGGTGCAACCTCGACGTGTTGAGCTAGTCGATATCCCCACCAGGTGAAACCGCGATCGCGCCGGAGTGCCCACTGCTCGTCCACCATGAGTTGTTGGTACAGGTTGTCAACCATCCACGTTCCGACGTCGCTCACAGATACGTTCCCTAACTGTCTGAGCTCAGTTGCCACCTCAGTTGTATCGCAGCGCACTGACATTCGGACGATGTCGAGTGCGATCGGCACGATGTCATTCGATCGGCGGACAAAATCTGCGACGCGTTCGCCGTAGTCTCCACATCTCAGCAGCTGCCGGGCTCGAATAACTGAAGGGCTGAGCACGAGTGTCCGAAGAGATCGCGTACGAGATCAGTCGGTACGACGGCTACGCCTATGAGCAGCTGATTGAGCGGTTCCAAGTCATCGTTGAGGATGATCGGGTCTTGAGCCGAGAAGTCGACGGCTCCACCATCCTGCTGCCGGGTGACCTCGAAACGGCGCTGAGGAGCCGCGTGGAACTTTGCGAGGTGAGGCACAGCGAGATGACTCGGATTCAGGCGAAGAGTTCGGTCATCGAGGTCTTGCCTTTGGTTCTTCGCCCGACAGGAGAGTGGGGTGAGGGCGATGTCGTTATCGACCAGTACAACGAGTTGAGGAACTTGCCTCGCGATGTGCATCGACAGCTCTATGTCAACGGCGCTGAGTGGGGCTCGTGGATGGGAGGAGTCCTGCTTCCACTCGATGACTACGGCATTGGCTTCACCCGGGTCTGGGCCCGTCTCGGTCTGTTCGAGAGCGGAAACATGGTGTCTGCTTCGTATTCGAGCGTCCTAGGACAGGTTGCGGGCTCTCGCGCGGTAGCTGTGGTCGCCTATCCCGAGGACGAGGGTATCGACGACCCTGGAGAACCGGTCATTCTCGAGAGTCGAAGTGGCACAGCAGAGGGCGACGCGCAGATACTGCTGCGCTGGCTGTTGAGTCACCCGATTACGGTACCTGCCGAAATCGAGCGCGACCCGATCACCGACCTGATGCTTGTCGAGCTGTTCGTCGAGAACGCCGTTAAGGTCCTTGCCGGCAGCAGCGGCCGTGGCGGCGAGTCTCTCCATTCTGAATTCTCATACACGGCGAAACGAACGCCGATGTTCGCCGACGACTGGGGCGAAGGTGGAATTACCGTGTGGTCGCTCTACATCGATCTTCCGCCCGATGTTCTTGAAGCAACGCTCGCGCTCATATCGGAGCATGGCGACGAATTTCGGGACGTCGTTGTCGCGGCACGTGAGCCAGGGTCGGCCGCCGCACGCGCCCGCGATGCTCGACGCGATGCCGCTGTGTTCGGCAATGAAGAGGACGAATCGTGAAGTGCTCGATCACCTCCCGCGGTTCAACGGCTGTGCGATAGTCACGCCATGGGAATGCCGGTCGACCTGGTCCTCGTACGCCACGGGCAGTCTGAGGCGAATATTATGCAAAATCGCCGCAAGATTAACCCCGATTCGCCAGCACCCGAAGGCTTTTTCGATCGCCCCGACAGCAGGATGCGTTTATCGACACTCGGTCGCGAACAGGCGACGAAAACTGGCTCCTGGTTACGTGCTGAGTTCCCGGGAGGATTCGACCGCTACTACGTCTCGGCGCTACTGCGCACCGTTGAAACCGCGGGAACCCTCGGCGTGGATGGCGATTGGATCATCGACGACCGCTGGCGCGAGAGAGACTGGGGCGAATTCGGACCGCTCTCGGGAACAGAGCAAAGCGCGATGTACAAGATCTCTGTGAAACTGAAACACCAGAGCAAGTGGTACTGGCGCCCGCCGGGCGGCGAGTCGCTTGCGACGGGAGTGCGACTGCGGTTTGAAGACATTCTGGACACGATGCACCGTGAGCTCGATGGCAAGTGTGTCATCGCTGTGACACACGGCGAGATGATGGAAGTCGCCCGCGTTGTGCTGGAGCGCCTGTTGCCGGAAGTCTGGCAGGAACAGGAGGATGGCGAGGACTACAAGATCAGAAACTGTCACATCCTCCACTACTCGCGACGGAATCCTTTCACCAAAGAGATCGGCCGCAGGCTCGAGTGGCGGCGGTCAGTGTGCGCGCATACGCCCAGTCAGTCGTGGTCAGGGGGCGAATGGAGGGAACTCGAGTTCCGCAACTACTCCGACGCTGAATTGCTTGATCTTGCAAGCACGCATCCGAATCTTCTCGATTGACGGCCCCTGTGTCGTGATTGCCGGAGGGTGTTCCAAGCCACCACGCGTCAGGAAGAAACAAAGTGGCGTAGCGGTTGTTGTGGTTGAGCTTCACGAGATGCCGTCGCCAAGCTCCGACTGGACGGCACGCCAACCCCACGCTCGTGGGTGGCTCGGATGACGAAGTGACCTACTGCAACCGCAGTCGGTAAGAGCGCCTCGATGAGGGGCGATCGAAGTGCACCGCACATCGAGAGGAAGCGCCATGAACGTGAGCGAATGGGTCCGGGTTGGTCCAGGCGAGCTCGAGCTAAACACGTGGATCAGCGACTCACACGTCACCTACTCGGCCGTCTGGGAGACTGCCGGGTGGACGCTCACGCGGCGAGTGGCGGGAGCCTCGTCGGCGCTAACCATGGCCACCGGTGAACGCAACTTCGATGTGTTGGAGAAGATAGTCGCGGACGACAAGAACCGAGGACTCTGAAGTGTGGGGCCGGACCTATACAACGCATCGGAGGAACGGCGCGCAGTGGTTAGTTTGTCGATGAGCGATCACCTGCATGACCAAGGCGCGGCCGCAAGGCTGCCGGACTTCGCGTTGCTGTGGGACGCTCGTATCAAAGCGATCATCGCAGGTGCCGACAAGCTCGAGGCCGTTGTGGACGAGAATCGAATCACCGCAACGGATGCCCTCCGCGCTCACGCAAATGCCCACGCCCGCAGCCTTGCTGACGAAGGGCTGCTCGCCTCAGCAGTCTTCATGGTGGACGACCTCTGCAAGTCGTATTTCAACGAATTCCGTTGGACCGACGGCGTGCACGACTACATCGCTGCCACGGCAGGCGCAGTACTAGAGGAGCTGAGCCGCCGAGACTTCGTCCTGCATTACGCATTTGATACCACGCATGTTGACGCGTATCTCGACGAAACTCTGACGTACTTGCCCGCGCCATTCGCTGCCGCCGGATTCGTTGTTGCGGGACCTCAGCTGATGGCACTCAGTCTCATGGAAGCCGACGTCCAGCAATGCGACGTCACCCACATACCGCGGTACCTTCATGATGGACTGAACGTCGCCGACATGCTTGTCCAACGGTGCCACCACGAACGGCGGCCCTCGGTGTATCTGAATATCGACCGCAACGACGACACTGAAGGTCTGCCTCTCGACGTAGCGCTGTCCCAGCGCGGGGCGCCAAGGACCGTCGTCGTGTTTCGTAGCCAGCCCGCGCTTCCGGGATCCACCGTGGAGGTGTGGCCGCCGCCTGGGATGACTTTGCCCGGACCAACTTCGGGTTGAACTGTCCGACATGTCGGTAACCGGCGTTAGGGTGGTCACAGCTCATGAGTGGACGACTGTACGGGTACTTGGCCCGTCGTCCCGGCAACCGCGCTCCACCGCACGGTGCCCCAGGGGAAGAGCGGGCACGCGGTAACGCGTGCAAGGGCGGACGTCCGGATGTGGCGTCGCCGGAAGTGGTGCGTAATGACTGATCAACCTTTGACGGCAGCCGACGCGGCCCTGCGTGAACGGATCACGGAACTCTCCGTCCACATCCCGTGCGGCGGACTACGTGGTCCGATTCAGAAGCGAAGCGCTGCCTACCCGCATCTGCCGGTGAAATGGCAGTCATGCAGGGATGAGGACTCGCCGCAGCGATGGCCGGGGCACGATGTGTCCCGCGAATACGACCTGTGCGTCATCTGCTTCAGGGCCACAGCCGGCGGATCGTCGCGATGGTCCTGGCTGGCGTGCGACAACTGCCGCGCGGCTCACAAAAAGGCGATGCAAGCGGGTAGCCGGCCGCTCGCGCTGGGGCGGCACAGCATCATGAACGGGGTCGCCATCCGTGGCGGTCCGAACAGCCAGGAGCAGGCGGCGCGATTGGTGCGTTTCGCGCGAGGCGACGACCGGTTGCGCGCATGGCGCGATAATGAGTACCGCCGTTTGGCGTCGGCATTCAGCGCCAGCGAGGATGTGCCGCTGCGCGATTGGAAGTCGACATGGCCGCCGAGCGCCCACGTCTCGCACGATGCTGTTGCGCGACTGCTTAGTGGCGGGACCCCAACTGCGGCGGACACGTAGCGCGGTTCGCCCCGATTCTCATGCACAGTGTCGGCGGCTCGTAGTTCAATCGTGTTGTGGTGCACACCGAACATGAGCGCGTCGACGACACCGAACAGTCCGTCCAGGACGCGATCCTTCAGTTGCTCGATGCCGACGCCGAGCTGGATGCGGCAGCCCGGGATGTCGTACTGACCGCTCTCGCTGAAGTTGTTGACCAGACCGACGGCGGCGCAGACACCGACTGGTCATCGACCTATCTCACGAACATCACCGTCTCGGGTTTCCGAGGGATCGGGCCGACCGCCAAGCTCGACCTGCATCCGGCGCCAGGGCTCACGGTGATCAGCGGCCGTAACGGTTCAGGTAAGTCGAGCTTCGCCGAGGCAGTAGAACTCGCCCTGACCGGTACCAGCTACCGGTGGCGCGGCAAGCAGGCGCTGTGGTCGGAGTCGTGGCGGAACCTGCATAAGCCGAACCCTTGCGCACTGCGGGTCGGCTTCACCCGCGAGGGCAGTGGTCCGGTCAAAGTCGGAGTCGACTGGGAGGCGAATGTTGACCTCGCCGAGCGAACGTTGTGGACGCAACGCGACGGTGAACAACCCACACCAGGCATCGGCAATCTCGGCTGGACATACCCGCTGGAGCTGTATCGCCCCGTCCTTACCTACGAGGAGCTCGGTCGGCTCTTCGATGGTGGGCCATCAGCTCTGTACGACGCCCTTGCCAAACTGCTTGGCCTGGAAGTCCTTTCCGCAGTCGAGAAGAACCTGGCGGCGGAACTCAAAAAGGCGAAATCACTACGGGACGCCGCCGACGCAGCCCGCAAGAAGGCCATCGCAGAGCTCTCCGTGTCCGCTGATCCGCGAGCTGAGAAGCTGGCTAAACTGCTGAAGAAGCATGTCCGGCCAGTCGACGAGATACTCGCGATAGTCACAGGGTCTGACCAGAACGGATCTGATGCGATCCCGGCATTGCGGGCGCTCAGCGTTCTAGAGGCGCCGAGTGCCGATGACATCGAGTCCTGCGCGATGCGGCTCCGCAACGCGGCGGAGTCACTGCGGCGGCACGAACTCGACATGGTTGCCTTGGCGTCGGACCGGGTGGATCTGCTTCACAAGGCGCTGGAATACCACTCTCGCGCCGGTGAGTCCGCCTGCCCCGTATGCGGGGAAGGGACACTGGATCACGCGTGGGCAGAGCAGGCGCGCACGGCCGTCGCGGATGGCGAGACCGCAGTCGCAGAATATCGCTCCGCGGCCAACGAACTCACGAGTGCCAGAGCAGCCGTTGACGCGCTGGTGGCGCGACTGCAGCCGCTGGCAGCAGTCCCTGGCGTCGAGTTGCCGAACTTGGCGACCTACAACGCTGCTGCCGAGCATGCCCGTGCAACACCCGCCGACAACACCGCATGCGCGGCACATCTCGAATCTGCTGTGCTCGAAGCAGTCGTCCTGGTCGACGCGCTGCGTAGCGAGGCGACCGAAGCTTTTGCGGACCGCGAAGATGCCTGGTCGCCTTTGGCAGCGCAGGTAGCGGCCTGGATCCCCAATGAGGCCAAGGCGCAGCAGTCGGATGCCCAGTACAAAGCCGTCACAGCCGCGAAAAACTGGGCTACTCAGCAAGGCACCGGCTTCCGCAACTTGCGGTTGAAGCCAATTGCCGCTCAGGCACGTCACATTTGGAGCCAACTGCGACAGGAGAGCAACGTCGATCTCGGGGACATCACTCTTACCGGCACCGCAACGAAACGCAAGGCTGTGCTGGGCGGGTCGGTGGACGGCGAGCCCACGCACGCGCTATCGGTGATGAGCCAAGGCGAGCAGAACGCCGTCGCGCTGGCGCTGTTCCTACCGCGCGCCACCTCGGTGAAGAGCCCGTTCCGGTTCGTCGTTCTCGACGATCCGATTCAAGCCATGGACCCATCGAAGATCGACGGTTTCGTCCGAGTCCTCACCGACATCGCGCGCACCCACCAGATCATCGTGTTCTCCCACGACGACCGCCTGGCGTCGGTCATCAGGGAAACCGGCGTCGATGCGCGGCTCGTCGAGGTCACGCGGGAGTCGGGATCGAGGGTCAAGGCCCGTCTCAACATCGACCCCGCCCGGAGACTGATCGATGACGCATTCGCAATGATTCAAGACGAGCGACTCGCCGACGAGGTCAAGGGCAGGGTGGCGCCGAACCTCTTCCGCATGGCGTTGGAGTCCGCGGCGAAGCAGGCGCACTACGCGAGGCAATCAGCGGCCGGCACTGCACGAGTCGACGCCGAACAACAGTGGGAGTCCGCAAAAACGACCCGACAACGGCTGGCCCTCGCTGTTCTGGGGGACCAGAAGGCAGATGTCACCAGCTGGATTCAAAGTCGCCCGGGGCGAAAGAATGTGCTGGACATAGGAAATACGGGCGCACATGGACGCGTCGGACGGTTGTCGAAGGAAGACGTACGGGATCTCGAACGCGCTGTGGAGGATCTTGTGGGGCCGCGATGAGCGCGATGGAGCTGCTGGGCCAGGCGCAACGCATCATCAACGAACCGCGAGCAGACGGGCTCTCATCTCGGATGGCCGCGTTCCTGGCTCGTCAAGCGCTGGAAGAGATCGTCGACCAACGATGCAGCAGTCTCGACGCACCCGCGACCCATGCGAGCGCGCGCAGCAAGCTGGTTGTGCTGCGTGCGTTGGATTCGGAGCAGGCTGCCGATTCGGCGGCGATTGCGTGGAACCGTCTCAGCGCGGCGTGCCATGTGCATGCGTTTGAGCTGCAGCCGTCGGTGGCGGAGATTGAATACCTGTGCGGGGTTGTTGCGTCGCTGATGCCGGGCTAGCCATGCCGAAGTTGTGGCCGCGGCTCTTGTTGGCAGTGTCAGGCTGACTAACTCAGCATCGGACTCGACATAGGCGCGCGTCGGTAGTCTTGAAACTCACCGGCGTTCAGGATGTTTCGTAGATTCCCTGCGCCAACGCGGCGGTGATCCAATCGTCGAAATCCGGTATCACCCCATCGGCGTTTGCCGTAGCGAGGTAGGTTCGGAAGATTTCGTCGAAGTCGAACCACTGGTCGTCCACGCAGCGGCGGTACTCGTCGGCGTACTCATCCATTGGTTCGATGCCCGAGTCGAGCAGCTGCTCCGTGATACCGATGAGCGAATTCGCGAACTCGAGCCATTGTCGGGGGTCCGTTGCTCCGACTGGGCTTGCGGCTGTGAGCGCTGCGCCTGCGAGACGCTCGAATTGCCGTCCGCCATTGTCATCCCGGAAGATAACGAGCAGGTCTGTTCCGTCCGGCCAGCCAGCGATCCCGCGAAACGAAACATCGGACATCATTGATAGCCCTGAACCGCTCATGACCGACCACTCGACGGCAGATTCGCCGTCCCACTCGAACGAGACTACGTTTTCGAGATGCTCGCCGTTCCAAGGGGTTTCCGACCAGATGCTCACTCGGAAGCGTCCGGCGTGGATCGCTTCTGGAAGCTGCTTGAGGGGATCCTTCTGCCAAGGTTCGAGCTCGATCTCGTAGCCAGTGGCGGAACGGGTGATCTGCCAAAGCTCGATTCCGCGCCCGCGGATCTCTGTTGCCTCGTCCAGCGGCACCGTCTTCTCGATGAAGTCGACCGCGTCACTTGCTTCGATTCCCGCGTCCGCCCACTGGAGTGCAATGTCAAGTGGTACGGCGGCGTCAATGAACAACTGCGCGTCGCTGGCAGAGAATCCAGCATTCAGCCATTCACTCGTGGCTGCTCCACGTGAGTCCTGAGTCATCGGGCCCTTCCAAATCGGTCGTGTAAGCATGTTGAGCTGCTGGGTTAATGTTGTCATCTTCCCCGTAGGAGCAGGGCCGAAAGCGGAGTTCAGGATTCACTCGTCGGCCAACTCCGACCGCTGATCCGCACTGAACCCCGGCATCGCCGCATCCACATCCGCCATCTTCGCGTTCCGATACCCGCGCACGTTCCCCGACATCGCGGCCATCGCCTCCCGCGACTTCCCCCGTCCATAGGTGACGGCCTGCTCGGCCTTGACGCCCAGGCCTTGGCCGACCTCGACGGCATCCTGATCGGCACCCATGTAGAGGAACTCCCAACCGAATTGGGTGGTCTGCTGCTCGACGAGCGATTTGATCGCAGGCCGGCTCCATTCGTGGCTGGCGTTCTCCAGGCCGTCGGTCATGATCGCGACGATGACCGAACCCGGCTTGTCGTCCTCGGCGAGCGCGTTGATCTCGGCTGCGGTGTCGGTGATGAGCTTGCCCATCGAATCCAGCAGTGCGGTGCTGTTGCGCGGATTCAGTTCCAGCGCAGGCACTTCATTGACGGGGACGGCGTGATAGACGACCTCGTACTCGTTGTCGAACTGCGCCAGCGTCACGCGGCATTCGCCGTCGCCCGCGCGCTGATCGGTGAGGAAGGCGTCGAAACCGCCGACCACGTCGGACTTGATCGATTGCATCGATCCGGAGCGGTCGAGCAGGAAGGCGATGAGGGTGAGATTCTGGTTCGGCATGGTGGATACCTTTCGGTTGTTGGCTAGCGAGGCTTGCTGTTTCGGCGTGGTTTGAACCGCATCGGTTCCGCCGGGGGAGCGGGTGGCAGTGGAGTCTTGGCGTGCTTGTCGTTACGTGCTCTTTTGACGTCTTCGGCGGTGATCCGGTCGCCGCTGCTGACGTACGGGTTCAGTCGTGGCGTGCTGGCCAGGCGTGGGCCGACCGCGTTCTCGGTGAGGCCCGCACTTTTCCCGGCAGCCGCGATCGACATCTCGTCGTCGACGACGGCGCGGGCCAGCTGCTCGTCGAGCAGCTGACTGGCCTCCGTCAGAACCGACCGAAGGTGTTGTAGCGCTTGGCTTGCGGATGGAGCAGTCTCGGCGTGCGTGAGTTCTGCGCGGATGCGTTCGTACCGGCTGGGCATGTCCCACCATACCGCATAAAGTGCGGAGTCCGCAATAACTGCGGATGTCGACGTTGGTCATGTCCTAGTCGTCCACCACTGCGACCAGGCCGGAGTGGTCGGTTTCGCCCGCCAGTCGTGGGACGTGGTCGAACTCGCAGAACCGGATGCGCTGCGCGAGATCTGGTGCTGCGTAGACGTAATCGAGCCGGAATCCGTTGTCGCCGGGCCGGCTGAACCAGGAGTACTCGCGCACACCGGGATGCAGTGCCCGCCACATATCGGTGTACCCGGCCGCGATCAAGCGGCCCGGCATCTCCGGCCCGATGAACTTCGCTCCCCGCGGATCTTTGTCGAGATCGTTGGTACCGGTATTGAAGTCGCCGATCAACAGATCGATGCCCTTCGATGAGGCGTCCCGGATCAGCGCCTCCCAGTAGGGGAGTTTGGCGGTGTTCTGCGGCATGTAGACCCCGCACACGTAGGCGCCGTCGATCTCGGCGCACCACAGATGGCGCGGGTCGAGCGATTCGCTGAATGTCCATGATCGTTCGATGCCGCCGCGAGCGGCGATGAGCACCGTGTTGTCCTTCGGCCCGACGCCGGAATGTGAGGTGTCGTAGCCGGCTTGCTCGAGCCGGCCGATCAGCCGTGCTCCGACGGCATTGGCGCGGAACTCGGTGACCACCAGAATGTCGGCGTCGTAGCCGAGCAACCGGGTGGCCAGAGCATCGGCGGACTTGGTGCCGCCATGCCGGATATTGAGTGTCGCGAGCATGGTGCCCACTGGAGTGTCCTCTCGCTCGACGTGGAATCTCCAGCGAGCCGCTCAGTATGAAGGCGGGCACCGACAAGTCCCGTGATCCCTCTGTGCGACGTACGCAACTTGTCGGAGGTCGCTGTCATTCTGTCCGACTGGCCTGCGCACATTCTGTGCAGCCGATGGTGATTGGAGCGAAACGTGAACAAGGGTTCATCTGGCGGTGTGGGCGTCCTGTTTGTCGGTGTGGTCGTGCTCATCGCCGTGATTCCGAAACCGGTCTGGATCGCGCTCGGCGCCCTCGCGGCATTCATGTTGGTCGCGTGGATCGCTACCGCGGCTATCAACGCTGCCGAGAGGAGGCGCGTTGAGCGGGCCGAACGGACACGGGAGGAACGGGCGGCGCAGGCAGCGGCCGCCAAGCGCGAACGCGAACAGCGGGCGTTGAAGGAAAAGAAGGCGCGTATCGAGGCGCTCGGGAAGCAGAACGCCGCGCTGGTCGAATCTGCGCTGAGCGCGGTCACGCAGGTGGCCGCGTCCGAAGCGGCCCAGGCGGGGTGGCTCGGCGACGTCGATTTCAGTACCGACGTCAGAGGGATCACCGACGGGTTTGCGAAAGCGCACGCCTTGCGTGCCGAGACTGGCAAGCTGTCGGCGTTGAACAAACCCAACACCGATGACCGCAGGATCCTCGCGGAGGCCAAAACGGCAACTGCGAATCTGGAGCGCACCGCGATCGAGCGGGTGGAACTGATCATCAAGTGCGCCAACGAGGCACACCTCATCGATACGTCGCTGCGCACCGAACGCGAGGACGCCCGTGTCGCCGAACAGCGGGCCGCATTGCACGGAAAGCTCAGTGCCATGCTCTACGGGATCGAGGCTGCGCCGGATTCCACTCCTACCGATTCCGCGGTGGAAGCCGTTATGGCGCGTGTCCAGGCTTATCGGGAGATCAAGAACCAGATCGACCGAGCCCGTGACGCTGAATCCCGATAGGTGTCGAGCCTTCCATGATGGGAAGCCAGGCAGTCACAGTCCCCATCGCTTCAACGCCTGCACGAACGCCGGGTTCGGATTGGCCCGGGGCAGCACCTTCTGAACGTCGGCCAATGCCTCATCGGTACCGACGTTACGCAGCCGCGCCCCGTACAACGCCGCCACGGTCGGGGTACGACTCAACGCCTCCACACAGTGCAACAGCACTGTACGGCCCTGCGCGCGAAGCACTTCCACCGCTTGCGTGGCTTCGAGTAGCACGTAATCCAGGTGCGGGTTCTCGTCGGGTTCCGCGCTGTCGATCAAGCGGACCTCGACGTGCGGCATGCCGTCCGGCACGTCGGAGTCGGCCACCCGACACAGCGACACCACCGCATCCACCTCGGCGGGCAGGTGCAGTAGCGTGCCGATGCCGCCGATCAGGACCTTCGCGTCGTAGGGGTGGGGGACCAGGGCGTCGATGCGGTAGCCCGCATAGTCCGGTCCGTTGCTCGTCGGGCCGTTGCGTTCGATGCCGGTCGCGAGCGCGACGAGTCCGCGGCCGGTGATGCCGGGCCAGCCGTGCAGGAGGTAGCGCCACTGCAGCGGCACCGCCGACGCCCCGTACGCCGCGCCGAGCAACCCGCCGGCGATCGCGGCGACAGTGTCGGTGTCGAATCCGGCTCGCACGGCCGCGTCGAGCCCGCGGCGCAGATGCTCGGGTCCGTCGGTGCGGGTGGTGACGATCGCCGACCACGCGGCCTGCAGCGCGGTCACCACCCAGCCGTTGTTGGGGAATTCTGCCGGGCGTGCGGTTTCGGCGGCGTCCACCCGTTGCGCCCACACGGCGCGGCGCTCGGAGTCGATGTGGCGCAGCCCGATTCGGGCATCCAGTTCCGCGGTCAGGACGGCGTGCCGGATCGCTGTGCACCAGAGCACGCAGGCGTCGCCGGCGTCGGGGTCGAAATGGGTGAGCTCGCTGATCGCCCGGGCCGCTTCGACCATCGCGTCCTCATCGTCGAGATACCGCAATGCCACCGGCGCGGTGCGCATCAAAGAACCGTTGCCTGCTGTGCGTCCGGTCTCGCGATGCAACGCCGCGGCGGCTGCGCGGGCCGTCGCCGCCGACAAGCCTTCCCGCGCGGCGGTTCTCAACACCGACCGGGTCTGGATCCCGACATCCTTGGCGCCCAACGACCATCCGTGCCAGCGGGCGACGATGTCGTCCTGGGCCGCCTCGTCGCGCAGGTCGGCGCCGGTCGCGGCGACCTCTGCGATGGCGATCGTCATCGCGGTGTCATCGGTCCACTCGCCGGCACTCCAGGGGCCGCCTCCGGTCATCTCCACCGCCAGCCCAGGCCCGCGCGGCGGCTCGAACTCGTATGGCGCCCCCAAAGCATCCCCGGCAGCGGTGGCGAGTAGAACGCCTTCGCCCCGATCATTCAGTGATGACACGGCATCCTCCTCGATATTGCGCATAGTTGCGCTAATTGAGATGAACTGTACGCTGAGGCGCCGACATGGACAGCGGAATTGATCGCGGCAGCGGCGGGCGGAGTCTCACGGACTACCCGCGGCCTTCCGTTGCCGTCGACACCGCGGTTCTGGTACCCGATTCCGAACTGGGCCTCGCGGTGCTGCAGGTGCGGCGCACGCCCGGCCGCGGTTGGGCGTTGCCGGGCACGTTCCTGCATCCGGGGGAGACGCTCGCCGATGCGGTGAAGCGATCGCTGGATGACAAGGCCAACATCCGAGGGCTTACGCCGCGTCAGCTGCACGTGTTCGATGCGCCGGATCGGGACGACCGGGGATGGGTGCTGTCGGTCGCCCACGTCGCGGTTGTGCCGCTGGATCGGGTCGCGTCCCGCTTCGTCGAGACCACCCGCCTGGTGCCCGTGAGTGCGCCGGGTCGGCTGATCTACGACCACGCAGACATCATCGCCCTGGCCGTCGATGAGGTTCGAGCACGCTACGTCGCCGCACCCGACCCGGACGCCCTGCTGGGCGATGAGTTCACCCTGCGGGACTTGCGGCTGGTGCATGAGGCGGTGGCGGGTAATGAATTGCAGCGCGACACTTTTCGGCGGGCGATGGAGACACAGATCGAGCCGACGGGCGAGCGGGTCACGGTGGGACGAGGCAGGCCGGCGGAGCTCTTTCGACGTAAGTAGGTCAGGCCTGCACGTAGCCGTCGGTCGGTTCCGGTGCCCGCACCTTGTCACCCTCGTCATCCCATGGCCGGCAGTACCGACACCACGGTCGCAGCCGGTGGTGCACCCACTCGCAGTAGATGACCGCCGAGATCCACAGGTCGCCCGGAATGTAGAACGTTTGGGACACGTGACCGCTGATGAGGTCGGCGACGAGCATCGGAACGAAAACCACGGCGGCGAACGCAGCGGTGCCGGCCACCGTCGTGGCGAAATGCGAGAACCGCAGCAGAGGCCGCCGACGTTCCGCTTGTGTCGTAGCGTCCGCAGGAAGCTCCTGCATGCACCGGGCACACAGATGGTCCCTGCGCCGGTGGAAGAAGGCGACGGCCCAGCAGATCACCAAGGTCACGTTGAACGCCAGCGATACCGCGGTGAACATGCCGAACCACGCACCGACCCGAAACAGCAGTGAGGCGGTCAGGACGTAGATGAGAGAGTGCGCAATGACCGACTGTGCACCGCCGTGGTCGCCGAACGTGCTTGTCGTTCCCATGGTTTCAGCTCACCGCTGCCACGAGTGCCGAATGGTCTGTCTCCCCGGCCAGCCGCGGCGCATGGTCGAACTCGCACATACCGACGCGCTGCGCGAATTCCGGAACGGCGAACAGGTAGTCCGAACGAAACCCGTTGTCACCGGGCCGACTGAACCACGAGTACTCGGGAGCGCCTGGGTGCAGGTAGCGCCATACGTCGATGTAGCCGGATCCCACCAGCCGCCCGGGCATCTCCGGGCCGATGAACTGGGCACCTGTGGGGGCCTCGAGTTCGCTGTTGCCGATGTTGAAGTCGCCGACGAGCAGGTCGACACCACTGGCCATGGCATCGCCGATCAGTGCCTCCCAATACGGGAGTGTGGCGGTGTGCTGCGGCATGGACACCGCACAGAGCACGACGCCACCGATGGCACTGCACCACAAATGATATGGGTCGAGTTCTTCTGTGAAGGGCCATGACTCATCGATGCCGAGGCGGGCCGCCACGAGCACGGTGTTCGGCGTGGGCTCCGTCGGCGGGTAAGAGGTCGAGTAGCCGGCCTCAGCCAGACGGCCAAGCAGGCGCGCGCCGGTGGCATCGGGGCGGAACCCGGTGACCACCAGAATGTCGGCGTCGTAGCCGAGCACCCGGCTGCCCAACGCATCGGCGAACTTGCTGCCGTGAGGGCGGATGTTGAGGGTGGCGATCCGCGTCGTCATCTGAAGTTTCTCCCGCTCGACGTGGTATCTCCAGCGAGCCGATCAGTATGAAGACCCCCACCGACAAGTCGGCGTGCTCCGGCGAGATCGCGCTCACGGTCGTGAAATCGGCCCGAACCCGGTGGAACCACAACCCTGAGCGCGATCTCGCCGGAGGCGGCAGAAGGCGTACGTGCGGGGAGAGTCGCTTGTCGGTGCGCTGTGCCAATCTGTGCGGGTCGCGCTCGGCAGTCGAAGCAGTGCTGGCTCGTGTCCAGGCGTACCGGGAGATCAAGAACCAGATCGAGCAAGCCCGAAGATGATTCACAGATTCTCTCGGTCAAGTCTGCATCGTCAACATGAGCGGCGAGTCGAGGATGACGTCGTCGGGGGTGACGATCGTCAGATTGCGGCGCGGGCCCGGGCGACAATCGCGACCAGCCCCTTCATCTGATTGCCCACGAGTGTGCTCGACGGCACACGGGGCCGTGACTAAACCCCTGCTGTGCGGGGTATTCGAACGCTTGCAAGTGAGGACTTGAAGGAGTTGTGACGATGTTTGGTGGAGCAGCCGGACCCGGAGCGGTAGTCGGATCAGACGAGCAGCGATTGATCGCGGCCGCGGAGGGCGTGTTGATGGCCCTTCGCCGATGCACCCCACACGCCGCGATGGACGAACTGCGCGACGCTGCCCACCGGCACGGGGTGCCGGTGTCGACCATCGCGTTGGCGTTGGTGGACATGGCGGCCCGCCGCCCCGCGGACGGCGAGACACCCGGACCGGCACACGTTGCGGCACAACAAGAATGGGCCACACTGTTCGGCCCTTCCGCGGTGGCCGCCTGAACACCAGCGCCCACCCAGAAACCCCGGGCAGAATGAGACCATGAGAGTCGCTGTTCTGGGTACGGGTGCCATGGGCGCCGGCATGGCGCAGTCGTTGCTGCGCGCGGGAGTCGATGTGGCGGTGTGGAATCGCACGCCTGAGCGAGCGCAGCCGCTGGCCGCCGACGGCGCGGAGGTGGCCACCGATCCGTCGGACGCCGTCGCAGGTGCAGACGTCGTGCTGGCGATGCTCTTCGATGCGGCGGCGACGCTCGAGGTGATGGCGACGGTGCTGCCGGGCCTGAAGGCGGACGCCGTGTTCGTCCAGTGCGCGACCGTCGGCACCGACGGCGCCCAGCAGACCGCAGCGCTTGCCGCCGAGCACGATGTCGCATTCCTGGACTGCCCAGTGCTGGGCACCAAAGGCCCCGCCGAGCAGGGCAAGCTCGTGATGCTGGCCTCCGGTGACCCATGCCTGCGCGAGCGGGTCCAGCCCGCATTCGACGCGGTGTCGACCAAGACCATCTGGGTGGGCGCCGAACCCGGCCTCGGGTCGCAGCTCAAACTGGTGTGTAACGCCTGGATCGGGGCGCTGGCTGCGGCCATCGGCCAGTCATTCGCCCTCGCGAAGAGCCTCGGCCTGGACCAGCGACTCATCCTGGAAGCGTTCGACGGGTCGGCGGCGGGTTCGCCCTACCTACAGGCGAAGGGCAAGGCGATCATCGACTCGTCCTATGCGCCGCAGTTCAGCGTCGACGGCGTCCGAAAGGACACCGGCCTGATCCACGATGCGATCGCAGCGGCGGGGTTGTCGACAGCCTTGGTGGACGGGGTCCGCGCCGCGTTCGACGCCGCCAGCGAAGCCGGCCACGGCGACGAGGACATGGCCGCGGTCTATTTCGGTTTCTGAACGGCACTGGTTCTCGGCAACCCGCAGACGTTCATTAACAGACGAAATTGTCGGCGGGTCAGTCCGGAATCACGGTAATCGCACACCGAATTCCCGGCGCGCTGCTCAACCGCGCGTCCAATGTCACCAGTGGGCAGTCAAGTGCCTCCGCCAGTGCCACATACATCCCGTCGTACGCCGTCACATTTTCGCGAAGCTCCCACACGCGCTCCAACAGAGGTGCCGCGGCATAACGGTTGACTCCGAGCCGCGCCCACACCTCGACGGCTTTTCGCGCGCTCTGCAATGTGAGCGCACCCAAGGCTGCTTGCCTGCGCAGCGCGCTGAGCACTTCGGAGTCCACCAAATGCGGCGCGGTGATCACTTCCGCGGAGACCAAGCGGCGAGCCTGGCCGCCGTTCAGCAATGCCGAGACAGCGGCGGACGCATCGAGAACGATCATCGGCGGTCGACATGGATGTCAGCGACGATGCTTTCGGCGGGAATGGCCAAATCCGGCAACACGGCGAGAAGGGCGGCGTTGTCGACACGGCGGGTAGAGGCGTCGAGTTCCCGAATCGCGACGGCCGTGACCGACGAATTCGTGGCGCGCGCCAATTTCTCAAGGCGGTCCATGACCTCGTCAGGGACATTGCGGATGTGAAGTGTGCGCATGGCGCCAATCGTAGCGGTGCGAAAGCATAATGCTTGCAAGCTGCTTGCATTATTATAGCAATGCACTATCGCATCATGATGCAATGATGTGGCCCTGCTACGATTTTGAGCATGCGGACGACCATCGATCTACCCGATGAACTGCACAAACAGGCACAGGCGATCGCGCGCGACACCCGTCGCACGCTCAGCGAAACCGTGGCAGATTTGATGCGACGGGGACTCGGAGCGCACGGCGAACCCGCCGCATTGTCGACCGATCGTCGGACCGGACTGCCAGTCATCAGTGTCGGTCGGGTCGTGACATCCGAGGATGTGCGCTCCCTGGAGGACGAAGAGTGAGCGTGCTCCTCGACTCCAATGTGTTGGTCGCGTTGGTGGTGGTCGAGCATGTGCACCACGAAGCCGCAGTGCAGTGGTTCTCGGCCTCGGACGCCGGCTTCGCCACCTGCCCCATAACTCAGGGCAGTCTCGTTCGTTTCCTCGTGCGTACGGGCCAACCCGCATCCGCGGCTCGTGACCTCGTCACCGCAGTCACCGACGCCGAGCGTCACGAATTCTGGCCTGACACCGTCGCCTTCACCGATGTACAGATGGCTGGAGTCATCGGGCACCGGCAGGTCACTGACGCGTACCTTGCTCAACTCGCCCGGGTGCAGCGAGGGCAACTCGCGACGTTTGATGCCGGACTGGCTCAACTCCATCACGACGTTTCGGTGCTGATCGATCACGAGTGACCGCGGGTCCACCCACGAGTACCTGGATACTCGCGATCGGTTGATCGCTCGATGGTCTGATCGACGCAGATCGAACCGACCATGACCGGCGCGACCGCTGAGTCGGTGGCCGACATCGGTCAGCAGGGCGTCATGACGCTTCTCGTCTGGCGGTGGGGATAGGAGCACTGATGAATACGGCAGCATCGTGGACGCCGACCGGCTCGACAGTCCCGGTCGAATCGGTGAAGTCGTGCGTCGCCTACAACGCCATAACCGGCGAGATCCACCACACGCACATCGTGGTCACCCTGGACGGTCCCTAGATACGGCGGTTGATGTGATTGCCCGCCGATCACCACGCGCGCCCTGCAAGAAGTCGGCGTGACCCGAAATTACCGCCAGGCTGATGTGACTGATGGGGCGCTGCCCGAGTCCTCGCTGTGCTTGCCGTTGTCTCACTTGGGTAACCTCACCGGGAGAGTCGATGGATCAGGGGGAAGTCCATGAGCCTCGTACTGGGCCTATCAGTGACGACGAGGGATATTCGCGGAGAGCTGGTTGACGGCGCCACCGGACAGGGAGACCACCTGGACCGCACGGTGCTTGAGCCCGCTGACGTCGAGCAATACCTGGCCACGCTGCCCGCCGGCGAGGAGATACACGCCGTCGGGCTGACGTGGACGCCGGACGCCGAGTCGGCAGCGATCAAGGTGCGCGAAGCACTCGACGTCTACAGCGGCGGGGCGCCCGTGGTGGCCGTCCGCGAGGTCGAGGCCACCGAAGCGCTGGCCCGCGGTATCGCCCAGATGACCGGACACGACTTCCTGGTGGTGTGCATCGTCGAGCCGGACGCCGCCGTGGTCGCGACGGTCGACGGCTTTCGCGTGGCAGTCGAGCAGATCGACCGTGTCGATGCTGCCACCCTGATCGACCGGGTGTGCGCGGTGGTGCGCAGTGCGCGACCCAGCCCCGACGCGGTATTCGTGCTGGGTTCCGAGGATTCCGAGGAACTGGTCGCCGCCCTGCAGGAGGAAACCGACCGCCCGGTCGTCACCGCCACCGAAGCGGACTTCGCGCTGACCCGAGGCGCCGCGTTGGCGTCGGCATTCGCGGCCAGCCTGCCCGTCGCCGAGCCCTCCGAGCCGCGGTTCTCCCGGGTGCAACTGCTGGCCTCGGCGTTGGGCGTCGCGAGTGTTGCGTTCGTCGTGTCGGTATCGGTGGTCCTCGGGTCGCAAGGCCTGCCCGACCGCGGCGAGCGCGCGCCCGAACCGGTCGCCGCGGCGGCGCCCATAGCCAAGCCGGCGCCACCGGCGCCGAGCAGCGAGGCCGTCCGGGCCATGGCCCGCAAACCGTTCGCCTTGATGAACGCTCCCGCTCCGCTGGCTCCCGCACCTGCACCGGCCTCGCCGCCGCCGGCTCCCGAACCTGCCGCGCCGGCCAACGTGGCGCCGCTACCGCCGGCCTACATCCCGCCGCCGGTCGCTCCGCCGGAGCCGCCGCGGCTGCGTGACCGGATTCTCGACAAGATCCCGATCATCGGCCGGTTCCGCTAGACCTCAGGTCTCCGGGAGCGGCGACTCGCCGGCTCCGAGCCCGTTCAATGGATGCTGCGCCGCGGCGCTCGGCTCGTTGCGGCCTGCGACAAACGGCACGGCGCCGCAGGCAAGCAGGATGACCGCGACGCCGATCCACTGACTCGGCGCCAGTCGCTCACCCAAAAGCATTGCCGCCAGGGCAATCCCGATCACGGGTTCGAGGGCGCCGAGCAAACTCAACGGCACCGAACCCAAGGTGCGGACCGCATAGAGCGCACCGCCCATGCCGATGGTCATCAGCACCACCCCTTGGATCGCGGCTACCGTCCAGACGCTTGCCGGCACGGCGAAGTGATCGCCGGACGCAACAGCGACGACTGCGGTGGTCACAGTCGAACCCGTCGTCACCAAACCGGAGGCGGCGACCGTGCCCACCTGCGGCACCCACCGTTCACTCAGGACCAGATACCCGGCATAGCCCGCCGCGCTGAACAGCGTCAGGCCAACGGCGGCAAGGGATACCGCGCCCGATCCCGCGCCGCCGACCATGACCAGACCGGCGATAGTGACGCAGGCCAACGCGATCAACACCTTGGGCAGCGGGCCCCGATCACGCAACCAGACCAACCCGATCACCATGAGTGGGCAGACGTTCACGACGATCACCGGGATCTGTGCACCGCCGCGTTCGACGGCCATGAAGAACGCGAGAACCTGGGCGCCGAACAGCGGCCCGCACAGGAGGAGCAGGCACAGCACCGGCCGCCAGGGAAGTCGCCGGGCGCGGCCGCTCAGCAGCCACAGCGCCGCGATGACGGCGGTACCGAGGACGCCGCGCAGTGTGAGCAGCACCGCGGGACCGGTGCCGGCGTCGTAAGCGAACACGGCGGCCACCGCCATCGAGCCGTACGCGAGCGCCGACGCCGCACCGGCGGCCCAGCCTCGCCGAGCCGAGCGCTCAAGATCGTCAGCCACCGCTGCCTTCCCATCGCACGTGCCGCATCGAGCCGACATCGTTGTCCGGGCTGATCTTGCGTGCGCAAAGACTACTGCCCGGCCGGAGGCGCGCTGCCGGGAGTCAGACTTTGGGAAGCCAGCCGCTCCACGTCGGGGACAGGATGAAGCCGCGGCCCTCGCCGTCCTTGCAGGCGGTGGTGCGAGCGTTGTCCACGCCGCAGGTCATGCCGTTGAAGGTGATGGAGTGAAACGGCGGGAGTGGCTTGAGAGGCTGACCTCGAAGCATGCCGTTTGGCGCGACCGGATTGCCCGTCCTCTTCAATTTCGTCAGTGTGCCAATCCAATTGGCGCCATTGAGCCCGCGGGCGGGATCCGTCTTGACCCGCGGCACATTCGGAAAATTGTTGCCGGTGCACTGTGCCTGCTCGATCATGAAGTCACACGAAATGCCGTCCGGTGTCAGAAACGCAATGGTGCTGGTGATGAACCCTGGCGTCGACGTGTCGATGGCGTAGTCGGCGAAGTTGACCGGCGTGTAGCCGCTGAGGTCGGGGAATGTGGGTGTGTCGGCGCGTGCTTCTGCTGCGTGTGCGACGGCCGAACAGACCGCAGTGATCGCGAGTAAACGCCAGAAGTGCATCGTCCTATACCTTCGGCAACCAGTCGGACCATGCCGGCGAGAGGATGAAGCCGCGGCCCTGCGCGTCCTTGCACGCTGTGGTCGCTTTGTCGTCGACGCCGCAGATGACGCCGTCAACTGTGATGGAGTGAAACGGAGGAAGTGCCATGAAAGGCAGTCTTGGCGCGTGAATGCGCGAGCTTGTTTGTTTGAGTCCTGTTGCTGTTCCGATCCAGTTCTCGGTCTGCACTCCGGGGGTTTCGCTTGGTTCGGCTGATGCAACGCCGGGAAAGTTGTTGCCCAGGCATTGGGCCTGACCTGATAGGAAGTTGCAGGTGACACCGTCCGGCGTGACGAAGTAGTACGCATCGAACGGGTCACGTCCGGGTGTGGTGATCGGCCGGTTGTAGTCCGCGATGTCGACTGGGGAGTAACTGTCGATGTTTGGAAAGCGTGGTGTGTCCGCCGAAGCTGAGGAGCAATAGCTCCACGAGAGTGCGGTCGCGGCCGCCATCACAGCCACCGCCCCGCGCGTCGTTAGGTCGCTACACATCTGGCAGCCAGCCGGACCATGCCTGCGAGAGGATGAAGCCGCGGCCCTGCGCGTCCTTACATGCAGTTATGCCGGCGTCATCGACACCGCAGATCGCGCCGGAGACCGAAATCGAGTGCAGGGGTGGGAGGGTCTTCAATAGTTGGTCGTGCACAGTGGTACCCACAGGCCCTTCGTTCGTCTGCTTCAGGCCGGTGACTGTGCCAATCCAATTGATCCGATTGAGATTTCGTGCGGGGTCCGACACTGCTGGCGGAACAGATGGGAAGTTGTTGCCGCGGCATTGAGCCTGTAGCGACGTGAAATTGCATACCACTCCGTCTGGAGTGACGAAGTATGTTCCCGAACTCGGATGGCCCGGCGTCGTGGTGTCGATTCGATAGTCGGCGATGTCGACCGGCGTGTAGCTGTCGAGGTCCGGAAAGTTGGGTGTATCCGCCGAAGCCAGGGATGGATCGACCGCCGAGAACAAGGTCATCGCGATAGAGACGATCGTCGCTCTCCGCGTTGCGTTACGAGTCATATCTTCGGCAACCACCCCGACCACGACGACGAGAGAATGAAGCCGCGTCCTTGCGGATCCTTGCACGCCGTCGTGCCGTTGTCGTCAGTCGACACCACAAATCATGCCTTCAACGGAAATCGAGTGAAATGGAGGCAGTACCGAGATCTTGTGCCCCTGGACCGAACCATCGGCGTATGGAGTTGAGCCCGCGGTCTGGATCCCTGAGATGGTGTCGATATATGTATAGGGCCCATCGGTGACGGCACCAGGAAAGTGGTCGCTAGTGCACCCAGCGCTGCCCTGCGTGCCGCCCACGCCAGGAAGAAAGCTGCACTGAACTCCTTCCGGCGTCACGAAGGCGACATCCTCGATCGGTGTTCGACCGGGGTTCGGTAGCGCGATGGCGTAGTCCTGCACGTTCACGGGTGTGTAGCCGCTGAGATCTGGAAAGGCAGGAATGTCGGCTTGCGCATTCGGGAGATGGATTGCCGTTCCGAGGCTCACTGCGGCGGCGACAGCTGGCACCCAGCGCATGCCAACACCTAAACCTTCGGCAACCAGCCCGAGCCTTCCGAAGACAGAACGAACCCACGCCCCTGTGGGTCCTTACACGCCGTCGCTCCTGAATTACTCACACCGCAGACAACCCCGTCGACCGTGATCGAATGGGACGAGGGCAGAGTGCGAACCTGTTGCCCGTGGATCGAGTTTCCATCTACATACCCGGGATTCGATGACTGGTACAGGCCTTTTTGGGTGTCCATGTAGCTCACCCTCGACTCCGGGTTCGCCAGCGCCGGGACGCTAGGGAGATTGTTTCCGAAACACGCCGCGCCGCCGTCATCGATGACGCACACAACCCCGCCGGGGGTGAGGAAGTAATCCGTTTTGGTTGGCTGCCTGCCGGGATTGTCGAAGGCGATCGAATAGTCCTGAGCGTCGACCGGTGTGTAGCCGCTCAGGTCGGGAAAGTTTGGTGTGTCGGCATGCGCCGCTGGCTGGTGCACCAGAGCCAACAGACTTGCTGCACCCAACGCCACTCGCGCCCAATGAGTTGGCATCACGCTGTTCCTCCGTTAGTCGCTATCCGAAAGCTTTGTCGTCAACGATGCCCTCCCTGTTACGGCGGGCGATTGGCATTGACAGTGATTTGTTGCGAGTTGTAGATCGAACCTGGATTCGGAACTCGTGGGTCACTGTTCCATTGACTTGCGAGAATATTCATCTTGTCCAGGGTCGAACCCGGCATGATGAAGCCGCCGTACGGCTGGGGAACGTTGCGCGAATCGACGACAGTGGTTGGAACCCCCTGCATGATCTGGGTCGGATCGTTGGCAACTCGGACCTCGACATTTCCCGTGGATCCGTTGAATCCAGACAGCACCGGCTTGCCGTCTACCTGCTGGAAGCTCAGTTCGCCGAAATTGACGCCGCGATCGGTCAGCATCTCAGGCGCATCGGTCGGGTTGCCGAATCCGTGACCGGTCCATGGCTGCCAGGTGTCTCGCTTCGTTATGTCCCCGCCCTGGCTCGGGTCGACTTGATACATGGAGACGCCTGAACTGCGATCGAACTGGTCCGCAGCGATGTAGATCTTTCCGTCCTGACTGCTCTGGAAACCGCTGATCTGGGTCGGTCTGGCGCCCTCTCCCGACGCCGGCGCCCACGATCCCGGCACCGGTTGCAGCGGCTTCGAGAAGTCGCCGTTCATCTTGACCAGCCAGGAACCCGTCGGTTCGAGATTGTTCTTGGTGCCGACGACCATCATGTAGGTGTCATTGCCCACCTTGACCGTTCCGCCCGGCAGCGTGTCATCAGCTCCCAAGGCGTAGCCCGGGATCGCGAACAGCTCGTTCGGACTGCCCTTCGGGCCGGTCAACGGCGGTCCGTAATGCGGATGGCCTTCGGAGTCGAACGCCACCGGGACAGCCACTGATCGGTAGTGCGGATCTGCGCCGACGTGATCGCCCTCGAAGGCGTCGCCGAAGATCGCGACGTGCTTCCCGTCGGGCAAGGTGACGACCTCGCCGAGGTCCGCGGCGCCGATGCCTGGAATGCCGGGGTCGCTACCGGTCCCGGCGACCGGCCCATGATTGCGAGCCTCGCCACGCCCCAATGGACCGCCGGGCGGCCCCAGCATGAGGTCCTCCAACGAGGTTGCGGTAGGCGCCGGCTCCGGCAACCCCGAGGCTTTAGCAATCGCCTTGGCAAGCTCGTCGTCGATCCGGTCGCCCTCGATGATCGCGTTGGCAACTTGGGCTTCGACCTCTGCCATCTTCTGAGCCACAGCCTGCTGCGTCTCGGCGTCCATGTAGCTGTAACTGTCCGGCGGGCTGACAGCATTCGTCGCCGGGTCCACCTTCACCGCCGGCGCCTCGGCCGCGTAATTGAGGATGTCCTTGACCTTGTTGGCCAGGGTCTCGGCTTCCTGGTGCGCGGTGTCGATCAACGCGGCGGCCGCTTTGATCCGTTCGGCCTGTTTGTCGTGGTCACCCGCGGTGGAGAACACCGCCTGCCGTGCGGTATCGCCCGACTCGCCGTCCCAATCCGCGGCCTGCATGGCCGAGCGCAGAAAATCGGCGGAATCGGCGTGATTGGTCGCCACATCGTGTGCGGCCTTACCCAGGTCACCGATCTCGGGAGGCCAGTTCAACAGCTCCTGCAGGGTCAGTGCCACGAGCTACAGGTCGCGTCCGGCTGCCTCGATGTCATCGGCAGCGCCACTGTCGGTCCTGGTGTACGCCTGCGCGGCCGCCCGGTGCCCGTCCGCGTGCTTGACGTGGTGCGCGGCGAACTGCGTGGCCGAGGTCTCCCACTCGCTGAGCATCGCCGGCAACGCCGCGGCGGCCTTGCTCGCGCCCAGCGCCACCGAACCCGCACGCGACTGCGCCTGCGTGTGCGTCGTCGTAAAAGACTCGGCATGACTGCTCAGCGACTCCGCAGTCACCTGCAGCTGCGCCGGATCGACCCGTAACGGCTTGGCCATCAGACTTACCCCCCTAACCACACGATTCTAGGCCCGCACCGAACCGGCCCACGACGCCAAATCGGAGCGGTACCGTCGACCCGTGGAAATCTTGCGTACCGCAGATGAGCGATTCGACAACCTGCCCGGCCACAGCTTCGAGCCGCACTACGTCGAGGTCACCAGCGCCGACGGCACCCCGGTGCGGATCCACTACCTCGACGAGGGGGCCCCCGACGCACCCGTCGTCCTGCTGTTGCACGGCGAACCCAGCTGGAGCTACCTCTACCGGCACATGATCCCCGTCCTGGTGAACGCCGGGCTGCGCGCCGTGGCCATCGACCTGGTGGGCTTCGGGCGCAGCGACAAACCAACGCGGCGAACCGATTACACCTACCAGGCCCATGTGGACTGGGTCCGCGATGCCATCAGCGCGATCGGTCTGACCGACATCACCCTGGTCTGCCAGGACTGGGGCGGGCTGATCGGGCTGCGCATCGTGGGGGAGAACCCCGAGCTGTTCAGCCGCGTCGTCGCCGCCAACACCTTCCTGCCGACGGGGGACCGCCCACCCGGCAAAGCGTTCCTGGCCTGGCAGCAGTTCAGTCAGCAGACGCCGGTGTTCGATGCCGGCGCCATCGTCAACGGCGGGAGCCAGACCGCCTTGAGCGACAATGTCATCGCCGCCTACAACGCCCCGTTCCCCGACGAGACGTTCAAGGAAGGCGCCCGCCAGTTCCCGACGCTGGTCCCGACCAATCCGGACGACCCCGCCACGCCGGCCAACCGCGCAGCGTGGGAAGCGTTGGGCCGCTTCGACAAACCGTTCCTGTGTGCGTTCTCCGACTCCGACCCGATCACCCGCGGCGGCGACCGGGTGCTGGCCTCCCACATCCCGGGCGCCAAGGACCACCAACCCGTCACGATCGCCGACGGCGGTCACTTCCTGCAGGAGGACAAGGGTCCCGAACTCGCGGCGGTCGTGGTGGCTTTCGTCGCCCGCACCCCGTGACCGCTTGCACGCTACGTTGTAAGCCGTGACTGTCACCCCGGCCGACCTGACCGGAACCGAGCGCGCCGTCCTGCTGGTCCTGATGGCGCAGGCGCGGCCCGTCCCCAACCCCGACCTGATCGCGCTGGGCCCCAAGCTGGAGAAGGCCGGCCGCGACAAGCTCAACGAGCTCGGCCTCATCGAATCCGACCGCAGCACCGGCAGATTCGTGCACGAGCTCACCGACCGTGGCTGGCGGCTGTGCCGCGACATCCTCACCGCAGACGCACCGCCCCGTTCCACCGGCCCGGCAAAGACGCTGTACACCTTCCTCGCGGCGTTCGACCGCCACCTCACTCGCGCCGACCTTAGCCTCGCGGAGGTGTTCGGCGTGACTGTCGCGACCGTCGATGACCGCATCCGCACCAGCTACGCGACGCTGGCGCCACGACCTGGCGCGTGGGTGGGTCTGGCGACGCTTCGTGGCGAACTGGAAGTGCCCCGCGACGACCTGGACGCTGCGCTGCAGGGGCTCTACCGGGACGGCGCGATCAGCCTGATTCCCGAGGAGAACCAGAAGGTCCTCACCGACGCGGACCGCGATGCGGCCATCCTGATCGGCAACCAGGCCAAGCATCTGATTAGCATCGAGAGTTGATGCAGGAGGCAGATCGCGAGGCGCTCGCCGCGCTTCGACTCACGTGGGCACCGACCAGCGACGATCTGTGGCGCCCGCAATCGGCCACCCACGTCAACGGCCTCAACGAACGCGCCGTCGACGACGTCATGGAAGCGTTCGGCGACGCCCTGCGCGACCCGGACAGCGCCCCGCTCGGCGTCGCCATCCGCGGCCAGGCCGGGTCCGGCAAGACCCACCTGCTCGGCCAGATCCGCGAACGCGTCCAGAAAGACGGCGGATTCTTCTTCGTGGTCGAACTGCTGGATGCCGCCAGCTTCTGGGAATCGGTGCGCAGCGGCATCCTGGAGAGTCTCGGCCGGCCCGGCGTGGGACGGGAGACCCAACTCAAGGATCTGCTGTGGGAGCTGTCCTCCATTGCGCACGTCTCCCGGGCTGAGCGCCGCGCCATCATCGGCGACGACGACCTGGAACCCGCAACCCTGGACCAGTTCGTCAACACGCTGGCCAAGGCCCGCCGCGACGTCCGCGACTGTCACCAGACCTTGCGCGCCCTGGTGCTATTGGCCGCCAACGACCTGACCGCCCGCGATGTCGGCGACGCCTACCTGCAGGCCAGCGAGGAGGACGACGACTCCTCCGACCGCAAGATGTGGCGCCTCAAAGGCACCAGCCCGTCGGCGCAGCAATGCGTGCGCGACATCGCCCGGCTGACGGCGCTGGCCGGGCCCGCGGTGCTGGCGCTGGACCAGATCGACACACTGCTGGCGCAGTCATCCTCGCGCACCGATGGGATGGCCAGCGCGAGTGATGGTGTGCTGGAACAGGTTGCGCACGGCCTGATGTCGGTGCGCCAGACCATGCGGCGCACCGTCGCCGTGGTGGCGTGCCTGCCCTCGGCGTGGGAGGCCATCCGCGACCGGGCCACCGCCAGCGTGAGTGACCGATTCCGGGTGACCGCGCCACTGACCCCGCTGCCCAGCGGTGACCTGGGCCGGGCCATCCTGGAGCGCCGATTCGCCGCGGGCTACGCCTCGGTGCGATTCGTCCCGCCCTACCCGAGCTGGCCCATCGTGGCGTCCGCGTTCGACGACGCCGCCGGGTACACGCCGCGCCAGCTCCTGATCCGCGCGGATGCGCATGTGCGCGATGCGTTGCGTCGCGGCGAGGTCACCGAACTCGCGCACCTCAATGACGAGGTGGAGCAAGAGTCGCAGTCCGACACGCCCGCTCCCGACACATCGCCGCTGGACCGGCGATTCGTCGAATTCCGTTCCCGTGCAGTGCCGGCCGCGGCGCTCGATCCCGACGGCGAGGACACCGCCGTCCCGGCCCTGCTGCACGCGGCGTTGACGGCGTGGATCGCCGAGGAAGGCAACGACCAGTCCTACGCGTGCGATCCGCCGCCCGGATCGCACGTCGTGCTGCACGCGCGCCTGCGGCAGACCTTGGACTCGGCGACCGACGACGAGCAGCACTGGGCGTTCCGCGCGATCGGTTCGACCAACGCCGTCGCCGCGCAGAATCGAATCAAAAAGGCCGTCAGCGCAACGGGTCTGGGCTCCGACCGGCGCCGGCTCTTCTTCCTGCGCAACGGCGCATGGCCCAGCGGCCCGAAGACCGCTGCTCTTGTCCAGGACTTCGACCGCGCGGGTGGACGCACCCTGGCAATGTCCGATGACGACATCCGCACCATGACCGCATTGCGTGACCTGCTCCAGGAGGACGATGCCGGCTTGGCGGCGTGGTTGCGCGCCCGCAGGCCCGCGCACGGGATCGCCTTGTTGCGTGCCGCCCTCGGCGGGGACGAACCGGTCGTCGTCATCGAAGCCGAGCCGGAAGCGGAGCCGGACAACGACATTGCCTTGGCGACCTCGGAGGACGAGATACCGCTGGGTGTCGAGATCCGCACCGACGCCACGGTGTCGGTCGACTTGGCCGCGCTGCGCAAACATGTGGCGATCTTCGCGGGCTCCGGCTCGGGCAAGACGGTGTTGATCCGGCGGCTGGTGGAAGAGGCGGCGCTGCGTGGGGTGTCGTCAATTGTGTTGGACCCCAACAATGATCTGTCGCGGCTCGGCAGCCCGTGGCCGGAGAACCCCGGTGGTTGGCACCGAGCCGACGACAGCCGGGCCCGCGAGTACTTCGCCAACACCGAGGTGATGATCTGGACGCCGCGGCGCTCCACCGGCCGGCCATTGGCCTTCCAGCCGCTCCCGGACTTCGCCAGCGTGCTCGATGACCGCGACGAATACAACGACGCCGTCGAGGCGGCGTGCGCCGCTCTGGAGCCGCGCGCGCAGATCGCCGGATCAACCGCCAAAGCCGCGCGTTCGCGCGCCGTGCTGCGAGAAGCGTTGCTGGAGTACGGCCGTGCGCCCGACCCCACACTGAGCGGCTTCGTCGACCTGCTCGAAGACCTGCCCGACGACGTCAGCGGGCTTACCGGAGCGCAGAAGATGGCCGGCGAGATCGCGCAGAATCTGCGCGCCGCGATGGTCAATGACCCGATGTTCGGGGGAGCGGGCCAGCCCGTCGACCCCGGCGTGCTGCTGACCCCATCCGAGGGTTACCGGGCCCGGGTGTCTGTGATCAGCATGATCGGCCTGCAGTCCGACGAGCAGCGCCAGAGCTTCGTCAGCCAGTTGCAGATGGCGTTGTTCGCGTGGATCAAACGCAACCCCGCGGCCGACCGTCCGCTTGGTGGCCTGCTGGTGATGGACGAGGCGCAGACATTGGCCCCGGCCAAGGGCACGACCGCGAGCACCCGAAGCACGTTGGCGTTGGCATCGCAGGCCCGCAAGTACGGTCTGGGCCTGATCTTCGCCACCCAGGCGCCCAAAGGCCTGCACAACCAGATTCCGGGCAACGCGGCGACCCAGTTCTACGGACTGCTCAACTCGCCGACGCAGATCGACACCGCCGAGGAAATGGCGCGTGCCAAGGGCGGATTGGTGCCCGACATCAGCCGACTGCGGGCCGGCCATTTCTATGTGGCCACCGAGGGTGAGGCGTTCCATCGCATCGCGGCCCCGTGGTGCCTGTCGTATCACCCGGCGAGCCCGCCGTCAGCTGAACAAGTGCTGGGACTCGCACAGCAGCGGTGAACTGCTGGTGAGGCCCATTTTTCAGCGAGTTGCCAGCTGGCAGATGGCTTTTCGTGACGACGTCGCGACCTTCGGTTACCGTTTGTACAACCAACCCTGACCGCAGGCACAGGCCCTACTTAAGGTCGGTAGCAAGACTAACTTTCAGACGTCCTCTCCGTGACATCGTCTGAAAGGAATGATCGACATGAAGTTTGCGAAAGTCATTTCCGCAGTGGGTATTACCGGGGCGCTCGCGATGGGGCTGGGTACCGGCGTCGCCAGCGCGGACCCGAACTGGGGACCGCGCGGACCGCATGGACCCGGGGGATGGAACAACGGGCCCGGCTGGAACCGCGGACCTGGACCGGCCGACTGGCATCACCCCGAGTGGGCGGGCTGGAACGACGGCTACCCCGACCAGGGGTGGCGTCCGCCGGAGGGCTGGGAGCCCCCGGGAGATTGGAACAACCCCGGTGGCTGGGCACCGCCGGCGGATTTCCACATGCACTGCGGTGGCCCATTGTGGAATCTGTTCCACCCGATCCCGTGTTGGTGATCTGAAACTTGCCCCTGTTCTGCCGCTCGCCGTCTGGCGGGCGGCAGAACGCCGTGTGGGTCGGGCGCCGTCCGACAGTGCCTTCTGGAAAGCGATATCGCATGCGATATCGCTTTCGGGGCTCGAGTCCCAACCCTCCGTCATGATTTGACGGTGTAGTCCGCCACCGATACGGAAAGCATTGCCGCGCTTTGATCGTCGCCGGGCCCGCTGCCGCGGAACGCATCCAGAGTGGACTGGGACGCCCACCGTTCGTAGATGTTGATCCGGCCCGCATCGATCAGGTCTGCGGAGATGGCGAAGTCCAGGCAGCCGTCGGCCTTCCGGGCAAGTTCGACCACGACCACGCATCCGGCGAGGTAGCCCTCGCGCTGCTCCGGTCTGACGGTGATGTGTCCGGCAACGATGATCATGGTTTAGGTCGACATCGGGCGCGTGCGAAACTCATCGCTCGAAGCTCTGGTCTCAGCGCCGCCTCCACAAACGGAGGCCAGTCGCGTATGGCGAAATCATCACCGACGGTGCGGCGCGCGTGATCCCTGGTAGATCTTCGAGATCGAGGTAGTCACCATGCTGAGCCCCCACTCCGTCGGCGCACCGTCACATTGCTGGGGCCCGCCGTCAGCGCACGCACTCGAGTGTGAATAGCGATATCGCATGCGATATCGCTCTCCAGACTCGAGTGCCGGAACTCTCGCGGTGACTCGCGGGGCTACCCCTCAGCCGCGACCAACGACCGCAGCTTGATCGTCGGGTTGTCCCGCTGGAAGCCCTCCAGGCGCCACTTCGTCGAGAACAGCACCAGCAGCACCCCGTCGGAACGCATCAGCACCTCCGAGGACACCTGCTTGCTCATGAACTCGGCATCCTCGGGATCGACGATCCGCGCCACCTGATATGGCAGCGACTCCAGCGTGATCGCCGCACCGATCTCCGTCTCCATCCGGTGCTGGGCCACCTCGAACTGCATGGGCCCGACGGCCGCGAAGACGGGGGCCTGCTCGCCGCGGCGGTCCGAGCGCAGCACCTGCACCACGCCCTCCTGGTCGAGTTGCTCGATACCCTTGCGGAACTGCTTGTGCTTGCTCGGATCCTTGCCGCGGACCACCGAGAAGTATTCGGGGGAGAAGCTGGGGATCGGCGGAAACTCCACGGGCACATCGCGATACAGCGTGTCACCCGGACGCAGCGCCGCCGCGTTCGCCAAGCCGATCACGTCACCGGGCCACGCATCGTCCAGTGTGGAGCGCTGCTGCCCGAACACCGACTGCGCGTACTTGGTCACGAACGGCTTACCGGTTCCGGCGTGGGTCAGCACATCACCACGCTCGAACGTCCCCGAGCACACCCGCGCGTAGGCGATCCGGTCACGATGCGAGGAGTCCATCCCGGCCTGCACCTTGAACACGAACGCACTGAACGGCGAACTCACCGCCCGCGGCTCACCGGCCACGTCGACGATCGCGCCGGGCGAGGGCGCCAGCTCGACGAGCACGTCGAGCAGCTGGTTCACGCCGAAGTTCAGCGCCGCGGAGGTGAACAGCACCGGCGAGGACTCGCCGGCCAGGAACGTCTCGCGGTCGTAATCCGAGCCGTCCATCGACAACAGCTCCGATTCCTCCACGGCGGTGTCCCAGTCGCCCTCGGCGGCGTCGTGCGCCTTGTCGGCGGGGATGTGTTCCTCCGGCGCGGCGGTGGCACCACCGGCGGTGCGGGTGAACCGGATGTAATGGCCCTTGCGACGGTCCATCACGCCCTTGAAATCACCGGCGATACCCACTGGCCAGGTCAGGGGAGTGGTCCGCAACCCGATGCGCTCGTGGATCTCGTCCATCAACTCCAGGGCATACCGGCCCGGGCGGTCCCACTTGTTGATCACCGTGATGATCGGGATCCCGCGGTGCTTACACACCTGGAACAGCTTCAGCGTCTGCGGCTCAAGACCTTTGGCGGCGTCGATGAGCATGACCGCGGCGTCGACCGCCGTCAGCACCCGGTAGGTGTCCTCGGAGAAGTCGGCGTGGCCTGGGGTGTCCAGCAGGTTGATCACGCAGTCGCGGTACGGGAACTGCAGCGCCGTCGACGTGATTGAGATGCCGCGGGCCTTCTCCATCTCCATCCAGTCCGACACCGTCGACTTGCGGCCCGCCTTGCCGTGGATGGCGCCGGCCTCGTTGATCACCCGGGCATGCAGCGCCAACGCTTCGGTCAGTGTCGACTTACCGGCGTCAGGGTGGCTGATGACGGCGAAGGTGCGGCGACGCGCCGCCTCCGCGGTGACGCGGCCGGCGGTACGGGTATCCAGGGCGTTCTCGGTCATATCACCCTCGATGGTATTTGCCCAGGTGGGCAAACCGATAATCGCGGCCGGCCAACTAAAAATCTGACCGATGAGATGGCTGTTCCATAAGCCCACCTATGGACGAGCATTCCTCGTCGTGTCAAACTGGATCACCCCGGCCGAACGACACGGCACGCCGTGGCGGCAGAGCCCGCTGTTCTTCATCGCCAACTGGAGCTTCTTCACCATCGCGCTGGGCTTCACCGGCCCAGCGTTGGGCCTCTCGGTGGGCTGGGCCATCCTCGCTTCCGCATCGGGGCTGGTCATCGGGACTTTCTTCATGGCGTTCCACGCCACCCAGGGCCCCCGCCTGGGCCTGCCGCAGATCATCCAGTCCCGCGCCCAGTTCGGCTTCTACGGCGTCGTTGTCGTGGTCGCGATGTCGCTGACCTGCTATCTCGCGTTCGGTGTGGTGTACACCATCCTCACGTCGCAGGGCCTGGCGCAGATCTTCGGCTGGTCACCCATCGCCGTCGGGCTGGTGGTCAACATCGTCGGTGGCCTGTTCGCCATCGCCGGGCACGACTACCTGCACCGCGTCTCCCAGCTGGTGTTCTACGTGACGGTCCCGCTGGTCGCGGTGTTCAGCCTGGCCGTCCTGTTCGGCCACGCCGGCGGCACCACCCCGTCCGCCGACGAACACGGCTTCGTCGCCTCGGGCTTCTTCACCGTGTTCGCGGTGTCTGCTGCCTACAACATCGCGCTGGCCCCGATCGTGTCCGACTACACCCGCTACCTCCCCGAGAAGACTTCCTCGCGCTCACTGATCGCGAGTGTCTATGTGGGCGCCGGTATTTCCGCGCTGTGGCTGATCGCCCTGGGTGCGTGGCTGTCGGCGCACTACGGCGCGCAAGACGCCCTGGTGGCCCTGCACGACGCTGGCGACCACATCTTCAGCGGCTTCGGCTCCATTCTCGCGCTGGCTTCGGCGGCCACCCTGGTGGTCTGCACCGCGACCGCCGCGTACAGCGTCACTCTGCAGTTCCTCACCGGTGTCGACCTGGTCAAACGCATCAAGCCCACCCGCGCGCTGCGAGTCACGGTGACTGCAGCCACCATCGTCATCTACCTCGTCGTGGCGCTGCCGTTCGGCGACCACGTGATCAACGCCGCCAGCAACGCGCTGTCGTTGATGCTGTTCCTGCTGGTGCCGTGGACGGCTGTCAACCTCACCGACTACTTCTTCGTCCGCCGTGGCCACTACGCCATCACCGACCTGTTCACCCCGGACGGCGTCTACGGCGGCTGGTCCTGGCGCGGCATCGCCGCCTACTTCCTGGGCTTCGCGGCGATGATCCCGTTCGCCGTGCTGCCGTTCTTCACCGGCACGTTCGGCGCACTGCTGGGCGGCATCGACGTCTCCTGGCTTGCCGGCCTGTTGATCTCGTCCGCCGCCTACTACGGGTTCAGCCGCAGCCTGGACCTCACCGCCGAACGCGCCGCGATCGCGGTCAGCGACGACCGACTGGATCACCACTGATGGCCGACCGCAAGAAGTTCCACCTCGGCTGGTTCGCCAACTTCTGTGTCGACGGCTGGAACGAACAATGGGGCTCCACCGGCGGCGAAGACTGGTCGGGCGACTTCTACGTCGAACTGGTGCAGCATTTGGAACGCGCCAAGTTCGACTACCTCCTGCTCGAAGACAAGCTCATGGTGTCCGACGCCTACGGCGGCACCTACGAACGCGAACTCAAGCACGCGCTGCACTCACCCAAGCACGACCCGGCGCCGCTGATCCCGTTGCTGGGCAACGTCACCCAACATCTCGGCCTGGTGGTGACGTTGTCCTCGACGTTCTACCCGCCGTTCCTGCTGGCCCGGCTGACCAACACCCTCGATCACCTCACCGGCGGCCGGGTCGGATGGAACATGGTGACCAGCGCCGAGGACCGCTCTGCGCAGAACTTCGGACTGGACCACCTGCCGCGCCACGACGAGCGCTACGCCCGCGCTCACGAATATGTGGACTTGGTTCGGGCCCTGTGGAATTCGTGGGAGCCCGATGCCGTGGTCCGGGATCGGGAGACGAACACGTTCGTCGATCACACCAAGGTGCACACCGTCGACTTCGAGGGCCAGTACTACAAGAGCCGCGGACCGCTGAACACCGTGCCGTCCCCGCAGTACCACCCGGTACTCGCACAGGCCGGTGGCTCCCCACAGGGTAAGGACTTCGCCGCCAAATACGCCGACACCGTGGTCGGGACGGCCGCCGACCCCGAAGGCATGATCGCCTACCGCGACGATATCCGCGCCCGCGCAGTCGAATACGGCCGCAACCCGGACGACATCAAGGTGCTGTTTCTGGTCAATGTGCACCTCGGCGACACCGACGAGGAAGCCTGGGCCAAGCTGAACCGGCTGGTGGACAACGAGTACTACCTGGAGAAGACGCTCGCGCATCTGGCAGCGATCGTGGAGATCGACTTCACGAAGTTCGACCTCGACAAGCCGCTGCCCGACGACCTGCAGACCAACGGCGAGAAGGGCTCACTGGAGGCCTTCCTGCAGCGCGGCAGCGGCAAGACCCTCCGCGAGCTGACCGCGGCTTACCTGTCCACCGAGGACGCCCTGGTCGGCACGCCCGCAACCGTCGCCGACCGGTTGGAAGCGCTGATGGACCAGGTGGGCGGGGACGGCTTCCTGTTCACCGCGCCCGGTATGCGGCACACTCGCAAGTACGTGATCGAGGTCGTCGACGGCCTGGTGCCCGAGTTGCAGCGCCGCGGCCTCGTCCGAACGCACTATGAGCACACGTTGTTCAAGGACAACCTGCGGTCCTTCTAGAAGTCCGTCCCTGCGCTCAGGCTCTCCCACTCCGCGATCTCCGCGGCCCGTGCATCGGCGACATGCCGATAGATGGCCAGCGCATCGGTGCCGAGCAGCAGGAAACCGGGGGTTTCGGGTGCCTCGACTGCGGCGATGATCGCGGATGCCGCCCTGGCCGGGTCGCCGGCCTGGTTGCCGTGCATCGTGTCGTTCTCGATGCGCCGCTTGCCCGCCGTCTCGGCGTAGTCCGCGATCGGGGTGGCCGACTGGGTCAGCGAGCGGCCCGCGAAGTCGGTGCGGAACGCGCCCGGCTCGACGATGGTCACCGAAATGCCCAGCGGGGCAAGCTCACCGCGCAACGACCCGCTCAACCCTTCCATCGCCGACTTGACCGCCGAGTAGTAGCCGGAGCCCACCGGGGTGGCCTGCGCCCCGATCGACGAGATGTTCACGATCGCCCCGGACCGACGGGCCCGCATCCCCGGCAGCACCGCCTTGATGGTCGCCACCGTGCCGAAGAAGTGCGTCTGGAACAGGGTCCTCACCTCGGCGTCCTCACCCTCCTCGACGGCCGCCCGGTACCCGTAGCCGGCGTTGTTGACCAGCACGTCCACACCGGTAAAGCGATCCTCGGCCTGACGCACGGCATCGGTCACCTGCTCGGCTGAGGTGACATCGAGCGCGACGGCCAGCACCCGGTCGGGTGCCGCAGCGGCCAGGTCCGCGACGCGGCTGACGTCGCGGGCGGTGACCACCGCGTTGTGGCCGGCGGCGATGACCGCCTCGGCGAGGGCACGTCCGATTCCGGTGGAGCAGCCGGTGATGAGCCAGGTCGACATGTGCGCCAGTATGCCGATGAACCCTGTGGCCGTCTGCCACCATGAGCACGTGAAGAAGCGTTTGCTGATCCTGGTGGTGCTGGTGATCGTCGCCGTGGCTGCCGCACCGTGGGGTTTCCGCACCTTCGTCGAAGGCGACCCGGACCCGGCGCTGACGCTGACTGCGGACGCCACGCAGGCAACCACCGGCATCGACGGCACCTGGATGGTCCAGCCCGGCTCACAGGCCGGCTACCGCGCACAGCAGCACCTGCTGTGGCAGCCCATTGACGTCAACGGCCGCACCTCCTCGGTGCTCGGGAGCGCCGAGGTGGACAAATCGCGTTTGATGTCAGCCGATTTCGTCGTCGACGCCGGATCGCTGGAGTCCGCGCACCACGGCCGCGACCAACGCTTCAGCGGCACGGACGTGATGGATGCCAAGAAGTTCCCGACCGCCGAAGTGGCCGTCACCGCGCCCGTCGACCTGTCCTCGGTCCCCGACAACGGCCGCTCGGTGGCGGTGGACGTCCCGGTGAAACTGACCCTGCACGGCGTCAGCAAGCAGGAATCCGCGCGCGCCAGCATCCGGCGCACCGGAGACCGCGTCGACGTCGCGGGATCCCTCCCGATCACCTTCGCCGACTACCAGATCACCCCGCCCAAACTGCTGGCCGGGGTGCTGGAGATCCAGCCGGTCGCCACCATCGAGTTCTTGGTGCATCTGGCCAAGGGCTGACACGATCGCCCGGTGAACATCTGTGTCTTCCTCTCCGCCGCCGACCTCGACGACCGCTACACCGTCCCCGCCCGGGAGTTCGCCCGCGCGCTCGGCGCAGCCGGTCACACGCTGGTGTGGGGTGGCTCAGACACCGGGCTGATGAAGGTGGTCGCCGACGGCGTGCAGGAGGCCGGCGGACGCCTGGTCGGGGTGTCGGTGGAGCTCTTCCGGTCGGCGGCCCGCCCCGGCGCCGCCGAGATGGTGTTCACCAAAGACCTGGCCGAGCGCAAGGCCGGCCTGCTGGCCCGCTCCGACGCGCTGGTGATCCTGCCCGGCGGCCTGGGCACGCTGGATGAGGCCACCGAGATCCTGGAGCTGCGCAAGCACGGCCACCACACCAAGTCGGTGGTGCTGCTCAACACCGCGGGCTTCTACGACGGGCTGGTGATCCAGCTGCGCCGCATGGAGCAGGACGGTTTCCTGCCCCTGCCGCTCGACGAACTGATCTACGTCACCGCCGAACCGGCCGACGTGCTGACCTACCTGCAGCGCTAGAACCGCAGCCAGCCGCGCGAGGCAGGCTTGTGCCGGTCGGCGTATGGCCACGGCTGATGACGCTCCGGCACCGACGCGGCCCGCACCTCCTTGAGCTGGACCCGCAGGTAGCGGCGCACCTCATCCAGCTCGGGATCGGCCCAGCGGTTGACGGCCTCGATCGGATCACCGGTCAGGTCGTAGAGCTCCCACTGGTCGTCGAGCACGTCGCTGCGGTAGCGCTCACCGCCGCGGCCGCTGAACGCGAGTTGGCGCACACCGGGTTCGGTCCAGGTGCCCGGATCGTCGAAGGTGCGCACCAACTTCCACAGCCGCCCGTCGTAACGCTGGACCAGCCCCTCGAAGTTGGCCGCGACGTCGACGGGGACCCGAATGCGCAGCGGGGCAGGAGGATTGGTGACGGCACCGATGGCCCGCGCGGCCGCCGAGGCCCCGGTGTCACCTTCGAGGACGTTGTCGCGGGTCATCAGGTACACGGGCCGGTCCTCATCGGCGGGCGCCCCGTCCACCACCGGCATCAGGTTGCGGCCGGGTAGTGGGTGCACCTCGCTGAACGTCCGCGCGAGCGCCTCCGCGGTTGCGGGCACATCGATGCCGGCCGCGCCCAGCAGCGTCGGCACCAGATCGACATGCGATGTGGGCGCTTCAACGGTGCGGGCCGATGTGGCGCCGGCGCCGATGCGGGCGACGACGAACGGCACCCGGGTGGCTTCGTCGTAGAGGTTGAACCACTTCTGGTGCAGGCCGCCGTGCGCGCCGAGCAGGTCGCCGTGATCGGACGTGCGGACCAGCACGGCCTCGGTCGATCCTTCGGTGACGGTGCGGCGCACCCGGTCCAGCGGACCGTCCACCTCGGCGTGCAACCGGTAGTACAGGTCGCGATACTCCTGCGCCTTGCGCCGGTAGGTCCGCTCGATCGCACCGGCCGGTCCGTACCCGGAGTAGTACGCCTCCCGGAACGCGGCCTGGGCCGTGGGTTTGGTGCTGAGATCCTCCTCGGCGGTCGGCGGGGCCGGCACAGGCGGCGGATCCAGCGGTGAGGGCTGCAACGGTGAGCGCCGTGCCCACACCGGAAACAGCACGATGTCATGGGGATTGACGAAACTGGCCACCAGTAGGAACGGCTTCAGTGCCTCGGGATCGCCGTTGCGCCGGCGCTCGTAGCGGTCCTGCAGCCACGTCACGATCCGGTCGGCGAACAGCGGATCACGGCGAAATCCGCTGTTGGCCATCAGAGCACCGTGCGGCTCGGGGCCCACCCAGCCGGAGAATCCGTATGGGCCCAGCGGGTCGGAGTCGAGATACTGACTGACCGCGGCCGGGTCGATGAGACCGTCATCGTCGTTGGTGGCCAATGGTTTACCGGTCTTGGGGTCGGTCAGGTCGGCATGCGAGATATGCCATTTGCCGTCGTAGTGCGTGTCATAGCCGGCGGCGCGGAACCAGTTGCCCAGCGTGGGCACCTCACCGGGGCGCAGCCAGCGCAACCGCGAATCGTCGTACCGCTTGCCGATGCCGTCGGTCTGGGTGACGCCGTGCAGATCGGGGTACTGCCCGGTGAACAACGTCGGCCGGCTCGGGACACACGCCAGCGACCCGGTGTAGTGCCGGCTGAAACGCACACCGTGCTCGTCGAACCAACGCCACCCCGTCAGGGTGCGCTGCCGCCACTGGCGCAGCTCCTCGGGCTCATAGGGCGGTGCGGCGCGTTCTTCGTCGGTCATCAGGATCACGACGTCGGGAGTCATATCCGAATCTCACACCCCCCGCCCAGCCCGGTGGGGGAGAATCGCCGCATGTCGACACCGCCGCCCGACGAGCCGACCCGGCGTCTGCCTCGCGTGGACGGCCCGACGCAGCGGATCCCGCGACCCGAACCGCCCACCGAGCAGATCCGCAGGCAACCCGAGCCGGCGACGGAGAAGTTCGCCCGGCCCACTGCGGCGCCCCCGCCCGCGCCCGCGAAGAAGCGCAACACGCAGACGATCGTGCTGGTCGCGGTGATCGTGGTGGCGTTGTTGGTCGGCAGTCTCGCCGGCGCCGAGCTGTATGCCCGGTACAAGGCGGCCGCCCTGCTGTCCAACATCACCGACTGCCTGGTGAAGGACGGCGCCGACGTGTCGTTCTCGGTGAGCCCGCCGTTCCTGTGGCAGTACCTGTCCGGTGACTACACCAACATCTCGGTGGCCACCGACGGCAATCAGGTGCAGGAAGCCAAGGGGATGACCGCCGACGTCACGCTCAGCAAGATCGCGCTGAAAGACTCCGGGGACTCGAAAGGCACCATCGGGTCACTGGACGCCACGCTGTCCTGGACGTCGGACGGCATCAAGGAGACGGTGGCGCAGAATCTGCCCGTCGTCGGGAACCTGGTCACCGACGTGCACACCGACACCGCCGCGGGCACCCTGGTTCTGGAGGCCTCCGGCGGCACCACCGTCACCGCGCAACCCGTCGTCGCCGACGGCAACCTCAATCTGAACGTCACCGACGTCACCGGACCGTTCGCCAAAGACACCGTGCAGAGCGCCCTCAACGATCTGACCACCAAGCTCAACGACAACTACCCGCTGGGCATCAAGGCCGACAGCGTGCAGGTGACGAGCACCGGCGTGGTCGGCAAGTTCTCCAGCCAGAACGCCGCCATCCCGTCCGGGGAGAGCAACTCCTGCTTCGCCGATCTCTAGGCGGCGACGAGCCGCAGCGGCAGGTGGCTGTGTCGCCGAATGATGTTGTTGACGGCCCACACCGGCCGGCCCGTCACCTCGATGCGCTCCACCCGCTCCACCAGGGCACGCAGGATGGCGACCGTCTCCAACCGGGCCAGGCCCTGCCCGGCGCACGCGTGTGCGCCGTTGCCGAATCCGATGTGCTTCCCGGCGTCACGGCGGATGTCGAACCGTTCCGGCTCCTCCCAGGCATCCTCGTCGCGATTCGCCGAGGCGTAGAGCACCAGCACCCGGGACCCGGAAGCGATGGTGGTGCCGGCGATCTCGGTGTCGACGCGCACCTGACGCGCGAACGCCCGCAGCGGCGACTCAAAGCGGACCACCTCGTTGACCGCGGCCGGAATCAGGTCGGGGTTCTCCTTGAGCAGCTGCCATTGCTCGGGATGGGTGCCCAGCAGGTACAGCGCGTTCGAGATGGCGCTGATGGTGGTGTCCAGCGACGGCGCGATGTAGTCGATCATCAGCGCCGGGCACTCGTCATGGGCCAGCACCCCGGCGTCTGCGGCGGTGAGTAGCTCATCGATGATGCTGCCTTCCAGCACGTTGCGCTGCCGCACCACCCGGCGGGCGAACCGGAGCATCTGTAGGGCCCGCGGGATCGCCTTGATCGCTTGCCAATTCATCGGACCGAGAATGTCGAACGTCGCTCCGCCCCACTCGATCAGATGCTCGCGCTGATCGCGCGGCCAGCCGACCAGATCGGGGACGATGGCCAGCGGCAGCGCGGTCGCCAGTTCGACACCGTCGATGCTGTTCTTTCGGACAGCGGCGTCGACGACGGCGGCAGCCTGTTCATCGACAGTGTCACCGAGGGTTCGCAGCGCCCTCGGCAGCAACCGGTGCGCGACGAGTTTGCGCCGTTCGGCGTGCTCGTCGCCGTCGCTGGCCAGGGTTGTGCCGCGGGATAGTCTGTTGGACAACGCATTAAGCGACACCCCGTCACCCGACAGGAACTGCTGATCGTCGCGAAGCGTGGCCTTGCATTCGGGATAGCGCGGCAGCGCGTAGCACTTGTGCCGGGCCAGCCACACCACGGGCCCGCGCCGGCGCAGGTTCTCGTAGTGCGGGTACGGGTCGAGTATCGCCGGGGTGGTGTAGAGATCGGCGGCATAGGTGGGGGTCATGCGATCCTTCCGGCGACGGTGAAATCTGGTCTGACGATGACGGTCCGGCCCCGCAACCACCGCGCGGTGGCACCACTGACGATCTGCACGGTGGCTTTCAGGGCGTCGGCGCGCGTCTGTTGCGCCGTGGTCAGCGGACGGGCGGACACGACGGCGAAGCCGGTACCCCACGGTTCGCCCGGATAGAGCCGGCCGGTGAGCCTGCCTCTTCCGACCTTGAGTCGCGGCGTCGTCGAGTCGACCATCTTGGCGCGCAGTCGGGGGATCAGATGCATCCGCGGCACGACGACGCGCCGCAACAGATCACCGAACCGGCCGCCGGCCGTCATCGCCCGGCCGACGGTCAAGGCCAGGCCGATCATGGCGCGGGCATGCGGTTTGCGTTCGCGCTCATAGCTGTCCAGCACATCGCCGGGGAGCTCATCGTGCAGCACCCCGGCCAGCTTCCAGGCCAGGTTCATCGCATCGCGCATCCCGGCGCCCAGGCCCTGTCCGATGAACGGCGGGGTGAGGTGCGCGGCGTCGCCGAGCAGGAACACGTTGCCCTGACGCCACTGCCGCGCGATTTGGGCGCGAAAGGTGTACTCGGTGACCCGCACCAGCTCCAGCTCGGGGTCGGTGGTCCACGGTGTGAGCAGTGGGCGCAGTGCCTCGAGAGTGTCGTAGTTCGAGGCAGATTCGCCGGGCAGGAGTTGGAACTCCCACCGGTAGCGGGCGTCGCCGATGCGCATGTAGGTGGCCGCCCGGCGGGTGCTGCACACCTGATGGACGCCGTCCCACTGACCGAGATCGGCGGTGGTGCCGATATCGACGACCAGCCAACGCTGTTCGAATCCGAGATCACGCATGGTGACGCCCAAGCTGCGGCGCACCAGGCTGTTCGCTCCGTCGCAGCCCAGTAGGTAGTCGCAGGTGATCTCTTCGCCGTCGGACAACGTGATCTTTCCTGGCGCGACGGCCGTCACGTCGAGACCGGTCCGAAGATGAAGCTGCGGGTAACGGGAGGCGTTGTCCCGCAGCAGCTTCTCCAGCTCGGGTTGGTCGAACATGTTGGCCTGTGGGAAGCCGCAGCGGCCGGGTCCGCGCTGGAACCGGGCCATGACGGTGAGCTGTTCGTCGAGCAGTTGCAGTCCGAGGGCGGGCCGGGAGATCTTGGCGAACTCCGCGGCGATGCCGACGCGGTCGATGATTCGGTACACCTCGTCGTCGAGGTGCACGGCGCGGGGTTGCGGGTAGACCTGCGGCCAGCGCTCCAGGACCAGGGTTTCGATGCCGTACTGGGCGAGCAGGGTGGACACCGTCATCCCGGTCGGTCCGGCACCGATGACGGCGACCGAGACGTGGGTCACCGGTAACGCACTCTCATGCGTTGTGCGCCAAGGTCGATGGCGCCGTCGTCGGTGCCCACGGTGGCCTCGACGATATCGCCGTCGTGAAGGTATTTCGGGTTCGCGGCCTGGCGCTTGAAGAACGCCTTCCACTTCACCGCCGGGGGCAGCAGGTTGCCGATGATCTCGATCGGCTTCGGCGGGGCGCTCAGCGCGGTGCCGACCGGGGTGCCGGTGAGCACCAGGTCGCCGATGGCGAGATCCTGGAACCGGGTCAGCGACTGCAGCGCCTGCAGCGGCCGGTACAGCATGTCGCCTTCGACGGTGGCGTTCTGCCGCTCGGAGCCGTTGACGGTCAACCGCAGCCGCAGATCGCCGAAGCGCTTGAGTTCGTCCCCGTCGAGCAGCACCAGTTCGGGTCCGGTCGGGGTGAAGGTCGGGTAGGACTTCGCCTCGTAGAACTGGGTCTGCGGCAGCTGGATATCGCGGGCAGACACGTCGTTGGTGATCACCAGGCCGGCGATCGCGCCCGGCAGATCGGACTCGGAAAGGGTTGTCCCGACGGGGATGTCGCGACCGATGATCAGGCCGATCTCCACCTCGTAGTCGAGGAACCGGACATGCTCGGGTTTGACGATGTCGTCGAACGGCCCGCTGATGGACGCCGAGGATTTGCGGAAGAACGTCAGCGGCACCGTCTTGGGATCCATGCCGGCGTCGCGGACATGGGATTCGAAGTTGGTCATCTGCGCGACCACCCGGCACGGGGCGGTGACGGGGGAGACCAGTGTCAGGCTGTCCACGGGCACGGTGTCACCGGTGCGTGCGGCGTCGATGGCGGCCCGGTCGGCCAGCAGGGCAGCGGTGGTGGTGGCTGTGGTCTCGATGCGAGCGGCACCGCCGGAGGTCTTGACCCACCAGGCGTCGGCGGTACGCAGCACGGAAACGGTCATGAGGAAGCAACTTTCAGTAGTCCGGCCAACCGCCGGAGATCGAATTCGTTGTCACCGCGCAATGCGGCCACCATCGCGGCAGCCTCATGGCGGATGTTGCGGGCGTCGCTGCCCAGGAAGTCCCGGCTTACCGGCGGACCCCACTGCGACAGGCCCGTCGCGGTGAAGGGCGCCCACCCGGGCTCCAACGTGTTGTCGAACATGTCCCCGTCGGCGAAATGCTCCACCAGGAACCCGTCGGGGTCGCGCCAGTAGTCGAAGATCTGGCTGCCCTGGATATGTCTGCCGATACCCCAGGACCTGAAATAGCCACGTTCACGGAGGTATTCGCCGCCGGCGGCCAGCGCGTCGAGATCACTGACCTGGTAGGCCGAGTGGACGTAGCGGTTCGCCGGGCCCAGCGCCAGAGCCAGGGTGTGGTGATCGGCCGGGGTGGCACCGCGGTCGCACCGGATGAAGCTCATGGTGGGGCCGCGGTCGCGCTGACCGGGAAAGTACAGGAAATCGCTGACGATCATGCCGAACAGGTCGAGGTACCAGTTGAGGGTGTGCCGGTAGGTGGTGGACTGCAGCACCACGTGCCCGAGCCGCTGCACCCGGGCCGGGATCCGCGGCGGGCGCTGCGTGACGTTGGTGCGGCTGACGGCGCGGCCGGTGTTGTGCATGAGGGGCTGTTGCACCGGCAGCTCGGGCAGGGCGTGCATGCCCGCGACCACCCGCACCGGGGTGCCGCCCGGATCGGCGAGGTCGACGGCCAGCCCGCCGATCGCTTCCGGCAGGGCCCGCGCCGCGACGCCGGTGTGCTCGGACAGTCGCAGCACGTCCACCTCGTCGGCGGCTTGCAGCGCCAGTCTGGCGAATCTCGTAGCGGGCCCCTGCCGCAGCAGCACGCAGGGGGCGTGCGCGTCGGTGCCGCGCAGGTGAAGTTCGGTGGGGGTGCGCAGCGCGGTCTGGAATCCGAACGCGCGGGCGAAGGCTTCGGCGCGGGTCAGGTCGGGTTTCTCGAACTCCAGCCAGGCCAGATCGACCACTTTGATGACGGGATTACGGGACCGGCCCGGGTGCTCGCCGTGGCGGTCGCCCTGTTCGCTGTGCAGGTCTTTGTGCACGTCAACAACCATGAAACCTCCTCGTCTGACGAAATCGTCACATACGACGTAATGCTCAGTCAATGTTTCTGACGAAATCCTCAGAAATGAGGCACACTGGTGTTCATGTCCGGAGTGAGCCGAACCGACCGCCGAAAGGCGCGCACCCGCGCCGCTCTGATCGAGGCGGCTCAGGCATTCATTGCCGCCGGCCGGGTCAATGCGCCCATCCTGGAAATCACCCAGGCCGCCGACGTCGGGATGGGCTCGTTCTACAACCACTTCGACACCAAGGAGCAGTTGTTCGAGGCGGCCGTCACCGAAGTCCTCGACGCCCACGGCGCCGTGCTGGACGCTTGCACCGCGAACCTCGATGACCCGGCCGAGATTTTCGCGGCCAGCTTCCGGCTGACCGGCCGGTTGTTCCGCGGCCGTCCACAGGAGAGCCGGGTGCTGCTGGCCAATGGCATGTCGCTGTTGGTGTCCGAGCGCGGCCTGGCGCCCCGGGCGTTGCGTGACATCAAGGCCGGGGTGGCAGCGGGACGGTTCCGGGTCGAGGATCCGGAGCTGGCATTGGCGATGGCCGGTGGCGCGCTGCTTGGGTTGGGCAATCTCCTTGCGGCGCAACCGGATCGCGATGGCCCGCACGCCGCCGATGTGGTGACTGCCGATGTCCTGCGATTGTTCGGGATGAGCGAGGACGACGCCCGCGAGGTGTGCGCGCGGCCGCTGCCGGACCTCGCTGCTACCGCTGCGGCGTCCTGAGGCGCGACCAGATCGCCGCGCGCGTGCGCGACACGATCGATCTCTTGGTGTGCGTCGGCAACACCTCGATGTGCAGCCAGCCGAGACGTTGCAGCACTTCGGCTTTGGCGACGGCGCCCTTCGGAAATTTCTGTTCTGCCGCGTGATTGCAGTCGACCGCGACCTTCCACTGGGGCCATCCCATCGCGACGACGATCTCGTCCTGGCCGTCGACGATGCGAATCTGAGTGTCGGTGGGGCGAAGACCACCGTCGGACAGGATGAGTCGCACGCGGGTCTCCTCGGGGCAGAAGGCCCCGCCGTCCATTTCCAGCACGGCCTCGCGCGCCCGTGCGATGCCGCGGGCGCCGGCATAGCGGTCCACCAGCGGCCAGACGGCGTCCCGGGTGAGGCCCGTCGATGCGGCGAGAGCGTCGAGGACCATGACGGCCTCGTCCCTCGGCAGGTGCCGTGCGATGTCGAGAGCCGTGCGGGCCGGCGTGGTGATCATCAGGCCTGCCCGCACGGTGACCTCGTCAATCGAGATCCGCTCGTTCCGGACGATCACGTTCGGTAGGCGCCTGCGGGCGGTGATGATCTCGATCGGCTCGGAGGCGACGTCATCGGGTCTCAGATAGACGCCGGCGGCGGTTCTGCCGGCGATGACCCCTGAGCGGCCGGACCACAACCACGCCGCCTTGGCGCGTTCGACCAGGGTCAGTTCGGCGCGCTTGGGCAGGTACACGTTCGGAAGGACCGCCTTGTACTGCGACCGCAGAACTCCCCTGGTCACAGAGCGGTTCTTGATGGCTACATCGCCGAGGAACGGTTCCATGCGGCCATGGTGGCCCCGCGTACCGACATCTTTCCGCAGCTCTGACGAGATTGCGCTGAGGGTCGTGGATGGAGGCGACCGCGGTCGCAACGACGACCCTCAGCGCAATCTCGTCAGAGCACCCGAAAGGGGTCAGTGCAGGGGAGCGAGTAGCGCGTCGAGCCCGTAGGCGAACACGGCGTCATAGTCGGTGGGGGATTGCAGCGCTGCCACCAGTTCCTGGTCGGGCCAGTCCGCGGTCCAGGGGTCGCGGTGGTAGTCGCCGCGCACGGTCGAGAACTGCATGACCGCAGCGGAGATGACGTGCACCTGCACGGCGCGCAGGAGCAGCGCGGCCCGCTCGCCGGTGACGCCCAGCGCGGCCAGTTCGGCGGCGAGCACCTGCTGGACCGGCTGGAACAGTGTGGCGGTCCGGCCTCGTCCATGCGCGAGCGCCAGCAGGTGCTGGTGCTCGATGAGCAGGCGGCGCTGGGCATGGGCCACCGAAGAGATGCGCTGCACCGGATCGGCGCCCTCGACCGGCAGGTTGCTCATGGCGGCGAGCAGGCGGTCGATCAGGCTGTCGAACAGCTGATCGCGGCCACCGACATGCCAGTAGATGGAGGTGACGGCCACTCCGAGCGCGTCGGCGAGCCCGCGCACCGAGAATCCGCCCCGCTCGACGAGGCGCGCGGCGGCATCGAGAATCGTCTCGGCATCAAGGGTTTTCGTGTTGCGAATTCGTCCGCCTCGGTTCTGTAACGGTGTTACATTCCGACTATATCCGGCGAAGGAGAGACACGTGTTCGATCTGCTGATCACGGGCGGCACCGTTGTCGACGGCACCGGGGCTGATCGGTTCACCGCCGATGTAGGCATCAAGGACGGAAAGATCGCCGAGGTTCGGCGTCGCGGCCCGGGAGACCGGCCACTGGAGGCCGACGCCATGGAGACCATCGACGCCACCGGCAAGATCGTCGCGCCGGGCTTCGTGGACATTCACACCCACTACGACGGTCAGGTCAGTTGGGACGACCTGCTTGAGCCGTCCAGCAATCACGGGGTCACCACGGTGGTCGCGGGCAACTGCGGGGTCGGGTTCGCGCCGGTTCGGCCCGGCCAGGAGCAGTGGCTGATCGAACTGATGGAAGGCGTCGAGGACATCCCGGGAACCGCACTGACGGAAGGCATTACGTGGGGCTGGGAAAGCTACGCGGAATACCTCGACGTCATCGGCAAACGTGAACTGGCCGTCGACGTCGGCAGCCAGATTGCGCACGGCACCGTCCGCGCCTATGCGATGGCTGAGCGCGGCGCCCGCAACGAACCCGCCACCCAAGACGACATCGCGGCGATGAGCCGCCTGGTGCAAGAGGCTATCGAGGCTGGGGCGCTGGGCTTTTCGTCATCGCGGACGCTGGCGCACCGCGCGATGGACGGCGAGCCGGTGCCGGGCACCTTCGCCGCCGAGGACGAACTGTTCGCGCTCGGCCGGGCCACGGCTGCCGGTGGTGGCGCGGTGTTCGAACTCGCCCCGCAGGGCGCCGCCGGTGAGGACATCGTGGCGCCCATCAAGGAACTGGAGTGGATGCGGCGCCTCGGTGAGGAGATCGACTGCGCCCTGAGTTTCGCGTTGATCCAGGTCGACGCCGATCCCAACCTGTGGCGCGAACAACTGGAACTGTCGGCCAGTGCGCATCAGGCGGGCAGCCGGCTCTACCCACAGGTGGCCGCGCGGCCGTTCGGCATGCTGCTCGGCTTCCCCGGGCACCACGCCTTCACCCACCGGCCCACCTACCGTCGGCTCAAAGCCGAATGCAGCAGGGAGGAACTCGCCGCCCGACTCGCCGAGCCCGCGGTGCGCACGGCCATCCTCGGGGAAGATGACCTGTCGGTCGACCCGAATGCGTTGTTCGACGGCATGTTCGCCCTGGCGCAGTACTCGACCCACCGGCTCTACCGGCTGGGCGAACCGCCGGACTACGAGCCCACCGTGGAGCGCACGGTCGCGGCGATCGCGCAGCAGCGCGGCGAAGATCCGCTGGCGACGATGTATGACCTGATGTTGGAAGCCGACGCTGGCGCCATGCTGATGCTGCCGATGTTCAATTACGCCGACGGTAATCACGACGCCATCAGGGAGATGATGACCCACCCCGCCGCGGTGCTGGGGCTCTCCGACGGCGGCGCGCACTGCAGCATGATCTGCGACGCCTCGTATCCGACGTTCCTGCTGACGCATTGGGCGCGGGATCGCCACCGTGGGGAGAAGCTGGGTCTGGAGTACGTGATCCGCAAGCAATCCCATGACACCGCAGAGCTGTTCGGGCTCAGCGACCGTGGCGTGATCGCGGTCGGCAAGAAGGCCGACGTGAACGTCATCGACCTGGACGCGCTGACCCTGCACGCCCCGCGGATGGCCTACGACCTGCCCGCCGGCGGGCACCGGCTGGTGCAGGGCGCCTCCGGCTACACCGCGACGATCGTCAACGGTGTGGTCACCCGGCGCGACGGCAAAGACACCGGGGCGCGACCGGGACGGCTGGTCCGCGGCTAGAGGATGCCGAGGATGTCGTTCTTCAACGCCTCGGCCTCGGTGCCGAACACGGCCTGCACACCGGTGCCGACCTCGATGACCCCTGCCGCACCAAGGCTTTTCAGCCGCGCCTGATCGACCTTCGCCGGGTCGACGACCTCCATGCGTAGCCGGGTGATGCAGGCGTCGACGTTCACCAGGTTCTCGCGCCCACCGAACGCGGCGATGACCTGTTCGGCTTTCGAGTCAGGGGTTGCTGCGACAACGGCCGTGGGGGACACGACTCCCTCCCCGAGATTGGCCTGCTCCTCGGCCTCGAACTCGTCTTCCGGCTCGCGCCCCGGGGTGCGCATGTTCCAGCGCGTGATGGCGAACCGGAACAGCACGTAGTAGATGACGAAGAACACCACGCCCATGCCGACCAGCAACGGGATGTTCTTGGCCGCCGGCGCCGTCCCGTAGAGCAGCAGGTCGATCAGCCCGGCGGAGAACGAGAAGCCCAGATGGATGTCGAGCAGATACGCGATCGCCAGCGACAGGCCCGTCAACACCGCGTGAATGACGTACAGCGGGAACGCGACGAACATGAACGCGAATTCCAGCGGTTCGGTCACGCCGGTGAGGAACGCCGTCAGCGCCGCGGCGGACAGGATGCCGACGGCCACCTTGCGCTGCTTCTTGTTGGCCACGTGGATCATCGCCAGCGCCGCGGCGGGCAAGCCGAACATCAGGATCGGGTAAAAGCCGGAGGTCAGCAGGCCGGCGCTCGGGTCACCGGCGGCGAAGCGGGTCAGCTCACCGGTGACGTTCTGCCCGTCGGGGGTCTGGTAATCGCCGTAGAGAAACCACACATACGAGTTCGGGATGTGGTGCAGCCCCAACGGGATCAGCATGCGGTTGGCGAAGCCGTACACGAACGCGCCGAATGCGCCTGCGCCGCCGATGAATTTACCCAGCCCGGTGAGCCCGGCATCGAACAGCGGATAGAAGTAGCTCAGGCCGAAACCGATGAACAGCGACGCGAGCGACACGACGATCGGGACGAACCGGCGTCCGCCGAAAAAGCCGAGATACGAAGGTAATTGGATGGTGTGATAGCGGTCGAACAGCCAGGCGGTGACCAGGCCGATGACGATGCCCGCGAACACGCTGTAGTTGATCTGGGCCTGTTCACCCGACTTGTCCAATTCGCCGGCCAGTACGATCGGCGACATGGTCTTGAACACCGCCTCGACCACCAGGTAGCCGACCACGGCGGCCAGTGCGGTGGAGCCGTCCGCCTTACGCGCGAACCCGATGGCCACACCGACGGCGAACAGCAGCGGCAGATGTGCAAACACCGCATCCCCGGCGGCGCTCATCGCCTTGAAGAACGCGCCGATCACCGGGGTGTCGATACGACCCAGCAGGTCGGGCTGGCCCAACCGGAGCAGGATGCCGGCCGCGGGCAGCACCGCGATCGGCAGCATGAGGCTCTTGCCGAGGCGCTGCAACTGCGCAAATCCCGGAATCCGTGCACTACTTTGCGTTTTCGTCGACCCGCTCATTCGGGGCAGCTTAAACGAGAACCGGCGAAGGCAGGACGGTGTTCGACGACGCTCGTAGTGTTGAAACCATGACGACACACGTTCTTGCGCCGGTCCTCGGACAGGTGGTGGCGCTGCCCGACGTGCCCGACCCGGTGTTCGCCCAGGGCATGGTGGGTCACGGGGCTGCCATCGACCCGCCCCACACCGTCATCGAGGCGCTGGCCCCGGTCGGCGGCAAGCTCCTCAAACTGATGCCGCACGCCTACATCGTGCTCACCCCGGCCAACGTCGGTGTGCTGGTGCATCTGGGTCTGGACACCGTCGCACTCAACGGCGAGGGCTTCACCACCCACGCCACCCAGGGCGACGACGTCACCGCCGGCCAGCTGATCGTCACCTACGACGTCCCCGCGGTGGTGGCCAAGGGGCTCAACCCGATCGTGCCCGTGGTGATCATGGACGAACGCGAGGCAGGGAACATCACCACAGTCGGTGCGGGCGAGATTGCCAGCGGTGCAGCACTTTTCACGGCGGCCACCTGATGGAAGTCGTCATCCAACCGGACACCGCCACCCTCGGAGGTCTCGCCGCGGACGCCATCGGCGCGCTGCTGACGCGTAAACCGGAGGCGGTGCTCGGCCTGGCCACCGGATCGTCACCGCTGGCCATCTACGACGCACTGATCGCGCGCCATGAGGCCGGGCAGCTGAGCTTCGCCAACGCGCGCGCTTTCACCCTCGACGAATACGTCGGGCTGCCCGCCGAGCATCCCGAGCGCTACCGCAACGTCATCGACGACGTGTTCGTCTCGCGGGTCGACTTCGCCCCCGGCGCGGTGGACAGCCCCGACGGTCTGGCCGGTGACCTCCCCGCCGCGTGCGCGGCCTACGACATCGCGATCGTCGCCGCGGGCGGGGTGGACCTGCAGATCCTCGGCATCGGCACCGACGGGCACATCGCGTTCAACGAGCCGGGATCCTCGCTGGCGTCGCGCACCCGGATCAAGACGCTGACCCTGCAGACCCGCGTCGACAATGCCCGGTTTTTCGACGGCGACGTCGACGCGGTGCCCACCCACTGCCTCACCCAGGGATTGGCGACCATCATGGCCGCCCGCCACATCATGCTGATCGCCAGCGGGGCGGCCAAGGCCGAAGCGGTGCATCACCTCGTCGAAGGATCCGTGTCGGCGATGTGGCCCGCGACCATCCTGCAGCACCACCCGCATGTCACCGTGCTGCTCGACGACGCCGCCGCCCGGCGCCTGCAACTGTCCGACTACTACCGCGAGGCCTACCGCTCCAAACCGGACTGGCAAGGTGTCTGAGTGCTGATCGCCGCGGACACCCTGCTCACGGGCGCGGAACTGTTGCGGCCCGGGTGGATTGAGCTCACCGGCGACACCGTGCGCGCGCTCGGTTCGGGACCTGCGCCCGCGCCGGCCGACCATACCGCCGCCGTGGTGATGCCCGGCTTCGTCGACACCCACCTGCACGGCGGCGCCGGAGCCGACTTCTCCGCGGGCACCCTGGCGGCGACGGCGGCCGCGGTCGACCTGCACCGCAGGCACGGCACCACCACCCTGATCGCGTCATTGGTCACCGCCGCCCACGAGGAACTGCTGCGCCAAGTCGGTGCGCTCGCCGAACACACCCGCGCCGGCCTGATCGACGGCATTCACCTGGAGGGGCCGTGGCTGTCGGTGCATCGCTGCGGTGCGCATGATGCCGGGCTGATGCGCGACCCGGATCCTGCTGAGCTGCAACGCATCCTGGAGGCCGGTGCCGGGGCGATCAGGATGGTGACGCTGGCCCCCGAGCGCGCCGGGGCGTTGGAGGCCATCGCCACGCTGACCGCCGTCGGGGTGGTGGCCGCCGTCGGGCACACCGATGCCGGCTACGAACAGACCAGGGCGGCGATCGACGCCGGCGCGACGGTGGGGACCCACCTATTCAATGCGATGCGTCCCATCGCTCACCGCGCGCCCGGGCCCATCATCGCGCTGCTGGAGGACCCGCGGGTGACCGTCGAGCTGATCACCGACGGGGTGCACATCGACCCGGCCATCTACCGGCACGTCTGCGCCGGCACGGGGAACGTCTCGCTGATCACCGATGCGATGGCCGCGACCGGCAGCGCCGACGGCGAGTACCGCCTGGGCACCATGGTTGTCGACGTGGTGGGCGGCGTGGCGCGGGTAGCGGGTTCCGACACCATCGCGGGCAGCACCGCCACCATGGATGCGGTGTTCCGGTTCGCCGTCACCCACAGCGGTTTGGATCGTGACGCCGCCCTCCTGCAGGCGGTGCGCCAGGCCACCGTCAATCCGGCGCGTGCACTGGGGCTGTCGTGGCGCGGTCTGGTGCCCGGGGGGCCGGCGGACGTGGTGACGCTGGATGCCGATCTGTCGGTGACCGGAACGGTCTACCGGGGTGAGTGGGTCACGCCTGCCGACGGCGACGACGGCGGTACCGCCACACCTTGACGGCGACGTAGATGCCGGTGCCGAGCAGCACCATGGTGGGGCCGCCGGGGGTGGTCGCGCCGTCATCGGGACTGGGGATGTGTCGTGCAGGCGGCGGCTGGAGCCCATGGGGGTCGGTCAGCGTCAGCTCCTCGACTGCCGTCGCGGCGTCGCCCGCCGAACTGTCCATGCTCATCTCGTCTGTCACCCTCATGCCAGTGCCGCCTCGCTGGCAACGGCTACGACTGTACAGAGTGTGGGTTACTGGCGGGTATCAAGGAAGTGCAGCCTGTGTGCCGTGTCACACCAAGGGTTTGTTCTTGCTGATCCGGGTGCGCAGATCACCCATCAGCAGCCGGCTGGCGCCCTGGCGGACGAACTTCGGCAGGAACGTGTTCACGTACGACACGAAGAGGAAGAGGTTCTCGAACCTGCGCTGCTCGGCGGCCGACCAGGGCAGCCGCATCGCCTCCCGGAAGACCGGGGCGAGCGACCCGATGGTGAGGAAACGCAGCAGCCGACCGAAGTTCCACCGCAGGACGGGGGGCTGACCATCTTCAGCCCGATCAGTCGCATCAGGTAGTCGCGCACCTCGTCGTCGATGCGCACCCGCTGGCAGGCGGTGTTCCAGTACACCTCGAAATCCGCTCGGCTGGGCGGCCATTGGTCCTCCGTGACCTGCAGCGTGGTGCCCAGCGGCATCGCCGTGGCGTAGAACTGCTCGGCCTCGTCCGGGGTCAGCCGGCCGTGCAGCAGCTGATAGGTGTCCTCTAAACCGATGAAAAGGCATGCCGCGACCCACATCTGGAGGTCCCAGTCGAACGCGTGTATTTGACGGGGCTGGCGGTGGTGGACTGCACCTGCCGGTGAGCGGCGTTCACGGCCTCCCGGTAGGCGGCCCGCTCGTCGTCGGTGCCGAGGATGGCTACCTGCAGGTACTGCACCGTGGTGCGGGCGCGTTTCCACGGATGCTTCATCAGCGCGCCGGAGTCGACCCGGCTCTCGACGACGCCGTGGCCCACCTCCGGCCACGACAGCTGCATGACGACGTTGGCGGCGGCCCCGGCGAACGACCAGAAATCCAGTGCCGCAGACAGATCGGTGGGCGGGTTGGCTCGTCGGGTGGTGTATTCACCGATCTGAATCCGGGTGCCGGTCACGGGAACACCGAATCCATCCAGTGGTACCGGTTCTCCAGCAACATCGGCAACCCCGGATCATGGCGGAAGTCTGAACAGTGCGCGCGTCGTCGTTGGCTAACTTTGGCGCGCAATGTGAAGTTGCACGCGGTCATGCACTTTCAGCTAACTAGTTCCCAACACAATGAGCCGGAAATGCCAGCGTAAGCGTACTTACAGCAACAAGGTATCGCGATCGTCAATTAATTTGTGCTTTGTTTGCTGAGTGGCTGCAGAATTCCGCCCCACAGTCCTATGGTGCGCCTATTGCTCCCGGTCAGGGTAATAATTCATCCGTCTGATATCCGGAAAAGGTGTTGTTGCCCGCGTTGCGGGGTGCATGATCACAGCAAAATTTCAGCACTGGCCGAAATGCGCAACATCGAACAGATGGGCTGGGTGGGTGGCAATGAGCTACGCGAACTATGTCGGGCGTATCGGCGCGCTGGCAGTCGCACTGGGTATCGGCACCGCCATCGCGGGCACCGCGGGTCAGGCGATGGCCGAAACCGAATCCACATCGTCATCACCGGCGGGGGAGACCGGGCCCACCGGAGACACCGCGCCCGCCGCCAAGCCCGACGCCCCGGTCACCGAGCCGAAGCCGACGGCCGCCACGAACGAGCCCGCCCCGGCCACCAGCGCGCCGGCCAAACGGAACGGGAATACGGCACGCACCACTCGGCAGACCCGGTGCACCACCTGCCGGGACCGTGAGGCCACCGCCACCAAGGCGCCGACCGCACCGAGCGCGGAGAGTTCGACGCCCGCGGCGCTGCCCACCGCCGCGGTGGTCGCACCCAAGCCCGTCCCCGTCGTCGCGAAACAACTGGCACTGCTGCGCCAGACCGTGCTCGGGTTGTTCGGCATCCACCCTGCCGCGGACAAGACGCCGGCCGTTCCGGCCGATTCGTCGGCGGACCTGCTCATGCTGGCCGCCACCCGCAGGCAGACCGGCGCTGCGGCCACCGCCGAATCGGTGGTGGTAACCCCGCTGATCGCGGCGGCCGCACCGGTCAACACCGCACCCACCGCGGCGCCCATCCAGTCCGCGCCCGACCAGACGACCGGCGTAGTGACCGGTTCCATCGGCGGCACCGACGCCGAGTCGAATCCGTTGACCTACACCGTGAGCGGAACCGCGCCGGGCAAGGGCAAGGTGAGCGTCAACTCGACGACCGGGGCCTACACCTACACCCCGACGCAGGCGGCCCGGCTGGCCGCCGACATCACCAACGGCCCCGACACCGACAGCTTCACCGTGCTGGTCAATGACGGCACCGCGGCCACGACCGTCACCGTCACCGTCCCGGTGCTGCCGGCGGCCCTCGCGTCGGGCGGCGCGAAGACCGTCGGCGCCTACCCGACCGGAGTGGCGGTGTCGGCCAACAAGATCTACGTCACCAACGCCGGCAGCAACACCATCTCGGTGATCGACCGGGCCACCGGCGCGACGGTGACCGTCAGCGTCGTCGCCTCCCCGAAGGCGATCACACTGAGTCCCGACGGCAGCCGCGCCTATGTGGGCGGCACCAACGCGGTGTCGGTGCTCAACACCGCGACGAACGCCGTGGTGTCGAAAGTGGCTTTGGGCGGCGGCCAGATCTACGGAATCGAGTTCGCGCCCAACGGGCAGCGGGCGTACGTGACCAACAGCGGGAACAACACCGTGTCGGTGCTCGACACCACCAGCGCCACCCCGACCCTGATGGCGACCATCGCCGTCGGTAGCCAGCCACGCGGCGTGGTCGCGTCGGCCGACGGCACCAAGCTCTACGTCACCAACTGGAATGCCAAGTCGGTGTCGGTGATCGACACCGCCACCAACAAGGTGATCGGATCGCCGATCGCGTTGGGCACCAACCCCTTCGGGATCGACGTCTCCGCCGACGGCACCCGGGTGTACGTGTCGAACTTCGGCAGCGGCACCGTCTCGGTGCTCAACCCGACCGCCGGCACCCCGTTGGTCGGCACCATCGCGGTGGGCGCCGAACCCATGGGCGCCATCCTCAGCCCGGACGGCAGCGTGCTGTATGTCGCCAACGGCCGCGACACGGTGTCGGTGATCGCCACCGCCACCAATACCGTGGTCAACACGCTCGCGATCGACTCCGCGGCCGAGAACGGTTCGCACCGTATCGCGCTGAGCCCGGACGGCCAGCAGATGTACATCACCGACATGTCCGACCGTGTGGTGCGCACCCTGAACCTGGTGCGCGGCAACACCGCACCGATCGCCGGCACGCCGACCGTCGGCACCCCCGACTCCGGCACCGGCAAGGTGAGCGGTGCGCTCAACGTGACCGACCCCGACGGTGACAAGCTCAGCTACACCGTCACCCAGCCCTCCGGTGGCACCGTCACCGTCGATGCCGCAGGCAATTTCACCTTCACGCCCGCACCGGCTTCCGGCGCGGCGCTGGCGAAGGCCGCGAGCTCCGTGTCGTTCACCGTGGCCGTCGGCGACGGCAAGGCCAGCACCATCACCTCGGTGACCGTGCCGCTGGCCCCGGCGCAGAGCTCCGTCGACAGCACCGCGGCACTGCAGGCATTGTTCGACGGACTCAAGCCCGGTGACACACTCACGTTGCAGAACAAGACCTATCAGCATTCCGGCGTGCTCTACATCCGGGTGGCCGGCGTGACCATCAACGGCAATGGCGCCACTCTTGCCGCCACCAACGATGCGACGTCCTCGGTGCAGATCCTCGCCGACAACGTCACCCTTTCCAACCTCACGCTGTCCGCACCGTTGACCGGGCCGCGGTACTACGCACCCGAACAGCACAAGCTCGTCATCATGGCCGACCACGCGACCGTCAAGAACGTCACCATCAACGGCTCGGCCGGGGCGGGCGTATACCTGGACGGCGCAGGCTATTTCGAGCTGGACAACGTCACCGTCAAACGGTCGCGCGCGGACGGTATCCACATGACCAACGGCTCGCACGACGGCGTGGTGAACAACGCCCGCACCGAGTGGACGGGTGACGACGGTATCGCGGTGGTGTCCTACGTGCCCGACGGCGCCATCTCCCGCAACATCACCATCAACTCACCGACCGTCGTCGGCACCACCTGGGGCCGCGGCATCTCGGTGGTCGGCGGCCAGAACATCACCTACAACAACATCACCGTCTCGGACACCAATGCCGCCGGCGTCTACATCGCCACCGAACCGAGCTACAACACCCGACCGGTGACCGGAGTGACCGTGAACGGCGGCACCATCACCAACGCGAACACCAACACCACCATCCGGCACGGCGCGATCCTGGTGTACGCCGGCAACGCGGGCACCAGCATCAGCACGGTCACCTTCAAGAACCTCACCATCGTCAACACCCCGACGACGGCGGGCTGGGTCCTCGGCATGATCCGGGAGAACAACGTGCCCGTCAGCGGGGTCGTGTACGACACCATCACCATCAGGCAGACCCCGACCATGCAGACCACCTACACCAACGCGAACGCGGGGTCGTTCTCGCTGCAGCGGGTCACGGTAAACGGAGTGGCGCTCACATCCTTGTGAGGCAGGGCATGATGAAGCGGTGTCCGAACGCAATGTCCTCGGCGGCCCACTGGAACCGTGTGGGACCGAACCGCTCACCGGGTTCTACCGCGACGGCTGCTGCTCGACGGGCCCCGAGGATCCGGGACTGCACTCGATCTGTGCGGTGGTGACGCGGGAGTTCCTGGACCACCAGCGCTCGATCGGCAACGATCTGGCGACGCCCATGCCGCAGTACCGGTTTCCCGGCCTGGAACCCGGCGATCGCTGGTGCGTGACCGCGCACAACTGGCTGCGCGCCCATGAGGATGGTTGCGCGGCACCGGTGGTGCTGGCATGTACGCATGAACGGACGCTGGAAGTGGTGCCGCTGGAGGTGCTCGCCGAACACGCCGTCGACGTGCCCGACGACGCCAGCGACCTCTAGCGCGACCGAAGGAATTCCCGCAGCGCCGGGTCGGTGGAGGTGAAGCGGTCCACCTCCTCACCGCCGTCGTAGCGCAGCAGCACGATGGTGACCGCCGTGGACGTCTCCGACACCACCTGCCAGTGGGCACCGGCGTCCTCCCACCGCAGCAGTTCGGCAACCCGGTCCCGTGTCATCTCCCCACGATGGCACTGATGGGGCGGGCGTGCGGGCGGAACCTGCGCTGCCGCAGCCGAAGGCGGCGTAGGCCACCGGTACTTCACTCGGTTGGGTAGGCTCGGCGCTCAAATGATCGAGACTGACGAGCCGCTGCCTATCCTGCCGCGCGAGCTGACCACGATTTCCGACGAGGTCCGCAACGTCCCGGCACCCGCGATCCCGCAGATCGCCGCACCGTACGCCGCCCGCTTGGCGGACCCGGATACCGATGCCGACATGGTGTCGGGGTGGATGAACCTGCCGCATCTGGCCGAGGCGTGGGAGTACGACTGGCCGCCGGAGCGCTGGCGGCTGTACCTGAAGGCCCAGCTGGCCGGGACGTTCTCGCGGCCGTTCATCACCAGTCGCAAGGGTGAGGACATCGGCTATATCGAATTGTACAGAGCGTCAAAGGATTCGATCGCCACGCGGTATCAGTCCGATCCGTATGACCTGGGCATGCACGCGGCCATCGCGGACACCAAACTGGTGAACCGGGGCATCGCCCCGCTGATGATGCCCAAGCTGCTGGCCGACATGTTCGCCAGTGAGCCGCAGTGCCGCCGGGTGATGTTCGACCCCGATCACCGCAATCTCGGCGCGCGCCGGCTGGTCGAATACGTCGGCTGTACGTTCCTGGGCGAGCATCAGATGTCGAATCGCACGATGGCGCTGTACGTGTATCCGCGGACCCCGGACGACATCCCGGCCGTCACGTAGCTTTCTGCGGGAAGTCAGTGGGACATCATCGCGGCGTAGCCGTCGTGGTCGGGCTTCATGGCCGCGGCCACCAACTCCCACAACACCTCGTCGGTGCCGCCGCCGACCCGGGCCAGCTTCATGTCGCGCCACCACTGACCCAGCGGGGTCTCGTCGATGAGATAGCCTGTGCCGCCGAAGATGTGCATGCACTCCGAGACCACCTCTTCGCCGAGGCGGGCCGCGGTGACCTTCATGGCCGCAGCGGTGCGCAGGTCCAGTTTCTTGCCCGCCGCGATGCCGGCCAGTGCGTGGCGCAGCATGTCGACCCGGGCCTGCAGGTCGGCGATGCGCATCCGCAGCGCCTGGTGCTCGTACAGCGTGTGACCGAACTGGCGGCGGTCCATCATGCGCGCCAACGTGATTCCCAGCAGACGTTGGCAGCTGCTGGCGACCTGGCCGGCCACCGACATCCGCTCGTGCGCCAAACCCCAGGAGATCGCTGCCAGGCCGGTGCCCGCGCGGGCCACCAGCGCCTCGGCGGGCACCCACGTGTCGATGTGCACGGCGGCGGTGTCCAGCGGTCCGGCGCCCACCTTGCGGTAGGGCACCTGGACCTGCACCCCGGGATCGCGCAGCGGGACCGCGATGACGACGACGTTGCCGTGCCTGCTGGTCGCGTCGTCGCCGACGTCGCGCGCCACGGCCATCACATAGTCGGCGATGGGGGAGAGTGAGACGAACTTCTTGACGCCCTTGACCTCGAAACCGCCACGGGCCGAACGCACCTCGGTGCCGACGATCTGCAGGTCGGATCCGCCGGATTCTTCGGAGGCGCCGATGCACAGCACCGCCTCGCCGCGGATGGCGCGGTCGGCGATATCGCGCAGGTAGTCGTTGCGGGCGAATCGGCGCAGGATGGCGATGGCCGAGTCGTGCAGGCTCACCCCGACGGCGATGCCGGCCGAGCCCAGCCTGCCCAGCTCCATCGCCAGGGCGATGACGTCGCCGACGTCGGGCTGCTGCTCGTCACCCCACTTGGCGGCGAACACCCCTTCGCGGCCCAAGTACTCGATGAGCTGGCGCGGGAAGTGTTCGCTCGCTTCGGCTTCGGAGGTCCACGCCCTGACCTGGTCGTTGAACACGCGGTGCAGGAGCGCCGGAAAGTCCTCGACGGGAGGGGCGGTGAGCGTCATGGTGCGGCCTCCAGATTGCGTTTGACCTCGAGCCTGCGCAGCTTGCCCGACGACGTGCGGGGCAGCGACCCAGGCCGCATGAACACCACTTCGGCCGGCACCACACCGCATTCGGACGCGATGCGACCCACCAGCGCACTGCGGGCGGCGGGCTCGTCGGCGCCCTTGAACTCGGCGGCGATCACCAGGCCGGGTCGCGTCGCGGGCCCGTCGGTGCCGATCGCCACCACCGCACCGGGGCGGATCCCGTCGACCTGGGCGGCCACCCGCTCGATCTCGGTGGGGAAGATGTTGCGCCCGGCGACGGTGATGATCTCCTTGGCCCGCCCGCAGATGACCAGGCTGCCGTCGAGTAGATAGCCGATATCCCCGGTGGGGAACCAGTTTTCGCGGTCGATCGGATCTTCGCCGAGGTAGCCCGTCATCATCGAGGTGCCGCGGACCTCGACCTCGCCGACCTCCCGATCGGTGACGCTGCCGGCGTACTGCTCGCGTGGGCTCACCCGGATCTCCATGCCGGGGATCGCCTCGCCGAGCACCGCGTGCCGGCGGACATAGCCGCCGTCATCGCTGACGACGTGGATCTCGTCGACCCGCAAACCGGTGCCCGGGGTGGGAACGCTGACTGCGCAGTTCGATTCGGCCAGACCGTAGGACGGGGCCAGGGCGCCGGGATCGAGACCGAAGCGGGCCATCTCGGTGGCGAACAGGCCGCTGCCCTCGCAGTCGATCGGTTCGCCGCCGTTGAGAGCGAAACGCAGGCGCGAGAGGTCGACGTCGCTGACCAGGCGGGCGTACTTACCCGCGATGTTGTAGGCCATGTTCGGTGCCGCGGTCAGGGTGGCGCGGCTGTCGCTGAGCCACTTCAGCCAGCTGAACGGCTGCGCGGAGAACGCCGAGGTGGGTGCCTGCCACAGGTTGGCCCCGCCGAGCGTGGCGGCGAGCACGAAGGACAGACCCATGTCGTGATACAGCGGCAGCCAGGAATGCCCGGTGTCCTCGGGTCCGGCACCGACCCGGCGCACCAGCGCCCGCAGGTTGGCCAGCACCGCCTCGGGTGAAAGTTGTGCGGTGCGAGGCATTCCCGTCGACCCGGCGGTGCCCTGCAACACCGCGACGGCGTTGTCCATGCCGCCGGCAAAGGTGGTTGAACGCTGTGCGTGCGCGACGGTGGTGACGTCCTGCACGGTGAACGCGCCGTCGGCCGAGCCCAGCCGGCCCAGGTGCGCGCCGTGGCTGAACACCGTGTGCGCGCCGACGCCCTCGAACCGTGCCGCGGTGGCCCGTGCCCAGCGCTGCGGATCCGCGCCGCGCACCGGCCCGGGCAGGATCGAGACGGCGGCCCCGGCGATCAGTGCGCCGGTGATGGCGGCGAGGAATTCGACGTTCGGTTCGCCCACCAGTCCGACGGTCCGTGCGCCCTCGGAACAGATGCGGTCGGCGACATTCTCGGCGCGCGCGTGCACCTCCGCCCACGGGTGGCGGTGCCAGGTTCCTTCGGCGGTGTCGAAGACGTGCAGGTCGTTGTTCGACCCGGTCATCGATGCCGTCAGCGCGGAGCCCAGTTCGGTCACGAGTTGGCCTGATCGGCCGGAAGCTTGGCCAGCACCGCGTCTTCCAGCTGGCCGACGGTCTCGCAGCTGAGCAGATCCTCTTCGGTGAGGGCCGCGTCGAGACGGTCCTCGATGGCCACCATGCCGACGGCGAACGCCACCGAATCCATGCCGAGATCGTCGATCAGCCGGGAGTCGCGGGTGACCCGGCTGACGTCGATGCTGAGATCATCTCTCAGGATGGAGAGCAGCTCAGGGTTGACAGCAGCGGACTGTGACTGTTCCATGTCGGGGGACGCTACACCGGGCAGTTAGCCAAGGCTAGGCTTACCCCGGTCTATCGGGGTGTCGTGCGTCTCACCACGCGTGCCGGGCGAGTTCTGTGCTGCCGTTTCGCTGCCCGCCGTCGATGCTCACCCACGCCGGCACCAGCTCACTGGTGACGACGCCGTGCCGGGCCGTCAACTCGTCCACGATCGGGAAACTCGCCGCGATGCGCGCCGGGGTGTCCACCACGATCGTCGTCACCGGGACGCGCCTGCCCAACTGGAACAGCTTGTCGCCGTGCGGTTCACGGGCGCCGTGGAAACCCCAGATGCCGCGCAGCACGGTCACCCCGCTGACCCCGTGGTGCGCCCGCAACCGGGCCACCAGCGCCCGGTGGATGGGCGTCGACCCGGTTGCGGTGGTCACGGTGTCCTCGGACGTGTGGATCATCAGCTTCTGCCGCAGCGCGCGACCGTCGGCATCGGTCTCGGGCAGTTCGGGCGGCTGTGCGATCAGCTCGCCGTCGCGTTTGCAGAGCTGCGCCCGCTCCAGCGTCATGGTGGCGCTGGGCGCCAACCGGCGCAGCTCCGGTGCCGCGGCCGCCACCTGAGCACCGGTGCCTGCGGCGATGATCATCACCGGGACGTCGTTGTTGGTGCCGACGAACCGGGCCCGGTGGCGCTGCCCGGCCTCGGTGCCGTCGACCCCGAGGAACACCGCCGCCGCGGCGAACCCGTGCGCGTGCAGCACCTCGCACACCGCCCGATAGGACCGCGCCCGACGGACATAGAGGGTCAGTTTGTAGTCGCCCGGGCCCGGTGCGTCCAGCAGTCGCGCCCGCTCCAGGGTGACGATGCCGCGGCTGATCATCGCCACGGCCTGCTCGGCCACCGCGGTGATCCGCTCGGCCCGGTCCACCGCGGCGACGGCGACCGGAAGATCCTCCGACAGCGTCAGCGTCAGGTCGCTGCGCAGTTCGTGGCGCGGACCGAACCCGGCGGCACCGCGCAGCACCACGCTGGTGGCGATCCGCTGCGCGGCCAACAGGTCGAGCAACTCGTCGGCGACGAATCGGCGCTCACCGCGCAACCGCTCCCCGAAGTACGCGGTCAGCTTCAGATACTCGTCGCTCACAGCAGTTTCCCCATCGTGAGGCCCAGCCACGCCGCACCGAGCCCGAGGACGACGCTGATCACGATGTTGGCCACCGCCGGCCACACCTGCCGTTCCTCACCGAGGCGCTGGGTCTCCAGCATCCACGTCGAGAACGTGGTGTAGGCGCCGACGAACGCGGTGCCGGCCAGCAGCGCGGCATGCGGGCTGAGCGCAATGCCCCCGAAGAAGCCCAACAGCCATGCGCCACTGACGTTCACCACCAACGTGCCGACCGGGAACGGCCGGGCCATCCGCTTCGACACCGTCTTGTCCACCACGAACCGGCATACCGCGCCCAGACCGCCGATCAGTGCGACACCCACCCACACCGCGAGCGTCATCGGATTCGCGCCCGTCGTACGAGCGCGGTGGTGAGGTGCAGGGCCAGCAGCCCGACCGCGATGCTCGCCACCGTGTACGCCGCGGCCAGCCCATAAAAGTGATGCTCCAACATGGTCACCGTCTCGACCTGCATGGTGGAGAACGTCGTCAGACCACCGCACAATCCGGTGCCCAACAGGGGGCGTCGGTAGGCCGAGGTCGGGAGCCGCTCCAGTAGCCGGGTGGTGAAGTACGCCAACAGGACCGTGCCGACGATGTTGACGACGAACGTCGGCCACGGCCAGTGGCCCGGCGTGAACGGCAACACGTGCGCCAGCCCCGCGCGGGCCAGGGTGCCCAGCGCGCCACCGGCGAACACGGCCGCCAGTTCACGTCGGTCGAAGCCAGCCATGCCGCTCAGTATGTAGCCCGACGCCGGGACCGATATGTTGGGCACACCATGACGGCTGTGCGGATCTGTGTACTGGGCCCGATCCGTGCCTGGGTTGATGGTGAATCCCTTGATCTGGGTGGCCCCAAACAGCGGGCGGTGCTGGCCCGGCTGGTGCTGGCGCACGGTCAGGTGGTGTCGGTGGACCGACTCATCGAGGACCTCTGGGAGGGTGAGCCACCGCCCAAAGCGCTGGCCGCGTTGCAGGCGTACATCTCCCATCTGCGCCGGGTGCTCGAACCCGGACGGGCGCGCCGCGCCGCGGCCGAGGTGATCGTCAGCGCCGCCCCCGGTTACTGCCTGCGGCTGCCCGACGAGGCCGTGGACGTATGGTCGGTCGAAGCGAAAATCATTGCCGCCGAAGCCAGGTCGGATCTGCTGGAGGATGTGCTCACCGAGTGGGTCGGGGATCCGTACGTGGAGGTGGCCGACACGCTCTGGGCGGCACCGGAAGTCGCCCGGCTGACCGCGTTGCGGTTGTCGGCCGTCGAGGCCTACGCCGCGGCGCAGTCGGCGCTCGGCCAGCACGCCGTCGTGGTGCGCGTGCTCGAACCGCTGGCCCGCGACCATCCCGGCCGCGAGACCGCCGCCTGCCTGCTGGCCGCGGCGCATTACCGGGCCGGACGCCAGGTCGCGGCGCTGGACGTGCTGCGCCGCACCCGCGAGTATCTGACCGACGAACTCGGCCTCGAACCCGGCCGGCCGCTGCGTGATCTGGAACGCGACATCCTGCGCCAAGCCGAACACCTCGACCCCATCGCGGTGGCGCCTGCCGCCCCCGCGCCCGTTGCACCGTCCCCGACGACATCCCGGACCCGTGGCCGCACAACCGAACTCGCGGCGATCGAGGCCGCCGCCGCGACCGCCCGCCACGACGGACCGAAGGTGGTATGGATCGGCGGGGAAGCCGGCGCGGGCAAGACCACCCTCGCGGCCACCGCCACCGGCGCCTTGGCACGGGCCGGGTGGACGGTGGTCTTCGGGCGGTCCCCGGAGGTCGACGGCGCACCCGCGGGCTGGGCGTGGACGGAGGTGCTGGCGCCGTTCCGATCCGTGCTGCAGCCCGCCGAGGTGACGGCGCTGGCGCCACTGCTGCACGACGGGCCCGCCCCGGACACGGGAGCCTTCTGGCTGGCGCACACCCTCGCCGAGGTGCTGGGCCGGGCCGCGACCGGTCAGCCGCTCGCGATCGTGCTCGACGATCTGCACCGCACCGACGGCCTGACCCTGGAACTGCTGCGCCTGGTGTCGGATCGGTTGGCGCAACGCCCGGTGCTCGCGATCGGCACCTACCGGCCCTCGGAGTCCGGCGCCGAACTCGACATGGCCCGGGCGGCGCTGGCCAATCACACCGCCGCGCACCTGATCCTCGGCGGCCTGGACGACGCCGCCATGGTCGAGCTGGCCGCCGACTGCGGCCTGCCTGCGGTGACCGGTGACACGCTGAAGTTGTTGCGGGACAGAACCGGTGGCAATCCGCTGTTCGTGCGGGAGATGGCCCGGCTGATGGCTGCCGAAGGTGCCGACGCGGCGCACGGCGGCGTCCCGGCCGGGGTGCGCGACGTGGTACGCCGCAGGCTGGCCCGGCTGCCCGGCCAGACCGCCACCGCGCTGCGCCAGGCCGCGGTGCTCGGCCGCGAGGTGGATCTCGATCTGCTGGAGGACCTGGCGCACGGCGGGGACGACCTGCTCGACGCACTGGAACCTGCGGTGTTGGCCGGGCTGCTGGACGAACCGGCACCCGGCCGGATCCGGTTCGCGCACAGCCTGATCCGCGACACCCTGTATGACGACACGTCACTGCTGCGCCGGACCCGACTGCATGCCACGGCGCTGAACCTACTGCGCGGCCGCGGCACCGACGCGGCGTCGCTCGCCTACCACGCCGTTGCCGCCGCCACCCCTGAAACTGCCATGGAGGCAGCCGAGTTCGCCGCCTCCGCCGCGCAGGATGCCGACGCGGTGGGTGCCCCCGGCGAGGCGGCGCGGCAGTGGCGGGCGGCGGTGCGCATGCTGGAACTGGGCGCAGCGGACCGGCAGCGCGCGGTGCCCGCCCGCTGCGGGTTGATCTCGGCGCTGGCCCGCGCCGGGGACGCCATCTCCGCGCGGGAGGAACTCAACCGCACCGTGACGCTGGCCGCCGGCGACGACGCGCTGCTGGTGCGGGCGCTCACTGCGCTGGACAGCCCGCTGGTGTGGCGGCTGCGCACCGGCGACCACATCGACCCCGTCATCGTCGACCCGCTGCGCCGGATCCTGGCCCAGGACCATCCGGCCGCCGTTCGGGTCCAGTTGCTGATCACCTTGTTCACGGAGGTGGAGGGCGCCGAGCACGAGACGGCGATGGCGGCGAGCACCGAGGCGCTGGACCTGGCCCGAGCGCTGCACGCGAACGACCCCGACACCCATGCCCGGCTGCTGTGCGCGGCACTGAACGTGCGGGCGTTCGCCTGCCTGGGTCCGGACCTGGCCGATCAGCGGCAACCGGTGGCCGCCGAGCTGCTCGCCGTCGCCCAGGACTGCGGCGCCGTCGACTACCAGGCCGTGGGGCATTGGCTGCTGTTCCTCGCAGCGTCGGGCCGCTCGGATCTGGCTGCCGCGCTCGATCACGTCGACCAGGCGGTGGCCCGCGCCGGCACCGGCCAGCTGGCCTTCCTGCTCGGGGTGCTCGACGCCTATTCGGCGCAGCTCACCATCGTGGCGGGGCGCCCCGACGAGGGCGAGGCCAAGTATCTGGCGGCGGCCGCCAGCCTGGCCCAACACGGCGTGGCCAACGGTGCGCTGGTCGGGTTGGTCGGCCGGGTCAGCGCCGCACTGAGCCGCGGTGATCTGGGGCCGATGGCCGACGAGCTGCTGATAGTGCACCGCACCATCTCGGCCACAATGGCCGACGGCGTGGTGCTGGCGTTGACGTCGGTGGGCAGAACCGCTGAGGCGCAAGAGGTATGGGCGCAGCGGGTACCCACCGAACGGTCCTACTACTGGGTGGCGATGACGACGCTGCGGGTGCGCGCCGCGGTGGCCATCGGCGACCTGGCGGTGGCCCGAACCGAAGCGGCCGAGCTGGCGCCCTACAGCGGGCTGATGGCCGGGCTGGACAACGGCACCCTGCTGACCGGCCCGGTTGACGAGGCGCTGGCCGTGCTGGCCGAGGCCGACGGTGACACGGCCGCGGCCACCCGGTACCGCCGCGCCGCCGCGCAGCTGCGGGAGCGGCTGGCCGCCGAGGCCGCCCGACTGCTCAACTGAACACACGCGCCTCAAAACGCTTGTGGCGCCGCGTCATCAGCTTGATGAACGCGATCAGGAGCGGATTCGCCTCGGCCGCCATCCGCGCGTACTCCTCCTCGGTCGCCGCGCCGACGATGCGGGGTCCGTCGAAGGACATCTTCCCGGCGCGCTGGGCGGCCTTCTCCACGGTGTCCCAGTCGGCGACGGACACGTGCCGGCGGATCACGTCGAACACCTCGCGCTCCTCGTCGGCGATGTGCTCGCACACCAGTTGATGAAGGTCGGCCAGCGCCGCGGCCAGCGGTGCCGCCGTCATCTGGCCCGGTGCCGTGCGGAACGCGGTGGACAGCATCTTGATGCGGTCCAACCGGGGGTCGAGGGCGGCATGGTCGTCGGTGAGTTCGGACAGGTCGACGAAGCTTCCGGCCGAGGCCGTCACGATCGGCCACAGGATGTCGTCCTCCACGGTGTGGTGATGGTGGATGGAGTCGCACAGCAGGTGGATGTAGCGGTCGACCTCCTTGGGGTGGGCGCAGGTGTGCGCGCCGCGGGCGACGGCTGCCAGCAGGTCGGCCAGGCGCCCGACGTCGGCGATCATCGCGCGGTGGGCCATCGTGATGCCGGACAGGTCGGGCTCTGAGGTCAGGGAATTTGGGGAGTTGTTCATGCGGCATACGTTGTCGCGATGCACTTGCGGCGCACTTGCGGCGCGCTTGCGGGAAGTAGGCAAGAATCGAGGTCATGGCTGCCAACCCACGTGCCGGTAAGCCGGCAGACCCGTCCGACCTCATCGATATCGCTCACGTGGCGACGGCGTACTACACCGTCCTGCCCGACCCCGACGACATCGCCCAGCAGGTCGCCTTCGGGACGTCCGGGCATCGCGGGTCCAGCCTGGACGGGGCCTTCAACGAGGCGCACATCCTGGCGACCACGCAGGCCATCGTCGAATACCGGTCGGCGCAGGGCACCACCGGTCCGTTGTTCATCGGCCGCGACACCCACGCGCTGTCCGAGCCGGCCTGGGCGTCGGCGCTGGAGGTGCTGGCCGCCAACGACGTCGTCGCGATGATCGATGCCGCCGACCGCTACACCCCGACGCCCGCCGTCAGCCACGCCATCCTGACCTTCAACCGCGGCCGCGACACCGACCTGGCCGACGGCATCGTCGTCACCCCGTCACACAACCCGCCCCGCGACGGCGGGTTCAAGTACAACCCGCCCAACGGCGGGCCGGCGGACACCGACGCCACCGGATGGATCGCCAAGCGCGCCAACGAGATCCTGCGGGAAGGCATCTCCGCGGTGAAGCGGGTGCCGCTGTCGCGGGCCCTGCAGATGGCCGAGCGTCACGACTACCTGAACGCCTACATCGAGGACCTGCCCAATGTGGTGGACCTGCACGCCATCCGCGCCCAGGGCATCCGGATCGGCGCCGACCCGCTGGGCGGGGCCAGCGTGGACTACTGGGGCGCCATCGCCGAACGGCACAAGCTGGATCTGACGGTGGTGAACCCGTTGGTGGATGCCACCTGGCGGTTCATGACGCTGGACACCGACGGCAAAATCCGGATGGACTGCAGCTCGCCGAACGCGATGGCCTCACTGATCGCCAACCGGGACCACTATCAGATCGCCACCGGTAATGATGCCGACTCCGACCGGCACGGCATCGTCACCCCCGACGGCGGGCTGCTCAACCCGAACCACTTCCTGGCCGTCGCCATCGACTACCTGTACGCCCACCGGCCGTCGTGGCCCGGCAGCACCGCGGTCGGCAAGACGGCGGTCAGTTCGTCGATCATCGACCGGGTGGTGGCCGGGCTGGGCCGCAAGCTCGTCGAGGTACCCGTCGGCTTCAAATGGTTCGTCGACGGACTGATCAGTGGCTCAATCGGTTTCGGTGGCGAGGAGAGTGCCGGAGCGTCGTTCCTGCGCACCGACGGCTCGACCTGGACCACCGACAAGGACGGCATCATCCTGGCGCTGCTGGCCTCGGAGATCCTGGCCGTCACCGGCTCGACCCCGTCGCAGCGCTACGCCGAACTGGCCGAGAAGTACGGCGCGCCCACCTACGCCCGCATCGACGCGCCCGCCGACCGGGATCAGAAGGCGCGGCTGGCCAAGCTGTCGGCCGAGCAGGTCAGCGCCACCGAGCTGGCCGGTGAGCCGATCACCGCGAAGCTGACCACCGCCCCCGGCAACGGGGCACCGCTGGGCGGCCTGAAGGTGACCACGGAGAACGCCTGGTTCGCGGCGCGGCCGTCGGGCACCGAGGATGTCTACAAGATCTACGCCGAGTCGTTCAAGGGTCCCGAGCACCTGGCGCAGGTGCAGGCGGCCGCGAAGGAAGTGGTGAGCGCGGTCATCAGCTGACTCGGCGGGCCCGAGTGGTACTCGTCCAGACTGTGTCATCACCTGTTGACGCACTCCGGAAGAGAAGCTCCGCCGCGCCGGTGCCTACAGTCGACGGGTGAGTTCCGTTACGGAGGGCGACTGTCCAGAGGGCAAGTGCGACGCGCCCGCGAAGCCGAAGCTGCCCCGTGAAGTCTGGGTGCTGATCACCGCCAACGCGGTGATCGCACTCGGCTACGGCGTGGTGGCGCCCGTGCTGCCGCAGTACGCCCGCGACTTCGGCGTCAGCATCAGCGCCGCGACCTTCGTCATCACCGCATTCGCGTTGATGCGGTTGTGCGCGGCCCCGGCCAGCGGCATCTTCGTGCAGAAGCTGGGGGAGCGGCGGGTCTATCTGACCGGTCTGCTGATCGTCGCGGTATCCACCGGGGTGTGCGCGTTCGCGCAGACCTACTGGCAGCTGCTGCTGTTCCGATCCCTCGGCGGGTTCGGCTCGGCGATGTTCACGGTGTCCTCACTGGGTCTGATGATCCGCATCTCGCCGCCGGACGCTCGGGGCCGGGTGGCAGGCATGTTCTCCAGTGCCTTCCTGGTCGGCTCGGTCGGCGGCCCGGTGCTCGGGTCGCTGACCGCCGGGCTGGGGTTGTCCGCCCCGTTCGCGATCTACGGGGTGGCGCTGCTGATCGCTGCCGCCGTGGTGTGGGTGAGCCTGCGACATTCGCCACTGGCCGCGCCGGCCGAGGCGGATGAGGTGTCGGTGACCGTGCGCGACGTGCTGGGCAACCGGGCCTACCGGGCGGCCCTGTTCTCCAACTTCGCGACGGGTTGGTCGGTGTTCGGGCTGCGGATCGCGCTGGTGCCGCTGTTCGTCACCGAAGTGCTACACCGCGGGCCTCGGATGGCTGGGCTGGCGCTGGCCGTGTTCGCGATCGGCAACGTGTCCGCCGTCATCCCGAGCGGATGGCTGTCCGACCGGGTGGGGCGGCGTGTGCCGTTGATCACCGGGCTGGCGATCTCCGGGGTGGCCACTCTGCTGGTCGGGCTGGCGTCCTCGCTGACGTTGTTCATGGCGGCCGCCTTCGTCGCCGGGGCCGCGGCCGGGGTGTTCACCTCGCCCCAGCAGGCCGCGGTGGCCGACATCATCGGCAGCAAGGCGCGGGCCGGCACGGCCGTGGCGACCTACCAGATGATGTCCGACGTCGGTGCCATCGTGGGATCGTTGGCCATCGGGCAGATCGCCCAGTACCTGTCGTTCGGGTCGGCCTTCGTGATCAGCGGCATCATCCTGCTGTTCGCCGCCGTCGGGTGGGTGTTCGCGCCGGAGACCCGGGCAGCCACCTCCCACGAGCACACGCCGCCTCGCCCCCTGGGGCCCGAGGCGGGGGGCGAGCTTCCGTGACCAGCGGTTTTGAACCAGGGGTACGGGTGGTGTACTTTCGGTGAGCACAAGTTACGGGGCTATGGCGCAGTTGGTAGCGCACCACACTGGCAGTGTGGGGGTCAGGGGTTCGAATCCCCTTAGCTCCACTTTTGGACAGCTCAGCGTCCTTACTCGAACCATCGCGGTAAGCCGGCAACCGGCGACTCACAACGTGCTATGAGGCACCGATGTCGAATTCGACAGGGAGCATCGTGGGACCCGTGATGCCCACGATCGGTCTCCACGGCACCGGGCCGACAACACGGATACCCGTCATCCGTCGAGCCATGACCACCAACGCTTCCGCGAGCTCGACCCTAGCGAGATGCGCGCCGAGGCAATGGTGGGTCCCGCCGCCCAACGTCAACATCACAGGTGCCCCTTTTCGAGTGATGTCGAAGCGTTCGGGATCGTCGTATCGATTGGGATCGCGGTTGGCCCCGGCGGTGTTGAGGACCACGTAGGTGCCGGCGGTAAACAGGATGCCTTCTACGTCGACGTCCTCGACCGCGACGCGCACCGCGGTGAAGGACGTGGGGGAGTGGCGCATGACCTCCTCGACGGCTTGTCCGGCGAATTCGGGCCGTTCGGCCAGCAACCTCCACTGGAAAGGATGATCGCTGAACACCTGTATCGCGGCGGCCAGCTGATTCCGGGTGTTGTCGACGCCGGCCAGGAGCAACACCGCTACCAGGTCAAGGATTTCGCGCCGCCTAAGCCGTGCACCGGCGACTTCTGCGCGAACCAGTTGGGAGATCAGATCGTCGGCCGGTGATCGGCGCCGGCCCGACACCAGTGTGTCCAGGTATTCGTCGAGATGCTGCCAAGCGACCAGGATGTCGGCTGAGTGCGCGGCCGCCGTCATGCCGAACGCCTTGCTGATTCCTCGCAACCAGTCGGAGAACAGCGGCCAGTCTTCACGGGGCACGCCCAGCATCGTGCAGATGATCGGTACCGGATATGGCCTGGCGATGTCGGCGACAACATCACAGCTGCCGACGTGTCCGAGTCGATCGACGAGTTCGTTGATGATCTCACCGCATGCCGTGCGCATCCGCTCGGCGGCCCGCGGGGTGAACGCCTGCGACACGAGGCGACGCAACCGCATGTGTGCCGCCCCGTCGAGACTGACCATCAACCGGGCCATCCTGTCCCACAGCGGGCCGGAGGTGATCCCTTGGGCGGCCAAACCTACGCCCTGGGGTATCCCGAAGCGGGGATCGCGCAAAACGGAGCGCACCAGGTCATACGTCAGTAGCTCCGGACCATGGGGTCCTATCGCGATCGCCGATTCCTGCCTCGCACGGCCAATTATGTCGTGGGCGTCGTCGGGATGCTGGCCGCCGTGATAGTCGATGACGGGCAGCGGCGCGTCGAACACTCTCACAGGCCGGGCGGTGGTGGTCATCATGGCCTCCTGCGGTCGGGTCGAGACCTACTATCCAGTGGCGTCGGCGCCAGACCATCGGCCGAACTACCTAGATCGCGGCTAGGCCCACGCATCGACGCTGTTGGTCATTTGGCGGATGATCTCGAACCTGCATCACCGCAGGCTGGTTAGCATGAGCGAGACGAAGTGGAGCGACGTAGGCATGAGCGAGCTTCTGCCCAGCGGAACGGTGACCTTGCTGCTCGCCGACGTCGAGGGGTCCACTCGCCTCTGGGAGACCCAGCGCGACGAAATGACTGCCGCGGTCGCGCGCCTCGATGAGGCTGTGCCTTTGGCAACGGCCGCCCATCATGGGGTGCGCCCCGTCGAACAGGGCGAGGGGGACAGTTTTGTCATTGCCTTCTCCCGCGCCAGCGACGCCGTGGCATGCGCCCTGCAGTTGCAACGCGAACCGCTGGCCCCCATCCGGCTCCGGATCGGCGTGCACACCGGCGAGGTGCAGTTGCGCGATGAGGGCAACTACGTCGGCCCCACGATCAACAGGACCGCGCGGCTGCGGGATCTGGCCCACGGCGGTCAGACGGTGTTATCGGGTACGACAGGCGATCTCATCATCGATCGCCTACCAGAGGGCGCGTCGCTGACCGACCTCGGATCGCACCCGCTGCGAGACCTGCCACGACCCGAACGCGTGATGCAGTTGTGCCATCCCGACCTATACAACGAGTACCCTCCGCTTCGCACGTCGAAAAATGTTGTAACACCCAATTTTCCGGCTCAGCTGACCACCTTCGTCGGACGTTCGGCCGAAACGACCGAAGTGAGAAGGCTTCTCACTGATGGCCGCCTGGTTACTCTCATCGGTGCGGGTGGTATCGGAAAGACACGGCTGGCGATCCAGCTCGCCATCCAATCGGCTTCGGAGTTCAGCGACGGGTCGTGGTATGTCGATCTGGCTCCGATTACCGACCCGGGTGTGATGCCGATAACGGTGCTCCGCGCGCTGGGCCTGTCAGACCAGCCCGGGCGACCGACGATGGACACTCTGACGAGGTTCGTCGCAGATCGACACATTTTGATCGTTCTCGACAACTGCGAACACCTTCTCGATGCGGCCGCCGAACTAGTCAGCACGCTCCTGAGCCGCTGCGCGATGCTGACGCTGTTGGCCACCAGCCGGGAGCCGATTTCCGTGCCTGGCGAGGTGACCTGGCGAGTGCCGTCGCTGCCGTTCTCCGACGAAGCCGTCGAGTTGTTCGCCGACCGGGCGCGCTTCGCCCGGCCGGATTTCGGCATTACCGAGAGCAATGTGGCCACGGTGGCAGAGATCTGCCGTCGACTCGACGGCATGCCGCTCGCTATCGAACTTGCCGCCGCGAGGGTGCGCGCCTTGACTCTGACCGAGATCCTGGATGGCCTGCGGGATCACTTCATGCTGCTGACGGGCGGAGCGCGCACCGCAGTGCGACGCCAACAGACGCTGCGCGCCTCGGTCGACTGGTCGCACGCGCTCCTGTCGGACGGCGAACGGACGCTATTCCGCCGATTGGCGGCGTTCATGGGCGGTTTCGATCTCGACGCGGCGCGCTCGGTGCTGTCCAGCGATGGCATCCAACCGCATCAAGTCCTCGATCAACTGACCTTGCTGATAGACAAGTCGCTCGTGGTCGCCGACGACGTCCGCGGGCGTACCCGGTACCGCATGCTGGAAACGGTGCGCCAGTACGCCCAGGAGAAGTTGAGCGACTCCGGCGAGGCTGCGGCCGTCCGCGGACGACACCGCGCCTATTACACCGACAGGGCGGCCACCATGCACGCACTCGGCGACCCGGCGCGGTGGCGCGTGACAGCGGCAGAGGGCGCGATCGATAATTTACGGGCTGCCTTCGCGTGGAGTCGTGACACCGGCGACGTGGAGAACGCGCTCGCGTTCACGTCGACGCTGTGGCCGCTCTGGGTGGCCCGAGGAAGGCTCCGGGAAGGGCTGGCGTGGTTCGACTCGACGTTGGCGGATGCCCCGCAGGAATCCATCGAACCCGCAACTCTTGCGAGAGCGCTCGCGGACAGGGCGATGCTCAATGGGCAACTGGGCGGCACGAATCAGCTCGACGACGCGCGCAGGGCGCTCGAGATCGCACGTGAAATCGGCGATCCCGCGTTGACGGCTCGAGCCCTGAACGCGTGCGCCAGCAGCGCCGCCTATAGCCCGGACATCGCCCGTCCGTACGCCGAAGAGGCGATCGAAATGGCACGCACCATCGGCGATCGGTCGATGTTGTCACAAGCCTTGGCTTGGTACGGGCAGACTGCCCACTTCGGAGGCAACCCCCGCGCAGGTCGCATCGCAGCAAAAGAAGCACGCGAAATCGCCGATGAGGTGGGTGACCGATTCATCTCGCGCGCCGCCCGATGGGCCATCGGGTGGGCGGAGATGGTCAGCGGAGATCTGATGTCCGCTGTCACACAACTCCAGGCAGTGGCCGCCGATGCCGTTCGCGATCGCGACACGACCTGGGTCCACGCAGGGCTCTTCAACTCTGGGCAGGCTCTATGCCATTTAGGTGACATTGACGCGGCGCGCAAGTGCGCCGACGGCATCCGCGATGCCGCAGGCGCCAGCGCGTACGAGAGCACCGTCGTGATACTCGACGGATACATCGCTCTTGCAGCCGGCGACGTGGACACTGCACACAGTATCGACGAGGATTCCGTGGTGGACGCCAGCCACGAGCTCTCCTTGGCAAAAGTCGACTTGTGGCGCAGGGCGGCCATCGCGCTGGCGCGAGGCGATCTCGTCGTGGCACGACACAGGGCCGACGACGCCGTCACTGCCACGATGGGCTGGCACCGAGCGGTCGCGCTGACGATGCGGGCCAGGGTCGCGATCGCGCAGGGCGATACGCAGCAAGCCGAACGTGACGCCCACGCCTCGCTGATCGCCGCGGCGGAAGTCGATGCACGGCTTGAGATTCCGGACACTCTCGAATGTCTGGCGGTCGTTGCCCTCGAAGCGGGCAACCATCAGGAAAGCGCTCGGCTGCTCGGGGCGGCCGACGGTATCCGTCAACGAGCCGGCGAGGTGCGCCTGCAGGTCTTTCAATCCGCATACGACGATTCGGTGGCCTCACTACGAGAGGCATTGGAGCAGAACGACTTCGACAATGCGTGGACAGAGGGCGCACAGTTGTCCACCGATGAGGCGATCGCCTACGCCCGGCGGGGCCGCGGCGAACGCAAGCGGCCTGACAGCGGATGGGAGTCACTCACGCCGGCCGAGCAGGACGTCGTAAGCCTCGTGTGTGAAGGGCTCGGAAACAAGGACGCTGCGGCCCGGCTGTTCGTCTCGCCGCGCACTGTGCAGGCCCACCTTTCCCACGTCTACACGAAACTGGGGATCAACTCGCGCGTTCAACTCGTGCAGGCAGCCTCACGGAGGGATCAGACGTCGGCCGATTAGCGGGTGCGCTCCGAGAGGTGGTAGGGGCCTCATCGCACCGGGCTGTCCGGCGAACACCGCAGATAGCATCCCCGCCTCCGCCGAACCGTGTCCCGATGCCGAGGTTGTGTTCGCCCGCGTGACATGACTTTCGCAATTGCTGATCCGGATGCGCCCCTCGACGTCAGCGGCCACAATATTCGTGGCGGAGGGGGTCGTGTGACCGATGACGATGCGGTGCGTTACGAGTCGGTCTTTCGCGAGCGCTGGCGCGACCGCAAGTCCGAAGGTGCGCGTCCCGGCGAGTTGATCAGGCAGCCGCGATGGATCAACGTCGGGCTCGTCGCGCTGGCAATCCTGCTGGCCGCAGGCGCGGTGGCCGCCGCCACGATGACGACCGCACGCACCGTCGCCCTGCCCGCGGTGACGCAGGGCACGTCGGTGAGCGCAGTGGTCGCTGACGCGCCCGTACCCACGGTGGGTGCACCGGTGCAGTTCCGGGATGCATCCGGCACCACCTTCGACGCCGTCGTGGTCGGCGCCGGCCCCACCGAGGTGACGGCCGAACTCACGCATCCCGGTCCGGCGTCGGCAGGCAAGCTGTTGGTGCCGGCGGGGCGGCAACGGTTGATCTCGCTGTTGTTGCCGAGACTCTGGTGAGGTTCCGCCGGCGGGCGATTCCCTATATCGCGCAGGCCGAGATGGCCGACTGCGGTGCCGCCGCGCTCGCGATGGCGCTGGCCTACCACGGCAGGCATGTGCCGCTGGCCGAGTTACATGCCGCCACCGGGACTGGGCGCGACGGCACCGATGCGCTGCGCATCGCCGAGGCCGCCACCACCTTCGGGTTGCGCGCCCGCGGCGTGGCCACCGAGCTCGATGATCTGGGCGTGCTCCCAAGCGGTACCGTATTGCATTGGGGCGAAGCGCATTTCGTTGTCCTGGAGTCGACATCACGGCGCGGCGTCACCGTTGTCGATCCTGCCGCCGGACGCTATCGGCTCAGCTGGGAAGCCGTCAACGACCTGTACAGCGGTGTCGCCATCCTGCTGGAGCCCGCCGAGGCGTTCGAGCCGGGCGGACAAGCCGCGTTGGGAGCGTTGCACCATGCCCGACGGTTGCTGACCCGTTCGAGTGGCCTCGGCAAGGTGCTGGCGACCTCGGTGGTGGTGCGATTGATGGCGCTGGCAGTGCCGGTGCTGACCGGTGTTGTCGTCGACAGGATCGCGCCCGCAGGAGACGGGCACCTGTTGAAGGTCATGGCCGCGGTAATGGCGGCGTTGATCGGCTATTCGGTGATCGCGACCTTCCTGCGGTCTCATCTGCTGCTCCGGCTGCGCAGTCGTCTGGACGTCTCCATGACGCTGGACTTCCTGGAGCATCTGGTTGATCTGCCGTACGGCTACTTCTTGAAGCGGTCGTCCGGCGATCTGATGATGCGCCTGCGCAGCAACGCCACGGTCCGCGAGATCCTGACCACCGGCACCATCGCCGCACTGCTCGACGGCACTCTGGCCACCTTCTACCTGATCGTGATCATCGCCCTGTCGCCGACGCTGGCGGCCTTGGTCGCCGCGCTGGGGGTGGCTCAGGTCGCGGTGCTGCTGTCGGCGCGTCGGCGCAACCAGAATCTGATGGGCGAGGCACTGGCGACGGAAGCCAAATCGCAGTCGTACGCCTACGAGATGTTCTCGGCGATGGAGACGTTGAAGACCGCAGGCGCCGAGCGGCGGGCAGTGACGCACTGGACCAACCTGTTCATCGCCGAGATGAACGTCTCGCTGCGCCGTGGGCGGCTCTCGGCTGCCGTGGAGACCGCGATCCATGGGCTGGCCCTATTGTCGCCGATCGCCGTGCTTCTCGTCGGCGCCCATTTGGTGGGCACCGGGCAGCTCTCCCTCGGCACGATGTTGGCGTTGGCGGCACTGGGCGGCGCCTTCCTGGAACCGCTCTCCGTCCTGGTCGGCACCGCCCTGCAGGTCCAGCTGCTCGGCAGCTATCTGGCTCGAATAGAAGACGTCAACAACACGCCGACGGAGACCGAAGGACGCGACCTGCAACACGCGCCCCGACTCACCGGGGCGGTCCGTGCCGAAGGCCTCACCTTCCGCTATCAGCCACACGGTCCGCCTGCTGTCGACGGCGCGGACCTCGACGTGCGGCCCGGACAGTTGGTGGCGATCGTCGGGCGTTCGGGGTCGGGCAAGTCGACCATGGGTCGGTTGTTGTTGGGGCTCTACCCGCCGTCGGACGGTCGTGTCCTGCTCGACGACATCGACCTCGCCACCCTGTACCCGCGCAGCGTGCGCTCCCAGATCGGCGTGGTCACCCAGAACCCGTACATCTTCGGGCTGTCGGTGCGTGACAACCTCGTGCTCGGCCACCCCGACCTGCCACTGGCGCGGCTCGAGACCGCTGCCGAATTGGCCGGTGTCGCCGAGGACATCCGCGCGATGCCGATGGGCTGGGACACACCGCTGGTGGATGCGGGTGCGTCCCTGTCGGGTGGCCAGCGCCAGCGACTGGCACTGGCCCGCGCGCTCGCGCCGTCGCCGCGGATCCTGTTACTCGACGAGGCCACCAGCAGTCTGGACACCGTGACGGAGGCCCAGGTGCACGCCAACATCGCCGGCCTCGGATGCACGGTCATCGTGATCGCACACCGGCTGGCCACCGTGATCGACGCCGACCACATCGTCGTCATGGAGGCGGGCCGGGTGGTCGAGGCCGGCGGCCATCGTGATCTGTTGGCCGCGGGTGGTCACTACGCCCGATTGGTATCCGGGCAACTCGTCAGCGAAAATCCTAGTTAGAAAAGGGGATTGGGGTGCGCGGTCGGGATGCGGGCGTTGCCGCCTCATTGATGGCGAGCGGCTTCTTCGTGATGCGGGCTCCCTTGTTGCCGCTGGAGGAGCTCGATCGACTGCGCACCGATCCCGCCTACTGGCGCAGCCTGGCCGCCCGGCCAGAGATTCGCGAGGCACTGCATCTTGCATCGCCGGGATTGGTGCGCCGCTTGGCCGGCGGAGACCCGGATGCCCGGGTGGCCGCCTCTGTGACCGCCTATCTGGTCCGAATGTGTACCCGTGCCACACCTTTCGGGTTGTTCGCAGGTTGCGCTCTGGGATCGCTTGGCGACGCGACCGCCCTGCTGGTCGACGGCCCGGAGGGCACCACTCGGCACAGCAGGCCTGACACCGAGGTGCTGGCGTCGCTCGTCGAACGACTGCTTGCGGACCCGTCGACCCGGTCGGCGATGGTCGTCGAGCCCAACTCCAGCCGCTACCACGTGGCAGGCGCGATGCGGTTGATCGAGAGCCGCGTGCGCGAGGGCCGTCGCAGCCACCACCTGGTCGTCATCGAGGACGACTCCCCGCTGCGCGTCGCGTTGGATGCCGCGTCGGGCGGATGCGTGGTGGCGGAGATAGTCGAGGCCGTCGCCGCCCACGCCGACGTTGCGGCGGACGAGGCACGCGAATACGTCGACGCGCTGGTCGACGCCAAGGTGCTGACCCCAGTGGCGGAGCCGGCCGTGACGGGCCCAGAACCGTTGGCGCACGTACTGTCAGCCTTGAGCGGTCAGGGGTTGACCGCACCGTCGGAGGCACTGGGACGGGTGTCCGGTGAGCTCGCACGGCTGGACGCCGCCGGGCTCGGCAATCCGCCGCAGGCATACGATTCGGTCGCGGAGACGCTGCTCGGCCTGGCCGGCGGCGACGACGACGCCAGGCTGATCCAGGTCGACTTACATCGCGCAGGGTTCGGACTGACCCTCGGGCGCGATGACGTCGCGCAGCTCGCCGAAGCGGTGGAGCTTCTGCACCGGCTGTCCCACGGGGCCGAGGATCCGGCGCTGACCCGTTTCAAGGAGGAGTTCGGGGCCCGGTACGAGGACCGTGAGGTCCCTCTGATGGAAGCGCTGGACGAGGAGATGGGCATCGGGTTCGACCGGTCGACGCATCCGGCGGCCGATGAGTCGCCGCTACTGGCCGGTCTCGATCTCGGTGGGGTGGCGGGGAATTCGACCTTCACCGTGCGTGACGCGACTCTGCTCGATTTGGTGTTGCGTGCCCGCGACAGCGGCGCCGACCGAGTCGAGCTCGATGCCGATACCGTGGCGCGGCTGACGACGGGTACGCCGTTGCCGCTGCCCGATGCGCTGGCCGTCTTCGCCACCATGCTGGACAACGGCATCGAGGTACACGCCGTCACCGGGCCGTCAGGTGCTGAGCTTCTCGGGCGGTTCTGTCACGGTGATCCCGGTCTGCACGACGCCGTTCGCGCCCACCTGCGCGCCGAGGAGGCCCACGCTCCTGGGGTCGTGTTCGCGGAGCTCGTCCACTTACCGGAGGGACGTATCGGAAATATCCTGGCGCGGCCGGTATTACGCGCCTACGAGCTCGTCCTGCTGGGCCGTTCGGGCGCATCGGAGGAGCATCAACTCAGCGTCGACGAACTGACGCTGCGCTTGGACGGCCATCGCCTCGTCCTGTACAGCCCCCGGCTGGACGCGGAGGTCCGGCCGCGCCTGACCACCGCGCACAACCCGGCGTGGCGCGGCTTTGGCGTATACCGCTTCCTCGCGGCATTGCAACGGGCCGGAGTGGCAGGCGGGCTCGCGTGGGACTGGGGTGCGTTGGCGGGTGCGCCGACGTTGCCGCGCGTCACTTCAGATCGGCTGGTCCTGGCCCGGGCACGCTGGCGGCTTTCGGCGGCCGAATTGAGTAGCGTCACCGGATCCGAAGCGGCCGAAGGCTGGGCGGCGCTCGTCCGCGACCGCGGCCTGCCCAACGAGGTGCTGATCACCGACGGTGACAACCGGCTCTACGTCGATACCGCCAGCCCCGCGCTGGTTGCGGCTGCCGCCAAGGTGTTACGCGGACGCACCGGAGCCCTCGTGGAGGAAGTCCTGGCCGACGGTGTCGCCACCGGGCCGCAGGGCCGCTTCGCCCAAGAGCTCATCGTGCCCTTCATCTGCCGCACCGAACCCGTACCGGAGTCCCCGCACCGGCGCGTGCCCGAGGTGCAGCGTGCCTTTGCGCCGGGTAGCCAGTGGCTTTATTTCAAGGCATACACCGGCACGGCTTCCGCCGACCGAATCCTCATCGACGCCGTCGCACCGGTGATCGCCGGGCTGCGCAGCGCCGGGGTGGTAGACCATTGGTTTTTCCTGCGCTACAACGATCCCGAGCATCATCTGCGGATACGGCTACATGGAGATCCAGCAGCTCTGCACGACCACGCGTTGCCCGCTCTCACGATTGCCATGGCCCCGTACCTCGCCGACGGGACGGTGTCGACGGTTGCGTTGGACACCTATCACCGCTAGCTGGAACGCTACGGTGGCGACGAAGGCATCGAGATCGCTGAACAGATCCATGCCGCCGACAGCGACGCCGTGCTCGAGGTATTGGGCATGCTCGACGGCGAAGAGCTGGCCGACGCACGCTGGAGGCTCTGCGTGTACGCGACCGACCGCCTGCTGGCAGACGCCGGCCTCGACATGCAGCAGCGCCGGGACTGGGTAAGGGACGGGGCCGCCGGCTACCGAATCGAGTATCCGGGCGCGCGCGGCCTCGACACCGGAATCGGAGCACGCTGGCGCAGCGAACGCGCAGAGATCGCTGCGTTGCTCGATGACACGCAAGATCACCCGTACGAGCCTGGGCGCCGGGCGTTTCGGCAACGGTCCGAGACGCTCGCACCGCTACTCGGCGAGCTTGCGGACCGTGACCTGCGCGGTCTGCTGACCCAGCAGTTCCCAGACCTGGTGCACAGCTTCAGTCACCTCAACGCGATCCGACTGTTGCGCTCCGCCGCCCGGACCCATGAACTCGTCATCCTGAGTTTCCTCGACCGGCATTACGCCAGCCAGATCGCGCGGCAGCCTCGTCCCTGACGTGTCCGATCTGCCGACCTGACGCGCACCGATCGTCGCCAAGAAACCTCCAAGAGCGGCAGCCGATGCTCTGTCGTAACGCGAACCAACCAGGGCCCGCGAATACGAAAGGAAGCATCATGAACACCAACCGCAAGCTGGCCCTGCGCCGGCAGAGCATCCGCACGCTGACCGACAGCGAGCTGCGCATCGTCAACGGCGGCGGCACCAGCGCCGCGCCCGCCCCGGGCACCGACCGGCAGACCATCGGGACGTCGGGCACGTCCGTCATTCGTGGGTCTTCGATTTCCGGTGGTACGTCCATCATCAACCCCTCGGGTGGGTCGGTGATCAACCCGTCGGGTGGCCGCGTCCTCAATCCTTCGGCCGGCTAGCCTGCGCGGCGTTCTCTCATCCACCCATCCGACGCGCCACCGCCCATAGCTGACGATATGGGCGGTGGTTGCGTCGTCGGGGCAGACCATGATTCATCCGCTACTCGACCGGCGAGTAGCCCTTCGACGCGCGCTTGGCCGCCGCGAGCAGTTCATCGCGGAACTGCGGGTGCGCGAGCTCCTGGACGGTCTTGCCCTCCAGTTCGGCGACGCCATACTCGGTGACGATCACATCGACCTGATGCCGTGGCGTCGTGATCACCGCGCCCGGGCCGAACCACGGCACGATCCGCGACTGCAGCTTGTCGTCCTTGGTGAACGTCGACGGCAGGCAGATCAGCGAGCGGTCCGACAGCTCGAGTTACGTCTGCCAGTCGCTGGAGCCGTCTTTCCTGGTATAGGTGCCGGTGGAGTTCTGCACAATGATGGGATCACCGGCGCCGAAGTTGTCGAAGAACCACCGTGCGTTGGTGGGGCTGATGTTGATACAGCCGTGACTGACATCGCGTTTACCCTGATCGTTCACCGACCATGGAGCGCTGTGCACGAAGTTGCCGCTGTCGTCGAACCGGACAGCCAGCTCGACTGTCGTCTTGTAACCGTACGTCGAGTTGACGGGAACCCCGTAGGTCGAGGAATCCATCACCACCGAGGGCATCTTTTCTTGGACGTAATAGGTGCCGTTCGCGGTTTGGTGCCCGCCCGCCGCCATACCCATCGACATCGGGATCGTCTTCTCCACGGCCCCGTTTCGCGTGACGGTGAGTTGATGCGTCGCGTCGTCCGCTGTGGCCACCAGCGTGTCTCCGGTGAAGAAGTTGGACACCGTGCCGCCCGCATCTATGGTCACCGCGGTGTGGGCGGGCCAGAAGCTCAACGGGCGCCAGCGGAGCTGCGTGGGAGTCATCCAGTAGAACTTGCCGGGAACCGGGGGGACTGACGAGATGTGGACGGCACCCTCGGTTGCGCCGGCGTCGTCAACCGGTCCGGGGAAGTTGATGATGATCGGCTGGGCCACCCCCACCGTCGCGCCGTTGACGGGGGCCACCTTCGGCGGCCCGAACGGTGCGGCGCCGATGAACGGTGTCGGGTCCTGACCGCCGGGAGCGGGTTCTGCCAGCGCAGGATCCGCACTCAGCATCACGACGCTGCTCAGTATCGAAGCCGCCCCGACAAACTTCAGAACGATAGAGCGACTTCCCCTGGTCGAGCCCGGCATGCGCATCCTTCCAGTCATTTTCTGGATACAGTCTCGCACTCGCGCGACGCGGTCGGCGTTCCCGGACCGGGATCACCTACATGTCGGGCACCGAACCCGCTGTGCCACGCACCGCCGGATGCCACGATATCCAGGTGACTGACAGCCCGGCCGAAGCGGAAGGCGTGTGGGCCACCGCCGGAGACGGCGGCGAGATCCGGCAGTTGACCCTGTTCTTCGCCGATCTGGTGGATTCGACGGCGCTGTCGGCACGAGTGGAGCCCGAGACGTACCGATTGGTCGTCGGGCGATACCGCGAACAGGTGGAGCGCATCGTGAATGGGCACGACGGGCGAATCGGTTCCACCAAGGGGGACGGTCTGCTTGCCGTGTTCGGCCATCCGATCACCCGCGGAGACGACGCGCACCGTGCGACGCAAGCCGGGCTGGAGATCACCCGGGCGGTGGCACGCCTCAGCGAGCAGTCGCAGCGCCGATTCGGGTTCGGCGTCAACGTCCGGGTCGGGGTGCACCGGGGTGCGGTGTATCTGGACGCTGGTCAGGACGATTTCTCGGGATTGGCCGCCAATCTGGCGAGCGGGATCTCGGGTGCCGCGCCACCGGGTGCAGTCGTCGTCTCCGATGCGGTCGAGGCGTTGATAAGGAACGACTTTGAGCTGAAGGTCTGCGAACCGGCGGCAGTCAAGGGCGTCGACGAGGCGGTGCCCCATTACGTGGTGGTCAGTGAGTGCGCCGCTACCTGAGCGACAGGTAACGCTGCCATTCGGGCAATTGGCTGCCGGAGGCGAACCGGCCGGCGACTTCGTCGAGACCGGTACGGGCAGGCTCTCCACGCCATTCGTAATCATCCAGTGTGCAGCGCAATTCGTACAGGGTTGCTCCCTGGGCGCGGGCAACATCAAGGGCCGCAGCCAGATCCGCTTCACGGTCTTCTTCACCGGGGTGGGTGTGAGCGCGCAGGCGGAGCAATTCCGCCTCGTAGAAGCACATTTCGATGCCGCGGCCCAGGCCGAGTGCCGTGTCCAGCTGGGCACGGGCCTCGGCCTGACGGCCGGTGGCTGTGAACAGTCGGGCAAGAGCACCGTCGAACAACGTGATGAAGACTGTCAACCCGGCCGCGCGAACGATCGCGACGAACTCCATCGCGCGATCCACGAGCGGTCCGGCGTCAGGCTCGGCGGTGAAGACCGACCTCATCGCGTCGACGATGGCCAGCTGAGCGTTACCCCACAGCGCCCACACTTCGAAGCCGTGCCGCTCGGCGTGTTCGATCAGCTCGGCGGCCAGGGCCGCCGCGCGATCGAGCTGACGCGCTTCGATGCGTATCCAGATCTCGAAGAAGCGGGCGAACGCGAGACTGAACGGACCCTGCGGGAAACTCAGTTCCTCGGCTCGCTGCACTGCGTCGCGCAGCTGCGCCTCTGCGCCGGGTAGGTCCCCGCATGCAATCCGGTCCAGACTGAGGATTCCGTGCGCCATGGTCATCGGGTCGGTCGGCGCGAACCAGAGCGACTCGAGCGGCTGCCGACCCGCCGCAGCGAACTCTGCTGTTGCCGTGACCATCTGCTCGCGCGCGGCGGCGAATCCGCCGTTCATCCATTCGCCGATGCCGATGCCCGCTTCGACGACGGGCCGGAAGAACGCCCGCTCGGAGCTCATGCCCGCGCGCAAGGACCGCAGCACCCGAGCGGAGCGGGGCAGATCTCCCAGGGCGAAGTAATAACCGGCCAGCGCGAACAGCGTGCCGACCACTTCGTCATCACGCACATCCGCGCCGCCGATCCGCAGACACTCCTCGAAATCGTCTGCGGTGGCGTCGTTTCGCGGGCCTTCGGCGGCCGAAGCAAGGAATCCCCGCTCCAGGCGCACCGCCATCTCCTGCATATCGTGTGGCCGCCCCGGCGTCTGGTTGTCCACTTGCGCCAGGGCACGGGTCAGGTACCCGCGCGCTTCGGTGAGAGCGCCACGCCGGCGCGCATCGGTCGACGCCCGCCGGTACGCCGTCACCGCGGCGGCTGCCTTCTCCGCCTGCTCGTAATGTGCGGCCACCAGCTGCCACTCCGGATCGCCACCCACGCCGTTCACCAATGCGTCCGCGACCCTGCCGTGCAGGCCGCGACGCACGCTCGGTGGCGCCAACTCCAGGGCGATCTCGCGCAGCAACTCGTGCCGAAACCGCCACCCGCTCGGTCCCCATGGTTCCAGCACGCGCGCGTCGCTGAGCTCGGCGAGGACACTGTCGAGGACATCGTCATCGAGGGCGACAACGTAGCGCAGCAGGTCCCGGTCCAACTGGCGACCGATCAGCGCCGCCGCCTCGACCACCGGGACCACGTTGGCACTTGCCCGCAGCCGGGCGAGCAACGGCTCGTACAACCCCTCGGGAACCCCGGTTTCCGTGAGCCCGCCGACGACCTGCTCCACATAGAACGGCATCCCGTCGCAGCGCTGCGCGACCGTTGCTCGATCCTGTGCCGACAGCGTGGGATCCAGGGTGGCGATCAGTCGGTCCGCCTCGTCCTCCGTCAACGGGCCGAGGTCGATCGCCGTCACCGGCCACTCGGTGGGCAGCCACTGACCCGGGCGTCCCGTCACGACGATGAGCAGCCGCCCTGCGGCGGCATTCAGGACGGACCCGAGGATCTCGAGGGTGGACGGATCGAACCAGTGCGCATCCTCGACCACCAGCAGGCCCGGGCCTTTGCCGACACAAGCCAGCAGATAGTCCTGCACCGCCTGTCCGATCAATCGATAGAGCTTGCGTCCTTCTGCGGCAGCGGCCTGGTATCCGTGTTCCGGCGCGATGCCCAGTGCCGGGGCCAACAACGGCACAGCGGTTTCGGTGTCACCTCCGCAGACCGTCAGTTCGGCTTCGAGTAGTTGCAACTTCTCAGTGGGCGGGGTCAGTCTGCCCGTCCCGCAACGCTGTTCGATCAGGTTCCGGATCGGATACAGACCTGAGTCGGTGTGCAGGGCCGAACCCGTCAAGGTCAGCACCGCCGCCCCCGTATCCGAGGCCACCTTGGCGATGGCGGCCGCCAGCGCGGACTTGCCGATTCCCGGCTCGCCGCGCACCACCACACCGGGGGTCGACAACGTGCCTGCCTGAGCCTGCACCCAACGCTCCCGCAGCCACCCGAGTTCACGGTCACGCCCCACCAGCGGGGTGTGGGGTTGGGCCTGCGGTGCCCGCTCACCCAGCACGCGGTGATGGGCGACCAACTCGCTGACTCCCTTGACGGCGGCCGGTTCGCACCGCATCAGCTCGAAGGCATCGCCCAGCAACGGCGCCACCACATCAGAAATGACCACGGCGCCGGCCGGAGCCAAGCCCGAGACCCGGGCCGCGAAGTTGGCGCCGAGGCCATAGACGTCACTTTGCGCGGTGTCCAGATAGACGAGCCCACGATGCACTCCCACCCTCGCGGCGGTCTTCATCTCGACGTGGTGCGCGAACTGCTCGCCGAGCAGCGCCACCTCCCTGGTGATCTCCAATCCGGCCAGCACCGCTCGGCGCACATCGTCCTCATGGGTTCTCGGATGTCCGAACACCGCGAGCAGACCCTCACCCGTCGGGGAGTCGATATGGCCGTCGAAGCGGTGCACGATGTCCAGCACCAGTCGGCGATAACGGCCCATCAACAGCCCGTAGGTGTCAAGAGTGCTGCTGCCGGACAGCAACGCGGAGTCGACCAGGTCGACATACAAGATCGTCAAACGCCGAATCTCGCCACGATCGTCGGGGGCGGTGAGTAGATCCTCGGCGTCGGCGTTCCCGTGGTCCATGGCCAGGACGTGGTCGGCGAGCGCGGCAGCAGTCACCCGATCGCCACGGTTGATCGCCGCCACCGCCTGATCCAGCAGATCATCGATGGACGAACCGGCACCGGGACGCGACTCGGGCGGGGGAGCCGTCCCACCGTCGCTCACGTCCACAGTGTGACACCGATGCACCTGCGGGCACGGCCTAACGGGTGTATGGATGAACAGACTCGGGAGGCGCGGTGGAGGTTGCCACGACGGCAGACGACGGCGGCTTGCGCGCGTCGCTTCGTGCGATCTGGTCATCGGTCGCCCCGTCCTGGGGTGAGCTTGCCGAGTATGTCGATGCGCGCGGAGCGGTGGTGGCCGAGGCGATGCTCGATGCCGCCGACCTGCGGAACGGGGAGCGGGTGCTCGAACTGGCCTGCGGCCCCGGCGGCGTAGGGATGGCGGCGGCCGCGCGTGTGGGGCCGGACGGTGCCGTGGTGCTCTCCGACATCGCACCGGAGATGACGGCGATCGCCGCTGAGCGAGCGGAGAAAGCGGGCCTGACCAACGTCACCACCCGCGAAGTGGACCTCGAGCGGATCGACTATCCCGATGCCGCTTTTGACAAGGTGCTGTGCCGAGAAGGCCTGATGCTGGTGCCCGACCCCGCATCGGCCGTGCGGGAAACCCGCCGGATCCTGCGGCCGGCCGGCCGCGCGGTGTTCGCCGTGTGGGGACCTCGGGACCGCAACCCATGGCTGGGTCTACTGTTCGACGCGGTCACCGAGCAGATGGGTTTTCCCGTCCCGCCGCCTGGTGTGCCCGGGCCCTTCTCGCTGGAAGCGCCTGGCACACTGGAAGAAATGCTGGACGGGGCCGGGTTCACCGGCGTCGAGGTCCGGGAGATCTCTACGCCGATGAAGGTCGCTTCGGTCGACGAGTGGTGGTCGGTCGTCCCGTCGCTGGCAGGGCCGCTTGCCCGGATGCTGGAGTCACTTCCCGCCGACGTCAGTGCGGACATTCGGGTCCGGGTCGACGCGGCGATGGCAGATTTCGCCACGCCGGAAGGCTACGACCTACCGGGAGCCGGCGTCCTCGGCGTCGGGACGAGCTCTTGAACTCTCGAACGCCGCCGAGCTCGAGTTATCTGAAAAGCCCAGTGCTGCAACGTTGCTCATATCTTGGTCGGCAGCGTTGGACTGGTGTGGACCACTTTCGTGGGGCGTTGGTTGAAGATGGGAGAACAAATCCATCGAATCCATGTGGTGTCCTTGCGGTGAGTTGCGGCGGCCGGTTGCGGCGCCGTGGGTGTGGACTGAGCCGCACCCGTGTCATCGCTGATCCGAGGTAGCGGGCCGATCGCCCGCCAAGAATGGATCGTCGTCATGACGTCACACCAGTCACGCAAGAATGATCTGAACGGTGCCGTGCCGGCCGAGACGCCGCGACTGCGTCTCAAGCCCAAGGGGTCCCCGCTGGGCCGGGCGGACGGGGCGTGGTGGCCGCACAGCGCCGACCTCGCCTCCGAATTGCCCGATCTGCTGGCGGTGCTGTCGGTTCGGCTCGGTCGCATCGCACGGGTGCTGTACAACGTCGGCGAGTGGGCCGAGCCGCCCCGCAAACTCGTCACGGGTGGACGGACGGTGCGTCTCGACGGGTACCTACGCCAGCCGGCCGACACCATCGAGATCCTCGGCCTCGACGGTGAACGCCTGATCCTGCTGGTGATCCCGCCGGGTGCGGAGTCGCACTCGGCGCACAGCACGATGATGGCGGTGGCGCAGCCGACCGATGTGGAGGGACGCGACGCCGCCGACAGACCCGCCATGGTGGCGGTGGGAACTTGACCGGCTCCCGTCACGAACACGGGGGCCGATGAGGCGGACCTTGGGTGTCGAGGAGGAATTCAACCTCGTCGACCTGAAGACTCGCCGGTTGACCATTCATCGCCAAGACGGCGGGGCGCGTGCCCGGGGACACCGTTGGTGCCGGGGTGGGCACGCTGTCGCTGATGTCGCGAAATGGTAGACCCAGCAATTGATTTCGAATCAACGCGGGATCGGCGGAACGGGAGGCACGAAAGTCCTGACTGCTCTTCGCCCGCCTTCTCGGGAGCGTGCTCGCCGGGTTGATGCCCGTCTCATTGGTGTGTGACGGGCGGTCGAGGCCTCGCATCGCTAGGGTGAGCCGGAAGAAACATGTAGGGCTGCACCCGTCGTCGGCACACCGCTGCGGCAGTTCTCCCGAGTAAAAGATCGGCGGTAACCATCAGTACCCTCATCCGCGAGGTGGGCACCCATCTCGACGTCGAGATCACCGATCCGAGCACGCTGGAGTTCCAGATTGCTGTCGCCCCACATCCCGGAGCGCAGGTCTCGGAATCGTTGACGTTCGTGTTGAACGGCCAACAGATCAGCGCGACGGAGATCAGCGGCGTGCACGGCAACCGGATCCACAAATTCGATTCGGGTGTGGGCAGCCTGACTGTCGACTACTCCGCTACAATCGTCGGAAACAGCGAACCCGCTCCCGTCACCGACTACGACCTTTCGCAGTACCTGCGGCCGAGCCGCTACGCGGAGTCGGACAAGTTCTACGGTTTCGCCGGCTTCGAGTTCAATCAATACTCAGACAAGGCAACACTTTTGGCGAAGATCTCGTCATGGGTGGGGGCGCGGTTGAGTTACGTGCCCGGCTCCAGTGATCCCATCGACGGCGCCGAGGACACCCTGCTGGCCGGTGCCGGCGTGTGCCGCGATTACGCGCACCTGGTCGTCGCACTCCTGCGTGCGGTGAACGTTCCGGCCCGCCTGGTCGCGGTGTACGCGCCCGGCTGTGTGCCCATGGACTTCCACGCGGTCGCCGAGGCCTACGTGGACGGGCAGTGGCGCGTCGTCGACGCCACCTGCCTGGCGCCGCGGCAGACGCTGGTCCGCATCGCCACCGGCCGCGACGCCGCCGACACGGCCTTCCTGGACAACCACGGGGGATCCATCACGCTGACCAACATGGTTGTCACCGCGACCACCAATCAGAATCTGCCGTACGACCCGCTGGACCAGGTCGTGTCGATCAGCTGACGGCCAGCTTTAGGTGTTCTTCCGACGCCGCCCACAGTCGCCGAGCAGACGCGTTGTCCTGCAACGGCTTCCACAGCTTCTGCTGCCCGGGCGGGCCGCCCGCATTGCCTGGCCACTGCGGTCCGTAGAAACCACCGCCCTCGCCGACGGTCGCGGCCATCAGCGCAGGCAACTTCGCGGTGTCGACCGTTCCAACCAGCAGGCCGCGCGCCGACAGCCACCGAATCATCCGCACACCGACGGTGTCGGTGGCCCGACCCACCTCGGGCGGGCGGCGAGCAGACTGGTCGGGGCCACCCCGGGATGGGAGATGGTGCTGGTGATTCCCCACCCGAGAGCCGCGCTGCGGCGGCTGAGCTCCAGCCCGAACAGCCCGCACGCGATCTTGGACTGCCGGTAGGCGGCCATGCCGTCGTACTTCTGCTCCCAGTTCAGGTCAGCCCAGTTGATCTCACCGCCGCGCGCAGCGACGCTGGTCTGCGACGTGACCCGCGCGTGCCCCGCCTTCAACAGCGGCAGCAGGCGGCCGGTCAGCGCGAAATGTCCCAGGTGGTTCGTGCCGAACTGCAGCTCGCATCCATCGGTGGTGCGCTGCAGGTCGGGCGGTGTCATCACGCCGGCATTGTTGATGAGCACGTGGATCGGAGTCCCGTCTGCGCACAGTTTGTCGCCGAGCGCGTGCACCGATGCCAGCGACGAGAGGTCAAGGTCCTCCAGCGACAGCTTCGCGTGCGGGCACTGCCGGCGAATCGCGGCGGCGGTCGCCTCACCCTTACGCGCGTTGCGGACCGGCATGATCACCTCGGCGCCTGCGGTGGCGAGTCGCGCAGCGATGCCGAGTCCGATGCCGTCGCTCGCACCGGTCACCACCGCGCGCTGTCCCGAGAGGTCCGGGACGCCCAGGGCCTGCACCTGTCCCGGGATGAGCGCGACCACCTGTTCCGGCTCGCCGGACATCAACCGCCCCAGCGGGGTGCTGGGACCGAGCACATCAGCCCCGGCATGCTGCGGATCTTCGACAGGCTCACCGACACTCCGGCCGAGATCGTCACCGAATTGGGCGAGACGCTGCGCCAGACTCCGCTGGACATCGCGCTCGTCGGCGACTTGGCGCAGTACAGCGGCCCGGCCCGCAGCATCGGGTATCGATGGTTCACCGATCCGGCCGTCCGCGACCTCTATCCGAGCGAGGACCATGCCTTCTACTCGCGGATGTACGCGTCGGGCCTGCGCAGGGTGCTCACCGTGCGCGGACCCGAATCCACGGCTGCGCACCTCGCCGCGTTACTCACCGCGCAGAGCGATGAGTTCCGTGCGGTCTGGGATGAGCACGAGGTGGGCGTCGTCCCGCGGGAGCTCAAAGCGCTATCGGCACCCCGAGGTCGGGCTGCTGGAACTCAACTGTCAGATCCTGCTGGACCCCGAAGAATCGCACACGCTGCTGGTGTACACCGCGGCGCCGGGAAGTGAGAGCTACGAGAAGCTGGCGCTGCTGTCGGTGATCGGCACCACCTCGCCGATATGAGGACCGCGCCACTGGGTACCCGACAACCATGCTGATCACGAAGGAAAATCTGCGACGGCTGTTGCAGGGCGAGGACGACGCGGTGCTGGTACTGCGTGAAGGGCGCGTCCACATCGTGTCCGCCGGCGACGAGGCCGGCGGCCTGGAGGTGATCTCCCGAGTGGACCTGATGGGCAGGCTCGGGGACGCCGAGGACTCCGACGGGGAATTGGCCCACCAAGCCGCCGCGCTGGACACCGCGGTATCCGAGCTGGGCGGCTGACCTACCGGTGTAGACGCGGGATGTCGTCGCCGGGGCGCCGGAACCGGTGGATGCGTTCGCGCACCGCGGGAGCCGACAGGGCCTCGAACTCCATCGGCGGCAAGGACATCTGGAAGAGCAGGCCGCGGCCGCCGGACCCGTCGAGCAGCGCGCCGAGCCCCGCCACGGGCAGCTTGAGGACCATCGCGCAGTAACACGGGTGGGTGCCCTCGAACTGCAAACGGTAGACGCCGAAGCCGCTCAGGTTCGAGATCAACGGGTTCCACCGCACCGGATCGAACGCCGTCGACACACAGCGTACGGCTCGCCACCGCCCCGACGCATCGAGGAACTGTTGGTTGACGCGCAGATCGCGGTGCTCGTCGAAGTGGTCCACGGTGTGGCGAATGCGCTCGGCGACCGAATCGGCGGCCTCACCCCTGCGCAGGCCGATGTTCAGGGTGGTGAGGACGTTTCCGACCAGCATCGGATCGAGCCCGCAGCGGGTCCGCGCGTTCACCGCGATCGCCAGGGTACGACGGTCCACCGCCGGATCCGCGGACATCAGCACCTCGCAAAGATGTGCGCACACCGCATCATTGGCCGACAACCGGATGCGGTGCCCGTACGTGTGGCGCATCCGGTCGATCTCGTCGTCGCCGAAGTAGAGCGTCAGCGTCCGCTGGATACGCGCCCCCTTGGCGAGGTAGGCCACGCTGCGGACCAGTTCGGCCGGCCCGAGGCAGCGCACGCCGGGTTCGGTGGCACCCCCGGCGGGGAGGTGCTCGTCGAGATAGCGCGCTCGATCCTCCGGGATCACCGGTGCGGCCGGTGCGCTGTCGGCGGCAGCGGCGGTCCACGCGTTCATGAACTGCATCAGCGTCTGCATGTCGCCGATCGCGTGGTGCCAGGAGAATCCGATGGCGGTGGCCTCGTCCGCGAGATGCGTGACCCGGACTTTGCACACCGGACCCCAACCCCACCGGGCCGCAACGCCGTTCACGGGATCGATCAGCCAGTGGCCGGCGTCCGCCGACACCGAACCGACGGCGTCGGCGAGCGTGCGGGGCGAGGACAGACAGCGCAAGGGCACGCCCTGCCCGCGGCACCGGATGGCCATGGCGCCGTCGACCAGACCCAGGCGAGCGGCGAAGATCGGCAGACTGGTCAGTGCCTCCCCGAACGCTGCCGCGAGCGCGCGGGTGTCGAGACGCCGCTCGAAGAAGAACACGAAGTGCATGGCCAGGTTCGCGACGATGGCGTCGCCGACATCGCAGCGGATGTCGAACCGCCGGGCCTGCGTCGGCCGGATCACCTGGGTGGGCACGCCGCGCCATCCCGCCGGTGCAACACGACGCGGGCCCCATGCTGCGGGATGTGCGCGACACCCTGGAACACCGACCTCTCGTCGGGCGCGGCGTCTGTCTGAATCACGAAGTCGCGCAGCACCGTCCGCAGCACGATGTCCATCTCGGTGAGGGCGAACTCGGCGCCGAGACACCGCCGGGCGCCACCGCCGAACGCCAGCCACCCGGAGCCGGGTGACGTGGCTGCGCGGAACCGAGACGGATCGAACCGGTCGGGATGCGCGAAGCCGGCCGGATCCTCGTGCAGATCGGCAATGCGCAGCAGTATCGTGTGCTCCCGCGGAATTCGCCACGGGCCGAGGCTGAAATCCGTTGCCCGCACCCGGCGCCCGGCCACATCGATGACGGTGCGGATGCGCAGCAGTTCCAGCACGGTGGCCCGGCGCAGGTCGCTGCCGCCCTGATCCACCTCGTCGACCAATTCGGCCACCACCGCCGGATGGCGCCGCAACCGTTCGAACGCCCAGCCCAAGGCCGCGGCGGTGGTTTCGTGCCCGGCGCCTATCAAGGTCACCACCTCATCGCAGATCTCGGCTCGGGTGATGCCGCCGGACACCAACATCGCCATGATGTCGGTGCGCTCGCCGAGCAGCGGGTCGGCCTCGGTCTCGTCGATGAGTGTGCCGATGACGAGATCGAAAGCGGCGCGCAGCTTGTCGAGCTTGCGCCACGGGCTGTATCGGCGGATGCCGGCGCGCGGTGCGGGCAGGAACGCGAGCAGCTGCCCCCGCTTCATGAACGGCGGGACGATCCCGCGCAACGGGTCGACGTCCGCGTCGTCGCCGAAGATCGCGCGCAGGATCACATTCAGCGTGATCCTGTTCATCGACTCGAGGATCGGGAATTCCACACCATCGGGCCAGCGCGCGCTCTCACGTCCTGTCTCCTCTTCGATCACCATGGCGTGGTGCTGCAGGCGGTGGCCGTGAAATGCCGGGGCCAGCAGGCGGCGCCGCGCCCGGTGTCGGTCGCCGTCGAGCGCGAAGATGGATCCGGGCCCGAACAGATTGCTCATGTTCGGCCTTACGTTGACCAGTTGATCGGCGCGTGCCGTGCATACCGCTTTCGTCAGCGCCGGATCGGAGACGACCACAGTCCGCCCGAAAACCGGGATGGACAGCTCGAATGCGCGCCCGTGCCGTCGGATCCAGGTCCGCATCGCCCGCCGGCGGCCTATCGCGAACTGAAGACCCTGCACCACGGTGGGCGAGCGCACGGCCGGTGGGGTCGACGCCTCGCATGGATTGGCCATGCCGTCACGCTAAATCGGCGCGGTCGACATGATTCGAGTACCGCACTACTCGAATCACCGGGAGTTCTCCGAGTGACGATGGGCGGTCGCCACACCACAGTCGGGAGGCTCGATTTCGATGCGCATGAATCCAGCATTGCAACTCAAGGGCGTCGACAAGGCCTACCTCCGTGGCGACGAGCAGGTGCGGGTACTCGCCGACTTCGACTTCACGTTGGAGGCGGGCGAATTCGTCGTCGTCACCGGGCCGTCGGGCGTCGGCAAATCGACACTGTTGCATGTCGCGGGCGGCCTGGACGCCCCCGACGCAGGCAGGGTGGAGGTCGGGGGCCGCGACGTCTGGTCCATGAGTACCGGTGCCCGTGCGGCCTTCCGGCGGCGCAACCTGGGATTCGTCTTCCAATTCTTCAACCTGGTGCCGATGCTCACCGCCGTGGAGAACGTGTCGTTGCCGCTGGTGCTCGACGGGATGGCGGCCCGCAAGGCCGACGCCCGAGCCGAGGAACTGCTCGAACGGGTCGGCCTCGGTGACCGCACCCGGTACCGCCCGGCGGAGCTGTCGGGCGGCCAGATGCAGCGGGTGGCGGTGGCCCGTGCGCTCGTGGCGCGGCCCGCCATCGTGCTCGCCGACGAGCCGACCGGAAACCTGGACAGCAACTCCTCGACCGAGGTCCTCGAACTCCTGCGCGCGATGTCGGACGAGGACGGTGCGGCGGTCGTCATGGTCACCCATGACCAGGCTGCGGTCGGCTACGGTTCACGCACAGTGGATCTCGCCGACGCGGGCGCGACCGTCGAGGAACGCTGATGCAGTGGCTGCGGGCCGGGTGGATGTCATTTCGGCGGATCCATCTGGCCGCGCTGCGTGCCGACTGGCGGCGGACACTGCTGAGCGTCGTCGGTGTGGCGCTGGGCGTGACGGTGGTACTCGGCACGCTCATCCTCAAAGCGGAACTCACCCGCCCGTTCGACTCCTTCGGCCCCGCACTGGCGCACGCCGCCGACGCCGGTGTGCTCGAGGTCGTCCCGAACGTGAGCGGCCGCTTGCCGGACCGGACGGTGGACCGGCTGCGCGCCGAGGTGGCGGGAGCGGATGCCGTCATTCCCGTTGTCGCCGCCCTGACCCCGGTGGACCTCGCAGGGACCAGCCGCGGCTTCTTCCTGCTCGGTGGGTCATGTCAGATCGAGCGGTTGGTCGGCGCATTCAACTGCGCACAACGCGCGCAGCAGAAGCCGGCGGACGGACCGGGCGTGCCGCTGTTGCTGCCTGCGGTCATCGCCGAACGGCACGGCCTCACCGTGGGTGATGAGTTGCGGCTACCCGGGTTACCGCCGAACTCTGCGCACCTCGGCTGGACGTTCGCCGAATTCGACCAGGTCGCCGACATCAACGACGGATACGTGCTGTTGGCACCGTCCACCGATGTCGCTGCGGCCCTGCTGTCCACACCCGGCTTCGTCACCGCCGCGTTTGTGTTGCCCAAGACGGGCGCGGACGTAACGGCCGACGTGGACCGTGTCGCCGTAGGTATCGCCGCGGCGGGGCCGCCCCGGCCGCATCTGCCCGCGGTGTTCGAGAACGCCACGCAGAGCTTCGATCTCACCGCGCTCGCCGGAATCATCGTCGGCATCCTCATCGCCGTGAACACCATCCTGCTGGCGGTGGAGGACCGGCGGGCCGTGATGGGAACGATCGGCGCGATCGGTGCCAAACCGGCCGGGCTGTTTGCCGGGATGCTGGGTGAAGGCGCGGTGGTCGGCCTGTTGGGCGGATTGGCAGGTTTGCCAACCGGATTCCTACTCGGGACGTATCTGGTGAACCGGTTCGGTCAGGCCATGCTGGCCGGGTCGGGTGGGACGATCACGCCGCATTTCACGCCGAACCTCGTCGTGATCGGAGCGGTCGCGGGGACCATCTGCGGGACGGTGGCGATGGTCGGGCCCGCGCTGCGGCTGGTGCGCGACGGGCCGTTGGCCGCCATGGCGAGGGCCGGGGGAGTACAGCGCGCCAGGAAGATCCCGGTGTGGCCGCTGATCGCCGGCGTCGCCATGTTGGTGGGTTCGGTTGTGGTGCTGAAGGTTTTCGCCCAAGGGGCCCTGCCGCTGAACGTGGGAATCAACGGGATGACGCTGGGGTTGGCCGGTGTGGTACTGGTGACGGTGTGGATCGCGCCACGGGCCGCGGAGCTGCTGATCGGGCTGCTGACGCGTGTGCACCCCGCCGTCGGGCGCCTGCTGGGCGCCGATTTCCGCCGCTACGCATTGCTTTTCGCGCTGTCCGCCGCGCTGCTGGCCGAGGCCACCAGCTTGGCGATCGGCTCACACAGCATGCAGTTGCTCGGCACCGCGCAGGTTGCGGCGCAGAAGGCCGACCGGCTGCCCACATCGTTGTTGATCACCTCGCAGTCGGTGCTCGATCAGCGGGACGGGCGGCTGTCCGATGCGACGTTCGCCATGGTGGCTGGGGCAGCCGACGCGCACAGGGTGTCGTCGCGCTGGCGGTCCGTCCTCTCCTCCGGTTCGTCGTCGCGGTTGATCGACGGCGTCACGCCGGGGGATTGGTACAGCCAGGCCCTCTACGAACCGACGGAGGACTCCGACGATTTCTGGAAACGGCTGCGGGACGGGGACATCGGTCTGAGCGAGATCGCCGCCAGCCGGCTGCGGGCCGCGCCGGGCGACACGGTCGAGCTGCCAACCGTGCACGGGCCCAAGCAGTTCCGTGTGGCCGGAATCTTTCGTGCCCAGATGATCAACGACGCCGCCGTCGGCGATATCGTACTCACATCGCGGGATGCGGCGCGGTCGGACTGGGCCGCCGTACGCGAACAGGTCGCGGTGGCGTACCCGTCCGGCGCGGACGCGACCGTCCACCGGCCGGACTTCCTGGGTCTCGGCGCGGGATTGTCGGTGTACGACAACGAACAATGGCGGGCGGAGGCCGCCACCGGGATCACCCGGTTCCTGGAGCCGTTCACCATCGCGGGATACCTGGTGATGATCGCCGCCGGGGTGAGCGTACTCAACGTGTTCGTGCTGGGTCTGGTGCAGAGGAAACGTGAACGCGCTGCGTTGCGGGCGATCGGGGTGACCGCCGGGCAGGAGCAGGCGGTGATCGTCGCCAACGCTGTGCTGCTCGTCCTGCTGGTTGCCTGCCTCGCCGTATTGGGGGGAGTGGGGCTGACCTATCTGTGGTCGCTGGGGTCGCCGGTGTATTACGGCATCACCATCGGCTGGGGAGCGCCGCCGCTGTCCCTGCGGATGGGCGTGGTGACCGTACTCATCCTCGTTTCGACTGCGGCCGTCTACCCGGTGCTGCACGCGCGGCGTCTGGAGACGGCAGAGGTGCTGCGAAACAGTTGACGCCGGGAGGATTGAAACCCACCGCCGCTGGGTATTCCGCCTTTGTCGGAAACGTCAATAACTTTAGGAGCGTCCTGTGATCGTCCTCGGCATCATCCTCATTGCGGTCGGTTATCTTCTGCCGGTTCCCGCTGTCATTGCCACCATCGGCTGGATCCTTCTGGTCGTCGGCTTGGTGCTGCTCGTTCTGGGCCAGATCGGGCGCCCGATCGGTGGCCGCAAAGTCTGGTACTGATCGCGCGGCATCCGGCCGCGCGTTCGCCTGACCACTAGTCACCGAAGTGCCCCCAGCTATCCGCTGGGGGCACTTCGGCGTCGAATCTGGGGAAAGGCTGTGAGCCAACGGCCTCGGCGGTCAGACCGCCGGACCCGGTCCGACCGCGACCGCCCCGAGGGCTTCGAGTACGGCATCGGTGTTCGGCGGGTGCAAGGATCCGGTGCGCACGTCGCGGTACAGACGTTCCAGCTCATGGCGCCGTGATACCGATGCCGCGCCGACCACCTGGACGGCGGTGTCCACCACCTGCCGGGCGGTGGTGGTGCTGAACTCCTTGGCGGCCAAGGCGCGCAACGCATCCCAAGGATTGTTCGGTGCGGTGGTGACGGAGTCCAGGAAGGCCGACGCCGCCTCAAGTTTGATCTCGGCCTCGGCGATCTGACGCTGCACCGCAGGCTTGTCCGCGTGCCGGGACACATCGGCACGCAGGGACCCCCTGGTCTGCGCACCGAGGATGGCGAGATCCAGTGCGCGCCGGGCGATACCGAAATACACGCTGGACACCAACGGCAGGTACCAGGCCAGCAGCAGGCCGACATAGTCGGGGTAGTCCGGGCCCACGGGGTGGGTGGCGATGGTCTTGTGTGCTTCGGCGCGCGCCCCGTCGAAGACGGTGTCATGGCTGGCCGTCGCGCGCACGCCCAGTGCGTCCCACGTCTCGACGATGCGCACGCCCGGATCGGCGCGGTTGACGAACGTGTGCACGATGACGGGGTTGTCCGGGTCGGAGTCGTCGCGGGCATGGATGCCGATCTGGTCCCACACCGGGGTGAGCGAGGTGAATACCTTGCGCCCGGTGATGACGTAGGAGCCGTCGGGCGCCGGGACCGCGCGTACCTGAGCGTCGTCCAGTCCGACGTCGTTACCGGGTTCGCCGTGACCCGCGGCGAAGATCTGGCCCGCCGCGATGTCGGCCAGCAGCCACCCCGCGTCGGCGGCATCGCGGGCGACGGCGTCGGCCGCGGACCCGGCCCAGTACAGGTGCATGTTGACGGCCAGCGCGGTGGCCGGCGCCCAGTAGGCGAGGTGGCGCTGTTCGCGTGCCAGTTCGGTGAGGGTGAGTCCGGACCCGCCCAGGTGTTCGGGCAGCGGCGCCTTGAGGTAGCCGCGCTGGACGAGGTCGGCGAAATCCTCCGCGAAGAATGCGTTCTCCGCGTCGTACCGCGGGGCCCGTTCGTGGAATCGTGCGTAGTCCGCCGCAGTGAAGAATCGGCTGCGGAAGCCGTCGGCCAGCGGGCTGGTGCCGCTGACGATCTGCGGTTCGGGGACAGGGACGGGTTCGGCGATCGGGGCCCGGGAGATCTCACTGACGGTCACTGTTTCGATGATCCGGCCGGGCTCGCGGCGCACCCAGGTTTGGCATCGCGGCGATTGTTTGTCCGAAGCATCCGCGCCGACCGACCTTTCAAGGTCATTGCGCGACGGCAAATATCTGTGCCATACCATTAGGTTCGCTAAATTTCGCGCGGGGGATGTGCGGTAAAGCATCACATTCGCTGATCTTTGCTGGTTGTCGGCGGCAAAGCTTCCTTCGGCAATGGTTCGCCAGGCGCGCAATCTGTCAACGCTAGCGAACTGATGGTGAAAGTCGTTCAGAATCAAGGAATCTCGAGTTTCACGAACTGATTCCGGAGAATGTGCGCCGTGGCCTATTCTGCGCAAATGCACAACAGGCCACAGCGGCAGCGATAGCCGCTTGACCCAGACGATCGCTCCGAAAGACCAGTTCGCCAGGCAGAAACGCCTCGATATCCAAGGTTTACGGGCCATTGCGGTGGCTCTCGTGGTGCTCTTCCACGCGGAGGTACCCGGATTCGGTGGCGGCTACGTCGGCGTCGACGTGTTCTTCGTGATCTCCGGATTCCTCATCAGCACCCACCTGCTGGAGAGCATGCGGGACCGCGGTCGGGTCGGCTACGGCGCGTTCTACGCGCGGCGGGCCCGCCGCCTGCTCCCGGCAGCCTTCACCGTCATCGTGGCGACGGTGGCTGTCGCCGCGGTCTGCGTGTCGCCCCTGCAGTTCGACATGGTCCTCAAAGACGCCGTCGCCGCCGCGTTCTACGTCCCGAACATGCTGTTCGCCTTCAACGCCACCGACTACCTGGCCGACAAGACCCCCTCGCTGTTCCTGCACTACTGGTCGTTGGGGGTGGAGGAGCAGTTCTATCTGCTGTGGCCACTGCTACTGATGCTGCTGTTCGGCGTCTTCAAACTCCGCGGCCGGATGGCCGCGGCGCTGATCGCGCTGACTGCGGCGTCCTTCCTGCTCTGCGTCTGGCTGACGGGCTTCTCCCAGCCCAGTGCGTTCTTCCTGCTGCCGGCCCGGATGTGGGAATTCGGCCTCGGGGCGCTGGTCGCCTTCGCCCTGCTGCATCGGGACCGGATTCTGCCGGGCCGGGTCGCCGCTGCCGCGGGCTGGATAGGTCTTGCCACGATCATCGTCAGCGGGGTGCTGTTCTCCGCCACGACGCTGTACCCGGGGTATGCCGTCGCCGTACCGGTCGCGGGCACCGCCCTGCTGATCGCCGCGGGCCCGGTGGCCTGGAGTCCGGCCAGCCTGCTGAGCCTGCGCCCGATCACCTGGATTGGTGACATCTCCTACTCGCTGTACCTGGTTCACTGGCCGGTGCTGATGCTGCCGCTCGCCGCCACCGCCTACATGGAGCCGTTGCCGCTGTGGTGGCGCGCCGTCCTCGCGGTCGCGTGCGTGCCACTGGCCTGGCTGCTCTATACCTATGTCGAGAAGCCCGGCCAGCGCCTGGCGTGGCTGACCGGCGCGCGCCCCCGCCGGACCCTGGCCGCCGCAGGCGCCGCGATGGCGACCGTGCTGGCGATGGCGGTCATCGGCACGGTGGCGATCAACCCGCCCCTGGACGGCGGCAGGCCCGCCGAGCAGACCGTGCTCAGCCTGAAACCGCACGGCACAGCCTTCGTGCCGAGCAACGTCACCCCGACCCTGGCCGACGCCGAGGACATTCTGCCGTTCGTGTCGACCAACGGTTGTCACCGATCCCATCTGGCCACCGATCCCGCGGGCTGCCTTTTCGGCGCCAACGCGGGCGCCCCGCTGGTCGTCCTGTTCGGGGATTCCCATGCCACCCAGTGGTTCCCCGCGTTGTCGAAGCTCGCCGACGCCGGAGCGATCAGGCTCGACAGCCACACCAAGAGCGCATGCCCGCCGGTGGTGGTCGAGGGACTGCGCTACCCCGAGTGCGACACGTGGCGCAGCGGCGTCATCGCCGACATCAGTGCGTCCAAGCCCGCGCTGATCGTCGTCGCGGCCTGGCACCAATACATGGCCGGCGACGAGGCGGCGACCCAGCATTGGCGGGATGCGCTGGCGCGCACCATCAGTCAGTTCCCATCGGGAAGTCGCGTCGCGTTCCTGGCCGACACGCCCTCCATCGGCGTCACGCCGACGATGTGCCTGAGCCGCTACGTGGACGACGCGCTTCGGTGCGCCCTGCCGCGGTCCGAGGCGCTCAGCGACGATGTGCGCCGGGCGGAGCGGGATCTCGCGGCCGCTGGGAAATTCACCTACCTGGACTACGCGGACTACCTGTGCAACGACGCGGTGTGCCCCGGCGTCATCGGCAACACACTGGTCTACCGGGACCGCCACCACATCACCGTCACGATGAGCAACTTGCTGGGACCCGTTGTCGGCGCCGACATATCGGCGATCCTCGCCGCGCGGCCACCCGCGCCGGCCGCCGGCCCCGCCGACCGGCGGATGCTCAAGAGCGAGCCGGCGCCTCCCCGGGCAGTGCCGCCATTCGCGGGTACAGGATCGCCGGGCCCAGCCACCGGGCGATGAAGTGCCGCAGGGCGCGTCCGCTCGTGCGGGTTCGCCCGGGGCGCAGTAGCGAGTGCACGGTGCGCAGGGGAGTGCGCAGATCTTGCAACGCGCGGGCATACCCGCGATACGAGAGCCTCAGCGCTTGGCAACATAAGGCCGCAAAGTAATTAGACCGCCCTCTGTGGCTGGCTGACAGGCAAATTGTGTCGACTTGTCGACAGCCAGCAACAGGGACTACGTTATGTGCACACAAAGTTGTGAAGGGGTGGTTCACAGTGCGCGTGCGGTTCTGTTCTGTCGCATGCCCGGACGCCCCTCTAGGCCCTCAGCCTCCCGAATTCCCCAAAGACGGCCGCCGATGAATGACGATACGGCGCGCACCGGCCGCATGGAATTCGACGACCATTACTACTGGCTGACCTCCCTGGTGGCCTCGCACAACCTGGAGCGGGTCACCTGTCGTGCGGTGGCGGCCATCGCCTTCCTGCTCGGCGTCATCCCGCTGATCCTCGTCGTCGAAGCACCCGGTCCGCGCCATGGCCTACACCTGGTCCTCGCCGGTGCCGTCGCCGTCGGCTGTACCGCGATTGCCGCGCTCTGGGCCATCCGCTACTGGCCCACCCGCGCGCAGTCACGCCTCTGCGCCGTTGCGGCAACGGTCTGTGTCGCCGCCGCCGTCTATGTCATCCCGGATCCGCTGCTCGCGACACTGGGCTGCCTGGCCTTCGCCGGACCGGCCGGCTTCAGCGCGTTGTTCCACTCCCGGCGCGAGCTCATCCTGACGTGGGTGGTGGGCGCCGCGACGCTGGTGATGGCCACCTTGCGACTGGCGGTGGTCGATCCGTTGGTCACCGTGCCGGTGGTTCCCGCGGTCGTGTTGGTCAATCTGTTCGCGGCCTATGCCTGGCAGTTGGTGGTGCAACTGACCGAGGCGAAGGTGGCCTCCGCACATTCGGACCCCCTCACCGGACTGCTCAACCGCACGGCGTTCGAGGAGGAGATGTCGATCGTGTTGGGCGCCCGGGCCCGACAGCACGACCGGCACCTGGTCATCGTCGTCATCACCATCGACACCTACGACCTGTTGATGAGCATGGGCCAGCCCGCGGGTGCCGACGACGCGTGTGTACTGGCCGCCCGGCAACTACGGGCGACGGTGCGGCGCGACACCATCCTGGCGCACCGCGGCAACGGCGAATTCCTGATCGCCGAGGTGTTCACCTCGGCCGACCCGGCCGCGCTGCTGGAGCGCGTCCGCGGCACCTTGACCGACCGGCCCGCGCAACTCAGCGCGAGCATCGGCGCCGTGAGCACGCCGCTTCCCCCGCTGGCCAGCTACTCGGCGATCGAGGTCCTCGACGAGTTGCTACCGCTGGCCAATCAGGCCCGCAACGACGCGCGCCGCGAGGGCGGCAACTCCTCGCGCTGCCTCATCGATCCCGCGCTGCGCTTCCTGGACAACCCGCACGACCTCAGTTAGTCGGCGGCGCGTCCGGCCGGATGGATGTCCGGAGCGCCCTTCTTGTCCACGTACATCAGCCCATCGGCGAGGGTGAGCAAGTCGTCGAGTGTGTCGGTGGACGTCGGATCGGTCAGCGCCAGCCCGACACTCGCGGACACGGCGTAGGGCCGCCCCCGCTCCGCGTTGAACGCCGCGAACGCGTCCGCCAACCGGACCTTGAGACCCGCCGGGTCGCCCGCGGGTTCGGTGACCAACACGCAGAACTCGTCGCCGCCGATCCGGGCCAGGATGTCCGACTCGCGCAGCGTGGTTCTGAGCACCTCGCTGACATCGGCGAGCAGCGCGTCACCGGTGTCGTGGCCGAGTTCGTCGTTGACCCGCTTGAGCCCGTTCACGTCGATGTAGGCGAGCAGGAACATGTGGTGGTTTCGCCGTGCCGCGCGCAGTGCCGATTCGCCGAGAAGATAGAAGCCACGGCGGTTGTTGAGCCCGGTCATCTCATCGGTGACCGACAGCTGGCGGATCTCCTCGGTGGCCTGCTCAAGGTCGGCCGTGCGGTCTCGCACCCGCTGGTCGAGCTCGCCGTATATCTGCACGTTCTCCATGGCGATGGACGTGGAGTCGGCGAGGGCCTGCAACAGGGAGACCTCGTGCGGGGTCGCGGCACGTTCGTCGGCCCAGTACGCGCCGATCGCCCCGACCGGGTCGAGTTTGCGGATGGGCGTCATCACCAGGCTGTGCACGAAGGTCGGGCGATACGCGGCATGCGGGATGCGCGCGTCGACGTAGATGTCCGGGATGACGACGGCCGCGCGATTGAACATCACCCAGCCGCTGATGCAGGTTTCCATCGGGAAACGGCTGCCCTTCCACAGCGGGGCGATCGCGTCCTCGTCGGCGTAGTAGCACATCCCGTTGTCCCGCAACACGAAGGTGGTTCCGTCACAGCCGACGAGCTCACGAGCCGAGGTCCGGACGATGCGCTGGATCTCGGGCAGACTGCGGGCCAGCGACAGCTCCTGCACGGCGTGCACCAACCGCTCCATGCCACGGACGTAATCCGCTTCGGAGAACCCTCGGTCACGGGAATCCTCCGGGATGGGCGACATCAGCGGGGCGTTCACACACCCACCTCCATGCGGTGACTGGATTTTGCTGCGTTTGGTGGACACAGCGGACGACGCCTACCCTACCGTTCGTTTGCTGAGATTGCGCACAAGGCGCGTGAGAAAGCGCTCACATGGTGATACGGCGGCGAAGTGCCATGTCTGTCGCATAGCCATAACTGAACGGCGGCGCGCGGTGGGAGCTGATAGATGGACTTAGGTTAGCCTCCCTTGCATGGGAACCGTGCAGGGTGTCGTCACCGCGGTCAGCGATATCGGACCGCGGATCCGGCAGGTGGTGTTCGAGGTGGCCGACATGGAGGCGCTGGAGCTGCCCGAAGTCGGCGACGCGGCCCTCGGCATCTACTTTCCCGCACCCGGCCACCCCGGTCCGCCGGATATGCAGGATGACCCCGAAGGCCGCAATTACAGCGTGCGCCGCCGCGCCGGCCACCACGTGACGTGTGACTTCATCCTGCACGAGCGCGGCCTGGCCACCGCTTGGGTCCGTCACGCCGCGGTGGGGCAGCGGGTGGAGCTGGACCATGCGCGCAGCTGGTACCGGCCCGAGCCGTCCTCATCCTGGCAGCTGCTGATCGCCGATCTGTCCGGACTGCCGGCGCTGGCCCGCATTCTGGAGGAGCTCCCGCCCGGCACCGATGCCGCGGTCATCGTGGAGGTCGCCGATCGCAGTGATCTGACCTATCTGCCTGTGCGGCCTGACATCCCCGTCGTGGTCAGCATCGGCAGCGGCAACGGGCATGCCCCCAGCAAGCTGCCCGAACTGGTGCGCGCCCACACCCATACCGACGGTCGTGGGTACTGCTGGTTCGCCGGGGAGGCGCAGGCTACCCGGGTGGTGCGCAAGTACCTGCGCAGTGAATACGATTGGGTGGCAGATCAATACGACATCGTCGGGTACTGGCGGTTCGACTCCGAAACCTGGGATCGCCGGTACGAGGCGGTCAGCGTCGAGGTCGAGGCGATCTACGAACGGGCCCTGGCCGACGGCAAGAGCGAGAAGATCGCTGCCGAGGAATACGATCTCGCGCTCGAACGCGCGGGCCTGTAGGCATCTGTAGCCCATGGCGACAGCGACCGCCCACGCCGAACTGCGCTCCCCACACCGCCGCCGTCTGACGGGTCTGGCGATCTGTGGGGCCGTGCTGACACTGGTGTGCGTCCTGAGCCTGGCCGTCGGCACGGAAACCGTGGATCTGTCGACGGTGTGGCGCGCCGTCGCCGACTACACCGACACCGGCAACGAATGGATCGTGCACGAGTTGCGCATCCCGCGCACCGTGCTGGGCATCGTGGTCGGCATCGCACTGGGCCTGTCCGGTGCGTTGATCCAGGGCATCACCCGGAACCCGTTGGCCGACAGCCAGATCCTGGGTCTGGAAGGGGTGGCGGGGCTGTTCGTGGTCTCGGCCATCGCACTGCTGGGATTGCATTCACTGCAGAGCTACATCTGGTTCGCATTTCTCGGGACCTTCGTGGCGATGTTGGCGGTGTACGGGGTGGCCGCATCCGGGCGGATGACGGCGACGCCGGTGCGGATGCTGCTGGCGGGCGTCGCGATCGGCGCTGTGGCCGATGGGATCTCGTTCGCCATCCGGCTGCGCTACCCACGGGCCTTCGACTCGATGCGGTTCTGGGACGCCGGTGCGCTCGACGGCAGACCCCTGGAGGTCGCTGCGACGGTCGCCCCGTTCGTGATCGTCGGGGCGGCGCTGTGTCTCTACGTCAGCCGAGGCCTGAACGCCATCGCCCTGGGCGACGACCTTGCGGTCGCGATGGGCGGCAATGTGGTTCGCACCCGGGTCCTCGGACTGGTGGCGGTGACCTTGTTGACCGGAGCGGCCACGGCCGCGGCCGGCCCGATCGGATTCGTGGGCCTGATGGTGCCGCACGCCGTGCGCTGGTTCACCGGCCCGGACTGGCGGTGGATCTGTGCCTACAGCGTGCTCGCCGCACCGGCGCTGCTGTTGGTGGCCGATGTCGTCGGGCGGGTCGTCGTGCCTCCCGGCGAGCTGCCGGCCGGCATCGTCACCGCCTTCATCGGAGCCCCGGTGTTGATCTGGCTGGTGCGCCGCACGAAGGCGAGTGGCTTGTGAACCGGCCCGAGCCCGTCGATTTCGGGCGCAGCCAGCTGGTGCTGCGCCGTGAACCGGCGTTGGCGCTGCGGGCATCGTGGCGCAGTGTCGCGGTGCTGTCGGCACTCGGGGTCGGTGCGCTGATGTTGGCGGTGCTGGCGCTGGGGGTGGGGGAGTACCCGGTGTCGCCCGGCGAGGTGATCGGCGTACTGACCGGTCGCGAACAAGGATTCGTCAGCGTCCTGGTGCTGCAGTGGCGACTGCCGCGGATCGTGCTCGCGTTGGTGATCGGGGCGGCACTGGGGATGTCGGGCGCCATCTTCCAGGCACTGACCCGAAACCCTTTGGGTAGTCCGGATGTCATCGGATTCAACTTCGGGGCCTACACCGGTGCGCTGGTGGCGATCGGCGCCTTCGGGGGTGGGTACTACGTCACCGCGCTCGGTGGGATGATCGGCGGTCTGCTGACCGCGGTGGTGGTGTACCTGTTGGCCTACCGCAACGGGATGGCAGGCTTCCGGCTGATCATCGTCGGTATCGGCGTGGGCGCCATGATGAGCTCGTTCAACCAGTGGATCATCCTCAAAATCAAACTGCACCAAGCGATCACGGCGGCCATCTGGCAGCAGGGCACCCTCAGCGGCCTGCACTGGGAGCAGGCCATCCCGGTGCTGGTGTGCGTCGCGGTAGTAGTGCTCCTGCTGGTGCCCATCGGCCCGCAGCTGGCGGTCCTGCAGATGGGCGACGACGCGGCCGGCGGACTCGGCGTGCGGCCCGAGCGGGCCCGCATCGCGTACTTCGGTATCGGGGTGCTGCTCATCGCGGTGGCCACCGCGGCGGCCGGGCCCATTTCGTTCGTGGCGCTGGCGGCACCGCAACTGGCCCGCCGGGTGGCGGGCACACCCGGCGTCGGACTGATCTCCTCGGCGGTCATGGGCGCCTTCCTGCTGCTCTCCAGCGACCTGATCGCGCTGAGAATCTTTGCCCCGGCAGAACTTCCGGTGGGCGCGATTACCGTGGTGGCCGGCGGGGCGTATCTGATCTGGCTGTTGGTGCTACAGACCCGAAGGGGGCAGTGAGACATGACCGATTTGGGTGCGCGCGCATTGACGCTGGGCTACGGGGATCGACGCATCGTCGACGGGTTGACGGTCGACATCGCCGAGGGTGCTGTCACGGCCATCGTCGGCCCGAATGCCTGCGGCAAGTCGACGTTGTTGCGGGGTCTGGCGAGGCTGCTGCGCCCGACGGCCGGGCACGTCGTCCTCGACGGCGCCGACATCGCCACGCTCAAGACCAAGGATGTCGCCCGAAAGCTGGGACTGTTACCGCAGACATCCATCGCACCCGAGGGCATCACGGTGGCAGATCTGGTGTCGCGGGGCAGATTTCCGCATCAACGCGTGCTGCGGCAGTATTCGCGGCAGGACCAGCAGGCGGTCGCCGACGCCATGGCCGCCACCGGCGTCACCGCCATCTCCGGAAGGCCCGTCGATGAGCTCTCCGGTGGGCAGCGCCAGCGGGTCTGGGTGGCGATGGTGCTGGCTCAGCAGACCCCGTTGATCCTGCTCGACGAGCCGACCACCTACCTCGACATCGCCCATCAGATCGAACTGCTGGATCTGTTCGTGGAGTTGAACGCCACCCAGGGCCGCACCGTCGTCGCGGTGCTGCATGATCTCAACCACGCCTGCCGGTTCGCCGACCGGATCATCGCGATGAAAGCTGGGGCCATTGAGAAGCGAGCCGACGCCCGGGGCGTCAACTAGGAGTTGGAGAGGTCGGTGACCGGCTTACCGGTCAGCGCGTTGCTCAGCTGCGGGGTGAGCACATCGAGCGCGTAGAGAATCGCCTCGGGTCCGTTGTAGGTCAGCGCGCCGCTGAGCGCGGATTCCGAACCGGCGTACAGCGTACGGTCATCCTGGACGACCTTGAGACGGGCGAACGCGGGTGAGCTCGCCACCTGCTCCTTGGTGAGGCCGTTCACGAACAACACATCACCGTCGAGCAGCGAGAGCTTCTCATCCGAGACGTCTCCCGAATCGGCCTGAGCTTTGAAGCCCAGCGCGTCGAACAGCTGACGGTGTGCGTGGCCGGCCGGGAGCAGGTACTGCGAGTTCAGTTCCGAGGTGTAGTCGGCGACCAAGGTCTTGTCGGCGAACTCGGGATGCGAGGTTTTGGTCTCGGTGATTTTAGTGTTGACCTTGTCGATGAGCGCCTGGGCTTCCTTCTCCTTGCCGAGGGTCTTGCCGATGGTCAGAAGCTGGACATCCCAGGGAGTTTCCTCGTCGGCGTACTTGTCGGACTGCACGACCGTCGGCGCGATTTGCGACAACTGGTCATATGTCTTCCTGTCGATGGTCTCGGAGACGGCGAAGATGACGTCCGGCTTTGCTTTCGCGATGGCCTCGTAGTTGATCTCGTCGCCGGGGATGACCGGCACACCCTTGTCGTCGGTGGCTTCCTTCACCCAGGGAAAGTCGTTGTAGTTGTCGAAAAAGCTACGGGTACCCACAGGTACCACGCCGAGTGCCAGCACATCGTCCTGGTCGTTCCAGCCGACGGTCACCACTCGCTGCGGCGTGGCGGGAATGGTGGTTTCGCCGAACTTGTGCGAAATGACAACGGATTCCGCGGCGGCAGCGCTGCTGGAGCTGGTGTTCTCGTCCTTTGCGGTGGATCCGCCGCAACCGGCGAGAAGGCCGGTGCTGAGCGCCGCGGCAGCCAGAATGATCGTGGTACGCCGGAAGACCATTCCGGGGTTTGTAAGCGACATAAGGTTAGGTTAACCTACGCTTCGCGACTGACTGCCAGTCGGGTGTGAACTAACTTAACAATCGCTGGAGGGACATATGTTCCGAACCATGCTGGGCGGCAAGGTGCATCGCGCCACCGTGACCCAGGCCGACCTGCACTACGTCGGATCGATCACCATCGACCAGGAGTTGATGCGCGCCGCGGACATTCTCGAAGGCGAGCGGGTGGACGTCGTCGACATCACCAACGGCGCGCGCCTCACCACGTACGCGATCACGGGGGCCGCGGGCTCGGGCGTCATCGGGATCAACGGGGCGGCAGCACATTTGATCAACCCGGGTGACCTGGTGATCATCATGTCGTTCCGCACCCTCGACGACCGGCAGATCGCCGACCATGCACCGCGCGTCGTGCACGTCGACGAACACAACCGCATCGTGGCGCTGGGTTCCGATCCGTCCGAGCCGGTCCCGGGTGCGATCAACCAGATGGCAGGCGCCTGATGCCCTTCATCTCCGGAAACGGTAATTCTGGCAACGGAATAGACCGGGTGCTCGACGTCGTCGGTGTGGGCTTTGGCCCGTCCAACCTCGGTCTGGCAATCGCGATCGAAGAACACAACCACGACCGCGGGCCCACTCCCGCCATCACCGCGGAGTTCATCGAGTCGAAGCCCGAATTCGGCTGGCACACCGGCATGCTCATCCCGGGCACGACCATGCAGATCTCGTTCCTCAAGGACCTGGTCAGTCAGCGCAATGTGCGCAGCCGGTACACGTTCCTGAGCTATCTGACCGAGCGCGGCCGCCTCAACGACTTCATCAACCACCAGACGTTCTTCCCGACTCGGCTGGAATTCCACGACTACCTGGAATGGGCAGCGGGACGGGTCGGCGCCACTGTGCACTACGGAACCCGCGCGGTCGCGGTGCGCGACGAGGGTGACTGGCTCGCAATCGATGTCGAGTGTGACGGTGCCCTCTCGACACTGCGGGCCCGTACCGTCGTGCTGGCCGGCGGACTACAGGCGCAGTTGCCGCTCGGGATCAGCGAGACCGCACGCCAGTTCCACAATCATCAGCTGCTGACCAAGATCCCCAATGTCCCGTCGACGGACCACAACCGTTTCGTCGTGGTGGGGGCCGGTCAGAGTGCGGCCGAGGTCACCGACTATCTGCACGTCACCTACCCGAATGCCGAAGTTCACGGGGTGTTCGCCAAGTACGGTTACAGCCCCGCAGATGACAGTCCTTACGCCAACCGGGTTTTCGACCCCGCTGCGGTCGACGATTTCTACACCGCTGCACCGACGGTGCGGCAGCGGTTGATCGACTACCACCGGGCCACCAACTACTCGTGCGTCGATCTGCCGCTCATCGAGGAGCTCTACACCCGTGAATATGCCGAGCGGGTGGCGGGTAAGCGCCGGCTCTTCTTCCGCGGTGCCTCCAGTGTGCAGAGCACCGTCGAGGGCGACAAGGGTGTGCGGGTGAGCATCGAGCATCACCCGACCCGTACCGTCGAGGTGCTGGACTGCGATGCGGTGGTGTACGCGACGGGATTCGTCCCGATGCCGTTGCCGGACATGCTCGGTGATCTCTTCGACGTCGGCGAGTTGGGGGCCGACCGGCCCGAATTGACCCGCGACTACCGGCTGCGCACGTCCCGGGATATCTCCGGTGCGATCTACCTACAGGGCGGCACGGAGCACACGCACGGATTGAGCTCATCGCTGCTGTCGAACGTCGCGGTGCGCAGTGGCGAGATCGTCGAATCCATCGCCCGGCACGTGCGGGTCGGCAACCGGACCCACGAATTGGTCGGCGGGTACTGAAACATTTTGTGCCGTAGCGGGGTTGGCCAGGCCAACCCCGCTACGCGGCGTTCACGGCCGGTCGGTGAGGTAGCCGCCGCCGCGCCCGAAGTACTCCAGCGCGGGCAGTTCGGTCCCGTCGTCGAGGCGCACCCGCTCGATGACCAGGCCGGATTCCTGACCGCGGTGGGCGTCGGCACCGGCCACGATCACCATGCCGTCGCCCTCGGCGATGAACACCCGGCCCGGGGTGCCGCCGTAGCGGAAGCGCGACACCGACGCCTTCAGGACGCGGATGCGCTCACCGCGGTAGTAGGTGACCGCGTTCGGGTAGGGGTCGGACAGGGCGCGCACGAGGCGGTCCAATTCGACTGCAGACCAACGCCAGTCGATCAGGCTGTCCCGGGCCGAGCGCTTGTGGAAGAACGTGCGCTCATCGAGGTCCTGGGGGGTCCAGACGGCCGTCCCACGCTCGATGAGGTCCAGCGATTCGATCAGCACCTCGGGGATGAGGTCGATGGTGGCGCGCACCAGTTCCGTTCCGGTGTCCTTCGGGCCGATCGGAATGGCCCGCTGCAGCACGACGTCGCCGGTGTCCAGGTCATCGTCCATGCGGTGTGCGGTCAGTCCAACCTCGTTGGCGCCGCTGATCATTGCCCAGATGACCGGCGAGAAGCCGGTGAAGCGGGGCAGCATCGAATCATGCAGATTCAATGTCCCGTGGGTCGGTAGTTCGAACAGCTCACGCGGGAGCCAGGTGCGCCAGTTGTTGGCCACCATGATGTCGGGCGCCGCAGTGCGTACCCGCTCGATCAGTGCGTCGTCGGGCCGCTGTGCCAGGTGTACCGGGATGTTGTGGGCCCTGGCCAGTTCTTCCACCGAATCCGCCCAAATCGATTCATACGGTTGGTCACTCGGTGGGTGGGTGACTACCAGGACGACCTCGTGAGGTGATTTGATGAGTGCCTCCAGGGTCTTGTGTCCCCAGGTCTGGTACCCGAACATTGCTACCCGCATGTCTCACCTTCTGTATCTGGCTGTCTTTGGCAAGCCTAACCTTTGGTAGTGTGTCCAGGTTCGGGCGGGCGTGCCAGAGGTACGTCGACAGCCACGTCACTCCTGAGGAGATTTTGTGTCGGGCAACCCCTTTGACGACGAGACCGCGACGTTCTATGTGCTGGTCAACGACGAGGAGCAGCATTCGTTGTGGCCGACGTTCAAGCAGGTACCGGGTGGCTGGACCATCGCCTTCGGCGACGACGGCCAGACCGGGCGCCAGGCGTGTTTGGATTACGTCGAGCAGAACTGGACCGACATGCGGCCCAAGAGTCTTCAGCTGCGGATGGCCGCGGCGCTGGGTGACGGCTCATCGTAAGCGCCGACGTCACAGAACAACAGGCGACCGGTACGGGCACGGCCATCCTGTGGCGGACGGTCACCCGTAACGCGCGCCTGCTGACCAGTGGATCACTGCTCATCTGCGGTCACCAGTTGTGTGAGGCCATGGTGCCGGTGCTCATCGGCGTCCTCGTCGACCGTGCCGTCAAGCCGGGTGACGCCACCCAGTTGGTGATCTGGATCGGCGTGCTGGCCGCGCTGTTCGTCACGCTGACCGCCTGTTATCGGCTGGGCGCACGGCATCTGATGCGCGCGATCGCCACCGAGGGCCATCAACTGCGCGTCGACCTGGCGGCCAGGATCCTGCACCCTAAGCGGCTGCGCACCACCCAGCGCACCGGTGAGCTCCTGTCGATCGCCAGCACCGACGCCGACAACACCTCCTACCTACTGGACTACATCCCCCGCATCGCAGGGGCGATCACCGCGATCGTGGTCTGCGCGACGGTATTGCTCACCATCGACATTCCGCTCGGGCTCGCCGTCCTGCTGGGCACCCCGCTGATCCTGTTCGTGCTGCACTTCGGCGGACCGGTGATCACCCGCCGGGTCGCCGATCAGCAGGAGCTGGCCGGCGAGGCGACCGCCATGTCGGCCGATCTGATCGCGGGTCTGCGCCCCCTGCGCGGTATCGGTGCCGAGCGTGCCGCCGCACTGCGCTACCGCACGGTGAGCCGCGACGCCCTGGCCGCCAGTATCCGGGCCGCCCGTACCCAGGGGGTGTACCTCGGCTTCTCCACGGCGCTGAGTGCCTTGCTCGCGGTCGGGATCGCCGTGCTCGCAGGCTGGTTCGCGCTGCGCGGGGACATCACCGTCGGGCAGCTGATCACGGTGATCGGACTGGCGCAGTTCCTGCTCGAACCTTTCGGCACCATGGCCGAGGTGCCCAGCTGGATCGCCGAGGCGCGGGCCTCGGCCGAACGCGTCGGCTGGATCGAGGACGCGACCTTCGCCCTCTCGCCGGGTGACGGCACGCTGGGGGACGGGCCGCACGGACTGGTGCTCGACGGAGTGCGGCACGGCACCCTCGACGGTGTCACGCTGACCGTCGAACCGGGCGTGCTCGTCGGGGTGGTCACCACCCGGGCGACCGATGCCGAGGCTCTGGTCGGCGTGCTGTCCGGGCAGCTGGCCCGTCACGAGTACGTCGGCGACATCCGCGTCGGTGGCACCGTTCTGGAGGAACTGGACCTGGCAGAGGCACGGCGGGCGCTGCTGGTCGAACCGCACAAGGCCGACCTGTTCACCGGATCGCTGCGCTCCAACCTGTCGGCCGGCGACGTCGATCCGGCCGTGTTGGCGCATTCGTTGCGGGCCTCCAGTGCGGTCGACGTCATCGACGTGCATCGCGAAGGGTTGGAGCACGGTGTCACCGAACGCGGCTCCAGTTTGTCCGGTGGTCAGCGCCAACGGCTGACGCTGGCCCGCGCGCTGCTCCAGGCCGCACCCGTGCTGGTCTTGCACGAACCCACCACCGCGGTCGATGCCGTCACCGAGAGTGCGGTGGCGCAGGGCATCGCCGCGTTGCGGCACGGCCCGGCAGCCGGCCGATTCACCACGGTCATCCTGACCAGCAGCCCGGCGCTGCTTGCGGTCGCCGATCGCGTCGTCCTGATCGACGGCGGGCGGGTGGTCGTCGAGGGAACACACGAGGATCTGATGGACCGTCCCGACTACGCCTCGGCGGTGCTGCGGTGACCGCCCCGATCCTGCCGGTCGCGACAGGCAGGGAGACCTGGACCTGGCTGCGCCGCGAACTGCGTTCCCGCATCGGCGCGTTGAGCGCCACCCTGATGGTCGGCGTCCTTGCCGCCGCAGCCGCGGTGCTGCCGGTGTACGTGCTCGGTGTCCTCGTCGACCGCATCATCGACGGATCGCCGTCCTCGGTCATCGTCACCGTCGCGGTGGTGCTCGGCGCCGCCGCCCTCATCGGTGGTGTCGCCACCGGGTGGTCGAATTACCTGATCGGCCGGCTGGGCGCGATCATGCTCGCCGACCTGCGCGAGGCCGGGGTGGACCGCGCCCTGACGTTACCGACCACCACGGTGGAGCGAGTGGGCCGCGGCGACTTGCTGTCCCGCGTCAGCACAGACGTGGCGACCATCGCCAAAGCCGTCACCGATGTCTTCCCGACGATGTTCTCCGCGCTCATGCTGGCCGCGCTGACATTGCTGTCGATGCTGGGCCTGGACTGGCGTCTCGCGCTGGCCGGTGCGGTCTCCATCCCGTTCTATCTCCTTGCGCTGCGCTGGTATCTGCCGCGTTCGGCGCCGCGGTATGCCGAGGAACGACGGGTGATCGCGCAACGCTCTCAGGTGCTGATGGAAAGCATGCTGGGCGCACCGACCGTGCACGCCTATCACCACCACACCGTCCATCAAGGTGGGATCGAAGATGCCTCGGGCCGAGTCCGGGATATCTCGATCGGCGTGTTCACGTTTTTCACCCGATTCGTCGGGCGCATCAACCGGGCCGAATTCATCGGTCTCGCGGTTATTTTGGTGGCCGGTTACTGGCTGGTGCAGGACGGGTCGGTCACCGTCGGCCAGACCACGGCGGCGGCCCTGCTGTTCCACCGGCTCTTCGGGCCGGTCAGCATGCTGCTGTTCACGGTCGACGAAGCGCAGGACGCGGGCGCCAGCCTGGCCCGCCTGGTCGGGCTGGTGAGCATTCCGCAACCTCCGGCTGCCGCGGCGCACACCGGCGAACCGCACGACGCCGCGCTGGACCTGGCGGATCTCGAATTCAGTTACGACGGTGTGCATCCGGTACTGCACCGGGTGAGCATCCGGGTCGAACCCGGCCAACGGGTGGCACTGGTCGGGTCGACCGGTGCCGGCAAATCGACCGTCGCCGGCATCGCCGCGGGTGTGCTCACCCCGCAGCACGGCACGGTACGAATCGGGGGAGTCGCGCTGGCCGCTCTCACCGCCGAGCAGCGGCGCAGTCATGTCGCGATCGTCAGCCAGGATGTCCATGTGTTCGCCGGTGCGCTGGCCGACGACCTCCGGCTGGCCAAACCCGAGGCCACAGAGGCCGAAGTGCTTGCCGCACTGGACACCGTCGGTGCGGGCGAATGGGTGGCAGCGCTGGAGGACGGCGTACAGACCGTGGTCGGCGAGGGCGGGCACGAGCTGAACTCGGCTCAGGCCCAACAACTGGCGCTGGCCCGGCTGCTGCTGCTGAACCCGACGGTCGCCATCCTCGACGAGGCCACCGCCGAAGCGGGCAGCCTGGGGGCACGCGACCTGGAACGCGCGGCGGCCGCCGTCACCGCCGGGCGCACCACGCTGGTCGTCGCGCACCGTCTCACACAGGCCGCCACGGCCGACCGGATCGTCGTGATGGCGCACGGGGACATCATCGAAGAGGGATCCCACGCCGAACTGATTGCGGCGCAGGGCCGTTACGCCCAGCTCTGGCGTGCCTGGGCCGCGCATCACCGGGATGCGGAGAGGACTGACGCGTGACGAAGTTTGGTACCGGGGCGAGCGAAGCGACGGGGATTGGTACGGATGGGCTGACCCCGAGCGACCGCCTGGAGCTGTTGCGCCAGTGGAACAACGACACCTGGCCCACCACCACGGCCACCGTTCCCGAACTCTTCGCGCAACAGGTCCGCCTCACACCGGACGCGCTGGCCCTGGTGTCCGGCGAGACCAGGCTGACGTATCGCGGACTGTCCGTGCGCGCCTTCCAACTCGCCAACCACCTTGGTACCTTGGGTGTCTCGCACGAGCAGGTGGTGGCGATCGCCGTCCCGCGCTCGGCGGAGATGGTGATCGCCGTGATCGCGATCCTGGCCGCCGGTGGCGCCTTCGTGCCCGTCGACCCACAATGGCCGGCCGAGCGCCGCAGTCAGGTGCTCGCCGACACCGGGGCCGCCGCGGTCCTGGTCGCCCCCGGCGATGCCCGCGCGGGCGATCCCCATCCGATCGAACTCGACCTGGACGACTGGGCCTTCGAAGATCAGCCCGCCGCCGCGCCCGTCGTCGACATCGATGACAGCCAGCTGGCGTATGTCATCTTCACCTCCGGTTCCACCGGTAAACCCAAGGGTGCCATGATCCGGCACGAGGCCATCGGCGAGCGCCTCAACTGGCAGGTGCAGGAGATCCTCGGCTTCGGACCCGGTGACGCCTCGCTGTTCAAAGCGCCACTTTCCTTTGATATCTCGATCAACGAGGTGCTGCTGCCGCTGGTGTCCGGCGGCTACGTGGTGGTCGCCGACCCGGGTGGCGAACGGGACCCCCAATACCTGCTCGACCTGATCGCCACCGAGAAGGTGACGTTCGTCTACCTGGTGTCCTCGATGCTCGACGTGCTGCTCGAACTGGCCGACGGAACCACGCTGCTGTCCGGACTCAAACACGTCTGGTGCGGTGGCGAGGTGCTGACCCCGGCCCTGTTCGACCGGTTCCGGGCGCAGCTGTCCACGACGCTCTATCACGGCTACGGCCCCGCCGAGGCCACCATCGGCGTCTCGCACGTCATCTACCGCGACAGCGCCGAGCGCATCGAGACCTCCATCGGCCGGCCCAACCCACACACCCAGCTCTACGTCCTCGACGACGACCTGCACCCCGTGCCTGTCGGGCAGGGTGGCGAACTCTATGCGGCCGGCTTCCTGCTGGGCCGCGGCTACGTCAACGCGCCGGGGCTCACCGGCGCACGGTTCATCGCGAACCCGTTCGCACAGGACGGATCCCGCATGTACCGCACCGGCGATCTCGCCCGGTGGACCGCCGACGGCGTGCTCGAATTCCTGGGCCGTGCCGACAACCAGGTGAAGATCCGCGGCATGCGCGTCGAACTCGAGGAGATCGAGGTCGTCCTCGCGGCCCACCCGCAGGTGCGGCACGCGGCGGTCATCCTGCGCAATACCCCCGCCGGCGGCGCTCAGCTCACCGGATACGCGCTGTCCACGACCGGCGTCGATCCCGGCGAGTTGCGGGCCTGGTGTGCCGACAAGCTGCCCGAGCACATGGTGCCCGGCGCCGTGCTGGTCCTCGACGCGTTCCCGGTGACGGCCAACGGGAAGATCGACCGACGGGCGCTGCCCGAACCGGCTCTCGCGCAACCCGATACGGGCGCCCCGGTGACCGACTCACGCGTACGGGCGATCTGCGACATCTACGCCGACCTGCTGGGCGTGCCGACCGTCGGGGCCGACACCGATTTCTTCGGCATCGGTGGCGACAGCATCGCCGCCATGGGGCTGGTCAGCCGCGCGCGGCGGGCCGGCCTACGGGTCCGCCCGCGCGATGTGTTCACCCTGCGCACCCCGGCGAAACTGGCGGCCGCCGTGACCGCCATCGACGGCCCCGCCGCCACCACCGTCGACGGCACCGGGGAGATCGAACCCACCCCGATCCTGGCGTGGCTGGACGAGATCGGCAACGGCACAGCGGGTTTCTTCCAGTCCGCTACGCTGCACACGCCGGCGGGACTCACCCTGTCCACGCTGACCGCCATGCTCGACGCCGTGCTGGACTGCCACGATCTGCTGCGGGCCGCGCTGGGTGCCGGCGCGACCTTGACGGTGCCCCCGGCCGGTGCCGTCCGCGCCGACGAGGTGCTCACCCACATCGCGGGACCTGCCGACGCCGCGACGGAGCACGACCGTGCGGTCGCGCGGCTGGACCCCGCATCGGGCCGCATGCTGGACGCGGTGTGGCTCGAGCACCCCGGGGTCTTGATCCTGGTGGTGCACCACGTGGTGATCGACGGCGTCTCGCTGCGCGTGCTCGCCGAAGATCTGCAGTCCGCCTGGGCTGACGTCACCGCAGGCCGTCCGATCGCCATCGCCAAGCCCGACACCACGTTCCGGCAATGGTCGACCGAGCTCCGGGGTGCCTGCGCCCGAGGCGAATTCGATGCCGACGTCGACTACTGGCTGCGCGCGGTGGCCGCCACCGATCCGCACCTCGGGAGCAGGCCGCTGGACCCGGCCGTCGACACCGTGGCCACCGAGGCCAGGCTCACGGTGCACATCGACGAGGACACCACTGCCCGGCTGCTCGGCCCCGTACCCGCCGCGATCCGGGGTGGGGTCAACGACGTTCTCGTCACCGCGCTGGCTGCGGCGGTGGCGCACTGGCGCGGCGACGCCGATGGTGTGCTCCTGGAACTCGAGGGCCATGGCCGCGAGGCCGACCACCTGGGCGCCGCCGGCGAACACCTCGATCTGTCCCGCACCGTCGGCTGGTTCACCACCTTGTTCCCCGTCCACATCCAGCCCGGCACCGCCGACTGGACCGACCTGATGGCCGGTGGCCCCGCACTCGGCGCGGCAGTGAAGTCCGTCAAGGACCAACTGCGTGCCGTACCCCGCAACGGACTGAGTTACGGTGCACTGCGCCACCTTTGCGGGCGCACCGACCTGGCAGTCGCCCCGCAGATCCTGTTCAACTACCTCGGTCGGTTCACCGGCGCCGGGGACGCACCGTGGACGCTGACGGAGGCCGGCATCGGTGAGGACCGTGACCCGCGGATGCCGCTGCCGCGGGCCCTCGAGATCAACGCGATCGCTGTCGATACCGGCAACGGGGTACGGCTGGAGGCCACCTTCAGCTGGCCCGCCGGTGTCCTGGACAGCCACCGGGTGTCGGCGCTGGCGCAGTCGTGGACTGACGCGCTGACCGCCATCGCGCACAGCGCGGCAGTGGCCGGCCCGACGTCGTCGGACTTCCCGCTCGTCACTCTCACGCAGGCCGACGTCGACGCGTTGCCCGCACCGGTCACCGACGTTCTGCCGCTGTCGCCGCTGCAGGCCGGCATCTACTTCCACTCCACCTATGCGGGCACCGATCCCTATGTGGTGCAACAGATCGTCTCCTACGACGGACCGATGGACCCGGATCGGATGCGCCGCGCCGCCGATACCGTCGTCGCGCGGCACCCGCAGCTGGGCGCGGCCTTCCGTGCGCTCGCCGACGGCGGTCTGGTCGCCGTCCTCGGGACGACCGATGCCGTGCGCTGGGAGTACCACGACCTGAGCGCAGGGCCGGGAGACGACGCCCGGGCCCGGATCGACGCGATCGCGGAACGCCAGCGCACCGAGCCGTTCGACCTCGCCGCGCCGCCGCTGATGCGCTACACACTGGTGCGCCTGACGACCGAGCGGCACGTGCTCATCCAGACCGTCCACCACATCATCGCCGACGGTTGGTCGGTGCCGATCGTGCTGCGCGAACTCGCCGCACTACACGACGACCCGAACACCGACCGGCTGCCGGCCCCGGCCCGCTACCGCGACCACCTGGACTGGCTTGCCCGCGCGGCCCCGGCCGAGTCGCTGGCCGTGTGGCGCGCCGAACTCGACGGCGTCGCCGAACCGACCCGACTCGCAGATGCCCTGCCGCCCAACGATTCCGGGGGCCTCGGCTACGGCAAGGTCAGCATCGAGGTCCCCGCCGAGCTCACGGCGGGGATCGCGGACTGGGCCACCGAACACAGCGTCACGGTCAGTGCTGTCCTCGGCGCCGCCTGGGGCATCACCGTCGGTCGCCTCACCGGACGCACCGATGTGCTGCACGGCTCGACGGTCTCCGGGCGCGGCAGTGACATCCCCGGGATCGACACCATGGTCGGGCTGCTGATCAACACGGTGCCCGCCCGTACCGGCTGGGCTCCGGGGGACACCCTCACGACGGTGGTCGGTCGGCACGCCCGGGCACAGGCCGCGCTGTTCGAACATCACCATGTGGCGCTGGCCGACGTCCAGCACGCCGTCGGGGTGCCGGATCTGTTCGACACCCTCGTCGTCATCGAGAACTATCCTGCCGCCGACAATCACGCCGCCGCGATCCGCGTCACCGGGATGGACGTCGTCGAGGCACCGCACTATCCGCTGACCCTGATGCTCAAGCCGGGCGAGCACCTCCAGGTCGCGCTCACCCACGATCGTGCCGTGCTCGGCACGGACACCGCCGAGCAGGTGCTGGACCTGTACCGCCGTACGCTGGCTGCCATCGTCACCGCGGGCGACACCGCCCGATGCAGCGATATCGAGGTGCTCGACGCGGCGGCCCGGGACGACGTGCTGCGTGCCGGTACCGGTGCCCCCGGCCGTATCGGGACCGTTCTGGAACTCTTCGACAACCAGGTGCGCCGGACACCGGGCACCGTCGCGCTCATCGATACTCAGCTTCGGCTGACCTACCGGGATCTCGACGACCGATCGGCCGCGCTGGCCGGAGCCCTGGTGGCCGCGGGGGTGCGCCGAGGTGACATCGTCGCCGTCGCGACCAGCCGAACCACCACGATGGCGACGGCATTGCTGGCCGTACTGCGCAGCGGTGCAGCCTATTTGCCCGTCGACCCCACCTACCCGGCTGCCCGCATCACGCACATGCTCGACGATGCGCGGCCCAGTGCCGTGCTCACCGACGGCACGGCGCTGCCCGCACACGGCATCCCGGTGGTCGGCACCGACGCCATCGGTCTGCCGTGGCGCGACACCGTCGTCGATCCGCAGGATGCCGCGTCGATCGTGTACACCTCCGGTAGCACCGGGCGCCCCAAGGGCGTCGTCGGCACGCACGGTGCCCTGACCAACCGGCTGGCGTGGGCCAGGACCGCGTGGTCGCGGGACCGCGACGACGTGCGGATCGCCAAGAGCTCCATGAGCTTCATCGACGGCACCACCGAACTACTGGGCGCGCTGACCGCCGGTGCCACCACGGTCATCGCCGACGACACCGCCGCCAAGGACGGTGCGGCACTGGCCGTGTTGGTCGACGAGGTGGCCGCCACACAACTGCTGGTGGTGCCCAGCCTCGGGTCGGCGCTGGCCGAGGTCGCCAAGGACAAGCTCGCCACCGTGGCGCGCTGGATCTGCAGCGGCGAACCGCTGGGTGCGGCGACTGTCGAAGCCCTGCAGCAGGTTTCCCCCGAAGCGGAGATCGTCAACTCCTACGGTTCGTCGGAGGTGGCGGGCGACGTGCTCGCGGGCCCCGTGGCGGGCCCGGTCACCCTGGGACGGCCGGTTCCCGGCACCCGGATCTACCTGCTGGGGCCCGATCTGGCGCCGGTGCCCCCCGGCGCCGTCGGTGAGATCTACGTCGGCGGCGCACAGTTGGCCCGTGGCTACCTCGGCATGCGCTCGGCCACCGCTTCCCGCTTTGTCGCCGACCCGTTCGGTGTGGACGGCGAACGGCTCTACCGCACCGGTGATCTGGCGCGCTGGACGCCGGATGGCGCCGTCGCGTACCTGGGCCGGATGGACAATCAGGTGAAGATCAACGGGTTCCGCGTCGAACTCGGCGAGATCGAGAGCGCCCTGGCGGGTCTTGCCGACATCGCCGAGGCGGTGGTCGCCGTTCGCGGGCAGCGCCTCGACGGATACGTGGTACCCCGCACGGGGAACGATCCCGACCCGGCGGCGGTCCGGGCCGCGCTGGCCGACACGCTGCCCGCGCACATGGTCCCCGCCACCGTCACCGTGCTTGCCGCGATCCCGCTGCTGCCCAACGGGAAACGGGACCGCTCCGCGCTACCCGAACCCGTGCAGGCCACCTCACGCACCCAGCCGCGCACCGAGCGGGAAGAGCAGATCTGCGCGGTGTTCGCCGTGGTGCTGGGCATCGACGAAGTCGGTATTGATGACGACTTCTTCGCCATGGGCGGTGACAGCCTGCTGGCGCTGCGGGTGGTCAACCGGCTTGCCGGTGCCGGCATGACGTTGGCCACCAGCGAGCTGTTCCGGTTGCGCACCGCGCGGGCGCTGGGCAGCGCACTGGGCATCGACGGTCCTGTTGTGACACCCGCGCCGGTGACACCTCCAGCGTGGCACGGACTTTCCGAGCAGGAACTGGCCGGCCTGACCGCCACCGCGCCCGTCGAAGTGGCCGACGTCTGGCCGCTGTCGCCGCTGCAAGAGGGCGTGTATTACCAGTGCACCTACACCGACGACGTCAACACCTACCTGGCGCAGAACGTCTTCGACTTCGACCACCGGCTCGACGTCGACGCGCTGCGGGTGGCCTTCGGGGCCATGCTGTCGCGCCACGACAATCTGCGCGCCGGATTCACCAGCGATGACCTGCCCCGGCCCGTGCAGTACATCGGACGTTTCGTGCCCGCAGCGGTCGCCGAGATCGATCTGTCGACGCTGGCCACCGACGCCGCCGACGAGCAGCTGGCTGACATCATGCGCTCCGACAGCGAGGCGCCGTTCGATCTGCGGATGCCCCCGCTGGTGCGGCTCACCGTCATCCGGTTGCCGGACCGCGGCGACCGGCTGCTGCTGACCTGTCACTTCCTGCTCTGGGACGGCTGGTCTCGCGAGCTGGTCTTACGAGAGCTGTTCGCGCTGTACAACTCCGGTGGACTGCGGGGCGCGCTGCCCGCGGGCACCGCCACCTACGCCGACTACCTGCGCTGGGTGAACGCGCAGGACCGCGCGGCATCGACTGCGGCGTGGGCGCAGGCATTGAGTGGCCTGGCCGAACCGACGCTGGTTGCCGGCCCCTCCTCCAAGAATGATGCGGTCATGCCGGAGCGCGTCTACGGTGAGCTGCCCACCGAGATCACGGCACTGCTGGAGCAGCACGCCCGCAGGGAGCAGACCACCGCCAACACCGTGCTGACCGCCGCGCTGGGCATCGTGCTGGGCTACGAAACCGGCACCGCCGACGTCGTCTTCGGCATCACCGTCGCCGGGCGCCCGCCGGAGTTGGCCGGGATCGAGCATGTGATCGGGCAGTTCCTCAACACCGTCCCGGTCCGCGTCGACATGGCGCCGACGGCGACGGTGGCCGAATTGCTGCGCGCCGTCGAGGATTTCCGCCTCGACCTGATGGCCCACGAATACGTCGGTCTCGGTGACATCACCCGTGGCGCCGGTCATCAGCAACTGTTCGACAGCTTGTATGTGCTGCAGAACTTCCTCGACGACGACACCTTCACCGACTTCGAGCGTGAACAGGGCATCGTCGGAGTAGATTTCGTCGACACCACGCACTACCCGCTGACCTGGGTGCTGACCCCGGGGGAGCGGCTGCGCATCAAGCTGGAGTACCGGCCCGACGTGATCAACGCCGACACCGCGGCGCTGATGGTCGCGCGACTGTGCCGCGCGGTGGGGCTACTGCTGACCGAACCCGGCAGCCAGGTCGGGTCGCTGGATCTGACGCTGGACTCCGAACATCATGCGCTGGTTACCCAGTGGCGCAGCGCCGAACACGAGATCGGCGACGACACCATCGCCGACCTGCTCGCCGCACGCGCCGCGTCGTGCCCGGAGGACACCGCACTGGTCTTCGGCGCCGAGCAGCTCACCTACGCCGACCTCGACGCCCGGATCAACCGGCTGGCCCGACTGCTGATCACCCACGGAGCAGGGCCCGAACAGGTGGTGGCACTGGCACTTCCGCGCTCGGTGGACATGGTGGTGACCTTGTTCGCCGTGCTGCGCACCGGTGCGGCCTATCTGCCCCTGGAGCGCGACTATCCGCTGGCCCGGCTCACGGGCATGCTCGACGACGCCCGCCCCGTCCTGCTGGTCTGCCCCGAAGCCGCCACCGAACTCGCGGCGCATCAGACCGGTCTCGGCGCGACCGTGCTGAGCCCGGACAGCGCCGCCGTGGCGCAGGCGTTGTCCGCGCTGCCGGGAACGGCGTTGTCCGACAACGAGCTCGGTGACTTCGTCGGTGCGCAGCGCCTCGACCATCCGGCGTACGTCATCTTCACCTCGGGCTCCACCGGGCGGCCCAAGGGTGTGGTGACGCCGTACCGCGGCCTGACCAACATGCAGCTCAACCATCGCGCGGAGATCTTCGAACCGGCCATCGCCAAGGCCGGCGGCCGGCGCCTGCGGGTGGCGCACACCGTGTCGTTCTCCTTCGACATGTCGTGGGAAGAACTGCTGTGGCTCGTCGAGGGTCACGAGGTGCACATCTGCGATGAGGAGCTGCGCCGCGACGCCACCGCACTGGTGGCCTACTGCCACGAGCACCGGGTGGACGTCATCAACGTCACCCCCAGTTATGCGCATCATCTCTTCGAAGAAGGCCTGCTCGACGGACCTTCCCCCGTCGCTTCGCTCGCCCCCGGTGCCAGCCACGCGCCGACCCTGGTGTTGCTGGGTGGCGAAGCGGTGTCCGACGAAGTCTGGAACCGGTTGCGCGACAGGCCGGACAGCACCGGGTACAACCTGTACGGCCCCACCGAGTACACGATCAACACCCTCGGCGGCGGCACCGACGACAGCGTGACCGCGACGGTGGGGCGACCCATCTGGAACACCCGCGCCTACGTCCTGGACGCGTGGCTGCGCCCGGTCCGCGACGGCGTGATCGGCGAGTTGTACATCGCCGGAGCGGGTTTGGCGCGGGGCTATCTGCACCGCGCCGGGCTGACCGCGGATCGCTTCGTCGCCGACCCGCACCGCGCGGGCGGCCGGATGTACCGGACCGGCGACCTGGTGGCCCGACGCGCCGACGGTAGCGGCATCCTGGACTTCTTCGGGCGCAGCGACGATCAGGTGAAGATCCGCGGCTACCGGGTGGAACTCGGTGAGGTCGCCGCGGCGCTGCAGGCACTGCCGGGGATCCGGCACGCAGTGGTGATAGCCCGGCCCACAGCCACATCCAAACAACTCGTCGCCTACGTAGTGCCCGAAAATGCCTCGGATGAAGCCGAACTCGCTGCCGAACTTCGGGCGGCGCTGACACAGGTGCTGCCCGACTACATGGTGCCCGCGCTGTACGGCGTGCTGGACGCGGTCCCGCTGACCGTGAACGGAAAGCTGGACACCAAGGCCCTGCCCGAACCCGTCGCACCGGCGGCCGGGGCGGCCCGCGCCCCACGCGATGCCCGTGAAGCACTGCTGGCCGGCATCTTCGCCGAGGTCCTCGGGCTTCCCGAGGTCGGGATCGACGACGACTTCTTCACCCTCGGTGGGGACAGCATCTCCTCCATCGCGGTCTCGGGCAAGGCCCGCAAGGCCGGCCTGCAGCTGACCCCGCGCGACGTCTTCCGGCGCCGCACGGTGTCCGCGCTGGCTGCGTCGGTCACGCAGACCACACCGGACGTCGTCGTCGCGGACCGTGGGGTGGGCGCCATCTCGGCCACGCCGATGCTCGCCGAAACCGCACAGTCCGGCACCCCGCTGGACAACTTCTACCAGGCGATGGTGGTGGCCACCCCGGCCGGAATCACCGGTGCGCACATCGAATCCGTGCTCGGCGCGGTGCTCGGCGCACACGACATGTTGCGGGCCCGGCTCGACCGCAACGCCGACGGCTGGACCCTGCATGTCCCTGAATCGGCCGCGGCACCCGCCGTGACCCGGATCGCCGGAGCACTCACCGATGTCGATGCCGCCGTCAGCGCGGCGGCCGCCGAACTGGATCCCGCGACCGGCACCATGGTGCGGGCCATCTGGGACGAGGTCGAGAGTCAACTACTGCTGGTCATCCACCACCTCGTGATCGACGGGGTGTCCTGGCGCATCCTCACCGACGACCTGTCCCGCGCGTGGGCGGACGTCGCCGCGGGCCGAACCCCGGCCGTCGATCCCGCCCCGACCTCCTTCCGCACCTGGTCCGAAACCCTCAGTGCGGCAACGTTCACCGACGAGGCCGCGCACTGGAACCGCGTACTCGCCACCGCTGACCCCGACCTCGGTACGCGCCCCATCGACCCGGCCGTCGACACCGCAGCCACCGTCGTCAGCCACCGCGTGTCCCTGCCCACCGAGATCAGCTCGGCCCTGCTGACGGCCGTGCCCGCCGCCATGTACGGCGGCGTCAACGACGTCCTGCTGACCGGGCTGAGTCTGGCGTTGGCGCAGTGGCGCACCGATCGCGGACACCGCGATTCGACGGCGACCGTGCTGAGCCTGGAGGGCCACGGCCGCGAAGGGGACCTGCTGCCCGGACATCTGGACCTGTCCCGGACCGTCGGCTGGTTCACCTCCATCTACCCGGCGGCGGTGGACCCGGGCTCGGTCGCCTGGGCGGATGTGCTCGCCGCGGGGTCCTCGCTGGCTGCCGCGGCCAAGGCCGTCAAGGAGCAGCTGCGTGCGGTTCCCCGGCGCGGCCTGGGCTACGGCGCGCTGCGCTACCTCGACGCGTCGGCACCCATACACGGTGCGCCACCGCAGATCCTGTTCAACTACCTCGGCCGGTTCGCCGGGGGAGCGGGCCGGGACTGGGAGGCGGTCGCCGGTATCGGCGCGCTGCGCGAAGGGGTCGACAAGACCAATCCGGCCATGCCGTTGGAGATCAACGCGCTTGCCGAGGACGGCCCGGACGGCCCGGTGCTGACCATGACCCTGTCCTGGCCCGCCCAGCTGATCGACGCCGGCGACGTCCAGGAGCTGGCAGGCATGTGGGCCGACGCCCTGACCGCGCTGACCCGTTGTGCGGAACTGACCGGACACACGCCGTCGGACTTCGGTCTGATCGCCGTCAGCCAGGACGATCTCGACGACTGGCAGCAGCTCGGTGACGTGGAGGAGGTGTTGCCCCTGCTGCCGCTGCAGGAGGGCATGTACTTCCACAGTACTTACACCGAGGGTGTCGACACCTACCGGGTGCAGCAGATCGCCGAGATCAGCGGCCCCGTGGACGCGAAGTTGCTGCGTGCCGGCGTGACCGCGACCGTGCGCCGCCACCAGGCGCTGCGGACCGGCTTCCGCGAGCTGCGCGACGGCCGGATCGCCCAGGTCATCTGGTCGGATGCCGCCGTCGAATTCACGGTCGCCCACGGCGACGTGAAAACCATTGCCGAACAACAGTTGTCGCGACCCTTCACACTGTCGGAAGCCCCGCTGGTGCGCTACACGCTGGTGTCGCTCGGCGATACCGAACACCGGCTTATCCAGACGATGCATCACATCGTGGCCGACGGCTGGTCCTATCCGGTGATCTTCGGCGACATCGTCGGCTACTACAACGCCGGCCTGGGTGCGGCCACCGGCCTGTCCCCGGTGATCGCCACCCTGCGCGACCACTTCGACACCGCAGCGGCCGCACACGACGACACGGCCCGCGCCGCGTGGTCGGCGGCGCTGTCGGGGGTCGAACCCACCACCCTGCTCACCACAGGCCGGGAGACCGTCGGCGAGCACCGCAGTGCCGTGCGCCGGCTGTCGGTCGAACTGAGTGCCGCACTGACCCGCACCGCCCGCGAGCGTGGGGTCACCCCGAGCACTGTGCTGCACGGCGCGTGGGGGCTGCTGCTCGGGCGGCTGCTGGACCGCACCCGCGTCGTGTTCGGCTCCACCGTCTCCGGACGCGGCGGCGAACTGGCAGGCACCGATTCCCTGGTCGGACTGCTCATCAACACGCTGCCCGTGCCGATGTCCTGGCAGCACGCCACCCCCATCGGCGACGTCATGACGGCCCTGCAAGACCAGCAGAGCGCACTTCTCGACGCCCAGCACCTGGGGCTCGCCGAGCTGGCCCGGTTGGCCGGGGTACGCGAATTCTTCGACTCGATGGTGGTGGTCGAGAACTTCCCGGCCACCTCCACCGAAACCCCGGACGATCCGCGGGCGCTGACGTTCCACCGGTTCACCGGCACCGACTCCCCGCACTACCCGCTGTCCTTCGTCGCCTACCTCGACGATCGCATCGGCATCGAGATCAAGTACGACGCCGACGTGGTGAGCGCGGCTCAGGCAGAGCGCTACGCCGAACGCGTCGAACACATCCTGTCCGCCTACGCCTCCGATCCGGACGCCCCGGTCGCCGGCTTGGACCTGCGCACCGACGCCGAACGGGCACTCGTCGCCGCCGACGTGGCAAGGCCCGGTCCGGACCGCACCCTCGTCGACACGTTCGCCGAGGTGGTCCGCCGCTCACCGGACGCCGTCGCCGTGACCTGCGGCACCGAGCGCCTCACCTACGCCGAGCTCGATGCACGCGCCACCGCCGTCGCGGCCACCCTGGCCGATCTCGGCGTCGGACCGGAATCCCATGTGGCAGTCGCACTGCCACGTTCCACCGACCTGATCGTCGGGCTGCTGGCGGTGCTCAAAGCAGGTGGCGCCTACGTCCCGCTGGACATCGACTCACCCGCCGCCCGGCTGCAGCACATCGTCACCGACTCCGCACCCGTGTGTGTCCTCACCGATGCACCTGATCGGGTGCCCGCCGGTGCGGCCCGCACCGTGCTGCTCGCCGACGCGGCACGTCGCCCCGGACCCGCCCCGGTGGTCCGGCTGGACGCCGACCACCCCGCCTACCTGATCTACACCTCCGGCTCCACCGGTGTGCCCAAGGGCGTGGCGGTGGCGCACCGTCAGGTGGCCGCGCTGTTCGACGGTGCCGCAACGCTGTTCGACCTCGGGCCTGCCGATGTGTGGACGATGTTCCATTCCGCCGCGTTCGACTTCTCGGCCTGGGAACTCTGGGGTGCGCTGCTGCACGGCGGACGACTGGTCATCGTCGAGCAGGCGGTGACCCGGGACCCGGACCGCTTCGTGGACCTGCTGGCCGACGAGGGCGTGACGGTGCTCAACCAGACGCCGTCGGCGTTCTATCCCCTGATCGAGGCCGACCGGCGCGGTCGGCCCGCGCTGTCCCTGCGCTACGTCGTCTTCGGTGGTGAAGCCCTGGACACCTCCAGGCTGTCCGGCTGGTATGACCGGCACCGCGCGGATGCCCCGCAGTTGGTCAACATGTACGGCATCACCGAGACCTGCGTGCACGTGTCGTTCCGGCCGCTGACCGCGGCGGACGCCGGTGCGGCGCACGGTGTCATCGGCGGACCCATCCCCGGCCTGCAGATCCACCTGCTGGACAACGCCCTGCAGCCGGTACCCACCGGGACGGTCGGCGAGATGTACATCGCCGGTGGACAACTGGCCCGCGGCTACGCGGGGCGTGCCGGACTGACGGCCACCCGCTTCGTCGCGAACCCGTTCGGCGGGGAGCGGTTGTACCGCAGTGGCGACACCGCCATGTGGACCGAATCGGGCGAGCTCGTCTACGTCGGTCGGTCCGACCAGCAGGTCAAGGTGCGCGGCTACCGCATCGAACTGGGTGAGGTCGAGTCGGCACTGGCCGCCGTGCCCGGTGTCACCAACGCCGCGGCGGCCGTCCACACAGACGAGGCCGGACGGACCCGGCTCATCGGCTACCTGGTGGGCAGCGCCGACATCGCCACCGCCCGAGACGAACTCACCAGAACACTGCCCGGCTACATGGTGCCGTCGGCGCTCATCACGCTGGAGAAGCTGCCGCTGACGGTCAACGGGAAACTGGACCGCGCGGCGCTGCCCGCACCGGCCGAGCCGGCCGTGCCGCCGGTTCCGGTCGCGGCGGCCGACGGCGCCGCCGCCGTGCTGGCCGCACTGTGCACCGAAATCCTCGGTACCGCAGTCGGTGTCGACGACGACTTCTTCTCCATGGGCGGCGACAGCATCGTCGCCATCCAGCTGGTGAACCGGGCGCGCAGGCAAGGGCTGCGGATCACCCCGCAACAGGTGTTCACCGCGCGCACCCCTGCCGGGCTGGCCGAAGCGGCCGGCGCGCACGCACCGCAGCCGGATGGCCCGGCGGACCCAGGGCCCGATCTGGGTGAGGTGATGCTGACCCCGATCGTGCAGCGGCTCGCCGAGCTCGGTGGCACCGTGTCGCGGTTCAATCAGAGCGAGCTGCTGCGCACACCGGCCGGTGCGACCCAGCAGCAGCTCGAGTCGGTGGTCAACGCCGTGGTGGCCCGCCACGACGCACTGCGACTGCGGCTGCACCGCCCGGCACCGATGCTGTGGTCACTGGAAACCACGGCAGCCGAACATGTTCCGGTTCGTCACGTCGACGCGACGGCGTGCGGGGACGATGACCTACGGGTGCTGATCGGCACCGAATCCGATGCCGCCGCCGACCGACTGGACCCCGACGCCGGCGTGGTGCTGCAAGCGGTCTTCTTCGACCTCGGCTCCGACCGGCAGGGCCGGTTGCTGCTGTTGGCCCACCACCTCACTGTCGACGCCGTGTCGTGGCGGATCATCATCGACGATCTCGCGGAGGCCTGGGCCCAGCAGCGTCTCGCGCCGGTGCCGACCTCGCTGCGCAGTTTCGCCAGGACCGTCAACGAGAACGCCCAACACGCGGCGCGGCTGGCCGAGTTCGAACACTGGACGGCCACCCTGGCCCCCGGTGCGGAACTCGATCCGCACGCGAACACCGTCGCGCTGACGGTGGGGTCGACCCGCGACCACGAGATCCGGCTGAGCGCCGCCGAGACCACGCCGCTGCTGACCACCGTGCCCGCGGCGGCCAATGCCGATGTCAACGAAACACTGGTCGCCGCACTGCATATCGCCGTACAACGGTGGCGCGGGGTGTCGGCCCCACTGGTGCTGGACTTGGAGCGGCACGGCCGCGACGGGTGGGGCGAGGAACTCGACCTGTCCCGCACCGTCGGCTGGTTCACCGCCATCGCGCCGGTCAGGCTGACGGCAAGCCACACCGACGACCACATCACCGTCCTCAAAGAGGTCAAGGAAGCCCTGCGCGCCGTCCCCGGCCGCGGGCTGGGCTTCGGCCAGCTGCGCTACTGCAACCTGCGGACCGCGGCCGCCCTCGGCCGGCTGGCGGCACCACAAGTGCTGTTCAATTACCTGGGCCGGTGGGCGTCGGACGCCGACGGTGACTGGGCGTCGGCGCCGGAAGTCGCCGCGTTGCGCGTTGAACCCGATCCCGACCTCGGCACGCCGTATCTGTTGGAGATCAACGTCATCTGCGATGAGACGCAGGACGGTCCGCGGCTGCGGGCCACGCTGACCTACCCGGACAGTGGGTTCGGCGCCGATTCGGTCGGCGAACTGGCCGGGCACTGGGCCGCCGTGTTGCGGGAGTTCGGCACCATCACTGCGGCGACCGGGTCACTGACGCCATCGGACCTGCCGCTGGTCGCGCTGACCCAGCAGCAGATCGACGACGTCATCGATGCCGGCGCCGATGCCGTGCAGACGGTCTGGCCGCTGTCCCCGCTGCAGGAGGGGGTGTACTTCCAGGCGCGGTACTCCGATGCCGCGGTGTACATCGTGCAGAACGTGTTCGACTTCGCCGACCCGGTGGACACCCACGCCCTGGAGGCCGCCTTCGGCGCCGTGATGCGCCGCAACCCGGTCCTGAGATCCGGCTTCCGGGCCGATGACCTGCCGCAACCGGTGGCGGTCATCGCCGAAAGCCCGCAGTGCGAACCGGAAGTCATCGACCTGACGGCACTCACCGCGGCACAGGCGCAGGACCGGATCGAGGCGATCACCGCCGAGGACCGGTTGCGCACCTTCGACATCGCGGTGCCGCCACTGGCCCGGTTCACCGTCATCCGTACCGCGGGTATCGACCGGCTGATCTTCAGCTACCACTTCCTGCTCCTGGACGGGTGGTCACGCGAACAGCTGCTACGCGAACTGTTCGCCGAATACGCGGCCGCCCGAAACGGGGCCTCGTCGGCGAATCTGCCCGAACCGTCGGCTCAGTTCACCGACTACCTGAGCTGGCTGGCCGGACAGGACCGCGACGAGTCGGCACGGCAGTGGGCTGGTGCTCTCGCCGACCTGGCCGCGCCGACGCTGCTGATACCGGAGGCGGTCGGCACCGCGCCCACCCTCGCGCTGCGCCTGGACTTCTTCCTCACAGAAGAACAGACCGCACGGCTCACCCAGGCCGCACGGGATTGCGGCGTGACCCTGAACGCTCTCATCAGTACCGCGCTGGCGCTCGTGCTGGCCTACGAAACCGGCACCGACGACGTCGTATTCGGGTCGACCGTCGCCGGGCGGCCCACCGATATCGACGGTATCGACTCGGTGATCGGGCTGTTCCTCAACACGGTGCCGACGCGGGTGAGGCTACGGCCGCAGACCTCGACCGCCGATGCCATGCGCACGGTGCAGAACGATCGCCTGCAGTTGATGGACCATGAATACCTGGGCCTCGGTGACATCCAGCGTGCGGCGGGCATCCAGGGCGAACTGTTCGACAGCCTGTACGTGCTGCAGAACTTCCTGGACGACGACACGTTCACGGACATGGAGACCGAGTACGGGATCGTCGGCCACGATTCGGTCGACGCCTCGCACTACCCGCTGACGTGGGTGGCGTCGCCGGGCCGCCGGCTCTGGGTGAAGCTGGAGTACCGCCCCGACGTGGTGGATCGCACGCACGCACAGCGCCTGCTGGACCGGTTGCGCCAGGTCCTGGTGCACCTGAATCCGGCCGATTCGCTGGCCTCTGCGCAGCTGGTGCTGTCCGACGAGTCCGAAGCCCTGGCCGCTCATGCTGATTCGACCCGTCACGCCATACCGGAAGCCACCGTGGTCGACCTGCTGGCCGAGCGCAGTGCGACCGCCACCGGCAGCACCGCGCTGGTCTGCGGGGGCGAGAGCATCGACTACGGGCAGCTGGACGCCCGGCTGAACCAGATGGCGGGTCTGCTGCGGGCCCGCGGCATCGGTCCGGAGAGCACGGTGGCCCTGGCCATCCCGCGCTCCATCACCGCCGTCGTGGCCCTGTTCGCGGTGCTGCGCTCCGGTGCGGCATACCTTCCACTGGAACTGGACTATCCCGACGACCGGCTGGCCGTCATGCTCGCCGACGGTGCACCCGCCTGCGTGCTGACCACTCGGAGCGTCGCCGCCCGGATCGGGGCAGTCACGCCCGAGACCTGCCCGGTGATCGTGCTCGACGACGCCGACATCAGCGCGGAATCGGCTGCCGCACCGACAGTGTGGACCGGTCACCGACCCGGCCTGGACGAGCCCGCCTACGTCATCTACACCTCCGGATCGACCGGCAAACCCAAGGGTGTGCTCACCCCGCACCGCGGGCTGACCAACATGCACCTGAACCACCGCGAAGCCATCTTCGGGCCCGCCATCGCCAAGGCGGGTGGGCGGCGGCTGCGCATTGCCCACACGGTGTCGTTCTCCTTCGACATGTCGTGGGAGGAATTGTTGTGGCTGATCGAGGGTCACGAGGTGCACATCTGCGACGAGGAGTTGCGCCGCGACGCCACCGCTCTGGTCGCCTACTGCCACCAGCATGAGATCGACGTCATCAACGTCACCCCGACCTACGCGCAGCTGCTGTTCGAACAAGGCCTGCTGGATGGTGGCCACGCACCCGTTCTGGTGCTGCTCGGCGGGGAGGCCGTCTCGGCCACCGTATGGAACCGGTTGCGCGACAGCGACACCAGCTACGGTTACAACCTCTACGGCCCCACCGAATACACGATCAACACCCTCGGCGGCGGCACCGACGACAGCGCGACCCCGACGGTCGGCACCCCGATCTGGAACACCCGCGGCCACATCCTGGACGCCTGGCTGCGGCCGGTGCCCGACGGGACCCCGGGCGAGCTCTACATCGCCGGTGCCGGGCTGGCCCGCGGATACCTGCGCCAACCCGCACTGAGCGCAGGCCGATTCGTCGCCAACCCGTTCCAGACCGATTCGGGGGACGAGGATTCCCGGATGTACCGGACCGGCGACCTGGTGGTCCGCCGTCCCGACGGCAACCTGGACTTCCTGGGCCGCACCGACGATCAGGTCAAGATCCGCGGCTACCGCGTCGAACTCGGCGATATCGAGAGCGCAGTGGTGGCTCATCTCGACGTGAAACAGGCCGCCGTGATCGCCCGGCCCGATCCGTTCACCTCCGGCTCGCACCGCCTGGTCTGCTACCTCGTGCCCGCAGGGCAGGATGATCCGGAATTGATCCGGCGGGTCCGCACCCACCTCAAGGGCGTGCTGCCCGGCTACATGGTGCCGGCGGCGATGGCGGTGCTCGACGAACTACCGCTGACCGACAACGGCAAGCTCAACATCCGCGCGCTGCCCGAGGTCGCACCACAGCAGACGCCGAGCCGGCCGCCCCAGACGGCAACCGAGGAGAGCCTGTGCACGCTGTTCGGTGAGGTGCTCGGCCTCGACGCGGTCGGCGTGGACGACGACTTCTTCGACCTCGGCGGGCATTCACTGGTCAGCATCCGGCTGATCAATCGGGTACGCGCCACGCTCGGCATCGAGATGTCGATCCGCGACGTCTTCGACGCGCCCACCGTCGCCGAACTGGCGGCGTCTCTGGACGGTCGGCCGCGGACCGCGATGGCGCGCCCCGAACTGGCGGCATCACCACGGCCCGAACACATCCCGGCTTCCCCGGCCCAGCAGCGGCTGCTCCTGCTGGAACGCCTCGGCGAGCACGGCATGGCCTACAACTATCCGCTCGCCTTTCGCGTCGACGGTGACCTGCGCATCGACGTTCTCGAGCGTGCGCTCACCGATGTGCTCGCCCGCCACGAGTCGTTGCGGACCGTGTTCACCGAACACGACGGCCACTACGTGCAGGACATCCTGGCCGTGGGCACCCCGGCGCCCGTCGAGGTCATCGACTGTGCCGCAGCCGCTGTCGAGGGCCAGATCGCCACCGCCGTGCAACGACCGTTCGACCTGCACACCGAGATACCGGTGCGAGTCACCGTGTTCCGCACGGAGCTGCGCGAGCACACCGTGGTGGTGCTGCTGCACCACATCGCCACCGACGAATGGTCCGACGGCCCGTTCCTCGCCGACCTGAACCACGCCTACCAGGCCGGCATCAGCGGTGACGGCACGCCGATGGCCGCCCTTCCGGTGCAGTACGCCGATTACACGCTGTGGCAACGGGCACTGCTGGACCTGATCGGCGACCAGCAGCGTGAGTTCTGGCGGGCCACGCTGGCCGGCGCACCCGATGAGCTGACCTTGCCCACCGACCGGCGCCGTCCGGCCCGGCCCAGCGGCGCGGGCGGTGTCCTGTACCTGGATCTGCCCGCGGAAACCGCTGCGGCGCTGCGCAACCAGGCAACGCGTCAGCAGGTCAGCCCGCTGATGCTGCTGCACGCCGGCGTGGCCGCACTGCTGCACCGCCTCGGCGCCGGAGACGACCTCGTGGTCGGTACACCCGTCGCCGGCCGCGACGAGTCCGCACTCAACGACGTCATCGGATTCTTCGTGAACACCCTGGTGTTGCGGGCCGACGTGTCGGGCAACCCGACGTTCGGCGAACTGCTGGCCCGGGTCCGCACCGCCGATCTGGCGGCCTTCGCGCACCAGGACCTGCCGTTCGACCACGTCGTCGAGATGCTGAATCCGCAACGGGTGGCGGGCCGCAACCCGTTGTTCAACGTGTTCGTCGGTTACCACCTGCGCGCCGGCGGCAGCACCGACATGTTCGGTCTGCCCACCCGGTGGAGCGAACCACCCGTGGCGGCAGCCATGTTCGATCTCGGGTTCACCCTGATCGACGACCGCGCCGACGGTGGCGCGACGATCATGGCCGAGTACAGCGCCGACCTGTTCGACGCTTCCTCGGTGCAGAATCTGACGCAACGCCTGATCGCTGCGCTGGGTGTGTTCATGCGCGACACGACGATCCCCGTGGGAGCGGTGGACCTGCTGACCGACACCGAACATGCCGCGTTGAGCGTCCGCAATGCCACCGACCGCGAGGTCACGCCGATCGGGTTGGGCGGGTTGGTCTCCCGGCAGGCTCGGCTGACCCCCGATGCCGTCGCGGTGCGCTTCGAGGGCGACGAACTGACCTATGCGGACCTCGACGCGTGGTCCGACCGGGTGGCGGCCACCCTTGATGCGCCCGCGGGCAGCATCGTCGGGGTGTCTCTGCCCCGTTCGGTGGAGCTGATCGTCGCCCTGGTTGCGGTCGCCAAGTCGGGTGCGGCGTTCCTGCCCCTGGATCCGGAGTATCCGCCGGATCGGTTGCAGTACATGGTCGACGACGCGCAACCGCACGTCGTGCTGGCCAATCCCGCGGTCATCCGGGTGGTCCGGGGGGAGCCGAACCGGCCGCCGCTGCGCGAGGTCGACCCGGCGGCGTGGGCGTACGTGCTCTACACCTCCGGCTCCACCGGACGGCCCAAGGGTGTTGCCGTCGCGCACGCCGGGATCGTCAACCGGATCGGCTGGTTGCAGGACGCCTACCCGTTGACGACGCAGGACCGGATGCTGGTGAAGACACCGATCAGCTTCGACACCTCGGTGTGGGAGGTCTTCTGGCCGCTCAGTGTGGGCGCCACCCTGGTGGTCGCCCGCCCCGGTGGTCACCGCGACCCGGCCTACCTGGCGGAAACGATTGTCTCCGAACGGGTCACGGCCGTCGACTTCGTGCCGTCCATGCTCGAGCTGTTCCTGGACGAATCGGACTCGGCACGGTGCGCATCACTGACTCGGGTGACGGTCGGCGGTGAGGCACTCACCGATGAGCTGGCGCACCGCTTCACCCGCACGCTCGGTGTGCCGCTGCACAATCTGTACGGCCCGACCGAAGCCGCCGTCGACGTGCTCGGTTGGACCGCCGACGGCGGCCCGGTGGCGCTGGGGGTACCTGGCTGGAATGTGCGCGCGCACGTGCTGGACGGGTACCTCAATCCCGTGCCGGACGGAGCTGCGGGCGAGCTCTACCTGGCCGGAGTGCAGTTGGCCGCCGGCTACCTGCATCGCCCGGACCTGACCGCACAACGTTTCGTCGCCGACCCGTTCGACACCGCCGCGCGGCTGTACCGCACCGGTGACGTGGTGCGCTGGCGGCGCGACGGTCAACTCGAATACCTGGGCCGCACCGACGAACAGATCAAGCTGCGCGGCGTGCGGATCGAGCCCGCCGAGATCGAGACGGTGCTGGCCGCTCATCCGGGGGTGTCCTCGGCCCGGGTGGTGGTGCGCAACGACCGGCTGGTCGCCTACTACCTGGGGACCGGCACAGCGACCGCGCTGCGCGAGCACGCCGTTGCTGCGCTGCCCAACCACATGGTGCCCTCGGCGTACGTGGAGTTGACCGAGTTCCCGCTGACCCCCAGCGGAAAGCTGGACCGCAACGCGCTGCCGGCACCGCAGATCACCGCAGGCACCGGAAGGGCACCGGAGACCGACGAGCAGCGCCGGTTGTGTGCATTGTTCTCCGATGTGCTGGGTATCGCTGGGGCGAGCGAAGCGACGGGGAAAATAGAGGTCACCAGCATCGACGACGATTTCTTCGCCCTCGGTGGGCATTCACTGCTGCTGATGCGGCTGGCGTCGGCGATCCGTCGCGAATTCGGTGCCGACGTGGCGGTGGCCGATCTGATGCTGACCCCGACGGTCGCCGACATCGCGGCTTACCTGCAGGGTGACGGGGCGCGCGGCGAGGCCGGCCTGGCGGCCGTGCTGCCGCTGCGTGCGGCGGGTACGGAATCGCCGCTGTTCTGCGTGCATCCCGCCAGTGGACTCAGTTGGCAGTTCACCGGGTTGAAAAAGTATGTGCCCGAGGATATTCCGCTGTACGGATTGCAGTCCCCGCTGTTCTCCACCGGCCGGCTGCCCGGCTCGATCGCCGAACTGGCCCGCGAGTACGCGGATTCGGTGCAGCGGGTGGCGCCGACCGGACCGGTCCGGCTGCTCGGCTGGTCGTTCGGCGGTTCGATGGCACTGCTGATCGCCACGGAGCTTCGTGGCCGCGGCCGGGATGTCACCTTCGTCGGCATGCTCGACGCGCGCACCGACGTCGTCGACGGCGAATTCGATACCGAGGCGGTGCTGGCAAGCCTGCTGCGCGAGATGGGCTTCGCGGTCGACGCCGGTACCCGGATGAGCGTGGCCGACGCGGTCACACTGGTCCGCGGCAGCGGCGACGCCATCGCCATGCTCGACGACACCCGGATAGCGCAGGTGATCGAGAATTACGTCGCTGCAGAGCGTTTCACCGCCACCGCGGACTACGGCCGCTACGACGGCGACGTGTTCTTCGTGGACGCCGCCATCCTGGAGATGGGCCTGGAAGGGGTCGCCTCGCAGGGCTGGCGGGCGCACGTCGGCGGCCAACTGGACGTGGTGTCGCTGAACTGCCGGCATTCCGAGCTGATGGACGCGGACACGCTGGAGCAACTGGGCCCGCTGATCGCGGCTCAACTGCGGGATTGAACCGGCGTGTGACAATCTCCCCGTGGGCAAAACAGTCGTCATCACGGGGGCCGGCAGCGGGATCGGCCGGGCCACGGCGCGCGTCCTGCTCGACGCCGGTCATCAGGTGGTGCTCGCCGGGCGCAGACCTGAGCAGCTGACGGACACCGCGGGCGACCGGCCGAACGCCCGGGTGGTGCCGACCGACGTCACCGACGCGGCGTCGGTGCGGGCGCTGTTCACGGCCACCATCGCGGCCTTCGGCCGGGTCGACGCGTTGTTCAACAATGCCGGCATGTTCGGCCCGTCGGCCGCCATCACCGACATCGACACCGAGCAGTGGCAGACGGTGTGGCGCACCAACGTCGACGGTTCTCTGTTCTGCGCGCGTGAGGCCGCCCGCATCATGGCCGCGCAGCTGCCGCGCGGTGGCCGGATCATCAACAACGGCTCGCTGTCGGCACACCGCCCGCGGCCGCACAGCCTGGCTTACACCGTAACCAAACACGCCATCAGCGGACTGACCGCCTCGATGCTGTTGGACCTGCGTGATCTCGACATCTGTGTGACACAACTCGATATCGGCAACGCAGCGACCGACATGACCGCCGGCTTCAGCGAGACGCGGCAAGCCAATGGGAGCCTGGCCGCCGAGCCGACGTTCGATGTCGTGCACGTGGCCCGCGCGGTGGCCCACATCGTCGAACTGCCGCTGGAGGTTTCGGTTCCGGAACTGACGGTGATGGCCCGCGCCATGCCGTATTACGGCCGGGGCTGAGCCGTGGCGGCGCGCTATGTCGTCAACTGCTCGATGCTGCTCACCGAACTCCCACCACTGCAACGCCCGCAGGCGGCCAGGGACGCGGGCTTCGAGGCGATCGAATTCTGGTGGCCCTTCGCCGAATCCGTACCGCGTGACGCTGAGGTGGACGACTTCGTTCGTGCCGTCGCCGATGCCGGCGTGCACCTGGTCGCACTGAACTTCGCCGGTGGCGACATGGCGGCGGGGGAGCGCGGACTACTCTCCGACCCCGGCCGGCGCCGAGAATTTCTGGACAATGTCGACGTGGCCGTCGGCATCGGGCAACGGTTGGGCACCACGGCATTCAACGCGCTCTACGGGAACCGGATCGAGGGCCTGGAAGCCGAAGTTCAGGACGAGATCGCCGCGGCGAACCTCACCGACGCCGCCGACCGGGCCGAACGGATCGGCGCGGCAATCCTGATCGAGCCGCTCAGTGGTGTCGCCGCCTACCCACTGCGGACCGCCGCCGATGCGATTGCCGTGATCGACCGCGTCGGCGCGCCTGCCCTGCGACTGTTGGCAGATCTGTATCACCTGACCGTCAACGGCGATGACCTCGACTCAGTCATCGCCACTTTCGCCGAGCGCATCGGGCACGTCCAAATCGCGGACGCACCCGGTCGCGGTGTTCCGGGCACCGGGGACATCGACTTCGGCAGGCATCTGGCACACCTGGGCCGTCGCGGCTACCGAGGCCACGTCAGTCTGGAATATCGATCCGACGGGCGCGACCCGTTCGGGTGGCTGCCGCCGGCACGGCGGAGTGGCAGCCCGTGGGACTAGCCGGATACGAATCAGAGCCGGGGCCCGAAGGCCACCGGCTCTGTACTACCGAACCTCTGCAACGCGAAACGGATCAGCTATCCGAATCCAGGAACTCGTGCCGCTGCGCCACTGCGATCAGCTCTTCGCGAACCGTCGAATCTGGCATTGCGTTGATCCGCGCGTAGAGGCGCCGCCGGTTGTTGGCACGCTTCATATCGGCGCGAAACTGCGCGAAAGACATTCTCTTCACTCCTCGAAAGATCCCCGGGTTGCGGGGATTCTGTTGTTATCGGCGCCCACAGGATCGGGGATCGCCCGCCAAGTGGAACACCTCGATGTTCCTTGTTAATTCTGTGTAACGCAACTTTCGCGGTGTGAGTTTCGCTACAGGTCAAGCGATTTCGGTGCGGCCGCGGTGGCCCGGGTCACACTTGGTGATTCCGGGCCGCCGAGACCACATAGATCCTCAGTGCACCAGGACGTTGCGGAACTGCCACGGGTCGTCGGCGTCGATGTCGTCGGGAAACAGGTCGATCCGGTCCGTCAGCGGTGTCCAGTCGGTGAAATGTCCCTCCACCGGACCGAGATAGGGGCGCTGCACCTCCAGACACCGGGCGAAGTCGATCTCGTCGGCCTCGACGATGCCCGCCTCGGGATGCTCCAGGGCCCAGACCATGCCGGCCAGGACCGCGGAGGTCACCTGCAGGCCGGTCGCGTTCTGGTTCGGCGCGAGCAGTTTGGTCTCGTCGTTGGACAGGCGCGAGCCGTACCAGTAGGCGTTCTTCGCGTGTCCGTAGAGCAGGACTCCGAGCTCGTCGATGCCGTCGGTGATGTCGTCGACGTCGAGGATCACCCGGTGCTGTGGGTCCCTGCCGCCGAGCAGTTCGTGCCAGGACATCACCGCGTCGTCGGCCGGGTGGTAGGCGTAGTGGACCGTCGGCCGGTACACCGGCTCTCCCTGCGCGTCGGTCGCCGTGAAGAAGTCGGCGATGGACACCGACTCGTTGTGTGTCACGCAGAAGCCGTGTTGCGGCCCCGGCGTCGGGCACCAGGTGCGGACCTTCGTCGCGGCGCCGGGCTGGGCGAGGAAAATGCCGGGCGCCTTCGGGTCGTCGTGCCGGTACGCGTTGGCAGGCATCCAGCGTTCGTGTGTGCCCCAACCCAATTCGGCCGGCTGCAACCCCTCGGACAGGAATCCGTCCACCGACCAGGTGTTCACGAAGGTGCCGATCGGTCGCGGGGTGCGGGCGTGCTGGGTGTCCCGCTCGGCGATGTGGATGCCTTTCACGCCGGCGTCGCGCATCAGGGCGGCCCATTCTTGCCGGGTCTTCGGCACGGTGTAGGCCACGCCCACCGCATCGGCCACGTCGAGCAGCGCCTGCTTCACGAACCACGACACCATGCCCGGGTTGGCGCCACACGCCGACACCGCCGTGGTGCCACCCGGCCGAGCTTGACGCTCGGCCAGAAGTGTCTGGCGCAGAGCATGATTGGTGCGCGCCCCCATCGGCAGGTCGGGGTCGTCGTACAGGCCGGCCCAGGGTTCGATCACGGTGTCGATGTAGAGCGCGCCGCGGTCACGGGCCAGCCGCATGATGTCAACCGAAGACGTGTCCACCGACAGGTTCACCACGAACGTGCCGGGTGACAGCAGAGGAGTGAGCACCTCGGCGTAGGTCTGCGGGGTGAGGAACGCATCGACGCGGGTGACGCCGGACTCTTTGAGCACGCGGTCGTTGTCGTCGTTGGGGGCGAGCACCGTGATGCGTTCGGGGTCGACGTCGAAGTGCCGCAAGATGAGTGGCAGCGTGCCGCGGCCGATCGAGCCGAAGCCGATCATCACGACGTCGCCGAGGCGTCCATAGGTGGTCACAGAAGTTCTCCGTTCGAAGAGTGGGTTGCCGACAAGTGGTAGGTGCGCAGGGGCTCGATCCCGTTGAAGCCGACCGAGGAGTACGACGTCGTATAGGCGCCCGTGGAGTGGATCTCGACCGGGTCGCCCGCCCGCAACCCGGCGGGAAGGGGGTAGGGCACCCGTTCGTAGAGGATGTCCAGGCTGTCGCAGGTCGGGCCGGCCAGCACCGCAGGGGTTTCGTCGCCGACCGCGCCGGGGCAGGTGATCCGGTAACGGATGGCCTCCTCCTGGGTTTCGACGAGGCCGTTGAACATGCCGATGTCGAGGTACACCCAACGCCGGCCGCCGTCGGACGGTTTGGCCGTCGCGAGAACAACTTCCGCACGGATCACGCCGGCGTCGCCGACCAGGAATCGACCGGGCTCGGTCATCACGTCCAGATCGGTCATGCCGTGCCTGCGCAGCGCGTCACGGATGTGCTCGCCGTAGGCGGCCAGCGGCGGTGTCGGCTGCGCGTGGTGGCTGGGCAGCCCGCCGCCGAGGTTGACGGCGACCAGGTCGTGCCCGTCGCGGCGCAGTGCGTCGCGCAACCTGCGGGTCGCGGCCAGCGGCGCGTCCCACGCCTGCGGTTCGCGTTGTTGTGACCCGACGTGGAAGCTCACCCCCACCCGGTGTCCGCGCGCGACCGCGCGGCGCATCAGAGTCAGTGCCGCTTCCTCGGTGGTGCCGAACTTCCGGCTCAGCGGCCAGTCGGCGCCACCACCTTCGGACACCAGCCGGATCAGTAGCGTCGAGCGCGGGGCGAGCAGTGTGAGCTTGTCGAGTTCTTCGGGTGCGTCGACCGCGAAGGTCCGCACCCCCGCCGCGTAGGCGGCGGCGATCGCCGCTTCCTTCTTGACGGTGTTGCCGAACGAGAGCCGCTCGGGGGCGATGCCGAGGGCCCGGCAGAGGTCGATCTCACCGATGCTCGCCACGTCGAAGGACGACCCCGCCGCGGCGAGGACACGCAACACCTCCGGTGCCGGATTCGCCTTGACTGCGTAGAAAATCCGAGCCTGGGGGAGGGCATCGCGCAGCGCGTCGTACCGCTGCGCCACGATGTCGAGGTCCATCACCAGATACGGCGTGGGCAGGTGCGTGTGGCCGTCGACGAACTCCTGCAACCTGCTGGACGTGCTGATGTCCGCCACCGCCCCGGTCATGCCGATCCCCTGGAAGTTCCAGCCATGTGATCTGTCTGCATCATGGCTAGGAGCTTTCCGGAGCTCCGGTCCAGGGGAGTAGGTAGCGTCCTACTCGATTGCGCGGCGGCGTTACTCGGTGCGGAGCCTCAGTCCAGGATGCGGCGCGCCACGTTGGTGGTCATCAGATCGAGCAGTTCGTCGGCGCGCCCGGCCATGATGGTACGAATTGCGTACAGCGAGAAGCCCTTTGCCTGCTCGACGGTGATCGCCGGTGGAATCGACAATTCCTGGCGGGCCGTCACGACGTCCACCAGGGCAGGTCCGTCGTGCGCCAGCGCCGCGGCGATTGCGGATTCCAGATCCGCGGGGTTCTCGACGCGGCGACCGAACAATCCCAGTGACTCGGCCACCGCGGCGAAGTCGGGGTTCTTCAGCTCGGTGCCGAACGTGACGATGCCCGCCGCCTTCATCTCCAGCTCCACGAAATTCAGCGACGAGTTGTTGAACACGATGAGCTTGACCGGCAGTCGGTTCTGCGTCAGCGTGATCAGCTCGCCGAACAGCATCGCCAGCCCGCCGTCGCCGGCGAACGCGACGACCTGTCGGTCCCGGTTGACGGTCTGGGCGCCGATCGCCAGCGGGAGCGCGCACGCCATGGTCCCGTGGTTGAAGGAACCGAGCAGCCGGCGCTTTCCGTTCATTGTCAGATAGCGCGCCGCCCACACCACCGGTGAGCCGACGTCGACGGTGAACACCGCGTTGTCGGAGGCGAGCCGATCAGCCACGGCCGCCACGTATTCGGGACGGATGGGGGTGCGGTCGCGGTCGTTGACGGCGAGCTCGTCGAGCCGACGCCGGGTCTTGGCGTAGTGGTTGCGTGACCGGTCCAGATGCGCCCGGTCATGCCGGGCGGTGAGCAGCGGCGCCAGCGCCGCGAGCGTGTCGGTGACGGTGCCGACCAGGCCGAGGTCCACGGCGGTGCGCCTGCCGAGGTTGCGGCCCCGGACGTCGACCTGGATGACGGTCGCGTTCTCGGGATAGAACTGGCGGTAGGGGAAGTCGGTGCCCAGCATGAGCAGCACGTCGGCTTCCTTGATGGCCTTGTAGCCGGACGCGAACCCGAGCAGGCCGGTCATCCCGACGTCGTAGGGGTTGTCGTATTCGACGAACTCCTTGCCGCGCAATGCATGCACCACCGGCGCCTGCAGGGTCGCGGCGAGCGCCACCAGCTGATCATGCGCACCTTGCGCACCCGCCCCGGCGAGAATGGTGATATTGCTGGCGCCGTTCAGAATTGATGCCGCTCGCGCCAGCTCGTCATCGGACGGCCGGATCACCGGGTGGGTGGGCAGCACGGGGGTGACGGGCACCTCACCGATCTTGGACAGGAAGATCTCGCCGGGGATCACCACGACGGCGACACCGTTCTCCTCGACCGCCGCACGCATCGCCATCTCCAGCACGCGGGGCGCGGACTCGGCGGTGGTGACCATCTCGCAGTACACACTGCATTCGCGGAACAGCTCTTGGGGGCGGGTCTCCTGGAAATACTGCGACCCGATCTCGGCCTGAGGGATGTGCGCCGCAATGGCCAGCACCGGCACCCGGCTGCGCTGCGCGTCGAAGAGACCGTTGATCAGATGCAGGTTGCCGGGGCCGCAACTGCCCGCGCACACCGCGAGCCGTCCGGTCAGTGCGGCATCGGCCGCGGCGGCGAATCCGGCGGCCTCCTCGTGGCGCACGTGCTCCCAGGCGAAATCGTGCGACCGCCGGATCGCATCGGTCAGCCCGTTCAGGCTGTCCCCGGGTAGTCCGTAGACCCGCTGCACCCCACTCGCCTGCAGGGCCGTGATGACGTGATCCGCGAACGTGGTCATGGCTCAACCCTAGGCCGCACGCGTCGCGAGGGTGAGGCGCTACACGTCCTGCGGTGACGTCGGGACGCTGGTAAGGACGTCGACGATGGACGGATAGCTCGTCAGCGCTGCCGCACCCACCGGGACCATTGCGACGGCCCATTCGTTGCGCGCGGTGTAGGCGATGACGGCGAACGAGTCGTCGATCGAGTCGGCGGGCACGTCGTCGCCCGGCGGCTTACGCGTGTACGTGAATGCGCCGCGCTCATCGACCGTCACCGAGCCGCACTCCAACTCGCCGTCGTACCAGTCGCTGTCGACGATGCTGCCGATGCTCTGCGCCAGCAGCGCGGCCGGCACTACGACAAAGCCCGAGACCTCGTCCAGCGGCGCATTGATCTGCCCTGTGAACGTGTCCTCGCCCAGATACGGTCCGGTGGGGGTGACGGTGGCCAGCTTCGGGATCGCCACCGGCACCGTCGTGACCGTCACGCCGCCGTGCCCGTCGTCGGCGATGAAGGCGAAGCTGTCGTGGAAGACGGTGGTGTCGCTGCGGTGCTCTTCGTAGGGCGTGTAGACGAACTGGACCAGATGGGTGTGTGCGTCGGTGTGCACCGTGACCACCGTGCCGAAGGTGGGTTGGGTGACGGTGATGCTCTCGTGCTCGACCGCTTGGACGTCGAACACCACTTCGCCGGTGGGCAGGAAGGTGGTCCCGGTGAACGCGCCGAGATGGTCGATGTCGATCGGGTCGGGCGAACGCGGTCCCCACGTGGTGATGGCCGGGGAACGCACGGGCGGGACGGTGAGCGACAACCTGGCCGACGTGCGGGTGACGCCCTTGCCGTCGGTCACCGACACCGTGATGGTGTCGCTGGTCGGTTGCAGGCGGGCGGTCGCGAGGTCCTTGGGCCGATACACGATTCCGACATATGTGCCGGGTGCCAGCCCGAATGCCGGCCCGGTGAGGTCGCTGTCGCCATGTGAGGCGCGGGCGTCGACATCGAAAGGCCCGAATGTCGTGGTCCGGCCGTGTTCGGCGCCGATCACCTCGATACCGACCCGCCCGGTGAGCCCGTGGGCGACCGGGTAGAAGTATACGAACTCACCGAGGGTCAAGCCCAACTCGTGGTCGTGGTCGAAACCGTAGGGCCCGCACAGCGAGTCGGCAGGTAGCGCGCGATCCGAGGGGCCCGAGGTACCCGTGCCCCGCCTGACATACCGCGTGTAACGCGCCAACTTCATCGACTCTCTCCTCGCCGTGACCAGCATTTTTCGCTGCACGGCGACGTTATAGCCGGGCGCTGCGCCCAATCACGAGTAGCGCACTACGTGTCTTTGTGCGGCCGGTCAGTCCTGGGCGTGCCTGCGGTAGTCCCACCCCTCAAGCCAGTGCTGCAGGTCGTGGATGCCCAGCGCGGTGCCCACGGCCAGGGCGAGCAGGGTGAGCGCCAGGATGGTCCACATCTGACTCTCCTTCCGCTGCGTGTGGTTCTCTGCCGGCAACGTTATTGCTGCAGTCGGCCCCCGCCGTGCGTAGTCGACTACGTGACTTCGGTAGGACGCCTCACCTGCACCTGGCGGTAATTCCGGCGGGAAAGATGTCGTGGCCTTAATATCCGGACGTGACGGCAGTGAAGTGGGTCACCGCGCAGCGCGGTGTGTCGGCGGGTCAGTTGGACGCCGCGGTGACCGCTGCCGACCGCCAGGGTGCGTTGCTGGTCGGTCAGGCCGGTGTCGGCAAGACCGTGCTCGCGCGGGCCGCCGCCGAACGGTTCACCCGGCGTCACCCGAAGGCGACCGTGCACTGGGTCTCGGCGACCGCGTCGGCGAGCCGGGTGCCGTTCGGTGCGCTCAGTCACCTGGTGGAAGTCACGGGGACCGGTGAGCCCGCGACCCTGCTGACCCAAGCCCGGGCGGCGCTCTGCCCGGCCGGTGCGAATGTGCTCGTCGTCGTCGACGACGCGCACCTGCTCGACAATCTGTCCGCGACCCTGGTGCATCAGGTGGCGGTCACGGCTGCGGCCCGGCTGATCCTCACGCTCCGCTCCACCGAGCAGCCGCCCGACGCGGTGACCGCCCTGTGGAAGGACGAGGTGCTGGCTCGCCTCGACATCGAGCCGTTCGACACCACCCAGACCACCCGGCTGGTGGAGGCGGTCCTGGGCGGCCCCCTCGAATCGGCCAGCGCCATCCGTATTTTCAACCTCAGCGAAGGCAACCCCCTGTACCTCCGGCACCTGGTGGACGGTGCGGTGCAGGCCGGCCGCCTGCGTGCGGTGGACGGGGTGTGGCAGCTGCGCGGCGAGATGTCCCTGACCGCAGCGCTCAGCGACCTCATTTCCGGACACCTCTCGGCCATGCCGGAGGCGGTGCGAAACGTGTTGCAATACCTCGCGGTGGAGGAGCCGCTGCCGGTTCGGGAACTGTCCACGGTGGCCGGTGCCGACGCGGTGGAAGCGGCCGAGGCGGTCGGGGCGGTGACGGTGGTGCCCCGCGGGGCGGATCTCGTGGTGCAGCCGGTGCATCCGCTGTACACCGAGACGTTGCGCGGATCGCTCGGGCTGCTGGCCGCGCGCAGGCTGAGAACCGAACTGGTGGAACAGTTCTCGGCCCGTCCCACGACACACCTCAGCGACCGGCTGCGCTGGACCGCCCTGGCCATCGACAGTGACCGGGCGCCCGAGGTGCCCGACATCCTCACCGCAGCCTGGCAGGCCATGCAACTGGGTGATCTGGCACTGGGGGAGCGGCTGGCCCGCGGCGCGCTGGACCGCGCGGACGGTCTGCCCGCCAGGCTGGCCCTTGCCCATTCGTTGTCCTGGCAGGGCCGCGGCCGCGACACCGATGACGCCCTGTCGCCGGTGGACACCGACGCCCTGTCGGAATGGGAGTTGACGGCGTGGCTGCTTCCCAAGGTGGCCAACCAGTTCTGGATGCTGCGCGAATCGGAAAAGGCGGTGCGCGTCCTACACGAGACGCGGGCGAGAATCTCCGAACCGGCGCCCCTGAACACCATCGACGCGCTGGCCGCCACCTTCGCGATGAATGCCGGGCGACCCGACGAGGCCATCGAGATCGCCACCGGGGTGCTGGCGGCGTCCACTGCAGATGACCTGGCCATCGCCTGGGCTGCCTCGGCCGCTGCGCTGTCGTCGGCGCGGATGGGACGGTTCGCCGATGTCGACACCTTCACCGAAAGATGCTTGTCGGCAGCGCATCCCGGGCTCGTCCGCTATGCCAGCGGCCTCGGACAGGTGCAGACGGCGCTGCTGGCCGGGGCCATCAACCCGGCCGAGGAGTTGGCGCGGCACTACCTGGGCTTCGCCGAGTTCGAACAACCGGGCCGTGCCATCGGCGAGGTGATCCTGGGCCAGGTCCTGATTGCCAAGGGCGAGCTGGACGCCGCGGTCACCACCTTGCGGCATGCCACCGCCGCGCTGCGGGACACCGGCTACTCGTGGGGGCCGATGGGCCTGATGCACCTGACGAAAGCCCTTGGCCAGCAAGGCCTCGGCCCGGCTGCCGCCGAAGCGCTGCGCAGGGCCGAGGACAGCCACGGTATGCGTTCGGAGCTCTACACGCCCGAGTTGCACCTGGCGCGGGCCTGGACGTTGGCGGCCGGCCGTGACCTGCACGGCGCGACGGCCGCCGCGCGCGAGGCAGCCCGGGGTGCGCTGCGTTCGGGCCAGCTGGGGATCGCGATGTTGGCTTTCCATGATGCGGTGCGGCTCGGCGACACCGCAGGTGCCGAGGGGATCGCCCGGTTGTCCGCCGAGCTGGACTGCGCGCTGGGCCGCGTCGTGGAGCGCCACGTGCGGGCGTTGACTGCCCGCGGCGGACAAGAATTATCCTCCGTTGCAAACGAATTCGAGGAATTGGGGATGATGTGCGCGGCCGCCGACGCCGCCGCCCAGTCCGCGGTCGCACACGCCGCCGCGGGCAACCGCAAACGGGAACTGGCGGCGCGGGCCCGGGCCGGTGAACTGGCCCAACGCTGCGGCAATCCACTGACGCCGGCACTGGAGAAGGTGCTCAACCCGCTGCCGCTCACCGGCCGGGAGCGGGAGGTCGCCATCATGGTGTCGACGGGTCTGTCCAACAAGGACATCGCCGACCGGCTGAGTATCTCGGTGCGCACCGTCGAAGGCCATATTTATCGCGCTTGCATCAAACTCGATGTGGAGGATCGCACCATGCTCGCGCAGGCGGTGGCTGCCTCGCGGATCGGGACCGAGGAACAGCGATGACCGAGGTCCACACCACCACCGCTCCCGAGATCCGGCTCCGGGGCGCACCGGGGTACACGGTGCCCGAACCGGAAACGGTGTGGTTCAAGGCCCTCGACGGACACTGGTTGAATTTCAAGCACCTGCCGCCCGCTCCGGAGCGGAACGTGGACCGGGGCCCGGTGATGCTGGTGCACGGTGCGGGTGTGCGCGCAAACCTGCTGTGCCCGCCGACGACGCTGACGCTGCCCGCGATGTTGTCGGCGGCCGGTTTCGATGTGTGGATGCTCAACTGGCGCTCCAGCATCGACCTACGCCCGATCGAGTGGAATCTCGACGACGCCGCGGTGCTGGACTATCCGGCAGCGGTCAAGGTGGTTCTGGATCAGACCGAGCGGAAGACTCTCAAGGCGTTCATCCACTGCCAGGGTTCGTGTTCGTTCCTGATGTCGATGGTGGCGGGCAAGCTTCCGCAGGTGAGTACGGTGGTGGTGAATTCGTCGGGTCTGCATCCGATGGTGCCCTGGCCGACCCGGGTCAAGCTGCCCATCGCCATGTTCGCGCTGGCGCCCTTCGTGCGCTGGTTCAACCCGCAATACGGCCTGAACGCACCGAGGTTCTGGCCCAAGGTGATGGACTGGATCGTCCGGTCGTTTCACCACGAATGCGGTAACGCGGTCTGCAAACACGCCAGCTTCGTCTACGGGTTCGGATTCCCGACCATGTGGAACCACGAGAACCTCAACGATGAGACCCATGAATGGCTCAAGGGCGAATTCGGCGCGGTTCCGGTAAAGGTGTTCAAACAGATCGCCCGGTGCGTGGCAAAAGGCCGGCTGGTGTCGATGGGCAGCTATCCAGAGGATGTGTTGCCCAAGGAGTTCGCCGACGACGACCCCGGGCTGGCCGCCACGTTTCACCTCATCACCGGCGCGGAGAACCGCACATTCCGGCCCGAGGCGATGAAGAAGACCGCCGAATTTCTCAATCAGTTCTCCGGATCGGACCGGCACAGCTTCCATGAGTTTCCCGGCTACGGGCACATGGACATGTTCGTCGGCAAGAACGCCCACAACGACGTCTATCCCTACATCATCGCGAAGTTGAGCGAGTGACGCCGTGCCCAAGCTGATCGTCCTGCTCAACATGATTCTGCTGCTGTGCTTTTCGGTACTCGCCGGGGGTAGTGTGCCGGCGCTGCTCGGGTCGGGTCCGGCGTTGCCGCACTGTCTCGCCCAGCTTTTCACCGGGGTCGGACTGGTCACCGGCGTGATCATGTTTCTCACCGAGATCTTCTCCGGGGTCAAGTGGGTCCCGGTGGTGGCGCTGGGTGCGTTGGCGGCGGGCTGGTTCCTGGCCGCGCCGATCGGTAGCGCGGTGGCGTGGATCATCGGCTGGTGGGCGGTGGCAATCTGGTTCGGATACCTGGCCTTTCAGGCGCGGGAGGACCGGTGAGCGGGCTGCGGTTCAGTGAGACGATGGCCGGACAGATCGCACCTCAGGAATCCTCGCCGATCATCGGGTATGACGCGCCGGGTGCGCTGGCGGCCACCCTGCGGGCCCGCGTCGACATCCCCGACCTGGGACTGTTCGTCGAAGGAAACCTCCCGCACCGCGGACGGCTGGACGTCGACCTGGACATTCCGGTGCTCAGCGCGCGCCGATTCGCAGCCACCGAAGGCGAATTCGAGTTGTTCAGGGCCGGCGATGTTCCGTCGGGACGGCGTGGTTTCTGGATGGTCTACGACGCCTTCCTCACCGACGGCGACCGGGTATTCCAGATGCGTGGACGCAAATATCTGCAACCCGGTTGGCAGCTGTGGAGGGTATGGCCCGACACCACGGTCCTGTTCGTCAGGCTGCGCGATGTCACTCACGGCGGGCGTGTCGACGTCACGAATCCCGTGGAGAAGATTGTTGTGCTGGAGGGTCCGGGGCCGGCGCCGGAATGGCTCACCGCCATCGACGTCGAGGAGCCCGCCGCACTACGCGATTACCGCAGGCCCAAGTATCTGGCAGGCAAGATCCGGATCACCCCGGCGGCCTTCGGAGGTCAGCTGCTGTCCATGCGGGGCGTCGGTGTCCCGTGGTACCGCAGGCCCTTCACCGTGGCCCGGTTCCAGTGGTTCTTCGTGACCTCGCTGGTGCGGATCTACGTCGGAGGTTGACCGAACTCGTCGGCCGGATGCGGTGGTGGGGTGAAATCGCGCTCAGCGAGCAGGTTTCCGGCCGAACGGTGCGCGAATGCCGCGATGGTCAGGGACGGGTTGGGGCCGACCGGGCCGGGGAACACCGATCCGTCACAGACCCGTAGGCCGGGAACCCCGCGCACCCGGCCGAACGTGTCGATGACACCGGGCGAGACATCGGTGTCCATCGGGCAACCGCCGACGGGATGCACGGTGATGACCCGCTTGAAGAAATCGGAGATCAGGTTCTCCGTGAACTTCCCGCCGAAACCGCGGGCGATATTCCGCATCCGCGCTTTCATGGTGTCGAAATAGGCTTCCGACGTTGCGAGCGACCAGTCGTTGCGCAGGACCTCGTCATCATCCTCGTCCAGGTACAGCCTGCCGTCCGGGCGGTCGCGTCCCATGCCGAGCAGCGGCATGAAGCCGGCGGAAAACGACCCGTTCTTCAGGATGTCGTTGATTTCCTCTGACATGTTGGGGTTCTCCTCGACGTCCAACAGATCGCCGAGCTTGCGCACCAGTATTTTTCCCATCGCGGTCATCGCCATCCCGCCCACTCGCCCCAACTGCATCAGCCACGCCGCGAACGCCGGATACCCGGCGTCCTCGATGTACATGCCGTGGGTGCCGCCGGTGCCGGGGTAGTGACGGTAGGCGGTGATCACCGGGCCCCTGGTGCAGGCCAAGTCGGTGTCGGCACTGTGCACGAAACCGAGATAGTCACCGTTACCGCTGAACCGGTGGCCCAGGGCATCGCTGTTGATGTTCAACGCATCTCGGTGGCGCAGCAGCAGATAGGTACTGCCCAGGGTGCCCGCCGCGAGCACCACCCGCTTGGCCCTGATCGGTTCCGTGGGTTGCGGCCTGTCGCCGTGCACTTTCACGGTGACGTCGAACAGGTAGCCGTCGCCCGCGGCCCGGCGGGCGAGACCCACCACTTCGGTGAGGGTCTGGATGGATACGCCGCCGTCGGAGGCCAGCGAAAGGTAGGTGTTGTCCATGCTGCTCTTGGCGCCGTCGTTGCAACCGAGATCGCATTCGCCGCAGAGCCGGCAGGTGCGGCGGTGATATCCCGCGCCGTGAATGTTGCCGTACGCCTCGTCCCGCAACGGTGCCCCGACCGATGGTTGGCCGTTGTCATCGCGGAACCGGACCGCCAGGGGTGCGAGGACAGCCCGCTCACCACCGTCCGGTGCATCGATCTTGAGGAACCGTTTCGTCTTGGGTAGGTGAAAGGCATTGTCTGCCGGTCCGTTCGGTAACGTCTGCACGCGCAGGAAGTCACTGACGGCGGTGTAGTGCTCCTTGAGGTGTTCGCGCGTCAACGCCCAGGTCTCAACTCCCGTGCCGTCCGGGGTCGTCTGGGTGAACCACGATTCATCCTTGGGCAGCATCACATTTGCGTAGATCAGCGACCCGCCGCCGAGCCCGCTGGAGACGACGGCGTCGACGTTCTGGAAGCTCCACACGTCGAACATGCCCGTCAGCTCTGCGTCGGGATCCCAGAAGTTGAGGCTGATCCCCGCCGGATCGCGCGGAAATGATCCGGGCGGATACGCCCGACCACGTTCCAGGACACATACCTCGTACCCTTTCCCGGCGAGCTCGGCGGCCATCACCGAGCCACCGAAACCGCTGCCCACGATCAGGACGTCGGTCTCCGTCGGCAGGTCATCATCGAGCGGCATGGCGAATCTCCGGGGGCAGGCGGCTGGTGCCTAGAAATTAGACCACCGAAGCCTCCGAGCAGCGTAAACCAGAAGGAACCATCCGTTCGGCCGACGTTTGTTGGGATCGGTAGCGATCCGCGCGCACTGTACTTGCACCCATGGCGACGCCACCGGGGCGAAGCAACCGAAAGGAACTTGAAGACATGTTCATCGTGCCCACTCGCATCCAAGAGCAGATCAACCGCGTCGACCGCTCCCGCGCCATGGTGCTCGGTATCGTGGCCGGCCTGACCGTGCTGTGGTCGGTGTACCGGCTGGTCTGGCTCGTCTACTCGGCCACCGTGCTGGCCGGTGTCGGCTGGTCGCCCATCGCGCTGGTCTTCCCGTTCGTCCTGTGGACGGCCATCGGCGTCGCCGCGGCGATCGCCGGCCTGGGCCTGCTGAACCGCTACAAGCAGCCCGAGTAGCCGCGAGCCTCAGCGACCGGAATGCTTGGCCACGTACTCGGTCATGGTCTTGAGTTGGTAGCGCGAGACGTCGTGGGCGGTCTCGTCCTCGGCGAAGACTGAGGACACCATGACGGTGTCGTCGCGGTCGTAGAAACCGAGTTCGGCCAGGCCGCCGAAGAATTCGTCCCAGACGATGTCACCGTCGCCGATCTTGAGGTGCTGGTGCACCCGCACCGGGTTACCCGGCGGGTTGGTGATGTAGCGCAGGCCGTGGCTGCGGTGGTGGTCCATGGTGTCGGCCACGTGCACCAGCCGCAGCTTGTCCCCGGCGGCCCGCATGATCTCGGTCATGTTGCCGCCCATGTGGAAGCTGTGGCAGGCGACGTAGACCATGCCGATGTTGGGGGAGTTGACCCCGCGGATGATCCGCACCGCTTCCAGGCCGTCCTCGACGAAATCGTCGGGGTGCGGGTCGATGCGGACGTCGATGCCTTCACGTTCGATGATCGGCAGCAGTTCCTCCATGGATCGGAAGAAGGCGCGTTCGGATTCCTCGGCTTTCTCGGGTCGGCCGGAGAATTCGGTGTTGATGACGGTGACGCCGAGGTCGACGGTGATCTGGATGACGCGCTTGAAGTTGCGTACCGCGGCGTCGCGGGCGTCGGGGTCTGGGCTGGACCACCGTAGGACCGGCAGTACCGAGGCGATCCCGACACCGGCATCGGTGCAGGCGGTGCGGAAGCGGGCCACCAGATCGTCATCGGCGCGCGGGTGGTTGTAGAACGGGATGAAGTCCTTGTGCGGGGTCAGCTGCAGGTGTTCGAAGCCCAGTTCGGCTACCACACGCGGTAATTCGAGCAGGTCGTAGTCGTGGTGGAACGGTGTCGGGTCCAGTGCGATCTTCATGTCACGCGCCTTCGATGGACGCGCGATCGACCAGTTTCACCTCGACGGGCCGGCCGCCGTTGTTCAGCGATTCGACACCCGCCTCGCACACCGCGGCGGCGGCGTAGCCGTCCCACGCGCTCGGCCCGTCGACATTCGTGCCGTTGCGAACGGCATCCACCCAGCGCTGGAACTCGGTGTCATAGGCTTGGCCGAAGCGCTCCTTGAAGCTCGGGGTGATCTGGCCACCCCAGCTGCCGGGAGCATTCCTGCGGACCAGACCGACGTCGAGTCCGATCATGGCGCTGCCCTTTTCGCCGACGATCTCGGTGCGGACCTCATAGGCGACACCGGTGGTGACGAACACCTCGACGTCCACGTGCTTGCCGGACACCGTCTTGAAGATCCCGATCTGCGGGTCCTGCAGGCCTTGGGGCGCAGCGGGGTTGGCGGCCGGGCGGATGATCTGCACGGAGGCGATCTCCTCGCCGAACAGGAAACGGGTCACGTCGACCTCGTGCACCAACGAGTCCCGCACGATCATGTCGCTGTCGAAGTTGGGCGGCACGGCGGGATTGCGGTGGGCGCAGTGCAGCAGCAGCGGCTCGCCGAACTCGCCGGCGTCCAGCAGCGATTTCAGCTGCGCGTACTCGTGGTCGAAGCGGCGCATGAACCCGACCTGGATCAGCCGCTTGCCCAGCTCGGCCTCGCGTTTGACCACCGCGAGCGAGGTCTCCACGTCGGTGGTAAGCGGCTTCTCGCACAGCACCGGCTTGGCGTGCTCCAGGCAGGCCAGCAGTTGCTTCTCATGGGTGGGGCCCGGGGTGGCGATCACGACGGCGTCGACCTCGGGGTCGGCGATGGCGTCGAGCGGGTCGCCGATGGCCCGGCAGCCGGGGATGCCGGCGGCGATGGCCTCGGCCTTCTCGGTGAGGTAATCGTTGACCACGACGACCCGCGCGCCGGAAATACGCGAGGTGATGCGGGCGACGTGGTCGGCGCCCATCATCCCGACGCCCAGGACGGCAATCTTCAACTCAGACATGAGGTGTGGTTCTCCTACTTGAAACGGACGGACGGAATGCCACACGAGCCCAGGTACTCACTCGTGCGCTTGGCGATGGGCAGGGGAGCGTCGACCTCACAGGGATACATGTCCTGCTCGACGATCGCGAAGACGTCGATGCCGAGCTTCTCGATCTCGGCCAGCAGCGGCGGCATGTCCGGAATGCCCAGTGGCGGTTCGGTCATGGCGCCGAGCTTGACGGCCTCACCGAACGGCAGGTCCTCGGCTTCGACCTTGGCGCGCACCTCGGGATCGACCTGCTTGAGGTGCAGGTACCCGATGCGCTCCGGGGCGCGCCGGATGATCGCGATGTTGTCGCCGCCGCAATAGGAGATGTGGCCGGTGTCCAGACACAGGTTCACGAACTCGCCGTCGGTGCCGTCCAGGAAGCGGTAGACGTTCTCCTCGGTGTCGACGTGTGAGTCGGCGTGCGGGTGGTATTGCGCACGCACGCCGTACTTCTCGAACATGGCCTTGCCGAGCTCGTTCATGCCCCGGGTCTTCTTGCGCCACTGTTCGGTGGTCAGGTTGCGATCCTCGAGCACCGCGCCGGTGGCCGGGTCGCGCCACATCTCGGGGATGACGACGACGTGCTTACCGCCCACGGCTGCAGTCAGTTTCGCGACGTCTTCGATCTGACTCCACACTGAGTTCCAATTTTCGTCCGCAACTATCCCGTCCCGGTGCAGGTGCTCGAACACCGTGCCTGCGGACAGCTTCAGGTTGCGCTTGGCCAGTTCGTCGGCGAGCTGCGCCGGATCGGTCGGCAGGTAACCGAACGGCCCCAATTCGATCCACTCGTAACCGGATTCGGCCACCTCGTCGAGAAACCGGGTGTACGGCGTCTGGTTCGGGTCGTCGGGGAACCACACACCCCAGGAGTCGGGGGCGGAGCCAACGAGAATGGTGCTCATCGGAAAATATCCTTTCGGTGATCAGACTGATGCGCTGTGACGGGTGCCGTGCTGGGTCTCGAATCGCTCTTCGAGTTCTTCGAGGGTGGTGTCTTTGGTTTCGGGGACGAAGCGGAGCACGAAGAGGAACGAGGCGACGTTGATGAGAACGAACAGTCCGAAGGTGCCGGTGGATCCCAGTGCCTGGTTCAGCAGCGGGAAGGCGAACGAGATGATCGCGTTGGTGCACCACAGCACGAAAACGGCTATGCCCATGGCGAATCCGCGGATGCTCAGCGGGAAGATCTCCGAGAGCAGCAGCCAGACGACGGTGCCGATGAACATCTGGACGAAAGCGACGAACAGCACCATGCAAGCCAGGATGACGTAGCTGCGGGTCATCGACGCGGGCATCAGGAAGGTCGCCGCGAGTGCGGCCTGGGACAGCGCGACGCCGGCGAATCCGATGAGCAGCATGGCCCGTCGGCCGACGAATCCGAGCAGGATGATCCCGATGACGGTGGTCACCACCGATGTGACGCCGACGGCGATGGTGGCCACCAGGGCCGCGCTGACGCCCAGTCCGCTCTGCTCGAGAATGGTGGGCGCGTAGTAGTTCACGGTGTTGATGCCGGTGGCCTGCTGGACGATGGCCAGGCCGCAGCCGATCAGCACGACCCTGCGGATCCACGGCACGTCCCGGATCACGGAGAACGGGGTCGCGGTGGACTTGAGCATGTGTGCGGTGTGCTCGGCGATCAGGCCGAACTCGGCGTCGGCCTCGTCGGGGGTGCGGCTGAGCCGCAGCACGGTGCGGGCCTCGTCCATCCGGCCCTTCAGCCCGTACCAGCGGGGCGAGTCGGGCAGCACCAGCATGCCGAGGAAGAGGGCGATCGCGGGCACGGCGGCGACGGCGAGCATGGTGCGCCACACGTGCGGGTCGTGGATGAGGTGGTCGAGCAGTGCATTGGTGGCGAAGGCGAGCATCTGGCCGGTGACGATCATCAGCTCGTTGATGGTGACCATGCGGCCCCGTCGTTCGGCGGGGGCCATCTCGGCCAGATACAGCGGGCAGGTCACCGCGGCGGCGCCGACACCCAGACCGAGGATGATGCGGGCGGCAACCATGATCTGCACGGTCGGGGCCAGCGCGCAGCCGACGGCGCCGATGAGGAACAGCCCCGCGCAGACCAGGAGCATGCGCTTGCGTCCGATCCGGTCGGCGACCCGGCCGCCGAACAGCGCGCCGAAGGCGGCGCCGGGGAACAGCAGGGAGCTCACGACGGTGGCCTCGCCGAACGAGGACAGTGCGAGGTCGTCCTTCATGTAGAGCAGTGCACCGGAGATGACGCCGGTGTCGTACCCGAACAGCAGGCCGCCGAGTGTCGCGATGACGGTGAGTTTGGTCAGGAAACGTCCTGACTCCTGGGGGGTGGTCATCGGTGTACCTCTGTCTGTCAGCGACGGGAATCCGCCGACTTTCTGGACCTAACGCGCGTTAGTAACGCGCGTTAGAGCTACTATGGGTGCTCGAATAGGGATGTGTCAACCGTCACGTCGTTCAGGAGGTGTGATGCCGTCAGCCCCGCGCAGCGGTGCCTCATCGCGCCGCCCGACGATGGCCGAGGTCGCGGCCCGCGCCGGCGTCTCGCGGACGCTGGTGTCGTTCATTCTGGACGGCAAACCGGGGGCCAGTGAGGAGACCAGACAGCGCGTGCTCGCCATCGCCGAGGAGGTCGGGTACCGGCCGGACTCGGCCGCCCGGCTGCTCGCGCTCGGGCGCAGCCGAACGCTGGGCGTGCTGACCGACGTGCGCCAGCTCTTCCAGGCCGAGCTGGTCGCCGGTATCTACCCGGCCGCCGAGGAACTCGGCTACGAGGTGCTGCTCACGACGAACCTGTCCGACCGGCCGGAATCGGTCCCGGTCGATGCGCTGCTGAGCCACCGCTGCGGCAGTCTGGTGCTGCTGGCCCCGGTATCCGCGATCGATTACCTCATCAAGTTGTCATCCGAAGTGCCCGTCGTCGTCGTGGGCCCACGGCTACCCGCCGACGCACTCCTGGACGGGACGAACCTGGCGTCGGTGCGCACCGATGACGCCCAAGGTATCGGCGAGGCGATCGACTATCTGGTCTCCTTGGGCCACAAGGACATTCTGCACGTCGACGGTGGCGAGGAGTCCGGCTCGCCGGAGCGGCGCCGCGGTTACCGCGAGGCCATGCACGCACATGGCCTCGGCGACCGGATCGACGTCATCGCGGGCACCCACACCGAGGAAGGCGGTGCCGTCGCGGCGCGGGAGCTGCTCGCCCGACCGCACCTGCCGACCGCGGTGCTGGCCAGTAACGACCGCAGCGCGCTGGGTCTGCTCGACGTGCTGACCCGCGCCGGCGTGGACATCCCCGGTGACCTCTCACTGGTGGGATTTGACGACAGCCGGCTGTCGGACTATCCGCGGATCGACCTGACCACGGTGCATCAGGATGCGCACGGTCTGGCCCGGCATGCGGTGCGGCTGGCGGTGGAACTGCTCGAGCAACGATGCAGCGGACCCAAAGAGGTTGTGCTGGAAGCCCAACTCGTCGTCCGTGGCACCAGCGCCGCACCGCCCGCGGGACGCTGAGCGCGCTCAGCCTGCGGGCGGGCCCAGGCCGCCCGCGCCGGCGATTCGCTTCATGCGCGCGTGGATCTCGGCCTCGGTGGATCCGAGTTCGCGTGCGATGGTCGGCACGTCGAGTCCGTGGTTGCGCATGTCCAGAATTCGCACGTCGCGGCGATGATGCTTGACGCCACCGGCCACCGTCACCAGGCAGCCGGCCGCGATCAACCCGCCCAGCGCTAGGGCCACCCAGCTCCACAGCATGGCCAATGCTAGCTCTGGCGATGCGGCGATGTGCGTTAGGTTCACACTGACAAGCGGAGGAGTGGCAGATGGTGAATTTCGCCCTGCGGTCCTGTGGCCTGCGCGGGCACGCGACGTTCGCACCCGACGAGCCCGAGTTGCGGGACCGTCTGCGGGTGGACACGCCGGTCGGTGAGGCGTGGCGTTGCCTGCGGTGCGAGACGTTCGTGGTCGGCCCGCCGCGTGGCCACGGTCCCGCCGACACCGCACCCGAGGTGCCCCGCGGCCGGCTGTTGCGGGACCGGACCCTGATGCGGATCCTGGCCGCCGAACGGGTGATTCGCGCGCTGTTGCTCTTGCTGGCCTCCGGCGGGGTGCTCAAGGTCCGCGGCGAGCGTGAGCATCTGAAACAGGCTTTCGAAGAAGAGCTTCCGCTGCTGCGCCCGCTGGCCGACCAGATCGGCTGGAATCTGGACGAGTCAAAGGTCATCCGGCACATCGGCGATGCCTTCTCGCTGTCGTCGACCACCTTGCTGTGGATCGCGATCGGGCTGGCCGCCTACGCCTGCACCCAGCTGGTCGAGGCCGCCGGCCTCTGGTTGATGAAGCGTTGGGGTGAATATTTCGCCGTCGTGGCGACCAGTGCCTTTCTGCCCCTGGAAATCTACGAACTGACCGAGAAGTTGACGGTGCTGCGGGTCGCGGCCGTGGTCATCAATGTCATCGCGGTGGTGTGGTTGCTGTGGAGCAAGCGGCTGTTCGGCTTGAACGGTGGAGCCAAGGCGTATTGGGCGGAGCACCACACCGAGAGCCTGATGAGCGTCGAACGTGCTGGGCTGGAAGGCGCTGCGTCCTAGCTGTCGTGACCTGGCTGTTGTGACCGGCCGTCCGACGAGCCCAGCCGATCCCGCGCGTACCGCCGCACGGCCTCTTTCGCGATCTTCCCATTGCTCGTCAGCGGTAGCGCATCGAGGAACAGGACGTGGCGCGGGCGTTTGAACCCGGCAAGGCTGCTCCGCACGTGCGCGATCAGGTCTTCGGTGCTCGCCGGCTGCCCGGGCTGGGGGACCACCACCGCGCAGATGGCTTCGCCCCAATAGGGATCCGGCACGCCGACCACCGCCACCTGGTCCACGCCGGGGTGGCGGGACAACACATCTTCCACCTCGCGGGACGACACGTTCTCCCCGCCGGTGATGATCACATCCTTGAGGCGGTCCGACACCACCAGGCGACCGGCATCGTCGAGGTAGCCGACGTCGCCGGTGTGCAGCCAGCCGTCCACCGTGGCCGGGATGTCCGGCCAGTACCCCGCAGCGACTTGCGCCCCGCGCACCATGATTTCGCCGACCGGGCCCGGACCGGCGATGCGTACCTCGACCCCGGCGTGCGGGCGCCCGGCGCTCGCCAGAATCGCGGGGTCGCCGGACCGGTGCTCGCCGGGGCCGAGAAACGTGATGTTGCCGCCGGTTTCGGTCATTCCATAGCCCTGATGAAATCCGACCCCGAGACCGGTGACGGCCCGGTCCAACAGGTCGGCGGGGATGGCGGCCGAGCCGTAGGCGATATCGCGCAGGGTGGGCAGGGTAATGCCGGTGCGCTCCAGATGACCGAGCAGGCTGTGCAGCATCGTCGGTGCCAGGGAGCACGATGTCACGCCGTGCGCGTTCACCGCCTCGGCGAAGGACTCGGGCCGAAACGCCGGCACCGGAAGCACAGTCGAGCCAACCCCGTGGTGCACCAGCATGTTGTAGCCGGCGATGTGGCACATGGGGAAGGGCAGCAGATACACCCCGCCGGGGCGCACCGACCGGCCGGCGATGGTGCCGCGGACCGCCGCGAGCAGCGATCGATGGGTGTGTATGACGCCCTTGGGTTTTCCGGTGGATCCACTGGTGAACAACAACCATGCCGGATGGGCCGGGGTGGGGGTGACATCAACTGGCGAGTCCGGGCGCTCCTGCCACTCGCGGCTGTCGAACGGGATCAGGCGGTGGCCGCTGCCGGTCAGCGGCGCGAGGTAGCCGGGGTCGCCCACCACCAGGGCGGGACGGACCGAGGCCAGCTGGTCCAGATGCTCTGCGCCGCTGAGGCGTTGGTTGATGAGCACCAGGATCCGTCCGGCGCGCGGTATCCCGTAGTACAGGCGGGCGTAGTCGGCACTGTTGTCCGCGATGACGGCGATGCGATCACCCGGCACGCTGCGCGCCACCACCCAGGCCGCGGTCGCGCGGATCTGGGCATCGAACTGCGCGAAACTGATGGCCGTCCCGTCGGGGCCGATCACGGCGGCCCGGGCCGGTGTCTCGGCGGCCGCCGCGGTGATCAGTTCGTGCAGCAGCACGGTCACAAATCGTCGATGCCGATGATGCCGTCCTGGATGGCGCGGGCCACCAGAGCGGCCTTGGTCGGCGCCGGCCGACCCACCGCGGCGTATTTCACCCGGACGCGCTGCAGGTGGGTGCGGACGGTCGCCGGGGCGATGTTGAGCCGTCCGGCAACCAGATCCTTGCTCTCGGTCTGGAACCAGGCGAGCAGCACTTCGCGCTCGCGCGGAGCCAGGGCGGGACGCCCCTGACGACGATCCGCGCCCAACGCGCCCGCCATTCGGGGGCCGACGTACGTGCTGTCGGTGCTGGCGGCCCGGATCGCCTCCACGAGATGCTGGCGGCCCTCGGATTTCACCAGATAGGTGACGGCCCCGAGGTCCAGGCACGTCAGGATGACCTCCGCGTGCTCCAGATGCGAGTACACGACCACCCGGTGGCCGGCCTGCGCGATGCGTTCCAGGGCGGTGAAGTCCGGTGCCGGGCCGGTCAATTCCAGATCGAAGATCACCACGTCCGCCACCTCGGCGTGGGTGGCGGCGAGAAACGACTCGGCATCGAAGTAGCTGTCCGACAACCGGATCGGCGGATCGGCGGCGCCGCACCAGGCGCTGATCCCGCTGTGGATCACGCCGTGGTCGTCGATGACGGCGACCGTCACTTCACTCGCTGCTGTGGGCATTGCGCCGATCCCCTTCCCCTGCACCACGTCGGATGGTCAGCCAGGCGATGTCGTCGTGCGCGGTCAGTTCGACATCGCCGTCCCTCAGTTCGGGCCATTGTGCCAGGTCATCTGTCAGGCCTTGGCACACGATGCTGGCGAGCACGCCGTCCGGCCCGGCGGTGATCGCGATGCGGGCCGACGCGGAGGTGACGTCCAGCGCGTGACCCAGTGCCTCGGCCATCGGATCCATTTCGGCGGCAGCCAGATCCGGCAGTGCCCCTTCGATGTGCAGGGAGACGTCGACGCCGCGTTCTTCGGCGGCATCGATGGCACGCCGTACGGTGCGCAGCAGAGGATGGTCGAAGCTGGCCGACTGATCGAAGAGCACCCGCATACGTTGGGTCTCCAGTTGCGCGCGCCTGCGGAAGGCGGCGTCGATGGGTTGGTTTTCGGCCAGCGCGCTCAGCATCGGCCGGACACCGGTGATCAGGTCGGCGTAGCGGCGCCGGTATTCGTCCTGGAGGGCGCGGGTCACCTGCTCGCGGGTGAGTAGCTTTATCCGCGAAACGGTTTCGGCGTGTGCGTTCTCGGCGGCGGTATTGATCAGGGTGTTGAACAACAGCACGCACATCTGGACGGTGAGGATGCTGGCCGTACCCAACGCGATGTTGAGAACCGTTGCGGAGGTGGGCTGGCGGGCCGCGCTCACCGCGGCGGGTATGAGCCAGTAGAGGGCAAGCAGGGCGCGCGCCCGGGGCTGGGATTGGCGCACCAGCAGCGGCATCAGGCACCACCCGATCGCGCTCTGGGACCACTGGGCCTGCCCGCCGATCAGGTGCGGGGGAACCAGCATCGTCTGCGTCAGGGCGACGGCCATCAACGTCGCGGCCCCGACATGGGGCGACAGTCGGGCCCGCCCGAGGATGTCGGGCACCGCGCTGAGCGCGCACAGTCCGGACGCCACGGCCAGCGCGACCTGCAGGTGCGGATTGGGCAGCAGCGCCAGCGCCGGGAGCGCCATCGCCGCCAGATTGATGACGGCGAAGCCGACCAGCACCAGCCCGTAGCCGACCCGGATGCGTTCCAGCAGGCGCTCCGGATCGACCGCGTCGGCGTCGGATCGTGCGGCGGCCCAGGATAGTTCGACGGTCGTGCCGGCACTGGGCGCAGAGGTGACGTCAGCCCGGCCGCCGGACTGTGTCATCCGGCCGATGACCGAGGCGGCCAGGCCGTGACCCGTCGCCGGCGCGGAGGGGTCGAATCCCACCCCGTCGTCGGCGATCACGACCACGTGAGGCCGGACGTCGATGGTGACCAGGGCGGCGTGGGCGTGCCGGTCGACATTGGTCAGCGTTTCGCGGGCCGCGGCCACGATGGCGTGGGCCACCGCACCATCCACCCACAGCGTCGGCAATCCGGTGATCCGCGCCGGCGTGCGCAGGTGTGCCGTCAGGGCATGCAGTGCGCCGACCAGTTCCGTCGGTTCGTCGCGGGCGGGGGCGGGCCCGTCGCCGAGGATCGCCAGATCCCGCCTGGCCTGGGCGGCGAGCCGGTCGGCGGGCAATGCCGTGCCCTGCCCGACCAGCAGCAGCGTCGAGGCCACGGTGTCGTGCAAAAGGCGGGCCTGCTCGCGGTCGTAGGAGCGGACCGCGGCGCCGACCTGTTCGGCGATCTCCGCCCGTTGCCTGCCGTGCCGGGCGGTGTCCACCGCACCGGTGACCCGCAGCACCGTCAGTCGCATCAGCGCCGAGGTCGCCCACTGCAGGGCGAAATAGTAGAGGTTGAAGATCTCCGGGACATGGGACCAGCCTGCGACCTGCGCGGCGCCGTAGGCGTAGGCGGCCGCGATGCCCAGCGTCATCGACAACGACCACCGCGCGGGCAGCGAGATGCCGTAGGTGATGACGGCGGTGCCGACGATGGCCACGGGGGCGCAGTTCGATTGGTAGAACGCCGGATCCGATACCAGCAGGGGGATCGCCAGGCAGACCGCGATGGTGGCGACATAGTCGGCGACGGTGGCCGGCAACGAGCGGGACCGGGTCAGCAATCGGTAGGCCGACCACGCACCCAGTACGGCCAGCAGCACCTGACCCGCTGCCGAGGCGGTGTCGGCGGGATCGGTCACCACGACCGCGGCGACCAGAACCGTCGCGCTGTGGCGCATCAGGATGGCGACCGTGCCCGCCCGGCGGTCCATGTGCCTGCGGGAGGCATCGTCGAATGTGGTGTCCATGCTGCGCTGCATTGTGTCCGAGGTGGCGACCGTCCGCAGCGGTGATCGGGCTGGTGTCAGTCGCTGTCGGGCAGCAACAGCGACAACATGGTGTCGAGCCGGTCCGCCATCTGGTGGTAGCTCATGACGCGGGACTGCACTTGGAGCAGCGCGCCCCAGAACATCGTCTCCAGGGTATCCATGACCTCCGGCCATGCGCCCATCCCGAGGGCGGCGGCCGTGCGCCGGTGCACCTCGGCGGCGACCCGGGCACGGACCGCGGCGACGGCGTCGTCGTCGTCACGCAGCAGGGCACGCGCACATGCCGAGGCGAGCAGGGGTTCGTCGGCCAGTACCAGGGTGATGGCGCGCAGTTGCGTGCCCACCCTGGTTCGGATCCCCGCGTCGGGATCGATGTTGAGCGGGAGTTCGTGGACCCGGGTGAGGTACAGCTCGGCGAACATCGCGTCGACGGACGGAAAGTGCGCGAACACAGCCGATGGGGTGATGCGGGCCCGGGCGGCCACCTCGGTGAGGGACAGTTCGGCGCGGGCATCGAGGATGGCGGCCGCGGCACCGAACACCTGCCGGTGCGTCTGCTTGATCCGGACAACCGGATTCTGTGCGTGATCCTGCAAATAGGTGACATCAGCCACCGCTGGGCTGGACATGTGTCCAGGATAGAGGGCGCCCGCGTGATTGGCAATCGAGTGGACTGAAACCCGACTCCACATGGCCTTTCGCTTCCGGTAGGTCATCTGCCGACGGAGCCGAAGTGTGCCTGGCACCCGCGACGGCTACAGTTTCCAGACAAGTGTCCAGTAATGTCGGAGCAGGCCCCGAGGGGGAGACCATGAGTTACGTGATCACACAGAACTGCTGCAAGGACGCCAGTTGTGTGCCGGTGTGCCCGGTCGACTGCATCCGGCCGGTGGCCGGTGATGACACCGACATGCTCTACATCGATCCGGAGGCTTGCATCGACTGCGGCGCCTGCTTCGACGAGTGCCCCGTCGATGCGATCCACTACGAAGAGGACCTGCCGCCCGGACAGGAGCGCTTCCGCGAGATCAACGCCGCCTACTTCGAGCACCACCCCCTCGAGCCGGACACCGCCGCACAGCGCCCCACCCGCGCGGCCGTGGCCGCCGGCGCCCTGCGGGTCGCGATCGTGGGTGCGGGTCCGGCCGCCTGCTACGCCGCGGCCGAACTTATCGACATCGACGGCGTCGAGGTGAATCTCTTCGAACGACTGCCCACCCCGTTCGGTCTCATCCGGGCCGGCGTGGCGCCCGATCATCAGCACACGAAATCGGTGGTGAGCATCTTCGAACGGGTCTTCACCAACCGCCGGTTCGGTTGTCATCTCGGTGTCGAGATCGGCCGTGATCTCACGCACGACGATCTGCTGACCCACCACCACGCCGTCATCTATGCCGTGGGCGCCGCGACCAGTCGCGCGCTCGGAATCCCCGGTGAGGATCTGCCCGGCAGTCATCCGGCGGCCGATTTCGTCGGGTGGTACAACGGCCACCCCGATCACGCCGGGCGTGCCTTCGACCTGGACGCCGAACGGGCCGTCATCGTCGGCAACGGCAATGTCGCGCTCGACGTAGCGCGCGTGTTGCTCATGGGCGAGGACGCGCTCGCGGGCACCGACATCGCCGAACACGCGCTGGAGGCATTGCGAGACAGCGCAATTCAGGAAGTCGTGCTGCTGGGTCGGCGTGGCATCGCCGACGCCGCCTTCTCGGTGGGTGAGTTCATCGCCCTCGGCCATCTCGACGGGGTCGATGTCATCATCGACGGCGGCCTGGGGGAGCCTCGCGACGATACGGATCTGGGCGCGGTGCTCAAGATGGACATCGCCCGGGAGTACGCGGAACGGGTGCAGACTCCCGGTAACAAGCGGATCGTGTTCCGGTTCAACACCACTCCGGAGGAGATCGTCGGCGACGACACCGCGCAGGCGGTACGGGTCAGCCGTGCCGGGAACACCGAGACGCTGACGGCGGCACTGATCCTGCGGTCCATCGGCTACCGGGGCGTCCCGATCGAGGGGTTGCCCTTCGACGAATCCACGGGCGTGGTGCCCAACGACGACGGCCGGGTCACCGGCGCGCAGGGCAGCTACGTCACGGGCTGGATCAAGCGGGGCCCGCGGGGCGTGATCGGCACCAACCGAACCTGCGCCGAGCAAACCGTCGATGCGCTGTGGCAGGACCACCTCGACGGCACCCTGCGGCGTGACCTCGACGACCCGTACGCGCTGCCAAAGCTGTTGGAAGAACGCGGGATCCGGCCGCTCGATTGGTCGGGCTGGCGGGCCATCGACGGTGCCGAGCGTGACCGCGGCGCCGCGGCGTCACGTCCCCGGGTGAAATTCATCGCCATCGAGGACATGCGCGCCGCGGCACTGGCGGCCACCGGCCGGGGCTGAGCGCTCAGGACCTGGTGAGCTCCGCATAGCGCGCCAGATGGTGGTCGGTGGAGCCGAACTCGTACTGCACGGCCGTCAGTCGCTTGAAGTAGTGACCGATGGCGAGCTCCTCGGTCATGCCCATGCCGCCGTGCAGCTGCACCGCGTTCTGCCCGATGAACCGTGCCGCGCGGCCCACGGTGGCCTTCGCGGCCGAGACGGCCCGGGACCGCTGGTCGGCGTCGGCCTCCAGGTTCAGCACGGCCAGATACACTGCGGCCACCGATTGTTCGAGCTCCATGTGCATGTCGACCATGCGGTGCTGCAGCGCCTGGAAGCTGCCGATCGGGGTGCCGAATTGCTGGCGCTGCTTGCTGTATTCGACGGTGTCGGCCAGAACCTTGCGCATGTTGCCGACGGCTTCCGCGCACACCGCCGCCGCGCCCTCGTCGCGGGCCTGTGCCAGCGACGGCCAGGCCGCACCGTCCTCGCCCAGCAGCGTCGCCCGCACGCCGTCGAACTCGATGTCGGCGGCCCAGCGGTCATCGACCGTGCGGTATCCGTGCACGGTCAGTCCGGCGGGGGAGTCAGCGAGGTCGACCAGGAATAGTGACAGGCCTGCCGGGGTGGTCGCGATGACCAGCAGGTGCGTGGCCAGTCGCGCGTTGAGCACCATGATCTTTGCGCCGTCGAGCAGCCAGGCATCACCGTCGCGGCGGGCGGTGGTGGCCGCGTCCTGCCACCGTTCGCCGGACTGTGCCTCGGCAGCGGCCAGCGCGACGACGGCCGCACCCGCCACGAGTCTCTCCAACAGCTCGCTTGCGCTGGTTTCATTCCCCGTCGCTTCGCTCGCCCGGGCCGCGCGCACCAACAGCCCACCCGCCACCACCGCGGTGTCGACATAGGGCTCGACCACCAGTGCCTGCCCGAGAGCCTCGGCGATCACCATGACTTCCACTGGGCCGCCACCGATCCCGCCGACCTCCTCGGGCAGTGCCGCGCCGAGGATGCCGAGTTCATCGGCGAACGCGCGCCAGATCTCGGGCTGCCAGCCGGCCCCGGTCTTGGCGGCCGCGCGGCTGGATTCCAGCTGATAGCGCGTCGCCAAGAATTTGGTCAGGCCGTCGCGCAGCAGTTCCTGTTCACCGGTCAGTCTGAAGTCCATTTACAGTCCCAACTCCGCTTTGGCGAGGATGTTGCGCTGAATCTCGTTGCTACCGGCATAGATTGAGCCGGCCCGGTCGTTGAAGTAACGCAACGGCGCGACCGCCTGCCACGGTTCGCCGCTGAGGTAGCCGTCCTCGGGCACGATGAAATCCGCGATCGGCCCGCCCGGGCAGGTGGCGTGCGGCTGGTAGGCGCGACCGCGTGGGCCGGCGGCTTCCATGGCCAGTTCGGTCAGCGCCTGGCTCAGTTCGGTCGAGATGACCTTGAGCATCGACGACGCCGCGCCGGGGTGACCCCCGCCGGCCAGCGCCGCCAGCACCCGGTACTCCAGGATCTCCAGCACCTCGGTGCGGATCCGGGCGTCGGCGAGCTTGCGGGCGAAGGAGGGGTCGTCGATCAGCAGACCACCCGCCGGGCCGGGCTGGGTGGCGGCCGCGGCGGCGACCTCCTCGGCCATCACCTGCAGCGCGGGGGCGGTGGCGCCGCCACCGCGCTCGAATTCCAGCAGGTACTTCGCGACGGTCCAGCCGTCGTCGATCTGCCCGATGACATTGGTTTTCGGGACGCGGACCTCGTCGAAGAACACCTGGTTCTGCACCTCTTCCCCAGAGGTCATCACCAGGGGGCGGATCTGGATTCCGGGGGTGGCCATGTCGATGAGGACGAAGGTGATGCCCTGCTGCTTCTTGCCGCTGCGCGAGGTGCGCACCAGGGCGAACATCCAATTGGATTCGGTGGCGTGGGTGGTCCAGATCTTGCTGCCGGTGCAGACCAGGTCATCGCCGTCGTGGGCGGCGGCCATGGTCAGCGCCGCCAGATCCGAACCCGCCTCGGGCTCGGAGTAGCCCTGGCAGAAGAACACCTCGCCGGTGAGGATGCGGGGGAGGAAGAACTCCTTCTGCGCCGGGGTGCCGAACTTGATGATGGCGTGAGCGACCATCCGGATGCCCATCGGTGACAGTGAGGGCGCGCCGGCCAGCTGGGATTCCCTGCTGAAGATGTAGTGCTGGGTCAGGGTCCAGTCACAGCCGCCGTGCTCCACCGGCCACGCGGGCGCCGCCCACCCGCGCTCGTGCAGGATCCGCTGCCACTCCATGCTGGCCTCGTGATCGCTGTACACGCTGGTCATCAGCCGGCCCGCACGCTGCAGTTCGGGGGTGAGCCGGGCCGCGAGGAACTCGCGCACCTCGTCCCGGAAGGCAGAATCCGCCTCCGACCAACTCAGGTCCATATATCCTCGCCTCTCCGTCGGCTATCTAACTACGTAATATAACTGGCGCATCCCAGCCCGCAGGCCGAAGGGCGCAATCGCGTCGGTGTGGCCGCCGCCACGCGGTTTCGGAGGGCTGGGCGGGAGGGTCGGGTGCTATCTTCATCTGGTTGCCGCGGTCCATGCTGGCAAACCCCCTCGATCCCTCGCGTGGACCGCGGCTCCACTTTGCGAAAGTGTGCTGGCGCCAGACGGTCGTCGTCTCGTTTGATTACTTTCACGAGTGTTAATACTGTGGGGGGCCTCGATTTGCGGGGCTGCCTGAACACATCGCCACTGTTGCTCAAAGCCACACGGTGTACGCGGCGATTCGCGCTTGAGCAATGGTGAGGTCACTAACGAGCTATGTGGGACGACGATGTTGCAGTCATTTCGGTGGGCGCCGGTCCGGGCGGCCTGGCCTACGCGGCGGCGACCGCGGATGCCGGGCTGCATGTCCTGATCGCCACCCCGCCGCGGGCCGACGGCGCGCAGGCGCAGGATGCCGGGCTCGGCTGGCTCTCCGTCAGCGGTGACCCGGACACCGACGAGTATCTGGCCGCGCTCGCCACCGAGGTGATGTCACCTACCGCCCCCACCACGTCCGACCTGGTTGTCCGCACCCTGCACACCCCACCCCGGCAGCGGACCCGCAAGCCGGTCGTGGAGACGTTCGTCGGTTCCCGGCTGCCCGTCTGGGCGGGTGCCTGCCTGGCCTCGCCGTTCGGCGCGGTGGTGACGACGGTGGACCACTGGCCTGCCACGAGGCGCACAGCCAACGGCCTCTCGGTGGGGGTGGCCCCGATCGGCGCTCCCGACGGGAGTGCACTCGACGACTGGATGGCCGAGGCGGTGCGTCAGCGCGAGATCTCCGTGCTCGACGACGCGACGTTGCAGCGCTTGGTGTTCGAAGACGGCCGGGTGATCGGCGCGGTGTTCGACACCCCCGAGGGCGATTGGGCGGTGCAGGCCACGCACGGCGTGGCGCTGGCGCCGACCGGCCCGGCGCCCAGGGCACCGGTGCCTGCCGGCGGCGAACTCGCGCTCGTCGGGCTGGCGGGTAGCCGGTTCGTGCGACTGGAGCAGGTGCACACCGAGGACGCTCCGGACTAAGGGCGCAGGCCCGTCGAGAAATCCACCGCGACGCGGCGTTTGCGCAGGAGTGCCTCCATGGCCTCGCTTGAGATCGGCCGCGAGAGCAGGAATCCCTGTGCGCGGTGGCAGCCGTGCCGCAGCAGCGTCACCGCCGCCGAATCCGTCTCCACACCTTCGGCGATCAGTTCGAGCCCGAACGCCTCGGCGAGCGCGATGATGGCGCGCACGATGGCCAGGTCACCCGGGCTGGCGCCGAGTTCCTGTACGAAGCTCTTGTCGATCTTGAGCGCATCCACCGGCAGGGACTTCAACAACGACAGAACGCTGTAGCCGGTGCCGAAATCGTCGATGGCCACCTGCACTCCGACGTCACGCAAGCCGGCCAGCGTGATGCGCGCCGTATCGATGTCCTGGACGACGACGCTCTCGGTGATCTCCAGACACACCGAGCTGCGCTCGAGGCCGAATTCGTGCAGGATGCCCGCGACCGATTCGACGAACCCGTCGGCGACCAGCTGCACCGGTGAGACGTTGATCCGCAGCACCGTGTCCTGTCCGACACCGTTTTCCTGCCACCGTGCGAAATCCGCGCACGCGGTGCGCATCACCCAGCGACCGAGTTCGCCCGCCAGGTTGATGGATTCGGCCACGCCGATGAACGAGTCCGGAGCGAGCAAACCGCGCGTCGGATGCTGCCACCGCACCAGTGCCTCGGCGCCGAGGATCTTTCCGGTGCGCATGTCGATCTCCGGCAGATAGCGCAGGAACAGCGCACCGGTCTCGACGACGTTCTGCAGGTGCAGTTCGATGTCGTTGCGGAACTCGTTCTCCAGCTCCATCGTGTCGGAGAACACCGCGACCTGGTTACCGCCGTTGCTCTTCGCGTTGAGTACCGCCTGATCGGCACGGCGGAGCAGATCCGAGCTGGTGTCCCGTCCCGGAATACCGAGTGCAACGCCGATGCTGACGGTGCGGGTGAGCATTTCGCCGTCGATCGGCACGCGTTCGCTGAGCACGGCCTGCAGCCGGAAGGCGAGCTCCTCGGCCTCCACCGTGGTCATCGGGGTCTCGGGCACCACCACGAACTCGTCACCGCCGAGGCGGGCGATCATCGCGGGGCCCACCGTCGCGGCCAGTCGCTCGGCGAGCACCCGGATGAACCGGTCCCCGGCGGTGTGGCCGAGGTAGTCGTTGATCGCCTTGAGCCGGTCGAGATCCAGGAACAGTGCGGCCACCGGGCCCGGTCGCCTGGCGCGCAACCGCGCGTCCAGGTGTGCGGTCAGCGCCCGACGGTTGTGCAGTCCGGTGAGGTCGTCGTGCTCGGCGAGGAACCGCAGCCGGTCCTCGGCGGCGACCCTGGCCTGCACCTGTGCGAACAGTGAGGCGATCGCCATCAGGGCGTTGAGCTCGTCGCCACTCCATTGCCGCACACCGACCTTGACGAAGCCGAGAACGCCGGTGGTCACTTCGCCCGACAGCAGCGGTACGCAGGCCATCGACGTGGTCGGGATGTGCCGGCCGGTCTCGATGGTGCGCTGGTAGTCCACCGTGGTGTTGGGGTCGAATACTTCCGGCGCCTTGAGTGATTCGGCGAGCTTGAACACCGGGTCGGCATCGGCGAAGTAGACGAGCGCCAGCGGATCGGGTCCTTCGCTCGCGGGTCTGGCAGGCCACTCGGCGATCAGGCGGGTCGCATGGATCGTGTGATCGTTGTGCCGCAGGAAGCTGAAGTCGACATCGAAGTATTCGACCAGCTCGGCAAGGACCTGCCGGCTGACCGAGGCTGCGGTGGCGGCGTCGACTGCTATGAGACGAGTGGCAACCGCGGTGACGAGTAGCTCCAGACTTGGCGGCGGCACCTCTACCTCTGGTCCGGGCGTCACCGTCACGGCGACACGGTTTGGCGGGGTGGACACTGACGGCGGCTCCGAACCGAGGGAGGCGGGGCTTGGGTGAATCGCAACACCAAAGCCTGTGCCTCCTGCGGACCGGCGCCGATCAGCTTGCGGAAAGTGTATTGCAGGGTACGCAGTTCGCCGGGGAATGTCGGCGTCAAGGAGATCAGTTCGTTGTCTTCGTGGGCGTAGAGGAAGGCCGGGGAGACGGGCTGTACCGCCAGACCGTGCAGCTGGGCGGCGATCCAGAGCGCCTCGACCGCCTCGCCGGCGCGTGCGTAGTCCGAAAGCGTCTGTCCCGCGATTGAAACGACCGCCAGGGCCGACCCGGCGACGACGCGATCGCGGGTATCGCTGCCGAGCACGCCGCCGGCGTCCCAGCTGGCCAGGTGCGCCATCACTTCCGGGCGGCGCAGCACGTCGAGCACTGCGAGATCTGCCGGTGGCAATTCCAGGCCGCGAACGTCGATCCCGTACTCCGGCGCGGGATCACCGGGCCACCATAGTTCGGAGAACATCTCCGCGTGCAACCGCGGGGTGAGATAGCGGAGCCGGTCCGCTGCGGCGAGAACCGATGCCCCCGATTCGATCTCACTTCGCGATGTGAGCAGGTGCAACCGGGCGCCGAAACGGGACACGGTGGCCCGCAACAGTTCTGCGAGCTCTGCGGGGATCTCGGTGCCGGCACCTTGGTGCCGGTTGGTCGCCCGGTCGAGCATCGGCTCGTACAATACGGCCATACTGGGATCGGCGGTCCCGGAAAGGGTTACGACCGCTTCCAGCGGTGAGTCGTCGGCGTCTGTGGTCAATGTCACGTCGGTGCCGTGGCCGTGCGTAGCCGCGGCCACCCGAGCATTGAACACCGCAGCCCCCAAGGCGACGGCGCTGCCCCGGAATTCGACATCCATCATGGTGGTACGCGCCGGGTCGATCCGCAGCGTCAACGAGGCCGCAGCCGTCTCGATCTGCCACGGCTGCGCGTTGCCCCCGGACGGGGCGCGGGTGGCCGCTGCGGCCATGGCGGCGGTCACGGAGGTGACCTCGCACCGTTCGTCGGCGGTGGCGACGTCGTCGGAGGAAACGTGCTGTGCCGAATAGGGATCGGTGGACCGGACCAGTTCCGCCCCGATGTCGATGCGCACCCGCCCGGACGGCAGCGGCTCGCCCAGGCCGATACGCCGCACCGCCTCGGCGATCAGCGAAGCGCCGAGCGTCACCTCACCTGCCAATTGTGGCCAGGTCGACAATGTCTCGCCGACCTCGCACAGCGACGCCGCCATCCGCGCCGACAACTGGCCGGCGTCCAGGATGCCGAGCACATGGGGCACTTTGTCGGCGCTCGTGAGGCCCGCCAGCCCTGCGGTTTCCACGTCGCCGAGCAGCCCGTGCAGAATCGGGCGGGTGGGATCGAGGTCGAATCGCTCGACGTCGACCAGACCACGATCGCTGGTGGCCATCAGCACCGGAATGCGGCGTGCCCGCGCGGCTTCGCGCAGGAGCACCTTGGTATCCAGCGAATCGCAGACCTCGACCACGATGTCCAGACCGTCGAGGAACGAGTCGATCGTCTCCGCGGTGACTCCCGACGTGTCGGCCCGCACCGGGAGATACGGGTCCAACTCGGCGATCCGGCGCGCGGCCACGACGGCTTTGTTGTGACCTTCGTCGAACAATGTCGCCGGTACCCGATTGAGATTGCTGAGCTCGAGATCGTCGAAGTCGGTCAACCGCAGTTCACCGCAGATGCCCTGGGCGGCAAGTGTGTGCGCGATCACGTGACCGACACTGAGTCCGACGACACCGATGCGGAGCTCCTGGAGCCGGTGCTGCTCGTCGAGGGTGATCAGATTGCGGTTGCGGTCCAGCCGGAGTCGCCGGAACCCCCGCGGCCCGAGCATCGCCAGCACCGATCGACGCCAGGGGAAATAGATCCACTGGGGTGATTCGGCGAGGATGTCCTCTGCCGCTGCGGGTGTGACCTTGCCCAGCGCCGTCCGTTGCCCCGCCAAGTTGTCGATGAATTCGATGTCCGGTCGGGCGCGCAATTGCCACAGCAGTTCGGCATGGCCGGCGTCGGCATCGGACAAGATGATCGCGTTGCCGGTCTCCGTCACGCGTCGCTCCCCGCGGCGGAGTCGTCAGCGTCCAGATCGATCATGAGGGGCAAGAGGATTCGTGATTCGGCCAAGATCGTCGATATCTGGTGTGGTTCTGCTGAGCGGGCGAATTCGGCACGGTCCCACCACATCATCTTCGTCTGGTACCTGGCATCGGGGTAGGGCGTCGCGGGTATGCGGGAGACGACGATACCGCCGGTGGACCGCCAGCGGTCCAGTACATGGGCGGCGGCCGTCGCCATGGCGAATTTGGCACCCAGGATCGCGGTTGCGTGCAACGGCATCCGCGCCAGCGCAGCGGTCAGGTGGCGGCCCCGGTCGTGTTTGCCGGTCCAGGCCGTCTTGATCTCGACCACGCCGAACGGGATGCGGTCGCCGATCATCTTGCGGACGGCGGTCAGTCCGGGCTGGCCGGCCCATTCCACGACGGCATGGGACTCCTCGACGTCGCCGTAGGGCCCCTGGGCGCGGACGCCGCCCACCACCGTGCCGGTGGCATCGATGGCGGCCATGAACAGCGATGTCATGGCTGGGTCACGCAACGCGTCTTCATCGATCGCGCGCTCGGCCCCGTGCTCGCGGTAGCTGGACATGGCGCCGTCGATGAAGTCGTCCCACAGCTCGGGTTCGGCTCCGGGCGTACTCATCACGAGGGTGCAGGCGGCGGCGTCGTCCCACCACTGCGCGGCTGCCGCTGCGCCCGGAGCCGGTGTCGCCTCGGCCAAGGAAGTGCTCATCTGAACCCCGATCGAGTAGCCGGCATCGCTTCTGCGATGGCGTGCGCTTTCATGCGTTTTCAAATAGGTCGATTAAGTATCGCCATATCCAGGGGTTATTCCAGAGGAATCTTTTGACCGAAAATGCCAACCATTTGCTGGCGGGAAAACCGTGATTGAACAGCAATGACTCACTCGAGCACGTTTATTATGTTTTGCGTCAAATAATGAGCGCCGACGATAGGCTACGGCAAAAATTTTGCACAGTGTCAATTATTGTCTGGGCTCACGACGCTGATCGCCCGCTGAGAGGCCCACATTGCCGGGTCTGGCCGAAGTCCACAAGAACGCGCTTCGGACCCGGTGACGGGACCGTCCTCCTAAGAGGCTATGTATGAAGCGTTACTCGAGAGGAGAAAAAGTGAAAGTCTTCAAGGATCTCGCCGATCTGGTGGCAGGCGCAGGCACCGAATTCGGTCCCACCGAATGGTTGGAGATCACCCAGGACCGGGTGAATCTGTTCGCCGATGCCACCGAGGATCATCAGTGGATTCACGTCGATCCGGAGCGGGCCGCCGGCGGGCCGTTCGGGGGGGCGATCGCCCACGGACTGCTGACACTGTCGCTGCTGCCGCATTTCTCGCATCAGCTCTATGGCGTCGAGGGTGTGAAGCTGGCGGTCAACTACGGATACAACAAGGTGCGCTTCATCACCCCGGTGAAGGTGGGCGCAAAGATCCGGGCGCGTGGAGTGCTGACCGATGTGGCGGAGCCTGCCGAAGGGACCGCACAGTCGACGGTCACCATCACCATCGAGATCGAGGGATCGGCCAAGCCCGCCGCGGTGGTCGAGTCGATCGTGCGCTATATCGCCTGACGCTTGGCCGCCTTGACGAGGGCGCCACCGATGATGAGTCGCTGGATCTCGCTGGTGCCCTCGTACAGGCGCAACAAGCGCACCTCGCGATAGATGCGCTCGACCGCAACTTCGCGCATATATCCACTGCCGCCGTGGATTTGAACCGCAAGGTCGGCGACCTGCCCGGCCATCTCGGTGCAGTACAGCTTCGCCGCGGACGGCGCGATACGCCGGTCTTCGCCCGATACCCACTGCCGAGCCGCGTCGCGGACCAGTGCCCGGCCGGCCATCACGCCGGTCTGCTGGTCGGCGATCATCGCCTGCACCAGCTGGAAATCGCCGATCGCCGTGCCGCCCTGGGTGGCGGTGGCGGCGTAGGTGACGGACTCATCGAGCGCGCGCGCTGCTGAACCCACCGCCAGTGCGGCGATATGCACCCGACCGCGGGCCAGCGACGTCATCGCGGCCCGATACCCGATGTCCTCACTGCCGCCGACGAGAGTGTCGTTGCCGACGCGCACATCGTCGAAGCTGACGTCGGCGGTCCACGCGCCCTCCTGGCCCATCTTGGCGTCCTTGGCCCCGATCACCACACCCGGTGTGTCGGCGGGAATCAGGAACACCGCGATGCCCGCACCGTCGGCATCGGCGGGGCGGGTCCTGGCGAACACCACGAACAGATTCGCCGTCGGCGCATTGGTGATGAACCGCTTCTGGCCGTTGATCACCCAATCATCTTGATCTCGAACGGCTTTGGTGCGCAATCCGGCCGGGTTCGACCCCGCGCCCGGTTCGGTCAGGGCGAACGATGCGACCACATCGCCGGAGGCGATGCCTTCGAGCCAACGGGTCTTCTGTTCGTCGGTGCCGAAGCCGACGAGCACCTGTCCGGCGATGCCGTTGTTGGTGCCGAACATCGAACGCAACGCCAGGCTTGTGTAGCCGAACTCCATTGCCAACTCGACGTCCTGGGCCAGGTTCAGCCCCAGCCCGCCCCATTCCTGGGGAATGGCGTAGCCGAACAGGCCGAGGGCCTTGGCCTGGTCGCGGATGTCGTCGGGCACCTTGTCGGCAGCCATGATCTCCAGTTCCCTCGGCACCACCTGGGTGCGGATGAACTGCCGGGTGGCGGCGAGGATGTCGGCGAAGTCCTTCTCGCTGACCTCGCTGGTGACGGCTGACGTCATGGGGGATCTCCTCGACTGCTACCCGGGGGAACACGGACTTGAAGCAACAAATATCATATTTTATGTTGAGTCCAACAAAAGCAGAGGAAGGGAGCGGGCACCATGGCCCTGCTTGACGGTCGCACCGCGGTGATCACCGGTGGTGCCCAGGGGATCGGGTTCGCGATCGCGGAACGATTCATCGCCGAAGGAGCGCGCGTGGTGCTCGGCGACCTCAATCCCGAAGCGACCGAGGCGGCAGTCGCCCAACTCGGCGGCGCCGGTGTCGCACACGCGGTGCGTGCCGACGTCACCTCGGCCGCCGATGTGCAGGCTCTGGTCACCGCCGCGGTCGACACCTTCGGCAGCCTGGACATCATGGTGAACAACGCCGGGATCACCCGGGACGCGACCATGCGCAAGATGACCGAGGAACAGTTCGACCAGGTCATCGACGTCCACCTGAAGGGCTGCTGGAACGGCACCCGGCTGGCCGCCAACATCATGCGTGAGGCGAAAAGCGGTGCGATCATCAACATCTCGTCCATCTCGGGCAAGGTGGGTCTGATCGGCCAGACGAACTACTCGGCGGCCAAGGCCGGGATCGTCGGGCTCACCAAGGCGGCGGCCAAGGAGGTCGCCCACCTCGGTGTGCGCATCAACGCAATCCAGCCCGGACTGATCCGGTCCGCCATGACCGAGGCCATGCCGCAACGCATCTGGGATCAGAAGCTGGCCGAGATCCCGATGGCCCGCGCCGCGGAACCCAGTGAGGTGGCGTCGGTGGCCGCCTTCCTGGCCTCGGACATGTCGTCCTACATGACGGGCTGCGTGCTCGAAGTGACCGGCGGACGGCACATTTGATGGGTGACGTGGTCATCTGCGAACCGGTCCGCACCCCGATCGGCCGCTATGGCGGCATGTTCGCCTCACTCACCGCCGTCGATCTGGGTGTCGCGGCGCTGCGCGGTCTGCTGGAGCGCACAGGTGTTCCTGTCGACGCCGTGCAAGACGTCATTCTCGGTCACTGCTATCCGTCGGCCGAGGCCCCGGCGATCGGCCGGGTGGTCGCGCTGGACGCCGGACTGCCGATCACGGTGCCCGGAATGCAACTCGACCGCCGCTGCGGGTCGGGCCTGCAGTCCGTCATCCAGGCCTGCCTTCAAGTCGGCAGTGGCGCAAATGATCTCGTCGTCGCCGGCGGGGCCGAGTCGATGAGCAACGTGGCCTTCCACTCCACCGACATGCGGTGGGGCGGCTCCCGCGGCGGCATCACCGTGCACGACGGTCTCGCCCGCGGCCGCACCACTGCCGGGGGTAAGAACTACCCGGTGCCGGGCGGCATGCTGGAGACCGCCGAGAACCTGCGCCGTGAGTACGGCATCTCGCGCACCGAGCAGGACGAGCTGGCGGTGCGCTCGCATCGCAAGGCCGTCGCCGCACAGGCCAGTGGGGTGCTGGCCGAGGAGATCATCCCGGTCACGGTGGCCTCCAGATCCGGGGATCAGGTCATCGACACCGACGAACATCCGCGCGCGGACACCTCGGTGGAGGCGCTGAGCAAGCTGCGTCCCGTCCTCGGCAAGTCCGACCCGGAGGCGACCGTCACCGCGGGCAACTCCAGCGGCCAGAACGACGCGGCCTCGATGTGCATCGTCACCACCGCCGAGCGCGCTGCCGAACTCGGCCTCAAACCCCTCGTCCGGCTGGTGTCCTGGGGTCTGGCCGGAGTTGCGCCCAAGGTGATGGGCATCGGCCCGGTACCTGCCACCGAAGTGGCCCTGCGTAACGCCGGGCTGAGTCTGTCGCAGATCGACATCATCGAGCTCAACGAGGCCTTCGCCGCGCAGGCACTGGCCGTGCTCAAGGAATGGAAGTTCACCGAGGCCGACCTGGAGCGCACCAACGTCCGCGGATCCGGGATCTCGCTCGGGCATCCGGTGAGCGCCACCGGCGGCCGGATGCTCGCCACGCTGGCACGCGAACTCGACGTCCGCGGCGCCCGCTACGGGCTGGAAACCATGTGTATCGGAGGCGGCCAGGGACTGGCCGCAGTATTCGAACGGATCGCATCATGACCCGCTTGGCCCAGACCCTCGGCCTCACCGAGATTCAAGCCGAAATCGTCTTCACCGTAAGGCAGTTCGTCGACAAAGAGGTCATTCCGAACGCCCAGGAATTGGAGCATTCGGACACCTATCCACAGGCCATCGTCGACGGCATGCGCGAGATGGGCCTGTTCGGGCTGATGATCCCCGAGGAGTACGGCGGCCTGGGGGAGTCGCTGCTGACCTACGCGTTGTGCGTGGAGGAACTGGCCCGTGGCTGGATGAGCGTGTCCGGGGTGATCAACACCCACTTCATCGTCGCCTACATGCTGCGCCAGCACGGCACCGACGAGCAGAAGCAGCGGTACCTGCCGCGGATGGCCACCGGCGAGGTGCGCGGTGCGTTCTCGATGTCCGAGCCCGAATTGGGTTCCGATGTCGCGGCGATCCGCACCAAGGGGGTGCGCAACGCAGACGGCGGCTACACCATCAACGGGCAGAAGATGTGGCTGACCAACGGCGGCAGCTCGACGCTGGTGGCGGCGTTGGTGAAAACCGATGAGGGAGCGGCCAAGCCGCATCGCAACCTGACGGCGTTCCTGATCGAGAAGCCCGCCGGGTTCGGTGAGGTGAAGCCCGGTCTGACCATTCCGGGCAAGCTCGACAAGATGGGCTACAAGGGGATCGATACCACCGAGCTCATCTTCGACGGGTACGTAGCCTCCGACGACGACGTGCTGGGCGCCGCACCCGGTCAGGGCTTCTTCCAGATGATGGACGGCATCGAGGTCGGGCGGGTCAACGTCTCGGCGCGCGCCTGCGGTGTGGGGATCCGGGCGTTCGAGCTGGCGGCGCGTTACGCCCAGCAGCGGGCCACCTTCGGTAAGCCCATCGCCGAGCATCAGGCGATCGCGTTCCAGCTGGCCGAGATGGCGACCAAGGTGGAGGCCGCGCATCTGATGATGGTCAACGCGGCGCGACTCAAGGACTCCGGCGAGCGCAATGACGTGGCCGCCGGGATGGCGAAATACCTTGCCAGCGAGTTCTGTTCGGAAGTCACCCAGCAGAGTTTCCGGATCCACGGTGGCTACGGCTATTCCAAGGAGTACGAGATCGAGCGGCTCATGCGGGATGCGCCGTTCCTGTTGATCGGCGAGGGCACCAGCGAGATCCAGAAGACCATCATCAGCAAGAATCTGCTCGATGAGTACCGCATCTGATTCCTTCGCGGTCCGCCCGCAACTCTCCGACGACGTGGCACGGGTGGTGCGGCGCCGCATCTTTCACGGCACCTATCCCGCGGGGAACTATCTGCGGCTGGAACAGCTGGCCGCCGATCTCGGGATCAGCGTCACGCCGGTACGGGAGGCCCTGCTGAACCTGCGGGCGGAGGGACTGCTGGTGCAGCATCCGCGGCGGGGGTTCATGGTGCTGGAGGTCACCGCCCGCGACATCGCCGATGTGGCCAACGTGCAGGCCTACGTCGGCGGTGAGCTGGGCGCGCGGGCGGCGGCCAACATCACCGATGAGCAGCTGGCGCAGCTCGTCGCCATCCAGGGTGACCTGGAAAAGGCCTACGAACACGACGATCTGGATCGCACGGTACGGCTCAACCATGAGTTCCACCGGCTGATCAACGTCATCGCCGATTCGCCGAAGCTCACCCAGGTGATGTCCGGGGTCACCCGCTACGCACCGGAGTCGGTGTTCCCGACGCTGGAGGGCTGGCCGGCTCAGTCCATCAAGGATCACCGCAAAGTGATCGCCGCCCTCAAACATCGCGACGCGGAGTTGGTCCGGGCGGCGATGGCCGAACACTTCACCATCGGCGTCGGGCCGCTGACCGAGCACCTGACGGAGCAGGGCGTGATCACCGGCTGACGTGTGTCAGAAATCGTTGACGTGTGTCAGTTGACTGGTAGGGTGCCTGCCATGCAGCGAGCGCAGCCACGCACCGCGGTGATCGGTGCCGGCATCAGTGGTCTGACGGCCGGCAAGATGCTCAAGGACTACGGCGTGCCGTACACCACCTTCGAGATCTCCGACCGCATCGGCGGCAACTGGGCATTCGGCAACCCGAACGGGCTGTCCAGCGCCTACCGTTCGTTGCACATCGACACCTCCAAACATCGACTGTCCTTCAAGGACTTTCCGATACCCGAGGACTACCCGGCTTTCCCGCACCACTCGCAGATCAAGGCCTACCTGGACTCCTACGCAGCGGCGTTCGGATTGCTGGAACACATCGAGTTCAACAACGCGGTGGCCTCGGCCACGCGGCGTTCGGGCGGCGGCTGGCTGATCGAAGACCAGGCCGGGACCACCCGGGAGTTCGATCTGCTGGTGGTGGGCAACGGCCATCACTGGGACGCACGGTCGGCCGAGTTCCCCGGCACGTTCGACGGCGAGACGATCCATTCGCACCACTACATCGACCCGCAGACGCCCCTGTCGTTGACCGGCAAGCGGATCCTGGTGGTCGGTCTCGGAAACAGTGCCGCCGACATCACCGTGGAACTGTCCTCGAAGACGCTGCAGAACAAGGTCACCCTCTCCACCCGCTCGAGCGCCTGGATCGTGCCGAAATTCCTGGCCGGCGTACCGGGGGACAAGATCTTCAAGACCTCACCGCATCTGCCGCTGTCCTGGCAACGCAAGGTCGCGCAGGTGCTGGCGCCGGTGCTGGGGGCCGACCCCACGAAATACGGGCTGCCCGCGCCCAATCACAAGCTCTTCGAGGCACATCCCACGCAGTCGGTGGAACTGCCCCTGCGGCTCGGTTCCGGTGACGTCATCCCGAAACGCAACATCGCGCGGCTGGACGGCGACACGGTGCATTTCGAGGACGGTACCTCCGATGACTTCGACGTCATCGTCTACGCGACCGGCTACAACATCACCTTCCCGTTCTTCGATCCGGAACTGATCAGCGCGCCCGGCAACCAGATCCGGCTCTACAAGAGGATGTTCAAGCCCGGCTTCGACGACGTGGTCTTCATGGGTTTCGCCCAGGCCATCCCCACGCTGTTCCCGTTCGTCGAATGCCAGGCCCGGCTGCTGGCCGCGTATGCGATCGGGCGCTACACCCTTCCGGCCGTGGCCGAGATGGAACGGGTGATCGACGCCGATCAGCAGGTGCACGCGGGGCACTGCACCGACCGGCCCCGGCACACCCAGCAGGTGGACTACTTCGTCTACGAACACGATCTGCGGACGCGGGAGCTGCCCGCCGGACTGAAACGGGCTGCGGCAGTATGAGATCACCCACCGACCGCAGGCCCGCCGTGCGCAGCGACGTGCGGCGCGAAGCCATTCTCGATGCACTGGACGAGTGGTTGCGCGAATCCAGCCTGGAAGCCATCAACGTCGCCGAGATCGCCAAACAAGCCGGGGTGTCCCGGTCGGCGTTCTACTTCTACTTCGAGAACAAGGGCGCCGCCGTCGCCGCACTCATGGAACGGATCATCGACGAGATCGAGGCCGTCAACACCGCGTTGGTCACCGGTGAGGCCAGTCCCCGGGCCCGGGTGGTCACCATGCTGGATGGACTGCTCGACACCTGCGACCGGTATCGGCACGTCTTCGGCGCCATGCTGGAGGCTCGGGGTTCCAGTGCCGCCGTGCGCGAGATCTGGGATTCGGCACGCGAGTCGTTCGCGCCGGCCGTCGCCGATCTGATCGCGGCACAACGTACCTCCCCGAACCCACAGGTGCTCGCCTTGGTGCTACTGGAGTTCAACGACAGGATCATCGAACGGTTCGTCCTCGGTGGCCCGTTGTCGCGCGCGGAGTTGACGGAAGGAGCCGCGGCGGTGTGGCTCAGCACGGTGTACGGAGTGAGCGAGTGAGCATGCGCGAGTTCAGCTTCGATTCGGCGGGAACGGCCTGTAGCGCTTGGCATTTCCCAGCATCGGGCGCGGCTGCGCGACCGGCCGTCGTGATGGCCCACGGTTTCGGCGGCACCAAGGACTCGGGTCTGCAGGCGTTCGCCGAAAGGTTCGCCGCGGCCGGTATCGATGTGCTGGCCTTCGATTACCGCGGTTTCGGCGCCTCCGGCGGTGAGCCGCGTCAGACGATCTCGTTGGACCGCCAGCTGGCGGACTATCACCGTGCCGTCGACGCCGCATTCGCACTCCCCAACGTGGACCGTGTGGCGCTGTGGGGTGTGTCGATGTCGGGCTGCCACGTCCTGCGTGTCGCGGCCGAGCGTACCGACATCGCTGCGGTGATAGCGCTGACCCCGATGACCAGTGGGCTGGCGGCCGGGCGCACCGCGATCGGCAGCCCCAATGATGTTCTGACGGCGATGCGCTGGACCGCGACCGGTCTGCGCAGCAAGGTCGCGGTCACCCGAGGTGGTGTGGGGACGTTCATGCCGATCGTCGGGCGCCCCGGCGAAGCCGGTGCCCTGACCCTCCCTGGCGCCTACGAGAGCTACCTGGCGATGGCAGGCTCCACATGGCGCAACGAGATCGACTCCTCGGTGGGGCTGGAATTGGGCCGGATGAGCACCAGGTCCGCGGCGCGCAAACTGCGGATCCCGGTGCTGGTGCAGATCGGTGACTTCGACCGGTTCGCGCCGGCGGCCGCGGCGACCAAGACGGCCGGGCAGGCCCGCGCCCAGGTGCATCACTACCCGTGCGACCACTTCGACGTGTGGCCGGGCAACGACTGGTTCGAGCGCACCGTGGCCGACCAGCTGGCGTTCCTGGCCCGCACGGTGTGATCTGAGCGGTCCCGCGAGATTGACCTGGCGCTGGTGGCGCACACGTGCGAGAAGTCGACGCCACCAACGCCGAATCGAAGGATCAACCGAGACGCACGGTCCCGTCGGCGTCCATATGCCAACCTGGATTGTGCGCGATCTCCCAGATCGCCCCGTTGGGGTCACGGACGTGCGCGTGGAAGACGCCGCCGAATTGGCCGGGCTGCGGTGATTTCAGCACGGTGCCCCCGGCGCCGGCCATCGCGTCGACCACCCGGGTGACGTCCTCGGCGCTGGGCACGTTGTGCGCCAAGGTGATTCCTGAAACGGTGGCGGCATCGTCATCGGCGGGCAGCCCGAGGTCGGCGTTGAACTTCTCGGCGAGGAAGAACCCGAGCACCTGCCCGGGAGCGGTCTGGTAGAAGACGATCTCGCCCTCGACGTCGAGAAGCGGTTGCCAGCCGAGTGCGCCGTAGAAGCGGCGGGTGGCGTCCAGGTCGGTGGCGGCAAGGGTGACGAAATGGAGCTGCTGATCCATGACACGACGGTACCGCGGACCTGGCGAAGCCATACTGTAATACTTACAGTCCCTACGTTGACGGAGGTGGTGGCGCCATGCCAGGTGTGCTGGACGGGATCCGGGTGCTCGACTACGGGCGCTTCATCGCCGCGCCGTGGTGCAGCGCGATCCTGGCCGACATGGGCGCCGACGTGCTGCGGGTGGAGAAGCGCGAGGGTGGTGAGGACCGCTGGGTGCAGGCGGTCACCGAGGGCGGCGAGGGCGGCACCTTCCTGCAGTGCAACCGCAACAAGCGTTCTCTCACACTGGATTCCACTACGCCCGACGGGTCCGAGGTCACCCGGCGACTGGTGGCGAGCGCGGACATCGTCATCGCCAACATGCCCGCGGCCGGGATGCGGGCCAGCGGCCTGGACTACGAGACGTTGCGTGCGGTGAAGCCCGACATCATCCTGGCCAGCGCCACCGCCTACGGAGAAGGCGGTCCGTACAGCGAGAAGATCGGGTTCGACGGTGCCGGACAGGTGATGTCGGGTGCGGTGTACCGGCAGGGCCTACCCGATCAGCCGATCAGGACCGTGGTGCCCTACGCCGATTTCGGCACCGCCCTGACCTTGGCCATCGGGGTGATGATGGCGCTGTATCACCGGGACCGCACCGGGGTGGGCCAGCACGTCGAGGGGGCGCTGCTGCCGACCGCGCTGATGCTGTCCAACGCCTTCCTGATCGAACGCGAACTGCTGCAGGTGGACAAGCCCCGGATGGGTAACCAGGGCGCTTCGGTGGCCCCGTGCGACCTGTACAAAACCTCTGACGACCAATGGGTGCTGCTGCAGGTCGCCGGGCAGCCCATGTTCAAGCGCTGGTGCCGGTTGGTCGGGCGGCTCGATCTGTTCGAGGATCCGCGCCTGGGCGATGACGACGCGCGCTGGCGGCACAGCGATCTGCTCAACGGCATCATGGCCGATTGGTGCGCGGACAAGACCAAAGCCGAAGTGATGACACTACTGGACGAGGCGAAAATGCCTGCCGCGCCGCTGTATTCCACTCAAGAGGTGCTCGACGACCCCCATGTGCAAGCCATGGGCTATCTGCAGCGAGTGCCCTATCCCGGGGCCGCGCGCGATGTGCCGATCATCGAGACCCCGTTCCGGATGTCGGCCACCCCAGGGACCATTCGGCACCGGGCGCCGCTACTGGGTGAGCACACCGATGAGGTGCTCGGTGAGATCGGCTACGACACAGCGGGAATCGAACGGTTACGGGCCGACAAGATCGTCTAGCTCCGGTCCGCCTCTGTGAACCGGACGACACCGCGGATGTTGTGACCTTCCAGCATGTCCCGGTAGGCATCGTTGATCTGCTCGAGGCGGTACTCCCGCGTGACCATGTCGTCGATGTTCAGCTTGCCCAGCCGGTAGAGCTCGAGTAACTCGGGGATGTCGCGTTGGGGATTGCCGCCGCCGAACAGGCTGCCCTGCAGACGCTTCTGCAGCAGGGTCAGGCCGGCGAGGTTGAGTTTGGTGTCGTTCTCGAGCACGTTGCCCATCGCGGTGACCACGCAGGTACCCCCCTTCGCGGTGAGCTGCAACCACGATTCCGCCTCCTGCCCGTCGGTCCGTCCCACCGTGACGATGACCTTGTGACACATACGTCCACGCGTGGCCTCGGCGATACCCGCGTGGGCGGCCGCGATGTCGGGGAAGGTGGCGGTGGCGCCGAACAGTTCGGCTTGCTCGCGTTTCCATTCGACCGGGTCGACGGCGAAGATCCGCCGGGCGCCGGCGATCGCGGCACCCTGCAGAGCGCCGGTGCCCACCCCGCCGATGCCGATGACGGCGACGTCCTGGCCGGGACGCACCTCGGCGCTGCGCACCGCCGATCCGTAGCCGGTGGTCACCCCGCATCCCACCAGCGCGGCGACCTCGAACGGGATGTCCTTGTCCACCTTCACCAGCGAGGTGTGATGGGCGACCACGTAGGGGGCGAAGGTGCCGATAAGGGACATCGGAATCACGTTGCGGCCTTGGGTCTGGACTCGGAAGGAGCCGTCAGATACCGAGGCCCCCGACAGTAGTCCGGCGCCGAGGTCACACAGGTTGCGCAGCCCGGACTGGCACGCAGGACAGATGCCACAGGACGGGATGAAGGACATCGCGACGTGGTCACCGACGGCCAGGCCCTCCACATCAGGGCCGAGTTCGACCACCACCCCGGCGCCCTCGTGGCCGCCGAGGATGGGGAAATCCGCCATCGGGATGTCGCCGGTCATCAAATGGTGGTCGGAATGGCACAGGCCCGCGACCTCCATCGCGACCTTCACCTCACCGCGCCGCGGATCGCCGATCTCGATGGCCTCGACGGACCACGGTTGGTGGAAATCCCAGACCAGGGCTCCTTTGGTTCTCACGGCTCCTCGCTTTCCTTCAGCAACTTGCGTAACGCCCGCACGTCCACCTTGCCGGTGGCGCCGCGCGGAAGGTCGTCGACGTCGAGCACCAGCCAGACCGTCGGGATCTTGAACGGGCTCAACACATCCCGCGCGGCCTCGCGTAGTTCCGAGACGGTCCGGTCGGCGATCACCGCCGCCGCGACGGCGCCGTCCACCTCGGTGACGTGGGCGGCGCGTACCCCGGCGATACCGCGCAGGGCGCGCACCACCTCGCTGGGGTACACCGTCGCCCCACTGACCTTGAACATGTCATCGCAGCGGCCCTGATAGAACAGGAACCCGTCGGCGTCGAACCGCCCGAGGTCCCCGGTGGGGTAGTAGCCGTCGGCGGTGAACACCTCTTCGCGGCTGCGGCGGCAGATGCCGCGCAGGATGTGCGGACCGCGAATCTGGATTTCACCGACCGGCCCATCACCGGCGATACGGACGTCCATGCCCGCGAACGGTTTCCCACAGCTGCCCCAGGCCGGTTCGGGCATGTCCGTGTCGGCCGGGAAGCCGCAGTACGGTCCGAAGGATTCGGTCATCCCGAACAACGACGCCCGTGCCCCCGGCTGAGACCGCAGCGCGGGCGGCAGCAGTGCTTCCAGGCTGCCCGGCAGCAAGGTCGGCAGTGGGCCGGTGTGGCGGGCCAGGACCTCGGCTTGCTCGGGCCAGCCGCGGAACAGGGTGACCCGCTCCCGCCGGAGCAGCGCCGCGGTCGACTCCGGGGTCGGGATCGCCTCGGTGACCAGCGTCGCCCCGGCCAGCAGTGCCGACAGAATGCCTGCCCCGAACCCGCCCACCCAGAAGAACGGCATCGGCAGGTACAGCCGGGTGCCGGCGGTGATGCACCGCGCCGCAAGGCCGGAACGCACCGCGGCCAGGGCATTGCCGTGCGAGTGCAACACGCCTTTGGGGGCGCCACTGCTGCCCGAGGTGAACGTGATGGCCAGCGGATCGGCGGGCCGGACCGGCGGTAGCGGCCCGGCGCCCCGGAGCTCCAGCGCCTCTCGGGTGCTCCAGACCCGTCGCAGGGCGGGCAGCGTCTCCGGCCGGACCGGGTAACGCCGGCCACGGAACTCGTCGACGGTGATCAGCTGCTGCACGGCGGCCATCCGCAGCTGGGCGTGCAATTCACCCGTTGTCAGCAGCGTGCTGAGCGGGACGAGGACCGCGCCGAGGCGGGTCACCGCGAGGGCCAGGCGCACCCAGCCGGCGCCATTGGGCATCAGCAGGCCCACCCGGGTGCCCTTGCCGATGCCCGCGTCGATGAGTCCGGCGGCCAACGTTGCCGTGCCGGATTCGAGTTCGCCGTAGCCGATCGCGGTCTCGGGGTCGACGACCATGGCCTTGTCCAGCCCGGCGTGCGCGCGCAGGACCGCGTCGATGGTGTCAGGCATCGAACATCTTCCGCAGGGCGGCGAGGTCGATCTTGCCGCTCGCGAGCATCGGCACGTCGCGTGCGTGGCAGGTGGTGAAGATCCGCGGGACCTTGTACGCCGACAAGGTGTCGCGCAATGCCGTGCGAAGCGCGTCCGTGTCGATCTCGCCGTCGGTGACGATGACGGCCGCGACCACCTCACCGCGTTCGGCATCCGGCACGCCCACCACGTGTCCGACGAAACCCGCTGCAGCCAAGGCCGTTTCCACCTCGGAGGGAGTGACGTTGGCGCCGGCGGTCTTGATCATGGTGCCGGCCCGCCCCAGAAAGTAGACGTAACCGTCCTGGTCCACCCGCACGATGTCGCCGGTGTGAAACCAGCCGTCGGCGTCGAAACACTCTTCGCGGGACCGCCCGTAGTACTGCTGCATCAGGTAAGGACCCCGGATGCACAGTTCGCCGGTGTCGAGCACCCTGGTCTCGAAGCCGGGGGCGGGCCGCCCGTAGGAGCCACGGCGGTGTTCGGGTTGATCGGCCTCGTCGGCATCGAGCAACAGGACGCTGCCGGCCTCGGTCATGCCCAGCATGGTGTGGCGCAGTTCCGGATCGGTGGGCCGGACGTCGGGGGCCATGATCGGGTAGAGGTTGCCGCGGCGCGCGGTGAACCGGCGGCCCGGGTAGCTCGGATGGCCGGCCAGATGCGCGACGCCGGAAACGAATCCGTTTGTGTGCGTGGGCCGTTCGGACTCCAGCAGGTCCAGGGTGACAGCCGGGTCGGTGGCGTTGGAGCAGATCAAGGTGGCGCCGGCGGTCAGGGTGGCCAACAGGCCGAAGGCGAATCCGCCGATCCAGAAGAACGGCGAATTGCAGTACAGCCGGTCGTCGGCGGTCAGCCCGCGGATCGCATTGAGGTGGCGTTGATGCGCCAGCAGCGGACCATGGGTGTGCACCGCCCCTTTGGGCGGCCCCGTCGAACCGGAGGTGTAGATGATGGCCAGCGGGTCGCACGGCTCGACATCGGCCTCCAGACCGGTCAGATCCGGCTCGGTGCCGATCGGCGGTTCGAAGAGCACCTGCCGCAGACACGGGGCGACGACGGACGCGAGTCGGTTCCGGTAGTCGTGCTGTCGGAAACCGGTTGCCGCCAGGAGCAATTCGGTATCGCTGTCGACCAGCTGGGTACGCAGCTCCGCCGCAGTGAGGAAGGTGGAGTACGGCACCACCACGGCGCCGATCCGTGCGGCGGCCAGCATGGCCACCACGAACTCGGGCCCATTGGGGTAGAGCAGGCCCACGTGGGTGCCCTTGCCGACGCCCAGCCCCACCAGACCGCGTGCCAGCTCAGCGGAACGGTGATCAGCCTCGGCGTAGGTGATGCGCTGGTCATCACAGATCAGCAGGGGATGGTCCGCCCGGGCCCTGACCAAGCCGACCAGATCCCCCGGCGGCTCAGGGGCGGGCAGTGAAATGCTCACGGACGGCGCCGAGATCGGCCTTGCCGGACGGGGTTCGCGGAATCACGTCGACGACGTCGATATCGGTGGGGATCTCGTAGCGGGCCAGCCGGGTCGCCAGGAACTCGGACAGTTCGGCCGCCGTGGCGTGGGCGTGCAACTCGACCATCGCCACTGGTGTCTCGCCCAGCCGCTCGTCGGGACGACCGATGACCGCGGCGCCGCGCACCGCGGGATGAGATTCCAATGCGGTGCGGACATCGTCGGGCATCACCTTGAACCCGCCACGGATGATGGCCTGATCGGCCCGCCCGAGAATCCAGACGAACCCGTCGGCGTCGATGCGGGCCAGGTCGGTGGTGCGCAGCCATTCACCGGTATCCATCTGGGCGGGAATGACTTCCAGGAGACCCTGGTGGTCAGGTTCCAGCGGCCTGCCCTCGTCATCGACCACCCGCAGGCGGGCACCCGGATTCGCCCGACCCACGCTGCCCCGTTTCGCCGCCCAATACTGCTGATGATCGGCAAGGGTCCAGCCGGCCACGCCGCCGCCGAATTCGGTGGCCGCGTACGACGTCAGGACGGGGATGCCGAACTTCTCGGTGAACGCGTCGGCGTCATCGGCCGACAGCGGGGCGGTACCGGAGGTGACGGCACGCACGCCGGCCAGGTCGGCGCGGGTCAGTTCGGAATGCAGCACCATCCGCAGCGCAGTCGGTACCAGGGACACCGCGCGCGGTTGGTGTTCGCGGACGGCGTCGGCCCAGCGGTCCAAGTCGAACTTGGGCAGCAGCACGAACGGCCGGCCCTCGGCGATGCAGAGCAGGATCCGGAACACGCCGCCGACGTGCACCAGCGGCGAGTTGACGATCGCCACGCCGGTGCGCAGTTGTGTTGGGGTGGGCGATGTCTCGGGGTCGCGTCCCATGACGCTGCGGGCCAGCATCGTGTAGGTCAGGTCGACGCGTTTGGGTGGGCCGGTGGTACCACTGGTCAGCATCCACACCGCCACACCGGGGCGGCCGGCGTCGGCGGCCGGTTCGCCGATGGTGGTCGGCTCGGCGTCCAGGCCCGCGATGGTGACCAGCATGGTGCCCGGACGCGGGCGGGCCAGGTTGGCGAGATCGTCGGCGAGCCCCACGATGACGGGCAGACTGAGTGCCGCGATATCGGCTCGGGTGCGCTCGTCACCGCGGGACGGGTTGATGACCACGATCGTGCCGCCGGCTTCCAGCACACCCAGCAGGGCGGCGACGTGCACCGGCGTGTTGCGCAGCATGATGCCGACCCGGCGGTCCCCGGTGAGTGCGCCGAGGCGCCGCGCCGCGGCGCTGATCTGGCCCCAGGTGGACCATTCACCGTCGTATTGGATTGCCCCGGCCGTCGGGTCGAGGTCCAGGACCTCACCGATGCGCCGCGAAAGGGGATGGGGCATCAACGGATCCGCGGGGCGGTCTTGGTGGTCGGCCGCTCGGCCAACTCGGTCTTGGCGATCGGATTGCCCAGCCGGGTGTAGATGAGGCCCTGGTCCATCGCCGCGCGGTAGGGCTTGTCCAAGGATTCCCAGATGGCCTTCACGGTGCCCTGGGTGGCGGTCGGTGGTTTGGCCGCGATGGTCGCGGCGATCTCGTGCGCGCGGGCCCACAGGTCGGCCCGGGGCACCACTTCAGTGACCAGACCGATCCGCAGCGCGGTGTCGGCGCCGACGCGTTCGTCGTTGCCCATCAACGCCATCCGCAGGGTGTCGCCGAGGCCGACGCGGCGCATCAGGCCGATGGGTTCGAGCGCGGACACCAGGCCGGCGCTGACATGGGAGTCGAAGAAGGTTGCCTCCTGCGAACAGATCACCACATCGGATTCGTTCACGAAGTACAGGGCGCCCGCGGTGCACATGCCCTGCACGGCACACACCACCGGCTTCCACATCTTCTGCCACTTCGGGCTCAGCAGCTCACCCGGATCTTCGTGGTTCCAGACGATCTCGGGCTGTCCATACGACGACTTGACGTCCAGGCCGGCGCTGAACGCACGGTCGCCCGCGGCACGAAGGACCACGGCGTTGATGCCCTCGTCGGCCTTGATGGTGTGCCAGGCGTCGCGCATCTCGTGGCACATCGCGCGGTTGAACGAGTTCAGCGCCTCGGGCCGATTCAAGGTGACGGTGGCCACCCGCGAGTCATAATCGAGGTCGAGCAGGATCGTGTCCACTAGCGAGCCTGCCAGTTGGGCTTGCGCTTCTCGACGAACGCCCGCGGTCCCTCCAACGCATCCTCGGTGCGGGTGACGCGTTCCCGGAATGTCTCGGCGAGGATCTCGCCTTCGTGTAGCGGCAGATCCAAAGTCTTGTGGATGGCCAGACGGGTCCCGCGAACCGCCAGCGGCGCATTGAGATTCAGTGTATCGGCGATCTCATGGGCGCGTTGTACCAGCTTGTCATGCTCGACGATCTCGGTGATCAGCCCGAGCTCGTAGGCGCGTTGCACCGTCATCCGTTCGTGCTTGCCCATCAGCGCCATCCGCAGGGCCACCGACCGGGGCAGTGCACGGGCCAACCGCACCATCTCGCGGGCTGCCACCAGGCCGATGCTGACGTGCGGGTCGAAGAAGGTCGCCTGGTCCGAGGCGATGACGATGTCGCCGGTGGTCACCCAGTCCAGCCCTGCGCCGCAACAGATTCCGTTGACGGCGACGATGACGGGTTTGGTCATGGTGCGAAACGGCGGGGTGCCCTCCTGCGGCGCCTCCCACTGCTCATAGGTGGACAGATAGGGCCGCTCGTTGAGCACCTTGCCGTCGCCGGGGATCTCCTTGACGTCGGCTCCGGTGCAGAACGCCCGCCCGTTGGCGGTGACGATCATCAGCCAGATGTCGTCATCGTTCTCGGCCTTGTCGTAGGCGGAGCGCAGTTCGGTGATCATGTGCGGGGACAGCGCGTTGAGGGCGTCCGGCCGGTTGAGGGTGATGGTGGCTTTGTGGCCGTCCACCTCGTAAGTGATGGTGTCGTACATGACTTCCTTTCAGCGTCCGGAGAAGTCGGGGTCGCGGCGGTCGCGGAACGCCGCGAGGCCCTCCTTGAAATCCGCAGTGCGACAGGATAGTTCGAGATTGGCCAGTTCCTGGTTCATGGCCTGGGGGAGGGTGGCACCCTGGCCGTAGGCGATGGCCTGCTTGGCCAGCCCGATCGCGACGGTGGGTCCGGAGGCCAGCCGCCGCACCAGTTCATCGGCTGCGTCGTCGAGTTCGTCGGCCGCTACGGCGGCGTGGATCAGTCCCCAGTCGGCCGCGTCGGCGCCGGTCACCTTCTCGCCGAGCAGCAGCATGCGTTTGGCGCGCGCGACACCGGCCAGCCGGGGCAGTAGCCAGGTGGCACCGGAGTCGGGACTGAACCCGCGCTCGACGAACGGTTCCCACAGGGTGGCCGCGCGGTCGGCGATGGTGAAGTCCGCGGCCAGCGCGAGATTGCAGCCCAACCCGACCGCCCACCCGCGCACCGTGCACACCACCGGCAGCTGGATGGTCGCGATCAGCTCGACGAGACGGTTGGCGGTGTGGGGGATGCGGCGCACCAGATCACCGGTCCGGGGGCGCCGACCTTCACTGTTGGTGGCGACCCAGTCGGCGCCTGCGCAGAAGTCGTCGCCGGTGCCGGTCAGCGCGATGGCGCGCAGCGAATCGTCATACGCGGCCGTGCTCAGCAGCGCGACCAGCTCGTCGATCATGCTGTGGCTCAGTGAGTTACGCCGGTCCGGCCGGTCGAGCGTGATGCGCAGGACCGCGTTGTCCACGGACGTGGTGATCACCTGGGATCGGGCCTTTCCACGAACATACGGTTGACCATACAGTAGGCAATGCAGTTACTATCTTGTACAAGTTAGCAAGGAAAGGTCGTCGATGGAAGGACGCGCTCGGCGCATCCGGCAGCCACGGGTTGCCGAGATCGTCGCGGCCAAGCTGCGCGACGACATCCTGTCCGGCCGGCTGCGTGAAGGGGACATCCTGCCCACGCAGGAGGGTCTGTTCCAGGAGTTCGGCGTGAGCCCGCCCGCGCTGCGCGAAGCCATCCACCTGTTGGAGACCGACGGGTTGATCACGGTGCGCCGCGGCAACATGGGTGGCGCGGTGGTGCGACTGCCGTCCGCGGAACGCACCGCCCACATGATCAGTATGGTGCTGCAGACGCGCGCGGCCACGCCCGCGGACGTCAGCGGGGCGCTGCTGCACCTGGAGCCGATCTGTGCCGGGATGTGCGCGGCCCGCTCCGACCGGGCGACCGAGGTGGTGCCCCACCTGCAGGCCGAGATCGACCTCCAGACAGCCCAGTTCGACGATCTCGCGCAGTATGTGCCGAACGCCCGCCGGTTCCACGAGCAGTTGGTGGCCCGGTGCGGTAACGAACCGATGATTCTGCTCATCGGGTCACTGGAGCTGATCTGGTCTACGCATGAGTCCTCGGTGTGGGGCGACGACCTGGCGCACAAGACCATGCGTGCGGCGTTGCGCGACCACCAACGACTGCTCGACGCCATCACCGAGGGCAACGTGGCGCGGGCCACCAAGCTCGCGGCCGACCATCTCACGGCGGCGCGGAGTTCCACGCTCGCCGCCGGAACCGACAAAACGATTGAAGCGAGGCTGATTTCGCATGACTGACGACCGGGTGCTCTTCGAGGTGGACGCGGCCCACCGCATCGCCACCATCACCTTGAACAATCCCAAGCAGCGCAACTCCTATGACGCCGCGATGCGCGACGAGGTCGCCCGCTACCTGGACGTCGTCGCCGAGGATGACGACATCACCGTGGTGCTGTTGCGTGGCACCGAGGGCGTGTTCAGCACGGGCGCGGATATGAACAACGCCTACGGCTGGTATGGCGATGAGCGCTCGCGCGAAGAGCAGAGAACGGGCGATGAGAAGAAGGGTGAGGCGCCGAAGAAGTCGCGCCCCAGCCAGCGCCGCCGACTCACGGTGGACCGCAAGTCTTTCGACTTCTATCACAATCTGCTGGGCTTCCCGAAGGTCACCGTCGGTGAGATCAGCGGCTACGCGCTCGGCGGCGGCTTCGAGATGGCGCTGATGACCGACATCTCGGTGATCGCCCGCGACACCAAGATCGGCATGCCCGCCACCCGGTTCCTCGGTCCGGCGCTGGGCAGCCTGCACATGTTCTTCCATCGGCTCGGCCCGGTCCTCGCGCGCCGGATGCTGCTCACCGGCGACATCATCGAAGCCGGCGCGGTCGAGCATCTCGGCGTCTTCACCGACACGTGCGACGCGGCCCAGGTGAGCGCGCGGGCGCAGTACTGGGCGCAGAAGGCGGCGAAGATGCCGGCCGACGGTGTGGTCATCGCCAAGGAGGCGTTCCGCTGGGTCGAGCAGAGCCAGGCCTACCAGGGGGAAGAGGTCGCGAGCTACCTGTTCCACGCGTACGGCACCAACCTGCAGTTCTCGCCGGGGGAGTTCAACTTCGTCAAGACCCGCGCCCAGCACGGAACCAAGGAGGCATTCCGGCTGCGTGACGAGCATTTCCACGTGCCCGAACCGCAGTAGCCAACCTCACGGCGTGGCGCCTACAGTGGGTGCTACGGTTTTACATAATCACTCGATATCGTAAAGGCGGAGAGATATGCCCCAACCTGTTGTCGTCGGTGCCGCCCGCACCGCCATCGGCCGGTCCTTCAAGGGGACCCTGGTCAACACCACCCCCGAAGAACTCATCACGACCGTGCTGCCCGAAGTCGTGCGTCGGGCCGGTATCGCTCCCGAGGCGATCGATGACCTGATCTTCGCCGAATCGAACTACGGCGGTGGCGACATCGCCCGCTACGCCGCGGACGCGCTGGGCTGGGAGTCGGTGCCCGGTCAGGCGGTCAACCGGCACTGCGCGGGCTCGCTCACCGCGATCGGCAACGCGGCGGCGCAGATCGGTTCCGGCATGGAGCGGGTGTTGCTGGCCGGCGGCGTGCAGTCGCTGTCCTCGTCGCCGCTGATGAAGTGGCGCGTGCCCGGTCCCGAGTTGACGTTCATCGAGCCGTGGATGACCCCCACCCACGTCGAGACCCCCGAATCGCCGATGCGCGACATGTCGATCACGGTCGGCTGGAACACCGCGCGGGCCGCGGGCATCACCCGCGAGGACATGGACGCCTGGGCGGCGCGTTCACACCAGCGGGCCATCGCCGCGATCGACGCCGGGAAGTTCCTCGACGAGATCGTCCCGCTCAAGGTGACCCAGCCGGACGGTTCGGTCATCGAGTTCAGCGTCGACGAGCACCCGCGCCGCGGCACCACCGCGGAGAAGCTCGCCGAGCTCAAGGTCCTGCATCCGGAGATCGAAGGATTCTCCATCACCGCGGGCAACAGCAGTGGCACCAATGATGCTGCCGCTGCTGTCGCGCTGGTCGCCGACGACTATGCGGCCGCGGAGAACCTCACCGTGCTGGCGAAGGTCAGGGCGTGGGGTTCGGTCGGCGTCCCCGCGAAGGACACCGGCCTCGGTGGTGTGAAGGTCATCGGCCACGTGCTCAAGCGAGCCGGCCTCAAGCCCTCCGACGTGGCGCTGTGGGAGATCAACGAGGCCTTCGCCTCCGTGCCCATCGCGGCGGTCCGCGAGTACGGCATCGACGAGGAACTGGTCAACTTCTCCGGCAGCGGTTGCAGCCTGGGGCACCCCATCTCGGCGTCAGGCGCGCGGATGGTCACCACGTTGATCTACGAACTGCAGCGCCGCGGTGGCGGCATCGGCGTGGCCGCGATGTGCGCAGGCGGCGGCCAGGGTGGCGGGCTCGTCATCGAGGTCTAGGCAACGGACGCCGGACGTGTGCCCGCGGTCGGGTTCACGTCCGGCGTTTTGCCTTCGGCGGGCTGAGTTGGGTGGTCGCGTGGTCCAGGATGCAGGTGAGCCCGAACTCGAAGTTGTTCTCATCGGAGGCGCCGAAACTGTGCCCTTCCCCGGTGACCTGCGCCAACAGCGGAGCCACCTCGGGATCGATGATGAGCGTCTGGTCGTAGGCGCCCGGCCCGTCTTCTTGATCGGCCTGGTTCTTCTCGGCCAGGCGCTGCAGGACGACCGATCCACGCACGTGCAGGGTCACCGCGGAGTAGGTGTCGAACGCCTCTTCCGGGCTCAGCCCTGCCTCGACCAGACCCGAGATGGCTTTTTCCATCTCCAGGACGCCGACCTTGGCGGCGCGCGGGCTCAGCGCGGCCCGGATGAGAATGAGATCGCACAGGATCGGGTTGCCCACGAACGTCTTTCGCATCGTGCGGGCGTGGTTGCGGAGCGTCTCGCGCCAATCCTTGGCCTCTACATACGGCGTCGCGAACACGTACTCACTCAACGCCCGGTCAGTCATGGCATTGAGCAGATCGTCCTTCTTGCGGAAGTACCAGTAGATGCTCGTGACCCCGACACCGAGGTGCTTGCCCAACAGCGGCATGCTCAGGTTGTCGATGCCGACCTGCTCGGCGAGTTCGAAGGCGCCCTTGATGATGTCGTCCGGATTGATGGACCCGCGCTCCCGCCGTTGCCGCTTTTCGGCCACCGGTTGCTTTGCCACCGCAGACACCTCCATAAGTTTCCCCGCCACAACCTGTGGTGGGAGACCGTCAAGCTTACCGGTAGGCATACCGTGATGCGGGCTTCACGCGCTTCCGGCCGAGTTACCGTAATGGCTATAGTAAGTTTTTCCGGTACCTGTGGAACCAATTCGACTTCGATAAGCGAGGGATGAGCGTGGCGGACGAGATCCTCACCGAACGGCAGGGGCGCACCCTGGTGATCACCATCAACCGGCCCGAGGCGCGCAACGCCTTCAACCTGCCGGTCGCCGTCGGGCTGGCCGCGGCCATGGACGAGCTGGACGACAGCCCCGAGCTGTCGGTGGCGATCCTCACCGGTGCGGGCGGAAACTTCAGTGCCGGTATGGATCTCAAGGCTTTTGCCTCCGGCGAGCTGCCCTATGTCGAAGGCCGGGGTATCGGTTTCACCGAACGGCCGCCGCGCAAACCGGTGATCGCCGCCGTCGAGGGGTACGCCCTGGCCGGTGGCACCGAGATGGTGCTGGCCACCGATCTGATCGTCGCGTCACGCACCGCGAAGTTCGGCATCCCCGAGGTCAAGCGCGGCCTGGTGGCCGGCGGTGGCGGACTGCTGCGCCTGCCGAGCCGTATCCCGTATCAGAAGGCGCTCGAATTGGCGCTCACCGGTGAGAACTTCACCGCCGAGGAGGCCGCGGCGTGGGGCTTCGTCAACAAGCTGACCGAGCCGGGTGGGGCGCTGGCCGGCGCACTGGAACTCGCCGAGAAGATCACCCAGAACGGCCCGTTGGCGGTGGCGGCGACCAAAGAGATCATCGTCAAGGCACCCGAGTGGAGCCGGGCCGAGATGTGGCAGAAGCAGAACGAGATCATGGCCCCCGTCTTCGGGTCCAAGGACGCCATCGAGGGCGCCACCGCGTTCGCCGAGAAGCGCACCCCGAACTGGACCGGTAGCTGACGACCACCACCCATGGATCTCGGGTTTGACGGATCGACCGCCGTCGTCGTGGGCGGCGGTCGGGGGATGGGCCTGGCCACCGCCCGGTGCCTGGCCGAGGACGGCGCCCGGATTGCGGTCGTCGGGCGTTCGCAAGATGTTCTCGATGCCGCCGCGGCCGATCTGACGTTGCGGGGCAGTCCGGAGGCGTTCGGCGTCGCCGCCGACATCGGCGACGACGAGCAGGTGCACCGGGTGTTCGGTGAGATCGGGCAGCGCTGGGGCGGCAAGCTCAACGTCCTGATCAACACCGTGGGACCGGGTGCGGCGGGCGATTTCGAGGCCCTCACCGACGGCGAATGGCAGGCGGCGTTCGACGACGGTGTGATGGGCATGGTGCGCAGCGTGCGTGCCGCTCTTCCGTTGCTGCGCAACGCCGAATGGGCGCGCATCGTCAATTTCTCCGCACATTCCACCCAACGGCAGAGCACCCGGTTGCCGGCCTACACCGCGGCCAAGGCGGCGGTGAACAGCGTGTCGAAGAACCTCTCGCTGCTGCTGGCCAAGGACGAGATCATGGTCAATGTGGTGTCCCCGGGCAGCATCTCGTCGGAGGCGTTGCTGGGATGGGCCGACTCGGTGGGCGTCGACGGCACCGACCCCTATGCGTTGATGTCGGCCATCGACGAGCATTTCGGCCATCCGGCGCACCTGCCACGGGCGGGCCTCCCGGACGAAATCGGTCCCGTGGCAGCGTTTCTGGCGTCCAAGCGCAATTCGTACATGACCGGCGCGAACATCAACGTCGACGGCGGTTCGGACTTCAGCTAAGGGGTAGCGGTATGGCGACAGCGAGTGAAGCGCGGGACTGGGCCCGCACGGCATTGCGAGGCATCGGAAACTCGCTGTACACCCCGTTCCAGGGCGTCGACGGTGACGATATCGACTGGGCCGCCTACCGCACGCTCGTGCGCTACTGCGTGGCTGATCTGCGCCATGAAATGCTCTGGTGCACCAGTGGATTGGCCGAATTCTGGGCGCTGACCCTCGATGAACGCAAACAGTTGCTGGAAGTGGCCATCCAGGAGGGGCGCGCGGCGAACCCGCACGTGGTGGTGCAGGCCTGCACTGCCGCCACCTCGGCCAAGGACTGCCTGGAACTGACCCGCCACGCGCAGCAGGCCGGCGCCGACATCGTCTACCTCCAGACGCCGATGATGGAGGCCCACGGTGGGGAAGGGGTGCTGCGCTTCTTCCACTACATCGCCGCGCGCACCGACATCGCGCTCGGCATGTTCAACTCGCCGTCCTCGGGCTATGTGCTGACCCCGGCCGAAGAGGCGCGCATTGTCGAGGAGGTCCCCGCCGTGTGCGCCACCAAGGAGGGCGCGTTCCGTCCGGCGGCCAGCCGCCGGCTGCATGAGCTGGCGCCGGAACTGGTGATCTGGGAATGCGATACCACCGTGTACCGGGCCGGGTGGCTGCGCGAGGGCATCGTCGGCCCGGCGCAACTGGGCACCGCGGGCTATCTGCACGAGACGCCGGAGCGGCCGATCTTCACCGAGTACTGGGAACTGGTGTGGGCGGGCGAACTGATCGCGGCGATTGACTTCGCGCAGAAGACCGGGATGGATCAGTTCAGCCTCGACATGGGGTCCTGGTTCACCTGCTATCCGGGCCGGCCGGACTACTTCACACACTGGGCCGGCGCATTCAAATACGCCGCATCGCTGCTCGGCCTGCCGATCGGGGACTACCCGCATTCGCGCCCGCCGCAGGCCGAACTCCCGGCCGTGGCCAAACCCCAGATCGAGACCGCGTATCGCCATCTCGGACTGATTGGTTGACGGACGGTTTTACGCTGGTAGTGGCCGTGCAGCGGCTTGCGGAATGCTCTACCGATAGGTATACAGTATCTATGGCCACTGAGACGTCGCCCAGCGCTGCGGTCCTGTACGAAGTCACCGATACCGGCGTTGCGGTCATCACCCTGAATCGGCCAGAACGGCTCAACTCGTGGGGTGCCGATATCTCCGCCGGGGTGTACGCGACGTTCGACCGCGCCGAGGCCGACGCGGACGTCCGGGTGATCGTGCTGACCGGTACCGGCCGGGGATTCTGCGCAGGCGCCTACATGGGTGCCATGCAGGATCTCGGGGCGTCGATCAGCGGCGACACCGACGTCAGCAAGATCGTCGGCGAACGCCATCCGCACTTTCTCACCACCCTGCGCAAGCCCGTCATCGCGGCGATCAACGGCGCCTGCGTCGGGATCGGACTGACCCACGCGCTGATGTGCGACGTCCGGTTCGCGGCGGCAGGCGCGAAGTTCGCGACGGCTTTCCCCCGTCGCTGCCTGATCGGCGAGTACGGCATCACCTGGATCCTGCCCCGGCTGGCCGGCTGGGGTGCCGCCGCTGATCTGCTGCTGTCCGGGCGCACCTTCTACTCCGAGGAAGCCCAGCAGCTGGGATTGGTGAAAGAGGTTGTGCCGCCCGAAGATCTGCTCAAGCGGGCGCTGGAGTACGCCGAGGACCTGGCCCGCAACTGCTCACCGGCGTCCATGGCCGTGATCAAGGGTCAGCTCTACGGCGACGCGACCGGTGAGGTGGTCGACGTCAGCGCCCGTGCGGAGACCCTCATGCATGAATCGATGATCCGGCCCGACCTGGTCGAGGGCATCACCGCCTTCTTCGAGAAACGGTCCCCGAATTTCCCGCCCCTGAAAGGTTGATGAAATGTCTGACACCCCAGAGCGTCTGCCCTACCTGGCCGTCGACGTCGACAACCATTACTACGAACCCACCGACGCCTTCACCCGGCACCTGCCCAAGGAATTCCGCAGCCGCGGCGTGCAGATGGTCCAGGACGGCAAACGGACGCTGGCGGTGATGGGTGGGACGGTCAACCATTTCATCCCGAACCCGACCTTCGACCCGATCATCGAACCGGGTTGCCTGGACCTGCTGTTCCGTGGCGAGATCCCCGAGGGCGTCAACCCGGCCTCACTGATGAAGGTCGATCGCCTCGGTGATCATCCCGAGTACCAGAACCGGGACGCCCGGCTCAAGGTGCTGGACCGGCAGCGACTCGAAACCGTGTTCATGCTCCCGACTTTCGCCTGCGGAGTGGAGGAGGGCCTCAAACACGACATCGAGGCGACCATGGTCTCGGTGCACGCCTTCAATCTGTGGCTGGACGAGGACTGGGGATTCGACCGGCCCGACGGCCGCTTCGTCTCGGCGCCGATCATCTCGCTGGCCGACCCCGTCAAAGCCGTCGACGAGGTCGAGTTCGTGATCAGCCGCGGCGCCAAGCTGGTGTGCGTCCGGCCGGCACCGGTGCCGGGTTCGGTCCGGCCGCGATCGCTGGGCGACCCGTCACATGACCCGGTGTGGGCGCGCCTCGCGGAGGCGGGCGTCGCGGTGGTCTTCCACCTGTCGGACTCCGGATACATGGCGGTCCCGGCATTGTGGGGCGGCAGCGGCGTGTTTAAGGGATTCGGCAAACGCGATCCACTGGACATGGTCATCATGGACGACCGCGCCATCCACGACACGATGGCCTCGATGATCGTGCACCAGGTCTTCACCCGGCACCCCAAGCTCAAGGTCGCCAGCATCGAGAACGGTTCGTACTTCGTGTACCGGCTGATCAAGCGACTCAAGAAGGCGGCCAACAACGCGCCGTACCACTTCACCGAGGACCCGGTGGAACAGCTGCGCAACAACCTCTGGATCGCGCCCTACTACGAGGACGACGTCAAGCTGCTGGCCGCCACCATCGGCGTCGACAAGATCCTGTTCGGTTCGGACTGGCCGCACGGCGAGGGCCTGGCCGACCCGACCACCTTCACCGCCGATATCCCGCAGTTCCCGGAGTTCAGCCTGGAGGACACCCGGAAGGTGATGCGCGACAACGCACTCGAACTGCTCGGTGACCCGACCCGGACCGCACCGGGTGTCGCCAAGCTGGTTTCGGCGTAGCCCCCGCGATGGCCGAATGGACCGTCGGTGCCGTCATCGACGCGATCGCCGACACGGTGCCGGACCGGGAGATGACGGTGTGCGGCACCCGCCGCACCACCTTCGCTCAGGGAGCCGAGCGGACCAGGCGGCTGGCGAACTTCCTGGCCGCCAACGGACTCGGCGCGCACACCGAACGCGCCGAACTGAGCCGCTGGGAATGCGGTCAGGACCGGGTTGCGCTGCTGATGCACAACGACCAGTACCCCGAGATGGTCATCGGCTGTCTGAAGGCACGCACCGTGCCCGTCAACGTCAATTATTACTACTCGCCGGGTGAGGTCGCCGACCTGCTCGCGTATCTGCAGCCGCGGGCGGTCATCTACCACCGCTCGCTGGGGGCCAAGTTCGCGTCTGTCTTGGACGCGGAGGTTCTCATCTCCGTCGACGACGGCGAAGGCGAAGGCGCCGAGCTGGCCGGGTCGGTGTCACTGGATGATGTTCTGGCCCAGGGCGATACCGACTGCGTCGCACCTGTCTCGCCGGATGACCTGTTGATGATCTGTACCGGCGGCACCACCGGCAGGCCCAAAGGGGTGATGTGGCGCCAGGGCGACATCTACGTATCGTCCATGAACGGTGCCGACCACGACGCGGTCGAGGAGATTCACACCAAGGTCGCCCACGCGGGTCCGCCGTGGTTCGCGGTGTCCCCGATGATGCACGCGGCCGGGATGTGGACCGCGTTCTCCGGGCTGCTGTCCGGCCAGACCGTCGTCCTGCACGACACCAAGCCGAAGTTCGATCCGCGCACAGTGCTCGAGACCGCCGAGCGCGAGAAGATCGGCTTGATGACGATGGTCGGCGACGCCTATGCCGCGCCGCTGGTGGAGGAACTGAACGCGCGGTCCTATGACCTGTCGTCGATGTTCGCCATTGGTACCGGGGGCGCGGCCACCAACCCCAAACACCAACGGGCGCTGCTGGACCACATCCCGCAGATCACCATCATCAACGGGTTCGGTTCCTCGGAGACCGGCAACATGGGATTCGGGCACACCCAGCGCGCGACCCCGACGGCTGAGACCTTCCAGCTGCGGCCCGGCGGCCTGGTGCTGGCCGAGGACTACACCCGATTCCTGACGCCGGGCGAGGTCGAGGTGGGCTGGGTGGCCCGCAACGGACGAATTCCGTTGGGCTACTTCAACGATGCCGCCGCGACCGCCAAAACCTTCCCCGAGGTGGCGGGTGAACGGGTGGTGGTGTCCGGTGACCGGGCGGCACTCGAGTCGGATGGGTCGCTGCGGCTCTACGGCCGAGACTCCCTGGTGATCAACACCGGCGGCGAGAAGGTGTTCGTCGAAGAAGTCGAAGAGGCGTTGCGCGCACACCCCGAGGTGGCCGATGCGCTGGTGGTGGGCCGATCCAGTGATCGCTGGGGTGAAGAGATCGTGGCGATCGTGGCGCTTCGCGCCGAGGTGGCCGCAGAGCTCCTGCGGGAACACTGCGCGACCCGGTTGGCGCGGTTCAAGATTCCCAAGGACGTGCTCGTGGTCGACCAGATCCGCAGGCTAGGAAACGGCAAGGCCGACTACCGGTGGGCCAAGGAATTCGCGGTGGGAAAGGTTCGGACATGACACGGGTCATCGATTGCCTGGCCAACGTGCATTTCGGCGAGACGGAGAACCAGCCCACCTTCATGAAGAAGGTGCGTGATGACTACTTCAAGGGTCCCGCGTCGTTGTACGACCCGATCGATCTGACCGAGCTGCTCGACGAAATGGACGCCCACGGCGTGCAGCGCGCCATCCTGATGGACTCACTGGTCAAGCCGTCGGTGACGGCACGCAAGTTCGTCGACGCACACCCGGACCGGTTCGCCTTGGCGATGGGTGGGGTGAACCTGCTGCGTCCCATCCCGTCGCTGCGCGAGCTGGCGGCCATCACCAAAGACTTGCCGGTGGCGTATACCGTTGTCGGTCCCAGCTTCTGGGGTGACGGCCAGTATCCGCCCAGTGACGCGGTGTACTACCCGCTCTACACCAAATGCGCGGAGCTGGAACTGCCGCTGTGCGTCAACACCGGCCTGCCGGGCCCACCGATACCCGGTGAGGTGCAGAACCCCATTCACCTGGACCGGGTCTGCGTGCGGTTCCCGGAGCTGAAACTCTGCATGATCCACGGTGCCGATCCGTGGTGGGATGTCGCGATCCGGATGCTGATCAAATACCAGAACCTTCGGTTGATGACGTCGGCGTGGTCGCCGAAACGGTTGCCGGAGAGCCTGTTGCACTACATGCGCACCCGCGGGCCCGGGAAGATCATCTTTGCCTCCGACTTCCCGGTGCTGCGGATGCAGCGCGTGGTCCCGGAAGCGCTGGCGCTGGATCTGCCCGCCGAGGTCTTGGACAACTACCTCTACAACAATGCCGCGGAGTTCTTCTTCGGCGAGAGCCCCGAGAAGGAGAAGTGATGGATCGCTTCGAGCTGCGCAGGCTGGACTACAGTCTGTCCGAGGACCACGTCGATCTGCAGACGGCATACCGGCAGTTCTTCAAGACGCACTGCGACATCGAGACGGTGCGGGCGGCCGAAGCCGGCGGGTTCGACAAGAGCTTGTGGGAACGGTTGTGCGCCATGGGCGCCACCACGATGGGGCTGCCCGAATCCGTCGGCGGCGACGGTGCGACCCTGGTCGATCTCACCCTGGTGGCCGAGGAGATCGGGCGGTCGCTGGCACCGGTGCCGTGGATCGATCATGTGGTGGCCGCCCGGTTGCTGGCGCGCCTGGGTGCGCTGTCCGGCGAGAACGCGGCGGAGATCGTGCAGGGCACCCAGCTGGTTGCCATCGATCCGCAGCAGGTGGCCCCGTCCGGCACCCGACTGATCCCCGCCGGGTCGATCGCCGACCGGGTGATCATCCGCGACGGTGACGATCTCGTGCTCCTGCAGTTCTCCAGCCTGCCTGCCAAGGTGGACAACATCGGCAAGCTGCCGATGGCCTGGGTGGACCCGGCCGCCGCGGACAGCCGCGTCGTGCTGGCAAGTGGTACTGCCGCAGCCGCCGAATACCAACGTGCATTGGATGAATGGCGAGTGCTCACCGCCTCGGCCTTGGTCGGTCTGATCGAGGAGACCATGACCATCGCCGCCGAGTTCGCCAAGTCCCGCTATACCCTCGGTGTGCCGATCGGCACGCTGCAGGGCATCTCGCATCCGCTGGCCAATATCGCCATCGCCGTGCAGAGCGGACGCGGGCTGGCCCGTCGCGCCGCCTGGTTCCTGGACAACGAGCCGGACGAACGGCCCGAGCTGGCACCGTCGGCGTTCGTGTTCATGGCCGAAGAGGCCGCCAAAGCCGCCACCATGGCCGTGCATGTCCAGGGCGGGCTCGGGGTGTCGGCCGAAGCCGCCGCCACCGCTTACCTGGTGCGGGCGCGTGGTTGGGCGCTGGCCGGTGGCGACCCCGGAGCCACCGCCGTGCACATCGCCGCCATCGTGACCGCCCGCGAAAGTCTGGAGGCCTGATCATGGATTTCTCCCGTGTTGAACTGTCCGCCGAGGACGACGCCTTCCGCACCGAGGTGCGCGAATTCCTGGCCGGCGTGGTGACCGAGGATGTCATCCGTCGCGACCGCGAGACCGGCGACAACTTCGACGAGGGTGTGCACCTGGCGCTCGCCGCCGCCGGTTATCTGGAGAAGGAATGGAAGACCGAGGGCGAGGGCGGCTTCTCCCGGGTGCGTTCGCGCATCTGGCAATTGGAGAAGCGCCGGGCCGAGGTGCCGTGGGTGACCTGGGGAACGACGTCCATGGTGGCGCGGTCAGTCGCGAAGTTCGCCCAGCCGGAGATCCGGGACGAGGTGCTGCGCGGCGTGTTCGACGGCACCGTCCGGTTGAGCCTGGGCTACACCGAACCCGAGGGCGGCTCCGATGTCGCGACGTGCAAGACCCGCGCGGTGCGCGACGGCGATCAGTGGGTTGTCAATGGCTCCAAGATGTTCACCACCGGGGCGCACAACTGCAAGTACACGTTCCTGATCACCAACACTGATCCGGACGCCCCGAAACACAAGAGTCTCACCATGTTCCTGGTGCCCCTGGATCTGCCCGGCGTCGAGATCCAGGGCATCCGCACCGTCGACGGTGACCGCACCAACATCGTCTACTACTCCGACGTACGCGTCGACGACAAGTACCGGATGGGCGAGGTCAACGGCGGGTGGACGGTGGTGCGCGAACCGCTGGACGCCGAGCACGGCGCTGTCGCGGCCGCCGACGACGGGTTGGCCGACGTGGCGATCATGATGCATCAGGCCGGTTTCATGGTCGAGGCCGCCGACAAGGTGGCCGCGGTGGTGGGCACCCGTGCGGCAGAGGACACCTCGGTCGGATACCGGTTGGGCCGCAGCGTCGCCCGCATCGAGGCGTCGTTGTCCGCGCCGAGCATCTTCGGCCGGGTCGCGCTGGCGCAGACGATGCGCGATGTCGCTCCCGATCTGATGGACATCGCCGGGCCGGCCGCAGCGCTGCCGATCGACACCGACGGTGGCTTCGACGACCGCAGTGAGTACGTGTACCGGTTTGCTCCGTTGGTCGGCATCTACGGCGGCACCCTCGAGGTGTTCCGCAACATGATCGCCCAGCATGTGCTGGGGCTGGGCAAGCCGAGCTATGCCGCGCCCAAGAAAGCTTCGTGATGCTCGCCCGGTCAATCCCCGTCGCTTCGCTCGCCCCAGGTGACCCCGACCTGAAACTCTTCTGCGACACCACCCGCCAACTCGTCTCCGGGGTGGATCTGCGCCGACTGCACGACGAGGACACGTCCTTCGACCGGCAGTGGTGGGCGCGGGCGGCGGAATTGGGGTGGACTGCGTTGTTGGCGCCCGAGGAACTGGGCGGCGGCAGCATCACCGGCAGTGGCGTCGCCGACCTGGCCGTGCTGGTCACCGAGCTGGGCAAGCATGCCGCGCCGGGACCGCTGCTGCCAGTGAGTACTGTCATCGCGGGACTGAGCGTCTACGGCGCCGACGTGGGTGGGTTGGTCGATGGCTCGAAGGTCGCAACGTGGGCGTTCTCCGGTGACGGTGTACCTCGTTTCACCGCAACCGGTTTCACCGCCGTCGAAAGGGACGGCGGGTACGTGCTGTCCGGGGCGGCCGAGCGGGTGGAGGCCGCCCCGCAGGCCGATGTGTTCCTGGTGCCCGTGACCACGCCGGCCGGTGTGCTCCAATTCCTGGTGGCCGCCGATGCTCCCGGCGTGACGGTCACCAGGGTGCGCTCCATCGACATGGTCCGCCAGTACGGGACCGTCGTTTTGGACGGTGTGACCGTGGGTGAGCCGCTGGGCGATGCCGCGCGCACCGCCAAAGCCATGCAGCGGCAATGGCAGATCGCTGTTCTGCTGCGGTGCGCCGAGATGGTCGGGGCTTTGCAGCAGGCGTTCGACATCACCTATACGTGGGCGTTCGACCGTTATTCGTTCGGCAGGCCGCTGGCGTCCTACCAGGTGCTCAAGCACCGCTACGCCGACATGTTCCTGGGGTTGCAGGCCTGCGAATCGATCGTCGATGCGGCCGTGCAGGCAGTGGCAGAGGGGGACACCGATGCCGACACGCTGCTGAGTGCGGCGAAGGCTTTCGTCGGCGAACACGGGGTGTCCGCGTTGCATGACTGCATTCAGTTGCACGGCGGGATCGGCGTCACCTGGGAGCACGACCTGCACCTCTACCTGCGGCGGGTTGCGCTGAACGCCAACACCTTCGGTACACCCCGGGACCACCAACTGGCCCTGGCCGACCATGTCGAGAAGGTGCACGGCTGATGTCGGTGCAGGAGTTTCGTGCCGCCGCCCGCGCATGGCTGGCCGACAATATGCCGCGCGTCGACCCCGACAGCCCGCCGAGCTACCAGATCGACGACACCAAGGTCTGGGACCGGTCGCGGGTGCTTCAGCGCCGCATCCACGACGGTGGCTTCGCCGGAATCTGCTTTCCCACGGAGTACGGCGGCCTGGGTTTGACCCGCGAGTACCAGCGGGCCTTCGACGACGAGTCCGCCGGCTACGAACTGCCCTATCCGCTCAACGTGCCGTCGCTGGCCATCTGCTGCGCCACGCTGCTCGATGCGGGCTCCGAAGACCAGAAGCGCGAACACATCTCGGCTGCGTTACGTGGTGAGGAGATCCTGGCGCAGTTGCTCTCGGAGCCCGGCGCCGGATCGGATCTGGCCAGCGTCACCACACGAGCGGAGGCCAAGGATGGGCGCTGGGTGCTCAACGGTGCCAAGATCTGGTCCACCGCGGTGTTCTCGGCCGACTACGGCCTGTGCCTGACCCGCACCGACTGGACCGTGCCCAAGCATCATGGCCTGAGCATGTTTCTGGTGAAGATCGACGCGCCTGGTGTGACCGTGCGGCGCATCGTGGACATCAACGGCCACGCCGAGTTCTGTGAGGTCTTCCTCGACAATGTGGAGTTGTCCGCCGGGTCGATCGTGGGGGAGCTCAACGACGGATGGTCGGTGGCCTCCACCCAGCTCGGTCACGAACGGCGCGCCATGGGTGGTGGTTCCGAATTCGCCAGCGGTATCGAGGAATTCCCCGACTCCAACCGCAACATCGACCTCGTGGCCCTGGCTCGCACACTCGGTACCACCGCGGACCCTGCGACGCGCGCCGCGATCGGAAGGCTGTACGCGCGATGGGCGGTGCATGACACGTTGATCCCGCACGTGATGGGCAAGATGGCCAGTGGTGAGTTACCGGCCGCATCGGCGTCACTGATCCGGCTGTTCGTCGCCGAGACCGAACACCTGGCCAATGATGTGGCCGTCGGTCTGGCCGGGCCGGGTGTCGTGGTGGGCGGGGCGTATGACTCAGCGGAGGAGCGCGCCCTCGGGCACAACCTGCTGGCCCGTCAGATCATCTCTATCGGCGGCGGCACCACCGAGATGGCTCGCAACGTCATCAGCGAGCGGGTGCTCAATATGCCTCGTGAGTTCGCCGCGGACCGCGGAATCCCGTTCAACGAGGTGCGGAGCAACCGGGGCAGCTGACGGCCGGTCAGTCCTTCGCGTTGCCGCGCCCCGACCGGGCTGCCCGGCGTTGCATCTCGGCGCGCTCGCGGCATCGGCGGCGGAATTCTTCTTCGGCAGCGTGCTCGGTGTTGTGCGCGCCGGGGGCGTTCAGCCTAGGGCGCGGGCGGCCCGCGATCCACCAAGAGAGCGCACCCGCCACCGGAACCTGACGACCAGCAATGTCCACTGGGTGCGGGGGAGTCCGTGGATGCGCTCCTCGGGGCTACGGGCGAGATCGACGATGGTGATCACCAGCAGCGCAGTGACCAGCAATCCCAGATAGGGCATGGACAAGCTGTCCTCTCGTGGGCCGAGCCCGAGGTTGGACGACGCAACACTGGGCCGACTCACGTGCTCCGAACCTAGCAAACAACGCCCGCATGGGAGTGCTTGCTCAGCAGCCAGCTAGTTGGTGGTTGTGGGTGGTGGTTCGTAGGGTGTGTACCACCACCATTGGGCGCGTTCGCCGGTCGGCCCTTTGTAGGGGTCGACGTCTGGTGGTGGGGTGGTGGGTGGTCGGGCCAGTGATCCGTTGTCGAGGGGTCGGCCTTGGTCGTCGGTGACGGTGAGGCGGTCGGCGGGTCCGGTGATCGTGATGCCACCGCGGTGGTGGAGCCGGTGGTGGTACGGCCGTGCTGGAATACACTTGAGATATGTGTGTGAAGAACATGCAGGTCAGGGCGGCTATCTACCTACGCATATCTTCTGACCCAACCGGGCAGCTCGGCGTGAGCCGTCAACGCGAGGACTGCACTGCCCTCTGCGACGAACGCGGTTGGAAGCCGCTTGAGTACGTCGATAATGACGTGAGCGCGACCAGCGGCAAGCGTCGGCCTCCCTATGAGCAGATGCTCGCCGATATCAGAGATGGCTGCGTGGGCGCAGTGGTGGCCTGGGACTTGGATCGGCTTCACCGTCGACCGATCGAACTTGAGGCGTTCATGGCGCTGGCCGACGAGAAGCACTTGGCGTTGGCCACGGTGTCCGGTGACATTGACCTGAGCACGGCGCAGGGCCGCGCATCGGTTGTCGAGTCCGGTAGCTAGGTCGGGGTGGCGCGCCGCCGAGCAGGTGGACGAACGTCGCAAGCTGCCAAACCTTGGTGGCTGATGAGTCGAAACTGCCAGGGGTGAGCGGTCTCAGCTAGATCAGCGAAGTTCAGACTTGATTCACGATTTCGTCCGTGACCGTGTCACCCCCTAAGCCGCAGATGGTCCTCAGTCGTGGACATTGCCCGGTGGGCCAGGTCTCGTTGTGGAGCGCTGCCTGCATTGCTGTAATTGTTGCTTGATCCCAGGCCATCTCGGTGGTGGCTAGCACAACCTCATCTGCATGGAATGCTTTCGCGGCAAGGGCGCGCTTCCGGGCAGCGCCGTTACGCTCAGTTCTTCCGCCAAAGGTGTTGCTGGACTTCGCTTCCGCTACGACGAGCTGTCGATCTGCGAGAGCGAGAACGTCGGTTTCAGATACCGGGTCCCCACTATGGCCTACTAGCTCAAATTCGGCAGCGTCGAGAAAAGTCCGAGTGGAACGCTTACGAAGGTATTCCGAAAGGAGCAATGGCACATCGCCGTTGTCCTTGAGAAGAGTGCGGGCGATTGGGTGTAGATCGTAGAACCAAGTGGGCTCATCAACCGGCAACCGCCACAGTTGACGTTCGAAAGCATTGTCCGCCCGGCATCGTTGACAACGCATTACCGCGGCCACGTCGTCTACATGCACGAAGGCTGAGTGGTGGCACACGGGGCATTTCGTCAGTAATCCCCGTCGAATCACGCCAGCTTGGAGCAAGGTATCGACCCTGTCCCTAGCGGTGGCATCAGGTGATATGTCGGCAAAGGCGCAAATGCCGGAGAATCTCAAATAGCCCTCGGAGTCCACGACGCATCCCTCCCCATTCGGATAGTCCTGGCGCGTGGATCTCCGGCGGTTGAAGGCGACGAGGGCTGCACGCATTTCGCTCGCCACCAAGTCTGACAAGACATCTCGCCCTCCCAACATCGATGCCAGCACGTTGGCTTGTGTGCCCGCCGAGGACAGTCGAACCGACATCCCCACTGCACCGGCTCGCGCGTTTGCCCAATCAATCAACGAAGGAAATCGAAGAAGAGGCCGCGCCAGCGACTGTGACAGTGATGCCCCAGTTGGAATGAGGTCTGTTCGATGGACTTGGTAGGAGACTCCACTTCGACCTGCTCGAATGCGGGTTGAGCGAGTCTCTTCGCTCTGAACTAGGAGTGATTCCTCAGGAATCGCCCTACCAGCCGGAAGATCGTGCTTATGGATGCTGACGTCAGCATACCAGCAGACAGATTTCTCCAGGCTCTCCAATCCACGTACTCCAATATTCGGCAATGGTGGAAGCATGGCGAATTCCAATGTGTCGCCGGACGTGTAAACAGTTGTGGACCATTCTGTCGACATATGTTCTTTGAGGACATAGTGGACCTTCCAGTAGCGCGAGGAGCGCAGTTTGTCGGCAGTGATCGCATCCCATTTTTCTCGTCGGGATTCATCAGTCGAGAGTGATGACGAATCCCACCATTCTTCTGCTCTCGCAACCAGGTCGGAATCATCAAGTGAGGTGGAGGTAAATATGACCTTCTTTAGGGCGGCGTTGGAGTCCCATACAAGATTGTCAATTCCAGCTGATGTGTGGGCACGTAAGGTCGGGTCTGCCCACCAGTCGTCGGGAATCCAGATGCCGAACCGATACGTGCGGTCCCAGGTCATCGCCAACGCGAAATCGTCTGGGCTGCTGCCAAATACAACTAGAGCGTCTGAGCGTTGTGGACCGTGGGACTGAACGCCGTCCAGGCCAAAGAGGGTCCGCGACAGGGCAGTCGAATATTTTCCTTGAAAAGTGTCACGCGTCGTGAGTCCGGAGAGGCTGGTCGCGTCCTGTTCGCCAGATGAAAGACGCCGCGTGGCCAGTCGAATCTTCGCGGGATCGACGTCCATAGCCACGTTAGATGGGCGCTCCGCAAGTCCCCAACGTACGGCGGCGGCAAGTCCAAGTGAACCGCCCATCCCGGGATGAGCACTAATGGTTTCCCATCCATCCTCATCGTCGATCTGCGTTGGAAGCTCTGAGGGGTATCCAGAGCCTGGCGTGCGGCCGGAAAGTGACGTTTCGGGCGGATCAGTTAGAGACAACATGATGTTCCATAAGTCGGAACATGCTGGATGTGCGACTTTGTCTGGCTCAAGCAACGGAGCGCGGAAGTTGGAGCACACTGCCGAAATTGTCTCCTGAGCGCGCTGAATCGCGTCGATATGTTCTGGTCTGGTCATTGCATCGGCAGGTGGCACTAGCACCGAATCGGGGTCATACTCTTTCAGTGCGGCGAGGACTGCGGGGTGAACGGCGCCACCATCAGTTGGGACTATGACGAATCCTGCACCTCCCCATAATCTCGTGAAGGCATGCATCGCGTTGCGGGCGATGAGGTGCCAATCTGCGGTGACAGGGACTACCAATGCGACCCGTGGGGCGCGTAGTTGCATGTGCGCTACCGCTTGTGATGGCAATCCTGGCTTTGTCACACACAATTAATAACATGTTGTATTGGTCGGAGGTGGCTGCGCTAGACCGACCAACACCCTAGCCTGCTTACTCTGTCAGCAGGCGAACCCGGCCTAGCTGAATTGAAGCGCCTAGGACTGCCCTGCTTTTGCGTGACAATTTGCAGGTCGGACACGTTCTGTCCTCAACAGCTCTCAATTCCACCTCCTGTTCCATCGTTGGTGACAGCCCTAAGAGTGGGTCCAACCCGATTGGTGGCCGCACTAGTCATCGACCGATGGGAGGTCCGGCCTCGGCTCGTACTTCATCGACAGGAACTCATTTCCGTATTGCTCAATCTGGTCGATTAGCCGGAGGTAGTTATAGATCTGATTTGCCCAAATCGACAGATCCTTATTGCCTGGAGTCCCGCTGCCCAATTTCTCTGCAAACATTGCGCTCTGGGCAAATGAGTGAAAGTGCGTGTGTGTGCGCATAGCCTCAAGCAGATCAATCAAGTCAGAGGCCAAGAAGTTCGACTGCGTAAGGATTTTCTCGATACCGTTCTCGGTCCTGCGCATTCGATCAACCATGACCGTAAACACCGTGTGGCTGCCCAATCCCCCTGATTCTGCGACGAATATTCCGCCCCCTGGGCCACCAACCGGAGTCTGCGGACCGATTGCTGAGCATAGTTCTTTGACGTTTTTCCAACTGCTTTCGCGGTCGGGAGGCTCTATTTGGGCCGTCCTGTTGAGCGTCTCCATCATCTGATGGGCGTGCGTCACCAGAAGTCCCACAGACGGTCCGATATGGCGATAGACCGCACGCCGGTCCCGCCGGAGCGGCAATCGGATGTTCAGGAGGTAGAACGCGAATGCTCCGACGTAGGCGATGGCTAGGTCGTAGATCAGGTCTCCCCATCGGGCACCCGAGGGAAATACTTCGGGCACTGCCGCCAGCGTCACATGTTGCAGGACGGAGTAAACGATTCCCGCAATGAGCAGGGCCCACAGACCGCGATTCAGTCGCCGCTCAAACCGACTCAGGTAGGCGTAGCGGTTCCACCTTCGGTACCGCTCAGCCATTGGACGGACACATGGTGATCAGCCCACAGTCCACGCGATGACTTCCGACAGCTTGATGCGAACCACGTCTTTTTTCTCATCGTCAAGCGAGAGCGTTTGCACTGCAAGGTGTACGTATTCGTCGTCCTGGTCTGGTTCGACTTTCCCGGTGAACCCTGATTCCTGGCCGAGTACGAGCGTCGTCCAGCGGCCGAAGTCGTATTCCGTCGTTGTATCGCCCGATAGGACACCTGATGGAAGGTACAGAGTGAGTTCGATAGACACCTCGGCTGCGTTGGCGTCGGCAACAAGCTGTTTGAGTACGGGGTCTGTGGTCGTCACATGGCCGAGCCTGCCATTTGATGGACCGTGGCCGGGGGACGCCTTGATGGTGTGTCTGGCCCTCGCGGCCGACACGAAGCAGAAGTGTTTTCCGGCCAGCCGGTGGTGGTAGGGGCACAAGAGGATCAGATTGTTGAGTTCGGTCTGGCCGCCGTCTTCCCAGTGTGTGATGTGGTGGGCGTGTAGTCCGCGGGTGGCGCCGCAGCCGGGGACTGCGCAGTGGCGGTCGCGGTGCTCCAGCGCGCGGCGGAGTCGTCGGTTGATGGTGCGGGTGGCGCGTCCGGCGCCGATGGGTTGGCCGTCGCGTTGGAACCAGACTTCGCAGGTGGTGTCGCAGAGCAGGTATCGGCGGTCAGCGTCGGTCAGGACGGGCCCGAGGTGTAGGGCGGCGGGTTTGTCGATGTCGACGTGGATGATGACGGTGGTGTGCTGGCCGTGGGGGCGGCGGGCGACGTCGGCGTCCCAGCCGGCGTCGACGAGGCTCATGAATGCATCCACGTTGGTGGGGAACGGGGTTTCACTTTCGCTGTCGTGGTCGGCGATCAGTTTGTCGCGGTGGGATTGGTGTGCGGCCTCGAATTTCGCGGCGTCGATGCGGGGCAGCCGGATCCGGTAGGTGGTGTATGTGTCT
>JACPVS010000005.1 GCA_016197365.1 Mycolicibacterium cosmeticum | reverse complement strand
GTGTTCGACGAAGACGATGCGCAGGGTGGGGAAGCGGTCGAAGACGCCGTCGAAGATGAGGCTCATGACTTGGTTGGCGGCCAGCAGTGAGTAGGTGACCATGAAGTCGTGGTTGTAGCTGGGGAATCCGACCGGCGGGATCGGTAGTTCCTCATTGTGGCTGCGCGAGAGGTGGCAGGAGACGGTGATGTCCTCCTCAGTGGCCGCTTGCCAGATCGGGTCGTACATCGGGTCACCCCAGGAGGGTCGCCGTTCGGCTTTGATCAGCACCTGGGCCATGTACGGGTGCTGGGCCCACTTGTGGATCTCGGCGGCGGCCAGGTCGGGCGCCTCGATCGCGACGCAGACCGAGCCGCGCCACCGCTCATGCCAGTTGTTGTGGGAATCCAGCCAATGGTTGGCCTGCCAGGAGTTCAAGGCGGCGCTCATCGCCTGCTCGGCCTCGGGCAGCCGGGCCGGATAGGCACCCGGCTCCAGGATCGCGATATCGGCGCCGGCCTCCATGATCAGCTGTTTGAAGGCGAAGTCCGGATCGCTGCACGCGAACTCGCCGTCGGGCGGGAAGGCATCCGTGCGCATCGCGTAGGCGTGGGCGTAGTCGGGGGCGTCGTAGTAGATCTGGTCGCCCACGGTGCGCGAGCCGAAGTACTTCGTGCGCCACGGCTCGGGGATGTACTGGCCCAGCTCGCCCTGGCGGGGGACGGGGTGGACGTCGGAGTCGACGCAGCGCACGGCAATGCGCTCTGCCGCGGGTATGCGGGGACGGGCTTCGGCGGTCATGCCTCTACTGTGCGGCCGTTACAGAGTGGATGTCCAGTGCAACGTCAGACTGGTGCGGTGGTACCGCGGGCCAAGAGGGTCGGCGGTACCACGATGTCGAGTGCTTCGGCGTCGCCGGCGTCGTGATCCAGGCGGTTCACCAGGCGCGATACAGCCGCATGCGCGAGCTGCGGGATTTCCTGGCGGATGGTGCTCAGGTCGATGTGGGCGAGACTGGCCAGCGGGCTGTCGTCGAAACCCATGACCGATACCTGGTCGGGCACCGCGATCCGGGTGCGCAGCAGCACGTCGAGCACGCCGAGGGCGCAGCGGTCGTTGAAGGCGAAGACCGCGGAGGGGAGTGGTTCGCCGGAGGCCAGGAGTGCGGCGGCGGCCGCCGCGCCTTCTCGTTCGGTGAGGCCGCCGGGGTGTACCTGGGCGTGCAGGCCCGCCGCTCCCATGGCCCGCGCGTAGCCCCGGCGTCGCTCGGCCGCCCCGGGAGCGCGGCCGCCGTCGAGATAGGTGATGTGGCGATGGCCGAGGCCGTGCAGATGCTCGACGGCCATCGCGGCGCCTGCGGCGTCGTCACTGCGGACGGCGTCCACACCGCGCACCTTCCGTGCGACGACGACGACCGGGGTCTTGGCGGCCAGGGCCGTCAGTTCGGCGGTGGGCAGGTCCGGGCCGATCAGCACGACGGCCTCGCAGCGGTCATCCATCAGAGTGCGGAGGGCGCGGCGCTCGTCGTGATGCGGGGTGACGCCGCTGAGCACCACCTCGTAGCCGAATTCGTCGGCGGCTGCGTAGACACCGTCGACCAGTTCGGCGTGGAACTCCTGTGCGGCGGCGAAGGTGACCCCCAGCAGCTTGGTGCGCAGCTGGCGTAGCCGTCGGGCCCGCGGATCGGGTCGGTAGCCGATGTCGTCGGCGGCCCGGCGCACCCGGGCCCGGGTCTCGTCGCTGGCACCGGGGGCATCACGCATGACGATGGACACCAGAGCGCGCGAGACGCCCGCGTGGCGGGCGACGTCCTCCAGCGTCGGTCGGGACTGCATGAAAAGAGACTAGAAGGTTCTAGGTGGACATGCTTTACTGGTCACTACTAGAACGTTCTAGTCGAACGGAGAAAGAAGATGTCGGAATCACTGCCCTGTGGTCTCATCGGGGCCGGCTGGATCGGCTCGTATCATGGCGAGACGTTGGCGCACCGGCTTCCCGGTGTGCGCCTGGAAGCGGTCGCCGATCTGGATGAGACTGCCGCACAGCGACTTTCCGCTCAGCGGCACTACCGTGACCCGCTGGAGCTCATCGCCGATCCGGGCATCGACGCCGTGGCCATCTGCTCACCCGCCGCCACGCACGCCGACCTCGTCGTCGCCGCGGCCCAGGCGGGCAAGCACGTGTTCTGTGAGAAGCCGATGGCGCTCACGCTGGCCGATGCCGACCGCGCCATCGAGGCTGCCCGGGACGCCGGGGTGGTGCTGCAGGTCGGGTTCAACCGGCGCTTCGCCGAGGACTTCGCCGCTATGCGGGCCCGTATCGATGACGGGGCCATCGGCACACCGCAACTGCTGCGGTCGCTGACCCGCGATCCCGGTATCTCGGCGGAGACCGCGGCGCGCGTCAAACCGTGGACCATCTTCAACGAGACCTTGATCCACGACTTCGACACCCTGTGCTGGCTGAACCCGGGCGCACGCGTGGTCAGCGTGTACGCGCAGGCCACCGCGCTGGTGCATCCGCAGTTCGCCGACGCCGGCTTTCTGGACACCTCGGTGGTACACCTGACCTTCGACAACGGCGCCTATGGCGTGGCGGAGGCCAGCTTCCAGGCGGTCTACGGCTACGACGTCCGCGGCGAGGTCTTCGGATCCGGTGGTGTGCTGCTGGCCGGTAAGGACCCCGAGCAGGCCGGCACGCTGAACACCGAGTTGTTCGGCGACGCGTACGTCGCCCAGTTCGCGCATTTCGCCGAGTGCATCCGAGCCGGCCGGAATGCGTCGGTCACCGGTGTCGACGCCCGGGCGGCACTCGAAATCGCGCTCGCCGCGAGGGAATCCGTCGAAACCGGAGCCCCCGTCGCGCTCGCCGTGGAGGTAGCGCGATGAGCTTCCAGTTGGCCGTCTGCTCGGAGATGGTGTTCCGCGACCTACCGATCATCGACCGCGTCAAGCGGATTCACGAGCTGGGGTTCGCCGCGGAGATCTGGAGTTGGCACGACAAGGACCTCGAGGCGCTCGCCGCGACGGGAGCCACGTTCACCTCGATGACCGGCTACCTGCACGGCGACCTGATCGACCCGGACTCTGCCGACGAGGTGGTCCGCACCGCCGAACTCAGCATCAAGGCCGCCGAGATCCTCGGCGTGACACGGCTGAACCTGCATACCGCGGAACTGGTGGACGGGCAGGCCGCCCGCCCTCGGCAGCGCGCCACCGGGCAGATGTGGCTGACCGCGCTACGCACCCTGGAACGCATCGGCGAGCTCGGTGCGCAGGCGGGCGTGACGTTCTGCGTGGAGAACCTCAACACCATCGTCGACCACCCCGGGGTGCCGCTGGCCCGGGCCAAGGACACCCTCGCGTTGGTTGAAGGCGTCGGGCACCCCAACGTCAAGATGATGCTGGACCTCTACCACGCGCAGATCGGCGAAGGGAATCTCGTCGAACTGGTCGGTCGGTGCGGGGATGCCATCGGTGAGATCCAGGTGGCCGATGTGCCCGGGCGTTGCGAGCCGGGCACCGGGGAGATCTACTACCCGGCGATCGCGCGGGCGCTGCGCGACATCGGGTTCACCGGGACCATCGGCATGGAGGCGTGGAACTCCGCCGACAGCGAGCTCGCGTTGGACGCGTTCCGCGCGGCGTTCACGGTGTAGTGCGCGGAAACCAGCCTGCGGATTCAGCGCCGGCGGCGCCAACTCCGGTAGCCGCGGTGTGCGGCGTACCCACCGATGACGGCGGTGACGCACCACACCGCGGCGGCGGCGAAGGCCAGCGCGGCCGACTTGTTGCCCAGCGAGGCGCCGAGTGAGGTGTACACGAAGGCACGCGGGACGGACCCGATGAAAGCGCCGAGTGCCATCTGCCACAACGGAACTCCGAATGCACCGAACGCGTAGGCGGCCATTGCGTCGGACATCCCGGGAATGAACCGTTGCCCGACGACGGCCCACAGTCCACGCCGCTGGATCTGACTGTCGAGCACATCGGCACGGTCGGCGCCGAGTAGGGCACGGGCGCTGTCCCGGCCGGCCCGGCGCCCGACGAGGCTGGCGATCATGGCCGTTCCGACGGTGGCGCCGAGGGTCACACCGAGGCCGACGATCGGACCGAACAGCAGTCCGCTGCCTGCGGCCAGGATCGGACCGGGTACGAAGATCGCGCCGAGGACGGCCGACAACACGATGTAGGTGAACGGCGCGGCAGGTCCGGTGGCGGTGACGGCGGCCCGGATCTGGTCGGCGTCGATGACGCGGCCGAACACCATCAGGCAGAACAGTCCACCCAGGAACGCGGCGAACAGCGCCAGACGGATGATGGGGCGCCGCCGGTCGGCAGCGTCGGGGCCGGCGGGGCTCTCGGTGGGCTCGGTGTCGGTCATCTCGCCCGCGATTCTTCCCTGTCTCGCCATTTGTGCACGATTCGTTGCGTTCAGGGTGACGAAACGTGCACAAGTTGCGCGGGGATAGGTTGGGAACCATGGGCACCCGCTGGCAGAACACGGACGCACCCCGCGGCGACGACTACGACGCGCGCTGGCGGTCGCTGGCGGCCAGTGGCCAGGGCGTGCACGGCGAGGCCGATCTGGTCGAGTCGCTGCTGCGGGAGCACGGCGGGACCCGTGTGCTGGATGCCGGCTGCGGCACGGGCCGGGTCGCCATCGAGCTGGCCGCCCGGGGGGTCTCCGTCGTGGGGGCCGACGCCGACGCGGGCATGCTGGACACCGCGCGTGCCAAGGCGCCGCAGCTGAGCTGGATCACAGCCGACCTGTCGGCGCCGCAGGCAGGCGTGAGCGGGGAATTCGACCTGATCGTCCTGGCCGGCAACGTGATGATCTTCCTGGAACCGGGCACCGAGGCGCAGGTGCTGACCGGACTGGCGGGGCACCTTCCTGCGGGCGGGCTGCTGGTGGCCGGGTTCTCACTGCGACCGGATCGGCTGACACCGGCCGACTACGACGGGTACGCCGAGGCGGCGGGTCTGGAATCGGTGGCGCGCTGGGCGACCTGGGACCGGGCGGAATTCAGCGGCGGGGACTATGCGGTGTCGGTGCACCGGCGCGTGACCGCACCGCGGGCGCAACCCAGTCATTGAGGAACGCGCGCAGGTTCGGGCCCTGGCGGGCCGGGTCGAGGATGAACGACTGCAGGATGCGCAGCATGAACTCCACCAGTTCGTCCAGCGTCTGATCGGCGAATCCTGCTGCGGCCCAATCGACATCGAATCGCAGCAGGATGGAGCGGCCGAACCCGATGGCGAGGTCGGACGTGACGCCCGCGGTGAACGCGCTGGCTTTACCGGGCTGCATCACCAGGCTGAGATAGCGGTCGTGTGCCAGCTGTTCGAGGGTGTAGGCGATGCCTTCGATGACGGCCTCGGTCGGATCGGTGATCGAACCCAGTTGGGCGGCAAGGCGATCGAGGAATCCAGCGACCGAGGAGACCGCGGTGGCGGCCATCAGCGCTTCCTGGGTGGGGAAGTACCGGTAGATGGTCTGGCGGGTGACGCCGAGGGTCTGGGCCACCTCCGACACGCTGACCGTGCCGTGGGCGTCGATGGCGGAGCGGGACGTGTCGATGATGCGGCGGACCGCCTCCTCGTCGTCGACCGGGATGTCACCGGACCAGCCGTGCCTGCGCATCCGACGATCGTCGCACGAAAGCATGCTCAATCTTGACAATACAATGGACTATGAATGTATGGTCAACCCATGGTTCATGGCCCGCTGATCTGCACCGACGAATCGCTGACTCGGCGCGCACTGCAGCACGCGCTCGACGGCACGACCGATATGGCCGACGCCGTACTGAAGGTGCCGCTGCACTACTACCGTGATCCGAAGATCACCGAGATCGAGGAATCGCAGATCCTCCGGCGGGTGCCCCTGGCCATCGTCCCGTCGGCGCAGCTACCGCAGAACAACGACTTCGTCGTGCGCTCGGTGCTGGGTGACTCATTGCTGGTGACCCGCGACCGCACCGGCGCCAGTCATGTCTTCCTCAACTACTGCCGGCACCGCGGGGCCATGCCGGCCTGTGGGTCGGGCAACGCCTCACGCTTCGTGTGCCCGTATCACGCCTGGACGTACCGCAACACCGGCGAATTGTTCATGGTGCCGGGCAAATCCGGGTTCGACACGATGGACAACGCCGACTACGGACTGGTCGAACTCCCGTCGCAGGAGCGGCACGGATTCATCTGGGCGGTGCTGACCGCGGATGCCACCATCGACGTCGACGCCCACCTCGGCCCGCTGGGAGCCGAACTGGCGCAATGGAATTACGAGTCCTACGGCTATCACACCGACCGCGAGTTCTCGTCCGAGGTGTCCTGGAAGGGAGCCCTGGAAGCGTTCGCCGAGAGCTATCACTTCCCGTTCGTGCACGGGGAGAGCCTGATCGGGCTGAACACGCTGCCCAACACATCCATCTACGACGAGTTCGGCAGGCACCATCGGATGGGCTTCCCGTTCAACTGGATCAAGAACCTGAGCGAGGACGCCGCGGCATCGATCGACCCGTCGGCCAACATGGGCGTCATCTACTGGGTATATCCCAACCTCATCCTGGCCAACAGCCCGGTCGGGGTCGAGATCATCGACATGCTTCCCGAGGGTGAGCCCACCCGCTGTACCGTCCGGCACAGCTGGATGGGCCGCATCCCCGCCGTCGACGCCGACATGCGCGCCCTCTACGACACCGTCTATGAGGGCGTGCACGCCGCCGTGCGCGACGAGGATTTCGCGATGTTGCCGCAGTGCGGTCAAGGTGTGCGGCACGGCCAGCACGACCACATGATCATCGGCCGCAACGAGATCGGGGTGCAGCACATGATCAAGGTGTTCGCCCAGGAGCTGGGCGTCGCGCTGGCGTGACCGCTATTCGACGATGAAAACCGGAATCTGCCGGGTCGTCTTGGTCTGGTACTCCGCGTAGGGCGGGTAGGCCTCCACAGCCAGATCCCACCAGTGCGCACGCTCGTCGCCTTCGATCTCGCGGGCGGTCAGCTCGGCCACCTTGTCGCCGTCCTGGACCGTGACCTGCGGATGCGCCAGCACGTTGTGGTACCAGGAGGGGTGCTGCGGGTCGCCGCCCTTGGAGGCGACCATCGCGTACTTGCCGTTCTCCTCGACGCGCATCAGCGGGACGTACCGCTTCTTGCCCGACTTCGCGCCCGTCGTGGTGAACAGGACGATCGGACGATCCAGCACCTCGATGCCGTCGGTGGTGCCCGTCTCCAGGATCTTCGAGGTCTGGTCGCGTACCCAGTCGGTGGGGCTCAGTTCAGGATGCTCAGTCACCTGCGTCGCAACACCAGCCGACGTGCAGATATTCCCGCCGTTTGTGACGCAAGGTTACGGAAGAAAATCGCACCGATTTGATGACTATCGCCGGGATGCACGATGGTCCATCGTGTCGGCAGTGACCCGTCAGATCATCCTCAACGCATTCGACATGAACTGTGTGACGCACATCGTCGCCGGCACGTGGCGCCATCCCGAGTCTCAGGCGGCGCGGTACAAGGACCTCGACTATTGGACGGACTTGGCCAAGCTGCTGGAGCGGGGCCTGTTCGACGGTTTGTTCATCGCCGACGTGCTCGGCATCTACGACGTGTACGCGGGTGGACCGGAAGCGGCCCTGCGGTCCGGTGCGCAGGTGCCGGTGAACGATCCACTGCTCGTGGTGCCGGCGATGGCCGCGGCCACCCGGCATCTCGGTTTCGGCATCACTGACGCAACCTCGTTCGAACATCCGTACTCGTTCGCCCGGCGGATGTCGACGCTGGATCACCTGACGAAGGGCCGGGTCGGCTGGAACATCGTCACCGGGTATCTGGAGAGCGCGGCCCGCAACCATGGCCTGGACACCATCACCCCGCACGCCGACCGCTACGACATTGCCGACGAGTACACCGAAGTGCTCTACAAGCTGTGGGAGGGATCCTGGGAGGACGACGCCGTCGGTACCGAACCGGGCCGCGCGCACTACGCGGATCCGGCGAAGGTGCACCCGATCGAGCACCTGGGCAAGCACTTCCGCGTCCCGGGCATCCACCTGTGCGAGCCGTCGGCGCAGCGCACACCCGTGCTGTACCAGGCGGGCGCCTCGACTCGCGGCAAGCAGTTCGGTGCGGAGAACGCCGAGGTGATCTTCATCGGTGCCCCCACCAAAGAGGTGCTGCGCGAAGCCGTCGCCGATATCCGGACGCGCGCCTCGGATGCGGGCCGTGATCCCTACGACGTGAAGATCGTCAACGGGCACGTCGCGGTCACCGGGCCGACACCGCAGGCCGCGCGCGACCGCTACGACGACTTCCGCCGGTACACCGACCCCGAAGGCGCACTGGCACTCTGGTCGGGCTGGCTGGGCAGCGACCTGTCGCAGTTCCACCTCGACGACCCCGTGGCCGTCACCGACAACGAATACCTGAAATCCTCGGTGCAGATGTTCGGTCAAGGTCAGTGGACCCTGCGCGATTTCATCGACGCCCACGCCATCGATGCCGAGGGTGGCTTCAGCGTCGGAGGTCCGGTCGAGGTGGCCGACGACCTGCAGTCCTGGGTCGAGGAGACCGACGTGGACGGGTTCAACCTCACCAACGTCATCACCCCGGGATCGTTCGCCGACTTCATCGAGCACGTCGTCCCGGAACTGCAGCGACGCGGCGTCTACAAGACCGAGTACACGCAAGGCACGTTGCGGCACAAGCTGTTCGGCGGGGGATCCCGCCTACCCGAATCACACCGAGCGGCGCGCTACCGGCGCGTCACCGAGGAGGCACTACGATGACGACCACCACCGAACCGTTGACCTACGGCTCCGAGCGTCTGGACCGGCTGATCGCCGTCATCGGCGACGGCGCGCTGGAACGTGAGCGCCGCAACGAACGCCCGTTCGCCGCAATCGATCTCATTCGCGAGTCCGGATTGGGGGCGCTGCGGGTGCCGCGTGAGGAGGGTGGCGGCGGAGCGAGCCTGCGCGAACTGTTCGCCACGGTGATCGCCCTGGCCGCCGCCGATGTCAACGTCGCACACATCCTGCGCGGGCATTTCGCACACGTCGAGGAGCGGCTCCGCCTGCCCGGCGAGGCACGCCGACGGGCGATCGACCTGGCACTGTCCGGGGCCATCGTGGGCAACGCCTCCACCGAACTCGGGTCCGACCCGGCCGGTGGGTTCGTCTGGCAGACCAAGCTCACCAAGGACGGCGACGCCTACCGGCTCAACGGGAAGAAGTTCTTCACCACCGGTACCCTGTACGCCGACTACGCCGAGGTGCTGGCCAGTGACCCCGACGATGCCTCGGTGATCGCACTGGTGCCCACCGACCGCGACGGCGTCACCGTGCTCGACGACTGGGACGGCTTCGGTCAGCGCGCGACCGGTACCGGCACCGCGATCTTCGACAACGTCGTGGTGACCGCCGATGAGCTGCTCCAGTTCTCGCCGCCCGAGAGCGATGCCGAACGGCCGCCCCTGTACCACTCGGGTGCGTTCTTCCAGCTCTATGTCACCGCGCTGCAAGTCGGTGTGCTGCAAGCACTCCGCAAGGATGCCGTGGCGCATGTGCACCAGCGGGCCCGCAGCTTCACCTGGGCGCCGAACCCGTCGGCGCCGGACGACCCATTGCTGCAGCGCGAGATCGGTGAGATCGCGTCGGCGGCCTACGTCGGTGCGGCCACGGTGCTGGCCGCCGCCGATGCGCTGGCCATCGCGTTTGAGGCCGATGTCGCCAAGGCAGACCCGAATCTTGAACTGGCCCACGAGGCGTCCCTGCAGGCCGCGGCTGCCAAGGTGGTCATCGATGGGTTGGCGCAGAAGTCCGCGTCGCAGATCTTCGATGTCGGCGGCGCGTCGGTGGTGCGCCAGTCGCATCTGCTGGACCGACACTGGCGCAACATCCGCACCCTGGCCTCGCACAACCCGACGTCGTACAAGGCGCAGGCGATCGGCGCCTACTACACGCGCGACACCAAATTGCCGGGCAGCGGTTACTTCTGACGAGCGAATTGTGGAGCCGCACCCGCGATGGTTGCGGGTGCGGCTCCACACATCACGAAGAAAAGGCGCCGCGGTAGTGCGCCGCCGGATGTCGCTCGTTGATCAGGTCGGCGCCGAACAGCTTGGCGCGCACACTGCCGGGCCGGTACTCCCGCTGCGCCAACCCCCGCTGCTGCAGCACCGGGGTGACGTGGTCGACGAAATCCTCGTAGCTGCCGGGGATGGTGGCGTTGACGACGTTGATGCCGTCGACGCCGGCGTCCCGCCAGCGCTGGAGCTGGTCCGCGATCGACTCGGGGGTGCCCACCACCCGTGAGTTACGTCCCTGCAGCAGGCCGAGATCGCGCACCGTGGCCTCCCGTCCGCTGACGCTTTCCTGCACCCACTCCACGATGCTGCGCGTACCGTCGGTATGGCCGATGTCGCCCAGCGGAGTGTCCAGGTCGTGCCCGCCGAAGTCGACGCCCACCGCGCCGGACAGGTGGGCCACCATCCCGTCCAGATCGATCGCCTCGTCCAACTCGGCCTCCTTGCGGGCGGCCTCCTCTTCGGTGCTGCCGATGACGAAGTGCAGCCCCTGGAAGAACTTCAGGTCGTCCGGTTTGCGCCCCGCCGCCACGACCCGCCTGCGGGTGTCGTCGATCAGGTCACGGGCCTGGTCCGGTCCAGGGCTGATGATGAATTGGGCCTCGGCGTTGCGGGCCGCGAAATCGCGTCCCGCCGTGGATGATCCGGCCTGGAACAGGATCGGGGTGCGTTGTGGTGAGGGCGCCACCAGATGCGGTCCCTCCACCCGGTAGCGCTTGCCGACGTGGTGGATCTTGTGGATCTTGGAGTAGTCACCGTGCAGGCCGCGCTCGCGATCCTGCAGCAGGGCTCCGTCGTCCCAGGAGCCCTCCCACAACTTGTAGGTGACGTCGACGTATTCGTCGGCCCAGCGGTATCGCTCGTCGTGCTCCTCCAGGCCGTCATAGCCGAAGTTGCGGGCGGCGTTGGCCAGTGCACTGGTGACGATGTTCCACGCGATCCGGCCGTTCGTGGCGTGGTCCAGGGTGGAGATCTTGCGGGCGAAGTTGAACGGGTGCTCCTGGATCACCGAGCTCGTCACCGCGATGCCGATGTCGGTGGTGTTGTAGGCGATCGCCGACGCGATCACGCTCGGGTCGTTGCTCGGGATCTGCAGTCCGGTCTGCACGTACTTCTCGTAGGACCCGCCGTAGTCGCCGTACAGGCCGACCACATCGGCGAAGAAGATGAAGTCGAAGCGGCCCCGCTCAAGGACTTTCGCCAGATGGACCCAGTGTTCCAGCGAGTTGAAATTCGTCTGGCCCGCGTCGGGTTGGCGCCACACCCCTTGCAGAATGTGCGAGGTGGTGTTCATGACGAAGGCGGAGAAGTGCAGGTGCTGATTGGACACCTCACCGAATTTCGGCCCGAAACACCCTTGGGCACCACAGTTATACTCAGCGTGCGTTCGAGTCGCGGTAATTCTTATCCTGATCCAGACACTGGGGGATAATCCGGCGGCCAACTACCGTCTGCGCGATGAATGCCGAAGAGCGCCGTGCGATCGACCCCATCCTGGAGCGCCTGGACACCTATGGCCTGGGGCGGCGGCAGTTCGTGAAGCTGCTGGCCGGCAGCGCGGCGGCGTTGACGGCCGCGGGAGCGCTGACCGCGGTCGGTCGCCGCGACGAGGCGCGCGGTGACGCGGTCGCCTACACCGACGGTCAGTTCGCGCTGCTGAACTGGTCGGCCACCGGTGACTACCAGGTGCAGTGGGCCAAGGCCTACCAGGAAGCCGCCGCCCAATTGGGTTACAAGAGTGTCGTTCTGGACGGGAAGAACGATGCCGCCGTGCAGTCCAACCAGTTCAACCAGTTGCTCACCCAGAAGACCACGGCCATCTTCGTCGGGCTCAACGACGCCGGCGCGCTGCCCACCCTGGCGCATGACGCCAACGACCGCGGCGTGCTGTTCCAGGCCGCCTGGAACTCACCGGCCTGGTACACGCCGTGGCACAGCGACGCCGACGGCAACAAATACAACAGCTTCCTGATGCCCGACGAGTACATCGCCGTCGGTAAGGCCGTCGACGTGCTGGCCAAGAAGGTCGGCGAGGAGGGCACCATCGTCCGGGTCGGCGGCTACTACCCATCGATCGACGGTTGCGAGGTGCAGCGCCGGCTCGCGGTGCACGACACCTTGAAGAAGTACCCGAAGATCAAGTTCGCCGGCGAACTGCATGCCAAGTACGACGCCGACCTGTCCCAGCGGGCCGCGGCGTCGCTGCTGGCCCGCTACCCCGACACCGTCGGCATCGTCGCGGTCAACGACGACGCCGCGACCGGTGTGGTGGCAGGCATCGAAGCCGCAGGCAAGGTGCCCGGTAAGGACGTCTTCGTGGTGGGCGCCAACGGCTCCACCGCCGGAATCGACCGCATCGTCAAGGGGACTCAGCTGGTGACCACCGGCAACGTGCCTGCCTACCCGTCTTTCGTGACCGTCGCCCAGTTCCACGACCGCCTCAACGGCTGGAAACCCGAAGCTGCCGAACGGTTCTACGGCTGGCACGCCGAGATCATCACCGCCGAGAACGTCCAGGCCTTCAAATCCCGCTACGTCGACGGACCCATCGGTGAGTCCTTCGACGTCAAGCTGCTCTCCCGGGTGGAGCACCCGAACGACTTCGACCTGCAGTTCGACGGCTACCCCGTCGAGGATCTGGAAACCATCTGGCCGGGCGTGCCCAAGCCCAAGGGCTACCAGCATCCCGAGGCCTACCTGAACGCACAACGCAACGGCGACTTCGACCGGATCCGCGCCCTCTACAAGGACCACTACCGCACCCCGGTTCTCGGGCCCTCCCCTTACCAGAAGGTGTGAACATGACCGCACAACCACAGCCGAGGTTGCAGGCCACCGGCATCGTCAAAGCGTTCGGCGCCAACCGCGCCCTCAAAGGCGTCGACCTGACCGTCGGCGACGGCGAGGTGGTCGGCCTCATCGGCGAGAACGGCGCAGGCAAGAGCACCATCCTCAACATCATCTCCGGTGTGCTGCCACATGATTCGGGCTCGCTCATCCTTGACGGTCGCGAGATCGCGCCCAAGACCTACCAGGAGGCCAACAAGCTGGGCATCTTCCGGGTGTTCCAGGATGCCGCCCTGATCGATTCGCTGGCGGTCTACGAGAACGTCTTCTTCGGCTGGGAGCACCTGTTCCGCACCCGCACCGGAGGTTTGGACCGTCGTGCGTTACGCAAGGTGGCAGTGCAGGCACTCAAGGATGCGCAACTCGACGGTGTCGATGTCGGGGCACCGACGGGACGGCTGACCCCTGGGCAGAAGCAGAGCCTGGACATCGCGAGGGTCACCGCACTGGCGCAGTTGCTTCAGGTCGAGCGGCCGGTGGTGTTGTTCGACGAACCGACGACCGCACTGGACTCCGAACACGAAGACAACTTCCTGCGCCTGCTGGAACAACTGCGCGGGGTCGCCGCGGTGGTGTTCGTCTCCCACCGGTTACCCGAGATCATCGAATCCACCGACCGCATCACCGTTTTCAAGGACGGCGAATCGGTGGCCGACCGCCCGACCGCAGGCGTCGACGAGAACGAGTTGCACCGCCTCATGGTGGGGCGGGTGCGTACCGAGAACTACTACCGCGAGCACACCCAGCGCGCGATCGACGTCGACGTCGCACCCAGGCTGGTGGTCGAGGCCGTCGGCGGCGCCGGCGTCCTGCATGAGGCATCCCTGGAGGTCGCACCCGGTGAGATCATCGGCCTGGCCGGCACCGAAGGGTCGGGAAAACGCGTGCTGGGCGAGATCATCGCGGGTGCGGTGCGGCCCGCCCGAGGCCGGGTGCTGATCAACGGCAAGGTCGTCACCGGCAGCGTCGGCGACCACGTGCGCGCCGGTATCGCCTACGTGCCGCCGGACCGCAACGACAAGGGCCTCATCACCACCTCGTCGATCGCCGACAACATCCAGCTGGCCTCCCTGCACGACACGTTCGCCACCCGCCGGGTCGGGTTGTGGGCGGTGGGCCGGGCGCGCAAGGTGGCCCAGAAGTACGTCGAGGACCTGGGCATCGTCGCCGACAGCATCGATGCCCCGGTGTCGTCGCTGTCGGGCGGCAATGCGCAGAAGGTGCTCATCGCGAAATGGCTGCTGCGCCAGCCGGATGTGCTGGTGCTCGACGAGCCCACCCAGGGCGTCGACACGGGCGCCCGCGAAGGCATCTACGACCTGCTGCGCCAGGTCGCCGCGGCGGGCACCTCCGTCATCCTGGTCAGCGACGACCTGCCCGAACTGATCGGGCTGTCCAACCGTGTCGCGGTGATCACCAACGGTCGGTTGGTGGCGGTCGTGGACGCACCCCCGGACGCCAAACCCGACGAACACGATCTCGTAGCACTGATGATCCCCGGCGCCATCGCCGTCCCTACCACCATCGGATGAGAAATGACCACTGAACTCACTGTCCCCGTACCGGCAACCGCCACCCCCGAACCCGTTGTGGAACCGACCAGTTCACCACCAAGTACATTGGGGCGTCTCAACCTGGTGCGTGATGTACTGCCGTTGGCGGCGCTGCTGGCTCTGGTGGTGTTCTTCTCGGTGCGGGCCGAGGCGTTCCTGACCGCGGCCAACCTCACCCTGATCAGCGGGCAGGCGGGCATCCTGCTGCTGGCCTCCCTCGGCGCCACGCTGGTGATCGTGGCGGGCAGCGTGGACCTGTCGGTCGGGTCCATCGCCCTGCTCACCGGCGCGGTGGTGGCATCCTTGATCAACGACGGCTTCGGTAACCCATTTCTGGTGCTGCTCATCGCGATTGCCGTCGGTGCGGCCATCGGCCTGATCAACGGCGTCGTGTTCGCCTACGGCCGGGTGCCGTCGTTCATCGCCACCCTGGGCACGCTGTCCCTGTTCGCCGGCATCGGCCTGACCATCCTGCAGGGCAGCACCATCAACTTCACCAACCAGGGCATCCGCGATCTGGCGATCGGGCAGTTCATCCCGAACATCCAGAACGCCGCACTCATCGCGCTGCTGGCCCTGGCCGTGGTGTGGTTCTTCGCGCGCCGCACCCGGTTCGGGCTGTACGTCTATGCCGTGGGTGGCAACGAGAAGGTGGTCGAGCTCGCCGGTGTGCAGACCAGACGGGTCAAAGTGTTGATCCTGGTGGTCTCCGGGATCACCGCCGGGCTGGCCGGCCTGCTGCTGACGGCCCAATTGGGCGCGGCGGGACCGACATTGGGGTCGCAGATCCTGCTGGATTCGGTGGCGGCCATCGTCATCGGTGGCACCGCGCTCTCCGGTGGTGTCGGCGGCGTGGGCCGCACGGTGCTCGGCGTGCTGATCCTCACCGTGCTGTCCAACGGGCTCAACCAGATCGGTGCTGCCGACTACACCCAGACCATCATCAAGGGTCTGGTGATCATCGTGGCGGCCGTCTTCACCATGGCGTCGCAGCGCAAGCTCATCGTCAAATAGCATGGCCGGTCCGCGGTTCGGTGTGTGGGCGCTGGAGGAAGGTACTTTCGGATCGCCGCATCACCCGGAGGATCCGCACGACGCTCGCTGGGAACGCGTACGGGACCAGGTGGTGCTCGCCGAAAAGCTCGGCTATGACAGCACACTCATCGCCCAGCTGTTCATCAGCCCGTACGGCGAGGAGTACGACCAGGGCGAGGCCTGGACCCTGGCGGCGGCACTCGCGGCGCTGACCGACCGGATCGAGATCATCGCTGCGGTCAAGCCCTACACCTTCCCGCCCGCGGTGCTGGCCAAGATGGCGCTGCAGATCGAGGAGATCAGCGGGGGCCGCTTCGCGATCAACCTGGTCAATGGCTGGTTCACCACGGAGGCGCGTCGGCTGGGGCTGACCTTCGGTGATCACGACGAGCGGTACGCGTACGGCAGGGAATGGATCACGGTGGTCCGCGAACTGCTGAGCGGCGGGCCGTCGATGTTCGACGGCCGGTGGTTCCACACCGACGGGTATCGCCCGCGGCCCGTGTCGCGGTGGCGCGACCGGCCGCGGATCTACTCGGGAGGAGAATCGCCGGCGGCGCGGGATCTGGCCGCCGACGCGTGCGACGCCTGGTTCATCAACGGGCAGCCGTTGGACCGGGTGGCAGCGCTCGTCGACGACGTGCGGGCCCGGCCGCGTACCGGAGCGCCGGTCGAGTTCGGCATGGCGGCGTTCGTCATCGCCCGTGCGACCGAGGCCGAGGCACGCGACGCGCTGGCGTACGCGTGGGAGATCGACAAGCAGGACAAGGTCGAGCAGGAGTGGATCACCGGGCAGGTGGATCCGGCGGTCGCGATGTTCAAGACGTTCCAGGAGTTCCCGCACATCGGGACCAACGGCGGCACCGCGGCGGGTCTGGTCGGCAGCTACGACACGGTGGCCCGGCGCATCGAGGAGTTCCACCAGACGGGCATCGAATTGTTCATGTTGCAGTTCCAGCCCTTCGAAGCGGAGATGACGCGGTTCGCCGAGCACGTCATCCCGCGGGTGCGAAGCGGGGTCCCGGCAGGCTAGCCAGACCGACCGAACATTATTTGCGTTTTCATAAAAGAATCCGACGGATTCGATCACTGTCGCGCCGCGACGGGGTGGGGCACGGTGAATCCGTCAACGACACGGGTCGCGTTGTCAATCAGCAGCGAGATAGTCGAAGTGAGTACAACGCATGTGTTCTGCAGGCCCGAAGCGCCTCATTCTCAACGGTTTCACCATGCCGACCGTCGGCCACATCTCCCCGGGATTGTGGCGGCATCCAGACGACGGCGCCCATCGGTACGCGTCGCTGAAGTACTGGATCGGTCTGGCGAAGTTGCTGGAGTCGGGCGGGTTCGACGCGCTGTTCCTCGCCGATGTACTGGGGCCGGTCGAGGTATTCGAGGGCAGCCCTGACGCTGCGCTGCGCAACGGTACGCAACTGCCCGTGAGCGATCCGCTGCTGGCGATCTCTGCGATGGCTGCGGCGACCGAACACCTTGGCTTCGGCGTGACCGCGTCGACCTCGTATGCGCAGCCCTACCTGCTGGCCCGGACGTTCTCGACTCTCGACCAGTTGACCGAAGGCCGGGTGGCGTGGAACGTCGTGACGTCGATGATCGACAGTGCCGCACAGAATGTCGGCCTGTCCCAGCAGTACGACCACGACGAGCGTTACGACCGCGCGCAGGAATTCCTCGAGGTCACCTACAAACTGTGGGAAGGTTCCTGGGAGAACGACGCGGTGATTCGCGATCGTGTGCGCGGGGTGTACACCGATCCGGCGAAGGTACACCGAATCGACCATGATGGGCCCTTCTACCATGTGCGAGGTCCGCACCTCTGCGAGCCGACACCTCAGCGCACCCCGGTGATCTTCCAAGCCGGTGCTTCCGACCGTGGGCAGGAGTTCGCCGCCCGAAATGCCGAACTGGTGTTCCTGGGCGGCCGTGACGCCGCCGAGATCGGACGGTCGGTGGCGTCGGTCAAACAGCGGGCGGAGGCCGCCGGCCGCGACCCTGGACACCTGAAGTTCGTCACTTCCGTGACCGTGATCACCGATGCCGACGAGACAGCAGCTCGCGCCAAACATTCTGACTATCTGCAGTATTCGAGTGTCGAAGGCGCATTGGCGCTCTTTTCGGCCTTCACCGGCCACGACTGGTCCGGTCATGATCTCGACGAGACGGTAGAGCGCACCGATACCAACGCCTCGCAGTCGACACTGGCGTCCGGCCGGGGTCGCACCTTACGGGACATCACCGACTCGATGGCCATCGGCGGCCTGCATCCGACCATCGTCGGTGACCCGGTTCAGGTCGCGGACGAACTGGAAATCCTCGCTGACACTGCCGATCTCGATGGCTTCAACATCGCCCACGCGATCAGTCCGGGATCATTCGAGGATTTCATCACCTATGTGGTGCCCGAACTTCGCCGACGGGGCCGGGTATACCCGAACTATCTGCCGGGAACGCTGCGTGAGAAGCTCACCGGAAGTGGTTCTCCCGTCGTCGCGGACGACCACCCCGCTGCGGCGTTTCGGTCCGCCACGCTGCTGTCATGACCGATCAACCGATCGTGCGCCTGGCCGGCGTGACGAAAACCTATCCACATCATGACGGGGGACGGTTCACGGCGCTCGACGACGTCAGTCTGGACATCGCCCGCGGCTCTGTGCACGGCATCGCAGGATTCAGTGGCGCGGGCAAGTCCACTCTTCTGCGCACCGTCAATCTATTGGAGCGCCCCGACAACGGTTCGGTGGTGGTCAACGGCGAGGACCTGACCGCTCTGCCCGAGCGTGCTCTCCGGCAGCGAAGACGCAAGGTCGGCATGATCTTTCAGGAGTTCAACCTGTTGGCCAACCGGACCGTCGTCGAGAACGTCGAACTGCCACTACGGCTGGCAGGCACCGATAGTGGTGGCCGACGAGCCCGGGCCCTGGATGCGTTGGCGGCGGTGGGGCTCAGCGAGAAGGCGGAGAGCTACCCCGAACGTCTCAGTGGCGGCCAGAAACAGCGCGTCGGCATTGCCCGTGCCTTGGTGACAACGCCGGATGTCCTGTTGTGCGACGAGGCGACCTCGGCGCTGGATCCGCGCACCACGGACGAAATCCTCGAACTGCTGCGCAGTATCAATGCCGACCGTGGCATCACCATCGTGGTGGTGACTCACGAGGTGCACGTCATCAATGCGGTGTGCGATCACATCTCGGTGATGGAGCAGGGCCGCATCGTGGAGAAGTTCGTTCTGGGTGAGCCGATTTCGCCGGCGACATCGATCTCGCGGTATCTGTTCGGCCAGGCAGACCGGCCTTCGCGTGGTTGGGAAGTCGAAAGTGCTGGATAAGGTGCACGAGGTGCTGCCGCAGATCGGCATCGCCACCGCGCAGACCGCGTACATGTTGGTGCTGACGCTGGCCATCGCCGTGGTCTTCGGTGGAGCACTGGGTGTTTGGCTCTATGTGGTGCGCCCGGACTCGCTGGCGCCCAACCGGACCCTCTACCTGCTACTCGACGCGGTGGTGAACTTCGTCCGGTCGTTTCCGTTCTTGATTCTGCTCATCTCCGTGATTCCGCTCACCCGCTTCGTGGTCGGCACCGCCATCGGCACTACCGCGGTGGTGGTGCCGCTGTCGATCAGCGCAATCCCTGAATTCGCCAGGCTGGTGGAGCAGGCACTCCTGGATGTCCGCCGAGGCGTGGTGGACGCCGGACAAGCCTTCGGCGCCGGCCGACTCCAGGTGATCCGGCACATCCTGCTGGTCGAGGCGAGACCGGGCCTGATCAACGCATTCACGATTCTGAGTGTGCTGTATCTGTCCGCCACCACCGTCGCGGGCTTGGTGGGCGGCGGTGGACTCGGCAACTTCGCGATCACCTTCGGCTACTACCGCTATGAACCGGCGGTGATGGCCGCCACGGTGCTGGTGATCGTCATCTGGGTTCAGGTGATCCAGCTGACCGGAACGTTCTTCGTCCGTCGGGCCGACAAGCGTCGGCGCTGACCCTCCACAAAAAGGAAACACCATGAGATACAAAGCAATCGCCGCTGCCCTGCTCGCGGCATGCCTGCCGATGCTGGCCGCCTGCTCCGAGGTGACCGGTGTCGGCGGCTCCAGCGATGACAAGACGATCAAGTTCGTCTCGACCAATATCGCCCTGTACGAGGACACCACCAAGGTGCTCGCCGACGAAGTGGCCAAGCACGGATACAAGCTGGACTACAAGTTCATCACCGACGGACCCGAGCTCAACTCGGCGGTGGAGAACGGCGAGGCGGACGCCACCTACCATCAGCACGCCGCCTACCTGAAGTATTACGACCAGCAGTTCCACGGGAATCTCGTCTCGGCGTTCGATGCGTTCACCGATCCGAGCGGACTCTTCTCCAAGAAATGGAAATCCATCCAGGACCTTCCGGATGGCGCCGTGGTGACCGCGCACATCGAACCGGCCAATTTCTACCGGCCGTTTCTGATGCTGCAGGACGCGGGACTGATCACGTTGCGACCCGGCGTCGACCCGCTCGCCATCACGGAGAAGGACATCATCGACAACCCGCGGCACATCAAGATCCAGGGTTTGGACTATGCGCTGTTGCCCAAGGCTCTCGATGATGCCGATGCGGGCTTCCTATACGCGTCGCAGGCCGCTGATATCGGCGTCGATTTCCACACTGCGCTGGTCAGCGAGTCCAAGGAAAACCAGTCACCCGATGTCATTGCGGTAAAAGCAGGCCAAGAGGACACGGAAAAGATCAAGGTGCTCAAAGAGGCCTACCAGACCGATGCGATCAAGGAGCAGTTGAAGAAGTCGTTCGGTGGCAAAGAGGTCGTCATCGCCGCCTGGTGACGCTCGTAGGATCGGGTGATGCCCCGTACTTACGCGACTGCGGACGAAGTGAGCCTGGAGAAGCTGCTGGAGTTCGTCCGCCCACGTCATCGGATGGTGCTGACCACCTTCCGGGCGGACGGTTCCGTGCAAACCTCACCGGTGTCCGGTGGCGTGGACGAGCAGGGCCGGATCGTGATCGCCAGCTATCCGCAGCGCGCCAAGTCGGTGAACATCGGCCGGACCCCGCGTGCCAGCGTCACGGTGCTGTCCGATGAGTTCAACGGTCCGTACGTCCAGGTCGACGGTGACGCGGAACGCATCGACCTACCGGATGCGGTGGAGCCGCTGGTCGACTACTTCCGTGCCGTCGCCGGCGAGCACCCGGACTGGGACGAGTACCGGCAGGCGATGGTCGATCAGCGAAAGTGCTTGCTGCGCATCACCCCTCGGCGCTGGGGCCCGGTGGCCACCGGTGGGTTCCCGCCCCCAAAGGCCTAAGCGGTGAATGCTGCCTCGAAGAAGCCGAGTTCGAGCTCCATGGCCCGCCGGTAGGTGGCGTGCACGGCGGGCGTGTCGATGCCCTGCTCGTCGAGTAGCTGCTCCAGCTGTGCGGCCAGCGCCTCGAACCCGGGGTCGGCGTAGGTCTGCACCCACTGCGCGTAGGACCCGGCGGACCCGGCGTCCAGGGACCGTCCCAGCCACGCGTAGAGCCGCATGCACGGTGTCATCGCCGCGTACACCGCCACGGCGTCCTGGGTGGTGGCGGTGGCCACCAGGAAATCGGTATAGGCCGAGGTGGCCGGCCACGGTGTCACACCGGCCATGTCGATACCCCAGGAGTCCGCGTAGGACGCGTGCAGCCCGAGTTCCTCGCGCACCCCGGCCAGCAGATCGGCCAGAGTGAGCAGGGTGGCGGTGTCCGCGCTGCGGACCAGCGCCAAAGCGTAGGCGCGCGCGAAGGATTCGAGGAAGAACGCATCCTGGGCGACGTACCCGGCGAACAGGTCTCTCGCCAGCGATCCGTCGCCGATACCGCCGACGAAGGGGTGCGCCAGGATCCGGGACGTCACGTCGGTGTTCTCCGACCAGAGTCGGGCGGACAGGCTCATGCGCCTGCCATCTCCCAGAAGTCGATCTCATGGGAGAGCACCTCGTCGACCAGTGCTGCCCTGCCCTCGGGGCCGGCCAGGGCACCGAGTTCGTCGACGTAGGACGCGAATTCCGGTGTGCTCCAATGATCGACGAAGTCCCGGAACCGCGAGGTGTCCGACCGTGCATGGGTCCACGCGAGCAGATACACCCGTTCCAGCACCCACAACGCGGTCAGGGCGGCGTCGAACGGCTCGGCGTCGAGCACCCGCAACAGTTCCCGGTAAGCCAGGGTGGCAGGCAGCGGCTGCTGGGCCAGGTCGATGCCGCGGGCGCGGGCCTGCTCCTCGAACCAGTCCAGCTCGGCCACCAGTGCGACGCAGCCGGCCGCGAGCACCGACTGGGCCGGGCGCGGTGCCCGGGCCAGCAGGCGGCCCTGGAACGTCAGCAGGTCGGCGACGAAGATGGCGTCCTGGCACAACCAGCGATCGAAGGCTTCATCGGTGATGGTGGCGTCGCGCACCGCATCCAGGAACGGATGCCGGGTCGCGGCGCCCCAGAGCTCATCTGACACGCGATGAACAATAGCGGTGGGCGCTCAACGCTTGTGCTTGCCGTTGGGGCTGAAGTTGAAATTTCCTATCGAGGAGGACATTCCGGTACCGAACGGCCCGAGGTGGTCGGACAACTGGGCCGACCCGGTGGCGATGCCCTCGGCGCTGCTGTGGGTCAGCGCCGCCAGCCCGATGTAGGGGCCGTCGGGCAGCCGGCTCAACGCCAAGGTGTAGTCGGCGTTGATGAACGCCAGACCCTCGGTGCTGAAGTTGGTCATCGAACTGGTGACATCGACGGCCAGGGCGGCCCGGATGAACGGTGTGAGTTCCTCGCCGTCGACCAGGTCCCGGATCTCGCGCACCCAGGCGTACCTCGGACCCGCCTGCTGCCAGGGGAATTCATACCGATCGTCGTCGGCGGTCGCCCCGTAGGCCCGAATGAACATCGGTAACGTGTTGTCGAACTGTTCGGGCTCTTGCGGGATGGGCGGAAGACTGACCGCCGTGGTGAAGAACCCGCCGACGGGTTGCTCGCCGCGACGGAGGTAGAGCGCCGACGCACGGGCGACCAGCTCGCCGCCCTGGGTCATGGCGGCGTCGACGGACTGCATGCGGCTGCCGGCACGGACGACCGAGGCGCTGACCCGCAGCGGCTCGGAGGCCACCCGGCGCAGGATCTCCACGGTAAGCCGGGCGGGGAGCAGACCGGCATCGGTGACCTGGCCTTCGATGGCGCGGGCCAGCAGGCCGCCGACCACCTGCCCGCCCAGGGTCGGTCCCCATCCGCCGTGCGCGATGGGGTTGGGCACCAGCTCGTCGCCACGCTGGACCAGAAAGGGTGTCGTTGCGGTGCGCTCCATGCCGAGGATATTACAAAAATAGTTACCGTTGTAACAACAGTAAGCTAATGTCGCCGGGCATGCCGGTTCTACAGCGAGACGAGACGCTGTCCGCGCACGCCGATGTCAACCCTGCGCGCGACAGGGGAACGTCAGGGTTGCTTGCGCCGGCGCTTGGGCAGCGCGGCCATCATTGCGGCGGTTGATGTTTCACCGGCAACGCGCAGCGGCTCGGCAGTGCGCAAGGCCCGGGACAGGATGAAGGCACCCTCCAGGGACATCAGTATCGAGAGGGCGAGGTCGCGAGCGGCGCCGTCGGCGATGCCGTAGGACTCGAAGCGGTCGGCCAAGGCGTCTATCCACGTGGTGAAAACCTCGGCGCACGCCGTGCGCATGGTGTCGCTCGAGCTGGAGACCTCCAGCGCCACGGTGGCGATCGGACAGGCATCGGCATAGCCGGAGGCGGCGAGGTCCTCTGCGGCTCCGTCGAAAGCGGCGCGGGTCGCCGCGATCGGGTCGGCATCCACGGTGAAGTAGGTGGACACCACGAAGTCGCCGTAAATGCCGCCCGCCCAGCGGATCACCTCGGCGCCGAGTTCCTCTTTGCCGCCGGGGAAGAAGTGATAGAGCGACGCGAACGGGGCGCCCGCGTCGGAGACGATCTGCTTGACGCCGGTGCCGGTGAAGCCCTGCCTGCGGAACAGTTGCGCGCCGGCTTCGATGATCCGGCCCCTGGTCTCCTTCGGCATGTCGCCATCGTACTGGCTCGATAGAGCGATCTCTCTAGATTCTCGACACGCTGAAGTGGTCAGGGTGACATGTGGGCGGCACTAGCATTGCGCCCATGAGGCTGGACGGTCAGCAGCTGGCGGCATACGCGGCCGTCATCGAGCTCGGCAGTTTCGATGCCGCGGCGGCCCGCCTCCATGTCACCCCGTCGGCGGTGAGTCAGCGGATCAAGGCGCTCGAGCAGCGGGTCGGTCAGGTATTGGTGGTCCGGGAAAAGCCCTGCCGTGCAACACCAGCGGGCACTCCTCTGCTCCGCCTGGCCGCGCAGACCGCACTGCTGGAATCCGAGGCGCTCGCCGAGGCGGGCGGTGGTCCGGACGAGCGGATCAGGGTGGCCGTCGCGGTGAACGCGGACTCGATGGCGACATGGTTCACCGGCGTGTTCGCCCGCCTGCCCGGCATCCTGTTCGATATCAGGATCGAGGATCAGGACCATTCGGCACGGCTGCTGCGCGGGGGCGAGGTGATGGGCGCCGTCACCACCGAGCGTGCCGCGGTGGCCGGATGCCGGGTTCGGGCGCTGGGCGTGATGCGCTACATCCCGGTGGCCACACCCGACTACATCGAAGGCCATCTGTCCGGCGGATTCACCGCGAAATCGGCCGCCGAGTCGCCGTCGTTGGCCTGGAATCGCGACGACGCATTGCAGGACGACCTGCTCCGCAAGGTGTTCCGCCGGGAGGTGCGCCGGCCGGTGCACTACGTGCCGACGGCCGAGGGGTTTCGGGCGGCGGTGCAAGCAGGGCTGGGATGGGGGATGTACCCCGAACAATTGATCGGCCCGGACTTCGTCCGGATCGCCGACGTCCACCTGGACGTGCCGCTGTTCTGGCAGTGCTGGAAACTGGACAGCCCCGTCGTCGACACCGTGACTGCGGCGGTACAGAACGCGGCCGAGGGTCTGAACGGGTGACGCGCCGTGCCTATGACGGCTGTTATAAGTAGTGCTTGAGCTACTGTTATGTCAGTCGTCATAGGAGGTCGCATGGCCGAAACGGATGCTCGCACGCGCATGGTCGCAGGCGCGGCGGACATGATCGGCCGTCGCGGGGTGAACGCCGCCAGCGTCCGGGAACTGGCCAAACACACCGGCGCCCCGCTCGGCTCCACCTATCACTACTTTCCCGGCGGGAAGGGGCAGCTGGCCGCCGAGGCGGTCCGCTGGGCCGACGACCTGACCGCCCAGACGTTGGCTCGGGCCACCGGACCGGTGGAAGGGCTGGACGCCTTCATCACAATGTGGCGGAACACATTGACGGACAGTGAGTTCCGGGCCGGCTGCCCGGTGCTCGCGGTCGCCGTCGAAGACCCGGCCGACGGTGACCCGGCGCCGCGTGATGCGGCGGTGTTCGCCTTCGGGAATTGGACCTCGATCCTGGCGGGTGCGCTGCGTGCGCACGGCGTCGCCCGCCGGCAGGCCACCGGCACCGCGACCCTGATCGTGGCGTCGGTGGAGGGGGCGGTGGCGATGTGCCGGGCCGAACGCGCCACCCAGCCACTGGACACGGTGGGCCGGGAGCTGCGCAGTATCCTGGAATCGATGCTGGCGCAGCGTGACTGAGCCGCGCAAGGTCAGGGCAGCGGGACCCGCCACACGACCGTGGTGGTGCCGCCGCCCTCACCGAACGCCAGCGTGCCGCCGCACTCCTGCGCACGCAGCCGCAGATTCGCCAGCCCGCTCTCGGTGATGGGGCCGTCGAAACCGATTCCGTTATCAGCGATTTCGATGGTCAGGTCGTCGTCGACGCGCACCGATATGCCGACCTCGGTGGCGTGTCCGTGCCGCACGGCGTTGCTCACCGCTTCGCGGACCACGGCCTCGGCGTGGTCCGCGGTCGCCGCCTCGATCACCGACAGCGGACCTGTGTAGCTCGCGGAGGTGCGGACGCCGGCGGAGCCGAACTGGGTCAGCGCGGAATCGAGTCGCTGACGCAGTCGGGTGCTTCCCGCCGAGCCGCTGTGCAGATCGAAGATCGCGGTGCGGATCTCGGAGATGACCTCCTGCAGGTCGTCCACACATTTCTCCACACGCTGTTGCGCGTCGGCCGGGCGGATGCGCGGGAGGGTGCCCTGCAGCGCCAACCCCGCGGCGAACAGCCGCTGGATGACGTGATCATGGAGGTCGCGCGCGATCCGGTCACGATCGGTGAGCACATCGAGCTCGCGCATCCGGCGCTGCGTGGTGGCCAGCTGCCAAGCCAGCGCGGCCTGATCGGTGAACGCGGCGGCCATCGACAGGTCGTCGTCGCTGAACGGGCCAGATCCGGGGTCGCGCTGGGTGATCACCACGCCCGCAACGGTTTCGGTGGTGCGTAGCGGAAGCACCATCGCCGGGCCGGTCGCGCCGGCGAGCTCGAGATGGTCGGTACGTACCGGAATCCGCTGCGCATACGCCTCGCCGATGACTCCCACGCCGACCGGGAACGGCGCAATGTTCGCGAAGTCGACCGGTTGGGCACCGGCGGCCTCGACGACGACGAGCTCATCGACGGACCCGTCGTCCTCCTCCTCGCCGGGGACCGCGACGACGGCCAGTGCGGACCCGGTCAGCTTTCGGGCCTGCTCGGCGATCACCCGGAACACCGCCGCGGGGTCGGTACCGGACAGCAGTTCGGTGGCGATGTCGCGGGTCGCCTCGATCCAGGCCTGCCTGCGCTGAGACTGCTGGTACAGCCGGGCGTTGTCGATCGCGATGCCGGCGGCGGCGGCCAGCGCCTGCGCCAGCACCTCGTCGTCCTCGCTGAACGGCTGCCCGGACTTCTTCTCGGTCAGATACAGGTTGCCGAACACTTCGTCGCGGATCCGGATGGGCACCCCGAGGAAGGTCGTCATCGGCGGATGGTGCGCCGGAAAGCCCACGGATGCAGGATGATCGCGGATGTTGTCCAACCGGATGGGCTGCGGATCGTCGATCAGTACCCCCAGTACACCGAGGCCCTGTGGCAGCTTCCCGATCTGGTGGCGGGTGGTCTCGTCGATGCCCTGGTAGATGAACTCCACGAGTTCCGACCCCTGCCCGCGTACACCCAGGGCGCCGTAGCGGGCATCGATCAATTCGATCGCGGTGTGCACGATCGTGGCCAGGGTCGCATCGAGTTCCAGACCGGACGTGACGGCCAGCATCGCGTCGACCAGGCCGTCGAGACGATCCCGGCCCTCGACGAGTTGTCCGACACGGTCCTGTACCTCGCTGAGCAGTTCGCGCAGGCGCAGCTGCGAGAGTGTCTCGCGCAGCGGGCGGTTGCGTCCCTCGTCCGGTCCGGCCACCACACGATCCTATTGTTCGCGGGTGGTCCGGCGATCGAGCTTCGAGACGAACACCGCGGCCTGGGTGCGGCGCTGCATCCCGAGCTTGGCCAACAGCCGCGACACATAGTTCTTCACGGTCTTCTCGGCCAGGAACATGCGGGCCGCGATCTGCTTGTTGGTCAGCCCCTCACCGAGCAGGTCGAGCAGCACCCGCTCCTGGTCGGTGAGTCCGGACAACGGGTCGGACCGTTCGGCGGAACCGCGCAGCTTGGCCATCAGCGCCGCGGCCGCCCGGTTGTCCAGCAGCGAACGGCCTGCCCCGACCTCCTTGATGGCCTGGGCGAGCTCCATTCCTTTGATGTCCTTCACCACATAGCCACTGGCGCCGGCCAGGATCGCGTCGAGCATCGCCTCGTCGGAGGTGAACGAGGTGAGCATCAGACACCGAAGGTCAGGTAGCTGCGACAACAACTCCCGGCACAATTCGATGCCGTTGCCGTCGGGCAGCCGGACGTCCAGGACGGCGACATCGGGGCGTAGCGCGGGGATGCGCGCCAGCGCTTCGGACACCGACCCCGCTTCGCCGATCACATCGAGGTCGGGGTCGGAACCGAGCAGGTCCATCAGCCCGCGGCGCACCACCTCGTGGTCGTCGACGAGGAACACCGACACCATGGCGACACCTTTCGCGAGCTGACCTGTCACCATTGTCCCCCCGGGTCAGATCTCCACCCGCAGCACATCGTGCAGCGGGCGGCGCGGTGTGGGTGGCGGCACCTCGTCCAGCGGTGGCGCGATCCCGATCCGCACCAGCACCTGCGGCGAGCTCCGGTGGACCAGCGCGCCGACGATGTCGCGGCTGACGGGCACCTCGGTCACGTGGGTCAGCGTGCAGGACGACATGCCGGCCATCGTGGCGTCCAGCAGCACCGCGGACAGCGCTTCACCGGCCGCGAGGATTCCCTCGGGGCTGTCCTCGGCCGCGGAGATGACCAGCAGGCGCGCCCGATCGTCGCCGATGTCGAGCCGGCGTTCCCGGTTGCGGGTGATGGGGAAGGTGCGCCCGACGTCGACGCGGTCGGCTTCCTGCGCCGAGATCAGTGCGGCGTGGGGTATCCCGTCGTTCACCTCGAACGGGGAAGTCCACCAGGTGATCTCGTGGTGGTACTCGGAATCGTAGAGACGCAAGGCGTCGGTCAGGTGGGAAGCGTCGGCCAGGGTCTCCCGATCGGCGGGGTCGATCACGTCGAGGGTGCACCCCGACGGTGTCGCGCCGACCCACGCCAGCCGATCGAAGGAGTCCCGGTCAGGCGGCGCGGCGAACGGCAAGCGGTCGGTGCGGCGCTGCAGGATCGCGTCCGCGCGCCTGCGCTGCTCGTCGCTCACGTCGGCCGTGCTCAGGCTGATGTCCGCGATGTGGTGGGGATCTCGAGTGCTGGGAAAGCGCACGACGTGGGTCCCATAGCCCCCCGCTGCCATCGCGACCCGGAAATGATCCAGCGCGGCACCGCAGCTGAGCAGGCCCTGGCGCGCACCCGCGTCGGAGGCGACCAGGCGGTCGGGGTCCAGGAACAGCGACACGGTGCCGGACCTGATCACCCAGCGCCACGGCTGGCTGTTGTGATACGACGGAGCGCGGCACGCGAGGTGCACGGCGTCCTCGATGAGAGTGACCTGTTGCAGTGTCGTCGGCATAGTTGGATCGTGCTCCGTTGCCGCCGTGTGCAGCAGGGCCAGAAGTCCCTAGTCCGATTGCGAGGCCTCCAAATAGGCCACGATCGCGTTGGACAGGCCGCGGCGGGCCTCGTCGAGATCGATATAGCTGCCGAGTTGGCGTTCGGAGGTGATGCCGCGCATGGCGCCGGGAATGAACAACGCCACCTCCCGGACCCTGGCGGGGTCGACATCCAGGTCGGCGAAAGCCTTCTGGCAGGCCGTGATCCACGTCCGCTGCCAGGATGCGAGCTCCGCCGCCGTCTGGGGGAACAGCCGCTCGAGCTCGGTCCGGTCCCGGGGCAACGCTGCGCGCAGGTTCTCGATGGCGCGGGAATCCGTCGCGGTCAAACCGTCGTACATGATCTCGAGGATGGCCGACACACGCCCGGCCAGCGGGCCGTGCGGCGCGGCGCGGGAGGGCAGTTCACCCCGCCGTTCCGCGGTGAAGCGCAGCACCGCGGCCCACAGTCCGTCGATGTCGCCGAACTGGTATTTGACCGTGCCCCAGGTGGCCCCGGCGTCCTTGGCGATCCGGTTGCCCGACACCGACCCCGGTTCACCGGAGGCCAAGGCCTGCAGCGCAGCATCCAGCATGCTCTCGCGCGAAGCCTGGCCTCGCCGGTTGGTGCGGCGTTCGGCAGCCTCGGTCATCACGAGGATGCTACGCGAGTATTGACTTTGATAGAACCCTCTGTGATTGTTGGCCCATGGCAAAACCGCCGTTGTCGATGGTCCCGACGGGCTGGTTCCAGGTGGCGTGGTCCGCCGAGATCGGTGTCGCCGATGTGCACCGGATGACGTACTTCGGACGCGAGATGATCGCGTGGCGGGCGCAATCCGGCCGTCTGACCGTCATGGACGCCTACTGCGAACATCTCGGCGCGCACCTGGGGCATGGTGGCCACGTCGAGGGCGAGGTCATCGAATGCCCGTTCCATGGTTGGCAGTGGAACCACGAGGGGCGCAACGTCTGCATCCCGTATCAGGACCGGCCCAACCGGGGGCGCCGAATGACGACCTATCCGGTGGCCGAGCGCAACGAATCCGTCTATATCTGGCATGACATCGAGGGCAGGGCACCATATTTCGAGGTCCCCGACATCTTCGCCGACTTCGGTGACAGCACCGCCGAGGACTACTACCCGCAACAACGTCTGCACGCCGAGTCGCTGGAGATCCACCCGCAGTACGTGCTGGAAAACGGCGTCGACTTCGCCCACTTCAAGTTCGTGCACAAGACGCCGATCGTCCCCGTCTTCACCCGCCACGACTTCGCCGAGCCGTGGTCCTACGTCGACTTCACCATCACCTTCGAAGGTGACGACGGCCAGCGCATCGAAGACGTCGACAGCGGGGTCGAGGCGATCAACGGCGGACTGGGGATCGCGGTGACAAAGAGCTGGGGGATGATCGACAACCGCACCATCTCCGCGGTCACCCCGGTCGACGACCGCACCTCCGATGTACGGTTCATGGTCTACATCGGGCGCACCCCCGGACGCGATGATCAACGCACCGAGGACAAGGCGCGGATGTTCGGCGACGAGGTGATCCGCCAGTTCGCCCAGGACATCGATATCTGGAAACACCAACGCTATTCGGATCCGCCGGCCCTGGCGACCGCCGAGTATGAGGGCTTCACGGCGATCCGCAAGTGGGCGGTCCAGTTCTATCCCGACGGTCGCGGTGGCTCCGCTGCGGACCTGGCCAGAATCAGAGAGGTTGACACCCTATGACCCAGCAGATCCGCGTCTTCCAGGTCGCCACCGGCAACGTCGGCTCCGAGATGATCAAGCGCATCGCCGCGCATCCCGACCTCGAACTCATCGGATTACATTGCTACTCAACCGACAAGATCGGCCGGGACGCGGGTGAGATCGTCGGCCTGGAGCCCAACGGGGTGATCGCGACCGGCACGGTCGAGGAGATCATCGCCGCCAAACCGGATGTGCTCACCTTCCACGGCGTCTTCCCCGATGAGGACCTCTACGTGAAAGTCCTTGAGGCCGGGATCAATATCGTCACCACCGCGGACTGGATCACCGGTTGGCATCGGGACTCGAACCATCCGCACCCGTCGGGTCGCCCGGTGAGCGAGGTGCTGGCTGCGGCTGCCGCCAAGGGCCGAGCGACGTTCTACGGCACCGGGATGAACCCGGGTCTGAATCAGATTCTGGGCGTGGTGTGTTCGGCCGACGTCGCCGAGATCGACAACGTCACCACCATCGAGTCGGTGGACGTGTCCTGTCACCATTCGGCCGACACCTGGAAAGAGGTCGGCTACGGGCTGCCCGTCGACGACCCGAGACTGCCCGACATGCTGGAGAAATACACCCGGGTGTTCGCCGACAGTGTGCTGCTGATGGCGGACTGCTTCGACGTGCAACTCGACGAGGTGAAGTTCAGCTATGAACTCGGCGCCTGCACCAAGGATGTCGACCTGGGCTGGTACCAGCTGCCCAAGGGCTCGCTCGGCGGCAACTACATCAAGTACCAGGGCATGGTCGGTGGCGTACCGAAGATCGAAACCCATCTCGAATGGCAGATGACCCCGCACACCGACCCGAGCTGGGATATCAAGGGCTGCTACATCACTCAGGTCATGGGTGACCCGTGCGTCTACAACAAGCACATGATCTTCCCGAAGCCCGGCGTCGATCTGTCCGACCCGACGAGCTTCGCTTCCATCGGCATGACCGTCACGGGTCTGCCGGCGCTGAACGCCATCAAGTCGGTGGTGGCCGCCCGTCCGGGCCTGCTCACCAGCGCCGACCTGCCGCTGCGTGGGTTCGCCGGTCGCTTCAGGTGAGCGTCATCGCCGGTCCGATCCAGCGTCGCAGGTAGGCCCGCAGGCGCGCGCCCGTGCGCGGCGGGTCGGTCGGCGCGACGATCATCGACTGGATGTTGCGTAGCAGGAACTCGATGAGTTCGTCGAGTGTGGTGTCCTCGTAACCTATTGCTGCCCAATCAATATGGGTGTGCCGGAGCATGGTTCGGCAGCGGGTGATGACATCTGGCGTGAGCATGCCGCGGCTGAAGCTGTTGGTGCGGTCATTGGCCAGGAGCAATTCCAGTAGCGGCTCGTGGGGGAGCCGCTCGATGATGTGCGCAACCACCTCGACGAGCTGTTCGGTGACATCCAGGTTCGCGGTCATGGCCCCGATATCGGTGACGAAACCCTCGAGGCTCACCTCGGCCACCGCGGTGAACAGGTCCTCGGTGCCGGTGAAGTAGCGGTAGATGGTCCTGCGGGTGATGCCGAGTGAGTCGGCCACGTCGGCCAGCGCGGTCGCACCGGCGCCGCGCTCGTCGATCATCGTCCGCGTGGCATCGATGATCCGTTTGCGCGCCTCGGCGTCGTCGGCCGGTGGTGCACCGCCCCATCCTTTGCGTCCCACGGCGTTGACTCTTCCAGATCCTTCGACTAACAATGCACAAGTTACACAATGCGACAAAGTGTGTAATCAATTGAACGGGGAGGGTCCGATGACCGATCTCGAGGTGCGCCGGCCGAAGTTCGACTTCACCGAGGACGTGCCGTGGAACTGGAACCCGCAGAATCCGGCGTTCTCGTTCTTCATGAACGCGACATCGATGCTGGCCGTCGGGTTCGAGCAAATGATCGTCGCCGCGGTTCAGGAAGCAAAACCGCTGATCACCGATCCCGCCGTCGCCGCCGAGGCGACGGCCTTCCTGCGTCAGGAAGCCCAGCACTCCAGCACCCACCGCAAGCACGTCACGGCGCTGATCAAGAGCTATCCCGGACTGCAGCAGACCTTCGACGCCGTGACGGCCAGCTTCGACCGGGTCACCGCCACCACGCCGCTGGAGTTCCGGCTGGCCTATGTCGCCGACCTGGAGGCGACCTTCACGCCCAGCTTCAAGATGATGCTCGACAACGACGACGCCCTGTTCCGGCCGGGCGACGAACGCGTCGCCTCGCTACTGGTATGGCACTTCGTCGAGGAGGTGGAGCACCGCAGTTCGGCGCTGGTCATCTACGACGCCGTGGTGGGCAGCAGTTGGTACCGGCTGCGGGCGCTACCCGGGGTGGTCAAGCACATGATCGGGGTGCTGGCCATCATCGCCGACGGTGCCAATGCGCACATCTCCGAGGAGGAGCGGCAGGTGGACGCCCGCACGCTGCTGCCGGCATACGGGTTGCGCCAGACACTGCGACAGAAACTCGGGCGGGCAGGTGGTGGGCCGGGAACGGCCTTCGCCGCCGTGCCGCGGAGGCAACGGATGGTCGCCGCCGGCCGGGTGTTGCTCAGCCAGACACCTTTTCACAACCCGGAGCGTGAACCGCTGCCGGAACTCGCGGACCGCTGGTTCCGGCGGTGGGACGACGGCGGCGACGTCACCCGGTGGTACACGGCCGAGGCGGTGCGCTGATGGGGCAGTGCAATGCGACATTCGACGAGATAGCGCACCGGGTAGGCGATTTCACCTGCCGTGATGCGCCCGCGGTGGCGCACCTGCGCAATCCGTTCGCGCTGTCGAACTCGACGTTGCCGGTGCTCGAGTTGATGATGGTGGCCGGCGCGGTGTTCGCGTTGTGGTGGGCGATCCGCCGGCTGCGCCGCGACGGCGACGCCACCAATCTGGTGCTGTGGTTCGCGTCCGGCGTGTACCTGCTGGCGATCGAGATACCGCTGTACTTCCCCGATGTCTTCGGGGTGCAGGATCACGTCGGAGTGGTGTTCGCGCACAACGTGTTCACGGTGCAGTTCCTGTTCGAGCGACTCCCGCTGTACATCGTGGCGCTCTATCCCGCGCTGGCGACGCTGGCGTATGAGATCGTGCGCGCGTTCGGGGTGTTCCGCGACCGTGGTGTCGTGGTGGGAGCGGTCTGCGTCGGCTTCTTGCACCACTGCTTCTACGAGGTGTTCGACCAGCTGGGTCCGCAACTGCGTTGGTGGGCCTGGAACACCGACAACAATCTGAACCACCCGATGCTGGCCTCGGTACCGATGGCCAGCGTGGTGATCTTCGCGGCGCTCGGACCCGGAGTGCTGGTGCTGCTCGTCACCTGCATGGTGCGGGCCGGGCGGACGTACTCGGTGCCAGGCCTGTTGTGGCGCACGGTGATTGCCGGTGCCCTGGTGCCCATCGGTGTCGCCGTCTTGAGCATCCCGTTCTCACTGTTCGGCGGGGAGCACCCGAACGTCACCGCGCAGGCAGTGGTGTTCGCCCTCGAACTGGTGGCGATCGCGGCGGTCGCCATCCCGGTTCTGCTCAGGCAGTGGCGGGCGGGCCGCGCCGAGTCGAATCGTTTCGTGGCGGTGTTCGGGCCGGTCTACCTCGGGGTGCTGACTCTGTTGTGGCTGACCGCGCTTCCGGCTTACTTCGCGGCCGTCGACGGTGTCACCGCAGACGGCACGCCGGTCGGCAATCTCGCGTACGCCGCGGTATCGCTGGTGCTGGCGGCGTCGTGTGTGGCCGGCGTGGGTTTCTCAGCCGCCCACCATGATCAGGCCGCCGTCGACCGGAATCAGCTGCCCGGTGATGAAACCGGCGCCCGCACTGCACAGGAACACCAGGGCGGGACCTAACTGGTCCGCCGGATCGCCGAGCTTTCCGCCCAGCGGGATCGTCGATTTCAACTGTTGGTCGATGAATTTCGCGACGTCCGGGCCGAGGAAGCCCCGCAGGCGTTCGGCCCCCGGCGTCTCCACCGCCGGAGCCAGCGCATTCACGGTGACGCGGTCGGCGGCCCAGGCTTTGGCGGCCGACCGCGTCCACGCCTGCACCGCGCCCTTGCTGGCGGCGTAGACGGCCGAGATCGGGCTGCCCATGACGGCTTCCGCTGACCCGAAATTGATGATGGCACCGCCCTTTTCGCGCAGGACGGCGTGGGCCGCCTGATTGGTCAGGATGGTGGCTCGGACGTTGGTGGCCAGTAGTGAGTCGATCTGGTCGGCGGTGATGTGACCGGGTACGCCTGCCTGCCACAACCCGGCGGCGTTCACCAGGACGTCGAGGCCGCCCAGCGCGTCGACCGCCGCATCGACCGCGTGCTGCACCGACTCCGGATCGCGGGCGTCACACCGCAACCAGGTCGCGGCCAGGTCCTCGGGCGGTGGCGTGGAGTGATAGGTGGCGGCCACCCGTGCGCCGGCGTCGCTGAGGACATGAACCGCCGCCGCGCCGATCCCGGTCGCCGCGCCGGTCACCAGAATGCGCCGACCTGCAAGGGCTGCCATGGCGGTCACGGTAAGCCTTACTGGTTAGCCTGTCAAAGGATTCGCGGTAAAGTCTCGCCGATGACGGTGTTCGATGACGGCATTGCACTGGAAGCTCTGGATGAGGGCCGGTTACGCGGGCGGACGGTCCCGGAATGGGCGAACATGGTCGGCCCGTTCGGTGGCATCACCGCGGCCACCATGCTCCGGGCCATCGAACTCCAGCCCGACGTGCACGGATTTCCCGTCGCGCTCACGGTGAACTATCTGGCGCCGATCGTGGACGGGGGCTTCGACGTCCAGGCGCGAGCCGTGCGCACCAACCGGTCCAACCAGCATTGGTACGTCGAGCTGAGTCAGAGCGGCGAGGTGAAGACCACGGCCACTGCGGTGTTCGCCGTGCGCCGCGAGACGTGGGCCGATACCGAGTTGGCGCCGCCGGTGGTGCCGTCGCCGGACGAGATCGGTGTAGGCGCGAATCCGCTGGGTGTGGTGTGGCTGGGCAATTACGACATCCGCTTCGTCGAAGGCGCCATCCCGGCTATCGACCCGGCACCGTCGCCGTCCTCGCAGACCGTCATGTGGGTGAGGGACAAGCCGGCGCGGGGACTGGATTTCGCGTCCCTGACCGCGGTGTGCGACATCTTCTATCCGCGGGTCTATCTACGGCGCGGCCAGCTGATGCCGGCCGGCACCATCTCATTCACCGTCTACTTCCATGCCGATGAGGCTGAACTCGCGGCGCAGGGTGACGACTTCGTGCTGGGTGTGGCCCGGGCTCAGCGATTCGGTGCCGGGCACTTCGATCAGACGGCGCAGATCTGGAGCCGGACGGGCGGCTTGCTGGCCTCGACGCATCAGCTGGTCTATTACAAGGCCTGAACGTGCCGGCTGAACCGAAAAAAGCCTGGCCGGCGAGTCGGGTGACTCGCCAGCCAGGCTTCTGACGTTGAAGTTAGTGGGCGTGCTTGCGGTGACGGCGAACGAGAGCGGTCAACCAGCGAACGTCGAGCAACATGTGATCCGCCTTTCTTTGTTATGCGGTCTTGTGAAGCAGCGGGAGCAGACGCCGGCGGGCAAGGGTGCCCTCAGCGAAGTGATGCAGCGCCTCGGGCACCGATGCGGTGATCGGGAAGGCGTCGTCGAGCATTTCCAGGATGTCGAGGACCTGCGGGCTGGCGACCAGCGCCCATTCGACCCCGGCCAGGTCGCACTCGTCATCGAGTCCGTAGAGCAGGGATACGCCGCGGGCGGACAGTCCCGTCACGCCGCTCAGGTCGAGGACAAAAGGCTTCTCGGTGAGAACCATCTGCCGGACCCGGTGGGTGAGGTGGTCGAAGTTGGCGTCGTCGATGACTCCCGTGAGCGTCGCAACGGTCGCCAGATGGCGGCACTGTGCACGCAGCTGGGCACCGTCACAGTCGACCGCCGGGTTGCCGTAGCGGAATGCGATCGTCATGTAATGCCTCCCTTCGATGTGTGGAACTAACACTGAAGTTATCGGCCGAATTTAAGGTACCTGGGAGTACGCATTAATACTTTGCTAAGACTTACGCCTGAAATACGCGTAAGGGTTTGCTGAGAGTTTTCAATTATGTTGCTGCGCAACATGTTTCATGTTACTTAAGAGTACTCCTCAGTAATTGACGTCAACTTACTGTTGAGTAGCCTCAAATTGCGCTCAGCGTTGAAACTGTCCGCCGCGGTACCCGTCCCACGGCGAATAGTCGGCGATCAGCGGCTCCTGCGGGGGGCGTTCCCGCTCGGGCACGTGCTGGAGATTGACCCGTACCCGGTACCAGATCGAGCTCGGTCCGCGCATCCCGTCGACCAGCACATCCACCGGCGTCAGCAGGGCGGCCGCCGCCTGATGACGGCCACGCCAGACGTCCAGCGCCGCCATCGCCTCATCGCGGGTCTTGGTCCGGGCGACCTCGATGAGCGGCATGGTCATCGTCCGCTTGCCGGTGCCCTTCGGGGGTTTCTCGGCAGGCCCCATCTCCTTGGCCAGCGCCAGCAGCGGTTCCAGCCCGCCGGAGGCGTCGTCCATGTTTTCCCAGGGATCGCCGATCGTGGCGAACCGCGCGGGGACGGTGGCGACGGTGAACGCCTCGGCCCGGCAGTCCGGCACCTCGTCCCAGTGCAGTGGGGTGGACACCCGGGCGTCCGGGGTCGCCCGCACCGAGTACGCCGAGGCGACGGTGCGGTCCTTCGCGTTCTGGTTGAAGTCGACGAACACCCGCTCGCCGCGCTCTTCTTTCCACCAGCGTGCGGTGGCGAGATGCGCCGCCCTGCGTTCGACCTCTCGCGCCACCGTCTCGGCGGCCAACCGGACCTGCTTGAACGGCCAGTGCGGATGGATGCGTGCATAGATGTGGAATCCCCGCGACCCGGACGTCTTCGGCCAGGGGGTCAGCCCATGGTCGTCGAGCACCTCGCGGGCCACCTGCGCCACGGCAAGGATCTGCTGCCAGTCCACCCCGGGCATGGGGTCCAGATCGACCCGAAGTTCGTCGGGATGGTCCAGGTCAGCGGCCCGCACCGGGTGCGGGTTCAGGTCGACACAGCCGAGGTTGACGGCCCAGACCAGGCCTGCCGGATCGGTGAGCACCGCCTCCTTGGCCGACGTACCCGAGGCGTACTTGAGCTCGGCGACGCCGATCCAGTCCGGCCGTTTCTCCGGCGCCCGCTTCTGGAAGATCGCCTCCTGTGAGATGCCCTTGACGAAGCGCTTGAGGATCATCGGCCGGTCCGCGACACCACGCAGCGCGCCACCGGCGACGGCGAGGTAATAGTCGATCAGGTCCTTCTTGGTCACTCCCGCGTCGGGGAAGACCACCTTGCCGGGATTGCTGATCGGTACCTGCCGGCCGCCCACCTCCAGTGAGACCGCGTCGGCCATGGAGCCCATGGTAGTTACCGGCCCGGGTGCGACGTGTGTCACATAGTGTGGCCGTATGCCCAGTCTCTTCGACCTGCCCGTGCAGGCGGCGGCGAAAGCCCAGCAATACTTCGACCGTGGCTCGGCGGAGCTGCACTACGCCCGCAAGATGTTCGAGGCGGGCGCGTTCAAGCTCGAGCCGCCACAGAATTTCGTCGCCATGCTCGCCGACATCCGGCGCTGGGGCGAGTTCGGCATGATCCCGGCGCTCAACGCGCGCCGCTACCCGGACCGGACCGCCGTCATCGACGACGACGGTGAGATCACCTTCGCCGAACTGGATCAGGCCGCGCACGCCGTGGCCAACGGGCTGCGCAACAAGGGCGTCCGCGGCGGTGACGGTGTCGCGCTGCTGATCCGCAACCACCGCTGGTTCCTCATCGCCGTCTACGGCGCGGCCCGGGTCGGGGCCCGGATCATCCTGCTCAACAGCGAGTTCTCCGGTCCGCAGATCAAAGAGGTGTCCGAGCGTGAGGGCGCCAAGCTGGTCATCTACGACGACGAATACACCGCCGCCGTGGCGCAGGCGGACCCCCCGCTGGGCAAGCTGCGCGCCCTGCCCACGAATCCGGACAAGCCGGATGAGCCGTCGGGCACCGACGACACCCTCGCCGACCTCATCAAGCACAGCAGCAAGCAGCCCGCACCGAAGGCCACCAAGCACTCGTCGGTGATCATCCTGACCAGCGGCACCACCGGGACGCCCAAGGGCGCCAATCGCAGCACCCCGCCGTCGCTCGCGCCGATCGGCGGTGTGCTGTCGCACGTGCCGTTCAAGTCCGGTGAGGTGACCTCGCTGCCGGCGCCGATGTTCCACGCGCTGGGTTTCCTGCATGCCACCATCGCGATGATGCTGGGCACCACCCTGGTGCTGCGCAGGCGCTTCAAGCCGGCGACCGTGCTGGCCGACGTCGAGAAGCACAAGGTGACCGCGATCGTCGTGGTGCCGGTGATGCTGTCGCGCACGCTCGACGAGCTGGAGAAGACGCAGCAGAAGCCGAACCTGTCCAGCCTGCGGATCGTGTTCGTGTCCGGCTCGCAGTTGGGCGCCGAACTGGCCACCCGCGCGCTCAAGGATCTGGGCCCGGTGGTCTACAACCTGTACGGCTCGACCGAGATCGCGTTCGCCTCCATCGCCCGGCCCAAGGACCTGTCCAAGAATCCGGCGACGGTGGGCCCGCCGGTCAAGGGCATCACGGTGAAGATCCTGGACGACAACGGAATCGAGCTCCCGCAGGGCGAGGTGGGGCGGATCTTCGTGCGCAACACGTTCCCGTTCGAGGGCTACACCGGTGGCGGTGGCAAGCAGATCATCGACGGCATGATGTCCTCGGGCGACGTCGGCTACTTCGACGAGAGCGGTCTGCTGTTCGTGTCGGGTCGCGACGACGAGATGATCGTCTGCGGCGGTGAGAACGTCTTCCCCGCCGAGGTCGAGGATCTCATCAGCGGACACCCCGAGGTGGTCGAGGCGACCGCGCTGGGCGTCGAGGACAAGGAATGGGGCCACCGGCTGCGTGCTTTCGTCGTCAAGACCGAAGGCGCCTCCGTCGACGAAGAGGCGATCAAGACCTACGTCAAGGAGAACCTGGCCCGCTACAAGGTGCCGCGCGAGGTGGTCTTCCTCGACGAACTCCCACGCAACCCGACGGGAAAGATCCTCAAACGCGAGCTGCGCGAACTCTGAGTCCGGAATAGATGGGCCGGCCGGAGGGTAGTTATAGCTCGTGAATATCGACCTCTCCGGAAAGACGGCACTCGTCACGGGTTCCACTCAGGGCATCGGGCTGGCCATCGCGCAGGGCCTGGCCGGCAGCGGCGCGCGGGTAGCGGTCAACGGCCGCACCGCATCCCGCGTCGACGAAGCGGTGGCCACCCTCGGCGGTGACGCGTTCGGGGTGGCCGCCGACGTCAGTACCGCCGAGGGCGCGGCCGAGCTGCTGGCCGTCCTGCCCGAGGTGGACATCCTGGTCAACAATCTCGGCATCTTCGGTGCGGTGCCGGCCCGCGAGGTCACCGACGAGCTGTGGCGCAGCTACTTCGAGGTGAATGTCCTTGCCGCGGTGCGCCTTATCCGTGCTTACCTGCCGGGCATGACGGACCGTGGCTGGGGCCGGGCGATCCAGATCGCCAGCGACTCCGCCATCGTCATCCCCGAGGAGATGATCCACTACGGCGTCTCCAAGACCGCGCTGCTGGCCGTGTCGCGTGGGTTCGCGAAGGATGCCGCGGGCACCGGGGTGACCGTGAACTCGGTGATCGCCGGGCCGACGCACACCGCGGGTGTCGAGGACTTCGTCTACGAGTTGGTCGACAAGAATCTGCCATGGGACGAGGCCCAGCGCGAGTTCATGCGCAAGCACCGCCCGCAATCCCTGCTGCAGCGGCTCATCGAGCCGGATGAGATCGCCAACATGGTGACCTATCTCGCGTCACCGCTGGCGTCGGCCACCACCGGCGGCGCGTTGCGCGTCGACGGCGGCTACGTGGACTCGATTCTCCCTTAGTTCGCGGCGCTTCGGATTACGGGTCGCGGGGCAGGCCCAGCAGGCGCTCGGCGATGATGTTCAGCTGCACCTCGGTGGTACCGCCGTAGATCGTCGTCGCCCGGCTGAACAACAGGTAGTCGGCCCACGTGCCGGTGATCTGTTCCTTGTCACCGACCGCGCCGTCGGTGCCGAAGGAGGACACCCCGAACTCGGCGTAACCCTGTCCGGTCTTCATCGACAACAACTTCGAGATGGCGGCGGCGGGCATCGGGTCCCCGCCGGCCAGCGTCAGCAGCGTCGAGCGCAGGTTGAGCACCTTGGCGGCGTAGCCCTCCGCGATGAGCTTGCCCGCGTGGTTCTGCTCGATCTGGTCGAACTGGCCCTCGCCGATGAACTTCACGAACTGGTCGAGGCTGGCCAGGAACGGCGGCTCGCCGCTGCCGATGGACACCCGCTCGTTGGTCAGGGTGTTGCGGCTGACCTCCCAGCCGCGGTCCACCTCGCCCAGCACCATCGAGTCCGGCACGAACACGTCGTCGATGAACACGGTGTTGAACATCGCGTCACCGGTGAGCTCACGCAGCGGCTTGACTTCCACCCCAGGCGATTTCATGTCCAGCAGGAAGTACGTGATGCCGTTGTGTTTGGGCGCGCTCGGGTCCGTGCGGGCCAGCAGGGCACCCCACTGCGAGTACTGCGCACCCGTGGTCCAGATCTTCTGGCCGGTGATGCGCCACCCACCGTCGACCTTGGTGGCCTTGGTGCTCAGGCTGGCCAGATCCGAACCGGCGCCGGGCTCGGAAAACAGCTGGCACCAGATCATCTCACCGCGGAAGGTGGGGGATAGGAACTGCTGCTGCTGTTCATCGGTGCCGTAGGCGACGATTGACGGGATGATCCACGCCGCGATCCCCATGTTGGGGCGGGCGACCTTTCCGGTGCTGAACTCCTGCGCGGTGATGATCTGCTCGATGGGGCCTGCATTGCGTCCCCACGGCGTGGGCAGATGCGGCTGCACCCAGCCGCCCTCGGCGATCGCGGCGTTACGTTCTTCGCGCGGAATGGCTTTCAGCGCGGCGACCTCGGCACGGATCTCTTCGCGGAGCTTCTCGGTGTCCGGATCCAGGTCGATGTTCAGCTCGCGCAGACCGGTGCCGGTGGCGGTGTCCACGACCAGCTGCGGGTAGTCGGCGGCCCGGCCGAAGGCGGCTGCCAGCACGAGCGCGCGACGGTAGTAGATGTTGGCGTCGTGCTCCCAGGTGAAGCCGATGCCACCGTGCACCTGGATGCACTCCTGGGCGCAGTGCTGCGTCGCCACCGGTGCCAGCGTGCCGGCGACGGCGGCGGCGAACTCGAAGTGGCTGTCGTCGTCGCCATTTCGGTACTCGTCGAGGGCGCGCGAGGCGTCCCACACCGCAGCGGTGGCCCGCTCGGTTTCGGCGATCATGCCGGAGCACTTGTGCTTGATGGCCTGGAACTGGCCGATGGGACGGCCGAACTGCTCGCGGATCTTCGCGTACTCGGTGGCGGTGTCGGTGGCCCAGCGGGCGACGCCGACGCTCTCGGCCGACAGCAGCGTGGTGATGAGCGCGCGGGCGTGCGCGCGGGGGAGGTTGGACAGCACGCGGTCCAGACCGACCTCGACGGCGTTGGCCCGCACATGGGCCAGCGGGCGCAGCGGGTCGACGCTGGTCACCGGCTCGATTTCCAGGGTGTCGGCGTCCAGGACCACCCATTGCACGCTGCTGGCCTCACCCATGCCGGACACCGGGAGCACCAGCAGTGACGCCTGCGCCGCGGCGGGCACGGCACGAACCTCACCGCGGATGACGAGGGTGTCGTCCTGGCGGGTGGCAGTCAGCCCGGAGTCGATGGCGTAGGCCGCGATGGTGTCACCGGCGGCCAGTCCTTCCAGCAGTGCGGATTTCGGGTCGTTGGCGGAGATCAGGGCGCTGGCGATGGCCGAGGGGACGAAGGGTCCCGGTACGGCGCCGTAACCGAACTCGGCGAGGGTGATCGCCAGTTCGAGGATGCCGAAGCCTTGGCCACCAACCTCTTCGGCGAGGTGTACGCCCTGCAGGCCCTGTTCGGCCGCCGCCTTCCAGTAGCTCGGCGGGTTGGAGATCGGGGTCTCCAGCGCTTCGTGCAGCACCTCGGCGGGGGCCACCTTGGCCACCAGGGACCGGACCGAATCGGCCAGGTCGTTGTGCTCAGGATTGATCGCGATAGGCATATGCGCCCTTCCCTATTAACCGGTCGGTTGGGAACGAGGGTACCCCTGACGTGACCCGCGCCACTGAGAGGGGGCTATCTGACTTCGTTAACCAGGTGGGCCAGGGATGCACCGTCCCGGAGCCGGCGGCAGTTGTCGACGGCCATCTTTAGATATCGGCGCATGGTGTCCACGGTGTACCAGGTGACGTGGGGGGTGACCACGACGTTGGCGAGGCTGAGCAGGGGAGTGCCGGGCGGCACCGGTTCGGTTTCGAAGACGTCCAGCCCGGCGGCGGCCAGGTGGCCGGACCGCAGCACGTCGACCAGGGCCGTCTCGTCGACGATCGGCCCACGCGACGTGTTCACCAGGACCGCACCGGGTTTCATCGCGGCCAGTTCGCTGGGGCCGAGCAGGTGATGGGTGTGCTCGTTCAGCGGCAGGTGCAGCGAGACGATGTCGGCGGCCGCCAGCAGGTCGGACAGCGAGCGCCAGCCGGGTGTCCCGTCGTCGCGTGTGCTGGTGTGCACGACCTTGGCAACCGGAGTGCCCATGGCCAGCACGATTCTTTCGACCTGCTTGGCGATGTTGCCGTAACCCACCAGGCCGACGGTGCAACCGCCGATGTCGCGCACCGTTTCACCCAGATCGGGATCCGACGGCCACCCGCGGCCCTCCCGGGTGGCCCGGTCCAGTTGGGGCAGCCGGCGCAGCGCCGCCAGCATGAGCAGCAGGGTGCCCTCGGCCACCGACGGCGCATTGGCGCCCGGCATGTTGGCCACCGCGATACCGCGCCGGGTGGCGGTGGTGACGTCGATCGTGTTCACCCCGGCGCCCAGTTTGTGCACCAGCTTCGCGTTCGCGGCCCGGTCCAGGTCGGCGCCCGACAGCGGCCGCAGCACATGCCAGATCACCTCGGCGTCGGGGAGTTCGCGGTAGAAGGTCTCGTCGTCGTCCTCGGCGCACCACCGGATGTCGAGCCAATCAGACTCCGGTGCAACGAAATCCAGGACCTTCGCGCCGGGCGTGAAGTGCGCGAGAACCCTTACTTCCACCGTTTGGCGATCCATTTGGCGATCGTATCGGCCTGCTCACTGCGCGCACCCGGAGTGGTGAAGTAATGATCGGTGTCGATGGAGCACACCGTCTTGTCCGTCGACGCGAGTGCGGCGTGGATACGTTGGGCGTCCGACGGGAAGACGCCGGTGTCCTGGTCTGCGTTGATCACCAGGGCCGGGCAGTCGATCAGTGCCAGATGCGGTTCGGCCCGGGTCTGGGCGTACCGCAGGCTCCACATGCCGAGCCAGCTGCGCAGCGTGCAGGCCGCGGCGATCCCGCGGGCAGATCGGTTGGCGTGCATCGGAGTTCCCGCGTAGCACAGGTTGCCCTGCCGTTTGGTGGGTTCCAGGGTGGGGTCGACCATCCGGGGGTCGGCCCAGGTGCGCAACACGGTGAAGGGCCGGTCGGAGTAACCGGCCGCGCGTACCCGTTCCAGCTCGGCTTCTGCCCAGTCGGTGATGGCCTCGTTGCGGGCGATCTGGGCGGCCCGGTAGCGGGCGATGAAGTCCGCGGCATAGGGCGGACCGTTCTTCTCCTCGAACAGATCCAGTGCGGCGTCGGTCGCCACCGCGTCGTTCTCGTCGACCACCGCGGCGTCCATCCATGCGGTGAGCACATCCGGGCGTCCCGGGTGTGCGGCACTGGCGACGTAGCCGTCGGCGGGGGGCAGATCGGCCAGGCCTGCCGCAGGGCGCATCCCGTCGAGGGTGGGCCGAACATGGTTGTGCAGCGCCTGTGCCTGATACGCCGACATCAGCGATCCGCCGCCGGAATTGCCGAGTAGGATCACGGTTTCGATGCCCTGCACCTCGCGCAGCCAGCGGACTCCCACTCCGATGTCGACCAGGGCGTGGTCCAGCAGGAAGCTGCTCTCGAATCCCCGGAACCGGGTGTTCCAGCCGAGGAAGCCGATACCGCGGGTGGCCATGTAGTCGGCGAGGTAGTGCTCGGAGAAATCGATCTGATAGTGCGTGGCGATCATCGCGATCTTGGGCTTTCGCCCGACGCCGCGGTGGTAGAGGCCCTGGCAGGGATGGCCACCGGCACCCGCGCGCAGGGCAGTCGGTGAGTCCAGTCCCACGAACTCGCGGGTGACGCCGGCGGCAGCACTCTTGCTCATGGTGCGGCGGCCTCCTTGTGGTAGATCGTTCGGTAGAAGATGTTGGCCAGTGTGGTGATACAGGCACCGTCGTCCACGGTGTCGGCGCCGTTGCCGGACAGCTTGGTGTAACAGAATTGATTCAGCATCGACACCAGCGCCACCGCCACCAGGCTGGGATCGTCGTCGGCGCAGAACCCTTGCTGCTGAGCGTCTTCGACCATGGCGGTGACCAGGCTGATGGGCAGGGCGCAGATGTCCGCCCAGTACTGTGCGAAGTCGTCGCTGATCATGGCCAGCTGCGAAACGCTGATGATCTCGGCGAGCCGGTGCCGGTAGGTGTGCCAGTGGGCCGCCGCGGCGGCGTGCGCCCGTTCGGCATTGGTCAGACCGGGTTCGGCGGCGGCGCGGGCCCGGACGCGGGCCTCGTCGCGGAATCGCAGGGCCCAGTCCCGGACCATCGCCTCCTTGGAGTCGTAGTAGTTGTAGAACGACGCCGTGGAACGGCCGGCTTCGGCGGCGATGTCCGCGACCGTGGCGGCGAGAATTCCCTTGCGCGCGATGACATTCCGCGCGGCGCTGTCCAGAGCGGCCTGGGTCTGGCGCCCGCGGACGGTCGGGAGTTGAACGCGTGCGGTCTCGATGCTCCTGGCCTCTCGTCGCAGCATTGATCGAATCTGAATCTGATGTTAGGTTCAGATTTGCATCTGCGCCAGAGGGAGGGGTCATCATGATCAGGCCGGACAATCCCAACACCGAGTTCGCGCTCGGCGGCATCAACCACGTCGCGCTGGTGTGCTCGGACATGGCGCGCACCGTCGACTTCTACTCCGGCGTGCTCGGTATGCCGCTGATCAAGGCGATCGATCTGCCCGGCGGCATGGGCCAGCACTTCTTCTTCGACGCCGGCCACGGTGACTGCGTGGCGTTCTTCTGGTTCACCGACGCGCCCGACGGCGTGCCCGGCATCTCCGCACCGATCGCCCTGCCCGGCCTCGGCGAGATCACCAGCGCCGTGTCCACCATGAACCACCTGGCCTTTCACGTGCCGCCGGAGAAGTTCGACGAGTACCGGGAGAAGCTGAAGGCGAAGGGGATTCGCGTCGGGCCGGTGCTCAATCACGACGAGAGCGAATGGCAGGCGTCGCCGACCCTGCACCCCGGCGTCTACGTGCGGTCCTTCTATTTCCAGGACCCCGACGGCATCACCCTCGAATTCGCCTGCTGGATCAAGGACTTCAACCCGGACGAGGCGAAGGTGGCACCCCGGACCGCGGCCGACCGCCACGTCAAGGTGTAGCGCGCGGGAGATAGGTCAGTACAGCCGGGGGTCGGCGAACCCGTCGAGCAGCGTCGTCAACTGGTCGATCAGCTCGTCGCGACCGAACTCGATGGTGCCCGTCAACCATGCGTTGATGGTCTGACTGACGCCGCCGACCACGAAATGGGCCACGGCCTTGATATGCGGGTTCTCCGCACGTTGCAGCGCAGCCTGCAGGTGCTGGCCGGCCAGGATCGCGAACACCCCGCCCAGGTCGGCCCGCTTGCGCATCACCACCGCATTGGACAGATGCGGATCGAACAGCAACCGCCCGACCCGGGTGTCCTCGCCGACGGTCTGCACCAGGTTGGTGATGCCGGCGCGGTTCTGCTCGGCGACCGGGACGGCCGCCACGGCGGCCTGGGTCGTGGTCGCGACCTCGGTGATCACCGAGTCGAACACCGCCGCGACGAACTCGTCCTTGTCGGTGAATGCTTCGTAGAAGTGCCGGGTGGCCACCCCGGACTGCCGGCAGATGGCGCGGACGGTGAGCTCCTCGGTGCTGCCGCCGAGCAGGTCGAGGCCGGCCTCGATGAATCGGCGGCGCCGGTCGGCCATTCGCTGCGGCGCCTCGACGCCGCGATACGTCCTGACCTGCGTCATGCTGCCATCTTGACACCTGTCCAGTACGGAAGGCAAGATCAGGAAACTTTCGTTCTCACTTTCGCGCACACGCTCTGTAGGGGTAATCAATGACGATCGCCGAACGTCCCATCAACGAGACCGCGCTCCTCCCGGTGCGCAAGGCCCGATGGGGGGCCACCGTCGACGACGGCCTGATGGGCGTGGCATTGCTGGCGGGTCCGGCCAACGTGATCATGCAGCTGGCCCGGCCCGGCGTGGGATACGGCGTCGTCGAGAGCAAGGTCGAGAGCGGACGGACCGACCTGCATCCGGTCAAGCGGGCTCGCACCACCTTCACCTATCTCGCGGTGGCCGGGCGTGGCACCGATGCGCAGAAGGCCGCCTTCCGCCGTGCGGTCAACGGGGCGCACGCCCAGGTGCACTCGACCGACGAAAGTCCGGTCAAATACAACGCTTTCGACAAGAACCTGCAGTTGTGGGTGGCGGCGTGTCTCTACAAGGGCGCGGTCGACATCTACCGGCTGTTCATCGGTGAGATGGACGAAGAGACGGCCGACCAGCACTACCGCGACGGCATCACGCTCGGCACCACCCTGCAGGTCACGCCCGAGATGTGGCCGGCCGACCGTGCGGCGTTCGACAAGTACTGGGACGAGTCGCTGGATCAGGTGCACATCGACGACACGGTGCGCGACTACCTCTACCCGATCGCGGTGGCGCGGGTGCGGGGCGTGCGGTTGCCGGGACCGCTGCAGCGCCGCTCCGAGTATTGGGCCGGACTCGTCACGACGGGCTTCCTGCCGCAGCGTTTTCGCGACGAGATGCGCCTGCCCTGGGATGCGCGCCGGCAACGTCACTTCGACCGGTTGATGAAGGTTTTGCGCGTCGCGAACAACGCGGCGCCCGGCTTCGTCCGGAAGTTCCCGTTCAACGTCTTGCTCAAAGACCTGGACTGGCGCATCCGGACGGGCCGTCCGCTGGTGTGACTGCATACGCGGTGACCATGTTTGCTGTATGACGTCGTGCCACTCGATGAGTGGGCCGTCTTCGCTGTGCCCGAAAGCCCGCTGCCAGCGAAGTTACGCCTTCGCGCGCGCGTCATCCTTGCCCAACTCTGCTCGCCGTCGATTCGCCCAGCTAGGGCGGCGAGCCCCCGCCTCCGGTGACTGGTGTCACTGGCGCAGCCGTAGCGCAACGTCTCGACAGTTAGTTAATGCAATGCTAACTTCACCCGAGTTAGCATAGGCAAACTTAAGGAGACGGCAGGCGGCTTTGCGCCCCTGCGCGAAGGCATATGGACACGGTCAATGGCACGCTCACGCCGAGCGTAGGAGTAGCGCGCGTCGACCGCGACGTCGCGAGCAGGTTCGCGACCTGCTGTCGCGCGCTGGGATTGTCCGTCAACGATCGGCAGCGCCCCGCCGACCTCGCGGCCGCCCGATCGGGATTCACCGAGCTGACGCGCATCGCCCGCGAACAGTGCGACGGCTGGGTCGGTCTGGCCGCCGCCGGCGCGGGTATCGGTGACGATGCCCCGCGCGTCATCGAGACCATCTGGCGGACCGCCGCGACCTTGGGCGTCCTGCAGCGCGACATCGCGCTGGTCCCCGGTGCCCTCGCGTTCACCTACGACACCGGCCTGTATCTGGAATTCCGGGCCGCCGATCGCGACGACATCCAACTGGCCTACGCCGCAGCGCTGGCTGAGCGCGGCGACTTCGCCACGGCCGATCAACTGGCGGCCGAGCTCACCGAGCGCCGACCCGCCTGGTTGCAGGCACGTTGGGTCCGGGTGGCGATCTTCCACCTCACCCGGCGCTGGTCGGATGTGGTGCGGCTGCTCACCCCGGTGGTCAACGACCCGAAGCTCGACGAGCACTACGCGCACGCCGCCCGGGTGACGCTGGGTATCGCCCTGGCCAACCTCGGCATGTACGCGCCGGCCATCTCGCACCTGGAGAACCCGGAGGGTCCCGTCGCGGTGGCCGCCGTCGACGGCGGGCTGGCCAAGGGGCTGTCACTGCGTGCCCAGGGCGAAGCCGACGAGGCGGGCGATGTGCTCGCCGAGTTGTACGCCGCCAACCCCGAACATGCGGGAACCGAAGCGGCGCTGCTCGATTCGTCTTTCGGTCTGACCACCACCACTGCGGCGCGCATCGACGCCCGCAGCGATCCGTGGGATCCGAACACCGAACCCGGCGAAGGCGACTTCGTCGACCCGGGCGCCAAGGAGCGCAAGGCGCATCTGCTGACCGAGGCCGAGGCCGAACTGGCCGAGTTCATCGGCCTCGAAGAGGTCAAGTATCAGGTCGCCCGCCTGAAGAGTTCGGTGGCCATGTCGATCCGGCGCCAGGAACGTGGCCTGGCCGTCGCCCAGCGCACCAACCACCTCGTCTTCGCCGGTCCGCCCGGCACCGGCAAGACCACCATCGCCCGCGTTGTCGCCAAAATCTATTGCGGGCTGGGACTTTTGAAGAAGGAGACGGTGCGCGAGGTGCACCGTGCGGACCTCATCGGCCAGCACATCGGCGAAACCGAGGCCAAGACCAACGCGATCATCGACAGCGCGCTGGACGGCGTGCTGTTCCTGGACGAGGCGTACGCCCTGGTGTCCACCGGCGCCAAGAACGACTTCGGTCTGGTGGCGATCGACACCCTGCTGGCCCGGATGGAGAACGACCGCGACCGCCTGGTGGTCATCGTCGCCGGCTACCGGGCCGATCTCGACCGATTCCTGGACACCAACGAAGGTCTGCGTTCGCGCTTCACCCGCAGCATCGACTTCCCGTCCTACAGCGCACCGGAGTTGGTCGAGATGGCCATGCGGATGGCCGAGAAACGCGACAGCATCTTCGAGCCCGCGGCGCACGACGCAATGGAGACGCTGTTCGCGCAGCTGGCCGCCGGCAGCACCCCGGACGGCAACGGTGTGGCGCGCCGCAGCCTCGACATCGCCGGTAACGGCCGCTTCGTGCGAAACCTTGTCGAACGTTCCGAAGAGGAACGCGAATACCGATTGGACCATTCCGATTCCGACGACTTCACCGACGACCAATTGATGACCATCACCGCCGATGACGTCAACCGCTCGGCCGGCCCGCTGCTGCGCGGCCTGGGACTGACGGTGCCCGGACAATGAGCGAGACGAACGGTGACCGGCGCGAGTTCACCTCGCGCACACCGGTGAACGAGAATCCGGACCACGTTGCCTACCGGCGCGGGTTCGTCACCCGCCACCAGGTGTCGGGCTGGCGATTCATGATGCGCCGGATCGCCTCCGGGGTGGCGCTGCACGACACCCGGATGCTGGTGGACCCGCTGCGCAGCCAGAGCCGCGCCGTGCTGGTCGGCGCCCTCGTGGTGATCACCGGCGTGGCCGGCTGCTTCGTGTTCTCGCTGATCCGTCCGGGCGGGGACGCCGGCAGTTCGACCATCATCGCCGACCGCGACACCTCGGCGTTGTACGTGCGCATCGGCGACGTGGTGCACCCCGCGCTGAACCTCACCTCGGCCCGGCTGATCGCCGGCCAGCCCGACAACCCCACCCTGGTCAAGAGCGCCGAGATCGACCGATTCGCCAGGGGCAACCTCATCGGTATCCCGGGGGCGCCGGAACGCATGGTGCAGAACATGTCTCGGGACGCCGCGTGGACGGTCTGCGACGCTACTGGGAATTCTCCCGTCGCCCCGGCGACCGGAGTCACCGTGCTCGCGGGCACGCCCGACCAGACGGGGGAGCGTGCCACCGCGCTGCCCGCCGGTCACGTCGTTCTGGTGCAGAACGTGGGTGGCGTGCACGCCGGTACGTGGCTGCTGTGGAACGGTAAGCGCAGCCCGATCGACCTGGGCAACCGTGCTGTCACCGACGCCCTCGGCTTGGGCACCGACATTCCCGCGCCCCGGGTGATCGCACCCGGATTGTTCAACGCCATCCCCGAATCGGCGCCGCTGGTGGCGCCGGCACTGCCCGGTGCCGGGACCCCGCCGCGCTTCGCGCTGCCGGTGCAGGCACCCATCGGCGCCGTGGTCGCCTCGTATGAGGCGAACAACAGCATCCGGTACTACGCCGTGCAAGCCGATGGTCTGCAACAGATTTCGGCGGTGCTGGCCGCGATCCTGCGCAACACCGACTCATACGGGCTGCAGCAGCCGCCGCGCCTGGGCGCCGACGACGTGTCCCGGTTGCCTGCGGTCACCGGCATCGACACCGCGGCGTACCCCTCCGACGAGGTGACTCCGGTGGATGCCTCGGCCGACCCGGTGACCTGTGCCTACTGGTCCAAGCCGGCCGACGCCACCGAGAGTTCGCTGACGCTGCTGTCCGGGGCGGCCCTGCCGCTGCCCGACGGCCGGCGCACGGTCGATCTGGTCGGAGCGGGGAACGGCAGCACTGCCAACCGGGTGGCGCTGTCGCCCGGGAGCGGCTACTTCGTCCAGTCCGTGGGTTCGGACGCCGGTGCACCGCAAGCGGGCTCGGCATTCTGGGTCAGCGATACCGGTGTGCGCTACGGCGTCGACACCGCCGGTGACAGCAAAGCCGTTGCCGCACTGGGCCTGACACCGCCACCGGTCGCGATTCCGTGGTCGATGCTCACCCAGTTCGCAGCAGGCCCGACCCTGTCGCGTGCCGACGCGCTGGTCGCACACGACGCACTGCCCGCCGACCCGAGACCTGCCGCGGTGAACACCGCCCGCGAGGGAGACAACTGATGAGCCGCTTGATCTTCGAGGCCCGGCGGCGCGTCCCCGCGCCGGAGGTCCGTAAGGGCGCGATCACCATCGAGGCGCCCCCGACGCTGCCGCGTCTGGTGCCGCCGTCCCTGCTGCGCCGCGTGCTGCCGTACCTGATCGTCATCCTGATCGTCGGGATGATCGTCGCGCTGGTGGCCACCGGTATGCGGTTGATCTCACCGACCACGCTGTTCTTCCCGTTCGTGCTGCTGCTGGCCGCGACCGCGATGTACCGCGGGTCGGACAACAAGCTGCGCACCGAGGAGGTCGACGCCGAGCGCGCCGACTATCTGCGCTACCTGTCGGTGGTGCGGGACAACGTCCGCGCCCAGGCCGAGTCGCAGCGGGCGGCACTGGAATGGTCGCATCCGGATCCGGAGCTGCTGGCCGCCGTGCCGGGCACCCGCAGGCAATGGGAACGCGACCCCCACGACGCCGACTTCCTGGTGCTGCGCACCGGTCTGCACGACGCACCCTTGTCCACGGCGTTGCGCGTCAAGGATGCCGGTGACGAGGTCGATCTGGAGCCGGTGTCGCACACCACCTTGCGCGGCCTGCTCGACGTGCATCGCACCGTGCGCTCGGTGCCTGCCGGGATCGACCTGGCGAAGGTCTCGCGGGTCACCGTGCTCGGTGATCCCGACGAGGTGCGAGATGCGCTGCGGGCGTGGGTGGCTCAGGCAGTCACCTGGCATGATCCGGCAGTGCTCGGCGTGGCACTGGCCACCCCTGATCTGGAAGCCCCCGACTGGTCCTGGCTGAAATGGCTGCCGCACAGCGATATCGCCGGCGAGGCAGACGGTGTCGGCCCGGCGCGCTACCTGGCGGCCGGCGCCGACGAACTACGAGGCCTGCTGGCGCCCGTGCTGACAGACCGTGACCCGTTCACCGGGGACGCGCTCGCGTCGGGCAAGCATCTGCTCATCGTGCTCGACGACCCCGAGATCGATCCCGACGACGTGTGCCACCGCGCAGGCGCCGCGGGCGTCACCGTCGTGCACCGGTCGGACGCCGAGCCCCACCGCGAACAGTATTCGGATCCGGAGCGTCCGATCCTGAAGGTCGCCGACGGCAGGATTTCTCGGTGGCAGAGCGGGGGCTGGCAGCCCTACGTCGACAACGCCGACGGGTTCTCCGCCGGCGCGGCCACGCACCTGGCCCGCCGGTTGGCGCGCTGGGACTCCAACCCCGACCAGGCGCGTACCGCGGCCTCGGGGGCGTCGACATTCACCACGCTGTTCGGCATCCCGGATGCCTCCGCCCTCGACATCGCCGGTCTGTGGGCACCCCGTGACCGCGACAACGAACTGCGCGTGCCCATCGGCGTCACCGCCACCGGGGAACCGCTGCTCTTCGACCTCAAAGACGAGGCAGAGGGCGGCATGGGCCCGCACGGGCTGATGATCGGAATGACCGGCTCCGGCAAGTCGCAGACCTTGATGTCGATGCTGTTGTCGCTGTTGACCACTCATTCGGCCGACCGGCTGATCGTCATCTACGCCGACTTCAAGGGTGAGGCGGGGGCCGACATCTTCCGGCACTTCCCGCAGGTGGTCGCCGTCATCTCCAACATGGCCGAAAAGCGTTCGCTGGCCGACCGGTTCGCCGATACCCTGCGCGGCGAGGTGGCCCGCCGAGAGCAGCTGCTCAAGGAATCCGGACGCCAGGTCCAGGGCAGCGCGTTCAACTCGGTGACCGAGTACGAGGCCGCCATCGCGGCCGGGCACGACCTGCCGCCCATCCCGACACTGTTCGTGGTGGCCGACGAGTTCACCCTGATGCTCGCCGAACACCCGGAGTACGCCGACCTGTTCGACTACGTGGCACGCAAGGGTCGCTCCTTCCGGATCCACATCCTGTTCGCGTCGCAGACGCTGGACGTGGGCCGGATCAAGGACATCGACAAGAACACCTCGTACCGCATCGGCCTGAAGGTGGCCAGCCCGTCGATCAGCAGGCAGATCATCGGCGTGGAGGATGCCTTCCACATCGAGTCGGGCCGCGAGCACAAGGGCGAGGGCTTCCTGGTGCCTTCCCCGGGAGCGACACCGATCAAGTTCCGCAGCACCTACGTCGACGGCATCTACGATCCGCCGCGCGCTGCGCGTTCGGTCGTCGTGCAGTCGCTGCCGGAGCCGCAGGTGTTCACCGCGGGCCGGGTGGAGCCGGCGGTGGAGACGATCATCCTGGCCGCCGAGCCCGAAGAGGTACCGGTGCCGCGCAAGCTGATCGCCACCATCGGCGACCAACTCGCCGCGTACGGTCCGAAGGCACCGCAGCTGTGGCTGCCCCCGCTGGACGGGTCGATCCCGCTGGCCGAGGTGCTCGGCCATGCAGGTGTTCCCGAGCACGAGTTCCAGTGGCCGCTGGGCGAGATCGACAAGCCGTTCGAGATGCGCCGCGACGCACTGGTGTTCGCGGCCGGCTCGGCTGCAGGCAACGTGCTCATCCACGGCGGGCCCAAGTCGGGCAAGTCCGGTGCACTGCAGACCTTCATGCTCTCGGCGGCCGCGCTGCACTCCCCGCGGGAGGTCAGCTTCTACGTCCTGGACTACGGCGGCGGGCAGCTGGCGCCGATGGCCGATCTGGCCCACGTCGGTGCCGTCGCCTCCCCGCTGCAGCCCGAACGTATCCGGCGTACCTTCGCCGAACTGGAGCAGCTCCTGCGCCAACGTCAGGAGCGCGGCGCGGTCAACCGGGCCGGCACCTACGAAGACGGCTACGGCGAGGTGTTCCTCGTGATCGACAACCTGTACGCCTTCAGTCGCGACAACGTCGACACGTTCAACACTCGGAACCCGTTGCTGGCCAAGGTCACCGAACTGGTCAATACCGGCCTGGCGTACGGCATCCACGTCGTGATCACGACGCCGAACTGGCTGGAGGTGCCCCTGGCCATGCGCGACGGGCTGGGGCTGCGGCTTGAGCTCAAGCTCAACGACTCCCATGACAGCAATGTCCGGGTCGTCGGTGCGCTGCGCCGTCCGGCCGATTCGGTGCCGGCCGAGCAGCCGGGCCGCGGCCTGACCATGGCCGCCGAACACTTCCTGTTCGCCGAGCCGGACCTGCGCCTGATCCCCGCGATCAACGCCCGCTACCCGGAGCTCAGCGCCCCCGAGGTGCGACTGCTACCGACGCAGCTCCTCCCGAATGCGCTGGGCCCGTTGTACATCGGCCCGGAGCAGGTGGTCATCGGCCAGCGCGAAGAAGATCTGCGTCCGGTGGCGATCGACTTCGCCCGCCATCCGCTGATGATGGTCTTCGGCGATACCCGCTCCGGCAAGACGACGCTACTGCGGCACCTGATCCGCACGATCCGGGACAACTCGACCGCCGACAGTGTGGCGTTCACCGTCGTGGACCGCCGGCTGCAACTGGTCGACGAGCCGTTGTTCGCCGACAACGAGTACACCCCGAACATCGACCGCATCACCCCGGCGATGCTCGGGTTGGCCGGGCTGCTGGACAAGCGCCGCCCGCCGGCCGGCCTGTCGCCGGGTGAGCTGCGCAACTGGAAGTTCGAGGGGCATACCCACTACCTGATCATCGACGACGTCGATCAGATCCCGGACGGCCCGGCCGTCAGTGGCCCGTACGTCGGCGCGCGGCCGTGGACACCTCTGCTCGGATTGCTCGCTCAGGCAGATGATCTGGGGCTGCGGGTGATTGTCACCGCCAGGGCCAGCGGCTCGGCGCACGCGGTGATGACCGCACCGCTGCTGCGCAGGCTCAACGACCTGCAGGCGACCACCGTCATGCTGTCGGGCAGCCCCGCGGACGGCGGGAAGTTGCGCGGGCATCGCTTCACCCGGCTGCCCGCGGGCCGCGCCATGCTGCTCGGCGACAGCGAGGTCGCCACCTACGTCCAACTGGTTAACCCCTTGGTCCCCGAGCATGTGTCGGGTATCGCGTCGAACGGAAAGGAATACAGCTGATGACTCTGCGTGTCGTTCCCGAAGGTCTGACCGCCGCCGGAGCCGCGGTCGAGGCGTTGACAGCACGGCTGGCCGCGGCCCACGCCGCCGCCGCACCGGTGGTGAACGCGGTGCTCCCGCCGGCCGCCGATCCCGTGTCGCTGCAAACCGCTGCCGGTTTCAGCGCCGCAGGTGTCGAACACAGCACCGTCGCGGCGCTCGCCGTGGAGGAGCTCGGCCGGGCCGGAGCCGGGGTCGCCGAATCCGGGGCGACTTACGCCGCCGGTGATGCGCTGGCCGCGTCGTCGTACCTGATCGCGCGCGGCTGACGTGACCGCCCCCATCTGGATGGCCCTGCCACCCGAGGTGCATTCGGCGCTGCTCAGCAGCGGCCCGGGCCCCGGGTCGCTACTGGCCGCCGCGGGGGCGTGGCAGGCACTCAGTGCCGAATATGCGACGGCTGCAGGCGAACTCGTCACCACCCTGGGATCGGTCGGCGCAGGTTCGTGGGAGGGCCCGAGCTCGGAACAGTACATCGCCGCGCACCAGCCGTATCTGATGTGGCTGGCGCAAGCAGGCACCCACAGCGCGATCGCCGCGGCGCAGCACGAAACCGCGGCCGCGGCCTACAGCACCGCCCTGGTCACCATGCCGACGCTGGCCGAACTGGCCGCCAACCACGTCGCGCACGGCGCGCTGCTGGCCACGAACTTCTTCGGTCTCAACACCATTCCCATCGCGGTGAACGAAGCCGACTACGTCCGAATGTGGATCCAGGCGGCCACTGTGATGACCACCTACCAGGCGGTGTCGGCTGCCACCGTGGCTGCCACGCCCGTGCTGCAACCGGCACCGATGGTGGTGCTCCCCGGCGTCGGTGAGGCGGGTGCGGCGGTTGCGACGGCCACCCAGTCGCTGGCACAGGCCCAGGCAGTGGATTCGGGTACCGCACTGGACAGTTCGAACTCGATCGCAAGCTTCCTCGAGCAGTACATCAAGTCGCTGGTGGGCGGCGACCTCATCTGGGATTTCTTCAAGGACCCGATCGGGACGACCCGGCAGATCATCCTCGACTTCCTCACGAACCCGACCGCGGCGCTGGTGCAGTGGGGGCCGCTGTTGTCCGCGCTGCTCTATCAGGCGATCCTGCAGCCGGTCGGCTGGGGAACCTGGATCGGGGTGGCCATCCTTCCGTTCCTGTTGCCCGCTCTGGCCGGCGTCGGCCTGGCCATGCTGGGTCTGCTCGCCCTCATCCCGCAACCCGAGGTGCCTGCGGAAGCCGCCGTGCCCGAGGCACCTGCGCAGCGCGCCGACCAGCCCAACGTGTGGCCAGTGGCCAGCGTCGCCCCGACCATCAGCGCCTCAGCGGGTGCGCCGGCGGGTGCGCCGGCCGGGACCGCGCCCGTGAGTGCACCCGCGGCCGCCCCGGTGGCGGCCACCGCCGTGGCGTACGCCGTGCCCGGTGGCGGTCCCGATGAGGGCTTCACGCCGGTGATCCGGGACCACACCGCGGCCAAGGCGCCCGCCTCGGGATCGGCCGCCGCGATCGGTTCGGCCGCCGCGCTGACGGCGATGGAGCGGCGCAAGCGACGCCGCAAGAAGGCCGCCGAGATCAAGGATTTCGCGTACGCCGACGAATACATGGACTACGACGAGGACGACGAGCGCCCACCGGTTCCCCATCAGGAGGAGCCGGCGGTCCGGGCATCCGCGCGCGGCGCGGGGCCGATGGGGTTCAGCGGCACCGTCGCCGGGGACGGCAAGGCGGCCGGGCTGACCGAGATGACCGGCGATCAGTTCGGCGGCGGACCGGTGGACCCGATGCTGCCCGGCAACTGGACGTCAGGACCAGAAGGGGGACAGCACAACTGAGCGCAACCCCGAATGCGAGTCCGTCCGATCACCACATTCGAAAGGAACATTCATGAGCATGCTCGACGCACACATCCCGCAGATCGTCGCCTCGGAGTCCGCATTCGGCGCCAAGGCGGCCCTGATGCGTAGCACCATCGCGCAGGCCGAGCAGGCCGCCACCGCTTCGCAGGCCTTCCACATGGGCGAGTCCTCCGCGGCGTTCCAGGGTGCGCACGCCCGCTTCATCGAGGTGGCCGCCCGGGTGAACGCACTGCTGGACATCGCCCAGGCCAACCTGAGCGACGCGGCAGGCACCTACGTGGCGCAGGACGCGTCCGCCGCCACGAGCTACACCTCCATCTGACCCACCAGCCGACCAGGAGAACAACATGTCGCAGATCATGTACAACTACCCGGCCATGCTGGGACTCGCCGGCGAAATGGCCGGTTACGCAGGCGCACTGAACGCGGTGGGCGCCGACATCGCCGCCGAGCAGGCCGCCCTGGGCAGCGCCTGGCAGGGCGACACCGGGATGACGTACCAGGCGTGGCAGGCGCAGTGGAACACCAGCATGGTCGAGTTGGTCCGGGCGTACCAGGCGATGGCCAGCACCCATGAGACCAACACCGTCGCGATGAACGCCCGCGATCAGGCCGAGGGCGCCAAATGGGGCTAGATGGCTGCTAATGCGGTCGAGCTGACCGTCGAGCAGGCCTGGTACCTCGCCGAACTGACCGGGGCAGGCTCGTTCCCGTGGGTGCTGGCCATCACGCCGCCCTACAGCGAGCCGTCGGTCGCAGGTGCGTTCGCGGCCGATCGGGTCGCCGAACTCACCGCACTCGGTGTCATCTCCGCGGGTGGCACCATCAATCCCGCGGTTGCCCAATGGATCACGTTGACCTGCCGGGCGCGGCAGTGGCTGGAGATCCGCGTGGTGAGCGCCGGCGGCAACATGCTGCGTGGCGTGGTCGGCCGGAGCGACGGGATAGTAATCGTCGCGCTGCGCAGCGGGGGTCTTGTGACGTTCACCGAGATGGACATCGCGCACCCGCATGACCTGGTGCCGGTTCTGACCGCCGGGTTGCAAGCGCGCACACCTGCGGACTTCGACGACTTCACCGTCCCCATGCGTGCGGGTGCCCGCGCGGACGAGAAGTTGCGCGGCGGAACTGATCTCGCCGAGGTCATCGACCACCTGGGGATCCCGGCGTCCGCGCGCCCGGTGGTGGAGTCGGTCCTCACCGGCCGGCGTAGCTACGCAGAGATCGTCGCCGGCGAACACCGCGACGGATACCGGGTGAGCACTCAGGTGGGCGTCAGCGTCGTCGACTGTGCAGCCGGGCGCCTGCTGGTGTACCCCACGCAGGCGTTCGACGGCGAGTGGGTCTCGACCTTCACCCCCGGACACACGTCGGCGATCGCCGACGCGGTGGAACGCCTGACCGCGAGCCTGCCGGACGGCTCCTGGTTCCCCTCCCGACTGAGCAAAGATTTCGACCAGAGAACGGAAAACCGATGCCCGACAACACTGTGATGCCGATCGTGCGGGTGGCCGTGCTGGCTGCCGGTACCGGTGGCGAAGGCGAGCAAGCCGGACGGCTCACGGAACTGGCGCTGCCGGCCGAACTGCCGCTGCGCGAGATCATTCCGGCCGTCCAGCGCACCGTGCTGCCCACCAGCGGCGACCGCGACGACACCCTTACCCGACTGAGTCTCGCCCCGATCGGCGGCGCGCCGTTCAGCCTGGACGCGACGCTGGACACCGTCGGCGTGGTCGACGGTGATCTGCTGGCGCTGCAGGAGATTCCGGCCGGCCCGGCCGCGCCCCGAATCATCGAGGACATCGCCGACGCGGCAGTGATCTTCTCCGCCGCACGCGAGCGGGCCTGGGGCGCAGCGCAGATCCAGCGTGGCGGCGCCGTCGCGGTGATCGCGCTCGTGCTGCTGGCGACTTTGTTGGCGGCCACCTTCCGGGTCAGCACCGGCCACGCCGCCGGGCTGTTCACCCTCGCCGGCGTCGCACTGGTGACGGTGGTGGCAGCCCTGGTGGCCCGGGCGGGTTCCCCCGCATTGGGTACCGCACTGGCGGTCACGCCACTCGTACCCGTCGCGGTGGCGTTCGCGCTCGCGGTTCCCGGCGACGTCGGCGCCGCACAGTTGCTGCTCGCCGCGGCCGGCGTGACTGCGTGGTCGATCATCAGCATCGTGGTGTTCGAGCGCGCCATCGCTACGTTCACAGCGGCGGCGGTGACCGGGTTCGGTGTGCTGCTGTTCGCGGCGCTGGCCAGCGTCTGGGAGCTGACCGACACCCGGATCGGTTGCGGTCTGATCGTTTTCGCCTTGCTGGTCACCGTGCAGGCCGCCCAACTGGCCGCCCTGTGGGCACGGCTGCCCGTCCCCGTCATCCCGGCGCCCGGCGACCCGACGCCGTCGGCCCAACCGTTGCGCATCCTGGAGGATCTGCCGCGCCGGGTTCGCGTCACCAACGCCCATCAGACCGGCTTCCTGGCCGCCGGTGTGCTGCTGTCGGTCGCTGGGTCGGTGATCCTGGTCGGTGGACCCGCGGTGTCACCGTGGGCGTGGGTGCTGGTGGTCGCCGCCGCGGCGGGTATGGCCCTGCGCGCCCGGGTGTGGGATTCGGCCGCGTGCAAGGCCTGGCTGCTGAGCCACTCGTTCCTGGTGACCGCGGTGCTGCTGGTCGTCCTGCTGGTCACCGACCGCTACACCGCGGCCTGGTGGGCGCTCGGCGTGCTCACCGCCTTGGTGGCCGCCTGGGTGCTGGTGGCGCTCAACCCGCGGATCGCCGCGCCGGACACCTACTCACTTCCCGCCCGGCGCCTGCTCGGCTTCGTCGCCGCCGCGGTGGACGCGTCGGTGATCCCGCTGGCCGCCTACCTGCTGGGGCTGTTCGAATGGGTCCTGAATAGGTGACCGGAAAGCGAAGTGGGTCGGCAGCTTTCGGCGCCATCGGTGCCGTGGCGCTGCTGATCTGTCCCTCCGCGCTGGCGATCACCCCGCCCGCGGTCGACGATCAGATCGCCCCGCCCGCGGGTTCGGCCGGTCCGGTACAGACGATGAGCCTGCGCACCCCGTGCGTGACCACGGGTGTGCTGCCCGGCAGCGACTCGGCGGCGGTGAACCCGAATCAGTTGACCCTCAACCTGTCCGGGGCGTGGCAGTACAGCCGTGGGGAGGGGCAGACCGTGGCCGTCATCGACACCGGCGTACACCCGGGGCCGCGGCTGCCGAACGTGCAGGCGGGTGGCGACTTCGTCGCATCATCTGACGGACTGACCGACTGCGACGGCCACGGCACCCTGATCGCCGGACTGATCGCCGGCCAGCCCGGTGCCGACGGCTTCTCCGGCGTCGCGCCCGGTGCCGAACTGCTCGCGATCCGCCAGACGTCGGCGCACTACTCGCCCGCGCAACAGGGTGCAGACCCAGAGACCACCCGGGCCACCATCGACGTCGCGACCTTGGCGCGTGCCGTGGTGCGGGCCGCCGATCTGGGTGCCCGGGTCATCAACATCTCCGCGGTGACGTGTCTGCCCGCCGACAGCGCCGTCGATCAGTCCGCGCTGGGCGCTGCGCTGCGCTACGCGGCGGTGCAGAAGGATGCCGTGATCGTCGCGGCCGCAGGCAACAGCAGCTCCACCACCGGAGCCGGAACCACCTGCGCAGCAAACCCGTTGGCCGATCCGGCGCGCCCGGACGACCCGCGCAACTGGGGCGGGGTCACCTCGGTGTCCATTCCGTCCTGGTGGCAGCCGTACGTGTTGTCGGTGGGCGCGCTGACTCGCGCCGGGGAGCCGGCACCGTTCAGCATGGCCGGACCGTGGGTCGGTATCGCCGCCCCGGGGCAGGACATCACCTCGGTGAGCAACGGGGGAGACGGTGGCCTGGCCAACGGGCTGCCCAATGCCAAAGGTGAACTGGCGTCGGCCAGTGGGACGAGTTACGCCGCGGCCTATGTGTCGGGTGTTGCGGCGCTGGTGCGCGCCCGGTTCCCCGAGTTGACCGCAGACCAGGTGGTGCGCAGGTTGACCGTCACCGCACACGGCGCCGACCGGTCGCCGTCGAACCTGGTGGGCGCGGGCAGCGTCGACCCCGTCGCCGCGCTGACGTGGGATGTCCCCGGGCCCGGCGGTCCGGCCGACACGACGAGAACGGTTGCGGCACCGCCGCCTCCCGCTCAGAAAGACCTCACCCCGCGGACCGTCGCGTTCCTCGGCACCGGTGCGCTCGCGCTGCTCGTGCTGGCCGTCGCCGCGATCACCGCACACCCAAGGAAGGACACAGCCGCATGACGGCCCGACTCGCACTGGCCTTGCTCTTCATCGTTCCGGCCGCACTGGCCTACCCGTGGCAGACCGCCACCTCGCGATGGGTTCTGGGTGCGGCCATCGCCGTGGTGATCGTTGTGTTCGCTTGGTGGCGTGGGCAATTCGTCACCACTCTGCTGGGCCGGCGGTTGGCGATCATCGGTCGCAACGCCCGGAAGAAGCCGCCGGTGACGGCCTCTGCCGACCGCGCGTCGATACTGCTGCGGATCGAATCGGCAGAAAGCGAACTGCCGGTGGCGCTGATCGCCGGATATGTCGATCGCTACGGCCTGCGCTGCGGCAAGGTGCGGATCACCAGCCGCGACGCCGGCGGCCGCCGCCAGACGTGGGTGGGACTGACCATGGCCGCCGCAGATAACCTGGCCGCGCTGCAGGCCCGCTCGGCGCGGATCCCGTTGCACGACACCACCGACATCGTCGGGCGGCGGCTGGCCGATCAGTTGCGGGAGAACGGCTGGACGGTGACCGCCATGGACGGCGGCCAGCCGGATCCGGTATCGGAGGGGGCGAAGGAATCGTGGCGGTCGCTGGCCGATGACGCCGGCTTCGTTGCGGCCTACGGGATCCCGGTGCACCAGTTGCCGGAGGTGCTCGATGCGGTGTGGGCACATCCCGCGCAGGAAACCTGGACCGCCGTCGAGTTCGGTCCGCACTCCGCCGCAGCGCTCGTCGCGCTGCGCACCGCGGAGGCGCCCGGCGCAGCGGTGCCGGTACCCGGGCTGATCCGGCTCGGTGGCCGGCAACGTCCCACCCTAGATGCGCTGAATCTCTTTGCCGCCCAGCGGCTTGACCGTCATTCTCCGGCCGAACACGAGTTTGCCTCGCAGCTGCGTTGGCCGGCGGGCGTGCCCGAGGCGTCCGTCAGAACATGAACGGGTGCATGAATCGCGTCATCCGGCGCAGATAGTCCGGCTGGCTGACGTGCAGGATGTGGTTGCCCGGGAACCAGTGGAATGCGCAACGGTCCCAGTGCCGCCACAGTGCCTCGGCCTGCTGCGGGGGCGCCATCCTGTCACCGAGCCCGGCGATGATCAGGCGGCGGTCCCGGGGGACCAGCGGCCGGTAGTTCAGCGGTGAATGGAACGCGGTGGCCGCATCGGACTTGGCCTTGTCGATGTGGGTGATCCGGTTGCCCAGGCTGACAAGCTTGTTCGCCGGGAACCAGTCGTCGAACGCGGCCTCCGGGGTGACCACCGGGACGTTCGGGATGACCGCCTGAATGCGGTCGTCCACGCTGGCGATCAGCGCCGCGGTATAGCCGCCGAGCGACATCCCCGTCAGCGCAATGCGATCCACCCCGGTGTGCTCCAGATGGTCGAGTACCGAACGGAAGTCGTGCACAGCCTGGGCCATCGCCTCGGCGAAGCCCGCCATACCGTCGGCGAAATACCCGTATCCGCTGTAGGGCGAGTGCTTCTCGGCGCGCGGACCGTGGAACGGCAAGGTGTAGAGCAGCACGTCATAACCGGACCGGTAGAACCACGGCAGGGCGAAGAACAGGCCATTGAGCAGGTAGGGCGAGCCCATGAAACCGTGGATGACGCACAGCGTCGGGCGGGGTCCGTCCCTGTGCACCCAATGCTGGGCATGCACGACGTTGTTGCGGGAGTAGCTCCGGCGCTGGTCCCGTAGCGCCGGGTTGACGGCTTCGAAGCTGCTCTGGAACCGGATGTTGCGGACCTCGCCGT
>JACPVS010000004.1 GCA_016197365.1 Mycolicibacterium cosmeticum | reverse complement strand
TTCGAGACCGGCGACGCGAAGCTGTTGGCGCACTACCGTGAACTGGCCGCCGATCACCTGGAGGTCATCGCCGGCGACAAGGGTGAGGCCGATCTCGGGTTGGACAAGGCCACCTGGCAGCGCCTCGCCGACACCGTCGACTTCATCGTCGATCCGGCGGCACTGGTCAACCACGTGTTGCCCTACAGCGAACTGTTCGGCCCCAACGCCCTGGGTACCGCCGAGCTGATCCGGATCGCGTTGACCACCAAGATCAAGCAGTACGCCTATGTCTCCACGATCGGGGTGGCCGGCGGCATCGAGCCCGGAAAGTTCGTCGAGGACGCCGACATCCGGACCATCAGTGCCACAAGGGTTGTCGACGACGGTTATGCCAACGGCTACGGGACCAGCAAGTGGGCAGGCGAGGTGCTCCTGCGGGAGGCCCATGACCTGGCCGGGCTGCCGGTGTCGGTGTTCCGCTGCGACATGATCCTGGCCGACACCACCTACGCCGGTCAGCTGAACCTGCCCGACATGTTCACCCGGATGATGTTCAGCCTGGTGGCCACGGGCGTGGCGCCCAAGTCGTTCAATCAACTTGACGGACAAGGAAATCGGCAGCGAGCGCACTACGACGGGCTGCCGGTCGAGTTCATCGCCGAAGCGATCTCCACCCTCGGTGCGCATGTCGAGGACGGGTTCGAGACCTACCACGTGATGAACCCGTACGACGACGGCATCAGCATGGACACCTTCGTCGACTGGTTGATCGAGGCCGGCTACAAGATCGAGCGTGTCGATGACTACAGCGATTGGCTCGATCGCTTCGAGACCACGCTGCGGGCGTTGCCGGACAAGCAACGGCAGGCGTCACTGCTGCCGCTGCTGCACAACTACCAGCAGCCCGGCGTCCCGGTGAACGGCGCCATGGCTCCCACCGAGGTGTTCCGCACCGCCGTGCAGGACGCGAAAATCGGCCCGGACAAAGACATTCCGCATGTCAGCGCCCCGGTGATCGTGAAGTACGTCACCGATCTGCAGTTGCTCGGCCTGCTCTGAGAACAGAACTCCTGGTCGCCGCCAGTGCCGGCGGCGGCCAGGGTTCTCCCAGTGCATTGACAGCCGCGAACGGGAATTCACCGTCGCGTTCGCTCGTCATTCTTTATGGAGCCCAACGATGCGCTCACTTCCACATTTGTCTTGAAATACCAAACGTTTTAGAGGTTCCGTGATGTCGACCGATACCCAAGACGAACGGCTCGAACGCCGCATCGCCGACTTGATCGCCAATGATTCCCAGTTCGCCGCCGCCCGGCCCGATGCCGCGGTCGGAAAGGCCGCAGAGGCCGACGGCATCAGACTCCCGCAGATCGTGCAGACCGTCCTGACGGGCTACGCCGACCGGCCCGCCCTCGGCCAGCGCGCTGTCGAGTTCGTCACCGATCCGGCCACCGGCCGCACCAGCGCCGTGTTGTTGCCACACTTCGACACGGTCAGCTATGCCGAGCTGTGGAGCCGGGTCCGCGCCGCCGCCAGCGCCCTACACGCCTCCGGCGTCGAAGAAGGCGACCGGGTCGCCATCCTCGGCTTCACCAGTGCCGACTACACCGTGATCGACACCGCGCTCGGCCAGATCGGGGCCGTTTCCGTTCCGCTGCAGTCGAGTTCGTCCGCATCGGCACTGGCGCCCATCCTGGCCGAGACCGAGCCGCGTGTCATCGCCGCCAGCGTCTCCTACCTCGACGAGGCCGTCGAGCTTGCACTCACCGGCCATGCACCGGACCGCGTCATCGTGTTCGACTTCCACCCCGAGGTCGACGACGACCGCGAGGCGCTGGCCGCCGCTGTCGACGCCTTGCGCCCGGCCACGGTCGTGGTGGAGACGTTCACCGAACTGCTGACCCGCGGTGCCGACCTGCCCCAGGCACCGGTGCCCAGCTCAGATGATGCGAATCCGTTGGCACTGTTGATCTACACCTCCGGAAGCACCGGTGCCCCCAAGGGCGCGATGTACCTGGAGAGTCAGGTCTCCTCCTTCTGGCAGCGCTCCAGCGAGTCCTGGTTCGGACCGAGCGTCGCGTCGATCAACCTCAACTTCATGCCGATGAGCCACGTCATGGGTCGCGGCATCCTGTACAGCAGCCTGGCCGCGGGCGGCACGTGCTACTTCGCGGCGCGTGCCGATCTGTCCACGCTCCTGGAGGATCTGGCGCTGGCCCGCCCGACCGAACTGAACTTCGTCCCGCGCGTCTGGGAGATGCTCTACCAAGAGTTCCAGAGCCGCACCGCGCACGGCGCCGACGATGACGCGGTACTGGCCGACATGCGAGACAACCTGCTCGGCGGTCGCTACGTGGACGCCATGACGGGCTCGGCCCCGATCACCGATGCGCTCAAGGCGTGGGTGGAGACCTTCCTCGGTATCCATCTGCGTGAGGGCTACGGCTCCACCGAGGCCGGCATGGTGTTCTTCGACGGCCAGGTGCAGCGCCCCCCGACGCTCGACTACAAGCTGGTGGACGTCCCCGACCTCGGGTACTACCGCACCGACCAGCCGCACCCCCGCGGGGAGCTTCTGGTCAAGACCGTCAACCTGTTCCCGGGCTACTACAAGCGCCCCGAGGTCACCGCCGGCGTGTTCGACGAGGACGGTTTCTACCGCACCGGCGACATCGTCGCCGAGACGGGACCCGACCAGATCCGCTACGTCGACCGGCGCAACAACGTACTCAAGTTGGCCCAGGGTGAGTTCGTCACCTTGGCCAAACTGGAAGCCGCGTTCAGCAACAACAGCCCGCTGGTCCGCCAGCTCTACGTCTACGGCAACAGCGCCCAGCCGTACCTGCTGGCCGTCGTCGTGCCCACCGAGGATGCACTGGCCCGGTTCGAGCCCGAGGAACTCAAGCGCAACATCGCGGCGTCGTTCCAGGAGGTCGCCAAGGCGCTGGAATTGCAGTCCTACGAGGTGCCACGGGATTTCATCATCGAGACCACCCCGTTCACCGTGGAGAACGGATTGCTGACCGGCATCCGGAAGCTGGCGTGGCCCAAGCTCAAGGCCCAGTACGGACCCTCGTTGGAAGAGCTGTACACCGTCCTCGCCGACGGTCAGGCCCGCGAACTGCAGGAGCTCCGCGCTGCGGGTGCCGACGGTCCGGTTGCCGGCACCGTGGTGCGGGCGGCGGCGGCACTGCTCGGTGTCGCGTCCTCGGACGTGACCGAGGACGCGCATTTCACGGACCTGGGTGGGGATTCGCTGTCGGCGTTGACATTCGGCAATCTGTTGCAGGAGATCTTCGGTGTCGAGGTGCCGGTGTCGGTGATCGTCAGCCCGGCCTCGGATCTGTCGACCATCGCCGACCACATCGAGACGCAGCGGGCGGGCGGAACGGGCAGGCCGACGTTCGCCTCGGTGCACGGCCGCCACGCCGGTGAGGTTCGAGACCGGCGACGCGAAGCTGTTGGCGCACTACCGTGAACTGGCCGCCGATCACCTGGAGGTCATCGCCGGCGACAAGGGTGAGGCCGATCTCGGGTTGGACAAGGCCACCTGGCAGCGCCTCGCCGACACCGTCGACCTCATCGTCGATCCGGCCGCATTGGTCAACCATGTGCTGCCCTACAGCGAACTGTTCGGCCCCAACGCCCTGGGTACCGCCGAGCTGATCCGGATCGCGCTCACCACCAAGATCAAGCCGTTCATCTACGTTTCGACCATCGGTGTGGGCGACCAGATCCAGCCGGGCACGTTTGTCGAGGATGCCGATGTCCGGGTGATGAGTTCGGTGCGCGCGATCAACGACAACTACGCCAACGGGTACGGCACCAGCAAGTGGGCCGGTGAGGTGCTCCTGCGGGAGGCCCATGACCTGGCCGGGCTGCCGGTGTCGGTGTTCCGCTGCGACATGATCCTGGCCGACACCACCTACGCCGGGCAACTGAACCTGCCCGACATGTTCACCCGGATGATGTTCAGCCTCGTCGCGACCGGGATCGCGCCGGAGTCGTTCTACACCCTGGACGCCGCCGGCAAGCGGCAGGCGTCGCACTACGACGGGCTTCCGGTGGAGTTCATCGCCGAAGCGATCTCCACCCTCGGTGCACACGTGCAGAACGGGTTCGAGACCTACCACGTGATGAACCCGTACGACGACGGCATCAGCATGGACACCTTCGTCGACTGGTTGATCGAGGCGGGCTACAAGGTCGAGCGGGTCGGCGACTACACCGGCTGGCTCAGTCGCTTCGAATCCACACTGCGGGGGTTGCCGGACCGGCAGCGCCAGGCGTCGCTGCTACCGCTGCTGCACAACTACCAGCATCCGGAGACCCCGGTGAACGGGTCGATCGCGCCGACCGACGTGTTCCGCGCCGCGGTGCAGGAAGCGAAAATCGGTCCGGACAAGGACATCCCGCATGTCAGTGCGCCGGTGATCGTCAAGTACATCACCGACCTGCAGCTGCTCGGGCTGCTCTAGCGGGACACCCAGACCGTCGAGCCTGCGGGGGGTCGCGCCTCAACGACGAGTCGCGACCCCCGGCGGGCCCGGCCCGCATCAACGCACCCGCATCAACACAAGAAAAGTGGGGCACCCCCGATCGGGGTGCCCCACTTCATGTTCCGAGTCGAATTACTTGACGTCTACGTAGACCGTCTTCTCGGCGACGGTGGGCGTGTAATTGTCACCCGTGGAGTCCACGCCGGCGTAGGTCTGCCCCGGGCGTACCGAGACCACCGTCGCCTGCTCGAGTGGAGTGGCGCCCACCCGGTTGACGATGACCTTGTAACCCTGGGCCTGAAGCTTGCTGATGGTGTCCTGGGCAGAGCCCGGACCGGACGGAGCGGCAAGTGCAGGCGCCGCCAAACCGATGACAGTGGTGGCCAATCCGCCCGCGATGGCGGCAGCGATATTGAACTTCTTCATGTGCTGTTTCCTCTTCTGCGTCTTGACGTTCCGCGCCGCGAGGAGTGGCCGCGGTGCGTAACGTCCCCCTGAACCGGTACCGTTGGTTCGGCCCCGATCTGACTGCTTCAACCGGGGGGCCGAACGTTTAATTCCGGCGGCAGAAATTGATCGACAGATGGCAGGATCGCGCGTTCAAGCGTGCCAGGACGCCCATCGGTCCACACGGACCGTCACCACCGGACCGTCCAGCGCGATCCGCTCGTACTGGTGATATTTGGCGCGCAACAACGCATAACCGATCGCCATCTGATCGCCGTGCGGGTGGATTTCGGCGGTGCCGTCCGCGCGGACCCACCACAGTTGGCTCCAGTCCTCGGCGTAATGGTCGACCAGCAGGCTCACCCGGGGGTTGGCCGCGATATTGGCCAGCCGCCGCAGCCGATGGGTCGATTTACGCTTCGCGTCCACGGCGGTGTACAGGACGTCGTCGTGGACGGCGAAGACCACCGGTACCAGATGCGGGAACCCGTTGGCCGTCGTCGCCAGCGTCGCGACAGGTGCCGCTGCGAACAGCTCGGCGGGATCGGTCATCGTCCGGTTCGCGGTTGCGGCGCCACGCTCATCGGCGACCGGGTCACGTTGATCCGCGGTTTGGAGGGCGGTTCGCTGCGCTGACGCGGTGCCGGCCCGGACCGCTCAGGTTCCGGCGCGGGCGGTGGCGGAGGTGGCGGAGGCGGGGGTGGGGGTGGGGGAGGCGGCGGCAGCTCCGAGGACGGGGTGGTCGTCGGGGTGGTGCTCGGCGTGGTGGTGCTCTGGTCCACCGGAGCGTCGTCGCCGGAGTCGGAGAAGACCAGCAGCACGACGGACACCACGATGGCGACGGCCGCGCCACCGACGGCCAGGATCGCCAGCGTCGCTCGCTGGGTGCGGTACCAGGGCGCCGGCGGCGGCTTGAACATCCACGTGCCCGTGTTGAACGCATCGAACGGTCCGGTCGGGGGATCGGTGGGCGCGGCCACCGGTTCGTACAGGCGCGGGTCGTCCCACACGCTGGAGTTATGGCCCACCCAGCCGGGGTGCTCGGCCTCGTTCGCACCGTCGGCACCAGCCAGCTCGGCGGCCTCGTCCACCCGGGGTGCCGCTCCCTCCGGGGCCTCGCGTTCCGCCACACCCCAGATGGTATGCGCCGACCTGCGCAAACTCCGATTCTGGCGATCTCGGCACGCCGGGCCGACTGCGCGGGATCCGAACTCCGGCCTTGGCCGAAGGGGCGTCACGGACGCGAAAGCGCCGGTAGGGTCGGTCTGCGTTCATCGCAGGTTCATCGTGGGACGCAGAAGTCGTCACCGTCACGTCACTGTCCGGAAGCTTGTCCCACGGAGGGTTCGCGCATGAGGAAATCAGGGCTTCTCGCGATGACGGCGACCGCGTTTCTGACCGTCGCGCTCGTCGCGTCCTGCGCGCCGCCGGAGAAGAAGGACGAGCAGAGCGGCAACAAGGCGAGCACCGCGACCTCGGCCGCCGACTTCGGCGGGATGGACGGCCTGGTCGAGGCGGCCAAGAAGGAGGGCGAACTCAACGTCATCGCCCTGCCGCCGGACTGGGCCAACTACGGCGCGATCATCGAAGCGTTCACGGCCAAGTACGGCATCAAGGTGAACTCCGCCCAGCCCGGCGCCAACAGCCAGGAGGAGATCAACGCCGCCCAGCAGCAGAAGGGCCGCAGCACCGCGCCCGACGTGTTCGACCTGGGCCAGTCGGTGGCGTTGGCCAACACGGAGGTGTTCGCGCCGTACCAGGTGGAGCACTTCGCCGAGATCTCCGATGCCTTCAAGGACCCGAATGGGCTCTGGGTCAACGACTACGGCGGCTACATGTCGATCGGCTTCGACTCCACCCGGGTGGGCATCGTCGCCGGCGTCGACGATCTGCTCAAACCGGAACTGAAGGGCAAGGTGGCGCTCAACGGCGATCCGACCCAGGCCGGTTCCGCGTTCTCCGGCGTGATGATGGCCTCGGTGTCCCAGGGCGGGTCGCCCGACGACATCGCCCCCGGCGTCGAGTTCTTCGGCAAGCTGAAGGAGGCGGGCAACTTTCTGCCGGTGGACCCGACGCCGGCCACGATCGCCTCCGGCCAGACGCCCGTCGTGATCGACTGGGACTACCTGAATGTCGCGCAGTCCAAGAAGGTGCACGGCTGGAAGGTGATCATTCCGCACAACGCCGCCGTCGCCGGGTACTACTTCCAGGCCATCAACAAGGATGCGCCGCACCCGGCGGCCGCCCGACTGTGGCAGGAGTTCCTGTACAGCGACCAAGGGCAGAACCTGTACCTGGTCGGCGGTGCCCGTCCGGTGCGTGCGGACTCGATGGTCACCAAGGGCAGCATCGACCGCGCCGTGTACGGCACGCTGCCGCCGGTCGACGGCGGGGCGACGTTCGTGTCGATCGACCAGAACAAGAAGGCCACCGAGTATCTGAAAGCCAACTGGGCCAAGGCGGTCGGCTGATCCTCCGCCTGACAGTGCGCCGGATCCGGGAGGCGTTGCCGCTGCTGCCGTTCCTGGCGGTGGTGTCGGTGTTCCTCGTCGTCCCGACGGGGACGGTCCTGGTGAACGCGGTCATCGTGGACGGGCGTTTCTCGATGGCCCGGATCTCGGCACTGTTCACCGAGGCGCCGCTGGCGGCGCTGGGCCGCAGCCTGGTGCTCTCGGGCAGCACCGCGCTGATCGGCGCGGTGTTCGGAGCGGTGCTGGCGTGGCTGATCGTCGCGAGCCCGCCCACCTCGCCGGTGCGCAGGGCGGTGTTGTCGCTGTGCAGTGTGCTGGCCCAGTTCGGCGGGGTGGCATTGGCTTTCGCATTCCTGGCCACGATCGGGCTGAACGGCGTGCTGACGGTGTGGGCGCAGCAGACGTTCGGCTGGGACCTGGCGGGTTCGGGCTGGCTGTACGGATTACCGGGCCTGGTCCTGGTGTACAGCTACTTCCAGATCCCGCTGATGGTCATCGTGTTCCTGCCGGCACTGGAGGGGTTGCGCGTGCAATGGCGCGAAGCCGCCGTCAGTTTGGGCGCGAGCCCGTGGCAGTACTGGCGTGAGGTGGGTGTCCCGCTGCTCACCCCGGCCTTCCTGGCCTCTGCCCTGTTGTTGTTCGCCAACGCCTTTGCCGCCTACGCGACCGCGGCCGCACTGGTCAGCCAGGGCAGTCCCATTGTGCCGCTGCTGATCCGGGCGGCGTTGACCAGCGAGGTGGTGCTCGGCCAGTCCGGCTTCGCGTACGCGCTGGCGCTGGAGATGATCGTCGTCGTCGCCGTGGTGATGGTGGCGTACAACGCGCTGGTGCGGCGCACCGCGAAGTGGCTGACATGACGAGGGTGGTGCGCGGGGCACTGTGGGTGCTGTTCGCGGCGTTCTTTCTCGTCCCGCTGTATGCGATGGCCGATTTCGCCACCCGTGACCTCGGTGGCGGTGGGCGCACCTGGGAAGCCTGGCGCAGCCTCGTCACCGACCAGGAACTTTTTCGCGCGATCCTCACCTCCCTGCTGCTTGCCGCGCTGACGGTCGCCGCCATGCTCGCGCTGCTGGTGCCGACGATGATCTGGGTGCGGCTGCGCGCCCCATGGGCCCGCGGCCTCGTCGAGTTCCTGTGCCTGCTGCCGTTGACGATTCCCGCGCTCGTGGTGGTCGTCGGCCTACGCAACGTGTACCTCTGGGTGACCTACCTGCTCGGCGAATCGGCGCTCACCCTGACCTTCGTCTATGTGGTGCTGGTGCTGCCGTTCGCCTACCGGGCACTCGATGCGGCCTTGTCGGCGATCGATCTGAACACGCTCGCGGAAGCGGCCCGCTCGCTGGGCGCCGGCTGGATCACCACGGTGCTGCGCGTCATCGTGCCCAACATCCGGTCCGGAATCCTGTCGGCGGCGTTCATCTCCATCGCGGTGGTACTCGGCGAGTACACCGTGGCCTCCCTCTCGGGGTTCGACACGCTTCCGGTGCAGATCGTCGCGATCGGGAAAGCGGACGGGCCGACATCGGTGGCGGCCTCCCTGGCTACGCTGATCCTCGGTTTTGCTCTGCTGCTGAGCCTTTCGCTGATCTCCAGAAGGAGGCGCCGAGGATGACCGCCGGTGTTGCGGTGGAGTTGCGTGAGCTGGACCGCCGCTACGGGCCCGTGCAGGCACTCGACGGTCTGACCTTGCGGATGGAACCCGGTGAGCTGGTCGCGCTGCTGGGGCCGTCGGGCTGCGGCAAGACGACCGCGCTGCGGATCCTGGCCGGTCTCGACGAGGCGAGCGCGGGCAGCGTGTGGGTGGACGGCCGCGATATCAGCAGGGTGCCCGCCAACAAGCGCGATATCGGGATGGTGTTCCAGGCCTATAGCCTGTTCCCGCATCTGACGGTGCGCGACAACGTGGCCTTCGGTCTGAAGATGCGCGCAGTGGTCAAGCGGGACAGAGAGACTCGCGCGATGGACATGCTCGATCTGGTGGGTTTGTCGGCCCAGGCGGGCCGCTACGGCGGCGAGCTGTCCGGTGGTCAGCAGCAGCGGGTGGCACTGGCCCGGGCCCTCGCGATCCGACCCAGGGTGCTGTTGCTCGACGAGCCGCTGTCCGCGCTGGATGCCAAGGTGCGCAGCCAGTTACGCGACGAGATTCGCCGGGTTCAGCAAGAGGTCGGCATTACCACCCTGTTAGTCACCCATGACCAGGAGGAGGCGCTGGCCGTCGCCGACCGGGTGGGTGTGATGAACGCGGGCCGGCTCGAGCAACTGGCCGCGCCCGCCGAACTGTACAGCGCGCCCGCCACGCCGTTCGTCGCCGAGTTCGTCGGGCTGAGCAACCGGATCCCGGCCGAGGTGGATGGCGGGCAGGTACGGCTCTGGGATCGGACGGTACCAGTGCTGACCGGGTCGGTCTCGGGGCAGGGGACGGCACTGGTGCGGCCGGAAGCGGTTCGGCTCAGCGCGGATCCCGCAGGCCCGGCGACGGTGCAGTCGGTGTCGTTTCTCGGTGCGATGTCACGGGTTTCGGTGAAAGCCGGTGACGGGCCACTGCTGCTGGCGCAGGTCGGCGGCGGGCACAGCTTCGAGGTGGGGGACCGGGTGCGCGTCAGTGTGGAATCGGCCGGCGTGCTGGTGGTCTAGTCACGCCATGTCGGCCGACCACGCCATATGCCCTTCGAAGCCAAGTGCATTCGCCATGTCCCGGTGGCGATCCCGGTTTCGGCGATAGCCGGCGTCGTCTCCGTGCGCCTGGGCCAGCAGCGCCCGTAACCGCGCCAGCCAGATCTCGCGCATGGCCAGATTGTCGTCCGCGGTCGCTTGCGCCAGGCGTTCGATCGCCGCTTCGGCGTCGGTCACGTCGCCGGCTGTGCCACCGGCGAGCAGGGTTTCCACCAGAACGCCTGTCGCAGGGATGGCCCACAGCAGCAGTCGTCCGCTCCGGAACAGATGATCGCAGGTGGTGTGCATCAGCGTGATCGCGCCGTCGCGGTCTCCGGCTCGTGCGCTTTCGCGGGCCAAACAGACGTCGATGATCGGCAGATCGCAGAGGTTGCGTCGCTGTTCCAGCAACACTTCGCCGACCTCGACCCCGAGCTGGCGCCCGCGCGCCCGCTCGGCTGCTCCCCGGTGATGCATCAGCGCGATTCCCAAGGTCGCCCTGATGAATCCGACCACGACGTCATCACTGGATCGTTCGGCAGTCCGCAGCGCATGTTCGATCTCTTGTAGCGCATGATCATCGGGCGTCAGCACGCCGAACGGGATGCCCAGCAAGTAGACGTAGCCGGCCACTCCGGCGTAGGAGGCGGGGTCAGACCGGTAGGCCAGAGGCAGGCCGTGCCGCAGGTCGTCCCGCCATCCGAGATGACCGAGTGAATAACGGGCCATCCCCCGCGACGCATGAGCGAGCGCCAACGGCGACCCGACGAGGAAATTTCCTTTCGTCGAATCACCGGCCGCGAGGTCGATGACGGTCTGCGACCACCGCAACACGTCACCCCATTCGGCACCCTCGATCTTGCCGAAGATGAGCGGGAAGGACAGTCCCACGGTCAAGGTCGGGTCGTCGACCGCCTCGGCGAGGGTCCACGCCTCCGTCGCCAGTTGCGAAGCGTCGCGCACCCGGTCTTGATGCGCATAACTGACCACCATGCCTGCCGTCGCGATGCTCAGTGACGCCTTGTCGCCGGCGGCGGCGCACAGCTCCCGCAACAGCTGGAGACGGTCCACGGCGCCGGTGGCGTTGACCCGCCAGCCGGTCCCGCACAGCATGGTGAGCGGGGCGATGCGCATGGCCGGCCGGCCCGGGTCAGCGGCGGGCAACGCGTCGGCTATCGCCTGGGCCCGCTCCCAACTCAGCAGGGCGGCGGTGATATCGCGATTGGTCGCCCACATGGCGGCGCGCATGTGCCAGCCGTAGGCGGCATGCGAATCCCCGGCGGCCTCCAGATGTTCGGCAATGGACGCCGAGTTCTCGTCGACCGACTCGGGATCGCGGGCTTCGATCGCGGCGGCCACATGCCGGTGCAGATCGGAGCGATCCGATCGCAGCTGCGCCTGGTACGCCACGGAATGGATGAGCGGATGGTGGAACACATACTCCGGTGCCACGGACAGGTCGATGAGCTGGGCCGCCAGCAACTCGTCGACGACGGGCTCAACACCCAACAATGGGAACAGGTCGAGGCGGAATCGCGAGCCGACGACCGCTGCCGCGCTCAATGTGCGCTTGGCCAACGGACCGAGCCGGTCGATACGTGCGGCAATGGTCGCCTGCAGCGTTGCAGGCACGCTCACCTCACCCAACTCCGCCCCGGCCAGGTAGGCGCCCGGCTCCCCGCGCAGCACACCGCGCTCGGCCAGGTCGCGCACCAACTCCTCGGCGAAATACGGATTTCCTGCAGCCCGTCCGGCGATTCGGTGACCCAGTGCGGCAACCGACGGATCGGGGCCGAGCAGTTGTGCGACCAGCGCCGCGGTGTCTGAATCACTCAGCGGGACAAGGCCTACCGTGCGGATGTCGGTCACCTGGGCCAGTGCGCCGCGATACTCGGGGCGGTAGGTGACCAGCACCAGCGAGGGCGTCTGCGGAATCACGGTGACGAAATCGGCCAGCATCGACTCGCTGACCTCATCTATCCAATGGGCATCCTCGATGACATAGACGGCCGGCGTCTCGCGGGCCAGCATCGCCGTACTCACCAGGGCGCTCAACCGCCGCCGGCGGGCATCCGGATCGATCTGCGGCGGAATCGCATCTGGATCGCCGATGCCCAGTAAGTCATCGAGGAGCAGCAGGTCCTCTGGGTCGGCGCCCCGCATCTGGTCGCGCAGCCGATCCCGGGCGGCCGCCGGATCCAGGGCGCCGACCTCGGTGGCCGCACGCAACAAATGGGCGACCGCGTGGAACTGCACCTGGCCCGCGTGCGATTCACAGAAGGTGCTGAACACCTGTGCGCCCCGTTGCCGCGCCAGCGCCGCCACCTCACGCACCAACCGGCTCTTGCCGATACCGGGTGGTCCCACCACACCGACGACCGCGCCGTGTCCATCGGCCGCACGTTCCAACAGGCCGTCGACGGCGGACAGTTCCCGGCGCCGACCGACCAGATCCGACTCGGCCCGCCCGGCCCGATGCGGTTCGCCCACGCCCAACAGCCGGTGGACCCGCACCGGCTCCTCGGCACCCTTGATATGAACCAGCTCGGACTCACCCAAGGCCGCCGAGCCGGCCACCAACCGCGCGGTCGACGCGCTGAGCATCACCCCGCCCGGCGGGGCCACCGACTCCATCCGCTGAGCCATGCCCACCTGCACACCGATCGCGGCGTATCCGAAAGATCCGGTACCGAGCTCACCGGCGATCACCTGACCCGAGTTCAGACCGACCCGCAGCAGCAAGTCGATCCCGTCGCGATCGCGGGCCCCGGCTGCCACCCGCTTCGCTTCCCCTTGAATGCCCAACGCGGCCAGGCAGGCGCGAACAGCGTGATCCTCCAACGCGATCGGCGCGCCGAAGACCGCCATGATGCCGTCTCCGGTGAACTGACTCAGGGATCCGTCGTAGCGATGCACCATGGCCGTGCAGCGGTCCAGCAATTCGGCCATGATCTGACGCATCCGTTCGGCGCCGACGGCCGCGGCGATGTCCATCGAATGGACGACATCGGCGAACAGCACCGTCACCTGTTTGTATTCGGCCGTTGCCGACGCCGACGTGACAGCCGCGCCGCACTTGTTGCAGAACCGAGAACCCGCGGGCAGCTCCGTGCTGCCGCACGATCCACACCACGGTCCCGCTGCCGGCACCGCACCGCGACCGTTCCCAGTGCCGCCCACGTCAGTATCATGGCACCGCCGCTGAGCGAATGCCCGACATATTGCTGTGGCAGTTCTGCCGGAGCAGTTTCAAGACCCTGAGAGGTCGCCCGTGATCTCCGAGATGGCCTCGTTCAGTCGATCCTGGTCCACGGCAATGGATTCACTGGCCACCTCGGTCGCGTTGTGCAGCGCCTCGTTGAGCCGACCGGAGACCGTGTCGGAACCCAGCCGCAGCACACCGTCGGACAAGTGCACATCGACCAGATGGTGGTGGCCGTTGAGGGTCACCTCGACGGTCTCGGATTCATCAGAGGCAGTGAAGGACTCGCCGGCCATCTTCTGCAACTGGCTGTCCATCAGATCCTGGAGGCGGCCGGCCTGGCGGAGCACCGCGGCCACCTGCGGATGCATGTCATCAGTGGGTTCGAAGTTCACTTCTGGTCCTTGTCAGGGGTGTCCCGCCGCCGGCGTGCCCCGATGACGCCTTCGGTCCAGGGCCGATCCTCGGTGTAGAGCTCTTCGTCGGGGCTCAGATTGGGGTCGCGACGCTTCTCCTTGCCCTGCTGGGCACCGCCCGCGCCGTGGCCCATCCCGCCCATACCGCCACCCATGCCGCCGGCCATTCCGCCACCGCCCATGGCGGCGGCCGGGATCGCACCGGCGCCCCCACCTCGCGCCCCCGCCGCGGGCCCGACGGTCTCGGCGCCGACACTGGGCTGCAGCGGCAGGGCCGGTGCACCGCCACCACCTCCGGCGCCTGCACCGGAGCCGCCGCCGCCGGCACCCGCGGCGGCGGGGCTGACACCCGGGTCGTCGAGGCCGAGGTCGGGCACGCCGCCATCGGGCAGTCCGCCGCCAGGAAGGCCACCGCCCGCCGGCGAGCCACCACCGGAGGAGGAGCCACCCTTGCCGGACGGGCTGCCGCCCGAACCCGATGGACTGCCACCGGAGCCGGACGAGGACTCCGACGGCGACTGCCCGGCGGACATCGGCTCCATGCCCTGGGACGAGGCGGGCGCAGAGGGTGGCGACGACGCGCCGGCCGACTGCCCGCCGCCGGCGGCCGGATTGCCGCCACCGCCACCGCTTCCGCCGCCGGATCCACCCGATGAGCTGCCACCGCTCCCGCCGCGCCCGGCGAATCCCGGTTCCCGGACCTTCACCTGATCGAACGTCGCGTGGCCGGCGTAGTTCTGCCGCACCTCGTCGGACTGCTGCTGCAGTTTCACCATCTCGGCCTGCACAGCCTGCGCCTGCACCTCGGCCTTGGGGCCGCCCTCGGCGAGCAACCGGGCAATCGCCTCCTTGGCGGCCTCATACCGAAGGAACAGGGGTGTGTGCTCGGTCAGCGCCGTCACGTGGGCGTCGGCGACCTGGGTGGCCGCCTCGGCCAGCCGGCGCCAGGCCGCACCCAGATCGGTGCACCAGTCGCCGTAGTCGTTGAGCCGTTTGTGGGCGGCGTCGGCGGCCTCGCCCTCCCAGTCGGTCGCATCGCGCATCGGACGGGCACCGTCGGCGCTGTCCGCTGCCAGCCCCCATTCGACGGCGGCCGAGCGCAGCGATGCCTCGTTGCCGCTGAGTAGAAGTGCTTGTGTCTGTTCGATATTGCTGTAGCCGCCACCGTCGAGTGACTCGGGAGCGGACGGGCCGTCCGGAAGCGGCGGCAGCGGGGTGGACGGCGGCCGCAGCGTGATCGCCTCGACCGCCGAGTGGCGCTGCGGATCGTCGAGGGTGGTCTTGTACTTCTCGTCGACCTCGTCGTAGGCGGCGGCCGCGGAATCGAGCATCTCGCCCAGGCGATGCCCCTCTGCCTCGGCGATCTTCTGATGCTGTTGCAGCGCTTCGGCATTGGAATTGAGATTGGCAGCGGCCGACACCGCCAGCGGAAGCTGATCCGGGGGCATGGCCCGAGCTTCCGGCTGGTACCAGAACACTCCCCGCATGGCGCCGGCAAGACCTTTGAGTTCGGCGGTGTTCACCTTGGCTTCGGTGGTCACGACGCGCCTTCCAGCGCCATCTGGTAACGGCTCTCCTCACGCGGATTGATGAGCCGGATCGGCAACTGGCCATGCCGCGGGGTACCGATGAAGTTGCTGCGCAACATCACTCGGCCGACACCGGAATGCGGGCCGAGGTAGGTCGTGGCGTTCGGCCACGTCACCTTGGCCTCGGTGCCGATCCTTGCGTTGACGAACCCGGCGAACTCGCGGAACTGCGGTCCCAGTGTCACCACACCGCCCGCCGCGGCGGACCGGATGACGAACTGCGTGAACAGCCGGGCGTCGCCGAGATTGATGCTGACGTCGACGTCATCGAAGGGCATGTACACCGGGTAGCGGTCGGCGGTCTCGCCGACCAGTACACCGGCCGAACCGATCGGCAGTTCGTAGTGCCGATCGGAGACCGGACTCTCACCGAGCAACGCCGCGCGCTGGCCACCGAACAGGCACGAAAAGCCGCGCGGGGTGGTGGGATTGGCCAGTGTGGTCAGCAACACCGTGGTGGTGGGTGCGCTTCCCGGGCGAATGCGCACCCGGGTGATGGTGTGGTCGGCGCGGGCCGACCACCACACGTTCGGGCCACCGGGCGCGACGTATGCGGCGGTGAAGGTGCTGCGGCCCTTGATCGATGACCAGGATTCGCGCTCGAAGCTGATCTCGGTGGCGCGGTCGAAATCGTCGAAACTGCGTCCGCAGCGCGCATCGATGCCGTTTCCGGCCAGCTGATCCGCGATCCGCGTGGTCGACGCGACCAGATAACGGGCCAGGCCGGCAACACCGGATTCGCGGCGCTGCGCGGGCCGGCGGGTGCGTTCGGGATTGGCGCGCAACACAATCCAGGTGCGCCTGTTCGCGGGCGCCGGGTACGGTCCGACCACCTGTTCGTACAGGGCGACCAGGCTGGCCGGTGCGGTCTTACCCACCCGGTAGCCGGCGGAGACGACGTCGGCCTCCAGTTCGGGGCAGTGCGCGGCCAGGAGTTGTTCGACGAGCCGGGTGTCCACCACGTCGTCGGTGAACGCCTCGCCGGAGACCAGCACCGTCGGCGTGAAGGCGCGGGGAACCAGTTCGATGGTGGCGATCAGCTCGTCACCCTCCCACCGCACCGCGACGTGATCGCCGGGCAGCACGGTCGCGCCGACATCGGGTTCTGACGGCGCAGGTGGGGCGACGGTGTGGCGCCGGCGCCAGGAGAACAACGCAGCGATCCAACCGGTGAGCCGTCGGCCCCGGATGGTGAGGGTGGTCGCGATGGCGATCAGCACGCCGAGGGTGATCCCCAGCCACAGCAGCTGCAACGGGATCGATACGACGATGCACGCGGGGATGAGCACCGCCGCCCACAACAGGTGCGCGGTGCTGAACCGGAAACCGAACTGGCCCAGGAACTCTCTCATCGGCGTCGCAACGCTCGCCGGGCGAGTGCGCCGATGCCGAGGATCAGGGCCACCGCCGTGCCGGTCAACACGACGATGGTGATGGGCCTGCGGTCCGGCGGCGCGATGTACACCGGTGGCGGGATCTGCTTGACCCGGTAGGGCACCCCCTTGGGGCCGGCGGGCACATCCCAGGTGAGGGCGGCCACCGGGTCGATGACACCGGCTCCGACGTAGTTGTCCACGCCGCCGCCGGGATGCCGGGCAGTCGCCGTGATCCGGTTCATGACCTGGGCGGGGGTGAGGTCCGGGAAGCGCTGGCGCAGCAGCGCCGCCAACCCGGAGACGTAGGCGGCCGCGAACGAGGTCCCCGCGATGGGGATGGGCCCGTCGGTGCCGGCCAGCGCGTTGACCGGGTTGCCGTCGTATCCGAGCGCGGTGATGTTCTCGGCCGGGGCCGCGGCGTCCAGCCACGGACCGGCCACCGAGAAGCTGCTGGGTTGTCCCGTCTGCCCGATCCCGCCGACGGACAGGACCAGCGGCGAATACCAGGCAGGCGACACGATGGTCTGGACCTGTTTCCAGCCGCGCGGATCATTGGGCTGGTCGGCCTCCGGTGGCGGGTTCTGGGTGCAGTCCTGACCGGTGTTGCCTGCGGCGACCACGATGACCGCACCCTTGATGTTGACGGCGTAGTTGATGGCCGCGCCCACACCCGACTCGTTGATCGGGCGGGTCACCTTGTAGCAGGCCGCTTCGCTGATGTTGATCACCTGCGCACCGAGATTGGCGGCATGCACGATGGACCGGGCGAGGCTGCGCAGTGAGCCCGCGGTCTGGGTGCTGTTCGGGTCGTTGGGGTCGGTGCGGGACCCGACCGGCTGGAAGTTGTCCGAGGTCTGGCGCAGGGACAGGATGCGGGCGTCGGGTGCGATGCCGACGAAGCCGTCGGTGGGTGCGGGCCGTCCGGCGATGATCGAGGCCGTCAACGTGCCGTGCGAATCGCAGTCGGACATGCCGTTGCCGGCCTTGTCGACGAAATCGCCGCCCGGTTCGGCCGGCACCCGGGGTGAGCCGTTCACCCCGGTGTCGATGACGGCGACAGTTATGCCCGCCCCGGTTGCGAACTTCTGCGCGTCCGCGATCCGCAGGTAGTCGTTGGCCCACGGCTTGTCGGTGAAGTTCGCGTTCGGGAACGCGATCGGGGCCGAGCACACCCGCCGTTGCTCGGTCGGTTGATCGGGCCCTGTCTCGTCTGGTGGAACGGCTGCCGGATCGATCGTCGGTGGCTCGATGGCGCCTGCCGGCGGGGCGGTGCCCACCAGCAGTGTCAGTGCGGCCAGTAGCGCGGCGATACGTCGCACGGTCGTGTCACTCCCCCTTGCAGATCCCCCGATGCGGATGTGCCGGCACAACCGCAGCAAAGCGAAGGCCGCACTGATGCGGCGTGTTCTCGCAACGTCAGCCTGCCAGACGGGTCCTGCGGGCTGCGTCAGAGCAATATTACGGGGGCGAAGAAGGGGTCAGGAGCGCTTTCTGGGCGCGGTCAGGCGTCCAGATCCTGGGCGACCAGGTCGGCGACGGTGGCCAGCGCCGCCGCGTCGTCGGAAGCGACGGTCACCTGGGCGCCGTTGCCCGCACCCAGGGTCATGATCATCAGGGCTGAACCGGCATCCACGGGTTCACCGCCGTCGACGGCCAGGGTGACGGGAACACCGGCGTTGACGACGGCTTCGGCGATGATGGCGGCCGGCCGGGCATGCAGGCCGATGGCGGATCCGACGGTGACGGTCTTGCTGGGCATAGCTCTTCTCCTATTTATTCGGTGGGTGATTTCAGGCGGTGACGGGCGTCTTGGTACCGGCGAACTGTTTGGCCAGGACCACGGCGAGTGCGGCGACGAGGGTGCCGGCGACCAGGGCGACCAGGAACCACACGAGGTGGCCGATCGCGAAGAAAACGAAGATGCCGCCGTGCGGCGCCTTCAGCGTGACGTCGAAGGCCATGATGAGCGCGCCGGTCACGGCACCGCCGGCCATCATCGAGGGGATTACGCGCAACGGGTCGGCCGCGGCGAACGGGATGGCGCCCTCGGAGATGAACGCGGCACCGAGGAACCACGCGGCATTGCCGTTCTCCCGTTCGGGCTCACTGAAGAGTCCGGGTCGCACGCGGGTGGCGAGCGCCATGGCCAGCGGCGGCACCATGCCCGCGGCCATCACCGCGGCCATGATGCGTAGCGATGCGACGTCGGTGACGTTGAGCCCCGCGGTGGCGAAGGCGTAGGCGGCCTTGTTGACCGGGCCACCCAGGTCGAAGCACATCATCAGGCCGAGGATGACACCGAGCAGGATCACCGAGGCACCGGTCAGCCCGTTGAGCCAGTTGGTCAGCCCGGAGGTGATCGCGGCCAGCGGACGGCCCAGCAGCATGAACATCAACAGGCCGACGATCAGCGACGCGAACAACGGGATGACGACCACCGGCATGAGGCCCCGGAATACCTGTGGCACATTCATCTTGCCGATCCACAGGGCCGCGAATCCGGCGATCAAGCCGCCGACGATACCGCCGATGAACCCGCCGCCGACGAAGACAGCGACCGCACCGGCGGTGAAACCCGGTGCGATGCCGGGCCGGTCGGCGATGGCGAAGCTGATGTAGCCGGCCAGCGCCGGGACAAGGAACATGAAGGCCAGGCCCCCGAGCGTGAACAACACCGCGCCGAGGTACTGGGTGAAGCCGCCGGACGGCAGATTCACCAGGGAGTTCTCCGTCGCGATGTGGGCGCCCAGTGAGTTCATGCCGTAGGACAACTCTTGCGCGCCTTCGGGAGCGTTCGCGATGTCGTACCCCGCGAACAGGAATCCCAACGCGATCAGCAGACCACCCGCGGCGACGAACGGGATCATATAGCTCACGCCGGTGAGCAGGATCTGACGCAGCCGGGTGCCCCAGCCCAGGCCGCCGGCGGTCGAGGCGCCTGCGGCGGCCTCCTCGGCGGAGCCGGACACCCGCGCGGCGTTCGGATCCTTTGCCGCGGAGACGGCTTCGGCGATCATGGTGTCGGGTTCGTTGATCGCACGCTTCACACCCGAGGCGATGACGGGCTTGCCCGCGAACCGCTGCTTGTCCTTGACCCCGACATCGGTGGCGAAGATGACGGCGTCGGCGCCGGCGATGGTGTCGGCAGGTAGCGGGGTGCTGCCCGAGGACCCCTGGGTCTCGACGGTGAACGTGACACCGGCCCGCTCGGCGGCGAGTTTCAGGGCGTCGGCCGCCATGTAGGTGTGCGCAATGCCGGTGGGACAGGCGGTGATCGCGACGATCGAGGTGGTCTTCACGGCTGCCGCGGGTGCGGCCGGGACAGGAGCCGACGCCGGTGCGGTCGCTGATGCCGGGTTCACCACGCCGTCGACGAGCGCGACGAGTTCGTCCGCGGTGGCAGCCGCGCGCAGCGAGGCCACGAACTCCTTGCGGACCAATGCGCGGGCCAGGCTGGACAGCAGCTTGAGGTGTTCGGCGCCACCGGATTCCGGTGCGGCGATGAGGAATACCAGATCGGCGGGGCCGTCGGGAGCGCCGAAATCCACTCCGGGCGCCAGGCGGGCGAAGCCGATGGTCGGCGTGTCGACGAAGGCCGAACGGCAGTGCGGGATCGCGATACCGCCGGGCAGGCCGGTGGCCGACTGGGCCTCGCGGGCCATCGCGGCGGCGACCAGTCCGTCGGTGTCGCCGGTGCGGCCCGCGCCGGCGAGCAGCGTGGCGAGGCGGGTGATCACGGACTGGCTGTCGGTGCCCGCGTCGGTGTCGAGTAGCACCAGATCGGTGGTGATCACCGGTTGTGCGGCGTCGGTGGTTGGCATGTGCTGACCTTCTTGTGGTGGGGTTTCAGGATCCGGTGACCGAGGGTGAGAGTGACCTCACCGCAACGGCTTCGGTGTTGATCTGCAATGGTGCGGGAAGGGCGGAACCGGGCAGGGCTGCCGCGGCACTGCCGTAGGCGACGGCCATCTGCAGCCGCTGGGCAGGTGCGGCACCCTCGAGTGCGGCGCGCACGTAGCCGGCCAGCGAGGAGTCCCCGGCGCCGACGGTACTGCGCGGGACGGTCGGTGGCGGCGTCGCCAGCCAGCTGCCGGCACCGTCGACGAGCACGGCTCCCGCCGCGCCCAGGGTGACCAGGATGGCGGCCGCACCGCGGTCGACGAGTTGCCGGGCCGCCGCGACCACCGGTCGGGTATCACCCTGGGCGGCAGCTGTTTCCATTTCCTCAGCCGAATGGCCGGTCAGACCGGCGAGTTCTTCGGCATTCGGCTTGATCACGTCGGGAGCTGCGGTGCCGAATCCGTCTGCGAGGGCTGCCAGCGGTGCATCCGAGGTGTCGACGGCGACGCAGCAGTCGTACCGCGCCAGCTCGGCGACCACGTCGGCGTACCACCGGGCGGGGATGCCGGGCGGAAGTGACCCGGACAGCACCACCCAGTCGGCGCGCTGGGCGGCCTGCAGGACGGTATGGGTCAGTTCCTGCAGGGCCGACGCGTCGAGCGCTGCCCCGGGTTCGTTGAGTTTGGTTGTAGTGCCGTCATTTTCGGTGACAGCCAGGTTGGTGCGCACCTGCCCGGGAATCGGCACGTTGCGGAACGACAGGCCGATGGCCCGCAGCGCGGCCAGCATGGGATCGCCATCTCCGGCCGGCAGTACGGCCAGCGTGTCCAACCCGGCCAGGGCGAGTGCACGGGACACGTTGACACCCTTGCCGCCGGGCTCGTCGGTGACCGAACCGAGCCGGTGCACGGCGCCCCTGGTGAGGGGAGTGTTGAGCGTGACCGTGCGGTCGATGCTCGGATTGGGGGTGACGGTGACGATCATGCGGGGCCTCCTGCGAGGACGATCTCGATACCCAGTCCGGCCAGTTCGGCGTGATCGGCAGCGGAGATCTCGGGGTCGGTGATCAGGGCATCGACGCTGGACAGCGGTGCGAAACTGACCAGCTCCTCACGCCCTATCTTGGAGGAATCAGAGGCCACCACAACGTAATTGGCACTGCGGACCATCGCTCGTTTGATCGCGGCCTCGTCCGGATCTGGGGTGGACAGGCCGTGGCGGGCGCTGATGCCGTTGGTGCCGATGAACGCGATGTCCACGCGCAGGCAGTCGAGCACGGCGAGTGCGGCGTCGCCCACCGCGGCCTGGGTGAGCCCGCGCACCCGTCCGCCCAGGAGTTGCAGGGTGACCGACGGAACGCCGGCCAGTCGGCCGGCGATGGGTACCGAGTTCGTCACCACGACGAGGGCACGGTCGGTGGGAATGGCCGCGGCGATCCGGCTGGTGGTGGTGCCGGCGTCCAGCAGCACGCTCGATCCGGAGAGCGGGAAGAACTCGTGGGCGGCCGCGGCGATCGCGTCCTTGTGGTCGGCGCGGGTGGTGTCGCGCTCGTTGACGTCCTGTTCGACCAGCGCCAGGGATCGGGCCGGGACGGCGCCGCCGTGCACCCGCCGCACCAGGCCGGCCTTGTCCAGGGCGGCGAGGTCGCGCCGGACGGTTTCGGTGGTGACGTCGTAGGCCTGCGCCAGTTCGGCAACGGACGCGCGGCCCTGCCGGATCACCAGGGTGGCGATCGCTTGCTGACGTTCTTCGGCGTACATGGCTCCGGTCTCGATGCTCGGGGTCTGGGATCGGGTGGGGATTCAGCGTGATTTCGGCGGGTGAATGTTGGTATGTGTTGTTTTACGCTTGTTTGTGTTGACTTGTCAACGATTTCTTGTAATCTGGCTCACATGAGTTCTTCCTCTGTGACGGACACCGGCGTCCGAGTTCTGACCGGTGTACCCGTAGTGGCCGGGGTCGCCTACGCCCCGGTGATCCGCCCCGGGTCCAAGCCCACGATCGATCTCGGCGCCGCTTCGTTGGGTGACGACGATCGCCCGGCAGAGGCCGCTCGCTTCACCGCGGCGGCCGCGGCGGTCGCGGGCCGGTTGCGTGAGCGGGCCGGCCGCGCCACCGGCGCCGCGGCCGAGGTGCTTGCCACCACCGCGGGTCTCGCCCAGGACCGGGCCTGGCTGGGTGCCGCGGAGAAGCGCATCGCCGAGGGAACCCCGGCCGTGCGTGCGGTCGCGGCGGCCGTTGACCAGTTCGTCGGAATGTTCACCCAGATCGGCGGGATGATGGCCGAGCGGGTGACCGACCTACGCGATATCGGAGATCGGGTGATCGCCGAGCTCGTGGGCCTGCCCGAGCCGGGAGTGCCGCAACCCGACGTGCCGTCGGTGCTGTGCGCCGAAGACCTCGCGCCCGCCGACACCGCGGGCCTGGATCCCGCTCTGGTGGTGGCACTGGCCACCACCCTGGGCGGACCCACCAGTCACACCGCGATCATCGCCCGTCAGCTCGGCATCCCGTGCATCGTCGCGGTCAACGGGCTCGACGACGTACCCGCCGGAACCAAGGTCCTCGTCGACGGGACCCGCGGCACCGTGACCCTCTCGCCGGATGAGGCGTCCGCCCTCGATCAGGTGGCGGAGGGGCGGCGCGCCGCCGCGGCCGCCGCCGGGTGGACCGGCCCCGGCGCGACCGCCGACGGCCACCCGGTCGCCGTGCTGGCCAACGTCCAGGACGGAGCCGCCGCGCGCGCGGCCCGTCAGACGCCGGCCGAGGGCGTCGGCCTGTTCCGCACCGAGTTGTGTTTCCTCAACACCGATGCCGAACCGACCGTCGAGGAACAGGCCACCATCTACGCCGAGGTGCTCGACGCCTTTGCCGGCGCGAAGGTCGTCGTTCGCACGCTGGACGCGGGTTCGGACAAGCCGCTCAAATTCGCGGGTCACCCGGACGAGGCCAACCCGGCCCTCGGTGTGCGCGGCATCCGGATCGCGACCGGCAACCCGGGCCTGCTCGAGCATCAACTGGCGGGCATCGCCGCCGCGGCCGAGCGGACCGGCAACCCGCCATGGGTGATGGCGCCGATGATAGCCACCGCCGAAGAGGCGAAAAGCTTTGCGGACAAAGTGCGTTCATACGGTTTGACGCCGGGTGTGATGATCGAGATACCCGCCGCCGCACTGTTGGCCGACCGGATTCTGGAGCACGTCGACTTCCTGTCGATCGGCACCAACGATCTGGCGCAGTACACGATGGCCGCCGACCGGATGTCGGCCGACCTGGCGACACTCACCGATCCGTGGCAGCCCGCGGTGCTGTTGCTCGTCGCGATGGCGGTCAAGGCCGGTACCACGGTGGGCAAACCGGTCGGTGTGTGCGGGGAAGCGGCCGCCGATCCGCTGCTCGCCTGTGTGCTCACCGGTTTCGGGGTGACGTCGCTGTCGGCGGCCGCCGCGGCGGTGCAGGGAGTGGGCGCCAAGCTCGCCCAGGTGACCTTGCAGCAGTGCCGCGACGCGGCCGCGGCCGTGCTCGGCACCACCAGCGCCGCGGATGCACGCACCGCAGCGCGCGCCGTGCTGGGTTGAACGACCGGCGCGGCGCCGGCCGGAATTAATCGGACCGCAGTCCGGTTAAATAGGGTATGCCAGCCATCAGCGCAGATACCTTCACCTTGCCCCGTATCGCCGAACCGCAACCGTCCGACACTGAGCGCCCGGTGCGCTCCGTCACCACCGGCCCACGCGGCGTCGAGGGCGAGGGCTTTCCCGTCGTCCGGGCCTTCGCCGGGGTCGGCGCGGCCGACCTCGACCCCTTCATCCACATGGACCAGATGGGCGAGATCGAATACCAGCCCGGTGAACCGAGGGGCACCGACTGGCACCCACACCGGGGATTCGAGACCGTCACCTACATGATCGACGGCCGCTTCGCGCACCAGGATTCGCATGGCGGCGGTGGGTTGATCACCGACGGTGCCACCCAATGGATGACGGCGGGTTCGGGCATTCTGCACATCGAGACCCCGCCCGCCGAACTCGTCGAGAGTGGCGGCGTCTTCCACGGCATCCAGTTGTGGGTGAACCTGCCCCGCGCCGACAAGTTCGCCGCGCCCAAATACCAGGCCATCGAGGGCCGCGAGGTGCAGTTGCTCTCCTCGAGTGACGGCGGCGCGTTGGTTCGCGTCATCGCCGGCGAGGTGGACGGGCATGCCGGGCCGGGTGGAACCTACACGCCGATCACGTTGGCGCACGCCACGATTGCACCAGGCGCGCGGTTGGACCTGCCGTGGGACCGGCAGTTCAATGCCCTGGTGTACGTGCTGTCCGGGCACGGCTCGGTGGGCCCGGCGGGCCTCCCGATCCAGCAGGGGCAACTCGCAGTGCTCGGGGCGGGCGACCGGATCACCGTGGCCGCTGACGGAACCCAAGACTCGCACCGACCGGCCATGGAGGTTTTGCTGTTGGGCGGCAAGCCCATTCGTGAGCCGGTGTTCCACTACGGGCCGTTCGTGATGAACTCCAAGTCCGAGGTCATCGAGGCGTTGGAGGACTTCAATGCCGGCCGGTTCGGCAGCGTGCCGCCGAACGCGCTCAAGCCGTACCGGGCGGGAGCGTAGCGACCGGCTCGGGATACAGCAGCTCCAGCTCGCCGAGGCTGGCGGCGACGGTGACCAGCGGCAGCGCCGCCGCGACAGCCAGTTCGCCGCCGCCGGCCTCGGCCCGCAGGGCCCGCACGAAGTCGTCACTGATCGGGTCCCCGAAGTGCACCGACTCGACTCCGCGGAACCGTTCGCAGATTGCGTGGCAATGGGATTCGAGAATGGTGCGCACCTGGGGATAGGCCTCCAGCGGTGGCGGCGTGACATCGGCGATCAGTTCGGCGGCACCGCGCAGCCGGGTGGCACGGTTGGCCGATCTGATCACCGGCGCCCGCTGGTCGGTTGGGCCGCCGCTCTCCGAAAGGTAGTGGCGCACCGTGTCATCCAGCGTGCGACCCGCCGTCAGTGCGTCATGGCCGAGCGCGCCGACGCGGTTGTCGGCCTCCTCCGAGGCCCCCCGCGTGACCCGCAGCACCGCGGCTTTCATGTAAGAGGTGCCTACTTCGCGGGCCGCATCCAGCGACCGGGTCACTGCTGCTGCCGCGCCCCGCGGCCACAGCAACAGCGAGACCACCACCCCGACAAGGGCGCCGATGATGACGTCCTCGACGCGGATCAGCCCCACTCGCCAGCCGATCGGGTGGATCAGGTTGAAGATGATCACCACCATCATGGTGAACGCGGCCTGCCCGGCGATGAACGAGGCGACCTCGGGTACGAACGCCGAGCCGAATGCCACCAGTGGCAGCGTCACCCACATCACCACCGGGTCCACGCCCAGGAGCGCGATGAACGCCGCGCCGAGGCCGAACCCGAGCACCGTCCCGGCGACCGCCCGCACCACCCGGGTCCCGGTGGTCAGCGCGCTGCTGCGCAGTACCGACATCGCACCAAGGACCACCCACAGTCCGTTCTGCAGTGGGAACAGATGCGTCACGCCGACAGCCAGTGCCAACCCCAGTCCGGTACGAAGGCTGTTGCGCACCACCACCGCTCGGGTCGCGACGAACCCGGACGGGATGCTCGCGATGGCCTCCGATTCGGACAGCACCCGCGCGGCGGCCCCCGAATCGGGTAGCCGCCGGCCCAGCACCCGGGCCCACACCGGTCGCGCGTCGGCGTCCGCGGCCAGCCCGATCACCCGCCCGGTCGCCGACACGCAGGCCGATATCGTCCGGCGGGTCAACAGTTTTCGCCCGGTGTCCCGGGCTGCGTCGTCATCGGATTCGCCGAGGATCTCCACGATGTCCTCGCGGTAGCGGCTCTGCGCGATGAGCCGTTGGACGGCCAGCGCGTGCGCCAGGGCCGTCCGATGAGCCTCCCGTCCCGGCCCGCCCGTCTCCAGCACGGCGGCCGATTCGCGCAGCACCGCCACGATCGGGTCCCGCAGTTCGGCCAGTGTCGCGCCGGAGGATCCCTGCACCAGATCGGAGAGCCACTGCAGGTCGTCGATCACCCGCACCAGTGCCCGACTACCGGCGGTGAGGCCCACCGGCCGGAAGTCGGCACCGAGAAAAGTGCTGCGCAGCTTGTCCATCGACGCGAGTACGGCTTCGTCGGCCTCCTCGCCGGACGCGTCGCCGGCCAGCCGTTCGGCCAGTGACGCGCAGACCCGTGCCGCGTACATCCGCAGTTCGTTGTGATGGCGCGGCGGGAACACGAACAGCGCCGCGGGCACACACAACGCGAGCGCGATCACCCACCCGAGCAACCGGTCCGGAATGGGGCCGGGTGGCAGGCACAAGGCCGGGACGAAGGTCAACAGGGTGGCACGTTGACCGGCGGCCACGATCTCGCTGAGCACGCCGGCGAACATCACTGCCGCGGCGATGACGAACATCACCGTCACGGACAGCCACGGAATGGGCGCCACCAACGTGCCCAGTGCGATCAGGATGGCCCCGTTGACGCCGAGACCCGCATAGGCCAGCGCCCTCGCAGGCCGGTTCCCCGGGAAGTCGACGAGGATCAGCAGGGCGACGGCACCGAGGATGGCGAACAGCGGGGTCTGCACCCCGCCGAAGCCGAATCCGGCGGCAGCCACCACCGGCAGTATCAGTCCGGCGCGCCCGGCCCGACGCATCGCGTCGTACTCGGGGTCACGCGCGTGCACCCGTTGCCACAGACCGGCGGGCGTGAGCATGCTCAGACGGTCAGGAGCGGTCGGGGACGGTGCCGAACATCCCGGAATCCAGCCCGTCGAGCAGTTGGGCCGCCAGCCATCGCAGGTCCCCGAAATCGCGGGGCAGCGAGGCCTGTTCGTAGCCGGTCAGCAGATAGAGCGCGGCGATCGCGAACACGTGCGCCTGGCGCTCGTTCTGCAAGACCTCCAGCGCGGATTCCTTCATGACGTCGAAGCGCTGCTGGTCGACCGTGCGCTGCACCTCGCCCACCGTCGGGTCGATCGAACTCCACACCCGGATCGCCGCCTCGGCCCCGTGCGGCAGGGCAAGCGCTTCCTCGACCAGCGTGTCGATCCGCCGCCGGGGATCGGTCTCGGCCCGGGAGGCCTCGATGATCTGGGTGGTCTTCACCTGCATCCAGTGTCCGACGAGCGCCTGGGTGAACGCCGACCAACTGGTGAAGTAGTGGTAGAAGGACCCCGTCGTGACGCCGAGTCGCTGGCACACCTCCGCCAGCTTCAACCCGCCGTAGCCGAGATCGGACAGGATGTCGATACCGGCCCCGAAGTAGGCCTCCCTCGACACGACACCCGCCATGGTTGGACACCTTAGTTCGGTCTGTCCAGAGATTTCCCCGAGCGGCGCCCGTCCGACGGACAGAGCTACCGTACGCGGCGTTTGCTGGATGGGATTGTCAGATAACCGTTTAGCCAAGATAGTCGTAGTGAGATGGGTGGACTGTGGCACAATTTGACTGTGCCGCACATAGCCAGCAGAGGACCGGGCCGCCCGCCTGCAGCCAAAGCCGCAGATACGCGTGAGCGTATCCTGCATGCTGCGCGCGGCGTGTTCAGCGAACTCGGCTATGACGCGGCGACCTTTCAGGCCATTGCCATCCGTTCGGACCTCACCAGGCCGGCCATCAATCACTACTTCGAGAGCAAGCGCGTCCTGTACCGCGAGGTCATCGAGCAGACCAACGCGATGGTGGTCGGGGCCGGCTTCGAGAAGGCCAAGGCCCAGCCCACATTGTTGGCCAGGCTGTCGACTTTCTTCTCGGTGGTCATGCAGACGGACAACAGGGATCGCTCGGTGGCGGCCTTCCTGGTGACGTCCGTTCTGGAGTCGCAGCGTCATCCCGAGCTGGCCCAGGAGCCCCACGATTCGCTGACCAGTTCCCGGGCCTTCGTGTCGTGGGCGGTCCAAGAGGCGATCGACAACAACGAGCTAACCACCGACACCGACGTGGAGACCCTCGTGGAGCTCTTGGTTGCCGTCATGTGGGGCATGGGCTTCTACGCCGGCTATGTCGGCTCGTATGAGGATCTGGAACGCGTCATCGAGAAGTTCGAACTGTTGTTGGCTAACAAGCTGTGGTCACTCGGGAAGTAACTGCCGGCAACGCCAGCGCATAGCTAATCTAACTTGTTCGGTAGCATGGCGGGGGATCGATTCGCCGCGCTCAACCGAACGGACAGCATCATGAGCTCACTGCGTACCCACGACGACAGCTGGGATATCGCCACCAGCGTCGGAACCACCGCCGTCATGGTCGCCGCGGCCCGCGCCGCCGAAACCGACCGGGACGACCCGCTGATCCGGGACCCGTACGCCAGGATGCTCGTCGACGGCACCGGTGGTGGTGGGGTCTGGAACTTCATGCTGGACAAGGAATTCGTCGCCAGGGCCGCCGACGTCGATGCCGAGGCCGCCGCGATCTTCAGCCACATGGGCAGCTACCAGGCGGTGCGGACGAAGTTCTTCGACGACTTCTTCGCTTCCGCGGTCGACGCCGGAGTGCGCCAGGTGGTCATCCTGGCCTCGGGACTGGACTCGCGGGCCTACCGGCTGGACTGGCCCGCCGGCACGACGGTGTTCGAGATCGATCAGCCGAAGGTGCTGGAGTACAAGGCCGCCGTCCTGGCCGAGCACGGCGTCGGACCGTCCGCCCAGCGGCATCACGTCCCCGTCGACCTGCGCCACGACTGGCCCAAGGCGCTGGTCGAGGCGGGCTTCGACGCCACCGCGCCGACCGCATGGCTGGCCGAAGGTCTGCTGATGTACCTGCCCGCGGAGGCGCAGGATCAGCTGTTCACCCAGATCACCGAACTCAGCGCACCGGGCAGCCGGATCGCCGCGGAGACGGCGCCGGCCCAGGCGCAGGAACGTCGCGTCGAGATGAAGGCCCGATTCGACGCGATCCGGGAGAAGTTCGACATGGGCGAGACCCTCGACGTGGGTGAGTTGATGTACAACGACCCGAACCGGGCCGACGTCCGGGTGTGGCTGGGCGAACACGGGTGGGACAGTTCGGCCGTCAAGTCCGCCGATGAGATGCGCAGGCTGGGGCGCTGGGCGCTGCCGAGCGGACCCGATACGCCGGACGACGAGGCGTTCTCCTATTTCGTCACCGGGGAACGCCGGTAGCGGTTGCCCCTTCTGAGCGCCCAACCAAGTGGTTAGTATTCGGGGCATCCCTCATTCGGAAGGACGTCCCGCTCGTGACCACTACTGATGCGACACCGGAGGCCGCCGCGGTCGCGGCTCCCGACATCCCGGCGATCGTCGCCGACGTCCGGAAGGCTTTCGCCAGCGGCCGCACCCGCGATGTGCGGTGGCGCAAAGAGCAACTGCTGGCCCTGCAGAAGCTCGTGACCGACAACGAGTTGGCCATCGCCGCCGCGCTCGATGAGGACCTCGGCCGCCAGCCGTTCGAGGCCTGGCTCGCCGATGTCGCCAGCGTGGCCGCCGAGGCCGGCGACGCGGCCAAGAATGTCGGCAAGTGGTCCCGCCGTAAATACCGGCGCCTGGAGTTCTCGCAGCTGCCGGGCCGCGGCTGGATCGAGTACGAGCCGTTCGGCACCGTGCTGGTCATCGGTGCGTGGAACTTTCCGTTCGCGTTGACCCTCGGCCCCGCAGTCGGCGCCATCGCCGCGGGCAACACCGTCGTCCTCAAACCGTCGGAAGTCGCCCCGGCGTCCTCGGCGCTGATGGCCGAGTTGGTGCCGCGCTATCTGGATCCGCGCGCCGTCGTGGTGGTTGAGGGCGACGGCGCGGTCAGCCAGGAACTCATCGAGCAGGGTTTCGACAAGCTGTGCTTCACCGGCGGCACCGAGGTCGGCCGCAAGGTTTATCAGAGTGCGGCCGCGCACCTGACACCGGTGACGCTCGAGCTCGGTGGCAAGAGCCCGGTCATCGTCGCCGCCGACGCCGACATCGCGGTGGCCGCCAAGCGCATCGCGTGGACCAAACTGATCAACTCCGGCCAGATCTGCATCGCCCCCGATTACGTGCTGGCCGACGCGAGCATCCGCGATGAACTGGTCGCCGGGATCAAGCAGGCGGTGACGGCGTTCGAGGCCGAGGCCGCGGGCGGTAAGCGGATCGTGAATCGTCGACACTTCGATCGGCTGGCCGGCGCGCTCGCCGTCACCACCGGTGAGGTGGTGATCGGCGGCGGAACCGATGCCGAAGCGGTCGAGATCGACGCGACCGTCGTCGTCGATCCCGGTCTCGACGAGCCCCTGATGACCGACGAGATCTTCGGCCCCATCCTGCCCATCGTCACCGTCCAAAACCTGGACGCGGCAATCGATTTCGTCAACGCGCGGCCCAAGCCCTTGGCGGCCTACCTGTTCACCAAATCCAAGGACACCCGGGAACGGGTCATCCGGGACGTGCCGGCCGGCGGCATGGTGGTCAACCACCTGATCTTCCACTTCGCGACCACCCGGCTGCCGTTCGGTGGGGTCGGGCCGTCCGGCATCGGTGCCTATCACGGGCGCTTCGGGTTCGAGGAGTTCAGCCACCGCAAGTCGGTACTGACCAAGCCGACCCGGCCCGACCTGGCCAAGATGATCTACCCGCCCTACACCGAGAAGGCATGGAAACTGGCCCGCAAGATCTTCTGACGCACGAAAAAGGGGGCACTCGTGCGAGTGCCCCCGATTTCGTCGCTGCGTCAGTGGCTCTGATGAACCGTCGTGTCGACCTGCGGGGCCGTCGCGTGCGGCTGGATGTCGTAGATCCAGTCGTGATGGCTGATATCGGCGGCAGCCGGAGCAGCCAGCCCGACGACGGCGGCCGCCAGGCCGCTGGTGACGATTCCTGCGATACCCAACTTCTTCATGATCGCTCCTCTTTCTCGCTGAGTCTCAGGGGGCTTTCGCGCCCTCTGGTAGGTAAAACGCACAGGTCAGCGAGGTAATCCCGATGGCGGCAATTGTTCGGCGGTTGGCAGAAACAAACCCTCGGCGGACCCGGTCTACCGCCGGCGAACCGACTTCCGTATACAGAAGGTTGTCGTCCGACAGCCGGACAGAAAACCCTTGAGAGGAATCCCATGCCCGGAGTGCAGGATCGCGTTGTCGTCGTCACCGGAGCCGGTGGCGGACTGGGTCGTGAATACGCGCTGACGCTCGCCCGTGAAGGCGCCAGCGTCGTCGTCAACGACCTCGGCGGCGCCCGTGACGGGTCCGGAGCCGGCCACAACATGGCCGACGAGGTGGTCGACGAGATCAAGGCCGCCGGAGGCCGTGCCGTCGCCAACTACGACAGCGTCGCCGAGTCCGCGGGTGCGGAGAACATCATCAAGACCGCCATCGACGAGTTCGGCAAGGTCGACGGCGTGGTGAGCAACGCGGGCATCCTGCGCGACGGCACCTTCCACAAGATGACCTTCGAGCAGTGGGACGCGGTGCTGAAGGTGCACCTGTACGGCGGCTACAACGTCATCCGTGCGGCCTGGCCGCACTTCCGCGAGCAGAGCTTCGGCCGGGTCGTCGTCGCCACCTCCACCAGCGGCCTGTTCGGCAACTTCGGCCAGGCCAACTACGGTGCCGCCAAGCTCGGCCTGGTCGGCCTGATCAACACGCTGGCCCAGGAAGGCGCCAAGTACAACATCAAGACCAACGCCGTCGCGCCGATCGCGGCCACCCGGATGACGCAGGACATCCTGCCGCCCGAGGTCTTCGAGAAGCTGACCCCGGAATACGTGGCGCCCGTCGTCGCCTACCTGATGACCGAGGAACTGCCGGACACCGATTCGGTGTTCATCGTCGGTGGCGGCAAGGTGCAGCGCACCGCGCTGTTCCAGAACGAGGGTGTCACCTTCACCGAGGTGCCGTCGGTGGACGAGATCGCCGGCAAGTGGGGCGAGATCACCGACCTGTCCGCGGCCCAGGCGGCGAGCTTCAAGCTCGGATGAAAGCGCTTGTCGCACAAGCCCTGACGGGTACCGAAGGGCTGGCCTACATCGACGTCGATGATCCTGTATCCGCGGACTCGGTGATCATCGACGTCGGCGCGGCCGGGGTCTGCTTCCCCGATCTGTTGTTGCTGCGCGGCGAATACCAGTTGCGGCTGGAACCGCCGTTCACTCCGGGGATGGAGGTGGCCGGTACCGTGCGTTCGGCCCCCGCCGGGTCGGAGTTCGTTGTCGGGCAGCGTGTTTCGGCGTTCGCGATGCTGGGCGGCTATGCCGAGCAGGTGGCGGTGCCGCCGTCGAGCGTGGTGCCGACTCCCGAAGGCGTGGACGATGCGTCGGCCGCTGCCCTGCTGGGCAACTACTACACGATGTACTTCGCGCTGCAGCGCCGGGCCGCGTTGCGGGCCGGCGAGACGGTGCTGGTGCTGGGCTCCGCCGGTGGCATCGGGGTGGCGAGCATCCAGATCGCCAAGGCGCTCGGTGCCCGCGTGGTGGCCCTGGTGCACCGGCCCGAAGCGCTGGACTTCGTGTCGAGTGTCGGGGCCGACGTCGTGCTGCCGTTGACCGGAGGCTGGAAGCAGGCCGTGCTGGACGCGACCGGCGGCCGCGGCGTCGACGTGGTGGTGGATCCCGTCGGCGGTGACGCATTCGACGACGCGATCCGGACACTCGCCCCCGAGGGGCGGCTGCTGGTCATCGGTTTCGCTGCCGGACAAGGTATTCCGACGGTCAAGGTGAACCGGTTGCTGCTGCGCAACGCCAGCGTGGTCGGCGTCGGATGGGGTGAATTCGTCCGGCAGTCCCCGGCCGCGCAGGCCGAGGTCGGCGCCGGGTTGGCGGAGCTGGTGGCCGCCGGAATGCGTCCACCCGCGCCGGTGGTCTACCCGCTGGCCGACGGCGCGGTGGGTCTGCAGGCATTGGCCGACGGCAAGATTCGGGGCAAGCTCGTCCTGGTTCCGTAGATTGATGGCGTGAGCACCCTCGGCGTCATCCTGGTCGCGCTGGTCATCGCCATCGGGTTGGCCGGCATCGTGATACCGATCCTGCCCGGCGGCCTGCTGGTGCTCGCGGCCATCACGGTGTGGGCCCTGGTGGAACAGACCACCGTCGGCTGGGTGACGCTGGGGATCGCGGTGGCGTTGTTCATCGCCACGGAAGTGATCAAGTACACCTGGCCGGTGCGCCGCATGCGCCAGGCCGAGGTCGGCACCTTGAGCCTGGTGGCCGGTGCGGTGCTCGGTGTCATCGGGTTCTTCGTGGTGCCGGTGCTGGGCCTGGTGCTCGGCTTCATCCTCGGGGTGTACCTGGCGGAGTTGGCCAAGCGCCGGGATCAGCGCCGCGCCTGGGCCTCGACGGTGCATGCGCTCAAAGGCGTCGCGCTGTCGGTCGGGGTCGAGTTCACCGGGGCGCTGCTGGCGACCATCACCTGGGCCGTCGCCGTTCTGGTCTGGTGACCAGACACGCGCCGAGACTACGGTTTCTGGTGCGAAACGACCGATTTCACGTCAAGAACCGTAGCGTCGGCGCGCCGAAGTCAGCCGCGCAGGACCGCGCGTAACCGCTCGATCTGCTCCGGGGTGACCTCGGCGACGTCCAGGAACCCGCCGATCGATCCGTACTTCTCGTCGCGCACCCGCCAGGCCGCGTCCAGGTACTCCTCGCGCACCCCGAGCACCTCGTCGGTGAGACGTGCCTCGGCGAACGTGATCACCTCGGCGGATTCGCCGGCCCGGTCCCGGACCTGTTCGAGGATCCGCTCGCGCAGCGGAGCGATGGCGTCGTTGCTGCGCAGGAAGTCGGTCAGGATGGCGTCGCGGTCGATGCCGACGGCCTCCAGCACGGTGGCCACGGTGAACCCGGTGCGGTCCTTGCCCGCGAAGCAGTGCGCCAGCACCGGACGGCTGTCGGCGAGCATGGTGATGACCTGTCGCACCGCGGTCTGCGCACCCGGCAGGGCGGGGAACTCCTCGTACACCTCGGCCATGTAGCGCTTGGCCGACTCGGCGACGTCTTCGTCGGCCGGGGACTCGGACATCACCCGCTGGAACGTCGACTCGTGCGGGGCATCCTGTTCGCTGTCGTCGGCGAAGTGGAACGGCAGCAGATGCACCTCGACCCCACCGGGCACCTGCCCGGGCCCGCGGCGCTCGACCTCACGGTGCGAACGCAGGTCGGCGATGTCGAGGATGCCGAGGTCGACGAGCCGTTGCCCGCCGTCGTCGGTGAGCCTGCTCAGCTCGCTCGCGCGGTAGAGCAGGCCGGGACGAATCCCGGTCTGCTCGGCGACGTCTCGAAAGTTCCAGGCACCCGACAGTTCCACGGTTCCTACTGTGTCACAGCCGTCGCGAAGGCCGATTTCTCCCGCCCGAGTTCGGCGCGGGCGATGGTGCGGATGTGCACCTCGTCGGGTCCGTCGAACAGCCGCATCGCGCGGTGCCAGGCGTAGAGGCGGGCCAGCGGGAAGTCATCAGACACCCCGGCCCCGCCGTGCACCTGGATGGCGCGGTCGATCACATCGCAGGCGATCTGCGGGGCGACGGACTTGATCTGGGACACCAGCACATGGGCGGCCTTGTTGCCGGACTGGTCGATGGTCCAGGCGGCCTTCTCGCACAGCAGCCGGGCCTGGTCGATCTCGTTGCGGGACTTCGCGATCTGCTCACGCACCACACCCTGCTCGGCCAGCGGCTTACCGAACGCGACGCGCTTCTGCACCCGATCCACCATCAACGCCAACGCCCGCTCGGCGGCACCGAGGGCACGCATGCAGTGATGGATGCGGCCCGGACCCAGCCGGGCCTGGGCGATCGCGAAGCCCGACCCCTCCTCATGCAGCAGGTTCTCCACCGGCACCCGCACATTGTCGAACACGATCTCGCAATGCCCGTGCTGGTCCTGCCACCCGAACACCGGCAGCGAACGCTGGATGTCCACCCCCGGGGTATCAGCAGGCACCAGGATCATCGACTGCTGCTGATGCGACGCGGCATCGGGGTTGGTGCGGCCCATCACGATCAGCAGCTTGCAGCGCGGGTCCGCCGCCCCGGTGATCCACCACTTGCGACCGTTGATCACGTAGTCGCCGCCGTCGCGCAGCATGGTGGTCTCGATGTTGCGGGCATCGCTGGAGGCCACCGCGGGCTCGGTCATCGCGAACGCCGACCGGATTTGTCCGGCCAACAACGGCTTCAGCCACTGCTTGCTCTGCGCCTCGTTCGCGAACAGGTGCAAGGTCTCCATGTTCCCGGTGTCCGGTGCCGCACAGTTGAGCACCTCGGGGGCGATCTCCATGCTCCACCCGCTCAGCTCGGCCAGCGGGGCATACTCCAGGTTGGTCAGCCCCGACTCCGAAGGCAGGAACAGGTTCCACAACCCGGCCGCCTTGGCCTTGGCCTTGAGCTCCTCGACCACCGGTGGCACCGTGTGATCCTTGGGCCCCTTGTCCTCGCGATACGCGTGGTAGGACGCCTCGGCGGGGAACACATTCTCGACCATGAAGTCGGAGAGACGCTTGTGGTAGTCGGCCGCCTTGGCGGACATCGCGAAGTCCATGACCGCCACGATAGGCCACTAGGTTAGACAAGTAGAAAGGAGGCATGAGCACAGTGCCTTCCGAAGGACGCCCGCCGTTCCCGCCCTTCACTCTGGAAACAGCCATCCAGAAGGTCCAGGCCGCCGAGGATGCCTGGAACACCCGTGACCCGCAGCGAGTCAGCCTGGCCTACACCCCGGATTCGGAGTGGCGCAACCGCGATCTGCACATCGTGGGCCGGTCGCAGATCGTCGAGTTCCTCACCGCCAAGTGGGAGCGCGAACTCGACTACGTCCTGCGCAAGGGCCTCTGGTCCTTCACCGAGGACCGGATCGCCGTGCGGTTCCAATACGAGTGGCGTGACGGCGCCGGCGGGCAGGAGCGTAGCGACTCGGGGAGTGATACCGGCGGGCAGGAGCGTAGCGACTCGGGGAGTGATACCGGCGGGCAGTGGCACCGCAGCTACGGCAATGAACTCTGGCAGTTCACCGGCGACGGACTGATGGCCCGCCGGGAGGCCAGCATCAACGACGTGGTCATCGACGAATCGGAGCGGCGCTACTTCGGTCCGCGTCCGGAGTCCGAGTACGGTCAGGACTTTCCGCTGTTCTGAGCGTCACCGCGGCGAGCAGACCGGACACGACGGCCAAGCCGATGACAGTCCCGGCCACCGCGGACCACCCGGCCGCGTCGAAGGCCACCCCACCGAACCAGCCGATGACGCTGGAACCGGCGTAATAGCAGAGGTTGTACAGCGACGACGCCTGCGCCTTGCTGTCCGCGGCGGCCGTCCCGACCCAACCAGAGGCGATGGAGTGCGCCCCGAAGAAACCGGCCGTGGCGAGCACCAACCCGGCCAGCACGGCGAAGATGTTGTCGCTCAGGGTGATTGCAGTGCCGGCAACCATGGTCGCGGTCGATGCGAGCAACACGGTGCGGCGCCCGAACCGGCCGGCTTCGACTCCGGCGCGGGCCGAAGCCCATGTGCCGGCCAGGTAGGCCAGGAACACCAGACTGACCAGGGTCTGCGGCAGCCGGAACGGCGCCGCCATCAAGCGGAAGCCCAGGAAGTTGTACATCGCGACGAACCCGCCCATCAGCAGGAAGCCCTGACTGAACAGCACCAGCTGCCGGGGTGAGCGCAGGTTGGTCAGCAGCTTGGCACCCAGATCGCGGCTGCGCGACGGGGTGAAGCCCTGTGCGCGGGGGGCGAGTTTGACGAATGCCGTTGCCGCCAAGGCGCATAACACCGCTACGGTGAGCACTCCGGCACGCCAGCCGGCGTACTGTGCGATCGGTCCGGTGACCAAGCGGCCGGTCAGGCCGCCGATCGTGGTCCCGGCGACGTAGGTGCCCGCGGCGCGGGCGGCGTGCCCCGACGCGATCTCCTCGGTCAGATACGCGATGGCGACGGCGGGGACGCCGCCCAGGATCAGTCCTTCGACCAGGCGGCCGCCGAGCAGCAGGCCCGCGGTGGGGGCGAACGGCACCAACAGCCCGAGAACCGTTGCCGCCGCGACGGAAATCGTCATCGCCTGGACCCGCCCGATCCGGTCGGCGAGCACGGACCACGGGATGACACCGAGCGCCAGGCCGACGGTGGCCGCCGAGACCGTCAACGCGGCGTGTGCCGCGCCGGTGCCCAGGTCGGCGGCGATCAGCGGCAGGACCGCTTGCGGCGAATACAGCTGGGCGAAGGTGGCGACACCCGCGCAGAACAGTGCCGCCAGCAGTCTGCGGTACTCCGCCGATCCGCGGGTATGGCCCGGCCAGGTCGCCGGGGCGGTCAGGGAAGTCACTCAGACGACGGTAGGACGACCCTCTTCATGTGTCCAATGCATGAAATTAGCCAAGTTCATGATGATTCTGTATGACGAATTCGGCGAACCGTTCGGCGGCGGGCGCGGTCTCCCGGGTGGCGCTCCACGTCAGCCCGATCTGTCGCTTGGCGGCCGCTTCGGTGAGCGGGATGTAGGCCGCACCGGGTTCCGCGCGCTGCGGCCTGGGCACCGGGACGACGGCCACCCCGAATCCTGCGGCCACGAGGCCTTCCATCGTCGGGATCTCCATCGCCTCGAACACCATGGGAGGATCGATACCGGCCTCTGCGCACAGTTCGTCGGTGAGCTGACGCAGCCCGAAACCCGGCGCCAGTCCGACGAACGGCTCGCTGCCCGCGTCGGCGAGCCGGATCCGGGTGCGCCGCGCGAACGGGTGCGCACGGGGGACCGCCAGGCACAGCCGCTCCACATAGAGCCCGCGCCACGGGAAACCCGGCGGCCGAGGCGAGGTGATGGCGAGGTCGGCCTGCCCGTCCGCCAGCCGCTCGACGATCTCGTGGGCCGCACCCTGGAACAGCTCGAAGCGCACCCGGGGGGCGTCGGCCCGGAACCGGCGCAGCAGTTCCGGGACGAATCCGCCGGCCTGCGAGTGCAGGAACGCCAGCCGCACCAGGCCGGTCTCCGGGTCCCGCAGCGCGGCGATACGTTCGGTGGCCGAACGCATTTCGGCGATGCTCCGACGCGCGTGCTCGAGCAGGATGCGGCCGTACGCGTTGAGTTGGAGCCTACGGTTCACCCGGTCGAACAACGGCGCACCCACCTGCGCCTCCAGCCGGGACAGCGCCCGCGACAGCGTGGGCTGGCTGATTCCCAGTTCGGCGGCGGCGTCGGTGACGTGTTCGGTCTCGGCGAGTACGACGAACCACTTCAGCTCGTCGGATTCCATGCCCATGACTCTCCCGGGCAGGGCAAGGCAAACACGCCTTTTGGTTCGGCGTGTCGGGGCGCATCCGCTGTGACAAGCTGGCTCGCATGCAGGACTCGGCACAGAAGGTGCGCGTGGTGGTCGGCGATGACCACCCGATGTTTCGCGACGGCGTGGTGCGTGCGCTGGTCGGCAGCGGTTCCATCGAGGTGGTCGCCGAGGCTGATGACGGCACGGCCGCGCTGGAAGCCATCCGCACCCACAAACCTGCGGTGGCGCTGCTGGATTACCGGATGCCGGGGATGGACGGTTCGGAGGTCGCCGCGGCGGTGACCCGCGACGCGCTGCCCACCCGGGTGCTGCTGCTGTCGGCGCACGACGAGTCCGCGATCGTCTATAAGGCACTGCAGGACGGCGCGGCCGGTTTCCTGTCCAAGGAGTCGACCCGCAGTGAGCTGGTCAATGCGGTGCTGGACTGCGCCCGCGGACGCGACGTCATCGCCCCCGCCCTGGCCGCGTCGCTGGCCGGCGAGATCCGGCGCCGCAACGAGCCGGACGCGCCGACGCTGTCCGGGCGCGAACGTGAGGTGCTCGTCATGATCGCGCGGGGACTGAGCGTCCCGGCGATGGCCAAGGAGCTCTACCTGGCGCCGTCGACGGTCAAGACGCACGTGCAGCGGCTCTACGAGAAACTGGGCGTGGGCGATCGGGCGGCCGCGGTGGCGGAGGCGATGCGGCGCAAGCTGCTCGACTGACGTGGCCCGCATCGTCGACTTCTTCGCGGCCGAACCGGTCCGGGTGTCCGCGGTGCTGCGGCTGCCGCTGATCGCGTTGATCGCGGTGCTGGTGTGGATCTGGGAGGTCGACCATTGGCTGCCCGGCCTGTACGCGGTGGTGCTCGGCGCATACGCGATCGCCGCGGTGGTGTGGGTGTTGGTGGCGTTGCGGGGTCCGTTGCCCCGCTGGGCGGACTGGGCGTCCACAGGCGTCGACGTCCTCGTCATCGTCGTGTTGTGTGTGGTGTCCGGGGGTGCGACCGCCGCGCTGCTACCGGTGTTCTTCCTGCTGCCCATCTCGGTGGCGTTCCAGGACCGGCCGTGGCTGACCGGTGTCATCGGAACCCTCACGGCCGCAGCGTATCTGTCGGTGTGGATCGTCTACTCCAAGCGTGATGACCGCATCGGCCTGCCCAACATGGTGTACACGCACTTCGGCTTTCTGATCTGGCTGGCGGTGGCCACCTCGGCGTTATGCGTTGTGCTGTCGCGTCGTTCGGCCAGTGTCAAGGCGCTGCTCGAGTCGCGCAGGCAGTTGGTGTCCGAGGCCATGCACGCCGATGAACGACACAACCGTCAGGTGGCCGAAAATCTGCACGACGGCCCGTTGCAGAGTCTGCTGGCGGCCCGGATGGAACTCGACGAGATCCGGGAGCGGATGCCCGACCCGGCCCTGGACGCGGTGCACGCCGCCCTGCAGCAGACCGCGATCCAGTTGCGCTCCACCGTCACCGAGCTGCACCCCCAGGTGCTGGCGCAGCTGGGGCTGACCGCCGGGGTGCGGGAATTGGTGCGGCAATTCGAGTCTCGCGGCCAGTTTCAGGTGGTGGCGGACCTCGAAGAGGTCGGCACGCCGGAATCGGAGGCGTTGATGTACCGGGCCGCCCGGGAATTGCTCGCCAACATCGGCAAGCACGCGCGCGCGACGGTGGTGACCATCAGGCTCGCCCGCGCCGGTGACCGGGTGGTGCTGACGGTGGCCGACGACGGTGTCGGATTCGACCCCACGTTGGTGGCCGACCGGGTCGCGGCCGGCCATATCGGTTTGGGCTCACTGCTCGTTCGGGTCGATGCGATGGGCGGGCAGATGGAGGTGGACTCGTCGTCCGGGCGTGGGACGACGGTCACGGTGACCTCGCCGCCCGTCGCCGAGCAGGGCTGAAATTCCATCGCCGGTGCGAGATGTGCCGGGTAGCGTGCCCACTGTGAAGCTCCGGATTGCCGTCGGCGTCGTCCTCGCGCTGGTCGTCGCCGTGCTGGTGAACGCGTATGTCGTGACCAGGACGGCACGGGCCGCGGAACCGTTCGCGGGTGGGCATGTGCTGCACCTGGACGGCCCCGACCTCAACGTCCGCGAGTACGGTCCGCCCGGCGATCGTGCCGTCGTTCTGCTGCACGGGTATTCGGCTTCCATCGAATGGTGGCAGGCGATCGCGCCGATGCTGGCCCGCGGCGAGCGCGTGATCGCGGTCGATCTGGTCGGCCACGGGGGCTCGGAGGCGCCGCTTGAGGCCGCGCCCTACCACGCCGCCGAGCAGGCCGAGGCGGTGCGAAAGGCCTTGACGGCGTCGGGTGTCCGGCATGCCGTGTTGGTGGGGCATTCGATGGGTGGCGCCGTCGCCGCCGAGTTTGCGCACCGGTACCCGGACCTGGTGGAGAAGGTGGTCGTGTCCGATACACCCGCCGCCGACGACCTGGTGAGCATGCCGCTGCTGGGCAAGATGGTGTGCTGGCCGGCCCTCGGCCCTGCGCTGGACCGGTTCCGCACCGTCGACGCGATCACCGAGAGCTCTTTGCAGACCGGTTTCGCCGCGGACTATCCGGTGCCCCAGTTCGCATATCGGTCGCTTGAGCGATTGACCTACGCCGGTGTGTGTGACTCCAAGGACGGTGACCGGGCACCGGTCGCCGAGACCCTGGCCGGCCTGGGGAAGCCGGTGCTGGTGCTGTGGGGCGAACGCGATGTGCTGACCCCGACGGCCCCGAACGTGGCGCGCTACACCGCGGCGGGCCTGCCGCCGCATGTCATCGCCGGCTCCGGGCACAGCCCGATGGTCGAGAAGCCCGACGAATTCCTCTCGGCGATCGGTGAATTCGTCGCCGAGCGGTCATAGCCTCAGTTCGAATCGGCTGCAGAAGCAGAATTCTGTGTCTGCTCGCGGCTACGCCGTGAGGCCGCGGGCGATCACGAGGCGCTGAATCTGGTTGGTGCCCTCGAAGATCTGGGTGATCTTGGCCTCGCGCATGTACCGCTCCGGACGGAAGTCGCGGGTGTAACCCACCCCGCCGAAGACCTGTACGGCGTCGGTGGTCACCTTCATGGCGGCATCGGTCGCGATCAGCTTGGCTACGCTGGCCTGCGTCGAGTAGGGCAGCCCGCGGTCGCGCCGCCGCGCCGCATCCAGATACGTGGCCCGCGCGCTGACCACCTCGGCGGCCATGGCGGCCAGCAGGAATCCGAGGCCCTGATGGTCGATGATCTTGCGCCCGAACGTTGTTCGCTCATTCGCGTAGCTCAGCGCCTCATCCAGCGCGGCCTGGGCGATACCGACGGCGACCGCGGCGATGCCGAGGCGGCCGGAATCCAACGCGGAGAAGGCGATCGGCAGGCCCTGTCCTTCGGCGCCGATCAACCGGTCCGCGTCGATGCGCGCGTCGTCGTAGAACGCCGAGGTGGTCGGCACGGCGTGCAGGCCCATCTTCTCCTCGGGCTTGCCGAAGGTCAGACCGTCGGTGTCGCCGGGGACCAAGAAGCAGGAAATCCCTTTGGAGCCTTTGCCTGTGCGCGCGAACACCGTGTAGAAGTCGGCCTTGCCGCCGTGGGTGATCCACGCCTTCGATCCGTTGAGCACATACTCGTCGCCGTCCCGGACGGCCGCGCACTGCAGCGCCGCGGCGTCGGATCCGGCCTGCGTCTCGGACAGGCTGTAGGCGCCGATCTGCGTGCCGGACAGCATGCCGGGCAGCCAGCGCTGCTTCTGCTCCTGCGAGCCGAAGGCCAGCAGCGCGTGCGACGAGAGGCTGTGCACGCTGACCGCCACCCCGATGGCGGCCCACCGCGCGGCGATCTCCTCGAGCACCTGCAGGTACACCTCATAGGGTTGGCCGCCGCCGCCCCACTCCTCGGGTTGCGGCAGGCTCAACAGCCCGGCGGCACCCAGTTGGGCGAAGACGCCCTCGGGATAGGTCTCGGCCCGCTCATGGGCGTCGACGATCGGGTCGAGCACCTTGTCGGCGATGTCGCGGGTCAGCGAAATCAGCTCGTACGCTTCGTCGGACGGCAGCAGGCGGTCTACAGGCACGGGGGTTCTTTCCCTAAAACAGTACTGATGACGGGTTCACAGTATCATTGTTGGAGTACTGTGACACCCGCTGCAGTATCATGACGGGATGTCCGACCTGGCTGCCGACGGCTTCGCGACGCGCCGGCAGACCGCCCTGTTCGACGACCTGCTGACCCTGTTTCTCGCGGAGGGCTTCAGTCATCTCACGCTGGACGAGATCGCGGCGCGGCTGCACTGCTCGAAGTCCACGCTCTACACGCTGGCTTCCGGCAAGGACGAGTTGGTCCGGCGGGTCACGGTGCACTTCTTCAAGCGGGCCACCACCGCGGTCGAGACGGCCCTGAAAGAGACCCGGCGCGAACGCATCTCGGCATACCTGACCGCGGTCGGCGAGGAACTGGCCGTCGCCTCGGACGTGTTCATGACCGACCTGAACGCGTTCGCCCCCGCCCGCGAGGTCTACGAGGCCAACACCCGCGCCGCCGCGCAGCGCGTCCGCGAACTGATCGAGGACGGCGTCGGCGACGGCGCCTACCGCAAGGTGCATGCGTCCTTCGCGGCCGACCTCATCGCGACGATGATGGTCCGCATCCAGCAGCGCGACGTCCGCACGGCAACCGGCCTCAGCGATGCCGAGGCCTACGCGGAGCTGGCCACGCTGCTCACGAACGGGCTGCGGGCCACCTAGCCGTTACAGCGCGGCCAGGATGTCGTTCACCCGGTCGCGGGCGTCGCCGAACAGCATCTGGGTGTTGTCCCGGAAGAACAGCGGGTTCTGCACCCCGGCATAGCCGGAGGCCATGGACCGCTTGAACACGATGACGTTCTCGGCGTTCCACACCGTCAGCACCGGCATGCCCGCGATGGGGCTGCTCGGATCCTCCGAGGCCGCCGGGTTGACGGTGTCGTTGGCGCCGATGACCAAGACGACCGCGGTGTCCGGGAAGTCGTCGTTGATCTCGTCCATCTCCAGCACGATGTCGTAGGGCACCTTGGCCTCGGCCAGGAGCACGTTCATGTGCCCGGGCAGTCGGCCGGCGACGGGGTGGATACCGAAGCGCACGTTGACCCCGCGCTCGCGCAGCTTGCGCGTCAGGTCGGCGACACCGTACTGGGCCTGGGCCACCGCCATGCCGTAGCCCGGGGTGATGATCACCGAGTCGGCGGAGCCGAGCAGCTCGGCCACACCCTCGGCGGTGACCTCGCGGTGCTCGCCGTAGTCCTTGTCCTCGGCGGGTCCCGCCTCGATACCGAAGCCGCCGGCGATCACCGAGATGAACGACCGGTTCATCGCCTTGCACATGATGTAGGACAGGTACGCACCGGAGGAACCCACCAGGGCGCCGGTGATGATCAGCAGATCGTTGGACAGCAGGAAGCCCGACGCGGCGGCGGCCCAGCCGGAGTAGCTGTTGAGCATCGACACCACCACGGGCATGTCGCCGCCGCCGATGGAGGCCACCAGATGCCAGCCCAGCAGCAGGGCGAGCACGGTCACGACGATGAGCAGCCACAGTTGCGGCTCGATGACGAACCACACCGTCAGTGCGAGGAAGACGACGAGCGCGCCGATGTTGAGGAAGTTCTTGCCGGGCAGCATCAGCGGCGTGGACTTGATCCGGGCCGACAGCTTGAGGTTGGCGACGATGGAGCCGGTGAAAGTGACCGCACCGATGAACACACCGATGAAGACCTCGGCGGAGTGGATGCCGAGCAGGCCCTGCCCGTCCAGCACGGCGGCCTCGGCGCCGGCAGCGTCACCCTCGACGTGCAGGTAGCCGTTCCAGCCCACCAATACCGCGGCCAGACCGACAAAGGAATGCAGGAGAGCGATGAGCTCCGGCATCCCGGTCATCTCGACGACCTTGGCGCGCCACAGGCCGATCGCTGCGCCGATGGCCATGGCGCCGGCCAGCAGGCCCAGCCCGAGCGGCTCGATGTGCCGGTTCAGGGCCAGTGCGACCGTCGCGATCAACGCGACGGCCATGCCGGCCATGCCGAAGGTGTTGCCCACCTTGGATGTTTCGTGCTTGGACAGCCCGGCCAGCGCCAGGATGAACAGCAGGGCCGCGACGACGTAGGCCGAGGTGGCGGCAGTCTCTACCGTGAACATGGAATCCATTTCAGACGTTTCGAAAAGGGGCGCAGGCTCAGCTGCGGGAGAACATTCCGAGCATGCGACGCGTCACTGCGAAGCCACCGAACACGTTGATGCTGGCGAGCAGGATCGCCACGGCCGCGAGGACGGTGACGGGCAGGTCGCCATGGCCGATCTGCAGCAGGGCACCGACGACGATGATGCCCGAGATCGCGTTGGTCACCGACATCAGCGGCGTGTGCAGTGCGTGGTGCACATGGCCGATCACGTAGTAGCCGATCACGATCGCCAGCGCGAACACCGTCAGGTGCACCTGCAGGGCGACCGGCGAGATGGCGATCAACACGAACAGCACGGCAGCCGCGCCGAAGCTGAGCCCCAGCCGTCGTCCCGTGGACATGGGCGCCTTGGCTTTCGGTGCCACCACCGGGGCGGCGGCGGCCGCCGCCGGGGCAGCCGAGACCTGTACCGGTGGCGGCGGCCAGGTGGTCTCCCCGTCGCGCACGACGGTGATCGATCGCTGCACAACGTCGTCGAAATCGAGGGTGAGCCGGCCGTCCTTCTCCGGGGTGAGCAGCTTGAGCAGGTTGACCAGGTTGGTGCCGTAGAGCTGGGAGGCCGTGGCGGGTAGTCGGCCGGCCAGATCGGTGTACCCGATGATGGTCACCCCGTTGTCGGTGACGATCGACTGGTCCTTGACCGTGCCCTCGACGTTGCCGCCGTTGGCCGCGGCCATGTCCACGAGCACACTGCCCGACTTCATCGCGGCAACCATGTCGGCGGTGATGATGCGGGGTGCGGGCCGGCCCGGGATCAGCGCGGTGGTGATGATGATGTCGACGTCGGCGGCCAGCTCGGCGTACAGCGCAGCCTCGCGGACCTTGTAGTCGTCGCCCATCTCCTTGGCGTAGCCGGTGGCCGACACCTCGCCCGCGTCGGGGTCGACGGAGACGTACTCGCCGCCCAACGACTTGACCTGGTCGGCGACTTCGGGACGGGGATCGGTGGCCTTCACGATGGCGCCCAGGCTGCCTGCCGCGCCGATCGCGGCCAGCCCGGCCACCCCGGCGCCCACGACGAGCACCTTGGCCGGCGGCACCTTGCCCGCGGCGGTCACCTGGCCGGTGAAAAACCGGCCGAAGGCGTGCGCGGCCTCGACCACGGCGCGGTAACCGGCGATGTTGGCCATCGAGGAGAGCACGTCCAGGGACTGCGCCCGCGAGATACGCGGTACCGCGTCCATGGCCAGCACGGTGATCGGGCGGGCGGACAGCTTCTCGACCAGTTCGGGCTTGAGTGCGGGCGAGATCAGGCTGACCAGAGTCGAGCCGTCGCGCAGCAGGGCGATCTCGTCGTCGGTCGGCGCGTTGACCTTGAGCACCACATCGCCGTCCCAGGGGCGGCCGATCTCGGCGCCCGCCTCGACGTACGCGGCGTCGGCGAAACTGGAGGCGGCCCCGGCGCCGGACTCGACCACTACCGAATAGCCGAGTTTGATGATCTGCCCGACGGTTTGCGGTGTGGCGGCGACGCGAGTCTCACCCAGTTGAGACTCGCGGGGTATCGCGATGATCATCGACAACGATCCATTCCTCGGCGATCCGACCTGTTGGTAGGCATGGTGAAGTGTCCCATCCATCAGACCGGTCGGCGCGGGCCCCCCTCGAACGGTGAACGAATGTTCACAGCCAATCGCGCCTCTTGAACGATACGTACAGCAGAATCACCAAGATCACGATCAACGCGGAACTGGCGACGAAGCCGACCGTGGTGTTGATCCCCGGATATTCGACGTTCTGGCCGTAAAAGCCGGTGATGGCCGTCGGCACCGCGATGATGGCCGCCCAGCTCGTCAACTTCTTCATCACGGTGTTCAGCCGGGCGTCCTGCAGCGACAGGTTCGTCTCGAACACCGTCGTGACCATGTCGCGCAGCGACTCGGTCCACTCCGAGGCTCGCAGCACATGGTCGTACAGATCGGCGTACAGCGGATCGAGTTCGGGGGAGGTCTTGCTGTCGAGGCGGCGGTGCTGGATGGTGCTCACCACTTCGCGCATCGGCAGCACCACCCGGCGTAGCTGGACCAGGTCCTTGCGCATCCGGAAGGTGCGGCGTTGCAGCCCGCGCCGGGGACCGTCCTCGTCGAACAGTTCGTCCTCGAGCGATTCGATGGCGTCGTCGAGAGCCTGCACGGCCTCGAAGTGGCCGTCGACGACGACGTCGAGCAGGCCGTGCACCAGGGCGCCGGTCCCGTGCTCCTGGCCGCCGAGTTCGTCGAAGCGCTGCGACACCTCGGAGATGTCGAACTCACCGGCGCCGGTCGCGCCGATCGCGGGGAGCCGCACGGTGATCAGCCCGCGCGGCAGCACGAACGCCGAGATGCGGTGTTTGACCAGGGTGGCGGTGCTGTCATCGTCGGGGTCGACGGTGTCCACCGCGTAGACCGTGAAGAAGGTGTGGGTGTGATACACCGACGCCTTGGTGCGCTCCATGGGCGCCATCGCGTCCTCGACGGCCCAGACGTTGAGCCCGAGTTCGTCGGCCAGCCGGCGCAGCGACTCATGGTCGGGGTTGTAGATGTCGGCCCACACCAGGGTGTCCTCCGACGCCAGGCAATCCGAGATGGCGGTGAAGGTGAAACCGTCGACGGGTTTACCCGCCTCCCAGATCCGGCCCTGCACCTCGGTCACGGCGGTCCCACCAGATTCCCCTGCCGAACGTTCTCCCGGCAGGTGGCGCGATCCTGGTGGGTCTCGGTGACGCACACCTGCACCTGCTGCTCGATGCCGGGCGGATAGACCTGATCGGTGGCGGCGGGCGTCGCCGACGGGACGGGGACGGTGCCGGAGTAGACGGACCACATGGTGTCCCCGGTGCTCGGGAGCCGGGCGCAGTAGGCCTTCTCCCCGGTGCTGCTCTGCCCGGCCGCACCGAGGGTGGCGCAGTCGGCACCGACGAGCACCACGGGGACGCTGGGCGAACTCGCCTGCGGGCGTTCGGGTTCGCGTTCACCCAGGAAATAGGCCGCCGCCGCGACGCCGATCGCCGCCACCACGGCCACCAGCGCGATCACCTGGGTGCGCCGACGGGTGGACTTCGGCTTGCGGTACACGTGGGCGGGCATGGTGAGGCCGATGGGGCCGTCGATGCTGGCGCCCAGCGCGGCGGCGAACTCTGCGCAACTACCGAAGCGGTCGTCGGGCGATTTCGCGAGCGCCCGCGACAAGACCGGGTCCAGATCCGCGAGGTCCGGTCTGCGCCCGGCGATCTGGGGTGGCGGGGCGGTGATGTGCTGGCTGATGACGGCCGCCGGGTTGTCGTGCAGATACGGCGGGGAACCGGTGAGCAACTCGAAAGCCGTTGCCGCCAAGGAGTATTGGTCGGCACGGCCGTCGACGGCCTCGCCCATGAGCTGTTCCGGCGCGGCATAGGCGACGGTGCCGACGGTCATGCTCGTGGCGGTCAGCCGGGTGGTTTCACCCATCCGGCGGGCGATCCCGAAATCCGCGAGCAGCACCCGCGGCCATTCGGCGCCGGTGTCGGTGAGCAGGATGTTGGCGGGCTTGATGTCGCGGTGCAGCAGTTGACGCTCATGGGCGTAGTCCAGCGCGCCGGCGACGGCGGCGATGATGTGCACCACCTCGGCGGCGGGCAGCGCACCGCGCCGGCGCAGCAGCTCGCCGGCGTCGGTGCCGTCCACGTACTCCATCGAGATCCACAGCTGCCCGTCGTGTTCGCCGCGGTCGTACACCCGAACGATGTTGGGGTGCATCAGATCGGCGGCGAAGTCCGCCTCCCGGTCGAAGCGGGCCTGGTATTCGGTGTCGGCGCTGACATCCTTGCGCAGCACCTTGATGGCGTCCTGGCGTGGCAACCGCGGATGGCCGGCGAGGTACACCTCGCCCATGCCACCGGCACCGAGGAGGCGCACGACGGTGTAGCCGGCGAACCGCTCACCGGGAGCTATCGACAAAGTCGCCTCCTACCGTGCTCGTCCCATTGTTGACCACGAGAACACAGACTCCCGCATCTGCGGCGCCGATGCGGGAGTCTGTGAAGGGTTCGTCAGCCGAGTTCGGTCAGGTAACCGGGGCAGTAGGCGCTGACGGATTCGACGACGAAGACCGCGGCCTGGTGGATGGTCAGGTCCGAGTTGGACACGATGTCGTGGCCGACGCCCGTCGCGGGCTGTCCGCCGGCGATGGATGTGCACACCAGGTGTGCGTCGGAGATGGCGGCGCGGGCCGAGTCGAAGGCGATGCCCTCGGCGTCGATGTTCGTCAGGAACTCGTCATCGACCGATGACGCCGAAGCGGTGGCGGCACCGGTGAAGGCGGCCAGGCCGAGAGCGGCGGCGGTCAGGGCGGTGGTGGCGATGCGGGCGAACATGTCGGGTGCACTCCTGGGACTCTGTCGGTCTCGCTGTCTGCGAGCTGTGAAGAGCCTCCGATCAGGGGCTTGGCGGAAACTTGGGGATTTCTTGGGGCGGGTCGGGCGGGCTTAAAACTCGCTGTGAGCGCAGCCCTTCACGTTCTGTTCACCCGACCGTATAAAGGGGGCGGCGTGAAACCCGACATCACCGGAATGCTGTCGCGAGCCCGTCGTCAACTCGTTTCGGTGAGAGGTAATTCGTGTCGGTTTTCGTCGATATCACCCCCGATGAGGCGGTCGGGCCCGCGCCCTCGGCCCCCGGCGGATCGGGCCGGTGGCGCGCGGTCCTGACCCGTGCCGGATTGCCGCTGCTGTCGGTGCTGGTGTTCTTCATCGTCTGGCAGGTGGTGGCCACGGCCGGCATCTGGAACCAGACCTTCGTGCCGTATCCGGCGACCGTGTGGCGCGCCTTCCTCGACGTCTCCACCACCCACGACGGCACCCGCGGGTATGCGGGCTACCTGTTGTGGGAGCACCTGTACATGACGCTGCGCCGGGTGTTCGCCGGTGTCGTCATCGGTGTGGTGCTCGGCGTGCTGCTGGGCCTGGTGATGGGCTCGGTCGGCTGGTTGCGCAGCGTGCTGGAGCCGTGGCTGACCTTCCTGCGGGCGCTGCCTCCGCTGGCGTACTTCTTCCTGCTGGTGATCTGGCTCGGCATCGACGAGGCCCCGAAGATCACCCTGCTGGCGCTGGCCGCGCTGCCGCCCGCTGCGGTGGCCACCACCGCGGCCGTCGTCGCCGCACCGGTCGGACTGCAGGAAGCGGCGCGTGCGCTGGGCGCCACCCGCATCCAGGTGATCAGGGATGTCGTGGTGCCCTCGGCGCTGCCCGAGACCTTCACCGGCATCCGCCTGGCGGTCGGGATGGCCTACTCCTCGGTGGTGGCCGCCGAACTGTTCAACGGCATCCCCGGCATCGGCGGATTGGTCAAGGACGCAAGCAATTACAACAACACCCCGGTCGTGCTGGTCGGGATCTTCGCCATCGGGATCTCAGGTCTGGTGATCGACGGCGTACTGCGGGCTGCCGAGCGGCGGGCCGTTCCCTGGAGAGGAAAAATATGAAATTCACATCGTTACTGGCGGTTGCCGCGGCCTCGATCGTGGCATTGTCCGGGTGCGCGGTGGACCACTCCGGGCAGGACGCGCAGAAGCCGACCATTCGCCTTGCCTACCAGTCGTTCCCGAGCGGTGATCTGATCGTCAAGAACAACAAGTGGCTCGAAGAGGCACTGCCCGACTACAACATCAAGTGGACCAAGTTCGACTCGGGCGCCGATGTCAACACCGCGTTCATCGCCAAGGAAATCGATTTCGGCGCAATCGGTTCCAGTCCGGTCGCCCGCGGCTTGTCCGCGCCGCTGAACATCCCGTACAAGGTGGCCTTCGTACTCGATGTGGCCGGCGACAACGAGGCACTGGTCGCCCGCGACGGTGCCGGGATCAACACCATCGCCGACCTGAAGGGCAAGCGGGTCGCCACCCCGTTCGCGTCGACCGCGCACTACAGCCTGCTGGCCGCGCTGGCCCAGAATGGTTTGAGCGCAGCCGATGTTCAGCTGATCGACCTGCAGCCGCAGGCCATCCTCGCCGCGTGGGACCGCGGTGACATCGCGGCCGCCTACACCTGGCTGCCCACCCTGGATCAGCTGCGCAAGACCGGCAAGGATCTGATCACCAGCCGCCAGCTCGCCACGGACGGCAAGCCGACCCTGGACCTGGGGGTGGTGTCCGACGAGTTCGCCGACGCGCACCCCGATGTGGTGGACGTGTGGCGTCGACAGGAGGCCCGCGCGCTCAACGTCATCTCCGACGACCCCGCCGCCGCCGCGAAAGCGATCGCCGCCGAGATCGGCCTGACTCCGGAAGACGTTGTGGGACAACTGAAGCAGGGCGTGTACCTGACGCCGCAGGAGGTGTCCTCGCAGCAGTGGCTGGGCAGCGACGGCAAGCCCGGCAACATCGCGGCCAACCTGGAGAGCGCGTCGCAGTTCCTGGCCGACCAGAAGCAGATCCCGGCTGCCGCGCCGCTGAGCACCTTCCAGGACGCCGTCTACACCAAGGGGTTGCCCGATGTCCTCACCAAGCAGTGACCCGTCGGGCCGGCTTCTGATCACGAACGTCGAACACCGCTACGGAAAGGGTTCGGATGCGGTGACGGCGCTGGGACCGGTGAACCTGGACGTCGACCCCGGCGCCTTCCTGGTCCTCGTCGGCGCATCGGGGTGTGGGAAGAGCACCCTGCTGCGGCTGATCGCCGGGTTCGAATCGCCCAGCGAGGGCGATGTCCAGGTGGCAGGCACGTCGCCGACGCCCGGGGTCACCTCGGGCGTGGTGTTCCAGCAGCCGCGGCTGTTCCCGTGGCGCACGGTCGGCGGCAACGTCGATCTGGCGCTCAAGTACGCGAAGGTGCCGCGCGAGCGCCGGGCCGAGCGGCGTGAGCAGCTGCTCGAACGCGTCGGGCTGGAGGGGACCGGGCACCGCAAGATCTGGGAGATCAGCGGCGGACAGCAGCAGCGTGTCGCGATCGCGCGGGCGCTTGCCGCCGAGACCCCTCTGTTCCTGCTCGACGAACCGTTCGCGGCGCTGGACGCGCTGACCCGGGAGCGGTTGCAGGAGGATGTCCGCGAGGTCAGTGCGGAAACGGGCCGCACCACCGTGTTCGTCACGCACAGCGCCGACGAGGCCGCGTTCCTCGGGTCGCGGATCGTGGTGCTGACCCGGCGGCCGGGCAAGGTGGCGCTGGACCTGTCCTCGGAGCTGCCCCGCACCGGCGTCGGCGCCACGGAGCTGCGACGGTCCCCGGAGTTCCTGAAGCTCAAGGATGAGGTCGGCGAGGCGGTCAGGGCCGCCGCGGCCTAGCGATTTGTGCACGTTCCGTCACGTTCACCGTGACAAAACGTGCACAAATCGCCGGGTGAGGGACACAAAAAAGGCACCCGCCTCGGCGGGTGCCATTTTTGTGGAGTCCTTTACACCGGGGGGTATGCCGGCGGCGGGTACACGCCGCGCAGGCCCCAGGCCAGCCAGCTGAAGAAGAATTCACCCTCGTCGCTGATGTCGTAATCCGGATTCGGGTCCATCGATGCCTCCCCAGCATGGCTATTGCTTTTGCAAAGTCTAACGCGATTGGGCCAGGCGGCGACACCGGATCGGGTCGATTGCCTAGACTGGCCAACCAGTTGATTGGTTTCCGGTTCGCCGGGTTTGCAGATAGCGAGTTGTCATGTCCACGGAGTCAAACGGGGCGTCCACCGCCAACGGGTTGTCCCGGCGGGAGGAGTTGCTGGCCGTCGCCGCCAAACTCTTCGCCGCCCGCGGGTACCACGGCACCCGGATGGATGACGTCGCCGACGCCGTCGGCTTGAACAAGGCCACCGTCTATCACTACTACGCCAGCAAGTCGCTGATCCTCTGGGACATCTACAAGCGCACCGCCGACTTCACCGTGGACGCCCTGCACGACGACCCGACCGCACCGGCCCGCGAGACCATCTACCACTTCACCAGGCGGCTGCTCACCGGCATCGCCAACGACCTGGAGGCAGCCGCGGTCTACTTCCAGGAAGGCCCGTACATCAGCGAGTGGTTCACCGAGGAGCAGGTGGACTACATCCGCAAGGCCGAAGCCACCGTCTATGAGCATGTGCGCGACGTGATCGACCGCGGGATCGCCAGCGGCGAATTCTACGACTGCGACTCCCATGTGCTGGCGCTCGGCTATATCGGGATGGTGCTGGGCGCCTACCGCTGGCTGCGACCGCACGGCCGGCGCACTGCCCAGGAGATCGCAGTGGAGTTCAGCACCGCCCTGCTGCGCGGCCTGATCCGCGACGAGACCGTACGCAACGACGAACCCCTGGGCGGAGCAGGCAATGAGTGATCTGTTCCGGCTCGACGGCAAGGTTGCCGTGGTCACCGGCGGTGGGCGCGGTATCGGCGTGATGATCGCCCGCGGGCTGCTGGAGGCCGGCGCCGCCAAGGTGTACCTGGCGGCGCGCAAGGCGGCCGAACTCGACGCGGCGGTGGCCGAGCTGTCCCCGCTGGGCGCCGTGGAGGGTATCCCCGCCGATCTGGGCACCACCGAGGGCGTGCAGGCACTGTCCGACGCGGTGGCCTACCGCGAGGACGCCGTGCACGTTCTGTTCAACAACGCGGGTGCCGCGTGGGGTGCGCCGTTCGAAGACTTCCCGGAATCCGGTTTCGACAAGGTCTTCGACGTCAACGTCAAGGGGGTGTTCCTGCTGACCCGCGCGCTCGTGCCGCTGCTGACGGCCGGCTCCACCGACGACGACCCGGCCCGGGTGATCAACACCGGCAGCATCGACGGCTTCCTGGTTCCCGAGAAGGGCCGGGACAACTTCTCTTACAGCGCCAGCAAGGCGGCGGTACACATGCTGACCCGTCACCTCGCCGGTGAGCTGGCCCCCAGGATTCTGGTGAATGCCATTGCGCCAGGGCTGTTTCCGTCCCGGATGACGAAGGTACTGCTCTCTGCCGGGCAGGAGGCCGTCGGGTCGCTGTTGCCGCTGGGCCGGGTCGGCCAAGCCGACGACATGGCCGGCATCGGCGTGTTCCTGGCCAGCCGCGCCAGCAGCTACATCACCGGCGCGGTGATCCCCGTCGACGGGGGTGTCAGCACCATCCGCTGACGCCTGCGAGCCGGTGGAACCAGCCCCACGCCAGGCAGCCGAACATCCCGAGAAACACGATGTCGCCGCCCATGGACGGCCACTCGCTGCGCCGGAACCGGGTGGTGGCCGCGCCGGCCATGAAGAGCGCCATCCCGCAGGCCGCCACCGGCGTGAGAACGGGCACGATGCCGACCGCCGCCGGGACCACCAGACCGAGCGCGCCGATCGATTTGAGGGCGCCGATCGCCTTGAGGTGACCGTCACCGAAATCGTCGACCCAGTGCTGGGTAGCGCTCAGGGCGCGGTACCTCGCTCTCGGCATCAGCAGCAGGCTCGTCCCGCCGGCCAGATAGGCCACTGCGGCAACCGCGGTGATGATCCACAGCGTGGTGTACATGACTGGCTCCGTTTCATGGTTACGTCGGTCCGTGCCGACTCGTCATTCCCTGTGACGGATCCGCGCGACGAGAGGTAACTCATGACGGCCGACGTACCACTGGCGCAGACCTTCGAGCAGCAGCGCCCGCGGCTGCTCGGCGTCGCCCATCGTGTCCTCGGCTCGCGGTCGGATGCCGAGGACGCCGTCCAGGAAACCTGGCTGCGACTGTCCCGCCAAGACGCGGACTCGATCGAGAACCTGCCCGGCTGGCTGACGACCGTCGTCGGCCGCATCTGTGTCGACACCTTGCGGTCACGCAGCAGCCGACCCGAGGTCCCGATGGCGCCCGACCTCCCCGAGCTGATAGTCAACGAAGACACCGACAACCCCGAAGATGCTGCGGTGCTTGCCGACTCGGTGGGGCTCGCGCTCCTCGTCGTGCTGGGATCGCTGCGTCCGGAGGAACGGCTGGCGTTCGTACTGCACGACATGTTCGCGGTGCCGTTCGCCGAGATCGGGCAGATCCTCGACAAGTCGACCGATGCGGTCAAGATGCTGGCCAGCCGTGCGCGCCGGAAGGTGCAGGACGTGCCCGCGCCCGCTGGTGGCCGGCGCAGGAAAGCGGAGCAGCGCGAGGTGGTCGACGCGTTCCTCACCGCGGCGCGTGACGGCGATTTCGACGCGCTGCTGCGCGTGCTCGATCCCGATGTCAGCTGGCAGCGGCACACCGTTCGGGGTGTGGAGGCCGGTACCGGGCCCGCAGGCATCCTGGATGCCGTCCGGCGCGGCCAGGGCTCAGCCGTCATCGCCCGCCGCGTGTTGGTCAACGGCGAGCCGGGCATCCTGGTCTGGGGGCCGACCGGCCGGCCGATCGGCGTGATGGCCTGCACCGTCGACGGCGGCCGCCTGGTCGGCGTCGTATCCATCATCGACCCCGTCCGTCTCGCGCAACTGTCGCTGCCCGGGCCGCCGGACCCGGGCGATTAACCTGACGGCATGAAGTCGACCATCCTGTCCCGCCGCGACCTCGATTTCCTGCTCTACGAATGGCTTCAGGTCGAGGAACTGACCGCCCGGCCGCGCTTCGCCGAGCATTCCCGGGAGACCTTCGACGGCGTGCTCGACTTGTGCGAACAGCTGGCCGAACGCTACTTCGCTCCGCACAACAAGCTCAGCGATGCCCACGAACCCACCTTCGACGGCACCACCGTGACCGTCATCCCCGAGGTCGGTGAGGCGCTGCAGGCGTTCGCGAAGGCGGATCTGCTCGGCATGGGGTTCGACGCCGCATTGGGCGGGGCGCAGTTACCGGCCACCGTCGCGCAGGCCGGCTTCGCGTGGATCTCGGCGGCCAACGTCAGCACCTCGGGTTATCTGATGCTGACCATCGCCAATGCGAACTTGATCGCCAAATTCGGTAGCCCCGAACAGATTTCGCAATGGGTCACGCCGATGCTGGCCGGCCGGTTTACCGGCACCATGGCACTGTCGGAGACGCAGGCGGGATCATCGCTGGCCGACATCACCACCCGGGCCGAACCCCAGGCCGACGGCAGCTACCGGGTTTTCGGCACCAAGATGTGGATCTCGGGCGCCGAGCACGAACTCACCGACAACATCGTCAACCTGGTACTGGCCAAGATCCCGGGCGGCCCGGCGGGCACCAAGGGCATCTCGTTGTTCATCGTGCCCAAGTTCCTGGTCGATGCCGACGGCTCGGTGGGGACGCGCAATCAGGTGGCGATCTCCGGGCTCAACCACAAGATGGGGCAGCGCGGGATCACGAATACGGTCCTCAACTTCGACGGTGCCACCGGCTACCTCGTCGGCGAGCCGCACCGCGGCCTGGTCTACATGTTCCACATGATGAACGAGGCCCGCCTCGGCGTCGGGATGGGCGCGGTGGCGCTCGGCTACACCGGCTACCTGAAGTCGTTGGAATACGCCAGGGAGCGTCCGCAGGGCCGGCTGGTCAAGGACCCGTCGGCGCCGCAGGTGCCCATCATCGCGCACGCCGATGTGAAGCGGATGTTGTTGGCGCAGAAGGCCTATGTGGAGGGTGCGCTGGGCCTGGCACTCTATTGCGCGCGTCTGGTGGATGTCGAGGACACCGAACTGCTGGACATCCTGACCCCGGTGGCCAAGAGTTGGCCGTCGCAGTGGTGTCTGGAGGCGAACAGCCTGGCCATTCAGGTGCTCGGCGGCTACGGCTACACCCGTGAGTACGACGTCGAACAGCATTACCGGGACAACCGGCTGAACCCGATCCATGAGGGCACGCACGGAATCCAGAGCCTGGACCTGTTGGGCCGCAAGGTGACCCAAGGTGGCGGGGCCAGTCTGGCGGCGCTGGGCGAGCGGATCGCGGCCACGGTGGCGGCCGCGGGTGACCATGAATTCGGGGTGGCACTGGATGCCGCCTGGCAGCGCCTGGTCGAGGTGACGGCCGGTATGTTCGCATCCGGTGACGTCGAAGCCGCGATGGCGAACAGCGCGGTGTACCTCGAAGCGTTCGGGCACATCGTCATCGCCTGGATCTGGCTTGAGCAGTTCCTGGCCGCCGGTGATCACGCCGGGGACTTCTACGACGGCAAGCGCCAGGCCGCCCGGTACTTCTTCCACTACGAATTACCCAAGACTGCACCGCAATTGGAGCTGCTGGCCAGTCTGGACCGGACCACCCTGGAGATGGCCCCCGACTGGTTCTGAAATCGACGAAATGGCTGCCACCGGGCGTCGGGCAGCAGCCATTTCGTCAATCTCGGCTAGGCCGCGTGCTCGGTGTGGTGACCACCCTTCGCGTGCTTGGGAGTCGTAGATCCGCTCGACCCGCTGCCGCTGCCGCCCGCCTGCGAGCTTGCGTTGTCGGTCTTCCCGGCGTGCTTCGGTCCGCGGGTGTGGGCGGGCTTGGTCGCGGTGGTGCCGTCGCTTCCCGACGCTGCGGTGGAGTCACCCTTCGTGTCGGGCTTGGTGTCGGGCTTCGTGTCCGGCTTGCTGCCAGTTGTGGTGTCGGGCTTGGTCGATGAGTCCGTGGAGTCGGACGTGGCCGGCGTATCGGTGTCGGCGGGCGTCGACTTGACCGGTTCGGGAGCGGTCGGGTCATCCGCCGCGGGTTTCGTCGTGGTCTCTTCGGAGGGCGTGGTGTCTTTGGGAGTATCCGCGGCCGGAGTCGCCTGGTCTGCGGTCGTGGGCTTGTCCGCTGCGGGCGCCTTGGCGTCGGCCGTCGCGAGGGTCACCGTCGTCGCGTTCGTGCCGGGAACCGTGGTGACCGCGGCAGTCGCCGCAGCTTTCTTGACCACAGGCGGCTTGAGCGCGTCGGCGATCAGCTTCTGCAAGGTCTGCAGGGCAGGGATGGTGCCTGCGAGGTTGACGCTCAGGACGTTGTTGGCGAAGGTGATGGCGAACTGGGTCAGCAGACCGCCGCCGAACAGCGGCAGATCCAGTCCGGTCTTGATGACGCTGGACAGATCGGGGCCGTAGCCGCCGTTGAGGATTCCGCCGAGGACGACGGCAGGTGCGGAGATGATCGCCTTGAGCACCGCCCCGATGTTGCCCTTGCGGGCGGCGTCGATGATGCCCTGCACCGCGGCGGCCGCGGCGTCACCGTCGATGTCCCGGGTCGCCGCGGTGAAGGCCACCAATCGGTCGGCGATGTCGTCGTCGACCCCGTCGGCGCCCAGCGCGGCGTGCCAGGCCTGCCGATGCGGCCGTTCGCCGAGCACGTCTGCGATCCGCCGATGCACGGCGCGGCGTTGTGCGGTGGTGCCTCCGGAATAGCACGCGGAGCGCGTCAGTGGGTCGACGAAGCGCACGCTGCGCTCGTCGGCACCCAGCAGTCCTGCGGCGCGGCCGGCCGCCAGTACCTCCGCATCGAGGGTGGCGGCCACCAGTGCGATGTCGGGGCCGGCGGCGGCCAGCGTCAGCAGTGCGGCCCGGGTGTCGGCGGGCAGTGCGTCGAGGTCGTCGCGGTAGGCCGACCGGATGTCGGCGGGCAGCGGGATGGGGTCGGGTGCGCGGCCGCCGTCCCACTGTGCCGCCAGCCCGCTGAACGCCACCACAGCGCCCGGATTGCCCTGTGCCTGAGCCAGAATGGCCTCACGCAGCAGCCCGAAGGCGGGCACCGGCTGTTGGTCGAGCAACGTCTCGGACTGCCGCGGGGTAAGTGGCTGCACGGTCAGGGCGGTGACGTCACCGCGGCCGAGACCGTCGAGATGGGCGGTGCCCCGTGTCGCGAGCACCATCGTGACGGCATTGCCGACCAGGCGTCGTGCGGCGAACACGAGGGCGGCCCGTGACGCGGCGTCGAGGTGGTGCACGTCGTCGACGAAGATCGCGACCCGATGGTGTGCCCCGAGTTCGCGCAGCACGTGCAGCAAGCCGGGTCCTGGTGCCGCCGGGGCGACCCCGGGTGGGAGCGCCCGCAGCAGGTGGTCCAGGCCCGACAGGGGCTGTCCCGATTCCGCCGGCACACCCGCGGTGTGCAAGGTGATGTAGCCCGCCGCCTCGGCGTATCGACGAGTCTGGTTGAGCAGCAGCGTCTTTCCGGAACCGCGCACACCGCTGATCACCACCACCGGTGCCGGCGAGCCCGACGCGACGGCCGCCGTCAGCGCAGCGATCTCACGCTCACGTCCAAGAGGCAGCGTATGGTCGGCGAAAAATGGCTCAGCCGAGGGATTTTCGGGAACCAGAACGGGGCGCGGCGGCTCAGCGCCGCTGGGAATGGTCGGCTGGTACATCGGCCGCCATCGCATTCTCCAGTCTCACCGCCGGCCGGTATCGGGCCGGACAGGTCGAACGCTAGGTGCGCTTCTGAATTCTGTCAACTAGCCGGTTGAGGGGGAATATTCGGTGCTCACATGGTGTTACGACGGCCCGACCGGCACCGGCCGCCTGCTCCCGAGATGCGCGGGCAACGCGTTGTAGCCGCGGAGATTGACCAGACCCCGCCGTTGTGGGGGTGCTGTGAGTTGCAGGTCCGGGAACGCGTCGAAGAGCGCCCGCAGCGCGGTTACCCCCTCGATCCGGGCCAGTGCCGCACCGAGGCAGGCGTGGATACCCGAGGCGAAGGCGAGGTGCTCGCGCGCATTCGTGCGACCGACGTCGAAGGTGGCGGGGTCGGCGAACACGGCCGGGTCGCGATTGGCGCCGCCGAGAAACAGTGCGACCATATCGCCCTTGGCGATACGTCGCCCGCCGATCTCGACATCGCAGCCCGCGGTGCGTGCGGTCATCTGCACCGGGCTATCGATACGCAGGATCTCCTCGATGGCGTTGGGCCACAGGTCGGGATCCTGGCGTAGGCGGATCAGCTGATCGGGGTTTCGCAGCAGCGCCACGATGCCGTTGCCGATCAGGTTCACCGTGGTCTCGAAACCCGCGCCGATCAGCAATGCGGCGTTGGACGTGAATTCCCGTGCGGTCAGTGTATGGTCGGCCGCCAGCCTGGTGAAGGCGTTGTCGCCGGGATCGCTCGCGCGCACCTGGTCGAAGCGCGCCCGCAGAGTGCGCTCGGCGCCGGCCAGGCTGCCGATGGCGTCGCGGTAGGTGCGCCAGGGAATTCCGATGTCCAGCAGCGGTGCCCCGCTGTGCCCCCACTCCAGCAGGTCGGTGTGGGTCTGCGCAGGCAGATCGAGGATCTCGGCGATGATCTCGACGGGCAGTCGGGTGGCGAAGTCGGCGATCAGGTCGGGCTGCGAGGACCGACCGAGGCCGCCGATGAGCTCAGCGGTGACCTCGACGACCCGGTCGCCGAGTCGGTCGATGGCGCGCGGGGTGAAGCTCTGCGACACCGACTGCCGATAGCGGGTGTGGTGCGGTGGATCCACCACCACCATCGCCGGCGGCTCGACGGGGTTGGCCACACCGGGATCGGTGCGGGCGATCAGGGCGCGCAGTGGGCCCGGCAACTCCATCTGTGTCGGATCGGTGATACCGAAGCGCCTGTCCCGCAGTACTTCCCGGCACACGCCGTGATCGACGCTGACCCAGGTGAAACGCGTGCGCACCAACGGTCCCTTGGCCCGGATCTGCTCCAGAAACGGGTACGGATCCGCCCCGCGGCCGTGGTTGGCCAGCACCTTGGCCATCGGATCGCCGCGCAGCGCCTGCGCTGCCAGGAATGCCCGCGGCACCCCGTTCAACGCCAACCATCGTGTCCAGAGCCCTAGTTGCATCGCTTCCCCCTGAGACGTGCGAGACACTGAGACGATCATTGTCTCGCTGGCTATGATCGACCGTACGGCCGAGTGATCGGCCTAGCAAGGAGAAACTGCGTGACATCCGGCCGAACGGAAGATTTCGTGCGGCGCCTGGCCGAGCCCGATCCGGCGGTCGCGGCGCTGCTGGAGAATCCCGACGACATCACCACCCGCATTCTGGCCGCCGGTCTGGAGCAGGCCGAGTTGGTCGGCATGCGCCGTTCCACGATGGAGGATGTCGCGCGGCGCAGCGGCGTCGGGCGCGCCACCCTCTACCGGCGATTCCCGACCAAGGCTGCGCTCAACGACGCCATCGTGCTCGCCGAAGCCCGACGTTTCCTGGAAGGCAGCGCGCTGGCCCGCACCCAGGGCGACACCTTCGAAGAGCGGATGGTCTACGACACCGCGTTCACCGTGTCCTTCATCCGGGAGCACGCCCTGCTCAAGAAGCTGCTGCGCACCGAACCCGAGTCGATCCTGCCCAGCCTGACGATCGACGCCGGCGCCATCATCGATTTCGCCACCGACTACACGGTCGCGTTGTTCCGCAGCGAGCTCTACGGCACGCGCGCCGCCACCATGGCTCAGGAACGTCACCTTCGCACCGTCGCCGAATTGCAGACCCGGCTGACCTTGTCGTTCATCGTGACCCCGCACACCGGAATCAAACTGGCCGGTCTCGACGACACCCGCGCCTACGTGCGGGACTATCTGATGCCGATGGTGATGTCGGCACTCAAAGAGCCTGACAGCGACTAGAACTCGATGATCTGACGGACCGCCGTCCCGTCGGCCAGGGCGTCCATTCCGGCATTGATCTGTTCCAGCGAGATCGTGGCGGACACCAGCGCCTCGACCGGTAGCCGGCCCGCCCGCCACAGTGCGACGAAGCGGGGGATGTCGCGGGCCGGGACCGCCGAGCCCAGGTAGCTCCCGATCAGGGAGCGACCCTCGGCCACCAACGCCAACGGCGACACGCTGATCCGTGCGTCGGGGCGGGGCAGCCCGACGGTGATGGTCTTACCGCCGGGCGCGGTCAGCGCGACCGCTGTCTCCAGCGCCGCAGGGTGTCCGACGGCTTCGATCACCACCTGAGCTTTCACTTCGGCCGCGTCATCGGGGACATACACCTCGTGTGCGCCGAGTTCCTTTGCGCGAGAGAGTTTCTCAGGCAGGGTGTCGATGACGATGACCCGTACCCCATCGTGGGCCAGCGCGGTGAGCATGGCGGCCATCCCGACCCCGCCCATGCCGACCACCGCCACCGTCTGGCCCGGTTTCGGTGCTCCGGCGTTGAGTACCGCGCCGCCGCCGGTGAGCACCGCGCACCCCAGCAGCGATGCCACGACGGCCGGCACATCGTCGTCCACCGGCACCACGGACCGGCGATCGACCACGGCGTGCGTCGCGAAGCCGGACACCCCGAGATGGTGGCGCACCCCGTCGCTGAGCCGGACGTCGCCGTTCAGCAGGGTCCCGGCACCGTTCGCGGCGCTGCCCGGAATGCAGGGCGCCAGCCCGTCCGTCGCGCAGGCGGAGCATTGGCCGCAGCGCGGCAGGAAGGTCATCACCACCCGCTGCCCAAACGTCAGATCCGAAGCGCCGCCGATCTTCTCGACGATGCCGGCCGCCTCATGGCCCAGCAGCATGGGCACCGGACGCATTCGGTTGCCGTCCACCACCGACAGGTCGGAGTGGCACAACCCGGCCGCCTCGATCCGCACCAACAACTCACCGTCGCCGGGATCGGCCAGGCCCAGCTCTCGCACCCGCAGCGGTTGCGACTCGGCATAGGGCGTCGGCGCCCCGATGGTCTCCAGAACGGCACCACGAATCCTCATCGCACCAGCCTGACAGACTGGCCGGATGGACCTGACGAGTGCGGACTTCCCTGTGCACTGGCCGGTGCAGACCCGCTGGACGGACAACGACATGTTCGGCCACCTCAACAACGCCGTGTACTACGAGCTGTTCGACACGGCCATCAACGCCTGGCTCGGCGCGGGCAGTGGCATCGACGCGATGGCGGCCCCCTGGCTGGGCGTCGTCGCCGAGTCGAGTTGCCGCTATTTCGCCGAGCTGAAGTTCCCTGCCGACCTGGTGGTCGGCCTGGGAGTCACCCGGCTGGGCACCAGCAGCGTCACCTACCGCACCGCCCTGTTCGAGGACGGCAAGCCCCTCGCCGCGGTCGGCGGCTGGGTACACGTCTACGTCGACCGTGACACCCGGCGACCGATACCGATCCCCGAGCCCATCCGGACCCTGCTGGCCGCCGTCACCACCGACTGAGCGCGCCGATATGCTCGCGCCATGCCCAGCGTGAGCAAGACCGTCGAGGTCAGTGCCCCAGCAGCGGAGATCATGGCGATCGTCGCCGATTTCGAGGCCTACCCACAGTGGAACGAAGAGATCACCGGCCTGTGGATCCTGGCGCGATACGAGGACGGCCGGCCCAGCCAGCTGCGGCTGGACACCAAGATCCAAGGCATGGCCAGCACCTTCATCCAGGCCGTCTACTACCCGGGCGACAACCAGATCCAGACGGTGCTTCAGCAGGGCGACATCTTCTCCAAGCAGGAACAGCTGTTCGCGGTCGTCGCCATGGGTGACACGTCGTTGCTCACCGTCGACATGGATGTCGAGGTGTCGATGCCCGGCGTGCCGTCGATGATGGTGAAGAAGATCGCCAACGACGCCCTGGAGCATCTGGCGGACAACCTCAAGAAGCGCGCCGAAGAACTGAGCGCCTGACTCAGGTCCAGAGGCCGAGTTCGTCCAGACGCCCGGTCAATCGGCGTGCGCCGTCGGAGAATTGGCTGCGTGTCAGGCGCACCACCTCATCGACGTCCCGGCGGCGCAGGGCCTCGACCAGTTCCCGGTGGTTGGCCACCGCGTCGGCGCCCCAGGTCGGGTCGGCGGCGTAAAGATTGGGCGGTAGGTAACGCGCCGCGTGCAGCAGGAACCACGCCAGCTTGATCCGGCCGGCCGATCGGTTGAACGCCCGGTGAAACGTGAACTCCGCCATCGAGATTGCGTCAGCTTCACCGGCCGCCACGGCCTCGGCCAGCGCGTCGGTCAGCCGGGACAGCTCGTCGATCTCGGCATCGCTGATGCGGGCCGCCGCGGACGCCGAGATCTCGGTGGCGATGGTGGCCTGCAGCCAGAAGATGTCGGCGATGTCGTCGCGGGTGAAGGGCGACACCACGTGACCGCGATTGGGCTCCAGCTGCACCATGCCCTCCCCGCGCAGCGTGCGCAGCGCCTCGCGGACGGGCGTGATGCTGACGCCCAGCCGGGCGGCGGTCTCATCGAGTCGCACGAAGGTGCCCGGCCGCAGGGTGCCCGACATGATGGCCGCCCGAAGGTGGGCGGCCACTTCGTCGGAGAGCTGTTCGCGACGGCCGATCGCAAGAAGCTTGGCGGGTGCGTTCACGGTGGGGGCGGGCTGCCTTTCCGGGTGCTCGGGGTTGGTCTGCGGGCAATTCTCGTCATAGTGTGACCGCCACGACATTAGATTTGATCAAATATCAAGAACGCGCAACCCCACGACCGCAAAGGCGCTCCCGTTGACCGCTGCACCGCTGCCCACCGATCAGCCGTATCTCGCCCGCCAGCAGAACTGGTCCAACCAGCTGTCCCGGCATGCGCTCATGGAGCCCGAACAGACCGCACTGCGCTACCTCGGCCAGACCACCACCTGGCGTGAGCTGGATCAGCGGGTGACGGCACTGGCCGGCGCCTTGCAGCGCCGCGGCGTGGGCTTCGGCGACCGGGTGCTCATCCTGATGCTCAATCGCCCGGAGTTCATCGAGTCGTTCCTGGCCGCCAATCGGCTGGGGGCCATCGCGGTGCCGGTCAACTTCCGCATGACGCCGCCGGAGATCGCGTTCCTGGTCAGCGACTGCGATGCCAAGGTGGTCATCACCGAACCCGTCCTGGCGCCTGTCGCCGCGGCCGTGCGGGGACTCGACGCGAGGCTGGCCGCGGTCATCGTGGCCGGAGACGCCCCGAATGACGGCCTCGAAGGGTACGAGGACCTCATCGGTGAGTCGGGTGCCGCCCCCGCGCCGGTGGACATCCCGAACGACTCGCCCGCCCTGATCATGTACACCTCGGGCACCACCGGGCGGCCCAAAGGCGCGGTGCTCACCCACACCAACATCGCCGGCCAGGCCCTGACCCACCTCTTCACCAACGGCGCCGACCTCAACAGTGACATCGGGTTCATCGGCGTCCCGCTGTTCCACATCGCGGGGATCGGCAACATGATCACCGGCTTGTTGCTCGGCCGCCCGACGGTGCTCTATCCGTTGGGCGCGTTCGACCCCGGCGCGCTGCTGGATGTGCTCGAGGCGGAGAAGGTCACCGGGATCTTCCTGGTCCCCGCGCAGTGGCAGGCCGTCTGCGCCGCGCAGCGGGCCAAGGCGCGGAACCTGGTGCTGCGCGTCCTGTCCTGGGGTGCCGCCCCGGCATCCGATACGTTGCTGAGAGAGATGGCCGAAGCGTTTCCAGGCGCCAACATCCTGGCCGCGTTCGGGCAGACCGAGATGTCCCCGGTGACGTGTATGTTGTTGGGCCAGGACGCCATTCGTAAGCTCGGTTCGGTCGGCCGGGTCATCCCGACCGTCTCCGCGCGCATCGTCGACGAGGACATGAACGACGTCCCCGTCGGCCAGGTCGGCGAGATCGTCTACCGGGCACCCACCCTGATGTCCGGCTACTGGAACAACCCGAAGGCCACCGCCGAGTCGTTCGCCGGGGGCTGGTTCCACTCGGGTGACCTGGTGCGCCAGGACGACGAGGGTTACATCCGGGTCGTAGATCGTAAAAAGGACATGATCATCTCGGGCGGCGAGAACATCTACTGCGCCGAGGTCGAGAACGTCCTGGCTGCTCACCCGGGGATTGTGGAGGTCGCCGTCATCGGGCGCCCGCATGAGAAGTGGGGCGAGGTGCCGGTCGCTGTGGTCGCTGCGTCTGCGGCGGGTCTGACGCTTGCCGAACTCGACGAATTCCTCACCGAGCGGTTAGCTCGCTACAAGCACCCCAAGGCGCTGGAGATCGTCGACGCATTGCCCCGCAATCCGTCCGGAAAGGTGCTCAAAACCGAACTGCGCACGCTCTTCGGCGCCGAAACCGTGATTGACGCCCACGAAAGTTCTACTGCGGCAACGGTTTCTAGCACATCTTCGAATAAGTAACCAATCGGCGGGGCTTTGCTAACAGTTGCACTGTGAAAAAATCATTTGCCCAACACCGCCGGTACCGGATCGGGTACAGTCCTGTGGTCCGTCTTACTACCCACGAGTAGGGAGGCGGGGATCACATGTTCGGGGTCGGGGCCGGAATGGGCAGGGAGGGGACGTGCAGCACGTGATGCCGCTCCGTGAAGATCGCGACGATCTCGACAGGAGTACGCAAGGGTGACGGCGAGTAACGGCCTGGTCGACTACTTCCGTGATCAGCTTGAGAAGCCCCTGACCATGGTCGGTGGCTTCTTCAAGATGTGCGTGCTGACCGGAAAAGCCTTGTTGACGCGGCCCTTCCAATGGAAGGAATTCGTCCTCCAGAGCTGGTTCCTGATCCGGGTGGCTTTCCTGCCGACACTCGCGGTGTCCATCCCGCTGACCGTGCTCATCATCTTCACGCTGAACATCCTGCTGGCCGAGTTCGGTGCCGCCGACGTCTCCGGCGCCGGTGCCGCCCTCGGTGCGGTCACCCAGCTCGGGCCATTGGTCACCGTGCTCGTGGTCGCGGGTGCCGGCTCGACAGCCATCTGCGCCGACCTCGGCGCGCGCACCGTGCGCGAGGAGATCGACGCCATGGAGGTGCTCGGCATCGATCCGATCGAACGGCTGGTCGCCCCGCGCGTGGTGGCGTCGACCTTCGTGGCCTTCCTACTCAACGGCGCGGTCATCACGATCGGTCTGGTCGGGGGCTACTTCTTCGGTGTGTACATCCAGAACGTCAACGCCGGCGCCTACGTCTCGACGCTGACCCTGCTCACCGGTTTCCCGGAGGTCATGATCTCGGTCATCAAGGCCACGCTGTTCGGTCTGATCGCCGGCCTGGTCGGCTGCTATCGCGGGCTGACGGTGGCCGGCGGTTCCAAGGGCGTGGGCACCGCGGTGAATGAGACGCTGGTGCTCTGCGTGGTGGCGCTGTTCGCGGTCAACGTGGTGCTGACGACCATCGGTGTGCGATTCGGGACCACCACGTGAGCACCGCGAGCAAGAAGCCGAAGGCGGATTGCGAATGAGCACCGCTGCGGTTCTCCGGACCAGGTTCCCCCGCGCCTTCGGTCGCGCCTCCGGTTTCGCCGGCGCGCCGGGCCGTTTCCTGGACAGCATCGGGCATGTCGCCTGGTTCGTGGTCAACGCCGTCGGGCACATCCCGCACGCGTTCAAGAACTATCGCCGCGAGGCCCTCCGACTGGTCGCCGAGATCGGCATGGGCACCGGCGCCATGGCCGTCATCGGCGGCACCGTCGCCATCATCGGTTTCGTCACGCTGTCGGCCGGATCACTGATCGCCATCCAGGGTTTCGCGTCCCTGGGCAACATCGGTGTCGAGGCGTTCACCGGATTCTTCGCCGCCCTGGCCAACATTCGCGTCGTCGCCCCGGTGGTCACCGGTCAGGCGATGGCCGCCACTGTCGGCGCGGGTGCCACCGCCGAACTCGGCGCCATGCGGATCAGCGAAGAGATCGACGCGCTCGAAGTCATGGGTATCAAGTCGATCTCGTACCTGGTGTCCACGCGCCTGATCGCCGGATCGATCGTGATCATCCCGCTCTACGCCATGGCGATCCTGTTGTCGTTCCTGTCGGCGCAATCGGTGACGACGCTGTTCTACGGCCAGTCATCGGGCACCTACGACCACTACTTCCACACATTCCTGCGGGTCGACGACGTCATGTGGTCGTTCCTGGAGGTCATCATCATGTCGGTCATCATCATGCTCAACCATTGCTACTTCGGCTATTTCGCCAGTGGCGGTGCGGTGGGCGTGGGTGAAGCGGTGGGGAGGTCGATGCGTACGTCGCTGATCGCGATCGTGATGGTGGTGCTGCTCGCCTCGTTGGCGCTGTACGGCACCGACCCGAACTTCAACCTCACGGTGTGACGCGATGACCGCAGAGAACAAGCCCAAAAGCCCGCCCTACAAGCTGGCAGGCATCGTGCTGCTGCTTGTGGTGGCCGTGGTGCTCGGCCTGACCTGGTCACAGTTCCGGGGTTATTTCGACCGCAAGGCCTCACTGGTGGTGATGGCCGAACGTGCCGGCCTGTCGATGGATCCGGGTTCCAAGGTCACCTTCAACGGTGTGCCGATCGGCCGGCTGAAGTCGGCAGGGGTGGTGACCGACGGCGAGGAGTCCCGCGCCAAGCTGCTGCTCGACGTGGAACCGCAGTATCTCAACATGATTCCGGCCAACGTCGACGCCGAACTGCGTGCCACGACGGTGTTCGGCAACAAGTACATCTCGTTCCTGTCGCCGGCCAACCCGTCGTCGGACAAGCTCAAGCCCGGCGCGGTCATCAACGCGGGCAGCACCACCACCGAGTTCAACACGCTGTTCGAAACCATCATGGGTATCTCGCAGCAGCTCGACCCGGTGAAGCTGAATCAGACGCTGACCGCCGCCGCCCAGGCGCTCGACGGCCTGGGCGACAAGTTCGGCCAATCCCTGGTCAACGGCAACGACATCCTGGGCGACCTGAACGGCCGGATGCCCCAGATCCGCAGGGACACGAAGGGTCTGGCCGACCTGTCCAGCGTGTACGCCGATGCCGCACCGAATCTCTTCGACGGCCTCGACCACGCGGTCACCACGGCCCGCACGCTGAACGCGGAGCGCGGCAACATCGACCAGGCGCTGATGTCGGCGGTCGGGTTCGGCAACAACGCCGGTGACATCTTCGAGCGCGGCGGCCCGTACCTGGTGCGCGGTGCGCAGGATCTGTTGCCGACCAGCAAGCTGCTGGACTACTACAGCCCCGAATTGTTGTGCACCATTCGCAATTTCCACGACGCGGCACCCAAACTCGCTGCCGCCCTTGGTGGTAACGGCTATTCGCTGCTGACCAACACCGAACTCCTCGGCGCGGGCAATCCCTACGTCTTCCCGGACAACCTGCCGCGTGTCAACGCCAGCGGTGGTCCGGAGGGGCGGCCGGGTTGCTGGCAGCCCATCACCCGGGATCTGTGGCCGATGCCCTACCTGGTGATGGACACCGGCGCCAGCATTGCGCCATACAACCACTTCGAGCTCGGCCAGCCGCTTGCCTCCGAATACGTCTGGGGCCGCCAGGTGGGGGAGAACACGATCAACCCATGAGCGGAGCGAATAGACAGCAGATGCGTGATGCTTGCGCAACGTTTGACCAAACGGCATGCGGGACCCGAGCCTGCGAGGGGGCCGCATGAGTATCAAAGGCACGATCTTCAAGCTGGGTGCGATCTCGGCGGTCCTGCTCGCCTTCACCGCGATCATCTTCGTGGTGTTCGCCCAGTTGCGTTTCGACAAGACCACCGGTTACTCGGCGGTGTTCGACAACGTCAGCGGTCTGCGCAGCGGACAGTTCGTCCGCGCGTACGGCGTCGAGGTCGGCAAGGTCAAGGACGTCACGCTGATCGACGACGGCAAGCATGTCCGGGTCGATTTCGCGGTGCAGAACGACCTGCAGCTCTTCCAGGAGTCCACCGCCGCGATCCGCTATGTGGATCTGATCGGCAACCGCTACATGGAACTGCGCCGCGGCGACAGTGACAAGATCCTGCCGCCGGGGGGCACCATCCCGCGTGAGCGCACCGAGCCAGCCCTCGACCTCGACGCGCTCGTCGGCGGCTTCCGTCCGCTGTTCAAATCGCTGGACCCGGACAAGGTCAACAACATCGCCAACTCGCTCATCACGATCTTCCAGGGGCAGGGCGGCACCATCAGCGACATCCTGGACCAGACCGCGGAACTGACGTCCGCGCTGGCCAGCCGGGACCAGGCCATCGGTGAGGTGATCACCAACCTCAACACCGTGCTGGACACCACCGTCAAGCACCAGACCCAGTTCGACGACACGTTGAAGAACTTCGAGCTGCTGATCACCGGCCTCAAGAACCGGGCCGATCCGATCGCATCGTCGGTCGCCGACATCAGCAATGCCGCCGGGTCGCTGGGCGACCTGCTGGCCGACAACCGGCCGCTGTTGCGGGACACCCTCGGGTACCTGGAGACGACGCAACAGCCGCTGATCGATCAGAAGGATGAGGTGAACAGCATCCTGCAGCAGATCCCTGCGTCGCTGAAGATCATCGGCCGCGCCGGCGGCCTCTACGGTGACTTCTTCAACTTCTACGTCTGCGACCTGTCGCTGAAGCTCAACGGCGCTCAACCGGGCGGACCGGTCCGCACCGTGCGGGTGGTCACCCAGCCGTCAGGCAGGTGCACGCCGAAATGAGGACGATCCAGGGTTCTGACCGGGTCCGTAAGGGCGTGATGGGTGTGCTCACCGTCGCGCTGGTCATCGGCGTCGGCTCCAGCCTCACCAGCGTGCCGATGTTGTTCGCGGTCCCGACGTACTACGCGCAGTTCAACGACACCGGCGGCCTCAGCGTCGGCGACAAGGTGCGCATCGCCGGCGTGGACGTCGGCGATGTCACCAGCATGGACATCAACGGCGACAAGGTCGAGATCGGTTACACCCTCGGCGGCCGGCAGATCGGCACCGAGAGCCGGGCGGCCATCCGCACCGACACCATCCTGGGCCGCAAGAACATTCAGGTGGAGCCCCGGGGCAACACCATCCTCAAGCCGCGCGGGTTCCTGCCGGTGGAGCAGACCCAGACGCCGTATCAGATCTACGACGCGTTCCTCGACGTCACCCGCGCCTCGCAGGGCTGGGATACCAAGGCCGTCAAGCAGTCGCTGAATGTGTTGTCCGAGACCGTCGATCAGACCTCGCCGCACCTGAGCGCCGCGCTCAAGGGCGTGCAGGAGTTCTCCGACTCGCTGGGCAAGCGCGACGAGCAACTCAAGGCGCTGCTGTCCAACGCGGGCAAGATCGCGACCGTCCTCGGGGACCGCAGTGGTCAGGTGAACGCGTTGCTGGTCAATGCGCAGACCCTGCTGGCTGCCGTCAATGAGCGCCGTCAAGCCGTCAGCATGTTGCTCGAGCGCATTTCGAGTGTGTCGCAGCAGATCTCGGGATTCATCAACGAGAACCCGAACATCAACCATGTGCTCACCCAGTTGCAGACCGTGAGCAACATCCTCAACGAGCGCAAGAACGACCTGGCCGACACCCTCAGCCTGGCAGGCAAGTTCATCATCTCGCTGGCCGAGGCGCTGGCCTCGGGCCCGTACTTCAAGGTGCTGCTGGCCAACCTGCTGCCCCCGACGCTGCTGCAGCCGTTCGTCGACGCGGCGTTCAAGAAACGCGGCATCGATCCCGAACAGTTCTGGCGTAACTCCGGCTTGCCTGCGTTCCGGTTCCCGGACCCCAACGGCACCAGGTTCGAGAACGGTGCGCCGCCGCCCGCGCCGACACCGTTGGAGGGCACCCCGGAGCATCCCGGTCCCGCGGTGGGACCCGGATCCCCGTGCTCCTACACGCCGCCGGCCGACGGTCTGCCGACGCCCGCCGACCCGCTGCCGTGCGCGCATCTGGACCAGGGACCGTACGGCCCGGTTCCCGGTGGCTTCCCGCCGCCGAATGTTGTTACCTCGGCCCCGAATCCGAACGGGATGGGGCCCAGCCCCGGTGTCCCGTCCGCGGCCATCCCTGGCCAGTTGTCGCCCGACGTGCCGGGTACCCCGGTGCCCATCGCGCCCGGCCCGCCCGGCGCGCGCCAGGTTCCGGTCGGTCCGCCCGGGGTGCCGACGCCCCCCGGCGACATTCCCGGACGCGCGGTCCCGGCGACGATCCTGCCCGGACCGCCGCCCCCGCCGGGGCCCGGCCAGCAGGTCCCGCCGGTGGGTACCGAGCCGTTGCCCGGTAACCCGCCGTTCCTTCCGCCCGGATCTCAGGGAGGGGTGCAGTAGATGTCCAGCGTCTTCAACATCCGAAACATCAAGCTGCCGCACTTCTCCCGGACGGCGGTCGTCCTGACCGCCATCGTGTTGGCGGTCGCCATCGGCGCCGGCGTGGTGGGCTGGAACGTCTTCAAGAAGCTGACCACCACCTCGGTCACCGCGTACTTCCCCGAGGTGCTCGCGCTGTACCCCGGGGACAAGGTCCTCATCATGGGTGTGCAGGTCGGCAAGATCGACTCGATCACCACCGACGGCGACAAGATGAAGGTCGTCTTCCACTGGAACAGCAAGTACAAGGTTCCGGAGAACGCGTCCGCCTCGGTGCTCAACCCCAGCCTGGTGGCCTCCCGGGTGATCCAGCTTTCCCCGCCCTACACCGGCGGGCCCGCCATGGCCGACGGCGCGACGATTCCGTTGGAGCGCACCCAGATTCCTGTCGAGTACGACGAGCTCCGTGACCAGGTCACCCGCCTGCTTGCCGACCTCGGCCCATCCAAGGACCAGCCCAAGGGCCCGTTCGGCGACATCATCGAGTCCTTCGCCGACGGCTTCGCCGGTAAGGGTGAGCAGTTCAACAAGACCATCCAGGGACTCTCCGAGGCACTCGATGCGCTGCATCAGGGCCGTGGGGACATCGTCACGGTCATCAAGAGCCTCGCGACGTTCGTCAATGCGCTGTACAAGAACGACCAGCAGTTCGTGGCGCTCAACGACAACCTGGCGCAGTTCACCAACTCGTTCACCAACACCGACCGTGAGGTCGCCAACGCCCTGCAGGACCTCAATCAGGTGCTGGCGACCACCCGAAAGTTCCTCGACGAGAACGGCAAACCGCTCACCGCCGACATCAAGAACCTGTCGGATGTGACCACCACGATCCTGCAACCGGATCCGCGCAACGGCTTGGAGACCGGCCTGCACGCGTATCCGAACCTGGTGTCCAACGTGGTGAACATCGTGTCGCCCAACCAGGGTGGCATCGTGGCGGTCCCGGTGCTGCCGGGTGTCACGAACTTCTCGAACCCGTTGAACTTCATCTGCAGCACCATCCAGGCCGGTAGCCGGTTGGGCTATCAGGAGTCCGCGGAATTGTGCGCGCAGTACCTGGCGCCGATCCTGGACGCGATCAAGTTCAACTTCCTGCCGTTCGGCGTGAACCTGGCCAGCACCGCGATGACGCTGCCCAAACAGATCGCCTACTCCGAACCGCGACTGCAGCCGCCACCCGGCTACAAGGACACCACCGTGCCGGGCATCTGGTCGCGCGACACCTTGTTCTCGCACGGCAACCATGAGCCGGGCTGGGTCGTGGCGCCGGGCATGCAGGGCGTCGAGGTGCAGCCGTTCACGCAGAACATGCTGACCCCGGAATCGTTGGCGGAGTTGATGGGTGGGCCGGATATCGTTCCGCCCGCGGCACCGCCGGCGTTCGGTGTGCCCCCGGGCGGCAACCTGCCCGGTCCGCCGGACGCGTACAACGAGTACAGCCCGCTGCCGCCGCCGTGGTACCCGCAGCCGGGTCCCCCGCCCGTCCCGGCGCCGGGCGTCCTGCCCGGTGACCCGCTGGGCGCCATCGCGCCGCCACCCGGCGCTGCCCCGGCACCTGCCGGACCGGCGCTGCCCGCCGAAGCAGGAGGGGGCAACTAGTGCTGACACGAGACTGGAAGAAGGCCGGCCGCCGTACGGCCGCACTGGCCGTCGCCGCCGTCGCGCTGAGTTCCTGCTCCCAGTGGCGCGGGGTGGCCAACGTGCCACTGCCCGGCGGGCCGGGAACCCAGGACGGGCATTCGACCATCTACATCCAGATGCCGGAAACGTTGGCGCTCAACGCCAACAGCCGGGTCCGGGTGGCCGACGTGTTCGTCGGCCGGGTGCGGTCGATCGAACTGAAGAACTGGGTGCCCACCCTGACGGTGGACCTGGAGCCCGGCGTCAAGCTGCCGTCCAACGTGCTGGCCAAGATCGGCCAGACCAGCCTGCTGGGTTCGCAGCACGTCGAACTGGACAGCCCGCCGGATCCGTCGTCGACGCCGCTGCGCACCGGTGACACGGTGCCGCTGAAGAATTCGTCGGCCTATCCGACCATCGAGCGGACCCTGGCCAGCATCTCGGGCATCCTCACCGGGGGTGGCATCCCCAACATCGAGGTGATCCAGAACGAGGTCAACAACATCCTGACCGGCCGGGCCGATCAGATCCGGGAGTTCCTCAACCGGCTGGACACCTTCACCGACGAGATGAACAAGCAGAGCGCCGACATCACCCGCGCCATCGACTCGACCAACCGGCTGCTGGCGGTCGTGGCCAAGCGCAACGACACGCTGGATCAGGTGCTCACCGAATTCCCGCCGCTGATCCAGCATTTCGCCGAAACGCGGGATCTCTTCGCCGACGCGGTGACGGCGCTGGGCCGGGTGTCGGCTGCCGCCGATGACACGCTGAGCAACACCAACGCGAACCTGCACACCAACCTGGTGAACCTGCAGCGTCCGCTCAAGCAGCTGTCGAAGGCCTCGCCGTACCTGGTGGGCGCGCTGAAGCTGCTGCTGACGGTGCCGTTCAACATCGAGAACGTGCCGAAAGCCATTCGCGGCGACTACATCAACGCGTCGGCGACCATTGACCTGACGTTGTCCGCGATAGACAACGGGCTGCTGTCGGGCACCGGGGTGTCGGGCATGCTGCGGGCGCTGGAACAGGCCTGGGGCCGAGATCCGGCGACCATGATCCCGGATGTGCGCTTCACACCGAACCCGCACAACGCGCCGGGTGGTCCGCTGGTCGAAAGGGGGGAGTGAGACATGTTGCTGACCAGATTCATCAAGATGCAGCTGCTCGCCTTCGCGCTCCTGACGATCGTCGGACTGGTGGTGCTGTCGCTGTTCTATCTGCGCTTGCCCACCGCCGCCGGCATCGGGATGTACCGCCTCTACGCCGATCTGCCGAACTCGGCCGGTCTGTACGAGACGGCGAACGTCACCTACCGCGGCACCACGATCGGCAAGGTGCGCGATGTGCAGCCGACGCCGAAGGGCGCCCGGGTGACCATGGACATCGACAACGGCTCCAAGGTGCCGCTCGACGCGTCCGCCAATGTGCATTCGGTGTCCGCGGTCGGTGAGCAGTTCCTCGACATCGTGTCCGAGAAGGACGAGGGCAAGTACTTCAGTACGGGTCAGACCATCACGAAGGGGACGGTGCCTGCCGAGGTCGGTCCCGCCCTGGATGCCGCCGAGGCAGGTCTTTCCGCGCTGCCCAAGGAGAAGATCGGCCAGCTGCTCGACGAGACGGCGAAAGCCGTTGGCGGACTTGGCCCGTCACTGCAACGGTTGGTCGATTCCACGCAGGCACTCGCCGGTGACTTCAAAGAGAATCTGCCTTCGGTGAACGACATCGTCGAGCACTCGGGGCCGATCATCGACAGCCAGGTGAACTCCGGGGACGCCATCTCCCAGTGGGCGGCCAACCTGAACACCATCACCAGCCAGACCGCCGAGCAGGACGGTGCGCTGCGCAGCGGCCTGCAGCAGGCGGCACCGACGGCCGATCAGCTCAACGCGGTGTTCAGCGATGTGCGGGACGCGCTGCCGCAGACGCTGGCCAACCTCGAGGTCGTCATCGACATGCTCAAGCGGTACAACAAGAACGTCGAGCAGGTGCTGGTGGTACTGCCTCAGGGTGCTGCCATCGCCCAGACCGCCACGATCTTCGCGCCGAACGGTCTGCTGCACTTCGGCCTCGGGATCAACTCGCCCCCGCCCTGTCTGACCGGGTTCCTGCCCGCCTCGCAGTGGCGCTCCCCGGCCGACACCACCACCGATCCGATTCCGTCGGGGCTCTACTGCAAGATCCCCAAGGACGCTCCGAACGCGGTCCGAGGCGCACGTAACTACCCGTGCGCCGACGTCCCGGGCAAGCGCGCCGCCACCCCGGCGGAGTGCCGCGACAACAAGCCGTACGTCCCGCTGGGCACCAACCCGTGGTACGGCGACCCGGAGCAGGTCGTGGACTGCCCCGCCCCGGCGGCCCGTTGCACCCACCCGGTGAAGCCGGGCATGGTGATCCCGGCGCCGTCGATCAACAACGGGCTCAACCCGATGGGGGCCAGTCAGCTGCCGCCACCGCAGGTGTTCGCCCCCACCAGTGACCCGCTCACCCCGCCCGGCCAGGGCACCGTCAGCTGCAGTGGACAGCAACCCAACCCCTGCATCTACACTCCGGCAGCAGGTCCGTCCGCGGTGTACAGCCCGTCCAGCGGTGAGGTGGTCGGACCAGACGGCGTCCCGTACACCGTCAACAACTCGATGAAGCCAGGAGATAGCGGATGGAAGGAGATGCTGGCACCAGCCGGCTGAACCCCACCCCCAGCGAGAAATCTGTCGAAGACCCCATAGTGGAATTTTCCGAGGATCCCGATCCGGCGATCCAGGACGGCTCGGCCAGGCCTGAACGCCTCGGTACCGGCTGGGTGGCCGCGATCTGTGCAGGTCTGCTCGTGCTCACCGCCGGGCTGGCCGTCGTGGGCTACCTGGCCGTGCAGGCCAATGCGCGGAGCGCCCAGATCGTGCGCGACGACGCGGTCGCCCTGCAGGCCGCCAAGGACTGTGTGACCGCGACGCAGGCCCCGGACACCGCATCGATGGGTGCCAGCCAGGCCAAGATCGTCGCGTGTTCGACGGGTGACTTCGGGGCGCAGGCTGGTTTCTTCAGCGGGATGATGGTCGAGGCCTATCAGGCCGCCAACGTGAAGGTTGCGGTGTCGGATCTGCGGGCCGCCGTCGAGCGCCACAATGACGACGGCTCGGTGGACATCCTGGTGGCGGTGCGCACCAAGGTCACCAATTCGCAGTCCGCCGACCAGGAGCAGGGCTATCGGTTGCGGGTGACGATGCAGCGGGACGAGGGCACGTACAAGATCGCCGACCTCGTCCAGGTCACGACGTGACGGCCGTGCTCGACGTGAACGGGGACGAAGCAGCCACCATCACCGAACCGGCCCCGCCGGCGCCGGTGGCGTCATGGGGCAGCAGGGCCGGGGCGCTGGCCATCGACGTGATCTTCGGCTCCGCCGTGGTGGCCGTGATGGCGATGCTGGCCTGGATCTCGCCGTGGATGAGCTGGCAGTGGTGGGTGTTCGCCGTGCTGGGCGCCGCCGTCACGCTGGCGGTGCTGGTGAACCGCTGGCTGCTGCCGGCGTGGACGGGCTGGACCCTGGGGCGCGCCGTCACCGGCATCCGGGTGGTCACCCGCGCCGGTCAGTCGGCGGGCAGCGTCCGGTTGATCGGGCGCGACATCGCCCACCTGCTCGACACCGCCGCGGTGCTGCTCGGCTGGCTGTGGCCGCTGTGGGACCGGCGGGCGCGCACCTTCGCGGATCTGTTGCTGCGCACCGAGGTCCATCGCGTCGAGGCGCCCGAGCGCGACCTGCGCCGACCCGTGGCGCTCGGACTGGTGGCGACCGTGCTGCTGTGTTGTGCGGCAGCGGGACTGGGTTACGGCGCGGTGTACCGGCAGGACCGTGCGATCGACGAGGCCAGGTCGGAGATCTCCACGCAGGGCCCTCGAATCGTCGAGCAGATGCTCAGCTACTCCCCGCAGACCCTGAACGACGACTTCACCAAGGCGCAGGCGTTGGCGACCGACGCGTATCGCCCACAACTCGTGGCCCAACAGGATTCGGTGCGTAAGGCGCCCATCGTCGCCAACGAGTACTGGACGGTGAACAGTGCGGTGACGCAGGTCGGCACGGACACCGCCACCATGTTGATGGCCATGCAGGGCCAGCGCGGGGCCGATCCGAAGACCCTGCGGGTCATCACCGCGACGGTGCAGGTGGACTTCGACAAATCGGGTGGACAGTGGCGGGTGCGCAACCTGACGGTGATCACCCGACCCACGCCGGGTGGTGCTCCCCGATGAGCCCGCGTCGTCAGATCGATCCCGAAGAGCCCGAGTTCTTTGTAGCAGTGGACAATCCACCGAAACGGTGGGGTCTTCCGGTGGTCGGCGGACTCTGTGCGGTGCTGCTGGCTGCGGTCATCGGGTTGTGCACGGTGATGGTGATGGCCCACGAATCGGACCGGCGGACCGAGGTCAGGGACGCATCCGCGCTGACGTACGTGCGGGACTTCATGACGGTGTACACGACCATGGACCCGTTCCACGCCAACGACTATGCGGACCGGATCAAGGCCCAGGCCACCGGCGAGTTCGTGAAGGCATTCACGGAGAAGCAGAACGAGATCGTCATCCAGGTCGCCCGGCTGGAACCGACCACGGGGGCGGTGCTGGCCGCCGGCGTGCAACGCTGGAACGACGACGGCAGCGCCGATGTTCTGGTGGCTACCATGACGACGAGCAAGACGCCGGACGGCAAGCAGACCATCGAGACCGGAAGCCGTTGGTTGGCAACGACAATTCAGGAAGGACGCCAGTGGAAGATCAGCCGACTGATTCAGGTGATCTGACCACCGGGTCCGACACGGGCCGGGCCGAGGTTCAGCCGACGGGGAAGACGGCGCGGGTAGCGCCCGCCGCCCCGGATGTCGAGGCTGACCCGGAGGTCGGCGCGGATGGGGCGGATGCGGAGCCTGCGGTGGAACCCGTCCTGGTCCCCCATCGGACGGCGGGCCGGCCGCTCAAGATCGCGGCAGCGACCGCCGCGGTGCTGTTCGTCGCCGCCGGGGCCTTCGCGGGCGCCACGGCACAGCAATATCTGTCCGACCGCGCGCTGGTGCACACCAAGGTCGAGATCGCCCGTACCGCAACCAGTGCCATCACCACGCTGTGGACGTATACCCCCGAGGACATGGAGTCGCTGCCTGACCGGGCCGAGAAATATCTCGCCGGTGACTTCGCCGCCCAGTACCGCCAGTACATCGACGCGATCGTGGCGCCCAACAAGCAGGCGCAGGTGTCCAACAGCACCCAGGTGCTCGGCGCTGCCATCGAGTCGATCGGCCCGGCGCAGGCCACCGCGCTGGTCTACACGAACTCGGTGGCGACCAGTCCGGTCACCAAGAACATCCCGTCGCTGCGGTACCTGTCCTACCGGCTGACCCTGCAACGCCGGGACTCGGCGTGGCTGATCACCGAGATGACACCGGTGACATCGCTGGATCTGACGCCGAGGCTGTAGCGCATGCCCGCAGTGCTCGTCACCGGCGCCGGACGCGGTATCGGGCGGACCATCGCCGAGGAACTCGCCCGGCGCGGCTGGGACGTGTTCGCGGGCGTGCGATCTGCGGCCGATGCCGCCGCCGTCGGCGCCGTCCATGACCGGATCACGGGCATCATCCTCGACGTCACCGACGAAGACCAGCTCGCGGCCCTGGACGCGGTGTTGCCGGCCCGGTTGGACGCGGTGGTCAACAACGCCGGCATCGTGGTCGCCGGGCCGATGGAGACCGTCGACACCGAAGGGTGGCGAAAGCAGCTGGCCGTCAACGTGATCGGCCAGCTCGCCGTCACCAGGGCGGTGCTGCCGCGGCTGCGGGAGTCGCGCGGCCGGGTGGTGTTCATCTCCAGCGTCAACGGCCGGCTCGCCACACCACTCACCGGTGCGTACTCGGCCTCCAAGTTCGCGCTGGAGGCCGCCGCCGACGCGCTGCGGATGGAGTTGGCGCCGTGGCAGATACGGGTGGTGTTGGTGGAGCCCGCGCAGACCGATACCGATATGTGGCGCACGGCCGACGCCATGGTCGCCGATGTCGAAGCACAGCTAACTCCGCAACAGCGCGAGCTGTATTCCCGCCACGTTGCTGGAATGCGCAAGGCGGTACCGATTTCGCAGCGGTTGGCGGTGGCGCCCGACACGGTGGCCGGCGTCGTGCACACCGCGTTGACCTCGCGGCGGCCCCGGTCACGCTATGTCGTGGGCATGGGTCCCAAGGCTCAGGTCGCGTTGCTGACCAATATCCCGGCCGCTTTGCGGGACCGGATACTGCGGATGGTCATGCGCCAACCTTGATCAAAAGCTCACGCGCACAAGCCTTCGACGCGGGCGAAAGTTAACTGCGCAAAGACAGGTCTCGTTGTGTGAATCAGGTGTTACGGTCCTGTGCGTCAGCTGGGGGGCAGCGGGGGAAGGCGTGTGCGCATGTCGGGTAAGCATCGCGTGGTCGGGGAACGAACCAAACGGATAGCGGTGGTGAGTGCGGCGACCATGACGGTCACGGCACTGACCGTGGGCGCCGCCGCCCCGCAGCCGGTCCAGCATCGTCCGGACCTGCGGCTGGTCCAGGACCAGCCGATGAACCTCGCCGGATCGACCAGCCTGTTCCCGCAGCCCGGCGTCCTGCCGGATATCACTGGCGGCCTGGGTAATTCGGTGTACAACACCGGTCAGAACGTCGCCGGGAACCTGTCGGAGACGCTCCTCAATGCGTTCAGTCTGCCGCATCTGCTCGGTCAGCCGTCGGTCGATCTGAATGCGCTGCTGAATCTGATCCCGGAGAATCTGCTCGATCCGGTGCTGGACGCGGTGAAGATCGATCTCGGCTCGATCGTGCACAAGGCGCTGACCCTCCCGGTCAACCTGCCCGTGATCGGACACACCGACCTGCTGGCCCCGATTGCCAACGCGCTCATCGGACTGCTGCACGGACTGAACATCACCGACGCGTCCGGTGTCGCCTCACTCAACCACGTCCTCAAACTGGTCGGCATCGACCTCGACGGCATCCTGACCAGCCTGCAGATCCCGGACTTCATCAGGATCGTCACCCCGGGACCGACATTCGCGCTACTCAAGGCGATCGGCCTGGACCTGGGCTGGACGCCGGGCACCCCGAACGCGGTGTTCGACCGGATCAACTCGACGCCGTACTTCGACATCTCGGCCGAGGGTCTGGTCGACAACGTGCTCGATGCGGCAACGGGCGTGCCGGTGGTCGGAGGGCTCGTCACGGTGCTGCACAACGCCTTGGACAGCGTCGCGGAGCTGGCCGAGATCTTCGGTATCGACATCCCGAATCCGTCGGTCGTCAACCTGCGCGTACCGATCGTGGCAGGTCTGGGTCTGGGTGCGTTCGCCGCCGGGGCGGCCTACGACAAGGTGCTGGCCGACCTGTCCCACCAGCCCGGTGGCGTGAACGCCACCAGCCACCCGATCGCGGGCAGCTTCACCGTGCTTCCGCTGGTGCTGCTGAACAACATGGGCCGCGCCAACGGTGGTCTGCTGTCCCGGTTCTACCCGCTGGCCGACCTGCTCGGCATCGACGTGATCACGCCGGAGACCGCTGCCACCCACAGCGGCGGAACACCGTTACTGCGCACCGGATTGTCCATCGGCGGTGCCAATCTGATCCCGGTGAAGGTCGACGCCACGGTCGAGTATCAGCCGTTCTCCGACTTCGCCGCCTGGCCCAATCCGGTCACGCTGTTGAACAACCTGATCGCCGGGACCATCGGCGCCAGCTATATCGTCCGCGGGCTGGATGTGGACGGCACCATCGATCAGATCAGGTCCGGAGTCGGCGACATCCTCGGCAACCTCCAATCCGGAGATCCGTTGGCGGTCAACCTGTATCTGACCTTGCCGACCAAGACGCTGCCGCTGCTGGAACCGCTGTACCTCACCGGCGACGTGCTCAACGCGGTGAGTTTCGGGACCCTGGGCCAGATTCCGGTCCGGCTGGCCAACGCTCTCGCGCCGGCCCTGACCAGTCTGGTGAACCTCGGTTACACCGACGTGGTGCGCAACCCGGACGGCACCTACACCCGGACACTCGACGACGCGGGTACGCCGACGCCGTTCATGTCCTTCCCGCATGTCAACCCGGCGCGGGTGCTCAACGACGTCCTCAACTCGCTGGTGAAGGGCATCCATAAGGAGTTCTTCAGCGGCCACCCGACGGCCACGCCCAACCTGATCACCAACCTGGTGCATCTGGTCAAAGAGCTGACCAGCGGCTCGCTACTCAAGGGGCTCACCGCGGCCACCACGGGCGCGGTGGCCGGTGGGCTGTCCGCGGCGAACGCGCTGCCTGCGGCGAATGCGCGCACGCTGACGGTGTCCGCGGCCAGTGCCGACAAGGTCACCAAGGCCGGAGACAACAAGGACGCGACGTCCGAGAAAGAGGCTGTTCCCACCGGTAAACACGCTGCGCCGCAAGACACTCCGGTTCCGGAGGATTCCGGCACCCCGGCCAAACACGCGCTGCCGGACGACGAGGACGCCGCGGCCGTGACGGCGGAAGACCCGAAGAAGGACGACACCGTCAAGGCGGACGATGTCAAGAAGGACGACGACACGGTCAAGAAGGACGACCTCAAGAAAGACGACGTCAAGAAAGAGGACGTCAAGAAGGACGACGATACGGTCAAGGCGGGAACCCTTGCGCCGCAGAAGAATCCGAAGCCGAAGGCCAAGAAGCACGATCCGCTGACCACCGCCGTCAACGAGGTCACGCACGCGCTCGCCCCGAAGAAGAAAAAGAAGACGGCCGAGTCCGCGTCGGCGGCATCGGAAGGCAGATCTGCCGCGTCGGCCGGGGAAGCCGCCTGAGGCAGCGGGTTTCAGCCGAACGCGAGCCAGCTGGGTAGCGCGCGCTCACGGGAGTCACACAACACCTCACGGGTGTCACACGAACCCCTGGGCACACCGGCACCGGCCCACATGCCCCCGGTGTCGCGGCGCAACACGATGCTCGAGGACCCGCCGCCGTCGAGCAGGATCGCGGTGTCACTGCCCAACCCCCGGAACAGATCCTGGATCTGGTCGGGGGTGTAGCTGCCGCCCTGGAAGACGTACATCTCGTCGCGGGCGCGCGCGTAGGCGAGCGCGGTGCGCGCCGCGGACGGACCGGGGTCGTTCATCTGACCGGTATCGCCAGGGGCGAGCAACCCCAGCCCGCTGACCGCGACGAAGCGGGTGCCTCGGTTCATCAGATCAGTGATGACGGGCGTCGCAGCATCGAAATCGTCAGCAGCCCTCGGATTTACGACGAAAGGAGCGCCGGAGACCGGCAGGATCATCGTCGACAGCGGGGTCCAGATCTCGTTGCCGCCGGAGAGCCCCTGCTTGCCCGCGTAGGCAATGGTGCCGGTCACCGCGGCATTGGCTTTGCCTTGGCCGCGGGTGTTGTCGACGTAGGCCCCGAGCGGGGAACTGCACCCAGTGGTCTTCCATGAGCCGTTGCGCTGCCCTCGAATGTCGAAGAAGTTCGCGTTGATCGCGATCGTGGGCCGGCCGAGTGCCTGCCACGCCGCGATGGGCGTGTAGATCTCGGAGGCTTGCAGCAGGCCTTCGGCGGTGCGGGCCCCGGGTGTGCGCTCGCACCGGGACTGATAGCCGTTGTGGGAGTCGACGAGCAGTCGGGGCGCCAAACGCGTCGACGCGCCCTTGATGATCATCAGGTGCCCGCCGCCGCCCATCTCATACCAGTTGCCTGCGGCATTGAGCAGCGGTGCGGGAGAACCGCCACCGAAGTTGTACACCAGGTACGAGCCGCGGGTGTTGGCGATCGCGTTCGCGAGAAGGGTGCGGCCGTCGGCGGCGTGCGCAACCGGAGATCCCGCCGCTGTGGCAAGCACCGCGATGACTGCGGCGGCGGCGATACCGGCGCCAATGCGCAGGAGAAACCGGGTGGAGCTCAGCACGGCGGTCCTTCCTGGCAAACTTCCACGAGATGCTCAGGATAGTCACAGCGGACACACTGTCAACTTTCGTCACGGCAGGATAACGCTTCTGCCACAAGACAATTGCGCCTAACGGAGGCCTGGTGGCGCCAGCCGGTACACCGCGCCGGCGTAGTCGTCGGTGACGTACACCGCGCCGTCAGGGCCGACGATCGCGGAAACCGGCCGGCCCCAACGGGATCCGTCGGCGGACTGGAAGCCACCGAGGAGGGTCTGTGCGGGTCCCAACGATCCGTTCTGCCACGGCAGGAAGGACACCTCGGGGGCGCGGGGTGGTTGCCGGTTCCAGGAGCCGTGCACGCCCAGCAGTGCGCCGGACGTGTACGGGGCGGGCAACGCGCCATCGGTGAAACTCATGCCCAGTGGCGCGGAGTGGGCGCCGATGGTCTGTTCGGCGGGCGGCAGCGCCGCGCAGTCGAGTGCTTGCCCGTCGGGATTGGTCTGGACGTCGCGGATGAACGGGGCGTCGGAAGGACCGCCGACGGGATGGCAGTACGGCCACCCGAGCTCGCGGCCCGCGGTCAGCCGGGCGACGGCCTCGGGCGGGTTCTCGGCGACGTACTCGGGGCGCACCTGGCCGGTGGCCGGGTCGGCGATGTTGTCGCGATTGTTGATCGCAGTCCAGATGGATCCGTCGGGTCCGGTGGCCAGACCGGTGCCGTTACGGACCCCGGTCGCGAACGGCTCCGCAGGGCCGCCGCCGGGCGGAACCCGCATCACGGTGGCGCGCGGTGGTTCGGCGGTGCGGTCCCCAGCCGAGATGTTCCCGGTGGATCCGATCGAAAAGTACATGGCCCCATCGGGTCCGGTCGTGACACTCTTGAGCGCGTGGGAGTACGCGCCGCGTAGGTCGGGGCTGCGCGCGTCGGGCAGCCCGGTAGCGATCGGCCGGGGATTGGTGGCGGTGCCGTCGCGGTAGTCGTAGGAGGTGATCCGGTCGCTCTCGGCGACCAGCAGGGTGGCGCCGGCGAAGGCCAGACCGTGCGGTTGGTCGAGCCCTTCGAGCAGGGGTGTGTTTTGTTCCGGTCGCACGGTCATCACCTGGCCGGTGCTCGGCAGCGAGACCAGCAGCCGCCCGTCCGGCGCCCACACCGCCAGCCTGGCCGTGGGCAATCTGGCCCACACCGACAGCGTCCACCCCGGCGGCACCAGGGCCTGGCGGGCGGTGTCGAAGGGCCGTTGGTTCAGACCCTCTGGGACGTCCACCGTCACCGGCACGAGACCGGCGGGCTTCGCAGCGGGCGCTGCGGGGGTGACCGGTACCGGGGTTTGCGGTGCCGGGCTGCTGCCTGTCGCGCAACCGGCCAGCAGCATCACCGTGGCGATGCTGCCGGCGAGAAGGCGGTCAGGCAGCCAGGCCTGCATGCATTTCCCACACCAGGACCTCGGCGGCGGTGGTGGCCGTCACCCGTTGACCACCGGTGGCGGTGAGTCGGACGGCGTCCCCTTCGGCCAGCGGGCCGGCGCCCTCCAGGGCGACGTCGCCCCGGGGCACGAACAGGTGCAGGTACGGCGCCTGGGGCAGTTCGACGGAATCGCCCGGCTGCAGCCGCGCCACGTGCATCGCGGCGAAGCGGTTCTGGATGCTGATGGCGGTCTCGCCGCGGTGCTCGGGCATGCCCGAGGCGACGGTGACCAGCCCTCCGCGGAGCAGTTCGTCGTCGATCTCCAGCTGCTGGTAGCCCGGGGTGATACCCGATTCATCCGGGACCACCCACATTTGCACGAAATGTACGGGCTCGGAATGGTTTTCACCGCCGGTCAACGTCCACGAGTCGTTCTTCTCGGAGTGCATGATGCCCCGGCCAGCCGACATGCGTTGCGCCAGACCGGGATAGATGACGCCCGAGTGCCCGGTCGAGTCCTGGTGTACCAGGGAGCCGCGCAGCACCCACGTCACGATCTCCATGTCGCGGTGCGGGTGGGTGTCAAAACCGGCACCCGGCGTGACGATGTCGTCGTTGTTGACCAGCAGCAGGCCGTGGTGGGTGTTGGCGGGGTCGTAGTGGTCGCTGAACGAGAAGGAGTGCTTGGAGTCCAGCCACGAGATCTTGGTGGCCGCCCGGTCGCCGGCGCGGCGGATGTCGATGGTTGCGGTACTGCTCATCGGGTTCTCCTTGCGATTCGATGCCAGCCTAGGTGCCGGTACTGGACACCACAACATAGATGATGTGTCATGTATTCCATGTGGCTGACCGACGACCGACAGCGAATCTGGCGTGACTACCTGACGATGAGTGCCCGACTGGAGGCCGCCATGAACCGGCAACTGCAGGCCGATTGCGGGCTGTCGCTGTCCGACTACGAGGTGCTCGTCGCCCTCGAGGAACGGCCCGGCTGCGCCATGAACGAGCTCGGGGAGCGGCTGGGCTGGGAGCAGAGCCGGGTCTCACACCAGTTGCGCCGGATGACCGACCGCGATCTGGTGGCCCGTCACGGCACCGACGGCGACCGCCGCGTGGTCACCGTCGAGATCACCGCAGCGGGCCGCGCGGCGCTGACCGCCGCGGCGCCGGGGCATGTGGCGCTGGTGCAGGCGGTGTTGTTCGACGATATGAACCCCGCGCAGACCGCCGCCGTGGGGCGGTGGCTGGCCCGTGCGGTGCAGCGGCTCGGGTGATCAGTTCAGCCGCACCAGCTTGAGCCCTGAGAGCCGTTCCCGCATCGTTCGCACGTGTTCGGTGAGCTCGTCCCGAGTTCCCGCACCGACGGTGAGCAGCGCCTCGACCAACTGCTCGTCGTCCCGGCTGCCGTCGAGCAGCGGGACGAGGTGGCGGTCCAGGCTGTCCAGCGGCACCGTCTCGTGCCAGCGGTTGAACGTCGACGCGTCGTCGTCCCGGGCGGTCAATTCGGCCACCCTCCTTGTTGATTCGTCGATCTTCAGACGTGTGCCGGCCGGTTCCGGCAGCACCGGGTCCAGTTGGTAGTGCGCCTGGCCCTGCATCACCAGCACACTCGTCAGATCATCGAGATGGGCGGGCAGGTCGGCGCTGGGTTGGGTCCCGGCGGCGACCAGTCGCGCACTCACGTCGGCCACCAGCTCATCGTGGGACAACGTCCAGGGCCAGCGGGAGGTGAGGGCGTCCAGCGCCGCCTTGATGGCCGGCGCGTTGGTGAACAAGGTGGCACCGTCGGCCTGCTGGAACTCCTGGCGGGAATTGTCCAGCCGGGTCGGACCGTCCAGCGCAGGCACGGAGGCCGCCAGGTGCAGGCGGCGGAAGCGCTCGGCACCGGGATCGTAGTTGATCTGCTGCGCGCGGTCGGCGTGCACGAACAGTGACTGCCGGAATGTCCGGTTGGTGACGAAGTCCAGGTACTGCTCCACCAGAACCTGCGCGTTGCCGCAGTGCGCGGCCAGGTACTCGGCCACTTTCGGTCCGTGGTTCGCCGGAATCATCACCTCCGGCCGGGCCTCGCCCAGAAACGCCAGGCCGTGCGCGTTCGTCCGGGCCAGCACCTCGTAGAAATAGCGCGGGGTGTTGAACGCCTCCAGCTCGTCGTGCAGCAGGTAGGAATCGCCGAAGCCGTCATCGGAGGCCCGCCATTCGGCCAGCACGCTGGCCATCACACCACCCGCCGGAGACACCTCCTCCAGGAAGTCGGCGATGCCGCGGGCCTGCTGCACCTTCTCGCCGGGTGTCTGGCTGCCCCCGCTCGCCAACATCATGGCGTCGCGCACGATCTCCTTGGCCTTCCAGCCCGGGTAGCAGTTGTAGCTGATGTAGGCGACGCCGTGCGGTGACAGTGTCGCCTGGATGGTGGCCAGCAGGGCCTCGGCCACGTCCTCGGGCACCCAGCTGTACACACCGTGGGCGATGACGTAGTCGAACCGGCCCAGCCCGGACAGATCCACCTTCGCCAGATCGGCGGCGATCAACTGCATGTTCTGCAGGCCCAGCGCGTGGACCCGCGCCCGCCCCTGCTCGATCTGCACCTCCGAGAGGTCGATGCCCACGACCTCGGCGTCGGGATGCGTCGCGGCGAACGGCAGGATGTTTCCGCCTGCGGCACAGCCGATTTCGAGCACGCGGGCGGTGGCGACGGCTGGCGGCTGCAGCCCGAACAGGTGCGCAACGGCGGCCAGCGTCCCCGGCGCCGACTGGGGGAACGAATTCGAGACGTACGGCGTCTCGTCGTAGTCGGCACGTAGCGTATCGCTAGCGTCGGTCACCTGGGCAACTCCTCTACCTTGGCAAAACTCCGCGGCACGCTACGCCGTCGAGGTGAACTGGAAGTGCCGGACGGGGTATCCGCCCTACCGACCGGTGGATAGGGGATATTCTGCGCTCGTGGATATCAATGGAGCTAGTGCAATCGTCACCGGTGGCGCATCGGGTATCGGAGCCGCCGCCGCACGTCAGCTGGCCGCCAAGGGCGCCAGGGTTGTCGTCGCCGACCTGAACGCCGAGCGCGGCCAGGAACTGGCGCACGAGATCGGTGGCGTCTTCGTCACCGTCGACGTCACCAACACCGACCAGATCGCCGACGCCGTGAACACGGCCACCGACCTCGGCCCGCTGCGCGCCCTGGTGAACTCGGCCGGTATCGGCTGGGCCCAGCGCACCATCGGCAAGGACGGCCAGTTCGACTCGGCGCACAACCTGGACGCCTACAAGAAGGTGCTCGCGATCAACCTGGTCGGCACCTTCGACGCGATCCGCCTGGCGGCCACCGCGATGAGCCGCAATGAGCTGACCGACACCGGTGAGCGCGGCGCGATCGTCAACCTCACCAGCGTGGCGGCGTTCGACGGCCAGATCGGTCAGGCCGCGTACTCGTCGTCCAAGGGCGGCGTCGTGGGCCTGACCCTGCCGGTCGCCCGCGACCTGTCGGCCGTCGGCATCCGGGTGAACACCGTCGCCCCCGGCCTGATCGACACCCCCATCTACGGCGAGGGCGAAGCCTCCGAGGCGTTCAAGGCCAAGCTGGGTGAGTCGGTGCTCTTCCCGCACCGCCTCGGTAAGCCCGACGAGCTCGCCTCGATGGTGATCGAACTGATCACCAACTCCTACATGAACGCCGAGGTCGTCCGCGTCGACGGCGGCATCCGGATGCCGCCGAAGTAACGCTTCTTCGCGACCAGACACAGAATTGCCCCTTTCCAGCCGGAAAGGGGCAATTCTGTGCCTGCTCGCAGGAAGAGGCGGGTCTACCAGTCCGACTCGTCGAAGGTGACGACGCCGCGAATGTTGTTGCCATCCAACATGTCCTGGTAGCCGGTGTTGATGTCTTCCAGCTTGTAGGTGCGGGTGATCATGTCGTCGATGTTGAGCAGCCCGGACTTGTACAACGCGGTCAGCCGGGGAGTCTCGACGTGACTGCTGCCGCCACCGAAGATGTTGCCTTTCAACGTCTTCTGCAACATGGTGAACAGGAACAGGTTCAGCTTGACGTCGGCGTCGAGCATCGAGCCCATCCCCGTCACCACACACGTGCCGGTCTTTGCGGTCAGGATCATCGCCTCTTCGATGTACTCGCCCTTCATGTCGCCGACGGCGATGATGACCTTGTCGGCCATCAGGCCGTAGGTGGTGTCGATGACGGGCGCGATCGCCTCGGCCATCGACGGGTACACGTGCGTGGCGCCGAACTTGATGGCCTGCTCGCGCTTCCACTCGTTCGGGTCGATGGCGATGACGTGCTTGGCGCCCGAGATCACCGCGCCCTGCAGGGCGCTCATCCCGATGCCGCCCACCCCGACGACGATGACGGTCTCGCCCGGCTTCACCTCGGCGACGTTGGTGGCCGAACCGAACCCCGTCGGCACCGCGCACCCCATGATCGCGGCCGTCTCGAACGGGATGTCCTTGTCGATCTTGACGACCGAGTCCTTGTGCACCGTCATATACGGCGCGAAGGTGCCCAGCAGGTTCATCGGGGACACCTCGCGACCGCCGGCGTGCACGCGCGATGTGCCGTCGGCGATGGCCTTGCCGCCGAGCAGCAGGGCGCCGCGGTCACACAGCGACCGGAAGCCTTTCAGGCACGGCGGGCACACCCCGCAGGCCGGGATGAACGCGAGGATGACGTGGTCGCCCTCCTCGATCCCGGTGACGTTCTTGCCGACCTTGGTGACGACGCCGGCACCTTCATGGCCGCCGAGTGCGGGCAGGCCGATCGGGGTGGCGCCGGTGGTGAGGTGGTAGTCGGAGTGGCACATGCCCGCGGCATGCATCCGGATCTGGACCTCGTCGGCGACGGGGTCACCGAGATCGATCTCGTCGATGGTGAACGGTGCATTGAGTTCCCACAGCAGGGCGCCCTTGGTCTTCATGGACTGCGATCATAGAACAGGTTCTAGATTTGCTGTCATCAACCCTTTGAAGTGCAGCTATGGCAGCTTCACTGAATCGTTCAGGTAGGCGTTCGATGATTCCCGGGGCGCCCGCCGGTCTACCTTGCATGACGCAGATAACCGCCCAGATCGTGCCCAATCTCTGGTTCGACCGGCAGGCCGAGGAGGCTGCCGCGCACTACATCGCTGCCTTCGGGGGCAACGGCCGGATCCTCAACAAGATCGCCTCCCACCCCGACTCGCCGTCCCCGCAGGACGTTCCGGTGGTGGTCGAATTCGAGCTGTCGGGTCAGCGCTTCGTCGGGATCAACGGCGGCCCGCAGTTCCAGTTCTCCGAGGCCGTCTCGCTGGAGGTGCGGGTCAGCGGCCAGGACGAACTGGACCGGTTGTGGGCAGCACTCGTCGAGGGCGGGTCGGACCAGCCGTGCGGGTGGCTCAAGGACAAGTACGGCCTGTCCTGGCAGATCACCCCGAGCGAGTACTACGACCTGCTCGACGACGGCGATGCGGCGGCGCAGGATCGCCTGATGTCAGCGGTGCTGTCGACCTTCGGCAAGTTCGACATCGCGGCGCTGAAGGCGGCGGCGCGCGGTTAGAGCCGCTCGGGTAGCCCGAACGTCGCGAACAGGCGCGGCTCCATGAACGCGACCACGTGCGAGATGCCGTCGGCGGTGACGTCCAGGACGTGCAACTGGAATGCCTCGTGCACCCCGGTCTCGGGATTGCGCAGGTACATCGCCGCCGCGGGCTGGCCGTTGGCGCTGGTGGCGATGAACTGCATATCACCGGGGTACTCGGCGGGGCATTTGTGCTTGGAGAGCAGGCCGATGGCCTCCGGCCCGCGGTACCAGGTGTCGAACGGCGGCATCTCCCAGATGGCCTCCTGGGTGAACAGCGTGACCAGCTTGTCGATGTCGTAGGCCTCGAACGCCGCGATGTAGTGGCCGAGCTGTTCCTGGGCCTCGGGGGATTCCGGAGCCGACAGCGTGTTGTCCGCGCTGGGGCCGACCTCGTCGAGCTGGGCGCGGGCCCGTTGCAGCAGACTGTTCACCGCGGCCGTGGAGCTGCCGATCGCGTCGGCGACTTCGGCTGCGCGCCATTGCAATACATCGCGTAACACCAGCACGGCCCGCTGCCGCGGCGACAGGTGCTGCAGTGCGGCGACGAAAGCCAGCCGTACCGACTCCTTGGACTCCACCACCTCGGCGGTGTCGGGTAGCGGCTCCAGCCACGGGACCTCGTGGTGTTCGAGGATCTCGGTGGTCGGGTCGGAGCTGTCGGTGCCCAGACCCGACGGCAGCGGACGTCGTTGCTTGCTCTGGATGGCAGTCAGGCAGGTGTTCGTCGCGATGCGGTAGAGCCACGTGCGGGCCGAGGACTTGCCCTCGAAACCGCTGTAGGACTTCCACGCCCGCAGGAACGTCTCCTGCACCAGGTCCTCGGCGTCGTGCACCGAACCGGTCATCCGGTAGCAGTGCGCCAGGAGCTCGCGCCGGTACTGCTGCGCGTCCGCGAGGAACGCGTCAGGGGAGTCCGCCTTCGCGGAATGGCCTGTGATCTCTGTGAGGACGCTCACGGTCATGAGCTTACGCACCGGCACCGACAAGTCACCTCTTCGTTACGCTCGTCCGGTGGCCACCACACGCAGTGAACGCAGCTTCGACGGCGTCGGGGGGACCCGCATCGTCTACGACGTGTGGACTCCCCCGGCGGGTAGGGATCCGAACGGCGTCGTCGTCCTCTGCCACGGATACGCCGAGCACGCCCGCCGCTACGACCACGTCGCGCAGCGTTTCGGCGAGGCGGGGCTGATCACGTACGCCCTCGATCTGCGTGGGCACGGGCGTTCTGGTGGCAAGCGCGTCTACCTGCGTGACATCTCCGAGTACACCGCCGACTTCCACCACCTCGTCGGCATCGTCACGGCCGCGCATCCCGAACTGAAGCGGGTGGTGCTCGGGCACAGCATGGGTGGTGGTGTCGTCTTCTCCTACGGTGTCGAGCACCCCGACGACTACGCGGCGATGGTGCTCTCCGGTCCCGCGGTATACGCCCAGGACGCGGTGTCGCCGGTGATGACGGCGGTCGCCAAGGTGCTCGGCAGCCTGTTGCCGGGACTTCCGGTGGAGAACCTGCCCGCCGACGCCGTCTCCCGTGACCCGCAGGTGGTCGCGGCCTACGAGGCCGATCCGCTGGTGCATCACGGCAAGCTGCCGGCCGGGATCGCCAAAGCCCTGATCGGGGTCGGCGAGACCATGCCGCAACGCGCGTCCGCGCTGACCGCCCCGCTGCTCGTGGTGCACGGGGGCCAGGACAAGCTGATCCCGGTCGCGGGCAGCGAGCGCCTGGTCGAATGTGTGGCGTCCACCGACGTCAACCTGAAGGTGTATCCGGAGCTGTACCACGAGGTGTTCAACGAGCCCGAGCGTGCACTGGTGCTCGACGACGTGACCACCTGGATCGAGACCCGGTTGTGAGACGGCTGCTGCTGCTCGCGGCCGCACTGCTGCTGATTCTCGGTTGTTCGGCCTGCACCTCTGAGCCGAAAGGCTGGGTGGACGAGGACGTCAGCTTCGACGCCGACGGGCTCACGATCCACGGCACCTTCCGCCACCAGAACGGATCGGGCCCCGCGGCCCTGCTGATCTCCGAGAGCGGCCAGACCGACCGCAACGGGGACAACGCCGTCGCCGGCCCGGTCGGCAACATGCGGCAGCTGGCGGAGTACCTGTCCGATCATGGCGTCGCGACGCTGCGCTACGACAAGGTCGGCACCGGCAAGACGGGATTGGGTAAGTACAAGGACCATCCGGCCGATGTCGGCAGTGCCATCTACACGACCGGCGCTCGGGCGGCCATCCGGTTCCTGGCCGGCCGGCCAGGCGTCGACGCCGCGCGGCTGTCGGTATATGCGTTGGGCGAAGGCACCATTCACGCGATGAATCTCGCGTCGGACACCGCGCCTGACGCACCGAAGATCCACGCGCTCGGTCTGTTCCAGCCGTTGTCGGGCCGATACCTGGACATCATCACCGGGCGTGTGCACGCCGATGTGGCGGCCGCGGTCAGCTCGGGAGCCAAGACGCAGGCGCAGGCCGACGCGGTGCTCGCGGCCTGGAATGCGGCGGTGGCCCAGGCGCGGACGCAGCACACGGCGCCGGAGAAACTGCCGGAGGGGTTGTCGGCGATCCTGAATGCCAAGAACGTCAACGCCGTCGTAGAGGCCGACGCCATCGACCCGATTGTGTTGGCAGGCAAGGTCCCCGGTGGGACGCAGGTCCTGCTCACCTGCTCGGACGCCGACAACCAGGCCCGCTGCGAGGACGAGCAGCCGCTGATCGCGGCCCTCAAGCACACGGTGCTGACGGCCGTCCCCCTCAAGGGCGTCAACCATGTGCTGCGCGACGACACGAGCGACAATGTCGCCAACTACGCGAAAAAGGACCCGCTCTCACCCCAATTGACCGAGGCGCTGAACGCATTCGTCGCGAAATGACCGCGCGCTGAGCACCATCGGGGAGTAGACCCCGGCATTCGCCGAGATGTGGCGGTCGAGGCTATCGACCTACCCGAATAGGGGCGGCGGGGCCGATGGCGGGACCCTGGCGAGGGCTACGCGGTACCTGACATAGCACAGAATCGTGTGCTGCCGCGACCACCACGCCGGATCAATCAGGGATTAGCGCCACGCCCACAGCGGACGCACAGCCACGTTTGCCGCATTCGCAGATCCTTTCGGGCGAGCCTTGCTGAATCAAGATCAGCCCTAGTGGGAGCTATATATGAGTTTGCTGGAATACTTTGTAGTGACTCAATCAGCATTTGCCGCCAAGCTGTGAACGAATCGTTGCTAACGAGGGCGCAAATTTGCCATATTGACGCCCCGGGGGGCCGAAACCGGGAGCCATTGGCAACGTCCGACCGAGGTTTGTACCGCATTCACTTACAGCCTGCCACGTCAATTTATGGCTTTCACCAGCGAAGTCGCCGGTAGGGGCCTTTCGAAAAGTTCCGTTAATGCATCGGCAACAGTTTGTCGTCCGGATGGATGACACGGCTCGTCGCGTATTTGCTACATCTCTTGTCTTGCGTGAGATTTGCGTGCTACGTTCCCGTCCATCACTTCCGGCAGCGTCGCCGTAACCACTGTTTCGCAAATCAAACATCGTTTGCTCTCTCGGAAGCATCCATCCGGAAGGGCTTACTCAACCCTGCTCTCCGGAGGCGCCAGGGCCTCCGTCGCCTTACCAATCACACGAAACTGCGAACACCGCGTCGCAGGATGGGAGATCGATCATGACTGAACTGGCTGCCGTGAACGGAGGCCACGTCACGCGTCCGAAACCGAGCGTCAGCTTGGTCATCCCGGTCCGCAACGAGGGTCGCAACATCGCCTGGGTACTGGAGCAGATCGCCGACGACGTCGACGAGATCATCCTGGTCGACGGCGAGTCCACCGACTCCACCCTGATCACCGCCCGGACCTACCGTCCGGATGTTCGGGTCGTGCAGCAGCAGGGTCCGGGCAAGGGCAGCGCCCTGCGTACCGGATTCCTCGCGGCTCAGAGCGACCTCATCGTCATGATGGACGCCGACGGCAGCATGGCGCCGCAGGAAATCCGCCACTACATCCACTTCCTCAGCAACGGTTACGATTTCGTCAAGGGATCGCGATTCGTCGGCGGCGGCGGATCGCTGGACATCACCCGGTTCCGCCGGCTCGGTAACCGCTTCCTGCTCCTGGTGTTCAACTCGGTGTACGACGCCGATCTGACCGACCTCTGCTACGGGTTCTGCGCGTTCAACCGGCGCTACCTGGACCTGCTGGAACTGTCGGCGACCGGCTTCGAGATCGAGGCGGAGATGACCGTGCGCGCCATGCAGGCGGGACTCCGGATCGCCGAGGTGCCGAGCCTGGAACTCCCACGTCGGTACGGAAAATCGAACCTGCGCGCCATCCGGGACGGCACCAGGGTGCTGCGGACCGTGCTGAAGGGGCATCGCTCCGGGCGGGTGCTCGAGGCGATCGCCAACCGTGGGACGCGTACCGCGGCACCCGCGCTGGTCCACGGTGCGGCGCGATGAAGGCCGTCATCCTCGCCGGCGGCCGAGGCACACGTATCAGCGAAGAGTCGGACAGTCGTCCCAAGCCGATGGTCGAGATCGGCGGCAAGCCCATCCTGTGGCACATCATGAAGATCTACGCCAACGCCGGAATCACCGATTTCGTTGTGCTGCTTGGCTATCGGGGCTACATGATCAAGGAATACTTCGTCAACTACTTCCTGCACATGTCGGACCTGAAGATCAATCTGGCCACCGACACGATCCAGACGCTGCAGTCCAAGACCGAGCCCTGGACCGTCACCCTGCTGGACACGGGGGAGAGCACCATGACCGGTGGTCGCCTGTTGCGTGCCAGGAAGTACATCGGCGACGAGCCGTTCTCCTTCACCTACGGCGACGGCGTGACCGATCTCGACATCCGGAAGGTGATCGAACATCACCGGGTGTCGGGGGCCACCGCGACAGTCACCGCCGTCCAGCCGCCGGCGCGCTACGGCAAGCTGCAGTTCGAATCCGACCGCGCGAACTTCAGCGAGAAGCCCACCGAGGAAGGTGGGTGGGTGAGCGGCGGCTTCTTCGTCGCCCAGCCCGAACTGCTCGACTACATCGACGGTGATGAAACGGTTTTCGAGCAGGAGCCGCTGCAGAAGCTCGCGAAGAACGGCGAGCTGACGGCCTACCAGCACGACGGTTTCTGGCGGGGAATGGACACCCTCTGGGACAAGATCTACCTCAACGATCTGTGGGAGAGCGACAAGGCTCCCTGGAAGACCTGGAGCGACGTCCCCGACTAGCGCCCAGCCGGGTACGGGGCCGTGATCGCGCATCGAGGCACCGTTCGCACCTCAACCTCGCCTCTGCATCATTGTCCCGACCTCAAGGAGCAGTATCCAAAATGCGTTGCCGTCTATGTGATTCCGACAATCTTCTCAGCGTCCTCGACCTCGGTGCGAGCCCGCCCTCGCAGAGTTTCCTGCGCGAGGATCAGCTCGATTCGGCCGAGCACACCGTCCCGTTGCACCTGCGGCTGTGTGAGTCGTGCCTGCTGCTGCAGATCCCGGCCCTCATCACGTCCGAGGAGACCTTCACGGAGTACGCGTACTTCTCGTCCTTCTCCGACTCCTGGTTGGAGCATGCCAAGCAGTATGTCGAGCAGGCCACCGAACGCCTGAACCTGGGTGCGGACTCGTTCGTGGTCGAGGTCGCGAGCAACGACGGCTATCTGCTGCGCAACATGGTGAGCACCGGCATCCCGTGCCTGGGCATCGAACCATCGGTCAATGTCGGTGCGGCAGCGCGTGAATCGGGCGTGCCCACCCGAACCGACTTCCTCGACGAGGAAGTGGCCGCCGCCGTCCGCGCGGAACACGGCCCCGCCGATCTGGTGGTGGCCAACAACGTCTACGCGCACATCCCCGATCTGCTGGGGTTCACCCGCTCCCTGCGCGAACTGATGAGTGACGAGGGCTGGCTGACCATCGAGGTGCACCATGCCCTGAATCTGGTGGCACTCGGGCAGTTCGACACGATCTACCACGAGCACTTCCAGTACTACACGGTGTTGTCGGCGATGCGTGCCCTCGCCACCGCAGGACTGGCGCTGGTCGACGTCGAATTGATTCCGACACATGGCGGTTCACTGCGACTGTGGGCTCGGCCGGAGGGCTGCGCCCAGCCGCCGAGTGACCGGGTGGCCGAAGTGTTGCGCATCGAGGAAGAGGCCGGCCTGCACCATGCCGAGGGCTACCTGAGCCTGCGGCCGCGGACCGAAGCCATCCGGCAGGACCTGCTGAGGTACCTGCTGGACTGCCGCGCGCAGGGCAAGCGCGTCGTCGGGTACGGGGCGCCCGCCAAGGGCAACACCCTGCTCAACTACTGCGGCATCCGAACCGACCTGCTCGAGTACACCGTCGACCGCAACCCCTACAAACAGGGACTGTTCACGCCGGGGACGCGTATCCCGATCGTCGATCCCGCGCAGATCGACAGGGACCAGCCGGATGTCGTGCTGGTGCTGCCCTGGAACCTTGAGCGCGAACTGGAGCAGCAGTTGGCCTACATCGGCGCATGGGGTGGGCAATTGGTCTTCCCCCTGCCCACGCTGCACGCCGCGGAGCTCCGCACCCAAGAAAAGGCGGGGATCTGACGATGAAGGTACTGGTCACCGGACACCAGGGCTATATCGGCACGATCATGGTGCCACTGCTGCAGGCGGCCGGCCATGAGGTGACGGGTCTGGACTGTGGTTTCTTCGCGGACTGTGTGCTCGGCACACCACCGCAGGATCCCCCCGGCATCCGGGTGGATCTGCGCGACGTGACCGTCGACCAGCTCGCCGGCTTCGACGCGGTGATCCACCTGGCGGCACTGTCGAACGATCCATTGGGTGCGCTGGCCCCCGAGATCACCTACGACATCAACCACCACGCCTCGGTTCGGTTGGCGCGCTTGGCCAAAGAGGCGGGTGTCCGCCGATTCCTGTACGCCTCGACATGCTCGGTCTACGGGTCGGCGGGTGCCGGCCTGGTCGACGAGAACGCACCGCTGCGCCCGCTCACGCCGTACGCCGAGAGCAAGGTCAGGGTCGAGGACGACGTGGCGGCGATCGCCGACGACTCCTTCTCGCCCGTCTTCCTGCGCAACGCCACGGCCTTCGGCTTCTCACCCCGGTTGCGGGCAGACATCGTATTGAACAACCTGGTCGGGCACGCGGTGCTCACCGGCGAGGTCAAGGTGCTCTCGGACGGCACGCCCTGGCGTCCGCTCGTGCACATCCGCGACATCTCCGCCGCATTCCTCCTGGCGCTGGAGGCACCGATCGCCAAGATCCATTGTGCGGCTTACAACGTCGGTACCGAAGCGAACAACGTGACGGTCGCCGACATCGCCCAGTGCGTGGTCGACGCGGTTCCCGGCTCCGTGTTGCGGATCACCGGTGAGACCGGAGCGGATCCGCGCTCGTACCAGGTAGATTTCTCGGCCTTCCGGCGGGCACTCGGATTCGACGCCGCATGGTCTGTCGCCGACGGCGCCGTCCAGCTCTATGGGGCCTACGTGTCGGCCGGGCTCACCGAGCCGGACTTCAAAGCCAAGTTCACCCGGCTGGCGATCCTCGATTCGTTGCGCAGCAAGGGCTCGGTTGATCCCACGATGCGATGGGTCAAGGCAGTTGCCTGAGCAGGGCCGCCCAGCTGGGGGCGCCGGCGTCGCGGGGCGATATCACCGTGACGGGCTGCGGCCACGTGATGGCGAGGTCCGGATCATCATGGGCCACAGCAAGATCCTCGGCCGGATTGTGTGGCCGGTCGATGCGGTAACACACGTCCGCGGTGCTGGTGAGGGCCTGGAAGCCGTGCAGAAAGCCCGGCGGAACGAACAGGTGGTGGAACCCGTCGTCATCGAGGCGGAAGGCCTGTCGGCGGCCGAACGTCGGAGATTCCCGTCGGATGTCGATGAGCACGTCGTGGATGGCGCCATTGGCGCATCGGATGAGTTTCGACTCGCCCGCACCCGACCGGCCGTGCATACCCCGGACCACGCCCTGGGCGGACCGGGACTGGGAATCCTGCACGAACGACGCGGCAGCGCCGGGTCTGCCGACATGGGCATCGAAGATGTCGGCATCGAAAGTCCGCGTGAACAGGCCGCGACTGTCGCGCGACGGTTGCGGCACCAGGACGAGAACGTCTGCCAGATCCGTTGTTTCGATTCGCACAAGGAAATGTTGCCATGAATCAGTGCAGAGGATGCGGCGAAACCGGGCTCTCGACGGTACTTGATTTCGGCAAGGTACCGGCGCCGGACCACTTTCCACTCGCGTCGGAACCAGTGCTCCCCGAGGAGGTCTGCCACGGGCTGAGCATCGACCTGTGCCCTTCGTGCGGACTGGCGCAGCTCGCCGAGGACGACACCGGCGGTGAAGAGGCGCACGGTGTCGAACCCCAGGCGCTGCGAGACCAGGCAGCGCTGGCCGTCAAACAGCTTGCCGTCGAGGGCTGGCTACGAGGCAGCACCGTCCTGGAGTTCGACAGCCCGCACAGCGGGACGTGGGTCCCGCATGTCCTGGAGTACGGCTTCCGCACCTCGTCGGTGGACGCCGACGTCGTGCTCGACTGCTTCGGCATCATGCACGAGCCGGATCAGCGCGCATCTTTCGCGCGGCGTGCGGCGGCGACCCGTGCGGGCGGGACGTTGTTCATCCAGTACCAGTCCATCACCACGATCCTCGAGCAAGGGCAGTGGAATGCACTGCGGCACGGACATTTCGCGTACTACTCGCTGACGTCGTTGCAGAACCTGCTCGGCGCCGTCGGCATGTCGGTGGCAGCTGCGTGGGACTTCGACCTGTACGGCGGGACCATCCTGATCGCCGCGGTGCACGGGCAGGTCGAACCCGACGGGTCGGTGGCAGCGATCCTCGATCGGGAAGCCGCGATCGGGGTCACCACCGCGACATCGATCGGACGGCTGCAAGAACTCGCCGATGAGGACGTCGACTCGCTGCGTTCCTGGCTACAGGACCAAGCCGCCGCCGGTCACACCGTTTACGGCTATGCCGCGGCGTCCAAAGCGGTCTCGCTGTTCAGCCGTGCCGGGATCGATACGCGCCTGATCGCGGCCGTCGCCGATGCCTCGCCCAACAAGCAGGGCAAGAGGATGCCCGGCACCGACATCCCGATCATCTCGCCCGAGGAAATGCTTGCCGCACAACCGGATCGGGTGCTGCTGACCCTGGCGGATCTGCTCCCCGAGGTCAGCGCGAGGTATCCCGCACTCCACGGGAAATGGAAGGCACACGGCCAGTGACGATTCACGCACACACCGAGCCCAGCGATCAGGATACCGAACGCTCCGAGGAGAGTGCCCGGCCTCTGGTATCGGTGTGCATACCCGCATATCAGGCCGCGCAATATCTGCAGGCCACCATCGACAGCATCCTGGCCCAGACCTACCGTGACTTCGAACTGGTGATCGTCGACAACAACAGCACCGATGGGACGCGCGAGATCCTCGGCGCGATCACCGACGACCGGGTCCGCGTGATCACGAACGTGGCGACGATACCGGCGATCGACAACTTCAACTGCGCGGTTCGGCACACGCGCGGTGAACTCGTGAAACTGGTCTGCGCCGACGACCTGCTCACGCCGGACTGCCTGGGCCGGCAGGTTGCCGTCCTCGTGGATTCCCCGGAGGTGGCGCTGGTCGCGGCGAAGACGGACTTCGTCGACGACGACGGTCAGCTGATCGTGGGGGCGCGTGGCCTGCGCGGTCTGGAGGGCCGGCATTCGGCCGACGTGACGGTCAGGCGGTTGGTGCACAACGGGGGCAATCCGATCGGCGCACCGGTGGCAGTGATGTTCAGGCGCAATGACTTCGACCGTTGCGGCGGGTTTCGCAGCGAGCAACCGTTCCTCGCCGATCTCGACCTGTGGGTGCGCCTTCTCCACCACGGGGACTTCGTCGGCCAGCCGGGCACCCTGGGGTCGTTCCGGGTGCGCAGTGAATCGGTCTCCGGGCTGACCTCTGCCCGTTCACAACTCGCCGCCCACTTGGCCTTCGACAAGGTGCTGCGGACAGACACGCGCTGGAACATATCCGGCACCGATCGGATTCGCGGCCGGATCGGGTGCTACGAGAACATCGTGCGACGGCTTCTGTTGTTTGCCGTCGCGACCTTGCGGGTGTCGCAGGGCACCGGCGCCCGCCGGGACGCGGTGCCGCCCGCCCCGGCCGTGGGTCAACGGGCCGAGACGTTGTCGGTGGTGATCTGCGCATATACCTTGTTGCGCTGGGACGAACTCTGTGCCGCGGTCGAATCGGTACTGGCGCAGGAGTTCGCGGTGCTGGAGGTGCTCGTGGTCATCGACCACAATCCGGATCTGTACGACCGCGCCTTCCTGCAGTTCGCGGCGCGCGATCGGGTCACGGTGTGCGAGAACATCCATCAATCCGGTCTCTCCGGCGCGCGCAATTCCGGTGTCGAAGCCGCGACCGGAGACATCGTCGCATTCCTCGACGACGATGCCGCGGCAGAGTCCGGCTGGGCCGCGGCCCTGATGGCGCACTATCAGGACGGTGCCGTGGCGGGCGTCGGCGGCTATGCGGAACCGGTCTGGCCGCAGACCAGGCCCGCCTGGATGCCCGGCGAGTTCGACTGGGTGGTCGGCTGCAGCTATATCGGGCAGCCGACGGCGCCTGCGGCGGTGCGTAATCCGCTGGGCTGCAACATGTCCCTGCGTCGGTCGGTGTTCGCCGAGGTCGGCGGATTCAATTCGGAGGTGGGGCGTGTCGGCTCCCACCCCGTGGGGGGCGAGGAGACCGAACTGTGCATCAGGCTCGCCGCCAGGTGGCCGCACAGCCGGATCCTGTTCGATCCCGACATGCGGGTGCGGCACCACGTTTCGGCTGATCGCACGACGCTGGCGTACTTCGTCCGGCGCTGCTACCACGAGGGAATGTCCAAGGGCATCGTCTCGGAATTGGCCGATTCGCGCGAGGCGCTGGGAACAGAACGCTCCTACGCGAGCCGCACGCTGCCCAGGGGCGTGCTGCGGGAATGGATGTCGTTGAGCCGGGACGGCTTCGCCAGAGGCGCGACCATCATCCTCGGACTGGCCGTCACCACGGGCGGGTACGTCAACGCGAAGGTCCGCCGCACGTTGGCGCGTGTCGCCGGCGCCGACGAGTTGGGATCCTGATGAGAAGTGGGGTCAAGGCGGCTGACCGGGAACTTCCGGCGGAGTCGAATCTGAGCGTCAACACGATCGCGTTGATCCTGTCGAACGGTCTGGTGTGCGTGGCGGGAGTGTTCTTCTGGGGCGCGGCTGCCCGGATGCTCCCCGCCAGCGACGTCGGCGTGGCTGCCGCACAGATCACGTCGGCGCTGATGCTCTCCACATTGGCCATTCTCGGCGTCGACCGGTTCTACGAGCGCTTCCTGCCGGTGGCCGGTGATCGGGCGGGAACGCTGCTACGGCATGGCTTCCTGCTGGTTGCCGTGATGTCGTTGCTGGCCGGGATCGTGTTGGTGCTCGTCGGCCCGCGGCACGAGTTGTTCAAGACCGGATGGTCGATGGTCGGCTACCCCGTACTGGTGATGGTGATCGCAATCTTCGTCCTGCAGGACAAGGCGTTCACCGGGCTGGGCGTCGCCCGATGGGTGGCGGTGAAGAACCCGCTGCACGCCGTGGCGAAGCTGGTGCTGCTGATCGTGCTGGCCAAGACCGCCGCGATGGGTGCGGTGACGGTCGCCTGGGGTGTCACCGCGGCGGTCATCTCGGTGGGCGTCTTCGTCGCGCTCGACCGCCGTTGCCGCCGTGTCCCGCGCTTTCGGGTCCCCGCGGCGCTACCGCCGTGGAAGGAGATCTGGTCGTACTTCGGCGCGTCGTTCGGGATCACCGCACTGCTGTCCATCGGCGCTCTGGTGGTACCGCTCATTGTCATCGCCCAGATCGGCCCGGTGGCCAACGCGCACTTCCAGATCGCCTGGCAGCTCATCGGAGCTCTGTATCTCACAGTGCATTTCGTGGTCAGTCCGTTCGTCGCCGAGGTCGCCGCCCATCCCGACAAGGTGGCTGCGCTGTCCTGGCGGATGATGCGCATGTTGATGCTGGTCGCAGGCACCGGTGCGGCCGGTCTGCTGATCGCCGGTCCCATCATGCTGTCGGTGATCGGAGCGGAATACCGCGAGGGTGGGGCCGGGCTGCTCCAACTCGCCGCCGTCTTCATCCCGCTCTCCGTCATCGGTGCCGCGTATGAGGGCTTTGCGCGTGTGCAGCGCAAACTACGGCTGCAACTCGCGGTCACACTGTGCGCCACGGTCATCGTGATCACCGGTTCGCTGCTCGGCACCCGACACCTCGGGGTCGATGGCGTCGGGTGGGCCTACATTGCCGCCGAGGGGTTCTCGGCATGCGTGCTCATCGGGCCGGTCGTCGTGTGGCTGCGCCGTCGCATGCATCTGGGGCTGCCGAAAGAGATCGGCCTGACCGATGCTCCCGACGGTATGCCAGCGGTGCGCACCGATGTGCCGAGCCTGGATCCCATTTTCCTCTCCGACGTGGCGCTGCTTCCCGGTGCCGAACGCGACCGGGTCCCGGCGGAGGCCGTGCCCGCCCTACCCCGGGTGGGTTCGGATTAGCGGGGCGCCCCGGCGCGCATCGCGCGCGACCCGAGGCGTCGCACTGATCGGTGTGCTCGGTCTTGCCGCATCGGGATGCAGCTGGCCGGGCACGGCCCACTCGGAAAGCGAGAACTGCCGGGCGACCGCGGCGCAAAAGTACGGGTGGGGTGTGCCGAATCGCGATGACGAATTCAATGACCCTGCGGCATTGACAGATTGGATCGTCTACGACGGAAAAGGTCACGCGGGCAACGGGCGCCGCACTCCCGCCGCGATGTCCGTCGCCGACGGAATGTTGACCATCACGGGCGACGACCAGGGCCACACCGGGGGAATGGGCTGGTATCCCGGCCAGTTGTACGGCCGCTGGGAGGTGTGTGTCCGGTCCTCCGTGGGACCGGAGTCCTACCACTCGCTGGCCTTGCTGTGGCCGGATGCCGAAGACTGGCCGGCCGGCGGCGAGGTCGATTTCATGGAGGTCGTCGACCCGACGAGGCAGAGCGTGCAGTTCTGGATCCACTACGACCCCGACGGCAAGAAGGAGAGCAGGGAGCTTCCAGTCGACGCGACGGTCTGGCACAGCTACGCGGTGGAATGGAATCCGTCACACGTCATGTATTTCGTTGACGGTGAACCGCTTTGGGAGATCACCGATCCGGCTCGGATACCGCCGCGCGCGATGCATCTGTGCCTTCAACTGGATTATTTCGGCGGGCCCGCGATTCCGGGCGCGCAACAAATGGTCGATTGGGCTCGTCAATACGGAATGGAGGGCAAGTAATCGTGGCAACATATCGATCCACTGTCAGCACGCACTACGGCAGTGAACTGGTCGCGAAGACCGCGGCCGTCGCCGGGGTCTGTGGCATCTTGTCCACCGTTCCCGTCGCGCCTGTCCTGCAGGCACTGTTCCTGCTGCTCCTCGTGCTCGCCGGCGTCGGCAGCGCCGTGATGTGCTGGGTCGACCTGCCGCCGGCGCCGCTGTTCGCGGCGTTGGTGGGTATCAGCATCACCTCCGCGATGTCGCTGGCGGTGGTGATGGCATGGATAGGCGTCTGGTACCCGGTGGTGTCGTGCCTGCTGCTCTCTGCCGGCGTGCTCTGCTCCGGTCTCCTGCGGGCGCGCTCACTGCGGCGCGCATCAGTGACGACGAGCCTGCCATGCTGACCGTGGATGTGGACGACACCGACGTCCACGAATTGCCGGTCAGAGGGCGCAGATTCGGTCTGTCCGCCCGCCATCAACCGATGGTGCTGCTGGTGGTGGCCATGGTCGTCTGGCTGGTGGCGCTGCCACTGCTCCGGCAGGCCACCGACGACCACGTCGCGGGCCAATACGGACTGTTGCCGACGACGGGCGGGACACTGCTGCTCGTCAGTCTCTGTGTGGCGCTGATCGCGTTCCTCTGGGCGGTCGCGATCAACAGTGTGGGCGTCGCGGCTCTCGCCATCGTCGGTGTGACGCTCGTCGAGCGGGTGACCGCCACGCTCATCACGGATCTACCGCTGTATGTGTGGACGTATCGGCACATCGGCATCGTCGAGTTCATGATCCACAATCACGAGTCACCACACATCCAGATCTACGGCGACTGGCCCAGTTTCTTCGCCACGATGGCGTGGTTCAGCACCATTTCGGGCTTGGATCCCGTGATCGTCGCCCATTGGTTCGCACCGGTGGCGGCGCTTCTGATCGCCACCTTGATAGGGGTGCTGACCATCAGTGCGGGATTCAGCGTCCGGGCGGCCCTGGTTGCCGCCATGCTCGCCGCGATCCTCAACTGGACGGGGCAGGACTACTACTCGCCGCAGGCAGTGGGATTCATTCTGGCGCTGACCATTCTGTCGCTGCTGCTGTATTCGAGGAAGCTGCCCATGGCGGGGTACATCTCCATCCCGCTGTTCGCGGTTTTCGCCGCGACACATCAGCTGACCCCGGTCTGGCTGTGTCTGCTGACCATCGCACTCGCGGTGTTCAACCAGATCGCGCCGCGCTGGTTGGCGCTGGTGTACGCAGCGATCCTGGCCACCTATGTGGTGCCGCGTCTAGGGCGGGCCGGCCGCTTCGATCTGTTCACGGGGTTCAACCCGTTCAAGAACACGGAAGTGGTCGCCGCCGCGCGCGGGTCGGATGGCCGCGAATTCACCACCATGGTGGACCGCGGGGTATCGGTCACGGTCTGGCTGCTGGCGCTCCTGTGCTTCTTCGTGATCTGGCGCAAATACGGCGCCCCATGGGCCTTGGCGCTGATCGCCTTCTCGTCCATGGCGATCCTGGCGGGCCAGAACTATGGCGGCGAGGCCATCATCCGGGTGTACCTGTACTCGTTGGCCGGTGCCACCATTCTCCTTGCGGTCGTGATCGCTTCGATCAGCGACATCCGGCGGCGGGTGTTCGCGATACCCGCCTGGATCATGGCGGGGCTGTTGGTGATCGCCTTGGGTGCGGGTTCACTGCAGGGTTATTACGGTGGCTGGAGCCATGTGACGGTGACCAGCTCGCAACTGGAGCAGAGCCGCGGGTTACCGTCGGCCACGCAGGGCCGGTTCATCATCGGGACCCTGGCCCAGCCGGTGGGCTGGCCGGAGGGCTCGACCGCCGAGCAGGTCAGCCACAAGCTGCAGGACCCGAGCTATGACGCCGTACTCGATTCTGTGCGTTCCTCTTTGATGCACAAGAAGAAAGCGACGGCTCATGATGTCGACCTGCTGGAGAGCGCCTTGCCGAAGATCGGCCCCATTCGCACCCTCTACATCATTCTGCCCCGGCAGGCGATCGCCTACGGCGAGTATCTCGGCTGGTATCCGGTGACATTCATCCCCAGCCTGATCGAGCGCATCTCCAAGACGGAGGGGTGGTCGAAGGTGAGCGAGGACGACGACACCGTCATCTTCGCCTACGTGAAGAAGAAGTGATCAGCACCGAAGGGGGTGAAGGTATGCGGCTCAAGCGATCCGAGGTCCGGAAGGCCAAACGGGAAGAAGAAGGCAGGCGGCGCAAGATCGGCTGGCGGCGGATATTGATCGTCGGTCTGCCGACACTGTTGTTCGTCGTGATGGGGGTCGACAGCGGTATCGGCGCAGGGTCGAGCCGACTGCAGATCGACCCCGACATCACCGTCAGCAGCAATGGCCGCTACTTCGTGGACCCCGTCGGCGACCCGTTCTTCTGGGTGGCCGACACGGCATGGGGGATGCCGGTGGACCTGAACCGCGACGAGGTGGCCCAGTATCTCGATACGCGAGCCAAGCAGGGCTTCAACGTCATTCAGGTGGTGGGCATCTTCAATCAGGCCGGCGGACCCGGACCCAACCGCTACGGCGACTATCCCTACGACAAGGATCTGTCCCGGCTCGCGATCACCGATGGCTCTGACCCCAGCAATCCCGAGCAGTACGACTACTGGGACCACCTGGACTACATCATCGAGCAGGCCAACGTGCGTGGCATACGGGTGGCCCTGGTCCCGATCTGGGGGCACAAGATGGCGGGCTCCGTCCTGACGCAGGACAACGCCTTCGAGTACGGCAACTTCGTCGGCACCCGCTACCGCAAATCCCAGGTCGTCTGGGTGCTGGGCGGAGACACACCCGCCGCCGGTGCGGAGAAGATCTGGGCCACCTTGGCTCGTGGCATCGCCACCGGTGTCACCGGTGTCGAGGACTACAAGACGCCGCTGATGACCTACCACCCCATCGGTGGAACCGACAGCTTGCAGTGGTTCGCCAGTGCTCCGTGGCTGAGCTTCGACATGGCGCAGGGCGGACACTGCCTGCGGTATGAGGAACGCCGGAAGATGCTCGACGCGGCCTATCAGGCCAAGGTCACCAGGCCCTTCCTCGACGGCGAGCAGATCTACGCCGAGCACCCCTATTGCTGGAACGCCGAAGACGGTTACTCGACCCCACTGGATGTCCGGCGCGACGCGTACTGGGCGGCCTTCGCCGGTGCGGCAGGTGTCACGTACGGGCATCACAGCGTGTGGCAGTTCGTCGGGGCGACCGGCCTGGCGCCGGAACTCGGCGCCATCGGTGACTGGCAGTCGGCCATGGAGGATGCCGCGGCCTGGCAGATGCGCTATCTGGCAGATCTGATGAAGGCGCATCCCTGGTACAAAGGCGTGCCGGACCAGCAGTTCGTCAAGTCGCGCATTGTTGCGGGACCCGCACGGCTGCAAGGATTTCGCGCCTCCGACGGCTCGTTCGCGATGGTGTACAACCCGGGCGGTGGCGAAGCGGTCGATGTCGATCTGTCGGTACTGACCGGTCGTCAGGTCCGGCTGTCGTGGTTCGACCCGACCACAGGTGAATACACCAAGTTGGGCGTGCAGCCGAAAGGGCGCTACACCTACGTTCCGCCGACGACCGACGACTGGGTGCTCGTCGCCGAAGTCGTGCCGGAGTGACATCCGGCGCTCTCGCCTAATCTGTTCATCGACAACAGTTTTGAGGTTCATCTGGTGACCCCTGCGCGCGCCCGAGGCGCCGCACCGACAAGTTGACACGACTCGCAGGCGCTGTGAAGATAGTTCACAGGAAAGTCACAGCGACGCGAGGCGAGGGTGTCCGTGCAGAGTCCTATTGAATTCATTGCCCCGATGCCGCGCCTGAAAAATGACGGCCCCGAATGGGTTTCGGAGTTGCGCAGGCTGGAGGAACTCGGATTCGACACCGTCGCGGTGTCCCACCACGTCACGAGGGGCTGGCAGCTGGGATTGATCTCGGCGATGGCGTTCGCCGCGGCCAGCACCTCAGGCCTGCGGGTGCTGTCTCTGGTCGCGCAGAATCCGTTGCAACACCCGGCATTGTTGGCGAAGGACATCGCCACCATCGACCGGCTCTCCGGCGGACGGGTAGAACTCGGGATCGGCGCCGGGTGGTTGGCCGACGACTATCACGCGCTCGGCCTGCCCGCGGAATCCGGCGAGCAGCGGCTCGGTCGGCTGGAGGAGGCGCTGGAGGTCATCACGCGCTATTTCAGCACGGAGACAGTCGATTTCGCCGGCTCCTACTATCAGGTCAACGGTATGGAGGCGTTGCCCCGGCCGATGCGGCAATCGAAACCGCCGATACTGATCGGGGCGGGTGGCCCCCGGATGCTCGACCTTGCCGGCCGCACCGCAGATATCGTGGGCATTCATGCGCAGATGCGTGGCGGGGCCATCGACCGCACGGCAGTCCATGAACTGACCGCCGACTCCGTCCAGGCCAAGATCGACAGGGTACGAGACGCCGCCCGGCGGGCGGGGCGCCCCGCCCCCAGATTGCAGTTCAGCTGCTATCACGTGCACGTCACCGACGGTCCCTCCGCAGCGGCACACGGTTCGACGTGGTCGTCGGCCATCGGAGCGGAGATGGCGGAACTGCGAGACTCACCGGCCGTGCTCGTCGGCACCACAGCCGAGTGCGCCGACAGGCTGGCCGAGTGGAGAGAGCGATTCGGTATCACCTACTGGTACCTCGGCGGGGACGCCGAGGCCGCCGCCCGCGTGATCGAGAAGCTCCGATGACGCCGGCGCTGCGCACCAGATCGCGGGATGTCGGAGTCCTCACCTAGCCTGGCGGTGTGAGCGACAAGATGCTGGCCCGGATCGCGGCCCTGCTCCGCCAGGCCGAGGGCACCGACAACCCGCACGAGGCCGAGGCGTTCATGACGGCCGCCCAGCGGTTGGCCACGGCGACGTCCATCGACCTGGCGCTGGCCCGGGCGCACTCGACGCAGCGCACCAAGGCGCAGCTGCCCGAACAGCGCACCATCACCATCGGTCCGCCCGGCACGCGGGGCCTGCGCACCTACGTGCAGCTGTTCGTGGTCATCGGCATGGCCAACGATGTGAAATGCGACGTCGCGACCAACTCGACCTATGTCCACGCCTACGGTTTCGCCGAGGACGTCGACGCCACCCACGCGCTGTACGCCAGCCTGGTGACGCAGATGGTCAAGGCATCCGAGGCCTACATCGGGTCGGGGCGGCACCGGCCGACCCCGACCATCACCGCGCGGCTGAACTTCCAGCTGGCCTTCGGTGCCCGGGTGGGGCAGCGATTGTCCGAGGCGAAGGCCGACGCGGAACGCGAAGCGGATCGTCAGGACCGGCCCGGGACGGCGCTGGCCCTGCGCAACAAGGACCTTGAACTGAAGTCGTTCTACCGGCAGAGTTCGTCGGCACGCGGTACCTGGCGGGCCAGCAGTGCCTCGGCGGGCTATTCGTCGGATGCGCGCCGTGCCGGTGACCGGGCCGGCAAACGCGCCAGGCTCGGCCCCAGCCAGGAGCTGCCGGGTGCGCGCACCCCACTGAGGCCGTGACATCGCGTGCCTGAACGCGACGCTCAGCGCGCGAAAGTGTATGCCGCCGAAGCGTTTGTCCGTGCCATGTTCGACCGCGCCGCCCAGCGTGGCAACCGCTCGATGGACTTCTTCGACACTCGGCTGACCTTGCCGCCGGAAGGCCGGTTCGCCTCCCTGGATTCGGTGCGCACCTACGTCGACGACGTCCTCGCACTGCCGTCGGTGCGGGAACGGTGGCCCGCTGCCGGCGCGGTGCGGATCCGCGCCAGGCGGGGGCTGACGGCCGCGCACTACGAGGCGGACACGGCGACCATGGCGGTCCCCGAGCAGCACACCACCTGGGCGTTGCGGGAACTCGTTGTGCTGCATGAGCTTGCCCATCATCTGTGTACCGAGGGCGCGCCGCACGGCCCAGAGTTCGTCACCACCTTCTGCGAGTTGACCGGTGCCGTCATGGGCCCGGAGGTGCAGCATGTACTGCGGGTGATCTACGCAAAAGAAGGGGTGCAGTGATGGCAGATCCGGTGGCGGTCGACGCGTTGTTCGGGAAGTTGTTGCAGACCGAAGATGACGCGCTGCGCGCGGCGCGGGAGTCCGCGGCGGCCGAATCCATGCCCGCCATCGAGGTGTCGGCGCAGCACGGCCGGCTGCTGGAGCTGCTGACCCGGATCGCCCGGGCCCGGCGGGTGCTCGAAATCGGCACGCTGGCCGGATATTCCACCATCTGTCTGGCGCGGGGAGTGGGTCCCGACGGGCATGTCGTCACGCTGGAGTTCGATCCCCGGCACGCCGAGGTCGCCCGCAAGAACCTGGACCGGGCCGGGGTCGCAGACCGTGTCGAGGTGATTGTCGGTGCGGCGCTGGACACCCTGCCGGCGCTGGCCGGCCCGTTCGACCTGTTCTTCATCGACGCGGACAAGGAGAACAACACTGCCTACGTCGAGTGGGCCGTGCGACTCGCCGCGCCGGGTGCGGTGATCGTCGTCGACAACGTCACCAGGATGGGCCGGGTGCTGGACCCGGAACCCGCGGACATCCAGGCGCGCGCGGTGCGCGACATGCTGGCCATGATGGGCAGGCATCCCCGGTTGGACACGGCCGCGATCCAGACCGTCGGCACCAAGGGCTGGGACGGCTTCGCGGTCGCAGTGGTGGTCTAGCCGTCGTGACCTGACTATTTGGCGCGCTGGGCCAGCCGGGCGGAGTCGTAGATCAGGATCGTCTTGCCCTGCAACTTGATCCAGCCGCGTTGCGCGAAGTCCGACAGGGCCTTGTTCACCGTCTCGCGCGATGCGCCGACGAGCTGCGCCAGTTCCTCCTGGGTCAGCTCGTGGGTGACGTGCAGGACGTTGCCCTCCGGCTTGCCGAACCGCTTGGCGATGTCGAGCAGCTGCTTGGCCACCCGGCCGGGGACATCGGTGAAAATCAGGTCCGACAGTGCGCTGTTGGTGCGGCGCAGCCGGCGGGCCAGCACCCGCAGCAGTTGCTCGGCGATCTCGGGCCGGCCGAGTACCCAGGCGTGCAGCGCTTCCCGGTCCATGGTGACCGCTTTGACCTCGGTCAGAGTGGTCACCGTCGAGGTGCGCGGGCCCGGATCGAAAAGGGCGAGTTCGCCGAACATGTCCGCAGGCCCCATCACCGTGATCAGGCTTTCCCGGCCGTCGGCCGTGCGGCGACCGATCTTCACCTTGCCTTCGAGGATGATGTACAGCCGGTCGCCGGGCTCACCCTCGACGAAGACGGTGTGCCCGCGCGGGAATGAGACTTGCTGTAACTGCGCGATCAGGGCGGTGGCGGCATCGGGTGCAACCCCTTGGAAGATGCCGGACCGCGCGAGAACCTCGTTCACTGAAGACTCTTTCCGTGCATCTCACGTGCTGTGTTGTGGGCCACTCTGAGATCACATTACAGCAGCCATAAGGCACGTAACTGTCCGCGAGCGTGCGCAAACCGCCACAGCTGGCGGCGTGTCGGTGTGCAGACCCGCACGCTCGCGGACAAGGGGGATCAGGAACAGACCGCGCCGGTGGCCGCCGAGCCGACCAGCTTGGTGTACTTCGCCAGCACACCCGTCCGGTACACCGGGGGCAGCGGTTCGAAACCGACCTTGCGGGACTCGAATTCGTCGTCGTCGACCAGGACGTCGAGTTTGCCGTTGGCGACGTCGAGCCGAATCCGGTCGCCGTCCTCGATGAACGCGATCGGGCCGCCGTCGACGGCCTCCGGTGCGATGTGCCCGACGCACAGGCCGGTGGTACCGCCGGAGAACCGGCCGTCGGTCATCAACAGCACGTCCTTGCCCAGGCCGGCACCCTTGATGGCTCCGGTGATCGCGAGCATCTCGCGCATGCCCGGTCCGCCCTTGGGGCCCTCGTAGCGGATCACGACGACGTCGCCGTGGGTGATGGTGCCGTCCTCCAGCGCATCCAGAGCGGCCCGCTCACGCTCGAAAACCCTTGCGGTGCCTTCGAACACATCGGAGTCGAAGCCCGCGGACTTGACCACCGCGCCCTCCGGTGCGAGCGACCCGTGCAGGATGGTGATGCCGCCGGTGGGATGGATCGGGTTGTTCATCGCGCGCAGCACCTTGCCGTCGGGATCCGGCGGCTCGATGTGGGCGAGGTTCTCGGCCATGGTCTTTCCCGTGACGGTCAGGCAATCCCCGTGCAGCAGACCGGCATCCAGCAGTGCCTTCATGACCACCGGGACGCCGCCGATCTCGTCGACGTGCTTCATCACGTGCCGGCCGAACGGCTTCACGTCGGCCAGGTGCGGCACCTTCTGCCCCACCCGGGTGAAGTCCGCCAGCGTCAGCTCGACACCGGCCTCCCAGGCGATGGCCAGCAGGTGCAGCACCGCATTGGTGGAACCGCCGAACGCCATCACGACGGCGATGGCGTTCTCGAACGCCTCCTTGGTGAGGATGTCGCGGGTGGTGATCCCGCGGCGCAGCATCTCGACCACGGCTTCGCCGGACTGGCGTGCGTACTCGTCGCGCCGCTTGTCGATGGCCACCGGTGAGGCGCTGCCGGGCAGCGACATGCCCAGTGCCTCGGCCGCCGAGGCCATGGTGTTCGCGGTGTACATGCCGCCGCAGGCGCCCTCGCCCGGACAGATCGCGCGTTCGATGATGTCGACGTCCTCGCGGGACATCAGGCCGCGTGCGCACGCCCCGACCGCCTCGAAGGCGTCGATGATGGTGACTTCCTTCTCGGTGCCGTCGGTGAGCTTGGCGACGCCCGGCATGATCGAGCCGTTGTAGAAGAAGACGCTCGCGAGGTTGAGCCGGGCAGCGGCCATCAGCATGCCGGGGATCGACTTGTCGCAGCCGGCCAGCAGCACGGTGCCGTCGAGGCGCTCGGCCTGCACGACGGTCTCGACGCTGTCGGCGATCACCTCGCGGGACACCAGCGAGAAGTGCATGCCCTCGTGGCCCATGGAGATGCCGTCGGACACCGAGATGGTGCCGAACTCCAGCGGGTAGCCGCCGGCCTCGTGCACGCCGCCCTTCACGGACTGCGCCAGACGCTGCAGCGACATGTTGCACGGGGTGATCTCGTTCCACGACGAGCCGACGCCGATCTGCGGTTTCACCCAGTCGTCGTCCCCCATGCCGACCGCGCGAAGCATGCCGCGGGCCGCGGTCTTCTCAAGGCCGTCGGTGACGTCGCGACTGCGGGGCTTGATGTCGTGAGCAGGAGTAGGAGCGTCTGAGGGCATTGGGCAATTATGCCTTCGGGGTCGTTACCGACCCAAACCATATCCGCATACCCCTCAGGGGTACCCGGTAAGGTGGTGGGATGCGCGTTCACGTCTCGGCGGCCCTGCTGGCGGTCGCCCTGTCGCTGGCCGGCTGTTCCGCCGGGGACCAGGCCCCCGCGGCGACGCCGGCCGCCGGTTCCCCGGTGAGCACCGCGGCGCCCGCCGGCAGCAATGCCGAGGACACCGCGTTCGGCACCGATCTCCTACCGCTGCAGAAGCAGGCCATCCAGCTGGCCGGGCTGGCCCCGGCCCGCTCGTCGGACGCGGACCTGGTCACGCTGGCGAAGACCATTGCCACCGGGCAGCAGGGCGAGACCGACACGGTGAAGGTGCTGCTGGTGCAGTGGAATGACGGAGCCGGGCCCCCCGCGGCGCCCGGTGCGCCGGCCGCCGCGCCCGTGGCGCGACTCGAGTCGCTGCAGGGGCGGGAGTTCGACACACTGTGGTTGCAGTCGATGCTCGGCCTGCACCGGGCCACCATCGACCTGACCCGGGCCGAGATCTCCGGCGGGCGCAACGTCGACGCCCAGACACTGGCGAAAACAATCCTGGCCACGCGCCAGGCCCAGGTAGAGCAGATGCAGCGGATGGTGGGGTGAGCAATGACCGACGAGAACTCCGGTGAACACGGCTATTCGCCGCAGAAGGACAACTACGCCAAGCGGCTGCGCCGGATCGAAGGGCAGGTCCGCGGCATCGCCAAGATGATCGAGGACGACAAATACTGCATCGACATCCTCACCCAGATCAGCGCCGTCAACAGCGCGCTGCAATCGGTGGCGCTGGGGCTGCTGGATGAGCATCTGGGGCACTGCGTGACGCACGCGGTCGCGGCAGGCGGTACCGAAGCCGACGCCAAGCTGGCCGAGGCCTCGGCGGCCATCGCCAGGCTGGTCCGGTCCTAGCCGCCGACCGGCGCAAACATCACACCCTGTAACGCCGGACGCCCCATCGGCGATCAAACCCCAGGTCAGTGGCGTAGGCCGGGGAGAGCTGAGGGGTCTGCCCGGCCTTGCCAGGGTTAATGGGTCCTGGCGCTATGCCACACTGGATTTCAGAAATGTACTGGAGGTGACGTATGTCGCAGCGGACGAGACGCAAGCTCGCCGGCGCCATCCTGGCGGCCGGAGTGGTTGCCGGATTCTGTATCAGCAGCCCGTCTGCCTGGGCAGATCCCGAAGTCGCGCCCGAACCCGGTGTCGTCGACGCGCCCCCCGCACCCGCGCCGCCGCCGGACCAGTTCGCGTTCCCGCCGCCGGCGCCGCCGGCCGATCCCTTCGCGCCGCCCGTCGATCCGCTGGCCCCGCCGCCGGCTGACCCGTTGGCCGCACCGCCGGCACCGCCGGCCCCGATCGATCCACTCGCCCCTCCCGGGGTGATTCCCGCGGGCACCCCGGCCGGCCAGAACCCGATGCCCTATACGGGGCAGCCGGTGTTCGCGCCCCCGACGTTCAACCCGACCAACGGGTCGATCGCCGGCGCGGCCAAGCCGATCTACATCAACTTCGCCCGCCCGATCGCCGACCGGCAGATGGCACAGGACGCGGTGCACATCTCGTCCGTGCCGCCGGTGCCCGGCCGGTTCTACTGGACCACCGACACCCAGCTGCGCTGGCGGCCGCTGGCCTTCTGGCCGGTTGGCACCACCGTCAACATCGACGCCGGTGGCACCAAGTCCAGCTTCCGGGTGCCCGAGCAGCTGGTCGCCACCGTCGATGACGCCACCCACCAGATGACCGTCACGCGAAACGGCAAGGTGGAGAAGACCTTCCCCGTGTCGATGGGCCGGCCCGACGGTAAGCACGAGACCAAGAACGGCACGTACTACGTGCTGGAGAAGTTCCCGGACATCGTCATGGACTCGTCCACTTACGGAGTGCCGGTGAACTCGGCCGAGGGCTACAAGCTCAAGGTGCAGGACGCCGTGCGCATCGACAACAGCGGCATCTTCGTGCACAGCGCGCCGTGGTCGGTGGGCGATCAAGGCAAGCGCAACGTCAGCCACGGCTGTATCAACCTCAGCGCCGCGAACGCCCAGTGGTTCTACGACAACTTCGGCAGCGGCGACCCCGTCGTGGTGAAGAACTCGAAGGGCACGTACAACGCCCCCGACGGTGCATCCGACTGGCAGATGTTCTGACACCTGCCGGCCAGACCTGACAGGCACTCCCACAGTTCCGTTCCAGAATTGCGGGAGTTTCTGTCTGTGGTGGTCAGACGGCTGCGCCGGGAGTCGTCGTGCCGCGTGCCACCAGGCGTGGCTCCAACACCACATCGCTGCGTTCGGTCCGGCCGCGGTCGAGGCGCTCGACCACGGCGGTGACGGCGCGGGCGGCCTGCTGCGCAGGTTGCTGACTGACCGAGGTCATGTCGATGTGCGCCAGTTGAGCGAGCATGCTGTCGTCATAGCCGGCCACGGCGATCTCGCCGGGCACGTGCACGCCGGCGCGCAGTAGGTGGTCCAGCAGCCCGATGGCGCTGCGGTCGTTGGCCGCCACGACGGCCGTCGGCCGGCGCGTTCGGTGCAGCAGGGTCTTCGCGGCCGCCGTGCCCGCCCCCTCGGTCAGATCGCCGTCGATGACATCGACCTCGTCGGCCAGGCCGTGCCGTTTCATGGCGCGGACGTAACCGGCCCTCCGGTCGGCCGGAATGGTGCCCGTGCCACCGCCGAGATGGCTGATGCGCGTGTGGCCCAACGCCACCAGATGGTCGACCACCTGGCCGATTCCGCGACCGTCGGCGGTGCGCACCACGTCGATCCCCGAGCAGGAGGTGCGCCGGCCCACCACGACGACCGGGGCGCGTTCGGCCAGTGCGGCGATGCTCGGCTCGTCCAGTTCCGGCCCGAGCAGGATCAGCGCCTCGCACCGGAAACTCAGCAGCGTGTCGACGACGCTGGGTTCGGCATGGGTCGGGGTGACGGCGCCGAGCACCACCTCGTAGCCGTGACGGTCGGCCTCGGCGACGATGTCCTCGACCAGTTCGGCGTGAAATGTGCTGCGGATGTTGGCCATCGCCCCGATCAGGTGGGTGCGCTTGGCCGTCATCAGGGCGGCCGCGCGGTTCACTCGGTACCCGAGTTCGTCGGCCGCGGCCTGGACGCGCTGCCGAGTCTGGGCGCTGGGCCCCGGTGCGTTGCGGAACACCAGGGAGACCAGCGCCTTGGAGACGCCGACGCGGTCGGCGATGTCCTGCATGGTCGGTCGGTCGCTGGCGGCCACGCTTTTCCTCCGAGAGCTTGACATCACGATGTGACGGCCCTGATAGTAGCGGTTAGACCGGTCCAATAGATCGGTATATGACGCCTGGACGGAAACGTTCGGGAGAAGGGGACCAACCACGATGAAGCTCGGTGTCTACACCGCGATCCTGCATGACCTGCCCCTGCGCGAGGCTCTGGAGACCATCGCCTCCCTCGGCTTGACCGGTGCCGAGATCAACGCGGGCGGGTTCCTGCCCACCCCGCACCTACCCGTGACCGACCTGCTGTCCGGCGAGATCTCGGCGGCGCAGTACCGGGCGAACTTCGACGGCACCGGCGTCGAGATCGCCGGACTGAACTGCAACGGCAACCCACTGCATCCGGACCCCGAGGTCGGACCCGAGGACGCCGAGGACCTTCGCAACGCGATCCGGGTGGCCGGACTGCTCGGCGTGGACCGGGTGGTCACCATGTCGGGGCTGCCCCAGGCGCATCCGGGTGGCCGCTGGCCTGCGTGGCATGTGAACACCTGGGACTCGGGCTATCTGGACTCGCAGGACTACCAGTGGGATGAGATCGCGGTGCCGTTCTGGGCCGAGATCGACGCCCTGGCCCGGGAGAACGGGGTGAAGGTGGCCATCGAGATGCATCCGCAGAATCTGGTGTTCAACCCGCCGACGCTCAAGCGGTTGGTGGACAAGGCCGGCGCCACCCATGTCGGTGCGGAGATGGATCCCTCGCACCTCTTCTGGCAGGGCATCGACCCGGTCGCCGCCATCGACTGGCTGGGGCCGCTGGTGTTCCATGCTGCGGCCAAGGACACCCGGATCAATGAGAATTGCAAGATCTACGGTGTCCTCGATGACCGGTTCACCCGAATTTCGTTGGACCAGAACCCGACCGGTCTCGGTGGCAAGCACGTCGTGAACCAGTGGCCGACGGACTCGGCGTGGGACTTCGTCGCCGTCGGGCACGGGCACGACACCGAGTTCTGGACACGCTTCCTGCAGGCGCTGGAACGCGTCGACCCCGACATGTGGGTCAACATCGAGCATGAGGACGTTGCGTTCGGCCCGCTCGAGGGCCTGCAGATCGCCGCCCAGACCCTCCGGGCGGCGAACTCGGCGCCCGTCGGCTAGTTCCAGATACGCACGCGCGCAGCGGGATCCAGGTAGAGCTCGTCGGAGTCGGCGACCTCGAACGCATCGTAGAACGCGTCGATATTGCGGATGACGCCATTGCAGCGGAACTCCGGTGGTGAATGCGGGTCGGTGGCCAGCCGGCGGAGCGCCTCGGCGTCCCGGGATTTCGTCCGCCATACCTGGGCCCAGCCGAACAACACCCGCTGCACCCCGCTCAGCCCATCGATCTCTGCGGGTTCTTCGCCGCCCAGGGAGAGCTCGTAGGCGAGCAGCGCGATGGACAACCCGCCGAGGTCGCCGATGTTCTCGCCCACGGTGAACGCCCCGTTCACGTGATTGCCCGGCTCGAGTGCGCGCGGCGTGAAGGCCTCGTACTGCTCGATCAGAGCCGTTGTCCGCAGCCCGAATTCGTCCCGGTCCGCGTCGGTCCACCAGTCCACCAGGTTGCCGTCACCGTCGTACTTGGCGCCCTGATCGTCGAAGCCGTGCCCGATCTCGTGCCCGATGACCGCGCCGATCCCGCCGTAGTTCGCGGCGTCGTCGGCATCGGCGTCGAAGAACGGCGGCTGCAGAATGGCTGCCGGGAAGACGATCTCGTTCATGCCGGGGTTGTAGTAGGCGTTCACGGTCTGCGGCGTCATGAACCACTCGTCGCGGTCGACCGGGCCGCCGAGCTTGGCCAGTTCGCGGTCGTATTCGACGGCGTAGCCGCGCTGATAGTTCCCGTACAGGTCGGCGCGCTCGATCGTCAGCGCCGCGTAGTCGCGCCACCGGGCCGGGTAGCCGATCTTCGGGGTGAACTTGTCCAGCTTGGCCAGCGCGCGCTCCCGGGTCTGCGGAGTCATCCAGGCCAGATTGGTGATGCTGACCCGGTAGGCCTCGCGCAGATTCGCCACCAGCTCATCCATCCGCGCCTTGGCGGCGGGCGGGAAATGCTGGTCCACGTAGAGCTTTCCGACGGCGTCGCCCATCAGGTTCTCGACCAGGGCCACCCCACGCTTCCAGCGGTCGCGGATGGCCTCGGTGCCCGACAGCGTGCGGCCGTAGAAGTCGAAGTTCTCGGCGACGAGGTCGTCGGTCAGCAGCGACGCGCGGGAGCTGATGACCCGCCAGCGCAGCCAGGCCTTCCAGTCCTCCAGCGGCTCACCCGACCACAGCGCGGCGAAGGCTGTCAGGTAGTCGGGCTGGCGCACGACCACCTGCGCCGGGGTGGCACCCAGTGCGCCGACCCACCCGGACCAGTCGAATCCCGGTGCCTCACCGGGAAGTTCGGCGAACGTGCGCAGGTTGTAGGTGAGATCCGCGTCGCGGCGCTTCACCACATCCCAATGCGCGGCAGCAAGTTTGGTCTCCAGCGCCACGATGCGGGTCGCGGTGGCGGCGTGGTCGGCCCCGTCGGGGAACACCAGTGCCAGCATCCGGGCGATGTGCGCCGGGTACGCCTCCAGGATCGCGGCGTGCTGCGGGTCGCGGTAGTACGACTCGTCGGGCAGCCCCAATCCGGACTGCGAGAGGTGCAGAAGATACCGCGTTGAGTCCTTGGAGTCGGTGTCGACGTACACGCCCGTTCCGCCGCCCACGCCGGCGCGCTGCAGCCCGGCGAGCACAGCCGCCAGGGCGGTCGCATCGGTGGCGGCGTCGATCGGGGCGAGTTCGGCGTGCAACGGTGCCAGCCCGCGCTGGTCGACGGTGGCGGTATCCATGAAGCTCGCGTACAGGTCACCTATGCGCTGCTGGTCGCCTGCGCCGCCGGACTTGGCCGCTTCCGTGATCAGATCGCGGACCTGCTCCTCGGCACGGTCGGCCAGGGTGCGGAAGGCACCATCGGTGGCACGGTCGGCGGGAATCTCGTAGTCGGCCAGCCAGCGGCCGTTGACATGGCCGAACAGGTCATCCTGGGGCCGGACCTCGCTGTCGACATAGCTCAGGTCGATACCGGATGTGGTTGAAGACGTCACTCTCGCATCCTGCCAGAAGCCGCGCCCAGCAACGGGGCAGGTAGCCTCACGGCCATGCCTGACCTGCTCACCGAAGAGCCGCCGGCGCCGGCCCGGTCCATCAGCCGTTATGGCGTCGCCTCCGTCGTACTCGGCGTCATCGCCGTCGCGGCCGCCGTGCTGGCCGGGATGATCTGGTCGGGCCACCGGGACGACGCCGGTGAGCTGGCCTACCGCACCCGGGTGCTGCAGACCGCCGCGGACTGGACCGGCGGACTGGTCACCATGAACAAGGACACCGTGGCCGGCAATCTGCAGAAGCTGCGTGACGGCACCGTCGGGCAGCTGAACGTGGAGTTCGACCAGACCGTCGAACCGTTCAAGGAGATCGTGGCCAAGCTGCAGGCGCAGACCGTCGGTCAGGTCGAATCGGTGTCCATCGAAACGCTGCACCACCAGCCCGGTGAGGGCGGCAAGCCGCCCGCCGACCAGCCGGAGCTCGACGCGGTCGCGTCGCGGACCGACACCGTCCTGGTGGTCGCGACCTCGGTGAGCCAAAACGCCGGTGGCAAACCCCAGACGGTGCGGTGGAACCTGCGGCTCGGGGTCTCCGACGTGGACGGCAAGCTGCTGATCTCGCGGTTGGAGACCATCCGATGAGCAACCGGCTGCGTGTGCTCGTCTTCGACTTCCTCGCTCCGATCGCCGGGATCGTCGCGCTCATCTACGTCGGCGCCGCCCTGGCGTGGCCGGTGTGGTGGGTGTCGGTGTGCTCGGTGCTGTGCGTGCTGATCGTCCAGGGCATGGTGGTCAATGCGGTGCTGTTCCGTCGGGACGGGGTGACGCTGGGCACCGACGACGACGGCCCGGGGCTGCGTCTGGGTGTGGTCGCGGGGGCGGCGTCGACGCTGGCGGCCGCGGTCATCGTCGGGTACACGAGTTGGACGGTGCCCGATCGGGATCTGCACAACGACAGCGCCGAGGTGGTCGGCATCGCCAGCAGCGTCGCCGAGGCCTCGGCCACCTTCACCCCGAGCAGCCCGAACGCGTCGATAGACCGGGCGACCGCGCTGATGACACCCGACCGGGCCGAGTCCTACCGATCCGAGTTCGCCGCGGTGGCAAAGGATTTGACGGGCCGCAACGTCTCGGGTCAGGCGCAGACGGTGTCCGCCGGGGTGGAGGCGATCGGCCCGTCCGACGCCAGCGTCGCGGTGGTGATGCGCGGCACGCAGAACGCGCCGGGCAAGCCCGCCGATGTCGCGGTGCTGGCGCTTCGGGTGGTGCTGGCCAAGCAGGACGGCAAGTGGCTGGTGGCCGACGTGACGCCGATCAACGCGCGCTGATGGGTGCGATTGTCCGCCGAGCCTACGGTTGTTTGTGACGAGAATTCGGCCGTTTCGGCGCAGAAACAGTAGTCTCGGCGCGCCAAGCCGCTACTGAGCGTCGCGCTGGGCGCGGATCTTGGCGAACCGGTCGGAGAGCCGGCGCATCCGCACCATCATCGATGCCGACGGGGCGCCCGTGCCGTCGAGCCACCCGGTGAAATCGTCGCCGGGCACGCCGATGCGCGAGGCGAATTCGTGGGGTTTGAGGCCGGAGCGCTCCAGCAGCAGCCGGACGTGATGGGTCACCTCGGCGCGTTCGGTGGCTTCCAGTTGGGCCCGGGACTTGTCGAGTACCTCGGCCAGCGCCGCCGAAACGCCGTAGGGCTGAGCGGTTTCCAGCACCTCTTCGACCTGGCGCGCGGTCCTGCCGAACGGGTCGCGCTTGATCGCGGTGGCGATGCGCTGCCACACCGACAGGTCGTCGTTGTCCAGGGCGGCGCGGATGGCCGAGGTCGGCCAGAACTCCACCGGCCGGTCCCCGGTGGGCACCGAGGTCTGCGCGGGCTTCGCAGCCACCGTCACCTCGTTTCCTCGAGCATCGCCACGGCGACGGACAGACAGAGCTTCCGGACCATGGACCAATCGGTGTCGGCCGAAGTGAGTGCCTCGGCCGGGTTGTCCTCTGGGCGGGGGTCGGCCAGACGCCTGATCAGCTGGGTGGCGACCCACTGCGACCGTGGACGCTTTCCACAGTAATACCGGTCCATTCCGGCGAGCACCGCGGCTGCGTTCTGGGTGTCCATCGCGACGGCCATGCCCGCGAAGTCGGCGTAATCCCGTGCACTGTTGCGGGTCATGATCAGGTAACCCTTGAGCCGCAGCGTCTCGGCGCCGGTCGGGATCAGCAGCCGGTCGCCGGTGGGCAACTGGACGTTGGTGGTCTCCACGGGACTGCTGCGTTCCATGGGCGTGCGTTCGGTCGCGGCGGCGATGTCCAGGGCGTCCAGGGCCACCGCCAGCCGTCCGCGCCACATGGTGACCGGATGCACCGGCTTGCTGACCGCCTGTGTCACCCCGCCCGGGCCGCCGCTCCCGCGACCGGAACCGACGCCCGCGAACCGGCGCGCCCCCGCGAGCTGGGCCACCCGCGGCCGGCAACCGCTGAACACCAGCGGGTCTGCAACGATGATCGACTGTGGTGCAAGGGTTTTCAGCTTGGCCGAGGATTTCATCACCACACGTAGATCCCCGCCCGGGGTGACCAGGCCGGAGATGTCGTCAGGGATGAGGACCAGGTCGCCGATGTCGATCTTGGGCAGCGGCTTCTCGAAGTCGACCGACGGCAGGATGCGGTCCAGCCAGGCGGGCAGCCACCAGTTCCACTGGTCGAACATCGCCATCAGGGCGGGCACCAGCACCAGGCGCACCACCGTGGCGTCCACGGCGATGGCCGTCGCGCAGGCGACACCGATCTGCGCGACCAGCGGCATGCCGGCGAACGCGAAACCGATGAACACCGCGATCATGATCAGTGCCGCGCTGGTGATGGTGCGCGCGCTGGTGCTCACGCCGTAGGCGACGGCGTCGCGGGTGTCGTTGGTCTGCAGGAACCGCTCCCGGATGCGGGTGAGCAGGAAGATCTCGTAGTCCATCGACAGACCGAACGTCATGGCCAGCACCAGCGGCGGGACGGTGCTGTCCAGCGACTGCAGCGGCGCGAAGCCGAGGTCCTCCAGCCAGCCCCACTCGAAGACCACCACCAGGCTGCCGTACGCCGCGGCCACCGACAGCACCGTCATCAGGACGCCCTTGAGAGCGAGGAAGAGCGACCGGATGGAGATCAGCAGCATCACGAAGGCGATGACGCAGACGAACAGGAACACCCAGGGCTGCATGGCCGAGACCTGATCGTCGAAGTCCTTGATCAAGGCGGTGGGTCCGCCGATGTCGATCCGGACGCCGTCGGTCTGCAGCGTGGGCAGTTCGGCCCGCAGCCAGTCGATGGTCTGGCGGGCCGCGAGGTCCTCCGGGTCGACCGACAGCACCGCCGACATCATGACGTTGCGGTTGTCCTTGCCGAACACCGGCGGGGACACCGTCGCGACGTCCGGTGCCTCGGCGATCCTGGCGCGGATCGCGTCGATCACGGGCGCAGACGGCGGCGCGTCGGCGTTGGCGTCCGGGAAGGTCACCAGGATCCGGATGGGCCCCAGCGCACCCGGTCCGAGCGCTTCGGAGGCCGCGTTCACACCGCCGCGGATCTCATGGCTCGGGTCGAACTGGCGCAGCATGCTGTTGCCCAACGACATCGCGAACACCGGTGCGGCCATGGCGAGCAGCAGGATCGACGCCAGCAGCGCGGACAACCACGGCCGGTGCATCACCCAGCCGGTCCACCGCGTCCAGAACCGGGACTGGGTGGTGACCGGACGCCGCGACCAGTGCAGCAGCGCCGACCGTTTGGCCGCGGCCCGGCCGAAGGTGGCGAGCACCGCGGGGGTCAGCGTGGTCGAGGTCAGCACCGCGATGGCGACGGCAAGGATCGCGCCGGTGGCCATCGATCGCAGGATCGGCGTGTTGATCAGGTAGATGCCGGTGACCGAGGCGATGACGGTGAGCCCGGACAGCACGACGGCCAGCCCAGAGGTGGCCATTGCGGCATCGATGGCCTGGGCGGGATCACGGCCGGCGCGCAGCTCCTCGCGGAATCGCATGAGGATGAACAGGGAGTAGTCGACCGCGAGAGCGATGCCGAACATCGACACCGTCGACGTGACGAACACCGACATCGTCGACACCATCGACAACAGGAAGACGACGCCCATGGTGACGATCACCGTGCAGACCGCGAGCAGCATCGGCATCGCCGCGGCGGCGAGTGAGCCGAACACCGCGAGCAGCACGATCAGGACGACGGGCAGGTTCCACTGCTCGGCCTGGGCGATGTCGTGTTTGGTGGCGGTCTGGGCGGCCGCGCCGAGGGCGCCCTGGCCGATGACGTAGAGCCGGACCTTGCCGTCCTGGGTCTGGCCGGCCTGATCCCCGACGATGCCGACCTTGGTGCGCAGCTGTTTGGCGATGTCGACGGCACCGCTGTTGTTGAAGTCCATCTGCAGCGTGACGACGTACGGCCGGTCCGGGGCGGGCGGGCGCTGTTGTGGATTCGGCACGGCCTTGACGCTGGGCACCTCGGTGGCGATGCGCTGCAGCTCGGCGACGGCCGCGTTCATGTCCTCGAACGACGCGTCGGCGCGCGGCACCGCCACCAGCGCCAACGGGGAGGCCCCCTGCTCGGGGAACTGCTGTTCGAGCTGGCGCTGGACGTAGAGCGACTGGGACCCGGACACCTCGAAACCACCGCCGGTGAGGTTGTCCGACTGACTCATCGCGAGAGAGACCGAGGGCACGAGGAGCAGCAGCCACAGGGCAAACACCGCCCAGCGATATCTGCGCAGCGTGCCGCTCAAGCGCATCATGAACTGCTGGATGGCGAGCCTCCGCCTCTCTACCCCGCCGCTGGTAGCCCGGAGCCTACCGCAGCAGCCTGTGTCCTGACCTGCCCGTGAACCCGGTCGTGACCCTCCCGTGAGCAGTCTGTACGGCCCCGAACCGGGTCTGACGTGGGGTGTGGATACCCCGGCGGGGACGTTGTGCAACGGGTCACGGCGTGCTCACCGGGGGCGAGCTGGGTGGTCATTGGTGCAATGTTTGCTGTGCTGATTTCCCGAGGTCGTCGGGGGATGGCATCATGGGCGGAGAAGTTTCCGGGTCGGGGGCCCGAAAAGCTGCGAAAAAGTGCCGCTCATCACTCTTTGCCGACCGGTATTGCAGTCGTCACCGTGAAGGAGTGACCCATGACCATTGCTTCCAGTGCCCCGCGCGCCCTGCGCCGTGCCCTGCTCGGTGCATTCGCTGTAACTGCGCTCGGCGGAGCGGTCACGGCGGGGCTGCTCACGCCGGCCGCCGAGGCGGCGTCCGATCCGTGCGCGGCCAGCCAGATCGCCAAGACCATCGGTTCGGTGGCCACCTCGACGGGGTCCTACCTCGATGCCCATCCCGAAACGAATCAGGCGCTGACGACCATCGCGCAGCAGCCGGCCGGACCACAGTCCCTCGGCGCGGCCAAAACGTACTTCGATGCCAACCCGCAGGCGGGCAAAGACATGCAGCAGTTGCAGCAGCCGCTGGTTTCGCTGTCCACGCAGTGCCGGCTGCCCATCACGCTGCCCCAGATCATGGGTCTCATGCAGGCCGCGCAGAACCAAGGGGGCGGGCTCCCCGGAAGTTTGCCGGCGACCCTGACGCCCGCGCAGTCCCTCGGCGTCGCGGGAACCCCGGCCGCGACCACACCGGCCACATCGGCACCCGTTTCGGCCGGTGGGACGGGCTCCGGACCGCTGCCCGGGCCTGCCTCCGTCGCCGCCCGGTAGCCCCGGCGGGCCGTCAGCGTCCCGGCAATGGCCCGTGCGACCTGCGTATTCGGTGTTTCTGGCGATTCGTTGTCAGCAAGCCGCGAAAGTCCATGGCGATTCTGCTTAGCTTCTTGGAGTCGGTAACCGCTCACGGATACCGGTCCTGGTGAATCTGCAGAATTCGGTAAGGAGCTTGACCATGTTGCTCTCGGCTCGTGCTGCGCGGCGTGCGGTTGCTGGCGCGGTAGGCACCGGCGCACTCGCCGGTGCGATGTTGTTCGGTGCCGTCCCGTCGGCCTTTGCCGACGACCCGGCGAACAACCCGCCCAACTGCACCGCAGGCGACCTCTCGCAGGTGGCTGCGGGCGTCTCCGCGGCGACGTCCGCGTACCTGTTCTCCCACCCCGACGTGAACTGGTTCTTCACCAGCCTCGAGGGCCTGCCCCGTGACGAGGTCCGCGGCGAGGTGACCAAGTACCTCGACCAGAATCCGCAGACCAAGGCGGAGCTGAGCGGCATCCGGCAGCCGTTGGTGGATCTGAAGAACCGCTGCGGCGCGGCACCCGCGCCTGCCATACCGTAGGCAGCGTGCCTGGCGCGCTTGATTCAGTCTCCTCGGAGAGCACCGGTCGTATGGTGCTCATGGTCGACGACGACCCGGACGTGCGAACCTCGGTGGCCCGCGGGCTACGACACTCGGGGTTCGACGTCCGGGTCGCGGCCAACGGCAAGGAGGCGTTGCGCCTGCTGTCCACCGAGGCGCACGACGCGCTCGTGCTGGACGTACAGATGCCCGAACTCGACGGGGTCGCCGTGGTCACGGCGCTCCGGGCGCTCGGCAATGACATCCCGATCTGTGTGCTCTCGGCGCGCGACACGGTCAACGACCGGATCGCCGGCCTGGAGGCCGGCGCCGACGACTACCTGACCAAACCTTTCGACCTGGGTGAGCTGGTGGCGCGGTTGCATGCGCTCCTTCGCCGGGCCGGTCATTCCGAGCGGCCCTCGGACACCATGTCGGTGGGGCCGCTGACCATCGACACCGCCCGCCGGCTGGTCTTCGTGGACGGTGATCGCGCGGACCTGACCAAGCGAGAATTCGACCTGCTCGCGGTGCTCGCCGAGAACGCGGGCGTGGTGCTCTCCCGCCAGCGGCTGCTGGAACTGGTGTGGGGTTACGACTTCGACGTCGACACCAACGTCGCCGACGTCTTCGTGTCCTACCTCCGGCGCAAGCTCGAGCGCGACGGCCATCCGCGGGTCATCCACACGGTCCGCGGGATCGGCTACGTCCTGCGGGAGGAGGCGTAGCGCGTGCGACTGTCCCGCTTCGGTCGGTCGGCCTCGTTGCGTACCCGGGTGGCGCTGGCGTCGGCGGTCGCCGCGGCCGCGGTCGTCGCCGGTTTCACCATCCTCACCTCGGTGGTGCTGGCCAGCAACGACGACGCCCAGCTGGACCGGCGGCTGGATTCGATCGTCGAAGCCAGCATGTTCCCCGAACAGCTCAGCGATCCCAAACGCGGCGTGCTCACCACCGGCCGGTCACTGTCCACCGGTCAGGTGGTCTTCCAGCGCGGTTTCCAGCTGCCGTCGCTGCAGCCCGGCACCGACACCGTGGCGGTCAACGGCGTGGACTACCGGGTGCGCACCATCAAGATGACCCAGCAAGCCGGAAACGTGTTGGTGTCCATCGGAATTCGAGCCGACAGCATCCTGCTCAACCGGGCCAGGATCCCGTTCTACACCGCCGTCGGGGTGTTCACGGTGATCGTTGCCGGCGGCCTGGGCTGGCTGCTGGCCGGTCCGGCCGTCCGCCCGCTGCGCAAGCTCACCGAACAGACCACCCGGCTCGGCGGCGGCAGCGAACAGATGCCCGCGGTCACCGGCGCACGCGAAGCCGAGGAGCTCTCCGAGGCGATGGCCGGGATGCTGCGCCGTCTTGCGGCGGCCCAACAGGCCACCACCAATTCCCTTCAGGCTGCCCAGGATTTCGCGGCGAACGCGGCCCACGAACTGCGTACCCCGCTGACCGCGATGCGCGCGGATCTGGACACGCTGCGGATCCACAACCTGCCCGACGAGGAGCGCGACGAGGTGGTCGCCGACCTGCTGCGGGCCCAGCTGCGCGTCGAGGCGACCATCACCGCGCTGGGCCAACTCGCCTCGGGTCAGCTGGCCCAGGTCGAGGACCGGGAGCCGATCGACGTTACCGACCTGCTGGACCGGGTGGCGCGGGAGAACCTGCGCAGCACCGTCGAACTCACGGTGGAAGCGGACGACGATCTGGGCACGGTGTGGGGCTGGCCGGGAGGGCTGCGCCTGGCGGTGGACAATCTGGTGCGCAATGCCGCCACCCACGGTGGGGCCGAACATGTTGTGCTGACCGGGCATCGGCGGTCCCACACGATCGACATCATCATCGACGACGACGGTGCGGGCGTCCCCGTCGACGAGCGGGACATCGTGCTGGGCCGCTTCGCCCGCGGCAGCACCGCCGCCCCCGGCGGCTCCGGCCTGGGTCTGGCGCTGGTCACTCAGCAGGCCGACCTGCACGGCGGCGAACTGGCGCTCTCCGACAGTCCGCTGGGTGGCCTGCGCGCGACCCTCACGATCGCCATCTCGGCGCCGGTGGACCTGGAGACCACCATCCCGGTCAAGACCGGGATGCAACCTTGGCGGCGGCGCGCCAACCGAGTAGCAGGATGGCGGTCGTCAGGGACGCCACCACCACAAAACTGACCGCCGTCCCGGCGGATGTCGCCTTGCGCAACAGCATGCCGACGGCCACCGTGGCCACCCAGATGATCAGTCCGGTCGGGGTGATGGTCGTGGGCCGCTGCCAGCCGCGCGCCACCAGCCAGCCCACCAGGGTTCCGGTGAGGAACGGCCAGGCCGTCTCAGCGACCCCGGCCAACGTCAATCCTTCGGCGTGGCTGCGCCTGCCGATGGCGCAGAAGACGATGACGGCCACCGCGTCGGCCGCCGCCGCGGCCAGGACCGTGCTGCGTTTACTCACCGTCGTAGTCCATCACATCGGAAACCAATGGGGAGACACCGGATTCGTCGCGGGCCGGGGCGCCGGGCCGCAGGGGGGCGGGCTTTCCGGCGATGAGGGTGTCGAACACGTCGACACTTGCGGTCTGGGCCTGCAACCGGAACGACGTGAGCACGAACGGCAACCCGTCCGCGCGCAGCGGATCGGGACCGTCCATCACGTGGAAATGCAGATGCGGTGCGTCCGTGTTTCCGGTATTGCCCAGATTGCCGAGCACGTCACCGGTCTTGAGTTGTTGTCCCGGTTGGACTTTCACGCTGCCGGTCTTCAGGTGGGCGTAGAACGCGTAGTTGCCCCCGCCGATGTCCTGCACGACGTGGTTGCCGCCGTACTGGTCCAGGGTCAGACCGGTCGGCGACTGCCCCGGCACCTGCTCGGGCAGCCCGTCCAGGACGGCCACCACGGGCCCGTCGGCGACGGCATGGATGTCCGCCCCGAAGTAGGCGTAGCTGGTCAGCTTGCCGACACTGCCGTTGAGCAACCGGTAGCCCGGGTCGAGCTGGACATAGTCGATGGCGAACCGTTCGGCCGCCCACAGCGCGCCGTCGATCGGATTGAGCGCCATCCGGTGCGGAGTCATCTCACAACATCCGTTGGCGTCCAGCCATTTCGGTCCCCGCAGCGGCGGGGCGATCTGCACCGGCGTGCGGGTCTGCACCGTCACCGGTGCCACCGTCTCGGTCATGATCGCCGGGAGCAGCGGGGGAGCGGGCTGGCTCAGCGACACCGTGACTGCGTGCTGCAGCTGGGCGGGCACGTTGCCCGGGGCGACCGTGGCGTCGATCCACACCGCGACGGTCTGGGCGGGCCCGATGGTGGTGGTCGGCTTCGCGCCCGCACCGAGTATCCGGGTCCAATGCGCCAGCGCGTCACCGGACAGGGAGAGCACCGATGCGCCGTCCCCCTGCACGGTCAGCGTCTGCAGGGTGACGTCCTGGCTGAGCGCGTTGGTGAGCAGCAGTTCGTAGGCCAGATGTGTCCGCCCGTCGGTGGCCGGCACCGGGACGGGTGCGGCGACGGTGCGGGCCAGCAGCGGGGTGGCCGCGGGTACTCCGGCCGGCACGGGCGAGGTGGCGGTGCTGGTCGTGGTGCCCTGGCCGGCGGTGTCGGCGGTGTTGCCCCCGCACCCGGAAGCCAGCGCGATTGTACTGAAAAGGATTGCCGCCCAACGGGTGCGCATCAGGAGTCCGGATGGCGGGGGTTGTCGGGATCCGGTGCGTAGGTCATCTGCTGGCCTTCGGTCGAGGTGTCGGGGGCATCCGGATCCAGGTCGGTTTCGGTGCGGAACATGAAGAAGAACACCACCCAGCCGATGGTCGAGATGAAGATCCAGCTGACCAGACGGTAGATCAGCATCGCCGAAATGGCTTGGGCCAACGTCATACCGCTCGACACCAGGCCAGGCACCAGGACCGCCTCGACCACCAGCAGGCCGCCCGGCATCAACGGGATCGAGCCGACCGCGCGGGCCGCGGCGTAGGCCACCGTCAGGCCCGCCAGCGACGGGTGCCCACCGGCGGCATACGCGGCGAACGCCAGGCAGGCCACGTCGGCGATCCAGTTGAACATCGACCAGCTGAACGCGTTGGTCAGCGCCCGGCGGCTGAGACTCACCGATTCCAGCTGCGCGAGCATCTTGCGCCAGCCGGCCAGCCCGGTGTCGACGGGCTTACCCCGCAGTGAGTTGAACCAGGACAACAGCCGCACGCCGATCCCGTCGATCTGCTGCGGGTTGGCCGCGACGGTCTGCGCCAGCAGCAGCAGGGCGACGAAACCACCCAGGGTGAAGATCAGCGACAGCGGGTTCTTGCTGGCCCCGAGCAGGAACGCGCCGCCCAGGCCGAGCAACGCCAGCCCGACCACCTGCAGGACGCCGGACATCACCAGCTGCCAGGAGGCCACCACGGGGGATGCGCCCCAGATGCGCTGCTGGCGGTAGACGAAGGTGGCCGACAGCACCGGCCCGCCGGGCAGCGTCGTCGACAACGCGTTACCCGCGTAGAAGGCGGCCTCGGAGCGCCATTGCCGGACGTCCACACCGGCCGACCGCAGCAGCGTGCGCTGGATCTGGGCGAAGCTGTGCATCGAGGCCATCGCCGCGCCGACGGCGGCCAGCACCCACCACCAGTTCGCCGACAGCAGGCTCTTCCACGCCTTGGCCAGCTGGTCCCACACCAGCACCAGTTCGACGGTCAGCACCACGACGGCGACCGCGAGGATGGCCCAGCGCACCCACCAATACCTGCCGCGGCGACGACCGTCCTGCGGGGAGGCCTGGTGGTGGTCGCTGCTCATCGGCGCGTCGTCATGCGACACGCCTACACAGTAACGGCCGATGTCGTGCGGAAACGTCCCTTGGCCGGGCGCGCCGCGCCGTTACGCTCAATCGCATGAGCCTGATACCCACCGCCGATCCGTTTGCCGACGAGTCGGTGAGCCCGTTGATCCGCAAGACGGCCGCCTGGTCCTGGCGGTTGCTGATCATCGGAACCGCGGTGCTGGCGGCACTGTGGGTGGTCGTCCATCTGGAGCTCATCTTCGTGCCCGTCGCGCTGGCGGCGATGATGGCCGCGCTGTTGCTGCCCGCCGTCGACCTTCTGCACAGCCGCCGACTACCGCGGGGTGCGGCGGTGGCCGGGGTGATCCTCGGTGCGATCGCGGTGGTGGGCGGCATCATGACCTTCGTCGTCAGCCAATTCGTCAGCGGCGCACCGGGTCTGGTCGAACAGGTGACCCGCAGCATCGACGGGCTGCGGATCTGGCTGATCGAGGGTCCGGCGCATCTGAGCAAGGACCAGATCGACCACGCCGGCGACTCGGTCATCACCGCGATCCGGGAGAACCAAGCCAAACTGACCAGCGGCGCGCTGTCCACGGCAGGCACCATCACCGAGATCGTCACCGGCGCCCTGCTGGTGCTGTTCACGCTGATCTTCCTGCTCAACGGCGGGCGCGAGATCTTCGCCTTCGTCACCAAGATCTTCCCGGTGACGGTGCGGGACCGGGTGCGCGACGCAGGGCGGGCCGGGTTCCGTTCGCTGATCGGCTACGTGCGGGCGACGTGCCTGGTGGCCCTGGTCGACGCGATCGGCATCGGCACCGGACTGGCCATCATGGGCGTGCCGCTGGCGCTGCCCCTGGCCTCGCTCGTGTTCCTCGGTGCGTTCATCCCGCTCGTGGGTGCGGTGCTGACCGGAGGCATCGCCGTCATCGTGGCGCTCATCGCCAAGGGCTGGGTGTACGCCCTGATCACGCTAGGCCTCATCATCGCGGTGCAGCAGCTGGAAGCCCATGTGCTGCAACCGATCGTGATGGGTCGTGCGGTGTCGCTGCATCCGCTCGCGGTGGTGCTGGCCATCGCCGGGGGTGGCGTGCTGGCCGGCATCGTCGGCGCCCTGCTCGCGGTGCCCATCCTCGCGGTGCTCAACAGCGCCGTGCGGGTGCTGCTGGCACCGGATCCCGACGCCGAGGAAGCCCTGCTGGCCGCGGAGACGCCGGGAGTGGGGCTGGACCCACCTTCCTCAGAATGACGAAATGGTCGCCCCGCCGGGTGGCGAAGCGACCATTTTCGTCGATCTCGAGCTACAGCCTGCCCTCGCGGCGCAGCAGGTCGGCGGCACTGAGCCCGCCGCTGCGGCGCGTCGGTGCGTCATCGCCGGCCTCGGCTTTGTCGCGCACCTTGGAGGTGTCCAGCTTCTCGGTGGCATCCACGTCGCGCTGGGTGGGAATGGCCGTGGTCGGGGTGTTGCCACCCGGATCACCCATCGACACCGTCGGCTGCGCAGACGGCCGGGGCGGCTGCTGTCCCGTTCCGCTGCCGCTACCGCCGCTACGCAGGTCGCCCAGCCACGATTCGATCTCCCGCTTGTCGCGGGGTTCACCACTGCGCATCTCGCGCGGCTCGCCGCGGCGACGTTCGGTCGGCGCGCCCGAGGAGTTGATCGCGTTGCGGGCGGCGTCGATCGCGACGGTCGCAGGCGACTCGGGCTGTGCGGCGAACCGGGTCGTCGCCGGCTCGGGCGGGGTGGTGGCCGTCGTCGGAATCCTGGTGGTGCCGGCGGCGGACGGTCCGGCGGAGCGGACGGGTGGCGCCGGAGGCCGGCCACCCGCGGGCGCCACCGGCGTCGCGGGGTGGGTCGGGTCGTGTGCGGGCAGCGCCAGCATCGGTGCACCCGCGCCGACCAGGGCGGCCGGATCGGGTGCGGGTTCGCCGGAGTCGCGCACCGTCGGGCGCTTGCGCTCGTCGGGCAGTTCGACCTCGCCGAGTCCGATGCGCTCCTGAATCCGCTTCATCCACTGCGGGGCCCACCAGCAGTCGTCGCCCAGCAGTTTCATGATGGCCGGCACCAGGAACATCCGGATCACGGTGGCGTCCAACAGCAGCGCGATGAGCAGCCCGAAGGCCAGGTACTTCATCACGACCAGGTCGGAGAACGCGAACGCGGCCACCACGACGGCCAGCACCAGGGCCGCGCCGGTGATCAGCCGGCCGGTGGTGGCGGTACCGATCCGGATGGCCTCGGCGGTGGACAGGCCGCGCTCACGCGCCTCCACCATGCGGGACACCAGGAAGACCTCGTAGTCGGTGGACAAGCCCCAGATGACCGCGATGATCAGGCCGATCATCGGGGCCAGCAGCGGCTGTGGCGTGTAGTTGAACAGGCCCGAACCGTGCCCACCCTCGACGAACATCCACGTCAGGATGCCCATCGTGGAGCCGAGTGTGAGGGCGCTCATCAATGCCGCCTTGATCGGGAGCACGATCGAGCCGAACGCCAGGAACATCAGGATGGTCGTGGTGATCACCAGGATCACCGCGATCAGCGGCAGTTTGTCGAAGAGGGTCAGGATGCTGTCCTGGGCCAGTGCCTGGGTGCCGCCGACCAGGATGGTGGTACCCCGAGGCGGCGTCAGCGCCCGCAGTTCCTCGATGGTCTTCGGGGCCGTGCTGCTGTTCACCAGGCCGTTCTGGATCACCCGGACCGACGGATCCTTGGAGCCGCTTTCCTGGGCAGGACGTTCCTGCCACATCTTGGACGGGTTGTCGCTGCCGGCGAAGCCGGGGATCGTCTGCGCCTCGGCACGCACCGCGGCCAGCTGCTGATCGGTCACCGGGTCGCCGTTGTCGTTGCGGATCACCACGGTCAGCGGCTCGGTACGGAAACCGGCGAACTCTTTGTCGAACTGTTCCTGGGCGCTGCGGACGGGGTTGTCCGGCGGCAGGTACTTCTCGCTCAGACCGCCGAGGGCCAACTGCCCGATGGGGATGACCAGCAGCGTCATGATCACGAGGATCGGTGCGGCGAAGGCGATGGGCCGCTTCATCACCATGTTGACCAGCTTGCCCCAGAATCCCTTCTCGACCTCTTCGCGGGTCTTGGTCTTCTGGGTCTTCTCGATGAACCAGTCGATGATCTTGCGGGAGAACGGCCAGTTCGCCAGGAACGGCACCCGCAGCAGGGTGCGCACGCCGAGCGCGTCGACATTGGTCCCGAGGATGCCGAGCACGGCGGGCAACACGCTGATCGACAGGATGGCGGCCAACAGCACCGACGCGATGACGGCGTAGGTGATCGACTTCAGGAAGCCGAGCGGGATGAGCAGCAGCGGCAGGATCGACGCCACGATGATCACCGCAGAGAACGCGACCGTGCGGCCCGACGTCATGACCGATCTTCGGACGGCTGCCTCCACGTCGTAACCCTCGGCGAGTTCCTCGCGGAACCGGCTGACGATGAACAGGCCATAGTCGATGGCGATACCGAAGCCCATCATCGTCACGACGGGCTGCGCGAAGTAGTGCACCGGTCCGAACTCGGCGGTGAGGCGCAGAATGCCCAGCGCACCGCCGATGGTCAGGCCGCCGATGATGGCGGGCAGCGCCGCGGCGACGGCACCGCCGAACACGAAGAACAGCACCACCGCCACCAGCGGGATGATGACCACCTCGGCTCGTTGCTGATCGGTGCCGATGGTTCCGGTCAGCTCGCTGGCCAGCGGATTGAGGCCTGCCAGTTTGATATCGCCGCCATTGATCTTCTCGAGGTCGGGCTGGACGGTCTGGTAGTTCTTCAGGATCGTGTCGTCGTCGTCGCCCTTGAGCGGGATGCTGACGAAGGTGTGGCGCAGATCCTCGGTTTTCATCTGGCTGACCGTCGGATCGGTGGTTTCCGGCGCCTTCAGCCAGCCGACCCAGCCTACGATCTGGTCGGGGTGATCCTTGACGACCTGGTCAAGCTCGCCGACGACCTTCTTCTGCCAGTCCTTGTCGGTGACCTTCTTGTCGTCTGGCGGCGTCAGGATGGCGACGACGTGGCTGGTGCGGTCCCGGCCGTACACCTCATCGCTGAGCAGCGACGCCCGTACCGATTCGCTGCCTTCGTTGTAGAAACCACTCTGGGTGACGTGCTGACCGAGGCTTGCCCCGAACACGCCGCCACCAAGGCACAGTGCAACCATGACACCGATCACTATGTATCGGAATCGGTACACCGTTCGACCCCACCAGGCGAACACGTCAGCTCCTTAATATGTTCTGGTCACGCTGCGCGCGCATTATCGCTTCTGTCGTCTATAAGCGCGAGGTCAGTAGCGCGGACAGCGGCCGGAAGGGCTGCAGCCAAGCGCCCTGCTCGGGCAGCGAATCAAGGCCGATTCGCGGTAGCGGCTCCCTGAAGACACCTGCGATGTCCTCCAGGTCGACAAACTCCAAGGTATCCGACGCTAACGCCCAACTGGCATGTTCGCGAAATCCGAGCACCTGCACCGGAACGCCCTCGTGAGCTATCTCCTCCAGCGGTGCGCGAAACGCCTGCCCGTCGGCTGACGCCACCACCAACCCGGCCAGACCTTCGCCCCGGCGGAGCGCGATATGGCCGAGCATGTCGCTGTCGACGTCGCTGTCGTCATCGACTTTCGGCTTCGCAAAGACCGCGAAACCCACGTTACGCAGCGCCTCCACCCACGGGCGGACGACATCGGCGCTACCAGGGGCGATGTTGGTGAACACGGTCGCTTCGGGCTCCAACGTGACCGGCGTTGCCGAGCCGTCCTCGCCGCCGGAGACGGCCGACAGGGCCGAGATGTCGGCGGTACGCTGCAGCAACCAGCGGCCCAGCGCGTCGAACCGCGGGCGGTGTGCGGCGGTGGGCCGGCCACCGAGGATCGACCCGAGGCCCATATCCAGATTGGGTGCGTCCCAGACCAGCAGCACCTTGTGGATCGCCGGTGCCTGCGCGTCCTCGGTGGGCGCGGGGATCTCGGGCACTTCGGGGATGTCGGTGACCACACTCATGGCTGGTGTCCTTCGCTCATTCCATCGCTGAGTGAGTACGTACCCACACCAGCTCGGCGATATCGCGGCCCGCCTCCAGACCTTTGCCCTCGTACTTGGTCTCCGGTCGGCGGACCGAGATCGGCAGCTCCGTCGCGGAGTCTGCGCGCCGCAGCAGCGGCTCGGCGTCACCGACCTCCACGATCTGCTCGGCGTACTCGGCGTGGTCGGTGGCGGCGTGCAGGATCCCGCCGGGCACCAGCCGGTCGGCGATGAGCGCCACCGTCTCGGGCTGCAGCAGCCGGCGCTTGTGGTGGCGCGCCTTCGGCCACGGGTCCGGGAAGAACACCCGCACGCCCGTCAACGACGCCGGGCCGAAGATGTGCTCGAGCACGTCCAGCCCGTCGCCGCGGATCAGCCGGATGTTGGTGACGGGGTGGTCGGTCGCGGCGGTCCGGTCGATGGCCCCGAGCAGCTGCGCCAGCCCGCGCCGGTAGACCTCCACGGCCACCACGTCCATGTGCGGTTCGTCGCTCGCCATGGCCAGCGTCGAGATGCCGGTGCCGCAGCCGATCTCCAGGATCACCGGGGCCTGTCTGCCGAACCACTGGCCGATGTCGCGGGACAACGGGTGCCCGGCAGGGTCGCGTGCCTCGGCGCCGAGTTCGGGCCAGCGCCGCTCCCACAAATCCTGCTGGCCGCCGGAGAGCGTGGAACGCCGGTTCCGGAAACTACTGACGCGCCGGGCGTGGTGTTTCTCGGCCGAGGGCGCATCCTGCGCATCGTTAGCTGCCGGCCGGCCCGAGGTATCCGAATCCGGCAGCCCACGGCCGGCTTCCTCACGCTGGGCATGCATCGGTACATCGTCGCGCATCGTGGCCGATTGACCTGCATCGTGCGGCAGATTGATACCCAACAGTTGCCTGGAACACCGTGTGCGGAAAAACTCCGTTCACGAGTACGCCGCCGCAGTGTCACCATTTGAAGTGCGCATTGGTGTCAGTGCGACGCGTGAGGTGAGGAGTCGGTCATTTTCGCCGAGGAATTGGCGGCATTCGCCGCACGGACCGGCGATCTGCGCGTGGCCCCGATTCTGCGGCAGCTGAGCCGGCCGGTGACGGTGCGCGTCACCGGCCGCCCCGGAACCGGACGTGCCACGGTGGCCGCCGCACTGGTCGGCGCCGGCTGGCGCGTCGTCGGCGACGCCGGTACCGGCGACGTGACCGTGCTGGTGGTGGCCGAGACCGTGAAACCCGAGGACCTACCCACCCCGGCGGCGCTGGTGGTGCTCAACAAGTGCGACCTGCTCGGGGCGGCGGCCCCGCGGCAGACCGATGAGATCCGGCGCCGCACCGGCCGCCCGACGCTGCCGCTGAACGCCCTGCTGGCCACCGCTGTGCTGGATGAGGTCCTCGTCGATGCGCTGCGGGCTCCGTCGCCTGACGCCGTGACCCGCGAGAGGCTGCTGGCGACCCTGGACCGGTTCGGTATCGCCCGGGCGACCGCCGCGCTGCGCGCTGGGGCCGGCACCGAGGCCCTGCCCGAGCTGATGCGGCAGCTCAGCGGCATCGAGGATGTCCTCGACGCGCTGACCGCGGTGACCGCACCGGTGCGCTACCTGCGTGCCGAGAGGGCGGTGACCGACCTGCGGGCATTGGCCGTGGGGTCCGGCGACGCCGCGCTCTGGGAGCTGCTGGCCTCCGACGGACTGGTGCTCGGCCTGATGGCGGCGGCGGCCGACGTGGTGCGTGCCGACGGACTGCCGATCGGTCCTGCCGACGCGGTGCGCTGGAGCCGCTACGGCCGCGGACCGGTGAACGCCCTGCACCGAGGGTGCGCGCACGCACTCACCCGGGGCGCACTGCGGCTGGCGGCACGGACGTGACCCCGGAGGCGCCCGGCGTCGTGCGTCGCGATGTCGTCCTGGTGGTCGGCCCGTGGCTGGCCGGGGTGTCCGCCGTCGTCGCGGCGCTACGGGCGAGGTTGCCGGCCCGGACCTTCGTCGAGGCCGCCGACCTGGCCCCGGACCACGCCCCCGCGGCGGTGGTCTTCGCGGTGTCCGCGGTAGCCCCGCTGGCCGAGTCGGATGCGGCACTGCTGGATGCGGCCGCCCGCCACACCGACCTGGTGATCGGCGCCGTGACCAAGATCGATGTGCACCGCGGGTGGCGTGACGTGCTCGCCACCGACCGTGAACTGCTCGCCGCCCGGTCGCCGCGTTACGTCCAGATGCCGTGGGCCGGCGTGGCCGCCGCGCCCGAAGACGGTGAACCGGCCCTCGACGATCTGGTCGACGTGCTGTCGACGGGCCTCTCCGACGACACACTCGCACAGCGAAATGAATTGCGCGCGAAGGAAACCCACCTGAGGGACCGCATCGCCGCACTGAGTTCCCGGCAACGGCCGGATGGCCGTGCCGCAGCGCTTCGGACCGAACGCGACGAGCTGCTGCGGGCCCGTCGGCTGATCCGCACCGAACGCAACATCGCCCTGCGCAGTCAGGTGCAGCAGGCGCGGGTCCAGCTGGCGTACTTCGCGCGCAGCCGGTGCGCGTCGGTGCGCACCGAGCTGTCCGAGGATGTCGCGGACTGGAACGGCAGGAAGGTAGAGCGCCTCGAGTCCTACGTGCACCGGCGCTCGGCAGACGTGGTTCGGGAGGTCGACGACGGGATCACCGAGCACCTTGTCGACGTCGCGACCGAACTCGGACTGTCGGCCCCGGCGGTGCCGCCGCCGGACCCCATCCCGGATCCAGGGCGGCCGGGCCTGCGGTCCAGAACCCTGGAGGCCCGGCTGATGATGGTGCTCGGTGCGGGTTTCGGGTTGGGCGCCGCCTTCGCGGTGAGCCGGTTGTTCGCCGGTCTGGCACCCGGCCTGGCCGCGGTGGGTGTGCTGATCGGCGCGGTGGCGGGGCTGCTGCTGAGCTGGTGGGTGGTCGGTATCCGCAGCGTGCTGCACGACCGGGCCGTGGTGGACCGGTGGATCACCGAGGTGACCGCCCGTCTGCGGGAGGCCACCGAGCAACGTGTCGCCAGTCGGGTGCTGGTCGCAGAAGTGCAGTTCACCGGCGAAAATGCGGCGCGCGAAGATCGCGAGGCGGCAACGCTGGCTCAGCGGATGGACGAGATGGACACCGAGCTGCGGGGCATCGCGGCGCTCGCCACCCACGCGGCCGCTGACGGTCAGCGGGAGCTTCCCCGGCTGCGTGCCGAACTGGCCGCGGTGTGTGCCGCTCTGGGCGGCGGATGAGAAAAGGTGCGCCGACTGGCGTCTCTGAATCGTTCCTGTGAGTGATCGGACATTGTCCCGATTCACCACGCGTAAGTCACGGGAGTTAACCTCTCCATAGGGACGATCGTGACCTACCAGTTATCGCCATATGCTACTGGCGCGTAACCTACGCAGGAGATATTAGATGACCTCAGCGACCATTCCCGGTCTCGACACTGCACCGACCAAACATCAGGGGCTGTTGGCCTGGGTTCAAGAGGTCGCGGAGCTGACGCAGCCCGAGCGGGTGGTGTTCGCGGACGGCTCCGAGGAGGAGTACGAGCGTCTCGCCGCGCAGTTGGTCGAGGCCGGTACCTTCCAGAAGCTCAATCAGGACAAGCAGCCGAACTCGTACCTGGCGCTGTCCGACCCGTCCGACGTCGCGCGCGTCGAATCGCGGACCTTCATCTGTTCCGAGCGTGAGGTCGACGCCGGCCCCACCAACAACTGGATGGCGCCCGCCGAGATGCGGCCGCTGATGACCGATCTGTACCGCGGCAGCATGCGCGGCCGCACCATGTGGGTCGTGCCGTTCTGCATGGGCCCGCTGGACGCGGAGGATCCCAAGCTCGGTGTCGAGATCACCGACTCGGAGTACGTGGTGGTCTCCATGCGCACCATGACCCGGATGGGCGCGGCGGCGCTGGACAAGATCGGCGACGACGGTTTCTTCGTCAAGGCGCTGCACTCGATCGGCGCCCCGCTGGAGCCCGGCCAGAAGGACGTGCCGTGGCCGTGCAACGACACGAAGTACATCACCCACTTCCCTGAGACCCGCGAGATCTGGAGCTTCGGCTCCGGCTACGGCGGCAACGCGCTGCTGGGCAAGAAGTGCTACTCGCTGCGCATCGCCTCGGCGATGGCGCACGACGAGGGCTGGCTGGCCGAGCACATGCTGATCCTCAAGCTGATCTCTCCCGAGAACAAGGCGTACTACATCGCCGCCGCGTTCCCGTCGGCCTGTGGCAAGACCAACCTCGCGATGCTGCAGCCCACCATCCCGGGCTGGCGCGCCGAGACGGTCGGTGACGACATCGCCTGGATGCGGTTCGGCAAGGACGGCCGGCTCTACGCCACCAACCCCGAGTTCGGTTTCTTCGGTGTCGCGCCCGGCACCAACTGGGACTCCAACCCCAACGCGATGAAGACCATCGCCGGCGGCAACACCGTCTTCACCAACGTCGCCAAGACCGATGACGGTGACGTGTGGTGGGAGGGTCTGGAGGGCGAGCCCGATCACCTGATCGACTGGAAGGGTCAGGACTGGAACCTGCGCGAGACGGAAACCAAAGCGGCGCACCCGAACTCGCGCTACTGCACCCCCATCTCGCAGTGCCCGACGCTGGCTCCCGAGTGGGACGACCCGCAGGGTGTGCCGATCTCGGCGATCCTGTTCGGCGGCCGTCGTAAGACCACCGTTCCGCTGATCACGCAGGCCCGCGACTGGCAGCACGGTGTGTTCATCGGCGCCACCCTGGGCTCCGAGCAGACCGCCGCCGCCGAGGGCAAGGTCGGCACCGTGCGCCGCGACCCGATGGCGATGCTGCCGTTCCTGGGTTACAACGTCGGTGACTACTTCCAGCACTGGATCGACATCGGCAAGAACGCCGACGAATCCAAGCTGCCCGCGGTGTTCTTCGTGAACTGGTTCCGCCGTGGCGACGACGGCCGCTTCCTGTGGCCCGGATTCGGTGAGAACAGCCGCGTGCTGAAGTGGGCCGTCGAGCGCATCGAGCACAAGGCCGAGGGCAAGACGACCCCCATCGGTATCGTGCCGACCGCTGCCGATCTGGACCTGGAGGGTCTGTCAGTGAAGGCCGCCGACGTCGACGAGGCCCTGGCCGTCAACGCCGACGAGTGGCGTGCCGAACTGCCGCTGATCGAGGAGTGGTTCGAGTTCGTCGGCGAAAAGCTGCCGACGGGCATCAAGGACGAGTTCGACACCCTGAAGACGCGTCTGTCGGAAACCGACTGACACCCGATCTCCGCAAGAACCGCCCCGGCCACGGCCGGGGCGGTTTTTTGTTTGCCAAGGGTGTGCCAATCTCTCGATTAGAGTGGCCGAACATTCTGATGCGATACCTCTGATCAGCAAATTCAGGGTCATTCACACCGCTAATTTGTAGTCTCGCTACGTTGCTGGGCCGTGCCTGTCGGGGGTATGGTCGGACCCAGCGAAGGGGAGTAGTTCCTGACCGCCGGCTCGTCCGGCGTGATGCGGATGGTCGACATACTGGCAGCGCGGTAGCCGCCCGGCCCTCCACCGGATCCCACATCCGGCGAGCGAGACCTTCGGCCGACATGACATCTGTCGGTCCGAGGTTTCGTCGCAGTCGATGGAGTCGCGGGCCGCATACCTAAGGACGTGCCCACGTGACAAGAACTCACGGACGGACCCTCATCCGGTCACTCGCCATCACCTTCGCCTTCATCGTCCCCGCCCTGGTGGTCCGCTTCGCTGGGCTGCACCCGAATCCCGTCGTCGCGCTGGCGCTCTACGGCGCCGCGGTGGTCGCGGCCAGCTTCCTGTTGGCGTGGGCCGCCGAAGCCGCGCAGATCGACGTGTCCGGCGGGCTGGCCATTGCCGTCCTGGCGCTGATCGCGGTGCTCCCGGAGTACGCCGTCGACCTGTATTACGCCTACACCGCGGGCAGCAATCCCGAGTACGTGCAGTACGCGGCGGCGAACATGACCGGCTCCAACCGGCTGCTGATGGGCATCGGCTGGCCGGTCGTGGTTCTTGTGTCGCTGTGGGTTGCCCGCCGTATGTCCAAACCCGGTGTGTCGAGTCAGAAGACGTCGTTCATGACTCTGGAATCCGGTAACCGGGTCGAGCTCGGCTTCCTGCTCATCGCCGGTGTGGTCGCGTTCGTCATCCCGTCGACGGGACGCATCCATCTGGTGCTGGGCGTGGCGCTGCTGGCCTGGTTCGGCTTCTACCTCTACAAGTTGACCAGGGGCGAGGTCGAGGAACCGGAGTTGATCGGCACCGCCGCCGCGATCGGCGCACTGCCCACCCGGATGCGCCGGCGCACCGTCGTCGCCCTGTTCGTCACCGCCGGCGCGGTCATCCTCGCGTGCGCGGAGCCGTTCGCCGAAAGCCTCATCGGTGCGGGCACCGAGATGGGTGTCGACCGTTTCCTGTTGGTGCAGTGGTTGGCGCCGCTGGCGTCGGAGGCACCGGAGTTCATCATTGCCATCATCTTCGCCAGCCGGGGCAAGGGCACCGCCGCGATCGCCACCCTGATCTCCTCGAAGGTCAACCAGTGGACGCTGTTGATGGGCTCGCTGCCCATCGCGTACATGGCCGGCGGTGGCGGAACTGCCCTGGTGCTCGACGGCCGTCAGATCGAAGAGGTCCTACTGACCGCGACCCAGACTCTGATGGGTATCGCGCTGATCCTCTCGCTGCGCTTCCACCGGCACACCGCGTGGCTGCTGCTGGTGCTGTTCGCGGTGCAGTTCCCGATCACCTCCACCGAGGGCCGGCTGGTGTTGTGCGGGGTCTACGGTGTTCTCGCGGTCGCGGGTTTCGTCGTCAACCGGGACGTGCTGCTCGCCACGCTGCGTGCGCCTTTCGTCGCACTGCCCGACGACGACGCCGACGCCGAGCGCAATCTGCCACGGATGCAGGAGGTTTCGGCGAGCTCGCGGTAGCGTCGGGCGATGGTCAAGATCGGCGTCCAGATCCATCCGCAGACGTCGTCGATGGCCGACCTGCGGGCGGCCTGGACCGGTGTCGACGAACTCGGCGTCGACAGCCTGTGGACCTGGGATCACTTCTTCCCGCCGCTCTACGGCCGGCCGGACGACCCGCACTTCGAGGGCTGGCAGGTGCTGGCGGCGATGGCGGTCACCACGGCGCGGGTGTCGCAGATCGGCATGCTGGTGTCCGGCGGTGGCTACCGCAATCCGGACCTGCTGGCCGATATGGCCCGCACCCTGGACCATCTGTCGGACGGCCGGGCGGTGCTGGGCATCGGCTCGGGCTGGATGGCCCGCGATGAGCTCGAGTACGGCTACCCGGTGCGCACGCCCGTGCAACGCCTCGACGAACTGGCGGTGGCGCTGCCCCGCATCCGCGCACGGATCGACAAACTCAACCCGAAACCGTTGGGCCGGTTGCCGATCCTGATCGGCGGAAACGGCGAGAAGCGCACCCTGCGGCTGGTCGCCAGATACGCCGACATGTGGAACGGATACGGCGACGCCGACACGATCCGGCGTCTCAACGCCGTCATCGACCGCTGGTGTGAGGTCGAGGGCCGCGATCCCCGTGCCATCGAGCGCACGGTGTGGATCGAGACCCCGGCGGCCGATTCCGTCGAAGCCCTGATCGAAGCGGGTGCCGAGCACATCATTCTCGGGGTCCGCGCCCCGTATGACCTGCGTGCCGTCGAGCAACTGGTGCAGATCAGATCCGAATTGGCCCATACCTAGGGTCGGTGGCTCCGAATCAGGAAGGTGACCACCTTCCTCGACGGACTGCTCGATCGCACCATCGCCCCGGGCTACTCCCGGCTGGGCTATGCGGTGCGCGAACGGTTCTGGTCCGCGCTGGATCCGCACGCGCTGGACGGCGCCACGGTGATGGTCACGGGAGCGAACTCCGGGATCGGCAAGGCCATCGCCGCCGGTGTCGCGGAGCTGGGCGCCACGGTGCTGATGACGGTGCGAGACCGCGCACGCGGCGAGGCCGCCCGGGACGACATCCTCGCCGAGCTGCCCACCGCGGACCTCGTCGTCGAACGGTGCGATGTGTCGGACCTGGCGGATGTGCGTGCCTTCGCCGCCGAGGTGACGGCGCGGCGCCCGTGGCTGGACGCGGTGATCCACAACGCCGGGGTCATGCCGCCGGAGCGCACCTACACCGAACAGGGGCACGAGCTGTCGCTGTCCACCCATGTGCTCGGGCCCGTGCTGCTCACCGAGCTGCTGCTGCCCGCCCTGACGGCCACCCCCGACCCGCGGGTGGTGCTGATGTCCTCGGGCGGCATGTACACCCAGGCGTTGCCGGTCGAGGACATCGAGTACCGCACGGGCCATTACCGCGGCGCGACCGCCTACGCGCGCAGCAAGCGCGTCCAGGTAGCCCTGGCGCCCCGGCTCGCGCAACGCTGGCCGGTCGCGGTGTCGGCGATGCACCCGGGGTGGGCGGACACCCCCGGCGTCGCCCAGTCGCTGCCCGCGTTCCGGCGGATCACCGGCCCGGTGCTGCGGACGCCGGAGGAGGCGGCCGACACCGCAATCTGGCTCACCGCAACGACTCCCACGCCGCCGTCGGGCGAGTTCTGGCATGACCGCGCGATCCGGCCCACCCACTATCTGCCCACCACCCACGACAGCGATGCCGATCTGGACTGGGTGTGGAACTACTGCGCCAGTGCCCTCGGACTCTCCTGAACTCAGATCTTCGCCAGTTCGCGGCGCAGGCCCCGCGCACCGTTGTCCATCAGATTGCCGACGGCGAAGCGCAGCAGCGGCTCGGCCCACCGCAGCAAGCCCTGGAACGCGAACTCGACCCGGTAGGTCACCTGCGAGCCGTCGGGGTGCGGGTGCACGGTGATGGTGTCATGCGCGATCAGTGACGAGTTCTCGCCGCGCAGGCGGATGGATTCCCCCGGTGTCACACCGATCACCTCGTAGACCAGCTCGCTGGTGCGGCCCGCGAACTTCGAGGTGTTCTCGTAGCGGGTGCCGACACCGCCGTCGCCGGCAACCCGCACGGTGCGCACCGAGCCGGGATCCCACTGCTCGGTCGTGGTGAAGTCGGCCAGATACGCGAACACCGCATCCGGCGCGGCTTCGGTCGTGACCTCGCGCTGCATCTGGATCATCCGTTGTCCTTCGTGTGGGTCAGGCGCTGGTGAGGTTGTGCAGCGCATCGGCCAGAGCGGTCCGGTGCAGCGGCCGAAGCGCATTCCAGTAGATCTGTCCGGCAAGACCTTTCGGCGAATAGATCGCCCGCTGGTGTACCCGGGTGTGGTGCGCGTCGAGGGGTTCGAGTTGCCACTCCAGCCATACCCCGCCCGGTGCGCGCGTCTGCGCGCGCAGTCGCAGGAATGACCGATCCGTCTTCTTTTCGACGCGCCAGTGGCTGCGGCCGGCGCCGAAGGGAAACGAGCGCAACGTGTTCTCGGCGCAGCGCTGTTCGAAGACGTTCCACACCTGGGCGACGTTGGCGGGGCAGTCGGCACTGCGCACGTCGGTGTACACCAGTTCGCCGGCCCAACTGGGGTCGGACGGTAGTGGGTCCGACGGCGCCCCGTTGGCCGCGGCGTTCGCCCATGTGGTCTCCACCCCGCCCTTGGCGGCTTGCCGGAGTGCGAGGGCGACGGCCGCCCGGTAGTCGGTGGGCCCGCCCGGCGGTGGCGGGATCACTGCATCGATATCGTGTTCGGCCGCAACGGCATCGGTGCTCAGCGACTCGATGAGGGCACGGCCGATCGAGCGGGGCACCGGCGTCACCAGACCGATCCACAGACCCGCGAGTTTCGGGGTGAGGACCGGGAGGACCAGTATCCGGCGCGGTGCCAGGCCGGCCACCTCGGCGTAGATCTGCATCATCTCGCCGTAGCGCAGTACATCGGGTCCGCCGATGTCATAGGTGCGGCTCTCCGGCAGCGCGGCGCTTGCCGCGGCAATCAGATAGTGCAGGACGTCGCGCACCGCGATGGGCTGGATGTGGTTGTTCACCCAGCGCGGTGTGGTCATCACCGGCAGGCGTTCGGTGAGATGGCGGATCATCTCGAAAGAGGCCGAGCCAGAACCGATCACGACACCGGCCTGTAGCACCAGGGTCGGCACCCCCGAGTCCATCAGGATCTCTCCCACCTGGGTGCGCGACCGCAGGTGCGTCGAGAGTTGCTCGGAGTCCGCGTGCAGACCGCCGAGGTAGACGATGCGTCCCACGCCCGCACGTCTGGCCGCGTCGGCGAGATTGCGCGCGCTGCGGCGCTCCTGCTCGATGAACTCGCCGTCGCTGTTCATCGAATGGACCAGGTAGTAGATGACGTCGACGCCGCGGCAGGGCGCGTCGAGGGTGGCCGGATCCATCAGGTCACCGCAGAACGTCTGCACGCTCTTGGCCCATGGTGTCGGGTGGATCTTGTCCGGGTCGCGGACCAGAACCCGGACCTCGTGACCGGCGTCGACGAGACGCGGCGCGAGGCGCCCGCCGACATAGCCCGTGGCGCCGGTGACCAGAACGCGAAGCGATCCGTTGTCGGTCACCAGGCCCCCCGTCGCCGGCCACGGACCCGATCGGCCTCGCGACAGTGCGTGTATTCCACCGAACCTCCCAGACCAAACCGCTGCCTTGATGATTCGGAGTCACCGGTCGCCTGGATGGGCGCGCCATGGCGCGATGAGGCGCCCGGGGGTGTCAGAGGGCGCGCAACCGGCCCCGCAGCGCTTTGGCGTGCCGCAGGACGCGGCTTCGGTTGTGCACGTTGGTGTAGTGCAGCACCACGGTGATCCGGGTGTGCCCGGCCGCGACGGGCAGGGTGGCGTGATACGACCGGTAGCCCCAGAACAGGTAGGCGTTGCCCGGCGTCAGTGACACCACCTCGGCGTCCCGGTCCCACCGCACACCGGCCAGGAACCGGCGCCGATAGACGTCGCTCTGCACGACGGCCTTCTCGATGATGTTCGTCAGCGCCCATCGGCGGTACGGCCGATGATTCGGGCACAGGACCAGCTCACCGCATCGGCCGGGGTCCGCGTCGGGGATGTCGACCGGGATCACCATGGTCACGACGCTCGCGTCGTAGTGAAACCACAGGGGACGTTGCAGCGGATCGGCGCCCTGAATCACCCGCATGGAACAGGAGAAGATGCCGTCCGCGGGGCCCGCGTCGGGGTAGCCGGCCCGGGTGACGCCGTCCAGCAATGCCCGGAGGCGGGGGTCGGCGGTCAACTCACGCATGAACCCGAGATCGTCGGCTTCGGGACCCTCGATCATCACCTCGTGTTCGCCCCGCGCGGCCAGTGCGTGCGCATACGCCCTGGCCCGCGCCGTCCACTCCGGTCCGGTCAGGGCCCGCAGGCATGCCGATCCGGTCATGTCGATCTCGGCGGCGATGTCGTGCGGGCTGCGGTCGAGCGCGTGGGGTGCCGGCTCCGGCGCGGGAACGGCGGGCGTTCCGGTCGGGCGTGCGGCGAGGTCTCCGGCCATGGATCACTCCTTGATTTCAGCTGCGCGGAAGCATAGCGCAACGCCTGTCGATAATTCGCCGTATCTACGTCAGTCGGTGCAATCGATGAGAGATCTGGCACATTGAACTGGTGTGACTGCGTTACTGATTTATGTTCGCGACGAGATAAAACTTTGCTAAATCTGCATCGTGACGTGATGTAGGCCACACGCGAGGCACGGTGCCGAGTGTGGCGCAGGCCACCACTTGACGGGTGTCAAACATCGGGTCGTAGAGTCACCCCATGCAGATCCGTGAAACCGCTCTCGCGACTCCTGACAAGCCGGCCGTCATCCTGTATCCGGCCGGCACCGTGGTCACGTTCGGTCAGATGGAGGCGCGGGCGAATCAACTCGCCCACTACTTCCGCGGCCAGGGTCTGCGCGAGGGCGACGCGGTGGCGATCCTCATGGAGAACACCGAGCACATGCACACGATCATGTGGGCGGCGCGGCGCAGCGGCCTCTACTACGTGCCGATCAACACGCACCTGACCGCCGCCGAGACGGCCTACATCATCGACAACAGCGGGGCCAAGGCCGTCGTCGCGTCCGCCGCGCTGCGTGAGGTGTGTGCCGGCCTGGCGGAGCACCTGCCCAACGGCCTGCCCGCTGTCCTGCTCAGCACCGCAGACGATCTGGACGGCTGGGCGCCGTACCCGGCCGCCGTCGCCGACCAACCCGAGACGCCGATCGAGGACGAGATCGAAGGCGATCTGCTGCAGTACTCCTCGGGCACCACCGGCCGCCCCAAGGGCATCAAGCGAGCCCTGCCGCACCTGCCGCCCGCCGAGGTGCCGGGGATGATGGCCATGCTCGTCGAGTACTGGATGGGCCCCGACGCGATCTATCTCAGCCCGGCGCCGCTGTACCACACCGCGCCGTCGGTGTGGTCGCTCAATGCGCTGGCCGGCGGGCTGACGGTCGTCGTGATGGACAAGTTCGACGCCGCGGGCGCGCTGGAGGCGATCGCGAAACACGGTGTCACCCATGGCCAGTTCGTCCCGGTGATGTTCACCAGGATGCTCAAGCTGCCGCAGTCGGTGCGCGAGTCGTACGACATCTCGTCGCTCAAGCGCGTCATGCATGCCGCCGCGCCGTGCCCGGTGGAGATCAAGAAGCAGATGATCGACTGGTGGGGCCCGATCGTCGACGAGTACTACGCCTCCTCCGAAGCCATCGGATCGACGCTCATCAGCGCCGAGGACTGGCTGACCCACCCCGGCTCGGTCGGCAAGCCGATGCTCGGGGTCATCCACATCCTCGACGAGGACGGCAACGAGCTACCCGCCGGCGAGCCCGGCGAGATCTTCTTCGAAGGCGGCAACGACTTCGAGTACCTCAACGACCCGGGCAAGACGGCGTCCTCGCGGGACACCCACGGCTGGCTCACTGTCGGCGACATCGGCTACCTCGACGAGGACGGCTACCTCTACCTCACCGACCGGCGGCACCACATGATCATCTCCGGCGGGGTGAACATCTACCCGCAGGAAGCCGAGAACGCCCTCGTCGTCCATCCGAAGGTGATGGACGCCGCGGTGTTCGGCATCCCGGACACCGAGATGGGCCAGAGCGTCAAGGGCGTGGTGCAGACCGTCGACCCGGCGGATGCCACCGAAGAGTTCGCCGCGGAACTGCTGGCCTGGCTGCGGGAGAACCTGTCGCACTACAAGTGCCCGCGGTCCATCTCGTTCGAGGCGCAGTTGCCGCGCACCGACACCGGCAAGCTCTACAAGCAGGAACTGATAAACAAGTATTCGTGAGCGAACTGGCGCTGCCGGCAGGCATTCTCGTCGGCACCGCTGCGCCCGCGGACCATCTGACCTTCACGCTCGCCGAGGCGGCCTCGGATGACCCGCGGGTGATCACCGTCGACTCGGTCGAGCAGACGATCACGGAGCTCACCGAACGCTGCGCGCGCTGGCCGCAGGCGGCGGCGGTGTGCGACGACGTGCTGCGCGCCCTGGACCCGGCGGCACCCGCGTTCGGTGGGGTGATCACCGAATCGCTGGCCTATTCGACGCTGCAGGCGGGACCCGAATTCGCCCGCTGGCTCGCCGACCGCGGCCCCGCCGAGGTGCCCCTGCTGCCCGATCCGGTGCAGGCCGAACGCGACGGGGACACCCTGTTCGTGCGATTCAACCGTCCGCAACGGCACAACGCGTTCACGACCGACGCCCGGGCCGCACTGCTGGAGGCCCTCGAGGTCGCCCGCCTCGACGACGGCATCACCGAGGTCGTGCTGTCGGGCAACGGCCGGTCCTTCTGCAGCGGTGGTGATCTCGCCGAGTTCGGCAGCTTCGCCGATCCGTCCAGTGCCCATCTGGCCCGCACCCGGCACAGCCCCGCGCTGGCGCTCGCCGAACTCGCCGGCCGGCTGGGGGAGCGGTGCCGGGCGGAGGTGCACGGGCAGGTGCTCGGCAGCGGTCTGGAGATGGCCGCGTACTGCGGTCGGGTGCGCTGCCATCCCGACGCCGTGCTGGGGCTGCCGGAGCTCGCACTCGGACTCATCCCCGGCGCCGGCGGCACGGTGAGCATCACCAGGCGGATCGGTCGTTGGCGCACTGCCTATCTGGTGTTGTCGGGTCGCGCCATCGACGCGCACACCGCGCTGGCATGGGGGCTGGTCGACCACGTAACATGACCTATATGTGCGCAATTGCGCACATATAGGTCATACTGGTCGCATGGTTCTGCGGCATCCCGTGTTCCGGCGGCTCTACATCGCCCAGGTGAGCGCCCTTGCCGGCACCGGGCTGCTGACCGTTGCGCTCGGACTGCTCGCCTTCGATCTGGCCGGTGGCGCCGCGGGCACGGTGCTCGGCACCGCCCTGGCGATCAAAATGATCGCGTACGTCGTTGCGCCACCGGTCATGTCGGGCCTCACCGCCCGCCTCCCGCCGAAGGCCGTACTGGTCGGCGCGGATATCGTGCGGGTGCTGGTCGCCCTGGCGCTGCCGTGGGTGGGCCAGGTCTGGCAGATCTACCTGCTGGTGTTCGTGCTGCAGGTGGCCTCGGCGACGTTCACCCCGGCCTTCCAGTCCGTCATCGCCGATGTGCTCACCGACGAGGCCGACTACACCCGCGGGCTGGCGCTGTCCCGGCTGGCGTACGACCTGGAGACCTTGCTCAGCCCGTTGCTCGCCGCGGCGCTGCTGACGGTGATCGCCTATCACGGCCTGTTCGTCGGCACCGCCGCCGGATTCGTGGTGTCGCTGGTGCTGGTTCTCGGCACCGCGATACCGCGACGAGGAAGCGTCGATACCGAGACCGGACTCCCGGGGCGCATTCTGGACGGCAGTCGAATCATGTTGGGCAGCTTCGAGTTACGAAGCCTGCTGGCCATGAATGTGGTGGTGGCAGCGGCCACCGGGCTGGTCGTGGTCAACACCGTGGTCTATGCCCGCGACCTGCTCGGCGGCGGCAACGCGGACGTGGCGCTGCTGCTGGCCTGCTACGGCGCGGGGTCACTGACGGTGGCCCTGCTGGTCCCGCGCCTGCTGGATGTCCTGGCGGATCGGACGCTGATGCTCGCCGGCGCGGCTGCCGCGGCGGCCGGGCTGGGGGTGACGGCCGTCGTGCTGGTGAGCGGCCTGGCCGGCTGGACCGTCCTGGCGGTGTTGTGGACCGTCCTCGGCGCCGCGACATCGATGGTCAACACACCCGCCGGGCGGCTGTTGCGCCGGAATGCCGGTCCGCACCGCGGCGCGGTGTTCACCGCCCAGTTCTCGTTGTCCCACGCGGGATTCCTGATCACCTACCCGGTCGCCGGCTGGGTGGGCGCGACCGTCGATCAGGGCGCCGCGGCCACGATTCTCGCTATTGTCGCTACATCCGCAGCGATCGCCGCGGCCCGGATCGCACAAAGGGGCACGGTCGATGGGCAGGGAACCGGGCAGCGACGGGCGCGTGGGGCACGAACCGCAGAGCCCGCGGCCCAGTTTCGTTCATGACGCTGCGCCCGACGATGAGCGCCTCGACATCGCCAGCGAGACCTTCCGGATGCTCGCCGACCGCACCCGCCTGCACCTGCTGTGGCTGCTGGCCCGCGGCGAGGCCGACGTGACCGCGCTGGCCGACGCCACCGGGGCCTCCCGCACGTCGATCAGTCAGCATCTGGCCAAACTGCGGTTCGCCCGGCTCGTGGAAACCCGCAAGGACGGTCGCCGGGTGTTCTACCGGCTGCGCGACGGGCATCTGAGCCGGCTGGTGCAGGAGGGGCTCAATCACGCCGACCACCGGGTCACCGGGGAGCCCACGCACCGCTGAGCACCGTCGATAGACCATTGCAAAAGCAACCAAATATGTAACGCAAGAGGCTGGTGTTTCCTCGCCGTATCGTTGACACGGCAAATAACCAAACGTCCCCCGACCGCTCGGTTGGCGGTATTTGACGTCGGCGTATATTCTGCTGGCCCATGGGCACCTACCGTGAGGCCGCCAGGGCCGCCAGGGTCACCCAGGCCCGCCAGCAACCCCTGGTTGGAGCGCGTTTCGGTGGCTCTTTCGCGGCGACCTCGGCGACGTCGACGGGTAGCCGGGACGCTGCATGGCGCGGCGGTCCGCATGCCCCGTGCGCCGAGTCCGGCGCCACGGTGAGAGCGGTTCTCGCAAAGTGGTGACCACGGGGGCGCCGCAGCGCGTCGAACGACAGGACACGGCTCTCGCGGAACCGGTTGCTGCTACCCCGAAGACATTCCGCACCGATATCGAGGGTCTGCGCGCCGTCGCGGTGTTGGCCGTCGTCCTGTTCCATGCGGACCTGCCCGGTTTGGGCGGTGGGTTCGTCGGCGTCGACGTCTTCTTCGTCATCTCGGGCTTCCTCATCACCGGACTTCTCTGGCGTGAAGTCGGCACCGCCGGGACGGTCAAGCTGCGCAACTTCTACGGCGCGCGCGCCCGCAGGTTGCTTCCGGCGTCGGCGCTGGTGGCCGTCGTCACCTTGATCGCCTCGGCTCTCTTGCTGCCGCCCCTGCAGGTCAAGTCGGTCACCATCGACGGCATCACCAGCGCCCTGTACGTCAGCAACTACCAGTTCATCTTCTCCGGCGTGAAATACTTCGGCAAGCAGAACCTGTTGTCGCCGTCGCCTTTTCAGCACTACTGGTCGCTGGGCGTCGAAGAACAGTTCTATCTGGTGTGGCCGATCCTGATCATCGCGACCGCCTGGTTCCTCCGTCGCGTGCGCCGGCGCACCACGACGTCGGTTCGCCCCTACCTGGTGGTGCTGGGACTTGTCGCCGCCGTGTCGTTCGCCCTGTCGGTGGTGTTGACCTACCTGTTGCCGCCGCTGGCGTTCTTCTCGTTGCCGACCCGGGCGTGGCAGTTGGCCGCCGGCGGCCTGGTCGCCCTCACCGTGGTGCAGTGGCGCCGGTTGCGGTCGCGAGCCGCGGCGCTCGTCGGCTGGGCTGGACTGGCGCTGATCGTCGTGGCGTGTACCACCTTGAGCGGCGCCACGAGCTACCCGGGATTTGCGGCGTTGCTGCCCACCCTCGGCGCGGTGCTCGTCATCGGCGCCGGCTGCGCCGACCCGTCGCGCGGGTGCGGTCGCGTCCTCGGGCTGGCGCCGATGAGAGCCGTCGGCCGGGTGTCGTACCCCTTATATCTCTGGCACTGGCCGGTGCTGATTCTGATTCCGTTGCTGGTCGGTCACCCCCTGGGGCTGGCGGCAAAGCTGGCCCTGGTCCTGGTGGCGGCCGGGCTGGCGGTGCTCACCCTGCGCTTCGTCGAGAATCCGCTGCGCTTCGCCCCGCGCATCCGCACGTCGGCCTGGGCCAGCCTGGGACTCGGCGGCGGCGTCACCGCGGTGGCGGTCGTGGTGGGCGTGGTCGTGTTGGTCACCGTGCCGACGCCGGTCGGCCGCGGGCCTGCCGCCCGGCCCGTGAACATCAACGCGGTTCAGGTGCCGCCGGGCTCCGGCATGGCCGCCTACGACGCGGCGGTGCGCGATGCCTTCGAACAGGTGCAGGCCGCCGTCGCCGCATCCGTCGACCTGAAAGCCGTTCCCTCGAACCTGAATCCTCCACTGACCGCCGGCGGGTCCCAGCAACTCGCCATCCTGACCAACGGCTGCCTGCGCATCCTGCTCTTCGACGCGTCGCATCCCGAGTGCGCGGTGGGCGACCTCGAGTCGTCGACCAGGGTGGCCCTGATCGGCGATTCGCGGGCAGCCATGTTCAACCCGGCGTTCAAGCAGGTCGCAGAACAGCGGCACTGGCGGCTGGAGATGATGGCGAAGGCCGGCTGCCCGATCACGGAAATGCCGATCGCGAGCCACCTCAACGGTCTGGCCGAAGGCATTCAGCGCTGTGCACAGTGGCGTCATCACATCTTGTCCCGGCTGCGGGCCGAGCGCCCCGAGCTGGTGGTGGTCGTGTCGTCGCGGGCGTACGACGCCAACGGTGCCCACACCCTGGTGCCGGGTCTCGACATGTACGACAAGGCCTGGGTCGACAGTCTGGGTCGGCTCACCACCGAATTGCGGGACACCGGCGCGCGGGTGCTGGTGCTCGGCGCGTCCGCTGATCTGCCTGCGCCGGTGCCGCTCTGCCTGTCCGGGCACCTGGATGACGCGACCGTGTGTGGCTCGGTGCGCAACCCCAAGCACGGTCCCGGCGCCGCCGCCGAGTCGGCCGTCGTCACCGGTGCCGGGGGACAGTACGCCGACGTCACCGACCTGTTCTGCGCCGACAACCGCTGCCCGGCCATCGTCGGGGACACCATGGTGTATTTCGACGGCGGCCACATCACCCGCCAGTACTCCGAGTTCCTGGCACCGGCCGTCGGGGCACTGGCCGACCGCGCGCTCGCCGGTGAGTGACTGACGCGCGACACGTCCTAGAGTGCGAGCCGTGACTGTGCACAGACCCGGCGGACCGTACTTCGAGGACCTGCATGTCGGCCAGGTCTTCGACACCGCCCCCGCGATGACCCTGACCTCCGGTGCGGCGGCCGCGCATCAGGCCATCCTGGGCGACCGGCTGCGGCTGTCCCTGGACGCCGAGCTCGCCCGCGCGGTGACCGGGGAGGCCGGCCCGCTGGCGCACCCCGCGCTGGTGTGCGACATCGCGATCGGCCAGTCCACGCTGGTCACCCAGCGGGTCAAGGCCAACCTGTTCTACCGCGGCCTGACCTTCCACCGATTCCCGGTCATCGGGGACACCATGACCACCCGCACCGAGGTGGTCGCCCTGCGGCAGAACTCCGCGAAGCCCGGACGTGCCGCCACCGGGCTGGCCGCACTGCGGATGACGACGGTCGACCAGTCCGGTCGCTCCGTGCTCGACTTCTACCGGTGCGCCATGCTGCCGTTGTCCCCGGACGCGCCGGACACCGGACACGCCGATGACCTGGCCGCGATCGGAGTCGACCGGCAGAGCCCGCCGGATCCGACCGGCGGCTGGAACGCTCGCGCCCTGTCCGGGACGGGGTTCGACCACGCGCTCGTCGGGACCGTCGTGTCCAGCACCGCCGACGTGGTGTCCAGCGCGCCCGAGCTGGCTCGTCTGTCGCTGAATATCGCTGCCACGCATCATGATTGGCGCTCCGGCGGGCAGCGGCTGGTGTACGGCGGGCACACCATCGGCCTGGCCCTGGCGCAGACCACCCGCCTGCTGCCCGACCTGATCACCGTGCTCGGCTGGGAGTCCTGCGACCACACCGGGCCCGTCCACGAGAACGACACGCTGCACAGTGAGCTGCACATCGAGTCGGCCGAGCCGGCCGCCGTCGGGGTGCGGTTACGGCTGCGCTCGGTGGTGTACGCCGTCGCGGCCGACCCGGGCGAACCGGACCGCCCGGTGCTGGACTGGCGTTTCACCGCGCTGCACGCCTGAACCGGAGCGCCCGCGTTGCGCCGCGGGGCAAGATGGCGGGATGGCTTCCGCGTCCGGCGTCCCGCAGCAGATCTGCGCACGCGCCCAGGCCCTGGCCGATCAGGTCGCGGCGCGGACCGGCGCCGCCGTGGATGCGACCCAACTGCTCACCGGACGCGCCGTCCAATTGGGTTGGGCGCCCCGCGGCCCGGTCTCGGCGGGTGGCGCCACGCGGCTGCTGGGCGGTGCGGACGGCTGGTGTGCCCTGACGTTGGCACGCTCCGACGACATCGACGCGGTGCCCGCCCTGGTCGGCGCGGACCGGGTGGACGACCCGTGGCAGGCGGTACGGGGCGGGGTCGACGACCACGGGGCAGCCGCCGTCGTTGAGCGCGCCCGGCTGCTGGGCCTGCCCGCGGCTCTGCTCGGCGAAACCGCCGCGGCGGCACCGCGAATACGCACCACGGGCCGGGCGCGCACCCGGCCGTTGGCAGACCTGCTGGTCGCCGATCTGTCCTCGATGTGGGCCGGTCCGTTGTGCGGCCACCTGCTGGCGAACGCGGGTGCGACCGTGGTCAAGGTGGAGAGCCCGCGGCGCCCCGACGGCACCCGCGCAGGGCCCGCAGCCTTCTACGACTGGATGAACGGCGGAAAACTCTCCTACACAGTCGACTTCGGCGATACCGAGGCGCTGCGCCGGCTGCTGTCGGTGGCCGACGTGGTCATCGAGTCCTCGCGGCCCGCCGCGCTGAACCGGCGCGGGTTCGGCCCGGATGCCGTCGAGGCGCGGGATGGCCGGGTGTGGGTGCAGATCACCGGGCACGGCGCCGACGCGCCGGGTGCGGACTGGGTGGCGTTCGGAGATGATGCCGCGGTGTCCGGCGCTCTGGTCGGGTATGACGGTGGGCGGCCGGTTTTCGTCGGCGACGCCATGGCCGACCCGCTGACGGGTCTGCAGGCGGCCGAGGCGGTGACAGCTTCGCTGGGCCGGGGCGGGGGAGAGTTGATCGAGGTGTCGATGGCGGCGACGGCGGCCCGCTACGCCGGCCTCGGTGGCGAACTACAGTGCGCCACCGCACCGGAGCCCGCGGTGCGGGCACCGGCATCTGGGGCCGACAACGGCCGAGTTCACACGATGATCGAGGAAAGGTGGTCCGTGTCATGCTGATTCGGCGTGCAACCCTGCTGGACGGCAGCGTCGTCGACATCCGGGTCGACACCCGGATAGACGAGGTGGCCCCGGCGCTGGAGCCCGCCGACGGCGAACGGGTGCTCGACGCGGCACTGGGCCTGGTGATCCCCGGTCTGCACGACCATCACGTGCACGTGCATTCGGCCGCTGCCGCAGCGGATTCGGTGCGGGTGGGGGTCGGTGAGGTGCACGACGGCGATGATCTGGCGCGGGTGCTGGCGGCGGCCGAGGTGGGGGAGGACGGCTGGGTCCGGGCCGTCGGCTACCACGAGGTGGTGGCCGGTTCGCTCGATCGGCACGGCCTGGATGCGCTGTCGCCCGCGGTGCCCGTCCGGATCCAGCATCGCAGCGGCATCCTGTGGACGCTCAATTCCGCGGGCCTGGCGGCCGTCGGGCTCGCCGATCACCCCGACGGGCGGCTGCGCAGCGCCGACCGGTCGTGGTCGGACGCGCTGAAGCGGCGGGACACGTCCGTCGACGATCTCAGTCGGCGGCTCGGCCGGTACGGCGTCACCGGAATCACCGATGCCACACCCGATCTCGACATCACCGACATGGTGTTGCTCGCCGAGGTGCATCGCCGCGGCGGTCTGCGCCAGCACGTGCACCATCTGGCTCCCGGCAAGCGCATCCTGCACGACGAGGATCTCGATCTCGGTGAACTGACCGGCTGGATCGGGCGTCGTCATGACGAGGACGCACCGGTGGCCCTGCACTGTGTGACTGCCGCCCAGCTGATCGTCAGCCTGGCCGCGCTGACCGACGCCGGTGTGCATCCAGGTGACCGGATCGAGCACGCGGCGGTGGTGCCCGACGACCAGCTCGACGTGCTGGCCGGGCTGGGTGTCACCGTGGTCACCCAGCCCAACTTCGTCGCCGAGCGCGGCGATCAGTATCTCGCCGATGTGCCTGCCGAAGAGCACCACCAATTGTGGCGACTGGCGTCGCTGCTGGAAGCCGGTGTCCCCGTGGCACTTTCCACCGATATGCCGTTCGGTGACGGCGATCCGTGGGCGGTGTTGCGTGCGGCGGTGCACCGACGGACCCCGTCGGGCGCCGTGCTCGGCGAGCGTGAACAGGTCAGCGCGCGAACGGCACTGGACCTGTTCCTCGGTGGACCGATCGAGCCCACCCGGGCGCGCACGGTGGCGGCCGGCCAGCCCGGCGACCTGTGCGTGCTGACGGCCGCACCCGAGGACGTCCTGCGCGACCTGGACGCGAAGCTGGTGGCGGCCACCGTCATCGACGGCCAGGTGGTCTAGCGACTTCGGCGCGCTGACCCGCGCGTACCACGGGTCAGCGCGCCGAAATCACCGGAGAATTAGAGCTGCGCCCAGACCGTCTTGGTCTTCAGATAGCCGTCCAGGCCTTCCTTGCCGAACTCGTGGCCCCAACCGGACTGCTTGTAGCCGCCGAACGGCACGTCGTGGTCGAAGATCAGCTGGCAGTTGATCTGCACGCTGCCCGCCTGCAGGCGCTTCACGAGCCGGTGGCCGCGGCTGATGTTGGTGGTCCACACCGTGCCCGCGAGCCCGTAGCTCGTGTCGTTGGCCATCGCGATGGCCTCGTCCTCATCGTCGAACGGGATGATCGACACGACGGGGCCGAAGATCTCCTCGCGATAGAGGCGCATGCCGGGATTGACATTGGTCAGCACCGTCGGGTGCACGAAGTAACCCTTGCGATCCAGCCGGTGCCCACCGGTGACCACCTCGGCGCCGTCGCGCTTGCCCTCGTCGATGAAGCCGAGGACCCGGTCGAGCTGCTTGGCGCTGATCAGCGGTCCGCTCATGACGCCCTCTTCGCTGGGCCCGCCGTACTTCATGAAACCCGCGACCCCGGCGATGCCCTGCACCACCTGGTCGTAGACCCCGCGCTGCACGAAGATCCGCGAGCCGCAGACGCAGCCCTGGCCGGAGTGCACGAAGATGCCCATCGCCGCACCGAAGATGGCCTTGTCCAGATCGGCGTCGTCGAAGATCAGCACCGGAGACTTGCCGCCGAGTTCCAGCATCACCTTCTTGAGGTTGCCGGTCGAGGCCTGCACGATCATCTTGCCGACCTCGGTGGACCCGGTGAAGGCGACCTTCTCGACATCGGGATGGGCGCTGATGGCCGCACCCGCGGTGTGGCCGTAGCCGGTGATGAGGTTGACCACGCCTTCGGGCACGCCGGCCTCGTGGATCAGGCGGTCCAGCAGCAGCGCCGAAAGGGGCGTCTCCTCAGCGGGCTTGACGAGCATGCTGCAGCCGGCGGCCAGGGCCGGGGCGATCTTGGCGCAGGCGTTGAAGATGGGCCCGTTCCACGGGAAGATCAGCCCGACGACACCGTAGGGCTCCTTGAGCGTGTAGGCGTGCAGGTCGACGTAGCTCTCGGCCGCGATGCCGGTGGTCTTCACGTCGTAGGACGTGCCGTTGATCTTGGAACACCAGCCTGCGTAGTAGCGGAAGAACTCCGCGCAGGTGGGCACCACCATTTCGGACTGCAGCTTCATCATGCCGGTGTTGGCGGAGTCGATCGCCGCGAACTCGGCGGCGTGCTCGTCGATGAGATCGGCGATGCGCCACATGATCTTGGCCCGTTCACGGCCGGGTAGCCCGGACCAGACCCCGGATTCGAACGCCGCCTTGGCGCGGGCGACCGCCTCGTTGACACCGTCGGCACCGCAGTCGGTGAACTCGGTGATCTGTTCCTCGGTCACGGGATCGATGATCGGGATGACATCACCTGTCCCGGGACGCTTCCGAATCTCGTCCAGAACCGTCTGCAACGCCATCGTTGAGCCTCTCGTCATGCCGCGACGCTCGACCACGCCGCAGTGCTGAGCACCTGCTTAGCACTGCGGCGACGGGCAGGTCAATACTCATTCGCAAAATCGGAGAATCCGATTCTCCGAATGGCGAGGTCAGCCGGTTTGCCGCTGCAACGAGATGGAGGCGGGCTCACCGTCGGCACCGGCCAGCCCGCGACCCCGTGCGGTGACGGCCAGCGTGGTGCGGTCACCGCGGAACAGGTCGCGGGAGTACTCGTAGGGTGTGCCGTGCTGGTCGTGCGTCACCCGGGTGATCAGCAGCAGTGCCGCCTTGGGTTTGATGCCCAACAGGGTGGCTTCGTCGTTGGTGGCACTGACGGCCTCGATGCGTTCGACGGCCCGGCCCGCCGTCAGGCCGTATTCGGACTCCAGGATCTCGTAGAGCGAACCCCGCAGCGGCTGCTCGAGCAGCCCGGGCACCGCACCGGCCGGAAACTGCGCGAACTCCAACGAGATCGGCGATCCGTCGGCCAGCCGGACCCGCTGGATCTCGACGACGTAGTCCGCCGGCCCGAGCTGGAGCGCGTGCTGCGTCGCGTGATCGGGCACCCCGATCTTCGTGGACAGCACCCGGGTGCCCGCGACGTAGCCCTGGTGGGCGAGGAACGCGGGGACCCCGACCACGTCCGCGAGATTGCGTTCCACCTGCCCGTGGCTGATGAAGATGCCGCCGGCCCGTCCGATCACCCGGTGCACCAGGCCGGCCTCTTCCAGCGCCGCGAGGACCTGGCGCAGGGTGGACCGGCTGGTGCCGTAACGCTCGGCCAGATCCCGTTCGCTGCCGAGCTTGGCCCCGGGGGTGCCGGCGTTGACGTCTGCCACGATCCGGCGCCGCAACTCCTCACTGTGAGTTGCCACCCGTGCCCCCTAGTCACCCCTGCGATCCCGACGGTCTTATTGGTATACCCAATTTCAGCCGGCGGTGTCTCAGGGTTCGACAGAGTTTGTACACCATTGGTCGCGATGTGACTAGACCATTTCCGCCGTGCCGAGGCTGCCCTCAGGGCAACCGTTTCGGCGTCGGGTAGTTGCGATCAGCTGGCGAACGCCCGCCGCAGTGTCGCCACCTGGCTGTCGAAAAATCCTTGCGACACTTCGGTTTTCGGTGCCAAGCCGTCGAATCCGTGGAACGCCCCGTCGACCACCTCGACGTCGACCGGCACCCCGGCTTCGCGCAGCCGCTGCGCGTAGGCGAGGTCCTCGCCGTGGAAAAGGTCGAGGGTGCCGACGCCGATCCAGGCCGGTGGCAGGCCGGACAGATCGGGATTGCGTGCGGGCACCGCGACCTCGGGATCGGCGCCGCCGAGGTACGCCCGCCAGCCGTAGGCGTTGCTGCCCTGCGTCCACAGCCGGTGCCCGGGATCGTCGAACTCCGGGCCCACCGACCGGTCGTCCAGCATCGGATACACCAGGATCTGGGCGGCCAACGGCACCTCGCCGCGGTCACGGGCCAGCAGCGCCAGCGCGGCGGACATGCCGCCACCGGCACTGGCCCCGCCGATGGCCACCCGGGCCGGGTCGACCGTGGGTAGCTGCGCCAGCCACGTCAGCGCCGCGTAGCAGTCTTCGAGCCCGGCGGGGTAGGGATTCTTCGGTGCCAACCGGTATTCCACCGCGGCCACCGTGGCACCGAGCGCGGTGGCGAAGCGCCGGCACAACCGGTCGTCCTGAGCCGGGTTGCCCAGCACGTATCCGCCGCCGTGGATCCACAGCAGGGCCGGGCCGGGCGCGATCGATCCGCGCGGGCGGTGCAGCCGCAGCTTGACCCCGGAACTCAGCGTGAGCACCTCGACGCCTTGCGGGGCGGCGCGTCGTCCCATTCGGCGGGTGAGGTACTGCATCACCGGAGCGGTGCGGGCGTTGACCAGGTGGCGCGGGAGGAAACGCGCGATGCGGGCCAGCTCGGGGTGGTACACGACATCGGGTACGGGACTGGGCACCCGCCCAGTATTACGACAGGGAAGTCTCGAAAGCTATCCGGTCGCCGCGATACAGCGCGCGGACCGTTTCGATGGGCACCCCGTCGGTGTCGACGGAACGACGGTTGAGCAGCAGCATCGGCATCGCGGTCGTGGTCTCCAGCAGGCCCGCCTCGCGGGGTGAGGCCAGTGCGGTCTCGATGCGCTCGGTGGCCGTGCCGAACACGACGCCGGTGGCCCGGATCGCCGCGTAGAGCGACGTCGTCGGGTCGAAGGTCTTGCGCAACGCCTTGAACCGCTTGGCAGCCAGAAAGGTGCTCTCCAGCCCGATCCGGCGGCCGTCGGCGAGCAGCACGCGTTCCAGTTGCATGACGGCACTGCCCGGGCTGATCGCCAGTGCGGCGGCGAGGTCGGGGCCCGCGTCGACGTCCTCCCAACTCACCAGCAGCCGTCCCGGGATCCGGCCCCGCTCGGCGGCGCCTTCGGTGTAGGACCGCAACGACAACGGCTGCACCAGCTTCGGTGCGGCCACCACGGTGCCGCGGCCCCGTCGCTCGATGCGGCCCTCGACCAGCAGTTCATGCAGTGCCTGCCGGACGGTCTCGCGGGCCACCCCGAAGCGGACCGCCAGTTCGCGTTCCGGCGGTACCGCGTCACCTTCGTGCAGCGACGCGAGGATCTCGTCCAGCCCGGTGCGCACGACGTAGGGCTTGGGCAGCGGCGGTGTCATCGCCGCAGGACCCGCTGCGCCACCGTCAGCACGTCCGCGATGGTCGCGGCGCGGGCGTCCGGATCCTTGGCGGCATCGTCATAGCGGCGTAACCGCAATGCGTCCGTCCACCACGGGTGGCCGACGAACGCGGCGTCGACGGCGGGGCCGCCCTGCCGGTCCAAGGACAGCGCCGACACCTGTGAGGGGGCGTAGCCGGGATCGGTGGCGGCCAGGTAACGCTTGGCGGCCACATGAGCTCCGGCCAACCAGCCGACGCGCGCACCGAACCGCGCGGTCAGCCAGTCGCGGGCCACCCGGTCGTGGTCCGGTCCGGCGTCGATCAGGGGACTGTGTGCCAGATCGTGCAGCGCGGCGGCGAGCACGAGTTCGTCATCCGCGTCGTCGTCGATGGCCCGGGCGGCGGACTGCAGGGCGTGGTCCAACTCGTCGACGGACTCTTCGTCCCATACCCCGCGCAGTGAGCGCAACACGGTGTCCACCTCAGCGAGAATCCGCATGGCCCAACGATACCCCACTTTGGTCTATACCAATTGTTCACTCAGTATTCGCACCCCCAACATGGCCAGGTGGGTCGCAGGTCGTGGCGGGGGTCAATGGTCAACCACCATGCGTGTGACGATCATCGGAGGCGGCATCCTCGGCACCGCCCATGCCGTGGAAGCGATCCAACGCGGCCACACCGTGGTGCAACTGGAGCGCGAAGCCGAGGCGCGCGGTGCCACGGTGCGCAACTTCGGCCTGATCTGGCTGTCCGGCCGGTCGACCGCCGAATTGGACGCCGCGCTACGTTCCCGTGAACTGTGGGAGAAGCTCGGATCCGAGATCCCCGGCATCGGCTTCCGCCCCGCGGGGTCCATCACCCTGCTGCGGACCGAGGCCGAGGTGGCGGTGGCGCGCGAGGCCGCCGACCGTGGCGATGCGGGTCACCGCGGCTTCACCCTGCTGCATCCCGATCAGGTGCGGGCCCTCAACCCGGCCCTGCGCGGAAAGTTCCTCGGTGGGCTGCACTGCGCCCTGGACGCCGCCGTCGAGTCCCGGCAGGCGCTACCGGCCATCCGCGAATACCTTTTCAGCACAGGGCGTTACACCTTTCTGCCCGGCGTCGAGGCCAGGTCGGTGGACGGCCTGACGGTGCGTGACGACCGGGGCGAGCGTCATGGCGCCGACCTGGTGGTGGTGTGTGCCGGTGCCGCGCACGGCGGCCTGGTCCGCGAACTCGCCGGCCACCTGCCGGTGCGCCGGGTGCGGTTGCAGATGATGCAGACCGAGCCGCTGGGGGAGGCACTCACCACCGCGATCGCCGACGCCGACAGCTTCCGCTACTATCCCGGCTTTGCGGGTCCGGCATTGGATGCGCTGCGCCGCAACGAATCACAGGAACCGGTGGCCGCCGACGAGCACATGCAACTGCTCTGCGTGCAACGCCTGCACGGTGGACTGACCATCGGCGACACCCATGAGTACGACGAACCGTTCGCCTTCGACGTGACGGAGCAACCGTATGCCTACCTGGTGGCGCGGGTCGAGGAGTTTCTCGGCAGGCCGCTGCCCGCCATCCGGCAGCGTTGGGCCGGCGTCTACAGCCAGTGCATCGATCCACACCAGCTGGTGTGCCGGACCTCGCCCGAAGACAACGTGTGGGTGGTCACCGGACCGGGTGGACGCGGGATGACGCTGGGCCCCGCCATCGCCGAACAAACCGCCGATCTGATCGGACTGTAGGGAGAACACATGTCGGACAACCCCATTCACGTCGCTGTCCTCGATATGGCCGGCACCACCGTCGCCGATGACGGCCTGGTCGTGCGGGCCTTCGAGGCCGCCGCCACCGCCGCGGGCCTGCCCGCCGACGGCGCCGAACGTGACCAGGCGCGCCGCTACGTCCTCGACACCATGGGACAGTCCAAGATCGTCGTGTTCCGCGCGCTGTTCGGCGCCGAGGAGCGCGCCCAGCGGGCCAACGCCGAGTTCGAACGGGCCTACGCCGAGCTGATCGACAACGGGTACGCCGCACCCATTCCCGGTGCCGCCGAGGCCATCACCGAGCTGCGCGACGCCGGTATCAAAGTGGCGCTGACGACCGGGTTCTCCGCGGCCACCCAAGGCAAACTGCTCGCCGCGCTCGGCTGGCAACAACTGGCCGACCTGGCGCTCGCCCCCGGCGACGGGGTGCGCAGCCGGCCCTACCCCGATCTGGTGCTGACGGCATTGATGCGCTTGGGGGCCGACAGCGTCGACAACGTCGCGGTGCTCGGTGACACCAGCACCGACGTCGAGAGCGCCCTGCGGGCCGGGGCCGCGATCGCCGCGGGCACCCTCACCGGCGCGCACAGCGAGGAAGACCTCCGCGCCGCCGGCGCCACCCACGTGGTGGGCTCCGTCGTCGATTTCGCCGATCTGCTCCTGTCCACCCGCTGACCCGAAGGAAATCATGAAACTCCGCAACGCTTTTCGTGCCACCGCGGTGGCGGTGGTTGTCGCCGCCACCACCCTGACCGCCGCGTGCGGCGGCACCGGATCGAGTGGGTCCAGCAGCGGCACCACCCTGACCGTGTACAGCGCCGACGGCTTGGCCACCTGGTACAAGGCCCAGTTCGACAAGTTCACCAAGGACACCGGCATCGCGGTCAACCTGGTTGAGGCAGGCTCCGGCGAGGTGGTCTCCCGGGTCGAGAAGGAACAGTCCAATCCGCAGGCCGACCTCCTGGTCACCCTACCGCCGTTCATCCAGAAGGCCGACAAGTCAGGGCTTCTGGTGGCGAGCGGCGCCGACACCAAGGGCATCGCCGCCGACCAGGTCGGACCGGAAGCGCGCTACGTGCCGATCGTCGACAACACCCTGAGCTTCATCGCCAACCCGGCGGCCAAGCCCGCGCCGGTGTCCTGGGATGACCTGCTCGCACCGGAGTTCAAGGGCAAGCTGCAGTATTCGACGCCCGGGCAGGCCGGGGACGGTACCGCCGTGCTGGTTCTGCTGCAGCATCTGCTCGGGAAGCCGGGGGCACTGGACTACCTGAGCAAGCTGCAGGCCAACAACGTGGGCCCGTCGTCCTCGACCGGCAAGCTGCAGCCCAAGGTCAGCAACGGAGAACTGTTGGTGGCCAACGGCGATGTGCAGATGAATCTGGGCTCCATCAAGGATGACGGCTCCAAGTTCGACATCTTCATTCCCGCCCACAACGGCACCCGCACCACCGTGTCGCTGCCGTATGTCGCCGGGGTGACCAAGGGTGCTCCGCACGCCGAGGACGCCAAGAAGCTGCTGACGTACCTGTTGTCCGACGAGGTGCAGAAGACGGTGGAACCCGACGCCCTCGGTATGCCGGTGCGCGACGCCATCCGCACCGTCGCCGCCGAGACGCCGGCACCGAACACCCCGGCCGCGGTCCTCAAGGATGTGCAGATCTGGGTGCCGGACTGGAACGCCGTGCTCGCCGACCTCGACGCCGACGTCGCGGCGTACCAGAAGGCGACCGGCAACTGATATGGCCGAGATCAAGGTCGCACGGGGCAGCGTAGCGCGCAAGGGAACTCGCGACCCCGAGACGGCCATCCCGGCCATCGTCTTCGACCGGGTGGGGGTCAGTTACGGCCGGGGCGCCAAGATCACCCACGCCCTGGTCGACTTCAACCTGCGGATCGCTGCAGGGGAGACGGTGGCGCTGTTGGGGCCCAGTGGCTCCGGGAAGTCCACGGCACTCAACGCACTGGCCGGATTCGTCCGGCCGACCTCCGGCGGGGTTCGGCTGGACGGCCGCGATGTCACCGATCTGCCACCGGCCAAGCGCGGCATCGGGGTCGTGCTGCAGTCCTACGCGCTGTTTCCGCACATGCGGGTGGCCGAGAACGTCGCCTTCGGGCTGAAGGCGCAGCGGGTACCGCGGGCTCAGATCGGTGCCCGGGTGGCCGAAGCGCTGGACATGGTCGGCATGTCGGCCTATGGAAAGCGTCTGCCGCGTGAGCTTTCCGGCGGCCAGCAGCAGCGCATCGCGATCGCCAGGGCGCTGGCCATCCGGCCGAAGGTGCTGCTGTTGGACGAACCGCTGGCCGCCCTCGATGCGCAGTTGCGTCAGTCGATGCTCGCCGAACTGCAGCAGCTCAAGGAATCGCTGCCCGACACAGCCATGCTGTACGTCACCCACGATCAGGCCGAGGCACTGGCCCTGGCCGACCGCATCGTGGTGATGAACAACGCCCGGCTGATGGATGTGGACACCGCCGAGAATCTCTGGAAGCGGCCGCCGACCAGTTTCACGGCCGCATTTTTGGGAGGTGCCAATCTGATTCCTTGCACCGTCGGTCGGGTCATCGGCACCTCGGCGCTGGTGACGGTGTCCCACAAGACGGTCAGCGCCGAGGCGCCGCAACCGTCCGTCGGCAAGATCGACTGGGCGCCGGGTATGGACGCCCTGTTGTGCATCAGGCCTCACGCCCTGCGGGTCGTCTCGCTGGGTGACCGGGACGCGTTGCGCGCCAGGGTGAACGCCGCCGTCTGGCGGGGGGCCACCACCAGGCTGGTGCTGGCCATCACCAGCATGCCCGACCAGCTCATCGAGATCGACGTGCCCGGCCACGTCCAGTTCGCGGTGGGTACCGAAGTCGGCGTACGGATTCCGGAGCCGGCCGGGGTGCTGGTCCGGGCCGGCTCGTGACATCACTCCTGGAGCCCGTCGAGGCGCAGACGGCTCTGGCGCCCAAACGCAGCCGCGCGCACTGGTGGGTGCTGCCCCCATTGCTCGTCGTGCTGCTCGCCGCGGTGTACCCCTTGCTGCGGGTCTTCGGCGAGTCGACCCAGCCCGGGAAATGGGCGGAGGTGCTGAGCTCCGAGCAGTTCCGGGATGCGCTGTGGCGCACCGTTGCCATCGCGGCCACCTCGACGCTGGGCTGCCTGGTGCTGGGCACCTTCCTGGCGGTCATCCTGGCGTTCGTGCCGTTTCCCGGGTCCGGTCTGGTGGGCCGGCTCATCGACACCATCCTGTCGTTGCCGTCGTTCCTGATCACCTTGGCGTTCACGTTCCTCTATGGATCGGCGGGAGTGCTGAACGCCATGCTCGGCACACAGCTGAACTTCTTGTACACCCCGGCCGGGGTGATCACCGCGGAGATCACCTTCTTCACCCCGTTCGTGGTCCGGCCGCTGCTCGCGGCGTTCGCCCTGCTGCCGCGCGCGCAGCTCGACGTGGCCGCCAGCCTGGGCGCCTCCCCGTTGCGGGTGCTGAGCTCGGTGGTGCTGCCCGAAGCCTGGCCGGCCCTGATGGCCGGCGGCAGCCTGGTATTGCTGTTGACGCTCAACGAGTTCGGCATCGTGCTGTTCACCGGTGCCAAGGGTGTCATCACGCTGCCGGTGCTCATCTACACCCGGGGCATCGTCACCTTCGACCTGCCGGGCGCCGCCGTGATCGCCACAGTCCAGGTGGCGCTGTCGCTGGGGCTCTACATCACCTACCGAATGATCTTCGCCCGCATGACTTCTGGAAGGGGCGGCGCCGATGCTGCTGTGGAACCCGCGAAGTAGGGCCATGGCACTGACCGTGTTCGGGCTGGTGGTCCTGGTGGTGTTCGTCGCGCCGCTGGCGACGGTGCTGCTGGCCGGGTTGGCCGGCTCCTGGACGGGCGCGCTGCCCTCGGGCCTGGGGTTCGACCGGTTCGGAACCGCCCTGACCGGTGAGAATCTGGCCAGCCTCTCGGTGAGCCTGCAGACCGCGTTCCTCGCAGGCGCGCTGGCGCTGGTGCTGGGCACCTGGGCTGCGCTGGCCGCCCAGGATTGCCCGATGTGGTTGCGGCGCTTCACCGATGCGGTATTCCACCTTCCGATCGCGGTGCCCTCGGTGGCCATCGGCCTCGGGTTGCTCATCGCGTTCAACTCGCGGCCGCTGCTGCTGGGCGGGACGCGCTGGATCGTCATCCTGGCGCATGCCGTGCTGGTGCTGGCCTTCGCGTTCAGTTCGGTCTCGGCGGCGCTGGACCGGCTGGACCCCCGCTACCGGCAGGCCGCGGAATCCCTCGGCGCCGGACCGGCCCGGGTGCTGCTGCAGGTGACGCTGCCGCTGCTGCTGCCCGCGCTGGGTGCGGCGGCGGGGCTGGCGGTGGCGCTGTCCATGGGAGAGCTCGGTGCGACCGTGATGGTGTACCCGGCCACGTGGAAGACCTTGCCGGTGACCATCTTCGGGCTCACCGACCGCGGCCAGGCTCTCCAGGCGGCGGCGTCGACCACGATCCTGTTGCTGGTGACGCTGCTGGCGCTGGTCCTGCTCGGCCGTATCCGCGGCCGCGCTGCCCTCCGCTGACCTGCGATTTGTGGAGTGCTACCCGTAATGGTTACGGGTAGCACTCCACGAATCACTTCAACAGCGGGTCGCGGGGCAGGCCGAGGATGCGTTCGGCGATGGTGTTGCGGGTGATCTCCGAGGTGCCGCCGGCGATGGTCATGGCCCGGTTGCCCAGATAGGCCCGCGCCAGAGTCGACTTGGTTCCCACCACCGCGGCGGGGCCGGCCAGCGACATGCCCAGCTCGGTCAGGCGCTGGGTATGTTCTGCGACCAGGAGTTTGGTGACGTTGCCCTCCGGTCCCGGGCCGGCGCCGACGATGGCGCGGCTCACCCGGCGCAGGTTCAGCAGCGGCAGGGTGTGGGCCTCGGCGATCACCGCGCCAGCCTCGCGGACGTACTCGGCGGCGGTGAACGGTGGTGCGGCGTCCAGCAATTCGACCACCTCGTCCGGACTGAAGCCGGTGGGCGCCGATGATCCGCCGCCGATGGAGATGCGTTCGTTGCCCAGCGTCGCCCGCGCCACCAGCCAGCCCTTGTTCACATCGCCCACCACATCGGCGTCCGGGACGAACACGTCGTCGAAGAACACCTCGTTGAAGTGGGCGTCACCCGTCAGGCCGCGCAACGGATTCACCGTCACGCCAGGCGCTTTCATGTCGACGGCCATCATGGTGACGCCAGCATGCTTGGGCGCGTCGACGTCGGTGCGCACCGTCGCCAGGCCCCACTGGCAGTGCTGGGCCAGGCTGGTCCACACCTTCTGGCCGGTGATCCGCCACCCGCCGTCCACCTTCTTGGCCGACGTGCGCACGGCCGCGGCGTCGGAGCCCGCGCCCGGTTCGGAGAACAGCTGGCACCACATCACCTCACCGCGCAGCACCGGCTCGACCCAGCGTTCGCGCTGATCGTCGGTGCCGGCCTGGGCGATGGTCAGGGTCACCCACCCGGTGATGCCCATGTCGGGGATGTCGATGTCCCGGAACTCCTCCTCGATGACCAGCTGCTCGAGCACATCGGCCCCGCGACCCCACGGGGTGGGCCAATGCGCCACCATGTATCCGGAGTCGACGAGGAAGTCGCGCTGTTTCTCGATGGGCAGCCCGCGCACGGTGGCCGCGGCCTCGGCAGCGGCCGCGCGGTACTGCTCGGCCTCGGCCGGCACACTGAAGGACGCGGCACGGACGGCGCCGCTGCGTTGGGCGTCGACGATGTCGAGCAGCGGGTCGATGCCGTCCCCGAGCAGGGTGGCCATGGTCCTGGCCCGGCGCAGATACAGGTGTGCGTCGTGCTCCCAGGTGAATCCGATACCGCCGTGCAGCTGAATGTTGTTCTGCGCGTTGAACACCTGAGCGCGGATGGCGTGCGACGCGGCGACCGCGGCGGGGAACGCGGCGGCATCCAGGTCGTCGGTGCGGGCGGCAGCCCATGTTGCCGACGTGGTCTGTTCGGCCTCGACGAGCATGTTCGCGGCGTGGTGCTTGACGGCCTGGAAGGTTCCGATGGTCCGGCCGAATTGCTCACGGACCTTTGCGTATTCGACGGCCATGTCCAGCGTCGCCCAGCTGACACCGACCGCTTCGGCCGAGGCCAGGATGCGGAACACGGTGCGGGCCCGCCGCGCGGCGCCGCGCAGCACGCGGTCGGCGGGGATCTCCGCGCCCCGCATCGACACGGCGCCGATGCTGCGGGTGGTGTCCAACGGTTCGAGCGGCGTGACGGTGACGCCGGGCGCGTCGGCGGCGACGATGACCAGATCCTCCCCGGCGGCCAGCACCAGGATGTCGGCGTCGGGGGCGCCGAGCACCGCGGGCCATTCGGCCGTCGAGATGTGGTCCTCGCCCAACGTCACCTTGATGTTGAGCCCGAGTGCGGCGACCACGCTGCCGTCGGCGAGGCCGGGAAGTAGTTGCGCTCGAACGGAGTCCGGGGCGCAGCGGTCGATGGTGACGGCGGCGGCGACGGTCGGCAGGAACGGCCCCGGCATGAGTTCACGGCCCGCCACTTCGGTCACCACGGCCAGCTCGGCGAGCCCGAAACCCGATCCGCCGAATTCCTCGGCCAGTGCCAGCCCGTTCCAGCCGAGATTGGCGCCGGCCGACCAGATGTCGGCGGTGCGGGTGCCCGGAGTCTCCAGCGTGGCGCGGGCCGCCGCGAGGCTGTGCGAGCGTTGTAATTGCCCGGCCGCCGCGGCGGCAAGATCCCGGTGTTCTTCAGTGATGGCCAGGGCCGACTTGCTCATGATCAGCGAAGTTACCCGGCCAACCGAAGCCGGTGAAAGTGACGCATCTCACAAATTGGCATCGGAGTAGACAAGTCCGACAAGTTGTCGATTGAACACCCTCGCCCGGGGGTACGCTCGCGCCATGACAGAGCCTTCTGGGCCTACCGGGCCCTCGGCCGCACGGCGCAGCCCCACCATGTGCAGCCGCGCCCGCTGGATGCTCACCGCCAGCCCGGCCGATCGGGTACTCGCCATGACCGTAGCCTCCGCGTCCCTGCCGGTGGTCGGCAAGCATCTGGAGCCCTTCGGCGCCCTCGCCGCGATGGGAGTGTGGGGGTTTCGGCACATGCCGGACTTCTTCACGTCATCGGCCAAGGGCTGGATGGCGCCGGGCAGCGGTCAGATCCGCAAGGCACAGCGCGACCAGACCAACGCGATCGCCCAGGAAGCCCTGCGTGGGGTGGTGCCCGCCGCAGACCTCGCCATCGAGTGGCCCGCTCCGGAGCAGATGCCGCCGCTGTGGAACACCCGCGGATACCGGCGCAACGTCTACCGCACGTCGGTGCGGTACGGCGACAGCCCGACCCAGTTGATGGACGTGTGGCGACCCAAGGAGTTGCCCGGCGAACCCGCGCCGGTGCTGTTGTTCGTGCCGGGCGGTGCGTGGGTGCACGGCAGTCGGATGCTGCAGGGCTACGCGCTGATGTCGCATCTGGCCGAGCAGGGCTGGGTGTGCCTGTCCATCGACTACCGGGTGGCGCCGCACCACAAGTGGCCGAGCCATCTGCACGACGTGAAGGCCGCGATCGCCTGGGCGCGTGCCAACGTCGACAAATTCGGTGGCGACCGCGAGTTCGTCGCCATCGCGGGGTGCTCGGCGGGTGGACATCTGGCAGCGCTGGCCGGCCTGACACCCAACGACCCGGCGGTGCAGGGCGATCTCCCCGAAGGGTCGGACACCTCCGTGGACGCGGTCATCGGTATCTACGGCCGTTATGACTGGGAGGACCGCTCCACCGAGGAACGCGTGCGATTCGTCGACTTCCTGGAACGTGTCGTCGTCAAGCGCAAGATCGACCGGCATCCCGAGATCTTCCGGCAGGCGTCGCCGATCGCGCAGATTCACCGGGATGCGCCGCCATTCCTGGTGATTCACGGCAGCGGCGATTCGGTCATCCCCGTCGAGCAGGCGCGCAGCTTCGTCGAACGCCTCAACGCGGTGTCCGACGCCTCCGTCAGCTACATCGAGCTACCGGGTGCGGGGCATGCCTTCGACATGACCGACGGCGCCCGGACCGCACCGATGGCCACGGCAATCGGCTTGTTCCTCAACCAAATTCACCGAAACTCCTCGGCGAGGCGGGCAAAGGCAGTTATATAGACTCCTCGCACGGGGAGGAACGCCGGTGAAGAGGCTCAGCGGGTGGGACGCGTTCCTGCTCTACACAGAAGCACCGAATGTGCACATGCACACCTTGAAGATCGCGGTCATCGCGCTCGACGGTCTCGGTGACCGCACCTTCGGTGTCGACGACTTCAGAAACGTGCTGCACAACCGGCTCTACAAGTTGGATCCGTTCCGGTATCAGCTCGTCGACATCCCGTTCAAGTTCCACCACCCGATGTGGCGGGAGAACTGCGACGTGGACCTCGAGTACCACGTGCGGCCGTGGCGGGTGGCCGCCCCGGGTGGGCGCCGCGAACTCGACGAAGCCATCGGGCAGATCGGCAGCACGCCGCTGGACCGCAGCCGCCCACTGTGGGAGATGTACTTCGTCGAAGGCCTCGCGAACGGGCGCATCGCGGTCGTCGGCAAGATCCACCATGCGCTGGCCGACGGGGTCGCCTCGGCCAATCTGCTGGCCCGCGGCATGGACCTGCAGGACAGCCCGCAGCGCGACCGCGACTCGTATGCCACCGACCCGGCGCCGTCCGGCTCGGAGCTGGTGCGGTCGGCGTTCACCGATCACCTCCGTCAGATCGGCCGGCTGCCGGGCCTGATGAAGTACACCGCCGACGGGGTGGGCCGGGTGCGGCGCAGCACCCACAAGCTGGGGCCCGAACTCACTCGTCCGTTCACCCCGCCGCCGAGTTTCATGAACCACGTCCTCACCCCCGAACGGCGTTTCGCGACCGCCACCTTGGCGCTGGCCGACGTGAAGTCGACCGGAAAACTGTTGGGCGCCACCATCAACGATATGGTGCTGGCGATCTCCTCGGGCGCGTTGCGCTCGCTGCAGCTGGATTACGAGGGCAAGGCCGACCATCCGCTGCTGGCCTCGGTACCCATGAGTTTCGACTTCTCGCCCGACCGCATCTCGGGTAACCGGTTCAGCGGTGTGCTGATGGCGCTGCCCGTCGACGAACCCGACACCCTGGAGCGGGTGAAGAAGGCGAGCGCGGCAGCCAGCCATGCCAAGGAGGCACACCACCTGATCGGCCCCGAACTGGTGGCGCGCTGGGCGTCGTACATGCCGCCCGCGGCCGTGGAGGCGCTGTTCCGCAGGCTGTCGGACAAGGACGGCCAGAACAAGGTGCTCAACCTCAACATCTCAAATGTTCCCGGCCCGCGTGAGCAGGGCAAGGTGGGCGGAGCGACGGTCACCGAGATCTATTCGGTGGGTCCGCTCACCGCGGCCAGCGGGCTGAACATCACGGTGTGGAGCTATGTGGACCAGCTCAACATCTCGGTGCTCTCCGACACCGAGACGGTGAAGGATCCGCACGAGGTCACCGCCGCGATGATGCGCGAGTTCCGTGAAATCCGGCGTGCGGCGGGTATTTCCGAGGACCTGACGGTCATCGAGAACGCGATGGTGTGAGGCACCCTCCGCGTCGGCGGGATGCATGCGCCACAATGAGACCCATGGAATGGCCGAAGCACCTCGGCGCGGTGACTTCGGTCCTCGCGGCGACTCTCGTGCTGGGCGGCTGTTCGTACGGTCCGGGCAACGCTCCGATGGCCGAAAGTTCGCCGGTCAAGGCGAGTGCCAGTACCGGCCCGGCCGCGGTGTCGATCATGCCGGGCATGGCGCAACTGGGTACGGCGCTGACGGCCAAGGGCGCCACGATCACGCCGAAGTCCGACAATCTCATCGTCGTACGCCAGGACACCAGTAACGAGCTGGAACTGGGCATCGAGGTGTCCCTCGACGGCGTCACCGGCCCGGTCGATGTCACCGGTCCCAACGGCGGCTTCCAACTGCACGTCAGCAGCGGTGAACAGATCCCCACCTCGGCGCCTACCGTGCTCAAGTCGCCGCCGCTGGTCTCCCCGGTCACCGCCGATGCGGACGGGTGGGTGTTCTTCCACATCAGGCCCGACATGCTGCCCACCCAGTTGGCGCTGACGGCCGCGCCGGCCGGCTACGGCCTGACGCCGCAGTCGATCGCGATCTGGATCATGCCCGCGAAACTCCCTGCGCCCGGTCCGGCTCCGGGACCGCCTCCGCCGCCGCCACCACCGCCGGGGGCCCCGGCACCCGAACCAGCTCCCGCTCCGGCTCCTGCGCCTGCACCTGCGCCCGCTCCGGACAACGGTGGCGGGAATCGTGGTGGGTTCCACCCGCGGCTCCCACCGCCGCCCAAGCTGCCGTCGTTGCCGCAGCCGCAGGTCCCGTCCGTCATCTGCCGGCACACCGGGTTGTGCTGACGCCGCCACATTGCAGTTATGGCGGTCGCCTCTCGGACTTTCTCGCCATAACGACAATCTCGCGGCACTCAGCCGGCGGGTGCGGGCTCCAGGTGTTTGGACCACCCCGTCGCGCAACGCACCGCGCACACCGCGGCCAGCACCCCGACGACCGTCAGCATGGCCGGATAACTGAAGTAGTGCGCCAGCACGGCCAGCACGGCGGGCAGCAGGAACCCCACATAGGCCAGCGAGTAGTACACCCCGGAGATGCCGGCCAATTCGTCAGGTTCGGCGATCCGCTGGATCTCCAGAAGCCCTGAGACGATGGCGATTCCGTAGGCGCTGCCGAGCAGCATCGCGACGAACAACGCGATGACCGGCGAGCGGGTGACGGCGGTGGCGACGGCCGCGAAGACACCGGCAGCCATCAACACCATCGACACCACGACGGCCCGGGCGCTGGAATGGTCGTCGAGTCGGCGCGCGATCGGTTGCACCGCAACACCGCAGCCGAGGGTGAGCACCGTCAGCCCCGCCGTGTACAGCAGCGCCCATGACCCGAGCCGGTCCACCACCAATGCGGGCACGATCGCATAGGCGATGGCCGCCGACCCGAAGATCCACGGCGCCATGGGCGCAACGACATGGAGGAATCTGCGGTGCCCTGCCGCGGGCACCCGCAGTCGTCGCAGCAGCGGCGCCCCGCTGTCATGCGCTGCGTCGCGGGTCTCCACGGTCCGGTAGAGCACCGCCCACAACCCCGGGATGCATAGCACCGCATGCACGAGGTAGGTCAGCACCAGCGGCAGCGGGGCAAATGCCGTCAGCACTCCGGCGAACAGCGGGCCGACGCCGAGCCCGACGGACAACCAGATGGAGGCACGTCGTGCCCCGGTTCCCGGGGGAGCGGAATCGAAAGGGGGCCGCGATAATTCGGCGATCCAGGCAGATCCCACCGCCATGGCGATACCGACGGCGAGGCCGCTGAGCAACCGCCCGCCGAACAGGGCGACGAATCCCGCGTCGTCGCCGACGGCCAGGATGACGCTGCCCAGGGCGGAGCTCACCAGCCCGGCGGCCATGACGGGCCTGCGGCCGTGCCGGTCGGACAACGCCGAGGCCACCAACAGTCCGGGCACCAGGCCCAGCACGTAGGCGCCGAGCAGGATGTCGACGTCGACGCGGGTGTAGCCGGAATGCTGCGCGTAGGCGATCAGTAGGGGAGTGAACTGGTTGCCGCCCCAACCGATGCAGAAGACCGCCAGCGCGACGGCAGCCCACGGCCGAATGTCGGCGCCGGGGCGCCTCCGGGCCCCGATCCTCACAGCACCACCCCATACGTAGCCTGCAGGTGCGCCAGCAGCAGCGCCTCGAAATCGGCCAGATCGCGCCGCGCGATCGCGTCGGCCAACAAGGCATGCTCGTCGATCAGCCGCGCTGCTCGCGCGGTGTCGGAACGCACGGCCGCCGCCATCATCCGGCGCTGCCGGTCCCGCAGCGAGGCGTAGAAACGCTGCCCGATGGCGTTGTCCGCGGCCTCGACGATGCGGTGATGGAAGGCGTCGTCCGCGGCGGCGAACCGGTGCTCATCGCCGGCGGCGGCACCCTCGCGCTGCAGCGTGATCAGCGCGGTCAGTTCGGTGAACAGCGCGTCGACCGCGTCGGGCGTCCGGCACAGCCGCCGCACCGCCGCCGACTCCAGCGCCAGCCGCATCTCGAGCAGATCGGTGGCCTCGCGGGGCGGCACCGGCACGACGACGGCGCCGCGTCGGGGCAGGAGTTCCAGCAGGTCCTCGGCGGCCAGTCGCAGGAACGCCTCGTGCACCGGTGTCCGGCTGACCCCGAGCGATGCGGCGACCTCGACCTCGCTGAGCAGCTGCCCGCCGCGCACCGCGCCGGACAGGATCTGATCTTTGGTGGCCTGGTAGGCGCGCTGCCCGCTGGAGTCTCCATCGCTCATGAAGACTCACTCTACGCCCCTTGCATGCAAGGTTGCATGCAAGCTTGATCACTGCCGGGTGGCGCGCGCCCAATCCAGGAAACGCTCCACGGCGGAGGCGGTGTAGTGCCCGCGCGCCGAGCCGAAGATGTCGAAGGCGTGCTGGGCGTACGGGATCTCCGCATAGATCACCGGCGACGTCGACACGTCGCGCAGCGCCTCGACGAACTCGCGCGCCTCCTGCACCGGGATCACCGTGTCGTCGGCGCCGTGCAGGATGAAGAACGGCGGTGCATCCGGTCCCACGTGCGCAATGGGCGACGCGTCCATGTACAGCTGACGGTTGTCGGTGAACGGCAACTTCACGATCATCCGCTCCAGCACCGAGCCGAATTCGCGCCGGTCCGGGTAATTCTCGGTCACCCATTCGTAGCGACCGTAGATGGGCACCGCACCTGCCACCGACGTGTCGGCGTCCTCGAAGCCCGGCTGGAAGGCCGGGTTGTTCGGCGTCAAGGCCGCGAGCGAGCACAGATGCCCACCGGCCGAACCGCCGGTGATGTACACCGCGTCGGGGTCACCCCCGTACTCGGCGATATTGGCCTTCACCCAGGCCAGTGCGCGTTTCACGTCGACGATGTGCGCCGGCCAGGCATGTTTCGGGCTGATCCGGTAGCCGATGGACACGCAGATCCACCCGTGGTCGGCCAACTGCGACATCAAGGGGTACGCCTGCGGGCGGTTCATCCCGATCATCCAGGCTCCGCCGGGAACTTGAAGCAGCACAGGCGCTTTGCCGTCGCGGGGCAGATCCGGGCGGACCCAGATGTCGGCGACGTTGGATTTGTACGGCCCGTAGCTGACGGTCTTCTCGACGAAGCGGCGCCGTGTCTGACCGGTGGCGAACACCCCACCCGGGCGCGGCGGCACCGACGGGAATTGCGGCCCGAGCACCTCGTCCAGCGGTTTCTCGAAGAACGGTCGGGACGCCAGGCCGCGACGGTGCACCACGGCCAGCACTGCCCAGGAGAGCGCCTTGAGTGCCAGGGCAATTCGCCCGCCGGTCGACCGGTAGTCACCCCGCACCGCGTGCCACAGCGCGCCCAATGCCGAGGTGCCGACGACCAGTGGCACGTTCTCCGCTGTCGGCCAGCCGAACGCGAACACCCCGATCGTCGCGTAGCCGCGACGGGTCAGCGGTCGGAAAGCATTGGCGGCGTTGACGGTCTCGGCGGCCGCGGTGAGTAGGGTGCGGCGCTTACCCACCGACACGCTCCTGAAGTTCACGTCGCACGATCTTGCCAGTGCTGTTTCGTGGCAACTCATCGAGCACCGTGATTTCGCGCGGCACCTTGTAGTTGGCCAGGTTCTCGCGCACGTACTGCTTGAGATCATCGGCCCCGATGGCGCCCGACAGCACCACGAACGCTGCCAGTCGCTGCCCGAATTGCTCGTCGTCCACCCCGATCACCGCCGCCTCGACGACGTCGGGATGGGCAACCAGGGTCTTCTCCACCTCGATCGGATACACGTTCTCCCCACCGGACACGATCATCTCGTCATCGCGGCCCACCACGAACAGTCGACCCGCCGAATCCAGATACCCGATGTCCCCGGAATTCATGTATCCGTCGTGAAAGTCCTTGGTCGACCCGGAGGTGTAGCCGTCGAACTGGGTGGAATTGTGCACGTAGATGGTGCCCACCTCGCCGGTCGGCAGTTCCTGCAGTTCGGGATCCAGAATGCGAATGTCGGTGCCCTCGGCCGGTTTCCCCGCGGTGTCCGGAGCGGCGCGCAGGTCGGCCGGTGTCGCGGTGGCGATCATGCCGGCCTCGGTGGCGTTGTAGTTGTTGTAGATGACGTCGCCGAACTGATCCATGAACTTGGTGACGACATCGGGTCGCATCCTCGACCCCGAGGCCGCGGCGAAGCGCAGGCTACGTCCGCTGTAGCGGTTACGGATCTCGTCGGGCAGTTCGACGATGCGGTCGAACATCACCGGCACCACACACAATCCGGTGGCCCGGTGGGTGTCGATCAGGGCCAGGGTGGCTTCCGGGTCGAACTTGCGCCGCGTGACGATCGTGCAGGACATCGACGCCGCGAACGCCAATTGCGAGAAACCCCAGGCATGGAACATCGGCGCGACGATGACGACGGTTTCCTCGGTGCGCCAGGGGGTGCGATCGAGAATGGACTTGAGCACCTCGGGCCCGCCGCCGGAATGCTTGGCGCCCTTGGGGCTTCCGGTGGTGCCCGAGGTCAGCAGGATCACCCTGCTCTTCTCCTTGGCCCGCACCGGGGTCTTGCCGGTGTGGTCGCGGATCAGCTTCTCCACCGTGATGTCGGGGTCGGCGCTGTCGGTCCAGGCGATCACGCGGGTCACGTCGGGGGAGTCGGCCAACGCCCGGTCCACCGTCGAGGTGAACTCCTCGTCGTAGATGACGGCCTCGACCCTTTCGCGGCTCACGATCTCGGCCATCGCCGGTCCTGCGAAGGAGGTGTTCAACAGCAGAACGTCCGCGCCGATCCGGGTGGCGGCGATCAGCGATTCGACGAACCCGCGGTGGTTGCGGGCCATGATCCCGATCACCCCGGGGGAGCCGATGGCCTGCAGTCCGGCGGCCAAAGCGTCTGCGCGCTGGTCGATTTCGCGCCACGTCAGGGCCCCGAGCTCGTCGATCAGACCGACCCGGTCCGGGCAGCGCGCCGCGGCGCCCGCGAAGCCCGAAGTGATGCTCATGTTCTCGCGGGCCATCGCTGCGGCGATGCGCAAGTACTTGTCCGGACGCAGGGGGGCGATCACCCCGGCACGCGCCATCGTGCTGAGCAGGCCGACGGTGGTGGTCAGCGGATCGAGGAGGCCCACCCCTCTAGCCGATCACCGGGAAGCGGCGTTCCTCGGCCAGTCCGTTCAGCGCGCGCTGCATGACGTGGCGGACGTGTGCGTCGACCTCGTCGATGTCCGGCGTCTCGCCGAACTGCGTGTCGATGTGCACGGGGGGCAGCACCTCCATGACGATCTTGGACGGCAGCGGCACGTTGAACGGCACGACCGCCGACAGGCCGAACGGCACGCCGAACGACAGTGGCACCACCTTGGTGCGGGCCAGGCGGGCAATCGGGCCGAGCGCCTTGGCCAGCCAGGTGCCACGGGACAGGTACAGCTGGGTCTCCTGGCCGCCGATGCCCACCATCGGCACGATCGGGACCCCGGCGCTGATGGCGGCTCGTACGTACCCCTGGCGTCCGTCGAAGTCGATCTTGTTTGCCTCAGAGCTGGGACGGTAGACGTCGTAGTCTCCGCCGGGGAACACCACGACGACGCCGCCGGAGCGCAGCGCCTCATCGGCGTTCTCGCGGCTGGCGAGGATGAAGCCGGTCTTCTTGAAGAAGTCGGCGGTGGGCCCGACCATCAGCATGGCGTGGCTCAGGGTGTAGACGGGGCGGCCGTAGCCGAACTTGTCGTAGAAGTCGGCCGCAAAAATGGGCACATCCATGGGAAACAGGCCGCCCGAGTGGTTGCACACCACCAAGGCGCCACCGGCCGGGAAGTTCTCCAGGCCGCGCACCTCGGTGCGGTGGTAGGTCTTCAACAGCGGGCGCAGCCAACCCATCACCTTCTCGGTGAGGCTGGGATCGAACTTGGTGATCTCCGTGGGTTCGATATCGGTCGAGCTCATGTGGACCCTCCATGGAAGCCGGCGACGAAATAGAACGTGTTCTAGTTTTGCACGCGAGATGTCGGGTGGTCAAAGAGTTGCGGTGCAGATCACCCGATGTGACCACCCCGATCTGGCATGTTCCACCATAGAGAGGTGGGCCTGAACACAACCGGATACTTCACCCGAATAGGCATCGAGAGTTCACCCGCGCCGACCCTCGACGCTTTGCGCCAGATCGTCGCCGCCCACAACCGGTCCATCCCGTTCGAGAATCTCGATCCGCTGATGGGCGTCCCCGTGCACGATCTGAGTGCCGATGCGCTGACGGCCAAGCTGGTCCGTCGGCGCCGCGGGGGCTTCTGCTACGAGAACAACGGACTGCTCGCCTACGTGTTGGAATCCCTCGGCTACGGCGTGGATCGGCTGGCCGGGCGGGTGGTGTGGATGCGGCCGCCGGACGCGCCCCAGACCGGGATCACCCACAACGTGCTGGCGGTCACGGTGCCGGGCGAGAACGGCCGCTTCCTGGTCGATGTCGGCTTCGGCGGCCAGACCCTGTCCTCGCCGATCCGGCTGACGGCCGGCCCCGTCCAGCAGACCAGGCACGAGCCCTATCGATTGGTGGAGCATCCCGAGGGATTGCAACTGCAGACCAAACTCCATGGCGAGTGGCTGCCGCTCTACCAATTCAGCCTGCGCACTCAGCCGCTGGTCGATCTGAGCATCGGCAGCTGGTATTCGTCGACGTATCCGGGCGCGATCTTCGTGGTCGGGCTGTCCGTCGCGCTGGTCACCGACAGCGCGCGGTGGAATCTGCGGGGACGCAATCTCGCGATCCACGGCAACGGCAGCACCGAGAAGGTCCGGCTGGCCTCCGCCGCCGACGTACTCGAACAGCTCACCGGCCGGTTCGGTATCGACCTTGATGGCCTGGGAGACGTGGAAGCCCGTGTCAGCCAGGTGTTGGATACGTGACCGACGTGAATCGGATGCGCAGCGGCGGCCGGCCCTGGTTCGCCGAAATCAGGGACAGCTGATCAGGACATCCCACGGATCGTCCGCCGTCAACGCCAGCCGGCCCAGCCGTCGCGCGTAGGACGCGGTGCTACCGAACTCGTCGCTCCAACTGCGGGCCCGCATGGTGGCCGACCACAACTGATGTTCGATGGTGACGCCGATGGCGCCGTGCAACTGATGCGCGATGGTGGTCACCGGGGTGACGGCTCGGCCGACGGCCACCTTGGCAACCGTCACCGCGTAGTCGGCCTGCGTCGCCGCAAAGCCATACTCCGTGACGGCCGCGGTCGCCAGATCGGTTGCCGCCCTGGCCCGTTCGATCTCACCGGCCATCGCCGCAAGTGAGTGCTGAACGGCCTGGAATTTGCTGAGCGCCCGGCCGAACTGGACCCGCTCCGAGGTGTGCGCGACAGTCAGCTCCAACGCCGAATCGAAGGCACCGATGATCTGCACGCAGCGTGCCCAGGCGCCGCGGCGCACCAGTTCGTCTCCGATCTGCACGTCCAACCGAGTCAGGCCGGCGGTGTCGTAGCTGATCGCGCCGCGCGGTTCACCGCCCAAGTTGTGGTCGTCGGTGCTCTGCGGATCCGTCAGCAGCCCAACGGAAATCACGTCGGCCGAGCGGTCGGCCACGAGCACGGTCGCATCGCGCGCCCACGGCACCTCGGGCGCGCTGCCCCCGGTGCCGATCGCCACCGTCAGCGGGCCGCTCTCTGGCACGTCGATACCGGCCCGGGCCGCCAGCCAGCCGGCCAGCAGATCGGTCTCGGCGATAGGCACGGCCGCGGCGAAGCGGGCCAGGCCCGCCAACACCACGGCAGCCTCGGCGGGGCCGGCATCCTGCTGGGTGGTCAGCCTGCTCAGGCCGGTCTCCTCCAGCGTCTGCCACAGCGCTGCGTCGAAAACCTCTGGCAGCCTGCGCTTCCCGAAGTTCTCGTCATAGGACCGGCGACCGATATCGGCCACCAGTTGCTGAAGTTCGTCGCTCATCGCACCCCCAGGCCGCGCGCGATCACGCCACGCAACACTTCGTTGGTCCCGCCCCGCAGTGTGAACATCGGGGAATGCAGCCGCGCCATGGCCAGCACGGCGCGTAACCCACCGGGATCGTCCACCGACTCCAGCAGGTCGGCGCACAGTTCCACGGACTCCTGCTCGAAGCGGGTACCCAGGTCCTTCACCAGGGCGGCGCGGGTGGCCGCGTCGCGGCCGGCGGCCAGATCGCGTGCCACCGCCACCGACAATTGCCGCAGTGACATCGCCCGGCCCAGTAGGTCGCCGACGGCGGCGGCAGTCCGGTCATCGACGTCGGGACCGAGCGCCCGGATCACCCCGAAGATCAGGATCGCGGTGGACAGAATCCGTTCGGGCCCGCTGCGTTCGAAGCCGAGTTCTGCCGTGACCTGATGCCAGCCGTCGCCCACCTCACCCAGCACGTCGCCGTCCCCGACCCGGACGTCATCGAAGGCGACCTCGTTGAAATGGTGGTGCCCGTCCATCGTGACGATCGGGCTGACCGTGATGCCCGGGGTGTCGAGTTGGACGATGAACTGACTGAACCCGGCGTGCCGGTGCTCAGGGTCCAGCGCACTGGTGCGGGCCAGCACGATCGCGAAATGTGCGCGATGCCCACCGCTGGTCCACACTTTCGTCCCGTTGAGCAGCCAGCCATCGTCGGTGCGGGTGGCTTTGGTGGCGGTGGCGGCCAGATCCGAGCCCGCGCCGTGTTCGCTCATCCCGATGGCCGAATACAGCCGACCTGCCGCAATCTGCGGCAGCAGCCGGCTGCGCTGCTCTTCCGAGCCGTAGGACAACAGCGACGGGGCCACCTGTCGGTCGGCGAACCAGTGCGCGGCCACCGGAGCGCCCTGGCCGAGCAGTTCCTCGGTCACGACATACCGGTGCAAGAAACCGCGACCGTGGCCGCCGTACTCGGGTGGAATGGTCAGCCCCACAAAACCGGCGTCGGCCAGCCGCTCACTGAACCCCGCATCCCAACTGGTCAGCCACGAGTCGATCTCGGGTTCCCAGCCGTGCGTGGCCCGGTCAGAGCTGATGAATTGCCGGACCGCAGCACGAAGCTCGGCCAGATCACCGTCGTTGGCGCACAGCGCATCGAATTCGCTCACTGGGAACGGAGTCTAGCCTCGAGGATCATGGCCACCATCTACTACACGGCGTCCAGCCTCGATGGCTTCGTCGTCGACGAGCACGACAGCCTGGACTGGCTGCTCAGTCGCGACATCGATGTCAAGGGCCCGTTCGGTTACGAGGCCTTCAACGACTCCGTCGGTGCGTTGGTGATGGGATCGCAGACCTACGAGTGGCTGGTGGGCAATCAACCTGGCCCATGGATGTACGAACAGCCGTCCTGGGTGCTGACGAGTCGGCCGGGGATCGTCGTCGACGGGCACCCGGTTCGGGTATTCGCCGGTGAGGTCACCGAGTTGCATCCGCAGCTGGTCGCCGCGGCGGGCGACCGCGATGTGTGGGTCGTCGGCGGCGGGGTGGTGGCCGCACAATTCGTCGAAGCCGGGCTGGTGGACGAGATGATCGTGAGTTACGCCCCGTGCACCCTCGGGAAGGGCGCCCAGGTGCTGCCGGCGCGTTCGGAGTGGACGCTGGCCGAATCGACCGTCAACGGCGATTTCGTCTGTGCCCGTTGGGTTGCCGCTACGCTGGGCCGATGATCTCTGCGGATCTGCTGCGCGCACGTGCCGTGCAGGCCGTCATCTGGGGCATGCCGGCCGTCAACTTCGAACTGTTGCGCCAGGCTGCGGCAGACGCCGGCGCCACCGACAACCAGATCATCTACTGGTCCCGATTGCCGGGCTGGAAGAACCAGACGCTGACGCCGAACCCGGACACGCTGTACTTCTTCCCGTTCTTCAACACCCGTGACACCGGCCCGGTGGTGCTCGACATCCCACCCGCCGGTGACGGTGCCCTCACCGGATCCGTCGACGACGGCTGGCAGTGCTCGCTGGAAGACGTGGGCCCCGCGGGTGCCGACGGGGGCCGTGGCGGGAAGTACCTGATCCTGCCGCCGGGCTACGACCGCCCGGTGCCCGACGGATACATCGTGCTGGCCGCGGACACCTTCACCGGGTTCGGCGCCATTCGATCCAACATCGACAGCAGCAGTGACGCTGATGTGGACAAGGCCGCCGCGTACGGTCGCCGGATCGGTTGCTACCCGCTGTCGCAGGCCGCCGGCCCGCCTGCCACGGTCTTCGTGGATGCGCTGGACACGTTGTTCGACAACAAGATTCCCTACGATATTCGGTTCTTCGAGTTGTTGCACCGCTTCGTGCAGCGCGAGCCGTGGCTGCAGCGCGACCGCGCGATGATCGACGTGCTGAAGACCATCGGCATCGTCAAGGGCATGCCGTTCCAGCCCGACCGGCCCGCGACCGCATTGTTGGCCGAGGCCATCGGGGAGGCCCGTGACTGGCTGGAGGCCCAATACCCGCATGCCTTCGAGCCGCCGTACTTCCCGGGCACCCACTGGGCCGTGCCCGCCGGTCGCGAGGTGATCGCCGGGATGCAGTCCGGATTCGCCGATGCGGACAGCTATCCCGTCGACGCCAGGGGCGTGCTGTACTCCTTCATCTACTTCAGCGCCAAACGCCTTGGCGCCGGGCAGTTCTACGTGATGGCGATCGACGATGCCATGGGGGTCCCACTCGACGGTGGCCGCACCTACGTGCTCACCGTCCCCGCCGACCCGCCGGTGACGCGGTATTGGTCGGCAACCGTGTATGACCGGTCGACGCATGCGCACTTGCCTGATGCTGAGCGCGTCAGCATCGCGTCCACTGCCACGGACGTCCAGCGGAATCCTGACGGGGCCACGGAGATCTACTTCGGTCCGGAACGTCCCCCCGGTGCGCCGAACTGGATCCCGACCCGTGGCGGCCGCGGGTTCGAGGTGCTCTTCCGCCTCTACGGACCGCAACAAGCCCTGTTCGACAGGACGTGGTCCCTGCCGGACATCGCACCCGCGGTGTGATCAGGGACGATTTCCGCCACTGACGGGTGGTTGCTCCGGCGGGGGCTCGGCGTCAGATCTGCCCGGATGGCGAGCATGGCCGAGTCGTCGGTGTAAGCCGCAATCCCACCGCATCTAGCCGTTGGGACGTCGCCTCCGGCCGTGTTTCAGTTCCGGCGCGCGAGATTGCTGGGCCCGCCGTTTGCGCACAGGTGCCGGCACCCGGCTCGGTAGGTCGGCGTTCGCTTCGTCGTGAAGCGAGAATGGTGAAAAGCATTGACCCGGCAAGGGATAAGTCGCTGCATTAACCCCGGGTGGGGGCGCCCACCGGCTGCTGCCCGTTGCTGAACCGGCCGGCACGCGTACGGGCACCGCGTTCGGGGAGACGCACGGGTCCTTGCTGATTCAACTGGATCGTGTCGCGCAGCCGTTCAGCAACCAGAATGGGGTGAGCCTCGGGAGGTGGTCACCGTCGCGTGATTTCGCTGACCGGACGTGCTTGCCGGAAGATTGGCCATGAAAGACGTTGATTTAACTGTACTTTCACCAAGCGGTACGGCGGGGGATCGCCCCGTGGGGTGGCTCGGAACTGGCCGGATCGAATTTCTCAGCTAACTGCACATTGCGGACGAATGTAATTTACGCTGCTGCAAGTTGGTGCTCCGGGGGTCGGCGCACCACCGATGCCAAGGAGGCAGGAATGGGTGCAGGGGCAAACGTCGGGCGGGTGGGCGGATTGGCGGTGGCGCTGGGAATCGGCGCGGCGGTGACCTTCGGTTGCGGCACAGCGGCGGCCGATTCCGGCGAATCGTCACAGGGCGCTTCGTCGTCGTCGCAGTCATCGCCATCTTCAGCGGCTTCGTCGTCTCCGGCCGCGAAGCCGGCAGATGGCCGGAAGGCATCCGGCACAAAAAGGCGAAGTGGCGCAAGCGGAACCGTGAGTGCGGCGTCCTCCGGAGAAAGTGCTGCATCGACCCCGGGTAAGCACCGTAAGCGCGCGGCGGCGAGTGTAGCGGCCACGGACACGCCCCAGGACTCGACGCCGGCGCAAGCGCAACCGGCCGCCGCTCAGCCCAGCGGATCGGACGCCTCGGACACCGGTGTGGTGGTCAAGGTGGCGTCGGTCGTGGTAACCAAGAAGTCTTCCTCCACAGGTTCGCCCGCGCGGGTGCCGGCGCCCGCTCCCGCCGAGTTGCTGATGCTCGGCGCGTCACGCCGACTGGTCGCCGAGCAACCGGTGGCCAAGAAGCAGGCGACCACGGTCAGCACCGCACTCGCATCCGCGACCACGGCCAAGGTGTCCGCGCAGGCGGTCACGGCCACGGCCACCCCTGCCCCCACGGATCCGTTCGCGACACTGAAAAAGGTTGCGCCATATCTGAAATACGTCAAGGCGGCGGTGACGGTGGCGCAGACAGTGGTGAAGAACGCGTTGACCTACGTCTCCACCACGCCGCTGAACCTGGGATCGGCCGGTGCGGTCGTCGTGGGCGCGCTGCAGACGTTGGATACCAAACTGGTCACCGTGGCGGACACGGTCAACGTGCTCGTCGCGCTGGCCGACCTGTTGGGTTACTAGCGCCCCGGCACGCCATACACCCGCACGAATTCCCTTGACTTGATCAGGAATTCGAGCTGCTGACCGACCTGATGCAGGGGCTCGGCATTGCCGGCCGACCGGCACAGCACCACGGCGCCTTCCAAGGACGCGATACACATCACGGCCAGTGATGCGGCATCGGCGGCCTCGAATCCGTCGGTGCGGAAGGTCTGGCTCAGCGCGTCGCGCCAGCGCGCGAAGATCTCGCCGGCCGCCGTGGCGAGGATGGAATCGTCCTCCGTGGTGCTGATGGCTGCCGCCATCACGGGGCAGCCCGCGGTGTAGGCGCTGCCGGCCAGCGCGCGCTCCCAGAAGGCGACGAACTGTCCCACCAGGGCCATCCCACCGCGCTCGGCTGCGGCGTCGATGACCTGGGTGATGGAGTCGCCCGCGTAGTTCAGTGCTTCTGTGAGAAGTTGGCTGCGGCCCTGCGGGAAGTGGTAGTACACCGAACCGCGCGGGGCGCCGCTGCGGGTCAGTACCTCGTCGATGGTGACCCCGGCGGCGCCGCGTTCGCGCAGCACATCGACCGCGGTGACGAGCATTGCGCGCCGCGTCGACCCGCGCTTGCGGGTCAGGCCGCCCGCGACGGACGCCACGACATGTTCAACGGGTTGAGCCGTGCCCGGACCCGGTCGAAGGTATGACGGGGCTCGCCCACCCGGTGCGTGAACCGGTGGCCGGCGACGTTGAGCTCGATGAGCAACATCGGATGCCTCCTATCTATGTCGACAAGCATAAAGCACCAACGTCGGCGCGACTATTGCCATGTCCGTCAAAACCGCTGGTAGTGGGTTAACAAACGATGAACAAGGTTTCGATTGGTCTCAAGCGACAGTCAAATTATGGTGTCTTGCATAATTTTGGTGATCGGCGTTGACTGCTCGGCATGACAACTCTGGACACTGTGTCCCTGGAACGCGACGGACACGTACTGGTGATCGGCCTGAATCGGCCGGAGAAACGCAACGCCTTCAACGTGGCGATGCTCGCGGACCTTTCGCGCGCTTATGCGCTGCTGGAAAGCGACGACACCTTGCGTGCGGGCGTGCTGATCGCCCACGGCGACCACTTCACCGCGGGCTTGGACCTGCTGGATGTCGGGCCGTACATCGCCGAAGGCCGAGATCCGTTCCCCGCCGACGGCCGCGACCCCTGGCGGCTGGACGGTGACTGGACCAAACCGGTGGTCGCCGCCGCGCAAGGGCGGTGCCTGACCCTCGGCATCGAACTGTTGCTGGCGGCCGATATCCGGGTGACCGCCGCGGCCACCCGGTTCGCGCAGATGGAGATTCTTCGTGGCATCTTCCCGTTCGGTGGGGCGACGCAGCGGTTTCCGCAGTTGACAGGCTGGGGCAACGCCATGCGATGGCTGCTGACCGGTGACGAGTTCGACGCCGCGGAGGCGCACCGGATCGGGCTGGTGCAGGAGGTAGCCGCCGATACCGTCGCAGCTCAGGCGCGGGCCCGGGAGATCGCGCGCACCATCGCGGAGAACGCCGCCCCGCTGGGGGTGGCGGCCACCCTGCGTTCGGCGCACCTGGCGCGCGCGGGAGGTGACGCCGTCGCCCAGTTGCGACCGGAGGTGGCCCGGTTGTTCGGCACCGCGGATGCGGCCGAGGGATTGCAGTCGTTCGTCGAGCGTCGACCCGCGCAATTCCTCGGGCGGTAACCGCTCGCGCCGATAGGCTCGCACCATGGGGCACTATCGCAGCAACGTGCGGGATGTCGAGTTCAACCTCTTCGAGGTGTATGAACTCGAAAAGGTCTTGGCCACTGGCGAGTTCGGCGACCTCGACGGCGAGTCGGTGCGGCAGATGCTCGCGGAGGCCGCCCGCCTGGCCGAAGGGCCGCTTGCCGAGGCGTTCGCCGAGACCGACCGGCACCCGCCGACGTTCGATCCCGAGACGCACGTCGTCAGCATTCCCGAGCCGTTCAAGAAGTCGCTGCGGTCGTGGCACGCGGGCGAATGGTTCCGGATCGGGATCGACGAAGGTATCGGCGGCGTCCCGGGCCCCGCGATGCTGTCCTGGGCGGTCAGCGAGTTCGCGCTCGGCGCCCAGCCCGCGGCGTTCATGTACCTGGCCGGACCCGTGCTGGCGAACATCCTCTTCCAGCTGGGAAATGAGCAGCAACGCCAGTGGGCCACCCAGGCGATCGACCGGAACTGGGGCGCCACCATGGTGCTCACCGAACCCGACGCCGGGTCCGACGTCGGGGCCGGCCGGACCAAGGCCACCGAACAACCCGATGGCAGCTGGCATCTCGACGGGGTCAAGCGGTTCATCACCAACGGCGATGCCGACGATCTGTTCGAGAACATGCTGCACCTCGTGCTCGCGCGTCCCGAGGGAGCCGGTCCCGGCACGAAGGGCCTCTCCCTCTTCGTCGTCCCCAAGTTCTTCCCGGACTCGCAGACCGGGGCACCCGGCGAACGCAACGGGGTGTTCGTCACCGGCCTGGAACACAAGATGGGGCTCAAGGCGTCGGCCACCTGCGAGCTGACGTTCGGTCAGCATGGTGCGCCTGCGGTCGGCTGGCTGGTGGGAGACAGTCACAGCGGTATCGCGCAGATGTTCAAGGTCATCGAATATGCGCGAATGATGGTCGGCACCAAGGCCATTTCCACGTTGTCCACGGGCTACCTGAACGCCTTGGAATATGCCAAGACACGGATTCAGGGCTCCGACATGACCGAGATGTCGAACAAGACGGCGCCGCGCGTGACCATCCTGCATCACCCCGACGTGCGGCGCGCCCTCCTCGTGCAGAAGTCCTACGCCGAAGGTTTGCGGGCCCTGTATCTGTTCACCGCCGCGCATCAGGACCCGGCGGCGGCCGCCATTGTCTCCGGCGCGGATGAGGCGACGGCCGAGCGGGTCAATGACCTGCTGTTGCCGATCGTCAAGGGGGTGGGATCCGAACGGGTCTACCAATGTCTGACCGAGGCGCTCCAGACCTTCGGTGGGTCCGGCTTCCTGCAGGACTACCCTATCGAGCAGTACATCCGCGACGCGAAGATCGACTCGCTGTACGAAGGCACCACCGCCATCCAGGCGCAGGACTTCTTCTTCCGCAAGATCGCCCGTGACCAAGGCGCGGCGCTGTCCCATGTGGTGGGCCGGATCCAGGCCTTCCTGGACCGGGACACCGCCCGTCCCGAACTGGCCGACGGCCGTGCCGCGCTGAGTGCGGCCCTGGCGGACGTCACCGCGATGGTTTCTGCGATGACCAAGTATCTGATTGATTCTCAACAGAATTCGCAGGATCTCTACCGCGTCGGCCTGTCCTCGGTGCCGTTCCTACTGGCCGTCGGTGACCTGTTCATCGGTTGGCTGCTGCTGGAGCAGGCCGAGATCGCCCAAGCCGCACTCGACAGCGCCACCGATCGTGATCGCGATTTCTACCTCGGGAAGATCGGGGCGGCGGGCTTCTTCGCCCGCCACGTGCTGCCCCGGCTGGGCTCGGATCGATCGGTCATCGAGGCGATGGGTCTGGCGCCGATGGAACTGCCGGAGGGCGCGTTCTAGGAGACCACCCTGACTTGGGTGCTCCAGCGAGATTGCGCTCAGGGTTGTTGTTGTGAGGGCATGGAGCCGATTGCACGACCCTCACTGCAATCTCGCTGGAGCACGCGGATGAGAGTCAGCATCACGCTCAATCTGTGCCCGGACGAGACGAGATCACCGCGTAAAATATCTTGAGTCGTGAACACCGGGGGGTGAAATCAAGGGGTGAGCCGTTGCGGGTTGATCCTGACGAGTTGGGTATTTCTGCTGGTCAGTTGGATGGCCAGGCGGGTTCCTTCCACGCTGAGCATGAGGCCGCGCACGTGAAGGCCGCTGGTGTTGCGCTGGGTTCTGCGTCCGGTGCGGCATTGAAGGAAATGCTGTCAGGGTGGGAAGCCGAGCGCGCACAGTTCGGTGAAGTATTCACCGGCCATGCCGATGCGCATCGGGAGGCCGCTGGGCGGTATGTACAGGGTGACGCTGGAGGAGCCGAGGCAATCGACGGCGCAGCGTCGCCGTTGTAGGCGTACCGGTGGGATTGACTCTGCAGGAGTTGTTGGACTGGCCGGGCGAGATCGGGAATCTCGCGTCCGCGACCCATGATGCGGCGGCGACGCACAACCGGTCGGCCGAGTTCTATCGATCGTTGGCTAGCGCGTCGACGTGGGAGGGCGCCGCGGGCGCCACTGCCCAGCAGGCGATGGTGGCCAGTGCTGGTGACCATGAGGACGCCGCTGATCGGATCGGCAAAGCCGCCAGCGCGATGGACCGTGCGGAGAAGGATTCTGAGACGCTTGTCGCCGACGTCAAGGCCATTCTCAACGATGCTGCCGCGGCACCGGCCGTACAGGTGAACACCGCTACCAACCAGGTGATCCCGCCGGACACGTCGTATCTGACTGAGGAGGCAGCGGCGCAAGTCGCGGCGAAGGTCACGGACTTGCAGACACGAATCGCAGCAGTGTTAGCACGCGGTACCGCAGTAGATAGCGAGCTAGCGCAAGCGATTCGTCAGCAACGGGGGTTCCTGCCGCGAAACCTCCGCAGCCTACGGCGCCCCCGCGTCCCAAGCAACCAGTTCCGGCGCAGCCGAATTCGCTGGATGAGGCGCTGGGACAACTGACGGGTGGTTCGGGCCCGTTGCCCGCGCCGCAGCCCCGGCCGCCGATGGATCCTGGCGAAGCTGAACGCGCCAAAGCAGCGTTGCGGCAGGTGATGATCAATGACGGTGTGCCGCCTGATCAGATCGAGGCACGCGTCAATGATCTGATGGCCAAAGCCAATCAGCCTCTGCCACCTTCGTATCGGCCGCCGGAGGTCAACGGTCCGGAGCCGGGATTCGGGGATGGGTTCGCCGATACGTGGTTCGGTACGGAGCAACAGATCAGGAACCTCGTCGGTCAAGGCGGTCCGGGCGAGCCTGGCATAGGAGAGGCCTGGGGTGACCTACTCAAGGGAACAGCCGAGCAGTTCAGCGGTCCGTTCGGTCCCCTGAATCCAGCTGTCAATGAGGTCAAGGCTGCTCTCAATTCACCGAACGCTGCGTACTACCTGGGGCAGAAGTCCGCCGAAGGCGCCATGACAGCGCCGACACTGATGTTCGGCGGCGAAGGTGCGCTGGCGCGGGCAGGACTCGACCTCCCGGACGGGTTGCCGAACGACCTGGTCCATCCGCCGCAGGTATCCGATTCGGTTGTTCCGCAAGGTCACACGCTCTCGGCAGAGGGGTTAGACCAAGTGCCGCCGCTCGCCGACCCGATCAATTCGATGGGCGCCCAGATCGGTCGTGAGATCAGCATGATTCCGGACGGCGGGCCGTCCCATACTCAGACGCTGGCCGCGAGGGTGACGGAACTACAGTTGAGCCAGACAGACGCAGCACAAGCGACGAACCTTGCCGCCCGAGTTGCTTTCGGTGAAACGGCAGGAGTAGCAACTCTGCCCGACGGAACGAAAATGGTGTTGCCGGCGTCGCTGCCGCAAAGAATTGCGATGCAGGTGCACCCAGACGGCTCGGTGAGCGTATTCAGAGGTGACTTGATGCAGTTCTTGCCGTACTTAGGCCAATGAGGGGATTTATTGTGAATACAGTGCAGAGCAGTTCGCCCCTCGAGTTCGAGGTCTACCTGTTGGTGACGATGCAGCACGGGATGATCAACCGGCAAGCGGTGCTCGAGTCTAAGTTGTCAGAACGTGGACTGTCCTTCATGGATGCGCAGAAGATTCATCAGCGGCTGGCCGACCTCTTTGCACACTCCGGCTCTCAGTTCGAGGACCTGAAACGGCTGGTAGGAGCGACGGGTGGAGGCGCTCGGTCGCTGACTTACAACGGCGTGTTGTGGCCTGAATTCGCCTTCACCGCATCGGCCGATGGCGTCGGCGCGCTTGAGTCGGCGCGATACATGCGTGAGAACGGGCGCCCCGTGGCTGCGCTCTCACCGGTTGAACAGCCGCCATGGAGTATGGACACGTCGGATTTCAATGATCATTTCGGGCCGACCGCACTCACGTACCGCTCGTCGTTGTTCGATTCGGTTCTTCCTGCCCATGAGGTGCACGAATTTACTTGGGAAGGAACCAGATACGGAGCCGGGTTCAGTTGGGGTCTGTTCCTGTTTGCGTCGAAGTTGTGGACTTGATCATCGGCGACACGAGTGAGAGGCGGCCATGAAGAAGCTGCTGGAGTTCTACCTTGCGAACTTCGACTTCCTCTATTCCGACCCCGGGTACCGGATTGCCGATTCTCGGACGGGCAGCGTGGCGAACGCCGGGATGACGGTGACCGGACCGGTGCTCGAGTGGACGTTGGCGATCGACCGCGGTCAGTTCAGCGCGATGGTCGGGCCGTCCCACAAGTCGGAAGGGGCAGAAGCCTTCTGGATCTCGTTGCTGCGGAAATACGTCGAGAATCACGCGAACATCGAATTTCTCCCGGCAGTCAAAGAGGTGCGGTGGGCCCGCGAGAACCTCGACCGCGTCGTGCGGTTGTTCGACGATCCATACTCCGCTCGAAAGGCGTGCGATGACCTTCGAGCGCTGCGCCGGGCCTATGGCTTGAAGGAGTGGGGGCTGGGTTGCTGATCGAGGACCAGCCGCAATAGTGGTCGACTAAAGTCACCTCATGGTGTTCGGCAAGGGCGCAACCGCAGTGCTGACCATCGCCGCACTCGTCACGTCGTGTGCGCACGAGAACACCGCAGCACCAACAACTTCCGCGACGTCCACGACTGCCAACATCCTGCCCGGCGTGCCGGCGTTCCTGCCGCAGCCGGGCGCCACCCGGGGGCAGCTCGACATGATCGGCTACCTGACGGCGCCGGGCCCGGACGGAACCACCGTCGCCACGGTGTACTTCCATGCGCCGTCGGTCGCTTCGCAGATTCCGCCGGGCATGGTGGGTCCGCCGCCGTGCGATATCGCCCCCCGCGTCACGGGCGCGGACACCGACCACGTCACCGTCGAGATCGATCTCACGTTCTCGGCTGGATCGACCGCCGCAAACCGGATCATGGCCGACTGCTGGCCCGGCGAGACGCACAACCCGGTCGTGCGCTCCTATGTGGTGGGCCCGGTGCCGGCCACGGCCAAACTGTTCACCGGTAAACCGGCACCGGACACCCCACTGCCGAAGCTGACCGAACCGCCGCGTTAGCCCGCGCTCTCCAGCGCGGCCAATGCTGCGGCGACGGCGAAGAACTTGTTGCTGCCCAGCTGCCGCACCGTCTTGATGCCGAAGGCGTCCTCGAGGTGCTTGGCGTCCGCGTCGGTCACACCGGCCAGGGCCGCGGGCGACGCATCCAGGATCTCCTTGACCGACTTGTCCTCGTACGCCTTGTCCAGCGACTTCGCCAGATCCACCGAAACTGCCACGTTGCCTCCTCGTAGTTGGGGGCGCCACGCTAACCGACGAGCCTGAATGCCAGCTGTCCGCACGGAAAAGGCCTACCCCGGATCTGGTCCGGGCGCAGGCCTTTTCGTCGTCTACCGCGTTTTACTCAGGGGTGTAACCGAACGGCAGCAGCACGCTCTTGGACTCGCAGTAGCCTCCGATGCCCTCGGGCCCACATTCGCGGCCGATGCCGGAGTTCTTGTACCCGCCGAACGGTGCGCCCGGGTCGAATGCGTACATGTTCACGCCGTACGTGCCGGTGCGGATCTGCGAGGCGATCTCGATGGCCTTGGGGTAGTCGGTGGTGTACACCGAACCGGCCAATCCGTACACCGAGTCGTTGGCGATACGCACGGCGTCGGCCTCGTCGTCGAACGGGATGATGACGAGCACCGGCCCGAAGATCTCCTCCTGGGCGATGGTCATCGAGTTGTCGACATCGGCGAACACCGTCGGCTGCACGAACCAGCCGCCGTCCAAGCCCTCGGGCCGGCCACCGCCGGCGACGATGCGAGCGCCCTCTTCGACGCCCTTCTTGATGTAGCCCTCGACCCGCTCGCGCTGCTTCTCGCTGATCAGCGGACCGATCATGGAAGCCGGATCGTCGGGCAGGCCGCACTGCATGGCGCCGGCGGCGGCACCGACCTTCTCGACGACCTCGTCGTAACGCGACCGCGGCGCCAGGATGCGGGTCTGGCCGACACAGGCCTGCCCGGCGTTCATCAAGCCGGAGAAGATCAGCATCGGCAGGGTGGAATCCAGGTCGGCATCCTCGAGGATGATCGCCGCGGACTTACCGCCCAGTTCCAGCGTGCACGGCTTGAGCTTCTCGGCGGCGATCTTGCCGATCTCCTTGCCGACCGCGCTGGAGCCCGTGAAGGTGAACTTGTCCAGTGCCGGGTTGTCGGTCAGCGCGCGGCCGGTCTCCGGACCACCGGGAACCACCGACAGCACACCCTCGGGGAGGCCGGCCTCGGCGAACATGTCAGCCATCAGGTTGGTGGTCAGCGGGGTCTCGCGGGCCGGCTTGAGCACGATCGTGCAGCCGGCCAGCAGGGCCGGGCCCAGCTTGTTGGCGGCCAGGAAGAACGGCACGTTCCAGGCCACGACGGCGCCGACGACCCCGACCGGCTCCCGCAGCACCAAGGTCTGGCCGTACAGGCCGTCGCGGATGTCCTTCCACGCGAACTTGTCGGCGGCCGTGGCGTAGAAGTTCAGCGTCGACATCGCGGCGCCGTACTGCATCATGTCGACGATGGTCGGCGGCTGGCCGGTCTCCAGCGCGAGCAGCGCCTTGAACTCGTCGGCGCGTGCCTCGATCAGTGCGGTCGCCTTGGCCACCACGGCCTCGCGTTCCTTCGGCGACATCCGCGGCCACGGGCCCTCGTCGAAGGCCTTGCGCGCGGCTGCGCAGGCGGCGTCGACGTCGGCCTTGGCGGCCAGCGGAACCTGCCCGACCTTCTCGCCGGTCGCGGGGCAGAAGACCTCGATGACCTCGCTGGTCGACGGATCGGCCCACTCGCCGCCGATGAACAGCTTGTCCCACGTCGTTTTCAAAGCCGTGCTCTGTGTCATAAGCGTCACATTACCCAGTTCTGGTCGAAACGAGAACACGTTGCAATTGGCGCTACCCGGACGGCCGCAACACCAGCACCAGATTGCTCACGGTGAATTCCCGCCAGACCGGAATCGCCGTCATCCACCAGGCCCATCGCGGGTGGTACCGGGGATATGCGGCGACCATCGCACCGGTCGACCGCGCCCAGCGCAGCCCGTCGGCGACGGACACCGCGAACAACGACGAGCCGTAGTCGTTCTTCGGTCGGTGCCCGTGTTTGCGGGTGTAGCGCTCGGCCGCGCGGGCACCGCCCAGGTAATGCGTCAGCCCCATCTCGTGCCCGCCGAACGGGCCCAGCCACACCGTGTACGACAGCACCACCAGCCCACCGGGCCGGGTCACCCGCAACATCTCGTTGCCCAGCCGCCACGGGTGCGCGACGTGCTCGGCCACGTTCGACGACAGGCAGATGTCGACGCTGTCATCGGCGAAGGGCAGGGCCAACCCGGACGCACGGACGAACATGCCCGCACCGGGCGCCGCCGCGGGGCCCGCGTGCATTTCTTTCGGGTCCGGCTCCACGCCGATATAGGTCATCCCGGCAGCGTCGAAGGCCGCCGAGAAGTACCCCGGGCCGCCGCCGACGTCGAGCACCGTCGCACCGCCCGGCGCCGAGGAGGTGGCGCCCGTCCACAGGTCGGCGACCATGGCCGCCGTGTCGTCGGCCAGCGCGCCGTAGAAGCGGGCCGGATCGCTCTGCTCGAAGCGGAAGGCGCCCAGTAACCGGGCCGACCGCCGCAACGTCGCGCGCGGGGCCAGCAGGCTCAGGGCAGACGGCACCTGCTCAAACTACTCACCGGTACTCTCGACACGATGTCCGTCCGCCGTTCCGTCCGCTCAGTGCTGCTGTTGTGCTGGCGTGACACGGGGCACCCGCAGGGCGGCGGCAGCGAGGCGTATCTGCAACGCATCGGCACCCGGTTGGCGGCCGATGGGGTCGAGGTCACGCTGCGCACCGCGCGCTATCCCGGCGCGCCGCGCCGCGAAGTGCTCGACGGCGTCACCGTCAGCCGCGGCGGCGGCCCCTATTCGGTGTACGTCTGGGCCGGCCTGGTCATGGTGCTGGCCCGGTTGGGCCTCGGTCCGCTGCGCCGGTCCCGGCCCGACGTCGTCATCGACACCCAGAACGGCATCCCATTCCTGGCCCGGCTCGCGTTCGGTCGGCGCTCGATGGTGCTGGTGCATCACTGTCACCGTGAGCAGTGGCCGGTGGCCGGCCGTCGCACCGGGAGGTTCGGCTGGTTCGTGGAGTCGCGGCTCTCACCCCGGCTGCACCGGCGCAACCAGTACGTGACGGTGTCGCTGCCCTCGGCGCGCGATCTGATGGAACTCGGTGTGGGTAAGCACCGGATCGCCGTGGTGCGCAACGGCCTTGACGCGGCGCCCGAGCGCACGCTCGAGCAACCCCGGTCGGTGACACCGCGGGTGGCGGTGTTGTCGCGGCTGGTGCCGCACAAGCAGATCGAAGATGCGCTGGACGCCGTCGCGGCGCTGCGCCCCCAGTTGCCGGACCTTCATCTCGACATCGTCGGCGGCGGCTGGTGGGAGGACCGGCTGGTCGCCCACGCCGCCCGGATCGGCATCGCCGACGCGGTGACGTTCCACGGGCACGTCGGTGATGACCTCAAACACCAAGTGATCCAACGAAGTTGGGTACACCTGATGCCGTCGCGCAAGGAAGGCTGGGGGCTGGCCGTCATCGAGGCCGCCCAACACGGCGTCCCGACCATCGGCTACCGGTCCTCGGGCGGGCTGACCGACTCGATCGTCGACGGCGTCACCGGTCTGCTGGTCGACGGCCCCGCCGAACTCGCCGACGGCATGGCGCGCCTGCTGACCGATCCGGTCCTGCGGATCGAACTCGGCGCGAAGGCGCAGGCGCGCAGCGCCGAATTCTCTTGGCAGCAGAGCGCCGACGCCATGCGCGTCGTGCTGGAGTCCGTGCACGCCGGCCGATACGTCAGCGGCGTGGTGTAGCCGCTACTTCGGCGAGTTACCGGGCAGGTTGCCGGGCGCGGCGGTCTGCGGCCCAGGCGCTTTCACCGTCGGCGAGAACTTGTTGCCGCCGGTCGGGCTGATGCTCTTCTCGGTGGGCTCCGTGGGTGCCGTGCTCGTCGCCGGTGCGGTCGTGGTGGTGGTCGTCGTCGTGCTGGTGCTCGGCGCTTCCTTCTCACTGTTGGAGCAGGCGACGGATCCCGCCGCCAGCGAGGCGAAGACGAGCAGGCCGGCGGCGCGGCGCAGCCAGGGCGAAGTAACGGCGTTCATGTGGAGCTCCTGTAGTCGTGCGGTGTATCGCGTTTGAACCTTAATGGCTAGGAACGCCGCGCGTCGGGTCAAACCATCCCGGCCGCGGCCGGCGCGACAGCGCGAGCACCCCGGCCCCCACCAGCGTCCCCAGCCAGACCAGATGTGCGGCGATCAGGACGCCACGCCCGGTGGCTCCGGGCGCAGACCCGCCGATCCGGTACAGCGTCAGCTCATCGTCCCGGTAGGCGACCGGGAGATCCATTGTGGGCGAGCCTGATTCGGCCACCACCCACCCCACGCCGGCGTCGGCCAGCCGATCCCGCGAGGCGCCGTCGAGGAGCATTGCCGTCACCTCGCGGCCCCGGGTGCCTTCCCCGGGCACCGTCTTGCCGCCGATCAGCAGGTCGCCGCTGGACCAGACGTCGGCGGAAACCCACCGGGGCAACGGATCGAGCACCGGCGCCGGTCCGGCCCAGGCGAACTGCCGCATGCTGTCGACGGGCAACACCGCGACCGGGCGGGGATCGGCGTTGATCATCGCCGCCACCGCCGTCCACCCCGGCGGGTAGTGCACCGCGCGCAGCTGCCCGCCCACCCCCCATGCCAGATCGGGCAGCACCGCGATCAGCGCGGCGCCGCAGACGACGGCCACCGCGCGGCCGTGACGCGCCACACCCGCGGCAGCCAGGACGTAACCGGGCAGCGCCAGCGCCACCCATTTCTGGCCGTCGCGCAGCACGCCCAGTCCGGGTACCGTGCGGATCACCGTCTCCAGCAACGCCAGTCCGGGCCCGGTCGCCAGCAATGCGGGCAGCAGCACGGCCACCAGTGCCAGCACCAGGAGGGGCCGCGCCTCGCGCACCCGCAACACCGCGGGCAGCCCGACGGCCACCACCGCGAGCAATCCGACCGTCGCAAAGAGAGCGAAAAGGCTTGTCCGCGAACCGGGTACCGCTTGCCCGTTCCAGATGCCCGCGAGTCCGGCCAGGCTGCCCAACGTCCCGAGGCCCGGCTCGGCCCGGGCCGCGAATGCCGGTACGCCCCCGCTCGCGGTGCCCGATAGCGACTCGGCCAGCACCGACGCCGTCAGCCAGGGCAGTGCGGCGGCGGCCGACGCGGCGATCACCAATCCGGCGGGGCGCCAACCCCGCACGCACACCAGCGCCACGATGGCCGCAAGCAGCAGTCCTGTCGGTGTCAGGCCCGCGACCGCGATCCAGAACACCAGCGCCGGCCAGTTGGCCCGGAACACGGCCGCGGCCACCCACGGCAGACACCCGTAACCGACCAGCAGGCTCCAGTGCCCCTGCAACAACCGTTCGGCGACATAGGGATTCCAGATCGCCAGGGTCACCGCCACGCACTGGCCCGCCATCCCGGTGTCGGGCAGCACCACCGCGACCAGACGCGCCGCGCCCCAGCCGGCCAGCCACAGACCGGCCACCAGTAATACCTTGACCACGACGCCGCCGTCGACGACGGGCGACACCGCAGCCAGGAGGAAGTCCTGCGGCAGCGCCCGCGGCGCCGCTTCGGTCAGGCCCAGGGCGGCGTCAGACAGATACGACCGCGGCGTGGACACCGCATCGCGCAGCAACAGGTAGCCGGGTCCCAGCAGGGGGCCGGTCACCAAAAGAGATAGCGCCAGCGCGTACGCCGGCGCTATCCAAGTTCTGGAAGGGCGAATCAGACCGGTCGGTCCGGCGGCAGATCGGTCGGACGCCGGGTCGGTATCTTCTCGGTCTGCGCTTCCGCCGCCGGCATCGGGCCGGACTCGTCGTCACGACGACTGAAGAACCCCCGATCCGAGCCGTCCAACCCGGGATCGATGAGCGCGGATTCGGCGCGCAGTCCGAAGGATCCCAGCAGCACACCGCCCACCAGCGTCACCAGGCCCAGGCCCGCGAACGTGATCGGCAGGATCCGGCTCCACAATGCGAGATTGTCGGCCTCGTCGCGTGCGGCGGACACCTGCGCCTCGACGGACTCCTCGGTCGAGGTGACCGTGAAGTCGGCGAACGTGACCTCCGGCTTGAGGGCCTCGCGTGCGTAGTAGTGATACGCGTGGTCCTTGGACTTGACGATCGTGCCGCTCACCGGATCGACCCAGAAGGTCCGCTGCGCCGCGTAGTAGCGGGTCATGGTGACGGGCAGGTACGGATCCTCGGACTCCACGCCCCACTGCTGCGCGAGCGCGGTCACGGTGCTGTCGATGTCGTTGTCGTACAGCGACGCGTACTTGATCGGCTCGGCGAGCTTCCCGTCGGCGTCGTAGCCGACGTTCTGGGTGAACCGGTAGGCCGTCAGTCCGTTGATGTCCTCTTCGCCGTCGTAGTTGGCGTCGAAGGCCTTCTGCGCGATCGCATCGAAGAACGGATAGGTCTTCTTCTCGGTGTTGAACGGGAACCGGTAGGCCAGACCCTCGTGCGGCAGCGCGATGTTGGTCGGCGGGTTGTCCTCTTCGATGGTGCGCGGCTTCTGCACGGCACCGCCGGGGTTGGTGTCGGTGGACACCGCCTCAGCGGTGGTCCGGCTCAGCGTCACCGTGTCGACCATCGCCAGCAGCAGGCCGTTGTCCTGCTGCTTGTCGGTGCGGCGCAGCGAAGTGCCGGCTTGCAGGGTGACGACGTCGGCGTTGGCCGGTGCCTCCACGCTGAGCTGCTGCTGCTGCGCCACCGGGACGTTCTTGTTGATGACGAAGCGATCCGGCTTGGACAGCGATGCCGGGTCCAGTACGGTCCCGGTGCCTTCGCTGATCAGGTCGGCTTCAAGATCCAGCGGGATCTTGGCGATCTTGCCCTTGGTGTACGTGGACAACAGCAACGCGGCGATGAGCAAGGCAGCGCCGAGCCCCATCAGTCCGCACGCTGCGATTCGCAGGGCCACTGCGCGGTTCAACCCGTGCTCCCTTCGGTCGAAGCTGACCCTAACAGCACACCGTAAGGCCGATGTTTATGACAACTCCCTCTAGCGCGGCACACTGGTCGCCATGAGCTCTTCCGAGACCGGCGGGACGCGAAACTTCCTGCCCGCCGTCGAGGGGATGCGGGCCTGCGCGGCCATCGGTGTGGTCGTCACCCACGTGGCGTTCCAGACCGGACACACCGGCGGGGTGTCCGGGCGGTTGCTCGGCCGCTTCGATCTCGCGGTCGCCGTCTTCTTCGCGCTCTCGGGTTTCCTGCTGTGGCGCGGTCACGCCGCGGCCGCGCGGGGGCTACGGCGACGCCCTCCGACCGGGCATTACCTGCGGTCCCGACTGGTGCGCATCATGCCCGGTTACCTGGTGGCCGTCATCGTCGTGCTCACGCTGCTGCCCGACGCCCAGGCGAACTTCACGGTCTGGCTGGCCAACCTGACGCTCACCCAGATCTATGTGCCGTTGACGCTGACCGCCGGCCTCACCCAGATGTGGAGCCTCTCGGTGGAGGTCAGTTTCTATCTGGCGTTGCCGCTGCTCGCGTTGTTGGCGCGCAGACTGCCGGTGCGGGCCCGGATCCCGGCGATCGTCGGGATGGCCGTCGCAAGTTTGGCCTGGGGCCTGCTGCCGCTGCACCCGCCGGCCGGGGTCAACCCGCTGAACTGGCCGCCGGCCTTCTTCTCCTGGTTCGCGGCGGGCATGTTGCTCGCCGAACTCACCGTCGGACCGGTCGGGTTGCCGCACCGGTTGGCACGCAACCGGCTGCTGATGGCGGCGGTCGCGGCGGTGGCGTTCGTGGTGGCGGCGTCGCCGCTGGCCGGCCCGGAAGGGCTGACCCCGGGCACCGTGGGCCAGTTCGTGGTGAAGGTGACGATGGGCGCGGCGGTGGCCGGGGCGCTGCTGGCGCCGCTGGTACTGGACCGGCCCTACACCTCGCACCGGCTGCTGGACAGTGCGGCGATGGTCACGCTGGGCCGCTGGTCCTACGGGCTGTTCGTCTGGCACCTCGCGGCGCTGGCGATGGTGTTCCCCATCATCGGGCAGTTTCCGTTCAGCGGTCACATGCCGACGGTGCTGGTGCTCACCGTGGTGTTCGGGTTCGCGATCGCGGCGGTCAGTTATGCGCTGATCGAGTCGCCGTGCCGCAACGCGCTGCGCCGCTGGGAGTACCGGCATGCACCGCCGCCGCTGGACAGCTCCGTCGCGGACATCGTGGAACCGGCTGTGGCGCGCTAGCGATCCGGGATCGACTTTATCCGGTACCGCAGGTACCGTCATGCCGATGGAGCTGTTGGACACCGACACCCCGGACGGCGCTGCCATCGCCTTGCACGCCCGTCCGGTGCAGTTCGATCTGAGCGCCGTACCTGCGCACTACGTGTACGGATATCCCGTCGCCACCCACCTGTACAACGGCTTGAGCCTGCTGCTGCCCGCCGGTGAGGAATGGTTCATCACCGTCCTCAAGGAGGCCCTGCCGCACATCCGGGACGAGAGGCTGCGCGAGGACGTCATCGGCTTCATGGGGCAGGAGTCCATGCACGCCAGCGCCCATGTGGGCCTCAATGACTACCTCACCCGGCACGGGATCGATCCGACACCGATGGTCGAGCGGGCCAACTGGGTGTTCGGTCATCTGCTCGGGCCCCGCCAGACCACCGGCGAAGAGGCGCACAACTATCTCGTCGAACGGCTCGCCGTCATCGCCGCACTGGAACACATCTTCGCGTTCCTCGGCGACTGGGTGCTCAACGCCGAGCGTCTCAACGAGACCACCGTCGACCCCGTCGTGCTGGACCTGCTGCGCTGGCACGGTGCCGAAGAAGTCGAGCACCGGATGGTCTCCCACGACGTGCTGCACTACTTCGACGGCAGCTATTTCCGGCGGGCCCGCGCCCAGGTGGTGGTCGCCCCGATCCTGCTGTACCTGATCTGGCAGGGCATCCGGTACCTGATGCGCGTCGACCCCAACGTGGCGCTGTCCCGACGGCAGCGGAAGGTCGTGTGGCGCAAGCTGTTCCGCTCTGCCCGGCACGGCGTGACACCGCCCATCCGGCACCTGGTGATCCGCGCCATGCAGTATTACTCGCCGTGGTATCACCCCGGTGACGTCGGCGACACCGCGCAGGCGGTGGCCTATCTGGCGTCCTCGCCGGCCACTCGGCCCGCCGCGCAGTGAAGCACGTTCCGCCGGTCGGAGCGCGCATCGACGACCGAGCCATCAACATGGTCGCCACGGCGCTGGACAGGTTCTGGCTCCGTCCGGTGACTCGTAAGGGCTACGCCGACCAGCGCGCGGTCCGCAGCCCCGACGACCCGATGACGCTGGTGCTCGCCAAGCGGGTCGTCGTCGCGTGCGACAACGACGTGGTGGCACTGACTTTCGCTGATCCCGACGGCGCGCCACTGCCGGCCTGGCAGCCCGGAGCCCACCTCGATCTGCACCTGCCGTCGGGGCGGCGCCGCCAGTACTCGCTGTGCGGCGATCCGCAGGACCGGTCCGGTTACCGCATCGCGGTCCGCAAGATCCCGACGGGTGGCGGCGGTTCACTGGAGATGCACGCCCTGACCGAAGGCCACACCGTCACCGTGCGGGGGCCGCGCAACGGGTTCCCGTTCATCCCGCACTCACGGGTGCTCTACGTGGCCGGCGGTATCGGCATCACCCCGATCCTGCCGATGGTGCGGGCCGCCCAACGTCTGCGCACCGACTGGCATTTCGTGTACTGCGGCCGCAGTGCCGACACCATCCCGTTCCTCGACGAGATCTGGCAGTGGGACCCCGCCCGGGTGACGGTCCGCCTCGACGACGAGCACGGCATCCCCACCGCGGCCGACTTGCTGCGGGACGCACCCCGCGGTGGCGCAGTCTATGTGTGCGGCCCACCCCCGATGATCGAGACCATCCGGCACGGATTCGCCGAAACAGGTTCGAAGGCACTCTATTTCGAACGGTTCAGCGCGCCGCCGGTCATCGACGGCAGCGCCTTCGAGGTCGAACTGGCCCGCACCGGCGAGGTGGTGGGTGTCGGGGCGGACGAAACGCTGCTGCAGGCGCTGATCAAGGTGCGGCCCGACGTCGCGTATTCGTGCAGGCAGGGTTTTTGCGGCACCTGCAAGGTGGACGTACTGGCGGGCACGCCCGAGCACCGGGACAACCGGCTCACCGACGACGAACGTCAGTCCTCGATGCTGGCCTGTGTATCTCGTTCGTTGACACCGCGACTCGTGCTCGACGTGTAACTGACCGTCGATGCCGCCAGCATCGCGACGGAGATCAGCGCCACCATCTGCACCCACGGTGAATGGCCGACATATCCGTCCACCGAGCGCCACGGATAGCGCGACAGCGCCGCTCCCGCGACGATGAGTCCGCCGGCGCAGCAGCCGATGGTGACGACCTCCTGCAGGCGGGAACGGTGCCGCAACAGGTGGCGCACACCCAGTGCCGCGGCGACCGTCACCACGCCGGCGATCCCGCTGATGATCCCGCCCGCCGCGAGCACCGCGGCCCCGATCGCGACCGGGTGGGGCTGCCAGGGCCGGACCGGTTCACCTTCGCGAGGACGCCGAATCGGTAGCAGCGCAAGCAGAGCCAGGATGGGCAGCAGAGCCAGGCCGCCGAACAGGCCGACCCGATAGGCCGCGTTGGACGGGAAGGTCAGCGTCACCGGGCCCGATGTGCCCGCCGGGACGACCCAACCCTGTTGCCAGCCGTTGACGGTGACCGGACGCAGCGCGTCGCCACCCGCGGTGTGTGCAACCCAGCCGGGACTGCGACTCTCGGGCACCACCAGGATCCGATCCTGGCTGCCGGCCTCGATGCTGACCTCGCGGCGATCCGGCCCCCATTTTCCGAGCTGCGCGGGAGTTGTTGTCGCGCTGATCAATTGGTTTGCGGCCGGAGTGGCCAACTGGACTCCGTCGACGAAGAAGGACGGACCCGGACTGATCAACAGTTCCTGCTGCCCGGCCGGTAGTGCGATCGGGCGGTCCTGGCAGGGCCGGGCCGCGACGGGTTCACCGTCCAGCAGCTCGCCGACGGTGGTGGCCACCGAGGTCTGCACGAACTGCCCGGCGACGCCGATGATCGGCCCCTGGCCGCACGGCAGCGTGATCGCGCGGGCACGGTTGGCTGCACCATCGGCTGCGGCGATGGGCCGGCGGGCCCGGTCCAGTGCGGTCACCTCGGCCAGTCCCGGCGGCTTCAATTGGTCGAAACCCAAGGCGTTGCGGTCGATCACGTCACGCCAGTCCAGGATCGACACGACGATCGTGTCGGTCACCCTGGGTTTGAGTTCGACGGTCTGGGTCTTGGTGCCCGTCAACGGGCGCACCTGTGGGCCGTCCCCCAGATCGATGGCCACCATGGTCGGATGCGCGGGCAGGTCTGAGGAACTCGGCGCCAGCATCAGCGCCGCGACCTCGGTGGGTTTGGGCAGCTTCACCGTGAGGCTGGGCCCGGTCTTGAACTGCACCACATTCTGCGGTGCGGTCCACGCGGTGCGCGGGTCACCGTCGGCGGCCGCGTAGGCGGAGCCCAGCACGTCGATCGGGTCGGCATCGCCGGTCGCGCGGGCGGTGCCGGGCATGGCGATCAGATCGGCCAGCCGCGGACCTTGGCGGGCCCGCACCCAGACGGTCGCGGTGACGGACTCGTCCGCGGGCACCGTCAGCGTCCGGCTGAGGTTCACCGGCTCCTCGGGGGCCAGTGCCATCGCCGCCGCGCACCGCACCCCGTCCGGTGCCGCGGCGCAGCCCGGTTGGCCCTGCAGCTCGGAACCCAGATCCCATTGGGCCACAGCCGAACCCGGGGGCGGTCCGGGGACGTCGACGGTGTGCCGCAGGTTGACCGGATGGGCGAAACCCGACGCGTCGTACTGGGTGACGGAGAAATCGGTGACGCCGAACTGCACGCCGGGCGACCCGTCATTGGTGCCCACGGCGGTGATCCGCATCCACGGGGTCTCGCCGTAGGGCAGCGCCACCGACAGCGGCTTACCCGTCTGGTCGAAGCGCAGGGTCGTCGTGCCGGTGGCGGTGGACACCTCGATCCGGCGCACCTGGGCCCCGACGGCGGTGGCACTCGGGGTGATGGTCAGCGATGCGTTGGTGATCGGATGGTCGAAGTCGACCTGCAACCACTGGCCCACCGCCGTCTGCAGCGCATTGGACACCCAGCTGGTCGACGAGTCGCCGTCGATTGCCGCGGCAGGCCCCGTCGACGGTGAGACATTGGGCAGCGCAGTCGAATCCGCGGCGGAACTGGACGCGGTGAGCCGCCCGCCCGACCAGGCGCCGTACACCGGGTCGGTACCGGCGGGGTAGTCCATCACCCGGTTGAAGGTGTGCCGCGGATCATCGGGGGTGCGGATGGCGGAGGAGTGGTTGTCCACCCGGCCGTAGTCGGTCTCGCGGGCCAGCGGGGTGTCGGTGACGGTGACCAGGGGAGTGGGCAGCCCCGCCCGCTGGGCATCGGCGGTCAGCAGCATCGGACCCATCGGCGTCTTGCCGAGCAGCCGGCGTCGTTCATCGAGGCGCAGCAACGCTTCTGGGCCGCCGTCCACGCGTGCCATCGTGTCGGTGTCCACCAGGTAGGGACCCGTGACGGCATTGTCGACCCGATAGATCTCGACCGCCGGGTACGTCGGCCGAAGCCCGCTGTCAGCGACGAAGCCTGCCAACAGGCCGGGCCCCACCGGCTCACCGAACGTGGCGACCCTCGTCAGCCCCGGGGAATTGTCGACGGCCCGGTGCACCAGCAGTGGCCGTGCCGACCGCGACGTCTCCGGATCAAGATCGTTGCGCACCACCAGGTACGAAATACCTTGCTGGGCAAGGGTATCCGCAAGGCCGGGGGAGGGTCGGCCGGCTGCGAACAGCCGCTGCACGGAATCGAGCGCGCGGATGGTTTCGGGCGGCGTCAGCGGGATGGAGTCCCGCACACCCCACGGGTTCTCGCCGAGCACCTGCAGCGGCTCGTCGTGCGTGTTGCCCCACACCTGGGTGGCGAACGGGGCGCCCGGCGCCACCAGGACACGGCCCCGGTCGGTGTTGTGCTCGTCCAGCCAGCGGGCCGCGTCATGCCAGTGCTGCGGTATCGCGGTGAAACTGCCGGGCGGGGTGAGCCGTCCGGTCCAGGCCAGCGACGACCCCGCGGCCAGTGCGGCCAGCACCACGATGGCCACCGCCACCCGGCGGTCCTTCTCCGGATGCGTCCACGCGGACAACCACACCTGCCGGGGCACGCTGCCGGGCAGCGGCACGCGGCCCAGGAGGTGGGCCAGCCCCAGCGTCAGCGGCAGCCGGATCAGCGGTTCGAGTTTGTGCACATTGCGCAGCGGGGTGCCCGAGGCGTCCAGGAACAGCTGCACCTGATGCGCGATCGGCGACCCCAGCCCGCCGGAGTAACCGGCGGCCAGCGCGACGATGCCGATCAGCAGGATCGCGATCAGCCGCCCGCGGGCCGGCATGGTGCGCATCGCCAGCCCGGCCAGCCCGGCCGCGGCGATCAGCGTGGTGGCCAGCACGGCGACCGTCCCGGTGACCAGCGACGAGCCGGCGGTCGCGGTGGTCGCGACGTACGGGGTCCAGCTGTCGGTGCCGCGCAGCACCTCGGTCAGCGACAGCCAGCTGGTGGTGACGCCCGAGGATTCGATGTAGTCCAGGAACGGCGGGCTGATCCGGCCCAGCAGCACCAGGGCCACCGCCCACCAGATGATGGCCAGCGCCGTGCACAGGGCCCACCACGCGGTGAACCGCCACCACTGTTTGTTCGGGCGGTGCGCGGCCCACCAGATGACGGCAGCCAGGCAGCCGGTCAGGGTGGCGACGGCGTTCACCGCGCCCATCAGTGCGACGGCGCCCGCCGACCGAGCGGCCAGCGTCCGGATCCTGGGGTCCCCACGCATCACCAGGATCACGGGCAGCAGCACCCACGGCGCGAGCATCATCGGCAGCGTCTCCGACGAGATCGCGCCCAGGGTGGTCAGGACGCGCGGCGACAACGCGAATGCGGTGGCCGCGATGATCCGGGAGGTGGGGCTGCCGATACCGAGGATTTCGGCGACCCGCAGCAGACCCCAGAAACCGACCGTCAGCAGCAGCGCCCACCACAGCCGCTGGGTCACCCAGCCGGGCAGCCCGAGCAGGTCTCCGAGCAGGAAGAAGGCGCCGTGTGGGAACAGGTAGCCGTAGGCCTGATTCTGGGCCTGGCCGAAGGGCAGGTCGCTGTTCCACAGGTTGGCGGCACGCGCCAAGAACCGCACCGGGTTCGCGGTGAGATCGAGCTTGGTGTCAGGGGAGATGCGGCCGGGCGACTGGGCGAAACACAGGGCCAGCGAGACGATGCCGACCAGCCACAGCCAGCGACGTGACAGGGCAGCGGTTGCCTCGGGGCTAGGCCCGGTCGCCGTATTCAACGCGATTGAGCACCGATGACGCCGGGTCACCCGACTGCACCGGCGGCTTGGTGTCCTGCTGGATCATCAGCGTCACACCGAAGATCGCGGCCGCGCCCAGCAAAAGGCCGACGACGATGCTGGCCGCGGCAGGCACGACGAACCGATCCATTCGGCCAACCTAGCACGCGAGAATATGAGGATGACGAGCGCCGATCGCGAATTCTGGCGTGGCGCCGACGCCACGGTGTGGATCGGCTACGACGACGTGGGCGCGCTGCGGTTCAGCGGCTACGACCGCGCCCACCTCGACGGATACGAATACGTCGTCACCGTCGCGGCCGCCGAGTTCCCCGCGTTGCGCAGCGCCCTGGGCGTGGGCGAGGACGCCGATGTGCTCGACGCCGTCTGCGCCCACGTGGGGGACATCATGCCCGGGGGCGAGCGCAGCTGGCTGCACGCGCACGGGATCGCGACTCAGACCAGGTAGTAGAGCTGCGCGTCCTGGTCGCGCTGTTCCAGTTTCGTGCGGGCGTAGCGCACGGCGCGCAGCGTCGCCGAGAACTCCTGCTCCTCCTCGGGGAACAGCTGCTCGGCAGGGAACCAGTAGTCGAAGCCGATGTTGGTCAACACTTTCGCGACGTCCGGCCGCACTCCGGCCAGCAGGATGGTGACGCCGTGGCCGTCGGTTTCACGGACGAAATGTTCCAGCCGTTCGATGGTGACGGCGTCGGGGTGGCGCACGCGTTTGAGCCGCAGCACCACGAATTTGATGTCCTCGGCCTTGATGCGTTCGCGCAGGATCTCGAAGTAGCGATCCAATTCCGGTGCGGCACCGAAGAACAGCTCGCCCTCCAGGTCGTAGATGACGATCGACTTGTCGGCCACGTCGCCGTCGACCCGTTCCCGGACCACCCGCTCCGGTGTGACCGTCAGCTCGGCGGCCGTCAGCTTGGCGGCACGCGGCACGAACAACAGGATCGACAGGGCGATGCCCAGCAGCACGGCCTTGTCGAGGTCCACCAGCACACCGGTCAACGCGGTGATGATGACCAGCCCCGCGTCGTAACGGGACGCTTTCACCGTCGTCCACAACCGCCGGAAGTCGACCAGCCGGGCCGCGGTCACCAGCAGCAATCCGGCCAGCGCGGCCTGCGGGATGTAGTGCAGCAGCGGCGCGAACAGCAGCAGCGCCACCGCGACGGCCGCCGCGGCCAGGATGCCCGAGAACCGCGTCGCCGCACCGGCCTGATGGTTGATCGCCGATCGGGACAACGATCCCGACCCGGGCAGGCTCTGGAAGAAACCGCCGGTCAGGTTGGCCAGTCCCTCGGCCAGGATCTGCCGGTTGTAGTCGATCTTCTGCTGAGTTTGATGCGCGATGGCCTTGGCGATCGACAGCGCCTCGATGAGGCCGATGAACGCGATGGCCAGCGCGCCCTGGGACAACTCAGCCAGTGAGTGCAGGTCGATGGTCGGGATGTGAAAACCGGGCAGGCTCTGGGGCACCTTTGCCGCCAGGTTCACCGCGGTCTTCCCGCCGGTGGCGGGCGTCGACCAGCCCGCCAGGAACGCGATCGCCCCGGCGATGATCAACACCGTCAGCAGGTCGACCTGCGGCAGGCCGTACCGCTTGACCAGCCGGCGCAGCACCACCGCGAGGACGATCGTCGAGACGCTGAGGAACACCGCTCTCAGATTGATCTTGTCGCCGTGGAACACGGTCAGAAACACGTTCTGCAGGATCGGGGTGTGCGCGTCGCCCTTGCTCTTCACGCCGAGCGCGTTGCCGATCTGTCCGAGCGCCAGGATCAGCGCCGCGGCCGCCATGAACCCGATGATCACCGACTCGGAGATGTAGCGCGTCAGGTCGCCCAGTTTGAGCACGGCGATCAGGATCTGGATGACGCCGACGAGGATGCCCAGCAGGAACAGCGCCTCGAACAGCAGCGTGCGGTTCTCCGGGTCGATGAACGCCAACGAGCTGAACACCAGCAGTGAGATGGCGCTCGTCGGCCCGTTGATCAGGTGCGAGGACGATCCGAATACCGAGGCGACGAAGGTCACGACGATGGCCGAGTACACCCCGTATTTGGGGTCGACGCCGGCGATCAGCGCGTAGGCGATGCCCTGCGGCAGCGCGACGGCGGCGACGGTAAGACCCGCGACCAGGTCCCGGCGGCCCAGACTCCACGTGTAACTCATCAGTTTGCCGCCTTCGCAGGGGAGGAGATGGTGTCGTAGATGCCGTTGTCGGCGTAGAACTTCTGCCGCGCGTCGTTCCAGTCCTTGGCGATCGCGGTGATCGGGAACAGCGAGATGGCGGGCAGTGTGTCGGCGTGCTTGGCCAGGACGTCGGACAGGATCGGCCGATATCCGTACTGCGCGAACAACTCCTGCGCGGGCGGGGTGAACAGGTACTCCAGGTAGGCCTTCGAGTTCCGCAACGTCTGGGCGTCCTTGTCGTTCGCGTCCACCCAGGCGACGGCCGGTTCGGCCTTGATGCTCACCGGCGGATATACCACCTCGAATTCGTCCTTATTGGCGGCGACCTCGCGCAGCGCCTCGTTCTCCCAGGTGAGATGGACGTCGCCGATCTTCTGGTCGGCGAAGCTGGTGGCCGACGTGCGGGCGCCCGCGTCGAACACGGCGACGTGGCGGTACAGCTGGCGCAGATACTCCTGGGCCTGTTCCGGGGTGCCGTTGCGGGTGGTCACCGAACCCCAGGCGGCCAGGAAACTAAGCTGCCCGTTACCCGAGGACTTCGGATTCGGTGTCACCACCGACACCCCGTCGTGCACCAGATCGGGCCAGTCGTGGATGTTCTTCGGGTTGCCCTTGTGCACGACGAAGACCACCGTCGAGGTGTAGGGCACCGAGTTGTTGGGCAGCCGCTTCTGCCAGTCGTCGGAGATCAGGCCGCGTTTGCGCAGTGCATCGACATCGCTGATCAGCGCCAGCGACACCACGTTGGCGGGTTCGGTGCCGTCGATGACGTTGCGGGCCTGGCGCCCCGAGCCGCCGTGTGACTGTTTGATCTCCAGTGGGCCCTGGTACTGCGCCACGAACGCCTTGTCCAAGGCCGCGTATACCTCGCGGGTCGGGTCGTAGGACACGTTGAGCAACTGGTTGGGGGTGTCGTCGGGCAGGTTCTTGACCGTCAGCAGGACGCCGGCGAGCACGATCGCCACCACACCGACGATGTTGAGCAGCGGGACACGGCCGAACCGTGCCGTCCCCAAGCTGTGAGCCTCGCTCATTCGCAACCCCTTGATCTGCAGCGATAGGCGCCTGACGTTAACGACTGAGGGCTTTCTCAGCACTGACGAGAATCTGTGTGATTGCAACCGCCCGCTGTGGCCGGTCTCAGGTGTTCGTCAGGACCGCGCCGCGCGCCCACTAAGGTTTCTGGGATGTCGATGACCCGCACCCTGGGTGCCCTGACAGCGCTGTCCGGATTGCTGCTGGGGTGTTCGCACTCCGCACCCGAACCGACGGCTTCACCGGTGACGAGCAGCGTGACGCCCGCGTCCACGAGCATGCCGTTGGCGCCCGTCCCGTCGCCGACGTTGCCGCTGTGCGGGGACGTCACCGGCATCCCCCTTCGGGACAAGCTGGCACAGCTGCTGATGGTGGGTGTCACCGACGCCGCCGACGCCAAGGCCGTGGTGACGAACTACCACGTCGGCGGGATCTTCATCGGCAGCTGGACCGACAAGTCGATCTTCGGTCCGGCGCTGGCCGACATCACCGGGGCGGCATCGGCGCTGCCGCTGGGCGTCAGCGTCGACGAGGAAGGCGGCCGGGTGTCGCGGCTGTCCAGCCTGATCGGCGCGCAGGCCTCACCGCGGGTGCTGGCGCAGACCAAGTCGTCCGACGAGGTGTATCAGATTGCGCTGCAACGGGGTCAGGCGTTGCGCGGCCTCGGTATCACCGTCGATTTCGCCCCCGTCGTGGACGTCACCGAGGAGTCCGACGACGAGGTCATCGGGGACCGCTCCTTCGGCTCGGACCCGGCCAAGGTCACCGAATTCGCCGGGGCCTACGCCCGCGGCCTGCGCGACGGCGGCGTCACGCCGGTGCTCAAGCACTTCCCCGGCCACGGTCACGGGTCGGGCGACTCGCACACCGGCGGTGTCACGACCCCGCCGCTGGACGCCTTGAAGGCCAACGACCTGGTGCCGTACCAGACGCTGACCACCGAGCCCGGCGTCGCGGTCATGGTCGGGCACCTGCAGGTGCCGGGCCTGACGGGCAGTGACCCGGCCAGCCTCAGCGGGGCGGCCTACGGACTGCTGCGCTCCGGCGGTTACGGCGGCCCCGGATTCAACGGGGTGGTGTTCACCGACGATCTGTCCAGCATGGCGGCCATCAACGCGCGCTACGGCGTGGCCGAGGCGGTGCTGCGCGCGCTGCAGGCCGGTGCCGACGTAGCGCTGTGGGTGAGCACCGGCGAGGTGCCCGCAGTGCTGGATCACCTGGAGAAGTCGGTCAATGCAGGTCAGCTCGCGGAGCCTCGGGTGGATGATTCGCTTCGCCGGTTGGCCGCTGCGAAATGCGGTTAACCTGGCGCGTATGACCTCACATCGCGCGGTGCATGTCGGTGCGGCCCAGGGCCCGCTCGAACTCGTCGATGTGGAGACGTCCTCGCCGCCGCCGGGACATGTGCGCATCGATGTGGCTGCCTGCGGGGTCTGCGGTACCGACCGCGAGTTCGTCAGCGGGCACTTCCCGGGGATGACGTGGCCGCTGACACCGGGCCATGAGATCGCCGGCACCATAGCCGAGATCGGTTCCGGCGTCGAAGGTTTCGCGGTCGGTGACAGGGTGGCGGTCGGCTGGTTCGGCGGTAACTGCAACCATTGCGGGCAGTGTCGCAAGGGCCAGTTCATCCACTGTGAGAACGGTCAGGTGCCCAGCTGGCAATACCCGGGTGGCTACGCCGAGTCGGTGACGGCGCCCGCGACCGCGCTGGCCAGGATTCCGGAGGCGCTGTCCTTCGTCGACGCGGCGCCGATGAGTTGCGCCGGCGTCACCGTCTATCACGCGTTGCGCTCCACGCACGCGGTCGCCGGGGACCGGGTCGCCGTGCTCGGCGTCGGCGGGCTGGGGCACCTCGGCATCCAGTTCGCTCGCGCCATGGGATTCGAGACCATCGCCGTCGCCCGCGGCCAGGACAAGGCCGACGACGCCCGCAAGTTCGGTGCCCACCACTACGTCGACTCCACAGCCGGTGACGTCAGTGAGTCGCTGCGCGCGCTCGGAGGTGTGGCGGTGGTGCTGGCCACCGCAGCCAACTCCGCCGCCATCGGCCAGACGGTCGGCGGCCTCAATCCGCGCGGCGAGTTGATCGTCATCGGGGTGTCCGCCGATCCACTGCCCATCAGCCCGCTGGACCTCATCACCCCGGCGCTCACGGTGGCGGGGCACCCGTCGGGGACCGCCTCCGATGTCGAGGACACCCTGAATTTCGCTGTGTTGCACAATGTCCGGGCCCAGATCCAGGAGTACCCACTGGACCAGGCTGCCGACGCCTACGCCGCCATGGAGCAGGGTCACGCCCGGTACCGCGGGGTCATCACCATCTGAGTCCGTACACGCGGGCGGCGTTGCGCACGCCGATCATGTCGACGATCCGGATCGCGTCGTCGACGGTGCAGTCGCCGTGCCGGACCCAACCGCCCAGTGTCAGGCCCATGGCGCGCCGCCACAGCACCGCGCCCAGCAGGTGTAACTCGGGTGGGCCGAACGCATCCGAGGAATACAGCTGTTTGGCGAACGGCGCGGTCTCCAGGGCTTCGGCGACCACGGCGGTCGACCGGGCGCCCAGGAAGTTGATGGCAAGGCCCACATCGAAATTCACGTGGTCGAAGGCCTGGGCCAGATATCCCGCCTGCCGGTGAAACGGATAGCAGTGCAGCAGGAGTACCGGCACGGGAGCCATGGTGCGCAGCAGGGAAAGCAGCTGCAGCGGGTCGGTGCGGTGCAGATCCAGATCGCGGTCACCGAAGCCGACATGAACTTGCAGCGGCAGCCCCCGCTCGGCGGCCTCGTGTACACCGAACGCGACGAGCACCGGACTGTCCAGTCGCCGGCCCGCCTGCGCGCGGGCGTGGTCGACCACGGTGGCGTCTGACGGGCGCGACCAGTCGATGTCGAAACCGGTGCGGTACGCGCAAATTGTCTTGGCGCCCAGGGTGTCCGGATCGCCGACGGCCGCGTCCAGCGCGGCCCGGAAGGCGTCCGGGAAAGCGTCCGGACTCGCGCCGTCTTCCAGTAGTTCCTCGGCCACCCGTTCCAGTCGCAGGATCGACGACGACGGGCGTCCGCTGAGTTCGGTGAGCCGCTGCGGGCTGGTGATCAGGTCACCTTTGAAACCGGTGTCGACGATCCAGTGCGCGATTCCGGCAGCGGGCAGCATCAGTTGGGCGAGTTCGGAAGGTGTCAGTTCGGCCCGGCGTGCCCAGTAGGTGTCGGCATCGGCCAGCGGTTCCAATCCCAGCAGGGGTGCGCACCAGCGCCGGATGGAAAGGCCCAGTGGGGAATCGAACTGGGACATGAATGCGGGCACGGGGTCGGTGGAGGCCTCGTTGATCGATGCTTCGAATCCGGCCCGGTCGACGGGTTGGTCGAACACTCCGTGGACGTGGTGGTCGATCAATTGGATGTGGCGCAGATGGTCGGCCAGGGCAGCGGGCACGTCGACGCCGTCGAAGACATCCACGCGCTCAGCAGCTCCATGCCAGGCGCAGTGCCGCGCAGGTATCGGCCGCGGGTTGGTTGCCGTAGGTGTGCAGTTCGTGCCGCCGCACCGCCAGTAGTCCGTCGATGACGTCGGGTCCGAGGAGTTCGGCTGCGACGGAGGAGTTTTCGAGCCTGTCCAGGACCGTCGCCTGGTCGGCTTGCAATGGCTCGACGGTTCCGGCGGGATTGTCGGGTACCTCGGCGGGCAGCGGCAGGTCGTTGTCGACACCGCGCAGTGCGCTGCCCAGCAACGCCAGCGTCGCCAGGTAGGGGTTGGCGCTGGGATCGATGATCTTCAACTCGACGTTGGCGCCGTGGGGATTTCCCGGGGTGTCGGCGATGAAGCGAACCGCCGCCTCCCGATTTTCCAGACCCCAGCAGTGCGCCGCGCCCGCCCAGTTACCCGGTTTGAGCCGGGCGGCGGACAGCACCGAACCCGCGTAGACGCCGACCAGATCCGGCAAGGTGTCGAGCACGCCTGCGATGGCCGCGGCACCTGTCGACCGCATGCCGTGCGGGCCGGTACCGCCGGAGAACAATGGCCCGTCCGCGTCGGCCAGAGACAGGTGCAGGTGCGCGCCGTTGCCGGCCTCTCCGGCGAACGGAACCGGCGAGAACGATGCTTTGAGCCCGTGTCGGGCCGCCGTCTGCCCGACGAGGATGCGGGCCAGGATCACCGCGTCGGCCGCAGCGGCGGGAGCGGACGGTGCGACCGAGAGCTCGATCTGGTCATGGCCGTATTCGGCGTGCACCTGCTCCACCGGCAGCCCGGCCCGTTCGGCGGCGGTGGTGAGGTCCGTCAGGAACGTCGCCCGCTCCAGGGATGGCCGGATGCCGTAGGGCGACCACGGATCGGTGGTGGCGTGGCCACCGTCGGGAGCCAGTAGGGTGAACTCCAGTTCGGCGCCCACCAGTGCACTCAGGCCGCGCGCGGCCAGGTTGGCCTCGCACGCGTGCAGCAGCGACCGTACGCATATCGTCACCGGCCGGCCCGCCTGGTCGCCGAGGACGGCGGGCGCCCAGGCGATGTCATCGCCGAGGAGGCGCAGCTCGCCGGGATCGATGCGCAGCCGCCGGTCGCCGACCACGCCGAGGGCCGGAGTGAACGCGATGGTGCTGTCCACACAGAACACGCTCCAGGACGGAGACACCCCCATCCCGGCGTGCACGAACGCCCCGAGCCGGTCGACCGGTACGTATTTGGCCCGGGTGACACCCGCCAGGTCGGTCAGTGACCCGGCGACGAGTCGGACGCCCTCGGCTCGCAGATCTTTCACGTGTTTCGCGGCACTGACCTCGGGCATAGGGGCTCCTCGGTGAAATGGCTGTGCGGCGACACTACCGCCCGAATTGTGGCGATGCGCTGGCCATTGCATACCCTGGATCAATGGCAGGTGGAACGAAGCGGTTGCCGCGCGCGGTGCGTGAGCAGCAGATGCTCGACGCCGCCGTGCAGATGTTCTCGATCAACGGGTACCACGAGACGTCCATGGACGCGATCGCCGGGCAGGCCCAGATCTCCAAACCGATGCTGTATCTGTACTACGGCTCGAAGGAAGAGCTGTTCGGCGCCTGCCTGGACCGGGAGCTCAACCGGTTCGTGGAGGTGGTGCGCGGTGACATCGACTTCACCCTCAGTCCAAAAGACATGCTGCGCAACGCTGTCGGTGCCTTCCTGGGCTATATCGACAAGAACCGCTCGTCGTGGATCGTGCTGTACAGCCAGGCCACCAGCTCCCAGGCGTTCGCGCACACCGTGCGTGAGGGCCGCGAGCGGATCATCGAACTGGTCGGTCGGCTGCTGCAGTCGGGCACCCGGAACCCGGAACCCGACGCCGATTTCAACATGATGGCGGTCGCGTTGGTGGGCGCCGGCGAGGCCATCGCCGACCGGGTCAGTACCGGTGACGCCGACGTCCTCGACGCCACCGAGTTGATGATCAACCTCTTCTGGCGTGGCCTGAAGGGCCGGCCGAGCGACAAGCCCGCCGAGGGTTAGAGCCCGCGCACCGTCGCGGTCAGGTGCGGGTAGCCCTTCTTCAGGTGCCGCAGCGCCAACTCCCAGCCCGCCGCGTCACGGTCCACCCACAGCCCGGCCTTGGCGGGCAGCAGCACCGGCTTGCCGAACTTCACCGTGTAGGCCACCGCGTCCGGCAGTTGGCCTTCGATGTTGCCCAGCACCGCCGCGGCGCTGTACATCCCGTGTGCGATCACGGTGGGGAAGCCGAACAGCTTGGCGCCCAACGAGTTTGTGTGGATCGGGTTGTGGTCCCCGCCGATGGCTGCGTATGAGCGGATCTGCGATGGGCTGATCGACAGCACGGCATTCGGCGGCGGCAACTTGGGCTGCTTGGGCGGTTCGGGGCGCGGTTCGCCGGAGAGGCTGGTGCGCTGCTGGTTCAGGAACGTCGTCACCTGGTGCCAGGCCACGTCGTTGCCGATCTTGATCTCGGTGACGATGTCCACGAGCAGGCCCTTGCGGTGCTCGCGAAGGTTCTCCGCGTGCACAGCCACGTCCAGGGTGTCGCTGACCGCGATCGGCCGGTATTGGGTGATCCGGTTCTCGACATGCACCGAACCCATTGCCGGGAAAGGGAAATCGAATCCGGTGACCAGTGACATCACGGTCGGGAAGGTCAGCGCGAAGGGGTAGGTCAGCGGCACGGAGTCGCCGAACTTCAGGCCCGTCACGCCGGCGTACGCCGCGACGTTGGCCGCGTCGATCCGGACATCGGGCACGTGCACCGTCCGATCTGGCAGACCGCCGGAGCGCGGCACGAACGGCAGCGCACCGGCCACGGCCCGCGCCATGTTCAGTAGGCCGTTGGGTTGGTCGCTCATCGTCACGCCCCCAGCAGGGCTTGGCCGCAGACCCGGATCGTGTTGCCGGTGACCGCATTCGACGCGGGGCTGGCGAAGTAGGCGATCAGTTCGGCGACGTCGACGGGTTGGCCGCCCTGGAACAACGAGTTCAATCGCCGGCCGACCTCGCGGGTTGCCAGCGGGATGGCCTCGGTCATCTTGGTCTCGATGAAGCCGGGCGCCACCGCGTTGATGGTGATGCCCTTCTCGCCCAGTGACGGCGCCAGGGTCTCGGCGATGCCGATCATGCCCGCCTTCGTCGTCGCGTAGTTGGTCTGGCCGCGGTTACCGGCGATCCCGGCCATCGAGGACAACCCGACGACGCGGCCACCCTCCCCGAGGGCACCGGCGGCCACCAGGCCTTCGGTGAGGTTCAGTGGCGCAAGGAGATTCACCGCGACGACGGAATCCCAGCGGGATTCGTCCATGTTGGCCAGCAGCTTGTCGCGGGTGATGCCGGCGTTGTTGACCAGCACGTCCACCTTGCCCCCGTGATGCTCGGTGACGTGCGCGACGATCTTGTCCACCGCGTCCGCGGCGGTGACGTCCAGCGCCAGCGCGGTCCCGCCGACCTTGGCGGCCGTCTGCTCCAGCGCCTCTTCGGACTGCGGTACGTCGACCGCGACCACGGCGGCCCCGTCGCGGGCGAACACCTCGGCAATGGTCGCACCGATCCCGCGGGCGGCACCGGTCACCACGGCGACCTTGCCGGCCAGTGGCTTGTCCCAGTCGGTGGGAGGCGCCGAATCAGCGGCGCCGACCCAGAACACCTGGCCGTCGACGTAGGCGGACTTCCCAGACAGGATGAACCGCAGCGTCGACTCCAGGCCGGTGACGGCGGGTTTCGCGTCGGCGGCCAGGTACACCAGCGACACCGTCGCGCCGCGCTGCAGTTCCTTGCCCAGTGAGCGGGTGAATCCTTCGAGCGCCCGCTGCACGATGTGTTCGTGCGCCGTCGCCGTCTCCGAGGGGGTGGTTCCGATCACGACGACCCGGCCGGAGGAGCCGAGGTTGCGCAGCACCGGGGTGAAGAATTCGTAGAGCGCCTTCAGGCCGGTCGGCTCGGTGATTCCGGTGGCGTCGAACACCAGCCCGCCGAACGAGTCGGCCCATCGGCCGCCGATGTTGTTGGAGACGACGTCGTAGTCCTCGGCCAGCGCGGCGCGTAAGGGTTCGACCACGCGGCCCTCCCCGCCGATCAGCAGCGATCCGGCCAGCGGCGGTTCGCCGGCCCGGTAACGACGCAGGGTTTCGGGCTGGGGTACGCCCAGTTGCTTGGCCAGGAACGATCCGGGCCCGGAGCTGACCACTTGGGTGAACAAATCGGAAGCCATGGGATCTAACTTACTCCAGAGTAAGAACGACGGGTAACATTGGGATATGGCTAACACGAATTCTCGCCGCGTCGCGATCCTCGGTGGTAACCGGATCCCCTTCGCCCGCTCGGACGGCGCTTACGCCAACGCCTCCAACCAGGATATGTTCACCGCCGCCCTGGATGGTCTGATCGACCGCTTCCACCTCAAAGGCGAACGGATCGGCATGGTCGTGGGTGGTGCGGTGCTCAAGCACAGCCGCGATTTCAACCTGGTGCGCGAGAGCGTCCTGGGCACCTCGCTGTCGCCGTACACCTCGGCCTATGACCTGCAGCAGGCCTGCGGCACCGGCCTGCAGTCGGCCATCGCCGTCGCCAACGGAATCGCCCTGGGACAGTACGACTCCGGTATCGCCGGTGGCGTCGACACCACTTCCGACGCGCCGATCGCCTTCGGCGACAACTTGCGCCAGGTGCTGCTGAGCCTGCGCCGCAGCAAGTCCAACCTCGACCGGCTCAAGCTGGTCGGCAAGCTGCCGGCCGCCATCGGGGTCGAGATCCCCACCAACGGTGAGCCGCGTACCGGGCTGTCCATGGGCGAACACGCCGCCGTCACCGCCAAGCAGTTCGGCGTCAAACGGGTGGATCAGGACGAACTGGCCGCCGCCAGCCACCGCAACATGGCCGCCGCCTACGACCGCGGCTTCTTCGACGACCTGGTCAGCGGCTTCCTCGGGCTGTACCGGGACAACAACCTGCGCCCGGAATCCTCGCCGGAGAAGCTGGCCAAGCTCAAGCCCGTCTTCGGCGTGCGCAACGGTGACGCCACCATGACCGCGGGCAACTCCACCCCACTGACCGATGGCGCCTCGGTGGCCCTGCTGTCCACCGAGGAATGGGCCGCCGAGCGCAACCTGCCGGTGCTGGCCTACTTCGTCGACGCCGAGACCGCTGCGGTCGACTACGTCAACGGGCCCGACGGTCTGTTGATGGCGCCGACCTATGCGGTGCCGCGACTGCTGGCCCGCAACGGACTCACCCTGCAGGACTTCGACTTCTACGAGATCCACGAGGCGTTCGCGTCGGTGGTGCTGGCCACGCTGAGCGCGTGGGAATCGGCCGAATACTGCAAGGAACGCCTCGGCCTCGACGCCCCGCTGGGCAGCATCGACCGCAGCAAGCTCAACGTCAACGGCTCGTCGCTGGCCGCGGGGCATCCGTTCGCCGCGACCGGCGGCCGGATCGTCGCGCAGCTGGCCAAGCAGCTCGCCGAGAAGAAGAAGCAGACCGGTCAGCCCGTCCGCGGACTCATCTCGATCTGCGCGGCCGGCGGCCAGGGCGTCACGGCGATCCTGGAGGCCTAGGTTCTCAGGTGTCCCGCGAGCTGCTCGCGGGACACCGAGACCTGCATCGGCCCGGCGACCTCAGGGAGCCACATCCCCTGCGGGATGAAGAACACCACCGCATCGTCGGTGATTGCGAAGTTCTCATACACCCGTGCCCCGAGGGTGTTTCGCGGTGCCGGGCCGCCATAACCTCTCCAGCGCTTGTCCATCGCGCGCTGGACGATCGGGTCGAGCACCGCGACCGGGTCCGCGCCCGCTTCGAAGAGCGTGTCGTAGGTGATCGGCGTGTGGGTGTTCAGGTCGTAGCTGAACGCCTTATAGCCGGTCACCGGGTGGGCGCCGGTGTCGTCGTAGATCTCGAACACGACGCTGCGGGTTCCCGAGGTCGAGTAGGTCTGCGGGGTCAGACCGTGCTCGAACGGCCGATCGCGTGCATGCACCTTCGCCATGAAATCGACGAATTCGGCGCGATCCCGGGTGATGAAGTCGCGGAGCTCCCGCTGATCCGGGTAGTCGATCGGATAGCTCATATCGATGGTGTACGTGCCGGTTTCGGTGTGCACGTGGCAGGTGGAGTCGGGCTTCACCGTGCCGCCGAGTTCCGTGCACGCGTGCGCCGCCTCGGTTTCGGCGACAGCCGGCGACGTCGTCGCCACGGAGGCGGTCAGGACGGCACCGGCCAGGGCCACCAGAATCCTGCGATTCATCGGGGGAAGCCGTCGGCCGGGAAGACGCGGCCGCCGGTGACGCCGCCGCCATTGATCGGCGGTCCGAGCAGGACGGTGGAGGTGTTGGCCACTGGGTCGTAGGTCACCAGCGACGTACCGCCACCACATCCGGTCTGGCCGACCACCAACAGCTTGTCACCGCTCACGCCGGCAAGGTCGGTGCTGTCACCGAGGCCCGGAATGTCCACGCGTGAGGTGTGGCCGTCCGGGGTGAGCCGGGACACGAACGACGTGCCGCATGCGCCCGCCGTCGGCAGGAAGATGCCGCTGGGCACTTCATACGCATTCCAGTTGCCGTAGTTCCCCTCGAATCCGGGTTGGTCGTCGTGGGCGTTGAGCGCGGTCAGAGCGGTGGCCGCACTGCCGTCGAGCGGTATCGTCCAAAGTTGCTCGGCGGCGCTACCTTCGGCGGTGCAGTGGGCGAGCACCACCATGGGCTTCCACCACTTCACCGGTGCGCAGTATGCCTTCGGGACCGGCACGGGGAGGGTGCGGATGATCGACCCGTCGTTGGACATCACCACCAGGCTGTTGTCGGAACGGGGCACGATCTCGTTGCCGAGGTTCGCGGTCCCGAGCACGAGCTGGGTTCCGTCGGGCGATTCGAGGTAGTCGCCGCTGAACTGACCCGCTCCGCCCAGATCTCCGGTCGCATACCGCAATTGTTCGTTGCCCGACAAGCTGATTCGCATCAGGGTGCCCGGCTCGTCGCCGTTGAAACTCGTCGAGACACGCAGTGCCTTTCCGCCGGGACGCGTGTATGCAGGCGTTCCGTGCACGGGGACGACGGTGCGTTCGCCGGTGTGCAGGTCGACGGAGATGGCGTCGGCGCCCTGGGTGAACAGCGCGTAGCCGCCGTCGCCCGACCAGTCGACCAGTCGCGGGTCGTGCTCGTCAGGGGTGAAGGTGGTGATCGGGTACCGGTCGCCTGTCCGTGGGTCGACGAGGAAGAGCGTCGTGTCGGCGGTGTCTGAGCTCGGTTCCCCGGGAGCGGGCTGTTCGCCCGGCCTGCGTGGTGTCACGGGGCTCCACATGGCCAGCGTCCAACCGGGGCCGACCTGCGGCCATGGCACGTCGGCCCTGTCGCGCTCGACTCCGTGTGTGACGACGGGCGCGCCCGCCGGTGTGCCGCTCGGCGGGGCAGAGTGCGCGCTGGATGTAGGCGAATTCGCTTGCACCACTGTCGGACCGGTTGCCGCCGAGCAGCCGACCGGCAGGATCGACGCGAGCGCGACAATGCCGATCTTCGCCATGGCGAGCATAGGATGTTTCATCACAGTATTCCTCACGGGTGGCACTTGCCTGCGGGCCAGGCCCACGCGTCGCGGACGGCTTGCGGTAGCGGGCAGGGTTCCTGGCCCGCGGGGATGGGGCCGAAGCCGATCGCGGTCGGAATCCACGTCGACCCCGGGTCGGCCGGCTTCACGAAAGCGAAGTAACTGTTCTGATCCTGAAGCTCGATCGCCGCCCAGTAGGCGTCCGGCTTGGCGTACAGCGCAGCCGCCGCCCATTGCATGCCGTTGGCATCCTGGGCGTAGTAGGTCCTCTTGTCCCGCAGCCCACCGAATTCGCTCGCCGGCCGGCCGGTGAGCACTGACGCGGTCTCGACCAGCTCGGCGCGGACCTCGTCGGTGACCGGCAGGTTGACCGGGTCGTTGTTGGCATGTGCGGTCGCGGGGAGGACGGCGCCCAGGGTGAATACCGCCAGGGCGGTCAAAGCGAACGTGCGGTGGGGTCGGGTCATGTCGGTTTCCTCTCTTTCACAAGAATTTTGAGGCCTGTGCCTTGGCGAATTCTTGTCATCCGACTCGTGGCCGGACGCGGGTGGACATCAGATCCCCTGCAGTTTCACGACCCGGCGGTGGCCGTCGTCGACGACGTAGACCGCGCCCTTGTTGTCCACGGCGACGCTGACGGGACGTTTGAGACCGGTGAAGGGCAGAACTGTTGGTGTGTTCGATCCCGGCTCGAGTTTCAGGATTCGATCCCGTTGTGCGTCAATCACATACAGTGCGCCCTTGGCATCGACAGTGAAATCGATGATCCCGTTGAGGCCGGGGAACGCCACCACCGACGGACTACTCGATCCCGGCGCCAACTTCAGCACGCGCTTGCCGTTGCCGTCACCGACATACAGGTTGCCTGCGGTGTCGAGCGTCATGCCCGCCACGATGTTCATGTGCTGGAACGGCAACCGTTCGGCGGTCGATCCCGGCGCCGCCTTGGCAATCTGAACCGGCAGGCAGCATCCGCCTCCCGAGTCCACCCCACCGCCGGTCATGCCGTAGACGTTGCCCGTGCTGTCCACCGCCCGGACGGCGCTCCACTCACCGAGGTCGGGCAGAGGCACCACCGTCTGCTGGTCGGCTCCATGCACCAGCTTCACCAGCGTGCTCGGCTCCTGCCTGCCGTCGAGCACCCACATCTCACCGGCGGGATCGGTCATCACGGTGGCGCGTGCAAACGGCAGCACTTTTTGGACAGTCGAGCCGGCAGGTAACTCGAGGACGCGATTGGATCCGTTTCGTCCGCCTGCGATGTCGGAGACGAACACATTGCCTTCGGTGTCGACCGCGACGTCGTAAGGTCCGTTCAGATCCGTGAACCCGAGCACGGACTGGACGGGCGCAGGCGCGGGCATGTTCGTCGGCGTGGTTGCCTGTGGGCTCGGGTGGCCGCACGCGGCGAGCAGGAGAACGGTCGCCGCGATGGATGTCAGCCTGCGCTTCGCGATCAAGATGGTCATGTCGTCCCTTGCTGGGGAAAGTGTCTCCTGAAGGCTGCGGCGACCGACTTGGCGAACTCTTGGGGCGATTCTCGGCAGGCGGGAAAAGTTCCGAAAATTTTTTCCGGAAACCTGTAACGCCGCCCGGAAGTGCGTCGATACACCGGATAGCTCCGTGTTGCCGTCTGACCCCCCGACCCGACGGCAACACGGGGCTCTTTAGTTTCTCGGGGTTACGTGCGCGGGACCTTCGGTTCCTTGTGCGCGGTGATCGGTCCCGCGTTCGTCGGCGGCGCGAACAGGCTGCCAGCCAGGCTTCCGCGGGCGGTCCGCACCGCGACCAGGCCCCACGTGCAGAGCAGACCCGCATAGGCCGCCACGGCCGCCACCTTGAACGCAGGCAGCCCGGTGTGCACGGCCAGCTGGGTGGTGCCGGTGACGAAGGTGCCGACGGGGAAGGTCAGGCTCCACCAGGTCAGTGCGAACGGCATCCCGCGCCGCAGGGTGCGCACGGTCAGCGCGGTGGCCAGCGAGATCCACAGCACCGCGAAGCCCCACACCGGGACGCCGAACAGGATCGCGAACACACTCATCCCGGCTGCGATGTCGGCGGGCGCGGCCAGCACCGCGTAGGTGCCCAGCAGTCCGGCCGCGGTGATGCCCTGGCCCAGCGGCCCGAGCACGATCCACAACGTGGGCACCCGCGCCGTCCCGGACGTCCCGTAGTGCATCAGCCGGCTCCAGATCAGGCTGATGATGATCAGCGCGGCGATCAGCGACAGCCCGAACATCGCATAGCAGCCGTAAAGCATGGTGGTGCGCCCGGTGCCCGGCGCCATGTGCGGGATCAGCAGGGCGCCCGCGGCGGCCGACACCATCGGCGGCACCACCGGCATCAGCCACCCGCCAAAGGCCGCGTCCGGGCCGACGTCGATCTGGGTGAACATGATGAACGGGATCGTCATCGCGGTGAACAGGCCGCCCACCGTGCCCGCCGTCCACAGGATCCAGTCGATGTCGACGGCCAGGCGCGTCCCGATCAGGTCCCGGCCGACCAGGATGGCACCCGTCCCGACGGTCAGCAGCGCCATCGGCGCGGCGCCGTAGAAGTGGGCCATCTGCGGGTTGTGCGCGTGGCCGCGGGCCACGGTGGGGTGGCGCACCCACTGCACCGACACCGCCACCAGCAGCACCACCAGCAGCGCCGCGGCCACCACCCACACCACTTCAGCGAAGCCGCGCAGTCCGGGGAGGTGAATGGGTAATGTCGCGCCCGCGTTCGCAACGATGCCCGTCCCCATCACCGAGGCGAACCAGTTCGGCCCGAAATTGCCCAGCCGTGACTGCTCTGTGGTCATGGTGCGATATTCAACAGGAGCGTGCCATGCAGATCAGTCTCTTCGGCTCGTTGAGCGGCGGAGGTTCGCCGGTGGACGGCACCGTGAAGTACCTCGCGCAGGCCAAGGAAGAGGGATTCCGGCGCGTCTGGATGACCCAGATGCCTCACGAGCCAGACCTTCTCACCGTGCTTGCCGTCGCGTTCCGGGAGGTCGACGGGATCGAGGTCGGCACCGGGGTGGTGCCCATCCAGAATCAGCACCCGATGCAGTTGGCGCAGCGCGCGCTCACTCTGAACCTGATCGCGGGTGGCCGGTTCATCCTGGGGCTCGGCATGACGCACGCCGCGGTCACCGAGGGCATGTGGGGCATTCCGTGGGACAAGCCGGTCCGGCGCCTCAACGAATACCTCGACGGGCTGCTGCCGCTGCTGGCCGGTGAACCCGCCGATGCACCCGGCGAGACCGTCACCACCCGTGGTGCCCTGCAGATCGCCGGAGCGCCGCGCCCGGACGTGTACATCGCGGCCCTGGGCCCGCAACTGCTGAAGATCGCCGGGCGCCGGACCGAGGGCACCATCACCTGGATGACGGGACCCAAGACGCTCAGTGGTCATGTCGGCCCCGGGCTGCGGGATGCCGCGGGGGACCGGCCGGTGCGTGTCGTGGCCGGATTGCCGGTCGCCGTCACCGATGACGTCGACGGGGCCCGCGCCCAGGCGGCCGAGCAGTTCGCCATGTACGGCCACCTGCCGTCCTACCGGGCGATGCTGGATCGGGAGGGTTATGCCGGGCCCTCGGACGCGGCGCTGATCGGCGACGAGGCGACGGTGACGGCCCGCGTCGAGGAGCTCAAAGCCGCCGGGGTCGACGAGTACGTCGGCGTGCTGTTCGACGCATCACCCGAGGTCAGGGCGCGCACCCGGGCCCTGCTGCGGTCGCTCGATTCGGACTGAATCAACCCTGGTGTGATCTTGATCACAAGCGTACAGTCGACCGCACGACGGGTTCGGGAAGTGACTGATCCAGAGAGCCGGGACAAGAGGTGAAGATCCGGCCGCGTGCCATACCGCAAGGTAGAGAAGACGCTCCTCAAGGGTCCTTCCCGAACCCGCCCATTTTTTGCGCCCATGGTGAACAGGCCGACGCCCGCGCGCGATTGCGGCGAGGATGCAGGCATGGGCGAGGTCATCCGTTTCCATCCCCGGCCGCTGAAGCCGCTGAAGCCGCTGAAGCCGCTGGAACCGCTGTGGCGCGAGGTGCTCGGCCGCCGACTGCGTGAGACCCGTCGTGAGCAAGGGCGGCGCCTGGTCGACGTCGCCGAGCGCGCCGGCGTCTCACCGCAGTACCTCTCCGAGATCGAGCGGGGCCGCAAGGAACCCTCCAGCGAGATGATCGCCGCGGTGTGCGGGGCTCTGAAGACCGACCTGGCGCGATTGGTCGGCGGCATCTCGACCGACCTGAGTGGCCCGATGTTGATGGCGGCCTAACGATTCCGCTGATCGAGTACATGGTCGGCCAGGCCGTAGGCCACCGCGGCCTCGGCGTCGAACACCCTGTCCCGGTCGGTGTCGTGCCGCAATTGTTCGGTACTGCGGCCGGTGTGCCGCGCCAGGATGTTCTCCAGCTGGGTGCGCACCCGCGCCACCTCGTCGGCTTGCAGGATCAGATCGGGAATGGTGCCCCTACCCTGCGCGGCCGGCTGGTGTAGCACCACCCGGGTATGCGGCAGCACCGCTCGGCGGCCCGCGGCACCCGCGGCCAGCAGTACCGCGCCCGCCGCGACGGCCTGCCCGATGCACGTCGTCGCCACCGGCGCCTTGATGAACCGCATGGTGTCGTAGACGGCGAGCATCGCCGACAGGTCCCCGCCTTCGGAGTTGATGTACAGCGCGATCTCCTGCTCGGGGTTGTCGGCCTCCAGGTGCAGCAGCTGCGCGATCAGTGCGTTCGCGACGCCCGGGTCGATCGCGGTGCCGAGGTAGACGATGCGCTCGCTGAGCAGGTGCGAATAGACGTCCATGATCCGTTCGCCGCCGGGGGTGCGCGCGACCACGTTGGGAATCGTGTAGGTACTCATGCGTGAATTCCCAACTGCTGCTTCTGGTTCGGAGCGATCTGGGTGAAGTCGCCGACGACGTGGTCGATGAAGCCGTAGTCGCGAGCCTGCTCGGCGGTGAACCAGCGGTCGTGCAGCGAGTCGGTGAAGATCCGGTCGACGTGCTGGCCGGTGTCGGCCGCGATCAGGCCCAGCACGGTGTCGCGGGTGTGGCGCAGGTCGTCGGCCTGCACAGCCACCTCGACGGCCGATCCGGCGATGCCGGCCGAACCCTGGTGCATCAGGATACGGGCGTGTGGCAGGGCGAACCGTTTACCCGGGGTGCCCGAGGACAGTAGGAATTGTCCTGCACTGCAGGCCAACCCGAGTGCCAGGGTGCCAACGTTGCTGGGGACCAGCCGCATCACGTCGCGGATCGCCAGCATGGCCGGCACCGATCCGCCCGGCGAGTGGATCCACAGCCAGATGTCGTCGGCGGAGTCGGCGGCCAGCGTCAGGAACTGGGTGACCAACACCGTCCCGTTGTCGTCGTCGAGCGCGCCGTCGAGCACGAGAACTCTCTTGCGGAACAGGTCTTCGCGTAGTTGCCGGCTGAACAATGGCGGTTTCTCGGTCATGTCGTCGACACTGCCGGGTCGGGTGGTGTTCGCGCTGCCTACGCTGCTGTGAGCAGAATGGTTTTCGCTTGCCGTCACGGTGCAGTGAGAGTGCTTTCGGCACGATTGTCGCGATCTCACTGCACGCTCGGCGACGGGCGTCGGCTCACAGTCACCGATTCATCCACAGATGCAGCCGAGCACTATCCCCGTGGGCGCTGCGCTGCGGCACGGTGAAGCATGGCATTTCCGTTCGTCGGCAGTGAAGCGGTTGCATCGGGACGTCTGCACAAGCACCAGTTGCGTACCCAGTACACGGCGATCTTTCCCAATATCTACGTGCCCCGCGAGCAGGAACCCACCACATGGGAGCGCGCGTACGCGGCCTGGCTGTGGTCGATACGTGCCGGTGTGATCGCGGGGCTGACAGCGACGGCGCTGCACGGTGCGCGGTACGTCGAGGAAACCGAGCCCATTGAGCTCTACTCGCCGAGCCGGAGGCCGCCCGTCGGAATCGTCACGCACAAGGGCGGCATGACCGCATCAGAGATAGTCGATCGAGGCGGTGTTCCGATCACGACGGTGGAGCGGACGGCGTTCGATCTGGGTCGCCTGGATCCGCTCGACGAAGCAGTGGCGCGTCTCGATGCGCTCGGAAACGCAACCGGCTTCAAAGCTGTCGATGTCCTTCGGATGGCGCGTGAGCGACACAGCGGCGCCAGAGGTATGCGCCGATTGGTGGAGGCACTGGACTTCTACGACGCCGGAGCGGAGTCGCCGCGTGAGACGTGGTTGCGGCTGCTGGTGATCCGCAATGGCTATCCCCGGCCGACCACTCAGATACCTGTGCTCAGCGCAGACGGGCAGCGGCGCTATTTCCTCGACATGGGTTGGGCGGAGCGCAAACTCGCAATCGAGTACGACGGCGACCACCATCGGTACGACCCCATCCAGTTCGCGCGGGACATCGTGCGTTCGGAAGACCTCGACGAGCTCGACTGGCGCCGGGTTCGCGTGACCAAACGGCATGGTGAACAAGACGTGCTGCGCAGGTTGTCGCTGGCTTGGGCCGCGAGCGTGCACGCAGATCACCCAAAGCGCTCAATTCGCGATCTGACTGCACGCTCGCGCTCGGCGTGACGAACACCTACCCCCCAAACGACAAGTGCCCCCGGGATCGCCGGGGGCACTTGGTCTCAGAAGATCAGAAGGAGGCTTCCGCCAGCTCCATGACCTCGTTGTCGATACCGTCGATGACGTTGCGGGTGCTGGTCAGCAGCGGCAGGAAGTTCTTCGCGAAGAACGACGCAGCCGCGACCTTGCCGTCGAGGTACACCTTGTCGTCACCGGTGGCACCGGCGTCGAGCTGCTCGAGGGCGACGGCAGCCTCACGCTGCAGCAGCCAGCCGACCATCAGGTCGCCGACAGAGAGCAGGAAGCGCACGGAACCCAGGCCCACCTTGTAGATGCTTGCGGCATCTTCCTGCGCGGCCATCAGGTAGCCGGTCAGGGTGGCGGCCATGCCCTGCACGTCCTCCAAGGCGGTGGCCAGCAGCGCACGCTCGGCCTTCAGGCGACCATTGCCCGACTCGTTCTTGATGAACGTGTCGATCTCGCCGGCGATGTAGGACAGCGCCTGGCCCTTGTCGCGGATGATCTTGCGGAAGAAGAAGTCCTGCGCCTGGATGGCGGTGGTGCCTTCGTACAGCGAGTCGATCTTGGCGTCGCGGATGTACTGCTCGATCGGGTAGTCCTGCAGGAAGCCGGACCCACCGAAGGTCTGCAGCGACTCGGTGAGCTTGGCGTAGGCCTGCTCGGAGCCATAACCCTTGACGATCGGGAGCAGCAGATCGTTGACCCGCAGCGCCAGATCCGCTTCTACCCCGTGCAGCGCCGAAGCGACCTCGTCGTCCTGGAAGGTGGCGGTGTACAGGTACAGGGCGCGCATGCCCTCGGCGTAGGACTTCTGGGTCATCAGCGAACGACGCACGTCGGGGTGGTGCGTGATGGTCACGCGCGGCGCGGCCTTGTCGGTCATCTGGGTCAGGTCGGCACCCTGCACGCGCTCCTTGGCGTACGCCAGCGCGTTCAGGTATCCGGTCGACAGGGTGGCGATGGCCTTGGTGCCCACCATCATTCGGGCCTGCTCGATGACGTCGAACATCTGCGCGATGCCGTTGTGCACCTCGCCGACCAGCCAGCCCTTGGCAGGCTTGTCGTGCTGGCCGAAGGTCAGCTCGCAGGTGGTGGAGACCTTCAGGCCCATCTTGTGCTCGACGTTGGTGACGTAGACGCCGTTGCGCTCGCCCAGCTCGCCGGTCTCCTTGTCGAAGTGGAACTTCGGCACGAAGAACAGGGACAGACCCTTGGTGCCGGGGCCGGCGCCCTCGGGGCGGGCCAGCACCAGGTGGAAGATGTTCTCGAACATGTCATCGGCCTCGGCAGAGGTGATGAAACGCTTGACGCCGTCGATGTGCCAGGAGCCGTCCTCCTGCTGGACGGCCTTGGTGCGGCCGGCGCCGACGTCGGAGCCCGCGTCGGGCTCGGTCAGCACCATGGTGGCGCCCCAGTCGCGCTCAGCGGCGATGACGGCCCACTTCTTCTGCTCTTCGGTGCCGTTGTGGGCGAAGATCTGCGCGAAGGCGGAGCCACCGGCGTACATCCACACGGCCGGGTTCGCGCCGAGGATGTGCTCGTTGAGCGCCCACAGCAGCGCCTTGGGGGCAGGCACGCCGCCGAGGTCCTCGTCGAGGCTGACCTTGTTCCAGCCACCGTCGATGGTGACCTTCACCGACTTCTTGAACGACTCCGGCAGCTTCACGGTGTGCGTTTTGGGATCGAACACCGGGGGGTTGCGGTCGCCGTCGGCGAACGATTCGGCCACCGGGCCCTCGGCCAGCCGAGCCATCTCGCCGATCATTTCCTTGGCGGTGTCGGCGTCCAGGTCGCTGTACGAGCCGGCGCCGAGCGCCTTGTCGAGACCGAGTACGTCGAACAGGGTAAAGACCTGGTCACGGACGTTGCTCTTGTAGTGGCCCACGATTTCTCCTCAATGAGATGGAAGCTGTCGGTTGGGTACTCAGGGCTAAGTTACCCACCAGTAACTGCTCTGAACTATACCGCCCGGTAACCGCATCGCAAAGGGGTGCTGAGCAAATTGTCGCCAGCGAACCAACCGCCTGGTTGATTGGGCCGGTCGTGTCGGGCATTTTTGCCGTCTGACCTGCTCGTTAGGTTGATCTGTGATGCTCGCCACGAAGGGCTGCATCAAACCTCTAGTGTGGTGCGCATGAGGCGTGTGGTGGTCTGGGGGACGGGAAATATGGGCTCGACGGCGATCCGTTCCACGGTCGCATTTCCGGGTCTTGAACTGGCCGGCGTCATCACGTCGTCGCAGGACAAGGCAGGCCGGGATGCGGCGGGCTTTGCCGGACTGCCGGATCCGACGGGCATTCTGGCCGGCACCGACGTCGACGCTGCGCTGGCCGGGGCCGATGCGGTGGCCTACATGGCCTCCGGCGACATCCGGCCCGAGGAGGCCATCGCCGATATCGAACGCGCGCTGCGGGCCGGCGCGCACGTGGTGACGCCGTCGCTGTACTCGCTCTACGACCCCCGCTCGGCACCGCCGGAATGGCTGGCGCGGCTGACCTCAGCTGCCGAGGCGGGCGGGGCCTCCCTGTTGGTCAGCGGCGTGGACCCGGGCTGGGGCAACGACGCGCTGGCGGTGACGGCCGCGAGCCTGTGCACCCGCATCAAGACGATCACCTGTCAGGAGATCTTCGACTACTCCACCTACAACCAGCCGTTCGCGGTCAAGGTGTCGTGTGGATTCGGGGGCTCCATGGACGAGACGCCGATGATGCTGCTTTCGACCATTCCGACGATGGTGTGGGGCGGCAATGTCCGGCTGATCGGCCGCGGTCTCGGCATCGAGATCGACGAGATCACCGAGGAGGTCGACCGCCTGCCGCTGGAGGAGACGGTCGACACCGTCATGGGGCCGTTCGAGAAGGGCACCCAGGGCGCGTTCTTCCTCAAGGTCATCGGATGGTCGCAGGGAAAACAGCGCGTCATCATCGAGCACATCACCCGCATCCATCCGAGCTGTGCGCCCGACTGGCCGCAGCCCGACGAGGGGGTGGGCGACCATCGCGTGATCGTCGACGGCGACCCGCAGCTCACCATCACCACCCGCGCCGACGTGCCGGGGGGCACCCGCGCCGACGGCGGCAACACCACCGCCGCCAACCGGCTGCTGGGTGCCATCGACTGGCTTGCCAACCAGCCGGCCGGAATCTACGACGGTCTGGACGTGCCACTGCGCTCGGCGCTGCCCGCCGACGTGGAAGCGGCGCGCTGGGCCCAGTCGTGAGGGCAGGCCGTTGCTCGAATCGCGCAATACGGTGTAACTACCCGATCAGCTGGTCTGCCCGTGACCGTTTCGGTTGGCCTGTGGCGCTCTGAGTGGGCTCACCGGTCCTGCCACGTTCCATGGCCCGGGACCGCGCTTCGTAGTCCGCGATGAACGACGAGACCGTACGCCAGACATACGCGCCGATTCCTACTGCCGCGAATGCAGCAACCGCGACCGCAGTCTTTTTCATCGGCGGAGCTCCCACATTGTGGCCGGAATTCTGAAGTCGGTAAGTACTTACTCGATGGGTGCGTGTATATCACGGGGATCTGAGGGATCTGCACGATCGTAGCTGGAAATTGCATGGGACAACACCCGCGTGCAGGTATGTGCAGCCCGTTTTCCCGTTTTGGTGCGATGGCGGTTTCTCGTGCAATTTGCTGCATCTGCGCTTGCTCGCCGTCTGCCATTGATGAACCCGCTACGTGCAGTCACCGGCGTCCCAGGTCGCAACGGTCAGGGGCGCCAAGAGCCCCGCGCGTCAGCCATCATTCGTGCGCTCGCCGGAGCGCGTCAGGTTAGGGGGTGCGGCACCGCTCGAATCTCGTGACGGATACGACCGGCACGATGGACGGCAATGGCTTCCCCAACGCCCATCGGGCGCTGGCCATTAGGGCATGCCGGGCTTCGAAGTCGCTGCGCGGGAACGTTGCTCAAACTGATCTCCGCGTCGCGCGGCGAGTGGTGTGAGCCCGCGAACTTCTTGCCTACGTAACAAATGTCGGCCGTCGACTCCGGAACTGCTGCTCACCGCGTCCGGATTACGTTGCCTACCTAAGGATTCTGTCGAATCTCCGAGGTGCCCAGGACTGGGCCCTCCAATGCCGATACTGAGCATCTCTATCAAAATAGCTAACGAAAAAATCGATCAATTTACGTTTGCGTAACCGCCCGGGCCGTTACGCTTCGATTCGCCGTCGCCCCCGTTGGTACCCGGACGCGGTGGCTTGTTCTGCGAACAGAAAGGGGCATTTCCTTCGTGGCGAAAAAGGCGCTCATCACCGGTGTCACCGGACAGGATGGCTCGTATCTGGCAGAACTCTTGCTGCACAAAGGATATGAAGTCCACGGCCTGATCAGGCGAGCGTCCACCTTCAATACCGTCCGCATCGACCACCTGTACCGCGACCCACACGACCCTGACGCGCGCATCTTCCTGCACTACGGAGACCTGAGCGAAGGCAGCCGGCTGGCCATGCTGCTGTCCGAAATTCAGCCGGATGAGGTGTACAACCTCGCAGCGCAATCCCATGTACGGGTGAGTTTCGACGACCCCGAATACACCGGCAACATCACCGGTCTCGGTTCGATGAGACTGCTGGAAGCGGTTCGCCAGGTCGGCCTGGACTGCCGGTACTACCAAGCCTCCAGTTCCGAGATGTTCGGTGCTACGCCCCCTCCCCAGCACGAAGGAACACCTTTCTACCCACGCTCGCCGTACGGCGCGGCGAAACTCTACTCATACTGGGTCACGCGCAACTACCGCGAGGCGTATGGCATGTTCGCCGTCAACGGCATCCTGTTCAATCACGAATCACCCCGTCGGGGTGAAACTTTCGTGACCCGCAAGATCACTCGTGCGGTTGCGCACGCGAAAGCCGGAACGCGGCAGCACCTGCACCTGGGCAACATGGATGCGGTTCGGGACTGGGGCTATGCACCGGAGTTCGTCGAAGGCATGTGGCGCATGCTCCAGGCCGACAAGCCCGACGACTTCGTTCTCGCCACCAATGTCGGGCACACCGTGCGTGATTTCGCCGAATTTGCATTCGCACACGTCGACCTGGATTGGCAGGACTATGTCGAGTTCGACGAGCGCTACCTCAGACCCACCGAGGTGGACTCGCTGGTCGGGTGCGCGGACAAAGCCCGAGGGCTGTTGGGTTGGACACCCAAGGTCCTGGCGCCCGAATTGGCTCGAATCATGGTCGACGCCGACATCGAATCGCTGGCGCACGGCGGCACCCCGTGGGTCGACGAAGTGAGACTCGGTAGTTGGGGAACCTCCGGATGACTGGGTCGTTCAGGCCATCCTGGATGCTCCGATGAACTGGACCTGCGCGACCGCGATGCGGTGTTCGACTTCTTCGCCGAAGCACGGCCCCGCGTCGTCATTCTGGCTGCGGCCAAGGTCGGCGGAATCCTCGCCAACAGTACGTATCCGGTGAATTTTCTCTCCGACAACATCCGCATCCAGGTCAATGTGCTGGATGCGGCAGCCAGGTTTCGTACCCAGCGCCTGTTGTTCCTCGGCTCATCGTGTATCTATCCGCGACTCGCTCCTCAGCCCATCCAAGAGGGCAGCCTGCTCACCGGCGCGTTGGAACAGACGAACGACGCCTACGCGATCGCGAAGATCGCCGGCATCATTCAGGTCCAAGCCGTCCGGCGTCAGTACGCGCTGCCGTGGATATCGGCCATGCCGACGAACCTGTATGGACCCGGTGACAACTTCTCGCCGGCCAGTTCACACGTACTGCCCGCATTGATACGGCGATATGACGAGGCCGTGCGGGAAGGTGTGTCCACGGTGACGAACTGGGGCAGTGGATCACCGCGGCGGGAGTTCCTCCACGTCGACGACATGGCGTCGGCCTGTTTGCACCTGCTGGAGAACTATGACGGTGCGCAGCAGGTGAACGTCGGAACCGGACGAGACTGCACCATCGCTGAGATCGCATCGTTGGTCGCCGAGACCGTCGGCTACACGGGTCAAACACATTGGGATGAAACCAAACCCGATGGCGCGCCACAGAAGCTGCTTGATGTCGGCTTGCTGCGCGACACGGGTTGGACGTCGCAGATCGGCTTACGTGCCGGATTGTCGTCGACCGTCGACTGGTATCGCGCGCACATGCAGCAATTACAGCCGTAAACGCGAAATGTGCTGAGCCGTCAGTCCAGATGGGTCCTTTAATGCGGAATGATTCCGCAATTCTCTTGCCGAAAAGCGGTCCGTGCGAGTTAAATGACTATACAGTCAATACACAGTAGGCAGTACGGACAGGCGTCCGCACTGAGTATCTGCCAGCGGTTCTCCTGGGGAGGAGGGCAAAGCCGGAAGGTGGCCCTGGCTCAAAGGTTTGGGTGTGCCGCACCCGGCGTGCGCCGCGCTCCCGACTGAGGGTTGCGTTCAGTCTCATCGTCTCGACGAAGTAGTGCGTCATTCAGCGTGGAAGGTACTGCACTCATGGTCGATTTTCCATTAATGCGTTTATCCGGCGGTGATTTGATATGAAAATTGTCATTGTCGGTCTCAACTACTGGCCCGAAGCCACCGGCATAGCCCCGTACACCACCGGTCTGGCAGAAGGATTGGCGGCCAGGGGCCACGACGTCAAGGTGATAACGGGATTACCGCATTACCCAGAGTGGAAAATCGCCGAGGAGTATCGCGGCAGCCACGGCGAAACCAAGATCATCCGCGACGTCACGGTACAGAGAGTTCCGCACTTCGTGCCCGGTGAACTCACGGCCGGCGCGCGCGTGCATATGGAATTGTCGTTCTCCCGCATGGTCATGGCGCGAGACTGGGGCCATCCAGACGTCGTCATCGCCGTAAGCCCTGCGCTGTTGTCTGCAGCCGCTGTCGTCACCAAGGCACGCGCCATGCGCATCCCAGTGGGCGTGATCGTCCAAGACATCTATAGCCACGCGGTCGTCGAAACGGCGGCGATGGGTGGCCGCGGGGCCAAACTGACCACCGATCTCGAATCAACCGTCCTACGCAACGCCACCGGCGTCAGCGTGATTCATGATCGTTTCGCCAAGTCGATCGAGGAGCTCGGCGTCCCTGCGGAGAAGATCTCGATCATTCGTAACTGGAGTCACGTCGACGCTGTCGACTCGGAGTGTAAGAGTGCCGATGTTAGGCGTGAATTCGGTTGGGATGCAGACAAGGTCATCGTTCTGCACGCGGGCAACATGGGTGTGAAGCAAGGTTTGGAATCGGTGATATCGGCGGGCCGCCTGGCGCGCAGACAGTCCGCGGACAAGGCGCCCCACTTTGTTCTCGTCGGTGACGGAAATCGTCGGACGGCACTGCAGGCGATGGCCCGTGACGTGTCGACCGTGCAGTTCGTTCCGCCGGTGTCCGAAGACAAGTTCAGCGCGGTCCTGAGCGCAGCGGACATCCTGCTCGTCAACGAGTTGCCGGGGATTGCAGAGATGGCGTTGCCGAGCAAGCTCACATCGTATTTTGCGGTGGGAAAGCCGGTCTTGGCCGCAACGGAGTCGCGCAGCGCCACGGCCTGCGAGGTGAACGCATCCTCCGGGGGCATTGTCGTCCGGGGTGGCGACCCCGAAGCGCTGATGCACGGGGTCGAGATACTGGTCGCCGATCCTGCGCTCCGTGCCCGACTCGGTGCGGCCGGAAAAGCCTTCTCGCGTAGCACCCTTCAAGCCGACACGGCACTCGATGGCTATGAGACGTGGTGTGAAGAACTGTTGACCAAGCAACACCGACGCCGGCTCGCCGGCGTGTCCGCTCGCTAGCTGGTATCGACCTTTCACTGTCTGCAGTACCTACCTGCCCCGGGGAGCCATCGATGACGCTCTCAATGATCTCGTCAACGGGACTTCCGAGTTCACGCCGTGTGTGGCAGCCGTTCTTCGCGCGTCGCGTACTGGTGACCGATGCCGTGGTGGTCACCGTGGCGGTGTTGTTCGCGCAGTGGGCTAGGTTCGACGGTGAAGACGGCTACGACCTGTCCACGGCAGTGCTGTTCACCGTGTACTCGACGCTGTTGGCAGCTCTGTGGTTGGGCCTGCTGAGCCTGCACCGCGCGCGTTCCGCCCCGATTCTCGGTCGCGGCACCGAAGAATATCGTCGAGTCATCGCGGCATCCTTCGGCACGTTCGGGGTTCTGGCGATCGTTGCTCTGCTCTTGCGGCTGGATATCGCCCGGGGTTACCTGGCTTTGGCGTTTCCTCTCGGTACGTGTGGGCTGCTCGCAGGACGCAAATTCTGGCGACAGCGGGTGCGTGCCCACCGTCGCAGTGGCGACTGCCAGACATTGGTACTCGCCATCGGCGACAAGGTCGCTGTCGCTGTCCTTGCCGGTGAGTTGATGAACGACCCGGGCGACGGATATGTGGTGGTCGGCGCGGGCATACCCGGCGACAGGGGGGCGCGCGGTGGCGTCATCACGATCGGTGACGCGGTGATCCCGATCTTCGGCGATGAGAACGACGCCATCGACGCGCTCGGCGACAGATGTTCTGCCGACACCGTGGCGCTGACCGACGCGGAGCACTTCGGTGTCAACGGTATTCAGCGGTTGGGCTGGCGGCTGGAAGCGTCCGACGTCGATCTGGTGGTGTCGCCGGGATTGCTCGACGTTGCAGGGGCCCGCCTGGCGATGTCGCCGGTCGCAGGTATGCCGCTGCTACACGTGGAGAAGCCGCAGTATCGCGGTGCCAAGTGTTTTCAGAAGCGGGCCTTCGACTTCGGCTTTGCCTTGGCGGCGCTGGTCGCGTGTTCACCGCTGCTCATCATGGCGGCCATAGCCGTCAAGATGACGAGTCATGGCCCGGTGTTCTACCGATCGGAACGTATCGGGTTGGATGGAAAGCCGTTCACCATGATCAAGTTTCGCAGCATGGTGCTCGGTGCCGACGAGCGTTTGGACGAGTTCATTCCTTCGAACGAAGTCGACGGGGGTGTCATGTTCAAGATGCGTGAGGACCCGCGAATCACCCCGGTGGGCCGGATACTTCGCCGTTACAGCATCGACGAACTTCCCCAGTTCATCAATGTCCTCACCCGTGACATGAGCGTCGTCGGCCCGAGGCCGCCACTGCGGCGAGAAGTCGAGGCCTACGACGGTCACATCAGAAGGAAGCTGCTCGTCAAGCCGGGTGTCACGGGTCTGTGGCAGACCAGCGGGCGCGCAAATCTGTCCTGGGACAAGGCGGTCCGGCTCGATCTCTCCTACGTCGACAATTGGTCGATGGTCACCGATCTCTGGATCATCCTCAAGACGATCAGTGTCGTGGTCCGGGGTGAGGGAGCGTATTGATCGGCTGGGTTCGGGGGGACCTAGACGGCCCCTTCGCAACCTTCCATCGGCTTTTCCTTGAACAGCTCCGGATACTGAATCTTGTACTTCACACACAGCTCGGGGTGGGTTTGAAGCCATTCCACATCCGCCGCATGCTTTTTCGCCGCACGTCCCTCTGCGCTGCCGGCTGATTGGCCGGATTTCGTGGACGAGGCGAAGGTGTCGTCGCAGTACAGGGACAGATAGATCTTTCCCGTCTTGGTCTCTCTCCGCCACGATGAGACGATGCACTTTTCCAACGGTCGACCGTCACCGACGACAGAAGCGAGGACAGGCTGCGCCTTCCATTTGCTGGTGATGTCCGACGTCGCGTCCGCGTAGGTGCGGCCGACCAGGGGGTCCACAGCTGCTGCGATGCCGCCACCGAAAGTGGCGGCGCAAACCGCTGTCAGAAGCCCGCTGGCAACCACGGCGGAACGTGCGAAAGAACTCGTCATAGCGAACTGCCTCCAAGCTCGGTAAAAAAAGGACCTGGGGATCGCCGAACACTTGATTAGCTTGCCAACGCACACTTTTGGAATTCTGTGTGCCCCGATATACGCCCGATGCTACGTCCGGCGACAGATGGTCGGAGGCGATTCAGCCAATTGTTTTTCGAAATCGTCAATACCCGCCACATTGTCTCTGGCGAACATGTAAAACAGAGCATGAGGTCCGCGTCAGACGGGACCCACGCATGCACAGGACAGGAGTGCGTCCGATGATCAAAGAACTCTACGATCTCGGCGAGGTTCCTCCGACCGGAGTCGTGCCCGAGTCGATGTGGGCCTCCGTCATTAGACGTGATCGATACGGCCAACCCGATGACGCCTTCAAGAGCGAAGTGATCTCGGTTCCCGCCGTCGGGCCCGACCAGGTGCTCGTGTACATGATGGCTGCCGGCATCAATTACAACAATGTGTGGGCGGCGCTTGGGAAACCGGTCGACGTAATCGCGATGCGCCGTCGCAGAGATCCGCTCGCCGAGGATTTTCACGTCGGGGGTTCGGAGGGATCCGGCATCGTGTGGGCGGTGGGGGACCGGGTTCGGCAAGTCAAGGTGGGCGACCACGTCGTGCTGTCGTCCTGCCAATGGGACGAGTCGGCTGCCGACATCCGCGCAGGCGTCGATCCGATGATGTCGACGACTCAATTGGTGTGGGGCTACGAGGAGAATTTCGGATCGTTCGCGCAGTTCTCGGTGGTCTACGAATACCAAATCCACCCGAAGCCAACCCGATTGACATGGGCCGAGGCAGCCAGCTACATGTTGACCGGTGCGACGGCCTACCGGCAGCTGACTGGTTGGCAGCCCAATGTCGTGCAGCCCGGCGAGCCGGTGCTCATCTGGGGCGGATCTGGCGGCCTCGGTTCCATGGCCACACAGATCGTCAGATCGTTTGGCGGAAAACCGGTCTCAGTGGTGTCCAACGACGACCGGCGAGAATATTGCCGTCGGCTGGGAGCTGTCGGAGTGGTCAACCGCAGCGAGTTCAGTCACTGGGGGCGTCTCCCGGACCTGGGCGACGCCGAGAGTCTCACCGAATGGATGCGTGAGGTCAGGCGTTTCGGCGAGGCATTCTGGGAGGCTCTCGGCGAACGGCGATCTCCGCGGATCGTCGTCGAACATGTCGGGACGGACACCGTACCGACGTCGATGTTCCTCTGCGACATGGGCGGAATGGTGGTCCTGTGCGGAGCCACGTCGGGATTTCACGCCGATATCGACCTTCGCTACCTGTGGATGAGGCAGAAGCGCCTGCAAGGTTCGCACTTCGCGAACTTCCAACAGTGCCGGGCGATCACCGAACTGGTGGCGCGAGGATCGGTCGAACCGTGTCTGTCCTACGTCGGCAGGTTCGATGACATCGGCAAGGCGCACCAACTGATGCTCGACAATGTGCACCCGGGCGGCAACATGGCGGTCCTCGTCAACGACGTCGGAGCGGACGGCGCGATCTTCGTGTGACAGAACGGATCAGTCGGGACTTCGTCCGCAGATCTCAGGAATTCGCGATATCGGACCCGCGACGACTCGGCGCAGCGCGGCGCTGACACTGTCGCGGTCGAACTGCCAGGCGTAGAACGAGGCGCTCAGGTGCAACTGGTGGCCGACCCTGTTCACGGCCAACGTGATCTGATTCGAATAGCCGACGGGGGCATGCCTGACGAATACGCGCCCGCCCTCCGGGCCGGCCCATCGGATCTTGCGCGCCGCAGACGTTTCACCGTGATCGGTGACGACCAGTCGTGCTCGGCCGTTGTCGCATTGCTTGACGACAGATTTGGCGGTGGGCTTTCTCATGTTGACCATCGTCGCCAATCCGTACCGCACCAGCGATCGGTAGCCGTTGGTGTAGCGGTCGATCTGATCACCGATGTCCCGCGCGTCGAACGGCTGTGATGTCGAAATAGGCGCAATGCCAAGAAAATTGGATAGTGTTCCAGTTCCCTCCGGCAGATACCGGCTCAAGTCGACCATGATGCCGACGGCCGACTCGGTCGTGATGCCGACAGAGTTCAAGGCGCCCAGCATCGCCGCGGTGATCGTTGCCAGTACGGATGCCCCGGACATTTCGCGATCACGGCGGGCCCGCAGCTCTGCAAGAAATCCGGCGTCGCTGTGCGCGTACACCACCACCGCGGACTCGTCGAACGACCCGCTACTTGCGGGCTGGTTCGGTGCGCGTTCCAGGTCGAATGCGCGAATCAACTCACGCGGCGCGACCCTCGCCGTATGGGCGAACGCACGCAGAACAGGGCTATGGCAATCGGTCTTCGGCTGCGGCTCGGCGAAGGCCGGCACGTCGGAGGTAACCGCTGCGATCAGCTCTGTCATGAGTTTTCCACCTCCCAGCCCGTGGTCGAAATCGATCAACAACCAGGGGTTGGCAAGGTAGATATGCAGCGGGGCTTGATAACCGGGCGCAACGGCGAAGTTCGTGACCGTGCTGCCCGGATCACCCACGTCCACCGTGGGGTGGTCGATGACAGCTACCGAATCCGGTCCCGCAGACGGGTCGAATCGCCAATGTCGTGAGCTGGGGTCCGGAAACAGGCCCACCCGATTCGACGGGCCGGCCGCGGCGATGTTTCGAAGCCGCTCACGCAATCTGAGCGAAGTATCGATGTTGTCCAGTGGGCCGACCAAATATCGGACTCTATGGCCCGAGAACAAACAGTCGTTTCGACTGACAACAACCTGCTTCAACGCAGTAGCCGCAACAAATACTGCACGGTCGTAGCGTACCGCCGGTGTACCCGACCTGTGTCCGGTCGGTGCGAATTGTTGGACTCTGCTACGGGGCTTTTCGTGTCATCCCTTCGCGGGGACAAGCACATCGCCGATCTTCTGCGCAAAGAATTCGCCCATCACCTGTGCCCCCGCAGCGGTCAAATGAACGCCATCGGACGCCACCAGCAAATCTGCGTTCCCATCGTACGCGGGTGACCCGTCACGACCTGTACCCGTGATCGGCGACTCGTTGAACGCATCGATGAACGCCGTCACCCCTGTGTGGCGCTCAGCGGCTTCCTTGAGCCTCGTATTGGCGGTATCGAGGCCGGTTCCGATGAGGTTGGCCGTCGGCCGGTGAAATCCGATGACAATCAGGGGAACACCGGGTTGAGCTCGATTCATGGCGGTCCAGCAGGACTGTGCGGCGTCGATCAATCCGGCGATGGCAGCGGGTGAGCTCGTATCGTCACTCAACCCGGTGTCCCACACGGCTATGGCGTCCAGGCCGGGAATCGCTGCGAGTGCCGATATGCGTTCGTCGGATCCGAAGAGTCCGGCAGATCCGAAGCCATCTCCTTCGGCACCGTAGCCCGTGGCAGCCTGAGCCATTCGCCATACGTCGATGCCGCACCGCATTTCGATCTGGCCGGCCGGGGACCACGATGACAGTTCCCCGGCTAGGCCCGGCCCCGCCGCATTCTGTACCTCGACCCCCTGGATGATCGATGCCGAGACCATCGCCAGTTGAAATTTTCGTGGTGTCGGGACAAATGCGGCGTCGCGGTTCGTGCTCAGGCCCCGCCAATAGCCTTTCGGTAAGCCAATTTTCCACGTGTGTTTGGTGCCTGGTGAAAACGGGGTGGTGACGTGTACCGAGCACTCTCCGTCAGGAAGGATCGCGAATATCGGGCCGGTGCTGATCAACTGGTCGTCCACCGTGACCCAGCAGCACATGTTGCCCCGGTTGGTGAAGTGAATACCGAGCTCGGTCAGGTCAGACTCGAATTCCACGGTGATCACTTCGAGAGAATTATGGAGTCCGTTGTAGGAGTTGAAACTCGACCCTGCACGTTGGCCGGCGAGCGCACCCGCGCACAGCCGCCAGCGGTCGGTTGTGTCCCAGGGTAATTCCTGATCGACGGGCACGAATCCTTCGAGAACGGTTACTGCACAGTCCGAGCGAACTCCTCGAAAATCCGTGTAGCTGTCCGAGATCTTGCGGTCCGGTCCCGGTGCGCTGCGAGCCGGACGGGGATCCGCGGCTCCGTGCAGAACGGTGAACGCAGTGGCGCCGGCACCCGCGCTGGCCAAAAGTGCGTATCGGATCAGACTTCTTCGGCTCAGACCTTCAGGCATGGTCCGGTGCGGGTCCAGCGGTGCACTTCTGCATGGTCACGTCCCTTACCGTCTCCGCTCTCCGGCCGACTCTCGCCGTTCCCGCTCGGCCTCCAGTGCTTCGATCACCGGCCAACGACGTTCTTCTTCCTGCTTGGTGTCCGGTCGTGGACCCCTCGCGCGACCCCGCGTCCATGATCGTGGCCACATCGGGATACCTCGCTCCGTCGTCGGGTCGCTGAGCGACCAAGGGTCATCGTAGTTGCTGCTGCCCCGCTGATAAGTGTGTCCGGACATATGCGCCGGCATCTCCGTAACGATCGCTCTGCCGTCTGGTGTCGTGAGATATTGGTGGTACCCAAACCCATTGAAGCGTCGCCTGAGCGACAGGCCGCTCCGATATCCTGCGATGTGCTCCGTCAGGAGCTCGAGGGAGGGGATGAGCTGATACCGCGGCGATGCATCACGAGGCTCCTTCGGCCCACCTCTGTCCGGCATGAGCAGGGTCGAATTCGACTGCAACGTCGACCGGTACTGCTGCGGACGGCTGTTGGACCCGGCCCAAAGCTGCTGGCCGCCGTGCTCCTCGGGTCGGTCATCAGCGGCTGTCACCAGAATCAGGACCTCCACTATCCCGAGGCGAGACTGGATTTCACCCAGATGCAAGATGGTCCCGCGCCCCTGGCGGTCGGCAGCGGAACCGCAACGATCATCACGACGCCTGGCGGCGATCCCACTGCGAGATTCCACATACGAAACGGATTGCTCACCACCGATCCGACCGTCGAAGGCCCGACCGCCAGTTACTTGACCGCTCCCAGTTTGGGCACACCGGTCACCAATTTCGGTGCGAGCTGGTCTTTCACCGGTAAGGATCAACCCTCGGGTTCGATCATGTTGTTCGTCTCGCAGCACGTCGCCTCGCCGCCATGGTCGGTCCGGCTGCAGATATCGAGATCTGGGTGGAGTGTGGGCTTGCAGGCCGAGGGCGACATCGCCTCCAGTGAGGGCGAGATCCTGGCCTCCGCGCCCTTCGCCAAACCACTGAAAGCTGACAGCGAGACCGTCTATGACTGTTCGGTTTCCATCGCGGGCGAGCGCGTCGAGGTGTCGTTGCCCACCGGCGAACGCAAGGTCGTGCGAGACCAGCGATTTGCAGAATGGGCAGGCCCGTTCGCGACTTTTGCCGCATTCCAGCCGAATGGGGCAGACGGATCCCAGATCGGTTTCAGAGACGTGTGGGCGGAAAGCCGGGCCGGTGGCTGATCAGCGAGGACGTCGGGGCTGTGCCGAGCAGTGATGTGACCGGAGGGTGATGTCGGCAGCGAGCGCGCGCGTGCTCCGCACAGGCGGGCGCGGCATGTCTGATCTTCAAGGCCCACATGCAAACTGTTAGAGATTCCGGAACCATCGCCGTACTCACGACGGCTGATCAGGTCGTCTCGAGCGCGAGCAATGCGCTGCTGATCGTGGCTCTGGCGACGACGTCCTCAGCCGATCTGTTCGGGTTGATCGGACTCTTGGTCGCCGTGGTGATGGTTTGCCTGGGATTCAATCGGGGTGCGCTGGGAACGCCGCTGTTGCTCACCAGCCACATGAGCAGGGACGACATCGCCGCTGAGGCCGGCTACGCCCTCAGCTGGGCGTTTCTCGCCGGACTGGTGGCCGGAGCCGTTGTGGCCGTGGGTGGTGCGATTCTCAACGAGACGGACATGGCGTGGGTATTCGGACTGTCCATTCCCTTTGTGCTGGCGCAGGACGTCCTGCGTATCGCCGTGATTGCGCTGGGCAGGCCGGGCATCGCACTGGTTGCCGACTCGCTGTGGACAACCATCGTGTTGGCCGTCATCGTTGCCGGCAGGGTGGGAGTCACGAGCACTGCGCCGACCACGGTGTTGATCTGGGGTGGTGCCGGGCTGCTTTCGGGCTTCCTCATCGCAATCTGGGCCCGACTGCACCCTCGGTGGTACCGAATTTTCGCTTGGTGGCGCACGTATTACCCGTCAAGGTTGCGCTTTGGTGCGTTGCCGGCGGCGGGCCAGGTGGGTGGCTTGCTGGTCAGCGTCACTGCCTTCGAGACGGTCGGTGGCGCGGCAGCGGCAGGTATCCGTGGAGCACTCACGCTCTTCGGTCCGATAACCGTGTTGATCTCGGCGTTACCAATGGTGTTCGTGCCGCATTCATTACGGAGTCGCAGTACGGCTGCAGGACAGTGGCGCACACTGGTGTGGACCTCGGTGACAACGTCGGCGCTGACGCTGAGCGCTGCGGTTCTGCTGCTCTGCGTGCCCGAACAGTTGGGCAATACGATCCTGGGACAGTCGTGGGCGCCTACCCGGCAGTTGGTGCCCTTCATCGGTATCGAATGTGCTGCCGCCGCTTGGCGGATCAGCGGGTACACCTTCTTCCAGTCGCGAGGCGTGAGCCGCGCGGTGTTTCAGTTGAGCCTGGTGCACTTGGTGTTTCAAGCGGGATCGTGCCTGGTCGCGGGACTGTGGTTCCAGAGCGCGATCGCCATCGGGGTAGCGGTGGCCGTGTCGGGATCGATCATGGCTCTGGCGGGGCAGGTGGCGGTGCACATGTGGCTACGCAGTCACCGCGATCGCGATGAAACACACCGATGATGCCCTATGGTGAAACTCATCGCGTCGGTGCCGTCTGCAACGGTCGGAGGTTCACGGATTGAACGCTTACCTTCGGTTCGGAACCCGTTAGTCCTCGACGATGCGGCCCCTGCGTCTGCTGCAAGTCACGCGCACACTCGATCCCGCCTACGGCGGTCCCTGTGTCGTGGTGAACCAATTCACCCGCAACCTAACCGATCTGGGTCACTCCGTAGAGGTGGTCACCCTGGACGCGTCATCCGAACCGTGGCTCGCGAAGGTCCCCGGACACGTCTACGCCTTGGGTCCAGCGCGTGGAAGATATGGATATACCCGGTGCCTCAGGACCTGGCTGCGCCAGCATGCGACGGATTTCGACGCGGTAGCCGTGCACGGCGTCTGGCAGTACCAAAGTCAGGCCGTGCGTGCGGAATGTCTCCGAATCGGGGTGCCGTACTTCCTGTTCACTCACGGCGCACTGGATCCGTGGTTCGAGGAACGCTACCCGGGTAAGCATGTCAAGAAGACGCTGTACTGGCGCCTGTTCGAGCACCGCACGCTGCGCGACGCGGAGGCAGTGCTGTTCACCTGCGATGAAGAGAAGACACTCGCGCGCACCGCATTTCTGCCCTTCGCGGCCACGGAGGCGATCGCCCGTCTCGGAATCGACGATCCACCAGGTGAGCCGGCAGCGCAATCGGAAGCGTTCCTGGCTGCGTACCCGCACCTCAGAGACAGGCGCGTCGTGCTCTTCCTCGGCAGGCTGCATCCAAAGAAGGGGTGCGACATGTTGATTGAGGGATTCGCCAGGACCTGCCATCTCGACGACACGTTGCATCTGGTCATGGCAGGACCTGACGAAGCGGGCACGGAGGCCCCGTTGAGGGCGCTCGCGGATGATCTGCGGATCGGGGATCGGATCACCTGGACCGGCATGGTGAACGGTGACGTGAAATGGGGCGCTTACAGATTCGCGGATGTCTTTGCGTTGCCGTCGCATTCGGAGAACTTCGGTATCGCGATTGCCGAAGCGCTTGCGTGCGAGCGCCCTGTCCTCATCAGCGACAAGGTGAACATCTGGCGCGAAGTCCAGAGCAGCGGCGCAGGTCTGGTGGAGCCGGACACGATCGAGGGCACAGTCACGCTGTTGCAACGATGGATCGATCTGCAGGATTTCGAGCGTGCTGACATGCGGCGACGTGCCCGTGCCTGCTTTCTCGACAACTTCGACGCGCGCAACACCGTTTTGGACTTCGCCTCGGTGGTCGAAGGGACGACACGGAAGGGCGGAACTGGATGAAACGCGTGCGAAAACTGATCTCCATCATGCGAGTGAAGCCGTACCGGGTCGCTTTGATGAGACACGGTGTGGCGGCGACCGTGGATCATGAAGATGCGCTCCGTGAATTCAACTTTCGCACCGTTGTCGATGTCGGCGCGAACCGCGGTCAGTTCACCCTGTTCGCGCTGCATGCTTTCCCGGCCGCGCGGCTCATCTCGTTCGAACCCCTTGCCGCACCGGCCGCGCGGTTCCGGCGACTTTTCGCGGATGAGGGACGAGTGACATTGCACCACGTCGCATTGGCGCCCGAGTCAGGCCAGACGTTGATGCACGTGTCGGGTCACGACGACTCATCGTCGCTGTTGCCGATCAGTGCGACACAGGAACGACTTTTCCGCGGCACCGGGGAAGTCGGCACCGAGGAAGTGCGAACGGGTCCGCTTCATGAGTTTCTGGCGGGCGACGCAATCATCGAGCCTGCGCTGCTGAAACTCGATGTGCAGGGTTACGAATTGGAGGCACTTCGCGCGTGCGGCGAGTTACTGAACAGCTTCACCTACGTCTGCGCCGAAGGCTCGTACGTCGAGCTCTATCAAGGACAGGTGTTGGCCGTCGAGCTGATCGGCTGGCTGCAGGATCGGGGCTTTGACATGGTCCGTCGGTATAACGACGCCACCGATGAGAACGGGCAGACCATCCAGGTCGACATGTTGTTCAGGCGGCGAACATCGCAGTGACTACCCGGGCGGTTGGGGAGCGCATCGCGCCGCGCCCATGTGCTCCAGCTCGTCGGACATCCGCTTGGTGTATTCAGCCGATCCCGCGTCGCTGAGCTGAGTGCCGTCCGGGGTCCACATCTCCGGATTGGTGAGCCACTGCCCCTTCACCGGGTCGATGAAGTCGACATGAAACATGCGGGCGGAGTAGGAAACAGCCGTTGCCACCCGCTCGAATGCCTTGGCGTCGCCGGTTGGGGGTGCGACCGGCCCGACCGCGATGATCGGCGTCTCGGCGCCGACCGCGTTTCGCAGCGCTTTGAATGTGTGGTTGGCGTTCCCGATGATCTGTTGCGACGACTGCGCATCATCGGCTCCCGCCGCGCCGACCACCAACATCTGCGGTTTGGTGGCGTCGATGTCGATCGGTACGCCGGCGCCCTCGGGGGATCCTGAGGGATCTCCGGTGTCCGGCATGGCGTAGCCGCCGTCAGCCGACGTCTGCACGATGTCGAGGCACATTTCCTGGGGAAGACGATCAACCCAGGTCTGGCCCGGCGGTACGTCAGCGGTGGGGTTATAGGGATCGCCCAGCACCACGACTCTCATGCGTGCGCCGTCCGGCATGGCCAATCGGGACTTCTTGAGTGGGATCGGTTGTTCTGGCAGTACAGCGGGAGAGTGTGGCGCCGAGGCCAATTCATTGCGTCCACTGGCCCACACCACGGCGGCGGCCAGGGCGATCAACGCAGCGATCGCGACGATACCGCTGATGATGTTCACGCTCACTCGTCGGGCCACGCTGCCCCTCCCGGTGTCGGCGTAGGTCAACCCGTAACAGCGTCGGTCACAGGCGATAGATCAGATTGCGATTCTCGATTTGCATCAACGTGTACCCGTACTGCACCAAGGTGCGATGCGAGGACAACACCTTCCAGAGCCCGAAATCGTCGAACTCGACACAGAAACATGCGGGCTTGATTCCATCGCGCACCATCGATTTGATCACCGCGTGCTCGGCGCCTTCGATGTCGATCTTGAGGATCGCGACATCCTGCTCGTCGGTACGCGCGACCAGATCCTTCAGACTCAACACCGGGAAACGATGTGTTCCTTCACCGTCGCCCTGGTGAGCTGAGGCCGATGTATCGACCGACCAACAGTCTTCCCGCTTCCGATACGGGGTGAACGTCACTTCACCGGATTCGTGCCAGACGCCGACGGGAATGAATGTCACATCACCGGCGTACTTTTGGACGTGTTGCACGGCCCTCGGCGTCGGATCGACGGTGTACACGCGGTAGCCGAGTCGGTGCAGTTCAAGATCGAAAGAGATGTCGGTTCCCGCACCGACACAGATGGCGGCGCCCTTGTTCGGGGCCACTTCGGCTATCCACCAACCGCCGTAATACGTACCGAACCGGTGCATGTTCATCGGCCGCTCGGGTCGGAGTAGCCCATCGAGCAGAAAGGCCTTGAGTTTGACCCAGACTTTTCCGCTGACGATATGGACGCGATCGACGCTTGCTGCCGCAGTTAGCACAACGCTCCTTCCGGCCTGGCTTTCGCGATGCTAACACCAGAATTCGGCGTTGCTGTAAGGTTTCTGCGATTGTTCGGGTGCTCGCGCAAAGAGCGCTCTTTCGTGGCCGTCACGGCGTGTACTGCACCCAATCGACAAGCATGGTCGCTTGTGGCGGTGTCGTGGAATCCGTCTGTTCCCATGGTCCGCCGACGCCGACATTGAGGATCACATACATCGGATGCCGATCGAACATCCATGTCACGTCGGGCGGAAGCGATGACGGTGTCCAGCCTGCGACGGCCTTTCCGTCGACCAGCGTGGTGATCCTGTCCGGCCGCAAATCCAAGGTGTATTCATGCCAGTCGGTGCCCACGTCGAAGGGCATGAATACCGGAGAAGAGAATTCTCCGTTGTGTATCGCGGTGCCACCGACGGGCATATCGATGATGTCGATCTCGCCGCACGCCGGCCAACCCACCGTGCTGAAATCGGAGCCGAGTAGCCAGAATGCCGGCCGTAGTCCCTTGCCCGCGGGCAATTTGATGCGTGCACTGATGGTGCCAGAGCAGAAGTCCAGCCTGCCGTGGGTGTCGAGCCATGCACTCGTATAGGGCATCTCGGGGGTCCCGGGGTAGGAGAACGGCTCCCTGATGGCGGTGATGGCCAGGTTGCCGCTCCCGTCCAGCGAGGCGTTGCGGGGACTGTTGGTGTAGGCCTCGATCTCGCCACCGTCGCCGCCCGCGCCCAATCGGTATCCCCACAGGCTTGCATTCGGTGTGGTGCCCGCCGGACCACTGAAATCGTCTCGCAGCGGAGCTGGGGTCGCACAGTCGCCCGGGTTGGCCGGTGGCGTTGCGTTTCCGGTGGGCGCCAACGTCAGCCCCGCGGCGACGCAGATACACATGACCGCTGACAGATATCTCAGGCGTGTTCTCCGGCCCGAGTCGGGTGAATGATGGCGCCGGAATTGTTTCAACTCACTGCACCGGCGCCTTCACGATAGCCGCACTGCGGCGCGACCGCGGGCGTGGTCGGAGTTGTTGTTGTCGCGTTGCCACAAGTGCAGCAACACAACCGATTCCGTAGTACAGATAGCGATCGGTGACCTGGTTCTCGACAATGCCGAGCACCAACCAGGTACCTGTGGAGACCATCAACGGGATCGCCAGCGATTCCCCGGAGCGGTAGAGCTTCCAACCGTCGACTACCGCGCCGCCCCAGTACCAGATCATCGACACCAGAAGGATGACGCCGCCGCTGGCCAGTAGCTGGACGTAGATGTTGTGCGCCTCGACGATGTGGCGCAAACCGAGACCGAATAGCGGAAATCGCAAGAAGTCGGCGATGGCCTGGTTCAAGACGAGGGCTCGGACGGTGTTGCTCTTCCCGGCACCTTGGAAATCGTCGGACCCGAATCGTACTAGCTCAGTGAGCTTGTCAGGCGCCACGATCGTTGCTATCGCAGCAGCCGCGATCATTCCGACGGCGGCGATGGCCCCCAGTTGGCGCAGCGAAGCGCGCCTGTTCGGCAGGAACATCACCGTCGCCACGGCGGCCAGAGGTGCCGCGACTTGCGCCCCACGTGATCCCGACGCCAGCGCACCACCGAACAGCAGCACGATGGCAACTCGCAGAAGCCATTTGCGACGCTCGGTATGCAGGAAATAGATCGCCAGTGGAACGGTCATGGCACACGTGAGACCCAAGGTGTTCGGGTGGTTGGTCAACCCGAACTGGCGCCCACCCGCGGCCGTGAGTCCGAGGCTTCCGGAGATGTTTGTGATGCCGGCCAGGTCTGACACCGCCACTGCCGCCGAGGCGCACGTCCCGCCCAGATAAGCGCCCAAGACGAAACGCGGAGTGCGCGAGTCCAACGCCGTGAAGGTGATGATGGCGATGGGGACCAACAGCAACGCGATCAGCCAGTAGGCACCTCGTGTCTCGTTTTTCGCGCTCATCACGATGAAGGACTCATAACGCAGCGCTGCGCTGTATCTCTGTTCGCCCACGAACAACTGGACCGTCAGGCACATCAGAATGGCCACCGCCGGAATCCAGAGCCAGACGGGTGGCTGAACTCGTACCGTGCCGCAGGCGAACCGCGTCCCACACACAAGCAACGACAGCAACAGCAAGCCGTCCGCGACCGACCCGAAAGGTCCTGCGATGCCGCCCCATGTCGCGGTGAAAGTCGAAAGTACCAAGGCGGACAACCCGACCCGGTCAAGCCACGTCGGAACCTGCAGGGCTCTCAGCTCGCGCGTACTCACCAACGGATCGACTCCTCCTCCGCGGGTGGATGATCGTATGGCCGCGCTTGTCCGGTCGCGCCGTGAAAGGTGCTCGGACGCAACGAAGTGACGCACTGTGAATACTTACATATCGCTGTCGTCAATATGTGGTGTATCTCATAACCCGGAGAGGTAGCATCCCCTCCGTGGTGGCCACAGGAACTGAGCCTCGGTCGATCAATTACTCCAGTCGCAGCGTCCTGTCCGTAATCGCGCGCAAATGGCCTGCGGTGATCTGCACCGGAATCCTCTTCGGTCTCTGTGGCCTTATCTATAGCTTGGTGATAACGCCGGTATACGAAGCCTCGACGACGCTGTACATCACTTCCGGCACGTCGGTGGTGCCGGCCGTATTCGATGCGGTGAAGGCGTCGCAGGAACGCATGCCGTCCTACGCGCACCTGGCCTACTCCGATGCCGTATTGGAACCTGCCATCAAGGCCGCTGGGCTGACAATGACGGTGGAACAGGCCAGATCGGCTCTGCGCGTAAACCCGAACCCGCAATTCGTGCTGTTCAACCTGAACGCCCGCGACCACAACCCGGATATCGCTGTGCGCCTGGCGAATGCGGTCGCGGATTCCTTGGTGGAGACGGTGTCGCGGTTGGAGGTTCCCGGGGCGGGGGGTGAGTCGACCGCGAAATTGAGCGTGGTGTCGACCGCGACCGTCGACAGCTCACCGGTAGAGCCGAGAACCGTCCTGAACGTCACGCTTCCGACGTTGGTGGGGATAGCGTTCGGGCTCTTCCTCGTGATCGTCGGCGAACGCATGAACAAGAAGGTGCGCGACGGGCAAGACGCCGAACACATTGTTGATGCGCCGATTGTGGGCACCATCGGCGCAGACGCTGTCAACAATCCCAAAGAGCCGGATTTGGTCCTGGCAGATTTCACCAGTCCGCACGATCCGATTGCCACTCAGTACCGGCTGGCCAGATCCGCCATCCTGGAGCCGCGCAACCACGAGAAGCGGAAGACGATGATGGTCGCCAGCGCGACCGCTGCGGAGAAGACCACACGCATAGCACTCAATCTCGCGGCCTCGTGCACCCAATTGAGCGGCACCGCAGTCGTTGTGAACACAAACTTCCGGAACGGTTCATTCGCGAAGCTCAGCGGGTGCGCGAACAAAGTCGGACTGACGGACATCCTCGCGGGCCGATGCGAGCCCGCTGCGGCGGTCGAGTCGACCTCGGACCCGCGCTTCCCGCGCCTCGGCGTTCTGGATCTCGGCCGCGCGGAGGCGGCCTTGAACCCGGAAGATGTGTTGTCCTCCAGGCATTTCGGCGAAATTGTGGCTGCCCTGTGCAAAGCATTCGACGTGGTGATTCTGGACTCTCCTGCACTCCTGGGCAGCACGGCAGCAAATAATCTGGTGCGCATCTCTGACTCTGTCACGGTGGTCGCCCACTGCGGGGTCACGCGGATCGCTGACTTGGAGGCCACCAGGGACGCGATCGCCGACGCTGATGCCGGCGTCGGCGGCGTCTTTCTCGTCAGAAAACGGTGACCGGTCGTCTACATCAGTCGATGACGCCGAGCTCACGATGGAAGAACGCGGCATCCTCGGGCAGCTTCTTGATCTTGCGGGCCGGCGTTCCGCCGTACAGCGTGAACTCTTCGGCCAGATGGCCGGCCACCGTCGACCCGGCGGCCACGATGGAGCACGGCGCCACGATGGTGCCCGCGAGCACGGTGGAGCTGGCGGCGACGATCGAATGGTGACCGATGCGCACGGGCGCGGTCAGTTGACGGGCCGTCACGTAATCGGGGCCGTGGGTGACGACGAGGCTGCGCAACCCGCCGAGGACGGCGTACGGCTCGATCACCACCTCATCGGAGCAGTACAGGATGTGCCGCGTCGTGATGGCGGCCTCGTCACCCAGAATGAATCCCGGTCGCCGGTCCGGGGAGTGGGGGAAGAACCCCGCCGAGCGCGGCGGAGAGGTTATCCAGTTCATCGGCCCGACGGTGGCGCGGACCCCCAGGCGGACCTCATCGCAGCCCTTGATGAGGGTGAGGTGCGATACCACCGAACCCTCGGCCGCACTCAACCGGTCGACGTTGATCAAGCAAAGTCCGAAGCGTGCCGTCGGATGGATGTCCCACCCGAAGAGCCGCCGATAGATGACGTGCTTGACCGTTTGCGGTGCCGCCGCAGCGATTACCGCAAATATCATGCGCAGCCGCTGCGACTTGATCGCCATCGGACCCCCTCGGGTTCAGCCCCGATGGTATCCGGTTTGCGAAATCGCTACGGGCACTTCGTCGTTTCGGCCCCCGTGCCCGCGGACTACTCCGCGGGCACAGCGTCAGATTCTGCTTCGGCTGCCGCCGGAGTCTCCGCGTCCGGCAGTTGCGACACCAGGTGCTCGGCCAACTCGCCGATGGTCGGGTAGTCGAACACCGCTGTCGGGCTGATGTCGAACTTGCCACCGAACTGACCGAACAGACGGTTGCGCAGCTCGACGGCCATCAGCGAGTCGGTGCCCAGATCCAGGAACCTGCTCGACGCAGCCGGCGGCTGCGCGAGCCGCAGGAAGCCCTGCACCTCTTTCTGTAGGAACTCGGTGATGAACCCGCCGCGCGCGGCCACCGGGAGTTCCTGGAGCTGCCGCAGCAGCTCGCTGTCCCCGGTGATCGCCCCGTCACCGCTGGGCAGAACCTGATCCAGCAGCGGCGGGCGGATACCGCCCAGCATCTTCGCCGTCCGCTGCCAATTCGCCTTCAGGACGGTGGCTTGCGCCGCGCCGTGCCGAATCGCCTCGCCCAGTGCGGACAGTGCCGCCGACGGCTCCAGCGGCATCATGCCCTGCGCGCTGAGGTTGGCCACCGCGGCCTGCGAGCTGGCCATGCCACCGTGACCCCACGGACCGAAGTTGACGGCGGTGGCCGGCAACCCCTGCGCGCGGCGCTGCGCGACGAGACCGTCCAGCAAGGCGTTCGCGGTGGCGTAGTTGGCCTGTGACGGCGAACCCAGCACCGCCGACGCCGACGAGTACAGGATGAAGAAGTCCAGGTCGTCGTCCTTGGTCAAGCGGTGCAGATGGTGCGCGCCATAGGCTTTCGGTGCCAACGTGGACCGGAAGTGCTCCAGGTCCTGCTGCGGGAGCAGCGCATCGTCGAGCACACCTGCCAGGTGAGCAACGCCGGCCAGCGGCGGCAGCTCGGTGCGGATCTTCGCCAACAGTGCGGCCACCGAGGCCTCGTCGCCGACGTCTGCCGAGAAGACATGAATCCGGCAGTGGAACCGCTCCGTGATCGCGTCGATCGCGTGCTGTGCCTCGGCGTCGGGTGCGCGTCGGCTGGTCAGCACGATGTCACCGGCGCCGAGCTGGGCCAGGTACGAGGCGGTGTGCAAGCCGAGCGCACCGAGACCACCGGTGAGCAGGTAGCTCCGATCACCTTGCGGCTGCAGCGGTTTGGGCATCTGTACGACGATCTTGCCGATGTGCCGCGCCTGCTGCATCCGGCGGAACGCGGTCCGCGCCTCGGTCAGGGGGTAGACCTCGGCGGGCACCGGGGTCCACACACCCGTGGCAAGCCCCTCGGACACCTCGGCCATCAGCTTCTGGATGTGGTCGGGGTCGGACATCATGGTGACGTCCAGGGCCACGATCTCGTAGTTGATGTCGGGCCGTGCCTCGGCCATCCGCTCAGCGGTCCAGATGTCGCGCTTGGCGATCTCGGCGAACCGGCCGCCCTGAGCGGTCGCCCGCAATGTCGCGTCGATGAAGCCCTCGCTGGTCAAGGAGTTCAGCACCACGTCCACGCCCGCGCCGTCGGTGTCCGCGAGGATCTGATCCGCGAAATCCGTTGTCCGCGAATCGTAGACGTACTCCACGCCCATCTCACGCAGCGTGGCGCGCTTGTACTTGCTGGCGGTGGCGAACACGATCGCGCCGTGCTGGCGGGCCATCTGCACCGCGGCCAAGCCGACACCACCACTGGCTGCGTGGATGAGCACCTTGTCGCCCGGCTTGAGCTGGGCCCAGTCGAAGGCCAGCCGGACCGTCAGCGCCGCGGCCGAGATGGTCGCCGCATCCACCGAGCTGACGCCGTCGGGTACCACCGCCAGCAGCGGCGCCGGGACGTTGAGCCGGCTGGAGAACGCGCCCTGCATCGAGCCGAACACCCGCTGCCCGACCTCGAATCCGGTGACCTCGGAACCCACTTCGGTGATGACGCCACACAGGTCGCCACCGATGGGGCCGGGATCGCCGGGGTACAGGCCGAGCACGTTGAGCACGTCGCGGAAGTTGAGTCCGGCGGCCTCGATGCGCACCTGAACCTCGTTCGGCTCCGGTGCGGAGACCTCCTTCTCGATCAGGCGCAGGTTGTCGATCGCGCCGCGCTCGGTCGGTGCCAGCACGTAGTCGTCGCTGCGCGGCATGGGCAGCTGGCCGCTACGGGCCCAGTGCAGCAGCCGCGACACCAGGAAACGTCCCTGCCGCACTGCCATTTCGGGCTCGACCACCGGTGCGCCCAGCGCGCCGGCCAGCCAGCTCAAGGACTCCTCACCTCCGTCGCCGTCCACCAACCGGACGCGCAGCGTCGGCTGCTCGGCGATCAGGGTGCGCCCGAATCCCCACAGTGCCGACTGGACCGGATCGACGGGCTCACCGGGTTCGGTGGCCACCGCCTGTTCGGTGACTATCCACAGTCCGCCCCGCAGGCCATCGGCCGCGCCGGTCTGCGCGGCGGCGAGCAGCGCCGCCACTTCGGCCTCCAGCCGCGTCGACGGATCCGTGTCGAGCTCCGGGTGTCCGGCACTGCGCCAGACGATTCCGCTGACCGGTGCACCCTGTTCGGAAGCGGTGGCGAACGCCCGCTGCCACGACTGCGGGTCGGTGACGTCTTCGACGGTGGCCGCACCGGGAACCTCGGCAGCCAGCGAGTCGAATCCGGCGATCAACCAGGTGCCCGCACCGGTGGTGGCCTCCTCGAGCGTCGGGGCCGCGGCCTCCTGCCAGCCCAGGGTGTACAGCAGCCGGGTCGAGTCTCCGCCGAGCCCGCGCAGCAGTGCCTCGCGCGGGGCCCGCTTGACGGTGAACTCACGGATCCCGCCGAGCACTCGCCCGTCGCGGTCCACGAAATCGATGTCGAACACCTGGGTTTCACCGTTGAGGGCGCTCTCGTGCCACCGCGCGCGGCAGTAGAACCGCCGCGGCATCTTCTCGGCCACCTGAACCTGCCCGTACCGCAGCGGCAGGAACAGATCGTGCATGCCCTGTTCGGCCGCCAGGATCGCCGGGAAGGCGGGGAAGGCCACGCCGGTGCACAGGTCCAGCAGCACCGGGTGGATCGGCTCGCTGCTCAGGTGCTCGGCGAGCTCCTCGCCGATGGCGATGTCACCGATGGCCTCGCCCTCGCCGACCCACAACGACTTCAGCGAGGTGGACCACGTCGGTCCCCAGGCCAGTTCCATGTCGTGGAAGATTTCGAACAGTTCCTGCGGGCGGGTGCGATTCATGTGCTCGATCGCCTCGTCCGGGGTGACCTCCGAGGTCGCCTCGGCCTCCGGATCGACACCCGAGAGCAGGGTGCCGTCGGAGTTCAGCGACCACTCGGACTCCCGAACGCCATACGGCCGGCTGTGCACCTGGAACTTCCAGCCGTCGTCGATCGGATGCAGGCTCAGCTGCACCTCGCGAGAGGCCTTGTCGGGCAGGATGATCGGCTCGTAGAAGAAAACTTCCTTGACCCGTGCCGGCGCGCCCGCGGCGGCCAGCGCCATCGCGGCGTATGTCGCACCCGGCACCACAACGGTGCCGTAGATGACGTGGTGCGCCAGCCATGGCTGCGTCTTCACCGAGAACACGTTGCTGTAGACGGTGTCACCGGATGCCAGGTCCTTGGCGCTGCCGAGGATGCCCGAGGTGGCCGTACCGTCCGCACGGATACCCGAGGTCTTAGGCCAGTAGCGGCGCCGCTGGAACGGATAGGTGGGCAGCGCCAGGCGTGCTCCGGGCGTGTGGTGCTTGGCGGCGAAGTCCGGCCGGTGCCCGCTGATGTACGCGGTGGCAAGCGCTTCGGTGATCTGGCGTTGCGCGTTGGCGCCCTTGCGCAGCGACACGATGGTCTTCGGCGCGTCCGAGGACTCGGGCCAGCTCTGCAGCGCGGCCGCCGTCAGGATCGGTTGGGGGCCGATCTCCATCAGCACCGAGCAGCCGAGCGCCGCGACGGTGCGCACGCTCTCGGTGAACTGCACCGGCTGCCGCGAATGCCGCCGCCAGTACAGCGCGTCGATCGGGGTCTCGGCGGTGAGCACGGCGCCGGTCCGGTTACACACCAGCGGCAGGGTCGGCACTGCGTAATCGAATTGCGCCGCGAACGACTCGAATTCGTCGAGCACCGGGTCCAGCAGTTCGGAATGGAACGCGTGGCTGGTCTCCAGCCACGTGCAGCGGGCACCGTCCTGGCTGCAGTTGGCAACGATCTGTTCCAGATCCTCACCCGGGCCCGAAAGCACGGTGTTGCGGCCGTTGTAGGCGCCTACCGACACCCGCGGGAACGCCTCGGCGGCGTCCTCCACGTACTGCGGGTCGGCGAACACCGCGACCATGCGGCCGCCGGCCGGCAGGCTGCCGAACAGCCTGCCGCGCTCGGCGATCAGCCGTGCCCCGTCTTCGAGGCTGAGCACACCGGCCACACAGGCGGCCGCGTACTGGCCCACGCTGTGGCCCAGCACCACGTCGGGCACGATGCCCCACGACTGCCACAACCGGGCCAGGCCCATCTCGACGGCGAAGATCGCGGGTTGTGCAAAAGAGGTGTGCTTCAGCGTTTCCGCGGCATCGCGCCCGGAGCCGAACAACACTTCCAGCAGCGGGCGCGGCAGCATGCCGTCGACGGCCTGCGCGCACTGGCGCACCGTGTCGGCGAAAACCGGCTCGGAGTCGAACAATTCGCGCGCCATCCCCGGGTACTGGCTGCCCTGGCCGGGGAAGAACCAGGCCGTGGTCGGCGGGTCGGTGCATTCGCCACGGACCACGCCGGGGCGCAACCGGTTGGCCACCAGGTCGTCCAGCAGCATCTTGGCTTCGGCGGCCGAACCCGCGACGACGGCGGCCCGGTGCTCGAAGTGGGCCCGGCCCGCTCCGGCGGTGAAGCTCACGTCGTCGATCGTGGCGTCGGGGTGGGCATCCAGCCAGGCGCTGTAGCGCTGCGCCAGTGCGGTCAGCCCCTGTGCGGAGCGGGCGGACAGCGGCACCAGGCTCAGCGGTTCACGCGTGGGTTCCGGGGTGACCACCTCGTCGGCGGGTTCATCCGCCGCCAGCGGCGCTTCTTCCAGCAGCACATGGGCATTGGTGCCGGTGAAGCCGAAGGAGCTGACGCCGGCGCGGCGCGGGCGGCCGTTGGGCAGCCACGGGGTGGCCTCGTTCACGACCTGTACCGGCAGGGTGTCCCACGGGATGTGCGGTGACGGGTTGTGCTGGTGCAGAGTCTGCGGCAGCAGTTCGTTCTGCAGCGACAGCACGACCTTGATCAGACCGGCGACACCCGCGGCGGACTCCAGGTGCCCGATGTTGGTCTTGGCCGTACCCATCAACAGCGGACGGTTCGCGTCGCGGTTTGCGCCGTATGCGGCCGCGGCCGCCTGCACCTCGATGGGGTCGCCCAGCGGGGTACCGGTGCCGTGCGCCTCGAGGTAGTCGACGTCTCCGCCGGTGAGGCCGGCGCGGTTCAGTGCCGAGGTGATGAGTCGTTGTTGCGCACCACCATTGGGCACCGTCAGGCCACTGGATGCGCCGTCCTGGTTGACAGCACTGCTGCGGATGACCGCGCAGATCTTGTCACCGTCGCGCTGGGCGTCGGACAGGCGCTTGAGCACCAGGACACCGCAACCCTCACTGCGGACGTAGCCGTCGGCAGAGGCGTCGAAGGTCTTGCATCGGCCGTCCGGGGACAGCATCCGGGCCTGGGAGGCGGCGACGATGGACGCCGGGCTCAGCAGCACGTTCACGCCGCCGGCCAGTGCCAGGTCGCAGTCGCCGGAGTGCAGGGCCTGGCTGGCCTGGTGCACGGCCACCAGCGAGGAGCTGCACGCGGTGTCCACCGCCATGGCCGGCCCCTCCAGGCCGAGGGTGAAGGCCACCCGGCCCGCGATGGCGTTCAGCGCGTTGCCGGTGATGAAGTGCGCTTCGAGCTTCTCGACCGAGTCGCCGGACAGCAGGTGTGAATACTCGTTGGCGCCCACGCCGACGAAGACACCGCTTCGGCTGCCGCGCAGGGAAGTGGGGGAGTACCCGGCGCGTTCCAGTCCTTCCCATGCGATTTCGAGCATCAGCCGCTGCTGCGGGTCGATCCAGACCGCTTCGCGCGGGGAGATGCCGAAGAACTCCGGATCGAACCCGTCGACGCTCTCCAGGTATCCGCCGTTGCGGGTGTAGATCTTGCCCGGGGTCTGCTGCTCGGGGTCGTAGAACTCGTCGACGTCGAAGCGGTCCTCGGGGATCTCCCGGATGGCGTCCACGCCGCCGGCCAGCAACTCCCAGTACGCGTCGGGATCGGGGGAGCCGGGGAAGCGGCACGCCACCGCGATGATGGCGATCGGTTCGTCGGTGGCCGAGGTGGCCAGCGAGGTGTGCTGGGCGACGACCTTCGCCCCGGCCCGCTCGTTGAGGTTCAGCACGTCACCGAGCAGGTAGTCGGCCACGTCGGTCAGGCGCGGGTAGTCCATCGCCAGGGTCGCCGGAAGTTCCTTGCCGACAGCGTGTTCCAGCCTGCGGCGCAGCTCCACGGCCATCAGCGAATCCATGCCGAGGTCGAAGAATCCGCCCTCTTCCCGGATTTCGGAGGCGTCGATCTGGGTGACCTCGGCGACGGCGTCGCGCAGGTACTCCAAGACCAGCTTCTTGCGCTGCTGCACCGGTGCGGCGGTGAGCTGCTCGACGAAGCGGGTGGTGCCCGCCGGGCCCGCCGGCGCGGTCACCGATTCCGGGACCTCGCGGGCCACTTCGGCCAGCAGTGCGCGCCGGCCGGTCTGCAGGTAGATCGGCAGGAACCGGGCCCAGTCGATGCGGGTCACCACAGCCTGCGGGTCGGTGCCGACCATCACGTCGGCCATCCCCGCAAGTGCGTCGGCGGGCGACAAGGTGCGCACGCCACGGCGTTCCAGTTGTGCGCGGGCATCGGGATCGGCCATGCCGGCCGACCAGGGGCCGAAGTTGACGCTCATGCCGGGGATGCCCTGCGCGCGCTGGTGCCACGTCAAGCCGTCCAGGAAGGCGTTGGCGGCGCTGTAGGCGCTCTGGCCGTAGCTGCCCCACACCGCGGAGATCGACGAGGTGGACAGGAAGAAGTCCAGTTTGAGGTCGGCAACCGCCTCGCTCAGATACCAGGCACCCCAGACCTTTCCGGAGAATGCCCGGTCCAGTTCGGCGGCGTCGAGGTCGCTCAGGGGAGTGGTGCTGTTCTCGCCCGCGGCGTGCACGATGCCGGCCAGCGGTGGCAGCTCGGCGGCTGCGGTGGCGAACAGGCGGGCGACGTCGTGCGGATTGGCGACATCGGCGGTGACGGCCCGGATCTGGCAGCCGTGCTGCTCGGCGAGTGCGTCGATGCGCTGTTGGGTGGTGGCGTTGGGCGCGCGCCTGCTGGTCAGCACCAGGTGCTTGGCGCCGTGCGCAGCCAGGTAACCGGCGATCTCCAGTCCGAGCGAGCCCAGCCCACCCGTCACCAGATATGTTGCCTCAGAACGTAACTCCAGCTTCGTGGGGTTGGGCTGTCCCGTCCGCCGGACCAGCCGGGGCACGTAGGCCGCGTTGTCGCGCAGGGCGATCTGGTCCTCGCCGCGTGGGGCCGCGACGACCTGGCGGATCAACCGGAACCACTCGTCGGAGGTGCCCGCGGTGACGTCGGCGAGTCCGCCCCATACCTGCGGGTATTCCAGCGCGACCGCCCGGCAGAAGCCCCAGAGGCTGCTCTGTTCGGGTGCCACGGTGTCGGTGTCGGTGACCCGCTGCGCACCGCGGGTCGCCACCCAGATGGGCACGCGCAGTTCGGCGGCGGCCGCGGCCCGGAACAGTCGTTGCGTGCCACCGAGGACCCGGTGCTGCATCCGCAGCAGGGTCCGCATGGACGGTGTGCCATCGGTGTCCAGGGCGGCGACGTGCAGGATGCGCAGGGCCGGTTCGGCTTCCACCGCGGCGCCCAGTTCGGCTTCGAGGTGCTTCTCGTCGGCGTCGGACATCGGCAACCCGAGAACCCGCTGCCGGTGGCCGTGCGCGGTGAGCGCGCCGATGATCGGCGCCATGACGGCGTCGTCGTCACCGATGAGCAGCCAGGCGGTACCTTCGCCGGCGTCCGCGGCGTTGCCCGTCGACTTCTGCCAGCGGACCTCGTAGCGGGCGTCCGAGATCGACTGGGCGCTGCGCTGCCGGTTATGTTGTGCGGCAAGCTTGTTCAGTACGTCAGCAGTGCCATCGGCACCACCCAGCAGGGCGGCCAGTTCGTCGATGCGGCCGTCTTCGAGCAACCGGACGGCTTCGGTGCGCGCCGAATCGGTCTTCTTGGCCGGCTGGACCTGCTTGTCCCGGAACCAGTAGTGCCGGTGCTCGAACGGGTACAGCGGGAGGTCGAGCTTGCGTGCGGGCTGGGTCAGCAGCGTGCCGAACTCAGGCAGGTGGCCTGCCACGTAGGCGTTGGCCAGGGCGTCGGCGATCTGGCGGTGGTCGGCGCCGTTCTGGCGCATCGAGGCGATCGCCCGCGGCGCGGCGGCCGGGTCGGGCCAGGCCCGCATGGCGGCGGCGGTCAGTACCGGTTGCGGGCCGATCTCCAGCAGTACGGCGCAGCCGAGTTCGGCCAGCGTGGCGACACCCTTGGCGAACTCGACGGGCTGCCGGGCGTGGCGGCGCCAGTACGGGCCGTCCAGCTTGGCGGTACGGCCCAGGGCCGCACCGGTCCGGTTGCACACCAGAATCCGTTGCGGCGCTTTGAATTCGAATTGTCCCGCGAACGATTCGAAGGCGTCGAGCGCCGGATCGAGCAGGGCGGAGTGGAACGCGTGGCTGGTGTCGAGCCAGTCGCATCGGACGCCGTCGGCCGTCAGTCCGGCGATGGCCTGCTCCAGGTCCTCGGCGGGCCCGGAGAGCACCGTGTTGGCGCCGTTGTAGGCGGCCACGGACAGGCTGGGGAATTCGTCGGTGCGACGTTCGACCCGGTCCGGGTCGGCGAAGACGGCGGCCATCCGGCCACCTGCGGGCAGTTCACCGAACAGCCGGCCCCGCTCGGCGAGCAGCCGGACGCCGTCCTCGAGGCTGAGCACCCCGGCGACGCAGGCCGCCGAATACTGGCCGACGCTGTGGCCGAGCACCACGTCCGGCTCGAAGCCCCACGACTGCCACAGCCGGGCCAGGCCCATCTCCACGGCGAAGATCGCCGGCTGGGCGTGCTGGGTCAGCCGCAGGGTGTCTCCACCTTCGGCGTCGAAAAGCAGTTCGAGCAAGGGCTTTTCGAGCACGCCGGTCAAAGCCTCGGCGCACTGGGTCACTGTCTGGGCGAACACCGGCTCGGTCTCGAACAGCTCGCGAGCCATACCGGCGTACTGGCTGCCCTGTCCGGGGAACAACCACGCCGTCTTGGGGGCGTCGGCGCAATGGCCGCGCACCAGGCCCGGTGCCGGCCGGTCGTCGGCCAGCGCACCGAGCAGTTCGCGGGCCGAATCCAGTGAATTCACTACCAGGGCGGCGCGGTGTTCCAGGTGGGCTCGGCCAGCTCCGGCCGTCAGGCACACGTCGGCCAGGGTGGCCTCCGGGTGCTCGCCGAGCCAGCTGCGGTACTGCTCGGCGGTCTGCACCAGGGCGGCCGGGGTACGCGCGGAGAGCGGCAGCACGTTGAACAGGCGGTCATCCGCGGCGGCCTCGGCGGCGACGGGCTGTGAAACCGGTGCCTCTTCGAGGATGACGTGCGCGTTGGTGCCGGAGAATCCGAACGAACTGACACCCGCGATGCGGGGCCGGCCGTTGCGTTCCCACGCGGTGGCCTCGTCGACCACCCGCACAGGGATCCGGTCCCACGGAATGTGCGGCGACGGGTTCTGGAAGTGCAGGTGCTTGGGCAGTTCCTGATTTTCCAGGGACAGCACGACCTTGAGCACACCGGCGATACCCGCGGCGGCCTCGAGGTGCCCGATGTTCGTCTTCGCCGAGCCGATCAGCAGCGGCTGGTCGGGGGTGCGCCCCTTGCCCAGGGCTGCGGCGGCGGCCTGGACCTCGATGGGATCGCCCAGGGACGTCCCGGTTCCGTGCGCCTCCAGGTAGTCGACGTCGCCGGGGGTCAGGCCCGCGCGATCGAGGGCCTCGGTGATGACGCGCTGCTGGGCGACACCGTTGGGCACCGTCAGCCCACCCGAGGCGCCGTCCTGGTTGACTGCGCTACCGCGGATGACGGCCCGGATCCGGTCGCCGTCGCGCAGGGCGTCCTGCAGGCGCTTGATGACGATGACGCCGCAACCCTCGCCGCGCACGTAGCCGTCCGCGGAGGCGTCGAACGTCTTGCACTTGCCGTCGGCCGCCAGCATCCGGGACTGCGAGAATGTGATCATGGTGGCCGGGCTGAGCAGCACGTTCGCGCCGCCGGCGAGGGCGAGGTCGCACTCGTCCAGCAGCAGCGCCTGGCACGCCTGGTGGATGGCCACCAGCGACGAGCTGCACGCCGTGTCGACGGTGACGGCCGGGCCGTGCAGGCCCAGCCGGTAGCTGATCCGGCCGGCGCCGGCCGCGCCCGACGTGCCGATGGCCAGGTAGGCCTCGATCTCGGGGTAGGTCAGTTCGGAGGAGGCCATGCCCAGGTAGTCGTGGGTGGACAACCCGACGAAGACGCCGGTCCGGCTGTTCGCCAGTGCGGTCGGCGCGGTTCCCGAGTGCTCGACGGCCCGCCACGAGGTCTCCAGCAGCAACCGGTGCTGCGGGTCCATCAACCTGGCTTCGCGGGCCGAGACCCCGAAGAACGGGGCGTCGAACCCGACGACGTCGTCGACGAAGCCCGCGCGGCGGGTGACGACCTTGCCAGGTGCGCCGGCGTCGGAGTCGAAGAACTCGTCGGCGTCCCAGCGGTCCTGGGGGATCTCCGACACCGCATCGCGGCCCTGCTGCAGGACGTCCCAATACTGCTCGGCGTCGGCAGCGCCGGGGAGGCGGGCGGCGTACCCGATGATCGCGAAGCTGGAGGACTGCTCAGCAGGCGCAGCGGTGTGTTCCGTAGGTGACATTTTCTGAGTTCGCTTCCCCGCGGCGGTCCAACAAATCCGAGTGCTGCAAAGACCGAAGGAGGACTGGAAAAGTTGTGCGACGGCAGTGGCGCGCTCAGTCTCCGACTGTCACAGCCGGTTTCTTACCCGCGGGTCAGTATTGCACGGGTGTTGCTGAAACTGGCCGTTTCGGGTCAGCTGACGAATTTGCGGTGGTCGGCGCGCTGAGCTGGCACACAGGCTTTTCGTGAGCGGTCTGCTCAGCAGGCCGACGCCGGTCTATCCGCGACCCCTGCCGTGACAGGCGCTATCGTGAAGTCGCCATCAGCGTTGCCGGACCGGAGCCGCCGCCGCTCAGACCCGGGAGGAACACCTTGCAAATCGGGAAGATCACGATCGGCACCATCGGTGATTGGGCGCCGAGCCCGGGTGTGGTGACGTCTTGGCATCCGACAACTGCGGCGATGGAGAAGGCTCGGCAGGCGCCGGTCAGCAACGTCCCCGTCAGCTATATGCAAAGTCAGCACATTCGGGGCGTCTACCACCAGGAGGCCGCCGGGCTCGATTATTCGCGCCAGATTATCGCCACCTGCGAAGTGCCTGGTACGTGCGATATTCCCGCGATGAACGTCGCGCTCAACGCCTATCTGCGGCGCCATGACACCTATCGCAGTTGGTTCGAATACGCCGGTTCCGGAGACATCGTCCGGCGCTCCATTGTCGATCCGGAAGACATCGAATTCGAGCCCGTCGATCATGGCGAGATCACCGCCGAAGACGCGCGCAAACACATTGTGGACATTCCCTCACCGCTGGAATGGGGCTGCTTTTCTTTCGGCATTGTTCAGAGCGACGATCATTTCGATTTCTACGCGAGCATCGACCATGTGCACGGCGACGCAGCGCTCATCGGAATCACGATGCTCGAGGCCCACGGCATGTACACGTCGCTGACGACGACAGGCCAGCCGATGCCGCTACCGGAAGCCGGACGGTTCGACGATTTCTGTGTCAACGAGCGTGCGTCGACGGCGGATCTGACGGTCGATTCGCCAGAGGTTGGGGCCTGGATCGAATTTGCTGAGAACAACAACGGCACGATGCCGGAGTTCCCGCTACCGCTGGGTAACCCGCTGGAGCCGACGGTCGCCGACATGGTCGGCGAGATGCTGTTGGACGCCGATCAGACCGCGCGATTCGAAGCGACCTGCAAAGCGGCCGGTACCCGATTCGTCGGTGGCCTCTACGCCTGCACCGCCATGGTCGAGCACGAACTGACCGGTGCGGCGACCTATTACGGGCTGACTCCGCGGGATACCCGCCGCACGACGGACAATTTCATGACCCAGGGCTGGTTCACCGGTCTGGTCCCGATCACCGTCCCGATCGCCGCCACGACTTTCCCCGAAGCGGCATGGGCCGCGCAGACGTCGTTCGATTCGGGTCTCAACCTCGCCCGGGTTCCGTATTACCGTGTATTGGAATTGGCGCCGTGGCTGGACAATCCTCAGCCCAACTTTCCCGTTTCAAACTTTTTGCACGGTGGCGCCGCTCCGCTCAACGCGGTAATCGCTGCTGCTGAGATGGGTTACTCGAACAATATCGGAATTTACTCCGACGGCAGATTCTCCTTCCAGCTGACGATCTACGTATTCCGGTACGAGGCCGGGACGGCAATGGCGGTGATGTTCCCGGACAACCCGGTGGCGCAGAAATCCGTCGCCCGCTACATCGCGACCATGAAGTCCGTCGTGGAGCAGGTCGCCGAAAGCGGCGATTGGGGTCGTTTTGCGTGAGGCGTGGGGCGGGGCTGAACAGGACAGTGCGGCTTGATCTTGTGACAGCGAGTTGCAGGGCCACACGAGTACGACGATCACAGGTGGGTGCACAGTGCGTCGGCTAGCGGATTTTGTCGTGCGATGGCCCTGGATCCTGGTCGGGCTGTGGGTGACGCTGGCGGTGGTCCTGCCGCTGACGTTCCCGAGCCTGAACGAGATGGCGCAGAAGCATCCGCTCGCGATGCTGCCGGGCGATGCCCCGTCCAGCGTCGCGGCCAAGCAGATGACCGAGGCGTTCCAGGAACCCGGCGGCGACGACCTGCTGCTGGTGGTCCTCACCGACGAGCAGGGTCTGGGCCGCGAGCACGAGGCCACCTACCGCAAGTTGGTGGACGCGCTGCGTGACGATCAGCAAGACGTGGTGATGCTGCAGGACTTCGTCGGCACACCCGCCCTGCGGTCGTTCTTGACGAGTAAGGACAACAAGTCCTGGGTGCTGCCCGTGGGACTGGCGGGTGCGTTGGGCACCCCGCAGTCCTACGAGGCCTTCAACCGGGTGTCCGAGATCGTCAAACAGAACACCGCGGGAGGCCCGCTGGAGGTTCACCTCACCGGGCCTGCGGCCACCGTCGCCGACCTGACGGTCGCGGGCCAACGCGACCGATTGCCCATCGAGATCGCGATCGCCGTCCTGGTGCTCCTGGTGCTGCTGGTGGTGTACCGCAATCCGGTCACCATGCTCTTGCCGTTGGCTGGGATCGGGATATCCCTGGTGATCGCCCAGTCCCTGGTGGCCGGCCTGTCCGCGTTGACCGGACTGGGGGTGTCGAACCAGGCCATCATCCTGCTCAGCGCCATCATCGCCGGTGCCGGAACGGACTACGCCGTCTTCCTGATCAGCCGCTACCACGACTACGTGCGCCAAGGCGAGAGCTCCGATGACGCGGTCCGGCACGCGCTGGGTTCGGTGGGCAAGGTGATCACCGCGTCCGCGGCGACCATCGGTCTGACCTTCGTGGGAATCAGCTTCGCCCAGATGGGTGTGTTCTCCACGGTCGGGGTGTCCTCCGCGATCGGGATCGGGGTGGCGTTCCTCGCAGCACTGACGCTCCTGCCGGCCATTCTCGCCATCGTCGGGCCGCGGGGCTGGGTCTCGCCGCGTCGTGAGCTGACCACCCGAGCGTGGCGGCGGTCGGGTATCCGCATCGTGCGCCGGCCGCGGCTGCACCTGGTGTCCAGCCTGCTGGTGCTGCTGCTGCTGGCCGGTTGTGTGGGTCTGGCGAAGTACAACTACGACGATCGCAAGGCGGTCCCGGACTCGGACCCCAGCTCAGTGGGATACGCGGCGCTGGAGCGGCACTTCGACCTGAATCAGTCCATCCCGTCCTATGTTCTGGTCCGGTCTCCGCACGACCTGCGCACCCCGCAGGCGCTCGCGGACCTCGAGCAGATGGCCGAACGCATCACCCAGGTGCCCGATATCGGGTTGGTCAGCGGCATCACCCGGCCGCTCGGTGTTGTGCCGCAAGAGTTCCGGGCCACCTATCAAGCGGGTCTCGTCGGTGACCGGCTGGGCACGGGCGCCTCGATGATCACCGCGAACATGGCCGATCTCAACCGGCTGTCGAAGGGTGCGGGCACCCTCGCGACCGGCCTCGGCGACGTGCGCGGCCAGGTTACCCAGATCACCGGCACCATCCAGCAGATGGTCAACGCGTTCTCGGCGATGAAGGCCCAGAACGGCGGCGACACGCTCGTCAAGAACGTCGAGGTCGGCGCCAAGCTGGTCGACAGCATCAACCAGCTGGGCAACTCGATGGGCATCAGCGTCACTGCGGCCAAGGACATGTTCGCCTGGATCGGCCCGGTTCTGGTGGCGCTGCAGGGCAACGTCACCTGCGACCTGGACGCGTCGTGCAGCGAGACCCGAGCACACTTTTCACGGTTGGCCCAGGCGCGTCAGGACGGCACCCTGGACGAGATCAACAACCTTGCGGGACAGCTGCAGTCGATGCAGGACAAAAAGTCGCTCAACGCCTCGCTGAACCAGATCGGCGGCGCCCTCACCAACCTCACCAAGCTGATGAAGACGTTGGGTCTGGACTCGCCTGCCGGTGCGCAGGCCACCCTCGGCAAGTTGCGGCAACAGGCGGACCGTTCGGCCACCGGAAGCCGGGAGGTGTCCACCGGGGTGAACCAGGTGGTCGACCAGATCCAGCTCATGCGCAGCGGCCTGGACCAGGCGTCGGCCTTCTTGTTGACGATGAAGCAGAATGCGTCGGGGCCGGCGATGGCCGGATTCAACATCCCGCCCGAGGTGCTGGCACTGCCCGACTTCCAGATGGCTTCCAAGATGTTCATCTCGCCGGACGGGCATTCGGTGCGCTACCTGGTGCTCACCAAGCTCGATCCGTTCAGCGTCGCGGCGATGGATCAGGTCAACGCGATCAGTGATGCCGCCAAGGGTGCACAGCCCAACACCAGCCTGTCCGACGCGTCGATCTCGATGGGTGGGTATCCGGCAGCGCTCCGCGATACCCGGGACTACTACGAGAAAGACATCCGCTTCATCATCGCCGTCACCCTGATCGTGGTGCTGCTGACGTTGATGCTCCTGCTGCGCTCGATCATCGCGCCGCTGTATCTGGTTGGCTCCGTGGTGCTTTCGTACTTCGCGGCGCTCGGTATCGGTGTCCTGGTGTTCCAGTACGGGCTCGGTCAACAGCTGCACTGGACGGTGCCGCCGCTGGCCTTCGTGGTGCTGGTCGCGGTGGGTGCCGACTACAACCTGCTGTTCGCGTCCCGATTGCGTGACGAGTCTCCGCATGGCACGCGTTACGGCATCATCCGGACGCTGTCGTCGACCGGTGGTGTCATCACGGCGGCCGGTTTGATCTTCGCCGCCTCGATGTGGGGCCTGTTGTTCTCCAGCATCGGTACCGTGGTGCAAGGCGGGTTCGTCATCGGCGCCGGCATCCTGCTGGACACCTTCCTGGTGCGCACCATCACTGTGCCGGCCATCGCTACGCTGGTCGGCAAGGCGAATTGGTGGCCATCTCGTCCGACCTTGCAGGGGAGCAGTCAGACATGAAGAAACTTCTCGCTGCGGTGACGGTGGTGGCGACCGTGAGTGTCACGGGCGCTTCCGGTTTCGGTATCGCGGGAGCCGACGAGCCGGCACCCGCGCCCGCTCCGGGCGTGGGGGCCCCGGCCCCGGCGCCGCAGCGTGGCACCCCCGGCAAGGCGTACGCGATGGGTGGCGCCCACGTGCTCGGCATCCCCTATGACGAGTACATCCGCCGGACGGGCGCAGACTGGTTCCCCGGCCTGGATCGCCAGAACATCTGGTATCCGGCAGGTCAGGTTCAGGGACACACCCTGGAACGGCTGTTCCCGGGAATCGGGAAGCTCGATGACGGTTTCCCGGGGCTGGGACTCGACGGCCCGAGTATCGGCGAGTCGGTCGACGTGGGTGAGGGCAACCTCATCCGTGCCGTCCAGGCGGGTGGTAGTGGCACCGCCATGGGGTTGTCCGAGGGCGCCATGGTGCTCAACGCGGTGAAGAACCGGTTGGCCAGTGATCCGGCCGCACCGCCGCCGGACCAGTTGTCCTTCGCGACATTCGGTGATCCCCTGACGACGAACCCGTTCGGCCAGAGCTTCCTGCGGCAGAACTTCCCGGTGGGCAGTGTGGTCCCGTCCCTGGACTTCACGATGCCGCCGCAGGTCGACAGTCAATACGACACCTACGAATTCATCTCTCCGTACGACAGCATCGCCGACTGGCCGCAGCGCCAGGACAACATCATCTCCGTCACCAACGCGATCGTCGGTCTGGCGACCGGTCACACCGCGGTGGCGTTCACCAACCCGTCGAATGTGCCGCCCCAGAACGTCGCGGTCACGTACAACTCGCGCGGCGCCAAGAACACGACGTACATGATTCCCGAGCAGCACCTTCCGCTGGTCATGCCGTTCAAATACGCGGGCATCGACGAAGGCACGCTGAACAAGCTCGACGGGGTGCTCAAACCCTATGTGGACGCCGGATATACGCGTAACGACAATCCGCTGACCGCTCCCATCACCGTGGACCCGGTACGTGGCTACGACCCTGCGGTCGTCACCGCGGGGGCGAGTGAGGCCGCGTTCGGTAGCGGAGGCGTCGATCCGCTGTCACAGCTGATGGCCGGGTTCCAGTACGTCTTGGATCACAACGTGCACTGAGTTGGTACGGCTTGACGTCGAACTAGCAAATTCTTATCCGTGTACCTGTGGTTTCTGGCTCCAGTTATTTATGAGCGTCGGTGACGAGTCTCGCGATGACCTCATGCGGCACAAACGATCTCGTGGCAACAGGCGACTCTTTGCATATTTAACGTTGTAGTCAGATTCGGCGCGTAATTCCTGTTCTGCGCCTGTATGCTCATGCCGCATCCAGAGCGAAATGGAGAAGTCGGTGTCAGCTGCGAGTCGTTTTACAGTCCTGGTCGTAGCGTTCACCTCCGTCATGGTCGCATTGAGCGGCGGAATTGCGCACGCGGACTATGTGGGTCAGACCTTTGCAGACGCCTCCGCGTACGCTGCGAAGCACAACCAGTCGGTCACTGTCGCCACCATCGTCGGTGACGTACTCGACAGGGATGAGTGCATCGTGGTTTCGGCGCAGAAGGTGCCGCCGGTTGGCAATGACAATTTCGAACATCGAAGCGGCATGTTGTTCGGTCTCAACTGCGGCGCCAAGTTGGCCAGCCGCGGACTGCCAGGTAACTCAGCGATGTCGCCAACTGGCCAGATCGAGAAGAAGAACGAAGCGACCGTCAAGAGAATCAACGAGTCGACAAGTACATCAAACGGTGAACCGACTTGGTGCTCCAACAACATTGATCGATGCAAGACGCTATGCGATCAGACGGGGCTTTGCTCCGATGAAACGCTGGCGGTCTTCGGCTAGCTATTGCAGGTAGCCGGTGAGCCCGAAGGTGTTGCCGGGCAAATACCTTTGGAATCTCCGGTAAAGACAAGCCTGACTGTGCTGAGCCCACCTTCAGATTCCGGATGAAGCGATTATGCGTCGAGTCGCAGGAACTGACCTTGCCGATGCTGCTCCACGCACGCAGCTCGGCGGATCTTGCCGCTTGTGGTGGTGGGGATCGAACCAGGAGCCACCAGTACGATATCGGCGACGTGCAGTCCGTGCGCGCGTGAAATCGCAGCTGTCACATCGTTTTTCACCAGGGTCAGATCCCCCGAGTCGTCGAGTTTCTTCAACTCGATGACGGTGACCAGTTTCTCGGTCTGCTCGTCGGGCACGGCGATGGCGGCGACCCGCCCGCGGGTGATCTGTTGCACCGTGGCCTCGATGTCCTCGGGGTAGTAGTTGCGGCCTCGCACGATCAACATGTCCTTGATGCGCCCCACGATGAAGAGATCACCCTCGGAGATGAAGCCCTGATCGCCAGTTCGTAGCCAACCCGCGTCAGGGGTGCCCGCAGGAGCCTCGATCAGCGTCGCGCCGAACGCCGACCCGGTCTGCTCGGGTTTACGCCAGTAGCCCGCAGAGACGTTCTCTCCGTGGGTCCAGATCTCACCGATGGTGCCGTCCGGGCACGACCGGCAGGTATCGGCGTCGACGATCCGCACCAGCGGCGAGACGGGCATCCCGTACCGCACCAGAGGCAGCCCCCCTGGACTGCGGACCGCGCTGCCTGCGGCCAACACGGCAGGGTCGAAATCAATGGCGTCAGACACGCGGTTATTGTTGCCGCTGGCGACGAAGACGGTCGCCTCCGCGAGTCCGTAGGAGGGCACCACCATCTCCGGCCGGAAACCCACCGCTTTGAAGCACTCGTTGAACTTCACCAATGTCGACGGGTGAATTCGTTCGGCACCGTTGATGATGCCGACGACCCCGCTGAGATCGAGGCGCTTGAGATCGGCATCGGTGGTTCGTCGCGCGGTCAGATCGAAGGCGAAGTTGGGCGCCGCCGACCACGCGTACTCAGGCTGCGACATCGTCTCCACCCAGCGCACCGGATTGGTCAGGAATGCGATCGGGCTCATCAGGAGCGCGGGTTGTCCCGAGAGGATGGGCCCCACGATTCCCAGCATGAGGCCCATATCGTGGTAAAAGGGCAGCCAGGACACCAGTTTCGAGGTCTTGGGCAGCACGCCGCCGAAGTCGGCGAAGTAGTCGGCCATGAGTTGTTCGAAGTTCGCCAGCAGGTTGCGGTGGCTGATCATCACGCCGGCCGGCAGCCTGGTCGATCCTGAGGTGTACTGCAGGTAGGCGGTATCCGGGCCGTCGGCTGGATCCGCATCGGAGGACACTGGACCGTCGAGGTCGAGGGTGTCCACAGAGACCACCGCGACAACGGCAGCCCCGTCGTCCACATATTGCGTGGCCAGGTGAGCAACGGGGGAGGTGGTGAGCACCACCACCGGCGATGTGTCGGCCACGACGGCGCTGACCCGCTCGTCATGGGAGCCGGGCACTGGAACCGACAAAGGAACGGCGATGAAGCCGGCCTGCATGGCTCCCAGGAAGGCGACGATGTAGTCCAAACCCTGGGGCGCGATGATCAGCGCACGATCTCCAGGGGACCCGTACTGCTCGAACTCCAGCGCCGCGTTGACGGTGCGGCGGTGTACCTGCGCCCACGTCAGCGTTTCGGGGACACCAGCGGGGTCGACGTCGTAGTCGGTGAACGTGAAGGCTTCAGCGTCGGGAGTCGCGATGGAGCGTTCCTGCAGCATGGTCAGGATGGACGCGTTCGGCATGGTGGTCAGGCTACCTAGCCCGTCGCTTGCCACTGTTGTCGGCAAGCGTGTTGGACGGGCCGGACCACGACGGCGCGGACTACGCCGGTTCGTCGCCGGGACGGAGGCGTGGGATGTCGCCTACAACAAGCAGCGCGAAGATGTCTCCCCGCTTCACGGGTGTCCCTGTGATTTGGAAGGCGATATCCAAGGGACATATTGAGATCTCGGAACAAAAGGGTAAACGGCACTCCCGCGCCAAATCGGGTCGATTCCAGTATGTTTGGGCAGGCGGTGTGAGTAATCTCCAGCATGCCGTCGAGTAGGTGCCGGGTCACGACACAGAAAATACTGGTGGCAGGTGGACAATGCCGTCGTAAACCGACTCGCCGTCGCGCGTCGTTTACAGTCTGCGGTCGCATTGCTGGATTTGCGGGGGCCGGTAGGGGCGAGAAAGAACGGAAAAGTTCAGTGATGCGTATGGACAGCGCTGTGGTAGAGCAACTCGCCGACAGGACCGTGCTCGTAGTTGGCGACTTAATGGTCGATCGCTTTGTGTACGGAGATGTCGCCCGGATCTCACCCGAAGCGCCCATACCGGTTCTCCGCTTCCGAGAGGAAGTGGCGATGCTTGGTGGTGCGGGCAACGTCGCCCGAAACATTGTGGCGTTGAACGGAAATGCTGCTCTGATCGGAGCAGTCGGCAATGATAGTGACGGTCGCTACGTCACTGAGGAACTCTGTCCTGCCGCAGGCATCGAAGATCGATCGATTCGGACGGCGACATGCCCGACGATCATAAAAACCCGATACGTGTCTTCCGGGCAACAAATTCTCCGACTGGATCGGGAAGAGACGAACCTCGACAGCGAGGCATTGGAGCGTAGTAAGTCGGCCGTCCGCAATTCGCTGCCGAACGTCGACGCCATGATCTTGTCGGACTACGCGAAGGGGATGCTGACACGAGACACAATCGAAGCGCACATATCTGCAGCATCCGCTTTGGGGATTCCGGTGGTAGTCGATCCGAAGTCCGCCGACCTCACGTTGTATCGAGGCGCTGACGTCATCACGCCGAACGCCAAAGAAGCGACTGCTGCGACGGGCTTTGATTGTTCGACTGACAGGGGTGCGTCCGATGCGGCGGAAGCCATACTCACCGCTACCCGGGTAAAGGCCGTCTTGATCACTCGCGGCGCACAAGGCATGACGCTTCACGCTCCGCAATCCGGTGTCGAACAGCCGATGCACATACCCACCCGAGCCTCGTCGGTGTACGACGTCTCTGGTGCCGGCGACACCGTGGTGGCCACGCTTTCGCTGGCTCTCTCCGCCGGGCTCGACATCAGGATCGCCGCACAACTCGCCAACGTGGCCGCCGGCGTAGTCGTGGGGAAGCTCGGCACGGCCGCCGTCAGTATGGAGGAGCTGGTGCAGTCGGTCACGGAGACAGAGGAGCGAGCCTTCATGACGCGCGATCAGGCTTCGGCGCGGGTCAGATACTGGCACAAAGGCGGACTTCGAGTTGGCTTCGCCAATGGCTGCTTCGATTTGGTTCATCCAGGTCACGTCGCCTTGCTCCGGCGCGCCCGAGAGCAGTGCGACCGCCTCGTCGTGGCACTCAACACCGATGCGTCGGTCAAGCGATTGAAAGGCGAGAGCCGTCCCGTCCAAGATGAAGCTTCGCGCGCAGCGGTGATCGGCTCCCTGCGCAGCGTGGACATGGTGACGCTGTTCGATGAAGACACGCCATTGAGGCTCATCGAGCTTCTCCGGCCCGATGTTCTGTTCAAGGGCGAGGACTACACCGTTGCCGAGGTTGTCGGGGGTGACGTGGTCACTCAATGGGGCGGTGTCGTGTCGCTGATCCCACTGGAGCAAGGCCACAGCACCTCGAACATAATTGCACGATCCGCAACCTAGGGTGAATTGAAGATGCACATAGTTACCGGCGGCGCCGGGTTCATAGGATCAAATATCGCGGCGCAGTTAGATGACCTGGGCCATGACATAGTTGTCGTGGACTTGCTCGGCAATGACGATTTGAAATGGCGAAATATTGCGAAACGTCAAGTGCGCGATATCCTCACCCCCGAAGAACTGCCGGCATTTCTGAGCGGGAATCGCGATATCGAATCGATTGTCCACATGGGCGCAATTTCAACAACGACGGAGCGTGACGTCGACCTCATCGTGCGCTCCAACTTTCGACTCTCAGTCGATCTTTGGAATTGGTGTAGTGAAGCGAAGGTCCCATTCATCTATGCGTCCTCTGCCGCCACGTACGGTGATGGGCGGCAGGGATTCGTCGACGATTTCGACAGAACAGCACTCGCCTCGCTACGGCCTCTCAACCCGTACGGTTGGAGCAAACATGTGTTTGACCGATGGGTACATTCCGAAACCACGTCCGGCCGAAGTGAGCCGCCGAAGTGGGCCGGACTCAAATTCTTCAATGTCTACGGGCCCAACGAATACCACAAAGAAGGCCAACGTAGCGTCGCAGTACAACTCTATGAGCAAATAGAGAGCAGCGAGCAGGTTCGGCTCTTCAAGTCCGACAATCCCGACTACGTCGATGGCGGTCAGCTCCGCGACTTTGTGTGGGTGGGTGACTGTGTCACCATCGCCCTCTGGCTTCTTGGGTCCAGTGATGCGCCATCCTCGGTGTACAACGTCGGAACGGGCCAGCCGCGTTCGTTCGAGGACAAGGCGAACATCATGTTTTCACTGATGGGAAAGCCGGTGAAAATCGAATTCACCGAGCTCCCAGACAAGTTGCGCGGGAAGTACCAGTACTTCACATGCGCGTCTCTCGACAAACTGAGAGACGCCGGCTTCGACCAGCCAGTCACCTCACTCCAGGATGGCCTTCGGACGTACGTCCACGACTATCTACTTAGCGAAGACATCTTCCGGTAATGCCGGACATGGCGGACGGCCGGATCTTGGAGTCTCTGAAGTCTGAACGGGCAGCTCTCACGGACTGGCTGTACGGCAGCGCGCTCCCACTGTGGGCCGACCGCGGGGTAGACCGAGAGGACGGCGGATTCTACGAACGAATGACGCAGAGCGGGAGTGTCATTGATGATCCACGTCGGACGCGGTTGGTCGCTCGGCAGACGTACGTCTTCGCGACAGGTGCAGAAATAGGTTGGAGTGAGACGCAACGAGCTCGCGAGTTGGTACACCATGGGCTCGATTTCCTCCTGAACAAATGCGCGACTGATGCCGGGTTGGCCTATGCGGCAGTATCCCCGACCGGCGAGCCCATCGATCACGAGTTTCATCTCTACGATCACGCGTTCTTTTTGTTCGCACTGGGTGTTTCGGCTCGATTGGGCTACCGACGTGCGGCTACCACCGACGTGGGTGAGCAAATGCTTCACGAGATGGTTCGACTCAGGAAACACCCGAAGGCAGGCTTCGAGGAGTCGGTGCCACCCAGCAAGCAGCTCAACGCCAACCCTCATATGCATCTACTGGAGGCGTGCCTCGAATGGGAGGCGACCGACGTTGACGGCCTGTGGAGAGCGATGTCCGACGAGATCGCCGAACTCGCACTGAACCAGTTGATCGACACCGGCAGTGGTTGTCTGCGTGAGCATTACGACCATAATTGGGAGCCTGCACCCGGCGAGCTTGGTCGACTCCTAGAGCCTGGACACCACTTCGAATGGGCATGGCTGCTCTGGCGGTGGGGCTGTTCCAGGGGGCGCTCGGATGCGTTCTCTGCGGCACGGCAGTTGGTCGCCTTCGCCGAATCGAACGGGGTCAATCCTGAGACTCGGCTTGCCGTGAACGAGATCTGGGATGATGCCTCTCTGCGCAACGGTGATTCGCGGCTTTGGCCGCAGACCGAGAGAATCAAAGCCCATATCGCCATGGCAGAACTCGCGCGCGATCAAGCGGAGTGGGACCGGGCGACGGCACTCGTGGCTGAGGCTGTCGTAGGTCTGCGGCGGTACTTTCGCACGGACGTCAACGGCTTGTGGCATGAGACGCTGGACCCCGCCGGCACGCCCGTCCTTGCTCCAGCGAGGGCTTCAAGCCTGTATCACATCGTCTGTGCGATCCGCGAGCTTGATTGGTTCGTCAACCGCTATGTCTGAGACGAATCCTGCGGTTTTTCTTGACCGCGATGGGGTGATCAATGTTGATACCGGCTATATAGGTAAACCGTCTGATTTCGTGTTGATCGATGGAGCGGCTCAAGCGATTGCGTTACTGAACCGAAGCGGTTACTTCGTGTTCGTCGTGACAAACCAATCGGGAATCGGTCAGGGCTTCTATTCCGAGAGCGACTTCGAGGGTGTCACTGAGCGCATGAATGAATTGCTCGCCGAAGAAGGCGCTCATATCACGGATATTCGGCACTGCCCGTTTCATCCCGAGGCCGCGCTCGAGCGATATCGGGCCGACCACCCGTGGCGTAAACCAGCGCCAGGTATGATTCTCGATCTGCTGGAAAACTGGCACGTCGATCTTGGTGCAAGCTTTTTGATAGGCGATTCTCTTCGAGATCTCGACGCGGCTGCCGCTGTAGGCATGGACGCGTATCTTTTCAAAGGTGGGAACTTGATGTCGTTTCTCAGTGGAATCAAGCCGGAATTGGTGGGGTCTGCCTAATGCACTTCGGGATCTTTCAGAACTGGGGTCTCGGTGACCTCATCATGACGACGCCTGTGATCGCCGAGTTTCGGCGGTTGTATCCCCACGCTCGTTTGACGCTGGTAGTCCAAGGCGGGGCGCAAGCCAACTTGTTGAAGGAGTCCCCGCTCATCGATCAGATCCTCGTCATGCCGGCGAGATCGGATCGAACTGCCATGCTCCGCTTCTTCCTCAACCTTCGTAAAGAAAAGTTCGATGTGGCGTTCATCGGAACTCGGATCTCGGCCTTACTGCCGTGTCTGTTGAAGGGATTGTCCGGAGTTCCCGTTGTTGTAGGGGACGGAAATAGGGCGAATTTCATCTACAACGTGAGGAACAATATCGACCCCGGGGTTCATCGGGTTGACCGTATGCTCGCGACTTTCGCAATGTGGAGCGGTGAGGCGACGTCCAGTCCGACCTTCCCCCTTCCGTTCAGCGAAGTCGCTCTGGGTGAAGTGCGTGCAGATCTTCTGAACCGGGGATTGGAACCGGGGAGATTTGTGGCTCTTCATGATTGAGGGTGTAGAACGGTCAGCTGCTGTCGGCCTGTGATTGGGGTGTCTGGTTGGCTGGGTGTGTGCCGGAGGAGAAGCGGAAGAGTAAGAGGAAGAGCGCGGTGTCCGGGGGTGGTGTGGACCTGTC
>JACPVS010000014.1 GCA_016197365.1 Mycolicibacterium cosmeticum | reverse complement strand
TATCGGGTCAGCCGTTGCATTTTGGGCGGACCCGCCGTTGCGCGAGTCCGGATCAGCGCCTGGTGTTGATCTACAAGCATCGGGGCTGCACGTTTCCGGGGTGCCGGGTTCCGGCGTCGGGGTGTCAGGCACATCATGGGAAAAGCGATTTCGCCCAGGACGGCAACACCGATATCGAGGAAATGGTGTCCGCCTGTGGCCCGCACAACCGTTACGTCACGGAGAAGGGTTGGAAAACGGTGATCCATGCCGACGGCACCGTGGAATGGATCCCACCACCACTGTTGGACACCGGCCAAGCCCGCACCAACATCTACCACCACCCCGAACAGGTCACGGGTGACACCCGGCCGGGCCCCGCCGAACCCAAACCGGACGGCTGAATCACGCGCCGGTGACCGTCACCCAGGTGTTGTTCACGGCCGCGGTGCCGGTGAAAGTGTCCACCTGACGCGGGTCGTGCAGGGCGTTGACGTTCGCGCCGGGCAGAGTGTTCGCGTGGCTCCAGCCGGTCCCCCGATGGCCCCAGCCGTGGGGCACCGCGACGGTGCCGGGCCGGATGTCGTCGCTGATGTCCAGTGGCACTTCGATTTCCCCGACGGCCGAGGTGACCCGCACGGATTCGCCCTGCGCCAGTCCGCGGGCCAGGGCGTCGTCGGGGTGCATCAGCACGGTGCACTTGTTGTTGCCGCCGGTCATGGTCGGCACGTTGTGCAACCACGAGTTGTTGCTGCGCAGTTGGCGACGCCCGATGAGTTGCAGATCGTAGGTGCGCCCCGCGCCGTCGGCCGGCGTGCGCAGGTATCCGGTGGCGGCCGCCACGAATTCGGCGGGCGCCAGCGCGACCTTGCGGTCGCGGGTGGCGATGACCTTGGGCAGCCGTGGCTGTAGGGCACCCAGATCCAGACCGCCGGCGCTGGCCCGCAACCCGCGCATCGTGATTCCCTTGCGGCCCTTGCGGAGTCGGCCCCAGGGTCCCGTCGTCACGGCCAGGCCGGCCATCCGCAGCGGATTGGCGAAGTCGATCAACCGGGTACGCACGGGGGCGAGGACCTGACGCAGTGGTGCGGGCAGCAACTCCATGGTCAGCCTGCTGAGGATCTCCCAGTCCTCCTTGCCGCCGGCGGGCGGGTCGAAGGACCGGTGCTGGAACCGGATGTTGTTGCGCACGCTGAAGATCGTGGTGAGCAGGCCGACGTCCTCGCGCTCCAGCGGCGACACCGGAGGCAGGATGAAGTCCGCGTGCCGCGTGGTCTCGGTGACATACATGTCCACCGCCACATACAGATCCAGCCCGGACAGTGCCTCGTCCAGGCGGCCCCGCTGCGGGATCGACGACACCGGATTGCCGGCGTAGGTGATCATCGCCCGGATCTGGCCCTCACCGGCGGTGAGCATCTCATCGGCCATCGCGACGGCGGGAAGTTCGGAGCGGAAGGACTGGTAGCGCCCCGAGCGGTCCGACCACGCCGCGTGCCCGACGGGGACATACCGCGCGGCCCGGGGAACGTCGACGATCGGCGTCGAGAACATCGTCCCGCCGGCCCGGTCCAGATTCCCGGTCACCGCGTTGATCACCATGACCAGCCAGCTGACCAGCGTGCCGGTCTCCTGCTGGCAGATGCCGATCCGGGCGTAGATCGCCGCCGACTCCGCCGCGGCATGCTCGCGTGCCAATGTCCGGATGGTCTCGGCGTCCACACCGGCCCGTTCGGCGACGGCGTCCGGCGTGGCGTCGCGCACCAGGTCCTTGAGCTCCGCCCAGCCCGACGCCTGCGTGTCGATGGCGCGTACATCGCAGAGGTTCTCGTCCACCAGCACATGCAGGATGCCCAGCAGCAGGTACAGATCCCCACCCGGGCGCACCGAGACGTGCTGATCGGCCAGTCGGGCGGTCTCGGTGCGGCGCGGGTCGATCACGACGACCTTGCCGCCGCGGTCGCGGACCGCTTTGATGCGGCGTTTGGCCCCCGGCATGATCGACAGCGAGCCATTGGACACGGCCGGGTTGGCGCCGACGATCACCAGCCGCTGGGTCCGGTCGATGTCGGTGATCGGGACCAGCATGTTGGAGCCGAACACCCGCCAGGCCGCGTATTCGTGTGGCATCTGGTCGATCGACGACGCCGTGAAGAAGTTCGGTGTCAGCAGCGCCATCCGCAATATGAGTCCGTAGACCGCTCCCGAACTGTGCGCGGCCGGATTGCCGAGATACATGCCCAGCGCCCGGACGCCGTGCTCCTTGCGGACGCGGCGCAGCCGCGCGCCGATCTCGGCGAACGCCGCATCCCAGCTCACCGGTTCGAATCGGTCACCGACCCGCCGCATCGGGGTGCGCAGGCGATCCGGATCGTGATGCAGGCCGCCCATCGCGGTGGCCTTCGGGCAGATGTAGCCCTTGGAGAACACATCGTCGGGATTTCCCTCGATGCGGCTGACCTTGCCGTCGGTGACCGTCACGTGAATTCCGCAGTGGGCCTCGCACAGGGTGCACTGGCTGATATGCGTGGTGCTCACGGCGTCGTCGGCGGCGGGGCGGATCTCGGGCAGGGGTACGTCGATCGCGGTCATGGGCCCTCCGGCGATATCTGTCAATATGCGTTGACAGATTAGCGCCGGTGACTCGCCTGAGACCAGAGTTCACCGCGACCGTTAGGCTTACCAGGTGTTTGAATCGCTGTCTGACCGGTTGACCGGTGCACTGGCTGGCCTGCGCGCCCGGGGTCGGCTGACCGACGCCGACATCGACGCGACCGCGCGCGAGATCCGCCTGGCCCTGCTCGAAGCCGACGTGTCGCTGCCCGTGGTGCGCGCATTCGTCGGCCGCATCAAGGATCGTGCGAAGGGCGCGGAGGTCTCCGGCGCGCTGAACCCGGCCCAGCAGGTCGTCAAGATCGTCAACGACGAGCTCGTCGGCATCCTCGGCGGCGAGACCCGCCAGATCGCGTTCGCCAAGACCCCGCCCACCGTCATCATGCTGGCCGGTCTGCAGGGCTCCGGTAAGACCACGCTGGCGGGCAAGCTCGCCAAGTGGCTGAAGGCCAAGGGCCACACCCCGCTGCTGGTGGCCTGCGACCTGCAGCGCCCCGGTGCGGTGCACCAGCTGCAGATCGTCGGTGAACGCGCGGGTGTCTCGGTGTTCGCGCCGCACCCGGGTGTGTCACCGGACGGGGTCAGCATCGACATGATGGCCACCGGCGACCCGGTCTCGGTGGCCGCCGCGGGCCTGGCCGAGGCCAGGGCCAAACATTTCGACGTCGTCATCGTCGACACCGCCGGCCGCCTCGGCATCGACGAGCAGCTGATGGCCCAGGCCGCGGCCATCCGTGATGCCGTGCAGCCCGACGAGACGCTGTTCGTCCTGGACGCGATGATCGGTCAGGACGCCGTCACCACCGCCGAGGCCTTCGGCGCCGGCGTCGGTTTCACCGGTGTGGTGCTGACCAAGCTCGACGGTGATGCCCGCGGTGGCGCGGCGCTCTCGGTCCGCGAGATCACCGGTGTGCCCATCCTCTTCGCCTCCGCCGGTGAGAAGCTCGAAGACTTCGACGTCTTCCACCCGGACCGGATGGCCAGCCGCATCCTGGGCATGGGCGATGTGCTCACCCTCATCGAGCAGGCCGAGCAGGTCTTCGATCAGCAGAAGGCCGAAGAGGCCGCCGCCAAGATCAGCACGGGGGAGCTGACGCTGGAGGACTTCCTCGAGCAGATGCTGGCCATCCGCAAGATGGGCCCCATCGGCAACCTGCTGGGCATGCTGCCCGGTGCGGGCCAGATGAAGGACGCGCTCGCCGCCGTCGACGACAGCCAGCTGGACCGGGTGCAGGCCATCATCCGCGGTATGACTCCCGGCGAACGGTCCGACCCGAAGATCATCAACGCGTCGCGCCGCCTGCGGATCGCCAACGGTTCGGGTGTCAGCGTCGCCGAGGTCAACCAGCTCGTCGACCGGTTCTTCGACGCCCGCAAGATGATGTCGCAGATGGCCGGCCAGATGGGAATGCCGTTCGCCCGCAAGAATACTGCCCGTAAGGCGGCCAAGGGCAAGAACAAGCAGGCCGGTAAGGGCAAGAACAAGGGCCGCGGTAACGGCCCCACCCCGCCGAAGAATCCGTTCGGGGCGCCGGGAGCGCTGCCCGCGGGCTTCCCGGATCTGTCCAACATGCCCAAGGGTCTTGATGAGTTGCCGCCCGGCCTGGCCGATTTCGACCTTTCCAAGCTGAAGTTCCCGGGCCAGAAGTAGCCCCGGTGCACGTTCGCGGTCGAGGGCTTCCCGGCGGCGAGGAAGTGCAGTGGTGGATTCACCACGGCGTGCTGTCGGCGGAGCCGATTGCCAACGCCCCCACCGTCTTTGACGGAGGCTGGATCATCCCGGGCCTGGTGGACGCGCACTGCCACGTCGGGCTCAAGCCCGGTGGGCCCACCACGTTCGACGAGGCCGTCGAGCAGGCCGAGGCCGAGCGCGGGGCGGGAGCGCTGCTGCTGCGCGATGCCGGTTCCCCGGTGGACACCCGCGGCTTCGACGACCGGGACGATCTGCCGCGCATCATCCGCGCCGGCCGGCACCTGGCCCGGCCCAAGCGCTATATGCCGGGACTGCCCATCGACATCGAGGACGAATCACAACTGCCCGCGGCGGTAGCCGAGCAGGCACGCTGGGGCGACGGCTGGGTGAAACTCGTCGGCGACTGGATCGACCGGGAGATCGGCGACTTGGCGCCGCTGTGGTCCGACGACATCCTCAAGGCGGCCATCGACGCCGCCCATGCCAACGGCGCCCGCGTCACCGCCCACGTCTTCGGCGAGAACGCGCTGCCCGGCCTGATCACCGCGGGCATCGATTGCATCGAGCACGGCACCGGCATCACCGAGGATGTCATCGACCTGATGCTGGAACACGGCACGGCGCTGGTGCCCACCCTGATCAACATCGAGAACTTCCCCGGAATCGCCGACGCCGCAGGCAAATACCCGGCCTACGCCACGCACATGCGTGAGCTGTACGCCTCGTGTCACCGACGGGTCGGTGCCGCCCACGAGGCCGGCGTCCCGATCTTCGCGGGCACCGACGCCGGCGGGATGATCGCGCACGGCCGGATCGGCGACGAGATCGCGGCGCTGCAGACCGTCGGGCTCAGCGCCACCGACGCGCTGGGTGCGGCATGCTGGGATGCGCGTGCCTGGCTGGGCAGGCCCGCGCTGGAGCACGGCGCGTCCGCGGACCTGCTGTGTTTCGCCGATGATCCCCGCGAGGTCGGGGTGGGACACCCCGACCTGGTGATTCTGCGCGGCCGGGTCTACTAGTACACGTCGCGCACGTAGCGATGTGACTTGATCAGGTCGTTGACGTAGGTGTGCGCGGCCGTGGCGTCCATCCTGCCGCCGCGGGCCACGACGTCGTGCAGCATGGCGTCGACGTCCTTGGCCATCCGGTCGGCGTCCCCGCACACGTATACGTATGCGCCGTCGGCCAGCCAGCCGAAGAACTCCTCGGCGTTCTCCGACATCCGATGCTGCACATAGACTTTGGCATCCTGGTCACGGGAGAACGCCAGGTCCAGCCGGGTCAGCGCACCCGACGCGAGGAAGCCTTCCAGCTCCTCGCCGTACAGGTAATCGGTGGCCCGATGGCGGTCGCCGAAGAACAACCACGACCGACCGGTCGCCCCGGTGGCCTGGCGCTCCTGCAGGAAGGCGCGGAACGGGGCGATGCCGGTGCCGGGACCGATCATGATGATCGGCACGTCGGGGCCGGGCAGCCGGAAGTTGTGGTTGGGGCGCAGGTGTACCCGCACGTGCTCGGTGCGGTCGGCCAGGAACGTCGACGCGAGACCGTTGTGCTCGCGGTCGGCGCCCGGGTAGCGCACCGATGCGACCGTCAGGTGGATGCGCCCGGGATGGGCCACGGGGCTCGAGGCGATCGAGTAGTCGCGGAAAGCCAACGGCCGCAGGGTGTCCAGGACGTCATCGGTCGTGAGTCCGGCGCGCCGGATGAGGTCCAGGACGTCCTCGCCGTAGGCCGCGGGACCGGCCAGGTCCTGCAGGGCCCGCGACGGAATGCGGATCTCCAGCTGTTCGGCCAGGAGCACCCCGAGCGGCTCGTCATGGTCGGGCACCACGTGGTCGGGGCCGACGCCGAGTTCGGCCAGGATCAGGGCGACCAGGACGGGGTCATTGCTGGCGTGCACAGCCAGCGAGTCACCCGCCTGGTAGGAGATGCCCGACCCGGTGAGGTCCACCTCGTAGTGGCGCACCTCTTTGTCGGAATCGGCAGCGGTGAGCAACCGGTTCACCGCCAGCGCGGCCTCGAACACCTCGTGGCGCTCCCGGGGGGCGACCGCAGCGGCGACGGTTTCGACCGGTGCGGCGTCGCCGTGCTCGGCGGTCATCATCTTGACCACGTCCGCGGTCCACGCCTTGGCCGGCTGCTCGTAGAAGCCGTCGACGTCCACCCGGTCGACCATGCGGGTCGCGCCCAGCGCTTCGAGCTTCTCGTCGAGCAGTCTGCCTGCGTTACAGAACAATTCGTAAGAGCTGTCGCCCAGTGCCAGGATCGAGAAACTCAGATTCTCCAGCCGCTCGGAGCTGGCCTCCAGTGCCTCCCAGAAGATGGTGGCGGTGTCGGGGAACTCGCCCTCGCCGAAGGTCGAGACGACGGCGACGAAGTGCGTGGCGCTCTGCAACTCCGAGAGTTCGACCTGGTTCAGCTCGATCGCCTCGGCCTGGATGCCGATGGCGGCGACCGACTCGGCGAACGTCATCGCGGCGTCCTCGGAGTTGCCCATATCCGTACCGAAGGCGACGATCAGCGATGACTCCTGTTGGCCGCTCACATCGGCTCCCCTCAATTGTGCGTGCGCAAAATTAGGGTCACCTTACTTCACGGGCGGTGTCGCGCGGGGGCCTCCCTACGCGGAGCGGCTGAAGCCCCAGTCGAGCAGGCTGACCGCCTGGCCGTAGAGGTCGCCGTTGCCGTACATCTGAACCACCACCAGCCGGCGATTACCCCGCTGAGCGGCACCGACGTAGGTGTGCTGGGCCAGATTCGTGTAGCCGGTCTTGCCGCCGAGGTCACCCGGATAGCGGCTCAGCAGCTCATTCTGGTTCGTGAGTGTGCGGCCCGGGAATTCCGCCGACGGCTGCGTCATGATCTGCGCGATCAGCGGGTATGCCAGCGCGGCGCGGAAGATCAGCGCAAGGTCATGCGGCGTGGTCACCGTCTCCCAGCCCGGGCCGTCCAGGCCCGACGGGGACGACGCCTTGGTGTGCCGGGCGCCCAACTGCTGGGCCTTGGCGTTCATCCTCGCCACCGCCACCCGTTGCCCGCCGAGCATGTCGGCCAGCATGTTCGCGGCGTCATTGCCGGACACCATCAGCAGGGCCTCCAGCAGTTGGCGGGTGGTGTAGGCCTGCCCGGCCTTCAGTCCCGCACACGAGCATTCGACCTTGGTGTGGGAGGCGTTGGCGCGGGCGAAGTTGTCCGGGCGCAGCCGGTCCAGCACGACGGTGGCCAGCAGCACCTTGATGGTGCTGGCCGGGGCATAGCTGCCATAGGGATCTTTGGAGGCCAGCACGGCGCCCGTATCGAGGTCGGCCAGCAGCCAGGCCTTGGCCGGGCCGTCCGCGAACGCCTGCACGCCGGCAAGCTCGGCACCCGGCTGGGCTACCGAAAAAGGGGAGGCGACTCCTGCGGTCAACGCCGTCGCCACGGTGAGCAGGGTCGCCGTCAACAGTCTTCGCACGCGCCGAGATTACGGCGCACAGGACTCGGTCAGCGCGCGATCAGGTTGCCGTTCGGCATCAGCCGACGGGCATCGTCACAACGCACCGACGGACGCGCCGCGTCCTTGCGCAAATCCCCAGTCCAGCAGGGCAGATACCTGATCCCAGTAGGTCGGTCCGCCCTCCTTGATCAGCCCGTGCATCAGCACCACCACCAGGCGCCTGCCGTCCCGCTGGGCCGCCCCGACGAACGTCTTGCGGGCCAGATCGGTGAATCCGGTCTTACCGCCGAGCATGCCGGGATAGCGGGCCAGCATCTCGTCCTGGTTGACCAGCACCCGCTCACCGGTCTTGCTCGGGAACAGCGCGGTGGGCTGCGCGGTGATCTCGGCGAACACCGGGTGGGCCAGGGCGGCGCGGAAGATCACTGCCAGGTCGTGCGGGGTGGTCCACACATCGATGCCGGGGCCGTCGAGCCCGGACGGGCTGCCCGCGGTGGTGGCGGTGGCACCGACGGAAGCCGCCTTGGCGGTCATCTTGGCAATCGCGGTGTCGCGGCCACCGAGCATGGTGGCCAGCGTGTTGGCGGCGTCATTGCCCGACACCAGCAGCAGGCCCTCCAGCAGTTGGCGGGTGGTGTAGGTCTGACCCGGCGCCACGCCGGCGCAGTTGCATTCGACCACCGTGTCGGGCACGTTGGCGACGACGGTGGCGTCCAGCGGTAGCTCGTCGAGCACGGTCAGTGCCAGCAGCACCTTGATGGTGCTCGCGGGTGCGTAGCGGCCGTATTCGTTCCGTGCGGCCAGCACTTCGCCGCTGTCGATGTCCGCGACCACCCACGCCTCGGCAGGTCCCTCGGGCGCCGGCACGGCACCGGCGGGTATCGCCACGTCGGCGGAGGCGGAGGGTGCGGTCAGCGCGAACATCACGGACAGGCAGCTGAGCAGAACAGTCAGTAATCTCCCCATGGACAACGAACCCTATCGGCAGCCGCCACCGCCGGCTGTGACTCAGGTCGCGTTTGGAAGTGCCGCCGGCGGGTATCCCTGCTCGCGGGCAACGTGCCTTGACCAATCGGCACGGTCGCTCTCAATCGAGGAAGAGGTGGTTCACGCCATGTGCGGCATCGCGGGCGAGATTGCTCGCGGACGGGCAGCAGACATCGGAGCCGTCGCGTCGATGGCCGACACGATGGTTCCCCGCGGACCCGACAGCGGAGGTATGTGGGCCAAGGACGGGGTGGCGTTCGGGCACCGGCGCCTGGCGATCATCGACCTGTCCAGTCACGGACACCAGCCGATGCATGATCCCGAGTTACACCTGACGGTGGCCTTCAACGGCTGCATCTACAACTATCCGCAGCTGCGTGACGACCTGATCGCCAAGGGCTACCGGTTCTTCTCGCACAGCGACACCGAGGTGGTGCTCAAGGGTTTCCACGCGTGGGGTGAGGGCGTCGTCGACCGGTTGTTCGGCATGTTCGCCTTCGCCGTCACCGACACCGACAGCGGCGAGGTGATGCTGGCGCGGGACCGCCTCGGGATCAAGCCCCTGTACTGGGCCGACATCCCCGGGGCGACCGGCGCGTTCCGGTTCGCCTCCACGTTGCCCGCGCTGGTCGCCGCCGGCGGGGTCGATACGTCGATCGATCCCGTTGCGCTGCACCACTATCTGAGCTTCCACTCGGTGGTCCCGGCGCCGCACACCATCCTGCGCGGGGTCCGCAAGCTGGCGCCCGGCACGATCATGCGCATCGACGCCGAGGGTCGCCGCACCGAGCGCACCTACTGGAGCCCGGCCTTCGAGCGCGTCGCCGAGCGCGCCGACTGGTCCGCGCAGGACTGGGAGGAAGCCGTCCTGGCGTCGTTGCGCACCGCGGTGGAGCGCCGCCTGGTGGCCGACGTTCCGGTCGGCTGCCTGCTGTCGGGCGGACTGGACTCCAGCCTCATCGTCGGACTGCTCGCCGAGGCGGGTCAGCACGGGCTGGCCACCTTCTCGATCGGCTTCGAGGCCGCCGGTGGCGAGGAGGGTGACGAATTCAAGTATTCCGACGTCATCGCGCGTCATTTCGGCACCGACCACCATCAGATCCGCATCGACACCGCCCGCATGCTGCCCGCCCTCTCGGGCGCGATCGGGGCGATGAGCGAGCCGATGATGAGCCATGACTGCGTGGCGTTCTATCTGCTGTCCCAAGAGGTCAGCAAGCACGTCAAGGTGGTGCAGTCCGGCCAGGGCGCCGACGAGATCTTCGCCGGTTACCACTGGTACCCGCCGATGGCTGCGGCGGCCGACGGTGACGTCGGTGATGCGTTGAGCCGTTACCGCGCAGCCTTTTTCGACCGCGACCATGCCGGTGTGAATGCGCTGCTGCAGCCGCAGTGGCGGCTGGACACCGACATCGCCGGGGACTTCGTGCGCGACCAGTTCGCCGCCCCGGGTGCGGCCACCGCCACCGACCGGGCCCTACGGTTGGACACCACCGTGATGTTGGTGGATGATCCCGTCAAACGGGTGGACAACATGACCATGGCGTGGGGGCTGGAGGGCCGAGTGCCGTTCCTGGACCATGAACTGGTGGAACTGGCCGCCACCTGCCCGCCCGAACTCAAGACCGCCTTCGACGGCAAGGGTGTGCTGAAACAGGCCGCCCGCCGGGTCATTCCCAGCGAGGTCATCGACCGGCCGAAGGGCTACTTTCCGGTCCCGGCGCTCAAGCATCTGGCCGGACCGTATCTGGAACTCGTGCGCGACGCGCTGCACAGCGATGCGGCCCGTGCGCGGGGCCTCTTTGATGCGTCGGCAGTGGACGGGTTGCTGGCCGACCCGAACGGCAACCTCACCCCGTTGCGGGGAGGCGTTCGGTACCGCGCTGCGGGCCGAGGCCAGCGGCCGACGGGACATCGGCATGTATCTCGACGCCCCGCACGTCTTCGTAGCCCTGCACCCGCAGGAGTTCTTCATCGACCCGAGCTTCACCTATCGGCTGACCTTCTCCGAGCGGGGTGAGTTCTGGCCGGGCGATGTGCCCGGCGTCGTGGTGCGGCCCGTGGAGTCGTTGGCGGACTGCGGTGCGATCAACGAGATCTACGTGCGTTGCCGGATGGTGCCCGCCGACACCGACCTGATGTGGAACAACGTGCAGCGCGAAGAGCACATGGTCTACCTGGTCGCCACCGACGAACACACCGGCGCCCTGATCGGCACCGTGACGGGCATCGACCATCGGCAACTGTTCGACGACGGCGAAAACGGTTCCAGCCTTTGGTGTCTGGCGGTGGACCCCAGCGTGTCCCGGCCCGGCGTGGGCGGACTGCTGGTGCGCTCGCTGGTGGAGGAGTTCATCCGGCGAGGCCGTGACCAGATGGACCTCTCGGTGCTGCACGACAACGAGGGCGCGATCGCGCTGTATGAACGGATGGGTTTCGAGCGGGTCCCCGCCCTGGGCATCAAACGCAAGAACGCCATAAACGAGAAGCTGTTCGCACCCGTGCAGGAGGAGGAGGGTCTCGCCGAACTCAACCCGTACGGCCGGATCATCGCCGACGAGGCCATCATGCGGGGTATCCACGTGGAGGTCCTCGACGGCAAGGGTGGCTACATGCGGCTGACCCACGGCGGCACCAGCGTCGTCACCCGGGAGTCGCTTTCGGAGTTGACCAACGCGGTCGCGATGAGCCGGTGTGACGACAAACGGGTGGCCCGCCGGGTGGTGTCCGAAGCGGGGATCCGGGTGCCCCGCGGCCGGACCGCGACCTTCGACGACGAGGACTACGCGTTCATGCGCGAGGTGGGATCGGTGGTGGTCAAACCCGCCCGCGGCGAACAGGGCGCGGGCATCACCGTCGGCGTCACGAAAACCGACGAATTGGACCGTGCGCTGACGTGGGCGGCCAAGCATTGCCCCGACGTGCTCATCGAAGAGCGCTGTGAGGGTGAGGATCTGCGGCTGGTGGTGATCAACGGCAAGGTGATCGCCGCGGCCGTGCGTCGTCCACCCGAGGTGCTGGGCAGCGGCAAGCACACCGTCCGGCAGCTGATCGAGGCGCAGAGCCGCAGGCGCTCCGTGGCCACGCACGGTGAATCCGAGATCCCCGTCGACGATGTCGCCGTCGACACCGTGCGTGAGGCGGGCTGGGAGCTCGACGACGTGCTGCCCATCAACGAGCGGCTGACCGTCCGGCGCACTGCCAACCTGCACACCGGCGGAACCATCGGGGATGTCACCGATGAGGTGAACCCGAAACTGGCGCGGGTGGCGATCGACGCCGCAGACGCCATCGGCATCCCGGTCACCGGGATCGATCTGATGGTGCCGTCCGTGTCCGGCGAGGAGTACGTGTTCATCGAGGCCAATGAACGCCCCGGGCTGGCCAACCATGAGCCGCGCCCGACCGCCCAGGCTTTCGTGGATCTACTCTTTCCCCGTACCGCGGCCACGCCGTGGGCCTGGCAGCCCGATCCGGTCGATCAGGGCTGAACCGCCGGGGCCCGCCACGCCGGCCCCGTATTTCCGATGCTTGAGAAGGAGGCATGGTGTCCGAACCTGCGCAGATGCCGGAGGCAACACGGGCGTGGATGATCGACACGCTGCTCGGACTGTTGCAGACGCCGAGTCCGTCGGGACGGACCGACGCGGTGATGCAACTGATCGGCGACACCCTCGACGAACTCGGGGTGCCGTTCACCCTGACCCGCCGGGGCGCACTCACCGCGGTCCTGCCCGGTGAGTCGAAGACCACCGACCGGGCGGTGGTCGTGCATGCCGACACCATCGGCTGCATGGTCCGCGATCTGAAGGACAACGGCCGTCTCGAGCTGATCCCGGTCGGCACGTTCTCGGCGCGGTTTGCGACCGGGGCGCGCGTGCGCGTCTTCACCGACGACCCCGAGGAGTTCTACACCGGGACGGTGATGCCGTTGAAGGCCTCCGGGCATGCGTTCGGCGACGCGATCGACACCCAGCCCACCGAGTGGGAGCACGTCGAGGTCCGCATCGACCGTAAGGTCTCCACCCGCGCCGACCTGGTGGCGCTCGGCTTCAACGTCGGCGATTTCGTCGCACTGATCGCCGCCCCTGAGCTCACCGCGGACGGTTACATCGTGTCGCGCCACCTGGACGGTAAGGCCGGGGTGGCCGTCGCGCTGGCCCTGGCGAAGACCGTCGCCGAGGAAAAGATCGTGCTACCGCACAAGACCACCATCATGGTGACGATCACCGAAGAGGTGGGCCACGGCGCCAGCCACGGGCTGGATCCCGACGTCGCCGAACTGGTGTCCGTCGACAACGCGGTGTGCGCGCCCGGTCAGCACTCCATCGAGGACGGCGTGACCATCCCGATGGCCGATCTGCACGGGCCGTTCGACTATCACCTCACGCGCAAGCTGTGCAAGCTCGCCGACAAGCGTCAAATCCCTTATGCGCGTGACCTATTCCGCTTCTACCGGTCCGATGCGGCGGCGGCCATCGAAGCCGGGGCCAACACCCGGGCCGCGCTGGTCGGGTTCGGACTGGACGGCAGCCACGGCTGGGAGCGGACGCACATCGACTCCCTGGAAGCCGTCTACAACCTGCTGTTCGCGTGGCTGCAGACCCCGCTGACCTTCGCAAAATGGGATGCCAAGCCGACGGGCAAGCTGCGCGATTTCCCGTCGTCGAAGCAGCCCGCGCCCACCGAACAATGGGTGCCGCTGTCGCGTGGCGACCACGCCGAGCCGGGGGAGTGGTCGGGCGAGCACTGGCCGCCTGTCGAAGGTCCGGTGGGCCCGCAGGCGTAGTGGTTCAATCGAGGCGTGCTGAGCATCGAAGAGATCTCCGACCGTCTCGAGATCCAAGATCTGCTGGTCGCCTACTCGACGGCCATCGACAACCGCCGGTTCGACGACCTCGACCAGGTGTTCACCGAGGATGCCTACATCGACTACCGCGCCATGGGCGGGGTGGACGGCCGCTTCCCGGAGGTCAAGGCGTGGCTGGCGCAGGTGCTGCCGAACTTCCCGGCGTATGCGCACATGCTGGGGAACTTCGACGTCAGGGTGACCGGTGACACCGCGTCGGCGCGCACGCTGTGCTTCAACCCCATGGTGTTGGGCGGCGAAGTCGGGCAGGTGCTGTTCTGCGGGCTCTGGTACGACGACGAGTTCGTGCGCACCGCCGACGGTTGGCGGATGACGCGCCGCGTCGAGGCGAAGTGCTTCGACCGCGTGGTGTGAATTTGGGCTGATCCCGGCCGCTCTGGCAGAATGAGCGGCTGTCTGTCGCGCGACACCGTTAGATGCGCTGCGCGGCGGTCACACATGCAGAGGCAAAACCGGACCGGGCAACCCGCTCGAGTCGCCGAATTGCCGGCGTGGCAATCACAGGAGAGAACGCTTTCATCATGGCTGTCAAGATCAAGCTCGCCCGCTTCGGCAAGATCCGCAACCCCCAGTACCGCATCTCGGTCGCTGACTCCCGCAACCGTCGTGACGGTCGCGCCATCGAGGTCATCGGCAAGTACCAGCCGAAGGAAGAGCCGAGCCTCATCGAGATCGACTCCGAGCGCGCGCAGTACTGGCTGAGCGTCGGCGCCCAGCCGACGGAGCCCGTCCTGGCCCTGCTGAAGATCACCGGTGACTGGCAGAAGTTCAAGGGCCTGCCGGGCGCGGAGGGCACGCTGAAGGTCAAGGAGCCCAAGACCTCCAAGCTGGACCTGTTCAACGCCGCCCTGGCCGCCGCGGACAACGAGCCCACCGGCGAGGCCACCCAGCTGAAGAAGAAGAAGGCCCCGGCCAAGAAGGACGAGGCCGCCGAGGCGCCCGAAGCCGAGGCGCCGGCTGCCGAAGCCGCCGCTGAGACGGAAGCACCCGCCGCCGAATGAGCTCCGTAGTCGTCGACGCCGTCGAACATCTCGTTCGCGGGATCGTCGACAACCCCGATGACGTGCGGGTCGACCTGGTGACCAACCGGCGCGGCCGCACGGTCGAGGTGCACGTGCACCCCGAGGACCTGGGCAAGGTCATCGGTCGCGGTGGTCGCACGGCCACCGCGCTGCGGACCTTGGTCGCCGGTATCGGCGGCCGCGGTATCCGTGTCGACGTGGTCGACACCGACCAGTAGTAGCGGCGGGGCAGGAGCGAAGCGACCCGGGGAGGGATTTCAGCATGGATCTCGTCGTCGGTCGGGTCGTGAAGGCCCACGGCATCACCGGCGAACTCGTCGTCGACGTACGCACAGACGACCCGGACGCCCGGTTCACCCCGGGCGCCCGGCTGCGCGGTTTCAAGCGCGACGGTCCGCAACGCGAGTTCGTCATCGAAACGGTGCGGGAGCACGGTAACCGCCTGCTGGTGCGGGTGGCCGGCGTGTCCGATCGCAACGCCGCCGACGAGGTCCGCGGCACCGTGTTCCTGGTCGACACCGAGAATCTGCCACCCATCGACGACCCCGACGAGTTCTACGATCACCAACTCGAAGGGTTGGCCGTGCGCTCCGTCGACGGCACCGCGATCGGCACCGTGGCAGAGGTGCTGCACACCTCGGCGGGCGAGCTGCTGTCGGTCAAAACCCCCGAGGGTGCCGAGATTCTCGTGCCGTTCGTCGGGGCCATTGTCACGTCGGTCTCGCTGACCGATCAGCTGATCGAGATCGATCCGCCCGACGGTCTGCTCAATATCGAAGACCTGTAGGGCGATATGCGGATCGACGTCGTCACGATCTTCCCCGACTATCTGGTGCCCCTGCGACAGGCACTGCCCGGCAAAGCCATCGAGGCCGGCATCTATGACATCGGTGTGCACGACCTGCGCCGCTGGACCCATGATGTGCACCGCTCGGTCGACGACTCGCCCTACGGTGGCGGCCCGGGCATGGTCATGAAGGCCCCCGTCTGGGGTGCCGCACTCGACGAGATCTGTTCCCCGGAAACGCTTCTCGTGATTCCGACGCCCGCCGGGCGGCCGTTCACCCAGGCCGTCGCGCAACGCTGGAGTGCCGAATCACACCTGGTCTTCGCCTGCGGACGCTACGAGGGCATCGATCAGCGGGTGGCCGATGACGCCGCCCGCCGGATGCGCGTCGAGGAGGTCTCCATCGGCGACTACGTGTTGGCCGGCGGGGAGGCCGCGGTGCTCGTCATGGTCGAGGCGGTGGTGCGCCTGCTGCCCGAGGTCCTCGGGAATCCGCAGTCCCACCTTGAGGATTCGCATTCTGACGGTCTGCTCGAAGGCCCCAGCTATACCCGGCCCGCGGTCTGGCGCGAGCTGGAGGTGCCGCCGGTGCTGCTGTCGGGGGACCACGCCAAGATCGCGGCCTGGCGCCATGAGCGGTCACTGGAACGGACCCGCGAGCGCAGGCCCGACCTCCTCTAGTTTCGGCGGGCAGGAGCGAAGCGACCCGGGGTTTAGATACGCCCGCCGGGGAAGATCGTCCCGACGGCCGCGGTGATGGTCTGGCGGGCCTTGTCGGCGGTGGCGGCCTGCATGGAACTGATGGCCATCACGTAACGCCGGTCCGGCCCGATCACGCCGGTGGACAGGTGCATCCAGTCGGCGCCGACGCAGCACATCCAACCCTGTTTCACCGCAACGGGTTCCGCGGGCAAGCCCTCCGGAATGCCGAAACGCTGCGGGTAGACCCCGCCCGGCACCATCCCGTCGGGCGCGGTGGGAGTCGATTCCGCGAGATTGGACAAGATGATGCTGGCGTCGGCGGGCGGAAGTCCACCGGTGCCGGCCAGCAGCATGTCGTAGTAGCGAACCAGGTCGGTGACCGTGCTGGTGGTGTTGTACCAACGGCCGTTACCCGGAGCGGTGGTGGAGGACAGCCCGTACCGGGCGACCACCCGATTGATGATGGCGCTGCCGCCACTGCGGTTCCAGAAGACCTCGGCGGCGCTGTCATCGGAGGACCGCAGCATCACGTCGAGCATCCGGCGGTCGTCCGGGCTCAGGGTGGTCTGGCCCTTGGACTCCTGCAGCAGCAGGTCGTCGGCGATGAACAGCTTCACCACCGAGGCGATCGCGACGGTGTCGGCCTGCCCGTTGGTGACGAGTTGGCCGGTGTTGCGATCCAGAATCGCCACCGTGATGTCGGCGCCGGATTTCGCGGCATCGGTGGTGGCCTGCCGGATGCGCAGATCCAATCCGTCGAACGCGGCGGTCGGTTGGTCGGGCGGCGCCTCGGGGAGTGGCGCCGAGTTGCCCAGCGGTGCGATGACCGTCAACTGCGGCGATTCCGGTGGGGCGGGCGGGGTGCCGTAGACCTTGGCCTCGCAGGCCGACACCAATGCACCGGTACAGAGCACGGTCGCGGTCACCGTCATCAATTTCGACGGCCGCGCTCGCATAGCTCTCCTCCTGGACGTGACTGTCAATAGCCTGGTAAACCGCTGTGTAAACCAAGTGGCGGGCCGGGGAATCGACCCGCAAAACCGGTCCTGACCCTTGTGTAGCCTAACGGCTGGACGCCCTCGACGTGCACCTCATGACGCCGGGCGTTTCGCCCCCGTACGCGGCGATTTCGTCGTATGCGTGCCGTCTGGCACAATTGAGCAGTTGTCTGCGCACGGCGTCCTGTAACCAGTGAGGCCTGCTGCGTGACGCAGGACCCGAAATACCCGAAATACCTCGGCTCGACCGTGCCCGGCGCGGTGTCACATGAGCCGCTAACAACAAGGAAGTGTCACCGATGAACACGCTTGACTTCGTCGACAAGGCGTCGCTGCGCGAGGATATCCCGGCCTTCGGCCCCGGCGACACCATCAATGTGCACGTCAAGGTCATCGAGGGCTCCAAGGAGCGCGTTCAGGTCTTCAAGGGTGTCGTCATCCGGCGCCAGGGCGGCGGCGCCCGCGAGACCTTCACCGTCCGCAAGGAGAGCTACGGCGTCGGCGTCGAGCGGACCTTCCCGGTGCATTCACCCAACATCGACCACATCGACGTCGTGACCCGCGGCGACGTGCGTCGCGCCAAGCTCTACTACCTGCGCGAGCTCCGCGGCAAGAAGGCGAAGATCAAGGAAAAGCGCTGACGCGCCCTGCCAGGGTTTGTGTCCGAACGCTGACTACCCTGATGCCGTGACCGAGGACAAAGAAGGCACGGCGGAAGAGTCCGTCGAAGACAGCACCGTTGACGGCTCCGATGAACAGGATGAGCCCAAACGCAAGGGCAGTGCTCTGCGTGAGGGCGTCGTCCTCGTCACCATCGCGTTGGTCATGTACTACGTGGTGCTCACCTTCGTCGCCCGGCCGTATCTGATCCCGTCCGAATCGATGGAGCCCACCCTGCACGGGTGCGCGGGCTGCGTCGGCGACCGGATCATGGTCGACAAGCTGACGTACGACTTCAGCGAACCGGAGCCGGGCGACGTCATCGTCTTCAAGGGTCCGTCGAACTGGAACATCGGCTACAAGTCGATCCGCTCCGAGAACGCCATCATCCGGGGGGCGCAGAATGCGCTGTCCTTCGTCGGCTTCGTGCCGCCGGATGAGAACGACCTGGTCAAGCGGGTCATCGCGGTCGGTGGCCAGACCGTCGAATGCCGTGCGGCCACCGGGCTGACGGTCGACGGCAAGAAGCTCAACGAGCCTTACCTCGATCCGACGACCATGATGGCCGACACCAGTGTCTACCCCTGCCTCGGCAACGAGTTCGGCCCGGTCAAGGTGCCCGACGGCCGGCTGTGGGTGATGGGGGACAACCGCACACATTCGGCCGACTCCCGTGCGCACTGCACTAATCTGCCCGCCGATGCGCAGAAGGGGCTGCTGTGCACCGGTGACCCGGTCGCGGGCACGGTGCCCGTCGACAACGTCATCGGCAAGGCCCGGTTCATCGCATGGCCGCCGTCGCGGTGGGGTGGCGTGCACAGCGTGAACCCGCAGACGGCGCCCGCCTCGTAGGAGATCTGGCGTTGCCGGCGAGCTGGCCACCGAGGACCGTGATCCGCAGATCCGGTCTGCGCACCCTCGAATCCGCGCTGTATCGCAGCGGCCTGGGACCCGTGGCGGGGGTGGACGAGGTGGGACGTGGCGCGTGTGCCGGGCCGCTGGTGGTGGCTGCCTGTGTGCTCGGCCCGAACCGGTTGTCGAGTCTGGCCGCGCTCGACGATTCGAAGAAGCTCACCGAGGCCGAACGCGAACGCCTGTTCCCGCTGATCCGCCGGTACGCGGTGGCCTACCACGTGGTGTTCATCCCCTCGACCGAGGTGGACCGGCGCGGGGTGCACATCGCCAATATCGAAGGGATGCGCCGCGCCGTGGCAGGCTTGCCGTTTCGTCCCGGCTACGTGCTCTCCGACGGCTTCCGGGTGCCGGGCCTGGCGGTGCCGTCGCTGCCGGTGATCGGTGGTGACGCCGCCGCCGCCTGTATCGCCGCCGCCAGCGTGCTGGCCAAGGTCAGCCGCGATCGGCTGATGGTCGGTATGGAGGCCGAGCACCCCGGATACGGTTTCGCCGAGCACAAGGGCTACAGCACGGCGGCGCACACGGAGGCGCTGGCGCGACTGGGCCCGTGCAGCCAGCACCGGTTCTCGTTCGCCAATATTGCACGCGTTGCGGGCTCGAGTCCGACGGCTCGGTTGGATGCAGGCGAGCCGTGCGGAATGATGGAGCCCAACCTAGACGAAGGACAGCAGAGCAGATGAGTGCCGAGGATCTCGAGAAGTACGAAACCGAGATGGAGCTCTCGCTGTATCGCGAGTACAAGGACATCGTCGGCCAGTTCAGCTACGTGGTGGAGACCGAACGCCGGTTCTATCTGGCCAACAGCGTGGAGCTGGTTCCGCGCAACGCCGACGGCGAGGTCTATTTCGAGCTGCGGCTCGCCGACGCCTGGGTGTGGGACATGTACCGGCCGGCGCGCTTCGTCAAGCAGGTCCGCGTGATCACGTTCAAGGACGTCAACATCGAAGAGGTCGAGAAGCCCGAGCTGCGGCTGCCGGACTGAGCCCACTGGTGGGCCTCGTGGGGCTTCGGCCCGGGATCAGGCCCGTGATCAGGCCCGCAGCGCCGCGTCGTGGCGGATGACCTCGGCGGCCGCGCGCTCACCCGAGCGCACCGCGCCGTCGATGAAGCCGTACATCAGGTCTGACGTCTCCGTCCCGGCCCAGTGGATGCGACCGCACGGGGCGCGCAGCGCCGGACCGAACTCGGTCAGCACGCCCGGCGGGGCATGCGAGATCATGCCGCCCCCCGAATACCGTTCGACTGTCCAGTTCTGCTCGACGTAATCCACCGGGGTGAGGGCCCTCGCACCGAATCGATCGGCGACCGCGTTCAGGACGGCCTGACGGCGGTCGACGTCCCCCAGCGCGCACAGGTCGCGCGCCGCCTGCGCCTCGGTGATGACGGTCAGGATGCCTGGATCACCGGTGGGCGTGCAGGAGTCGATGGTCAGGGTGGCCGCGGAGCCGGGCGCGAACGACTGTCCCGACAATCCATCGGCACGCCAGAACGGTTCGTCGTAGACCAGCGCGATCTTGAAGACCGCGCCACTGGGCATCCGCTGATGCAGGAACGCCCGATCGACCGGCAGCATGGGCTCGTAGGTGATGTGCGAGGCGATGCAGATCGGCACCGTCACGATGACGCGACCGGCCCGCACAACCATGCCGTCAGAACGGACCGTGACGCCCTCGGAGTCCTGCGTGATGCTGCGGACGGGCTGCGACAGCGCGATGGCGTCGCCCAGTTCGGCCACCATCGCTCGATGGATGGCGCCCATTCCGCCGACCGGCCGGGCGTCCTCGGCAGCGTCCTTGACGCCGAGGACGAAGCTCGGGCCACCCGCGGATGCCATCTGATAGAGCACGAACAGCAGCGACAGCTCCGATGCGGCGGAGGTGTAGATGCCGGCGACCGCATGCTCCAAGAGTTCGCGGGCCGGCTTGGACCAGGCGTTGCCGTCGAGCCATTTCGCCCACGTCGTCTGATCCCACTTCTGCGCTTTCGGTGCGTCCCAGGGTGATTCGGGTGGAACCGACTTACACATCCGGGTGAGTTCGAAGAACACCGTCCCGATGTTCGCCACGGCGAACGGGCTCATCGACAAGGGGATCGTTCCCGTATAGCGGTACTTCTTGCCACCGACGAACATCATGGCGTCGCCGTGTGTGTACTGCTTGTAGCTGGGGACGTCGAATTCGTGCATCAGGGCGTAGATGCGGTCCTGCCCGGGCCCTATCCAGGCACCACCGCGGTCCACCCAGTAGTCGTCATGGGTTTCGGTGAAGGTGCGGCCGCCGACCCTGTGACGCGCTTCCAATAGCCGGACCGAATGACCGGCTTGGGCGAGCCTCAGCGCCGCCGTCAATCCCGCGAAACCCGCGCCCACCACGCAATAGTCGACGTCGACCATGACAGCAGGCCTACTCGTTGTTGAAGCAGCTGTCAATATACTGGCAGCGCTACGCGCGCAGGTGTTCGCCGAAGAAGGAGAAGACCCGGGTCCAGGCGTCCTCGGTGGCGGCTTCGTCGTAGCCGAACCCGGTGACCCGCAGTAGTGGTTGCACGGGAAGCTGATTGGCGAAGCTGTGCCCGACGCGCGGGTAGACCTTGATGTCGGCGGTGATGTTGAGGGCGTTGACGGTCCGCGTGAGCTTTTCCGGGGCGCCGATCCCGAGTGGGTCGCGGCGCCCGAAGCTGGCCACGATGGGGCACGCGCCGGACAGCGTGCGCTCCAGATTGCGCGGCAGCGGCGTGCCGTAGAACGGGGCGGACGCCCCGAAACCCTTGGGCGACAGCACCAGTGCGAACTGGCCGCCCATGCAGAAGCCGGCGATGCCGACGGTGCCTGTGGATTCCGGCAGTGCCAGCAGGTGGTCGCGGGCGGCCAGGAGGTCATCCAGTGCGCGGCCGCGCTGAGTCAGCAGTTCCCGCATCACCCGGGTGATGCAGCGCGCCCGGCCGCCCCGCGAGTACAGGTTCGGGGTGAGGGCCAGGTAGCCGGCGTCGGCGATCCGGCGGGAGATGGCCTGGCAGTCCGGCCCGTAGCCGAAGGCGTCGTGGACGACCACCACCCCAGGGAAGGGCCCGGGTCCGTCCGGGGTGTCCAGCAATGCGTCGATGGGACCGTCCGGGGTATCGAGCGTGATCGAGGCCACGTGAACAAACTAGCCTGGGCGGGTGACTGACGCACCAGAGGCTGTCCGGCCGTTGGCCGGTGTTCGCATCATCGAGATCTCCAGTTTCGTCGCCGTACCACTCGCAGGTATGACGCTGGCCCAGCTGGGCGCCGAGGTGATCCGGGTGGACCCGGTGGGCGGAGCCGCCGACTATCGGCGCTGGCCGGTGACCGAGGCCGGAGACAGCATCTATTGGGCCGGGCTGAACAAGGGCAAGCGGTCGGTGGCCGTGGACATGCGGTCGGAGCAGGGCCAGGATCTGATCGCGCGGCTGGTTGCCGAGGCCGGCGTGCTGATCACCAATGTGGCCGGACGGCAATGGCATTCGTATGACGCGTTGGCCGCGCTGCGCCCCGACCTGATCCACGTGGAGATCTCGGGCCGCGCCGACGGCGGCACCGGTGTGGACTACACCGTCAACGCGGGTCTGGGCTTTCCGCTGGTGACGGGGCCCGCCGGGCTGGATGTCCCGGTCAATCATGTGCTGCCCGCCTGGGATGTGGCCTGCGGGCTCTACGCAGCGCTGGCGGTAACCACAGCGCTGCGGCACCGCGATGCGACCGGGCACGGCCAGCGGGTGTCGATCCCGCTGGAGAACGTCGCGCTGGCCACCGCGGGCAATCTGAGTTTCTTGACCGAGGTGATGATCAACGGGGATGACCGGCCCCGGATCGGCAACTCGATCTACGGCCAGTACGGCCAGCAGTTCACCAGCGCCGACGGGGTCGCGTTCATGATCGTCGCGCTCACCGGCCGGCACTTCAAGGATCTGGCCGAGATCACCGGTAACACCAAAGCGGTTGCCGCCCTGGGTGAATCGCTGGGAGCCGATCTCACCGACGAGGGGCAGCGCTACCGCCACCGCGATGCGTTGACCGGGTTGTTCACCCCGTGGTTCAGCACCCACACCGCGGTGGAGGTCGGTGCCGCGCTGGCGGGCACGTCCATCCTGTGGGAGCGCTACCGCAGCTTCGCCGAGGCGGCCGCCGATCCGAAGGTGACCGAGAACCCGCTGTTCACCACCCTGGATCAGCCCCGCATCGGTAGTTATCTGGCCCCGGGGCTGCCCGTCGCCATCGACGGCGCTTACCCGGTCGCGGTGCCCTCGCCGGCGCTCGGCGACGACACCGCGCAGGTGCTCACCGAACAGTTGGGGCTCGGAGTTGATGAGATCGCGCGCCTGACCGATGCCGGCACGGTCGCGTGAGCGCCCTCGCGGCACTGCTCGACCTGGCCGAGGCGGGGCATGATGCGTGGACCGGCCCGGCCAGCGGGCCCGACGGCAAGCGGGCCTTCGGCGGCCTGATCGCCGCGCAGAGCCTGGCCGCCGCCTGCCATACCGTCGATGCGGGTTATCAGCCGACCAACATGCACCTGCAATTCCTGCGCGGCGGTGACGCCGGCGTGCCGCTGGATCTGCGGGTGGACCGGGTGTACGACGGGCGCACCGCTGCTTCGCGGCGCGTCGAGAGCCGCCAGGCCGGTCGTCTGCTCACCGCTGCGACCGTGTCGTTCACCGTGCCGCTGGCCGGGCCCGAACACGGTGTGCGGCAGACGATGCCGGCGCATCCGGACACCTTGCCGCCGACCGGGCCGCCTGGCCCGGCGCCGTCGCTGCCCTTGGATGAACTCGACATCCGGATCGAGGACGTCGGTGCCGGTGCCGATTTCGTCCGGCGGATGTGGTGGCGGGTGACCGCCCCGCTGCCGGATGCGCCGGTGCTGCACACACTGATTGCGGTGTACATCACCGACCTGTACGGCGTCGACCCGGCCTCCCACGTGCACGGCTCGTCGATGCAGGAGCGGGTGCACCGCACCAGCACCACGGATTCGTCGATCTGGCTGCACCAGCCGGTGCGCGCGGATAAGTGGAATCTGCTGGAGTCCGCCTCGCCCGCGGCGGCCCGTGGGCGCAGCCTGATCACCGCGAGCCTGCTACGAGCCGACGGCGTGGTCGCCGCGACGCTGGTCCAGGAAGGGCTGTTCGCCGATAGGGAGCCTTAGCTGTCCGGTGGCGCGGCGCCGGGCGACTCGCGGGTCCACCCACTCGAGGATCCCACGGTCGGGCATGTCGACGAAATAGTCGAAACCGCCGTACGCCGGCGCCCGGTCCCGCGCCAACCGCGGAGGCAGTGGCAACCGGTACAGCCGGCTGGCGGGGTCGATCAGCTCGGCACCTGATTCCTCGAGTTGGTCGAAGGTGAGGTAGCGCAACGCGATTGACCGTTGGTCGGCGTGGCGCAGCCCCGCGATGTGACCGATGGACAACTCGCGGCCGACAATCCGGTGATAGTCGGAATCTCCGAACTCGGTGCCGTGCAGGTAGTAGATGCCGGAGCCGTCCGACCATTCGACGGCGGGCCGGCCGGTGTCGTCGTGAAGCACGCTGGTGCTGCCTTCGGCGTAGCGCACGGCCGGCATCGGCACCAGCAGCACTTCTCGGTGGATCGGAATCACCCACCCCAGCCCGAGGTCCCGAGCCGACCGCATCGCCAGCGAGAACCGCGCCCAGCGGCTGACGGACACCACACTGATCGGCGGCAGCCAGCGCGCGTCCGGCAGGGCGGCGACGAAGCGGCTGTAAAGGATGTCGCGCAGGTCGTTCGGGACGACGGCGCCCGGGACGTCGCCGGCATCGTCGCTGCCCGACCAGCGGGCGATCCGGGTCCAGCGTTTGTCCGGGCCGTTCAGCGAGGCGATCCGCAAGGCCCGGTCGAGTTGTGGGATGACGGAGTACTTGGTGCCCAGATGCACGTCACGCGACGTGCAGAACTCGGTCACCAGGTCGAGTGCCGCGTCAGCGTCGAACGGAGGGACGCCCGAAGAACGCCGCGCCGGGAGGTCCAGGTCGACGTAGGACTCCATGTCGAAGGTCATGGTCGCAACGTAACGCCGGTGTCCGACAAGTTCCCGTGGCGGCGGTGCGGCCGACACGTTGTGCGCGCGAGCGTGCACGCAGATCGCCGCCGAGCGCGAAATCACGCTCTCACGGCACGCTCGACGACGCCGGCCCCGAGCGGGCCGGTCCGCGCAAAGGCTGCGTTTTGTCGTAGCCGATCCATAGGATCGAGAGATGAAGCCGATTGCCATCCTCCTGTTCAGCGCGTCCGCCGTCTTCGCGACCGTCGCGGCGCCGACCGCGGCCGCCGCCGACCCCTGCTCGGCGAGCAGTCTGGCCACCACCGCCAGCGGTGTGCTCGGCCAAGCGGGTGCGTACCTCGACGCGCATCCTGGTGCCAACGACGTCCTGACCGCGGCGGGCAATCAGAGCACGGGCGACGCGACCGCGGCGATCAGGGGGTATTTCACCGGGCATCCGGGCGAGTTCCTCGACCTACAGGGCATCGCGCGGCCGCTCACGTCGCTGCGCAGCCAGTGCGGTGTCTCGGTGTCGCCCAGCCAGCTCGCGGCGCTCTTCGACGCGCTGGCCTGACGGCCAGACCGGCCGCACGGCGAAAAGCGAGTACACGCCTACTCGGCTCCAGCGAAATGGCCGCGCCTACGGTTGTCGTCATGACCACGTGGGCGATCTCGATCCAGATTCCCGTGGACGGCCCACTTGAGGAGCAGACGGATGCGCTGCTGAACTCGGTGCGGCCGTTCATGGAATCCCTGACCCGCCGGCCTGCGAGGCGGGCCGGCAATGTGTTCGCGTTCGAGCTGCTGAGTGCCACCGGTATCCGTGAAACGAACAGATACCTGCTGCTGGTGGACGCGGACGGCCCGTCGGCGCGGGCGTTGCACCGGCTGGCCGAAGGCCTGGCCACAGTGCTCCCGGCCGGGGCCATCGTCTCGGCGCTCGGTGAATTCGACTCCGTCGCGCGGTCACCGGAGTCCCAGCTGCTCGCCTGGTAGGCATCCGCTTCGGGCCTCGCCTGTGGATGAATCGGTGACTGTGGATAACTAGGGCTTTTGCCCGGTTTCGTGCGCCGGCCTGTCGGCGGGTGTCGCGATGGTTGATCCATGGAGACATGGAGTCGCGCCGAGATCGGCGCTCTGGGCGAGCGGTTGGCGGTGCAGCACCTGGAGGCCTTGGGTCTGCAAGTGCTGGAACGTAATTGGCGGTGCCGGTACGGCGAGCTTGATGTGATCGCGGCCGACGGCGGCACGGTGGTGTTCGTGGAGGTCAAGACCCGCACCAGTGACGCCTTCGGTGGGGTGGCCGAGGCGGTCACCCCGGCGAAGGTACGGCGGTTGCGGCGGCTGGCCGGTGTCTGGCTGTCGCAGCAGCCGAAGAGCTGGGCGGGGGTGCGTATCGATGTCGTCGGGGTGCGCATCGGCCGGACCCGGGTGCCGGAATTGACCCTCGTACAGGGCATCGGCTGATGGCACTGGGTAGGGCGTATTCGGTGGCCATCCGCGGGGTGGACGGGCTGATCGTGGAGGTCGAGGCCGACATCACCTCCGGTCTGCCGGGAGTACATCTGGTGGGTTTGGGTGATGCGGCGCTGCAGGAGTCGCGGGACCGGGTCCGCGCGGCGATCACCAACTGCGGTAGTGAATGGCCGATGTCGCGGCTGACACTGGCGCTCTCGCCCGCGACGCTGCCCAAGAACGGGTCGGCGTACGACTTGGCCCTGGCATCTGCGGTGCTCTCGGCGCACGGCAAGAAGGAGTGGCCGCGGCTGGAGAAGAGTCTGCTGCTGGGCGAATTGGCACTCGACGGCCGGGTCCGGCCGGTCACCGGGATCCTGCCCGCGGTGGTGGCCGGCAAGAAGGAGGGCTGGCCGGTGGTGGTCGTGCCCGAGGAGAATCTCGCCGAGGCCAGCCTGGTCGACGGCATCGAGGTGTGGGGTGTGCGCACCCTGCGTCAGCTGCAGGCCTGGTTGGCGGGCAAGGGCGGCCTGACGGGCCGGTTCGCCACGGTGCCGCCCGCACCGGTGGTGGCGGCGGATCTCGCGGATGTGATCGGGCAGACCCAGGCCCGTTACGCGGTGGAGGTGGCGGCCGCCGGCGCGCATCATCTGTTCCTGAGCGGTCCGCCGGGAATCGGCAAAACGATGCTGGCGCAACGCCTTCCCGGGCTGCTACCGCAGTTGTCGGAGGACGAGGCGTTGGAGGTCACCGCGATCCATTCGGTGGCCGGGCTGCTGACGGGCAAGACCCCGCTGATCACCGAGCCACCGTTCATCGCCCCGCATCACACCTCCAGCGTGGCGGCGATGGTCGGCGGCGGAACGGGGATGGCCCGCCCGGGTGCGGTCAGCCGGGCGCATCGTGGCGTGTTGTTCTTGGACGAATGCGCGGAGATCGGCTCCAGTGTGCTCGAAGCGATGCGAACACCGTTGGAGGACGGCGAGATTCGGCTGGCGCGGCGCGACGGGGTCGCGAAGTATCCGGCACGGTTCCAGCTGATTCTGGCCGCCAACGAATGCCCGTGTGCCCCGGCCAACCCGCGGGACTGCGTGTGCCCGGCCGCGGTGAAGCGACGCTATCTCGGCAAGTTGTCCGGTCCGTTGATGGACAGGGTCGACCTGCGCGTCAAGATGCATCAAGTCCGCGGCGTCGCCTTCGGCAGCGCGGTTCCCGAGCCGACCGCGGCCGTACGGGAACGGGTGGCGAACGCCCGCAGCGCTGCCGCGTTCCGATGGCAGGCCGTCGGGGTGCGGACCAATGCGGAGGTGCCAGGGCCGGTGCTGCGCCGTGCGTTTCGACTCAGCCGAACCGCGATGGAACCGCTGCGCAGAGCGTTGGATCGCGGCTCGCTCAGCATCCGGGGGGTCGATCGGTCACTACGGGTCGCGTGGTCCATCGCCGACTTGGCGGGCAAGGAATCTCCCACCGTGGACGACGTGTGCACGGCGCTCAGCTTTCGAGACGAGGTGGTCAACGATGGTCGATGAACAAACCCGCAATGCCTGGGCCTACCTGTCCCGGGTCACCGAGCCGCCCTGCCCCGCATTGACGGCGTACGTCCGCAGCCACGGTCCGGTCGAGGCAGCCGCGCGGATCCGGTCGGGCAGCGAACCGCCGTGGCTGACGGACGCGGTGGCGATTCGCCGCGAAATCGACAGTGCCGCGGATGATCTGGCGATGCTGGACCGTCGCGGGGGCCGGCTGATCACTCCCGACGACGACGAATGGCCGTACCTGGCGTTCGGCGCGTTCGGCAATGAGAAAGTGACCAAGAAGCAGGACGGTCACACACCGATGGTGCTGTGGGCTATCGGGCCCGCGCGGTTGGCCGACGTGGCCGACCGTGCCGCGGCCATCGTCGGGACCCGTGCTGCGACCGCCTATGGCGAGCACATGGCGGGCAGCCTGGCCGAAGGGTTGGCCGAACACGACGTCGCGGTGGTGTCGGGCGGCGCCTACGGGATCGACGGTGCGGCGCATCGGGCGGCGCTGGCGGTCGACGGCTGCACCGTCGCGGTGCTCGCCGGTGGTATCGATGTTCCCTATCCGAGTGGGCATTCGGCTCTGCTGCACAGGATTTCGCAGAGTGGATTGCTGCTCACCGAGTATCCGCCGGGGGTGCGCCCGGCCAGGTTCCGGTTCCTCGCCCGTAATCGTCTGGTCGCGGTGCTCGGGCGCGCCACCGTCGTGGTGGAGGCGGGACTACGCAGCGGCGCGGCCAACACCGCTGCCTGGGCCGAGGCGATGGGCCGGGTGGTGTGCGCGGTCCCGGGGCCGGTGACGTCGTCGGCCTCGGCGGGCTGTCATGTGCTGCTGCGCGGCGATGCGGTTCTGGTCGACCGCTCGGAGGAACTGGTCGAGATCGTCGGGAAGGCAGGGGAGTTGGCCGAGGAGCCCGAGCACCCGGCCTCGCCGCTGGACGGACTGTCCCGGCCCGAACGCCTCGTCTACGAGGCGTTGCCCGCGCGCGGTTATCGCAGCGTCGAACAGATCGCGGTGGACGCCGCGCTGCCGGCAGAATCGGTCCTCGGCCCGCTGGCGCTGCTGGAGGTGTCGGGCTTGGTGGCGCGCAAGGAGGGGCGGTGGCGGATCGTGTCCAGATGAGTCGGACGGGGCTCGGACGGGGCGTAGCGGACCGCGCCCGCTGGGCCGCTCGTACAGTGGTGGGGCAATCGTCAGACAAGAACGGGGAGGCACTGTGGCGGGACGTCCGGTCCATACCTTCGAGGTGATCAGCTCCACGCAGCTGACACCGCACATGATTCGGCTGGTGCTCGGCGGCTCGAAGGAGGGCGAGGGCTTCGACACCTTCACGCCCAGCGCGTTCACCGATTCCTATGTCAAATTCGTCATCGTCCCCGACGGCGCCGACACGGGTGCGCTGCCGAGGCCGTTGACGCTGGACAGTTTCAATGAACTCCCCGAGCATCAGCGACCCACGGTGCGGACGTACACGGTGCGGCACGCAGATGCCGAAAAGCGGCAGATCACAGTCGATTTCGTGGTCCACGGCGAGCAGGGCGTGGCCGGGCCGTGGGCCGCGGCGGTCGCCCCCGGCGCACCCGCGTATCTGATGGGGCCCAGCGGCGCTTACGCGCCGGACCCCGCCGCCGACTGGCACCTGCTGGCCGGTGACGAGGCCGGGCTCCCCGCGATCAGCGCCGCACTGAAGGCGCTGCCCGCGGCCGCCGTCGGCCAGGCCTTCATCGAGGTGGCCGGACCCGAGGACGAGGTCGAGCTGACCGTCCCGGCCGGCGTGGCGGTGCACTGGATCCACCGGGGCGGTTGCGCCGATCAGGTGCCCGACTCGGCGGCCGGCGACAACGCGCCACTGGTGGCCGCGGTCCGCGGCGCCGACTGGCTGCCCGGTCAGGTGCAGGTGTTCGTGCACGGCGAGGCGCAGACCGTCATGCACAATCTGCGGCCGTACCTGCGCAAAGAACGCGGCGTCGAGGCCAAGTGGGCTTCCATCTCCGGGTACTGGCGGCGTGGCCGCACCGAGGAGACGTTCCGGCAGTGGAAATCGGAGCTGGCGAAAGCCGAAGCGGGCCAGTCAGACTGACCCCATGGCATTCGGCGACTATCAGCTCGAGATCTATCTGCAGGGCCTCTCCGGGGTCGTGCCCTCCCTTCCGATCGGCTTCGCGGAACTGGAGGAGCGGGCCGAAAAAGCGATGTCCCCGTCGCTGTGGTCCTATGTCGCCGGCGGTGCAGGCGATGAGCGCACCCAGCGGGTCAACGTCACCGCTTTCGAGAATTGGGGTCTGATCCCGCGGATGTGCGTCGGCGCCACCGAACGCGACCTGACGGTCGAGCTGTTCGGGCTCACGCTGCCCTCGCCGCTGTTCATGGCGCCCATCGGGGTGATCGGGCTGTGCGCCCAGGACGGCCACGGCGACCTGGCGTCGGCCAGTGCCGCCGCCAGGTCCGGGGTGCCGATGGTGGTCTCCACGCTCACCGCCGACCCCCTGGAATCGGTCGCCGCCGAATTCGGCGACACCCCGGGCTTCTTCCAGCTGTACACCCCGAAAGATAGGGAGCTGGCGGCCAGCTTCGTGGCCCGCGCCGAAGCCGCGGGATACAAGGGCATCATCGTCACGCTCGACACCTGGGTGCCCGGCTGGCGGCCGCGCGACCTGGGCACCTCGAACTTCCCACAGCTGCGCGGCCACTGCCTGACCAACTACACCAGCGACCCGGTGTTCCGGGCGGGCCTGGCGCAGCCGCCGGAGGAGAATCCGCAAGCTGCGATCCTGAGCTGGATCCAGAACTTCGGGCAATGTGTCACGTGGGACGACCTGGCCTGGCTGCGGACGTTGACGAAGCTGCCGCTGCTGGTCAAGGGCATCTGTCATCCCGACGACGTGCGGCGCGCCCGCGACCTCGGGGTCGACGGCATCTACTGCTCCAACCATGGCGGGCGTCAGGCCAACGGCGGCCTCCCTGCCATCGACTGCCTGCCCGACGTGGTCGCCGCGGCCGACGGGCTGCCGGTGCTGTTCGACTCCGGGGTGCGCAGCGGTGCCGACATCGTCAAGGCGCTCGCGCTGGGCGCCACCGCCGTCGGGGTCGGGCGGCCGTACGCCTACGGACTGGCGCTCGGCGGCGTCGACGGCGTGGTGCACGTGTTGCGCTCATTGCTCGCCGAGGCCGACCTGATCATGGCCATCGACGGCTACCGGTCACTGGCTGATCTCACCCCGGACACGCTTCGGCGCGTCACCTAGACAGCCCGGCCCAGGCTGAGCACGGTGGGAAGGTGCACAGCGACGGGGGGATCGGCCCGATACTGGCCGAGTTCGACGAGCACCTGGCGCTGCAGCGCCTGCGCTCCGAGCACACCCGCCGCGCGTATCTGGGCGATCTGCGGTCCCTGTTCGAATTCACCGGCGGCGGCCTGGACAGCCTGAACCTGATGACGTTGCGTTCGTGGCTGGCGTCCCAGGCCGGCGCGGGGGCGGCGCGGACCACGCTGGCCCGGCGCACGTCGGCGGTCAAGACGTTCACCGCGTGGGCGTGCCATCGCGGTTTGATGCGTACCGACCCGGCAGCGCGCCTGCAGACCCCGAAGGCCCATCGCACCCTGCCGGCGGTGTTGCGGCAGGATCAGGCGCTGGACGCCCTGGAGGCGCTAGATTCCGGTGCGCAGCAAGGAGATCCGCTGGCGCTGCGGGACCGTCTCATCGTCGAGCTGCTCTACGCCACCGGTATCCGCGTCAGCGAGCTGTGCGGGCTGGACATCGACGACGTCGACACTTCGCGCCGGGTACTGCGCGTCCTGGGTAAAGGCAACAAACAACGCACCGTGCCGTTCGGCGAGCCGGCGTCGGCGGCACTCATGTCCTGGCTCGCCGACGGCCGGCCGGGGCTGGTAACCCCGAAGTCGGGCCCGGCGCTGCTGCTCGGTGCCCGCGGCGGCCGCCTCGATCAGCGTCAGGTCCGCACCGTCGTGCACGACACCATGACCGCCGTCGACGGTGCGCCCGATATCGGTCCGCACGGCCTGCGGCACAGCGCGGCCACCCATCTGCTCGAAGGCGGCGCCGACCTGCGCATCGTGCAGGAACTGCTCGGCCATTCCTCGCTGGCCACCACGCAGCTCTACACCCATGTCACGGTGGCTCGGCTCCGGGCGGTGCACGACCAGGCGCATCCCCGGGCCTGAGCGGCTTGAGCCGGATCGGGGTCTGGGCGAGCAGTCCGAGCGGATCGACGTAGTCGGCCCTCGCGGCCGGGCCCCACATCGCTCCCCAGTGCAGGCAGGCAGCTACCGGGCAGCCCGCATGTCCAGCCATGAGCGCCCCGATCGGGGTGCCGGCCGCCACCGACTGCCCGGGACGCACCGTGGCGCGCACCGGCTCGTAACTGGTGCGCAGACCGCCTGGATGCTCGATGGACACCAGTGGGCGACCGGCCAGCTCACCGGCGAACACCACGGTCCCGTCTCCGGCGGCATACACCGGCTGACCGGATGCCCCGGCGAGATCGACACCCCGGTGGCCGCGCTTCCAGTTGGGCGCGGGCGCGTCGAAACCGCGGGTGACGGTGGGCTGGGGGTGCAACGGCCAGCTCAGGCGTGCCGGTTCGGCATGCGCCCGGGCGGTGGCCGCCACCATCAGCAACACCACCCCGAGGAACCTCATCACCCCAGTTCAGCGTGCTGAGCGGAACGGCGGAAGCCCGTCGCCGGAAAATGTGGATGGCGGCCCGACTGTGCATAACTGCAGTGGTAAAAGCCGCTGTATCCACGGTGTAAACTTCTGTCCGCAGCTCACTTGCGTGAGCTGACTTCGCGCGCCTGCTTCGCAACCTCGTACCAACAGGGTTGCACCAGCCAGCCGGGCGGTCCTGAACCGGGAAACCGGAACGGGTCCGGCAGCTAGCAGACGCCAGGGTCCGGGATCACCCGATGCCGGACGACAACCGATATATAAGTGAGGCACCACCATGGCCGTAGTGACCATGAAGCAGCTGCTCGACAGCGGCACCCATTTCGGGCACCAGACCCGTCGTTGGAACCCCAAGATGAAGCGGTTCATCTTCACCGACCGCAACGGCATCTACATCATCGACTTGCAGCAGACGCTGACCTACATCGACAAGGCCTACGAGTTCGTCAAGGAGACCGTCGCGCACGGTGGCACCGTGATGTTCGTCGGCACCAAGAAGCAGGCCCAGGAGTCCATCGCCGACGAGGCGACCCGAGTCGGCATGCCGTATGTGAACCAGCGCTGGCTGGGCGGCATGCTCACCAACTTCTCCACCGTGCACAAGCGTCTGCAGCGCCTCAAGGAGCTCGAGGCCATGGAGCAGACCGGTGGTTTCGAAGGCCGCACCAAAAAGGAAATCCTCATGCTCACGCGTGAGAAGAACAAGCTTGAGCGCAGCCTCGGCGGTATCCGCGACATGCAGAAGGTGCCCTCGGCCATCTGGGTCGTCGACACCAACAAGGAGCACCTGGCCGTCAACGAGGCCATCAAGCTCGGCATCCCGGTCATCGCCATCCTCGACACCAACTGCGACCCGGACCAGGTCAACTACCCGGTCCCGGGCAACGACGACGCGATCCGTTCGGCGGCACTGCTGACCAAGGTCATCGCCTCCGCCGTCGCCGAGGGCCTGCAGGCCCGTGCCGGCGCCGGTAAAGCCGAGGCCGGCCAGGACGCTGCCGCCGCCGAGCCGCTGGCCGAGTGGGAGCAGGAGCTGCTGGCCGGTGCCACCGCGAGCCCGGCCGACGGCACCGTCGCTGCCGAGCCCACCACTGACGCTTCCTGACCTCTTCAGTCCAAGGAGAACGCATTCATGGCTAACTACACCGCTGCCGACGTCAAGCGCCTTCGGGAGCTGACCGGTGCCGGCATGCTCGACTGCAAGAACGCGCTGACCGAGAGCGACGGCGATTTCGACAAGGCCGTCGAGGTGCTGCGGATCAAGGGCGCCAAGGACGTCGGCAAGCGCGCTGAGCGTGCCACCGCCGAGGGCCTGGTCGCGGCCAAGGACGGCGCGCTCATCGAGCTGAACTCCGAGACCGACTTCGTCGCGAAGAACGCGGAGTTCCAGGCGCTGGCCGACCAGATCGTCGCCGCGGCGGCAGCCTCCAAGGCTGCCGACATCGACGCGCTCAAGGCTGCCAAGTCGGGTGACACCACGGTCGAGCAGCTGATCGCCGACCTGAGTGCCAAGATCGGCGAGAAGCTCGAGCTGCGCCGTGTGGCGTACTTCGACGGTCAGGTCGAGACCTACCTGCACAAGCGGTCGGCCGACCTGCCGCCCGCCGTGGGTGTGCTGGTCGAGTACACCGGTGCTACGGAGGAGGCCGCCCACTCGGTCGCCCTGCAGATCGCCGCGCTCAAGGCCAAGTACCTCACGCGTGAGGACGTGCCCGCCGATGTCGTCGCCAACGAGCGTCGCATCGCCGAGGAGACCGCCAAGGAAGAGGGCAAGCCGGAAGCGGCACTGCCCAAGATCGTGGAAGGTCGCGTCACCGGTTTCTACAAGGACGTGGTCCTTCTCGATCAGTCGTCGGTGTCGGACAGCAAGAAGTCCGTCAAGGCGCTCCTCGACGAGGCCGGCGTGACTGTGACCCGGTTCGTCCGGTTCGAGGTCGGTCAGTCCTAGTCAGATCAGCCAAAGAACCCCGCGTCGCCCGGCGACGCGGGGTTCTTTGCGTCGGTAACCACTCAGCCCCGTGGTACGTGCTGGTACCGTCGGGCGCATGACACGTGTGCACGCCTTCGGCGACGACGCCCTCGGCGACCTGGACGCGGTCGCGCTGGCCGCAGCACTGCGCGCCGGTGACGTCTCGCAGGCCGAACTGATCGACGCCGCGATCGCCCGCGCCGAGACCGTCAACCCCGCCTTGAACGGGCTGGCGTACCCGGCGTTCGACCGGGCCCGCGCCGCCGCGCCCCGCACCGGGTTCTTCGCCGGGATCCCGACGTTCGTCAAGGACAACTCCGATGTCGCCGGCATGCCGACGATGGAAGGCACCGACGCCTGGACGCCGCGCCCGGCGCCCGCCGACGGCGACTTCGCCCGCAGTTTCCTGGGCACCGGCCTGATCGCCCTGGGCAAGACCCAACTCTCCGAGTTCGGATTCAGCGCCTCCGCGGAGCACCCTCGGCTCGGGCCGGTGCGCAACCCGTGGCACACCGAGCACACCGCAGGCGCCTCGTCGTCCGGATCGGGTGCGTTCGTCGCCGCCGGTGTGGTGCCGATCGCGCACGCCAACGACGGCGGCGGATCCATTCGCATCCCGGCGGCCTGCAATGGGCTCGTCGGGCTCAAACCGTCGCGGGGCCGGCTGCCGCTGGACAAGCAGATGCGCCAGATGCCGTTGCGCATCGTGGCCAACGGTGTGCTCACCCGATCGGTGCGCGACACCGCCGCGTTCTACCGTGAGGCCGAACGCCTGCAGCGCAATCCCAAACTGCCGGCCATCGGCGATGTCACCGGCCCCGGCACCCGGCGGTTACACATCGCCGTGTGCACGGAATCGATTGCGCGCGAGGCCAGCCCGGAGATCCGTGAACAGACCATGAAGACCGCGGCGCTGCTGGAGAGCCTGGGCCACCGTGTCACCGAGATCTCGAATCCGGTGCCTGCCTCATTCATGAACGATTTCCTGCTGTACTGGTCGCTGCTGGCCTTCGCGCTGGTGCGAGGTGGGCGGCGGACGTTCGGCCCCAGCTTCGACAAGACCAAGCTGGACAATCTGACTCTCGGACTGGAGCACCTGGCCGGGCGCAACCTGCATCGGATGCCGCTGGTGATCGGGCGGCTGGCGCAGACCCGCCGGACCATCATGCGACTCGCCGCGTCCTACGACGTCCTGCTCACGCCCACCCTCGCCGATGTGACACCCCGGATCGGGCATCTGGACCCGACCGCTCCGTACCAGCAGATCATCGACCGGCTCATCGACTGGGTCGCCTTCACCCCGCTGCAGAACGTCACCGGCGACCCGGCGATCTCGCTCCCGGTCGGCCGATCCGCGGCGGGCCTGCCGATCGGGATGATGTTCGCGGCGCCCGCGGGGCAGGAGCGCATCCTGCTGGAACTGGCCTACGAAATCGAAGAGGCCCAGGCGTTTCCCCGCATCCAGGACTGACCGCTCTATGCTGTGAGGCGGCTGTCGAACAGTAGTGGGGGATAGATGGAATCCGGGTCCGATGACGTATCCGAGGGCACACCGCCGCAGGATCATCAGGCGGCACCGCCGCAGGATCATCAGGCGGCACCGCCGCAGCGCGGCTCCGTGCGCCAGCAAGACGCCGCTTCGACGACACCCCGGCAGCCGACCGTCGCCGAGGCACGCCAGCGAGACAAGGCCCGTCGCGCCCGCGAGACCGCCGAGCGATTCGCCGCCCTGCAACAGGAGAAGGCCGACAAGCGTGCGGCCACCGGCAAGAAGCTCCTGATGGGTTCGGTAGCCGTCGTCGGCGTCGTGGGCGTCGTCGCACTGGGCTATCAGATGTTCCACGAGGACACCGTCTCGGCCACCTGCGTGGCCGACGGAAGCAACGAGGTGGTACCGGACAGCTACTGCAGCAGCGGCTACTCCGGAGCGGGCGGCGTCTTCATCTGGGCGGGCTCGCCGTACCGGTACTACTACGGCGGCAGCAACGGCGGCATCGGCACCCCCGCCCGGGGTGGCACCCTGGAGCTGCCGAAGGGCACCACCGGGAAGACGAGTTCCGGATCGACGGTCTCGCGCGGCGGGTTCGGCTCGTCGAGCCACGGAAGCTCGGGTAGCTGAATGCGCCGTGTCCGCAGTTCCCCGCGACCGGGCTGGGAACGGATCGTCGCCGAGCAGGGCATGTGCTTCGGTACGCCCGCCCAAGATGCGAACGGCGCCGACCGACCCTACTGGGACGAGTCGGTGCACTACGTCTTCGACATGGACGAGGTGTTGTCCCTGGAAGCCTCCGTCGAGGTGCTGCACTCGATGTGCCTGGACGCCGTCGAGCATGTCGTGCTCGTCGGGCGCTATCACGACTTCGGTCTGCCGGAGTGGACGTGGGAGCACATCGAGAAGTCTTGGCGCCGTAGCGATCCGCACCTGTACGGCCGCTTCGACTTGCGCTACGACGGCCGCAAGCCGCCGGTGCTGCTGGAGTACAACGCCGACACCCCGACCTCGCTGTTGGAAGCCGCCGTCCTGCAGTGGCACTGGAAGACCGATGTCTTTCCCGCCGACGACCAGTGGAACTCCGTGCACGAGCGCCTCGTCGCGCGGTGGGCCGAGATCCGGGATCGGTTGCCCGGCAAGGAAACCCACTTCACCTGGTCCTCGGCCGACGCCAGCGGCGAGGACAACGTCACCCTGGCCTACCTGCAGGAGTGTGCGGCGGAGGCCGGTTTGCACACCGTCGGCCTCGCGATCGAGGACATCGGCTTCGACCAGGACCTGCAGTGCTTCGTGGACCTCGAAGAAGCGCCCATCTCATCGTTGTTCAAGCTCTACCCGTGGGAGTGGATCCTCGACGACGACTTCGGCAGGCACGCCCTGGACACCCTGCCGTCGACCATGTGGGTCGAGCCGCTCTGGAAGACGTTGCTGAGTAACAAGGCGATCCTCGCGGTGCTGTGGGAAATGTACCCGGGACACCCGAACCTGTTGCCCGCCTACCTCGACGACCCGCACGAGCTCACCGAGTACGTCCGCAAGCCCAAACTGGGCCGTGAAGGGGCGAACATCAGCGTGGTCGGTGCGGGACAGGACATGGAGACCGGCGGGGTCTACGGCGAGGAAGGTTACGTCTACCAACTGCTGGACCCGCTGCCGAAATTCGACGACATGCGCCCCGCGCTCGGCGCCTGGATCGTCGGCGACGAATCCGCCGGGCTCGGCATCCGGGAGACCTCGGGCCTCATCACCGATAACGGCGCCGCCTTCGTACCCCACCGAATTCCGCTGTGATCGGAAGGATCAGTCAATGAACCGCACCACGCTCTCGGCCCTGGGGCCGGACTACTGGTCGATCGTCGGCCACGGTGCGTCGGCGATCGTGCTGTACACGATCGTCGGCATCGCACTGATGGTCCTTGGTTTCTTCGTCATCGACTGGACCACGCCGGGGCCGCTGCGCGCCCTGGTGCAGGCCGGGCGCCCCAACGCCGCCGCCATCACCGCCTCCGGAGTGGTCTCGATGGCGCTGATCGTGGTGCTCGCGATCTACAGTTCCTCCGGTGATCTGATCGGTGGTCTGATCAAGACGCTGATCTTCGGTCTGCTGGGCATTGCCGCGCAAGCGTTCTCGGTGCGCCTGGTCGGCGTGATCAAGGGCGTCGACATCGGCCGGGTGCTGGCCGAGGAACGCTTCACCCCCGAGGTGCTGGTCGTGGCGGCGTCGTATCTGGCCTTCGGATTGATCATCGCGGCCGCGATTCTGTAGATCCGGCGACGAAATCCGTTGCCGTCGAGACACCTTGTTGTAATCGCAAGCAGTCTCCGTTAACGCGGCGGATACCGCAGATGGCTTTCCACGAAACACGGCGCGCCCACGATCCCTCTCGTGGAGTCCGCTGCACCACCCGCCATCACCCGACCACCGGAGATCGCCACCGCATCCGGTAACACCTTCATGTGCCTGGTCCGGTTTGCGCTGGCGAACATCAGGCGCCGCCCGGAACGTTTCGTGTTATCGGTCCTGGGCATCGCCCTGGCCATCTTGTGCGTCACCGTGGTGCGCACCATCGCCGCCAGTTTCGCCATCACAGGCGAGGATTCGGTCACCGACGTGATCGGTGGCGCCCAGCTGTGGGTGGTGCCGGCCGCCGGGGTGCACTACGACACCGACACCCGGGCACTGGTTGCCGACGGCGCCGCACCCGATATCACCGCACTTCCCGATGGCTGGTCCGCCACCCGGACTCCGTCCGGCACCACCACTGTCAACGGCCTTCCGGTGTCCATCCGCGGCGGCGACGCGGTGGCAGCCGGTCACGTCGCGGTGGGCGATCAGCTCGCCACCCGCCTGGGCTTGGGCGCCGGTGACCGGGTGGTGATCGGCGGCCAGAGCCTGGTGGTTGATCTGTCCGGCACGGGCCAATCAGCCACCGTGCCAATCGATCTGGCGCGCAGCCTGGTCGGGGACAACGGTTGGTGGACGGTCACTGCGCCCGCCGGTCAGGAGAAGCGCCGCGACCTGGCGCAGACGTTCGGTGCGGCGACCGGCCTGCCCGCCACCACGGACCCGTCGGTGCTGCCCGACAGCGGCGGCCCCGGCCTGATCTATGACACGGTGGGTGGGGTCGGTCCGCTGACGTTCGAACAGAACTTCTCGGCGCTGTTCTCCGGCAAGGTCACCGGTTCGACGCTGGGCCTCATCTCCACCATCGGGCTCATCCTCGGCTTCGTCATCGCGGTGTCCTCGTTCCTGGCCGCCGTCGCCGAGCGGAAGCGTGAGTTCGGCATCATGTCGAGCATCGGCCTCGCCGATGAAGTGCTGTACTTCTTCCTCGTCGAATCGGCGATCGTGTTCACCGTCGCCTACGTCGTCGGAGTGCTCGGCGCAGGAGCGGCTGTCGCACTGGTGATTCCGGGCATCGCGACGGTGGCAGCCTGGGCGCAGGCCGCGGGCATGGTGGCCGCGTTCATCCCGGCCATGGCGATCGTCGGAGCGCTGATCCCCGTGCACCGGCTGTTGCAACAACGTCCCGTCGATCTGCTGGGTGGCCGATGAGCGCCTGCGCGAAGAGGAGAAGGTACCGATGAGCGCCTGCGCGAAGAGGAGAAGGTACCGATGAGCGCCTGCGCGAAGAGGAGAAGGTACCGATGAGCGCCTGCGCGAAGAGGAGAGGGTAGGTAAGCCATGCGCTACGGACTGTCGTACGGCTGGTTGGCGGCGCGCCGCCGGCTCGGGGAGATGATCCTGCCCGCCATCACCACCGCAACGGGCGCCTTCCTGGTCGTCATCGTCTTCGGGATGTCCGAGGGCATCAGCGCCCAGTCGGCGTCACTCGGTCACGCCGACGAGATCCGCGCCGCCGTGGTGCTGATCGCCGTCACCGTCCTGCTGGTCGGTGTGGTCGAGGTGGCGGTCGCCACCACCCGGACGGTTGCCCAGCGGACCAGGGAACTGGGTGTGTTGGGCGCCAACGGGATTCCCCGCACACCGGTGGTGATCGCGCTGCTCGTCGAACCCGTCATCGCCGCCCTGCTCGGAGCGATCGGCGGGGCAGTGTTGGCGGTGATCGCCGCGCTGACGCTCGCGGCCGTTGGCTTCGTCCCGACCGGGGTCGCGCTCGGCGGATTGGCCATGGGGGCGGTCATCGCCGTCGCCGTCAGCATCATCGCGGCACTGGCCACCAGTGTCGTCCCGACCTGGAACGCCGCCTCGCGCCCACCCATCCGATCGTTGAGCACGGGATAGGAACACATGACTGCCATCAACGAGACAACCACCGAATCGGTCCGGTTGGCCGACACCCAACCGGCCGGCGTGGCGCCGGTCATCGAGATCTCCGACGTGTGGAAGCTGCACAAGCTCGGCGACGAGGTCGTCAAGGCCCTCGTGAACATCGAATTGCGGGTCATGCCGGGGGAGTTCGTCTGCCTGATGGGTCCCAGCGGCAGTGGCAAGTCGACGCTGCTCAACATCATCGGCGGCTTGGACCGTCCTACCAAGGGGGCCGTGCGGGTCGCAGGTCAGGACACCGCGACGATCTCGGAGAGTCAGTTCGCCGCCCTGCGACACGACACCATCGGGTTCATCTTCCAGAGCTACAACCTGATCCCGTTCCTGTCGGCTGTCGAAAACGTGGAACTGCCACTGATGTTCGAGCCGTATGACCGCAAGGCGCTGCGCCGGCGGGCCACCGAACTGCTCGAGCTGGTCGGCTTGGGGCATCGGATCCACCACCAGCCGACCAAGATGTCCGGAGGGGAACAGCAGCGCACCGCCATCGCGCGTTCGCTGATCAGCAACCCGACGCTGGTGCTGGCCGATGAGCCGACCGCCAATCTGGACCACCGCACGGGGGAGACGGTGGTGCGCATGCTGCGCGACCTGTGTTCGACGCTCGGCGTCACGGTCGTCGCAAGCACCCACGATCCCACGGTGGCCGACGAAGCGAGCCGTGTTGTCCGGATGCGAGACGGACAGATCGTCAACTGATCCAAAGGTATTGGGAGACAATTCATGACACAAGAACTGGAACAATCGGTCACCGCTGACCGCGACAAGCTGATGGCGACCGAACTGGTCCCCGAGCAGATCTTGCCGAAGGTGATGAGCACCTTCGGCCTGACCGCCGCCTACGTGTTCATCATCTGCTGGATCACGGGCTCCTCGGTGATGGCCACCGGTGGCTGGACCGCCATCCCGATGTGGGTGTTGGGCATACTGACCTTCCTGGTGCCTGCCGGCATGGCCGTCGTCGAACTCGGCAATCTGTGGCCCGGCCAAGGCGGCGTATACATCTGGGCCACCCGGACGATGGGGGAGACGTGGGGTTTCATCGGCGGCTACCTGTCGTGGGTGCCCGTCATCCTCAACGCCGCATCGTCACCGGCGGTGGTGCTCTCCTTCCTGCTCTTGGCGTTCCACACCGAGTTGGGTGTGATGGCCAGTGTCATCCTGCAGTTGGTGATCCTGTGGACGGTGGTCGGGCTGGCGCTCGCCAAGCTGGCGGCCAACCAGCGGATCATGAACGTCGTCTTCGTCGTGTTCGGCATCTTGGCGCTGACCATCTTCGTCTCCGGCGTGATCTTCGCGGTGCGCAACGGCTCGGCAACCCCGTTCAGCTGGTCGGAGGCGACCATTCCGAACTTCGCCGTGTCGGGCTTCCTGTACGGCACGGTGCTGCTCTACCTGCTCGGCGTGGAGACCCCGTACAACATGGGCGCGGAATTCCTGTCGGTGCGCAAGAGCGGTCCGCGGATGATCCTCTGGGGTTCAACGGCATTGGTCGCCATCTATCTGCTCACCACCCTGGGCACGATGATGGCGCTGCCCACCAGCGAGATCGACGCGGTGACCGGTGTCATCGGCATGCTGGATGTTGCTGGATTCCCCGGTCTGATGGAGATCTGTGCCGTGGTGCTGGCCTTGATCATCGTCGTGGCGCTGATGACCTACCAGGTGGCCTACTCCCGACTGATCTTCGTGTCGGGTCTGGAACGGCACCTGCCGAGAATCTTCACGCACCTGAACCCGCGGACCCGTAACCCGGTGTCGGCCATCCTGATCCAGGGCGTCATCTCGTCGCTGCTCATCATCGGCCTGTACTCACAGAGCAGCCTGGTCAACACGACGATCTTCCTGCAGGGCGGCTTGTCGACGGTGTGGCTGCTGTCCGGCTTCTTCTTCCTGATCCCGGTGGTCATCGCGCGGAAGAAGTACGCGGATCGCTATGAGAACGAGACGTTCTGGCGTATCCCCGGCGGCATGGTCGGGGTCTGGATCGTCGTCGTGGTGGGCACCGTCGGCACGGTCGCCGGCGTCTACTACTCCTTTGCGAAGTCCTGGCTGACCAGCGCCGGCGTCGGTGATGCCGAGTGGATGACATGGGTCGGTTGCATCAGCGTCGGGATGTTCGCGCTCGGCTTCGTCGTGTACATCTTCGGCCGCCGCTCGGCACACAAGGTGTCCCAAGACGACGCCCTGGCCCACCTCGCGGTGTTCGATCTCAACAAGGAAGCAGAGGAAACCGTCAAGTGACCATGGAGGACACCGTGCTGGGCACGGGCACCGCCGCACCGTCCACCCGCTACCCGCTGGACCCGCTCACCGGAGCCGAGATAGAGGCCGCGGCGGCCGTCATCACCGGATCCGAATATGCCAGCCCCACCTTGAAGTTCGTGATGATCCAGCTGGCCGAACCGGGCAAGACGGCCACGCTGACGTTCGACGGTGAGGTGCCGCGGCGCGCGTTCGCGAGCATGTACGACGCGGCGGCCAAGATGATCTACGAAGCCGTCGTGGACCTCGGGGCCCGCGTCATCGAGTCGTGGAAGGGCGTGCCCGGACGGTTCCCGTCCTACCTCGTCGAGCACATGACGGGCGTGGAGGAGAAGGTGCGCGAGGATCCCCGGTGGCAGGAGGCGATGCTCAAACGGGGCGTCACCGACTTCAGTCTGGCGATGATCGATCCCTGGCCCGCAGGCTATTACGGCGCGGGCGACCACCACGAGAACTCGCCGCTGATCTGCCGGCCGTTGACCTTCATGCGTGCCGCACCATCCGAACACGGGTACGCGCGCCCGGTCGAGGGTCTGATCGTCACCTTCGATCTCGACGCGATGGAGGTCATCGACATCGAGGACCACGGTGTGGTGCCGCTGCCGCCGACGGCGGGCAACTACGCCGAGGAGTTCATGTTCTCTCCCGACAACAGGCCGGCCTTCACGCAGTTCCGTGACGACGTCAAACCCATCGAGATCACCCAGCCCGACGGTCCGAGCTTCACCGTCGAGGGGTGGAAGGTGCAGTGGCAGAAGTGGTCCCTGCGCATCGGGTTCAACCCTCGGGAGGGCGTCACGGTCCACGAGGTGAGCTATACCGACCGGGGCGAGACCCGTCCCATCCTCTACCGCGGGTCGTTGTCGGAGATGGTGGTGCCCTACGGCGACACCTCACCGACGCACTGGAACAAGAACGTGTTCGACATGGGCGAGGTCGGGATGGGCTTCTCGGCCAATCCGCTGACCCTGGGGTGCGACTGTCTGGGCGAGATCCACTACTTCGACGGGACGGTCAACGACTCCAGCGGAAACGCCGTCGTCATCCCGAATGCGATCTGCATGCACGAGGAGGATTTCGGGATCTCCTGGAAGCACACGGATTTCCGGACGGGTGAGGTCGAGGTCCGCCGGTCGCGCCGGCTGGTCGTGTCGATGATATGCACCGTGGGCAACTACGAGTACGGCTTCTTCTGGTACTTCTACAACGACGCCTCCATCGAGGTCGAGGTCAAGTTGTCGGGCGTGCTGACCACCGGTGCGGTGGCCGAAGGAGAGACGCCCCGCTGGGGCAAGATGGTGGCGCCCGGCATCTACGGGCCGAACCATCAGCACTTCTTCAACTTCCGGCTCGACATGAGCATCGACGGCGCCGGAAACAGTGTCTACGAGGTGGATTCGGTACCCGAGCCCGATCCCGCGCTCAACCCGCATCACAATGCGTGGATCACCCAGGACACGCTGGTGGCCTCGGAGGCCGACGGCGCCCGTGACTGGAACTGGGAGACCGGCCGGTACTGGAAGGTGACCAATCCGTCCAAGACCAACGAACTCGGCTCGGCCGTCGCCTACAAGCTGGTGCCCAAGGAGATCGTGCCGGTGATGGTGCAGGAGGGGTCCTACATCTACGACAGGGCCCGGTTCGTCCAGCACAACCTGTGGGTGACCAAGTACGACCCGTCGGAGATGTTCGCCGCCGGCGACTACATGTACCAGTCTGCTGACGCCCAGGGCCTGCCCGAGTTCGTCGCCGACGACGCGCCGCTGGAGGACACCGACGTGGTGCTCTGGTACACCCTGGGGGCGCATCACGTGGTGCGGCCGGAGGACTGGCCCGTGATGCCCTGTGCCTACACGGGTTTCCACCTCAAGCCGGTCGGCTTCTTCGACGGCAATCCGGCGCTGGATCTGCCGCCATCGCCACCGAAAGCGTGCCACCAGCACTAACATCGGCCGCGTGTTCAGCATGAAGATCGACGACGTGTTCGCGATCAAGAATCGCGGCGTCGTGGTGACCGGTCGCGTGGACGCCGGAGAGGTCCGTGTCGGTGACTCCCTGTGGGTCGCCGACCGGACCTTCCGCGTCGACGCGATCGAGGCGTTCCGCAAGTCGCTGGACGCCGCGTCGGCGGGCGACACCATCGGGCTGCTCTTCCGGACGGCTGCAAAGGCGGACTTCAGCCCCGGCAGCCTCCTGCGCGGCTCGCCCGGCCCCGCGGACAGCGCGGCGACTTTCGTTCTCTAGTCACCGACGGCGGCGAGCATCCGCTTCAGCTCGGTGCGTTCGCTATCGGTGAGATGGCCGAGCACATCGAGTTCGGCAGCGCGCACCCCGGCGTCGGTGCGTTTGAGGATCGCCACGCCCTCGCGCGTCAAAGCGGTGGGCAGCGCGCGCCCCGAAGCCACGCTGGTCGGGCGCGCGACCAGTCCGCGATCCTGCAGACCCCGCACCACCATGTTCATCGCCTGCGGCGAGACGCTCAGTTCACGGGCCAGTTCGGCGTTGGACAGGCCGGGCGACTTGGACACCATCCGCATGCAGAGGTACTGGGCAAAGGTCAGATCCAAGGGTTCCAGGACGGTCGCCGTCACCTCGGACCGCAATGTCATGGCGGCGCGATGCAGCAGATAGCCGAGGGGAAGATCGTCGACCGGGTCACCCATGTCAACAATGTTGACACATATCAACTAGGTTGATATACCGGATGTATGACCACACCACACCAGATGTTCGAATCGGCCTACCGCGGCGAAGCCGCCGACTTCGAGGGCGCCCGCCCGCCGTGGAGTATCGGCGAGCCCCAGCCCGAGATCGCGGCGCTCATCGCGGCGGGCCGGGTACACGGCGACGTCCTGGATGCCGGTTGCGGGGAAGCGGCCACCGCGCTGGATCTCGCCGCGCGCGGGTTCACCGCCGTTGGCTTGGACTCCTCGCCGACCGCCATCGAGCTGGCCCGTGCGGAGGCCGGCCGCCGGGGTCTGGCCAACGTCAGCTTCGACGTCGCCGACATCAGCGCCTTCACCGGATACGACGGCCGCTTCGGCACCATCATCGACTCGACGCTGTTCCACTCGATGCCCGTCGAACTGCGCGAGGGGTACCAGCAGTCCATCGTGCGGGCGTCGGCGCCCGGTGCGTCCTACTTCGTGCTGGTCTTCGACGCCGCCGGCATGCCCGCCGACGGACCGGTGAACGCCGTCACCGCCGAGGAACTGCGCGACGTCGTCGGCAAGTTCTGGGAGATCGACGAGATCCGGTCGGCCCGCATCCACGCGCAGGTCCCGCCGGCGCTGGCCGACTTCGGTGCCTTCGCCGGCGCCGACGTCCGTGATGAGCCCAACGGTCGCAAATCGGTCGGGGCCTGGCTACTGACCGCACACCGCGACTGACCAAATCGGTGGTACGCCCCGGCCACCCCGACGTGGCCGGGGCGTCGTCATGAGGCAGGATGGTGGCGATTCTTTGTCGCAACCGAAGGAGTCTGATGGCGGTGGGACAGATCCGGCCCGCGTACTCGCGAGTGCTCCTCAAACTCGGCGGCGAGATGTTCGGCGGCGGGCAGGTCGGGCTCGATCCCGACGTCGTCGCCCTGGTGGCACGCCAGATCGCCGAAGTCGTCCGCGGCGGCGCCCAGATCGCCGTCGTCATCGGCGGCGGCAACTTCTTCCGCGGCGCCCAGCTGCAGCAGCGGGGCATGGAACGCACGCGCAGCGACTACATGGGCATGCTCGGCACCGTGATGAACAGCCTTGCGCTGCAAGACTTCCTGCAGAAGGAAGGGATCGACACCCGGGTGCAGACGGCCATCACCATGGGACAGGTCGCCGAGCCCTACATCCCGCTGCGAGCTCGGCGGCACTTGGAGAAGGGCCGCGTTGTCATCTTCGGTGCCGGAATGGGCCTGCCCTACTTCTCCACCGACACCACCGCGGCGCAGCGTGCGCTAGAGATCGGCGCCGAGATCGTCCTCATGGCCAAGGCGGTCGACGGCGTGTACACCGACGACCCCAGGACCAACCCGGACGCCGAGCTGCTGACCGCGATCACGCACCGCGAGGTGATCGACCGCGGGCTTCAGGTGGCCGATTCCACCGCGTTCAGCCTCTGCATGGACAACGGCATGCCGATCCTGGTGTTCAATCTCCTCACCGACGGCAATATCGCTCGAGCGGTCGCAGGTGAGAAGATCGGAACACTGGTCACCAGCTGACAGCCGCGCGTTGTGATTGAGATGCTGGGCGGGCGAATCCGACGGGAGATACTGAAGTGATCGACGAAACCCTCTTCGATGCCGAAGAGAAGATGGAGAAGGCGGTGTCGGTGTCGCGCGATGACCTCGCGTCGATCCGCACCGGCCGTGCCAACCCTGGCATGTTCTCCCGGCTGAACATCGACTACTACGGTTCGCCGACGCCGATCACCCAGCTCTCCAGCATCAACGTGCCCGAGGCCCGGCTCGTGGTCATCAAGCCCTACGAGGCCAGCCAGCTGCGCGCCATCGAGGACGTGATCCGCAACTCCGACCTGGGCGTCAACCCGTCCAACGACGGCAACGTCATCCGGATCTCCATCCCGCAGCTCACCGAGGAGCGCCGGCGCGACCTGGTCAAGCAGGCCAAGGGCAAGGGCGAGGACGCCAAGGTGTCCATCCGCAACATCCGCCGCAAGGCGATGGAGGAACTGGCCCGCATCAAGAAGGACGGCGAGGCCGGCGAGGACGAGGTGAGCCGCGCCGAGAAGGACCTGGACAAGTCCACCGGGCAGTACGTCACCCAGATCGACGAACTGGTCAAGCACAAGGAAGGCGAGTTGCTGGAGGTCTAGATGACCTTTCAGCACCCGACTCCCGTGGCACAGACCGAGCCACCCAAGAAGACTTCGCGCGCCGGGCGCGATCTGCCTGCCGCCATCGCGGTGGGTGCCGTCCTGGGTGCCATGGCGATCGGCACGTTGCTCTTCGCGCCCATCTGGTGGCTGCCGCTGCTCTCGGTCGCCATGGCCATCGCCACCCACGAGGTCATCCGGCGGCTGCGTGAGCACGGCTATGCACTGCCCACCGTCGCGCTGCTGGTCGGCGGCCAGGCGATGATCTGGTTGACCTGGCCGTTCGGCATCGACGGCCTGCTGGGCGCCTACGGCGGGACCATCGTGGTCTGCATGGTCTGGCGACTGGTGGGCCAAGGCCTCAACCAGCAGCCGGTCAACTACCTACGCGATATCGCCGCCACCGTGCTGCTGGCCACCTGGGTGCCGATGTTCGCGGCGTTTACGGCGCTGCTCATCTTCGCCGACCACGGCGGCGTACGCGTGTTCACCATCATCGTGACGGTCGTGTTCGCCGACATCGGCGGCTACGTCGCCGGCGTCCTGTTCGGCAAGCACGTGCTGGCACCCGCGATCAGCCCCAAGAAATCGTGGGAAGGCCTGGGCGGCTCACTGCTGTTCGGCATCACGGCCTCGGTCTTGTCAGTGGCCTTCCTGATGGAAAAGCCGGCCTGGGTCGGCGTGCCGCTCGGCGTGCTCCTGGTCATCACCGGGGTGCTGGGCGACCTGGTGGAGTCCCAGGTCAAACGCGACCTCGGCATCAAGGACATGGGGACGCTGCTACCCGGCCACGGCGGGATCATGGACCGCATCGACGCGATGCTGCCGTCCGCCGTCGTGGGCTGGATCGTCCTGACGCTTCTTGCCTGACGCGCCTGACGCGCCTGACGCGCCCGACGCATTCAGCCAACACGCCGCCGCACCCAGGACCAGCCCCGCGGCGATCCCGATGTTCACCCGCTCGCCGAGCATCAGCCAGGACAACACACCCGCGACCGCGGGAATGACACAGAACAACATGGCCACCGCCGACGCACCGTGCAAGCTGATCGCTCGCACGTACAGCGACACCCCGAGGGTGGCGTTCAGCAGCACGACGCCGGCGACCGCGAACACGGCGTGGGTCATGTTGTGCACCACGATCGGTGTGCTCAGCGCGAAGGCCAGCGCGGGCACGAAGGCCACCGCGTTCTGCACCGACGTGGCGGCCCGGAAGTCGACGTCGGCGCAGAAGCGCTGCTGATACACCCCGCCCGCGGCCAGTCCCAGCAGGGCGACCAGCAGGAGTCCCACCACCGGGTCCACCCCGCCGGTGGCGATCAGGCGCGTCGCGCAGGCCGTGAGCACCGCGGCGACACCGAGCACCAGTGCGACGACCCGACGCGGCGTCAACCGGTCGCGCAGGACCGTCGCCGCCAGCAGGGCGGTCGCCACCGGATTCATCGCGATGACCACCGCACACAGCACGGCCGGCGCGCCGTGCTGGATGGCGATGTACAGCGCGCAGAACTGCACGGCCTGCATCAACAGACCTGCGACCGCCACATGGACGAGTGTGCGTCCAGTGGGGAAACGCACCCGGGCCAGCGCCGCCCACACCCCGAGGATCGCGCCGGCCAACCCGAACCGGAACGCCAGCACCGCCATCGGGGACATCGCGTGTACCGCGAGATTGCCGATCGGGTAGCCCAGCGCGTAGAAGAACGTCACGGTCGTCGCGGTACGCAACGGCATCGGGGTCATGGCTCCATCGTGGGCGGCGGGGCGCGAGAGGTCCAACGAATATCGGCTATCGGGATCGATCGTCAATGATGATCAATTGAGGGGAATAACCTCGCCATCCGCCCAAATCGTCTGGACTTTTGATCGTCTGCACTGATCGGAGTACCTTGGCCGCATGGGTCAGCTGCTGGACATCGCGCCGTTGCGCAGCGTCGTGGCGGTGGCGGACTGTGGTGGGTTTCACCGCGCCGCCGCGGTGTTGCACATGACTCAGTCCGCGGTCAGTCAGCACGTCCGGCGGGTCGAGGCCGTCGTCGGCGGCCCGGTCGTCGAGCGCGCCGGCCGCGGCGTCGCGTTCACCGAGCTGGGGCACCGCGTACTGGGCCACGCCCGGACCATCCTGGCCGCGCATGACGCGGCACTGGCCGACCTGGGCGCGGCCGAGGAGCGCGTGCTCTTGATCGGCGCCACCGAACACGGCGCTGATGTCATGCTGCCCGCACTGACCGCCGCACTGGGCGAACGGCTGCCCGACTGGCGGCTGCGCTTCCGGCTCGATCGCAACGTCATGCTGGCCGATGCGATCGAGCACGGTTTCGTCGACCTCGCGGTGATGCTCGACGGATCGGGGCTGGATCCCGCGCATGCGTCGGGAATGCTTGCGCTGAAATGGGTCTCGGGTCGCAGTTTCGCCGTGCCCGCCAACGAGGCGTTGCCGGTGGTGATGTTCTCCGAACCGTGCACGCTGCGCGAACCGACGTTCGCGACCCTCGACCGGTTGGACACCGACTACCGCATCGCCGCGGAATCCGCCGATCTGTCCGGCCTGTTCGCCGCCGTGCGTTCGGGGCTGGGGGTGGCACTGCTACCGATGATCGGCAGGCTGCCCGACGGGCTGTGTCTGGCCGAGGGACTGCCGCCGGCCAGTCGAGCGTCGGTGTTCGTCCGCGGCCGGGCCGGCGTCGACGCCACGGTCCTGGACACCGTCGAACAGACCGTGCGTGACGTTCTCGCCGGACAAGCCTGATACTGGAACGGATCATGAAGCAGGAACTGGTTTTCGAAGCCCCCCGCCGCGGTATGCCGCCGCGGCATCTCGCCGATCTCGACGAAGCCGGCCGGATCGAGGCCGTCACCGGACTCGGGTTGCCGAAGTTCCGGGCAAAACAGCTGGCCAACCAGTACTACGGACGACTCATCGCCGATCCACACCAGATGACAGACCTACCCGCCGCCGTGCGCGACCAGGTCGCCGGTGAGTTGTTCCCGACGCTGATCTCTCCGGCCCGTGAGATCCAGTGCGACGCCGGCGAGACGCGTAAGACGCTGTGGCGTGCGCTGGACGGCACCAACTTCGAGTCGGTGCTGATGCGCTACCCGCAGCGCAACACCGTCTGCATCTCGTCGCAGGCCGGCTGCGGCATGGCCTGCCCGTTCTGCGCGACGGGTCAGGGTGGGCTCAAGCGCAATCTGTCCACCGCCGAGATCCTGGAGCAGGTGCGGGCGGCGTCGTTCGCGATGCGCGAGGAGCATGACGGCCGACTGTCCAACATCGTCTTCATGGGCATGGGGGAGCCGTTGGCCAACTACAACCGGGTGTTGGCCGCCGTGCAGCGCATCATTGCGCCCCCGCCGGAAGGTTTCGGGATCAGCGCCCGCTCGGTGACGGTGTCCACGGTCGGGCTGGCGCCGGCCATCCGCAAGCTCGCCGACGAGAAGCTCGGGGTGACGCTGGCGGTGTCGCTGCACACCCCCGACGACGAACTGCGCGACACCCTGGTCCCGGTGAACAACCGCTGGAGCGTCGACGAAGTCCTGGACGCCGCCCGCTATTACGCCGATTCCACCGGCCGCCGGGTCTCGATCGAGTACGCGCTGATCCGCGATGTCAACGACCAGCCTTGGCGCGCAGACCTTCTCGGCAAGAAATTGCGCAGCAAGCTGGGCGCCCTGGTGCACGTGAACCTCATCCCGCTGAACCCGACGCCGGGCAGTGAGTGGGACGCCAGCCCCAAGCCGGTGGAGCGAGAGTTCGTCAAACGTGTTCTGGCCAAAGGGGTCTCGTGCACGGTGCGGGATACCCGTGGCCGCGAGATCGCCGCGGCCTGTGGGCAGTTGGCGGCCGAAGGCTGACTAGCCGGGCTTGTTGACGAACCAGACGTTCTCTTCGCGCAGGCTCCGGCTGCGCCAGCCGTCCGGGGTACGCACCAGCTCGTGGTGGTAGTAGCCGCCGCAGGTGCACATCTCGGGCAATCCCTTGATCTGAAAAGGGTTGTGGAACATCGCCCGCACGGTCGCCTCGTCGGCGGTGGCGGCGAGCACTTCGATGTTCGTGATGTAGTGCATGCTCCACGCGATGGCGCCCCACCCCGTGACGAACCAGTCGACGATCTCGTCGCGCGATCCCGCCGCGGCACCCGCGGACGAATAGTCGATGTGCGCGTCCGGGGTGAACACCGACCGGTAGAGCTCCCAGTCGCTGGTGTCCACGGCGCGGGCGTAGCGGTAGAGCAGCGCCGTTATCTCGGCGCGGTCACTCATGCGGGCATGCCGATGGTCTTCGCGTCGAGGTACTCCTTGTAGCCCTCGTCGCCGTTGCGGTAGCCCAGTCCGCTCTGCTTGGTGCCGCCGAACGGGCTGCCGATCCCGAAGTGGCTCTTGCCGTTGATCGTGACATTGCCGGTACGCATCCGGGTGGCGACGGCGAACGCGCGGTCGAGGTCACCGCCGGAGACTTCACCGGACAGCCCGTAGATCGAGTTGTTCGCGATCGCGACGGCTTCGTCGTCGCTGCCGTAGGGGATGACCGCCAGCACCGGCCCGAAGATCTCCTCCTGGGCGATCTGGCTGTCCGGGTCGACATCGGCCAGCAGGGTCGGCTGTGTGTAGTACCCGACGGGCAGGTTCTCGGGCACCCCACCGCCGGTGACCAGCCGGGCACCCGAATCGACTGCGGCGGCGACCATCCCGAGCACCTTCTGGCGTTGCGTGGCACTGATCTGCGGGCCCTGCATGTTGTTCGGGTCCCACGGGTCGCCGACGGGGAAGTTCTCCATCATGTTCTTCATGATCTCGATGCCCTCGTCATAATGACTGCGCGGCAACAGGATCCGACTGGGCAGGATGCATGATTGGCCGCTCATCACGCACGCCATCAGCGCGGCCATCGGCAGCGACATGTTCAGATCGGCGTCGTCGAGCACGATGTGGGCGCTCTTGCCGCCCAGTTCCAGCAGCGTCTTCTTCACCGTCGACGCACCCGAGGCCAGGATCGCCCGGCCCGTCGCCGTCGAGCCGGTGAACGTGATCATGTCGACCCGCGGATCGGCCGACAAGGCCGCGCCGACCTCATTGGCGTTGGATACCACCACGTTGAACACGCCGGGCGGGATGTCGGTCTCCTCGGCCACGATGCGCCCGTACTCGCTGCCTGACCACGGGGTCAGCTGAGCGGGTTTGAGCACGACGGTGTTGCCCGCCATCAACGCGGGCACCGTCTCGGCCACGTTGAGATAGAACGGCACGTTCCACGGGGTGATCGCCCCGACCACCCCGACGGCCTCGTAGTGGATCTTGCGCCGCGCCGGACCCAGGGGCGTGTCATGCACACCGTTGTCGGCCAGGTACTCGAAGTTCTTGCCGTGTTCGGCCCAGTGCTTGACCTCTTCGATCGGGCTCTCGATCTGGGCGCCGGTCACCTTCAGCGGGCAGCCCACCTCGGTGACCAGGACCCGGCGCAGGTGTTCCTTGTTGCGTTCGAAGGCCGCGTGCAGCTGGTTCAGGCAGTGGTAGCGGAAATCCAGGTCGCGCGACCAGTCGGTCTCGTCGAAGGCGCGCCGCGCCGCGCCGACCGCGCGGGCCATATCGTCGACCGTGCCGTCGGTGGCCTGGCCGGCCACCTGTTCGCTGGCCGGGTGGATCACGTCGAAGGTTGCGCCGCTGGACGTGTGCTGTAGTTCGCCGTCGATGAGCATGCGTTGTTCGCCGGCCAGAACACCCGTTTCCGTCATGCCCCAAAGCTTTACATGCGGTTCGCGAAGTGTCACGCTTTCGCGATGTCAGCCAGCCTCGGGACCGAGGAACAGAAGGTCACCTACTGCCGCATCTGCGAGCCGATGTGCGGCCTGATCGCCACCGTCGCCGACGGTCGCCTGGTATCCCTGCGCCCCGACCAGGATCACCCACTGTCCCAGGGCCGGGCCTGCCCCAAGGGCATCGCCTTCACCGACGTCCAGAACGATCCAGACCGGGTGCTGCACCCGATGCGCCGCCGCGACGACGGCACCTTCGAGCAGGTCAGCTGGGACACCGCGCTGGCGGATATCGCCGCCCGCCTGACCGACGTGGTGACCGAGCGCGGTGGCGCCTCGGTGGGGCAGTATTTCGGCAACCCGGCGGCGTTCGGCTACGCGTCCAGCGTGTGGGCCGGCCTCTTCATGGCCCGCATCGGGTCACGGCACCTGTACTCGGCGGGTTCCCAAGACATCAACAGCCGCTTCGTGGCCAGCAAACTGCTCTACGGTGCGGCCAGTCAGCTGCCTTTCCCCGATCTGCCACGCACCGACTTCCTGTTGATGCTGGGCGCGAATCCGCTTGTCTCACATGGCAGTGCGGTGCGGGCACCCCGCATCAAGGATGATCTGTCCGCCATCGTCGGCCGCGGGGGCCGGGTGGTGGTGCTGGATCCGCGGCGCACCGAGACGGCCCGGCGCTACGAGCACATCGCGGTCCGGCCCGACTCGGACGCGTGGCTGCTGCTGTCGATGCTGCACGTCGTCTTCGAGGAGGGGTTGGCCACCGACATCCGCGACCAGGCCCGCGGGGCGGAGACCTTGCGGGCGCTGTGCGCGCCGTTCCCGCCCGAACAGACGGCGGCCCGCACCGGGGTGGACGCCGCGGTGGTGCGTGGGCTGGCCCGTGATTTCGCCGCGGCGCCGAGTGCCAGCGCCTACGGGCGCACCGGAGCCTGCCTCGGCAGGCACGGCACCCTGGTGAGCTATCTGCTGGACGCGCTGACCGCCGTGACCGGCAACCTGGACCGTCCCGGCGGCACGCTGATGTCGCATTCGGTGATTCCGTTGGAGGAGATGGGGGAGCGGGTCGACAGCTTCAGTTACGACAAGACCCGGTCGCGCATCGGTGACTTCCCCGATGTGCTCGGCACCTTCCCGGCCGCGTTGATGGCCGACGAGATCACCACCGAGGGCGAGGGCCAGCTGCGGGCCTTGTTCGTAGTGGCGGGCAACCCGGTGCTGTCGGTCCCGAACAGCGCGGCCCTGGAGTCGGCGCTGCGCCGCCTGGACCTGTTCGTGTCCTTCGACCTCTACATCAACGAGACAAACCGGTTGGCGCACTACGTGTTACCCGCCACCACCATGCTGGAACGCGACGACCTGCCGATCGCATTCGCGGCGTGTTCGCCGACGTTGTTCGTGCAGTCCACCGAACCCGCGCTGGCGCCGTACGGCGAGGCTCGCCCGGAATGGGAGGTGTACTCCGAGATCGCCCGCCGGATGGGGATGGCCATGTTCGCCACCGGCCCGCTGCTGCGCTTCAACCGGGCGCTGGCGTGGCTCGATCGGCGGGGTATCGCGCGGATGACGCCGCGCCGGCTGATGGAACTGCTGTTGCGCACCGGCCCGCACGGTGATCTGTTCGGGTTTCGGCGGCGCGGGCTGAACCTGACACGGCTTCGTGCGCATCCGCACGGGATCGTGCTGGCGCAGCATGCACCGACCGGGATCCTTCCCGACGTGGTGCGCCACCCCGACGGCAAGGTGGCACTGGACTCGCCACCGATCGCCGCGGAGATCGCCCGGCTGGGCGACAACCACCCCGACGATCCCCGGTTTCCATTGCTGGCCATCGGTATTCGCGAGATGCGTTCGCAGAATTCGTGGATGCACAACAGCCCCACCCTGATGAAGGGCGACCGAACGCAACGCACCCGGATTCATCCCGCCGACGCCGCGGCCGCCGGTCTCGTCGAAGGGGGCCGCGTTCGTATCGTGTCCGAACACGGGAAGATCGAAACCGACGTGCTGATCACCGACGAGATGGCGGCGGGCACCGTCGCGATCCCGCAGGGCTGGGGACATCGCGGCGGCGGCTGGCAGCTGGCCAATACGGTGCCCGGGGCCAACGTCAACGAACTGACCTCCAATCGGCCCGAGGACCTGGAGACGCTGGCCGGGATGGCCGTGCTCAACGGGGTGGCGGTCCGCCTGGAGGGCGTCTAGTCGTTGTCGGTCTGGCGGATGCCCACGGCGTGCCGCAGTTGCGCCAGAAACTGACCTTCGTCATCGCTGCGCACGATGTAGTGCGAGATGGCGACGCGGATGGCGGTGGCCGCCCGCACCGGCCCGTTCGGGCCGGGCATCAGCTTGAGCAGCCGCGCGCGCATCAGCGGAATGATGTGGCCCAGCTGCCCGATCACCACCTCGGGTTCGATGTCCACCACCCGCACGCCCGAGTAGGACTGCTGATACTCCACGATGAATCGCAGTGCGGCATCGAGCTTTTCGTTGCCGCGCAGCCCGGATGTGACCCGGCTCATCCCGGTGTCGAACATCTCGCGTTCGTACTGCCCGAACGCGCCGAGCAACTCTTCCTTGGAGGCGAACCACCGGTACAGCGTGGGCCGGGACACCCCGGCCTGTAGGGCGACCTCGGACAGGCTCAGTTTGGTCTGTCCGCTGCGCCCGAGTACCTCTGCCGTGGCCACCAGAATCCGCCGTCGCGTCGAGGTGTCCTCGCTCGCATCGGTGGTCAATGGCTTGTTCACATCCCTGATGGTAGTTGCTGGTGCATTACAAATTCGCCTTCAGTGTCTTGACCGTGTCGAGATCTTCCAGCGCCGCCACCGACCGGCCCAGTCCTTCCAAGGCGATCGTCTCGTCTTGCATGCCACCCCATGCCCGCGGTGATGAGGGTCGCGATGTAGGCATACAGCGCGGCTTGGCGGTACCTGTTCCACAGCTCGTCGCCGTCCAGTTGGGGGCCGCCGCCGGCGGCCAGCGCACGGCGGTACACGTCGAGCAGGTCGCGCTGGTGGTCGACCCGGTCGGCGGTGGTCATGCTGGTGATCAAGGTGTAGGACAGTTCCCTCGACGGGTGGCCGCGGCGCACCGCCTGCCAGTCGAGCAGGCCGGCTTTTCCGTTGCGAAAGTAGACATTTCCCGGATGGGCGTCCCCGTGCATCACGGTGTGCGGCGCGGTGTCGATGAGCTGCGCGACGGCGCGGTAGTTGTCGTTGATGAAGCGGCCGCCCTCCACCGGGATGGTGGTCCGGCCGGCCAGCCGGCGGACCGAGGCGTTGGCCAGGGACCCGGTCAGCAGTGAGGTGGCATCACCGGAAGCCGAGTAGGTCCATGCCGGCACCCGCTCCCAGAAGGTGGCGTGCACGCGGGCCAGCAGTTCGACGATGAGCGCCGCCTGATCGACCGCGAGCGGGTGCAGGGTGTCGGGGAACTCACAACGGTCGACGGCCAGGTCCTCGAGCACCAGCACGAAACGCCCGGTGACGGCGTCGAACGTGCCGCCGTGGCTGACGGGCACGTCGGCCAGTTGCGGCGCGAGATGGCGGTAGAACCGCACCTCGGTGTCGGCCAGCCTGCCGAGTTCGCCCATCAGGCGGGTCGCCGCGGTCTCGGCGGGCATCTTGACGAACACCGAGGCCGGCACGTCGGTGCCGGTCAGCGCCAGCCGTGCCCGTGACGAGGTACCGGCGTCGCCACCGATGATCGAGACCGAATCGACGGTGCTGCCCAGCAGCCCGGACAGGTATGCCGCGTCGAGGTCGCTGATCCGGCGCGGGAGTGCCCGCATCCGCCCGACGGCGGCATCGGTTGCGATACGTTGCACACCGCGGCCGAGGTGAGCGGCCAGGCCGACGACGGGTGTGACGCGCTGGGTCAGCGAGGACATCTGTCGATGTTTACAAAGTGCGACCTGATTGTAAAGGGGTGTCATGGCGGGGCCGATGGACGGATTCACCGTGGTCGAACTCGGCGTGTGGGTGGCCGCCCCGGCGACCGGTGCCATCCTCGCGGACTGGGGCGCCGACGTCATCAAGATAGAACCGCCTGCTGGCGATCCGGCGCGCACCTTCGGGGCGATGATGGGCCTCGGCGCCGAGACGGGTACCGCGGCCAATCCGCCCTTCCAGATGGACAACCGCTCCAAACGCAGCATCGTGCTCGATCTCGGTACCGTGCAGGGGCGCGACACCGCCGTCGAGTTGCTCAGCACCGCAGATGTTTTCGTCACCAACCTGCGCCCCGGCGCCCTGCACCGGCTCGGCCTGGGGCCCGAAGCCGCGGCGCAGATCAATCCGCGGCTGGTGTACGGACTGATCACCGGCTACGGCATCGACGGTCCGGACGCCGACCGGGCCGCCTACGACGTCGCCGCGTTCTGGGCGCGTGCCGGCCTGGCCGACCTGCTCACCCGGCCCGGTGAGACGCCGCCGTTCCAGCGCGGCGGCATGGGCGACCATTCGGTGGGGATGACGCTCGCGGCGGCGGTGTGCGCGGCCCTGCTGGCCCGCACCCGCACCGGCGCCGGACAATTGGTCAGCACCTCGTTGTACCGTCAGGGCGCCTACACCGTGTCCTTCGACCTCAACACGGTGCTGCTGACCGGTCAGCAGGTGGCGATCGGTCAGCGTGAGTCGATGGGCAATCCGTGTATGAACAACTACGCCGCCGGAGACGGCAGGCGGTTCTGGATCGTCGGGTTGCAGGGCGAGCGGCACTGGCCGGCGCTCTGCCGGGCGTTGGACCGGGGCGACTGGCTGACCGACCCGCGGTTCGCGCGGCCCCGTGACCGCTACGTCAATGCCCGCGAACTGATTGCCGCGCTCGATGCGATCTTCGCCACCAAGCCGCTGACGGACTGGGCCGAGGTGTTCGCGGGTGAACCGGACTTCTTCTGGTCGCCGATCAACTCCCTGGACGACGTCATCGCCGACGAACAGTTCCACGCCGCGGGCGGCATCGTCGATGTGCCCGAAGGGAATTCCACCGTTGCGATGGTCGCCAGCCCGGCCGACTTCGCAGGCACGCCATGGGCACCCCGGGCGGTGGCGCCCGAACTGGGTGAGCACACCGAGGAGATCCTTGCCGAGCTCAGGGCGCGGGGTGATCGTTGATCTCGGCCAGTAACAGCTGTAGCCGGTCCCGGGTCAGCAGGCCGCCGCTGAACCCGACGAGGCGGTCCAGCGGCGTGGACGCGATGATCGCCAGGAGCTCCGGGCTCGACGTGGGCATGGCCGCCCCGAACGACTCGGCGATCAGCGCCGCCGCCTTCGGGTCGGCCAGCACCTCGCCCAGGGTGGATTCGGCGGTGAACGCCTCGGCTGTCTCATCACCGGTCAGTGCGATGTCGGTGTGCAACCGCAGATCCCGGCTGGATGCCCCGGCCCACACCCTGTAGTCGCCACCTTCGACGGTCCAGCGGCCCGCCCAGTGCGCGAGGTCGTCGCGGGACACCGCCACCTCGACGACGCCCTCTTCGCCGGGATCCAGGGTCAGCGATCCGAAACCCACCAGCCAGCGCGGCGCCCGGCTGACCCGGGAGTCCTCCTTGCCGGCATAGATCTGCACCACCTCGCGGCCGGCCCGGGCACCGGTGTTGACGACGGTGACGGCGACGCTCAGCCCGTCACCGCGCTCGGCGACCTCCATGCTGCGGTAGCCGAAGGTGGTGTAGGACAGGCCGTGCCCGAACGGATACGTGACGGGAACCTCGCGCGCGTCATACCAGCGGTAGCCGACGTAGATCCGTTCCCCGTAGACGGTGTGGCCCCGTTCGCCCGGGAAGTTCAGGTACGCGGGGGTGTCCTGCAACCGCACCGGCACCGTCTCGGCAAGGCGTGCAGACGGATTCACCACGCCGAACAGCACGTCGGCGATGGCCCCGCCGCCGGCCTGCCCGAGCAACGCGCCGTCCAGTATCGCCGGGGCGAGGGCACTCACCTCATCCAACGTCACCACACCGCCGTGGGAGAGCACGACCACCGTGCGCGGCTGAACGCGCATCACCTCGCGGAGGAGGTCGAGTTGTGCTGCGGGCAGGTCGATATGCGACCGGTCGAAACCCTCGGATTCGTCCTCGGCGCTCAGGCCCAGGAACACCACGGCGGTGTCAGCCGTGGCGGCGTGAGCCGCGTCGTCCGAGTACGTCACCTCGTGATCCCCAGCGAGCCTGCGGATCTCGTCCAGTGCGGTGTCCAGCCGGGTGGGGTGCACGTGCGAGCTACCCCCGCCCTGGTAGCGGGGTTCGCGGGCGAAGTGGCCGATCACCGCGATCCGGGACGGGGTCAGCGGGAGCAGTCCGCCGTCGTTCTTGAGCAGCACGACGCAGCGCGCCGCCGCCTCGCGGGCCAGCCGGTGGTGCGCATCGACATCGAATGGCGCCGGCGTGCAAGCGTGTTGCCGCGTCCGCTCGGCCAGCAGTGCCACCCGTTCGGCGGCCCGGGTGACCACGGCTGCGGCGAGCCTGCCGTGCTCGACCGCCTCGACAACGTCGCGGTCCGATGCACCGCCGGTGGCGGGCATCTCCAGGTCCAGCCCGGCGCTCACCGCCGCGACCCGGTCGGTCACCGCGCCCCAGTCGCTGACCACCGCACCATCGAAACCCCACTCGGCGCGCAGCACATCGGTGAGCAGCCAGTGGTTCTGCGACGCATACACCCCGTTGATGCGGTTGTAGGAGCACATCACCGACCAGGGCCGGGCGTGACGCACCACATGCTCGAAGGCTCGCAGGTAGATCTCGCGCAGGGTGCGTTCGTCGACATCGGAACTGGCTCGCATCCGGTCGAATTCGGCGTTGTTGGCGGCGAAGTGCTTCACCGATGCTGCCACGCCGCGGCTCTGCACGCCGCGCACCCAGGCCGCCCCGAGCGCCCCGGACAGCAGGGGGTCCTCGGAGAAGTACTCGAAATTGCGGCCACACCGCGGATCCCGCTTGATGTTGATCCCGGGGCCCAGCAGCACGTGCACTCCCAGCGCTCGGCTCTCGTCGCCGAGGGCAACCCCGACCCGCTCGACGAGTTCGGGATCCCACGCCTGGCTCAACCCGACCGCGGGCGGGAAGCAGGTCGCCGGGGCGCTGTCGCCGATACCCAGATGATCATCGCCGCTGCCGGTCTGCCTGCGCACGCCGTGCGGACCGTCGGTGAGCACCATGGCGGGCACGGGTCCGACCGCCTTACTGGCCCAGAAACTTGCGCCACTACCGAGCGCGGCCGCCTCGGACACATCGAGTCCACCGATATCGAGCATGGCGCCAGGCTACCGACGGCTGCTGTGCGTCCTGACTCTCGCGGAGTGCCGCAGTTGGGCCAGGAAATCGTCACCGTCGTCGCTGCGCACCAAGTAGTGCGAGACCGCCACCCGGACCGCGGTGGCCGCAGCCACGGCCGCATCCGGCTCGTCGGAGAGCCGTTCCAGGCGCTCGCGCATCAACGGGATGAACTGTGCGAGACGGGCGATCACGTGTTCGGGTTCGATGTCGACCATCCGCAATCCGGGGTAGGACTGCTGATACTCGACGATCACCTGGAGTGCGGCGTCGAGCCGTTCGGCGGCGGGCAGCCGCGCCGCGACCGCGGCGACGGCGCGCTCGTAATGTCTGCGCTCCCATACCACGAACGCGTCCAGCAGTTCCTGTTTCGAGGCAAACCATCGATACAGGGTCGGGCGGGACACCCCGGCTTGGGCGGCGACCTCGGACAGGCTGAGCTTGGTCATGCCGTAGTCGCCGAGCACCTCGGCGGTCGCCGCGAGGATGCGCTCGCGGGTGCTGTTCTCGTCCTCGGCGACGGCGGGATCCGGCATCCCCACAGCTTTACAAACTATCGGCGAACTGTCACGCTAAATCTGCAGCGACATCGCCGTCGCACCGCTGGAGGAGGGAACGCCCCGTGACAGTTGCGAGCACGCCGCAGGCACGCGAATACAGCCCGTTCGACATCACGTCACACGACTTCTGGAGTCAGCCGTTCGCCGTGCGCGACGAGACCTTCGCCCGGCTGCGGGCGGCCGACGGGCTCAGCTGGCACCAACCGCTGTCGACCCTGTTCGACTATGCGGAGCCCGGATTCTGGGCGCTCACCCGGCGTGCCGACATCCAGTTCGCCAGCCAGCACCCGGAGCTGTTCACCTCCACCCAGGGGGTGGCGCTGGACCCGATGCCCGCCGAGGTGCAGAAATTCGCCACCTTCTTCCTGATGATGGATCCGCCGCAGCACACCGTGTACCGCAAGCTGATCAGTTCGGCGTTCACCCCGCGGCACATGCGCGAGATCGATGAGCAGATCCACCGCGACGCGGTCGCCGTGGTCGACGATCTGGTCGGAGCGGGTGACGTCGACTTCGTCGAAGCCTGTTCCGCGCGGCTGCCGATGCTGACCATCTCGGAGATGCTGGGTGTGCCCAGGGCCGACCAGCCGGCGCTGGCCAAGGCCGCCGAGAAGCTGTTCAGCATGAGCGATGACGAGTTCTCCACCCTGGAGGAACGCGCCATGGCGACCATCAACGAGATCATGCTGATCTCCAACACCGGCGTGGAGTTGGCCAAGTTCCGCCGCGCCAATCCGGGCGACGACCTGATGACCAGCATCGTCAACGCCGAGGTGGACGGGCAGCGACTCACCGATGAGGAGATCGGCGCCTTCCTGATCCTGCTGGCCTCGGCGGGCAACGACACCACCAAGCAGACCACCACGCACGCCATGATGGCGCTGGCGGTCCACCCGCAGCAGCGGGAGTGGCTGATGGCGGACTTCGACGGCCGGATCGGTACAGCCGTCGAGGAATTCGTGCGATGGTCGACGCCGGTGCTGCAGTTCGCCCGGTTCGCCACCGAGGACGTCGAGGTCGGCGGTCAGAAGATCAGCGCCGGGGACAAGGTCGGGCTGTTCTACTGTTCGGCCAACCGCGATGAAACGGTGTTCGACGCCCCGGGGACCTTCGACCTCAGCCGCTCGCCCAACCCGCACGTCGGATTCGGTGCCGGCGGACCGCATTTCTGCCTGGGCAACCAGCTGGCCAAGACCGAATTGCGGAATCTGTTCCGCGAGTTGTTGACCCGGCTGACCTCCGTCGAATTCGGTGAACCGGACCTCCTGTACAGTTCGTTCGTCCATGGCATCAAGCGCGTGCCCGCGCACATCCGGTGAGCGCGGGGGCCGTCATGCACGTCGAGGTCGATCTGGGGAAGTGCACGGGGCACGGCATCTGCGAGTCGCTGGCCGAGGACGTGTTCGAGGTGACTGCGGAGGGCAGCGTCGTCATCCACGGCAGCGCGGCCGCCGACCCAGAGTTGTTGCGCCAGGCCGTGACTCAGTGCCCGGCGGCGGCTCTGCGATGGGCGGATTGAGGGCGGCGCATCACGGCAAGGGATGCGCCGGAAGGGCCGCCAAGATGGAGTCCTCCCAGCCGTCGCGCAGTGCGGGCGCCACACTCATCCAGGTGACGATCTCCGCCGGGGGCGCGTCCTTCCACGACGGGTAGTGGTTCTCGAAGCAGGCCCAGTCACCGTCGAGTGCCCAGTAGTGGATCACCTCGTTGAAACGGAACGTGGTGATGAACGAGCCCAGCCACCGCTTGCCGGTGGATTCCGACCATGGCACGTACAGGCGTTCCAACTCGCGGATGTAGTCGTCCTGGCGGCCGGGTTTGGTCTGCATGATCTCCTGGATCACCAGGCCCGCACCGAAATTCGCCTCTGTGAGCTGGCTGAGTGTCTTGTTGTACTTGCCGGCGTACATGACCCGGCCTTCGCCCGATGCGCCGGTCTCGGCCAGGAATTGCGACCATCGGGTCGCGGCTTCCGCATGGCTGCCGCCGCGCGCCTGGGCGCGGCCGATCCGGGCGTAGTCGGCAAAGGCATCGATCTCCCAGATCACCGTGACCTGCGGCCAGTGCCCGTTGTAGGGGGTGCTCTCCCAGAGGGAGAACAACCGTGCCCCCAGTTGTTCCATCATCGGTTGGTAGACCTGCGCGAACACGTCGGAGAACTGGTCACTGTTGCCGGAGCCCAACGAGATCGTCTCGTGCAGGTACAGCAAGGTGTGGCCGTAATACTTCTTCATGCTCATGAGGGACGAGCGTGACATTTCATGGCAAAAATGTAAAGTGCTGTCAATCCTGCGCCGCGAAATCGGGCAGTGCGAAACCTGATTCGGTCCGAAGTGCCGTCGCGATCGCCCGGTGGGCGAGGTCCGCCGCGGTCTGCCAGTCCCGGTCGGCGTCGACCACCAGGGCGGCTGTGAAGTGCGGGCTCAGATGTGCGGTGACGGTGGTGTTGAGCGCCGACGGGGGTTCACCGTCGCCGCCCGTGGCGTGCCACAGCGTGCGGGTGATCTCGGCCATCGCGCCCCGGAACTCCACCCGGCGCAGACGTTCGGCGGCGGCCAGGTCGGGCGGCAGGTCGCGGCGGGACGCGAGCTCGAAGAAACCGGGTCCGATGGTCGCGTTCATCCGGTGTGCGGTGTCGCAGGTGGCCCGAAGCCACCTGGCGGGATCGCCGGGGTAGGCGCCGTACTCGGGCAGTTGTCGCACATAGCCACCCATGCCGGCCTCGAACGCGGCGCCGACCAATTTCTCGCGAGTGTCGAACAGGCGGAACAGGGTTCGCCGGCTCACCCCGGTGGTCTCGGCCAGTTGGTCCATGGTGACGTCGAGGCCGGTCTGCAACACCAGGCGACGTGCCAGCGCCAGGATGTGGTCGACGGTGGCTTGGCGTTTCGCCTCGGCCACCGTGGCGGGAGCGGGTTTGGGCACGGGGAGAGTCTAACGCCCGAATGGCCTTCTTGACACTCAACAGTGCCATCAATAACACTTATGGGTGTCGACACCGGGAGGTTTCATGGCCAGCAGGCATCTCGACACCGAATCGATCGTCGGTGTCGACGACGCCACGATCGCCTCGGCGGTCGACGGGCTGTCGGTGTCGGCTCTGATCGCGTCGGTCGTTCAGCTGACCGGTGATCCGGGCTTCGTGCGCGGTCCGATCCGACCGATTCAGTTCGTGCAGAACGAATTCCAGGGAATGCTCCCCGACGGGGACAAACAGCGGTTGCGCCGCGACGCCGCGAAGGCGATCTGTGCGTGGCGCGACGCCGGGTGCCCGCCCGCACCGCCGATGGGCACGGCCCTGATCCGCGAGGTGATGGACTGGATCGCGTGCGAGCCGGTGCCCGACGACAACGCCGCCCTGTACATGGAGGAGATGGACCTCGCCGGTGCGAACCCGCGCGCCATCGCCGGTCCGGGCGGTGTCACTCCACCACCTGGATTCTCGGTGCTCATCATCGGATTCGGTGCCGCCGGGTTACTCGCCGCGATCCGTTTGAAAGAGGCCGGGATCCCGTTCGAGATCGTCGACAAGAACCCCGATGTCGGGGGCACGTGGTTGGAGAACAGCTACCCCGGCTGTCGGGTGGATGTGGCCAGTCACTACTACTCGTACTCGTTCGAGCACGTCGGGGACTTCACGGCCTACTACACCCGTCAGCCCGAACTGCACGAATATTTCCGGGCAGTCATGGCGCAGCACGACATCGAACCGCACGTGCGCTGGGGACGGGAGGCCGAGCGCGCCGAGTGGGATGAGGAGAACGCGCAATGGTCGGTGTCGCTGCGCGCCGCCGACGGGACCATCGAACTGCGCACCGCCGCCGCGATCATCTCCTGCGTCGGCTTCCTGAACCGCCCGATGATCCCGGACCTTCCCGGCCTCGATGAGTTCGGTGGCCCGGTCTTTCATTCGGCCCGCTGGGACCACACGGTGGACCTCCGCGGTAAGCGGGTGGCCCTCGTCGGCGCCGGCGCCAGCGGATTCCAGATCGGCCCGGCCGTCGTCGACGAGGTCGGCGAACTGGTGGTGTTCCAGCGGACACCGCAGTGGATGGCGCCCAACCCGCGCTATCACGCCGAGGTGAGTGGCGGTGAACGCTGGGCCATGCGTCATCTCCCGGGATATTCGCGCTGGTACCGGTTCATGCTGATGTGGCAGTCCAGCGACAAACTGCTGGAACTTGTTCGCGCCGACCCGGATTGGCCCGACTTTCCGCACACGGCCAACGCGGCCAGTGCGGCGCGCCGGGAGATCTTCGCGAAGTGGATCGACGACCAGGTCGGCGACATGCCGGAGCTGGCGGCCAAGGTCACCCCGGACTACCCGCCGATGGCCAAAAGGATGTTGCAGGACAACGGCAGCTGGTTGCGATGCCTGCGGCGCGAGCACGTCGAGTTGGTGAACGACCCGATCACCGGCATCGACGCGAATTCGATATACACCGCCACGAGCCGCCACGAGGTGGACATCATCGTGCTGGCCACCGGATTTCGGGCCTCCGAGGTGTTGTGTCCCATGGAGGTGATCGGGCGGGGCGGCCAACCCATCTCGACCGTGTGGGACGGCAAACCCGGCGCTTTCAACGGCATCTCGGTGCCCGGCTTCCCGAACTTCTTCATGATGGCGGGCCCGGGCACCGGGCTGGCCCATGCGGGCAGCGTCATCTTCATGCTGGAGTGCCAGATGCGCTATATCGGGGCGGCGCTGCGGATGATCATCGAGAACGGCAAGCAGACCATCGAACCCACCGCGGAAGCCGACGCGCGATACAACGGTGAACTGCAGGCGGAAGTCGCCACGCTGATGTGGGGGCATCCGTCGATCGAGCACTCCTGGTACAAATCTCCCGACGGCGGCGTGTACGTGCTGAGCCCGTTCGGCTCCGTCGACTATTGGCGGCGCACCCGATCGGTGGCGCCCGAAGACCACGTGCTCGGGTGACCGGTCAACGACTCTGGCGGCGCCGCACCAACACCGACTGCTGGATCGCGCCGATCGGGCCACGCTCGTCGAACAAGGTGCCCAGGGTGGTGCCGATACCGTCGGGTCCGTAGTTCGTCTCGGCGCGGATGCCGATCCACTCACCGTCGGGGATCCGGTGGATGTGCACGGCCAGGTCGGTGTTGAGGAACGTGAACTTCCGGATGTCGACCTTGGTGCCGATCCCGTTCGCGTCGTCGGCCACCGTGAACAGCCGCTGCAACGGGGTCAGCGTCTCACCCTTGACGAGGTCGACGGTCGGCGACAGCCAGGATTCTCCGGGGCCGTCGCCGAAAGGCTCTGTCAGCCACCGCCAGTCGATGCTGTGCACATAGTTCGGATCCCACTGCTTGGCCATGTCGCGGCTGTGGGCCTGCGCCAGTGGGCGCAACGGCGGCGCGGCGGCGTGCACCACATCGGCGGTGTCCTGCTGCTGCAACCGCCAGCCACTGGCCCGCACCACGGGCCGCACGGTGCCGTCCGGCCCCGGCGCCAGCATCTCGGCGCTGATGAGCTCGATCTGCTTGCCCGCGCGCTCACGGGTGGCCCGCACCCAGAAGTCGCCGGCGGCAGGAACCGCCCCCAGCAGGTCCACCAGCACCCGGCTCAGGCGGGTGTCGTCGCGGTGCTCACACCGCTCCAGGGCGCGCACCAACAGCGCCGACGGCGGGGCGCCGTGCTGGATGTCCGCCGACCACGTGCTGCGCACCATGTCGGTGGCCCGGAATCGCTCGCCCAGGGTGTCGTCGGCGTCGATCAGTTCGTAATAGCAGTCCGACATGTTTCGCTTTCTGGTCGTGGTGCGGGTCAGGGCGCGGGAACGTCGACCATGACCGCGTCGAGCCGGGACAGTTTGGTACCGACCAGGCGCTGCGGATAGGCGTCGGTCGAGGTGAGCAGGAACAACGTTCGGTTTTCCGGGCCGCCGAGTGCGCAGGCGATCGCGGTACGACCGTCCATGTCGATACGGTCGGTGAGGGTGCCGGCGGCATCGAATCGCTCGAACTGGTGCGCCAGCGTCATCGAGACCCACACGCCCCCCTCGGCATCGACGGTCATCCCGTCGGGCGGCCCGTCCAATCCGGCGGCGAACTCCCGGCGGTCGTGCAGCGTGCCTGCCGCGTCGATGGTGAAGGCGGTGAGCCGGCGGGCCGTCGACTCGGCCACGATGAGCGTGGCACCGTCCGGGGTGATGACCATGCCGTTCGGGAACTCCAGATCGTGGGCGGCCACCTGGACGCTGTCGTCGGCGTCGATGCGCACGATGACGCCGCCGGTGCGGGCCTGTGAGCCGACATAGACCCGACCGTGGGCGTCGACCACCATGTCGCCGAGATCCGCAGGCGCCAGATCGCTGAGATCGGCCAGCACAGAAGTGGTTTCGCCGTCGTAGTGCAGTATCTGGCGCGCTTCGGTCGAGACGATCAACAACGTTCCGTCGGGCCGGAATCCCAGCCCGGACGGCGCGTGCCCCGGCAGCGCCAGGGTGGACATCTCGCCGGCCAGCGTCACGGTGTGCACCGCTTCGCCGAGCATGTCGGAGAACCACACGAGGCCCTCGAACCAGCGTGCGCCCTCGCCGAAGCAGAATCCGTTGGCCAGCGACTGCACCGTCATGGGGTCACGATAGCCGACAGGTGCGCCGTACCTTTACAAAACACGCCTCAAATGTCACGCTCGGTGGGTGCGACAGCCCACCGGTTCCGTGATGCAAGAATTCGCCTACGATCCGTTCGATCCCGCGGTGATGGCGAACCCGCTGCCGTACTACCAGGTGCTGCGCGACGAGTATCCCGTGTACTACCTGCCGAAGTGGGACACCTACGCCGTATCCCGATTCGCCGACATCTGGGATGTGCTGGCGATCAACGACGGCACCTTCGTGCCCTCGGAGGGGACCTTGCCCGCCGCAACGGTTCTCGCGCGGCACAACGACGGACCGGTGCCCGACCCGCCCGTGCATCCGATGCCGTTTCACGCCAACTTCGACTCCCCGCTGTATGAGGGCGTCCGCCGCTGCACCTCCGGCCAGTTCCGGCCCCGTAACGCCGCCACCTTCGCCGACCGCATCCGCCACCTTGCCAATGAACGGCTCGACGCGTTGCTGCCGCTCGGCTCGTTCGACCTCACCCAGGATTACGGTGGCATCGTGGCCGCCTCGATGGTGTGTGAACTGGTCGGCCTGCCGGTCGATCTGGCCGCCGATGTGCTGGCGACGGTCAATGCCGGCAGCCTGGCCGAACCCGGCAGTGGGGTGGAGGTGGCCAACGCCCGCCCCGGCTTCCTCGAATACCTCACGCCGATCATCGAACGCCGGCGGGCCGGTGCGGGCGCACCACTGGCCATCGCCGACAATCTGATCGACCACCGGCTGCCCGACGGGTCCGCATTCACCGATACCGAGGCCGCGGTACAGATGCTCGGCGTCTTCATCGGCGGCACCGAGACGGTGCCCAAGATCGTCGCGCATGGTCTCTGGGAACTGCTGCGCCACCCCGAACAACTGGCCGCGATCCGCGCGGATCCGGACACCGCCGTCGCGGTCGCCCGGGAAGAGATGATCCGGTACTGCGCACCCGCGCAATGGTTCGCGCGCACGCTGCGCAAGCCGTTCACGCTGCACGGCACCACGATGAACCCGGGTCAGCGGATCATCACACTGCTCGGCTCGGCTGCCCGCGACGACCGGGAATATCAGAATCCCGATGCGTTCCGATGGGATCGGCCCAACACCAGGATCCTGTCGTTCGGCCGCGGCACCCACTTCTGCCTCGGCGTGCACCTGGCGCGTCTGGAGATCACCATCCTGGTGACCGAATGGCTCAAGCGGGTACCGGATTTCACGATCCTGGAAGAGTCCGCGTCCCGGCCGCCGTCCAGCTTCCAGTGGGGCTGGAATCGTGTCCCGGTGAAGGTCGGCTGATATGTGGGGCTATCGCCTGGTCGCGCCGTACGCGTTCGAACGCATCGACCGTCCCGAACCCACGTACCTGCACGACGGACAGGTGCTGCTGCGATTCCTGGCGGCCGGTATCTGCGGTAGTGATCTGCCGGGCTTCCGCGGCACCCAGGGCAAACTGCCCGGCGACACCGGTTGCTGCGCCGCCGAAATGGACGGATTCCCCATCCATGAGATCGCCGGCGAAGTACTCGCCAGCGCCCACCCGGACCACGCGGTCGGGGATCGGGTGGTCGGCTGGGCATCCGGATTCGACGGCCTGATGGCACAGGTGGTCGCCGACGGCGACGGACTGGCCCGGTATGACGAGTCTTTGACGCCGCAGCACGCGATCGGCCTGCAACCGCTGGCGTGTGTGCTCTACGCCGTCGAGCAGCTCGGTGACCTCACCGGAAAGCGGGTCGCGGTGATCGGGCAGGGCTCGATCGGCCTGTTGTTCTCCTACGTTGCCAAGGCGCTGGGCGCCGCGCATGTCACCGGCGTGGATCCCGTCGACAAGTCTGCTCTCGCCGAGACCTTCGGGGTCGACACCGCCGTGCGGTCCACCAGTGATCGCTGGGTGCGCCACCTCGATTCCGGATCGCGGCCCGATGTCGTCATCGAAGCGGTGGGACACCAGGTGGCCACCCTCGGTCACGCGGTGGAGGCCGCGGCGTTCGGCGGAACGGTGTTCTACTTCGGCGTTCCCGACGACGACAGTTACCCGATCAGCATGCGGATCATGTTGCGTAACAACCTGACCCTGAAATCCGGTGTCACGCTGGAGCGGCGACGGGTGTTGCGCAGCGCCGACGCGTTCGCCCGCGAGCATCCCGCCTTGTTGCCGGCCTATCTCACCCACACGTTCACCGTGGCGCAGGCGCAGCAGGCGTTCGAGCTGGCGTGCCGCCCGGAGCCGGCACGGGTCAAGATCGCGCTGGTGCCATGAGTCGCCTACAGGACGCCCTGGCGGCGAACGCGCAGATCTGGGGCGGCTGGGTGGTGGGTCCCACCATTCTCGGCCCCGAGGAGTTCGCGCAGGCCGGCTACGACTACGTCGGATTCGATGCCCAGCACGGCTATCTCGACGACGCCGATATCGCGCTGTTGCTGCGCCGCCTCGAGCACGTACCGATCGCGACCGCCGTGCGGTTGCCGTCGGCGGATCCCGCACCCATCGGCCGGGTGCTCGACGCCGGCGCCGATGCGGTGATCATCGCGATGGTCGAAACGCCGGAACAGGCCACCGCCGCTGTCGCCGCCACCCGCTACGCACCGGCCGGGGTGCGCAGTTTCGGGCCACTGCGGGCCAGCCTCGGCCACGATGTCGCCGCCCTTCAATCCCGGGCCGGGGTGTACGTGATGATCGAGACGGCGCGCGGGCTGGCCGTGCTCGATGACATCTGCGCGGTGCCCGGCGTGACAGGTGTCTACGTCGGGCCCGCGGATCTGGCCATCTCGATGGGCTTGGGCCTGGCCGATGCCTGGACCCACCCGCAGGTGAAAGCCGCGATGACGCGTATCCAGCACACCGCGGCCGCGGCCGGGCTGATCACCGGCATCCACGCGGGCAGCGGCCCGCTCGGAAAAGCCATGGCAGAACTGGGTTTCCGGATGATCACGCTGGCCTCGGAGTCCCAGGCCCTGCGCCGGGGTGCGGCCGCTCACCTGACCGAAGCCCGCGACGGTGCCGCGGTCATCGACACACCCGGGGGATACACATGACCGCGACGCCCGTCGCCCTGGTCACCGGCGCCGCTCGCGGCCAGGGCGCCGCCATCGTCGCGAGGCTGCACGCCGACGGCTTCCGGATCGTCGCAGGCGATGTCCTTGCCGATGAATTACATTCCAGTACAGTTCATTACGGCGACAGGGTCGTCACGGTGGCACTGGATGTCACCTCCGAGGAGCAATGGGCGGCGGCGGTGGCGGCCGCGGTGGACCGGTTCGGAACGCTGACCACGCTGGTCAACAACGCCGGTGTGTTGCATAGGGCGGCGCTGGCCGACGAGACTGCCGCGGGTTTCGAAGGCAGCTGGCGGGTGAACTGCCTCGGCCCGTTCCTGGGCATCCGGGCCGCGCTGGCGGCGCTGACGGTGGCCGACGGGGCATCGATCGTCAACACCTGCAGCACAAGTGCCGTGCGGCCGTTCCCGAACCACACCGCCTACGGATCGTCGAAGTGGGCGCTGCGCGGTCTCACCCAGGCGACCGCGGTCGAGCTCGCGCCGTCCGGTATCCGGGTGAACGCCGTGTTCCCCGGTCCGGTCGCCACCCCGATGCTCGACGACCGCACGCAGGACCGGCTGGCCGCCCACGGTCGGCTGGGCACCCCCGCCGAGATCGCCGACGCGGTGGCGTTCCTCGTCTCGACCCAGGCGTCGTTCATCACCGGTTCGGAGCTCGTCGTCGACGGCGGCCAGATCCTGAAGATCGGCTGACGACGGTGGGCATCGACGAGCGGCTCGCGCCGGCGCTGCGGCACCTGGTCGCCGCCCGCACCGATCTGTCACCCGAAAAGATTGCCGCGGTGCGCGATTCGCTCGACACCCGGCGCGGTGACACCGCACGTGTGGTGGACACCACCGGGGTGCAGATCGACGACGACGTCGTGGCGAGTGGTATCGGCGTACGGATCTACCGCGGGGGCGGGGCGCCGGCCGTGATCTTCTGTCACAGTGGGGCATTCGTCCTTGGCAACCTCGACACCGATCACCACCAATGTGTCGAACTGGCCCGGCGGGCGCGGGTGACGGTCATCTCCGTCGACTACCGGCTGGCCCCGGAAGACCCGTACCCGGCCGCAGCGGACGATGCCGGCGAGGTACTGGACTGGGCCGTCGGCAACGCCGCCGCCCTCGGTATCGACGCCGACCGGATCGCCGTGGCGGGCAGCAGCGCCGGCGGGGCGATCGCGGCCGGGCTGGCGCAGCGAGCGGCGTCCGGTGCGGCACCGCAGGTGCGTTTCCAGCTGTTGCATCAGCCGGTGCTCGACGACCGGTTGACGCCGTCCAAGGACGAATTCGACACCACCCCAGGCTTCGACGGGCCCGCGGTGCGCCAGATGTGGCGCCACTACCTGGGCGGTGAACCGGTGCCGGCCGGGGCGGCACCCGGGCGTCGCGACGACCTGGCCGGCCTGGCGCCCGCATTCATCAGCTGCTCGGAGCTGGACCCGTTGCGCGACGAGGCGATCGACTACGCGCTGCGATTGATGTGGGCCGGGGTGTCCACCGAGCTGCACGTCATTCCGGGCACCTGTCACGGCTTCGATTCCCTGGTGCCGCAGTGGGAGACCAGTCGGCAGCTGTTCGCCCTGCAGGGTGCGGCGCTGACGCGGGCCTTACACAGCTAGTTCCCGTGCCACCGCCGCGTGGTAGGCGTCGATGTGCGACGGGTTGACGATCCGGAAGAAGCCATCCGACATCGGTGCGTCCCGGTAGGCCTCGATGGTCATCGTCCTGGTGAACAAGGTGAGATCCGGTCCCGGCGAACTGAAGTGGTATTCGATGGTCATCCTGCCGTCGAAGCCGACCTCACCGGTGCTGTCTGCGCTCAGGCGCCCCACCGAACTGAACACCCACATCCTGGGCCGGGTGGCGATCGCCAGCTGCCAGGTGAAGGTGCGGTCGGCGGTGGGGTGGGACTCCTGCCACGTGTCGCCGACGCGCAGTGGGAGCGTGCCGTCGAGGCCGCTGATCCGGGGAGCGTTGGGGTAGGTCTTGGTCCAGTTCGCCGGATTGGTCACGAAGTCGTAGATCGTCTCGGCGGAGTGCGTGAAGGTGGTCGACGAACTGGTGGTCACGATGCCCACGGATGGTGCCTTTCGGGTTGAGGTCAGGTGGTGCAACCGCAGTCGCCGAGGCCGTCTGCAGGCAACTCGGCGAGCAACTCGGTGCGGGTGTCGTCGAAGCTCAAAAACCCGGCGATCGGGGTCGACTCGGGCAGGGGAGCCTCGTAGCTCCAGGCGATGTCGTCGACGACGGTGTCACCGACCACGGCCGACCAGTACGTCGCGTGCCCCTTGTAATTGCAGTAACTGGTCGTCGCCGACCTTCGCAGCAGATCCATGCGCACCTGTGCGGGAGCCACGTACAGACGGGGGGCCAGCGCCGTCTCGAAGAGCACCGTCGACTCGGCGGTGTCCACCAGCGTCGTGCCGTCGACCGTCACCCGCAGCCCACGGTGGCCGGGCCGGCAGTCGACCCGGTGATAAGGATTGGGCGGGTAGTGCACCAGGGTGCGGCCCTCCTCGAGCCAGCTGTCCGCGGCCGCCCAGGGCACCTGCAGGTAGCCGGGCTTCTCCGGGAGTGGTGTCGTCGGCAGATCCCCGGTCTGGCCGGCCGGGAAGGCGTAGGCGAGGGGATGGCCGTGCCGGTGCACCATCAGCGCGGCTTCGGTATCGATGACGAGGCGGCCGTCGACCACTGCCTGTACACGCCGGGGATGCGGCTCGATGAACACGACATCGTCGGGCAGCGGTGGAAAGAACCATCCCGCGGGATCGGCGCCGAGCGGGCCGCGGCCGGCGTAGAGACTCATGGATCAGAGCTTTACAGAAACAGTCGAAAATGTCACGCTGTTGGAATGGCGTCGTCAGGGTCGTCTCCTGGTGCACCAGGCCGCGTTCACGAAGTAAGGAGTGAGACCGCATGAAAGCCCGCTCATTTCGCCTCGGCGACATCGAACCGTCGCCCACCCGGCACGGAGTGGGGGTCCGTCCGTCCGCGGGGGACCTGCTGTCCTACGAGCTGTCGGTGATCGCGGCCGAGCCGCTGGACGCGGTGCGCGCGGCCGGTGGCTGGATGTGCGACCGCGTGCGCGCCGGTTGGAAGGTCAATGTGCTTGTGCCGCAACGCTTCGATCCGCGGCCCCTGGGAATCCTCGGTGTCCGGGCGTACGCGCTGGAGACAGATCTTGAGCTGTTGACGGCAGATCCCGCCGCGCTCGCGGTGTCGGCGCAGGCCTGGGACCTGGATGCCCGGATGCGCCGGAACGTGGTGCGGGCGGTGGAACGCCGGGCCATCGAGGTGTCGGTCTGGGGGGCACGCCCACCCGAAGTGGCCGGACGGGTGGAGCCGGTGGTGCACCGACTCAGCCCCGCCGCGCGGGCATTCAAGGCACAGGCGCTGATCGCCGCCGGGGACGACCCGGCCGCCGGCACGGCTTCGGAGGAGTTCCACAGCTGCGCGTTGTGGTACCCGCTGGACGGCCCCGACCTGATTTCAGCTGGCTAGCTTGAGTATTCGGCGATGCCCCCGCACGGGGTGGACAGCCGCCGTCGACGCTGCCGGTTATCTCAATCCGGCTGTCCTTTTCCGCTGACGGGTCAGCGGTACCAGCCGGCGCGGCGGGCCCACCAGTCGCGGGCGACCACGCCGAGGATGCCGATGGCGAAGAGGATCAGGAATACATCCTCGACGTGACCGACATGGTTACCGCGCAGCATGCACAGCAGGAAGATGGCCGACAGGATGCCGCCGATGTGGATCCAGGTGTGGTTTTCCTTCGACCAGCCCCATTCGGCGGACGGAACGTCTTCCACGTCGACACCGGTGTGTCGCTCGACCTCGGTGTTGGCCACGGCTGCTCCTCGCTGGTCTACATCTGGTCTGCATCTGGTCCAGGCAGTGCCGTTATTCTGGCACACCGGTCCGATCTCACCCGACCGGCCGCCGATTGTGGGTACTTTCCCTAGATGCCGGGCCGCCGCGTGAAAACCGTCGAACAGTCCATCGCCGACACCGACGAGCCGGCCACCCGGCTGCGCAAGGACCTCACCTGGTGGGACCTCACCGTGTTCGGGGTATCGGTCGTCGTCGGCGCGGGCATCTTCACGGTCACCGCATCCACCGCCGCCAACATCACCGGCCCGGCCATCTCGGTGTCGTTCATCATCGCCGCCGTCACCTGCGGGCTGGCCGCGCTGTGCTACGCCGAATTCGCCTCGACCCTGCCCGTCGCCGGCAGTGCCTACACCTTCTCCTACGCCACCTTCGGCGAGTTCGTGGCCTGGATCATCGGCTGGGACCTGATCCTGGAGTTCGCCATCGGGGCGGCCGTGGTGGCCAAGGGTTGGTCCAGTTATCTGGGCACGGTCTTCGGGTTCGCGGGCGGCACCACCGAGATCGGCTCGCTCACCCTGGACTGGGGTGCGCTGCTGATCGTCGCGGTGGTGGCGACACTGCTGGCCTTCGGCACCAAACTGTCTTCGCATTTCAGTGCCGTCGTCACCGCCATCAAGGTGTCCGTGGTGTTGCTGGTGGTGATCGTCGGCGCGTTCTACATCAAGGCCGCCAACTACACACCGTTCATCCCGCCGCAGGAATCCGGCGAGGCATCCGGAACCGGCCTGGACCAATCGGTGTTCTCACTGCTGACCGGGGCCGCGGGGAGCCACTACGGCCTCTACGGGGTACTGGCCGGGGCGTCGATCGTGTTCTTCGCCTTCATCGGGTTCGACGTCGTGGCGACCACGGCCGAGGAGACCAAGGATCCGCAGCGCGACGTGGCCCGGGGCATCCTGGCCTCCCTCGCGGTGGTCACCCTGCTCTACGTCGCGGTCGCGGTGGTGCTGTCCGGGATGGCATCCCACCTCGACCTGAAACAGGCCGGCAACGGGCACCCGAACCTGGCCACCGCCTTCGAACTCAACGGCGTGCACTGGGCCGCGAAAGTCATCTCGATCGGCGCCCTGGCCGGCCTCACCACCGTGGTCATGGTGCTGCTGCTGGGGCTGTCCCGCGTGTTGTTCGCGATGTCCCGGGACGGTCTGCTGCCGCGCCGGCTGGCCCACACCGGAACCCGTGGCACACCGGTGCGCATCACCGTCGTGGTCGCGGTGCTGACCGCGCTGGCGGCGGCCGTGTTCCCGATCGGCAAGCTCGAAGAGATGGTCAACGTCGGCACGTTGTTCGCCTTCATCCTCGTGTCGGCCGGGGTGATGGTGTTGCGCCGCAGCAGGCCCGACCTGCAGCGCGGCTTCCGGGTGCCCTGGGTGCCGCTGCTGCCGCTGGCCTCGATCGCCGCGTGTGCGTGGTTGATGCTCAACCTCACCGGCCTGACCTGGCTGCGGTTCGGGATCTGGATGGTCATCGGGGTGGTGGTGTACCTGGCCTACGGGCGGCGGCATTCGAAGCTGGGTCAACGTGAGGAGGTGCTGCGCTGATGCAGTTCTGGAGCGGTACGGCGTTCATGGACACCGCGGCGGCGTTGCGGCTGGCACCACTGCTCGACGACGCCGGCTTCGACGGCCTGATCAGTGCCGACCACCTCGTCTACCCGCGTGACCTGAGGTCGAAATACCCTTCGCCGGAGGGGGTTCCGCCGTGGCAGCCGGAGACCGCGTGGCCCGACTCGTGGGTGCTCATCGGGGCGATGGCCGCGCTGACCAAGCGCCTGCGGTTCTCCAACGCCGTCTACGTGGCGCCGTCGCGCCCGCTGGTGCAGGTGGCCAAACTGGTGGCCACCGCGTCCGTCATCAGCGCGGGCCGGGTGTCGCTGGCCGTCGGTGCCGGCTGGATGCGCGAGGAGTTCGACCTGCTCGGCCAGGATTTCGATACCAGGGGCGCGCGCCTGGACGAGATGATCCCCGCCTTGCGGGAACTGTGGCGGGGCGGCTGGGTGTCCTGGCACGGCGAGCACTATCAGGTACCCGAACTGATGCTGGAGCCGCACCCGCCCGCGCCGGTACCGATCCTGTGCGGCGGGGAATCCGAGGTCGCGCTGCGCCGGGCCGCCCGGCTGTGCGACGGCTGGGTCGGCACCGCCTACCGGCTCGACGACGCGGTGCGTTACGTCGAGCGGCTGCGCGCACTTCGCCGCGACTACGGCCGGGAGAACGAGCCCTTCGAGATCATGCTGGCCCTGCTGGAGGTGCCGACGCTGGAGGTGTTCCAGCGCGCCGAGGAGGCCGGGATCACATCGGTGATGTGTGCGCCCTGGTACGGCTCCGATGACCTGGAAGGGGCGATCGCCAGGTTCGCCGACGAGGTCATCATCAAGATGCGCTGACCCGGCCGGCCGTGCGACATTGATCCCGTGAGCGGAGCCAGCGGAGCGAATCATGGATGACGCGTACCCCCGCGACATGGTCGGCTACGGGCCGCACCCACCTGACCCGCAGTGGCCCGGCGGGGCGAAGATCGCCGTGCAATTCGTGCTGAACTACGAGGAGGGCGCCGAGAACTCGGTGCTGCACGGTGACGCGGGCTCGGAGACCTTCCTCTCGGATGTGGTGGGGGCGCAATCGTTTCCGAACCGGCATCTGAGCGTGGAATCGCTCTACGAGTACGGGTCGCGGGCCGGGTTGTGGCGGGTGCTGCGCACCTTCGACCGGCGTGGCCTGCCGCTGACCATTTTCGGCGTGGCCATGGCGCTGGCCCGCAATCCGGAGGCGGTGGCGGCGTTCACCGCACGAGGCGACGAGATCGCCTGTCACGGGTTGCGTTGGCTGAGTTACCAACTGGCCGACGTCGACGTGGAGCGCGCGCACCTGGCCGAGGCGGTGCGGCTGATGACCGAGCTGACCGGCGCGGCCCCACTGGGCTGGTACACCGGCCGTGACTCGCCGCAGACCCGGCAGCTTGTCGTCGAGCACGGTGGCTTCCTCTATGACTCCGACTCCTACGCCGACGACCTGCCGTATTGGACCCGCACCGGCGGTCGCGACCATCTGGTGGTGCCCTACACCCTGGACACCAACGACATGAAGTACGTGTCGACCAGTGGATTCCCCAGTGGCACAGAGTTCTTCACCTATCTGCGGGATGCCTTCGACGTGCTGTACGCCGAAGGCGAGGCCGGTGCCCCGAAGATGTTGTCGGTGGGCCTGCATTGCCGGCTGGTGGGCCGGCCTGCGCGCATCGCCGCGCTGGAACGTTTTCTGGACCATGTGCAGGCACATGACCACGTGTGGATCACCCGGCGGGTGGACATCGCGCGGCACTGGATCGAGCGTTTTCCGCCTGGCGACCGTCACCGTTGATCGAAGCGGAACACCGCCAACCGGCCCGCCAGGGCCTCGAACTCCTCCGGCGTGCCGTCGGTGACCAGCCCGGAGCGTTTGGCGAAGCCGACGCCGACGGGCACCTTCTCGGCGAAGGCGCGCAGCACGGGCCGGGACTGTTCGGCGGTCAGTTCCACGATCTGCACCCGGCGCGAGCGCCTTCCCCTGGTCAGCACGCCGGTACCGGCGGCGCGGGCGTTGGCGGCCCAATCCGCTCCCGGATAGCCGGCGACCGTGTACAGCGCCCCGTCGTGTTCGAACGGCGTCATCGGGGTGCTGCGCGGCCGGCCGGACCTGCGGCCCGGCACCGTCAGTACCTGCGACGGTCCGGCGGGCACCCCGAGCCTGCCGAGGGCGACCACCAGCTTGTTCATCGATTTCAGCCAGCTCGGAGGTTTTGGATCGTCAGACATGCTGTGCTCCTTGGGTTTCGGCGAACATGAAACGGTTGTCGGTGACCCATTGCGCGAACGGGGTGGCGGGCCGTCCGAGGATCCTCGGTACCTCGTCGGTGACGAGGGCGGGCCGGCCGACGCCCGCTTCGAGCAGCCCGATGTACGCGTCGGCGAACGCCGCCGGAAAACCGATGGCGGCGAAGCGTTCTCGCACCGCGGCCGGTGGCAGTTCGGTGTAGCGCAGGTCGCGACCCAACGCGACCCCGATGGCCCGGACCAACTCGGTGTTGGTCAGCGACTGCGGCCCGGTGAGCGGAATCCGCGTTCTGTCGAGGTCGTCGGTGAGCAGGGCCACCGCGGCCACCGCGGCGATGTCGGCGTCGGCGATCACCGCGGTGGCCGCCTGCGCGTACGGTCCGCTGACCACATCCCCGGCCTGGATCTGCCCCGACCACATGCCGGCGAAGTTCGAGGCGAACACGCTGGGCCGCAGGCTCACCCAGTCCAGGCCCGAGCCGACCGCGAGCTGTTCGCACTCGCGGTTGCGATCACCGCGCACCCGCGACGGCTGACGGTCATCGTCGTCGTCGGCATTGATCGCCGCGAGTGCGACCAGCTTGCGCACGCCGGCGGCCTGCGCGCACTCGACGGTGGCCTCGAGTTCGCCGATGAGGGCACGCGAGTTGAGGAAGACCGCGTCCACGCCGGGCATCCCGGCCGCGGCGGAGGGCACGATGTCCACGGACCCCGGGAAGGCGGGCGCAGAACGGCTGACGGCGCGCACCCGGACGCCGGCGTCGACCAGAAGTTGCACGAGCGGGCGGCCGATATTGCCGGTCGCCCCGGTGACCAGAATTGTTTTCATGCTCATAAGGACGGGGCGGCAGCGCCGAAAGTTACGCGTAACTTTTCCGGGTACGGGATCGTCATAACACCATGACCGACGCGATCGACACCGCCTGGCGCGAGCACCACGCGTATCTGGTGAATCTCGGATACCAGATGCTCGGCGATGTGGGTCACGCCGAAGACCTTGCGCAGGAGGCATTCCTGCGGTTGTCGCGTGCCGCCGAACCCGTCGACGACGTCCGGGCCTGGCTCACCGTGGTGACCGGCCGGCTGTGCCTGGATCTGCTGCGCTCGGCACGGATGCGCCGGGAACGCCCCGACGGGGACGGTGCCGCAGGCGTGCTGCCTGATCTGGCGCCCGACCCTGCCGACCGGGTGACACTCGACGACGAGGTCAGCGCGGCATTACTGGCGGTGCTGGGCACGCTCAGCCCGGGGGAGCGGGTCGCGTTCGTGCTGCACGACGTGTTCGGAATCCCGTTCGACGAGATCGCCGAGACGGTGGGCCGGCCGGTGGGCACCTGCCGGCAGCTGGCTCGTCGGGCCAGGACCAAGGTCGCCGGCTCCGGGCCACGGCTCGGTGACGTCACCCGGGCCGAACACCGCCGGGTCACGGAGGCATTCATCACGGCGTGCGCCAACGGCGACCTCGCGGCGCTGACGTCGGTACTGGATCCCGAGGTGTGGGGGGTGGGCACGGTGCTGGCCGAGGTTGCCCTCCAGCGGCAGGTGAATCACGGGCCGCACGATGTCGCCGTGAACCTGTTGCGGTACCTGGGGCCGGGGGCCACGGTGGTGTGCGCCGCCGAACCGGTGTTGTTGGCCTTCGACCGCGGCCACTTGTTCGCGGTGGTGGTGCTGACATTCCGTGCCGACCGGGTGGTCAAGATCGAGGCGACGGCCGACCCGTCCGCACGTCAACCGTAGGTGAACGAAAACACCTGCAGGCCGCGGGAGAACGCGACGTCGATGCGCCCGGCGCCGTCGGGGTGGTCGGTGACGATCTGCCGCATGTTGGGCGGACCGCTGACCGGTATACGGCGGGTGACCCCGGCACTGGTGACCTCGAGCGTGCCGGTGCCGCCGACGACCACATAGACGTTGCGGGCGTGATAGTTCAGCGCGATCTGGGCGTCGTCCCCGGTCGCCGTGGCGCCTTGATAGTCCAGTTGCCAGGGGCCGCCCAGCGCGAAGGAGTCGTCGTTCAGGCGGGCCGGGAGCGCGAAGGTCATGGTGCCTTCGTCGTAGGGGCCGGTGCCGCCGTAGTTCACCACTTTCCCGACGCTCAGATAGGTCTCCGGGGTCAGCGGTGACCGCGGGGTGGTGTCGGGAGCCTCGGTCGGTGCGGGCAGTGTCTTGTCCGGGTGGGCCTGCGACAGCAGCTCCCTGATCAGTTTCTCGGTGACGTCGTAGTCGCCCTCGCCGAACTTCACGTGCCGGACGGTGCCCTGCGCGTCGATCAGGTAGTGGGCGGGCCAATAGCGGTTGCGATAGTTCGTCCAGGTGGCGTAACCGTTGTCGAGGGCCACGGGATAGGTGATCCCCAGATCGCGTGCACCACTGACGACATTGCCTTGTTCGCGTTCGAACGCGTACTCCGGGGTGTGTACGCCGATGACCTCGAATCCGGTGTCGCGGTAGGCGCGGTACCAGTCGACGACGTGCGGGATGCTGCGTTGGCAGTTGATGCAGGAGTAGGCCCAGAAATCGATGAGCACCACCTTGCCGCGTAAGGCGGCCAGTTCGACGGCCGAGCCCTCCGGTGTGTTGAGCCAGGCCGTGATGCCTTTGATATCCGGTGCCGTTCCACAATTCTCGAGTTCGGTTGCACCGTCGGAGCATTGGGACAGTCCGGCATTCTGTTCGTTGACGATGCCGCCCAGGTTGAGTTTGTCCCGGATCTGTTGGTCACCGCCGACGGCGTCGGACAACGCGGCCGTGTAGTCGGGCACGGCCCGCTGCAGTCGGGCCGGAACGTTGAACACCAGCGCGACGGCCAGTGCGATGGTGACCAGCCCGGCGGCGATGCGGATGCCGCGCTGGCGCCGGCGAAAAGCGGTGACCCGCTCGCTGACCCGTCGGCCGGCCAGGGCGAAGAACAACAACGGCAGCGCCGCGCCGACCGCGAACGACGCCGTGAGCGCCACGGTGGACAACCCGATCTCGCCGGTCGCGCCCGCCACGATGATCGCGGCGAGCACCGGTCCCGCGCACGGCACGTAGAGCACGCCGAGCGCCAGGCCCAGCCCGAAACCAGAACTTCCGGAACCGAATTGCCGTTGCGGTAACCGGGCGAACGGCTTCTCCAGGATGGCCTCGACGCGCGGGAAGATCAGCCCGATACCGATGGCCATCAGTGCTGCCAGCGCCACCCAGCGCAGCGCGTCCTGTGGCAGACGCAGCAGTGTCAACAGCGCCGACCCGGCCAGGGTCACGGCGGTGAAGCTCAGCACCAGGCCGGCGATCACCAGGTACGGCCGCCGAGCGGTGGAGTTCTCGGTCTGGGTGCCGGAGAAGAAGATGACGGGCAGCACCGGCAGGATGCACGGCGAGATCCCGGTGATCAGGCCGCCGAGAAACCCGATGGCGACGAGTGTGAGCATGGTGCGGCTTCCGACCTGCGAAGGCACGAGCGGCGCCCGTCGTGCGACGGGGGGATCGACACGAGGGCGCCGTTCGTGGGTCTTGTTGTGGGGCAGTCAAACTCAGGCAGGGGGCATGAGAACGGTATCGATCATGTAGACCGTGGCGTTGGCGGTCTTGACGCCGCCGCACACCAGTCCGGCGTCGTTGACCTTGATGTCCGGTCCGGCGCCCGTCACGGTGACCGGCGCGCCCTGCAGCGTCGTGTGCTGGCCGCCGACCTTCGCGGGACTGGCCTGGCCCTCGACCACGTGATAGGTCAGGATCTTGGTCAGCAGATCCGAATCGGTCTTGAGCTTGTCCAGAGTGGCCGCGTCGATCTTGGCGAACGCATCATCGGTGGGCGCGAACACCGTCAGCCCCGGGTTGCTGTTCAGCGTGTCCACCAGGTTGACCTGCGGATTCAGCTTGCCCGACAACGCCGAGGTCAGGGTCGTCAACATGGGGTTGTTGGAGGCGGCGACGGCCACCGGGTCCTGGGCCATACCGGCCACCGAACCCGGTCCGCTGGGCACCTGCTTGGCGTACGCGGCGCAACCTGCTCCCACCAGTCCGGCAGCGGGGTCGCCCATCGCGCTGGTCATCGCGGGCGCCGTCATGGCCATGCTGGTCGAGGTGCTGGATTCCGGCGCGGCGCTGGCGTTCGTGGACGAATCCTTCGAACACGCAATGCTTCCGAACAGGGTGAGCGCCGAAAGTCCGACGACCGCCACTGTTTTCGATTGAGCTATGTGCATCACTGTCATTACTCGAATCTGTTGTGGAGCGGTCTTTTGGGCCGCCCTCACCGATGTATTCGGTGCGATCTCCGGCACGGATGGGTCGGCCTGTGAGAGCACATCCGGCGTCGGTGCCACCACTGCCGATTCCGCGCGGCACAATGGTGCGGTGAACGTCCCCTCAGAGTCCGGCCGCGTTCGAGTCCTGCTGCTGGGCAGCACCGGTTCGATCGGCACCCAGGCGCTCGAGGTGATCGCCGCCAACCCGGACCGCTTCGAGGTGGTGGGTCTGGCCGCCGGCGGTGGCAACGCCGACCTGTTGGCCCGCCAAGCCGCCGAGACCGGTGTCCGCAATGTCGCCGTCGCCGACCCCGACGCCACCATCGAGGCCGCCTACCGCGGACCCGACGCGGCCACCCGCATCGTCGAGGACACCGAGGCCGACGTGGTGCTCAATGCCCTCGTCGGCGCGCTGGGCCTCAAACCGACCCTGGCCGCCCTGCACAGCGGAGCCCGCCTGGCGCTGGCCAACAAGGAGTCGCTGGTGGCCGGTGGGCCCCTGGTGCTCGCCGCCGCGGCGCCCGGGCAGATCGTGCCGGTGGACTCCGAACACTCGGCGCTGGCGCAGTGCCTGCGCGGCGGCAGCGCCGACGAGGTGGCCGCACTGGTGCTGACGGCGTCGGGCGGTCCGTTCCGCGGCTGGACCGCCGACGCGCTCAAGAGCGTCACCCCCGAGCAGGCCGGCGCGCACCCGACGTGGTCGATGGGACCGATGAACACGCTGAATTCGGCCTCGCTGGTCAACAAAGGCCTGGAGTTGATCGAGACGCATCTGTTGTTCGGCATCGACTACGACCGCATCGAGGTCGTGGTGCATCCGCAGTCCGTCGTGCACTCGATGGTCACCTTCACCGATGGCTCCACCCTGGCCCAGGCCAGCCCGCCGGACATGAAACTGCCGATCGCGCTGGCGCTGGGCTGGCCGGACCGGGTGGCGGGGGCCGCGCAGGCCTGTGACTGGACCACAGCGTCGACGTGGACGTTCGAGCCGCTGGACGCGCAGGTGTTCCCGGCGGTGGAGCTGGCCCGCGAAGCAGGCCGGCGTGGCGGATGTCTCACCGCGGTCTACAACGCAGCCAACGAGGAAGCCGCGGCCGCCTTCCTCGCAGGGCGTATCGCTTTCCCATCGATTGTCCGAACTGTTGCCGATGTGCTGCACGCTGCAGACCAATGGGCCGCCGCACCAGCTACCGTGGAAGAAGTACTCGACGCGCAGGACTGGGCCAAGGCCGCAGCCCAGCGCCTGATCAACACCGAATCGACGCAGGAGGTCACCGCAGCCCGATGATGTTTGCTCTCGGCATCGCGCTGTTCGCGCTGGCCATCCTGGTCTCGGTGGCCCTACACGAATGCGGTCACATGTGGGTGGCGCGTGCCACCGGTATGAAGGTCCGCCGCTATTTCGTCGGCTTCGGTCCCACCCTGTGGTCGACCATGCGGCCCAATCGGCTCGGCCACACCGAGTACGGCGTGAAGGCGGTCCCGCTCGGCGGGTTCTGCGATATCGCGGGCATGACCTCGGTCGAAGAACTGACCCCCGACGAGCAACCCCACGCGATGTACAGGCAGAAGGTGTGGAAGCGCGTCGCCGTGCTGTTCGCGGGCCCGGGCATGAACTTCCTGATCGGCCTGGTGCTCATCTACGCCATCGCCGTCATCTGGGGCCTGCCCAACCTGCGGCCGCCGACCACCGCGATCGTCGGCCAAACCGCTTGTGTGGCACCGCAGATCGCCAAGGACGGGGAGAACCCGTTCGGGCCGTGCCCGCAGCCGGGTCCGGGTCCCGCGGCGCGGGCCGGCATCCAGGCCGGGGACACCATAGTCAAGGTCGACGGCACCGACGTGGCGACGTTCGCCGACATGGCCGCGGCCATCCGCAAGCTGTCAGGGCCGGTGCCCGTCGTCTACGAACGAGACGGCGAGCGCATCGCCACGGTCGTCGATGTCACCCAGACCCAGCGCTTCACCAAGGACGCCGATGGCACCGTGACCGTCGGCGCCATCGGGGTCAGCGCGGCCACGCCGCCCGGGCCGACGCAGTACAACCCGCTCACGGCGATCCCGGCCACCTTCACGTTCACCGGCGACCTGGCCGTCGAACTGGGCAAGTCGCTGGCCAAGATCCCCACCAAGGTCGGTGCACTGGTGCACGCGATCGGGGGTGGCGAGCGTGATCCCGAGACGCCGATCTCGGTGGTCGGCGCATCGATCATCGGCGGCGACACCGTCGACCACGGGCTGTGGGTGGCGTTCTGGTTCTTCCTGGCGCAGATGAACTTCGTGCTGGGCGCGGTGAATCTGATCCCGCTGCTGCCCTTCGACGGCGGCCACATCGCCATCGCGGTGTTCGAGAAGATCCGCAACATGATCCGGACGGCGCGCGGCAAGGTCGCCGCCGGGCCGGTGAACTACCTCAAGTTGATGCCCGCCACCTACGTGGTGCTGGTCTTCGTCGTCGGATACATGCTGTTGACCGTCACCGCCGACCTGGTCAATCCCATCAGACTCTTCCAGTAGATCTGGCACAGCCAAGAGGAGAACATCGTGACTTCCATCGGTCTGGGCATGCCTGCCCCGCCGGCGCCCACTCTGGCGCCGCGCCGCAAGACCCGCCAGCTCAAGGTCGGCGACGTCGGGGTGGGCAGCGACTCGCCGATCTCGGTGCAGTCGATGTGCACCACCAAGACCCACGACATCAACGCGACGCTGCAGCAGATCGCCGAGCTGACCGCGTCGGGCTGCGACATGGTCCGGGTCGCGTGCCCCCGGCAGGAGGACGCCGACGCGCTGCCGATCATCGCGAAGAAGGCGAACATCCCCGTCATCGCCGACATCCATTTCCAGCCGAAGTACATCTTCGCCGCGATCGACGCCGGGTGTGCGGCGGTGCGGGTGAACCCCGGCAACATCAAGGAGTTCGACGGTCGGGTCGCCGAGGTCGCCAAGGCGGCGGGCGCGGCCGGAATCCCGATCCGGATCGGGGTCAACGCGGGCTCGCTGGACGCCCGGATGATGAAGAAGTACGGCAAGGCGACGCCCGAGGCGCTCGTCGAGTCGGCACTGTGGGAGGCCTCGCTGTTCGAGGAGCACGGTTTCGGCGACATCAAGATCAGCGTCAAGCACAACGACCCGGTGGTCATGGTCGCCGCCTACGAGCAGCTGGCCGCCCAGTGCGACTACCCGCTGCATCTCGGCGTCACCGAGGCTGGGCCGGCGTTCCAGGGCACCATCAAGTCCGCCGTGGCGTTCGGTGCGCTGTTGTCCCGCGGTATCGGTGACACCATCCGGGTTTCGCTCTCGGCGCCGCCCGCCGAGGAGATCAAGGTCGGCACGCAGATCCTGGAGTCGCTGAACCTGCGGCCGCGCGGCCTGGAGATCGTGTCCTGCCCGTCGTGCGGCCGTGCCCAGGTGGACGTGTACACGTTGGCCAACGAGGTCTCGGCCGGCCTCGAGGGGCTCGACGTGCCGCTGCGCGTGGCCGTGATGGGTTGCGTGGTGAACGGCCCGGGCGAGGCCCGCGAGGCCGACCTGGGTGTCGCGTCCGGCAACGGCAAGGGCCAGATCTTCGTCAAGGGTGAAGTGGTCAAGACCGTGCCGGAGTCGCAGATCGTGGAAACCCTCATCGAGGAGGCCATGCGCATCGCGGCCGAATTGGACGCGGGCGCAAGTGCCAGCGGTTCGCCCGTTGTCACCGTAAGCTGAAACCCGGCCCTGTGAGCGGGGTCACCCTCCGGTTCAGGTAGCTCAGGCTCTGGTTGTTCAGAAAGAATCGTCATGTCGGCACCGCCCCTGTACCGCCTCACCGATGAGCGCCGTGTCTCTGTGGTGCGCGACGTCGGCCAGGTTCGCGAGGTTCTCGACGAGGATCCGGTCGGCTCGTGCATGGTGGCGTGCCGGGTACTCGACTACGGCGTCGACCCGAATGCGATCGGCGGCGAACTGTGGACGCGGCGCCGGGTCGACGAATCACTCTGCTACGCAGGGGCGAACCTCATCCCGCTGCGCGGTGGTCCCGACGACATCGCCGCGTTCGCCGACAAGGCGCTGGGCTCGCCGCGTCGGTGTTCCTCGCTCGTCGGCCGCTCCGAGCTGGTGTTGCCGCTGTGGCGGCGACTCGAAGCGGGCTGGGGCGCGGCGCGCGATGTGCGCGACGAGCAACCGTTGATGGCGCTGTCGGCTCCGCCGCAGTGCGCGGGCGACCCCGCGGTGCGGCCCGTGCGGATGGAAGAGCTGGACGCCTATCTGGTGGCCGCCATCGAGATGTTCATCGGCGAGGTGGGCATCGACCCGCGGATGGGTGACGGCGGGCGCGGCTACCGGCGCCGGGTGGCCGGCCTGATCGCGGCGGGTCGCGCCTGGGCACGTTTCGAGGACGGTCAGGTGGTCTTCAAGGCCGAGATCGGTTCGCAGTCGCCGACGGTCGGTCAGATCCAGGGTGTGTGGGTCCATCCGGAGTGGCGGGGCCGTGGGCTGGGCGCCGCGGGCACCGCGACGCTGGCCGAGGCGGTGTTGCGCGGCGGGCGCGTCGCGAGCCTGTACGTCAACGGCTACAACCACGTCGCCCGCGGCGCGTACGCGAAGATCGGCTTCACCCAGGTGGGGACGTTCGCCACAGTCCTGTTGGACTGAGCCGACCGCCCGGTCTCGGATCTGTCACGGTTCCGTCTCGGTGCGCCTCCACCCACGAACGTCGTCACACTTTTAACATTTGCCTCAATGGCAACTACAACCTCACCAGTCTCGCGAGTCGCCGCGGCCGTCATGGCCGTCGTCGCGACCGCCGCCACGCTGAGTGCCTGCACACCCAAACCCAACGGTCCCGAACCGACCGCCGAAGCCTTCTTCACCGCACTTGCCACCGGGAACACCACGGCCGCAGCGGATCTCGCCGACCATCCGGCGCAGGCGCAGGCCGCACTGAACGAGGCCTGGTCAGGGCTGCAGGCCACCCGGCTGGACACCCAGATCCTGGGATCCAAGTACGCCCAGGACACCGGCACCATCAAATACCGGTACAGCTGGCACCTGCCCAAGGACCGGGTCTGGACCTACGACGGCGAACTCAACATGATCCGCGAGGAAGGGCACTGGCAGGTGCGCTGGAAAGCCACCGGCCTGCACCCCCAGCTCGGTGAGAACCAGACCCTCGCGTTGCGGGCCGACCCACCCCGGCGGGCCTCGGTCAACGAGCGCGGCGGCTCCGACGTGCTGGTTCCGGGGTATCTGTACCACTACGAGCTCGACGCCAGGGTCGCCGGCGCGGCGCTGATGCCGACGGCCCGCGCCGTCACCGACGCGCTGCGGCCGTTCGACAACACCCTGGACGCGCAGCGGCTGGCCGAGGAGGCGAGCTCGTCGACCAAGCCGATGGACCTCATCACGTTGCGCAAGGACGACAACGACCGGGTGTCGCCCGCGATCGGCAAGTTGCCCGGCGTGGTGGTCACCCCACAACCCGAGATGATGCCCACCGACGGGCGATTCGCGCCGGCCATCGTCTCGGAGGTCAAGAAGGCGGTGTCGGCCGACCTCGTGGGTCAGGCCGGGTGGCGGGTGGTCAGCGTCAACCAGAACGGCGTGGACGTCGACGTGCTCAACGAGGTGCCGGGCAACCCGGCGCCCTCGGTGACGATCAGCCTGGACCGCGCGGTGCAGAACTCTGCGCAGGACGCGGTGAACATGGTCGGCAAGAAGGCGATGATCGTGGCGATCAAGCCGTCGACGGGTGAGATCCTGGCCGTCGCGCAGAACGCCGCCGCCGATGCCGACGGACCGACGGCCACGATGGGGCTCTACCCACCCGGGTCGACGTTCAAGATCGTCACCGCGGGTGCAGTGGTGGACCGGGACATGGCCACCCCCAACACCTTGCTCGGGTGCCCGGGGTCGCTGGACATCGGGCACCGGACCATCAACAACTACAACACCTTCGACTTGGGCACGGTCCCGATGTCGCGGGCGTTCGCCAATTCGTGCAACACCACCTTCGCCGAACTTGCCAGCACGTTGCCGCCGCGTGGCCTGAACCAGGCGGCTGCCCAGTATGGTCTGGGCCCCGACTACGTGGTGGACGGTATCCCCACGGTGACCGGATCGGTGCCGCCGACGGTGGACCTGACCGAACGCACCGAGGACGGTTTCGGCCAGGGCAAAGTGCTGGCCAGCCCGTTCGGGATGGCCATGGTGGCAGCCACCGTGGCGGCCGGGAAAACACCTGTGCCACAACTGATCCTGGGACGCCAGACGCAGGTCAACGGCACCGCTGCGCCGATCTCGCCGAAGATGCTCGACGCGCTGCGGCCGATGATGCGCCTGGTGGTGACCAACGGCACGGCCAAGGACCTCAACGGGCTCGGCGACGTCCGCGGCAAGACCGGTGAGGCCGAGTTCAACGGCGGGTCGCATGCCTGGTTCGCCGGGTACCGCGGCGATATGGCCTTCGCCGCGCTGATCGTCGGTGGTGGCAGCTCGGAGTATGCCGTGCGGATGTGCCGGGACATGCTCAACGGCCTGCCGCCGGACTATCTGGCCTGACTACCTCGCCTGACGCCTGCTGGGTACCCTGGCGGGTGACCATGACAGGCATAGACGACTACACGACGCTGCGCGTCTCCGACGCCGACCGCAACGGCACGTTGCGGCGGCTGCACAACGCTGTGGCACTCGGGCTGATCGACATCGGCGAGTTCGAGGAACGGTCGGCCCTGGTCTCCCAAGCCCGGCTGCACACCGACCTGGACGCCCTGGTCGGCGACCTGCCGGGTCCGGGGGCAATCGTGACGTCGGCCACCGACCGGGTGGAGCTGCGCGGGGTGATGGGTTCGCTCAAGCGCCAGGGGGAGTGGGTGGTGCCCACCCGCCTGTCGCTGCATCGCCGGATGGGGTCGGTCGATCTCGACCTGACCCAGGCACGGTTCGCCGGCCCGATGATCGTGGTGGAGCTCGACCTCAAATTCGGCGGCATCGACATCCGGCTGCCCGACGGCGCGAGTGCCTCGATCGACGATGTCGAGGTGGTCGTGGGCAGCGCCAACGACCACCGGCGGGACGCCCCGGCCGAGGGCACGCCGCACATCGTCTTCACGGGCAAGGTGGTCTGCGGGTCGGTGGACATCCGCGGGCCCCGGCGGTCCTGGGTGCCTCGGATCCGACGCGGGAACTAACGCGGCTCGAGCACCGCGAACGTCAGGGTGGACTTGGCTGCCAGCCTGTTCCGGTCCACGTCGAAGACATCGACGGCGGTGACAATGAGGCGCCTGCCCGCGCGCACGATCGTCGCCTCGGCCCGGGCCCGGCCCAGCACCGGCGCCAGGAAGTGGATGTTCAGGTCGGCGGTGGTGACGTCGTACCCGACGCCGGTGTGCCGCCCGGCGAGGATGCCCGCGGCGATGTCGATGAGCGTGGCCACCAGGCCGCCCTGCAGCGCGCCCCGGACGTTGGCCAGATCGGGCCGGTTGTCCATCTCCAGGACCAGCCGGTCATCGGTCGACTCGACCTCGACGTAGCCGAGCCGGTTCAGGATGTGGTCTTCGCTCACCGCCGTACGGTAACACCATTACCGCTGGTGGAAGCCCGGCGCCCACGAAGCCGCGGCTCGTCGGGACGATCGCCGTCGGCTGACGACTAGGCTGACCGCCATGTCTGTTCGCGCGCCTCTTCGGTCCGGAGAGTTGTCCCCGACCCTGCCGGTGCCCAAGTCCATCCCGCGCCCGGAGTACGCGTGGCAGCCGACCGCGGTCGAAGGACACGAACCCTGGGTGCAGACACCCGAGGTGATCGAGAAGATGCGGGTCGCCGGCCGGATCGCCGCGGCCGCACTCGCCGAGGCCGGCAAGGCGGTGGCGCCCGGCGTCACCACCGATCACCTGGACCGGGTGGCCCACGAGTACATGCTCGACCACGGCGCCTATCCGTCCACACTGGGCTACAAGGGCTTCCCGAAGTCCTGCTGCACCTCGCTGAACGAGGTCATCTGCCACGGCATCCCGGACTCCACCGTCATCGAGGACGGCGACATCGTCAACATCGACGTCACGGCCTACATCGACGGGGTGCACGGGGACACCAACGCCACTTTCCTGGCCGGCGACGTGTCCGAGGAACACCGGCTGTTGGTGGAACGCACGCACGAGGCCACCATGCGGGCCATCAAGGCGGTCAAACCGGGCAGGCAGCTCTCGGTGGTCGGACGGGTCATCGAGGCTTACGCGAACCGCTTCGGCTACAACGTCGTTCGCGATTTCACCGGTCACGGTATCGGCACCACCTTCCACAACGGCCTGGTGGTGCTGCACTACGACCAACCGGCCGTCGACACCGTGATCGAGCCGGGGATGACCTTCACCATCGAGCCGATGATCAATCTCGGCGCGCTGGACTACGAGATCTGGGACGACGGCTGGACCGTGGCCACCAAAGACCGCAAGTGGACCGCGCAGTTCGAGCACACCCTCGTCGTCACCGCGGACGGCGCCGACATCCTGACCCTGGCGTGAGCTCGGGCGGCGCGCTACTGGTCGCCGGCACCACCTCCGACGCCGGCAAGTCGATGGTCGTCGCCGGGCTGTGCCGGCTGTTGGCGCGCAGGGGTATTCGGGTGGCCCCGTTCAAGGCCCAGAACATGAGCAACAATTCCGCCGTCACCGTCGAGGGCGGCGAGATCGGCCGCGCGCAGGCGATGCAGGCCCGCGCCGCCGGCCTGGCGCCCAGCATCCGGTTCAACCCGATCCTGCTCAAACCCGGTAGTGACCGCACCTCGCAGTTGGTGGTGCGGGGTCAGGTGGCGGGCACCATGGCGGCGGGAGACTACTTCACCCGCCGCACCGAGCTGGCCGGTGTCGTGGCCGACGAATTATCCGCGCTGCGAGCCGAATTCGACGTCGTGATCTGTGAGGGCGCGGGGTCGCCCGCCGAGATCAACCTGCGCGCCAGCGATCTGGCCAACATGGGCCTGGCGCGGGCCGGCGGGCTGGCGGTGCTGCTGGTCGGTGACATCGACCGCGGTGGCCTGCTGGCACATCTGTTCGGCACGGTGGCGGTGCTGGAACCCGAGGACCAGAAACTCATCAGCGGCTTCCTGGTCAACAAGTTCCGGGGTGATCCCGCATTGCTGGCGCCCGGGCTGGAGCAACTGCAGACGCTGACCGGACGGCCCACCTACGGCGTGATCCCGCATCTGGACTCGCTGTGGTTGGACGCCGAGGATTCCCTGTCGGTGACCACCGGTGCCACCCTCGGTGAACCGGTGGCGCCGCGCGGGCCCGAATGGCTGCGGGTGGCGGTGGTCCGGCTGCCGCGCATCTCCAACTCCACCGACGTCGAGGCGCTCGCCTGCGAGCCCGGTGTGCTGGTGCGCTGGGTGGCCGACCCGGCTGACATCGGTGACGCCGACGTGGTGGTGCTGCCGGGCAGTAAGGCCACCGTGTCGGATCTGGCGTGGCTGCGCGAGCGCGGACTTGCCGACGCGGTGGTGGCGCACGCCCGGGCCGGCCGGCCGGTGCTGGGGGTGTGCGGCGGATTCCAGATGCTGTGCCGCCGGATCGACGATCCCGTCGAATCGCGGGCCGGCGCGGTCGACGGTCTGGGCCTGCTGGATGCCGAGATCGTGTTCGACCCGCAGAAAACCTTGCGGCACTGGGAGACTCCGCTACACGGCTACGAGATCCACCACGGGCAGGTACGCAGCTCCGATGAACAGGACTGGCTCGGGGTGGGCATCCGCCGCGGTACGGTCTTCGGCACGCACTGGCACGGTCTGCTGGACAACGACGAGGTACGCCGGGCATGGCTCACCGAGGCGGCTGGGGCGGCGGACCGTACCGGATTCGTCGTGGCCACCGATACCGATGTGCGGGCCCGGCGCGACGGGCAACTGGATGTGATGGCCGACGCGCTGGCCGCCCATGTCGACCTCGACGCGGTGTGGGGGCTGCTCGACGGGCCACCGCGGCGCGACATCATCGCCAGCACGATCACGCCGACGGCGGACGTCGCCGATCGGTAGCCTGGGCCGATGATCGCGCGCCTGCTGATACCAGCGCTGCTGATCGCGTCGGCGCTCAGCGGATGCGCGCATGTCATCGACGGCACACCCGCCTGGCCCGGAACCCGGCTGCAGAACGTTCTGCTCACCTCGGCCGACTTTGCGCCCGGCGTGCTCTATGACCGCGTCGTCGAACGGCAGGGCGAGCCCGACGGGGCCGGCGGGCCACCGGCGATGCTGTCCACGCCGGAGGGCTGCAGTGACGGCTTCACCCGGGTGATCGCGGCGACGGCCGAACGTGGTCCGGGCAGTGCGGCCAAGTACACGGTGACCTACGACGGAGCCCGGATGCTCGTCACGGTGCTCAGCTGGCAACTGGACGTCGACGCGCTGGAGGCGACCGCGCAACGGTGCGCGCACTACGACACCTTCTTCGATCGGTCCTCGCCCGCCATCCCGATCACCACCAACCGATTGGACACCCCGCGCCCGGCGGCGCTGGCTTTCGAGCAGACGATGCAGCTCGGCGCCGAGCGCAGCAGCGTGTACTACTCGTTCGAAAACGTGGACGGGATGGCGGTTTTCGCCGTCGGCTTCCCGACGCCGGACCCCACCGTCACCGTCCGTGGGGCCCTGCCGCAAACCTTCCTCGACGTCACCGGCAAACAAGCGGGCCGCATCGGTGGCAGCTGACCGTCCGGGGTCAGACCGGCGAAAACGCCCGCGCCGGACCGGTTCATGTCCTAGCGTGACGCAATGCCTTCGACCATGGTGACCGTCGACGGAGTACCTGTCGCCGTCGAGGTGGCGGGCCCGGACAAGGGCGGCGTGGTGGTGCTGCTCGGCGCCGCGCAGCCCGGGGCACGCGCGTATGACGCCGTGTGTCAGCGGCTGCACACCGCCACCCTCCGCACGATCGTCATCTATCCCGATCCGCAATTGACGGCCGCGGCTGTGGTCGGGGTGCTCGACGCCCTCGGGGTCCGGTGGGGCCTGCTGGTGGGGGACCGGCTCGGCGGCGAACTGGCCTGGGAGCTGGCGGCGACCCGGCTCGACCGGTTCATCGGGCTGGTGGTGATCGACCGCGGTCACCCGCGGGTCGCCGACCAGACCGGCGTCGTCCGCGACGAACAGTGCCCGCCGGTGGAACTGAACACCACTGTGCTGGTGAGCAACCCGGGCGCCCGCGCGGTGGCGCAGGCCAGCCAGCGCTACGTCTACGGCGAATACCGGCTGGTGGAACTCCTCAGCCGGCGCAACGCCGGTGAATCCACCGCGCAGGTCGCCGCGGAGATCGTCATGCGCACGAGCACCTGGTGATCAGGCGCCGTCCTCTACCAGCGCGTCGCCGCTGAGGTCGACCTGCTTCACCGGACCGGTGAACCAATGTCGAACCGACAGTTGCCAATACAGCGACAGCAGGATTAGTACGACGCCCACCAGGATAGGTGTGTAGTTGACGAACTTCAGTTCGAAGCTGGGATCCCAGGGCGCGCCACCGATGGATGTGGGGAACATCGCGATGATCGAGGTGATGATGATCTCGGCCAGCGCCAGCGGTGCCATCCACTTGTGGTGTCCGCGCAGGTTCCACTTGCCCAGCGGGAAATCGTCCCCGGCTTTCCACCGGTAGTAGATCGGCACGGCGAAGCACAAGTACAGGCCGACCACGCCGATCGAGACGACCGCGAAGAAGGCGACGGGCACCGGGGCGCCGTTGATGTCCACCTGGACCAGGGCGGGCAGCGTGATCAGCGCGGCGATGACGGCGGTGATGATCACCGCATTGGCGGGCACCCGCTTGGCGTTGACCTTGGACCACAGTTGATGACCGGGCACCGCGCGGTCCCGGCTGAACGCGAACAGCATCCGCGAGGAACTGGTCTGGCAGGCGGTGGTGCAGAACAACTGGCCCGCCGTCGAGATCAGCAGCACGATGCCGACCCACTTCGAGTCCATGGCCTGGGTGAAGATGGTGGCCACCGCGCCGCCGCCCGCGGTCACCCCGTCGACGTCCTGGACGGCGAACAGGAAGGTGAGCAGCAGGATCCAGCCGCCGATGGCGGAGTAGAAGATCGAGCGCCAGATGCCCTTGGCCGCACCGTCGGCCGCGCTCTTGGTCTCTTCGGACAGGTGGGCCGAGGCGTCGTATCCGGTGATCGTGTACTGCGTCAGGATCGCCGACATGGGCAACACGAAGAACAGGAACGTCAGCCCCGAGGTCGACCCGCCGAAGAAGCCGGTGTTGTTGACCGTGGTGGCGAAGACCGTCGAGAGGCTGGCGTGTTGTTGCGGGATGAGCCACAGGATGACGATCACCACCGCCGCGCCCGCGACGTGCCACCACACCGAGATGTTGTTGATGACAGCCAGCAGATGCGACGAAAAGATGTTGATGGTGGCGACGATCGCCAGGATCACCAGGAACATGACGAATACCCGGGTCAGGCTGTACTCGGACGCCCACGTCTCGCTGAAGGTGCTCAGGGTGAGATCCAGGAAGGTGGCACTGCCGTAGGCCACCGACGCCAGGATGGCGATCAAGCCGACGAGGTTCAGCCAGCCGGTGTAGTACCCGGCCTTGGGGCCGCCGAGTTTGGCTGCCCACCAATAGATTCCGCCCGATGTCGGGTACGCCGACACCAGCTCGGACATGCACAGCCCGATGATCAGGATGAAGACCGAGATGATCGGCCAGCCCCAGGCGATGGCCGCCGGGCCGCCGTTGTTCCAGCCCAGCCCGAACGACGTGAAGCAGCCGGCCAGGATCGAGATGATCGAGAACGAGATGGCGAAGTTGGAGAACCCCGACCACGAGCGGTGCAGTTCCTGGGTGTAACCGAGGCTCGCGAGGTGTCGTTCGTCCTCGTCGAGCAGTTCGTGGCCTTCTGGCACGGCGTTCTCCTTTGTGACAGCCCTGGCATGGCGGATCTAGGGGGAGAATAGGCCGCTATTGGTCTGCTGTCCTACCTTTGGGGTGACGGATGTGTAAATGTGTAGGTGAATGACCGTCGATCCCAACGCACCTGCGTTGACGACATGGCGGTAATGGTTGACTTCTCGGCGTGGAGAGGGTGCTGATGCCTGGATACTTGAGGGAACCGGCGTGCTGACGCAGTTCGAGCTCGAGCGGCTGGTCGCCGACGGTGAGATCGACACCGTCATCGTCGCGTTCACCGACATGCAGGGCCGACTCACCGGCAAACGGGTGTCGGCGCGGCTGTTCGTCGAGGACGTCGCCGCCCACGGCGCCGAGTGCTGCAATTACCTGCTGGCCGTCGACGTCGACATGAACACCGTCGACGGGTACGCCATCTCCAGCTGGGAGACCGGCTACGGCGACATGGTGATGACGGCCGACTTCAGCACCCTGCGCAAGCTGCCGTGGCTGCCCGGTACCGCCTTGGTGATGGCCGACCTGACCTGGACGGACGGGCGTCCGGTGCTGCAGGCGCCACGCAGCATCCTGCGCAAGCAACTCGACCGGCTCGCCGAACGGGGGCTGGGCGCCTTCGTCGGCACCGAACTGGAATTCATGGTGTTCGACGACACCTACCGGGCGGCCTGGGCGGCCGACTACCGCGGCCTGACGCCGGCCACCGACTACAACGTCGACTACGCCATGCACGCCTCGACCCGGATGGAGCCGCTGCTGCGGGACATCCGGCGCGGCATGGACGGCGCCGGGATGTACTGCGAAGGCGTGAAGGGGGAGTGCAACCTCGGCCAGCAGGAGATCGCCTTCCGCTACGACGACGCACTGGTCACCTGCGACAACCACACCATCTACAAGAACGGTGCCAAGGAGATCGCCGACCAGCACGGCAAATCGCTGACGTTCATGGCGAAATACGATGAGCGCGAAGGTAACAGCTGTCATATCCACCTGTCCTTCCGCGGCACCGACGGCACGGCAGTCTTTGCCGACGACGCCGATCCGCAAGGCATGTCGAGCATGTTCCGCAGCTTCGTGGCAGGCCAACTGGCGACGCTGCGTGAGATGGCGCTGTTCTACGCGCCGAACATCAACTCCTACAAGCGTTTCGCCGATGGCAGCTTCGCCCCGACGGCGGTGGCCTGGGGGATGGACAACCGAACCTGTGCGTTGCGTGTCGTCGGGCACGGCCACGGCATGCGGGCGGAATGCCGCGCGCCCGGTGGTGACGTGAACCAGTATCTGGCGGTCGCCGCACTGATCGCCGGTGGCCTGCACGGTATCGAGCAGAATCTCGAGCTGGAAGAGGCGTGTACCGGCAACGCCTACACCGGCGGCGCCGCGCGCCTGCCCACCACGCTGGCCGAGGCGGCCGACCTGTTCGAGGGGTCGGCGATCGCCCGCGCGGCGTTCGGCGACGACGTCGTCGAGCACTACCTCAACAACGCGCGGGTGGAACTGACGGCCTTCAACGGGGCCGTCACGGATTGGGAGAGGAGACGAGGCTTTGAGCGCCTCTGAGCAGAACCCCGGGTCGCTGCGCTCCTGCCCGCCGCTGCCCGTTATCGGCCTCACCACCTATCTGCAACAGGCGCAGACCGGGGTGTGGGACGTGCAGGCCAGTTTTCTGCCCGGCATTTACGTCGAGGGTGTCAACCTCGGCGGCGGGACGGCCGTGCTCCTGCCGCCGCAGCCGGTGAGTACCGCCGTGGCCGAGCGGGTGCTCGACGGCATCGACGGTTTGATCATCACGGGCGGTCGCGACGTCAACCCGGAAAGTTATGGCCAGCAACGTCATCCGTCCACCGACGAGCCGGCCGGCCCCCGCGATGTTTGGGAGTTCACCTTGCTGGAGGTGGCGTTGCGCCGCGGTATGCCGGTGCTCGGCATCTGCCGCGGCGCCCAGGTGCTCAACGTGGCACTCGGCGGAACGCTGCACCAGCACCTGCCCGACGTGCTGGGCCACACCCGCCACCAACAGGGCAACGCGGTGTTCTCCACCTCGGCCGTGCACACCGTGCCCGGCACCCGGCTGGCCGCGCTCATCGGGGAGTCCTCGCACGCGCAGTGCTATCACCACCAGGCCATCGACCGGCTCGGCGACGGACTGATCATCAGCGCCCAGGACACCGCCGACGGCGTCGTCGAGGCGGTCGAGCTGCCCGGCGAGCAGTTCGTGCTGGCGGTGCAGTGGCATCCCGAGGAACGCCTCGACGACCTGCGGCTGTTCGCGGGACTGGTGCAGGCGGCCACCCTGTATGCGACGGAAAGGGTTTCATGAGCGCGACCCAGGTCATCAACCCGGCCACCGAGGAGGTGCTGCGCACTGTCGAGCTGCTCGACGAGGCCGCCGTCGACGACGCGGTGGCGCGCGCGGTGGCCGCCCAGCGCCGCTGGGCGCGGCTGGCGCCCGCCGAACGGGCCGCGGGGCTGCGGGCTTTCGCGGCGACCGTGGATGCCCACATCGGTGAGCTCGCGGCGCTCGAGGTGGCCAACTCCGGGCATCCCGTCGCGCAGGCCGAATGGGAGGCCGGCCACGTGCGTGACGTGCTGACCTACTACGCGGCCAGCCCGGAGCGGTTGAGCGGCAAGCAGATTCCGGTGGCCGGTGGCCTCGATGTGACCTTCCACGAGCCCCTCGGGGTGATCGGTGTGATCACCCCGTGGAATTTTCCGATGACCATCGCGGCCTGGGGGTTCGCCCCGGCCCTGGCCGCGGGGAATGCCGTGCTGCTCAAGCCCGCCGAATGGACGCCGCTGACGTCGATCCGGCTGGGCCAGTTGGCGGTCGAGGCCGGCCTGGACCCGGACCTGTTCCAGGTGCTGCCCGGCGCGGGTGCGGTGGTCGGCGAGCGCTTCGTCACCCATCCCGATGTGCGCAAGGTGGTGTTCACCGGCTCCACCCGCGTCGGCACCCGGGTGATGGCGGGAGCGGCCGCGCAGGTCAAACGCGTCACCCTTGAATTGGGCGGCAAGAGTGCCAACATCGTCTTCGACGACTGCGACCTGGAGCGGGCCGCCGCGACCGCGCCGTACGGTGTGTTCGACAACGCCGGTCAGGACTGCTGTGCCCGCAGCCGGATCCTGGTGCAGCGCACCGTCTATGACCGGTTCATGGAACTGCTGGAACCCGCGGTCAAAGGTGTGGTGGTCGGCGACCCGACCGCCCGTGACACCGAGATGGGACCGCTGGTGTCCAAACCGCACTGGGAATCGGTGGCCGCCTATGTACCCGATGACGCGCCGGTGGCGTTCCGGGGATCGGCGCCGACGGGGCCCGGGTACTGGTTCGCGCCGACGGTGCTCACCCCGGGACGCACCGACCGGGCCGTCACCGAGGAGATCTTCGGGCCCGTCGTGGCGGTGCTGCCGTTCGAGGACGAGGCCGATGCCGTCGCGCTGGCCAACGCCACGTCCTATGGACTGTCCGGGTCCATCTGGACCGACAATGTCTCACGCGCACTGCGGGTCTCGCGCGCGGTGGAAGCCGGCAACCTCAGCGTGAACTCGCATTCGTCGGTGCGTTACACCACCCCGTTCGGTGGCTTCAAGCAATCCGGCCTGGGCCGCGAACTCGGCCCCGACGCACCCCTGTCGTTCACGGAGACCAAGAACGTCTTTTTCGCAGTAGAGGAGCTCTAGATGGATCTGACCCAGCGACTGAAGGACAAGGTCGCCGTCATCACCGGTGGCGCCAGCGGCATCGGGCTGGCAACGGCCAAACGCATGCAGGCCGAGGGCGCCATCGTTGTCATCGGCGATGTCGACCCCGTCGCCGGCCAGGCCGTCGCGGATGAGCTCAACGTCACCTTCGTGCAGGTCGACGTCTCCGACGAGGATGCGGTCGACCACCTCTTCACCACCACCGTCGAGACGCACGGGGGACTCGACATCGCCTTCAACAACGCCGGGATCAGCCCGCCCGACGACGACCTGATCGAGAACACCGAACTGCCGGCCTGGCAACGCGTGCAAGACATCAACCTCAAGAGCGTGTACCTGTGCTGCCGGGCCGCGCTGCGGCACATGGTGCCCGCGCAGAAGGGCTCGATCATCAACACCGCATCGTTCGTCGCGGTGATGGGTTCGGCCACCTCGCAGATCTCCTACACCGCGTCCAAGGGCGGCGTGCTGGCCATGTCGCGTGAACTCGGCGTCCAGTTCGCCCGTCAGGGCATTCGGGTCAACGCCCTGTGCCCCGGTCCGGTGAACACGCCGCTGCTGCAGGAGTTGTTCGCCAAGGACCCCGAGCGGGCCGCCCGCCGGCTGGTGCACGTGCCGGTGGGCCGATTCGCCGAACCCGAGGAGCTGGCCGCCGCGGTGGCGTTCCTCGCCAGCGATGACGCGTCGTTCATCACCGGCTCGACATTCCTGGTCGACGGCGGCATCAGCGGCCACTACGTGACTCCGCTGTGAGCCGGGAACAGTAGGTTCTGTCGCATGTCCGAGTCCGATCGGCTACCCGATCCACTGCCGGCGAGTGCGGCTCTGCTGCGCCCGGTGCGGCTCGGCAACGCGTTCGAGGACACCGTCGGGCGACTCTTGGAGACCATCCGGCTCGGCGTGCTCGCACCCGGGGAATCCCTACCGCCCGAACGGGAACTGGCCACCCGGCTCGGCGTGAGCCGCGACACCGTCCGCGAAGCCATCAAGTCCCTGGCCGACGCCGGGTACCTGGTGTCCAAACGCGGTCGCTACGGCGGCACCTTTCTGGCCACCGAGGTGCCGGTGTTGCCGGCCAGCGGCGACGGGCTGACCCGCGAGGAGATCGACGACGCGGTGCGGCTGCGCGAGATCCTCGAGGTCGGTGCGGCCCGGATGGCGGCCGGGCGCAGCCTGACCGCCGCCGACCGGGAGCGACTCTGGTCGCGTCTCGGCGATGTCCGCGGCGCCGACCCCGACGACTACCGGCGGTTGGACTCGCGGCTGCATCTGGCCATCGCCGAGGCCGCCGGGTCGCCGTCGCTGGTGCCCCTGGTGGCCCAGAACCGGATGCGGATCAACGCCCTGCTGGACCAGATCCCGCTGCTGTCCCGCAACATCGCGCACTCCGATGAGCAACACGAGGCCATCGTGATGGCAATCCTCGCGGGCGACGCCAACGGTGCCGCCGTGGCGATGGCCGCCCACATAGCCGGTTCCACCGCGCTGCTGCACGGCTTCCTGGACTAGACGTCACTAGAATCTGGCAGATGGCCGGACCTGCAGATCCCCATGTCGACACGGGTGGCTGGGCCCGGCGATTCGATCTGCTGTCCGACCCGCACCGCCTGGAGATCCTGCTGTCCCTGCACCGGACGCCCGGCATCTGTGTCGGAGATCTCGCCGCCGTGCTCGGGCGTTCGGAAAATGCGGTGTCCCAAGCACTTCGAGTGCTCCGCGATCAGGGCTGGGTGACCAGCACCAGGGTCGGGCGGCTGGCCACCTACCGGCTCGACGACGAGGTGGTGCACGACCTGCTGCACTGGATCGGCGCCAGGCACGGCTGATCATCTGTTCAGGTGGACAGATATAACGTCGCGCCCTACGCTGCGTTGATGGCATCCCGTTTCGACCGCGCCGACTGGATGTCCATCGCGGCGATCGGCGGATTCGTCCTCGCGCTGCACGTCTTCGGTTGGGGCGTCTTGATTTTCGGGGTGGCCCCGCAACACATCACGCTCGGGTCGGCCGGTGTGTTCGGGGTCGGACTCGGGGTCACCGCGTACCTGCTCGGCGCCCGGCATGCCTTCGACGCCGACCACATCGCCGTCGTGGACAACACCACTCGCAAGCTGGTGGGCGAGGGCACCCGGTCGTTGTCGGCGGGATTCTGGTTCTCCCTCGGGCATTCCAGTGTGGTGTTCGGGCTGGCGCTGCTACTGGCGCTCGGCGTGCGCGCCGTCGCAGGCCCGGTCCAGGACGACGGTTCGCCGATGCTGCAGACGCTGGGCCTGATCGGCTCCGTGGTCGCGGGTACGTTCCTGCTGCTGATCGGGCTGAGCAATCTGTTCGCCGCGGTCGGCATCGCCAAGGTGTTCCGGTCCATGCGCCGTGGGGAATTCGACGAAGCGGAACTGGAACGCCGGCTGCACCACCGCGGCCTGCTGGCCCGGTTGGTGAGCCGGGTGATGCACCGCGTCGACAGGCCCTGGCATCTGTACCCGGTCGGGTTCCTGATGGGCCTGGGTTTCGACACCGCCTCCCAGGTGGCGTTGCTGATCCTGGCCGCGGGCACGGCGGCGTTCACGCTGCCCTGGTACGCCGTGCTGGTGCTGCCGGTGTTGTTCGCCGCGGGGATGAGTCTGTTCGACAGCCTGGACGGCATCTTCATGGCCCGTGCCTACGGTTGGGCGTTCCTGAAGCCGATCCGCAAGGTCTACTACAACCTGACCGTCACCGTCTTGTCGGTGCTCGTCGCGCTGGCCGTCGGGGTGATCGTGCTGACCGGTCTGCTGGTGGATCGGTTGGGCATCACCTCGGGGCCGCTGAGCGTGATCGGCTCGGCCGACCTGGAGTTCGTCGGCTTCGCCATCGCCGGCATGTTCGTGGTGACCTGGCTGATCGCGCTCGGCATCTGGCGATTCGGCCGGATCGAGGAACGCTGGGACGCCACCCCGGCGGGCTGAACTACAGCAGGCCGAGCAGCGCGTTCTCGATCACCTCGGGCAGCGCGGGATGAATCCAATACTGGCCGTTGGCAATCGCTTTGGCGGTCTGTCCCAGGCTCATCGCCTGGATCAGCGGCTGGATGATCGACGACGCCTGATGGCCCATGACGTGTGCCCCCAGGATCCGGCCGGTGCCCCGCTGACCGATCAGCTTCACTACGCCGGTGGTGTCCTCCATCGCCCAGCCGTAGGCGGTGTCCCCGTACTCCTGCACCTTCACCACGATGTCGTGGCCGGCCTCCCGGGCCTCGGCTTCGGTGAGACCCACCATTGCCAGCTGCGGGTCGGTGAACACGGCGGAGGGCACGAACCGGTGATCGCTGGCCACCATCGCCGCCGTGTCGTCCCAGTCCAACAGCAGGTTGTGCCGCACCACCCGCATCTCGTGGTTGGCCACATGCTTGAGCTGGTAGTCCGAGGACACATCGCCGAGCGCGAAAATGCCACGCGCCGTGGTGCGCTGGTATTCGTCGACGGCGACGCTGCCGTCCTCGACGGTCACCCCGGCCTTCTCGGCGTCCAGTTGGTCGCCGTTGGGCACCCGGCCCGTGGCCACCAGCAGGACATCGGTGTCGATCTCGGTTCCGTCGTCGAGCTCCAGCACGGTGCGGCCGGCCTCGGTCCGGGACCCGGTGACGTTGACGTGGGTGCGCAGATCCCATTTCGCGGTGGCCAGATCGGTGAAGCGGTGGCAGATCGTCTCGTCGCAGTGGGTGAGCAGACCCGGCCCGCGCACCACGACGGTCACCCGCACCCCCAGCGCGGAGAACACGTGCGCGAACTCGGCGGCCACGAAACCACCGCCGACGATGACCAGATGCTCGGGTAGTTCCTTGATCCGCATGATGGTGTCGCTGGTGTGATACGCCACACCGCAGTCGTCGATCGCCGGCGGCACCGAGGCACGCGAGCCCGCGGCGATCACCACCCGGTCGGAGCTGAACTCGTCGCCGGCGTCGGTGCGCAACAGGTAGCGGCCATCCTGACTGCCGGTGAACCGGGTGTGGTGGCCGTAGACGTCGATGTTGGGCAGGCCGCGCTTGTAGGACTCGCCGCCGGCGGCGATCGGGTCGATGCGGCCGAACACGCGGTCGACGATGTCGGGCCAGCGCACCCCGTCGATGTGGGCGTCGATGCCGAACCGCGCCGAGTCGCGGATGGTGTGGGCGACCTCCGCGGCGTAGACGAACATCTTCGTCGGGATGCACCCGACGTTGAGGCAGGTGCCCCCGAAGGTGCCCTGCTCACAGAGGGCGATACGCATGTCGCCGTACCGCGGGTCGTAGCCGCTGTCGGGGATGCTGTTGCCCGAGCCGCTGCCGATGATCGTCAGGTCGTAATGCTGCACGCGTTCTAGCCCTGTCCGGATTGTGTTGTGGAGGAATTGGATTGGTCGCGCTGATGACTCTGATGCCAATCCAGCCAAGCGTCGAGCTCGGTGTAGGCGGCCGCCCGCGGGTCGGCCAGGGACAGGAACACATCGTGCTTGGCGTCGGTGATCGGCACCATCGTGGTGCGGTTGCCGACGCAACCGGCCCAGCGGGCGATCTGGGTGACGTCGAGCACCGCGTCACCGCGCTGGATCGAGTCGGGGTCCTGGGATTCCGGGACGCTGTGACCTGACCGCAGGATGAGCGACGGCACCCCGACGTCCAGGCCGCGGTGCAGGCGGGCCTGCGCCCGCCGGATCGCATTGATCCAGCCGAACGTCACCGGGAATCCGCCCAGCGGTTTCCACTGCAGGTCGTACTCGAACTCGCCTGAATAGTCGCGATGCAGGGTGCTGCCGTAGCCGCCCTCGGGCACCGGGCGGCGGATGACCTTCATCTTGCGGAACCGGGCCAGCGCGATCAGGGCGGCCGAGGTCGGTGCGCTGCGCAGGATCGCCGGTCCGTGCAGGTCGAACCACGGGCTGTTGAGCACCAGGCCGGTGATCCGCCCGGTCGCGCAGCGACGGCGCAGTCGATCCAGCCACAGCGTCACGACGAGCCCGCCCGCCGAGTGCCCGTAGACCAGCACCTCGGGCTCCTCGACGCGCTCGAGGGCGGCCTGCAGGGCGGCGTCGTAGCGGCGCAGGTCCGTGGTGAAGTGCGGGGTTTGCCCTTCGCGCCACGAGCGCCCGCATTTGGGCAGGTCCAGGGCGTAGACGGCGTATCCCCGGGCCGCGAACCGATCGGCCAGTTCGGTGTGAAAGAAGTAGTCGGTGAATCCGTGCACCACCAGCACGGCGCGGGGCAGGGCGCTGCCCTGCTCGCGGTGCACCAGAGTGGCGACCAGGTAGCCCTCGCCGTCCGGGTCCGCGCCCAACGGGAGGGTGAGCGCCCGGTAGCCGGGCAGGACGTCGGGCTCCCATTGCACCTGCGAATGGCCCTGCGATGCCGTCACGGGTTCACCCTATCGGCACGGTTGCGGTCCGGGGGCAGCCGTGGTGACCGAAAGCACCCGGCACAGCGCGTTACCCGGCGGACGCGTCACGATAACCTGAGAAGCACAAGAACCGTCGTGTACCACCTGCGGCGGACCTGCGATATGAAGGACCAGCCAACGGTGTCTGACCCCAAGCCTGCCAAGACCGACGTCGTACTCATCGGCGCCGGGATCATGAGCGCCACCCTCGGTGCGCTGCTGCGTCTGGTCGAGCCGAACTGGTCGATCACGCTGATCGAGCGCCTCGACGGCGCGGCTGCCGAGAGCAGTGATCCGTGGAACAACGCCGGTACCGGGCACTCGGCGCTCTGCGAGCTGAACTACACCCCGCAGAACGCCGACGGCACCATCGACATCGCCAAGGCCGTCAACGTCAATGAGCAGTTCCAGGTGTCCCGGCAGTTCTGGGCCTACGCCGTGGAGAACGGTGTGCTGCCCGACGTCCGCAACTTCCTCAACCCGATCCCGCACGTCAGTTTCGTGCACGGCGCCGAGCATGTCGGCTACCTGAAGGCCCGCCACGCAGCGCTGGTCGGCAATCCGCTGTTCGCCTCGATGGAGTTCATCGACGACGCCGACGAATTCGCCCGCCGGTTGCCGCTGATGGCCGCCAAGCGCGACTTCTCCGAGCCCGTCGCGCTGAACTGGACCCAGTCCGGCACCGACGTCGACTTCGGGTCGCTGTCCCGTCAGCTGATCGGTTACACCGCCGGTCAGGGCATGGACACCCTGTTCGGGCACGAGGTACGCAACCTGAGCAAGGAATCCGACGGCACCTGGACCGTCAGCTATGTCAACCGGCGCACCCGCGAGAAGTACAAGACCAACGCCAAATTCGTCTTCGTCGGTGCAGGCGGCGGCGCGTTGTCGCTGCTGCAGAAGTCGGGCATCCAGGAGGCCAAGGGCTTCGGCGGCTTCCCGGTCGGCGGCCAGTGGCTGCGCACCGACAACCCCGAGCTGGCGGCCGCGCACCAGGCGAAGGTTTACGGTGCCCCGCCGCTGGGTGCCCCGCCGATGTCGGTGCCGCACCTGGACACCCGCGTCATCAACGGTAGGTCCTACCTGCTGTTCGGTCCGTTCGCGGGCTGGACGCCGAAGTTCCTCAAGCAGGGCAAGTTCACCGACCTGCCCCTCTCGGTCAAGCCGAACAACCTCGGCTCGATGCTCGGGGTCGGGCTGACCGAGATGAGCCTGGTGAAGTACCTGGTCGGCCAGCTCGCCCTGAGCGAGGCCGACCGCGTGAACGATCTGCGGGAATTCGCGCCCAGCGCACGCGATTCCGACTGGGACCTCGCCATCGCCGGGCAGCGCGTCCAGGTCATCCGGAAGAAGGGCGCCGGCGGTGTGCTGGAGTTCGGCACCACGGTGCTCTCGGCCGCCGACGGATCCATCGCCGGTCTGCTGGGCGCCTCGCCGGGCGCCTCCACGGCGGTGCCCGCCATGTTCGACGTGATGGAACGGTGCTTCCCCGACCGGTATTCGTCGTGGCAGCCCAAGCTCAAGGAGATGGTGCCGTCGCTGGGCAGCAAGCTGTCCGGGGAGCCGGGCCTGTTCCGCGAGGTGTGGGATCACGGGACCAAGGTGCTGCAACTCGATACGCCCGCAGTCGTATGACGGCGGTGCGCCGATGACGGTCGCCTTGCGCCGAAGCTGGGCCCAGGACCTCGATGCCGCCACCCTGTACGAGTTGCTCAAGCTCCGGGTCGAGGTGTTCGTCGTGGAACAGGCCTGCCCCTATCCGGAGCTCGACGGCCGTGACCTGCTCGCCGAGACGCGCCACTTCTGGCTGGAAAGTGATGACGGACAAGTCATTTCGACGCTGCGTCTGATGGAGGAGCACCCGCGCGGGGAGAAGGTTTTCCGGATCGGGCGGGTCTGCACCAAACGCCCGGCGCGCGGGAACGGGCACACCGCCCGGCTGATGCAGGCCGCGCTCGCCGAGGTCGGCAACTACCCCTGCCGGATCGACGCCCAGACCTACCTGCACGACATGTACGGCGCGCACGGATTCGTCCGCGACGGAGACGAATTCCTGGAGGACGGTATCCCGCACGTGCCCATGGTCAGGCCTGGATCGGGGCAGCTCTCGTGAGTTCGACCACCGCGACCTATCCGTTCAGCGCACTGGTGGGCCACGACCGGCTGCGCCTGGCACTCATCCTCTGCGCGGTGCGCCCCGACATCGGCGGGGTGCTGATCCGGGGCGAGAAGGGCACCGCGAAATCGACTGCGGTGCGCGCCTTGGCGACCGTGCTGAACCAGGTCGACGACGAGGCGCGCCTGGTCGAACTGCCCATCGGCGCCACCGAGGACCGCGTGGTCGGGTCGCTGGACCTGCAGCGGGTGCTGCGCGACGGTGAGCAGGCCTTCCAGCCGGGCCTGCTGGCGCGCGCCCACGGCGGAGTGCTGTACGTCGACGAGGTCAACCTGCTGCACGACCATCTGGTCGACGTGCTGCTCGACGCCGCGGCGATGGGCCGGGTGCACATCGAACGCGACGGCATCTCGCACAGCCACGACGCCCGATTCGTCCTGGTGGGCACCATGAATCCCGAAGAGGGGGAACTGCGCCCGCAGCTGCTGGACCGGTTCGGGCTCACCGTCGACGTGGCCGCGTCCCGCGATGTCGACGTGCGTGTCGAGGTGATCCGCCGGCGGCTGGCGTACGAGGCCGATCCTTCGGGTTTCGCCGACGGCTACGCGGCAGCGGATGCGGATCTGGCGGCCCGGATCGCCGTGGCCCGTAGCGCATTGGCCGATGTGGTGTTGCCGGACAACGAGTTACGCCGGATTGCCGCCCTCTGCGCGGCCTTCGACGTGGACGGGATGCGCGCCGATCTGGTGCTGGCGCGTACGGCGTTGGCGCACGCGGCCTGGCGGTGGAGCTCGGCCGGGGCGAGCACAGCGACGGGAAACGTGGTGGTCGAGGAAGAAGACATCCGGATCGCCGCCGAACTCGCGCTGCCACACCGGCGGCGCCGCGACCCGTTCGATGATCCCGGGCTGGATCAGGACCGCCTGGACGAGGCCCTCGCGGCGGCGGACGAGTCTGCGCAGGAGCAGCCCGAACCGGATCCGGATCCGCCGGGTGGCGGCGCGCAGGACCCGGCCGAGGGCCCCGAGGGTTCGCAAGGTTCGCCGCCGGTACAGAATTCCGGCTCCGGCGGTAGCCGCCCGAGCGCACCGCCCGCGGCGACGTTCCGTACCCGCGCGCTGCTCGTGCCGGGCGTCGGGGAGGGTGCACCGGGGCGCCGGTCGCGGGCCCGCAACCGCAGCGGCAGCACCGTCGCCGCCACCGATGTCCCCGGCGAGGGCCACGGCGTGCACATTTTCGCATCGGTGCTGGCTGCCGCGGGCAATCAGCGGCACGCCGGCCGGCCGCTGATCGGTCCCGATGACGTCCGGCGCGCGATACGTGAAGGCCGCGAGGCCAATCTGGTGATCTTCGTCGTCGATGCCTCGGGATCGATGGCGGCGCGGGATCGCATGTCGGCCGTCAGCGGCGCGACGATGTCCCTGCTCCGCGACGCCTACCAGCGTCGCGACAAGGTTGCGGTGGTGACCTTCCGTCAGGACCGGGCGCAGCTGCTGCTGCCCCCGACCTCCTCGGTATACATCGCCGGACGCCGGCTGGCCCATTTCGACACCGGCGGGAAAACCCCACTGGCGCAAGGGCTCCTGGCCGCGCGTGACGTCGTGTTGCGGGAGAAGGCGCGGGACCGGGCTCGCCGGCCACTGGTGGTCGTGCTCACCGACGGCCGGGCCACCGGCGGTGCGGATCCCTTGGGCCGCACCGAAGTGGCTGCGAGGTTGCTGGTCGCCGAGGGCACCGCCGCGGTGGTCGTCGACTGCGAAACCTCGTACGTGCGGCTGGGGTTGGCCGCCCGGCTGGCCGAGCAGCTGGGTGCGCCGGCGGTGCGCCTGGGCCAGCTGCAGGCCGGCGAGCTGACCTCGCTGGTCAAATCAGCTGCATAGGAGATGCCACATGCCACAAGGACAACCGCTCGCCGTCCCGAATGACGGGCTGACCACCAAGGCGCGCCGCAACGCACCCCTGCTGGCGGTGCACACCGGGCCGGGCAAGGGAAAGTCGACCGCCGCATTCGGCATGGCGCTGCGCGCCTGGAACCAGGGTTTCGACATCGCGGTCTTCCAGTTCGTCAAGAGCGCGAAATGGAAGGTGGGCGAGGAGAGTGCGTTCCACGCCCTCGGCCGGATGCACGACGAACACGGTGTGGGTGGCCCGGTGCAGTGGCACAAGATGGGCTCGGGCTGGTCCTGGACCCGTAAACCCGGATCCGAGGTGGACCACGCCGAAGCGGCGCGGGAGGGCTGGACCGAGATCCGCAGCCGGATCGCCGACGCCCGCCACGACTTCTACGTGCTCGACGAGTTCACCTACCCACTGAAGTGGGGGTGGGTCGACACCGACGAGGTGATCGAGGTACTCGCGAACCGGCCCGGCAATCAGCACGTGGTCATCACCGGACGCGATGCGCCGCAGCGTCTACTGGACGCCGCCGACCTGGTGACCGAGATGACGAAGATCAAGCACCCGATGGACGCGGGCCGCAAAGGCCAGCGCGGCATCGAATGGTGACCCCGGCCGTCATCATCGCCGCGCCCGCGTCGGGCAGTGGCAAGACCACGGTGGCCACGGGGTTGATGGGTGCCCTGCGCCGAGCCGGGCACCGCGTCGCACCGTTCAAGGTGGGGCCCGATTTCATCGACCCGGGCTACCACGCCCTGGCCACCGGGCTGCCCGGGCGCAACCTGGACCCGGTGCTCGTCGGGGAGGACCTGATCGGCCCGCTGTACCGGCACGGCAGCGCGGGCGACGACATCGCGGTCATCGAGGGCGTGATGGGCCTGTTCGACGGGCGCATCACGGACGGTCCCGAGGATCCGGGCCCCGCCCGCGGATCCACCGCCCACGTCGCGGGACTGCTCGGCGCGCCGGTGGTGCTGGTGGTCGACGCGCGGGGCCAGAGTCAGAGCATTGCCGCACTGCTGCACGGTTTCTCGACCTTCGACACCTCGCTGCGCTTTGCCGGGGTGATCCTCAACCGGGTCGGGTCGCCGCGTCACGAGCAGGTGCTGCGGCAGGCCTGCGAGCACGCGGGAGTCCCGGTGCTGGGCTCCATCCCGCGCACCGCCGAACTGGAGGTGCCGTCGCGCCACCTCGGCCTGGTGACCGCCGTCGAGTACGGGCAGCGCGCGGAATCGGCCGTCGCGGCGATGGCCGATCTGGTGGCCCGGCACGTCGATGTCGCGGCCGTGGTGGCCGCCGCCGACTGCTGCGTCACCGCCGCACCGTGGAGCCCCGCAGTGGATCGGCCGGTGGCCGGGGTGCGCGTCGCCCTGGCGGCCGGGCGGGCCTTCAGCTTCGGTTACGCCGAGCACCGCGAACTGCTCGTGGCCGCCGGTGCCGACATCGTCGAATTCGATCCGCTGGCCGAGGGGTTGCCCGCCGGCGCCGGCGCCGTCGTCATCCCGGGGGGTTTCCCCGAGCAGTTCACCGCCGAGCTGTCGGCCAACGCGGCGGTGCGCAGCCAGATCCGTGCCCTGGCCGCGGCGGGCGCACCGGTGCACGCGGAGTGCGCCGGGCTGACCTATCTGGTCGACGATCTCGACGGCGTACCGATGTGCGGTGTGCTGGCCGGGTCGGCTCGGTTCACCCCGCGGCTGACGCTGGGCTACCGGGATGCGGTGGCCGTCACGGACTCGTCCCTGCACCGGGTCGGGGAGCGCGTCACCGGACACGAATTCCACCGCACCGCAGTCACTTTCGCGACAGAGTATGACCAGGCCTGGGCCTACCGCGGCGGGGCGGGCCGGGACGGCGCCATCCACCGCGGTATCCACGCCGGCTACCTGCACACCCACCCGGCCGCACACCCGCAGGCCATCGCCCGGTTCGTGGCGGCGGCCGGAACCTTTAAGCTCGCCGGGTGACAGAGAACGCCTACCTCGTCGGTCTGCGCCTGGAAGGCCGCAAAGTTGTCGTCGTGGGCGGCGGCAGCGTGGCCCAGCGCCGGCTGCCGCTGCTGATCTCCGTCGGGGCCGATGTGCACGTGGTCACCCGCGCCGCGACACCGGCGGTCGAGACGATGACACCGATCACGCTGACCCTGCGCGATTTCCGTGACGACGATCTGGACGGCGCCTGGTACGTACTGGCCGCCACCGACGACCCGGACGTCAACGCCGCCATCGTCGAGGGCGCCGAACGGCGCCGCATCTTCTGCGTGCGCGCCGACGCCGCGCGCGACGGCACCGCCGTCACCCCGGCCTCCTTCGAGTTCGACGGCTTGTCGGTCGGTGTGCTGGCCGGCGGGGAGCACCGCCGCTCGGCGGCCATCAGGACCGCCATCCACGAGGCGCTGCTGCGCGGCGTGATCAGTGGGCAGGCGCCCGACACCGTGCACGAAGGTGTGGCGCTGGTCGGCGGGGGACCGGGCGACCCGGAGCTCATCACGGTGCGCGGCCGGCGGCTGCTGGCGCACGCCGACGTCGTCGTCGCCGACCGACTGGCCCCGCCGGAACTGCTCGCCGAACTGGCGTCGCATGTCGAGGTGATCGACGCCGCCAAGATCCCGTACGGGCGGGCGATGGCGCAGGAGGCCATCAACCAGGTCCTCATCGAACGCGCGAAGGCCGGCAAGTTCGTGGTGCGCCTCAAGGGCGGGGATCCGTTCGTCTTCGCGCGCGGTTACGAAGAGGTGCTCGCGTGCGTCGAGGCCGGGGTCCCGGTGACCGTGGTGCCCGGTGTGACGAGTGCCATAGCGGTGCCCGCGCTGGCCGGTACGCCCGTCACACACCGGGCCGTCAATCATGAGTTCGTGGTGGTCAGCGGCCATGTTGCGCCCGATCATCCCGAATCGTTAGTGAATTGGAATGCGCTGGCCCAGATGACGGGCACCATCGTGCTGCTGATGGCGGTCGAGCGCATCGAGCTGTTCGCCGACGCCTTGCTGGCGGGCGGCCGACCTGCGGATACGCCGGTACTCGTGGTGCAGCACGGCTCGACGGCCGCGCAACGCACGGTGCATGCCCGACTTTCCGACGTCGCCGAAACCGTCCGTAGCGAGGGAATCAGGCCGCCGGCGATCATCGTGATCGGGGCCGTGGCCGGCTTCGGCAGTTAAAGGATTCTTAAGATTACTGTAAGGTAACCCGTATGACGGCTCTCAACGACGCAGAGCAAGCGCGCGGGAACAACCGTGCGCTGCCTGTTCGCATCGAGCATGACGGGGCGCAGCGGAACGGCCGGCTTCCGGCCTGGTTGCCCTCCTGGAACTTCATCGCTGCGGTCATCGCCATCGGCGGTATGCAGCTGCTGGCCACCATGGACAGCACTGTCGCGATCGTTGCTCTGCCCAAGATCCAGGACGAGCTCGGCCTCTCGGACGCCGGTCGCAGCTGGGTGATCACCGCCTACGTGCTGACCTTCGGTGGCCTGATGCTGCTGGGTGGTCGCCTGGGCGACACCATCGGACGCAAACGCACCTTCATCGTCGGTGTCGCTCTGTTCACCATTGCCTCGGTGCTCTGCGGTGTGGCCTGGGACGAGGCCACGCTGGTCATCGCCCGACTGCTGCAGGGTGTCGGTTCGGCCATCGCGTCGCCGACCGGTCTGGCGCTGGTCGCCACCACCTTCCCCAAGGGTCCGGCCCGCAACGCCGCGACCGCCGTCTTCGCCGCCATGACGGGCGTCGGCTCGGTCATGGGCCTGGTCGTCGGCGGGGCGCTCACCGAGTGGTCGTGGCGGCTGGCCTTCCTGGTCAACATCCCCATCGGCCTGGTGATGCTCTACCTGGCGCACAAGACGCTGCAGGAGACCGACCGCGCCCGGATGAAGCTGGATGCCGCGGGCGCCATCCTGGCCACCCTCGCCTGCACCGCTGCCGTCTTCGGCTTCTCGATGGGCCCCGAGCGGGGCTGGCTGTCACCGCTCACCCTGGCCTCCGGCGCCGGCGCGCTGCTGTTCGGCCTCGCCTTCTACTACGTGGAGCGCTCCGCGGAGAACCCCGTCGTCCCGTTCTCGCTGTTCCGGGACCGCAACCGGGTCGCCACCCTGGCCGCGGTGTTCCTGGCCGGTGGCGTGATGTTCACCCTGACCGTGCTGATCGGCCTGTACGTGCAGGACATCATGGGTTACAGCGCGCTCAAGGCGGGTATCGGCTTCATCCCGTTCGTCGTCGCCCTCGGTATCGGCCTGGGCGTGTCGTCGGTGCTGGTGTCCAGGTACGCCCCGCGCTGGCTGGTCATCTCCGGCGGCGTGCTGGTGCTCGGCGCCATGATCTACGGCTCCACGCTCAACGCCGGTATCCCGTACTTCCCGAACCTGGTGCTGCCCATCACGATCGGCGGCTTCGGTATCGGCATGATCGTCGTCCCGCTGACCGTCTCGGCGATCGCGGGCGTCGGTTTCGACGAGATCGGCCCGGTCTCGGCCATCGCGCTGATGCTGCAGAACCTCGGCGGACCCGTCGTGCTGGCCATCATCCAGGCCGTCATCACCTCGCGCACGCTGTACCTCGGCGGCACCACCGGCCCGGTCAAGAACATGGATGCCGCCCAGCACCACGCGCTGGATCAGGGCTACACCTACGGCCTGCTGTGGGTGGCCGCGGTGGCCGTCCTGGTGGGCGCGGTGGCGCTGTTCATCCGTTACACGGCCGAAGAGGTCGCGCACGCCCAGGAAGTCAAGGACGCGCTGGACGCAGGCGAGCTCGACTGACCTGCCAGGACGTCGCCGCTCGGTAGGGTGTCGTTCCATGGCGTCCGGTGGTTCCGAGCGAAGCGCGGCACCACTCTCGACATCGATCCTCGGTACCGCGATCATCGCGATCACCGGCATGCAGTTGATGTCGACCCTCGACGGCACCATCGTCATCGTCGCGCTGCCGCGGATGCAGGCCGAACTCGGCATGTCCGACGCCGCCAAGAGCTGGGTGATCACCGCCTATGTGCTGACCTTCGGCGGCCTGCTGCTGCTCGGCGGCCGGGTGGGCGACGCGATCGGGCACAAGCGGGCCTTCATCTCCGGAGTGGGGATCTTCACCATCGCCTCGCTGGTGTGCGGCATCGCCAGTGAGCCCTACACCCTGATCGCCGCTCGCGCGGTCCAGGGCATCGGTGCCGCCGTGGCCGCACCCACCGGGCTGGCGCTGATCGCGACCACCTTCGCCGTCGGGCACGCCCGCAACAAGGCGCTGGCGGTGTCGGCGGCCATGCAGGGACTCGGGTCGGTGCTGGGGCTGGTGCTCGGCGGTGCGCTGACCGGACTGTCCTGGCGGCTGGCCTTCCTGGTCAATGTCCCGATCGGTGTCGTCATCATCTGGATCGCGGTCACCAAGCTCGCCGAGACCAACCATGTGCGGCTCAAGCTGGATGTCACCGGGGCGCTGCTGGCGACCCTGGCCTGCACCTGCGCGGTGCTGGTGTTCACCCAGGGGCCGCCGCTGGGTTGGACCGACCCCTGGGTGATCGGTGCCGGGGTGGGTGCGGCGGTGTTCTTCGTCGCCTTCCTGATCGACGAACGCGGCACGGACAACCCGCTGGTGCCACTGTCGATGTTCGACAACCGCAACCGGGTGGCCTCCTTCGTCGCCTACTTCCTGGCCGGCGGCGTCATGCTGACGCTCAGCGTGATGATCGGCCTGCTGGTCCAGGACGTCCTCGGCTACTCGCCGCTGCGCGCCGGCATCGCCTTCATGCCGTTCGCCCTCGCGTTCGTGGTCGGCAACGTCGTCGCCACCCGGCTGGCACCACGGGTCGCACCGCGCTGGGTGATCCTCGGCGGCGGCCTTCTGGTGCTGGCCGCCATGCTCTTCGGATCCACCCTGGACCGGTCCATCCCGTACTTCCCGGATCTGTTCGTCCCCGTCGTCATCGGTGGTGCGGGGATCGGCGTGATCTCGGTGATCCTGCCGCTGTGCACCCTGGCCAACGTGGGTCCCCGCGAGATCGGACCGGTGTCCTCGGTGACGCTGATGGTCTACAACCTGGGCGGCCCCCTGGTGCTGGTGGTGGTCCAGGCCGTGCAGACCTCACGCACCCTCTACCTCGGCGGCACCACCGGACCGGTGGGGGAGATGACGTCGGCACAACTGGATGCGCTCGGCCACGGCTACACCTACTCGCTGTTGTGGGTGGCCGCGCTCGCGGTGCTGGTCGGTGCGGCCGCGCTGTTCATCGGCTTCTCGGCCCGTGACATCGCGCAGGCCCAGCACACCAAGGAAGCGGTCGACGCGGGCGAACTGTGACATTGGTCGCCTGGTCATAGCAAATAATGCTGCTGTGCTTGTAGTGGTCACTACATCGCACTGTGCAAATTGATGATTCCATAAGCAAATTCCGTATGAACTTGTGCGGCAATGGTGGCGACAACCCGACCGCTATCCGTGGCTCGTCGGCTACCTCGAAACGCACGGTGTCCAGACCTGGGCCCGCATCATGATGTGCCTCCCGCTGGTGGCCGGCGGTCTGACCCCTGTGCTGGTGCTGGCCAGTGCCGCGGGACCGCAGGGCACCCCGGGGCGCGTGCTGTCGGTGGCCGCCGGCGCCGTCGGGATGTCGACCGTGCTGCTGTGGCTTCGGCCGGGGTGGCCGTCGCCTAAGCAGTCGGTGCTCTTCGCCCTCGTCGTGATCGACGCGCTGTCCGCCGAGCCCGACGCCGCCATGTACGAGGCGAAACGTGCTGGCGGAAACCAGTTCCGGGTGCGCGTGAATCCGCCGCTACCCTGACGCCATGGCGGACACCGACAACGACGCGCTGCCCACACGGCAACGAATCTCCGATGCGGTCGGCGCGCTGGGCTGGCGCCTGGTGCTCGGCGCCCTCCACACCGAGGTACGGGTCCCGGCGCTGACCGAGGCGGCCGCCGTCGCGGTGACGGCCGCGGCGGCGGCCGGCGGTCGGGACGGTCTCGGCGTCGACGTCAGGACCGACCGGGCGGTGCTGCGGTTGCGTTCGCCGCGCGGGGTCACCGAGGACGACATCCGGCTGGCCCACGCGCTCTCGGCCGCCGTGGCGGCGGCCGGCCGAGAGACGACCGTCGGCGCGGTGTCCGTCCAGGCCATCGAGGTCGCGATCGACGCACTGGACATCCCGGCGGTGCGGCTGTTCTGGAAGGCCGTCACCGGCTACGTCGACGAGGCCGGGGCGTCAGACCTCGCTGCCGGGCTCGTCGACCCGGCGGGCCGTGGGCCGGCGATCTGGTTTCAGCAGATGGACGCGCCACGTACCCAGCGCAACAACATCCACCTGGACGTCGACGTGCCCCACGACCAGGCCACCGCCCGCGTCGAGGCCGCGCTCGCGGCGGGCGGCCGACTGCTGAGCGCGCAGCGTTCCCCGGCGTTCTGGGTGCTGGCCGACGGCGAGGGCAACGAGGCGTGCGTCTGCACGTGGCAGGGGCGCGACCCGGGCTGAATGTGCAGGGTTCCCCGGTCGGACTCGTTCCTCGTCCGACATCGGCGCCCGGCTAGGCTACTCGGCTGTGATCACCCGGATGTCCGAACTGTTTCTGCGAACCCTGCGCGAAGACCCCGCCGATGCCGAGGTGCCCAGCCACAAGCTGCTCATCCGTGCCGGCTACGTCCGCCCGATCGGACCGGGCCTCTACAGCTGGTTGCCGCTGGGCCTGCGCGTGCTGCGCAAGATCGAGGGCATCGTCCGGGAGGAGATGAACGCCATCGGCGGCCAGGAGATCCTCTTCCCGGCGTTGCTGCCGCGCGCGCCGTATGAGGCCACCAATCGGTGGACTGAATACGGGGACAACCTCTTTCGGCTGCAGGACCGCCGGGGCAACGATTATCTGCTCGGCCCCACCCATGAGGAACTGTTCACGCTGACGGTCAAGGGTGAGTACTCGTCCTACAAGGACTTCCCGTTGCGGCTCTACCAAATTCAGACCAAGTACCGGGACGAGGCGCGGCCCCGGGCCGGCATCCTGCGTGGGCGCGAATTCATCATGAAGGACTCGTACTCCTTCGACGTCGACGACGACGGACTGAAGAACGCCTACCACGCGCACCGCGAGGCCTACCAGCGCATCTTCGGCCGCCTCGCCGTCAACTACGTGATCGTGTCGGCCGTCTCGGGCGCCATGGGCGGCAGCGCCTCCGAGGAGTTCCTGGCCGAGAGCCCCATCGGCGAGGACACCTTCGTGCGCTGCCTGGAATCCGGGTATGCGGCCAACGTGGAAGCGGTGATCACCGCGGTGCCGCCCTCCCTGCCGATCGACGGGCAACCCGAAGCCGTCGTGCACGACACCCCCGACACCCCGACGATCGCCGCGCTGGTCGACTGGGCCAACGACGCGCTGCCCGGTACCACCACCGCCGCGGACACGCTGAAGAACGTGCTGCTCAAGGTGCGTGCGCCCGGCGGCGAGTGGGAACTGCTGGCCATCGGCGTTCCCGGCGACCGCGAAGTGGACGACAAGCGGCTCGGCGCGGCGCTGGAACCGGCCGAGTACGCACTGCTCGACGAGGCCGACTTCACGGCCAACCCCTTCCTGGTGAAGGGATACATCGGGCCGAAAGGCTTGCAGGCCAACGGTGTTCGCTACCTCGTCGACCCGCGCGTGGTCGACGGCACGGCCTGGATCACCGGCGCCGACGAAAAGGGTAAGCACGTGGTGGGCCTGGTGGCCGGCCGCGATTTCACCGCGGACGGCACCATCGAGGCGGCCGACGTGCGCGACGGGGATCCGTCCCCCGATGGTGCGGGCCCGCTGACCTCGGCCCGCGGCATCGAGATCGGGCACATCTTCCAGCTCGGCCGCAAGTACGCCGACGCGTTCTCCGCCGATGTGCTCGGCGAGAATGGCAAGCCGGTGCGGCTGACAATGGGTTCCTACGGTGTCGGGGTGTCCCGGCTGGTGGCGGTCATCGCCGAGCAGAACCACGACGAGATCGGTCTGCGCTGGCCGGCCTCGGTGTCACCGTTCGACGCGCACGTGGTGATCGCGAACAAGGACGCCGCCGCCCGGGCCGGCGCGCAGGAGTTGGCGGGCGAACTGGATCGGCTCGGTGTCGAGGTGCTGCTCGACGACCGCACCTCGTCACCCGGCGTGAAGTTCAAGGACGCCGAACTGCTCGGTGTCCCGTGGATCGTGGTGGTGGGCCGTGGTTGGAGCGACGGTGTCGTCGAACTGCGCAACCGCTTCACCGGCGAAACCCGGGAGATCGCGGTGGACGGCGCCTCGGCCGCGATCGCAACCGCTCTGACTGCCTAGCTATTCGGTGCCGCCCGGGAACGCCAGCGTGACCGGCGCGGCGCCGAGCACCTGGCTCCAGCGCGCGGCCAGCACCGCACAGCCGGTCAGTGCGGTCACCGCGAACGTGCGGTCTTCGCTGGTGGTGGCTTGTTCGAGGACCGCCCGCCAGGCCACCGACGCGTCCTCCTCCATCCGGACCGCGAGTTGGGCGGCCTGGGTGGGATCGGAGACCTCCAGCGGAAGTTGGTAGCCCACCGCCGGCACCGGGACGGCTGCCGATCGGGCGGTGAGCATGGCGATGGCCCGCTCGCGCCGCTCACGGTGCTCGGCCATGGCGTCCGCCACGAGGGCGTTGTCATCGGGCGTGGAGTGCGCGGACACCACGCCGTAGCCGTAGATCACGCCGTGTTCGGTGGCGACCGCGTCGAACAGCGCCGCGGTGGCCGGGTCGCCGGGCCGGTTCGGATCGGGCGTCGGCGTCGAACTGGCCGTCGTCATGGTGGTCGAGGTGGAGGTGGTAGTGCTCGAGGTCGTCGACGGAGTCGGTTGCGGCGAGGTCATCGGGCCTGCCCGGGATCGGCGAGGGCCACCAGGTAGGACGCCGCGCAGGCCGCGGAGATCGAGCCCAGCAGGCCGGCGCGGTAGCCGGAGAGCGTCGCCGCGAGCTGTGCGGCACTGTCGGCCGAGGCGTGCAGGGCGCCAATCACATCCGCCACCGTCGGGGCAGGCGCCGGGGCCGACGAGGGCGCCGTCGTCGACGAGGTCGCCGAGGACGACGTGGTGGGCGCCTGGCCCCCGGTGAGCCGGGTGATCTCGTCGGCCAGCGCCCTGGCGTGTGCGGCGCGTTCGGAGGCGACGGTGGTAAGGGTGGGCGCGATCTGGGGCCGCGCCGTGGTGGCGGCCAGCCCGGCCAGTCGGCTGTCGGCATGCGCGCGGTCGAATTGCGCTACCAGATCGGCGAGTTCGGCTGGTGGGGCGGCGGGCGCGCACGACACCGCCGAACCGAGCACGGTCATGGCCATGCCGGCGGGGAGCGCCGTGACCAACAACCGCCGGCGGGTGATCGTGGGTAAAGCGCTCGGCACGCCCACATCCTGCCATGGTGGGCCGGGCGGAACTCCCGCCTGCTGTTCGTTTGGCCAAAGTGGCGGCGCGCCTGGCGTATCGTTTGGTAACCGATTCCCGGGTCAGCCCACCCGGAATATGTCCGCACAACTCAAGATGAGGAGCTCGCCGTGGCACCGGATGCCCCGCTGCTGCCGACGCAGGAGCAAGTGCTCGAGCTACTCGACGGTGAGTTCGCGCGCGCGGGATACGAAATCGAGGACGTCGTGGTCAACGCGTCCACCCGGCCACCCCGGATCACGGTGATCGCCGACAGGGACGAGGGCCTGAACCTGGACGACATCGCCACCTTGTCGCAGACCGCCTCGGAGCTGCTGGATGCTCTCGACAGTGCCGAATCCGCAGCGTACGTGCTGGAGATCACGTCGCGTGGCGTCGATCGCCCGTTGACCGAGGAGAAGCATTTCCGGCGCGCCCGCACCCGCAAGGTCGAGTTGGTGCTCGGTGACGGCTCGACGCTCACGGGGCGGATCGGTCACACCGGTGACGGTGCGGTGCATCTCGTGATCGCCGACAAGAGCAAGCTGTCCGTGCGTGAAGTGAAATTGGCTGATATTGCCAAAGCTGTTGTACAAGTTGAATTTTCGCCACCCAATCAACGTGAATTGGATCTGGTGGAGCAGTCTGGAAAGGGGGGCGGCGCGTGAACATCGACATGGCGGCGCTGCATGCCATCGAGTCCGACAAGGGCATCTCGGTAGACATTGTCGTGGACACGATCAAGTCGGCGTTGTTGACGGCCTACCGGCACACCGAAGGCCATGAGGCCGACGCACGGATCGACGTCGACCGAAAATCCGGCGTGGTCAAGGTGATCGCGCGCGAGACGGATGACGACGGCAACCTCGTCAACGAATGGGACGACACCCCAGAGGGATTCGGGCGTATCGCGGCCACCACCGCGCGGCAGGTGATCCTGCAGCGGTTGCGCGACGCCGAGAATGAGCAGATGTACGGCGAGTTCGCCGCCCACGAAGGCGATATCGTCGCCGGCGTCGTCCAGCGGGACAATCGCGAGAACACCCGCGGCAATGTGGTGGTGCGCGTCGGCACCGAGGCCAAGGGTTCCGACGGCATGGTCCGACCGGCCGAGCAGGTGCCCGGCGAACGTTACGAGCACGGCGACCGGCTGCGGTGCTATGTCATCGGCGTGAGCCGCGGGGCCCGCGAACCCAAGATCGAACTCTCGCGTACCCACCCCAATCTGGTGCGCAAGCTGTTCGCGCTGGAGGTCCCGGAGATCGCCGACAACTCGGTCGAGATCGTCGCGGTGGCCCGCGAGGCCGGGCACCGCTCCAAGATCGCGGTGACCTCCAAGGTGTCCGGACTGAACGCGAAGGGCGCGTGTATCGGCCCGATGGGTCAGCGGGTGCGCAACGTGATGAGCGAGTTGTCGGGGGAGAAGATCGACATCATCGACTTCGACCCCGACCCGGCGCGGTTCGTGGCCAATGCGCTGTCCCCGGCGAAGGTGGTGTCGGTCACGGTGATCGACGAGGCCACCCGGGCGGCGCGGGTGGTGGTGCCGGACTTCCAGCTGTCGCTCGCCATCGGCAAGGAGGGCCAGAACGCCCGCCTGGCGGCGCGGCTGACCGGCTGGCGGATCGACATCCGCAGCGACGCCGCCGAGCCCGAGACTGCCTGAGCACGACGCTGCGGCGAGCGACCCCGACACGCGATTCTGTCTGCGCGAACGGTGACGGTAGACTGAGCCGTGATCCAGCGCGAGACTCCGATTTCCCATCCTCGTGCGCACCGTGGCCCTGATGGACCGGTGCGGACGTGTGTGGGTTGCCGGAAGCGAGAGTTGGCCGTCGATTTGCTTCGGCTGGCCGCTGTCCTCGACAAACCCGGCCATTACGCCGTAACCGTCGATTCAGCGGGTAGCCTGCCGGGGCGGGGTGCATGGTTGCATCCCGACCAGCAGTGCCTCGAAGCGGCGATGCGGCGGCGGGCTTTCGTCCGAGCGTTACGGATCACCGGTTCACCGGAAGTTTCCGCTGTGGTCGAGTACGTCGAAGGAATTCGGCCAGCCGACTGACACGGTCAAGAGAACAGGTAGCGAAGAACATGAGCACACCGTGAAGTCCCGATGACCATGCGTCATAGCTAAACCCGAGGCGCGGCCGACCGCTGTCGCCTCCAGACGAGGAGATGTAGTGGCAGGTAAGGCCCGCGTACACGAGTTGGCTAAGGAACTCGGTGTCACCAGCAAGGAAGTGCTCGCCCGGCTCAGCGATCAGGGCGAATTCGTAAAATCGGCGTCGTCGACGGTCGAGGCCCCGGTGGCCCGCCGTCTGCGGGAATCGTTCGGCGGCGGCAAGCCCGCCAAGCCCGCGGGTCCCGCCGCGAAGCCCTCCGGTTCGGCACCGACGCCCGGCCCGCGGCCCGGCCCGAAGCCCGCCGTCCCGGCCCCGGCTGCTCCGCCGCCGGCCCCCCCGGCTGCGCCCGCCGCCCCCGTCGTCGAGGCCCCCGCGGCCGCGGTCGAGGTGCAGCCCGCGCAGCGCCCGGGACCCCGTCCCGGTCCGGCCCCGGCCGCCCCTGAGGCACCGGCAGCTGCGGCCCCGGCCGCCCCTGTCGAGTCAGCGGCTCCCGCCGCGCCCGCAGGACCGGCCGATACCCGTCCCGGTCCGCGTCCGGGCCCGAAGCCGGCACCGCGGGCACCCCGCGTCGGCAACAACCCCTTCTCTTCCCAGCAGCCGGTCGAGCGTCCGGCTCCGCGTCCGCAGGCCGGCCCCGGTGGCCCGCGCCCCGGTCCCGGCGCAGGTGGCCCCCGTCCCGGTGCCCCCCGCCCGGGTGGCGCGTCGCCCGGCAACATGCCTCCTCGTCCGCCCGGTGCCCGTCCCGGCGCCACGGGTCGCCCCGGTGGCCCGCGTCCCGGTCCCGGTGGTCGTCCGGCGCCCGGTGGTCGTCCCGGCGGTGCCGGTGGCGGCGGCGGTAACTACCGCGGCGGTGGCGCAGGCGCCGGTGCAGGTGCCGGTGCAGGCGGCGGCGCGGCCGGCGGATTCCGCGGTCGTCCCGGTGGCGGTGCGCCCGGTGGCGGTGGCGGCGGTGGCCGTCCCGGTCAGCGCGGGGGTGCCGCGGGTGCCTTCGGTCGTCCCGGCGGCGCGGTCCGTCGTGGCCGCAAGTCGAAGCGCGCAAAACGCGCCGAGTACGAGAACATGCAGGCCCCGGTCGTCGGTGGCGTGCGGTTGCCGCACGGCAACGGTGAGGTCATCCGGCTGGCCCGCGGTGCGTCCCTGGTGGACTTCGCGGACAAGATCAACGCCAACCCGGCCTCGCTGGTGCAGGCGCTGTTCAACCTCGGCGAGATGGTCACGGCCACGCAGTCGGTCGGCGACGAGACCCTCGAGCTGCTCGGCAGCGAGATGAACTACGTCGTGCAGGTGGTGTCCCCGGAGGACGAGGACCGCGAGCTGCTGCAGTCGTTCGACCTCACCTACGGCGAGGACGAGGGCGGCGAGGACGACCTCGAACAGCGTCCGCCGGTGGTCACCGTCATGGGTCACGTCGACCACGGCAAGACCCGCCTGCTCGACACGATCCGTAAGGCCAACGTCCGTGAGGGCGAGGCCGGTGGCATCACCCAGCACATCGGTGCCTACCAGGTCGCCGTCGAGCACGAAGGTGCCGAGCGGCTCATCACCTTCATCGACACCCCCGGTCACGAGGCGTTCACCGCCATGCGTGCCCGTGGTGCGAAGGCCACCGATATCGCGATCCTGGTGGTCGCCGCCGACGACGGCGTCATGCCGCAGACGGTGGAGGCCATCAACCACGCCCAGGCGGCCGATGTGCCGATCGTGGTGGCGGTCAACAAGATCGACAAGGAAGGTGCTGACCCGCAGAAGATCCGGGCGCAGCTCACCGAGTACAACCTGGTGGCCGAGGACTTCGGTGGTGACACCATGTTCGTCGACATCTCGGCGAAGAACGGCACCAACATCCAGGCGCTCGAGGAGGCGGTCCTGCTGACCGCCGACGCGGCGCTGGACCTGCGGGCCAACCCCGACATGGAGGCCCAGGGTGTGGCCATCGAAGCGCACCTGGACCGCGGTCGCGGCCCAGTCGCCACGGTGCTCATCCAGCGCGGCACCCTGCGGGTCGGCGACTCGGTGGTCGCCGGCGACGCCTACGGACGTGTCCGCCGGATGGTCGACGAGCACGGCGACGACGTCGTGGAGGCGCTGCCGTCGCGGCCGGTCCAGGTGATCGGTTTCACCTCGGTGCCGGGCGCAGGCGACAACCTGCTCGTGGTCGACGAGGACCGGATCGCCCGCCAGATCGCCGACCGCCGCAGCGCGCGCAAGCGCAATGCGCTGGCCGCACGCAGCCGCAAGCGGATCAGCCTGGAGGACCTGGATTCGGCACTGAAGGAGACTTCGCAGCTGAACCTGATCCTCAAGGGCGACAACTCCGGCACCGTCGAGGCGCTGGAAGAAGCCCTGCTGGGCATCGAGATCGACGACGAGGTGGAACTGCGCGTCATCGACCGCGGTGTCGGTGGCGTCACCGAGACCAACGTCAACCTGGCGTCGGCCTCGGACGCGATCATCATCGGGTTCAACGTCCGCGCCGAGGGCAAGGCCACCGAACTGGCCAACCGCGAAGGTGTGGAGATCCGCTATTACTCGGTGATCTACCAGGCCATCGACGAGATCCAGGCCGCGCTGCGGGGCATGCTCAAGCCGGTCTACGAGGAGAAGGAGCTCGGCCGCGCCGAGATCCGCGCGATCTTCCGGTCGTCGAAGGTCGGCAACATCGCCGGTTGCCTCGTCACCTCGGGCATCATGCGCCGCAACGCCAAGGCCCGGTTGCTCCGCGACAACGTCGTGGTCGCCGAGACCGTCACCATCTCGTCGCTCAAGCGGGAGAAGGATGACGCCACCGAGGTGCGCGACGGGTACGAGTGTGGTCTGACGCTGACGTACTCCGACATCAAGGAAGGCGATGTCATCGAGGCGTACGAGCTCGTAGAAAAGGCTCGCACCTAAATGGCTGATCCGGCACGCGCCAAGCGGCTCGCCAAGCGGATCTCCACGATCGTCGCCTCGGCCATCGAGTACGAGATCAAGGATCCGCGACTGGCGGGTGTGACGATCACGGACGCGAAGGTGACCGCGGACCTGCACGACGCCACGCTGTTCTACACGGTGCTGGGGTCGACGCTGGAGGACGAGCCGGATTATGCCGGCGTCGCCGCGGCGCTGGAGAGCGCGAAGGGTGTATTGCGGTCCAAGGTGGGCGCCGGCACCGGGGTGCGTTTCACCCCGACGCTGGCGTTCACCAGGGACACCGTGCCCGACGCCGCGAATCGGATGTCGGAGCTGCTGTCCCGGGTGAAGGCGGCCGACGCCGACTTGGCCAAGGTCAGGGAGGGTGCCGTGCCGGCAGGTGACGCGGACCCGTACCGTGTGAGCGGGGTGGAGGACGACCGTTCTGACTACGCGGCTGAGGACACCAGTGACGACGACCGATTCGAGGACTGAGCTAGGGCTGACTGGCGCGCGGGTCGATGCGCTGGGCGCTGCAGAACTGTGCGCCGCGGCCCGCACCATCGTCGTGGTGTGCCACGTCTACCCGGACGCCGACACGATCGGGGCAGGCCTCGCGCTGGCACAGGTGGCGGCCGGAGCCGGCAAGGACGTCCAGGTCGGCTTCGCCACCCCCGCCGAGCTCCCGGAATCGCTGCACAGCCTGCCCGGCGTGGACCTGCTGGTTGCGCCGGAGCAGCTGCGCCGCGACGCCGACCTCATCGTCACCGTCGACATCCCCAGCGTGAACCGGCTCGGCAGCCTGTCCGAACTCGTCGACGCTAAGCGCGGTGTGCTCGTCATCGATCACCACGCGTCCAACGCGCTGTTCGGGACCGCCAACTACGTCGATCCCTCGGCCGATTCGACGACCATGATGGTCGCCGAGTTGCTGGACGCCTGGAGCAAGCCGATCGACGGTCCGGTCGCGCACTGCCTGTACGCGGGGTTGACCACCGACACCGGATCGTTCCGCTGGGCCAGCGCCAGGGCGCACCGGCTGGCCGAACGGCTGCTGGACCTGGGCGTCGACAATGCCGGGATCAGCCGCACGCTGATGGACACCCATCCCTTCGAGTGGCTGCCCATGCTTTCCCGGGTGCTGGGTTCGGCCCGGCTGATCGGCGACGCCGCAGGCGGCGACGGTCTGGTGTATGCCGTTGTGCCGCACGCGGAATGGTCCAAGGCGCGGTCGGAGGAGGTAGAGAGCATCGTCGACATCGTGCGTACCACCGCCGAGGCCGAGGTGGCTGCGGTCTTCAAGGAGACCCAGCCCGGGCAGTGGTCGATCTCCATGCGTTCCAAGACCCTGGACGTGTCGCAGGTGGCCGCCGAGTTCGGTGGCGGCGGTCATCGGCAGGCGTCGGGCTTCACGGCCACCGGCACCGCCGATGAGGTGGCCGCGGCCCTGCTCGATGTCCTCGGCTGACCAGCCCGTCACTGCGCGGCGGATCGCGGGTCTGGCACTGCCCGCCCTGGGAGTGCTTGCGGCCGAACCGCTTTACCTGTTGTTCGATATCGCGGTCGTCGGGCGCCTCGGCGCGCTGAGCCTCGCCGGGCTGGCCATCGGCGGACTGGTGTTGTCGCTGGTGTCCTCGCAGGGCACGTTCCTGTCGTACGGCACCACCGCACGGTCTTCCCGGTATTTCGGGGTGGGCGACCGGGCCGCCGCCGTTCGCGAGGGCGTGCAGGCCACCTGGCTGGCGGTGGGCCTCGGCGTGCTCATCGTCGCGGTGGTGCAGGCCGCCGCGGTGCCGATGCTCGCGGTCCTCGCCGACGGTGGTGCCATCGCCGCGGCGACGTTGCCCTGGTTGCGCATCGCGATCTTCGGCGCTCCCGCGATCCTGATCTCGTTGGCGGGCAACGGCTGGATGCGTGGCGTGCAGGACACCGTACGTCCACTGCGCTACGTGGTGTCCGGGTTCGTCGTGTCGGCGATGTTGTGTCCGTTGCTGGTGTACGGCTGGCTGGGGTTGCCCCGGCTGGAGCTCGAAGGCTCGGCGGTGGCGAACCTCATCGGTCAGTGGCTGGCGGCACTGTTGGTCTGCCGCGCCCTGCTGGCCGAGCGGGTGCCCTTGCGGGCCGACGGCGCGGTGCTGGCCTCCCAGCTGTTGATGGGTCGCGATCTGTTGTTGCGCTCGTTGGCCTTTCAGGTGTGCTTCGTTTCCGCTGCCGCGGTGGCGGCCCGTTTCGGCGCGGCCGCCGTCGCAGCGCACCAGGTCGTGCTGCAGCTGTGGAGTTTCCTTGCCCTGGTGCTGGACTCGCTGGCCATCGCGGCGCAGTCCCTGGTGGGCGCCGCGCTCGGCGCCGGTCACCTGACGTTGGCGAAGTCGGTGGCGTGGCGCGTGACGGTGTTCTCCGCCGTCGCCGCGGTGATCCTGGCGCTCCTGTTCGCCGCGGGCGCGCCGGTGATGCCGGCGCTGTTCACCGGCGACAGATCGGTGCTGGACGCCATCGACGTACCGTGGTGGTTCCTGGTCGCGCAGATCCCCGTCGCCGGCGTGGTGTTCGCGATCGACGGGGTGCTGCTCGGCGCGGGCGATGCGAAGTTCATGCGCAACGCGACGCTGCTCAGCGCGCTGCTCGGGTTCTTGCCGTTGATCTGGCTGTCGCTGGCATTCGGCTGGGGCCTGGTCGGAATCTGGTCCGGGCTGAGCACTTTCATGGTGCTGCGCCTGGTGTTCGTCGGCTGGCGGGTGTTCTCGGGCCGCTGGCTGGTGGCCGGCACGGGCTAGCGGCGGCGATCACCGCCCCGCCCTACCGCACCTGCGAGCGGCCCCGCTCGAACACCGATGCCCGGCTGGCGGCGATGTCGTCGCCGGAGGTGTCGGCCATCCAGGCCCGCGCCGACTCGGCTTCGACCCACAGCCCCGCCTGGGTCTGCTCGGCATCGATCCGGTGGTACGAATCGAGAAGGGCCCGAACGGCTTTCTGATTGTTACCGACGATCGACGCGGCCACCTTGCGTGCCGCGGGCAGCAGCTCGTCATGCGGTACCACCTCGGTGACCAGTCCGGCCCGCAGGGCGTCGGGGGCCGACAGGTAGTCACCGGTCAGGCTCATCCGGCGGGCCAGCCCGACGCCGACCTTCTGGGGCAGCCGCACCGACAGGCCCCACGTGGGCAGCAGGCCGACCCTGGCGTGGGTGTCGGCGAACCGGGCGTGCTCCGAGGCGATCAGGATGTCGCAGTACAGCGCGAGTTCCAGGCCGCCGGTGACGGCGGAGCCGTTGATCGCGCCGATCACCGGCTTGGTCATCGGCGGCCACTTGGGGGAGATGTCGGGCAGCTCCGTGGTGTCGCCGAGCTCCTTGAGGTCCAGGCCCGCGCAGAACACCGGGTCGGCTCCGGTCAGGATCACCACGTCGACGTCGTCATCGGCCTGCGCGGTCCGCAGCGCGGCATAGAACGTGGTGCGCAGCTGCGCGGAGAGCGCGTTACGCGCCTGCGGCCGGTTCAGGGTCAAGGTGCGGACGCGGTCGGTGGTGTCGACGAGGAGCACTTCAGCGGCAGTCATCCGATGAACATATCGTGGAGGCATGTGCCGAAACATCACCGAGTTGCGCGGCCTGGAACCGGCCGCCACCACCGAGGAGATCGAAGCCGCCTCGCGCCAGTTCATCCGCAAGATCAGCGGGATCACCCGGCCCACCGCCGCCAACGTCGAGGCGTTCGAGGCGGCCGTCGCCGACGTCACCGAGATCACCACCCGACTGTTGGAACAGCTGCCCGCCCGCCGCCAGCCGCCCAAGACCGTCCCGCCGCTGCGCCGCCCCGAGGTGCGGGCGCGCTTGGCGGCCAAGTGAATTCACCCGCTCTCAAGGAGTGGAGTGCGGCGGTCCGGGCGCTGCTCGACGGCCGCCAGACGGTACTGCTGCGCAAGGGTGGCATCCACGAGAAGCGCTTCTCCCTTGATCCAGCGGAGACCGCGGCATCGTTCCTGCTGTTCCCGACGGTCGCGCACAGTCACGCGCATCGGGTACGGCCGGAGCACCGAGATCTGCTGGCCCACGACGGCCGGGAGGCCGACAGCACCGAGGAGGCCGTGGTGCTGCGGGCCGGCGCGAAGGTGATTGCCGCGGTCCAGGTGAACCGGCCCGAGGCCATCGATGAGATCGCCGACCTGCACATCTGGACCGCCGAGTCGGTGCAGGCCGACCGGCTGGACTTCCGGCCCCGGCACCTGCTGACCGTGCTGGTGGTGCAGGCGTATCCGCTGTCGGCGCCGATCCGACTGCCGCGGGTGCCCGAATACGCGGGCTGCGCCAGCTGGCTGCAGGTCGACGCCCGCGGGGACCTCGGCGCACCGGTGCACGACGCGGACACCCTGGCCGGGGTCGTGGAACGGGTGCGCGGCTCAGTCGGCTGACGGCGCGGTGCGGCTCGCCGGCAGGAGCAGCCGGGACCGCCCGTCGTGGGCGATGGTGTGGGTGGCAGACCGCAACGTCTGCCCGGTCTCGGTGGGCTCGCCGGTGCCGAGATTGCGGGCGAACCGCGGATGAGAACCACCGGCGACCAGCACCCGGAGCCGGCTACCGGCCGCGAAGCGGTGCGCCATCGCGTCCAGCTCGATGCGCACCACGTCCTCGGCGAACGCCGTGTACCGGCGGAAACCGTCGGTGACGTTGCGCGACCGCCCGTCGGCACCGACCTCGCTGACCCGCACGAAAAGGTCGTGGTGCGGGTTGTCGGTGCGGTGGGCCAGCTCGATCACCGGAACGCCCACCGCGTAGAGCTCCTCGGGCAGCGGCGGGCCGGTGAAGCTCAGGACGTCGGCACGGGCGGCCAGTGCGGTGTCGTCACGGTAGCCGCCCTGCCCGGACAGCAGCCGGCCGCCGACGGTGGGGGTGGGATCGGCGGGCTCATAGGTGAAGCTGGAGGCCAGTCCCGCGATGCCGTCGCCCGGCGTGTCGGTGAGTTGTCCCGCGGCCTGCAGGTAGAACGACCGCTGCTGCGCCGCGGGCGGCCAGTCCGGCAGATCGACCCAGCCGTGATCGTTGATATGGATCCGAACAGGACTGCGCGGTGTGCTGGGCTTGCCCGCCAGGTGCGTGCCCAGCCAGTCCAGTGTCTCGCGCAGGACGACGGACGCGCCCCGCTGCATCAGCTGGGTGTGCGTCCAGGATCCGACGGTCAGTGCCGTGTCGACGCCACGCCCGCGCAGGTGCGAGTACTGGTGCAGGGTCTGGTCCAGGAACAGGTCCTGCCAGCCGCTGATCAACAGCACCGGGACGTCGACCCGGTCCAGCGCCTCGGTAGCGGCCAGCCGGGCCCACTGCTCGGGATCCTCGTCGGGCGGCTGCAACCAGGACTCGTACCAGTTGGCTCCCTCGCCCAGCAGTTGGCGTCCGGCCGCGCCGACGGGCAGGTCCATCGTCGCGGCGTCGACCCGCCGGCCGGCCTGGGCCTGGCGCACGATCGCCCGGGCCAGGTTCGGATCCTCCTGGTGGGACATCATGTGACTCCAGCCGAGGAAGTCGTTGAGTGAGAATGACCCTGTGCCCCAGGAGGATTGCGCGAAGTCGTGCGGACCGACGCTGATCACGGCGGCGACCAGTTCCGGGGGTGGGTCGGTGAGCAGCGCCCACTGGGTGAAGCCCAGGTAGGACAGCCCGATGGTGGCGAAGGTGCCGGTGAACCACGGCTGTTCGCGCAACCAGGCCGCGGTGTCGGCGCCGTCGGGCACCTCGTTGACCATCGGGACGAAGTCACCGCCGGAGCCGAATGTACCTCGTACGCTTTGGAATACGACGTGGTACCCGCGGCTGGCGTAGATGCTGCCGAACAGGATGGTGAAGGGGAAACGGCGCCCGTACGGCGCGCGGACCAGCAGGGTGCCCGCCGGGGTGGCCGTCAGCGGCGCGTAGTGGTCGGCGAGCAGTTCCACACCGTCGCGCATGGGCGCCGGCACCGCCCGGTGCACGACGTAGTCACACGTCGGAGGCGGCAGGTGCAGGGCGCGGCCGAGTGCGCGCCGGGACAGCTGCGAAATTCTAGAGCTCACCTAATAAAGGCTACCGATCAGAATTTGTAGAACGGGGCCAACTCGTTGGCGCGTTGCAGGTTGGTCTGCAGGCAGTCCGGTCCGTCCGGCGAATGGATCGGCGAGTAGAACAGCGATTGCTGGATGACGCCGTAGCTGGTCTTGAACGCGATCATGCAGGTGATCCACCAGCGGTCGTTCCAGTCGGTGGGCTTCATGATCCAGTACTGGGCCGCGCGGTGGCCGCCGATGTTCAGCTCGACCGCATCGGCGGGCAGGGTCTGCTCGTAGGTCCGCCAGACAAACGCCTCGATGGCCATCTGATAGTTGCCGGCGTCGTAATGGCAGCGCAGGCTGTCCTCCGGGGTGGGCGGCGTGAAGGCCAGCCCGATGCGCTGCACCACGTCCAACGGGATGTCGCGGCAGGGATCGAACGGCGACGGGTCGGTGGTTTCGACGACCGGCCACTTGATGGTCGTGGACACGTTGGTCAGCGGCATGTCGGCGGCGTGGACCTGCGCCGGAGCGCCGGCCGGGTTCGCCTGCCACACCACGATCACCGCCGCGACGAGCGCACACAACGCCGACAGCAGTCGCAGTTTGGCAGCCATCACACCCCCATACATCGTCTTCCGACCCGAGAGTCCGAGCTGAACCCTGCCGGGAGTCTAAACGAGAACAAGTTCTAGTTGCCCCGCTTCGGTCATCTCGCGGGCCGTCGAGCGACGCAAGTAGGCTTGACCGTTGTGTCCGCGACGTCACGAGATCAACGCCGGCCTGTGCTGTGGGCCATCAGCGACCTGCACACCGGTCACACGGGAAACAAGCCGGTCACCGAATCGCTCTACCCGTCCTCTCCGGAGGACTGGTTGATCGTTGCCGGTGATGTCGGTGAGCGCACCGACGAGATCCGGTGGGCGCTGGATCTGCTGCGCAGGAGATTCGCCAAGGTGATCTGGGTGCCGGGCAATCACGAGCTGTGGACCACCAACAAAGACCCCATGCAGATCTTCGGGCAGTCCCGGTACGACTACCTGGTCACCATGTGCGACGAGATGGGCATCGTGACCCCGGAGCACCCGTTCCCGGTGTGGAACGAGGAGGGCGGTCCGGCGACCATCGTCCCGATGTTCCTGCTCTACGACTATTCGTTCCTGCCCGAGGGCACTGCGACCAAGGCCGAAGGTCTGGCGGTGGCCCGCGAGCGCAATGTCGTGGGCACCGACGAATTCCTGCTGTCCTCCGAGCCGTTCGCCACCCGCGATGCCTGGTGCCGGGACCGGGTCGCCCAGACCCGCAAGCGACTCGAAGACCTGGACTGGATGAACCCGACGGTGCTGGTGAACCATTTCCCACTGGTGCGCGAACCCTGCGATGCGATGTTCTACCCCGAGTTCGCACTGTGGTGCGGCACCACCGCGACCAAGGATTGGCACACCCGCTACAACGCCATCTGCTCGGTGTACGGGCACCTGCACATCCCCAGGACCACCTGGTATGACGGGGTGCGGTTCGAAGAGGTGTCCGTCGGCTATCCGCGGGAGTGGCGCCGCCGCAAGCCATATCGCTGGCTGCGCCAGATCCTGCCGGACCCGAGGTACGTGCCCGGCTACCTCAACGAGTTCGGCGGCCATTTCGAGATCACCGACGAGATGCGCGAGAACGCGCAGAAGATGCAGGAACGCATCAAGACCCGGCGGGGGTACTGAGGGTGAGCCTGTTGCGCGCACTGGTGCCCGCGGCCGTGATGTCGGCCGAGGCCTACGTCGACCCACCGGGTCTGATGCCGTTGCCGGAGGAAGAGCCGTTGGTCGCGCGGTCGGTGGCCAAGCGGCGCAACGAGTTCGTCACCGTGCGGCACTGCGCCCGGCAGGCGCTCGGCGAGCTGGGCGTGGCGCCGGTTCCGATCCTCAAGGGGGACAAGGGCGAACCGTGCTGGCCCGACGGCGTGGTCGGCAGCCTGACCCACTGCGACGGGTTCCGCGGTGCAGTCGTGGGCCGCAACGCCGACGTGCGTTCGCTGGGGATCGACGCCGAACCCCACGATGTCCTGCCCAAGGGGGTGCTCGACGCGATCAGCCTGCCGGCCGAGCGGGTCGAACTCGGCGGCCTCCCGGGTGGGCTGCATTGGGACCGAATCCTGTTCTGCGCCAAGGAGGCCACCTATAAGGCGTGGTTCCCGTTGACGCACCGCTGGCTGGGCTTCGAGGACGCCCACATCCGGTTCACCCCCGGTCCGTCGGGATCGGCGGGCACCTTCGAGTCCAGGATCCTGATCGATCCCGCCGCCGAGTCCGGACCGCCACTGACGGTGTTGGCCGGTCGCTGGTCGGTCGTCGACGGGATTGCGCTGACGGCGATCACGCTGTGACCCCCCAGCCGCCGGCCCCCGGCCTGGTGATCGTCGACAAGCCTGCCGGTCTCACCAGTCACGACGTGGTCGGGCGGTGCCGGCGGTTCTTCGGCACCCGAAAGGTGGGCCACGCGGGCACCCTGGACCCGATGGCCACCGGGGTCCTGGTCGTCGGCATCGAACGGGCCACCAAGATCCTCGGTTTGCTCACGGCGACCGACAAGTCTTATGCCGCCACCATCCGGCTGGGCCGCACGACGTCCACCGAGGACGCCGAAGGGGAAGTGCTGCAGGATATTTCGGCAACACATGTCACCGACGCGCAGATCGAGGCGGCCGTCGCCGCGCTGCGCGGTGACATCGAGCAGGTGCCGTCGGCGGTCAGCGCCATCAAGGTCGGGGGTCAGCGGGCCTACAAGTTGGTCCGCGAAGGTCAGACCGTCGAACTGGCTGCCCGCCCGGTGCGCATCGGCCGATTCGACGTGCTGGAGGTCCGGCGACCGGGTTCCGGGCCCTTCATCGACGTGGACGTCGAGGTGGACTGCTCGTCGGGCACCTACATCCGGGCGCTGGCACGCGATGTCGGCGCCACCTTGGGGGTCGGTGGACATCTGACCGCGTTGCGGCGCACCAAGGTCGGTCGCTACGGACTCGACGAGGCCCGCACCCTGGATGAGTTGGGTGATGCGGCTCGGCTGTCCTACAGCCTGGATGAGGCGTGCCTTCTGGGATTCCCGCGCCGCGACCTCACCGACGCGCAGACCGAGGACGCCCGGCACGGCCGGGCGCTGGAGCCCGGGGGGATCGACGGCGTGTACGCCGCCACCGCGCCGGACGGCCGGGTGATCGCGCTGCTGCAGGACGCTTCGGCGCGCACCACCTCCGTCGTCGTGCTGCGGCCCGCCACGTTGTAGGACGCGCGGCCCGGTGTGGTCATCCCGGCGTCGTGATCAATTCGAGACCAGGCCCACAAGAATTCATGGGAACCGGGGTCGTCCGGGTTGCGTTGTTACGTGTATGACGATGCAGTTGCCCGCTCATCCCTCCGAGTGGTTCGGGTATCTCCCCGATCGCACGGACGGACGGCGCGTGGCGCCCAGGCGTGACGGCGCGCGGATCTTCCACCACCGCGAACGCGAAGTCCCCATCGGCTACATCGACGCCTCCCAGCACCTGGCCGCCTCGCCGGTGTCGGTCTGGCAGGTCCTCACCGATCCCCGTACCTGGGATCAGTGGTTCGCGGTCCACGACAGCTGGGTTGCCCCGCCGCCGTCCGCCCTTGCGGCCGGAACCCGGCTGAGTGCGACGTTGAGCATGCTCGGCGTCACCAACACCCTGGACTGGGTGGTCGAATCGATCGAGGACGGTACCCGGATCGAACTCGCCGCGACCGGCCTCGGTGGACTGTCGGTGCGGTTGATGTTCCGCGTCTCCCCGGCCGGATCCGGCTCGTGGATCACTGCGAGCGGGCAGTTCAGCGGTGCGGTGCTCAGCCCGGCGCTGCTGGATGCGGTCGAGGCCGACGGCGTCGCCAAACTGGTGGAGAGCCTGACCGCCCTGGACAGGCGGGCACGCGAGCTGCAGGCCCGCGAGACACCGGCTCGGCCGCAGTTGCGCCTGGTGCGTTAAGGCACAACCCAGATGGCTTGTGCCGCAGGGCTTCCCAGGTCGATCACGGCGTGATCCTCGTCGGTATCCTCGGATTCGATACCCACCGAGATCATGCCCGCGAAGTCGCGCCGGGCCAGCACGCGTAGCCGCGAGTCCAGGCTGATTCCCACACTGTCGAAGTAGCGCAGCATTTCGGGGTCGGCGTCGGAGATGCGCGCGACCGTCCCGGTGTCGCCGTCGTTGCACGCCGACAGCTGGCGGGCGGGGGGTGTGGGCACCCTGCCGTCGGCCGCCGGAATCGGGTCGCCGTGCGGATCGCGGGTCGGGTAACCCAGCTTCGCGTCGATGCGGTCCAACATCCGGTCCGACACCGCGTGTTCGAGGATCTCGGCCTCGTCGTGCACCTCGTCCCATCCGTAGCCGAGCTCGCGTACCAGGAACGTCTCCATCAGCCGGTGCCGGCGCACCATCGCCAGCGCGGCGCTGCGCCCCGCCTCGGTCAGTGTCACGGCCCCGTACTTCTCGTGATCGACGAGGCCTTGATCGGCGAGTTTTCGGATCGATTCGGACGCGGTGCTCGCCGAAACGCCGATCCGTTCGGCGAGCAGCTTGGTGCTCACCTTCTCCCTGGACCACTCCTGGGCGGTCCAGATGACTTTCAGATAGTCCTGCGCCACCGTCGTCAGGTCTTGCGGGTTGCCGTTGGGACTCACGTGGACCTCACAACCAGAGAGTTTAGGCAATCATCACCTGAACCGGGGATCCAGCGCAGACGGCCGGGCGCGCGCGCCGTAGGCTGGCGTCGTGCAACGGTGGCGGGGCCGGGAAGACATCCCCACGGACTGGGGGCGATGCGTCGTCACCATCGGCGTGTTCGACGGTGTTCACCGCGGCCACGCTGAACTCATCAATCACGCGGTCAAATCCGGCCGCTCGCGCGGAGTGCCCACCGTGCTGATGACCTTCGATCCGCATCCGATGGAAGTGGTCTTCCCCGGTAGTCATCCGGCACAGCTGACCACGCTGACCCGGCGGGCCGAACTGGTCGAGGAAACGGGTATCGACGTCTTCCTGGTGATGCCGTTCACCGCGGACTTCATGAAGCTGACCCCCGAGCGCTACATCCACGAGTTGCTGGTGGAAAGCCTGCACGTCGTCGAGGTCGTGGTGGGGGAGAACTTCACCTTCGGCAAGAAAGCCGCGGGCAACGTCAACCTGCTGCGCAGGGCGGGTGATCGGTTCGGCTTCGCGGTCGAAGGAATGTCCCTGGTGTCCGAGGTTTCCGCGGCGGCTGCCACCAATCGCGACGAATCGGTGACGTTCTCCTCGACGTACATCCGCTCCTGCGTCGACGCGGGTGACGTGGTGGCCGCCGCCGAAGCGCTGGGCCGGCCGCACCGGGTCGAGGGCGTGGTGGTGCGCGGGGACGGGCGCGGTCGCGTGCTCGGATTCCCGACCGCCAACGTCGCGCCGCCCATGCATTCGGCCATCCCGGCCGACGGTGTCTACGCGGCCTGGTTCACCGTCCTGGGGCACGGCCCGGTCGTCGGGACCGTCACGCCGGGGCAGCGCTATCAGGCGGCGGTCTCGGTGGGCACCAACCCGACCTTCTCCGGACGGACCCGCACGGTCGAGGCGTTCGTCCTCGACACCGAGGCCGACCTGTACGGCCAGCACGTCGCCGTCGACTTCGTGGCCCGCATCCGTGGCCAGGAGAAGTTCGACTCGGTCGATGACCTGGTGGTGGCCATGCAGGGTGATACCGCCCGGGCCCGCACGATTCTCGCTGCGCAGTAGAGGACTGCTAGACTTCCCCGCGACCCAGCGCGTGCTGCAGTTCGCGGCGGCCGCGCCTTAGTTCAATCCTCGCGATACCTATTGATGGAGTTGTTTCGTGGCGCTCACCGTCGAACAGAAAAAAGAAATCCTCGGCCAGTACGGCCTTCATGACACCGACACCGGTTCGCCGGAGGCTCAGGTCGCCATGCTGACCAAGCGGATCTCCGATCTGACCGAGCACCTGAAGCTGCACAAGCACGATCACCACTCGCGCCGCGGACTGCTGCTGCTGGTGGGCCGTCGTCGCCGGCTGCTCAAGTACGTCGCTCAGGTCGACGTCGAGCGTTACCGCTCGCTGATCGAGCGCCTCGGTCTGCGTCGCTGACGCCCAGAATCGCGGCTGTCGCGGCCGCGTTCTGTTTTCTCGTGGGGGGGCTCACCACCGGTTGTTCGTCGGCTGCTGCCGCGGATCTGCGGGCCGGGGACTGCCTGAAAGTGGGCGGTCCGCCGGACCGGCCGGAAGCCATCAAGGCGCAGTGCGGTAGCCCCGAGTCGAACTACAAGGTCGTCGCCACCGTTGCCACCGGCGACGAGTGCCCCACCGATGCCGACTCGTACTACTCGATGCGCAGCACCTTCGGCGACGGCGGCAGCACCATCTGCATGGATATCGACTGGGTGGCCGGTGACTGCATGAGCATCGACCCGGAGCACGACCGCGACCCCATCCGGGTGAATTGTGCCGACGCCGCCCAGCCACACCGCCAGCGTGCGACCCAGATCCTGCAGGGGGTGGCCAATGTCGATCAGTGCAGCAGTGGCGTCGGCTACCCGTACGACCAGCGTGACTTCACCGTGTGCGTCGAAGACGTGGCATGACCGGGGTCATGACGCCCCGGTGTAACATAGGGGTGTTTTAGGCCACTGGGCCTTGGCACTTGGTGCGGTTCGCGTGTTTCCGCGCGCACCGTTCCTGTGCGTCACCGCACCGTTCGAGGGATCGGGCGGTCTTCGGTAGTGGCTGCCGGGAGAAAATCCCCGGCAGCTTCGATCGACGGCCGTAGCCGCATCCGGAACGGGATCTGAGTTCGCTGACGCGCGAAACAGTTGAATACCCGAGCAAGAGAGGCTGTACGGACACATATGTCTGCAGTTGAAACCGACGAAGGCGTGTTTGAATCCACCGCCGTCATCGACAACGGGAGCTTCGGCACCCGCACCATCCGCTTCGAGACGGGCCGCCTGGCCCGGCAGGCCGCCGGTTCGGTCGTCGCCTACCTCGACGACGAGACCATGCTGCTGAGCGCCACCACCGCCAGCAAGTCCCCGAAAGACCATTTCGACTTCTTCCCGCTGACCATCGACGTCGAGGAGCGGATGTACGCCGCGGGTCGCATCCCCGGCTCGTTCTTCCGCCGCGAGGGCCGTCCCTCCACCGACGCGATCCTGACCTGTCGTCTGATCGACCGGCCGCTGCGCCCGACCTTCGTGTCCGGCCTGCGTAACGAGATCCAGGTCGTGGTCACGGTGCTGAGCCTGGATCCCAAGGATCTGTACGACGTGCTGGCCATCAACGCCGCGTCGGCGTCCACCCAGATCTCCGGCCTGCCGTTCTCCGGTCCGGTCGGCGGCGTCCGCGTCGCGCTGATCTCCGGTCAGTGGGTCGCATTCCCGACCGTCGAGCAGCTCGAGACCGCCGTGTTCGACATGGTCGTCGCGGGCCGCAAGGCCGGTGACGACGTCGCGATCATGATGGTCGAGGCCGAGGCCACCGACAACGTCATCGACCTCATCGCCGGCGGTGCCGGTGCCCCGACGGAGTCCGTCGTGGCCGAGGGTCTGGAAGCCGCCAAGCCGTTCATCGCCGCCCTGTGCGATGCGCAGCAGGCGCTGCACGAGGCCGCTGGCAAGGAGACCGCGGTGTACCCGCTGTTCCCCGACTACCAGGACGACGTCTATGCCCAGGTGTCCGCGGTGGCCACCGAGGCGCTGTCGCAGGCCCTCACGATCGGCGGCAAGGCCGAGCGTGATGCACGCACCGACGAGATCAAGGGTGAGGTGCTGGAGCGTCTCGCCGACACCTTCGCCGGACGCGAGAAGGAGATCGGCGCCGCCTACCGGTCGCTGACCAAGAAGCTTGTGCGCCAGCGCATCATCACCGACCATTTCCGCATCGACGGCCGTGGTGTCACCGACATCCGCGCCCTGAGTGCCGAGGTCGCCATCATCCCGCGGGCGCACGGCAGCGCGTTGTTCGAGCGCGGCGAGACCCAGATCATGGGTGTCACCACGCTGGACATGGTCAAGATGGCCCAGCAGATCGACTCGCTGGGACCTGAGACCTCCAAGCGCTACATGCACCACTACAACTTCCCGCCGTTCTCCACCGGTGAGACCGGCCGTGTCGGCTCGCCCAAGCGCCGCGAGATCGGCCACGGTGCACTCGCCGAGCGCGCCCTGATGCCGGTGCTGCCGAGCGTCGAAGAGTTCCCGTACGCCATCCGCCAGGTGTCAGAAGCGTTGAGCTCCAACGGTTCCACCTCGATGGGCTCGGTCTGCGCCTCGACCCTGTCGCTGCTGAACGCCGGTGTGCCGCTCAAGGCCCCGGTCGCCGGCATCGCCATGGGTCTGGTGTCCGACGATGTCGACGGTGAAACCCGTTACGTCACCCTCACCGACATCCTCGGTGCCGAGGATGCGTTCGGCGACATGGACTTCAAGTGCGCAGGCACCAAGGACTTCGTCACCGCCCTGCAGTTGGACACCAAGCTCGACGGCATCCCGTCCAAGGTGCTGGCCGGTGCGCTGGCCCAGGCCAAGGACGCGCGTCTGACCATCCTCGACGTGATGGCCGAGGCCATCGACGAGCCCGACGAGATGAGCCCGTACGCGCCGCGGATCACCACCATCAAGGTGCCGGTAGACAAGATCGGCGAGGTGATCGGGCCCAAGGGCAAGATGATCAACTCGATCACCGAGCAGACCGGCGCCTCGATCTCCATCGAGGACGACGGCACGGTGTTCGTGGGTGCCAGCAATGGCGAGGCCGCGCAGGCCGCGATCGACATGATCAACGCGATCGCCAACCCGCAGCTGCCCAAGGTCGGGGAGCGGTTCCTGGGCACGGTCGTCAAGACCACCGACTTCGGTGCGTTCGTGTCGCTGCTGCCGGGTCGTGACGGGCTGGTGCACATCAGCAAGCTGGGCCGTGGCAAGCGCATCGCCAAGGTCGAGGATGTCGTGAAGCTCGGTGACAAGCTCCGGGTGGAGATCGCCGATATCGACAACCGCGGCAAGATCTCGCTGGTCCTGGTCGCCGAAGAGGGCGAGACCTCCGGGGAAGTTCCGTCGGCGCCTGCTGACGCTCCCGCCGACGCTGATGCCGCGACCGCTGACGCCTAAACCAGCATTACGCCGCGTCAACAGCGGCGAAGACACCTCCGAGGCAGTGCGGATCTCCGTACTGCCCGGAGGGTTGCGGGTGGTCACCGAGTACATCCCGTCCGTGCATTCCGCATCGGTCGGGGTATGGGTCGGTGTCGGTTCCCGCGACGAGGGTCCTTCGGTGGCCGGTGCGGCGCATTTCCTCGAACACCTGCTGTTCAAGTCGACGCCGACCCGGTCGGCCGTCGAGATCGCGCAGGCGGTAGACGCGGTGGGCGGTGAGCTCAATGCGTTCACCGCGCGCGAGCACACCTGCTACTACGCGCACGTGCTGGACACCGATCTGGAACTCGCGGTCGACCTGGTGGCCGACGTCGTCCTGCGTGGCCGTTGTGCCGCAGAGGATGTCGAGGTCGAACGCGACGTCGTGCTGGAAGAGATCGCCATGCGCGACGACGACCCGGAGGACACCCTCGGGGACGTCTTCCTGACGGCGATGTTCGGCGATCACCCCGTCGGACGCCCGGTGATCGGCAGCGTCGAGTCCATCGAGTCGATGACCCGCGCGCAGTTGCACTCCTTCCACGTCCGCCGGTACACGCCGGAGCGCATGGTGCTCGCGGTGGCAGGCAATATCGACCACAAACGGGTCGTCGCTCTCGCCCGCCGGTATTTCGGAGCGCATCTGACCGACGGGCGAACCCCGGTGGCGCACCGTAAAGGTGCGGGTCGGGTGCCCGGACAGCCGGGTCTGCTGGTGGTCAACCGTGACTCCGAGCAGAGCCATGTGCTGGCCGGGGTGCGGACACCGGGACGCTATTGGCAGCACCGCTGGGCGTTGTCGGTGCTCAACACCGCACTCGGCGGCGGCCTGAGTTCCCGTCTGTTCCAACAGATCCGGGAGTCCCGCGGCCTGGCCTATTCGGTGTATTCGAGCGTCGACATGTTCTCCGACGCCGGTGCGTTCTCCGTGTACGCCGCATGCCTGCCGGAGCGGTTCGACGAGGTGGTCCGGCTGGCCACCGACGTGCTCGCCGACGTGGCCGTCGACGGGATCACCGAAGCCGAATGCCGGATTGCCAAGGGCTCGTTGCGTGGTGGGCTGGTGCTGGGCCTGGAGGACTCCGGATCGCGGATGCACCGGATGGGCCGCAGTGAGCTCAACTACGGCGCGCACCGCACCATCGCCCAGACGTTGGCGCAGATCGACGCCGTCACCCTCGATGAGGTGAACGGTGTGGCCCGTACGCTGCTGTCGAAACCGCTGGGTGCTGCGGTGCTGGGGCCGCACAAGACGAAACGCTCACTACCGCAACGTCTTCGGCAAATCTAGAGTCGGTCGGTAGGGTTGGGGCATGCGAATGTCCCGACGAAACGTGATCATTGGCGGCCTGACTTTCGCGGCGGTGATGTCCGCAGGTCAGCGGGCGTCCGCCGAACCGGTGTCGCCCCTGGATGAACGCATCGGTGCGCTGGAGCGCCGGCACAATGCCGTGGTGGGGCTGTCGGCGGTCAACCTGGATTCCCCGGGCGCCGTGTCGCACCGGGCCGACCAGGCGTTCGCGATGTGCTCGACCTTCAAGGCGTACGCCGCCGGTCGGGTGCTGCAACAGGTGGGACGGGGCGAATTCACGCTGGACGACACCGAATTCGTCGATCCCGCGGCTGTGGTCGCGAACTCGCCGCGCACCGGACCCCGGGCGGGCACCGAGATGACATTGGCCGAATTGTGTCAGGCGGCCTTGCAGGTCAGCGACAACACGGCGGGCAACCTGTTGCTGAAGCGTATCGGCGGCCCGCAGGCCGTCACCGCCTTCGCGCGCACCATCGGTGACGACCGCACCCGCCTGGACCGGTGGGAGACGGAGCTGAATTCGGCGATCCCCGGCGACCCGCGGGACACCAGCACGCCTGCGGCACTCGGCGGGGGATACCGCGAGCTGCTGACCGGGGCTGCGCTGGCTGCGCCGCAGCGGCAGTTGCTGGAGGACTGGATGCGGGCGAACGAAACTTCCAGTGTGCGTGCCGGTCTGCCCGCCGGGTGGACGACGGCGGACAAGACGGGCAGTGGCGATTACGGCAGCACCAACGATGTGGGGATCGCCTTCGGCCCTGCGGGGCAGCGGATCCTGCTGGCCATCATGACCCGGTCGGCGACCGACAACCCGAAGGCGGACGCGCTGCGCCCGCTGATCGGAGAGCTCACCACATTGGTGCTGCCCTACCTGCTGGACCCCACTCACCCCTGAGATACACATCGCCCGGCCGGATGAATCCAGCCGGGCGACGGTGGGGGTGAAGCGTCAGATCAGGACGGCCGAGGGATCGGTGAACGCCAATCCCAGGTCGGCGGCCACGTGCTCGTTGAGCAGCGCACCCTCGTGCGTCGAGAGGCCCTTGGCCAGCGCGGCGTCGGCGGCACACGCGGCCTGCCAACCCTTGTCGGCGAGCCGGAGCACGTAGGGCATCGTCGCATTGGTGAGCGCGTAGGTCGACGTCCGCGGGACGGCGCCCGGCATGTTGGCCACGCAGTAGAACACGGTGTCGTGCACGGCGAACGTCGGGTCGTCGTGGGTGGTGGGGCGGGAATCCTCGAAGCAGCCGCCCTGGTCGATCGCGATGTCGACCAGCACCGCGCCGGACTTCATGTGTGCCACAGTCGCATTGGTGACCAGCTTGGGGGCCTTGGCGCCGGGCACCAGCACGGCACCGATCACCAGGTCGGCCTGCTTGACGGCTTCTTCCAGATCGAGGCTCGACGAATAGCGGGTCTCGATGGCGCCGCCGTATTCGGCGTCGATCTTGCGCAGGGTGTTGACGTTGAGGTCGAACACGGTGACATGCGCGCCCATACCCCAGGCCACGGCCGCTGCGTTGTCGCCGGCCATGCCGCCGCCGATGACGACGACCTTGGCCGGAGCGACACCGGGGACGCCGCCCATGAGCACACCGCGACCACCCTGCGTGCGCATCAGGTGGTAGGCGCCGACCTGGGCCGCCAACCGGCCCGCGACCTCACTCATCGGGGCGAGCAGGGGCAGAGCGCCGTCAGCGGTCTGCACGGTTTCGTACGCGATCGAGGTGGTGCCAGAGGCCAGCAGGGCGTCGGTGCACGGCCGGGACGCGGCCAGGTGCAGGTAGGTGAACAGCGTCTGGCCCTTGCGCAGGCGGCTGTACTCGGCCTCGATGGGCTCCTTGACCTTCAACAGCAGGTCGGCCTCGGCCCACACCTGATCGGCGGTCGCCACGATCTCGGCGCCGACGGCCTTGAAGTCGTTGTCGGCGATGGCCGAACCCTCACCGGCGCCGGCCTGGATGACCACATCGTGGCCGCGGCGGGTCAGTTCGGCCACGCCGGCCGGGGTGATGGCGACGCGGAATTCGTTGTTCTTGATCTCGGTCGGGATGCCGACGCGCATTTGGTGCTCCTGTAAGCGTTGGGATGCTGCGTCTAGTGTGAATAACCTTCGAACGGACGGCAATAACTACGATAAAGATTCGCTAGGATACCGGCATGCGTGAACAATCAACGCCACCGAGGGCGCGTCTGGCCCCTGCACCGAAGGATGTTCGGCCGGCCGAGCTCGACGACATCGACCGGCGCATGCTGCTGGCCCTGCATGCCGATGCCCGTGTCTCCAACAGTGCGCTGGCCGAGACCGTCGGCATCGCCCCGTCGACGTGTCACGGCCGGTTGCGGCGGCTGCAAGACATAGGCGTGATCCGCGGCTTCTACACCGACATCGACCCCGCGGCGGTGGGCCTGGCCCTGCAGGCCATGATCTCGGTGAGTCTGCAATCCCATGCGCGCGGCCGGATCCGGGACTTCATCGCCAACATCCGTAAACGACCCCAGGTGATGGACGTCTACTTCCTGGCCGGCGGCGAGGATTTCATCCTGCACGTCGCCGCACGGGACACCGACGACCTGCGCGCCTTCGTCGTGGAGAACCTCAATGCGGACGCCGACGTCGCAGGCACGCAGACGTCGCTGATCTTCGAGCATCTGCGCGGCGCGTCACCGCTCTAGCGGGACACCAGCTCGGGGTGGAACGTGGTGACCATTCGGCGGATCCCGTCACGCCAGTCCACCGCGGTGCCCCCGACGAGTTCGTGCATCCGCGTCGTATCGGTCGGACCGCCGCGCAACGCCTGCTCGCTCACTTCGAACACCGGCTCGACGCCGACCAGTTCGCCGATGTAGGCGCACCACTCCTGCAGGCTCACCGTCTGATCACCGCACCAGTTGACCGTCATCGCGGGCACCGATGCCGCCGCGAGCATCTTCGGCAGCGTCGCGATGATGTCGTCCTCGTGAATGGGGTTGTAGCGCGCGGGGCCGCCCGGCGGAACCGGGATCGGCATACCGGCGCGCATCATCTCCATCTGATAGAACGGCCAGCCGCCGTTGTCGCCGTAAGGCACGTTGAGCCGCGCGATGACCGTCGGTACGCCGAGCGCGCGGGCCATGGTCCGCGCCACGACCTCGCCGGCGATCTTGGAGATCGAGTACGTCGGAAGCAGGGGTTTGTGATTGTCGCCGAGCGCCGTCGTCTCGGTGCGGGGCTCGTCGTCCGGCGGGTCGTACACCGCGGCAGACGAACAGTGCAGGAACGCCGTCGCGTCGGCGCAGTGCGCCATCAGCAGGCCGACGGACTCGGCATTGGCCGCCAGGTCCTTGTCCCAGCGCCCGCTCTTGGCGACCGCGAGATTCAGGACGTAGTCGAAATCGCACGGGATCCCGCTGAAGTCACCCGCGGCCAGGTTCACCTTCTCGCAGCGAATTCCGGCGCGCTCCAAGTTCTCTCGGGCCGTGGTGTCGGTGAAGCGGGCGATGCCCCACACCTCGTTCTCGGCTGCCAGCGACAAGGCCAGCGGTGCGGCGACCTGTCCGGTCGGGCCGGTGATGAGAATCTTCGCGCCACGCATGGCCAGATGCTACTCGGCGCGCAGCACCAGTCCATTTCCTTCGGCGCCGGTCATCGTCAAGCGGTCGGCGTCGATCGCGGTCGTGACCGGTCCGTCGAGCACCCGCACGATCGATCGTTCGATGTCACCGAGTTCGCCATCGCACGCCGGCCCGCTGGTGTTGAGCGGACCGAGCGTCACGGTGCTGCCGGTGACCTCGGCGCGACCGTAGAACGTGTTGCATCCCGTCCATCCGGTGACGGTCTGATCGGCGCGGATGGTCAGTCCGGGCTTTGCCTGCTCCAGTGCCACCGACGTCATGGCGGCCTGCTTGCTGACCAGTGTGGCCACCCGCCAACTGGTGCCGACGAGCGGCCGGTCGGGGTCCACCACCGACTTGTCGCGCAGCGTGACGGTGGTGGTATCGGAACGCAGCGTGAGGGTGTCGGCATTCAGCGTCCACGCCGGGCGGCCCTCCAGGAGTCGCGCCATCCAGGAATCGGCGTCGCCGACCGGCGGCGGACAGGCCATCATGGTGGTCGCCAGCCGGGTACTCAGGTGCCCGTCGCGCAGATCGGCCGGTCCCGATCCGTGGTTGCAGCCGGCGAACGCCGAGAGCCGACCGTCGGCGAAGCTGAGCGTCAGTGGGCCGCCGCCGGGGATCTGCTCGCCCACCACGTCCACCGACACGAAGGTGCGGTCCTGCGGTGTGGCGTCGTCGGCGGCGGCGGTCGGGGCGCAGCCGGCCACCGCCAGCGTGGCAAGCACAAACGGGACAAGGCGCATGGGTTCACGGTACGGGTACCGCAGTAGGCTGCCACCCATGCGAGTTGCAGTTCTGGGTGCCAAGGGCAAAGTGGGCGCGACCATGGTCGCGGCCGTTGCGGACGCCGCCGATCTGGAGTTGTCGGCCGAGGTCGACGCGGGCGACGCGCTGAGCGCGCTGACCGACAGCAATACCGAGGTGGTCATCGACTTCACCCACCCCGACGTGGTGATGAACAACCTGAAGTTCCTGATCGACAACGGCATTCACGCGGTCGTCGGGACCACGGGCTTCACCGATGACCGCGTCGCGCAGGTGCAGGCGTGGCTCGACGCCGCACCGGGTGTCTCGGTGCTGATCGCCCCGAACTTCGCCATCGGCGCGGTGCTCACCATGCACTTCGCCAAGCAGGCCGCGCGCCATTTCGAGTCCGTCGAGGTCATCGAGCTCCATCACCCGCACAAGGCCGATGCGCCGTCGGGTACTGCGGCACGGACCGCCAAGCTCATCGCGGAAGCGCGGAAAGGCTTGCCGCCCAACCCCGATGCCACCAGCACCGGCATCGACGGTGCACGCGGTGCCGATGTCGACGGAATCCCGGTGCACTCGATCCGGCTGGCCGGGCTGATCGCACACCAGGAGGTGCTGTTCGGCACCACGGGGGAGACGCTGACCATCCGGCACGACAGCATGGACCGCACCTCGTTCGTCCCGGGCGTGCTGCTCGGTGTCCGCAAGGTGGCGCAACACCCCGGCCTGACCATCGGCATCGAACCGCTGCTGGACCTGTAATGGCCGGTGACGGTGCCCGCAGCCTGCGAATCCAGCTGCTGATCGGCCTGATGTGCGTGGCGATGGTCGCCTACTTCATCATGATCGGCCGCATCGCGTTCGCGTTCCTGGCCTCCGGTGAGTGGGCGCCCATCGGGCTGGGGGTGGCTCTGCTGCTGCTGCCGATCGTCGGGTTGTGGGCCATGGTGAGCACGCTGCGGGCCGGCTTCGCCCATCAGCGGCTGGCCCGGCTGGCCCGCGAGAGCGGGATGGAACTCGACGTCAGTGACCTGCCGCGGATGCCGTCGGGCCGGATCGACCGCGACGCGGCCGACGCGCTCTTCGCGACGGTGCGCGAGGAGCTGGACGCCGACCGGGACAATTGGGTGCGGTGGTACCGGTTGGCCCGCGCCTACGACTACGCCGGTGACCGGTCGCGGGCCCGCGAGACGATGCGCACTGCGGTCGATATGGAGCGCGCGTGAGGTTGCTCGTCGTGCACCACACGCCCTCGCCGCACTGTCAGGAGATGTTCGAGGCGGTGCTCTCGGGCGCGAGCGATCCCGACATCGAGGGTGTCGAGGTGGTGCGCCGCCCGGCGCTGACGGTGTCGCCGCTGGACATGCTGGAAGCCGACGGCTACTTGCTCGGCAGCCCCGTCAATCTCGGGTACCTCAGCGGCGCACTCAAGCACGCCTTCGACCAGTCCTACTATCAGATCCTGGATTCCACCCGGGGCCGTCCGTTCGGATTGTGGTTGCACGGCAACGAGGGGACCGAGGGCGCCGAGCGCGCGATCACCGGGATCACCGGGGGTCTGGGCTGGGTGAAGGCCGCTGACTACGTGGTGGTTTCGGGTAAACCCAGTCAGGCCGACCTGGAGGCGTGCTGGAATCTCGGGGCCACCGTCGCCGCTCAGTTGATGGGCTGAGCTGCCATCGCCGAATAGCCTTCGCGCACACTGGGATACCGCGGTGTCCACCCAGTCGCCTCCCGGAAGCGGGCGTTGCTCACTCGCAATGACCGGGTCATCGAGGTGGACCGGTCACCGAGCAGCAGGGCAGCCGGGCCGGGACCGCGCAGCCAGGCGGACGCCCCGACCGCTGCAGCCATCGCTTCCACATTCGCACGCGCGGTGACAGGCTCGTCGTCCGCGATGTTGTAGGTCCCACCGGGGCAGTCCAGCGCGGCCACCACGGCGTCGGCGCCGTCGGCGAGGTGGATCGACGATACATAACTGTCGGGCCTGCCCGCCGTGAACCCGACGTGACGGCGCGCCATCGCCATGAGTTGCTCGCTGTGCGCGGCACCGCGACCGTAGAACATGCCGAAGCGCAGGATCACTGCGGTGCCGCCGAAGCGCTGCGTGTTGGCCTCCGCGGCGTGATTGCCCGTCGCAATGAAATAGGTTTCGGTGGGCCAGCTTTCGTCGATCCAGCGATCCGCGCCGGCGCGGTAGATCATCACCACCGACTCCTGCACCAGGCGCCGGACCCCCGCCGCGGCCGCCGCGTCGACCACCGCGGCAGATCCGTCGCTGCGGATGCGATGACAGTCCGTCCACGCCGATCTGAGCAGGAACCGGTGCGTCGGCGGCAGCGCGGAGGCCAGGTTCAGCACCCGCGTCGTGGCCTGCGAATGCCGACGCGAGTGCGTCGCGGTCGAACAGCGACACCGGCACCGGAGTGGCACCGTGGCGGCGCAGGACCGCCGCCGTCGCGGGGCTCCGCGCCAGCGCCGAGACGGTGTGCCCGTCGGCGATGAGTGCAGGCACCGTGTATCCGCCGATGGCGCCGGTGCCTCCGGTCACGAAGACGCGCATCAGTCGCCGAACGTCATCGGCACCGACACCGGCCCGCGGATGGCGGGGGTGTCCCGCCAGCTCACCTGACCGACGAGCACCGGGCGGCGGGCCAGGATTCTCGGCAGCGCGATGGCGAGCTCGAGCTGTGCCAGCGCGGCACCCAGGCAGTAGTGGGCGCCGTACCCGAACGACAACGGAGCGGGTCCGCCGCGGTCCAGCCGGAACCGGTCGGGTTCGTCGAAGACGGCGGGGTCGCGGTTGGCTGCGGCGATCGCCACCAGGGTGCTCTGGCCGGCCGCGATCTTGACGCCGTCGAGTACATGATCCGCGGTGGCGGTGCGGACGGTGGACTGCACCGGCGCATCGAGCCGGATCAGTTCGGCGGCCACCGCCGGGTCCGCCGGATCGATCCGGTCCGCGATGCGGGCACCGTCGGCGTCCGGCGTGAGCAACGTGTCCATCGCCGCGCCAAGCAGATTCGCGGTGGTCTCGTGGCCCGCGACCGCGATGAGGATGGCCGTCATCACCACTTCTTCGAGCGCAAGGTCGGGGTCACCGGCGATGAAACTGAACAGGTCATCGCCGGGGTGGGCACGCCGGTCGGCGGCAATCGGCAGGAACGCGGCCATCAGCATGGCCGACGCCGTGGTGCCTGCGATCATCTCGTCCGGCTCGGCCAGGGTCCCCAGCATGCGGATGATGACGGGGGAGACCTCGCGCAGCAGATGGGCGGCAGCGGCGTCGAGGTCGAGCCACGCACTGATGACGGCGACGGGCAGGGGTAGCGCAATGTCGGCCATGAAGTCGAACTCGCGTCCCTTGGCGGAGTGGCAGATCAGGTCGTCGGCGACCGACTGCACACCTGTTCCGAGGTCGGCAACGAAGTTGCGGGTGAAAACGTCACGGACCGAGCCACGCAGCCGCTGATGCTCGGCGCCGTCGGCGAAAAGCATGGATCCGCGGGAGAATTCGCGAGTGACGGCATCAGCGGATGCCAGCGCGAGGGCGTTCGCGAACGGATCGCTGGTCCAGCCGGTGCCGCCGAGCACCTCGCGAGCGGCGTCATAACTCAGCACCAGCCAGGCCTGGGCGGCCTCGTCCCACACCACGTTTCCCTCGCGTCGCCGGGCCGCGTAGAACTCGTAGGGGTTTTCGGCATCCCAGGGCAGACGTGCCCCGGTGGCCTCAGCGCTGGTCATGCTGCTCCAGTCCGAATGGCAGGCCGCGCTCCCTGACCCAGGCGACGTGCTGCCGTCCGAGATCGCTGACCGGCTCTGCGGCGCCGTCCATGTCGTCGAGCATGGCCCGGGCGTCGTAGGTGGCATGCAGTGTCGACAGGATCGCATTCATCGACAGGTTGAGTCGGGAGAAGAACACGAAGTCCGGTGGCACTGTCATCCTGCGCATGGGGTGATCGGCGGACCGCACGTCGATGAGGTATTCGATGGCACGGGCGGACGATTCCTCGCCATAGGTCGCCGGTTGGGGGCCGAGGACTTCATGGATGATGCCCGCGTACCACTGGAAGGTCTCATCGGTGGTGAGGGTGGAATCCATTGTCAGGAATCCACTTTCGACCATCAGCCTGCGTAGGTCGTCTTTGCGCCGATTGACCGCGGTGTGCATCATGTTCACGATGCGGCGGCGTTGGGTTTCGGTCAGGACCTTCACACAACCGAAGTCGAGGAAACCCACGGAGCCGTCCTCGCCGAACCGGTAGTTGCCGGGGTGCGGATCGGCATGGAACAGGTTCCCGTGGCGATAGGAGCCGGTGATGAACCGCGTGAGCACCTCGGCCCAGGTGTCCTTGAGGTGCTGGTCGGCGTCTTGGGCTGCGCCCCAATCCCATCCGTCGAGGTACGTCATGGTCAGAACGCGATCGGCCGAGGCTTCGGGAACGACGTCGGGCACCCGGATGAACGGGTGCCCGCGGTACAGGTCGGCGAAGGCAGTGATGTGGGCCGCCTCTTGCCGGTAGTCGAGCTCTTCGGAGATACGCGCCGAAATCTCGGCTGCGGCCTCGCCGATATCGGGCAGCGCCGCGCCCAAGGTGCCTGCCGCGCCCGCGGCGAACCGGAAGACGGTCGACAGCAACTCGGTGTTGGACAGATCGTCGCGGATGGCCTGTGCCACACCGGGATATTGGATCTTCACCGCGACCCGGCGGCCGTCGTGCAGCGTCGCGCGATGCACCTGCCCTATCGACGCCGCGGCCATCGGTTCGCTGCCGAAGTCGGCGAACACGTCGCCGACGGGGCGGCCGAGCTCGTCCTCCAGGACGCGGCGGGCCAGCGCGGGATCCATCGGAGGGGCGTCGGCCTGAAGCCGGGTCAGCGCTCTCTGATAGGGCGTGAGCTCGCCGACGCCGACGGCCGCGGGATCCACCATGGACACCAACTGGCCGGCTTTCATCAGCACACCCTTGGAGTGGCCGAGCAGGTCCGCGTACCGCTCGGCAGTGCGCTCATGGAAGCGTTCGACCGCGCCGGCGTCGCCTGTTTTCTCGCGCAGACCGGCCACCACCCGTCCACCGGCGGCGCGGGCGGTGAATCCTGCCACGGGCATCGTGCGGCGTATCCGGCCGCGCGGCACGTCACCTGCCATCGTGCTGCTCCCGCCCGTTGTATAGTGTGGTCCTACCGAATATATGTACTCACTTATGGATGGTCAAGGGTGGACATCTCGACGAAGGAACGACTGGTCAACGAGGGCATGCGGCTGTTCGGCGCGCAGGGTTACCGGGCTACCAGCATCAATCAGATCGAGAAGGCCGCCGGTCTGGTTCCTGGCTGTGGCGCGCTCTACAACCACTTCAAGTCCAAGGAAGCCCTGCTCGCCGCGGGCATCGACCGTCAGCTGGACCGGCGCCGGGCCATGCGCGATATCAGCGCACTGTTCGCCGGTCTGGGGGACCTGCGCACCGAGCTGACCTTGCTGTGTCGCTACCTGTTCAACGTTCTGGATAGGGAGAGCGAGTTCCTGCAGGTCGCCGCGCGGACCCCGGCCGAGGATTCCACCCGGGTGCAGGACGCCTACGCCGCCCTGGTCGAGGGGTTGTACTCCGAACTCGCCGACTGGCTCGCGGCATGCGCGCCGGATCTGGCGTCGGCCGATGGTCGTCGGGTCGCCGCCTTCGGCGTGAACGCCCTGCTGGGAAAGCGGGTCAGCCACATCGTGTTCCGCACTGCGCAGGTCGACACCCCGGACGAGGAGTACGTCGCCGAGTGGACGGCCATGCTGGCCCAGCGGATCGAGTCCCTGCGTCAAAACCGACGCGGACGGTAGGCTCGCCGCTATGCCTGGCATCGCTGAACTAGCCCTCGGAGCCGCGCCGATCGCCGGAGGCGCCATGCTGGGGGTCATTGCGGGCAATCTCAAACCGCCGGACGTGCGGGCGATGATCACCAAGGATCTCGACCTGCTCGAACGGATTCCGCCGGAGCAGGTGGAACGACGGGAACGGCTGCAGGCCAGCATCGATCAGCGCATCGACGAGCTGATCACCGCCGGCGAACGCACGCGGGAGATCCGCGACGCGGCGATGTCCTACCGGGGGAACTGGCGCGACATCGTGGTGTTCGTCTGTGCCCTGCTGTTCACCTTCATCTGGTGGAACGTCAGCCACAGCCGCTCGAACTGGCTGGTGATGTTCATCGCGATGGTCATCGTGTCGTTGGCAGCAGGAATCTACGCCGGCCGCGGGATAACGCGCGCAGTGCAGTCATTTCTGCACCGCCACGACGACAATCAGTAGTGGAACGTGTCCGACGGTGCGGGCACATGGTCCGGATCGTCGCCGAACTCGGACTCGTGGATCCCGTAAGCCTTGGCGAGGTCCAGGATCTTGTCGGCGCGCGCGATACGCGGTAGATCCGAACCGTTGCGGATTTCGCCACCGTCACGCTGAAACTCGGCGAAAAACTCTCGCGCCCAGCTGATTTCCTCTTGCGAGGGGGACAGCCCCTCGTTCACCGTGGCGCACTGTTCCGGGGTGAGGCAGATCTTGCCCGTCATACCGAACTCGGCCGACACGGCCGTGGCCTCGCTGAGCTTGCGGGCGCTGGACCCGACCGTCGGCCCGTCGATGGCGCTGGGCAGCTGAGCGGCCTTGGCGGCGATGGTGAAGCGGGACCGGGCGTAGGCCAGCGTGGCGGGGTTGTCCCCGAAACCGGTGTCGCGGCGGAAGTCGCCGATGCCGAACGCCAGCCGGAAGGTGCCCTTGGCCGCGGCGATCTCGGTGATGCGTTCCAGTCCGCGCGCCGTTTCGACCAGCGCGACGATCGGCACATCCGGCAGTCGGCGGGCGGTTTCGGTGACGTGGTCCACCGACTCGACCATGGCGAGCATGACGCCACCGACCGCGGTGCCGCTGAGCATCTCCAGGTCATCGGCCCACCACGGCGTGCCGAACCCGTTGATCCGGACCCAGTCGGTGTTGCCCTCAGCCAGCCAGCGCACCACGTTGGCGCGCGCGGAATCCTTGTCCTTGGGAGCGACGGCGTCCTCGATGTCGAGGATGACCACGTCGGCCCGGGACCGCGCGGCCGGGGCGAAGCGGTCGTACTGGGCACCGTTGACCAGCAGCCAGCTGCGTGCGAGTACCGGGTCGATGCGGAATCCCGATTCGCCGGGATCGGGTTCGAACGTGCTGGGCTGGTCGTACACGCGGTCAATCGTCGCTTACCGGCTAGGCCGGAGCCAAAGCGGCCCCGAATACCCGCTCGGTGTTCTCCCAATGGCGCTGCGCGGCGGCCTCGTCGTACACCGCGGAATGATCGGGCACCGCGAAACCGTGCGCGGCGGAATAGAACTCGATGGTGTGCTCGACGGCAGCCCCGCTCAGCGCATCCTCGAGACGTTTGCCGTCGTCCTCGGTGAAGGAGGCGTCGTTCTCGGCGGCACCGACGTACACCACGGCCTGGATCTTGTCGGCCAGCAGATGCGGGCTGTCCGGATCGTCCGCGACCGCGATCCGGCCGCCGTGGAAGGACAGCGCTGCCGCGACGCGCTCGGGCACCCGGGTCGCGACGATCAGAGATGCCCGTCCGCCCATGCAGTAACCGGTGGTGCCGAACTTCTCACCGGTCACGTCGGGGCGCGCCGCCAGGTAGTCGAAGAAGGCCTCGGCGTCGGCCGCGAAGATCTCCGGGGTCAGCGTGCCCATCAGTTCGAAGAGTTGCTTGCGCTGCTCCTGGTCGCCGAACACCGTGTTCAGGTCGAAGGGGCCCCAGCCCGGGGTGCGGTAGTAGACGTCGGGCACCAGGACGACGTAGCCGAAGCCGGCCAGCTTGGCGGCCATCTCCTGCATGGTGGGGCGTAGGCCACCGGCGTCGGGGTACAGGACGACCGCGGGCCACGGGCCCGTTCCCTCGGGGGTGGCGACGGCGACGGGGCAGACGCCGTCGGCGGTGGTGATCGTGTCTTGGGTGATCGGCATGGGGTCCGTTCTACTCCTGCCGTCCAGACGTAAGCTGTGGGCGTGCCGATTGCGACGCCTTACGAGGATCTGCTGCGCCTGGTGTTGGAGCGGGGCACGCCGAAATCCGATCGCACAGGTACCGGTACCCGCAGCCTGTTCGGGCATCAGATGCGTTACGACCTGAACGCCGGCTTCCCGCTGATCACCACCAAGAAGGTGCACACCAAGTCCATCGTCTACGAGTTGCTGTGGTTCCTGCGTGGCGACTCCAACGTGCGCTGGCTGCAGGACCACGGCGTCACCATCTGGGACGAATGGGCTTCCGAGACAGGCGATCTGGGCCCGGTGTACGGCGTTCAGTGGCGGTCGTGGCCGACCCCGTCGGGTGAGCACATCGACCAGATCAGTGCGGCGCTGCAGCTGCTGAAGCGCGATCCTGACTCGCGGCGCAACATCGTGTCGGCATGGAATGTCGGGGAGATTCCGCAGATGGCGCTGCCCCCGTGCCACGCGTTCTTCCAGTTCTACGTGGCCGACGGGCGGCTGAGTTGCCAGCTGTACCAGCGCAGCGCCGACCTGTTCCTCGGGGTGCCGTTCAACATCGCCAGTTACGCGCTGCTGACCCACATGATGGCCGCTCAGGCAGGACTCGGGGTAGGGGAGTTCGTCTGGACCGGGGGGGACTGCCACATCTACGACAATCACGTCGAGCAGGTGACTCTGCAGCTTTCCCGCGATCCGCGTCCGTATCCGGAACTGATTCTTGCTCAGCGTGATTCGATCTTCGACTACACCTACGAGGACGTCGAGTTCAAGAACTATGATCCGCATCCGGGGATCAAGGCACCCGTCGCCGTATGACATTGAGGCTGATCTGGGCCCAGTCCACCTCCGGGGTGATCGGCCGCGACAACGGCATCCCGTGGCGTCTGCCGGAGGACCAGGCCCGGTTCAAGGAACTGACGATGGGGCAGCCGGTGATCATGGGCCGGTTCACCTGGGAGTCGCTGCCGGCCAAAGTGCGCCCGCTGCCCGGACGTCGGAACGTCGTGGTGACCCGTGACGCGAGCTATGCCCCCGACGGGGCCGAAGTGATCAGCGCGTTGCCCGCCGACCTGGACGGCTGGGTGATCGGCGGCGCCCAGCTGTACGCCCTGGCGCTGCCGTCGGCGGATCGCCTCGAGGTCACCGAGATCGACGTGGACGTGGACGGCGACGCGTTCGCACCGGTCCTCGACGACACTTGGACGGTCGATCGCGGTGATTGGCTGACCAGCAGCTCCGGGCTGCGCTACCGGTTCTGCAGCTACCGCCGCGCATGACGGCGTATCTCTCCGTCCCCGCCGGCCCCGGTCCGCATCCCGGGGTGCTCGTGATGCATTCCGCGCTGGGGCTCGGGGACCTGGTGCGCCGGCGCGCCGATGACCTGGCCGCACTCGGTTACGTGGCGCTGGCACCCGACGTGTACGGCGTCGGCCGCGAGCTGAGCCGCGAGGAGAGCGGACCGCACTTCCTGGCGCTGCAGAACGACCCGGCCGAGCTCCGGGTCCGGGTGCGAGCGGCCTTCGACGCCCTGGCCGCCCGAGACGACGTCGACGCGGCACGCATCGGAGCGATCGGGTACTGCTTCGGCGGTCAGTGCGCTCTGGAGCTCGCACGCAGCGGAGCGCAGGTGCGGGCGGTGGTGAGCTTCCACGGGCTGCTGCGCACCTCGTCGCCCGCTTCCTCCGGCGCCGTGCACGCCGAGGTGTTGTCGATCTCCGGGGCGCTGGACCCCTACATTCCGGCGGCCGACGTCGCGGATTTCCAACACGAGATGACCGCGTCCGGGGCGCGATGGCAGACCACCGTGTACAGCGAGGGCCGACACGCGTTCACCGACCCGGCGACCGGCGACATCCCGGGAACCGGGTATGACCCGGTGCTGGACCGGTTGTCCTGGGCGCAAGCCGTGGTCTTCCTCGACGTGTCCGTGTTGTCGGTGGCATAGGGAACGATGGCCCGGTGCCTTCTCTGACGCTTGCACAGGCCCGTCGCGTCGCCGCCGCCGCGCAAGGCTTCCATGAACCGCGGCCCGCGGGTGCGGTCACCCGCGCGCACCTGAAACGCCTGATCTCCAGAATCCAGGTGTTGCAACTGGATTCGGTGTCTGTGTGCGTGCGCGCCCATTATGCGCCGGTGTTCAGCAGGCTCGGCGCCTACGACCGCGACGTGTTGGACAGGGCCGCGTGGAGTCACAGCGCGCGGGCGCCGCGGCTGCTGGTCGAGTACTGGGCCCACGAGGCCGCGCTGATGGCCGTGGAGGACTGGCCGCTGCTGCGGTGGCGGATGCGGGAGTACACCCACGGCCGCTGGGGCACCGAGATCGTGCGCAACAACAAGCGGCTGGCGGAGGACGTGATCGCCGCCGTCGACACCTTGGGGCCCTCGACGGCCGGACAGATCGAGGCGCATCTGGAATCCGAGCCTCGCGGGCGCAAAGGTCCGTGGTGGGACCGCAGCGACACCAAGTGGGTGGCCGAGGCCCTGTTCGCGTCGGGTCGGTTGACGACGGCGACGCGGGTGGGCTTTGCGCGGCACTACGACCTCACCGAGAAGGTGCTGCCGCCGGAGGTGCTGGCCCGCAACGTGGACGATCAGGAAGCGTTGCGGGAGTTGATCTTGCGTGCGGCCGGTGCGCTCGGGGTGGCGACCGAGACGGATCTGCGGGACTACTTTCGGCTGAACCCGAAGCAGAGCAAACCCACCGTGGCGGCGTTGGTCGCCGAGGGTCTCCTCGAAGAGGTGGACATCGACGGTGCGCCCGCCTACCTGCGTGCCGGTGTCCGGATCCCGCGTGTCGACCGGGGTACGGCGCTGCTGTGCCCGTTCGACCCGCTGATCTTCTTCCGGCCCCGGGTGGAGCGGCTGTTCAATTTCCGGTATCGCATCGAGATCTACGTGCCGGCACCGAAGCGCCAATTCGGTTACTACGTCTGGCCTTTCCTGCTCGACGGGGAACTGGTGGGCCGGGTGGATCTCAAGCGCACCGAGGGAGCGTTGCATGTGGTCGGTGCCTTCACCGAGGACGGCCAGGACCGGTCCCGGGTGGCCCCGGCACTCGCCGCCGAGTTGCAGTCGATGGCGTCGTGGCTGGGCGTCGGTGCGGTGAGCGTAGGGGATCGCGGGGATCTGGTGGGCGATCTGCGGCGCTGGGTGTAGACACTCGAGCGCGGAAAGCGATGTCGCCGGCGATATCGCTTTCCTGGCCCAGCTATGGCGAGTCTTCACGCGGCGCCGGGTCGTCCTTCACAGCCGCAGTCATGCCGATTGCGTACCGCCACATGAGTGCGACGACAAGCCCGATCAAGCTCAACAGTGCAGCGGCGAACGCTACTATGGGCCAAAGCATTTCGATCCTTATCCGCGATGTGACGGCCTGCTCGGTCGACGATCGGCATGGGTGAGGTGATACATTCCGCAGTCGCATTCGTATGGCACCTGCGGGATGTACTTGCCTCTGCCTCTTTTGCCCCGTCTGCACATCGCGCGGACCGCGGCCCGTGCGTGATGTTCCTTGGGAAAACCAACTTTGTACGGCGTCGGGCACCGTAACGACGTTGCCACCGCCACGGTGAATCACCGGCCCGGAATCACTTGAGTGACAGGAGCGATACCGGCTACTGACCAACCAGCTGGCGCGCGCGTGGGCGCTCTGCGCCGGCAACGAGACGCTGGACAAGTTGCGCCAGACGGTTCGGTTCTATGAAGAAGTCCGGATCTACCTGGCTAAGTTCGACGCGCAGCTTCGGCAGGCCGAAGGCAAGCCTATTCCCGAGGACTTCAAGCGGATGCTGTCGACGCTCGTCGCGGGGTCGACGGCGTCGGGGGAGATTGTCGACATCTACCAAGCTGCCGGACTGCCGAAGCCGTCGCGGAACGAGTTGGATGCCGAGTTCGAGACCAAGGCGAAGTCGGCGACCAATCCGCATCTGGCGATCGAGGCTTTGCGTGCGGTCATCACCGAGGAGGCAACGCGGTCCACCACGGGTAATGTCGTGCGTCAGCGTGCCTTTTCCGAGCGGATCGCCGAGTTGATGCGTCGCTACACCAATCAACAATTGACCTCTGCAGAGGTCATCGCCGAGTTGATCGATCTCGCCCGCGAAGTCGCGGCCGAGGGGAACCGTGGACAGATCTTCTCGCCACCTCTTTCGCAGGACGAATTGGCGTTCTACGACGCCGTCGCGCAGAACGAGTCGGCCGTTGAATTCCAGGGCGACGATGTCCTGGCGCAGATCGCTCGGGACTTGGTGGCGGTGATGCAGCGTGACACCAAAACGGACTGGACGGTGCGTGATGACGTCCGGGCCAAGCTGCGGTCGTCGATCAAGCGGCTGCTGGTGACGTACAAGTACCCACCGGACAAACAGCCCCCGCAATCAAGTTGGTGATGGAGCAGATGGAGTTCCTCGCGCCGACTTATGCAGAAGCCGCGCGATCGGCGACGGGAGCGCAAGGGTGACCTGCAGCGCAGAAACCGATCGCACCCTCACGGCCATCACTGCACACGTTGACGACGCGCTGAAAGCCACGAGAACTGTCTATGACTTGGTCCGCGCCGCGAAGAAGCTCGGTTATAGCTACCCGGAACTTGAGCGAGCGACGGGCTTTGCACGGGGAACGTTGCAGAACATCATCGATGGGCGCAACCCGCGGCTCACCGTCGAGCACGGCTGAGTTCTATTGCGGGACTATTTCTTGACGACTTCCAGCAGCTCGCCAGGAACGGTGGCGATGGCCTGAGTCGTGCCGTCAACCGCGACAAACTCGACTTCGTAAGCCGTAGTCGGCTCCCCGCCAGAGTATTTCGAGTAGTCCATGACTACCGTGCCCCGAGACCCCGCCGGAAGATCGTGCTCGGCGAGCGGCTGCAACAGTCGCACGATGTCGTACTCCTGGGGCTTGGACATTGGAGCTCACCTTCCTGTCGGAATTGCCGTGACCAAACGCACGACGCCATCATTGTTTCGTATCCATGCAAAGGTCACATCTATCGTTTTCCCGTTTGCCCCGGTGATAGGGATGACTTCGTTAAATTTCGTCCCGAATTGGTTCGTACCGGTCTGTACGGCCCGGCCCTCGTCAAAGACAATCTGTTTCGCAAGGCCTGGGGCATTTTCTCGGGTGAATCCAAGTGCTTGCTCAAACCACGCGGCCTTCGGGCCGCCGACTTCATGGTCAGGATTGAGAAGGTATCTCTCCAGCTTGTCTCGGACACTAGCCTGAGTGAGATTCACGGATTCGGCACCTTCCGCTGTCCGTCCGGCTCGTCCGGCGTTCTCAGCGGCAAAAATTGCAGGACGAGCCTGTAGGAGGAGTGCCATCTCAGACACTGATCTGGCGGCCGCGCCGGCGGCACTCACCGCGGGCATGGCGGACAATTCCGCTGCCAACCGAAAATCGCGAATGATTGCGGCGATCTTAGAACCAGTTGCCGTGAGGCGGGCGACGTCGACGACCTTGGAGACCGCTTCACTTGTGCCCGCTGTAAATGGGATCAACACTGCTGCAACAAGTTCGGTTACAGCGACAGTTGCTCCAAGCACAACCATTTCATGAATGATCTTCGAGTGAGCATCATCGATGGTCTGCGCGCAACCGGAGCATGCGCTCGACGCATCATCGCAACCATCCGCAACTGACCCCAGCTGATCGCGTTCCATGGTGCAGTTCTTGATCAGGTTCGGAAACTCGGGGGACTTCTGATCCATCAGCGGTGCGATGGCGCCCATCGAGCTTGTCCCGCCGTTGACCAGCTTCGCTGCATCACGCAAGGCTCGACCTGCAGTTGTCCATGCTTGCGCGGCGGCGCGCAGTTTGTCTTGATGGCCATTCGGCCAAAGCTCCCCTTGGACGTAGGCGGCTATGGTGTGCCACCACTCGGGGACGTCCCCGTGCCCTCCTTCAGCGGGGGGGACGGACGGTTTTGCGAACCCGTGCGTACCGATTGGAGGCATCTGAAGCACTGTCTCGTTGCTTATCGCCGATTGCCCATCGGCATTGAGATGATTGAACCCGGTCGCATACAACAGGTCATAGCACTGGCCCGCGCCTTGAACGACGGAGGTAGCTGCGTCGACGAGATTTGTGGCCAGCGGGTCGTACTTACCCGCCCAATCGTGAGCACCGGTGTCCGTGCCCGCCATTCCGGCGCATCCACTCAGCGTGCTTGCAAGTCCGGTGATGGCAGCGTCCGCCGCTGACTGCACCGAACCGTAAACACGTGCGGCATTCAGAATGACCTCTGGGTCGACGTCTTGAGTCATGCTGGCGACTCGTCATCAACGCCTGGAAAAGTCACGGCCACATCCCGGCGTTCGTTTCCCCGACTTTCGTGTAATTCCGGTGCGCAACCGTGGCAGCGTTTCTCAGCTCGGCAATCGCCTCGCGCATAGTCGACGCGGCTGCCATCCACTCCTGGTGTCGCTCCTGCTGCGATGCCGCCGCGGATCCAGACCAAGTTCCATGCAAATTCGTCGTTTGCGCGTCGACGTCGGCCGCAATCGATTCAGCCCGCTGCTCAAAGTTCGACAGCTTCTCGATGAACGCTGAAAGCTCGTCAAGTTCGACGCGGTAATGCATCAGTGTCCGATTTCGGCCGAAGCGTCCGCGAGCGCGCTCGCGGAATGCGAGTCATTTTCGCCATAGCTCGTTGCTGCAAGTGCCAAGTTACGTGCCGTTTCGGCAAGTAGCTCTACGATCTTGGCGGCGCCTTGGTGCCACTCATCCCACGCAGGCGAGAAGGCAGAGGCGGCGGTACCGGACCAGCTATGCGAAAGGTTGTCCCATTCCCGGGAGAGACGAGCGAGCTCATCGCGCAAATCTTCGGCGTACGAACCGATTGCATTGCATGCGTCGAACAGGTTCTCTGTGTTGAAGTGCAGTTCCCCCGACATGCCCCGCGCATCTCCTCCATGTCGACGGTCATCCCATCGACAATTGTAGTCTGGGCCCAATGTTCGAGCCGACGCCAATTTCGCTTCGCGACTGTGGGCCAGGTGTACAGATCCGGCCCACATTGCGTACATAGGGCCCACAGTCGAGCCGCAGAGACCAGCTCAGCTCAGCGGGATATCGTTCTCGCCCTTGGATTCCTGGTACTGCACCGACAGTTCCGCGTAACGGCCTGCGATCAGCTGGCGTCGCGCCATCAGTTCGGTGCGCTCCGGCTCGTCGGTGGCCTCCACCAATTCGGTGATGGAGTACGCCGTCCAGAACGCATTGGTGCGCCGATAGCCACCGGGCTCCAGGCCGAACACCTCTTTGAGTATCCGAAGGTCGTGCGGGATGGCGAACGCGTCCCGGGAATCCTCGTGGCTGAAGAAGTAGTAGAAGTTGTCGAAGCCGGCCCACGTGATCGCCGACATGCACATGGTGCACGGTTCGTGAGTGGAGAGAAACAGCAGCTCCGAGGTCGGCGGATGCTGGGGAAGCTCGTAGAACTGTTTGAGAGTGTGCACCTCGCCGTGCCACAGGGGGTTGTCGGTCTCGTCGTTGGTTCCGGCGAGCACCAGCGAAAGGTCGGACTTGCGCAGGATCGCCGCACCGAACACCTTGTTTCCCGCGCCGACGCCGTCCTCGGTGAGCGGGAGAACCTCGAGATCGATGACGTCGAGCAGGCGGCGGGTGAGGCTCATGCGCGACTCTAACGCCGCCCGGGCGGGCTCGCACCGTGGTTGCCGGGCTCCGTGGCACCCCGGGGTGCATAAATCGGGTGTACCACCGGGTAATCTTGACGCCCGTGAGCACCACCGGAATCGATGTCAGCGCACGCTTGGGCACCGTGCTGACTGCCATGGTGACGCCGTTCGGCCCGGACGGCTCGCTTGATCTGGCTGGTGCGAGGAAGGTAGCCAAGCATCTGGTCGACTCGGGATGCGACGGCCTGGTGATCTCCGGCACCACCGGCGAGTCGCCCACCACCACCGACGACGAGAAGATCTCGCTGCTCGAAGCGGTGCTGGAGGAAGTCGGCGATCGTGCGCGGATCATCGCGGGCGCCGGCACCTACGACACCGCGCACAGCGTGCACCTGGCCAAGGCCAGTGCCGCCGCAGGCGCGCACGGTCTGCTGGTGGTGACGCCGTACTACTCGCGGCCGTCGCAGCGCGGTCTGGTGGCGCACTTCACCACCGTCGCCGACGCCACCGATTTGCCGGTCATCCTCTACGACATTCCGCCGCGATCGGTGGTCCCCATCGAGTGGGACACCATCCGGACGTTGGCCGCGCACCCCAACATCGTCGCGGTGAAGGACGCCAAGGGCGACCTGTATGGCGGCGGTCAGATCATCGCCGAGACCGGTATCACCTATTACTCCGGTGACGACGCGCTGAACCTGCCGTGGCTGGCGGTTGGCGCGGTCGGCTTCATCAGCGTCTGGGGTCATGTGGCCGCCGGACAACTGCGAGAGATGCTGTCGGCCTTCAACTCCGGCGATACCGCCACTGCACGCAAGATCAACGCCGCGCTCTGGCCGCTCGGTGAGGCACAGTCCCGGCTGGGCGGAGTGACGATGTCCAAGGAAGCGCTGCGGCTGAACGGTATCGAGGCGGGCAACCCGCGGCTGCCCCAGGTGCCCGCCGAACCTGCCGAGGTCGAGGCGCTGGCGGCCGACCTGCGCGCGGCCGGCGTGGTGCGATGACGGCCGAATTGGCTCCGCCGGGACCGCTGGCTCCGGGTGCCCTGCGCGTGACGGCGCTGGGTGGCATCGGCGAAATCGGCCGCAACATGACCGTTTTCGAGCACCTCGGCAGATTGTTGATCATCGACTGCGGCGTGCTGTTCCCGAATCACGACGAGCCCGGTGTCGACCTGATCCTGCCGGACATCCGGCACGTCGAGAACCGCCTCGACGAGATCGATGCCGTCGTCATCACTCATGGGCACGAGGATCACATCGGGGCCATCCCGCATCTGCTGAAGCTGCGGCGCGACATTCCGATCGTCGGCTCGAAGTTCACGTTGGCGTTGGTCGCCGAGAAATGCCGTGAGCATCGCATCAAGCCGGTGTTCGTCGAGGTCGCGGAGGGTCAGCGCACCACGCACGGCGTCTTCGAGTGCCAGTACTTCGCCGTGAACCACTCGATTCCCGGGTGCCTGGCCATCGCGCTGCACACCGCAGCGGGCACCGTGCTGGCCACGGGCGACATCAAACTCGACCAGATGCCCCTCGACGGCCGGCCCACCGACCTGCCCGGCATGTCGCGTCTCGGCGACGCGGGTGTCGACCTGTTCCTGTGTGACTCGACGAACTCGGAACATCCGGGGGTCAGCCCGTCGGAGAGCGAGATCGGGCCGACGTTGCACCGGCTGATCCGTGGTGCCGACGGTCGGGTGATCGTGGCGTGCTTCGCCTCGAACGTCGACCGCGTGCAACAGATCATCGACGCCGCAGTCGCGTTGGGGCGCAGCGTGTCCTTCGTCGGCCGGTCCATGGTGCGCAACATGGGTATCGCCCGCGATCTCGGCTACCTGACGGTCGACGACTCCAACGTCATCGACATCGGCGCGGCGGAACTGCTGCCGGCCGACCGGGTGGTGTTGATCACCACCGGTACCCAGGGTGAGCCGATGGCGGCGCTGTCGCGGATGTCGCGCGGCGAGCACCGCAGCATCACGCTCACCGATGGCGATCTGATCATCCTGTCGTCCTCACTGATCCCCGGCAACGAAGAGGCGGTGTACGGCGTCATCGACTCGCTGGCCAAGATCGGTGCCCGCGTGGTCACGAATGCACAAGCGCGCGTGCATGTTACGGGGCACGCCTACGCCGGCGAGCTGATGTTCCTCTACAACGGGGTGCGACCGCGCAACGTGATGCCGGTGCACGGCACCTGGCGGCACCTGCGGGCGAACTCCAAGCTCGCCGTCCTCAGCGGTGTCCCCGAGGAAAATGTCATGCTGGCCGAGAACGGTGTCAGTGTGGATCTGGTCAACGGTGTGGCCTCCGTCGCGGGTGCCGTACCCGTCGGCAAGATGTTTGTCGACGGACTGATCACCGGTGACGTCGGCGAATCCGTGGTCGGCGAACGGCTCACGCTCGCTTCCGGTTTCATCGCCGTGACGGTGGTCGTGCATCGGGGGACGGGCAAGCTGGCCGGCCCCGCGCATTTGCATTCGCGCGGTTTCTCCGAGGATCCCAAGGCGCTCGATGCCGCAGCGCTGAAGGTGCAGCAGGCGCTGGAATCCCTGGCAGCGGAGAAGGTCACCGATGCGACCCGCATCGCCCAGGCCGCGCGCCGCGCCGTCGGCAAGTGGGTCGGCGAGGTGTACCGCCGGCAGCCCATGATCGTGCCGACGGTCATCGAGATCTAGTCACACCCGCACGGCGACCACGGCCCACTCGATCGGGGAAGCGGTCAGTTTCCGGCCCGTCGGCCGGATATAGGTGTCCCGGTAGTAACTCGGACCGGCCTGCTCGATGAGCCGCCATCCGTAGCCCGCGACGATCTCCTCGACCTGCTCGGGCACGAAGCCGGACTTCCATACTTCGCTGCGTTGCCGGAATCGGCGGTACAGCGAACGCGCGCCGTAGAGGTTCGTGCCGTCGATGAAATCCTGCCGCACATAGGTGAAGATCAACCGGCTGCCGGGTGCGACAGCGCGCAACTGCTCGAACGTGGCGTGCAGTGCTTCCCGGGTGAGGTACTGAGTGACGCCCTCCCAGATGAACAAGCTGTGCCCGGTGTCGTGAAATCCGTTGTCGGCCAGGGCCGCCATCACATTGTCCCGTTCGAAATCCAGGGTCACCAGGCGCACCGACGCGGGCACCGCACCGAGAACCCGTTGCACCGTCGCGGTTTTACGCTCGATGTTGATCTGTTGATCGACCTCGAACACTGGCAGATCGCTGTAGCGGGCGATCCGGTACGGGCGGGTGTCCAATCCTGATCCGAGGATGACGATGGCATCGAATTCGGTGACGGGATCGGAGACACGTTCGTCGATATAGCGTTTGCGGCACACGATGCTGGTCCACGTCCCGGGCGCGGACCGGTCCGAGGACGCCATCAGCGCGCGCCGCACCAGTCCGATGCGCGCCATCTTCACCAGGGCGCGCAAGCCGCCCGGAAGGAAGGATTCGGCGAGGTCGTCGTCGACCAGTCGGCGCTCCGGCGGCTCATGTTGTTCGACGGCTGCCAGCACCATCGGCCCGAAGGCCGTCTGCGCCTCTGGATTCCCCGCCATCAACTGCCCCCATGCTCGCCGTTACCGCTTGTTGACGTACCCCGCATCCACCGGAAGCGCCACCCCCGTGACGTATCGCGCCGAATCCGACACCAACCAGTACACCGCATTGGCGATGTCTTCGGGTTCCAGCGTCTGTACGGGCAGCGCGTTTCGCATATCCGGGCCCTGCAGTGACTCCTTGGCCATGCCCTCCAGCCAGGACCGGGTGAACTCGTTGTCGATCATCGGCGTGTTCACCCCGGCGGGATGTATCGAATTCACCCGGATATTGAACTGCGCCAGGAAATTCGCATACACCCGCATCAAGCCGACGATGCCGTGCTTGGCAGCGGCATATCCGACCGACCCGCCGACCGGCGAACCGAGTCCGACCAGCCCGGCCACCGAGCTGGTCAGCACGATGGCCCCGCCGTTGCCGAACTTGATCATCGGCTTCATGGCGACGTCGACGGTGTGATAGACGCCGGTGAGGTTCACGTCGAGCACGTCCTGCCAGGCGTTCTCGTCGGCCATCGGCGCGATACCCGCATTGGCGATCACGATGTCGAGCCGGTCACCGAGTGCCTCGGTGCCGGCCCGCAACGCGGTCTTGAGCGAATCGCGATCCCGGACATCGGCTTCGGCGGCGAAGATGCGCGCCCCGGCGTCTTCCACCAGCTTGACCGTGGCCGCCATGTCGTCGGCCGTGGCCAGGGGATAGGGCACCGACGCGATCTGATTGCACAGGTCGACGGCGATGATGTCGGCGCCTTCGGAAGCCAGTTTCACCGCGTGAGCGCGGCCCTGGCCGCGCGCGGCGCCGGTGATGAAGGCGACCTTGCCGGTCAGGGAACCCACGGCTCTACCGCAACTTGCCCTTGGCGGGGTCACCGGCGACGACGGGCGCCAGCATCTTGATGTCCGGGGCACCGGCCAGGTGCTCGCCGATGGTGGCGAAGAAGGCGCCGACAGCGGGGGCGGTGCTGTGGGTCTTCAGCGCATCCTCGTCGGCCCACTGCTCGACGAAGATGAAGGTGCCGTCGGCCTCGTGCAGCGAGTACAGGTCGCAGCCGGGTTCGGAGTGCACCGCCTCGATCGCCGTCTTGGCGGCCTCGCGGACGAGATCGACGGATTCGGGCTTGACGGGCAAGGTGGCGATGACTGTGACGGGCATGGGGCTCCTCGGTGAGTGTGACCGGACAGTTGTCTAGCCTACCTAGGCGACGTGGCGGCGGTCACAGCCAGTCGACCCAGATGACCATCGCGACGGTGAGAATGCCGATCACGGTGAGCAGGACGGTGTCGACCACCGTCAGCCTGGCAGTGTCGGTGCCCGCGGTGCGCCACTCACGGGCGATGAGGAACAGCGGAAACGTCACGCTGATGGCGATCAGCGCGCCGCCGGCGAGGTACGCCCACACATAGGGGATCCGGTGGCGTCGCGCCTCGACCACCATCAGGATCGCCGCGGCCAGGAACAGCAACAGCAGATCCACGGTGAACGACCGGGTCGCGGGGTTGGCCTTGAGGTCGGTAGGGAAGCCGCTCAGGGCCGCGCCACCGAGGTAGGCGACGTTCTGACTCCAGGTGGCGATCAGTGCGACACCGGCGATGACCGCGTAGGCGAAGCAGCGAAGTTTGGCGGCGAAGGGCATTTCCGCACGTTATGACGTATCGGTAGGCAATCGAGACCATTTTGTGACGGGTGTGGCAGATGTTGAATCTGGGGCTATTGCGACTAGTCTTGAGGCCATGGCCAACAAGACCGCAGCCAGGTCCTCGACCCGTTCCACCAGGTCAAAGGCTGGTTCGGCGAGCACCGCACGCGGGAGCGCCAAACCCGCGCGCCCAGCCGCCCCGCGCAAGAAGCCCGCAAAGCCGAGCCGGCCGGCCCCGCGCCGCAACCCGTCGCCGCTGGCCACCGCGGGCGCGGCGATGGGGCGCGGCACCCGGGCAGGCTGGTTGATGCTGGCCAAGGGCGCCGGTTCCACGGCCCGATCGGTCGGGCGCGCGCGGGAGCTCGAGCCCGGGCACCGTCGGGACGGCATCGCGCTGGCGCTGCTCGGTGTCGCGGTGATCGTCGCCGCGAGTTCCTGGTTCGATGCGGCCAGGCCCGTCGGAGGCTGGGTCGACATCGCGGTCCGCACCGTCATCGGGGGAGCGGTGGTGCTCGTGCCGCTGATCCTCGGGGCGGCAGCGGTGGTCTTGATGCGCACCGAACCCGATCTGGAAGCGCGCCCGCGGCTGATCCTCGGTTCGGTGATGATCGCGCTCCCGGTGCTCGGGCTGTGGCACATCTGGTCGGGCGCGCCCGCGGACCCCGAGGCCCGCCGTCAGGCCGCCGGTTTCATCGGCTTCGCGATCGGCGGACCGCTGTCCGACGGACTCACGGTATGGATCGCCACCCCGCTGCTGGTGATCGGCGTGCTGTTCGGTCTGCTGCTGGTCACCGGGACGACGATCCGGGAACTGCCGGACACCTTGCGGGACATGTTCCGCACCAGAGGTTTTGACGACGACTACGACGACGAGTACTACGACGACGAGGCCGCGCAGGCGCAGGACTTCGCCGAGGAGTTCGACGACGATTTTGCTGACGGCTACTACGACGATCCCGCCGGCTACGGCGAGGGCGACGTACAGACCTGGCCGACCGCCGAATTGCCCCGCACGGCAGGCACTCCCATGGAGAACTACCCGCTGGCCGAGCCGATCGCCGAGGATGGGGCGAGCGTAGCGACGGGATATGACGACGAGCCGTCGCTGCCGGAGCCCCGCGCGATCGAGGCTCCCAAGCCGCCCCGCAAGAAGCTCGAAGCGCCGAAGAAGAAGCCGCAGGACGACACCCTGGTGCTGGACCGCGTCGTCGAAGGTCCTTACGTCCTGCCGCCACTGGACCTGTTGGTCGCGGGCGAGCCGCCCAAGAAACTCACCGCCGCCAACGAGCACATGAAGGACGCCATCACCTCGGTGCTGGAGCAGTTCAAGATCGATGCCGCGGTCACCGGCTGCACCCGCGGGCCGACCGTCACCCGCTACGAGGTGGAACTGGGCCCCGGCGTGAAGGTCGAGAAGATCACCGCACTGCACCGCAACATCGCCTACGCGGTGGCCACCGAGAGCGTGCGCATGCTGGCGCCCATCCCCGGCAAGTCCGCCGTCGGTATCGAGGTGCCCAACACCGACCGCGAGATGGTGCGCCTGGCTGATGTGCTCACCGCGCCGAGTACCCGCCGTGATCACCACCCGCTGGTGATCGGGCTGGGCAAGGACATCGAGGGCGACTTCATCTCGTGCAACCTCGCGAAGATGCCGCACCTCCTGGTCGCGGGATCCACCGGCTCGGGTAAGTCCAGCTTCGTCAACTCGATGCTGGTGTCACTGCTGGCTCGCGCCACCCCCGAAGAGGTCAGGATGATCCTGATCGACCCGAAGATGGTGGAGCTCACACCGTATGAGGGCATCCCACACCTGATCACCCCGATCATCACCCAGCCCAAGAAGGCCGCGGCGGCGCTCGCGTGGTTGGTCGAGGAGATGGAACAGCGCTACCAGGACATGCAGGCCTCCCGGGTGCGTCACATCGACGTGTTCAACGAGAAGGTGCGGTCGGGGGAGATCAGCGCGCCGCTGGGCAGTGAGCGCGTCTACAAGCCCTACCCGTACATCCTGGCGATCGTCGACGAGCTCGCCGACCTGATGATGACTGCGCCACGTGACGTCGAGGAAGCGATCGTGCGTATCACCCAGAAGGCACGTGCGGCGGGCATCCACCTTGTGCTGGCCACCCAGCGGCCATCGGTGGACGTCGTCACCGGTCTGATCAAGACCAACGTGCCGTCGCGGCTGGCGTTCGCCACGTCCTCGCTGACCGACTCTCGCGTCATCCTGGACCAGCCGGGCGCCGAGAAGCTGATCGGTATGGGTGACGGCCTGTTCCTCCCGATGGGCGCCAACAAGCCGACCCGTATGCAGGGCGCGTTCATCACCGACGAAGAGATCCACGCCGTCGTCGAGGCCACCAAGGCGCAGGCCGAACCGGAATTCGTCGACGGTGTCACCAAGGCCAAGCCGGCCGGGGAGCGCACCGATGTCGACCCCGATATCGGCGACGACATGGATGTCTTCCTACAGGCCGTGGAACTCGTCGTCTCCAGCCAGTTCGGCTCGACCTCGATGCTGCAGCGCAAGTTGCGGGTCGGTTTCGCCAAGGCCGGCCGCCTGATGGACCTGATGGAGACCCGCCAGATCGTCGGGCCGTCCGAAGGGTCCAAGGCCCGTGAGGTGCTGGTCAAGCCCGATGAGCTGGCGGGGACGCTGGCGCTGATCCGTGGTGGGGCCGACGCCAACGGTGCCGATGCCGACGACGAGGACGACTTCTAGAGGGCGAGCAGCATCCTGGTGTTGCCGAGGATGTTCGGCTTCACATAGGACAGGTCGAGGAACTCGGCCACACCGGTGTCATACGAGCGGCACATCTCCTCGTACACCTCGGCGGTCACCGGTGTGCCCTCGATCTCGGCGAAGCCGTGGCCGCCGAAGAACTCGGTCTCGAAGGTCAGTACGAAGATGCGTCGCAGGTGCAGTTCGCGTGCCACGTCCAGCAGGGTGGCCACTACCCGGTGCCCGACGCCGTGGCCACGCACCTTGGGGTGCACGGCGACCGTACGCACCTCACCCAGGTCCGCCCACAGGACGTGCAGGGCGCCGCATCCGACGATCTCGCCACCGAGCTCACCGACCCAGAACTCCTGGACGGCCTCATACAGGTTGACCAGGTTCTTCTCCAGCAGGATCTTGCCTGCGTAGATGTCGACGAGCGCCTTGATGGCCGGCACATCGGACGTGCGGGCCCTGCGCACAATCAGGGGATCGACCAGCTGATCAGGCGCCTCATTCACAGCAGCGAGAGTATCGGCAAGCGCAACCGATATTGTGATGCCCGTGCCGGGCCAACCAGATACTGATCCCACGGTGCCCCGCGCGTCCGTCGCCAACGTCGCGAATCTGCTGACGGGCGTGCGGCTGGTGCTGGTGCCGGTGTTCGTCTACGCCCTGTTCGTCGGTGATGGGCACGAAACGGTGTGGCGGACAATTGCATTCGTCATCTTCGCGGTGGCGGTCATCACCGATCACTTCGACGGGGCGCTGGCCCGCAGCTACGGCATGGTCACCGAGTTCGGAAAGCTGGCCGATCCGATCGCCGACAAGCTGCTGATCGGCGCGGCGCTCATCGGTCTGTCGATGCTCGGCGATCTGCCGTGGTGGATCACGGTGGTCATTCTGGTCCGCGAGGTCGGCGTGACGGTGCTGCGGCTGGCGGTGCTGCGGCACGGCGTCATCCCGGCCAGCCGGGGCGGCAAGCTGAAAACGCTGGTCCAGGCGGTCGCGATCGGCCTGTACATCCTGCCGCTGTCGGGTCAGTGGCTGACCACCGCGATGGTCATCATGTGGGTCGCGGTGGTCCTGACGGTACTCACGGGCATCGACTACGTGGTGTCCGCCGTCAAGGATTCCCGGACCCGATCCTGAGATCGGGAACCGACGGCGCACAGGTCGCGTTGATCCAGGTATGACGACGACATTGCTGCGCGAAGTGATCGGCGACGTGCTGCGGCATGCGCGGACCACCCAGGGCAGGACCCTGCGTGACGTGTCCGACGCCGCCCGGGTCAGCCTTGGCTATCTCTCCGAGGTCGAACGGGGCCGTAAGGAACCGTCGAGTGAGCTGCTCTCATCCATCTGCGACGCCCTTCAGGTGCCGCTGTCCCGAGTCCTATTCGATGCCGGCGAGCAGATGGCGCGCCAGGAAGCCGGCTCGGCCACCGGGGTGGCTCGTATCGACGTGACCACGAAGGTCGTCATTCCTCAGGTTCCGGCCCAGATTACGTCGATGGCGGTGGCCTGACGTGTGCGTGAACCGATAGGTTGGCACCAAGCAAAAGCGCAATCCCGACAGACTCGAAGGCGGAAACGTTCCCATGGCCAATCCGTTCGTCAAGGCTTGGAAGTACATCGCAGCGCTGTTTAACTCGAAGATCGACGAGTACGCGGACCCGAAGGTGCAGATTCAGCAGGCCATCGAGGACGCGCAGCGGCAGCACCAGGCACTGACCCAGCAGGCCGCCCAGGTGATCGGCAACCAGCGCCAGCTGGAGATGCGCCTCAACCGCCAGCTCGCCGACATCGAGAAGCTGCAGGCCAACGTGCGCCAGGCCCTGACCCTGGCCGACCAGGCAGCCGCCTCGGGTGATGCCGCCAAGGCCACCGAGTACACCAACGCTGCCGAGGCGTTCGCCGCCCAGCTGGTGACCGGTGAGCAGAGCGTCGAGGACCTCAAGTCCCTGCACGATCAGTCGCTGCAGGCCGCGGGGTCGGCCAAGAAGGCCGTCGAGCAGAACGCGATGGTGCTGCAGCAGAAGATCGGCGAGCGCACCAAGCTGCTCTCGCAGCTGGAGCAGGCCAAGATGCAGGAGCAGGTCAGCAAGTCGCTGCAGTCGATGAGCGAGATCGCCGCGCCCGGCACCACCCCGAACCTCGAGGAGGTGCGGGAGAAGATCGAGCGCCGCTACGCGAACGCCATGGGTGCGGCCGAGCTGGCGCAGAACTCGGTGCAGGGCCGCATGATGGAGGTCCAGCAGGCCAGCGTGCAGATGGCCGGTCACTCCCGGCTGGAGCAGATCAGGGCGTCGATGCGTGGTGACCAGTTGCCCGCCGGTGGCAGTGCCGCCGCGCCGGCCACGCCGGCCGTCAACCCGCCGGCCGCCGCGCCCGAAGATCGTCTCTCCCAGTAGGTTTCGATATGGCAGGGAGTGCACAGTCGGGGCGCCGGGAAGCTGTTTCCGGGCTGATTCAACGCGGTGTCGACACCGCGGCGGAGTTCTCCGATGTGCTCGCCCAGAAATTGGCGGCCGCCGCCGACCCGCGGGCGAAGCTCCTGCGTAAACGGCGCTGGGCCCGGCGGCTGGGCTGGTTCTTCGCCGTCACCACCGGGTTCTGGGTGGTGCTGACGGGCGTTCTGGCGTCGTGGAGCACGCCGGTATGGGCACTCATCGTGACCGGGTCCATCGCGGCCGCCGCCGCGTTCCCGACCACCCTGCTGTTCCTGCGCTACCGCTGGCTGCGGCGCGAGCCGCTGCCCGAAACCGGCGGGCCCCGCCGGTTGCCGCCGCGCGGGTCGGCGGCCCGCGCGCCCATGGCGGCGCTGGCGACCTCGGAACGCGGACTGTTGTCACTGCTGGGCGTCTTGGGACGGTCGCGGTTGTTGCCCGCCGAGGAACTGCGGGAGATCTCCCTGGTGGCGGCGCAGACGGCGTCCACCATGGCCGCGACAGCGGTCGAGGTGACGGCCATGGAGCGGGCCGCCGCGTCGTCACCGCAATCGCGGGCGCACCTGGCGCCGACCATCAACGCGTTCTCTGCCCAGTTGCACTCCGGTGCCCGGCAGTACGGTGAAATAGTCACCGCGGCAGCGCAATTGGTGTCGTCGGTGAATTCGCCGATGACGGCCCAGCGGCACCGCGACGAGCTCACCGGCGCGACCGATCGGCTGCAGGGCTGGGCGCAGGCCTACCACGAGTTGGGCCAGCTGCGCGGCGCCTAGCTCAGATGTCGTGTGTGCCCGTCTCGACGCCATCGGGGCGCGGCCCGAACCGCTCGATGTAGGACTGGTGCTTGTCGGCATCCTTCTCGCGCTGGATCTTGTCGATCAGGTGCGGATCCAGGCCGTGCGCCCGCAGCATGTGCTTGCGCCAGATCTTGTTCAGCGCATGCGAGAAGTAGATGAACGGGATCAGGATCGGGATCGTCATGCTGGCCCGCGTCACGATGTCGGTGGGGACGAACCAGAACGGGATGAGGATCAGCACCGCGGGGATCAGCACCCGCAGCATCACCCGCCGGGTGGCACCCGGTCCGGTGAGGTCGTTCTTGACCCACTCCAGCATCGAATCCGGCAAGCGCCGGTTCATGCAGTAGCCGATCAGCTGAAACAGATTGGGTGTGGTGCGTTCGCTCATGACAGCTGGGGGCGCAGCGCGGGGATCACTGCGCCGAGCACGCCGCGCACGATGGCCTTGGCGACATCGAACTGATCGAAGTAGTCGCGCCACAGGGTGATACGGCCGTCGTGCACCTCGAAGACGCCACACACCCAGAACTGCAGCCGCACCGGGCCGAACACCAGGACGTCGGTGCGCTCGTTGAGCACCGACGCGCCGTCGGCTGCCGAACGGTGGATCTTGACGTCGAAGCCGAGACTGGGCCGCTCCATGGCCCGGAACAGCTTGATCGCCCGCCTACTGCCGTGAATGGTCGGGAAACCGACGTTCTGGTAGACGAGGTTCTCGTCCAGGAGCTCGGCGGCGGCATCCAGGTCGGGTGCGCGCAGCGAGTTCAGGAATGCCTCGACGGTGGCGATGTTGGCGGCGCCCACAGGGGTCACCTGCTGCTCGGTCATGCCCTCAGGGTAGATGGTTCGGCGTATGGCAGGGTGGGCGCGTGCGTGTCGCGGTGGTCGCCGGGCCTGATCCCGGACATGCGTTCCCGGCGATCGCGCTGTGCCTGCGCTTCCTCGCCGCCGGCGACGTCCCGACGCTGCTGACCGGCGCCCAGTGGCTGGCCACCGCCACGGCCGCCGGCGTCGATGCGGTGCTGTTGGCCGGACTGGATCCGCAGGACGGCGACGACGACGGCGACGCCGGTGCGAAGATCCATCACCGGGCGGCTCGGATGGCCCAACTCAACGTTCCCGGATTACGTTCCCTGGCACCGGATCTGGTGGTCTCCGATGTCATCACGGTGTGCGGTGGGATGGCCGCCGAACTGCTCGGGTTGCCGTGGGTCGAGCTCAATCCGCATCCGCTGTATCTGCCGTCCAAGGGTCTGCCGCCGCTCGGCAGTGGCCTGGCCCCCGGGGTCGGGTTGCGCGGTCGGGCCCGCGACGGGCTGATGCGGGCGATGACGGCGCGATCGGTCAAAGACGGAGACCGGCAGCGCGAGCAGGCCCGCGCCGGGATCGGGTTGCCGGGCCCGGATCCGGGCCCGCTACGCCGCCTGATCGCGACCATCCCGGCCCTCGAGGTGTCCAGACCGGACTGGCCGGACGAGGCCGTGGTCGTCGGACCGCTGCATTTCGAGCCGACCGCCGACGTGCTGGAACCTCCGGCGGGGGACGGGCCACTGGTCGTGGTCGCACCGTCCACGGCGACCACCGGCACCACCGGTCTGACCGAACTCGCGCTGTCGGCGCTGCGACCCGGGCGCGGCCTGCCGGACGGGTTGCGGGTGGCGGTGTCCCGCTTGGCCGGCGCCGCCGTGGAGATCCCGCCATGGGCGGTGGTGGGGCTGGGCCGGCAGGACGAACTGCTGGCGCGCGCCGATGTCATGGTGTGCGGCGGCGGGCACGGCATCGTGTCCAAGACCATGATGCACGGTGTGCCGCTGGTGACGGTGCCCGGCGGCGGGGATCAGTGGGAGATCGCCAATCGTGTTGTGCGACAGGGCAGTGGCCCGCTCATCAGGCCGTTGACAGCGGAGGCGTTGGTGACGGCGGTGTCCGACGTGCTCGCGGATCCGTCCTATCGCGCCGCCGCGCAGCGGGCTGCGGCGAGTGCCGGAACGGTGGCCGATCCGGTACGGGTGTGCCATGCCGCGCTGTCGGTGGCTGGGTAGGTTGGTGGCGTGCGGCTCACCGAATTCAACGATCGCGTCACCGGGCGATTCGGTGCTGCCTATGGTGCCTCGGTGCTCGTCGACCACGCCCTGAACGGTTGGGGTGGGCGTACCGCCGCGCAGGCCATCGAGGCCGGTGTCGACCCGCGGGAAGTGTGGCGTGCGCTCTGCGCGGATTTCGACGTGCCCCGCGACGAGTGGTGATTGGAACTTTCCCCGTCGCTTCGCTCGCCCGGCCCGGCGCGCCTGCTTGCACTCGAACATCTGTTCGTTAATCTGGGTGAAGTTCGACCCAGCTGACTTGTCGGTGGCTTGTCTTAGTGTCACGCCCAACCGACCGGAACACCGGTCAACCGCACGACTACCGGAGAGGTATCACCATGGCGCCCCAGGCTCCTGATCGCGAAAAGGCACTCGAACTGGCGATGGCCCAGATCGAGAAGAATTACGGCAAAGGCTCGGTGATGCGCCTCGGTGAAGAGGTGCGCCAGCCGATTTCGGTCATTCCGACCGGATCGATCGCCCTGGACGTGGCGCTGGGCATCGGTGGCCTGCCGCGCGGCCGGGTCGTCGAGATCTACGGTCCGGAATCCTCGGGTAAGACCACGGTGGCCCTGCACGCGGTCGCCAATGCCCAGGCTGCCGGTGGTATCGCCGCCTTCATCGACGCCGAGCATGCGCTGGACCCCGAATACGCCCAGAAGCTCGGCGTGGACACCGACGCGCTGCTGGTGTCCCAGCCGGACACCGGTGAGCAGGCCCTGGAGATCGCCGACATGCTGGTGCGCTCCGGCGCGCTGGACATCCTCGTCATCGACTCGGTGGCCGCACTGGTGCCGCGCGCGGAGATCGAGGGCGAGATGGGCGACAGTCACGTCGGCCTGCAGGCTCGTCTGATGAGCCAGGCACTGCGGAAGATGACTGGTGCGCTGAACAATTCGGGTACCACCGCGATCTTCATCAACCAGCTGCGCGAGAAGATCGGGGTGATGTTCGGTTCGCCGGAGACCACCACCGGCGGTAAGGCGCTGAAGTTCTACGCCTCCGTGCGCCTGGACGTCCGCCGGATCGAGACGCTCAAGGACGGCACCGACGCCGTGGGTAACCGCACCCGCGTGAAGGTCGTCAAGAACAAGGTGTCCCCGCCGTTCAAGCAGGCCGAATTCGACATCCTCTACGGTCACGGCATCAGCCGGGAGGGCTCGCTCATCGACATGGGTGTTGAGCACGGCTTCATCCGTAAGTCCGGCTCGTGGTTCACCTACGAGGGTGAGCAGCTCGGGCAGGGCAAGGAGAACGCCCGGAAATTCCTGCTGGAGAACCCCGATGTCGGCAACGAGGTCGAGAAGAAGATCAAGGAAAAGCTCGGCATCGGTGCCGTGGTGACGGCTGAAAATGACGTTCTCCCCGCCCCGGTCGACTTCTGAGACCGGGCCGGCCGAGGGGCCTAAGCGCGAGGAGCAGGCGCGGGATGTGTGTCTGCGCCTGCTCACCGTGCGAGCCCGCACCCGCGCCGAACTCGAAGGGCAGCTGACCAAACGCGGCTTCCCCGATGGCGTCAGCGCGACGGTGCTGGACCGGCTCGCGGAGGTCGGCCTGATCGACGACACCGCGTTCGCGCAGGAGTGGGTCCGCTCCCGGCGGACCAACTCCGGAAAAGGCAAGCGCGCCTTGGCCTCTGAGCTCCGCACCAAAGGTGTGGATCCCGAGGTGATCGCCGAGACGCTCGACAGTGTCGATGCGGGGGAATGGCGGGTGCAGGCCGAGCAGTTGGTCGCGGCCAAACTACGCCGAGACAAGCTCGAGGATGAGGTCAAGGTGACTCGGCGACTGGTCGGCATGCTCGCGCGGCGCGGCTACAACCAGGGGATGGCCTTCGATGTGGTCAGCACGCAGCTCGCTCAGGAGCGCGAGCGTCGCATCGTCTAGGCCATCCCGCTGAGGTCAGATCAGGAAGCCGCCGTCGACGTTCAACGCGGTGCCTGTGATGTAACCGGCCTCGGGTGAAGCCAAATAGGCGACGGCACTGGCGATGTCACGCGTGTGGCCGTAGTGGCCCACCGCAAGGAACGGAGTCATCTGTTCGGCGAGCGGTCCGTCGGCGGGATTCATGTCCGTGGCGATTGGTCCCGGCTGCACGTTGTTCACGGTGATACCGCGCGGGCCCAGTTCCTGGGCCAGGCCGCGGGTGAAGCCGGCCACGGCGGCCTTCGACAGGGCGTACACCGTGAATCCGGGCACCGGAACACGTTCGGCGTTGACGCTGCCGATGTTGATGATGCGCCCGCCCTTGCCGAGGTGTGGCACCGCGGCCTGAGTGGTGGCGAACAGGCCACGGACGTTGATGTTCATCAACCGGTCGAACTCGTCGAGCGGGAACTCCTCGATGATCGCGCCGGACGCGACGCCTGCGTTGTTGACCAGGATGTCGAGGCCGCCGAGTTCGGAGACCGTCGCCTCGACGGCGGTCACGGTGGCCGCCGCGTCGGCGCTGTCGGCCTGGATGGCTACCACCTTCGCGCCGGCCGCGGTGAGTTCGGCGGCCAGGGCTTCGGCGGGCGCCGGCGAGGAGTTGTACGTGAACGCCACGGCGGCCCCGTCGGTGGCCAGTCGGCGCACGATCTCGGCTCCGATACCGCGCGAGCCGCCCGTGACCAGGGCACGCCGTCCGGCGAGCGGTGCTGTCGAGGTGGCGGTCATGGGTTCTCCAATGCTCGGGATGGTTCTTTCGAACCGATCGGTTACTAACTACGATCAGTTAAAACCGCCGGACTTCGCGATCATTCCGAACTGTGGCGGGTGTCACAACGGGAGTGAACATGGCCATCGGACGGCCCCGAGAATATGATCCGCAGACCGTTCTGGACACCGCCATGCGGTTGTTCTGGCAGCACGGCTACGACGGGGTGTCCATCACCGATCTGACCGAGGCCACCGGCGTCAACCGCCGCAGCCTCTATGCGCAATTCGGGTCCAAGGAACGGTTGTTCCGCGAGGCGGTGCAGAAGTACGTCGCCGGCCCCGGAAGCTACGCGGCCGCCGCGCTGGCGCAACCGACCGCGCGAGAGGTCGCTGCCGCCATGGTGCACGGTGCCGCGGACGCCACGGCCGCACCCGACCGCCCGCATGGCTGCCTGCTGGTCCAGGGTGCGTTGGTGACGGGGACGGACGCCACCTCGTTGCAGGCCGATCTGGCCGAGATGCGCATGGCCGGAGTCGACGTGCTCGCCGCGCGATTCCGCGAGGCGCAGGCGTCCGGGGAGATCCCGGGTGAAGATCCCGTCGCGCTGGCTCGCTGGGTCGCCTCGGTGTGTCAGGGCATCGCAGTGCAGGCCGCCGGCGGTACCACCTGCGAAGACTTGCACGCCATCGCCGACCGTGCGCTGCGAGCGTGGCCCTAGATGCCCGGACCGTCCTGGATGACGGTGCGGGCCGCCACGGGATCTGGGCCCTTCTTGGATCGGCGCAACCGGGCTTCCAGTCGCGTCGCGAAGGACGAGAGCGCGAAGTTCAATCCGATCATCAGCGCAGCGACCACCATGAGCGCGGGGATGTAGTTGCCGTACGACGATCCGATCGTCTGGCCCTGCCGCACCATTTCGATGAAGGTGATCTGGTAGCCGATGGCGGTGTCCTTGAGCACCACCACCATCTGGGACACCAGCACCGGCAGCATCGACGTGATGGCCTGGGGCAGCAGGATGGACCGCATCGTCTGCAACCAGGTCAGACCGAGCGCCGAGGAGGCTTCGGCTTGACCCCGCGGCAGGGCGTGCACACCGGTGCGCACGATCTCGGCGATGACGGCGCCGTTGTACAGGGTCAGCCCCGTCACCACGCCGGCCAGCGCCAGATACTCGGAGGGGAAAACGTCGTACATCGCGTACAACGAATACGAGAACAGCATCATGATCAGCACCGGCACCGCGCGGAAGAACTCCACGAACGTCGCGCACAGCCACCGCGCCCACGCTGCCGGAGCCAACCGGCCGATCCCCAGTACACATCCGAGTGCCAGCGCCAGCACGATCGAGATGGCGGCGGCGGTCAAGGTGCCCTGGATGCCCTCCACCAGGTAGGTCTTCCAGAGGTTGCCGGTGAAGAACGGCTCCCACTTCGCCGCGGTGAACTGACCCGCCGCGGCGAACTTCCACAGCACCCAGCCGATGATCGCGGCGAACAACAGCACCGTCACGAGAGCGGTGATCCGATTGCGGGCCCGCGCGCGCGGCCCCGGTGCGTCGTAGAGAACGGATGCCTGAGTCATCTGTGCACTCTTCTCTTCGCGCAAGCGCTCATCTGTGCACTCTTCTCTTCGCGCAAGCGCTCATCGCAAAACCGCCCAACGCTTGCCAAGCCACCCGAACAACAGCCCCATCGGCAGGGTCAGGATCACGAACCCGGCCGCGAAGATCCCGCCGACCACCAGCAGGGCCGAGGAGTTCTCGATCATCTCCTTCATCAGCAGGGCGGCCTCGGCCACCCCGATCGCCGAGGCGATGGTGGTGTTCTTGGTCAGCGCGATCAGCACCGAGCCCAGCGGGATAATCACCGCTCGAAAAGCCTGCGGTAACAAGATGATCCGCAGGTTCTGGCCGAACGTCAGCCCCAACGAGCGGGCCGCCTCGGCCTGCCCGACCGGCACGGTGTTCACCCCGGAGCGGATCGCCTCACACACGAAAGCTGCCGTGTAGACCGTCAGGCCGAGCACCGCCAGCCGGAAGTTGCTGTCGATGATGGACGTCGGTGACGTCGGATCGGTCAGCGTGATGTGCAGGGTGTTCGCCAGGCCCAATGAGCAGAACACCAGGATCAGCGTCAACGGGGTGTTGCGCACCACGTTGACGTACGTGGTGCCCAGCGCCCGCATCACCGGAACCGGCGAGAGCCGCATGGCGGCGAGCACGGTGCCCAGGACCAGGGCGCCGACCGCGGCGTAGACCGTCAGCTCGATGGTGGTCAAGAACGCGCCGAGCAGGTTGTAGTCGCGTCCGCCGAAATGCAGCATCGGCTGCCCGCCTACTTGTCGACGGTCGGCGGTGTCGGCGTGGGGATACCGGCCGGCCCGAGGTTCTTGTCGAACGCAGCCTTCCAGGCGCCGTCGGCTTCCATCTTGGTGATGGCGTCGTTGATCTTGGTGCGCAGTTCGGTGTCGCCCTTCTTCAGGCCGATGCCGTAGCGCTCCTCGGAGAACGGCTTGCCGACGATCTTGAACGCGCCGGGGCTCTGTGCGGCGTAACCGGCCAGGATCACCTCATCGGTGGTCACCGCGTCGATCGCGCCGGTCTTGAGCGCCTCGACACACGCCGAATAGGTGTCGTACTGCTGCAGCTGCACACCCGGGTACTTGTCCTTGATGCGCTGGGCAGGCGTGGAGCCGCTGACCGAGCACAGCTTCTTGTTGTTCTGCAGCGACTCCGGGCCGGTGATGTCGGAGTTGTCGGCTTTGACCAGCAGGCTCTGCCCGGTGATCAGGTACGGCCCGGCGAAGTCGACCTTTTCCTTGCGCGCGTCGGTGATCGAGTAGGTGGCCACGATGTAGTCCACCTGACCGTTCTGGATCAGGTTCTCGCGCTGACCCGAAGGGGACTCCTTGAACTCGATGTCCTCCGGCTTGTACCCGAGCTGACCGGCGACATAGGTGGCGACATCCACGTCGAAACCGCTGAAGGTGCCGTCCGGGTTCTTCACCCCGAGCCCGGGCTGGTCGATCTTGACGCCGACGGTCACCTTCTTGCTGTCGTCGCCACCTCCGCACGCGGCCAGGGACAACGGCAGGGCGGCGGCGACCAGCACAGCGGCGGCCATCCGGAATCGCGACGTCATGAGCGCTCCTTTGTTCATTAGTGGTTCAGGATCTTGCCGAGAAAGTCTTTGGCGCGGTTGGATTGCGGGTTCGTGAAGAACTGCTCGGGTTCGGCGTCTTCGACCACCGCACCGTCGGCCATGAAGATCACCCGCTGGGACGCCCGCCTGGCGAAGCCCATCTCGTGGGTGACCACCAGCATCGTCATACCCTCGGTGGCGAGGTCGCTCATCACCGCCAGCACCTCTTTGATCATCTCCGGATCCAGGGCGCTGGTGGGCTCGTCGAACAGCATCACCTTGGGATGCATCGCCAGCGACCGGGCGATGGCCACCCGCTGCTGCTGCCCACCGGAGAGCTGGGCCGGGTACTTGTCGGCCTGGTTGGCAATCCCGACCCGTTCCAGCAGCGCCTTCGCCTCGGTGCGGGCCTTCTCCTTGCCTGTCTTGCGCACCTTGATCGGCGCCAGGGCTACGTTCTCCAGAATCGTCTTGTGCGCGAACAGGTTGAACGACTGGAACACCATGCCGACGTCGGAGCGCAGCTGTGCGAGCTTGCGTCCCTCGTCGGGCAGCACCGCCCCGTCGATCGAGATGGTGCCCGAATCGACGGGCTCCAGACGGTTGATGGTGCGGCACAGTGTCGACTTGCCAGAACCCGACGGTCCGAGGATCACAACCACCTGGCCACGGGGCACATCGAGGTTGATGTCCTTCAGGACATGCAGGGAGCCGAAATGCTTGTCGACCCCCTGTATCGAGATCATCGGGACCGAGGTCGCGGTGGTCATGAGTTGTGACCCTACCCAGGGAATGCTCAGCTTGGGGCGTATCGACACCCCCGTAACATGATTGTCGTGACTTCCATGGTGGCGCGCGAGGGCAAGGCGCCCGCAGGCGCCGATTCGACCCCACGCACCTACCAGGTGCGCACGTACGGCTGTCAGATGAACGTGCACGACTCCGAGCGGCTGGCCGGCCTGCTCGACGCCGCGGGCTATCAGCGCGCTGCCGAGGGCACCGACGCGGACATCGTCGTGTTCAACACGTGCGCGGTGCGCGAGAACGCCGACAACAAGCTCTACGGCAACCTCAGCCACCTCGCGCCCCGGCGCATCGCCGACCCCGACATGCAGATCGCCGTCGGCGGCTGCCTGGCGCAGAAGGACCGCGACGCGGTGCTCACGAAGGCCCCATGGGTCGACGTCGTGTTCGGCACCCACAACATCGGATCTCTGCCGGTTCTGCTGGAGCGCGCCCGCCACCAGCGTGCGGCGCAGGTCGAGATCGCCGAAACCCTGCAGGAATTCCCGTCCGCGCTGCCGGCTTCTCGTGAGTCGGCTTATGCGGCATGGGTTTCCATTTCGGTGGGCTGCAACAACACCTGCACGTTCTGCATCGTCCCGGCGTTGCGTGGCAAAGAGGTCGACCGCAGGCCCGGAGACATCCTGGCCGAGGTGCAGACATTGGTGGACCAGGGCGTGCTGGAGATCACCCTGCTGGGCCAGAACGTCAATGCCTACGGCGTGTCGTTCGCCGACCCGGATGTCCCGCGCGACCGTGGCGCCTTCGCGGACCTGTTGCGTGCGTGCGGACGTATCGACGGCCTGGAGCGGGTGCGCTTCACCTCGCCGCACCCGGCCGAATTCACCGACGACGTCATCGAGGCCATGGCGGCCACCCCGAACGTCTGCCCGACCCTGCACATGCCGCTGCAGTCCGGCTCCGACCGGGTGCTCAAGGCGATGCGCCGGTCCTACCGGGCCGAGCGCTACCTCGGCATCATCGACCGGGTCCGGGCCGCGATCCCGCACGCCGCCATCACCACCGACATCATCGTCGGATTCCCGGGTGAGACCGAAGAGGACTTTGCGGCCACCCTAGAGGTGGTACGCCAGGCGCGGTTCGCCTCGGCCTACACCTTCCAGTACTCCAAGCGGCCCGGTACCCCGGCCGCCGAGCTGCCCGACCAGTTGCCCAAAGCCGTTGTCACGGAACGCTATCAGCGTCTGATCGAACTGCAGGAAGAGATTTCTTGGCGGGAGAACAAGGCGCAGATCGGTACCACGGTCGAGCTGCTGGTGGCCGCCGGTGAGGGGCGCAAGGACGCCGCCACCGCGCGCATGTCAGGCCGCTCCCGCGACGGGCGGCTGGTGCACTTCGCGCCCGGCGTGGCCGAGATCCGGCCGGGTGACATCGTCACCACCGTGATCACCCGGGCGGCGCCCCATCACCTGGTGGCCGACGGCTCCGTCCTGAGTCATCGCCGGACCCGCGCCGGCGACGCGCATGCGGCGGGACAGCGTCCGGTCACCGGCGTCGGCTTGGGCATGCCGAGCATCGGGGTACCGCCGGCGGTCCCTGCGGCGTCAGGCTGCTCGCTATGAGTGACAAGGAATTCGAGGCGTACAAGGACGATATCGAGGCGGCCGAACGTCGTGTCGCCGCCGAGATCGATCCCGGCGTCCGGGCGGTCGTCGTCGCCGTCCTCGTGTTCGTGGTGGCGCTGTCGTTCGTGCTTCCGCACATGGGGGCCACCCGCGGACTCGATGTGCTGGCCGGCGATCAGACCGCCATCAATGACGGCGTGGCGTTGCCCTCGCGGGTGTTCGTCTGGCTGGCACTCGTGTTCGGCGTCGGATTCTCGATCCTGGCGCTGCTCACCCGGCGCTGGGTGCTGGCGTGGATCGCGCTGGCCGGCACCGCGGTCGCGTGCCCGGCGGGCATGCTGGCCGTGTGGTCACGCCAGACGGCAGCACACGGACACCCCGGGCCCGGCATCGGACTGATCATCGGGTGGATCGCGGTGATCCTGCTGGCGTTCAACTGGGCGCGGGTGGTGTGGTCGCGCACCGCGGTGCAATTGGCCGCCGAGGAACAACGCCGGCGCGCGGTGGCGCAACGTCAAAGTAGGGGTCTGCTCGACGATTTCGGTGGCGATCCGCCGGCCGCCAAGCCCGACTGAGACCGCGCGGCTACCGCTTCTTCTGGACGGCCTCGGCCGCGGTCCCGGCCCACTCGTGCCACTGCGCGGCACTGGCCCGGGCCTTCTCGGCGTCCTTGGTCTTGCCGGCCGCTTCGGCCTTCTCGGCCTGCTTCTCGAACTGCTCGGCGCGCTCGCGGAACTGGTTGGCGCGGGCTTGCGCCTCGGCGTCGACATGGTGCACCGCGCTGGCGTCACGGACCTTCTTCTCGACCGCGCGCAACCGGCGTTCCAGGTCGGTGGACCGCTCGCGCGGCACCTTGCCGATGGCGTCCCACTTGTCGCCGATCGCGCGGAATGCCGCCCGGGCGGCGTCGGCATCGCTGATGTCGAGGGCTTCGGCCTCGCCCAGCAAGGCCTCCTTGGCCGTGGCGTTCGCGCCGAACTCCGCGTCGCGCTCGGCGTTGATGGCGTTGCGTGCGGCGAAAAAGGTGTCCTGGGCGGCCTTGAACCGGGCCCACAGGGCGTCGTCGACATCCTTGGCAGCCCTGCCCGCGGCCTTCCACTGGGCGAGCAGATCGCGGAAGGTCGAGGCGGTGGCGGCCCAATCGGTCGAATCGCTGAGCCCCTCGGCCCGCACGCACAGGGCTTCCTTGGCCTGGCGGACCCCGACGCGTTCGCGGTCGAGTTCGGCGAAGTGCGAACCGCGACGACGGTTGAAGCCTTCCCGCGCGGCCGAGTACCGCTTCCACAGCGCGTCGTCGGTCTTGCGGTCCAGCCCGGTGATGGTGCGCCACTCGTCGAGGATCTCGCGCAGTCGGTCGCCGGCGGCCTTCCACTGGCTGGACGTCGATGCGAGTTCCTCGGCCTCGACGGCCAGGGCTTCCTTGCGGGCCGTCTGCGTGGTGCGGTGCTCGTCGCGGCGCGCGCGTTCGGCGGCCGCGGCGTCGCCGGCGTGCTCGATGATGGCGGTCAGCCGGGCCTGCACGGCGTCCACGTCGCCGAGTACCGCGGCGGTGGGCAGCCCCTCCAACAGGCCTGCCGCGGCGGTCTTGATCTTGCGGGCGTCACCGCTGCCCGACGCGAGTCGCGTCTCGAGCAGCGCGACCTCGGTGTGCAGGTCGTCGTAACGGCGCCCGAAGTGGGCGAATGCGGCTTCGGCGTCACCGGCCTGCCAGGAGCCGATCACCCGCTCGCCGTCCGACGTGATCAACACGACGGTGCCGTCGGCATCGACGCGGCCGAACCGGTGCGGATCGACGGCCGGGGTCGTGGGCGCGGCAGGCGCTGCCGCGGAGGCGGCGTGCGCATGGGGGCCGGGCCGCGGGCCTGGCCGTGGGCCCGGACGTGGCGCCGGCTTGGGAGTATTCGAATCGTTGGTCGTCATCACAGTTCCTCACACCTCCGCGCGGGGTGAACCGCGCACTGCCGCGCGACGCGGCGCCCAATAGCTTCCGCTCGCTATTGAAGCAGGTCACCGACGGACATGCGTACGCCTTCGCGATGCGTGCCCGCGTCGCGGTTGCGGGATCGGTCGATTTGACGGCACGCTCGGCCCGAACGAGAGGTGGGAGCCGACCCGATGGACCGAGCCGATATCGCCGCTGTTTTGGCGCTCGGCGCCGCGTTTTTCATCGCCGTGGGCAACGTGATCCATCAGCGGTCCGCGCAGCGGGTGACCGACGAATCGGTCGGTCACCTGCGGCTGTTCGCCCAGCTGCTGCGCGACCGCCGGTGGTGGGTGGGCAGCCTGGTGGCCGGCGTCGGCTTCGGGTTGCAGGCTGCCGCGCTGGGTCTGGGCTCGGTGCTGCTGGTGCAGGCGCTGTTGGTCACCTCGCTGCTGTTCGCGCTTCCGATCAACGCGCGCCTGACCCATCGTCGGGTGACGCGGTTCGAGTGGTCGTGGGCTGCGCTGCTGGCGATCTCGGTGGTGGTGATCGTGACCGTGGGCAATCCGACGGCGGGTCAGTCCCGCGCGTCGGCCGAGACGTGGCTGGCTGTCGGTGCGGTCCTCGGGCCCGCGGTGGTGCTGTGCGTCGTCGGCGCGCGGGTTGCCGGCGGGGCGGCGGGGGCGATCCTGCTGGCCTGCGTGTCCGGGGCGATGTGGGGTTTGTTCGCGGTGCTGACCAAGGGCGTGGTGGGCCGGCTGGAACACGGTCCGCTCGCGGTGCTCAGCGCCCCCGAGCTGTACGCGTGGACGCTGGTCGGCATCGCAGGCACGGTGGCACAGCAGGCCGCCTTCCAGGCCGGGACGCTCACCGCGTCACTGCCCACGATGACGGTCGCCGAACCGATGGTGGCGTCGATTCTCGGTGTCGTGGTGTTGGGGGAGACGCTGCGGCCTGGCGCTGCGGGCTGGATCACGTTGTGCGCTGCGCTGCTGGTCATGGTGGTCGCGACGGGGGCGCTGGCCCGTGGCGAGGCGGGTTGGGCGCAGGAGCCCGCGCGCACCTCGGGATAACGTGTCTCTCCGTGTTGGCCGCCATCGCAGTGATCCCGTCGGCTCCTGTGCTGGTGCCCGAACTCGTCGGCGCTGCCGCCCCCGAACTCGCCGTGCCGCGAACCGCCGTCATGACGGCGGCCGCCGGCCTGCCGTCCCGATGGATCGTCGTGGGGACGGGCCCCGCCACCACCGTGATCGGGCCCGGCGCCGTGGGCACCTTCGCCGGGTACGGGGTCGATCTGCGGGTGCGACTGTCGCCCGGGACGGTCGGCCCGGTGGCCGAGCTGCCGCTGTGCGCGCTGATCGCCGGGTGGGTGCGCGCCGAGGTGGCGCCCGACGCGGCCGCCGAGGTGCGGGTCTACGCCGATGACCTGGACGCCGATACCGCGGTGGCCGCCGGGAGGGCGCTGCGCGACACCATCGACGCTGACGACGACGCGATCGGTGTGCTCGTCGTCGCCGACGGTGCACACACCCTGACCCCGTCCGCACCCGGTGGACACGACCCCGACTCGCCCGCGGTCCAGCAGATGCTCGACGACGCGCTGGCCGCCGGGGACATCGCCGCGCTGAGCCTGCTCGGGCCGGGGGCGGTGGGCCGGGTGGCCTACCAGGTGCTGGCCGGACTGGGCCGGCCCGCCCGCGCACACGAGCTGTATCGCGGTGCCCCGTACGGGGTCGGATATTTCGTGGGGGTGTGGGCACCGGCGGGCGGGAGCGAAGCGACCCGGGGAATTGTCCCGTGACCCGGCCCGTCGCGGTCATCGGGCCGACCGGCACCGGGAAGTCCGCCCTGGCACTGGACCTGGCCGAGCGCCTCGGCGGCGAGATCGTCAACGCCGACGCGATGCAGCTGTACCGGGGCATGGACATCGGGACGGCCAAGCTGCCCGTCGACCAGCGCCGCGGCATCCCGCATCACCAGCTCGACGTCATCGACGTCACCGTGAACGCGTCCGTCGCGCGCTACCAGGAACGTGCCGCCGCCGACATCGAGGCGATCATGGCCCGCGACGCCGTACCGCTGATCGTCGGTGGGTCGATGCTCTACATCCAGTCGCTGCTGGATCAGTGGTCGTTCCCGGCCACCGATCCGGCGGTGCGGGCCCGTTGGGAGGCTCGACTGGCCGAGGTGGGGGTCGCTGCGCTGCACGCCGAACTCACCCGCGTGGATCCGCAGGCCGGCGCGTCGATCCTGGACAGCGACGGCAGGCGCATCGTCCGTGCCCTGGAGGTCGTGGAACTCACCGGCCAGCCGTTCGCCGCGTCGGCGCCCCGGATCGGCACCCCGCGCTGGGACACCACGATCATCGGATTGGATTGGGACACCGGCATTCTGGATGAGCGGCTGCAGCAGCGCACCGATGCGATGTTCGACGAGGGACTGGTCGCGGAGGTCACCACGCTGGCAGCAGCGGGCCTGCGCACCGGGGTGACGGCGTCGAGGGCCCTGGGCTATGCGCAGGTGCTGGCCGACCTGGATGCCGGTGGCGACGGATCGGCCGCGCGGGAACCCACCTTCATCGGCACCCGTCGTTACGTGCGCAGGCAACGGTCCTGGTTCCGCCGCGATCACCGAGTGAACTGGCTCGACGGTTCGGCGACGGATCTGGCGGCCGCTGCGCTGCGTATCCTGGACAAGTGAAGTTCTCGAAGGGTCACGGCACGCAGAACGATTTCGTGCTGCTGCCCGACCTCGACGCCGCCCTGGATCTGACGCCCGGCGCGGTGGCCGCGCTGTGCGACCGCCGCCGCGGGCTCGGGGCCGACGGGATCCTGCGGGTCACCACAGCCGGGGCCGCGCTGGCCGCCGGCGTCTTCCCCGCGCTGCCCGAAGGGGTGGACGCGCGGGACTGGTTCATGGACTACCGCAACGCCGACGGTTCGATCGCCCAGATGTGCGGCAACGGGGTACGGGTGTTCACCCACTACCTGCGCGCCTCCGGACTGGAACAGCGCGATGAGTTCGTGGTGGGTTCGCTGGCCGGGCCACGCCCGGTCGTGGTGCATCACAGCGACGGCGTCGACGCCGAGGTCACCGTCGACATGGGCAAGGTGAACGTGCTCGGTACCGGATCCGCGGTGGTGGCCGGGCGCAGCTTCGACGGGCTGGCCGTCGATGTCGGCAATCCGCATCTGGCCTGCGTCACCGAACTGAGTGCCGCGGCGCTGGCCCTGCTCGACGTCGCCGAACCGGTGTCGTTCGACGCCGCGCAGTTCCCCGACGGCGTCAACGTCGAGGTGCTGACGTCCCCGGTCGACGGCGCCATCTCGATGCGTGTACACGAACGCGGAGTCGGCGAAACACGTTCTTGCGGAACGGGAACCGTGGCGGCGGTGGTTGCCGCCCTACAGCATGCGGGGGAGAGCACCGGCTCCTTGCTGGTCCGTATCCCGGGCGGCGAGGTCACCGTCACCGTCACCGAGGCCACCAGCTATCTGCGCGGGCCGTCCGTGCTCGTCGCGAACGGCGAACTCGCCGACACGTGGTGGGGCGCGCAGGTTTGACCCCCGCCACACCGTCGGCCCCGCCGAAATGCATTCGCCAACCGGTAGCCGGGCGTGTCACCATCGATACAGCTCATGACTGAATCTCCCTATCGCGATCCCACCGTCGGCGAACTCGCCCTGGAAGACCGCGCCGCGCTGCGCCGGGTGGCCGGCCTCTCGACCGAACTCGCCGACGTCACCGAGGTCGAATACCGCCAGCTGCGCCTGGAACGGGTGGTGCTGGTCGGGGTGTGGACCGACGGTAGCGCCGCGGATGCCGATGCGAGCCTGGCCGAACTGGCCGCCCTCGCCGAGACCGCGGGCTCCGAGGTACTCGAAGGTCTGATCCAGCGCCGCGACAAGCCGGATCCCTCGACGTATATCGGCTCCGGCAAGGCGCAGGAACTGCGCGAGCTGGTGTTGGCCAGTGGCGCCGACACCGTCATCTGCGACGGTGAATTGTCGCCCGCGCAGCTGAACTCGCTGGAAAAGGTCGTCAAGGTCAAGGTCATCGACCGCACGGCGCTGATCCTCGACATCTTCGCCCAGCACGCGACATCAGCGGAGGGCAAGGCTCAGGTCGCCTTCGCGCAGATGGAATACATGCTGCCGCGGCTGCGTGGCTGGGGTGAATCGATGTCGCGCCAGGGCGGCGGCGCCGGCGGCAGTAGCGGCGGGGTGGGCACGCGCGGTCCCGGTGAGACCAAGATCGAGACCGACCGTCGCCGCATCCGCGAACGAATGTCCAAGCTGCGCCGCGAGATTCGCGACATGAAGAAGATCCGCGATACCCAGCGGGGCAAGCGGCGCTCGGCCGACATGCCCGCGGTGGCGATCGTCGGTTACACGAATGCGGGCAAATCCAGTCTGCTCAACGCGCTGACCGGAGCCGGGGTGCTGGTCGAGAACGCGCTGTTCGCCACGCTGGAACCCACCACGCGGCGCGGTCAGCTTCAGGACGGGCGCGGGTTCGTGCTCACCGACACCGTCGGATTCGTCCGGCACCTGCCCACCCAGTTGGTCGAGGCGTTCCGCTCCACGCTGGAGGAGGTCGTCGACGCCGACCTGTTGGTGCATGTGGTCGACGGGTCTGATGTGAATCCGATGGCCCAGATCAGCGCGGTGCGTCAGGTCGTGCGCGACGTGTACGCCGACCATGAGCGGGCCGCGGTGCCGGAACTCCTGGTGGTCAACAAGATCGACGCCGCGGGCGACCTGGCCATGGCGCAACTGCGCCGCGCGCTACCTGACGCCGTGTTCGTCTCCGCCCACACCGGCGAGGGACTCGAACTGCTGCAGCAGCGGATCACCGCCCTGGTTCCGCCGACCGACGCCTTCGTGGACGTGACCATCCCGTATGACCGCGGCGACCTGGTGGCCCGGGTGCACTCCGAGGGGCGCATCGACACGACCGAGCACACCGCCGACGGCACCAGGATCACCGCCCGGGTGCCGATTCCGCTCGCCGCCAACCTGCGCGACTACGGCAGCGCATAGCGGCGCGGGTCAGGCCGCCGCCTTCGCGCTGGGCTCATTCTCTTTCGGGGCTTCGGACTTCGTGGATTCACCTGTGGCGCCCGGGCTTTCGGTATTGGCCTCCGGTGTGGTGACCGGCTTCGTCTCGGGTTCGGTGCCCGTCTTGGTGGTGTCGCCGGACTTTGCGCCATGCTTGCCCGTCACCACGTCGTGGAACTGCCGGACCAGCTGAGCCAGTGGCCCCGAGCCGATGGGGCCTCGCACTTTGGGCCGGGGCGTGTCGGTGGCCTTGCCGTGGGTGACCTTGGCGGTGTCCTCGGTATTCTTGTTGTCCGCCACCGTTTTCGGGGTGTCCTTCGGGGTGTTCTCGTCGGCCGTCTTGGAGGTATCGGTCTTGTTGCCATTGTTCGCCACGGCGAGGCTGGTCGTGGACACCGGCGTGGGGGCGGGGGCTTTGATGCCGATGTCGCCGAGGGCCGCCTTGACGCCTTGGCCGAGCGCCTTGACCACGTCGCCGGCCAGTTTGATCGGATTGATGTTGAGCGGGATGAGGCGGAACGGCGCCGGAACGCCCGGGCTCAGGCTGCGGTCATAGCCCGTGTCTATGAGCACGCGCAGCACCGGCTCGAACAGGTCCACAATCGGCTTGACGATGAAACTGGTGTGGGTGAAGCCACCGAACTCCAGGAAAGGCCGCACCAGCGGCAGGGTTTTCGTGGGGATGGTGATGTAGCGGGTGTCGCCGTAGTCGCTCCAGTTGGCCTCTTTGTTCAGTTCGGCTTCCAACTCGGGTTCGGTGTAGCCGTCCGGTAGTTCGCTCGGGTCGCTCCTGCCGTCGGGCGACAGATAGGTGCCGTGGATGTACCAGAAGCCGGCCAGGGCGTTCAGCGTCGCCAGCACGTTGAGCGGATACAGCGGGAAGTCGGCCACCCCGTCGTACTCGAACGCGATGTCGGTGGCGCAGCGGTTGGTACAGGTTTTCGTCGGAGCGGGCAGCCCGAAGGTGGCGTCCAGGATGGGGACGTGGCCGAGTAAGGCGAGTCGCTCGAACAGCCCGCCGTTGGGCCGGTTGGTGTTCCCGATCATGACGAACGAGATGTTGTCCGGATTGGCGCCGAGGTTGCCGAGGGCGCGCTTCTCGCGGCTGACGATGTTGCCGCCCTGGGAGTACCCGAAGATCACGACCGGTTCGTTCGGCGAGCCGACCGGCGGGTGCAACGTGTCGTCGAGCGTGGTTTGCAGGGTGGCCAGTCCCTTGCCGGTCGACACATCCCACTTGGCGCCGGTGAGGCCGCCCCATCCCGGTAGCGGGATGGGCCAGAACTGGGCCGGGTAATCGATGGGTTTGACGGCGCAGGCGGGACTGCTTGCCGTGCTCGTGCAGGACGGCGTGTAGGGCGCGACGTAGTAGTCCAGTGCGTGGCCGATGTAGTCGGAGACCTTCGTGGCGTCGGGCACACCGGTACCAGGGACCAGGAGCACCGTCGCCGCCAGCGCGACGGCCATGCTCATCGCCGAACCGATGGCGACGAAGACCGCCGTCAGCAGCGCCAGCACGGTCAGTGTGAATTGTTTTGCGATTCGCATGTGTCCACCCCGTGGTTCGCCAGCGGTCCTTGCAGCCGATCGTCGCACCGCACAGCCGTGCCGGACAGGCAAACCGGGAATTTGCCCGCTGTGAAAATAACACCGAATTGAAAGTAGAATCTGATTCTAATATTGTCGATGGATCTGGAGAAGGGAGCGCCGCATGGGGCTGCAGGGCGAGGCCGCGATCGTCGGCTTTCATGAATTACCGGCCACCCGAAAGCCGGCCGGAACGCCGGAGTTCATCATCGAGCAGTGGGCGCGACTGGCCGCCGCCGCGATTGCCGACGCGGGGCTGTCGGCCGACCAGGTAGACGGTCTGGTGACGTGCGGGGTGATGGAGTCACAACTCTTCGTCCCGTCGACCGTCGCCGAATACCTGGGCATCCAAGTCAATTTCGCCGAGATCGTCGACCTGGGTGGCGCCTCCGGAGCCGCCATGGTGTGGCGGGCCGCGGCGGCCATCGAACTGGGCATCTGCCAGGCGGTGCTCTGTGCCATCCCCGCCAACTACCTGACCCCGATGTCGGAGCACCGGCCCTACGATCCGGGTGACGCGCTGTACTTCGGCGCTTCCAGCTTCCGCTACGGGTCCCCACAGGCCGAATTCGAGATCCCCTACGGCTACCTGGGTCAGAACGGCCCCTACGCCCAGGTGGCCCAGATGTACGCCGCCGCATACGGTTACGACGAAGCGGCGATGGCCAAGATCGTCGTCGACCAACGGGTCAACGCCAACCACACGCCCGGTGCGGTGTTCAGGGACAAGACGCTGACCGTCGCCGACGTACTCAACAGCCCCGTCATCGCCTCGCCACTGCACATGCTCGAGATCGTCATGCCGTGCATGGGCGGTTCGGCCGTGCTGATCACCAATGCCGACCTGGCCCGCAAGAGCCGTAACCGGCCGGTGTGGATCAAAGGCTTCGGCGAGCGGGTGCCCTACAAGTCGCCCGTCTACGCCGCCGAACCGCTGCAGACCCCGATGGTCAAGGTCGCCGGGTCGGCGTTCGAGATGGCCGGGATGGCTCCCGCCGATATGGACATGGTGTCGATCTACGACTGCTACACGATCACCGCCCTGCTCACCCTTGAAGACGCCGGCTTCTGCGAGAAGGGCAAGGGGATGGGATTCGTCACCGACCACGATCTGACGTTCCGCGGCGACTTCCCGATGAACACTGCCGGAGGGCAACTGGGGTACGGCCAACCGGGCAATGCCGGTGGCATGCACCATGTCTGCGACGCCACCCGGCAATTGATGGGCCGCGCCGAACAGACCCAGGTGCCCGACTGCCATCGCGCTTTCGTCTCGGGCAACGGCGGTGTGCTCAGTGAGCAAGAAGCGCTCGTCCTGGAAGGCGATTAGATGACGATCCCGAAGCAGGATCCACTCGCTCGGCCCTTACCCCTGGCCACGCCGACCTCCGCACCGTTCTGGGACGGCTTGCGCCGTCACGAGATCTGGATCCAGTTCTCGCCGTCCTCGGACGCCTACGTGTTCTACCCGCGGGTGCTGGCACCCGGCACATTGGCCGACGACCTGGAGTGGCGGCAGATCTCGGGCGCCGGAACGCTGGTCAGCTTCGCCGTCGCGCAACGCCCCGTCGCGCCGCAGTTCGCCGACGCGGTACCGCACCTGCTCGGCGTGGTGCAGTGGCAGCAGGGTCCGCGGTTCGCCACCGAGTTCGTCGGTGTCGACGCCGGCGACCTGCGGGTGGGTATGCCGGTCACCCCGGTGTTCACCGATCTGCCCGACTCCGGGGTGACACTCTTGCACTACACCGCAGGCTGAGGAGGCCGACACCGTGGCATTGGCGCTGACCGACGAACAGGTCCAGATCACCGACGCGATGGCCGGTTTCGCGGCCCGGCACGGCGGACTGGAACTCACCCGCTCCCAGTTCGACGAACTCGCGACCGGCCGCCGCCCGGGATTCTGGGGTGCCCTGGCGGATCAAGGCCTGCACGCGGTGCACCTCCCGGAACGTATCGGGGGACAGGGCGGGGGCTTGGCCGAGGCGGCGTGTGTGATCGACGCCGCCGGCTACGGGTTGCTGCCCGGACCGCTGCTGCCGACCGTCATCGCCGGTGCAGTGGCCGCGACCGCCGAACCGGGCACCGCCACCGAACGGTTGCTCGACGACATCGTCGCAGGCCGGACGGCGGCGCTGATCCTGCCGCAGGCCGGCCGGTTGCACGCGTCGTCCTCAGACGGCGGTTGGTCGCTGTCCGGGTCGGTGGGTCCCGAGCTCGGTCTGTGCGGGGCAGAACGGATCCTCGTCAGTGCGGGCGAGGGGTTCTGGGTCGTGCTGGACACCGGCGCCGCAGGCGTGCAGGTGCTCCCGCAGACGCCCACCGACCTCACCCGCGACGTCGGCGTGCTGCGGGTCGACGGGGTGCGCATCGGCGCCGACGATGTGCTGACCGGACTCGATGAGGTGCGGGCTCGCTGCATCGCCGTCAGCCTGCTCGCCGCCGAAGCCGCCGGTATCGCCCGATGGTGTGTGGACAACGTGGTGGCCTACCTGAAGGTCCGGGAACAGTTCGGCAGGCCCATCGGATCGTTCCAGGCCTTGCAGCACAAGGCCGCAACGCTGTTCATCAACAGCGAGCTGGCCGCCGCGTCGGCGTGGGACGCGGTCCGCGCGGCCAACCAGTCCACGTCCCAGCATCACATCGCGGCGGCGGGCGCGGCCATCGTGGCCGTCGGCCGGCTGCCCGAGCTGGTGGTCGACGCGCTGACCATGTTCGGTGCCATCGGCTACACCTGGGAACACGACCTGCATCTGTATTGGAAGCGCGCGATCAGCCTGGCAGCTGCCGTCGGATCGCGCGCCGAATGGGCTCACACCCTGGGCGACCCGGCGTGGCCGGGAAGGGATTTCACCATCGAGATCGCCGACGTGGAGCCCGACTTCCGGGCCGCCGTCGCCGCGACGCTCGATCGCGCCGCGCAGCTGCGCAACGAGAAGCCGGGCCGGCAGAACCCCGAATACGCGGAGTACTGGACGGGGCCGCAGCGCACCGCCCTGGCCGCGGCCGGGCTGATCGCGCCCTACCTGCCCACGCCGTGGGGACTGGACGCCACCCCGGCGCAGCAGCTCATCATCGACGAGGAATTCGAGAAGCGGCCGGCGCTGGTCCGCCCGTCGCTGGGCATCGCGCAGTGGATCCTGCCCACGGTGCTGGCGGCCGGTTCGGAGGAGCAGCGCGCGCGGTTCGCCGAACCGACGCTGCGCGGTGAGATCGGCTGGTGCCAGCTGTTCTCCGAGCCGGGCGCCGGCTCGGATCTGGCGGCGTTGTCGACGCGCGCCACCAAGGTGGATGGCGGCTGGCTGGTCAACGGGCAGAAGGTCTGGACGTCGTCGGCGCAGCGCGCCGACTGGGGGGCGCTGCTGGCCCGCACCGACCCGCAGGCCAAGAAACACAAGGGCATCGGTTACTTCCTGGTCGACATGACCACGCCGGGCATCCGGGTGCGGCCACTGCGCACCGCCAGCGGTGACGAGCATTTCAACGAGGTGTTCTTCGACGACGTGTTCGTCCCCGACGACATGCTGGTGGGGGAGCCGACCGCCGGCTGGTCGCACGCACTGGCGACGATGGCCAACGAACGGGTGGCCATCGGCGCCTACATCAAGCTGGACAAGGAAAGCGAATTGCGCACGTTGGCCGGCGACCCGGTGGCCGATGGGAGAGCCGTCCGTGCAGCCCTGGGCGAAGTGCGGGCCGGATCCAATGCCATTGGGGCGCTGGCGGTTCGGGACACCCTCAACCGGATGGCGGGACACGGGCCCGGCCCGGCGTCGAGCGTCGGCAAGGTGGCCACCGCGCAGATCGTGCGGCGGGTCACCGCGGACGCGCTGGCCTTCAGCGGACGCGCGGCGATGGTGGGCGGCGGTGAGCAATCAGCGGTGGCCCAGAGCCTGATGATGCCCGCGGAGGTCATCGGGGGTGGCACCATCGAGATCCAGCTGAATATCATCGCGACGATGATCCTGGGACTGCCGAGGAATTGAGCCTGAAGATGACCGCGAGCACCGACCTGCCCGGCTACAAACAGGCCCGCCGGTCGCAGATCGTGACGGCGGCGCTGGCGGCGCTCAAGGTGCATGACTACGAGCACATCCAGATGCGGGATGTCGCCGTCGCGGCCGATGTCGCGCTGGGCACGCTGTACCGCTACTTCAGCTCCAAGGAACACGTCTACGCCGCCGTGCTGATGGAGTGGGCGCAGCCGGTGTTCGACGACGCCACCGAGGACGATCGCCCCGCCGAGCGCCGCGTGCGGGAGAAGGTGCGCGGCATCATCACCAGCTTCGAGCGCCGGCCGGCGTTCTTCAAGGTGTGCATGCTGCTGCAGAACACCACCGATGCCAATGCCCAGCCGTTGATGCAGCGGTTCGCCGAGACGGCCCAGCGGACGCTGGCGGCGGACTTCGCCTCGTTGGGTCACCAGGAATCGTTCGACACCGCAATCATGTTGTGGGGCATCATCAGCACCATGCTGTCCGGTGCGATCATGGGCGGCTACCCGATCGGCGATGCCTACCGGGTGGCCGATTCGTTCATCGACCTGGTGGTGCCCCGACTACCCGAGGATCAGCGTTCGGCGAACACCGGCGGTTGATGCGCCCGCACCGGCGGTAGCTCGCCGATGAATTTCTCCACCTGGACCAGCACGTGTGCGCCGGTGCACCCGCGCGCCAGCGAGGACGTTCCGACGTCGTCGGTCAGCACATTCGGATTGCCGTGCACACACATCGAATCGGGATCGGCGGGGTCCAGCGGATCGAACCAGGCTCCCGTCGACAGTTGCACCACCGCGGGGCGCAGGCCGTCGTCGGTCACCACGCCGGCCAGGCACGCGCCCCGGTCGTTGTAGACCCGCACGACGTCACCGTCGGCCAGGCCGCGTTCGGCGGCATCCCGGGGATGCATCCGGATCGGTTCGCGCCCTGCCACTTTCGACCTCTGGCTCAGCGCGCCGGTATCGAGCTGGCTGTGCAGCCGGGACGCGGGCTGGTTGGCCAGCAAGTGCAACGGATAGCCGCGGGCGCGTTCGCCGCCGAGCCATTCGGACGGTTCGAACCAGGCCGGGTGTCCGACACAGTCGGGATATCCGAAACCGTCGATATCGGCGGAGAAGATCTCGATGCGGCCGCTCGGGGTGTTCAGCCGGTGCGCGTACGGGTCGGCGCGGAAATCCGACAGCAGCGTCAACCCGGGCTCGGTCGGCAGCCTCAGCTGCCCGTCGGCCCAGAACTGATCAAAGCTCGGCACCGCGAAATCGACGCCGGCCGACCATTTCTCGTACATGTGCACCAGCCATTGCCGCGCGGTGCGGCCCTCGGTGAATCGGTCTCCCACACCGAGACGTTCGGCCAGGGCGGCGAAGGTGTCGTAGTCGTCGCGGGATTGCGCGTGCGGCGCTGCCAGGGCGGGCATTGCGACCAGCAGGGGATCGTTGCGGGATCCCGAATAGTCTTCGCGCTCATAGGCGGTGGTCGAGGGGACGACGATGTCGGCGTGCTTGGCCATCGCGGTCCAGTACGGGTCGTGCACGACGATCGTGTCGGGCCGGGCCAGGGCCCGGCGCAACCGCGGGATGTTCTGGTGGTGGTGGAACGGGTTCCCGCCCGCCCAGTACACCAGCCGGATGTCGGGAAACGTCAGACGCAACCCGTTGTAGTCATACTCCCGGCCAGGGTGCAGCAGCATGTCGCTGACGGCGGCCACCGGGATGAACGTCGACACCGGATTGGGGCCCTGCGGCAGCACGGGCAGCCGGACCCGCAGGGGCGCCAGACCCGGCTCGTTCATCGACCCGTACCCGTGCCCGAATCCACCGCCGGGCAGGCCGATCTGGCCGAGCATCGCCGCCAGGGTCAGGCCCATCCAGGGGGCCTGCTCGCCGTGCCGGACGCGCTGCAGCGACCAGCTGATCGTGACCAGCGTGCGGGCGTCGGCCATCCGTCGCGCCAGCGCGCTGATGTCGTCTGCAGGCAGTCCGCTGATGGCCGACGCCCACGCCGGCGACTTCGGCACCCCGTCGTCGCTGCCCAGCAGATAGCGCTCGAAGCGGTCGTAGCCGACGCAGTAGGTGTCCAGGAATGCGCGGTCGGCCAGCTCCTCGGTGGCCAGCACATGGGCCAGGGCCAGCATGATCGCCACGTCGGTGCCGGGAATCGGGGCGTGCCATTCGTGTTCGCCCTCGACATCGTCCCGCAGCGGCGAGAAGGACACGATCTGACCGCCGCGTTCGCGGAACCTGCGCAGCGCGTCGCGTGCCGGGTGTGCCGTGGTGCCACCGTGATTGATGCCGGTGTTCTTCAGGGCGATGCCGCCGAAGCAGACCAGGAGGTCGGTGTGCTCGACGATGACGTCCCACTGGGTGGAGCGCTTGAACAGGTCGTCATGGGTGCCGACGACCCGCGGCATGATGGCCCCGGTGGCGCCCAGGCTGTAGGAATGCCGCGACGAGGTGTACCCGCCGAGGAGTTTGAGGAACCGGTGCACCTGGCTCTGCGCGTGATGGAAGCGTCCGGCGCTGGCCCAGCCGTAGGAGCCGCCGTAGATGGCCTCGTTGCCGTGGGTGTCGATGACGCGGCGCAGTTCGTCCGCCAGGAGTTCGGTGAGCTCGTCCCACGAGACCGCGACGAACTCGTCGGCGCCGCGCGCATCGCTGGGTCCCGCGCCGTCGCGCAGCCAGCCGCGGCGCACGGCGGGCCCCGTCACCCGGGCCTGGTGCCGCAGTGAACCGGGCAGGTTGGCCAGCAGTGGCGACGGGTCGGTATCGCCGGCCATCGGCGTCACCGCCGAGATGTCGCCGGCGTGAACCTGGGCAGTGAAGGCACCCCAGTGGGCGAGGCTGGCGCGAGACACGCACCAATCCTAGGGTGGGCGGCGCCCACCTCGACCAACCATCTGGTTGGTATATGTTGGGCGCCACACCCCAATACCTAGTACCGGAGGTCCACCATGGGCGTAGTCAAGTTCGAGCGCACCCTGTTCGAGCCCGAGCACGACCTGTTCCGCGAGTCCTACCGCGCGTTCCTCGACCGGCACGCGACACCGTTCCAGGAGGAATGGGAGAAGGCCAAGATCGTCGACCGCGAGGTCTGGCGTGAGGCCGGTAAGCAGGGCTTCCTGGGGATGGCGGTGCCGGAGGAGTACGGCGGCGGGGGCAATCCGGACTTCCGCTACAACGTCGTCGTCACCGAGGAGACCACCGCGGGACGGCACAGCGGGCTGGGCTTCACGCTGCAGAATGACGTCATCGCGCCGTACTTCCTCGAGCTCGCCGACGAGGAGCAGAAGAAGCGCTGGCTGCCCGGCTTCTGCAGCGGTGAATTGATCGCGGCGATCGCAATGACCGAGCCGGGCACCGGCAGCGACCTGCAGGGCATCAAGACCCGCGCGGTCAAACACGGCGATCACTACGTGCTCAACGGCTCGAAGACGTTCATCACCAACGGTATCCACGCCGATCTCGTGATCGTGGTCGCCTGCACGGACCCGGAGAAGGGCGCCCAGGGCTTCAGTCTGCTGGTCGTCGAACGCGGCATGGAGGGCTTCGAGCGCGGCCGCCATCTGGACAAGATCGGGCTGGAGGCGCAGGACACCGCCGAGCTGTCGTTCACCGACGTGAAGGTGCCCGCCGAGAACCTGCTCGGCCAGGAGGGCCTGGGCTTCATCTACCTCATGCAGAACCTGCCGCAGGAGCGCATCAGCATCGCCATCATGGCCGCCGCCGCGATGGAGTCGACGCTGGAGGCGACCCTGCAGTACACGAAGGAACGCAAGGCCTTCGGCAAGCCGATCGGCAGCTTCCAGAACAGCCGGTTCGTGCTCGCTGAACTGGCCACCGAGGCCACCGCGGTGCGGATCATGGTCGATGCGTTCATCGCCCTGCACCTCGATCGCAAGCTGACCGTCGACCAGGCGGCGATGGCCAAGTGGTACTCCACCGAGGCCCAGGTGCGACTGGTCGACCGCTGCCTGCAGCTGCACGGCGGCTACGGCTACATGCGCGAGTACCCGATCGCCAGGGCTTTCCTGGACTCCCGCATCCAGACGATCTACGGCGGAACCACCGAGATCATGAAGGAGATCATCGGCCGCGGCCTGGGGGTCTGAGGCCCGACACGCGTTCAGTACAGGTCGCGATATCCCACGAGATGGCGCCCGGCTGACGCAAAGTTGACGAAAAGCGGTACTTTTCTCATGCTTTGCACGAGTTCGGGAGGACTGATGACCAGGCAGCGAACCCGGCTGCGCACCGCCGCCGGGCGGGCGTTGCTGGGGCTGGCGGCACCGATGGTGGTGGCGGCCTCGGTGTTCGCGACCATGGTGCTCGCGGCCCCGGCGTACGCCACCCCGGACAGCGACGCCGATGCGGCGATCAGCGCGGCATGGGACGGTGCCGGTGGCGACACCGGACCGTTGGGAGCCAAGGACGGCGGCGTGTACGCCACCGGTGCCGGGTTCGGCCAGAACTTCGCCGGCGGCAAGATCTTCTTCACCCCGGAGACGGGCGCCCACATCATGGCGGGCGCGATCCTGGACAAGTACCAGTCCCTCGGCGGTCCCGCCGACAGCGATCTGGGTTTCCCCACCATCGACGAGGGCGCGGGCCGGGCGCCCGACAGCCGCAACACCACGTTCAGCGCCGCGGACAACCCCGTCATCTTCTGGACGCCGGACAACGGGGCCAGGGTGGTCCGTGGGGCGATCAACGCCGCGTGGGACAAGCTCGGCGGATCCGCCGCGGTGCTCGGGGTGCCCACCGGCGACGAAACCTCACGCGGGGACGTGATCTCCCAGCAGTTCACCGGCGGTGAGGTGTCGTGGAACCGCAAGTCCAAAGCCTTCACGACGACACCTCCCGAGCTCGCCGACCAGCTCGCCGGGCTGGCGGTGCCGTCCGACGTGACCTCGGAGATCGCGGCGGCCCGTCGCGCCGCGGGTGGCGCGCTCGGCCCCCTGGGTGCCGCGGACGGCGGCCAGTACGCCATCGGCTCCGACGGTGTCGGCCAGAATTTCGCCGGCGGCAAGATCTTCTACAACCCGGCCACCGGCGCCGACGTCGTCACCGGTCAGGTGCTGGCCAAGTACGAGAGCGTGGGTGGACCCACCGGCGATCTCGGCTTCCCCACGGCAAGTGAGTCCGACGGCGGGCTGGCCCCGGCCAGCCGGTTCGTGCCCTTCGCGGCCGCCGACAAGCCCGTCATCTTCTGGACCCCGGACTTCGGTGCGGTCATCGTGCGCGGCGCCATGAACGCCGCGTGGGACAAACTCGGGGGCGCCACCGGCGACCTGGGCGCACCGAAGGGTGATCAGAGCCAGAACGGTGACGTCATCACCCAGCAGTTCAACGGCGGCAGCATCTCCTGGGATCAGTCGACGCAAAAGTTCACGACCGAGCCCCCGAACCTGCAGTCCGCGCTGGCCGGTCTCGAGGTGCCGGGTGCCGACGCGCCGAAAGCGCCCGCCGCCGAGCCCGCCGGCAGCGACGACGGCAAGTGGTACACGTGGAGTTGGTGGTGGCTGCTCGGCCTGATCCCGCTGCTCGCGCTGATCGGACTGATCGTGGTGGCGGTGCTGCGCAACCGGCGTTCGCGCGACGACCACTTCGATGACGACGGTGAGCACTACGGGGACTACGGCCCCAGTTTGGATGGCGGCGCCGAGTCGCATCATCCCGACGAGTACGAGGGTGGGCCGGCCGCATTCGGCCAGGAGCCGGGTGGTTATTCACCGCAGAGTCCCTGGGCGCTGTCAGGGTTGCGGGCCGGCGAGTTCGACGCCGACCCCGAGTCCGACGCTCACGACGGCGCCGAGGAACTGGCCGAACCCGACGAGCTCGAATCGCTCGGGTTCGACGCAGACGCCGACTCCGTCGATACGGCGCCGACGCGCATCCAGTCCGACGAGCCCGACGAAGAGCTCGTCGAGTCGGAGTTCGTGGAGGCGCATGCCGAGGAGCTCGATGACGACGTCGAGCCGCCGACCACCGCGGTACCCCTGGTGCAGGGACTGCCACCGACCCCGCGTTCGACCTACGAACCCGACTTCCCGAGTGGGCGTCACGCGGCGATCCAGATTGAGGAGCCGGATCCCGCGCTCACCTCGATGCGTCTGGCCGGTAGCGATCCATTCCAGGCTCCCGACGGCTACCTGGTGAAGGCCGACACCGGCACAGGTCAGTTCTGGACACCGGACACGCCGGGCTATGACGAAGCGCCCGCCGAAATCTGGTTTGTCAGTGAGGAATTCGCGGTGACGAACGGGTTCGTCCGCGCGTACTGAACCGTCAGATCTTGCGGATGACGGTCACGACCTTACCGAGCACGACGGCGTCGTTACCCGGGATCGGGTCGAACACCGGGTTGTGCGGCATCAGCCACACCTGTCCCCGGGTGCGCTTGAAGGTCTTGACCGTGGCCTCGCCGTCGATCATGGCGGCGACGATATCGCCGTTGTCCGCGACGTTCTGCTGACGGATGACCACCCAGTCGCCGTCGCAGATCGCCGCGTCGATCATGGATTCGCCGACCACCTTCAGCAGGAACAGCGATCCTTCGCCGACGAGTTCGCGAGGCAGCGGGAAGACGTCCTCGACGGCCTCCTCGGCCAGGATGGGGCCACCGGCGGCGATCCGGCCCAGCACGGGCACGAAAGTCGGCTCCGGTAGGGCATCCGAGCCCGCGACATCGGTGCCGACGATGGGCGCGAGTGCGTCGTCCGCCCCGCGGACGTCCACCGCGCGAGGGCGGTTGGGGTCCCGGCGCAGGTAGCCCTTCTTCTCCAGGGTGCGGAGCTGATGCGCGACCGATGACGTCGAGGTCAGGCCGACAGCATCACCGATCTCACGGATGCTCGGCGGATATCCGCGAGTGGTGACCGACGCGCGGATGACCTCGAGAATGGTGCGCTGCCGCTCGGTCAGAACCGAACGCGCCTCGGGGGTGTCGGTGTGCTCGCTCATGCCGCCGAATGTAGTCGCCCCCGCGTCATTAATCAAACATGTGTTCGAGGTGTGTCGCGGCCGGGCGTCACTTGTCGGTGGGTGCCTTTATCGTTTGCAACAGTTCGATCACGTGTTCTAGTCATCGAACACATGATCGACTATCTTCGAACACAAGAGCGAATGATCCGGCGAAAGGCAGAACAAAATGACCATCATGGATACCCGATTCGACTCCCAGTTCGATCACGCATTCGACCGGAAGTTCGATGACTTCGATGAAGCGTTCGAATCACGGTTCGCCGCCGGCGCCCCCGTCCATGCTCAGGTGGCCGTCCGGCGGCCGTCCGCGGCCGAGGTGTGGCCGCTGCCGCGCGATGTGGTCGTACGCCGTCGCCGCCCCCAGGTGCGCCGGCCCGCGGGTGCCCCGCTGGGTTACCGCGGCACCGGGGTGTTGATGTCGCGGGCATCGCATCGCAGGCGCCCGATCGCCCCGGCCACCACTGTCGTGCTGGCGCTGATCGCCGCGGCGATCACCGTCTGGCTGGGTCTGGTCGCGAATGTGGGCGGCAGCGTCACCGAGACGTCGGTGCAGGTGCCCACCCGACTGTCGGTCGTTCAGGTCCAGTCGGGGGAGACACTGCAGCATGTGGCGCAGCGGGTGGCACCCGACGCCCCCGTCGACTCGGTGGTGGACCGGATCCGGGAACTCAACAAGCTCGACACGGCGGCAGTGGCGGCCGGCCGGACCCTCATCGCCCCGATCGGCTGAGTCGTGAGCGGCCAACGACGGCTCCGGCTCGTGCAGGTACGCTCGGAGTCGTTCGAAGTGGTCGACATACGGTGCGGCGAAGGAGCGGTGATGCACTGTCCGTTCTGCCGCCACCCCGACTCTCGGGTCGTCGATTCCCGTGAGGCCGACGAGGGCCAGGCCATCCGGCGACGCCGCTCATGCCCGGAGTGCGGGCGGCGGTTCACCACTGTGGAGACCGCCGTGCTCGCCGTGGTGAAGCGCAGCGGGGTCACCGAACCGTTCAGTCGCGAGAAGGTCATCAAAGGCGTCCGCCGAGCCTGCCAGGGCCGCCAGGTCGACGACGATGCGCTCAATCTGCTGGCGCAGCAGGTCGAGGACGCCGTCCGGGCCGCGGGCTCGCCGGAGATCCCCAGCCACGAGGTCGGGTTGGCCATCCTCGGGCCCTTGCGCGACCTCGATGAGGTGGCTTACCTCAGATTTGCATCCGTGTACCGGTCATTCAGTTCCGCAGCGGATTTCGAGCGCGAGATCGAGGCGCTGCGCGCCCATCGCCGCGTGACGAGCACCGGCTGATCCTCGCTCGGTCGAGATCGGCCATCAGGTGGCGCTTCGCTCGTCCCCACCGATCGCATCGAGCACCGCAACCCTGGTGTCCAGTGGGCCGCTGATCGCCTTTTCGCTGATGCCAGAACGCAATAGGTCGCGTAGCAGGTCCTGGTCGTACGGTGCGGGCTGGGTCGAGTCGACGAAACGCTCCACGATGGCGACGAAGCGGTCGGGATCGTCGTGGAAAGGGAAATGCCCGGAACAGTCGAAGATCTCCAACTCCGATCCCGGCATGGCCGAGTGGGCGAGGTGGGCATGGCTGACCGGGATGACGGAGTCCTTCCGGCCCCAAACGAGCTGAACGGGAACCGATTCCGTCAAATAACATCGATCGAGCATGGTGACGACCTGGCCGCGCCAGTCGACGACGGCGCGCAGGGTCCTGGCGAAGGCCGACGACGCCGTGGGCTCCGGCAGGTCGTTGAGCACCCGCAGCACGTCGGGCAGGTCGCGCCCGACGCCGGTGGAACCGAACAGCGCCCCGCCGATCCGCCCCGCGACCTGAAGGGCGGGCAGCACCAAGGGCAACCGCAACAGCGCCAGTGCCTCGCTGCCCATCGGCATCGAGGCGATCCGTAGCGCGATGTTCACATCCTTGGTGACCCCGCCGGAACCGACCAGCACCAACCGGTCGACCAGCTGCGGGAACTGGTAGGCGAACTGCATGGCGACCCCGCCACCCAGTGAATGCCCGACCACCGTCACATGATCGATGTCCAGAACCGACAGCAGGTCGCGCATCCCGTTGGCGTACGCGGCGACCGAGTAGTCCGCGCGGGGCTTGTCCGACTGGCCGTGGCCGAGCAGGTCGGGGGCGATCACGGTGAATCGCTGGGCAAGCGCGGTCTGCACGGTATGCCAGGTCGTCGAGTTGTCGCCGATGCCGTGGATGAGCAGGATCGCCGGGCCGGACCCGCAGATCCGGAACGCGCGGCGATATCCGTGGATCGTGCGGAACTGCAGAGTCGGCGTGCTCTCCCGCACGCGCCGCAGCTTGGGTTTCCGTTCGGTCATCTCCGCCAATCAGCTAGATGTGTCATCCCCGTTGTTGTCGTCAGCTTGCTGCGCCAGGAACCGCTCGAACTCTGCGCCCAATTCGTCGCCGCTGGGCAGATTCTCGTCGTGGGCCAACAACGAGCGGTTTTCCTGGGCGGCGACGAATGCATCGTACTGTTGCTCCAGTGCCGTCACCACCTGAGCGACCTCGGCACTCGCCGACACCTGCTCGTTGATCTTGGTGTGCACCTCGGCGGCGGCTTCCCCGAGTGCGGTCAGCGGGATCTGCAGGGCCGCCGAACGTGACACCTCGGCCAACAGCGTCTCTGCCGCCGGCGGGAACGGTGTCTGTGCCAGGTAGTGCGGCACGTGCACGGTGAAGCCCATCGCGTCGTGACCGTGCTGGCCCATCCGGAACTCCAGCAGGTTCGACACGCTGGCCGGCACCTGCACCTCGCCCACCCACGGCGTGTACTCCGTGATGAGGTCCTTGTTGGTCGAGTGTGCGGTGAGCGTGACGGGCCGGGTGTGCGGCACCGCCATCGGGATGGTGCCCAGCCCGATCACCTGGCGGACGCCGAGGCGCTCGGACAGCAGGCGCACCGCGGTGATGAAACGCTCCCAGCGCAGATCCGGCTCCAGGCCTGCGAGCAGCAGGAACGGTGTTCCCACGGTGTCGCGCAGCGCGTAAAGGTTCAGTTCGGGCTGCTCGTAGCCGGTGAAGTGATCGGTCTTGAAGGTCATCAGTGGTCGCCGGGACCGGTAGTCCAGCAGCTCATCGACGGCGAACGACGCCACCAACTCGATGTCCAGCGTGTCCTTCAGATGCTGGGTCGCCAGTTTGACGGCGTGACCCGCGTCCGAGAATCCCTCGAGCGCGTGGATCAACACCGGACCCCGGCCGTCCGACGAGGACAACTGGGGGGCCGGAAACTCCAGCTCGTACATACCGGTCTGTTCGGGCTGGTAGTGCGGTTCTGGATGGTCTGGTTGATCGTCCATGCGCGTCACCTCCTCTTCACCTAGTGTCTCGCATTTTGTCGCCTGGCCGCGTGCGGCCCCCGGCTATGCGCTCCCAGCACCTTCAACAGGTTTCTCGGGCAGGATCATGTCGTGCGAATGACGGTGAGGGTAACGGTGGTGGCGCTGGCGGGCGCGTTGCTCGCCGGCTGCGCCGCCGCACCCCAGGTTCGACGGAGTTCCGTCGTCCAGTCGGGCGCTCCGGAAGCGGGGCCAGTCACGCCCGACCGGCGCATCGGCGCGCTGTTCGTCGGTGGCGGTGACCTGCACGCCTGCACGGCGGCCGTGCTGGATTCGCCGGGCGGAGATCTGATCCTCACCGCGGCGCATTGCCTGGACGGCGGCGCGGACGCGAACTTCGCGGCCGGATTCGCCGGTGCGGCGGCTGACGACGATCTTTGGCATGTCGACACCGTCTACCTGGACCCGCGGTGGAGCGCGAATCAGAATCCGCGTGCCGATTTCGCCATCGCTCGGGTCAGCAGGGCCGGCGCCGGGTCCTTGGCCGCATCGGTCGGGGGTGGGCTCCGGTTGGGAAGCGCACCGGCACCGGGCACCGATGTGGCGGTCACCGGCTATCCGATGGGCGTCGGGGGCGGCCCGATCGGCTGTCACGCCCCGACCGGCACCACCAAGGCCGGGTTCCCGTTGTTGCGCTGCGGTGGGCTGGTGGACGGCACCAGCGGCTCACCCTGGCTGGTCGGGTCCACCATCACCGGACTGACCGGTGGCCTCGACGGTGGTGGGTGCGCCGAAAACCTTTCCTATTCACCACCTTTCGACCAGGCACCGGAAGATCTGCTGACCCGGGCGGAGGCGCACGGTCCGGGGGATCAGACCCCGGACTCGTCGGTGGGGGACTGTTAGCGCTTGAACTGGCTCAGTGCCCGCAGCTTGTTCATCACGTCCAGCGCTGCCACCTTGTAGGCCTCGGAGAAGGTGGGGTAGTTGAACACCGCGTCGACCAGGTACTGCACGGTGCCGCCGCAGCCCATCACGGCCTGACCGATGTGCACCAGTTCGGTGGCGGCGGTGCCGAAGATGTGCACCCCGAGGATCCGCAGGTCCTCGGTCGACACCAACAGTTTGAGCATCCCGTAGGAGTCACCGGCGATCTGCCCGCGGGCCAGTTCGCGGTAGCGGGAGACACCGACCTCGTAGGGGATCGAGTCCTTGGTCAGATCCACCTCGGTGGCGCCCACATAGGACACCTCGGGGATGGAGTAGATGCCGATCGGCTGCAGATCCATCATCCCCTTGGTGGGCTCGCCGAACGCGTGACACGCGGCGAGGCGGCCCTGCTCCATCGAGGTCGCGGCCAGGGCGGGGAAGCCGATCACGTCACCGACGGCGTAGATGTGGTCGACCTTCGTCGCGAAGTTGTCGTCGACGAAGATGCGGCCGCGGGCGTCGGCCTCCAGGCCGGCGTTGACCAGGTCCAGATGGTCGGTCTGACCCTGGCGCCCTGCCGAATACATCACGGTCTCGGCCGGGATCTGCTTGCCGCTGGCCAACGTGGTGACGGTGCCCGCGGAGCCGACGTCGACCGCGGTCACCTCCTCACCGAACCGGAAGGTGACCGCCAGGTCGCGCAGGTGGAACCGGAGCGCCTCGACGATCTCGGGATCGCAGAACTCCAGCATCGTGTCGCGCTTCTCCACGACGGTCACCTTGGTGCCCAGCGCGGCGAACATCGAGGCGTACTCGATGCCGATCACGCCCGCGCCGACCACCACCATCGAGGTCGGGATGGATTTGAGGTCCAGGATGCCGTCGGAGTCCAGCACCCGGTTCTCGTCGAACTCGACGCCGGCGGGGCGGGCGGGTTTGGTGCCGGTCGCGATGACGATGTTCGCGCCGCGGACGGTGATCCGCTCGGCGCGGCCGGGATCGTCGATCAGGACGGTGTGCTCATCGATGAACCGGCCGAGCCCGACGTAGAGCTCGACACGGTTGCGCATCAGCTGCGAGCGAACCACATCGATCTCCTTGCTGATCACGTGCTGGGTGCGCGCCAGCAGATCGGCCGGGGTGATCTTGTCCTTGACCCGGTAGCTGGCGCCATACAGCTCGCGCTGACTCATCCCGGTGAGGTAGACGACGGCCTCGCGCAACGTCTTCGACGGGATCGTGCCCGTGTTGACGCAGACGCCGCCGAGCATCATGCCCCGCTCGATGACTGCAACCGACTTGCCGAGTTTGGCCGCGGCGATGGCCGCACGCTGACCACCCGGGCCGGACCCGATGACGACGAGGTCGTACTCCTGCATGGAACCCATGTGTGCAGTCCTACGCCCGTTCCGGTCATCTCGCACGCCGACGCCGTCTAATTGCGGGTGAACAACAGTCGATCAATCCACAGTTGCCGATTCATCCACAGTTGGCGCCGTCACGCCCCGTTTCGCGCTCTGGGTGACGGTGCGGCCTGTGACGGTCTTGGTATGACCTCACAACCTCGTCTCACCGATCTCGACCGCCCGGCCGCCCTGATCGCTGCGCTGCCAGCGGTGCTCGGCTTCGTCCCCGTCCAGTCGCTGGTCCTCATCACCATCGATCGTGGCGACATGGGTCCCGTGCTGCGGATGGATCTGAGCACCGCACTCACGTCGGGCACCGAGCATTTAGCGTCGGTGGTGGCGTCGTCGAGCCCGGACTCGGCGATCGCCGTGATCGTCGACGAGGAGGCGGCTGAGCACTTCGAACTCGCCGACGAGCTGGCCATGTCGCTGGACGACTACGGGATCGTCCTGCTGGCCGCGCTGGTGGTGGACCGGCTGGCTCCGGGCGGCCGGTGGTTCTGCGTCGACGGGTGCGGCGCAGGCGGGGTGATCGACAATCCGGAAGCCTCGCCGATGGCCGCGGCCGCGGTGCTCGACGGGCGCAGGCTCTACGGCAGGCGCGAGGAGTTGGAGCAGGTCGTCGGCGTCGTCGACGCGGAACGTGGCGCCCGTCTGCGGGAGGCGATAAACCGTTGCGCCCCACCGGGTGACAAGGATGCGGCCGCGGCAGGGGTGCGGCTGGCCCTGCAGCTGGCCGCGCAGGTGCGCGACGATACGGAACTCGACGACGCGGACGTCGCCACGCTGGCGCGCGCGCTCACCGATCCGCTGGTCCGGGACACGCTCTACGCGCTGGCGGTCGGGGAGCGGGCCGGCGAAGCCGAATCGTTGTGGACGCGGCTGGCGCGAATCCTGCCGGAGCCCTGGCGGGCCGAGGCGCTGGTGCTGGTGGCCTTTTCGGCCTACGCGCGCGGTGACGGTCCGCTGGCCGGGATCTCGTTGGAGGCGGCGCTGAAGTGTCAGTCCACGCACCGGATGGCGGGCATGCTCGACCAGGCTCTGCAGGCGGGGATGCATCCCCGGCAGATCCGCGAACTCGCGCTCACCGGCTACCGGACGGCGGCGCAGCTCGGTGTGCGGCTGCCCGCCCGGCTGGCGTTCGGGCAGCGCGGCCGCTAGGCCTTCTCGACCTTGACGGCGTGGGCCATCTGGTGCGGCAGCTCGACTTCCTGATGCCCGGGAATCAGGATCAGCACGCCGCCCTGCCCGCCCGGCTCGTCGCTCACCTGCACGGTGACCCTGGCGTTGGGCACCACGCCGGCATCCTTGAGCTTGCTGATCAGTTCGACGTCGCCCTGGACGTGTTCGGTGAGTTGGCGCACGACCACCGCGACCGGGGATCCAGCCGGTAGTTCGGTGAGCCGCACCAGGTTTGCGTCCTCGCGTCCGGCGCCGTCGCCGTAGCCCAGCTCGGACAGCCCGGGGATGGGGTTGCCGAACGGGGACGTGGTGGGGTTCTTGAGGACCTGAAGGAGGCGACGCTCGACGTCCTCGCTCATGACGTGTTCCCAGCGGCAGGCCTCGGCGTGCACTTCTTCCCAGGGCAGCCCGATGACGTCGACAAGCAGACGTTCGGCGAGGCGGTGCTTGCGCATCACCGAGACGGCCAGGTAGCGGCCCTTCTCGGTGAGTTCGAGATGGCGGTCACCCGCGACATGCAGCAGCCCGTCGCGTTCCATCCTGGAGACGGTCTGGCTGACGGTCGGCCCGCTCTGCTCGAGACGTTCGGCGATCCGGGCACGCAAGGGCACCACGCCCTCTTCCTCGAGGTCGTAGATGGTCCGCAGGTACATCTCGGTGGTGTCGATCAGATCATTCATGCGCTACCTTCCAGGCCCTCCGTCAACCGCCGAGTCTACCGGTCTGACCGTCTGAACAGGGGTGCAACATCCCCCACCCGACAGTGTGATGCCCGCCGCGCGAACGCGACGGGCATCACCGGGGAAAGGTCCTCGCAGGCTCGCCTAGCTGGCGTAGGACCGCAGACGTTCGGCGCGCTCGCCGTTGCGCAGCTTGGCCATGACCTCACGCTCGATCTGGCGGACCCGCTCGCGGGACAGCCCGAACAGCTTGCCGATCTGGTCGAGGGTGCGCGGCTGGCCGTCGTCGAGGCCGAAGCGCAGCCGGATGACCTGCTGCTCACGCTCGTCCAGGGTGGCCAGCACGTACCGGATGTCGGTGTGCAGCAGCTCGGAGATGACTGCGTTCTCCGCCGACATCGCCTCGGAGTCCTCGATGAAGTCGCCCAGCGGGGCCTCCTCATCGGTACCGACCGGCATGTCCAGGCTCACCGGGTCGCGGCTGTGCTCGAGGAGGTCGTTGATCTTCTCCACCGGGATGCCGGACTCCTCGGCGAGTTCCTCGTCGGTGGCCTCGCGGCCGAGGTTCTGGTGCATCTCGCGCTTGATCCGGGCCAGCTTGTTGACCTGCTCGACGAGGTGGACGGGGAGCCGGATGGTGCGGCTCTGGTCGGCCATGCCGCGGGTGATGGCCTGCCGGATCCACCACGTCGCGTAGGTGGAGAACTTGAATCCCTTTGTGTAGTCGAACTTCTCCATCGCGCGGATCAGTCCGAGGTTGCCCTCCTGGATCAGATCCAGCAGCGGCATGCCGCGTCCGGTGTAGCGCTTGGCCAGCGACACCACGAGGCGCAGGTTGGCCTCAAGCAGGTGCCGGCGGGCGGCGTCACCGTCGCGCACGACGGCGGCGAGGTCCTTCTTGCGGGCTTCCCCGAGACGCTTGCGCGTGTCCAGCACGTGCTGGGCGTACAGGCCCGCTTCGATGCGCTTGGCCAACTCGACTTCGTCTGCTGCGGTCAACAGCGCGGTCTTACCGATGCCGTTGAGATACACACGGACTAGATCGGCGGCTGGGCTCTGAGCGTCCAGATCGCTGTCGACACGGCTTATGCTGGCGATCGCCATTTACGCCCTCCTGATCGGCTGGAACTTTCACTGCGTTCAACGTCCGTACAGGGCTCAGAGTTCCCGCTCGCTCCCGATGTCACACCTATTGACCTGCGGTTTTTTCGCGACGACCTGAGAATGTCCTGAGAAGTGCACAAGAAGCACGCTCAGGTGGGAACTACCTCGTCAGGAAGGGTCGGTTTCCGGGTCCCGGTCGGTGCGCGGCGCGTGGTGCAGCGCGGGGCGCTCGGCGGTGGGGAACAGGGGAGTGCGGTGCGGGCCGGCGGACTCGTACCGGCGCGGTTCGGTCGCCTTGCGCGGCGGGCGGTCATTGGCGATCAGCACGGCCATCCACGGCAGCGGAACGGACAGCAGGATGATGCCCAGGGAGATGAGACCGTTGTGCCAGACCCCGTACGCAACGGCCGCCAGCACCAGGGCCGGGATGCGAAACGCCATCAAGGTGAAGTACTTGCGCATCCTGGCGCGGTGCTGCTCTTCATAGGGCAGGGCGGCGCGGGTGATCAGGATCGGTCGACCGTCGTCGTCGAAACTCAGCTCCGAGCCTTGTTTCATAAGTTCCACTGTCCCACATCTTTGGAGTGCTGCACGGGCCGGGCACAATGAGTGGATGCAGACGCAGACGATCGAACGCCCGGACACCGATGAACAGGTCGACGACGGCACCGACGACGATGCCCCCAAGGTCTTTCACTACGTCAAGAAGGAAAAAATCACCGAAAGTGCCGTGATGGGCACGCATGTCGTGGCTCTGTGCGGCGAGGTCTTCCCGGTGACCAAGGCGGCCAAGCCGGGCTCGCCGGTGTGCGCGGACTGCAAGCGGATCTACGAGCAGCTCAAGAAGTAGGACGTCCCGTGCCGTTGCGGGTGTCGGAGCGCTCCTCGATCCACTCCCGCAGGCGGCGCGCATGGGTATCCGGGGCCGGCCACTCCTCCTGGACCGCCGCGTTCAGTTCGGCGCCGATCATGATCGCGAAGCCGAGCAGGAATGCGAACAACAGGAACGCGATCGGCGTGGCCAGCGCCCCGTAGGTGTAGCCGGTCGCGGTGATCCAGGTCAGATAGATGCGCAGGCCCACCGTCGCGATGAGGAACACCGCCGTCGCCAGCACCGCGCCCACCACCAGCCGGTGCGTCGGCAGCGGCGAGGGCAGTGACACCCGGTACAGCACGGTCACCGCGACCACGAGCACCACCACCAGCACCGGGTAGTACCCGTACTGCAGCACGTTGTCCCAGCTCTCCGGGATGGACTCCGAGATCTTGCGTGGGCCCAGCGCCACGAACGGCGCGGTCAGCACGGCGCACATCAACATCACCACGTACAGCCCGAGGGCGAAGAAGCGCTGCCGCACGGGATGACGCAGTTCGGTCTGATCGTGGGCCTCGACCACCGAGTCGACGAACGCAGAGATCGCCGACGACCCGGCCCACAACGAGATGACGAAGCCCAACGAGACCACCTCGCCGCGGGCTCCACGCACGATGTCGTAGATGGTCGGCGCGATGATCTCGTTGACGACGTTCTGGGAGAAGAACCGGCCCGAGGTGCTGATCAGCTGCGCCTCGATGGTCGGCAGGGTGTCCGGCCCGAACAGTGGTGCCAGGTAAGCCAGGCTGTCCAGCATGCCGAGCAACAGCGGCGGTAGGGACAACGCACACCAGAAGGCTGCTTGAGCCGCCTCGGAGAAGATCGAGTCGTCCCATGCTTTCGAAAGGGTGCGCCGGGTGATCGGCCAGATGTGGTGGCGCGTCGGTCTTGCGGGGGGCTGGTCGCTCATGACCAGTCCAGCATTCCCTACGCGTCGACCGGCTTGACCTCCAGCACCGCCGCCTGCTCGATCAACTTCGCTTCGTGCTCATTGGCGTGGTGCTGGCAGAACAGAAGCTCGGCGCCCGACGGAAGCGTTGCGCGTACTTGCGCAGCGGCACCGCAGCGGTCGCAGCGATCGGCCCGGGTCAGCTCCGGACTGGTCAGGATTGCGTTGGCGTTCACGGCATGTCCTCCGTTCTGCTTGTTGCGTGGTTCTACTGTGTCAGACGTATGAGGTTCCGGCCTTGTTCCCTTGGGGTTTACCGGTGTGTCGTGTCTCACTGGCGACTCGCGTTGCAGGGCAGGCAGGCTGAGCGCATGATTTGCGACCCTGAACTGTTCGTCCACCTGTGTGCGGAAGACGACTGGAGTGCTGCGCAGCGGGCCGGGGAGCACCGCCCGGCCTCGCTGGCCGAGGTCGGCTTCATCCACCTTTCGGCCCCTGAGCAGGTCCATCTGCCCGCCAACCGGCTGTACGCCGGGCGAACCGATCTGGTGTTGCTGGGCATCGACCCCGCCGCGCTGACCGATCCAGTCCGCTGGGAACCCGGGGTGCCGACCGATCCGGAGTCGATGCGCTTCCCTCACCTGTACGGCCCCTTGCCCGCCGGTGCTGTGACGAGCGTCACCCGCTACCTGCCCGACGGTGAGGGGCGATTTGCTGAGTGGTCGCCGCGATGACTCCCGTCGCGGTGGTGACCGGGGCGAGCCGGGGCGCCGGCCTCGGGATCGCGGCGGCGCTGAGCGCGCAGGGCTGGCGGGTGTATGCGACGGGCCGGACGATCACCGAGCCCCCACCCGGCGGTGTCGCCGTGCCTGTGGACCACGCCGATGACGACGCGGTGGCCGCATTGTTCGAACGGGTAGGCGCTGACGAAGGGGGGTTGGACTTGCTCGTCAACAACGCCGCCGTCGTGCACGAGCAGCTCACCGACCCGAAACCGTTCTGGGAGAAGTCGATCCGGTTGGGTGACGTACTCGACGTGGGCCTGCGCTCGGCGTACGTCGCGTCGTGGCACGCCGCACCCCTGCTGGTGCGGCGGCCCCGCGGGCTGATCGCGTTCACCTCGTCGCCCGGATCCGTCTGTTACATGCACGGCCCCGCCTATGGCGCCCAGAAGGCCGGGATCGACAAGATGGCCGCCGATATGGCCGTGGATTTCCGCGACACCACGGTCGCGTGCATCTCGATCTGGATGGGCATTCTGCTGACCGAGCGATTGCGGGCCGCGTTCGCCGGTCACCCCGACGCGCTGGCGAAGACCGCCGCGCACGCCGAGACGCCGGAGTTCACCGGCCACCTGATCGACGCGCTGTACCGCGACCCGGAACTGTCGGCCCTCAGTGGGCAGACCGTGATCGGCGCCGAGTTGGCCCAGCGGTACGACATGACCGACGAAGGCGACAGAAAGCCACCGTCGCACCGCGAAATGCTCGGCGCGCCAAGGGAACCAAGTACCGTCGTGTTACGTTGACGCGCCATTTTGTAAACTGACCGACCATGGCCATACTGTCCGGTTTCGCGCCGTGGATCGTGTACTGGGTTCTGATCGGGAACGTCCCCATCGGGATCGCCGTCGTGGTCGCCCTCGTTGTCGCGGTCGCCGTGACGATCATCAGCCGGGTCGGCGGGACTGCGGTACGGCTGTTGGAGAGCGGTGCGGTGGTGGCCTTCGCGCTGCTGACGCTGCTGACGCTCACCGGGAGCCAGGAGTTCCTCGACCGTTGGCTGGTCGTGCTGAGCTTCGCGAGCGCCCTCATCGTGGTCCTGGCCGGTGTCGCCGCGGGCAAACCGTTCGTGCGTGAGTTCGCCGCGGCCGATCACGCGCCCGACGTGATCAAGAGCGATCTGTTCGGCCCGGTCACCGCGACCGTCACCTGGATCTGGGTCGGTGCGTTCGCCGTGATGACGGTGTCGGCGGCCATCCCGGCCGCCTTCGACGCCGGTTCGGCACTGGCCTACATCGGGTACTGGCTGGTGCCCGCGATCGCCCTCGGCACCGCCGCGCTCGCGTCACGCGTGCTCACCGAGCGCATGGTCGCCGAGGCCACCAGCCCGCACACGGTGCGGCGGACAACGTTCGTGGCCTTCAAGGAACTGGAGATCGATCAGCTGTACTACCTGGCGCGGGAGAAGGCCGATCGCGAAGCCGGCGCCGACATGGAGGCTTACGACATCAAGATCGGCAGCCTCGGAGTGCCGCTGACCGGCGACGAATCCCGCGAGTCGTGGCCCGCGTCCTACAAGCTGCGGCCCCGCAGGCACTGACTGTCCGCGTTCCTGCCAGTTACCTGTGAGCGTTGCTCGCGGACTATCCGCCGTCGTAACCCATCTCTGATAATTTGCCAGTCACAACCGCAGATTTGGGTCCTCCTCCCAAGTCGTTACGGCTTGAAGAGGATCCGATGTCGCGTCGAGCACGGCACCAGTCCCGCACCGGACGTCGCCTTGAGCCGTTTGCCTGGCTGGGCGCCGGTGCTGTCACGTTGGGGATGGGTGCGGCCCTGGCCGGTGGTCCGGCGGTCGCCTATGCCGATGACACCACTTCGTCCACCACGTCCACCACGGCCGGCTCCGAGGCCACGTCGGAGACCAAGCCCGAAGCGACGGAGCCGACCAAACCCGCCCACGTAGAGCATCTGCCGAAACCGGCGGTGCCGAAGAAACCGCACCGCTCGGCCCCACCGAAGGCCGTGGCGCCGAAGGCGAAGGCAGCGGAGGCGCCCGCGAACGACGGCGACAAGCAGTCCGCCCCGCGCGCTCGCGCCACCAAAGCCTCCACTAGGCCCGCCACCGAGCCCGCTGCAGCGGCGCCCGCACGGCCGGTACCGTCCGCCGCTGCGGCGGACGTGGCCCTGGCGCCGGTGAAGCCGGTGGCCCCGAAGGTCGTCACCGGTGCCACGCGAACGTTCGGCGCCGTGGTGCGTGCCCTGATGTCGCCGTGGACGGCCAGCGGCACCGGCAACGGAACGCCCGTGGAGTCGCCCGCAGTGTGGGTGCTCGCCGCGGTGGCGCGCCGCGAGACCGTCAGCACGCTGGCCGTCAGTACCCTGTCGGCCGAGACCAACAACGCCGCACCGGTGTTCAGGACGCCTACGGTGGGTAAGCCCAACACCGGCACCGGGGCGGTCACCGGGAAGGTCGCCGCGACCGACGCCGACAACAACGTCGTGACCTATGCGGCGGGGCAGAGTGCCGGCGGCAGCGCGGTGGCGCTCGACGCGACCACCGGAATCTTCACCTACACCCCGACCGGGGAGGCCCGGCACGCCGCCGCAGCAGTCGGGGCGACGGCGGCCATCACGGACACGTTCGTCGTCACGGCTTCGGATGGCAACGGCGGCAACACATCTCAGACGGTGAACGTCAAGGTCGCCCCGCTCAACAGCGCGCCGGTTCTGGCGACCAGTCAGGTGGCAGGCAGCGTCACCGCCACCGATGCCGACGGCGATGCCCTGAGTTACAGCGCGACGCCCACGAAGGGCACCATCGCCTTCAACTCGACCGGCGCTTTCACCTACACGCCGACCGCGGCCGCCCAGCATGCCGCGGCGGCCACCGGGGCATCGTCCTCGGTGAAGGCCGACACCTTCACGGTCACCGTGTCCGACGGCTACGGGGGCGCGGTGGCCACCAAGGTGACGGTAACGATCGCCCCGGCCGACACCGCCCCTGTCTTCGGCACCACGCCGACGGTGAGCAGTCCCAACGCCTCCACCGGGGTGGTCACCGGCAAGGTCACCGCCACCGACGTCGACAACGACAAACTCGCCTACAGTGCCACCGCCGCCAAGGGCACCGTCAGCATCAACACCAGCACCGGGGCGTTCACCTACACCCCGTCGGCCGCGGCCCGCCACGCTGCCGCCTCCGACACCGCCACCGACGACGACAGGTCCGACACGGTCACCGTCACGGTCTCCGACGGCCATGGCGGCACCGCGTCCACCGCCGTCGAGGTGACCGTCGCCCCCAAGGACGGCGCGCCGAAAGTCTCTGCCACCGTTGGCAAACCGAACTCGACGACGGGTGTGGTGGCGGGCACGATCACTGCCACCGACGCCGACAAGGATGTCCTCGCCTACAGCGTGACGACCACCACCGCGAAGGGGACGCTGACCTTCGACGCGAGCACCGGTGCCTACACCTACACACCGACCGTCGACGACCGGCTGGCCGCGGCCGCCAGGGGTGCCCCCACCGCCGACAAGAGCGACACCTTCAGCATCGCCGTCGACGACGGGCACGGCGCCATCACCACCAAGACCGTCACCCTCTCGGTGTCGCCGCTGGGGGACAAGCCGGTTGCGGGAACCCCGACCGTGAACGCCGCAGATGCTGCCGGAACCGTCACCGGCGCAGTGCAATTCACCGAGCCGTACCCGCAGTTGCCACTCGCCTACACGGTCAGCACGGCCACCACCAAGGGCACGCTCAGCCTCGACGCGGCCTCCGGCCAGTTCACCTACACCCCGACCGCGGCGGCGCGCCTGGCCGCGGGCGTCTCGATCAAACCGATCACGGACACGTTCGTCGTCACCGCGACCAACTCGATCACCTCTACCAGCGAGACCGTCACCGTGACGGTGGCGCCGGCCGTGCTCGCGGTCACCGGTTCGGTCGACTCCGGCAGCGCCCCACTGGCATTGACCGGTGCGGTCAGCCCCGACGGTCAGACCGTGTACGTCACCGACTCCGGCGCGGGCACTGTCTCGGCGGTCACCGGCGCGGCGACCACGACGATCGCCGTCGGCGGTGCCCCGGGTGCCGTGGTGATGAACGCGAGTGGCGCCACGGTGTACGTGGCCGACAGTGCGGGCAACGTGGTGTCGGTCATCGACACCACGAGCAACACGGTCACCGGAACCATCACTGTCGGAAGCAATCCCGCGGCACTGCTGGTCAGCTCCGACGGCACCAGGCTCTACGTCGCCAACGCGGGCTCGAACACGGTGTCGGTGGTGGACACCGCCACCGGCCTGGTGACCAAGACCATCAAGGTGGGTAGTGCGCCGTCGGCGCTGGCGTTCAAACTCGACGGCAGCAGGCTGTTCGTCGCGAACGCGGGTTCGAACACGGTGAGCATCATCAACCCGTCGACCCGGGCCGTCACGAAGACCATCAAGGTGGGCGGCACGCCCGTCGGGTTGGCGTTCAGTCCGGACGGCAGCGCCCTGTACGTCAGCGATGCCGGCAGTGGTTCCTTGTCGGTGATCTCGATGGCCGACAACAGTGTGATCACCACCAAGCTGGGGGTGACGGTCGACGCGCTCGTGGCCGGCCCCGGCCCCACTCTGTACGTCTCCGACGGCGCCGACGCGGTGTCGGTGGTGACGGTCACCAGCGGTGTCGACACGCCCGTCGCGGGAGACGTGACCGTCGGTCTGCCCGATGAGACGACGGGCGTGGTCACCGGATCGCTCACCTATACCGATCCGTCCGGAAAGGCCTTGACGTACAAGGTGATCACCGCACCCGACGACGGCACCGTGACGGTCACGTCGAAGGGTACGTTCACCTACACCCCGGGTATCGCCGCCCGCCTGTCCGCCGGGTATACCGATACCACCGACACCTTCACCGTCGTCGCCACCAACGGCCTCGCGGCGACGCCACAGACGGTGACGGTGCCGGTCTCGGGTGAGGTCAACGTCTCTGTCGCGCTGAAGATGGTCTACGGCACCGAGCCGGTGGTCTACGTCTCCATCAACGGCGGGAAGCGGGTGCCGGTGCTGGTCGACACCGGTTCCGAGGGTCTGGTCATCACATCCAAATACGTGGGCACACAACAGGATCTGGGTACATCGACGGGTTCGGGTGCCAGTGGCTATTCCGGCGGGCTGAGCTACACCTTCGACACCTACACGACCACAGTCGATTTCGGTAACGGCGTCGTCTCGGGGCCCACGTCGGTCGACATCGTCAGTGCCGCCTCGCAGTCGGCCTTCGCCTCGTTCGCGTCACGCAACGGGGTGGTCGGGATTCTCGGCATCGGGCCGAATTCCTATGGGCCGGGGCCCAGTTCGGTGATCACCGCACTGCCCGGTTATCTGAACTACGGGGTGCTGATCGACGAGCAGCACGGTCTGCTGGAATTCGGGCCCAACCCGCTGACTGCCGTGACGACGGTCGCGGGGGCGCCCTGGACCACCCTGCAGGTGCAGGTCGGCAACGGCGCCCGCACGACGGTCACCGCCGCGATCGACTCCGGTGGTGTCTACGGGACCATTCCGTCGTCGTTGGTGGGGGGTGCGTCCAGTGTGCCGGCCGGCACGGTGATCCGGGTCTACACGGGTGACGGGCTGACGTTGCTCTACGCCTACAAGACGTCCTACACCAACCGGCCGACGGTCACGTCGGACGACTACATGAACACCGGATACGTGCCCTTCGCCCTGGGACCGATCTACATCTCTGCCATCGGTCCGGTCGGTCAGACGGTTTTCGACTTCTGACTCACGAGTCCTTGAGCAGCAGGTCCCGGGTGATCTCCATGTGCCCGACGTGTTGGGCGATGTCGCGGAGTATGTGCAGCAGCGTCCATTCGGGCGTCGCGGTGCCCAGCACGGATGCACGGGTGGTCCCCCCGCGCACCCCGTCGGCGAGATCGCGATCGCGGATGCCTTCGGTGAGCCCCACCTGCACCCACGCGGGGAGTCGCTGCTGCAGCGTGGTCAGGCGGGCCAGTAGCTCCTCGACCGGCCCGGCAGCGGTGAACTCGGCGTCACGGTCACGCGGAATCCGCTGCCCCGCAATGAAAGAACCCGCCCAATAGTCCACCACCCCGATGCAGTGGTTCACCACCGCGTAGCAACTGTTCGCTCCCGGGAGATCTGGCCGGCGGTTGGCGAGGTCATCGCCGAGCACCGTGAGGATGTCGGCCATCGCGGTGAAGCATTCGGACGAGATCGTCAGCAGCGCCTCGCCAAGGGGCTGCTGACGATCGACGCTCGTCACGACGTGCCTAGTCCAGGTAGTCGCGCAGCACCTGCGAGCGCGACGGGTGGCGCAGCTTGCTCATGGTCTTGCTCTCGATCTGACGGATCCGCTCACGCGTCACGCCGTAGACCTGGCCGATCTCGTCGAGGGTGCGGGGCTGACCGTCGGTCAGGCCGAAGCGCAGCCGGACCACGCCGGCTTCACGCTCGGAGAGCGTCTCCAGCACCGACTGCAGCTGATCCTGCAGCAGGGTGAAGCTCACCGCGTCCACGGCCACCACGGCCTCGGAATCCTCGATGAAGTCGCCGAGCTGGCTGTCGCCCTCGTCGCCGATGGTCTGATCCAGCGAGATGGGCTCACGCGCGTACTGCTGGATCTCCAGCACCTTCTCCGGCGTGATGTCCATTTCCTTGGCGAGCTCTTCGGGAGTGGGCTCGCGGCCCAGGTCCTGGAGCAGTTCGCGCTGGATACGGCCGAGCTTGTTGATGACCTCGACCATGTGCACCGGGATGCGGATGGTGCGGGCCTGGTCGGCCATGGCGCGGGTGATGGCCTGCCGGATCCACCAGGTGGCGTACGTGGAGAACTTGTAGCCCTTGGTGTAGTCGAACTTCTCGACCGCGCGGATCAGGCCCAGGTTGCCCTCCTGGATCAGGTCCAGGAAGGCCATGCCGCGGCCGGTGTAGCGCTTGGCCAGCGACACCACCAGACGCAGGTTGGCCTCCAGCAGGTGGTTCTTGGCACGGTCGCCGTCACGGCAGATCCACTGGTAGTCGCGGCGCTGCGCGGTGGTGAGCTTCTCGCCCTTCTCGACGAACTCGACCATCAGCTGGGTGCAGTACAGCCCGGCCTCGATGCGCTTGGCGAGCTCGACCTCTTCCTCGGCGTTGAGCAGCGCGACCTTGCCGATCTGCTTGAGGTAGGCGCGCACCGAGTCGGCCGATGCCGTGAGCTCGGCGTCCTTACGGGCCTGGCGCAGGGCCTCGGATTCCTCCTCGTCCCAGACGAAGTCGCCGGACGCCTTGTCCTTCTCGGACGGCTCGGGGAGATCCTCTTCGGCCTTCGCGGGCTTGGCGCCGGGCACCACCACCACGGCGACTTCGGCGCCTTCAGCGGTCTCGGTCTCACCGTCGGACTCGGCGTCGTCGTCGGTGCTCTCCTCGGCGTCGTCGGTCTCCAGGTCGTCGTCGATCTCGACTTCCTCGAGATCGTCGCCCGGCTCAGCCTCGAGTTCGTCGTTCTCCAGGTCCTCGCCGAGGTCTACGGCCTCGGCGTCGCCGTCGGCCTTGCCTGCCACCTTCGAGGCGGCTTTCTTGGCGGGAGCCTTGGTGGCACGTTTGACGGGAGCCTTGGCGGCTGCGGCCTTGGCGGGAGCCTTCTTCGCAGGAGTCTTGGCGGCGGTGCGCTTCACCGGCTCGTCGGTTGCCGGGCTTGCTTTTGTCGCTGCCACGTACACCCTTTCGGTCTTGCGGATTCCGGTGCGCACGCATGCAACACCGAAAAGCGGCTGTGTTGAATATCGGCGATGATCTCTGCTCGGAAACCCGCCGCTATTTCGGTAGGCGGCCGCCGTTGACCATTGTAACGACAGTGTGAGATAAGGCTGCGCCGTGCGCCAAATTTGCGCTTTCGCGCGCGTCGTGTCAGGCGGAGCCGTGGGCCGTGTCGGCGGCGAGTGCGGCGCCGACGATGCCGGCCTCGTTCTGCAGGGCCGCGGCCACCACCGGGGTGCGGTTCTTCAGCAGCGGAATCCACTTCTCAGCCTTGCGGCTGATGCCGCCGCCCGCGATGAACAGATCGGGCCAGATCGCGTTCTCGACGGCCACCAGCACCTTGGTGACCTCTTCGCTCCAGCGCTCGTAGCTCCACTCCTTGCGCTCCTTGACCGACGACGCGGCCCGGTGCTCGGCCTCTTTGCCGCCGACCTCCAGGTGGCCGAACTCCGTGTTGGGCAGCAGCACGCCGTTGTGGATCACGGCCGAGCCGATGCCGGTGCCGAAGGTCAGCAGCACGATGACGCCGGTGTTGTCCTTGCCCGCGCCGAACCGCTCCTCGGCGAGCCCGGCCGCGTCGGCGTCGTTGAGCACCGAGACGGGTTGTCCGCCCAGTTCGTTGCCGATGATCTCGGCGGCGTTGGTGCCGATCCAGCCCTTGTCGACGTTGGCGGCGGTCCGCACGATGCCGTCGGTCACCACGCCGGGATAGGTGACCCCGAGCGGTCCGGTCCAACCGAATTCGCGGACCACGGCGGCCACCGTCTTGGCCACGGCGTCCGGGGTCGAGGGCTGGGGCGTCAGAAGCTTGTAGCGGTCGCCGATGAGCGCGCCGGTGTCCAGATCGACGATCCCGCCCTTGATGCCGCTACCGCCGACGTCGACGCCGAATCCGCGGCGCTGGGTGCTGGCTTCAGTGGCGGTCATAGAGCGCTCCTCATGCAAGGTCCGGCGGATGCGACGCGTCACACACATTAGTGCCCGGACTTCGGCTGTGCTGCGATGGTGGGGTGGAAACCGACAACTGTGATCCGCTGACTTTGCGTGCCGTGGCCGAGCAATTGGCCACCGAGGCGGCCGCTTTCGTGCGGCGCCGCCGTGGGGAGGCCTTCGCCAGCGCGGCCTCCACCGCCGCATCCGTGCGTTCCAAGAGCACGCCGACCGATCCGGTGACCGTGGTGGACACCGAGACGGAACGACTGATCCGGGACCGGCTCGCGGTACTGCGACCGAGCGATGAGGTGCTCGGCGAGGAGGAGGGCGGTTCGGCCGACGTCCAGCCGGGCCGGCCGGTCTGGGTGATCGATCCCATCGACGGCACGGTCAACTTCGTCTACGGGATCGCCGACTACGCGGTCTCGATCGGGGTGCAGATCGACGGCCGGTCGGTGGCGGGCGCGGTGGCCAACGTTCCGACGGGCGAGCTGTATTCGGCGGCGCTGGGGCACGGTGCGACGGTGACGCGCGACGGACGGTCAACGGTGTTGCGGTGCAACGACATCGACGATCTGTCATTGGCCCTGGTCGGTACCGGATTCTCGTACGAATCGCAGCGCAGGGCCACCCAGGCGCAGGTGCTGGCCGGGTTGCTGCCCGCGATCCGGGACGTCCGCAGGATCGGTTCGTGCGCCCTGGATCTGTGCATGGTGGCGGCGGGGCAGCTCGATGCCTATTTCGAGGACGACGTGCATGTGTGGGATTGGGCGGCCGGGGTGCTCATCGCGACCGAAGCCGGTGCCGTCGTCGGCCTGCCGGACCCGGACCTGCTCTGTGCGGCCGCACCGGGGGTGGCCACCGCGCTCGGGGACGCGCTGCGCGGGCTGGGCGCCCGCTAGCGGGTCAGCAGGCGGCGCTGTGGATGGTGCGTAGGAGCGCCGGATCCGGCGGCTGCGTGGCGTCGGGGCGCAGGCTGGCGAGCATCGCATCGATGTCGTCGTTGTGGCTGAATTCGCTGAACTCGGTGCCGATGGCGAGGTCGACGGAGTCGTCGGGGCGCTGGTCCTGGAACAATTCGGTGCACGGCGCCACCAGCCAGACGGCCGCGGCGGCGGCCCGACCGGACGGGCCGAACCGGATCTGGCCCTGGCACTCCAGCCGGGTTCCCGCGTAGACGGCGTCGTTGGACGCGGTCGGCTGGGCGAAGCCCAGGTCCCGCAGGGTGCCGGACACCTCCGCGGCCTGGCCGCCCTGGCCGCTGGCGTTGAGCACCTTGGTCTTGGTGTCGGCGAGCTTGGCGGGCACCACCTCGGACATGGTTTCCCGCGACACCTGCTGGCCCAGGGTGGGCTGATTCGGGTCGGTGGGCGCCGGGGGAGCGTTGCAGACGACCGCCTCGTGGACGTCGGTGGGCCGGTTCAGGGCGATCACCCACACCACGCCGGTCAGTATTGCCAGCGCGAGGAACAGGCACAGGACGGGCACATGGTTCCGTCTGCGGAACGGGCGACCGTGCTTGTCGAACGCCGTGCCGTCGGTGATGAGTGCGACCACCCATGCACCTTAAGGGCTGAAACCGGCACCCGTCGCCAGCTGCAGATTCGTGCTGTGATATAAATCACACCCCTCCAAGGGCTATTCAGGGCACGAATCATTTGGTGTAGGCGTTCGACGCTGGTACAAAGCTCTGCTGCAAGGTAACGGAGGGGATGAGATGGCTACCGACTACGACGCTCCGCGGCGATCAGAGACCGATGACGTGTCTGAGGATTCGCTGGAGGAGCTCAAAGCACGACGTAACGAGGCCCAATCGGCCGTCGTGGACGTCGATGAATCCGAGTCTGCGGAATCGTTCGAACTGCCCGGCGCGGACCTGTCGGGGGAAGAGCTCTCGGTGCGTGTCATTCCGAAGCAGGCCGACGAGTTCACGTGCTCCAGCTGTTTTCTGGTGCATCACAGGAGCCGGCTGGCAAGCGAGAAGAACGGCATGATGATCTGCACCGATTGCGCGGCCTGATCTACGAGCGAAGGGCTGCCAGCACCCGATCCGGGTGCCGGCAGCTCACCAACCAGTACGGGGTCGGGTCGTCGGGATCGTCGAGCACGACCAACACCATGGGGCCGACCCAGGCCCGGTGCAGGACATAGGCGGCGGGGTCGAGCTGGCGCCCCAGCGCCGCCGACTTGGCCGACTTCGGCACCTCGGCCGACCGGGAGATGACGCTGACCGGCAGGTGTGCCGGGCCGGCCCACAGTTCGCCGCCCGTGGCTCCGTCGACGACCCGGACCTCCATGCGGCCCATCCAGATCATCGCGGCGGCGGCCACCGGAAGCAGGACCGCGAACGGCACCCAGTCCGGAAGTGCGGCCACGCCCATGTTCACCTCGGTCGCGATCAGTGCGGCCAGCCCGAGGGCGGGCGGCCAGAACCACCACGGCACCCGGAGGCGCTCTCGATAACGCACCGATTGGGTGGTTGCGCGCGTGTCTGACACGTGCCCAAGGGTAATCTCTCGCGTCGTGCCCACTTCTCTGGCGGTCGTGCGTCTGGACCGCGATCTACCGTTGCCCAGCCGGGCCCACGACGGCGATGCAGGCGTGGACCTGTTCAGCGCCGTGGATGTGGATCTCGCGCCCGGACACCGCTCCCTCGTGCCGACCGGCATCGCCGTGGCCATTCCGCACGGGATGGTCGGATTGATCCATCCCCGTTCGGGTTTGGCTACGCGCGTGGGGCTTTCGATCGTGAACAGTCCCGGCACCGTGGACGCCGGGTACCGTGGCGAGATCAAGGTGGCGCTGATCAATCTCGACCCTGAGCAGCCGATTGCGATCCGGCGTGGCGACCGCATCGCCCAGCTGCTGGTGCAGCGGGTCGAACTTCCCGAGCTGGTCGAGGTCTCGTCGTTCGACGAGGCCGGACTGGCTGACACCTCCCGTGGCGATGGCGGTCACGGTTCCTCCGGCGGACATGCGAGTTTGTGATGGCTAAAGACGTGGATATCGACAACGAGTCGGACGAGGATTTCGACGGCCCCTTCGACATCGAGGACTTCGACGATCCGGAGGCGGCCGCGGTGGCGCGCCTGGATCTCGGCTCGGTGCTGATCCCGATGCCCGAGGCCGGACAGGTGCAGGTCGAGTTGACCGAGCAGGGTGTGCCCAGTTCGGTGTGGGTGGTGACGCCCAGCGGCCGGTTCACCATCGCGGCCTACGCGGCCCCCAAGTCCGCCGGGCTGTGGCGTGAGGTGGCCGGCGAGCTGGCCGATTCGCTGCGCAAGGACGGCGCGAAGGTCCGGATCGAGGACGGCCGCTGGGGCCGCGAGGTCGTCGGCGTGAGCGCGGTTGCGCCGGAGGGTCAGACCCCGGGCGTGGTGCGCTTCATCGGGATCGACGGCTACCGCTGGATGATCCGCTGCGTGGTCAACGGCGCGCCCGAGAGCATCGACGGACTTGCCGCCGAGGCGCGGGAAGCGTTGGCGGACACCGTGGTTCGGCGTGGCGATACACCACTGCCGGTGCGGACCCCGCTGACGGTGCAGCTGCCGGATCCGATGGCCGAACAGCTGCGCGCCGCGCAGGAGCAGGCGCAGGCGGCCGCGCCGCCGGCGCCGCCGACTCCCGATGCGCGCCGCACCGCGATGTCGGCGATGCAGCAGCTGCGCAGCACCATCACCGGCGGCTAGAGGTCCAGCAGGGCCCCGACGCACGCCGCGCCCAACACGGCCGGGTCGGCGCCCATCTCGTCGAGGGTGACCGTGCGCAGTGCCGCATGCGGCGCCGCGGCCACCCATTCCAGCGCCACGTCCACCGGGTGGATCGGATCGTCGGTTGCGGCCGCGACACCCATCGGGACCGTCAGGGTGGCCAGTTGGTCACTCGTCGGCGACACGTGCCCGGCCGCTGCGTCCATGGCGTCGGGCAGGTCGGGCCACTGCGCCAACCACGACCGGGTGAGTTCCTCGCCCAGCCAGGGCGGGGTGGAGGCCCGCATGGTGGCCACCGTCGCGGCCAGGCCGTCGTTGCGCAGCACCTGCGCGGTGTGCCGGGCCGAGAGGGCCGCCGGCGCGTTGTCCGGCTGCCCCGTCCACGCAGGCAGGGCCGCCAGCACGGCGACGGTGTGCGCGGGATGAGCCAGCGCCCAGGCGGTGGCGACGGCGGCGCCGATCGACACGCCGCCCACGGCGATGGTGTTGCGTTCGTCACCTCGGGCCGCCTCGTCCAGTGCCGCCAGATATCCGGCGATGAGCTTGCGCGGTTGCGGCGCCGGGGTCACCACAACGGCGCCAACCTGGTGCAATGGGGCCGAAAAAGCCCGGTACACATAGTCATCATCGGATCCGGTGCCGGCCAGCAGGACTGTCGTCACGCCACGCAAATTCACTGCCATGTCTCGATGGTGCACCCATCGGCGCGGCGCGCCCGACACCACGTGGCGATTCGGACTCAAGAGGTCTACCGTGGCGAAAGTCAGGAAAGTAAATCCGCGTTGGATTTACGGCAAGGGAGAGGCCATGGCTACGGCCGAAGGGTATCTGCGCCGGCTCACTCGGCGGCTCACAGAGGACCCGGAGCAGCTCGACGTCGAGGAGCTCAGCGGCGACGCGGCCAGTACCGGTGCGCAACGCGCAATCGACTGTCGCCGCGGTCAAGAGGTCACGATGGTCGGCACTCTGCGGTGTGTCGAGACCAACGCCAAGGGCTGCGGCAGCGGCGTCCGTGCCGAACTGTTCGATGGCACCGACTCGGTGATGCTGGTCTGGCTCGGGCAGCGCCGGATTGCCGGTATCGAGTCCGGCCTGACCCTGCGGGTGCACGGTCGCCTCGGCAAGCTGGAGAACGGATCCAAGGCGATTTACAACCCGCACTACGAGATTCAGAAGTGACTGACCCCGAACAGGGGACTGAGAAAAACAATGCGCGCGCGGTTCTCGATCAGATGGGCGGCATCAGCGGCCTGATCTACTCGTCGCTGCCGGTTCTCGTCTTCGTCCCGGTTTCGACCACGGCAGGGCTGATGCCCGCCATCTTCGCCGCACTCGGTGTCGCGGCCCTCGTCCTGATCTGGCGGCTGGTTCGCCGGGAATCCTTACAGCCCGCGGTATCAGGTTTCATGGGCGTCGGGATCAGCGCGCTGATCGCCTGGTACCTGGGCGAGTCCAAGGGCTTCTTCCTGTACGGCATCTACGCAAACCTGTTCTACGCAGGCATTTTCGCGTTGTCCATCCTGATTCGCCGGCCGGTGGTCGGCTACGCGTGGGGGTGGCTCAACGGGCACGGCAGCGACTGGCGCGGTGTGCGCAAGGCGCTCCTGGTGTTCGACGGGGCGACGCTGGCCTGGGTGGCCGTGTTCGCGTCCCGCTACGTCGTGCAGAACCATCTATACGACACCGACGAGGTCGGCTTGCTGGGGGTCGCCCGCATCGCGATGGGCTGGCCACTGACCGGCGTCGCGGCGATCATCACCTATTTCGCCATCCGGTCCGCGCAGCGCGCGGTGCACGCACAGCACGCCGAGCAGAACGAAGTCGCGGAAAGCTAAGCCTTCGCGGGGTGCAGCAGCAGCTCGCGCAATTCGTCTTCGACCTCGGCGATCGCCACGAAGATCAGCTCATCGCCGCCCTCCAGCGGTTCGTCGCCCTCCGGCACGATCACCCGCGACCCGCGCAGAATCGTCACCAGCGAGGCGTCACGCGGCAATTGGAGGCGCTTGACGGCCTTGCCACCCCACGGGGTGTCGTCGGGCAGCGTGATCTCCACCAGATTCGCCTGTCCCGTGCGGAAACTCATCAACCGCACCAGATCGCCGACGGCGACGGCCTCTTCCACGAGCGAGGCCAGCATGCGGGGGGTGGACACCGCGACGTCGACGCCCCAGTTGTCGTCGAAGAGCCACTCGTTGCGGTGGTCGTTCACCCTGGCCACCACGCGCGGCACCGCGAACTCGGTCTTGGCCAGCAGGCTGAGCACGACGTTGGCCTTGTCGTCGCCGGTCGCGGCAATGACGACGTCGAACTCCTCGAGCTTCACCGACTCCAGCAGGGACAGTTCGCATGCATCGCCGAGCCGCCACTGCGCGGCAGGGATGGCGTCGACGTCGATGTGTTGCGGGTCGCGCTCCAACAAGGTGACGTCGTGGCTGTCGACGAGTTCACGGGCGATCGAGCGGCCGACGGCGCCGGCCCCGGCGATGGCAACCTTCATCAGTTCTCGTCCTCGCTCGGCGGCAGTGCGGAGATGGCCATGGCTTCGGCGATGTGCCCGGAGATGGCGGCCATGAAGACGTGGTCGCCGGCCTGGATGACGGTCTTGGCGTCGGGCAGCAGTCCGGTGCCCAGTCGCAGCAGGAAGGCCACCCGGCCACCGGTGGCGGCTTCCAGCTCGGTCATGGCGCGGCCGGCCCATTCCTCGTGCAGCGGCAGTTCGGCCACGCCGACGTTGCCGGAAGGGTCGCGCCACTTGGTGGTTTCGGTCTCCCGGGTCAGCACGTTGAGCAACCGGTCGGTGGTCCACGGCACGGTCGCCACCGTCGGGATGCCCAGGCGCTCGTACACGGCGGCCCGCTTGGCGTCGTAGATGCGCGCGACGACGCGCTCCACGCGGAATGTCTCCCTGGCCACGCGGGCGGAGATGATGTTCGAGTTGTCGCCGGAGGACACCGCCGCGAAGGCACCCGCCTCCTCGATCCCGGCCCGAAGCAACACATCGCGGTCGAAACCCATTCCGAGCACGCGTTCGCCGGTGAACTCGGGGCTGAGTCGGTTGAACGCCGTGCTGTCACGGTCGATCACAGCTACCTCATGGCCGATCCGGGACAAACCGTCCGCCAATGATGCGCCGACCCGGCCGCATCCCATCACCACTACCCGCACCCTGGGTCCTCTCGGCCGTCTGCCAGGAATATGTTCCTCATTCAACCAGCGCACCCGGAACGCTACAGCCAATCGCCGGTGGGCTTAGTGTTGGCACTCGTGTCCAAGCTTTCAACCGCCGCGCGGCGGCTGGTGCTGGGAAGGCCGTTCCGCAGCGACAAGCTCGCGCACACGCTGCTGCCGAAGCGGATCGCCCTCCCTGTGTTCGCCTCTGATGCGTTGTCCTCGGTTGCCTATGCCCCGGAAGAAGTGTTCCTGGTGCTGTCGGTGGCCGGCGTGACCGCCTACTCGGTGGCTCCCTGGATCGGGCTGGCCGTCGCCGGCGTGATGCTCATCGTGATCGCGAGTTATCGGCAGAACGTGCACGCGTATCCGTCCGGCGGCGGCGACTACGAGGTGGTGACGACCAACCTGGGTGGGACGGCCGGCCTCACGGTCGCCAGCGCGCTGCTGGTGGATTACGTGCTGACGGTGGCGGTGTCGATGTCTTCGGCGATGTCCAACATCGGTTCGGCGGTGCCGTTCATCGCGCAGCACAAGGTGCTGTTCGCCGTTGCGGCCATCCTGATTCTGGCCTCGCTGAACCTGCGCGGTATCCGCGAATCCGGTACCGCCTTCGCCATTCCCACGTACGCGTTCATGGTCGGCATGTTCATCATGCTCGGCTGGGGCTTCTTCCAGATCTTCGTGCTCGGCCATCATCTGCAGGCGGAATCCGCCGGCTTCCAGATGCGTTCCGAACACGGCGAAGTGCTCGGATTCGCGCTGGTGTTCCTCGTGGCGCGGGCGTTCTCGTCGGGTTCGGCGGCGCTGACCGGGGTCGAGGCGATCAGCAATGGTGTGCCCGCCTTCCAGAAGCCGAAGTCGCGCAATGCGGCGACGACGCTGCTTCTGCTCGGGCTCATCTCGGTGACCCTGCTCATCGGAATGATCATGCTGGCCAAGGAAACCGGCGTGCAGATGGCCGAGCGGCCGAACGAGCAGCTGATCGGCGCGCCGGAGAACTACCACCAGAAGACATTGATCGCGCAGCTCGCCGACGCCGTCTTCCACAACTTCGGGCCTGGCCTGTTCATCATCGCCCTCGTTACGGCGCTGATCTTGGTGCTGGCCGCGAATACGGCGTTCAACGGATTTCCGGTGCTGGGCTCGATCCTCGCCCAGGACCGGTTCCTGCCGCGTCAGCTGCACACCCGCGGTGACCGGCTGGCGTTCTCGAACGGCATCCTGTTCCTGGCCTTCGCGGCGATCGCCTTCGTGATCGCGTTCCGGGCCGAGACGACCGCGCTGATCCAGCTGTACATCGTCGGCGTGTTCGTGTCCTTCACCCTGAGCCAGATCGGCATGGTGCGGCACTGGACCCGGTTGCTGCGGATCGAGACCGATTCGGCCGTGCGCCGGCGGATGATGCGTTCCAGAGTGATCAACACCATCGGCCTGATCTGTACGGGCACCGTGCTGGTGGTCGTCGTCTTCACGAAATTCCTTGCGGGGGCCTGGATTGCGATCCTGGCCATGGGCATCCTGTTCGTCATCATGAAGCTCATCCACAAGCACTACGAGACGGTGGCCCGGGAGTTGGTGGCGCAGGAGGAATCCGAGGGCGACATCGTCCTGCCCAGCCGCAACCACGCCGTGGTGCTGGTGTCCAAGCTGCACCTGCCGACCCGTCGCGCGCTCGCCTACGCCAGGGCCACCCGGCCCGATGTGCTGGAGGCCATCACCGTCAGTGTCGACGACGCGGAGACGCGGCAGCTGGTGCATGAGTGGGAGGACAGCGATGTCAGCGTCCCGCTCAAGGTCATCGCCTCGCCCTACCGGGAAATCACCAGGCCGGTGCTGGATTACGTCAAGCGCGTCACCAAGGAGTCGCCGCGCACGGTGGTGACGGTGTTCATCCCCGAATACGTGGTGGGACATTGGTGGGAGCAGGTGCTGCACAACCAGAGCGCGCTGCGGCTCAAGGGCCGGCTCTTGTTCGAACCGAATGTGATGGTGACATCGGTGCCCTGGCAGCTGAATTCGTCTGAGCGGCTGAAGAGGCTGGAGCCGCAGTCGGCCCCCGGCGATGCGCGTAGAGGATTCCTGGATTGAGCGAGTTGACCCTGACCACCGGGCCCGCGGCAAACGGTGGCAGCTGCGTGGCGCGCCACGACGGCCGGGTGGTGTTCGTGCGGTACGCCCTGCCCGGCGAGACGGTCCGGGTGCAGGTTCGGGCCGAACGCGGATCCTATTGGCACGCAGACGTTGTCGAGGTGCTCGAAGCATCGCCGGACCGTGTGGATTCGCAGTGTGCGATCGCCGGGGTGGACGGCGCGGGATGTTGTGACCTGGCCTTCGCGGCGCCTGAGGCCGCCCGCCGGCTCAAGGGTGAGGTGGTGGCCAACCAGCTGGGCCGGCTCGGTGGCTACGAGTGGTCAGGGGACGCCGAAGAAGTGGGTACGGCCGGTGCGACCGGCTGGCGTACCCGGGTCCGTCTCGATGTCTCCGCGACGGGACACGCCGGATTTCACCGATACCACAGCACCGAGTTGTATCCCGAGCTGAATTGCGGTCAGCTTCGGCCGGGAATGCTCGACGGCCTGGACGGATCGCGTTGGCCGCCGGGCGCGCAACTGCACGTCGCCGTCGACGATGACGGGGTACGCCACATCGTGCAGACCGGTCCGGGCAAGAAGGCGCTGACCCAGGTGGTCGAAGGCCAGTACGAGGCGCTGCAGCGCATCGGCGGGCGGGAGTGGCAGGTGCCGGTGACGGCATTCTGGCAGGCGCACCGGGATGCGCCAGAGGTCTACAGTGCGCTGATCCGCGACGCCGCGAGGTTGGAGCCCGGGATGACCGCGTGGGATCTCTACGGTGGTGCAGGAGTTTTCGCAGCGGCGTTGGCGGAGGGCGTCGGCGAGACCGGTCAGGTGCTGACGGTGGACACCTCCCGCGGCTCGGCGCGATCGGCGCGTGCCGCGCTGGACGATATGCCGTGGGTGTCGGTGGTGACGGATTCGGTGCGCCGGGCGCTGACGGGTCGTCGCGACCGCGCCGACGTCGCGGTGCTCGACCCGCCGCGCACCGGTGCCGGGCGCGAGATCATCGACTTGATCGCCGGAGTGCCACGGGTGATCCATATCGGTTGTGAGGCAGCGTCATTCGCCCGCGACGTGGGGGAGTACCTGCGCAACGGCTACACCGTGGAGCAACTTCGGGTGTTCGACGCATTCCCGCTGACCCACCACGTGGAATGCGTGGCGGTGCTGAGCAGGTGAGTCACGCCGCCTTGCGTGGGATGACGATGTGGATGTCGCGGGTCAATACCCGCAGGCCGCCGGCGATGGGTGGCGCGGTGGAACGGTAGACCGCGCCGGTGGGGGTGGTGTATTCGGTGGTGTGTCGTCCGGAATC